>NZ_CM147084.1:0-3617500 GCF_055760375.1 Pseudomonas sp. m6p
AGCTCCTACACAGGTGAGCGGTGAGCTTCATATGGCGCTATCGGAGAACTTTTCTGGTGAGATCGGACAGTGTCAGCGCCTGGGTCGGTTGTTAGGCTCAACCCCCACAGCACCTCCAATAAGAATTAAAAGCAATGAAGCTGACTTTTCTCCTGTTGCTGCTTTGTGCCACGGCCCCGACGGCGTGGGGCTGGTCGAACCACACGGTCGGCAGCTATCTGGCGTTGCAGGCACTGCCGGCGCTGCGCGATGCGCCGCCGGTTGCCGTCGAGCCGCTGGAGCGTTTTCTCGCCGAGCAATATCCGGCCGTGGTCGCGCTGCTGGAGCAACAGGAAAGCTTCGCCCGTGAACACTTCACCCAATACCCGCCGCGCCCCGACAACCTGAAGTTGCCCGCCGTATCGAGCGACCATCTGCGCCACGACTTTCTCACCGCGTTGCGGCTCAATCCGCGCATTCATCTGGCGATGGTCATTCAGCCTTTGCCGGGTCAAGACCTGCCCGAGCGTGAACACTTGTCGGCCGATCAGGTGATGGTCGAGCAGACGCTGTCACCGTGGAATCGCCAGCGTTTCATTCGCGTGGCAGAGGGCGAGAAAGTCGCGGCGCTGGCGGTATTGGCGAGTGCTGCCGACGAGCCGGATTACGGTCACGACATCAATCTGTTCAGCGACAACCCCGGCGAGGTCGGCGCGCGGTATGGCTTCGGCCCGCAGCCGTTTGGCGATGATCGTTTCCAGTACAGCTCGCAGGCGCCGTTCCACATGGGCTTCTTCCATGAAAGCGCGGTGGTGTATGCCGCAGCCGGATTTCTTCAGCGCAGTTGGCCGGACTGGCGCGCCTATCAGTACCTGGGGCTGGCGCGTCTGGCGTTCGCCACTGGCCATCCGTACTGGGGCTATCGGTTCTTGGGTTGGGGCGTGCACCACGTGCAGGACTTGACCCAGCCGTATCACGCCAAGCCGTTGCCCGGGGTCGAACTGCCGAGTCTGTTGTTGCTGGAGGGCAAAGCGCTGGCCGGTTTTGCCGATGATAAAAAAGCCTCCATCGAACGGGTCGCTACCCGCCATATGGAAGTCGAGAAGTACCAATCGACCTGGTTGCGCCGGGTACTGCGCGCCGGTCAGGCGCATCCGATGCTCGCGGCCTACTCCGATGTGGCTCAAGACCAACAGTATCCGCCGTACTCGGTGGGCTACTTGCGCGACGTGGTCAGCGCCGAGTCGGTCGAGGACTCGGCGGCGTTCGATGAAGCTATCGGCCAATGGCTGGAGACGGCCCCGGTGACCAGTGATTTCAGCAGCGGCAACCAGTTGCAGCGCGAGCGTTTCGAGCATCCGGCACTCAATCAGCAGCTGTTCAAACTGCTCGGCCATTTCGGCGCGCACAGCCGGATTTATGTCCGTGCGGGACTCACACCGTAGCCATCGCGGTCACGCAAAAAAACAATAAGAACAAGGAGGAACCCATGATCAACACTCGATTGCGCCTCACCGGCGTGGCAATTCCCGGCGTCGGTCTGGCGGGGCTGCTGCAACTCTGTGCGGTGGATGCGCTTCAGGCTGCCGAGTTCAGCGTGCTGGACAATCAAGTCACCGGATCGATCGACACGACCCTGTCCTATGGCCGTTTGTGGCGGGTGCAGGGCCGCGACAAGAACAACGACGACGTCAACACCAACGACGGCAATCGCAACTTCGATACCGGGCTGGTTTCCGAGGTGTACAAGATCACTTCCGAGCTGGAGGCCAACTACCAGAACTACGGGATGTTCCTGCGCGGCACGGCGTTCTACGACACCCAGTTGATGGACAAGCGCAACGATTACTACCGTAACAACAACCCGGCGCAGCCAAGCCAGAGCTACCCGCAGGATGATCGCTTTACCAGCCAGACCCGCGACATCGCCGGCAGCCGGATCGAGATGCTCGACGCCTATGTCTACGGCAACTGGGACGTGGCGCAGATGCCGGTGACCGCGCGAGTCGGGCGTCAGGTGTTCAACTGGGGCGAGGGGATTTTCTATCGCGGCGGGATCAACACCACCAACCCGGTGGACGCCGCCAAGTACCGCTTGCCGGGCGCCGAGGTCAAGGAGGTGCTGATGCCGGTGGAGGCCGTGAGCTTCAACATTGGCCTCAGCGATTCGTTGACCATGGAGAGCTTCTACCAGACCAACTGGAAGGAAACCCGCATCGACCCGGTTGGGACTTTCTATTCGCAGACCGACCTGTTCGCCGATGGCGGCAACACCGGTTACAACAACTTCAGCGGCACCGCGCTTGATACCCCGGTGCCGGGGTTCGGCAACGTTATCGGGCTGTACAGCGCACTGGGCAACAACCCATTGCTCGCCCCGGCGCTGAAAAGCACCGGCCTGTACGCCAACGGCGTGACACCGGCCTACGGCAATACGCTGAAAGTGGCGTCGATCGGCAAGGACTACAACGCACGCAACGACGGCCAGTTCGGCTTCGCCTTCCGCTATATCGCCGAGGCGCTCAACAGCACCGAGTTCGGCCTTTACCTGGTCAACTACCACGCCAAGGAACCGACCATCGCCGCAGATCTGGGTGGCTACAAGGGTATCGACATGAATGCCCTGACCAACATGCTCTCCACCGTCGCCGGCAGTCAGGCCGGGGCGCTGGCCAACGGTCTGGCGACGGCCGATGTGATGGGCAACATTCAGGCGCATCGGCGTTATGCCGAAGACATCCGCATGTACGGTTTCAGCTTCAACACCACGTTGGGCCAGGCTTCGGTGTTCGGCGAGATCGCCTATCGACCGAACCTGCCGATCGGGATTGCCGCGACTAACGACTTGATCGGCGACCTGGCCAACGGTGCCGCTGTGGCGGTGACCGGTAAGCCCGTCAACGTCGGCGGGCAGATGGTCACCCTCGACAGCGAGATCAACAACGCCGAGCGCGTGGAAGCGTTCAACACCTCGCTGGGCAGCATCTACAACTTCGGCCCGACGCTGTCGTTCGACTCGATGTTCGGCATCTTCGAACTGGCCTCCGAACACCTGCGCGGCAGCAGCCTGCAATACACCGCCTACGACGGCAGCACGCGCTATTACGCCGGTACCGGCAACACCTCTTATGTGTCCGGCGGCGATCGCGACGATCAGGTCAATCGCAACTCTTACAGCTACACGGTGATGTTCAACGGCACCTGGAACGATGTGTACGCCGGGGTCAACGTCTCGCCGTACGTCGTCTACAAGGACGACTTCAAGGGCAACAGTTATCAGGCCGGCAACACCATCGACGGGCGCAAGGCTTACACATTGGGGATCAAGGCCAACTACCAGAACAAGCTCGAAGCCGAGGTGCAATACACCAACTTCTGGGGCGGCGGACAGAACAACGGGATTCGCGACCGCGACAACGTCGGGTTCAACCTCAAGTATTTCTTGTGAGTTTCAGACGCAGATCCCGGGACAACTCATCCCCCTGTGGGAGCGGGCTTGCCCGCGATGACGGCAGCACATTCGACATCAATGGTGGCTGACCCACCGCTATCGCTGGCAAGCCAGCTCCCACAGGGTATGCATTCTGGAGAAGAACATGTTTCATATTTCAAGATTGACGAAGACAACGCTGGCGCTCGTGCTGGGTCTCGCTGCGAGCAGCACATTGGCCGCCATCACCCCACAACAAGCCGAACAACTGAAAACCACCCTCACGCCCATGGGCGCCGAGCGTGCCGGCAACGCTGCCGGCACGATTCCGGCCTGGACCGGCGGCATCACCCAGGCGCCAGCCGGCTACAAACCGGGCCAACATCACCCGGATCCGTATGCGGCGGACAAGCCGCTGTTCACCATCACCAAGGCCAATCTGGAGCAGTACAAGGCCCACCTCAGCCCCGGTCAGATTGCGTTGTTCAATAGCTATCCCGACACGTTCCAGATGCCGGTCTATCCGTCGCGCCGTTCCGGTTCGGCGCCGCAATGGCTGTATGACAACACGTTGAAGAATGCGACCTCAGCCAAGCTGCTGGAGGGCGGCAGCGGATTCGCCGATGCCTACGGCGGCGTACCGTTCCCGGTGCCCAAGGACGGTATCGAAGTGCTGTGGAACCACATCACCCGTTATCGCGGGATTTACGTGGTGCGTCGTGCGTCCGAAGCCCCGGTGCAGCGCAACGGCAGCTTTGCCCTGGTCACCTCACAGCAAGAAGCACTGTTCAATTTTTATCGTCCGGGCGGGCAGTACGCCGACCTGAAAAACATCCTGTTCTACTACCTCGCTTTTGTGAAAAGCCCGGCGCGGTTGGCCGGTGGCGCGGCGTTGGTCCACGAGATGCTCGATCAACTCAAGGACCCGCGCCAGGCCTGGGTCTACGACGCCGGCCAACGTCGCGTGCGCCGTGCGCCGAACCTGGCGTATGACACGCCGATCGCCTCATCCGATGGCCTGCGCACCGCCGACGATACCGACCTGTTCAACGGCGCGCCGGACCGCTACGACTGGAAGCTCAAGGGCAAGCAGGAGGTCTACATCCCCTACAACAACTACAAGGTCGGCAGCCCCGACGTGAAGTACGCCCAACTGCTGACCCCGGGCCACCTCAACCCGCAATTCACCCGCTATGAGCTGCACCGTGTGTGGGTGGTCGAAGGCAACCTCAAGCCGGGCGCGCGACATGTCTATTCCAAACGCGTGCTGTTCCTCGACGAGGACAGCTGGGGCGCGGCGCTGGTCGATCAATACGATGGGCGCGGGGAGTTGTGGCGGGTGTCGATGGCCTACCTGAAAAACTTCTACGACCTGCCGACCACTTGGAGCGCACTGGACGTGTTTCACGACCTGCAGGCCCGCCGTTACTACGTGCAGAACCTCGACAACGAAGAAGCCTCCACCGTCGACTTCTCGCAACCGGTGCCGGAAGACGCGTATTTCATGCCGTCGGCGTTGCGCCAACGCGGGACTCGCTAAGGGGCACCGGACTGCTGATCGAACGCAATCCCTGTAGGAGCTGCCGCAGGCTGCGATCTTTTGACTTTGATTTTAAAAACAAGATCAAAAGATCGCAGCCTGCGGCAGCTCCTACAAAGGCTCGATCAAATGGCGTTACAACCTGAAAACGAAGATTCGTAAACCGAGTGGTAGTCTCACTGCTTCGATGGCTGTATCGCTGGAGTACATTGTGGCGAGTTTGACTATCAGCAATCTTGACCTTCAGCTCTATGAAGAACTGCAGTTAGCGGCAGATATTAATAATCGTTCGATTGAAGAGCACGCGCGTGTGATGTTGCAGAAAGCGCTCGAGCAGAATCAATCTGCCGCTGGCTTGGGGACTCGAATTCATAGACGATTTAATAATGTCGGTGACGTTGAATTGGATGTGCCGTCACGCTGAGCCAGTATTTTCTCGGCATCGCCAATTTTCAGTGGCAGTAAATCTGACGCCATCGCGGGCAAGCCCGCTCCCACAGGTTTTTCGGTCGTTCACATATTTTGTGTTCGACTCGTTTCCTGTGGGAGCGGGCTTGCCCGCGATTGGATTTACGCTTTGGCGCTGACTGAAGATCAGACGCGGAAGTGGCTGACCATCTGCTGCAACTGACCGCCCAGGCGCGCCAGTTCAACGCTCGACGCTGCGGTTTCATCACTGGCCGCGGCGGTCTGTTCCGACACGTCGCGCACGTTGATGATGCTGCGGCTGATTTCTTCGGCCACGGCGCTTTGCTGTTCGGCCGCGGCGGCGATCTGCTGGTTCATCGACTGGATGTTCGACACCGTGCGGGTGATGTTTTCCAGAGAGTCGCCAGCCTTGCGGGTCAGGGCCACGCTGCTGTCGGTCAGGGCGCGACTGTTGTTCATCACGGCGGCCACTTGCTGGGTGCCGTTCTGCAGACCGGCGACCAGGCCTTCGATTTCTTCGGTGGATTTCTGCGTGCGTTGCGCCAGGCCACGGACTTCGTCGGCGACCACGGCAAACCCACGGCCGGCTTCACCGGCACGCGCGGCTTCAATCGCTGCGTTGAGTGCCAGCAGGTTGGTCTGTTCGGCCACGGCCTTGATCACGTCCATGACGCTGCCGATCTTGTCGCTTTCCTGTTGCAGCACGCTCATGGCTTCAGTGGAACGCACCACTTCGCTGGCCAGACGTTCGATCTGGGCGATGGCTTCATTCACTACCTTGTCGCCTTCACGGGCTTCGCCGTCAGCGGCCGCTGCGGCTTGCGAAGCTTCTTCGGCGTTGCGCGCGACTTCCTGCACGGTGGCAGTCATCTCGTGCATGGCGGTGGCCACCTGATCGGTCTCGACCTTCTGGCTGTTCACCCCGGCGCTGGTCTGCTCGGTCACGGCCGAGAGTTCTTCGGCGGCGCTGGCGATCTGAGTGACGCCGTCGCGGATCCCGCTGATCAGGTCGCGCAGGGTCACGCCCATACGCGCGATGCCTTGTTGCAGCACGCCGAGTTCGTCGCGGCGGGTCACGATGACGTTCTGGGTCAGGTCGCCGCTGGCAATGCGCTCGACCACGGCCAGCGTATCTTGCAGCGGACGGGTGATCTGACGGGTGATGATCACCGCAGCAATCACACCGACCAGCAGTGCCAGCAGGGTGCTGATCAGCTGGAGCGTACGGGCCTGGGCGCTTTCGATGTCGCGACGGTCGAGCTGGATCTGGTACAGCTGCTCGCTGGTGGTGACGATGGCCGCACCCTGATCGGTCATCTCCTTACGCGCCTGCACCGCTTCGCTGTTGGCGTTCTTGTAGGCCTGCAACGCGCTGCGGTAGTTGGTCAGGGCGGTTTCCAGCTGACGCAGAGCGTCTTGCTGGGTCGCGGCGAAATGCACGTTCAGTTGCTTGAGGCTGTCGATGGCCACGTTCAGTTGGCCGACGGCTTTCTGCTCGGTTTCGGCGTTGGTGGTGGCGGTGTAGCCGCGCACTTCATAGCGCGCGAGGATGAACGCTTCCTTGGCCTGGGTGATGGCCTGGAACTGCTCGAAGCGCTGCTCGCTCATGTCCATTTGCTGCACGCGCTTGCTGATCGCTTCGATCAGGTTGTAAGCGGTGTCGGCGTTGCTGCCCATCACGTCGCGGGCGCTGTTGCCGGTGCGGTAGGCGTTGCGCATCTTGTTCAGCGAAGTCTGGTATTCGGCGATGGTCGCGGCCTGCTCTTTCAGCAGTTTGACGTTTTCCGGGCTCTTGAACTTGTTGATCAGCGCTTGTTGTTGCGCGGCGAAGCTTTCGAGGGTGGTTTGCACATTCTGCGCGGCGGTTTCGTCGCCGTTGGTCAGCATGTATTGCAGGCGCACCACGCGCAGCTTGGTCAGGCCGGCGTTGAGCTGGGTGATGTCGCTCATCCAGTTGCTGCGGTCGATCAGACCGCCGAGGCTGGTCCAGCCAGTCAGGGCGAGGACGCAGGTCAGGGCCAGGACCAGGCCGAAGCCCAGACCCAATTTCATGTTCACGCTGATGTTGCCGAACCAGCTATTCATCACAATTCCTCCAGGAACGTTGAGCTACTTGATCGTCGGTCAGGCTGGAAGATTGTTGTTTTTTTGAGCCAGCAAGGGGGTTAGCAGGTCTGTATCGGCCGCAAACACGAGAGCTGAAAGGATTTTGTCCGACGGAATTTGTAACAAGGGCGTTTCAAGACTTTTTTCACATGCGTTTCACTCGCCACTTACGCCCGCTTCTCTACCCTCGCCGCATCGTATTGACTGTGATGGATGCCGACGAGGCGGCCCGATGTGGAATTGAGACTGAGTCTGTTCGGCGTCAAACGCTCGATTTCCCTGAGTAAGCTGGCCCGCTATCGCAACACGTGGGTGGTGCTCGGTGCGTCGCTGCTGGTGATCCCGCTGACCCTGTGGCTGCTCGCCCCGGCGGCGGTGCCTGACCTGGCCCACGGCAATGTGTCCGGTGCCAAGGCGCTGGCGGCCGGTTGGGCCAAGGGCGAGATGATTGTGCTGGTGCGTCACGTCGAGCGCTGCGATCACTCGCCGGCGCCGTGCCTGAGTGGTGACGACGGCATCACCGACCGCTCGCGCAGTGTCGCGGTCGGTGTCGGCGCACAGTTCGAGCATTTGGGCCTGAATAACGCCGATATCTACAACAGCCCGATGCTGCGCACTGTGCAGACCGCCGGTTACATGTTCAATCGCGCGGCTACCGGCGAAGACTGGCTGATCAGCTGCAAGGGCCACATCCTGCAGGAAGCGCTGGCGCACAAGCTTGCGGGGCGCAATCTGATTCTGGTGACCCACAGCGAATGCATGGCGGAGCTGGAAAAGGATCTGAATTCGCCGGTTTCGGACCCGGGCTATGGCTCCTCGCTGTTTGTTTCCGCTGCGAACAAAGCGGCCCCGCGCGTGCTTGGCTTCATCGAAGCCTCCGACTGGCAGTCAGTGAGCACTCGATGAACTGAGGTGGGCAAAGCGTCGGCCCAAACAAAACCCGCCAGTGACGGCGGGTTTTTTATTGGCTGGCGCGAAGGGCGTCAGTAGCCGACGAAGTAGTACGCCTGGCGCCCGACCATCATGGTCTTCAGCACTTTGAGTGGTGCGGCGGGTTCGCTGTCCGCGGAGATCACCGCGACGTTCGAGGGCGAGGCACTGAGGAAGTCATGCAGTTGCGCGTCGGTGTCCAGTCCCTTGAGCACACGTTGGGTGTAGAACACGCTGGCGCCGCCGACCCGCTCATTGGCCTGGAACAGCGCGACCTGCTGACCGTTGGCTTGCAGGCTCTGAATATGGTCAGTCAGCGGCAGGAACGACAGTTCTTTATCAGCGTTGGGCAAGGCCCACTGGGCCGCGCCGAGGTAGCTGGCGATCACCACCGTGAGCAAACCGGCAGCAATTGCCTGACGATGACGGGCGACTTTTCCGATAAAGCGGTCTGCGTTTTCACGCGCCTGCAAGCGCTCGAACAACACGCGCGCATACTCGGCGGCGATCACCGCCGCAGCCGGGGTCATCGACATCAGGTACACCGTGCGTTTGCTGGAAGCAAGGGTCAGCATGATGAACTGCGCGACGATCCACAGGCTGAAAAACAGCAAGTAACGGTTGGCCTTCAGCTCCTTGCGGAAATGCCACAGGCCCAGATACACCAGAATGTTCCACGGCAGGAACGCTTCCGGCAGTTTGGCCAGATAGTAATAGAACGGCTCGTAATGCCCGGCCTCGACGAACGAGCCGCTGAAGCGCCCGACGCTGTTGGTCAGCAGCACTTCAGCGACGGCGTGCGAGCCACCGCGCTGGTAAAGCACGATGAGCCAGATCAGCAACGGAATCAGGCCCACCGCCGTGAGCAGGCCGGGTCGCAGCCACGCGCCGATCTTCAGGCGTCTGTCGATCAGGTTATCCGCCAGCAGGTAGGCGAAAATCACCACGCCGGGCATCGCCAGTCCAAGTACGCCCTTGCTCAACGTGGCGATAGCGATGCCGACGATAAACAGCAGCGAGTTAGCCGCGTTCGGTGTGCGTTGCGCCTGAAAGAACGCCAGCAACGCCGTGGTTACGCCGAGCGCCAGCAGCGCATCCTCGCCGACGCCGCGCACGTTGCTCCAGTAACTGGCCATGGTCGCCAGCAATATCCCCGCCGTCCAGGCGAGCGCTTTCGGCCGACCGAAGCGGCGCAACATGCCGTACAGCACCATCACACTGAGCAACCCGGCCACCGCCGACGCCAGCCGCACCGCCCACGGCGAAACGCCGAACACGCGCATGGCGCCGGCGTCCAGCCACAGGCTCAGCGGTGGTTTTTCCAGAAACGGTTCGCCGAACAGGCGCGGCGTCACCCAGTCATCGTCCAGGTGCATCTCCATGGCGATCCCGGCGACCCGGGCCTCGGTGGAGCCTTGCAGCTGGTGGTTACCCAAAGCGAAAAAAAACAGCAGGGCGGCGAGTAGAAACAGCGAAGTGGCGGCACGCGGCATGGATTTCAGGCAACCGGAAAGGGCAGGAGCCTTGAGCATACTTCGCCAATGCTTAACAAATTGTGAAACTCACGCCAGTTGTCGTGACCAACGCTTTTCCGGCGCCTCGAACACCGGATTGACCAGCGCCGTCAGCACATGGTCCTGCCAACGCCCGGCGATGTTCAGGTAGGCCTTGGCGTAGCCCTCGCGTTCGAAACCCAGACGCTCCAGCAACCGCGCACTGCGCTCGTTGCCGGGTATGTAGTTGGCCATGATCCGGTGCAGGTTCTGCGTGTCGAACATGTAACCGATGCCGGCCTCCAGGCCTTCCTGCATCAAACCCTGACCCTGATGCGCATGGTCAATGTGATAACCCAGATAACAGGCCTGAAACGCACCGCGAATGATCCCGCTGAAATTGCACGCGCCGATCATCTGCTGGCCGTCCGGCGTCAGCAGGGCGAAATGCATCGCCAGCCCGGCCTCGTAGGCACTGGCCTGAACTTCAAGGCGTCGGCGAATCTGTTCGCTGGAGAAGTATTCGGTGGTGCGGATGGGCGACCAAGGGGCGAGGTGGCGCTGGTTGCGTGCATAGAACGCACTTTCCAGTTCGGCCTGTTCCGGGGCGAGGATGGCGAGCGTCAGGCGTTGGCAGGGCAAGGTCAGCAGCGGCATCGTGCGCTCCGGTGGGCAGGGTCGAGGGACAGGATTGATCATGGGGCGGGAAAAAACAAACCGCGCGGATCGTTACCGCAGCAAACGCCAGGCAAAAAAAAGCCCGCGGGAGAGCGCGGGCGAACCGTAGTTTCTTGAATGAGCGAGCGGACTGTACCGTGTTGATCGAAGTAGGGCAGTGAAGAAAAATTCATCTCGACAGCGAGCGCTCTGCAGCGTGTCAAGGCAAGTGATCCGCTGCAAAATCCGCTTCCGAACGTGCCCGCAGCCGGCCCTTGCGGCAAGCCTGCTGAAAACGTTCGAAGTCGCGTTCGTTCTGCGCGGTGTAACTGCGGGCGTATTTGAACAGGGCGTCGGCCAAGGCATCGCCCTTGCCGATATAGCCGCTGATGACCGCCGCATTGCCCGAGGCTTTGGCGTGGGCGCGGGCCAGTGCGCGACCGCAGACCCGGGCATAGGCGGCGAAGGTTTCGGCGTCGAAGTTTTCCAGCTCGGCGGAGATCTTCATGTCGCGTAATTGCCGCACATAGAAATGCCGACCGTGGGGGCCGGTGGTCCAACCGAGAAACAGATCGCTGGCCGACTGCATCAAGCGCTGCCCCTCGACCACCCGTTGGCCTTCATGACGCGTGCGGGACTTGGCCTTCACATAGTCGGCGAGCACCGAGCGGCGCGCCTCCTTGAACTGCAGAAACAACGGAAATTCCTGATCGTCTGTCAGCAGCGCCACCAGACATCGGGTGCCCACACTGCCGACACCCACCACTTTGAACGCCAGATCCTGTACGTGAAACCGCGAGAGCAATTCTCGCCGGTCAGCCTGCAGCGTGGTGCGATAGTCACGCATGAACGTATCGAACAACGGCCGCCAGTCCGCCAGCCGCAACCAGTCATCGTCGGCGTCGAGCAGCGTGGTGTTCTTGTGCAGGTGGAAAATTTCCGGCAGGTCGTCACGAATGACCAGTCGCCCGTTGGCGTCGCGCTCACTGATTTTCGGCAGCAACTCGGCATGGGTGCGCCGTTCGGCTTTATCGACGGCACGCTGCACATGCTCCAGCGCACTCTTGCGTGCCTGATCGAGCAAGTCTTCGTACTTGATCGATTCGTACCAGGTTTCCAGCGCACTCTGTTCGGCGCACTCCAGCATCGTCGCCTGATAGGCACCGACCATCTGCCGACAGACCTCGTCCTCAACCGACTCGCCATGGCGCAAATCCCGCGCCGCCACCACAAAACTCGCCGCCAGCCGCTTTACGTCCCATTCCCAGGGCCCGGGATGCGCCTCGTCGAAATCATTGACGCTAAACAACAGATTGCGCTCCGGCGTGGCGAACCCGCCGAAGTTCATCAAGTGTGCATCCCCGCAGATCGGCCCGACCAGCCCCATGTTCTGGGTGCTCGACAGATCATGCGCCTGCAGCAGCGCGTTGCCACGGAAGAATGTGAAGGGCGACACCAGCATTCGTCCGTAACGCAACTCCACCAGCGAAGCGACACGGCCCTGACTCGACGCTTTGATCAGCGGAATCGGATCGCGGCTCATTTTTCCAGTGGTGGCGTGGGCGCTGCGCGAGCATTTTTTGCGGGCGTCCTTGCCTTGCTTCATGCGGTCTTGGAGGGTGGTCATGGGGGCTCGTCGTGGCAGTGGGGGCGGTGTGAGTGTAGAAGTGGTTCAGGGGTTTATCCGCCGGCCGTAACGATCCCGGTCATTTCAGAATTCCGTGACCTTGTCCTCGCGTAAAATCCACCCGGCTTCACCCGCCACCAACGTGTACTGAACCTGACGCATCTTCCCCGTACGACCCGCACCCGCGTCGGCGCTGTCATACACCGGGAAGCGTTGCACCAGCCTGTTTTCCACCACGGCAAACGAGTCCTCGCCCTGATAACCCTCGGCGGTTTTCGGGTTGTCACTGACCGGAGGCAAGTAGATTTCGCTCAGGGATTTCTTGTTGTTGGCCGAATAGGCGATCAGTTCGCCCGGCATGCCGCGTCCGGGCGAGCGGGTGAACACATAGAGTTCAGGGGAGCCGTCGTTGTTGAGATCGGCGACTTCGGCGCGTACCACCTCACCGCTGAGGGCCTGAATGATGACTGTATTGTCGATCTCCAGCCCCTTGGGAGCGATGTGCAAAGTGGGTTTGCCATCGACCTGTTCAGTGCTGACGTGAAAGGCAATGCCCTGCAATTCCAGCGTCTGATCGAATGGTGGCTGACGGCTGATGGCATCGCCATTGACCAGCCTCAGCGCCAGCTCGTAGTTGGCCACTTCATTACGTCGTGCGGCGTTGCGCATGAGGTAGACCTGAATCGTGTACTCGCCATCGCTGGGCAATGTGCCGAGGAAGTGATTGCCCATGATCGAGCCATTGAACAGCGCGTAATCGGCCTCCTTGGCAGCGATGTTGAAGTAAGCGGAGGTGTTGGAGGGCGTGAAGTCGACGGTCAGCATCTGGCCGGCCTTGGCGTTGAACCGGTACTCCGCCGTCTGGTCACCCGTGATCGACTGTTTGCGCTGGACGCTGTCGGCACTGGTTGTGAACGCGATCGGTTCGACGCGCACAGTGGGGGCGTCGGCCGCATGGACGGACAAGGAAATCAGCGCGGCCAGCGCTACGGCGATCCAGCTCTTCATCTTCAACTCCATTGCATCTCGATGTTCGCAGCATAGAAGCTGCATCGAGCGACCGCCCAGAGATTGCGCGGATTAAATGTTGCTGGATTTGAGCACGTACCCGAGGCCGTGTTCCCTGACACGAATCAGCTGTTCACATAATTCTCACCTGAGTTTTGCCATGATGCTTGCTGGTATTCCATCGGCCCCAGCGAGTGATCCCGGCATGAATATGAGCGTTCTCTACGCATTGATTGCGGCAGCGCTGTTTGGCGCCAGTACGCCCCTCGCCAAACTGTTGGGGGTACAGATTTCGCCGATTCTGCTCGCCGGGTTGCTCTATCTCGGCAGTGGTCTGGGTTTGACCGTTCTGCGTTTTGCCCGCGATCGTGGCTGGAAACCTTCCGGGCTCGGCACCGGTGAATGGCCATGGCTGCTCGGTGCCATCGGCTTCGGCGGCGTGTTGGCGCCAGTGGCGCTGATGTTCGGTTTGACCCGAACGTCCGGCGCGAGCGCGTCACTGATGCTCAACCTCGAATCCGTGCTCACGGCGCTGCTGGCGTGGGTGGTGTTCAAGGAAAATGCCGACCGCCGAATTGTGATCGGCATGCTCGCCATCGTCGCCGGTGGCGTCGTGCTGTCCTGGCCACAAGAGGCCGTTTCGACGCAGGACTGGACCGGGCCGCTGGCTGTGGCTTTCGCCTGCTTTTGCTGGGCCATCGACAACAACCTGACCCGTAAAGTCTCGGCCTCGGACGCACTGTTCATCGCCGGCAGCAAAGGCCTCGTGGCCGGTCTGGTCAACTGCACACTGGCCCTGTTCATCGGCAGCCAACTACCCGCCGCCGCCTCGCTGTTTCCGATCCTGCTCGTCGGCTTTCTCGGCTACGGCGTCAGCCTGGTAATGTTCGTCCTCGCCCTGCGCGGCCTCGGCAGCGCACGCACCGGCGCCTACTTTTCCACCGCACCGTTTCTCGGCGCAGGCATCTCGATTCTGCTGCTGGGCGAATCGATATCGCTGATGTTCCTGCTCGCAGCAGCGTTAATGGCCGTGGGGGTATGGATTCATCTGATGGAAAACCATGTTCATGAACATCAGCACGAACGGCTTGAGCATGATCATCGGCATACACACGATGAGCATCATCAACATACGCATGGGTTTGAGTGGGATGGGGTGGAGCCGCATAGCCATCCGCATGTGCATACGCCGATGCGGCACAGTCATGCGCATTTTCCGGATGTGCATCATCGGCATGGGCATTGAGTTGGCGTGGGGGGCGACGTTTGGCGGTGAAGCGGGAGTGAAACGCGAGATACGACAAGGCCCGCACTTGGCGGGCCTTGTCGTTGAGGGTTGGTGGGCCGGTGTAATTTGAAACGATTCACTATCTATTTGTTTTTTCTGATTAATAATTTATTGGTCAACTTGCCTGGAATACCAGTTGGGACGCTGCGAGGTCCGGATTCCGATGGACGGTGCTTTTTGAGATCTGCCCAAAAATCGAATCGGAATCGAGTCTATCAAGCAAATGGTCGCGCTGTTGATTGCTGCCCTTGAGCTCGCAGGCCATGGACTCCTAGGCTCCGTACGAAAAGAGGTGTCGCAAAACCGCATGGAACAAGCGAGCGATACCCTAGCTGCATAGCTTTTCGCGAGCTTGTCCAAGCGTGTCACGATCCGGCTGTTCTTTTTCTCCCAGCCAAACATGCTCTCGATGATGTTGTGCTGTCGATACTTGGGTCAGATCAAAGAGTCTGGCTATGCTGCTATTGCCGCCAGTAGTAGCCCGAACACTCATGCAGAAGTGCGTTAGGAAAGTCCTAATTCCTGACCAATAAAGGGCTCAGAACCTTCCATTGCGCAGTCGAGGGTCGATTATGTGGCTCTGCGGGAGGAAGCGCATAAGGTAGGCGGCGCACCCGTTTTGATTTCTTTGTGTCGCTATTGATGGCAAGGCGCAGTACATTTGCAGCACAAATACTGCTGGACTGAGTCATGAAGCGTCCCAAGGATGAAACCCTGTCCATTCGTACCTCTAGAGACATTAAGCAGCTGCTGCGAATTGCAGCGGAAAGAGAGCGGCGCTCCATAGCCTCGATGATTGAGGTGCTAATCCTGAAATATGCTCGGGAGCAGGGTCTGCAGGCAGAAGCACCGTTAGAGGAAGAGACGAAAAAAGGTAAGGGAAACGATGGAGCTCATTGACAATATTACAAGGTTGCTGGGTGATGACCTCAGGGCGACGTTAAAGCCCGGTTCCCGCCTGAATATCGCAGCGTCTTGTTTTTCGATGTACGCATTCGAAGCTTTGAAAGCAGAGCTGGAAAAGATCGACGAGCTGAACTTCATCTTCACCTCGCCGACGTTCGTTGCCAATGAGGTTGCCGACAAAATCCGTAAAGAGCGAAAGGAATTTCACATCCCGAAGCTGGATCGTGAGCGCAGCCTGTACGGTAGCGAGTTCGAGATTCAGTTGCGCAACAAGCTCACGCAGCGAGCGATTGCTAAAGAATGCGCAGAATGGATGCGGCGCAAGGCGACCTTCAAGTCGAACCGCAGCAAGGCCCCGATGCAGCAGTTTGCCTGCGTGCAATCTGCTGAAGCGGACATCTCTTACATGCCATTACATGGATTTACGGCCGTCGATCTCGGTTACCAGCAAGGCAATGCTGTTTCCAACCTCGTCAACAAAATGGATGAGCCAACTTTCACGGCAACTTACCTAAGCCTATTCAATCAGATCTGGAGCGACCCGGAAAAACTGGAAGACGTCACCATGCAGATCTGCGATCACATTGCGGCTGTCTACCAGGAGAACTCGCCCGAGAGCGTCTATTTCCTGATGCTTTACAACATCTTCAACGAGTTCCTGGACGACATCGATGAGGACGTTTTACCCAACGACCGTACCGGCTACCAGGACACGCTCATCTGGAAGAAGCTCTTCAACTACCAGAAGGATGCGGCCACTGGGATCATCAACAAGCTAGAAACCTATAGCGGCTGCATCCTGGCGGACAGCGTTGGCTTGGGGAAAACCTTCACAGCCCTAGCCGTCGTCAAGTATTACGAACTGCGCAACAAGTCGGTGCTGGTGCTCTGCCCCAAAAAACTGGCGGACAACTGGCTCAACTACAACCGTAATCTCAAGACCAACATCTTTGCCCGTGACCGATTCAGCTATGACGTGCTGTGCCATACCGACCTCACTCGCACGAGTGGCGAATCGTTTGGCACTCCGCTCAACCGCATCAACTGGGGAAACTATGACCTCGTCGTCATCGATGAATCGCACAACTTTCGCAACAACGATGCCTTCAAGGATAAGGAGACCCGATACCAGAAGCTGATGAATAAAGTCATCAAAGACGGTGTGAAAACCAAGGTGCTGATGCTTTCAGCTACCCCAGTGAACAACCGCTTCAATGACCTACGCAACCAACTCGCCCTAGCCTACGAAGGCGACTCCGAAAACCTAAGCAAGAAGCTGCGTACTGGCAAAACTGTCGAGGAAATTTTCCGTGGTGCACAGGCCAGTTTTAACGCTTGGTCAAAACTTCCACCTGAGGAACGCACGGCTCGTGCCATCTTGGACTCGCTCGACTTCGATTTCTTCGAGTTGCTCGACAGCGTCACGATCGCACGCTCGCGCAAACACATTCAGACCTTCTACGACACCACGGATATCGGGCAATTCCCTGAGCGGCGCAAGCCCTTGTCGTTTCGTAGCCCACTGGTTGTGGGTGCTGAGCAACGAACGGATGTAATGAGCTTCAACGAGATTTTCGAGCAGCTGTCTCTGCTCAAGCTCGCTGTATATGCCCCCATCAGCTACATCTTGCCTAGCCGCTTGGAGAAGTATGAAGAGATGTACGACACGCAGGTTGAAGGCGGTCGAGGCAAGCTGCGTCAGGTAGACCGGGAAAAAAGCCTGGTTGCACTGATGACAACGAATTTGCTAAAGCGCCTTGAAAGCTCTGTTTATGCATTCCGCAGCACACTTAATTCTTTGAAAGAAAACCACCAGCGCGTTCTCGGGTTGATTAAGGAGTTCGAGAGTCGGGGCGGAGTTACAGAAGTCGCCAGTCTTACGGACTCCATGGACTCAGTTGACGCTGAAGAAGACGGCATCCCTTCATTTCATGACTTGGAAATCGGCAACACTATTCGGATAAAGCTGGCAGATATGGATCTGCCTTCTTGGGAGCATGAACTCCAGGTTGACCTGGAAATCATCTCCGCGTTACTGGCCTCGATGAGCAAAATCATGCCAGCCGAAGACGCCAAGCTGCAGCACCTGAAATCGCTAGTACTCGACAAGATTGCCAATCCCATTAATCCCGGCAATAAAAAAGTACTGATTTTCACGGCTTTCGCTGATACGGCCGATTACCTCTATGACAATCTGGCCACTGAGCTGCTCGCCAATCAGTACTTGCATACAGCGAAAGTCACTGGCAGTAGCGCGCCTCAGTCGACGCTAAAAAACACAGCTCAAAAGAAAAGCTACGACTTCCAGGAGCTGCTCACCCTCTTCTCGCCGTGCTCCAAAGAAAAGGCCATTGTCCTGCCCAACGAACCGGCTGAGGTCGACTTGTTGATTGGCACCGACTGCATCTCCGAGGGCCAGAACCTGCAGGACTGTGACTACCTCATCAACTACGACATCCACTGGAACCCCGTGCGCATCATCCAGCGCTTCGGTCGAGTGGATCGCATCGGATCGCCCAACAGCAGCATCCAACTGGTCAATTACTGGCCCGACATCTCGCTCGACGAGTACATCAACCTCAAGGAACGCGTCGAGAGCCGGATGATGATTGCCGACGTCACCGCCACGGGTGACGACAATGTGCTTAGCGCCCAAGCCAACGATGTGTCCTACCGCAAGGAACAGCTGCGCCGCCTGCAAGAAGAAGTCATCGAGCTGGAAGACCTGAAAACGGGCGTTTCGATCACAGATCTGGGGCTCAACGACTTCCGCATGGACTTGCTCAACTACGTCAAAGCCAATGGCGAGTTGAGCAACGTACCGAGCGGCATGCACGCCGCTGTGTCAGCCAAACCTGAGCTTGGCCTGCGTCCAGGCGTGATATTTACACTGCGGAACCGCAACTCGAGCGTCAGAGTTAGCCAGCATAACCGTCTGCACCCGTATTACCTCGTCTACATCAGTCGTGAGGGTGAGGTCATTCACGATCATACCGAAGTCAAACGCCTGCTCGATCTGGTGCGCAGTTGCTGCAAGGGGCAAGCGCAGCCCATTCCGGAAGCCTGCAGCCTGTTTAACAAGGAAACTGTAGACGGACGCAAGATGCAGGTGTATTCCGACCTGCTTGGCAAGACGATTCGCTCGATGATCGAGGTGAAGGAGGAAAAGGATCTGGACAGCCTGTTCAGCGGCGGCAAAACCACTGCGCTGGTCAACACCATTGCCGGTCTGGACGACTTCGAGCTCATCACCTTCTTGGTAATTCAGGAGGCCGGATGAGTCATATCTCGCCATTGGAGTCGAACGCCGCGTTCATCAGCTACCCGAAGCAGGCCGCTTTTGGCCGCAACCTGCCAAAGAACAAGATCTACGAACACAGCGGAGCCAACACACGGCTGAAAGATTTGTTCGTCGAACAAGTGGAACAGATCTTCTGGCAATACAAGCTGGCTCCGGAAACGATCAACCTGCCCGCTAGACCCAGTGTGCCGGAGCTTCAGATCTTCGCCATTCAGCTCAAGACGTCGGAGCTGAATCTGGATGTGTTGCGCTGCATAGATGGTGCGGTGCAGTTCCCCATCATCTTCGAGCTGAGCTTTGACGGCCGAACGCAGGTAGTCGCCGCGTACAAGCGCCCGAACGAATCAGGCGCGAGCCGTTGGGTGTTGAGCGACTACTTTGCGACGGTGTGGTTACCGAGCGATGTGGAGCGCGCCGCCATGCCGTTGGCGCTCGATTTGGGTGGCTTGTACGAACAGGTGCTTCACCGCCTGATTCCCACACCTGCGCGCCAGCAAGAAGGCCTTGGTGACTTGGTCGCTCGTGTCGAACAGCTTGCGGCGAAGCAGCGTGAGGTCGAGAAGGCCGCCAGCAAGCTTGCCAAAGAAAAGCAATTCAACCGCAAGGTGGAGATCAACGCGCTCTTGCGACAGCTAAGAAACGAACTTGAACAGTTGACTGGTAGGGAGAGCCCATGACGCAGAGCCTGAATGACGAATCGAAGAGACACATCGAGCAGGTCGCAGGCGAGGCGTTAGCGCAACTCGAAAGCATCGCCGAAGCCTCCAAGAGCAAGCTTCTTGATGGACGAACACTGGGATCCGATGCCCTGGCAAGCATCAATACGATGACGTCCAGTTCGGCTATCCAAAGACTGGATCAGATCAGCCAGGCGAACCGTGAAAGCTACCGGGTATTGGTGGCAGAGCCCGCCATTGCTCGCGTTGTGGTGATTGATGAAGAGGGCGAAGAGAAAACCTACTACATCTGCCGCACTACGCCGGTATCGGGATTTCCCAATTTGGCCAGCTACCGGGCCCCTGTTGGACGATTGGCCTCATTGGCGATTGGTGCAGAGTTCACGCTTCCCAATGGAACCGTTGTTGAGGTTCTTGAGCGAGCTCAACTCCGTCCAAGTGCACTCGCCGATGGGTGGGACTCTCGCGACACCGTGGTTGAAGCCGAGCATTTCGGGCCTCTCACCATCGAGTCGCTGCGAGCGCTGCTGACTGAGGTTGCCGGGGAAGAGGTCACAGAGGACATCCTGGGCCAATTGCTGGCCGAGGAGACCGTCAAGGCCAACATCATCGACGGCGTTCGCCGCAGCGTCATCACCAAGATGGGGTTGCGGGATCAGCCCGTACTCGATCAATACCAGGACGAGATTTTCCGTCTTCCTCTCGACAAGCGCCTGCTGATCTTGGGTCCACCCGGTACCGGCAAAACGACGACCCTGATCCGGCGCCTCGGCCAAAAGCTCGACACCGCTTTTCTGGAAGAAGGCGAGCAACGCCTGGTTGAGACAGTTGCTGCAGTGCAAGGCGTTGCGCATTCCAACAGCTGGCTGATGTTCACGCCTACCGAACTGCTCAAGCAGTACCTCAAAGAGGCTTTTGCCCGAGAAGGCGTTCCTGCCTCTGATCTGCGCATTAGAACTTGGCAGGACTATCGGCGCGAGTTGGCCAGAAACGCTTTTGGCGTTCTTAGGACTGCTTCTGGCGGCGGCACCTTCGTTCTGAAAGAGAGCTTGCCTAGCCTTAGCGAAGCTGCACTCGACCGGCCTATCCAATGGTTTGACGATTTCGATGCATGGCAACGCAGCGTCTACGTCCAGGAGCTGCATGAAGCAGCGGCTCTACTCCATGATGCCAAGGCCCCTGACGTCAAAAGCTTGGGCGCACGCTTGCAAGACATCTTAGCGCGTGCCGATGATGGCACTCTGGCCACCACATTCGGATCATTGGCCGCAGAACTCCCCAAGGTGCAAGCGCTTGTCACCAGCCTTAAGGACGCCTCCGACGGCAAGATCAAAGCTGCGCTCAATCTGCAGCTCAACCGCAACCGGGCATTTTTAGATGAGTTAGCTCGTGTCATCGACAGTTTGCAGCAGGCGCAGGCAACTGAGGCCGACGAGCAAGACGATTTCGATGCCGACGAAGAAGAAGACACCACAACATCGCGCACGGGCCGCGCGGCTGCTCTCAATACCTACATGCAAGCCGTGCGTGCCCAGGCTCGGTCAGCAGCCTCCAAGCGTATGCTGAGCAAGACTTCTCGCAACGGCAAAATCATTGAGTGGCTGGCCGATCGTGGCCTGGCAGAGACCGACCGTGCAGATGTGGGCGCGAGCCTTCTGGTGCAGACTAATGCCCGGCGCTTCGTGAACCCGGTCAAACGCTACCTCGACGGCATTCCAAAACACTACCGTGCGTTCCGGCGTGAACGCCAACATACCGGGAACTGGTATCGCAGGGAGGGCTTCGAGGCTCGCGACATCCATCCGCTCGAACTCGATATTGTACTGCTGGCCATCTTGCGCGCCGCAGGCGACCTGATCAGCCGGCCCAGCGTCCTGCGCGATATTGACAGCCCCGCTTGGTCATCGCTTCAGCCCATTCTGGAGCACTACCGCAACCAAGTATTGGTGGACGAGGCGACTGATTTTTCGCCCATTCAGCTGGCCTGCATGGCAGCACTGGCTCACCCTCAACTGCGCTCGTTCTTTGCGTGCGGCGACTTCAACCAGCGCCTGACTACTTGGGGCGCGCGTTCCGCTGACGACTTAAAGTGGGTTTTTGCCGACTTCGACATCAAGGAGATCACCGTCTCCTACCGTCAGAGCAAGCAACTGAGCGACTTGGCCCGAGGCATGATCCGCGCCGTCGCTGGTACGGAGCAAAACGTCAGCTTACCCGCGAACATGGATAGCTCGGGTGTGGCCCCTGCCTTGTTGGAGCATGCTTGCGATACGTCGGTCGTTGTCAGCTGGCTCGCAGATCGCATTCGTGAGATTGAGCGCTTTGTAGGCCAATTGCCGTCCACGGCTATCTTTGTGAATACCGAAAACGACGTGGCCCCGGTGGCGGATGCACTGAATGCCGCCCTGTCCGAGCACAACATTCAGGTCATTGCTTGTCGCGAGGGGCAGGCCGTCGGGCAAGAAAGCAATGTGCGTGTGTTCGATATCCAGCACATCAAGGGCCTGGAGTTCGAAGCTGTTTTCTTTATTGGCATTGACCAGCTTGCCGAGCTACATCCTGCGCTCTTCGACAAGTACTTGTACGTGGGCACCACTCGTGCGGCCACTTATCTGGGCGTGACCTGTGAGGGCACCTTGCCATCGGCTATCGAGAGTCTGCGGGTGCACCTTTGCCAGGACTGGCAATAGACGACTGAATTTATCAAAACGAACTTGAACAATTGAGCCGCTGAGCTTCTTTTACGGAAGCACGGCTGCTAGAGGAAAAGAACATGGAAAACCTAAAAATGCACTCGCTCAATATCACACAGGACAACATCTCCCGCATTCGTGATCTGTTCCCGGGGTGCGTCACTGAGGCCAAGGGTGAAGACGGTGGCGTGAAGCTGGCGGTGGACTTTGATCAGCTACGACAAGAGTTGGCTGATTCAATCGTCGAAGGTCCGCAAGAGCGCTATAACCTGAACTGGCCGGGTAAGCGCGAGGCGATGCTGACGGCCAATGCCCCTATTGCCAAAACATTGCGCCCTTGCCAGCACGAAAGTGTGGACTTTGATAACACGAAGAATCTGTTCATTGAGGGAGATAACCTCGACGCGCTAAAGCTACTGCAGGAAACATACCTCGGCAAGGTCAAGATGATCTACATCGACCCTCCGTACAACACAGGCAACGACTTTATTTATGAGGACGATTTCGCGGAGGAGACTGAAGGCTATCTGCAACGTTCAAATCAAAAAGACGATGAGGGGAATAAACTAGTAGCAAACACTGCATCGAACGGGCGCTTCCATTCTGACTGGTGTTCCATGATGTATTCGCGCCTTCGTCTCGCAAGAAATCTTCTTAGTGAAAACGGTGTCATCTTTATTTCGCTTGACGATGGTGAGCTTGCAAATCTTCGCAAGATTTGTGATGAGATCTTCGGTGAAGACAAGCTTATTGCGACGTTTATTTGGAAGAGCAGGCAAAACAAAGATAACCGCTCAAAGAACGGAGCGTCCGTCGATCACGAGTATGTGCTTGCTTATGGTAAGTCAATTCGGGGGTCGGACAGAGATCTGACTGCGTATTCGAATCCAGACGGCGATTCGAGGGGGGACTGGACTAGCGCAAATATGGTTGGCCTTGCTACTGCAGATCGTCGACCGAACCTTCATTACGATTTAATCGACCCGGCAACCGGTATTAACTACGGACGTCCGCCAATGGGGTGGCGTTATGACCGAAACACAATGGCTAAGTTGATTGCAGAGAATAAAATTCTCTGGCCCGCTGCGTCGGATGGAAGACCTAGGAAAAAAGCGTTTGTTCAAGAGTTAGGTTCTGAACAGACTGGATACTCTTCAATAATTGGCAAAGACATTTACACTAGGGAAACTCTGAAAAAGACTTTCTGATTTGGCAAAATACCGCGACCCCACCCACCGAGTTTCCCGATGAAGCAGATGACCTTCGCCGACGCCGAGTACGCTGGCAAGCGCAAGCAAACCCGCAAGGAGTTGTTCCTGATCGAGATGGATCGGGTGGTGCCGTGGAAGGGCTTGATTGCTTTGATCGAGCCACATTATCCGAAAGGTGAAGGTGGCCGTCCGGCCTACCCGTTGATGGCGATGCTGCGTGTGCATCTGCTGCAGAACTGGTTCGGCTACAGCGATCCAGCGATGGAGGAAGCGCTGTACGAAACCACGATCCTGCGCCAGTTTGCCGGGCTGAACCTGGAGCGCATCCCCGACGAAACCACCATTCTCAACTTCCGCCGCTTGCTGGAGAAACACGAGCTGGCGGCCGGCATCCTCGCTGTCATCAATGGCTATCTGGGCGACCGCGGCCTGTCGCTGCGCCAGGGCACCATCGTCGATGCAACGCTGATCAATGCGCCCAGTTCGACCAAGAACAAGGACGGCAAGCGCGACCCGGAAATGCACCAGACCAAGAAGGGAAACCAGTATTATTTTGGCATGAAGGCCCACATCGGCGCCGATGACGAATCGGGTCTGGTGCACAGCGTAGTGGGCACGGCGGCCAATGTGGCGGATGTCACCCAGGTGGACAAATTGCTGCATGGCGACGAAAACGTGGTCTGCGCCGATGCAGGCTACACCGGTGTCGAAAAGCGGCCCGAGCATGAAGGACGTGAAGTTATCTGGCAGGTGGCGGCACGCCGCAGCACCTACAAAAAACTCGATAAGCGCAGCGTGCTGTACAAAGCCAAGCGCAAGATTGAAAAGGCCAAGGCTCAGGTGCGCGCCAAGGTCGAGCATCCGTTCCGGGTAATCAAGCGCCAGTTCGGTTACACCAAGGTGCGCTTTCGCGGCTTGGCCAAAAACACGGCGCAACTGGTGACACTGTTCGCTCTGTCGAACCTGTGGATGGCGCGCCGACATTTACTGACGAATGCAGGAGAGGTGCGCCTGTAATGCGGGAAATGGCCACCGGAGTGGGGTCCGGGTGGCGAAAACGTAAGAAATACTCGTCGAATTGATTGTTTTTTGATCATTTGGCGAGTTTAAAAGTTGCGCTAGGTGGTATGCCGGGGAAATACATGGCTACTTCAGACCATCCCTAGGAACGGTACGTCTGATATTGAGGCGCTTTTTGGAAGTCGCGTGATGGATTTTCCAAAGCCAGTGTCTCTGCTAGAAGAACTGATCAAACAGGCAAATGTAGACTCAGCCGAAATCGTACTGGACTTTTTTTCAGGTTCAGCGACAACCGCGCACGCAGTTTTAAAGCTGAATGCAGCCGATGGAAAAAATCGAAGATTTGTGATGGTTCAGCTCCCTCAACACTGCGATGACACATCTGAAGCCTCCAAAGCTGGATATGGAACCATTGCTGATATGTCGAAAGAGCGAATCCGACGCGCAGGGCAATCAGTTATTGATGCGGTGAAAGTTCACGAAAACTGGAACAAAGATGTGGGTTTCCGCGCCTTTAAGATAGATACATCTAACATGGCCGACGTCTACTACGCACCAGATGCGATGGACAAAGCAAAGTTTGATCTGTTCGTTGACAACATTAAATTGGATCGCACGCCAGCAGACCTGCTGTTTCAGGTGATGCTGGACTGGGGCATCGATCTGGCCCTGCCCATTACTAACCAGCCCATTCAAGGTAAAGACGTGTTTTTTGTCGATGGCAATGTGCTTGCCGCCTGCTTCGACGCCAGCGGCAGCATCGATGAAGCCTTTGTGAAGGAACTGGCCAAGCAGCAGCCCCTTCGTGTGGTGTTCCGCGATGCAGGCTATAGGGACAGCTCGGTCAAGATCAACGTCGAGCAGATTTTTAAGCTCTTGTCGCCCGCCACCGAAGTCAAATGCATTTGAGGGGCGAGCGATGAAACTCAAATTCAAGACACAGTCCTATCAGACGGCAGCGGTACAAGCCGTGGTTGACTGCTTCAAGGGGCAACCACCTGTATCAGTGGAGGCCATTAGCTATCGCATCGACCCGGGCAGGGCCAAGAAAGGAATTGAGGACCTGTTTGCAGAGGGCGGATTCAAGAACGCCGATCTGAAGCTGACTGACCTTGCCGTGTTGGAAAACATCACCCAGGTGCAGCATCAGCAAAACCTGCCGCAGTCCACCGAGTTGGTGAAGACTAAGGTCAGCAAAGTCAATCTCGACATCGAGATGGAAACCGGGACCGGCAAGACCTATTGCTACATCAAGACGATTTTTGAGCTGAACAAGCAGTACGGCTGGAGCAAGTTCATCATCGTGGTGCCCAGCATTGCCATTCGTGAAGGCGTGGCCAAGTCATTGGAGATTACCGCAGAGCATTTCCTGGAGACGTACCACAAGAAGGCGCGCTTCTTCATCTACAACTCCAAGCAGTTGCACCATCTGGAGAGCTTTTCGTCGGATGCGGGGATCAACGTGATGGTAATCAACGTGCAGGCGTTTGCTGCCCGTGGCGCTGACAACCGGCGCATCTATGACGAGCTCGATGATTTTCAGTCGCGCCGCCCGATTGATGTAATCAGCGCCAATCGACCGATTCTGATTCTGGACGAGCCACAAAAAATGGAGGGTGCGGCAACCCTGAAGTCCTTGGAGGAATTCAAGGCGCTTATGGTGTTGCGCTACTCGGCCACTCACAAAACCACGCACAACAAGATCCATCGGCTGGACGCGTTGGACGCTTACAACCAGAAGCTGGTGAAGAAAATCGCAGTACGCGGCATATCAGTGAAGGGGCTGGCGGGCTCCAATGCTTATCTGTACTTGCAGTCCATCGAGATTTCGAGCAAGGCACCTGTGGCCCGGGTTGAGTTCGAGCAGAAGCTGAAAAGCGGCGAGATCAAGCGTGTAGTGCGCAAGCTCTCCAAGGGCGACAATCTCTTTTCTAATGGCTTTTCAAACGAGCTGGATCAGTACCGTGGCTATGTGGTCGCGGACATCAACGCCAACACGGATACCCTGACTTTCACGAACGGCGTTGAGCTCTTTGTTGGTGAGGCCACCGGGGATGTCAACGAAGAAGCGCTGCGCCGCATCCAGATTCGGGAAGCCATCAAGGCACACTTCGATAAAGAGCTAGCTTTATTCCAACAAGGCATCAAGGTGTTGACCTTGTTCTTCATCGATGAAGTAGCCAAGTACCGCGATTACTCGACAGCGGACGAGAAAGGCGACTACGCACGTATCTTTGAAGAGGAGTACCGCCAGTACCTGAACGAGGTGCTGGACCTGGATGAAACGCCGTATATCAAGTACCTGAAGGGTATTGATGCAGGCAGGACGCACGGCGGCTACTTCTCCATCGACAGAAAAACCAAGCGACTGGCCGATCCCGATGTGGAGAAACGCGGAGAAAACGTAGGGCTGTCCAATGATGTGGACGCCTACGACCTGATCCTAAAGGACAAGGAGCGCTTGTTGTCATTCGACGAGCCGGTGCGTTTTATCTTTTCGCACTCCGCTTTGCGTGAAGGCTGGGACAATCCTAACGTGTTCGTTATTTGTGCGCTCAAGCACAGCGACAACACCATCTCGCGGCGGCAGGAGGTAGGTCGTGGTTTACGCTTGTCCGTTAACCAGAGCGGTGACCGAATGGATCACCCCGCTATCGTCCATGACGTAAACGTGCTAACCGTGGTGGCAAGTGAGAGCTATAAGGACTTCGTATCTGCGCTGCAGAAAGACATCAGCGAATCTTTGTCAGCACGTCCTAAGGTCGCTGACGAAGCCTATTTCACTGGTAAGGTACTCAAGACCCCAACTGGCGATATTGAAGTCACGCCGCAATTGGCCAAGCAGATCTACAAATACCTGCTCAAGAACGACTACAGCGACGATGCTGACCGCATTACAGGCGCGTACCACGACGCCAAGAAGGAAGGTACCCTGGCTCCGCTGCCCCCGGAACTGCAGGCTCATGCCGAGCAGGTGTACCAGCTGATCGACAGCGTCTTCAGCGACAGTCAGATGTTTGAGATCAGCGACGACCGTAGGCCAAAGCAGAATCCGCTCAACAGTAACTTCGACAAACAGGAATTCAAGGAGCTGTGGAATCGTATCAATCGCAAGGCCGCCTACAGTGTTGACTTTGATTCGGCGGAATTGGTCAAGAAAGCGGCAGAGGAGCTGGACAAGAGCCTACGAGTGACGCCCTTGCAGTACACGATCCAGAAAGGTGAGCAGATTGATCAGGTAACTGCCGATGCGTTGAAAAGCGGTGATGGTTTCAAGGTTTCTGAAACGACCGTTGAGTACGACAAGCAGTCAATTCATTCAACGGTTAAGTACGACCTCATTGGTAAGGTTACCGAGGGTACGCAACTGACGCGACGCACGACGGCGGATATCCTTAAAGGCATCAGTGTTGCGATATTTACGCAGTTTCGTACCAATCCTGAAAGCTTCATCGCCGAAGCAATTCGACTGATCAATGAGCAGAAGGCGACGATGATCATTGAGCACTTGGCCTACGACCCCGTTGAGGACAAGTTTGATTTGGACATCTTTACCTCTGGTCAGACCAAGCAGGACTTCAGTAAGGCCGGTGACAAGCTCAGCCGTCACATCTACGACTACGTAATCACCGACTCCGGCATCGAACGCGACTTTGTGAAAAAGCTGGACACCTGTACAGACGTGGTCGTGTACGCCAAATTACCGCGCGGCTTCCTGATCCCCACGCCGGTTGGCGATTACAATCCCGACTGGGCAATTTCGTTCAAGGAAGGAGCAATCAAGCATGTGTACTTTGTGGCTGAAACCAAGGGCTCAATGTCATCAATGGATTTACGCCCGATTGAGGCTACAAAAATCGAATGTGCACGGAAGTTCTTCGACGAGATCAATAGGAAGTATGCCCCCGAGAACGTCAAGTACGATGTGGTAAACAGCTTCGGGAAGCTGATGGAGCTGGTGAAGTAAGCAGAGTCAACGCCCAGACAGATCAAACTCAAAAATGATCTGTTGTTTATCTAGGTATTCCTGACAAAAGAAAAAGTCCCGCATTGAGCCGCTAAACGGTTGCTCAGGCGGGACTTTTTTATCCAATGCGTTTTCCGACAATATTCTGCCGTAAGCTGAAGATCCAGCGGGCCAGCAGTACCGGCGGAAAACGCACCATCTGATCACCAATAGCAGTGCCGTCACGCAGCCTGCGAGTATGCTGGCGAACACGAGTAGCGCGGTCAACATTCTAATCAATCAGCGAAGCTAGTCGTCCTCAGGGCTCTTATTGCGGCAGATAGCCCATCGGCTGGTCGTCTCTGTCGTAGCAGAGGATGGTTTCACGCTGACCTCTTAGCTGGTCGGCATTCGACATCGCTGATGTCCGGTAACCATTTACCCGTTCTGCTACTTGCACCTTCTTGTTTTTGACATAGCAGTCGTCATCCATGCGCGGATTGCACCAGGCGGTTTTTGACTTCTGGCCATTCGGACTGGGGAGCGGCGGGGGAATTAGTCGTTGTTTATGCAGGCCCGTTTTTCTCCTAATTTCACGCGGCCCAGTCGCCGACGTAGCGCTTGTCGAAGATCGAACCTAGTTCGTTGTCTGGGACGCCTAGATCCAGATAGAGCTGCGTCAAAGGACTGCTAGCTTCAACGTCCGACGTTTGACAAATAGCGTCGGTGCCGTAGGTGACTGGCTTGCCATCGGTGCTACTGCCTATGCGATACCAGATCGTGGGTCGGAATGGAGTGTTTTCCTTCCAGTGCCCTACCTTCGTGCCTTGGATTTGGCAGTTGCCACGCTGACACATGCCATTGACCTTGTTGGTGATACGGACGTTTTGGTGGCACTGAGCGTCCCAGATATCTATGTAGCACGACAGGCGGCTCTGATCTTGAATTCAGTAAGACCAATAGCTTGAGCGTACATTGGTATTCCATGAGACGTTTTGGTATCCCAAAAATTTGCATCTGAAGCCTTGGAATACCATTTGGAATACTAAATGACATAAATCTTGCTGGACGCTCGCAGACACGAATGGCGCTGCAACCCCCCGCATTTACTGGATTCCAGGCACAAAAAAAGACGTCCGAGGACGTCTTTTTCGTTGAGTTTGGTGGAGCCGGGGTCGTTTGAACCTGGTTCATAACTTTCTGTATTTAAAGCATTTTATTAATTGAGTATTTGGAAAGGATACATGTGGGGATACACGGCGCTTTCTGCTAGGTGGTTTTTGACGGTTTCTTCATCCTTCAGAAGATGCCAAAAATTAACCATAGAGTGAGCCGGCCGCTCCGACGAATGGCATCACATCAGCGGCTCTGCACTTAGTTGCGGCCCCTTACTTCGAAGCGGAGCGGTGCTCAGTCTTGATCGGAGTTTATTTGCTCGATTGATCGACGAGAGGTTGCCCGTCTTTACCCAGGCTTCGTAGCTATCGATGTCGACCAGCACCATCCCATCTGGGCCTTCCGCCAGACGCAATCTTTCCTCCAAGTGCCGTCAGCAATCTTTGATCGGATAGCTGCTTCTGTGTATCCCGACTCGCTGGAAAATTTCCTGAAGTGAAGTAGCGCATTTCTGCACCGTGCTTTCGACAACTTTATCTTCTGGCGAGTTGCTCGGTTCACTGACCTTCTCGGCCTTATTTTTGCTGCAAACCACCACTTTAAGTGATTCTTACCATCACAATCTGAGCACTGGGTATTATCGCTTCGACTCAGGGCGAGGAAAGCTACTCCTTCTCACCCTCATCCTCATCTTCTTCGGCCAAACTCAGCCAATCGCTTGAGTTGTAATGTGTGAAATCCTCCGCGTCTAACATTGTGAAATCTTGTAGCGGAGTTATTAAACATTCATCAATGTCGAGGCCTTCGATCTCACTAGCGTCCAAGTTCGTTGCCTCTTGGAGCTTGGCGTTTAGCTCGTCTAGTTGAGCGGCGTGTTTAGGCTTTATTAGTAGTCTAAAAGCGATGGTGTAGGGTGTGGCGTCGACCAATTCTTCTTTAGGGTAGAATGATATCCATGCGCCTTTTAGTAGATGGGCGTTCTCGCTAAGAAAGCTGTCTATTGCTACTCCTAGTCCGGTATAGATGTTTTCGCCATTCCTAAACTTTAGACGTTCAACAAGCTTGTCTGGTATCGCAATTCTGTTATAGCTGTGTGAGAGCCAGTAGCTTAATGTTTGAATCATTTCGCTATCGAGTTTTTGATCCTCATTCCTCTTTAAACTCTGCAGTACTGATCTTGGTGTCCAAATTCGTCTCTCGATTTTAGCCTCGAAAATCAATCTCTCGTCGAGTTGTAACTGAAGAATTCTAGGGTTGTTGGAATTTAAATAAGCGCCCAGAGGCTTCTTCTTCATTATTTTCAGAGCTATCCACTCGACCATGGGAGCTTGGTCGTATGCTCGAGCGTGAATAGAACATGAATGGGAGATTAGAACCCAGTGGGAAGGCAGCTTACCTCCCAGAACGCCATCCACGGCCGCTTGGGGGATGTGATCCGCGAGGTCAGCTCCATTAACTATATCTCCTTGTAACCAGCCCATTTCCCGGATCGTTGTGACAGCAGCTTCTTTTTCATCCTGAGCATTCGCCGTCATTCTACTAACCTACCTGGGATGGATTGAATTTCTCCAAGCGAGAGATGGTTTTTCTGTCTCGTGACCTAAGTTGTGCTGCTTTTTCTGCCAGTTCCAGAGTTACTCGACGAACATCCTGGGGACCAAGGTTTTTCCAGTTTGATTCGCTCAAAACGTCCTGCATTAATAGGCCATCATTAGTTGGGTAGAATAGCGAGCGCTTCAGGTAGGGCACATCCTCAGCATTAACCTCTGCTAAGACATTCGCTAAAGCTTTGATTCGTTCTGGTGTGTCGGCGACGGTTTTTTTAGTGCGCCAGTTGTAGACCGTCTGACGAGAAACTCCAAAAAGCTCAGAGATTGAGTTGTCAGACAGGCCGAAGTTTTTTCGAAAGCTCTCGATGAGTGCAGGAACTACGTCAACTTCTTCCGCTTCTTCCGATACGGCAATCCACACAGAACGAGTGGGATTTACGAGGTGCTGGGTTGTCGAGCTGATAGGCAAGACTTCTGCTTGTCTCAGCTCTAAAGTGCCGTTTGGGATGATAGTCACTAGAGCGGTCGCAAGATGAGGTAGCCATGTGCTTACACTTGAAGTCGCATTTCTCGAATTGCGCTCAGGCCGCTCCCACAGCCCCATAAATGTGGCGCTCGTTTCCCTCTGCTCTGATGGGTAAAGGCTTAAAGCTCCAATGCTCATTTTTTCATGCTCCATGCCTGAAAAGCATAATCGGTAGCCACGCTTCTGAAGGCAGTATTGGCCATAGAGTGCAGACCTTCAAGTCGCCCAACGATCTCACTCGTCTGCAAGCGCGCTGTGGGCGCAAATGGCAAATATGCGTCTGTGTCCAACAGTGCGCCGACAGCGCTTGTTGGCTGGAAAACCGAGGCTATTGTCTGGCCCATTCTTTGGGATGTGTGCGAATGGCGAGTCTGTCGAGCTATTTCGAAGACCATTGCCAGTTCCATCACGTCTTCAGGTACCCACATACCTTCCTGTCGCCAGCACCTGATATGGAGAAACTCAGGGTCAAAGTGATAGGTAGTGGTGGAGACTCCCGCGGGCTTGGTGACCTTGCCAGCTTTCATGTTCGGGATTTGTGCATTCTCTAAAGGCAAAAGCTCAACGGGTAAATATTCTGATAAGCGTTCTCCCTCTAAGGGCTCAATTTTGTCGACGTAACGCATGCCTATACCGAGAACATCGAGATCTCCGGCGTATCCGACTACGGCGTCTAAACACCGCTTAAAAAGCTCGCGGTGTTGGTCGAAATGCAGGTACGAAATGCTCTGCAGTACCAAATGGTCTTGGCTCAACACGCAAGCGTATTTCAACTCTCGATCAAGAAACGCCCAAGAGTTTGGCTCCATGCTAGGACTGGGTGAAATTGACCGGGCCATCTGGAAGTACTCCGGAAGGCAATCTCTCAGCTTGTGCTGGATTTCTGGAATCAGTTTCGGAAGCAGGAGCAAGGGCGAGAATCTAACAACGCTCAAGGTGTAGATCAGGGGCGCATTAGCTAGCACGCCAGCACGATCAGCCATTGGTCTCTCCTTAGAAGGGTAGGTGAGGACGCGCACTCTATCCCATTTGACAATTCGTTTGACAGGTTCTGTATAGCATAAATTCGGTAAACCGAAGCTTTCTCGACCGTCGGTACGTGAGTATCCTGAAAAATTACATCGGATCTCTCATTTGGGGGGCTAATGGAGAAAAGTGGAGGAGTTCAGGCGCTTGGCGCATGGGAGTTGCTGCATCGCCACAGTGACATTGCTGCCGGTCTGTCTCTAGGATTTCCGTAGATCTTCAGCATCACTGACTCGGGCTCAGATCGAACATCCATTTAGCGATTGCTGACTGGCGCCAAGCCACCGAGTTGGGCCCTATCCTGATCTGTTTGGGGAAGGTACCTTCCCTGATGCGGCGATAAACAGTGTTTTTCCCCAGGCCGGTAATGTGTAGCACTTCGTCGAGGCGTAGGAAGCGATCGATGCCCTCTGTCATCTTCGGATATCTCTCAGCGTTGGCGGTGTCTGCCGTGGTCGACCAACCTTCGGCGCCTTGTTCTCGCCGTCCCTGCAGGCGCGCAGGAACTCCCAAACATCCGCCTTCAGCCAGCAGTGTCTGGCGCCCATCTTGAAGCTCTTTGGCAGCCAGTCCACGCCCCGGCGCATTCCCTCTCTGACCGAAGCCTCAGTTCGGCCAAGCATCTTGCCTAGGCCTGCTACGAACACCACCTCGCAGTCGTCGTCCATATGCGCTCCTGACTCGGGTTCGCTTACTGCGCCCCTTGTGCTTTTAGTCGGGCTAAACCTTGATGGATGTGCCCGGCGTTGTCGCCGATCGTCTCCAGAGTAGTCCGGATATTGTCGCCGGCCGCGGCATGCCCTTGGCTTTCGACTAGCAGGGTCAGCTCCATCAGCGCGGCCTCCAAAGCGAGTTGGTTGCGATACATGCGCTCTAGGACATCAGGGAGAGAGTATTCGGGGGAGGGCATCGCTTCGACTCCATTCGAGAAAAATGAAAGCGTAGCAGCGATGGTTCGATCTAGGCATGAAACAAACTGCTCCTGCTCCTGCTCCTGCTCCTGCTCACTGCTCACTGCTCACTGCTCCTGCTCATTCGCCGACGAGCGTTTCGAGAGGTGGAAGTGCTCGATGCCTGGGGGGTTGTGTATAGCCATTGTTTAAGCGATGCCCTGGGGGTTGTGTATAGCCGGCTTAGGAGGCGTGAGGAGGTGCCGATGGACCGACTTCACGGCGACGCGAAAGTGTGGTCACAGTGCCACACAGTGGCGTTGTCACCACTCTATTTTGAGGGCGCGGGCGGCGCGTGTAGGGATCTACATAGTGTGTTGTTTTCAACACGCAGTAACCTGATAAAACCTGACATTGGAGCGGATGTCGCGGGTCATTCATGGGGTGTTTCCGCAAAGGGGGCATTCGATCTAAATCAGCTCCATCCATAGGTTTATTTTGAAAACCTAAGTTTGGCCATTGAAAAACAAAGCAATACCGTGGAAACCTCAGTGGAAACCAGCGACCGGCAACAGCTTGTATTGGTAATTTTTGCGGTAACCAGCGTGGTAACCACTGGCCGGCTTCGCCTAAAAGGGTGCGAACCAGAAGTGCGAACCTGTTGCCGGCATGCATGGCGAGTGCGTACCAATTGTGCGTACCTGGCTGCGTACTCCGGCCAAAACGGCCATGTATTTAGGCAGAGCTCGAGTGCGTGACAGCACTGCGTGAAGGGTTGCGTGAAAATGGCTTTGCGCACTGGCCAGTGCGCGACGGACGTGCGCGAAAACACGCCGATAGAGACTTGACGTGAGCCTTCCATGGGGTTGGTTTCCCAATTAGGTATTCCAATCCTCAGTGACCGGGAAAGTGGTCAGCGGGAACGGTCATTACCTAGGGTATCCGCGGCGCAACAACCTCAAATCGTGGGAACCAGAATGGATACCGGGCCGACTGGTCAGTGCCAGCGACTGAGCGCGCACCAAGACTTAACAAAACTTAACCTTGTAAAGCACTATGGTAGTAGCCGCTTGAGGTGTCTCGGCCTGGCTGTAGGTTTACAGGCTCAACCTACAGCGGAATTCTGATCCCCGTCAGACGCCATGCAATCACATCTCGCCTAAGGATAAATTGTGACGGGGCGCCGCCATTCTTATCAGGGACTTCAATCACGAATTTGCTAAAGCCGTCGTAGCGCATGTGGGCGTCCTCGAACAGTTTGTTATCCCGAGGCGTAACAGTCCTATTTGTGCCTCCCCCCGATATCAGCTTGCCTGGCTTTTCACCCTTCATGAGTTCAACGAGGCCAGATGGCGTGACAAGAGTAGAAATCATTTTCTCTGCTATGCCACTTGCAAACGCCGTTGCTAGTGATGCGAACGGATTATCCTTAAGCTCTGTTTTGGCTTTGGACATGATTGAAGCATTAACTTGCTCTTTTAGATCCTCCCTTACGCGAGGGAAATCAATGTGCTCCGCCAGAGAATCAGCATCTTGGGCTTGAGCTGCTTGGCGAATTTGATAGACCGCCACATAGGGAGCAGATGCAAAACCTGCTATTGCGACTGCTGCTATGCCTGCCATGATCCATAATATTTTTCTCTGTCTGAGCGAAATGCGTTCAGACGAGGCTGACAGCTGATCGGCGCCACTCTCGTTTCGCTGTTTTGCTGACAGAGCCTTGTTGTAATCCACTCCGCACTCCGAGCATCTCAAGGGATCACCGACATCGGATTTTGGAGCTTCATGGTTACATACGGGGCATTGCATAAGGTTCCTTCCTAAATGGGACACTTGAATAGACTGTAGCACGCAGTTTCAGTTTCTAGATCGCGTCTAATGGTGAATAAATAAATCGTTAGGGGCTGCCGAACTCACCTTGCATGACTCTGCTAGATACACACTGATGATTAAGCAGTTGCGGTCTACTCATACCTACCTTCAAATTTGTCTACGCTCGGCCGATAAGGAGTAGCCGGTGAAACGGAATTCATGATTGATTTGAAGTGAGAGCGATGAAATGGCAAGAGACAATTTTTCCCCTGCAACAAAGAGCGCACTGGCTCGGAATGTCCATTTCCGATGCGTGTACCCGGGATGCCCGGCAGTTACTCATGCCTCCACCCCGCATGGAGATAGCGTTAATTTGGGCCACGCTGCGCATATTTCAGCCGCTGCTCAAGGAGGGCCTCGGTTTGACGACGAATTGACTCCCGAGCAACGCAAAGCCTACGAGAACGGTGCCTGGCTCTGCGCCAGTCACGCAAAGCTGGTAGACGATGATCCGTTAACTTTCCCTTGTGAAACCATAAGGGGATGGCAACGTAAAATGGAAGAGCGCGCGCGAGCCGCGGTTTATGGGACGCCGATGAATGCCAACTTCGACTTCTCTGAAATATGCAGCAAGTTGGAGTTATTCCTTAAGGCTTGTAGGAAAGCAATATTCGCCATTTATTACGAGCCGAAACACATCCAAGTGCCCCGAGAGTGTGTAACCGCGATGCAGGAGCTGATCTGGCAATGCCCAAATGAGCATTGGAGGCCGGTGCATCAGTGGCATTCATTGCATCCAATCACACACGCTATTCAAGTACGAGCCGTGAATGCGGTTCGGCGGATATACCTCGAGGTGACCGATTACAACAAATGGTACAACGATGGCTACACCTACGTGATCTTAGGCGCAGCGAGCATTTGGAGCCTCACTCCTGCTGAGGAAGTCGCACGCGTAAATCAAACAGCTCAGATCGTTCGTGATGCGCTATTAGAGTTCACAGAATGCATTACTCATCTCAACGAGTATGCTGCTGGCAGGCGGCATCCAGGACACATCATGTAGTTTCGGCCGTGAATGCCGACCGCCAAAGCATTGCACTTTGGCGGCATATTTTATCGGCGCTATCATCCCCTCGGGTAGACGGCGCTTGGAGAACCAGGCATTAACAGGCTACGTGACGGATCAAAACCTTGCGTCCCGGTTCGCGGCCTAGCGGCTTCCTTTGCTTGGTGGGTCGTTACTGACTCGGCAATCTTCTTGCCATCCAAGTGGATTGGCTGAGTCAGCTGCACCGTTAGGGATTGCTTGGCAGGAACAGGAGCCACCAGTGGTTGCGTGTTCGTTGCGGTGAGGGTCGGGAGGATTGCCCACGGTGCTGCTGAGGCGGCGATCGCAGGCTGGACAGGCTTCCCTCGAATGTCATCAGCAAACGTCGTCTTCGATATCTGCATTGATGCAGGAAGAACAAGGTTCACCCCGGCAATCAGCGTGTTGAACACTGTCTGCCAGCCGGTCAGGAACGCCAGCGCGAACGACTTGAACGCGCCGATGATGTCGCCCTGAAACAGCTTGATGAACATCGTCTTCATGTCGCCCCAGACGAGCTTCAGCGATGAGCTGATCTCTTTCCAGTTGTTCCAGAGAAAGAACCCGACAGCGGCTATCCCTGCAATCGTAAGGCCGATTGGATTCATCAGCAGCGCTGAACCAAGAATCTGGAAGCCGCGCCCAGCGGCAATGATCATGTTGACCAAACCGCCCCCGATGAGAAAGCCGGAAAGCCCTAAGAGTGCGTACCCGAAGGATTTGACCGACTCTCTGTTCTTATCAACCCATAGAGCCATTGATGAGATCATAGGGTTCAGTTTCTCAAGTGCACGAATTGCCAGTGGCATAACCGAAATACCGAGGTTCACCAGTAAGCCGTTCCATCTCGCGTTCAGGTTGGCGAATTTGCTGTTGGAGTCATCCTTGTAGGCCTGGATGGTCTGGTTGTAGCCCATCGCGTTTTTTGAAAGGGTTGAGTCGCGGAGAATCTGCAACTGCTGGGTCGTCATGATCGAACCTTGGCTCGATGCAGTTCTGTTTGATATCAGGTCGTTCGTTGCCTTTAATACATCAGATTCTTTTGTGATCCCGTGTCTTGCCAGGGCCGGCAGAAATACGCTTCTCATCCATTCTGGAGGGTTAGCCTGCAGTAGCGCCGAGTCTTTGATATTGGTCATGACGAGCGACTTAAGCGGCTTGCCACCGACGGCGCCATGAGTTTCCATTTTCAATTGGCCAAGGCCAAATTCTTGGAGCATTCCCATCGTTTTTTTCGGTGTCCGCCCTGCAACGAGGTTTTGATAAAGGGACATGAAAGAGGTACCTGCTCTGGCACCGCCTTGTTCTTGTAGCAACAGGGACATATTGAATATCCCTTCATCTGAAAGTCCTCTGAAAGCTGTGCCGCCCATTTGCGAGAACTGGTCAAGATCTTTGAATTTGATGAAACCACCAGACCCCGTGACCATCTTCTGAGCTAAATCGAGGTTTCGTAGGAATGTTGACTCATCATGCGTTCCGCCGCGGCGGTCGATGAACTTCATCAGAGCGCGCGTAGAGCCCTCATCAATTTGGCCAACTTTTCCCGCAAAGATTGCGCTGTTCGCAGCGTTGAGACCTGCAATTTGCGGAGCGAGTTTTTTCGCCAGATTGAAGTCACCAAAAAGACCGACAGATTCTGAAAGCGAGCTCATCAGATCCTTTGCCGATACTCCCAACACGTTGGCGCTTCTTGCAAAGCTATCAGCCTCCCGATTGATCGACGCACCGAGATTCATAGTTTTGAATTTAGTGAATGAAAGCTCGTATTGCCTGGCAGCATCCAGTGGTGTCTTGAACATCGCAGCGATGCCAAGGCCGCCGGTCAGCATGATCCCCCCGATAGCGCCCTGCTTGCCGATCGACGCTAGCTTAGAGTTCAGCTTATCGACATCTTGGCCGGCAGTGACCAGGCTTTTGCTGATCATAGCCATCCCAGAGCTCACGTGATTGATGAGCGAGAGCTTTACAGCAACTGAGTACGCTTCAAATGCCATGTTTAGTTACCTCTCTAAAGGCGGGGACGAACCGATTTCGAAACCCCGAACAACTGGGGCGATATAGCGGGGAGCTATTCGCGTTTTGCGGATGCCATTTATTCATGTGTTCACCTTTTGTTTATCGGGCGTGTACCCGGTCGTGTTGCTCAATTTCGCGACGCGATTGATAAAAGCGAAACGTGCCGCGTTATGGTCATTTCTAATTCATAGCCTCGCTCCTAATTGGTAGCCTCCATGGGGGTGGTGTCGTAGCTGGTGCGCAGGCGGGCGCCAGTCGTGCAATGGCGCCCCGTGGGCGCATAGCAGGAACGGCAAACCATGACGTGGTTGAGGTATCGGTCGCGAGCTTGGCGCCACTCCGGTGTGGCAGTGGCGGCGTTTGCGTGCGGGCCGGTCAGGAAGTGAGTAGAGCGCTCGGCGCGGGTGGCCAACACTTGGCTCTGGCGAGGTTCTGGGCGACTCCGCAAAGTTGTGGAGTTGGTACCGGTGATAACTGGCGGCATGTGATCGAGCAGGCTGGAAAGGAGGCTCACGGCTTTACCTCGCCCGATTTGCACCATTGCCCAAATGTGTCTGTGAAAAAAAAACGGGGGAACGGGGGAACAGTGGGAACACCCAATGATTCCGGGGCTTTCAGAGAGGGATTCTGTACCCCACGTTTTTTTGTGGGGAACAGTGATAACCAAACATCAGGAAAGCGCTGTTCGCATATATTCAAAAACATGTTTGTGTTCCCCCTGTTCCCCAAACACCAAATAAGGGGGAACGGCTACGGCCCGCGTCTTTGCTGGCTGTTCCCCCGTTCCCCCTGTTCTCCAAATTTGTAGGTTCCTGTGAAGTCGGACATTCGTCTTTGGTGTTGATGGAGGTCATGCGGCACCGCCTTCGCTGTCCAGAGCTTCCGGGTCGATGACGTACAGCCGAGCAGATCCGCCGGCGGGGATTCGGTACTTTTTGGTCTTGCGGCTATCCCGATCGGTGTCGCGCTTGGCCAAGGCTCCGCCAACCTCCAGTGCCTTGATGACGCGGGTGAGGCCGAACCCGTGGGCGGCTTCGATGAGAGCTGACTTGTGGAACAGGAACAGTCGCTTGCTGGCGACAACCTCCCAGTACCCGGCGCGGTTGAACACCTTGGCGTCCGCCTCGGGAGCGTCCACGTCGGAGAAGCGGCTACTGCCGTGCTTGTCGATAAAGTCGATGATGCCGGCCAAGATCTGGCGATCTTCGGCATTGCCTCCCCCGACACGGGAAAGCCATTCGCTATAGAGCAGGCGGCAGTCGGCGAGAGCGGTACCGGGCTCCCACGGGAGCAGTCCGTAGGCGATGGCCATTTCGCCCGCTAGCGCGATGACGGCGAACCGATCAGCCACACGGCCGGCCTGGGCGTTGTCCTCGACGAACTGAGCGCGGATACCATCGAAGTCACTAAGCAAGCCGGGCTTGTCGTCAGCTGCGACCAGACGCTCGACAAAGGCCGGGCCAAGATGTCCATGGTGGGCGCCTACCGCGACGGTGAGCTGCCGGTGGAAATCCGCGCCCTCAAGCCCGTGCAGTTCGTCAAAGGCTCGATGCGTGCGTGTGCCTGCGTTCACGTCGACCATGCGCAACTCGGCCCCAGCATGGGCTGCGTTGCCGGAGATGGCGGCGTGCTCGGACAGCGAACGCTCGCCGCTGGAGAGCGTCAGCAGACGCCAGCTCAATTTGGCGCGACCTTCACGCTCTCGGGTCATGGTGCCTTTGCCCTGTCCGTTGGCGAGGGAGTAGGCCATTTCCTGAACTCGCTTAGGGTCTGCGCGCTTGATCTCATCCAGTGGCAGGATGGTGTCGTTACGACTCGACGCCTCGATCTCAAGACCGCCCTTGGTCATGTCCCAACTAGCGGCAAATACGCCCGGGTCACCCCACACCGACGATCCGATCAGTTGGGCCAGAGATTTGCCGCTCGAGCTGTCACCCACAAGATGAACCCCGCCACCTAGCACGCCGACCAAACTCAGCAGCGGGCCGGCCAGAGAGCAGCCGATCGCCAGAGTCAGTACCGGATTACCCGCGCACTTGGCTGCTACCTGCGACTGCCATAGCGCTAACTCGCCGCGCTGACTGAACAGCACCTGAGCCTTGTTGCTCGCTTGGTATCGCACGTTTGCGGCACCGATCGTTCGCCCGGGCAGAACGAACGCGCCCGACTCGTGCCAGCCCGGCCGGTTAGTTGTGGCGAATACTTCGGCGGGGTGCTGGTCGAGCAGGTATTCCATGAACGTGCCGCGCTTCTTCAAAGCGATGATGACCCCCATACCGAACAACGCGCGCCGGGCGTCCTCGCCGCTGCCGCCGAAAACTTCCATGGCGATGATCCATTCTTTGATGCCGCCCTCTGTGACTAGGCGGAGCAGTCGGCCCTCGCTGCCGTCGTCACTGTTGGTTGTTCTGGCCACTACCGTGACAGGAGTGGAGATCCACTCATCAGTGATCGGGTGATCGGCGGCGTTCTCCGCATCATCCTGATCTGCCGCGGGGCGCTTGAAGCTGTGCCAGTACACGCCCGGGCGAAGCTTGCGGCCGTTCTCGTTGATCACCCAGTGCTCGTATACCGCCCAACAAGGTCGAGTAGGTGAGATGATCGCGGCCTCTGGCCGAAGGTTGATCACGTTGGTATCAGGCTTGGCCATTGGCGAGCTTCCAGTTTGCGAGGTCGTTGAAGTCGGTAAGGTCATCGGGCGAGCCTTCTGGCCATTCGGGGAAAGCCACTTGAGCGCCTACTGCCGCCGCTGCTGCGTTCGCTGCTGTGCGTCCCGGGTTTCCGTCAGTGAGTCGGTCGTCGTCGCCAGCAATAACAAATGGCTGGTCCGGGTAGCGCGAACGAAGCCCCATCGCCGCCGGGAACAGGTTTCCCGCGTTCATGGCAGCGGCAACGGCATAGCCACCGTGTTGGTGAAGGCTGGCGCCTGTCGCCCATCCTTCGCATATGCAGAGCAAGGAGCCGGGTTCGATGATGCCTAGAGGCGAGTACGTGCCTTTCACGCGCCCACCGGGCAAGAAGCGCTTGGCGCCGTCTGGGGCGATTCGCTGCAGATTGACTAGGCAGCCATCGAGGTACAGCGGTACGAGCAGATCAGCGCCGCGCTGGCGCAGACCGTGGGAGCGAACTCCTTTGGCGGTGAGGTATGGGTGATCAGGCGAAGCGCGCCGAGCATTGCGCCACCAATGATTAGCCTTCTCTGCGGCTTGCTTCTGGCGCCGTTGTTGTTCGGCCTCGCGCTGGCGCCGAGCCTGATCAATTCGCTCGCGGATTTGTGCGGCTTCGCGAGCGTCTACCGGTTCGCGGCTGCACCAAGTGCTGGCAGCTCCGGACTTCCAACTGCCAAAAGCACCAGAGGCGATACCGTCCAGATAGAGGACATACCAACCATTGAGAGTGCCGGGCTTGTCGTCTGGAACGCGGAACCGGTGAATGCTGCCGTCGGGCACAGGTAGCCAATCAAGCTGTCCATAGGTCGCCTGGAGCGCATCACGGAACAAGATCGCTGCGTCATCCATGACTGGCGCTCCCAGCGAATACCCGGCAAACCCGTCCATTGTTCACGGCGTGCCAGTGCGTGATGTCGTCGATTGACTCCACGAGGCAGGCAGTCACTTGAGCATCGGCGCTGCGCATAACTACGCGCCCGCACTCGGCGTCAGACTCCGTCAGGAACGGGCCAAGCAACGCCTTCAGCGCTTTCGGATGGGTCACATAGAACAGCTCTGTGGCTTTTCTCGGGCAAGCCGATCCCGTTGGCGCTGACGCGCCATTTTGAATTTTCATGTTCTTAGGCCTTTATCGAATCAGCAATTCACGGGAGTCAGCGATGCTGTGCGCTGGCGAGAATCGGGCCACGGCCCCTCAGGCAACCGAAGCTGCGTCGCTAAGTGGCGAACTCGTGATTGTCCAAACAGCATCTGGTTAACCTGTGCCGATTTGTCAGACCACCGCTCATGATCCGGGCCGTTACCAATACAATTAGTCAGAACCCAATCCGGTAGCTGCCTACGTGCCCGCATTTCGCTGAGCATGGTCCACCATGTCAGATAGCGGGTGCGCTCCATCTCCATCAGATCAATGAGCCGCTGACATTCGTAGGTGCGTGGCTCTAGGTCGTCTGACGGTTCGATCTTGTCGACGCCAAACAGAGCCTGATTGACGTCGCTTCTCGCGATCAGCGCTTTCTGATAGTCGGTATCGCTACCAATGTCTTTGGCGCGAACCCAATCCGGCAACTCGTTGGAAAGGCGCAACTGATTGAGAGCACCCCACCACTGATATGCGTGTTCTCGTTCGGCGTTGATCGCAGTTGAAAGTAGGCTGCTCATTGGGCACCCCCTTGCGCAGCGATCAAGTCGTCGAGAAGTTCCGCCCAGGCCATAGCAGTGTGCTGAGCGAAAACTGCAGTAACTCGTGCCACGAGTATGTTGATCGAAGGTGAGGCGATCAGGGCAAAGGAAAGCGCGAGCAGCTTCAGAATTTCCTGAACGTCCCGCATGTCCTCAACGCTGATTTCGGCTGAGAGAGCTGGGGTTTTCATTTAGCACCGCCTTGGCGATTGCCGAACTGGATAGGAGCGGTGGAAGAGTCAACCAAGGCCTTGGCTGCGGCCATCAAAAGCCTGATTCCAAATACCTCATCGACACCAAGGCCGCTATCCATGAATTTCGTCAGCATTGCATCGCCCGCCGCGAGGAAGCAGCTCGCTTCGTGCAGCGCATCGGCGACAGGAATGCCGGCTGAGACGGAAAAGAATGATCGCGTGCCTGCGTTGTGAAACTCCGAGGAGTTCGTAAGCAGCGAAGTATCCTCCTGCTCTGTAGGAGTGTTCATTGCACACCCCCTTTGGCTTCTAGGGTGCGGGCGATTGCCATATTGGCGTTGTAGCGGGCGAGTCGATTGGACAGGGAGGAGTTTGCGCGGAGAGCGCTCAGTGCTATGCAGCGATGAGCAAAAGCGCGGATTGCGGACGGAGTGATGGCGTGTTTCATGGGTGTAGCTCCTAACGTTGAGGAGCTGCCACTTTTCGCGGCCAAGCGAAGATGGGTGGCAGCTGTACGCGGGTTGGCCGACCGGGACGTTAGGAACCCGGCACACCCGAAGGTGTCCCACGCACAGCCGCCATAACACGATTGTGCGGACGCAAAAAAAGCGCCAGCAATCGGATGGTGGGCGCTTGTGCGCCTAACGATACTCGACCGGCCAAGGTCGGTCACGGGATTTACCGCGACCCTTGAACCATAGCGCTGACGCCCCATCCGAGCAAGCGAAGTTTGCGACCGACTATCGCTTGGCATGAGCATAGTCATCATACGGAAACCCCAGCAGGCGGATTAGTGCTGAGGTAGTACAGAGCCATGCGGCCGTGACTCCGACCTTGATCGTCGGTCAGGCTCACGCGATGGGTGAGGATCTTGTGGCCGAGCGCGCGCAGCTCGTTGATGCGAGCTCCAGGGCGAACGATGTTCAGCTCGCGAATAGCGGTAAACGTATCGATTGGGCCGGCTTTCAGGCGCTCCAAAAGTCGAGCGCGTTGAGCAGTTCCGCTGGTATTCTCTACGTGAGTGTTTTCGTGGCTGGCCTGTTGGTCGGCCATTTTTTTGTCTGTCATTTATGCGGCCTCCCCGCGCAATGCGATGCGCTGGCGAACCCAGGCCTGTACTTCAGCCAAAACAAAGCCAACCGGCGAGCCGCGCGACTTGCTGTTACTCAGGGGTACTGGGCGCGGGAACGTCGGATCATCTTTGAGGCGTTTGTACACCGTGGGGCGGGCGAGGCCGGTGATCGCTTCCAGGTCCGGCATGCGAATCAGGGTGATCGCCGGGTCGAAGTTCTGCGCGGTGGGGGCAGAGGGGTGGTGCGGTGTATGGATGGTGTGCATTTTGCGTTTCCCGATACTGATGTAGACGGGAAACAGGATGATTGCGCAACGGTGCTCTCGACAGACCAGCATGCCCGGAGACTGTACCGTTAGCGCGTATACCGTACTGTATGCGCGCAGATGGTAGACGTCAGTCAGTTTTTTGAACGCACGTGTGCCGTGATCCACCCATAAAGCGTTCTCTCGGTAACTCCGTATTCTCTGTGTTTATTCCGGGCGAAGGCTGTTCGGCTGCTGAACTTTGACCCGGTGGCATCCCAACACAGCAGAGCTGCTGACCTGCTCTCGCTTGTTTCTTTATGTCGAGCAGTTGCTGCGAGACTTGCTGCGAGAGAAACCCTTTGCCTCACTAGCTCATCAACCTGCTCTGGGATTCTTCTTTCATTGTCATGTAAGAAAAACTCGATTCTCTTACGCATTTCGTGTTCGTCCTGACGCTGCTCCGCTCTACAAATAACCTCCATGATATCTACCGCATTGTTGGCAATCGAGCTAAGGCGCACCATAGGGAGGTCTTCTTTCAGGACGGGTGGCCACCATTCATCGTCCTGAAACGAAAGGATCGCCTCCCCAATGAGCACCAATGCTAAAACGGCAAAGTATTCATAGGGTTTTGCATCTGGGAAATTCTCATCGTCAAGGTCGACCCCTTTTAAACTTTCCTCCAGTGCCTCAAGACGGCTAGTGTTCTCTTCATTCGGAAAATCGAACTCATCGGAAATGATGTCAGGGTTGTGATCGACCAGCTCCCATAGCCCATCTTCTGTCCGTTTTTCGTCGGGGAGATAACGGAGTATCGGCCCATCGTTTTTTATTTGATGAGCAATCCAGGATTCTTTCTCTTTGTAAAAATACTCGCTGGTGAGCCACTCGATAGTTGAGGCGGCCACTCGGATCTCATGTTCTGAGCGGTTCTCAAGCACCAGCTTTGCGCGTGCTTGCATGCCGCGCAGCCGCCATATGGGTTCGAACGGCACCTCGTCTGTAAAGGCATCAAACTCTTTATCCGTTTCCATGATCAACTCTTCTCCCGACATTTTGTAAAGTCGGCCGGCCGGTCGGATGGGGGCCGACTTCTCCCCCCGTATGGCTAGGCGTGCCAACATATTGTGTCTGTCTGATCACCAGCGATTGAACAGCGTTAGATTTAAGTCTATATGCGTCTCTGAGAGCCTTGGAAGGCCGGTTCAGGCCCTTTTCCCGAAGTTGCCTTGCACAACTGCGCCGTCGGCCAGTCCATCAAGGTAGTTCGCATACCATTGCATCATCGTCGTGCGCTGCGGCAGATAGATCGCCTTGTTGTAGACGCCCGCAATTCCGTCCTTCACGTGCGATAGCTGAGCCTCAATGTGGTTTTCATCAAAGCCGTGCTCGTTAAGGATGGTCGAGGCGATATGGCGGAAACCGTGTCCGGTCTGGCGGCCTTCATACCCGAGTCGACGCAATGCCATCAGGAACACCGTATTGGAGCGGGCCTTGGTTGTATCGCTTCGGCCAGGGAACAGCATCGGGTAAGCGCCAGTAAGCACGTGCAAATTGCGCAACAACTCGACCGCTTGGGTTGGCAGTGGCACCAGATGTTCCCGTCGGCGTTTCATGCGCTCGGCTGGAATCGACCATAAAGCTTTGTCTAAGTCGAACTCGGACCAGCGAGCTTCGCGTAGCTCCGAGGGGCGACAGGCGAGCATTGAGAGCAGGTGAAGGCCGATGCGAACGTCGTTGGCGCTCGGATAGGCACGTATCGCCCTTAGCAGAGGTGGCAACTCATCAGGGGGCACATGTGCGTAGTTCTCAGCTGCTTTGGTCTGGAGGAACTTGTGCAGCCCCTCGAGAGGATTGTGTGTTGCGCGGCCGGTGACGCGTGCCAGATCGTAGATCTCACGGCACATACCGCGGACACGACTGGTCTGCTCGATGATCCCTTTCTGCTCCATGCCCCGAAGAAACTCCATCCATTCCATAGGAAGGATTTCGCGGTAGATGCGCTTACCAAAAACCGGGAACACGTGAAGCTCTAGAGCTCCGATAGTCCGTACCGCGGTGCCATCGGTCCAGCTCTTGCGCTTCACCGCATACCACTCCCGCGCTAGCGACTCAAACGTGTGGCCGGCAGCTTCGTTTTCAGCTGCCTTCCTCGCCCGTTTGGTCGCAAGCGGGTTACTACCCTGAGCGGCATCTGCTCGCAACTCGGCGGCCTTCTTACGCGCCATCGCGCCACTGACCGCGGGATAGCTACCTAGTCCCAGCCATGACCATTTGCCGTCAGCTTTCTTGTAACGCAGTTGCCATGATTTGTTTCCATCTGGACGGACGCGCAGATACAGGCTGTCCCCGTCGTGTTCTCTGTATTCCTTTGCCTCCGCCTCAAGGGTGGACAGCACTGTGTCGGCTAGAGGGCGGCGTTTGATTTCGGTGCGCTTCATTCCTTGTACCCCCTAGTTTCAATTTTCACAGAAGATACACGGCAGGATACACGGGAGCTAGATACAGGGGTAGATGGGGAGAGATACCCAGAAACAAGAAAGCCCGCACGAGGCGGGCTTCTTGAGGTGTTTCTTAGACTGTCCGAGACAGGTCTAAACAGCTATTTGGTGGAGCCGGGGGGATTTGAACCCCCGTCCGCCAGTGCTCCGCTGTCGGTACTACATGCGTAGCCGTGTCTATTAAGTTAACCCTCAGCGACCCGACGGGCAGGGTGCTTTGGGCGAGTTGTGTAAGTTTTAGCCGCTTCGTCCACAACGTACTGCACGGCGATTCTGTTCTATATGACAATCATTTCGGGTTTACAGACATCCCCTGATGATTGCTGGGCCCGAAGGCACCAGGAGTGCATGTCAGCTGCAATTAAGCAGCGAGAGCAGCACCGTATTGGTCGTCATTGGCAACTATAAGAAGTTGCAACAGTGGATTTACGACTTCTGTTACCAAGTCGGCATGCACCTAAAGTTTCGTCACCGGCGTCGAATCCTAATCGGCCCCGAACTCATTGCCTCGTACATCAGGTGAGGCAACAAGCCTGTGCAGTGTACGCCAAACGGCCGGCAAGGCCAACCCGAAGGTTGGCCGAGGCCTTGAATCAGTTGTTGGTGCCGGTGGATTTACGCAGTTCTATGATGGTTTGCGAGGTTTCCGCTACGCAGTCATCAATCTTGCCTTGGGCTTTCAGCGCCTGTGCCTTGCTCACACTGGCTTCGGCACGCTGACTGAGTTCCGGGTTCGCTGACAACTGCCCCTTGGCATTGTTGATGGTCTGGATATTGGCATCGCACAGGTCGGCGGGTTTGTCGGCGGCGAACGAGGTGGAGGCCATCATCGAGGCAGTAACGAACAGACCTAACAGTACAGAACGTTTCATGTGTATCTCCTTGAACTGAGGGATCCAGACTGCGCTGGCCGTCAGGACGGGCAACCGATGGGAGGAAAAGCCCCGTTTTCCGGGGCCTGTTCTGTGGACTACGGTCGCACGCAAGGGTTCTATTTTTCTTCAGCAGGCCTTGGTTTGGGTCACCCGATCCACCAGATAGACCAGTCCGTGATAGTCGATGCCGCCGTGTTGCGTCAGGCCGATTTCACAGGTGCGACTGGTGGAAATCCCCTCGCTGCAATGCTGCACCGCGTCCTTGAGGGTGCGCAGTGAATGGCTGTTCAACTCCGGGGTGGTGAAGCCCTTGTCGCCGGCAAACCCGCAACAATGGATGCCTTCAGGAATCACCACGTTTTTGCTGCATTTGCGCGCCAGATCGATCAGCGCCTGGCTCTCGCCCAGATGCTGGGTGCTGCAGGTCACGTGAACCGCAATCGGTGCCTCTTGCGGGGTGAACTCCAGTCGATCGAGAAGGTGCGTACGAATGAAGCGCACCGGGTCGTACAGATCCAGGCGAACATTTCCCACGTCCTGCACCAGGCGCAAGGTGCACGGGCTGGTGTCGCAATAGATCGGATCGAGCCCGCCACGACTGGCATGGAGGAGGGCGCTGATCAGTTCTTGGCGTTTGTGTTCGGCCTGCTCGGCGTAGCCCTTGGAGGCAAACGGCTGACCGCAGCAGAGGTTGTCCTGATTGTCCGGGAACACCACTTGGTAACCGGCCTTTTCCAGCAGGCCACGGGTTTTGTCGTACAGCGACATTTGCTCCTTGTCGCCGGCTGCCGGGCCCATCACCCGCGATACGCACGCCGCCAGATACACCACCCGCGGGCGCTCATCCGACACACTCGGGTTGAAGCGAATGGCTTTTTCCGGTTGCGGCATCGCGTTGGTCCACAGCGGCACCTGGCCCTTGGACAAGCGCGTCAGGGTTGCCGACAGCTTCGCCAGACGCGGTGCACCGAGCAGCATCCGTGCGCCGTTGGCCACATGCAGGGTGAAACGTGCGCCTTGCAGAGTCTTGGCGAAATTTCCTTCGATCCAGTCAGCGGTTTTCTGATGCGTCGCGTGTCGGCCGCGAAGCTTTTTCACCAGTTCGCCGGTATTGATGCCCACAGGGCAACGCTGAGCGCACAAACCGGTCGCGGCGCAGGTCTCGATGCCTTGGTACTCATAGGCCTTTTCCAGCTCGGTGGTGTCAACGCCGGCGCGCTTCTTCGCTTGAATGTCACGCCAGATTACGATGCGCTGGCGGGGGCTGAGGGTCAGGCCTTTCGACGGGCATACCGGTTCGCAGAAGCCGCATTCGATGCATTTATCGACAATCTCGTCAGCCGCCGGCAGCGGTTTCAGGTGCTTGAGGTGGATCTGCGGATCTTCGCTGAGCACCACGTCCGGGTTGAGGATGCCGTTGGGGTCGAGCAGACGTTTAAGCTGCCACATCAACTGATAGGCATCGCTGCCCCATTCCAGCTCAACGAACGGCGCCATGTTGCGCCCGGTACCGTGTTCGGCCTTCAGTGAACCGCCGAACTCCACCGCCACAAGTTGCGCCACGTCGTCCATGAACGCCTGATAGCGTGCGACTTCTTCCGGACTGTTGAAGCCTTGGGTGAAGACGAAGTGCAGATTGCCTTCCAGTGCGTGTCCGAAAAGGATCGCTTCGTCGTAGGCATGTTTGTCGAACAGCGCGATCAGGCGATTGACGCCGATGGCCAGTTGCTCGACCGGGAAGGTCACGTCTTCGATGATCACCGTGGTGCCGGTTTTGCGCACGGCGCCGACGGCGGGGAAGGTGTCCTTGCGGATCGCCCAGAGCTTGGCGTTCTCGACCGGGTCTTCGGTGAAATCGACCTGTTTTTCCACCGGGAAACGGGTCAGCGAAGCCATGATCTGCGCCAGTTGTTCCTGCAGCAAAGAGGAAGAGGCGGCGCGAGATTCGATCAGCAGCGCGCAGGCATTGTTCGACAGGTGTTGTACGAAATCCGGCATGCCGGGTTTGTCCTGCACCGAACGCAGACTGCGTCGGTCCAGCAGTTCCACCGCCGACACTGGTTGGCTTTTCAGCACGGTGACCGCGTTGCAGCAGGTTTCCACATCCGGGAACACAATCAGTGCCGAGGCCTTGTTCGGGTGGTCGATCACCGTGTCGTAGGTCACCGCACTGATGAAGCCGAGCGTGCCTTCGGAGCCGACCAGCAGGTGGCTCAAGATATCCACAGGCTCGTCGAAATCCACCAGGGCGTTGAGCGACAGGCCGGTGGTATTTTTCAGACGGTATTTGTGGCGGATTCTCGCCGCCAGTTCGGCATTGGCGCGGGTCTCGCGGCCCAACGTCGCCAGGCGCTCCAGCAGTTCGCCATGGCTTTCGCGAAACGCGGCGACACTGGCGGCGTCTTCGGTATCGAGACGCGTGCCGTCGGCAAGAACCAGACGAATCCCGGCCAGGGTGTGATAGGTATTTTGCGCGGTGCCGCAGCACATGCCGCTGGCGTTGTTGGCGACGATGCCGCCGATTTTGCAGGCGTTGATCGATGCCGGATCCGGGCCGATCTTGCGCCCGAACGGTGCCAGCCACGCGTTGGCCTGCGCGCCGATCACCCCGGGTTGCAGGCGAATCTGCATGCCTTGGCCGCGAATTTCGCGAGCGTTCCAGTTATCCCCCAGCACAATCAGCACCGAATCGCTGATCGCTTGCCCGGACAAACTGGTGCCGGCGGCGCGGAAGGTCACCGGGACTTGATCGCGCTGGGCCAGTTTCAGCAGCGCTACCACTTCATCTTCGGACTCGACGCGGATCACCAGTTTGGGAATCAGCCGATAAAAACTGGCGTCGGTGCCGAAGGCCAAGGTCGACAGCGGATCGTCGAAACGGCGATCCGCAGGAATCAGTTGCTGCGCATCACGCAGGAAATTCACCGGAAGCGTCATTGGTCCTCCAGGATCAGTACCACCAAGTCTTTCGGGCCGTGAGCACCGTAGGCCAGCACTTGCTCGATGTCGGCGGTTTTCGACGGGCCGGATACCAGCAGCGCGTTGGTCGGCATGCCTTGGGCCCACTCGAACTCCTGTTGCACCTGATAGAAGTTGTCGCGGATTTCGCTGGCCTTGAGCAGGGCGAAATGCACCGGCGGCACCAGGCTCATCAATCGCGGCTCTTCACGAGTGGGCCAGAGAATCAGGCTGCCGGTGGCGGCGATGGCGCCGAGGGTGCCGGTCAGGCTGGCCGGGGTGTCGTTGAACAGCTCGGCTTTCCACTCCTCCATCGGGCGGTTGTAGGACTTCAGCGTCGGCAGGTCAGGGTTGTTCGCCCAGTGTTGTGAGATGCGCTGCCCGTGAGGCGTCGTCGGTGCGATCAGCAGGCTTGGCAGTTGACGGTCACGCAGCAATTGCGCGAGCAGCGCCGGCCAGTCTGCGCCGGTGGTCAGATGGATTTCGGTGTGTACCGCTTCCATCAGTTTGCGCAGTTGCGGGATGCGTTGCTCGGCGCTGTAGGTGTAAGGCTGGGTCACCAGATCGACGTCGAAGTCGTCGGCAATCGGTGTGGCGCCGGTCAGACTTTTCCGTAGCTTGGCGAGGATATTTTGCTTGGCGCTCATCAGCGGTCTCCCTGTTTGGCCAGATGCTCGCGGGCCATGTCGTGCAGTGAGCGGGCGGCGGGTTTCGGTGCGCTGTGGTTTTGCGTCCACGGGCCGACATTGCTCGGGGTCAGGGCGCGCAGGCGCGTGGCGAAGAAACCAAACAACCGATACAGCGTCGGCGAGCTGTTGAGTTTCGCCCAGGCGTTCCAGATGAAACGTTCCTTGCGCGAATACTTGCTGCCCTGGCCGCGCATCACTTGGTGTGGAGCGTCCGGGGCTTTGACGTTTTCTTCGCGCAATCGGCGCAGAATTGCCGGGATCGGAATTTTCACCGGGCACACTTCACCGCAGGCACCGCACAACGACGAAGCGCTCGGGTGATCCGGGACTTTCGCCAGACCGACCATGTGCGGGGTGATGATTTTGCCGATCGGTCCCGGGTACACCTCGCCATAGGTGTGACCACCGACGCGGGTGTAAACCGGGCAATGGTTCATGCACGCGCCACAGCGGATGCAGTTCAGGGTCTGGCGCAGTTCGCTGTCGGCGAAGGCCTGGCTGCGACCGTTGTCGAGCAGCACCAGATGCACTTCCTGCGGGCCGTCGAGTTCAAGTTCCTTGCGCGGGCCGGAGACCATGTTGACGTAAGTGGTGATCGGAATGCCCAGCGCCGAGCGGGTCAGCAGCGATAGCAGCGGCACCACGTCGCGCAGGTTTTCCACAACTTTTTCGATGCCGGTGACGGCGATGTGCACCGGCGGCACGGTGGTGGTCATGCGCCCGTTGCCTTCGTTTTCCACCAGCAGCAGGGTGCCGGTTTCGGCCACGGCGAAGTTGACGCCGGAAACGCCGATGTCCGCTTCGAAGAATTTCTGCCGCAGGACTCTGCGACCGATCTGAATGAGTTGGTCAACGTCCTTGGTGTACTCCACGCCAAGTTTGTCGTGGAACAAGGACGCGACCTGACCGGCATTCTTGTGGATCGCCGGCATAATGATGTGTGAAGGCTTCTCGTGGTCGAGTTGGACGATGTATTCCCCCATGTCGGACTCCAGGCATTCAACACCTTGAGCCTCGAGGAAATGGTTCATCTCCATCTCTTCGCTGACCATCGATTTGCCCTTGATCACTTGCCGCGCCTCGTGAGCGCGGATGATCGAAAGGACGATGCCATTGGCTTCGTCCACCGTTTCCGCCCAGTGCACTGTCACACCGTTGCGGGTCAGGTTCTGTTCCAGTTGCTCGAGCAGGTCGGGCAACTTGGAGAGCGCACGCGCCCTGATCGAGTTGCCCAAGGCGCGCAAGTGTTCTCTTTCATGGGCATCGCTGAACGCCGCGGCCCGTTTGGTCATCAATGAATCCATCGCAGTGCGGAAGTTGTTCCGTAACTGCTGATCACCCAAGGCGTTGTGCGCCCGGGTGCGGAAATCTTCTTCTACGGCAACCGTAGGAATAATCGTCGAGGTGCTCATTGCGCACCTCCGGTTCGTTGCCACAGAAAGCTGGCGAGATGTTGCCCACGCAGCGCTTCTTTTTGTTTCTCCAATGCGCCGTTGATGTTCATCAAACAGCCACAGTCGGCGCTCAACACTTTGTGCGCGCCGGAATCCTTCAACGCTTTGGTCTTGTCGGCCACCATCGCGCCGGAAATGTCTGGCATACGGACGCTGAATGTCCCACCGAAGCCACAGCATTCGCTTTCGTGGTCATGGTTGACCCGTTCCACGTTGCTCAACTGCGCCAACAGCTCGCGGCCGTGCAGGTGGGTATTCATTTCGCGACGTGCCGAACACGAAGTGTGCAGCGCCACTTTGACCGGTTCGCCGCTGTCCTTGAGCTGCACCTTGCAGACGAACAGCAGAAACTCGGCCAGTTCATAGGTGCGGGCCGCGAGGGCCTGTACCTGTTTCAACGTTTGCGGCTCGTCCTTGAACAAGTCCGCGTAATGCTCGCGCAGCATGCCCGCGCAGGAACCCGACGGCACCACCACCGGATAATCCCCGGCAAACAACGCCAGTTGCGCGCGCGCGACTGTCCGCGCCTGCTCGGTGTAACCCGAGGTGTAGGCCGGTTGCCCGCAGCAGCTTTGCCCTTGCGGGTACTCGACACGGATCCCTTCGCGCTCCAGCAAGTGGATCGCGTCCATCCCGGCTTCGGGATAGAACAGGTCGACCACACACGTGCCGAACAGATAGACCCGCGACGGTTTCTCGCTGGGGTATTGCCGAGGTTCGGGCAGTGGCGGTGCGACGCGAGTGGCGTTGGGCACTGCGTTGTAAAAAAGCTCGCTCATCAGGCGTGTCTCCGGGTGGGCCCGGTTATCCGTCTGTGGCGGCTGCTGAATATAAAGCGCCTTGCTTTCAGCAGCCTTACAGACCGGGTGGTGAATTGCTGACGCCGGAATCACCAGCCGGCGTCGGTTATTTCCGTTTTGTTTATAGGTTTAGTGCACCAGCATGCCGGTGAACCAGTAGGCCTGGGCCAGAGTGATCAGGCCGACAATCGTGGCAAAGAATAGGCTGTGCTTGAGGGTGAAGCGGAACAGATCCGATTCCTTGCCCACCAACCCGGTCGCAGCGCAGGCCACGGCGATGGATTGTGGCGAGATCATTTTGCCGGTCACGCCGCCGCTGGTATTGGCGGCGACCAACAGGGTGTCATTGACGCCGATCTGGTGTGCGGTGGTCGCCTGCAGCGAACTGAACAGGGCGTTGGACGAGGTATCCGAGCCGGTGAGGAACACGCCCAGCCAGCCGAGGAACGGCGAGAAGAACGGGAAGGCTGCGCCGGTCGCGGCCAAGACCAGGGCCATGGTCGAAGACATCCCGGAGTAGTTGGTGACGAAGGCGAACGCCAACACCATGCCGATCGACAGAATCGGCCAGCGCAGTTCGTAGAAGGTCTCCTTCAAAGTGGTCAGACCAGTTTTGAAATTGATCTTCAGTACCAGCATCGAGATCAGCGCCGAGAAGAAAATCGCCGTGCCGGTCGCCGAGATCGGGTCGAGTTTGAATACGGCCGGGATGGCGGTCGGGGTAGCGACGATCGGGGCAGTCTTGATCACCAGTTGATCCAGGTGCGGGATGGCAAAGTTGAACACCCAGGCGTACATCGAACCGCCGGCGGCGAACATGGCTTTGAAGGGTTTTAGCGTCCAGATGGTTACCAGCACGGTGAGAATCAGGAACGGCGACCAGGCGATGAAAATTTCCCAGAGGCTGTAAGGCGACGCCACGGTGCTGCGTTTCTGGCCGAAACCGCCGGCGCTGGCGGTTACCACCGAGGCCGACACGGCGCCGGCGATGTGCTGACCGGCGGCGCGTTTTGGCTGCCAGACCTTGAGAAACAGGGTCAGGGAAATCAGGCTGGCCAGAGCCGAGGTGATGTCCGGCAGCTCCGGGCCGATGAAGTTCGAAGTGAAGTACTGGGTCACGGCGAAGCTCAGGCCTGCAACCAGCGCTGCCGGCCAGGTCTCACGCACGCCGCGCAGGCCGTCCATCATGAACACCAGCCAGAACGGCACGAACAGCGACAGCAGCGGTAGCTGGCGACCGGTCATGGCGCCGATCTTGAACGCGTCGATGCCAGTGACCTGGCCGGCCACGATGATCGGAATCCCAAGGGCGCCGAAGGCGACCGGCGCGGTGTTGGCAATCAGGCACAGGCCGGCGGCGTACAGCGGATTGAACCCGAGGCCGACCAGCAGCGCGGCGGTAATGGCCACTGGCGCGCCGAAACCGGCGGCACCTTCCAGAAACGCCCCGAAGCAGAAACCGATCAGCAGCACCTGCAGACGCTGGTCGTCGGTGATCGACAGCACCGAACTGCGAATGACCTCGAACTGACCACTCTTGACCGTCAGTTTGTAGAGGAACACCGCCGCGACGATGATCCAGGCAATCGGCCACAGACCATAGGCAAAGCCGTATCCGGCAGCGGCGAAAGCCATGTCGACCGGCATGTGGAAGGCGAAAATCGCCACGGCAATCGACAGGGCGAGCGTGATGCTGCCGGCCACATGACCCTTGAGGCGGAACACCGCCAGAGCCAGGAAGAAGAAAACGATGGGTATGACGGCCGCGAGTGCGGAGACGCCGAGACTGCCGAGCGGGGTATAGAGCTGTTGCCAGGTTTGCATATGGGGTGGCCCCTAATTGTTGTTGGTCAGGCACTGTCAGCGTTCTTGGTTAATTGGTAATACCAATTTACAATCGCTGTTGGCTAGGGTAAAAGCCTTGATATCGGTGTGTCAATTTGTCGCCCTGAAACTTTTGTCGAATAAGCGGTGCAGAAGGCATCTGATCCGGTCGGGCAAATGTGCTCTGACAGGTGTCGGCGGGGCGCCGATAGGCCAGAATAGAGAGCCCGGCGAGCGGTCGGGATCGTGGAGAAATGAGTTATGGGGTTTGATCAGATTCGTCAGCGCCGTTTGTCTGACGATATTGTCGAGCGCCTCGAGGGGATGATCCTCGAGGGCACGCTGAAGTCCGGCGAGCGGCTTCCGGCTGAGCGCACCTTGGCCGAGCAGTTCGGTGTGTCGCGTCCGTCGTTGCGTGAAGCGATCCAGAAACTGGCGGCCAAGGGTTTGCTGGTCAGTCGCCAGGGCGGCGGCAATTACGTGGTGGAAACTCTCGGATCGACCTTCAGCGACCCCCTGCTATTGCTGCTGGAGAGCAACCCCGAAGCACAGCGCGATTTGCTGGAGTTTCGGCACACACTGGAGGCATCGTGTGCCTATTACGCAGCATTGCGCGCCACGGATGTGGATCGTGAGCGCCTGACCGCAGCGTTCAACGAGCTGCAGGATTGCTACACGCGGCATGACGAAGTGAGCCGGGTGGAAGAGGGCGCGGCGGATGCGAAGTTTCATTTGGCGATTGCCGAAGCCAGCCACAACGCGGTGCTGCTGCACACCATTCGCGGGCTTTTCGATTTGCTCAAGCGCAACGTGGTGACCAACATCGGCGGTATGTACAAACAACGCACGGAAACCCGCGACATGCTGATCTCTCAGCACCGGGAGCTGTATCTGGCGATTATCGAAGGGCGTGCGGAGCAGGCGCGGGAGGTTTCCAGTCGGCACATTCTGTATGTGCAGGAAGTGCTGGAAGAGGTGCGGCAGGAAGTTCAGCGCATGGCTCGGGCGGAGCGGCGCAAGGGAATGTAGCTTTTAGAAGCAAAAAGATCGCAGCCTTCGGCAGCTCCTACACAGGAATGTGTCTTTCGCTGTAGGAGCTGCCGCAGGCTGCGATCTTTTAAAGCAGGAAAATTATTCTTCCTTGCCCTTGTTGCGCACAGCGCGCTGCAGCTCTCGACCGGCGTCGCGTTCGCGCTCGGTGTCACGCTTGTCGTATTCCTTCTTGCCCTTGCCCAGAGCGATCTCGCACTTGACCATGTGCTTGCTCCAGTAGAAGGACAGACACACGCAGGCGTAGCCTTTCTGTTGCACGGCAGCGGCGAGTTTTTCCAGCTCGCGCTTGTTCAGCAGCAGTTTGCGGGTGCGGGTCGGATCGGCGATGACGTGGGTGCTGGCGGTCATCAACGGCGTGATGTGACTGCCGAGAAGCCAGGCTTCGCCGTCCTTGAGCAGCACGTAACTGTCGACCAGTTGCAGCTTGCTTGCCCGCAGACTTTTTACTTCCCAGCCGGCCAGGACCAGACCAGCCTCGAAACGATGTTCGATGAAGTAATCGTGTCGCGCCTTTTTGTTCTGCGCGATGGTCCCTGTTGGGTGTTTCTTCTGTTTAGCCATAGGGGCGGCATTATATGGAGATAAATGATCCTCGGCTACGGTGATGCTGCGTGCTTGAGCAGGTTGAGTGAATCCCGGACAATGCGGCCTCTTTTTCTAACGCTTGGGCGTGATATTCAATGTCGACAGACAAGGTTTCTGTCCACGGCAGTTGGGCTAGCCGCTGGGTTTTCATATTCGCCGCGACCGGTTCGGCCGTGGGACTGGGCAGCATCTGGAAATTCCCCTACATGGTCGGGGTCTACGGCGGCGGCGCCTTCGTGCTGATGTTTCTGGCCTGCATCGCCCTGATCGGGATCCCGGTCATGCTGGCTGAAACCCTGATCGGCCGCCGCGCACGGCAGAGTCCGGCGAACGCCCTGAAGGTGCTGGCGCTGGAAGCCGGGCATTCGGGCAAGTGGTCGTGGGGCGCGTTTGCCGGGATGATCACGGCGCTGCTGATCTTGTCTTTCTATAGTGTGGTCGGCGGCTGGTCGCTGGATTACATCATCGACATGGGGCGCGGCGACTTCCAGGGCGCTACGGCGGAGCAGGTCGGCGCTTATTTCGGCAATGTCATCTCCGATCCCTGGCGCCTGACACTTTGGCACACAGTTTTCATGCTGTTGTCGGCCGTAGTGATCGCCAAAGGCGTGGTTGCCGGGCTGGAGCGCAGCCTGCGGATCATGATGCCGCTGCTGTTCGTCATGGTGTTGGTATTGCTGGGTTACAGCATGACTACCGGGCATTTCATGGAAGGCGTGCATTTCATGTTCGACTTCCATCCGGAAAAAGTCCTCGACGGCTTGCTGCCCGCCATGGGGCACGCATTCTTTTCCCTGAGCGTGGGCGTCGGTTCGATCATGATCTACGGCGCGTACATGACCAAGGAAGCCTCGTTGTCCGGCACCGTGGTCGGTGTGGCACTGCTCGACACCTTCGTGTCGCTGGTGGCCGGTCTGGCATTGTTTCCGATTGTGTTTGCTGGCGGCTTGAACCCTAGCGAAGGCCCGGGCCTGATGTTCGTCAGTCTGCCATTTGCCTTCGGTAACGTGGTTTTCGGCCAGTTGATGGGCGTGGTGTTCTTTGTGCTGGTGGCGATTGCCGCCTGGAGCTCGGCGATTTCCTTGCTTGAACCGATGGTTGCCTATCTGGTTGAACGCACGAAAATCAGCCGTGGCTGGGTGACTTTCTGGCTGGCGTTCATCTGCTGGTTCGTCGGTCTGGGTACGGTTTTCTCTTTCAATATCTGGAAGGAAGCCAAATTTTTCGTGAACGAAGGCGGGCTGTTCCATCTCTACCAATGGGGTGCGGCGGGCGGTCTGGACTTCTTCGGCGTGATCGATTTCTTCACCTCGCGGATCATGTTGCCGCTCGGTGGCCTGTGCTTCGTGCTGTTTGCCGGTTGGGTGATGGGGCGTGATGCGGTGCGGGAGGAGTTGTCGATTCGTAACCCGGCGCTGTTTGCCCTGTCCTTGTTCTTGATGCGCTACGTGGCGCCTATCGGCATTCTTGTAGTGTTTGCCGCTCAGCTCTGGAAGTAACGCTTACATGACGACACATATTCAACGTTCGGCGTTGCTGCCCTACCCGGCGCAATTCCTCTACGACCTGGTCAACGACGTCGCGCGTTACCCGGAATTCTTGCCATGGTGCTCGTCCGCCGAAGTGCTGGAAAGCTCGCCCGAGCACATGCGCGCCAGCGTTGGCGTGGCCAAGGGCGGTCTCAGTCAGCACTTCGTCACGCGCAATACACTGGTGCCGGGGCAATCGATCGAGATGAACCTGGAAGAAGGCCCGTTCAACCAGCTGCATGGTGTCTGGGTCTTCAAGGCATTGAACGAGAAGGCCTGCAAGATCAGTCTTGACCTGTCTTTTGACTACGCCGGCCCGCTGGTGCGCGCGACGCTCGGCCCGCTATTCAATCAGGCGGCGAATACGTTGGTGGATGCGTTCTGTCAGCGTGCCAAGCAGATGCATGGTTGATCCGGTGATCGAGATTGAAGTGGTGTATGCCGCCGTGGATCGTCAGCTTCTGCGCACTTTGCGCGTCCCGGAAGGGACGACAGTGCGAGAGGCGGTGCTCAAGTCAGGTATTGGCGATGAATTCCCGGAACTGGATCTGAGTGATTGTCCGCTGGGGATCTTCGGCAAGGTGGTGGCTGATCCACGGGCTCGCTTGATTCAGGCGGGGGAGCGCATCGAGATCTACCGGCCGTTGCTGGCGGATCCGAAAGAAGTTCGACGCCTGCGGGCGGCCAAGGCTGCCGAGGCGAAAGCGCGAAATCAGTAGTCTGCCCAGATCGCAGGCAATAAAAAACCCGGAAAATCCGGGTTTTTTATTGCCTCGCGCATTACTGCGGGGAGGTGTCCAGCGGCTCAGGCGTCGGAACCGGAACGGTTTCAACACCGTCCACGTCCTTCTGGATCGAATCCAGCAGAGAACCTGGTTTCGCAGGTTGCTCCGGCTTCGGCTTCTCGGCGTTTTCAGCAGGGGCGGTCACGCTAGTGCCACTGTCCTTGCCGAGAATGGCTTCGTCACGGCTTACGCCCGGCATGAAGTCACCGGACAGGCTGACAAGCTGGTCGTTGGAGTTGAAGTTGACACTCACGCGCTCCTGCTGGCGTTCACCGCCACCAGGTTGCAGGCTGTACAGATAATCCCAGCGATCGGCATGGAACGTGTCGGTCAGCAGAGGGTTACCCATGATAAACCGTACTTGCCGACGGGTCATTCCCGGGCGTAACTGGTCTATCATGTCCTGCGTGACGACATTGCCCTGCTGGATGTCGATTTTGTAAACCCCGGGGAATGAACAACCGGCGAGTGCGAGCAGTCCCACAAAGGTGAAACTGGTTAGCAAGAGCTTGGTGTTTTGCATCGGTGGGCGACTTCCACTATCTTGGCTGGGACAACGTAAACGCCGATCATACCCGCATTAAGAGAAGCTGCGAAGCAGCATCGCGAGAAAGCTGACCATGGTTGAAAATAGCGAACTACGCAAAGCCGGCCTCAAAGTGACCCTGCCACGGGTCAAGATCCTGCAAATGCTCGACTCTACCGAGCAGCGTCACATGAGTGCCGAGGACGTCTACAAGGCGTTGATGGAAGCGGGCGAGGACGTCGGTCTGGCCACGGTTTACCGTGTTCTGACCCAGTTCGAAGCTGCTGGCCTCGTGGTCCGTCACAACTTCGACGGTGGCCACGCGGTATTCGAATTGGCCGACGGTGGCCACCACGACCATATGGTCAACGTGGAAACCGGTGAAGTCGTCGAATTCGTCAGTCCGGAAATCGAAAAGCTCCAGAAGGCAATTGCCGAGGAGCACGGTGTTGATCTGGTAGATCACAATCTGGTGCTGTACGTACGCAAGAAAAAGTAAGCATGTCGCGCGAATTTCAGGTTCGCGAAACGAACGAAGGCGACCCAAGGGTCGCCTTCGTGCTTTCTGCCGTTCTTAAACTTTTGCCGTGACCACCATTTTTTTCGCGTGAGCCAAGGACTCTTTGGTCAAGTCGATGCCGCCCAGCATTCGCGCTACTTCCTCTATCCGGTCGTTCTTGCTCAGTTTGGACACGGCGGTGTGGGTAGCCTGTTCACCGCGAACCTTGTGCACAAATAAATGCTGATGACCCTGCGCCGCCACTTGCGGCAAGTGCGTCACGGTCAGTACCTGCCCACGATCGCCAAGACGTCGCAACAATTGGCCGACAATCTCCGCTGTCGGCCCGCCGATCCCCACGTCCACTTCGTCGAATACCAGGGTTGGTACCCGTGAAGTCTGCGCGGTAATCACCTGAATCGCCAGACTGATCCGCGACAGCTCGCCGCCGGAGGCTACTTTGGCCAGCGCTTTGAGCGGCTGGCCGGGGTTGGCGCTGACCAGCAGTTCGACTTGTTCCAGGCCGTTAGGCTGTAGTTCGTCGCTGGTGTTGGCGCGCAGCTCGATGGTGAAGCGTCCGCCCGGCATGCCCAGACGCTGGATCTCTTGCTCCACGGCGCTGGCGAGGCTGCTGGCGGCTTGATGGCGCAAGTCGCTCAGCTCCCGGGCCTTCTCTTGATAATGGCGGGCATAAGAGGCCAGTTCATCACCCAGGCGTTCGATGGATTCGTCGTTGGCATTCAATGTCTCGATTTCATCGAGCAACTTCTGCTGCATCTCGGCGACTTCGGTTGGCTGGATCCGGTGTTTGCGGGCCAGGGTGTAAATCGCGTCGAGGCGCTCTTCCAGATATTGCAGGCGCGCCGGATCGGCATCGAAGTTGTCGAGGAAGCGATTGAGCTCGCCGACGGCTTCTTCGACCTGGATCTGCGCGCTGGTCAGCAAGCTGCTGGCTTCGCCCAGTGCACCAACCGAGTTGTTCACGCTCGACAGGCGGTTGAGGCTGGCGGTCAGTGCATTCAGTACGTTGCCGGAATCGCTTTCGCTGCACTGCTCGACCACCTGTCGGCAGATGCCGAGCAGGGTTTCGGCATTGGTCAGATTCTTGTGTTCCTGCTCCAGCTGTTCCAGCTCGTTGTCGCCGAGGCCGAGGTTTTCCAGTTCTTCAAGCTGGTAGCTGAGCAATTGGTGACGCGCGCGTTGCTCGTCACCCGAGTTGGAGAGGCGCTCCAGTTCCTGGCGGGTCTGGCGCCAGCGCTGCGCGGCGAGTTGCACCTGACGGGCCAGATCGGTAGCGCCGGCATATTCGTCGAGCAGGCGCCGGTGAGTGTCGGTTTTCAGCAGGGACTGGTGTTCGTGCTGGCTGTGGATATCGATCAGCAGTTCGCCGAGGGCCTTGAGATCACCGAGCGGGCAGGGTGTGCCATTGATATAGCCGCGCGAACGGCCTTCGGCGGTGATCACCCGACGCAGGATGCACGGGCCGTCATTTTCCAGGTCGCGTTCGGCCAGCCAGGCATGGGCTTCAGGGATGTCGACCAGATCGAAGGTGGCCAGAATGTCGGCCTTGTCGGCGCCCGGGCGGACCACACCGCTGTCGGCGCGATCGCCCAGGGTCAGGCCCAATGCGTCGAGCATGATCGACTTGCCGGCGCCGGTTTCCCCTGTGATCACGCTCATCCCGCGATCGAGTTCGAGATCGAGATGTTCAACGATGGCGTAGTTATGTACGGACAGGTGCACCAGCATAAAGGCCGCTCCCAGGCTTTAGGTCTGGTTATTTATACAGTGTTTTGTTTCAGGCTGACAATGCCCTCGCTTAGCTCGATTTGCTTGATCCGATCAAATGCTTAGTCCGAGCGGGAATGACAATGCAGCACTTTTTTGTAGGGTTAATCATTGCAGGCCCTTGAAGCCTGATTTTGCGGCCCCATATATCGGGGCAGAAGCGCGAGTACAGCTCGCGGACGTAATTGAAAGGAGAATTCTATGGCTGACGAACAGACAGTAGATACGCAAAATCCAGAAGCCAATCAGGCGCCCGAAACTTCGGGTGACGACCTGGCGACCCGTGTACAAGTGCTCGAAGAGCAGTTGGCCGCCGCGCAGGATCAGTCGCTGCGCGTAGCTGCCGATCTGCAGAACGTCCGCCGTCGTGCCGAGCAGGATGTCGAGAAGGCGCACAAGTTTGCGCTGGAAAAATTCGCCGGTGACTTGCTGCCGATCGTCGACAGCCTGGAGCGCGGCCTCGAGTTGTCGAGCCCGGACGACGAAAGCATCCGTCCGATGCGCGAAGGCATCGAGCTGACCCTGAAAATGTTCCACGACACCCTCAAGCGTTATCAGCTTGAAGCGATCGATCCGCATGGCGAACCGTTCAACGCCGTTCATCACCAGGCGATGGCCATGCAGGAAAGCGCCGACGTCGAACCGAACAGCGTTCTGAAGGTGTTCCAGAAGGGCTACCAGCTCAACGGTCGCCTGTTGCGTCCGGCCATGGTTGTGGTCAGCAAGGCGCCGGCGCCAATTTCGCCTTCGATTGACGAGAAGGCTTGAAATTAGCCGCAAGGCCCCCATTTAGAAGTCAAGCGTTTAAGTATTACCGCAGTTAGCCACCACTGCTGCGGCAACAAAATCCAAAGTTTCGGGAGAGTGAACATGGGCAAAATTATCGGTATCGACCTGGGGACTACCAACTCCTGCGTCTCCGTGCTGGAAAACGGCGTAGCCAAAGTTATCGAAAACGCCGAAGGCGCGCGTACCACGCCGTCGATCATCGCTTACGCCAACGATGGTGAAATCCTCGTTGGTCAGTCGGCCAAGCGTCAGGCAGTGACCAACCCGCACAACACCCTGTACGCGGTGAAACGTCTGATCGGTCGCAAGTTCGACGAAGAAGTCGTACAGAAAGACATCAAGATGGTCCCGTACAAAATCGCCAAGGCTGACAACGGCGACGCCTGGGTTGAAGTGAACGGCCAGAAAATGGCGCCGCCACAAATCTCGGCTGAAATCCTGAAGAAGATGAAGAAGACCGCCGAAGACTACCTCGGCGAGCCTGTGACCGAAGCGGTGATCACCGTTCCGGCCTACTTCAACGACAGCCAGCGTCAGGCGACCAAAGACGCCGGCCGCATCGCCGGTCTGGACGTTAAACGTATCATCAACGAACCAACCGCGGCTGCTCTGGCTTACGGTATGGACAAGGCCAAGGGCGATCACACCGTGATCGTTTATGACCTGGGTGGCGGTACTTTCGACGTTTCCGTGATCGAGATCGCTGAAGTTGACGGCGAGCACCAGTTTGAAGTGTTGGCCACCAACGGTGACACCTTCCTCGGCGGTGAAGACTTCGACATTCGTCTGATCGACTACCTCGTTGACGAATTCAAGAAAGAAAGCGGCATGAACCTCAAAGGTGACCCGCTGGCCATGCAGCGCCTGAAAGAAGCCGCTGAGAAAGCCAAGATCGAGCTGTCGTCCGCGCAGTCGACCGACGTCAACCTGCCGTACATCACTGCAGACGCCACCGGTCCTAAGCACCTGAACGTGAAGATTTCGCGTGCCAAGCTCGAAGCACTGGTTGAAGACCTGGTTCAGCGCACCATCGAACCTTGCCGCATCGCCATGAAAGACGCCGGTATCGACGTTGGCGCGATCAACGACGTGATTCTGGTCGGCGGTCAGACCCGTATGCCGCTGGTACAGAAGCTGGTGACCGATTTCTTCGGTAAAGAAGCACGTAAAGACGTGAACCCGGACGAAGCGGTTGCCATGGGTGCTGCGATTCAGGGCGCCGTTCTGGCCGGTGACGTGAAAGACGTTCTGCTGCTCGACGTCAGCCCGCTGACCCTGGGTATCGAAACCATGGGGGGCGTGATGACCGCGCTGATCGAGAAAAACACCACGATTCCTACCAAGAAATCGCAAGTGTTCTCGACTGCCGACGACAACCAGGGCGCCGTGACCATTCACGTCCTGCAAGGTGAGCGTAAGCAAGCTGCGCAGAACAAGTCGCTGGGCAAATTCGACCTGGCCGACATACCACCAGCTCCACGTGGCGTGCCGCAGATCGAAGTGACCTTCGACATCGACGCAAACGGCATCCTGCACGTTGGCGCGAAAGACAAGGCGACCGGTAAAGAGCAGAAGATCACCATCAAGGCCAACTCCGGTCTGTCGGATGAAGAAATTCAGAAGATGGTTCGCGACGCCGAGCTGAACGCCGAGGAAGACCGCAAGTTCGCTGAACTGGCTGAATCCCGTAACAAGGGTGATGCACTGGTTCACTCGACTCGCAAAATGGTCACCGAAGCGGGCGACAAGGTCAGCGCTGAAGAGAAGACCGCGATCGAAGCTGCCGTGGTTGCACTGGAAGCCGCTGTGAAAGGCGACGACAAGGCTGCCATCGAAGCGAAGATCGAAGAGCTGTCGAAAGTCTCGGCTCCGGTTGCCCAGAAGATGTACGCCGAACAGGCTCAGCCTGCTGAAGGCGCGGCACCGCACGACGAGAAAGCTGAAAAGGCTGACGATGTTGTCGATGCCGAGTTCGAAGAAGTCAAAGACCACAAGTAAGTTGTTGGTCGGCCGGTTGACTGCCTTGCGGCGGTGACTGGTAGGATGTCGCCGCGCGGGAGCTTGCTCCCGCGTTGGCGTATCTGGAATACGTGAATTTTTACAGCATGCGACAAGCCTTGCGTGCTGTTGGTATGGCCGGGAATGCTCCTGCTTTTCGTGCCGCAAGTACCACAAGAAACAAAGACCAGGATCGTTGAATTGACGTGAGTTGGGTCCGGGCCTGTATTGGGGCTCAACGAGTTTGGCCATCCTCAGGAGGGGTTTGCCGAACGTCCTCAAGAGTGCAAAGACTTATGGCAAAGCGTGACTATTACGAAGTATTGGGTGTAGAGCGTGGTTCAAGCGATGCAGACCTGAAAAAGGCCTATCGTCGCCTGGCGATGAAGCACCACCCGGACCGTAATCCCGATGACAAAGCGTCGGAAGAACTGTTCAAAGAGGCCAACGAGGCCTACGAAGTATTGTCCGATTCGAGCAAGCGCGCGGCCTACGACCAGTACGGTCATGCTGGCGTCGATCCAAGCATGGGTGGCGGTGGTGCCGGTTTCGGCGGGCAGAATTTCTCTGACATCTTTGGTGATGTTTTCAGTGACTTCTTCGGTGGCGGTCGCGGCGGTTCCCGTGGCGGCGCCCAGCGCGGTAGCGATTTGCGCTACACCCTGGAGCTGAATCTGGAAGAAGCGGTACGCGGCACTACCGTGAATATCCGCGTTCCGACGCTGGTCAATTGCAAGCCATGCGATGGTTCCGGCGCGAAGAAAGGCTCGTCGCCATCGACCTGTCCGACCTGCGGCGGCATCGGTCAGGTGCGCATGCAGCAGGGCTTCTTCTCGGTGCAGCAGACCTGCCCGCGCTGCCATGGCCAGGGCAAGATCATTTCCGATCCGTGCGATTCCTGCCACGGCGACGGTCGCGTCGAAGAGTACAAAACACTGTCGGTCAAAGTGCCGGCGGGTGTTGATACCGGCGACCGCATTCGTCTGTCCGGCGAAGGCGAGGCAGGCACCCAGGGCGGCCCGACTGGCGACCTGTACGTGGTGATCAACGTGCGCGAGCACGACATCTTCCAGCGCGATGGCAAACACCTGTTCTGCGAAGTGCCGATCAGCTTTGTTGATGCGGCGCTCGGCGGCGAACTGGAAATCCCGACCCTCGACGGTCGCGTCAAACTGAAAATCCCTGAAGGTACACAGACCGGCAAGCAGTTCCGCGTGCGTGGCAAAGGCGTGGCGCCGGTGCGGGGCGGTGGTGCGGGCGACTTGATGTGTCGCGTAGCGGTCGAGACCCCGGTCAATCTGAATCGTCGTCAGCGCGAATTGCTCGAAGAATTCCGCAGCTCGCTGGCGGATGACAACAGTCACTCGCCAAAAACCACCGGTTGGTTCGATGGCGTGAAGCGCTTCTTCGGCGATCTGTAAGGAGTCGGCATGCGACGTATAGCTGTGATGGGCGCCGCCGGGCGCATGGGCAAGATTCTGGTCGAGGCCGTGCAACAGCGCGCGCCGCTGACCGGCCTGACCGCGGCGATCGTTCGTCCCGGCAGTACGCTGATCGGGGTGGATGCCGGTGAGCTGGCTTCGCTGGGTCGCATCGGTGTGCCGTTGTCCGGCAATCTCGAATCGGTGGCTGAAGAGTTCGATGTGCTGATCGACTTCACCCTGCCGGAAGTGATGTTGAAAAACCTCGCGTTCTGTCGCAAGGCCGGAAAGGCCATGGTCATCGGCACCACCGGGCTCGACGCTGCGCAGAAGCAACTGCTGGCCGAGGCGGGCAAGGATATTCCGATCGTGTTTGCGGCCAACTTCAGCGTCGGGGTCAACCTGTCGCTGAAGCTGCTCGAAATGACCGCTCGGGTGTTGGGCGACGATGCCGACATCGAAATCATCGAAGCGCATCACCGGCACAAGATTGACGCGCCTTCGGGCACGGCGCTGCGCATGGGTGAAGTGATTGCCGGTGCGCTGGATCGTGATCTGCAGAAAGTCGCGGTCTATGGTCGTGAAGGTCACACCGGTGCGCGCGAGCGGGAAACCATTGGTTTCGCCACCGTTCGCGGTGGTGATGTGGTCGGCGATCACACCGTGCTGTTTGCCTGCGAAGGCGAGCGCCTGGAGATTACGCACAAGGCTTCCAGTCGCATGACCTTCGCCAAGGGTGCGGTGCGTGCGGCGTTGTGGCTGGATGGCCGCGAGCCGGGTCTGTACGACATGCAGGACGTGCTCGACCTGCATTGATTGACGGTTTTACCCAGCGCAGACGCCCGGTTTGCGCTGGTTTTCTGCATCGCGCGACGCCCTGTCGCATTCTCCGGCCTTTTAGGCTCTTTAGCGGTGGACCAAAAAAGCCTTTTTCTGTAAGCTACAGCTTTAGTGTGTCCACTAAAAGCGCGCAGAATAATTCAGTGAAGAAGCGGGGTGACGTGTCCATACGTCACTCCGCTTTTTTACAACCTGCGATTGCCCTTTCATGCTTTATTTACGGGAGGTCTTCTTGACTAAGCCAGCCATACTCGCCCTTGCTGATGGCAGCATTTTTCGCGGCGAAGCCATTGGAGCCGACGGTCAAACCGTTGGTGAGGTGGTGTTCAACACCGCAATGACCGGCTATCAGGAAATCCTTACCGATCCTTCCTACGCCCAACAGATCGTTACCCTGACTTACCCGCACATCGGCAACACTGGCACCACGCCGGAAGATGCCGAGTCCGACCGCGTATGGTCCGCTGGTCTGGTTATCCGTGACCTGCCGCTGGTAGCGAGCAACTGGCGTAACACGATGTCCCTGTCCGACTACCTGAAAGCCAACAACGTTGTGGCAATCGCCGGTATCGACACCCGCCGCCTGACCCGCATCCTGCGTGAAAAAGGCGCACAGAACGGCTGCATCATGGCCGGCGACAACATCTCCGAAGAAGCTGCAATTGCCGCCGCGCAGGGTTTCCCGGGCCTGAAGGGCATGGATCTGGCGAAAGTCGTCAGCACCAAGGAAAAGTACGAATGGCGCTCCACTGTCTGGGATCTGAAGACCGACAGCCACGCGACCATCGAGGCGTCCGAGCTGCCGTACCACGTGGTTGCCTACGACTATGGCGTCAAACTGAACATCCTGCGCATGCTGGTCGAGCGCGGCTGCCGCGTGACCGTGGTGCCGGCGCAAACCCCGGCAGCCGACGTGCTGGCACTCAAGCCGGACGGCGTGTTCCTGTCCAACGGCCCTGGTGATCCGGAGCCATGCGACTACGCGATCAAGGCGATCAAGGAAGTGCTGGTAACCGAAATTCCGGTCTTCGGTATCTGCCTCGGTCACCAGCTGCTGGCTCTGGCCTCCGGCGCCAAGACCCTGAAAATGGGCCATGGCCACCACGGTGCCAACCACCCGGTACAGGATCTGGACACTGGCGTCGTGATGATCACCAGCCAGAACCACGGTTTCGCGGTTGACGAAGCGACCCTGCCGGCCAACGTGCGTGCGATCCACAAATCGCTGTTCGACGGCACCCTGCAAGGCATCGAGCGCACCGACAAGAGCGCGTTCAGCTTCCAGGGCCACCCTGAAGCGAGCCCGGGCCCGAACGATGTGGCGCCCCTGTTCGACCGCTTCATCAACGAGATGGCCAAGCGACGCTAAGCGTTCGCCTTGAGACTGTAGCGAGAAGCCCTCGAGGGCGGCCCCGACCCCGGTGGCGCCCCTCAGGGCTTCAGAAATCGATCAAGACGGCTTGCCGACTGACCTGCGGATTTGAGTGACAAACCCATGCCAAAACGTACAGACATTAAAAGCATCCTGATTCTCGGCGCTGGCCCGATCGTTATCGGCCAGGCCTGCGAATTCGACTACTCCGGCGCCCAGGCCTGCAAAGCCCTGCGCGAAGAGGGTTACCGCGTCATCCTGGTGAACTCCAACCCGGCCACCATCATGACCGACCCGGACATGGCCGACGCCACGTACATCGAGCCGATCAAGTGGCAGACCGTGGCCAAGATCATCGAAAAAGAGCGCCCGGACGCGGTGCTGCCAACCATGGGCGGCCAGACTGCACTGAACTGCGCCCTGGATCTGGAGCGCGAAGGCGTTCTGGAAAAGTTCGGCGTGGAAATGATCGGTGCCAACGCCGACACCATCGACAAGGCTGAAGACCGTTCGCGTTTCGACAAGGCCATGAAATCCATCGGTCTGGAATGCCCGCGTTCCGGTATCGCCCACAGCATGGAAGAAGCCAACGCCGTCCTCGAGCGTCTGGGCTTCCCGTGCATCATCCGTCCGTCCTTCACCATGGGTGGCACCGGTGGCGGTATCGCCTACAACCGTGAAGAGTTCGAAGAAATCTGCGCCCGCGGTCTGGACCTGTCGCCGACCAAAGAGCTGCTGATCGACGAATCGCTGATCGGCTGGAAAGAATATGAAATGGAAGTTGTCCGCGACAAAAAGGACAACTGCATCATCGTCTGCTCGATCGAGAACTTCGACCCGATGGGCGTGCATACCGGTGACTCGATTACCGTTGCTCCGGCACAGACCCTGACCGACAAGGAATACCAGATCCTGCGTAACGCCTCGCTGGCGGTACTGCGCGAGATCGGCGTCGAGACCGGCGGCTCCAACGTGCAATTCGGTATCTGCCCGGACACTGGCCGCATGGTCGTGATCGAGATGAACCCGCGCGTATCGCGTTCCTCGGCACTGGCTTCGAAAGCCACCGGTTTCCCGATTGCCAAAGTCGCGGCCAAACTGGCTGTGGGCTACACCCTCGACGAACTGTCCAACGACATCACCGGCGGCAAGACCCCGGCGTCCTTCGAACCGTCGATCGACTACGTTGTGACCAAGCTGCCACGTTTCGCCTTCGAGAAATTCGCCAAGGCTGACGCGCGCCTGACCACGCAAATGAAGTCGGTCGGTGAAGTCATGGCCATCGGCCGCACCTTCCAGGAATCCCTGCAGAAAGCCCTGCGCGGTCTGGAAGTCGGTGTTTGCGGGCTGGACGAGAAGCTAGACCTGAGCAACCCGGAAAGCATGAGCATCCTCAAGCGCGAGCTGACCGTGCCGGGCGCCGAGCGTATCTGGTACGTAGCGGACGCATTCCGCGCCGGCATGACCGTCGAAGACATTTTCGGCATGAACATGATCGACCCGTGGTTCCTGGTGCAGATCGAAGATCTGATCAAGGAAGAAGAGAAGGTCAAGACCCTCGGTCTGTCCGCTATCGACCGCGACCTGATGTTCAAGCTCAAGCGCAAAGGCTTCTCCGATCAGCGTCTGGCCAAACTGCTGGGTGTGACCGAGAAGAACCTGCGTACGCACCGTCAAAAACTGGAAGTGTTCCCGGTCTACAAGCGCGTTGACACCTGTGCCGCCGAGTTCGCCACCGACACCGCTTACCTCTACTCGACGTACGAGGAAGAGTGCGAAGCCGCGCCGTCCGGTCGCGACAAGATCATGATTCTGGGTGGTGGTCCGAACCGTATCGGCCAGGGCATCGAGTTCGACTATTGCTGCGTACACGCCGCCCTCGCACTGCGCGAAGACGGCTATGAAACCATCATGGTCAACTGCAACCCGGAAACCGTTTCCACCGACTACGACACGTCCGACCGTCTGTACTTCGAGCCGGTAACCCTGGAAGACGTACTGGAAATCTGCCGCGTCGAGAAGCCGAAAGGCGTGATCGTCCAGTACGGCGGCCAGACGCCACTGAAGCTGGCGCGTGCCCTGGAAGCCGCTGGCGTGCCGATCATCGGTACCAGCCCTGACGCCATCGACCGTGCCGAAGACCGTGAGCGCTTCCAGCAAATGGTTGAGCGCCTGAACCTGCGTCAGCCGCCAAACGCCACCGTGCGCAGCGAAGACGAAGCCGTTCGCGCTGCCGCGAAAATCGGTTATCCGCTGGTGGTGCGCCCGTCCTACGTACTGGGCGGCCGCGCGATGGAAATCGTGTACAAGGAAGACGAGCTCAAGCGTTACCTGCGTGACGCGGTGCAAGTGTCCAACGACAGCCCGGTGCTGCTCGATCACTTCCTCAACTGCGCCATCGAGATGGACGTGGATGCGGTCTGCGACGGCAAAGACGTGGTGATCGGCGCGATCATGCAGCACATCGAACAGGCGGGCGTTCACTCCGGTGACTCCGCGTGCTCGCTGCCGCCTTACTCGCTGCCGGCGCACATTCAGGACGAGATGCGCGAACAGGTCAAGAAAATGGCCCTGGAACTGGGCGTTGTCGGCCTGATGAACGTGCAACTGGCGCTGCAGGGCGAAGACATCTACGTCATCGAAGTCAACCCGCGCGCTTCGCGTACCGTGCCGTTCGTGTCCAAGTGCATCGGTGTCTCCCTGGCAATGATCGCGGCTCGCGTCATGGCCGGTAAGACTCTGAAAGAAATCGGCTTCACCAAGGAAATCATCCCGAACTTCTACAGCGTGAAAGAGGCGGTGTTCCCGTTCGCCAAATTCCCTGGTGTTGACCCGATCCTCGGCCCAGAGATGAAGTCCACCGGTGAAGTGATGGGCGTCGGCGACACCTTCGGTGAAGCATTCGCCAAGGCCCAGATGGGCGCCAGCGAAGTGCTGCCGACCGGCGGTACCGCGTTCATCAGCGTGCGTGACGATGACAAGCCGCTGGTTGCAGGCGTGGCCCGTGATCTGATCAACTTGGGCTTCGAAGTGGTCGCCACTGCCGGTACTGCCAAGCTGATCGAAGCCGCAGGCCTGAAAGTGCGCCGCGTGAACAAGGTGACCGAGGGTCGTCCGCACGTGGTCGACATGATCAAGAATGACGAAGTCACCCTGATCATCAACACCACCGAAGGTCGTCAGTCGATCGCTGATTCCTACTCCATTCGTCGCAATGCCCTGCAGCACAAGATCTACTGCACCACCACCATTGCTGCGGGCGAGGCTATCTGTGAAGCGCTGAAGTTCGGTCCCGAGAAGACCGTACGCCGCTTGCAGGATCTACACGCAGGATTGAAGGCATGATCAAGTACCCAATGACCGTCCAGGGTGCAAAAGCCCTGGAAGAAGAACACGCTCACCTGACCAAGGTCGTTCGTCCGAAGCTCAGCCAGGACATCGGCACGGCTCGCGAGCTGGGTGATCTGAAGGAAAACGCCGAATACCATGCCGCCCGCGAACAGCAGGGCATGGTCGAGGCGCGGATCCGCGATATCGAAGGCCGGATCCAGAATCAGGTCATCATTGATGTCACGACCATTCCGCACACCGGCAAAGTGATCTTCGGTACCACCGTCGAAATCGCCAACGTCGAGACGGATGAAAGCGTCGCTTACCACATCGTGGGTGAGGATGAGGCTGACTTCAAACTCGGTAAGATTTCGGTCGGCTCGCCCTTGGCCCGTGCCTTGATCGGCAAGGAAGAGGGTGACGTGGTTGCCGTGAAAACGCCGAGTGGTGTTATCGAGTACGAGATTGTCGAAGTCCGTCACATCTGAAGGCAGGCGCCCGTTACGTGCGGGCGCCATGCTTTGGCAGCTGACCCAGATGTTGTGGGTCGGCGGCTTTTGGCTGATTCATCTCGGTTTGCGACCGGTGCTGGGCAAGATTGGTCTGGCACCGTTGCTGATCGATGAGATTGCCGATGCGTTCGAAGTGTCGCTGGTGATTTTTGCCGCTGCCTGCGTGATTTTTCAGGCTTTGGTGCTGGTACGGGCCGAGGGCCTTGCCAGTCTGTGGCGGGATTTTCGCGGGCAGGTGCTGCTGATGGCACTGTATGCGTGTGCGATGTTTGTCGCCGTGCATGTCGGCTGGCCGCAAGCGCAGCGCTGGCAGGCATTCAGTTTTCTGCTGTTAGGCTTCTCTGGACTGGTGCTGGTGTTGCAGCCGCTGCCGGGATGGAGTGGCAGGGTGCGCGAAGCACACCCTTGACCCTTGTCATCACTTGAAGCGATGAACGTTCGACAGCTGCTTGTTGACGCTGAAGTTCTTGCGATAAACCAGCGCCATCTTGCCGATGACCTGTACCAGATCAGCCTTGCCGACCTTGCACAACTCTGCAATGTGCGCCAGGCGCGACTCGCGGTCGAGGATGTTGAGCTTGATCTTGATCAACTCGTGATCCGCCAAGGCGCGTTCAAGTTCGGCTAATACACCCTCAGTCAGACCGTTGTCCGCCACCGTCAAAACCGGTTTCAGGTGGTGACCAATGGATTTGTACTGTTTCTTCTGCTCTGGAGTGAGCGGCATAATCTGACCCTTTCGTCTGGATTCTGTAAAATGGCGGCCATTTTACCCGAGGGTTCGTGGATCCGCCCAATTAATCACGACCCTTATTATCGAGGTGCCCAATGGCGCGTTCCAAGACAAGCCTTGGTTGGCTGAAACGACATGTCAACGATCCTTATGTGAAGCAGGCGCAGAAGGATGGCTACCGCTCGCGTGCGAGTTACAAGCTTCTGGAGATCCAGGAGAAATACAAGCTGATCCGCTCCGGCATGAGCGTTGTCGACCTGGGCGCGGCGCCTGGCGGCTGGTCACAGGTCACCAGCCGGCTGATCGGTGGTCAGGGGCGACTGATCGCTTCGGACATCCTGGAAATGGACAGCATTCCGGACGTGACCTTCATTCAAGGTGACTTCACCGAGGACGAAGTGCTCGCGCGAATCCTTGAAGCCGTGGGTAATTCACAGGTGGACCTTGTGATTTCCGATATGGCCCCCAATATGAGTGGTACGCCTGAAGTGGACATGCCCAAAGCCATGTTCCTTTGCGAGCTGGCGCTTGATCTGGCAGAGCGGATACTCAAGCCGGGTGGTAATTTCGTGATCAAGATTTTTCAGGGCGAAGGTTTTGATGTCTACCTGAAGGATGCTCGGAAAAAGTTCGACAAGATCCAGATGATCAAGCCGGACTCTTCCCGTGGCAGCTCCCGCGAGCAATACATGCTGGCTTGGGGCTACCGCGGAGGTAATGAGTAAAACGAGGTTTTTTGGCAGGGTGATAGGTTTTTCGTATTTTGCCCCGCGTGCATAAGCGAATATTGTGTAGAAAGTGTTTCACAAAGGGTTACAGACGGCGCCTGCAAGAGTTGTAGGTAATGTAGTAAGTTAGGCCGGTGAATATCATGCGAAGCGCGCGCCAGTAGCGGAGCTTGCTTCAGAGGGTAGTTAATTGAACGATATGGCAAAGAATCTGATCCTGTGGTTGATCATCGCGGCAGTCCTCGTGACGGTGATGAACAACTTCTCCAGCCCTAACGAGCCGCAGACCCTCAACTATTCCGACTTCATCCAGCAGGTCAAGGATGGCAAGGTCGAGCGCGTAGCCGTTGACGGCTATGTGATTACCGGCAAGCGCAACGATGGCGACAGCTTCAAGACCATTCGTCCGGCGATCCAGGACAATGGCCTGATCGGCGATCTGGTCGACAATCACGTTGTGGTTGAAGGCAAGCAGCCTGAGCAGCAAAGCATCTGGACCCAACTTCTGGTGGCCAGCTTCCCGATCCTGGTGATCATCGCGGTGTTCATGTTCTTCATGCGCCAGATGCAGGGTGGTGCCGGCGGCAAGGGTGGACCGATGAGCTTTGGCAAGAGCAAGGCACGCCTGCTCTCCGAAGATCAGGTGAAGACCACGCTGGCTGACGTTGCTGGTTGCGACGAAGCCAAGGAAGAAGTTGGTGAGCTGGTTGAGTTCCTGCGTGATCCGGGCAAGTTCCAGCGCCTCGGCGGTCGTATTCCTCGCGGCGTGTTGATGGTCGGCCCTCCGGGTACCGGTAAAACCTTGCTGGCCAAGGCGATTGCCGGCGAAGCGAAAGTGCCGTTCTTCACTATCTCCGGTTCCGACTTCGTTGAAATGTTTGTGGGTGTCGGTGCAAGCCGCGTTCGCGACATGTTCGAGCAGGCCAAGAAGCACGCGCCGTGCATCATCTTCATTGACGAAATCGACGCCGTCGGTCGCCACCGTGGCGCCGGCATGGGCGGCGGTCACGACGAGCGTGAGCAGACCCTCAACCAGTTGCTGGTAGAGATGGACGGCTTCGAAATGAATGACGGCATCATTGTGATTGCAGCGACCAACCGTCCCGACGTGCTCGACCCTGCGCTGCTGCGTCCGGGCCGTTTCGACCGTCAGGTCGTTGTCGGTTTGCCGGATATCCGCGGTCGCGAGCAGATCCTCAAGGTTCACATGCGTAAAGTGCCAATGGGTGATGATGTGGCTCCGGCCGTTATCGCGCGCGGTACCCCGGGCTTCTCCGGTGCGGATCTGGCTAACCTGGTCAACGAAGCGTCGCTGTTCGCTGCACGTAGCGGCAAGCGCATCGTCGAAATGAAAGAATTCGAGCTGGCCAAAGACAAGATCATGATGGGCGCCGAGCGCAAATCCATGGTCATGTCCGAGAAAGAGAAACAGAACACCGCTTATCACGAAGCGGGCCATGCGATCGTTGGGCGCGTTGTGCCTGAGCATGATCCTGTCTACAAGGTTTCGATCATTCCACGTGGTCGTGCGCTGGGTGTGACCATGTTCCTGCCGGAAGAGGATCGCTACAGCCTGTCCAAGCGTGCGCTGATCAGCCAGATCTGCTCGCTGTACGGTGGGCGTATCGCCGAAGAAATGACTCTTGGTTTCGACGGTGTGACCACCGGCGCGTCCAACGACATCATGCGTGCCAGTCAGATTGCGCGGAACATGGTGACCAAGTGGGGGCTGTCGGAAAAACTCGGTCCGCTGATGTACGCCGAAGAAGAGGGAGAGGTGTTCCTCGGTCGCGGTGGTGGCGGTCAGAATGCCAGCTTCTCCGGTGAGACAGCCAAACTTATCGACTCTGAAGTGCGCAGCATCATTGATCAGTGCTACGGCACGGCCAAGCAGATCCTCACGGACAACCGTGACAAGCTGGATGCCATGGCTGATGCGCTGATGAAGTACGAAACTATTGATGCCGAGCAGATCGACGACATCATGGCGGGTCGTACGCCACGTGAACCGCGTGACTGGACAGGTGGCACGGGTACGCCTCCGCCTCCGGTGATTCAGGATGAGCGTCCGGAAACACCGATCGGCGGTCCGGCTGCTGACGTTTAAGGTTTGAAATGACTTCTGTACAGTCCCTGACCCGGTTGCCTTGCGGCAACCGGGTTCTTGATTTGGCCCAGACGCATGTCATGGGCATTCTCAATGTCACTCCCGATTCCTTCTCCGATGGCGGCCGGTACAATCAGCTCGACGTGGCCTTGCGTCACGCCGCAGCCATGGTGGCTGCTGGGGCGACGCTGATCGATGTCGGCGGTGAATCGACCCGGCCTGGCGCGCGCGCGGTTTCGCCGCTGGAAGAGCTGGAGCGCGTGGCCCCAATCGTGGAGCTGATCAATCGCGAGCTGGATGTGATCATCTCGGTCGATACTTCGACACCTGCCGTGATGCGTGAAACCGCGCGCCTGGGCGCCGGGTTGATCAATGATGTGCGTTCGCTGCGCCGCGATGGCGCGCTGGATGCAGCAGCGGCGACCGGATTGCCGGTCTGCCTGATGCATATGCTCGGCGAGCCGGGTGACATGCAAGACAATCCGCACTATCAGGACGTCACTCGGGAGGTGGGAGAGTTTCTGGCAGAGCGCATGGCTCAATGTGCGGCGGTGGGCATTCCTGCAGAGCGGATCATTCTTGATCCCGGTTTCGGTTTCGCGAAAACCCTCCAGCACAATCTAAGCTTGTTCAAGCATATGGAAGCCCTGCATGCGCTGGGGCGTCCGCTATTGGTTGGTGTCTCGCGCAAAAGCATGATTGGCCAGGCGCTGAATCGCCCCGTGGGCGAGCGTCTGCATGGCGGTCTGGCCCTCGCGGCACTGGCGTCGGTGAAAGGTGCGCGTATCCTGCGCGTCCATGATGTGGCGGAAACGGTAGACGTGGTGCGCATGCTCGCGGCCGTGGAATCAGCCGAATAAGAATGATGGAGCACTTATGAGCAAGAAATACTTTGGTACTGACGGTATTCGTGGCCGTGTCGGTGAATATCCGATCACTCCGGACTTCATGCTCAAGCTCGGCTGGGCGGCCGGTATGGCCTTTCGCAAGATGGGCGCGTGCAAGGTGCTGGTTGGCAAGGACACGCGAATCTCCGGCTACATGTTCGAATCGGCGCTTGAGGCAGGTCTGACGTCGGCGGGCGCCGATGTGATGCTGCTTGGTCCGATGCCGACGCCCGCAATTGCCTATCTGTCGCGCACGTTTCAAGCCGAAGCCGGGATCGTGATCAGTGCTTCACATAACCCGCATGACGATAACGGCATCAAGTTCTTCTCGGGTAAAGGCACCAAGCTGCCTGACGAGTTGGAGCTGATGATCGAAGAATTGCTCGATACCCCGATGACCGTGGTTGAGTCGAGCAAAATTGGCAAGGTGTCGCGTATCAACGACGCCTCGGGTCGCTACATCGAATTCTGTAAAAGCAGTGTGCCTACCGGTACCAGCTTTTCCGGTTTGAAAATTGTGATCGACTGCGCACACGGAGCGACCTACAAAGTTGCTCCTAGTGTCTTTCGTGAGTTGGGCGCTGAAGTGGTCGTGCTGTCGGCTCAGCCCAATGGCCTGAACATCAATGACAATTGCGGTTCGACCCATATGGGGCCGCTGCAGGCCGCTGTTCTCGCCGAGCACGCTGATCTGGGGATCGCCTTTGATGGTGACGGTGACCGGGTGTTGATGGTCGATCACACGGGCGCCATTGTCGATGGCGACGAGCTGCTGTTCATCATTGCGCGTGATCTGCACGAGCGTGGCAAGTTGCAGGGTGGCGTAGTCGGTACCCTGATGAGCAATCTGGGGCTTGAGCTCGCACTGGCAGATCTTTCGATACCGTTCATTCGAGCCAATGTCGGTGACCGTTATGTGATCGCCGAGTTGCTGGAGCGTAACTGGCTGGTTGGTGGTGAGAACTCGGGACATGTCGTTTGTTTCAATCACACCACTACAGGTGATGCAATCATTGCTGCGTTGCAAGTGCTGATGGCACTGAAAACCCGCAATGAAGGTCTTGCGCAAACGCGTCAGGCTTTGCGCAAGTGCCCTCAGGTACTGATCAATGTGCGCTTCGGTGGTGGCGAAAGTCCGCTTGAACACCCGGCTGTCAAGGAAGCCAGTGCGCGTGTAACCCAGGCAATGGCGGGTCGTGGCCGGGTGCTTCTGCGCAAGTCGGGCACAGAGCCATTGGTACGTGTGATGGTCGAAGGCGAGGATGAAACTCAGGTTCGCAGCTACGCCGAAGAACTGGCAAAACTGGTAACTGAAGTTTCTGCCTGATTCGGCTTGCCAGCCATGATTGTGTTGGGTAACATCTGCGCCCACTTTGACCGACGAGGTACAGCATGCGTCGCCCTATGGTAGCTGGTAACTGGAAGATGCACGGTACCCGCGCCAGCGTCGCTGAGCTGATCAACGGCCTTCGTCATCTGGCCTTGCCAAGCGGTGTTGATGTCGCGGTATTCCCGCCTTGCTTGCATATCAATCAAGTGATTGATGGCTTGAAAGGTAAATCGATTTCGGTCGGTGCGCAGAATTCTGCGGTGGAATCCATGCAAGGTGCGTTGACTGGCGAGATTGCTCCTAGTCAGTTGGTGGATGCAGGTTGTTCCCTGGTGCTTGTCGGGCACTCCGAGCGCCGCCAGATAATGGGCGAGCGAGATGGGATGCTGAATCGCAAGTTCGCAGCGGCACAGGCATGTGGCTTGATTCCGGTGTTGTGTGTAGGGGAGACCCTCGAACAGCGCGAAGCCGGAAAAACTCTTGAGGTTGTCGGGCGTCAGCTGGGCAGCATCATCGAGGAGCTGGGTGTTGGTGCCTTTGCCAAGGCAGTCATTGCTTACGAGCCTGTCTGGGCCATTGGTACCGGACTGACTGCAACGCCGCAACAGGCTCAGGATGTGCATAAGGCCATTCGAGAGCAGTTGGCGGCAGAGAATTCTGAAGTCGCGCGAGGTGTGCGGCTTCTATACGGCGGCAGCGTGAAGGCGGCCAATGCGGTCGAACTGTTCGGCATGCCGGATATCGATGGGGGGCTCATTGGTGGAGCTTCCCTGAATGCAGATGAGTTCGGTGCGATTTGTCGCGCCGCGGGAAACTGAAAAAATGCTGGAAACAGTCGTAGTCGTTTTTCATCTGCTGGGTGCATTGGGCGTAGTTGCTCTGGTTTTGCTGCAGCAGGGTAAAGGTGCGGACGCTGGCGCGTCTTTCGGAGCAGGTGCTTCAAATACTGTGTTCGGAAGCCAAGGTTCCTCTACCTTTCTTAGTAAGTTTACTGCTATACTTGCCGCCGGTTTCTTCATAACCAGCTTGGGGTTAGGTTACTTTGCTAAAGAGAAGGCTCATCAGCTGACTCAAGCAGGTTTGCCAGATCCAGCAGTGTTGGAAGTACCTAAGCAACAACAACCGGCTTCTGATGATGTCCCGGTGCTTCAAGAGCAAAAGTCGGCTACTCCAGCGACTGACGTACCTCCAGCTCAAGAGCAGAAGTAAGAAGAGTTTCAAACGTAGTTTTGCCGAGGTGGTGGAATTGGTAGACACGCAACCTTGAGGTGGTTGTGCCCATAGGGTGTAGGGGTTCGAGTCCCCTTCTCGGTACCAATTAGTCAGGAGAGCCCGCTGTTGCGGGCTTTCTTGCAGGTGGAAGGTTACATTGACCCTATAAGGGATCGGTCGTATACTTCCGCCCCAGCTTTGTCGCGGGGTGGAGCAGTCTGGTAGCTCGTCGGGCTCATAACCCGAAGGTCGTCGGTTCAAATCCGGCCCCCGCAACCAGTTTAAGGAGCCCCTTTTCAGGGGCTTTTTGTTAGCTGGATACTTTCTGCGCCGCTGTTCGACGGCGTTTCAAGGATGGGCGTTTCGCCCATTTTTTTATTTTGCAGCGCATGCATTTACATGCACGAGGGGGTTCAGGTGTCGAGCAAGCTAGAAGAGTTGCAGGCCTTGTTGGCCCCGGTGGTCGTGGCCCTAGGCTATGAATGCTGGGGTATCGAGTTTTCGGCTCAGGGTCGTCACTCGATGTTGCGTGTTTATATCGATAAAGAGGGTGGCGTGCTGGTGGACGATTGCGCCATTGTCAGCCGTCAGATCAGCGGTGTCCTGGATGTTGAAGATCCGATCTCCGTTGAATACACCCTCGAAGTTTCCTCGCCTGGCATGGAACGCCCACTGTTCACTCTTGAGCAGTTTGCAAAATTTGCCGGTGAACAAGTGAAGATCAAGCTGCGCTCGCCTTTTGAAGGTCGACGCAACTTTCAGGGCCTTCTGCGCGGTGTAGAAGAACAGGACGTCGTGGTGCAGGTAGAAGACCATGAGTTCCTGTTGCCGATCGATATGATCGACAAGGCCAACATTATTCCCAGTTTTGACTGAGACGCGGATCCCGCGGATCCAATGGCTTGCGAAAGGCGAGGCGTACGATGAGCAAAGAAGTACTGCTGGTTGTTGAGTCGGTATCCAATGAAAAGGGTGTACCGGCAAGCGTGATTTTTGAAGCGCTGGAGCTGGCTCTGGCCACTGCTACCAAAAAGCGTTTTGAAGACGAAGTTGACCTGCGTGTGGAAATTAACCGCCACACCGGTTCCTACGAGACTTTCCGTCGCTGGACAGTCGTCGAAGAGAATGATCTCGACGATCCTGCGATCGAAACCTGGCCAAGCAAGGTTGCCGAAACGCATCCGGGCGCCAAGGTCGGCGACGTCGTCGAAGAAAAGATCGAATCCATCGAGTTCGGCCGCATTGCAGCACAGACCGCCAAACAGGTCATCGTGCAGAAAGTCCGTGAAGCCGAGCGCGCTCAAGTGGTCGACGCCTATCGCGAGCGCCTGGGAGAAATCATCTCCGGCACCGTGAAGAAAGTCACCCGTGACAACGTGATCGTCGATCTGGGCAACAACGCCGAAGCGTTGCTGGCCCGTGAAGACATCATTTCTCGCGAAACCTTCCGTGTCGGTGTGCGCCTGCGCGCACTGCTCAAGGAAATCCGCACCGAGAACCGCGGCCCGCAGTTGATCCTGTCGCGTACCGCGCCGGAAATGCTGATCGAGTTGTTCCGCATCGAAGTGCCGGAAATCGCCGAAGGCCTGATTGAAGTCATGGCGGCGTCCCGTGATCCGGGTTCGCGTGCCAAGATCGCTGTCCGTTCTAAGGACAAACGCATCGACCCGCAGGGCGCGTGCATCGGTATGCGCGGTTCGCGCGTCCAGGCCGTGTCGGGCGAGTTGGGTGGCGAGCGTGTCGATATCGTCCTGTGGGACGATAACCCGGCGCAGTTCGTGATCAATGCCATGTCGCCGGCAGAAGTGGCGGCCATTATCGTTGACGAGGATGCCCATGCAATGGACATCGCCGTTGGCGCAGACAACCTGGCTCAGGCCATCGGTCGAGGTGGTCAGAACGTGCGTCTGGCGAGCCAGTTGACTGGCTGGACCCTGAACGTGATGACCGAATCGGACATCCAGGCTAAGCAACAAGCAGAAACCGGCGACATCCTGCGCAACTTCATCGACGAGCTGGAAGTCGACGAAGAGCTGGCTCAGGTGCTGGTAGATGAAGGCTTCACCAGCCTGGAAGAGATTGCCTACGTACCGTTGGAAGAAATGCTCAACATCGACGGCTTTGACGAAGACATCGTCAACGAGCTTCGCGCTCGTGCCAAGGATCGTTTGTTGACCAAAGCCATCGCTACTGAGGAAAAGCTGGCAGACGCCCATCCGGCCGAAGACCTGCTCTCGCTTGAGGGTATGGACAAGGATTTGGCGATGGAACTGGCGGTGCGCGGCGTAATTACCCGCGAAGACCTGGCCGAGCAGTCTATTGACGACCTGCTCGACATCGACGGCATTGACGATGATCGTGCCGGCAAGTTGATCATGGCCGCCCGAGCCCACTGGTTCGAGTAATTAGGCGCGGCCTGAGGAGAGAAGTGCATGACGCAAGTCACGGTGAAACAACTGGCCGATGAGGTCAAAACACCGGTAGAGCGCCTGTTGCAGCAGATGCGTGAGGCAGGTCTGCCGCACACCGCCGCCGAAGAACATGTGACTGACAGTGAGAAGCAATCCCTGCTGACTCACTTGAAAAGCAGCCACAAGGCGAAAGTGGAAGAACCACGCAAAATCACGCTGCAGCGTAAAACCACCAGCACCCTGCGTGTGGCTGGTAGCAAGAGCATCAGCGTAGAAGTTCGCAAGAAGAAGGTTTTCGTACAGCGTAGCCCGGAAGAAATCGAAGCCGAGCGCCAGCGTGAACTGGAAGAGCGTCGCGCAGTAGAAAATGCTGCCCGTCAGAAGGCTGAAGAAGAAGCCAAGCAGCGCGCTGAAGAAGAAGCGCGTCGCCAGCCTGCTGCTGCGCCGAGCGCTCCTGCCGAAGCTGTTGCAGCACCTGCGCCAGTCGCTGAACCTGTGCGCGAAGCCGCACCAGTTGTCGCTGCTGCGCCAGCTGCCGACACGCGCAAGCGTGACGAACAGCGCCGTCCGGACAAACCACGTGCCGACGATAACAGTCGTCGTGGCGGCGGCGATGGCGAGCGCAAAAACGCTCCGCATCGCGCATCGGTCAAAGAAAAAGCGCCGGCTCCACGAGTGGCGCCACGCACTACCGACGAAGAAAGCGATGGCTTCCGTCGTGGTGGTCGCGGCAAGGCCAAGCTGAAGAAGCGCAACGCTCACGGTTTCCAGAACCCTACCGGTCCTGTCGTGCGTGAAGTGAAGATCGGCGAGACCATCACTGTTGGCGATCTTGCCCAGCAGATGTCGGTCAAGGCTGCTGAAATCATCAAGTTCATGTTCAAACTGGGCACTCCAGCGACCATCAACCAGGTACTCGATCAGGAAACTGCTCAACTGGTAGCTGAAGAGCTGGGCCACAAAGTGACCCTGGTCAGCGACACCGCCCTGGAAGATTCCCTGGCCGAGTCCCTGAAGTTTGAAGGCGAGGCAGTTTCCCGTGCGCCAGTCGTGACCGTAATGGGCCACGTTGACCACGGTAAGACTTCCCTGCTCGACTACATCCGTCGTGCCAAGGTAGCTGCAGGCGAAGCCGGCGGCATTACCCAGCACATCGGTGCGTACCACGTTGAAACCGACCGCGGCATGGTGACGTTCCTCGACACTCCGGGTCACGCTGCGTTTACCGCCATGCGTGCCCGTGGTGCCAAGGCGACCGACATCGTGATCCTGGTCGTTGCGGCGGACGACGGCGTGATGCCGCAAACCATCGAGGCTGTTCAGCACGCTCAGGCGGCTGGCGTTCCTCTGGTGGTTGCGGTGAACAAGATCGACAAGCCAGGTGCCGACCTCGATCGCATCCGCAGCGAACTGTCGGTTCACGGCGTGACTTCCGAAGACTGGGGCGGCGACACGCCATTCGTACCGGTTTCGGCGAAAATGGGTACCGGCGTTGACGAACTGCTCGAAGCCGTTCTGCTGCAGGCCGAAGTGCTCGAACTGACCGCCACCCCATCGGCTCCTGGCCGTGGTGTTGTCGTCGAATCGCGTCTGGACAAGGGCCGTGGCCCGGTAGCCACTGTTCTGGTTCAGGACGGTACGCTGCGTCAAGGCGACATGGTGCTGGTCGGCTCGAACTATGGCCGCGTGCGCGCCATGCTCGACGAGAACGGCAAGCCAATCAAGGAAGCCGGTCCGGCCATTCCGGTCGAAATCCTGGGTCTTGACGGTACGCCGGACGCTGGCGACGAGATGAGCGTGGTTGCCGACGAGAAGAAAGCCCGTGAAGTGGCTCTGTTCCGTCAAGGCAAGTTCCGCGAAGTCAAACTGGCTCGCGCTCACGCCGGCAAGCTGGAAAACATCTTCGAAAACATGGGCCAGGAAGAGAAGAAGACGCTCAACATCGTCCTCAAATCCGACGTCCGTGGTTCGCTGGAAGCTTTGCAGGGCGCTCTGAACGGCCTGGGCAACGACGAAGTGCAAGTGCGCGTGGTCGGTGGCGGTGTCGGTGGTATCACCGAGTCCGACGCCAACCTGGCACTGGCTTCCAACGCTGTACTGTTCGGCTTCAACGTGCGTGCCGATGCTGGCGCACGGAAGATCGTCGAGCAGGAAGGTCTGGACATGCGTTACTACAACGTGATCTACGACATCATCGAAGACGTCAAGAAAGCCCTGACCGGCATGCTCGGCAGCGATGTTCGCGAGAACATCCTGGGTGTGGCCGAAGTTCGTGACGTGTTCCGTTCGCCGAAGTTTGGCGCGATCGCCGGTTGCATGGTGATCGAAGGTGTTGTGCACCGTAACCGTCCGATCCGTGTACTGCGTGAAGACATCGTTATCTTCGAAGGCGAGCTGGAATCCCTGCGCCGCTTCAAGGATGACGCTTCCGAAGTACGTGCCGGCATGGAATGCGGTATCGGCGTGAAGAGCTACAACGACGTCAAAGTCGGTGACAAGATCGAAGTCTTCGAGAAGGTTCAGGTTGCTCGCAGCCTCTGACTCGCGCACTTCAAGGGCCACGCCGAGCCGCCGCATGCAGATGCGCGCCACGGCGTCAGGACTCTAAACGCAACGCCCGGTCTGGCTTTTGTCAGGCCGGGCGTTTGCCGCTTTCAGACCTTGCGGGTTTCACCGTAGGGCAGTAACAGGTAACAAAATCATGGCAAAAGAATACAGCCGTACCCAACGTATCGGCGATCAGATGCAGCGTGAGCTGGCCCAGCTGATCCGTCGTGAAGTCAAAGACCCGCGCGTCGGCCTGGTCACCATTACTGCTGTGGAAGTCAGCCGTGACGTCGGTCACGCGAAGATCTTCATCACCGTGATGGGGCAGGACAACGCCGAAGACATCGCGCAAAGCATCAAGGTGCTCAACGCTGCCGCAGGTTTCCTGCGCATGCAGCTGGCCCGTGAAATGAAGCTGCGCAGCGTGCCGCAATTGCATTTCCACTACGACGAAAGCGTCGTGCGTGGCGCGCACCTGTCGGCCCTGATCGAGCGCGCCGTGGCTGAGGACAATCAGCACGTGGCTGCTGCACCTGAAGACACCAAGGAGTAATTCGGTGGCTCAGGTCAAACGTATCCGTCGTAACGTCAGCGGTATCATCCTGCTCGACAAGCCGCTGGGGTTCACCTCCAACGCCGCGTTGCAGAAGGTTCGCTGGTTGCTCAACGCCGAGAAGGCCGGTCACACCGGCAGCCTCGACCCGTTGGCCACCGGTGTATTGCCGCTGTGCTTTGGCGAAGCAACCAAGTTCTCGCAATACCTGCTCGATTCCGACAAGGGTTACGAAACCCTCGCGCAACTGGGCAAGACCACCACCACGGCGGACGCTGAGGGTGAGGTTTTGCAGGAGCGCCCGGTGACCGTTGGTCGCGCCGATGTCGAAGCGGTTCTGCCGAAATTTCGCGGGCAAATCAGTCAGATACCGCCGATGTACTCGGCACTCAAGCGTGATGGTCAGCCGCTGTACAAGCTGGCCCGTGCAGGCGAAGTAGTGGAGCGCGAACCGCGTTCTGTTACTATTGCGCGCTTGGAATTGCTGGCCTTCGAAGGCGATACTGCGCGTCTTGCGGTGGATTGCAGCAAGGGCACCTATATTCGCACTTTGGTGGAGGATATCGGTGAGCAACTCGGTTGTGGTGCGTACGTCGCTGAACTGCGTCGTACCCAGGCCGGGCCTTTCACCCTGGCGCAGACCGTGACCCTCGAAGAGCTGGAAGCAGTACATGCCGAAGGCGGCAACGAAGCGGTCGACCGCTTCCTGATGCCATCGGACAGCGGCCTGCAGGATTGGCCGCTGCTGCACTTCTCCGAAGCGAGTGCGTTCTACTGGCTCAACGGCCAGCCAGTACGTGCCCCGGATGCGCCGAAGTTCGGCATGGTACGGGTACAGGATCACAACGGTCGCTTCATCGGTATCGGTGAAGTGAGCGAAGACGGGCGCATCGCGCCACGTCGACTGATTCGGTCAGAATGACCGGAAACCGGTCTGTGTAACAGCAGGCCGGCGAGTGTGGCTGTCAACAGGCACGGTCACTACTCATTTATAGATACAGGGATTTGTCCCTGGCCTGTTGAAACTGTTATTGAAACAGTTTCCTGATAAAAGGATTGCCTCATGGCTCTCGACGTTCAAGAAAAAGCTCAAATCGTTGCCGACTACCAGCAAGCTGTTGGTGATACTGGTTCGCCAGAAGTGCAAGTTGCACTGCTGACCGCCAACATCAACAAACTGCAAGGTCACTTCAAGGCCAACGGTAAAGACCACCACTCCCGTCGTGGTCTGATCCGCATGGTAAACCAGCGTCGCAAGCTGCTGGACTACCTGAAAGGCAAGGATCTGAGCCGTTACAGCGCTCTGATCGGCCGCCTGGGTCTGCGTCGCTAATCAGCGATTGCGCTATGAGGTTGGTTGTCTGTCAGGCATCGGCGGTTTTCCGCTGGTGGCTGGCAGGCTCCCAGCCTCAAGTTTTATCTGCACTACCGTTTTACCCGGACAGTCAGCGGGCCGATTCCCGACATTGCCCAAGAATTTCGCAAGAAACCAGTTCCCCCAAGAGCCACAAAGAAGGTAGGACACCGTGAACCCGGTAATCAAAAAATTCCAGTTCGGTCAGTCGACCGTTACCCTCGAGACTGGCCGTATCGCCCGTCAGGCCTCCGGCGCAGTATTGGTCACCGTTGACGACGACGTCAGCGTATTGGTGACCGTAGTCGGTGCCAAGCAAGCCGATCCAGGCAAGGGTTTCTTCCCTCTGTCCGTTCACTACCAGGAAAAAACTTACGCTGCCGGTAAGATCCCTGGCGGTTTCTTCAAGCGTGAAGGCCGTCCTTCCGAGAAAGAAACCCTGACTTCCCGACTGATCGACCGTCCGATCCGTCCGCTGTTCCCAGAAGGTTTCATGAACGAAGTGCAGGTTGTCTGCACCGTCGTTTCCACTAGCAAGAAGACCGATCCGGACATCGCTGCGATGATCGGTACCTCGGCTGCCCTGGCCATCTCCGGTATTCCGTTCGACGGCCCGATCGGCGCCGCTCGCGTCGCTTTCCACGAAAGCACCGGCTACCTGCTGAACCCGACCTACGAGCAGCAAGCTGCTTCGAGCCTGGACATGGTCGTTGCCGGCACCTCCGACGCCGTACTGATGGTTGAATCGGAAGCCAAAGAGCTGACCGAAGACCAGATGCTGGGCGCGGTACTGTTTGCTCACGACGAGTTCCAGGTGGTGATCAACGCCGTCAAGGAACTGGCCGCTGAAGCTGCCAAGCCAACCTGGACCTGGGCGCCTGCTCCAGAAGCCACCGAACTGCTGGGCGCGATCCGTGCCGAGTTCGGCGAAGCGATCTCCCAGGCTTACACCATCACCGTCAAGGCTGACCGCTACGCACGTCTGGGCGAGCTGAAAGACCAGGTCGTTGCCAAGCTGTCCGGCGAAGAAGGCCAGCCTTCTGCTGCTGACGTCAAAGCCGCTTTCGGCGAAATCGAATACCGCACCGTTCGCGAAAACATCGTTAACGGCAAGCCACGTATCGACGGCCGCGACACCCGCACCGTACGTCCGCTGAACATCGAAGTCGGCGTTCTGCCTAAGACTCACGGTTCGGCGCTGTTCACCCGTGGCGAAACCCAGGCTCTGGTAGTCGCGACGCTGGGTACTGCCCGTGACGCACAGCTGCTGGACACCCTGGAAGGCGAGAAAAAAGACCCGTTCATGCTGCACTACAACTTCCCTCCGTTCTCGGTGGGCGAGTGTGGTCGCATGGGTGGCGCTGGTCGTCGTGAAATCGGTCACGGCCGTCTGGCCCGTCGTTCGGTTTCGGCCATGCTGCCAGCCGCTGACGTGTTCCCGTACACCATCCGTGTGGTTTCGGAAATCACCGAATCCAACGGTTCGAGCTCGATGGCTTCCGTTTGCGGCGCTTCCCTGGCCCTGATGGACGCTGGTGTGCCAATGAAGGCGCCGGTTGCCGGTATCGCCATGGGTCTGGTCAAAGAAGGCGAGAAGTTCGCCGTCCTGACCGACATCCTGGGTGACGAAGACCACCTGGGCGACATGGACTTCAAAGTAGCCGGTACCGCCAAAGGCGTTACTGCGCTGCAGATGGACATCAAGATCAAGGGCATCACCGAAGAGATCATGGAAATCGCTCTGGGCCAGGCCCTGGAAGCGCGCCTGAACATCCTCGGCCAGATGAACCAGATCATCGGTCAGTCGCGTACCGAGCTGTCGGCCAACGCGCCGACCATGATCGCGATGAAGATCGACACAGACAAGATCCGTGACGTTATCGGTAAAGGTGGCGCGACCATCCGTGCGATCTGCGAAGAAACCAAGGCTTCGATCGATATCGAAGACGACGGTTCGATCAAGATCTTCGGCGAAACCAAGGATGCCGCAGAAGCTGCTCGCCAGCGCGTTCTGAGCATCACTGCAGAAGCCGAGATCGGCAAGATCTACGTCGGCAAGGTTGAGCGCATCGTCGACTTCGGCGCATTCGTCAACATCCTGCCGGGCAAGGACGGTCTGGTGCACATCTCGATGCTGAGCGACGCTCGCGTAGAGAAAGTCACCGACATCCTGAAAGAAGGCCAGGAAGTGGAAGTGCTGGTACTGGACGTGGACAACCGCGGCCGTATCAAGCTGTCCATCAAAGACGTGGCAGCGGCCAAGGCTTCGGGTGTTTAATCAGCCCCCAGCTTTAGCGCAATGAAAATGCCCCGCCGTGAAAACGGCGGGGCATTTTTTTGTCTGCCATAAACGCATTTGTGGCGAGGGAGCTTGCTCCCGCCCGGTTGCGCAGCAGTCGTAAAAAACATCAGCCTCAGAAAGGTTGGGGTCGCTGCGCAACCCAGCGGGAGCAAGCTCCCTCGCCACAAGTGATAATCAGCAGAAACACGCTCAAATTTGCCGCAGCCCGAGACCGGTGCTAGGTTTAGCCCACCGCCCGTGTAGCTCAGCCGGTAGAGCAGCGCACTCGTAACGCGAAGGTCGCAGGTTCGATTCCTGTCTCGGGCACCACTTCCCTTATTTCACCTTGCGGCTCAGATCCTCGACGGTTCGTTTGAGTTGTTCCATGGCGCGATCCTGATCGTTGATTTTCTGCTTCAGGCTGGAAATCTCGCTGCTGGCGGAATTCGAGCTCGAGCCGCTGTTGCGCTTGAGGTCTTCGACCTGGCGTCCGAGGGTATCCAGTTGCCGGTCCTGATCCTTGACCTTGCTCTTCAGGTCATCGATTTCCTTGCTGCTGGAGTTCGAACTCGAACCGCTGCTGCGTTTGAGTTCTTCAATCTGGCGTGACTGATCGCGGACGGTATCGCGGATCTTTTGCAGTTCATCAATGCTGATATCGCTTTTGATGACAACATCCTTGCCGTAGTCATTGTGAATCAGCGAAACCTTGTCGCCATAGGATGAGCTGCTGTTGCTCAATTCAAGCGCCATGGCGCTGGCCGGCAACAGCATGGCGGCGAGCAGGGCACTGGCAGACACAACGGAACAAATCTTCGAAAAGCTGCGCATCACTGGTTTTCCTTGTGAACAGCAAGAGTGAGTGCCGAAGTGGCACATCGCTATGACTCAAAATCCGGATTTATGTTCCGCAGGTCAAGTTTTTGTGCAAGAGATGTAAAGAGCCGTGTAATTCGTCATGCAAACGTCCTATATTCGGTGCCTGCATGAGCATCGCTTAGCAGTTTTCAGATGATCCCGAATGGTTCCGAAGGCCGGACAATCCGCGTCAGAGAGATCCTTGATGATCCAGATCCATCCTCCATTCTTACGATCAGCGAGAACGCCATGACCGAATTAACTCAAGAGCAACGTCACGAACAAGCGCTGGAGAAATACAAGCTCGACGCGCCCCAACTGCTGGAAGAGATCAAGGACCTGAGTCCTGATGATCAGAAAGACCAGATCCAGTGGGCATTCGAGGACGAAGCCGAATCTCAGGGCTTGCAGCCGTGGGAGTTGACGCTCAAGTACACCAGCACCCCTGAAGAGTTTGAGGCCAAGCGTCTGGAACTGCACAAGGAGGCGGCCGAAGTGTTGGGCGTCGATTGGGAAGAGTACTGCGAGATGAACAATCTGGTGGTCTGAAACAAAAACGCCAGCCTTAACCGGGCTGGCGTTTTTTATGGCTTGAGGGCCTCAGAGGCTCAGACGCATCGACAGGTCCACTGCCTTCACATCCTTGGTCATCGCACCGATCGAGATGTAATCCACCCCGGTCTCGGCAATCGGCAGCAGCGTGCTTTCGTTGATGCCGCCGCTGGCCTCCAGTTTGGCCTTGCCGCCGTTCAGGCGCACGGCTTCGCGCATGTCATCCAGGCTCAGCTCGTCGAGCATGATGATGTCGGCGCCGGCTGTCAGCGCTTCTTTCAGCTCTTCCAGACTTTCCACTTCGACTTCCACCGGTTTGCCCGGCGCGATCTTGTGCGCGGCGGCGATGGCCTGCGCAATGCCGCCGCTGGCGGCGATGTGGTTTTCCTTGATCAGGAACGCGTCGTAGAGGCCGATGCGGTGGTTGTGGCAGCCGCCGCAGGTCACTGCGTATTTCTGCGCCAGACGCAGGCCTGGCAGGGTCTTGCGGGTATCCAGCAGCTTGACCTGGGTCTGGGCCACGAAGTCCGCCAGGTACTGCGCACGCGTTGCCACGCCGGACAGCAGTTGCAGGAAGTTCAGCGCGCTGCGCTCGCCCGTCAGCAACGAACGCGCCGGGCCTTCCAGGTGAAATAGCGGCTGATTGGGTTTGACCCGTTCGCCATCCCGCACCTGCCAATGCACTGCGACGCGCGGATCGAGCTGGCGAAACACCGTGTCAACCCACGCCGTGCCGCAGATGACGGCGTCGTCACGAGTAATGATGGTGGCTTTGGCCAGACGTTCGGCCGGGATCAGTTGCGCGGTGATGTCGCCGCTGCCGACGTCTTCGAGCAACGCGCGGCGCACGTTGGCTTCGATTTCGGCGGTCAGATCGGCGAGACGTAGATTCGGCATAACGGGCTCCACAAACTAAGTGCGCCGATTATAGGGGCATGGCGAGAGCCAACCCAAGGCGAGAACGCGCGTGGCAGACTGCAACTGGTCGATTTTCTGTGAGCAAAGCAGCGCTTCTCGTGGTCACTGGAAGGTGTTGCAGGCATAGGGGAAACCCTGACGGCTATAGCGCCCGCGACAAGTTTTGCAAGATAATCCGCCTTGCATTTGACGTCATGGCTTTGACGCTGATGTGAGAGCAAGCCCGCTCCCACAGGGAATTGCGCGGTAACTGCCCAGTGGAATCACCGTTTCAGGAGGCTTGGATGCACAACGACGGGAATGTAGTGCCTTTGCACAAGGCCGCTACCGATCAGGCGAATCACTCGCCGCTCGCCCGCCTGCCTGTGATTCTGCTTCAGGTCCGCGACAAGGCGGCCCAGCAACTGCGCCACGGTTTGCAGGAGTTGTTCGATAACGCCGACGACACCCTGTTCGAAATGGCCGACCGAGCGCGCAACGATGTCGAACAGAACATCTTTTTCGAAGCCATGCGCGACCTGCGCCTCAAGCGCAAAAACATCGAGCGCGGGTTTCTCGAACAATTTTTCGAAGCCTTCGTCGCTCTCATCCAGTACGACCCCGTTCAGCACACGTTGCCCGATTCGTTGATGTTCGAAGAGTCGGCACCGCGCACCGACGACATGGAGCGCAACGTGGCGGTCGAGACCATGGTCGGCCGGGTGCTCAAGCGTGACGGCTTTGCCCTCGATCAACTGACCGCGCGGCTCAACGTGTTGCTGGGCAAGAATTTCGACAACCAGCACAACCCGCTCGGCCCGACGATGCTCTGCGAGTTTTTTCTGCAAGCCGGGCGCAACCTGGGGGTGGAGATCAAGGTCAAGCTGATCTTGCTCAAACTGTTCGAACGCTACGTACTGGCCGACACCGAGCCGTTGTACGCCGAAGCCAATCAATTGCTGGTCGCCACTGGCGTGCTGCCCGAGTTGAAACCGGCACCTGCGCGTCGCGCGATCGAGCGTGCGGCAGCGAGCATCAGCAGCGAAGAAAGCGACGAGCCGGCTCCCGCCGACGAAGGCGTACAGGAAGTTTTCGCCGCGTTGCAGGAGTTGCTCCGGCACGTGCGCGGCAGCGTCGCGCCGACCCTGGAGCCGAGCGTCGCGACGCAGCCGATCAGTACCCGCGATCTGCTGCGCCTGCTCTCGCATCTGCAGCAATACGTCCCGGCGCTGGCGGCGCAGGATGACTTCGACCTGCGCAACCAGCTCGAACAATTGCTGACACGGGTCAGCGTCAGGAGCGGCAAATCGCGCATCGTCGACGGTGCGGATGAAGACGTGATCAATCTGATTGCGATGGTCTTCGACTGCATCCTCGAAGACCCTAACCTGCCGGATTCGCTCAAGGCGTTGATCGCCCGTCTGCAGATTCCGATGCTCAAAGTGGCGGTGCTCGACAAAAGCTTCTTCAGTCGCGGCAGCCACCCGGCGCGACGCCTGCTCAATGAGATCGCCGATGCCGCCATGGGCTGGGGCGATTGCAGCGGCGAGGCGCGTGACAGCCTGTATCTGCGCATCGAACAAGTGGTGCAGCGCCTGCTCACCGAGTTCGTTGACGACCCGGCGATCTTCTCCGAATTGCTCGCAGACTTCCTCGCCTTCACCAGCGATGAGCGGCGGCGCAGCGAATTGCTTGAGCAGCGTTTGCGCGACGCCGAGGAAGGGCGAGCGAAAACCGAGTTGGCCCGGCAGCGGGTCGAGCAGGTGTTGAATCTGGCGCTGCTGGGGAAAGTCCTGCCGCCTTCGGTGGTAATGTTCGTGCGTGATGCGTGGAGCAAAGTGCTGCTGCTGACGTGCCTCAAGCATGGCGACCAGTCGGCTGAATGGCAGGCCGATGTCCAGACCATGGAACAATTGATCTGGAGCGTGCAACGTCATGACGAGGCGGACGCCGGTCTGCGATTGCTGGCGCTGGTGCCCGGTTTGCTCAAATCATTGCGTGATGGCCTGAGCAGTTCGGCGTTCGATCCGTTCGCCACCAGCGAATTTTTCAGCGAGCTGGAAGCGTTGCATGTGCGGGTGCTTGAGCCCTCATCCGAGCCGCCGCCGGCCGATGCGCCGGCGCTGGTCGAAGTGTCGCAGCACATTACCCTGCGCAGCGCTGAAGAGGGCGCGATCGGCCTGAATGCCAGCGGCCTGGCGCATGACGACCCCGGCCTGCGTCAGGTGGAGCAATTGCGTCTGGGCAGTTGGGTCGCCTTCCAGGAAGACGACGAGCACAGCCTGCGCTGCAAGCTCGCGGCGGTCATCGAAGCCACCGGCAAATACGTGTTTGTTGATCGTACCGGGATGAAAGTGCTGGAGCGCAGCCGCATTGACCTGGCCCTTGAATTCCGCCGGGGCGCGGTGCGTGCGCTGGATGACACCTTGCTGTTTGATCGGGCGCTGGAGTCGGTGCTCGGCAATCTGCGGCGCCTCAATCGCGGCAAGTGATCGCGCGCCGGGGGCCGATCACGGCATACTGGGCGCCAACACAGTCGGCGTTGAAGGAATCGGTATGCAGTTGGATCCCGCTAGCGGGTGGTGTCACGGGGTGCAGGTCTGCCCATCGCCCAACTTCAATGAACGCCCTGCGGGCGAAATCTCCCTGTTGGTGATCCACAACATCAGCCTGCCGCCGGCGCAGTTCGCCACCGGCAAGGTGCAGGAATTTTTCCAGAATCGTCTGGATGTCACCGAGCATCCCTATTTTGCAGGGATTGCCGACTTGCGCGTCTCGGCGCATTTTCTGATCGAACGTGACGGCCGCGTCACCCAGTTTGTCTCCTGTCTGGAGCGGGCGTGGCATGCGGGCGTGTCGAAGTTCGAAGGCCGGGAAACCTGTAACGATTTTTCCGTGGGCATCGAGCTCGAAGGCACCGATGATCTGCCCTTTACCGATGCGCAGTATCAGGCGCTGATCACGCTGACGCGTCAGCTGCAAACCGCATTTCCGGCCATCACCGACGCCCGTATCTGCGGGCACAGCGACATCGCACCCGGGCGCAAGACCGATCCTGGCCCGGCATTCGACTGGGCGCGTTACCGCGCAGCCCTGGCACAAGAGGAAGGACAATGAGTTTTCTGGTGTTACTGCTGGCGGTCTGGATCGAGAAGTTCTCGGCCTTGCGCCATCGGGTTCAACGCGATGGCGGATGGATCCGCGAGCTGCACAAACTCGAAAGCAGCCCACGATTATCGAATCGACCGTGGCTGGTGCTGACCATTCTGGTGTTGCTGCCGGTGGCGCTGCTCGGCTTGTTGCTGCTGGTACTGGAACCCGTCGCGTACGGCTTGTTGGCCTTGCCGGTGCATTTGGTGGTGGTGATTTACGCCTTGGGCCGCGGTGATCTGCTCGGAGGGCTCGGGCCGTTCCGTGACGCCTGGCGGCGTGAAGACCTGCAAGCGGCCGCGCATGTGGCCAAGCGTGATCTGGATATCTGTGCCGACAGCGGTGAGCAATTGCTGGAACAGGTCCAGAGTCACTTGCTGTGGCAGGCCTATCAGAGCTTCTTCGCGGTGATTTTCTGGTACTTCGTGCTCGGTCCGGTCGCGGCGCTGGCTTATCGCTTACTGGCATTGGCGGAAGAAAACAGCCAGAACCCGGCGCTCGCCGAACGTGCCGGCCAGTTACGTCACGCCTTTGACTGGTTGCCGGTGCGCCTGCTGGCTGCCAGCCTTGCACTGGTCGGCAACTTCGTCGCGGTCAGCCGGGTGATGTTGCACGAGCTGTTGAACTGGAACATCAGCGCCGCGCATCTGATCAACAAGGTCGGCCTGGCAGCAGGCGAGATCCCGCCGCCGGTGGTCGGCCCTGAAGGTATCAATACCCTCGATTGCCTGTGGGAACTGCTGCTGCGCGCGGCGGTGCTGTGGTATGCCGGGTTTGCCTTGTGGACAGTCTTGATTCACTGATACTCGCCGGTGAAATTCATTGTGGTGAGGGGATTTATCCCCGATGGGGCGCGCAGCGGCCCCAATATCTTAATGGGGCTGCTGCGCAGCCCATCGGGGATAAATCCCCTCGCCACAGGTCAGTGACCGGCGCAGCGTAGTCGTTAACCTTAAGTTACAAAACCTCTCTCCGATTTGAGCTATACAGAGACAGCGCCCGATAGTGGCTATCTGCTGTCGCCCTGCGCCTGCCAATAAAAACAAGAAAAGCCAAGGGAGACTTCCAGTGAAGAGCTTGCTCTATCCCGCCGTCTCGCTGATGAACCGTCTGAGCTTCGGCATGAAGTTCAGCCTGATCAGCGTGCTGTTCCTGGTGCCGATGCTGGTGACCAATTTCTATCTGGTGCGCGATTCCTACCGCGAATTCCAGGGCACCCGGGTCGAATTGCAGAGCCTCGATCTGCTGGGCAGCAGCCTGAGCCTGCGCCGGGATCTGGAAACGCTGAACAATCTGGTGCAGATCAACGTTGTCCTCGGGCAGTCCGGCAAGGCCGACAACCTCGAGGCGCAGATCAGCAGCCTGGAGCAAGCCGTGCTGGCGCGCTTGCAAGGTCTGCAGGCGATGACAGACGATCCCGAGCAGGTCAAACTGTTCGACGGCAAACGCGATGAAATGATCAACGCGTTCAAGGCGCAACAGGCGGAAAGCTCCCTGCAAAGCAAAAGCGCGATGATCGGCAAATTGCTTGGTAATGCGCAGATATTCAGCCAGATCATCGCCAGTCAGGCCGGGCTGAGCCGCGACAATCAGAGCGACATCCGTCAGCTCAGCGAATTGCTCACCAACGTTACCCCGGGCGTCACCCAAACCCTCGGCGAAGGCCGGGCCATCGGCTCGTATTCGTTGGGGCAGGGCTTTCTCAACAGCTCGTCGAGTACCCGCTTCGACGAGTTGCTGGCGCAGATCGAAAAGCTCCAGGCCGAATACGCACTGAAATTGCAGGATGCCCTCGATTCCAGCAAAGCCGCGCGCGCCAGCCTCAGCGCGCCGTCCGACAGCAGCAAGACCTCGCTCAAACAGGCCAGTGAACTGTTTGAAGCGAAAGTCGTGGTGGCCGAGACCCTCGATACTCCGTGGCAGGCGTTCTACGACCAAGTCACCGGGCTGATGGCGCAGACCTACCAGCTCAATGACGCGACCTTGAAATTTCTCGATACCCAACTGCAGCAGCGCCTGGCGCAAAACCGCACGCACATGGTGTTGCAGGCGGTGGCGTTGTCGGTGGTGTTCGTGCTGATTTTCTATCTCTACGCGGGTTTCTACGCCTCGACCCGCACCACGCTCAAGCGTTTGGGCGCGATGATGGACAAGGTCGCGGCCGGTGACATGACGGTCAATTTCAAGGCCAGCAGCCGCGATGAACTCGGCGAGCTGGGCGAGGTGTTCAACGGCACCGTAAGGAAGATCCACGACTTGATCGAACGGGTCGGCCATACCGTGGCCGAGGTCGAGCGCCAGGCCGGGCAGGTGGAAAACGTCTCCGCGCAAAGCAATCAGGCGGTGGCCGGGCAGCGCACGCAGATCGAGCAAGTCGCGACCGCGATGAATCAGATGTCGGCGACCTCGCTGGAAGTTGCACGCAGCGCAGCGGCAGCGGTGAGCAGTGCGCACAGCGTCAACGATGAAACCGTCAGTGGCCGCACACTGGTGGAGTCGCAGCAGGGCAGCATTGCCGCGTTGGCCAGCGAGATCGACCAATCGGTGCTGGTGATCAATCAGTTGGCCAGCGACAGCCAGTCGATCAGCCGCGTGCTGGAAGTGATCAAGAGCATTGCCGAGCAGACCAATCTGCTGGCGCTTAACGCGGCCATCGAAGCGGCCCGTGCCGGCGAGCAGGGCCGTGGCTTTGCCGTGGTGGCAGATGAAGTGCGTACGTTGGCCAAACGCACTCAGCAATCGACCGAAGAAATCGAGCAGATGATCGCCAAACTGCATGGCGGCGTCGGTGCGGCGGTGAAAGCCATGGGCGTCAGCCATCAGATGGCCAACGGCACGGTCGGGCAGTCGGAAAAGGTCCAGCAGGCGTTGGAAAACATCCTGGGGGCGGTAGGCATGATCGTCGATCAGAATCAGCAGATCGCCGCTGCCGTGGAGCAGCAGACCGCCGTCGCGCATGACATCGATCAGAACATCGTCGAGATCAACCGCGCCGGTGAACGCACGGCCCAAGGTGCGCATCAGACCGAGGATGCCAGCCGGGCACTGTCGGCGCAGGTGGTGGAACTCAAACAGCTGATCAGCGCGTTCCGCGTCTGAATCCTGCCATTCCACCCCTTGTCAGAAACCTGTGGTGAGGGGATTTATCCCCGATGGGACGCGAAGCGTCCCCAATACCCAGTCAGTGATGAGGGACTGCTGCGCAGTCCATCGGGGATGAATCCCCTCACTACATGCTCGTTCCAACAGGGGGAGCAGGGCAGATGTCAGAACATTTTGTAATGCATTGATACTTACGCGTGTAAGCCAATTCCTGTTTTCTTCCGACGGCTGGCTTTTCGTCATTAATGAGCCAGTATCCGTGTTCCGCTGATTGCGTCGAGGAGGCCGCTCATGTCCGTTGCAACCCTGGGAGTCCAGGGCCGTTGTGCTCATTGCCAGACCACGCAGTTACTCAAGCCATGGCAGCTCAACGCCATCGCAATCAACGAACCGTTCACTTGCGCGCACTGCCAGAAAACGCTGGAGTTGCGTTGCCCGAAACAGATCAAACGCTTCAAGTCCCTCGATTCGCTGGGATTGCTGCGCTTCAGCGCCTCGGTAACCGTGTGTACCGCGCTGCTGGTGGCGCTGGTCATGGAATGGATCGGGCTGCTCAGCGTGACTGAACAGTTGAATGCGTCACTGATCGTGCTTTTCGCGTACTTCGCGCTGCTGCGTTTTTTTCACCACCGTCAGCACATGACCCTGATCCTCGACGCAGCCAGAGCTCATGCGAACCGACTGTAGGAGCTGCCGAGTGAAACGAGGCTGCGATCTTTTGATCTTGTTTTAAGGGCGAGGAGCAAAAGATCGCAGTGCCGCAGCTCCTGCAGAAGGCGTGTTACCAACCGAATACTTCGCAGCTGTTGGCAGTGCTGGCAGCGGCCAGTTGTTCCGGACTGATGTTCATCAACTCGGCGAGCGCCGCACAGATCGCCGGCAAGTGTGCCGGTGTATTGCGTATGCCGGGAAACATCGCCGGGGCCATGTCTGGCGAGTCGGTCTCGAGCACGATCGAATCCAGTGGCAACTCCGCCAGCACCCGATGCATGCGCAGCGCCTGCGGCCAGGTTGGCGCGCCGCCCAAACCCAATTTGAAACCGAGCTTGATGTATTCGCGTGCTTCTTCGCGGCTGCCGGCGAAGGCGTGGATGATCCCGGCGCGTTTGAGCTTGAAGCGCTTGAGCGTGGCGATTACGGCTGCGTGGCTGCGGCGGACGTGGATCAGCGCCGGCAAATCGAAGTCTGCCGCCAGTTGCAGTTGCGCGTCGAACAGCGCTTGCTGGCGTTCGCGGTCGAGGGTTTCGATGAAGTAATCCAGACCGATCTCGCCCACCGCACACAGTTGCCGATGGCCGCGCAGCCGCGTCAGCCAGTCGCCGAGTGCGCGCAGGTCTTCGGGTCGATGCTGATCGAGGTACACCGGATGCAGACCGAACGCTGCATACAAGTCGGCATCGCTCTGCACCAGATCCCACAGCCGTTGCCAATTGCCCTGATAAACCCCCAGCACCACCATCCGCCGCACGCCGAGAGCGCGGCTTTCGGCGAGCAACGCCGCGCGATCGGCGTCGAAGTCGGGGAAGTCGAGGTGGGTGTGGCTGTCGATCAGCTCCACGGCTCAGTCCCGGTGAATACGCTGCTTGAAGGTCCGCGCGATGGCCTGCACGCCAGGCTTGTATTCGGCTTGCTCAACCGCAGCCAACGCCAGCTCCAGCGCCTTGTCGGCGATCAACTGGTGCTGCTGGGCCATGGCGTTGACCGGCAATGGCAGGAAGTCGAGCAACTGCGTGTCACCGAAGGTGCCCAGGCGCAGCGGACGGGATTTGAGCGGGAAGTCATGCAGCGCATCGAACACGCCCTGCAGCAGCACGTAGGAAGTGGTCACCAGCGCATCCGGCAAATGCCCCAGACGTTGCAGGAGTTCTTCCATCAGTTGCTTGCCGCATTCGCGGCTGAAGGACTCGGCGTGCTCGATCAGCACTTCGCCTTTGAAGTCGAGCAGTGCCTGCTTGAAGCCGGCCGCACGTTCCTGACTGATGCTCAGCTCCGGACGTGCGCCGAGCAGCACGATCTGTTTTGGCTGCGGGGTGAGCAGGCTGTGAGTCAGGTGCAGGCTGGCTTCGCGGTCGTCACTGATCACCGAGCAGAAGTGCTCGGGTTCCATGACCCGGTCGATGGCGATGATCGGCAGACCCTTGGCCTGCAACTGGCGATAGCTGTCGTCACCGGCCGGCAGGCAACTGGCGACGATCAGCGCATCGCAGCGGCGCGCCTTGAACAGTTGCAGCAACTGGCGCTCGCTGTCCGGCGCATCGTCGGAGCTGGCGATCAGCAACTGATAACCCCGCGCCCGCGCGCCTTGCTCGAGCAGTTTAGCGATCCGCGCGTAACTGGGGTTTTCCAGATCCGGCAGAATAAAGCCCAACGTGCGCGTGTGCCGACTGCGCAACCCGGCCGCTTGTGGATTGGGGGTGAAGCCGTGCTGTTCGACGACCGCACGCACCCGCTCGACCGTGGCGTTGCTGATGCGTTGCTGTTCGGCCTTGCCGTTGATGACGTAGCTGGCGGTGGTCACGGACACTCCGGCCAACCGCGCGATATCACTGAGTTTCAACCCGGTATTTCCTTGTTTTTTCGAGCTTGCCGCGACATTTTCGCCAATCCTACCCGATTCAGGCAGACGACTATTGTCGCAGCGCATCCGACAAGTTGGACTTCAAGGATGAGACATTATCGAGTAACGTGCCGATCAATCTAGATTAAACGTTTCAGCAAGCGTATTTTCTACGTTTTAGACGCCTTTGGCCGGTTCTGCCGTGAAACCGCCAAAACGGCCGCTGAAAAGCAGGCTGACCAGCGCCTAAGCTGTGACCATTCAAAACAATATCCTGGCGCATCCATGTGCCAAAAAGGAGATCGCATGCTCGAGCTCACTATAGAGCAGATATCCATGGGCCAATCGGCTGTGGATAAACCCGCCGCCCTGCAATTGCTCGCCAATCATCTGGTGGCCGATGGTCTGGTCGCCGACGGTTACCTCGCCGGCTTGCAGGCCCGGGAAGCCCAGGGCTCGACCTTTCTCGGCCAGGGTATTGCCATCCCCCACGGTACGCCCGAGACCCGCGATCAGGTGTTCGCCACCGGCGTGCGGCTGATGCAGTTTCCCGAGGGCGTGGACTGGGGCGACGGCCAGATCGTTTATCTGGCGATCGGCATCGCCGCCAAATCCGACGAACACCTGCGTCTGCTGCAACTGCTGACCCGCGCCCTCGGCGAGACCGATCTGGGTCAGGCCCTGCGTCGCGCCAGCTCGCCGGAAGCGCTGCTGAAACTGCTGCAAGGCGCGCCGCAGGAGTTGGCGCTGGATGCGCAGATGATCGGCCTCGGCGTTTCGGCTGACGATTTCGAAGAACTGGTCTGGCGTGGCGCGCGTCTGTTGCGTCAGGCCGATTGTGTGAGCAATGGTTTTGCCGGCGTGTTGCAGCAAGTCGAAGCGCTACCGCTGGGCGATGGCCTGTGGTGGCTGCACAGCGAGCAAACCGTGAAACGTCCGGGCCTGGCGTTCGTCACCCCGGACAAACCGATGCGTTACCTCGGGCAGCCGCTCAGCGGTCTGTTCTGTCTGGCCAGTCTGGGTGAGGCGCATCAGGCGCTGCTCGAACGTCTGTGTGCGCTGCTCATCGAAGGGCGCGGCCATGAACTGGGCCGCGCCACCAGCAGTCGCAAAGTCCTCGAAGTGCTCGGTGGCGAACTGCCCGCCGACTGGCCCAGCGCGCGTATTGCCCTGGCCAACGCCCACGGTCTGCACGCACGCCCGGCGAAGATTCTGGCGCAACTGGCGAAGAGTTTCGACGGCGAAATCCGCGTGCGCATCGTCGACAGCGCGGACAGCGCCGTGTCGGTAAAAAGCCTGAGTAAACTGCTGAGCCTCGGCGCCCGTCGTGGTCAGGTGCTGGAGTTGATCGCCGAACCGAGCATCGCCGCCGATGCCCTGCCGGCGCTGCTGGCCGCTATCGAAGAAGGCCTCGGCGAAGAAGTCGAACCGCTGCCGGCCGTGAGCCAGCAACGCGAAGCCATCGCCGATATCGCCGAAGTGCTGATCGCCCCGGCGTCCGGCGCGCAGTTGCAGGCGATCCCGGCGGCACCGGGCATCGCCATTGGGCCTGCGCACATTCAGGTGCAGCAGGCTATCGATTACCCGTTGCGCGGCGAGTCCGCCGCCATCGAGCGCGAGCGCCTCAAGCAAGCGCTGAGCGATGTGCGCCGTGACATTCAGGGTCTGATCGAACGCAGCAAGGCCAAGGCGATTCGCGAGATTTTTATCACCCACCAGGAAATGCTCGACGACCCGGAACTGACCGACGAAGTCGACACCCGTCTCAAGCAAGGCGAAAGCGCCGAAGCGGCGTGGATGGCGGTGATTGAAGCAGCGGCCAAACAACAGGAATCGCTGCAGGACGCGTTGCTCGCCGAGCGGGCGGCGGACCTGCGGGACATCGGGCGCCGGGTGCTGGCGCAACTTTGCGGTGTGCAGACGCCGAACGAGCCGGAGCAGCCATACATTCTGGTGATGGACGAAGTCGGCCCATCCGACGTGGCGCGGCTCGATCCGGCCCGAGTTGCAGGGATTCTCACCGCGCGCGGCGGCGCCACCGCGCACAGTGCAATCGTCGCCCGTGCTCTCGGGATTCCTGCGCTGGTCGGAGCTGGCGCTGCGGTGTTGCTGCTGGAACCGGGCACGCCGTTGCTGCTCGACGGCCAGCGCGGTCGCCTGCACGTCGACGCCGATGCCGCGACCCTGCAACGTGCCGCCGAAGAACGCGACACCCGCGAGCAGCGTCTCAAGGCTGCCGCCGAACAACGCCATCAACCGGCGCACACCACTGACGGTCACGCCGTGGAAGTGTTCGCCAACATCGGTGAAAGCGCCGGCGTTACCGCTGCGGTCGAGCAGGGCGCCGAAGGTATTGGCCTGCTGCGCACCGAACTGATTTTCATGGCCCACCCGCAGGCGCCGGACGAAGCCACTCAGGAAGCCGAATACCGGCGCGTCCTCGATGGCCTCGCCGGGCGGCCGCTGGTGGTGCGCACCCTTGATGTTGGCGGCGACAAGCCGCTGCCGTATTGGCCGATCGCCAAGGAAGAAAACCCGTTCCTCGGCGTGCGCGGCATTCGCCTGACCTTGCAGCGTCCACAGGTCATGGAAGCGCAATTGCGCGCCTTGCTGCGTTCGGCGGATAACCGGCCGCTGCGGATCATGTTCCCGATGGTCGGCAGCGTCGAAGAATGGCGTCAGGCCCGCGACATGACCGAGCGCTTGCGCCTGGAAATCCCGGTCGCTGATCTGCAACTGGGGATCATGATCGAAGTACCGTCAGCGGCCTTGCTGGCGCCGGTATTGGCCAAGGAAGTCGACTTCTTCAGCGTCGGTACCAACGACCTCACGCAATACACCCTGGCCATCGACCGTGGTCATCCGACCCTCTCGGCCCAGGCTGACGGCTTGCACCCGGCGGTGCTGCAACTGATCGACATCACCGTGCGCGCTGCGCATGCCCATGGCAAATGGGTCGGTGTCTGCGGCGAACTGGCGGCGGATCCGCTGGCGGTGCCGGTGCTGGTCGGCCTTGGCGTCGATGAGCTGAGCGTGTCCGGGCGCAGCATCGCCGAGGTCAAGGCGCGCATCCGCGAACTCAGCCTGACCCAGGCGCAAACCCTTGCTCAACAAGCCCTCACCGTGGGCAGCGCGAACGAAGTGCGTGCATTAGTGGAGGCCCTGTAATGGCCAAGATTCTCACCCTGACCCTCAACCCGGCGCTGGACCTCACGGTTGAGCTGCCACGCCTGGAGGCCGGTCAGGTCAACCGCAGCGACGAGATGCACACCCACGCCGCCGGCAAAGGCGTGAACGTCGCCCAGGTACTCGCAGACCTCGGGCATCAACTGACGGTCAGCGGCTTTCTCGGCGAAGACAATCTGCAAGCCTTCGAGACTTTGTTCGCCAAGCGCGGCTTTGTCGATGCGTTCATTCGCGTGCCGGGGGAGACGCGCAGCAACATCAAGGTCGCCGAGCACGACGGGCGCATCACCGACATCAACGGCCCGGGGCCGGTGGTCGACGCGACGGCGCAGCAGGCGTTGCTTGAGCGTCTGCTGCAGATCGCTCCGGGGCATGACGCGGTGGTGGTCGCCGGCAGTCTGCCGCGTGGCGTCAGCGCGCAGTGGTTGCGTGAGTTGATCGAACGCCTGAACGGCCTCGGCCTGAACGTCGCCCTCGACAGCAGCGGCGAAGCCTTGCGCGCGGCCATTGAAGCGCGCCCGTGGCTGATCAAACCGAACACCGAAGAACTCGCCGATGCGCTCGATTGCGATGTGGTCTCCCACGCCGCCGAAGCCCAGGCAGCGGCGTGCCTGCATGCCAAAGGCATCGAGCACGTGGTGATCTCCCACGGTGCCGACGGTGTGAACTGGTTCAGTGTCGGCTCGGCACTGCATGCCACGCCGCCGAAGGTTACGGTTGCCAGCACGGTAGGGGCCGGCGATTCGCTGCTGGCCGGCATGCTCCACGGTCTGCTCAGTGCCGACACGCCCGAGCAGACTCTGCGCACCGCCACGGCGATTGCCGCGATGGCGGTGACGCAGATCGGTTTCGGCATCAACGATGCGGCGCAACTGGCGCGGCTCGAACAGGGCGTGCGCGTGCGTCCCCTGACAGAACAATAAGAGGGTTTGTCATGAAATTAGCCATTGTCACGGCCTGCCCGAACGGCATGGTCACCAGTGTGCTGTGCGCCCGTCTGCTGGACGCGGCGGCCCAGCGTCAGGGCTGGAGCACCAGCGTTGAAGTGGTCGATGCGGCGCACCCGGAACGTGAATTGTCGGCCGCCACCATTGAGGCGGCGGAGTGGGTGTTGCTGGTCGCCACCGGTGATGTCGACATGCGCCGTTTCGTCGGCAAGCGCGTGTTCCGCATCGCCCCGGCGCAAGCGCTGCAGGATGTCGAAGCGGTGCTGCGCCGTGGTGCGCAAGAGGCCGAAGTTTACCTCGCCAGCGAAGCCGTCCCGGTTGCCGCTGCGCCACGTGCGCCGCGCATCGTCGCCATCACCGCCTGCCCGACGGGTGTTGCCCACACCTTCATGGCGGCCGAGGCGTTGCAGCAGACGGCCAAGCGTCTGGGCTATGAACTGCACGTCGAAACCCAAGGCTCGGTCGGCGCGAAAACCCCGCTCAGCGCAACGGCGATTGCCGAGGCTGACGTGGTGTTGCTGGCGGCCGACATCGAAGTCGCCACCGAGCGTTTCGCCGGCAAGAAAATCTACCGTTGCGGCACCGGCATTGCCCTCAAGCAATCCGAAGCGACGCTGAAAAAAGCCCTCGCCGAAGCTCAGGTGGAGAGCGCTGCGAGCGACGGCAAGGCGCCGGCCAAGCAAGAGAAAACCGGCGTTTACAAACACCTGCTGACCGGTGTTTCGTTCATGCTGCCGATGGTGGTGGCCGGTGGTCTGATGATCGCCTTGTCGTTCGTCTTCGGCATCACCGCGTTCAAGGAAGAGGGCACGCTGGCGGCGGCGCTGATGCAGATCGGCGGCGAGACCGCGTTCAAGCTGATGGTGCCGCTGCTCGCCGGGTACATCGCTTACTCGATCGCCGACCGTCCGGGCCTGGCGCCGGGGATGATTGGTGGTTTGCTTGCCAGCACATTGGGCGCCGGTTTCATCGGCGGGATCGTCGCCGGTTTCATCGCTGGTTATGCGGCCAAGGCCATCAGTCGTTATGTGGCGTTGCCGCAGAGTCTGGAAGCGCTGAAACCGATTCTGATCATCCCGTTGTTCGCCAGCCTGTTCACCGGTCTGGTGATGATCTACGTGGTCGGTAAACCGGTCGCCGGGATGCTCGCGGCGCTGACGCATTTCCTCGACAGCATGGGCACCACCAACGCGATCCTGCTCGGAGTGTTGCTCGGCGGCATGATGTGCGTCGACCTTGGTGGACCGATCAACAAAGCCGCGTATGCGTTCTCGGTGGGGCTGCTGGCATCGCAGAGTTATGCGCCGATGGCCGCGACCATGGCTGCCGGCATGGTGCCGCCCATCGGGCTGGGCATTGCCACCTTCATCGCCCGCCGCAAGTTCGCCCAGACCGAACGCGAGGCCGGTAAAGCGGCGCTGGTGCTGGGGCTGTGCTTTATTTCCGAAGGCGCAATTCCGTTTGCTGCCAAAGACCCGTTGCGGGTGATTCCGGCGAGCATCGCCGGCGGTGCTTTGACCGGCGCGCTGTCGATGTACTTCGGCTGCAAACTGATGGCGCCGCATGGTGGCTTGTTTGTGCTGGCGATTCCGAATGCGATCAATCATGCGCTGTTGTATCTGCTGGCGATTGTCGCGGGGAGTTTGTTGACGGCTGTTGTCTATGCGACGGTCAAGCGTCCGGAAGCCGTTGAGTTGGCGCTGGAACCCGCGAAGGCTTGACGGGCAACGCAAATTTCCCTGTGGGAGCGAGCCTGCTCGCGAATGCAATCTGCCAGCGACATGTATGTTGACTGGCACACCGCTTTCGCGAGCAGGCTCGCTCCCACAATGGTTAGTGGTGTCATGGCGAGTTCATATAGCCGTGCTTAAGTTTTCCTTTTTTCAGGGAGAACACGCATGAGCGATTTCAACATTGGTCGCCGACGGGTCATGCAGGTTGTCGGTGCCGGGCTGCTGATGCCGGGGCTGGCGCCGGCAGTGATCGCGTCGGTCAAGGATCGGCCGCAACTCACCGACGGCGTGCAGTCCGGCGACCTGCAAGGCGACCGCGCGATGATCTGGAGCCGCAGCGATCGCCCGGCACGGATGGTGGTCGAGTGGGACACCCGCAGCCAGTTTCGCCACCCGCGCCGTGTCGTCTCGACGCTGGCCGATGCGCGCACCGACTTTACTGCCCGTGTCGAACTGACCGGGCTGCCCGCCGATCAGGCGATTTTCTATCGGGTGTATTTCAAGGACGCGCAATCCGGCGTCGCCAGCGAGCCGTGGCTCGGCCATTTGCGCAGCGCACCGAAGGCGCGACGCAACATCCGTTTCGTCTGGAGCGGTGACACCGTCGGCCAGGGTTTTGGCATCAACCCGGACATCGGTGGCATGCGCATCTACGAATCCATGCGCCTGCGCCTGCCGGACTTCTTTATCCACAGCGGCGACACCATCTACGCCGACGGCCCGGTGCCGGCGCAAGTGACCACCGAAGGCGGGCGGATCTGGCGCAACCTCACTACCGAAGCCAAGAGCAAAGTGGCGCAGACCCTCGACGACTATCGCGGCAATTACCGCTACAACCTGATGGATGAAAACATCCGCCGCTTCAACGCCGAAGTACCGCAGATCTGGCAGTGGGACGACCACGAAGTGGTCAACAACTGGTCGCCGGGCAAGCAGCTCGACGAGCGTTATCAAGAGAAAGATATCCACACCCTGGTCGGCCGTGCGCGCAAGGCCTGGCTGGAATATTCGCCGATGCGTTTGCAGGCGGCCGATGGTGGCGGGCGGATTTATCGCAAGCTCAGTTACGGGCCGATGCTCGACGTGTTCGTGCTCGACATGCGCAGCTATCGCGGGGCCAACGACGACAACCTTGGCGCGGCCAAACCGTTCCTCGGGCGCGAACAACTGGACTGGCTCAAGCGTGGCTTGAAGCACTCCAAGGCGCAGTGGAAGGTGATCGCCGCCGACATGCCGATCGGCCTCGGCGTGCCCGACGGCGAGGTCAGCCCGGGCGTCGCACGCTGGGAAGCGGTGGCCAACGGTGATCCCGGCCCGGCGCAAGGGCGTGAACTGGAAGTCGCCGAACTGCTCGGTTTTCTGCGGGCGCAGCACGTGCGCAATTTCGTGTTTCTGACCGCGGACGTGCATTACTGCGCGGCGCATCATTACCACCCGGATCGCGCGGCGTTTCAGGATTTCGAACCGTTCTGGGAGTTTGTCGCCGGGCCGCTGAATGCCGGCAGTTTCGGGCCCAATCCGCTGGACAAGACCTTCGGCCCGGAGGTGGTGTTCCAGAAAGCACCACCGACGCAGAACGCTTCACCGTTTGCCGGGTTTCAGTTTTTTGGCGAGGTGAATATCGAAGGGCAGAGCGGGGAGATGAGTGTGGTGTTGCGGGATCTGAATGGGGTCGCGGTTTTCGAACAAAAACTGCAGCCGGTGTAATGGCTTCTGTAGATACCGTCTTGCCCCTCACCGGGCAAGTGCCAATTTCGGGTCAAATGGTTGGCCCGATTTGAGCACTCCGTAGACGAAGTGCAACAACTTGCGCATGGCTGCACAGATGATCTGTTTGGGGGCTTTGCCATTGGCCTTCAAGCGTTCCTTCATGGCGATGATCGCCTCGTTGTGCCTCAGCGCTACCAGGCCTGGCATGTACAGACCCGCCCGAACGCGAGCCGAGCCGACCCTCGAAATAATTGTTCTGCCTTTGAGTTTTCCTGACTCCTGCAGCTTAGGGTTCAACCCTGCAGCAGCGACCAGTTTGCGAGGGTCGTCGTATTTGCGCAGGTCGCCCAGCTCGGCCAGCAGCCGCTCAAGGGTTTTCTGCCCGATACCGTCGATGGTCACGATCAAGTCGCGCATCTGGCGCATGTCCGGATCATCATCGATGTGTTTCTTGATCGCTTTGTGCGTTTCAGCGATCTCTTTTTCGATGTGGCGCAGAACGGAGTTGATCGAGTCTTTGACCTTTTCGTCGGACACATCCAGACGATTGAGCTCCATCTGCTCCATTTCCTGAAGATCATCCAATCGACGCACCATCGCCTTCAGTTGGCGGTATTTCAGTGGCTCCGGAGCCCAAAGCTGAAGCTTTTCAGCCTTTTCCCGAGCAAAATCAGCGAGCAGTTTGGCGTCGCTTTTATCGGTTTTGATCCGGCGCAATTCGCTATCGGCGTAAGCATGGGTCGTGGCCGGATTGACGACACAGACCCGGTAACCCTTGTTGTAGACGAACTCGGCAAGTTCCAGGTGATAGACGCTGGTAGCTTCCATCACGATCAAGGCTGTGGGCTCGACCTGCTTGTTCAACCAAGCTTCAAACTCTTTGAAACCCTTCGCGTCATTAGGCAGCTTGGCCTTGGTTTTGTGCTTACCGTTTGGCAAGTGCGTGGCGATATCAAAGGTGTTTTTAGCGATATCGACACCGACGAAACTGGACATGAGTGTCTCTCCATTGATCTGTTTTCGATCATCACTGCACTCTGTCCAACCTTGCGAATGCGAGCTCTCGCCAGAGACGGGCCCAAGATACCGTTCGAACTATATGAGTGAGTGTGGAGGGCTGGAGCACGATCTACATCACAGGCAAAAAGCCTAAGGAGCTGCACGGCTTCCAAGTCCCTCCCTCGATGATCAGTCGAGAACTATCGCTCCTGACGGAGCGATAGTCGAGATACAAGGAGCTGCCGCAGGCTGCGATCTTTTGATCTTGCTCTTAAAAACAAAATCAAAAGATCGCAGCCTGCGGCAGCTCCTACAGGAGTCGGTCAGTACACGTCGCGGCGGTAGCGGCCCTGTTCGATAAGACGTTCGACTTCGACGCTGCCGAGGATGTCGTTGAGTGCCTGATCGACGCCAGCGGCCATGCCCTGAAGGCTGCCGCAGATATAGATCACCGCACCGTCGGCCAGCCACTTCTTCAGCTCATCAGCGGATTCGCGCAGGCGATCCTGGACGTAAATCTTCTGCGCCTGATCCCGTGAAAACGCCAGATCGAGTCGCGCCAGATCGCCATTGATCAACCACTCTTCCAGCTCCGCGCGGCAGAGGAAATCGTGCTCGCGATTGCGCTCGCCGAACAGCAGCCAGTGACGCTGCTGACCGTCGGCGATGCGTGCCTTGAGCAGGCTGCGCAGCCCGGCGAGGCCGGTGCCGTTGCCCAGCAGAATCATCGGCACCGGTTCGTTTGGCAGGTGGAAGCCACTGTTGCGACGTACACGCAGGCTGATGCTGCCGCCGACCGGGGCATGCTCGGTCAGCCAACCGGAACCGATGCCCAGGCTGCCATCGCTGTGTTGTTCCTGGCGCACGATCAACTCCAGCACACCGTCAGCGGCAATCGAGGCAATCGAGTACTCGCGCATCGCCAGCGGCACCATTGCGTCCACCAGCGCTTGCGCATGCAGGCCGACCAGATGCGCGCGATGCTCGGGCAGTTGGCGCGAGGCGAGGGCGACTTCCAGCGGCTCTTCCAGGCCGTTGATCGTCACGCGGGTTTCGCCGCGAATGCCGAGGCCGTCGAGGAAATGTTCGACCGCCCACGCGCAATTGCGTGGCAGCACCTCTACCAGATCCCCGGCCAGCCAGCTGCTGGTACTCGGCGCCTTCAGGCCCAACAGGTAAACCGGCGCGCCGCTGCTGTCGGGATTCATCAGTTCGCGGCTGACCAGCGTCCAGTTGTCGTAGCTCGGCGCTTGCCAGGTGTCGACCGGCGCTTGCCCGGTGATCAGGCCGAGCTGCGTCTGCCAGTGACGCAGGGCGTACGGGTCGCCGCTGTCGACTTCGACCGGAGCGAACAGGGTCTTGCCGCCGTGATCGCCGAGCCACTGATGCAGGCGTCGGGCGAAGCCGCAGAAGTGTGGGTACTGGCGATCGCCGAGGCCCAGCACCGCATAGTTCAAGCCGTCGAAGCTGGCAGCGGTGCGCAGCACTTTGCGTTCGAAACCGCGTGCGCTGTCCGGTGCTTCGCCGTCGCCGAACGTGCTGACCACGAACAACGCATTGCTCGATTCACGCAGATCCTCGGCGCTGACGTCCGCCAGCGGCTGCACCTTCACCGGCAACCCGGCGGCCTGTAATTGCCCGGCGGTCTGCCATGCCAGTTGTTCGGCAAAACCACTCTGAGTGGCGAAACCTACCAGCCATGCCGGTGCATCGCCGGCTGTTGCCTGAAGACCTTTGCGTGCGTCCTGAATCTGCTTTTTCTTGCGCCGGCGATCCAGATACAGCAGCCATCCGGTGATGAAAAACAGCGGCATGCACACGGCGGCGAGGGTGACGATGATCCGTCCGACCAGACCGAAATAGCTGCCGACGTGCAGCGCGTAAATGCTGGTCAACAGCTGCGCCTTGAAGCTCTTGTCGGCGTAGCGGTCGACACGTTTGACGATGCCGGTGGCCGGGTCGAGGGTGATCTGGTTCAGCGCGCGATCATGCGGCGAGCTGTCGAGCAGGTAGAACACGGTCGCCGGTTGCCCGGCCACTGGCGGCATGCGGATGTTGTAGGCCGACAGGCCCGGGCCGGCAGCGCTGTAGATGCTGCTCCACATCGCCGCGTAGTCGGCGGTGGGTGCCGGGCCTTCCGGCGTCGGGCCACGACCGCCGCGCATGCGCTCGTTTTGCGGCGCGTCGGAAAGCAGTCTGGTCAGGCCTTTGTTGTACCACTCGTACGACCAGGACAGCCCGGTCAACGCCAGCAGCAGATACACCAGCAGACACCAGGTGCCGGCCACCGAGTGCAGATCCCAGTTGAAGCTGCGGCCCTTTTTCTGCCAGTCGAGGGTCAGCCACACGCGCCAGCTGTTCCACTGGCGCGGCCAGCGCAGGTACAGCCCGGAGAGGCAGAAGAACAGCAGGATCAGGGTGCAGGCGCCGGTGATGTTGCGGCCGGTATCGCCCATGGCGAGGAAGCGGTGCAGTTGCAACATCAGACCGAAGAAGTCCTGACCCACCGCGTCGCCCATGAACTCGCCGGTGTACGGATCGAAGTAGCGCATCTCGCCGCGACGTTCGCCTTTGGGCGGGGTGAAGTAGACACGTGCGGCGTTGCCGCTGTCGGTTTCGACCCAGAGCATGCCGACTTTCTTGCCGGAGCTTGCTTCGATGTGTTCCACCAGCTCGACCGGGGGCAGGACGCCAGCGACCTGTTTTTCCACTTGCAACACCGACGGGTTCAGTGCCCGCAGGATTTCGTCCTGGAACGAGTAGGCGGCACCGGTAATGCCCATCAGGGCCAGCACCAGCCCGGCAGTGATGCCGAAAAACCAGTGCAACTGGAACAGGGTTTTCTTCAACACGTCGCTCGCCTTGTCCGTTCAAAATTGTCATCACGGCGCGCATTATGCCGTGGGTTATCGAGAGCTTCTTTGATTACGCACAAAGGCCCCGTTCAGTCGATGAACGGGGCCAAGCCTTGCGGAGCAGACCTTGTGGGAGCGAGCCTGCTCGCGAAGACGTCGTGTCAGTCAGCCTCTACTTGACTGACCCACCGCTTTCGCGAGCAGGCTCGCTCCCACAGGTTTCCACATCGGTCAGAAGTGGAAGTTGGTGCTCAACAGCGCCGTGCGGCCCGCCGCCTGATTGGCGAAGTGGGTCGAGAAGGCTTTGTCGTAGTAGACCTCGTTGGTCAGGTTCTGCACGTTGAGTTGCAGGTCGACGTTCTTGCTCAGCTTGTAGGCGGCCATCGCGTCGTAACGGACATAGGAATCGACCATCGTGGTGTTGGCCACGCTGCCGTAGACGTCGTCGACGTAGAACGCGCCGCCACCGAGGGTCAGCTTCGGCGTGACCTGATAAGTGGTCCACAGGCTGGCGCTGTTTTTCGGCGTGTTGGGCAACTCGTTACCGTTGTTGGCCTTGTTGGCCGGCAGGTCACCACCGTCCACCTGTTCGCTGTCCATGTAGGCGTAACCGGCGAACACTTGCCACTTGTCGGTGATCTTGCCGCTGGCCGACAGCTCGATACCTTGCACGCGGGTCTTGCCGGCGTTTTCGTACGAGGTGGTATCGACTTGTACACGAGCGTTTTCTTTCTCGGTGCGGAAGATGTCAGCGGTCAGCGACAGGCGATCATTCAGCAGATCCCACTTGGTACCGATTTCGTAGTTCTTGGTGGTTTCCGGCTCCATGTCGCTCTTGAGCAGGTTGCCATTGCGGTCCGGAGTGCCGCCCAGCGGGTTGCCTTCCTGGCCTTCGCCGAGGGTGTTGCCCGGTGGCGTCGCGGAGGTTGCGTAGGAGGCGTAGATGCTGCCGTTCGGTGCCGGTTTGTAGACCACGCCGAACTGACCAGTGACGAATTCGCTGGTGTCATCACCTTTGGCGGTGGTGGTGCCGGCGTTGTTGTAGGTCTTGTAGTCGGTGTCGAAGTGGTCATAACGCAGCCCCATGTTCACCAGCCACTGCTCGGACAGCTCCAGGGTGTCGAACGCATACAGCGCGTAAGTGTTGGCCTTGGTGTCGGTGCCAGCGTAGTTGCGTGAGATCGCGCCGTTCCACGGATCGTTCGGGTTCGGGTTCGACAGCGAGGTGCAGTTGTAGCCGCTCGATGCGCCAATCATCGACGGGGTGCAATTGGTGGTCGCGGCGCTGGTGCGCGGCGTGGTGTCAGTGTTGACGTTGTACGAGGACTTCTGGCCTTCCTCGCGGGTGTATTCGACACCGGTGGAGAAGCTGTTCTTGAAACCGGCGACGTAGAAATTGCCGAACAGATCAGTCTGGTTGGTGGTGGTCTCGGTGTTGCTGACCCGCGTGTTGGCACGGCGCCAGACGCTGCCATTGTTGACGTTGCCCTTGCTGTCGTCCGGCTGAGTCAGGATGTAATCCTGCATGCTGGTGCCGTGGCGCAGGGTGTTCTTGATGGTCAGCGAATCGCTCAGGTCATGCTCGATGGCGAAAGTCGCGGTGTCGGTGCGGCCCTTGCGGAAGTCGCGATCCAGACCGTAGAAGTTGCTGTGATCGCCACCGGCGTACGGCTTGTCCGGGTTGGACTTGGTACGTGCCGCCGAACCACCGGCCGGAATGGTGTAAGGAATGCCCGAGTCCGGGGTGTCGTTGCTTTCCAGATGGTAGTAGTCCAGGTTGACCCGGGTGTCGGTGCCCAGGCCAAACGCCAGGGACGGCGCGATGCCCCAACGGTCGTAGTCGACCTTGTCGCGACCGGCGACATTGCTCTCGTGGCTCATCAGGTTCAGGCGGCCGGCAGCGGTGTCACTGAACTGGTAGTTGCCATCCAGCGTGTAACGCTGGGTCTGGTCGGAACCCCAAGTGAAACCACCGTCGAACGAGTTGCCCAAGTGTGCTTTTTTGCTCACCAGGTTGATGCTGCCACCGGCCGCGCCGCGACCGCCGATGGCCGAATTCGGGCCTTTGCTGACTTCAATGTTTTCCACAGCGAAGATTTCGCGGCTCTGCGAACCGGTGTCGCGCACGCCGTCGAGGTAGGTGTCGCCTTGGGCGTCGAAACCACGAATGAACGGACGATCACCCTGCGGGTTGCCACCTTCACCGGCACCGAAGGTGATGCCCGGCACGGTGCGCAGCGCGTCCTGCATGTTCAGGGCGCCGGTGTCTTTGAGCACTTGTTGCGGGATGACGGTGACCGAACGCGGGGTATCGACCAGCGGCGCGGTGTACTTGGGCGAGGAGGCTTTTTCGACCTGGTAGGACGTCGAGTCCTGCGCTTCGCCGGTGATGGCGGTAGCGTCCAGGGCGATGGCATTGCCGGAGGCTTTGCTGTCGGTCTTTTCTGCGGCGAAGACCATGTGGCCAGCGGAACCGGCGGTGATGGCGACACCAATGGCCGAAGCGAGCAAACGTGGTGAACTGACCGGCAATTGTGCGTGTTGACGTGACATTTTTATTCCCCTCCCCAAGGATTTGAGGTCGCGGAATATAGGGTAAACGGGTATTCGTATCAATTGCGAAACATTGTTATTCGCGACGAATTTACATTCTTTACAATTTAACCCTACGGTTTTTGCCGATTCATCCGTCATGCGGGTTTTACACGGCCAATAAGAATCAATACCATTGGCACCCCTTTACCATCAGGTACGATCGCCATGCTGCTGCACATCCCCGGCCTGTTCGGCAAAGAAGAAGTGCAGCGCATTCGCGAGGCGCTGGAGCAGGCGGATTGGGCCGATGGCAAGATCACCGCCGGCTATCAGTCGGCCAAGGCCAAACACAATCTGCAACTGCCGGAAGGCCATCCGCTGGCCAAGGAAATCGGCACAGCGATGCTCGAGCGGCTGTGGAAAAATCCGCAGTTCATGTCCGCTGCGCTGCCGCACAAAGTATTCCCGCCGTTACTCAACTGCTACACGGCGGGCGGCAGTTTCGACTTTCACATCGACAACGCCGTGCGTCAGCCCAAAGGCAGCATCGAGCGGGTGCGCACCGATCTGTCGGCCACGCTGTTTTTCAGTGAACCCGAGGACTACGACGGCGGCGAACTGGAGATTCAGGACACCTTCGGCACGCAGCGGGTGAAACTGCCCGCCGGCGACATGGTGCTGTACCCCGGCATTAGCCTGCACAAGGTCAACGCCGTCACCCGTGGCGCGCGTTATGCGTCGTTCTTCTGGACGCAGAGTCTGGTGCGCGAAGACAGCCAGCGCGCCTTGCTGTTCGAGTTGGACGGGGCGATCCAGCAGCTCACTCAGGACATGCCTGATCACCCGTCGCTGATTCGCCTGACCGGCGCCTATCACAACCTGCTGCGGCGCTGGGTTGACGTATGAGTTTTCAACTGCGGCGGGAGGAAGTGCTCGACGTTGCGCAGCTCAGCGCGATGCTCGAAGAAAGTCCGGCGCGTGCGGCGCAGGCGATTCTGCTCGCCGCCGGCCAGGGCATTGTTGAAGCACAGGCGTTGCTCGGGCAGATCCTGCTCGATGGCCGTGGCATTGCTCAGGATCAAACGTTGGCACTGCGCTGGTTCGCCATCGCCGCCGGGCAAGGGCACTGGATGGCGCGCAACATGCTGGGCCGTTGTCATGAGCATGGCTGGGGATGCGTCGCGAATGCCGCGATTGCCGCGCAGCATTATCGAATCGCCGCTGACGCGGGGCTGGATTGGGCGATGTACAACCTCGCCAACCTGCTGGCGACCGGGCGCGGTGTCATGGTCGATCAGCGTCAGGCATTGGCGTTGTATCGGCGCGCCGCTGAAGCGGGCCATGCGAAGTCAATGAACCTGCTGGGACGGTATCTGGAGGAAGGGCGAGCAGGCCCGATGGATCGGCCAGCGGCGCACGACTGGTATCGACGCTCCGCGGAGGGTGGGGATTTTCGCGGGCAGTTCAGTCACGCCGCGATCCTGGCGCAAGCGGGGCGAATCGAAGAGGCACTGCAATGGCTGCGCAAGGCTTTGCTGCTCGGCAATGTGAAGTTCTTGCGCGTCAGCGGCGAATCGTTGCTGGCATCCGTGCATCCGCAGATACGCGCCATGGGCGCCGAGTACCGTCAGCGTCTGGCGGCCCTTGACGCCGAGACGCCTGCTCTCCATCAGTAATCGAGGGCAGGCGCCTTCGATCACCCGCGTAACCAGCGTCCCTGCAGCGGGATCAGGTAATTGCGCAGGGACTGGCTGTGTTCCAGCACTCGTTCGCCACGCCGCAGAACGTCTTCATTCGGCGCAGCGGTGACCGCACCGAGAAACGCGGACAACGCAGCCGTCAGTTTGCCGGTCTCACTGACATAGGTTTGCTGGTGTGGCACAACCTTCTGCGTATCTTTCAACTGGCGGGTCTTGTCGTCATTGTCGCGCAGTTGCCTGGCCAGCGACGCCACGCGCTCCTCGCGTTGTGCACGGCGACTCTGGATGATCTGGCGCGCCTTGATCAGATCCTTGTATTTGATCAGCTCGTTGGCTTCGTCGAGAAACTTGTTGGCGATAATCAGTCCGGCCTCCAGCGCCGCCGCTTCAGGGGTGGTCGGTTTGTTGCCGATGATCGCCTTCAGTTGTTCAAGCAATGGCTTGATTCGATCAATGAATGTCAGCTTTTCGAACTCGGCAATGGCCAGATTCAGAACGGTTTCATCGTCTTTCAATTCAGCCAGCGGGATTTGCTCGGCGTCGTACTCCCGGGTCAGATTGATTTTGCTCGCGGCCAGCTCTTCAAGTCTGAAACGGTTGTTGCTGATGCCGATGCTCTGCACCCCGAATGCACTGTTGTGCAGCGAAGTGTGGAGTCTGGTCATTTGTTCAGTGCACAGCTTGATCAGTTGGGTGACGATCTGCGAATACTGCTGGCGTGCTTTTTCAACCTGAGCACTCGGTTCACGGGCGTTGAGGCTGGCCAGTGCCTGCAGGTTTTCGTTCAGGTCGTCGGTCTCCAGCGCTGTCATTGCCGAAGTGAAGATATTCGCGGCCGTAAGATCAAGGTCGCTGACGGCGGCATTCAAAGCGATCAACTCATCGCTCAAGGCTTTGATGTACAGGTTGGCAGAGCCAACGATCGCTTGATAACGGATCGCCTCGCGGCTTTCTTGAATGCGGCCAAGGTCAGGCTGGGCATAACTGAGGTTTGTCATGATGAATATTTCCTGAATGATTGAGTGGCGTCAGTCGAATGCGTGGATAAGTTGATTCGCGTTGGCTTGAACGGTTTTCCAGTTTTTAATGACAATCTTGAAACTGGAGACAAAGCTTCTGAGGGTCAGAAACTCGTGCATACCCATGACTTTATTTTGCGAGGCGTTGATGTAGTCGGTAACGGAGATCCATAGCGTCTCCAGTTGCGAGGTACTCTGTATCGCGCCTTCGACGTACAGCGACATGCTGTCCAGACCCGACTGAAACTCCATGAGCGTGCCGGCCAGAATATTGGTTTGTTTGATCTGCTCCGCGAGTTGATCTCGCTGGGCAATCAATGGGCGTAAATGGGTATTTTGCTGAAGTTCGAGCGTTTTGTAATAAACGCTCGAGCTGAGAGGGCCGCCCTTGTAAGCGGCGACAAAACCAAGAATGTGATCAAAAAAATCCGGCGCCGTCTCGCGGGTTTTTTCCTCTATGAGTTTATTCGCTCGATCAATCGCAACATTCAGTTCAGTCAGCTGTCGGTTGAGTTGCGCATCGCCGGCCAGGCGTAGTTTTTCACCAATATTGACGGCAACCTTGTCGTTAAGATCGATCTTGAAGTACTTCAATCGCTCGCTGACATCCACACTGCTGAGCTTCTTCTCGCCGATCGATCTTTCGATGAACGCGAGAGACTCCTGAATGGAGCCGAAACGGTTCTTTTCTGCCGTGCCGATCTCCAGTGGCGGAAGCCTGGTTATTTGTTCTTCGCTCAGCGAGTCGATAGTACCCAGGTAGTTTATGTAACCCGGCATCGTCACGATGGCGTCGATAATTTCCTGACCAAAATTTTCCAGGTCCTCCGAAAAGGTCGAAAGACTTCCGGCCACACGCTTCATCGAGTACTCGATGTCGCTCCACGAATTGGCATTGTTGATGATCATATGATTGAGCTGAACAATATCGATCGGTTCCAGACCGATGATGCCGGTGTGTCTGGTTTTCAATTGGCGTTCTACATCTTCGATATTGCGCGGCAATGCTTTGGCGGCAGAGATGTAGTTTTTTATTTTTCGAATGTCGTCTTTGGTGACGAGCGGGTTTGAGCTGGGCTGCACTTTTAATTCCTTGAGTGGTTGTCTGAGCCTCAAGGTTAATATTGCTTTTGCTCGTGGGTATATGCATTGAGTGTGACTTCTTGTTGGTTATGATTTGTCGTTTTTTGAAATCTCTTGCATAAGTGGTGGGCGGGTTTGGGTTGTTCGGGATCTGTGTATTTTCTTCTAATATTTAATGGCTTGTGGGTATTTGTTTTCGTGCACTAAGTTAAATTGCAGCGCTGATGATATGCGTTCTGGATGGTTGGTTCAGCGTTGTAAATGAATAGTCAATATACAATCCGAAGAAGACAAGGAGTCTCTGATGGAACCGAAGTTAAGTGACAAGTTGGTTGAGGCCGCCGCAAAGGCGCCGCTGTTATTCGTGAGTGCATCGTTGGGGGAGGGCGGTGAATACAATCGAGATCCAGGGTTTCAGCTAACCAAGGAAGATATCGTCAACTTGCGCAAGTATGAGGTGTTAGGCCTGTCGCTTCCTGTGACTCTAGAAGATGTGATGGTCTATCTGGACTACGGTCAAGGCGAAACAGGTGGGCCGGGGCTGACGGCTCGTGATTTCCAGGCTACGTTCAAAAAAACCTATGATCACGCCAGGCGCTGGTCGCCGCTGCGTGAAAAAATAATGCTGACGGGCACCGATTTAAAGATCTTTGCCGGGAGTATTCTTCTGGCGGGCAGTGGAATCAGAGAGATATATGACGATCTGAAAGCCTCGAAATACCTTGAAGAGCACGACATCAAGACACCAGAGCAATATCTGGAACTGAAGCGGCGGATTCCAGGGCTTCCCGAACTGGACTTGCCGGCGGGTGACGTACCTGAACTGAAACTGTATCTGGATGACATTCTTGCCAAAGTTCGGAATGCTCATGCCAGAGCCGCATCTGTCAGGGATCAACTGGATAGCTTTGGCACAGACCTGCGCGAAGATGTGCTTCCGCAAGTCCAGTTACGCTTGAGGGCCGTTTCGAATAATACCTATCAGCAGGATATCAAAGAGCTGCAAAACAAGATGGATGAGCGCTCGAAAGAGATTGATGTGCTCACCAAACAATATGACCAGATGGTTCAGGAGGCAATCAAGTCGGCGGCAGGTCTCAATATTGGAGGGTTGATTCTGGCTATTTACACAGGCGTCCAGGCTGAAGCCATCCGCAAGAAGCGTAATGCCCTTAATGAAGAACAGCGCAACGATAATCTGCGAATGGCCAGTAAAAACAAGACGCTGGGGTCATTGAACAGAGTGCGCGCTGATTTGCAGGAGTTGAACAACGTTACCGTTGAGGCAGATGTGGCTACCCGCAATCTGATGTTGGTCTGGAATTCGTTGGCTGAATATATTACAGCCTCGAAAGAGGAGGCCGACTCGCTGACCATTGCCACAGAACTTAGGCGTTTCATGAACCATCTGGCAAAAATCGTCCTGCCATGGGAGCAAATCAAGGTCGATTCTGATCAATTACTTCGCGTGTTCGCTGAAGCAGATAAGGAGTACGAGGCGGGTAAAATAAAATTCACCGGAAGGATGGGGGCTTTTATGTTGAATCAAAAGGTTTCGCAAGAATTCAATATCGTCAGGCTGCGCGATTTTAATGCTGAGATGCAAGATATCAATGTCACCGCGCAAATGCTTTTCGAGCGGTATGTCTATGCGTCAGGCCCCGTGCAAACAGCTAATGGGCTGGCGCTTTCCGCCAGCCGGGCAACGGCTGATCTGCGTATTAAAGGTCAGACGCTTATTATCAATATGGAACGCTCACAGAGAAATTTGCGATTGCTAAAGGAGGAGGTTAACGACCCTGCAGATGCTGACGACGTTCGTGAAGACATGGAGGCTGAATTGTCGGCTATTGCCAAAAAGATCCAGGCGCAGTCTGAGGATCTGAAAGGCATTAATAAAAATCTGATGGCCGCTTACAGTCGCAGTGATTCGGCAAGATCGATTGCCGGTCTTCAGGATGAGCGCGCTTACGCGCAAGAGCGCAAGGATAAGCTTGAGGAGCAACTGGTCGAGCTGGACGCAGAAATAAAGTCAGTGGCTGAGGCCATTGACTTGATTGCCAAGGCCGGAATCGAAAAAATCGGCGAAGGCGTCGCACTGTCGCTCAGTAGCTTGAAGGAGTTGGGACTAGCGCCACCGCAGGTTCAAGTTGCCATGTTGGCTATCGATACGCTTAAAAAGCTGATCTCGGGGATCGGCGAGGCCGTGTCCTTCCTCAACATGGTGGCGGCTCACAACAAGCTCAGGGAAAAAGCCTTGGCGCTGAAAGACCAGGTGAAAAAGTACGCGAAAGATATCGTGGAAGCGGACGGGAAAATCGAACTGCTGGAAACGCTGGATAAGGTCGACGATGCGCGCTGGAAGTACGTCGGTGAATTTGCCGGACTGCTGGCCTATTTCGAAGAGCTGTCCAGCTCGTTTACTCAGGACACGTCCGTGCCAGTTGAGGAGCGAGTCGATCTGGCGATTGCCGGTGTTACACAAGCGATCCGGTATTTGAAGCCACTGACCTTGTAATACGTCGGTGGGGAGGGTGGGAGTCAGCCACCCTCCTTCATAAGGATATGAGCATGGCCGGATATGAATTTACCCGTGAGCAGCGCCGCACACTGGAGCGCTATATCGTTTTTCTGTCGACGGTTGTCGCAACGCATGACAACGCCAACCTTGTTTTTGCGCGACGCGCCCAGAGTGGCCATCAACGTACGTATTTACCATACGACTCGCGTCTGAATAATGCATTTTGGGATGAGCGAACACTGCTGGGGTTACACAAGCGCGTCGAAGAGCTGAAAAGCCAGGCCAGTCAATACATAGAGGCACTGCTTACTTTCAGAAAAGAGGTACTGGAATATACCGCCAGAACCTCCAGATCCGAGCCGGTCGATCAGGTGGATATCAGCTCTTTCACTATCGTGCAGTCGCCCATCTGGGGCTCGTTTCGACCCCGTACCATCAAGGATCTGGTTTACGGCCTGGGTAATCTGTTCTTCGCCGGAAAGGGCGACATGATTGTTATCGAGAAGATCGTCCAGGATGTGCATGAGCATTCATTCGGGCTCAAAGCGATATTCACCAGAGCCATGGGGTATCGCACGTGTGAATGTCATTCGCAGCCGATGGTTGCTCCCGAGTTGTTCAGGGCTCATGACACGACTCCTCAATGGAGTATTGAATATTCCTCGTCGGATCCCCTGATCAGGTCGAGAGAGTATGAGGCGGACGTAAAGCGGCTCTTTGATCAACAGGCGTATTTGCTCATGCAGATCGGCGCTTTTTTCGAGGAAGTTACTCAGCGCTTCGACAGTGCAAGAGTTGAACTTACCAAAGCCGATGACCTGACGACCCTGGGAAGGCTGAATGTGAAGCTGGCCACTGGCGAGGAGAATGCTGTGGAGCTATTGCAGAGGTTGACCCATATCGAGTCATGGTTGCGCAAATAAACAAAGGCCCATGAAAACATGGGCCTTTTGCCAATCGACGTGGTTTACACGTAGAACGATTTCAGCGGGGGGAAGCCATTGAATTCGACGGCGCTGTAACTGGTGGTGTAGGCACCGGTCGACAGCCAGTACAGACGATCACCGATCGCCAGGTTCAGTGGCAGGCCGTACTTGTAGTTCTCGTACATGATGTCGGCGCTGTCGCACGTTGGACCGGCGATCACCACTTCTTCCATCTCGCCTTTCTTCTCGGTCCAGATCGGGAACTTGATCGCTTCGTCCATGGTTTCGATCAGGCCGGAGAACTTGCCCACATCGGTGTAGACCCAACGCTCGACGGCGGTGCGCGATTTGCGTGCGACCAGTACCACTTCGCTGACCAGAATGCCGGCGTTGGCGATCAGCGAACGGCCCGGTTCGAGAATGATTTCCGGCAGGTCATCACCGAAGTCTTCTTTCAGGAAACGGATGATTTCTTCGGCGTAGGTTTCCAGGCTGTTGGTACGGGTGATGTAGTTGGCCGGGAAGCCACCACCCATGTTGATCAGCTTCAGGTGGATACCGTCTTCTTCCTTCAGGCGCTCGAAGATCACTTTGACCTTGGCGATCGCCGCGTCCCAGACGCTGATGTCGCGCTGCTGCGAACCGACGTGGAACGAGATGCCGTAAGGCACCAGACCGAGGTCGCGGGCCAGGATCAGCAGGTCCATGGCCATGTCGGTCTGGCAGCCGAATTTGCGCGACAGCGGCCAGTCAGCGGTGGTCGAGCCTTCGGTGAGGATGCGCACATAGACTTTCGAACCCGGCGCGGCTTTGGCGATGTTGCGCAGGTCGGCTTCGGAGTCGGTGGCGTACAGACGCACGCCCTTCTCGAAGAAGTAGCGGATGTCCTTGGACTTCTTGATGGTGTTGCCGTAGCTGATCTGATCCGGGCTGACGCCACGGCTCAGGACTTTGTCCAGCTCATAGATGGAGGCGATATCAAAGCTCGAGCCTTTCTCTTTGAGCAGGTCGATGATCTCGACAGCCGGGTTGGCCTTGACCGCGTAGTAGACCTTGGCGAATTCGAAACCGGCGCGCAGGTCATCGTAGGCCTGGGCGATCATCGCGGTGTCGATCACCACGAACGGGGTTTCCTGTTTGTCGGCGAACGCCTTCATTTTCTGAAAGGTTTCGCGCGCGAAATAGTCTTCGACCTGGATCGACATGCTGGAGTGCTCCTATGGGCAAACGGGTAAAAACATGGGTGTAAATGAACGTCCTCCGTATCCCCACTTTGGTTCGCCTACTTCCCAAGGCATGTCGCCGAAAGCAAAAAGGCCACGGGCGTAACTGCCCTTGGCCTTGCTGTCTCGTCGTCAGTACTTGAGCCGGATGGATCGTTTCCAGCATGGACGTTCGGCGCGAACTTTAGGGCGTGAGGGGCCTGAGATCAACTAAAAATGTCGCGTTTTTGCACGCTTCTGACGTACGTCGCGGATATCACTCTTTGTAGCCGACCGAGATGACGGACAGATGTTCCCCAAGAATTTTCATGTGTTAAAAATACCTGCACGTTCGCCGCTTTTGTCGGCGAAGTCGAGGGTAAGTACGTTAGGCGCAACATCGGCGACGTTGGCGGCGAGAGGTGGGTGTGAGGGGGATTTTGCTTGTTTGAACAGGTGTCTTTGCCCAGGTCCAACGAACATTGCTGTTGAGATTCTTTTCCGCCCTGTAAATGCCCCGAGGATTGCGCGAATCCTGTGGGAGCGAGCCTGCTCGCGAAAACATTTTCACAGCCAACATCATTGTTGACTGTTATTGCGCATTCGCGAGCAGGCTCGCTCCCACAGATTTGGAGTTTTTACGCGATTACAGCCTCAGCCGGCGAAACGATATTGGTCTTCATGCCCCGCGAACGTCCCGAGCTCAGGTAAGCCGCAATCGACTCCTGCGTCACCTCGCCGAGGAACACCCGCTCGGCATCCATCACCGGCAGCCACGAGCGATTGAACTCGTACATGCGCGACAGCAGGATGCGCAGGTGCTCGTCGTACGCTGCAGTGACGTTGAACTCGCGCAGATACTGCGCGCAGGTGCCGGTCTGGCGATGCAGGTCGCGGCGTCGCACATAACCCAGCGCCTTGTTCTCGGCACAGGTGACCACCACGTAGCGGCGGTCATGCTCGTCCATCAGCTCCAGCGCATCGGCCACCGGGGTTTCCGGGCTGACTGACGGGGCGTTGTCCGCCGCGTCTTCCGCCTTCACCAGCAGCAGACGCTTGAGGGTGCTGTCCTGGCCGACGAAGTTGCTGACAAAGTCGTCCGCGGGGTGCGCGAGCAGGGTGTCCGGGTGATCGATCTGCAGCAGTTTGCCGGCGCGGAAGATCGCGATCTTGTCGCCGAGCTTGATCGCTTCGTCGATGTCGTGGCTGACCATGATCACGGTCTTGTTCAGCGCGCGTTGCATCTCGAAAAACTCGTTCTGGATCATCTCACGGTTGATCGGGTCGACTGCGCCGAACGGCTCGTCCATCAGCAACAACGGCGCATCCGCCGCCAGTGCGCGGATCACACCGATGCGCTGTTGCTGGCCGCCGGACAGTTCACGCGGGTAACGATGCAGATACTGCTTGGGTTCCAGCTTGATCATGCTCATCAGTTCGCGGGCGCGGTCGTGGCATTTCTGTTTGTCCCAGCCGAGCAGTTTCGGCACCACGACGATGTTCTCTTCGATGGTCATGTTGGGGAACAGACCGATCTGCTGGATCACGTAGCCGATGTTGCGGCGCAGGGTGACTTCGTCGAGGTCGGTGGTGTCTTCGCCGTTGATCAGGATCTTGCCCGAGGTCGGCTTGATCAGGCGGTTGATCATTTTCAGCGTGGTGCTTTTGCCGCAACCCGATGGCCCGAGGAACACACAGATTTCGCCTTCATTGACGGTCAGGCTTACCGAGTCCACGGCTTTGACATCTTTGCCGTTGCTCTGGAAGGTCTTGCTGAGGTTTTGAAGTTCGATCATTTGAGGAGTCCTTTTGGAGTCAGCGTACGTTGCAGCCACTGCAGGAGAAGGTCGGCGAAGATCGCCAGAAGACTGACCAGCAGCGCGCCGACGATCAGCATCGACATGTCGCTGCGGCTGATGGAGGCGAGGATCAGCACACCGAGGCCTCCGGCGCCGATGGTCGCGGCGATGGTCATCACGCCGATGTTCATCACCACCGCAGTGCGCACGCCGGCGAGAATCACCGGCACCGCAATCGGCAGCTCGACCATGCGCAGGCGCTGGCCGAAGGTCATGCCGATGCCGCGCGCGGCTTCACGAATGCCCGGTTCGACGCCGGTCAGGGCGAGGTATGTGTTGCGCATGATCGGCAGCAGCGAATAGAGGAACACCGCAGTGATCGCCGGCATCGGCCCCAGGCCCTGGCCGAATTTGGAATAGAACGGCAGCAGCAGGCCGAACAGCGCAATCGACGGCACGGTCAGCAACACTGTGGCGCTGGCTTGCAAGGGACCTGCGAGTGTCGGGAAGCGCGTCATCAGAATGCCCAGCGGCACGCCGATGAGAATCGCCAATGTCACCGCGATGCCGACCAGGGTGATGTGCTGCCAGGTCAGGTGCATCACCTGCTGCCAGTCGAGGTGGGAAAAGGCGTTCAGAAATTCCATGACTTTTCCTCCTTAGTTGAGTGGATGCTGGCGCAGGAAATCGGCGGCCACTTTCGATGGGCTTTCGTGATCGACGTCGACCCGCGCGTTGAGCTGGCGCATGGTTTCGTCGTCGAACAGTTGCGCCAGCGGCTTGAGTTGCTCGGCCAGTTGCGGGTGCGCATCGAGGTAGGCCTGGCGCACCACCGGCGCAGCGGTGTAGTCGGGGAAGTAGTGCTTGTCGTCTTCCAGCAGTTTCAGGCCGAACGCATTCAGGCGGCCGTCGGTGGTGTAGACCAGGCCGGCAAACACCTGGCCATTGCGCAGCGCGGTGTAGACCAGCCCCGCGTCCATCTGCCGGATGTTCTTGCGGGTCAGGTTCATGTCGTAGAGCTTGACCATGCCGTCCAGACCGTCGGAGCGGTTGGCGAACTCGGTGTCCAGCGCCACCAGGTGATTGGTCTTGGCCTCATCGCGCAGCACCTTGTTCAGGTCGCTGATGGTGTTGACCTGCGGATACTCCTCGGCGACTTTTTTCGGCAGGGCGAGGGCGTAGGTGTTGCTGAATTTCGACGGGGTCAGCCAGACCAGGCCTTTTTTCGCGTCGAGTTCTTTGACCCGGGCGTAGGACTGTTCGCTGTCGAGTTTCTCGGTGACATGGTTGTAGGCCACCAGCGACACGCCGGTGTATTCCCAGAGCATGTCCAGCTGACCGCTTTCGTGGGCGCTGCGGGCGAGGTTGCTGCCCAGACCGCCGGTGATCTGCGCGTCGTAGCCTTTGCTGCGCAGGTATTGCGCGGTGATTTCCGCGAGCAGCGTCTGCTCGGTGAACACCCGGGCGCCGAGGCGGATAACCGGTTTTTCGGCGGCTTGGGCCAGTCCTGCAAACAGCAGGAGGCAGCTCAAGATCAAGCTAAATCGTTTCATAAATATTCCTTCGCAAAAGCCTTAAGACGGGCGCAAACCGCGTTCCAGCCAGAGACGGCTGGCGAGGGTGACGACGCCATCGAGCAGCAGGGCCAGCAGCGCGGTACACGCGGCGCCGAGCAGCAGTTGCGGCTGATTGTTCAGGGCGATGCCAGGGAAGATCAGGCTGCCGAGGCTGTTGGCGCCGATCAGGAAGGCCAGCGGCGCGGTGCCGACGTTGATCGCCAGCGCCACGCGCACGCCACCGATAATGATCGGCACGGCGTTGGGCAATTCGACTTTCCACAGCACCTGGCGCGGGGTCATGCCAATGCCGACGGCGGCTTCTTTGAGCGAACCCTGAACGTTTTTCAGGCCTTCGTAGGTGTTGCGCACAATTGGCAACAGAGAAGCGAGGAACAAAGCGAAGATCGCCGGACCACTGCCGATGCCGAGAATCCCCAGGGCAATCGCCAGTACCGCCAGCGGTGGCACGGTGTTGCCGATATTGAAGATCTGCATGAAGCGTTCAGCGCGGCCGACCATGCTCGGGCGGCTGAGAAAGATACCGGCGGGGATGCCCACGACCAGGGCGGCCAGCATTGAAGCGAGGACGAGAATCAGATGAGCTTGCAGGTAAAACAACAAATCGTCGCGGTAGTGTTTGATCGTGTTGATGCCGATCCAGTGAACCAGCAGGGCCAGGAGCGCGATCACCACCGCACCTCCCATCAGCCCTTTGCCATAGCGGATAGCCACAGGCGGACTCCTTTTTTTGTAGTCGGCGAACGCAGCTCCGTGTGGCAAGGCCATTCCTGGCTGCCGAAGTCAGCGTTCGCGAAAAGTAGCCGTTTTTCAGGACCGGCCAAGCGATCTGAAAGCGAGCCATGAGCGCAGCCTCGTCAGGCTAACTTGCTGATTTTTCAGCCCCTGACGAAATGTCGTAACAGGGGATGGACGTCTCCGTGCTTTAAAAGGTTCCCACGTCAGACACTGTTTGGCCACCTGTAGGAGCTGCCGCAGGCTGCGATTTTTTGATTTTGTTCTTGAGAGCAAGATCAAAAGATCGCAGCCTGCAACAGCTCCTACAGGGTTTTGCGCGGCCGAGGGACGGTGGTTCGGCGGTTACTTTTTAAGCTATACTCGCCGCCCTTTTTTGAATCACCGCCAGGCGATTTCCCATGACCAACCAGGCCGCCGAAGTCGCGAAACGCCGCACTTTCGCCATTATTTCCCACCCCGATGCCGGTAAAACCACGATCACCGAAAAGCTCCTGTTGATGGGCAAGGCGATTGCAGTGGCCGGCACGGTGAAATCCCGTAAATCCGACCGCCATGCGACATCCGACTGGATGGAGATGGAGAAGCAGCGCGGTATTTCCATTACCACGTCGGTCATGCAGTTCCCGTATCGCGAACACATGATCAACCTGCTCGACACCCCGGGCCACGAAGACTTCTCCGAAGACACCTACCGCACCCTGACGGCGGTCGACTCGGCGCTGATGGTGCTCGACGGCGGTAAAGGCGTTGAGCCACGGACCATCGCCCTGATGGACGTCTGCCGTCTGCGTGACACGCCGATCGTCAGCTTCATCAACAAACTCGACCGTGACATCCGCGACCCGATCGAACTGCTCGACGAAATCGAAGCCGTTCTGAAGATCAAGGCAGCGCCGATCACCTGGCCGATCGGTTGCTACCGCGACTTCAAGGGCGTGTACCACCTGGCCGACGACTACATCATTGTCTACACCGCCGGTCACGGTCACGAACGCACCGAAACCAAGATCATCGAGAAACTCGACTCCGACGAGGCGCGCGCGCACTTGGGCGACGAGTACGAGCGCTTCCTCGAACAGCTGGAACTGGTGCAGGGCGCCTGCCACGAGTTCAACCAGCAGGAATTCCTCGACGGCCAACTGACTCCGGTGTTCTTCGGTACGGCATTGGGCAACTTCGGTGTCGATCACGTGCTCGACGCTGTAGTTGACTGGGCACCGCGTCCGCTGGCCCGTGTCGCCAACGAACGTACCGTGGAGCCGGTGGAAGAGAAGTTCTCGGGCTTCATCTTCAAGATTCAGGCGAACATGGACCCGAAACACCGCGACCGTATCGCTTTCATGCGTATCTGCTCCGGCAAGTACGAGAAAGGCATGAAGATGCGCCACGTGCGTACCGGCAAGGACGTGCGCATCGGCGACGCCCTGACGTTCTTCTCCTCCGAGCGTGAACAGCTGGAAGAGGCGTACGCCGGCGACATCATCGGTCTGCATAACCACGGCACGATCCAGATCGGCGACACCTTCAGCGAAGGCGAAGTCCTCGGGTTCACTGGTATCCCGCACTTCGCCCCGGAGCTGTTCCGTCGCGTGCGTCTGCGTGATCCGCTGAAATCCAAGCAATTGCGTCAGGGTCTGCAGCAGTTGGCCGAAGAGGGCGCGACTCAGGTGTTCTTTCCGGAGCGCAGCAACGACATCATTCTTGGCGCCGTCGGTGTGCTGCAGTTCGATGTGGTCGCCAGTCGTTTGAAGGAGGAATACAAGGTTGAGTGCTCGTATGAGCCGATCACTGTTTACTCCGCGCGCTGGATCGAGTGCAGCGACAAGAAGAAGCTTGAGGAGTTTTCCAACAAGGCGGTGGAGAACCTCGCGCTGGATGGCGGTGGGCACCTGACCTACCTGGCGCCGACGCGGGTTAACCTGGCGTTGATGGAAGAGCGGTGGCCGGATGTCAAATTCCGTGCGACGCGTGAGCATCATTAAGCGCTGAGCTGGGTTGTTCGAAAGCCCCTGAGGTGTAGGCCTTGGGGGCTTTTTTTGGGCTTTGCCTTGGCGGCCTTTGGGCCGACCAGGCTTCGGGTGGTTTTGGGTGTATATCCGTTTTTTAGGTGATGGCGGCTTAGGGTTTCGCCCTGACGGCGACTCACTTTTTTGACAAACGCCTCAAAAAAGTAAGCAAAAAAAGGCTTGCTCCTGCGTTCGGCCCGCTCGCTGGGGCTCGGGGTCCCTTCGCTCCGGGATTGATCCGGGCGCAGCGCCTACGGTTTGCTTCGCTGCACCTCCTCTCGCTGTGTTTGGCTGCGCCAAACGGTCGCTGCGCTCCCACCCCGGATCAATCCCTCCGCTCAGCCTTCCGATGTCGCCCGTGGATCAAGATCAAAAGCGGTACTCGAGCTAACGCTCATTGTGTTGAGTGGTGAGGAGCAAGAGCGGTGCGCGTTCTGCTCTTGCTCTTGTGTGGGAGCTGGCTTGCCAGCGATGGCGGCCTGCGAGCCGACCAATCTCCCACTGAAGTCACTCAATTTCCCTGTGGGAGCGAGCCTGCTCGCGAAGGCGCCCTGCCAGCCAACCGTTCTCCAAATGAATACCCCAATCCATTGTGGGAGCTGGCTTGCCAGCGATGGCGGCCTGTCAGCCGACCAATCGCCCACTGAAGTCACTCAATTTCCCTGTGGGAGCGAGCCTGCTCGCGAAGGCGCCCTGCCAGCCAATCGTTCTCCAAATGAATACCCCCAATCCATTGTGGAAGCTGGCTTGCCAGCGATGGCGGCCTGCGAGCCGACCATTTTCTAATCGAACTTAGCGACCGAGGGCTGCGATCTTTTGGATTTGAAGCGCGAAGTCAAAAGATCGCTGCCTACGACAGCTCCCACAGGGTTGTAGGGCGACTCTGTATTTTGAGATATCGATGTTCTTGAGCGCGACAACCGGTGTGCTGGGCGTTAGTGTTTCAGGTCCACGCCAGTCGCTTTGAGAGGTCAATGGAATGACGCGCAACCTCGTCCATCTGCTGCGCCCCAACGGCTATTTCAGCCTGATGGCCTGGGTGCTCGCGGCGCTGCTGTTCATCAATCGCTTGAGCAGCATGGTCAAGTTGTTCATGGCGCTGTATCTGCGCCAGGAGCTGGGGCTGGCGATCGAGACGGTGGGCTGGCTGTTGTCGGCTTACGGAGCCGGGTTGTTGATTGGTTCGATGCTGGGTGGGCTGCTCAGTGATCATGTGCGGACGGCGCGGCTGACCGCCGCGTTGTTCTTTGTTTCCATGTGGGTGTTGATCCTGTTGGGGCTGGTGACGCAGGTGGCGTTGCTGGCCGTGTTGCTGTTGCTCAGTGGTGCCGTCGACGGGGCGATTCGAACGCTGCATCAGCGACTGATCATGGAGTATTGCGAGCCTGCGCAGCGCTCCCGTGCCCAAGCCTTGAGCCGGGTGGCGCGAAACCTTGGCATGGCGGCGGCCGGGGTGGCCGGCGGGGTGTTGGCGCAAACGGATTTCCGTTGGGTGTTTTTTGTCAGTGCGGCGATGACGCTGCTCGCGTTGCTGTGGTTTGTGCGCACTACATGGCGCCGCGCGGTACTCAAGCCCGATGAGGTGACCGAAGCTGGCACTGGTACACCGTTGCGCGACGCGGCATTCCTCTGGCTGCTCGGTGCGGCCGTGTTGCTGGGGATGGCCTTCGACACGGTTTACAGCACGCTGGGCAACTATCTGCGCGACTACTACCACTTGAGCACCGAGGCCATCGGCTGGCAGTTCGGGCTTAACGCGATGCTGGTGGTGGCGCTGCAGATCCCGCTCACGCACTGGGGCGAGCGGTGGGGCTTGCGTCGGCAATTGCTCGCGGGTTGTGTGTTGTTGGCGGTCGGGTTGGGGATGTTGCCGTTTGGCTCCGGGTTGCTTTACGTGTGTCTGTCGACGGTGATCTGGACCTTGGGTGAAGCTTTTTTCATGCCGCCGCTGAATATGCTGGTCATGCGGCACGCGCAGGGCGGCAAAAGCGGCCAGTATTTCGGTCTGTTTTTCATGAGCTGGAGCGCCAGTGCATTGTTGTCGCCGGTGTTGAGTGGTCAGCTGTATGGGCACTTCGGAGGGCACAGCGTATGGCTTGCAAGCGCGACACTGGCGTTGTTGACCTTGCCGCTGATCTGCCTGGCGACGCGCTCGTCGACCCAGGCCAAAGCGCTGGCCACCAGCGAACGCACGGCCTCGCTTAGCTGATTCGGTTATAGCGGTTATTCACAAGTGATCTCTCGTACCAGGGCATTTCCCGGGGTTGGTCAGCGTCCTATCTGGTGAACCGGACTGATCGGAACTAGATTTCATTCAGCGCCGGATCGGCACCCCAGGCTTCAACCACGAAAGGATGGAAATGGCTATGAGCATTTTTCAACGCATTGTGCTGTTGCTTAAGGTTTTGGTGATGTTGACGCTTGGCACTACGGCGGCGTGGGCAAGTTCTGCCACACCATCACAGGGGTTTAACGCAGCCCACGGGCAAGCCGGTGTGGTCATGCTGGCCAAGTCGGAATCCGAACCGGGCGATCAGGATCAGGGCGGCAGCAAGGATGATGACGACTCGACCACTGACGAGCCGGACACTGACGATGACGAAGGCGACAGCCAGTCGTAAAGCGCCGGCAAAAGAAAACCCCTTCTTCCCCGACTGATGCGCAATCGGGGGAGAAGAGGTTTGGGTTAACACATTATTTCCGGATAAACACGATTCCTGCAGGAGCTGCGGCACGCTGCGATCTTTTGATCCTGATGCTGAAAATCAACAGATCGCAGCCTCGTTTCACTCGACAGCTCCTACAGGTTGAGTGGCGGTCTCCGGTTTTGCCTACGCGGCGCCATCAAGGAACTGCTCGGCGTAGTGGCAAGCCACCTGCCGGTTGTCGAGTTGGCGCAGGGCCGGCTCTTCAGTGCTGCAACGCTCGGTCGCGTACGGGCAACGCTTGTGGAACGCGCAGCCCGGTGGCGGGTTCAGCGGGTTGGGCAGTTCGCCGACAATCTTGATTTTCGGCTTGTCCGGATCCGGGTGGATCGTGGGTGTCGCCGACAACAAGGCCTGGGTGTAAGGGTGCAGAGGTCGGGTGTAGATGTCCTCTTTCGGGCCCATTTCCACCGGACGGCCGAGGTACATCACCAGCACCGAGTCGGCGACGTGACGCACCACCGCCAGGTTGTGCGAGATGAACACGTAGGCGGTGTTGAACTCCTGCTGCAGGTCCATGAACAGGTTCAGCACCTGCGCCTGAATCGACACGTCCAGCGCCGAGGTCGGTTCGTCCGCCACCAGCACTTTCGGTTGCAGCATCATCGCCCGCGCCAGGGCAATACGCTGACGCTGACCACCGGAGAACATGTGCGGATAGCGCTGGTAGTGCTCGGGACGCAAGCCGACCTGCTTCATCATCGCCTGGACTTTCTCGCGACGCTCGGTAGCACTCAGGTTGGTGTTGATCAGCAGTGGCTCGGCCAATTGATCACCGATTTTCTGCCGCGGGTTCAACGACGCGTACGGGCTCTGAAACACCATCTGCACGTCTTTGCGCAGTTGTTTGCGCTGGGCCTTGTCGGCGCCGGCGACTTCTTGCCCGGCGATTTTCAGCGAGCCGGAAGACGGCTCTTCAATCAGGGTCAGGGCGCGAGCGAGGGTGGATTTGCCGCAACCCGATTCGCCTACGACAGCGAGGGTCTTGCCGGCTTCGAGCTCGAACGACACGCCGTTGAGGGCGCGCACGGTCGCGTGGCCCTTGAACAGGCCACGGGAGACTTCGTAGTGACGGGTCAGGTCGCGGGCGGTAAGTACGACGGCCATTACGCCACCTCCTGGTTCAGCGGGTAGAAGCAACGGGCGAGGCTGTTGGCTTTCGGATCAAGGGCTGGACGTTGCACGCGGCAGCTGTCCTGCACGTACGGGCAGCGCGGCGACAGCAGGCAGCCCTGCGGACGGTCGTAGCGGCCTGGAACGATGCCCGGCAGGGTCGACAGGCGCTCGGCGCCCAGACTGTGCTCGGGAATCGCCTTGAGCAGGGCTTCGCTGTAAGGGTGTGCCGGGATGTCGAACAGTTGCGGCACCTGACCGACTTCTACCGCTTGGCCTGCGTACATCACACAGACGCGCTGGGCGGTTTCGGCCACGACCGCAAGGTCGTGAGTGATCAGCACCAGGCCCATGTTCTGTTCTTTCTGCAACGCCAGCAGCAGATCCATGATCTGCGCCTGAATCGTCACGTCCAGCGCCGTGGTCGGTTCGTCGGCGATAAGCAGTTTCGGCTCGCCGGCAATCGCCATGGCAATTGCCACACGCTGGCTCATGCCGCCGGACAGTTGGTGCGGGTAGGCGTCCATACGGCTGGCGGCGCCCGGGATTTCCACTTTCTCCAGCAGTTCGATGGCGCGTTTGCGCGCTTGCTTGCCGGACATTTTCAGGTGCAGGCGCAGCACTTCTTCGATCTGGAAACCGACGGTGTAGCTCGGGTTGAGCGCGGTCATCGGATCCTGGAACACCATCGACAGGTCTTTGCCGACGATTTGCCGACGCTGACGATTGCTCAGCTTGAGCATGTCTTTGCCGTCGAAGCTGAGCGAGTCGGCCGTGACGATGCCGGGATGCTCGATCAGCCCCATCAGCGCCATCATGGTCACGGATTTACCCGACCCCGACTCGCCAACGATGGCCAGGACTTCGCCCTTGTCGACTTTCAGGTCGAGGCCATCGACCACGGGCGTCGCGTTCTTGTCGCCGAAGCGGACGTTGAGATTCTTGATTTCTAGCAGTGACATGGGAATCTCCTCAGGCGGCGTTCTTGAGTTTCGGGTCCAGCGCATCGCGCAGACCGTCGCCCATCAGGTTGATTGCCAGCACGCTGAGCAAAATGGTCAGACCCGGCAGACTCACGACCCACCAGGCGCGTTCGATGTAGTCGCGGGCCGAGGCCAGCATGGTGCCCCACTCAGGGGTTGGCGGTTGTACGCCAAGGCCGAGGAAGCCCAGCGCCGCCGCGTCGAGAATCGCCGAAGAGAAACTCAGGGTGGCCTGAACGATCAGCGGTGCCATGCAGTTGGGCAGCACGGTGATGAACATCAGGCGCGGCAGACCGGCACCGGCCAGGCGCGCGGCAGTGACGTAGTCGCGGTTCAGTTCGCCCATCACGGCGGCACGGGTCAGACGCACGTAGGACGGCAGCGAAACCACGGCGATGGCGATCACGGTGTTGATCAGGCCAGGGCCGAGGATGGCGACAATCGCCACAGCCAGCAGCAGGGACGGCAGGGCCAGCATGATGTCCATCAGACGCATGATGGTCGGGCCGATCATCTTCGGGAAGAAACCGGCGAACAGACCCAGCAGGATCCCCGGGATCAACGACATCACCACCGACGACAGACCGATCAGCAGCGACAGGCGCGAACCCTGGATCAGCCGCGACAGCAGGTCGCGGCCCAGTTCATCGGTGCCGAGAAGGAACTGCATTTGCCCGCCTTCGAGCCACGCCGGTGGCGTCAGCAGGAAGTCACGGTATTGCTCGCTCGGGTTATGCGGCGCGACCCACGGCGCGAAGATCGCGCAGAAAATCACCAGCAGCATGAACAGCAGGCCGGCAACCGCGCCCTTGTTCTTCGCGAAGGCTTGCCAGAATTCTTTGTACGGTGACGGATACAGCAGGCTTTGATCCGCGCTTGGGGCGGAAGTGGCTACTGAGGATGTTGGAGTGCTCATGGTATGGACCTCAGCGCTGATGACGGATGCGTGGGTTGGCAAAGCCGTAGAGGATGTCCACTACGAAGTTGACCAGAATCACCAGGCAGGCGATTAACAGGATGCCGTTTTGCACAACCGGGTAGTCCCGGGCGCCGATGGCTTCGATCAGCCATTTACCGATGCCGGGCCAGGAGAAAATGGTTTCGGTCAGGACCGCGCCGGCCAGCAGGGTACCGACTTGCAGGCCGACCACGGTCAGAACCGGAATCAGCGCGTTACGCAGGCCGTGCACGAACACCACGCGCGACGGCGACAGGCCTTTGGCCTTGGCAGTGCGGATGTAGTCTTCACGCAGCACTTCGAGCATCGACGAACGGGTCATCCGCGCGATCACCGCCAGTGGAATGGTGCCGAGCACGATGGCCGGCAGAATCAGGTGATGCAGGGCATCGAAGAATGCGCCCATGTCATCGGCCAACAGCGTGTCGATCAGCATGAAACCGGTGCGCGGCTCGATGTCGTAGAGCAGGTCGATCCGCCCGGACACCGGGGTCCAGCCCAGGCTCACCGAGAAGAACATGATCAGGATCAGGCCCCACCAGAAGATCGGCATCGAATACCCCGCCAGGGAGATGCCCATCACCCCATGGTCGAACAGGGATCCTCGTTTGAGGGCCGCGATCACCCCGGCCAGAAGACCGAGAATGCCGGCGAACAGCAGGGCGGCCATGGACAGTTCCAGGGTCGCCGGGAAGAGGGAGGTGAACTCGGTCCATACGCTCTCACGCGTACGCAGGGATTCGCCGAGATCGCCGTGGGCCAGTTTGCCGATGTAGTCCAGGTACTGGGCATACAGCGGTTTGTTCAGACCAAGGCGTTCCATTGCCTGAGCGTGCATTTCGGGGTCGACCCGACGTTCGCCCATCATCACTTCCACGGGGTCGCCGGGAATCATGCGAATCAACGCGAAAGTCAGCAGGGTGATGCCGAAAAACGTGGGGATCAACAACCCCAGTCGGCGGGCAATAAAACTAAACATCTTGTGTGGTACCTCATCAGCCGGTTAGGCGTGCCCGGCGACCCTGGGGTCAGGGAGGCCGGGAGTTTCTTATCTACTTCACCTGGGTGGTGGCGAAGTTATTCGTGGTCAGAGGGCTGATGTGGTAACCCTCTACGTTATTGCGCATTGCGGTAAACATACGGGTGTGGGCCATGCTGATCCACGGTTGGTCCTGATTAAACAGCACCTGAGCCTGTTCGTAGAGCTTCGCGCGTTCGGCCGGATCTACTTTAGCCCGTGCTTCGTCGAGCAGTGCCTGGAATTTCTCGTTGCACCAGCGCGCGTAGTTTTCGCCGTTCTTGGCCGCTTCGCAACTGAGCATAGGCGTCAGGAAGTTATCCGGGTCGCCGTTGTCGCCCGCCCATCCGGCCGACACCATATCGTGTTCGCCGGCCTTGGCGCGCTTGAGCATCTCGCCCCATTCCATCACACGGATGTCGACCTTGATCCCGACTTTCGCCAGATCGGCCTGCATCATCTGTGCGCCGAGCATCGGATTGGGGTTGGTCGGGCCGCCGCCGTTACGGGTAAACAGAGTAAACACGGTGCCTTCCGGGACCCCGGCTTCCTTGAGCAGGGCGCGGGCCTTGTCGAGGTCACGTGGCGGGTTCTTCAGGTCGTGGTTGTAGCCCAGCAGTGTCGGCGGGTAGGGGTTGACCGCTACGGTCGCGTTGCCTTTGCCGAACAGGGCGTTGACGTAGGCTTCCTTGTCGAAAGCGATGTCGATCGCTTTGCGGACCCGCACGTCGCTCATGTATTTGTGCTGAGTGTTCATGGCGATGTACGAGACGGTCATCGCGTCCAGTTCATCGACCTTCAGGTTGCTGTCTTTCTTGATGCTCGGGATGTCATCCGGCTTCGGATACAGTGCGATCTGGCACTCGTTGGCCTTGAGCTTCTGCAGGCGCACGTTGTTGTCGGTGGCGATTGCCAGGATCAACGCATCGGCCGGTGGCTTGCCACGGAAGTAGTCCGGGTTGGCCTTGAAGCGCACCTGCGCATCCTTGGCGTAACGCTGGAAGATGAACGGGCCGGTGCCTACAGGCTTGTTGTTGAGGTCGGCGGTCTTGCCGGACTTGAGCAACTGGTCGGCGTATTCGGCCGGGTAAATCGAGGAAAACGCCATGGCGATGTCGGCCAGGAACGGCGCTTCGCGGCGGGTCAGGGTGAACTTGACCGTGTTGTCGTCGACTTTTTCGACGCTTTTGAGCAGTTCCTTGAAGCCCATGCTTTCAAAGTACGGGAAGCCCACGCTCGACAGTTTGTGCCACGGGTGATTCGGGTCCAGCTGACGCTGGAAGCTCCAGACCACGTCGTCGGCGTTCATGTCACGGGTCGGCTTGAAGTATTCGGTGGTGTGAAACTTGACGCCTTTGCGCAGGTGGAACGTGTACGTCAGGCCGTCTTCACTGATGTCCCAGGATTCGGCCAGTGCCGGAATCACTTCGGTGGTGCCGGGCTTGAAGTCCGCCAGACGGTTGAAGATCGTTTCGGCCACCGCATCGGCAGTGACTGCAGTTGTGTACTGGACCATATCGAAGCCTTCCGGGCTGGCTTCGGTGCAGACCACCAAGGGTTTGGCCGAGACGCCGATGGCGGCGCTCAACAACACAGCCGTGACGGCCGCACGTAGGGGAAGCATTTTCATCGATAACCCTCTGCAATCGGTTGAAGACAAAAAACCGAACGGCCGACTCGTCATGAGTCAGCCGTCGGTCGGCGTTTTTACAGGATGTTGAACGGGATGGTGGTCACGAGACGGAACTCGTTGATGCTGCCGTCAGCCTGGTTTTCGCTGGCGCGGTGAGCGGTGTAGGTGCCACGGATGGTGGTCGCCTTGAGCGGGCCGCTCTGTACGGCGTAGGTCGCACCAATGCCGTATTCGTAGTGGTGCTCGCCGTCCATGTTGCGTACGTCATAGGCAGTGCCGGTGTAGTGAGTACCGTCGATACCCCAGCCGCGAGCCTGGTAGATGTTGAACTTCAGGCCTGGCACGCCATATTCGGCCATGTTCAGACCATAGGCGACCTGGAAGGATTTCTCGTTCGGGCCGTTGAAGTCGGACAGCAGGGAGTTGGCCAGGTAGATGCCGTTGGTTTCGTGCAGGTAGTCGAAGTACTCGTTACCGTTAATTTCCTGGTACGAGAAGGTCAGGCTATGAGCCTGGTGAGTCAGGCCGAACGACAGCGAGTAGGTGTCGTTGTCGATTTCGCCCATCTCTTTTTTGCCGGTATCGACGGTCTTGTAGTAGTTCAGGCCGGTGGTCAGGCTGACGACATTGCTGTCACCCAGTTCGTGGGTGGCGCCGAAGTAGTACTGGTTCCAGAAGTCTTCAACCTTGGAGGCGTACAGGCTGGTCTTCAGGCTTTTCAGCGGCTGATAGTTCAGGCCGACGATGCTGACGCGATCGGTTTCGGCGTTGTTGTTGGTGTACTCGGAACGGAATTTCGACAGGCTTTCTTCGGTACGTGGCGATACGCGGTCGAAGCTGCCGGCGTCGAACGACAAGTTGTTCAGTTCTTCGCTGTGCAGGCTCACACCTTCAAAGCTCGAAGGCAGCGCACGGTTGCCGATGGTGTCGACGATCGGGGTGCTGAAGTTCTGGCGACCGGCGGTCAGGGTGGTGTTCGACACGCGGAACTTGACGTTGGCCAGACCCAGTTTGCTCCACTGGCCCTCAGCGTCGCCGCCTTCTTTGGTCAGCGTACGGTTGTTGCCCGCGCCTGGACGCGAACCCGGTGCGCCACCGTTGTTGGAGGCCAGGTCCTTGCGATTGCGCTCCAGCGCTACAGCGTTGTAAGCAGCGACTTCAGTGCTGACACCCACGGTGCCCTGAGTGAAACCGGAAGTGAAATTGACGATGGTGCCCTGCACCCAGTTGATACGACGATCAGTCGGGGTGGCAACGCCGTCCTTGCGATAAGTGAACTTGCCGCCGCGCTTGAGTTGCTCGTTGGCGTACCAGTTACGGGTCGTGCCGCTGATGGTGGAACCTTCGAGGAAGCCGGTGGCATCAGCCTGGGCGCTTTTCTCGTTGACGGTCACCGGGGTGAATGCCTGGCTCTGTTCCTCGGCATAGGCCGTGGCGGTGATGCTGCTGATGGCCAGGGCCAGTATCGCGGTGCTGCTCAGTTTCATGGGTGAAGCTCCTTTACTTTCTTTTTATGCCGGCTTTTTTGGGTGGGCCGGTTATTGGTTTAGAACTCATTTCACACATCGCAAACGTTTGCAAAAGGCCGGATCGGCGAATTTCGGCAAAGCGCTTGCGTGAGGGGGATAGACAGCCCCCTCAGCATTGCGGCTAATCGGTTGGGTTAATCGATACTGACGCCCGAGAACACATTGCGACCGAAGGGGCTGACCTTGAAGCCTTCAACCCGGGCGCTTAACGGCTGGTTGACCGTCGAGTGGGCGACAGGCGTGATCGGCACTTGCTGCTTGAGCAACTGCTGCGCCTGTTTGTAGAGCGTGGTGCGCTGGTCGCGGTCGGTGACGACCTTGGCCTCTTTGATCAGCTTGTCGTAAGCCGGATCGCACCACATGGAGTAGTTGTTGCCGCCGATGGCATCGCAGCTGTACAGGGTGCCCAGCCAGTTGTCCGGATCCCCGTTGTCGCCGGTCCAGCCAATCAGGCTGATGTCGTGCTCGCCATTCTTGGTGCGCTTGATGTACTCGCCCCATTCGTAGCTGACGATCTTCACTTTCAGACCGATCTTGGCCCAGTCAGCCTGGAGCATTTCGGCCATCAATTTGGCATTCGGGTTGTACGGACGCTGGACCGGCATCGCCCACAGCGTGATCTCGGTGCCTTCCTTGACGCCGGCGGCCTTGAGCAGCTCTTTGGCTTTTTCCGGGTTGTAGGCGGCATCCTTGATGCTGTCGTCGTAGGACCACTGGGTCGGCGGCATGCCGTTGACCGCCAGTTGTCCGGCGCCTTGATAAACAGCGTTGAGAATCCCTTGTTTATTCACGGCCATGTCCAGCGCCTGACGCACTTCGAGTTGGTCGAAGGGCTTGTGACGGACGTTGTACGCAATGTAACCGAGGTTGAAGCCAGGCTTGGAAATCAGCTGCAGTTTCGGGTCGGCCTTCAGCGCCTCCACGTCGGCAGGGCGCGGATGCAGAGTGATCTGGCATTCGCCGGCCTTGAGCTTCTGCACGCGCACCGAAGCGTCGGTGTTGATCGCGAAGATCAGATTCTTCAGCTTGACCCGGCTTGGGTCCCAGTAGTGTTCGTTGCCGGTGTAACGGATGTTCGAGTCCTTCTGATAGCTCTTGAACACGAACGGCCCGGTCCCGACCGGTTTCTGGTTGATGTCGCTTGGCTTGCCTTCAGCCAGCAGCTTGTCGGCGTATTCGGCGGACAGGATCGCGGCGAAGCTCATGGCAATGTTCTGGATGAACGCGGCGTCGACGCTGTTGAGCGTGAACTCCACGGTCAGCGGCCCGGTCTTTTCGACCTTGGCGATGTTCTTGTTCAGGCTCATCCCGTTGAAATACGGGAATTCGGTTGGATAAGCCTTACGGAATGGCTGCGCGGGATCGAGCATGCGGTTAAACGTGAACAGCACGTCGTCGGCGTTGAAATCGCGCGTCGGTTTGAAGTACGGCGTTGTATGAAATTTCACACCTTCACGCAGGTGAAAGGTGTACTTGAGTCCATCCTCGGAAATATCCCACTGGGTTGCCAGTCCCGGTACGACGTTGGTCGCGCCTTTTTCGAACTCGACCAGACGGTTGTACAGCGGCTCGGCGGCGTCGTTATCGGTCGCCGTCGTGTATTGCGCGGTATCAAAACCCGCCGGGCTGCCTTCGGAGCAGAACACCAGGCTCTTGCTGGCGGCAAAACTGGCGGACGTGGCGGCCAGCAGGCCGGCGCCCAGCAATGCGGAAAAAACCAAGGTATGGCGCATGACGCTCCCTCTTTTTGTCGTGTTGTTCAATGCACCGCGATCCCGTCCAGGGAAGTTGAGGTGGCATTGAGCTCAATCCAGTACGTACAGCAAGCCGATGGCCCACGCAGAAACTGGTCAGAACCCGACGGTAGGGGCCGTGGGTCTGGCAGTAAATGCGTAATTGCCTGAATGCTCGTAGGAAAAGTCGACACATCCCCTGCCGTTGCAGTCATCCGCAACGGAATTGGCTGTAGGCAAATTCCTGACTTCCGGCAGCTAAAGCAGCGGCGACGTCATGAACGTCGCCGCTGCGATGGCTTAATTGCTGACGCTGACGCCGTAGAAGGAATTCAAGCCGAATGGGCTGATCTTGAAGTCCTGCACGTTGGCGCGCATGGGTTGGAACACCGTCGAGTGAGCGATAGGTGTGTAGGGAACAGCATCTTTGAGGACGTGTTGCGCCTGTTTGTACAGTTCGGTGCGCTTGGCCTGATCGGTGGTGCGCTTGGCATCTTTGACGAGACCGTCGTACTTCTTGTCGCACCACTTGGAGAAGTTGTTGCCGTTGAGCGAGTCGCAGCCGAACAGCACGTTCAGCCAGTTGTCGGGATCACCATTGTCACCGCTCCAGCCAATCAGCATGGCCTGGTTCTCGCCACCTTTGGAGCGCTTGATGTACTCGCCCCATTCGTAGCTGGTGATCTTCACGTTCAAGCCGATCTTCTTCCAGTCTGACTGGAGCATTTCAGCCATCAGCTTGGCGTTCGGGTTGTACGGGCGCTGTACCGGCATCGCCCACAGAACGATTTCGGTCCCTTCCTTGACGCCGGCTTCCTTGAGCAGCTGTTTGGCTTTCTCAGGATCGTATTTGGCGTCCTTGATGGTGGTGTCGTAGGACCACTGGGTCGGCGGCATGGCGTTGACGGCCAGCTGACCGGCGCCCTGGTAAACCGAATCGATGATCTGCGGCTTGTTCACCGCCATGTCCAGCGCCTGGCGCACGCGCAGGTCGGCCAGCGGGTTAGGCTCGTTGCTGCCCTTGACCTTGTCCATCACGTTGTAGGCGATGTAGCCCAGGTTGAAACCGGCCTGGTCAGGCATCTTCAGGGTCTTGTCGGCCTTGAGCGCCGCGAGATCCGCCGGACGCGGGAACAGGGTGACCTGGCATTCGTTCTTTTTCAGCTTCTGGATGCGCACCGACGGGTCGGTGGTGATAGCGAAGATCAGGTTGTCGATCTTCACGTCCTCGGGCTTCCAGTAGTCCTTGTTGCCGGTGTAACGGATGTTCGAGTCTTTCTGGTAGCTCTTGAACACGAACGGACCAGTGCCGATCGGCTTCTGGTTGATGTCGGCAGCCTTGCCTTCCTTGAGCAGCTGGGCAGCGTACTCGGCGGACTGGATCGAGGCGAAGCTCATGGCCATGTTCTGGATGAACGCGGCGTCGACTTCTTTCAGCGTGAACTTGACGGTGTGGTCGTCGACTTTATCGATCTTGGTGATGTTGGTGTCCATCCCCATGTCGGTGAAGTACGGGAATTCGGTCGGGTAGGCCTTACGGAACGGGTCATCCTTGTTAATCATGCGATTGAAGGTGAACAGCACGTCGTCGGCGTTGAACTCACGAGTCGGCTTGAAATACGGGGTGGTGTGGAACTTGACGCCTTCACGCAGGTGGAAGGTGTAATTCAGGCCATCCGGGGAAATGTCCCAGCTGGTGGCCAGGCCCGGGATAACGGCGGTGCCGCCACGCTCGAACTGGCTCAGACGGTTGAACATGGTTTCGGCTGAGGCGTCGAAGTCGGTTCCGGTGGTGTACTGGCCTGGATCAAAACCGGCCGGGCTCCCTTCGGAGCAGAACACCAGGTTAGTCGCAGCGGATGCGAAAGGTGCGGAGGCTAACAAGCCTGCGCCGACTAAAAACGGAATGACCGCGTGTTTAAGCATGTTGGCCTCATGATTTGTTGTCATTTTTTAATATTGAGGTACGACCTCGTGAGTCGTGCCTGCGGATACTTATGCAGGGGCCATACCCAATGCAAGATCCAGAGCGACTGCCGGCCTCAAAGCGTGGCACGAACGTACCTTAATGTCGCATTTGTATAAGAGTTGACGCATTTGACCGTTTGCGGCCGTTTTTTACGGTGCAAACGAGGCCCCAAAACGGTGCGTTGGTCACGTTGTGCGCGCCGCCTTGGGGCTCGGTGTTACTTATTTATACCCACGCCGTAGAAGGGTGTAAGGCCAAACGGACTGATCTTGAAGTCGCTCACTTCCTTGCGCAGCGGCTGGAACACCGTGGAGTTGGCAATGGGCGTGATCGGCACCTGCTGTTTAAGGATCAGTTGCGCCTGTTGATACAGTTTTACCCGCTGCGCTTTATCCGTGGACACCTTGGCCTGCTGAATCAATTTGTCGTAGGCCGGATCGCACCACTTGGCGTAGTTGCTGCCCTTGACTGCCGCGCAGCTGTAGAGCACGCCGAGCCAGTTGTCCGGGTCGCCGTTGTCACCTGTCCAACCATAGATCATCGCGTCGTGTTCGCCATTTTTCGCGCGCTTGATGTATTCGCCCCATTCGTAGCTGACGATGTTGGCCTTGATCCCGATCTTGTCCCAATCCTGCTGGATCATCTGCGCCGACATCCGCGCATTCGGGTTGGAGGCGCGCTGCACGGTCATCGCCCAGAGATTGGTGGTGGTACCCGGTGCAACCCCGGCTTCCTTGAGTAGCGCCTTGGCTTTCACCGGGTCGTACGGCGCGTCCTTGATGTTCGGGTCATACGACCATTGCGCAGGTGGCAAGGCGTTCTGCGCCAGTTGCCCGGCACTCTGGTAGACGGCTTTGATGATCGCCGGTTTGTCGATGGCCATGTCCAGCGCCTGACGGACCTTGAGCTGGTCCAGCGGCGGATGCGTGGTGTTGTAGGCGAGGAAGCCGAGGTTGAAACCGGCCTGCTTCAATACGCGCAGGTTCGGGTCTTGTTCCATCACTTCGATGTCGGCCGGGCGCGGGTAGCCGCTGACCTGGCATTCGCCGGTCTTGAGTTTCTGCAGGCGGACGGCGGCGTCCGGGGTGATCGAGAACACCAGGTTGTCGATCTTCACGTCCTCGGGTTTCCAGTAGTCCTTGTTTGCGGCGTAGCGGATCTGCGCGTCTTTCTGGTAACGCTTGAACACGAACGGGCCGGTGCCCACCGGTTTCTGATTGAGGTCGGCGGCTTTGCCTTCCTTTAACAGTTGGGCGGCGTATTCGGCCGATTGCACCGAGGCGAAGCTCATGGCGAGGTTTTGCACGAACGCGGCGTCGACGTTGTTCAGGTTGAAGCGCACGGTGTTGTCGTCGAGTTTTTCCACTGATTTGATCGTGGTGTTCAGGCCCATGTCGGTGAAGTACGGGGACTCGGCGGGGTAGGCCTTGCGGAAGGCGTTGTCCGGGTCGAGCAGGCGCTGGAAGGTGAACAGCACGTCGTCGGCGTTGAAGTCGCGCGTCGGGGTGAAGTATTCCGTTGTGTGGAATTTCACGCCTTGGCGCAGGTGGAAGGTGTATTGCAGGCCGTCGTTGGAGACGTCCCATTTTGTCGCCAGGCCGGGTTCGATGTCGGTGCCGCCGCGCTGGAATTGGGTGAGGCGGTTGAAGACGGTTTCGGCGGAGGCGTCGAAGTCGGTGCCGCTGGTGTATTGGCTGGGGTCGAAGCCGGCGGGGCTGGCTTCGGAGCAGTAGACCAGGGTTGTTGCTGCGTTTGCGATTGGGGCTATGGCGGTTAGTGCGAGGGTGATTAGTAGTGGTTTTAGGGTGAATCTTTCCATGGAGTCCCCGGGTCGATTGGAGGTGGTTGTGTTTTTCAGGGTAGCGGGGATTTGGGTGTGTTCGGAAATATCGTTTTTCCTGTTGAGATGTCTATCTCGGTATATGTGGCGGCTTTTGTCGGGTACATATCCGTTGCTGCGGTAACGGCCACTTAGGGTTCCGCCCTGACGGCGGGTCACTTTGGCAAACGCCCCAAAGTAACCAAAGGGCTTTACCCTGACGTTCGGCCCTCGCCTAGGCTCGGGTTCCTTCGCTCCGGGATTCATCCGGGGGGCAGCGCCTACGGTTTGCTTCGCTGCACCTCCTCTCGCTGTGTTTGGCTGCGCCAAACGGTCGCTGCGCTCCCACCCCCGGATAAACCCCTCCACTCAGCCTGCCGACGGGCCCTCAGATCAAAAGCGGTACTCGAGCTAACGCTCATCGTGTTGAGTGGTGAAAAGCGGTTGCGGCGACTTGCCAGCGATGGCGGCCTGACAGCCGACCTGACTTTGATTGAATACTCTGAGTTCTCCTGTAGGAGCTGCCGAAGGCTGCGATCTTTTGATCTTGCTTTTGAGTTGTGAGAGCCAAAGTCAAAAGGTCGTCCGAACGCGGCCCGAGCCTTCGGCAGCTCCTACAGAGAGTGGGGTTGTGTTTAAAGGTGTGTGGGATAACCAGAACCATCCCACAAGGTTTTCAGGTTGTCCCTCGGACGTCAGCTCTCTAGCCTTGGGCTGTCGCTGAAAACTCAGCGATCGGGTGTGAGAACCCGCAGGAACTGTTAATCCACAATCAGTACCACCATAATTGCCGCCGGCATTTCTGCTGCTGCAATATTCTATGGCGGCTGTGTGCGGGCGGGCTTCGGTCCGGCCGGGCTTGTTCCTACCGGTTTCTCACCCCGCACATTGCTGCCACCACTCCGCCGCGTGAGAACGGCGAGTGAATGGCTATTGATCAGGAACGCTATCAATGTCCAAACCGGTCCCAGATCCACCGCTCGAACCCACAACCCCACTCACCGAAGCCCTCCACGCCGAAGACCTCGCAAAAAACCGCGAAGCGATCAAGCGTGCCCTCGATTTCTACCTCAGCCCCGAAGCCACAAAACCGCGCCCACCCAGCTCGATGTTCCTCGTCCATCCGGGCATCGACACGGAAAGTCTGTTGGCCCACGCCTGTGAGTCCCTGGCCTCGGCCAACACCATGGCCAGCGATTTCGCCGATCAGCTCAGTCGCCCGCAGCGCAATACGGCGTTGGCGATTCAGCAGATCATCATGCTCGCTGAGCTGGCGGTGAATCGGGCGCTGGATCGGGTTGATCAGCAGGCTTGAGACCGCGTTATCGTTCTTCGCGAGCAGGCTCGCTCCCACAGGAGTGCGCATTTCAAATGTGGGAGCGAGCCTGCTCGCGAAGGCGTCAGATCAAACAACACAAATCCCGGGCACAAAAAAACCGGCGATCATTCACTGATCGCCGGTTTCTCATTCAGCAAGCATCAATTCACTGCATCAGCACTTCAATCGAGCCATCCGCTGTCAGGCTGACCTGGCTGGTGCCGGCTTCGACTTCCGGTGTGACCGGTGCCGAATCCGCCATGCCGGCGGCCTTCATCATCATCGGGGCGCGCATGTACGGTTGTGGGTAGCCGTTGCTGTTGAGGTTCAGGTTGACGATTTTGTAGCCCTTGCCGCCCAGTGCGTCGGTGGCCAGTTGCGCGCGGGCCTTGAAGGCGCTGACGGCTTCTTTGAGCAGTTTGTCTTCGCTGGCCTTGCGGGTCGGCTCGGCGATGGCGAAGTCCATGCCGCCCATTTTCAGGTCGGTCAGCAGTTCGCCAGTGAGTTTGGACAGGGCGGCGAAGTCGGCGCTTTCCAGGCGCAGTTCGGCGCGTTCACGCCAGCCAGTGATTTTCTGGCCCTTGGTGTCGTAGATCGGGTAGCTGTTGCGGCTGCCCTGGCGCAGGGTGATGTCTTTGACTTGCTTGGCCTGGGCCAGCGCCTTGTTCATGGTGGTGCTGACGTCGGCGGCGAGTTTGGCCGGGTCGGTGTTTTGCGCTTCGGTGTAGAGCGTCACGATCATCAGGTCGCGGGCCACTTCCTGGCTGACTTCGGCGCGCAGGGAGATCTGGTTGTAGTGCAGCTCATCGGCGGCCAGCGCCGGAAGGCTGGCGATGCTGCCGACGGTCAGGGCGAGAAGGGCGGCGCTGCGGCGAAAGGTGTGCATGAAGGCTCCTTGAATAATGCGCAGGTGTTGGTTCGTCCCTGCGTGAAACCATCAGACTCTAGCTTCTGTGCTGCGGTTCGCCCAGTTACAACTTCTATACAGATGGCCGCACGCCGCAAGCTCTTTGTGGCGAGGGGATTTAGCGAAACGTCGCACCGCCCCGATCGGCTGCGAAGCAGTCGCAATTCAGCAGATGCGGTCTGCCTGTGAAAAACGGATTGCAGGGTTTGGGGCGGCTTCGCCACCCATCGGGGATAAATCCCCTCACCACACTGATCTCGGACAGCTATGTGAGGTAGCTGAATTTTCCGGCAGCGCCATGTGGTCATTTGCCGCACTTTCGCCTCTCAAAGGCACGGCTTGGTTATACTCCGTGCGATCCGCCTGGAGCGCTCATCAGGAGAGCTCATGCTCGCCCCCGTACAACTGACTTCCGCCACTCGCCAGAACCTCTGGCGGCTGACGTTCATCCGCACCCTGGTGCTCGCCGCGCAAGCCGGGTCCGTCGGCCTGGCCTACTGGCTGCAATTGTTGCCGTTGCCGTGGGTGCAATTGGCGATGACCCTCGGCTGCTCGATTCTTCTGTGCGTGTTCACCGCCGTGCGACTGCGTACGTCGTGGCCGGTGACCGAACTCGAATATGCGCTGCAACTGGCGTGCGATCTGGTGATCCACAGTGCGTTGCTGTATTTCTCCGGCGGTTCGACCAACCCGTTCGTTTCCTACTATCTGGTGCCACTGACCATCGCGGCGGTGACGCTGCCGTGGCGTTATTCGGTGATTCTGTCGGGTATCGCGCTGGCGCTCTACACCGTGATGCTGACGCGGTTCTACCCGCTGGAAACCCTGCCGGTGGCCCGCGAGAACCTGCAGATCTACGGCATGTGGCTGAGTTTTGCCCTCGCGGCTGCGGTCATCACGTTTTTCGCTGCGCGCATGGCCGAAGAGCTGCGCCGTCAGGAAGAATTGCGCGCGATTCGCCGCGAAGAAGGCTTGCGCGATCAGCAATTGCTGGCCGTCGCCACCCAGGCCGCTGGCGCCGCGCATGAACTCGGCACGCCGCTGGCAACCATGAGCGTGTTGCTCAAGGAAATGCAGCAGGATCACCCCGACGCGATGTTGCAGGACGATCTGAAAGTGCTGCAGGATCAGGTCAAGCTGTGCAAAGAAACGTTGCAACAACTGGTGCGCGCCGCCGAAGCCAACCGCCGTATGGCCGTGGAAATGCAGGACGTCACCCAATGGCTCGACGAAGCGCTGAACCGTTGGCACCTGATGCGTCCGGAAGCCAGTTATCGCTTCCAGCGTCTCGGCCAGGGCACAGTCCCGCGCATGGCACCGCCGCCGGATCTGACCCAGGCGCTGCTCAATCTGCTGAACAATGCCGCCGACGCCTGCCCGGAAAATCTTCAGGTGACGCTGGACTGGGACGCGGAAACCGTGACCATCAGCATTCGTGACCACGGTGCCGGTGTGCCGCTGGCCATCGCCGAGCAGATCGGCAAACCGTTTTTTACCACCAAGGGCAAAGGTTTCGGCCTGGGCCTGTTTTTGAGCAAGGCCAGCGTGACACGCGCCGGCGGCTCAGTGAAACTCTATAGTCATGAGGAAGGCGGCACGCTCACCGAGCTGCGCCTGCCCCACGGCGCCCGAGGAGACCAACATGAGTGACGAAATCCAAGTCGAAGGCGAAGAACTGCCGCATCTGCTGCTGGTCGACGACGACGCGACCTTCACCCGAGTAATGGCCCGTGCCATGGCCCGCCGTGGCTTTCGCGTGAGTACCGCAGGCTCCGCCGAAGAAGGCTTGACCATCGCCCAGGCCGACCTGCCGGACTACGCCGCGCTGGACCTGAAAATGGACGGTGACTCCGGTTTAGTGCTGCTGCCCAAGCTGCTGGAACTGGACCCGGAAATGCGCGTGGTGATCCTCACCGGTTATTCGAGCATTGCCACGGCGGTCGAAGCGATCAAGCGCGGCGCCTGCAACTACCTGTGCAAACCGGCCGACGCCGACGACGTGCTGGCTGCGCTGCTCTCCGAACACGCCGACCTCGACAGCCTGGTGCCGGAAAACCCGATGTCGGTGGACCGTCTGCAATGGGAGCACATCCAGCGCGTGCTCACCGAGCATGAAGGCAACATCTCCGCCACTGCCCGCGCCCTGGGCATGCACCGCCGCACCCTGCAGCGCAAACTGCAGAAGCGCCCGGTTCGTCGCTGAACCTGCGCTGAACCTGCGCTGAACGGCCATCGCCAGCCCTCGCGATAACGCGCACCGATCAACTATGATCGGTGCGTGTCTGTTCTTTTCTTTATCGAGCCTTTTCCATGAATCAGAACGCTGAATATTCCGCGGTCAACGATGCTGTGCGCGGGCAGTTTTTTCGCAAGGTGTGGGGGATCATCACGCCTTACTGGCGCAGCGAAGAGAAGGGCAAGGCCTGGACATTGCTGATTGCGGTGATTGCGCTGTCGTTGCTCAGCGTGGGGATCTCGGTGTGGTTCAACACCTGGTACAAGGATTTCTACAACGCGCTGCAGAAGAAAGATGAAGCGGCGTTCTGGCAGCTGATTCTGTATTTCTGCGCGATTGCAGCGGTGGCGATTGTCGGTGCGGTGTACCGGCTTTATCTGACCCAGATGCTGACGATTCGCTGGCGGGCCTGGCTCACCGAAAAGCATTTCTCCCGTTGGCTCGCCGACAAGAATTACTACCAGCTGGAGCAGGGCGGTTACACCGATAACCCGGACCAGCGGATTTCCGAAGACCTCAATAACTTCACCTCCAATACCCTTGAGCTGGGGATCGGCCTGCTGCGCAATATCGTCAGCCTGGTGTCGTTCTCGATCATTCTGTGGGGCGTGTCGGGCAGCATTGAGGTCTATGGCATCACCATTCCCGGCTACATGTTCTGGTGCGTGCTGGTCTACGCCGTGGTGGGCAGCTGGCTGACGCACTTGATCGGTCGCCGCTTGATCGGCCTGAACAACCAACAACAACGCTTCGAAGCCGACCTGCGTTTTTCCATGGTGCGGATTCGTGAAAATGCCGAGAGCATCGCGTTGTACAACGGCGAGCCGAACGAAAATCGTCGTTTGAGCGGTCGCTTCGGTAATGTCTGGCACAACTTCTGGGACATCATGAAAGTGTCCAAGCGCCTGACGTTCTTCACTGCCGGTTACAGCCAGGCTGCGATCATTTTCCCGTTTATCGTGGCGTCGCCGCGCTACCTCGCCGGCAAGATCGAGCTGGGTGAACTGATGCAGATCAGCTCGGCATTCGGCAACGTCCAGGAGAGTTTCAGCTGGTTCATCAGCGCCTATCAGAGCCTCGCGTCCTGGCGCGCCACCTGTGATCGTCTGCTGAGTTTCCGTCAGGCCATGACCGATAACGAACAGCGCCGCCCGGCCATCGACGTGCAAAACCAAGGCAGCGAATTGCAAGTGCACAACCTCGGCCTGGACCTGGCCGATGGTCGTCACCTGCTGACCAATGCCGACATGACGGTAGAGCCCGGCGAGCGGGTGATGCTCAGCGGTCGTTCCGGCAGCGGCAAGTCCACGCTGTTGCGGGCGATGGGGCACTTGTGGCCCGCGGGCCACGGCGCTATTCGTCTGCCGGCAGCGCGTTATCTGTTCCTGCCGCAGAAGCCGTATCTGCCGATCGGTACCCTGCGCGAAGCCTTGAGTTATCCACAACCGGGCGACACCTACGCGCCAGAGCGTTACGCGCAGGTGCTGGAGACTTGCCGTCTGCCGCATCTGGTCGCACGTCTGGACGAAGCCAATCACTGGCAGCGCATGCTGTCGCCGGGTGAGCAGCAACGCCTGGCCTTCGCCCGCGCGATGCTTTACGCACCGCAATGGCTGTACATGGACGAGGCGACGTCGGCGATGGATGAAGAGGATGAGGCAACGTTGTATCAGGCGCTGATTGATCAGTTGCCGGGCCTGAGCATCGTCAGCGTCGGCCACCGCAGCAGCCTCAAGCGCTTCCACCCACGGCATGTACGGATCGACAGCGGGCATCTGGTGGAACAGGCCGTGACCGCCTGACCCACAGAAATCCCCCTGTAGGAGCTGCCGCAGGCTGCGATCTTTTGATGTTGTTTTTCAAGATCAAAGATCGCAGCCTGCGGCAGCTCCTACAAGGGCGGTGTTTCGACTCGACAGTGATCGTACAACCCGCCTGCGCTATGATGCCCACCAAGCCGATTTTTCGAGACCAGACGTTGACCATGGAAAACCCGATCGACACCCCACGCCTCCCGCGCAAGCGCCGCAGCCTGGCCCAGGAACTGGTGACGGTGCTGAGCGAGCAGATCCGCGATGGCCTGCTCAAGCGCGGTGACAAACTGCCTACCGAGTCGGCGATCATGGAAGCCCATGGCGTCAGCCGCACCGTCGTGCGCGAGGCCATTTCCCGTTTGCAGGCGGCCGGTCAAGTTGAAACCCGCCACGGCATTGGCACTTTTGTGCTCGACACGCCAAGCCCGAGCGGTTTCCGTATCGATCCGGCCACTGTCGTCACCCTGCGTGATGTGCTGGCCATTCTCGAATTGCGCATCAGCCTTGAAGTCGAATCTGCCGGGCTTGCCGCGCAACGTCGCAGCCCCGAGCAATTGGCAACCATGCGCGCCGCCCTCGATGCGCTGAACGACAGCGTGGCCCACGCCAGCGATGCGGTAGCGTCGGACTTCGCCTTCCACCTGGAAATCGCCCTGTCCACCGGCAACCGCTACTTCACTGACATCATGACCCACCTGGGCACCAGTATCATTCCGCGTACGCGGTTGAACTCGGCACGCCTGGCCCATGATGACCAGCAGCACTACATGAACCGCCTGAGCCGTGAGCACGAGGAAATCTACGAGGCGATTGCCCGCCAGGATGCCGATGCGGCGCGGGCGGCGATGCGCCTGCATTTGACCAACAGCCGTGAAAGACTGCGCCAGGCCCATGAAGAGGCACAGGCGCAGGGGTGAAAGGTTACCGTTCCAGCTTAATGGTAAGAAGTGGTGATGCCTTTGGTGGCTGATCGCGACTTGTAACGCTGTAGCGAAGTTCAGCAGTGGCCTCAGGAGTCAGATTCTTTTCAAAAACATCTTTGGGGATTAGGAAAATGATTGGTTTTCCTACCTCGGGCTCCGTGAGTATTTGATGGTCTTCCCGAGTGTTACCGGAGGTGGTCACTACATGAAAAGTAATGTGGTCACCGACAGATGCATTAGGGTAGGGCAGCACTTCTCCGTGGGCAGCTCCTGTCAGTTTGCCAACATAAAGTTTTCCGTTTTCTGCTTCCCTGAGACTTGGCGCGGCCAAAGCTTTAGCGTGTGCAGTCATGATCAAACTCCGTTTCAATATCCATCAAACCGTTGAAGGCATGCTCATTACAGCGTTGCCTGGCGGAGCCGGTTCGTTTACTCCTTGGGTATTGAAGCCGGCAGAGGATTGATCTGGAACCTGTAAGAAATACCAGTTTCGACGAACGGTCTTGGTAACGATTCCCTTTGCGAGCAAGCTCTCTCCCATAATGATTCTCGGCTGAACTCACAATCGGGCTGGCCGAAAATCCAGGGTGGGAGCGAGCTTGCTCGCGAAGAGGCCCGTGAATTCAGCGCGGCAATATCGAGCGATCCACCCTCACTGCCAGTTTCGCGTTACCAGGCTTGGCAGCAAACGCCACCTCTCCCGATTTATCCACAACCCCCCGCGCAATCGGCTTGCCGTCCTCCAGCAGCTCCAGCGGCGCGCCCTGCAGCGACTGCCCCGACGTCAGTTCCAGTTTCAATGTGATCGTCATTGCTCATTCTCCTTGATTGACGTTACCCGTCGGGTGGTAGTCCTTGAGCAGCAGGTAGGTGCTCCAGCCCCACCAGTCATCGATGGTGGCGGTGTCGTTGAGGTTGTTCACGTCTTTGCGCCGCAGCACCTTGCCGCCCTCGACGCGGAACAGCGGCGAGAAGTTGCTGGAAAGATTCAGCACCGCCGTCAGATCCGGCAGGCGTTGCAGCGCGGCAAACGTTGAAGGGGCGGGCACGTTGCCGCTGAGGTAGGCGGCGAAGATTTCATCCGCCGAAGCCTGCACCGCCAGATTGACCTGGGTGCGGTTGTCCGCGTCGCTGGCGTCGAAGTAACGTTTGTCGCCGTAGGCGCGCCATTGATCGCCATGGGCGTTGCGCACCTTGAGGCCGAATTTGCTGTCCTCGTCGTGCATGAAACGGGTGACCAGCGAGCCGAGATCGCTCGGCCTGACCACCGCCGCCATCTCTTTGCGTGGCACACGCAGGTGGCCGGCAGAGAACAGGTCGGTGAGGAAGTGGTCGGCAAACGCGTTCATCGCGTAGGCCCGTTCCAGTTGCTGCTCATCGTGATTGGCGCGGGCTGCGACGGCGGTTTGCAGGGCGGCGGTGTGGCCGGCGATGTAGGCCAGTCTGGCCCATTCACCAAAGTGGTCGGCGTTGTTCGCCGCCAGTTTCAGATAGCGCCCAAGCGGGAACAGCGCGGAGACGAAACTGCCGCCGCCGGTGAGCTTGTTCCACTCTTCGGACAACGTATCTCCGAGCGCGTCGTAGGCTTCGTGCGGTGATTTACCGTCCTTGATCGCCTGTTTAACCGCGTCGATCTCTTTTTGCATGACCGCGAGAATCTGCGTGGCCTCGGCGCGTGAGGCCGGCAGCACGGCGAGAGAATCAAATGCAGCGTGGAAGCGATTCAGGCGATCAGCCGGGGTCGCGCCTTCGTTGATCGGTCGATCGACCACGCCGTAGAAATCTCCAGCCAGCGCCACCACCTGGCCGTAGGTCAGCGCAAGGCCATTGGGCAAGTGCAAGGGCTTGTTTTGCGCGCGAATCGGCTCGGCGTTTTCACTGAAGCGCAGCAGGGTGTTATCGCCGATGGCCGTGTGTTCAGCGCCTTCGAAGCGCAGTGGCGGTCGAATGTTCAAGGCGTTGCCGGGGAGGGCGGCGGCTGGTACGACATCGCTATGGGCGTCGGCGATGTGCAGCAGCAGATGCGGATTGTCGGCGTTGAAGCGAATGCCTTTTACAGTGAAAAGATCATCGAGTCGAGCGACGACCGGTTTGGGTCGTACCTGTGGTTTTGCATGCAGTCCGGACATTTCTGGCTCCTTGATATGTCGTCGGTGGATTTATTTTTAACTGTATGGATATACAGTCATGTCGAGCCTAGACCAGATTTTTCCTACGTCAAGATCGAATCTTGTCCGACAAAAAGTGCGGGGCAACGATGAAATGCAGTTGACGGTTGTCTTTTAAGTTGTACGATGACCTACAACTTCAGCGCTGGCTGAATCATAAAACTCACAAAAAACGTTGCTACCCAGGGTGTTCGAATAATGAATCCACAAGAACTGAAGTCCATCCTCTCCGCCGGTCTGCTGTCGTTCCCGGTCACCGATTTCAACGCGCAGGGCGATTTCAACCGCGCCGGCTACATCAAGCGTCTGGAATGGCTGGCTCCGTACGGCGCTTCAGCCTTGTTCGCCGCCGGCGGCACCGGTGAGTTCTTCTCCTTGGCCGCCAGCGAATACTCGGAAATCATCAAGACTGCCGTCGACACCTGCGCCAGCAGCGTGCCGATTCTGGCCGGTGTCGGCGGCTCGACCCGTCAAGCCATCGAGTACGCCCAGGAAGCCGAGCGTCTGGGCGCCAAAGGCCTGTTGCTGCTGCCGCACTATCTGACCGAAGCCAGTCAGGACGGCGTCGCCGCCCACGTTGAAGCGGTGTGCAAATCGGTGAACATCGGGGTGGTGGTCTACAACCGCAACGTCTGCCGCCTGACTGCGCCATTGCTGGAGCGACTGGCCGAGCGCTGCCCGAACCTGATCGGCTACAAGGACGGTCTGGGCGATATCGAGTTGATGGTGTCGATCCGTCGCCGCCTCGGTGATCGCTTCAGCTACCTCGGCGGCCTGCCGACTGCGGAAGTCTACGCCGCTGCCTACAAGGCACTGGGCGTGCCGGTTTACTCCTCGGCAGTGTTCAACTTCATCCCGAAAACCGCGATGGACTTCTACCACGCGATTGCCCGTGACGATCACGCCACCGTCGCCAGGATCATCGACGACTTCTTCCTGCCGTACCTGGACATCCGCAACCGCAAGGCCGGTTACGCCGTGAGCATCGTCAAGGCAGGCGCGAAAATCGCCGGCTATGACGCAGGCCCGGTGCGGGCGCCGCTGACTGACCTGACCGGCGAAGAATTCGAAATGCTCGCCGCGCTGATCGACAAACAAGGCGCGCAATAAACACCGACCCACAAGGCCGCTGAGCAATCAGCGGCTTTTGCGTAGAGAGGAGAATTTTCTGTGGCTGATTCCAAGCGTTACGACAACTACATCAACGGTGAATGGGTCGCCGGTGCCGACTACTCGGCCAACGTCAACCCGTCCGAGCTGAGCGACACCATCGGCGACTACGCCAAGGCTGACCTGACTCAGGTTAACGCCGCCATCGATGCGGCCCGCGCCGCGTTCCCGGCGTGGTCGACTTCGGGCATCCAGGCCCGTCACGATGCGCTGGATAAAGTCGGCACGGAAATCCTCGCCCGTCGCGAAGAACTCGGCACTCTGCTGGCCCGGGAAGAGGGCAAGACCCTGCCCGAAGCCATCGGCGAAGTGACCCGCGCCGGCAACATCTTCAAATTCTTCGCCGGTGAATGCCTGCGTCTGTCCGGCGACTACGTGCCGTCGGTGCGCCCGGGCGTCAACGTTGAAGTGACCCGCGAAGCTCTCGGTGTGGTCGGTCTGATCACCCCGTGGAACTTCCCGATTGCCATCCCGGCATGGAAAATCGCCCCGGCCCTGGCCTACGGCAACTGTGTGGTGCTCAAACCTGCCGATCTGGTGCCAGGTTGTGCCTGGGCGCTGGCGGAAATTATCTCCCGCGCTGGCTTCCCGGCCGGTGTGTTCAACCTGGTGATGGGCAGCGGTCGGGTGGTCGGCGAAGCGCTGGTCAACAGCCCGAAAGTTGATGGCATCAGTTTCACCGGTTCGGTCGGCGTCGGTCGGCAGATCGCGGTCAACTGCGTGTCGCGCCAGGCCAAGGTTCAGCTGGAAATGGGCGGCAAGAACCCGCAGATCATTCTCGACGACGCCGACCTCAAGCAGGCGGTCGAGCTGTCGGTGCAGAGCGCGTTCTACTCCACCGGCCAGCGTTGCACGGCGTCGAGCCGATTGATCGTCACTGCCGGGATTCATGACAAGTTCGTCGAAGCCATGGCCGAGCGCATGCAGTCGATCAAGGTCGGCCACGCGCTGAAATCCGGCACCGACATCGGTCCGGTGGTTTCCCAGGCGCAGCTGGAACAGGACATGAAGTACATCGATATCGGCCAGTCCGAAGGTGCACGTCTGGTCAGCGGCGGTGGTCTGGTGACCTGCGACACCGAAGGCTACTTTCTCGCGCCAACGCTGTTTGCCGACAGCGAAGCGTCGATGCGCATCAGCCGTGAAGAAATCTTTGGCCCGGTGGCTAACGTCGTTCGCGTGGCCGACTACGAGGCGGCGCTGGCGATGGCCAACGACACCGAGTTCGGTCTGTCGGCCGGCATCGCCACCACGTCGCTGAAGTACGCCAACCACTTCAAGCGCCATTCGCAGGCCGGGATGGTGATGGTCAACCTGCCGACCGCCGGTGTCGATTACCACGTTCCGTTCGGGGGCCGTAAGGGGTCATCCTATGGCTCACGTGAGCAAGGCCGCTATGCGCAAGAGTTCTACACGGTCGTGAAGACCAGCTACATCGGCTCCTGAAGCAATACCCCTGTAGGAGCTGCCGAAGGCTGCGATCTTTTGATTTGTTTGAAGATCAAGATCAAAAGATCGCAGCCTTCGGCAGCTCCTACAGGGAATACATGCAGCACAACAGATTCACCCGCGCATAAAAATAATCAGTGGGAGTACATCTACATGCAATCGTCCAAGCCGACTCACGTCCGCTATTTGATCCTGCTCATGCTGTTTCTGGTGACTACGATCAACTACGCCGACCGCGCGACCATCGCCATCGCCGGTTCCAGCCTGCAAAAAGACCTCGGCATCGACGCGGTCACCCTCGGTTATATCTTCTCCGCTTTCGGGTGGGCCTACGTTGCCGGACAGATTCCCGGTGGCTGGCTGCTCGATCGCTTCGGCTCGAAAAAAGTCTACGCCCTGAGCATTTTCACCTGGTCGCTGTTCACCGTGCTGCAAGGCTTTGTCGGTGAATTCGGCATGTCCACGGCGATCGTTGCGCTGTTCATGCTGCGCTTTCTGGTCGGTCTGGCGGAGGCGCCATCCTTTCCCGGTAACGCACGGATTGTCGCGGCCTGGTTCCCGACCGCTGAACGCGGTACGGCCTCGGCGATCTTCAACTCGGCGCAATATTTCGCCACTGTGCTGTTCGCGCCGCTGATGGGCTGGATCGTGTATCGCTTCGGCTGGGAGCACGTGTTCATTGTCATGGGTATCCTCGGCATCATCTTCTCGCTGGTCTGGCTCAAGGTTATCCACAGCCCGCGTCAGCATCCGCTGGCCAACGAAGCCGAAGTGCAGTTCATCGCCGACAATGGCGGCATGGTCGACATGGACGTCAAGCAAGGCAAAAAAACCGACGGGCCGAAGTGGGATTACATCCGTCAGTTGCTGACCAACCGCATGATGCTCGGCGTGTATCTGGGCCAGTATTGCATCAACGGCATCACTTATTTCTTCCTGACCTGGTTCCCGGTGTACCTGGTGCAGGAGCGCGGCATGACCATCCTCAAGGCTGGTTTCATTGCCTCGCTGCCGGCGATCTGCGGTTTCATCGGTGGCGTGCTTGGCGGGGTGATTTCCGATTACCTGCTGCGCAAAGGGCATTCGCTGACCTTCGCCCGCAAGGCGCCGATCATTGCCGGCTTGCTGGTCTCGAGCAGTATCGTGGCCTGCAACTATGTTGACGTGGAATGGATGGTCGTTGGTTTCATGGCATTGGCCTTCTTCGGCAAAGGCGTAGGCGCGCTGGGTTGGGCGGTGGTGTCCGACACTTCGCCAAAACAGATCGCTGGCCTGAGCGGCGGGTTGTTCAACACCTTCGGCAACCTCGCTTCGATTACCACGCCGATCGTGATCGGCTACATCATCAGCTCCACCGGTTCGTTCAAGTGGGCGCTAGTGTTCGTCGGTGCCAACGCACTGGTCGCGGTGTTCAGCTACCTGGTGATCGTCGGCCCGATCAAACGTGTGGTGCTCAAAGAGCCGCCAACCAACGGTGGTTCTGAAATCACCGGCAAATTGTCTCAAGCGCATTCCTGAGGAGCGGCGTCATGCAGTTGATTGAACATTCCGACTCGCCGCGCTACATCCGCCTGCACGAGCGGGACAACGTAGTGATTGTGGTCAACGACCAGGGCGTGCCGGCCGGTACCGAGTTCCCGGACGGTCTGGTGACCGTGGACTTTGTGCCGCAGAGCCACAAGGTCACCCTCGAGGACATTCCCGAGGGCGGCCAGGTGATTCGCTACGGCCAGACCATCGGCTACGCGTTGCAGCCGATCCCGCGTGGCAGCTGGGTCAAGGAAGATCAACTGCGCATGCCGACCGCGCCGCCGCTGGACAGCCTGCCGCTGTCCACCGAAGTACCGGCCGCGCAGTCGCCGCTGGAAGGCTTCACGTTCGAGGGTTATCGCAACGCCGACGGCACCGTCGGCACACGCAACATTCTCGGGATCACCACCACGGTGCAGTGCGTCACCGGCGTGCTCGACCACGCGGTAAAGCGCATCAAGGACGAGCTGCTGCCGAAGTATCCGCACGTTGATGACGTGGTGGCGCTGACCCACAGTTACGGCTGCGGCGTGGCGATCACCGCGACTGACGCCTACATCCCGATTCGCACCGTGCGCAATCTGGCGCGCAACCCGAACCTGGGTGGCGAAGCGCTGGTGATCAGTCTGGGCTGCGAGAAATTGCAGGCCGGGCAGGTGATGCATGAGGACGATGCCTCGGTCGATCTCAGCGAGCCATGGCTGTATCGCCTGCAGGATTCCAGTCACGGTTTCACCGAGATGATCGAGCAGATCATGGCGCTGGCCGAAGTCCGTTTGCAGAAGCTTGACCAGCGCCGCCGCGAAACCGTGCCGGCCTCCGAGCTGATCCTCGGCATGCAGTGCGGCGGCAGCGATGCGTTCTCCGGCATCACCGCCAACCCGGCGTTGGGGTATGCCTCGGACTTGCTGCTGCGCGCCGGGGCGACGGTGATGTTTTCCGAAGTCACCGAAGTGCGCGATGCGATCTATCTGCTGACGTCCCGTGCCGAAACCAAGACCGTGGCGCAGGAACTGGTGCGCGAGATGGACTGGTACGACCGCTATCTGGCCAAGGGTGAGGCGGATCGCAGCGCCAATACCACGCCGGGCAACAAGAAGGGCGGGTTGTCGAACATTGTCGAGAAATCGCTGGGCTCGATTGTCAAATCCGGCAGCAGCGCGATCAATGGCGTGCTCGGCCCGGGCGAGCGTTTCAAGCAGAAGGGTTTGATCTTCTGCGCGACGCCAGCGAGTGATTTTGTCTGCGGCACCTTGCAGTTGGCCGCGGGGATGAACCTGCATGTGTTCACCACCGGGCGGGGCACGCCGTATGGCTTGGCCATGGCGCCGGTGGTCAAGGTCTCGACCCGGACCGAGCTGGCGCAACGCTGGCCGGATCTGATCGATATCGATGCCGGGCGGATTGCTACCGGCCGTGCGTCCATCGAGGCGTTGGGCTGGGAGTTGTTCCACTATTACCTGGATGTGGCGAGCGGCAAGCAGCAGACGTGGGCGGAGAAGCACAAGCTGCATAACGACATCACCCTGTTCAATCCGGCGCCGATTACCTGAGTCCAAAAAAGATCGCAGCCTGCGGCAGCTCCTACAGGGAAACGCGAATTCCACTGTAGGAGCTGCCGCAGGCTGCGATCTTTTGATCTTCAACAGCAACTCAGTGGCTTATCATTAAGCCCTGACGACGCTCACCCAAAGGCTCCCCCGGCATGCTGGCAATCTTCCTCGAAACCCTGAACATCACCGCGCCGGTGTTCGCCATGCTGTTCCTCGGGGTGTTGCTCAAGCGCATCGACTGGATCAACGACAACTTCATCCACACTGCCTCAGCGCTGGTGTTCAACGTCAGCATGCCGGCGCTGCTATTTCTCGGGATTCTGCATGCGGATCTGCACGCCGCGCTGCAACCGGCGCTGCTGATCTATTTTGCAGTCGCCACGCTGGTGAGTTTTGCCCTGGCCTGGGGCTGGGCGATCATCAAGTGCCCGCGTGAAGATCGCGGCATCTACACCCAGGGCGCGTTTCGCGGCAACAACGGGGTGATTGGTCTGGCGCTGGCGGCGAGCATGTACGGCGACTACGGGATTTCCCTCGGGGCAATTCTCGCGGCGCTGGTGATCCTGTTCTACAACACGCTGTCGACCATCGTGCTTGCGGTGTACAGCCCGGTGATCAAGTCCGATCCGTGGAGCATCTGCAAAAGCGTGTTCAGCAATCCGCTGATCATCAGCGTGATTGCCGCCGCACCGTTCGCGTATTTCCAGATCAGCCTGCCAGGCTGGCTGGAAACCTCCGGCCAGTATCTGGCGCAAACCACCTTGCCGCTGGCGCTGATCTGCATTGGCGGCACGCTGTCATTAGCGGCGCTGCGCAAGAGCGGGAGCATGGCGCTCAGTTCGAGTCTGGTGAAGATGATCGGTTTGCCGGTGCTGGCGACGCTCGGTGCGTGGCTGTGGGGCTTTCGCGGAGCGGAGCTGGGGATTCTGTTTCTGTACTTCGGCAGCCCGACGGCGGCGGCGAGTTTCGTCATGGCCCGGGCAGCGCAGGGCAATCATGAGCTGGCAGCGGCGATCATTGTGCTGACCACGCTGATGGCGGCGGTGACCACCAATATCGGGATCTTTCTGTTGCAGTGGGGTGGGTGGATCTGAAGGGCAAGATCAAAAGATCGCAGCCTGCGGCAGCTCCTACATTGGAATGCGTTCTCCTGTAGGAGCTGCCGAAGGCTGCGATCTTTTAGTTTTTCTGATAACTGTCGATCACTTCCTGCGCCGCGCGAAACGCATCTATCGCCGCCGGTACTCCGGCATACACCGCGCAATGCAGCAGCGCCTCACGAATCTCCTCGACCGTGCAGCCATTGTTCAGCGCACCCCGTACGTGGCCTTTCAATTCCTGCGGGCACTTCAATGCAGTCAGCGCGGCGAGGGTGATCAGGCTGCGGGTCTTGAGTGGCAGACCTTCGCGATTCCACACGCCGCCCCAAGCGTGTTCATTGACGAAATCCTGCAGCGGCTGGGTGAACTCGGTGGCGTTGCCCAGCGCGCGATCAACGAACGCATCGCCCATTACCTGACGGCGGATTTCAACCCCGGTTTTCTGCGAATCGGTCATGGCACATCCCTCTTGTGGTGTTGGCGGCGCCAGGCGCGTACGGACGTGAATAACAGAAACGCCAGCAGCGTTGGCAGCACGTAAAACAGCATCAGCTTTTCCAGTTTGCCGGCCAGTGGCATGCCGGTGGTGAACGACACCACGTGCAGCCCGTAAACCGCGTACAAACCGAGCAACAACAAACCTTCAGCGCGGGTCACGCGATAGCCGGAATAGAACACCGGCAGGCACAGCGCGGCGACGCCGAGCATCACCGGCAGGTCGAAATCCAGTGCGTTGGGCGAGACCGACAACGGTGTCGGTGCGAACAGTGCGGTAACGCCGAGCACCCCGAGCAGGTTGAACAGGTTGGCGCCGATCACGTTGCCCACGGCGATATCGCGCTGCCCGCGCAGTGCGGCGATCAGCGAGGTGGCGAGCTCCGGCAGCGAGGTGCCGACCGCGACCACGGTCAGGCCGATTACTCGTTCGGAGAAGCCCAGATCCGTCGCCACCGCCACCGCTGCGCCGAGCAGCAAATGCCCGGCGAACACCAGCAGCGCCAGACCGACGACGATCATCAACAGACTGCTGAACCACGGCACCTGCGGGGCTTGCGGCAATTGCGAATGCGGACGCGCCGAGTGCCGCGACTGGCGCAGCAACAAACTGAGGTACAACGCCAATGCCGCGAGCAGCAGCACGCCGTCGAAGCGACCGATCTGTTCGTTCCAGGCGAGGACAAACACCAGCAGGCTGGCGCCGATCATCAGCGGAATATCCAGGCGCACCAGTTGCCGCGAGACCCGCAGCGGAATGATCAGCGCCGACAGACCAAGGGTCACGAGGATGTTGAAGATGCTGCTGCCGATCACGCTGCCGACGGCGATGTCGGGGTTGTGCGTCAGGGTCGCTTGCAGGCTGACCGCCATCTGCGGGGCGCTGCTGCCAAGGGCGACGATGGTCAGGCCTATGATCAGCGGGCGCACATGCAGGCGGGCGGCCAGACGCACCGCGGCGCGCACCATCAGTTCGGCGCCGAGGATCAACAGGATCAGGCCGCTGAGCAACTCGATCACGTTGATCAGCGGTAAATCGGCCAGAGCAAAAATGGTCAGCGCTCCATCAGTCGTCGAGGGCCTGTATGCGCACGCGTGCCGTGCCGCTGCCTAGCATGCCGAGGCGTTCGGCGGCTTCACGGGAGACATCGATCAAGCGGCCACGGGTGTGCGGGCCGCGATCATTGATGCGCACAACGCAGGATTTGTCGTTTTTCAGGTTGGTGACCTTCACCCGCGTGCCGAACGGCAGTTGGCGATGGGCGGCGGTCAGGGAATTCTGGTTGAACGCTTCGCCGCTGGCGGTGCGTTTACCGTGGTGCTTGGTACCGTAATAGGAAGCGACGCCAGTCTGGTCGTAACCGTGCGGGTCGATGATGTCGTTGCTGGCGCAACCGGCGAGCAAGGAGAGCAGGGCGCAGGCGCCGAGCAGGCGTTTCATTCGAAAGCTCCACAAAACAAATGTGGAAACAACCCAATGTGGAGATCAGCTTCTGTGGTGAGGGGATAAATCCCCTCACCACAAAACCCCTTCAGCCATGGATTGTTCCCACAGGGGATGGAGCCAGGCTTCAGGTCTGGCCCCATTTGCATCAGCCTTCGAGCTTGCTTTTCAGCAGTTCGTTCACTTGCTGCGGGTTGGCTTTGCCTTTCGAAGCCTTCATGGCCTGACCGACGAAGAAGCCGAACATCTTGCCGCGTTTGGCTTCGTCTGCCGCGCGGTATTGTTCGACCTGCTCGGCGTTGGCCGCGAGCATTTCGTCCAGTACCGCGGAGATCGCGCCGCTGTCGGTCACTTGCTTGAGGCCACGCTTGTCGATGATCTCGTCCGCCGTGCCTTCGCCGTTGGCCATCGCTTCGAACACCACTTTGGCGATCTTGCCGGAGATGGTGTTGTCCTTGATGCGCTGCAGCATGCCGCCCAACAGCTCGGCGGAGACCGGCGAGTCCTCGATGTCCAGGCCTTGCTTGTTGAGCAGGCTGCCCAACTCGACCATCACCCAGTTCGCCGCCAGTTTGGCGTCGCCACCGATGGCTGCGACTTTCTCGAAGTAGTCCGCTTGCTCACGGCTGGTGGCCAGCACGTTGGCGTCGTAGGCCGACAGACCGAACTGGCTCTGGAAGCGCTCGCGCTTTTGCGGTGGCAGTTCCGGCAGAGTGGCGCGCACCTCGCCGAGGAACGACTCTTCGATGACCACCGGCAGCAGGTCCGGATCGGGGAAGTAACGATAGTCGTTGGCTTCCTCTTTGGAGCGCATCGGACGGGTCTCGTCCTTGTTCGGATCGTACAGACGGGTCTGCTGGATCACTTTGCCGCCGTCTTCGATCAGCTCGATCTGCCGCTGGATCTCGGAGTTGATCGCCTTCTCGATGAAGCGGAACGAGTTGACGTTCTTGATCTCGCAGCGGGTGCCGAACTCGACCTGGCCTTTCGGGCGGACCGAGACGTTGCAGTCGCAACGCAGCGAGCCTTCGGCCATGTTGCCGTCGCAGATGCCCAGGTAACGCACCAGCGCGTGGATCGCTTTGACGTAAGCCACGGCTTCCTTGGCGCTGCGCATGTCCGGCTCGGAAACGATTTCCAGCAGCGGCGTGCCGGCACGGTTCAGGTCGATGCCGGTGGCACCGTTGAATTCTTCGTGCAGGCTCTTGCCAGCGTCTTCTTCCAGGTGCGCGCGGGTGATGCCAACGCGTTTGACCGTGCCGTCTTCCAGGGCGATGTCCAGGTGGCCCTTGCCGACGATCGGCAATTCCATCTGGCTGATCTGGTAGCCCTTCGGCAGGTCCGGGTAGAAGTAGTTTTTACGCGCGAACACGTTGTGCTGACCGATCTCGGCGTCAATCGCCAGACCGAACATCACCGCCATGCGTACCGCTTCCTGGTTCAGTACCGGCAATACGCCGGGCATGCCCAGGTCGATCAGGCTGGCCTGGGTGTTCGGCTCGGAGCCGAACTGGGTGGAACTACCGGAAAAGATTTTCGACCGGGTAGTGAGCTGAGTGTGAATCTCCAGCCCGATCACGACTTCCCATTGCATGTGTGTCTCCTCAGAAGCCGGTTGGGGTGCGGGTGTGCCAGTCAGTGTTCAACTGATACTGATGGGCAACGTTCAACAGGCGACCTTCCTGGAAATACGGCGCGAGCAACTGCACGCCCACCGGCAGACCGTCGACAAAACCGGCCGGCATCGACAGGCCCGGCAGGCCCGCGAGGTTGGCGGTGATGGTGTAGACGTCTTCCAGATAGGCAGCGACCGGATCGCTGTTCTTTGCGCCGAGCTTCCAGGCCGGGTTCGGCGTAGTCGGGCCGAGGATGATGTCGACTTCATTAAAGGCCGCCATGAAGTCGTTTTTCACCAGGCGACGGATCTTCTGCGCTTTCAGGTAGTAGGCGTCGTAGTAACCGGCGGACAGCGCGTAGGCGCCGACCATGATCCGGCGCTGCACTTCCGGCCCGAAGCCTTCGCCACGCGAGCGCTTGTACAGGTCGATCAGGTTTTCCGGGTTCTCGCAGCGATGGCCAAAGCGCACGCCGTCGAAACGCGACAGGTTCGAAGAGGCTTCGGCCGGGGCGATCACGTAGTACGCAGGAATCGCGTGCTGCATGTTCGGCAGGCTGATTTCCTTGATCACGGCACCGAGCTTCTGCAGCTCTTTGATGCTGTTCTGGATCAGTTCGGCGATGCGGGGATCGAGACCGGCGCTGAAGTATTCCTTCGGCACGCCGATGCGCAGGCCCTGCAGCGAAGTGTTGAGGCTGGCGGAGTAATCCGGAACCGGCTCATCGATGCTGGTGGAGTCGTTCTGGTCGAACCCGGCCATACCTTGCAACAAAATCGCGCAGTCTTCGGCAGTGCGCGCCAACGGGCCGCCCTGATCGAGGCTGGAGGCGTAAGCGATCATGCCCCAGCGCGAAACACGACCGTACGTCGGTTTCAGGCCGGTGAGGTTGGTGAATGCAGCGGGCTGACGGATCGAACCACCGGTATCGGTGGCCGTGGCCGCCGGCAACAGACGAGCGGCAACCGCCGCCGCCGAACCACCGGACGAACCACCCGGCACGTGTTCCAGGTTCCACGGGTTTTTCACCGCGCCGTACCAGCTCGACTCGTTGGCCGAACCCATGGCGAATTCGTCCATGTTGGTCTTGCCCAGGGTCACGGCGCCGGCAGCTGCCAGTTTCGCAACCACGGTGGCGTCGTAGGGCGCCTTGAAGTTGTCGAGCATCTTCGAGCCGCAGCTGGTGCGGATGCCCTGGGTGCAGAACAGGTCCTTGTGGGCGATCGGCGCACCGAGCAGGGCGCCGCTCTCACCGTTGGCCCGGCGCGCGTCGGCGGCTTTCGCCTGCGCAAGCGCCAGCTCTTCGGTGAGGCTGATGAAGCTGTTGAGCTGCGGATCGAGCTGGGTAATACGCGCCAGCAGGACTTTGGTCAGCTCTTCGGAGGAAAACTTTTTATCGGCGAGACCGCGGGCGATCTCGGCCAGAGTCATTTGATGCATTGCAGGCTCTTTCCCTTTAGTCGATGACTTTCGGAACCAGATACAGGCCGTTTTCGACCGCTGGTGCGATGGACTGGTAAGCCTCGCGGTGATTGGTCTCGGTCACGACGTCGGCGCGCAGGCGCTGACTGGCTTCCAGCGGGTGGGCCAAAGGCTCGATACCGTCGGTATCGACGGCCTGCATTTCGTCGACCAGCCCGAGAATGCTGTTGAGGGCGGAAGTAATGTGCGGAAGATCGGCATCATTCAGGCCAAGGCAGGCCAGATGCGCGATTTTTTCCACGTCGGAGCGTTCTAGCGCCATCGGGATTCTCCAGTGGAAAACAGAACGGACGGCGTCCGTGTGTTAGATTGTCGGAACACTACCGCACTTCTACGGTCATAAGGCCGCGATTGTGGGGCTTGGTGCACAGAAAAGCGGCCAATTTAACATATTGGCGCCTTGCCCAAAATCCCTGTCGTTGTTAGAGTTTGCCGCACTTTTTTACCCACGCGTTGCCTAGGGTCCCTTTCCCATGTTCAAGAAACTGCGTGGCATGTTTTCCAGCGATCTTTCCATTGACCTGGGCACTGCCAACACCCTTATTTACGTGCGCGAGCGCGGTATCGTCCTGAATGAGCCATCGGTTGTGGCCATTCGGACACACGGTAACCAGAAAAGTGTCGTCGCTGTCGGCACCGAAGCCAAGCGCATGCTCGGCCGTACGCCGGGCAACATTGCTGCCATTCGTCCGATGAAGGACGGCGTGATTGCCGACTTCAGCGTCTGCGAAAAGATGCTGCAATACTTTATCAACAAGGTTCACGAAAACAGCTTTCTGCAGCCCAGCCCTCGTGTGCTGATCTGCGTTCCATGCAAATCCACCCAGGTTGAGCGTCGTGCCATCCGTGAATCGGCCCTTGGTGCCGGTGCCCGTGAAGTGTTCCTGATCGAAGAGCCGATGGCCGCTGCGATCGGTGCCGGCCTGCCGGTTGAAGAAGCCCGTGGCTCGATGGTCGTCGATATCGGCGGTGGTACCACCGAAATCGCGCTGATCTCCCTGAACGGTGTGGTCTATGCCGAATCCGTCCGCGTGGGCGGCGACCGCTTCGACGAAGCGATCATCACCTACGTGCGCCGCAACTACGGCAGCCTGATCGGTGAATCGACTGCCGAGCGCATCAAGCAGGAAATCGGTACGGCCTACCCGGGCGGCGAAGTTCGCGAAGTCGACGTTCGCGGTCGCAACCTGGCCGAAGGCGTTCCACGCGCATTCACCCTGAACTCCAACGAAGTGCTGGAAGCTCTGCAAGAGTCTCTGGCAACCATCGTTCAGGCGGTGAAAAGCGCCCTGGAGCAATCGCCGCCGGAACTGGCTTCCGACATCGCCGAGCGTGGTCTGGTGCTGACCGGTGGTGGAGCGCTGCTGCGTGACCTCGACAAGTTGCTGGCCCAGGAAACCGGTCTGCCGGTGATCGTTGCCGAAGACCCGCTGACCTGCGTTGCTCGCGGCGGTGGCCGTGCATTGGAAATGATGGACAAGCACACCATGGACCTGCTCTCCAGCGAATAAGCGCTGGGTTGCAATACGTGGGTGAGCGCACAGGCAGCACTTTGCAGTGCTGCCTGTTGGCGTTTATCTTCTGTCAGTCTTCATCCAGGCCGGTTTGATGCCGTATGAATAAACAGAACATTTGCCTGGGAGGAGCGGCTTATTAAACCGCTTTTCGCCAAGGGCCCTTCGTTGGGCGTGCGCCTGTTGGTGCTGGCCGTGCTGTCGGTCGCGCTGATGGTGGTCGATGCCCGCTTCAGTCTGCTCAAACCTGCACGCAGCCAGATGTCGCTGGTGCTGATGGACGCCTACTGGATCACCGACCTGCCCGGCCGGTTGTGGGACGGTGTCGCCAGTCAGTTTGGCAGTCGCACCGAGCTTGTCGCCGAAAACGAAAAACTCAAGACCGAGAACCTGCTGTTGCAGGGCCGCATGCAAAAGCTCGCCGCTCTCACCGAGCAGAACGTGCGGCTGCGCGAGTTGCTCAATTCCTCCGCACTGGTCAACGAAAAGGTCGAAGTGGCCGAGTTGATTGGCATGGACCCCAATCCCTTCACCCATCGCATCATCATCAATAAGGGTGAGCGCGATGGCGTGGTGCTCGGTCAGCCGGTGCTCGATGCGCGCGGTCTGATGGGCCAGGTGGTCGAGTTGATGCCGTACACGTCCCGTGTGCTGCTGCTGACCGACACCACGCACAGCATTCCTGTCCAGGTGAACCGTAACGGTCTGCGGGCGATTGCCAGCGGTACCGGCAACCCGGAACGTCTGGAACTGCGGCACGTCGCCGATACCGCTGACATCAAGGAAGGCGATCTGCTGGTCAGCTCCGGCCTCGGGCAGCGCTTCCCGGCCGGTTATCCGGTGGCAACGGTCAAGGAAGTCATCCACGACTCCGGTCAGCCTTTCGCGATTGTCCGTGCGGTGCCGACCGCTGCGTTGAACCGCAGCCGTTATCTGCTGCTGGTATTCAGCGACAACCGCACCGCCGAAGAGCGCGCCAACGATGCGGCGCAGGCTCAGGAAAATCTTGATGCGCAGGGCGGTGGACCGGTGATTCCGGCCACGGTGCCGAAAACCGTGACACCGCCTGCAGCGGTGCCTGCGCCGGCCGCGACCGCCACGCCGGCAGTCAGTGCTACGCCGGCCAAACCGGTCGCCAGCAAGCCGCCTGCCAAACCAACTGCAGCCACGCCCGCGAATAGCCGGCCTGCAGCGTCCCAGCCGGCGGTTCGATCAGCGGCCAAACCGCCTGTCACCACGCCGGCCAACACCGGGAGACAAGAATAATGGTCGGGGCTACCGCTTCGCGTAACGGTTGGATGGTCTGGCTAACGTTTCTCATCGGCCTGCTGCTCAGTGTGTCGCCGATGCCGCAATTCATGGAGATCCTGCGCCCGCTGTGGCTGGCGCTGCTCCTGGCGTTCTGGGCTTTGGCCCTGCCGCAAACGGTCGGCATGGTGACCGCGTTTTGCCTGGGACTGGCCGAAGACGTGCTCTACGGCACGCTGCTTGGGCAGAACGCGTTGATCCTGACGCTGATCACCTTCCTGGTGCTGTCGTTGCAGCAGCGTCTGCGGATGTTCCCGATGTGGCAGCAATGCCTGGTGATCCTGGTGATCTTCGGCCTCGCTCAGCTGGTTCAACTGTGGCTCAGCGCGCTGACCGGCAACCGCCAGCCAACGCTGGCACTGGTGCTGCCGGCATTGACCAGCGCGTTGCTCTGGCCCTGGGTCAGCTTCGCTTTGCGTGGATTGCGCCGGCGCTACAAAATCAACTGATTCGGTCAGGCATGTGCCCGCACCTCGACAAGGGAGATGTCTTGATGAAGCCGCTTTACCTCGCCTCTGGTTCGCCGCGCCGGCGTGAATTGCTCACGCAGATCGGCGTGCCGTTCTCCGCCATCAGCGCGGAAATCGACGAAACCCCGCTTGCCGAAGAATCGCCTTCGGCCTATGTCGAGCGCCTGGCGCGTGGCAAGGCCGAGGCCGGTCGACGCGCGCTCGCCTGCGACGCGGCGTTTTGCGTACTGGGGGCGGACACTGCCGTGGTGCTTGACGGTAAAATTCTTGGCAAACCGGTGGACGAAGTCGACGCATGCGCCATGCTGATGATGTTGTCCGGCAAAGAGCATGAAGTGCTGACCGCCATCGCTGTGCTGGAAGGCCAGCGTTGCGAGTCGCGCGTGGTGCGCAGTCTGGTGCGCTTCCGCCCGATCAGCCGCGAAGAGGCGGCGGCCTACTGGGCCAGTGGCGAACCTCGGGACAAGGCTGGCGGTTATGGCATTCAGGGCCTCGGCGCGGTGTTTGTCGCCGGGCTCAATGGCAGCTATTCGGCGGTGGTCGGGCTGCCGGTTTGCGAAACCGCAGAACTGTTGGGCCATTTCGGCATACCCTGTTGGCAAAACCTGAACGCGCAATGAGCGTCGTATGGATCAAGATGCGGCCATTATCGTGAACATGCCTGAACGAGACCCTGCCATGAGTGAAGAGATTCTGATCAACATCACGCCGATGGAATCGCGCGTGGCGGTGGTCGAAAACGGTGTGCTGCAAGAAGTCCACGTCGAGCGCACGCAAAAACGCGGGATCGTCGGCAACATCTATAAAGGCAAGATCGTCAGGGTGCTGCCGGGCATGCAGGCGGCATTTGTCGATATCGGTCTGGACCGTGCGGCATTCATTCACGCCTCGGAAATCTCCCTGCGCGAAGGCCCGGCGGTGGAAAGCATCAGCGCGCTGGTGCATGAAGGCCAGAGCCTGGTGGTGCAAGTCACCAAGGATCCGATCGGTTCGAAAGGCGCACGTTTGACCACCCAGCTGTCGATCCCGTCGCGCTATCTGGTGTACATGCCGCGCACCGCCCATGTCGGCATTTCCCTGAAGATCGAAGACGAAGCCGAGCGCGAGCGCCTCAAGCAGGTGGTCAGCGATTGCGTGGCCAAGGAAGGAATCAAGGAGGCCGGTGGCTTCATCCTGCGTACCGCCGCCGAAGGCGCCGGGGCCGATGAAATCCTCATGGACATCCGCTACCTGCGGCGCCTGTGGGACCAGATCAATGCGCAGATCCAGACCATCGGCGCACCGAGCGTGATCTACGAAGACCTCGGTCTGGCGCTGCGTACCCTGCGCGATCTGGTCAGCCCGAAGATCGAGAAAATCCGCATTGACTCCCGGGAAACCTTCCAGAAAACCACGCAGTTTGTCGCCGAACTGATGCCGGAAATCGCCGATCGTCTGGAACACTATCCGGGCGAGCGGCCGATTTTCGACCTGTATGGCGTCGAAGACGAAATCCAGAAAGCCCTCGAGCGCAAAGTGCCGCTCAAGTCCGGCGGCTATCTGGTGGTCGATCCGGCGGAAGCCATGACCACCATCGACGTCAACACCGGCGCGTTCGTCGGTCATCGCAATCTCGAAGAAACCATCTTCAAGACCAACCTCGAAGCCGCCACCGCGATTGCCCGGCAGATGCGCCTGCGCAATCTGGGCGGGATCATCATCATCGACTTCATCGACATGGAAGATGAGGAGCATCAGCGCCAGGTGCTGCGCACCCTGGAAAAACAGCTCGAACGTGATCACGCCAAGACCAACATCATCGGCATCACCGAGTTGGGCCTGGTGCAGATGACCCGCAAGCGCACCCGTGAAAGCCTTGAGCAAGTGCTGTGCGAGCCGTGCAGCAGCTGTCAGGGGCGGGGCAAGCTGAAGACTCCGGAAACCATCTGTTACGAGATCTTCCGCGAAATTCTGCGTGAAGCCCGGGCCTATCAGGCCGAAGGTTACCGGGTGCTGGCGAACCAGAAGGTGGTGGACCGTTTGCTCGATGAAGAATCCGGTAACGTTGCCGAGCTTGAAGGGTTTATTGGCCGCACCATACGCTTTCAGGTCGAGACCATGTATTCGCAGGAACAATATGACGTGGTGCTGCTCTGAACCCCTGCAGCACATTTAATCCACAACGGCTGGCCTCAGCTTTTAGTAGTTTTTTTGCCATGGGAGCCAACTGACATGGAGCGTCTGACACGCATTTTGGCCGCACTGACCCGCTGGGGGCTGGGCCTGTGCGCGTTGGTTCTGGTGTTGATGGCGTTGTACGTCAACCTCGGTCGGGAACTGGCGCCGCTGGTGGCGGAATACCGCACCGATATCGAAGACAAGGCCACGGCTGCGCTCGGTATGCCGTTGCAGATTGGCGAACTGGAAGGCAACTGGAGCGGCTTCGCACCGATTCTGCTGGCCCATGATGTGATGGTCGGTGACGGTGCCAACGCCTTGCGCCTGGATCGGGTGCGCGTGGTACCTGATCTCTGGGCCAGTCTGTTGGCGCGCGAAGTCCGCATCGCCCATCTGGAACTGAACGGCCTGAAGATCAGCGTCAAGGAAGCGCAGGACGGCACATGGTCGCTGGAAGGCCTGCCGGTGCAGAACGACCAGCCGCTTGATCCCGAACAACTGTTCAAGCGCTCGCAGATCGTTCAGCAACTGTCGGTGCTCGACAGTCAGGTGACCGTGCAGCCGCTGGACCATGCGCCGATGACCTTCACCTACGTCGGCCTCAATCTGAAAACCGGCAGCAGCCGGCAGCGCCTCGACGCTCGTCTGACTTTGCCCGACGGGCAGCCGATGGCGATGAGCCTGCGAACACGGATTCGCCCCTCCCGACTGCCGGACAGCTCGGTGGAAGGCTATGTCAGCCTGCCGCAAAGCGACTGGTCGAAGTGGTTGCCCGAGCGTTTGACCCAGCAATGGAATTTTTCCGAGATCAAGGCGGGCGGCGAGTTGTGGGTGAACTGGAACGACGGCGCCCTGCAAAGCGCCGCTGTCCGTTTGAACGCACCGCAGGTGACCGGCGCTTATGCCGAGCGCAAGCCGATCAAGATCAGCAATCTGGCGCTCAATGGCTATTACCAGCGCGACGATGGCGGCGCCACCGTTACGCTTGATTCGCTGGCGATGAGTGTTGGCGAAACCCGCTGGGAAACCCACGTGCAGCTCAAGCAGACGGCAGCCACTGATACAGTCGACGAGCTGTGGCATCTGCAGGCTGACCGCCTCGATTTGCAGCCGATCACCCCGTTGCTGAATGCACTGGGGCCGCTGCCTGAAGGCTTCGCCACTGTTGTCGACCACCTGAAAGTGACCGGCGGGTTGCGCAACGTGTTGCTGGATTTTCGTCCCAATGCCACCGACGGCTCGAAATTCGGCTTCGCGGCCAATCTGGATAAAGTCGGGTTCGACGCCTATCACGGCGCCCCGGCGGCGCGAAACGTCAGTGGCAGCCTCAGCGGCAACCTTGACGGCGGCGAGCTGCGCCTGGACAGCAAGGATTTCGTCCTGCACCTCGACCCCATCTTCGCCAAGCCATGGCAATACATTCAGGCCAATGCCCGGCTGACCTGGAAGCTCGATAAAGAAGGTTTCACCCTGATCGCGCCTTACCTGAAAGTGCTGGGCGAGGAGGGCAAGATTGCCGGCGATTTCCTGATCCGCCTGCACTTCGACCATAGCCAGGAAGACTACATGGACCTGCGCGTCGGGCTGGTCGATGGCGACGGTCGCTACACCGCCAAATACCTGCCCGAAGTCTTGAGTCCGGCCCTCGACGAGTGGCTGCGCACGGCGATCCTCAAAGGCGCGGTGGACCAGGGTTTTTTCCAGTATCAGGGTTCGCTGAGCAAAAATGCCAAGGATGTCGATCGCAGCATTAGCCTGTTCTTCAAGGTGCATGACGCCGAGCTGGCGTTCCAGCCAGGCTGGCCGCACGTGAGCAAGGTCAGTGGCGACGTGTTCATCGAGGACAGCGGCGTGCGCATCGTGGCCGACAAGGGGCAGTTGCTCGACACTCAGGTCAGCGACGTTTTCGTCAATATTCCCCATGTCCCGGCGGGGCAGCATACGCATCTGTTCCTCGACGGCGGGTTTGCCGGTGGGTTGGGTGATGGCCTGAAAATTCTCCAGACTGCACCGATCGGCACTGGCGAAACCTTTGCCGGCTGGGAAGGCGAGGGCGATCTGCAGGGCAAGGTCAAACTCGATATCCCGCTGGAAAAGGGCGATTTGCCGAAGATCCTCGTCGACTTCAAGACTGCCAATGCGCGCTTGAAACTGGCGGAGCCGAAACTTGAGCTGAGCCAGCTCAAAGGCGATTTCCGTTTCGACAGCGCCAAGGGGTTGAGTGGGCAGAACATCGCCGCCAAGGCTTTTGACAAGCCGGTGACCGCGCAGATTTTCGCGGATGGCAGCCCGGGCAAGCTCAAGACGCGGGTCTCGGCTTCCGGGCAGGTCGAGGTCAAGAAACTCACTGACTGGCTGGGCGTGACTCAACCGTTGCCGGTGTCTGGGACCCTTCCCTATCAGTTGCAGGTCAACCTCGACGGCACTGACAGTCAACTGACGGTCAGTTCCAGCATGAAAGGCGTCGCGGTGGATCTGCCGGCGCCGTTCGGCATGTCGGCCCAGCAAGGGCGTGACACGGTGTTCCGCATGAGCTTGCAAGGTCCGGAGCGACGTTTTTGGGTCAGTTACGATCAACTGGCCAGCTTCACCTTCGCCGCACCGCCGAGCAATTTTGCCGATGGTCGTGGCGAGCTGTTTCTCGGTACTGGCGACGCAGTCCTGCCGGACGCCAAAGGCCTGCGCATACGCGGTGTGCTGTCGGAGCTGGACGTCGCGCCGTGGCAGGACCTGGTCAATAAATACGCCGGTAACGACCCGGGTGGCAGCGCCAAGCAATTACTCAACAGTGCCGACTTCAAGGTGGGCAAGCTCACCGCATTCGGCACCACACTCGATCAGGCGGCAGTTCAGGTCAATCGCAAACCGTGGGCGTGGAATCTGGCGCTCGACAGCCAGCAGGCCAAAGGCTCGGCCAGTCTTCCCGATGCCAAGGGCGCACCGATCGCGGTCAATCTGCAATACGTACGCCTGCCGGCACCGGATCCGACGGTGCAGGCCGACGAGAACTCGCCTGATCCGCTGGTTTCCGTCGACCCGACGAAGATTCCCGCGCTGGACATCACCATCAATCAATTGTTTCTCGGCGCGGATCTGGTGGGCGGCTGGTCGCTCAAGGTACGGCCAACGGCCAAAGGTCTCGCCCTGAACAATATGGACATGGGCCTCAAGGGCATCCTGTTACAAGGCAATGGCGGCTGGGAAGGTACCCCGGGTTCGACCAACAGCTGGTTCAAGGGCCGGATCAGCGGCAAGAACCTTGCCGATGTGCTTAAGGGCTGGGGCTTCGCGCCGAGCGTGACCAGTGAAGAATTCCACATGGACGTCGATGGCCGCTGGCCGGGATCGCCGGCGTGGCTGGCGACCAAGCGTTTCTCCGGCACGCTGGATGCCTCGCTGAATAAAGGTCAGTTCGTTGAAGTGGAGGGCGGCGCGCAGGCGTTGCGGGTGTTCGGTCTGCTCAACTTCAATTCCATTGGGCGCCGTCTGCGTCTGGACTTCTCCGACTTGTTCGGCAAAGGCTTGAGCTACGATCGGGTCAAGGGTCTGTTGGTGGCAAACAACGGCGTGTATGTCACCCGCGAGCCGATTCGGCTGACCGGTCCTTCAAGCAATCTTGAGCTGGACGGTACGCTGGATCTGGTTGGCGATAAGGTCGATGCAAAATTGCTGGTGACCTTGCCAGTGACCAACAATCTGCCGATCGCCGCGCTGATTGTCGGCGCGCCAGCGGTCGGCGGGGCATTGTTCCTCATCGACAAGCTGATCGGTGACCGCGTGGCACGCTTCGCCAGCGTCAAATACACCGTCAAGGGCCCGTGGAAAGAGCCGAAAATCACCTTCGACAAGCCTTTTTGAGTAGCATGAGGCTTTTCCCCGTGTAGGAGCTGCCGCAGGCTGCGATCTTTTGATCTGGTTTTAAAAAGCACAATCGAAAGATCGCAGCCTGCGGCAGCTCCTGCAGTGATAAGTGGACTCCCTGTCAGGAAGCGGCCATGTCTTTAGCGGTGATTCAAATGGTCAGCCAGAGCGATGTGCTGGCCAATCTGGCGCAGGCCCGACGCCTGCTCGAGCAGGCGGCAATCGGTGGCGCGAAGCTGGCAGTGCTGCCGGAAAACTTCGCCGCCATGGGCCGTCGTGACATTGCCGACATCGGTAGGGCCGAAGCGCTCGGTGAAGGCCCGATCCTGCCATGGTTGAAACAGACTGCTCGCGACCTCAAGTTATGGATAGTCGCCGGCACCTTGCCGTTGCCGCCGCTTGGGCAACCGGACGCCAAGTCTCACGCCTGCTCGCTGCTGGTCAATGATCAGGGTGAAACCGTGGCACGGTATGACAAGTTGCACCTGTTCGATGTCGATGTGGCGGACAATCGCGGGCGGTATCGCGAATCCGATGACTATGCTTATGGCAGTGGCGTGGTGGTGGCGGACACACCGGTTGGCCGAGTCGGCCTGACCGTGTGCTACGACCTGCGCTTTCCGGAGTTGTACAGCGAATTGCGCGCTGCCGGTGCCGAGTTGATCACCGCCCCGTCGGCCTTCACCGCTGTGACCGGAGCAGCGCACTGGGAGGTGCTGATTCGCGCCCGGGCCATCGAAACCCAGTGTTATGTGTTGGCGGCAGCGCAGGGCGGGACTCACCCGGGACCGCGTGAGACTTTCGGTCACGCGGCGATCATCGACCCGTGGGGCCGGGTGCTGGCGCATCAGGATCAAGGCGAGGCGGTATTGTTGGCCGCACGCGACAGTGACGAACAAGCGTCTATCAGGGCGCGAATGCCGGTGACCCGTCATCGGCGGTTTTTCTCGCAGGGCGCCCAGCGGCCTGCTTCAGAACATGAATTTAAGGCGTAAACCTATGAGCGAGTTGTTGTCCTCAGTCAGTGATCACCTGTTGGCGCCCGGCGGCGTAACCATCGAGAGCCTGCAAGGCGTGCTCGGCGATCTGGCCGGCCCGGGCATCGATGCCGCCGACCTGTATTTCCAGGGGCAGATCTCCGAGTCGTGGTCGCTGGAAGACGGTATCGTCAAGGAAGGCAGCTTCAACCTCGACCAGGGTGTTGGCGTGCGTGCGCAGTCCGGCGAGAAAACCGGTTTTGCCTACAGCAACGCGATCACCCTCGAAGCCCTGGGCGCTGCGGCGCGTGCTGCGCGTTCGATCTCCCGCGCCGGGCAGAACGGCACGGTGCAGGCGTTCAGCACTCAGGATGTCGCGCAGTTGTATGCGCCGGACAATCCGCTGGAAGTGCTGAGCCGCGCCGAGAAAGTCGAGCTGCTCAAGCGCATCGACGTTGCCACCCGCGCCCTCGACCCACGGATTCAGCAGGTCAGCGTGAGCATGGCCGGGGTCTGGGAACGGATTCTGGTGGCGTCCACCGACGGTGGCCTGGCCGCTGATGTGCGTCCACTGGTACGTTTCAACGTCAGCGTGATCGTCGAGCAGAATGGTCGTCGCGAGCGCGGCGGGCATGGCGGTGGCGGGCGTACCGATTACCGCTATTTCCTCGCCGAAGACCGCGCCATGGGCTATGCCCGTGAGGCGCTGCGTCAGGCGCTGGTGAACCTGGAAGCGATTCCGGCACCGGCCGGCACTTTGCCTGTCGTCCTCGGTTCGGGTTGGTCCGGCGTGCTCCTGCACGAAGCGGTCGGCCACGGTCTGGAGGGGGATTTCAACCGCAAGGGCAGTTCGGCCTACAGCGGGCGAATGGGCGAAATGGTCGCCTCCAAACTGTGCACCATCGTCGATGATGGCACCTTGAGCGGCCGTCGCGGTTCGCTGAGCGTCGACGACGAAGGCACTCCGACCGAGTGCACCACGCTGATCGAGAACGGTGTGCTCAAGGGTTACATGCAGGACAAGCTCAACGCGCGCCTGATGGGGGTAGCCCGTACCGGCAACGGTCGTCGTGAGTCATACGCGCATCTGCCAATGCCGCGCATGACCAACACTTACATGCTCGGTGGCGAAAGCGATCCGGCGGAAATCATCGCATCGGTGAAGAAAGGCATCTACTGCGCCAATCTTGGCGGCGGTCAGGTCGACATTACCAGCGGCAAGTTCGTGTTCTCCACCAGCGAGGCGTACCTGATCGAGGACGGCAAGATCACCGCACCGGTCAAGGGCGCGACGTTGATCGGCAATGGTCCCGAGGCGATGAGCCGGGTGTCGATGGTCGGTAACGATCTGGCACTGGACAGCGGTGTGGGCACGTGCGGCAAGGACGGGCAGTCGGTACCGGTGGGTGTCGGTCAGCCGACGCTGAAGATCGATGCGATTACCGTGGGTGGCACGGGCGCATAAACAAAAAAGCTGTAGGAGCTGCCGCAGGCTGCGATCTTTTGATCTTGCTTTTAACAATCAAAGTCAAAAGATCGCAGCCTGCGGCAGCTCCTACAGGGGCGAGATATCAACGCAGACCGCGTTGCGTATCGTCCAGCTCACGGATGTACTTGAAGATCTTGCGGCTGGAAGCAGGAGGTTTGTTGTGTGCAACCTCGTGCTGAGCCTGACGGATCAGCGAACGCAGTTGCTGGCGATCGGCATCGGGGTATTCGACGACGAATTTCTCCAGCACGGCATCGTCACCGGCGATCAGCCGGTCACGCCAGCGTTCGAGGTTGTGGAAACGCTCGTTGTACTGACGGGTGGAGGCATCAAGTTGATCGAGCAGGACCAGAATCGCGTCAGTGTCCTGATCGCGCATCAGTTTGCCGATGAACTGCAGGTGCCGTTTACGCGCGATGTTCGCGGTGTGCTTCGGCGCATCGGCCAGGGCCCGGCGCAAAGCGTCGGTCAATGGCAGTTTTGCCTGCAAGTCGGGCTTGAGTGTTGTAAGGCGCTCGCCAAGGTCAACCAGAGCATGCAGCTCGCGTTTGACCTGAGATTTGCTTTTTTCTCCCGTATCGAGGGAGTCGTCGTAAGAATCAACCATGGTGGCAGTCCGCAAAGAAACGCCGCCATGATAACCAGTCGGGGGCCGCTTGTCCGGCCCGGTCGCTCGATGACCCCAGCCGAAAGCAGAATTTGAGTGGAGATGAGCATGAGTGCAGTTCAAAGCGTCGGTCCGCAAGCATTGCCGGCACTGCAGGAACAGGTCGAGCAGATCATCGCCGAAGCCAAGCGTCAGGGCGCCAGTGCCTGCGAAGTCGCGGTGTCGCTGGAGCAGGGTTTGTCGACCTCGGTGCGCCAGCGTGAGGTCGAGACGGTCGAGTTCAATCGCGACCAGGGCTTTGGCATCACCCTGTACGTCGGCCAGCGCAAAGGCTCGGCCAGCACCTCCGCCACCGGGCCGGATGCGATTCGTGAAACCGTTGCTGCCGCACTGGCGATCGCCAAACACACCTCTGAAGACGAAGCCTCGGGCCTCGCCGATGCCGCGCTGATGGCCAGGGATGTGCAGGATTTCGACCTGTTCCACGAATGGGACATCACCCCGGAGCAGGCGATCGAGAAGGCGTTGCTCTGTGAAGCCGCCGCATTCGACGCCGATGCGCGAATCAAGAACGCCGACGGCACCACCCTCAGCACCCATCAGGGCTGCCGCGTGTATGGCAACAGCCACGGTTTCATCGGCGGTTACGCGTCGACCCGGCACAGCCTGAGCTGCGTGATGATCGCCGAAGCCGATGGTCAGATGCAGCGCGATTATTGGTATGACGTCAACCGTCAGGGCAGCCTGCTGGCGGATCCAGTGAGCATCGGCCAGCGTGCCGCGCAACGGGCCGCGAGTCGTCTGGGCGCGCGTCCGGTGCCAACCTGCGAAGTGCCGGTGCTGTTTTCCGCCGAGCTGGCGGGCGGGTTGTTCGGCAGCTTTCTGTCAGCGGTCTCCGGCGGCAGTCTGTATCGCAAATCGTCGTTCCTCGAAGGCACGCTGGGGCAGAAGCTGTTTCCGGAATGGCTGACCATCGATGAGCGTCCACATCTGATGCGCGCCATGGGCAGTGCCTCTTACGACGGTGATGGCTTGGCCACCTACGCTAAACCGTTCGTCGAAAAGGGCGAATTAGTGTCGTACATCCTCGGCACGTACTCCGGGCGCAAACTCGGCATGCCAAGCACCGCCAACGCGGGTGGCGTGCACAATCTGTTCGTCACTCACGGTGATGAAGACCAGGCGGCGCTGTTGAAACGCATGGGTCGTGGCTTGCTGGTTACCGAATTGATGGGTCATGGCTTGAACATGGTCACCGGCGATTATTCGCGCGGAGCGGCGGGGTTCTGGGTCGAGAATGGCGAAATCCAGTTCGCCGTGCAGGAAGTGACCATCGCCGGCAACATGCGCGACATGTTCAAACAGATCGTCGCCGTCGGTAATGATCTGGAGCTGCGCAGCAATATTCGCACGGGCTCTGTGTTGATCGAGCGGATGACTGTGGCGGGCAGCTAAAACCCGGCGGTTACAAAAAGGCGCGCCACCCAATCGGGTGGCGCGCCTTTTTCATGGCTCGACACAAAACCCTGTGGGAGCGAGCCTGCTCGCGAAAGCGATTTAACAGCCGACCGCAGCGGTGACTGACACGACGCCTTCGCGAGCAGGCTCGCTCCCACAATGAAGTTTGTGTAACCAAGTGCTCTTGTTTTGGTTCTCATTATCATCTAATAATTAATCTCATCTCCGCACGAGTCCCGGATCATGAGTTCTGCCTTGCACGAGCAGCCATACCTCGAAAGCTGGCGCTGGATGAGTCGCCAGATCCGTTGCGCGATGGACCCCGACGAACCGCGCCTGATCGAACATTACCTGGCCGAAGGCCGTTATCTGGCCTGCTGTACGGCGACTTCCCCGTGGACCATCGCTGAAACCTCCTTCCGTCTGCTGCTCGACACAGCCACCGACATCGCGTTGCCATGGCACTGGCGCAGCTTGTGTCTCGATCAAGCCTGGCGCCCGCTGCGTGAAATGGAGCGTCTGTCGCTGTGCAACTGCCGACTCCAGCGTTGGCAGCGCTACACCTGGCAACTGGCGACCTGCGAGTTGCAACCCTCGATTCCTCTCATTGAATCAGTCCAAGGATTTACCGATGACCAAGACTCGTATTGAGCGCGACAGCATGGGCGAACTGCAGGTGCCGGTGGACGCTCTCTACGGCGCGCAGACCCAGCGCGCAGTGGATAACTTCCCGATCAGCGGCAAACCGATGCCATCGCAGTTCATCCGTGCGCTGATCCTCGCCAAAGCCGCCGCCGCACGGGCCAACGTTGAACTCAACCAGCTCAGCGCCTCGCAAGGCAAGGCCATCAGCGACGCCGCGCAAGGCCTGCTCGAAGGCGATTTCATGCAGCATTTTCCGGTGGATATCTTCCAGACCGGCTCCGGCACCAGTTCCAACATGAACGCCAACGAAGTAATCGCGACCCTCGCCAGTCGCCTGCTTGGCGAGCCGGTCAACCCGAACGATCATGTCAACTGCGGCCAGAGCAGCAACGACATCATCCCGACCACCATTCACGTCAGCGCCGCCCTGGCGTTGCACGAACAACTCCTGCCGGCGTTGCTGCACCTGGTGCAGGTCATCGAAAACAAAGCCGTGCAAGTGCATCACCACGTCAAAACCGGTCGCACGCACCTGATGGATGCGATGCCGGTGCGCATGAGTCAGGTGCTCAATGGTTGGGCGCAGCAGCTCAAGGCCAATATCGGTCATCTGCAGGATCTGCTGCCGAGCCTGCAATCGCTGGCGCAGGGTGGCACGGCCGTCGGCACCGGGATCAATGCGCACCCGGAATTCGCCGCGCGTTTCAGCCGCCAATTAAGCCAGCTGACCCATGTGCAATTCACTCCAGGCAAAGATCTGTTCGCCCTGATCGGCTCGCAGGACACCGCCGTCGCCGTCTCCGGCCAGCTCAAGGCCATTGCCGTGTCGCTGATGAAAATTGCCAATGACCTGCGCTGGATGAACTCCGGCCCGCTCGCCGGTCTCAGTGAAATCGAGCTGGAAGCTTTGCAGCCAGGGTCGTCGATCATGCCGGGCAAGGTCAATCCGGTGATCCCGGAAGCCACCGCGATGGTCGCCGCGCAGGTGATCGGTAACGACTCGGTGATCACTATCGCCGGCCAGTCGGGCAACTTCGAGCTGAACGTGATGCTGCCGATCATCGCCCAGAACCTCTTGAACAGCATCGAACTGCTGGCCAACGTCAGCCGTCTGCTCGGCGACAAAGCCATCGCCAGCTTCAAGGTCAACGAGTCGCGGCTCAAGGAAGCGCTGTCGCGCAACCCGATTCTGGTCACCGCGCTCAACCCGATCATCGGTTACCAGAAAGCCGCGGAAATCGCCAAGCAGGCCTACAAACAGGGGCGCCCGGTGATTGACGTCGCGCTGGAGCACACCGATCTGTCGCGCAGCCAACTGGAAGAGTTACTCAACCCCGAGAAACTCACTGCCGGCGGCGTATAAATCCCGCAACCGCTTTGGAGGTTCACCATGGAGCACTGGAAACGCACGATCGAACGGGCCAATCGCTGCTTCATGCTCGGCGAGCTGATTGACGCCCGCGAGGCTTATCTGCAAGCCCTGGCGTTGGCTCAAGTGCTGTTCGAACGCTGGACGGATGCCGACGAAGCGGTGGCGGCCTGCGTTATCTCCCACCACAACCTGGCGGACCTGCACCTGCGCCTGAACCAGCCGGAGGAGAGCGCCGAGTACCTCTGCGCGATTCATCAACGGCTGTTGCAAACCATGCAGGACGAGCGCCTGCGCCCGACCCTGCGGGAGGCGGCGTTGCGCCAGAGCAGCAAGACCTACGTCGAGCTGCTGAATTTCATCGGCGAACACGGCGAATACCCGCGCACCCAACGCCTGCTGCACCCGGATACCGGCAACGCACGCCGCGCTTCGGCTTCACACCATCATGGAGTCCACTGAAATGGCCTTTACCTTGCCTGCCTTGCCGTACGCCTACGACGCCCTGGAACCGCACATCGATGCGCAAACCATGGAGATTCACTACACCAAGCACCACCAGACCTACATCAACAACCTCAACACTGCCGTCGAAGGCACAGAGTATGCCGAGTGGCCGGTGGAGAAACTGGTCGCCAGCGTCCAGCAGTTACCGGAAAAACTCCGTGCGGCCGTGATCAATCAGGGGGGCGGTCACGCCAACCATTCGTTGTTCTGGGAAATCATGGTGCCCAACGGTGGCGGCAAGCCTGAAGGCGCGCTGGCCAAGGCGATTGATGACCAACTGGGCGGCCTCGACAGCTTCAAGGAAGCCTTCACCAAAGCCGCACTGACCCGTTTCGGCAGCGGCTGGGCCTGGCTCAGCGTCACTCCCGAGAAGAAGCTGATCGTGGAAAGCAGCGGCAATCAGGACAGCCCGCTGATGAATGGCAATACGCCGATTCTCGGTCTGGACGTCTGGGAACACGCCTACTATTTGCGTTATCAGAACCGTCGTCCGGAATACATCAACGCGTTCTACAACGTGATCAATTGGCCTGAAGTTGCCGCGCGTTATCAGGCTGCTCTGGTTTGAGTCATCCATGAAAACAATCCAAGGCTGACTATGGGTACTGAAACACTGGCGATCGGCGGTGGACGTATGTTTCGTTACGCAGTCGGTACGCTGTTGCTGTTAGCGGGCACGACCTTGCTGGTGGCACACGGGCTGGAATGGCTGAATCTGGAGCCCAAGCTGTCCCGGGCATTGCAGGGCGGCGCGATCTGCGCCCTCGGCACGGCGCTCGGGGCGGTGCCGGTATTGGTGATCCGGCGCATGCCTCAGAGGCTCAGCGATACGCTGCTGGGTTTCGGCGCCGGGGTAATGCTGGCGGCGACCGCATTCTCACTGATAGTGCCAGGCATCGCATCTGCTGAAAACCTGGGCCTGACACCGTGGGCTGCCAGCGGGTTGATCTGTTTCGGCATCATGCTCGGTGCATTCGGTCTGTATCTGGTGGATCTGAAACTGTCCGGCGCCTCACCGGAAATGCTCGTCGGTACCCCTGAGCGCCCGGTGATCCCGCCAAGGATCTGGTTGTTCGTCTTCGCCATCATTGCTCACAACATCCCGGAAGGCATGGCGGTGGGGGTGTCTGCTGGCGGCGGCATGCCGGATGCCGACAGTCTGGCGATGGGCATCGCCTTGCAGGATGTGCCGGAGGGGTTAGTGATTGCGCTGGTGTTGGCCGGGGCCGGGATGTCGCGGGTCAAGGCGTTTTTGATCGGTGCGGCGTCAGGGCTGGTCGAGCCGGTGTTTGCGCTGCTCTGTGCGTGGCTGGTCAGCCTGGCAGAGTTGTTGTTGCCGTTGGGGCTGGCGCTGGCCGCGGGAGCGATGTTGCTGGTAGTGACGCATGAGGTGATCCCCGAGTCGCGACGCAATGGTCATGACAAGCTGGCCAGTATTGGTTTGCTGATCGGGTTTTGTCTGATGATGGTGATGGATACGGCGTTGGGCTGAAAAAACATCGCAGCCTTCGGCAGCTCTTACAGTGAACGCATTCCAATGTAGGAGCTGCCGAAGGCTGCGATCTTTTGTTTCTGAGCTGTCAGCCGCCTTCGTCGAAGTAGTTGTTGATCAACTTCACCAGCGCATCCAGCGCTTCCTGTTCCTGATGGCCTTCAGTACTCAGATAGATCTTCGTGCCCTTGCCGGCAGCCAGCATCATCATCGCCATGATGCTTTTACCGTCCACGGTTGTTTCTGGTGTACGACCCACTCTGATCGTGCAATCCGGGAACTGGCCCGCCACCCCGACGAACTTGGCCGACGCTCGGGCATGCAGGCCCAGTTTATTGATGATTTCGATTTCCAGAGCAGGCATCGCGGTGTGAATCCTTTAAGTGAGGTCGCGGTGGCGAACCTGGACGTTCTTCAGGGTTTTCTGCAGGGCCTGACCCAGGCGTTCGGTCAGGTAAACGGAGCGGTGATGCCCACCTGTGCAGCCAATGGCAATGGTGACGTAGGCGCGGTTGCTCGCAGCGAAGCGTGGCAGCCATTTATTCAGATAGCCGAAGATATCCTGATACATCTCCTCGACTTCCGGTTGCGCCGCCAGGTATTCGGCGACCGGTGCATCGAGACCCGATTGGGCGCGTAGCTCCGGCTTCCAGTACGGGTTGGGCAGGCAGCGCACGTCGAATACCAGATCCGCATCCACCGGCATGCCGCGCTTGAAGCCGAACGACTCGACCAGAAATGCCGTGCCCGGCTCCGGCTGGTTCAGCAGGCGCAACTTGATGGTGTCACGCAGTTGGTACAGATTCAGGTTGGTAGTATTGACCTTGAGGTCGGCCAGGTCCGCAATCGGGCCCAGCAGGGCCGTCTCGTCTTGAATCGCTTCGGCCAGCGAACGATTGGCAGTGCTCAGCGGATGGCGCCGGCGGGTTTCCGAGAAGCGCTTGAGCAGCGTTTCTTCGTCGGCATCCAGATACAACACATCGCACTGGATGTGCCGGGCACGGACTTCTTCAAGCAGTTCGGGGAAACGCGACAGGTGGCTCGGCAGATTGCGTGCATCGATCGACACGGCCACCAGCGGCTGGGCCAGCTCGGTATGAATCAGGGCGCGTTCGGCGAGTTCCGGCAGCAGGCCGGCCGGCAGGTTGTCGATGCAGTAGTAGCCGTTGTCCTCAAGGACATCCAGGGCAGTACTTTTACCCGAGCCGGAGCGGCCGCTGACGATGATCAAACGCATGATTAATGACCGTTCTGCTCGCTCAGGACGACCTGATACAAGGCTTCGTTACTCGGTGCGCTGCGCAGTTTTTCGCGCACTTCCTTGCGATCGAGCATGCTGGCGATCTGGCGCAGTAATTCCAGGTGAGCATCGGTGGCCGCTTCCGGGACCAGCAGGACAAACAGCAAGTCAACCGGAGCGCCGTCGATGGCATCGAAATCGATGGGGGCATCAAGGTGCATCAATGCGCTGATAGGCGCTTCGCAGCCTTTGAGGCGACAGTGGGGAATGGCGATGCCGTTGCCGAAACCGGTGGAACCGAGTTTCTCACGGGCGATCAGCGCATCGAACACATCCTGCATGGCCAGATCCGGCACTTCTTTATGGATGAGGTTGGCAATCTGTTCGAGGGCTTTCTTTTTACTGCCGCCCGGCACGTTCACCAGGGAACGGCCGGGGGTCAGGATACTTTCAAGTCGGATCATGGGTTGGGGGTGTTAACGACCGGTTGCGCCCTGGAGGAGGCTCTGGGTCTTTTCCTTATGCTTTTTGAGTTGGCGATCCAGCTTGTCGGTCAGTGAGTCGATCGCAGCATACATGTCGGTATCTTCTGCGTTGGCGACCACTTCGCTGCCGGGAATATGCAAGGTGGCTTCGATTTTCTGCTTGAGCTTTTCGACGCACATCGTGACCTGCACGTTGGTGATCTTGTCGAAATGGCGCTCCAATCGTTCGAGTTTCTCGTTGATGTAGGTGCGCAGAGGTTCGGTCACTTCCAGTTGGTGTCCACTGATGTTGACTTGCATACAGCTTCTCCTTCGTTGCCAGTGCATAAAGCGGCAGGCCGGATAGCCTGCCACTGGAACGCTGTAACGTGGCTTACATCAACCGCTTGCGTTCGCTCGAAGGCGCGATCCCGAGGGATTCGCGGTACTTGGCGACGGTGCGGCGAGCCACCTGAATGCCTTGTGCCTCCAGTAAACCAGCGATCTTGCTGTCACTCAATGGCTTTTTCTGATTTTCCGCCGCGACCAGTTTTTTGATGATCGCGCGGATCGCCGTGGAGGAGCATTCACCGCCTTCAGAGGTGCTGACGTGGCTGGAGAAAAAGTATTTCAGTTCATAAATGCCCCGAGGGGTATGCATGAATTTCTGCGTGGTGACCCGGGAAATCGTCGATTCGTGCATGCCGACCGCCTCGGCGATGTCATGCAGGACCAACGGTTTCATGGCTTCATCGCCGTATTCCAGGAAGCCGCGCTGATGCTCGACGATCTGGGTGGCCACCTTCATCAGGGTTTCGTTGCGGCTTTGCAGGCTCTTGATGAACCAGCGTGCCTCTTGCAACTGGTTGCGCATGAAGGTGTTGTCGGCGCTGGTGTCGGCGCGTCGCACGAAGCCGGCATACTGCGCATTGACCCGCAGACGAGGCACCGACTCCTGATTCAGCTCGACCAGCCAGCGTTCGTTGTCCTTGCGCACAATCACGTCAGGCACCACGTACTCGGCTTCGGTGGATTCGATCTGTGAACCCGGGCGCGGATTGAGGCTCTGCACCAGTTCGATGACCTGACGCAGCTCGTCTTCCTTGAGCTTCATGCGTCGCATCAGCTGGCTGTAGTCGCGACTGCCAAGCAGATCGATGTAATCGCTGACCAGACGCTTGGCCTCGTTCAGCCAAGGAGTCTTGGCCGGGAGCTGACGCAGTTGCAGCAACAGGCATTCGCCGAGGTTGCGTGCGCCGATGCCGGCGGGTTCGAACTGCTGGATGCGATGCAGGACGGCTTCGATCTCGTCCAGCTCGATGTCGAGTTCCGGATCAAAGGCGTCGAGAATTTCTTCGAGGGTTTCGTCGAGGTAGCCCTGATTGTTGATGCAATCGATCAGGGTCACGGCGATCAGGCGGTCGGTGTCGGACATCGGCGCCAGGTTCAGTTGCCACAGCAGATGGCTTTGCAGGCTTTCCCCGGCGGAGGTGCGGGTGGTGAAGTCCCACTCATCGTCATCGCTGCTGGGCAGGCTGCTGGCGCTGGTCTGGTAGACGTCTTCCCAGGCGGTATCAACGGGCAATTCGTTAGGAATGCGCTCGTTCCATTCGCCTTCCTCCAGGTTGTCCACCGTCGGGGCGGTTTCCTGATAGGAAGGTTCCTGAATCTCGGTGTTGGTTTTTTGTTCGGCGTTGTCGGCCAATGGATCGGAGTTGTCGAAGTCGTCGCCTTCTTCCTGGCGCTCGAGCATCGGATTGGATTCCAGGGCCTCCTGGATTTCCTGTTGCAGGTCCAGGGTCGACAATTGGAGCAGGCGGATGGCCTGTTGCAGCTGCGGTGTCATCGTCAGCTGCTGGCCCATTCTCAAGACTAGCGATGGTTTCATGGCAGGGGCTTAACACCTTATTCGCCGGCGCGCATGCGCCATCCACTACAGGGCGCCGAAGCGCCAAACTTAAGCAAATTATATGCCTGAAACTGTCGTGTTTGCCTAGAGCGCTGTAACAATAAAGCGTATAAAAAAAGCGCTTCAGCGTTACAGCACCCGGACGGCTGGCCGAATGCGCTCGCGCTTTAGAGGCGGAACTCGTGGCCCAGGTACACTTCCTTCACCAGATCGTTGGCAAGGATGGTTGCCGCATCGCCTTCAGCGATCAGTTGACCGTCGTTGACGATGTAGGCGGTCTCGCAGATATCCAGCGTCTCACGCACGTTGTGGTCGGTGATCAGCACACCGATGCCCTTGGCCTTGAGGTGATGGATGATCTGCTTGATGTCGCCGACCGAGATCGGGTCGACACCGGCGAACGGTTCGTCGAGCAGGATGAATTTCGGGGCGGTCGCCAGGGCGCGGGCGATTTCCACCCGACGGCGTTCACCACCGGACAGGCTCATGCCGAGGTTGTCTCGGATGTGGCTGATATGGAACTCCTGCAGCAGGCTTTCCAGCTCCTTGCGACGGCCGGCCTTGTCGAGTTCCTGACGGGTCTCGAGGATGGCCATGATGTTGTCGGCCACCGACAGTTTGCGGAAGATCGACGCTTCTTGCGGCAGATAGCCGATACCGGCCTTGGCGCGACCGTGCATCGGCTGGTGGCTGACGTCCAGATCGTCGATCAGCACGCGACCCTGATCGGCCTGCACCAGGCCGACGATCATGTAGAAGCAGGTGGTCTTGCCGGCACCGTTCGGGCCGAGCAGGCCGACGATCTGGCCGCTGTCGATCGACAGACTGACGTCACGCACGACCTGACGGCTTTTATAGGCCTTGGCCAGGTGCTGAGCTTTCAGAGTTGCCATTACTGGGTTTTCTCGTCGGTTTTCTTCTTCGGCTGGATCACCATGTCGATGCGCGGACGCGTCTCGGTGACCTTGTTGCCGGTAGCGCGACCGGCGCTGGCCAGTTTTCTCACCGTGTCATAGACGATTTTCTCGCCTTGGGTGGTGTTGTTGTCCTTGTCGACAACCTTGGCCTTGTCGATCAGCACGACGCGGTTTTGCGCGGCGTGATACTGGATCGTCACGCCCCAGCCCTGTACAGGCTTGGTGTCACCCTGGGTTTGCAACTGCTCGAAGTAGGCAAGGTTACCCACCGAGGTCACCACGTCGATGTCGCCGGTCGGGGTACGGGTGATGGTTACCGTATTGCCCTTAACGATCATCGAACCCTGGGTGATGATCACGTCACCTTTATAGGTGGCGATGCCGTTCTTGTCGTCCAGTTGGGCGTCGTCGGCCTGAATGCGGATAGGTTGCTGCTGATCGTTCGGCAGAGCCCAGGCGCTCACGCTTCCCAGTGCTGCGCCCAGACTGAGCAAAATAGGGAGGGTTTTAACGAGCCTCATACTGTCCTCTTACGTTCGATTGCAGGTGTATCCTGCTTTCCTTCAAATACGCCTTCATTCCCACGCCAGTCGATACACCGCCAGCGCCGTCGATTCTAACGGGTTGCTCGGTCTGCGCATATTGCTGCTGAGGGAACACCGTCATGCGGGTGCTGGTGATCAGGGTGTCGCGGTTCTTTTCATCGGTGCGCTTGATGCGTACCGAGTCGATCAGTTCTACCTGGGTTCCGTCCGGGTTCACTTCGCCACGCTCGCTGGTCACGTGCCACGGAAAGTCTGTGCCGCGGAACATGTTGAGGTCGGGTTTGGTGACCAGTGTCACGTCCGTCGCTTTCAGATGCTCGGCCTTGTCCGACGTCATTTCGTACTGCACCTTGCCGTCCGGAAGGTATTGCAGGGTATGCGTGTTCGTGGCGTACCAGTCGATGGCGGTGTCTTCGACCTTGGTCACAGGTTTGTCGAGGAACCGTTCAGGGCTGATGTTCCAGTAGCCGACCGCTGCGAACAGGGCAGCGATACAGCCGAACAACAGGAAGTTGCGAAATTTTTTGCTAAACATGGTTTGGCTCACAGGTACGCGGCGTTGGCCGCATCGAGGCGGCCCTGGGCGCGCAGGATCAATTCGCAGAACTCTCGGGCGGCACCTTCGCCACCGCGGGCCCGAGTGACGCCATGGGCGTGTTCGCGCACGAAGTCGGCAGCATTGGCCACGGCCATGCCCAAGCCTACGCGGCGGATCACCGGCAGGTCAGGCAGGTCGTCACCGAGGTAGGCGACCTGTTCATAGCTTAGGCCCAGTTGCGCCAATAGGCCGTCCAGAACCACCAATTTGTCTTCGCGGCCCTGAAACAGGTGCGGGATGCCGAGGTTCTTCGCCCGGCGCTCAACCACCGGCGTCTTGCGGCCGCTGATGATGGCGGTTTCGACGCCGGCATTCATCAGCATCTTGATGCCCTGGCCGTCGAGGGTGTTGAAGGTCTTGAATTCGCTGCCGTCTTCGAGGAAGTACAGGCGCCCGTCGGTGAGGACGCCATCGACGTCGAACACCGCCAGTTTGATCGCTTTGCCGCGTTGCAGCAGATCGGTTGTCATTACATCACTCCTGCACGCAGCAGATCGGAGAGGTTGAAGGCGCCGATCGGGCGATCTTCTTCGTCCACGACCACCAGTGCGTTGATTCGGTGGTCTTCCATGATTTTCAGCGCTTCGGCGGCGAGCATCTCGGGCCGTGCGGTCTTGCCGTGCGCGGTCATGACCTGGTCGATGGTGGCGCTGCGGATGTCGATGCTGCGATCCAGGGTGCGGCGCAAGTCGCCGTCGGTGAAGATCCCGGCGAGTTTGCCATCGGCTTCAACGATCGCGGTCATGCCCAGGCCCTTGCGGGTCATTTCCATGAGCGCGTCCTTGAGCAGGGTGCCGCGTTGCACTTGCGGCAGCTCCTGGCCGGCGTGCATGACGTTTTCCACTTTCAGCAGCAGGCGTCGACCCAGGGCGCCGCCCGGGTGGGAGAAAGCAAAATCTTCGGCGGTAAAACCCCGGGCTTCCAGCAGCGCCACGGCCAGGGCATCGCCCATGACCAGCGCAGCGGTGGTCGAGGAAGTCGGTGCCAGGTTCAGCGGGCAGGCTTCGTGCTCGACGTGAACGTTGAGATTGACTTCGGCGGCCTTGGCCAGCGGTGACTGTGGATTGCCGGTCAGGCTGATCAACTGGATGCCCAGGCGTTTGATCAACGGCAGCAGGGTGACGATTTCGTTGGTCGAGCCGGAGTTGGAGAGGGCGAGGATCACGTCATCGCGGGTGATCATGCCCATGTCACCGTGGCTGGCTTCGGCTGGATGAACAAAAAAGGCCGGGGTGCCGGTGCTGGCCAGGGTCGCGGCAATCTTGTTGCCGACGTGCCCGGATTTACCCATGCCGACCACTACCACACGGCCCTTGCTGGCCAGAATCATCTCGCAAGCGCGTACGAAATCGGCGTCGATATGGGGCAACAAGCCTTGTACGGCTTCCACTTCGAGGCGGATGGTGCGTTGTGCCGATTGAATCAGGTCGCTGGATTGGCTCATGTCAGAAATCGTATAGCCCGATGAAAAGGCGGCGATTATAGCGGTTATGTTGAAAAGCCTCACGCAAGTTCGTCGAGCTTTGTCATTCCTGGCAACCAAAACCCCGAAAAAGTGCCGTCGGGCCTGTCATATCGTTGAACGCGGAGGGGCATGGGCCTTGGGCGCTTGGCGTTTGCAGTGATATAGTTCGCCGCCAGTTCGGCCTGCCCGGGAGGTATGTGCTTTCTGCGGAAAGCCAGGCGTCCGAGTGAGAGGCTGCATCGCAAGGAGTTTAGATGAGTGCCGATAACGCCTACGCGGTCGAGCTGAAGGGAGTCTCCTTCAAGCGCGGTGCGCGCAGCATTTTCAATAACGTCGATATTCGCATCCCGCGTGGCAAGGTTACCGGCATCATGGGGCCTTCCGGGTGTGGCAAGACCACGCTGCTGCGACTGATGGGCGCGCAATTGCGTCCCTCCAGCGGGGAAGTCTGGGTCAACGGTCAGAACCTGCCGACGCTGTCGCGCAGTGATCTGTTCGATGCGCGAAAGCACATGGGTGTGCTGTTTCAGAGTGGCGCGCTGTTTACCGATCTCGATGTCTTCGAGAACGTCGCTTTCCCCTTGCGGGTTCATACCCAATTACCGGACGAGATGATCCGCGACATCGTCCTGCTCAAATTGCAGGCGGTTGGACTGCGCGGCGCGATCGAGCTGATGCCGGACGAGCTGTCGGGCGGCATGAAACGTCGCGTGGCGCTGGCGCGGGCGATCGCGCTCGATCCGCAGATTCTCATGTATGACGAGCCTTTCGTTGGTCAGGATCCGATCGCCATGGGCGTGCTGGTGCGCCTGATCCGTCTGCTCAATGATGCGCTGGGCATTACCAGCATTGTGGTTTCCCACGACCTGGCCGAAACCGCGAGCATCGCTGACTACATTTATGTAGTGGGTGATGGTCAGGTGCTGGGGCAGGGTACGCCGGACGAATTGATGAACTCGGATGAACCGCGTATTCGCCAGTTCATGACCGGCAACCCCGATGGCCCGGTGCCGTACCATTTTCCAGCGACGGATTACCGCGCAGATCTTCTGGGGAAGCGCTGATGCGCAGAATTTCATTGATAGAACGCGTACGCCGCTTTGGCGAGACGGCGATCGACGCCGTGGCGGTGTTTGGCCGCGCGACCCTGTTCCTGTTTCACGCCCTGCTCGGTCGTGGCGGCATCAGTGGCGGTTTTGGTCTGCTGGTCAAGCAACTGCATTCGGTTGGCGTGATGTCGCTGGTGATCATCGTCGTCTCCGGGATTTTCATCGGCATGGTGCTGGCGCTGCAGGGCTTCAGTATTCTGTCGAGCTACGGTTCGGAGCAGGCAGTGGGGCAGATGGTCGCCCTGACCTTGCTGCGTGAATTGGGTCCGGTGGTGACGGCGCTGCTGTTTGCCGGGCGTGCCGGTTCGGCGCTGACGGCCGAAATCGGCAACATGAAGTCCACCGAACAGCTTTCCAGCCTGGAAATGATCGGTGTCGACCCGCTCAAGTACATCATTGCTCCGCGCCTGTGGGCCGGTTTCATTTCCCTGCCGGTGCTGGCGATGATTTTCAGCGTGGTAGGCATCTGGGGTGGATCGTGGGTGGCTGTCGACTGGCTGGGTGTGTATGAAGGCTCTTATTGGGCGAACATGCAGAACAGCGTGAATTTCACCAGTGACGTGCTCAACGGCGTGATCAAAAGTATTGTTTTCGCCTTTGTAGTGACCTGGATTGCCGTATTCCAAGGCTATGACTGTGAGCCCACTTCCGAGGGTATCAGTCGTGCCACCACCAAGACCGTGGTGTTTGCCTCGCTGGCAGTGCTCGGCCTGGACTTTATTCTGACCGCTTTGATGTTTGGAGATTTCTGATGCAAAACCGCACCCTGGAAATCGGTGTCGGCCTGTTCCTGCTGGCAGGGATCCTGGCCTTGTTGCTGCTTGCGCTGCGGGTCAGTGGCCTGTCTCCGACCTCGACCACCGACACCTATAAGCTGTATGCCTACTTCGACAATATCGCCGGTTTGACGGTCAGAGCCAAAGTGACCATGGCCGGTGTAACCATCGGCAAGGTCACGGCCATCGATCTGGATCGCGACAGCTTCACCGGTCGGGTCACCCTGCAAGTGGATAAAAAGGTCGACAACCTGCCGACCGACTCCACAGCGTCTATCCTGACCGCTGGCCTGTTGGGCGAGAAATACATCGGTATCAGCGTGGGTGGGGAAGACACTCGTCTGAAGGATGGTGGAACCATCCACGACACGCAGTCGTCTCTGGTACTGGAAGACCTGATCGGTAAATTCCTGCTCAATACCGTTAGCAAAGACGCCAAATGAGGAGCTTTTGAATGATCTCTACCTTGCGACGTGGCCTGTTGGTGTTGCTTGCGACACTGCCACTGCTGGCTAACGCTGCGCCCGGGCAATCGGCGCACGATCTGGTTCAGGACACCACGAACCGGATGCTGGCCGACCTGTCGGCCAACAAAGCGAAATACAAGCAGGATCCGGCTGATTTCTATGCCGCGTTGAACAACATCGTCGGCCCGGTAGTGGATGCCGAGGGCATTTCCAAGAGCATCATGACGGTCAAGTATTCGCGCAAGGCCACGCCGGCGCAGATGCAGACCTTCCAGGAAAACTTCAAGAAAGGCCTGTTCCAGTTCTACGGCAATGCCTTGCTCGAATACAACAATCAGGGCATCACGGTTGATCCGGCCAAGGATGAATCGGGTGATCGCACCAGCGTCGGCATGACCGTCAAGGGCAGCAACGGCGCGATCTATCCGGTGCAGTACACGCTGGAGAAGATCAACGGTGAGTGGAAGCTGCGCAACGTGATCATCAACGGCATCAACATCGGCAAGCTGTTCCGTGATCAGTTCGCGGATGCGATGCAGCGCAATGGCAACGATCTGGACAAGACCATCAACAATTGGGCTGGCGAAGTGGCCAAGGCCAAGGAAACCACCGAGAAAGCTGCCGAGAAGCCAGCGCAATGAATGAGGCGGCAGTTCGTATGAGTGATGTCGACGAGCTATTGCTCAGCGGAGTGCTGGACTATCGCACGGGCCCCGACCTGCGCAAGGAGGGCCAGGCGCTGATCAAGTCCAGCAAGGCGGCATCGCTGGTGATTGATTGTTCGGCAGTGAAGAAGTCCAGCAGCGTCGGCTTGTCCTTGCTGCTGTGCTTCATGCGCGATGCTCAGGCGGCCGGCAAGGCCGTCAGCGTCCGCGCGATGCCGGAAGACATGCGCGAAATCGCTCAGGTCAGCGAACTGACCGAGTTGCTGGCGCACCCCTGAACCCGCATCGACAAACAAGCCCCCCGTCAGAGTCCTGCCAATGCGGGGTTCGCAGGCGCGGGGCTTTTTTGTATGATGTCCGACCCGTGCGCACAGGGCGCCGATTGAGGTTGAGCATGCAGGCCGTAGAAGTGAAGAGCTTCCTTGAAGGAAAGCTGCCAGGAACGCAGGTGGAAGTTGAAGGCGAAGGCTGCAACTTCCAGCTGAACGTGATTAGTGATGAACTGGCGGCGTTGAGCCCGGTCAAGCGTCAGCAAAGCATCTATGCCCATTTGAACCCTTGGATCGCTGATGGCAGCATCCACGCGGTCACTATGAAATTTTTCAGCAGCGCGGCCTGGGCCGAGCGCACCTGAGCCCTAGGGCGTCGAGATTCTTATGGATAAATTGATTATTACCGGTGGCGTTCGTCTTGATGGCGAAATCCGTATCTCCGGGGCGAAGAACTCCGCCCTGCCGATTCTGGCTGCCACCCTGCTGTGCGATGGCCCGGTGACCGTTGGCAACCTGCCGCACCTGCACGACATCACCACCATGATCGAGCTGTTCGGTCGCATGGGCATCGAGCCTGTGATCGACGAGAAACTCAGCGTTGAAATCGACCCACGTACCATCAAGACCCTGATCGCGCCGTACGAGCTGGTGAAAACCATGCGTGCCTCGATCCTGGTTCTGGGGCCGATGGTTGCCCGTTTCGGTGAAGCCGAAGTCGCTCTGCCTGGCGGTTGCGCCATCGGTTCGCGTCCGGTTGACCTGCACATCCGTGGTCTCGAAGCCATGGGCGCGGTGATCGACGTCGAAGGCGGCTACATCAAGGCCAAGGCGCCTGAAGGCGGCCTGCGCGGTGCGCACTTCTTCTTTGATACCGTCAGCGTGACCGGTACCGAAAACATCATGATGGCGGCTGCCCTGGCCAAGGGGCGCAGCGTGCTGCAGAACGCTGCGCGCGAGCCGGAAGTCGTCGACCTGGCGAATTTCCTCAACGCCATGGGCGCCAAGGTTTCCGGTGCCGGTACCGACACCATCACCATCGATGGCGTCGAGCGCCTGGGTTCGTGTTTCTACAAGGTCATGCCTGACCGTATCGAAACCGGCACCTACCTGGTGGCCGCTGCGGTCACCGGTGGCCGCGTCAAGGTCAAGGACACTGATCCGACCATTCTTGAAGCGGTCCTGGAAAAGCTCCGTGAGTCCGGTGCGGAAATCACCTGCGGTGAAGACTGGATCGAGCTGAACATGCACGGCAAACGCCCGAAAGCGGTCAACGTGCGCACAGCGCCGTACCCGGCATTCCCGACCGACATGCAGGCGCAGTTCATCTCGCTCAACGCCATTGCCGAAGGCACCGGTGCAGTGATCGAGACGATCTTCGAAAACCGTTTCATGCACGTGTACGAACTGCACCGCATGGGCGCCAGGATCCAGGTCGAAGGCAACACTGCGATCGTCACCGGTACTGAAGTGCTGAAGGGCGCGCCAGTGATGGCCACCGACCTGCGTGCTTCGGCGAGTCTGGTGATTTCGGCCCTGGTGGCCGAGGGCGATACCCTGATCGACCGCATCTACCACATCGACCGTGGTTACGAGTGCATCGAAGAAAAACTGCAGATGCTGGGCGCCAAGATCCGTCGCGTTCCGGGCTAGTCGCTGCACTGGGCACAGGGAGGTGTCCACTGAATTTGTTTCGAGTCGAGCCGGTATCCGGCTCGATGTGTGTCCGGCGCCGATTGCGACCGGACATGAGTACCTTGATAAGGACTGACGTTTCCCATGTTGACCATCGCACTGTCCAAGGGCCGCATCCTTGACGACACCCTGCCGCTTCTCGCTGAAGCGGGCATCGTGCCGACCGAGAATCCGGACAAGAGCCGCAAACTGATCATCCCCACCACTCAGGATGACGTACGTCTGTTGATCGTGCGTGCCACCGACGTGCCGACCTATGTCGAGCATGGCGCGGCCGACCTCGGCGTCGCCGGTAAAGACGTGCTGATGGAATACACCGGCCAGGGCCTCTACGAGCCGCTGGATCTGCAGATTGCCCAGTGCAAGCTGATGACGGCCGGCAAGATCGGCGCAGCCGAGCCCAAGGGCCGTCTGCGCGTGGCGACCAAGTTCGTCAACGTTGCCAAGCGCTACTACGCCGAGCAGGGCCGTCAGGTCGACATCATCAAGCTCTACGGCTCGATGGAGCTGGCGCCGCTGATCGGTCTGGCCGACAAGATCATCGACGTGGTCGACACCGGCAATACACTGCGCGCCAACGGCCTGGAACCTCAGGAACTGATCGCCACGATCAGCTCGCGCCTGGTGGTCAACAAGGCTTCGATGAAGATGCAACACGCCCGAATCCAGGCGTTGATCGATACCCTGCGCACGGCAGTGGAATCGCGACACCGCGGCTGATGTACCTGCGCGACCTTGAGTCGCGCCCGTCTATCCGCCTCATAGCCAGAATCTCAGGTGCCCAAGCGGAAACGACTGCTAAGTTAGGGCGCCTGAGTTTTTGCCATTCCTATGAGGCTCTCGCTATGACCGCACCGACTGCAATTCGCCGACTCAACGCTGCTGACCCGGATTTCGCGCATCATCTGGATCATCTGCTGAGCTGGGAAAGTGTGTCTGACGACTCGGTCAATCAGCGCGTGCTGGACATCATCAAGGCGGTGCGCGAGCGCGGTGACGCGGCGCTGGTCGAGTTCACCCAGAAGTTCGACGGCCTCGAAGTCGCCTCCATGGCCGACCTGATCCTGCCGCGCGAGCGTCTGGAACTGGCCCTGACCCGCATCACTGTCCCGCAACGCGAAGCGCTGGAAAAAGCCGCGGCGCGGGTGCGCAGCTACCACGAAAAACAGAAACAGGATTCCTGGAGCTACACCGAAGCCGACGGCACCGTGCTCGGGCAGAAGGTCACACCACTGGATCGCGCCGGCCTGTACGTGCCGGGCGGCAAGGCGTCGTACCCGTCGTCGGTGTTGATGAACGCGATTCCGGCCAAGGTCGCCGGCGTGACCGAAGTGGTCATGGTGGTGCCGACCCCGCGCGGTGAAATCAATGAGCTGGTGCTGGCGGCGGCGTGCATTGCCGGCGTTGACCGGGTGTTCACCATCGGCGGCGCGCAAGCGGTTGCTGCGCTGGCTTACGGTACCGAAAGCGTGCCGCAGGTGGACAAAGTCGTCGGCCCGGGCAACATTTATGTCGCCACCGCCAAACGACACGTGTTCGGTCAGGTCGGCATCGACATGATCGCCGGCCCGTCGGAAATCCTCGTGGTCTGCGACGGCCAGACCGATCCGGACTGGATCGCCATGGACCTGTTCTCCCAGGCCGAGCACGACGAAGACGCGCAGGCGATTCTGGTCAGCCCGGATGCCGAATTCCTCGACAAGGTTGCGGCGAGCATCGACAAACTGCTGCCGACCATGGACCGCGCGGCCATCATCGAAACTTCGATCAATGGTCGCGGTGCGCTGATTCACGTGCGCGACATGGCGCAAGCCATCGAAGTCGCCAACCGCATCGCCCCGGAACACCTCGAATTGTCGGTGGCCGACCCGCAAGCCTGGCTGCCGCAGATTCGCCACGCCGGCGCGATCTTCATGGGCCGCCACACCTCGGAAGCGCTGGGTGATTACTGCGCCGGCCCGAACCACGTGCTGCCAACGTCCGGCACCGCGCGTTTCTCCTCACCGCTGGGCGTGTACGACTTCCAGAAACGTTCGTCGATCATCTTCTGCTCCGAGGCCGGCGCTTCCGAGCTGGGCAAGACCGCGTCCGTGCTGGCCCGTGGCGAATCCCTGAGCGCGCACGCCCGCAGCGCCGAATACCGCATCAAAGACGAAGTGAAGGGGAATTGAACATGAGTAAATTCTGGAGCCCGTTCGTCAAGGATCTGGTGCCGTATGTGCCGGGCGAACAGCCGAAGCTGACCAGACTGGTCAAGCTCAACACCAACGAAAACCCTTACGGCCCGTCGCCCAAAGCCCTGGCGGCGATGCAAACCGAGCTCAACGACAACCTGCGCCTGTACCCGGATCCGAACAGCGATCTGCTGAAAACCGCCGTCGCCCACTACTACGGCGTGCAGAGCAATCAGGTGTTCCTCGGCAACGGTTCGGACGAGGTGCTCGCGCACATTTTCCACGGTCTGCTGCAACACGAGCAGCCACTGCTGTTTCCGGACATCAGCTACAGCTTCTATCCGGTGTACTGCGGTCTGTACGGCATCCAGTTCGATGCCGTGCCGCTGGACGCGCAGTTCCAGATCAACCCGGCGGACTACGCCAAACCGAACGGCGGGATCATTTTCCCGAATCCGAACGCACCGACCGGTTGCCTGCTGGCACTGGAAGCGGTCGAGCAGATCCTCAAGGCCAGCCCGGATTCGGTGGTTGTGGTGGACGAGGCTTATATCGACTTCGGCGGCGAAACCGCGATCAGCCTGGTGGACCGTTATCCGAACCTGCTGGTGACCCAGACCTTGTCCAAGTCGCGCTCGCTGGCCGGCCTGCGCGTCGGTCTGGCGGTGGGTCATCCGGATCTGATCGAAGCGCTGGAGCGAATCAAGAACAGCTTCAACTCCTATCCGCTGGATCGCCTGGCGATTGTCGGAGCGGCGGCCGCGTTCGAGGATCGCGAGTATTTCGACAAGACCTGCCGTCTGGTCATCGAAAGTCGTGAGTGGGTCATCGCGCAATTGCAGGTCAAGGGGTTTGAGGTGCTGCCGTCGGCGGCAAACTTCATCTTCGCCCGGCACCCGCAACACGATGCAGCGGGGCTGGCAGCCAAGTTGCGCGAGCAGGGCGTGATTGTGCGCCACTTCAAGCAGGAGCGGATTGCCCAGTTCCTGCGGATCTCGATCGGTACGCCGGAGCAGAATCAGGCGCTGATCGACGGCCTCGGCGACCTGTAGAACACCGCTAAACCTGTGGGAGCGAGCCTGCTCGCGAAAGCGGTCTGTCATTCAACATCATTGTTGACTGTGACGACCTCTTCGCGAGCAGGCTCGCTCCCACATTGATTTGTACTGGCGGCTTACTCTTCTTCTTTCACAGGCGCCGGCGGTGGACGCAGGCCGATTTCAGCAGTCAGCTTGATCTCTTTGCCGTTGCGCATGACCTGAATGGTGACCTTGTCGGTCGGTTTGATCCGCGCCACCTGATTCATGGACTTTCGCCCATCACCCGCCGGTTCTCCGTCGATACTCAGAATCACGTCACCCAGCTGCAGGCCGGCCTTCTGTGCCGGGCCATCGCGGAAGATTCCCGCCACGACAATTCCCGGACGCCCGGACAGGCCAAACGACTCGGCCAGTTCCTGGGTCAGCGGCTGCACTTCAATACCGAGCCAGCCACGAATCACCTGACCGTGCTCGATGATCGACTTCATCACCTCCATCGCCAGTTTTACCGGAATCGCAAAACCGATGCCTTGCGAGCCGCCGGACTTGGAGAAGATCGCGGTGTTGATCCCGGTGAGATTGCCGTTGGCATCGACCAGTGCGCCGCCGGAGTTGCCCGGGTTGATCGCCGCGTCGGTCTGGATGAAGTCTTCGTAATTGTTCAGGCCCAACTGGTTGCGCCCGGTGGCGCTGATGATGCCCATGGTCACGGTCTGGCCGACGCCGAACGGGTTGCCGATGGCCAGTGCGACGTCGCCGATGCGGATGTTGTCGGAGCGGCCGACGGTGATCGCCGGGAGGTTTTTCAGGTCAATCTTCAGCACCGCGAGGTCGGTTTCCGGGTCGCTGCCGATGACGCGGGCGAGGGTTTCGCGCCCATCCTTGAGTGCCACCACGATCTGATCGGCGCCGGTGGTCACGTGGTTGTTGGTCAGAATGTAGCCTTCCGGGCTCATGATCACGCCGGAACCGAGGCTCGATTCCATGCGTTTCTGCTTCGGCGAGTTGTCACCGAAGAAGCGCCGGAACTGCGGATCCTCAAACAGCGGGTGCGCCGGTTTGTTGATGACTTTGGTGGTGTAGAGGTTGACCACCGACGGTGCGGCGATGGTCACCGCGTCGGCATAGGACACCGGGCCCTGTTGCACACTGGTGGTTTGCGGGGCCTGTTGCAGGTTGACGTCGAGGCTCGGAAGCCCGACCCACTGCGGGTAACGCTGAATAATCAACAGAGCGATAAGCACGCCGGCCAACAGCGGCCAGCCAAAAAAACGCAGCGCCTTGAGCATTAAGCACGTCCTGGAAAAGTTGCAGGCGGGGGCAGACCGCCGATAATGTCGCGCATTATACGAGGCCGCGCGCGCCTCTGAACGGGATATTTAGGAGTCTTTCATGGCCGTCGCCCTCAGCACCCTGGTCGAAGAAGCCGACCGTTACCTCGGCAGTGCGAAAATCGCCGATTATTGCCCCAATGGCCTGCAGGTGGAGGGGCGTCCGCAGGTGATGCGCATTGTCAGTGGCGTCACCGCCAGTCAGGCCTTGCTCGATGCTGCGGTGGAAGCCGAAGCCGATCTGATACTTGTGCATCACGGCTATTTCTGGAAAGGCGAAAACCCGTGCATCACCGGCATGAAGCAGCGCCGCCTGAAGACCCTGCTCAAGCACGACATCAGTCTGCTCGCTTATCACCTGCCACTGGACCTGCACCCGGAGGTCGGCAACAACGTGCAGTTGGCGCGTCAACTGGACATCACCGTCGAAGGGCCGTTGGACCCGGACAACCTGAAGATCGTCGGGCTGGTCGGCTCGTTGAACGAGCCAATGACTGCGCGAGACTTCGCCCGCAAGGTCAAAGACGTCATGGGCCGCGAACCACTGCTGGTCGAGGGCAGTGCGATGATTCGCCGGGTCGGCTGGTGCACAGGTGGCGGGCAGGGTTATATCGATCAGGGCGTGGCGGCGGGCGTTGATCTGTTCCTCAGTGGCGAAGCCTCCGAACAGACCTTCCACAGCGCTCGGGAAAACGACATCAGCTTCATCGCCGCCGGCCACCATGCCACCGAGCGCTATGGTGTGCAGGCGCTGGGTGACTACCTGGCCAAACGTTTTGCCCTGGAACACATCTTCATCGACTGCCCGAACCCGATCTGACGTCTCGCGGCGAGCCTGATCTGAAATGCAGCTCCTACAGGGTTAGTAGGGCAAACTGGTGGGCATATTCATATGCCCTTTCGATCTAGTTGGCGTCCTGATTAGAAGAGGGCGCTGTGCTAGGATTCCCCGCTCGAACACGGCCCGCTGGCCGTTCATAAGAAAGCTTTCGTGAGTAGCCATGGTCGACAAACTGACGCATCTGAAACAGCTGGAGGCGGAAAGCATCCACATCATCCGCGAGGTGGCCGCCGAGTTCGACAACCCGGTGATGCTGTACTCCATCGGTAAAGACTCCGCCGTGATGCTGCACCTGGCACGCAAGGCGTTCTTCCCGGGCAAACTGCCGTTTCCGGTGATGCACGTCGACACTCGCTGGAAATTCCAGGAGATGTACAAGTTCCGCGACAAGATGGTCGAAGAGCTGGGCCTGGACCTGATCACCCACATCAACCCCGATGGCGTGGCGCAGAACATCAACCCGTTCACCCACGGCAGCGCCAAACACACCGACATCATGAAGACCGAGGGCCTGAAGCAGGCACTCGACAAGCATGGTTTCGACGCCGCGTTCGGTGGTGCCCGTCGTGACGAAGAGAAGTCCCGCGCCAAAGAGCGCGTGTATTCGTTCCGCGACAGCAAGCACCGCTGGGACCCGAAGAATCAGCGTCCGGAGCTGTGGAACGTCTACAACGGCAAGGTCAACAAGGGCGAATCCATTCGTGTGTTCCCGTTGTCGAACTGGACCGAACTGGACATCTGGCAGTACATCTACCTCGAAGGCATCCCGATCGTGCCGCTGTACTTCGCCGCCGAACGCGAAGTGATCGAGAAGAACGGCACCCTGATCATGATCGATGACGAGCGCATCCTTGAGCATCTGTCCGACGAGGACAAGGCGCGCATCGTCAAAAAGAAAGTGCGTTTCCGTACCCTTGGCTGCTACCCGTTGACGGGCGCGGTGGAGTCCGAGGCCGAAAGCCTCACGGACATCATTCAGGAAATGCTCCTGACGCGAACTTCCGAGCGCCAGGGCCGGGTCATCGACCACGATGGCGCCGGCTCGATGGAAGATAAAAAACGTCAAGGCTATTTCTAAGGGGTTGTCATGTCGCACGCATCTGATTTGATCAGCGAGGACATCCTCGCCTACCTGGGCCAGCACGAACGTAAAGAGCTGCTGCGCTTTTTGACCTGCGGTAACGTCGACGACGGCAAAAGCACCCTGATCGGGCGCCTGCTGCACGACTCCAAGATGATCTACGAAGATCATCTGGAAGCCATCACCCGCGATTCGAAGAAAGTCGGCACCACCGGTGACGACATCGACCTGGCATTGCTGGTCGACGGCCTGCAGGCCGAGCGTGAGCAGGGCATCACCATCGATGTTGCCTACCGCTACTTCTCCACCGCCAAGCGCAAATTCATCATTGCCGACACCCCCGGCCATGAGCAGTACACCCGCAACATGGCCACCGGTGCATCCACCTGTGACCTGGCGATCATCCTGGTCGACGCCCGTTACGGCGTGCAGACCCAGACCCGTCGTCACAGCTTCATCGCCTCGTTGCTCGGCATCAAGCACATCGTCGTCGCCATCAACAAGATGGACCTGAAAGACTTTGATGAAGGTGTGTTCGAGTCGATCAAGGCCGACTACCTGAAGTTCGCCGAAGGCTTGAAGATGAAGCCGACCAGCATGCACTTCGTGCCGATGTCTGCTCTCAAGGGCGACAACGTGGTGAACAAGTCCGAGCGCTCGCCTTGGTACAAAGGGCAGTCGCTGATGGAGATCCTCGAGACCGTGGAAGTGGCGGGCGACCGCAACTTCACCGATCTGCGCTTCCCGGTGCAATACGTCAACCGTCCGAACCTGAACTTCCGCGGCTTCGCCGGCACCCTCGCCAGCGGCATCGTGCACAAGGGCGACGAAGTGGTGGTGCTGCCGTCGGGCAAGAGCAGCCGCGTCAAATCCATCGTCACCTTCGAAGGTGAACTGGAGCAGGCCGGTCCTGGTCAAGCGGTGACGCTGACCATGGAAGACGAAATCGACATCTCCCGTGGCGACTTGCTGGTGCATGCCGACAACGTGCCGCCGGTCACCGACAGCTTCGAAGCGATGCTGGTGTGGATGGCTGAAGAGCCGATGTTGCCGGGCAAGAAATACGACATCAAACGCGCCACCAGTTATGTGCCGGGCTCGATTGCCAGCATCGTCAACAAGGTCGACGTGAACACCCTTGAAGAAGGTCCGGCGAGCGCGTTGCAGCTCAACGAAATCGGCAAGGTGAAGATCGCGCTCGACGCGCCGATCGCCCTCGACGGTTACGACAGCAACCGCACCACCGGTGCGTTCATCGTCATTGACCGTTTGACCAACGGCACCGTTGGCGCCGGCATGATCGTCGCTCAGCCACTGAGCCACGGCACGGCCACCCACCACGGCAAACTGGCCCACGTTGCTACTGAAGAACGTGCCCAGCGCTTTGGCCAGCAACCGGCGACCGTGCTGTTCAGCGGCCTGTCCGGCGCAGGCAAGAGCACCCTGGCCTATGCGGTCGAGCGCAAGTTGTTCGACATGGGTCGTGCCGTGTTCGTACTCGATGGGCAGAACCTGCGTCACGACCTCAACAAGGGCTTGCCACATGACCGTGCCGGTCGCACCGAGAATTGGCGGCGTGCGGCGCACGTGGCGCGTCAGTTCAATGAGGCTGGTCTGTTGACCCTGGCGGCGTTTGTTGCGCCGAGTGCTGAAGGTCGCGAGCAGGCCAAGGAGCTGATCGGCAAGGATCGTCTGTTGACGGTTTATGTGCAGGCCTCGCCGGCGGTGTGTGCCGAGCGTGATCCGCAGGGCTTGTATGCTGCGGGTTGCGATAATATTCCGGGTGAGTCCTTTCCGTATGACGTGCCGCTGAATGCCGATCTGGTGATCGACACGCAGTCGCTGTCGCTGGAAGAGAGCGTCAAGCAGGTGTTGGATCTGCTGCGCAAGCGTGGCGCGATTTAAGCGTTAGTTGGAAATGAAAGGCCCGCGGATGAGTGATCATCGGCGGGTTTTTTGTTGGCTGCGATTTTTGCGCGAGCTCATTCCACTGTGGGAGCTGGCTTGCCAGCGATGGCGCCCTTATAGGCGACCATGCTCTGTCTGGCTGAGTGAATATCCGTTTCTTCGGGTGCTGCGGCTGGCGGTTTCGCCCTTACGGCGACTCACTTTTTTTACAAACGCCTAAAAAAAGTAAGCAAAAAAACGCTTGCTCCTGCGTCCGGCCCGCTCGCTAAAGCTCGGGGTCCCTTCGCTGCGGGATTGATCCGGGTGCAGCGCCTACGGTTTGCTTCGCTGCACCTCCTCTCGCTGTGTTTGGCTGCGCCAAACGGTCGCTGCGCTCCCACCCCCGGATCAATCCCTCCGCTCAGCCTTCCGACGTCGCCCGTGGATCAAGATCAAGAGCTGCAGCCGAGCTTGCGCTCATCCTGGAGTGGTGCGGCATGCGCCGCGTGCGGGTTGTATTATCTTCCCTGTAGGAGCTGCCGCAGGCTGCGATCTTTTGATCTTGATTTTGTGGGGGCTGGCCTACCAGCCGACCGATACCTAACTGAACACACCCAACCCAATTGTGGGAGCTGGCTTGCCAGCGAAGGCGAGTCGACCAATCCCTAACTGAACGCACCCAATCCAACTGTGGGAGCTGGCTTGCCAGCGAAGGCGGCCTGCCAGCCGACCAATCCCTAACTGAACGCACCCAATCCAACTGTGGGAGCTGGCCTGCCAGCGATGGCGCTATGTCATTCACCAGTGATGCTTGCTGATCTCGGCCATCGCCAGCAGGCCAGCTCCCACAAGGTTAGTGCCGGTTCGGGAATTCGCGGTGCATCTGTTCCAGCAGCGCATCCTTGTCCTGCCACAGCTGGTTGATCCAGCCCTGAAACTGCAGACGGTATTCGCCGTCCTGATCGTAGTTCTTGCCAATGAACGCTGGCGGAATCTGCAGTTCTTCAAAGTGCACCACCACGTCGCGCACGTTGCCGCACAGCAGGTCCCAGAACCCTGGACGCCCGCCCGGATAGTGGATGGTCACGTTGACGATCGATTCCAGCTGTTCTCCCATTGCGTCCAGCACAAAGGCGATGCCGCCAGCCTTGGGCTTGAGCAGGTACTTGAACGGTGATTGCTGCTGAGCGTGCTTGCCTTCGGTGAAGCGTGTGCCTTCGACGAAGTTGAAAATCCCCACCGGGTTGTCGCGAAACTTCGCGCAGGTCTTGCGCGTGGTTTCCAGGTCCTTGCCTTTCTTTTCCGGGTGCTTTTCCAGATAGGCCTTGGAGTAGCGTTTCATGAACGGAAAGCCCAGCGCCCACCACGCCAGGCCAATCACCGGGACCCAGATCAGCTCCTGCTTGAGGAAGAATTTCAGCGGCTGGATGCGCCGGTTGAGTACGTATTGCAGCACCAGGATGTCGACCCAGCTCTGGTGGTTGCTGGTGATCAGGTACGAGTGTTGGTAGTCCAGACCTTGCAGGCCGCTGATGTGCCAGCGGGTGCGGCGCACCAGGTTCATCCAGCCCTTGTTGTTGCTGATCCAGGCTTCGTGGGTGTGGCTCATCAGCCACAGTGAGGCGCGGCGGGCGAGGTCGAAGGGCAGCACTTTGATCAGCGCGACGCAGAACAGGAACGAGCACAGCAGAATCGTATTGAGTGCCAACAGCAGCGCGGCGATCACGCCGCGAATCGGGGCGGGCAGAAAGTCCAGCATTTACACATCCATAGGTCGGTTGGCGGCTTGAATCGCGGTCAGGGCGATGGTGTAGACGATGTCGTCGACCTGCGCGCCGCGCGGCAGGTCGTTCACCGGTTTGCGCAGGCCTTGCAGCATCGGGCCGAGGCTGACGCAGTCGGCACTGCGCTGCACGGCTTTGTGGGTGGTGTTGCCGGTGTTCAGGTCGGGGAACACGAACACCGTGGCGCGGCCGGCCACCTGGCTGTTGGGCGCCAGTTGCCGGGCCACATCGGCGTTGGCAGCGGCGTCGTATTGCAGCGGCCCGTCGATCAGCAGCGAGTGCTGTTGCTCGTGGGCGAGCAGGGTGGCTTCGCGGACTTTCTCGACTTCTTCGCCGCTGGCCGACTCGCCGCTGGAGTAACTGATCATCGCCACGCGCGGGGTGATGCCGAAGGCCGCTGCCGAGTCGGCGCTTTGCAGGGCGATCTCGGCCAGCTCAGTTGCGCTTGGGTGCGGATTCATCACGCAGTCGCCGTAGACCAGCACTTCTTCGGGGAACAGCATGAAGAACACTGAAGACACCAGCGTGCAGCCTGGCGCGGTCTTGATCAGTTGCAGCGCCGGGCGGATGGTGTTGGCGGTGGTGTTTATCACGCCCGACACCAGACCGTCGACTTCATCCAGCGCAAGCATCATGGTGCCAATGACCACGGTGTCTTCCAGTTGCTGCTCGGCCATCGGCGCGTTGAGGCTTTTGCTTTTGCGCAGGGCGACCATCGGTTCGATATAACGCTCGCGGATCAGATCCGGATCGAGAATCTCCAGCCCCGGCGGCAGCTCGATGCCTTGCGCGCGGGCCACGGCTTCAACATCCGCCGGTTTGGCCAGCAACACGCAACGGGCGATGCCGCGCTCCTGACAGATCGCCGCCGCTTGCACGGTGAGCGGCTCGCTGCCTTCGGGCAGGACGATGCGCTTGTTCGCCGACTGCGCCCGTTGAATCAGTTGATAGCGGAATACTGCGGGTGACAGGCGCATTTCCCGCGGGGTGCCGCAGCGCTGGTGCAGCCACTTGGCGTCAAGATGGCTGGCGACGAAGTCGGTGATGATCTCCGCGCGCTCGCGGTCATCAATGGGGATTTCCTTGTTCAGGCCATTGAGCAGGTTGGCGGTGTCGTAGGAGCCGGTGCTCACCGACAATACCGGCAGACCGGCCTGCAACGCGCCACGGCACAAGTCCATGATGCGTGGATCGGGCAGGGTGTCACTGGTCAGCAACAGCCCGGCCAATGGCACGCCGTTGAGCGCCGCAAGGCTGACCGCAAGAATGATGTCGTCGCGATCGCCGGGGGTTACCACCAGCACGCCGGGTTTGAGCAGCTCCACGGTGTTGCGCATGGTGCGCGCGCAGATGATGATTTTGGTCATGCGCCGCGTTTCATAGTCGCCGGCGTTGAGCACCTGTGCGCCCATCAGGTCAGCGACGTCGCGGGTGCGCGGTGCGTTGAGCTCGGGCTGGAACGGAATGCAGCCGAGCAGGCGGAAGTCACCGCTGCGCAGCAACGGCGAATGCTCCTTCAGGCGCGTGGCGAAGGCCTCCATGCTCTCCTCGGTCTTGACCTTGTTGAGGATCACGCCGAGGACTTTCGGGTCTTTCGGACCGCCAAACAGTTGCGCCTGCAATTCCACGCGGCCGGAGAGTTCGGCGAGCACTTCGTTTTCCGGAGCCGACACCAGAATCACTTCGGCATCCAGGCTTTTCGCCAGGTGCAAATTGACCCGCGCCGCATAACTGGCGCTGCGGGTCGGCACCATGCCTTCGACCACAAGCACGTCCTTGCCGACAGCCGCTTGCTGATACAGGGCGATGATTTCTTCGAGCAGCTCATCGAGCTGACCGTCGCCGAGCATTCGCTCGACGTGGGCCAGGCCCAGTGGTTGCGGCGGTTTCAGGCCGTGAGTACGTGCCACCAGTTCGGTGGAACGCTCGGGGCCGGTGTCGCCCGGATGCGGCTGGGCTATCGGTTTGAAGAAGCCGACTTTCAGTCCGGCCCGCTCCAGGGTACGCACCAGCCCGAGGCTGATGGAGGTCAGACCCACGCCAAAATCGGTGGGCGCGATAAAAAAAGTTTGCATGCGGATTCTCTAAGGGTGCATGGCAAGGGTGGCGATCTATACGTGACCGCCTACCGAAATTCAGTCGCCAAGGTTATCGCTAACCGAGCCTTGTGCGCACCAACCGCAGGTAAAGGCTTGGCCTATTTTTTCAATACGTTGCGCCGGGTCAAGGACCCAGGCGCGCGATTGCCATGGCGGCTGATGACGCAGGTGCTGGGTGTGGCCACAGGAAAGCTCGGCCACCCAGTGACCGTCCTCGTCCTGATGGAAGCCGGTGATCGTCGAAACCCGTTTGTCCGGGTTGTGTTCGCTTTCGCGCGATTGCTTCGCTAAACTTGGCCTTTCTATATTCTTATGCAAAAGGTCTCGCCCCATGCTGATCGCCGCCAATAAGGCTGTCTCCATCGACTATACCCTGACCAACGACGCTGGTGAGGTCATCGACAGCTCCGCCGGCGGCGCTCCGCTGGTCTACCTGCAAGGCGCAGGCAACATCATCCCGGGCCTGGAAAAAGCGCTGGAAGGCAAGGCTGTTGGTGACGAGCTGGAAGTTTCCGTTGAGCCGGAAGACGCTTACGGCGAATACGCTGCCGAACTGGTCAGCACCCTGAGCCGCAGCATGTTCGAAGGCGTTGACGAGCTGGAAGTCGGCATGCAGTTCCACGCTTCGGCGCCGGACGGCCAGATGCAGATCGTGACCATCCGTGACCTGGACGGCGACGACGTCACCGTTGACGGTAACCACCCACTGGCCGGTCAGCGCCTGAACTTCAAAGTGAAGGTCGTTGCTATCCGTGACGCCAGCCAGGAAGAAGTCGCTCATGGCCACGTCCATGGCGAAGGTGGCCATCACCACTGATTTTCTGCGCTAAGCTTCGAGTACTGGAGAGGCGCCTGCGGGCGCCTTTTTAGTCCGCGGCTGTCCTTGGTGGCCTCGCCAAGTGGCTGTTTCGAATAGAACACGGGAATCTGGAGTCCGTCATGAGTGCTTTTCACGACCTTAAGTTGACAGCCCTGGATGGTCAGGAGCTACCGTTGGCGCCTTTCAAGGGCCAAGTCGTGCTGGTGGTCAACGTCGCCTCCAAATGCGGCTTGACCCCACAGTACGCGGCACTGGAAAACCTCTACCAGCAATTCAAGGGCAAAGGCTTCAGTGTGCTGGGCCTGCCGTGCAACCAGTTTGCCGGCCAGGAACCAGGCACGGAGCAGGAAATCCAGGAATTCTGCAGCCTGAACTATGGCGTGACGTTCCCGTTGTCGAGCAAGCTTGAAGTCAACGGTCACGAGCGGCACCAGCTGTACCGCTTGCTGGCGGGCGAGGGCGCGGAGTTTCCCGGGGATATCACCTGGAACTTCGAGAAGTTTCTGCTCGGCAAGGACGGCCGGGTGCTGGCGCGGTTCTTGCCGCGTACGGCGCCGGATGATCCGACCATCGTTCACGCGATTGAAAAAGCGCTGGGCTGAACCAGCAAGATCAAAAGATCGCAGCCTGCGGCAGCTCCTTGTATCTCGACTATCGCTCCGTCAGGAGCGATAGTTCTCGACTGATCATCGAGGGAGGGACTTGGAAGCCGTGCAGCTCCTTAGGCTTTTTGCCTGTGATGTAGATCGTGCTCCAGCCCTCCACACTCACTCATATAGTTCGAACGGTATCTTGGGCCCGTCTCTGGCGAGAGCTCGCATTCGCAAGGTTGGACAGAGTGCAGTGATGATCGAAAACAGATCAATGGAGAGACACTCATGTCCAGTTTCGTCGGTGTCGATATCGCTAAAAACACCTTTGATATCGCCACGCACTTGCCAAACGGTAAGCACAAAACCAAGGCCAAGCTGCCTAATGACGCGAAGGGTTTCAAAGAGTTTGAAGCTTGGTTGAACAAGCAGGTCGAGCCTACAGCCTTGATCGTGATGGAAGCCACCAGCGTCTATCACCTGGAACTTGCCGAGTTCATCTACAACAAGGGTTACCGGGTCTGTGTCGTCAATCCGGCCACGACCCATGCTTACGCCGACAGCGAATTGCGCCGGATCAAAACCGATAAAAGCGACGCCAAACTGCTCGCTGATTTTGCTCGGGAAAAGGCTGAAAAGCTTCAGCTTTGGGCTCCGGAGCCACTGAAATACCGCCAACTGAAGGCGATGGTGCGTCGATTGGATGATCTTCAGGAAATGGAGCAGATGGAGCTCAATCGTCTGGATGTGTCCGACGAAAAGGTCAAAGACTCGATCAACTCCGTTCTGCGCCACATCGAAAAAGAGATCGCTGAAACGCACAAAGCGATCAAGAAACACATCGATGATGATCCGGACATGCGCCAGATGCGCGACTTGATCGTGACCATCGACGGTATCGGGCAGAAAACCCTTGAGCGGCTGCTGGCCGAGCTGGGCGACCTGCGCAAATACGACGACCCTCGCAAACTGGTCGCTGCTGCAGGGTTGAACCCTAAGCTGCAGGAGTCAGGAAAACTCAAAGGCAGAACAATTATTTCGAGGGTCGGCTCGGCTCGCGTTCGGGCGGGTCTGTACATGCCAGGCCTGGTAGCGCTGAGGCACAACGAGGCGATCATCGCCATGAAGGAACGCTTGAAGGCCAATGGCAAAGCCCCCAAACAGATCATCTGTGCAGCCATGCGCAAGTTGTTGCACTTCGTCTACGGAGTGCTCAAATCGGGCCAACCATTTGACCCGAAATTGGCACTTGCCCGGTGAGGGGCAAGACGGTATCTACACGTCATCGAGTTATCGAATAATTGTAGGCGCTGCCGCAGGCTGCGATCTTTGCTTTGGCCCTTTTGATCCTTGATCACTCAAATCAATAATGCTGTTCAAGGCTTGCAACTCTCCATATTATCGCCGTCATAAAGTCATTCCCTGTGGAGCCTTCCAATGCCGGTGCAAGCCCTGTTCAAACCGTTCCATCTCGGTGCCCTCGAACTGCCGACCCGCGTGGTCATGGCGCCAATGACCCGCTCATTTTCCCCGGGTGGCGTACCCAATTCCAAAGTGATCGAGTACTACCGTCGCCGCGCTGCGGCCGGTGTCGGTCTGATCATCACCGAAGGCACCACGGTCGGTCACAAGGCCTCCAACGGTTACCCGAACGTGCCGCAGTTCTTCGGTGAAGCGCCACTGGCCGGCTGGAAAAAAGTGGTCGACGCGGTGCACGCCGAGGGCGGCAAGATTGTTCCGCAACTGTGGCATGTCGGCAGCGTGCGCCGTATCGGCACCGAGCCGGACGCCAGCGTGCCGGGTTACGGCCCGACGGAAAAACTCAAGGACGGTCAGGTCGTGGTGCACGGCATGACCAAACAGGACATTCAAGACGTAATCGCCGCATTCGCCCAGGCCGCCAAAGATGCCAAAAGCATCGGCATGGACGGCGTGGAAATCCACGGTGCCCACGGTTACCTGATCGACCAGTTCTTCTGGGAAGGCAGCAATCAGCGCAGCGACGAATACGGCGGCAGCCTCGCCAACCGCTCGCGTTTCGCCATCGAATTGATTCAAGCGGTGCGCGCCGCCGTCGGCGAAGGCTTCCCGATCATCTTCCGATTTTCGCAGTGGAAGCAGCAGGATTACACCGCGCGTCTGGTACAAACGCCCGAGGCGCTGGGCGAGTTCCTCAAGCCGTTGGCAGACGCTGGCGTGGACATTTTCCACTGCTCGACGCGGCGTTTCTGGGAACCTGAATTCGAAGGCTCCGAACTGAATCTGGCGGGCTGGACACGCAAGCTGACCGGCAAGCCGACCATTACCGTTGGCAGCGTCGGCCTGGACGGCGAGTTCCTGCAGTTCATGGTCAACACCGACAAGGTCGCGCAACCGGCCAGTCTGGAAAAACTGCTGGAGCGTCTGAACAACGACGAGTTCGACTTGGTGGCGGTGGGCCGTGCGCTGCTGGTGGATCCGGACTGGGCACTGAAAGTCCGTGAAGGGCGTGAGCAGGACATTCTGCCGTTCAGCCGTGAGGCGTTGATGACGCTGGTTTAAGCGGCGCTCAAACTGATGCTATCGCTGGCAAGCCAGCTCCCACAGGTATTGCGGGTGTTCACAAAAATTGTGTTCACCGCAGCCCCTTGTGGGAGCTGGCTTGCCAGCGATGGCGGCTTCAAAATCAGCAAAGATCTAAGGCAATGTCTGCGCATTCGGCAACACCTGCTCCCGCAGACACGCCCCACGCAAATGCTTTTCAAATTGCTCGATGATCGCCGCCCACCCCTGGCGACTGGCATGCTGACGCGCATTCAGGCGCACGCAGCGCAACCGCTCATCTTCTTCCAGCAGCCAAGCCGCCGCATCGCAAAACGCCTCTTCATCACCCGGCATCGCCAGCACACCGTTGTAGCCGTGGCGAATATGCTGCGCTGCCGCTGCCTGATCGTACGCCACCACCCCCAGGCCTGAAGCCAGTGCTTCGAGCACCACATTGCCGAAGGTTTCGGTCATGCTCGGGAACAGAAAAATATCCCCCGAGGCATAGTGCGCCGCCAGCGCTTCGCCGCGCTGTGAACCACAGAAAATCGCCTCAGGCAGCTCTTTTTCCAACGCAAGCCGTTGCGGTCCGTCGCCGACCACAATCAGCTTCAGGGTGCGCTGTGGATAAGTGCTGCGGAGTTTATCGAAGCAGCGCTTGAGCAGGCCCAGGTTCTTCTCCGTGGCCAGACGTCCTACGTGAATCACTGCGATGTCCTGCTCGCTCAGGCCCCATTGCTCACGCAACCCGTTCAGGCGCCTGGCCGGGTGGAACAACTGGCTGTCCACGCCTCGGGAGAGCAGGGCGAGGCGGTCGAAATGCCGGCGCTCCAGTTCCAGACGCTGACTGACGCTCGGCACCAGGGTCATCGACGAGCGATTGTGGAACCAGCGCAGATAATGCGTCAGCAAGCGCGTCAGCAAACCCAGCCCGTACTGATGGGTGTACTGCTGGAAATTGGTATGAAAACCGCTGACCACCGAGATCCCCAGGCGTCGCGCCGCCCGCAAGGCTGACAAGCCGAGCGGACCTTCTGTGGCGATGTACAGCACGTCCGGACGATGACGCTGCCAGCGCCGCAGCAGCTTGTGCATCGACGACTGACCCCATTGCAACCCCGGATAACCCGGCAACGGCCAGCCCCGGCACAACAGCAAGGCATCGTCCTCGACACGCTGCGGATCGCCCGCTTGTCGCGGTCGCACCAGTTCCACTCGATGCCCGCGCGCGCGCAAGCCATCGCACAAGCGACCAAGGGTATTGGCCACCCCGTTGATTTCCGGTGGGAAGGTTTCGCTGATCAGAGTGATATGCAGAGCTGTCGTCATGACCTCAGTGTCGGCTGAGGCCATGTCGTGCCTGTGACGTTCGGATGATGGATTTGTGACTGGCGGTCTGTGAGCGGCTCAGCGCTGTGCGACAAGGTTCTCCGCGCCGCGCTCACGTACCCAGAACAAGGTCGCGCCGGCAACGGCGGCCGGCATCATCAGGATGTTGACCACCGGAATCAGCAGCGCCAGGTAGACGATTCCGCCAAAACTCATGCTCTGCCAGCGCTTCTGGCGCAGCCAGGCGAGCATTTCGTTCCAGCCCAGTTTGTGGTTGTCCGCGGGGTAGTCGATGTACTGGATCGCCATCATCCACACGCCGAACAGCAGCCACAGCGGTGCGGCGACGATATTGACCACCGGAATGAACGAGAGAATGAACAGGCCAATTGCCCGCGGCAGGAAGTAGCCGAGTTTGCGCATTTCCCGGGCGAGGGTGCGCGGGATCATCGCGATCAGTTCGCCCCAACTGAAGGCCGGGAAATCATCAGTGCCGCGCACCACCACTTCAACTTTTTCCGCGAGGAAACCGTTGAACGGCGCCGCGATCACGTTGGCCAGCATGGTGAAGGTGAAGAACACCATCAACGCCACCAGCACCACGAACAGCGGCCACAGGATGTAGCTGAGGAAACTCAGCCAGTCGGGCAGCGACGGCATCAGGCTGTCGACCCACAGGCTGAACTGATGGCCGGCCAGATAGATCAATCCGACGAACAGCACCAGGTTGATCGCCAGCGGCAGCAGCACGAACAGGCGCAGGCCCGGGCTGAGAACCAGTTTGAGGCCTTCGCGCAGGTATTGCGGGCCGGACAGAACGGGGGCGGGCATAAGGGGCTCCGAGCAAGGGAAAACGCGCCGACCTTACCGACTTTGCAACAGGTGCGAAAGCGCGGCAGAGCGATCGACATTCACTGTAACAAAGACGTCGATCCGGTCGGAGTCTGCGCATAGAGACCACCTATGAGCTGGATTGTTAATCCGTATTTCCTTAATCTTGCCCCCCTCGATACGCTGCACCCAACTTTTTACAGGACTGTCGAGCTCATGCCTTCCCCAAGGTTATCCACAGTCCTTTTTTATTCCCGCCGGCAGTCCGGCGTTCCGCGCCAGTGTTTCGGCCCGGTCAACAGGAGCAGGTCATGTCTGAAGTCCGTCATTCGCGAGTGATTATTCTCGGTTCCGGCCCTGCCGGTTACAGCGCTGCGGTCTACGCCGCCCGTGCCAACCTCAAGCCACTGCTGATCACCGGCATGCAGGCTGGCGGTCAGCTGACCACCACCACTGAAGTCGACAACTGGCCGGGCGACGTGCACGGCCTGACTGGTCCGGCGCTGATGGAGCGCATGCGCGAGCACGCCGAGCGGTTTGAAACCGAGATCGTTTTCGACCACATCAACGCCGTGGACTTCGCCGCCAAGCCGTACACCCTGACCGGTGACAGCGCGACCTACACCTGCGACGCGCTGATCATCGCTACCGGTGCCAGCGCGCGTTACCTGGGCCTGCCGTCGGAAGAGGCGTTCATGGGCAAAGGCGTGTCGGCCTGCGCGACCTGCGACGGTTTCTTCTACCGCAACAAGCCAGTGGCTGTGGTCGGCGGCGGCAACACCGCTGTTGAAGAAGCACTGTACCTGGCGAACATCGCCAGCACCGTGACCCTGATCCACCGTCGCGAAACCTTCCGCGCCGAGAAGATCCTGATCGACAAGCTCAACGCCCGTGTGGCCGAAGGCAAGATCATCCTCAAGTTGAACGCCAACCTCGACGAAGTGCTGGGCGACAACATGGGTGTGACCGGTGCGCGCCTGAAAAACAACGACGGCAGCTTCGACGAAATCAAGGTCGACGGCGTGTTTATCGCGATCGGCCACACTCCGAACACTTCGCTCTTCGAAGGCCAGTTGACCCTCAAGGACGGTTACCTGGTGGTGCAGGGCGGCCGTGACGGCAACGCCACTGCTACCAGCGTTGAAGGTATCTTCGCTGCCGGTGACGTCGCTGACCACGTTTACCGTCAGGCCATCACCTCGGCCGGCGCCGGCTGCATGGCGGCACTGGACACCGAGCGTTACCTGGACGGTCTGCAGAACGCTTCGTTCTAAGACCGCAGGCACAAAAAAACCGGCTTCGGCCGGTTTTTTTATGAGAGTCAAAAGATCGCAGCCTGCGGCAGCTCCTACAGGGATCAGTGTAGGAGCTGCCGCAGGCTGCGATCTTTTGATCTTGAATCAGCGACGTGTCAGCGGCTGTGCTTCGAACTTCACACCGGCCAGCCCGTGCTTGATCAGCGCACGGATATTGCCGTGGTCACTGCCTTCAGGCGTCGCCAGCACCGAGCGGTAATGCTCGCCGAATGCCAGCAGCGCTTCTTCATCGCTCAAGCCTTCCAGCAGTGCCAGACCCAGGGTCTTGCACGAACCTTCGTTCTGCCCGGCAGCGTTTTCCACGCCACCATTGTTGAACGCTTGCGGCTGGTAGTCATAACCGGCAGCGATGAACGCCAGGGTATCGGCGAAAGCGTGTTCGCCGCTGTTGAGGCTGGCGCGCAGGGTGTTCAGATCACTCATTGGGTTTTCCTTTGGCGAACGCCGCCTGTTGTTCGGCGCTGGCCTCTTGCTGGTATTGGGCTTTCCACTCGGCGTACGGCATGCCGTAAACCACTTCGCGGGCGTCATCGAGGCTGACCTCGATCTGACGGTCATCGGCGGCGGCCTTGTACCATTTGGACAGGCAGTTGCGGCAGAACCCGGCAAGGTTCATCAGGTCGATGTTCTGCACGTCCTTGCGGCTGTCCAGATGGGCGACCAGCCGGCGGAAGGCGGCGGCTTCGAGTTCGAGGCGTTGTTGCTCGGTCATGATGGGCTCTGTGCAGTCTATTCGTGGCGCGGATGATAAAAGTCTGGCGAGCAATGCGCCAGACGCGCTCAGCGGCTTGCCGCGAGGGTGATCGACACCGACTCGGCAAATCGCAGGGCATGCGGCTTGTCGACTTCGACTTCGGCGTAAAGCACGGCGGTATTGCTCATCACCAGATCCAGCAGCTCCTGGGTCAGGCGTTCGAGCAGCGCAAAGCGATTGCCCTCGACGTGGGCGATGATCGCCTTGGTGATGGTGCGGTAGTTGAGCGCGTGATCGATGTCGTTGTCGCGCACCGCTTCCTGCGCGGCGTACTGGATGGTCAGGTTGATCAGCACATCCTGTTTGTTGAGGATCTCGTCCTCATTGATCCCGATAAAGGTGCGCAAGCGCAGATCCTTGACCCGGATGCGCGCCATTCCCGGTTGAAGTTGTGACATTTACTTGCTCCGTCCAATCAATTGCAGGAACTCCTGGCGGGTGTTGCTCGAGTCGCGAAAGGCGCCGAGCATGACCGAGGTGTTCATGGTCGAATTCTGTTTCTCGACACCGCGCATCATCATGCACATGTGCCGGGCCTCGATGACCACCGCGACGCCAGCGGCATCGGTGACCTGTTGCACCGCTTCGGCAATCTGCCGGGTAAGGTTTTCCTGAATCTGCAGGCGCCGGGCGAACATGTCCACCAGCCGCGCAATCTTCGACAGTCCCAGCACCTTGCCGGTCGGAATATATGCCACATGGGCCTTGCCGATGAAGGGCAGCAGGTGATGTTCGCACAACGAGTAGAGCTCGATGTCGGCGACGATAATCATCTCGTCGCTGTCGGAAGCAAACAGCGCGCCGTTGACGATCTCCTCCACACGCTGTTCGTAGCCGTGACACAGGTATTGCATGGCCTTGGCCGCGCGCTGCGGAGTGTCGAGCAGACCTTCGCGGTCGGGGTCTTCGCCGAGGCCGATGAGGATCTCGCGGTAATTCTCGGGCAGGGTACGGCTCATGGGAGATCCTCGCGCAGCAGCTTATTTGACGTGCCGTCCGCCGTTGACGGTCAGGGTCGTGCCGGTGACATAGGGGTTGTCGAGCAGATAGCGCAGGCTCTGGTAGATCACTTCGCTGCCGGGTTCGATGCCCAGCGCGGATTTGGCCAGCGCCTTGGCGCGGTACGCCGCGTCGTCGTCGGGATTGAACAATAGCAGGGCTGGCGCGATGCCGTTGACCTTGATTGCCGGCGCATAGCGCGCGGCGAAGGACAGGGTCAGGCTGTCGAGCCCGGCCTTGCTGGCGCAATAGCCGATGTGTTTGCTGCTGCCCTTGCGCGTGACGTCGTCACTGATGTGGATGATGTCGGCCGGTGTCGAGCGCTTGAGCAGGTCGGCGCAGTGCAGGTTGATCAGGTACGGCGCGAGCAGGTGCACGTTGAGCATGCGTTCGAAGGCTTCGGCTTCGTTGCCCGGGGTTTCCGCCAGCCATTCGGAGGCGTTGTGGACGATGGCGCGCAGGCGGTCGGTATGGGCTTTCAGTTCATCGATGAAGGCGAGAATGGCGGCTTCGCTGGAGAAGTCGGCGAACACTCCGATCGCGCCCAGATCCCGCAGCGCTTGCACGCCGGGACGTTCGCTGCGGTAGGTGAAAATGACCTGATGGCCGTCTTCAAGCAAACGCTGCGCGCAGTGCAGACCGACACGCTGGCCGGCACCGGTGATGAGAATCGGGGCGGAGGAAATGGTCATGAACGGCTCGCGTCGCGGCTGGAGCAAAAACTATAACAGCGACGCTGTCGAAAAGATCGCAGCCTTCGGCAGCTCCTACAGGGGCGCCTTCATCTGTAGGAGCTGACGAGTGCAACGAGGCTGCGATCTTTAGCGATTCTGCGTAGAGGGTGTTGCAGGCAAAGGTCGCGCCGGCACAGCGTTCAACCAGTTGGACAGCAACCGCGTCGACAGCGGAATAAAGAAATACACCATCAACGGCGTCAGGCACGCCGTGCTGATCAACACCCGCGGCAGCAGGCTCATGTCGCCGAGCAACGGCCCGAGAACAAAGTTGAACAGCAGCGACACCGGAAAGAACGCCAGCCAGATGGCCACGGCCTGTTTCCAGCGCGGTGGCCGCTGACCGGCCGCGCCGAACCAGCCTTCGATACCACTGACCCGATGTTCTTTGGGATGCGCGAACAGATCGCTGCCTCGCGCGAGCCACGCGGTACGCGAGACCGAGTGCTCCCAGGCATGCAGGGTCTGTTCGTTGACAAAGCGGAAAATGATCTGGAATTCGTTGTCACCGGGTGGCGGAGCGAGCACGCCGGAGCCCAGATAACCGGGAAAGTCAGTGGCCAGTTGTTCGCCTTCGCGTAGCCAGGCAATCAGGTCCTGATAGCGGCCGTCGGCGACGCGACGCGCAACCATCAGCGTGACGGGGGAAGTAGACATTATGTATCTCCGTATTCCGAGTGCGTCGCTCCGGGTAGGAGTTTCGCAATACGCAGGCGGGGGTAGGAGCCTGCGCTTTTTGACAAGCAAGGATTATTCCTGATTTTAATGACAGTTTCAGAGACTTTCGTCTCTATTCATGGGTTGAACCGATAGAGGGCATCGGAGGTAGAATGGGATCCAAATCTACCGAGTGGATGCACCTGCACAATGGCTGTTATCACGGACGCTGACCCTGCTTCGCAGGCCTCTGTCGCACTTGAGCGCGAAGAGTTGTTCCCTATTCGTGAGGTGTCGCGCCTGACCGGCGTCAACCCGGTAACGCTGCGTGCATGGGAGCGTCGCTACGGTTTGATTCAGCCGACTCGCACCGAAAGCGGGCATCGGCTGTATTCGATGACCGAAATCGAGCGCGTGCGCAGCATCGTCGACTGGATCGACCGCGGCGTGGCGGTGAGCAAGGTCGGCAAGATCCTCGCCAAGACCGAGCCGCTGAAAGTGCTGGCGCATATCATTCCTGATGATCTGGTGCAGGCTGATTACGCGCAGTGGCAACAACAGGTGCAGGTTGCAGTCAGCGCATTCGATGACCGCGCGCTGGATCAGGTCTACAACCAGATTTTCTCTTCATATTCGTTGTCAGTGGTGTTCCAGGACATTCTCATGCCGTTGTGGCTGCAGATGCTGCAGCGTCAGGATGCCTTCGGCCAGACCAGCGAATGGTTGTTTTTCGACGGGTTCCTGCGGGCGCGAGTCCTGCAGCGGATTGTCGCGCTGCGCGGCGCGCAACCGCGCAAAGTGATTGTCAGTGCGCTCGCCGGTCAGTGTCGTGAACTCGAATTGCTGGTTGCCGCGTTGTTTCTGAGTGGCAATGACGCCGGAGTGCGGGTGCTCACCACCGGTCAGCCATTCGATGAGTTGGCGCTGGTGTGCGAGCGGATCAAGCCGCAGGCGCTGGTGCTGTTTTCCAATCACGCCCCGACAGCCGATTTGCCGCGACGGTTGAACCGTCTGGCGTTAAGTCTGGATTGTCAGGTGATGCTGGCCGGCGATACCGCCGATCTGGCACAGGACAGCCTGGCGGGATCGTCGATCGGCTGTCTGGGCAATGAAGGGGCGACGATGCGTCAACGCATGACGCAGTTTCTCGCGGGGACGCTGGATACCTGAATATCAGGTGTGCAGGGCGGGGTGGGTCAGACGGTGTTGTTGCAGGATGAACTGGCGCAGGCGTTCGGTTTCATCGGCATCGGTCTGGCTCAGCTCGTAGGCGTAGAAGCCGTGCTCGGTTTCGCGCTCGAAATTGCCGCGCAGGGAGATCCGCTCATACCCTGAAGGGCTGAACCACAGGGCGAAATGCTTGGGCGGTTTGGTCTTGTTGCGCATTTCCAGCAGCACGCCTTTGTGCGACACCTCGTGCACCCACATCATCCCCGGTTGGCCCTTGGCATTTTCCAGCGCGACCGGCTCTTCGAGGGTCAGACGCCATGGGCGAACCATCGGCCCGTCTTCGTAAATGCTTGGTACGCCCAGACGCAGGTGCAACGCGTGAAATTCGTCTTCCACCAGGTGCAACGGGAAGGTCATCTGCTGATTTTCGAAGTTGGCCTGGATGGTCACTTGCTCATGAGCCGCCAGGCGCGTGAGCAGGTCACGGATCTGCGAGCCACCATTGACCAACAGGCTCGACGTCGCATCCCGCACATTGAGTTGCGGGTTGTGCTGCATGGTCTGGATGAAATCCAGCTCATCCTGGGTCAGGAGGGCGTCGCGTTGCATGGCCTGGCTCGAAAGAATTAGTTACAAAGTCATTGGTGATTGTAGTTACTGACACTTAGTTCGCAGTTTTGTTTGCGCCGTTCGTCGCTTTCAGGGCAGAGAGTTCGGCTTGCAAGGCGGCAACCTGTGCTTCCAGTTGCGCGACGCGTTGCTGCGCCTTGACCTGAACCGTGACGTCCTTCTGCACGCCGACGAAATAAGTCTGGCCGTCCTTGTCGTTTTTCACTGTCGACAGCGACAGTTCGTTCCAGAATGGCGTGCCGTCCTTGCGGTAGTTACGCAGGATTTCCCGGCACGCCCCGCCATTGCGCAAGGTGTCACGAATCCGCGTCAGATTGGCCTGATCGCGGTCGCCGGACTGCAGAAAACGGCAATCCTGGTAGAGAATTTCTTCGCTGGTGTAACCGGTCAGGCGCTCGAAGGCCGGGTTTACGTAAATCAGGATGTTGTCCTGTTCGCCTTCCTTTTCTGCAACCACGATCCCGTCGTTCGAAGCGTTGATCACCATTTGCAGCAGATTGGCGTTGATCATCAATGAATCCTTTCAGTGTCGATATTGGCTGGCATTCTAGAAGTTCCAGCCAGTCTGTCTACTGGCCATCACGGCTATTCGGGCCTGGATCGCGGCTTTTACGTCGGACTGCTACTATCGCCGCTCTTTTTTTCAGCTTCAGGATCAGATTGATGAAAGTCGCCATCCTCTCCGGCTCGGTTTACGGCGCGGCCGAAGAAGTCGCCCGTCACGCGCAGAACCTGCTGAAAGACGCCGGTTTTGAAACCTTCTACAACTCGCGCGCCAGCCTGGCGGATATACAGGCGTTCGGCCCTGAAGCGATTCTCGCGGTGACCTCGACCACCGGCATGGGCGAATTGCCGGATAACCTGCAGCCGCTGTATTTCAGCCTTCGCGATCAATTGCCAATGGCCTGGCGCGGCTTGCCCGGCGCGGTGATCGGTTTGGGCGATGCCAGTTACGGCGATACGTTCTGCGGTGGCGGCGAGCTGATGCGTGAGTTGTTCGCCGAGCTGGGCCTGCGCGAAGTACAAGAGATGCTGCGTCTGGACGCCAGCGAAAGCGTGACCCCGGAAACCGATGCCGAGCCTTGGCTGGCGCAATTGATCGCCACGCTCAAGGGCTGATCGCGCGCTCGCGCAGCAGGGCCAGCCAGGCCTGCGCGGCTTTCGACAGATAGGCGCCGCGACGCCAGATGAACGCGATATCCCAACGCAGATAATCTGGCGCGCGCAAGGTCAGGCGCACCACGCCCGGACGCTCCAGTGCCCGGGCGACCACGCTCGGCAACAGCACCACGCCTTGCCCGGCCGCCACCAGCGCCACGAGAAAATCCGCCTGGCCACTGCGCCCGCCTTCTTTCGGGGTAAAGCCCAGTTGCTGGCACGCCTGCAATAACCGGTCATTGAGCACGAAGCTGCGCTGATACAGCAGGAACGGTGTCTCGGCCAACTCCTCCAGAGCAATTTCACCGCGCGCCGCCAGCGGATGATCCACCGGCAGCAACGCGTCGAGCTTCTCATCGCAGAACGGCTGAAAATCGAACTGCGGATCCTTGGGCAGCAAGCTGCCACCCAACTCCAGTTCACCGCTGAGCACCGCCTGCTCGACGTTACGGCTGCCGCCCTCAAGCAATTGAATGCTGATGTTCGGATAGCGCCGTCGATACTCGGCGAACAACCCGGCGAACAGCGCATCGCTGCCCAGCAACGGCAGACCGAGGCGCAATTCGCCGCGCGCCAGTTGGCTCAGATCATCCAGTTCGCTGAGCAACTCCTGACGCAAGCGCAGCATGCCCTCGGCGTGTGACAGCACCACGCTGCCCGCAGCGGTCAGGTGCAACTGGGAGCCGAGCCGTTCGAGCAATGGCGTGCCGAGACTCTGCTCCAGTTGCGCGACTTGTTTGCTCACCGCCGACTGACTGACGTGCAGGGTTTTCGCCGCCTGGGTAAAGCCGCCTTGACGCATGACTTCGACAAAACTGCGCAGCTGTTTGAATTCCATGGTCCGATTCCGTTTTGGAATAGCCATGAGTCTAACAATTCGCTTCTGGTATGGCAGGCCGCTTCGTAAAATAGCCCCCTGTAAGGAGCCCATCATGAACGCTGCATCCCTCACGTATGTTTCCCGTCTGATAGCAGAACTGGCCGTGTTGCTCGGTCTCTATCTGCTCGGCTGTCAGATCGCCGCGTGGCTGGCCTGGCCAATTCCCGGCGGCGTCATCGGCATGGCCCTGTTGCTGCTGGCGTTCGCGTTTGGCTGGGTCAAACCGGCGGCGCTGCAATTGGGTGCCGGATTGCTGATGGCCGAGATGCTGCTGTTCTTTATTCCGGCACTGATGAGTCTGCTCGACTACGGCGCACTGCTGCGTGATGACGGTTGGCGGATTTTGCTGGTGATTGGCGCCAGCACCCTGATGGTGATGCTGGTGACGGCCTTTACCGTGGAGTTGGCTGTGCGTCTGAGGCGGTCCCATGAAGCTTGAATGGATGCCGATGTTCTGGCTCGCTTTCACCCTGTTGGCGTACCTGTTCAGTCGCTGGATTTACCGGCGTACCGGGCGCTATCTGCTGTCGCCGCTGATTCTGGTGCCGGCGCTGCTGCTGGCGCTCGCCATACCGTTGCACACGGCCTATGCCGAATACTCAAGCAACACCCATTGGCTGATGCTGGTGCTCGGGCCGGTGACCGTCGCTTTCGCGGTGCCGATCTGGCAGCAGCGACGTCTGCTGGTGCGGCACTGGTCAGCGCTGTTGCTGGGCATGCTCGCCGGCAGCGCGGCATCGATCGCTACCTCGTTTGGTCTGGCCAGGGCGCTGGCGCTGGATACCTCAGTCACGATGTCGCTGGTGCCGCGTTCGATCACCACGCCGTTCGCCATGCCGCTGGCGCAGAATCTGGGTGGCGTACCGGAACTGACGGCCGTGTTCGTGATGTTCACCGGCGTGTTCGGTGCGATGCTCGGCGGCGTGCTGCTCAAGTGGCTGCCGCTGCGCAGTGCCTTGGCGCGCGGTGCGTTGTTTGGGGTTGGCGCGCACGGTGCCGGCGTCAGTCGGGCGCATGAAGTGGGCGGTGAAGAAGGCTCGGTGGCCGGGCTGGTGATGGTGCTGACAGGACTGCTCAATCTGTTCGCTGCGCCTTTGTTGGCGTCGTTGCTTTGACATGGATCCAAGCTGTTTGCATGGCTGACCCGCTCAGTCATCAAGCTGGCTGGCAATGCAACTACGTGAGCCCCGGGAGCTGACTAGACTGCTGACACGTGCAAAACAATAAGAACGCAGAGGTGCATACAGTGAGCGTAGCCCCCGTCCAGTCGCCCGTTAATGTCAAAGACCAGGTCAGTGCTGCGGAGTGGCAGACCCGGGTCGATCTCGCCGCCTGTTATCGACTGGTCGCCCTGCATGGCTGGGACGACCTGATCTTCACCCACATTTCCGCCAAGGTCCCGGGCACCGAAGACTTCCTGATCAATCCGTTCGGGTTGATGTTTCATGAGATCACCGCGTCCAGCCTGGTCAAAGTCGACCAGGCCGGCAACAAGCTGATGGACAGTCCCTACGAAATCAATCCCGCCGGTTACACCATCCACAGCGCCGTGCACGAAGTGCGGCACGACGTGGTGTGTGTACTGCACACGCACACTGCGTCCGGCGTGGCCGTTTCAGCGCAGAAGCAGGGCGTGTTGCCGATCAGCCAGCAGTCGCTGTTCGTGCTGTCGAGCCTGGCCTATCACGCCTACGAAGGCGTGGCGCTGAATCACGAAGAGAAAGCGCGCTTGCAGGCCGACCTGGGCGAGAACAATTTCCTGATGCTGCACAACCACGGTCTGCTGACCTGTGGCGGCACCATCGCCGACACCTTTCTGATGATGTTCACCTTCCAGCGTGCCTGCGACATTCAGGTCATGGCGCAGACTGGCGGTACTGAATTGATCGCCATCGAACCGCAAATTCTGGCGGGCGCCAAGGCGATGATCGCCGGCGTGACCAAAAGCGCTCAAGGCATGGGCGGCGCGCTGGCCTGGCCGGCGTTGCTGCGCAAACTCGATAAACAAGACCCCGGATATAAACTCTGATGCCTCTTGCCGAGATTCCTCTGTGTGTCTGGCGCAAACGCAGCCGGACATTTGTCTTTCGCGGCCAGTCGATCCGTTATTGGACGGCGGGGCAGGGTGAGCCGCTGTTGCTGATCCATGGCTTTCCGACGGCCAGTTGGGACTGGCACTACTTGTGGCAGCCGCTGGCCCAGCGTTATCGGGTGATCGCCTGTGACATGCTCGGTTTCGGTGATTCGGCCAAACCGTTGCATCACAGCTACAGCTTGCTGGAACAGGCTGATTTGCAACAGGCGCTGCTGGCCCATCTGCAGGTCGAGCAACCTCTGCATATTCTGGCTCACGATTACGGCGACAGCGTCGCCCAGGAACTGCTCGCGCGGCATTACGAAAACCGGCTCGCCGTCGCCAGTTGCGTGTTCCTCAACGGCGGGCTGTTCCCGGAAACCCATCGCCCGGTGCTGATGCAAAAGTTGTTGCTCAGCCCCTTGGGCTGGATGATTGGCCGGGCCTTCAGCCGTGATGCATTGGTGAAAAGCTTTCGGCAGATTTTCGGCCCGCAGACCGGCCCCAGCGAAAGCGAACTGGATGATTTCTGGAGCCTGATCGAGACCCACCGCGGTCCGCGCATCCTGCACAAACTGATTGGCTACATCCCCGAGCGCCGGGCGCAACGCGACCGCTGGGTGGCGGCCATGCAGCGTGATGACATCCCGTTGCGAGTGATCGACGGCGAAGTCGATCCGGTCTCGGGTGCGCACATGGTCGAGCGTTACCGCCAGTTGATCGCCGACGCCGACACGGTGTTGTTGCCGGGCATCGGCCACTATCCACAGATCGAGGCGCCGGTGCAGGTGCTCAAACATTATCTGGCGTTTCGTGACCGCCTGGAGTTGCCGCCGCGCAAGGTCGCGTGCTCCTGAGAGATCAAAAGATCGCAGCCTGCGGCAGCTCCTGCACAAATTAATGCAGGAGCTGCCGCAGGCTGCGATCTTTTGATCTTTTGACGCCCTCATCATCCCCCACCCTTATCGCGCACCATTCAGCCTCAGCCGTATTTGTTGTGACCCAAAGCCCTGTGCCTGACACTCGGACTCAATACTGGCCTGCTGGAGATTCTGCGATGAATGAGTCCGTACGTTTCGAAGATAAAGTCGTGATCGTCACCGGAGCCGGTGGTGGCCTGGGCCGGGCGCATGCTTTGCTGTTCGCCCGGCACGGCGCCAGAGTGCTGGTCAACGACCTCGGCGGCTCGACCCAGGGCGAGGGCGCCAATGCCTCCGCCGCCGACCGTGTGGTGGCGGAAATTCGCGAAGCCGGCGGCATTGCCGAGGCCAACCACGACTCGGTCACCGACGGCGACAAACTGGTGCAGAACGCCCTCGACGCCTTTGGCCGTGTCGACGTGGTGGTGAACAACGCCGGGATCCTGCGCGACAAGACCTTTCACAAGATGGACGACGCCGACTGGGATCTGGTCTATCGCGTTCACGTCGAAGGCGCCTACAAAGTCACCCGCGCCGCCTGGCCGCACCTGCGCGAGCAGAACTACGGCCGGGTGATCTTCACGGCATCCACTTCGGGCATCTACGGCAACTTCGGTCAGTCCAACTACGGTATGGCCAAACTCGGCCTCTACGGATTGACCCGTACCCTGGCCATCGAAGGGCGCAAGAACAACATTCTGGTCAACGCCATCGCGCCCACTGGCGGTACGCGCATGACCGAGGGGCTGATCCCGCCACAAGTGTTCGAACAGCTGAAACCGGAACTGGTCAGCCCGCTGGTGGTGTACCTGGCCAGTGAGCAGTGCCAGGAAACGTCCGGTCTGTTTGAAGTCGGTGGTGGCTGGATGGGCAAAGTGCGCTGGGAGCGCAGCCTCGGCGCCGGATTCGATCCACGCAGCGGTTTCGCCCCGGAAGACGTCGCGGCGCATTGGCAGCAGATCTGCGATTTCGAAGGGGCGGCGCATCCCAAGGACAACATTGAAGCGCTGAAGGAAATGATGGCGAATCTGCAGAAGTATTCGCTTTGACATCTGCCATGACCGTCAAGCGACCTGTCCCACCGGCATGAATCTCGCCCATAAAAAAGGCCGCTGCAAACGCAGCGGCCAAGGTAAGACGTTGGATCAAGGAGCTACAAATCAACGTCAGTGAACACCGGGGCGATCAATCGAAGCATCGATTCATCTGAAATCGGTCAGCGCAGGCGCGAGTTGCTCGGCAGCCAAGGCTGGTTGCTTTGCGGCGTGCGCCGTGAAAGCCCGCTCAGAATAAGCACTTGAGATCGAAGGAAACAGAGCGATTCCGGACATGCACTGTTACGGGGCATGCAACAGTCGTGTCCGGCTACGCTATTGGGTCACTGAAGGGATTGTGGCTGTTGTTTCAAGGGCGCAGGTCGTCGGCCTGATAGCCCATGCGCCAACTGACGGCGCGTGCCGCCGCCAGCAATCGCCGGGCGGCCGGACCGTTTTCATCCGCATGAAACAATGAAGTCGGGCCGACAATCGTCAGTACTGCTGCGATCTGCCCGACGGCGTTGAACACTGGCGCCGACAACGCATCCACGCCCGGCATCAACAAACCGTGCACATGATGCAGACCGCGTTCGCGGATCTGTTCACACAGGCTGACGTAGTTTTTTTCATCGGCCAGCGGATGGTCGGCGATGGCGGTTTCCAGCACGCGCAGTTCATCGGTTTCGCGATGCGGCAGATAGGCACTGAACACCAGGCCAGTGGATGAACTGAGCAGCGGCAATACCGAACCCAATTGCGTGACCACCGTCACCGCGCGCACCGCCGGCTCGATGTGCACCACGGTCGCGCCCTGATTGCCCCACACCGCCAGAAAACAGGTTTCATTCAGTTCGTCGCGCAACTCGGACAGCGGCAGGGCGGCGACTTTCAGCACGTCCATACTGTTCAGGGCTGCCAGGCCCACGCGCAACGCTTCACGGCCGAGTCCGTAATGGTTGGTGGCAGCGTTCTGCTCGGCGAAACCACTGGCGATCAGTGCCTGGAGATAGCGGTGCACCTTGCTTGCCGGCATCTGCACATGTTCGGCCAGACGCGACAGTGAGGTAGAGGGCGACAACTCGGCCAACGCCTTGAGGATGTCGGTGCCGACCTCGGCGGAGCGGACTTTCTGTTTGCCGTTGCTGTCGCTGGTTTTTTCCATGGTGCGGCCGGGATCCGAAAACGAATGGGCGTCTTTATAGCTTGACGCTGGATAGCGAGCAAATTACGTTATGCGTAATCGAATTACGATAATAACAACCCCGGCGTGCGCAAAGCTCTGAGCCAGAGCGATGGGCCACTGCCGACTCCCTGTTCAGGAGGCTCCATGAACCTCGATTCAAACGCGTCGGCGCTGGCGTACCAGTCCGGTTTCGGCAACGAATTCAGCAGTGAAGCGTTGCCCGGCGCCTTGCCCATCGGCCAGAACTCCCCGCAAAAAGCCCCGTACGGTCTCTACACCGAATTGCTCTCCGGCACGGCGTTCACCATGACCCGCAGTGAAGCCCGGCGTACGTGGCTGTACCGGATTCAACCGTCGGCCAATCACCCGGCGTTCGTCAAACTGGAGCGGCAACTGGCCGGCGGCCCGCTGGGTGACGTAACCCCGAATCGTCTGCGCTGGAATCCACTGCAGATGCCCGCCGAGCCAACCGACTTCATCGACGGCCTGGTTGGCATGGTCGCCAACTCGGCGGCGGAGAAGCCTGCCGGCATCAGCATCTATAACTATTGCGCCAACCGCTCGATGGAGCGGGTGTTCTACAACGCCGACGGCGAGCTGCTGCTGGTGCCGCAACTCGGGCGACTGCGGATTGCCACCGAACTCGGTGAGCTCGAAGTCGCGCCGCTGGAAATCGCCGTGTTGCCACGCGGTCTGAAATTCCGCGTCGAACTGCTTGATCCGCAGGCACGCGGTTACGTTGCCGAGAACCACGGCGCGCCGCTGCGCCTGCCGGACCTGGGGCCGATCGGCAGCAACGGTCTGGCCAATCCACGGGACTTCCTCGCGCCGGTCGCTGCCTACGAAAACCTGCAGCAGCCGACGACGCTGGTGCAGAAATTCCTCGGCCAGTTGTGGGGCACCCAACTCGATCATTCGCCGCTGAATGTGGTCGCCTGGCACGGCAACAACGTGCCGTACAAATACGATCTGCGCCGTTTCAACACCATTGGCACCGTGAGTTTCGATCATCCTGATCCGTCGATTTTCACCGTGCTGACCTCGCCGACCAGCGTGCATGGCATGGCCAACCTCGACTTCGTGATCTTCCCGCCACGCTGGATGGTCGCCGAGAACACCTTCCGTCCACCGTGGTTCCACCGCAACCTGATGAACGAATTCATGGGCCTGATCCACGGCGAATACGACGCCAAGGCTGAAGGCTTCGTGCCCGGCGGTGCATCCCTGCACAGCTGCATGAGCGCCCACGGCCCGGACGGCGAAACCTGCACCAAAGCAATCAACGCCGAGCTCAAGCCGGCGAAGATCGACAACACCATGGCCTTCATGTTCGAGACCAGTCAGGTGCTGCGTCCAAGCCGCTTCGCCCTCGACTGCCCGCAACTGCAATCCAATTACGACGCCTGCTGGGCCACGCTGCCCGCCACGTTCGACCCGACCCGGAGATAACCCATGACTCAGACTTCCATCACCCGCAGCTGGGTTGCTTCGGCCAACGGCCACGCGGATTTCCCGTTGCAGAACCTGCCGCTGGGCGTATTCAGCATCAACGGCTCGGCGCCGCGCGCGGGCGTGGCGATTGGCGAGCACATTTTCGATCTGCAAGTGGCGCTTGAAGCCGGTCTGTTTGACGGCGCCGCGCGCAGTGCGGTCGAGGCCATGCACGGCGGCCTGTTGAACGCCTTCTTCGACCTCGGTCGCGAAGCCCGTGTCGCCTTGCGTACGCGCTTGCTGGAACTGTTCAGCGAGGGCAGCAGCCATCGCGGCGCCATCGAAGCCCAAGGCGCAAAACTGCTGCCCTTGGCTGCCGATTGCCAGATGCACCTGCCGGCACGCATCAGCGATTACACCGACTTTTACGTCGGCATCGAACACGCGCAAAACGTCGGCAAACTGTTCCGCCCGGACAACCCGTTGTTGCCGAACTACAAGCACGTGCCGATCGGTTATCACGGTCGCGCCTCCACCGTGCGCGCCTCCGGTACCGACGTGCGCCGCCCGAAAGGCCAGACCCTGCCGGCCGGTGCCAGCGAGCCGACCTTCGGCCCTTGCGCCCGACTGGACTACGAGCTGGAGCTGGGCATCTGGATCGGTCAGGGCAACGACATGGGCGAGCCGATTGCGATTGGTGACGCCGCCGAGCACATCGCCGGTTTCTGCCTGCTCAACGACTGGTCGGCCCGCGATATCCAGGCCTGGGAATACCAGCCGCTGGGCCCGTTCCTGTCCAAGAGTTTTATCACCAGCGTCTCACCATGGGTGGTGACGGCCGAAGCGCTGGAGCCGTTCCGCACGGCACAACCGGCGCGCCCTGAAGGTGATCCGCAGCCGCTGCCTTACCTGTTCGACAAGCGCGATCAGGAGGCCGGTGCCTTTGACATCGAACTGGAAGTGCTGCTGCTCACCGAAGCCATGCGCGAGCAGAATCTGCCCGCCCATCGCCTGACCCTGAGCAACACGCGTTACATGTACTGGACCGTCGCACAAATGGTCGCGCACCACAGCGTCAACGGTTGCCAGTTGCAGGCCGGCGACCTGTTCGGTTCGGGCACCTTGTCAGGTCCGGAAAACGGTCAGTTCGGCAGCCTGCTGGAAATCACCGAGGGCGGTAAAAAGCCGATCGAACTGGCCTCCGGCGAAGTTCGCAAATTCCTCGAAGACGGCGACGAAATCATTCTGCGCGCGCGTTGCGCCCGAGACGGTTTTGCCTCGATCGGCTTCGGCGAATGCCGCGGCACAGTGCTGGCGGCGCGCTGACAGGAGCGGCTCATGGATCTCTACACCTATTACCGTTCCACCTCGTCGTACCGGGTGCGTATCGCTCTGGCGCTGAAGGGGCTCGACTACAACGCGCTACCGGTCAATCTGATTGCGCCGTCCGGGGGCGAGCATCGGCAGGCTGCCTATCTGGCGATCAATCCGCAGGGCCGGGTGCCGGTTTTGCGTACTGATGACGGCGAGTTGCTGATTCAGTCGCCGGCGATCATCGAGTACCTGGAAGAGCGTTATCCACAGCAGCCGCTGCTGCCGGAAGACCTCGCCGCCCGCGCCCATGTGCGTGGCGTCGCGGCGGTGATTGGCTGCGACGTGCATCCGCTGCACAACGTCAGCGTGCTCAATCGTCTGCGCCAGCTGGGCCACGAAGAGCCGCAGGTGGTGGAGTGGATTGCGCACTGGATCAGTCAGGGGCTGGCGACCGTCGAGCAATTGATCGGTGACAGCGGTTTCTGCTTTGGCGAGTGGCCGTGTGTGGCGGATGTCTATCTGATTCCACAGTTGTACGCGGCGGAGCGCTTCGGTGTTTCGCGGGAGGCTTATCCACGGATTTGTCGCGTAGCCGCGTTGGCGGCTGAGCATCCGGCGTTCATCAAGGCGCATCCGGCGAACCAGCCCGATACACCGTAAGACCCTGTGGGCGCGAGCCCGCTCGCGAAGAGGTCGTATCAGCAGACATTCTTTTAGCTGGCACACCGCTTTCGCGAGCAGGCTCGCTCCCACATGGGGTTCGTGTTGCCCCTAAACAATCATAAAAACAAAACAGGTACCTTGCGATGCACAACCAGATTGCCAGCTTCCGCGCGGCACTCGACGCCCGTCCTGTGTCCCGCTATCAGTGGTTGCTCTTGATCCTGCTCGCCTTGTTGCTGGTCACCGACGGCTATGACGCCCAGGTGCTCGGTTACGTGGTGCCGGCCCTGGCGCAGGACTGGGGCCTGGAGAAAGCCGCCTTCGGGCCGGTTTTCAGTGCCAACCTGTTGGGCCTGACCCTTGGTTCGCTCGCGGTGACGCCGCTGGCCGACCGCTTCGGCGTGCGGCGGATTCTGCTGGCGTGCGTGCTGATCTACGCCACCCTCACGGTGCTGATGGTGTTCGCCGATTCCCTGAATACCCTGATGATCGCGCGCTTTATCTGCGGCATCGGCATGGGCGGGGCGATGCCCAGTGCCATGGCCCTGATGTCGGAGTATTCGCCGCCGCGCCTGCGCACCTTGATGGTCACGCTGGCCGCTTGTGGGTTTTCGTTTGGCGGTGCGGCGGGTGGTTTCGTTGCGGCGGGCTTCATTGATCGCTTTGGCTGGCAAGCGGTGTTCCTCGCCGGTGGTGTCACGCCGTTGCTGCTGTTCCCGTTCCTGTGGTGGATGCTTCCGGAATCGCTGCCGCGTCTGCTGCGTGACGCACCGCCTTATGCGCGCTTGCGCCAAGTCACCGCGCGAATGCTGCCGGACTGGCAGCCACCGGCTGCCTCGGTCGAGCAGAACGAGCGCGAGCAGGGCAGCAAACTGACCGTGGTCGAGCTGTTCCGCAACGGTTATGCACGACCGACCCTGCTGATCTGGGCGACGTTTTTTGTCAGCCTGATTCTGCTGTATTTCATGATCAGCTGGCTGCCGACGCTGTTGCTGGAAAGCGGTCTGCAACTCAATGAAGCTAATCTGGTGACCTCGATGTTCCTGTTCGCCGGCACCTTGGGCGCGGTGTGCATGGCGTGGTTCGCCGACCGGCTCAAGCGCAAGGTGCGCCTGCTCTGCGCGGTATTGGCCGGGGCGGCTGTGTGCACGGTTCTGCTGGGCCTGAATCACGACAATCCGCGCTATCTGGTGGCCTGCGTGTTTGCTGCCGGGTTTTGCATCATTGGTGGGCAACTGACGTTGAACGCCTTCGCCAGTAACTTCTATCCGGCGCAGGTGCGCGCCACGGGCACTGGCTGGGCGTTGGGGGTAGGGCGCTTCGGTTCGATCCTCGGGCCGCTGTTTGGCAGCCTGCTGCTGGCGATGCACATTCCGGTGGCGCAGATATTTTTCTTCTGCGCGATTCCGGCGGTTATTGCGGCACTGCTGATCATCCAGGTGCGTTCGCCCTCAGAAATCCCGCAATCCAATGTAGGGGCGAGCCTGCTCGCGAAGAACGATAACGCGGTCTAAAGGATAAACCGAGGCGCCTGCTTCGCGAGCAGGCTCGCTCCCACACAGGGATTAGTGGACCACGGAATTCGGAGGCAGGTGCCCGAGCCGTTCGGTCAGGCGCAGGCGCTGGATCGGATCGTCACTGAGCAGCAGCGCATGTTCCAGATCGAAGCGTTCGGCGTTGGGGCAGTCGAGGCGCTGATACAGGCTGGCGCGGGCCAGATAATCGGCAGCGCTGGCACCGCCCAGTTCCAGCACGCGTTCGGCATCGATCAACGCAGCGATGTAATCCTCGTGCGCCAGATGCAACTGGCGCAGGTTGCGTGACAGGCGCTGCAGCATTTGGATCGGGGTGGCGACCAATAGATGCTCGGCATTGAGTTTCATGTGCGCGCCGTACTGACGCTGCAACAACTCGCGACAATCATTCGGGTAAAGCCGCCGACCGCCGCAGGGATCCAGCAAGTGATCAGCGCCGGGCACCCGCAGCAGGAAATGCCCGGGAAAGTTCACGCCGACCAGCGGAATCTCCAGACTGCGTGCCAGTTCCAGGGCTATCAGGGACAGGCTCAGTGGCTGGCCGCGACGGGTCTGCAACACCTTGTGCAACAACGCGACCTGTGGGCGCAGCGGCAGAAAATCGTCCTGAGAAAAGCCCAGATCATTCATCCGCCGCAGCAACGGTTGCGCCAGTTCGCTGACTGGCAGCATCGGCAAGCCGTAGCTGACGCGCTGTTGCAGCTCCTTGAAGTCCTGTTGCAGTGCTTCGACATCCAGGCCTTTTTCGTGCTCGGCAGCCATCCACAACGCCGCTTCGAACAGTGCGGGCGGTGAACGGTGCAGACACTCGAAAAAACGTTGGCGCGGACTCATCGAAATCTCCGGGGCATGCCTCGTTTTAGCCCCGTCCGTGCCATTCGTCCAGTACCGGCCGGGTTATGCCGCAAAGTCGCCGTCGGCGCCGACGCTTATTCCGGTGCGCTTCAGCAATTTTTGGGCGCAAGCCTATACTGGCGACTACCAGAAGTGATTCGGGAGCCTGCCGATGTTCGCTCTCATGCAAAGCACTCGCCTGGAATCGCTGCACCTCAGCGTTGACCCGGTCACCGGGTTGAAGGCGGTCATTGCCATTCATAACAGTCGCCTCGGGCCTGCCCTGGGCGGTTGCCGTTATCTTGCCTATCCCAACGACGAATCCGCAGTCGAGGACGCCATTCGCCTCGCGCAGGGCATGAGCTACAAAGCGGCGCTGGCCGGACTGGCCCAGGGTGGCGGGGTGGCAGTGATCGTACGCCCGGCGCATGTGGAAAACCGCGGTGCGCTGTTCGAGGCTTTCGGGCGCTGCATCAAGCAGCTCGACGGTCGCTACATCACCGCCATCGACAGTGGCACGTCGGTGGCGGACATGGATTGCATCGCCCAGCAGACCCGGCATGTCACCAGCACCACCTCGGCCGGTGACCCGGCACCGCACGCGGCGATGGGGGTGTTTACCGGAATTCGCGCCACCGCCATGGCGCGGCTGGGCAGCGACAATCTCGAAGGATTGCGCATAGCGATTCAGGGGCTGGGGAATGTGGGTTATGCACTGGCGGAACAACTGCATGCGGCGGGCGCCGAATTGCTGGTCAGCGACATCGATCACGGCAAGGTGCAACTGGCGATGGAGCAACTCAACGCGCATCCGATCGCCAACGATGCGTTGCTCAGCACACCGTGCGACATCCTTGCGCCGTGTGGCCTCGGCGGGGTACTCAACAGTCACACAGTGACGCAACTGCGTTGCTCGGCGGTGGCGGGTTCGGCGAACAATCAACTGACGCATCTGGACGTGGCCGATCAACTGGAGCGTCGGGGGATTCTGTATGCGCCGGATTACGTGATCAACGCGGGCGGGTTGATTTATGTTTCGCTCAAGCATCGCGGTGAAGAGCTGGGGACGATCACTGCGCATCTGTCGAAGATTTCCTCGCGACTGACCGAAGTGTTTGCCCATGCGCAGGCCGAGAAACGCTCGCCGGCGCGGGTGGCGGATGAGTTGGCGGAGAAAGTCCTGTATCGCTGAAAAGCAAAAGATCGCAGCCTGCGCCAGCTCCTACATATGGAATGCGTATTCCCTGTAGGAGCTGCCGCAGGCTGCGATCTTTTCGATTCAAACGTGGTTACTTGGCAGCTTTCGCCGCTTTAACCGGCTTCACTGGAGCTTCTTCCGGCTCAGCTGCTTCGTTTTTTTCGACTACTTCTGCCGGTGCATTGATCAGCTCCGACAGCGCATCAGGCTGGCTCTTGAACGCCTTGGCGAACACATCGCGGTTCTTCGCCATGTAGATCCCGACTTCTTCAACCTGTTGCTCGTTCAGCGACGGCACGGCTTTTTGCAACACTTCGGACAGCATCTCGGCCAGTTCGAGCATTTTGTCATGACGGTCAGCTTCGGCTTTATCCATGAACAAGCGCTCCAGATCTCGGCTGCTGCGGTATACCACTTCGACGGCCATTCACCACCTCACATGCCTTCACATTTAGTTGTCTTAGCGACTACTGTATTTATATACAGCGAAAGGATAAGCGAATCCCTGCGCTTTGGGTAGTGGCTTTTCAATGTAGACCGGATTCGGCGATTTTCCTGATTTACGCCCCTCAAACAAAACGACCCGCACACGGCGGGTCGTTGGTTTATTTGATGTCAGAACTTGCCGCTGGCGTAACCCCCATCGATGGGCATGATCACACCCGTGACGTATGCGGATTGATCGCTGAGCAGCCAGAGCACCGCGTTGGCCACTTCGTCCGCCGTGCCGAAGCGTTTCATCGACGTCACGTTGATTTTGCGCTGGGTGTTTTCCGGTGCGGCTTTCAGGCGTGCCTCGCTGTTCATGCCGCCGAGGATCGGCCCCGGGGCGACCGCATTGACGCGAATGCAGCCACCGTCTTCCAGCCGCGCATTTTCGATCGACGCCACCTGGGTCATGCCATTGATCGCCTGCTTGCTGGCGACATAGGCCACCTGGCCGCCAATCGGCACCACGCCGGCGCAGGACGAGGTGTTGACGATGGCCCCGGTGCCGCGGTCGAGCATCAGTTGCAGTTCATGACGCATGCAGTGGTAGGTGCCGTTGACGTTGATGTTCATCACCTTCATCCAGTCATCCGGGCACGATTGCGCGAGCGCTCCGTACTTGGCGGTCACGCCGGCATTGTTGAACGCGCAATCGAGGCGGCCGTAGACCGAACGAATGGTCGCGAACGCCTGCTCGACCTGCGCCGGATCACCGACATCGCAGGCGATGAAGCGGCAGTGTTCACCCAGCCGATCGGCCAGCGCCGCGCCTTTTTCCTCGTCCCGGCCGAACACGATCACATCGGCGCCGGCCTTGATCAGGCGTTCGCTGACGGTCTCGCCAATGCCGCTGGTGCCGCCGGTGACCAGGCATACTTTTCCCAGAAAATCGTACATATGTCGCATCTCCTTATGCCAACGCGGGGCGTAAATATTTCGGGTTCACGCAGCAATACACCCGATCCAGTCGCGGATTGCTCTTGTCGCTGAAGCACTGGCTGTCCCACCGGCATTTGTGGATATCGGCGGAGCGGCCCTGCAGGGTTTTGTTGATCAGGTCGTTGTCGGCAAACAGCGCCCGCGACATGCCCACCCAATCGCATACGCCGTCGGCCAGCAACTGCTCGGCCTTGTCCAGACCGTCGATGAAACCGGCGTACCCCACCGGCACTGTCGCCACGGACTTGATCGCCCGCACGCCGGCTTGCAGGTAGTGGTCCATGGTCTCGGAGTGCACGATCAACTGGCCGAAGGTCGCGCCCATGCACATCGAACATTCCAGCGCGGCAACGCCGGCCTGACAGAGCGCTTGAACGGTTTCCTTGAGGTCCGGATATTGCAGCCCTTCCGCGCCCAGGCGGTCGTCGATGCCCAGACGAATGGTGACGATCAATTGGCCCTGGGTGCGCTCGCGGATGGCCCTGACCACGTCGAGCAACAGCCGCGCGCGGTTCTCTTCGCTGCCGCCATAGCGGTCGGTGCGCTTGTTGGTGTGCGGTGAAAGAAAGCTGCTCAGCAGGTAGCCGTTGGACGCCTGCAACTGCACCAGGCGTGCGCCGTTGGTCCAGGCCAGCCAGGCGGAGTGGGCGAACTGCTCGATCACCAGGGCGATGTCGGTTTCGTCCATGATCCGCACGCGATAATCCGGATCAAGTTTCGACACGCGCGGGCAGGGCACGCCGCTTGGGGTCAGCACGGCAACCCCGGTGTGCGTGGTGGTGCCCTGGCCGCCGTAATGTTGCAGTTGCACACCCACCGGCGTGTTGACCTGCTCGGCCATGGCGAACATCGCCCTGAGCGATTCGCCCTGATGCGCCTCGAACAGGCCGAGCCCGGTGCTCTGTAGACGCGACTGCGGCGAGACCGTGGCGTTGCACAGAAACGCCATGGAGCAGCCGCCCTCCATGATGCCCTGATAAAACTCGATCATGGCGGGCGTCACGCACCCGCTGTGATCGGCCAGGTCCACGCCCATCGACGCGAAGAACAGCCGATTGCGCAACTCCAGCCCGCCGGCCAGCCGCAGCGGCTCCAGCACGTGGGGATAGCGCGTCATCATGCTTCCTTCCTGTGTTCGGGCATTGCGGTGGTCTGATCGAAGGTTATCCACACCGGTTGTCCGAGAGCGGGCGCCGGGGCCGGGGCGGTTTCTTCGTGGGAGAAGTAAGCGAATTGTTTGAGCACCTCGCGCCACTTGAAGCGCAACGGCGAATCCAGCTCTGCCAGGTGCAGTTTGAGCGTGCCGGCCTTTGTCGCGTCGCTGGCGTGCAGCGATTGCAATGGCAGGCTGAGCATCCCTTCGTTTTCCAGGTACAGGTAGACGTGTCCGCGCTCGGAGGCGTCAAGCGGACTGTCGCATTGCACTTGCAGCCCGGCCATCGACAGCAGCTCCAGACGGGCGGAGAGGTGACGACCGGAATCCAGGCGCACCAGCACTTCATGGCGTATGCCCTTGAGCGGGCGGAACCAGCAGGCCGGGTCGATGTTGATATTCCGCATTCGCTTGAACACCGGCATCTTGATCACTTCGCCATGCAGGCGAATGTCGGCCACCAGTTCGCCGCGCTGAAAGAAGCGCGCACGCTTGTCGACCTTGCGCGCCCGTGGCTGGGCCATGCCCTCGTAGTCGCCGACCAGCACATCCACCTGAAACGAAGACTCGGTGTAACGGGGAAAACTCGACAGCAGATCAACGATGGAAATCGACACCTCGCCGCGGGCGTAACCGCTGTGCTCGTAGAACTGCGCGTACATGGCCTGGCGTGCCGCTTCGATCAGCATCAGGCCCGGGACGTGCTCGTGGTGCTTGCGGTAGAAAAAGTAATTGGCGGTGTCGTTGAACAGGGTGAAATACAGCAGGCCCTGTTGCGGGCAACCGTCCAGGGTTTTCAGGACGTCATGCACCTGTCGGCGCTGATCGAGGCTCAGGCCATTGCCGCAACCGGGCAGTCGCGCCAGTTTGGCTTCGGTGCTTTCCAACACCCAGACGCCGCTGAGGATCAGGTGGTCGGTGGTCTTTTCGTAATTCGTCAGCAGCTCCGGCAGACAGTCCGACAGGCCCGCCTCTTCGAGCGCCTGCAGGTCGATGATGGTTGGCAGTGAACGCAGCACCAGTCGCTCGCTGTCCAACCGATAGGCCTGATTGATAACCTCCAGATCCATCGGATCAAGGTTCGCCCGTTGCACGATGGCCGCAGGCAGCCAGGCCGGCAGCAAGTGGTGAGCGTCGTAAATCAGCACATCGTCATCGTGGCCCTTGTGGACGATGTCTTTGGCAACTTTCCTGTGCATGTCGATCATGATCATCCCTCTGTGTTGAACGTTGGTTTAAGGCAGTTGCTATCCATGGCGTGAAATCGACCCACACCGAAAGGTGCTGCTCGACGCGTGTCAGCAGCTTCAGTTGATGTGTTTTTTTGTTATCGCGTGTCGGGCAGTTTTACTGCACCGTGATGTAGCAGGCGCCGAGGGTTCGGTTGTCCAGGACCTGAGGCGGCGCCAGCCATTTGTAGTCAATACCGCCGCGTTTGAGCAGGCGGCCGATGGCAACCGGGGACACCGACACCAGATGTGAAACGCCGCAGGTTCGGGCGTACTCGAGCGTGGCCATGAACAGGCCGACGGTATTTTCGTCGGACATCACTTGTTCGTTTTTGCCGCCCTCGGCATCGAGGTCCAGTGAGGTGAAGCGTGACAGCTCCCAGATGTCATCGCCGCACGGTGCAGGCTGGTCACCGAGCAACGCGGTGAACACCTCACTCAGCAAATACGGCTGGGTGGTCGGCAACAGGCGTGCGCAACCTTTGATGTTGCCGTCTTCTTCTTGCGCAACAATGTAATGGGTGCCGCTGTGGTCGAACTGATCAAACTCGAAATCGTCCGGTGTTGATAATTGCCAGCCGAGGCGTTCGACAAAGACCTGATAGCGATATTGAGCCAAGCGTTGACGCTTTACTGTCGTCAACTGGTCATAACGTCCTGACAAATAATCCATCACAGATTCCGTTTAGTGATTGGTTGGGTGGCGATTAAAGTGCACACTGCGCTCGCAGACTACCTGTCACCCTTGACAGCTAGCGGAAACATTTGGAAATATGCTAGGCATGTTGGCAAGAGGCCGACAGCAATAACTGTGGGAAAGGAATCTCTATGTCATATTGGCAGGCTGAACTGTTGGAAAACGCCATGTCTGCAACGGATGTCGAGTTGTTGTTCGACAATATCAAGACCGTTGCCAGGCAGTTGGAGTTTGATTATGTGGCCTATGGTTCACGCAGGCTTTTCCCCATCACCAAACCTTGCCTGTTTCTCGCCAATAACTATTCGCCGGCCTGGCAAGCTGCCTATTCCGCCAATCGTTACCTGGACATCGACCCTTACGTGATGCGCGCAATGCGCAGCGTGAAACCGGTGCTGTGGGATGCTGAACTCAAGGCTCAGGCGCCCGAATTCTGGCAGGAAGCGCATGCTCATGGCATCTGCGAAGGTTGGGGGCAGACGCTGCTGAACAGCGAAACTCAAGGGCTGGTGACGTTTGCCCGGGGCAGCGAAGCGATCACCGCACTGGAACTCGAAACCAAGCAGGCAGCGCTTTCATGGCTGGCCCAGATCACCCATCTGGGCCTGACGCGCCTGCAGATGCGCGGCGCCGATTCGGTAATCCCGGTACCCATAGAACTGTCGCAAAGGGAAAAGGAAATTCTGCAATGGACCGCTGACGGAAAGTCATCGGACGATGTTTCGGTGATCCTCGGCATCAGCAAAAGGACCGTAAACTTCCATATAAACCATTGCCTGAAGAAACTCGGTTGCCAAAACAAAATCGCCGCTGCCGTTAAAGCTTCGCTGATGGGCCTGCTCTGGAAATAATTACACGAATAATTTATTCGATAACTAACTGGTGAATTACCGGGGAGTGTGCGCGAGTTCACAGAATGACCCGGTTAACAATATTTCATTTATAAGCTAATGCTTTTTCAGCGTAACGAACTTATCAAGAAACTTTAGTTGGATCGTCACAATCATTCCTGTCGACGATGCCTGTTCAACGGTGCGACCAAACGCCACGGCGCAGGTTTCATCCCGGCTCGCCATGATGCGTGGCCTCGTTTCTGCATGGCGCACAGCGCATACGGAAAACCGTCACGTCCAACCGGCATCATCCGCTCGCATCGGGCTAAGGAACATCATCGTGAAAATCAACTGGGCCGAGAAATTGCGGCAAAACGTGCATCAACTGGCCGAGTCCCTGGGCAACCTGTTTGTCGAGACCTTCCACTACCTGGCGCTGTTCGCCATCGGTGCGGTGACCGCGTGGGCGGCGGTGATGGAATTTCTCGGCATGCTCGAAGAAGGCCACATCAAGATCGATGACATTCTGTTGCTGTTCATCTATCTGGAACTGGGCGCAATGGTCGGGATTTACTTCAAGACCAACCACATGCCGGTGCGCTTCCTGATCTACGTGGCGATCACTGCGCTGACTCGCCTGCTGATCTCCAACGTCTCGCACCACAACCCGCCGGACATGGGCATCATCTACCTGTGCGGCGGCATTCTGCTGCTGGCGTTCTCGATTCTGGTGGTGCGTTACGCCTCGTCGCAATTTCCGTCGGTGAAGATCGAAAAACCGCAACGCAAACTCGGCGCCGGTTCCGGTGAACACCCCGAGATCGAGAAGGGCGAGCTTTAAAGGCCCATCGACGGCCGAGGCTGGCCGTTGTTCTGCTGCGGTGGCGGGGGCAGCCCGTCGCCGCTGGTCATCGCTTCGAGGATCGCCATAGCACTGTGGCCCTGTTCGATGGCAATGCCGAATTGAATGCTTTGCACCAGCCGCTTAAGCCGTACCGGGTCGTTGCGCTGTTCGGCGCTGATCATCCGTTTGGCGACGATCCGGCCGCTGTTGGACAGGGTCAGCATGATGCTGCCGTCCAGTCCCTGAATGCTCAGGTTGATCTGATAGTCCGGCGCGAAGGCATCGGTAATGATCTGAAAAGGGTTGTCCATGATGCGTCACCGCCTGATTGAACGTGCAGTTGTTGACCGGCCGTGATCGGGTTGGTTCGCAATACCTGATCATCGGCGATTCCGTGGCCTGTGTTGTTGCGTTTTGTAGGAGCTGCCGAAGGCTGCGATCTTTTGATCTGCGCTGTTTTGACTTCGGTCACAAAGATCAAAAGATCGCAGCCTGCGGCAGCTCCTACATAGGAATTGCAAGGGCTGTGCCGGGAAAATTGTTGGACAATGGATACGGCATAAAAAAGGCGAGCTCATGGCTCGCCTTTGTCATTTGTGGCCCGTTTCAGGGCAGAACCGAGTAGATGATCGCCGACAGTGCAATCAGGCCGATCAGCACCACGAACACGTTGGACGCCTGTCCCGAGTACTGGCGCAAGGCTGGCACGCGGCGGATGGCGTACATCGGCATCAGGAACAACAGGCAGGCGATCACCGGCCCGCCAAGGGTTTCGATCATGCCGAGGATGCTCGGGTTGAAGGTGGCCACGGCCCAGCAACTGAGGATCATGAACAGCGCGGTCGCACGGTTCAGCCAGCTCGCCGACATCACCTTGCCACGGCCACGCAAACTCTTGACGATCATGCCCTGAAAGCCTTCGCTGGCGCCGATGTAGTGGCCGAGGAAGGATTTGGTGATCGCCACCAGCGCAATCAGCGGTGCGGCGTAGGCGATGACCGGGGTCTGGAAGTGGTTGGCCAGGTACGACAGGATCGATATGTTCTGCGCCTTCGCTGCTGCAAGATCCGCCGGCGACAGCGCCAGTACGCAACTGAAGCAGAAGAACATCACCGTCACCACCATCATGCCGTGGGCCATGGCGAGGATGCCGCTGCTCTTGCGTTCGGCTTCCGCGCCGTAACGCTGTTTCTGATCGACCGCGAAGGCGGAGATGATCGGCGAATGGTTGAACGAGAACACCATCACCGGGATCGCCAGCCACAGGGTCTTGAGGAACGTCGACAGCGGCATTGGCTCTTGAGCGCTGGCGAAGAACGCGCCGTTCCAGTTCGGAATCAAACTGAGGCCGAGTAACAGCAGCGCGGCGACGAACGGGTAAACCAGCACGCTCATGGCTTTGACGATCACGTTCTGGCCGCAGCGCACGATCGCCATCAGGCCGAGGATCAGCACCAGCGACAGGATTGCCCGTGGTGGCGGGGCGATGTGCAACTGGTGTTCGAGAAAACTGCTCAGGGTGTTGGTCAGCGCCACGCTGTACACCAGCAGGATCGGAAAAATCGCGAAGAAATACAGCAAGGTAATCAGCTTGCCGGCGCCGATACCGAAGTGTTCTTCGACGACTTCGGTGATGTCGCCGGAACGCCCGGACAGCACGAAGCGGGTCAGGCCTCGGTGGGCGAAGAAGGTCATCGGGAAGGCCAGCAGCGCCAGAATCAGCAACGGCCAGAAACCGCCGACGCCGGCATTGATAGGCAGGAACAATGTGCCGGCACCAATCGCGGTGCCGTACAGACCGAGCATCCAGGTGGTGTCGGATTTGCTCCAGCCCTTGTGAGCAGTTTCGGTGTTGCGCGTGCGATCTACAGCGGGATTTTCGGCAGCAGGTGTACGTACATCGGTCATCGTTTTTGCCTCGTTATTATTTTTGCTCGGGCTCACGTTTGGCAGGCCGCTGTCTGCGGCCTGCCGGGGCGCTCAGGGAATGCGCGTCAGCACTCCACCCAGCTCACGGCCAGGCCGCCCCGTGAAGTCTCTTTGTATTTGTCGTGCATGTCGGCGCCCGTGTCGCGCATGGTGCGGATCACCCGGTCGAGGGAAATGAAGTGTTTGCCGTCGCCGCGCAGGGCCATTTGTGTGGCATTGATCGCCTTCACGGCGGCGATGGCATTGCGCTCGATGCACGGCACCTGTACCAGGCCGCCGACCGGGTCGCAGGTCAGGCCGAGGTTGTGTTCCAGGCCGATTTCAGCGGCGTTCTCCAGTTGTTCCGGGGTTGCACCCAGCACTTCAGCGAGGCCCGCCGCGGCCATCGCGCAGGCCGAACCGACTTCGCCCTGGCAGCCGACTTCAGCGCCGGAGATCGAGGCATTTTTCTTACACAGAATGCCGACAGCGGCGGCGCCCATGAAGAACGCGACCACGTCATCGTCAGAAGCGTCCGGGTTGAATTTCATGTAGTAGTGCAGCACCGCCGGAATGATCCCGGCCGCGCCATTGGTCGGCGCGGTCACCATGCGCCCGCCGGCAGCGTTCTCTTCGTTAACGGCGAGGGCGAAAAGATTGACCCACTCCATCGCCGACAGCGTCGAACTGATGACATTCGGCTTGCCGATTTCCAGCAGGCTGCGGTGCAATTTCGCCGCGCGGCGCGGCACGTTCAGCCCACCGGGCAGGATGCCTTCGTGGCGCAGGCCCTGTTCGACACACTCGCGCATCACCGACCAGATGTGCAGCAGGCCGTTACGGATTTCAGCGTCGCTGCGCCAGGCCCGTTCGTTGGCCATCATCAGCTCCGACACGCGCAAGTTGTGCTGCTTGCACAGGCTCAGCAGTTCGGCGGCGCTGGAAAAATCGTACGGCAACACCACGTCGCCGGCCGGCGCCACACCGGACTCGGCTTGCGCCGCTTCGATGATGAAACCGCCGCCAATCGAGTAGTACGTTTGCGTGAACAGCTCGGCGCTTTCGCCAAAGGCTGTCAGCGACATGGCGTTGGGGTGGTAGGGCAGGCTTTCGTCCAGTAGCAGGAGATCGTGCTGCCAGTTGAAGGAAATTTCTCTCTGACCCGCCAGAAGCAACTGGCCGCTTTCGCGCAGTTGCTGAATGCGTGGGTCGATGGTCGCCGGATCAATGCTGTCCGGCCATTCGCCCATCAGGCCCATGACGGTGGCGCGGTCGGTGGCGTGGCCGACGCCGGTGGCCGACAACGAGCCGTATAAACGGATTTCCACGCGGCGCACATCGTTGAGCAGGCGTTGCTCGATCAACGCCTGAGCGAAGGTCGCGGCGGCGCGCATCGGGCCGACGGTGTGGGAACTGGACGGACCGATGCCGACTTTGAATAGATCGAAAACACTGATAGCCATGCTAAACCCTTACAAGCAATGGAGTAGGAATCGCTGCCATTTTTTGTAGGACAAGCGCAATGTCGGCGATACTGCCCACCTCGGTCCTACGTGACCAACGAAACTTCCTAAGAAAGCCTTTAGCAGGACTAAACGATGAGTCGTCAATTGCACGCCCAGACCTACGTCTGGCTGCAGGTGTTTTCCTGTGCCGCGCGGCACCTGTCTTTCACCCGTTGCGCGGAAGAGCTGCACATCACTCCGGGGGCGGTCAGCCAGCAGATTCGTCAGTTGGAAGAGCGTCTTGGTTTTCGCCTTTTCCATCGCCGGGCGCGAGGGGTCGAGTTGAGTGCGGAAGGCCAGCGGCTGGCCATCACCGTCAATGAGGCCTACGGCAGCATCGATGCTGAATTGCGTCGTCTGGATGCCGGGATGATCAGCGGAATTTTGCGGGTGCGTTCGATTCCGTCGTTCCTGAGCAAATGGCTGACCCCGCGTCTGCCGCGACTGCAACAGCGCTATCCGGACATCCAGTTGCGGCTGGTGGCCGAGGACAGCAGCGTGCCGTTGCACGAGGGCGATTTCGATCTGGCGATTGACCTGAACGACGGCAGCTACCCGGGGCTGTTATCCACAGCCTTGCTCGATGAGCAGATTTTCCCGGTGTGCGCGCCGAGCCTGTTGCGCGGGCGCCCGCCGCTGCATGGGCCGGCGGATCTGGTGCATTTCCCGTTGTTGCACGACATCACCGCCTGGCGCGGCAGTTATGAATACGCGGAGTGGGAGTTCTATCTGAATGCGATTGGCTTTGAAGGCGCCGACGTACGGCGGGGGCACACGTTCAATCGCAATCACCTGACCATCGAAGCGGCGATCGCCGGCATGGGCGTGGCGATTGCCCGGCGCACGTTGCTCAACGATGAGCTGGAGCGTGGGACGTTGATTGTTCCATTCGGCCTGTCGGTGCCCAACCACAAACGCTACGTGCTGCTGTATGCGCCGGGGGCGTTGAGCCATCCGGGCGTGCGTGCGGTGCATGACTGGCTAGTGGAGGAAGCGGGGATTTTCCGCAGTTTGCATCCGTTGAACGACGGGCAATTGTGAGCAGATTTTGCAGGGTTGCGAGGCAACCCAACTCCCGACCTTACCAGTGACTTGCTCGGTTGTCCGGCTTTTTTTGCGAATGAATATTTATCTTTTTTCAGGGGTTGAAATGTTCGTCAGTCGGGCCGATTGTTGTAACCAAGGGGTCAGGAAATTCAATTCAAGGCCTCTCGCGAGCTAGCTGAAATAAGGGATGAACTATGCAAATCCAAGTCAACAGCGATAACCATATTCAAAGCAGTAAACGACTGGAGGAGTGGGTACGTACAACCATTGAGAGCACGCTCGACCGTTATGAAGAAGACCTGACCCGTGTCGAAGTCCACCTGAGCGACGAGAACGGCGACAAACCAGGTCCCCATGACTTGCGCTGCCAACTGGAAGCGCGGCCAAAAGGCCATCAACCGATTTCCGTCACCCATAAAGCCGATTCGCTGGAACAGGCGATCGACGGTGCAGCCGAAAAACTGGAACATGCGCTGGAGCACCTGTTTGGCAAACTGCGGGGCAAACCGCGCGCTGCCATCGTGCCATTCAGCAAGGCGAACGACGCACTGCTGGAAGAAGAGTTTCTGGAGAACGAACAGGCAGCGATCAACAGTTGATGCGCTGATTTTTCAAGCCACCCCATGAGAACGGGCCTGCGCAAGCAGGCCCGTTTTTGTTTGTGTTGCTGAACAGTGTGGCGAGGGAGCTTGCTCCCGCTGGGCTGCGAAGCGGCCCCAAAACCTGCAAAGGCGTTCAACAGCCAGACCGCATTAGCAGGATTTACGGCTGCTTCGCAGCCGAGCGGGAGCAAGCTCCCTCGCCACAGTTCTTTTAGAAAGCTACAGACGTTTGTACATACACCGTGCGCGGTTCACCCACGTACTTGCCCTTGTTGTTGTCGTCAAACGAGCGGGTGAAATACTGCGTGTTGAAGATGTTCTTCACCCCCACTGCCACGTTCAGATCCGACAGTTGCGGGCCGAAGTCGTAACCGGCGCGGCTGCTGAACAGCATGTAGCCGGGGATCTTGCCGGTGCTGCCGTCAGCACTTTCCTTGGAGGTGTTGGCGTTGTCGGCGAACTGGTCACTCTGGAAGCTGCTGTCAAAGTTGAGCTTCCATGGCCCTTCGGTGTAGCCGACGCCAATTGTGCCTTTGTGTTTCGAGGAGAACGGCACGCGGTTGCCCTTGTTCGGCCCGTCTTCGCGGATCGTCGCGTCGACATAGGCATAAGTGGCGTACACATCGAAACCGGCCAGTGCCGGGCTCAAGTCATCCAGCGCGTAATTGACGCTGGTCTCAATGCCCTGATGGCGGGTCTCGCCACGGGCAATTACCGAATCGTTGGTCTGATTGCTTTCGTACTGGTTGTCGAAGTTGATCAGGAATGCACCGATCTCCGCGCGCAATGCACCGTTGTCGTAACGGGTACCGAGTTCCCAGGTGCGAGCCTTCTCCGGTTTCACTTCGCCGCTGCTCACGCGGTTAGGCATCTGGCTGTACTGCACGCTGCCGAACGAGCCTTCGGTGTTGGCGTACAGATTCCAGCTGTCGGTCAGGTGATACAGCACGTTCAGTGCCGGCAGCGCGGTGTTGTAGTCGCCTTGGTATTTGACGTTGGTCAGATTGTTGGTCTGCTGCGACTCGATCATCTCGTAGCGCACGCCCGGGGTGATGGTCCATTTGCCGATGTCGATGCGATCGTCGACGAACAACGCATTGGCTTCAGTGCCACCTCGGGTGTCGCGGTCGTTGCGGCTGTTGGTGGTCGGGTATTGGTTGCTGCTGATCGGCGTGCGATAGCGCAACTCGTGGCCGGCCTCGTTGATGTAGCGGTAGCCGACGCCGACTTCATGGCTGGTCGGGCCGAGATCAAAACCTTGGGCGAAGCGCGTTTCGAAACCGCGTACCCAATACTCACGCGGCGACAGCGAGAGAAAGCTGCCCTGGTCCAGATAACCGCTACGCAGGGTTTTGGTGAAGAAGGTGTTGGCGGTGAATTCGCGGCGATCTTCCTGATAGCGATAGCCAAAGTTGAACATCGTCCGGCGACCCCAGAACTGGTCTTTCAAGCGCGTCGACTGGTACGGGTCGGCGTCGTAATCGGCGACGCTCAGGCCACCGGGCATGTCGGCCTTGCCTTCGTAATACTGGGCCATGGCGTTGAAGCTGTTGGCCTCGTCGAGCTGGTATTTGCCCTTGAGAATCAGGTCGTCGATCTCGCTGTCGCTGTGTTCACGCCAGTCGCCACCGCGAGTGCCAGAGTACAGCAACGCGCCGCCCAGACCGTTGGCATGGGTGCCGCCGGCCAGCAGATTGGCGCTGGTCTTGAAGCCGTCATGGCTCGACGACGGACTGGTTTCTGTCTGGAACCCACCCTTGACCGTCGGCTCATCGGGGATGGCACGGGTGACGAAGTTGACCACACCGCCGACGTTTTGCGGGCCGTAACGTACCGCGCCGCCGCCACGCACCACATCCACCGCGTCCATGTTGCCCATGCTGATCGGCGCAAACGACAACTGTGGCTGGCCGTAAGGGGCGAACGGCACGGGAATGCCGTCCATCAGTACCGTCGAACGTGCAGCCAGGCGCGGGTTAAGACCGCGAATGCCAAAGTTCAGCGCCATGTCGTGGCTCCCGGTGCCGTTGTTTTCCGGCGCGTTGACCCCGGGGATGCGGTTGAGCACATCGCGCGCCTGGGTCGCGCCTTGGCGTTCGAAGTCTTCACGGCGGATCACGTCGCGGGCGCCCGGATGCTCGAACACGTTGACCTGCGCCGCGTCACCGAGCCAGTCACCGACGACTTTCGAGGCGTCCAGCTCCAGCGCGGTGTCGCCGACCGGTTGCAGGCTGAACGCGTTGTTACCTTCGGCGCGGGCTTGCAGGCCGGTGCCTTCGAGCAGTGCCTCGAGACCTTGGGCGGCGGTGTAGCTGCCTTCCAGGCCACGACTTTGCACGCCGCTGGTGATCTGCGAGCCGAAGGAAATCAGGACGCCGGCTTCACGACCAAACTGGTTGAGGGCATTTTCCAGCGACGCCGGGGCGATGTGGTAAACCTTGGTTTCGGCGGCCATCGCGGCGGGCAGGACGCTGAAACTCAGGCTGGCGCCCAGTACGAGGTTGCGCAGGCGGCGGGCCAGTGGCGTGAGGCGGGTGGGGTGCATGAAGGTTGATCCTGAGAAGGTTGAATCAAGGGGGCTTTCCTTCTCTGTCACGCCAGATCTGAAAAACGGCTCATTTATTTTCGAGAGCAAAAGATCGCAGCCTTCGGCAGCTCCTACATTGGCTTGATGTACATCCTGTAGGAGCTGCCGCAGGCTGCGATCTTTGGATTTTGCCTCTAAGCCCGCGCTTCGACGCTCACCCAATAGCGGGTAAACCGCCGTACGTTCACCGGCAGACTGATTTGCAGCAGATCCAGAATCCGCTCGCTGTCGTCCAGTGGATAGGTCCCGGAGATCAGCAAGTCGGCCACTTTCGCATCGCAATGCAACTGGCCGCGTCGGTAGCGCCCGAGCTCTTCAAGGAAGTCGCCCAGGCGCATGTGCGCGGCGATCAACATGCCGTCGGCCCAGGCGCCGCTGTTGGCGTCCAGTGGCTTGGCTTCGCTGATCGAGGTGGCGCTGAAGCTCAGTTGACGGGCGATGGGCAGCCACACCGGCTCGTGCCCGGGGCGGGTCAATTCAACCTGGCCTTCGAATAGCTCCACCTGCGTGCGATCGGCAAATTGCCGGACGTTGAGCCGGGCAGCAGCGGTTTTCAACAGCCCTTGCGCCGTGCGCACTTCGAACGCTTGCGTGGTGCTCAGGAGGATCTCGCCTTCCAGCAGACGGATCAGACGTTGCGTGCTGTCCACGTCCGCTGCACTGGCGGTATTGAGCTGCAACTGGCTGCCCGTGCCCAGCGCCACCTTGCGGCGCTGACCCAACGGGCTGCGGTAATCGGCGAGCAGCGTCGGCAGCGGATTGTGCTCGCGCATGCCCCAGGTGACGGCGGAACCGGCACCGAGAAGCAGGAGCAATTTGAGCGCCTGACGGCGGCTGGAGGACTTCGGCCCGTTCAACGCGGCATGGGCCAATGGCGAAGATACACCGCGCAAGCGCTGGTTGACCCGCTGCATGTGCTCCCACGCGCGACGGTGTTCGCTGTGGGCGTCCAGCCATTGTTGCCAGGCTTGTTGCTGGCGCGGGGAGAGCGACCCCTGCTGCATTTCCATCAACCAGTGCACGGCCTGCTCGGCCACTTGCGCAGAGAAATCCGGAGCGCGGTTCATAAAGCGAAATAGCAGCGCAGGGCGGCTTTTTGCAAGTGACGCTTGACCGTGGCTACGGAGATGCCCAGCTCGGCGGCGATTTGCGGATAAGTCAGGCCATCGACCTGCGCCAGCAAAAAGGCGCGTTTGACCAAGCGCGGCAAGCCATCGAGCAACTGGTCCAGCTCGATCAGGGTTTGCAGGATGATCGCTTTGTCTTCTTCCGATGGCGCAACCATTTCCGGCATCTGCGCCAGGGACTCGAGATAGGCGCGTTCCAGGTCCTGGCGACGGTAATGATTGAACAGCACGCGTTTGGCGAGGGTAGTGAGAAAGGCGCGCGGTTCGATGATCGCTGCAGGTTCGCGGGCGCTGAGCACGCGAATGAAGGTGTCCTGGGCCAGATCTGCGGCGCTGTCCGGGCAGCCGAGTCTGCGCCGCAACCAGCCGGTGAGCCAGCTGTGGTGGTCGTGGTAAAGCGATTCGACGGGATGGGCGGACGACAAGGGAATTACTCCGGGCGCATGATCGATGCGTTAGAGAACAAGAACTGTTCGCATTGTAGGGGTGTGTAGCGCTGCCCGGCAATCAGATGCTTTTGCGTATGAGAATATTTATCATTAATATTGTTCGCCTGTTGGTTCGGCTTTATCGGCTGGACGTTTTTTCGTTTCAGGGTCGAAACATGAAAGGCAAACTCGCCTCACTTTCCATGTCCTATCGTCTGGCCATCACCTCGCGGGTGCTGGCGGCGGTGTTCGGCGGCTATCTGGTTGCGGCGCTGGCCAGTGTCGCCCTGACGCTGTGGCTACCGTTAAGTCGTGCAGAAGCGGTGGTGACCGGCATGACCATTTCCTTTCTGGTTTATCTGGTCGCGGCGCTCTGGTGTTTCGCCTGTCGCACGGCGTGGTCGGCGTGGGTCGGTCTGCTGGTGCCCAGCGTGATTCTGGCGACAGTGTCCGGCGCCGCGCGGGGCTTGGGCTACGCATGAAGGAGGGCTTTCGTCAGTCGATGGCCTGGCTGCATACCTGGACGGGACTGGTGTTTGGCTGGCTGCTGTTTGCGATTTTCCTGACCGGAACGCTGGCCTATTTCAAGGCTGAAATCAGCCACTGGATGCAGCCGGAAATTCCCGTGCACGCCATCGATTCAGCGAACAGCCTGAGCCTGGCGCAAGGCTATCTGCAGCAGCACGCGCCGGCTGCTTCGCGTTGGTTGATTGATTTGCCGAATGCCCGTGATCCTGCGTTGATTGTGCGCTGGCAAGACACACCGGCCGAAGCCGGCAAACGTGGAAGCTTCACGCAAAAAACACTCGATGCGCAGACCGGTGCAGAAATACAGGCCCGGGACAGCCGGGGCGGCGAGTTCTTCTACCGCTTCCATTTCCAGCTGCAAATGCCTTATCCGTGGGGCCGCTGGCTGGCGACGGCGGCCGCGATGGTAATGTTCATTGCGCTGATCACCGGCATCATCACCCACAAGAAAATCTTCAAAGACTTCTTCACCTTTCGCCCGCGCAAAGGCCAGCGTTCATGGCTCGACGGGCATAATGCGGTCGGCGTGCTGGTGCTGCCGTTTCATCTGATGATCACTTACAGCAGCCTGGTGATTTTCATGGCGATGGTCATGCCGGCCAGCATTCTGGCGTCCTACGGCACTGATCGCGAAGCGTTTTACCAAGACATGTTTCCCGAAACGCCAACCCCGCAACGCGCCGCTCAAGCGAGTTCGCTGCCACCGCTGGCACCCTTTTTGGTACGGGCGAGCGAGCAGTGGGCGGGGGGGCATACGGCGCGAGTCAGCGTCATCAACCCCGGCGACGCCAATGTCACGGTGCAGCTGTCGCGCGCGAGTTCCGACCGGATCGCCTATGAGTACGCCAGCAACCTGACCTTCAACGGCGTCACCCGGCAGATGCTCGGCGCCACGCCCGACAAGCCGCTGCCGATGACGATCGCCAGTGGTTTCTACGGTTTGCACATCGGTCATTTCGCCGGTCCGATCCTGCGTTGGCTGTACTTCATCTGCGGTCTGGCGAGTACCGCTATGATCGGCACCGGGCTGGTGATCTGGCTCGGCAAGCGCCAGCTCAAACATGCCAAAAGCGGCGTGATGCCGTTCGAATTGCGCGTGGTGGAGGTGCTGAACATTGCCAGCATGGCCGGGCTGACAGCGGCGGTGGCGGTGTTCTTTTTGGCCAATCGCCTGTTGCCGGCGGATCTGGCCGGGCGCGCCGATCAAGAAGTGAATGCGTTTTTTATCGCCTGGGCCTTGAGCGTGGTGCATGCGCTGCTGCGCAAGGGGCGAACGGCCTGGGTCGAACAGCTGGGGCTGGCTGGCGTGCTGTTTATCGCGGTGCCACTGATCAATCTGGCCACGCCATGGAGTCTCGGCGTAACGCTGGCGCAAGGCGACTGGACGCTGGCGGGTTTCGATCTGACTTGTTTGGGCGCAGGCCTGTTCCTCGGTTGGGCCGCCTGGAAAATGCAGCGTGCCGGCAGCGCCGTCAGCGTGAAAAAAACTCCCCGCGAAAAGCCGCGGCCGATCACGCTTGAACAGGAGGTGAGCTGATGTTGCTGGCGTTATTGCTGTGCTATGCCGGGTTCAGCGCGTTGTGTCTGTCGATGCCACGGCACCACGATGAGCTGCTTGGCAACAAACCCTCGGCCCGACGTGCACGGGTTCTGAAACTCGCCGGGTGGCTGTTGCTCGGGCTGTCGCTTTGGGCAGCTGTCGGGGCGAACGGCTGGAGTTTCGGTCTGGTCGACTGGTTTGCGGTCCTCATGCTCAGCGCCTTGGCGTTGGTGTTGTTGCTGCCCTATCGCCCACGTCTGGCCCTCGCACTGGCCGGGTTGAGCCTGCTGGCCGGTCCGGTCGCTGCTTGGGCGCAGGGCTGACATGCTGATCGGTCATCCTCCGGAGTCCCGCGACGACGAGCCGCACGGCGCGCGTGCGCATTTTCTCCAGGTGTTCCTGTCGCAGCGCTCGCAAATGGAAGCGCTGGTCAACCGACGCGTTGGTTGCCGGGCCACGGCGGCGGATCTGGTGCAGGACCTGTTCCTGCGGTTCTGGCGCAGGCCGCTGGTGCAGGTCGAAGAGCTCAGCACCTACCTGTTGCGATGCGCCGGCAACATCGCCATCGATCATTTGCGCAGCGAAGGCACGCGGGTGCGGGTCAACGAGGGCTGGCAACCGGATGCGCCGGACAGCCACGGCAGCGAACCGCAGGCCGCGCTTGAAGCGGGCAATGATCTGCGCCATGTCGAGGCAGCGTTGCGCGCCTTGCCCGAGCGCACCCGGCAGATTTTTTTGCTCAATCGCATTCACGGTCGCAAGTACGCAGACATCGCCAAGGCGATGGGCCTGTCTCAAAGTGCCGTGGAAAAACATATGATGCGCGCCCTTGAGGCCTGCAAGGCCAGCCTGCGCGAACCCGCGCCACGCCTGCCAGGGAAAGCACCGTGAAAGCCACCGACCGCATCATCCCTACACCCGCTCAGGAACAGGCCGCACTCGCCTGGCTGAGCCTGTTGCACGACCGCCCGAGCACTGGCGATCAACTGACCTTCAGCCAGTGGCTGCGCGCCGACCCGGCCCACGCCGAGGCCTACGCCCAGGCGCAAGTCGTGTGGGAGTTGAGCGAAAGTCCGGCGCGCACCCTGGCCGATGAGGACGCGTTTGCGTTGCAGGGCTACCTCAATGCAATGGAGCGTCCGCGTCGTTCAACGCTGCTGCGCTGGTCGGGCGCGCTGGCGATGGCCGCGTGTCTGATGCTGATGCTCAGCCTTGGCACGGGTTGGCAGCCGCAGCGCTGGATCGATGATCTGGGCGCCGATTACGTTTCGGCACCGGGGGAAGTCCGCACGGTGACCCTGGCCGATAATTCGCAAGTCACGCTGGACGCTGACAGCGCTATTGCCGTGGATTTCAGTCGAGGTGAGCGGCATGTGCAGTTGCGGCGTGGCGCGGGTTTTTTCAATGTGACGCACACCGGTGATCCCTTTGTGGTCGAGGCCGAGAAAGGCCAGGCGCGGGTCCTCGGTACGCAGTTCGAAGTCCGTCTGCAACCGCAGGGCGCGCAGGTCACGGTGTTGTCCGGGCGCGTTGGCGTGACGGCGGATCGCAATGCGCAACAGCAGATTCTGACGGCTGGCCAGCAAGTGGCGTACGGACAAGGCCGCGCAGAAAAACTGCACGCCGTGGACAGCGAAGCACAACTGGCCTGGCGGCAGGGCTGGCTGACGTACTACAAGGCGTCGCTGGCCGATGTGGTGCAGGATTTGCGTCGCTATTACCCAGGGCGGATTGTTGTACTCAACGATGAGTTGGCTGCGCGCAAGGTCAGCGGCAGTTTTCCGAGCGAGGATCCGCAGGCTGTTTTGAGTTCGCTGCAAGGGGTGATGGGGTTTGAGCAGCGTCAGGTGTTGGGGCATCTGATTATTTTGCGCTGATTCAACGTCAAAAGATCGCAGCCTGCGGCAGCTCCTACAGGTACACGCGATCACCTGTTGGAGCTGCCGCAGGCTGCGATCTTTTGATCTTCAGAAATATTTTCAGATTTGTGGTGAGGTAAACCACAGCCCCATCCGTGTAGTGACTGAAACTGCGAGTCATTCGCATCCGTAGCGGTTCTACACAGGTCATTGAGCAATGAAGTCCAGGGCAAAATCGGGTTCGGTCAAACAGTGGTTGGGCGTTTCGGCATTGAGTTTTTCAGCATTGGCGCTGTTGCCGATGAGCGTTGCACTCGCCGCTGAAGCCGTCAGCAGCCCCGCGCAGAAGCAGTTCAATTTTTCCCTGAGCGCCAAACCGCTGCCCCAGGCCCTGAGCGATTTCAGCCGCGTCACCGGGCAGAGCGTGGTTTACACCGATGAGGCGCCGTACGGCATTAACGCCCCGGCCGTCAGCGGCCAGATGAGCGCCGAACAAGCGCTGCAACGCCTGCTCAGTGGTTCGGGCATGACCTTCCGCCGTACCGACAGCCACACCCTGGCGCTGGAACCGCAGCCCACCGCCGGTGCGCTCAACCTCGGCGCCACCACCATCACCTCGTCCCGCGACGAGTCGATGAGCTACCAGCCGCCGCAGACCAGTTCGGTGATGCGCTCCTCGGCGTCGCTGCAGGAAATCCCGCAGACCGTCAACGTGATCCCGGCCCAGGTGATCCGCGATCAGGCCCCGCGCAATCTCGACGATGCGCTGGCCAATGTCAGCGGCATCACCCAGGGCAACACCTTGGGCAGCACCCAGGACTCGGTGATGACCCGCGGCTTCGGCGACAACCGCAATGGCTCGATCATGCGCGACGGGATGCCGATCGTGCAGGGCCGTGGCATGAACGCGACGGTCGATCGGGTCGAAGTGCTCAAGGGCCCGGCCTCGTTGCTCTACGGCATTCAGGACCCGGGCGGGGTGGTCAACCTGGTCAGCAAAAAGCCGGAATTGACCCAATACAACGCGCTGACCCTGCGCGGTTCGAGCTACGGCGACGGCAAGAATGGCAGCGGCGGCACCTTCGACAGCACCGGGGCACTGGGTGAATCCGGGCTGGCCTACCGGCTGGTGCTGGACCATGAAGACGAAGATTACTGGCGCAACTACGGCACCCATCGCGAGACGCTGATCGCGCCTTCGCTGGCCTGGTTTGGCGAGCGCACCCAGCTGTCGTTCGGCTACGAGCATCGCGAGTTCCTCACGCCGTTCGACCGGGGCACGGTGATCGATCCGCGCACCAACCACCCGCTGGACATCTCGCGCAACGAGCGTCTGGACGAGCCGTTCAACGACATGGAAGGCCGCTCGGACCTCTACCATTTCGAGGCCGACCACGAACTCAACGACGACTGGAAAGCCCACTTCGGTTACAGCTGGAACCGCGAAACCTACGACGCCAGCCAGGTGCGCGTGACCGCCATCGACACCAAAAAAGGCACGCTGACGCGCAGCATGGACGGCACGCGAGGCGCGATCAGCACCGACCGCTTCACCACCGCCAGCCTTGAGGGCAAGGTCAACCTGCTGGGCATGCAACATGATCTGGTGTTCGGCGTCGACGACGAGTACCGCAAAATCTACCGTGCCGACCTGATCCGCCAGAAAAGCCTGAGCACCTTCAGCTACGTCAATCCGGTGTATGGCCGTGAAGTCGAAGGCACCACGGTCAGCCCGGCGGACAGCGCGCAGACCGATCTGCTGCGCAGCGATTCGGTGTTTCTGCAGGACTCCATTCACCTCAATGACCAATGGATTCTGGTCGCCGGTGGACGCTTTCAGGAGTACGACCAGTACGCCGGCAAAGGCGTGCCGTTCAAGGCCAACACCGACAGCAACGGGCAGAAGTTCGTGCCGCGCGCCGGTCTGGTGTATCGCTACACCGACGAGTTGTCGTTCTACGGCAGCTACACCGAATCGTTCAAACCCAACTCGACCATCGCCCCGCTCAGCGGCAGCAGCACCGTGCTCGACGGCAGTATCGCGCCGGAAGAAGCCAAGTCGTGGGAACTGGGGGCGCGGCTGGATATACCAGGACGAATCACCGGCAACATCGCACTGTTCGACATCAAGAAGCGCAACGTGCTGGTCTCCAATTCTGAAGGCCCGACCACCATTTACAGCGCGGCTGGCGAAGTGCGTTCCCGAGGTCTGGAACTGGACCTGACCGGTCAACTGACTGACCGTTGGAGCCTGATCGGCGCCTATGCCTACACCGATGCCGAGGTCACCGAAGACCCGGACTACAAAGGCAATCGCCTGCAGAACGTGGCGAAAAACAGCGGCTCATTGTCAGCGGTGTATGACTTCGGTAGCGTGATCGGTGGCGACCAACTGCGGGTCGGTGCCGGGGCGCGGTATGTTGGTGAGCGTGCGGGCAACGCGGTGAATGATTTCGACCTGCCGAGCTACACCGTGGCCGATGCGTTCGCCACTTACGACACCCGACTCGAAGGGCAGAAGGTCAAGTTCCAGCTCAACGTGAAGAACCTGTTCGACCGCACCTACTACACCTCGGCGGCGAGCCGGTTCTTTGTATCGATGGGCGATTCGCGGCAGATTTCGCTCTCCAGCACGCTGGAGTTCTGATCCGAAAACAGCAAAAGATCGCAGCCTGCGGCAGCTCCTGCAGGGGAAACGCATTCCTACTGTAGGAGCTGCCGAAGGCTGCGATCTTTTGATCTGGCTCTAACGCAAAAACGCCTGCCGATATTCCCCCGGCGTCCCACCCAACACCTGGCGAAACCGGTTGGTGAAATGACTGGCGCTGGCAAACCCGCATGCCAGCGCAATCTCTCCCAGCGGCAACGCCGTGCAGCGCAACAACTCCCGCGCCCGGCTCATGCGTCGCGCCAGCACGTACTGATGCGGCGGCAAGCCGAAGCTCACGCGAAACATCCGCGCAAAGTGGTATTCCGACAACGCACACAGACCGGCCAGTTGCCCGAGGCTGATCGGTTCGGCCAATTGGCTGTCGATGAACTCCACCAGCTGCCGGCGCTGGTGGGGCGCCAGTCCGCCCTTGAGGCGCAAATCCTGGCGCGCGCCGACCTGGCTGAGCAGGGTGTGGCTGATCAATTCGTGAGCGAGGCTGCTGGTCAGCAAACGTTCGGCCGGCTCGTCCCAGTTCAGCGTGAGCAATTGCCGAAAGCGCTGTGCCTGTAGCGGATCTTCGAGAAAAGTCTGCTCGCGCAACTGCATTTCTCGCGGCTCGCGATCGAGCAAGGTGACGCAGCCCAACGCAAATTGCTCAGCACTGAAATACAGGTGAGCGAGGCGAATGTCACCGTTGATCACCCAGCCGGATTGGTGATCGGCGGGCAGGATGCACAACTTGTCCGGCCCGCCCTTGTGCCCCGGCTGCCCGCGCCGAAAGGTGCCGGTGCCACCGGCGATGTAGCAGGACAGCGTGTGGTGGCTCGGCGCTTCGTATTCCTGGGCATCGTGGTGGTTGGTCCACAGGGCCGCAGACAAGCCGTCACCGAGCTCGGCGCTGTGCACAAGGCGTGCGTTCGGCGAGCGGTTGAGGGCTTGAAAGACTTGCAGGGTATCAATAGCGGCCATGTGCGGTTCTCTCCAACGCCTTGCATCCTACTCCGTAGACGTCGCGCTGCCAGCCTGCCGGGCGACAAAAGCGCAAGAATCTGCAAGCGCCCCGATCCTGGCTGCCGCACCCTGAATCTCCATACAACACAACCCTGTGGCGAGAGAGCTCGCTCCCGCCGAGTGCGCAGCACTCATGAACGGGGCTGCTGCGCAGCCCGGCGCGAGCAAGTCCGCTCGCCACAGAGGTCCGGTGTCCTCAGGAGTCTCGCCATGAACCTTTCGCTGTATCTGCTGACTGTGCTGATCTGGGGCACCACCTGGATTGCCCTGAAATGGCAATTGGGGGTGGTGGCCATTCCGGTGTCGATCGTCTATCGCTTCGGCCTCGCCGCGCTGGTGCTGTTTGTGTTGTTGCTGCTCAGTCGGCGGCTGCAACCGATGAATCGGCGTGGGCATCTGATCTGCGTGGCGCAGGGTCTGTGCCTGTTCTGCGTCAACTTCATGTGCTTTCTGACGGCCAGCCAGTGGATTCCCAGCGGTCTGGTGGCGGTGGTGTTTTCCACCGCCACCTTGTGGAACGCGCTCAATGCGCGGGTGTTCTTCGGCCAGCGCATTGCGCGCAATGTGTTGATGGGGGGCGCGCTCGGTTTGTTCGGTCTGGGAATGTTGTTCTGGCCGGAACTGTCCGGCCATCAAGCCAGTCCGCAGACCTTGCTCGGTCTGGCGTTGGCCCTGTGCGGCACGCTGTGTTTCTCGGCGGGCAACATGCTGTCGAGTCTGCAGCAGAAGGCCGGTCTGAAACCGTTGACCACCAATGCCTGGGGCATGGCCTACGGGGCGGCGATGTTGTCGGTGTGGTGCCTGGTCAAAGGTATTGCGTTCGACATGGACTGGTCGCCACGTTACGTCGGCGCGCTGTTGTATCTGGTGATCCCGGGTTCAGTGATTGGCTTCACTGCCTACCTGACGCTGGTCGGGCGCATGGGCCCGGAGCGCGCGGCCTATTGCACGGTGCTGTTCCCGGTGGTGGCGCTGAACGTTTCGGCGTTTGCCGAAGGCTACCAGTGGACTGCTCCGGCGCTGCTCGGCCTGGTGTTGGTCATGCTTGGCAACGTCTTGGTGTTTCGTAAACCTCGTGCCGTGGCATTGCCCCGTCAGGGCAAGTTGGCTTGAGCCTGTAACTGTACGAGCGCTGATGTTCAGCGCTCGACTTTTATCACGATGTAAATCATCAGCGGCAAGATAAAGTCGACAATATGTCGGGCCCAATCCTTGGCGTTCCAGACTTTCGAAGTGTCCATGTCGAACCATTCGACACCGACAACTTGAAAGCATACGTAGTAAATGAAAACAGCGATTAAAAGACCAATGATCGAAAACTTCTTGGCTTCATGGAATTCCTCGCTGGAGCCGTTGATGTTCTTGAGTAATTGATAGACACCCAACATGCAAAATGCGCTGAAAGTGACTTCCAGGGTAATGATCAGCCAATATATACGGTGGTGCAGCATTGGCGAGGTGATGGCGCGGTAGCGCAGGTTGGCGTTGTGTTCGGTCGTGTCCATGCTCAGGACGTGCGCGACATATTCGTAGTTTGAACCGTAGTCGGTGAAATTGCTGAACATCATCAGCAAGCCAAAAAAACTGAAGTAACTCATCAGTATGACTTTGCTGTAGCGGATAATTTTATCCATGGTCAGAGCGTTCAAGTGTGTTCTCCATAACATTTGTCGAGGGTTCGATATGTCGGGAGAGTTTATAGCGGGGTCTATTGTTTTGGTGTCGGGTTGAATTGCAAAGTATGTGTGCGTGCATAACGTGTCGGGCAAGTGTCTTTTGGCACTTGCCCGATTTTGTTTAACCGCGCCAGACCTGCGGGTTCACCAGATCCTGTGGACGCTCGCCCATCAAGGCGCTGCGCAGGTTGGCCAGCGCGCGATTGGCCATGGCTTCGCGGGTTTCTCCGGTGGCCGAGCCGATGTGCGGTAATGTCACAGCATTTTTCAACTGGAACAGCGGGGACTCGGCCAGCGGTTCTTTTTCGTAGACGTCCAGACCGGCGCCACGGATGCGATTGTTCTGCAGCGCCTCGATCAGCGCCGGCTCGTCGACCACCGGGCCACGGGAGATGTTGACCAGGATCGCGCCCGGCTTCATCAGGCCCAGTTCGCGATGGCTGATCAGGTGGCGGGTCTTGTCGCTGAGCGGCACCACCAGGCAGACGAAATCGGCTTCGGCGAGCAACTGGTCGAGGCTGCGAAAATGTGCGCCGAGTTGTTGTTCCAGTTCGGGCTTGCGGCTGTTGCCGCTGTAGATAATCGGCATGTTGAAGCCGAAGTGGCCACGGCGGGCGACGGCGGCGCCGATGTTGCCCATGCCGACGATGCCCAGGGTCTTGCCGTGGACGTCGCAGCCGAACAATGGCGCGCCGACGCTGGCTTGCCACTGCCCGGCCTTGGTCCAGGCATCGAGTTCGGCGACGCGGCGGGCGCTGCTCATGATCAGGGCGAAGGCGAGGTCGGCGGTGCTTTCGGTGAGCACGTCCGGGGTGTTGGTGAGCATGATTCCGCGTTGGTTGAAGTAATCGAGGTCGTAGTTGTCGTAGCCGACGGAGACGCTGGAGACCACTTCGAGTTTTGTGGCGGTTTCGAGTTGGGCTTTGCCGAGTTTGCGGCCGACGCCGATCAGTCCGTGGGCGTGGGGCAGGGCTTCGTTGAATTGGGCGTTGATGTCACCGTTCTTCGGGTTGGGGACGATGACGTCGAACTCTTGCTGGAGGCGTTCGATCATGGGCGGGGTGATGCGGCTGAAGGCCAGGACTGTTTTTTTCATTGGGCTTGGGCTCGGCTGTCTTTATTACCAAGCACGCTAACATTTCTTTGTGGGGTTTGGCTTGTCTTGGCGGCCTCTGGGCCGACCATGCTCCTGGGGTTTTGGGTGTTTATCCGTTGCTTCGGGTGTTGCGGCTGGCGGTTTCGCCCTTACGGCGAGTCACTTTTGCAGACGCCCAAAAGTAACCAAAACGCTGGGCCCCGGCGTACGGCCCTCGCTCAGGCTCGGGTTCCTTCGTTGCGGGGTTCATCCGGGGGCATCGCCTCCGGTTTGCTTCGCTGCACCTCCTCTCGATGCCTTTGGCTTCGCCAAACGGTCGCTGCGCTCCCACCCCCGGATAAACCCCTCCACTCAGCCTGCCGATGGGGCCGGCACGGCAAGATCAAGAGCTGCAGCCGAGCTAACGCTCATCCTGTTGAGTGGTGAAAAGCATGCGGTCTGCCTGAACTGCTTTGCTTTTCTGTAGGAGTGAGCTTGCTCGCGAAGGCGGCCTGACAGCCGACCAGTCTCTAACTGAATCCACTCAGTCCTTGTGGGAGCTGGCTTGCCAGCGATGGCGGACTGACAGCCGACCAGTCTCTAACTGAATCCACTCAGTCCTTGTGGGAGCTGGCTTGCCAGCGATGGCGGACTGACAGCCGACCAGTCTCTAACTGAATCCACTCAGTCCTTGTGGGAGCTGGCTTGCCAGCGATGGCGGACTGACAGCCGACCAGTCTCTAACTGAATCCACTCAGTCCTTGTGGGAGCTGGCTTGCCAGCGATGGCGGCCTGACAGCCGACCAGTCTCTAACTGAATCCACTCAGTCCTTGTGGGAGCTGGCTTGCCAGCGAAGGCGGCCTGACAGCCGACCAGTCTCTAACTGAATCCACTCAGTCCTTGTGGGAGCTGGCTTGCCAGCGAAGGCGGCCTGACAGCCGACCAGTCTCTAACTGAATCCACTCAGTCCTTGTGGGAGCTGGCTTGCCAGCGAAGGCGGCCTGATAGCCGACCAGTCTCTAACTGACTCGCCCTCTCCCACAATGGCTCAGCTGTGTGCTGCAGATTGGCTGATTTCCACGTTGTCCAGCACCCGGTTCACCGCCAGTTCGGCGAGCATGATGATTTGCTGGATCGCCAGTATCGTTTGTCGCTGCGGGCTGTCGACGTAGGCCGCAATGTCGCTGGTCATGATGTTCGCCGAGGCCAGTGATTCGCAGGCGTGAACCAGCAGGCTTTCGTTGTCCATGTCGGGGGCGACCTGGAACATGCTGCTGGGTTTGTGGCATCTCACAGCGGCGGCGGGCGGTTTCAGGTAGTGGTCGAGGGCGCGTTCGGCGGCGTCGTGGAGCTTTTTTGAATCGAGGGATTCGTAGGGGGAGGTGCTTTCCGCTTGGGGCGGATTGGGTGAGGGCTTAATCATGGCAAAGATCCTTTTAACGAAATGGAACTGCCACTTTTCGTTTCCAGGCGAAGTGGGTGGCAGCTGTACGCAGGCTGGAAAAACCGGCAAAGGATCAAACCCGGCAGACCCGAGGGTCTCCCACGTACAGCCGCCATAACTGAAACACCGGCGCTGAAGAAGCGCGGCATTATGTCATGTGCTTTGACCCTTCGGGTTTTCCAGACCCGGTCGCTGATGTGTCAGCGACCGAACCAGCCTATCCACCCAACTTCCGAGCCACAACCGTCAAAACCTGTCGGAAAACTCCCTTCAAATGACCGCTTCTGTAGGAGCTGCCGCAGGCTGCGATCTTTTGATTTTTAAACATCAAAGGCAAAGATCGCAGCCTGCGGCAGCTCCTACAGGTTTGGCGGTGTGTTTAAGTCAGGTGGCGACGCGGGCGCCGGCGAGGCTGCCGCTGAGTTCGTAGGCGGCCAGTTCTGCCTGGTGCGCGGCAAGGATTTCCGGCAGTGACCCGCGCAAATACTCGACCCAGGTCTTGATCTTCGCATCCAGGTATTGCCGCGACGGGTAGATCGCGTACAGGTTGAGTTCCTGCGAGCGGTAGTTGGGCATCATCCGCACCAGTGTGCCGTTGCGCAGGCCTTCGATGGCGGCGTAGACCGGCAGGACACCGACGCCCATGCCGCTGATTATCGCGGCCTTCATCGCGTCGGCGGAGTTCACCAGGAAGGGCGAGCTGTTGATGGTGACCATTTCCTGGCCATCGGGGCCGTTGAAGGCCCATTTTTCCAGGGGGATCACCGGGCTGACGAGGCGCAGGCAGGCGTGGTTCAGCAGGTCGCTGGGTTTTTGCGCGCAGCCGTTGGCTTTCACGTAGGCCGGGGAGGCGCAGACGATGCTGTAGGTGATGCCCAGGCGTTGCGAGACGAAGCCCGAGTCCGGCAGTTCGCTGGCCAGCACGATGGACACATCGTAGCCCTCGTCGAGCAGGTCCGGCACGCGGTTGGCCATGGTCAGGTCGAAGGTCACGTCCGGGTGGGTCTTGCGGTAGCGGGCGATGGCGTCGATCACGAAGTGCTGGCCGATACCGGTCATGGTGTGCACTTTCAGTTGGCCGGCGGGGCGCGCGTGGGCTTCGCTGGCCTCGGCTTCGGCTTCTTCGACATAGGCCAGGATCTGTTCGCAGCGCAGCAGGTAGCGCTTGCCGGCCTCGGTCAGGGCGATGCGCCGGGTCGTGCGATTGAGCAGGCGGGTTTGCAGGTGGGCTTCCAGGTTGGAGACCGCGCGCGAGACGTTGGCCGTGGTGGTGTCGAGTTGCACGGCGGCAGCGGTGAAGCTGCCGGCTTCGGCCACGCAACTGAAGGCGCGCATGTTTTGCAATGTGTCCATGGGGTGCTCTCAAGGGAGATGGCAAATTGTGACACGAAGTTTCAGGGGCTGAGACCCCCGACCAAGGGATTATCTCGTTAACGGTAACAAAGATTCACAGGAATCCCAGCTTATCGCCACCAAGGCGTCCACCTAGAATTGCGCCGTTCCCTGTAGGAGCTGCCGAAGGCTGCGATCTTTTGATTCTGTTTTAAGGGAATCAGGATCAAAGATCGCAGCCTTCGGCAGCTCCTACAGAAGGGAACACGTCCCGCCTTATCCTCTTTCAGGAATTCGCAGCTGTGCCGCGTCGCATCAACAGAGCGCTTTTGCCGCTCAGTGTTCTGGCTTTTACTTTGGGTCTTGGCGGCTGCATCGGTACCGGAGGAATTGCCCCGCAGGGCAAGGCACTGGAGGCCAATACCCTGGCCACCGACGACGCGATTGCCCACGCCGCCAAAGACGCCAATTGGCCCACCGCACAATGGTGGCAAGCCTACGGCGACCCGCAACTCAATCGCTGGATCGACCTCGCCGTGCAGGGCAGTCCGAGCATGGCCATGGCCGCGGCGCGGGTGCGTCAGGCCAAGGCGCTGGCCGGTGTCGCCGAAGCGGCCGAGTCGTTGCAGATCAATGGCGAGTCGACGCTCAAGCGCCACAATTGGCCGACCGACCAGTTCTACGGCCCGGGCGAGCTGGCCAACACCACCACCTGGGACAACAACGCCGCGCTGGGTTTCAGCTACGCCCTCGGCCTCTGGGGGCGTGAAAGCAATGCCAGCGAACGCGCGGTGGATCTGGCGCACATGAGCGCCGCCGAAGCGCGGCTGGCGCAGCTGGAATTGCAGAACAATATCGTGCGCGCCTACATCGAGCTGTCGCTGCACTATGCCCAGCGCGATATCGTCGCCGCGACCCTCAAGCAGCAACAGCAGATTCTGGATCTGGCGCAGAAGCGTCTGGATGGCGGGATCGGTACGCACTTCGAAGTCAGTCAGGCCGAAACACCGTTGCCGGAAACCCATCGGCAACTGGATGCGCTCGACGAAGCCATCGCCCTGAGCCGCAACCAGATCGCCGCGTTGGCGGGCAAAGGCCCGGGCGACGGTGCGCAGTTGCAGCGGCCGACGTTGGCGCTGGGGGCTGCGTTGAAACTGCCGTCGGCATTGCCCGCCGAGTTGCTCGGTCAACGCCCGGACGTGGTCGCCAGTCGCTGGCAGGTCGCGGCGCAGGCGCGCGGTATTGATGTTGCGCATGCCGGTTTCTATCCCAACGTCGATCTGGTTGGCAGCCTCGGCTACATGGCCACCGGCGGCGGGGCGCTGGAGTTTTTGACTGGCAAGAAGCTCAACTACAACGTCGGCCCGGCGATCTCCTTGCCGATCTTCGACGGTGGGCGTTTGCGCAGTGAGCTGGGCGAAGCGTCCGCCGGGTATGACATCGCCGTGGCGCATTACAACCAGACGCTGGTCAATGCGCTGAAGAACATCTCCGACCAGTTGATTCGCCGCGAGTCGATGGACAAGCAGCAAGCCTTCGCCGCCGAATCCGTGGCCACTGCGCAGAAGACCTACGACATCGCGATGATCGCTTATCAGCGTGGCCTCACTGATTACCTCAACGTGCTCAATGCGCAGACCTTGCTGTTCAAGCAACAGCAGGTGCAGCAGCAGGTGCAGGCGGCGCGCTTGAGTGCGCATGCCGAGCTGGTGACGGCGCTGGGCGGCGGCCTCGGGGCGGGCAATGACGTGCCGACTGCCGAGCAAACAGCAGCCCCGAAAACCCCGACCCTGTTGCGGTGAACACACAATCCACTACACAAAACCTTTGTGGTGAGGGGATTTATCCCCGATGGGCTGCGGAGCAGCCCCAAAACCTGCAAACCGGTTCTGCTTGGCACACCGCATTGGCTTTTCTTGGGGCTGCTGTGCAACCCATCGGGGATAAATCCCCTCACCACAGAGTTTGTGTTCACCACAAAAATTGATGTTTGCCACAGATAACTCTTCAGTCCTCAATCATTGAGCAAGATTTAATGACTCCCTTGCCCGCACCTCTACGCTGGCTCTCCTCCCTGGAATGGCGCCGTGGCTTCTTTGACTGGGCGCGCAGTGATGGCGTGACCTGGGTCTACATCTTCAAGGTATTGCTCGCCGCGTTCCTCACGCTATGGCTGGCCATGCGTCTGGAGCTGCCGCAGCCGCGCACGGCGATGATCACCGTGTTCATCGTCATGCAGCCGCAGAGCGGCCAAGTGTTCGCCAAAAGTTTCTATCGCTTTCTCGGCACTCTGGCCGGGTCGGCGATGATGGTCACGCTGATCGCGCTGTTCGCGCAGAACACCGAATTGTTCCTGGGCTCGCTGGCGATCTGGGTTGGCATCTGTTCGGCGGGGGCGGCGCGCTGCCGTAACTTTCGCGCCTACGGTTTTGTCTTGGCGGGCTACACCGCGGCGATGGTCGGGCTGCCGGCGCTGGCGCATCCGGACGGTGCGTTCATGGCCGCCGTGTGGCGAGTGCTGGAGATCTCGTTGGGGATTCTCTGCTCGACCGTGATCAGCGCCGCGATCCTGCCGCAAACCGCCAGCGCAGCCATGCGCAACGCGCTGTATCAGCGCTTCGGTGTGTTCGCGCTGTTCGTCACCGATGGCCTGCGCGGGCGCAGCAAGGCCGAGTCGTTCGAAGCGAGCAACGTGCGCTTCATCGCCGAAGCCGTAGGCCTGGAAGGGCTGCGCAGCGTCACCGTTTTCGAAGACCCGCACATGCGCCGACGCAACGGTCGCCTCAGCCGTTTGAACAGCGAGTTCATGGGCATCACCACACGCTTCAACGCCCTGCATCAGTTGCTCGAGCGCCTGCGCGGCAACGGCGAAGAACATGTGGTGGCCGCGATCAAACCGGGCCTGCAGGACTTGGCCGAAGTGCTCGACGGCTTCAGTGGCCGTGCCTTGACCAGCCCGGACGCGGCACGTCTGGCGACGGCGTTGGCGACGTACAAGGAAGGCCTGCCGACACGCGTGCGAACCTTGCGCGGGATTTTCCAGGAAACCGCTCCGAGTGAAGCCGAGCAACTGGACTTCCACACCGCCTACGAATTGCTCTATCGCTTCGTCGATGACTTGCACAGTTATGCACAGACCCACGCCTCGCTGGCCGATCACCGCCACGAGCGTGAGCGCTGGGACGAGCCGTTCACCCCGCAAACCAACTGGTGGGCCGCGGCGGCTTCGGGGATCCGCGCGTCGTTCATCCTGATTGTGCTGGGCAGCTATTGGGTGGCCACCGCGTGGCCGAGCGGCGCGACCATGACCTTGATCGCCGCCGCCACCGTGGGTTTGTCCGCCGCCACACCGAACCCGAAACGCATGGCGTTCCAGATGGCCTGCGGGACGTTCCTCGGGGCGCTGATCGGCTTCGTCGAGATGTTTTTCATCTTTCCGTGGATCGACGGTTTTCCGCTGTTGTGCGTGATGCTCGCGCCGGTGATCGTGCTCGGTTCGTTCCTCACGTCGCGGCCGCAATATGCCGGGGTCGGCCTGGGGCTGCTGATCTTCTTCAGCACAGGTTCGGTGCCGGACAACCTGACCGTCTACAACCCCTACACCTTCATCAACGACTACATCGCCATGGTCATGGGCATGCTGGTGTGCGCGGCGGCGGGGGCAATCATTCTGCCGCCGAACAGCCGCTGGTTGTGGAAGCGCCTGGAGCAGGATTTGCGCGGTCAGGTGGTCTACGCCATCAGCGGCAAACTCAAGGGGCTGGCGTCGAGTTTCGAGAGTCGTACCCGCGATCTGTTGCATCAGGCATACGGCCTCGCTGCCGGCCAGCCGAAGGTACAAAAAAACCTGCTGCGCTGGATGTTTGTGGTGCTTGAAGTCGGCCACGCGATCATCGAGTTGCGCAAGGAACAGGCAATCCTCCCGGTGCACCCGGCGTATGCCGAATCGCAGCCGTGGCGCCAGGCTATTCGGGTGATGGGCCGGGCGCTGGTGCGGCTGTTTCTGCAACCGAACCCGAGCAATCTGGAGCGCGCACTGGTCGCGGTCGATCACGCGATCAGCCGGGTCGCCGCGACCGACGAGCCGTTCGCGCCGCACTTCGACACGTCCGCGCTGCGTCGGGTGAAGAGCTATCTGCACTTCATCCGCACCTCGTTGCTCGACCCGCAATCACCACTCGCTGCCTACGCCGTCGCCAAGCCCGAAGGACTTGCCCATGCCTCGTGAAATCGCCTTCCACGGCGTGTACATGCCGACCATGACCCTAATGTTTTTTGTCGCTGCGGCGCTGGCCTGGGCGCTGGACCGGTTCCTCTCGGGGTTCGACCTGTACCGCTTTTTCTGGCACCCGGCGCTGCTGCGCCTGAGTCTGTTTACCTGTCTGTTCGGCGCCATGGCGCTGACCGTCTACCGTTGAGAACGTTCTGATGAAAAAGTTTTTCAGCCTGCTCGCGACCCTGCTGGTGCTGGCCCTGGCACTGTGGATTGGCCGGACCCTGTGGGAGCATTACATGAACACCCCGTGGACCCGCGACGGCCGGGTGCGGGCGGACATCATCAACGTCGCGGCCGATGTCACGGGTGAAGTCATCGATGTGCCGGTGCGCGACAACCAGTTGGTGAAGAAGGGCGACCTGCTGATGCAGATCGACCCCGAGCACTACCGCATCGCGGTCAAGCAGGCGCAGTCGCTGGTCGCTTCGCGCAAGTCGACGTGGGAGATGCGCAAAGTCAACGCACATCGCCGCGCCGACCTCGACAACCTGGTGATCTCCAAGGAAAACCGCGACGACGCCAGCAATATCGCCGACGCCGCGCTGGCCGATTACCAACACGCGCAAGCGCAACTGGAAGCCGCCGAACTTAACCTCAAACGCACCGAAGTGCGCGCGGCGGTGGACGGTTACGTGACCAACCTCAACGTGCATCGCGGCGACTACGCGCGCATTGGCGAAGCGAAAATGGCCGTGGTCGACATGAACTCGTTCTGGGTCTACGGCTTCTTTGAAGAGACCAAGCTGCCGCATGTGCGCGTGGGTGACAAAGCCGACATGCAACTGATGAGCGGCGAAGTGTTGAAGGGCCACGTGGAGAGCATTTCCCGCGGCATCTACGACCGCGACAACCCGGAAAGCCGCGAGCTGATCGCCGACGTCAACCCGACATTCAACTGGGTGCGTCTGGCGCAGCGGGTACCGGTGCGCATTCACATCGATGAAGTGCCGGAGGGGGTGTTGCTGGCGGCGGGGATTACTTGCACGGTGGTGGTGAAACAAGAGCCTGTGGATAACTGACAGGCCGCGTCGCGGCCATTCGCGAGCAGGCTCGCTCCCACAGGGGATCTTCGATGTGTCACAGATCCAGTGTGGGAGCGAGCCTGCTCGCGAAGCGAACAACCCGGTCTTTCAGACCAATACCGAGTAATCATTCAGCGCAAAACGTCTCCTGCAAATGCCGCCACAACACCCGCCCGTCTTCGCTCTTTTCAAACACCACTGTCGACCGGCGATCGGTGTGCAACCCGCTCGCATCGCTCTGCTGCTCGCGATAACTCAACGTCGCGCTATGCGCATGCAGGGCAATCCCGCGCAGCTCACTGAGCTCGATCCGGAACCCGGGCTTCTTCCCGCCTGCTGACTGAAACAGCCCGCGCAAGGCTTCGATATCCAGCACCCGGCCCAGCGGCGTGACCATGGAAAAATCCGTGGAGAACCGGCTCAGCAAACGCGCCAGTTCCGCCGGATCCTGCTCCACGGCAAACCAGCGTTCGATGACCAGGTGGGCCTGGATCACTTCATCAAAATATTCGTTGTAGTCAATCATGTGGATTTTTCCTGAAGGGAAGGTGGGCTCAGCAGGGCGAGCACTTTGGAGGCGTCGAAACGCAGCACGGCGATCATCGGCAGCAATGTGAGCAAGGCAGCCGCGACAAAACAGTATTTGAATCCGTTGTTGCCCAATGCGCCCAACAGCGAACTGAGCAGCGCGGCGCCAAGACAGAAACCGAGCTGGCGATTGATGTTCCACAGCGCGCTGGAGTGGCCCATTTTTTCCGGCGCGATGCCGACAAACGCCAAGGTCTGTGCGGTCACGCTGCACAGGCTGCCGCCCAGTCCCATCAAGGCATAGGCGATGATCAGCGGCGCGGCGGCGGGCTGCTCGATGCGCATCAACAAGACAATGCCCAGACATTGCAAAAGCATTCCGGCGATCAGCAACGGTTTGGGGCCGATGCGGTTGAAACTGCGTTTGCCGAGCATGATCGCCACGCCCGAGGCAGCGGCCCAGGACAGCATCAGCGCACCGGTTTGCGCGGCGCCGAAGCCGAGGTCATGCAGGTACAACACGGCAATCATGTTGGTGCCGGTAAACACCCCGGGCACAAACAGATAAATCAGCATTGCCAGGCGCAACGACGGACTCTTGAGTAGTTGCAGGTCGAGCACCGCGTCGGGCTTGTGCCAGCCATCACGCAGGTATAGCCATAAGGTGATGGCGCCGATCAGCAGCACGCCGCCCGCAAGATGTCGGGTCGTGGGCGCGCTCGCCAGACTCACGGCCATCAACAACAGACTCAGGGTTGCCACCGCCAGCAGCAGGCCGCGTACGTCCAGCGTCGGACGCTCGGTGGTGGGTTGATCCGCTTGCAACCACAACAGACCCAATGCGAACACGAGCAGCGCCAGCGGCATGTTCAGGTAGAAAATCCAGCGCCATGACAAGGCCTCGACGATCAGGCCGCCCGCCGCCGGCGACAGGGCTGGCACCATCAGCGCAACCAGCAACACCACACCAGTGAGGTGTGCCCGCTGCGTCGCCGGGAATTGCCGATACGCCAGGGCCTGCCCGATCGGCAGCAACAATCCGCCGCCGAGCCCTTGCAGCAGACGCCAGCCGATCAGGCTTTCAATCGACCCGGCCTGGGCCACCAGACCGGAGGCGATGCCGAACATCAGCAACGAGCCGAGAATCAGCCGCCGCTCGCCCAGCCGCGCCGCCAGCCATACGCTCAGCGGAATGATCAGCGTCAGCCCGAGCATGTAGGCGTTGGTGATCCACGCCAGTCGCGTCACCGAGGCGTGCAACTCCCGCGCGATGTTCGGGTAGGCAATGCTCGCGGCGAACATGTTCAGCAGGTCGAGGGCGAACCCGGACAAATACACCAGCGCGACTTTCGAGCGATAGGCCATGACAGCCTCCCTGTGATGAGGTGTGCAGGGTAGGGCGGTTCGGACGTTAGGAAAACGCGGGTTTGCCTGCTAGTTTGTCAAAATTATTTTGACAGGGAGTGCACCGGAGATGGTCAGCCTGGACCGTTTTGACACCTTCAAAGCCGTGGTCGAGGCCGGGTCACTGACGGCCGCCGCCGATACCTTGGGCCAGACCCGCGCCGTGGTGAGCTTCAACCTCAAGCGTCTGGAAGAGGAATTGGGCGTCACGCTGCTCACGCGCAACACCCGGCAACTGGCCCTGACCGATGCCGGCGAGCGCTTTTATCGCCGCTGTCTGCGCACCCTCGACGAAGCGCGATTGGCGATCGAGGAGGCGCGCTCCGAGCATGCGCAACTCAAGGGCACGTTGCGCATCACCACCACCGTGGAATTCGCCTTGGCTCAGGTGGTGCCGGCGCTGGAGGTGTTTCGTCAGCAACAGCCGCAACTGAACATTCATTTGTCGACGTCCTCGACCCATGCCGATCTGATCTCCGAACGCTTTGACCTGGCGATTCGCCTGGGCCGCATGCACGACTCCAGTCTGCGCGCGGTGCAGTTGTCGACGTTCGAAGTGTTTGCGGTGGCGGCGCCGCCGCTGGTCGAGCGCTTTGCCCCGGCTGCCACGTTGGCGATGCTGGAATCAATGCCGACGCTGGGGCATGGCCGCGTCCCGGAAATGCCCGTGACCGACCCGGCGGGTACTGAGCATGTCTACCAGCCCAAACCGGGGACCACCGCCATCGTCGCTGACAACTCGGCAACGCTGCGAGCGTTTGCGTTGACCGGGCAAGGCGTGGCGATTCTGCCGCAGTGGCTGATTCAGGATGATCTGGAGGCGGGGCGATTGGTGCGATTGCTGGCCGATTACCGTTTTGCTCAGCAGGGGGTGTATGCGCTGTACCCGGATACCCGGCATTTGCCGCTGAAGGTGCGGGCGTTCATTGATTTCATGAAGGGCTGGGGCTGAGTGTTGGCTGATCTGGCCCCTTCGCGAGCAGGCTCGCTCCCACATTTGGAACGCATTCTCTTGTGGGAGCGAGCCTGCTCGCGAAAGCGTCAACCCGGTCTCAGAGCTTCCCACGCAACCCGAACCGCCGCATCAACGTCGTTTCCAGCAACCCCTTGGGCAACACCATCGCCAGCAACGGCAACGCCCGGCTGCCATTACCGATACGAATCAAGCGTGGTGGCTTGTCCCGCTGCACAGCCTTGAGCAACTCAGCCGCAAACTCACTGGCCGGCGTCGGCTTGTCCTGCGAGGCCTTGGCCCGTGCGCGGATCCCCTCACGCAAGGGAAACCAAGGCGACTGCTCGTTGATCAACTGCTCGGCCTCATGCCCTGCGTTCTTGGCGAAGCTCGACTGAATCGCCCCGGGCTGGACCTCCATCACGCGAATGCCGAATGGCGCCAGTTCCATGCGCAGTGCATCGCTCAACGCATGCACCGCCGCTTTCGAGGCGCAATACGCGCCAGCGAACGGCGTCACCAGCACGCCTGAGACACTGCCGATGTTCACCACCAGCCCCTTGGCCCGGCGCAGTACCGGGAACAGTGCGCGAGTCACGCCGACAATCGAGAACACGTTGGTTTCGAACTGGCGCTGCATGGCCGGCACGCCGCCGTCGAGCAGCGGCCCCATGGCGCCATAACCGGCGTTGTTGATCAGCACATCGAGGCCGCCGTGTTGCTGGTTGAGGCGTTCGGCGAGCTGTTCCAGCGCCACGTTGTCATTGACGTCCAGCGCAATGGCGGTGAACCCGGCAGCGGTGAGGGCCGCGACATCTTCGGTTTTGCGCGCCGTGGCCCAGACTTCGTAGCCGGCGGCTTTGAATGCATCGGCGAGGGCGCGGCCAATGCCGCTGGAGCAACCGGTAATCAACGCAACGGGCATGGCGCATTCCTTGTGCAAAAAAGGGTGGGGAGAAGGATCAGTCGGAGAAACTGCCCTGCAAACGCTCGGCGCGAAACTCCAGGGTTTGTGGGCGATAACCGGGGCGCAGCGGTGGCATGGGCAGGCAGTCTTCCCAGTTACCGCCGGCCTGCAGTTCGCCGGGGCCGCGATAGCGCGGGGCGGTGTATTGGTTGTCGGCCAGATTGACCGTGTCGCCGGGCGCGTAGGCTGCGATGCGCCAGCGTAATTCGGTCAGCGGCACGTCGTTGCCGTTTTTCATTTTCAGTTGCAGCGGACGATCCGCCGGGCATTGTTCAGGCGCATAGACAATGCGCATCTCCAGACGCGCCAGTTGCTTGAGCTCGCGGTTGTCCAGCCACACTACCCAGACCGCGACCAGTCCCAGACCCACGGCGGCCGCGACGGACACCGGCACGGCCTTGGCCGGATAGCGCAGCAACAGGATCAGCCAGGTAATGACCAGCAGCACGCCGATGAACATGTTTGAACGCTCCTTGAACTCATGAGCACCATCCTACCGAAGGGGCGCGGGAATGGATATTCACCGAGCAAGGCATGACGCCATTGGTCGGGACTGTAATTTCTGACAGTGGGCATCCGGACTGTCGAGCGGTTTGATGTCTCCGCCGGAACGAAATGGCGCGGTCATGAATATTGAGTACGAGACATATGGGCGTTCATTACAAGACTCCGACCCTTTCGGCGAACGACCCTCGGGGGCTTGCGATTCGCACGGTCGACTATTGGCGCGGTGATGACGTCGGCCCCGCTCAAAGTCGCATCCACCGTACCTTGCACGACGTGGCCGGGCGTGCTGTTGCGCAGTGGGACCCGCGTTTGTGGGCACTGCAAATGTCCGACCCACTGACCCCGGCCAATCTGACCACGGTGTACTCGTTGAATAGCCAGGTGTTGCGCTCGGACAGCGTCGACGCGGGCACGCAGGTCGCGTTGTACGGTCTCGGAGCGCAAGTGCTGCTTGATTGGGACAGCCTTGGAACCCGTCGTGAGGCGGAATATGACGTGTTGCTGCGACCGCTGGCGGTGTTCGAAGAAGGTGTAGCGACGCCCCGACGCTGCGTCGAGCGTTACCGGTATGGCCAGCCCGGCGCCGGTGAACCGAGTAAAAATCAGCTCGGCCAGCTGATACGCCATGACGATCCGGCGGGCAGCGTGTTGTTTGAAACCTTTGCGATCACCGGCCAGTGCAGTGAAAACATCCGCTATTTCACCCACGACCCTGTCGCCCCCGATTGGCCCGAGCGAATTGAAGACCGTGCACGGTTGCTTGAGCCGGGCGAGGGCGCCGCTAGCCGATGGCGCTTCGGCCCGCTGGCACAAGTGCTCGAACAAGTCGACGCGCGAGGTAACAGGCAGGGGGTTGAACTGACCGTCGACGGGCGCTTGCGTGCGGCACATGTGCAGTTGAAGCTGCAGCCCGATACCCGGCCCATGGTCAGCGACATTCGTTACAACGCTGACGGGCAGGTCGAACATGAGTTGGCGGGCAACGGCGTTCGTGCCTCGCTGATCTATCAGCCGCAGAACGGTCGTCTCGTCAGCCGTCGCACGACTGACGCCAGCGCCAAGCTGCTGCAGCATCTGCTTTACACCTATGACCCGATGGGTAATGTGTTGAGCATCGAAGACGCGGCCCAGCCTATCCGTTACTTCGCCAATCAGCGTATTGACCCGATCAGCCGTTTCACTTACGACAGCCTCTATCAATTGAGTGAGGCGAGCGGCTGGGAGGCGGGGGCAAATAATCAGGGGCCGACGCCGGTGAGTCGCGCTGATCCAGCGGCGTTCAGCAACTACCGGCAAACCTATCGTTACGATGCCGGCGGCAATTTGCTCGAGTTGACGCATGTCGGCGCTCAAGCGCACGGACGCCAGTTCAAGACCGCCCGCTACAGCAATCGCGGCCTGTCGTGGCGCAACGGCGTGGCGCCGACTGAAGCGCAAATCGCGGCAGCTTATGACGCGCGTGGCAATTTGCTGGAGCTGGATCAAGGGCGGTTTGTGCAGTGGGATCTGCGCAATCAGCTGCACCTGGTCAGCCCGGTGGAGCGCGTGAGCGAATCTGACGATCAGGAAATTTATCTGTACGACGCCGGCGGTCAGCGCGTGCGGAAAATCCGTTCGCTGCAGACCCATACCCGTACTGTCATCAACGAAGTGCGCTACCTGCCAGGACTGGAGTTGCGGGTCGACAGTGCTGGCGAAGTCCTGCAGGTGATCTCGGCACAAACGGCGATTAACAGCATCAACGTCCTGCACTGGGAAGGTCCGCCGCCGGCGGGAAGCAATGATCGGTATCGGTACAACGTTGTTGATCATCTTGGGTCGGCCAGCCTGGAGTCAGGCGAGGACGGGCGGATCATCAGTCAGGAAAGCTATTACCCGTTTGGCGAGACGGCGTGGAGCCGTGAGTCCGAGGTCAGTTACCGCACGCTTCGATATTCGGGCAAGGAGCAAGATGCGACGGGACTGTATTACTACGGTTTGCGCTATTACGTCCCGTGGCTGCAGCGTTGGATGAACCCGGATCCCAAAGGCTTCATCGATGGAAGTAATCTCTACAGGATGGTGTTGAACAACCCGATGACCTATCTCGACAGCGATGGAGCGATCACGCGAAAACCGTTGGCCAATGGCTTATGGGAACCTGTCATTGCATCAGGCTCAAAGCGCGAAATGACCGCCGTCGCATTCACGGATAAAGGCGAACCCAATCGGTTTGTACCTGCAATGGGTAAGCCCACCAATATCGGGAAAGCATTGCAAGTACCTGAGTTCGGCAAGGTGGTGGTCGACACCAAGTTTTTAGACCCGACGCCCGGGCGTTATTCCAAAGCGGTGGTCAGCGGCCTCAGTAATACTGCGGGTGGAGCCGAATTCATATTCACCATGGATAAGCTGACCTACTCAGGAGCCAGCAATGGTGCTTTCAACGCATTGAGAATTGTCGACATCGCTGCCGGCCAGATGCCTGATAAAGCCAACGCCGTTTCTGGCTATTGGGCGCCTCAGGGGGGGTATGTCGATATTCCTGTGAATCCTTCCGGGGTCCAGCCAGATCATGTCTTTACCCCGGCCTTCAGTGGCTGCTCGCTGACGGTGGAACAGTTGAACAGAAACGTCCTCCGCGTGCGTCACGTGGAGGGTGGCAAGGAAGATACCCAGTTCAATAACCTGCCGCGCAGCGAGCATGGTCTGGGCCTCGGTGCAACAATGGAGTACCCGGACTATGGCTATGCCGCTAACGACAGCGGACAGCTACAGGAGTTTAAAAACGCGTTCGCCTTCATGAAATTCGATCGCAAACAGCAGACATGGAATATCCACTACCAGACCATTGAGGGTACCGCCAGCATTACGCGTTACGAGCCGGCCAAGAGGGGCTTGTTCACCAAAACCAATGCCAGTGTATCCGCGCATGCTTCTATCAAAGTCCGGCAGTCGATGAGCAAGCGTGTGGCGATTGCGCGGTAACCGACAAAAGAATGAAAAAGCCCCCGCCCAACCCACTGCGGATAGGGGACGCAGCGGGCTGGACGGGGGCTTCTTATTGCCGGGAGATCACTGTGCGATGGTTTTCACCGACACGCCGCGTTCGATCGGGGTGGAGCGACCGTAGATGTCTTCGAAGCGCTCGATATCGTCTTCACCCAGGTACGAACCCGACTGCACTTCGATGATTTCCAGCGGGATCTTGCCCGGGTTGCGCAGGCGATGCACCGAAGCGATCGGGATGTAGGTCGACTGGTTCTCGCAGAGCAGGAACACGTTGTCATCACAGGTCACTTCGGCGGTGCCGCTGACCACGATCCAGTGTTCGGCGCGGTGGTGGTGCATCTGCAGCGACAGGCACGCGCCCGGCTTCACCGAGATGTGCTTGACCTGGAAGCGGCCACCCATGTCCACCGAGTCATACGAGCCCCACGGACGGTAGACCTCGCAGTGGTTCTGGGTTTCGCTGCGGCCCTGTTCGTTGAGCGTGTTGACCATCTGCTTGACGCCCTGAACCTTGTCCTTGTGGGCGATCATCATCGCGTCTTTGGTTTCGACCACGACGATGTTTTCCAGGCCGATCACCGACACCAGTTTGCCGTTGCCGTGGATCATGCAGTTCTTGCTGTCCTGGATCACCACGTCGCCTTTGCTGACGTTGCCGTTGGCATCCTTCTCATTGACTTCCCACAGCGACGACCAGCAACCGACATCGCTCCAGCCGGCGGTCAGCGGCACCACGCAGGCGCGCTGGGTTTTTTCCATGACGGAGTAGTCGATGGAATTGTCCGGGCAGCAGGCGAAGGTGGCTTCGTCGAAGGTGATGGTGTCGGCGTCCTGCTGGCTGCGCTCAAGGGTCAGCAGGCAGGTGTCGTAGATGTCCGGATCGTGCTTTTTCAGCTCTTCGAGGAAGCGGCTGGCGCGGAACAGGAACATGCCGCTGTTCCAGTAGTAGCCGCCGGATTCGACGTATTCGGTGGCGCGTTTGACGTCAGGTTTCTCGACGAAGTGCGAAACGCGGCTGACGCCTTCGGGCAGCAGCGAGTCGCCGGTGGATTTGATGTAGCCGTAGCCGGTTTCCGGTTTGGTCGCCGGCACGCCGAACAGCACCATCTCGCCGTTTTCGGCGGCGACGGTGGCCAGGGCGAGGGCGCGTTGCAGGGCTTTCTGGTCTTCCAGCACGTGGTCGGCCGGCAGCACCAGCATCAGTTCGTCACGCCCTTCGTTGACCAGCATCATCGCGGTCAGCGCCACCGCCGGCGCGGTGTTGCGGCCAAACGGTTCCATGAGGATGCGCTGGCATTCGAGATTACGGTTGGCCAGCTGTTCGTTGACGATAAAGCGGTGATCCTTGTTGCAGACCACGATCGGCGTGTCCATGCCTTCGAACACCAGGCGCTCCAGCGTTTGCTGGAACAGCGTGTGTTCACCGGTCAGGGCGAGGAATTGTTTAGGGAATTGCTTACGCGAAAGCGGCCAAAGACGTGAACCGCTACCACCTGACAAGATCACCGGAATCATGTTGTTTACTCCATAAAAATCGATTGGTTAGAGGCACGAACGTTGTGTCGTTTCACTCTTGTTGTTGTCGCGTATCCGAACTCTTGCCTCGGTCCCTGTGGGAGCCTGGCTTGCCAGCGATGGCATCACCTCGGTGTATCTGCAGAACCGAGGTGTCTGCATCGCTGGCAAGCCAGCTCCCACAGGGGGCCGGGTCAGTTCATGAAATGTGTTAGCGCGTCGACACCGGGCGTTTCACCCAGACTGGCGACAGGCTGCTGCCGGAGCCGGTGACATACAGCACCGCGGCCTCGCCACGCTCCAGCGCGACCGGTTTCACGTCGCCGACTTTCTTGTCGCCTTCGTACAGCGCCAGGCTGACTTTCACCGGGTTGATTTCACGTTCGCCACGGCCCTTGGCGGCCACGTTCGGCACCACCTCGGTCTTGCCGTCGGCGGTCTTCAGGGTTAGCGGCTTGTCGCTGAGGTTCTGCACGCGCACCAGGGATTTCTGCTTGTTCTTGAACGGCGGTTCTTCGATCAGTTGCGGCGCGGCGGACGCGTTGTTGACCAGGGTGTAGTAGTGGTCACCGGCGAGTTTGACCGGCAGGGTCTGGCTGCCGACTTTGGCGCTGTAGTCGCCGCCCGGCATGAAGCTGAAGTCGCTGCTGGCCAGTGGCGCAACGTCGCTCAGGTTGGTGCTGCCGACGGTGGCGCTGACTTCGGCGTTGCTGGCGTTGTAGACCCGCACGAAGGTCGAGCCTTTCGGGGCGGTCGGGCCGTACAGCGCGGCGTCGCCACCGGCGAAAGCCTGGACGGAAAGCACGCTGAGGCCTGCAACCAGTGCGAAGCGTTTGGCGAGACGACGAGGAGTAGTAGTGAAAGTCATGGTGTACCTCTCTTTCAGTTTTGCGCCCGATCGGGCGTCTCGGATTTAGTGTTGATTGCTACGTTTTGTTGGCGCGCGCCGGCTTGTTTGAGCTCTGCGACCCACTGCGGGTCGGCGTCGCCGATTTCGTTGTTCACAGGCAGATATCGTTCAGGAAACTCCCAGATCAGCACCTGTGGCGGGCTGTTCTTGAAGTCATCGCTTTTCAGGTAGCTGAGCATCGGCAGGATCGGGCCGTGGCCGTCCTCGGCGTAGTTCACGACGTCGCTGTGCAGCGCTTGCTTGAGCGCCCCGACGAAGTTCCAGTTGGGGTTGGCGCTGTAGCTGGTGCCGATCAGTGCGACCGGTACTTCGCTGCTGGCGAACAGTGCGTCGTCACCGGCCGGTTGCTCGGCGGCCACGGTGTTGCGCTTTTGCAGCGGCTCTTGCGCCGGCATCAGGTTTTCGAACAGCGGATCCAGCGGCAGGAACAGACGCAGGTCGCCCTTGTGCGTGACCTTTTCGGCTGGCGTGGTGACGAAGCGCTGCGGCTCGCCGCTGAGCGGGAACTTGTCGGCGATGGTCTTGGCCAGGGTGTTGGCGGCGATTTCGGCGCCTTCCGGGGTCCAGTGGGTGTCGGTGCGCAGGAACACTTGCTGACCGTTTTGCTTGGCTTGTTGCAGCGGGCCGAGCAGGTCCGGGGCGAGGATCTTGTCTGCCGCGACACGGGCGTGGAAGTCCTGATAAAGGTTGGCGTGAATGCTTGCCGGTTTCACTTCACCCAGGTGTTCCGGGTACAGGCGCACCTTGGCCGGCACGATGGCCATCACCAGTTTCACGCCTTTCTCTTTCAGGGTCTGACGCACGCCTTCGACCAGCGCGTAGTTGCCTTGCAGGTTCAGCTCTTCGTTGACGATCGGGTTGAATTCCTCGTCGCTGTACAGCCACTGATCGCGACCAAGCACTACGCCCGGACGACCTTCGTTGAACAGTTTGAAATCCAGCGCCGCCCAGAGGTTGGTGCCCAGTCGCTTGATCGGAAACTGATCGTCGTAGTGGGTTTCCACGGCTTTGGTCCAGCGGCCGTTGAGCACCGTCGCGTCGGCATTGGTGTTGAAGCCGAAGAAGCTGCGCACCGACCATAGACCGAGCACCAGCAGGGTCAGCAGAAACAGCGCGATGTAGAAGATGCGTAATGAGCGGGTCATGTCAGATCCCTCAGAACTGGAAGTAAAGGAACGGCGAGAAGCTTTGCGCCGAGAGTTTGAGAATCGAGGCGATGAACAGCAGCAGGATCAGCCCGCGCATCACGTAGCGCGACCAGTCCGCCGTCCAGTACGCCGGTTGCACCTGGGCTTCGACGCCGACGGTGTAGCCAGGCTCGTGGATGCTCGCCGGGTTTTCGCCGGGGGCTGCCTTGATCATGCCCGGGGTCGCGGTGGCAGGGCCGTTGGCCTCGACGTTGACTTCAGGTTTGCTCTTCACCGGAGGCTGATTGGTGTACAGATCACGCAAGCCAAAGAACGCCAGCGTTGCGTACGCCACCACCAGGGTTGCCACTTGCAGACCGGTGAGGCTGGCACGGTTGAGTTCCGACAGCGACCAGTCGCTGAAGCTGAACATCGCGCCGTACATGCGCCCGGCGACGTGCAGGTTTTCGGCACGGAAGATCACCCAGCCCATCACCACCAGCAGGAAAGTCAGCGCCCAGCGGATCGGGTTGAGGCTGCGCGGCGAGGTGTTGATGCCGAGCATTTTTTCGATCGCCAGCCACATGCCGTGCCAGGCGCCCCAGACGATGTAAGTGATGTTCGCGCCGTGCCACAGACCACCCAGCAGCATGGTCAGGAACAGGTTGCGATAGGTCATCAGCGTGCCTTTACGGTTACCGCCGAGGGTGATGTACAGGTAGTCACGCAGCCAGGTCGACAGGCTGATGTGCCAGCGACGCCAGAACTCGGTGATCGACTGGCTGATGTACGGCTGCTTGAAGTTTTCCATGAAGCGGAAACCCATCATCAGGCCCAGACCGATGGCCATGTCGCTGTAACCGGAGAAGTCGAAATACAGCTGCGCGGTGTACGCCAGTGCGCCAAGCCAGGCATCCCCGGTGGTCGGGTTTTGCAGGGCGAAGCAATGGTCGGCGACCACCGCGAGGGTGTCGGCGATGAACACCTTCTTGATGAAACCCTGCATGAACCGCGTGCAGCCTTCGGAGAACTTGTCGAGGGTGTGGGTGCGGTTGTTGAATTGATCGGCAAGGTCGCGGAAGCGCAGAACCGGGCCGGCAATCAGGTGCGGGAAGATCGCCACGAACGCCGCGAAGTCGATGAGGTTGCGCGTGGCCGGGGTGTCGCCGCGGTACACGTCGATGATGTAGCTGATCGATTCGAAGATATAGAACGAGATGCCGATCGGCAGCAGCACGTGGGTCAGGATGAACGGCTCCAGACCGAACGAGGTCATGATCGCGTTGATGCTGTCCACGCCGAAGTTGGCGTACTTGAAGTAGCCGAGGATGCACAGGTCGACCGCGACGCCGAGCAGCAGCCAGCGCTGCGCCGGTTTGGTGCGCACGCCGGCGGCGCCGACTTTCAGGCCGATCCAGTAGTTCCACAGGGTGACGCCGGCGAACAACGCCAGGAAGTCCACCCGCCACCACGCGTAGAACACGTAGCTGGCGATCAGCAGCAACAGGTTGCGATAGCGTTGCCCGCTCAAGTAGTACAAGCCGAGAAAGATCGGCAAGAACAGAAACAGGAACACGTTGGATGAAAATACCATCCCGATCTCTCCATGTTTGAACCAACAGTCAAGGGCCAAAGCCCCCCCAAACCCCCCCACGTAAAACCGGAGGGCTAACTCAAATCTTGCTGCCCCCTGTAGGAGCTGCCGAAGGCTGCGATCTTTTGATTTTTGTCTTTGGAAATCAAAGTCAAAAGATCGCAGCGTGCCGCAGCTCCTACAGGGTTTTGTGTCCTGCCTTAAGAACCCTTATTGCCCTTCTCATGCGACGGGTCGTAGACCTTGGTCAGGTCGCCGCCGAGGCGGAAGGTCTTGAACGGTTGCATGCCGTGCTTCTTCTCGATCACATCCGCCGGGCAGGTGTAGAGGGTGCAGAACGGTTCGAGCCAGGCGAATTTCATGTCCTCTTTCAGGTCGGTCATGTCCTGCTCTTTGCCGTTTTTCTTCTCGAACTGATCCGGGTCTTTCACCCCGGCCAGCACCCGGTCACCCAGACGCTTGAGCGCGCTGTTGTTTTCCTGACGCAGATCGACGCCGTTGACCTGGGCGAAGCTGGCAATCATCGCCAGTGGCGGCAGGGCGTAGTTGTGATAGGCGAGGGCGCGTTGCTGGCGCTTGAGTTCGTTGGGCAGGAAGCCGTCGGCGTCGACTTGATTGACCCCGACCTTGTATTCCTTCACCGCCCAATCAAACAGGTCGCGACGGTTGGTGGCGATCGAGGTCGCCATCACCGACCACGCGGCCCAGTACGAGTGGTTGTTGGTTTTTTCCAGCGGCAGGTTGTCCCAGTCGCTGACCACCTGATCGGCCATCTTGCTGAACCACGCCTCGATCTGCTGCGCTTCTTGCTGATGCGTGGCCAGCGGATGCGAGTCGGAGAACTTCAGGCGAATGTACGACGAGGCCATGCTGCCCAGCGCCCATTTGCGCATCGATTTGCCGGTGTGGTTGAAGTCTTTCGACATCAATGCATCGGCCTTGGCCCACGCGGTCAGCCAGTTCAGCGTGCAGTCGAGCTGCTCCGGGCGACCGTCGCGCATGAACTGCATCACTCGTTTGGCGGTGCCGCGCTCCAGCGTGGTGATGTCCTTGGTGGTGTCGCGGAAGGCTTTTTCCGACTGCACGTTCAGCGTCGCGCGAGCCTTGTCCGAGCCTTCGTATTTGCTGCGAAATTGCAGCGGTCCGGTGTACGGCGCCGGCATCGCATCGCAGCCTTCGCTCTTGTCGCCGCTCTTGAATTTATCCACCGGGGCGAAGTAGCCCTGCGGCGGGCGCAGTGGCGCGGCGGCCTGAGTGGCCCCGGCGAACATCGCCAGGGTCAGCAGGGATGGCGCAAGCAAGTGTTTGATCGTTCGATTTCGCATAGCAGACCTCATTGCCCGAGCTGAGCGGTTTGTGGCCCGGCGCCCGGGAATACGTTGCGTTTGCAGATTTTCGCTTCGACTTTTTGCGGCGCGGTACCCGCTTCCGGGCCCTGAACTTCGACGGCCAGCAGATTTTGCGAGGCCCAGTCTTCGTCCGTGCGCAGCTCAAAGGCGAAACGACCGTCGGTGTCGGAGGTTTCCGGTTTCTCGATCTTGATGTCCTCGTGGCGACCGTTCATGTACCAGAGGGTGGCTTGCAGGGTTTTCACCGAGGTGTCGGCGAAGCGGATGTCGACCTGATGGCTGCTGTTCTGCAGGTTCAGGTTCTTGCTGTTGACCAGCAGTTCCTGTTTGCCGCCAGGCTTGAGCGTGGTGCTGGCGGACATTTGGGTTTCCTTGCCTTCGCAACCGTTATCCAGCAGCGCCATCATTTGGCGATAGATGGTTTCCTGGTCGAGGCGGTACAGCGGCGAGAATTCCCAGATGAGGATCTTCGGCGGGGTCTTCTGGAATTCGTCGCTACCGAGGTACTGCAGCATCGAACCTTCGAGACCACCGCCGGGGAAGGCGACGTTGAGGATGTCGGCGCCGATTGCCTCTTCGAGGAAGCCGGCGAAGTTGTAGTTCTTGCCGCTGTGCGAGGTACCCACGAGGGTGATTTGCGGGTTGCCGGAATCACCGAACAGGTCGCCGTCACCGGCTTCGCCTTTCGGCTCGGTGGTGAACTGGTCCATGTACTGGATCGCGTAACTGGTGCCGCACAGTTGCCCGGCCATGTTGTGCAGGGTGCCGGTCTTGCCCATGCGCCCGGTGCGCTTGGTCTCGAATTCACGCTTGGGAATGTCGGCGAAGGCCGGAATCTGCTTGACCTTCTCGGCAACGATTTTCGCTGTGCGCTGAGCACCGTATGGGGTCCAGTGCTGGTCGCCACGGAAGTAGAAATCGTGGGCGGGCAGGGTGTCCGGCAGCGATTCGTTGGTCAGCGGCGACAGGTCCGGTACCACGTAACCCATCTTGGCGAAACGGCCGAGCATGGTCTTGTAGTTACCCAGCGCTTTCTCGTAATCGAACGCGGCTTTTTCCTGCGGGTTGAGCTTGTTGCGGTTCACCAGGCCACGGGTCGGCTGGTAGACGATCACCAGTTCGACGCCTTTGGCCTTGAACGCATCGTGCAGCTGTTGCAGGCGTTTGTAGCCGGCCGGGGTGGTGTTGAACTCGGTGCGCAAATCTTCCTGGGTACGGAACAGCCAGTCGCCCTGCGCCTGCACCAGGGTGGTGAAGTTCTGCTGATAACGGGTGGTGTAGTTCTTCGCGTCGTGCGCGGCCGGGCACAGGTTGCAGCACGGTTCGGCGCTGAATTTTGGCGCGGTGGCGCCCGCCGCTTCATCGGCGCGAGCAGCATTGCTGGCCGCCAGAATGCCCACGGTCAGGGCCGACAGGCTGAGTAATTTGATCAAGTGTGGGTGCATAAAATTATCCTCAGTCCCGCAGTTCGGTCTGGCGTTCGACAGGGTCGATCAGTACGGCTTTCTGCTGGCGTACCAGCAGGTCGAGAATTTCATCCTGGCGCTCGCCGAGGATGCCGTTGAAGCTGATGCCGCTGGACTTGGTCGGCGCCAGCATCGATACGCGATACAGCTCGACGCTCAACGGCGAGTCGATGGCCATCGGGCCGCTGCCGTTGGCCGCCAGTTCACCGCCGACCACGATCAGCGAGACTTGCGCGTCGAACGGGTCGAGCTTGATGTCACGGTCGGTGTCGGTCAGGTCCTTGATGTGGCCGTAGACGCCGGTCAGGCCGTTGGCCATGGCGACGTTTTCGTAGAGGCGGATGTTCACGCTGTTACGAATGCGGATGCCGTGACGTTTGTTGCTGATGACCTTGTTGCCCCACAGCAGGTTGTCGGCGGACTCGTAGAGTGTGATGCCGTCGGTGTGGTTCTTGTAGATCTCGTTGTAGGCAATGATGTTGTTGACGCTGTTACGGTCGATCACCAGGCCCGAGAGGTGGTTGTCGTAGCTCTTGTTGTTGAAGATGAAGCTGTCGTTCACTTCTCGGGAAATGATGATGCCGTGCTTCTTCTTCGTACCGTGGACGGTGTTCTCGGCAATGATCAGACCGTGGGAACGGTCGTGCGGGTCGATGCCGTAGACGATGTTGTCCTTGTAGGTGTTGCCCTTGACCACGAAGTCGCGGGTCTCGTAGCAGTAGAAGCCGTACCACATGTCGGAGAACTCGGAGCCGACGATCCAGCCGGTCGGTTCAGGGCGCTTGAGCACCTTGGCCATGTTCGGCGTGTACTGGGAAATACTCACCCCGTACGACTTACTGTTGGCGTAACCGAAACTGGCCATCTTGCTGTTGACGATGTAGGTCTCGGTGCCGCCCCAGGCCAGCAGGAACGGACGGAATTCCTTCGGCGAACGGAAGGTGGCCGGGCCGTTGTCCTTCTCGCGCCAGCCAGTGACTTTGGTGTCACGCACAAACAACTGACCGTCGTTGACCAGGAACGAACCGGCCTCTTGCGACAGGCGCAATTCCTGGGTCTGGCCGTCGATTTCGAGGATGCCTTTGCGGCCCACCACGATCGGCAGCTTCGCCAGGTACACGCCCGGCGCGGTCTCGCTGAAGTACTGCTTGGGCAGCTTCTGCGCCAGGTCCTTGAGGTTCAGGTAACCGTCATCGACGAAGATCGCCTGCGGGATACCGTGCTGACGCACCACCCATTCGGCCATCTTGTTGTCGCCGCCGATGAAGTCCTTCAGGGCGTCTTCCTGCATCATCCGGCGTACGCTGATCTTGCCCGGTTTGCTGCGGTTGATCTTCGCAGCGGCAGCCTCGGCGGTGAAGCCGGACAGGTCGGGCAGTTTCGGCTTGGCCAGTTCCAGCGCCTCGGTCGGCGCGCTGCTGACGGTGTAGGTCTTGGCTTGTTGCAGCTCTTTGGCGGTGGTCACCGGTTTGCCCTGTTGAGGCACGGCCGGTTCCACCGTGGCGAACGCGCCAGCGGAGGCCAGCAGCATGGCGCCGGCCAACAGGCTGAGCGAGCCTTTCCTTGCATGGTGCATGTCGGGCACTCCCTTGGCGGTTTGCATCAGAAGCGCCAGATCACGTCGATGAACGCGCGGTGCATGTACGAATCGACCTGGCTGCCATAGGCATCACCGGGCTTGAACACACCGCCACGGAAACGCACCAGCGCCGACGGTTCGTCGATCGACTGGCTCAACGCCGCCGGCAGCAAGCCTTGCTTGAAGTACTTGGTCACCACCAGATCCATTTCCTGACCCAGGTCCTTGTTGCCATCCTGCAGCGGCAGCGAGGTGCTGGAGAGGATCGCGCCAGTGACGTCGTCGGTGTTGTTTTCCACGGCGTTGATGCCGTTGCTGCCCACCGGCTTGTTGCCGTCCACGCGCCAGAACTTGTGGTAGATCACGCTGGCGTCGTACTGGTCGTTGAGCATCCACGAACCGAACAGGGTGGCGGTCTGCATGTTGTTCATTTCGCCACGGAACGCTTCGCCGAAACGGTGCACCCGCGAACGGGTGCCGGTGTAGTTGGAGCGGTTGCTCTCCAGACCGTTCTGTTGGTAATCGGCGCTGGCGCGGGCGTAGGCCGCACCGACCTGCCATTGCGGATCAAGGCGCAAACGCACGCCAAGGTCGGTGGCCCAGCCGTTGATGTCATCACTGCGCTTGGCTTGCGCCGGACGACTGCCATCGGCGTTCAGCGGATTGACCGAATCAAGGTCGCCGCTCATGCCGGTGATGCTGCCCCAGTAGTTGACGGTGTTGGTGTTGCGCCAGTTGTAGGCATCGCTGTCGGCGGTCAGACCGAGCCAGCTGATGTCGCCGTTCTGGGTTTTGTCGAGGGTGTCGCGGGGCACGCCCGGTTCGGCGTAATCGAGCTTGCCGTTGTCGTGGGTGTGATGACCGCGAATGCCGACCCAGTTGCCCGGTGTCCACTGATAGGCGGCATCGGCGTAGGCGTGCAGGCGATCCTTGTCTTTCGGCGCGAGCTCTTTGAGGTCGGTGCGGTATTCGCTGAAGCGTTCGGCGACACCGACGTTGGCGCGCAGCAGGGTGGTGTCGAAGGTCCAGTTCAGCGCTTCGATGTTGGTGTCGCGCCATTGGCCGTCGTCATTGCGCAGGCGCTGGCGACCGAACTTGAGCATCTCGCCGGGGTACGGCGTCAGGCCGCTGTAGCCGACCCAGAATTCGCGTATCGCCAGGTAGTTTTTCTTGGTTTTGCGGTCGCTGTTGTCGGTGGTTTGTTCACCGTCGGACTGCTGCAGGGTGTCGGTTTCGATAATGTCGGTCGAGGTCACGGCCTGGCCCATGGCGTAGGCACTCCACGCACCGCTTTCGCCGTAGATCCATGGACGCAGGTCCAGGCCCACACCGTTGACGTCGCCGCCGCTGGCGGTGCCGAGGTCGCGGTCGTCTTCGGACTGGCCGGTGATTTTCACTTCCAGGCCGAAGTTCTTGGTTTCCGTGATCGCGGCCAGTGTCGGGCAAGACCAGATCAGCGCGAACGTGAGGCCAATGCCAGCCTTCACAAAGGGATTCAACTTCATAGGGATTCCTCGCCGTCTTCTTCTTGCAGGGCGTGCAGTTGCAGCGTGTTCTGGTTCAGGGCGCCACGGCTGGCCTGTTCCTGTTGCAGCAGGCGCTGGGCTTCGGCCAGACGCTCGGGCGGCAATTGCGCGGCCAGGGTGGTCGCCAGTTCATCGGCTTGCGGGGTGTTCTGCGCCTTGGCCAATTGGCTGAATACATAGGCGTTGAGCGGGTCGGGCTTGGTGCCCTTGCCTTGGGAAAACAGTTGGGCGATGGCGAAGTCGGCGCTGTTCTGGCCGTTGCGCGCAGCGGTCAGCAGGTGGTCGAGAGCCTTCTGCGGATAGACCTTGCCCAGGTAACCACGGCGATAGATCTGGCCGAGGTAGTAGTCAGCGGCGACTTCGCGGCCGACGGCTTTCTGGAAGTGTTCTTCGGCGACTTTCGCGTCGGCCGGCACCAGTTTGCCTTCGTAGTAGAGCTTGCCCAGCAACAGTTCGGCGCGCGGCTGGTCGGCGGCGCGGCCGTTGTCCAGGTACTTCATCATCTGATCGACGTCGCCCAGTTCCGGGAAGTCGTAGAGCAGCTGCGCGAGGCTCACCCACGATGCCGGGTAGCCCGGGGCGATCGGTTCGAGCAGCGACTGCGCGGTCTTCTCGTCGGTCTTGCCGAGGGTCGAATCGGCCAGCACGCGGGCCACCGAATCGACGCGCTGCGCGCTGACCGTGCCGCGGCTGTAACCGGCCTGCATCTGCTTGAGCAGCGCGGCCTGTTGCTCCGGCTGGGCCCGTTTTTGATAGACCGTGGCCAGTTCGACGTAGCAGATGTCGGTGGTGTTGAGCGCGGCCTTGCAGATCTTTTCCACGTCATCCAGATGCTGGTCGTAAGTGCCTTGGGTGCGATACAGCAACACCTGCGCCAGACCCGCTTCCGGGTAACCGGATTTGCGCCACTGATCGATCTGCTGCTGCGCGTTGATATTCGGGAAGCTGTGCGGGAATTGCAGGTACAGCATCGCCAGCGGGATCAACGTGTTGCCTTCGCCGTTGGCGGCGGCTTTTTTCAGCAGGCTTTCAGCTTCGTGGTGCTCGGCTTCGGTGGAACCGGGCTTGGCCACCAGCAGGCGACCGAGACGGGCCTGGGCCCGTGGCGACACGTCGGCGGCGGCGCGGTAGGTCGCTTCGGCCTGTTTGATCTGCTCGGGGTCGCGGCTGTCGACCTGGATATCGGCGAGACCGACTTGCGCCTCGCTGTAACCCAGATCCGCCAGCGCACGGTAGTTCTGCGCGGCAGTGGCAGTGTCGCCGCGCTTGAGCGCTTCGTTGGCCAGGCGCTGGTCGGGCAGGCCGGCGCAACCGGCGAGGCTGACGGCCAGTGCCAGCGAGCACACCATATGACCTTTGTGGGAGCTGGCTTGCCAGCGATTCAGGCGGCTCGGTGTGTCAGACAGACCGCGTTGATCCAATCGCTGGCAAGCCAGCTCCCACAGGGATCGCGGTGTTCTCAGGAGACTGATGATGGTCACAGGCATGTCCTCGACTTAAAGACCGGCAGCCATGGCTTTGTCGATCAGCCAGTTCAGGTTCGGGCCACGGTCGCTGTTCACTTCCACCGGACGGCCGGCGAAGCTGCTGTCCAGCGGCTCGTCCGGCTGGATCTGCACGCGAATGTCGGAGGACAGGTCGGCGCTTTTCAGGCTGGTGCTGCTGACGATCTTGCCGGTGCGGGTCTGGTCTTCGCCGGCGATCTGGAAGCTCACTGGCGTCCCCGGACGCACGTCGCCGAACTGGCGATAGGAGAAGCGTGCATCGACGGTGGCCTGGGTGTTGCGCGGTACCAGGGTGAAAATCACGTCGCCTTTGCTTGCGTACTGACCGTCAGCCACCAGTTGCTGGGCCACGGTGCAATCGCACGGCGAGGTCAGGGTGCCGGTCATCTGCTTGCCGAACAGTTCTTCCACCTTGGCCGGTTGCAACTGGTCTTCGTCGAGATGGCCCTTGAGCACGTCGAGCATGCTGGTGCTGAAGGTCGCCAGCGGGGCGCCTTTGGCGGCGACGCCGTCGGACTTGACCAGGCTCTGCACGGTGCCGTCACGCGGCATGGTGATGTTCATTCCCGGTACGCTGACCAGACCGGCCTGCGCATGGCTGACGAAGTACATGCCGTACACCGACTTGAAGACGAAACCGAACGCCACCAGGCCGATGGCGAATACCCCGGCGCTGAAGGTCACCGCTTTCAGACGCCCGAACGGGGTCATGCCGCTGCCGCCGTCCTTGACCTTGCGCGCCTTGGTGAAGTTGTCGCGCTGCAGCGTCGCCAGCACTTCACCCATGCTGACGATGTCGCCGGCCAGGTGCGACGTGATCAGGTGACGCAGGGTCGAGATGTCTTGCGGTTCGAGGTTCTGGAACTGGCAACCAACGCGGCCGCTCTGGCGGTCGTAGGAGCGCACTTGCAGTTCGACGTCCATGGCCAGGCCGAGGTTGTCGATCACGAATTGCAGGCGTGCCTTGTACACGTCGCCGGTCTTGAGCGGCAGTTGTCCGGCGTTGAACGCCAGACCACCGGCTGACAGGTCCAGGACCCGCGCCTCGACCGGCGTCCGGTCCGGGCCGAAGAAGCGCAGTTTGGCCGGGATTTTCACTCGGGCGTGCTGACGCTGGGCTTCGGATTCATGCACTACGTTGGCGTTGACGGCGGTATTCATGGGGGCGATTTCCTTGTTAATTCAATAGGGGCAGGTCAGACCATCATCAGCAGCACGGCGACGAAAATGCTGCCGGCGGAGAAGGTCATGGTCCGAGACGACCAGGTGTTGAACCAACGTTGAAAGCTGGCGAGATCACGGGTCAGGGAAGTGGGTTGGCGCGTCCAGGATTGCTGGTCGAGGCGGAAGAACACGTAGATCTTCACCAGCGCACCGACGATCTGGTTGTAATACAGAATCACGGGATAGGCCGGGCCGATCCGGTGACCGGAGCACGACAGCAGCAAGGTCAGAATCAGGCGCGTGATGCCGATCCACAGCAGGTAGGCGAGGATGAATGCACCGCCGTACTTGAAGCTGGCGATGATCGCCACGGTCAGGCCCAGCAGCGAGGTCCACATCGAAACACGCTGGTCGAACAGCACCACCGAAGTGAAGGCGCCGAGGCGTTTCACACCCAGGCCCAGCGCTCGCGAGTTCTGGCGCAGGTTGTTGCCGTACCAGCGGAACATCAGTTTGCGGCTGGCCTTGATGAAGCTCTTTTCCGGCGGGTGTTCAACGGTGTTGATCGCGGCGTCCGGCACGTAAAAGGTGTCGTAACCCAGACGCATCAGGCTGAACCAGCTCGATTTGTCGTCGCCGGTGAGAAACTTGAAACGGCCCAGGCGCCAGTGTTGCAGCGAGTCGCTTTCGACGTCGGCGATGAATTCCGGATCGGTCACCACAGTGGCGCGGAACACCGACATACGCCCGGTCATGGTCAGCACGCGCTTGGACAGGGCCATCGAGCACATGTTGATGTGGCGCTGAGCGAAACGCAGCTTGTGCCATTCGCTCATGATGTAGCCGCCGCGCACTTCGCAGAACTCGTTGGTGGTCAGGCCGCCGACGTTGCCGAACAGCTGGAACCACGGCACGGTCTTGCGCACGGTGCCTTCGCCGAGCACGGTGTCGCCGTCGATCACGGCCACCACGGCACGGTCGTCTGGCAGGTGACGGGAGATTGCGCGGAAACCGTAGGCCAGGCCATCGCGCTTGCCGGTGCCGGGAATGCGCACGAAGTCGAGCTTCACGCGGTCTGGCGGATTCATCCGCGCCCACAGCGCCTTGACCAGCAGCTCATCGGACATTTCGACGATCGAGCAGACCACGGTGGTCGGCAGTTCGCAGTCGATGGCTTCGCGGATCACCGAGCTGTAGACCTGCGCGGTGGTGAGCGCGTCGATACGGAAACTGGTGACCATCAGAAACACATGCGACGGGTCCGCCGCTTTACCCAGCTTGCGCACTTTGCGGCGCAGGTGCGGGTAAACGATGTAGAGAAAAATCATGCCGCGCACAAAGTGCGTTGCACCCATCGAGTAGCGCCAGATACCCACGGCGCCAATCAGGAAAATGAAGTCCTTCGACTCGGAGTCGAATGTGGACGTGGGCAGCATCAAGGCCAGGCCCATCAACAAACTGAGGTAAAACAGCCAACCGGCGGCCTGAAGTAGGCCGTGCTTTAGCCTGTGCATAATCTGCATCCGTCTCTATCTCGGGCGAGCCTGTCGGGTGGCCCGGTGGGGTTAAGGCAGGCATACAAAAACTTGCAAGGACATGTAGGAGCTGCCGAAGGCTGCGATCTTTTGATCTTTGCGGGTTCACTCAAGACTCAAGTGGCCGGGGTAAAGATCGCAGCCTCGTTTCACTCGTCAGCTCCTACAGGGCTGTTTACCAGCAGATACCTTCAGTGCGAGTACCTGGATTGGTGGCTTTGGCCATGAAGCCGACCAGGTCGATGACCTGTTTGCCCTGCGGTGCTTCCTGGGCCAGCGAGCGGAACTTCTCGTCGCGGTTGCCGAGGATGATCACGTCGGAGTTGTCGATCACCGAATCGAAGTCCGAATTGAGCAGGGACGACACGTGCGGGATCTTCGACTCGATGTAGTCCTTGTTCGCGCCGTGAACACGGGCGTACTCGACGTTGCTGTCGTAGATGCTCAGGTCGTAACCCTTGCCGATCAGCATTTCGGCCAGTTCCACCAGCGGACTTTCGCGCAGGTCGTCGGTACCGGCCTTGAAGCTCAGGCCGAGCAGGGCGACTTTGCGTTTGTCGTGGCTTTCAACGATGTCGAAGGCGTTCTGCACTTGCGATTCGTTACTGCGCATCAGCGAGTTGAGCAACGGTGCTTCGACGTCAAGCGAACCTGCACGGTAGGTCAGGGCGCGCACGTCTTTGGGCAGGCACGAACCACCGAAGGCGAAGCCCGGGCGCATGTAGTACTGGGACAGGTTGAGCGTCTTGTCCTGGCAGACCACGTCCATCACTTCACGGCCATCGACGCCGACCGCTTTGGCGATGTTGCCGATCTCGTTGGCGAAGGTCACTTTGGTTGCGTGCCAGACGTTGCAGGTGTACTTGATCATCTCGGCGACCGCGATGTCCTTGCGGATGATCGGTGCGTCGAGTTCTTCGTACAGCGATTGCAGAACGTCGCCCGAGGCCTTGTCGAACTCGCCGATGACGGTCATCGGTGGCAGGTCGTAGTCCTTGATCGCGGTGGATTCACGCAGGAATTCCGGGTTGACCGCGACGCCGAAGTCGACACCGGCCTTCTTGCCCGAGCAGTCTTCGAGGATCGGGATCACCACGTTGGCGACGGTGCCCGGCAGCACGGTGCTGCGTACCACGATGGTGTGGCGGGTGGTTTTTTCACGCAGTACGAAACCGATCTCGCGGCACACCGCCTCGATGTAGTTCAGTTCCAGGTCGCCGTTCTTCTTACTCGGCGTACCGACGCAGATCATCGACAGGTCGGTGTCACGAATCGCCTCGGCGAAGTTGGTCGTACCGCGCAGACGACCGGTCTCGATACCCTGAGCCAGAAGTTCGCCCAGACCCGGTTCCACAATCGGCGACTTGCCGGCGTTGATCATGTCGATCTTGTCTTTGGCAACATCGACGCCAACCACGTCATGGCCCCGTGCAGACAGGCAACCGGCACACACTGCGCCAACGTAACCCAAACCAAATATGCTGATGCGCATCGCAATTACCTCTGTGTTTTATCAAGCCATTAGATGGCCGGAGTTAATGGTGTTCAGCGGTCATAGTGCACTCGAAAGTGCGGCATACAGGCGCCACAATGCCGTGTGCAGGCATACTAAGTTCCGAGTGTCTAAATAAGTGCACTCAAGATGTGCGCAACTAGGCCTTAGTTGTTATGACTTGCCCTGTTATGCAGCGGATCTTCTTGCTGGAAGACTCTTGTGCATGTGTTCAGTCCACCTGATGTCGGACGAAAGGCCCGTAGATCAAGCGGTTGGGTGCTCAGGCGAGCACAATTACAGGGGCGCAGCCTTGGCCTTGTAGAGGATGTTTATGGTGCGTATCACCTATCCATCGTTAGTTGATCAGATGAGTGAACCATCTAGGCAAGTTGCTATGACAACTTGGTTACATGGTTCTCCGCTCTGCGTAAGTTATCTCGTACAAACTCGGCGAGAATCGTTACCGGTGGTATGAGCTATGCATTTGGACATAGTTCCTACCCGCTCATCGCGAAATCTGAAATTTTTTGAAATATTGACACAGATGGCACTGGTCTCAAATTGATAGCACTTTCGATTTGGGCCTTTATTAATCGGTGCGCAATCGAGCTAGATAGTTTTGTGCCACTACCGTAAAAAAAATTACGTGCCACTACTGAAAAAAAGTGCGGCTGTCGAGTGAAACTAAAATTAGAATTGGGTGGGACGATTTTATGGCGCCAATAAAACGGCGAAATGTGGCGGGGGATTTTTGACGTCGTGCGAGCTGCACGACTCTTTACAGAAAGAGTCGTGCAATGGGCATGCTTTATTCCGGGGCGTGGTCGCGCAGAAACACCAGATTGTCCGGTTTCGATTGCTCGGCGCTGTAGCGATAACCCTGCACATCGAACTGCTTGAGCAGGGCAGGATCGTTGATTTTTTCCTGAATCACGAAACGGCTCATCAGGCCGCGGGCCTTCTTCGCGTAGAAGCTGATGATCTTGTACTGGCCGTTCTTCAGGTCCTTGAAGTCGGTGTTGATGATCCGCGCGTTCAGGGCGCTGCGTTTGACCGCCGAAAAGTACTCGTTGGAGGCCAGGTTCAGCAGCACATCGTCGCCCTGATCGGCCAGCGCTTCGTTGAGCCATTCGCTGATGCGCGTACCCCAGAACGCGTACAGGTCCTTGCCACGGGCGTTGGCCAGTTTGGTGCCCATTTCCAGACGATACGGCTGCATCAGGTCCAGCGGACGCAGCAGGCCGTAGAGGCCGGAGAGCATGCGCAGGTGCTTTTGCGCGTAGTCGAACTGAGCTTCGCTGAACGATTGCGCGTCGAGGCCGGTGTACACGTCACCCTTGAACGCGAGCAGCGCCTGCTTGGCGTTTTCCGGGGTGAAGGCGGGCGTCCAGCTGCCGAAACGCGCGGCATTCAGGCCGCCGATCTTGTCGGACACGTGCATCAGTTCGCTGATCTGTGCCGGGCTCAGTTCGCGCAGCTGCTGGATCAGCTCCTGAGAGTGATCGAGGTATTGCGGCTGGGTAAAGCGCTGGGTCGCCGGCGGTGTTTCGTAATCGAGGGTCTTGGCGGGGGAAATCACCATCAGCATGAAGTCGTCTCCTTTAATCGTGGGGGCGATTCTAGGGGGTTGGCCGGGTTGACTCCAGCTATCAAGCCCATAGGTGATCGATGGTGTGCTGGAAAAGATCGCAGCCTTCGGCAGCTCCTACAGGTTACGGTCGATTGTTGGCTGCTTTTGTAGGAGCTGCCGAAGGCTGCGATCTTTTGATTTTTCTTTTGATCGTCCTGCGATCACCCGCGATATAGTGCCGCGCGGGTTTGGTTATGGAGACACCCCTTTGCGCATTGTTCTTTTATTCACCGCGTGGCTGTTGAGCTTCGGGGCCATGGCGGCGCCGGGCGATGTGGCGACGCTGGATCGCAGCACCTGGCCGGAGCAACTGAGCAGCCCGACGCTGTTCGACGTCGCCTCGCGCGCGGAAATCCTCATGTTCGCCCGGGGCCTGCTCGGCACCGAGGCGCTGGACGAGGCCGCGCTGGCCCAGCGACTTGGGCTGCGCACGGTCAACGTCGACGCGATCAGCCACCTGCGTCAGCGGCTTTGGGAACGTCTGTTGGCCAACTACAACTTCGCCCAGCAGAGCTGCGATCAGGATGCCTCGTTCTGCTTCCTCGTCGAAGACCTGCCGACCCTGCGCGAGCAGGCCGCCAAGTTCGTGGTCAGCGACGACAGTTATTACACCAAATGGGCCGAACCGAGCCGGTTGTTTCATCTGCAGTACCTGGACGAGCTGATGCGCAAGGCCGCGCTGTCGCCGCAGACCAGCAGTGAAGTCGATCGTTTCGGCGACTATGAACGCAGCGGCGACGAGATGCATGACCGGCTGTTTCTGCTGAGTTTCGACAGCGCTGCAAACCTGCAGCCGGACAACACCGACTGGATCGCCGACTACCTGCGCAAAGCCAATCTCAGCGGCACGTTCTTCCTGTTGGGCAAGGACGTGCAGGCGCGACTGGCGGATCGCTCGGTGAGCAATCTGCAATCGGAGTTCTCGAAACAGTGTGTCGGCGTGCAGGGTTGGGAGTTCCGTTCCCACAGTTATTGGCAGGACTGGCAGGACTCGGTGCGCCGCAGCAGTGACTTGGTGAAGAACAAGTTGCCGGAAAACTACGTGCCGCTGTTCCGTCCGCCGGAGGGGCAGCGTCGCTCTGATGCCGGCAGTTTCTTGCGCAATCAGGGCCTGCAAGTGGCGCTGTGGGACATCGATGCCCAGGATGGTGCCGGCAAGCTGAAGGGCGCGCAGAGCGCGCAGCGAGTGCTGACCCTGATGCTGCTATGGCGTCACGGGGTGATCAATTTCAACATGAAACAGGATGCGGTGAAGACCGCGTTGCCGTGGCTGATCACGCAAACTGCGCAAAGCGGCATCGGCTTTGAGGATTGTCAGGACGGGTTTCGCTGAAAAACGAAAAAAGCCCGGAAACATTGGGCTTTAGGTGATTTTTTTTAAGAATTCGATGCTGGAGGACTTCCGACTTTAGCGGGGTCTGAACGGTCCGCCAAGGGCTTTTCGTCACTCTGCAAAATAAACTTAAAAAAACCGTCAAAGTGCTTTTTTATGTCATGGGTTTTGGAGTATTACGAAGACAGACCGCCGAAACCTGCAACACAGGTGGCGTCTTCCAAGACTCCTTTTGTGTGCAGTTCATTCAGGTCCTCGCGGATGAATTCGGCAGTCACTTCGAGGCGCAGCACCGCCCAGGTATTGCGTCGAATGGCTCCCACAAAGGTGACCGAGTATGGATGATCACGGACGTAGCCCTTCTTCCAACCAGCCAATCCTTTATGTACTCGATACCAACGTATTGATTCACGATCCAAATGCCCTGCTGAATTTCGAAGAACACCACGTCGCGATCCCGATGACTGTGCTTGAGGAGCTGGACAAGCTCAAGAGCGGCCATCACAGCGTTGCTGCCGAATGCCGCCAGGCGATCCGCCTGATCGACAAGACCCTGGGCGATGCCTCCCCCGAGGACGTCGAGCTGGGGGTGCCGATCCAGCGCGGCAAGGGCGGGCCGAAAGGCTTGCTGTCAATTCTGATGAGCAAACAGGCCGAATCGAACCTGATTCTGCCCGAGCACCTGAACGACAACAAAATCATCAACCAGTTGATCGACCTGCACACCCGTGATCCGCAGAAGGCGGTGGTACTGGTCACCAAAGACATCAACATGCGCCTCAAGGCACGCGCCTGCGGCATCGATGCCGAGGATTACAGCACCGACCAACTGGTCGACGACGTGTCCCTGCTGCCCAACGGCTACCACAACATGACCGGCTCCTTCTGGGACCGCGTGAGCAAGGTCGATACCCGTCAGGATCATGGCCGCACCTGGCATCAGGTGCAGTTGATCGACAACCTGCCTGCGGTGCACATCAATGAGTTCATCATTGACGAACAAGGCTTTGTCGGCTGGATCAAGGAAATCCAGGAAGACAAGCTGCTGATCCTCGACCTGCACCAGGAACCGCTGCTGCACCAGGAAGCCTGGGGCCTCAAACCACGGGACATCTATCAGAGTCTGGCGCTCTACGCGCTGCTGGATCCGGACATTCATCTGGTCAACCTGTCGGGTGCGGCAGGTTCCGGTAAAACCATTCTGGCGCTGGCCGCGGCGATCGAGCAGACCATGGTCAGCAAGCGCTATCGCCGCATCATCGCGACCCGCAGCGTGCAGGGCCTGGACCAGGAAATCGGCTTCCTGCCCGGCACTGAAGCGGAAAAAATGGAGCCTTGGCTGGGCGCCATCACCGACAACCTCGAAGCCTTGCACATGGATGATGAAAACACCCATGGCAGCGTCGATTACATCCTCAGCAAAGTGCCGTTGCAGTTCAAATCGCTCAACTACATTCGCGGTCGCAGCTTCCAGCAGAGCCTGATTCTGATCGACGAATGCCAGAACCTTACGCCGCACCAGATGAAAACCATCATCACCCGGGCCGGCGCCGGTTCCAAAGTGGTGTGCCTGGGCAACCTGGCACAGATCGACACCCCTTACCTGTCCGCGACCAGCTCCGGGCTGACCTACCTGACCGAACGCTTCAAGGATTTCCCCAATGGGGTGCACATCACCCTGCAGGGCGTGCCACGCTCGATTCTGGCCGAATACGCCGAATCGCATTTGTAACCCTTCCAACAAAACCGGGCGGCCCAAAATCCGCCCGGTTTTTTATGCCTGAACCACAAATCCCTTGATTGATGCACCACTGATCCGATGTAGGAGCTGCCGAAGGCTGCGATCTTTTGATCCTGCTTTAAAAATCAAAGTCAAAAGATCGCAGCCTGCGGCAGCTCCTACACAAAGAGCGTCATATTCGTGGATGCGGAAATTTGACCCACAGGTTTACAATCCCTGCTCCTGATCAGGAGTAATCCCGTGCTGACTCATCTCGATTCCCAAGGTCGCGCCAACATGGTCGACGTCACCGAAAAAGCCGTGACATTCCGTGAGGCGACGGCCCAGGCGCTGGTGCGCATGCTGCCCGAAACCCTGCAGATGATCGTCAGCGGCGGCCACCCCAAGGGTGACGTGTTTGCCGTCGCTCGCATTGCCGGCATTCAGGCCGCGAAGAAAACCAGTGATCTGATCCCGTTGTGCCATCCGCTGATGCTCACCGGTGTCAAGGTCGAACTCAGTGCAGAAGGCGAAGACAGCGTACGCATCGTCGCCCGCTGCAAGCTCTCCGGGCAGACCGGCGTGGAGATGGAAGCACTGACCGCTGCCAGCGTTGCCGCGCTGACCATCTACGATATGTGCAAGGCCGTGGATCGGGGCATGACCATCGAAAGCGTGCGTTTGCTGGAAAAGGTCGGCGGCAAGAGCGGGCATTTTCAGGCGGAGCAACCATGAAACTGACGGTTAAATTCTTTGCGCGTTATCGTGAAGCGCTGGGCGTGGACTCGGTCAAGGTCGAAGGCGATTTCGCCACGGTCGACGATGTCCGTGCGCTGCTCGCGCAACGCGATGGCGCCGAGGTCTTGAGCGAGCAGAACCTGATGTGCGCGCGCAACGAAGACCTGTGCCAGCTCGACGAGCCGGTGAGCGACGGCGACGAAGTGGCGTTTTTTCCCACCGTGACCGGAGGCTGACGGATGGCGATTCGTGTGCAGTCCACGGCGTTCGATCCCGGCGCTGAAGTCAACGCGATGCACGCGGCGAATGTCGGTGTCGGCGCGGTGGTGAGTTTTGTCGGCTACGTGCGCGACTTCAATGACGGGCTGGATGTGGCCGGGATGTTCCTCGAACACTATCCGGGCATGACCGAAAAAGCCCTTGGCAAGATCGCCGTCGAGGCCGAGCTGCGCTGGCCGCTGCTGAAGCTGGAACTGCTGCACCGCATCGGCGCGCTGGAGCCGGGCGAGCCGATTGTGTTTGTCGGCGCGGCCAGCGCCCATCGCCAGGCGGCATTCGACGCCTGCGCCTTTGTCATGGACTACCTGAAAACCCGCGCGCCGTTCTGGAAAAAAGAAAACACCCGCGACGGCCCGCGCTGGGTCGAAGGGCGTGACAGTGATCATGCTGCGGCGGATCGCTGGAAGAAGTAATTTCTGCATCGCCCTCTAGTCAGTCATCGCTGGCAAGCCAGCTCCCACAGTGTTTTGTGTCATGCACATATTCATGTACACCACTGAACCCTGTGGGAGCTGGCTTGCCAGCGATAAGGCCATCCGCAACACCAAATACCTTTCTTCAGCTAATTGACGATTTGTACGTGCGAGTCCAATATGGATTTATAAGTACAAAAAAGGCATTCCTCTTTCCAGCTCTTTTCTTCTGTCTTGCCAAACCAACAACAACCCGCGAGAGAACGAACATGAAGAAACTCCCCCTCATCACCGGTCTGGCCCTGAGCCTGTTGGCGTGCACCCATTCGTTTGCTGCGGAGAAAACCCTGCGCATCGGCATTGAGGCCGCTTATCCACCGTTCGCCTCGAAAACCGACAAGGGCGAGATCGTCGGTTTCGACTACGACATCGGCAACGCCCTGTGCGCGCAGATGAAGGTCAAGTGTGTGTGGGTCGAGGGTGAGTTCGATGGCCTGATCCCTTCGCTGAAAGTGAAGAAAATCGACATGGCGCTGTCGTCGATGACCATCAACGAAGACCGCAAGAAGTCGGTGGATTTCACCCACAAGTACTACTTCACTTCGTCGCGGCTGGTGATGAAGGAAGGCGCCACGGTCGACGACCAATACGCCAGCCTCAAGGGCAAGACCGTCGGTGTGCAGCGCGCGACCACCACCGATCGTTATGCCACCGAGGTGTTCGAGCCCAAGGGCATCATCGTCAAGCGCTATGGCAATAACGAAGAAATCTACATGGACCTGGCAGCAGGGCGGCTCGATGCGATTTTTGCCGACACCATTCCGCTGACCGACTTCCTGTCGATGCCACGCGGCAAGGGTTACGCGTTTGTCGGGCCGGAACTGAAGGATCCGAAGTACGTGGGCGAGGGCGCGGGGATTGCGGTGCGCAAGGGCAATACCGAGCTGGTCAGCGAGTTGAACACGGCCATCGACGGGATTCGTGCCAGCGGCGAATATCAGAAGATTTCCCAGAAGTACTTCAAGTCTGACATTTACGGCGACTGATCTACCGCTTTCGCGAGCAGGCTCGCTCCCACATTGGATCTATGGCATTCACAAATCCCTGTGGGAGCGAGCTTGCTCGCGAAGAGGCCGGAGCTACCGATGAAGATCTCTAGCCCTTCAATTCCTTCAAATGCTTGTACACCGTCGCCCGCCCCATGTTCAGCACATTGGCCACATAGTTCGAGGCACTTTTGCCCTTGAACGCGCCTTCGGCGTGTAGCGCCAGCACCAGTTCGCGCTTGTGATCGCGGGTCAGCAGATTCAGGCTCAGCTGGCGCTCGCGCAGCCAGGCGTGGAGGAAGGTGTTGATGCGTTCCTGCCAGTCATCGCGAAACAGTGAATCCGGCTGCGGGATCAGTTTGCTCGGCGACAGGAACAGGTCCAGCGCAGCCTTGGCATTCTCGAACAACGAAATATTCAGGTTGATGCACAGCACCGCCAGTGGCCGCTCTTCGCTGTCGCGCAGCACGGTGCTCAGGCTGCGTATCTTCTGGCCGTCCCAATTGAGCTTTTCGTACGGACCGATGTTGCGCTCACTGACCTCCTCGCTGAGCATGTCTTCAAGCGATGAATCGTCGCCGATCTCGCGTTTGGACAAGTTGTTGGCGATGTAGTCGACCTTCTGCGTGCGCAAGTCGTGCAGCACCACTTCGGCGTGGGGAAAGAACAGCGTGGCGATGGCGTCGGCGATGGCGCGGAAATTATCCAGTGCCGGATCGAATTCGGGGGCGGTCATGTTTGTGGAGCTCCAGGCGGCGTCAACGCCCCCGTGCACGGGGGCGCTGCGAGTGTGCCGCAATCCGTTGGGCGCGTCATCCGCCAAGGGGTTCAGCCGAGCCTTGCGAGGGAGAGCATGGCGCTGCTCAGGCCGAACTGCTGCAGATGTTCAGGCAAGGCTTCACCGCGTACCAATGCCGCACTGGCCTGGCCCATGGCCGGTGAGGTCTGAATACCGTAACCGCCTTGGGCCGCGACCCAGAACAGCCCGGGCACCTGCGGATCGAAACCGCTGAGCAGATCACCGTCGGCGACAAAGCTGCGCAAACCGGCCCAGGTGCGGGTCGGACGGCGGATGGTCAGGGTCGTGGCTTCTTCGATCTGGTAGATGCCCATGGCGATGTCCAGCTCTTCCGGCTGCACGTCGTGGGGTTCGACCGGGTCGGCGTTGGCCGGCGAGCCGAGGAACATCCCGGCGTCGGGCTTCATATAGAACGACTCATCGAGGCTGACCAGCATCGGCCAGTGATGAATGTCCACGCCCTCGGGACCGGCGAAAATGAACGCCGCGCGGCGCTTGGGTTGCAGGCCCAGCGCTTGGGCACCGGCCAGTGCGCCGATCTGGTCGGCCCAGGCGCCGGCGGCGTTGATGATGACCGGCGCGCTGAAGGTCTGACCGTTGGTCTGCACTTGCCACTGGCCGTCAGTGTCACGACGCAGGCCCAGCACTTCGCAATCGGTGTGCACCTGGCCGTTGTTGCGGCGGATACCGCGCAGGTAGCCCTGATGCAGGGCGTCGGTGTCGATGTCGCTGGCGGTCGGGTCGTAGATCGCGCCGTGGACTTTTTCCCGACGCAGTATTGGCAGGCGAGCGCAGGCTTCATCGGCGCTGAGCAGTTGCATTTCCGGCACCGTGGCTTTGGCACTGAGGTACTGGTTGTTCAGCTCGGCGGCATCACCGGTGAAATCCACGGTCATTTCGCCGCGCGGCGTGAGCAATGGGTGCTCACAGAAACCGCTCGGCGGATGGTCGAAAAACTCGCGGCTGGCCAGCGTCAGCGCGCGCACCTGCGGCGTGCCGTAGGCAGCGGTGTACAACGCCGCCGAGCGCCCGGTTGAGTGATAGGCCGGGTGTGATTCACGTTCGAGCACGATCACTTTGGCGTGGCGCGACAGCCAGAAACCGGTGGAAGCGCCGGCAATCCCGCCGCCGATGATGATGAAATCTGCCTGGCTCATGAAATCTCCCAATTTATCTGGAATCCTGTAGGAGCTGACGAGTGAAACGAGGCTGCGATCTTTTGATCTTGTCTTCTGAAAATCAAAAGATCGCAGCCTCGTTTCACTCGTCAGCTCCTACAAGGGATCGAGGTGTCAGTGCTTGAGGTGATAAATCGCATTGGCCAGCGCAATGTCTTCCAGGCCCAGGCCTATTGAACGGAAAAATACGTGACGGTCGTAACCGGGACGCGGCACTTTCTCGCTGAGCAGATCGGCCAGGTCGCCGATGATCAAATCCTTGTTCCAGCCATGCTGATCGGCGGCGATCAGCATTTCACCCGCCGAGCCCGGCGTGGTCAGCCGATAGTCACAGAACACCTGCATGTCGCCCAAGCTCTGTGGGGGCACCTCATGGGCGCGTGGTGCGTTGGTGCTGATGGAGGTGATCAGTGCCGGTTTGCTCAAGCTGGCCGGGTCGATGACCGGGCCGGCGGATGACGTGCAGAGCATGATCACGTCCGCGTCCGTGAAGGCGACATCGCGGCTGTCGGCAATCTTCACCCCGGGGTAGATCTCTTTCAGCAGCGCCCGGGTTTCAGCGTCTTCAGACAGACTCGGCGAATACACGCTGATGCGCTGCCAGTCGCGCAGCCCTTTCACGTAATGCAGATGCGCCTGGGCAACCTTGCCGCTGCCGATGATCGCCAGTCGTGTGGCATTCAGCGGGGCGAGGGCATCGACCGCCACGGCGGTGGTCGCAGCGGTACGGGCGGTGGTCAGTTCGCCGGCGTCGCACAGCAGCAGTGGCTGGCCGGTTTGCATCGACATCAACAGCGTCCACGCCGTCACCAGCGGCCCTTGTTCGCGGACGATGTACGGCGAGGTCTTGACCCCGTACACACCGTCCTCGGCCAACACCCCCAGGTAGTTGATGAAGTCGCCGGCGCCCTGCGGAAACTCCACCAACTGCTGCGCCGGTTGCACGGCGTGGCCGGCGGCGAGGTCGCGGAACAGTTTGCGCAGGATTTGCGGTACGTCGATGCGCGCCAGCAGCTCGCGGGCCTGGGTGTGGTCGATCACGTAGGGTGTACTGGTCATGTCAGGCTCCACGCTCTGGATATAAACTAATTTGTCCATTATGGACTTTTAGTTGTCTACCGCAAGCGCCTGGTGAAAACGTCGGGCAAAAAAAAGCGCAGTCCGTTGCCGGCTGCGCTTTTTGCGTTACAAGTTGCTTACTGCGGCTGCGGACGCTTGCGTTCGACTGCGCGCAGCAGGTGCGTCGGCGGTGTTTCGCAGCTGATCTTGCGGCCGAGCTTCTCTTCGATGGACGGCAACTGGTACGAGTCGTCCTCACCGGCGAAGCTGATCGACACGCCATCGGCGCCCGCGCGACCGGTACGGCCGATGCGGTGTACGTAATCGTCCGGGACTTCCGGCAGGGTGAAGTTGATCACGTGGCTGATGCCGTCGATGTGGATGCCGCGACCGGCGACATCGGTGGCCACCAGCACGCGGATCTTGCCTTCGCGGAAGCCTTCCAGGGTCTTGATGCGCTTGTGCTGCGGCACGTCGCCGGACAGTTGCGCAGCGTTGATGCCGTCACGCACCAGGCGCTCTTCGATGCGGCGCACTTCGTCCTTGCGGTTGGCGAAGACGATCACGCGCTCCCAGCCGTTGTCGTTGACCAGGTTGAACAGCAATTTGTACTTGTCCGCACCGGCTACCGCGTAGATGTGCTGCTCGACGTTTTCGTTGGCCACGTTGGTGACTTCGATTTCGACGATTGCCGGATCGGTGGTCCATTGCTTGGCCAGGTTCATCACGTCTTCGGTGAAGGTCGCGGAGAACAGCAGGGTCTGACGCTCGGACTTCGGCGGGGTCTGGCGAATGATCTGCCGCACTTGCGGGATGAAGCCCATGTCGAGCATGCGGTCGGCTTCGTCCAGCACCATCACTTCGACCATGTCCAGGTGCACGTCGCCGCGCTGGTTGAAGTCGAGCAGACGGCCCGGAGTGGCGACGAGAATGTCGCAGTGGCGCGCTTCGAGGTGCTTGAGCTGTTTGTCGAAGTCCATGCCGCCAACGAACGTCATGACGTTGAGGCCGGTGTACTTGGTCAGGTCGGCAGCATCCTTGGCGATCTGCACCACCAGCTCACGGGTCGGCGCGATGATCAGTGCACGGGGTTCGCCCATGTAGCGTTCTTTCGGCGGCGGGGTCTGCAACAGCTGGGTGATGATCGAGATCAGGAACGCGGCGGTCTTGCCGGTACCGGTCTGCGCGCGACCGATGGCGTCTTTGCCGGCGAGGGTGAAACCCAGCACCTGCGCCTGAATCGGTGTGCAGTATGGAAAGCCCAGGTCCTGAATGGCGTGCATCAGTTCCGGAGCGAGTTTGAAATCGTGGAAGCGGGTTTTGCCTTCCTGGGGTTCGACGACGAAATCTTCGAGTTTCCAGGGAATGACCGGTGCCTTGGGCTTCGGTTCGCGGCGCGGCCGAGGCGGTTTCGGTGCTTCGGCGCGGACCGGTTCGGTGGCGATGGCAGGCTGCGGCTCGGGCTGGGGTGTCGCTACCGGAGCCGGACGTTCAGCCTTGGGCGCATCGCTGCGAGGGCCGGGGACGTGCGACGGCGCACTGGGGACTGGCGCGAGCTGCTCAGCCTCGCTTTTACCGAACATTTTCTTGAGTGCTTTGAGCACGGTCATCTCATCAATTGGTTAAGGAATGTACGCCGGCCAGTGTAATGCAAGAAGCGGGCTCGGCGTAGTGGGATGATCAAAGGGACGTTCGAACTGAAACGATCAACGCAGGCGTTCACCCAGCCAGGCCCCGATATCGCGAATTTCTTCGGGTAACACTTCATGCTCCATTGGGTATTCCTGCCATGTCACGGTGACACCATGCTTCACCAAATGCTCATAGGCACTTCGCCCCATCGAGTTCTGCACCACGCCGTCGAACTGGCCGTGCAGGCACAGCGCAGGAATACGCTGCTGACTGGCTGAAAGCTCCATCTCGTCAGTGAAGGTCGGGGCGTAGGTGGACAGGGCAAGTACGCCACCCAACGGACCTTGCCACTTTATATAAGCGGTGTGCAGAACGACGGCGCCGCCCTGGGAAAACCCGGCGAGAAAAATCCGCGAGGCGTCTATTCCGCTGGCGCGCTCCTTTTCGATCAATTCGATGATGCGACCCGCCGACACTTCCAATTGGTCACGGTCAATCGACCGCGCCGGGCTCATGGCCTTTATGTCGTACCAGCTCGGCATCGCGTAACCGCCGTTGATGGTGACGGGCAGGGTTGGCGCTTGCGGTAATACGAAGCGCGTACTCAGCAGGCTTTCCTGCAGCGCTTCAGCCACTGGCAGGAAGTCATAGCGGTCCGCGCCGAGGCCGTGCAGCCAGATTACGCAGGCGTCTGCGGGCTTTTCGGGTTGAAGAATCAGGGGCTCGGTCATGGCTGCTCCAAAAATGTGCGGGCGCTCTCAATAAGTGCGTGATTTGCGTGCGCGCCCGGTCGATCCGTTAAGAAGATGTCGCAAGGCTACAAGTTTTGCTATTGACCTGTCGCGCAACCGCTTCAGCAAGCGGTGTGGTACGGGCTTTGCTATGGAGGATTCTGTATGAAGCGTCCTACGCCTTGCGGTAACACTATCAGTGTACGTCGTGCGAAGGGATTGCAAAGAATCCGGTGATGGATGTTCGCCAATGGCCGCTACGGGCAACGCGAACGTGAAAGGGCTACAGCCCGTTCGGCCGACTGGTGAGAAGTGAGTTGTCCATGATGTGGATTTTCTCCTACTAGACTCATAGCGAAGGTCTTACGTCGGTTGACCCCAAAAAAAGCCAACACGGGTCAACAACGCCTCAAAAGGGTGCGACTGGACTCAAGCTCCGACACAACAAGAGCAAAACTGGAGGTTTGAATGAAGATGTTGAAATCCACTCTGGCGGTCGTGACTGCTGCAGCAGTACTCGGCGTCAGCGGGTTCGCTCAGGCGGGTGCAACCCTGGATGCCGTGCAGAAGAAAGGTTTCGTGCAATGCGGCGTGAGCGACGGTCTGCCGGGTTTCTCGGTGCCGGACGCCTCGGGCAAGATTCTCGGGATCGACGCTGACGTTTGCCGCGCTGTGGCCGCTGCCGTATTCGGCGACGCCAACAAGGTCAAGTTCAGCCAGTTGAACGCCAAGGAGCGCTTCACCGCGCTGCAGTCCGGCGAAATCGACCTGCTCTCGCGCAACACCACCATGACCAGCTCGCGTGACGCCGGTATGGGCCTGAAATTCCCGGGCTTCATCACTTACTACGACGGTGTGGGCTTCCTGGCCAACAACAAGCTGGGCGTGAAAAGTGCCAAGGAACTGGACGGTGCAACCATCTGCATCCAGGCCGGTACCACCACCGAACTGAACGTCTCCGACTACTTCCGCGCCAACGGCCTGAAGTACACCCCGATCACCTTCGACACCTCCGATGAAAGCGCCAAGTCGCTGGAATCCGGTCGTTGCGACGTGCTGACCTCCGACAAGTCGCAGCTGTACGCACAGCGCAGCAAACTGGCGTCGCCGAAAGACTACGTGGTGCTGCCGGAAACCATCTCCAAAGAACCACTGGGCCCGGTCGTGCGTAATGGCGACGACGAGTGGCTGGCGATTGTTCGCTGGGTTGGCTACGCGCTGCTGAACACTGAAGAAGCCGGCGTGACTTCGAAAAACGTGCTGGAAGAAGCCAAATCCACCAAGAACCCGGACGTCGCTCGACTGCTGGGTGCTGACGGTGAATACGGCAAGGACCTGAAACTGCCGAAGGACTGGGTTGTGAAAATCGTTTCGCAGGTCGGTAACTACGGTGAAATCTTCGAGAAAAACCTCGGCAAGAGCACTCCGCTGGAAATCGACCGTGGCCTGAACGCGCTGTGGACCAACGGCGGCATTCAGTACGCACCACCAGTGCGCTAATGGTTCTATCACCCGGCGGGCCAACCGCCGGGTGATGTTCTGTTCCATTTTTTCCGGGGCACTTCATGCAAAATTCAATCGGCGCACCAAAGCAGAGGTTCAGCCTCAGCGATCCGCGAGTGCGTGCGTGGCTGTTTCAGATCATCACCGTCGTGGCGGTGGTCGCCATGGGCTGGTATCTGTTCGACAACACCCAGACCAACCTTCAACACCGGGGCATCACGTCCGGTTTCGACTTTCTCGAGCGCAGTGCCGGGTTCGGCATCGCTCAGCACCTGATCTCCTACACCGAAGCGGACAGTTACGCTCGGGTGTTCGTGATCGGCCTGCTCAACACGCTGTTGGTGACCTTTATCGGTGTGATCCTGGCGACCCTGCTGGGCTTCATCATCGGTGTGGCGCGGCTGTCGCCGAACTGGATCATCAGCAAACTGGCGACCGTGTATGTGGAAGTGTTCCGCAACATTCCGCCGCTGCTGCAGATCCTGTTCTGGTACTTCGCGGTGTTCCTGACCATGCCGGGACCGCGTAACAGCCACAACTTCGGTGACACCTTCTTTGTCAGCAGCCGGGGCCTGAACATGCCGGCCGCGCAAATGGCTGACGGCTTCTGGGCATTCTTCATCAGCGTGGTGCTGGCCATCGTCGCCATCGTGCTGATGTGCCGCTGGGCCAACAAGCGATTCGAAGACACCGGCGAACCATTCCACAAGTTCTGGACCGGCCTGGCGATCCTGCTGGTGATCCCGACCTTGTGCGCGCTGATCTTCGGTGCCCCGCTGCACTGGGAAATGCCGCAACTCAAGGGCTTCAACTTCGTTGGTGGCTGGGTGCTGATCCCGGAACTGCTGGCGTTGACCCTGGCGTTGACCGTGTACACCGCAGCATTCATCGCGGAAATCGTTCGTTCCGGGATCAAGTCGGTCAGCCATGGCCAGACCGAAGCGGCGCGTTCGCTCGGCTTGCGCAACGGCCCGACCCTGCGCAAGGTGATCATTCCGCAAGCCCTGCGGGTCATCATTCCGCCGCTGACCAGCCAATACCTGAACCTGGCGAAGAACTCGTCGCTGGCCGCCGGTATCGGTTATCCGGAAATGGTTTCGCTGTTCGCCGGCACCGTGCTCAACCAGACCGGTCAGGCGATCGAAGTCATTGCCATCACCATGAGCGTGTACCTGGCGATCAGTATCAGCATTTCCCTGCTGATGAACTGGTACAACAAGCGCATTGCGCTGATCGAGCGGTGAGGAATAGCGCATGACAACCCATACTTTCAAACCCGACATGCCACCGCCGGCCAAGGTTTTCGGCCCGATGGCGTGGATACGCGCCAACATGTTCTCCAGCTGGCTCAACACCCTGCTGACCCTGTTTGCGTTTTACCTGATTTATCTCGTCGTGCCGCCGATCCTCAGCTGGGCGATCCTCGACGCCAACTGGGTCGGCACCACCCGCGCCGACTGCACCAAGGACGGCGCCTGCTGGGTGTTCATTCAGCAGCGTTTCGGCCAGTTCATGTACGGCTACTACCCGGTGGAACTGCGCTGGCGTGTAGACCTCACTGTTTGGCTGGCAGTGCTCGGCGTGGCGCCGCTGTTCATCTCGCGCTTCCCGCGTAAAGCGGTGTACGGCCTGAGTTTCCTGGTGATCTACCCGATCGTCGCCTGGTGCCTGCTGCATGGCGGCGTGTTCGGCCTCGATGCCGTGGCAACCAGCCAGTGGGGCGGCCTGATGCTGACCCTGGTCATCGCCACCGTCGGTATCGCCGGCGCCTTGCCGCTGGGGATCGTTCTGGCACTGGGCCGTCGCTCGAACATGCCGGCGATTCGCGTGGTCTGCGTGACGTTCATCGAGTTCTGGCGCGGCGTGCCGTTGATCACGGTGCTGTTCATGTCCTCGGTGATGCTGCCGCTGTTCCTGCCCGAAGGCATGAACTTCGACAAGCTGCTCCGGGCGCTGATCGGGGTGATTCTGTTCCAGTCGGCCTACGTCGCCGAAGTAGTGCGCGGTGGTCTGCAAGCGATCCCCAAAGGTCAGTACGAAGCGGCTGCGGCGATGGGCCTCGGTTACTGGCGCGCCATGGGTCTGGTGATTCTGCCGCAAGCCCTGAAGCTGGTGATCCCGGGCATCGTCAACACCTTCATTGCGCTGTTCAAGGACACTAGCCTTGTGATCATCATCGGCCTGTTCGACCTGCTCAACAGCGTCAAGCAAGCCGCTGCCGATCCGAAATGGCTGGGCATGGCCACCGAAGGCTACGTGTTCGCCGCCCTGGTGTTCTGGATTTTCTGTTTTGGTATGTCGCGCTATTCCATGCATCTGGAACGCAAGCTCGACACTGGCCACAAGCGTTAGGAGTTCTCTGTAAATGAGCGAAGCAATCAAAAAGCCTGTGGGCCCTGAAGGCATTATCCAGATGCAGGGCGTGAACAAGTGGTACGGCCAGTTCCACGTGCTGAAAGACATCAACCTCAACGTCAAACAGGGCGAGCGTATTGTTCTGTGCGGCCCGTCGGGTTCCGGCAAATCGACCACCATCCGCTGCCTCAATCGCCTGGAAGAACACCAGCAGGGCCGCATCGTGGTTGATGGCGTGGAGCTGACCAACGACCTCAAGCAGATCGAAGCGATTCGCCGCGAAGTCGGCATGGTGTTCCAGCACTTCAACCTGTTCCCGCACCTGACCATCCTGCAGAACTGCACGCTGGCGCCGATGTGGGTGCGCAAGATGCCCAAGCGCAAGGCCGAGGAAATCGCCATGCATTACCTGGAGCGTGTACGCATCCCGGAGCAGGCGCATAAATTCCCGGGGCAACTGTCCGGCGGTCAGCAACAGCGTGTGGCGATTGCCCGCGCGCTGTGCATGAAACCGAAAATCATGCTGTTCGACGAACCGACCTCGGCACTCGACCCGGAGATGGTGAAAGAGGTACTCGACACCATGATCGGCCTCGCCGAAGACGGCATGACCATGCTCTGCGTGACCCACGAAATGGGCTTCGCCCGCACCGTGGCCAACCGCGTGATCTTCATGGACAAGGGCGAAATCGTCGAACAGGCGGCGCCGAACGACTTCTTCGACAACCCGCAGAATGACCGCACCAAACTGTTCCTGAGCCAGATCCTGCATTGATTCAGGTTGATGCACCAGACAAACCCGGCCCTGTGCCGGGTTTTCTTTTGCCTGCGATTTTCATTTTCCCCTGTAGGAGCTGCCGCAGGCTGCGATCTTTTGACGTTGATCGTTAAGCACAAGATCAAAAGATCGCAGCCTGCGGCAGCTCCTACCCGGGGTTGTGTGAACTGGAGCATCTGACTAAGATGTCAGAAAATTCATCCTATGATTGGATGAAAGGGCGAATTTCATGACAGACACTTCACCTTTGATCAAGCGATCCCTGGTCGATCAGGCCCTGGATCAGTTGCGCCAGCGCATCACCGATGGCGTGTGGCAGGTCGGCGAACGGCTGCCGACCGAGCCTGAGCTGTGCGCCGAGCTCGGCATCAGCCGCAACACCGTGCGTGAAGCCATGCGCGTGTTGGCGTTTTCCGGGTTGATCGAAATCCGGCAGGGCGATGGCAGTTATTTGCGCGCAGTGGTCGATCCGATGGACACGCTCAAGGCGTTGTCCCGCTGCTCGCTGGAGCAGGCGCGCGAAACCCGGCACATCCTCGAAGTCGAGGCGATTGGCTTGGCCGCGTTGCGTCGCACCGATGAAGATCTCGCCGCATTGCGCGCAGCGCTCGGCACCAGCGGCAGCCACTACCACGGCGATCTCGACACTTACATTGCCTGCGATCTGGTGTTCCACCGCCGTCTGGTGGACGCCGCGCACAACCCGACCCTCAGCGAGCTGTATCGCTATTTCTCCAGCATCGTCGGCGCGCAATTGCGCCAGACGCTGAACATCGTCCCGCGCCGTCAGGAAGTGTTCGACCTGCACATCGAGTTGCTCGATGCGGTCGAACAACGCGACCCGGAACGGGCCAAAGCCATATCGAGGCAGTTGATCAATGAACCTTGAAAGCGAGAAAAACCTCCCAATCCCCAAGCGCACGGCGGAGCTCGAAGAGCTGCTGATCGACGCCGAGGCCGACGACGAACACGTGCAGCAAAGCCATCCGCTGGTGCGCCGGCCATGGCTGTTGCTGCTGGGGCTGATTCTGGTGGCGCTGAACCTGCGCCCGGCGCTGTCGAGCATGGCGCCGTTGCTCAGCGAAGTGTCGAAAAGCCTTGGCCTGTCTGCGGCGCAGGCCGGTTTGCTGACCACGTTGCCGGTGTTGTGCCTGGGCTTGTTCGCACCGCTGGCGCCGATTCTGGCGCGGCGTTTCGGCGCTGAACGAGTGGTGCTGGGGATTCTGCTGACCCTGGCCGCCGGGATCATTGTGCGCAGCAACTTCGGTGAGATCGGGCTGTTTGCAGGTAGCGTGCTTGGTGGCGCGAGCATCGGCATCATCGGTGTATTGCTGCCGGGTATTGTCAAACGCGACTTCGCCAAACACGCCGGAACCATGACCGGCGTGTACACCATGGCCCTGTGCCTGGGCGCGGCAATGGCAGCGGGTTCCACCGTGCCATTGAGCGAACACTTCGACCACAGCTGGGCGCTGGGCCTGGGTTTCTGGGTGATCCCGGCGCTGGTGGCGGCGCTGTTCTGGCTGCCGCAAGTCGGGCAGAAACACGGCGCGCACAACGTTGCCTATCGGGTGCGTGGGCTGCTGCGCGATCCGCTGGCGTGGCAAGTTACCTTGTACATGGGCCTGCAATCGTCGCTGGCGTACATCGTGTTCGGCTGGTTGCCGTCGATCCTGATCGGCCGCGGCCTGACTCCGACCCAGGCCGGCCTGGTGCTGTCCGGCTCGGTGATCATCCAGCTCGCCAGCTCCCTCGCGGCGCCGTGGCTGGCGACCCGGGGCAAGGATCAGCGTCTGGCGATCGTGGTGGTGATGGCGCTGACCCTCGGCGGTCTGTTCGGTTGCCTGTATGCGCCGATTGAAGGGCTGTGGGGCTGGGCGATTCTGTTGGGGCTGGGGCAGGGCGGTACGTTCAGTCTGGCGCTGACCCTGATCGTGCTGCGCTCGCGGGATTCGCACGTGGCGGCGAACCTGTCGAGCATGTCCCAAGGCTTTGGCTACACGCTGGCGTCGATGGGGCCGTTCGCCGTCGGCGTGGTGCATGACTGGACTGGCGGCTGGAATGCCGTGGGCTGGATTTTCGGCATCATCGGCACCGGTGCGATCATTGCCGGGCTGGGTGCGGGCCGGGCGCTGTACGTGCAAGTGCAAAGCGAGAAAATCTGACACCTGTAGGAGCTGCGGCACGCTGCGATCTTTTGATGTTGATCTTGACGGTCTTGAAGATCAAAAGATCGCAGCGTGCCGCAGCTCCTACAGGATTTGTGTGCTCCGGGTATTCGGTGCACGAATGCCGATAGTGTTTCTGCGATTTGCAGCTTATCGTGCTGGCAATCTGTCCATTTCCCGGAGTTTGCCCATGAGCGAAGCCCACGCCGCCCTGATCACCCGCTTCTACCAAGCCTTCCAGCGCCTCGACGCCGAGGCCATGGCCGCGTGCTACACCGATGACGTGGTGTTCAGCGATCCGGCCTTCGGCGAGTTGCGCGGGCGCGATGCCGGGGACATGTGGCGCATGCTCACCACTCGCGCCAAGGACTTCTCCCTGACCTTCGACAATGTCCGCGCCGACGAGCGCAGCGGTGGCGCGCACTGGGTGGCGACGTATCTGTTCAGCCAGACCGGCAACGTGGTGATTAACGATATTCAGGCGCGCTTCGTCTTTCGTGACGGCAAGATCTGCGAGCATCACGATCACTTCGACCTGTGGCGCTGGTCGCGTCAGGCGTTGGGTTTCAAGGGCTTGCTGCTGGGCTGGACACCGCTGGTGCGCAATGCCGTTCGCGCACAGGCGCTGAAAGGGCTGAAGGTATTTCAGGCCGGTCGCTGATAAGATCGCGGCCTGTTTCCTGCACGTCCAGATCCCGAAGTGACCAGCCTCAGCGAAAAACCGATTGATGTTGTCGAACCCGTGAGCAAATCCTGGTTCGTCTATCTCGTGCGCGCGGCCAACGGCTCGCTGTATTGCGGGATCAGCGACGATCCGGTGCGGCGCTTTGCCAAGCATCAGAGCGGCAAGGGCGCGCGGTTCTTCCTGTCCAGCCCGGCGATGGCGCTGGTCTTCACCGAACGTTGCCGCGACAAGAGCGATGCGTTGCGCCAGGAACGCTTGATCAAGAAGCTGCGCAAAAGCGCCAAGGAATGCCTGGTCGCGTCTTATCAATCTGACTGATCGGTTCCCATCAGCCAGATCTGTAGGCTGCTAATCAAATGCACGCTAAGCTGCCGATTCACTTTCTGTGCGGCGGAGCCGAGCATGTCCGAGTTGATTCTGCATCATTACCCGACCTCTCCATTTGCCGAAAAGGCTCGTCTGCTGTTGGGCTTCAAAGGCTTGTCCTGGCGCTCGGTGCACATCTCGCCGGTGATGCCCAAGCCGGATCTGACCGCGCTGACTGGCGGCTACCGCAAGACTCCGGTGTTGCAGGTCGGCGCGGACATCTATTGCGACACCTCGTTGATCGCCCGTCGCCTGGAGCAGGAAAAAGCCCTGCCGGCGTTTTTTCCGGAGGGTCAGGAAATGATCAGTGCCAGCTTCGCGGCATGGGCCGATTCGGTGGTGTTCCAGCATGCGGTCAGCCTGGTGTTCCAGCCAGAATCGGTGGCGGTGCGTTTCGGCAAGTTGCCGCCGGAAGCGATCAAGGCGTTCATGGCTGACCGTGCCGGTCTGTTCAGTGGTGGCAGCGCCACGCGGTTGCCGGCCGAACAGGCCAAACACCAATGGCCAACGATCATGTCGCGCCTGGAGCAGCAGTTGCAGCGCGAGCAGGGCGACTTTCTGTTCGGTGAGCCGTCGATTGCCGACTTCGCCCTGGCGCATCCGCTGTGGTTCCTCAAGGCGACGCACGTCACTGCGCCGTTGGTCGATGAATATCCGGCCGTGACGGCCTGGCTTGGGCGTGTGCTGGGCTTTGGCCATGGCGCCGCGAGCGAAATGAGCGCCGAGGAGGCGCTGCAAGTGGCGCGCACCTCGACGCCGGCGGCGCTGCCGGATGAGCGATTTGTCGATCCGAACGGGTTCAAGGCCGGGCAGCAGGTGGCGATTGCTGCGGTCGATTACGGGGTTGACCCGGTGGTGGGGGAGTTGCTGTTTGCTGGCCGCGAAGAGCTGATCCTGCGCCGCGAAGACCCGCGTGGTGGCGTGGTGCACGTGCACTTCCCGCGCTTTGGTTTCCGCATCGAAGCCCGCTAAAAGCAAAAGATCGCAGCCTCCGGCAGCTCCCACACCGATCTCATGTAGGAGCTGCCGAAGGCTGCGATCTTTTGATCTTGATCTTGCTGTTACTGCAGGGCAGCGAGGATTTCGTCCGGGTCGAATCCGCGAATCAGCGTGCCATTCACGTCGATCAGCGGAATCCCGCGCCCGCCCAGCGCCTCGTACGCTTTGCGCGCCTCGGCGTCCTTCTCGATATCGAATTCCCGGAAAGGAATCCCCTTGCTGTCGAGAAAGCGCTTGGTCTGTTTGCAGTAGCCGCACCAGTCGGTGGCATACAGCACGACACGGGCCTGCGCCCGCGTCAGCTCAGAGACCATCTGCGACGGGTTGAACACCCGCTCGATCTTGCCCCAGTTCTGATAGATCACCACCACCAGCAGAACCAGCGCAACCTTCTTCAGCACATTGCCCAGCATCAGTTGCGGCGCTTGAGCTGATCGGTGAGCGAGGTCGGCAGGCCCTTGATGATCAGGGTGCCGGCCTCTTCGTCGTATTCGATCTTCGAACCCAGCAGGTGCGCTTCAAAGCTGATTGACAGGCCTTCGGCGCGGCCGGTGAAGCGGCGGAACTGGTTGAGGGTGCGTTTGTCCGCCGGAATTTCCGGCGACAGACCGTAGTCCTTGTTGCGGATGTGATCGTAGAAGGCTTTCGGCCGTTCTTCGTCGATCAGCTCCGACAGCTCTTCCAGGCCCATTGGCTCGCCGAGCTTGGCCTGACTGCTGGCGTAATCGACCAGAGTCTTGGTTTTCTCGCGGGCGGAATCTTCCGGCAGGTCTTCGCTCTCGACGAAGTCGCTGAAGGCCTTGAGCAGGGTGCGGGTCTCGCCCGGGCCGTCGACGCCTTCCTGGCAGCCGATGAAGTCGCGGAAGTACTCCGAAACCTTCTTGCCGTTCTTGCCCTTGATGAACGAGATGTACTGCTTGGACTGCTTGTTGTTCTGCCACTCGGAGACGTTGATCCGCGCCGCCAGGTGCAGTTGGCCGAGGTCGAGGTGACGCGACGGGGTGACGTCCAGCTCGTCGGTCACCGCCACGCCTTCGCTGTGGTGCAGCAGGGCGATCGCCAGGTAGTCGGTCATGCCTTGCTGATAGTGGGCGAACAGCACGTGGCCGCCGACCGACAGGTTCGACTCTTCCATCAGTTTCTGCAGATGCTCGACCGCGACTTTGCTGAACGCAGTGAAGTCCTGGCCGCCTTCCATGTATTCCTTCAGCCAGCCGCTGAACGGAAACGCGCCGGATTCCGGATGGAACAGGCCCCAGGCTTTGCCTTGCTTGGCGTTGTAGCTCTCGTTGAGGTCGGCAAGCATGTTCTCGATGGCCGCAGACTCAGCCAGTTCGGAGTCGCGGGCGTGCAGAACTGCGGGCGTGCCGTCGGGTTTTTTGTCGATCAGGTGGACGATGCAATGACGGATCGGCATGGGCTTCTCGGCTGGTGGAAGGGAGGAGGGCGGGCTCCCCCGAAAAAGCGCCCAGTGTACCGCAAACTCCATCCGAGGCTCCCTGTAGGAGCTGCCGAAGGCTGCGATCTTTTGATCTTGTTTTTGAAAAATCAAAGTCAAAAGATCGCAGCCTTCGGCAGCTCCTACATGAATGGGGGATGACTTGAAAATTGTGGCCCGTGGTCGCGTAATCACGGGGTTGAAGGCTAAATCCGGGGCAAGCGCCTGTGCTTATGCAGTTTTTTACCGATTTAGAGCAATAAACCTGACCAAATGGGTAGCTAGAGGCGGATATTTCCCCGTCTCTGTGCTAGTTTTGCCCGGTCTTACGCGAAGTCACTGCGTTAAGCGTGCAATCAGCATTTGTCAGGTCGAACCAAACCCTGATTTCGGTATCTATAACCCGACTCGTCGTGGTTATCGCCGAGGGTGCCAGATCCAGAAGATCGGGCTCGATGGCTGACACTGCACTCTGCAATCCATATGAATTTGATAGGGAAGGAACACTACATGGCTCTTACTAAAGACCAACTGATCGCCGACATCGCTGAAGCTATCGACGCGCCGAAAACCACCGCGCGTAACGCTCTGGACCAACTGGGCCAAATCGTTGCCGATCAGCTGGAAAACGGCGGCGAAATCACCTTGCCAGGTATCGGCAAGCTGAAAGTGACCGAGCGTCCTGCCCGCACTGGCCGTAACCCTTCGACTGGCGCTGCCATCGAAATCCCTGCCAAGAAAGTGATCAAGCTGGTTGTGGCCAAAGGCCTGACCGACGCTGTGAACAAGTAAGACGCAGCGATAAAAAAACCGTGCACCGGAGCGATCCGGGCACGGTTTTTTTGTGCCTGCGATTTGGCGACTGACTCCTGAACTCCGCAAACCTTTGTGGGAGCGAGCTTGCTCGCGAAAGCAGTGTGTCAGTCAAAGTCGAATTGACTGATGCGCCGCATTCGTCGGAGCGCCGCCCGGAGCAAGCTCGCTCCCACAATTGATTTGTGTCCGGCGATGCAATGTTTAGCGGACCCAGCGCTCGCGACGCCAGATCTGCTGCTCGGACTTGGTCTGGAAGGTCCACGCCACGAAGCGGCTCTGTTTCTGCCCCTGCGACATCTCCACCACCTGGCTTTCCAGCACGCCGGCCTTTTTCAGGGCGGTTTCGATGGCCGGCAGGTTCGAGGCTTTCGAGACCAGGGTGCTGAACCACAGCACCTTGTGCTGGAAGTTCGCGCTCTCGGCGATCAGTTGGGTCACGAAACGCGCTTCACCACCTTCACACCACAGCTCGGCAGACTGACCACCGAAGTTCAGCACCGGCAGTTTGCGTTTCGGATCAGCCTTGCCCAGTGCGCGCCATTTGCGCTCGCTGCCCTTGGTTGCCTCCTCCATCGAGGCGTGGAACGGCGGGTTGCACATGGTCAGGTCAAAGCGCTCACCCGGTTCCAGCAGGCCAATCAGGATGTGTTTGCGGTTTTCCTGCTGGCGCAGCTGGATCACCTTGTTCAGGCCGTTGGACTGGACGATGGCTCGGGCGGCAGCCACGGCGGTCGGGTCGATTTCCGAACCGAGGAAGTGCCAGCGGTATTCGCTGTTGCCGATCAGCGGATAAACGCAGTTGGCGCCCATGCCGATGTCCAGCACGTTGACGATCGCACCGCGCGGCACCTTGCCGTCGTTCATGCTGGCCAGCAGGTCGGCGAGGAAATGCACGTAATCGGCACGGCCCGGCACCGGTGGGCAGAGGTAATCGGCCGGGATGTCCCAATGCTCGATGCCATAAAACGCCTTGAGCAGCGCCCGGTTGAACACGCGCACCGCGTCGGGGCTGGCGAAGTCGATGCTTTCCTTGCCGTACGGGTTGGTGATCACGAACTTCGCCAGTTCCGGCGTGGTCTTGATCAGCGCCGGGAAGTCGTAGCGACCCTGATGGCGATTGCGCGGGTGCAGGCTGGCCTTTTCACGCGGCTCGACGGCTTTGGCCGGGGTCGCGGCATCAGGCTTGTTGCGCGCAGGTTTGGGGGGGCGGGGGGCGTTCATGGGTGTGATCGATTCGGGTATGGCTGAAAGTGGCGGGTATTGTCCCACATTGATGAGTCATGCGCCGAACGCATGTAGGAGCTGCCGAAGGCTGCGATCTTTTGATCTTGTTTTTAAAAAAATCAAATTCAAAAGATCGCAGCCTTCGGCAGCTCCTACAGGGGATTGGTGTTCTGGAATAAAAAAGGGAGGCCACTTGGCCTCCCTCTTTCATTGCGGCTTGCCCTTACAGGCTGGAAATCCGCGCATGTTGCTCGGCCAGTTTGCCCAAGGCCTGTTCAGCCTCGGCCAGTTTGGCGCGTTCCTTCTCGATGACTTCGGCCGGCGCCTTGTCAACGAAACCGGCGTTGGACAACTTGCCGCCAACGCGCTGGACTTCACCTTGCAGACGCAGGATTTCCTTGTCCAGACGCGCCAGCTCGGCGCCCTTGTCGATCAGACCGGCCATCGGCACCAGCACTTCCATCTCGCCAACCAGCGCGGTGGCCGACAGTGGCGCTTCTTCGCCGGCGGCGAGTACGGTGATCGATTCCAGACGCGCCAGCTTCTTCAGCAGCGCTTCGTTCTCGGTCAGACGACGCTGGTCTTCAGCGCTGACGTTCTTCAGGTAGATCGGCAGCGGTTTGCCCGGGCCGATGTTCATTTCGCCACGGATGTTGCGCGTGCCGAGCATCAGGCCTTTGAGCCATTCGATGTCGTCCTCGGCGGCCGGATCGATGCGCTCTTCGTTGGCCACCGGCCAAGGCTGCAGCATGATCGTCTTGCCTTGAATACCGGCCAGCGGCGCGATGCGCTGCCAGATTTCCTCAGTGATGAACGGCATGAACGGATGCGCCAGGCGCAGCGCCACTTCCAGCACGCGCACCAGCGTGCGACGGGTGCCGCGCTGGCGCTCGACCGGCGCGTTTTCGTCCCACAGCACTGGCTTGGACAGTTCCAGGTACCAGTCGCAGTATTGGTTCCAGATGAACTCGTACAGCGCTTGCGCGGCGAGGTCGAAACGGAACTGATCCAGTTGACGGGTCACTTCGGCTTCGGTGCGTTGCAGTTGCGAGATGATCCAGCGATCCGCCAGCGACAGCTCGTAGGCCTCGCCGTTCTGGCCACAGTCTTCGCCCTTGTCCAGAACATAACGCGCGGCGTTCCAGATCTTGTTGCAGAAGTTGCGATAGCCTTCGACGCGGCCCATGTCGAACTTGATGTCGCGACCGGTCGAGGCCAGCGAGCAGAAGGTGAAGCGCAGGGCGTCAGTGCCGTAACTGGCGATGCCGTCGGCGAACTCGTCGCGGGTCTGCTTCTCGATCTTCTTCGCCAGTTTCGGCTGCATCATGCCGGAGGTGCGTTTCTGCACCAGGGCTTCCAGCTCGATACCGTCGATGATGTCCAGCGGGTCCAGGACGTTGCCCTTGGACTTGGACATCTTCTGGCCCTGGCCATCACGCACCAGACCGTGCACGTAAACGGTCTTGAACGGTACTTGCGGGGTGCCGTCCTCGTTCTTGATCAGGTGCATCGTCAGCATGATCATCCGGGCAACCCAGAAGAAAATGATGTCGAAACCGGTGACCAGCACGTCGGTGGAGTGGAATTTCTTCAGGAACTCGGTCTTTTCCGGCCAGCCCAGAGTGGAGAACGTCCACAGGCCCGAGCTGAACCAGGTGTCGAGCACGTCGTTGTCCTGTTGCAGCGCAACGTCCGGACCGAGGTTGTGCTTGGCCCGGACTTCGGCTTCGTCGCGACCGACGTAGACCTTGCCCGCCTCGTCGTACCAGGCCGGAATCCGGTGGCCCCACCACAGCTGACGGCTGATGCACCAGTCCTGGATGTCGCGCATCCACGAGAAGTACATGTTTTCGTACTGCTTGGGCACGAACTGGATGCGGCCGTCTTCAACGGCAGCAATCGCCGGCTCGGCCAGAGGCTTGGTCGACACGTACCACTGGTCAGTCAGCCACGGCTCGATGACGGTGCCGGAACGGTCGCCTTTCGGCACTTTCAGGTTGTGATCGTCGACGCTGACCAGCAGGCCGGCGGCGTCGAACGCAGCGACGATCTGCTTGCGCGCTTCGAAACGCTCGAGACCGGCGTACTCGGCCGGGATCTTGCCGTCGATGCTGTCGTTCAGCGTGCCGTCGAGGTTGAACACCTGGGCTGCGGGCAGCACGTTGGCGTTCTTGTCGAAGATGTTCAGCAGCGGCAGGTTGTGGCGCTTGCCGACTTCGTAGTCGTTGAAATCGTGGGCCGGGGTGATTTTCACGCAGCCGGTGCCGAATTCAGGGTCGCAGTAATCGTCGGCGATGATCGGGATGCGGCGGCCAACCAGTGGCAGCTCGACAAATTTGCCGATCAGGGCTTTGTAGCGCTCATCGTTCGGGTTAACCGCGACGGCGGAGTCGCCGAGCATGGTTTCCGGACGGGTGGTCGCGACGATCAGGAAATCGTTGCCTTCAGCAGTTTTCGCGCCGTCGGCCAGCGGGTACTTGAGGTTCCACAGGAAACCTTTTTCGTCGTGGTTTTCCACTTCGAGGTCGGAAATCGCCGTGTGCAGCTTGGTGTCCCAGTTGACCAGACGCTTGCCGCGGTAGATCAGACCGTCTTCGTGCAGGCGTACGAAGGCTTCCTTGACCGCTTCCGAGAGGCCGTCGTCCATGGTGAAGCGCTCGCGGCTCCAGTCCACGGACGAGCCGAGGCGGCGGATCTGACGGCTGATGTTGCCACCGGACTGATCCTTCCACTCCCAGACTTTCTCGAGGAATTTCTCGCGGCCCAGGTCGTGGCGGTTCTGGCCGGTGGCTTCCAGTTGACGCTCCACCAGCATCTGCGTGGCGATACCGGCGTGGTCGGTGCCCGGCTGCCACAGGGTATTGCGACCCTGCATGCGGCGGAAACGGATCAGGGCGTCCATGATCGCGTTGTTGAAACCGTGACCCATGTGCAGGCTGCCGGTGACGTTTGGCGGCGGGATCATGATGGTGTAGGAATCGCCCGCGCCTTGCGGTGCGAAATAGTTCTCGGACTCCCAGGTGTTGTACCAGGAAGTTTCAATGGCGTGCGGCTGGTAGGTCTTATCCATGCGCGGCGGGACCCTATTGGCATTTATTCAGGAAAAGCCGGGAAGTATAGCGGGGCATGGGGCCGAGGGCGAGCGGGGGGAGGCTGGGCGGACACTAATGTTGGGGGGAACCCTTGTGGTGAGGGGATTTATCCCCGATGGGCCGCGCAGCAGCCCCAAATAACTCAATCACGCTGCGTATTCGCAGGGTTCACGACTGCTGCGCAGCCGATCGGGGATAAATCCCCTCGCCACAAGGGGATCCATCCGGTTTATTCGTACTGGCTGAGCAACCGCTCCATCCGCGCCTCGAGGCGGCGTTTGATTTCGGTTTCGATGTGCGGTGCGAAGTCGTCGATCACGTCCTGCATGATCAATTGCGCGGCGGCGCGAAGTTCGCTGTCCAGGTGCAGCAGGGCGTCCGGGCCTTTATCCACAGGTGCGGCAGCGGGTGCCGGAGCCGGAGCAGGTGGCGGTTCGATGGTCGGCGGCGTGGCGTCGACGGCCTCGAACAACATCGGAATCTGTTCCTGTTCACCGTCATCGACCGTGTCGGTCAGCAGCGGCGGTTGCAGGTTGTCATCGCCGAGCAACTGACGGATCGATTCGAGATCGTCCAGCAGGTGCGCAGGCTTTTGCAGCGGTTTTGGAGTGTCCATCGGCGTACTCAGAGTCGCTGTAAACGGTGATCTTGCAGAGGATAGCCCTGTTCGCGGTAGAAACGGAAACTCTCCCGTGCCGCCGCGCGAATCGTCGGATCTTCCACCACCACTTCCGCCACGCGGGCGAATTGGCTGGCAAAAGCCGGGACTGTCAGGTCGAGATTGACCAGCAGATCCTGATGCGCGCCGCAGTCCGCGCCCACTCCCAGCACAATCAAACCGTCCGGTTCGCTCTCGGCAGGGCCATGAGGGACGAAGGTTTCGCCCTTGAATGCCCACAGGCGCGCATCGAGATCATCACGCTGAGCAGCATCGCTGCAATGCAGGTAGATGCGGTGGCCCATGCGCCAGGCTTTTTCGGTGAGCTTGCAGGCAAAGTCCAGGCGAGCCGAAGGATCGGCGCTGGGCAGGATATAGAAGTCGACTTTGGTCATTGCGGTTCCTGAGCCTGGAACGGCGTCACCGTAGAGTGACGCCGCCCAGGTTCATCGGTTTCAGGCTTTGGCGCGGTCCAGCAGGTATTGGGTCAGCAGCGGAACCGGACGGCCAGTGGCGCCCTTGTCCTTGCCACCGCTGGTCCACGCGGTGCCGGCGATGTCCAGGTGCGCCCAGTTGAGGTTCTTGGTGAAGCGCGACAGGAAGCACGCGGCGGTGATGGTGCCGGCCTTCGGCCCGCCAATGTTGGCGATGTCGGCGAACGGGCTGTCGAGCTGCTCCTGGTATTCGTCGAACAGCGGCAGTTGCCAGGCACGGTCGTCAGCGGCTTTGCCGGCGCTGAGCAGTTGCTCGATCAGTTCGTCGTTGTTGCCCAGCAGGCCCGAGGTGTGGGCGCCCAGGGCAACCACGCAGGCACCGGTCAGGGTGGCGATGTCGATCACCGCTTGCGGCTTGAAGCGCTCGGAGTAGGTCAGCGCGTCGCACAGCACCAAGCGGCCTTCGGCGTCGGTGTTGAGGATTTCCACGGTCTGGCCGCTCATGGTGGTGACGATGTCGCCCGGACGCGACGCAGTGCCGCTCGGCATGTTTTCCGCACAGGCGAGGATGCACACCAGATTGATCGGCAGCTTCAGCTCAAGGACGGCACGCAGGGTACCGAACACGGAGGCCGCGCCGCCCATGTCGTACTTCATTTCGTCCATGCCGGCGCCAGGCTTGAGGCTGATGCCGCCGGTGTCGAAGGTGATGCCTTTACCGACCAGCGCGTAAGGCTTCTCGGACTTCTTGCCACCGTTGTATTGCATGACGATCAGGCGCGGTGGCTGGGCGCTGCCCTGACCGACGGCGTAGAAAGAACCCATGCCCAGGGACTTGATCTTCTTCTCGTCGAGCACTTCGACTTTCAGATCCTTGAACTCTTTGCCGAGATTCTTCGCTTGCTCGCCGAGGAAGGTCGGGTGGCAGATGTTCGGCGGCAGGTTGCCCAGATTACGGGTGAAGGCCATGCCGTTGGCGATCGCGGTGGCATGGTTCACGGCGCGCTGCACTTCGGCCTGCGCAGCCTTGATGGTCAGCAGGGTGATTTTCTTCAGGGCGCGCGGTTCGGCTTTCTGGCTCTTGAACTGGTCGAAGGTGTATTCGCCGTCCACCAGGGTTTCCGCCAGCAGACGGGTCTTGCCGTAGCTGTCGCGGTTCTTGACGATGATTTCATCCAGGGCCAGCACGGCATCGCTGCCACCCAGACCTTTCAGGGTGTTGAGGATGCCAGCCACGATTTTACGGAACGGACGGTCGCCCAGTTCTTCATCCTTGCCCACGCCGACCAGCAGCACGCGCTCGGCCTTGAGGTTCGGCAGGCTGTGCAGCAGCAGGCTTTGACCGACCTTGCCGGCCAGATCGCCACGCTTGAGCACGGCGCTGATCGCGCCACCGCTCAGCTCGTCGACCTGTCTGGCGGCGACGCCGAGTTTGCGGCCTTCGCCGACGGCAACCACCAGGGTGGCGGTTTTCAACGTTTCTGGGCTAACGCTTTTTACAACCAGTTCCATGTCCGGATCCCTGAATGAATGGTCAACACGCAGGCGTTCGACGGTGTCCGCAGTCGCCTGCTTATAGATAGAAGAGGCGCAGGTCTGTGCCTGCGACGAAGGCGGCAGTTTGAACCTCGCTCACCGCGCCTGACAACCCTCGGTTGTGCGATCTTCAACGGAATCTACGCTTGGGTGAGTGTGCGCAGTGACAGGCGCCCTCAATCACAGGATAATGCCGCATCTTTTTTCGACGGCTCTGCCTTGCGGGTCGCTCGAAACGTTTGCTTGTTTGGCCGCCTTAGCCTGACAACTCTGGAGTGTCTGGTTTGATCGTCTTCCGTTATCTGTCCCGTGAAGTGATGTTGACCCTGAGCGCCGTCAGCGCCGTGCTGCTGGTCATCATCATGAGCGGTCGCTTCATCAAATACCTTGCCCAGGCCGCTGCGGGCCAACTCGATCCGGGATCGCTGTTCCTGATCATGGGTTACCGCCTGCCGGGTTTCATGCAGCTGATCCTGCCGTTGGGCCTGTTTCTCGGGATTCTGCTGGCTTACGGTCGGCTGTATCTCGAAAGCGAAATGACCGTGCTCTCGGCCACCGGTATGAGTCAGCAGCGTCTGCTGCGCATGACCCTGTTCCCGGCAACCCTGGTGGCGCTGGCCGTCGCGTGGCTGAGTCTGAGCCTGGCCCCGCAGGGCGCCAATCAGTTTCAGCTGCTGCTGAACAAGCAGGATGCCCTGACCGAGTTCGATACCCTCGAACCCGGCCGTTTCCAGGCATTGCGTGACGGTACTCGGGTGACCTACACCGAAAGCCTGACCGACGATCGCGTCAACCTTGGTGGCGTGTTCATCTCGCAGAAGAACCTCGGCTCCGATCAGAAAGATCGGGGGATTTCCGTGCTGGTGGCCGAGAAGGGCCGTCAGGAGATTCACCCGGACGGCAACCGCTATCTGATCCTCCACAACGGTTACCGCTACGACGGCAGCCCGGGTCAGGCCGATTACCGCGCGATCAAATACGACACCTACGGCGTATTGCTGCCCAAACCTGATGCCAGCGACGAAGTCACCGACCGTGATGCGATCCCGACTTCGACCCTGCTGAGCGCCGATGACGAGCGTTCCAAGGCTGAATTGCAATGGCGGATTTCACTGCCGTTGCTGGTATTCATCGTGACCCTGATGGCGGTGCCGCTGTCGCGGGTCAATCCGCGTCAGGGCCGTTTCCTGAAGCTGCTGCCGGCGATTCTTCTTTATATGGCTTACCTGACCATCCTGATTGCCGCCCGCGGCGCCCTCGAAAAAGGCAAGATTCCAGCGGTGCTCGGCTTGTGGTGGGTGCACGGGATCTTCCTGGTCATCGGTCTCGGCCTGCTGTACTGGGAGCCGTTGCGCCTGAAGCTGGCCAGCCGTCGCAGCGCTGCGCTGGAGGTGGCCCGTGGTTAAACTCGACCGCTACATCGGCAGTAGTGTATTCGTGGCGATCATCGCCGTGCTGGCGATCATTCTGGGTCTGGCGACCCTGTTTGCCTTCATCGATGAGATGAGCGACGTCAGCGATACCTACACCCTGGCCGACGTGCTGAGCTTCGTCATGCTCACCGCGCCGCGTCGCCTGTATGAAATGCTGCCGATGGCCGCGCTGATCGGCTGTCTGATCGGCCTCGGCAGTCTGGCCAGCAGCAGCGAGCTGACGGTCATGCGTGCCGCGGGTGTGTCCATCGGGCGCATTGTCTGGGCGGTCATGAAGCCAATGCTGGTGCTGATGCTGGCTGGCGTGCTGATTGGCGAATACGTTGCCCCGGCCACCGAAAGCATGGCCCAGGCCAATCGCTCGCTGGCGCAAGGCAGCGGCGATGCGCAGAGCGCCAAACACGGTATGTGGCACCGTCAGGGCGAGGAGTTCATCCATATCAACGCCGTGCAACCCGACGGCCTGCTGTATGGCGTGACCCGCTATCACTTCGACAAAGAGCGCCACCTGCTCAGTTCCAGCTTCGCCAAGCGTGCGGAGTTCGACGGCAAGCGCTGGCTGCTCACTGACGTGACCACCACGGTGTTCCACGAGCGCAGCACCGAGGTGGTGAATGCGCCGAGCGAGGAGTGGGACGTGTCGCTGAGCCCGCAATTGCTCAACACGGTGGTGATGGCGCCTGAGTCGCTGTCGATTTCCGGTTTGTGGGGCTATATCCACTATCTGGCGGATCAAGGCCTGAGCAACGGTCGTTACTGGCTGGCATTTTGGGTCAAGGTGTTGCAGCCGCTGGTCACCGCGGCGCTGGTGCTGATGGCGATCTCCTTCATCTTCGGCCCATTGCGCTCGGTAACCCTCGGTCAGCGAGTGTTCACCGGCGTGCTGGTGGGCTTCACCTTCCGCATCGTCCAGGATCTGCTCGGCCCGTCGAGCCTGGTGTTCGGTTTCTCGCCGCTGTTCGCGGTGCTGGTGCCGGCCTCGGTCTGTGCGCTGGCGGGTGTCTGGTTGCTGCGACGCGCCGGTTGATGACCGCGTTGTTGCCAATGCTTTAACCGCGAAAACGCCTCGGTCGACAGACCGGGGCGTTTTCGTATGCAAGCCGGGTGACAGGCGAACGTGACGCTTGCGCCGTGTATCAGGTACAATTCCCGGCTATTTTTCGGCGGGCCAAGCCTGCAGCCTTTTTGAGTGTTGATCCGTGAGTGATTTGAGTCATATCCGCAATTTCTCCATCATCGCCCACATTGACCATGGCAAGTCGACGCTGGCTGACCGTTTCATCCAGATGTGCGGTGGCCTGGCCGAGCGTGAAATGGAAGCCCAGGTACTGGATTCCATGGATCTGGAGCGCGAACGCGGGATCACCATCAAGGCCCACAGCGTTACCCTCTATTACAAAGCCAAAGACGGCGTCACCTACCAGCTGAACTTCATTGACACCCCGGGTCACGTCGACTTCACCTACGAAGTCAGCCGTTCCCTGGCCGCGTGTGAAGGCGCATTGCTGGTGGTCGATGCCGGTCAGGGTGTTGAAGCCCAGTCCGTGGCCAACTGCTACACCGCCATCGAGCAGGGCCTCGAGGTCATGCCGGTGTTGAACAAGATCGACCTGCCACAGGCCGAGCCGGACCGCGTCAAGGACGAGATCGAGAAGATCATCGGCATCGACGCCACCGACGCCGTCACCTGCAGTGCCAAGACCGGCCTGGGTGTCGACGAAGTGCTCGAGCGTCTGGTCGCGACCATTCCTGCGCCGACCGGCAACATCGAAGATCCGCTGCAAGCGTTGATCATCGACTCCTGGTTCGACAACTACCTGGGCGTTGTTTCCCTGGTGCGCGTGCGTCATGGCCGCGTGAAGAAGGGCGACAAGATCCTGGTGAAATCCACCGGCAAGATCCACCTGGTGGACAGCGTCGGTGTGTTCAACCCGAAACACACTGCCACTGCTGACCTCAAGGCCGGCGAAGTGGGCTTCATCATCGCCAGCATCAAGGACATTCACGGTGCACCGGTCGGTGACACCCTGACCCTGAGCTCGACCCCGGACGTTGAAGTGTTGCCCGGCTTCAAACGCATCCAGCCACAGGTTTACGCCGGTCTGTTCCCGGTCAGTTCCGACGACTTCGAGGACTTCCGCGAAGCGCTGCAGAAACTGACCCTGAACGACTCCTCGCTGCAGTACACCCCGGAAAGCTCCGATGCCCTGGGCTTCGGCTTCCGTTGCGGGTTCCTCGGCATGCTGCACATGGAGATCATCCAGGAGCGCCTCGAGCGCGAATACGACCTGGACCTGATCACCACCGCGCCAACGGTAATTTTCGAGCTGGTGCTGAAAACCGGTGAAACGATTTACGTCGACAACCCGTCCAAGCTTCCGGATGTGTCGGCCATTGAAGACATGCGCGAGCCGATCGTGCGAGCCAATATCCTGGTTCCGCAGGAACACCTGGGCAACGTCATCACCCTGTGCATCGAGAAACGCGGCGTACAGGTCGACATGCTGTTCCTCGGCAATCAGGTACAAGTGACCTACGACCTGCCGATGAACGAAGTGGTCCTGGACTTCTTCGACCGTCTCAAATCCACCAGCCGCGGCTATGCTTCGCTGGATTACCATTTCGATCGTTACCAATCGGCTAATCTGGTGAAACTGGACGTGCTGATCAACGGTGACAAGGTCGACGCCCTGGCGTTGATCGTGCACCGTGACAATTCGCACTTCAAAGGTCGCCAGTTGACCGAGAAGATGAAAGAACTGATTCCTCGTCAGATGTTCGACGTGGCGATCCAGGCGGCCATTGGCGGTCAGATCGTTGCCCGGACAACCGTCAAGGCACTCAGAAAGAACGTATTGGCCAAATGCTACGGCGGTGACGTAAGCCGTAAGAAAAAGCTGCTTGAAAAGCAAAAGGCCGGTAAGAAACGCATGAAGCAGGTCGGCAACGTGGAAATTCCACAAGAAGCCTTCCTCGCCGTGCTCAGGTTGGAATAGTCAGGTCCTATGTCACTAAATTTCCCGCTGTTGCTGGTCATCGCCGTGTTCGTCTGCGGCCTGTTGGCGTTGCTCGATCTGCTGTTCCTGGCGCCGCGCCGGCGTGCTGCGATTGCCTCTTATCAAGGCAGTGTCAGCCAGCCCGAGCCCGTGGTGGTCGAGAAGCTGAACAAAGAGCCGTTGCTGGTCGAATACGGCAAGTCGTTCTTTCCGGTGCTGTTCATCGTGCTGGTGCTGCGTTCGTTCCTGGTAGAACCGTTCCAGATTCCGTCCGGCTCGATGAAACCGACGCTGGATGTCGGCGACTTCATTCTGGTGAACAAGTTTTCTTACGGGATCCGTCTGCCGGTGATCGACAAGAAAATCATCGAAGTCGGTGATCCACAGCGTGGCGATGTGATGGTGTTCCGCTACCCGAGCGACCCGAACGTCAACTACATCAAACGTGTAGTCGGCGTGCCGGGCGACACGGTGCGTTACACCGCCGACAAGCGTCTGTTCGTCAATGGCGAGTCGATTGCCGAGCAACTGGTCGGCTCCGAGCCGGGCACGCTGGGCAGCGCGGAACTCTACAAGGAAAAACTCGGCGCCGCCGAGCACCTGATCCGCAAGGAAATGAGCCGCTACCGCGCGACGCCTGACCATACCTGGACCGTGCCAGCCGGGCACTACTTCATGATGGGCGACAACCGCGACAACTCCAACGACAGTCGCTATTGGGATGATCCGAACATTCCCAAGGATCTGCTGGGCATGGTTCCCGACCAGAATATCGTCGGCAAAGCCTTCGCTGTCTGGATGAGCTGGCCGGAACCGAAACTCAGCCACCTGCCGAATTTCTCGCGGGTTGGCCTGATCAAGTAATCAATCACGGCGCTGTTGACCACAGCGCCGAATGCATTTCTGGCATCGACACAAATCGGCACCAGGGCATGAAGCCACGATATTCAGGACGTCATTTTTGAACACAGCGTTAATTGTCCCAGGCCTGCGCCGTACCCCGGCGATGGCAGTGGAATCCAGCCACGAACTCAGCGTGGGTAAACCGTGAGCGTTTCTCTAAGCCGTCTCGAGCGCCAGCTCGGTTACACCTTCAAGGATCAGGAGCTGATGCTGCTGGCCCTCACGCACCGCAGCTTTGCCGGGCGTAACAACGAACGCCTGGAATTCCTTGGTGATGCCATCCTCAACTTCGTCGCCGGCGAGGCGCTGTTCGATCGCTTCCCGCTGGCTCGCGAAGGCCAGTTGTCGCGTTTGCGCGCACGCCTGGTGAAGGGTGAGACACTGGCCGTGCTGGCCCGTGGTTTCGATCTGGGCGACTACCTGCGTCTGGGTTCGGGCGAACTGAAAAGCGGTGGTTTCCGTCGCGAATCGATTCTGGCCGACGCCCTCGAAGCGCTGATCGGTGCGATCTACCTGGATGCCGGCATGGACGTCGCTCGCGAGCGCGTGCTGGCCTGGCTGGCCGGTGAGTTCGAAGGCCTGACACTGGTCGACACCAACAAGGATCCCAAGACCCGTCTGCAGGAACACCTGCAATCGCGCGGTTGTGAACTGCCACGCTATGAAGTGGTGGACATCCAGGGTGAGCCGCACTGCCGTACCTTCTTCGTCGAGTGCGAAGTGGTCTTATTGAATGAAAAAAGCCGAGGTCAGGGTGTGAGCCGTCGTATTGCCGAACAGGTAGCGGCCGCCGCAGCACTGATTGCCCTGGGCGTGGAGAATGGCAATGACTGATACAAACGCAACTCGCTGTGGCTACGTTGCCATCGTCGGCCGCCCCAACGTCGGCAAGTCGACGTTGCTCAACCACATCCTCGGCCAGAAGCTCGCGATCACCTCGCGCAAGCCGCAGACCACCCGTCACAACATGCTCGGGATCAAGACCGAAGGTGACGTGCAGGCGATCTACGTCGACACCCCCGGCATGCACAAAGGTGGCGAAAAGGCTCTGAACCGCTACATGAACAAAACTGCTTCGGCAGCGTTGAAAGACGTCGACGTGGTGATCTTCGTGGTCGATCGCACCAAGTGGACCGAAGAAGACCAGATGGTGCTGGAGCGCGTGCAGTACGTGACCGGCCCGCTGATCGTCGCGCTGAACAAGACCGACCGCATCGAAGACAAGGCCGAGCTGATGCCGCACCTGTCGTGGTTGCAGGAACAGCTGCCAAACGCACAGATCATCCCGATTTCCGCGCAGCAAGGGCACAACCTCGACGCGCTGGAAAAGGTCATCGCCGATCACTTGCCGGAGAACGATCATTTCTTCCCGGAAGACCAGATCACCGACCGCAGCAGCCGTTTCCTTGCTGCCGAACTGGTGCGCGAGAAAATCATGCGCCAGATGGGCGCCGAGCTGCCGTACCAGATCACCGTCGAGATCGAAGAGTTCAAGCAGCAGGGCAAGACCCTGCACATCCACGCGCTGATCCTCGTCGAGCGTGACGGCCAGAAGAAAATCATCATTGGCGACAAGGGCGAGCGCATCAAGCGCATCGGCACCGAGGCGCGCAAGGACATGGAGCTGCTGTTCGACGCCAAGATCATGCTCAACCTGTGGGTCAAGGTGAAGGGCGGCTGGTCCGACGACGAGCGTGCTCTGCGTTCGCTGGGTTACGGCGACCTGTAATTACCGTTCCAGAGAACACCGATACCCACTGTGGGAGCGAGCCTGCTCGCGAAGGGATGTAACATTCAGCATTGATGTTGACTGTCACTCCGCTTTCGCGAGCAGGCTCGCTCCCACATTTGGTTTTTGGGTGGTGTGTAAAAACTGCGTTTCTTCATCGAGAACTCCATGTCGCAAACCCCACCTCCTGCCCAACTCGCCTACGTCCTGCATTCGCGCGCCTACCGCGAATCCAGCGCGCTGGTCGATTTCCTCACGCCGCAAGGTCGGCTGCGGGCGGTGTTGCGCAGTGCGCGGGGCAAGGCCGGGACATTGGCGCGACCGTTCGTGCCGCTGGAAGTCGAGTTTCGTGGCAAGGGTGAGCTGAAGAATGTCGGGCGCATGGAAAGCGCCGGCAACGCGACCTGGATGGTCGGTGATGCGCTGTTCAGCGGCCTCTATCTCAATGAGCTGCTGATCCGCCTGCTGCCCGCCGAAGATCCGCACCCGGCGGTGTTCGATCACTACGCTGCAACCCTGCTGGCGCTGGCCGAAGGCCGCCCGCTGGAGCCGTTGTTGCGCTCCTTCGAATGGCGCCTGCTGGACGATCTCGGTTACGGCTTCTCGATGAGCACTGACATCCACGGCGAGCCAGTGGCCGCGGACGGCCTCTATCGCCTGCAAGTGGATGCCGGGCTGGAACGCGTCTTCCTGTTGCAGCCGGGTCTGTTCAACGGCACCGAACTGCTGGCCATGGCCGAAGCCGACTGGACCGCGCCCGGTGCACTGTCGGCGGCCAAACGTCTGATGCGTCAGGCACTGGCCGTTCACTTGGGCGGTCGGCCCCTCGTCAGCCGCGAGCTATTTCGCAAGCCCTGATATGCTGTGCGCCGAATCTTTCCCTTCAGGAGCGCATCCGTGACCACCAGCAATCGCATTCTTCTTGGCGTGAACATCGACCACGTCGCCACCCTGCGTCAGGCCCGTGGCACGCGCTACCCGGATCCGGTCAAGGCTGCGCTGGACGCGGAAGAGGCGGGCGCCGACGGCATCACCGTGCACCTGCGCGAAGACCGCCGGCACATTCAGGAGCGCGACGTGTTGCTGCTCAAGGATGTGCTGCAGACCCGCATGAACTTCGAAATGGGTGTCACCGAAGAAATGATGGCGTTCGCCGAGCGCATCCGACCGGCGCACATCTGCCTGGTCCCGGAGACCCGTCAGGAACTGACCACTGAAGGCGGTCTGGATGTAGCGGGGCAGGAAGAGCGGATCAAAGCGGCGGTCGCGCGCCTGTCGAAGATCGGCAGCGAAGTGTCGCTGTTCATCGATGCCGACGAGCGCCAGATTGCGGCGTCCAAGCGCGTAGGAGCACCGACGATCGAGCTGCACACCGGGCGTTACGCTGATGCCGAGACCCCGACCGAAGTTGCTGAGGAATTGAAGCGTGTGGCGGACGGCGTGGCATTTGGTCTGGCGCAGGGCCTGATCGTCAATGCCGGGCATGGCCTGCATTATCACAACGTCGAAGCCGTGGCGGCGATCAAGGGCATTAACGAATTGAACATCGGCCATGCGCTGGTGGCGCATGCGTTGTTCGTGGGCTTCAAGTCGGCAGTGTCCGAGATGAAGGCGCTGATTCTGGCGGCTGCGCTCAAAGGCTGAAGATCAAAAGATCGCAGCCTTCGGCAGCTCCTACAGATGTACGCAAAACCCTGTAGGAGCTGCCGAAGGCTGCGATCTTTTGCTTTTAGAGCGGGGCAGGTTCTTGCGCTGGTTTTGACTTGTCGATCCCCGGCACATGCAGATTACCCTCGGCCACCTGATCGCCCTCGAGCTGCGGCTGAGTCACCCAGGTCAGAATGTCGTAGTAGCGACGGATGTTCGCCACGAAATGCACCGGCTCGCCGCCCCGGGCATAGCCGTAGCGGGTCTTGCTGTACCACTGTTTCTGCGACAGGCGCGGCAGCATCTTCTTCACGTCCAGCCACTTGTCCGGGTTCAGGCCTTCGCGGGACGCCAGTTTGCGCGCGTCATCCAGATGGCCGCTGCCGACGTTGTACGCCGCCAAGGCAAACCAGGTTCGGTCCGGTTCCTGAATCGATTCGTCGAGCTGATCCTTCATGTAGGCCAGGTACTTGGCGCCGCCCATGATGCTTTGCTTGGGATCGAGCCGGTTCGACACGCCCATCGCCTGAGCGGTGTTCTGGGTCAGCATCATCAAGCCGCGCACGCCGGTTTTCGAAGTGACCGCCGGTTGCCACAGCGATTCCTGATAACCGATGGCCGCGAGCAGGCGCCAGTCGATTTTCTCTTTCTTGGCGTAGGCCTTGAAGTGCTGTTCGTATTTGGGCAGGCGCTGCTGCAGGTGCTGGGCGAAGGTGGTGGCGCCCATGTAGCCAAGGACATCGACGTGGCCGTAGTAACGGTCTTTCAGGCGCTGCAGGGTGCCGTTTTTCTGCACCTTGTCGAGGTAGGCGTTGATCTCGTTGAGCAGGCTGTTGTCTTCACCGGCGGCCACCGCCCAGCTCTGGCTGCGCGCATCGCCGAGGTCGAAGGCCACGCGGATATTGGTGAAGTACACCTGGTTCATTGCCACTTCGTTGGAATCAACCAGCGTCAGGTCGATCTGGCCTTCATCGACCATGCGCAACAGGTCGACCACTTCCACGGCGTCGGATTCTTCGTATTCGATGCCCGGAAATTTCTTTTTCAGCTCCGCCAGCTGTTCGGCGTGGGTGCTGCCCTTGAGCACCATGATCTTCTTGCCGACCAGATCGCCGGGATCCGTCGGCCGCGACTGGCCGTTGCGATAGATGATCTGCGGGGTGACTTCGAGGTAGGAGTGGGAGAACCGCACCTGCTTCTTGCGCTCCTCGCTGCTGACCAGGCCGGCCGCCGCCAGTACCGGGCCGTTCGGCTTGCCGATCTGATTGAACAGGTCATCGAGGTTGTCGGCGGTCTCGATCTTCAGTTCAACCCCCAAATCGTCGGCGAAGCGCTTCACCAGCTCGTATTCGAAGCCGGTTTCACCGCTGCGATCCTGAAAGTAGGTGGCGGGGCTGTTACGGGTAATCACCCGCAGCACACCATCCTCCTTTACGCGCTCGAGTGTGTTGGGTTTATCAACACAACCACCGAGCATCAGGAAGAGTCCGGTTGCGATCAGCCATTTGGCGTACCGCGGACGCAAAGCCGTTGGGAAAAACATGTGCGCAGTATACGCAAACGGCTGCGGGCGCCATATCTCGACAGTGAGGGGCTTGTCTGCTAGAGATCACAAAACCGCACGAAACCCCGCAGGAATGGGGATTAGCGGCATTTTGTGACAGAAAAAATAAGCGTTGGCCGCGCACTCTCGAAATTTGACTTCAAAGGCAGAAACACAGATTGGTATCCGAGTGCAACCGTGCGTAGCGTTTCGGGTGATGTTGAGGGCGGTTTAGGCTAGAATGCACGGCCTCAAAGCACACCCCTTCCCGAGGCTGTCCCGAAGATGTTGATCCTGCGCGGCGCTCCTGCCCTTTCTGCCTTTCGCCACAGCAAACTCCTTGAGCAACTGAGCCAGAAGGTTCCAGCTGTCAATGGCCTGTATGCTGAATTCGCTCACTTCGCCGAAGTCACCGGCGTCCTGACCGGCGACGAACAGCAGGTGCTTGCGCGCCTTCTGAAGTACGGCCCAAGCGTTCCGGTACAAGAGCCGACCGGCCGTCTGTTCCTGGTGTTGCCGCGTTTCGGCACTATCTCGCCATGGTCGAGCAAGGCCAGCGACATCGCCCGCAACTGCGGCCTGAGCAAGATCCAGCGTCTGGAGCGCGGCATCGCGTTCTACGTGGCCGGCCAGTTCAGCGACACCGAAGCCCAGCAGATTGCCGACGTGCTGCATGACCGCATGACCCAGATCGTCCTGGGCAATCTGGAACAGGCCGCGGGTCTGTTCAGCCACGCCGAGCCGAAACCGCTGACCGCGATCGACATCCTCGGTGGCGGCCGCGCCGCGCTGGAAAAAGCCAACACTGAACTGGGCCTGGCCCTGGCCGAAGACGAAATCGACTATCTGGTCAACGCCTTCAACGGTCTCAAGCGCAACCCGCACGACATCGAACTGATGATGTTCGCCCAGGCCAACTCCGAGCACTGCCGCCACAAGATCTTCAACGCCAGTTGGGATATTGACGGCGAGAGCCAGGAAAAAAGCCTGTTCGGCATGATCAAGAACACCTACCAGATGCACAACGAAGGCGTGCTGTCCGCTTATAAGGACAACGCCTCGGTGATCGTCGGTAACGTGGCCGGCCGCTTCTTCCCGGATCCGGAAACCCGCCAGTACGGCGCGGTGCAGGAGCCGGTGCACATCCTGATGAAGGTCGAGACCCACAACCACCCGACCGCGATCGCCCCGTTCCCGGGCGCCTCCACCGGTTCCGGTGGCGAGATCCGCGACGAAGGTGCCACCGGCCGTGGCGCGAAGCCAAAGGCCGGCCTGACCGGTTTCACCGTGTCCAACCTGCAGATCCCGGGCTTCGAACAGCCGTGGGAAGTGCCGTACGGCAAGCCTGAGCGCATCGTTACCGCGCTGGACATCATGATCGAAGGCCCGCTGGGCGGCGCCGCGTTCAACAACGAATTCGGTCGTCCGGCCCTGACCGGCTACTTCCGTACCTTCGAACAGTCGATCAGCACCCCGCACGGTGACGAAGTTCGCGGTTACCACAAGCCGATCATGTTGGCTGGCGGCATGGGCAACATCCGTGAAGAGCACGTCAAGAAAGGCGAGATCGTCGTCGGCTCCAAGCTGATCGTCCTCGGCGGGCCGGCGATGCTCATCGGTCTGGGCGGCGGCGCCGCGTCCTCGATGGCCACCGGCACCAGCTCGGCGGATCTCGACTTCGCTTCCGTACAGCGTGAAAACCCTGAAATGGAACGTCGCTGCCAGGAAGTCATCGACCGTTGCTGGCAGCTGGGCGACAAGAACCCGATCAGCTTCATCCACGACGTGGGTGCGGGCGGTCTGTCCAACGCCTTCCCGGAACTGGTCAACGACGGCGACCGCGGTGGCCGTTTCGAACTGCGCAACATTCCAAACGACGAGCCGGGCATGGCCCCGCACGAAATCTGGTCCAACGAATCCCAGGAACGTTACGTTCTGGCAGTCGGCCCGGCTGACTTCGAGCGCTTCAAGGCGATCTGCGAACGCGAGCGTTGCCCGTTTGCCGTTGTTGGTGAAGCCACTGCCGAGCCGCAACTGACCGTGACCGACAGCCACTTCGGCAACAACCCGGTGGACATGCCGCTGGAAGTGTTGCTGGGCAAGGCGCCGCGCATGCACCGTTCGGTGGTGCGCGAAGCCGAGCTGGGCGATGATTTCGATCCGTCGAACCTCGACATCGCCGATTCCATCGAGCGCGTCCTGCACCATCCGGCCGTGGCGAGCAAAAGCTTCCTGATCACCATCGGCGACCGCACCATCACCGGCCTCGTGGCCCGTGACCAGATGGTTGGCCCATGGCAGGTTCCGGTGGCCGACGTCGCCGTCACCGCCACCAGTTTCGACGTCTATACCGGTGAAGCGATGGCCATGGGCGAGCGTACTCCGCTGGCGCTGCTGGACGCTCCGGCGTCGGGCCGCATGGCCATTGGCGAAACCCTGACCAACATTGCCGCTTCGCGCATCAACAAGATTTCCGACATCAAGCTGTCGGCGAACTGGATGTCCGCTGCCGGCCACCCGGGCGAAGACGCGCGTCTGTACGACACCGTGAAAGCGGTCGGCATGGAACTGTGCCCAGAGCTGGGCATCACCATTCCGGTCGGCAAGGACTCGATGTCCATGGCCACCCGCTGGAACGACAACGGTGAAGAAAAAACCGTGACCTCGCCGATGTCGCTGATCGTGACCGGTTTCGCCCCAGTGGCTGACATCCGTCAGACCCTGACCCCGGAACTGCGCATGGACAAGGGCACCACCGACCTGATCCTGATCGACCTCGGTCGCGGTCAGAACCGCATGGGTGCCTCGATCCTCGCTCAGGTTCACGGCAAGCTCGGCAAGCAGGCGCCGGACGTCGACGACGCCGAAGACCTGAAAGCCTTCTTCGCGGTGATCCAGGGCCTCAACGCCGACGGTCACCTGCTGGCTTATCACGACCGTTCCGACGGTGGTCTGTTGACCTCCGTGATGGAAATGGCGTTCGCCGGCCACTGCGGTCTGAGCCTGAACCTGGACAGCGTTGCCGAAAACTCGGCAGAAATCGCCGCAATCCTGTTCAACGAAGAGCTGGGTGCCGTTATCCAGGTTCGTCAGGACGCCACCCCGGACATCCTCGCCCAATTCAGCGCTGCCGGTCTGGGTGACTGCGTTTCCGTGATCGGTCAGCCGATCAACAATGGCCAGATCAACATCACCTTCAACGGTGACACCGTGTTTGAAGGCCAGCGTCGTCTGCTGCAACGTCAGTGGGCCGAGACCAGCTACCAGATCCAGCGTCTGCGTGACAACGCCGACTGCGCCGAGCAAGAATTCGACGCGCTGCTGGAAGAAGACAACCCGGGCCTGAGCGTCAAGCTGAGCTACGACGTCAACCAGGACATCGCCGCGCCTTACATCAAGAAAGGCATTCGCCCACAGGTTGCCGTGCTGCGTGAGCAGGGCGTCAACGGTCAGGTGGAAATGGCCGCCGCGTTCGACCGCGCCGGTTTCAACGCGATCGACGTGCACATGAGCGATATTCTCGCTGGCCGTGTCGACCTGAACGAGTTCAAAGGTCTGGTGGCCTGCGGTGGTTTCTCCTACGGCGACGTTCTCGGCGCTGGTGAAGGCTGGGCCAAGTCGGCACTGTTCAACAGCCGTGCCCGCGATGCATTCCAGGGCTTCTTCGAACGTAACGACAGCTTCACCCTCGGCGTGTGCAACGGTTGCCAGATGATGTCCAACCTGCACGAGCTGATCCCGGGCAGCGAATTCTGGCCACACTTCGTGCGCAACCGCTCCGAGCAGTTCGAAGCGCGCGTGGCGATGGTGCAGATCCAGGAATCGAACTCGATCTTCCTGCAGGGCATGGCCGGTTCGCGCATGCCGATCGCCATCGCGCACGGTGAAGGCCATGCCGAGTTCTCCAGCGAAGAAGCCCTGCTGGAAGCCGATCTGTCCGGTTGCGTGGCGATGCGTTTCGTCGACAACCACGGCAAGGTCACCGAAGCCTACCCGGCCAACCCGAACGGTTCGCCGCGCGGGATCACCGGTCTCACCAGCCGCGACGGTCGTGTGACGATCATGATGCCGCACCCGGAGCGTGTGTTCCGCGCGGTGCAGAACTCGTGGCGTTCGGAAGACTGGACCGAGGATGCTCCTTGGATGCGCATGTTCCGTAACGCGCGCGTCTGGGTGAACTGAGGCCTGTGTACAAGCTCGCGTTTTTTGTTCCCGACAGTCATGTCGAGGTGGTCAAGGACGCTGTATTCGCTGCCGGTGGTGGGCGGATCGGGGACTATGACCACTGTGCTTGGCAGGTGCTTGGGTCTGGTCAGTTTCGACCGTTGGACGGCAGTCAGCCGTTCATTGGCGAGGCGGGGCGGGTTGAGCGGGTCGAGGAATGGAAGGTTGAGCTTGTGGTTTGTGATGAGCTGATTCGTGAGGTGGTGGCTGCTCTCAAGTTGAGCCACCCTTATGAGACGCCGGCTTATGAGGTGTGGCGGCTGGAGGATTTCTGATCTTCCTTTCGCTGGAATGAGAAACCCGCAGATGACTGATTGTCTGCGGGTTTTTTGTTGCCTGCGATTTTCCGGGCAATGGGGTTCCAATGTGGGAGCGAGCCTGCTCGCGAAGGCGTCGGATCAGGCGATGATGTTCTGACTGATCGGGTACATATCCGTTGCTGCGGTAACGGCTGCTTAGGGTTTCGCCCTTACGGCGACTCACTTTTTTTACAAACGCCTAAAAAAAGTAAGCAAAAAAACGCTTGCTCCTGCGTTCGGCCCGCTCGCTGGGGCTCGGGGTCCCTTCGCTGCGGGCTCGTTCCGGGCGCAGCGCCTACGGTTTGCTTCGCTGCACCTCCTCTCGCTGTGTTTGGCTTCGCCAAACGGTCGCTGCGCTCTCACCCCCGGATCAATCCCTCCACTCAGCCTTCCGACGTCGCCCGTGGATCAAGATCAAGAACGACAGCCGAGCTTGCGCTCATCCTGGAGTGGGGCGGCTTCGCCGCATGGCGGTGTTCACAAGTTAAAAATATGGGAGCTGGCTTGTCAGCGATGGCGGCCTGACAGTCGACCATTTTCTATCTGGTGCATCTCCCCTCTGTAGGAGCTGCCGAAGGCTGCGATCTTTTGACTTTGGTTTTTTACAATCAAAGCGCAGATCAAAAGATCGCAGCCTTCGGCAGCTCCTACACGGGATGTTTTGTGTTTAAGAGTGTGTGGAATTACCAGAACCTTCCCACAAGATTTTCAGGTTGTCCCTCGGACGTCCGGTCTCTAGGCTTCGTCTGTCGCTGCCAATTCAGCGACCGGGAGGTGAGATACCCGATTTGGATCCCCAGACAAGTGCCCCCATAATTGCGGCCAGCTTTCGCTGTCAGCAATTCCTTATGGCGGCTATGTACGGGCGGACTTCGGTCCGGCCGGATTTGGGGTCCTTACCGGTAATCTCACTCCGTACATGGCTGCCACCTCTTCTCCGAGTGAGATCGGGAGCAAGTGGCTATGACACTTAAAAGGACTTGTTCGATGGACAAACTGATCCCCGACCCACCCCACAAAACCACAGCGCCACCCGTCGACGCCATCCGCGTCGAAGACCTGACGAAAGACCGTGAAGCCATCAAGCGCGCTGTCGATTTCTACTTCACCCAGCAACCCGCTCAGGCGCATCAGCCCAGCACAATGTTCCTGGTCAACCCCAGCATCGACACCGAAACCCTGCTAGCCCACGCCTACGAATCGTTGGCCTGCGCCAGTGCCATGGCCAGCAACTTCGCCAACGAACTCAGCGGCCTGCAACGCAGCACCGCACTGGCGATCCAGCAAATCGTCATGCTCGCCGAACTGGCGGTAAACCGCGCGCTGGACCGGGTCGATCCGCAAACCTGATTCATCGGATGATCATCGCAAACCGGCTCGTCCCGTCGCGGACCTCATCTCCTTTCTGGGGAGTTGAGAGCTCGCGTGGGAGCGAGCCGTCGGCAACCGACTTTTGGATTCAATACCCAGGTTTGCCTTGATGATGACCAATCATCGGAAACCGCCGCTTACCTGTAATTTCTGACAGTGGTTCGCTTCGGCAAACTTCTGTCTGATGACACTTCCATTCACAACAGGTAAGAAGGATTTTGCTATGTCTACTGAAAAAAACACTGTGCCGGTGATTACCTCCATGAAAAACAGCCAAGGTGAGGAGATTCCAAACGGCGGTATCACCTCGTCCACTGTTGTGCAGTCGAGTGGCTTGGCGTCTGATGGCGATAAACTCCAGATTCTCGACGGTGCTACTGTGATGGGGCAAGTAGTCGCCGACGCTGCAGGCCGTTGGCACTTTCACTTGAGGGATTTGTCAGTGAGCATGCATTCGATCACGGCCAGAGGACAGGCTGGTGTCTCTGCACCACGTACGTTCATCGTCACAGTCGAGTAAACACCCGATAAAAAAGCCGCTGAGCTCCACAGCCCAGCGGCTTTCCGTTTATCAGTGAGGCTGTTGAGTTTCGCTGTGGGTTACACCTTCGCGCGGGCCTCACTGCGATTAACCAACGCCTCAATCGCCCCACTCAAACTCGCGGCTTTCTCGCCAATCAACAGATGCCAGACCCCACCGTCCAGCGAGCTGACACCCTGGCACCCCAACTCTTTCAACTGAGCCTCGGACAACGCTTTGCCATCGGCCAGTTGCAAACGAAGGCGGGTCAGGGCGATGCAGTCCAGTTGCAGTACATTCTCGCGACCGCCTAACGCAGTCAGCCATTGTTGGGCTTCTGGCGCCGTGACCCATGCAGCGTTCGATGCTTCGACCTGCACCGCAGGCGCCGGCACTAACGCACGCCCCAGCGCTGGCATGGCAAGGCGGATTTCGTCGGCGATGCTGTCGGCCAATGGCCCGACCACCACCTGCAAGCTGCCGCCCTTGCCCGGGCGTACCACGGCCATCGCGCCCAATGCCTTCAAGTCAGCGTCGGAAGCCTTGTTGCGATCAACCATTTCCAGACGCAAACGGGTGGTGCAGGCACCGACAGTCACCAGATTCTGCGCACCACCGAGCGCCTTGATGTAAGCCGCGGCGCGCTCATTCTCGGTGAGAACAGCCTTGTCCGCCGCTGCCACATCCTCACGCCCCGGCGTCTTCAAATTGAAGCGACGAATACAGAAATCAAACACCGCGTAATACACCACGGCATACGCCAGCCCGACCGGAATCACCAGCCAGCCATTGGTCGAGCGCCCCCAACCCAACACCATGTCGATGAAGCCGCCGGAGAAGGTGAAACCGAGGTGGATGTTCAGTGCATTGGTGATCGCCATCGACAGGCCGGTCAGCAGCGCATGCAGCAGATACAGCAGCGGCGCGAGAAACATAAAGGCGAATTCGATGGGTTCGGTTACCCCGGTCAAAAACGAGGTCAGCGCCATCGACAGGAAAATCCCGCCCATGACCTTGCGCCGCTCCGGCAACGCATTGCGGTACATCGCCAGGCACGCAGCAGGCAGGCCGAAGATCATCATCGGGAACATGCCGGTCATGAACTGGCCGCCCTTTGGATCGCCAGCGAAGTAGCGTGACAGGTCGCCGGTGACCAGTGCGCCGGTAGTCGGGTCGGTGAAGTTGCCGAACACGAACCACGCCATGTTGTTGAGGATGTGGTGCAGGCCGGTGACGATCAGCAGGCGGTTGAACACGCCGAAGACGAACGCGCCAATGCTGCCGCTTTCCATCATCAGTGCGCCGAAGGCATTGATGCCGTGCTGGATCGGCGGCCAGATGTAGCCGAACACTACGCCCAGACCGACCGCCGCGAACCCGGTGACAATCGGTACAAACCGTCGGCCGCCGAAGAACGCCAGATACTCCGGCAGTTTGATGTCCTTGAAGCGGTTGTACAGCGCGCCGGCCATCAGGCCGCTGACGATCCCGGCGAGCATGCCCATGTTGATGCTTGCGTCGAGCACCTTGAGGGTGGAGATCATCACCAGGTAACCGATTACCCCGGCCAGACCCGCGGTGCCGTTGTTGTCCTTGGCAAACCCGACGGCGATGCCGATGGCGAAGATCATCGCCAGGTTGGCGAAGATCACTTGCCCGGCATCGTGAATGATCGCGATGTTCAAAAGGTCGGTGTCACCCAGACGCAGCAGCAGGCCGGCAATCGGCAGGATCGCGATCGGCAGCATCAGCGCGCGGCCGAGGCGTTGCAGGCCTTCGATGAAGAGTTGGTACATGGTGGTTCTCCCTGCTCTTTATAGAGAGCTTGTTGTTAGTGCAGAGGCCAATGCTGGTGGCAGGCGTGACGAACCGCAGCGGCGCTGTTGAGTTTCAACAGGTCAAGGCTGAGGCGTTGGCATTCGGCCTCGTGCAACTGGCGCACGCGATCCTTGATTTCACCGATTTGCACCGGGCTCACCGACAACTCGGTCACACCGAGGCCGATCAGCACCGGCGTCGCCAGAGGATCCGAGGCGAGGGCGCCGCAGACGCCGACCCAGCGTTTGTGCGCCGCCGCACCTGCGCAGGTCATGGCGATCAGCCGCAGCAGCGCCGGGTGCAAGGCATCGACCCGGGCGGCGAGGCCGGCGTGGTCGCGGTCCATGGCCAGGGTGTATTGCGACAGGTCGTTGGTGCCGATCGACAGGAAGTCGGCGTGCTCGGCCAGTTGTTCGGCCTGCAAGGCAGCGGCGGGGACTTCAATCATCACGCCGATTTCCGGGCGCTGGCTGATGCCCAGTTCCAGGCACAGCGCATCGACGCGCTGACGGATCTGCAGCAGTTCATCGACTTCGGTGACCATCGGCAACAGGATCCGGCAACGGCGCAGCGGGCTGACTTGCAGCAGTGCGCGCAGTTGCTGATCGAGGATTTCCGGACGGGCCTGAGCCAGACGAATGCCACGCAGACCCAAGACCGGGTTGGCTTCGGCAGGCAGCGGCAGGTAGTCGAGTTGCTTGTCGCCGCCGACGTCGATGGTGCGGATGATCACCGAATGGTCACCCATGGCATCGAGCACCGCTTGATAGGCAGAGCACTGCTCTTCGACGTCCGGCGCGGTTTGCCGGTCGACGAACAGAAACTCGGTGCGCAGCAGGCCGACGCCATCGGCACCATTGGCAAAGGCGTCTGCCGCTTCATGGCTGGAGGCGACATTGGCGACCACTTCGATGGTCACGCCATTGCGAGTTTCGGCGGGCAGATGGGCCTTTTTCTGTTGCGCATCGCGGCGTTGCTGACGGTCGATTTGCGCCTGCTGCACTTCGGCCAGACGCTCGGCATTTGGCTTCAGTTCGAGGCGACCGCCATCGGCATCCAGCACCACCGACTGACCTTGTGCTTGATCGAGTAAAGCGGCGCCCAGTGCAACTAGGCACGGCAGGCCTTTGCCGCGCGCCAGAATCGCCACATGCGAGGTCGCGCCACCCTCGGCCATGCACAACCCGGCGACACCCTGCGCGCTGAGTTGCAGCAGATCCGACGGCGTCAGTTCATGCGCAGCAACGATGGCGCCGGCCGGCACGTCGTAATGCCAGGCTTCGCCGAGCACGGCGCGCAGCACCCGTTGCTTGAGGTCGCGCAGGTCGTTGGCGCGTTCGGCCAGCAGCGCGCTGCCGGTGTGTTGCAGTACTTCGCACTGCACGTCGATCGACTGGCTCCAGGCGTGGGTCGCCGCTGTGCCTTGATCGATGGAATGCTGCGCGGCGTCGAGCAGGGCCGGGTCTTCGAGCAGTGCCAGATGCGCGGCGAAGATCGCTTCTTCGTCGGTGTTCTTGTGCTTTTTTGCTTGGGTGAGCGTGGCGTGGATTTCGCCGCGCACCTGCTTCAGCGCCGACTCAAGCACCTGCTGTTGCACCTGCGGATCATGCTTGCCGATATCTGCCGGCAGGCTGATCGCGTTCAGGCGAAACAACGGCCCGCCAACCAGACCCGGTGCGGCGCACACCCCTTGCAGCACGCCCGCCTCGGCCGGGCGTTTGCGCGGTGCGGCGCTGGCCGGCGCAGCGGCGTGATGATCGTCGGGCAGGGCGGTCGCCAGTGCATTGAGCAAAGCTTGCAGCGCCGCTTCGGCGTCCGGCCCCTGACAGCTGACCTGCACTTCATCCTGTTCACCGATGGCCAGTCCCATCAGGCCAATCAGGCTGTTGCACGGCGCCGATTGGCCGGCGAAGTGCAGCTGCGACTGGCTCTTGAAACCTTGTGCGGTCTGGCGAATCAGCGCGGCGGGGCGCGCATGCAAGCCGCCGCGATGTGCCACCAAGACCTGCCCCTGCACCACTGGCCCACCCAGCACTTCAGCATTCGCCGCCGTACTGGTGCGGGCAATGATGTGTAGCAGCGGCTCGCCGACCTTCACCGCTTTGAGCGTGATCGGGCGCACCTGGAAGTCCTGGCTGTTGGTCAGGATCAACAGGCTGACCAGGCTTTTGCACTGTTGGCCGACCTTGTCCAGGTCGTAGCGCAACAACGGTTGGCCCTTGTCGACCCGCGTGCCTTGCTTGACCAGCATCGAGAAGCCTTCGTCGTTCAGTTCGACAGTGTCCAGGCCAAGATGCAGGAGGATTTCCGCGCCGTTGTCGGCGCGCACGGTCAGCGCGTGGCCGGTGCGGGCGACGTGGATGATCTCCCCGGCACAGGGCGAGTACAGGGTGTCATTCAACGGGTCGATGGCGATACCGTCGCCCATCGCGCCACTGGCGAACACCGCGTCCGGGACTTTGGCGAGCGTGAGCACCGGGCCGCTGAGCGGGGCGCTGAGGGTCAGCTCTTTATTGTTGTTGTGCATGGCTCGGTCTCATCAGTAATTTCGCTTTCCCCTGTAGGAGCTGCCGCAGGCTGCGATCTTTTGATCTTGTTTTTTTGAACGTCAAAATCAAAAGATCGCAGCCTTCGGCAGCTCCTACACGGGTTACATGCCTAAACAGTGGTCAGTGCGTACGGGTCACTTTGCTCAGGTGGCGCGGCTGATCCGGGTCCATGCCGCGAGCCACGGCCAGGCCGGCGGCCATCACGTAGAAGCTCTGGATCGCCAGAATCGGGTCGAGGGCCGGGTGTTCGGCGCGGCTCAGGGTCAGGTCGCGTTCGAGAATGTCGTCCGGCGCGGCCAGCAGCACGCGGGCACCGCGTTGACGCATCTCTGACGCGAGGCTGATCAGACCGGCCTGTTCGGCACCGCGTGGGGCGAACACCAGTAGCGGGTAATGCTCGTCGATCAGTGCCATCGGGCCGTGACGGACTTCGGCGCTGCTGAAGGCTTCGGCCTGAATCGCCGAGGTTTCCTTGAACTTCAGCGCGGCCTCTTGGGCGATGGCAAAACCGGCGCCACGGCCGATGACCATCAGCCGTTCACAGTCGCGCAAGGCGTCGATCGCGGTGCTCCAGTCCTGTTTCGCCGCTTCGCGCAGACCTTCGGGCAGGGCGTTGTGCGCTTCCAGCAGTTCGCGGTCTTCTTTCCAGTGCGCGATCAGGCGGGCGCTGGCGCTGAGGGTGGCGATGAAGCTCTTGGTCGCGGCGACGCTGCTTTCGGTGCCGGCGAGCAGCGGCAGGCTGAATTCACACGCCGCTTCCAGTGGCGAATCGGCGGCGTTGACCATCGATACGCTCAGCGCGCCACGCTTGCGCAGCAGACGCAGGCTGTTGACCAGATCCGGGCTTTGCCCCGATTGCGAGAACGCGAACGCGACCTGACCGCTGACCTTCAACGGTGCCTGCTGCATGGTCACCACCGACATCGGCAACGACGCCACCGGTACGCCCAGTTGCTGCATGGTCAGGTAAGCGAAATAGCTCGCCGCGTGGTCGGAACTGCCGCGCGCGACCGTCATCGCCACTTGCGGCGGCTGACGGCGCAGGCGTCCGGCGATCTCGATCATCTGCGGGTCGAGCTGTTGCAATTGGGCTTGCACGGCCTCGAACGAGGACAGCGCCTCTTCAAGCATTTTTGAAGTCAATGTCTTCTCCTTCGACCATGACGGCGGTCAGTGTGAGTGAGCGATCCAGCCGCACGCAGTCGGCCCAGGCACCCGGTTGCAGGCGCCCGCGTTCGGTGATGCCGAGGTAGTCGGCGGGGAATTGCGAAAGACGTTGCGAGGCTTCGGCGATCGGCAAACCGATCTTCACCAGGTTGCGCAGGGCCTGATCCATGGTCAGGGTGCTGCCGGCCAGCGTGCCGTCGGGCAGGCGCACACCGCCCAGGCATTTGGTCACGGTGTGGCTGCCGAGCTTGTATTCACCGTCGGGCATGCCGGCGGCGGCGGTTGAATCGGTGACGCAGTACAGGCACGGGATCGCACGCAGGGCCACGCGGATCGCGCCGGGGTGCACGTGCAACAAGTCCGGGATCAGCTCGGCGAATTTGGCGTGGGCGAGGGCGGCGCCGACGATGCCCGGCTCGCGGTGATGTAGCGGGCTCATGGCGTTGTACAAATGGGTGAAACTAGTCGCGCCGGCATCGAGGGCGGCGACGCCTTCCTCGTAGCTGCCGAGGGTGTGGCCGATCTGCATGCGGATGCCGCGGCTGCTCAGTTCACGAATCAACCCGTCGTGGCCGGCGATTTCCGGGGCGATGGTGATCACCCGGATCGGCGCCAGTGCCAGATACTCTTCAACTTCGGCCATCAACGCGGTGTGGGCGAAATTCGGTTGCGCGCCGAGTTTGCCGGGGTTGATGTACGGGCCTTCCAGATGCACACCGAGTACCCGGGCGGCGCCTTGCGGACGCTGTTCGCAGAACTCGCCGACCTCTTTCAGCACACTGGAGATCTCAGCACTCGGCGCGGTCATGGTGGTGGCCAGCAGTGAAGTGGTGCCGAAGCGCACGTGGGTTTTGGTGATGGTTTCGAAGGCGCTGGCGCCTTCCATGATGTCTTTACCACCACCGCCGTGGACGTGCAGGTCGATGAAACCCGGCAGCAGGTACGGCAGGTCATTCTCGGCCGGATCGCAGGGCACGCCTTCGATCGACACGACTTTGCCGTGTTCGTGAATCAGCCGGCCGCGAACCCAGCCGCTGGCGGTGAGGATGTTGTCTTCGGACATTTTGCTTCTCTCGTTTGGCCTGGCTGCCGGTCAGCGGCGAAGCTCTGCAACAAAGTCGTAGTAGTCGTTGCGGCAATAGGTGTCGGTGACTTCGATCGGCGTGTTGTCTTCCAGATAGCCGACCCGGGTCATCAGCAGCATGGCGGTGCCGGGGGCGATGCCGACCAGCGCGGCGAACTCGTCCGAGGCGTTGATCGCCTGGATGTGCTGCAGGGCGCGGACGATCGGTTTGCCGATGCCGTCGAGGTATTCGTAGAGCGAATCGCCGACCAGGTGCGGCTTGGGCATGATCGAGGCGGGCAGGGTGCTCATCTCGATGGCCATCACCGTGTCATCGGCCTTGCGCAGGCGTTTCATGCGCGCCACCTTGTCGTTCGGCGACAGGCTCAGGCGGATCAGTTCTTCGTGAGTCGGCAGGATGATTTCGCGTTCCAGCCACTGCGAGCTGGGGACGAAACCCTTGAGGCGGAGCATTTCGCTGAAGCCCGAGAGGCGTGACAGCGGTTGTTCCAGACGTGGGGTGATGAAGGTGCCGGAACCTTGCAGACGGCGGATCAGACCTTGATCGAGCAGCACTTCCAGCGCCTTGCGCGCGGTGACCCGGGAGATCCCGAGTTGCTCGCTGAGGTTGCGCTCGGAGGGCATGGCCTGCTCGGCCTTCCACTGCCCGGAATGGATCGCCGATTCCAGATTGCGCGCCAGCTGCAGGTACAGCGGCGTCGGCTGGGAGTCATCTGGGCGTAGGGCCTGGAGGTCGTTCATGTAGGTCATTTCCGACGCGAGTATAGGATTGTTGTGGCTCGCTTGTGGGGCGGAAATTAATACCACTTGAATACCATGTCAACGCAGTGAATTGGCGTGTAGCCCAATGAAATGGCGGGTTTCGGGGTTTGTGGTTTGAAGTGGTATTATGGGTGGGCTGTAAAAAGCAAAAGATCGCAGCCTGCGGCAGCTCCTGCAGTGGGAAGTGGTATCAACCCTGTAGGAGCTGCCGCAGACTGCGATCTTTTGATTTATTTTTTTCAGGTGACCAGTGGTCAGTCGTTAAGGACGAATCTCGATCATCGTGCCGTCCGGCACCAGACCCCAGACTTCACGCATGTCCATGTTGCGCATGGCGATGCAGCCGTCGGTCCAGTCCAGAGTGTGGAACAGGTCTTCGGGGGTTTCTTCCGAATCCGGCGTGCCGTGAATCATGATCATCCCGCCAGGCTCGACGCCTTCGCGGCGGGCGCGGGCCGAGTCGCTGATGTTCGGGTAGGAGATGTGCATCGCCAGGTTGAATTTCTCGCTGACCTTGCGCCAGTCGATCCAATAAAAACCTTCCGGCGTGCGTTTGTCGCCTTCAATCAGTTTCGGACCTTTTTTCGCGCCCTTGCCCAGGGAAATCCGATAGGTCTTGATCGGCTTGCCGTCGGCGATCAACTGCAGTTGATGCGCCGATTTGAGCACCAGGATTTTTTCGATCAGCGGGGTGTTCGACGGCGTCACGGTGGTCACGAAGGACGCTTGGGAGACTGAGACGAATGACAGGCAAAACAGAGCAAACAACCAGCGCATTGAAACAATTCCCCAAAGAGTGACGCAACGTTAAGTGTAGGAGCTGCCGAAGGCTGCGATCTTTTGATCTTTTGATCTTTGGATTTTTTGAGTCAGCTAATGGCAGGCTGAGCCAGCGGCGGAATCGATTCGGAGCGAACCGGGTAGTTTTCGGCGCGGCGATCAGCGAAGAAACATTCTAAGGTACGCCCCACGGTGCGGAAAGCCAGCTCGTCCCAGGGAATGTCGGCTTCGTCGAATAGTTGCACTTCGAGGCTTTCGGGGCCGGCCGCGAAGTCCAGGTCGGCCAGTTCGGCGCGAAAGAACACATGCACCTGGCTGATGTGCGGCACATCGATCAGGGTATAGATGCTCAGATTGCGCACTCGGGCGCAGGCTTCCTCGGCGGTTTCGCGGATCGCGGCCTGTTCGATGGTCTCGCCGTTTTCCATGAAGCCGGCGGGCAGCGTCCAGTAACCCAGGCGTGGTTCGATGGCACGGCGGCAGAGCAGCACCTGGCGACCCCAGGTCGCGACGCAACCGGCGACGATATTGGGGTTTTGATAGTGAATGGTCTGACAGCTGTCACAGACAAATCGCAGTCGCGAGTCGCCTTCGGGAATGCGCTGGGTCACCGGGTTGCCGCACTGGCTGCAAAATTTCATGCTGGGGTTCCTGAATGCTGCGCCTATCTTGGCGTGCAGCGGTGCCGGTCGGCAAGTTGTCGTTTCGCGACATGGCCCGGCGAAGGGCTTGGGCGGCTGCAATGATTGGTGCATGATGCAGGGTAAGGCACAGATCGAGAACACTCATGCTGGACGAGCTACTGCATAGGGTAAGCAACCACACACCGCGCACGCTGGAGACCGATAAACGTTTCCCCGAGGCCGCTGTTCTGGTGCCGATCACCCGCAGTGACGAGCCCGAGCTGGTGCTGACCCTGCGGGCCAGCGGCCTCTCGACCCATGGTGGCGAAGTGGCCTTTCCCGGCGGTCGCCGCGACCCCGAAGACCCCGACCTGATTTTCACCGCCTTACGCGAAGCCGAAGAAGAAATCGGCCTGCCACCGGGGCTGGTCGAAGTCATCGGCCCGCTCAGCCCGCTGATCTCCCTGCATGGCATCAAGGTCACGCCGTATGTCGGGGTGATTCCGGACTTTGTCGAATACCAGGCCAACGATGCCGAGATCGCTGCCGTCTTCAACGTGCCGTTGGAGTTCTTCCGCAAAGACCCGCGTGAGCATACGCATCGTATCGATTATCAGGGCCGCAGCTGGTACGTGCCGAGTTATCGTTACGGCGAATTCAAGATCTGGGGATTGACGGCTATCATGATTGTCGAGCTGATCAATCTGCTCTATGACGAACAGATCAGCCTGCATCACCCGCCCAAAAGCTATATCAACACCTGAAGCCATCGCTCGAATGGCCCGTCATCGTGAGCCCTGAGGAAAACAAGATGAAATACCGCCTGGGCGACGCCCGCGTCGAGACCCATCCACAGAGCTGGGTTGCACCCAATGCCGTGCTGGTGGGCAAGGTCAAGCTGGAAGAAGGCGCCAACGTCTGGTTCAACGCCGTGCTGCGCGGCGACAACGAGCTGATCCTGATCGGCAAGAACAGCAACGTCCAGGATGGCACGGTGATGCACACCGACATGGGCTATCCGCTGACCATCGGCACCGGCGTGACCATCGGCCATAACGCCATGCTGCATGGCTGCACCGTTGGCGACTACAGCCTGATTGGCATCAACGCGGTGATCCTCAACGGCGCGAAAATCGGCAAGAACTGCATCATCGGCGCCAATTCGCTGATCGGCGAAGGCAAGGAAATCCCCGATGGCTCGCTGGTGATGGGGTCTCCGGGCAAGGTCGTGCGTGAACTGACCGAGCCACAGAAGAAAATGCTCGAAGCCAGTGCCGCGCACTATGTGCACAATTCCCAGCGCTATGCGCGTGATCTGGTCGAGCAGGAAGCATGAACACGCCCGAAAGACCGGTTGCCTCGCCGTGCGTGAATATCTGTGCGCTGGATGAGGACGATATCTGCACCGGCTGCCAGCGCACGGTCGCGGAGATCACCCGCTGGGGCCGCATGACCAACGACGAGCGGCGGGTGGTGCTCGGCTTGTGTCATGAGCGGGCGAAGGCCAGTGGGTTGGTGTGGATGATCCCGGCGACCCCAAACAAGTAGCGAAGATCAAAAGATCGCAGCCTTCGGCAGCTCCTACAGGAAGATCGCATTCTCATGTAGGAGCTGCCGCAGGCTGCGATCTTTTGCTTCTGCTTTGCCTGAAGTAACCTGTGCGCCAATTTCCCAGGTCGCCAGCATGATTTTCCTCATCGCCTACATCAGCAGCGTCGTGCTGATCAACTTCGCTTTCTCCACCGCGCCACACCTGGACATCATCTGGTCGGCCTGGGGCGGATTGGTGTTCGTGTTGCGCGACATGGTGCAAACCCGTTTCGGTCACGGTGCCATCGTGGCGATGCTGGTGGCGCTGGTGTTGTCCTACGTCACCTCGGATCCTTCCATCGCCCTGGCCAGCGCCACGGCGTTCGCGATCTCCGAATGCATCGACTGGCTGGTCTTCAGCATCACCAAACGACCGCTGCGCGACCGCCTGTGGATCAGTTCGGCGCTGAGCATTCCCCTCGATACCTTCATCTTTTTCGGCATGATCGACCTGATGACGCCACCGGTGATCATCACGGCATTGGCCTCGAAGTTCGCAGGTGTTACTGCCGTCTGGCTGATCATGGCCTGGCGCGAGCGCAAACAGGCTGTCGCCAGCTGAGCCAAACCCTGCGGTTCATGTAAAATGCCGCGCTTTCTCCCCATGGAAAGCGCGTCTGGCGTTGCTTTCCTCGATGATCCGCTTCTTTGAGGACCTGAGATGACCCGTATCGGAACTCCATTGTCGCCGACCGCGACCCGCGTATTGCTGTGTGGCTGTGGTGAGTTGGGCAAGGAAGTGGTGATCGAGCTGCAACGCCTGGGCGTTGAAGTGATTGCCGTCGACCGTTACGCCAACGCGCCGGCCATGCAGGTGGCGCACCGCAGCCACGTGATCAACATGCTCGACGGCGCCGCGCTGCGTGCAGTCATCGAAGCCGAGAAACCGCACTTCATCGTGCCGGAAATCGAAGCCATAGCCACCGCCACGCTGGTCGAGCTGGAAGCCGAAGGCTTCACCGTGATCCCGACCGCCCGCGCCGCGCAACTGACCATGAACCGCGAAGGCATCCGCCGTCTGGCCGCTGAAGAGCTGGACCTGCCGACCTCGCCGTACCACTTTGCCGACACCTTCGAGGATTACAGCAAAGCCGTTCAGGATCTGGGCTTCCCGTGTGTCGTCAAACCGGTCATGAGCTCGTCGGGCAAAGGCCAGAGCCTGCTGCGCAGCGCCGATGACGTGCAGAAAGCCTGGGAGTACGCGCAAGAAGGCGGTCGCGCCGGCAAAGGTCGGGTGATCATCGAAGGCTTCATCGATTTCGACTACGAAATCACTCTGCTGACCGTGCGCCACATCGGCGGCACCACGTTCTGCGCACCGGTCGGTCACCGTCAGGAAAAGGGCGATTATCAGGAGTCCTGGCAGCCGCAGGCCATGAGCCCGATTGCCTTGGCTGAGTCCGAGCGCGTGGCCAAAGCCGTGACCGAGGCCTTGGGTGGTCGCGGGCTGTTCGGCGTCGAGTTGTTCATCAAGGGTGATCAGGTGTGGTTCAGCGAAGTTTCGCCGCGCCCGCACGACACCGGTCTGGTGACCCTGATTTCCCAGGACCTGTCGCAGTTCGCCCTGCACGCGCGCGCCATTCTCGGTCTGCCGGTGCCGCTGATCCGTCAGTTCGGCCCATCCGCTTCGGCGGTGATTCTGGTGGAAGGGCAGTCGACCCAGACCGCGTTCGCCAACCTTGGCGCAGCGCTGAGCGAGCCGGATACCGCACTGCGGCTGTTCGGCAAGCCTGAAGTCAACGGTCAGCGCCGGATGGGCGTGGCGCTGGCGCGGGATGAGTCGATTGAGGCGGCTCGTGCCAAGGCGACCCGTGCGGCTCAGGCTGTTGTTGTAGAGCTGTAAACCGAGGCGTGGCATTCGCGAGCAAGCTCGCTCCCACAGATTTTTTGGTTGTGCACAAAGTTTGTGATCAACCGAAAACCCTGTGGGAGCGGGCTTGCCCGCGATAGCGATCTATCAGGCAACCTGATTCAAATCGTTGCCACGCGTTTCCTTCAGGCACAGCACCGCAATCAGGCTGAGCACCGCTGCCGCCGACACATACCCGCCGACATAACTCAAACCACCCATCGCCACCAGTTTCTGCGCGAAGAACGGAGCCGCCGAGGCGCCGACGATCCCGCCCAGGTTGTAAGCCGCCGATGCACCGGTATAGCGCACGTGCGTCGGAAACAGTTCCGGCAACAGCGCGCCCATCGGGGCAAACGTCACGCCCATCAGGAACAGCTCGATGCACAGGAACAGCGCCACGCCCCAGGTCGAACCTTGCGTCAGCAACGGCTCCATCAGAAACCCGGACAGAATCGCCAGCACGCCGCCAACGATCAGCACCGGTTTGCGCCCGTAACGATCGCTGGCCCAGGCGGACAACGGTGTAGCCGCCGCCATGAACAGCACGGCAAAACACAGCAGTCCAAGAAACGTCTCGCGGCTGTAGCCGAGGGTGGACACGCCGTAGCTCAGGGAAAACACCGTCGAGATGTAAAACAGCGCGTAGCACACCACCATCGCCGCCGCGCCGAGCAGGGTGGGCGCCCAATATTGGCTGAACAGCTCGACCAGCGGCACTTTCACTCGCTCCTGACGGGCAATCGCGTTGGCGAACACCGGCGTTTCGTGAAGCTTGAGGCGTACATACAGACCGACCATCACCAGCACTGCGCTGAGCAGAAACGGAATCCGCCAGCCCCAGCTGCGGAACTGCTCGTCATTGAGGGTCATGGCCAGGGTCAGGAACAACCCATTGGCCGCTAGAAAACCGATCGAAGGCCCCAGTTGCGGGAACATGCCGAACCACGCCCGCTTGCCCTTCGGCGCATTCTCGGTGGCCAGCAACGCCGCGCCACCCCATTCGCCGCCCAGGCCCAACCCCTGACCGAAGCGCAGCACGCACAACAGAATCGGGGCCCAGGCGCCAATGCTGTCGTAACCCGGCAGCACCCCGATCAGGGTGGTGCACACGCCCATCAGCAAGAGTGAGGCGACCAGCGTCGATTTGCGCCCGATGCGGTCACCGAAATGGCCGAACAGCGCCGAACCCAGCGGCCGGGCGAGGAAAGCGATGCCGAAGGTGAGAAACGCCGAAAGCATCTGCGCGGTGCCGGAAGTCTGCGGAAAGAATACCGGCCCGATCACCAGTGCAGCGGCGGTGGCGTAGACATAGAAGTCGTAAAACTCGATGGCGGTGCCGATGAAACTCGCCGTCGCCACGCGGGTGGCGGAGTTGGTCGGCTGGGCAGGCGCGGTGGCGCTGTAAGCGGTACTGGTCGTCATGCGGTGATCCCTGACAGTCATGGCTCCGTTGGAGCGAATTATTATGGTTGAACACCCAGGGATGTGGGATGAGACGCGAGCGCTGTTTCGAGTAGGAACAGTCGTCGGGGTAGTGCGGAAAATGGCCGAAACCGCTTTAGTGCGGGGTAAGCACAGGGCTCGGCAGCGCTTGGGTAAGCGGCTCGATTATAGGAAGGGGGCTAACGATCAAACAAGAGCAAAAGATTGCAGCGGATTGACGTCGATTGATCTTCCTGTGGCGAGGGAGCTTGCTCCCGCTGGGTTGCGAAGCGACCCCAACACATTTACGGCCGCTGCGCGCCCGAGCGGGAGCAAGCTCCCTCGCCACAAAAGCGCTTAAACCTTGGCAGGCACCGAGCTCGTATGCCAGATCAACACCTTGCTCACCCGGTTGTCCTCGGTCTCGAGAATCTCCAGTCGGTAGCGGCCGATCTTCAGACACACCGCGCTGTCCGGAATGGTTTCCAGCGCCTCGGTCACCAGGCCGTTGAGGGTTTTCGGCCCGTCGCTCGGCAAATGCCAGCCCAGGCATTTGTTCAACTCGCGGATCGACGCGGTGCCGTCGATCACCATGCGCCCGTCGGGCTGCGGATGGATGTGCGGGTTGTCGAGGCTGTGCTCGCTTTCGAATTCGCCGACGATCTCTTCGAGAATGTCTTCCAGGGTAACGATGCCCAGCACTTCGCCGTATTCGTCCACCACCATGCCCAGCCGGCGCTGCTGTTTGTGAAAATTGAGCAGTTGCAGTTGCAGCGGCGTGCTTTCCGGAACGAAGTACGGTTCGTAGCTGGCGGCCAGCAGCGCTTCGCGGGTCAGCTCGCCATCGTTGAGCAGATGGCGGATTTGCCGGGTGTTGAGCACCGCTTCGACCTGGTTGATGTCGCTGTGGAACACCGGCAGGCGCGTGCGTTTGTTGTGGCGCAGTTGTTCGATGATCTCTTCGATCGAGTCGTCGAGGTTGATGCCGTCGACATCGCTGCGTGGCACCAGAATGTCGTTGACCGTGATGTTGTCCAGCGCGTGGATCCCGGGAACCGGGTGGGCGCGAGACGGGTGTTCCGGGTCGTCGTTCGGGTCGGCAGGTTCTTCGTCTTCGCTTTGCTGCACCACTTGGGGCTTGCGGGCGAAGGGACGCAGCAGCAAACCGCTGATGCGGCTCAGTAGCCAGGCCAGTGGATAAAGAATCTTCAGCGGTACTGTCAGCAGGGTATTGCCGAAGGACAGCACGGCCTCCGGATAGCGCTGGGCCACCGTGCGCGGGAAGTAATCGGCAAACACCAGCAACACGGCAGCGGCACCGAGGCAGGCTGCCCACGGGCCGTTTTCTTCGCAAAGAAAGATCGCCAGCAGCGTGGCGATCACTACCGCGAGGGCGCGGCACAGGGTATTGCACAGAATCAGACTGTCGAGCGGGAAGCTCAACTTCGCCAGCGGTTTATCGCTGGCGCGCGAGGCGGCGCGTTGCGCGAGCAGGTGCTGCTGCGCGATTTCGACGGCGGTAAACAGCCCCGACCATAAAATCAGCAGGACAAATACCGCGAGCATCGGCCCTATGGGCAAACCGTCCATTTATGCCGCCCGTCAGATGTGCAGGATGTATTCACGAACCAGTTTGCTGCCGAAATACGCCAACATCAGCAGGCAGAAACCAGCGAGGGTCCAGCGAATCGCCTTGTGGCCGCGCCAGCCGAGGCGGTTGCGGCCCCACAACAGCACGCTGAACACGATCCAGGCCAGGCACGCCAGCAAGGTCTTGTGCACCAGATGCTGGGCGAACAGGTTCTCGACGAACAGCCAGCCGGAGATCAGCGACAGCGACAGCAGCGTCCAGCCGGCCCAGAGGAAGCCGAACAACAGGCTTTCCATGGTTTGCAGCGGCGGGAAGTTCTTGATCAGGCCCGACGGGTGCTTGTGCTTGAGCTGGTGATCCTGCACCAGCAGCAGCAAGGCCTGGAATACTGCGATGGTGAACATGCCGTAGGCGAGGATCGACAGCAGGATGTGAGCGAGGATGCCCGGCTCTTCGTCGATGATCTGCACCGTACCGGCCGGCGCGAACTGCGCCAGCAACACCGTGGCCGCGCCGAGTGGGAACAGCAGCACCAGGAGGTTTTCCACCGGGATCCGCGAGCAGGCCAGCAGCGTCAGGGCGATGACGGCCGCGGCGATCAGGCTGGCGGCGCTGAAGAAGTCCAGGCCCAGGCCGATCGGCGTCAGCAGGTGAGTGAGCAGGCTGGCGCTGTGGGCGAGCACGGCGAGGATGCCGAGCGTAACCAGCAGGCGCTTGTTCGCCTTGGCGCCGGAGGCCAGGCGGGTGCCCTGATAAAGGGTCGCAGCGGCATAAAGGAGAGCGGCGGCGAGCGTGGTCAGCAAACTGGGTGACAAGGGGAGCATAAATCCTGTTAGGCAGGCCCGAAAGGCGCTGAGTTTGGCATAGAACCGCCACACCACGAAAGTGCGAGGTGTCCGCCCGACGCAGTCTTCGCTATAATCCGCGACCTGCCCACGCCGCAGGCTCGCCGAGCACATGTTGAATCCGGTCTGGGCCGCCATTATCCCGGTCTACACAGGGCCTGAAAGGATCGCGCAATGTTTGAAAACTTAACCGACCGTCTCTCGCAGACGCTGCGCCATGTCACCGGCAAAGCGAAGCTGACTGAAGACAATATCAAAGACACCCTGCGCGAAGTGCGCATGGCGTTGCTCGAAGCCGACGTCGCCCTGCCGGTGGTCAAGGACTTCGTCAATTCGGTCAAGGAGCGCGCTGTCGGCACCGAGGTGTCGCGCAGCCTGACGCCGGGCCAGGCATTCGTGAAAATCGTCCAGGCCGAACTCGAAAGCCTGATGGGCGCGGCCAACGAAGACTTGAACCTGAGCGCCGTGCCGCCCGCCGTCATTCTGATGGCCGGTCTGCAGGGTGCCGGTAAAACCACCACCGCCGGCAAGCTCGCGCGCTTCCTTAAAGAGCGCAAGAAGAAGTCGGTGATGGTCGTGTCGGCGGACATCTACCGCCCGGCGGCTATCAAGCAGCTGGAAACCCTGGCCAACGACATCGGCGTGACGTTCTTCCCGTCCGATCTGAGCCAGAAGCCGGTCGACATCGCCAACGCGGCTATTAAAGAAGCAAAACTCAAATTCATCGACGTGGTCATCGTCGACACCGCCGGTCGTCTGCACATCGATGAAGAGATGATGGGCGAGATCAAGGCGCTGCACGCCGCGATCAAGCCGGTCGAAACCCTGTTTGTGGTCGACGCCATGACCGGTCAGGACGCCGCCAACACGGCCAAGGCCTTCGGTGATGCGCTGCCACTGACCGGTGTGATCCTGACCAAGGTCGACGGCGATGCCCGAGGCGGTGCGGCGCTGTCGGTACGCGCGATCACCGGCAAGCCGATCAAGTTCATTGGTATGGGCGAGAAGAGCGAAGCACTCGATCCGTTCCACCCTGAGCGTATCGCTTCGCGGATCCTCGGCATGGGTGACGTGCTCAGCCTGATCGAACAGGCTGAAGCGACCCTCGACAAGGACAAGGCCGACAAGCTGGCCAAGAAGCTGAAGAAGGGCAAGGGCTTCGACCTCGAAGACTTCCGCGATCAGCTGCAACAGATGAAGAACATGGGCGGCCTCGGCGGACTGATGGACAAACTGCCGAGCATCGGCGGCGTCAACCTGTCGCAAATGGGCAATGCCCAGAACGCGGCAGAGAAGCAGTTCAAACAGATGGAAGCCATCATCAACTCCATGACCCCGGCCGAGCGCCGCGACCCTGAGCTGATCAGCGGTTCGCGCAAGCGCCGGATCGCCATGGGTTCCGGCACCCAGGTGCAGGACATCGGTCGCTTGATCAAGCAGCACAAGCAGATGCAGAAGATGATGAAGAAATTCACCGCCAAGGGCGGTATGGCGAAAATGATGCGCGGCATGGGCGGTATGTTGCCCGGCGGCGGCATGCCAAAAATGTAAAGATCTCGCCGGTCGTCGCACCGGCGCAGACCCTGCAAGGACGCAGGATCAACAGCAAACCCGCACTCGGCGGGAGCTGACCGGCCGTTTTCATCGACGGCTCTATATGCAAATCCGCACGGCATGCCATAGGCGCCGGAAAAAGTCATTTGCAAAAGTCCGGATATTCCTTAGAATATGCGGCCTTTCGGGCACCCATGCCCGCTGTGCATTTAGATTTGCAGCACCGACTACAGGAACGATGTTCACATGCTAACAATCCGTCTTGCCCTTGGCGGCTCCAAAAAGCGCCCGTTTTACCACCTGACCGTAACCGACTCGCGTAACCCGCGTGACGGCTCCCACAAAGAACAGGTTGGCTTCTTCAACCCTGTTGCCCGTGGTCAGGAAATCCGTCTGTCCGTGAACCAAGAGCGCGTAGCCTACTGGCTGAGCGTTGGTGCACAGCCTTCTGAGCGTGTTGCTCAGTTGCTGAAGGAATCTGCCAAGGCTGCAGCCTGAGCAGTATGAGCGCGACGCCAGAAAAAGCTGATGACCTGATCGTTGTCGGCAAGATTTTTTCGGTTCACGGCGTTCGCGGCGAGGTGAAGGTCTTTTCCTTTACCGATCCGATTGAAAACCTGTTGGACTACCGCCACTGGACGCTTCGGCGCGAAGGCGTGGTGAAACAGGTCGAGCTGGTCAGCGGCCGGTCCACTCAAAAGGATCTGGTTGCCAAGCTCAAAGGCCTCGACGATCGCGATGAAGCCCGTCTTCTGAGCGGTTACGAGATTTGCATCTCGCGAAGCCTTTTGCCCAACCTGACAGGCGACGAGTACTACTGGTACCAGTTGCAGGGTCTGAGCGTCATCAACCAGGACGAGCAATTGTTCGGCAAGGTTGATCACCTGTTGGAAACCGGCGCGAACGATGTATTGGTGGTCAAGCCCTGCGCGGGCAGCCTGGATGATCGTGAGCGGTTGTTGCCCTACACGGAGCAATGCGTGCTGACAATCGATCTGGATGCAGGCGTGATGAGGGTGGAATGGGACGCGGACTTCTAAGCAATGGCCAGCCTGCGCGTAGACGTCATAACGTTGTTCCCCGAGATGTTCTCGGCCATCAGTGAGTACGGCATTACCAGTCGTGCGGTCAAACAGGGGCTGTTGCAACTGACCTGTTGGAATCCGCGGGATTACACGACGGATCGGCATCACACTGTGGACGATCGCCCGTTTGGCGGTGGTCCGGGCATGGTGATGAAGATCAAGCCCCTGGAAGATGCTCTGGTTCAGGCCAAGGCAGCAGCCGGGGAGGCGGCGAAGGTGATTTACCTGTCCCCCCAAGGCCGTCAACTGACTCAGTCGGCGGTACGCGAGTTGGCAAGATCGGATGCATTGATCCTGATTGCCGGCCGCTATGAAGGCATTGACGAGCGCTTTATTGAGGCTCATGTCGATGAAGAGTGGTCGATTGGTGACTATGTACTGTCTGGCGGCGAGCTGCCGGCCATGGTCATGATCGATGCGGTTACACGACTGCTGCCCGGAGCTTTAGGGCATGCGGATTCCGCTGAGGAAGATTCCTTTACGGATGGTCTGCTGGATTGCCCGCACTACACCCGACCTGAGGTGTATGCGGATCAGCGTGTTCCCGACGTGTTGCTGAGTGGCAATCACGCGCATATCCGGCGTTGGCGTTTACAGCAGTCCCTTGGTCGGACCTATGAACGACGCGCCGATCTTCTGGAAAGCCGCTCGCTTTCTGGAGAAGAGAAGAAGCTGCTCGAGGAATACATCCGCGAGCGGGACGATAGTTAACAACGTATCGATGGTAGATCAGTTGATTTACCTTAGGAGCACAGCATGACCAACAAAATCATCCTTGCACTCGAAGCAGAGCAGATGACCAAAGAAATCCCTACCTTTGCCCCAGGCGACACCATTGTCGTTCAGGTGAAAGTGAAGGAAGGCGATCGTTCCCGTCTGCAAGCGTTCGAAGGCGTTGTCATCGCCAAGCGTAACCGCGGCGTGAACAGTGCGTTCACCGTTCGTAAAATCTCCAACGGTGTTGGCGTAGAACGTACTTTCCAGACCTACTCCCCGCAGATCGACAGCATGGCTGTCAAACGTCGCGGTGACGTACGTAAAGCCAAGCTGTACTACCTGCGCGACCTGTCGGGTAAAGCAGCTCGCATCAAGGAAAAACTGGCTTAAGTCCAGCTTCCGATGCAGAAAAAAGCAGCCTACGGGCTGCTTTTTTGTTGCCCGCAATAAACTGCCCCCACTGTAGGAGCTGCCGAAGGCTGCGATCTTTTGATCTTGCTTGTGTTTCGGGAGCCAGAAATCAGAGCCATTCTTTATGACCACCCGCGACCAGGAAATCCAGCGCCGCACCGAACTCTCGGTAACGCGCGTGACCAAAGCCGTCTTCCCGCCGACCACCAACCATCACAACACCCTGTTCGGCGGCACCGCGCTGGCGTGGATGGACGAAGTGTCGTTCATCACCGCCACACGCTTTTGCCGCCTGCCGCTGGTGACGGTTTCAACCGACCGGATCGACTTCAACCACGCGATCCCGGCCGGCTCCATCGTCGAACTGGTGGGACGGGTGATCAAAGTCGGCAACACCAGCCTCAAGGTCGAGGTGGAAGTGTTTGTCGAGAGCATGAGCTGCGATGGTCGCGAGAAGGCGATCCACGGGCAGTTCAGCTTTGTGGCGATTGATGATGACAAGCGGCCGGTGCCGGTGCTGCCCGGATTTCCTGCCTGATCCGGAACCGAGTCGCGCCATTCGCGAGCAGGCTCGCTCCCACAGGTTTTGTGTTCACCCCGGACACTGTGGGAGCGGGCTTGCTCGCGAAGGCGTCAGTTCAGGTATCGCTGGCCTCCGGCTGAATCAGCGCCAACAAGGTCCACCCGGATCCCGGTTTCACAGCAGTCTCCGGCGTCACCACATGCACCCAGCCGCTGTCATCACGCATGAACAGCAGGGTCGCCCGATTGCCATGCAATGCCTGGTAATCCTCCCAACCGAACCCGTCCGTCAGCGTCGTGCTGTACAGTTCGGCGCCGTTGCTGATCAGGCTGGCCAGCTTGGCATAGGTCAGCGCCTCGCTCCCCAGCTGATTGCCGCGATGTTCCAGGCTTGCCCGATGCTTGTCACTGCGACGACTTTCCTGACCACTGGCCAGACCAAACAGGCGTTGATGACCAAAGTCGTGTCGAAAACGCATTGCCGCCAAAGTATTCAATTCGCCCGAGGGCGATAGCGCCAATAGATGCCCCAGCCCCACCAGATCCAGATGCGCATCGGCATGCTGCGACGCCGGGTTACCGAAGTACGTCGGCAAACCCTCCATGCGTGCCGCGCGAATATTTTCCCAACTCGAATCGGTCAACAGTACGCGGCTGCCCAGTTGCTGCAACGATTTGCCCAGCAGACGCGCCGGGCCGTTGGCGCCGACGATCAGGAAGCCGCTCGGCGCCGGTTCGGCAACGTTCAGCAAACGTGCCAAGGGTCGCGCGGTTGCGCTTTGCAGCACCACAGTGCCGATGATCACCGCGAAAGTCAGCGGCACCAGCAGCAGCGCACCTTCGTGTCCGGCTTGATCCAGGCGAATCGCGAAAATCGCCGACACCGCTGCCGCCACGATCCCGCGCGGGGCGATCCAGCACAGCAAGGCGCGTTCACGCCAGCTCAGGCTGGAGCCGGCAGTGCTCAACAGCACGTTCAGCGGGCGCGCGATCAGTTGAATCACCAGCAGCAGAATCAGCACCAACGGCCCGAGGCTGATCAGTGCATGCAGATCCAGCCGCGCCGCGAGCAGAATGAACAGTCCGGAAATCAGCAAAACGCTCAGGTTTTCCTTGAAGTGCAGGATGTGCCGCACATCCACGCCCTTCATGTTCGCCAGCCACATGCCCATCAGCGTCACCGCCAGCAGGCCGGACTCGTGCATCACCTGATTCGACGCGATGAAAATCCCCAACACCGCCGCCAGCGAGGCGAGGTTGTGCAGGTATTCCGGCAGCCATTGGCGACGGATGATGGTGCCGAGCACCCAGCCGCCGACCACCCCGAATACGCTGCCGCAGACAATCACGCCGCCGAAGGTCAACAGGCTCTGTTCGAGGCCATTACCCTCGGAGCGGGCGATGATGAAGCTGTAGACCACCACCGCGAGCAGGGCGCCGATCGGGTCAATGACGATGCCTTCCCAGCGCAGAATGTTGGCGATCGAGGCTTTCGGTCGCACCACCCGCAGCATCGGCACGATCACCGTCGGCCCGGTCACCAGCGTCAGGCTGCCGAACAGGATCGCTAGCAGCCAGTCGAAGCCAAGCAGGAAGTGGGTCGCGACGGCAATCACCACCCAGGTCGTGAGCGCGCCGATTGTCACCAGGCGATGCACGACGCTGCCGATCTCGCGCCATTCCGACAGATGCAGGGTCAGACTGCCCTCAAACAGGATCAACGCGACCGCCAGCGACACCAGCGGCATCAGCAGCGGGCCGAACATTTCCTGCGGGTCGAGCCAGCCGAGCACCGGGCCCGCGAGAATCCCGGTCAGCAACAAAAACAGAATGGCCGGCAGCTTCAGGCGCCACGCCAGCCACTGGCAACCCAGCGCAGCGGCGCCGATCCCGCCAAATGCCAAGAGAATTTGTTGTTCGTTCATTGAAGCTCCTTGTTCCTTGAAATGGCGGGCTATGAAAGACTAGCGGCCATTCCTACAGTTCACTCGACATTTGCGCGCAGCCCCGGAGGTTGTGTGTCTTGAGCGCCCATGCCTGCCATCGACCATCCGCTGATTGACCAATTCCTCGACGCCCTGTGGCTGGAAAAGGGCCTGTCCGACAATACCCGCGGCGCCTACCGCAGCGATCTGGCGCTGTTCAACGGCTGGCTGCAGGAGAAAAACCTCGAGCTGATCAATGCTGGTCGCGAGTTGATCCTTGATCACCTGTCCTGGCGTCTGGAGCAGAACTACAAACCGCGCTCCACCGCACGATTTCTCTCCGGTGTGCGTGGCTTTTATCGCTATCTGCTGCGGGAAAAGCTGATTACGATCGATCCGACCTTGCGCGTCGACATGCCGCAACTGGGCAGGCCACTGCCCAAATCGTTGTCGGAAGCGGACGTCGAAGCGCTGCTCAGGGCACCGGACCTGAGCGAAGCCATCGGTCAGCGTGATCGCGCGATGCTTGAAGTGCTGTACGCCTGCGGGCTGCGCGTGACCGAACTGGTGAGCCTGACGCTGGAGCAGGTCAACCTGCGTCAGGGCGTGTTGCGGGTGATGGGCAAGGGCAGCAAGGAGCGCCTGGTGCCGATGGGCGAGGAGGCGATTGTCTGGGTCGAGCGCTACCTGCGTGATGGTCGTAGCGAGCTGCTGGGCGGGCGCCCCAGCGATGTGCTGTTCCCCAGCCAGCGCGGCGAACAGATGACGCGCCAGACCTTCTGGCACCGGATCAAGCATTGGGCCAAGGTCGCCGGGATCGGCAAATCACTTTCACCGCACACGTTGCGCCACGCCTTCGCCACGCACCTGCTCAACCACGGCGCCGACCTTCGGGTGGTGCAGATGTTGCTGGGTCACAGCGACCTTTCCACTACTCAAATCTACACCCACGTCGCCCGCGCGCGGTTGCAGGATCTGCACGCCAAACATCACCCAAGAGGCTGATTGCCCCCCCCCTGTAGGAGCTGCCGAAGGCTGCGATCTTTTGATCTTGCTTGTGATTCCAAAAGCAAAGTCAAAAGATCGCAGCCTTCGGCAGCTCCTACATGTCTTGTGTCAGGCGCATTCGGCCACCGTGGCCTTATGTGTTAGGCTTTGCCGGTTTGCACGATGGACGGTTATGACCCGGTGTTCCGGCACGGGCGTTCTGACCGTTTCATTTGTCCGCCTTCAGGAGTTCTCATGCGTCTGACCCAGATTTTCGCCGCCGCAGCCATTGCGTTGGTCAGCACCTTTGCCGTCGCCGATGACGCGGCCGACAAAGCCATTCGTCAAAGCCTGGAAAAACTCGAACTCGAGGTTCCGGTAGAAAGCATCAGCGCCAGCCCGTTGCCGGGCATGTATGAAGTCAAGCTCAAGGGCAGCCGCGTGCTGTACGCCAGCGCCGACGGCCAGTACATCGTTCAGGGCTACCTGTTCCAGCTCAAGGACGGCAAGCCGGTCAACCTGACCGAGAAGACCGAACGCCTGGGCATCTCCAAACTGATCAATGCCATTCCAGTGGCCGAAACCGTGGTGTATCCGGCGGTGGGCGAAACCAAATCGCACATCACCGTGTTCACCGACACCACCTGCCCGTACTGCCACAAACTGCACGCCGAAGTGCCCGAGCTGAACAAGCGCGGCATCGAAGTGCGTTACGTGGCGTTCCCGCGTCAGGGCCTCGGCTCGCCGGGTGACGAGCAACTGCAGGCCGTGTGGTGCTCGACCGACAAGAAAGCCGCCATGGACAAAATGGTCGATGGCAAGGAAATCAAGGCCGCCAAGTGCGCGAACCCGGTTTCCAAACAGTTCGCTTTGGGTCAGTCGATCGGCGTGAACGGCACACCGGCCATCGTTTTGGCCGACGGGCAGGTCATTCCGGGCTACCAGCCGGCGCCACAAGTCGCCAAACTGGCGCTGGGCGCCAAGTAATTCGCATCGTCACGGTCCGCCGTTGACGATCATGGTCAGGCAGCAGCATCGCCGGGCCATTAATAGAGAGCCGCGAGTGCGCGGTTGTTTTCCGGCCGACCTTGCGTCGGCCGTTTCATGGGGAGTTCACAGTGAATCCGGTCAAAGTAGGCATCTGTGGGTTAGGGACCGTCGGTGGCGGTACCTTCAACGTACTTCAGCGCAACGCCGAGGAAATTGCTCGTCGTGCCGGGCGTGGGATCGAAGTGGCACAAATTGCCATGCGCACGCCAAAGCCTCAGTTCCAGACGACCGGTATTGCGATTACCAACGATGTCTTCGAAGTGGCCACGAACCCTGAGATCGACATCGTCATAGAGCTCATGGGCGGCTACACCGTTGCCCGCGAGCTGGTACTCAAGGCCATCGAGAATGGCAAGCATGTGGTCACCGCGAACAAGGCACTGATTGCCGTTCACGGTAATGAGATTTTCGCCAAGGCACGCGAAAAAGGCGTGATCGTGGCGTTCGAAGCAGCCGTGGCCGGTGGCATTCCGGTGATCAAGGCGATCCGTGAAGGCCTGTCCGCCAACCGCATCAATTGGGTGGCCGGGATCATCAACGGTACCGGTAACTTCATCCTCACCGAAATGCGCGAGAAGGGTCGCACCTTCGAAGACGTGCTGGCCGAAGCGCAAGCGCTGGGCTACGCCGAAGCCGATCCGACCTTCGACGTCGAAGGCATCGACGCCGCGCACAAGCTGACGATTCTGGCGTCGATCGCGTTCGGCATTCCGCTGCAATTCGATAAGGCTTATACCGAAGGCATCACCAAGCTGACCACCGCCGACGTGAATTACGCCGAAGCGTTGGGCTACCGCATCAAGCACCTCGGTGTAGCGCGCAGCACCGCTGCCGGTATCGAGCTGCGCGTACACCCGACGCTGATCCCGGCCGATCGTCTGATCGCCAACGTCAACGGCGTGATGAACGCCGTGATGGTCAACGGTGACGCTGCCGGCTCGACCCTGTTTTACGGCGCTGGCGCCGGCATGGAGCCGACCGCTTCGTCGGTGATCGCCGACCTCGTGGACGTGGTTCGCGCGATGACCTCCGATCCGGAAAACCGCGTACCGCACCTGGCCTTCCAGCCGGACTCGCTGTCGGCCCATCCGATCCTGCCGATCGAGGCCTGCGAAAGTGCCTACTACCTGCGCATCCAGGCCAAGGACCATCCGGGCGTTCTGGCTCAGGTGGCAAGCATCCTTTCGGAGCGCGGTATCAACATCGAGTCGATCATGCAGAAGGAAGTCGAAGAGCATGACGGTCTGGTACCGATGATCCTGCTGACCCACCGCGTGGTCGAGCAGCGTATCAACGATGCGATCGCTGCCCTCGAAGCCCTGGCCGGCGTGAATGGTCCGGTTGTGCGGATCCGCGTCGAGCACCTGAACTAAGTCGTTGTCCTGCAATGGCCCCGTGAAAGGGGCCACTGTTGTGCACACTCTCCATTGGAGTCAGTCATGCGTTACATCAGTACCCGCGGCCAGGCACCGGCCCTGAATTTCGAAGACGTCCTGCTGGCCGGTCTCGCCACCGACGGCGGTCTGTACGTCCCGGAAAACCTGCCACGTTTCACCCAGGAAGAAATCGCTTCCTGGGCCGGCCTGCCGTATCACGAGCTAGCCTTCCGGGTCATGCGCCCGTTTGTCACCGGCAGCATTCCTGACGCGGATTTCAAAAAGATCCTCGAAGAAACCTACGGCGTGTTCTCGCACAGCGCCGTGGCGCCGCTGCGTCAGCTCAACGGCAACGAATGGGTGCTGGAGCTGTTCCACGGCCCGACCCTGGCGTTCAAGGACTTTGCCCTGCAACTGCTCGGTCGTCTGCTCGATTACGTGCTGGAAAAGCGCGGCGAGCGCGTGGTCATCGTCGGTGCCACCTCGGGTGACACCGGTTCGGCCGCCATCGAAGGCTGCAAGCATTGCGAAAACGTCGACATCTTCATCCTGCACCCGCACAACCGTGTGTCCGAAGTGCAGCGTCGGCAGATGACGACGATTGTCGGCGAGAACATCCACAACATCGCCATCGAAGGCAACTTCGATGACTGCCAGGAAATGGTCAAGAACAGCTTCGCCGACCAGAGCTTCCTCAAGGGCACGCGCCTGGTAGCGGTGAACTCGATCAACTGGGCGCGGATCATGGCCCAGATCGTCTACTACTTCCACGCAGCCCTGCAGCTGGGCGGCCCGGCGCGTTCGGTGGCGTTCTCGGTGCCGACCGGCAATTTCGGCGACATTTTCGCCGGGTACCTGGCGCGCAACATGGGTCTGCCGATCAACCAGTTGATCGTCGCCACCAACCGCAACGACATCCTGCACCGCTTCATGAGCGGCAATCAGTACGTCAAGGAAACCCTGCACGCCACGCTGTCGCCGTCGATGGACATCATGGTCTCGTCGAACTTCGAACGCCTGCTGTTCGACCTGCACGGTCGCAACGGCGCGGCCATCGCCGGGCTGATGGATTCGTTCAAGCAGGGCGGTGGCTTCAGCGTCGAGCAAGAACGCTGGACCGAAGCCCGCAAACTGTTCGACTCGCTGGCCGTGGATGACGCGCAAACCTGCGAAACCATCGCCGAAGTCTACGCGCAATGCGGCGAAGTGCTGGACCCGCACACCGCCATCGGCGTCAGGGCCGCCCGCGAATGCCGTCGCAGCCTGGACATCCCGATGGTGATTCTGGGCACTGCACATCCGGTGAAATTCCCGGATGCCGTGGAGAAAGCCGGTGTAGGAAAAGCTCTCGAACTGCCTGCACATCTTTCTGATTTGTTTGAGCGAAACGAGCGTTGCACCGTTCTGCCGAACGAACTGAAAGCCGTACAGGCCTTTGTCAGCCAGCATGGCAACCGCGGCAAGCCGTTGTAAGCCGAAAAAGCTGTCACATTTTGAAGCCCGTCTCCTGACGGGCTTTTTTGTTTCTGCTGCCACACTGCTCGGGTTTTCGCCCATGAAGGACGGGTGAGTCGATCACGAAGGAAGTGGCAATGCTGTTTGAAAGAGGATGGAAACACACCCTGAAGCAGGTTCTGCTGTTGTGCCTGTTGTACGGCTGGCGCGTGAGCGCGGCGGCGCATCTGGCGCATGAGGAAGAGAAGTTGAACATCGGCACTGTGGTGCTGGATGAGGCAGAGCGGCAATGGATTCGCGATAATCCGACGGTGATCGTGGCGGCGGAGCAGTACCCGTTGTACCTGTTTCTGGACGAGCACGGTCATTGGAGCGGCCTCAACAGCGATGTGCTCAAGCGCATCAGCGCCATGACCGGCTTGCAGTTCATCTACCGGGAATCCTTTTCCACCGCGCAAATGCTCGAGCGCCTGGAAACCGGTGCTGCGGACATCAGCACAACCCTGGCGATGAATGATGAACGCCGATTGAGCCTGGATTTCAGTCATGCCTTTGGCGGTGCCGGCTGGGTATTTGTCGGCCGCGCCGGCGAGCCGCAGGTGCAGTCACTGGAGCAGTTGGCCAAACGGGTGCTGGTATTGCCGGGTCGGCATGCGCTGGAGGGGGTGATCCGGCGCGATTATCCGTCCATCGAGTTACGTTCGGTGAAAACCTATGCCGAGGCGCGGGCGCTGGTCGAAAGCGGTGAGGCCTATGCCACCATCGAAAATGAAATCGGTGCGCAACTCTATCCCTCCGGCCTGCTGAAGGTCGGCGAATTGCTGGAGGGGAAATGGGAGGCCGATCTTCTGGCCGTGCGCAAGGGTCAGCCGCAATTGCTGAGCATCCTGAACAAGGCGCTTGAAGCGTTCCCGGCTTCCGAACTCCGGGCCATTCGCCTGAACTGGCTGGGCGGCATCGGGCCGAAACCTGCCGCCGCCGGTTGGCAGCACTGGCTCCGCTCGAGCTGCTGGGGGGTGGTTTTGGTGGGGGGCTTTTGCGTGATGTCGCTGTTATGGAATCGGCGAATGGCGGCCGTGATCAAGCGGCATCGAGACGTGCAAAGCGAGCTCGACGATCAGTTGGTCTTCCAGCGTGCATTGATTGATGCCATGCCCGATCCGGTGTTCGTCCGTGACCTGGAAGGGCGCCTGATCCTGTGCAACAAGAGTTACGAAGAGGCCTTGTCGCTCCGCTTTGAGCAGGTGCAGGGATGCCGTTTGATCGAGGTCGATGCGCTACCGCGAGCCACTGCCGCCACGCTGCATGATGAGTTCATGATTCAGTTGAGAACGCGCAGGACCCGCTTCAGCAAGCGCCGTTTGCAATTCAACGATGGCAATCGGGAAATCTACCAGTGGACCGTCCCGTTCTACAGCGCCAAAGGGGAATTGCGCGGCCTGCTCGGGGGCTGGACAGATATCACCCAGCGTGAGGCTGAGGCGGGATAAGGTCCGCATTGATATTGGGAAATTTCCTATGTCTCGCGCCTCTTTTTCCGATGGGGGACTGAAGGAGGCTCGCCTAAAGTGGGCAACCCCTGCGGCGAGTCCGCGATTGCCGTTTCCGAGGTCGCCCATGCGCTCGCTCAAAGTCCTGATTCTCGAACCAGATCCTTATCGAATGATGGCGTTGCACCAGATGCTCAACGCGTTCGGTATCTATGACGTGCTCACGGCGTCATCGCTGGCCTCGGCACGCTGCTCGCTGGAACGTCGTACAAGGGTCGACATCGCGATCTGCGATCCGCAGCTGAAAGGCGGGGAAGGCCTGGCGCTGATCCGGCATCTGGCGGCCGAGCGGGAGGCCAGTGCTGTCATTCTGTTGGGGCGAGTAGCACCGGGCCTGCTGAGCGATCTCGAAAGCCTGCTGCAAACACAGGCGTTGATGCTGCTGGGGCGCCTGCAAACGCCGGTTTCGGCGGTGCTGATGCGCGGGCTGCTGGACCGCTACCTGCAAACGGCAGCCCAGCCGGCCGGTGCCTGAACCGACGGTTATGTTTCTGTCATCTTCACCGTGCATGCTCTGACAGACCGCTAACTGCTTCGTGAGCAGCGCGGCATTCAGAACTTTCTTCTCGGGCCGGTGGTCACTTAATGTGAACACGCCCCAGGCACAATGTTTTCGGACTATTGAGTGGAGATCGAGATGGAAAGTATCAGTCTATTGCTCGGTGAGGCTCTGAGCCCGTATCAGGTGACGTTGACTCCGTGTGGCGCCCATGGCGAATGCCTGGTGACGCTGAAGAACAGCAACGGCGCCCTTGTGGTCGAGCGCGAATTCAATCAGGCGCAGTTGACCGACAAACGCCTGCTGACCGATGTGGTCGACGGTTTGCACCGCGACGTCCTTATCGCCGAAGGGCGGCTGGAGCCCTGTGTCATCGCGGCTTTGCGCAATGCGGCGCTGGATAAGCGTGCGGCACTGTAAAGATGAAATATTTTTTGTGGGAACCTTCCTGCATCCCCGTCAGTCAGACCCCGTAACAGCAGGATCAAGCATTGTGCTCCGGTGCTTGTCGCTTGCTGCTACGGGTCTTTATGTAGACCGCGTTTAACCCCGAGTCGTCTCCCCACTTCTCGGGGTTTCTTTTTGCCCGCAGGTTTTTATTGCGCGGCCTGTTGTTCGAAAAAGATTCGTGCCTGTTGCAGGTAATCCGTGCGCATTTCGGGGTCCAGCCAGTCGGCATACGACTGATTCAGTTGCTCATGGGGCAGGGTACGCAGCAGTTGGTTGATCTCACTGATCGCCTGACGGCCCTGAGGCGTATCGGAACACCCGACATAGCCGGACAGATATTTGCCGGTGCCACGAATCGGATAGAACACCAGTTGGTCTTCGGCGATTTGCGCCTGATGCGCCTGATAGCGGATCTCCGGCCAGTAACCCAACACCACTTGCAGCCGCCCCAGGCGCTGCATCGATAGCAGGCTGCTCAGGGCGTCGTTGCCATAATGCGGCGTCAGCGCACCGTCCGGGGCCTGCTTGAGCAGCGTGTCGAGATACTCGCCGTAACTGCGTTCTGCGACGACGCCGACCTTGATTTCGCCGTTGGCCAGAAATGCCGTCAGATCAACTTCACCGTCGACCAGGTATGGCGCCAGTACCTCGCGATCTTGCTGACGCACCACCAAACCATTACTGACAGCGCGAAACGCCGGAATAGAGAAAGCGATCCATTGCGTGCGCTCCTTGCTCCAGATCAGCGACGGATCGCAAGTGAAGGTCGGCTCGTGCAGCATCTGCATGCCCCGGGCGCGATTGACCCGCATCAGCGTGTGTTCGTATTGCGGCATGCCGGCGATCAGCATCGGCATCAGTTGATCGATGACGCCCTGGCCCTTTTTCGGGCCTTCGAAGATGGTCAGGGGCGGCAAGTCGCGCAGCAACCAGATCAGCGTGGGTTTCGCTTGCGCCCAGGCGGGCAGGGCCAGCAGAAACAGCAGGCCGAACAGCCGCCACGTCCACCAGTGGTGGGCGCGGTTGGCGGCCGATGTCTGGCGATGTTTCAGCTTAAATGGCTCCGTCTGTGCGCAACCGGGCGATCTGCTGTTCGTCGTAGCCAAGATCGTGCAGCACCTGCGCATTGTGTTCACCGAGCTGTGGCCCGACCCATTCGGAAGTGCCCGGCGTCTCGGAGAGTTTCGGCACGATGCCCGGCATCTTGAAAGGCTTGCCGTCCGGTAGTTTCGCCTGCAGGAACATTTCCCGGGCGAGGTACTGCGGGTCGCTGAACATGTCTTCGGCACTGAAGATCCGGCTGGCCGGCACTTCCGCCTGGTTGAGCAGGTCGAGCACGCTTTGCAGCGGCAGCGAATTGACCCAACGGTCGATCACCCCATACAGCTCGTCACGGCGAGTGTCGCGCCCGTCGTTGCTCGCCAGCGTCGGGTCGTTGGCCAGATCCTCGCGGCCGATGATCAGCATGAAACGTTTGAAGATCGCGTCGCCATTGGCGCCGATCTGCACATGCTTGCCGTCGGCACTGGTGTGGATCGATGACGGCGTGATGCCCGGCATGATGTTGCCGGTGCGCTCGCGGATGAAACCGAACACGTCGAACTCCGGCACCATGCTTTCCATCATGGCGAAAATCGCCTCGTACAACGCGACATCGACGACCTGGCCGAGGCCACCGTTGACCTCGCGGTGACGCAGGGCCATCAGCGCACCGATCACGCCCCATAACGCGGCAATCGAATCACCGATGGAAATCCCGGTGCGCACCGGTGGCCGATCCTCGAAACCGGTGATGTAGCGCAAGCCGCCCATGGATTCACCGACCGCGCCGAAGCCCGGTTGATCCTTCATCGGCCCGGTCTGGCCGAACCCCGAGAGGCGCACCATCACCAGTTTCGGATTCAGGGCATGCAGGGTTTCCCAGCTCAGCCCGAGTTTTTCCAGGACACCGGGGCGAAAGTTCTCGATCAGGATGTCGGCTTCGCCCAGCAGTTTTTTCAGGATCGCCAGACCCTCGGGGTGCTTGAGATTCAGCGTCAGCGACTTCTTGTTGCGCGCCTGAACGAACCACCACAACGAAGTGCCTTCATACAATTTGCGCCATTTGCGCAGCGGATCGCCGCCGTCGGGCGATTCGACCTTGATCACTTCGGCGCCGAACTCGCCGCAAATGCGTGAGGCGAACGGCCCGGCAATCAACGTACCCAATTCAATGACTTTCACACCGCTGAGCGGTTTGTTGGCGAACGGCATACTGAATCCTGTAGGACAAGGCTGAGCAGATACAGCGTTTTAACATAGCCGGCTGTCAGACGCCGCAGCTTGATCGCCATCAATTCGATGATTGCCTACCGCATCGGTTAGACTTGCCGACTTTCCTCGTATCAAGAAGCCCGTTCATGGCCCAGCCGTCTACCACTTACAAATTCGAACTGAACCTCACTGACCTCGACCGTGGTGTCTACGAGAGCGTCAAGCAGACTATCGCCCGTCACCCTTCGGAAACCGAAGAGCGCATGACCGTGCGGCTGCTGGCCTACGCCCTTTGGTACAACGAACTGCTGTCGTTTGGCCGTGGTCTGTCGGATGTGGATGAACCTGCGCTGTGGGAAAAAAGCCTGGACGACCGTGTTCTGCACTGGATTGAAGTCGGCCAGCCGGATGCCGATCGCCTGACCTGGTGCTCGCGTCGCACCGAACGCACCAGCCTGCTGGCCTATGGCAGCCTGCGCGTATGGGAAGGCAAAGTGGTGCCGGTGGCGAAGAACCTGAAAAACGTCAACATCGCCGCCGTGCCGCAAGAGGTGCTGGAAACCCTGGCCAAGGACATGCCGCGTGTCATCAAGTGGGATGTGATGATCAGCGAAGGCACGATCTTCGTCACCGACGACCGTGGTCAGCACGAAGTCCAGCTGGAATGGCTGGCAGGCGAGCGCGGCTGATCCCGCGTCGCCTGCAGATTAATCCCACGTATTCAAGAGAAGTTTCCGTTACCCCATGCGTATTGATCCTCGACCGTTGCCTGCCACGCTGCCGTTTCTCGGTGATCTGCCACCTTTGCTGACCCGTTTGTACGCGGCGCGGGGCGTTCAATCCGAGGCCGAGCTGGATAAAAGTCTGGCGCGGCTGATTCCGTTCCAGCAGCTCAAGGGCATCGAGGCGGCGGTGGATCTGCTGGTGACGGCGCTGGAGCAGCGTCAGCGGATTCTGATCGTCGGTGACTTCGATGCGGACGGGGCGACGGCCAGTACGGTCGGCGTGCTCGGCTTGCGTCTGCTGGGCGCGGCGCATGTCGATTATCTGGTGCCGAACCGCTTCGAATACGGCTATGGCCTGACCCCGGAAATCGTCGAAGTCGCCCTGACCCGTGAGCCGCAGTTGTTGATCACTGTCGACAACGGCATCTCCAGCGTCGAAGGCGTGGCTGCCGCCAGGCGCGCGGGACTCAAGGTGTTGATCACCGACCACCACTTGCCCGGCGATGAACTGCCGCTGGCCGATGCACTGGTCAACCCGAATCAGCCAGGCTGCGAGTTTCCGAGCAAGGCGCTGGCCGGGGTCGGGGTGATTTTCTACGTGCTGATGGCCTTGCGCGCGCGCCTGCGCAGTCTCGGCTGGTATGAGAGCAAGCCACAGCCGAACATCGGTGAGTTGCTCGATCTGGTGGCGCTGGGCAGCGTCGCCGACGTGGTGCCGTTGGACGCCAACAACCGGATTCTGGTGCATCAAGGCCTTGAGCGGATTCGCGCCGGGCGCGCACGGCCGGGGATCAAGGCGATTCTCGAAGTGGCCAAGCGTGACGCGGCGCGGATTACCTCCACCGACCTGGGTTTCATCGTCGGCCCGCGCTTGAATGCGGCGGGGCGCCTGGATGACATGAGCCTCGGGATCGAATGCCTGCTCACTGCCGACGCCAATCTGGCGCGGGAAATGGCCGCGCAACTGGACGGCATGAACCAGGACCGCAAATCCATCGAGCAGGGCATGCAGCGCGAGGCGCTGGCCCAGCTCAAGGATTTGCCGGTGGAATCAATGCCGTTCGGCCTGTGCCTGTTCGATCCCGAGTGGCATCAGGGCGTGATCGGCATTCTCGCCTCGCGGATGAAAGAGCGTTATTTCCGCCCGACCATTGCCTTCGCCGATGCTGGCGACGGGCTGCTCAAGGGCTCTGGGCGTTCGGTGCAAGGCTTCCACATTCGTGACGCCCTGAGCGTGGTGGCCGCGCAGCATCCGAACCTGATTGCCAAATACGGTGGTCACGCGATGGCGGCGGGCCTGACCTTGCCACAGGAGAATTTTGCGCTGTTCGCCGAGGCTTTCGATGCCGAAGTGCGTCGGCAACTTCGCGAAGAAGACCTGACCGGGCGGATGCTCTCGGACGGCACGCTCGCCGTCGAGGAATTCCACCTCGAACTGGCCCGCGCCCTGCGCCATGCCGGGCCTTGGGGCCAGCATTTTCCGGAGCCGCTGTTCCATGGTGTGTTCCAGTTGGTCGAGCAGCGCGTGGTCGGCGAGCGCCATCTGAAAGTAGTGCTGAAAAGCGAGTGCGGGTCGGTGAAGCTGGATGGCATCGCGTTCGGCATTGACCGTGATGTGTGGCCGAACCCGACCATTCAGTGGGTCGAGCTGGCTTATAAGCTCGACGTTAACGAGTTTCGGGGCAACGAGTCGGTGCAATTGATGATTGCCCACATCGAACCACGCTGACTCCATTCGCGAGCAGGCTCGCTCCCACAGGCACGGTGTTGTCTTTGTGGGAGCGAGCCTGCTCGCGAAAGCACCCTTTCACCACTGAATCACTCTGAACCCTCCCTCATCCCCGGTTGTCGACTAGGCTCTAAGCACTGCTTGATTGGCCTTGTGACGTCTTGTCGAATTTTTTGCCCGCGGGGGCGGGTGCTGCGCCTTTTTTGTCACTCGTCGACTTTTCAAACAGAACCCTGGAGCCTGCCCACTGATTTGAGAGGTGCCCCATGAGTCTGCTGCTCGAACCCTTTACCCTTCGCCAACTGACCCTGCCCAACCGCATCGCCGTGTCACCGATGTGCCAGTACTCCAGCGTCGACGGTCTGGCCAACGACTGGCATCTGGTGCACCTGGGCAGCCGCGCGGTGGGCGGTGCCGGACTGATTTTCACCGAGGCCACGGCGGTCACTGCCGACGGACGAATCACCGCCGAAGACCTCGGTCTGTGGAACGACGAACAGATCGAACCGCTGCAACGCATCACCCGTTTCATCACGGCACAGGGCGCGGTTGCTGGCATTCAACTGGCCCACGCCGGGCGCAAGGCCAGCACCCATCGGCCATGGATCGGCAAACACGGTAGCGTCAAACCGGAGGATGGCGGCTGGACCCCGGTCGGGCCATCGCCGATAGCCTTCGACCCGCAGCACACGCAACCGAAACAGCTCGATGAAGCGCAGATCGCCGAAGTGATCCACGCCTTCGTTGCCGCCGCCAAACGCGCACTGACCGCAGGTTTCAGCGTGGTCGAGGTGCATGCCGCCCACGGTTATCTGCTGCATCAGTTCCTGTCACCGTTGAGCAATCAGCGCCGCGATCAATACGGTGGTTCGTTCGAAAACCGTATTCGGCTGGTCTTGCAAGTCACCGAGGCCGTACGCGAGGTCTGGCCGCAAGAGTTGCCGGTGTTTGTCCGGGTTTCGGCCACCGATTGGGTCGAAGATGGTTGGAACCCGGATGAAACCGTCGAACTGGCGCGCCGCCTCAAGGCATTGGGAGCGGATCTGGTCGACGTCTCTTCCGGTGGTACCGCCGCCAACGCCGAGATTCCTGTGGGGCCGGGTTATCAGACGCGCTTCGCCGAACGGGTGCGCAAGGAGTCAGGCATCGCCACCGGCACCGTCGGCATGATTACCGAGCCGGCGCAGGCCGAGCACATTCTGCGCACCTGTCAGGCCGACATCATCTTCCTCGCTCGCGAGCTGCTGCGTGACCCTTACTGGCCGCTGCATGCCGACGATGATCTGGGTGGGCGCAAAGCGGTATGGCCGGCGCAGTATCAGCGCGCGACCCATCGTGATCAGCCGATTCACGAATCCGATCTGCGCGATTGATTTCAAACCGGCGCAACGTCTATAAAACCCGCCATTGAACCGGCGGGTTTTTTCTTGCCTGCCATTTGCCAAGGAAGTCGAGCATGTTGATCGAGCGAGAACTGACCGAACACGACTTGCCGCTGCTGGCGCAGATCGACCGCAGTGAGCTGGTGGAGGAATGTTATCGGCTGGAAAACGGTGAGCTGATTCTGTACCCGGTACATTTCGACATGCGTGGCTGGCCGGAAGGCGAAGCTGAGGAAAACGCGCTGGCGCTGGAGAAGTGCTTGCGGCGCGGTGGCTGGTTGTACGGGGTTTTCGATGGGCTGGCACTGGTCGCGGCGGTGGTTGTGGATAACCGGGTTATTCACAATCAGGGGTTGAGCATGCGCCAGTTGAAGTTTCTGCACATCAGCCGTGATTACCGCGGGCAAGGGCTGGGGGCGAAGTTGTTTGCGCTGGCTTGTAAGCAGGGGCGACGGTTTGGTGCCGAGGCGTTGTATGTCTCAGCCACCGAATCGCGCAATACCGTGGAGTTTTATCAGCGTCAGGGTTGCCGGTTGGTTGATCAGGCAGATCCTGAGCTGTTTGCCCTGGAACCCTGCGATATCCATTTGCACTGTCCTCTTGGCTGACAACATTCCCTGTAGGAGCTGCCGAAGGCTGCGATCTTTTGACTTTCACGGGGCATGAACAAGATCAAAAGATCGCAGCCTTCGGCAGCTCCTACAGGGATTCGTTCTGCTCAAAAAAACAATGTAGAGGCCCATGCAGGCGCCTCACATCATCAAGGATACTTGCGCTTGTCCGGCGCCGGCGGGAAGTACTGGTACAACCAGGTCTCGCTCAATGTGCGGTCATTGGTGCGGATGAACAGGCGCAGTTCCACCGGGTCGACGCTGTCGCTGGTCGGGTACCAGTCGAACAGGATCCGGTAACCCTTGATGTCATCGAGCACCAGTACGCTGAAGTCCTGCACCTTGCCGTTGGAGCAGGTGACCACCGGTTCGATCCCGGTGCCCTGCGGCAGGCGATCCAGGCCGCCACCGGTGAAGTCCACGGCAAAGCGCCGTGCCCAGACCGGCGGATAGTGCTCGCCCGGTGCCCAGCCTTCGACGAAGCCCCCCATGCCCGAGCGGGTCGCATGCACCCGCGCCAGCGGTGTGCCAACTGGCGGCAGAGCGCTCCAGTAGAGCTTGTAGCCGTAATTCAGCGAGTCGCCGGCGGCCACCGGCTTCTTCGGGGTCCAGAACGCGACGATGTTATCGAGGGTTTCGCCGGTGGTCGGAATTTCCAGCAGATCGATGGAGCCTTCGCCCCACGCGGTTGTAGGCTCGACCCACAGGCTCGGGCGCTTGCTGTACCAGTCGACAGTGTCCTGATAGTTGGCGAATTCGTGGTCGGTCTGCACCAGTCCGAAGCCCTTCGGATCGGTGTCGGCGAACGCGTTGAACTGCAGGGTCGCCGGGTTGTTCAGCGGGCGGCAGATCCACTCGCCATTGCCGCGCCACATCGCCAGGCGATCGGAGTCGTGGATCTGCGGGTGAATGGTGTCGCACATGCGCCGTTCGTGGGTGCCGCAGCTGAACATGCTGGTCATCGGCGCGATGCCCAGTTGTTCGATGGCGGTACGCGCGTTGATGTGAGCGTCGATCTCCATCACCACGCGCTCGGCCTGGCAATCGATGTCGAAGCGATAGGCGCCAGTCGCACTCGGCGAGTCGAGCAGGGCGTAGACCACAAAACGCGTGGCGTTCTGCTCCGGAGTCTCGAACCAGAACTTGGTGAAGTCAGGGAACTCTTCGCGCTTTTTCGCGTAGGTGTCGACGGCCAGGCCACGGGCCGAGAGGCCATATTGGCCAGTGGCATCCACCGCACGGAAGTAGCTGGCGCCGAGGAACGACACCACGTCGTGACGATCCAGCTCCGGCGCCTTGAACAGCTTGAAGCCGGCAAAGCCCAGGTCGCCCTTGAGCTGCTGGGTATCGACCGAGGTGTTCTCGTAATTGAATAGTGTCGGGCGGAAATGCACTTCGCGCGCGGTGCGAGTCTTCGGATCGACGCTGTACATGCGCACTGGCTGGCGGAAACCCATGCCGACGTGGAAGAACTGCACGTCCAGCTGACCCTTGTTTTCCTTCCACAGCGAATGTTCGCCGTCGTAGCGGATCGCGTTGAAATTCTGCGGGGTCATGGTCGCCAGGGTCGGCGGCAGCACCTGTTTAGTGTCCTGATAGGCCGAACCGGCCAGTTGCTTGGCCTGACGCTTGAGCGCTTCGAAATCGAAGGCCTGCGCTTCGCCATCAGCGGCGCCACCATTGGCGGCCCAGGCACGGGCGGCCAGCAGGCCGGAAGCCGAGAGACCGGTGTAAGCCGCAATGGCCATCGACGCTTTGAGCAAATTCCTGCGGTGCATAAATACAACCTGTCGTGAGCAATCCCGCGCCTTTCCTGGCACGTGCTGGATCAGAAATTACGGTTCGGACAAGCCTTCGGCCAAACGCAACGGACTATAAACAGATGCCGGCTAGCTTAAACGGTTCGCTCGCCGAGCAAAATTCGTTGATACACGATGACAGCGTGTCAATGAAACAAGACATGTCGGTTAAACGTCCTACGGCACTTACTGATTTACAGGGCATATCTGCTTTTTTCGACTAATTACTCTAAAAACCGCTTTTCAGCGCCGATTAAATTTCTATTCTATGGGCATGGCCGGTGCGACCGGCAGGGCACAGGCGCTGCTGTAAGGGGCAGGGCGATGTGGTGATCAAGCAATTCTTCGACGTATCAGAGAAGGACATCGTCCATGGCAAAAATACAAGGCATCGCCGAAATGCTCGGCATCTTTCCCTGCCTGAGCAGCGGACGCAGAAGGCGTCGATTGAGTTCTGAAGAGCTGAAGCTGGTGGAGCGTTATCGCGAGTTGTCGGAGAGTGACCGGATTGCGATGCGCTATCTGGTGGATGCGATGCGCAGTGTTTCGCGGTTTTGAGTGTGTCTAGCCCTGAAACAGGCTTACACCTGTTTCAGGGCTAGACAATTGATGACGGCGCTTCGAGGAGGCCCCGGAATCAAAATTCGATTCCGGGGAACTCGTCTTAGCGACTCACCTTCCACGCATCCCCAGCCGGCGCCTTCCCATGGTCATACGGCTTGCCGATCCACATATAAACCAGCCCCAGTCCAATCACGATCGCCGTGCTCAACACCATCGCATAGTTCACATACCACGCCGCATCCGGTGTGCGAGGCCAGGCCATGTTGATGATTGCGCCGACGCCATACGCCAGCGCGCCGATGTTCACTGGCCAGCCCCACGCGCCGAGGGTGAATTTGCCGCTGGGTTTCCAGCCTTTCATCCGCGCGTACAAAGCGGCCAGCACGATCATCTGGAACGCGAGGTAGATGCCGATGGCGGCGAAGCTGACGATGGTGGCCACGGCGTCCTGCAGGAAGAAACCGAGGGCGATGATCAGGGCGGGCAGGACGCCGGACACGAACAGTGCGGCAACCGGTACTTGGGTTGTAGGAGAAATCTTTTTCAGCAGTCGGCTGCCGATCACCATTTCATCGCGAGCGTAGGAGTACAGCAGACGGCTGGCTGCTGCCTGCAGGCTGATGACGCAGGATATGAAGGAAATCATCACCACGCCCATCACCACTTTCGAGCCGATCGGGCCGAAGGTGTTATTGAGGATGGTGGTGACCGGGTCTTTGTCAGTGCCGTTGATCACCGCTTGCATGTCCGGCACGGCGAGGATCAACGCCAGGCAGGCGAACATCGCCGCGATGCCGCCGATGTAGATGGTCATGCGCATGGCCACCGGAATTTTTGCGCTGGGGTTCGGGGTTTCCTCGGCGACGTCGCCGCAGGCTTCGAAACCGTAGTAAAGGAACATCCCCGCCAGCGAGGCGGTGAGGAACGCCGGCAGGTACGAGCCGTCAACGCTGATGTCGAAGGTGTTGAACAGCACGCTCAGCGGCTGATGACGTTCGAAGACCAGCAGGTAGACGCCGACGATCACCGCGCCGACCAGCTCGCAGAGGAAGCCGAACATGGCGATCCGCGCCAGCACTTGGGTGCCGCTCAGATTGACCAGCGTGGCGAACAGTGTCAGCACCAGCGCGATGACGATATTGGTGTTGTTGCTCGGCTCAAACCCGAGCATCGCCGCCAGATACGGCCCGGCACCGACAGCCACTGCCGCAATGGTCACGCACAGGGCGATGGAGTAGATCCAGCCGACCATCCATGCCCATTTCTTGCCAACCAGGCGCCGCGCCCATGGATAGACGCCGCCGGAAATCGGGAACTGCGACACCACTTCGCCGAAGATCAGGCACACCAGCAGTTGGCCGCAACCGACCAGCAGGTAAGCCCAGAACATCGGTGGCCCGCCGGCGGCGAGGCACAGGCCGAACAGGGTATAAACCCCTACGACCGGTGACAGATAAGTGAAGCCCAGCGCGAAGTTTTCCCACAGGCTCATGCTGCGGTTGAAGTTCGAGGTGTAGCCCAGTTTGCGCAGTTGTTCGGCATCGCTGTCGGCAACGGCGGCCGAGAGTTCGGGTGAGGCACTCATGTGTTTTGCTCCGGGAAATCGGCAGATTTCGGATGGCCGAAACCGTGGCGGGGCTTTGTGGGCGCCGCCCGGGTCGGTAGTTTTTGTTTTGGTTTCGGTGAAGCCTGGTGGTGAATCGCCGACATCATCCGTGTGTCGCGGAAAAAGATCGCAGCCTGCGGCAGCTCCTACAGGGGCACGGCGTCCATCCTGTAGGAGCTGCCGCAGGCTGCGATCTTTTTGCTGTTAATGCTTGAACATCACATGCCGAACCGTGGTGTAGTCCTCCAGCCCATACATGGACATGTCCTTGCCGTAGCCGGACAGTTTCTGACCGCCGTGGGGCATTTCGCTGACGAGCATGAAGTGGGTATTCACCCAGGTGCAGCCGTATTGCAACCGAGCAGACAAACGATGAGCGCGTCCTACATCCGCCGTCCATACAGAGGAAGCGAGGCCGTAGTCCGAATCGTTGGCCCATTCCAGCGCTTGGGCTTCATCGGTGAACTTGGTCACCGACACCACCGGCCCGAACACTTCGCGGCGCACGATTTCGTCATCCTGCTGTGCATCCGCCAGCACCGTCGGTTCGAAGAAGAAGCCGTTGCCTTCCACAGCCTTGCCGCCGGTGATCAAGCGAATGTGTGGCTGCGCCACGGCACGTTCGACAAAACCAGCGACGCGGTCGCGATGTTGCGCAGTGATCAACGGCCCAAGCTCAGTCGACGGATCTTCCTGCAAGCCATACTTGATGCTGCTGACCGCCGCGCCAAGCTTCTCGACGAATTTTTCGTAAATGCCCTGCTGCGCATAGATCCGGCACGCGGCGGTGCAGTCCTGCCCGGCATTGTAGAAACCAAAGGTGCGAATACCTTCCACCGCAGCATCGATATCGGCGTCGTCGAAGATGATCACCGGCGCCTTGCCGCCCAGTTCCATGTGCATGCGTTTGACGCTGTCGGCGGTGCTGGAAATGATGTTCGAGCCAGTGGCGATGGAGCCAGTCAGCGAGACCATGCGCACTTTAGGATGCGTGACCAACGGGCTGCCGACGGCAGGACCGCGACCGAATACCAGATTGAGTACACCGGCTGGGAAGATGTCCGACGCCAGTTCGGCCAGACGCAACGCGGTCAGCGGGGTTTGTTCCGACGGCTTGAGCACCACGGTATTACCGGCAGCGAGGGCCGGGGCGATTTTCCAGGCGACCATCATCAGCGGGTAGTTCCACGGCGCAATCGAGGCGATCACGCCCACCGGGTCGCGGCGAATCATTGAGGTGTGGCCAGGCAGGTATTCGCCACCGGCCGAACCGCTCATGCAACGGCTGGCGCCGGCGAAGAAACGGAACACGTCGGCAATCGCCGGAATCTCGTCATTCAGCGCGGCGCTGTAGGGCTTGCCGCAGTTGTCGGATTCGAGTTTAGCCAGTTCCTCGCCATGGGCTTCGATGGCGTCGGCGAGTTTGAGCAGCAGCAGCGAACGGTCTTTCGGTGTGGTTTGCGACCACTCGGCGAACGCGTTATCGGCGGCGCGCACGGCGGCATCGACCTGGGCCTCGGAGGCTTCGTTGATCTCCACCAGCACACTGCCGAGCGCCGGGTTGAGCACCGGTTGCGCCGGGCCTTCGCCGTTGACCAGGTGGCCGTTGATCAAGAGTCTGGTTTGCATGTCTGTTGTCCTCACTAACACTTTTATTGTTCTGTCGAAACCGAACCATGTAGGAGCTGCCGAAGGCTGCGATCTTTTGATCTTGATCTTGATTTTCAAAGCAACAAGATCGCAGCCTTCGGCAGCTCCTACAGGGATTCGGTTTGTTCAGTGGTTATTCAATTATTTGCCACCGCTACCGGCGACACTCTCGCCACCCCGGGTCAGGTAATACGCGCCTAGGATCGGCAGCATGGTCACCATCATCACCAGCATCGCGACGACGTTGGTCACCGGCACATCCCGAGGACGGCTGAGTTGATTGAGCAACCACAGCGGCAACGTGCGCTCATGCCCGGCGGTAAACGTGGTGACGATGATTTCATCGAACGACAGTGCAAACGCGAGCATGCCGCCGGCCAACAGCGCCGAGCCGAGGTTCGGCAGGATGATGTAGCGGAAGGTCTGCCAGCCATCGGCACCCAGATCCATCGAGGCCTCGATCAGACTGTGCGAAGTACGCCGCAGGCGGGCGATGACGTTGTTGTAGACGATCACCACGCAGAACGTCGCGTGACCAACGATGATGGTGAACATCCCCGGCTCGATCCCCAGCGTCTTGAACGTCGCCAGCAGCGCGATCCCGGTGATGATCCCCGGCAACGCAATCGGCAAGATCAGCATCAGCGAAATGCCCTGCTTGCCGAAGAAGTCCCGGCGATACAACGCAGCTGAAGCCAATGTGCCGAGCACCATCGCGATCAACGTAGCGATGGCGGCAATCTGCAGTGAGAGCTTGATCGCCTCCAGCACATCCGGCCGCGAAAACGCCACACTGAACCAGTGCAGGGTGAAACCCTTTGGCGGAAAACTGAACGCCGCTTCCTCGGTGTTGAAGGCGTAAAGGAAGATGATCAGGATCGGGAAGTGCAGAAACACCAACCCGCCCCAGGCTGCAATGCGCAAACCCAATGAAGCCTTTTCAGAGTGCATCGAAGGCCCCCAGACGTTTAACGATGGACAGGTAAACCGCGATCAACACAATCGGCACCAGCGTGAACGCCGCCGCCATCGGCATGTTGCCGATCGCGCCTTGCTGCGCATACACCATGCTGCCGACGAAGTAGCCCGGCGGGCCGACCAATTGCGGCACGATGAAGTCGCCCAGGGTCAGTGAAAAAGTGAAGATCGAGCCGGCAGCAATACCCGGCACCGACAGCGGCAGAATCACCTGCATGAAGGTCTGGCGCGGCTTGGCGCCGAGGTCGGCAGACGCCTGCAACAGCGACGGCGGCAGGCGCTCCAGCGAGGCCTGAATCGGCAGGATCATGAACGGCAACCAGATATAGACAAAGACCATGAAGCGTCCCAGATGTGAGGTCGACAAGGTGCTGCCGCCGACGCCGGGAATCCCCAGAATGAACTGCAACACCGGCTCCAGTCCCAGATGCTGCACGAACCACTGCGCCACACCGCCCTTGGCCAGCAGCAACGTCCACGCATAGGCCTTGACGATGTAACTGGCCCACATCGGCAGCATCACCGCGATGTAGAAAAACGCCTTGGTCTTGCCCGTGGTGTAGCGCGCCATGTAATAGGCAATCGGGAACGCGACGATGGCGCTGGCGATCGACACCACGATGGCCATGCTCAGCGTGCGCAGGATGATGTCGAAGTTCGACGGCTGGAACAGCGCGGCAAAATTCGCCAGGGTCAGGTCGGGGGTGACCGCCATGGTGAAGTCGTCGAAGGTGTAGAAACCCTGCCACAGCAGCACCAGCAGCGAGCCGAGGTAGATCGCGCCAAACCACAGCAACGGTGGTACCAGCAGCAGCGACAGATACAGATTCGGCTTGCGGTAGAGCAGGTTGGAAAACCGCCGCAACGGCGGTGCTTGAGTCATTGCGAGCGTGCTCATCTCACACCCCGCTCGAGACAGTGTCGTGCAGTGGGATCATCGCTTCCCGCGCCCAGCGTGCGTGCAGGCGCTGGCCGGTCTGGTGCTGCGCGCTGCTGTCGATCCACTGATTGTTGGCGTGGCTGATGCTCAGGGTCTGGCCGTTTTCCAGGGTCAGTTCATAGCGCGTGGCGCTGCCCTGATACTGGATGTCATGCAGCACGCCACTGACTTCGATTTCATGGCTGGCGAGCGGCCCTTCGGCGAAACGCACGTGCTCGGGGCGAATCGAAAACGGCTGCGGATGGCCGCTGAGCTGGCGCGCCAGATCGCCGCGAATCACGTTGGAAGTGCCGACGAATTCGGCGACGAAGGTGGTGGTCGGTTTCATGTACAGATTGCGCGGGGTATCGACCTGTTCGATGCGGCCCTTATTGAACACCGCCACGCGGTCGGACATCGACAGTGCTTCGGTCTGATCGTGAGTGACGAAGATGAAAGTGATGCCGAGCTGGCGTTGCAGCTTCTTCAGTTCACTCTGCATCTGCTCGCGCAGTTTCAGGTCGAGGGCGCCGAGCGGCTCGTCGAGCAGCAGCACGCGCGGGCGATTGACCAAGGCGCGGGCGAGGGCGACACGCTGGCGCTGACCGCCGGACAACTGCACCGGTTTGCGTGCGCCATAACCACCGAGCGCGACCATGTCCAACGCCTCTTCGGCGCGCTTGTGGCGTTCGGTCTTACTCACGCCTTTGACCTTCAAGCCGTAGGCGACGTTGTCCAGCACGTTCATGTGCGGGAACAGCGCGTAGTCCTGGAAGACGGTGTTTACATCACGTTGATACGGCGGCAGACCGGCCGCTTCGGCGCCGTGGATGCGGATCGAGCCGGCGCTCGGTTGTTCGAACCCGGCGATCAGGCGCAGGCAGGTGGTTTTGCCCGAGCCGGATGGGCCGAGCATGGAAAAGAACTCGCCGTCCTGAATATCGATGGAAACCCGGTCAACGGCCTTCACCTCGCCAAACTGCCGGGAAACGTTGGTGAACTGGACTGCAAGCGTCATGGTGCGGTGCTCCGGTAAAGCAGGCTTTCAAAAAGTGATCAGGTGTTGCGTCGAAAAGATCGCAGCCTGCGGCAGCTCCTACAGGAAAGCGGTGTCCATTGATGTAGGAGCTGCCGCAGGCTGCGATCTTTTGATCTTGAAAGGGCTTACCTGCCGCCCATGATCGCGATGTAATCCTGAGTCCAGCGACTGTACGGCACGAATTTGCCACCTTCAGCCTGCGGGGTTTTCCAGAAGGCGATCTTGTCGAACTGGTCAAAACCATTGGTCTTGCAACCCTCGGCGCCGAGCAATTCGCTCTCCTTGCACGCCGCCGGCACGGCTGGCAACGAACCAAACCACGCCGCCACGTCACCCTGGACTTTCGGCTGCAGCGACCAGTCCATCCACTTGTAAGCGCAATTAGGGTGCTTGGCCTCGGCGTGCAGCATGGTGGTGTCGGCCCAACCGGTGGCGCCTTCTTTCGGGATGGTCGAGGCAATCGGCTGTTTCTCATTGATCAGGCCGTTGACCTGATACGGCCAGGCACTCGACGCCACCACGCCTTCGTTCTTGAAGTCGCTCATCTGTACCGTGGTGTCGTGCCAGTAGCGGTGGATCAAAGGCTGCTGCGCACGCAACAGATCGAGCACCGCTTTGTACTGTGCTTCGGTCAATTGATACGGATCCTTGATCCCCAGTTCAGGCTTGGCGGTTTTCAGGTACAGCGCCGCATCGGCGATGTAGATCGGCCCGTCATAGGCCTGCACGCGACCCTTGTTCGGCTTGCCGTCGGGGAAATTCTGCGCGTCGAACAGCACATTCCAGCTGGTCGGCGGCGTCTTGAACACGTTGGTGTTGTACATCAGCACGTTCGGGCCCCACTGATACGGGGTGCCGTAGGTCTGCTTGTTGACCACGTACCATGGCGCATCTTTCAGGCGTGGATCGAGGGTGTTCCAGTTCGGGATCAACGCGGTGTTGATCGGTTGCACGCGTTTGCCGACGATCAAGCGCAATGACGCATCACCGGACGCGGTGACCAGGTCGTAACCACCCTTGGCCATCAGGCTGACCATTTCGTCGGAGGTGGCGGCAGTCTTCACATTGACCTTGCAGCCGGTTTCTTTTTCGAAACCGGTGACCCAGTCGTAAGCCTTGTCACTCTCGCCACGTTCGATGTAACCGGGCCAGGCCACGATATCCAGCTGACCCTCGCCGGCGCCGACGGCCTTCAGCGGCTCGGCGGCTTGCAGACTGGCACTGGCCAGCAGGGCCGTGGTGATTGCACTGAGCAGTGCGGTCTTGTGCACGAACATGGTTGAACCCTCTTCTTTAAATTATGGTCGGGGCAGTTGTGAACGCGGTGAAGCATGCCGTTGATGGCTTGTTATTAGCGTAGTCAGAGATGCTGGCCGTGGCGGGCCATGATGTGCCGCACCACGCTGTAGTCCTGCAGCGAATCACTGGACAAGTCTTTGCCGTATCCGGAGCGTTTCAGTCCGCCGTGGGGCATTTCGCTGACCAGCATGAAATGGCTGTTGATCCAGGTGCAGCCGTACTGCAAACGGGCGGCGACCTGCATTGCCTTGTCCAGATTCTGCGTCCACACCGACGAGGCGAGGCCGTATTCGGAGTCGTTGGCCCAGTCCACGGCTTGCGCGAGTTCGTCGAAGCGGGTCACGGTCACCACTGGGCCGAACACTTCGCGCTGAACGATTTCATCAGTCTGTTTGCAACCGGCCAGCAGCGTCGGCTGGTAAAAGAACCCGGCGCCGGAATGCACCGCCGCGCCGGTCACCCGCTCGATGTGCGGCTGGCCGAGGGCGCGTTCGACGAAACTGGCGACGCGGTCGCGCTGGCGGGTGCTGATCAGCGGGCCGATCTCGTTGTCGGCATCGCGCTTGCCGGCGAAGCGCAGGCTGCTGACCGCTGCGCCGAGCTCGGCGACCAATTTGTCGTGAATGCCTGTTTGCGCGTAGATCCGGCACGCGGCGGTGCAGTCCTGCCCGGCGTTGTAGTAACCGTAGGTGCGCACGCCGTCGACCACCGCTTGAATATCCGCGTCGTTGCAGACGATCACCGGGGCTTTGCCGCCGAGTTCCAGATGCGTGCGCTTGAGGGTTTTTGCCGCGGCCTGGAGGATCTTCTGCCCGGTGACGATATCGCCGGTCAGCGAGACCATGCGCACCTTGGCGTGACCGACCAGATGGCTACCGACGCCTTCGCCACCGCCGCAGATGATGTTGATGACCCCGCGCGGCAGGATCTCGGCGAGTGCTGGCGCCAGTGCGAGGATCGACAGCGGTGTGTGTTCGGATGGCTTGAACACCAGGGTGTTGCCGGCGGCGAGGGCCGGGGCGATTTTCCACGCGGCCATCATGATCGGGTAGTTCCACGGGGCAATCGACGCCACCACGCCAATCGGATCGCGACGCACCATGCTGGTGTAACCCGGCAGGTACTCGCCACTGAGCTGACCGGTCTGGCAGCGCACGGCACCAGCGAAGAAGCGGAACACGTCGACGGTGGCGCTCAGATCGTCCTGCCGCGCCAGGTGCAGCGGCTTGCCGCAGTTCAGCGCTTCGAGGCGGGCGAGGTAATCGGCGTGTTTTTCGACGGCGTTGGCGATGTCCAGCAGCAGACTGGAACGTTGTTGCGGTGTGGTGCGCGACCATTCGGCAAAGGCGCGGTGGGCGGCGAGAATCGCGGTTTCGACCTGCTCGGTGCTGGCCTCGGCGATGTGGGTGAGGATTTCACCGGTGGCCGGGTTGAGGATCGGTTCGACAAAACCCTGCCCGGCGACCAGTTCGCCGTCGATCAGCAACGCGGTACACATCGGGGTCTGCACGCCAGCCATTTTCCGCGATCTCTTTTCTTGTGTGGTCATTGGGGCTCCCGTACCGGGGAACCGACCGTCTTATAGATGCAGCAAGACTAGTGTGCGGCTCCGAGGTCGACAAATTCTAAATACTGAAGGTGGCATTCGATTAAATAGATGGCTTGCGTCCGCCGTGCGGCTGCTCGCGGGCCACGGTCAGGAATGGATCGACCAGAGCGGGGCGCGCTGTCCCACGGCGCCAGGCCAGACCGACGTCGAGGGTCTGGTTGAGGTCGGCAATCGGCCGTGCTTCGATGATGTCGCCCTCCAGTGACCACGGGCGGTAAGTCATGTCCGGCTGGATCGACACGCCCAGGCCGGCTGCGACAAGGCTTCGCACGGCTTCGGTGGATGCCGTGCGCAGGGTGATCTTCGGTTGCAGCCCGGCGCCGCGCCACAGGCGCTGGGCATTGCGATCCATCTCGTCGACGTTCAGTTGAATCAGCGGTTCGCGGGCAACATCGGCGAGATTGATGCTGTCGTGCTCCAGCAGCGGATGCTGGGCCGGCAGCCACAGACGGTGCGGCGAGTGAGTCAGCACTTCGGTTTGCAAGGCGTGGCGGTCTTCGAGGTTGGACAGGATCAGCACGCCGACATCGATCTCGCCGCTGACCAGCAAATGTTCGATGTACGGCCGCTCGTCCTCCATCACCCGGATCTCGACATTGGGATAGGCGCGCTGAAAACGGGTGAGCAAATCGGCGAGGTAATAACCGGCCACCAGACTGGTCACGCCGACAATCAACTGCCCGGCCACTTGGTCGGTGCTTTGTTGCAGGCTGCGCTTGGCGTTATCCACCGTTGCCAGAATCAGATGCGCCTGGCGCAGGAATTGATGACCCTGATGAGTCAAGGTCATGCCCTTGGCGTGACGGTTGAACAGGCTGACGCCGATTTCCTCTTCCAGTTGCTGGATCGCCAGCGTCAGGGTCGACTGGGATATGAACGCGGTTTGCGCGGCGGCGGAGATCGAGCCGGTCTCGGCCACCGCGATGAAGTGACGGATCTGACGCAGGGTCATCATGAGAAGGGTACCCGGTGGGCGGTTTTTATCGATTGGCCTGAGTGTATATCGATTTTCACGAAGGGCCTGCGCCTGCTGAGCAACATCTGGAAGCACACTCGCAGGCCGGGCCAGGGCACTTTCGAACTAGGCTGAGGGCCTGATAGATCCGGATAACCCCTGTTTTGGAGGCGGAACATGAACACCCGTGGATTGCTCGACCAACTACTCAAATCCGGCCAGGATCTGTTGCAGAACAAGGCCGGCGGCGCGCAGAACAAACCGGCGGCTGGCGGCCTGGGCGGTTTGCTTGGTGGGTCTTCAGGCTCAGGGGCGCTGGGCGGTCTGCTGTCGGGAGCCGGCGGTGGTGCGCTGGCGGCCGGGGCGATGGGGCTGCTTCTCGGCAACAAGAAAGTGCGCAAGGTCGGCGGCAAGGTCGCGATCTACGGCGGCCTCGCGGCGCTGGGTGTGCTGGCGTACAAGGCCTACGGCAACTGGAACGCGCAAAAAGGCACCGCCCCACAAACCGAACCGCAAACCCTCGACCGCTTGCCACCGGCGCAGGCCGAGCAACACAGCCAGGCCATTCTCAAAGCACTGGTCGCCGCCGCAAAGGCTGATGGCCATATCGATGATCGCGAGCGCCAATTGATCGAAGGCGAATTCACCAAACTCGACAACGATCAGGAACTGCAACACTGGCTGCACGCCGAACTCAACAAACCCCTCGACCCAGGCGACGTCGCCCGCGCCGCGAGTACGCCGGAGATGGCGGCGGAAATGTACATCGCCAGCGTGATGCTGGTGGATGAGGAGAGCTTTATGGAAAAGGCGTATCTGGAGGAATTGGCAAAGCAACTGAAGCTGGAGCCGGGGTTGAAGGTGGAATTGGAGAAACAGGTGCGACAGGTATCGCTATAGAACTGCCTGAACACGCGGTACTTGTGTAGGAGCTGGGGGGGGGGGGGGGGGTTTTTTTTTTTTTTTTCTCACCCCCCCAACCCCCCCCCCCCCCCCCCCCCCCCCCCCTTTCTCCCCCCCCCCCCCCCCCCCCCCCCAAAAGATCGCAGCGTGCCGCAGCTCCTACAGGTTTTGCGCCAGGCACCGAAGCCTGCTCGCGATTGCGTTTCCAGCCTCACAACAACAGCAATGGCCGATCCATCGCCCCTTTTTGCCGTTCCATCACTGGCACGTCAGCCCCGGATTGTCGGACAGTCCCACCCCAGAGCCTTCCCGCCAACCACCTCGGGTCGGCCCGAGGGTTAAAAAGCGTCTTATAAATGAGACACCGCCCTCGGCTATACTCCCCGCATTTCGACTTAGGCACGAGGAATCACTGTGAAGAACTGGACGTTGCGCCAACGCATTTTGGCGAGCTTTGCGGTGATTATCGCCATCATGTTGCTGATGGTCGTCGTTTCGTATTCCCGCCTGCTGAAAATCGAAGCCAGTGAAAGCAGCGTGCGTGATGACGCCGTTCCCGGCGTCTATTACAGCTCGATGATCCGCGGCGCGTGGGTCGACAGTTATCTGCAGACCCAAGAGCTGCTGGGCCTCAAGGAAGGGCAGGGTATCAGCAGTGAAGATGCGGCGGACTACAAGGCGTTCGAGACGCGCCTGCAGGAGCAGATGGCCAACTACCGCAACACCGTCACCACCGACGAGGACCGGGTCGAGTTCGCTGCGTTCGAGAAGGATCACGACACCTACATGCAGATCCAGGATCAGGTGCTCGACTTGCACAAGCGCAACCTGGAAGCCGACGCGGTCAAGCTGTTCACCGAGAAGCTGACCCCGGCCTGGTACACCGGTCGCATGAAACTCAACGACATCATCGGCGAGAACAAGCGGGTCGCCGATCAGGCCATGGCCAACATCGACGAGGCGGTAGCGGCGGCCAAGGTCAGCATGTTTGTCTCGCTGCTGGTGGCCGTGCTGGCGGCAGGTGCCTGTGGCCTGCTGCTGATGCGCGCGATCATGGCGCCGATGAACCGCATCGTGAAGATCCTCGAAATCATGCGCACCGGTGACTTGAGCAGCCGTCTGAATCTGGATCGCAAGGACGAGTTCGGCGCGGTGGAAACCGGCTTCAACGACATGATGACCGAGCTGACCTCGCTGGTGTCTCAGGCCCAGCGTTCCTCGGTGCAGGTGACCACCTCGGTGACCGAGATTGCCGCCACGTCGAAGCAGCAACAGGCCACCGCCACCGAAACCGCGGCCACCACCACCGAAATCGGCGCGACCTCGCGGGAAATCGCCGCCACCTCGCGGGATCTGGTGCGCACCATGACCGAAGTGTCCACCGCCGCCGATCAGGCCTCGGTACTCGCCGGTTCCGGCCAGCAAGGCCTGGCGCGCATGGAAGACACCATGCACTCGGTGATGGGCGCAGCCGATCTGGTCAATGCCAAACTGGCGATCCTCAACGAGAAGGCCGGCAACATCAATCAGGTGGTGGTGACCATCGTCAAGGTCGCCGATCAGACCAACCTGCTGTCGCTCAACGCCGCCATCGAGGCCGAGAAGGCCGGTGAGTACGGCCGTGGTTTTGCCGTGGTCGCCACCGAAGTACGGCGTCTGGCGGATCAGACCGCCGTCGCCACTTACGACATTGAGCAGATGGTCCGCGAGATCCAGTCGGCGGTGTCTGCCGGCGTGATGGGCATGGACAAGTTCTCCGAAGAAGTGCGCCGGGGCATGGCCGAAGTGCAGCAGGTCGGCGAGCAACTGTCGCAGATCATCCATCAGGTGCAGGCGCTGGCGCCGCGGGTGTTGATGGTCAACGAAGGCATGCAGGCCCAGGCCACCGGTGCCGAACAGATCAACCATGCGCTGGTGCAGTTGGGCGACGCCAGCAGCCAGACCGTCGAGTCGTTGCGTCAGGCCAGTTTCGCCATCGACGAACTGAGCCAGGTGGCCGTCGGGCTGCGCAGTGGCGTTTCGCGATTCAAAGTCTGATGAGCGAAATCACCGCCAAACGCAGCGCAGCGCCGGTGGCGAAGCAGGCGTTGTTCCTGCTGTTTCGCATCGGCAGCGAGCGTTACGCCTTGCGCGCCACCGAGGTGGCGGAAGTGTTGCCGCGCCTGCCGTTGAAGCCGATTGCCCAAGCGCCGAACTGGGTCGCCGGGGTGTTCGCCTATCGCGGTGCGGTGGTGCCGGCCATCGACCTCAGTGCGCTGACCTTCGGCCAACCGGCCGAGGCGCGTACCAGCACCCGGCTGGTGCTGGTGCATTACCGCCCGGATGAACGGCAGCCGTCACGCTGGCTCGGACTGATACTCGAACAGGCGACCGATACCCTGCGCTGCAATCCCGAGGATTTTCAGCCGTATGGTCTGGACAATCGTCAGGCGCCGTACCTCGGCCCGGTGCGCGAAGATGCCCAGGGCCTGGTGCAGTGGGTGCGGGTCAACGATTTGCTGGATGACGCCGTGCGCAGCCTGCTCTTTCCCGCGCCGCATGAGGCGCAGTCATGAGCAGCGATCAGCGTTTTTTCGATTTCCTCAAGGAACGCATCGGTCTGGATGTCACGTCGGTCGGACCGGCGATCATCGAGCGCGCGGTGCGCCAACGCACCACGCTCTCGCAAGCGGCGCACAGCGATGAATACTGGCAACTGTTGCAAGGTTCGCGGGACGAACAGCAGGCGTTGATCGAGGCGGTGATCGTCCCCGAAACCTGGTTTTTCCGTTACCCGGAATCCTTCGCCACCCTCGGCAAGCTGGCGCGCAAGCGTCTGGACGAATTGAACAACATGCGCGCGCTGCGCATCCTCAGCCTGCCGTGTTCGACCGGCGAGGAACCCTATTCGATTGCCATGGCCTTGCTCGATGCCGGGCTCAAGCCCCATCAGTTCAAGGTCGATGGCATGGATGTCAGCCCGCTGTCGGTGGACAAGGCGCGGCGCGGGCTGTACGGCAAGAACTCGTTTCGGGGTCAGGAGCTGGACTTTCGCGAGCGTCATTTCACCGCCGAACAGGACGGCCATCGAGTCAGCGACGCCGTGCGCGAACAGGTGCGCCTGCAGGCCGGCAATGTGCTGGATCCGACGCTGCTGGCGGGTGAGCCGCCGTTCGATTTCGTGTTCTGCCGCAACCTGTTGATCTATTTCGACCAGCCGACCCAGAAGCAGGTGTTCGAAGTGCTCAAGCGTCTGACTCACGTGGATGGCGTGCTGTTCATCGGCCCGGCCGAGGGCAGTCTGCTCGGGCGTCTGGGCATGCGCTCGATTGGCATCCCACAGTCGTTTGCCTTCAGTCGACAAAACGATCCGGTACCGCAACCGCTGTCGCTGCCGACTCCGCCACCATTGCCCGTGCGCCAACCGCTGCGCACGCCGCCGCCACCCGTGCGCCCGCGTCCGTTTGCCAACGTTGCACCGTTGCCCGTCAGCAGCAAAAGCGTCAACCCGGACGCGGCGACCTTGCTCGCCAACATCGCTGCGCTGGCCAACGAAGGCAAAAGCGCCGAGGCCCGTGCGGCGTGCGAGCAGTACCTGCGCAGTCACGAACCGGTGGCGCAGGTGTTCTACTGGCTCGGCCTGCTCAGTGACGTGGCCGGCGCCACCCTCGAAGCCCAGAGCCATTACCGCAAGGCCTTGTACCTTGAGCCGCAGCATCCCGAAGCCTTGATGCACCTGGCTGCGTTGCTGCAGGCCCAGGGCGACAGCGCCGGTGCCAGACGATTGCAGGAACGCGCCGCGCGCAGCGGTCGTACCGCCGACAGTGAGCGTAAACGATGATCCCGTCCGACACCTTGAACGTCACCCACGAAGACGCCCGGGCCATCGATGACTGCTGGAACCGCATCGGCATTCACGGCGACAAGTCCTGCCCGTTGCTGACCGAGCATATTCACTGCCGAAACTGCGCGGTGTATTCCGCTGCCGCCACGCGTCTACTCGACCGCTATGCGTTGCAGCAGGATGAGCGCGACCCGGTCGCCGTGGCGGTCGAAAGCGATGTGAAAACCCGTTCGCTGCTGATGTTCCGCCTGGGCGAAGAGTGGCTGGGCCTGGCCACCCGCAGTCTGGTGGAAGTCGCTCCGCTGCAGGCAATTCACTCGTTGCCGCACCAGCGCTCGCGGGCCCTGCTCGGCGTGGCGAACGTGCGCGGCGCGCTGGTGGCGTGCCTGTCGCTGGTCGAGTTGCTCGATCTGGATGGCAACGCCGCACCGGCCACGGGCGCGCGGATCATGCCGCGCATGTTGATCGTCGCCGCCCACGGTGGGCCGGTGGTGGTGCCAGTGGATGAGGTCGACGGCATCCACGCCATCGATGAAAAAATTCTCGACGCCGCGTCGCGTGCCGGCAGTGAGCACAACAGCACTGCCAGCGCCAAATACACCCGTGGTGTCCTGCAATTCCGGGGGCGCAGCCTGCGTTGGCTGGATGAAGAACAGTTGCTGTCCGCCGTGACCCGGAGCCTCACATGACCCCCGAGCAAATGCGCGACGCCTCGCTGCTGGAACTGTTCAGCCTCGAAGCCGAGGCCCAGACCCAGGTGCTGAGCAGTGGGCTGCTGGCGCTGGAGCGTAATCCGACTCAGGCCGACTATCTGGAATCGTGCATGCGTGCGGCGCACTCGCTCAAGGGCGCGGCGCGGATCGTCGGCATCGACAACGGTGTCAGCGTCGCCCACGTGATGGAAGATTGTCTGGTCAGCGCTCAAGAAAAGCGGCTGTTGCTGCGCCCCGAGCACATCGATGCGTTGTTGCAGGGCACCGATCTGTTGATGCGTATCGCCACACCGGCCAATGCCCCGCAAGCGCCGGACATTGAGGCGTATGTGGCGTTGATGGGCCGCCTGCTCGACCCTTCGACACCGCCCGCCGTGGCGTCGCCGCCCATGGCCGAATTGCAGATGCAGGCACCGTCTGCGCCGATCGAAACGCCACCGCCACCGCCAGCGCCCAGGCCGGCGGTTGATACACCGCAGGAAACCTCCGACCCGGCACCGCGCAAGAACAAACGCACCACCGAAGGTGGCGAGCGCGTGCTGCGGGTCACTGCCGAGCGTCTGAACAGCCTGCTCGACCTGTCGAGTAAATCACTGGTCGAAACCCAGCGACTGAAGCCGCATCTAGCGACCATGCAGCGCCTCAGGCGCATGCAGAACAATGGTCTACGGGCGCTGGAAAGCCTCAATGTGCATCTCAAGGAACAGACGCTGAGCCTCGAAGCCCAGGAAGCCCTTGAAGATGCGCGGCGCTTGCTGGCCGAGTCTCAGCAATTGCTCGCGGAAAAGAACGCCGAGCTCGACGAATTCGCCTGGCAGGCCAGCCAGCGCGCACAAGTGCTCTACGACACCGCGCTGGCCTGCCGCATGCGCCCGTTTGCCGACGTGCTCACCGGTCAGGTGCGCATGGTTCGGGATCTGGGGCGCAGTCTTGGCAAACAGGTGCGGCTGGAAATCGAAGGCGAGAAGACGCAGGTCGACCGCGACGTACTGGAAAAACTCGAAGCGCCGCTGACTCATCTGCTGCGTAACGCGGTCGACCACGGCATCGAAACCCCGGAACAACGCCTGCTCAAGGGCAAGTCCGAAGAGGGCCTGATCCGCCTGCGTGCTTCGCATCAGGCCGGTTTGCTGGTGCTCGAACTGAGTGACGACGGCAATGGTGTCGACCTGGAAAAGGTCCGCCGCAGCATCGTTGAACGCCAATTGTCACCGGCCGAAACTGCCGCGCAGTTGAGCGAAGAAGAACTGCTGACGTTCCTGTTCCTGCCAGGTTTCAGCCTGCGCGACACCGTCACCGAAGTGTCGGGGCGTGGCGTCGGCCTCGACGCGGTGCAGCACATGGTCCGGCAACTGCGCGGTGCAGTGGTGCTGGAGCAGACGGCGGGCGAGGGCAGCCGCTTTCATCTGGAAGTGCCGCTGACCCTGTCGGTAGTGCGCAGTCTGGTGGTGGAGGTCGGCGAGGAAGCCTATGCGTTTCCGCTGGCGCACATCGAGCGCATGTGCGACCTGGAGCCACAGGACATCGTGCAGATCGAAGGTCGCCAGCATTTCTGGCACGAAGGCCGACATGTCGGGTTGGTCGCCGCCAGCCAGTTGCTGAATCGTCCGGCCAGTCAGAGCAGCGGCGAAACCCTCAAGGTCGTGGTGATCCGCGAGCGCGATGCGGTCTATGGCGTGGCGGTCGAACGATTTGTCGGCGAGCGCACTCTGGTGGTGCTGCCGCTGGATGAACGACTGGGCAAGGTGCAGGACATCTCCGCCGGGGCGCTGCTTGACGATGGCTCGGTGGTGCTGATCGTCGATGTCGAAGACATGTTGCGCTCGGTGGACAAGCTGCTCAACACCGGGCGTCTGGAGCGTATTGCGCGGCACGGCAACCAGGCCGCCGAAGTGGCGCGCAAACGGATTCTGGTGGTCGACGATTCGCTCACGGTGCGCGAGCTGCAGCGCAAGCTGCTACTCAATCGCGGCTACGACGTGGCGGTCGCGGTGGATGGCATGGACGGCTGGAACGCGCTGCGTTCGGAGGACTTCGATTTGCTGATCACCGACATCGACATGCCGCGTATGGACGGCATCGAACTGGTTACGTTGCTGCGCCGTGATACCCGTCTGCAATCGCTACCGGTGATGGTGGTCTCGTACAAGGACCGTGAAGAGGACCGCCGTCGTGGACTGGATGCGGGCGCCGACTATTATTTAGCCAAGGCCAGTTTTCATGACGACGCCCTGCTCGATGCAGTGGTTGAGCTCATTGGAGGAGCGCGGGCATGAAAATCGCAATCGTCAACGACATGCCACTGGCGGTGGAGGCTTTGCGCCGTGCGCTGGCCTTCGAGCCGGCGCATCAAGTGGTCTGGGTGGCCGGCAACGGCGCCGAGGCCGTGCGTCTGTGCGCCGAAAACACCCCGGATCTGATCCTGATGGACCTGATCATGCCGGTCATGGACGGTGTCGAGGCCACGCGACGGATCATGGCCGAAACCCCGTGCGCGATCGTCATCGTTACGGTTGACCGCCAGCAGAACGTGCATCGGGTGTTCGAGGCCATGGGCCACGGTGCGCTGGATGTGGTCGATACCCCGGCCCTGGGGGCCGGTAACGCGCAGGAAGCGGCGGCGCCGTTGCTGCGCAAGATCCTCAATATCGGCTGGCTGATCGGCGAGAAAACCCCGCGTTCGCGTCCGGTGCCGACACCGCACCGCAGTTCGGCGTCGTGCAAGCGGCTGGTGGCGATCGGCTCGTCTGCCGGCGGGCCGGCCGCGCTGGAAGTATTGCTCAAGGGCCTGCCGCGCAATTTTTCGGCGGCCATTGTGCTGGTGCAGCACGTCGATCAGGTGTTTGCCGCGGGCATGGCCGAATGGCTGGCCAGCGCCAGTGGCCTGGACGTGCGCCTGGCCCGCGAAGGCGAGCCGCCACAGGCCGGCGCGGTGCTGCTGGCTGGCACCAATCACCATATTCGCTTATTGAAAAACGGCACGCTGGCCTACACCGCCGAGCCGGTCAACGAGATCTACCGACCCTCGATCGACGTCTTCTTCGAAAGTGTCGCCAACTATTGGAACGGCGATGCCATCGGGGTTTTATTGACCGGAATGGGACGCGACGGGGCGCAAGGGCTTAAGCTCATGCGCCAGCAGGGATACCTGACCATCGCGCAGGATCAGCAAAGCAGTGCGGTGTACGGCATGCCCAAGGCCGCAGCGGCGATCGATGCAGCCGTCGAAATCCGTCCACTGGAAAAGATAGCGCCACGATTGCTGGAGGTTTTCCCCAAATGAACAGTGTTTTCCGCAATCCTGGCCCCCGCAGTACTCAGGTGACCGCCCATGAATGATTTACAGATCGACGACATTAAAACCGACGAGAACGCCGCCATGGTGTTGTTGGTGGACGATCAGGCGATGATCGGCGAAGCCGTGCGCCGTGGGCTGTCGAACGAAGAGAACATCGACTTCCACTTCTGTTCCGACCCGCACCAGGCCATCGCCCAGGCGGTCCGGATCAAGCCGACGGTGATTTTGCAGGACCTGGTGATGCCCGGCCTCGACGGCCTGAGCCTGGTGCGCGAATACCGCAATCACCCGGCGACCAAGGACATCCCGATCATTGTGCTGTCGACCAAGGAGGATCCGCTGATCAAGAGCGCGGCGTTCTCCGCCGGGGCCAACGATTATCTGGTGAAACTGCCGGACACCATCGAGTTGGTGGCGCGCATTCGCTATCACTCGCGCTCCTACATGACCCTGCTGCAGCGGGATGCGGCGTACCGTGCGTTGCGCGTCAGCCAGCAGCAGTTGCTCGACACCAACCTGGTGCTGCAACGGCTGATGAACTCCGACGGCCTGACCGGGCTGTCCAACCGCCGGCACTTCGACGAGTACCTGGAGCTGGAGTGGCGCCGCTCGTTGCGCGATCAGAGCCAGTTGTCGTTGCTGATGATCGACGTCGATTACTTCAAGTCCTACAACGACAGCTTTGGCCATGTCGAAGGCGATGAGGCGCTGCGCAAGGTCGCCACGGCGATCCGCGACGCCAGCGCGCGACCGTCGGATCTGCCGGCACGCTACGGCGGTGAAGAGTTCGCGCTGGTACTGCCGAACACCTCGCCGGGCGGTGCCCGGCTGGTGGCAGAGAAGCTGCGCCAGACCGTGGCGGCGCTGAAGATTCCGCACAACACTCCGAGCGAAGGGGCGAGCCTGACCATCAGCATCGGCCTGGCGACCATGGTGCCGCAGGCGGGCAGCGACTGCCGGTTGCTGATTTCGGCGGCGGATCGTGGGTTGTATCAGGCGAAAAACAATGGCCGTAACCAGGTAGGTATCGAGTAACCCATCAATTGCTGTAGGAGCTACCGCAGGCTGCGATCTTTTGATCTTTAAAAGCAAAATCAAAAGATCGCAGCCTGCGGCAGCTCCTACAGGGGCAATGTGTCAAGTGATTCACCCCGACAGCCGCCAGACGGGCTGCCGTGACCGCGTGATTACGTTATACTCGCCGGCTTTCAAAAGTTCGCCAACGAGTGCTGCCCGTCATGGAAATCAACCCGATCCTGAACACCATCAAGGACCTGTCCGAGCGCTCCGAAACTATTCGGGGGTATCTTTGACTACGATCAAAAGCATGAGCGTCTGATCGAAGTCAATCGCGAGCTTGAAGATCCTGCAGTCTGGAACAAACCTGAATACGCCCAGGAACTGGGCCGCGAGCGAGCATCGCTGGCGCAGATCGTCGACACTTTGGATGAGCTGTCCAGCGGTCTGGCCGATTCCCGCGAGCTGCTCGACATGGCCGTTGAAGAAAACGATGAAGGCGCGGTAAACGACGTCGTTGAACTGCTTCAAGGGCTTGAAGAGTCACTGGCCAAGCTTGAATTCCGCCGCATGTTCAGCCATGAGATGGACCCGAACAACGCCTACCTGGACATCCAGGCCGGTTCCGGCGGCACCGAGGCCCAGGACTGGGCCAACATCCTGCTGCGCATGTACCTGCGCTGGGCGGACAAACGCGGTTTCGACGCGACCATCATGGAACTGTCGGCCGGTGAAGTCGCCGGTATCAAAGGTGCGACCGTGCACATCAAGGGCGAATACGCCTTTGGCTGGCTGCGCACCGAGATCGGCGTGCACCGTCTGGTGCGCAAGAGCCCGTTCGACTCCGGCAACCGTCGCCACACTTCGTTTTCTGCCGTTTTCGTCTCGCCAGAGATCGACGACAAGGTCGAAATCGAAATCAACCCGGCAGACCTGCGGATTGACACCTATCGTTCCTCCGGTGCCGGTGGTCAGCACGTAAACACCACCGACTCGGCCGTACGTATCACCCACGTACCGACCAACACCGTGGTCAGTTGCCAGAACGAACGTTCCCAGCACGCCAACAAGGACACCGCGATGAAAATGCTGCGGGCCAAGTTGTACGAGCAGGAAATGCAGAAGCGCAACGCCGCTTCCCAGGCGCTGGAAGACACCAAGTCGGACATCGGCTGGGGTCACCAGATCCGTTCGTACGTGCTCGACGCGTCGCGGATCAAGGACTTGCGCACCAACATCGAACGCAGCGACTGCGACAAGGTACTCGACGGCGATATCGACGAATACCTGGAAGCCAGCCTGAAATCGGGGCTGTAACAGACGCACACAGGATCGCTGACGCAACGCGATCCCTGTAGGAGCCAGCCCTGCTGGCGATTCCCGGGCCGCCAGGCCCGGGGGCAACGAACCTGATGGAATATCTGAAGACATGAGCGACCAACAACTCGACCCGCAAGCCCTGCAACAGGAAGAAAACTCCCTGATCGCCCTGCGCAAGGAAAAGCTGGCTGCCGAGCGCGCCAAGGGCAACGCCTTCCCGAACGACTTCCGCCGTGAAAACTACTGCGAAGATCTGCAGAAGAAATACGCGGACAAGACCAAGGAAGAGCTGGCCGAGGCTGCAATCCCGGTCAAGGTTGCCGGTCGCATCATGCTCAACCGTGGCTCGTTCATGGTGATCCAGGACATGACCGGTCGCATCCAGGTCTACGTCAACCGCAAGACCCTGTCCGAAGACACCCTGGCCGCCGTCAAGACCTGGGACATGGGCGACATCATCGCCGCCGAAGGTACTCTGGCGCGTTCCGGCAAGGGCGACCTGTACGTCGAAATGACCAACGTGCGCCTGCTGACCAAGTCGCTGCGCCCGCTGCCGGACAAGCACCACGGCCTGACCGACACCGAACAGCGCTACCGTCAGCGTTACGTTGACCTGATCGTCAACGAAGAAGTGCGCCAGACCTTCCGCGTGCGTTCGCAAGTGATCGCGCACATCCGCAGCTTCCTGATGAAGCGCGACTTCCTCGAAGTCGAAACGCCGATGCTGCAGACCATTCCTGGCGGCGCAGCGGCCAAGCCGTTCGAAACCCACCACAACGCGCTGGACATGGAAATGTTCCTGCGTATCGCGCCTGAACTGTATCTGAAGCGTCTGGTGGTTGGCGGTTTCGAGAAGGTGTTCGAGATCAACCGCAACTTCCGTAACGAAGGCGTTTCGACCCGTCACAACCCTGAATTCACCATGTTGGAGTTCTACCAGGCTTACGCCGACTACGAAGACAACATGGACCTGACCGAAGAGCTGTTCCGTGAACTGGCGCAACTGGTGCTGGGCAGCACCGACGTGCCGTACGGCGACAAGGTGTTCCACTTCGGCGAGCCGTTTGCCCGTCTGTCGGTGTTCGACTCGATCCTCAAGTACAACCCAGAGCTGACTGCCGATGACCTGAACGACATCGACAAGGCGCGCGCCATCGCCAAGAAGGCCGGCGCCAAGGTGCTGGGCTTCGAAGGTCTGGGCAAGCTGCAGGTGATGATTTTCGAAGAACTGGTCGAGCACAAGCTGGAGCAGCCGCACTTCATCACTCAGTACCCGTTCGAAGTGTCGCCGCTGGCTCGTCGTAACGACGAGAACCCGAACGTCACCGACCGTTTCGAGCTGTTCATCGGCGGCCGTGAAATCGCCAACGCCTACTCCGAGTTGAACGACGCGGAAGACCAGGCCGAGCGTTTCATGGCGCAGGTGGCCGACAAGGACGCTGGCGACGACGAAGCCATGCACTACGACGCCGACTTCGTGCGTGCGCTGGAGTACGGCATGCCGCCAACGGCCGGTGAAGGCATCGGCATCGACCGTCTGGTGATGTTGCTGACCAACTCGCCATCGATCCGCGATGTGATCCTGTTCCCGCACATGCGACCGCAAGCGTAAACGTTTCAGTTAAAAAGCCGCCTAAAACAGGCGGCTTTTTATTGCCTGTCTGGTACAAATGTATCAATTGGTTAATTTTGCAATAGCAGAGGAAGTCCAGTCGTGATGGTTGCAATCGCTCAAGAAGGTGCAGCGGGTATCGCCACTGCGGTCGCTGAAAGTGTTCAGTACCAGGGCCGCAAGGCCAGCCGACAGGGCAGTGAGCAGCGTCGACAGGACATTCTCGACGCGGCGATGCGCATTGTCGTGCGCGACGGCGTGCGTGCCGTGCGCCACCGGGCCGTGGCGGCCGAGGCCGGTGTGCCACTGTCGGCCACCACCTATTACTTCAAGGACATCGATGACCTGCTCACCGATACCTTCGCCCAATACGTCGAACGCAGCGCGGCCTACATGGCCAAGCTGTGGATCAACAACGAAGGCTTGCTGCGCGAGATGGTCGTCAGTGGCGACGGCAGCCCCGAGTCGCGCTCGCAACTGGCCGACGACATCGCGCGGCTGATGGCGGACTATGTGCACCGGCAACTGGTCAACCGTCGCGAGCATCTGATGGCCGAGCAGGCGTTCCGCCAGGAAGCGCTGCTCAACCCGCGCCTGGCGGATCTGGTGCGCTCGCATCAGCAGATTCTGCTGCAGGGCACCTGCCAGTTGTTCCAAGTCCTGGGCTCGCGTGAACCGCAACAGGATGCCAAAGTGTTGACGGCGATTATCGGACGGATGGAATATCAGGGCCTGCTCAACGACGCCGAGCCTTTGGCCGAACAGGACATGCTCGGGATTCTGACGCGGTACATGCATCTGGTCCTGGCCTCGGTGTAACGCCAACCCCTTTGGGAGCGAGCCTGCTCGCGAATGCGGTCTGACATTGAACATCTCTGTTGCCTGACACACCGCTTTCGCGAGCAGGCTCGCTCCCACAGGTGAAATGGGTGATCGTCAGGGCGGGATATGTTCATAGGGAGTGTTGAATGAAAGCCTGGCGTGGCGTGCTGATCGCCTTGTCGTTCCTGCTGCTCAGTGGCTGTCTGGTGACTTTCAAGGATCCGTTGCCCGCCAGTGAGTCGGCGCCCAAGGGCCTGCTGGGCACGTGGTCGAGCACCAATGCCTGGGGCGAGCCGATGAACCTTGAGTTGACCCGCGTCGGCCATGATCGCTATCAGGCCGTCACCTGGTTCAAGGCCCGGCCTCACGAGCGCGAGGCTTACCCGTTCACGGTGTCGCGCCACGGCAGCCGCTGGTACCTGTCGGCGAAAGTGCCGGCGCGTTACGGTGGCCAATACGCCATCGCCGGTTTCGAACTCACCGACAAACACGAACTGGTGGTGTACAACCTCGACCTCGAACAGATCAATCAGGCGATCAAACAGCAAGCCCTCGACGGCAAGGTTTTCCAGACCGAGGACGACGGCGACGGCGTGCAAGTCGACAGTAGCCTCGACAAGGTCTTTGCTTACCTCGACGATCCGGCCAATTCCGACGTATTCGTCGAGGCCGCGCGCTATCAGCGCCAGGCCCGCGCCAAATAATTCAGTTTTCTACAGGAGTTTCGGGTGGACGATTACCAGCAGACGATACGCACGTTGTCCGATCGCATTGTGCTGGCGCAGACGCCGATCCGCGTGCTCGATGCGGTGAAGTGGGACGAGAACATCCGCAAGGGCTTTCTCAAGGCCAAGGGCAAGGAAATGCCGGCGGTGGATCGCGACTACTACCTCAATCGGCCGCTGTCCTTCGATTCGAGCAAGGTCAAACTCGAGTTCCAGAACATCGAACGCGACATCACCCGCCAGCTCGGCCAGTTCAACCCGGTCGGGCAGATCATGCGGCGCATGTGCAAGGAATACCGCATGGTGGTGCGCATGCTCGAAGCGCGCGGCACCGAAGATTTCGGCCTGATCTCGCAAGAGCTGTACGGCGCCGCGTCCGATGCGTTTCACGCCGGCGACCCGACCCTGGCCGACCTCGGCCTGATGATGTCCGACTACCTGAACAACATCGATGGCCGTGGCGACCTGAAGGACGAGCCGAAAGTCCTCACCGCCAAGGACGCCGTGCACCTGCTGCAAACCCGCTTGAACAAGGTGTTTGGCGAGGCCGAGGAAACCATCCGCGTGTTCGAGTCCGACGGCATCGTTGCCGACGCGGCCGCGGGCGCCGATTACATCAAGATCCGCACTGACGCGCTGTTCAACGACCGCGACGTGCGTGCACTGGAAGTCCATGAAGGTCTGGTGCACGTCGGCACCACGCTCAATGGCTTGAACCAGCCGATCTGCACCTTCCTGTCCAAAGGCCCACCCTCGTCGACGGTGACCCAGGAAGGCCTGGCGATCCTGATGGAAATCATCACCTTCGCCTCCTACCCGAGCCGCCTGCGCAAACTGACCAACCGCACCCGCGCCATTCACATGGTCGAGGAGGGCGCGGACTTTTTGCAGGTGTTCGAGTTCTTCCGCGAACAGGGTTTCGAAATGGCCGAAAGCTACGGCAACGCCAGCCGGGTGTTCCGAGGCTCGACGCCAACCGGTCTGCCATTCACCAAAGACTTGTCCTACCTCAAGGGCTTTATCATGGTTTACAACTACATTCAGTTGGCCGTGCGTAAGGGCAAGCTTGAGCAGGTACCGCTGCTGTTCTGCGGCAAGACCACGCTGGAGGACATGCGTACCCTGCGTCAACTGGTCGATGAAGGTCTGGTGGTGCCGCCGAAATACCTGCCGGAACAGTTCCGCGACATGAACGCGCTGTCGGCGTGGATGTGCTTCTCCAACTTCCTCAATCACTTGAGCCTGGACCGGATCGAGGCGGATTACTCCAATATCCTCTGAACTACCAATATTTCCTGTGGGAGCGAGCCTGCTCGCGAATGCGATTTAACATTCAACATGATTGTTGGCTGACACACCGCTTTCGCGAGCAGGCTCGCTCCCACATTTGATTGCGTTAATTCCACTTTTTCGCGAGGTTTCACCGGATGAGAATCCTCGGCATCCTTTGCCTGCTCCTGACCCTCGGCGGTTGCAGTTCGCTGTTGTTTTACCCCGAGCCGGGCCAGGTCTTTACCCCGGAAAGAGCCAAGCTCGAATACCGCACCGTCACCCTGACCACGGCCGACGGCCTCAAGCTCAACGCCTGGTGGCTACCGGCCAAGCCCGGTGTCGAGGTCAAAGGCACCGTCCTGCACCTGCACGGCAACGGCGGTAATCTGCCGATGCACTTGGGTGGCAGTTGGTGGTTGCCGAAAAACGGCTATCAGGTGCTGCTGGTGGATTATCGCGGGTATGGCTTGTCCGAGGGCGAGCCGAGCCTGCCGGCGATCTATCAGGACATCGACGCTGCGTTCGCCTGGCTGGATCAGGCGCCAGAGGTCAAAGGCAAGCCGCTGATCCTCCTCGGCCAGAGCCTCGGCGGCTCAATGGCCGTGCATTGGCTGGTGCAGCACCCCGAGCGGCAGAAACAGCTGAAAGCCTTCGTGCTCGACGGTGTGCCCGCCAGTTACCGCAGCGTCGGTCAGTACGCCCTCAGCACGTCGTGGCTGACCTGGCCGTTCCAGGTGCCGTTGTCGTGGCTGGTGCCGGACGGCGACAGTGCGATCAACTCGATGCCGCAGCTTAACGGCGTGCCGAAACTGATCTTTCACAGCATCGACGACCCACTGGTGCCAATGTCCAACGCCATCCGCCTGTATCAGGCAGCGCCGCCACCACGGGTGTTGCAGTTGACCCGCGGCGGCCACGTACAGACCTTCGGCGACCCGGTCTGGCGCCAGGTGATGCTGCGTTATCTGGAAGATCCCGAGCACTTCAACGGCCTGCGCCGCCTCGGCGAGATTCCCAATTATCCGCAACCCCCGAATTCTGAAGACGAGAGTCCGCAATGACTGAAGAACGTAACGCCATCCCGCTGATCATCACCGGTATCTGCAGCATCCTCGGCACCGTTGGTGCCCTGTGGTATTACGGCTACCTGCACTTCGCCAAACCCGAGGATGCGCTGCTGCTCAACGAATTCACCATGCTCAAGACTGTGCCGGGCGAAGACTACAAAGTCTCGCTGGACCCGGCGCCGCAGGTGGCGCAGTGCATCGATGGCGTACTGGTGCTGTTTGACACCGAGCAGAAAGGCCTGACCGGGGTGCTGATCAATGCGCAGAAAAAAGCCGTGCGTTGCATGGGCCAGGAAACCCCGCAGAAACTCGAGCCTTAAACGCAAAAGATCGCAGCCTTCGGCAGCTCCTGCATTGGAATACGATCCCTGTAGGAGCTGCCGCAGGCTGCGATCTTTTGATCTTCAACAAAAAGCCCCGCCTGATTCAGTCAGGCGGGGCTTTTACGTCACTGCGTGTTGCTTAGTTCGAGCTGACCGCCGAACGTGGCACCACTGGCTGGTTGTCGTTGGAAATGGTCACTTCCACACGACGGTTCATCGCACGACCGGAAACGCTGCCGTTGTCGGCAACCGGGTATTCCTTGCCGTAACCCTGAACCACGATGCGCGAAGGATCTACGCCCATCTTGATCAGCGCGACTTGAACCGAAGTCGCACGACGCTCGGACAGCGACTGGTTGTACGAAGCAGCGCCGGTGCTGTCGGTGTAACCCTCGACGATCACTTTGCGATCCGGATTTTCCTGGAGGAACTGCGCCAGTTTGTTGATGTTCACCAGACCGCTGGATTTCAGGTCAGCCTTGTTGGTGGCGAACAGCACGTCACCGAAAGTCACCAGCGTACCGCGATCGGTCTGCTTGGCGTTCAGGCTCTGCTGCAGTTGTTTGATCTGCTGATCACGAGCGTCCAGACGCGCTTGGGCACGTTGCGCGGCAGCGTTTTTCAGGTTGTTCTCAGCGGTGCGCAGGGCGATGGTCTGCTTGGCCACTTCCACGCGCTGGTTGGTCAGGTAGGCCAGTTGGTCAACCTTGGCTGCGTCTTGCTTGTCCAGATAAGCCTTGTCGGCCTTGTCCAGGTAATCGCTGGCGTCTTTGGTTTCCAGGGCCGCGACTTTGCTCGCCTGTGGGTTGGCCTGCAGGCCGGCGTAGTTGGTGCGCGCCTGTTCCAGGTTCGGGTTAGGCGGGGTGGAGCAGGCAGCCAGGGCAACGCTTGCGGCCAGAAGAGCGGGGATCATCAGTTGCTTACGCATAATTTGTCGTCCTTTCTATCGATAAAAGTTTCAGCTTTGCGATTCGGGATGCGCGCTTACTGCACGGTGCGCTGACTTTCCTGACGCAGTTCCTGAACACCTTTCTGGGAATCCTTCACAGCCTGTTCGGCCTTGGCAGCCTGAGCCTTGCGTTCTGCTACGCGAGCGTCCCATTCGGCTTGTTCGGCGAGGGTACGAGCCTGTTCATACTTCTTGTCGTGCATGGCGATTTCGGCTTGCTTGAGCTTGTCCTGCGCCTGCTTCATTTCTACTGCAGCGAACTCGGTACCACCGGCGCTGACCGCACTGTTGACCGCCGATTGGGTCACGGCGTACTGCTCGGTTGGCGGGTTACCGGCGCAACCGGCCAGTACGAAGCTGGTACCGATGGCCAGAGCAGCCAGTTTCAGACCGCGCAGGTGGGAGAACGAGGTTTGGGTCTTCATGGTCTTCAACTCCATTGTTTAACTCCTGATAAAACCGAAAATCCATCCTGGTCGAGGAGCCGCAAGCGTCGTGTAAAAGCGCGTTTTTGAAACGCTCGTTCCAGGCGTGGTTACAGCTTCCGACCGAAGGCGTTTTTCAAAAGTTCAGAAAAGATGGCCTATCGCCAAAAGTTTTTTTGACCAAGTCGACAAGGCTCTAAACCGGGAACTTTGGAGGAGGGGAGAGGTACGCGCGGGGTAAAAAGCGTGCGATTTTTGAAGTTCGATACAGTCAATGTGGGAGCGAGCCTGCTCGCGAATGCGGTGAATCAGTCGCTATCAATGTCGGCTGAAATACCGCATTCGCGAGCAAGCTCACTCCCACAGTTTGATCTTTGTTGTGTCAGTGTTTCTGCTTGCCGGCAGCGGCGGACAAATACTGCAAATGCCGGCGTGAAAGCGCCAGAAACCGCGGCGTCGGACCGACGTCCTCATACAGCGGATCACCTTCTTCATCCGTCGCCACCACCGTCGAACCTTTCACATACGGCAGGCTCGCCTCGAACTCTTCGAGCGCGGCGCCGATCAGTTCGCCGAGCAGTTCTTCCGGATGACGTTTGGGGTACATCTCGGCAATCGCCGCCAGGCGCGCAGCGGCCTCGACGTCCAGATGAATCGTGTAGCCAGTGTCGGTCAGGCGACCCTTGGCGTTTTCTTCCCAATGCTGGGCGAGTTCACGGATTTTCATGATGACCTCATGTCGTACCTGCTCATGGCAGGATCGGGTGAGTGTCCGGCGCGGCCGGCAAGCCGTTGTGCGGCTTACTGTTGAGACTAGCTTCAGGCCGCAAGGTTTAAAGTCCCTTCGTCGTCTGCTTGTAAGAAGCGCCACAGAGCGGCACTCTCTGGGCAAAGCATTCGTTTCTGAGCCGTCCCGATTACCGCTGGAGAACTGCTGATGACCGATATCGATGCACGCTTGCGCGAGGACGTTCACCTGTTGGGTGAGCTGTTAGGCAATACCATCCGCGACCAGTACGGCGAGGAATTTCTCGACAAGATCGAGCAGATCCGCAAGGGCGCCAAGGCAGATCGCCGTGGCTCGATGGACGCCGAACTCAGCGCCAGCCTCAATCAGTTGAGCGAAGACGAACTGCTGCCGGTGGCGCGGGCGTTCAACCAGTTTCTCAACCTGGCGAACATCGCCGAGCAGTATCAGCTGATTCATCGCCGCGAAGAGTCGCAGCCTGCGCCGTTCGAATCCCGCGTACTGCCGGAACTGCTCGCCCGCCTGCGTAACGAAGGCCACAGCGCCGAATCCCTGGCCCGGCAACTGGCGCGCCTGGAAATCGAACTGGTGCTGACTGCGCACCCGACCGAAGTGGCGCGGCGCACGCTGATCCAGAAGTACGACGCGATCGCCGCGCAATTGGCCGCGCAGGATCACCGCGACCTGACCAGCGCCGAGCGCGAACAGATCCAGAACACCCTGCAACGCTTGATCGCCGAAGCCTGGCACACCGAAGAAATCCGCCGTACCCGGCCGACCCCGGTCGATGAAGCCAAGTGGGGTTTTGCAGTCATCGAACACTCGCTGTGGCAGGCGATTCCCAACCATATGCGCAAGGCCGACAAGGCGCTGTATGAAGCGACGGGCCTGCACTTGCCGCTGGAAGCGGCGCCGATCCGCTTTGCTTCATGGATGGGCGGCGACCGTGACGGCAACCCGAATGTCACGGCAGCGGTGACCCGCGAAGTACTGTTGCTGGCGCGCTGGATGGCTGCCGACCTGTACCTGCGCGATGTCGATCATCTGGCTGCGGAACTGTCGATGCAGCAGGCCAGTGATGCGCTCAAGGCCAAGGCCGGTGACAGCGCCGAACCTTACCGTGCGGTGCTCAAGCAGTTGCGCGAACGCCTGCGTGCCACGCGCAATTGGGCGCATGCCTCGCTCAGCGCCAGCACACCGGCGCCGGCCGACGTGTTGCACAACAACCGCGATCTGCTCGATCCGCTGGAACTGTGTTTCAACTCCCTGCACGAATGCGGCATGGGCGTGATTGCCGACGGGCCGTTGCTCGATTGCCTGCGCCGGGCAGTGACTTTCGGCCTGTTTCTGGTACGCCTCGATGTGCGTCAGGATTCGACGCGGCACTGTTCGGCAATGACCGAAATCACCGATTACCTTGGCCTCGGTCGCTACGAAGACTGGGACGAAGAACAGCGCATCAGCTTCCTCACCCGCGAATTGAGCAATCGTCGCCCGTTGTTGCCGGCGCATTTCAAACCGTCCGCCGACACCGCTGAAGTGCTCGCCACCTGCAAGGAAATCGCCGCCGCGCCGGGCGCCTCGCTGGGCTCTTATGTGATCTCGATGGCGGGCGCGGCTTCCGATGTGCTGGCGGTGCAACTGCTGCTCAAAGAGTCCGGCGTGTTGCGGCCGATGCGCGTGGTGCCGCTGTTCGAAACCCTGGCGGACCTCGACAACGCCGGGCCGGTGATGGAGCGTCTGTTGCTGTTGCCGGGCTACCGCGCAAGGCTGCAAGGCCCGCAGGAAGTGATGATCGGCTATTCCGACTCGGCCAAGGACGCGGGCACCACCGCTGCGGCCTGGGCGCAATATCGCGCGCAGGAGCGGCTGGTGGAGATCTGCCGCGAGCAGCAAGTCGAACTGCTGTTGTTCCACGGTCGCGGTGGCACCGTGGGCCGTGGCGGCGGTCCGGCGCACGCGGCGATTCTGTCGCAGCCGCCGGGGTCGGTGGCGGGGCGATTCCGCACCACCGAGCAAGGCGAAATGATTCGATTCAAATTCGGCCTGCCGGACATCGCCGAGCAGAACCTCAATCTGTATCTGGCCGCGGTGCTCGAAGCGACGCTGTTGCCACCACCGCCGCCGACGCCCGAATGGCGGCACCTGATGGATGAACTGGCCGCCGACGGCGTCGCCGCGTACCGCGCCGTGGTGCGTGAAAATCCGCAGTTCGTCGAGTATTTCCGCCAATCGACGCCGGAGCAGGAACTGGGGCGCTTGCCCCTTGGCAGCCGTCCGGCCAAGCGCCGTGCCGGTGGGATCGAGAGCCTGCGGGCGATTCCGTGGATCTTCGGCTGGACGCAAACGCGGCTGATGCTGCCGGCGTGGCTCGGCTGGGAAAGCGCGTTGAGCAAGGCGCTGGAGCGCGGCGAAGGCGAACTGCTCGGGCAGATGCGTGAACAGTGGCCGTTCTTCCGCACCCGTATCGACATGCTGGAAATGGTCCTGGCCAAGGCCGACGCTGACATCGCGCTGTCGTACGACCAGCGTCTGGTCGAGCCGGACTTGCTGCCGTTGGGCGCGCAGTTACGCGACCTATTGTCGCAGGCGTGTGCGGTGGTGCTTGGTCTGACCGGGCAGTCGCAGCTGCTGGCACATAGCCCGGACACCCTGGAATTCATCCGTCTGCGCAACACTTATCTTGATCCGCTACATCTATTGCAGGCCGAGCTGTTGGCCCGATCACGGCAGCAAAATGTCGAGCAGGGCAGCCCGGTGGAGCAGGCGCTGCTGGTGTCTGTGGCGGGGATTGCCGCCGGGTTGCGCAATACCGGCTAAGGTTTTTGCGGTGGTATCAGGCGCCCGGTGCACAGGCCGGGTGCCGCTTTGTACACGGGCAGAAAGTGCGGGCAGGCGACAGTTAATGATGGGGTTGCGACTTGGGTTACCGCGTCGCAAGGTCGCGGCGGGCGCCGGTTTCTCCGACTTTTGGCGTCTTGTGTGGGCGCAGCCTGCTGTGTATCTTGATCAGCCTTTGGCCGTTTGTGCGGCCACGACCCGTTTTTTTGAGATTGGCCCAAAGAGGCGAATCCCGTTGTTTTCTATATAAAAAATTGAGGAGCACATCGATGCGCGTCATTCTGCTGGGAGCTCCCGGGGCCGGTAAAGGTACTCAGGCTAAGTTCATCACCGAGAAATTCGGCATTCCGCAAATCTCCACCGGCGACATGCTGCGTGCTGCGGTCAAGGCCGGCACTCCGCTGGGCGTTCAAGCCAAGAGCATCATGGATGCCGGCGGCCTGGTGTCGGATGACCTGATCATCGCGCTGGTGCAGGATCGCATCGCTCAACCCGACTGCGTCAATGGCTTCCTGTTCGACGGCTTCCCGCGCACCATTCCACAAGCCGAAGCCCTGGTGACTGCCGGTGTCGAACTGGACGCCGTGGTTGAAATCGCTGTTGAAGACGAAGAAATCGTTCAGCGTATCGCCGGTCGTCGCGTTCACGAGGCCAGCGGCCGCGTTTACCACATCGTCTACAACCCGCCGAAAGTGGCTGGCAAAGACGACGTTACCGGCGACGATCTGGTGCAGCGCAAGGACGACACCGAAGAAACCGTGCGTCATCGCCTGTCGGTCTACCATTCGCAGACCAAGCCGCTGGTGGATTTCTACCAGAAGCTCTCCGCTGCCAACGGCAAGCCGAAGTACAGCCACATCCCGGGCGTTGGTTCGGTTGAAGCGATCACCGCCAAGGTGCTCGAAGCGCTGAGCTGAAAAAGCTGATCCGCTGCATCATCCACGGCCCGCTTGCGGGCCGTAGTTGTTTATACTGACACCCTTTTTCTCCCACCTGTTTTGGAAACATCGATGAGCACCTTGCTGGCCCTGGACACCGCGACCGAAGCTTGCTCCGTTGCCTTGCTGCATGATGGCAAGGTCACGAGCCATTACGAGGTGATCCCGCGTCTGCACGCGCAGAAGCTGCTGCCGATGATCCAGCAACTGCTGGCCGACGCCGGCACCACGTTGCAAGCGGTGGACGCCATTGCCTTCGGTCGTGGGCCGGGGGCGTTTACCGGTGTGCGGATCGCCATTGGTGTGGTGCAAGGTCTGGCGTTTGCGCTGGATCGTCCGGTGCTGCCGGTGTCCAACCTGGCGGTGCTGGCACAGCGCGCATATCGCGAACACGGTGTGAGCCAGGTCGCGGCGGCCATCGATGCGCGGATGGATGAAGTGTATTGGGGCTGCTACCGCGAGACCGCCGGCGAGATGCGTCTGGTCGGTGCCGAAGCGGTGCTGCCACCGGAAGCCGCGGCGCTGCCGGCCGATGCCAGCGGCGAGTGGTTTGGTGCGGGCACCGGTTGGGGCTATGGCGAGCGGATCGCGGTCAGCCTGAGCGGCTCGGATGCCGGCATGCTGCCTCACGCCGAAGACCTGCTGACCCTGGCGCGATTTGCCTGGGAGCGCGGCGAGTCGATCCCGGCCGACGATGCGCAACCGGTTTACCTGCGCGATAAAGTCGCTACTCCAAAGGCTCGCTGAGTCCTGACTTCTAGCGGGGGAAGCCTCTGTGGTGAGGGGATTTATCCCCGATCGGCTGCGAAGCAGTCGCTGATTTTGGGGCCGCTTCGCGACCCATCGGGGATGAATCCCCTCACCACACAAGGCTCTCCACAATCCCCCTGCTTATTCCAAATTCTGCCAATCGTCAGTTTCCAACCCCGCGCTTTAAACCTTTTACGCTTTATGTGTTCTAGTTATCACTCGGCGGTTTGCTAAGTCGGTCAAGTGCCGCTAAATTGCCATCATCGATACCGAGCATGAAATTATGCGTATAGACGGCCTTTCCTCTCAGTCCTACCCCATCAAGCGCAAGCCTCGCAAAGGTAATGTGGCGCTGGATGAGTCCGTCGACGATATCGATGGCGAGCTGGAATTCCCGACTGAAGAGCAACTGGCCGCCCGCGCTGCCAAAGCCTCCGCACAACGCCTGGCCAATCTGCCTGCCCGTCAGCAAGACATGATTTATCACCGCGCCATGAGCAAAAGCGTAGCGATGGCCCTGGCCAGCTACCTGAGCACCGCCGGTTTTGTCGATTGGGATGCGGATGTGCTGGGCCTCGACCTGTACATCTGATGGATCTGCCTTACTACCTCGGTTGTCCGTCCTGGAGCGAAAACGCCTGGCGCGAGTATCTGTACCCCGAAGACGCCAAGACCTCCGACTTCCTCGCTCTCTACTCCCAAGTATTCAATGCCGTCGAAGGCAACACGACCTTCTACGCCAGCCCCTCGCCGGCCACCGTGCAGCGCTGGGCCGAGACCATGCCCGAACATTTTCGCTTCACCGCCAAGTTTCCCGGCGACATCAGCCACAGCGGTGACCTGCGCGATCAACTGACCGCCGCCGAAACCTTCGTAAATCTTCTCAGCCCGCTCGGCGAACGGGTTTCGCCGCTGTGGCTGCAATTGTCGAAAAGCTTCACCCCGCATCGATTGCCCGAGCTGACGGCGTTCATCGACGCGCTGGACCGGCCACTGGCAGTGGAAGTCCGTCACGAACAGTTTTTCGCCAAGGGCGAGAGCGAGCGCCTGCTCAATCGTCTGCTGCTTGAACGTGGCGTGGAGCGCATCTGCCTCGATCCACGGGCGCTGTTCAGTTGCCTGTCGACCGAGTCTTCGGTGATCCACGCGCAATCGAAAAAGCCTCGGGTGCCGACCCGTCCGGCGGCGTTCACTCAATGTCCGCAGGTGCGCTTCATCGGCCACCCGGAGCTGGAAGCCAACGATCCGTTCCTCGTGCCATGGGTGGCGAAAATCGCCGAGTGGATCGAAGAGGGCCGCACGCCGTACATCTTCCTGCACACCGCCGACAACGTGATGGCGGCGAAGCTGGCGCAACGATTTCACGCACAATTGATGCAACGTTTGCCTGGCCTGCCGTCCCTTCCTGAGCTATACAGAGAACCCGCCGCCGAGCAACTCGGCTTGCTCTGAAGGCGGATTTTTCCCCTGCCCAGGAGCCTGCCGATGGACGCCCACGCCCTTCAAGAACAAGCCCGTAAAGCCCAGGCCTTCAAGGCCCTGCATGAAGGTGCGGGGATTTTCGTCATCCCCAACCCGTGGGATGCCGGCTCGGCGAAAATGCTCGCCAGTCTGGGCTATCAGGCGTTGGCGACCACCAGTGCCGGTTATGCGTTTTCCCAAGGCAAAGCCGATGGCGCCCTGAGTCTCGATGACACCTTGGCCAATGTCCGGGCAATTGTCGCAGCCACCGATCTGCCGGTGGCGGTGGACCTGGAAAACGGTTTCGCCGATGACCCCGCCGAGTGCGCGAAAAGCTTGCTGCGTGCCGCCGAGGCGGGCGCGGTGGGCGGTTCGATCGAGGACGCCACGGGCCGTGCCGACGCGCCGATCTACTGCTTCGAACACGCTGTGGCGCGCATCGAAGCCGCCGTCGCCGCAGTGTGCACGCTGCCATTTCCCTTCACTCTGACCGCGCGTGCGGAAAACTACTTGCACGGTAATCCCGATATCCACGACACCATTCGCCGCCTGCAAGCCTTCGCCGAGGCCGGCGCCGACGTGCTGTACGCGCCGGGTTTGCGTAACGCCGAAGAAGTGCTGGCGGTGGTGCGCGCGGTGGCGCCAAAACCGGTCAACGTGCTCATGTCCGGCGGTTTGAAACTGACCGTACAGGAGTTGGAAGAAATGGGTGTGCGCAGGATCAGCACCGGTTCAGCGCTGGCTTTGGCAGCGTTCGGTGAGTTCTTCCGCGCGGCTGAAGAAATCCAGCAGCGCGGTACCTTCGGCTTCACCGCGCAATCGATGCCGTACGCCAAGGCCAATCAGTTTTTCAAAGGCTGAGCATGGGCCGCTGGATCGCGCTGTCGGTACTGTTGATGATTGCTGGCGCCGTGGTCAGCGTCTGGCGCGGCTGGGTCGACGTGCCGGCCGAGTGGAACCCGTGGGCGCCGCTGGACGTGAAGGCAGCGCCGAACTGGTTGACCGGTTTCAAGCTGATGCGCCTGCGCGGCAATCCCGAATTATGCGCACAGGTCCTGAGCAACTCGGGTCTGCGCATCACAGCGCAAGCCGACAGTCCCGATACCAAGTGCCCGCTGATCGGCACCGTGCGCGTGCAGGGCGGTGAGGTGGTGCTGAGCAGCAGCTTCCTCGCCAGTTGTCCGCTGGCGGTGGCTTACGCGATGTTTGAACGGCATACCCTGCAACCCGCCGCGCAATCTGTTTACGGGCAGAACGTGGCGCGCCTTGATCACCTCGGCAGCTTTGCCTGTCGCAACGTCTACAACCGCGAGAGCGGGGCGCTCAGCCGCCACGCCAGTGCCGATGCGCTGGACATCAGCGGTTTTCGTCTGGCGGACGGGCGCAACATCAGTGTGCTCAAAGACTGGCCGAAGCAAAACCAGGACGCGCAGTTTCTGCGTCAGGTGCGCGATGGCGCCTGCGAGGCGTTCAGTGTGGTGTTGAGTCCGGATTACAACGCCGCTCATCGCAATCACTTTCATGTCGATGTCGGGCGCTGGAGCGTGTGTCGCTGAAGTATCAGGCAGCGAGGCGCAGGTTCTGCAGGACGATCGGGCGCGCCCAGCCGTTGTCGAAGTCCAAAGCCTTCTGCTGCTCGACGATTTCTTCCGGCGGGAACGGCGGATAAGGTTTTTGCAGCAGGTCGAGATCGAACTCGGCAATCGGCAGGTACAGCGGCTTCTTCTGCGGTGCCGGACCCGGCTCTGGCACAGGCTGACCGTTGTTGATCACGATCGGACGGACCCAACTGCTGTCGAAGTCCTGCTGCTCCTGCTGAGCCTTGAGTTCTTCTGGCGGGAACGGTGGGAACGGCTTGTCCAGCAGATCGGTTTCGAACTCTGCGATCGGCAGGAACAGCGGCTCTGGCGGACGCACTTCGGTCTCGACCACGTCGCACTGACGCTGCTCGACGATGTGCGCGTGCAGCTCGCTGCCCAGGGTCGGTTCTTCCGGGCTGTTCAGGTCAACCGGTGGAAACGTGCCACACGCCGGCACCACATCACTCGTCTGTTCGGCCATCGCCTGGGCAAAGAAATCCTGCCACAGGTGACTGACGCCGCCCAATGCTTGAGTGTTATGACGGCTGAAGTCGCCCTTGGGCGAAATGTAGCCAATCGATGTGGGAAGTATGCCTGACATTTTTTTCGGTTGACGCTCAGCTCTGGCAAAATGCGCGTTGATTGGTTTATCGGCCACTTTTTGCCGATCCTTAACTTTTTTGAGCGTGTTTTCATGATTGAGCAACCCGCGGCCTGCCGCATCCATGTCCAGGCCCTCGGCCCGACGTTTGAAGCGCAAGCCGAGCAATGGGCCGAGCGCCTGGGCCTGCCGCTGCAGGAGGACGACGGCGAGTTCGCCTTGCAGGTCGGCGAGCAGGGTTTGCAGCTGCAGCAGCTCGGCCCGGATGCGCCGGGACCGGTGCGGGTGGACTTTGTCGAGGGGGGCGCGGCGCACCGGCGTCTGTATGGCGGCGGCAGCGGGCAGATGATTGCCAAGGCGGTTGGCATCGCCCAAGGCGTGCGCCCTCGGGTGCTGGACGCTACGGCGGGGTTGGGCAAGGACGCTTTCGTGCTGGCCAGTCTGGGTTGCGAGATGAGCCTGATCGAGCGCCAGCCGCTGATCGGGGCGTTGCTGGAGGATGGTCTGGCGCGGGCGGCGGAAGATTTCGACGTGGCGCCGATTGTCGCGCGGATGACGCTGCTCAAGGGCAACTCCATTGAGGTCATGCGCAATTGGCAAGGCGAGCCGCCGCAGGTGATCTATCTCGATCCGATGTTCCCGCACCGCGAGAAGACGGCGCTGGTGAAGAAAGAGATGCGTCTGTTCCGGCCGCTGGTCGGGGATGATCCGGATGCGCCGGCGTTGCTAGAAGCGGCGCTGGCCCTGGCGACACACCGGGTGGTGGTCAAGCGCCCGCGCAAGGCGCCATGCATCGAGGGGCCGAAGCCGAGCCATGCGCTGGATGGCAAATCCAGTCGGTATGACATCTACCCGAAGAAAGCGCTCAAGGCTTGAGACCGAGTCGCCTCAATCGCTGGCAAGCCAGCTCCCACAAGTTTTTGTGTCGTTCGCACAATTTGTGTTCAGCACGATCCCTGTGGGAGCTGGCTTGCCAGCGATGACGTCAGAACAGGCGCTAAAAAATCAGGGCCGATACGCCCGCATGAACAACCCCACCACTTCTTGCACATGACTCTCTGCCGCTTCTTCGCTCAGCGGCTCACCGCAGCAATACAGCAAACGAAAATTCCCCGCACCCTTGAGCAGGCAGAAGAAATGCTCGGCGGCATTGCGCGGCAGGTCGATGCTCAGCACGCCGGTCTCGTCGATGCGTTTGAGCAGTCGCTCCATGCCTTGCACCATGCGCTCGGGGCCGGCTTCGAAGAAGATCTGCGACAGCTTCGGATCCTGCGTGCCCAGCGCCATCATCAAGCGGTGCAGATTCACCGACTCGTCGCTGTTGATCAGTTGATGAAAGCCCCGGGCAATGTTCAGCAACACATTTTCCACGGGGATGCCGGCGGGCAATTCGAAGAACAGCGGCGGTAACTGCTCCTCACATTTGGCCATTACCGCGGAGGAGAACAACGTCTCCTTGTCGTTGAAGTGGCTGTAAACCGTCAGTTTCGACACGCCCGCCTCGGCGGCGACCGCGTCCATGCTGGTGTTGGCGTAGCCGTGACTCAGAAACAGGGTTTTCGCCGCATCGAGGATCGCCCGGCGCTTGGCCGGATCCTTCGGACGGCCCGGGCCGTTTGGAGCTGAAAGATTGTTCGACATTCTTCGCTTTTAATACTGGACTGGTGAGTTTGCTATTAATACCATACTGGCCAGTATAAATATTCCAAGCACCATAAGCGAAAGGTCCGTCACCATGTTCCGCTATGCGTTGTCCTTTGCCGTGCCAGTCAGCCTGGCTGTTTTATTGTCCGCTTGCGGTCAGGAAGAGGCGACGCCAGTCAGCGTTCGACCGGCCATGGTGGTGCAGCCAGAGCCTTCGGCGCAGGCGATGGAAAGTTATCCGGGTGAGGTTCGCGCCCGCTACGAGCCCGATCTGGCGTTCCGCATTGGCGGCAAAGTCAGCCGACGACTGGTCGAGGAAGGTCAGCGCGTGAAGGCTGATCAACCATTGGCCGAGCTCGATCCGCAGGACGTGCGCCTGCAACTGGAAGCCACCCGCGCCCAGGTCGCCGCCGCTGAAGCCAATCTGAACTTGGTGCGCGCCGAGCGTGACCGCTACAAAACCTTGATGGAGCGGCAGATGGTCAGCCGTTCCGCCTATGACAACGCGGAAAACCTCTACCGCTCCGGCGAAGCCCGCCTCAAGCAGATCAAAGCCGAATTCAACGTCTCGACCAACCAGGCCAGTTACGCCGTGCTGCGCGCGCCGCAGGACGGTGTGGTGGCCAAGCGTTCGGTGGAAGTCGGGCAGGTGGTCGCCGCCGGGCAAACCGTGTTTACCCTCGCCACCGACGGCGAGCGCGAAGTGTCGATCAGCCTCCCGGAGCAGAGCTTCGGGCGGTTCAAGGTCGGCCAGCCAGTGACCGTTGAACTGTGGACCCAGCAGAACCAGCGCTTCGCCGGGCAGATTCGTGAGCTGTCGCCGGCGGCCGATCCGAAATCCCGTACCTTCGCCGCGCGCATCTCGTTCACCAGCGGCAAGGTCCCGGCTGAACTCGGGCAGAGCGCCCGGGTGTTCGTGCAATCGGCAGACAGTGTGCCGCTGTCAGTACCGCTTTCGGCCCTGACTGCCGAGAACGGTGCGACCTATGTCTGGGTCGTCAGCGCCAACAACACCCTGAAGAAGACCCCGGTGCGCATCGGCCCATTCGGCGAGAAAAGTGTGCCGGTGCTCGAAGGCCTCAACGCCAGCGACTGGGTGGTGGCAGCCGGCGTCCATGTGTTGCTCGATGGTCAGCAGGTGCGTCCCGTGGATCGCTCCAACCGAGTGGTCAATCTGGCGGACAAGGAGTAAGTCCCGATGCGCTTCAACCTTTCCGAATGGGCGCTGCGTAATCGCCAGATCGTCCTGTTCCTGATGCTTTTGCTGGCCATCGTCGGGGCCTTGTCCTACACCAAACTCGGCCAGAGCGAAGACCCACCGTTCACCTTCAAGGCCATGGTTATCCAGACCCGCTGGCCGGGGGCGACCGCGCAGGAAGTCTCGCGGCAGGTCACCGAACGCATCGAAAAGAAATTGATGGAAACCGGCGAGTACGAGCGCATCGTGTCGTTCTCTCGCCCCGGTGAGTCGCAGGTCACCTTCATTGCCCGTGACTCGATGCACTCCAAGGAAATCCCCGACCTCTGGTACCAGGTGCGCAAGAAGGTCAGCGACATTCGCCAGACCTTGCCGCCGGGGATTCAGGGGCCGTTTTTCAACGATGAATTCGGCACCACGTTCGGCAACATTTACGCGCTGACCGGCGACGGTTTCGACTACGCGGTGCTCAAGGATTACGCCGACCGCATCCAGATCCAGCTGCAACGAGTCAAGGATGTCGGCAAGGTCGATCTGCTCGGTTTGCAGGACGAGAAAATCTGGGTCGAGCTGTCCAACGTCAAACTCGCCACCCTCGGTTTGCCACTGGCGGCGGTACAGCAAGCACTGGAAGAGCAGAACGCGGTGTCCACCGCCGGTTTCTTTGAAACCGGCAGCGAGCGGGTGCAACTGCGGGTCTCGGGGAGTTTTCAGACGGTCGAGGAGATCAAGAACTTCCCGATCCGCGTCGGTGACCGGACGTTCCGTATCTCCGATGTCGCCGATGTGCATCGCGGTTTCAACGACCCTCCGGCGCCACGCATGCGCTTCATGGGCGAAGACGCCATTGGCCTCGCTGTCGCGATGAAGGACGGCGGCGACATTCTGGTGCTGGGCAAAGCGCTGGAAGGCGAGTTCTCGCGCCTGCAGAAAAACCTCCCGGCGGGCATGCAACTGCGCAAAGTCTCTGACCAACCGGCGGCGGTAAAGACCGGTGTCGGCGAGTTCGTCCAGGTGCTGGTCGAGGCGCTTGCGATCGTGTTGCTGGTGAGCTTCTTCTCCCTCGGCGTGCGCACCGGCATGGTGGTCGCGCTGACCATTCCGCTGGTGCTGGCGATGACCTTCGCCTGCATGTATTACCTCGGCATCGGTCTGCACAAAATCTCGCTCGGCGCGCTGGTGCTGGCGCTGGGCTTGCTGGTGGACGACGCGATCATCGCCGTGGAAATGATGGCGATCAAAATGGAGCAGGGCTTCGACAGGATCAAGGCCGCAAGCTATGCCTGGACCAGCACCGCGTTCCCGATGCTCACCGGTACGCTGATCACCGCCGCCGGCTTCCTGCCGATTGCCACCGCGCAGTCCGGCACCGGCGAATACACCCGTTCGATCTTTCAGGTGGTGACCATCGCGTTGCTCGCGTCATGGGTGGCGGCGGTGATGTTCGTGCCGTATCTGGGGGAAAAACTGCTGCCGGATCTGGCGAAGATTCATGCGGCCAAACACGGCACGGCTGACGGGCAAGCCGATCCGTACGGCACGCCGTTCTATCAACGGGTGCGGCGTCTGGTGGAGTGGTGCGTGGCGCATCGCAAAACCGTGATCGTGCTGACGGTGGGGCTGTTCATCGCGTCGGTGATGCTGTTCCGTTTCGTCCCGCAGCAGTTCTTCCCGGCCTCCAATCGACTGGAGTTGATGGTCGATCTGAAGCTGGCCGAAGGGGCGTCACTGGCCAACACCACGGCCGAGGTCAAACGCCTGGAAGCGATGCTCAAGGATCACGCCGGCATCGATAACTATGTGGCGTATGTCGGCACCGGTTCGCCGCGCTTCTACCTGCCGCTGGATCAGCAACTGCCGGCGGCGAGCTTCGCCCAGTTCGTGGTATTGGCGAAAAACATCGAGGAGCGCGAGACCCTGCGCACCTGGTTGATCGAGACCCTCAACGAGCAATTCCCGGCCCTGCGCTCGCGGGTCACGCGTCTGGAAAACGGTCCGCCGGTGGGCTACCCGGTGCAGTTCCGCGTCACCGGTGAGCACATCGAGGAAGTCCGTGCGCTGGCGCGCAAAGTGGCGGCCAAGGTGCGCGAGAACCCGCATGTGGTCAACGTGCACCTGGACTGGGAAGAACCGAGCAAAGTGGTGTACCTGAACATCGATCAGGACCGCGCCCGGGCACTCGGTGTGAGCACGGCCAATCTGGCGAAATTCCTCCAGAGCTCGCTGACCGGTTCGAGTGTCAGTCAGTATCGCGAGGACAACGAACTGATCGAGATCCTGTTGCGCGGCACGGTGCATGAGCGTACCGAGTTGTCGTTGCTGCCGAGTCTGGCGGTACCGACCGATAACGGTCGCAGTGTGGCGTTGTCGCAGATTGCCACGCTGGAATACGGGTTTGAGGAGGGGATCATCTGGCACCGTAATCGTCTGCCCACCGTGACGGTGCGTGCCGACATCTATGGCAAGGAGCAGCCGGCGACGCTGGTGAAGCAGATCGCTCCGACGCTGGATCCGATTCGTGCTGAATTGCCTGACGGGTATCTGTTGGATGTCGGCGGGACGGTGGAGGATTCGGAGCGTGGGCAGAAGTCGGTGAATGCCGGGGTGCCGATGTTTATCGTGGTGGTGCTGACGTTGCTGATGGTGCAATTGCGTAGTTTCTCGCGCACGGCGATGGTGTTTCTGACGGCGCCGTTGGGGTTGATCGGGGTGGTGTTGTTTCTGATGGTGTTCCGCCAGCCGTTCGGGTTTGTGGCGATGCTGGGGACGATCGCGCTGTCGGGGATGATCATGCGCAACTCGGTGATTCTGGTGGATCAGATCGAGCAGGATATTGCTTCTGGTCTCAAGCCTTGGCAGGCGATTATCGAGGCGACGGTGCGGCGGTTTCGGCCTATCGTCTTGACGGCTTTGGCGGCGGTGCTGGCGATGATTCCGTTGTCGCGCAGTGTGTTTTTCGGGCCGATGGCGGTGGCGATCATGGGGGGGTTGATTGTGGCTACGGCTTTGACGCTTTTGTTTTTGCCTGCTTTGTATGCGGCTTGGTTCCGAGTGCGTCGGGAGGGGTGAGGCTTTTTTGGACTTGGCGGCCTTTGGGCCGACCAGGTTCTTGGGGTTTTGGGTGTTTATCCGTTGCTTCGGGGGTTGCGGCTGGCGGTTTCGCCCTTACGGCGAGTCACTTTTCCAGACGCCGAAAAGTAACCAAAAGGCTTGGCCCCGGCGTACGGCCCTCGCCTAGGCTCGGGTTCCTTCGTTGCGAGGTTCATCCGGGGGCATCGCCTCCGGTTTGCTTCGCTGCACCTCCTCTCGATGTGTTTGGCTGCGCCAAACGGTCGCTGCGCTCCCACCCCCGGATAAACCCCTCCACTCAGCCTGCCGAAGGGGCCGGCACGGTAAGATCAAAAGCTGCAGCCGAGCTAACGCTCATCCTGTTGAGTGGTGAAAAGCATGCGGTCTGCATGGACTGCTTTGCTTTTTTGTGGGAGCGAGCTTGCTCGCGAAGGCGGCCTATGGGCCGACCAATTTCCAACAGACCGCACCCAATCCACCTGTGGGAGCTGGCTTGCCAGCGAAGGCGGCCTGACAGCCGACCAGTCTCCAGCTGCCAACACCCATTCCCACTGTGGGAGCGAGCCTGCTCGCGAAGACGGCCTATGAGCCGACCAATCTCCAACTGCCTGTACCCAATCCAAATGTGGGAGCGAGCTTGCTCGCGAAGAGGCCCGCCCAGCCACCCAACATCTTTGGTCTTTTTAAAGATGTTCCAGATATCCAGAACTTTCCCATAAGGTTTTCAGGTTGCCTGTCGCAAGCGCGATCTCTAGCCTGAGTCTGTCGCTGCCAATTCACCGACCGGATCTGTAAGCCCGCCCATCATCTTCAAACACCCCCCGAATCCGAACCAGAATGTCCAAGCGACCCTGCACCTTACGCCTTCCTCGACTCGCGCAAGCTCCACGACGCCCTCGGTAAACCGCCTCCTCGATCAAGTCGATCCGCAAGGCTGACACGCAACAAAAAGCCCGCTGACCTTCACCGGTTCAGCGGGCTTTTGCGTGCAGCGACAAAAATTACAAGGTGCCAAACACCTTTTTCGCCAGACCGGTCGCTGCAGCCGCCGGATTCTTGCGGATGGTTTCTTCCTGTTTGCCGATCATTTCGAACAGGCCATTGAGCGCTTGTTCGGTGACGTAGTTTTCGACGTTGGCGCTTTTCGCATCCACCACGCCCAAGGTCGCGGCCTGGCCGGCGAAGGCGTTGTACTTTTGCGCTACGCCGACTTTGTCGGTGGCTTGTTTGACGATGGGCAGGAACCTGGCGCGGATCTGTTCGCGGCTGGTTTTGTCCAGATATTGGGTGGCCGAGTCGGTGCCGCCGCTGAGGATGCCTTTGGCGTCGGCCACGGTCATTTTCTTCACGGCGTCGACGAGGATCGGCTGGGCCTGGGTCACGGCGCTTTCGGCGGCCTTGTTCATGGCGGTTTCGAGTTCGTCGACCTGGGCGCCCATGCCGAAGGCTTTCATCTTGCCGGCGACTTTGCCGAGTTTGCCCGGCAGTTCGATTTTCACCTCCGGGTTGTTGCTGAAGCCGCCTGGGCTGCCGAGTTGTTTGACGGCGATTTGCGCGCCTTGGGTCAAGGCGTCCTTGAGACCACCGGTGGCGTCTTGTTGCGAGAGGTCGCTGAGCGACAGCGCCAGGGCGCTGGCAGAGATCATCAGGCCCGCGCACAGGCCGGCAAAGCGAAGGGTAGGGCGGAGCATGGCAGCTTCCTTGAAAGACAGTTAGCGAATGGCGTCGACGCGGATTTTCAGCGGCTGCGGATCGTTGCCGTCCAGTTGCACGGCGTGGTTCTCGGTGGTGATGAACATCAGCTCGCCGTTGACTTCGATGCGCGCGCTGACCGAGTAGCGGTGGCCGGGTTTGACCTGGGCCGGATCGTAACTCAAGTGGAACGGCAGCGGCACCTGGCCTTTGACCGGGCCTTTCTGCTCGTCGAGGACCACCGCCGGGGCGTCGGCCAGCGATACGTCCTGCAGGCTCACGCTCAACGTCGCGCTCGGTGGCAGGGCGATGCGTTGCAGGTAGAACACTTCACCGTCGAGGCCGACTTTGCCGGCGGGGGTGGTCGACTGGCAGGCGCTCAACAGGGTGGCTGCGGCGAGAAGGGTGAGTTTTTTCATCGGGACCTCTGAGGCAGGTGCGCCGGAAGAATCCCGGCGCCGATGGAAATCTAGCGGATTTTGCTTTCAGCGTCAGTGAACAAACGTAAGGGTTTTTCCAGCCACTGCGCCAGTGTCTGCATGAACCACCCGCGTTGTTCGCGTGGCGGCGGGCACAGTTCTATTCGACCGGGACTGACCGGAATACGCTGGTGGTAGCGATTTTCGATGCCGCTGAGTGCATAACGTTTGCCGGGAGTCACGCTGGCCGGGTCGTATCGCAGATAGAACGAAGTCGCGGTCTGTTCGTCATGGCTGACGCGCACCAGTTCAACTTCAGGGCTGTCGGCTTCATGCAGGCTGATAGTGACCGCTTCTTCGGTCGGGAAACTTTCCGGCTCTTGAACTTCAACATACAGCAGCCCGATCGGGCTCAAGTGCACAGTCTGGCGATGAGGCAGCGTGTTGACGATAACAAAGTGTTCCTGATCAAGCAGCAGGGGGTGGCGGTTGTGGAACATCCGCACAGTAATCCGGTACTTCACGCCGATATTGGTATGGGAATGGGCAAACTCGAACTTCCAGTCGCCTTCGAACAGTCTCGCGAAGCGCTGTTCCCTGGCGGGCGTCGCCAACTTCGGATTAACCACCTCGATACTGACAATGGTTTCATGTTCACCGTCGAAGGGGATTTGAAAGGCTGCAGGCAAGCTGAAGTTTAAAGTCACTGCCGAAGCGGGATCTTGTAACAGGCTCATCTCGATATCCTTATCGTGATTGTTTTAAAGAGCCTATTAATTCACGGATCAACTAACGGGGGAACCCGAGTGGTACCCCGTTAGTTGTCGGCAAGTTTCAGACTTGCGGTGTCACTGCCGTTTCCGCGGCATCTTCACTGCGATGCAGGGCCACTTGACGAATCGACAGACGAATCTCCGCCGGTAACACGCGTTTGGCCGCGCCCTCCGCCAGTTCGCCGAGCAGTTCGTGGTAGCTCAACTTGCCGGCTTCGTCGCGGCGCAGGACGTCGAGGTCGAGCATCGTCTGGATGAAATGACGGAACAGGCTCTTGTCGAAGAACTCCGGGGCATTCAGGCCGTGCAGGATCGACAGGCGCTGGGCCATGACCGTGCACAGGTCTTCCAGCTCTTCGGCGCTGATGCTGTTCTGCCCGGCGTTGAGCAGCAGCGAGACGGTCATGTAGAAGCGCTGCAGGGTCTGCGCGATGCTTTTCGACAGCAGGGTCAGCAGCACAAAGTGCCGCGAACTTGGAGCGGGGCGCAGGTACACGTCCTTTTCGAAACGCAGCAGGCCTTGCTCGACGAACGCTTCCAGCCATTGATCGATTACCGCGTCCAGTTCCTCCAGGCTCCAGCGGATGAACAGCTCCGACTGCAAGTACGGATACAGCGCGCGGGTGTAGCGCAGGATCTGCTCGCGGCTCATGCGCGAGGTGCTCTGGAAGAAGCTCGCCAGCAGCGCAGGCAAGGCGAAGATGTGCAGCACGTTGTTGCGGTAGTAGGTCATCAGGACGGCGTTCTGCTCGTCCAGATACAGAATCTTGCCCAGCGCATCGTTCTGCTCGGACAGCAGGTCCATGTCCTTCACATGCTCGATCAGCGCGCGACCGTCGCCTTCGGGCAACGTGGTGTGCGGCGAGTAAGGGACTTTGCGCAGCAGCGCCAGATACAGATCCAGCACCCGCGCCATGGCCCGATCGTCCAACGCCAGGCGAGTGGTCGAGAGCAGCGCCAGCGCCACCAGATTGACCGGGTTAATTGCCGCCGCTTCGTTCAGGTGCTGCGCGACTTTCTCGCCGAGGCGGTTGGTGGTTTCGTTGAGCCAGGCCGGTTTGTACTGCGGGCCGAGTTCCTGCTGGCGCCAGTCTGGCTGTTCGCTGTCGAGGAACTCTGCAAGTTTGATCGGTTCGCCGAAGTTCACCGCGACCTGACCGAAGCGCTGCTTGAGCGCGCCGATGACTTTGAAGATGTCGAAGATCGACTCTTTCTTCTTGCTCGCGCCACGCAATTCGCCGAGGTAGGTGCGACCTTCCAGCACGCGCTCGTAACCGATGTACACCGGCACGAAGACGATCGGCATCCGCGATGAACGCAGGAAGCTGCGCATCGTGATCGCGAGCATACCGGTTTTCGGTTGCAGCATGCGCCCGGTGCGCGAGCGGCCGCCTTCGACGAAGTACTCGACCGGGAAACCTTTGGTGAACAGGGTGTGCAGGTATTCGTTGAACACCGAGGTGTACAGCGGATTGCCCTTGAACGTACGGCGCATGAAGAACGCGCCACCACGGCGCAGCAGGCTGCCGATCACTGGCATGTTCAGGTTGATCCCGGCGGCAATGTGCGGCGGGGTCAGGCCGTTGCGAAACAGCAGGTACGACAGCAGCAGGTAGTCGATGTGGCTGCGGTGGCACGGCACGTAGATCACTTCGTGACCCTGGGCGACCTTCTGCACGCCTTCGATGTGGTTGACCTTGATCCCGTCGTAGATCTTGTTCCAGAACCAGCTCAGCACCACTTCGAGGAAACGGATCGCGGTGTAGGTGTAGTCCGAGGCGATCTCGTTGCCGTAGCGCAGGGCCTGGGCCTTGGCTTTTTCCAGGGAAATGTTCTCGCGTTCGGCTTCGTCGACGATCGCCTGCTTGACCAGTGGCTGATTGAGCAGACCCTTGACCAGATTGCGCCGGTGGGAAATGTCCGGGCCGATCACTGCCGCCTTCAGGTTGCGGAAGTGCACGCGCAGGATGCGCTGGGCCATGCGTACGGTGCGTTCGTGGCCCTTGTTGTGTTCGATCAGTTCGCGCAGGTGGATTGGCGCCGAGAATTGCACGCGGGTCTTGCGCCCCAGAACGATGATGCTCAGCAGTCGGCGCAGACGCCCGGTGACGGCCCAGCTGTCGGCGAACAGCAACTTCCACGGACTGTTTTCGCTGTCCGGCGACTGGCCCCAGAACACGCTGACCGGAATGATCTGCGCGTCTTCGGCGGCGTTCTGCGTCAGGGCGCTGACCAGACGGGTCAGGGTCGGCGGTGCACCGCGCTTGTCCTGACGGCCGAGCCAGTCCGGGTCCGGCGTCAGGTAGAAAAACGCCGCCGGTTCGATCAACGGCCCCACCGACACCGGCAGTACCGGACGCGGCAGACCGGCCTTGGTGCACTCGGTGTCGACCACCGCCAGATCAGTCAGCGATGGGTTTTGCAGGACGTAGAACACCGGACGACTGCGGTCGAGGTTGAGGGTGAGCGACGACTGGTTGATCGTCTCCGAGCGAACCCAGAGGTACAACAGTCGGCGCAAGGTGCCAAACACAAGACGGCGGAACGGGGAACGGGTCATACGGCTTCTGCGTGAGTGAATAAAACCGAGCGTTTGCTCGGGCGGTCGACAGTTTGCCGTATTAGTCGAAAATCGGCAAAAAAGCGGCGAAGTAATCTCCTGTTGAGAGTTTTTGCGCCTGTCATATACTCGGCAATCTGTCGCCGGGGCCCTTTATGGACGTCGGGCGCAGGCTGACGTTCCGCAAAGGCTTTCCTGCGAAAAGCCTGTTCAATAATAAAAAAGGAGTATGAACAGATGGCAACACGTGAAACCGGCAATGTGAAGTGGTTCAACGACGCCAAGGGCTACGGCTTCATTCAGCGCGACGACGGGGTGGACGTGTTCGTGCACTACCGCGCGATTCGCGGCGAAGGGCATCGCTCGCTGACTGAAGGTCAGCAGGTTGAGTATGCGGTGATTACTGGCGAGAAGGGTTTGCAGGCTGAGGATGTTGTAGGCCTGTAACTTTCAAGATCAAAAGATCGCAGCCTGCGGCAGCTCCTACAGTTTGGAATGCATTCCCCTGTAGGAGCTGCCGAAGGCTGCGATCTTTTGCTTTCAGGCAGTCTTCCAGGTGATCTCTTCTTCACCGTCGGCGCTGATACGAATCCAGCGATCCGCCGTTTCCTCACCTTCTTCCTCGACCCACGTGCCCGGTGCGCAACGCACTTCCACGTTCAGCGCGGCAAAGGCTGCACGGGCGCAGGCGATGTCGTCGTCCCACGGCGTCGCGTCGCTTTCCAGGTACAGGCTGTTCCATTTGCCCACGGCCTTCGGCAGCCAGGTCACCGGGATGTTGCCGGCCTTGCACTTGTAGGTCTGGCCTTTCTGTACCCAGTCGCTGCACGGGCCCAGAGCCTCACCGAGCCAGGCGGAAATCGCCTTGTGGTCGACGTCGGCGTCTTTCAGGTAAATCTCGATATCCGGTTGGCGCATGGATGTCCTCACTGCGGGTCTGAAAAATCCATTCGCGGATTTAGCCGGCCCCGGGCACTCGCCCGAGACCAAAAGTTATTGAAGAACGAAATAATCGTAGCGCATCGACACGGTGGTCACGAACGGCTCGGGCTGTTCGATCACGGCGGCGCGGCGTTCGGCACTGGCGCGCCAGCCGTGGGGTGTCATCGCCAACAGGTTGGCGCGGTCCTCGGGCTTGTCCAGTGTCAGTTGGAATTCCAGGGTTTCGCTGTGCGCCAGCGTCATGCCTTCGGGCACTAATGCCAGATGCTTGTCGTCGGTGTATTCGCGCACTTCGTCGTACAGGCGTTCGCGCAGTTCCATCAGATGGCCGCTGGTCGGGCCGACTTTCATCAGGCCGCCGCCGACGCTGAGCAGGCGCTTGGCTTCTGCCCAGTCCAGAGGGCTGAAAACGCTGGCGAGAAACTGGCAACTGCCCGACGCCAATGGCACGCGGGCCATGCTGGCGATCAACCAGGTGATTGCCGGATTACGCTTGCAGGCGCGTTTGACCGCCTCGCGGGAGATGTCCAGTGCGTAGCCATCGACGTCCGGCAGGGCATCGGCGATCTGTGCGGTGTAGTAACCCTCGCCGCAACCGATATCGACCCAGCGTGCCGGCGCATAACTCGCCGCCAGCTCGGCCAGACGCTTGGCTACCGGTGCGTAATGCCCGGCGTTCAGGAAGTCGCGGCGCGCCTCGACCATCGCCTGATTGTCGCCAGGATCACGGCTGTTCTTGTGCTGCACCGGCAACAGGTTCAGGTAGCCCTGACGCGCACGGTCGAAGCGGTGGCCGGCGGGGCAGACCACGCCGTTGTCCACGCGGCTGAGCGGTTCACTGCAGATCGGGCACGCGAGCATCAGGCGAGCAACTTGATCAGGGTCTGGTAGTAAATCTCGGTCAACACGTCGAGATCGGCTGCCAGCACACGCTCGTTGACCTGGTGAATGGTCGCGTTGACCGGCCCCAGCTCAACCACTTGCGTACCCATGGTGGCGATGAAACGACCGTCGGAGGTACCGCCACTGGTCGACGCGTGGGTCTCGCGGCCGGTGATGTCCTTGATGCTCGACGACACCGCGTCGAGCAGCGCGCCCGGCTCGGTGAGGAACGGCAGGCCGGACAGCGCCCAGTCGATGTGCCAGTCCAGGTTGTGTTTGTCGAGGATGTCGGCCACGCGTTTCTGCAGGCCTTCGACGGTGGATTCGGTGGAGAAGCGGAAATTGAACACCGCCACCAGATCACCCGGAATCACGTTGGTCGCGCCGGTGCCGGAGTTGAGGTTGGAAATCTGGAAACTGGTCGGCGGGAAGAAATCGTTGCCGTGATCCCAGTGCTCGGCGGCCAGTTCGGCCAGCGCCGGAGCCGCGAGGTGGATCGGGTTCTTCGCCAGATGCGGATAGGCCACGTGACCCTGCACGCCGCGCACGGTGAGCTTGGCGCCCAGCGAGCCGCGACGCCCGTTTTTCACCACGTCACCGACCAGCGTGGTGCTCGACGGTTCGCCGACGATGCACCAGTCCAGACGTTCCTTGCGCGCCACCAGACGTTCAACCACCGCTTTGGTGCCATGGTGCGCCGGGCCTTCTTCGTCGCTGGTGATCAGGAACGCGACCTTGCCCTTGTGGTTCGGGTAGTCGGCGACAAAGCGCTCGGCGGCGACGGTCATCGACGCCAGGCTGCCTTTCATGTCCGCTGCGCCACGGCCACAGAGCATGCCGTGTTCATCGATCACCGCGTTGAACGGGTCGATCTGCCAGGCAGTCACCGGACCGGTCGGCACCACGTCGGTGTGGCCGGCGAAGCACAGCACCGGGCCGTCGTCGTTGCCGTGGGTGGCCCAGAAGTTGTCCACATCTTCGATACGCATCGGCTCGAGGGTGAAACCGGCATCGCCCAGGCGCTGCATCATCTGCTTCTGGCAATCGGCGTCGACCGGCGTCACGGACGGACGGCGGATCAGGTCGATGGCGAGTTGGAGGGTCGGCGAAAGGTCGGCGTGGGCCGTCATGGAAAACTCCGGAGTCATGAATGTGGGCGCGGACTAACAATGTGGGAGCGAGCCTGCTCGCGAATGCGGTGTGTCAGTCAACATAATCGGTGAATGTTACAAAGCCTTCGCGAGCAGGCTCGCTCCCACAGGGATTAGAGGAGTGCCCCGCAAAATGGCGGTTATCTTAAAGCAAAACGGCGACCATTGGCCGCCGTTTAGTGGATCAAAGAGGAATTAGACGACAGGCGCCGGTTCAGGCTCCGCCGCAGGTTTTGGCAGCGACGAGAGGAACGCCATGATCAGCGCCGCGACGTACGGTAGCGACTGCACCAGCAGCATCGCCACCCAGAAGCGCATGTCGTTGCTCGGAATGCCTTGCACCAGGTAAATCCCCAGCGCCGCGCCCCACAACAGCAGCATGATGAACAGCTCTTCCCGGGCTTCGGAAATCGCCACCCAGAAGCCGTGGTTGTCGGCGTTTTTCGGTGTGCGGAAAAACGGAATGCTGCTGGTGAAGAAGCCGTACAGCACCGCTTTGGCGATGGTGTGCGACAACGCCAGTCCGGCCAGTGCCGCGCAGAACGCATCCTTGAGGTTCACGCCGACGGCGCGACGGTAGAGGAAGATGATCTTGCCGACCTTGAACACGAACAGCGCCAGCGGCGGGATGGCGAAAATCAGCAGCGGCGGATCGACCCGCTGCGGCACGATGATCATCGCCGCCGACCACAACAGCGCGCCGACGGTGAAGAAAATGTTCATGCCGTCCGCCACCCACGGCAGCCAGCCCGCAAGGAAGTGGTAACGCTGGCCACGGGTCAGCTCGGTGTCCTTGCCGCGCAGCAAGCTGCGGGTGTGGCGCTTGATGATCTGGATTGCGCCGTAGGCCCAGCGGAAACGCTGCTTCTTGAAGTCGATAAACGTATCCGGCATCAGACCCTTGCCGTAGCTGTCGTGGTAATACGCCGCCGACAGGCCTTTTTCGAACACGCGCAGACCGAGTTCGGCGTCTTCACAGATGCACCAGTCGGCCCAGCCCAGCTCTTCCAGAACCGAACGCCGGGTCATGGTCATGGTGCCGTGCTGGATGATTGCGTCGCGGTCGTTGCGGGTGACCATGCCGATGTGGAAGAAGCCCTTGTATTCGGCGTAGCAGAGCTTCTTGAAGGTGCTTTCGTTCTGGTCGCGGTAATCCTGCGGCGACTGCACCACGGCGATTTTCGGATCGGCGAAATGCGGCACCATGTGCTTGAGCCAGTTCGGGTGTACGCAGTAGTCGGAGTCGATCACCGCGATCACTTCGGCGTCCTTGGCGGTGTGCGGGATCAGGTAGTTCAGCGCGCCGCCCTTGAAACCGGCCAGGGGCGAGACATGGAAGAACTTGAAGCGCGGGCCGAGGGTCGCGCAGTAGTCGCGCACCGGCTCCCAGACCGCCGGGTCCTTGGTGTTGTTGTCGATGATCAGGACTTCATAGTCCGGGTAATCGAGGGCCGCGAGGGCGTCGAGGGTCTGTTTGACCATGTCCGGCGGCTCGTTGTAGCAGGGCACGTGGATCGAGACTTTCGGCCGGTAGTCCGAATCACCGATCACCGGCAGGAATTCCCGACGACGCTTGTGAATCCACACGGCTTCGGCCAGTTCATGCGCCTCGGTCAGCAACACGATGAACACCCCGAGCGCACCCAGCGCCAGCAGGAAACCCACCGTCAGGCTGAACCACGTGCTGTATTGCTGGCTGTAGTCGTAGCCGATCCACACCAGTACCGAACCGCAAAGGAACGCGATAAAGGTCAGGAAGGTGCGGCCACGCTGGCGCAGGGCCGAGCCGTCGATCATCAGCAGGGTCAGCGACAACAGCGCCAGCACCACCGAACCGATGGCCAGCACGCGCCATTGCGGGATGGCGACGACCGGGCCTTCGAAGTTGAATTTCTGCTGGCGCGCGGCGTTGAACACGCCCCAGTAGGCGCCCACCGAACCTTCGTCACTGGCCTTCCACGGCTGGTCGAACGCTTCAATCACGAAGTAGTTGAAGCCTTGACGGTTGAGTTTGTTGACCAGCGTGCGCAGGTAGATCGCCTGATCCGCCGGCGACGCATCGGCGCCACCGCGCATGCGCCCGTTGCTCGGCCAGCCGACTTCGGACAGCAGCAACGGTTTTTTCGGGAACAGCTTTTTCAAGTCGCGGGCGCGGTCGAAGACGAACTGCCCGGCCTTGTCCACCGGAATGAATTCCCAGTAAGGCAGCACGTGGGCGGCGATCAGGTCGACGTGTTTGGCCAGTTCCGGGTGTTCTTCCCAGACGTGCCATTGCTCGGAGGTGGTCACCGGCACTTTCACCGCTGCGCGCACCCGATCCAGCAGCACGCTCAGTTGCTCGGCAGTGATTTCCTTGCGGAAAATCGCCTCGTTACCGACCACCACCCGCACCACGCTGCGCGAGGTGTTGGCCAGTTCGATGGCGCGCTGGATTTCGCGCTCGTTGCGTTCCTGATCGGGGCTGATCCAGATCCCGAGGGTCACGCGCAGACCAAACTCTTCCGCCAGTTTCGGGATGTCCTGCAGCGAACCGTCGACCGAGTAGATGCGGATGTTGTCCGTCAGCTTGCTCATGATCTCCAGGTCACGGCGCATTTCATCGTCAGTCGGATACTGATCCTTCTGCGGGAATTGGCCCTGCTGGAATGGCGAATAGGAGAAACCGGAGATCTGCTCCGGCCAGTTGGGCGCGGAGACCGGGCGGTTGATCAGCGCCCAGAAACCGGTGAACAGGGCGGCGATTGCCAGAACCACCACCAGGTTGAGACCAAATTTACGCGATGACATAGCTATTTCGGGTTCCAAAGGCTGTGGAACGAAGGAACGGTTGGCAAGCGCCAAAAGGGCGCGAATCCTACACCGGCAGTTCACTGCTCGTACACCGGACAGGGAAATGCCCGACATTGGGCAGTCCAACCTGATTTAAGTTCTTTAGTAACAGCTTGTAAGAGAAAACTTTGTTATTCAGTTATAGCAATTCCCGGTGGCGAGGGAGCTTGCTCCCGCTGGACTGCGAAGCAGGCCGCTTTCAAAGGGCCGTTTCGCGACCCGGCGGGAGCAAGCTCCCTCGCCACAAAGGTTGTGTGAAAACGCCTGCGTTCACCGTTCATAGCGTCAAAGATGCTCTTGGCCGCCGACGGCCCTATAATGCGCGCCGGTTTTTGGGGTAATGGTCATGAGTACAGAAGATCCGCGGTTTGCAGGCATCGCCCGTTTGTATGGCATCGAGGGCCTCGAGCGCCTGCGTGCGGCCCATGTGGCGATTGTCGGCGTCGGTGGCGTCGGTTCCTGGGCGGCGGAGGCCATGGCCCGCTGTGGCGTGGGCGAGATTTCGCTGTTCGACCTCGACGACGTCTGCGTCAGCAACGCCAACCGCCAGTTGCATGCGCTGGACAGCACCGTCGGCAAGCCCAAGGTCGAGGTGATGGCCGAGCGTCTGCGCGGGATCAACCCGGACTGCACCGTGCACGCGGTGGCGGATTTCGTCACTCGCGACACCATGGCCGAGTACATCACACCGAACATCGACTGCGTGATCGACTGCATCGACGCGGTCAACGCCAAGGCTGCGCTGATCGCCTGGTGCAAGCGGCGCAAGATCCAGATCATCACCACCGGCGGTGCCGGCGGACAGATCGATCCGACGCTGATTCAGGTCTGCGACCTCAACCGCACATTCAACGATCCACTGGCCTCGAAAGTGCGTTCGACGTTGCGTCGTGACTATGGCTTCTCGCGTACCGTGACTCGCCATTACAGCGTGCCGTGTGTGTTCTCCACCGAACAACTGCGCTATCCGAAACCGGACGGCAGCATCTGCTTGCAGAAGAGTTTTGTCGGCGACGGGGTGAAGCTCGACTGCGCCGGCGGGTTTGGCGCGGTAATGATGGTCACGGCGACGTTCGGCATGGTCGCGGCGACCAAGGCGGTGGACAAGATTGTGGCGGGTGTGCGGCGGCCGGCTGACCGAGTAAAACCTCAGGTTTGATCTGTGAGGCTGATGACCTCATCGCTGGCAAGCCAGCTCCCACACCTCCCTTGTAGGAGCTGCCGAAGGCTGCGATCTTTTGATCCTGATTTTAAAAAACAAGATCAAAAGATCGCAGCCTGCGGCAGCTCCTACGGGGTGGTGGCCAACTCATTCATGCGTTTGAGCACGGCATTCAAGCCATTACTGCGCGACGGCGACAACTGCCGCGACAGTCCCAGCTGATTGAACCAGTCCGGCAGGTCCACTTGCTGCAACTCGACAGCGCTCAAACCGTTGACCCGCAACAGCAGCAACGCCACCAACCCACGAATCATCCGCGCATCGCTGGCAGCGCTGAAGTGCCAGTGACCGTCCTGCAACTCACCCACCAGCCACATTTGACTCTCACAGCCATGCACCCGATTGGCTTCGCATTTGTCCGCGTCATTCAGCGGCGGCAGACGATCGCCAAACTGCATCAGCAACCGTGCGCGTTGTTCCCAACCCGCGGCATTCTGAAAGGTCTGCAGCGCTTCGGCGGCGGCGAGCGGCAGGTTCATCGCAGCAACTCCAAGGCCTGATCCAGCGCGTCGAAGAAACGCTCCAGATCCTCGGAGTCGTTGTACAGTGCCAGCGACACGCGGATCGCCCCGGCCAGTTCGAAGCTTTTCAGCAACGGCATGGCGCAGTGATGCCCGGCGCGCACGGCGATGCCTTGCTCGGTGAGCAGGTGCGCCAGATCGGCGTTGTGCACACCCTCGACGACAAAACTGGCCAGCGCCAGTTGCGGCTTGCCCAGCAGACGAATGCCGTTACGCGCAGCCAGGCCTTGCAGCAGGTAGGCGTGCAGCGCCGCTTCGTGAGTGGACACCGCGTCCTGATCCAGCCCGGCCAGATAATCGAGCGTGGCACCGAGGCCAATCACGCTGGCGATCGGCGGCGTGCCCGCCTCGAACCCCAGCGGGGCAGGGCGGAAGCGTGAATCGTGATAATTGGCTTCCAGCACCATTTCGCCGCCGAACTGCCAGGGCTGCAGTTGCTCAAGCGCCTTGTTGCGCCCGAACAGCACGCCGAGGCCATCGGGGCCGTACAGCTTGTGGCTGGAAAACACATAGAAGTCGCAACCCAGCGCCTGCACGTCGTGGCGACCATGCACCACACCCTGGGCGCCATCGACCACGGTCAGCGCGTTGTGCGCCTTGGCCATCGCCAGCAGCGCCGGCAGCGGTTGCCAGGCACCGAGCACGTTGGACAGCTGACTGACCGCCAGCAAGCGAGTGCGTGGACCGATCAGGTGAACGGCAGCAGCGAGGTCGATCACCCCGTCTTCGTCCAGTGGCAGGATCACCAGTTTCAGCTCGCGACGCTGCGCCAGTTGCTGCCACGGCAGCAGGTTGGCGTGATGCTCCAGGGCGCTGATGACAATTTCATCGCCCGGGTGGAAAAGATGTTCCAGGCCGTAAGCCAGGAGATTCAGCGCGCTGGTGGCGCCGTGGGTGAAGATGATCTGCCCGCTGTCACCGGCATTCAGCCACTGGGCAACCTTGAGCCGACTGTCTTCGAACGCCTGTGTGGCGTGGGCGCCGGGCAGATGCTGCGCACGATGCACATTGGCCGCGCCGTTGGCGTAGTAATGCGTCAGTGCGTCAAGCAGGGCCTGGGGTTTTTGCGTGGTGGCGGCGTTGTCCAGATAGGTCTGGTCTTGCCGTTGCAGGGCGGCGATGGCCGGAAAGTCGGCACGCCACGGGGAGGGAATCATCACAGTTTTCAGCCCAGGTGAAGAGGGGCGGGATGTACGCCGAACCTTGTGGGAGCGAGCCTGCTCGCGAAGGCGTCCTTGAGGACGCTAAAAGCTTCGCGAGCAGGCTCGCTCCCACAGGTTATCAATGTGCTGCTTAGTTGTGAGCGTGCAGCGCTTCGTTCAGCTCGATCGCCGATTTGTGGGTCTTGCATTCCACGGCACCGGTTTCCGAATTGCGACGGAACAGCAGGTCGGTCTGACCTGCCAGTTCACGCGCCTTCACCACTTTGACCAGGTTGTTGTGCTCGTCCAGCAGCGCGACCTTGGTGCCGGCGGTCACGTACAGGCCCGACTCGACGGTGTTGCGGTCGCCCAACGGAATACCGATACCGGCGTTGGCGCCGATCAGGCAGCCTTCGCCAACCTTGATCACGATGTTGCCGCCGCCCGACAAAGTGCCCATGGTCGAGCAGCCGCCGCCCAGGTCCGAGCCCTTGCCGACGAATACGCCAGCGGAAACGCGGCCTTCGATCATGCCTGGGCCTTCGGTGCCGGCGTTGAAGTTGATGAAGCCTTCGTGCATCACGGTGGTGCCTTCGCCCACGTACGCACCCAGACGCAGGCGTGCGGCGTCAGCGATACGCACGCCGGCCGGCACCACGTAGTCGGTCATTTTCGGGAACTTGTCCACCGAGAACACTTCCAGCAGCTCGCCGCGCAGGCGGGCTTCGAGTTGCAGCTCGGCCAGTTCGCTCAGGTCGATCGCACCCTGGCTGGTCCAGGCCACGTTCGGCAGCAGCGGGAAGATCCCGGCCAGGCTCACGCCGTGCGGCTTGACCAGACGATGGGACAGCAGGTGCAGCTTCAGGTACGCCTCTGGCGTCGAGGTCAGCTGTGCGTCTTCGGCCAGCAGGGTGGCGACCAGCGGCTTGTGGCTCTCGGCCAGACGGGTCAGCAGTTTGCCTTGAACGGCGTCGATGCCTTTGACCGCTTCAGCCAGTTGCGCAGCCTGCGCGGTGGTGAAGGTGATGGCCTGGTTGCCTTCGGTGTAGCCGAGGATCGGCGCAACGGCAGCGACCAGTTCGGCCGACGGGTTGAGCAGTGGCTGGGCGTAGAACACTTCCAGCCAGGCACCTTGACGGTTTTGCGTGCCGACACCAAAGGCGATGCTGAACAGAGAGTTGGACATGTGAATACCTCTAGCAATAAGTGACGGGCTGCTTACTTGAGTGCGGCCGCGTAGATGTCTGGTTTGAAGCCAATCAGGGTTCGGTCACCGAGATCGAGCACCGGGCGCTTGATCATCGAGGGCTGCGCGAGCATCAGTTCGATGGCTTTCGACTGGTCGAGATCGGCTTTACGTTCGTCGTCGAGTTTGCGAAAGGTCGTGCCGGCACGGTTCAACACCGTTTGCCAGCCGTGCTCGTTGCACCATTGAGTCAGGTGCTCACGGTCGATACCGGCGGTTTTGTAGTCGTGAAAGTCGTAGCTGACAGCGTGTTCATCGAGCCAGGTGCGCGCCTTCTTCATGGTGTCGCAGGCTTTGATGCCGAAAAGGTGCAACGTTTTACTTGAAACGGTCAAGGAATCGCCCCCTTTACAGGTGCTGGAAAAAAATGGTGTCGGATTATGCCATGACCAACGCGTTTCGGGCGGCCACGGTTGTCGTAACGGTGCAAAACCTGTGGGAGCGAGCCTGCTCGCGAAGGGGCCGTGTCAGGCAATATCTCTGTTGAATCAGACACCGCATTCGCGAGCAGGCTCGCTCCCACAAGGGGACTGCGTTCCAGCAGTGCGACATAGGTGCAACGGTCAGACGTATCCTGAGCGGCTAATATGACCGTTCAACGCTGTCGATTGTCTGAGATTTCCGCTTTATGCAAACCGCTTATACCGTCCTGATCCTGCTGATGCTGGTCAGCGTCTCGCGGCTGGTCGGACGGGTCATCCCGCTGCCGCTCCCCCTGGTGCAAATCGCCGCCGGTGCCTTGCTGGCCTGGCCGACATTGGGCCTGCACGTAGCGCTGGATCCGGAGCTGTTCCTGTTTCTGTTTCTGCCGCCGCTGCTGTTTTCCGACGGCTGGCGGATGCCCAAACGCGAGTTCTGGCATTTGCGTGGGCCGATCCTGACGCTGGCGGTCGGTCTGGTGCTGTTTACCGTGGTCGGTGCCGGGTACTTCATTCACTGGCTGTTGCCGACAATTCCACTACCGGTGGCCTTCGCGCTCGCCGCTGTGCTGTCGCCGACCGACGCCGTGGCGGTGTCGGCGATCTCGCAGAACCGTTTGCCGACGCCGCTGATGCATATCCTGCAAGGCGAGGCGCTGATGAACGACGCTTCTGGACTGGTGACGTTCAAGTTTGCCCTGGTCGCGGCGGTGACCGGAGTGTTCTCACTGGCCAATGCCAGCCTGACCTTCGTGCTGGTGGCGGTCGGAGGCTTGGCCGTCGGCGTGGTGCTGAGCTGGCTGGTCGGGCGTTTGCGCGCGTGGATGATCGCCCGGGGCTGGGACGATCCGGCCACCCACGTGGTGTTCATGTTGCTGCTGCCGTTCGCGGCTTATGTGCTGGCCGAACGGTTGGGCGCTTCCGGCATCCTGTCGGCGGTGGCGGCGGGAATGATGCAGAGCTGGCTCGATCTGTTGCCACGACAGACCAGCACTCGCTTGCTCAACCGTAGCGTCTGGTCGCTGCTCGAATTTGCCTTCAACGGTCTGATCTTCCTGCTGCTGGGTCTGCAATTGCCGGACATCATCAAAGCGGTGGTCAGCCACGAGCCGACGTTGTGGCCGACGCTGCTGTACCGTGGCCTCGACGTGGTGGCGATTTTCCTCGCGCTGGTGCTGTTGCGCTTTATCTGGGTGCAGAGCATCTGGCGCCTGTCGGTGCTGCTGCGGCGTTTGCGCGGCAAGGGCGACCTGACGCAAGTGCCGACCGCGCGATCCTGCTGGCTGCTGACCGTCGGCGGTGTGCGCGGTGCGGTGACGCTGGCCGGTGTGATGTCGGTGCCGATGCTGATGGGGGCCGAGGCGTTCCCCGAGCGCGATCTGCTGATCTTCATCGCCGCCGGGGTGATTCTGTTGTCGCTGATTTGCGCCTGCATCGCTTTGCCATTGCTGCTGCGTGGCATCGAGAAAAGTCCGGACGACAAGCGCCGTCAGGAAGTGCGCGACGCCTGGCGCAAGACCGCCGAGGCGGCGATCCATGCGCTGGAAACCGAAGAGGTCGCGCCGCAGGACGCCGCGCAGGCAGCACTCTCGGCCGAACTCAAGGCGCGGATCATGTCCGAGTACCGGCATCAGCTTGAGGTGTTCAACGATTCGGCTGAAGCCCAGGCGCTGGCGTTCCAGATGGATCTGCTGGAGCGCCGTTTGCGACTCAAGGCGCTGCGGGCGCAACGCCTTGAGTTGTATAGCCTGAGCCGTCATCACCAGATTGGTGATGATGTGCTCAGAGAAGTATTGAGCGAGCTTGATTTGAGCGAGGCAAATCTGGGGCAGGTCAAATAGTCCGATACGGACCTGACAGGCTCACTGACTCGCGGGGTAGGGGTAAGCGTTCGACATGAAGGTTTTATCCTGTTCGCTGAGACCCAGATTGATGAAGATCTGGAAGTCACCGAGCGTCCACGACTGGCTGACGGGATAGTGCATGATCGACTTCTGGTCGTACTCTGAGTAAATGCTTTCGTCGGGATTGCCGACGTCAAAGTACCAATCGTGCAGTCGTTTGCGCGTCACGCTGGCCTGGTAGTTGTCTTCTTCCGGGTCGGCAGTTATTCCGTGTTGTTTATAAATGGCCGGTTTGTCCCAGGGAATGTTTGCCGTGGGGTTGGTCTGTTCATGTTCTGCACCGAGCATGTGACCGAACTCATGCATGACATTGGCCGCGAAGTAGCGTGCCTGACTGGGCGCGTGGGGCCAGAGTCTCATGGTCGGCTCATCGGGATGTAAGAGAGCATCGGTACCGATCAGAGAGGAAAACGTTCCCGGTTGACTGAGTATGCGGATATCGCCTTCTTCACCTTCGACGAAATCGAACTTCAAGTTGATGTGCGGCAACCAGTTGCTGGCGGCGGCGATCGTTTCGTCCTTGAATGCCTGCGTACCGTTGAGGAAGGCGATGCGAAGTGTGCTGCCGGGAGTCCAGAATTTTGCCGGATTGTTTTTAGCCCACATGTTTTTGAATCTCCCAAGTACATTTAATGTTGCGGGAGATGCGTGTGTGTTCGAATTGTTTGTTTGGCTGAAGCCAAGTTGATTGCATTACGGAACATCCATGTTTTCATTCTTCAGGTTTAACTTATCCGGTTGCTTATTGTTCCCGGAAAGTTGCTTTGAATGAGGGATGCTAGTGACTGAGCTGGAGTCGGTAAATTGAATATATGTACGGTTTTATGACCGGTTACCGTGCCAGCGGAACTGGCACGGTAAAGACACTTACGACTGGCGAGAGACAAAGGCGCGAATCCGCTCTGCGGCCTCGACGCATTCAGCCAGTGGCGCAACCAGCGCCATGCGCACTCGACCGGCGCCCGGATTCACACCGTCTACCTCGCGGGACAGGTACGAGCCTGGCACCACGGTCACGTGTTCCTGTTCGAACAGGTCGCGACAGAACGCCGCGTCGTCACCTTGTACGTTCGGCCAAAGATAGAAACTGCCGTCCGGACGCTGCACGTCCATCACCGGGCTGAGGATCGCCAAGACAGCGTCGAATTTCTCGCGGTACAGCGCACGGTTGGCGCGCACGTGCACTTCGTCATTCCACGCCGCAACGCTGGCCAGTTGGGTTTGCACCGGCATCGCGCAGCCGTGGTAGGTGCGGTAGAGCAAAAAGCCTTTGAGGACATCGGCGTCGCCCGCGACGAAACCGGAACGCAGCCCCGGCAGGTTGGAGCGCTTGGACAGGCTGTGGAACACCACGCAACGCTTGAAGTCCTTGCGGCCCAGTTCGACACACGCACTGAGCAGGCCCGGCGGTGGGGTCTGTTCGTCGAAGTACAGTTCGCTGTAGCACTCGTCGGCGGCGATCACGAAGTCGTGTTCGTCGGCCAGGGCGATGAGTTTTTTCAGCACATCGACCGGGATCAGCGCGCCGGTCGGATTGCCCGGCGAACACAGGAACAGGATCTGGCAGCGTTTCCAGATGTCTGGCGAGACTGCGTCGAAATCCGGGTTGAAGCCGTTTTCGTCCAGGCACGGCAGGTAGTGCGGCTTGGCGCCGGCGAGGAACGCTGCCCCTTCGTAGATCTGATAGAACGGGTTCGGGCTGACCACCAGTGCATCATCACCGCGATTGACCACGGTCTGGGTGAAGGCGAACAGCGCTTCGCGGGTGCCGTTGACCGGCAGCACGTTGCGCGCCGGATCAATCCAGCCGCTTGGTACGCCGAAGCGACGTTCGCACCAGCCGGCGATGGCTTCGCGCAGGGCCGGAATGCCGAGGGTGGTCGGGTACACCGCCATCTGATCCAGATTGTTCGCCAGCGCTTCGGCGACAAAGCTTGGCGAACGATGTTTCGGCTCGCCGATCGACAGGGCGATCGGGCGTTTGTCCGGGTTCGGCGTCACGCTGCCGAGCAAGGCGCGGAGCTTTTCGAACGGGTAGGGCTGGAGCTGGTTCAGAGCGTTGTTCATGGGGGCCTCGTTCAATGTGGAGAGAACTCCGTGGCGAGGGGATTTATCTCCGATCGGCTGCGCAGCAGCCGCAAAACCATCGCGTGCGGTGTAACGGATACTCCGCGATTGCCGGTTCGGGGCTGCTTCGCAACCCATCGGGGATGAATCCCCTCACCACAAAAGCCCCGGCAGCTATATCTGCCTCCACAGGGTAGTTTGCTGATTCAAATACTGATGCGCGAAAGCTTGATATCCGGTTCCTGATTGACGCTCAGTTGCTCGACGATTGCGTCCTGCAAGCGGCTGCACAGCAGCGGGTCGGAGAGCGGCTGGTTGTGGGCGTCAGTGATGAAGAACACGTCTTCCACGCGTTCGCCCAGGGTCGCAATCTTGGCGTTCTGCAGCGACAGGTCGAACTCGAGAAAGATCCCGCCGACCCGCGCCAGCAGGCCCGGGCGATCAGGGGCGGTGAGTTCCAGCACCGTCACCGGACGCTGAGCGTCGTTGTGGATCGTTACCTGCGGCGCGAAGGCGAAGTGCTTGAGCTGGCGCGGCACCCGACGCTGGATGATCGTCGGGTAGTCGTCCGGGTTGCGCAACGCTTCGGTCAAACCGTCGCGAATCTGTTTGATCCGTGTCGGGTTGTCGCCGATGGATTCACCGTCGTTGTCGAGCACGATATAGGTGTCGAGGGTGAACTGGCTGCTTGAGGTGATGACCCTGGCGTCATGAATGTTCAGGTTGAGCTGATCCATCGCGGCCACGGTCACGGCGAAGAAGTCGTGCTGATCCGGTGCATAGATGAAGATCTGCGTGCCGCCCTCGAACTCGCGCTGGGTGGTTTCCTTGATCAGCACCAGCGGGCCGCCATCGGCCGGTTGCTGCAGGATCGCGTCACTGTGCCAGGCCACGTCGCCAGCGGTGTGACGCAGGAAATAGTCATCGCCCAGTTGTGCCCACAACTGCTCGACGTCGTCCGGATCGGTGCCGCCACGCACGAGGATGTCCAGTGCGGCGCTCTGGGTCTGGCGGATCTGCTCTTCGCGATCCACCGGGTTTTCCAGGCCACGGCGCAGAGCGCGTTTGGTCTCGGTGTAGAGCTGGCGCAGCAGGCTGGCGCGCCAGGAGTTCCACAGCGTCGGGTTGGTCGCGTTGATATCGGCAACCGTCAGCACGTACAGGTAGTCCAGACGGGTTTCGTCGCCGACGATCTGCGCGAAATCATGGATCACCTGCGGATCGGACAGATCCTTGCGCTGCGCGGTGGTCGACATCACCAGGTGATTCTGCACCAGCCAGACGATCAGGCGGCTGTCCCACAGCGGCAACTGATGGCGCTGGCAGAACGCTTCGGCATCGACCGCGCCGATGTCCGAGTGATCGCCATGCCGGCCCTTGCCGATGTCATGGTACAGGCCGGCCATGTAAATGAGCTCAGGCTTGGGCAGTTTGGCCATGAGCTTGGCGGCCAGCGGGAATTTTTCCGACACCTGGGTGTACTGCAACTTACGCAGGTGTTTGATCAGGTTCAGGGTGTGCGCATCGACCGTATAAATGTGGAACAGGTCGTGCTGCATTTGCCCGACGATAAAGCCGAACTCCGGCAGATAACGCCCGAGGATGCCGTAGCGGTTCATCCGGCGCAGGTTGCGGTGCACGCCGATCTTGCATTTGAACAGCTCGATGAACAGGCTGGTATTGCGGATATCGTTGCGGAAATTGTCGTCGATCAGGTGCCGGTTCTCGCGCAGCAGACGAATGGTGTCGGCGCGCACACCTTTGATTTCCGGCTGCTGGGCCATCAACACGAAAATCTCGAGCATGGCGAACGGCGTGCGACGGAACACGTTGTCGTTGCGCGCTTCGATGTAGCCGTCGTGCAACTGGAAGCGCGAGTTGATCGGCTGCGGCGGCGCTTCGTCTTCCGGGGCGAGGATGACTTCCTCGAAATGCTGGATGATCAGGTCGCTGAGCTGGGCAATGCTCATCACCACGCGGAAATACTGCTGCATGAAGTTTTCGACCGCCTGTTTGGCGTCGTCGCCTTCAAAGCCGAGCAGACCGGCAATGGTCCGTTGATGATCGAACAGCAGACGGTCTTCGGAGCGACCGGCGAGCATGTGCAGGGCGTAACGCACTTTCCACAGAAATTCCTGGGATGACGCCAGCAGGGCGTTTTCGCTCTCGACCAGAAAACCTTCGCCGGCGAGGGCGCGCAGGTTCAGGGTGCCGTACTGACGCCGGGCCACCCACAGAATCGTCTGGATATCCCGCAGGCCGCCGGGCGAGCCTTTGACGTTGGGTTCCAGGTTGTATTCGGTGTCGTTGTACTTGTGGTGGCGGGCCTTCTGTTCGGCGCGCTTGGCCAGGAAAAACTCCTTGGCCGGCCACATGTGGGCCGTGCTGGTGACATCAAGCATGCGCTGACGCAGGCGCTCGGGGCCGCAGATGGTGCGGCTTTCCATCAGGTTGGTGACCACGGTCAGGTCGGCACGGGCTTCCTCGGCGCATTCATCGACCGAGCGTACGCTCTGGCCGACTTCCAGGCCGATGTCCCACAGCAGCGTCAGAAAACGCTCGATGGAGTCGCGGAAAACTTCGTGATCGGCGCTGTCCAGCAGGATCAGCAAGTCGATGTCAGAGTAGGGATGCAACTCGCCCCGGCCATAGCCACCGACCGCGACCAGCGCGATGTCGGCGTCTTCGCTCCAGTTGAACTGCTCCCAGGCCTTTTGCAGGATGTTGTCGACGAACCATGCGCGGTCTTCGATCAGGCGGCGGATGTCGCGGCCATTGCGAAAACGCGTGTCGAGGACCTCGCGCGCCTGGCGGATCGCCTTTTTGAACGCCGCGATAGGACTCGCTTTCAGGGCCAGTTCAGCCTGGAACTGGCCGCGGTCGAAGAGTTCGGGATCCACCTGCGGCATCGATTGGCTTTCCTTCTATAAAGGTGGGAGCGTTCTACGGGTCAGGCCGAGACGCGCGGGATGGTGTCGTCGGCGCGCAGGGTGAAGATCTCGTAGCCGGTGTCGGTCACCAGCAGGGTGTGTTCCCACTGCGCCGAGAGCTTGCGGTCCTTGGTGATCGCGGTCCAGCCGTCGCCCAGCACCTTGGTGTCGGCTTTGCCCTGGTTGATCATCGGCTCGATGGTGAAGGTCATGCCGGCCTTCAGTTCCATACCGGTGCCGGCGCGGCCGTAGTGCAGGATCTGCGGTTCTTCGTGGAACACCTTGCCGATGCCGTGGCCGCAGAACTCGCGAACCACCGAGAAACCGTTCTTTTCCGCGTGCTTCTGGATGACTTCACCGATGTCGCCGAGGCGGCAGCCGGGCTTGACGATCTCGATTGCCTTGTACATGCATTCCTGAGTGATCTGCGACAGGCGCTCGGCCCAGACAGGTACTTCGCCAACGTGGAACATGCGGCTGGTGTCGCCGTGGTAGCCGTCCTTGATCACGGTGACGTCGATGTTCAGGGTGTCACCGTTTTTTAGCGGCTTATCGTTCGGAATGCCGTGGCAGACCACATGGTTGATCGAGGTGCAGATCGACTTCGGAAAACCCTTGTAGTTGAGCGGGGCCGGGATGGCCTGCTGCACGTTGACGATGTAGTCGTGGCAGATCTGGTTCAGTTGATCGGTAGTCACGCCCGGTTTGACGTGTTCGGCAATCATTTCCAGCACATCGGCGGCCAGTTTGCCGGCGACACGCATGCCAGCGATGTCCTCGGGGGTTTTGAGGTTGACGGTCATACAGGCTCTCTCTGCGCTCGGCGGCGCTTGCTGATACGGATAGGGTGGCAGGTGTACGTTTCGCGACCCTGAAAAACCCGATTCTAACAGACGAAAGGCGCAAATCCGCGCCTGCGTACATCGTCTCTCTCTATACAATGGTGTGCCTGACGGCGATTCCAAGGGGGCTGCGCCCATGTCTCTGGTGCGAATACAGATTCCGGGTTCCGTTTCTGTGCACCTTGTGGTATAAAATGCGCCGCTTTCCGGGGATGCCCCGAGAAGCTTAAATCCACACACGTGTCGACACGATGACCTGGGTGCTTTTGGCTTTATGCCACTGGTTGGTCATTGGGATACGTGGAGGCCAAACCCGACTTATTAAGGAACTATCATGTCCCAAGTCAACATGCGCGATATGCTGAAGGCCGGTGTGCACTTCGGTCACCAAACCCGTTACTGGAATCCGAAAATGGGTAAGTACATTTTCGGCGCGCGTAACAAGATTCACATCATCAACCTTGAAAAAACCCTGCCAATGTTCAACGAAGCTCTGACTTTCGTAGAGCGTCTGGCCCAGGGCAAAAACAAGATTCTGTTCGTCGGCACCAAGCGTTCCGCTGGCAAGATCGTTGCTGAAGAAGCAGCACGTTGCGGTTCGCCGTACGTCGACCACCGCTGGTTGGGCGGCATGCTGACCAACTTCAAAACCATTCGTGCTTCCATCAAGCGTCTGCGTGACCTTGAAGTTCAAGCCGAAGACGGTACTTTCGCCAAGCTGACCAAGAAAGAAGCGCTGATGCGCTCCCGTGACCTGGAAAAGCTGGATCGCTCCCTGGGCGGCATCAAGGACATGGGCGGTCTGCCAGACGCACTGTTCGTGATCGACGTTGACCACGAGCGCATCGCGATCACCGAAGCCAACAAGCTGGGCATCCCGGTCATCGGCGTTGTCGATACCAACAGCAGCCCGGAAGGCGTTGACTACATCATCCCAGGCAACGATGACGCAATCCGCGCTATCCAGCTGTACATGGGTTCGATGGCTGACGCAGTGATCCGTGGTCGCAACAATGTTGCTGGCGGCACTGTTGAATTCGCAGCTGAAGAAACTCAGGCTGCAGCTGAGTAATCGACGCCCTGGCGTTGGCTCAGTAAGCAAAAAGGGGGCTTGGCCCCCTTTTTGCCACCTCGAAAACCGTTTGTTGGCGCCCACGTGTGGCAGCGCACCTCCTGCATTTGTAACGTGCAGCAGCTACAAGGTGTTTCGGGAAGAATTGAACGCCCGTTCGATCGGGTGGAATGGTTGAAAACCTATCCAAGAGGAATTTGAAAATGGCAGCAATTACTGCAGCGTTGGTTAAAGAACTGCGCGAGCGTACCGGCGAAGGCATGATGGACTGCAAGAAAGCCCTGGAAAAGGCTGACGGCGACATCGAAAAAGCCATTGATGACATGCGTGCTTCGGGCGCGATCAAGGCTGCGAAAAAGGCTGGCAACGTTGCCGCTGAAGGCGCAATCGCAATCAAGGACGACGGTAAAGCTGCCGTTATCCTGGAAGTGAACTCGCAGACCGACTTCCTGGCTCTGCAAGACGACTTCAAAAACTTTGTTGCTGCCAGCGTAGAAAAAGCCTTCGCTGACAAGCTGACCGACGCTGCTCCGCTGATCGCTGCTCAAGAAGCCGCTCGCGAAGCACTGGTTGCCAAAGTAGGCGAAAACGTCAACATCCGTCGTCTGACCCGTATCGAAGGTGACGTTGTAGGTTCCTACCTGCACGGCAACAAGATCGGTGTTGTTGTGGCTCTGAAAGGCGGCGACGTCGAGCTGGCCAAAGACATCGCGATGCACGTAGCTGCAAGCAACCCTGAGTTCCTGCTGCCTTCGCAGGTTTCGGCTGAAGCGATCGAGCGTGAAAAAGCTGTGTTCCTGCAGCTGAACGAAGAGAAGATCAAAGGCAAGCCGGAAAACATTGTTGAGAACATGGTCAAAGGCCGTATCAGCAAGTTCTTGGCAGAAGCGAGCCTGGTTGAGCAGGCGTTCGTCAAGAACCCTGAAATCAAGGTTGGCGAGCTGGCCAAGAAAGGCGGCGCAGAAATCGTTTCCTTCACTTACTTCAAAGTAGGCGAAGGCATCGAGAAGCCGGTCGACAACTTCGCTGAAGAAGTTGCTGCCCAGCTGGCTGCCGCCAAGCAATAAGACGGTTTTTCAACTGTCGCCCGAAAGAGGCTGCCCGCTCACGCGCGCAGCCTCTTTTCAGATGGGTTACCAATTTTTAATTGGTTTCCACTGGGAACTGACTTACAAAGCCAGGTTCCGATGGCGCTGAAGCAGCGCCAAGCTAGAGTGAACGGCAGCTGTAAAACAGCTTGCACAGAATTTTTTAAATACGCCGCAGGAGAGATTCGCAATGGCTCAGCAGGGCAGTGGTTATCAGGCTCGCTATAAACGCATTCTACTCAAGCTTAGCGGCGAGGCCCTGATGGGCTCGGAAGAGTTCGGGATCGATCCAAAAGTGCTGGATCGGATGGCGCTGGAAGTCGGCCAGCTGGTCGGCATCGGCGTGCAGGTCGGTCTGGTGATCGGCGGTGGCAACCTGTTTCGTGGCGAGGCCTTGAGCAAGGCCGGCATGGATCGGGTGACAGGCGACCACATGGGCATGCTGGCCACTGTGATGAACGCCCTGGCCATGCGCGACGCGCTGGAACGTGCCAATATCTCGGCCATCGTGATGTCTGCCATTTCCATGGTTGGCGTGACCGATCACTATGATCGCCGCAAAGCCATGCGCCACCTGAACTCCAAGGACGTGGTAATTTTCGCGGCCGGTACCGGTAATCCGTTCTTTACCACGGATTCGGCAGCCTGCCTGCGTGCCATCGAAATCGATGCCGACGTCGTGCTGAAAGCGACCAAGGTCGATGGCGTCTACACTGCCGACCCATTCAAGGATCCGCATGCCGAGAAGTTCGATCATCTGACATATGATGAAGTGCTGGATCGCAAGCTGGGTGTGATGGATCTGACAGCTATTTGCCTGTGCCGCGATCACAAGATGCCGCTGCGCGTATTCAACATGAACAAGCCTGGCGCCCTGCTGAACATCGTACATGGCGGCGCTGAAGGAACCCTGATCGAGGAAGTTCAACAATGATCAACGAAATCAAGAAAGACGCCAAAGAGCGCATGCAGAAGTCGGTGGAATCGCTGTCCCACAGCTTCGGTCGCATCCGTACCGGTCAGGCGCACCCAAGCATCCTGGAAGGCGTGATGGTGCCGTACTACGGCGCTGACACCCCGATCAAGCAAGTGGCCAACATCACTGTCAAAGACGCCCGTACCCTGCAAGTCGTTGCGTTCGAACGCAACATGCTGGGCGCCGTCGACAAGGCGATCGGCAGTGCAGGTCTGAACCTGAACCCGACCAACCTCGGCGAGTTGCTGCTCATCAGCATGCCGGCCCTGACCGAAGAAACCCGTCGTGGCTTCACCAAGCAAGCGCGTGACGTTGCTGAAGACGCGCGTGTTGCCGTGCGCAACATTCGTCGTGACGCGAACAGCTCGCTGAAGGATCTGGTCAAGGAAAAAGAGATCAGTGAAGACGAAGAGCGTCGCGCGACTGGCGAGATCGACGATCTGACCAAGAAATTCGTGGCTGAAATCGACGCGAAGCTGGCAGAGAAAGAAAAAGACCTGATGGCCGTATAAGGGTCGCGTTTCAATGGAAAAGACCAAGCAGTCTGCGCCGTCCGCGGTGCCGCGCCATGTCGCGATCATCATGGATGGCAATAATCGCTGGGCGAAAAAACGCTTTATGCCGGGTGTCGCCGGGCATAAAGCCGGCGTGGATGCTGTGCGGGCGGTAATCGAGGTGTGCGCCGAGGCCAAGGTCGAAGTGCTCACCCTGTTCGCCTTTTCCAGTGAAAACTGGCAGCGCCCGGCCGATGAGGTCAGTGCCTTGATGGACCTGTTCTTCAAGGCCCTGCGTCGTGAGGCCAAGCGCCTCAACGACAACAACATCAGCTTGCGCATCATCGGTGATCGCTCGCGCTTCCACCCTGAGCTTCAGGCGGCGATGCGCGAAGCCGAGGCCATGACCGCGGGTGCCAACCGCTTTATTCTGCAGATCGCCGCCAACTACGGCGGTCAGTGGGATATTGCTCAGGCAGCGCAACGTCTGGCGCGTGAGGTTCAGGCCGGGCATCTGCGTCCGGAAGACATCACTCCGGAGCTGTTGCAAACCTGTCTGGCGACCGGCGACCTGCCGCTGCCGGACTTGTGCATCCGTACCGGTGGCGAGCACCGCATCAGCAACTTCCTGCTGTGGCAACTGGCGTATGCCGAGTTGTACTTCTCCGACCTGTTCTGGCCGGACTTCAAACACGAAGCCATGCGCACTGCGCTGGCCGATTTCGCTTCGCGCCAGCGTCGCTTCGGTAAAACGAGCGAACAGGTCGAAGCTGGAGCCCGGGTTTAATGCTTAAACAACGAATCATCACTGCGCTGATCCTGCTGCCGATCGCTCTGTGCGGTTTTTTCCTGCTCGAGGGGTCCGGTTTTGCGCTGTTCATCGGTCTGGTCGTGAGCCTGGGTGCCTGGGAATGGGCGCGTCTGGCTGGCTTTACCGCGCAGTCGTTCCGTGTCGGCTTTGCCGCTGTCGTCGCGCTGATGCTGTTCGTCATGTACGTCCTGCCGGGTCTTGCCCCTTGGGTGTTGGGCGCTTCGGTATTGTGGTGGGCGGTGGCGACTTACCTGGTGCTGACGTATCCACGCTCGAGCGAGCATTGGTCCACCGCAGCCACCAAACTGGTGATCGGCTTGCTGATCCTGCTGCCGGCCTGGCAGGGGCTGGTGCAGATCAAACAATACCCACTGGGTAACTGGCTGATCATGGCGGTGATGGTGTTGGTCTGGGGTGCCGACATCGGTGCTTACTTCTCCGGTCGTGCTTTCGGCAAGCGCAAACTGGCGCCGCAAGTCAGTCCGGGCAAAAGCTGGGAAGGCGTTTACGGTGGCCTGGCGCTGAGTCTGGTGATCACCGCGATCGTCGGTCTGGTTCGCGACTGGACGGTGGCTGAGCTGCTCAAGGGGCTGGTCGGTGCTGCGCTGATCGTCTTTATTTCGGTGGTGGGCGACCTCACCGAAAGCATGTTCAAGCGCCAGTCCGGCATCAAGGACAGCAGTAACCTGCTGCCCGGTCATGGCGGCGTGCTTGATCGCATCGACAGCCTGACCGCGGCGATCCCGATTTTCGCTGTCTTGCTGTGGATGGCTGCACCGTGAGCCGTCCTCAACAGATCACTGTTCTGGGGGCTACCGGTTCGATTGGCCTGAGCACCCTCGACGTCATCGCGCGTCATCCCGAGCGTTATCAGGTGTTCGCCCTGAGCGGTTTCACGCGCCTGAGCGAGTTGCTGGCCTTGTGCGTGCGCCATGTGCCGCAATTCGCAGTCGTGCCGGAAGCGGCAGCGGCGCGCGGTTTGCAGGATGACCTGCGGGCTGCCGGTCTGTCCACTCGCGTATTGGTCGGGGAGGAGGGCCTGTGTCAGGTTGTCTCTGCACCTGAAGTCGATGCCGTGATGGCGGCCATCGTCGGTGCCGCGGGCCTGCGCCCGACGCTGGCGGCGGTGGAGGCTGGGAAGAAAATCCTGCTGGCCAATAAAGAGGCGCTGGTGATGTCCGGCGCGCTGTTCATGCAGGCCGTGCACAAGAGCGGCTCGGTGCTGTTGCCGATCGACAGCGAGCACAACGCGATCTTCCAGTGCATGCCGCAGGATTTTGCCCGTGGCCTGAGTACTGTCGGCGTGCGACGGATTTTGCTCACGGCTTCGGGCGGGCCTTTCCGCCAGACGCCGTTGAGCGAGCTGGCGCACGTTTCGCCTGATCAGGCGTGTGCGCACCCGAACTGGTCCATGGGGCGCAAGATTTCCGTGGACTCGGCCAGCATGATGAACAAGGGCCTGGAGTTGATCGAGGCCTGCTGGCTGTTCGACGCCAAGCCGTCGCAGGTCGAGGTGGTGATCCATCCGCAGAGTGTGATTCACTCGCTGGTCGACTATGTGGATGGCTCGGTGTTGGCGCAGTTGGGCAACCCTGACATGCGCACACCGATTGCCAATGCGCTGGCATGGCCCGAACGTATCGACTCAGGCGTGGCGCCGCTGGATCTGTTTGCTGTTGCGCGCCTGGATTTCGAAGCGCCGGATGAAGAACGTTTCCCTTGTTTGCGTCTGGCGCGACAGGCGGCCGAGGTGGGTAACAGCGCGCCTGCCATGCTCAATGCGGCCAACGAAGTGGCGGTCGCGGCGTTTCTCGACGGACGCGTGGGTTATCTGGAAATCGCGAGTATCATCGAGGATGTGTTGAGTCTCGAGCCTGTGGTTGCGCTGGAAGATCTGGATGCGGTGTTTACCGCAGACGCGAAAGCGCGGATTCTGGCCGAACAATGGCTGAGTCGTCACGGCCGATAGCCGTTGCAACACCTTGGCGTCACGCGGCACTGAACAGGATTGCGGAGAAAGTAGATGAGCGCGCTCTATATGATTGCCGGCACCCTGATCGCTTTGGGTGTGCTGGTCACCTTTCACGAGTTCGGCCATTTCTGGGTCGCGCGTCGCTGTGGCGTCAAGGTTCTGCGTTTTTCCGTGGGCTTCGGCATGCCGTTGTTGCGCTGGCACGACAAGCAGGGCACCGAGTTTGTCGTCGCGGCAATTCCGTTGGGTGGCTACGTCAAAATGCTCGATGAGCGTGAAGGCGAAGTCCCGGCCGATCAGCTTCATCAGTCTTTCAATCGCAAATCGGTTCGCCAGCGTATCGCTATCGTCGCGGCCGGGCCGATTGCCAACTTTTTGCTGGCCTTGGTGTTTTTCTGGGTGCTGGCCATGCTCGGCAGCGAGCAGATCCGCCCGGTCATCGGTGCCGTAGAGTCCGGCAGCATTGCAGCCAGGGCCGGCTTGAGTGCCGGTCAGGAAATCGTTGCCATCGATGGCGAGCCGACGTCTGGTTGGGCGGCGGTCAATTTGCAGTTGGTCCGTCGTCTGGGGGAAAGCGGTTCCCTGCAATTGCTCGTGCGCGAGCAAGGCTCAACGGCAGATACGCCGCGCGAACTGGCGCTGGATCACTGGCTCAAAGGGGCTGATGAACCCGATCCAATCCGCTCGCTGGGCATTCGCCCATGGCGCCCGGCCTTGCCGCCGGTGCTGGCGGAACTCGATCCAAAAGGTCCGGCGCAGGCTGCTGGTCTGAAAACCGGCGATCGTCTACTGGCGCTTGATGGTCAGGCGTTGAATGACTGGCAGCAGGTGGTAGATACCGTTCGTACGCGTCCTGATACCAAAATCATGCTGAAAATTGAGCGTGACGGTGCTCAAATCGACATCCCGGTGACCTTGGCGGCACGCGGAGAAAGCAAGTCGCCGAGCGGTTATCTCGGTGCAGGTGTAAAAGCCGTAGACTGGCCGCCGGAAATGATCCGCGAGGTCAGTTATGGTCCGCTGGCCGCGATTGGCGAGGGTGCCCGTCGTACCTGGACCATGAGCGTGCTGACGCTGGACTCGTTGAAGAAAATGCTGTTTGGCGAGCTCTCGGTAAAAAACTTGAGTGGGCCGATAACCATTGCTAAAGTGGCGGGCGCTTCTGCCCAGTCGGGCGTTGCTGATTTCCTGAATTTCCTTGCTTATCTGAGTATTAGCCTGGGGGTTCTGAATTTGCTGCCCATTCCAGTACTGGATGGGGGGCATTTGTTGTTTTATCTGATTGAGTGGGTGCGTGGTCGCCCCTTGTCGGATCGGGTGCAAGGTTGGGGGGTGCAGATCGGTATCAGTTTGGTGGTCGGAGTGATGTTGCTTGCTCTGGTCAATGATCTGGGTCGACTGTAAAGCTTCGCTGAATTGCGAATCTGCCGCATTTTGCGGCAGTTTGTTTATTGCCAGTTGGAATAAGAAAGGACTTCATGAAACGTCTGCTGCTAACTGCGGTTCTCACCGTATTGATGATCGCCGAAGTTCACGCCGAGTCCTTCACTATCTCTGATATTCGCGTCAATGGCCTCCAGCGGGTCTCCGCGGGTAGCGTCTTTGGTGCCTTGCCGTTGAACGTCGGCGAGCAGGCGGATGATCGTCGCCTGGTGGAATCCACTCGTGCGTTGTTCAAAACCGGTTTCTTTCAAGATATCCAGCTGGGCCGCGAAGGCAACGTTCTGGTGATCACGGTCGTCGAACGTCCGTCGGTTGCCAGTATCGAGATCGAGGGCAACAAGGCGATCTCTACCGAAGACCTGATGAAAGGCCTGAAGCAGTCCGGTCTGTCCGAAGGTGAAATCTTCCAGCGCGCCACCCTCGAAGGTGTCCGTAACGAGCTGCAGCGTCAGTACGTTGCCCAGGGCCGTTACTCGGCGACCGTCGATACCGAAGTGGTCTCGCAGCCGCGCAACCGCGTGGCGCTGAAAGTGAAGATCAACGAAGGCACCGTGGCCGCGATCCAGCACATCAACGTGGTGGGTAACACGGTCTTCCCTGATGACGACCTGATCGACCTGTTCGAGCTGAAAACCACCAACTGGCTGTCGTTCTTCAAGAACGATGACAAGTACGCCCGTGAAAAGCTGTCCGGTGACCTGGAGCGTCTGCGTTCCTACTACCTGGACCGTGGTTACATCAACATGGATATCGCTTCGACCCAGGTGTCCATCACCCCGGACAAGAAGCACGTCTACATCACCGTCAACATCACCGAAGGCGAGAAGTACACCGTACGTGACGTCAAGCTCAGCGGTGACCTGAAAGTCCCTGAAGACCAGGTCAAGTCGCTGTTGCTGGTGCAGAAAGGCCAGGTGTTCTCGCGCAAGCTGATGACCACCACTTCCGAACTGATCACTCGTCGCCTGGGTAACGAGGGCTACACCTTCGCCAACGTCAATGGCGTTCCTCAGCCGCATGACGACGATCACACCGTGGACATCCTGTTCGCCGTCGATCCGGGCAAGCGTGCCTACGTCAACCGTATCAATTTCCGTGGCAACACCAAGTCCGAAGACGAAGTGCTGCGTCGTGAAATGCGTCAGATGGAAGGTGGCTGGGCTTCGACCTACCTGATCGACCAGTCCAAGACCCGTCTTGAACGTCTGGGCTTCTTCAAGGAAGTGAACGTCGAGACGCCGGCTGTACCGGGTGTCGACGACCAGGTGGACGTGAACTACGCCGTTGAAGAACAAGCTTCCGGTTCGATCACCGCCAGCGTTGGTTTCGCCCAGAGCGCCGGTCTGATCCTCGGTGGTTCGATCACCCAGAACAACTTCCTGGGTACCGGTAACCGTGTGAGCGTGGGCCTGACTCGCAGCGAATACCAGAGCCGCTACAACTTCGGCTACGTTGACCCCTACTGGACCGCCGATGGCGTGAGCCTGGGTTACAACGCGTTCTATCGCACCACCGACTACAAAGATCTCAACATCGATGTAGCCAGCTATGCGGTAGACAGCCTGGGTGCCGGCGTCAACGTTGGCTATCCGATCAGCGAGACTTCGCGTCTGACCTTCGGTCTGTCCGCACAGCAGGACAAGATCAAGACCGGTCAGTATACCGTTGACGAGATCTTCGACTTCGTGAACAAGGAAGGCGATCAGTACCTGAACTTCAAGGCGTCGGCCGGCTGGTCCGAGTCGACCCTGAACAAGGGTGTATTGCCGACCCGTGGCCGTTCCCAGAGCCTGACACTGGAAACCACGATCCCAGGCAGCGACCTGTCGTTCTACAAACTCGACTACCGTGGTCAGCTGTTCCAGCCGATCACCGAGAACTACACCCTGCGTCTGCACACCGAGCTGGGTTATGGCGACGGCTATGGTTCGACCGATGGCTTGCCGTTCTATGAAAACTACTATGCTGGTGGTTTCAACTCGGTTCGCGGTTTCAAGGACAGCACGCTGGGTCCTCGTAGTACGCCGAGTCGTGGTACCAACCCGGGCACTTCGATTGACCCTGACCAGGATCCGCTGCCGTTCGGTGGTAACGTCCTGATCCAGGGCGGTGCCGAGGTTCTGTTCCCGCTGCCGTTCGTCAAGGATCAACGCTCCTTGCGTACCTCGGTATTCTGGGACGTGGGTAACGTTTTCGATTCGCAGTGCAAGGACACCACCAACGCAAATGGCTCGACGTCCAACACCAAGTGCAACGACATCAGCCTGAGCAATATGGCCAGTTCCGTTGGTGTGGGTGTGACCTGGGTCACCGCACTGGGTCCTCTGAGTTTTGCTCTGGCGATGCCGGTCAAGAAACCGGATAACGCTGAAACTCAAGTGTTCCAATTCTCCCTCGGCCAGACGTTCTAAGCGTCTGACCCAAGATAACGACAATGGATTTTGTAGGAGTGCATCGTGCGTAAGTTGACTCAATTGGTTCTCCTGGCCTCCGTACTGGTGGCAGGCCCGGCGTTCGCCGACATGAAAATCGCCGTTCTGAACTATCAGATGGCATTGCTGGAGTCCGATGCGGCCAAGAAATACGCGGTGGATGCCGAGAAGAAGTTCGGTCCGCAACTGACCAAGCTCAAGACGCTGGAAAGCAGCGCCAAAGGCATTCAGGACCGTCTGATGGCCGGCGGCGACAAGATGCAGCAGGGCGAGCGTGAGCGTCTGGAGCTTGAGTTCAAGCAAAAGGCCCGTGACTTCCAGTTCCAGTCCAAGGAACTGAACGAAGCCAAGGCAGTTGCCGACCGCGAAATGCTCAAGCAACTGAAGCCGAAACTGGATAGCGCAGTGGAAGAAGTCATCAAGAAAGGTGGTTTTGACCTGGTGTTCGAGCGTGGCGCAGTGATCGATGTCAAACCTCAGTACGACATCACGCGCCAGGTTATCGAGCGCATGAATCAGCTGAAGTAACCCATGACCGTGACTATCAAGCTCGGCCAGTTGGCCGAGTTCCTCGGCGCCACCCTGCGTGGCGACCCCGAGACGCAAATTACTGGGCTAGCCACCTTGCAGGAGGCTGGCCCAGCTCAGTTGAGCTTTCTGGCAAATCCTCAATATCGCAAATACCTGGCAAGTTCCCAGGCGGCTGCGCTATTGCTCAAGGAGGCTGATGCCGACGGTTTTGCCGGTCACGCACTGGTGGTGCCGGATCCTTACCTGGCTTATGCACGCATCTCGCACCTGTTCGATCCGAAACCGAAAGCCACTGCGGGTGTTCATCCCACAGCGGTGATTGCGCCGGATGCAGTGGTTGATCCAAGCGCCAGCATTGGCCCGTTCGTGGTGATCGAGGCGGGTGCGCGCATCGGTGCGCAGGTCACGTTGGGCGCCCATTGCGTCATCGGTGCCCGCAGTGAAATCGGTGAGGGCGGCTGGCTCGCTCCGCGGGTGACGCTGTACCACGACGTGCGCATCGGCAAGCGCGTAGTGATCCAGTCCGGTGCCGTGCTCGGTGGTGAAGGTTTCGGTTTTGCCAACGAGAAAGGTATCTGGCAGAAGATCGCCCAGATCGGTGGCGTGACCATCGGCGACGATGTCGAGATCGGCGTGAACACCGCCATCGACCGTGGTGCGCTGGCAGATACCGTGATCGGCAACGGCGTGAAGCTCGACAACCAGATCCAGATCGCGCACAACGTTCAGGTCGGTGATCACACCGCCATGGCGGCGTGTGTCGGTATCTCCGGCAGCACCAAAATCGGCAAGCATTGCATGCTCGCCGGTGGTGTCGGCCTGGTTGGGCACATCGATATTTGCGACAACGTTTTCCTGACCGGGATGACCATGGTGACCCACTCGATTACCGAGCCGGGTGCCTATTCGTCCGGCACAGCCATGCAACCGGCGGCCGAATGGCGCAAAAGCGCGGCCCGCATCCGTCAGCTCGATGACCTCGCGCGACGTTTGAAGCAGCTGGAAAAGCGCGTCGGGGAAGTGACCCCCGGCAGCAATGCTTCATCTGATGGCTGATACCATTTCCATATCAAGTGTGCACAGCCTCTAGACTGCCTCCTTGATTTGCTAGAGGAGTGCGCGTCAGTCGCGCTCCCAATCTTTACATAGGCTTCCCCCCGAAATGATGGACATCAACGAGATTCGCGAATACCTGCCTCACCGTTACCCGTTCCTTCTGGTGGACCGGGTGGTGGAACTGGACACTGAAGGCAAGCGCATTCGCGCCTACAAGAATGTCAGCATCAATGAGCCATTCTTCAACGGCCACTTCCCGGCGCACCCGATCATGCCGGGCGTACTGATCATCGAAGCGATGGCCCAGGCTGCCGGGATCCTCGGTTTCAAAATGCTTGACGTAAAACCGGCCGACGGCACCCTGTACTACTTCGTCGGTTCCGACAAACTGCGTTTCCGCCAGCCAGTGCTGCCGGGCGACCAGTTGATCCTTGAAGCCAAGTTCATCAGCTGCAAGCGTCAGATCTGGAAATTCGAATGCCAGGCTTCGGTCGACGGCAAGCCGGTCTGCTCGGCGGAAATCATCTGTGCGGAACGCAAGCTATGAGTTTGATTGACCCTCGTGCAATCATCGATCCGTCGGCCATTCTGGCTGACGGCGTCGAGGTCGGCCCGTGGTCGATCATCGGCGCAGGTGTGGAAATCGGCGAGGGTACTGTGATCGGGCCGCACGTGGTCCTCAAAGGCCCGACCCGCATCGGCAAGCACAACCGCATCTACCAGTTTTCCTCGGTAGGCGAAGACACGCCCGATCTGAAGTACAAAGGTGAAGAAACCCGTCTGGTGATCGGTGACCACAACGTCATCCGCGAAGGCGTGACCATTCACCGTGGCACCGTGCAGGACCGCTCGGAAACCACGCTGGGCGATCACAACCTGATCATGGCCTACGCCCACATCGGGCATGACAGCGTCATCGGCAACCACTGCATTCTGGTCAACAACACCGCGTTGGCCGGGCATGTGCACGTTGACGACTGGGCGATCCTGTCCGGGTTCACCCTGGTTCATCAGTATTGCCATATCGGCGCGCACAGCTTCTCCGGCATGGGCACTGCCATCGGCAAGGACGTTCCGGCGTTCGTCACCGTATTCGGCAACCCCGCCGAAGCGCGCAGCATGAATTTCGAAGGCATGCGCCGCCGCGGTTTCAGTGAAGACGCGATTCATGCGCTGCGCCGCGCCTATAAAACGGTGTATCGCCAGGGGCTGACCGTGGAGCAAGCGCTGGCCGAACTGGTCGAACCTGCTGCGCAATTCCCGGAAGTCGCGCTGTTCCGTGATTCGATCCAGTCCTCGACTCGCGGCATCACCCGCTGATCATGGCCAATCTGCGTATTGCGCTGGTGGCGGGCGAAGCTTCCGGCGACATTCTGGGCGCCGGCCTCATGCGCGCCCTCAAGGCGCAACATCCGGCAGTCGAGTTCATCGGTGTCGGCGGTCCGTTGATGCAGGCCGAAGGCCTGACGTCGTATTTCCCCATGGAGCGCCTGTCGGTCATGGGGCTCGTGGAGGTGCTCGGGCGGCTGCGCGAGTTGCTCAAACGCCGCAAGGACCTGATCGCCACGCTGATCGCCGAGAAGCCGGACGTGTTCATCGGCATTGATGCCCCGGATTTCAACCTCAATATCGAACTCAAGCTGCGTCAGGCCGGGATCAAGACCGTGCACTACGTCAGCCCGTCGGTGTGGGCGTGGCGCCAAAAGCGTGTGCTGAAGATTCGCGAAGGCTGCGATCTGATGCTCACCCTGTTGCCGTTCGAAGCAAAATTTTACGAAGAGAAGGGCGTGCCGGTGCGGTTCGTCGGTCATACGCTGGCCGATACCATTCCGTTGCAGGCCGATCGCGCCGCTGCGCGTGACGAACTCGGCTTGCCCGACGGGCCGCTGGTGGCGTTGATGCCCGGCAGTCGCGGTGGCGAAGTCGGTCGTCTCGGTGCGCTGTTCCTTGATACGGCCGAGCGTCTGCGGGCCATGCGCCCGGGGTTGCGTTTCGTCATCCCGTGCGCCAATGCCGAGCGTCGCGCTCAGCTCGAAGAGCTGCTGGTTGGTCGCGACTTGCCGGTCACCTTGCTCGATGGCAAATCGCACCTGGCCCTCGCGGCGTGCAACGCGGTGCTGATCGCTTCGGGCACGGCGACGCTTGAGGCGTTGCTGTACAAGCGACCAATGGTCGTTGCGTATCGCTTGGCGCCGCTGACCTTCTGGATTCTCAAGCGCATGGTCAAGAGCCCGTACGTGTCCTTGCCCAACCTGTTGGCCCAGCGTTTGTTGGTGCCAGAGTTGTTGCAGGATGATGCGACGGTCGAGGCGCTGGCCCAGACCCTGTCGCCGCTGATCGACGGCGGCGAAGAACAGACCCGAGGCTTCGACGAGATCCACCGCACGTTGCGGCGGGACGCTTCCAATCAGGCGGCGGATGCCGTCCTCAACCTGATCGGTCAGAAACAATGAGCAAGACGATGCAGATGGGCCTGGATTTCACCCTGGTCGCCGAAGTCGAAGAACTGGTGGCCGGTGTCGACGAAGTCGGTCGCGGCCCGTTGTGCGGCGCGGTGGTGACGGCTGCGGTGATCCTCGATCCAAACCGGCCGATCCTCGGTCTCAACGACTCGAAGAAGCTCACCGAAGCCCGGCGCGAGAAGCTTTACGACGAGATCATCGAGAAATCCCTGAGCTGGTGCATCGCCCGCGCCGAAGTCGAGGAAATCGACGAGCTGAACATCCTGCACGCGACCATGCTCGCCATGCAACGCGCGGTGGCCGGGCTGCATGTGCAGCCGAAACTGGCGATGATCGACGGCAACCGCTGCCCGAAACTGCCGATGCGCGCCGAAGCGGTGGTGCAGGGCGACGGCAAGGTGCCGGCCATCGCTGCCGCGTCGATTCTGGCCAAAGTCAGCCGCGACCGGGAAATGGCGGCATTCGAATTGATCTACCCGGGGTACGGCATCGGCGGCCATAAAGGCTACCCGACGCCCGTTCATCTGGAAGCGTTGGCACGGCTTGGCCCGACCCCGATTCACCGGCGCTCGTTCGCCCCGGTGCGTCAGGCTTACGAGGCGCTGGAAGGTCTGACGCAGGTTTAGGCGCAAGGCTGATGTTTTGTTCGAGGCCCGGTACAATCCGGGCCTTGTTGTCTCTATGTAACTGGACAGGATCACTATGCCGGCTTCATTCGTTCATCTACGCCTGCACACTGAATACTCCCTGGTCGACGGGCTGGTGCGGATCAAGCCACTGGTCAAGGCGCTGACCGGCATGAACATGCCGGCCGTGGCGGTCACCGATCAGAACAACATGTGTTCCCTGGTCAAATTCTATAAAAACGCCATGGGCGCCGGCATCAAGCCGATCTGCGGCGCCGACCTGTGGCTGTCGAACAAGGATCCGGACGGGCCATTGAGCCGGATCAGTCTGTTGGTGATGAACGCCAAGGGTTATCGCAATCTCACCGAGCTGATCTCGCGCGGCTTCATCGACGGCCAGCGTAACGGCATGATCATCATCGAGCGCGAATGGGTCGCCGAGGCCAACGAAGGCCTGATCATGCTGTCCGCCGCGAAGGAAGGCGAGATCGGCATGGCCATGATTGGCGGTAACCCGGCCGAAGCCGAAACCTTGGCGCGCGAGTGGATGGCGGTGTTCCCTGACCGTTTCTATCTGGAAATCCAGCGCACCAATCGCCCCAACGACGAAGAGCAATTGCACGGCGCCGTGGCCCTGGCCGACAAGCTCGGCGCTCCGCTGGTGGCGACCAACGATGTGCGCTTCATCAAGCAGGAAGACTTTGCTGCCCACGAAACCCGCGTGTGCATCGGTGAGGGCCGCGCCCTCGACGATCCGCGGCGCTCGAAGAATTACAGCGATCAGCAGTACCTGAAAAGCGCCGAGGAAATGGCCGAGCTGTTCAGTGACATTCCCGACGCGATCGAAAACACCGTCGAGATTGCCAAGCGTTGCAACATCGACGTGAAGCTGGGCAAGCACTTCCTGCCTGACTACCCGATTCCTGATGGCATGACCATCGATGAATACTTCCGCAAGGTGTCGTTCGATGGTCTGGAAGACCGCCTCAGCGTATTGCTGCCCAAGGACACCACCGAAGACTATGAGGCCAAGCGTCAGGTCTACGTCGACCGGCTGAATTTCGAGCTGGATATCATCATCCAGATGGGCTTCCCCGGTTACTTCCTGATCGTGATGGACTTTATCCAGTGGGCCAAGAACAACGGCGTGCCGGTGGGCCCGGGCCGTGGGTCGGGTGCCGGATCGCTGGTGGCCTATGTGCAGAAGATCACCGACCTCGACCCGCTGGAATACGATCTGCTGTTCGAACGTTTCCTTAACCCGGAACGGGTCTCGATGCCCGACTTCGACGTCGACTTCTGCATGGACGGTCGCGACCGGGTCATTGATTACGTGGCCGAAAAATATGGCCGCAACGCTGTAAGCCAGATCATCACCTTCGGTTCCATGGCCGCCAAGGCGGTGGTGCGCGACGTGGCGCGAGCCCAGGGCAAGTCATTCGGCCTGGCGGATCGTCTGTCGAAGATGATTCCGTTCGAAGTCGGCATGACCCTGGAAAAAGCCTACGAGCAGGAAGAGATCCTGCGCGACTTCATCAAGGTCGATGAGGAAGCGGCGGAAATCTGGGAGATGGCGCGCAAGCTTGAGGGCGTGGTGCGTAACGTCGGCAAACACGCCGGTGGTGTGGTAATCGCCCCGACCAAGCTGACCGATTTCTCGCCGATCTATTGCGACGAGGCCGGCGATGGCCTGGTGACCCAGTTCGACAAGGACGACGTCGAGGCGGCCGGTCTGGTGAAGTTCGACTTCCTCGGCTTGCGGACTCTGACGATCATCGACTGGGCGCTGAAAACCATCAACCGCGACCGCGCCAAGGTCAACGAGCCGCCGCTGGACATCGCGTTCATCCCGCTGGATGACAAACCGACTTATCAGTTGCTGCAAAAAGCTGAAACCACCGCGGTGTTCCAGCTCGAATCCCGGGGCATGAAAGAGCTGATCAAAAAGCTCAAGCCTGACTGCCTCGAAGACTTGATCGCACTGGTGGCCCTGTTCCGTCCGGGCCCACTGCAATCGGGCATGGTGGATGACTTCATCAACCGTAAGCACGGTCGCGCCGAATTGGCTTATCCGCACCCGGATTACCAGTATGAAGGCCTGCAACCGGTACTGGCGCCGACGTACGGCATCATCCTGTATCAGGAACAGGTGATGCAGATCGCCCAGGTCATGGCCGGTTACACCCTCGGTGGTGCGGACATGCTGCGTCGGGCGATGGGTAAGAAGAAACCCGAGGAAATGGCCAAGCAGCGCGGCGGTTTCATTGAAGGTTGTGCGTCGAACAATATCGATGCGGATCTTGCCGGTAACATTTTTGACCTGGTGGAGAAATTCGCCGGTTACGGCTTCAACAAGTCCCACTCCGCCGCTTACGGCCTGGTGTCGTACCAGACTGCCTGGCTGAAAGCCCATTACCCGGCGCCGTTCATGGCGGCGGTGCTTTCGGCGGATATGCACAACACCGACAAGGTCGTGACCTTGATCGAGGAAGTGCGCACGATGAAGCTGCGCCTCGACGCGCCGGACGTGAACACTTCGGAGTTCAAGTTCACGGTGAACGACGAAGGCCGCATCGTATACGGTCTGGGCGCGATCAAAGGTGTCGGTGAAGGCCCGGTGGAAGCGATCACCGAGGCCCGTCAGGCCGGTCCCTTCAAGGATCTGTTCGACTTCTGTGCCCGGGTCGACCTCAAGCGCATCAACAAACGCACGCTGGACGGTTTGATCCGCAGCGGTGCGCTGGATCGTCTCGGCCCGTACTTCCACGATGAACAAAAGGCTTATCAGGCCAACATCGACCGCAACCGCGCCGTGCTGCTGGCGGCGATGGAAGAGGCAATCAAGTCGGCCGAGCAGACTGCGCGCACCCGCGACAGCGGTCATGCCGACCTGTTCGGCGGGCTGTTCGTCGAGGAAGATGCCGACGTCTACGCGACGCACCGCAGGGCCAAGGAGTTGACCCTCAAGGAACGCCTCAAGGGTGAGAAGGACACCCTGGGCCTGTACCTCACCGGTCACCCGATCGACGAATATGAAGGCGAGATTCGCCGCTTCGCCCGTCAGCGCATCATCGACCTGAAACCGGCACGCGACACGCAAACCGTGGCCGGGATGATCATTGCCCTGCGCGTTATGAAGAACAAAAAGGGCGACAAGATGGGCTTCATCACCCTCGATGACCGCTCGGGACGGATCGAGGCCTCGTTGTTTGCCGATGCGTTCCATTCTGCGCAGTCGCTGTTGCAGACCGACGCGATGGTGGTGGTCGAAGGCGAAGTCAGCAACGACGATTTCTCCGGCGGCCTGCGCCTGCGGGTCAAGCGGGTGATGAGCATGGAGGATGCACGGACCAATCTGGCCGAAAGCCTGCGCCTGAAGCTGCACACTCAGGATTTGAAAGGCGATCAGCTACGCTGGTTGGGTGAACTGCTCAAGCGTCACCGCGGGGCGTGCCCGATCACCATGGAGTACACCAGTCCGGATGCGAAGACCTTGCTGCAGTTCGGCGAGACCTGGCGAATCGACCCGGCAGATGCGTTGATTCAAGCCCTGCGTGACCAGTTCGGGCGAGACAACGTCTTCCTCCAATACCGTTGACCGGCAAGTGCCATCATTGCGCTTGCCCACAACCTGAATTTTTAATCTCGACCTCAGCGCGCCTCTCCCTTAAGGTAGGGCGCGAATAGACAACCGGCCGGCCCAAGCTCATTTGGGACACGACCCAAGACGGACGCCTATGAACCCGAATTTTCTAGATTTCGAACAGCCGATCGCCGACCTGCAAGCCAAGATCGAAGAGTTGCGCTTGGTCGGTAATGACAATTCGCTGAATATCGGCGATGAGATCTCCCGCCTGCAGGACAAGAGCCGCACGCTGACCGAAGACATCTTCGGCAAGCTGACCAGCTGGCAGATCGCTCGCCTGGCGCGCCACCCGAAACGCCCGTACACCCTTGATTACATCGAGCACATCTTCACCGAGTTCGACGAACTGCACGGTGACCGTCACTTCTCCGACGACGCCGCCATTGTGGGTGGCGTGGCCCGTCTGGAAGACCAGCCAGTGATGGTCATCGGTCACCAGAAGGGGCGCGAAGTGCGCGAGAAGGTACGCCGCAACTTCGGTATGCCGCGTCCGGAAGGCTACCGCAAGGCTTGCCGTCTGATGGAAATGGCCGAGCGTTTCAAGATGCCGATCCTGACCTTCATCGACACCCCGGGCGCCTACCCGGGTATTGACGCCGAAGAGCGCAACCAGAGCGAGGCCATCGCCTGGAACCTGCGCGTGATGGCGCGCCTGAAAACCCCGATCATCGCCACCGTGATCGGTGAAGGTGGTTCCGGCGGTGCGTTGGCGATCGGTGTCTGCGATCAGTTGAACATGCTGCAGTACTCGACCTACGCGGTGATCTCGCCGGAAGGTTGCGCTTCGATCCTGTGGAAAACCGCCGAAAAAGCGCCGGACGCTGCCGAGGCGATGGGCATCACCGCCGAGCGCCTGAAAGGTCTGGGTATCGTCGACAAGGTGATCGGCGAGCCACTGGGCGGCGCCCATCGTGATCCGGCCGCTGCCGCTGCGTCGATCCGTGCCGAACTGAGCTCGCAACTGGCGATGCTGAAGAAGTTCGACAACGAAGCGCTGCTCAAGCGTCGTTACGATCGTCTGATGAGCTACGGTCTCTAACTCGACTGCGCAGTACCCCTGTAGGAGCTGCCGCAGGCTGCGATCTTTTGATTTTGCTGTATCAAGATCAAAAGATCGCAGCCTGCGGCAGCTCCTACAGGGTTCTTTATTAAGCGACCCTCTCTATGAATTCTTCGAAGAGTGATTTGCCGTCGCGACTTATGTCGAGCCTTGAGCCTTGGCGCAATGCCGCTCACTGGCGTATCTCCTTCTCCGGTGGTCTCGATTCCACCGTCCTGCTGCATCTGCTGGCCCATCTCGCCCAACACCATTCCCTGCCGGCGCTCAGCGCCATCCATATCCACCATGGCCTCCAGGCTGCGGCTGATGCGTGGCCGGCGCATTGTCAGTCGGTCTGCGATGCGCTGGGTGTGCCGCTGCACGTGATGCGAGTGATGGTGCAGCCCGGCGCCAGTCTTGAAAGGGCGGCGCGGGAGGCGCGTTACGCGGCGTTCATGTCGCTGACCGAAGCGGATGACGTGCTGCTGACCGCGCAGCACCGTGATGATCAGGCGGAAACCCTGCTGTTTCGCCTGATGCGCGGTGCCGGCGTTCGCGGACTTTCGGCGATGCCGGCGCAGCGGCCGTTGGGGCAGGGCACGCTGTTGCGGCCTCTTCTCGATGTCACGCGTGCCGAGCTTGAGGCGTACGCCCGTGCGCATCAGTTGCACTGGATCGAAGACCCGTCAAACGAAGACCGGCAGTTCTCCCGCAACTACTTGCGTCATCAGGTGCTGCCGCTGCTCACCGCGCGCTGGCCGCAAGCGCAGGCGAGCATGGCGCGCAGCGCGGCGCACCTGCGTGAGGCGCAAGGCCTGCTCGATGAGCTGGCGCAGCTCGATCTGGCACAAGCCGCCACGCCGAGCGGGTTTCCATGGCTGGACCTGCCGTCGCTGGAGTTGGTGCCGCTGGCGAATTTGTCCGCCGCTCGTCAGCGCAATGCACTCAGCCACTGGCTCGAACCGCTGACCCGGCTGCCCGATACTGACCATTGGTCGGGTTGGGACAACCTGTGCGGCGCTGCCAATGATGCATCCCCGGTCTGGCGTCTGGCCGATGGCGAACTGCATCGTAGCGCTGGTCGGTTATGGTGGTTGAACGGCGACTGGCTGCGTGCGCCAGCGGTCAGCGTTGACTGGCATGACCCATCGATGCCGCTACCCTTGGCGAATAACGGGCGTGTCATGTTCAGCGGGCAGACTCCCATCGGGCCGCTGCGGATTGGCTATCGACAGGGCGGCGAAGTCATGCACCTGGCCGATCGCGGGCACCGCGATCTCAAGCGCCTGCTCAATGAGCGCGCAGTGCCGGGCTTCCTCCGTGGCAGATTGCCGCTGCTGTTTCGCGGCGCAGAATTGCTCGCCGTGGCGAACCTGCCGGGCCTTGACGGGCAGGGGCTGGACGGCTGGAAATTGCATTGGCAGCCAACAGACGAAGATCAAGGTTTGAGATGAAAGGGGCATTCCGGTAGACTACGCTCCCTTCTTGATACAACTTCTGTGGATTCGCCTGAATTGCAGGAGTTGCCGATTACCAAGCAGTCTTTGCTGGGCGATTCCAAAAAATGTGTAGCGAGCAACGTACCGGTGTTTCATCTGCCGGTCTGTCCCAACGCGGCGGTTTTTTTGAAAGGTGCACTGTGATTAATGCAGGTGATCGGGGGCTTCGGCCTTCCTTCGCTTTCCCCGGCGGCTCGTACCGCTTTAACGCAGACTTCTAGGGTTTTTCATGACGCGCTACATATTCGTCACGGGCGGTGTTGTTTCTTCATTGGGGAAAGGCATTGCCTCGGCTTCATTGGCGGCCATCCTGGAGGCGCGGGGGCTTAAGGTCACCATGCTTAAGCTGGATCCGTACATCAACGTCGACCCGGGCACCATGAGCCCGTTCCAGCACGGTGAAGTGTTCGTCACCCACGACGGCGCCGAGACCGACCTGGACCTGGGCCATTACGAGCGGTTCATCCGCACGACCATGACCCAGAACAACAACTTCACCACCGGCCGTGTTTACGAGCACGTGCTGCGCAAAGAGCGCCGTGGTGATTACCTGGGTGCAACCATCCAGGTGATTCCGCACATCACCGACGAAATCAAGCGTCGCATCATCAAGGGTGCCGGCGATGCCGATGTGGCCCTGGTGGAAATCGGCGGTACCGTTGGCGACATCGAATCGCAACCGTTCCTCGAAGCCATCCGTCAACTGCGTGTGGAAGTCGGTTCCAAGCGCGCGATGCTGATGCACCTGACCCTGGTTCCGTACATCGCCACCGCTGGCGAGACCAAAACCAAGCCAACCCAGCACTCGGTTAAAGAGCTGCGTTCGATCGGCCTGCAGCCTGACGTGCTGATCTGCCGCTCCGACCATCCGGTGGATGTGTCGTCGCGTCGCAAGATCGCGCTGTTCACCAACGTTGAAGAACGTGCGGTGATCTCCCTGGAAGACGTCGATACCATCTACAAGATCCCGGCCGTGCTGCACGCCCAGGGTCTGGACGATTTCGTCGTCGAGCGTTTCGGCCTGCAATGTAACGGCGCCGACCTGTCCGAGTGGGAAAAGGTTGTCGATGCCAAGCTCAATCCAGAGCACGAAGTGACCATCGCAATGGTCGGCAAGTACATGGAACTGCTGGACGCCTACAAGTCGCTGATCGAAGCGATGAGTCACGCCGGCATCACCAACCGTACCAAGGTCAACCTGCGTTACATCGATTCCGAAGACATCGAGAACCAGGGCACTGCGCTGCTCGAAGGCGTTGACGCGATCCTCGTACCGGGCGGCTTCGGTCTGCGCGGCGTGGAAGGCAAGATCACGGCCGTTCAGTACGCTCGTGAGAACAAGGTTCCGTACCTGGGCATCTGCCTGGGCATGCAAGTGGCGGTCATCGAGTTCGCCCGTAACGTGCTGGGCTGGAAAGACGCCAACTCCACCGAGTTCGATCGCGCCAGCGGCCATCCGGTCGTGGGCCTGATCACCGAGTGGGAAGATGCCACCGGCGCGGTTGAGGTGCGTACCGAAGCGTCCGATCTGGGCGGCACCATGCGCCTCGGCGCTCAGGAATGCCTGCTCGAGGCCGGCTCCAAGGTGCACGATTGCTATGGCAAGGACGTGATCGTTGAACGTCACCGTCACCGCTACGAAGTGAACAACAACCTGCTGCCACAGATCATCGAAGCCGGCCTGAAAATCTCCGGTCGCTCCGCTGACGCCGCGCTGGTTGAAGTGGTCGAAGCGCCGGATCATCCATGGTTCGTCGCTTGCCAGTTCCACCCGGAGTTCACCTCGACGCCTCGTGACGGTCACCCGCTGTTCAGCGGTTTCGTAAAAGCAGCGTTGGCTCAACACCAGAAGAAGGCGTAACCCGATGGCACAGAAGATCATCCGCGTCGGCGACATCGAGATTGCCAACGACAAACCCATGGTGCTGTTCGGCGGCATGAACGTGCTGGAAAGCCGCGACATGGCCATGCAGGTTTGCGAGGAGTACGTGAAGGTCACCGAGAAACTCGGTATCCCTTACGTGTTCAAGGCCAGCTTCGACAAGGCTAACCGCTCTTCTGTGACCTCGTATCGCGGCCCTGGCCTGGAAGAAGGCATGCGCATCTTCCAGGACATCAAGCAAGCCTTCGGCGTGCCGATCATCACCGACGTCCACGAGCCTGATCAGGCCGCGGTCGTCGCTGAAGTCTGCGACATCATCCAGCTGCCGGCCTTCCTGTCGCGTCAGACCGATCTGGTCGTCGCGATGGCCAAGACTAACGCGGTGATCAACATCAAGAAAGCCCAGTTCCTCGCCCCTCAGGAAATGAAACACATCCTGAACAAGTGCGTAGAAGCGGGTAACGATCAATTGATCCTCTGCGAGCGTGGTTCGAGCTTCGGCTACAACAACCTCGTGGTCGACATGCTCGGCTTCGGCATCATGAAGCAGTTCGAATACCCGGTATTCTTCGACGTGACCCACTCGTTGCAAATGCCTGGCGGTCGTTCCGACTCCGCCGGCGGTCGCCGCGCCCAGGTCACCGATCTGGCCAAGGCAGGCATGAGCCAGTCGCTGGCCGGTCTGTTCCTTGAAGCGCATCCGGATCCGGACAACGCCAAATGCGACGGCCCTTGCGCCTTGCGTCTGGACAAACTGGAGCCATTCCTGGCCCAGCTCAAAGCCCTGGACGAACTGGTGAAGAGTTTTCCGACGGTAGAAACCGCGTAAACCTCAATTCTCCGGTAAAGTACCGCACGATTTGTCGCACATGCCCTCGGGCATGTGCGTTGTCGTCTGCAAGCTGCCCGCTGCACACCACTTGCCGACGGTAAAAAGATTTCCTCTAGCTGCGTCGTTTTCGTCAACTTTGGAGTGTTTACAACAATGGCAAAAATCGTCGACATCAAAGGTCGTGAAGTCCTCGACTCCCGTGGCAATCCCACCGTGGAAGCGGACGTGCTTCTCGACAACGGCATCATCGGCAGCGCTTGCGCGCCGTCCGGTGCATCCACTGGCTCGCGTGAAGCGCTCGAGCTGCGTGATGGCGACAAGAGCCGTTACCTGGGCAAGGGTGTGCTCAAGGCGGTAGCCAACATCAACGGTCCGATCCGCGATCTGCTGCTGGGCACTGACCCAAGCGACCAGAAAGCCCTCGACCACGCGATGATCAAGCTCGACGGTACCGAAAACAAGGCAACCCTGGGCGCCAACGCCATCCTCGCGGTGTCCCTGGCTGCGGCCAAGGCGGCTGCACAGGACCAGGACCTGCCGCTGTACGCCCACATCGCCAACCTGAACGGCACCCCGGGTGTGTACTCGATGCCGGTGCCGATGATGAACATCATCAACGGTGGCGAGCACGCCGATAACAACGTCGACATCCAGGAATTCATGGTGCAGCCGGTTGGCGCCAAGACCTTCTCGGAAGGTCTGCGCATGGGCACCGAGATTTTCCATCACCTCAAAGCCGTGCTGAAGGCCCGTGGCCTGAGCACCGCCGTTGGCGACGAAGGCGGTTTCGCACCGAACCTGGCGTCCAACGAAGACGCGTTGAAAGTGATCTCCGAAGCCGTGGCCAACGCCGGTTACAAGCTGGGCACCGACGTGACCCTGGCGCTGGACTGCGCCGCGAGCGAGTTCTTCGAAGACGGCAAGTACAACCTGTCCGGCGAAGGCCAGGTGTTCACCGCTGAAGGTTTCGCCGATTATCTGAAAGGCCTGACCGAACGTTATCCGATCATCTCGATCGAAGACGGTCTGGACGAGTCCGACTGGGCTGGCTGGAAGATCCTTACCGACAAGATTGGCGAGAAGACCCAACTGGTCGGCGACGACCTGTTCGTGACCAACACCAAGATCCTGAAAGAAGGCATCGATAAAAAGATCGCCAACTCGATCCTGATCAAGTTCAACCAGATCGGCACCCTGACCGAAACCCTGGAAGCCATCCAGATGGCCAAGGCCGCCGGTTACACCGCCGTGATCTCGCACCGTTCGGGCGAAACCGAAGATTCGACCATTGCCGACCTGGCCGTGGGCACCTCGGCTGGCCAGATCAAGACCGGTTCGCTGTGCCGTTCCGACCGCGTTTCCAAGTACAACCAACTGCTGCGTATCGAAGAGCAGTTGAATGGCAAAGCCAAGTACAACGGTCGCGCCGAGTTCCGCGGTTAAGCTGTAGATGGTAAAAAGACACCGGATTGTGTCGGAAAAGTCGTGACAGCGATGGATTTGCCACTAATCTGATGCCTTATATGCACAAGCCTGGATCTTCCAGGCTTCGTGCTATCAGACGTTTCAAAGTTTTTGCGTGGCTGTCTTTTTTCACTGGATACCTGATATTCGATGCGCAGTCCTTACTGGTTGTTTCTCGTTTTGCTCTTGCTGCTGGCCGGTCTGCAGTACCGCCTGTGGGTGGGCAATGGCAGTCTGGCGCAGGTCGCCGAGCTGAAGCAGCAGATTGCTGATCAGCACGCCGAGAACGAAGGCCTGCTGGAGCGCAATCGGGTGATGGATGCTGAAGTCAGCGAGTTGAAAAAAGGCATGGAGACCGTTGAAGAGCGGGCTCGCCATGAGCTGGGCATGGTCAAGGACGGTGAAACCCTTTACCAGCTCGCGCAATGATCGATTTCCTGCCGGCCTTCTGGGCCGTGATTCCTGCCGCGGGCGTCGGTGCCCGAATGGCTGCGGACCGTCCCAAGCAATACCTGCAACTGGGTGGGCGCACAATTCTTGAACACAGCCTCGGCTGTTTCCTCGATCACCCAAGCCTCAAGGGGCTGGTGGTCAGTCTGGCTGTTGATGATCCTTATTGGCCGCACCTTGCGTGCGCCAACGACTCGCGGATTCAGCGGGTCGAGGGCGGCGCGGAGCGTTCCGGGTCGGTGCTCAATGCCTTGCTGCATTTGCATGCGCAAGGTGCCGACGATGAAGACTGGGTGCTGGTGCACGATGCCGCGCGCCCGAATCTGAGCCGTGACGATCTCGACAAATTGCTGGCTGAGCTGGCGGACGATGCCGTCGGCGGTCTGCTGGCCGTGCCGGCGCGTGACACCTTGAAGCGGGTCGACAAGCACGGTCGTGTGGTGGAAACCGTGGATCGCAGCGTGATCTGGCAAGCCTATACACCACAGATGTTCCGCCTCGGTGCGCTGCATCGGGCGTTGGCTGACAGTCTGGTGGCGGATGCGGTGATTACCGATGAAGCCTCGGCGATGGAGTGGGCTGGTCTGGCACCGCGTTTGATCGAAGGGCGGGCGGACAACCTCAAGGTCACCCGGCCGGAAGATCTGGAGTGGTTGCGTCAGCGTTGGGCTAACCGCCGCTGAAAGATCAAAGGATCGCAGCCTGCGGCAGCTCCTACAGGGAAACCGCGAACTCCCTGTAGGAGCTGCCGCAGGCTGCGATCTTTTGCTTTTAAATTCGATACTCCGGCCGCTCGGCCAACCCTTCCTTCAAGAAATCCACTAGCTTGCGCACCTTCGGCGACAGATGCCGCTGCTGCGGATATAACGCCCACACCGCCGTATTCGGCGGCTGATGCGCCTCCAGCAACGAAATCAGTGCCCCGCTGTGCAAATGCTCGAGCACGTAGTAGTCCGGCAACTGACACAGGCCGACCCCTTGCAGCGCCGCATCCAGTACCGCCTGCCCACTGTTGCAGCGCCAGTTTCCCTGAACACGTTGGGAAAATTCCCGCCCGTTCTGTTCCAGTTGCCACAGATCCGAGCTGCCGATCAGGCAATTGTGGCGGCTCAGTTCCGACAAACTGTGTGGGCGGCCATACCGTTCCACGTAGGACGGAGACGCGCACAGATACATCCGGCGCGGCGCCAGGCGAGTGGCGACCAATCGCGAATCCTGTAACCGGCCCAATCGGATCGCCAGATCCAGCCCCTCATGCACCAGGTCGAGCTGGCGGTTGGTTAACTCGATGTCGACGCGCAATTGCGGATATTGCCCCATGAAACGTGTCACCAGCGGCACGATGAACCGCTCGCCATAGGCCACGGCACAGGTCATGCGCAGCATGCCTTTGGGCTCGCTGGTCAGGTCGCCAACCGCGCGCAGGGCTTCTTCGCGACCGTCCTGCAGGCGTTGGCAATGCTGCAGAAAAGTTTGTCCGGCTTCGGTCAACGTCACGCGGCGGGTACTGCGATAGAGCAGACGCGTCTGCAAGCGCTCTTCCAGTCGTACGATTTGTCGACTGATGTGCGAGGACGAAACCCCAAGACGCTCTGCTGCGGCGGTGAATTGGCTGCATTCGGCAACGGCGACGAACTCGTCGATGCCTTCCCAGCGATTTTCCGACATCGGGATTATCCCTGTATGGCAATAATGTTTTGCTTTGGTCCGGATTATTCATCAGATCGCGCTGTACTACACTGCCGGTCTGGTTTTTTTATTCAATGGATTCACTGGAGAGTCAGCATGATCAAGTCGCGCGCCGCCGTTGCCTTCGAGGCCAAGAAGCCGCTGGAAATCGTAGAAGTCGATGTGGCCATGCCCAAGGCCGGTGAAGTATTGCTGCGCGTGGTGGCTTCCGGGGTTTGCCACACTGACGCCTACACCCTGTCCGGTGCGGATCCGGAAGGTATCTTCCCGTCGATCCTTGGCCACGAAGGTGGCGCAATCGTTGAAGCGATCGGCGAGGGCGTTACCTCGGTCGCCGTCGGTGACCACGTGATTCCGCTCTACACCCCGGAATGCGGCCAGTGCAAATTCTGTAAGTCGGGCAAGACCAACCTGTGTCAGGCGATTCGCGCTACTCAGGGCAAAGGTTTGATGCCGGACGGTACTTCGCGCTTTTCCTACAAGGGCCAAACGATTTTCCACTACATGGGTACTTCGACCTTCTCGGAATACACCGTACTGCCGGAAATCTCCGTGGCGAAAATCGCCAAGGATGCGCCACTGGAAAAGGTCTGCCTGCTCGGTTGCGGCGTGACCACCGGTATCGGTGCGGTGATCAACACCGCCAAGGTCAAGCCGGGTGACACCGTGGCGATTTTCGGTCTGGGCGGCATCGGTCTGTCGGCCGTCATTGGTGCGGTGAAAGCCAAGGCTGGGCGGATCATTGCCATCGACATCAACCCGGCCAAGTTCGAAATCGCCAAGCAATTGGGTGCCACCGATTGCGTCAATCCGAAAGACTTCGATCGTCCGATCCAGGAAGTGATCGTCGACATGACCGACGGCGGCGTCGACTTCTCCTTCGAGTGCATCGGCAACGTGCAACTGATGCGCGCTGCGCTGGAGTGCTGCCACAAGGGCTGGGGCGAGTCGGTCATCATCGGCGTGGCCGGTGCCGGTCAGGAAATTTCGACCCGTCCATTCCAATTGGTGACCGGGCGCGTCTGGCGCGGTTCGGCATTCGGCGGCGTACGTGGCCGTACCGAGTTGCCAAGCTACGTCGACATGGCGCAAAGCGGCGAGATCCCGCTGGATACCTTCATTACCCACACCATGGGTCTGGAAGACATCAACAAGGCCTTCGATCTGATGCACGAAGGCAAGAGCATCCGCACCGTCATTCATTTCTGATCATTCGCGACGTCCCGGCTACAGACCTTGAAGGGTTTGTAACCGGGGTCGCGTAGGAGTCTTTACATGAGTCTGGAAAACATCTCCTGTCAGAAAAGTTTTGGCGGCTGGCACAAGCGCTATCGCCATCGTTCCGATGTGCTTGGTTGCGACATGGTGTTTGCCGTGTACCTGCCGCCGCAAGCGGAGCAGGGCGGCAAGTTGCCAGTGCTTTACTGGCTGTCCGGTCTGACCTGCACCGACGAGAACTTCATGCAAAAGGCCGGTGCGATGCGCATGGCCGCCGAACTCGGCCTGATCATCGTCGCGCCGGACACCAGTCCGCGCGGCCCGGATGTGCCGGGTGATCCGGATGGCGCCTGGGATTTCGGCCTCGGCGCCGGGTTCTACCTGAATGCCACGCAGGAACCGTGGTCGCGGCATTATCGGATGCATGACTATGTCGTGCAGGAATTGCCTTCATTGGTTGAAGCGCATTTCCCGGCGTCGGACAAACGCAGCATCAGCGGCCATTCCATGGGCGGCCACGGCGCTTTGGTTTGTGCGCTGCGCAATCCGGGGCGTTACCAGTCGGTCTCGGCGTTTTCGCCGATCAACAATCCGATGGATTGCCCATGGGGACAGAAGGCGTTCTCGCGTTATCTGGGTGAAGACCGTTCGAAGTGGAAAGAATGGGATGCCTGCGCGCTGATTGCCGAGGCCGGCGAAAAACTGCCGTTACTGGTCGATCAGGGTGATCGCGACGACTTCCTCGAAAACCAGCTCAAGCCCCAGGCCCTGCAACAAGCGGCAAAACAAGCGGGTCATCCGCTGACGTTGCGCCTGCAACCGGGCTATGACCACAGCTATTTCTTCATCTCAAGCTTCATAGATGACCACTTGCAGCATCACGCACGCGCCCTGCGCGGTTAATGCAGGTAGAATCACGCCCTGACAAAAATCGGGGCGTTTTTTTTATGCGTATTGGCCACGGCTACGATGTGCACCGTTTCGCTGAAGGCGATTTCATTACTCTGGGCGGCGTGCGCATTGCACACAGCTTCGGGCTGCTCGCTCACTCCGACGGTGACGTCCTGCTGCACGCCTTGAGCGATGCCTTGCTCGGCGCGGCCGCGCTGGGTGATATCGGCAAACACTTTCCGGACACTGACCCGCAATTCAAGGGCGCCGACAGCCGCGTGCTGCTGCGTCATGTGGTTGCGCTGATCCACGCCAAGGGCTGGAAAGTCGGCAACGTCGACAACACCATCGTCGCCCAGGCACCGAAAATGGCCCCGCATATCGAAGCGATGCGAGCGTTGATCGCCGCCGATCTTCAAGTTGAACTGGATCAAGTGAACGTGAAAGCTACCACCACCGAAAAGCTCGGCTTTGTCGGTCGCGAAGAAGGCATTGCCGTGCATTCCGTTGCCTTGTTGCTGCGCGCATGAACGAACTGCAACTGCTCGGCCCGCGCGCCTATGGCGAACCCCTCGGCACTGCGGTTCTGAAAGCCATCGCCGAAGATTTTCAGGTCGATGAAGTGCTCGACATCCCGTTCAGCGGCGATGGCGAACACCTGTGGATCTGGGTGGAAAAACGCGGTCTGAACACCGAAGAGGCAGCGCGGCGGATTGCCAAAGCAGCTGGCGTGCCGTTGCGTACCGTCAGTTATGCCGGGCTCAAGGATCGTCAGGCGCTGACCCGTCAGTGGTTCAGTGTGCAACTGCCGGGCAAGGCTGATCCGGATCTGTCGGCGGCGGAAAACGACACGCTGAAGATCCTCAAGACCACGCGCCACAAACGCAAGCTGCAACGCGGCGCGCATTCGGCCAACGGCTTCACCTTGCGCCTGACCCAGTTCGCCGGCGACAAGGACGCAATCGAGCAGCGTCTGCAACGGATCGCCAGGCAAGGCATTCCCAATTATTTCGGTGCCCAGCGTTTCGGCCATGACGGCGGCAACGTCGTCGATGCGCGTGCGTGGGCGGCGCGCAAGGCATTGCCGGAGCAGCGCAATGTGCGCTCGCGGCTGCTGTCGACGGCGCGCAGTTTTCTGTTCAATCAAGTGCTGGCGGCGCGGGTGGCCGATGGCACCTGGCAGCAGGCGCAAGTCGGCGATCTGCTGGCGTTCACCGACAGCCGCAGTTTTTTCCCGGCCGGTGAGGCCGAATGCAACGATCCGCGCCTGGCGATTCTCGACCTGCACCCGACCGGCCCGCAGTGGGGCGAAGGTGACTCACCGGCCGCCGGCGCTGTCCATGATCTGGAGCAGGGGATTGCTGCTCGTGAGGCGGATCTGCGCGATTGGCTGATCAATGCCGGAATGAGCCACGAACGTCGCATCCTGCGGCTGCCCATTGGCGGGTTGTCGTGGCATTATCCCCAGCCTGACATTCTGCAACTGGAATTCGTCCTCCCGGCCGGATGCTTCGCCACCGTATTGGTGCGCGAACTCGTTGATCTGGTGCCGGTGGGGCAGACGGACAGCCCATGCGTATTCTGATTTCTAACGACGATGGGGTAACCGCACCCGGTCTCGCCGCGCTTTATGCTGCGCTGGCGGATTACACCGAATGCGTGGTTATCGCCCCGGAGCAGGACAAAAGCGGCGCCAGCAGTTCGCTGACGCTCGACCGTCCGCTGCACCCGCAATACCTGGCCAATGGTTTCATCAGCCTCAACGGAACACCGACCGACTGCGTGCATCTGGGCCTCAACGGCCTGCTGGAGCGCGAACCGGACATGGTGGTTTCCGGGATCAACCTCGGCGCCAACCTCGGCGATGACGTGCTGTATTCCGGCACGGTGGCCGCCGCCCTCGAAGGGCGCTTTCTCGAGCGCCCTTCGTTTGCGTTCTCGCTGTGTTCGCGCCAGGTGGACAATCTGGCGACAGCCGTACATTTCGCGCGCAAACTGGTCGAGGCCCATGCCGGGCTGGACCTGCCACCGCGCACGGTGCTGAACGTGAACATTCCCAATCTGCCGATCGACCATATTCGTGGCATTCAACTGACCCGTCTGGGCCATCGCGCCCGCGCCGCAGCACCCATGAAAGTGGTCGACCCGCGTGGCAAGGCCGGTTACTGGATTGCTGCTGCCGGCGATGCCGAGGACGGCGGGCCGGGCACCGACTTTCATGCAGTGATGCAGGGCTACGTTTCCATTACCCCGCTGCAGCTCGATCGCACCTTCAACGATGCCTTCAGGCATCTCGACGGCTGGCTGGAGGGACTGCGCTAATGGCTCGTGAACACGAAGACAGAATGCGCAGCGGCATCGGCATGACGTCGCAGCGTACGCGCGAACGTCTGATCCAGCGCCTCTATGAAGAAGGCCTGTCCAACGCCAAGGTGCTGGAAGTGATCCGCCGTACGCCGCGTCATCTGTTTGTCGATGAAGCGCTGGCGCACCGTGCCTATGAAGATACCGCGCTGCCGATTGGCCACAACCAGACCATCTCCCAGCCTTATATGGTGGCGCGCATGAGCGAGCTGCTGCTGGAGGCCGGGCCTTTGGACAAGGTGCTGGAAATCGGTACCGGTTCGGGCTATCAGACGGCGGTGCTGTCGCAACTGGTTGAGCGGGTGTTCTCGGTCGAGCGCATCAAGGTCCTGCAGGACCGGGCCAAGGAACGCCTGGTCGAGCTGAACCTGCGCAACGTGGTGTTCCGCTGGGGCGATGGCTGGGAAGGCTGGCCGGCGTTGGCGCCGTACAATGGCATCATCGTCACCGCAGTCGCGACCGACGTGCCGCAGGCGTTGCTCGATCAACTGGCACCGGGCGGGCGGATGGTGATTCCGGTCGGCTCCGGAGAAGTGCAGCAACTGATGCTGATCGTGCGTGAAGAACACGGCTTTTCCCGTCACGTGCTGGGGGCGGTGCGCTTCGTGCCATTGCTCAATGGTCCGTTGGCCTGAGCATTTATTTGCGCGCGCTGAATTCCTTGCGCTGGCCTGTGTCTTACACCGTCAGCGAAGGTTTAAACGCCACCAATTGCCCAAGGGCAAACGTGTGCGTGAAGCGTTTTCGCATCTTTAACGGTAAAGCCCATTCGGCCCGTTATACTTGCGACACTACTTGCCGCGATTCGGCATTCCACATATTTCAGCCACCACAAAGGGAGCGGCGGGTGAGTCTCACAGTCATTGCGCAGCGTATGGGTAACACGAGCTTTCAGCGCCTGGTGACTGGCCTTGTATTGAGCACCTTGCTGGTCGGTTGCTCCAGCACCAAATCGAGCAACGTGCGGGTGGTTGATCGCAACAGTGCGGCGGCTCAACGCCCTGCGGTAACGACCGGGCAGTATGTAGTCCGTCCGGGCGATACGCTGTTTTCCATCGCTTTTCGCTACGGCTGGGACTACAAAGCCCTCGCGGCCCGGAACAATATTCCTACGCCGTATACGATCCATCCGGGTCAGACAATTCGCTTTGATGGCCGCACCGGCTCAACGCCGACGGCCGTGGTCAGCAACAGCAGCTCCTCGCCGTCTTCGTCGAGCAAAACCACGGTAATCCGGCGTCAGGCGAATGGCACGACGACCACGACGGTGACCGGTTCCGGCGCCGGCTCTGCGGGGGCTGCACCGTCCGTCGCCAGCAAACCGGCCCCGGCTCCACTGCCTCCACCGGGGCCAGCCCCGACCGGCTGGGGATGGCCATCTAATGGCATTCTGATTGGAAAATTCTCTTCAAACGGTAGTTTGAATAAAGGAATTGATATCGCCGGAGATTTGGGACAGCCTGTTTTAGCTGCGTCTGATGGGACGGTGGTTTACGCCGGGAGTGGCTTAAGGGGCTACGGCGAATTAGTCATCATCAAACACAGCGAAACCTACGTCAGTGCCTACGGACATAACCGCAGGCTGTTGGTACGGGAGGGGCAGCAGGTCAAAGTCGGACAGACAATTGCCGAAATGGGGTCAACGGGTACAGACCGGGTGAAACTGCATTTTGAGATTCGCCGACAAGGTAAACCTGTAGATCCGCTGCAGTTCCTGCCCAGACGTTGATTTGAGGCCAGCCTGTTCCGTCGCGTAGAGGGGACAGGCTCCAGCGCTGCCAAGGATAAAGGCGTCGCTTGAGCTTGGGGTCGAACTCACCAAAGGACTATAACAATGGCTCTCAGTAAAGAAGTGCCGGAGTTTGACATCGACGATGAGGTTCTCCTTATGGAGGCCGGCATCGATTCGGAATCTTCGATGTCGAATGATGAAGGGGCTGCTCCACCTTCCGTTCGTTCCAAATCCAAACACTCCGCTTCACTTAAACAACACAAGTACATCGACTACACTCGGGCACTCGATGCCACGCAGCTGTATCTCAACGAAATCGGCTTTTCACCACTGCTCTCCCCGGAGGAAGAAGTTCATTTTGCGCGTCTGTCGCAAAGTGGCGACCCTGCCGGGCGCAAGCGCATGATTGAAAGTAACCTGCGGCTGGTCGTGAAGATCGCCCGGCGTTATGTCAATCGGGGGCTGTCGCTGCTGGATCTGATCGAAGAGGGCAACCTCGGTTTGATCCGCGCGGTGGAAAAGTTCGATCCCGAGCGCGGCTTCCGCTTCTCGACCTACGCCACCTGGTGGATTCGTCAGACCATCGAGCGTGCGATCATGAATCAGACCCGGACCATCCGGCTGCCGATCCATGTGGTCAAGGAGCTCAACGTGTACCTGCGGGCGGCACGCGAGCTGACGCAAAAGCTCGATCACGAACCTTCACCCGAAGAAATCGCCAACCTGCTGGAAAAACCGGTGGGCGAGGTCAAGCGCATGCTCGGCCTGAACGAGCGGGTTTCTTCGGTCGATGTCTCGCTGGGTCCGGATTCGGATAAAACCCTGCTGGACACCCTGACGGATGACCGTCCGACCGATCCATGCGAACTGCTGCAGGATGACGACCTGTCGCAGAGCATCGATCAATGGCTCTCGGAACTGACCGACAAGCAGCGTGAGGTGGTCGTTCGCCGCTTTGGCCTGCGCGGCCATGAGAGCAGCACGCTGGAGGATGTCGGTCTGGAGATCGGCCTGACCCGGGAACGGGTGCGGCAGATCCAGGTCGAGGGCCTCAAGCGCCTTCGTGAAATCCTCGAGAAGAATGGCCTGTCGAGCGAGTCGCTGTTTCAGTAAGCGCCTCTGACAACCGTCCATAAAAAGCCCCGACTGGTTCGGGGTTTTTTATTGCTCGGATATCGTCTGAAGACAGTCTGTGGCGAGGGAGCTTGCTCCCGTTTGAGTGCGCAGCGCTCATGAATTTCAGGGGTTGCTGCGCAACCCGGCGGGAGCAAGCTCCCTCGCCACAACGTTCATTGCCGGACAAATGGTCAGCATTTCCATCGTTTGTAGTCTCGCGACGTAAGCCTTGGCTTACTCTCTCGTAAGCGTTCCCTATTTTTGCAGGACGGTAGACGTCGATTGCTCACGGTGAACGTATTTAAGTAATTGATTTTAAAGCTTATTTAATAATATGAAGTGCTTATGACAGCGATCTTCAGCCTTTGGGGCCGATTGCTCTCGGCAGGGAACTCTCTAATATCAGCACTGTGTCGACGGACAGACACCCCCTTCAAGGAAGAGGGGAACGGACATCGCAGGACGCGATTCATCAGGACGATGAAAAGGAATACAGGGAATAGGGAAAAAATGTGGGCGGGTCAAACCGCCCCTTTTTTTGCCTGTAGAAAAGTAAAACCCGCAAAAGCAAAAAGGCCCGCAAGGGGCCTTTTCGTAACGCGCGACAGATCAGCGTTCGAGGTCTTTGATCTTGCCTTTGACGCCATCCCACTCTTCGGCATCCGGTAGCGATTCTTTCTTCTCGGTGATGTTCGGCCAGATTTCAGCCAATTCAACGTTCAGCTGAATGAACTCCTGCATCTCTTCCGGAACTTCGTCCTCGGAGAAAATCGCGACGGCCGGGCATTCCGGTTCGCACAGGGCGCAGTCGATGCACTCGTCCGGGTGAATCACCAGGAAGTTCGGGCCTTCGTAAAAGCAGTCCACCGGACAGACTTCTACGCAGTCGGTGTACTTGCACTTGATGCAGTTGTCGGTGACGACGAAGGTCATTTCTAATTTTCTCCTCAGGCGGCGGCAGCGTAGCCCCTTCAAGGTTGGGGTCGCCAGGTTCGGGAGCGATGTCTGCCAGCCAGGCTATTAACCGGCAGCATCCCGAACCGCGCGAGATTCTAACAGCTTGAAGCCGTTTGCGTTATATCCGGTTCTTTGCTGCTTAGATCCGGTTCTTAAGTGCATATAACAATTCGAGTGCTCGACGCGGGGTCAGGTCATCGAGATCCACTTTCGCCAATTCGTCCAGTACCGGATGTGGCAGGCTGGCAAACATGTCGCTTTGCTGCGGGACGACAGGCTTGCCTTTGACGGCAGGCTTTGGCGCCTCATGCGGCAATGCGGTGTCTTCCAGTCGGCTCAGGTGTTCGCGGGCACGCACGATCACTTCACTCGGCACGCCGGCCAATTGCGCCACCGCCAGGCCGTAGCTTTGGCTGGCAGGCCCTGGCAACACGTGGTGCAGGAATACGATGCGCTCGTTGTGCTCGGTCGCGTTGAGGTGCACGTTGGCCACCAGCGGCTCGGCTTCCGGCAACACGGTCAGTTCGAAATAGTGTGTGGCAAATAGAGTATAGGCACGCAGATGTGCCAGGCGCTCGGCAGCGGCCCATGCCAGCGACAGACCGTCAAAGGTGCTGGTGCCGCGACCGACTTCGTCCATCAGCACCAGACTGCGTTCGGTGGCGTTGTGCAGGATGTTGGCGGTTTCGCTCATCTCGACCATGAAGGTCGAACGGCCGCCGGCCAGGTCGTCGCTGGAGCCGATCCGGGTGAAGATCCGGTCCACCAGCGACAGCTCGCAACTGGCCGCCGGGACAAAGCTGCCGATATGCGCCAGCAGTACGATCAATGCGGTTTGGCGCATGTAGGTGGATTTACCACCCATGTTCGGGCCGGTGATCACCAGCATCCGGGTGTTGTCATCCAGGCTCAGATCGTTGGCCACGAACGGCGTGGTCAGCACCTGCTCAACCACCGGGTGGCGCCCTTGGGTGATGCGCATGCACGGCTCGCTGACGAAGCGCGGGCAGTTCAGATCAAGGTTCAGCGCACGTTCGGCAAGGTTGCTCAGCACGTCCAGTTCGGCCAGCGCGCCGGCCGTGTCCTGCAGCGGTGGCAGTTGGCTGATCAGATCTTCCAGCAGCGCCTCGTAGAGCATTTTCTCACGGGCGAGGGCACGGCTCTTGGCCGACAGCGCCTTGTCCTCGAATTCTTTCAGTTCGGGCGTGATGAAACGCTCGGCGCCCTTGAGCGTCTGGCGCCGGATGTAATCGGCTGGAGCCGATTCGGCTTGCTTGCTCGGCAGTTCGATGAAGTAGCCGTGAATGCGGTTGTAGCCGACTTTCAGGTTGGCCAGGCCGGTGCGGGCCTTTTCCCGGGCTTCGAGGTCGATCAGGAATTGGCCGGCGTTCTCGCTCAACGATTGAAGCTCGTCGAGTTCACTGTCGTAACCGGTTTTCAACACGCCGCCGTCGCGGATCACCGCAGGCGGGTTGTCGATGATGGCTTTTTCCAGCAGCGCCGCCAGCTCCGGGTAGGTACTGGTGGTGACTGCCAAGCGTTGCAGGTGCGGCGCTTCCAGGTCGGTCATCGCCACCTGCAGTTGCGGCAGGGCACCGAGAGCATCGCGCAGGCGAGCGAGGTCGCGGGGACGCGCGTTGCGCAGGCCGATTCGCGCCAGAATCCGCTCGATGTCGCCGATTTCCTTGAGCTGCGGCTGGAGTTTTTCGAAGCGGTAGCCGTCGAGCAGGCAAGTGATCGAGGTCTGTCGCGCCAGCAGCACGGTCAAATCACGCAGTGGACGGTTCAGCCAACGGGTCAGCAGGCGGCTGCCCATCGCGGTCTGGCAACGATCGACCACCGATTGCAACGTGTTGTCGCGCCCGCCGGCCAGGTTGGTATCGAGTTCGAGGTTGCGGCGGCTCGCGCCGTCGAGCACCACGGTGTCGTCCAGACGCTCATGACGCAGGCTGCGCAGATGGGGTAGGGCGGTGCGCTGGGTTTCCTTGGCATAGGCCAGCAGGCAACCGGCAGCGCCGATAGCCAGGGTCAGGGTTTCGCAACCGAAGCCTTTCAGGTCTTGCGTGGAAAACTGCTGGCAGAGACTTTTCAGCGCCGAATCACGCTCGAAATCCCACGGCGCGCGACGACGCACACCACGGCGTTTTTCCGCCGGCAGGTCTTTTGGCCAGTCGTCCGGAATCAGCAGTTCCACCGGGTTGACCCGCTCCAGTTCCGCCAGCAGGTTCTCCCAGCCCTTGATCTCCAGCACCGTGAAGTTGCCGCTGGTGATGTCCAGCACCGCCAGACCGAACAGGCGCTCGTCGCCCAGAACGGCGGCGATCAGGTTGTCGCGCCGTTCATCCAGCAACGCCTCGTCGCTGACAGTACCCGGGGTGATGATCCGCACCACCTGACGTTCCACCGGGCCCTTGCTGGTGGCCGGGTCGCCGACCTGCTCGCAGATCACCACCGACTCGCCGAGCTTGACCAGTTTCGCCAGGTATCCTTCCGCCGCGTGATAAGGAATTCCGCACATCGGAATCGCCTGGCCCGCCGACTGACCGCGCGCGGTCAGGGTGATGTCGAGCAACTTGGCAGCCTTCTTCGCGTCTTCATAGAAGATCTCGTAGAAGTCGCCCATGCGATAGAACATCAGCTGATCCGGGTGCTGGTTCTTCAGGCGCCAGTACTGCTGCATCATCGGGGTGTGGGAGGACAGGTCGGAGACGGCTTTATTCATCGGATTGTCAGGTAACTCGTTAAATGATGTAGGGCAAAAGCGAGGGCAACCGCCGGGCTTTTCCGCGATGGGCGCAAGGTTACCATGGGCGGTCGGCTCGACGCAGGCATGACGGCCGGCTGACACTTTCTGCGTTTATTTGTGATTTATGCACGATTTATGCAAATCAGCATTTGTCTTCGGAAAAAACTTCAAGCACTATGCGCGTTATGCAAAAACGCAACGTATCCTCCGTCTTAAGAGCACTGCTCGACCAGCACGGGATCTCCCCCACGGAGCTCCACCGTCGCACCGGCGTGCCTCAATCAACGCTCTCGCGGATTCTCAGCGGGAAGATCGTCGATCCTTCGGATAAACACATCTCGAAGATCGCCGAATACTTCAATGTGAGCACCGATCAATTGCGTGGCCGCGCCGATGTCGCGACCGCGACCGGTGGCGCGCGCGATGACGTGCATGCGGAACTCAAGGACATAAGCCTGTGGGACGACGATACCCCTGTCGATGACGACGAGGTGTCGGTGCCCTTTCTTCGTGAGGTTGAATTGGCTGCTGGATCAGGAAGATTCGTCATCGAAGAGAGCGAACGCTCTAGCCTGCGCTTCGGCAAGCGCAGCCTGCGTCATAACGGTGTGCAGTTCGACCAGGCCAAATGCGTGACAGTGCGCGGTAACAGCATGATGCCGGTGTTGCGGGATGGCGCCACGGTCGGAGTGAACGCCGGCAAGTGCGGGATCGGCGACATCATCGATGGCGATCTGTACGCGATCAATCACAACGGTCAGTTGCGCGTGAAGCAACTCTATCGCCTGCCGACCGGCATCCGTCTGCGCAGCTTCAACCGCGATGAGCATCCGGACGAGGACTACAGCTTCCAGGACATGCAGGACGAGCAGATCGTCATCCTCGGTCATGTCTTCTGGTGGGGCATGTACGCCCGATAGGCCCTCCCCTTTCTTGAAAACCCGTCTCATGACGGGTTTTTTTTCGCCTGGACGAATCCCTCGAACCCTTGATTTATGCGGGATTCATGCGGCTGTGCATTTCTTGCGCATAAATAAATGCATTTATGCATTGACTGTATATGCATCCATGCATATTCTTGCCACCAAGCCGCTCGACAAAGCGGCTGGCAACAACAGCTCTTTAGTTCCACAAGAACAGGCAGCGATGAACCGGCCTCAACGGTTCAGAGGGTTGGCAACTGACCCGGGTGTGCAGCGTAAAGCACCAAGAGCAGTTATCCGGCGGGCAGGGACCGCGGTCGGAAAAACAATTTGAATGGACTCGTACCGCGCCAGTAGCGCCGAAAAGTCAGCTTCCTTCTTGGATACAGGATTTGAAGGAAGGCGAAGGAGCGCATTACTGAAAAGCCCGGCCCCGCGCCGGGCTTTTTGGAATGCCTACCTGAAGAGACATCGCTTGAACCCAACACACAACACTCATCAACTGGAACCAGGAGGCGTGACATGACAAACGAGCAACAAGCGTTGGCGGACATGCCGATCTGGCTGGTCATCCTCCTCGCCGTGGTGGGCGGGGTGTCCGGCGAAATGTGGCGCGCCGACAAGGAGGGCGCCCGCGGCTGGTCATTGCTGCGACGCCTGGCCCTGCGCTCAGGCGCCTGCATGATCTGCGGCGTGTCGGCGATCATGCTGTTGTATGCCGCCGGATTATCCATCTGGGCCGCCGGTGCCTTCGGTTGCCTGACCGCCATGGCCGGGGCCGACGTGGCCATCGGTCTTTACGAACGCTGGGCCGCCAAGCGTATTGGCGTCTGCGAAGTTCCCCCGCCGCGCGATCCCCAGTAACTCAACACTTTCCTGCCTCGCTGCAACTGATGCGGCGGGGCTGCGCGTGGACAATTGAAAAGGAGGTCATGCATGGCCGCAACGATCCAGCAGCCTTCGCAGCTGTTCACGGCGATGGCGACAACCCTGCGCAACAGCGCCGGCCTGAATCTGCAGGTCGGCAATCACGACGACTTCACCGCTCCCGGCGCTCAGGCCTGGGCATTGATCGACTTCGACCGTAATGCGCCCGGAGTGCGTGGCGCCGACGGACGTATCGCCCACGTCATGACCGTATCGCTGCAAGTCATTCCGGCACTTTCTGTGAGTGCCTTTGCCGCGTGCGATCTGATCGCCGTACTGAAAAACCTGATCACCGACAACCGTTGGAACCTGCCCGGCGATCAATGTGATCTGCCGATGAACATTGATGGTTTGCCGTCAGTGCTCACACGCGCCGACCAGCCATACAAGGCGTGGACCCTGACTTTCACGCAGACCCTCTACCTAGGCCCGACGCTGCTCGACGACCCGCTCGGTACGCCTAAATTCGCCCGTACCTGGGAAGTCAGCAACATCGACGACCCCGACCAATACACCGCGCTGGAGGCCTGACCGATGTTCGACGCATTACTGCGCATGCAACTGGGGCCGATCATCGAGCGGCTGGCGGAGATGGAAGCGGAGATCGACGACCTGCACCGCCGTGCCGAGAGTTTCTGTCGCATCGGCGTGTGTCAGGCAGTCGATGCGGCGAGCAACACTTGCCAGGTCAGCCACGGTGGACTGCTCACACCGGCGATCAAGTTCTTCAACCCGAGCGCCGGAGCGCAGAGCGAATCGCGGATTCCGAGCGTGGGCGAGCAGTGTCTGTTGCTCAACTACGGCAGCGGTGAAAGCGGCGCGCAGAGCGTGGCGTTGTTCGGTTTGAACAGTGAGCGCTTTCCGCCGACAGCGACGGTACCGACGCTGACGCGCCGGGTGCATGTCGACGGCACTGAAAGCGGCTACGACGACGCCACACACGTTCTGCACTGGCAGAACGGCCCGGCGGCTTTCACCGGTTCTCGCGAGTCGCTTGCACTGAGCATCGGCCCGGCGCAACTGACGATGACGCCGCAGCTGATCAGCCTGCAACTGGGCGGCGTCGGCCTGAGCATCGACGCCTCGGGCGTGCACTTCAGCGGCCCGTTGGTGGATCACCAGGGCCGCGTCATCAGCCCCTGAATCAAGAGCTTCCCATGATCGGAATCGATAGAGACTCCGGGGCCACGGTCGACGACTGGCTGCAGTTTGTGCAGCGCGCGACACGAGCCCTGACCACGCCGCTGGGCACCCGGCAAAAAAGGCCCCTTTATGGCTCGCTGATCCCCACGCTGCTGGGGCAGAACCTCGGTGACGACGTTTTGCTTCTGGCGCAGAGCCACGCGGCTCAGGCGTTCTACAACGCGCAGAACGGGATCAGCGATTTTCAGCCGAGCGTGATCGTCGCCAGCCGCCAGGGCGCGGGTCTGCTGCTGCGTTTCGCCGGCACCTGGAAAAACCGTCAACAGACATTCGAGGTCGTGACATGAGCATGTTGATCCCCGGCCAGAATCAATTGGCCGAACCGGCGCTGATCACTGTCGACGCCTTCGAAGACTTGCTCGCCGAGTTCAAGACCTTCGTCGTCGAGTACGTCGGCGCCCGAGCGCCGGACAGCGCAGCGAAACTCAAGACCAGCCTCGATAACGAAAGCGAATTGCTGACCCTGGCGCTTGAGGCTTTCTGCGTACGACTGCAAACCCACGAGCGCAAATATAACGCCCGCATCAAGCAGATGCTGGCGTGGTGGGCCACTGGCAGCAACCTCGATGCACGGCTGGCAGACATGGGCCTGGAGCGACAGTTGCTCGATCCGGGCGACCCGGCAGCGTTCCCGCCGGTACCGCCGATTTACGAAAGCGACGACGACGCCCGGTTGCGTTATTACCTGGCGCCGCATGCCCCGGCAGCGGGTTCAAGGATGCAGTATCGCCGCGAGGTGTTCACCCTCGGTGAACGGCCAACGGTGAAGGTCGAATCGACGGATGGAGGTGTGGTGAATGTCACCTACACCTTCAACCCGGACGGCCTCGCGGCGCAGGTCAAGGACGGCAACGGTCGCCGCACGGCGCCGGGTGAAGTACAGGTCACGGTGTTGTCCCGCGACGGCGATGGCACTCCGTCTGCAGCGTTGCTGGATGGCGTGCGTCAGCACTTCGCCCGCCCTGATGTGCGGCCGGAAACCGACCTCGTCACGGTCAAGGCTGCCGACATTCAGCGCTACAAAATCCGTGTCGTGGCGAAGATCAATTCCGGCCCCGATTCGGGCCTGACCAAAGTCGCCGCGCAACAGCAATTGCAGGCCTACGCCGACAGTTGCCATCGCCTCGAAGGGCGGGTCGACCCGAGCTGGATCGACTACACACTGCACAGCGCTGGCGCCGTGCAACTGCAGATTCTTGAACCGCTGGAGCCGATCATCACCAGCGCCTCCGAGGCGCCGTACTGCACGGCGGTCGAGGTCGAGGTGCTGACGCTATGAGTGAGCCAACGCATAGCCCGACGTTGCTGCCGGCCAACAGCTCTCCACTCGAACGTGGACTGGATCTGGGCTTCGGCGCACTGCTTGATCGCATCGCGCCGCCGTTCCCCGAACTGATGAACCCGAGCGAAACACCGGTCGCATTCCTGCCGTATCTGGCAGCGGATCGCGGTGTCGCCGAATGGAGCACCAGCGCACCGGAAACTGAGAAGCGCCTGACCGTCGAACTGGCCTGGCCCACTGCGCGCCAGGCGGGCACCCGCAAGGCGCTGGAGAACGCGGCCAAGGGTTTGCAACTGCGCCCCGAGGTCCGCGCCTGGTACGAACAGACGCCGCCCGGCGTGCCATACAGCTTCAGCGTGCGCGCCTTTAGCGACCAGCCTTACAGCGCAGAAATCGATGCCCGTCTCGACCGGCGTCTGGCCGATGCCAAGAGCGAACGGGACATTCTTTCGGTGACGGTTGGCTTGAGCGCGTTCGGCAGTCATTGCATCGCCGCTGCGACTTTCTGCGGAGAGCTGACGACGGTTTATCCGGTGTTCATCGAGGGGCTCGAAACCTCTGGCGAGGCGTTTATGGCTGCCGCGATGTACACCGTCGAAACATCCACTATTTATCCTCAGGGGGCCTGAATGGCTGACTATTACACCCTGCTCACCAACGCAGGGATTGCCTACGAAACGGCGTGCAAGGCTGCGGGCACACCGATCAAGCTGACGCAGATTTCCGTCGGTGATGGCAATGGCAAGGTCTACAACCCTGCCGCCACCGCCACGGCACTTGCACGCGAAGTCTGGCGCGGGCCGCTCAATGCTCTGTTTCAGGACGAGAAAAACCCGAGCTGGCTGCTCGCCGAAGTCACTATTCCGCCGGACGTTGGCGGCTGGTATGTGCGAGAAGCCGGCTTGTGGACTGACACTGGAATTCTCTACGCCATCGTCAAATACCCGGAGTCGTTCAAACCGGTACTGGCCACTTCGGGCTCGGGCAAAGAGTTCTACATTCGCTCGATTTTCGAGACCAGCAATGCGTCGCTGGTGACCTTGCTGATCGACGACACCGTGGTCAAAGCCACCCGCGCTTGGGTAATGAGTTACCTCGCCGAAGAACTCGGAAAACTCGATGGCAAGCAGTCGGTGCGTGTCGCCGCAAGCACCAATATCGTGTTGAACGGTGCGCAGCAAATTGACGGTGTCGCAGTGATTGCTGGCGACCGCGTGCTTGTTGCGAACCAGACGCTGGCCAAGGACAACGGCCTGTGGATTGTTGCCAACGGAGACTGGGGGCGGGCGAGCGATGCCAATAGCAGCGCCAAGGTGACGCCGGGGCTGACGGTGATGGTGGAGGAGGGCACGGCGAACGGAGATTCGCTGTGGCACCTGACCACCAATGCGCCGATTACTCTGGGCACTACCGCGCTGACGTTCAAAATGCTCGCCGGGCGTACCGGCATTGCTGCCGGGACTTACAAGAGTCTGACGGTTGATGAATATGGTCGTGCGACAGCGGGTGCCAATCCTGAAACGCTGGCCGGGTTCGGGATCAAGGATTCTTACACCAAGGCTGAAGTTGAAGCGCTGATTGCCAAGGCATCGGCATTGCCGGTGGGTTCGATTGTGGCGTTTCCGGTTGATGCACCGCCGCCGGGCTTTCTGGAGCTGGATAACAGCGTCAAGAGCAGTGCGACGTATCCGGACTTGAGCGCTTATCTGGGCGGCAAGTTCAATAAGGGTGATGAGGGTGTCGGGAATTTCCGTTTGCCGGAAGCGCGTGGGGAGTTTTTGCGTGGTTGGGATCATGGACGGGGAGTCGACCTGGGACGTCAAGTCGGTAGCTTTCAGGCTGATGATTATAAAAGTCACAGTCACCGGTACTTTGACAGCGTAGCTGCAAACATTGACCCTTTTGGGGGTACGGGCGCTGGAGTTGTTAACGGTGTCGTAACACCTCCCGCTACGGGTGGGTATCTGGCAACTTCAGGGCCTGATTCAAACAACCTGACGTCGCCCACAACTACTGTCAATGCAGGGGGAAATGAAACTCGCCCGCGCAACATCTCTGTCATGTGGTGCATCAAAGCCTGGAACGCCCCGGTCAATCAGGGAACCATCGATGTAGCCGCGCTGGCCAAGGAAGTCGAACGGCTCAAATCCGCTGTTCCGGTGGGGGCGGTTCTGGCATTCCCGACCGGGATCGTCGCGCCAGGTTATCTGGAGCTGGATGGTAGCGTGCAGAGCATTGCGACTTATCCGGATCTGGCGGCTTTTCTCGGTACCACTTACAACAAAGGCAATGAGGGAGTAGGTAATTTCCGCTTGCCGGAATCACGTGGTGAATTTTTGCGCGGCTGGGATCATGGGCGTGGAGTCGACGCCGGGCGAAACGTAGGCAGTTACCAGGCCGGTACGAAGATCCAGGGTGACAACGTCGAGGCGCCAGCCGTTCAAGGCATTGGAAACTCCGACGCGATTGATGCCGATCCGGCACCTGATTTCAAAGGCGATATTTACTACACGTCCACCGGTGTCACTATCCTCAATACAGGCTCGTACTGGAAAACCGTGCGCCCGCGCAACCTCGCCGTCATGTGGTGCATCAAAGCCTGGAACGCGCCGGTCAATCAGGGAAGCATCGACATTGCTTCTCTAGCTACTGAAGTCAGACTGGCTCGCCTAAATGGTGCGGAAGTAGGCGCCATGCGTAATCTGAGAATATCGCTGCCTGTCGCTGCTTCCGTTGCAACGGTTACTGCTGATCAACTGATTATCGAGCAACCGGGGGGCGCGCAGTACAAGTTGTCGAATCTCAATCTATCGCTCGATCTGACAACCGTCGGTGCAGGTGGCATGGACACCGGTATCGCTCCAGCAAGCGGCAGTGTCGGGATTTACGTCATCTACAACCCTGAGTTGAAGGTTGCGAAGCTACTGGGCGTCAATGCGACAGTGAGCACTGTTCCTGAAATCTATGCGGGCACGAATATGCCCGCCGGTTATAGCGCCAGTGCGCTGGTCAGCGTGTGGCAAACCGGTGCCAATCGATTGATGAACCCCGGCATTCAACATCAGCGTTCAATTTCCATTGCTCAGACGATCGTGCTGGAAAACGGCATGTCGATGTCGCCGACACCGATCTCGCTGGCCTCTGTTGTTCCGAAGAATGCAAAAACCGTCGGTGGCTACATTCATTACATTGGTAGCGCTGATTTTCCGGGCGGTGGCTCTCTGGGGCTTTCTCCGGATGTTACCGAAGTAGGTATGAAAGCATGCGGCATTGGTGGAATCGTCGGACTGGGTGTTCTAAGTCCGTTCTCGGATCTGGTCATGGCGACTCCACAGACGATCTATTACCGCCTCTATGCGTCGGTCTCTCGTGCAAACGATGTCCACATCTCCCAATACACTTTTTAAGGAGTCATCTATGTTGAGAGCCTACTCAAATGTGGGGACGACCTTTCGATGTGTCGCCTCGGACTGGCCATTGGCCGACGGTGAAGTACTCTTCGACCATGAACCCACCCTTCAGGAACTGGAAAACTCATTTGGTTTCGCGAACGGCGAGCTGGTCTTGAAGCGCCAATTGGACCTGATTGCGCAGGAGCGATTTCGCCGAGAAGGTTCGGGTATCGTGGTCGCCGGTTTGATTATCGATTCATCCCGTGACAGTCAATCGCTGATTGCTGGAATGGCGGTTTCCGCGATGCTCGATCCTGAATATCGTTGCAGCTACAAGTCCGTTGCCGGGTTTGTCGATTTGACAGCCCAACAGATACTGCAAATTGCACAGGCTGTCAGGTCTTATGTTCAGGCTTGCTTTGATCGGGAAAAAGCGCTGTCCGAGTCTGCTCGAGCGGGAACGCTCAGCAGCGAAATGCTGACCGAGGGCTGGCCAGATTCCTTGCCTGAAACGCCAGTCGCAAACCTTCAGTAAAACGCCCCGCACCCCGGGGCGTTTTCTTGTCCGTTTAAAACAAATCAACACCCGCCAAAGCCCCTCCCCACGAGGGGCTTTCCCGTTTATGGAGAAACGAAAAATGGCAACCCGCCAAACCTACACCGTGCTCGTTCCATTCCCCACCGGCGGTGGGCACTGGTCGAGCGTCGGTCAAGACCTTGATCTGCTCGACGTCGAGGCCAGTGCGCTGCACAGCGCCGGTCGACTGGAACTGAAAACACCCTCCACCCAGGCCAAAAAGGCCGCTGCCAAGAAGGCTGACTGAACATGGCTGAGGTTCTGAACTTCGAGCACAACGGCATTACCGTCAATGCCACTGAATCCCCTGAGGCCATGGGTGGCCTGGGTGACAACGTCATCGGTCTGGTCGGCACCGCGCCGAAGGCCGATCCGCTGATTCCGCGTAACGCACCGTTCCGCATCAACAGCTTCACCACCCACGCGCTGCTCGATCCGACCGGTGCGGAAGAGGGCACTCTGTATCACGCCGTCTACCAGATCCTCAAAGTGGTCAAGGTGCCTGTCTACGTGGTGATCGTCGAAGCGGGCGCGACCCCGGCCGACACCGTCAACGCAGTGATCGGCGGTGTCGATCCAACCACCGGCCGCAAGCTCGGTCTGGCGGCACTGGGCAGTGTCCCGGAAGACCTGACCATCATCGGCGCGCCAGGCTTCACCGGCACCAAAGCAGTAGCCAGCGAGTTCGCCTCGTTCGGCAAGCGCATCAAGGCCCGTGTGGTGCTGGATGGCAAGGACGCGTCGGTCGCTGATCAAGTGACTTACAGCCAGGAACTGGGCGGCGCCGATCTCGGTTTCGACCGCTGCCTGGTGGTGCACAACATGCCGGCGGTGTACTCGAAAGCGGCGAAGAAAAATGTGTTCCTCGCGCCGTCCAGCCTGGCGATTGCCGCGCTGGCCAAGGTCAAGCAGTGGGAAAGCCCGGGTAACCAGGTGACCTACGCCGAAGACGTGTCCCGCGTCGTTGAGTACAACATTCTCGACACTTCCACCGAAGGCGATCTGCTCAACCGTTACGGCATCAGCTACTACGCCCGCACGGTGCTCGGCGGCTTCTCGCTGCTGGGTAACCGCTCGATCACCGGCAAGTTCATCAGCTACGTCGGTCTTGAAGATGCGATCAGCCGCAAGCTGGTCAAGGCCGGCCAGAAAGCCATGGCCAAGAACCTGACCAAGTCGTTCATGGATCAGGAGGTCAAGCGCATCAACGACTGGCTGCAGACCCTGGTCGCCGACGAAACCATTCCTGGCGGCAGCGTGTACCTGCACCCGGAACTCAACAGCGTCGAGAAGTACAAGAACGGTACCTGGTACGTGGTCATCGACTACGGCCGCTACGCGCCGAACGAACACATGGTTTATCAACTCAACGCCCGCGATGAAATCATCGAGCAGTTCCTGGAGGACGTTCTCTAATGTTTACCAACCGCGTAAGACAGGCCATCGCGGCCACTCTGCAAGGCCTGCCGTTGTCGGCGACCGTTGAGGAGTTCACTCCGCCGAAGATCGACTTCGACATGGAAAACATGACGGGCGGGCGCTTCATCGTTGAGGAAATGGCCAAGAGCGCCAAGCCGCTGAATGCTCAGATCAAGCTGCAAGGCACCGGTGCTGAAGTGTTGCTGGCGATGGGGGTGAAGCTGGGCGACGACATCCTGCTGAACGTGCGTGAAGCCGGTCAGGATCAGGACGGCAACACCTGGTTCACCTATCACACCATCGGCGGCAAGCTCAAAACCATGGGTGAGGACGCGATCAAAATGGGCGGCAAAGCCCTGACGACGCTGGACTTCTCCTGCCGCACCTACAACCGCCTGGAAAACGGCATTCCGGTGATCGACATCGACGTGCGCACCCAGAAGTTCGTGCTCAACGGCGTTGACATCCTCGGTGATGCGCGTCGTGCGGTGCTGATGCCGTAACCCCGTAAGCAAGCCCTGCACCAAAACTTGTGGGAAGGAGCTTTTGTGGTGAGGGGATTCATCCCCGATGGGGCGCGAAGCGGCCCCAACATTGAGTTGGCGATTTAGCCGATACCGCACCCATCCATAAGCGGGGCTGCTGCGCAGCCCATCGGGGATGAATCCCCTCGCCACAAAGGTTTCTTCTCCCAAGTGCTGCAACACCCCCTCAAGAATCACCAAGGAATTCATACATGTCGTGGATGCCACCCCAGCATGACCTGCTGTCGCCGATCACCGGCGACGACGGCGCGCAGATCGAGCAGATCCAGCTCAAGCCACTGTTCTACGCCGCGCAAAAAGAAGCGCTGGAGCGCGCTGGCGATGATGAAGACGATCAGTTTTTCGAACTGGCGCTGCTCGCCACCGGCCTGTCGGTCAAGGAACTCGACCAGCTCAAACGCCCGGACTACGTGAGCATCGCCCAGTACGTGCACGAGATGTCGACCCGTCCGGCGTCGTACTTTCTGGAGCAGGTCGAGGATGCAGAAAAGTCCGCCGACCCTGACGAAGTGCAACTGCTGCAACCGCTCGCCGTGACTGGCCGCACCGTGACCTCGCTGTCGCTGGAAATGCCCGCACTGCGCGCCACCAAAGTGATGAAGAAACTGAAAACGGCCAAGGAACGCGCCGAGTTCATCACTGCCCACTGCACCGGTCTGATGATCCCCGATCTGGCCAACATGAGCGTCCCTGACTGGACCCAATTGCAGGTGCGCATCGACGATTTTTTAAACCAGCCGGCGGCCTACTTTCGGAACGCGACATCGAAGTAATCCTCGATATCGTCCCGCTCATTTACCCGGTAAGTGAGGCGGAGATTCTGGAATGGGACGCCGAAAAGGCGTTGCGCCGCTACGACATAGCGATCACTCGCCTTGGCGTGAAACAGGAGTAGAGCGGCATGGCAGAGAGTAAATATGCGCTCGCATACGCCGGTGAGAGCGGTAACACAAACGGCGGATTTACGTTGCCCGATAACCTCGGCAAACCGCTGCAGGATCTGAACCTGACACTGGCGTTGGCAAGCCAGGACATTCGGTTGCTGACGCAGGAGCAGATCAAGTTGCGCGAGCTGCTGGTCAGCCAGCAGTCGTTGTTCAAGGTCATCGCGGCGCCGCCAGCCGCCAACAGTGAGCCGAAGTCAAAACTCAAGGCGGAAATCGAGCAGCGTCCACCCCCGAAAAAACTGCAGCCGGCGATGGCTAACGAGACGGCGCTGGTTGAGCTCAATCAGTTGATTGGACTCAACAAAGACCAGCTTCAAGCGCATTCGGAGCAAACGCTGGAACTCGCGACTCAGCGGTCTGTTGCAGCCAGTGGCGCGACGGGTGCGGATCTGTTGCAAATCCAGCAGGTCGGGGCGCGAGCTGGTATTGCCGACGGCGCCAAGGGTGATCAGCGAGCGACAGAGCTGAGAGCGTACTCCGGCGACGCGGCGATCAATGCCACGGCCTTCCGGCTTGACGTCAAGGCCGCAGGGGAAATGCTTGCGGTCTGGCGTTCCTCCTTGAAGCTGGATCGATACCAAGGTCAGGATCTGGCCGATGCGGTCAGTTACCTGGGCAGCAGCGGTCTGGACGCAAAACCTGCCGATATCGGCGCGGTCGTTCAACGCTCTGGCGAGAGCGCTGTTGCATCGGGAATGACACCGGAACAGGTCGCAGCATTTGCCAAGCGCTGTTGAACAGCGGGGCCGACAAGGACGCCGCCAGTACGGCGTTGAAGAGCTTTACCTCGGTCTTCGGCAAGGAAAATACTGCGTCAGCCGAACAGCGTTCGGCGATGACCCGGTTGCTCCTGGACCCCGAATCATTGCGTGAGAAGATGCGCACGGATGCGCCGGGTGCAATTGATTCGGTACTCGCAGCACTTGGCAAACAATCCGTACCCGAACGTGCAGCCACGGCGAAGACGCTGTTTGGCGAGAGCAGTACCAGTATTCTTGAGTTGCTGAAGAAGCCCGACGACGTCAAGACCGCTTTCACTCGGGTGTCCGACAAGCACCAATACGCAACGTCGGAACTGGGTTCCGGCGCCGGTGCCGCGACGAAAACGGCCGAAGCCTTTGGCGATACGTCACAAGGGCGCTGGAATGCGCTGGATGCGAGTCTTAATCGTTTGTCGACAGCGGTGGGAAATGCACTCGCGCCCATGACTGACGCGCTGGCAGTGTCGCTAACGGCTGTGGTCAATGGCTTGAGTTCAGCTGCTGAAGCACTGCCGTTCCTGGCGGCTGGCCTCACGCTGGCCGGTGTGGCCGCCATGCCGTTCGTCGGTGGTGTACTGAAGACCGGGGTCGCCTCGGTGCTGGATGCGGTCAACTCGAAACTGTTGCGTCTGGCGACGGCGCGATTGCCCGCTGATATTGCCGATGTGATCAATGGCGGTGACGACGGCGGCGGCGAGGGGCCTAAAAGAAAGCGCCCCGGTCGACGTGCACCGTCCAGCGCGCGGTCTCGTGTTCCTTCCTCTGGCGCCGGTCGAGGCGGACGTTTGAGCACGATGACGGCCAGAATCGCGCCGATGTTTGACGATGCGATAACCCGCGTGAAAATGGTCGGCGAGATGGCCAAAAGCATGCGCCCGAGTTGGCTCAGCGGCGCGACTGCCAAGCTCATGCCGCTGGTCGATGGCGCCAAATCCAAGCTTCTACCGCCGCTGGTCAAATCATTGCCCGCCTTCAAGATGGGCGCTCCGCTGGCGATTGGTCATGCCGCTTACGCAGGTTTGAAGGGCTGGCGTGACGGCGATGATCAAGCTGTCAAAGGTGCTGCCGGCGAGTTGGCTGGAACGGCGATTGGTGCCACGATCGGCTCGTTCATTGCACCTGGTATTGGCACATTCATCGGCGGCACCCTGGGCGGAATGCTCGGCTCCTATGTTGGGGAACAATGGGGGAAACCTGCCGATGACAAACTCGCGCCCCCCGCGCAAGTGGCCAAGGATCTGACCAGCGCTCAGACGCAACTGTCCAATTACACCTACTCGCCGTTAGTGCAGATCAGCGGCGGTGATGTGCTCAATGCCGAAAAAATCGGCGATGTGGTTTCGCAGGTTATGCGCAACCATTTCGATACCGCATTCACACCCGCAGTAGGCACCAACGCTCTCGCCACCCGCCGTGACGCAGCCCTGACCGATGGAGTCGCCTGATGAAACAACAAATGGCGCTGGGCAGTTTCATCTTCGGCCTGTCGCGCGACTTCGCCTACAGCTCGCTGGCGCGCAAGTCCGATGGAGGCTGGAGCGAAATCCAGATTCTCACCAGCAAACCCAAGTCCAGCCAGACCGGGCAAAAACCGGAAACCCTGACCATCACCGGCAAGTCGATGTATGCCGTGGCCATGGATCGGCTCGACGAATTGCGCGCGTTGCAGGCCCAGCGTATCCCGCTGCCGTTGATTGACGGCATCGGTCGCAACTGGGGGCTGTGGCGAATCAACAATATTCAGGAAACCCAGAGCCAGATCATCGATGACGGCACGGCAATGGTCGTTGACTGGGTCATTGAGCTAGCGGAGTTCAACAATGCGTAAGGTACGAAGCGTGGCCGGTGACTCGGTGAATCTGTTGCTGTACCGCGAAACCGGGCGCAGTGATGACACCGCCGAAGAGGCCCTGTGGACACTCAACCCGACCCTGGCCGAACACGGCCCGATCCTGCCTGCGGGCGTCTGGGTCACGTTGCCGGAACTCGACTCGAAACCGGCCACGATCAAACCGCTCACGGCGTGGGATTAAGGAGGTTTGCATGGCTCTGGGTTTCACCCCGGCGGTAAGACTCTACGGGGCCCATTCGGCCCTGCTCAATCAACGCCTGATCAGTTGGGAACACATCGACGCTGCCGGTTTCGAGTCTGATCAACTGACGTTGACCATCGATCTTGAAGGCCTCGAAGGGCTGCCGGATCTGGGCGGGAAAATCGGCTTGGAGGTCGGTTATCTGGAGTCGGGGCTGGTCGACAAGGGCCAGTTCAAAGTGACACGCCTGACGCCGACGCTGTTCCCGTTTCGCCTGACGCTGGTGGCCACGGCGGCGCCGTTCAGCAAGGAGGATGAGACGGGCTTCAAGCAACGTCGCACGGCCAGTCATGGCCCGACTACATTGGGTGCGCTGTTTCGCAAACTGGTGTCGAGCCATGGCTTTTCACCGCGCGTCGCGCCCGAGGTGGCGATGATCAGGATCGAGCACGTCGACCAGTCCAACGAAACCGACATGAGCTTTCTGACGCGCCTGGCGAAAAAGTACAACGCGGTGACCAAACCCTACAACGACGTGTACGTGCTGGCCCGTCCCGGCCAGACCAAATCGTTGTCGGGCCAGGTGCTGGCGGACGTGACCTTGTCGGTGACCAGCAACAACCGTCCTGGCGATCACGCATTCATCAGCGCCACGCTGGAGGAGTCCGCCCGCGAGCAAACCAAGGGTTGCAAGACCTGTTTCGTGGAGGCTGCCACAGGTTTGTTGCAGTGGGTCGAAACGGGGCTTGCGCCGTTCAAGATCATCCGCCAGAAGCAACCCAGCGAAGCCGATGCGATTGCCGTTGGCGAAGGCGAAGTGCGCAAGATGCTCCGGCAGAAGTACAAGGTGAAAATCACTTGTCCCGGCAATCCGCTGCTGGCGGCCGAAGGGCTGGTGCTGCTCGATGAGACCTGGCCGGACTTCATGCGTGGGCGCTGGTCGATCGAAAAAGTCACCGCCAGTGGCAATCGCGAGAACAGCTATCGCTGCGTGATCGATGCCAGCGGCCTTGATCCCAAGGCCGCAGCCAAGGACTGATTCCCCGCTTTGTCACTGCGATGAAGATCCCTGTGGGAGCGGGCTTGCCCGCGAAGAGGCCAGCCCATTCAAAAGAGATGCCGGTTGATCCACCGCCATCGCTGGCAAGCCAGCTCCCACAGGTTTTGCAGTGTTCTGCAGACCGCTTTTCATTCAACTCTGGAACACCACCATGAAGATCACCCCGATCCTCACGCAGCTGCGTGGGCAATGCCCAAGCCTTGCCAACCACATTGCGGTGGGTGTCGATCTGGCCTTGCTGCAAGGCAATGCTGATCTGCCGACACCCTCGGCTCATGTTCTGCCCCTGGCGGATCTCGCCAGCACCAGCACCGCACAAAACCTCACCGCGCAACCGATCCGCGACCGCTTCGAAATCGTCCTGGCGCTCGACGCCACGGACGCTACAAAAGCGCTGGATCTATTGCACGACCTGCGCGCCGAACTGTGGCGCGCGCTGGTGGGGTTCAAGCCGGGCAATGACTACAGCGCCATCGTCTACGACGGCGGCGAGATGGTCTCGATCAACAGCAGCCGCGCCTTTTACCGGCTGCGCTTTTTTGCCGAGTTCCAGCTCGGCCGCAATCTGCCCGGTCAGCCTGCGGAGAGTTGGCACGAACGTGAACTGGACGGTTTGTCGTCCTTTACCGGGGTCACCGTGCGGGTCGATGCGATCGACCCGGCCGACCCCAATCTGAAACACCCGGGCCCTGACGGGCGCGTGGAACTGACTTTCTCTGGAGACGTAACCCCATGAGCAATCGCATCACCGTACTGCCGGCCGCTGGCCGTGCCGTGCCTGACCCGGAAGCGGGCGATCTGCTGCCCAAAGAAGGCCGTGAAGTGCTGGACAGCGCCTGGTGGCGCCGACGTCTGGCCGACGGCGATATCACTCTCAAAACTGTAAAAGTCAAAGCACAGGGAGCCAAATAATGGCGATCGGATTCAGCAACATCCCTGCGGACATTCGTGTACCGCTGTTCTATGCCGAAATGGACAACTCGGCCGCCAATAGCGCGACTTCGGCCATGCGCCGTCTGATCGTCGCTCAGGTCAACGACAACATTGCCCCGACTGAAGTCGGCAAACTGATGCTGGTCTCCAGCGTTTCGCTGGCAAAAAGCATCGGTGGTCAGGGCTCGATGCTCGCCTCGATGTACGAGACCTTCCGCAAGGCCGACCCGATCGGCGAGATCTGGTGCCTGCCGCTGCACAACACCGAAGGCGCCATCGCCAAAGGCGTGCTGACCCTGACCGGCACCGCCACTCAGGCTGGCGTGCTCAACCTGTACGTCGCTGGTGTGCGTGTGCAAGCCACCGTGGTCAACGGTGCCACCGCTGCTCAAGCGGCTACCGCACTGGCACAGAAAATCAACGCCACCGCCGATCTGCCAGTCAGCGCTGCGGCTGCTGAAGGTGTGGTCACTCTGAGCGCCAAATGGACCGGCGACAGCGGTAACGACATCAGCCTGCAGTTCAATCGCTTGGGCAAGAGCAACGGCGAAGAAACCCCGGCCGGCCTGACCACCGCGATCACCGCCATGACCGGTGGCGCCGGTGTGCCGGACCAGGTCGCCGCCGTGGCGGCACTGGGCGACGAGCCGTTCGAGTTCATCGCACTGCCGTGGTCGGATCTGTCGACCCTCAACACCTGGCAAGCAGTGATGGATGACAGCACCGGTCGCTGGTCCTGGGCCAAGCAACTGTTCGGTCACGTCTACAGCGCCAAACGCGGCACCGTCGGCACCCTGGTTGCTGCTGGCCAGGCACGCAACGATCAGCACATGACCATCCAGGCGCTGGAGCCGGGCGTCCCGCAACCGTTCTGGGTACAAGCAGCAGCACTGGCTGCGCGCACCGCGGTGTTCATCTCCGCCGATGCCAGCCGTCCGACGCAAAGCGGCAGCCTGCCGGGCGTTGATCCGGCGCCGGCCAGCGAGCGTTTCACCCTGACCGAGCGTCAGTCGCTGCTCAACTACGGCATCGCCACTGCGTACTACGAAGGCGGTTACGTGCGCATCCAGCGTTCGATTACCACCTACCAGAAAAACTCTTACGGCCAGGCCGACAACTCCTACCTGGACAGCGAAACCATGCACCAGTCGGCGTTCATCGTGCGTCGTCTGCAAAGCGTGATCACCAGCAAATACGGGCGCCACAAACTGGCTTCCGACGGCACCCGTTTCGGCGCCGGCCAGCCGATCGTCACTCCGGCGACCATTCGCGGCGAGTTGATCGCGCAGTACGCCAAGCTGGAACTGGAAGGCCACGTGGAGAACGCCGAGCTGTTCGCCGAGCACCTGATCGTCGAGCGTGACGTGCAGGATCCGAGCCGCGTGAACGTGCTGTTCCCGCCGGATTACATCAACGGTCTGCGCGTGTTCGCACTGCTCAACCAATTCCGTCTGCAATACGACGACGCGGCTTGATCGCCGCGTTTGGCCGTAAGCATTCAGCCCACCTCGGTGGGCTTTTTTATTTGAAGGGAGTAACACCATGGGTCAAGTGATTGCAGGCACCTGCTACGTCAAAGTCGACGGTGCACAACTGACTATCAACGGCGGCTGCGAAGCCCCGCTGATGGCCGTCAAACGCGAAACCGTCGTACCGGGTTTCTACAAGGAAACCGATGTCGCGCCGTCGTTCAAAGTGACCGCGCTGCACACCGCCGACTTCCCGCTGAAGAAGCTGATCGAAGGCACCGACATCACCGTTACCTGCGAATTCAGCAACGGCAAAGTCTACGTGCTGGCCGGTGCCTATCTGGTCGAAGAGCCGGTATCCAAAGGCGATGACGCCACCATCGAACTGAAATTCGAAGGCATCAAGGGGACCTGGCAATGAGCGGCGCCGTGAAGCTTCAGGTTGCGATCGAAGCTCACGGCGAGCCCCTGACCGAACTCGTCCTGCGCCGTCCGACGGTGCAGGAAGTGCGAGCGATCAAGGCGCTGCCGTACAAGATCGACAAGAGCGAAGAAGTCAGCCTCGACATGGACGTGGCGGCCAAATACATCGCCGTGTGCGCCGGCATCCCGCCGTCGTCGGTCAACCAGCTCGATCTGGCTGACCTCAATGCGTTGAGCTGGGCCGTTGCGAGTTTTTTCATGAGTGCGGCGTCGGAGCCATCACCGACCTGATCGCAGTCGCCTATGACCTGGCCTGGTTCTGGAAGGTTGACCCCGAACAGATGATGGCCAGGCCACTGGATGTGCTCCGCGAGTCGCTGGAGCACGCGCAACGGATCAATGCGATGCAGCAGGTGCAGTGATGGCAGACGAAGAAAAGCAAGTCAAAACACCGGTGCTGATCACGGGCATCGATGAACTGTCGCCCAAACTCGGCGCCCTGCGAGTAAAGGTCGAGAGCTTCAAGAAAAATCTCGAGCAGACCGGCCTCGGCAAACTGGACATCAGCGGTCTGTTCAAGGGCGGCAGTGTGATCACGCCGTTCGTGGACGGGATCAAATCGGCGGCGGCGTTTCAGGGCAAACTGACTGAAGTCAGCGAGACGGCGAAAACCGTTGATCTGCCCGCCGCACCGCAAACCGCCGCGCAGAACATGAACGTGTTCAGTGCGTCGATGGAAAAGGTTTCCTCCGCTGTCGACGCAGCGCTGGTGCCGGCGGTGGGGGCGTTGGTGATCGGGCTTGAGCCGATGATGACTCAGGTCGGCAGCCTGCTTGCCGACAATCCGAAACTGGTTGAGGGGCTGGCGGCGGGGGCCATCGCCTTTTCGGCGATGCAAACCGCAGTCACTGGCGCGACGCAAGTGTTCGATGTCATGAGCATGGTGCTCAAGACCAACCCGATCATGCTGATTGCCATGGGTATCGCGGTGGCGGCCGGTTTGATCTATGCCAACTGGACACCGATCAGCGCGTTCTTCACCGGGATGTGGGAAGGCGTCAAAAACGTCGGGGCGAATGCCATGGCGATCTTGCGTTCGGTGCTCGACTGGCGCCCGCTCGATGCGCTGGCGGCGCTCTGGCAACCGGTCACGGGATTTTTCTCGGGGATCTGGGACAAGGTCAAGGCGGTCACCCGCCCGGTGATCGACTTCTTTAAAACAGTTTTCTCCTGGACGCCTTACGGCATGATCCTGGACAACTGGGGGCCGCTGACGGGACTGTTTTCGGCGATCTGGGAACTGCTCAAGGCCTTGAGTGTGCCGGTGATGGCGTTCCTCAGAAATCTGTTCGATTTCTCGCCGATGCAGATGATCAACAGTGCGTGGGGCGGTGTTGTCAGGTTCTTCGAGCCGATGTTCGATGGCCTGCGAAAAGCCGCGCAGCCGGCCAAGGCGTTCCTGGCTTCGTTGTTCGACTTCTCGCCGATGCAGATGATCACCAGCGCCTGGGGCGGTGTTGTTGCGTACTTCCAGCCGCTGTGGACGACGCTGCAATCGGCTGTGCAAAGCACCCGGGAAACATTGCGGACGTTGTTCGATTATTTCCCGATGGAAATGATCACCAGCGCCTGGAGTGGTGTCGTGGGGTACTTCGAACCGATCTGGACGGCCCTGCAAACATCAGTGCAGCGGGTCCAGGGCTTTTTTACCAGCCTGTTCGAGTGGTCGCCGCTGGAGCAGATTGCGCAGTACTGGCAGCCGGTCGGCGAGGTTTTTTCAGCGCTGTGGGATGTTGTGCTGGCGGTGTCTGCGCCGGTCGTGGACTTTCTGCACACGCTGTTCGAATGGAAACCTCTGGATCAGCTCATCGAGAGCTGGGGGCCGATCGTCGGGTGGTTCGGCGAGTTGTGGCAAAAGCTGCAAACCGTCATCGCGCCGATCAAGGAACTGTTCGACGGTGGTTTTGCCGGGTTGATCGCCAAGGTCACCGGCAAGGTCGAAACGCTGACTGAGGCGCAACGCCAGACCAATGCCGAAGGCAAGGGTGAACTGGCGCCGGCGTTCTTTGGCGCGAATCCAGCGCCTGCTGGAAACGGGACATTGCAAAGCGGTTCGCTGCCGCAATCCTCCAGCGCCCTGATCCAGCAAAGTGCGGCCAACAACCGCACGCAACTCGAAGGCGGCCTGACCGTGCGCTTCGAAAACGCACCGGCGGGGCTGCGCACCGATCAACCGCAAACCAATCAACCTGGCCTGGCGCTGTCTTCGCGCATCGGCTATCGCTCGCTGTCGGCAGGAGGTTCCAATGAACTGGCGTGACCGCTTGTTGCCGGCATCGTTTCGCGGTGTCGGGTTCTGGATCGATCAGGCGAAAACCCCGGTCGGTCGCAAAGGTCAGTTGCATGAGTATCCGCAACGCGACCTGCCGTATTTCGAGGATCTCGGCCAGCAGGCCAAGACCCACGACCTGACGGCGTTCATCATCGGCGCCGATTGCCTGGAGCAGCGCGACAAGCTGCTCAAGGCCTTGGAGGCGGGCAGTGGTGAACTGGTGCATCCGTGGCTCGGACGCCTGCAAGTCAAGGTCGGCGAATGCGACATGACCCACACTCGCCAGGACGGCGGGCTGGTGACATTCAGTCTGAAGTTCTATCCCGACCGGCCGCTGCCGTTTCCGACTGCCACGGTCAGTACGCAAAAAGTCCTGTTGGCCAAGGCTGACACGTTGCTGGGGTCAGCCGTGTCGCGTTTCGAGGAGGTGATTGTCCGGATTCAAGCGGCGCGGATCGGCATCAATAATCTGCGAAACAGCCTGACCGGGGTGTTCGATGTCATCAAGGAACAGCTGAAACCGCTGATCGCGCAATACAAGGAAATCACTGAACTGGTCAGAGCCGTCAAGGAATTGCCCAAGGAAGTGGCAGCGGAGTTCAAGGGCTTGCTCGGCGATATCAAGGAACTCAAGGCATTCGCGAAGGAGGGCTACCGTGGCGTGATTGCCGACGTGTCCCAACAACTCGAAGCCATTCGCAAGGCCGATGCGCCGAAGATCACCACCGGCAAGGACACCAACGCGGCGGCCCAAGCCATGGCCGATCTGGTGCAAGACACCCTGATCGTCAAAGTGGCGCAATGGGTCGCCTCGATGCCGGTGGCGTCGAAGCCAGTGAAGCTGGCGTCGACGCCTTCGCTTGATCAGCAATCGAAGCAGCAGGTCACGCGTCAGGACGTGCCGGCCACGGATGATTTGCAGGCGCTGCAGAACAACCTGGTCGAGGCGCTCCAGATGGCCAAAAACAAAGCCGGCCCGGCGCACTATCAAGCGATCAGCGATGTACAGGATGCTTTGGTCGCGCACCTCAAAGCGGTAGCGTCTTCGGGTGTGCGTCTGGTCACCAAGTCGTTTCAGGAGAGTTTTCCGGCGCTGGTGGTGGCGTACAAACAGTTCGGAGATGCGACGCGCGTTACCGAAGTGATCCAGCGTAACGCGGTAACCAACCCGTTGTACCTGCCGCCCAATGACGTGAAAGTCTCCCGGGAGTAGTCATGAGCGAGATAGACAACCGCGTCACGCTGACCGTCAACAACATGGAATACGGCGGCTGGAAAAGCGTCGAAATCACCGCCGATCTTGAGCGCCAGTTCCGCACCTTCAAACTCGACATCACCTGGCAGTGGCCGGGGCAGACGGTGGATCAACGGATCAAACCGGGTGACCCGTGCGAAGTGAAGATCGGCCAGGATCTGGTGCTCACCGGCTACGTGTTCAAGGCGCCGATCCGCTACGACGGACGCCAGATCAGCCTGAGCATCGAGGGCAGTTCCAAGACTCAGGATCTGGTCGATTGCGCAGCCACCAACCGGCCGAACCAATGGCAGGAGCAACCGCTGCTGAGCATCGTCCAGGCTCTGGCGGCGGAATACTCGCTGTACGTGGTCAACGAAATTCCCGAGACCGCGCGGCTCGCCAAGCACACCATCGTGCCGGGCGAAACGGTGTTCCAGTCGATTGACCGTCTGCTCTCGCTGTTCCGGGTGTTTTCCACTGATGACGAGCAAGGCCGGCTGGTTCTGGCCAAGCCCGGTAGTGGTGGTCGGGCCAGTGACGCGCTGGAGTTGGGCAAGAACATTCTGTCGGCGAACGCGCCGATGGATCAGAGCCAGGTGTTTTCCGAATACCGAGTGATCGGTCAGCAGAAAGGCTCGGACAAGAAGAGCGGGGCGGCCGTCAGCGAGGTTCAATCCAGCGCGGCTGATCTGAGCTTCAAGCGCCGACGTACCACGATCATCAACGAAGGCACCGCGCTGACGTTCGAGTTGGCCCAGCAACGCGCCCAATGGGAAAGCGCCACCCGCATGGGCCGGGCGCAGACCACCACCTATCAGGTGCAGGGCTGGCGTCAGTCCAATGGCGATCTGTGGCGCCACAACACGCTGGTGAAGGTCACGGATCCGGTGCTCGGTTTTGACGGCGACATGCTGATCTCCAAAGTGACGTATTCGCTGTCGGCGCAAGGCTCGGTGACCACGCTGCAAGTGGCGCCACCGCATACCTTCGATCCTGATCCCACGCCCCCGAAAAAAACGCCGGCCTGACACCGAAACCGAAGGGCATCACCTGATCCTGTGGGAGCGGGCTTGCCCGCGATAGCGCAGGTTACCGCAAACACTTCTTTGCCTGACACGCCGCCATCGCGGGCAAGCCCGCTCCCACAGGTTTTGTGTTGGCAAAGTATCGAGGATCAATTCATGAGCCTACTGACACGCCTGCTGGCGCGCGGCACTGTCGTGCTCGCCAGCTCGGCATCCAAGCTGCAATCGCTGCAAATGCGCCTCACCGCCGGTGAAGTGAACGACGATCTGGAGCACTTCGAACCCTACGGTTTCACCAGCAATCCGCTGGCCGGCGCCGAGGGCATCGTCACGTTTCTCGGCGGCGACCGTTCCCACGCCATTGCCCTGGTGGTCGCCGATCGCCGTTATCGCCTGCAGTCGCTGGCCTCGGGCGAAGTGGCGATCTACACCGATGAGGGCGACAAAATTCACTTCAAGCGCGGGCGGATCATCGACATCGAGACTGCCACGCTGAACATCCGCGCCAGCAGCGCGGTGAACTTCGACACGCCGGTGATCAACCAGACCGGCAAGATCGTTTCCACCGGCGACCAGCTCGCTGGCGGCATCAGCCAGATCAAACACGTGCACGTTGGCGTGCAGGCCGGCAGCGGCCAGACCGGTGCGCCGGCAGGAGGCCAATGATGTTCATCAGCCAGAACCTCCACGCCGCACTGACCCGCGCCGTGCTCATCAGCCTGTTCACATGGCGCCGCGCCGCCGATGACGACGCCCTCGACGACGAAGAGCGCTTCGGCTGGTGGGGCGACAGTTTTCCCACCGTCGCCGACGATCGCATCGGTTCGCGGCTGTGGCTTTTGCGTCGGGTCAAGCTGACCCGACAGACCCAGATGGACGCCGAGTTCTATGCCCGCGAAGCCCTGCAATGGCTGATCGACGACGGCCACTGCAGCGCCATCGACATCATCAGCGAACGCCTCGACGCCCAGCGCCTGAACCTGCGCACGGTCCTGACCCTGGCCGATGGCGAACGTCTGGACATCAACCCCGATAACAGTTGGCAGGTGATCTATGCCGTTTGAAACTCCTTCGCTGCCGGTGCTGATCAAGCGCACCCAAAGCGACCTGGCCGGCGATTCGCTGCGCCAGTCCGATGCGCAAGTGCTGGCCCGCACCCTCGGCGGTGCCGCTTATGGCCTGTACGGTTATCTCGACTGGATTGCCGAGCAGATCCTGCCGGACAAGGCTGACGAATCGACCCTGGAACGCATCGCCGCGCTGCGCCTGAACCAGCCGCGCAAACCGGCGCAAGTCGCCACCGGCAGCGTCAGTTTTACCGCCACTGCCGGCGCGGTGCTCGACGTTGACACGCTGCTGCAAGCAAGCGATGGCCGTACTTACAAAGTCACCACCGCGCGCACTACCGTCAATGGCAGCAACACCACCACGATTGCTGCGCTCGATGCCGGCAGCCTGGGCAATGCTGACGCCGGTCTGGCGCTGAACCCGGTGCAGCCGATCGCCGGCGTAGTCGGCAACAGTTTTGTGGTGCTCGCGCCCGGCCTCAGTGGTGGCGTGGCGCGAGAAAGCCTGGAGTCGTTGCGCTCGCGGGTGATCCGCTCTTATCGCGTGATCCCCCACGGCGGTTCGGCGAGCGATTACGAGACCTGGGCGCTGGAAGTGCCGGGTGTGACGCGGGCCTGGTGTCGTGGCGGCTTGCTCGGGCCAGGCACAGTGACGGTATTCATCATGCGTGACGAAGACCCGCAACCGGTGCCCAACGACGAACAACTGGCGGAGGTTCAGGCGTACATCGAGCCGCTGCGCCCGGTAACGGCGGAAGTGCACGTGCAGCGGCCGATTCAGGTGCCGGTGGTGTACCGTTTCAAGAGCGTCAATCCGGACACCACCGCTGTGCGCGCCGCCGTGGAAGCGCAGCTGCGCGACTTGCACAACCGCGAGGCCGACCTCGGTGTGGCGCTGCTGATCAGCCATATCCGCGAAGCCATCAGCAGCGCCGGCGGTGAGTACGATCACACGCTGACCGCACCGGCCGCTGACGTGCCTGCCGGGCAAAGCGAGCTGCTCACCTTCGGAGGTTGCGTATGGGGGGCATAAGAACCGCCGCGCAATACCAGGCGCAACTACGCGCCTTGCTGCCGAGCGGCCCGGCATGGGATCCGGAACGCGTCCCGGAACTCGAGGACGTGCTGCAAGGCGTCGCCGTCGAGCTGGCGCGCCTCGACGCCCGCGCCGCCGACCTGCTCAACGAGATGGACCCGGCAGGCGTCAGCGAACTGGTGCCGGACTGGGAGCGGGTGATGGAACTGCCCGACCCGTGCCTGGGCGCCACGCCGCTGTTCGACGACCGCCGCCTCGCCGTACGCCGCCGCTTGCTCGCGGTCGGCAGCCAGGCTGTCGGTTACTACCTCGACATCGCCAAAAGCCAGGGCTACCCCAACGCCAGCATCACCGAACACGAAGCCCCACGCATGGGCCGCTCGCGTTTCGGCGCAGCGCACTGGGGCACCTGGGAAGCGCAATTCATGTGGACCCTCAACACCGGCGGCCGGTTGCTGCTCGGTCGGCGCTACGGCGCGAGCTACTGGGGCGAGCGCTTTGGCGTGAACCCGGGCTCGGCGCTTGAATGCCTGATCCACCGCAGTGCGCCGGCGCATACCAAGGTGCACATCAACTATGACTAGGGAGGAATGACGGGATGGACTATCCGAAAAGTGTGCCCAGCGCTGGTCTGGTGAATGGGAAATTTGTCGATGAAAACCCGCTGACCGGGACGCCAGGGTCGCTGATTCCTGCAGACTGGGGCAACGGGGTTACGCAGGAAATTCTCAACGTGATCAAGGCCGGGGATCTGACCCCGGACGAAAAGAAATACGATCAGTTGTTGCAGGCGATTCAGAGCGTTTCGGCCAAGGGCTGGAATCTGGATTCGGCGTTGCCGATCGGCTCCTTGCCGACCGCTACGGTGGCAACGCCAGACGGTCGCCTGGCGATCACGCCAGCAGCAGTTGCCACCAGTGGCGGGCGAGTCTCGATTCCGGCGGGCGTGCTGATCAGCCTCGGTCAGGAAGTGGTGGCCGGGCAGTTGGGGCGTTCGCGCACGTTCACCACACAGTTGTGGAGCAGTCCCGATCTGCTGCCAAGCACCGGTTATTTCTTGCGGGCCCAGGTGATCGGCGGTGTGCTGACCTTTTACATGCAACGCGGCACGATTTATGACGCTGCACCGGAAGGGTTGAAGGGTACGGTCAATGGTGCGGCGGGCGGTGGTTTCCAGTCTACGCCGCTGGATCTCTGTCTGGCCTGGGTCGTCACGGCAGGACCGGGTTCGATGCCCACTGTCAGAGCGATCTACAACCGTAGTCGGTTGTCGTGGACGCAAACGGTTAACGGCAACGGTGTGGTTTATCTGCCACTTGATCCGCATGCCCGTGCGGCACGGTTGGTGGTGGGGAATCCAACCCCGCATCCGACCGGTATTACCACGGTGGCCTTCGCTCCGGGAGGATGGCTGGGGGGCAACTATTCTTACCTGAATCCGACGGTTACTACTTCCAGTAACTGGGATGGCTGGAGCACCGTCGGTGCTTCGGTAGGGATCTTCACGAGTAACGTTGTCAACGACACGACGGTTTCCGCGCTATCAGCCAGTTTCGACCATGCAGAGTTGCGTTCGCTTTGGCAGGTTTATCAAAGCGAACACACCCTTGGCTCGGGAAATGCCTCAAGTGATGAGTTGTTATTTGGTATGGGAATCAAGGGTTTTTCTCAAGCCGATTACGCCAACGGTATTGCGATCAACTTTACCTCAGCCATCAATGTGCATTTTTCCTGGGAGCTGATCCGATGATCATCATTCAAGAGCTGCATCAGTTCGAGGAAGGCTTGCGCCCGGCCCAGCCGTCCAGTGCCCATGATTGGGATGGAGAAAAATGGCAGCTGAATGCGTCCAGAGTTGCCGAGCTGGAACTTCAGGAAGCCGAACAGCTGTGTTCCAAGGTCGACGCGGCCGCCGACAGTGCCCGCACCGTTTTGGCCGGGGACCCGCTCAAAGCCATGGAGTACGCCCAAGCGGCCGCCGACGCACAGGCCTATCAGGACGCCGGTTATCCCAAAAAAGAGGTGCCGTTGTCGGTTGCTGCGTGGGTAGTCAAAGGTCGTACTGCCAAACAGGCAGCCGAGCAAATCCTGAGCAAGGCCGAGCAACTCACCGACCATCTGCTGACCCTGCGCACCTTGCGCTTGAAGGCCAAACAGCAGATCCGTACGCACGCGGCCAAAGGCAATCTCGATCTGGCGCGCAGTGCTGGCGATGACACCTTGGCGGCGATTCGCGAACTGGTCAGCGGCCAGACTTTCTAGTCGCCACGTCTGCGTGCTGCATCACCCAAGCCCACTTCACCGTGGGCTTTTTATTTTCAGAAAACAGACCGCCGCTGGCTCGTACTCGCGATCGCCAAGACGCGGTTCATTTGTTATTTCAGAGGAACGAAAGACCTATGGATTATCCAAAAAGCGTCCCCAGCGTCGGCCTGGTCGATGGCCGCTTTGTCGATGAAAACCCGGTGGCGGGAACCCCGGGTTCGTTGATTCCGGCGGTGTGGGGCAACAGCGTGACTCAGGAGATCCTGAGTGTGATTAGCGGTGGTGGGCTGGTGCCGTCCGAGGCGGATACCGGGCAGCTGTTCAGGGCCATTCAGTCGATTGTCGGCAAGGCCAGCCCGATGCGCTCGCAGATCACTCGTATTTCTGCTTCCAAGCTGCTTGAAGCGCAGGAATTGGGGATGGTTCTGATTGATGGCAGCGCGGCGGCGATGAGCGTCACGCTTCCTGCTGCGGATGCCGGGCTTGGCGTGCGCGACGTGATTGTTCGCCGTGTGGACAACACAGTTAACCGATTGGTAGTCCAGGCATCAGGCGGTGACCGGATTCGTTTTCATACACACCTGTCGGCGAGCGGCTATCCGTTTCTGGTGCTGATGGGCAGTGGTGACTGGTGGCAGTTGCGAAGTGACGGGGCGGGTAGTTGGTGGCCGGTCGGTCGTTTCGACAATACCCCTCTGGGCCAGACCTCATTCGAAACCTCAATGGCGCTCAATCCCGGCGGCTATGGTCTGCTCAACGGCTACTTTTTCAAGCGTGCGGAATGGCCTTGGTTGTGGGACTTCGCTCAGGCTTCAGGAGCTCTGACGACAGAAGCGGCGCGATGGAATCGAGAAGGTGCGTGGACCAGTGGCGATGGTGCGTCGACCTTTCGAATTCCAGAAGTTCGCGGTGAATTTCTGCGAGCCCTCGATGAAAACCGGGGCGTGGATACAGGACGAGTCGTCGGCAGTTTGCAGAACCATGCACTGCAAAGCCACAACCACTACTTGCCCACCGGTACAGGGTCTTCCAATCGACCGGCGCCAGCTATCCCGGATCCTGTCTGGAACGTTTCAAGCGACGTCAATTTCTATCCAACCAGCGGAACCATCGCGACCACTTACCCCAATCCTGCGTTCGACTCCGATACCTACATTGGCACCATCGGGAATTTTTCGACGGAAACCCGGCCGCGAAACATCGCTTATCCCGCACGAATCAAACTGATCTGAGGTGCACATGTTCAATTACTTAATAGACGACGCCGGCGCGTTGACCGGCCCGGTGGAATTTCTACCCGTGCCGGGTATCGGCCTGCAACTGCCAGGTAATGCTGTCACGTTAAGCCTCGAACTCGCTCCGGCACCCAGTGGATTTGCGTGGGCCTACGACAATGGCTCATTGCAGCAGCGAGTAGATTTACGCGGTGATGTCTATCGCACCGACACGGGAATCCGCGAGACCTGGACAGCATTAGGTGATCTGCCTGAAGGCTTCACCACGCAGCCATGGCCCGGTGGATTTCATTCGTGGGTCGATGGTGTCTGGAAAATCGATGAAGCAGCTGCATTGACGGACCGCAAGCAAGTCACTCTGACCAAGCGCGATGAGCTTCTTCGCGACGCGGTCCTGCGCATCGCTCCGCTGCAATACGCCGAAGACATCGGCGATGCCAGCCACGACGAACAACTGCTGCTGATCGAGTGGAAACTCTACAGCGTGGAGCTGAACCGTATCGAAAAGCAGGCCGGTTTCCCCGATGAGATTATCTGGCCGGTCGCTCCCGGCGCAGCCATAACCAACTGATTTTCAGCACAGGGAGCAGTGCAATGGATTATCCGAAAAGCATGCCCGGCGTTGGCCTGGTCAACGGCGGCTTCGTCGATGAAAACCCGCTCGCCGGTTCACCGGGCTCGTTGATCCCGGCCGCGTGGGGCAACAGTGTCACGCAAGAAATTCTCAACGCGATCAAGGCTGCCGGCCTGACGCCTGATGAAGCGAAAACCGATCAGTTGGCAACGGCTATCGGCGCGTTGGTCGACTTCAACAAACTGAAAAATACCCCGACCACGTTGGCCGGTTACGGCATCACCGATGCGGTGGGGCGGTTGCTGGCGGTGCGGCAGATCGAGACGCTCGGGATCACGGTTTACAAGCCCAATCCCAGGGCCAAACGGATTCGCGTGCGTCTGGTTGGCGCGGGTGGTTCGGGAGGCGGCTGTGCGCCGGTGGCAGCGGGTTATCACAGTATTGGAGGTGGCGGTGGTGGTGGCGCCTACGCCGAGAGCTTATATGACGTGACAGCAGAAATGATGACCGGCGTTCCTGTTTCTCTGGGGGCTGGTGGCGCCTCACGTAACTCGATGGGGCAGGCCGGCGGAGGCGCTTCTTTTGGCAGTTACCTGAGCGCGTCCGGTGGCCTGGGCGGGCAGATACTGACCTTTCCTGTGACCGCCACGGCAGTCGGCTTCGTTCAGGGGGGCGCTGGAGGACAAACCGTGACGGGTGGCAATCTCGCTAACGCACGTGGAATAGGCGGTGGCTATGCCATGTACAACGCCAATTGGGGTGTATTGGCCGGTGGCGGAGGCGCGAGTCCGTTTGATGGCGGTGGCCCGTTGATGGGCCTCAGTGGCGCTGGAACTTCAGGAAACCGAGGGTCAGGTGGCAGTGGTTCATGTTCGACCAGTGCCTCCGCGTCAGTCCTCAGCGGCGTCGGCGGAAACGCCTTCTGTGAAATCTGGGAGTACGAATAATGGCCCGTTATGCACGAGTGGAAAACGGCGTTGCGGTCGAGGTGATCGATACCGGCGACTACCAGATTACCCAGCTTTTTGCCCCGTCCTTCGTCGAGTCGATGGTGCCCGTACCGGAGGGCATGCAGATCGAAATCGGCGCACCTGTCGGCGAACTGCGCGAGGAGATTGCGCCGTTGCCGGTGATGGAAAGTCCGGTCGTTATCTCTGACGTCGTCGTAGAGGAGCAAGACGCTATGGCGGCAGCACGCACCTGGCGCCAGTCCAGCCTGTCGGCCACCGAATGGTGGGTGACGCGGCATCGCGATGAGCAAGAGCTGGGGCGCGGGACGACGCTCAAGGCTGCGCAATATCTGGAATTGCTGGAGTACCGTCAGGCGCTGCGCGACTGGCCTGAAACAAGTCAATTTCCTTCCGCAGTTTCCCGGCCTTCGGTCCCCACGCGGTTAGCCGCACTCATAGGCTGAGACCAGCCCCAAATATTTCGGATTAAGGAGACAACCCTTGGACTATCCCAAGAGTGTGCCCAGTGTCGGACTGGTGAATGGACAATTTGCTGATGAGGACCCGGTTGCCGGCAAACCTGGTTCGCTGATTCCGGCGACATGGGGCAATGGCGTTACGCAGGAAATTCTTAATGTGGTGCAAGCGGCCGGCATGACGCCGAATGAGTCAGCCAATAATCAGTTGCTCGCTGCGCTGCGCAGCCCGACGCTGTTCAACACAGCACCGCAGTTTGATAGCGGACGCTCGGCGGCAACTGCGCAATTTGTACAACGAGCGTTGGGCAGTCATGCGAGTGCTCGCGGGATATCCGCAGCGACTCAGTTGACGCTGGCCGATGTCGGTTCCTCGATTGGTCTGGGCGGCACAGTGACTTATACCGTGACGCTTCCGGACGCAGCCTCGGCGCCGGATGGCGCGACGATCAGTCTGCATTGCCGCAACGCAGGCTCGGTCATGGTAGCCAGCAAAACCGGCTCACAAATCAGCCCTCAAGGGGCTTACGTGGCGTCGATCGTGATGAACGCCGGTGAGAGTGCGAACTTCGTCAGGGAGTCTGGTACTTGGGTGGTTTATGGCACGGCTACGTTGAAGCACTGCGCCTCCTACGGCGCTCAGTTCACCACGCCGGGTTATCAGAAATTCCCCAGCGGATTGATCCTGCAATGGGTCGTCGGTGGCTCTGACGCCAACGGCAACATGACGCTTTCACTGCCGATCAAGTTTCCGTCGGCCATTTTGGGTGGCGTCGCCAATGAGGCAAATCCGACAGGCTGGAGTGCCGCAAATGCGACCGTCTGGGCGTTCGATCTGGGGTTATCGACCACCACTCAGGTGGTGGCGCGGGTTCGCAACATTGATTCCACAGGGATCAAGCCATCGACGGGAATTTCGGGTCGCATTCTGGTTTGGGGAGTTTGACCATGGCTATTTACTTTTACGCACAAACGCTTGGATTTGACCGGGTTGAAAATCCTGGAGCGGAACCTCCAGCAGGCGCAGTGGAAATCACTCAGGCCCAATACATTGAGCTATTCGCCGGGCAGGCCGCAGGCAAAGTCATCAGCGCCACTGCCACAGGTCAGCCAGTCCTTGGCGAGCCGCAAGTCTCCCCAGTGGCGCTGATTGCCCTGGAGCGCGGCTGGCGCAATAACGTTCTGCAGAGCACTCAATGGCTGGTTCTTCGCGATGCCGAAGAACTGGAAATGGGCGAGGGCACCACCCTGCGCAGCGAAGAATTCAAACAACTCCTGACGTACCGTCAGGCACTGCGCGACTGGCCTGACAATCCGGATTTCCCGAACATACGTTCGCGGCCGGTTGAACCTGACTGGCTGGAAGGCTTGCTGCAGGCCAATGGTTGAGCGGTTTGCTGAGCAACCGAGGATAAATAAACATGGATTACCCAAAAAGTGTCCCGGGCTCCGGCCTGGTCGACGGCAAATTTGTCGACGAAGACGCCATCGCCGGAACACCGGGATCGCTGATCCCGGCCAGTTGGGGCAACAGTGTTACTCAGGAAATACTCAACGCCATCACCGCGGCCGGTTTGAAACCGGATGAAGCACAAACCGATCAGTTGGCGCAGGCCATCCGCCAATTATCGAAGCCTGACCCACTGCAGCAGTTTCCGGTGCAGGTCTATCGCCGGAATGTGCTGATCAATGGCGGCTTCGATATCTGGCAGCGCGGAACGACCAACCAAGGCCCCAATATCGGTGGGTATGTAGCCGATCGTTTTCGCTGTGACTGGAATGGCAATGCTGCCGTGGCCATTTCTCGCCAGGATTTTGCCCCTGGCCAGACAGACGTGGCAGGTGAGCCGAGCTATTTCTTGCGCTGGCAGCAAACCACGGCGGGCGTTGGCGCTACCGAGCACAAGATTTCCCAAGGCGTTGAATCGGTCAGGACTCTGGCTGGAAAAACCGCCACCGTGACATTTTGGGCGCGCTCCGACGCCGCGCGCCCGTTGAAGGTAACCATCGGTCAGTACTTCGGCAACGGTGGTTCGGAAGCCGTCGTCAAAGTGGTCGATGTCTTTGCATTGAACACTGCATGGACCAAATACAGCGCGACGTTTCAGGTGCCAGTGATCGCGGGAAAAATGCTCGGCACCAATGATTACTTGCGGTTGGCTTTTGATCTGCCACTTAACGTTTTGCAAACCGTGGATCTTGCACGGGTTCAACTCGAGGAGGGACCGGTTTCCACGCCGTTCGAATATCGTCCTGTTGGTGAAGAGCTGATGTTGTGTCAGCGCTACTTCGAGAAGTCGTTTGCCAGTCGTTTACCGATTCGTGCAAACAATGGTGTCGTAACCTGCATCGTTACGTTCACTCAGGCTGCGGCCGGGAATACCGGTCAATACGGCATGGTTATAGACATGCAGGTTCAGAAGAGAGTGCAACCCACCGTCGTCCTGTATTGCCCCGGAAATGAAAGCAGTCAGGTCTGGAACTACTCGCAGGGTGTGGCATGCACGGGGACCACGGTGCAAAGTGTGACACAGCGAAGTTTCGCCATCGGCACCGTGACGCCTGTGAGCAGTCAGCCCGGTAACGGATTGCAGATTGAATGGACAGCGGACGCTGAAATCTAGGGGTAGCTCATGACATATCAACTGACCGCCTGTGGTGTATTGCGCGTTGAAGATGCCGCGTTTATTCCACAGGACACGACCAATCGCGACTGGCTTGAGTATCAGCAATGGCTGTTAACCGGCGGACAGGTGCTGCCATCGAATGACGCACTCGAAGAGTCTGTACCCAACAACACCCTGACAACTCTGGCAAAAAAATGGCTGGGGGCCGTTGCTCGCCAACCATGATTCAATCGGAGCATCCAGGGAGGATTACGCATCATGCAAATAACTGAAGACAACCTTAAAACCATCATGCCCAACGCCCGCTCCCAAGCGGGCGTTTTTGTTTCTGCACTAAATAGCGCAATGACTCGCCGCCATATCGACTCGCCAAAACGTATCGCTGCGTTTCTCGCGCAGATCGGTCACGAGTCCGGCCAGTTGCAATACGTGCGCGAGCTGGGCAACAACCAGTACCTGAGCAAATACGACACCGGCACGCTGGCCTTGCGTCTGGGTAACACGCCCGAGGCTGACGGCGACGGGCAGAAGTACCGCGGTCGCGGGCTGATCCAGATCACCGGGCGCAGCAACTATCGCCAGTGCAGCCTCGGCCTGTTCGGCGATGAGCGTCTGCTGTCCTTGCCTGAGTTGCTTGAGCAACCGCAATGGGCAGCGGAATCGGCGGCATGGTTCTGGGAACAGAACGGCCTGAACGATCTGGCCGATCGCGATCAGTTCAACAGCATCACTCGCCGAATCAACGGCGGGTTGAATGGTCTGCAGGATCGGCTGGATATCTGGGCGCGGGCGAGGGCGGTGCTATGTCCATCTCCTGGCGCCTGATCGGCATTTTGCTGCTGGCTGCGGTGGCCGCTGCGCTGGCCTGGCAGTTTCAGGACTGGCGTTACGGGCGACAACTCGCGGAGCAGGCGCGGTTAAACGCCGACACTCTCAATCAGCTGAATGTGGCCGCAGCCAGCGCGCAGCAGATCGAGCAGGATAAACGTCTGGCCCTCGAGCGACGCCTGGCGGCCAGTGAACAAACCCACTATCGAGCCATGAGCGATGCACAACGTGATCAAGATCGCCTGCGCGATCGTCTTGCCACTGCTGATCTGCGCCTGTCAGTCCTCATCGACGCCGGCGACGCTGCCCAAGGCTGCGGGGTGCCAGCCACCGCCGGCCCCGGCGGCGTGGATCATGCAGCCGTACGCGCCCGACTTGACCCGGCGCATGCTCAACGAATTATCGCCATCACCGACACCGGCGACCGCGGACTGATTGCTCTGCAGGCCTGTCAGGCCTATGTCAGAGCGCTGGCGCCCGAACATTTTGAATGAGTCTGTGTATTGAAAGCGCAACCGGGTCGTGTACGGTGGTAGTCATTCCACCCGATTCGGAGCGCACCGTGAAAGAGATCACTCAACTGGCTGCCGAGCTTGGCCGACGTTTGCAGTTGCTCAACGCCCACGTCACCACGGCCGAGTCGTGTACCGGTGGCGGGATTGCCGAGGCGATCACGCGGATTCCCGGGAGTTCGGCGTGGTTCGAGGCCGGTTACGTGACCTACTCCAACCGGCAGAAGACCCAGCAACTGAATGTGCCCGCCGACTTGTTCGGTACGGTGGGTGCGGTCAGTCGCGAAGTCGTCGAGTCGATGGTGCGGGGCGCGCAGAAAAACAGCCTGGCGCGGTTTGCCGTCGCCGTCAGCGGCGTGGCCGGGCCCGATGGCGGTACACCGAACAAGCCGGTGGGCACGGTGTGGCTGGCGTGGGGCGTGGGCGATGCGATTTCCAGCGAGGTTCAGCACTTCCCCGGCGGCCGCGACGAAGTGCGCCGACAAACGGTGAAGGCCGCGCTAGAGGGGCTGTTGCGACTAGCGGCACGAGAAATCGAAAATCAGGGGTAGGCGATCCGCGAACGCTGTGGAATAATACTGGCTACTTATACAGGTGTTGGCCGTCAGGCCTTATTGATTACGTGAGGACTTTAATGGACGACAACAAGAAGAAAGCCTTGGCTGCGGCCCTGGGTCAGATCGAACGTCAATTCGGCAAGGGTGCCGTAATGCGTATGGGCGATCAGGACCGTCAGGCGATCCCGGCCATCTCCACCGGCTCTCTGGGTCTGGACATCGCACTCGGCATCGGCGGTCTGCCAAAAGGCCGTATTGTTGAAATCTACGGTCCTGAATCTTCCGGTAAAACCACACTGACACTGTCCGTGATCGCCCAGGCTCAAAAAGCCGGTGCGACCTGCGCCTTCGTCGACGCCGAACACGCCCTCGACCCTGAGTACGCCGGCAAGCTGGGCGTCAACGTCGACGACCTGCTGGTTTCGCAGCCGGACACCGGCGAACAGGCTTTGGAAATCACCGACATGCTGGTGCGCTCCAACGCCGTCGACGTGATCATCGTCGACTCCGTGGCGGCACTGGTACCGAAGGCTGAAATCGAAGGCGAAATGGGTGACATGCACGTGGGCCTGCAAGCCCGTCTGATGTCCCAGGCGCTGCGTAAAATCACCGGTAACATCAAGAACGCCAACTGCCTGGTGATCTTCATCAACCAGATCCGCATGAAGATCGGCGTGATGTTCGGCAGCCCGGAAACCACCACCGGTGGTAACGCGCTGAAGTTCTATGCTTCGGTCCGTCTCGACATCCGCCGTACCGGCGCGGTGAAGGAAGGCGACGAAGTGGTCGGCAGCGAAACCCGCGTCAAGGTTGTGAAGAACAAGGTGGCTTCGCCGTTCCGTCAGGCCGAGTTCCAGATCCTTTACGGCAAAGGCATCTATCTCAATGGCGAAATGATCGACCTGGGCGTGCTGCACGGTTTCGTCGAGAAGTCCGGCGCCTGGTATGCCTATGAAGGCACCAAGATCGGTCAGGGCAAGGCCAACTCGGCCAAGTTCCTGGCAGACAACCCGGAAGTCGCTGCCAAGCTCGAGAAGCAGCTGCGTGACAAACTGCTGTCGCCAGCAGTGATTGCGGACTCCAAGGCCTCTGCGGTCAAAGAGACCGAAGATGACCTGGCTGACGCTGATATCTGATCGCAGCGATGACCACCGCTGTACTGGATACCCTCGTCGCGGTGCGGCGAACCGCCATGGACCTGCTTGCTCGACGCGAGCACGGTCGAGTTGAGCTGACGCGTAAACTGCGTCAGCGCGGCGCTGAGGCGGAAATGATCGAAACAGCCCTCGACCGGTTGACGGAAGAGGGGCTGCTTTCTGAATCCCGTTACCTTGAAAGCTTTGTTTCCTACCGTGCCCGCTCCGGTTATGGCCCCTTGCGCATTCGCGAAGAGCTGGGTCAGCGTGGTTTGCAACGCGCCGACATCGAACTCGCACTGCGTGAGAGCGGTATCGACTGGCAGGAGCAGCTTCGGGATACATGGCAGCGCAAGTTCTCCGGACATTTGCCGATTGATGCCAAGGAGCGTGCCAAACAAGGTCGATTCCTCGCCTATCGGGGCTTTTCGATGGAGATGATCAACCGCTTGTTCAGCGGCAGAGGGATGGACGACTAAGTCGGTTTAAATAGAAACGGCCCGCTATGAAAATAGCGGGCCGTTTTTTTTTGCCTTCAAATAACCTTCGAAGGTTCGCGTGTGCGATGTGTGGTCTGCGGTTTGCTATGGGCCCAATTTTCCGGAAGGTTGATGTAATCCACCAGTTCCCTGAGTCGGCCGTGGTCCCGGGCGTTGAAGGCGAACGCCAGCCGCACCAGATGGCTGTACTGCGCTTCGTCGTGTTCTTCACCGCTGTAGGCGTGTTGATGGAACTGGTCGCTCAGACACAGATCGGCGAAAGCCTCCTGCATATGCGCCAATGCCTGGTCGCTGAGCTTATGGTGCATACGAATAACGAACTGACGCTTGAGCCAGCGGCTGGAGTGGAAGTTGCTATAGAACTGGTTGATTTGCTGCACCGCCTCATCGACGTTATAGACCAGTCGCATCAGTTTCAGGTCGGTGGGCAGGATGTAGCGGTTTTCTTCAAGTTGCTGGCGAATGAAATCCAGTGCTCCCTGCCAGAACGTTCCACCCAGTGTATCCAGCAATACCACAGGCACCAGAGGACTTTTGCCGGTCTGGATCAATGTCAGGACTTCCAGTGCTTCGTCCAGTGTTCCAAACCCGCCAGGGCACAGCACCAGCGCATCGGCTTCCTTGACGAAGAACAGTTTGCGGGTGAAGAAAAAATGGAACGGCAGCAGGTTGCCTGTGCCGTCCACAGTCGGGTTGGCATGCTGTTCGAAGGGCAGGGTGATATTGAATCCGAGGCTGTGGTCACGTCCGGCACCCTCGTGCGCGGCTGCCATGATTCCGCCACCAGCGCCGGTGATGACCATCATGTCTGAACGTGTCAGGGCCGCGCCGAGTTCCCGGGCCATTGCATACAGTGGATGCTCGACCGGCGTGCGTGCCGAGCCGAACACGGTGACTTTGCGTCGCCCCTTGAATTGTTCCAGCACCCGGAACGCCTGCTCCAGTTCGCGCAGGGCCTGCAGGGTGATCTTGGCGTTCCAGCGGTTGTGATCTTCCTGGGCCATGCGCAGCACGGTCAGGATCATGTCGCGATAGATCGGCAGGTTCGGGCTGTTGGGAGAAACCTGGTTGAGTTGTTCTTCGACCTTGTTGATGAGGTCGGGAAGTTGTTCCTGAAAATGCCGGCTGAGCAGGTCATTCGGTTGGTAAGGCATTCAACGTCTCCTTCTGCACAGAGCTTGTGGCCCTGACGTGCGGCGTCAGTGCCGCGCTGCAAAAAAACACACACTCGGCAGCTCCTTGTCCTGCCGTGAACAGATGATCGGGAATACTTTGAATCTAGACCCTCGCGAGCCATTGCGCTGAGTTGATCATTACGCCGCGCAGTCTTTTTCTGGCAGCCGTTGGGTGTCATTGGCAAAGAATGTTCACCGCTCGTCCGAACGTACGCCGTAGAGCAATCGCTCTGATTTACTAACTTACAGGCACTGTACGACAGCTTGGAGTCAGCCGCCGTACGCAGGGTGCGCGCTTTTCAGGGATTCGCGGGTAGCAGGCAAGGAGGCGGGATAGATGGCCAGAGTGGTTCTGGAAATCGATACGCAGCTGTATCGGATGTTGAAAGCATCAGCCGAGGCCAATCAAGTCAGTCTCGAAGAGGAGTGCTGCCGACGTCTGGCAGGTGGTGAACGGCGTTCACGCTATTTACAGGCCCTGGTGGCCGAATTGCGCGCCGAGGATGAACAGCGGCGCGCCAATACCCGGTGATTACTTCTTCTTCGCCGGGGCTGCTTTCGGGCAATCGGAATCCTGATAGCTGGCCGAGCCGATGGCTTTGTTGGTTTTATATTCAGTGAAGTCGTAACGCATGACCGCGCCTTTGGCCATCAGCTTGCGGTACGACGGGTTATTGCACACCGAAGCACCCAGCTGGAAATACACCGCTTTTGGATCAGCGCGCATCTTTTCGGCGTGGCTGGCCTGTACGCTCAGGTGGTTGATCAGGGTGATGCCTTCAACGGTGTAGCCCTGATCGAGAATGTCTTCGTTGATCGCCCGTGGCGTACCAACGCTGCTTTGTTCGGCGATGTTGCGCAGTTCTTTGTTCAGATTCTGCTCTTTCAACGACGCCGCTTGTGCGCTGAAGGACAACGCCAGCGCGATGGCGGCGGTGGGAACGATTAGGCGCAGCATGAAACTCTCCTGATTCAGTGACTGGTGGTTCGACCAGCCCTGTGGCTGTGCGTTCAGTGGCGCCGGATTATAGGGGAGCCGGTCGGGACGGTACAGGTTTGCGCTCGCCGCTCTGGTAAACTGCCGGCCTTTATTACCTTGCCGAGTGCTGTGCGTGTCGAGTTTTCCTGCTGTGGTGCGTTGCCTGTGATCAAACATGCCCCCAACGCTGTAGCCCGTTTGCGCGACCAGCGCGAGGACGAGGGCATCAAGCCGATTCAGGCCCGAGGTTTTCGCTCCGAACGTTGCCGCGACTGCCGGGTGATCATCAGCCATTGCCTGTGCGCCTGGCGACCAACGGTCGAGTCCCGTTCCGGCGTGTGCCTGATCATGACCGGCAAGGAAGTGTTCAAACCGAGCAACACCGGCTGGCTGATTGCCGATGTGGTACGCGACAACCACGCGTTCATCTGGTCGCGCACCGAGCCTGACTCGCAGATGCTCGCGCTGCTCAACGACCCGCAATGGCAGCCGTACCTGGTATTTCCCGGCGAATACGTAGAACCGTCACGGGTGACCAACACCGTCGCCGTCGATAGCAGCAAGCGTCCATTGTTCATTCTGCTGGATGCGACTTGGACCGAGGCGCGCAAGATCTTCCGCAAGAGTCCGTATTTCGATCGCTTGCCCATTCTCAGCCTGTTGCCCGACAGACTCTCGCGTTATCGCCTGCGTCGCTCCACCCGTAGCGAACACCTGTGCACCGCCGAAGTCGCGGCGTTGTGCCTGGAGCTGGCAGGGGACAGCGATGCGGCTTCGGCACTGGACGCGTATTTCGATGTGTTCAGCCAGCATTACCTGGGCGCCAAACAACAGCTGGACATGAACGAGTCGACCCCGGCGCACGCCGAGTTGTTGCCTTATATACGAAAGCCGCAGGCAGTGTTGGCGCCATAGTGGCCCATACTTCACGCAGCGGCGGCCGTGCTGCTTGACCACCCCGGCTTCGCTGGGCATGCTTGGCGCCGATTAGGGTGCGGCCAAGGTTTGAAACGCCGTGTTTGCTTGTGATTGGCGTTGAACGTGCCCCTGTGGATAGCGCTGTGCAGCGCTCTCTTGAGTTGCTTTGGCGAGGCTCGAATGCGTCGGGTCTGCCATCAAAAAACAGGATCATTTGAAAAATGGCCACATACGACATCCTGATTGCCGATGATCACCCTCTGTTTCGTAGCGCACTGCATCAAGCGGTGACGCTGGGCCTTGGCCCGGATGTACGACTGGTGGAGGTGGCGAGCATCGCCGAGCTGGAAGCACGCCTGACGGAAAAATCCGACTGGGATCTGGTCCTGCTGGACCTGAACATGCCCGGCGCGTTCGGGTTTTCCGGTCTGGTCATGTTGCGCGGGCAGTACCCGCAGATTCCGGTGGTGATGGTCTCGGCGCAGGAAGAGGCCTCGGTCATGGTCAAGTCCCGCGAGTTCGGTGCCAGCGGCTTTATTCCCAAGTCCAGCGACCTGAGCATGATCCAGCAAGCCGTGCGCAAGGTGCTCGATGGCGATGTGTTCTGGCCACCGCAGGCGTTCGAAGCGGTCAGTGTCTCCGCCGAAGCCAAAGCTGCCAGCGACGGCCTTGCCAGCCTGACCCCGCAACAGTTCCGCGTATTGACCATGGTCTGTGAAGGCCTGCTGAACAAGCAGATTGCCTATGAGCTGAACGTGTCCGAAGCGACCATCAAGGCTCACGTTACAGCGATCTTTCGCAAGTTGAACGTACGCACCCGGACACAGGCTGCATTACTTCTGCAACAACTTGAGTCAATTCCGAGCCAATAAAGGCTGGCGTCTTCACGCTTTTTTGACTTTTGTTGCTCTAGCTTTCCCACTCCTTTCTGGTTGGTTTTTACCTTATGTCACCTTTCAAGGGCCAGACCGGCCTGAAACGCATCCTCAACGCTTCCGGTTACTCGCTGGACGGCCTGCGCGCAGCCTTCACCGGCGAAGCGGCATTCCGCCAACTGGTGCTGCTCAATGTGGTGCTGATTCCGCTGACGTTCTTCCTGAATGTCAGCCGCGTCGAACAGGCAGTGCTGATCGCCGTCTGCCTGCTGGCGCTGATCGTCGAGTTGTTGAACTCGGCAGTAGAAGCGGCGATTGACCGCATTTCCCTGGAACTTCACCCACTGTCCAAGAATGCCAAGGACATGGGCAGCGCTGCGCAATTCGTAGCCCTGAGCATGATTGCCCTGGTGTGGGCGGTGATTCTGCTTTAAGCGATACTTGGCAAGACGATCTCGTCGCTGCGCTGCACCCCGGCGGTGAAAGCGCGGCACAGATCGAGAAATTCGCGCATGGCCGACGTCTGATATTTCTGCTTGTGCCAGATGAAGTAAAACTGTCGCGCCAGATCCAGATCAGGCGTTTCCACCGCCACCAGGCTGCCGCGCCGAAACGCATCGCGCAGCGCCAGCCGCGAAATACAGCCAATCCCCAATCCTGATTCCACCGCGCGTTTGATCGCTTCAGTGTGTTCCAGCTCCAGGCGGATATTCAGTGCACTGCGATGGTGACGCATGGCCTGATCGAACGTCAGCCGCGTACCGGAGCCTTGTTCGCGCAGAATCCACGCTTCGTGTGTCAACTCTTCCATGGTCGCGCTGCCGCGTTTGGCCAACGGATGTTGCGGTGCGCAGAACACCACCAGCTCATCTTCGACCCAGCTCTGCACTTCGATGTCCGGATGGCTGCAGTCACCTTCGATTAGACCCAGATCAATTTCGTAGTGAGCGACTTGATGCACGATATTGGCCGTGTTCTGCACATGCAGCTTTACCTGGCTTTCGGGATGACGCTGCATGAAGCCGCCGATCAACAGGGTCGCCAGGTAATTGCCGATGGTCAGGGTGGCACCCACCGACAGTGAGCCGAAACCGGATTTGCCATTGAGCAGGTCTTCGATTTCCTTGGACTGATCAAGCAGGGCCACGGCTTGCGGCAGCAGCTGTTTGCCCAGCGCGTTGAGGCTCAGGCGTTTGCCGGCGCGGTCGAACAGCTGGCAGCTGGACTGGCGCTCCAGTTCGGTAATAGAGGTGCTTGCCGCCGATTGCGAGAGGTTGAGCAGACCCGCAGCACGGGATACGCTTTCCTGCTGGGCGACGGCGACGAAGACTTGCAGTTGACGAAGAGTAAATCGCATATCGATATAACCGATAACCCTTATCTTAATAATCCAGTTAACAGATATTGTCGTCGCTATTAGAATGCGTTGCAATTGCGCACTGTCGGCCGCAACGGCGAGCGCAGACCCAATATCCAGGAGTCCCACGTACATGAGCAACATGAACCACGAGCGTGTCCTCAGTGTTCATCACTGGAACGACACTCTGTTCAGCTTCAAGTGCACCCGCGATCCGGGCCTGCGCTTCGAGAACGGTCAGTTCGTGATGATCGGCCTGCAACAGCCAAATGGCCGCCCGCTTATGCGCGCTTACTCGATCGCCAGCCCGAACTGGGAAGAGCATCTCGAGTTCTTCAGCATCAAAGTGCCTGATGGTCCGCTGACTTCGCAGCTGCAGCACCTGAAAGAAGGCGACGAGATCATCATCTCGAAGAAGCCTACCGGCACCCTGGTACTGGACGACCTGAACCCGGGCAAGCACCTGTATCTGCTGAGCACCGGCACGGGTCTGGCGCCGTTCATGAGCGTGATTCAGGACCCGGAAACCTACGAGCGCTTTGAAAAAGTGATCCTGGTGCACGGCGTGCGCTACGTCAACGAAGTCGCCTATCGCGAGTTCATCACCGAGCACCTGCCGCAGAACGAGTTCTTCGGTGAAGCGCTGCGTGACAAGCTGATCTACTACCCGACCGTGACCCGCGAGCCGTTCGAGAACCAGGGCCGTCTGACCGACCTGATGCGCAGCGGCAAGCTGTTCAGCGACATCGGCCTGCCACCGATCAACCCGCAGGACGACCGCGCGATGATCTGCGGCAGCCCGAGCATGCTCGACGAGACCAGCGAAGTGCTCGACAGCTTCGGCCTGAAGATCTCGGCGCGGATGCGCGAGCCGGGTGATTACTTGATCGAGCGCGCGTTCGTCGAGAAGTAAGCCCCAAGAAAAAGCCCCCATTGCCGGCGAAGGCAATGGGGGCTTTTTCATGCCCGAAATATTTTCTTCCTTCCTGCCTGCCACAATCCATGTAGGAGCTGCCGCAGGCTGCGATCTTTTGATCTTGAAAAGGCAAAATCAAAAGATCGCAGCCTGCGGCAGCTCCTACATTGAGCGAGGTCTCAGGTGTTGGCCGGGATGACTTCCAGTACGCAAATCTGCTCCGGCGTCGGGTAATGCCAGCGCACGTCCAGATCCCAGAACTGCGCACCGTACTCGCGCTCCGGCGCCGGCGTCTGATACGCCGGGCGCGGATCCTGGGCCAGACACTGCTCGATCAACTCGACCAGAGGCTCGTCAAGGCGCTGAGCATGGCCGTGCGCCTGTTGCAGCGCGGCGTCTGTCCACTGCACGTCAATCAGCTGTGGCGCGGCGCTGGCGATGCTGTTGGAGGCTTCGGGGATGATATCGGCGTAAGGCACATAGGGTTTGATGTCGAGGATCGGCGTGCCGTCGAGCAGGTCGATGCCCGAGATGAACAGCCGATGCGCCTCGACCTTGTCCAGCTTTACCACCGACTGGCCGATGCCATTAGGACGGTGAGTGGCGCGGGTGGCGAACACGCCCATGGACTTGTTGCCACCCAGACGTGGTGGGCGCACTTTCAGGCGCGGCTTTTCTTCCAGCGCCTGATGAAACAGGAACAGCAGCCAGACATGGCTGACCTGCTCCAGCCCTTGCACGGCGTCTCCCTGATCGAACGGCGCCACCAGCTCCAGCACGCCACGGGCGGCGGGGGCCAGTTGTGGCTGGCGCGGAATGGCGAACTTCTCCTTGAAGCAGGAGCGCACAAAACCAATGGGGGAGACGCTGTATGTCATGTTGCGTGATCAGCCACGAACGCGCAGGGTCAGGCCCTTGAGGAAATTGCGCAGCAACTGATCGCCGCACGGGCGGTAGTTGGTGTGGCCGACCTTGCGGAACAGCGCGCTCAGCTCAGGCTTGGACACCGGGAACTCGGCAGCCTTGAGGATCGCGTGCATGTCGTCTTCCTTCAGTTCGAAAGCCACGCGCAGCTTTTTCAGAATGATGTTGTTGGTCACCGGCACTTCGATCGGCTGCGGTGGACGACTTTCGTCCTTGCCACGCTTGAAGATCACCAGGCCATCGAGGAAGTGCGCCATGACCTCGTCCGGGCAGCGCACGAAGCCTTCTTCGTCTTCTTCTTTCTTGTCGAGGTACGCGACGACGTCTTTCAGCTCCACGTCCATGCCGCCGAGCTTGATGATCTCGATGACTTTCTTGTCGCTGATGTCGAGCATGTAGCGCACGCTGCGCAATACGTCGTTATGAATCATGTGGGTCATCCTGATAATCGTTGTGGGCAACGTGCAGGCACGCTGCCGGAATGTGTGGCGGCAACAGAGGTGTCAGAACTTCTCTTTGCCGGACAGGTAGCGCCATTGGCCCACCGGAACCTTGCCGATCGACACGCCGCCGATGCGGATGCGGCGGATGCCGACGACCTTCAGGCCAACCGCTTCGCAGAACTGCGCGATGATCCCCGGCTGCGGGTTCTTCATGGCGAAGCGCAGGCGGTTTTCGTTCTGCCAGCTGGCCTTGACCGGCGGCAGCTCCTTGCCCTTGTGGGTCAGACCATGCTGCAGGCGATTGAGGCCGTGGGCAACCATGTCACCGTCGACCTCGACTACGTATTCTTGCTCGATCTTGGCCGCATCGGCAGTCAGTTTGCGCAGCACTTTCCAGTCCTGAGTGAATACCAGCAGGCCGCTGGCCTTGGGCTGCAGGTCGGCGCTGGCGGTCAGGCGCAGGAAGTGTCCGCGCAACGGACGTTTGCCGTAGCGGTGCTCTTCGCTGAGGGTGTCGGCGCTGAGCGATTGCATGGCGGTGTCGACGTCCATACCGGCCGGCACGTTGAGCAGAATCGTGACCGGCTCCGGCGCGGTGGCCTTGGCGTCCTTGTCGAGTTCGACCTTCTGGTCGCCGACCTTGAACTGCGGTTCGTCGATCACTTCGCCGTCCACGGTGACCCAGCCGCCCTCGATGAACAGCTCGGCCTCCCGGCGGGAGCAACCGACCAGTTCGATGAGGCGTTTGGAGAGGCGAATCGGGTCAGTCATGACAGGGCCGTAACAAAAAAGGGGTGGGCATTGTACCTGCCTGGCGCCGGTTAAGCCCGGTTCCATTTGTAGGAGCTGCCGAAGGCTGCGATCTTTTGATCTTCACAAAGCAAAAGATCGCAGCCTTCGGCAGCTCCTACAGTGGGATTGTGGTGAGTCAGGCATGGCTTGAGCGCTGCTGGTTCTGGCGCAAGCGCATATGCAGCAGCGGATACGGCTGGCCCATGCCGTCGACTTCCGAGCGGCCGATCACTTCAAAACCCTGTTTGAAGTAAAACCCCAGCGCCTGCGGGTTCTGTTCGTTGACGTCCAGTTCATCGGCATTCAGATGTTGCATGGCGTAGTTGAGCAGTTTCTTGCCCAAACCCTGGCCGCGATGCTCGGGATCGATGAACAGCATTTCGATCTTGCCCGCCGCCACGCCGGCAAACCCGGTGATGCGCTGGTTGGCGTCCTTGGTACAGATCAACATCACCGCATCCAGGTAACGGGTGAGCACCAGATTGCGCAGCAATTCGATGTAGCTGTCCGGCAGAAAGTCATGGGTCGCGCGGACCGAGGCCTCCCAGACCCGGGTCAGTTCCTGATAGTCGCTGAGTTTCGGCGTGTGAATGACCGAATGCTGACGCATGCCCGTCGCCTCTTTCCAGTGGATAAGCGGGATTCCTTCCCACAGCAAACAATAGCCGTAAAAAAGCCCCGCATCTCGTAAAAAGTGCGAGGCTTTTGATATCTGCGCATTCCCTGTAGGCGCTGTCGAGTGAAACGAGGCTGCGATCTTTTCAAGATCAAAAGATCGCAGCCTTTGGCAGCGCCTACGGGTGTGCGGCGTTTAGATCTGCTCAGCCCACAGGTCGTATTCGTCAGCGTCAGTCACCTTGCACCAGACCTTGTCGCCCGGCTTGAGGTTGCTGCCGTTGTCGATGAACACGTTGCCGTCGATTTCCGGGGCATCGAAGAAGCAGCGGCCGACGGCGCCTTGCTCGTCGACTTCGTCCACCAGCACTTCGATCTCGCGGCCGATGCGCATTTGCAGGCGTGCCGAGCTGATCGCCTGCTGGTGCGCCATGAAACGCTCCCAACGGTCTTGCTTGACGTCGTCCGGGACCACTTCCAGGTCCAGGTCATTGGCCGGCGCGCCATCGACTGGTGAGTACTGGAAGCAACCGACGCGGTCGAGCTGGGCTTCGGTCAGCCAGTTCAGCAGGTACTGGAAATCTTCTTCGGTTTCGCCCGGGAAGCCGACGATGAAGGTCGAACGGATGATCAGGTCCGGGCAGATCTCGCGCCAGTTCTTGATCCGCGCCAGCGTCTTGTCTTCGAACGCCGGGCGTTTCATCGACTTCAGGACTTTCGGGCTGGCGTGCTGGAACGGGATGTCCAGGTACGGCAGGATCTTGCCGGCGGCCATCAGCGGGATCAGCTCGTCAACGTGCGGGTACGGGTAAACGTAGTGCAGACGCACCCACACGCCCAAGGTGCTCAGCGCTTCGCAGAGTTCGGTCATGCGGGTTTTCACCGGCGCGCCGTTCCAGAAACCGGTGCGGTATTTCACGTCGACACCGTAGGCGCTGGTGTCTTGCGAAATCACCAACAGCTCTTTGACGCCGGACTTGACCAGGCGCTGGGCTTCGTCGAGCACATCACCCACCGGACGGCTGACCAGTTTGCCGCGCATCGACGGGATGATGCAGAAGCTGCAGCTGTGGTTGCAGCCTTCGGAAATCTTCAGGTACGCGTAGTGGCGCGGGGTCAGCTTGATGCCTTGCGGCGGCACCAGGTCGATCAGCGGGTTGTGGTCCTGTTTCGGCGGCACCACTTCGTGCACCGCGTTGACCACTTGTTCGTACTGCTGCGGACCGGTCACGGCCAGCACGCTCGGGTGTACGTCGCGGATGTTGCCTTCTTCCACGCCCATGCAACCGGTGACGATGACCTTGCCGTTTTCCTTGATCGCTTCACCGATTACTTCCAGCGACTCAGCCTTGGCCGAGTCGATGAAACCGCAGGTGTTGACGACTACAACGTCGGCGTCCTGATAAGTGGACACCACGTCATAACCTTCCATGCGCAGCTGGGTCAGGATGCGCTCGGAGTCGACCAGTGCTTTCGGGCAACCCAGAGATACAAAGCCAACCTTTGGATTGGCCGGCGCAGGAGTGGTGGACATGTCTAACCTCGGTGTTTTGTGACGTCGCTTGCCGTGTGGGAAAGTCGACGGACGGGCGCTCAGGGTGCGCCTCTGATCAAAAAGTGCGCAATTCTAGCGATGAGCAACGCACTTGACCAGCTTTATGCAGGGAAATACGACGAGTGCTGCGCTATGCTTCGCGCCGTTGAGCTTTACCGTTTTTTTACAGTCAACAAAACGACTGTAACAACAGGTAAAACAGCGCATGCTGCACCACAAAGCATAGTGCTTCATTCAAAGAAGCCGGTTTGAGAATCAGGAGTGTTGGATGGGTCAGGCAAGTAGTCAGGCGGCGGGCGCCGAGCATTCGGCTGCAAAACCGCTGAGCATGCTGGTCGCGGCAGTCGGGGTGGTTTACGGCGACATCGGCACGAGCCCTTTGTACACCCTCAAAGAAGTGTTTTCCGGCGCATACGGCGTACCCGTCAATCACGATGGAGTGCTGGGCATTCTGTCGTTGATCTTCTGGTCGCTGATCTGGGTCGTTTCAATCAAATACATGATGTTCGTCCTGCGCGCCGACAACCAGGGCGAGGGCGGCATCATGGCGCTTACCGCGCTGGCACGTCGTGCGGCGGGCAAGCGCAAGCGGTTGCGTTCGTTGCTGGTGGTGTGCGGGCTGATCGGCGCGGCGCTGTTTTACGGTGACAGCATGATCACCCCGGCGATTTCCGTGTTGTCGGCGATCGAAGGCCTGGGCCTCGCGTTCGACGGCATTGACCACTGGGTGGTGCCGCTGTCGCTGTTGGTGCTGGTCGGCTTGTTCCTGATCCAGAGCCACGGTACGGCGCGGATCGGTATTCTGTTCGGGCCGATCATGGTCACCTGGTTCCTGGTGCTCGGCGCCCTCGGGGCGTATGGCATCAGCCATTACCCGGAAGTGCTGCATGCGCTGAACCCGGTCTGGGCGGTGCGTTTCTTCATGGTGCACGCCGGAATGGGCGTGGCGATCCTCGGCGCGGTGGTACTGGCGCTGACCGGTGCCGAAGCGCTTTACGCCGACATGGGCCACTTCGGCCGCAAGCCGATTGCCCGTGCGTGGTTCCTGCTGGTGCTGCCTGCACTGGTGCTGAACTACTTCGGTCAGGGCGCCTTGCTGCTGGAAAACCCGGAAGCGGCGCGCAACCCGTTTTACCTGCTGGCGCCAAGCTGGGCACTGATTCCGCTGGTGGGGCTGTCGACCCTCGCGACTGTCATTGCCTCGCAAGCGGTGATTTCCGGCGCGTTCTCCCTGACCCGTCAGGCGATCCAGCTCGGTTACATCCCGCGCATGTACATCCAGCACACTTCCAGCGATGAACAAGGCCAGATCTACATCGGCGCGGTGAACTGGTCGCTGATGGTCGGCGTAGTGCTGCTCGTACTCGGCTTTGAATCCTCTGGCGCCTTGGCTTCGGCGTACGGTGTGGCAGTAACCGGCACGATGCTGATGACCACCATTCTGGTGTCGGCCGTCATGCTGCTGCTGTGGAAATGGCCGCCGATTCTCGCGGTGCCGGTGTTGATCGGTTTCCTGTTGGTGGACGGTTTGTATTTCGCCGCCAACGTGCCGAAAATCGTGCAGGGCGGTGCGTTCCCGGTGATCGCCGGTATTGCCCTGTTTGTGCTGATGACCACCTGGAAGCGTGGCAAGCAATTGCTGGTCGAACGCCTTGATGAAGGCGCGCTGCCGCTGCCGATCTTCATCAGCAGCATCCGCGTGCAACCGCCGCACCGCGTGCAGGGCACTGCGGTGTTCCTCACCGCACGCTCCGACGCCGTGCCGCATGCGCTGTTGCACAACCTGCTGCACAATCAAGTGTTGCACGAGCAAGTGGTGCTGCTGACCGTGGTCTACGAAGACATCCCGCGCGTGCCGCCATCGCGGCGCTTCGAAGTCGAGGCCCACGGCGAAGGCTTCTTCCGGGTGATCCTGCACTTCGGCTTCACCGACGAGCCGGACGTGCCGCAGGCACTGAAGCTATGCCATCTGGATGATCTGGACTTCAGCCCGATGCGCACCACTTACTTCCTCAGCCGCGAAACGGTGATCGCCTCGAAACTCGAAGGCATGGCCCGTTGGCGCGAGGCGCTGTTCGCGTTCATGTTGAAGAATGCCAACGGTAACCTGCGGTTCTTCAATCTGCCGCTCAACCGGGTGATTGAGTTGGGGACGCAGGTGGAGATGTAGCCGCGCCCTAACTGGAAAGCCCCCGTCGGCCCTTTGGCTGGCGGGGGCTTTTTTGTGCCCGCACATAAACCTCAAGTCCACCACAAATCCCCTGTGGGAGCTGGCTTGCCAGCGATGAGTCCGGCACATCAAGAATCAATGTCGACTGACTCACCGCCATCGCTGGCAAGCCAGCTCCTGCAAGGTTATGAGGTGCATTCAGGCAGATCGGCTTCGGATTCGGTTATCGTCCGCGCAGGTCGTGGGCACTAAACATCTGGCACTGATTTCCTGTGGGAGCGAGCCTGCTCGCGAAGGTGTAGTGTCAGTCGACGAATATGTTAACTGACTCACCGCTTTCGCGAGCAGGCTCGCTCCCACAGGGGATTTTGGTGGCGGCTGGAATGTAAAAAGCCCCCGCAAGCGTAAGGCTGCGGGGGCTTTTTGTTTGGCCGGCTCAGATCACTCTGCCGGCTGATCCTTGCTCTGACGCTTCTCGATCAAGTCCACCAGGCGCTTGGCCAGCGCCGGGTAGTTCTCGTCGAAGTGGTGGCCGCCGGGCAGTTTTACCGCTTCGCCGACGGCAGTCTTGTCGGTGCAGCCGCTTTCGTCGGTCTCTTCGGCGCCGTAGATGCACACCACTTTGGCGGCGGGCAGCTTGGCCATTTCCGGGCCGGTGGCGGCTTCTTTGCCGGCGTTGCCGAGCCAGCCTTCGACTTCGATTTCGAAGCTGCCGGTGCGGGCGAAGGCCAGCAGGATGATGGCGTCGACGCGTTGCTGCTCGGTGTCTGGCAGGCGGTTGTAGATCGCCGGCAGGACGTCGGCACCGAACGAGTAACCGGTCAGGATGAAGCGCTTGGTGCCCCATTTCTGCCGGTAGTGTTGCATCAGTTCGGTCAGATCCAGCGCGCTTTGCTCAGGGCTCTTGTGCTGCCAGTAGTAGCGCAGGGTGTCGATGCCGACCACCGGGTAGCCAATCTTGGCCATCTCGCCGGCGACGTCGCGGTCGAGGTCGCGCCAGCCGCCGTCACCGGAGAGGAACAGGGTCACGGTGTCCTTGGCCTGACCGGCTGGCACTTCAACCACCGGGATCGCCAGACCACCATTGGCCTTGTCGCCGCCGACGAGGATCTTGCGCAGTTCGTTGTTCAGCACCTGCGGCAGGTTGATGTCGTAGTCGCTGATGCTGGTTTCGGCGTTCGGTTGATCGCGCACGAAACCGGCGCTGGTGTCGTCCGGGTTGTCGTTCCATGCCACCAGCCAATGGCCATGAGCCGCGGACTTCGGCAGCAGGTGAGTGCAGCCGGGTTTTTCCAGCGCCAGGTCGACCGAGATCGCCTGGGCCTTGTCGTCCTTCTGCTCGGACAACCAGCGCCAGGCCAGCACCGCGCCAGGGCCGATACCGCTGACCAGCGTGGCCGGGCCATTCAGTTCGCGCAGGCCGGTTTGCAGGGCGCGGCTTTGTTGCAGGCAGTCCTTGGGCAGAATCACCTGAACGATCTGCGCCGAGGCGCTGCGGCTCAGAGTGCTCAATTGGTTGTCGGTCAGCTTCTGGTCGTCATTGACCGCGACCAGCACCTGAGCCTTGGGCTGGGTGCCGGGAATGACGCGGGTCATGATCGTGCCGTCGGCAGCCGTCAGTGGTTGCAGTGTCGGTTGCGGTGCCGGGCGTTTGAGGTACCAGTAACCGCCGCCGGCAATCACGGCCAGCACGATCAGTGCGGCCAGGATGTACTTCAGGGAGCGTTGAATCATCAGCGTTTCACCAATCCAGTCAAGCCGCCCGCGATCAGGGCAGCAGTATCGGCCAGCGCCACCAGCGGATCGAGTCCGGCGGGCACTGCCATATAACGGGGTTCCCAGTCAGGCTGGAACTTGTCTTTGAAGCGGCGCAAGCCTTGGAAGTTGTACAGCTGCTCACCACGGCGGAAGACCATCGAGCCCAGACGCTGGGTCAGCGGTGCACCTCGCCGGGGTTGCAACCCCGACAACGGCACCATGCCCAGGCTGAAGCGCGCGTATCCGTGACTCTTATAGTGTTGAATCAGGCCGACCATGAGGAACTCCATGGTCAGCTTAGGGGCGTCCGGGTGCGAGCGCATCAGATCGAGGCTGGCCAGGTCATGGCTGTAAGTCTCGAGCAGGTTGGCGAACGCCACCGGGCGGCCCTCGAAGCGAATCACCGCAATGCGGAAATGCTTCAGATAATCGTCGCTGAAACGGCCGAGGGAGAAGCCTTTCTCGCGCACGTTCTTGCCGGTCAGCCACGCATCGGAAATCACTTTCAACTCATCCATCGGCGCCTGGCCCGGCTCATGGATTTCCAGCGACAGACCGTCGCGGGTGCCACGGTTCCAGGTGTAGCGCAGGTCTTTCATCTCCTTGCCCTTGGCTTCCAGGTCAAAGCGATGCAGATCGACCCGGGCTTCTTCGCCGAGCTTGATCGCGGTCAGGCCGATGTCCATGTAGTACGGCAGGTTCTCGGCGCGCACCTGATAGAACACCGGACGGGTGTGATGGATGTCGCACAGGTCGCGGAACTGCCAGATCATCTCGGCACGCTGCTGGCCGGGGCCGATCGGGTCGTACAGCGCCACCAGGCTGCGGCCGCGACGGGCGTACATCAGGAACGCCTCGTCGTTGGGGTGAAACAGCAGCGCCTTGTCACCGGTCAGGGCGAGGCCGCCATCGGGTTGCGACGAGGCCATCAGGATTTTCGCGGCGCGATCCAGTTCGTCCGGGGTGGGCAGATGAATCACCGGGCGTGCGGTGCGCAGCAGCCAGGTCAGGGCGATCACCAGCAACAGCACCGCCGCGCCGAGCAGCGAGCGCAGGCCGCGCGGGGCGTCAGCGTCGAGGGTGAACTGCCACCACAGTTGATGGCTGTACGGCACGTCCTGATAGGCGAACAGCAGCAGCCATGTCGAAGCGCCCAATACACACAGGCTGGCCACCAGATACAGCGGCGAGAACGGCAGTTCGGTCAGGCGACTCGGACGATAGAACGAACGGCGGAACACCCCGAGCAGCGCCGCGGTGAGCGTCATCAGCGTGGCTTCTTCCCAGTCGAAGCCTTTGAGCAGCGACAGCAGGGCGCCGACCAGCAACAGAATAGTGGTCAGCATCCACGCCGCTGACAGGCGACGGCGCAGGCCCTGAGCGAGCAACAGACACAACACGCCAATCAGGCTGGCGCCGAAGTGCGAGGCGTCGACCAGGCGATGCGGGATCAGAAACCCGATGTGTTCAAGGCGCGTATCGATCTCCGGGGTGGCACCGGAAAACAGCAGTACCACGCCGGACAGGAACACCAGCACCGCCAGAATCGGCGCGGCCAGACCGGACGCTGCGCGCATGGTCTGGGTCTGGAACAGGCGCTGGCCTTCGTTGATCAGCAAAAACAGGCAGGCCACCAGCAGCGGCAGCACCACATAGATCAGGCGATACAGCAGCAGGGCGGCGGCCAGCGGCGCGGCGCCGAGGGTGTCAGCGAAAGCGGCCAGCAGGATCGCTTCGAAGACCCCGACCCCGCCCGGCACATGGCTGAGGACGCCGGCGGCCAGGGCCAGCAGGTACACCAGCAGGAAAGCGCCGAACGGCGGGGCTTCCGGCAGCAGCAGATAGAGCACGGTGGCGGCGGCGGCGACGTCGAGGGCGGTGATGATCAGTTGCAGGAAGGTCAGGCGCCGGCCCGGCAGGCGCAATGTGCGGCGACCGACCCTGACCAGCAAGTTGTCGCGGTATGGTTGCTCCGGCAGGCGGCGGCGATAGATGCCGACGGCCAGAATCGCGCCAAGCCCCAGCACCACCGCGGCGATCGTGCCGAGCAGGCCTTCTGACAAACCCAATGCAGTGGAGGCGGCGGGCAGATCGCTCAGGGTCGCGAGGGCGGCCAGCGGAGGCAAGGCGCAACCCAGCGACAGGCTGGCGAACAGCGTCATGTGCGCGACTTCCGATGCCCCCAGACCATGTCGTGCATATAAACGGTAGCGCACCGAGCCGCCGGACAGCAGCGACAGGCCGATGGCGTTGCCAATCGCAAATGCGGTGAAGCCACCCAGCGCCAGAGTGCGCGGCGGTAGTGTCACGCCGGCATAGCGGCTGGCCGACCATTCATAGCCCAGCAATATGATGAAGCCGACTACCGTAGCAGCCACTGCGCCGAGCAGGGCCGGTTTCGGCACCGCCAGGATCGAGTCATGCAGGGCATACAGATCGAGTTCGCTCAGCAGATGGCGGCAGGCAATCAGCGCAATGGCAAACAGCAGCAACGTGACCGCCAGACCGATCGGCTGGCGATATTTGCTCAACCGATCCAGCAAGCGCAGGCGCTCGGGTTTGATCGGATGTTCTGCTGTGACGGTGTCTTGTGAATCAGACGAGTTGGCGCGCATCAATCACCTCTTGGATTGTGCGCGACAGGATGGAGGTATCCAGCCAAGTTACCAATCCCTGTAGAAAAAAATAATCACAAAATACTACGCCTCTCATCCGGGATCGGCGAGGGCGGGTCATGGATTGCAGACGTCTTGCCTGCGACTCAAGCATAGTCGCAACTGGGCGGGTCTGATGATCCTGAGCGTTTCACTGCAGCGTGACAGATCATTGTTGCGAAAGGACTTTTTCCACAGATACAAAAAAGGCCACTCTTTCGAGCAGCCTTTTTTGATGTTTGGTTGCGGGAGCCGGATTTGAACCGACGACCTTCGGGTTATGAGCCCGACGAGCTACCAGACTGCTCCATCCCGCGTCTGTGTGGCGGCATTCTACAGGCGAACGGCGAGGTGTCAACCGCTAATCCCGTAAAGGGTCAAATAAGTGTGAATTTGCGTCAAACGGTCGCAGCGCAACGGTAAGTTTCGGAAATGCAACGAATTCCTGTTTGCTCGACTGCGCGTTGATTGAAAAACAGACGCGCACAAAAAAGGCCACTCTTTCGAGTAGCCTTTTTTGATGTTTGGTTGCGGGAGCCGGATTTGAACCGACGACCTTCGGGTTATGAGCCCGACGAGCTACCAGACTGCTCCATCCCGCGTCTGTGTGTCGGCATTCTACAGAGGATCGCCGGGGTGTCAACCTTGAATCTGGATAAATCTGTTCCTGTTCAATCGGTTAGCGCTTTTTGCAGTGCAGGAGAAGGGCGCGCAGGGCAGGTGGGGCAAGGCTTTCAGCTCTATCGGTCGGTGATTCTCGATTGAGAAAATAAATTCATGGTTGTTTTCCTACAACCTGAAAAGAACCTTCAGACCACTGGTGCTATATACAGGTGTGAGTGAGATACTGCGTTTCCGGCTCGCCATGTTTCCTTTTCTGTCATGACCCAGCGAAAAATCATCCACGTCGACTGTGACTGTTTCTACGCCGCCATCGAGATGCGCGACGACCCGAACCTGGCCGGCAAGCCATTGGCGGTGGGTGGGTCGGCGGATCGGCGTGGAGTGATTGCAACCTGCAACTATGAAGCGCGGGCCTACGGTGTGCGCTCGGCAATGTCATCAGGCCATGCCTTGAAGCTGTGCCCCGACCTGACCATTGTCAAGCCACGCATGGACGCCTATCGCGAAGCCTCGAAGGAAATTCATACGATCTTTCGCGATTACACCGACCTGATCGAACCGCTGTCGCTGGACGAAGCCTATCTCGACGTCTCCGACAGCGCGCATTTTGGCGGCAGCGCCACGCGTATCGCTCAGGATATTCGCCGGCGCGTATCCAATCAGTTGCACATCACCGTGTCTGCGGGTGTGGCGCCGAACAAGTTTCTGGCCAAGATCGCCAGTGACTGGAAGAAGCCCAACGGGCTGTTCGTCATTACTCCGGATCAGGTGGAAGATTTCGTCAGTGGTCTGCCGGTGAGCAAATTGCACGGCGTCGGCAAAGTCACCGCGGACAAGCTGGGCAAACTCGGCATCGCCGATTGCCTGCAATTGCGCGAGTGGGACAAGTTGGCGCTGGTGCGCGAATTCGGCAGTTTCGGTGAGCGACTCTGGAGTCTGGCCCGTGGGATTGATGACCGGCTGGTGCATAACGACAGTCGCCGTCAGTCAATCAGCGTGGAAAACACCTACGACGTCGATCTGCCGGATCTGCGAAGTTGCCTCGACAAGCTGCCGGAACTGCTGGACACCCTGAAAACCCGCATGGAGCGGATCGACAGCAGTTATCGCCCGGGCAAGCCGTTCGTCAAAGTGAAGTTCCATGACTTTACCCAGACCACACTGGAGCAGGCCGGGGCAGGGCGCGATCTGGGCAGTTATCAGTTGATGCTGACGCAGGCGTTCAACCGTGGCGGGAAACCGGTGCGATTGTTGGGCGTGGGGGTCCGGCTGGAGGACTTGCGCGGCGGGTTTGAGCAGATGGAGTTGTTTGAGCGTTAAAAGTCAAAAGATCGCAGCCTGCGGCAGCTCCTACATTGGAATGCGTTCCCTGTAGGAGCTGCCGCAGGCTGCGATCTTTTAAGGCTTAATTCGGTCCAGGATCAGCCACCAGGCGCCCGGCATCCTTGGTCAGCGACTTGAGAAACTCGGCCTGCAATTCAGGATCGTTACGCGTCAGTTCGATCAGGCTTTGCTCCAGTTCGCTGGCTTCTTCTTCCAGACCCAGCTCCGACAGGCGCTTGACTCGGTGGACCCATTGGCTCACTTCGTCGTCTTCCAGATCGTCATAAATCAACCCGTGGGCTTCGAGCAACTTGCTGCGCAAATGACTGCTGATCGCCAGGGACGAATCGCTGTGCACGTCATCCTTGCCGTCTTCGACGCTGATCTGCAGTTTGCCGATGTGATTCAGGTCATTTTCGGCGAACGGACTGTCCAGCAGGTTCAGGCGCAGCACGCCGTTGCGGTCAGTGGTCATGTCGAAGGTCTGCTTGCCGGCCTTGACCTGCACCGGGCGCTCGCTCCACGGCAGGCTCGAATATTCCGTGCGCTTGTCGCGCTGGACTTCATCGATACCGGCCAGGTTCTGTTGTGCACGACCGTGAGACTGCACGTTCATGAACGGGTTGACCCCGGCAATGCCGTAGTTCAGCCAGTCCTTGGTCACGCTGTCCGGCAGATTGCCCAAAGCGAACACGTTGACCACATTGGCACCGATACCAGCGACCACCGCCACTGCACCCAACGGAATCTCATAGATTTCGCGCCAGGGCTGGTAAGGCGTGTAGCGGTCGTAACGGCGTGTGACTTCGAACTCGGTGACTTCGAAGGTCTTCTGTTCGTTGATCTTCACACGTCGTTGCGGCAGCTCGAGCACCTTAGGCTCACCGACATCGATCTGCAGGCTGTGGTCGAGCAGTTTGCGCTCGACCCGCTCTTCGTGCTCGCTGCGCTGTGACATCTGATTGGCACAGCCGCTGACCAGCAGGGCGCCGCACAAGGCGGCGCCACCGAGGCCCAAGGTGTTTCGCTTGAACATGAGGTCTCTATCTGGATTCAGCGGCGGATACGGGCCTGAAGGAAGGACAGCACATCGGCGACCGGCAGCGCTTGCGCTTCGGCCTCGGTGCGGCTCTTGTATTCCAGGTTGCCTTCGGCGAGGCCGCGGTCACTGACCACGATCCGGTGAGGAATGCCGATCAGCTCCATGTCCGCGAACTTGATGCCCGGGCTGGTTTTCTTGTCGCGATCGTCCAGCAGCACTTCGAAACCGGCCGCCGTCAGTTCTGCGTACAGCTTGTCAGTGGCTTCGCGCACCTGCTCGGTTTCATAGCGCAGCGGTACCAGGGCGATCTGGAACGGCGCCAGGGTGTCGCTCCAGATGATGCCTTTGTCGTCGTTGTTCTGCTCGATGGCGGCAGCGACCACGCGGGATACGCCGATACCGTAGCAACCCATCTCCAGCGTGACCGGCTTGCCGTTCTCGCCCAGCACTTCGCACTTCATCGCCTTGCTGTACTTGTTGCCCAACTGGAAGATGTGCCCGACTTCGATGCCGCGCTTGATTTCCAGCGTGCCTTTGCCGTCCGGGCTTGGGTCGCCGGCCACGACGTTACGCAGGTCGGCAACGGTCGGAACCGGCAGATCACGCTCCCAGTTCACGCCGAAGTAGTGCTTGTCGTCGATGTTCGCGCCGATGCCGAAGTCGCTCATCAGTTCGACCGAGCGATCGATGATGATCGGCAGTGGCAGGTTCAGCGGGCCGAGGGAACCGGCGCCGGCGCCAATGGCGTCACGCAGTTCGGCATCGGAAGCCATGACCAGCGGGCTGGCAACGCCTGGCTGGTTGGCAGCCTTGATTTCGTTGAGCTCGTGGTCGCCACGGATGATCAGCGCAATCAGCTTGCCTGGTTCTTCGGCGTGGACGATCAGGGTCTTGATGGTCTTTTCAATCGGCAGATTGAATTTTTCCACCAGCGCGGCAATGGTCTTGGTGTCCGGGGTGTCGACCAGGCGCAGCTCTTCCGCTGGTGCCGGACGCGAGGTTTCGCGTGGCACGGCTTCGGCTTTCTCGATGTTCGCCGCGTAGTCGGAGCCGTTGCTGAAGACGATGTCGTCTTCGCCGGACTCGGCCAGTACGTGGAACTCGTGGGAGCCAGCGCCGCCGATCGAACCGTTGTCGGCCTCAACCGGACGGAATTTCAGGCCCAGGCGGGTGAACACGTTGCAATACGCCTGATGCATGCGGTCGTAGGTGACCTGCAGCGAAGCCTGATCGGCGTGGAACGAGTAGGCGTCCTTCATGATGAATTCACGGCCACGCATCAAGCCGAAGCGTGGGCGGATTTCGTCACGGAATTTGGTCTGGATCTGGTACAGGTTGATCGGCAGCTGCTTGTAGCTGCTCAACTCGTTGCGCATCAGATCGGTGATCACTTCTTCGTGGGTAGGGCCCGCGCAGAAGTCGCGACCGTGGCGGTCTTTGATGCGCAGCAGCTCAGGGCCGTATTCTTCCCAGCGCCCCGATTCCTGCCACAGCTCGGCCGGTTGGGTGCTCGGCATCAACACTTCAAGAGAACCGGCAGCGTTCATTTCTTCGCGAACGATGGCTTCAACCTTGCGCATTACCCGCAAGCCCATCGGCAGCCAGGTGTACAGGCCCGAAGCGAGTTTGCGGATCATGCCGGCGCGCAGCATCAGCTGGTGGCTGACGACGACCGCATCGGAAGGCGTTTCTTTCTGTGTGGCGAGCAAAAATTGACTGGTGCGCATGGTTGGCCGTTGTCGGTTGCTATGACTGGAAATGACGGAGCAGTGTACCGGCGAGATTTGCCGACGTACAGGATTGCGCTCGGCGGTGAGGCGCTACGGCGGGAATCCTCCCGCCGTATCTGAAATGTCCTACGACTCTTCGACGACGGAGGTTGGTGCAGGCTCGGGCGTTGGCGTCGGGCCCGCGCGGCGATTTTCCTGGAACCAGTGCAGGGCGATCAGCAGCAGTGTCGGCACGCCGAGCAGTGCGGTGATCATGAAGAAGTTGTGGTAGCCGAACTTCTCGACCATGACACCGGAGTAACCGCCCATCAGGCGCGGTAGCAACAGCATGATCGAACTGAGCAGGGCGTACTGTGTCGCCGAGAACTTGAGGTTGGTCAGGCTCGACAGGTAGGCGACGAACGCCGAGGTCGCGAGCCCGGAACTGAAATTGTCGAGGGAGATGGTGACCACCAGCATCTGCAGGTTCGGCCCCATGTCGGCCAGCATCACGAACAGCAGGTTGGTCGCCGCCGAAGCCGCGCCACCGATGAACAGGATCGGCAGGATGCCGAAACGCACGATCAGCAGGCCGCCCATGCCGGCGCCGACCAGGGTCATGATCAGGCCAAAGATCTTGCTCACGCTGGCGATCTGATCCTTGGTGAAGCCCTGGTCGATGTAGAACACGTTGGCCATCACGCCCATCACCGTGTCGGACATCCGATAGGTGGCGATCAGTCCGAGCAGCAGCAACGCCTGCCAGCGGTAACGCAGGATGAAGTCGTTGACCGGCGTCAGCACTGGCGCCAGGCCGCGACGGCCCATGGTCGACAGGCACAGGCCGGTGAGCAGGGTATAGAGGATGGCTCGCAGGAAGGCGCGGTCTTCGAGCAGCAGGTCGAGCGGACTCATCTGACCGAACAGTACGCTGGCGAAATCGGTGTTGTAGAGCTGGGTGAACATTGCCGGAACGGACACCAGCAACACGATCAGCACGAATACCGAGGCCAGCTGATGGACGAAGCTGTAGCGGCCGGCCTGCAACTGCGTGCGCAATGGCACGGGCGGTTCGCGCATCAGCAGCGAGGTCAGCAGGGCAGGGACCATCAACACCCCGAACAGGGCGTAGGTGCCGGTCCAGGCTGAATGTTGGTAGTTGAAGCCGGTGGAACCGAAGCCTTCGGCGAAGAACAGCGCGCCCGCCGTGGCCAGCAGGGCGGCGACGCGGTAGCCGGACATGTAACTGGCGGCCAGTGCGGCCTGACGGCTGTCGTCGGCGATTTCCAGGCGATAGGCGTCGACCGCGATATCCTGGGTGGCGGAGGCAAAGGCGACGATAACGGCAATGGCGATCAGCCAGGACAGGTGTTTCTGCGGATCACAGAAGCCCATGCCGATCAGGCCCAGAATCACTAACGACTGCGAGAGCACCAGCCACGAACGGCGGCGGCCGAGCTTGCCCAATAAAGGCAGGCGCCATTGGTCGAGCAGCGGTGACCAGACCCATTTGAAGGCGTAGGCCAGACCGATCAGGCTGGCGTAGCCGATGGTTTCACGGGCAACGCCGGCTTCACGCAGCCAGACGGACAGCGTCGAAAACACCAGCATGTACGGCAGGCCGGCAGCAAAACCGAGCAACAACAGCACGAGCGTCGAAGGACTGGCATAGGCGGCTAGCGCGGCGCGCCAGGTTTTACGGGGCATGGGCTGAAGTCTGCCTCAAGATTGCGAAAACAAAGCGCGCACTCTAACCGCTGTGCTCTATCGGACGCCAGCCATGGCGCTGAATATCCACACGATTGTTCAGGATGGTGACGCCTTCAGAACGTAATCGTGCCCGTTGTTCGTCTCCCGAGGGGCTGCCCAGCGGCAGGCTGATCCGACCGCCGGCACCCAATACCCGGTGCCACGGCAGTTTGGTATCGCCGGGTAGTTGGCTGAGGGTCCGGCCGACCCAGCGGGCGGCGCGCCCCAGACCCGCGAGTTCGGCCAGCTGACCATAGCTGACCACTTTGCCTTCAGGTACTTGGGCAAGGGTGGAATAAAGCGCCGTGCGTCGGATTTGCGCTTCGCTTTCATCGGGAGGGTTCGGCTCTTTCACCGGTGCGGTTCCTGAACATCGGTCGTGTGGATGGGCTTAAGCGTAATCGCTCGTCGGCCAGATGAGAAATGAACTCAATGGAAATCGTCCGGTCAGTCCTTGTCAGGGTCTTATTCCTACGGATAATGCCGACCTTTTTTCGCAAACTTGAGCCCTTGAACTGCTTATGCTGTCCAGAACCCTGCTGTGCCTTGCTATTTTCAGTGCATCCACGCCCCTGCTTGCCGACACCGTCTGGTTGAAGAACGGTGACAAATTGAGCGGCAAGATTTCCGTTTTCGATGGCGGCAAATTGCTGATTCAGACCCAGTACGCGGGTGCGGTCACCATTGACTGGAAAGAGGTCAAGACCCTGCAGAGCGATCAGGAACTGCTGGTGAAACAGGACGCCTACAACGGTGAAAAGGCCAAGTCGCTGACCGCCGCCGATGACGGCAAGGTCACTCTGGCCAACGGCGAGGCGCCGAAAACCGTCGAGCTGGCGAGTATCCAGCAGATTCTCAAACCAAAACCGGTGGTCGAGGATCTGGTGTGGAAAGGCAATATCGGCCTGGCGATGGACTATCAGCGGGCGGAAAAGGACACCGACGATTACGACATCGACTTCAAGACCACCGCACGTCATGGTCGCTGGCGGCACACTGCCGAGGGCGAATACAACCGCGAAGTGCAGGACGACGCAGTCACCACCAATAACTGGCGCGCTGAATACGCGCTCGACCGTTTCCTCACCGACAAGTGGTTCTGGCAGGGGCGCCTGAACTACAAGCGTGATTACGTTGAAGAGCTGTCACGTCAGCGCGTGGTCGGTACCGGTCCGGGTTACCAGTTCTGGGACGACGAGCTGGGGGCGTTCTCGCTCGGCTCGCTGCTCAACCGCACCGATTACGAGTACAGCGATGGCGGCAAGGACAATTTCTATTCGGTCGCGATGAAGTGGGATTACAACCGCTACCTGATCGGCAAGAAGGTCGAGTTCTTCACCAACGGCGAACTGGGCAAGCCGCTGTCGGACGTGGCCAACTACGCGCTGGATGCCGAGATGGGCCTGCGTTACAAGGTCACCGACTGGGCGTCGCTCAATCTCAAGGCCGAGCGCGACATCATCAGTGGCACGAAAGACGCAGATTTGAACAAGACCCGCTATACCGCAGGGTTCGGCGTGGCCTGGTAAGGCACCAGCAAAAGATCGCAGCCTGCGGCAGCGCCTACAGGGGAATGGTATTTATCCTGTAGGCGCTGCCGCAGGCTGCGATCTTTTTTTGCGTCTGGAAAACAGACACCCACAAAAAAGCCCCGCTTTTGAGGGCGGGGCTCTTTTCTAAAGAAGCTACAAGTTAGATAACTTGTACTTCTTCAGCTTGCATGCCTTTCTGACCGCGGGTAGCGATGAAAGAAACCTGTTGGCCTTCTTTCAGGCTTTTGAAGCCGTCGGATTGGATAGCTTTGAAGTGAACGAACAGGTCGTCACCGGATTGTGGAGTGATGAAGCCGAAGCCTTTTTCATCGTTGAACCACTTAACGGTACCGGTTTGGCGATTAGACATGGTGTAACTCCTTGAACAAAGATAACTGCGACTCAGGAAGAACCCTGGCCGAGACTGAGTGCAAAGAGCAGGAAAAATTCTTGTAGATGGTTGGATCGAAATTCAACATATCGTGTAGAGATTCTCAGTGACACAAGCAGCACAGTGGCGCCACCTTAACCCTTTTTCCGGAACGTGCCAATGCTTCTTGCGAAGGTTTCTCTGTTTTAAGGATCGGCGGTGTGACGCTTCGTCGCCAGGGCGCGTATTTCCAGCGTGTTCGCCGAGAATTGCAGCGCACACTTTGAACCCGGCGGCGCGCCCGGTAAGATGCCGGACAGATTTTTTCCACCTCGCTATTCAGGACACCCGCCATGAGCATCAAATCGGACAAGTGGATTCGCCGCATGGCGCAGGAACACGGCATGATCGAGCCTTTCGTCGAGCGCCAGGTGCGCGGCAGCGACGACAGCCGTGTGATCTCCTACGGTGTGTCGAGCTACGGCTACGATGTGCGCTGCACCAACCATTTCAAGGTGTTCACCAACATCAACTCGGCGATCGTCGACCCGAAAAACTTCGACGCCGGCAGCTTTGTCGACATTCACAGCGATGTCTGCATCATCCCGCCGAACTCCTTCGCTTTGGCCAGCACCGTCGAATACTTCCGCATTCCGCGCAACGTATTGACCATCTGCCTGGGTAAAAGCACCTATGCGCGTTGCGGCATCATCGTCAACGTCACCCCGCTCGAGCCTGAGTGGGAAGGTCATGTGACCCTGGAGTTTTCCAACACCACCAACCTGCCGGCGAAGATTTACGCCAACGAAGGTGTGGCGCAAATGCTGTTCCTCGAATCCGACGAACAATGCGAAGTTTCCTACAAGGATCGCGGCGGCAAGTATCAAGGCCAGCGTGGCGTGACCCTGCCGCGTACCTGATCCGTCCGGCAGTTCGCGGGAATTCTTTGGCGGGCAGACACTCTATGGGGTGTACTGCCCGTTTTTGCTTCTGGCAAAACGGGCCTTCGCCGAGGAGGTTGCATGAAGATCGATCCGCATATCACCGCCGAACTGGCAAGGCTTGAGCCCAATCAGGTTGGCGTTTTGGCCTGGTCATTGTTGGCACACCCGGCTTTCCATATGGCTGGCGGCATTCCCGGTCAGCCTGATCCCGATACTCCCAACGAACAACCGACCGAACCGGGCGAGCCGACGCTGCCGGACGAGCCGCCACCCGCTCCAGTGGCTTGAGCCGCTGCCCGATAATGGCCAGTTGGCCGAGGTGTGCCCTATACCTCAGCTGACTGGCCATATTTCGTTGTCGCCGACGACGAAAATCCTGCAGGTGTCATCCTTCTCCACCGCAAAGCCGCCGGTAAACGCGCCAAACGCTGGCAACAGGCTCAAACCCTCGCCCAGCCGGAAACACGCCAGACGCAAACGCTGCCGCCCTTTGCCGTTAAGCCGATAGACGGGATGCACGTGCCCGGCCAGCACATGCCGTTCCGGGTGCGGGTCGGGTTCGTGTTGCAAGGCGAACGGCCCGAGCAGCATCGGTTCCGGAACCACGCGAATATTCAGTGCCGCCGGCGGGTCCCCGGCGCGCTTGTCGTGGTTGCCGCGAATCAGTGTCATCGGCAGATCCGCGTGACGTGCGCGCCATTCGGCCAAGGCATTCAGCGTACCCGCCGCATGCGAACCGGGACCGTGCAGAAAGTCACCGAGGAAAATCAGCTGCCGGCAGGGCAGCCTCGCCAGCAAGCGGTCGAGCACTTCGATGTTCGCCGTCGTGGTGCCTTGTGGCACTGGCTGGCCGAGGCTGCGGTATGCCGCAGCCTTGCCGAAATGCACGTCGGCGATCAGCAGCGCTTGCTGCGCCGGCCAGTACAGAGCCTTTTCCGGCAGCAGCCAGAGTTCCTCGCCGGCCAGGCGCACGGGATACGCTGCACTCATGAGGCTTGACCCTTGTCGGCGGATTGCTCCAGATCACCGACCATGCGCCGGATGCGGTCGGCGAGTTTTTCCGAGCTCATGCTTTCACGCATGCGCTCCACCAGCAATGGAAAGCCCAGCGGTGTAGGCCGTTTGATCAGGTGCATGTCCAGTTTCATCCGGTTGATTCGCGCCAATGTCTGTTCCAGACGACGAATATCCAGCTCTTCGCGCAGGACTTCTTCTCCGGCCTGGGCCAGCAGCAGGTTGTCGGCGTCGTATTGCTTGAACACCTCGAAGAACAATCCGCTGGAGGCCTGTACCTGGCGGGTACTTTTCGGTGCGCCGGGATAGCCGGCGAACACCAGCCCGGCGATTCGCGCAATTTCGCGAAAGCGCCGCAGCGCCAGCTCCCCGGCATTCAGGCTGGCGAGCACGTCGCGCAGCAGATGCTCGGGGCTGAGCAGCGCTGCATCGAATTGCCCGGACCAATCGACCGGTGTGGCGCTGAGCAACTCCAGCCCGTAATCATTGACCGCAATCGAGAACGTCAGCGGCTGACGCTGGCTCATGCGCCACGCCAGCAGGCTGGCGAGCCCCAGATGCACCTGGCGCCCGGCAAACGGGTAGAGGAAAAGGTGCCAGCCTTCGCGGGATTTCAGCACCTCTGCCAACAGACTGTCGGAAGTGGGCAGACCCGACCAGCGCGCCTGGGTTTGCAGCAACGGTTGCAGCGCGTGCATTTCCGGGCTGGCGAACTCACCGCGCGCGGCCGCTGTGAAGCGACTGACCACGGCAGCGGCCAATTCGTTGGAAAGCGGCATCCGCCCGCCATTCCAGCGCGGCACGGCGGCTTTCTTTGCGGTGCTGCGTTTGACATACGCGGTCATGTTTTCCACCCGCACCAATTCCAGCAAACGCCCGGCGAACAGAAAGCCGTCACCCGGTTTCAGCCGCGCGATGAAACCTTCCTCGACGCTGCCCAATTGCTTGCCGCCGCCACCCTTGCTCCAGAATTTCAGATGGATGCTCGCATCGCTGACGATGGTGCCGATGCTCATGCGATGGCGGCGGGCGAGCCGTGCATCGGAGACGCGCCAGACGCCGTTTTCGTCCGGTTCGACCCGGCGGTAATCCGGATAGGCCGTCAGAGACAGCCCGCCGTGACGTACGAACTCCAGCGCCCAGGCCCAATCTGCCAGTGTCAGATCACGATAAGCCCAGGCTCCACGGACTTCTTCGTACAGTTCTTCGGGAGTAAAGCCACCACCCAGCGCCATGCTGACCAGATGCTGCACCAGCACATCCAGCGGTTGGTGCGGCGACAGGCGCGGTTCAATGTGGCGTTGCGCCACGGCATCGCGTGCGGCGACGGCTTCGATCAGCTCCAGGCTGTGGGTCGGCACCAGCGTCACTCGCGAGGTGCGCCCCGGCGCGTGACCGGAGCGCCCGGCCCGTTGCATCAGTCGCGCCACACCCTTGGCCGAGCCAATTTGCAGCACCCGCTCGACGGGCAGAAAGTCCACGCCCAGATCCAGGCTCGAGGTGCAGACTACGGCTTTCAACTGCCCGTCCTTCAACGCTTGCTCGACCCAGTCGCGGGTCTCGCGAGACAGTGAACTGTGGTGCAGCGCGATCAGTCCGGCCCAGTCCGGCCGCGCTTCGAGCAACGCCTGATACCAGATTTCCGACTGCGCGCGGGTGTTGGTGAAGACCAGGCTGCTGGCGCAGGCGTCGAGTTCGGCGACAACCTGCGGCAGCATCTTCAGACCGATGTGCCCGGCCCACGGAAAACGCTCGATGGCGGGTGGGATCAAGGTGTCGATCTTGAGTGATTTTTCGCTGTGGCCCTGCACGCTGATCCCGCCGCCCTGTGGGATCAGCACCTGTTCGGCGTGGGCTTGATTGCCGAGGGTGGCGGACACGCCCCAGACGATCAGCTCGGGTTGCCAATGGCGCAGGCGGGCGAGGGCCAGTTGCAGCTGTACGCCGCGTTTGTTGCCGAGCAGTTCGTGCCATTCATCGACAACGATCATCCGCAGGCTCGACAACGCAGTCCTGGCGTCGGCTCGGGCAAGCAGCAGGGTCAGGCTTTCCGGGGTGGTGATCAGCGTAGTCGGCAGGCGCCGGCCCTGACGCGCACGTTCGGCGCTGCTGGTGTCGCCGGTGCGCAGACCGATGCTCCACGGAATCTGCAAATCGCTGACCGGCGCTTGCAAGGCGCGCGCGGTGTCGGCGGCGAGGGCGCGCATCGGCGTGATCCACAGCACGGTCAGCGGTTCGCTCTGGGGTTTGCGTTTGCTGGTCGTGGCTGCGGGGGCGGCTGAACGGGCGAAGCGGTTGAGCGCGGCGAACCACACCGCATAGGTTTTACCGGCGCCGGTGCTGGCATGGAGCAACCCCGACTGACCTTGTTTGACGGCGGCCCACACCTGCTTTTGAAAGGCGAACGGCTTCCAGTTGCGTGCGCTGAACCAGAGTTTTGCGAAGTCGGTGGAGGTCGGCATACCGGCGGCGTGCGCTCTGAACGTGTTCCTTCAGTGACCGCGCCGACTGGCGAAAGGTTTAATCACGCCGCAATCCCCTGTAGGAGCTGCCGCAGGCTGCGATCTTTTGATCTTGAAAAGCAAAATCAAAAGATCGCAGCCTGCGGCAGCTCCTACATTGGAGATCCGGGTTACTTGAGGTTACCGCTGAGGAACTGTTTCAGCCGTTCGCTTCGCGGATTGCCCAGCACGTCTTCCGGCGCGCCTTCTTCTTCCACCAGCCCTTGATGCAGGAACAACACCTGGCTGGAGACTTTGCGGGCGAAGCTCATTTCATGGGTCACCATGATCATCGTCCGGCCTTCCTCGGCCAGCCCCTGAATCACCCGCAGCACTTCGCCCACCAGCTCCGGGTCGAGTGCCGAGGTCGGTTCGTCGAACAGCATCACTTCCGGCTCCATCGCCAGCGCCCGGGCAATCGCCACCCGCTGTTGCTGGCCGCCGGAGAGAAACGCCGGGTACTGATCGGCGACGCGCGCCGGCAGGCCAACCTTGTCCAGGTAACGGCGGGCGCGGTCTTCCGCTTCCTGTTTGCTGCAACCCAGTACCCGGCGCGGGGCCATGGTGATGTTTTCCAGCACGGTCATGTGGCTCCACAGGTTGAAGTGCTGGAACACCATGGCCAGTCGCGTGCGCAGGCGTTGCAGTTCATTCGGGTCGGCGACATGCATGCCGTGGCGGTCGGTGACCATGCGGATCGCCTGGCCGTCGAGGCTCATGGCGCCATCGTTGGGTTGTTCGAGGAAGTTGATGCAGCGCAAAAAGGTGCTTTTGCCCGAGCCACTGGCGCCGATCAGGCTGATCACGTCGCCGGTTTTGGCATTGAGCGAAACGCCTTTGAGTACCTGATGGTCGCCATAGCTTTTGTGCAGACCTTCAACCGTCAATTTGTACATGGGACAGACATCCTCAAGGCGAAAGTAGATAGCCGCTGCGATAGGCTTCGGCACCCGCCACGTGGGCGATCACCATGCCGGCAGTGGCCATGCGCCGCAGCGAGCGGGCGTACATCACGCCGGCAGCGGTGCAATGAATGGGGGTGACCCGGTCGTGGATCGGGTCGATGATTTCGGCAATCTGTTGCCCGGCTTGCAGGTATTGCCCGGCCGTGGCGGTGTACACCAGCAAGCCACCGACCGGCGTGGTCACCGGTTCGACACCGGCCAGCGGTGTTGCGGGGAAGGGCAAGGGCGGTTGCGGCCGGGTCTCGCCGACGATCGCATCGAACTGGATCAGGTAATCGATCAAGGCCTGGCAGTCACGGCTGGCCATCGGGTGATTGACGTCACCCTGGCCGCGCAACTCCACGGTCACCGAAAAACTGCCCAGCGGAATCTCGAAGTGCTCGCCAAAGCGTTCCTGCAGTTGCCACCACAGCAGGGTGAAGCATTCGTCGAACGACTGGCCGCCGGAATCGGTGGCCAGCAAGCTCGCCTGGGCTTCGATGTAACGCGCCAGCGGCTCGACCTGTGGCCACGCCTCGGGCGTGGTGTAGAGGTGAACCACCGATTCGAAATCGCAATGCAGGTCCAGCACCATGTCGGCATCACACGCCAGCCGTTGCAGGGTCAGGCGCTGGGATTGCAGTTGTGTGGCGGGCGTCTGGCGGGCGAGGGCGTTGCGCAGGCTGGCGCGGATCAGCTCAAGGTTGCGTTGCGGGTCGTCGCCCAGTTGGCCCTCGATGTCGTTGCCGATTTCTTCGCTGAGGTCGACGAACCAGCGATTGAAGTTCTGCCCGCTCTCCAGCTCGTAACGGCCCAGCGGCACGTCCATCAGCACTTGTTCAAGGCCGACCGGATTGGCCACCGGCACCAGCACGATCTGACTGCGCAGGCGCCCGGCGGCTTCCAGCTCCGCCAGGCGCTGCTTGAGGTGCCAGGCCACGAGCATGCCGGGCATTTCGTCGGCATGCAGCGAGGACTGGATGTAGATCTTGCCTTGGGCCTGCTCCGGGCCGAAGTGGAAGCTGTGGATCTGGCGTGCGGTCCCCGGCACCGGGGCCAACAGGTCATGGATCTGGTGTCGCATTACAGGGTTTCCTAGTGGGTCGGCCCGAGGAAGGCCAGCCATCGGCGTTCGGCGAGGCGGAACAGGCCGACCAGCGCAAAGGTAATGGTCAGGTAGATCAGCGCGGCGATGCCGAACGACTGGAAGGTCAGGTAGGTCGCCGAGTTGGCGTCCCGTGCCACTTTCAGGATGTCGGGGATGGTCGCGGTGAAGGCCACGGTGGTCGAGTGCAGCATCAGGATCACTTCGTTGCTGTAATACGGCAACGAACGGCGCAGCGCCGAGGGCATGATCACGTAGGCATACAGCTTCCAGCCGGTCAGACCGTAGGCCTTGGCCGCTTCGACTTCACCGTGGTTCATGCTGCGGATCGCCCCGGCGAAAATCTCCGTGGTGTAGGCGCAGGTGTTCAAGGCAAACGCGAGGATTGTGCAGTTCATCGCATCGCGAAAGAAACTGTCGAGCAACGGCTGCGCGCGCACGGCGGCCAGGCTGTAGATCCCGGTGTAGCAGATCAGCAACTGGATGTAGAGCGGCGTGCCACGGAACAGGTAGGTGTAGAACTGCACCGGCCAGCGCACATAGAAGTGCGAGGACACCCGGGCAATCGACAGCGGGATCGACACCAGGAACCCGATGAAGATCGAGGCGCTGAGCAACCACATCGTCATCGCCAGCCCGGTGATGTTGGTGCCGTCGGTATAAAGGAAGGGTTTCCAGTATTCCTGCAGGAGTTCGATCATCGTACGGCCTCCCGGGCACCGGCGGCGTAACGACGCTCGAGCCAGCGCAGGATGACGTTGGATGCACTGGTGATCAGCAGATAGATCAAGGCGGCGAGTACCAGGAAGTAGAACAGTTGATAGGTGCTTTTACCGGCGTCCTGCGCGGCTTTGACCAGATCCGCCAGACCGATGATCGACACCAGCGCGGTGGCCTTGAGCATTACCATCCAGTTGTTGCCGATGCCTGGCAGGGCGAAGCGCATCATTTGCGGGAACACCACGAAGCGAAAGCGCTGGCCGCGTTTGAGGCCGTAGGCGGTGGCCGCTTCGACCTGACCGCGCGGTACGGCGAGAATCGCGCCACGGAAGGTTTCGGTGAAATACGCACCATAGATGAAGCCCAGGGTGATCACCCCGGCGGTGAAGGAGTCGATTTCGATGTAGTCCCACTCCATGACGTCGGTCAGGGCGGTCAGCCAGGTTTGCAGGCTGTAGAAAATCAGCAGCATCAGCACCAGATCCGGTACGCCGCGAATCAGCGTGGTGTAGAGCTGGGCAGGCAGGCGCAGCAGTTTGGATTTCGACAGTTTGGCACTGGCGCCCAAGAGACCGAGCAACACGGCCACCAGCAGCGACAACGCCGACAATTTGATGGTCATCCAGGTGCCTTCCAACAGCAACGGACCGAAGCCCTTGAGGCTGAAGGCGGAGAGCCCCAGATTTTGTAAGAGGTTTTCGAACATAAATCAGCAACCTGAGCGGATGGAAAAGGCGCCCATCGAGTGATGGGCGCCAGGGCATTATTTACCGCTGTACAGATTCAGATCGCCAAAGTGTTTCTTTTGAATCTCGGCGTATTTGCCGTCATCGTGTAACGCTTTGATACCTTTATCTAAAAGTGCCTTCAGCTCTTTGTTACCTTTCTTAATACCGACAGCGGTTTTGGCTGGCAGCAATTCGCTGTCGACCGGCTTGCTGACTTCGTAGTTGGCGCCATCCGGCGACTTCAAAAAGCCCAGTTCGGCTTGCAGCATGTCCTGGATCGAGGCGTCGAGACGGCCGTTTTTCAGGTCGGCGTAGACCTGGTCCTGGTTGGCGTAAGCCTGGATTTTCACCCCGGCCTTCTCCAGTACGGCCTTGGCGTAGGCTTCCTGGATGGTGCCTTGCTCGTAACCGACGGATTTGCCCTTGAGAGAGGCGACGTCATCGCTCAGGCCGGAACCCTTCTTGAACACGTAGGAAGTCGGGCCGGAGAACAGCTCGCTGGAGAAATCGATCGCCTTTTCACGGGCCGGGGTCACGGTCATCGACGAAATCACACCGTCGAATTTGTTGGCGTTGAGGCCCGGAATCATGCCGTCGAAGTCGCTTTCAACCCATTTGCACTTGACCTTCAGCTCGGCGCAGATCGCGTTGCCCAGGTCGATGTCGAAGCCCACCAGGCTGCCGTCGGCCGCTTTCGACTCGAACGGTGCGTAGGAAGGATCAACGCCAAAACGCAGCTCTTTGTATTCCTTGGCCAGCGCGGAGCCGGCAGCCATGCACAACGCCAGTGCAGAAAGGGTCAGCAATGCTTTTTTCATTATTCAATCCCTAAGAACCAATATGAGCGCTTGTGGCGCAGAATTATTGTTACTGGAACGCGTACGACCTATAGAAAGTAGCAATTTCCGAACCAGAGTCCCGAACAAGTGTTTTAAAAGGTTGGGGGAGGGGAGAGAGAAAGGGATTGGTGCACGGAACCGGGCGGCTGTTGAAGGCTGCACCAAGTTGGGTCGAGGCACGCATTTTTTAGTGATTCAGAATACTTGTAGCGAGGGGATTTATCCCCGATCGGCTGCGCAGCAGTCGCAAATCCGGTACACGCGGTTTACTGAAAGTAATGATGGGGAGCCGCTTCGCGCCCATCGGGGATAAATCCCCTCACCACAAGATCTCCTCACCAGAAAATCCACTCACTACAGGATGTTCATTCAGCACGATTGGAGGTATGTCCCGGAAAACCGGGTCAGGCCAACAAATCCTGCAACGTTGCCAGGCTATCTGCCTCATCCACCGTCTTGTCCTGCCGCCAGCGCAGCATGCGCGGAAAACGCACGGCAATGCCGCTCTTGTGCCGTCGCGACAGGGCGATCCCTTCGAAACCCAGTTCGAACACCAGACTCGGTTTGACGCTGCTCACCGGGCCGAATTTTTCCACGGTGGTCTTGCGTACGATGCTGTCGACCTGACGCATCTCCTCGTCGGTCAGCCCCGAATAGGCCTTGGCAAACGGCACCAGCGCTCGTTGGCTGGATTCGGGCGGGCCATCCCACACGGCGAAGGTGTAATCGCTGTACAAACTGGCGCGCCGGCCATGGCCGCGTTGGGCGTAGATCAATACCGCATCGACGCTGAACGGATCGACCTTCCACTTCCACCACACGCCCATGTCCTTGGTCCGGCCCACGCCATACAGGGCGTCGCGGGCCTTGAGCATCATGCCCTCGACCCCCAGTCGCCGTGAGGCTTCACGCTGCCGGGCGAGATCCAACCAGTCACTCCCGGTGAGAATCGGCGAGGCCAGTAACACCGGGTTGTTACCGTGGGCGATGACCTGCTCCAGTTGCGCACGCCGTTCGGCCTGCGGACGGTTGCGCCAGTCTTCGCCCTGCCACTCCAGCAAGTCGTAGGCGAGCACCACCACCGGCACTTCTTCGAGGATTTTCTTGTCGAGGGTTTTGCGCCCGATGCGTTGCTGCAGCAGGGCGAAAGGTTGCACCGCTGGTGGCGCGCTCGATTGCGGATCGAAGGCGTCTTCGGTGCTCGGATGGGTACTTTTCCAGACCACGATTTCGCCGTCGATCACCGTGCCGTCGGGTAACGCGTGGATCAACGTATCGAATTCGGGAAAGCGTTCGGTCACCAGTTCTTCACCGCGCGACCAGACCCACAACCGCCCCTCACGTTTGACCACCTGCGCGCGGATGCCATCCCACTTCCATTCCACCTGCCAGTCGCTCGCCGGGCCCAGCAATGTTTCGAACTCCTCCACCGATTGCGACAAGGCATGGGCGAGGAAAAACGGGTAGGGCTGACCGCCACGCTGAGCGTGTTCGTCGGCGGATTCCGGAGCGATCAGTTTCAGGTAGCTGGCCGCGTTCGGCCGGTTCGACAGGTCGGTGTAACCCACCAGTCGCTGCGCCACACGTTTGCTGTCGAGGCCGGCCATCGATGCCAATGCGCGAGTGACCAACAGTTTCGACACGCCGACGCGAAAGCTGCCGGTGATCAATTTGATGCACAGCATCAGGCTCGGCCGGTCCAGCTGCGACCACAGTGCGGGCAGTTGGCGGGCGAGATACTCCGGGGTTTCACCGCGCAGCGGCAGCAGCTTGTCTTCGATCCATTCGGCCAGGCCGGCCTCGGAGCTGTGCAGGTTTTCTGGCAGCACCAGCGAAATGGTTTCCGCCAGATCGCCGACGGATTGATAGCTTTCCTCGAACAGCCACGGCTGCAACCCCGAGACCTCCACCGCCAGTTCGCGCAGGATGCGCACCGGCACCAGTTGTCGCGGGCGCCCGCCCGACAGAAAGTACACCGCCCATGCCGCGTCTTGCGGTGCAGCCTGGGCGAAGTAGGCTTGCATGGCGGCCAGTTTGGCGTTGCTGGACGTGGTGGCGTCGAGTTCGGCATACAACTCGGCGAAGGCTTTCATGCTTGCACCTCGGCGATGGCAGGTTCGGCGTCAATGTTTTCCTCTTCATCGTCGCCGTATTCGGTGTTGAAGCCTTGCGCATCCAGGCCTTGTTCACGCAGATGGCGCACCAGCACGCCGATCGAGCCGTGGGTGACCATCACCCGTTCGGCGCCGGTCTGTTCGATGGCCCAGAGCAGGCCCGGCCAGTCGGCGTGATCCGACAGCACAAAACCACGATCCACGCCGCGCCGCCGGCGGGTGCCGCGCAGGCGCATCCAGCCGCTGGCGAAGGCGTCGCTGAAATCACCGAACCGGCGCATCCAGGTGCTGCCACCGGCCGAGGGCGGGGCGATGACCAGCGCCTGACGCATGATCGGGTCGGATTTTTTGATGTCGCCGGCGTAGATCGTCGGCGGCAGGTACACGCCGGCCTCGCGGTAGACCCGGTTCAACGGCTCGACGGCGCCGTGGCTGAGGATCGGGCCGAGGCTGGCGTCGATACCGTGCAGGATCCGCTGAGCCTTGCCGAATGAATAACAGAACAGCACGCTGGCCTTGCCCGCCGCGATGTTTGCCTGCCACCACTGGTTGATCTCGCTGAACACCTGCGCCTGTGGCTGCCAGCGGTAGATCGGCAGGCCGAAGGTCGATTCGGTGATAAAGGTGTGGCAGCGCACCGGTTCGAACGGCGCGCAGGTGCCGTCGGGTTCGATCTTGTAGTCGCCGGACGCGACCCAGACTTCACCGCCGTATTCCAGACGCACCTGGGCCGAACCGAGCACATGCCCGGCCGGATGGAAACTCAAGGTCACGCCGTGGTGGGTCAGCCGCTGGCCGTAGGCGAGGGTTTGCAGGTTGATGTCCTGACCCAGACGCGCGCGCAAAATCCCTTCGCTGGCGCTGCTGGCAAGGTAGTGCTGATTGCCGTTACGGGCGTGATCGCCGTGGGCATGGGTGATCACCGAGCGCTCGACCGGGCGCCACGGATCAATATAGAAATCCCCGGCAGGGCAGTACAAGCCTTCGGGGCGGGCGATAACAAGGTCCATGTCGTTACCAGAATGGAGGGCTTGTTAGCTATGAGGTTGGCGCGAGTCCGGAAGTTCTATCGGGTTTTTATGTGGGGCGAAAAGCAAAAGATCGCAGCCTTCGGCAGCTCCTACAGGATGTTCACCATTCCCATGTAGGAGCTGCCGAAGGCTGCGATCTTTTGATCTTGCTCTAGCGTTTATTTGCCCGGGGTGAGGGTCAAACGCGTCTTGCCATACACCCGGTCAAAGTTCTGCGGCTGCATCGGCAGACCGATGTACTGACCCTTGAGCCACGCATCAACGCCATTGAGGTAATTCGGGCTGGCCGGGTTGCCGGACTGGCCGGTACCGTTCTGCCCCATCAAGGGTTCGGTCTGGCTGAAGTCGACAATGAAACGCATCGACGGCGCCCGCGTGGTGTTGAAGTCCTGACCCCAGGCAAATGCCGAGGTATTGAGCGTGGTGTGATCGCCGCCGGCTGCCAGTGGGCCGCGAACGGTCTGGCCGTTGGCGTTTTTCCATGTGTAGCTGTGCAGTTTGCCCCACTGCCAGGCCTTGTGATCGCCACCCAACTGACTGTCGCCAGCGTTGATCGCGGCGGCCAGACTGCGCGCCAGAATCACGGCTTTGTCTTCTTTCTGCGGGGTACGCAAGTCATCCCAGAACGGGCTGTCCTCGCGCCCGAGCAGGTGATCGGCCTGCGCCGCGTAGGACAAGTCGCCATTGGCAACAAAGGCTTTCCACGCCGGGCTCGACTCGGGGCCGAGCTCATCGAGGAAGATCTGCTTCATGCTTGCTTGCAGGAACAGCTCATAAATCGCCGCATCCGCCGAGGTCGAGCTGAGTTTGCCGTCGAACGCCATCAAGCGGCTGAAGGCCTCGCGCGCCTTGCTGCGATCGGCTTCCGGCAGAGCGTCGATCGCCTGCTTCAGCGGCTGCTTCATGCCCGGCGCTTCGAACATTTTCTTCAGCTTGGCGGCGAAGGTGGTGGTCTGGTCGTACTGCATGGCGATCACGCTGCGACCGTCCTGTTTGCCGCTGCCGGCCAGTTCCGCCAGACGTTCACCGCGCTCCGGCGCCGCCCACGAGTTGGACAGCTGCATGCCGTAGCCGTGAGGAATCACCCGCTGGTTGGCCGTGCCGAGCCAGCCCTGGGGCGGGTCCTGATCGTAGGGGTGGAGCATCGGGTCGGCGTAACCGTCCCAGTCGTAGCGACCTTCCCAGCCCGGCGATGGCAGCAGGCCTTCGCCTTCGCGACGGTTGGGGAAACGCCCGGTGACTTGCCAGCCAATATTGCTGGCGTCGGCGAACACCATGTTCAGGGCGATGGCGCGGATTTCGCGACTGGCGTCCGAAGCGCGTTCAACGTTTTGCGCGCGGGTCAGGTCGAAAAAAGCGTCCAGCGATTTGTCGTCGGTGAAGTTCGGGGTTTGCAGGGCCAGGCCGAAACCGTTGCCCTGTGCCGCAGCCTGGGCACTGTTGAGCAATGCACCGTGACGGGTTTCGTATACCACTTCGCGAATCGGCCGCTGGCCTTTGACGAAATAGGTTTCGTTGCGCACGCCCAGCGGCTGCCATTTGCCGTTGACCTCGTAGGTCAGGCTGCTGCCCTGACGGCGGATTTTTTCCAGGAACAGGTCCTGGTTGTCGCCGAGCACGCTGGTGACGCTCCACGCCACTTTGCCATTGAAACCGCCGAGGACCATCGGCAAACCGGCAACCGTGACACCGGCGGCCTGGTATTTCGGTGCGCGGATCTGCACGAAGGTCCACAGCGACGGCGCGGCCAAGGGCCCATGACTGTCGCTGGCAAGAATGCTCTTGCCGCTGCGGCTGCGTTGCGGGGCGATCGCCCAGTTGTTCGAGGTGCTGGCGCCCAGCAGATTCACCGCCGCCAGTTGTTGGCTGGCGTTGCTCAGTTCGGTGAGGCCAGGAATCTGTCCGTTGAGCTTGAGGCCTTGCAGCTTGTCAGCCTCGTCCAGCGGCAGGTTTTCGTCCGGAGCGGACGGGGTCAGCCAGGCGAGTTTGTCGCTGGTCACGGTCTGCGCCAGCACCAGCGAGGAAATTTCCTCCGGCAGGTTGGCTGACTGGCTGAAGTTCAGCAGCGCGAACAGCAGCGCCGAGTCTTCCGGTTTCCAGTATTCCGGCTTGTAGCCGCTGGACGCGAGGTCGCCCGGCAGTTTGTCGGCGTAGCGGAACAGGTAGGCGTTGACGCCTCGCGCATAGACTTCAAAGAAACGCTTGAGGCGTGGCGACGAGGCCTTGTACAGCTCGTCGGCGCTTTTCTTCAGGTTGACCGCGCGCATGTAGCGGTCAGCGTCGAGCATTGAGGCGCCGGACATTTCCGCCAGACGGCCCTGGGCCAGCAGGCGCAGGGTCACCATCTGGTTGATGCGGTCGCTGGCATGCACGTACCCGAGGGTGAACAGTGCGTCGTGGAAGCTGTTGCTTTCGATCAACGGCATGCCCATCGCATTGCGACGCACCGAAACGTTCTGCGCCAGCCCCTTGAGCGCTTGCACGCCGGAGGTGGGCGGGAGGGTGTCCTGAGCGTTCCAGGTCTGGCAACCGGACAGGCTCAAGACACCGGTCACTGCTGCGGCAACGCCGAACCGGGGAAGAAAATGTGTAAGGGCTGGCGAGGCCATGGCAAAGCTCCTGCGGGGGTAGAGGCTGGGGGCGCAATAAAGCCGCTACGTTAGTGAGCAGGCGGTGGCCGCGCAAGCGGGCGCGGGGGTTATTTGTGTAATTCTGTCGAATGGAGAAGATCGCAGCCTTCGGCAGCTCCTGCATTGGATTGAGTACCCCCTGTAGGAGCTGCCGCAGGCTGCGATCTTTTGATCTTGGAGGGTTGGTCTTATGCACTTGCCTGATACCTGGAGGTGATGCTGAAGTGCGGGAAATTCACTGACCCGCATGAGAAAAAAACGCCATGGAGCTCAAGGCCAACGCTGCACTGATCATCATCGACCAGCAACAAGGCATTCTGCAGCCGCGCCTGGGCCGACGGAATAATCCACAGGCCGAAGAACGCATGCTTGATTTGCTGAGGGCGTGGCGCAGCAGCGGGCGGCCGGTGATTCATGTGCAGCATCTGTCGCGTGAAGCGGATTCGGTGTTCTGGCCCGGGCAGTCAGGGGTGGAGATTCAGCAGCGATTCATGCCGCAGGACGGCGAATGGCTGATCCAGAAACAGGTGCCGGACGCGTTTTGCGCCATGGGGCTGGAGGCACGGTTGCGTGAGGCGGGGATCGGGCAATTGATCATTGTCGGTGTGGCGACCCACAACTCGGTGGAATCCACAGCGCGAACGGCGGGCAATCTGGGATTTGACGCCTGGGTGGCGGAGGACGCGTGTTTTACCTTCGACAAGGCCGATTATTTCGGCACACCGCGTTCAGCCGAAGAGGTGCACGGGATGTCGCTGGGGAATTTGCACGGGGAGTATGCGACGGTGGTCAGTGCTGCGCAGGTTCTGGCAGTTGCCTGAGAAACCTGTGGGAGCTGGCTTGCCAGCGATAGCGGAGCGTCAGGCTACATCGATGCTGGATGCGCCGGCCTCATCGCTGGCAAGCCAGCTCCCACAGTCGACTGCGTTCAGCCAGCGGGAACGCGGTCAACTGTGGGAGCGAGCTTGCTCGCGAAGGCAATGTGTCAGGCGAAGAGTATCTTCACCCGAAACATCAAGCGCCGTGGCACTTCTTGAATTTCTTGCCGTTGCCGCAAGGGCAAGGGTCGTTGCGACCGACGTCTTTCAGGGCGTTGCGCACCGGTTCCTGGTGAGCGTGGCCGCAGTTCGGGCCGTGGACATGGCCATGGTCGTGATCGTGATGATGGTCATGATCGTGGTTGCAGTCAGGGCCATGGACATGAGGTTGCTGAGTCATCGGTTGTGCTCCGGAATTAAATCGGCGGGGATTATCACGCCATTGCGCTCCAGGTGCACGTAGTGGGCGATGAATAAACCGGTTTCCATCTCGCCTTGCAATCGATAGGGCACCTGCTGGTGCGGACTTTTCAGCATTTTCACCACGTCCTTGACCCGCGGCCACAGGTTGGTGCGGATCGGTATCCGATAGAACGCGCTGCTTTTCGGTCCCACGGTGATCCAGTGTTCATGCTCGCCTTCGGCCAACAACAGGTCTGCCAGATGAATGCGATATTCCATGCCGCGCACGGTCAGGTCGCTGTCGTTGGGGTTGTCGATGCGAAAATGCAGGATGAATTTCTGTTCGAGCAATTTGGCCCGCACCACCTCGACTTTTACCAGGTGCACGGCGGGGTCGACGCTGTCGTCGCTGAACCATGAGGCGCAACCGCCGAGGTTCAGGATCAGCATCAATAACAAGCCATGCAGTGTGCGACAGTGACCGAGCATCGAAAAAACTCCCTTTGTGCCCCAGTCTAGTCGGCACTTCCCTTTATGCGCCGAAATACCCCGCACAGCACTTCTTGAACTTCTGCCCGCTGGCACATGGACACGCGTCATTGCGCCCCAGCTTCAACTGCACGGTCGGGTCGATGAAGTACCAGCGCCCGGCGTTCTGCACGAATGAAGAGCGCTCGCGGTGGCTGTGTTCGCCCTGGCTGTCGTGCCAGCGCGCGGTGAAGGTGACGAAGGCGTGCTCGGGCTGGCCGCCGAACACTTCCGAGCTTTCGACCTCAAGGCCGAGCCAGGTGCTTTGCGCGCTCCAGGCACTGATCGACTGGCGATCCAGACCGGCCTGTTGGGCGGGCAGGGTAGTGGCCACCAGATAATCGATCAGCCCCAAAACGTAGGCGCTGTAGCGCGACCGCATCAACGCTTCGGCGCACGGCGCCGGGTGGCCTTCGTGGTAGGGACCGCAGCAGGCCTGCAGCAGGTTGCCGCTGCCGCATGGGCAAATGGCTGTACTCATTGCATTACCACCAGTATTTGCCGAAGTTTTCCGGATTGGCCCAGAACCGCGAGTTGAGCCAGTCGGGGACTTGCTTGTAGTCAAGCAGATCGTAAGTGAACAGGGTCAGTACCTGCTCGTCACGCTGGAAGCGCTCACTGGCTTGCAGTGCCAGCGAGTAGAAATCGGTTTCCTGCCAGCCGCTGGCCAGCAGATCCGCCAGCACGGCGATGCGACTGGCGTTGAGGTTGCGAATCCCGCCCAGCAGGTTCAGGCCGTCACGCTTGGGCAAGTGCTCCAGGCAATCGACCACCAGCGCCAGGTCGAAGCGCCGCGCCGCGAGTTCGGCGGGCAACGCACCGGGTTCGGCGTGGGCCACGCAGCAATCCGGGTGCGCCTGTTTAAAAGCGGCGAGCGCCGGAAATTCGCTGGCGCCGATCAGCAGCAAACGCGCCGGGGCATAGCGATCCAGTAAAGCAGCCAGCGCCTGTTGCGGCGTGCGCGAAGAAATGGCGACGTTCATCGAAGCTCCTCAATCAGATCGCCAAGACTAGCGCGCCAGACGGATCCGGCCTAGACCCCGATTTGTCGCGCGTGGCAAAAGTGCCGAATCCCTGTGAACGCGGTCCCAAATGCCAGTGGCCTATTGCTGGCGGAGATTAAAACTCCGGTCTTTACTCCGTGAATCGGTTCTAAGCCGATCCCTCAGGAGAAAACCAGATGAGCATAGTTCGGACAGCATTACCTTTGATTCTGCTAACCAGTGTGTTGACTGGTTGCGCAGGTTTGCAGAAAACCGATTGGCCGACCTGTGCGGCGGTCGGCGGTGTGGTCGGGGCCGGTCTCGGTGCGACGGAAAGTTCGGCGTGGGCCGGCTACGGCGCACTGTTGGTCGGCGGTACGGCAGCGGCCTATTGCTGGGTGCACGGTGATGGCGACGAAGACGGCGACGGTGTGCCTGACAGCCGCGACAAGTGCCCGCACACGCCTAAAGGCGTGCAGGTCGATGCTGACGGCTGCCCTCCACCAGCCCCGGCGCCTGTGGTAGAAGAGGCGGTTGTGGTCAAGGAAGAAACCATCGTCATCCGCGATGTGCACTTCCAGTTCGACAAAGCCACCCTGACCGGCTCTGATAAACAGGTGCTGGACAAAGTTGCCACGCGCCTGAAACAAGAGTCGTCCACGGCGCAACTGACCGTGACCGGTCACACCGACAGCGTGGGCAGCGATGCCTACAACAAGAAACTGTCGGATCGTCGTGCGCACTCGGTGGTGGAATACCTGATCCAGCAAGGTGTGCCGCGTGCCAGCTTCGTTTCGGTGTCGGGCATGGGTGAAAGCCAGCCAGTGGCGGATAACAAAACCGCTGACGGTCGCGCACAGAACCGTCGTACCGAAATCAAAATCGTCCGCTAGCCCCTCACGCATCCGCGGCTTGTGCAGTCGCGGATGCGCGTCTTTACTCCTGTGTAACCGGTATGGGCCGGTGACACAGGAGCTTTCACAATGACTGTTTTCTCAAGGTCCGTCTTGCCGGTGCTGCTGCTGGGCAGCTTGCTCACCGGTTGCGCCACTCACAGCGACGGCGACGCCCCCCTCAATCAACGTACGTGGCCGATTTGCAGCCTGATCGGCGGGCTGGTCGGTGGCGGCCTTGGCGCCATTGAAAGTGGCGGCTGGGCCGGTGGCGGTGCCGCGCTGGGGATCCTTACCGGCGGGCTGATCTGTTATGCCCAGGATGGCGATGAAGATGGCGATGGCGTGTTCGATCGCCGCGACCGTTGTCCGGACACTCCGGCCAATACCCCGGTCGATCATCGTGGTTGTCCGCTGCCGCAATACCCGGTCACGGAAAAAGCGCCAGAGCCTGCACCGCAATCGGAAGTCATCACCCTCAGCGATGCCGGCAATGTGTTGTTCGATTTCGACAAGTCGGACCTGACCCCGGCCGCGAAAGCCCAGCTCGATACGCTGATGGACAAGTTGCGCAATGCTGACGTGGTCAGCATCAAAGTCATCGGCCATACCGACAGCAAGGGTTCGGAGGCCTATAACCAGGCGTTGTCGGAGCGGCGTGCCAGCAGTGTGGCGGCGTATCTGCTGAGCCAGGGCCTGGAACCGGCCAAACTGACCAGTGAAGGGCGCGGCGAGAGCGAGCCGGTGGCCGATAACGCGACGGACGAAGGGCGGGCGAAAAACCGTCGGGTAGAGTTGCATATCAATCGCTAGGACTTGTCTGTAGTCCGCAGGCTAGAGCTGCCGGGCGACGATCATCGTCGAACCGGCAGCGATCCGACGACTGACAAAAGTTTTTTCTTTTGCCCCTCTGGCTTATCCCCCGCGTAAGCCGTTACTGTGCGCCCAAAGAATAATTCCGAGACGGGGGAGCGTATGAAGGTTTTCTGGGGGCTGGGGCGTTTGCTGACCCTGCTGTTCTGGTGCGTGGTGGTGGTCAATCTGCTGCTGCCGTTTGTGCATCCGCTGCATCTGCTGGTCAATCTGGCCGGCGCCTTGTTGCTGGCGCTGCATGGGCTGGAGTTGCTGTTCTCTCGCCTCAAGGGGCGTGCCAACCCGTGGCGCGATCGTCTGCGCATCCTGCTGTTCGGCGTTTTTCACCTGCAAACCATCCCGGCCCCGGCCGCTCCGGAGGCTTCTTCCCATGCGTAAACTTTGCCTGCTCGCCGCATTCATCAGTCCCCTGGCCTGCGCCCAGGTGGTCAGTGTCGAAACCAATTCCCTGATGCGTTTGCCCAACACGGCCAGCACCCTGCAGCTGGAGCGGCTGGACGTCGCGGACTACGGCACCTTGCTGATTCCTGCCAACGTGACCGAGCTGACCGTCGGCGAATTGCGTCTGGGTCACGAAGCACGCATCGCGATCGTCCCGAGCGAACAGGCGCTGGACATGAAAGTCATCCGTGCCGAACTGTCCGAAGGCAGCCTGATCACCGCGCGCGGTGCGCCGGGCACGTATGAGAAAGCCGCCCGTGCCGGACGCAATCTGAATTTGCAGTTCAAGGCCTTGAGCGCGCCAAAACTGTTTGTGGATGCTCGCGGCGGTACCGGCGCGCCGGGTTTTGTTGGCCTCGATGGCGGCAACGGTGAAGATCCGGGCTGCACTTGGGGCGCGGCCGGTCACGGTTTTGATGGCAGCAACGGTAGCGATGGCCAGCCGGGAGCGCCGGGAGCGCTGGTGCGCCTGGAAGTGCCGCGCGAGTTTCCGGCTGAGCTGATCAAAGTCAATGTCGCGGGCGGCGCCGGTGGCCCGGCGGGTGTTGGCGGCAAGGCGGGCAAGGGCGGCCAGTCCAAGGGCTGCCTGGTGTACCGCGCCGATGGCGGCAAAAACGGCAAGCCCGGAGCGGATGGTCAGCCTGGACCGACGGGTGCGGCGGGGGCGGTGACTGTGCAGCGCCTCTAAACACAGCACTTCTTGATTGTGGTGAGGGGATAAATCCCCTCACCACAAAAAGTGCAGGTCGTCAGAACATCGGCCTTGCCGCTGCAATCGCCACCAGCACCAACCCCACAATCAAATTGATCCCCACCACCCGGCGAATCCGCCCCAGCACTGCCGCACCCACCGGCCATTCCTTGGCTTCAACGGCTTTGCGCAACTCTGGCAGCATCAAACCCTGAATCCGGATAAACAGCGCCGTCATCACCACATACAGTCCGATCATCACCTGCACGTATTTCGGCGCGGTCTCGAAGCCGACCTGCTGCAAGTGCAACATGCCCACGCCGCTGATCGGCAAGAGGATCACCGCGACCCAGACCCAGCGGAAAAAACCTTGAAACACTTCTACCCACAAAGTCAGGCGGGCAGGGCCGTCGAGCGCCTTCACCGCCGCCGGGCGCAGGACCATCCAGGCGAAAAACATGCCGCCGACCCAGACCAGGGCGGACAGGACATGCAGCGGATAAACGAGGCTAAAAGGTGTCATTGGGGTACTCCGTTCTGCGCGGGACTGATTAGCGGGGTATGATAGCGGCCGATCCGAACTACTGAAAATTTATCCAGCGTTTTTACGCCCGACATTCAATGATCAGCACTGAACTCAAAACCACGATCCAGGGCGCCTATTCGCGTTTTCTTGAAGCCAAGAGCCTCAAACCGCGTTACGGCCAGCGCCTGATGATCGCCGAAGTCGCCAAAGTCCTCGGGGATATCGACACCGACGACGAAGGCCGGCGCAGTGGCGACCCCGCGATTGTCGCGGTGGAAGCCGGCACCGGTACCGGCAAGACCGTGGCCTACAGCCTGGCGGCAATCCCCACGGCGAAGCTGGCCGGCAAGCGTTTGGTGATCGCCACCGCGACCGTGGCCCTGCAAGAGCAGATCGTCTACAAGGACTTGCCCGACCTGATGCGCAACAGCGGGCTGAACTTCAGCTTTGCGCTGGCCAAGGGCCGTGGCCGCTACATGTGCCTGTCCAAGCTCGACATGTTGTTGCAGGAAGGCCACGCGCAAACCGCCACCGCGCAGCTGTTCGAAGAAGAAGGCTTCAAGATCGAGGTCGATGAGGCCAGTCAGAAGCTGTTCACCAGCATGATCGAGAAACTCGCCGGCAATAAATGGGACGGCGACCGTGACAGCTGGCCCAACGCTCTCGAAGATGCCGACTGGGCGCGGCTGACCACCGATCACAGCCAGTGCACCAATCGCCATTGCCCGAATTTTGGCCAGTGCGCCTTTTACAAGGCGCGTGAAGGCATGGGCAAGGTCGATGTGATCGTCACCAACCACGACATGGTGCTGGCTGACCTGGCCCTCGGTGGCGGTGCGGTGCTGCCGGATCCGCGTGACACCATTTATGTGTTCGACGAAGGCCATCACCTGCCGGACAAGGCCATCGGCCACTTCGCTCATTACACGCGCCTGCGTTCCACCGCCGACTGGCTGGAAACCACGGCCAAGAACCTCACCAAACTGTTGGCCCAGCATCCGTTGCCGGGCGACCTCGGCAAGCTGATCGAGCAGGTGCCGGAGCTGGCGCGGGAAATCAAGACCCAGCAGCAGTTCATGTTCACCGCGTGCGAGCAGATTGCCGATTTCAAACCCGGCGAAGACGTTGAAGGCCGCGAGCGGCCACGCCATCGTTTCGTCGGCGGGGTAATTCCCGAGCACATGCGCGAGATGGGCATCGAGCTGAAGAAAGGCTATTCACGTCTCAATGACCTGTTCACCCGTCTGACCGACCTGCTCAAGGAAGGCATGGACGGCGAGGTCAATATCGGCATCGCCAGCAATCAGGCCGAAGAGTGGTATCCGCTGTTCGGCAGCCTGTTGTCCCGTGCCTCGGGCAACTGGGAACTGTGGACCGCGTTCACCGCCGAAGACCCGGAAGACAGCCCGCCGATGGCCCGCTGGCTGACGCTGGCCGAAAGCGGCTCGCTGTTCGACATCGAGGTCAATGCCAGCCCGATTCTCGCCGCAGAAACCTTGCGCCGCAGCCTGTGGAACGTCGCCTACGGCTGCCTCGTAACGTCGGCAACGCTGACCGCGCTGGGCACCTTTGACCGCTTTCGCATGCGCGCCGGGCTGCCGAAGAAAGCCGTCACCGCTGTGGTGCCGAGCCCGTTTCATCATGCCGACGCCGGCGTGTTGCGCGTGCCGGACCTCAAGGCTGATCCGCGTGATGCAGCGGCCCACACGGCGGCGATCATCCGCGATCTGCCGGACCTGGTGGAAGGCTCGCGCGGCAGTCTGGTGCTGTTCTCTTCGCGCAAACAGATGCAGGACGTGTTCGACGGCCTCGACCGCGACTGGCGCAAACAAGTGTTCATTCAAGGCAACCTGTCGAAACAGGAAACCCTGAACAAGCACAAGGCGCGGGTCGATGGCGGCGATTCCAGCGTGCTGTTCGGCCTCGCCAGTTTCGCCGAAGGGGTGGACTTGCCGGGCGCCTATTGCGAACACGTGGTGATCGCCAAGATCCCGTTCTCGGTGCCGGACGATCCGGTCGAGGCGGCGCTGTCGGAGTGGATCGAGGCCCGGGGCGGCAATCCGTTCATGGAAATCTCGGTGCCCGACGCCTCCTTGAAACTGGTTCAGGCCTGCGGCCGCCTGCTGCGCACCGAAGAAGACCGCGGCACCATCACCTTGCTCGATCGGCGCCTGGTCACCCAGCGCTATGGCAAGGCGATCCTCAATGCGTTACCGCCATTCCGTCGTGAAATATCCTGAGACAACGGTGGGCAGTTTTGCCCGCCGCGCTGTCTATCTCTCTGCCATGCTTTTCCATTGGCCTTTTGGTCGTTAGGGAGAACTCCGTTCTTATGATTCGCCGCTCGTTGCCTGCCGTTTTTGCCTTGATCTTTGCCGCTCCGTTACTGGCGGCGCCTGCCGGTCAGCAGACCCTGTTCAACTTCGTCCGTCCTGCCGATGTGGTGAAAGTCGTCACCGAAAACACTGACCTGCCACAAGCCAACGCCGAGCAAACCCCGGAAGGTGAAGTGCTGCGCCGGGTGACGTTCAACCCGGTAGCCCGCCCGACCCTGCGCCTGACCCCACAAACCGGCGCCTGGGACTGGTCGCAGTCGGGCATGATGAGCCTGCGTCTGCAGAGCGCAATGAACTGGGCCGTGACGGTCTACGTGCAAATCCAGAGCAACAACGGTCAGACCCTGACCAGCCGCGTTGACCTGCCGGCCGGCCCTGCGCAAACCCTGCTGGTGCCGCTGGTGGCAACTTCGCCGCTGAGCCAGGGCATGAAGGCCGGGCCGCCGATGCCGATGACCGTCGATGGCCAGCGCATTTTGCTGGCCAGCAGCAGCGGCGAACTGGATCGCAGCCAGGTGGTGTCGGTCAGCCTGTGGATGGATCAGCCGAAAGCCGCGCAAAGCCTGCTGCTCGAACGTTTCGGTGTGCAGGACGGCGATGCCGTGACCCGGGCCGTCTACGGCAATCTGGTGGACGCCTACGGGCAGTCGGCCCGCAGCAAATGGCCGGAAAAAATCAGCAACGACGAACAACTGAAATCTGTGGCCGCCAAGGAACAGCAACAGCTGAAAACCTGGCTGGCCGAGCGCGAAAAATCTTCGCTGGACAAGTTCGGTGGCTGGAATAAAGGGCCGGCGTTCAAGGCCAGCGGCTTTTTCCGCACTGAAAAGCGTGATGGTCGCTGGTATCTCGTCACGCCGGAAGGACATCCGTTCTATTCGCTGGGGGTCAACACCGTCAGCCCGCAGGTCAACCAGACCTACGTGGCCGGGCGTGAGTGGATGTTCGAATCCCTGCCCAAGGCCGATGAGCCGCTCGCCAGTCATTTCGGCGAAGGCGATAACCGTGGCGGCAACGGTGCCGATCAGGGCCGAGGCTATGGCAACGGGCGCTGGTACGATTTTTACGGCGCCAACCTGCAACGCCTGTACGGCGAACCTTGCGCAGCACAGGCGCATGCCGAACCGCCAGCCGCGCCGTGCAAGGCCACGGTCGATCAGCAGAAGTGGGCCACCCACACCCTCGACCGCCTGCAGGCCTGGGGCTTCAACACGGTCGGCAACTGGAGTGCCGACGCGCTCGCCGACGCCGAGCGGGTGCCATACACCTTGCCGCTGTCGATCGTCGGCGACTACACCAGCATCAGCACCGGCAGCGACTGGTGGGGCGGCATGCCTGATCCGTTCGACCCGCGTTTCGCCATGGCCACCGAGCGCGCCGTGGCCATCGCCGCCCGCGATCATCGTGATGATCCGTGGCTGATCGGCTACTACGCCGACAACGAACTGGCCTGGGCCGGTCCGGGCGATGATCCGCAGTCGCGCTATGCCTTGGCCTATGGCACGTTGAAAATGACCACCGACGTGCCGGCCAAACGCGCGTTTCTCAAGCAGCTGCGCGACAAGTACCGCAACCAGGCGGGCCTGTCGAAAGCCTGGGGCATTGATCTGCCGGCGTGGGAGTTGATGGAAGACCCGGGTTTCGTGCCACCGATGCCGAATCCGGAGCACCCGGAAATCGAAAACGACTTCAAATACTTCCAGAAGGTGTTCGCCGACACCTACTTCAAAACCATCTCCGATTCGCTGAAATGGCACGCGCCGAATCAGTTGCTGCTCGGCGGCCGTTTCGCCACCAGCACCCCGGAAGCCGTGGCGTCCTGTGCACAGTATTGCGACGTGCTGAGTTTCAACCTGTATACGCTGAAACCGCAGGACGGCTATGACTTCGCCGCTCTGCGTGCCCTCGACAAACCGGTGCTGATTACCGAGTTCAACTTCGGCTCCAGTGATCGCGGCCCGTTCTGGGGTGGCGTGACGCAACTGGCGAAGGAAGAAGATCGCGGCCCGGCGTATGCCAACTTCCTCAAACAGGCGTTAAGCGAACCGTCGATTGTTGGCGTGCACTGGTTCCAGTATCTGGACCAACCGGTAACCGGGCGTCTGCTTGATGGCGAGAACGGGCACTTTGGTCTGGTGGGGATTACCGATCTGCCGTATCAGGGTTTCGTCGAAGCGGTGCGCAAGAGCAATCTGCAAGCGGTTGATCAGCTCGGCAAAGAGGCCGAGAAGGCGGCCGCCGCTGCTGGTCATGAAGCTGAAGGAGGGCGCAAGGGTGAAGCCGGCAAGGGCCCGGGGGCCGGGCATGCGGGTGGGCATTCGGGGAATGGTCACTGAGGTTTGATGCCTTGAAGATCGCAGCCTTCGGCAGCTCCTACAGGGAATGGAATTTTGTAGGAGCTGCCGCAGGCTGCGATCTTTTGATTTTGCTTTGAAATGACCACCCGGCCCGCAGCTGTTCCCAAATCCTTCAAGGGCTGGAACAATGCGGGCCACTTTGTAGAGCGTTTTCGCGGGGGAGTTGCGGGTGCAGATTCAGGGTCATTACGAGCTTCAATTCGAAGCGGTGCGCGAGGCTTTCGCGGCACTGTTCGACGATCCCCAGGAGCGCGGCGCAGCCCTGTGCATCAAGGTCGGCGGCGAAACCGTCCTCGACCTCTGGTCCGGTACCGCCGATAAGGACGGCGCCGAGGCCTGGTACAGCGACACCATCGCCAACCTGTTTTCCTGCACCAAGACGTTCACTGCGGTCACCGCGCTGCAACTGGTGGCCGAAGGCAAACTGCAACTGGATGCACCGGTTGCCCGCTACTGGCCGGAATTCGCTGCCGCTGGCAAAGAAACCGTCACCCTGCGCCAATTGCTCTGCCATCAGGCCGGTCTGCCAGCGCTGCGCGAGTTGCTGGCGCCCGCCGCCCTCTACGAATGGCAGACCATGGTCGACGCCCTCGCAGCCGAAGCGCCGTGGTGGACGCCGGGCACCGGTCACGGCTATGCCGCCATCACTTATGGCTGGCTGGTCGGCGAGTTGCTGCGTCGTGCAGACGGTCGTGGGCCGGGCGAGTCCATCGTAGCCCGCGTCGCCAGACCGTTAGGGCTGGATTTCCACGTCGGTCTGGCGGACGAAGAATTCCACCGCGTGGCACATATTGCTCGCGGCAAGGGCAACGTCGGCGATGCCGCGGCCCAGCGTCTGCTGCAGGTGACCATGCGCGAACCGACCGCCATGACCACCCGTGCCTTCACCAATCCGCCGTCGGTGCTCACCAGCACCAACAAACCGGAATGGCGGCGCATGCAGCAGCCTGCCGCCAATGGTCATGGCAACGCGCGCAGCCTGGCCGGTTTCTACGCTGGCTTGCTCGATGGCAGCCTGCTCGAAAGCGAAATGCTCGAAGAACTGACCCGCGAACACAGTTACGGCGAAGACAAGACCCTGCTGACCCGTACCCGTTTCGGCCTGGGCTGCATGCTCGATCAGCCGGACATGGCGAACGCCACCTATGGCCTCGGCCCGCGGGCGTTTGGTCATCCGGGGGCGGGCGGTTCGGTGGGTTTTGCTGATCCCGAGCACGATGTCGCATTCGGTTTTGTGACAAATACCCTTGGGCCGTACGTCTTGATGGATCCGCGCGCGCAGCAACTGGCGCGGGTACTTGCCACTTGTCTGTAAAGCGTTACATGAGGTTCCAGGGTTGGAACCAGATCCGGTTTTTTGATTCAAAGCGTCTGTTTATCCGGGCAAAAGAGCTCTGATCTTTCATTACTTCACTTTGTGGATTTTCAATGTCATCCAAAAAAACTCTCGCCCTGGCCCTGTGTGTTGCGATCACCGGTTGCGCACAGACTCCTAAAAACGATGCGGACGGCGGCAGCTGGTGGCCGTTCGGCTCTTCCGACAAAGTGGCGGCCAAAGAGCCGGCCCCAGCCCCGGCTTCTGTCGCAGCCCCAGCCCCGCTCAAACCTGCCGCGACCGCACCTGTGGCCAAGGCTGAAAGCAGCAGCCACTGGTACTGGCCGTTCGGCAGCTCCGATGACGCGGCGGCCAAGGCCGACGTGAAACCCGAAGTCAAACCAGAAGCAAAACCGGCGGTAGTGGCCAAGGCCGATGCTGACACCGGCACAAAGTGGTGGTGGCCGTTCGGCGGCAAGGATCAGTCCACGGCCAAAGTGGTGCCGATGCCTGACCCGAAAGTCACTCAGGCCTGGCTGGATGACTACGAGCCACGCCTGCGTGCAGCGATCAAGGACAGCAATCTGCAACTCGAGCGCCGTGACAACGTGCTGGTGGTGATCGCGCCGGTTGAAGGCTCGTTCAACCCGAAACGTCCAGCGATGCTGTTGCCGGTGACCCTCAGCCCGTTCACCAATGTCGCGAAAATCCTCGAAGCTGACCCGAAAACCGCTGTCCTGGTGCTCGGTCACAGCGACAACACCGGCGCCGCGCCGGCCAACGTCAAGCTTAGCCAGGAACGCGCTCAGTCCGTGGCGGCGATTTTCCGCCTGAGCGGCTTGCAGCGTGATCGCCTGATGCTGCGCGGCATGGGTGGCGATGCCCCGCGTGCGGCCAACGACAGCGCCGAAGGCCGTGCCCTGAACCGTCGCGTCGAACTGCTGGTGACCCCGCAGAACACCATGGTGGCCCTGCTGAGCAAGTACAACATGCCGGCGCCCGCACCGACCACGATGCTTGCCGCACAGGACGTCAAGCCTGCAGCCAAACCGGTTACCCCGGCGCCGGCCGCTTCGAAGGCCGCCGTACCTGCAACCAAAAAGGCTCCGGCGAAGAAAGCCGCTGCCAAGGCACCAGCGAAGAAGGCGGCGAGCAAGGCTCCGGCGAAAACCCCAGCCAAGAAAACCGCTCCGGCCAAAGCTGCGACGACTGACAAGAAAGTTGCCGCCAGCGATACTTCCAAGCAGTGATCCGCTAACGAAAAGGAATGCGCCATGACCCAGGCTCTGGCAGATATGCGTCGTGATTACACCCGGGATGGTCTGACCGAGGCGCAAGCTCCGGCTGAACCCTTTGCGTTGTTCCACCAGTGGTTTGCCGATGCGGTGAAAACCGAACAGGCGCCGGTGGAGGCCAACGCCATGACCCTGGCCACGGTCGATGCGGACGGTCGCCCGCACTGCCGCATTCTGCTGCTCAAGGGCCTGGACGAGCAGGGCTTCACCTTTTTCACCAATTACGACAGCGCCAAGGGCCAGCATCTGGCGGCCAACCCGTTGGCTGCCATGACGTTTTTCTGGCCGACCCTGGAGCGCCAGGTGCGCATCGAAGGGCGTGTGGTGAAAGTCACGCCTGCTGAGTCCGATGCTTATTATCAGGTGCGTCCGCTGGGCAGTCGGCTCGGGGCCTGGGCTTCACCGCAGAGCCGGGTGATCAACGGGCGCGGCGAACTGGAAGAGCTGCTCAAGGCTACCGAGCAGCGTTTCAGCGATACGCAACCGCACTGTCCGGAACACTGGGGCGGTTATCGCCTGCTGCCTGAGCGCATCGAGTTCTGGCAGGGCCGTCCAAGTCGTCTGCACGATCGCCTGAACTACCGTCAGCAGGGTGCCGACTGGATTCTTGAACGTCTGGCGCCTTAAGCAGTCTACCGAGCGGGATAGCTTGCCGCAGCGGCCTCAAGCCACTTCGGCAGGTCCCGACGCTTGATCTTCTGCACGCGGGCATCGGCCAGTCGTTGCAGCATGAAGGCGCGTTTGTCTTCATCCTTGCCCGCCAACGACAGGGCCAGATCACGATCCATCCAGCGTTTGATCCGCACGTACAGCCACCCATGGAAGTACAGACCGGCGACGGTGGTGACGAAAATGATCAGGTAATCCATGAAAATCCTTGGGTTGGCAGGGCGGATTGGGCGATTTGGCGCTACTGTTGGGTGGGTCTGCAGGTGCCTGTACCGGGCCTGAATAAAATCAAGTTTATCCGGGCTGCGTCGTGACAGGCGTCAAGCAGCGGGGTTTAATGAACACCTGTTCTTTTGGAGTTGATGCTATGCGTAAGTCTGTTCTGCTGGTTGCTTCTTTTTCCACGATGGCGATGTTGCTGACCGGCTGCCAGTCGAGCCTGACCGGTGACTCCTACTCCCGTGACGAAGCGCGTCGTGTGCAGACGATTCGCATGGGCACCATCGAATCCCTGCGTCCGGTGAAAATCGAAGGCACCAAGACCCCGATCGGCGGCGCTGCAGGCGCAGTGGTCGGCGGTGTCGGTGGCAGCGCCATCGGTGGCGGCAAGGGCAGCATCGTTGCGGCGGTCATCGGCGCCGTGGCCGGCGGCCTGATCGGTTCGGCCACCGAAGAAGGCCTGACCCGCACCCAGGGCGTGGAAATCACCGTGCGCGAAGACGACGGCAGCATGCGCGCCTACGTGCAACAGGTTCAGGAAAACGAAGTGTTCCGTGTCGGTGAGCGCGTACGCATCTCCACCGTCGGTGGCACCAGCCGCGTTTCGCACTAAGCGGCAACGAGCGGTAAAGAAAAACCCCGATCAGGTGACTGGTCGGGGTTTTTTGTTGTGGTACTCACCACTTGTCGCGGTAGACGAACGCTATCTGATAGTCGAAACGAGTTAAATCAATAACTTGGTTGAAATGTGGTTGAAGAGTATCCGCCCAATGCGAAAGCATATCGAACCCTCCATTGTTCACATTGTTCTCGATCGGCATGCCAAGTGATTCGATGACGGATCCATCGTCACCGAAGTCTTTCGATAGCTCCTCTCCTTCATATAGTTCGGATTTCTTGTCATACCATTCAAGCCTGACTCTAAGTCCCATAGAACCCTCATAGATATTTTTTGATACTGCGTTTCTTCTTTTTCGGTGGATCTAATTGCTTACCGGTTCTATGGTCGAACGATCCCAAGTGCGTACCGTCACTTGCCCGGTATGTTTCAAGTTCACCGTGAAGAAAGTCCCATTCATATATTGTCCTGCCCTTCGCATCTGTCCAGCGATCTCGAAGACCACCCGCGTACGGCGTTTTCTTTTTTGCTCTTCTTAAACCTGGAAATGCAGTGATTTCGCTTGTTTCGGGGGCAGGGTGGTAGATATGGCCGGCCTCGGCTGTACCGTGGCGACGTACATTCAAAACAATGTAAACCGGCTTAACCCCCGAATCCGCCGGAAACACCAGAATGAAATCCCGATACTCCGGCGGATAAACCGGATTCACCAGAATCCCGTCCGCCGCTTTCGTCGGCGGATAAACCCAGATGTGCGGTGCTTGCGGGGCGGCCTCCAGTGCCGGGATGCCGAGAATGTCAGAACCATCCACCGCCGGTGTCCAGATCAATTCGACGCCTTCACCAAGGTTCGCAATGAATTGACTACCACGCGTGCTGAACTGCACGACATCGACCATTTCCCAATCGCGATTCCTGCCGGTATAGAAGCCGTAGCCCCTGAGGCTGCCGTCGGCCTGTTGTTCGACGCGCAGGCGCACGCGGGTACGGGCCTGTTTGAGGCTGCGCAGTTGCTCGTCGCTATAGAGTGCGCTGTCGCCGAGGCTGGAAGGCATGAGCAGCGCCACCAGTCCTGCCAGGGTGGCGGTGGCCGTTCCGGCGGCGATGGCGGGTAGCGCCTCAAAGGCGGCGCCGGCCAGGGCGAAATTGCCGAGCCCGGCGGGAATGGCTGCGGCGCCGATTTTCTTCAGGGCAATGCCGCCGTTCTCATCGCTTTCGCGTGCACCCAGCAGGATCAGCTCGCCGTAATCCTTGAGGCTGTCGGTCGGCACCATCCCCGAAGGATTCGCGTAGTCGATGATCGCGTCCGGCAATTTGCAGGACTTGGCGAACACGCATCCGGCACGCACCGGATCCGGCTTTTGGGCCGCTACCTCGTGGCTGCGCTCGAAGGCCTCCTGCCGCGCCAGCATGGCGTCGTAAGCGTTTTGCCGGGCTTCGCGCTCGGCCAATTCGGTGGCTGTCATGTAACGCCAGGTGACGTGATGTCCGTCGCCCGCCGGTGGGTTGGGAACCCGGGGAATGTCCTTGTTGCGAGCCACTTAGCGTCCTTTCGTTCATCCATCGACAACCCTTCGAAAGGGCTGTGCGACGTTAACGAAGCGGACAAATGCTGGCTGTAGGACGGATCTTTGATTAAGTGCGGATTGTTCGCTATTTGTCAGGCAGGGATTCGAGCAGGCCGCTTCAGCGCAGAGAACGGGAGGAAAGGTTCTGCGTCGTTACTGCAAAAGCCTGATACCCATTTGCACAGAACCTGGCAGTTGGTGGATGAATTGAGCCTCAGCTGTATCTGTGAGGCCTGCAGGTTTTTTCCTATGCTTGATAGCTGAGCCTGTGACGAGGCAATTCCTGCCTGAATCAACGAGAACATGACCATGAGCGACACCCGACAGTGGGCCCGTGAAGCGATCCGCATCATCGAAGCGGACTTCCAGCGCAGCGCCGACACCCACCTGATCCCTTTGCCGCTGCCGGGCTTCGCAGGCATCGAGTTGTACTTCAAAGACGAGTCGAGCCATCCCACCGGCAGCCTCAAGCATCGCCTGGCGCGCTCGCTGTTTCTGTATGCGTTGTGTAACGGCTGGCTCAAGCCCGGCGCGCCGGTGATCGAGGCGTCCAGCGGTTCGACGGCGATTTCCGAAGCGTATTTCGCGCGCATGCTTGGCTTGCCGTTCATTGCGGTGATGCCGGCGACCACTTCGAAAGAAAAGATTGCGCAGATTGCCTTCTACGGTGGCCAGAGCCATCTGGTTCAGGATCCGACGCAGATTTACGCCGAGTCCGAACGTCTGGCTCGCGAGCATGGCGGCCACTTCATCGACCAGTTCACCTACGCCGAGCGGGCCACCGACTGGCGGGCGAACAACAACATCGCCGAGTCGATCTTCCAGCAGATGCGTTTCGAGAAACATCCGGAACCGAGCTGGCTGATTTCCAGCCCCGGCACCGGCGGCACCACCGCGACTCTCGGCCGCTACGTGCGTTATCGCCAGCATTGCACCCGGGTGTTGTGCGCCGATGCCGAGCGTTCGGTGTTCTTCGATTACTACCAGACGGGCGACGCGAGCCTGCGCCTGGACTGCGGTTCGCGGATCGAAGGCATCGGTCGGCCCCGGGTTGAGGCGTCGTTCCTGCCGCAGGTGATCGATGCGATGGTCAAGGTGCCGGACGCCTTGTCGCTGGCGGCCATGCATTATCTGGCGCAGCGTCTGGGACGGCATGTCGGCGGGTCGAGCGGCACCAACCTGATCGGCGCGCTGATGGCGGCGCAGCAGATGAAAGCGGCGGGGGAGTCGGGGTCGATCGTGGCGATTCTGTGCGATGGCGGCGAGCGCTATGCCGATACCTATTACGATCAGGACTGGCTGAAGGCGCAGGGCTATGAGCTGGAGGGATTGATTGCAGCGGTGGCGGCGAGTGCCGAACGCGGTGAGCCGCTGCCAACCACAGTACTGCGCGCGAATATCTGATACACCAAAAACCATTGTGGGAGCTGGCTTGCCAGCGATAGCGGATTGTCAGTCAACATCAATGTCGAATCTGAGTCCGTCATCGCTGGCAAGCCAGCTCCCACAGGATTGCGCGTTTTGCAGATTTGGCTGATCAGGCTTCCAGACCGAGGATATCCCGCGCCACGGCCTCGGCAATCCGAATCCCGTCCACACCCGCCGACAGAATCCCGCCCGCATAACCCGCGCCTTCACCGGCCGGGAACAGACCTTTGACGTTCATGCTCTGCAGCGACTCGTTACGCGTGATGCGCAGCGGCGACGAGGTGCGGGTTTCGATGCCGGTCAGTACGGCATCGTGCAGCGAGTAGCCACGAATCTGCTTCTCGAACGCCGGCAACGCTTCACGAATCGCTTCGATGGCAAAGTCCGGCAGCGCCAGGGCCAGGTCGCCCAGGGCCACGCCCGGTTTGTACGACGGCTCGACTTCGCCCAGTTCGGTGGACGGGGTGCCGTTGATGAAGTCGCCGACCAGTTGCGCGGGGGCCTTGTAATCGCTGCCGCCGAGGATGAACGCGTGGGACTCCAGACGCTCCTGCAACTCGATACCGGCCAGCGGGCCGCCCGGGTAATCGACCTCCGGGGTGATGCCGACGACGATCCCGGAGTTGGCGTTGCGCTCGTTACGCGAGTACTGGCTCATGCCGTTGGTGACCACGCGGTTCGGCTCGGACGTCGCCGCGACCACGGTGCCGCCCGGGCACATGCAGAAGCTGTAGACCGAACGGCCGTTCTTGGCGTGGTGCACCAGTTTGTAATCGGCAGCGCCCAGCTTCGGGTGGCCGGCGTACTTGCCCAGCCGCGCACGGTCGATCAGCGACTGCGGGTGTTCGATGCGGAAGCCCACCGAGAACGGCTTGGCTTCCATGAACACGCCACGGCTGTGGAGCATGCGGAAGGTGTCGCGGGCACTGTGGCCGAGGGCCAGGATTACGTGTTTCGAATGCAGGGTTTCACCGCTCGCCAGCTCGACGCCGACCAGTTGGCCGTCTTCGATCAGCACATCGGTGACGCGCTCCTGAAAGCGTACTTCGCCGCCCAGGGCGCGGATCTCTTCACGCATGGTCTCGACCATGCCGGTCAGACGGAAGGTACCGATGTGCGGTTTGCTGACATAGAGAATTTCTTCCGGCGCGCCGGCCTTGACGAATTCGTGCAGGACTTTGCGGCCGAGGAACTTCGGGTCCTTGATCTGGCTGTACAGCTTGCCGTCGGAGAACGTGCCCGCGCCGCCTTCGCCGAACTGCACGTTGGACTCGGGGTTGAGCACACTTTTACGCCACAGACCCCAGGTGTCCTTGGTGCGCTGGCGGACTTCAGTGCCACGTTCGAGGATGATCGGCTTGAAGCCCATCTGTGCCAGCAACAGGCCGGCGAAAATCCCGCACGGGCCGAAACCGACCACGATCGGGCGCTGGCTCAGGTCGCTCGGCGCCTGACCGACGAATTTGTAGCTGACATCCGGCGCCACGTTGACGTTACGGTCGTCGGCGAACTTGCCGAGCACCTTGGCCTCGTCGCGCACGGTGAGGTCGATGGTGTAGATGAAGCACAGTTCGGAAGACTTTTTGCGCGCGTCGTAGCTGCGCTTGAACAAGGTGAAATCGAGCAAGTCATCGCTGGCGATGCCCAGGCGCTGCACGATGGCGGCACGCAGGTCTTCTTCGGGATGGTCGATTGGCAGCTTGAGTTCGGTGATTCGTAACATGGCGAGGATCCGGATTCGCGGGGCGCACAACGGCGCCAGGGCGTTTGAAGGCCGCGATTATAAGCCGCAAAGGCCGGATCCGGTGAGGCTAAAACGCTCAGTCGTTGCGCGATCCGCCGAAATACCCGCAACCACGCTCGACCTTGCCGTCGATGCGCAACTCGGCGCTCATGTGCTGCACGCTGCCGGTGCTGCTGTCGACGCAGCGTTGCGGCGCGACCCACAACTCGATGCGCTGGTTGTTGGCTTCGCTGCTGAGGTTGAAGCGGCCGTCGCCCAGTTGTTCTTCGACATACGGCACGGCCAGCGCCGGTTGGCCTTCACGGTCGATGACCATGCCCTTGCCACTGACTTTGACGTTCCACTCGGGACCGTGGCCGGCGGCGCGCAGGATCAACAGTTTGAAATTCGGGTCATCGCACGCGGTGCCGGAACGCTCGACGCGATACAACTGACCGAGGTCGAGGCGGTCGCCGGCGATCTTCCCGCGTACATCGGCAAACAGCTTGCCCTGCTGATCGGCGAGGGTCGCAGCCTCTTGCAGCACGCTGGTGCCGCCGATGTCATTGACCACGTACTGACGCTGTTCGCCACAGGGCTGGAACACCAGTTTGCCGTCGGCCGCCGTCAATTGCCCCTGCATCCGGGATTGCCCGACGTGGGACGCGCTTTCACGCGGGCCGTCGAGCAACTGGCAGGCGGCGAACAATGGCAGCAGGGCAACAACGATCAACGAACGGGCAACACGCATCTTCGGCTCTCCAGACAAGTGCCGCCACGTTACGCAGGCTGACCGTTGATCACAAGGGTTTAGCCCACGTGAAAGGTCTGACCGGTTTGCAGGCCTTCGACACTTTTCGCGTAGGCCAGCGCCACATCGGCTGCCGGAACCGGCTTATAGCCACGGAAGTACGGAGCGTAGCTGCCCATGGCTTCCAGCAGCACGGTGGGGCTGATGGAGTTGATGCGCAGGCCACGCGGCAACTCGATGGCGGCGGCTTTGACGAAGCTGTCCAGTGCGCCGTTGACCAATGCCGCCGAGGCGCCGGTACGGATCGGGTCGTGGCTGAGCACGCCGCTGGTGAAGGTGAACGAGGCGCCGTCGTTGGCGTATTCGCGGCCGATCAGCAGCAGGTTGACCTGGCCCATCAGTTTGTCTTTCAGGCCCAGTGCAAAGCTGTCAGCGTTCATCTCGCCGAGTGGGGCGAAGGTTACGTTGCCGGCGGCGCAGATCAGCGCGTCGAACTTGCCGGTTTGCTCGAACAGTTTGCGAATCGATGCGCTGTCGCTGATGTCCACCTGGAAGTCGCCGCTGCTGCGACCAATGCGGATCACTTCGTGACGCTGGCTCAGCTCTTTATCCACGGCCGAACCGATGGTGCCGGCGGCACCGATCAACAGAATCTTCATGGGACTGTTCCTCAATGGGTTGAACGAGGTTTCAGTCTAGAGTGGTTTTTTCCGCGGATAAGCGCACTAATAGGCAACCTTTGGTTTTCAAATGGAAACAATCCATGAGCGAAATGGATGATCTGGCGGCGTTCGCGGTGTTGATCGAGGCCGGCAGTTTTACCTTGGCGGCACAGCAACTGGGTTGCAGCAAGGGCCAGTTGTCCAAACGCATCAGTCAGCTGGAAGCACAGTTTTCCGTGGTGTTGCTGCAACGCACCACGCGCCGCTTGACCCTGACAGCGGCGGGCGCCGCATTGTTGCCGCAAGCCCAGGCGCTGGTGGTGCAAGTGGAGCGGGCACGTCAGGCGTTGGCGCGTTTGAAAGACGACATGGCCGGTCCGGTGCGGATGACGGTGCCAGTATCGCTGGGGGAAACGTTTTTTGACGGCTTGCTGCTGGAGTTCTCGCAGCAATACCCCGAGGTGCAGATCGAGCTGGAGCTGAACAACCACTATCGCGACCTGTCCCGGGATGGCTTCGATCTGGCGATTCGCTCCGAGGTGGCCAATGACGAGCGGCTGGTGGCCAAGCCCCTGCTGGCGTGGCAGGAGTTGACCTGCGCCAGCCCGATATACCTTGAACAATTCGGCGAACCGCTGACCCCGCAGGAGCTGGCCGAACACCGCTGCCTGCTCAACAGTCATTACAGTGGCCGTGAAGAATGGCTGTATCACCAACAGCACGAATTGCTCCGGGTGCGGGTGTCGGGGCCGTTCGCCAGCAACCATTACAACCTGCTGAAGAAAGCCGCCCTGGCCGGCGCCGGTATCGCACGGTTGCCGTCGTATCTGCTGCAAACGGAACTGGCTGACGGCCGGTTGCGCTGGCTGCTGCGCGATTTTCAGACGCGCCGGATGCCGATGTATCTGGTGCACCCGTACCAAGGTGGGTTGCCCAAACGCACGCAGGTGCTGGCGGATTATCTGATTGGCTGGTTCAAACGCAGCGGCGAGGCGCTGGATCGCCTGGCGCATTGACCACGATGCCCGTGATACCCGTGATACCCGTGATACCTGTGATACCTCTGGAGCTGCCGAAGGCTGCGATCTTTTGATTTTTAAGGTCAAAAGATCGCAGCCTTCGGCAGCTCCTACAGAGACATCAGAGACATCAGACATCAGCGTTTGTAGTACCTGGCGATCATGTGATCGATCGACAATTTCCCCGGCCCGGTCGCCATCAGGTACAGCAACACCGCCGCCCAGGTGCCATGGGTCGGGTAGGCATCGGGGTAGACAAACACCTCGATGACCAGCGTCATGCCCAGTAGCGCCAGCGCCGAAAACCTCGTGGCGAAGCCAATTAATATCAGCACTGGAAAGAAGTGTTCGGCGAACGCTGCCATGTGCGCGGCGATTTCCGGTGACAGCAGCGGCACAGTGTATTCGCTCTGGAACAACGGAATTGTCGAGTCCGCCAAGCGTGGCCAGCCGAGTTGAAAGGTGCCGTCGACCAAGTCGATGGCCAGTCCCTCGACCTTGGTCTGCCCGGACTTCCAGAACACCGCGGCAATCGAGAACCGGGCGATGAAGGCGATCAGGCTGTGGGGAATCTTTTCCATTAGCCCGATGGCGCGAGTGATGAGGTTGTTCATGGCGATACCTTGTTGTTCAGGTCGGTGATGGCATGGTGGCCGATCAGCAGGGCGAGGGTCTGCGGCAGATCGAAGGGCGGGCTGTCTTGCGCCGCTTGCAGCAGCGGTCGGTGATGGAGCAGATGGCGGATGAATACGCTGGCGCCGTGATCGAGGGCAAAGACCTCGACCTCCAGACCGTTGCGCAGCACCAGTGCGTGTTGCCCTTGATGGATATCGATATCCGCCAGTGTGGTGTCTTGCTGATGCGCGGCCCAGATCGAAACCACTGCGTAGGCGGAGTCGAGCAGGTGCAGCGAGGGGTGCAGGGCGATGTGCAGTTCGGCCAGTGTTTGTGGATCGGCCAGTGCAGCGCTGATCTGTTGCGCACTGACCGTCGCGGCATCGGCGGCGTGATAAGCGCGGGTGCGCAAGCGTTCGAGCCGTGCGACATCGGCCAGATACGGCACCTCGGCCGCCGGTTCGAATGCGTCAATGAAGTCCGCCAGACCGTCGCCGTAACGGCTCATCAACGGACTGTGCGGCGGCTGCTGCTGGATGAATATGCCGGCCATGCTACGGAAGAATTCCTCGCCGACCAACTGCTGCACCACCGGATAACTGTCGGCCAGCGCGTTGATCAACGAGCCTTGCACGTTATTGCGATACACCAGGAATCGGCTGGCAGGATCGGCACCGTTGGCGCTGAACAGGCCGGCGGGGCAGGGCAGGCGAGTGTCGAGCAGGGCGGCGCTGAAGTCGGCTTGAGTGTTCATGGCTGACTCCTTGAGCGCCGCAGCAACGCTTCGGCCTGCTGTGCCTCGGCCAGCAGCACGTTGAACGTCGGGAGGTGATTGTCCCGTTCGATCAAGGTTGCCACCGGGCCAACACGTTCGAGTGCCTGTCGGTATAACGCCCAGACGGCATCATCAACCGGCGCGCCGTGATCATCGATCAGCAAGCGGTCGCCGAGGCTGTCGGCGTCTTCGGCGAACCCGGCCAGATGAATCTCGCCAACCGCGTGCAAAGGCAGTGCGTCGAGGTAGGTCAGTGGATCGCGTTGATGGTTAATGCACGAGACGTAGACGTTGTTGACGTCAAGCAGCAGACCGCAACCGCTGCGGCGGATCACCTCGGTGATGAACGCCGGCTCGTCGATGGTCGAGCGCTCGAAGCCAAGATAGGTCGCTGGGTTTTCCAGCAGCATCGGGCGCTTGAGGGTGTTCTGCACTTGGTCGATATGCGCGCAGACGCGGTCAAGCGTCGGCGTGTCATACGCCAGCGGCAGCAGGTCATTGAGGAACACCGGGCCGTGGCTCGACCAGGCCAGGTGTTCGGAAAAGGCTTGCGGTTGATAACGCTCGATCAGTGTTTGCAGGCGTTGCAGGTGTTGCAGATCCAGTGGCCCTTCGGCCCCGATCGACAGCCCGACGCCGTGCAGCGACAGCGGATACTGCTCGCGGATCAACCCGAGAAAATGATGAAACGGACCGCCGTCGACCATGTAGTTTTCGGCGTGGACTTCAAAGAAACCGATGTCCGGTTGGGTGCCGAGCACTTCACGAAAGTGCCCGGTCTTGAGTCCCAGCCCCGCGCGGGGCGGGAGCCCGCAGAGGACTGCCCGAGTGCGCGGTGGGACAGGTTCGTTGAGGGTGAACATGAGCGTCACTCGGGCAGGTCGTGGATCAGGACTTGGCTTTGAAGGCTTCCATCTGACCGAAGCCGGTCGGCGAGGTTTTGCTCTCGGTGGTGGTGCAGGTGCCTTTTGGCACGAACTTCCAGGAGTTGGCCTGGTAATCCATTTTCGCGGTGCCGGCACATGTGGTGCCTGCGCCCGCGGCGCAATCGTTGTGACCCTTCATGGCCACACCGAAGCATTTTTCCATGTTGCTGTTGTCGGCGGCATTGGCGCTGGAAACGGCAGTCATGCTCAGGGCGGAACCAAGAGCCAGAACCAGTGCAGCGGCGGACAGGGTACGAGTGGTAGCAGTCATGATGTTTCTCCAGATTTGAGCTTGGGTTTTACAAGCGAAGTGCGCTTGCTTACCCCACTAGAGAACGCCCATGGCGATGCGTTACAGCGCCACCGAAATTTTTCAGAAAAAAATGCAAAACCCTGTAGGAGCTGCCGCAGGCTGCGATCTTTTGACTTTGATTTTAAAACCAGAAGCCAGATCAAAAGATCGCAGCCTGCGGCAGCTCCTACAGGGGATTTCTGTGGTTGCGCGTCTATAGTCATTGCAACGGCCCCTGTCACAGGCCGATTTACCAGGACGGTATCTCATGACGAAGGATCGATCAGTCCGCGCTGCGCTATTGCGCACGACTTCATCTTTTACGCTCGCCTGCACGCTGCCCCTGCTGTTCGGCACGGCTTGCGCCCAGACGCAGGTTGATCCGCTGGACACGCTCAAGCGCATCAACAGCAACTACAACACCCTCAAGGACGCTTGCCAGGAACCCGATACCGGCGCCGCGCGCGGGCTGTATTACTGCAGCGGCGTGACCCTGCGCATGGTCAATGACGGGCCCTTCAATCCGTGGGATTACAGCCCTTATGCAATCAAGATCGGCGCGACGTCCTACTCGTGGATTCGCAAGGATCTGAGTACGCGCATTCTCATTCACCCGGCCGGTTTCATCCTGCGCACACCCACCGATGCAGCGGCGCTGAAGCTGCCGGTCAAGGAGCAGGGCTTCACCTGCATCTATGCGTTTGATGGCGGTACCGGGCCGGAGCGCAAGTGGTATGGCTGCGGCTTCTTCGACAGCCGCGAACCGCCGCGTGCGGCGCAAGGCACGCTGAACAACCGCAATGCCGCACTGGCCTACGGCACTTGTGCCGAGGCGGGTGTCACCACCGCCGAGCAGTGGACGCAGAAATACACCGGGCTGATGAAGGGGCCGATCCAGTACAGCCAGTGTTCTTGGAACGCGGAAAAACCCAGCGACTGGCACGCGATGATCCGCGTGCATGAGTCGCGCCCGAACACCACCAACAAGGACCCCTTTGCCTTCAGTGCCCAGGTCAACGAGTTCATGTTGAAGAACGCCACCGCGAGCAACGATGGCAGCGAAAACATGAAGTACATCGATGCCTTCATCTACAACGTCAACAGCACGCAGAATTTTGCGACCCGCGGTGATCAGGCGCCGCCGAAACCGGAGAACGGTCTGAACAGCGCGCGCAATTTCCAGAAAAAACTCCAGGCCCAGGGCTACAGCGTGCCGATCCTGCGTCTGGACTTCACCAAGCCAGCCGAACAGCGTTTCAGCTATGTCGCTGCCGATCAGGCGATCGCCGAAATGGTGGTGGGTGGGGCCCCGGTGCCGCAATACATCGCCTCCGCCGACTGGATCAAACGTTACGACCCCGGCACCCGCAAGGATGAATGGAGCCTGAGCATCGTGCCCACCGCGGCGGGGCGCGCCTTGCCCGGTGAGCAGGTCGGCGCTCTGTACGATCAGTTGTTCGCCCTCAAGGGGCCGGACAGCAACTGGCGCGACAACGAAAAGTCCGCTGGCAGCATGCGTCAGCAACTGCGCTGCGTGCTGGTCAATTACCGCAACAAGACGCCATGGAATCTGGAACCGTTCAGGCCGGCGTTGTCGGACAGCGAGACTCGCGCCGCGGGTTGCAACCCGGTCCCGCGTTGAGTGTGTTGGCTAATCAAGGAGATGCAAGCCATGAAGAAACGTTTGAACAGGATCGCCCCGTTGCTCGTATTGCCGCTGTTGGTGCATGCGGCATGGGCCAGTGCCGAGTCATGCGACGAGACGCTGAGGAAGGTGGAAAAGCTCTATAACAATACCGTCGACAGTTGCGGGCAGGACCCCGCATCGGACTGCTCGGGGCTGCTGGTGCGCGGCACGCACCGCGCCGATCCGGCCAAGGGGCAAAAGTGGGACGTCTGGAACCCCAGCCCGAAAGCCGTGGAGCTGGGCACGTTTGCCGCCTCGTTCATGCGCGCCGACGGCATCAGTTATGAAGACCCCGGCATGAGCACGCAGAACGGCTACCTGATTACGCCACGGGATCTGGTGAAAGACCCCGAGACGCCGGTGCATGTCTATTGCGCGTTTCCCAACGATGCCTGGACCGACTTTCGCAACGACCGTGGCTGTGGCGACAACAAGAACACCGCCCCGACCGAAGCAGTCTGTCAGGCCATGAAACCACCGATCACCACGCCGAATGCCTGGGTCGCGCACTTCACCCAGTACAACAACAATCGCCAGCAGGACCAGTTGCAGTGCGGCTTCAACATGCGCAATCCGATGAGCAGCAAGGAGCGGGTCGACGCCTTTCGCAATTTCATGGGCGCGCGCAAAGTCATCAACAGCCGCGAGTTTCAGACTCAGACCGAGCTGCGTCTGGGTAACCCGAAAACCGATGAGCTGCCGATTCTGGCGTTCTTCTACAGCGATCAGCGCGGTCTGAACGATGCGTTGGCCAATCAAAAGGACTACAAGGCCAAGACCGGCAAGGATCGCAACATCATCAAGATCGACTTCCCGAGAACGCCGGTCGCCAAGGCCTCTTTCTCGTGCATCCAGACCTCGACGCCGGCCGCACCAAAATTTTGCGACAAGTACATCGAGTCCAGCACCTGGGTGCAGCGTCCCGATCCGAAACTGGGGCCGAACACCTGGTCGCTCTCGGTAGTGCCGACCGCGTGCGGGCGGGCAATCAAGGACGACCAGACCGACCGGATGTTTGCCGAGCTGTACAACAAGCACAAGGACGATGCGCAATGGCGCGAGTACAGCGTCAATGGCGGGTCGTTGCGGCGGCAGATGGTTTGCCATCTGGCGGCGGTCTACGACGGCAAACCGGTGAGGAACAAGCCTGAGTGGAACCTTGAACCGGCCCGGCCGTATGTCGATCAGGCGACGGCGGTGGCGCAGTACTGCAACCCGTACTGACGGCGCTTCCCTGTAGGAGCTGCCGCAGGCTGCGATCTTTTGATCTTGCAAAAGGCAAAGTCAAAAGATCGCAGCCTGCGGCAGCTCCTACACGGGGGATGTGTGAGGTATAAAAAAACGGCCCGAAGGCCGTTTTTTTGTTCAGCGAAAAGCCTCAACCGCCGAGGTACGCCTCGCGCACTTTCGGGTCGGTCAGCAGCGCTTCACCAGTACCTTGCATGACCACGCGGCCGTTCTCCAGAACGTACGCACGGTCAGCGATTTTCAGCGCCTGGTTGGCGTTCTGCTCGACCAGGAACACCGTTACACCGTCCTTGCGCAGTTGTTCGATGATGTCGAAGATCTGCTGGATGATGATCGGTGCCAGGCCCAGCGACGGCTCGTCGAGCAGCAGCAGTTTGGGCTTGCTCATCAGCGCGCGGCCGATGGCGAGCATTTGCTGTTCGCCGCCGGACATGGTGCCGCCGCGCTGGTTGAAGCGTTCTTTCAGGCGCGGGAACAGGCCGAGGACCTTGTCCATCTGCTCCTGATAGTCGCCCTTGTCGGTGAAGAAACCACCCATCGACAGGTTTTCTTCGACGGTCAGCCGGGCGAATACCCGACGACCTTCCGGCACCACGGCGATGCTCTTGCGCATGATCTGCGACGAGTCCTGGCCGACCAGTTCCTCACCCATGTAGCGGATGCTGCCGCTGTGCGCCTGCGGTGAACCGCAGAGCGTCATCAGCAGCGTGGACTTGCCGGCACCGTTGGCGCCGATCAGGGTCACGATCTCGCCCTGACGGACTTCGACGTTGACGCTGTGCAGGGCCTGGATCTTGCCGTAGAAGGTGGAAACGTTTTCGAACTGCAGCATTTACGCTTCCCCCAGGTAGGCTTTGATCACTTCAGGATTGTCGCGGATCTGTTCCGGCGTGCCATCGGCCAGCGGTGTGCCCTGGTTGATCACGACGATGTGGTCGGAAATGCTCATGACCAGTTTCATGTCGTGTTCGATCAGCAGCACGGTCACGTTGTGCTCTTCACGCAGCACGCTGATCAGCGCCTTGAGGTCTTCGGTTTCCTTCGGGTTCAGGCCGGCGGCCGGTTCGTCGAGCATGAGGATCCGCGGACGGGTCATCATGCAGCGGGCGATTTCCAGGCGCCGTTGCTGACCGTAGGCCAGGGTGCCGGCGGTACGGTTGGCGAACTCTTTCAGGTTGACCTTTTCCAGCCAGTATTCGGCGTACTCCATGGCCTCGCGCTCGCTCTTGCGGAACGCCGGGGTCTTGAACAGACCGGACAGGAAGTTGGTGTTCAGGTGACGGTGCTGCGCGATCAACAGGTTCTCGACCGCCGTCATGTCCTTGAACAGCCGCACGTTCTGGAAGGTGCGCACCACGCCCTTGAGGGCGATTTTGTGCCCCGGCAGGCCCTGGATGGGCTCGCCGTCGAGCAGGATGCTGCCGCCCGATGGCTGGTAGAAACCGGTCAGGCAGTTGAACACGGTGGTTTTGCCCGCGCCGTTCGGCCCGATCAGCGCCACCACTTGTTTTTCCTTGACGGTCAGGGCCACGCCATTGACCGCCAGCAAGCCGCCGAAGCGCATGCTCAGGTTTTCGACTTTCAGGATCTCGCGGCTCATTTTCGCAACTCCATGTGTGGGCGTTGCATCGGCAGCAGACCTTGTGGACGCCAGATCATCATCAACACCATCAGCGCACCGAACATCAACATCCGGTATTCGCTGAATTCACGCATCATTTCCGGCAACAGGATCATCACCACGGCCGCGAGAATCACGCCCAGCTGCGAGCCCATGCCACCCAGCACAACGATGGCGAGAATGATCGCCGACTCGATGAAGGTGAACGACTCCGGTGTCACCAGCCCCTGACGGGCGGCGAAGAAGCTGCCGGCGAAACCGGCGAAGCTCGCGCCCAGGGTGAACGCCGACAGCTTGATCACGGTCGGGTTGAGGCCAAGTGCGCGGCAGGCGATTTCGTCTTCACGCAGCGCTTCCCACGCACGGCCGATCGGCATGCGCAGCAGACGGTTGATGATGAACAGCGCCGCCAGTGCCAGCAACAGAGCAACCAGGTACAGGAAAATCACCTTGTTGATCGAGTTGTATTCGAGGCCGAAATACTCGTGGAAGGTTTGCAGGCCTTCCGCCGCTTTGCGTTCGAAGGTCAGGCCGAAGAACGTCGGTTTCTCGATGTTGCTGATACCGTTCGGACCGCCGGTGATGTCCGTCAGGTTACGCAGGAACAGCCGGATGATCTCGCCGAAGCCCAGGGTCACGATCGCCAGATAGTCACCGCGCAGACGCAACACCGGGAAGCCCAGCAGGAAGCCGAACGTCGCCGCCATCAGGCCGGCAATCGGCAGGCAGATCCAGAAGCTCAGGCCGTAGTAGTGCGACAGCAGCGCGTAGCTGTAGGCGCCGACGGCGTAGAAGCCGACGTAACCCAGATCGAGCAGACCGGCCAGACCGACGACGATGTTCAGGCCGAGGCCGAGCATCACGTAGATCAGGATCAGCGTGGCAATGTCCACCGCGCCACGCGAGCCGAAGAACGGCCACACCAGTGCACCGAGGATCAGCGCAATGATGATGTAGCGTTGCGTGGTCGGCAGGGTCAGGAAGTTGCTGGCTTTGGCCGGGATCAACGGCAGGCCCGGCGAGGATTTCCACGCCTTGCTGATCTGCTGGTTGAACAGCACCCGCAGGAACATCAGCACCGAGCACACGGCGATGGTCGCCAGAATGGCCGGGCTGGTGCCGTGCACTTCGAGGTTGATGCCGACAATGGTCAGTTTCAGACCGAGTACCGGGTAGGCCACGGCCCACACCAGCAAGGCACTGAACAGTGCCTGTTTAAGATTCCTAGTCATACTTTCTCAACCTCCGGACGGCCCAGAATGCCGGTCGGACGGAACAACAGCACCAGAACCAACAAGCCGAAAGCCACGACGTCCTTGTACTGGTCGCCGAAGATATCGGCGCCAAAGGCTTCCGCCACCCCGAGCACCAGCCCGCCGAGCATGGCGCCGGGGATGCTGCCGATCCCGCCGAGTACCGCAGCGGTGAAGGCCTTGAGGCCGACGAGGAAACCGGCGTTGGGGTTGATCACGCCGTACTGCATGCTCAGCAGCACAGCCGCAACGGCCGCCAGCGCAGCACCGATGACGAAGGTCAGGGCGATGATGTTGTTGGTGTTGATGCCCAGCAGGTTGGCCATCTTGATGTCTTCGGCGCAGGCGCGGCAGGCGCGACCCAGGCGAGAGCGGGAGATGAACAGCGTGAGGCCGAGCATGGCGACCAGGGTCACCACGAACACCACGATTTGCATGTAGGAAATCAGCACTTCATGTGCGCCACCTGGCCCGATGGAGAAGTTGCCGGGGATCAGGTTGGGGATGGATTTGTCCTTGGAGTCTTGCGCGAGCAGAACCGTGTTCTGCAGGAAGATCGACATACCGATCGCGGAAATCAGCGGAATCAGACGGTTGCTGCCGCGCAGGGGGCGGTAGGCGATCCGTTCGATGCTGTAACCGTAGGAACTGGTGACGACGATGCTCGCGATGAACGCGGCGGTCATCAACAGCGGGACGTTGTCGATTCCCATCATGGCCAGCCCGGCGATGGCGATGAACGCCACGTAGGAACCGATCATGTACACCTCGCCGTGGGCGAAGTTGATCATTCCAATGATGCCGTAGACCATCGTATAGCCGATGGCGATCAGGGCATACGTGCTGCCAATGGTCAGGCCATTAACCAGCTGTTGGAAGAAGTGATAGATGTCAGGCATTACAACGCTCCTAAAAACCTGATACGCATTTCACTGGTGGAGTCATTTTCCCGCCCGGCCCCGTGGATCTTTATCCACTTCGAATCCGGGTTTTGCCAGCGAACCGCTGATGACGGTTTTGAGATTTTCAGGTGGGGAGACTGGCGGATCACGCCAGCGCGGCCCATACATTCGTAAAACAAAGCCCACGGCACGCCGTGGGCTTTATTGGCAGTCAGTCAGGGCGCGCCTTACTGAGGCGAAACTTCAGTTTTCGGTTTGCCGAAGTGCCACTCGTAAACCACAAATTTGAAGTCCTTCAGGTCGCCCTTGGCGTCGAAGCTCAGGTCGCCGGTAGGGGTCTTGAAGGTGCCGGCGTGAATGGCTGCGGCCACTTTGGCTGCGTCTTCGGACTTGGCTGCCTTGATGCCTTCGGCAATCACTTCAACCGCCGAGTAGGAAGGGAACACGAACGGGCCGCTCGGGTCTTCTTTCTTCGCCTTGAACGCATCTGCCAGGGCAACGTTGGCCGGATCCTGGTCGAAGGATTTCGGCAGGGTCACCAGCAGGCCTTCGGAGGACTCTTTGGCGATCTGCGAAATGGAGTCGTTACCCACGCCTTCCGGGCCCATGAACTTGGCTTTCAGGCCTTTTTCCTGGGATTGACGCAGGATCAGGCCCAGCTCCGGGTGGTAGCCGCCGTAGTAAACGAAGTCGACGTTGGCTTGTTTGAGCTTGGCGATCATCGAGGAGAAGTCTTTGTCGCCGGCGTTGACGCCTTCGAACACGGCGACTTTCACGCCTTTCTTCTCAAGAGTCGCCTTGACGGCGGTGGCGATGCCTTCACCGTATTGCTGCTTGTCGTGCAGTACGGCAACGATTTTCGGCTTCACGTGATCGGCAATGTAGTTACCGGCGGCAGGGCCCTGGGCGCTGTCCAGACCGATGGTGCGGAAGACCATTTTGTAACCACGGGCGGTGATGTCCGGGCTGGTGGCAGCCGGGGTGATCATCACCACGCCTTCGTCTTCGTAGATGTCCGAAGCAGGCTGAGTGGAGCTGGAGCACAGGTGACCAACCACGAACTTGACGCCGTCGTTGACGACCTTGTTCGCGACCGCTACGGCTTGTTTCGGATCGCACGCGTCATCGTATTCAACGGCTTCGAGTTTCTTGCCGTCGACGCCGCCCTTGGCGTTGATCTGCTCGATGGCCATTTTCGCGCCACTGAACTGCATGTCGCCGTATTGGGCTACAGGACCGGTTTTAGGGCCGGCGATACCGATCTTGATGGTGTCAGCGGCGAACGAATGGCTGGCAACCCCGGCCAGAACCATAGCGGCAAACAGTTTGGAAATCTGCTTAGTAGCCTTAGTCATAGTGCTCCACTCTTACTGTTGTAATTTTTTTGAGTTCTGGCGCCGTAGCAGCAGAACCGGGTCAGATATCTTGGCGATACCCTCCGGAAATGCCCCCGGCAACTGTACCGGTACAGTGTAGAGCGCCGGTTGTTGGCCTGGGAAGCTGGCGCCAGGGGGCAAAACTTGTGGGTGTCGCATTTTTGAATGAAAAAGACAGAATTGCGGCGGGGCTTTCGGGGGGCTTATGCCCCAAACAGCAGCATTCCTTGGCGTTCCTGCTCTTTTCGTTCGGTGAAGCCATTTGCAACCGGGTTTTTCTGCCGAACCACCGACGTTATCATTCGCGTCGATTTCTTTTCCGGACAAACCCATGAATCAAGAACCTAGCACCCTCTATGCCAAGCTGCTTGGTGAAACCGCATCTATTACCTGGAAAGAGCTGGAGCCGTTCTTCGCCAAGGGTGCCCTATTGTGGGTCGACCCGGCCCTGGATTTGATCGCCGCTGCCGAGGCCGTAGCCTCGGATGATGGCGAGAAAGTCGCCGCCTGGCTGGCCGAAGACAAGGTCGCCAAGCTGTCTGAAACGCGGGCGCTGGATATTTTCGAGCGTGATCCGCAGATGTGGGCGGTGGTGGTAAGGCCGTGGATTCTGGTCCAGGAAAGGGCGCAGGCCTGAGTGTGTGCACCTTGATGGTGCGCTCTTCGTGCGCCGGAAAGTGTGTAGCCGAGTAGCGTGATGGCACGTTGCCGTAGAGAAAGGCCACAAGCGTGCGTGGCCTCACGGTGACGTAAACGTAACGGGAACAGTTTATTGAGCAGCCTGAGAGCTGCTTAATTGTTTCTTGATGTTGGCGATGAAGGTTTTGCAGTGTGTGGAGTGGCCTCTTCGCGAGCAGGCTCGCTCCCACATTTGGAATGCATTCCATTGTGGGAGCGAGCCTGCTCGCGAAGGGAGCGACTCGGTCTTCGATCAGACCGAGTAAGTCTTCCCGGTATGGTTATTCAGGGAAATAACCTTGGTCTTGCCGATGCGGTGACGGTAGATCTCGCGCAGGTACTTGATCGACTTCTTCACGCAGTCGCGCGACAGGCGAATGTCGTTGATCGAAACAAACTTGTCCTTGTCGTTGATCAGTTCGCGGTATTTCTTCTCGTACATCGGCTTGATCGCGTACCAGTTGGTGTCGAGGATCTTCGCCGGGTTTTCGAACTCGTTGAGCAGGTCGTCGATGCGGTCTTCGTCAAAGTCTTCATTAATGATGAAGTCGAGGATCGAGTTGTCCAGGGTCTCGTCGAAACGGTACGGGGTCTTGGCGAAGCAACGCTTGATGAACGCCACGATCAGGGTCAGGAAATCGTCCGACAGGCACGGACTCTTGGCGATCAGGGTGGTCAGCGACAGGTTGGCCGACGCACCGATCACCAGCGCATAACGCTTGAGTGTGGTGTTGGGGAACAGGCTGTTGAGGTGGGTCTTCAACCGGTTCAGATCCATGTAGGACAGCTTGTAGTCTTTCGGCAACGAAACGATCGACACCACCGATGAGCAGTTCTTGAAGAAGTGCAGGTCGTGCAGGGCGGCGGCGTCGTAGCCGGAATTCTTGTACTGCTCCAGCGACGCGCGATAGCGCTTGGATTCGATTGGCAGCAGGCTGATGCCTTCGATGGCCTGGGTGACCTTGTTGAAGTGCGGCAGGTCGATCGAACGGAAGAACAGATCGTCGATGTTCAGGCGCTGCGGCTCTTTGTCGAATACCTTGAACTTGTCGCTGCTCGGCGGCGGGGTTTCCGGCACCACCGATTCGGCGTAGGCAATCGCCACCGGGCCGGCCAGGCTCATGAACAAGTCGTTGGCATCCAGGCGAATTGTTTCGCCGATGTCGATGCCGGCGCGGCGGAAGTAGTTCTGGTCGTAGTCGGTGGTCACCGCCTGCGCCGTCAGAATGTTGAAGATCTGCTGGGAGATGTACTGGTTGGCGTGCTTCTCCATCGCATTGACATCAATGTTCTGGATGTTGCCGTCATCGCTCTCTTCGGCGTAACGCATGATGTCGTTGGAGATCAGCATCATCGCGTTCCAAGGGCGAATACGGCCCATGACGCTGGCTTCGCTGCTGTCTTCATTGGCGAAGTTGTAGGAGAAATCCCATTCTTCCGACAGGTATTTGCACAACAGGCGTCCGGCGTTGATGTGCAGCGCCTCAGACATTTCGCTGCGGTGATCGGAAATGTTCGGCAGCACGCAGATGCCGCTGGTGAAGATCGGCTCGAACACGAACGAATGCCCGCTCTTGCCGTCATGCTCGTCCATCGGCTTGGTGTCGAAGGTCTTGTTCATGTACGAGTGCTGCTGGGCCAGGCCGAATTCCGAAGCCATGCCCGAACCGGTACCGCCGCCGGCACTGAAGATCGAGAAGTACAGGCGCGACTGGTTGGCCTTGATGCCGCAGCTGTCGATCAGGTACGAGTGGATCATTTTCCAGTCAGGGCTGGAGAAGCGCTGGGTGTCCTTGTTGAGGATGATCTTGGCCAGGTACTGACCGAGGATCGGCGCGTTACCGGCGCCACCGGCATGGACTTCGGACAAGTCCATGATCTTCATTTTGCTGTAATCGCGCAGAAAGCCGCTTTTCTCGCCCTTGCGCGAGAATCGGATGCGCCCGGCGATGTCCTTGTCGAGGTCGCCGAGCATCACCAGCGGTTCGACCAGGAACACCGGTTTGCTCGACTTGTTCGGGCCGATCCGCAGATTCTGCTTGATCCACTGGGCCGGGCTGTAGCCCTTGTCGGCCAGACGCCGGTCAGCGGCGCGGTCTTCGTTGTTGAATTCGTTGAGGTAGAACTTGCGCGCGTTGTACACCAACTCCGCGACGTCGAGGGCGATGTTCGAGCCGCAGCGACCGAGGCCGATCAGGCATACCGACGGGAATTCCTGGTCGTTGTGCTGTTCGTTGTCGCCTTCCAGGTGCGGCGGGCGCGGGAACACCAGGTCACGCAGACCGTCGAGGTTGTCGAGGATGCGGTCGGTGTTGGTTTCGGTGTAATACAGATATTGCTGAGTGCCCAGCGGGCGCGAAGGAGGCAATGGCTTCATCGGAGCCGGGCTGTTCGCCGCAGGGCTCAGGGGCAGATCGGATACCGCAGTGGCCGGATTGTTTTTAGAAGTCATTGTGCGCCATATACCTGGACAGGGTTGGCTCGGCGACCGTTGTCATCGAGCCTCACGGAAAGAGGATCTCGCGTCTTTGACTGCGCGTATTTGGCCCGGGCGTCAGGGGCTTGGCCTGATCGTCGCGCGGGGGAATCCTTTCCTGATCGTTCATGAATCGGCCATTATTCGGTGATCTTTAATCGAAAAGAGGCAAAATGATGTCAACGCTACCTTCGTTGGGCTTTGCCGGAATCGGCCTGATGGGCTTGCCCATGTGCCACCGTTTGCTGGCGGCGGGCTACCCGTTGACCGTGTGGAACCGCAACCCGGCCAAGTGCGCGCCCCTGGTTGAAGCCGGCGCCCGGCAGGTGGCGACTCCAGCCGAGCTGTGCGAACACGCGGACGTGGTGATGCTCTGTCTGGCCGATACGGCGGTGGTGCGCGAGGTGGTGTTTGGCACTGGCGGCGTTGTTGAAGGTGCGAAAAACGGCCAGTTGCTGGTGGACTTCTCCAGCCTCGAACCGACGGCTACTCGCGAGATGGCCGCCGACTTGGCAGGCAGGACCGGCATGGCCTGGCTTGATTCACCGGTGTCCGGCGGCGTGGTCGGTGCCGAGGCGGGCAGCCTGGCGATCATGGTCGGTGGTGCGGTGACGGATCTGGATCGGGTACGCCCGATGCTGCTCAACCTCGGTCAGCGCGTCACGCACATGGGCGGCATTGGCGCGGGGCAGGTGACCAAGGCTTGCAATCAGATGATCGTCGCTTGCAACGCGTTGGTGATTGCCGAAGTGGTGGCGCTGGCCGAACAGGCCGGAGTCGATGCGCGCTTGATTGCCGAAGCGCTGGCCGGTGGCTTTGCCGATTCGAAACCGCTGCAGATCCTCGCCCCGCAAATGGCCGAAAGCCGTTTTGAACCGGTGAAATGGCACGTGCGCACGCTGCTCAAGGATCTCGATACGGCGGTGAAATTCTCCCGCGAACAAGGCTCGGCCACGCCGATCAGCGGATTGGCCGCACAACTGATGCGCCTGCATGGGGCACAGGGTTTTTTGCAGAAGGATCCAGCGACTCTGGTACGCATGTACCGCGCGCCAGACTCAGTGGATTGACCGAATGCGCGTGTTTGCGCTGGTTGATTTCCTCCAGCACCGGACGGAGTTCATCCAGCGGCACCGGGCGGCTGAGCAGATACCCCTGAATGAAGTCGCAGCCCGAACGTTCGAGAAACTCGTACTGCTCCAGGCTTTCCACGCCTTCGGTCACCACCTGCAAGTGCAGGGTGTGGGCCATGACGATGATCGCCTGGACGATCTCCATGTCGGCGGTCGCCGCAGGAATGTCGAGGATGAACGAGCGGTCGATTTTCAGCGTATTGAGCGGCAGACGTTTGAGGTAGGCCAACGATGAGTATCCGGTGCCGAAGTCGTCGATCGACAGCGATACGCCGAGGGCCCGGATCTGCCGCAACAGCACCAGCGTGTTGGCGATGTTGCCCATCAGTGCGTTTTCGGTGACTTCCAGCTCCAGCCGTTCCGGCGCGACCCCAGCGCTGCGCAGTGCACTTTCGATTTCGTTGGCCAGTTCTTCCCGGGCCAGGTTGAGCGGTGAGCAGTTCCAGGCGATTTTCAGTTCGTTGCAGCCGTGGCGCGTCAGTTCGCCGAGGTCGGTGCAGGCGCGGCGAAGCACCCAGTTGTCCAGTTCGGCGATCAGGCCGTTGGTTTCGGCAATCGCGATGAAACGGTCCGGGGCCAGCAGGCCATGCACCGGATGCTGCCAGCGAATCAACGCTTCGAGTTTGGTCACCCGGCCGGTTTTCAGTTCGAAGATGGGTTGGTAATACAGCGTCAGCCCGTGGTCTTCACGCAAAGCCTGGCGCAGTTCTTCTTCCAGTTGCAGTTCGAGGCTGGCGCGGGTCTTCATGTTCGAACTGAAAAAATGCAGGCCGTTACGCCCGGCACCCTTGGACTGATACAACGCCAGATCGGCGTGCTTGAGCAGTTCTTCGCAGCTGGTGCCGTCGTTGGGGAACAGGCTGATACCGATGCTGGTGGTCATCACCATACGACGTCCGGCCAATTCGATCGGCTCCTTCATTTTCTGCATGATCCGTTGCGCCATGCTGCGCGCTTCCTCGCGGTCGTGCAGGCCGATCAGGATGCAGAACTCGTCACCGCCAAAGCGTGCGACCACGTCTTCATGGCTGCGCACCGAGCCTTTGATGTGGTTGGCGATGACTTTGAGCAGGGCGTCGCCGGCGTCATGGCCGAGGCGGTCGTTGATCCGCTTGAAGTGGTCGATGTCGAGAAACATCACCGCGAGCATGCCGCCTTCGCTGGTTTTCTGGCTGAGTTTCTCGGCGAAGATCTGGTTGAAACCGCGACGGTTGATCAGGTTGGTCAGGGCGTCGTAATTGGCCACTTGTTGCAGCGACATCCGAGCCTGATCGAGCTGGCTGAGCAGGGCATTGACTCGGCGCAGATCCTGCTCCTTGCTTTGCAGTTTCTTGTCGGCCAGTGCCGCGCTGATCGCGCTGCCGAGAATCAACAGTGTGATCAGCGCGATGGTCAGGCCCAGTTGCAGGTGATTGGTTTCGGCACTCAAGGTCGGCGTGGCGCCTTCGGGCAACACCAGATGCAACGCGGCCATCCCGGTGAAATGCATGCTGATGATGCCGGCGCCGAGGATGATCGCGGCGGTGTATTTGAACAGTTGATGAAAACGCCCACTGCCTTCACGCAAGTAACCGGCGACCCACAGCGCGGCGAAACTGGCGCTGATCGCAATCACGATCGACAGGCAGAACAACAGCGGCTCGTAATAGGCGGTGGCCACCGAGTGCATCGCCGCCATGCCGACGTAATGCATGCCGGCGATGCCCAAGCCAATGACGATGGCGGTTTTCAGGTAATGCACCCGTGAGGGATGGGGCACGCTCAGGGTGTGCATCGCCAGCCACGAAGCGAGCAGGGCGATCACCAGGGAAAACAGGGTGGTGGCCAGTTCGTAATGGATTTCGATCGGTGTCTGGAACGCCAGCATGGCAATGAAGTGCATCGCCCAGATACCGCCGGCCAGGCAAGTGGCGCCGATCCAGCGCCAGACCCGTTGCGAGCCCGGGTCTTCGGCATGGCCGACCCGCTCGGCCATGTCGAGGGTGGCAAAACTCGCGGCGCAGGCGACCAGATAAGCCACCAGCACCAGCAAGGGATTGTGTGTGCAATCGAGAATGACCTGCCCGCCGTCCGGCAGCTCGGTAACAAACTGCAAACCAAGCCACTCCATAGCATCCCCGTCTCTGAAGTCGTCCCTTCTGCGTCAGAAACGCAGGCGAATGAGAGGAGTATAGAGGCGGTTTTTATCGTGCAAGCGATAGTGGCATATTGGCGCCAACCATTTCGGCATGAGCCTCATAGCGATTGGCGCTAAGCGTCAGGCGCTCTGGTCGTAGGGGATCTGATTCCAGTCCTTCTCAAGGGGCGGCAAGCCGAAGCGGGCGCGGGCCTTGTCGCAATCGACATTCTGTTCACCGTTCTCCCAGGACGATTCGAATTCGCGGCAGGGGCTGGAGCGCTGCTCATAAATCGAGCACTGCACCTGACTGCCCACCTCGCCGACCAACGCCGTACAACGCGGTGACTTGCAGTCGGTGCCGTTCATCGCCACCCGGCTGGGGCTGATCTGCGTCACCAGCTCATCGGGCACTGTGCCGCCGGAGGAGGCGCATTCACCCCAGAAAAAAGACACGCGAAAATGGGAACAGCAGGCACCGCAATTCAGACACGGACTGACTTCGGACATTAGGAGGGCATCAAAGGGGTTGATCGGCGAATCCGGACGGATCCGGCGGCTATTCTAGGCTTCGCCATGAACTTGGGAAGGGGGGCGCGAAAGTATTTTTTTGTAGCCGGGTTTTGCCTCTAAACCCCCGGTTTACGGGGGATTGCTGCGTTATCAAGGGCTTACGTTTCTTTACAGAGCCATGGCTCATTATCAGCTTGACGAATGATCACAGACAGCTACGCACCGCCTGTCTAGATTGCAGGTTCCGGGCTCGGATGCGTCGGCAGTGAAGCCCTCATAACAATAAAGAGACGGACCCATGCAGAACTCGACCCAAGCGGCGAATGCCTGGCGCATTCTGTTCCTGTTGTTCCTTGCCAACCTGTTCAACTTCTTCGACCGCACCATTCCGGCGATCATCATCGAGCCGATCCGCATGGAGTGGCACCTGAGTGACTTTCAACTGGGGATCGTCGGTACCGCGTTTACCCTGGTTTATGCGATTGCCGGTCTGCCGTTAGGCCGCATGGCCGACACTGGCTCGCGCAGCAAACTGATGGGCTGGGGCCTGGCGACCTGGAGCGCACTGACGGCGGTCAACGGTCTGGTTGGTAGTTTCTGGAGCTTTCTGTTGGTGCGCATGGGGATCGGCATTGGCGAAGCCAGTTATGCACCGGCCGCCAACTCGCTGATCGGCGACCTGTTCCCGGCACACCGCCGGGCGCGGGCCATGGGCATTTTCATGCTCGGGCTGCCCTTGGGATTGTTGCTGGCGTTCTTCACCATCGGTGCGATGGTCAAGGCGTTCGACAGCTGGCGTGCGCCGTTCTTTATCGCGGCGGTGCCGGGGCTGATCCTCGCGGTGTTCATGTTCTTCATCAAGGAACCCAAGCGCGGCGCGGCGGAAACCGTGCAGGTGTCCCAGGATAAAGTCGACAGACCGATCCGCCGTGTCCTCGCCGTGCCGACGTTCCTTTGGCTGGTGATGGCGGGCCTGTGTTTCAACTTCGCCACCTATGCCTGCAACTCGTTCCTGGTGCCGATGCTGCAGCGCTACTTCCTGATGCCGTTGCAGGACGCGGCGGTGGCAACCGGGGTGATTGTGGGGATCACCGGGTTGATCGGCCTGACACTCGGCGGCTGGCTCGCTGACAAGATTCATCAGCGAGTCGCCAACGGCCGGCTGCTGTTTGCCGGCTTCAGTCTGATCATCTCGACCCTGTGCACGGCCTGGGCGTTGCACGCCGGACGGGTCGAGATCGGCGTGTTCGTCGCGGTGTTCAGCGTCGGCTGGCTGTTTGCCTATAACTTCTACACCTGCGTGTACACGGCGATCCAGGACGTGGTCGAACCACGCCTGCGGGCCACGGCGATGGCGTTGTTCTTTGCCGGGTTGTACTTGCTCGGCGGCGGCTTGGGGCCGGTGGTGGTGGGGGCCTTGTCCGATCACTTTGCCAAGTCGGCGATGCTTTCGGCGGGGGCTGAGCAGATGACCGAGGCGTTCAAGGCTGTCGGCCTGCATGACGCGATGTATCTGATTCCGGTGGCGCTGTTTTTCACCATGGTGTTTCTGTTTCTGGCCGCGCGGTGTTTTGTGCGGGATGCGCAGCGGATGAAGGAGGGGTTGGTGGCAGTGGTTGAGCCTGATGTTTCTGTGGCGACTGCATGATTGCTATCGCTGGCAAGCCAGCTCCCACAGTGACCGAGTCACACGCATAATTTTGTAAACACTCCAAACCCTGTGGGAGCTGGCTTGCCAGCGATGGGGCCATCAGCATCAGCTGATAAATACCAGGCAAACAAAAAGGCCCGCATCACTGCGGGCCTTTTCATTTACAGCGGTGGGGCAGGGTGGCTTAACCCGCCACAAGTACCCGAATCGCTTCCAGACGCAGCGCCGCTTTATCCAGCATCGCCAGACCCTGTTCACGCTGCTGGCGCAACGCATCGAGTTCGCTGTCGCGCACGGTCGGGTTGACCGCTTGCAACGCGGTCAGGCGCGCCAGTTCTTCTTCGGTGTCGGCTGCCAGACGGCGCCGGGCCTCGGCCACGCGCTCGGCGTGACGCGGAGTGACCTTGTCTTCACCCGCGTTGATCCGTGGCGTCAGCTGATCGCGCTGGGCCTGGATGAACTTGTTGGCGCTGGCGCGAGGTACGCTTTCCAGTTGATCGTTGAGGGTTGCGAACGAGACCCGTGGCGACAGGTCGTTACCGTTGGCATCGAGCAGGCAGCGCAAGGCGGCCGGTGGCAGGTAGCGGCCCAGTTGCAGCGAACGCGGGGCAACCACTTCGCTGACATAGAGCAGTTCCAGCAGCACGGTGCCCGGTTTCAGTGCCTTGTTCTTGATCAGCGCGACGGCGGTGTTGCCCATCGAACCGGACAGCACCAGGTCCATGCCGCCCTGCACCATCGGGTGTTCCCAGGTGATGAACTGCATGTCTTCGCGCGACAGCGCCTGGTTGCGGTCGTAGGTGATGGTCACACCTTCGTCGTCGCCCAGCGGGAAGCTGGCGTCGAGCATCTTCTCGCTCGGCTTGAGGATCAGGGCGTTTTCCGAGTGGTCTTCGCTGTCGATGCCGAACGCATCGAACAGGGTTTCCATGTAAATCGGCAGGGCGAACTGGTCGTCCTGTTCAAGGATCGCCTCGACCAGCGCATCCCCTTCGCCAGCACCGCCGGAGTTGAGTTCCAGCAGACGGTCGCGACCGGTGTGCAGCTCTTGTTCCAGACGCTCGCGCTCGGTGCGGGCCTCGTCGATCAGTGCTTGCCACTCGCCGTCATCGGCTTCTTCGAGCAGCGGCAGCAGGCGCGGGCCGAACTGATGCTGCAAGGCGTTGCCGGTCGGGCAGGTGTTGAGGAACGCGTTCAATGCTTCGTGGTACCACTGGAACAGGCGCTCTTGCGGGCTGGTTTCCAGGTACGGCACGTGCAGTTCGATGATGTGCTTCTGGCCGATCCGGTCGAGACGACCGATGCGCTGCTCGAGCAGGTCCGGGTGCGATGGCAGATCGAACAGCACCAGGTGATGAGCGAACTGGAAGTTGCGACCTTCACTGCCGATTTCCGAGCAGATCAGCACTTGCGCGCCGAACTCTTCGTCGGCGAAGTAGGCGGCGGCGCGGTCACGCTCAAGGATGTTCATGCCTTCATGGAACACCGTGGCCGGAATGCCGGAACGCACGCGCAGGGCGTCTTCCAGGTCCATCGCGGTTTCGGCGTGGGCGCAGATCACCAGCACTTTGGTGCGCTTGAGCATTTTCAGCTGATCGATCAGCCACTCGACGCGCGGGTCGAATTTCCACCAGCGCTCTTCTTCGCTGGCGTCCGGCTGGGCCTGGAAGCTGACTTCCGGGTACAGCTCGGCGTGATCGCCCAGCGGCAGTTCGAGGTATTCGTCCGGGCATGGCAGCGGGTAAGGGTGCAGTTTACGCTCGGGGAAACCCTGCACCGCGGCGCGGGTGTTACGGAACAGTACGCGGCCGGTGCCGTGGCGGTCGAGCAGCTCACGCACCAGACGGGCGCTGGCTTCGCTGTCGCCATCGTTGACCGCGGTCAGCAGGGCTTCGCCTTCGTTGCCGAGGAAACCGTGGATGGTCTTGTGCGCTTCGGGCGACAGGCGTCCCTTGTCGAGCAGCTCCTGCACGGCTTCGGCCACCGGGCGATAGTTCTCGCTCTCGGCGCGGAAGGCGGCCAGGTCGTGGAAACGGTTCGGGTCGAGCAGGCGCAGACGGGCGAAGTGGCTGTCCTGACCGAGTTGTTCCGGGGTCGCGGTGAGCAGCAGCACGCCGGGAATCACTTCCGCCAGTTGCTCGACCAGCGCGTACTCCGGGCTGACCTTGTCTTCGTGCCACACCAGGTGATGGGCTTCGTCGACCACCATCAGATCCCAGCCGGCGGCGAACAAGGCGTCCTGCGCCTTCTCGTCGTCGACCAGCCACTCCAGGGCAACCAATGCCAGCTGGGTGTCTTCGAACGGGTTGGTGGCATCGCTTTCAATGAAGCGTTCTTCGTCGAACAGCGCGACCTGCAGGTTGAAGCGGCGGCGCATTTCCACCAGCCACTGGTGCTGCAGGTTTTCCGGCACCAGAATCAGCACGCGATTGGCGCGGCCCGAGAGCAGTTGGCGATGGATCACCAGACCGGCTTCAATGGTTTTCCCCAGGCCCACTTCGTCTGCCAGCAGAACCCGTGGCGCGATGCGGTCGGCGACTTCACGGGCGATGTGCAACTGGTGCGCGATCGGTTGCGCACGCACGCCGCCCAGGCCCCAGAGCGAGGACTGCAATTGGCGGCTGGTGTGTTCCAGGGTGTTGTAGCGCAGGGAGAACCATGGCAGCGGGTCGATCTGTCCGGCGAACAGACGGTCGCTGGCCAGACGGAACTGAATGAAGTTCGACAGCTGGGTTTCCGGCAGGGTGACGGCTTCGTTCTGCCCGTTGAGACCGTGATAGACCATCAGCCCGTCGACATCGTCGACTTCGCGCACGGTCATCTTCCAGCCTTCGAAGTGAGTAATGGTGTCACCCGGCGAGAACCGAACGCGGGTGAGGGGCGCATTCCGTAGCGCGTACTGGCGGGTTTCGCCAGTGGCCGGGTAAAGCACGGTCAACAAGCGGCCGTCCTGTGCCAGAACGGTGCCTAAACCAAGCTCTGCTTCGCTGTCACTGATCCAGCGTTGCCCCGGTTGATACTGCTGCGCCATGCTGCCTGACTCCCACCTTGAAAAAGCGGGCTATCTTAACGGAATGCAGGCCTCCAGACCAAAGGTTTACGAGTGTAGGAGCTGCCGAAGGCTGCGATCTTTTGATCTTCGGGAACGCTTGCGTTCTACGGTGTTCCATTAAAGATCGCAGCCTGCGGCAGCTCCTGCAGTGCCAACCCGATCACAGATTTGCGACGGATGGCTCAAGGCGCCTTTGCCGCAGCCGATAGCCTGCTGACAGGAGACCCTTTATATGCTGCCACCGATGCTCCCCCTGAGCGCTGTGCCGATCACTTCCCAGCAGGATCCGATTCGCCAGCGGCCGGACATTCCTCCGGTGGTGCCGGTGCAGGAAAGCTCCAACGAAAGCACGATCGACCTGCAAAAGCGCGACCCGGAAGAGGACCGTCTGCTGGCGCGCGAAGAACAGCGCCGTCAACAGGAACGCGATCGGCGCCGTCGCGAAGCCGATGAAGACCCGGAGGAGCATCTGGCCGTGCCGGGCACCGAGCTCAATGCCGACAACACCGTGCCGGTGGTGCCGCTGATGGAAGACCAGCCGCGCCAGGGCTTGTGGGTCGATATCGAGATCTGAGTCCGCCGATTTACACGAATTGTTGTCGGGTGCTGGTGTCAGGCTGCATGATTGGCGCAGCCCTGCCGCTGATGCGGCAGTTGTGTTTTCTTCAAGTGATGCGCTGAACGCCATGAGCCAAGATGAAAAACTGATCGACCTCGGCACTGAACGCGCCAAGCGTGTGCATGATCTCAACGAAAAGCGCCTGAACGAAGTGCGCAAGGCTTTCGAGCAGGCCATGCCGTTGGGAAAAACCCAGAAAAAGCCGAAAAAGAAACCGAAAAAGCGTTGATCTTCCCCTGCATCCTTTGATGCAGGTCAGTTATTTTCCCGCCTTTAGCCTCTGTGTTGACCGGACTTGATCCTGGTCAATTTCTGCGCCTGCGCGATTGGTTAACTTAGCTCCATCGCAGCAAAGCAGGGGCCAGGAGGCCACAGTCATGTTTTTCGATAACGTGGTGTTTGCCGGGGTTCTGACCGTAGGTCTCATGGTTCTGTTTTTTGCAGGGTTTGGATTTTTTATCTGGAAGGACGCGCATAAGCGCAAGAAGTAGTCCTTTCTGGATTGAATGAGCACGCAAGGCATTTTGGGCGACTTCGGTTGCCCTTTTTTTTTGTGTTCTTGGCGGCCTTTGGGCCGACCATGTTGTGGGTTGTTGGGTGTGAATATCCGTTGCTGCGGGTGTTGCTTATTACGGTTCCGCCCTTACGGCGGGTCACTTTGGCAAACGCCCCAAAGTAACCAAAGGGCTTTACCCTGACGTTCGGCCCTCGCTCAGGCTCGGGTTCCTTCGCTGCGGGATTCATCCGGGGGGCAGCGCCTACGGTTTGCTTCGCTGCACCTCCTCTCGCTGTGTTTGGCTGCGCCAAACGGTCGCTGCGCTCCCACCCCCGGATAAATCCCTCCACTCAGCCTGCCGACGGGCCCTGAGATCAAAAGCTTTACTCGAGCTAACGCTCATCGTGTTGAGTGGGGCGGCTTCGCCGCATGGGGTGTGCACGAATAAAATTGTGGGAGCGAGCCTGCTGGCGAAGGCGGCCTGACAGCCGACCAATTTCTAACTGAAAACACTCAATCCCATGTAGGAACTGCCGAAGGCTGTGATCTTTTGATCTGGCTTTGGCTTTGGCTTTGGCTTTTGATGTGGCTTTTGATCTTCAGCCCCTTCGGCAGGCCGAGCGTAGGTGTCCATCCGGGGGGGAGGCGCGCAGCGCCATGCGGCGAAGCCGCATGCATCGAGAGGAGGTGCAGCGAAGCAAACCGTAGGCGATGCCCCCGGATGGACACCGTAGCGAGGGAACACTGAGCCTAAGCGAAGTGCCGTACGCCGGGGCAAAGCCTTTTGGGTTACCTTTTCGGCGTCTGGAAAAGGTGACTCGCTGTAAGAGCGAAACCGCCAGCAGCAACACCCGCAGCAACGGATATGCCCCCAATCCAACTCTCGACCAAAACAAAAAAGGCGCGATCCTTACGAATCACGCCTTTCTCATGTGCAGCGGTCTATCAGCTACCCAGCGCTTTGGACGCCAACCAGAACAACCCGGCCGACAGCGCCACCGTCGCCGGCAAGGTCAGCACCCACGCCAGCAAAATGGTACGAACAGTCCCGCCTTGCAGGCCGCTTTTGTTGGCGACCATGGTGCCGGCCACGCCCGAGGACAGCACGTGGGTGGTGGATACCGGCAGGCTGAAGATGTTGGCCATGCCGATCAGACTCGCGGTGGTGATCTGCGCCGACATGCCCTGGGAATAGGTCATGCCTTGCTTGCCGATCTTCTCGCCGATGGTCAGTACCACGCGTTTCCAGCCAACCATGGTGCCCAGGCCCAAGGCCAGCGCGACCGCCAGAATCACCCAGAACGGGGCGTATTCGGTGGTGGTGGTCAGGTCTTTGCGCAGTTTGTCCAGGTCAGCCTTTTCACGCGCTTCCAGGCCTGGCAGCTTGCCGACTTTCTTCGCAGTGTCGTCCAGGCACAGCAGGTAGCGGCGCACTTCGATGCGGCTTTCCGAGGACAGCGAATGGTAGTCCGCTACACCTTTGAGCGTATCGAGCAGGGCGTTGATGGTCGGTTCGGTCTGCTGCGGGTTGCAGCGGAATTTCTCCGGCAGGTCGCCTTGAACGCTTTTGCCCAGGGCCAGGAATTCGCCCAGGGAATCAGCATTGCGCTTGTAGAACTGGCTCAGGTGCAGGGTCGCATCACGAGTGCGTTCGATCTGGTAAGTGGTGCTGCTCAGGTCGAGGACGAACTGCGCAGGCACGATACCGATCAACACCAGCATGATCAGGCCGATGCCTTTCTGGCCATCGTTGGAGCCGTGCACGAAGCTCACGGCCATGGCCGAGATCACCAGGACCAGGCGGTTCCAGAACGGCGGATGTTTCTTGTCGTCGATCTTGCGGCGCTGTTCCGGGGTCTTGTGCATCTTCGACAGCGGGCGCCACCACTTCAGGCCGATCAGGATCAGCGCGGCGATCAGGAAGCCGGCCATTGGCGAGAACACCAGCGAGGCGCCGATGTCTATCGCTTTCTGCCAGTTCACACCGTCGGCCAGCGGGATGTTGTTGATCAGGGCGTTGGCCAGGCCAACGCCAAGGATCGAGCCGATCAGGGTGTGGGAACTGGAGGCCGGGATACCGAAGTACCAGGTGCCCAGGTTCCAGGTGATCGCCGCGGCGAGCAACGAGAACACCATTGCCAGGCCATGGCCGGTGTTCACATTGATCAGCAGTTCTACCGGCAGCAGGTGAACAATGGCATACGCCACGCCAACGCCGCCCAGCAACACGCCGAGGAAGTTGAACACACCGGAGAAGAACACCGCCAGGTGAGGCGGCATGGCTTTGGTGTAGATAACAGTGGCTACCGCGTTAGCGGTGTCATGAAATCCATTGATGAACTCGAAGGCGAGGACAAACGTCAGGGCGAGCAAGAGGCTCACAAGCACCCAAGCATCCAGTCCGCTGAATAAATCGATCATGAAGGTTTTCTGACCCGGTCATAAGGGGGCGCGATTATGCCAGAAAAGACTGGAAATCGATCCCCTACCTGCTCATCGGTAGCAATCAATGTCGAATTAAATTGTTGCAAGGTGCAAAGCCCGAGCGTGTTGCAGGGTTTTTCAAGTGTTTGATTCTCCTGAAAAAACCTTCAGGCAGCAGGCGTTTCGTCGAGTGCGCGAGGGCCTCAAACGCTTGTGTGAAATATCTCTGAAATGAGTCAGACACGCTCCTTTCCCGCGCAACACGGGGGAGGTGGCCGCTGCCCGCGGATAGCGGGCGCGCAAGGCATTGTCGGGTCACCGCGCTTGTAGCCGGTGGCGACGCAGACCCTCGAAAAACTCACAATCGCCGGTTCATGGCTCTTCGGTTTTGAGTTCTTCTTCCATCTTTTTCAGTTCTTGCTGGAAAACCTGATCCTGAACAGTGGGGCGTTTACGCCATGCTTTGCGTTCCGGTTCCGGTTGAGCGGCGTAGGTGGTGACTTCCCCGCCGTAAACTTCCTTGTAACGTTGTTCCTGGCGCTCAAGTTCCGCGCGCAGTTCGTCTTTCGTCACAGTGCTACCTGTTTGAGTTGAGATGAATGTCTGGTGAAACGCACGGCAACGAGTCGATTGAGCGCGTCCACCGAAAGGTCATGCCCGTAAAGGCATTGGAGTTATCGGCAGGGCGGTCAAGACTTCCATGTTGCAGGCGGCTACGACACCAGATTAAAACTGACGCAGCATCAGTTGCCTGTTTCAGCGGGCGCTGTCGTTGCATGAGTCATGCGCGTCAGCGCTGGCCGGAGCTGTCGGCGATTGGCATCGCTTCGGCAGGTGGCGGCTTCGGTGAATAAAACCGGCCCCACTGAGAGGCATTATAGCGGTCGATTCGGGATTGACTATCTTTGCCAAATTAAAAACGGTTCCGGATGTGTGATTGTTTTTGTGACTGACAATTTTTATCGCTAGTTGAAATCCGCTGAAACCTTTATGCGCTCAGTGTTGTGTTTCTGACGCCATTAAGTCGAACAACTAACGCACGATGGAAAGTTGGATTAACCCGCTCCATGGTCGATCAGGCAAACCATGAAGAGCCTGTGCCGCGGATTGCGATAATCGGTCGACGGTTCGATAATCGCCCAATCTTGGCGTCCCGGTCCTTGTGCATTTGCCGGCGAGCCGCTTGTATAGCCATTGATCCGCGCCGCAAAAAAGGACAAGAAATGAACGATCAAATGCGCAACTCCTTCACCTCCGTGGCGCCGCCGATCGTCGCGTCGCCAGCCAAGCGTATCCAGGCGCTTACCGGCGATCCGGATTTCATGACCTCGCTGGCCCGTGGCCTGGCAGTGGTGCAGGCGTTCCAGGAGCGCAAGCGGCACCTGACCATCGCCCAGATCAGCCATCGCACGGAAATTCCCCGCGCCGCCGTGCGCCGTTGTCTGCACACCTTGATCAAACTGGGTTACGCCACCACCGATGGCCGCACGTACTCGTTGTTGCCCAAAGTGTTGACCCTCGGCCACGCATATCTGTCGTCGACGCCGTTGGCGGTCTCGGCCCAGCCGTACCTCGACCGCATGAGCGAGCAACTGCACGAAGCCTGCAACATGGCCACGCTCGAAGGTGACGACATTCTGTACATCGCCCGTTCAGCGACCACACAACGCCTGATTTCGGTGGATTTGTCAGTGGGTGGACGCCTGCCAGCCTACTGCACATCCATGGGCCGCATCCTGTTGGCGGCACTGGACGACACCTCGCTGCGCGAATACCTCGACCATGCCGAACTGGTGGCCAAGACCAGCCGCACCCTGCATACCCCGGAAAGTCTGCTCGCATGCCTGCAGGAAGTGCGGCAACAGGGCTGGTGCATCGTCGATCAGGAGCTGGAGCAGGGCCTGCGCTCGATTGCGGTGCCGGTCTACGATGCATCGGGCCAAGTGGTGGCCGCGCTCAACGTCAGTACCCACGCCGGCCGCGTCAGCCGCACCGAGCTGGAACAACGCTTCCTGCCGGGCCTGCTCAGCGCCAGCCGCGACCTCAGCGCACAACTGTTCGCCTGATGAAGCTGTTCGATAAACGCACAGTGTTGCGTTTATCGAATTGACGCTAAAACCCTCGGATCATTAATGTCGCGGCAGCGTCATCCGGCGCCGATATGAATGAACCTGCCGGATTGTCGACTCCCATAATAATGACAAGAGGCAACTCACCATGCGCATGCTCCCCGACTGTCTCAGCTCCGTTCCCTGTTGCCGGATTCACCGCAACGCCTGATCCCGACCTTCTATTCTTGTGACCGTGCCGCTCTCTGGCCGGCCGCCGTTCGACTGCGTTTTTTGCGTGGAATAAAAATAATGAACCAGCCTCAGTCCGCTGTAGGTAACTGCCTCGACGTGCAGACCTTCATCAATGCCCAACCGATCTCGCGCTATCAGTGGCGGGTGGTGATCCTGTGTTTCCTGATTGTGTTTCTCGATGGCCTCGACACAGCGGCGATGGGCTTTATTGCCCCTGCGCTGTCTCAGGATTGGGGCATCGACCGCGCCAGCCTCGGCCCGGTGATGAGTGCCGCGTTGATCGGCATGGTCTTTGGCGCTCTGGGTTCGGGCCCTCTGGCGGACCGTTTCGGGCGCAAAGTGGTACTGGTCGGCGCGGTGCTGCTGTTCGGCGCTTTCAGCCTGGCCTCGGCCTACAGCACCAACGTCGAGCAATTGCTGGTGCTACGTTTTCTGACCGGTCTCGGCCTGGGCGCCGGCATGCCCAACGCCACCACGCTGCTCTCGGAATACACCCCGGAGCGCAAAAAGTCATTGCTGGTGACCAGCATGTTCTGCGGCTTCAACCTCGGCATGGCCGGCGGCGGTTTCATCTCCGCCAAATTGATCCCGGCGTTCGGCTGGCACAGCCTGCTGCTGATCGGCGGGATCCTGCCGCTGATCCTCGCGGTGGTGCTGCTGTTCTGGCTGCCTGAGTCGGCGCGTTATCTGGTGGTGCGCAATCGCGGCACCGACAAAGTGCGCAAGACCCTGTCGCCAATCGATCCGGTCGCCGTGGCCCAAGCCTCGAGTTTCAGCGTTCCGGAGCAGAAAACCGTCAAGGCGCGCAACGTCTTCGCGGTGATTTTCTCCGGCACTTACAGTGTCGGCACTTTGTTGCTGTGGCTGACCTACTTCATGGGCCTGGTCATCGTCTATCTGCTGACCAGTTGGCTGCCGACCCTGATGCGTGACAGCGGCGCGAGCATGGAGCAGGCGGCGTTTATCGGCGCGCTGTTCCAGTTCGGCGGGGTGTTGAGCGCGGTCGCTGTCGGCTGGGCGATGGACCGCTTCAATCCGCACAAGGTCATCGGCACGTTCTACCTGCTGGCTGGGGTGTTTGCCTACGCGGTGGGGCAGAGCCTGGGCAATATCACATTGCTGGCGACCCTGGTGCTGGTGGCGGGGATGTGCGTCAACGGTGCGCAATCGGCGATGCCTTCGCTGGCTGCGCGGTTTTATCCGACGCAGGGACGCGCGACCGGAGTGTCGTGGATGCTCGGGATTGGCCGCTTTGGCGCGATTCTCGGGGCGTGGATGGGCGCGACGTTGCTGGGGCTGGGCTGGAACTTCGAACAGGTGCTGACGGCGTTGGTGATTCCGGCGGCGTTGGCGACCACGGCGGTGGTGATCAAAGGTGTGGTCAGTCATGCGGATGCGACCTGATATTTCGATGTAAAGCGAAAAGATCGCAGCCTTCGGCAGCTCCTACATGTGAACGCGTAACCCTGTAGGAGCTGCCGCAGGCTGCGATCTTTTGGCGGTCAACACGGAACGATAGGGTGATAACAATCCGTTCGATAAACGAACACTCAGTCGATTATCGGATTGTTTGGCGATTTTCAGCGGCTTAATCTGCAGTGACTCCGGCGCTGAACCTCGCGCCTTTTTCTCACTGGCGATTCACTACAAAAACGGGAGCCTGCTCCATGGCTGAGATCCTTTCGCTGCACGACGCGGTGAAGCAATTCGTCAACGACGGCGACACCGTCGCGCTCGAAGGCTTCACTCACCTGATCCCTACGGCGGCGGGTCATGAAATCATTCGTCAGGGCAAGAAAGATCTGACCCTGGTGCGGATGACGCCTGACCTGATCTACGACCAACTGATCGGTGCCGGTTGTGCACGCAAGCTGATCTTTTCCTGGGGCGGCAACCCCGGTGTGGGTTCGCTGCACCGCCTGCGCGATGCAGTCGAGAAGCAATGGCCGCATGCCCTGGAAATCGAAGAACACAGCCACGCCGACCTGGCCAACGCCTACGTTGCCGGCGCTTCCGGCTTGCCGTTCGCCGTGCTGCGGGCCTACGCCGGTTCCGACCTGCCGAAGGTCAATCCGCTGATCAAATCCGTGACCTGCCCGTTCACCGGTGAAGTGCTGGCCGCGGTGCCGTCGGTGCGTCCGGACGTGACCGTGATCCACGCGCAGAAAGCCGACCGCCAAGGCAACGTGCTGTTGTGGGGCATTCTCGGGGTGCAGAAAGAAGCCGCGCTGGCAGCCAAGCGCTGCATCGTCACGGTTGAAGAAATCGTCGACAACCTCAACGCGCCGATGAACGCCTGCGTGCTGCCAACCTGGGCCTTGAGCGCGGTCTGCCATGTACCCGGCGGCGCGCATCCGTCCTACGCCCATGGTTACACCGAACGCGACAATCGTTTCTATCAGGCGTGGGATCCGATCGCCCGTGACCGTGAGACGTTTACCGCGTGGATCAACGAATACATCCATGGCTGCGCTGACTTCAGCGCGTTCCAGGCCAAGTTGGCCGCTGCTTCGGAGGCCAAGTAATGACTTACACCACCAATGAAATGATGACCGTCGCTGCGGCCCGTCGCCTGAAGAACGGCTCGGTGTGCTTCGTCGGCATCGGCCTGCCGTCGAAAGCCGCCAACCTCGCGCGCCTGACGTCGTCGCCGGACGTGGTGCTGATCTATGAATCGGGCCCGATTGGCGCCAAGCCAAGCGTGCTGCCGCTGTCGATCGGTGATGGTGAACTGGCGGAAACCGCCGACACCGTCGTGCCGACCGGTGAGATTTTTCGCTACTGGCTGCAGGGCGGGCGCATCGACGTCGGTTTTCTCGGCGCCGCGCAGGTCGACCGTTTCGGCAACATCAACACCACCGTGGTCGGCGACTATCACGCACCGAAAGTACGCCTGCCGGGTGCCGGTGGCGCGCCGGAAATCGCCGGTTCGGCGAAGAGCGTGTTGATCATCCTCAAGCAGTCGGCGCGTTCGTTCGTCGACAAGCTCGATTTCATTACCTCGGTCGGTCACGGCGAGGGCGGCGATTCGCGCAAGCGTCTGGGCCTGCCGGGGGCCGGTCCGGTCGGGATCATCACCGACCTGTGCATCATGGAGCCGGAAGCGGGCACCCACGAATTCGTGGTCACCGCCCTGCATCCGGGCGTGACCCGTGAACAAGTGGTCGCCGCCACCGGTTGGGCCATTCGCTTTGCCGACAACGTGGAAACCACGGCGGCACCGACCGAGACCGAACTGACCGCGCTGCGCGATCTCGAAGCGCGCACCGCCGCCGCCCACGGCCAGGCACCGGGAGAAGCATGATGCGTGACGTGTATATCTGCGATGCGATTCGTACGCCCATCGGCCGCTTCGGCGGTGGACTGGCCGCCGTCCGTGCCGACGATTTGGCCGCTGTGCCGATCAAGGCGCTGATGGAACGCAATCCGTCGGTGGACTGGAATGCAATCGATGAAGTGTTCCTCGGCTGCGCCAACCAGGCCGGCGAAGACAACCGTAACGTGGCGCGCATGGCGCTGTTGCTGGCCGGTCTGCCGGAGAGCGTGCCGGGCGTGACCCTCAACCGTCTCTGTGCCTCGGGCATGGACGCGATTGGCACTGCGTTCCGCGCCATTGCCAGCGGCGAGATGGAGCTGGCGATTGCCGGCGGCGTCGAGTCGATGTCCCGTGCGCCGTTCGTGATGGGCAAGGCGGACGCAGCGTTCTCGCGCAACATGAAGCTGGAAGACACCACCATCGGCTGGCGTTTCATCAACCCGCTGATGAAAGCCCAGTACGGCGTCGATGCGATGCCGCAGACCGCCGACAACGTCGCCGACGACTATAAGGTGTCGCGCGCCGACCAGGACGCGTTCGCCCTGCGCAGTCAGCAACGCACGGCTGCTGCAGAATCGGCGGGCTACTTTGCCGAAGAAATCGTCGAAGTGCGGATCGCCCACAAGAAGGGCGAAACTGTGGTCAGCCAGGACGAACATCCGCGCGCCGACACCACGCTTGAAGCGTTGGCCAAATTGAAGCCGGTCAACGGCCCGGACAAGACGGTTACCGCTGGCAACGCGTCCGGCGTCAACGACGGTGCTGCTGCGCTGATTCTCGCGTCTGCCGAAGCGGTGAAGCAACACGGCCTGACCGCCCGCGCCAAAGTACTCGGGATGGCCAGCGCCGGAGTCGCACCTCGGGTGATGGGCATTGGCCCGGTACCAGCGGTGCGCAAACTGATCGAGCGCCTCGGCGTGGCGGTCAGCGATTTCGATGTGATCGAACTCAACGAAGCCTTCGCCAGCCAGGGCCTGGCGGTGCTGCGTGAATTGGGTCTGGCGGATGATGCGCCGCAGGTCAACCCGAACGGTGGCGCGATTGCCTTGGGCCATCCGTTGGGCATGAGCGGCGCGCGACTGGTGCTGACTGCGCTGCATCAGCTGGAAAAGACCGGCGGCAAGAAAGGTCTGGCGACCATGTGCGTCGGCGTCGGGCAGGGTCTGGCCCTGGCCATCGAACGCGTCTGACGCAGCGCGTCGACTGATAAGAACAGAGGAAAGCGAAATGACTGACAAGCCTGGCTACCGTCGTCCGCAGGAAGGCACCCAGCCTGAATATCTGCACCCGACGTATCAATCCACCAACCTGCGCTCGCCGTCCAAGCCGTTGGTGTTTCTGCCGCATTCGTTGTCGGAGATCACCGGCCCGACTATCGGTGCCGAACGTGTCGCCGACAAGGACAACGACCTGACCGCCCAACACGACGGCGAGCCGTTGGGCGAGCGCATCATCATTCACGGCCGTGTGCTCGACGAAAACGGTTTGCCGGTACCGGGGATTCTGGTGGAGATCTGGCAGGCCAACGCCGCCGGTCGCTACAACCACAAGCGCGACCTGCACGACGCGCCGCTGGACCCGAACTTCACCGGCACTGGCCGAACTGTGACCGATGCCGACGGTTGGTATCAGTTCCAGACCATCAAGCCCGGCGCCTATCCGTGGGGCAACCACCACAACGCGTGGCGTCCGGCGCACATCCATTTCTCGCTGTTCGGGCCGAGCATCCTCACCCGTCTGGTGACGCAGATGTACTTCCCCGGCGACCCGCTGCTGGCCTACGACCCGATCTACAACTGCGTGCCGGACACTTCGGCCAAGGAACGTCTGATCGCCGCTTTCGATCTGGAAAAAACCATTCCGTCCTACGCCCTCGGCTATCGCTGGGACATCGTCTTGCGCGGCCGCGACGCCACGCCGATGGAGAAATAAGATGACGCTGACTGCCACCACGTCCCACACCGTCGGGCCGTACTACCACATCGGCCTGACCTGGCTGAATCGCGAAAACCTCGCGGTCGAACAAACCCTCGGCGAGCGCGTGGCGATCACCGGCCAAGTCGTTGACGGCAACGGCGATGTGGTCAACGACGCGATGCTCGAAGTCTGGCAGGCCAACGCCGCAGGCAAGTACGCGCACCCGGAAGACGAGCAGGACAAACCGCTGGATCCGCACTTCGAAGGTTTTGGCCGGGTGCCGGTGGACGCCGAAGGGCGCTTCCGTTTCACCACGATCAAACCAGGCACGGTCGAGGGCCTGAAGGGCACGACCCAGGCGCCGCATCTGGTGGTGCTGGTGTTTGCCCGTGGCTTGGTCAAGCACTTGCTGACGCGCATCTACTTCGAAGGTGAGCCGGCGAACGTCAATGATCCGCTGCTCGAATGTGTGCCGGCCGAGCGACGCGCCACGTTGCTGGCGAAGCCGGATGCGGCGGGTGTGTATCAGTGGAATGTGATTTTGCAGGGCACTGAGGCGGAGACGGTGTTCTTCGATTATTGATCGCACCTCATTCCATTGGAGTGAGTTTGTGGTGAGGGGATTTATCCCCGATGGGCTGCGAGGCAGCCCCAAGACCGGAGTTCACGGTGAAACTGACACACCGCGTCTGCCGGATTTGCGAGTGCTGCGCACTCGATCGGGGATGAATCCCCTCGCCACAAAAGCCCTCTTTCAGAAGAGGGGCTGTGTAATGCCTAGTGGATGTATCTGTGGAACGGGACTGTTGCGAAGTGTGTCTAGACTCTCACCTGTCCCTTCAGAGTAAAAAACAATGACAACTACCACCGCTCATTACACCGGCGAGGAGCGCAGCAAGCGTATCTTTGCGATTGTCGGTGCCTCGTCCGGCAACCTGGTCGAATGGTTCGACTTCTACGTTTATGCCTTCTGCGCGATCTATTTCGCCCCGGCGTTTTTCCCCTCCGACAACCCGACGGTGCAACTGGTCAATACGGCCGGGGTGTTCGCTGCCGGGTTCTTGATGCGCCCGATTGGCGGCTGGATCTTCGGGCGGCTGGCGGACAAGAAGGGCCGCAAGACCTCGATGATGATTTCGGTGCTGATGATGTGCTTCGGCTCGTTGCTCATCGCCTGCCTGCCGACTTACGCCAGCATCGGCGTCTGGGCACCGCTGCTGTTGCTGTTCGCGCGTCTGCTGCAAGGCCTGTCGGTGGGTGGCGAGTACGGCACCACCGCGACCTACATGAGTGAAGTCGCGCTCAAGGGCCAGCGCGGCTTTTTCGCCTCGTTCCAGTACGTGACCCTGATCGGCGGCCAACTGCTGGCGGTGTCGTTGGTGGTGATCCTGCAACAGTTCCTCAGTGAAGATGAACTGCGTGCCTACGGCTGGCGGATTCCGTTTGTGGTCGGTGCGGTGGCGGCGGTAATTTCACTGTTCCTGCGTCGCTCCCTGAAAGAAACCACCAGCAAGGAAATGCGCGAGAACAAGGACGCCGGCAGCATCCGCGCGCTGTTCCGTGATCACAAAGCCGCGTTCATCACCGTGCTGGGTTACACCGCCGGTGGCTCGCTGATTTTCTACACCTTCACCACGTACATGCAGAAGTACCTGGTGAACACCGCCGGCATGCACGCCAAGACCGCCAGTTACATCATGACCGGCGCGCTGTTCCTGTATATGTGCATGCAGCCGCTGTTCGGCATGCTTGCCGACAAGATCGGCCGACGTAATTCGATGCTCTGGTTCGGCGCGCTCGGTACGTTGTTCACCGTGCCGATCCTGTTGAGCCTGAAAAGCATCAGCAGCCCGATTCTGGCTTTTGTGCTGATCACCGTGGCGCTGGCGATCGTCAGTTTCTACACCTCGATCAGCGGCCTGGTGAAAGCCGAAATGTTCCCGCCGGAAGTCCGCGCCCTTGGCGTCGGTCTGGCCTATGCGGTGGCGAATGCGATCTTCGGCGGTTCGGCCGAGTACGTGGCCCTGAGCCTGAAAGCCGGGGGCATGGAAAACGCGTTCTACTGGTACGTCACGGTGATGATGGCGGTGGCGTTCCTGTTCAGCCTGCGCCTGCCGAAACAGGCGGCGTACTTGCACCACGATCTGTAAACCGATGTGCGCGGGCCGCATTGGCCCGCGCCGGCAAGGACTGTTTATGACTCAGCGACCGGGCAATCAATTGTTCGATGCCTACTTCACGGCCCGCGACATGCGCGAGGTGTTCTGCGATCAGGGCCGGGTGCAGGCCATGCTCGATTTCGAAGCGGCGCTGGCCCGGGCCGAGGCGCGGGTCGGGGTGATTCCGGCGTCTGCCGTGGCGCCGATTGCCGCCGCTTGCAATGCCGGTCTGTATGACTTCGCGGCGCTGGGCGAGGCGATTGCCACGGCCGGCAACTCGGCGATTCCACTGGTCAAGGCGTTGGGCAAGCAGATCGCCGCGCGCAGCGCCGAGGCCGAGCGCTATGTGCATCTGGGCGCTACCAGTCAGGACGTGATGGATTCCGGGCTGGTCCTGCAATTGCGGCAGGCGCTGGAGCTGATTGAAAGCGATCTGGCAGCGCTCGCCGATTCGCTCTCCACCCAAGCCAAACGTCATGCGACGACGCCACTGGCCGGGCGCACCTGGCTGCAGCACGCCACGCCCGTGACCCTCGGGATGAAGATTGCCGGTTGGATCGGCGCGGTAACCCGCAGCCGTCAGCGTCTGCGCGAACTCAAGCCGCGGCTGCTGGTGCTGCAATTCGGCGGTGCTTCCGGCACCCTCGCGGCGCTCGGCGAGCAAGCGCTGCCGATCGCGCAGGCGCTGGCCGAAGAGCTGCAATTGGCCTTGCCTGAACAACCGTGGCACACCCAGCGTGATCGCATCGTTGAGTTCGGCGCGGTGCTTGGTTTGATCGCCGGCAGCCTCGGCAAATTGGGGCGCGACGTCAGTCTGTTGATGCAGACCGAAGCGGCGGAAGTGTTCGAGCCGTCGGCGCCGGGCAAGGGCGGTTCGTCGACCATGCCGCACAAGCGCAATCCGGTGGGTGCGGCGGTGTTGATCGGCGCAGCGACGCGGGTGCCGGGGCTGGTCTCGACGCTGTTCAGCGCCATGCCCCAGGAGCACGAACGCAGCCTCGGTCTGTGGCATGCCGAATGGGAAACCCTGCCGGAGATCTGCTGCCTGGTGTCCGGTGCGCTGCAACAGGCGCGCTTGCTGGCCGATGGTCTGGAGGTCGATGCCGAGCGCATGGCGCGCAATCTCCAATTGACCCAAGGGCTGGTGCTGGCCGAAGCGGTGAGCATCGTCCTCGCGCAGCGGGTCGGCCGCGACACTGCGCATCACCTGCTCGAACAATGTTGCAAACGCGCGGTGGCCGAACAGCGCCACCTGCGTGCGGTACTTGGCGACGAGCCGCAAGTGACCGCCGAACTGAGCAGCACCGAACTGGATCATCTGCTCGACCCCGCGCATTACCTCGGCCAGGCGCAAACCTGGGTCGAGCGCGCGGTGGCCGAACACAACGCATTGTCTGTCTGAAAGGAGAGGGCTGTGGCTTTCGTTCAACTCGCCGATGGCGAACTGCATTACGTTATTGAAGGCCCGGTCGATGCGCCGGTGCTGGTGCTGTCCAATTCGCTGGGCACCAACCTGCACATGTGGGACGCGCAGATGCCGGCGTTCACCGAGCACTTCAGGGTGCTGCGTTTCGACACCCGTGGTCACGGTCAATCCCTGGTGACGCCGGGGCCGTACAGCATCGAGCAATTGGGCCACGATGTGCTCGGCTTGCTCGATGCGCTGCACATCGAGCGCGCACATTTCTGCGGACTGTCGATGGGCGGGTTGATCGGTCAGTGGCTGGGGATCAATGCCGGCCACCGTCTGCACAAACTGATCGTGTGCAACACCGCGGCGAAGATTGGCGATCCGTCGGTGTGGAATCCACGCATTGACACCGTGCTGCGTGATGGCCCGGCGGCGATGGTCGCCCTGCGTGATGCGTCGATTGCCCGTTGGTTCACCCCGGACTTTTCCGCGGCCAATCCGGCTGCAGCGAAGAAGATCACCGACATGCTCGCGGCCACTTCGCCTGAAGGTTATGCGGCCAATTGCGCGGCGGTGCGCGACGCCGATTTCCGCGAGCAGCTGGCGTCGATCAACCTGCCGCTGCTGGTGATTGCCGGCACCGAAGATGCGGTGACGCCACCGTCTGGCGGGCATTTCATTCAAGAGCATGTGCGCGGCGCCGAGTACGCCGAGTTCCATGCCGCGCACCTGTCCAACGTGCAGGCCGGTGCCGCATTCAGTGATCGTGTGTTGGCGTTTCTGAACGCTCAGTGAGGAAGTTTTTGTGGACGAGAAACAACGTTATGACGATGGCATGCAAGTACGCCGTGCGGTGCTGGGCGATGCGCATGTCGATCGCAGCCTGACCACGCTGACCGAGTTCAACTCGGAATTTCAGGAGATGATCACCCGTCACGCCTGGGGCGACATCTGGACCCGCCCGGGCCTGCCGCGGCATACCCGCAGCCTGATCACCATCGCCATGCTGATCGGGATGAACCGCGAGGCCGAGCTGAAATTGCATCTGCGTGCGGCGGCCAACAACGGTGTGAGCCGGAGCGAGATCAAGGAAGTGATCATGCAGAGCGCGATTTATTGCGGGATTCCGGCGGCCAATGCGACGTTCCATCTGGCGGAGTCGGTGTGGGATGAGCTTGGGATTGAGTCTCGGAAATAAACATTAGAATCAAAAGATCGCAGCCTCCGGCAGCTCCTACAGGGGAGTGCATTCCAAAGTAGGAGCTGCCGCAGGCTGCGATCTGTTGATCTTCAAACCCTGGCCACAATGAAAATCCGCTTGAACGGAAACAGCGTCTGCCCGTTTTTCTCCGGCGGATAATACTCATGCACGCGCATCAGGAAGTGGTAGATAAACCGCGCCTGCTCCTGTGACGTCAGCGCCTGCATCACTGGCCGCAACGCCGAGACCTTGACCCAGTCGTACACCGGCGACTTGCCGTCTACCACTTGCAGTTGCTCGGTTTCCCAGATGTCCAGCGAAGTGGTCAGCGGCGCCAGCAAGCGATAGTAATCCTCCAATGCCAACAACGGCCGCGCGGCCATTCGCTGGCGCAATTGCGGTGTGCCGATGGGGGTGTGTCCCGGTCCGGCATCGTCGAGGGTGTCGAGCATCAGTCGATACCACAAGGCATCGCGCCAGTCCGGCATGTGTGCTGCCAGACAGCCACCGGGCTTGAGATGACCGAGCAGGCGCGGCAGCCGTTGTTGATGATCGCCAATGAAATGCAGCACCGCCGCCGCGAGCAGCAGGTCGGCGGGTTGCTCGGGGTGCCAGTCGAGCAAGTCGCACTCTTGCCATTGGGCGTTGATCGGCAGACTTCGGGTCTGATCCAGCATCTGCCGTGAGCTGTCGACGCCCAGCAACTGCGCTCGCGGCCAGCGCTCGGCCAGCAACTGCGTGGCAATGCCGGTGCCGCAGCCCAGGTCATAAATGTGTTTGGGGTCGTGCAGATCGATACGGTCGAGCAATTCGTTGACCGGGCGTTGCCTGAGACGGGAAAACTGCTGGTACGCCTTGGCGTCCCAGTGGGTGCAGGCGTTCCCTGCCGTTTCGAGTTTGGCGCTCATGAGGAGGTCCTCTCTGGCGGATTACAGTTGTCGTCCAATGACGTTGAGGGTTTTCAGGACAACGGCCACGCCTTTGCGTGTGTCCTCTTCATTCAGCAGTTTGAGCAACGCCAGAGTGCCCGGCGCCGCTGACTGTGCCGATACTTCGGCTTTGGCCATGCGCAGTGCATTACTGACTGTCCAGGTGGCGGCAGTGCCGCTCTCGAACAATTGCGCGAGTTTTTCCACCATGGCCGCGTCGAGCAGATCGGCGATATCGGAAACCAGGGAAAGCAGGTCGACAATATTCTCCAGGCGTCCGCCATCGATTAACGGCTGCAGTTTCGCCATCAGTGCAGTGAACCCGGGCGTGGCTGACATTTCCTCGGGCATGTTCATGAGCAATCACTCCTCCCTGTGCAGGGTCAAAGCATTCCCCGGGCCACCGCCCAGTAAAGACCGCGATTGAAGCCGTTTCTGAGCAGACCGCCCAATTTGGTCGGGGGTGTCGGCAATACATCGTGGGCGTAGTCGTACCAGAGTGGCATCCCGGCATTCAGGCCCATTTGGGCTACCGCCTGTACCCGACCGTCATATACCGAGTTGGGTGCGCCAAGACGGATCTGGGCCGTGATGTTGTTGGCGATCACCGGCGCCTGGTTATGACAGGCGCCGCCGGCCTTGCTGACCGGCAGGTCGACGGTGTCGCCGATCACGTAGACATTCTCCAGACCGTAGACCTGCAGCGTTTCGTGATTGGTCGGCAGCCATCCTTCATCATTGGCGGCTTGTGAGATGCCGCACTCGCGCACGACCTCGACGACCTGGATTGGCGGAGTAGCCATCAGGATGTCGAAGGGTTGCGCGTCGCCCTCGGCTGAGTGGGCGATTTTTGCATCAGGATCCACATGGCTCAGGGTGAAGCCGCGCTGAAATTGAATGTTTTTCTGGGCAAAAATGCTCGGCAGGATTTCACCGGTGGGACGCTGCAAGAACAGACAATTGCGCAATAGCTGGGCAACTGTCGGGTAGGTGTAGATGATTTCCACTTGCTCGCGAACGCCCCGGCGACGCAACAAATCATCCAGCATCAATGTCGTTTCCACGGGCGCGATTCCGCATTGGTGCGGGACGTTCGGTGTCTGCGGGAAGGACACGGTAATGAAAATCCGGCCTTTTTCGATGGTGTTCAGGCGTTGCGCCAGTTGCCGGGCAGGAAGGTATTGATAGAAGTGGTCGCCGGCTTCTTGCAGACCCTCGATACGTTCCGGCGCCGGCACGCAGCCGGTGGCGATCACCAGAAAATCATAGGCGAAGCGTTTGCCGGTTCGGGTGTGCAATTGCTGCCCGGAAAAGTCGAAACGGGTGACTTCTTCAACGTGGAAACTGATTTCCGGGCGCAACAGTGAGCGTTCCGGACGTTTGAGTTCCTCTTCGAAGAACTGGCTGAACGCCACATACATGAACGCAGGTTTGTAGTAATGATCGGGGGAACTGGACAGTAATGTGATCGAGACGTCGCCGCGTAGAACTTCCGGATACAGCTTGCCGACCAGTTGATTGGCCAGCATGGTTCCACCTACACCGCCACCGACGATAACTATTCGCTTGCTCATACCTGACCTCCGTGGCCAAGGCAGCTTCGCGTACAGCATCCGGAGATAACGGAAGAAAACTAAGGGCTCCTACAACTGGCTGGAGAATTTACACACCCTTTTGACTGTATCTGCGCCTCGACAAATCGCCAGTCCGGGCTGACCAGTGGTTGATGCCGGCGCCACTCATGCAGCGCCGGCGTGCGGGTTCAGAGCAGGCTGATCGGATAGCTGATGATCAGGCGGTTTTCGTCGAACTCGTTGTTGCTGAAGTCGCGGCGCATGGTCGAGTTGCGCCAGCGCACGTTGAGGTTGCGCAGGGTACCGCTTTGTACGGTGTAGCCCAGTTCCGATTCGCGGCCCCATTCCTTGCCGTCGGTGATGGTGCCGGTGTGCACGTTGTCGCCGCTGATGTAGCGGTTCATCAGGGTCAGGCCGGGGATGCCCAGGGCGGCAAAGTTGTAGTCGTGACGCACCTGCCAGGATCGTTCCTGAGCGTTGTCGTAGCTGGCGTTGTAACTGTCGTTGGCCAGGGTGCCGCCGCTGGTGCCGTTGACGCGCATCCAGGCACTGTCGCCGGTGAGTTTTTGCAGGCCGACGTAGAAGGTGTTGCCGCCGTAGCGGGCCGAGAACATCCCCGACCAGGTCTTGTTTTCGAGTTCGCCGGCGCGGGCGCTGCCGTCGTCCTTGCCGTAGAAGAAGCCCAGGTTGGCGCCCAGCGTCCAGTCGCCGAGTGGCTGGCTGTGAGTCAGGTTGAGGTATTGCTGGCTGTAGATGTCCTTGAGTTCGGCGTTCCACAGGCCGATCTGCGTGCGTTTTTCGTTGAAAACGTACTCGCCGCCCTGAAAGTTGAAGCGATCAGAGGTGAACGCCGCTTTGCCGAACATCGACATGTCGCTCATGCTGCTGTCGTCGCGCGGGCTGTTGGCGCGGAACTGCCCGCCGTAGAGGGTCAGGCCGTTGATCTCCTTCGAGGTGATCTGGCCACCACGGAAGGTTTGCGGCAGCGAACGACCGTCGTCCGAACGCAGGATCGGCAGCACTGGCATCCATTCGCCGACCTTGATTTCGGTCTGCGACAGCTTGGTCTTGAACGCGACGTTAGTGCGGCCGAAGTTGTCCGCCGGACGCCCGTCGTGATCCAGCGGCAGCAGTTGCGTGCCGCCGGTGCCTTTACCGCCATCGAGTTTTACCGAATACAGGCCGAGCACGTCCATGCCGAAACCGACGGTGCCCTGGGTGAAACCGGATTTGGCGTCGAGGATGAAGTTCTGCGTCCATTCTTCAGCCTTGCCCTGCGCCTTGGTCGGGTTGGTGAAGTTACGGTTGATGTAGAAATTGCGCAGATTCAGGTTGGCGCTGGCGCCCTCGATAAAACCGGCTTCTTCGGCTGCGGCGGGCAGGGCGGCGCCGGTCAGGGCCAGGGCGATCAGGCCGGGGAGGGCGTACGGCGCAGTGGGATGAGTCATCGCAGGGTCTCTTGTTATTTTTTTAGGTCGAACGGAGCCGTTGCCGCCATTTTCGGGGCGGGCACGAGCTTGCAGAATCAGGGATGAAGCGGCGGAGATCAGCCGGACGGGACAGGGCGCGGGAGCATGGTGTCGAACCTGTTGTTATTGGTTTTGTGGAGCGAATGGTGCGGGGGGCGGATGTTTTGATTCAATTGGTAAAAGCGGGTTCTGGGCGATTATCGAACGCAAGATTCAGTTGGATTTCAGGGTGCCTGTGAAGGCCTCATCGCTGGCAAGCCAGCTCCCATAAGGATCTTCAGTGAACACATATTTTGCGGACCTCTGAAAACCTGTGGGAGCTGGCTTGCCAGCGATTGGGCCAGTGCAGGCACCTAAACTTTTCCTGAGGCAACAAAAAGCCCACCAATCGGTGGGCTCCTTGTATTCAACCGATGATCAGAACAGCTTCATCTTCGGTGCTTCTTCTTTCAGCGGTTCGTTCTGCGCGGTCTGCGCATTCCAGCCACCCCCAAGGGCCTTGTACAGGTTGACCGCACTGGTCAGCTGCGCGAGGCGGTCGGTGATCAGTGCCTGTTGCGCGCTGAACAACTGACGCTGGGCGTCGAGGAAGGTCAGGTTGCTGTCGACACCGATGCGGTAACGACGCTCGGCCAGGCGGTAGTAATCCTGGTTGGCCGCGACGAAGTCACGCTGCGCTTGCAACTGCTCGGTGTAGGTCTGGCGTGCGGCCAGGCCGTCGGCGACTTCCTGGAAGGCGGTCTGAATCGACTTCTCGTAGTTCGCCACGCCAATGTCCTTCTGGATCTTGGCGTAGTCGAGGCTGGCGCGCAGGCTGCCGGCGTTGAAGATCGGCAGGTTGATCTGCGGCTGGAACAGCCATGTGCCCGAACCACCTTTGAACAGACCGGACAGGTCCGGGCTCAGGCTGCCCGCATTGGCGGTCAGGCTGATGCTCGGGAAGAACGCTGCACGGGCGGCGCCGATGTTGGCGTTGGCCGCTTTCAGGTTGTACTCGGCTTGCAGGATGTCCGGACGACGTTGCAGCAGATCCGAAGGCAGGCCGGCCGGTACGTCGCTGAGCAGATCATCCGACAGCGGTTTGGCCGCTTGCAGATTGGCCGGGATGCCGGTGCCGAGCAGCAGGGTCAGGCTGTTCTCGTCCTGAGCCACCTGACGGGTGTACTTGGCCAATTGTGCCCGGGCGTTTTCCACCGAGGTGCGCGACTGCGCCAGGTCCAGCGCCGAGGCCACACCGACTTCGTTGCTGCGGCTGGTCAGCTTGTAGCTTTCTTCGAAGGCACCGAGGGTGTCTTGCGTCAGCTTGAGCAGTTCCTTGTCGGCCTGCCAGGTCATGTAGGCGTTGGCCACACTGGCCACCAGACTGATCTGGGTGCTGCGACGCGCTTCTTCGGTGGCGAAGTATTGTTGCAGCGCTTGTTCGCTCAGGCTGCGCACCCGACCGAACAGGTCGAGTTCGTAGGCGCTGATGCCGACGGTCGCGGTGTAGGAGCTGCTGATGTTCGCTTCACCGGTCTGCGACGCACGGGCCGGAACCCGCTGACGACTGCCGCTGGCATTGGCCGAAACCGCCGGGAACAGATCCGCTCGCTGGATGCGGTATTGAGCCGCATAAGCGTCGATGTTCAGCGCCGCGACACGCAGGTCGCGGTTGTTTTCCAGTGCCACCTGGATCAGCTGCTGCAGGGCCGGATCATGGAAAAACTGCTTCCAGCCCTGCTCGGCAGCGGCTTGCGCCGGCGCCTGGGCCGGCGAATAGGCCGGCCCTTGCGGGTACTGACCTGCGACAGGAGCCTCAGGCTGCTGATAATCGGGGATCAGCGAGCAACCGCTCAGCACGAAGGCGGCGACTGCGATGGAGAGTAGCGACTTGCTCATTGGCCAGCCTCTTTAGGAGTTTCAGTCGTCTCGTCCGGATCGGCGATTTTGCGCTGGCCCATGGACGAAACCGTGACGAAGAACAGTGGGACCCAGAAGACCGCCAGGATCGTGGCCGTGAGCATACCGCCAATCACGCCGGTACCGATCGCATGCTGGCTACCCGAACCTGCACCCGTGGAGATCGCCAACGGTACTACACCGAGAACGAACGCCAGCGAGGTCATGATGATCGGTCGCAGACGCATGCGGCATGCTTCGATCGCCGCCTCGCGCAGACTGCGTCCTTGCTCGTGCAGCTCTTTGGCGAACTCGACGATCAGAATGGCGTTTTTAGCCGCAAGACCGATAGTCGTCAACAGACCCACCTGGAAGTACACGTCGTTGGACAGCCCGCGCAGGCTGGTGGCCATCAGCGCGCCGATGATCCCCAGCGGTACCACGAGCATCACGGCGATCGGAATCGACCAGCTCTCGTACAGCGCCGCCAGACACAGGAACACCATCAGCAGCGACAGGGCATACAGCGCTGGCGCCTGCGAGCCGGACAGCCGTTCCTCATAGGACAGACCGGTCCAGGAGATACCGACACCGGCCGGCAGCTTCTTGGCAATCGCTTCGACTTCGGCCATCGCTTCGCCGGTGGAGTAACCCGGCGCCGGAGAACCGAGGATCTCCATCGCTTCCACACCGTTGTAGCGCGCCAGTTTCGGCGAACCGTAGATCCACTCGCCCTTGGCGAATGCGGAGAACGGCACCATGGTCCCGGCGCTGTTGCGCACGTACCACTTCTTCAGGTCTTCCGGGCTCATGCGAGCGCCAGCCTGACCTTGCACGTACACCTTTTTCACTCGACCGCGGTCGATGAAGTCGTTGACGTAGCTACTACCGAAGGAGATCGACAGGGTGCTGTTGATGTCGGAAATGCTCACGCCCAGGGCGCGGGCCTTCGCATCGTCGATTTCCAGGTGGTATTGCGGCTCATCGTTCAGACCGTTCGGGCGCACCTGGTAGAGCACCTTGCTCTGTGCAGCCATGCCGAGGAACTGGTTACGCGCTTCCATCAGTTTTTCGTGACCGATACCGGCGCGGTCCTGCAGGAACACGTCGAAACCGGTGGCGTTACCCAGCTCCAGTACCGCTGGCGGGGCGAAGGCAAACACCATCGCGTCGCGGAAGCTGAAGAAGTGCTGCTGGGCGCGCTGGGCCAGGGCAAACACGCTGTTGCTCGAATCACGCTCGTGCCACGGCTTGAGCATGATGAACGCCAGACCCGAGCTCTGCCCACGACCGGCGAAGTTGAAGCCGTTCACGGTGAACACCGAGGACACCGCTCCCGCTTCTTTCTCCAGCAGATACGAACGCATTTCGTCGATCACGACCTGGGTCCGTTCGGCACTGGAACCCGCCGGGGTTTGCACTTGGGCGAACAGTACGCCCTGGTCTTCTTCCGGCAGGAACGCAGTCGGAATGCGGGTGAACAGCCAGATCATGCCGACCACGATCAACAGGTAGGCCAACAGATACGGCGCCTTGCGCTGCAGGATGTTGCCGACGCCGCGCTCGTAGCTGCGCACGCTGCGGTCGAAGTTGCGGTTGAACCAGCCGAAGAAGCCTTTTTTCGGCGTGCCGTGCTCGCCTTTCGGGATGGCCTTGAGCATGGTCGCGCAGAGCGCCGGGGTGAAGATCAGCGCAACCAGCACCGACAGGGCCATGGCCGAGACGATGGTGATCGAGAACTGACGGTAGATCACACCGGTGGAACCGCTGAAGAACGCCATCGGCAGCAATACTGCTGACAGTACCAGTGCGATACCGACCAGAGCGCCCTGGATCTGGCCCATGGACTTCTTGGTCGCTTCTTTCGGTGACAGGCCTTCTTCGGCCATCACCCGCTCGACGTTTTCCACCACGACGATGGCGTCGTCCACCAGCAAGCCGATGGCCAATACCATACCGAACATGGTCAGGGTGTTGATGCTGAAACCGGCAGCCGCGAGGATGCCGAACGTGCCGAGCAATACCACCGGCACGGTCATCGTGGTGATGACGGTGGCGCGGAAGTTCTGCAGGAACAGGAACATCACCAGGAACACCAGCGCGATCGCCTCGACCAGGGTTTCAACCACACCCTTGATCGATTCGGTCACCACTGGCGTGGTGTCGTACGGGAACACCACTTCCATGCCTTGCGGGAAGAACGGCTTGAGTTCGTCAATCGTCTTGCGCAGCGCCTTGGCGGTGTCGAGGGCGTTGGCGCCGTTGGCCAGTTTGACCGCCAGACCGGACGACGGCTTGCCGTTGAACTGCGCCGAGATGGTCGAGTTTTCACCACCCAGGCCGACGTCGGCGACATCGCCGATGTGCACTTGCGAACCGTCCTGGTTGACCTTCAGCAGAATCGCCTTGAACTGCTCGGCAGTCTGCAGACGGGTCTTGCCGATGATCGTGGCGTTCAGTTGCTGGCCAGGCAGCGCCGGCAAGCCGCCGAGCTGACCGGAAGACACCTGAACGTTCTGCGCCGAGATCGCGCTGCTGACATCAGCCGGGGTCAGGTTGTACTTGTTCAACTTGGCCGGATCGAGCCAGATGCGCATCGCGTACTGGGCACCGAAGACCTGGAAGTCACCGACACCGGCAGTCCGCGAGATCGGGTCCTGCATGTTCGACACGATGTAGTTGGACAGGTCGTCCTTGGTCATGCTGCCGTCACGCGATACCACGCCGATCACCAGCAGGAAGTTCTTCACTGCCTTGGTCACGCGGATACCCTGTTGCTGCACTTCCTGCGGCAGCAGCGGGGTCGCCAGGTTCAGCTTGTTCTGAACCTGAACCTGCGCGGTGTCGGAGTTGGTGCCTTGCTCGAAGGTCGCGGTGATGGTCATGCTGCCGTCGGAGTTACTTTCCGAAGACACATAACGCAGGTTGTCGATACCGTTGAGCTGTTGCTCGATCACCTGGACCACGGTGTCCTGCACGGTTTGTGCCGAAGCACCCGGGTAGGTCACGGAGATCGCGATGGCAGGAGGCGCAATGCTCGGGTATTGGTTGATCGGCAATTTGAGGATCGAGAGTGCCCCGACCAACATGATCACCAGGGCAATTACCCAGGCGAAAATCGGACGGTCGATAAAAAATTTCGACATGAGTTACTCCCCTTTGCCGCCAGCGGCTTTGTCAGCTGCTTGAGCGGGGGCCGGGTTCTTGGCTACGTTGGTCGCTTCGGTCGGGTTGACCTGAGCACCTGGGCGAACATATTGCAGGCCTTCGGTGATCAGACGATCGCCGGCTTTCAGGCCATCTTCGATCAGCCACTGGCTGCCGACGGTGCGGCTGGCCTTGAGCTGACGCAGCTCGACCTTGTTGTCCGGGCCGACAACCAGTGCGGTCGGGGTGCCCTTGAGGTCACGGGTCACGCCTTGTTGCGGCGCCAGAATGGCCGCGGCGTTGACGCCGGCCTGCAACTGGGCGCGAACGAACATGCCGGGCAGCAGGGTGTGATCCGGGTTCGGGAACACGGCGCGCAGGGTCACGGAACCGGTCGTCGGATCAACCGACACTTCGGAGAATTCCAGTTTGCCGTCGAGTTTGTACTGGCTGCCGTCCTCAAGGGTCAGCTTGACCGCTGCCGAGTTGTCGCCGGCCTTCTGCAGGCGACCGCTTTCCAGCTCGCGGCGCAGTTCCAGCAGTTCAACCGAGGACTGGGTGACGTCGACATAGATCGGGTCCAGTTGCTGGATCGTCGCCATCGCGTCGGCCTGACCATTGCTGACCAGCGCACCTTCGGTCACCGCAGAACGGCCAATACGACCGGAGATCGGCGCGTAGACCTTGGTGTATTTCACATTGATCTGCGCGCTTTGCAGCGACGCTTCCGATTCCATGCGGTTGGCCACGGCGGTGTCGTATTCCTGACGGCTCACGGCCTGCTCGTCGACCAGTTGCTTGTAGCGGTCGGAGATCGACTTGGTCGAACGCAGATTGGCTTCGGCGCTTTTCAAGGTCGCTTCATAGACTGCCGGATCGATCTGGTACAGCTGCTGACCGGCTTTGACGTCGGCGCCTTCCTTGAACAGGCGCTTGAGAATGATGCCGTTGACCTGTGGCCGGACTTCAGCGATGCGGTACGCACTGGTGCGCCCCGGCAGTTCCGACGTGAGGGTGAACGCTTGTGGTTGCAGGGTGACGACGCCGACCTGAGGAGGCGGAGCGGCCGGGGCCGCTTCTTCCTTTTTACATCCGCTGAGCAGCGATGCCAGGGCGACGGCAGTGACCAGAGCGGTAACAGCTGGCTTGAATTGCATGAAGATCCTCGGGTCAGGCGCGCAAAATGCGCACAAGAAGTGTGGAAGGGTAAAAAAATCGGGTCGAGTGGATAAGTAGCTTGCTAAGGAATATACTTACGTTCATGGTTGTTTGTAAATAGCTTGGCGTCGTACCCACCCTGTTACAAAATGCGTCGCAAGGTTTGAAATTGTAGGCCGGGGAGCCGATTCGTGAGAAATCGGCCCCCTCTTTATTCAGCGGATATTCAGCCATCCCTGAAACATCCTGTTTGAGGTTTTACTGCCATGGTCCGTCGTACCAAAGAGGAAGCTCAGGAAACGCGCAGCCAGATTCTCGAAGCGGCCGAGAAAGCGTTTTATGAAAGGGGCGTGGCCCGCACGACCCTGGCGGATATCGCGACAATGGCCGGCGTTACGCGCGGTGCCATTTATTGGCATTTCAGCAACAAGGCCGATCTGGTGCAGGCAATGCTCGACAGCCTGCATGAACCGCTGGATGAATTGGCCAAGGCCAGCGAGAGCGAGGATGAACTCGATCCGCTGGGGTGCATGCGCAAGCTGTTGATCCATCTGTTCCATCAGGTTGCCCTGGATCCGAAGACCCGTCGCATTAACGAGATTCTGTTTCACAAGTGCGAATTCACCGATGAAATGTGCGATCTGCGCCAGCAGCGCCGCACGGCCAGTCTCGATTGCAATCTGCGCATCGGACTGACCCTGCGTAATGCGGTCAATCGCGGCCAGTTGCCGGAAGATCTCGACACTGCCCGCGCGGCCATCAGCATTCATGCGTATATCGATGGCCTCCTGTATGGATGGCTATTGGCGCCGGACAGCTTTGAGCTGCATGCCGAGGCCGAGCGTTGGGTCGATACAGGGTTGGATATGCTGCGCCTGAGCCCCAGCCTGCGCAAATGAAACAAAATGCGTAATTGACACAGGTTATGTCAATTGGCCTGCTTTTACAGACGCCCGAACCGCGAGTTTAAACGTAGCGAGCTACGGATTTTGTAGGGATTTTGTGTCGTCCCTGTGAACGAATGTTAGCTGCCCCGTACCGGACGCCCAAGAAAAAGCCCCCGGCTCTCACGAGTCGGGGGCTTTTGCGTTTCGGCTGCTTTGTACTGAATAACGTTTACAGCGTCGGGTAGTCGATGTAACCGACCGGGCCCTTGCCGTAGAACAGCTCTGGGCGCGGATCGTTCAGCGGGGCATCGGCCTTCAGGCGCGCCGGCAGGTCCGGGTTGGCAATGAACGGTACGCCGAACGCCACGGCGTCAGCCTTGCCTTCAGCCAGCCACGCATTGGCGCTGTCTTTGGTGAAACGCTCGTTGGCGATGTACGCACCGCCGAAAGCTTCTTTGAGCTGTGGACCGAGGCTGTCGGCGCCTTCTTTCTCGCGGGAGCAGATGAAGGCGATGCCGCGCTTGCCCAGCTCGCGAGCCACATAAGTGAAAGTCTCGGCCAGATTGTCGTCGCCCATGTCGTGGGAGTCGGCGCGGGGTGCCAGGTGCACGCCGACACGGCCGGCGCCCCAGACGTCGATCGCCGCGTCAGTCACTTCCAGCAGCAGGCGCGCACGGTTCTCCAGAGAGCCGCCGTAGTTGTCGGTACGCTGGTTGGTGCTGCTTTGCAGGAACTGGTCGAGCAGGTAACCGTTGGCGCCGTGGATTTCCACGCCATCGAAACCGGCGGCTTTGGCGTTCTCGGCGCCGGTACGGTAGGCGTCGACAATCTCGGCGATTTCAGCGGTTTCCAGCGCGCGCGGGGTCGGGTAGTCGGCCAGTGGGCGCACCAGACTGACGTGACCTTTGGGCTGGATGGCGCTCGGCGCGACCGGAGCTTCACCGTTGAGGTACGACGGGTGCGAGATGCGGCCGACGTGCCACAGTTGCAGAACGATCTTGCCGCCGGCAGCGTGCACGGCTTTGGTCACGTTGGTCCAGCCGCGTACCTGGTCGTTGGACCAGATGCCCGGGGTGTCCGGGTAGCCAACGCCCATCGGGGTGACCGAGGTGGCTTCGGACAGGATCAGTCCAGCCGACGCGCGCTGTACGTAGTATTCAGCCATCAGCGCGTTCGGCACGCGGCCTTCGTCGGCGCGGCAGCGGGTCAGCGGAGCCATGATGATGCGGTTGGACAGCTCGAGGTCGCCCAGTTTGATCGGATCGAAAATAGTTGCCATGTGTACAACCCTCGTCAGTGAAGTGGTTAATCAGTGGGTAGCAGGGGCCAGGCCGGCATCGCCGTTCTGACGGAAAGTGATCAGGGTCACCAGCAGCGCGAGCACGGCCAGCGCGGCGGCGGCCAGGGGCACGCTGGTCAGGCCGAAACCGTGGGCGATGACGCTGCCGCCGACCCAGGCGCCCAGGGCGTTGCCGATGTTGAAAGCGCCGATGTTCAGGGTCGACACCAGATTCGGGGCCGCCTTGCCGAAGGTCACCACGTTGACTTGCAGCGCCGGGACGGCGGCAAACGAAGCGGTGGCCCAGAGGAACAGGGTGATCTCCGTCGGGATCAGCGCGACGCTGGTCCAGCTCAGCACGGTGGAAACCACCGCCATCGCCACGAACACGCCGATCAGGGTGGCGCCGAGACGCTTGTCCGCCAGCTTGCCGCCGATGATGTTGCCCACCGTCAGACCGAGGCCGATCAGCAGCAGGGTCCAGGTCACGCCTTTTGGCGAGACACCGGTGACATCACCGAGCAGCGGCGCGACATAGGTGAAGAGGGTGAACATCGACGCGGCGAACAGCGCGGTCATGCTCAGCGACAGCCAGATGCCGGCGCCTTTGAGGGCGGCGAGTTCGGCGCGCATGTCGAGTTTTTCCTCGTCACGTTTGGCCGGCAGGAAGCGGATCAGACCGATCAGCGCCACGACACCAATCACGGTCACCGCCCAGAAGGTCGAACGCCAGCCGGCTTCCTGACCCAGCGCCGTGCCCAGTGGCACGCCGAGCACGTTGGCCAGGGTCAGGCCGGTGAACATCAGCGCCACCGCGGATGCGCGCTTGTTTGGCGCGACCAGCCCGGCAGCTACCACAGAACCGATACCGAAGAACGCACCGTGGCACAGCGCGGTGACGACACGGGCAAACATCAGCACGTTGTAGTCACTGGCGATGGCACACAGCAGGTTACCGACGATGAAAATCCCCATCAGCGCTACCAGTGCGGCCTTGCGCGGCAGTCTGGCGGTGGCCAGTGCCATGAACGGCGCACCGATGGCCACGCCCAGGGCGTAACCGGTCACCAGCCAGCCGGCGCCGGGAATCGACACACCGAGGTCGGCCGCCACATCGGGCAACAAACCCATGATGACGAACTCGGTGGTGCCGATGGCGAAGGCACTCAAGGCCAGGATGAGTAGCGAGAGGGGCATTTGAATCAATTCCTTGTGGGAGCGCTGAGCTCTTTGACGATGGCGTCGAGGAACGCCTGGATCACGTCCTCGTTGCGTTTGAAGAAGTGCCACTGGCCGGCTTTCTGGCTGCTGATCAGGCCTGCACGTTGCAGGGTCGCCAGGTGGGCGGAGACGGTCGACTGCGACAGGCCGCAGCGTTGATCGATCTGCCCGGCACAGATGCCGTACTCGTGGTTGTGAATCTGCTCAGGAAACTGGGCTTTGGGGTCTTTCAGCCAGATAAGGATGTCTCGCCGTACTGGGTGTGCCAGGGCTTTTATTATTTCGTCGAGGTCGAGGTTCATGGCTTTGTGCTCGTGATGTGTAGCGCTATATCGCGATGAGGCGAACTTTAAATCGGTATTTCGCGATATACCAATATGAATTTGATCTGACGACCGCATAAATCGGTATATCGGGTTATAACGATACGTGTGCTGTAACGATGAAAGCGCGCAGTGCTAAGCTGCGCCCATGAACTATCTCGCACATTTACACCTCGGAGGCCAGCTCCCCGAGCAATTACTCGGCAGTCTGTATGGCGATTTCGTCAAAGGACGCCTGCAAGGGCAATTTGCGCCGCAGATCGAAGCGGCGATTCAGCTGCATCGGCGGATTGATGTGTTCACCGATCGCCATCCGTTGGTGGACATCGCCCTCGGGCGTTTCACCGAGACCCGGCGGCGTTACGCGGGGATTGTCCTCGATGTGTTTTTCGACCATTGCCTGGCCCGCGACTGGACGCTGTACGCCGATCAGCCGCTGGAGCATTTCACCCGCGACGTGTACCGGGTGCTGTCGAATGAACGGCAATTGCCCGAACGCCTGGCGAAGATCGCACCGCACATGGTTGCCAATGACTGGTTGGGTTCGTATCAGGCGTTTGAAGTGCTGGAGCAGGTGCTGCGCGGGATCTCCCGGCGCCTGACCCGGCCGGAGGAACTGGCGATGGCGATGCAGGAGTTGCGGCGTTTGTATGAGCCGCTGAGTGAGGATTTCGCGTTGTTCTACCCGCAATTGCAAGACTTCGCACAATCCTCAACAACACCCTGAATCCCTGTGGGAGCTGGCTTGCCAGCGATGGCGTCGGCACATTCAACATTCGTGTCGGCTGGTCTACCGCTATCGCTGGCAAGCCAGCTCCCACAGGGGCCGAGGGTGATTTTAGCGGTTGTATTTCAGGCGGCGATGGCCGGGTGCATCGGGGATTTTTGCTTTTCCGGAATCGCACCAAACAACGCCTTCTGCACCGCCTGCTGCGCTTCGAACGCCAGTGCCGCACGCTCGCGGCCCTGACAGGCGATCGGCTTGAGCAGATGCACTTCGACATCGGCGCAATCATTGCTGAACAGACGCATCAGGTGCGACAGCAAATCATCGTCACCAATGAACGGCGCCAGCGCGTCGATGGCGCCATTGCGCAGATAACGGATCGCCACCGGTTGCAGCATCACCTCGGAATCGATGGCCGCCGACAGCAGGCGACCATGAAAAGTGCGCAGCGAACGGCCGTCGGTGGTGGTGCCTTCCGGGAACATCAGCAGCGGATGCTGCGTCTGCAAATGGCGGGTCATCTGTTTGCGGATCAATTGGCTGTCACCCGAGCCGCGACGGATGAACAGGCTGCCTGCCTTGGCCGCCAGCCAGCCGGCCACCGGCCAGGTGCGCACTTCGGCCTTGGACAGAAACGACAGCGGCGTGAGCATGCCCAGCAGTGGAATGTCAGTCCATGACACATGATTGCTGACCCACAGCATCGGCTGCTGCGGCAACTCGCCGTGCACCGTTACGCGAAAGGGCAGGGCATTGCTCAAACGTGCCATGAAGAAACGCGACCAGCGCTGCCGACGTTGCATCGAGTGCGCCAGGCCCAGACGTTCGAATATGCCGAACACGCTGGCCATGGTCAGGCCCAGCGTCACCACCAGCAGCACTCGCGCGATTCGCGCGTACACGCGCAACCGGCTCATCACACGGCCGCCTTGAAGTGCTTGGCGTAACGCGGGCAGAGTTCGTCGCGCTTGAGCAGGATGAACACGTCGGCGACCTGGAAGTCTTCGTCCCAGCACGGCTCGCCGCAGATCTTCGCGCCCAGGCGCATGTAGGCCTTGAGCAGCGGTGGCATTTCGGCGATCACGTTCGACGGAATGTCCAGCGACGGCAACGGATTCTTCGGTTCGGCGCGCAGGTGTTCGGTGCACAGGTAGCGTTCGCGCAGACGCTGCATGATCGCGTGAGCCTGCACGCCGCCGTCCTGCATCGGGATGCTCGCGCAACCCATCAGGTAGCTGTAGCCGCCCTGATTCAGCACTTCGGCCAGTTCACCCCAGAGCACGGCGATGGTGCCGCCGTTGCGGTAGGCCGGATCGACGCAGGTACGGCCGATTTCGAGGATCGGACCTTGCAGGTGCGCCAGGCCATGCAGGCTGAATTCTTCTTCGCTGTAGAACTTGCCCAGGCTGCTGGCGGCGGTGTGATCGAGCAAGCGGGTGGTGGCGACCAGACGCCCGGTGTTCAGGTCACGCACGCCGATGTGGCTGCAGTGAACATCATAGTCATCCATGTCCAGACCCAGTTCCGCGCCTTTCAGCTTGGCGTTGAATTCGCCGCTGAAGACGCTGAAGCGCAAGGCCTGGGCTTGCTGCAAGGCCTCGGCGCCGATCAGGCGTTCGGCTTGCAGGCGGCGTTCATTGCCGGTGTCGCTGATGCGGGCGATCTGAGTCATTTGAATCTCCGTACGGGCCTTGAACCCGTCGTGGGTTGCAGCCGATCGACTTTCTTTATGCAGCCATGTTGTGCAAAGTCAGGCTATGTAGCCCCGGTGTCATCACCGTGAACGTTTGGTGATGCTTGTATGACAGCCCACAAGGAGCCTCTTATGCCCTGGCCCAGCCTGCTCGAAAGCCGTGAACGCCTGCCCGCCGTGACTGATCTGGCGGAAGGTTTCGCCACGTTGTTGCATCAACTGGGCAACGTGACGCCGTTCGAACTGGCGGTGGCCGGAGGGCGGCGCATGGCGACGCCGGGGCTGGCGTTTCTAGTGGGGTATCAGGCGGCGTTGCGCATGCTTTGGCCGAGTGCGCCGCCGAGTCTTGGCGCGTTGTGTGCGACCGAACAGCGCAGCCTGCGCCCGGCGGACATGCAGACCCGTCTCAGCGATTTGCGCTTGAGCGGGCGCAAGGATTTCGTCACCGCCGGGGATGCGGCGGACTGGCTGCTCATCGCCGCGCGCAGTGAAGAGCCCGGTGAAAAACCGCGTCTGAGTCTGGCGGTGGTCTATCCCGGCGAGCCCGGCGTGCGTGTGGAAAAGCTCCCGGCGCTGCCGCTGATGCCGGACGTCAGCCACGGTCGTCTGCACCTTGACGGCGCGTTGTGCGAGTTGCTCGCGGGGGATGGCTGGGATGCTTATGTCAAGCCGTTCCGCAGCCTGGAAGATGTCTATGTGTTGAGCGCGATGACCGCGTGGCTGTATGGCGTCGGTCAGGACAGTGGCTGGTCGCAGCCGCTGCTGTTGCGTTTGCTGGCGCTGCTGGCCGGCTGTGCGGAAGCGAGTCGCCAGCCGCCGAACAATCCGGCCGGACATGTGTTGCTGGGCGGGTTGTTTGCGCAGTTTGATGCGCTGAAGAACGAGATCGATCAGGCGTTGGCCGAGGGCAACCCGGAGTGGGCGCAGATGTGGCAGCGTGATCAGTCGGTGATGCAATTGGCGGCCGCCGCGCGGGCCAAGCGCTTGGCCAAAGCCCTGCACATTCCGCTGTAGGAGCTGCCGCAGGCTGCGATCTTTTGATCTTTAAATGCACAATCAAAAGATCGCAGCCTGCGGCAGCTCCTACAGTGATCGGGAGATTGTCATTTTTCTGGGCCATGATCCTTGCACCCGTCCGTTGAGATTTTTCCATGATCAAAGGCCTGTCCCTGTTCCTGCTGCTGATCAGCTTCACGGTCCAGGCCGAGCAATGGCCGGATGAACAATGGCCAACGGGCGCAAAAAACAGTGGCGCAGCAGTCGAGGCATTAGAGGCCTACGCCTTCCCACCCCGCGACGACGACACCCGCCAGGGCATCCGCACCGACGCCTTGCTGGTCATTCGCGACGGTCAGGTTATCTACGAACGCTATGCCGGTCCGACCCGTGCCGAAACCCCGCACCTGACCTGGTCGATCAGCAAGAGTCTGATGGCCACGGTGCTTGGCGTGGCGTATGGCGAAGGCTTGTTCAAACTGGATGATCCCGTTTCAAAATTTTATCCGGCGTTGGAAAAACACCCGGCGATCACCATGGCCGACCTGCTGCACTGGGCTTCCGGTCTGGACTGGCAGGAGGATTACGAATACGCCCCGCTGAAATCCTCGGTGGTGGCGATGCTCTACACCCGTGGGCAGCGCGACATGCCCGCGTTCACCGCCGATCACGACGCCTACGCGCCGCCGGGGCAGGCGTTCCGTTATTCCAGTGGTGACAGCAATCTGCTGGCGGCGGCGCTGAAGAACATGGTCGGCCCCGAGCGTTATCCCGACTATCCGTGGACGGCGCTGTTCGAGCCGTTGGGCATTCGCCATGCCGTGTGGGAAACCGATGCCGGCGGCACGTTTGTCGCGTCCTCTTACGCGTATCTCACCGCCCGTGATCTGGCGCGGGTTGGCCTGTTGATGCTGCGCGACGGACGTTGGCGCGACCGGCAATTACTGCCCAAGGATTGGGTGGCCTTCAACCGAACTGCTTTTACCGCCTACAAGGCGCATCAGGACGAAGCGGTGCCCGGCGGCCAGTGGTGGCTCAATCGCCCGGCGGATGGCGCCGTCGCGCCATGGCCCGACGCGCCGCCCGACACCTTCGCCGCCCTCGGTCATTGGGGGCAGGCGCTGTATGTAATCCCCAGCGAGAAACTGCTGATCGTGCGTTACGCCGATGATCGCGACGGCAGCTATCGCCACAACGAATTGCTCAAACGCGTGCTCAAGGCGGTGCAGCCATGAAGCTGTTGAAGCGGGTGTTGCTGCTGGCGCTGATCGTGCTGCTCGGCTGGATCTGGCTCGAACGCGACAATCTGTGGGCGTTCCCCGACATCATCAGTGCGTACACGGCCAAGGAATATTGCTCGTGTCGCTACGTGATGAACAACGAGGCTGAATATTGCCGGGGTTATGTGAAACAGTGGCTGCCGACCAGCGGTTTTACCGATGACAGCGCGAGCAAAATCGTCACCGTCAGTGGCATGGGCCGCAGCAACCGCGCGCAGTGGCTGGGTGAACGACAAGGCTGTCGTTTACAGCCTTGAAAGATCGCAGCCTGCGGCAGCTCCTACAGGTTTTGCATTCCTTGTAGGAGCTGCCGCAGGCTGCGATCTTTTGATCTTGATGTTTGCAATAAACCTATGGGCGGTTAAGGTTCGTGCAGGTTTATCGCCCCCACGAGTATTCAATGTTCAACCGCTCCCTCTATAAAGCCTTCGCCAGTCTGCTGCTGGCCGCCGCCGCGCTGCCGGCGCAGGCCAATTGGTATCTGGACGGTGAGTCGTCGCGGCTGTCGTTCGTCAGCACGAAAAACGCCCACATTTCCGAAGTACAGCGCTTTCTGGTGCTGCACGGCAAGGTCGATCCGGATGGCCGCGCTGAAGTCGAAGTCGAGCTGGATTCGATCAACAGCGGCATCCCGTTGCGCGACGAGCGCATGCGCAAGGAGCTGTTCCAGATCGAGCAATTCCCCGAAGCGACCATCAGCACCCGGATCGACCTGCGCCCGATCAACGATCTGGCCCCCGGCGCGCAGCTGGAATTGCGTTTGCCACTGACCGTCAACCTGCACGGCAAGCAACATGAATACCCGGCGCAGTTGCTGGCAACCCGCCTCGATGACCGGCGGTTTCAAGTGGTGACCCTGGAGCCGCTGGTGATCAATGCCGAGGATTTCGATCTGGTGCCGGGCCTGGAAACCCTGCGTAACCTCGCTGGCCTGTCGGCCATCAGTCTGTCGGTGCCGGTGGGTGCGGTGCTGATTTTCACGGCGCGCTGACATGCGCGGCGCGGTGTTCCCGTGGCGGGACGGCAACCGCTTCGAACTGTTGATTGACGGCCCGCAATTCTTCCCGCGCATGCTGGTGGAAATTGCCCGCGCCGAAGAACAGGTCGAACTCGAGTTGTATCTGGTGGAGGCGGGCGCCTGCGCCGAAGCCGTGGTGCAGGCGCTGGTGCAGGCCGCCGAGCGCGGGGTGCGGGTACGCTGCCTGTTCGATGACTACGGCAGCCTCGCGTTTACCCTGCACCTGCGTCAGCGCCTGATCAAGGCCGGGGTCGAACTGCGTTTTTACAATCGCCTGAGCTGGCGGCGTTGGGTCGGCAACTTTTATCGCGATCATCGCAAACTGTTGCTGGTCGATCAGCGTCTGGCGGTGGTCGGCGGCACGGGTGTCACCGATGAGTTCTGGACGCCGGGGCAAGACAGCAGCGAATGGCATGAAGTGATGGTGGAAATCAGTGGTCCGCTGGTGCTCGACTGGCAAGTGCTGTTCGACCGCCAATGGATCGCCAACCGCCATCGCCGGGCCTGGAAACCGTCGGCGCATGTCGGCCTGCCACGCTTGCCCAAGGTTCCGGACATGGGCGAGGGCATGGGCCGTGTGGCCTATGCCGATGCCCGCCAGCATCGCGACATTCTGCAGTCGCTGTTTCGTGCACTGAACAGCGGGCAGAAGCGCATCTGGATGGCCACCCCGTATTTCCTGCCGACCTGGAAAATCCGCCGCTCGCTGCGCAAGGCTGCTGCTCGCGGTGTCGACGTCCGGCTACTGCTCACCGGGCCGCGCACCGATCACCCGTCGGTGCGTTACGCCGGGCATCGCTACTACCCGCGCCTGCTCAAGGCCGGGGTGCAGATCTTCGAATATCAGCCGTGCTTCCTGCACCTGAAAATGGTCCTGGTGGACGAGTGGGTGAGCATCGGTTCGTGCAACTTCGATCACTGGAATCTGCGCTTCAATCTGGAGGCGAATCTGGAGGCACTGGATCCGTCGTTGACGGCAGCGGTGGTGCAGAGTTTCGAGAAGGACTTCGGCCTGAGTCAGCAGGTCAGTCTGGAGGAGTGGCAGCGCCGGCCGCTGTGGCGGCGGGTGAAGCAGCGGATCTGGGGCTGGGTGGATCGGCTGGTGGTCAATATTCTCGACAGACGCGGATAAGGCAAAAGCAAGATCAAAAGATCGCAGCCTGCGGCAGCTCCTACAGGGTGCACACCCTCCCAATGTAGGAGCTGCCGAAGGCTGCGATCTTTTGCTTTTAACGGTTACAGCAACTCAAAGCTCTGCTGCGTCACATCCTGCGAATCCAGGCCGATCTGCACGTTGAACTTGCCAGGCTCAGCCGCGTACTTGAGCTGGGCGTTGTAGAACTTCAGGTCATCCTCGGTGATGGTGAAGTGCACGACTTTCTGTTCGCCGGCCTTGAGCATGACTTTCTGGAAGTTCTTCAGTTCTTTCACCGGGCGAATCATCGAGCCGGTGACGTCCTGAATGTACAGCTGCACCACGGTTTCGCCGTCACGTTTGCCGGTGTTTTTCAGGGTGACACTGGCGTCGAGCTTGCCGGTGGCGTTCAGCGTGGTTGACGACAGCGCCATGTCGCTCAGGGCGAATTGGGTGTAGCTCAAGCCGTAACCGAACGGGAACAGTGGGCCCGTGGTGTCATCGAAATACTGCGAGGTGTAGTTGCCCGGTTTGCCCGGCGTGAACGGCCGGCCAATGCTCAGGTGGTTGTAGTAGGTCGGGATCTGGCCCACGGAACGCGGGAAGGTCACCGGCAGTTTGCCCGACGGGTTGTAGTCGCCAAACAGCACGTCGGCGATGGCGTTGCCGCCCTCGGTGCCGCTGAACCAGGTTTCCAGAATCGCATCAGCCGACTGGTTCTCTTCGAGAATAGTCAGCGGACGGCCGTTCATCAGCACCAGTACCAGCGGTTTGCCGGTGGCTTTCAGGGCACGGATCAACTCGCGCTGGTTTTCCGGGATGTTCAGGTCGGTGCGGCTGGAGGACTCGTGGGACATGCCACGGGATTCGCCAACGGCGGCGACGATCACGTCAGCGTCCTTGGCGGCCTTCACCGCTTCGTCGATCAGCACATTGGCCGGGCGTGGATCATCGACCACTTCCGGGGCGTCGAAGTTGAGGAAATTCAGGTAATCCAGCACTTTCTTGTCGCTGGTGATGTTGGCGCCACGGGCGTAGATCAGGTTGGCCTTGTCACCAATCACCGAGCTCATGCCGTCGAACAGGGTCACCGATTGTGCCGGCTTACCGGCCGCCGCCCAACTGCCCATCATGTCGATCGGCGCCTTGGCCAATGGACCGACCAGCATGACTTTTGCGTCTTTCTTCAGCGGCAGGGTGTCGTTCTGGTTCTTCAGCAACACCAGGCTGCGACGTGCCACGTCACGGGCTTCGGCGCGGTGCAGACGGCTTTCGGCGTAGGTGTCGGCCGGATCATCCTCGGCCTTGCCGATGCGCAGGTACGGGTCTTTGAACAGGCCCATGTCGTACTTGGCGGCGAGCACTTCGCGCACCGCGTTGTCGATGTCTTTCTGTTCGATCTCGCCGGACTTGAGCAGCCCCGGCAGCTCTTTGCCGTACAGGGTGTCGTTCATGCTCATGTCGATGCCGGCCTTGATCGCCAGCTTCGCCGCTTCGCGACCGTCGGCGGCCACGCCGTGTTTGATCAGTTCGAAGATCGCGCCGTGGTCGCTGACGGCCAGGCCCTTGAAGCCCCAGTCCTTGCGCAGCAGGTCGTTCATCAGCCAGGTGTTGGCGGTGGCCGGGATGCCGTTGATCGAGTTCAGCGCGACCATCACGCCACCGGCGCCGGCGTCAATCGCGGCGCGGTAGGGCGGCAGGTAGTCCTGGTACATCTTCACCGGGCTCATGTCCACGGTGTTGTAGTCACGACCGCCCTCGACCGCGCCGTACAGGGCAAAGTGCTTGACGCTGGCCATTATGCTGTCGGCGGCGCTCGGGGTACCGCCCTGATAGGCCTTGACCATCACTTTGGCGATGCGCGAAGTCAGATAGGTGTCTTCACCGAAACCCTCGGAGCTGCGGCCCCAGCGCGGATCGCGGGAGATGTCGACCATCGGCGCGAAGGTGATGTCGAGGCTGTCGGCCGCAGCTTCCTTGGCGGCAACGCGCCCGGACTGGCCGATAGCGTCCATGTCCCAGCTCGACGCCAGGGCCAGCGGAATCGGGAAAATCGTACGGTGACCGTGGATCACGTCGTACGCAAAAAACATCGGAATCTTCAGGCGACTGCGCATTGCCGCGTCCTGCATCGGACGGTTTTCCGGGCGGGTGATCGAGTTGAACGTACCGCCGATGTTGCCGGCGGCGATCTCTTTGCGGATCAACTCGCGGGGCATTTCCGGGCCGATGCTGATCAGGCGCAACTGGCCGATCTTTTCATCGAGGGTCATTTGCTTCATCAGATTGCTGATGAACGCGTCCTTGTTTTCCAGGGGTACCGGGGTCGTGGCGGCCAATACTTGATGACTGGCCAGGCTGACGAACAGGCCCAGCAAACACAGCTTCTTCATGAATATTTTTCTCGAGGGCCCAAACGGCAATGCAATGCCGGCCAGCCAAAAGTTAGGGAGCGACTATTGTTGTTCGGGTGCAGGCTCAAAATGACCGAGCCAAAAACGCCCGCCGACCGTCGGCAGCGTTTGCGCAGGGCCTCTTTTTAGCCCATCGGCCCGTTGCAATCCAGTGGCGCGGCCGATTATGCCCCAACCGCCGATGCAGAAGGTTTCACGGTCGGTTTTTTATGAAATACGCCAGGGAGCATCACTTTGATGAATGTCAGTCCAACCTACCGCTCGCGTCTGCAGGTCGCCACGTTGCTGGTGCTTGCCACTTTGTTGACCGCATGTGGCATCAACAATATCCCGACCCTCGACGAACAGGCGAAAGCCGCTTGGGGCCAGGTCCAGAACCAGTATCAGCGCCGTGCCGACCTGATCCCCAACCTGGTGGAAACCGTCAGAGGCTACGCCAAGCATGAGGAAGCGACCCTGACTGCCGTGGTCGAGGCGCGGGCCAAGGCGACGTCGATCCAAGTCGATGCCAGCACCCTCGACAACCCGGAAAAACTCAAGCAGTTCCAGCAGGCACAGGATCAGTTGAGCGGTGCCCTGAGCCGGCTGATGGTGGTGTCCGAGCGTTATCCCGACCTGAAAGCCAACCAGAACTTCCTCGCCTTGCAGTCGCAGCTCGAAGGTACGGAAAACCGGATTGCCGTGGCGCGGCGCGATTTCATTCTGGCGGTGCAGAAATACAACACCGAGATCCGCACGTTTCCCGGGCGCCTCTGGCATAGCGTGATGTACAGCGACCTGCCGATTCGCGAAACCTTCGAAGCCACCACCCCCGGCGCGGAAAAGGCCCCGGAAGTAAAGTTCTGACCCGAGGTTATTCATGCGTGTGTTGAAGATAGGCCTGGTGCTGATGCTGTGGCTGTTCGCCGTCAGCGCCCGGGCCGAGTTGACATTCCCGGCGCTGAGCGGGCGAGTGGTGGACGAGGCGCAGATGCTCGAGCCGTCGGTGCGCGCCCAGTTGAGCCAGCAGTTGCAGGCGCATGAGCAGGCGACCGGCGAGCAACTGGTGGTGGTCACGGTGCCCGATCTGCAGGGCACCACCATCGAAGACTACGGCGTCCAACTGGGCCGGCATTGGGGCATCGGCCAGAAGGACAAGAACAACGGCGCGCTGCTGATCGTCGCCCGGGACGAGCGCAAGCTGCGCATCGAAGTCGGTTACGGGCTGGAAGATCGGCTGACCGATGCACAGAGTTCGGTGATCATTCATCAAGTGATCACCCCGGCGTTCAAGGCCGGCAATTTCAGCAAGGGCATCAGCGATGGCGTCGCGGCGATGCTGGTGGTGCTCGGCGGCAATCCGCTGGACGAACCATCGACGGTGTACGAGTCGAGCGGTGACCCGCAAAACGATTTTGTCTCGCGTCATCCGCTGTTGTTCGTTTTTCTGGTGGTGTTGTTCATCCTGACCGTGTTTGTCTGCCAGATGCTCGGTATCCTTCCCGCCGGCCGTGGCGGCTCCGGAGGCGGGGGCGGTTTCGGCGGTGGTGGATTTGGCGGTGGCGGTGGAGGCGGGGGCTTCAGCGGCGGCGGGGGCAGTTTTGGCGGCGGCGGATCGTCCGGCGGCTGGTGAACACACAACAATAATGATCAGGCACTTTTCGACATGGCATTACTGACCGAACACGAACAACGCAAAGTCGCCGAGGCGATCGCCCGGGTCGAGCGCGACACCGACGCCGAACTGGTAACGGTGCTGGCGGCGCGCGCCGATGACTACGCATACATCCCGTTGCTGTGGGCCAGCCTGCTGGCGTTGCTGGTGCCGGGCATCGTCCATTACCTGACTGGCTGGCTGACCATGCGCAGCCTGTTGCTGGTGCAATGGGGGCTGTTTATCGTCCTGTGCCTGCTGTTTCGTCTGCCGAAAGTCACCACCCACCTGATCCCGCGTCGCGTGCGGCACTGGCGCGCATCGAACCTGGCACGGCGCCAGTTTCTCGAACAGAACCTGCACCACACCGTCGGCAGTACGGGGATGCTGATCTTTGTCTGCGAGGCCGAACGTTACGTGGAGATTCTGGTGGACGAGGGGATTTCCCGGCGGCTGGACAACAAGAGCTGGGACGCGATTGTCGCCGCGTTCACCGAGCAGGTGCGGCAGGGACGCACGCTTGAGGGGTTCATCACCTGCATCGAGGCCTGCGGTGAGTTGCTCAAGGTGCATGTGCCGGTGACGCAGGTGAGGAATGAATTGCCCAATCGTTTGATTGTGTTGGGTTGAGTCAGTCATGTGGCGAGGGGATTTATCCCCGATCGGCTGCGCAGCAGTCGCAAAAAATGTGCATCTGATTTGACTGGCCGGACATAAAGGGCAGCGTCGCGCCCTGTCGGGGATAAATCCCCTCGCCACAAGGTTGGGTGTCATGGATTTTGCCGTTGGGTAAATAAGAACGTGTCCCCAACCGCCATCCCCCCTAAAATACCCGCCATTCCCGTTTCGCCCCGCCCGAGGCTGCTTGTTCATGTCCGTTAACGCCCCATCCGCGCCGTCTGCCAAACCGGTGCCCGATCACCACGCCCAGTTCATCGAGCTGCTGCAAACCAGCCTCGAACAGAACGGCTTCATCAAACTGGTGCTGGCCAAATACGTGGGCGAAGAGGCGGAGCTGCAGCGGATCATCATCAAAGCGGTGACGGTCAAGGCGCAGCCACACCTGTCGTTTGTCTATCGCTACAAGACCCGTGACATCACCAAGAACCTGCCGCTGAGCGAAGGTGTGGCGGTGATTGCCGAGCTGTTGCCGGCGGCGTTCAAGAATGCGCATTTGCTGACTGTGACCGACGAAGCCCAGCTCGAATACAGCAAAAAGGGCAAGAGTTCACTGTTCAAGAGCAAACCTCAGCAATTGCGTGAAGCGCCGTCCGCCGAGCACAACCGCGAGAAAAACCGTTTTCTGGACCTGAGCCGACCGTTCCTCAAGGACCTGGGCGTGACCAACGCGCAGCATGAGCTGATCCCGGCGATGTCGCGCAAGTGGAAGCAGATCAACAAGTTCATCGAAGTCTTCAGCCACGCGCTGACCTCGTCACCGCTGGCGCTGGACAAACCGGTGCGAGTCGCGGATTTCGGTTCGGGCAAGGGCTACCTGACGTTCGCGATTCACGATTACTTGCGCAACACGCTGAAGGCCGAGGGTGACGTCACCGGCGTCGAGCTGCGCGAGGAGATGGTCAACCTGTGCAACGCCGCCGCGGCGAAACTGGAACACCCGGGCCTGGTGTTCAAGTGCGGTGACGTGCGCAGCGTGGCGCCGAGCGAACTGGACGTGATGATTGCCTTGCATGCGTGCGACATCGCCACCGACTACGCGATTCACACCGGCATCCGTTCCGGCGCGTCGATCATCATGTGCTCGCCGTGCTGCCACAAACAGATTCGCCTGCAGATCCAGAGCCCGGCGCTGCTCAAGCCGATGCTGCAATACGGTCTGCACCTGGGCCAACAGGCGGAAATGGTCACCGACAGCCTGCGTGCACTGTTCCTCGAAGCCTGCGGTTACGAGACCAAAGTGTTCGAATTCATCTCGCTGGAACACACCAACAAGAACAAGATGATTCTCGCGGTGAAACGCGCCGAGCCGGCGGACCCGGCCCGGCTGCTGGTGAAGATTCAGGAACTCAAGGACTTCTACTACATCAGCGAACACTGTCTGGAAACCCTGCTGCGCGCCGACGGCTTCCTCGCCTGACACCCGATACTGATCCGACACGAAACCCTGTAGGAGCTGCGGCACGCTGCGATCTTTTGATCTTTAAAGGCAACGTCAAAAGATCGCAGCGTGCCGCAGCTCCTACAGGGGCATGCGCTCGTCATTCGAGGGGCGGTGGTCATGCAGTGGCCGGTTGGGCAGGACGCACAGCGGTCTTGCGCCCGAGCATCACCGTCGCGATGACCCCGCAGGCAAACACCCAGGTAATCGGTTCCACATGTTCCCCAAAGAACAGCGCCGAAAACGCGATGGTGAAGAAGATCTGCAACAACTGGATCTGACTGACTCGCGCAATCCCGCCCATCGCCAGCCCGGCGTACCAGGCGAAAAAGCCGAGAAACTGCGAGAACAGCGCCACGTAGCCGAACGCCCACCAGGTCTTGGCTGACACCGCGCCATGATGCTGCAGCGCCAGGTACAACACCGGGCCGATCAGCAGCGGCGTCGACAGCACCAGCGCCCAGCAGATCACCTGCCAGCCGCCCATTTCCTTGGCCAACCGGCCACCCTCGGCATAGCCCAGACCACCCACGGCAATCGCGCCGAGCATCAGCAAGTCGCCGGCCTGAATGCTGCCGGCCCCGGTGTACAACGCGTAACCGAGCACCAGCGCACTGCCCAGTGCGGCGCAGGCCCAGAAGGCTTTCGACGGGCGTTCATGGGACAGCCACGCCGCATATAGCGCCACACACAGCGGTTGCAAACCGTTGACCAGCGCGCCGTGAGACGCCGGCAAGGTTTGCATGGCCCACGCCCACAGCACCGGGAAGCCGAGAATCACCCCGGCGATCACCAGGCTCAGGCCTTTGATCTGCTGCCAGCTCGGCCACTTCTCGCGTCGCCACAGCAACAGCGCCGCCGCCGGAATCGCCGCGAACAGCGCACGGCCCAAGCCATTGAGCAGCGGATGCAGTTCCTGCACCACGATCCGGGTGAAGGGCAGGGTCAGGCTGAAAATCACAACCCCGAGCAGGCCGAGGGCCATGCCGGTGTTTTCGCGTGAGGACATGTGAGTGACCAGAATTGAAGGTGACAGGGAAGTGACTTCATCTAGCCATAAACCGTGGAGTCCGGGCTGTTACAGCTAGGCACAGAGTTATCCATACAGTTCGCGGTAACCCCTGTAGGAGCTGCCGAAGGCTGCGATCTTTTGATCCTCGCTTTTAACAGCAAGATCAAAAGATCGCAGCCTTCGGCAGCTCCTACAGGGGACAGGTCGTAGTAGCCGGTTGTTACCCGCCCAAACGGATAAGGTCTACCTTGAAGACTCCTGCAAGCCCATTTCCAGAGGAGTCCTCCCCATGGCCGCGAAAAAAATCCTGATGCTGGTCGGCGATTACGTCGAAGACTACGAAGTGATGGTGCCGTTCCAGGCCCTGCAGATGGTCGGCCACACCGTGCACGCCGTGTGCCCGGACAAGGCCGCCGGCAAGACCGTACGCACCGCGATCCATGACTTCGAAGGCGACCAGACCTACAGCGAGAAACCCGGGCACCTGTTCGCCCTCAACTTCGACTTCGCCAAGGTCGCCGAGGCCGATTACGACGCGTTGCTGATCCCCGGCGGACGAGCGCCGGAATACCTGCGCCTGAACGAAAAAGTCCTGGAGCTGGTGCGCGCCTTCGACAAGGCTGGAAAGCCGATTGCCGCGGTCTGCCACGGCGCGCAGCTGTTGGCGGTAGCGGGCGTTCTCGAAGGGCGCGAATGCAGCGCCTATCCGGCCTGCGCCCCGGAAGTACGGCTGGCCGGTGGCACGTTCATCGATATCCCGGTGACCGACGGCCACGTTCAAGGCAATCTGGCCACGGCACCGGCCTGGCCGGCGCATCCGAACTGGCTGGCCGGTTTCCTCGGCCTGCTCGGCACCCAAATCACCCTGTAACGAGGATTCGCCGATGTGCGAGCTCTACGTCAAGGCCGACCCGATTCTCTACGAATCCCGCTCGCGCTCACTGCGTATCTGCGGCGTGGTGACGACGCTGCGCCTGGAAAACCAGTTCTGGGACATCCTCAGCGAAATCGCCGAAGTCGATGGCATGACCACCAACCAGTTGATCGCCAAGCTGTATGAGGAGGTGATGGATTATCGCGGCGAGGTGGTGAATTTTGCTTCGTTCCTGCGGGTGAGTTGTACGCGCTATCTGAGTCAGCGGCGGGTGACGGAGCCGCAGTTGTCGGTAGTGCGAGCAGTGGTGAAATAGCCAACACCGGGGTGACGCCTTCGCGAGCAGGCTCGCTCCCACATTGATTGCCGAGTGCTCACCTATTTTTGTGATCACTGGAGATCTACTGTGGGAGCGAGCTTGCTCGCGAAGAGGCCATTACAGGCGACAGAAATCTTGGGCTGGTCTTTACTCATTGGCGCAAAACCTTTCAACCGCCAAGGAGAATCGAGCATGTCCGGATGGTACGAAGTGAGCAAAAGCAGCAACGGCCAGTTCAGGTTTGTGCTGAAAGCCGCCAACGCCGAAACCATTCTCACCAGCGAGCTCTACACCACTCGTGCGGCAGCCGACAGCGGTATTGCTTCGGTGCAGACCAACAGCCCGCTGGATGAACGCTACGAGAAAAAGACCACCAAGGATGGTCATCCTTACTTCAACCTCAAAGCCGCCAACCACCAGATCATCGGCAGCAGCGAGTCCTACTCCAACGACACCGCGTGCGCCAAAGGCATCGCCAGCGTCAAGGCCAACGGGCCGAGCAAAGTGATCAAGGACAAGACCCTGCCGGTGCTCTGAACCTGGAACATCCCTCTGTAGGAGCTGCGGTACGCTGCGATCTTTTGATCTTGATGGTAAAGAGCAGGATCACAAGATCGCAGCCTCGTTTCACTCGACAGCTCCTACAAGGATTTTTGTTTTGCCTGAGATCAGCGCAGGGTTTTCAGGATGGTTTGCAGCTGCGTTTGTCCCGCCTCGCTCAACGGAAACACCGGCAAGCGCGGATCACCAACCTCCAGCCCCGTCTCCCGCAGTCCGGCCTTGATCGTCGCTGGCAAACCGCCCTTGAGGATGAAATCCAGCAGCGGCAACTGGCGATAGAACAGCTCGCGTGCGCGTTCCAGATCACCGGCCAGCGCAGCCGCATACAGATCCAGATTCAGCTGTGGGATCAGGTTTGGCGCGGCGGTGCACCAGCCTTTGGCCCCGGCGGCAAACGCCTCCAGCGCCAGCGGATTGCAACCGTTGTAGAACGGCACCTGACCTTCACCGAACAATTGCAGCTTGTGCATACGCTGAATGTCGCCAGTGCTCTCCTTGACCATGGTCACGTTTTCCACCGCATTGACGATGCGCAGGATCAGCTCGACCGACATGTCGGTGCCGCTGGTGGCCGGGTTGTTGTAGAGCATGATCGGCACGCCGATGCTGTCGCCGATGGCGCGGTAATGGGCGAGGATTTCCGCTTCTGTGAGCTTCCAGTACGAGGCCGGCAGCACCATCACCACGTCGGCGCCATGCGCTTCGGCGAAGCGCGCGCGGCGTACGGCTTTGGCGGTGGTCAGATCGGACACGCTGACGATGGTCGGCACCCGTTTGGCGACGTGCTGGATGCTGAACTCGGCGACTTGATCCCATTCGGCGTCGCTCAGATAGGCGCCTTCGCCGGTGCTGCCCAGCGGGGCGATGGCGTGAACGCCGCTGTCGATCAGGCGATCGATGGATTGGCCGAGGGCCGGCAGATCGAGGCCTTCGCCGTTGGCGCTGAACGGGGTGATGGTGTAACCGATGATGCCGTGAATATTGGACATGATGAGTCTCCGGGAAAAGCTGAAATCAGTTCAGGCAATCGGCGTGTTGGCGCAGGTTCTGCCGGGCGTAGTAGTTGAAAGCAGCGGCGTGGCGTTTGGGTTTCGACACCCAGTCATGGGCCTCGCGCCCCAGCGCCGGAATGATCGGTTTGATCGTGCCGGCGGCCATCGCCAGCAGCTGCAGTTTGGCGGCGCGCTCGATCAGTTGGGCGATGACACAGGCTTCTTCGATCGTGCTGCCGGTCGACAGTTGGCCGTGGTGCGACAGTAGAATCGCGCGCTTGTCGCCCAGTGCACCGGCGATCAGTTCGCCTTCTTCGTTGCCCACTGGCACGCCTGGCCAGCCTTCGAGAAATGCGCAGTCGTCGTACAGCGGGCACAGGTCCATGTGGGAAATCTGCAGCGGCACTTCCAGCATCGACAATGCAGCAATGTGGGTCGGGTGGGTGTGGATGATGCAGTTCACGTCCGGCCGGGCGCGGTAGACCCAGCTGTGGAAACGATTGGCCGGGTTGGCCATGCCGTGGCCTTCGAGCACTTCCAGGTCTTCGTTGACCAGCAGCAGATTGCTCGCGGTGATTTCATCGAAACCCAGGCCCAGTTGTTGAGTGTAATAGGTCCCCGGTTGCGGGCCGCGAGCGGTGATCTGTCCGGCCAGACCGGAGTCGTGACCGTTCTCGAACAGGATCCGGCAGGTCAGCGCCAGCTTTTGCCGGTCAGTCCACGTATTATCCGCCAGGCTTTTTTGCATTTGGGTCAGCGCTTGCTTGACCAGTTGTTCTTTAGGTAGTGCTAATGTCTTGGCCATGTCTGTGTCCTTTGGGTGATTGCAAATGACACTAAAGAGCCTATATGACACAAAGTGTCATAAGCAAGCATCAATCGTCGTTTCCTTGATGGAATAACTGCTACGCATGTCTATCCGTTTGAAATTGTTGAGAAAAAAACTTGGCGTGACACTTGAGGCGCTGGCGGAAAAATCCGGCATGACCAAGAGTTATCTGTCGAAGGTCGAGCGCGGGCTGAACACCCCGTCGATTGCGGCCGCGCTGAAACTGGCGAAGGCACTGAACGTGAAGGTCGAGGAATTGTTCTCCGAAGACAACGTCAGCCTCGACAGCTATAGCCTGGTACGCAGCCACGAACGCCAGTCACTGGCAGCCAACGATCAGAGTCCGGGATATGCGGTGCTGGCGCATCAGGTCAGCGAGCGCAACCTGCTGCCATTCATCATCTACCCGCCGCGCGAATTCACCGACAAGACCTTCAAGGAGCACTTGGGCGAGGAGTTTCTGTTCGTCCACGAAGGGCAGGTGGAAGTGGATTTCATGAACGAACGGGTGCTGCTGGAGCGTGGCGATGCGCTGCACTTCAATGCGCAGAAGCCGCACCGGATCAGATCGGTGGGCGAGGTGCAGGCGCAGTTGCTGGTGGTGGTGCACAGCAGCGAAGAATGAACCTTAAAATCAAAAGATCGCAGCCTGCGGCAGCTCCTACGCCGATCTGTGTAGGAGCTGCCGCAGGCTGCGATCTTTTGATCTTGCTTTAAACCTCGACCGGCACCGAAAGCTTCGCATTGCCCAACGCATGCGTCTTCGCATCAAAAAACCGCAACTCGATCCCGGTGCCCTCGAACACCTTCACGTAATGGCGCTTCTGATGCTGAATGAACGCCGCACTGCGCGGATAGATCGAGATCGCCACGCTTGCCGGTTTCGCCAGGCGCAGCGCCCGCACGATGTGCGCATCCTGCTCGCCCAAGGCATGACCGAAGATGCACAGGTTATCCGCGTGCCCCAATAACTGTTCATAACAGAACGACAGATAATCCGAACTGCGGATGGTCTTGAGCTTGTCCGCGCTCGGCCCTTCGGTGACGAACAGCGGCACGTCGTCCAGCGTCTTGATCGTATTGTTGATCGCGAAACTGCCGAGCAGGGTGCCCTCGGTCGAGGTCAGTTTGCGCGCGGTGCCGTCCTGGTTGCGCACCAGATGCAGACCGCCGTGCAGGTACAGCAGACGCGGTTTGGTGCTGGCGCTTGCGCTCAGATCGAAACTGGCGTCGGGGCCGTTGAACAGGTCGTCGATGGCCTCGCTGCGGTGCTGGATCGCCCAGTGGTTGAGCAGGTCGTAGTTGGTGGTGAATACCGTGCGGTAGCGCGCCAGTTCCTCATTGAGCGTGACCAGGGTCGAGGCCTGTACCAGCCGCCACGGAATGTGTACGGCGTGCACGGTATTGATCAGTGCTTCCTTGATCGCGTAATAGCGATTGCGCGGTGCCGCCGAGCTGACGGCCAGCGCCTTGTTGACCCGACTGGTGGTTTTCAGTGCACCGAGCACCTGCTCGAAGCTGCGCGTCTGCATCGCATCGAACACGCTCAGCTCCGACGGGCTCAGCGGTTTCTCTTCCACCGTGCGCGCGTTTTCGAACAGCGAGTCGTAGCCGAAGTCGTCCCACACCGCGCGACTGGCGCCATTGCCCACCAACAGACCGTTGAAGTCAGTGGTGGCACGCAGGGCGCTCCAGTCTTCGAGGGTGGCGTCGACATCCAGAAAATCGGTCATTGCGTGGGCAGTCTCAAAACAAAGGGCGGATGGACGGCGACTTTATCACGAGCGGGCGTTGAGCCAGATCAACATCGGCTGTGACCGATCAGTCGATCCTGTGCACATCCGCCGGATCGGAGCAGTCGATTCGGCCCCAGTCAGGAGACGCGCATGAGCAGCACCTTTTTCATTCCAGCCGTAAACATCATGGGCAATGGATGCCTCGACGAGGCCATGGTTGCGATCCGCAACTATGGGTTTCGCAAGGCGCTGATCGTCACCGACGCGGGGCTGGCCAAGGCTGGCGTGGCGACCATGGTCGCCGAGAAGCTGGCGATGCAGGACATCGACTCGGTGATCTTCGATGGCGCCAAACCGAACCCGAGCATCGCCAACGTCGAATCCGGGCTGGCGTTGCTCAAGGACAGTCGTTGCGATTGCGTGGTGTCGCTGGGCGGCGGCTCGCCCCATGACTGCGCCAAGGGCATCGCCCTGTGTGCGACCAACGGCGGGCAGATCCGCGACTACGAAGGCGTCGATCAATCGAGCAAGCCGCAGTTGCCACTGATCGCCATCAACACCACCGCCGGCACCGCCAGCGAGATGACCCGTTTCTGCATCATCACCGACGAATCGCGTCATGTGAAAATGGCCATTGTCGATCGCAACGTGACGCCGTTGCTGTCAGTCAACGACCCGGCGCTGATGGTCGCCATGCCGAAAAGCCTGACTGCCGCCACCGGCATGGACGCGCTGACCCACGCCATCGAAGCTTACGTTTCGACCGCCGCCAACCCGATCACCGATGCCTGTGCGCTGAAGGCCATGACCCTGATCAGCAACAACCTGCGCCTGGCCGTGCGGGACGGCAGCGACCTCGCGGCGCGGGAGAACATGGCTTACGCGCAGTTCCTCGCCGGGATGGCGTTCAACAACGCATCGCTCGGCTACGTGCATGCGATGGCGCACCAGTTGGGCGGTTTCTACGATCTGCCTCACGGCGTGTGCAACGCGGTGTTGTTGCCGCATGTGCAGACGTTCAACGCACTGGTCTGTGCCGAGCGCCTGACTGACGTCGCCCACGCCATGGGCGCGGACATTCGTGGTTTCAGCGCGGAGGAGGGCGCTCAGGCGGCGATCAATGCGATCCGCTGTTTGGCCAGGGATGTCGATATTCCTGGCGGCCTGCGCGAACTCGGCGCCAAGCTCAGCGACATCCCGGTGCTTGCCACCAACGCACTGAAAGACGCGTGCGGCCTGACCAACCCACGGGCGGCGGATCAGCGGCAGATCGAGGAGATTTTCCGTAACGCGTTTTGAGAGGCGCCGTCCTGATATGTTCAGCAGAGCTCACTGGCCCCTTCGCGAGCAGGCTCGCTCCCACAGTTGAAATGCGATCACTGTGGGAGCGAGCCTGCTCGCCAAGACTGACTCGTCAACACCACAAAACCATGAGCTCTCAGATCAGCCAACCGCTGCCACATTCCGCTCAAACACCCCACCAAACTGAATCAACACCACCCCGCCGATCAGCAGCAACGCGCCCAACACCCGCGACGCCGTCAGCTGTTTCTCCACCAGCCCAAACAACCCGAAGTGATCCAGCACCATCGACGCAATCACCTGCCCGGCCAACGCCAGCGCAACAAACCCCGACGCGCCGAGCTTCGGTAACAACATCACCGCCAGCGCCACAAAGCACACGCCGAACGCACCGCCAGCCCACATCCACAACGGCGCCTTGCTGATAAAACCCAGCGACGGCAGCGGCAGGCGCAACGCCAGAATCACCGGCAACAACACCAACACACTGACCAGCAACGAGGCCAGGGTTGCCCACAGCGGATGGCCGAGGCTCCGCGCCAGATTGCTGTTGATCGCACTTTGAAACGGCACCACCGCCCCGGCAAACGCGGCCAGCAGCAACAGGCCGGCCCACTGCAACGTACTCATGATCACACTCCAACAGGTTTTGCTGGACTCTAGAGTATTCGTCGCGCAGATTTAAATTCCGTTTTGTCATCCAGAGCATGCACAAGATGAATGATCTGCGCCGTATCGATCTCAACCTGCTGGTGATCCTCGATGCCTTGCTCAGCGAGCAACACGTCACCCGCGCCGCCGAGCGGCTACACCTGAGTCAACCGGCGGTCAGCCATGCGCTGGCGCGTCTGCGCGACGTGCTGGGCGATCCGCTGCTGGTGCGCGCCGGTTCGACGCTGGTGCCCACGGCGCGGGCGCTGGAACTGGTCGCGCCACTGGCCGAAGCGCTGGCCCAGGTGCAATCACTGCTGGCGCCGAACACGTTCGATCCGGCCACTGCGCGGCGGACCTTTCGCGTGGCGATGTCCGACTACGGCGCGGCCATCATCCTGCCTGGACTGATCCGCACCTTGCGCCGCGAGGCACCGGGCATCGACCTGCAGATCAGCCACGCCAGCCGCGAAGGCATGCTCGACGGTGTGCTCAACGGCGACATCGACGTGGCCGCCGGGGTGTTCCCGGAAATGCCCAACGAATTGCGCAGCAGCGTGCTGTTTGAAGAACGCTACGTCTGCCTGCTGGATCGCCGCCGCTTGCCGGCCGACGGCGTACTGGATTTGCCGACCTATCTGTCGCGCCCGCACGTCTTGCTGGAAATGCGTGGCAGCGGTACCCCGGAAATCGAACGGGCCCTGACGGCATTGCGCGAACGCCGCCGCGTCGCCATCAGCCTGCCGCACTGGAGCGTCGCGCCGCAGGTGATCAGCGGCACGGATTTGATTCTCACGGTGTCGTCACGCAGCGTGCGCGACATTGATCAACAGCAATTGATTGTGCTGCCGCCACCGTTCGAGATTGCGCCGTTCACCTTTGTGCTGGCGTGGCATAAGCGCCGGGGTGGGGATCAGGCGTTGAACTGGTTGAATCGCCGGATTGAGGAGGGGATAGATCGATCCGGGATCTGCGATTGAGAATGTGCTACCAAGTGCGGGGAGGAAGCCTGCGAGTATGGAAAACGCACAGAACCTGAAGCCGGCCCTGACGAACGCGGTAAGGAATCAAATAGGGGCGATCAGGGAGCGCCCATTCTCTGGTTCCGGGCAAACGTCCCTCGCGTCCGGAGGCGGGAAAGCGAGCAAGCTGATCGACGGAGTCGAGAATGGCTTGAACAAACTCAGAGGCCGCCTGCGGATTTTCAATCGCGATGTAGGCGGCTTCGTCATCGAGATTCCTTAGTGCAGTACGCAGCCACTCAACGCGCATTGGCATTCCATTTGTTGGCGATCGCCCTGACATCATCGGCAGAAGCGAAATCACCGGCATCGGCTTCGTCCAGCGCTTTTTGAATTTCTTCAATTTGCCAGGCTTCACGGGCCAGGTACTCGCGCAATGCATCGACTGCCAGATAGGACTTGCTGCGCCCGGTCGCTTTGGCGAGGTTAGCCAGCGTATCGGCAATTTCGTCGGGAAGCCGCAAAGACATGACGGACATGGTGGTCTCGGTGTAGTGGTTTGTAGTGCAACATACTACAGCGTCATACTTGCCCCGGCCCGCCATTCGTCTAACGGTTGCGCACAAGACTTTATCAAGGAAGAAAAATGATCTGCAGAAACACCTTCATCCTGGCTTGTGCATTCCTGGCCATCACCCCCCACGCCCACGCAGCCTGCACCACCAAGAGTTTCGACGGCAAATCCATGTCGCGTTGCAACGTCTGGCCGGCATTTCCGAGTCAGGCGATTTCGGTCAAATCCACCTACCTCGCCGACTCCGGTGGCGACGATGCCGGGGTGTTCGATCTGGAGCTGGCGCTCCTCAATGCGAGCAACGCCAAACCCATTGCCACTTACCATAAACCGGGCGCGTACAACTCCGATGCCGTGCGTCTGGAGGATGTACGCATCGATACGGCGCGCTACCGTTTGACCCCGGACGTCCGGGCTTTTGGGCTGCGGGCGAAATTCGCGCACAGTTCCCACGCCATCCCCTACGAAAAAACCGATCTGGCGCTGTATGTGCGTGAGGGGGACGAACTGCGTCCGGTGCTCGAAGGGCTGGTGGTGTACAAGAACCACGGTGAATTCACCAGCAAGTGTGAGGGCTATAACCGAAAAATCCGCCGCACCGTCGAGACCGGGCCTGCGATTCACCATGGTTTTGCCGATCTGATCGTCACCACCAGTGGCAGCAAAATGAAAAACACCCAATCTGGCAATCAGTGCGTATCGAAAACCACCGAGTTGAAGAAAAAGCAGGTCACCCTGACGTACGATGGCCAGCAGTACGCCGTCCCCGAAGACCTCAGAGGTTACTGATCCCGATGCTCACTGGCCTCAATCACCTGACCCTTGCCGTCAGCGACTTGCCGCGCAGTCTGGCGTTCTACCGTGACGTGCTGAATCTGCGTGTAGAAGCCACGTGGGACGCCGGCGCCTATCTGTCGCTGCCGGGGCTGTGGTTGTGCCTGGCGCTGGATGCGCAGCGCCGCGGCGAGCCGTCCGTCGACTACACGCATTACGCGTTCAGCCTGGCTGAGGCGAATTTTTCGTTGTTCGTGCAAACGCTAAAAGCGGCTAACGTGCGAGAGTGGCGTGACAACCGCAGCGAAGGTGCTTCGTTCTACTTCCTTGATCCTGATGGCCACAAGCTCGAAGCGCACGTCGGCAATTTGGCCTCGCGACTGGCAGCCTGTCGCTTGAAACCGTACTCGGGGATGCGTTTTTACGACGAGTCATGATCAGGCGTCGCAGGCTGATATAGACTGGCCATCATTTGTACTGGCGACAGCAGGTTTTTCATGACTCCATCGCTGCTAATGGCCGTTCTGGCCTCTGGTTTCATTTACGGCATCACACCCGGGCCGGGCGTTCTGGCGGTGTTCGGCATCGGCGCGGCACATGGCCGTCGGGCCGGGGCGGGGTTTCTTTGCGGGCATTTGCTTGGTGATGTGGTCTGGTGCAGTACCGCGCTGATCGCCATCGTCGGCGCCCGGGAAATCGGCAGCACGGCTTTTGACGTGCTCGGCGTACTCAGCGGCGTGTACCTGTTCTGGCTTGGCTGGCGCGCAGTGCGCGCCCAGCGGCGCAGCGATGATCAGCCGCAGGGCGCTGCGCGTCAGCCGTTCTGGCACGGAATCCTGTTTGGTTTGACCAATCCCAAGGCCTACCCGGTGGCGGTGGCGACGTTTACCGCGTTGCTGTCGAGTCGTGCCGAACTGCTCAACTGGTCGATGCTGCCGGCGCTGATCGCCCTGAGCTTCCTTGGCGGTTTGCTGGCCTACGCTATTCTGATCGGCGTGGTTGGCGCCCGCCGCGTACGCACGCTGTATCAGCGCCACGAGCTGATGATCACGCGTTTATGTGGCGTGATGTTCATCGGTTTTGCCATAAACGCACTGGTGCACGCACTACCGGGATTGCTGCCGAACAAGGCTTGAAATTGTGTGCAGGGATGCTTGATCAAGGGCAAGGATGGTTGAACAGTGCTGCATTGTCCGGACACCCACGCTGAACCATGGAAAGCCGAAACTCCGCGCCGTTGGCGAGTTATATGGACCTGTTGCTGGATGCCGTCTGTGCGGTGGACAGGCAGGGCCGTTTCGTTTTTGTCAGTGCCGCCTGCGAGCGCATTTTCGGTTATACGCCTGACGAGTTGATCGGCCGGCCGATGATCGAGCTGGTGCATCCGGCGGACCGCCAGCGCACGTTGGCAGCGGCCAGTGACATCATGGGCGGTGAACCGAAACATAACTTTGAAAACCGCTACGTGCGCAAGGACGGACGCATCGCGAACATACTGTGGTCGGCGCGCTGGTCGGAGGTCGATCAGCTGCGCATCGCCGTGGCCCGCGACATCACCGAGCGCAAGCAGGCGGAATCGCGTCAGGCTGCGCTGTATGCGATTTCTGAAGCGGCGCATGTCGCCGAAGACTTGCTGGCGCTGTTCAAACGCATTCACTTGATCATCGGCGAATGGCTGCCGGCGCTGAATTTTTCCGTGGCGCTGTACGACGAGCACTGTGCGCAGCTGAATTTCCCCTATCACGTTGATGACCACGAATCGCAGCCCGAGCAACCGGGCACCGTCACCGGGCGTTTGTGCGCGCAAGTCATCCGCAGCGGTCAGCCGATTCTGCTGACGCCCGACAACCCCGACGCCTCATCCGATTTCGCGGCGCTGGTGGCAGGGCAGGATTCACCGTGCTGGCTCGGTGTGCCGCTGAATTCGAAAAACGGCACCATCGGTGCGTTGATCGTCAAAAGCCTGCCCGGCGGCGAACGTTACACCGAACAGGACAAGGAACTGCTGCAATACGTCTGCGCCCAGGTCGCCACTGCCATCGAGCGCCAGCAACTGTACGCGCGGCTCAAGCGCATGGCGCAGTACGATCAATTGACCCAGTTGCCCAATCGCGGATTACTCAAAGACCGTCTCAAGGCCGCACTGGCCGGCGCCCGGGACGCGTCGGGAAACATGGCGTTGCTGTACGTTGATCTGGATCGCTTCAAACAGGTCAACGACACCTTCGGCCACGCGGTCGGCGACATGCTGTTGCAAACCGTGGCGAGTCGGCTCAAGGGCTGCGTACGCGATACCGATACCGTGGCGCGTATTGGTGGCGACGAATTCGTGGTGCTGCTGCACAGTATCCACGCCGCTGAAGACGCCGATAGCGTGGCCGAAAAAATCCGCCAGGTGCTTGTGCAACCCATGCGGCTGGACGGTCACAACCTGCACATCGAGCCTAGCATTGGCGTGGCTCGTTATCCCGAACATGGCAGCGAGGAGCAGCAACTGTTCCGGCATGCCGACCAGGCGATGTACGCCGCCAAACGCCTCAATCATCGGCTGGTTGATATCTGAACCGGTGCGCGCCGTTCGTCGCGGCGCGGGCAACTTTTCTAAACCTTTGGCAGCCTGGCAATTCTCAATCTAGGCGGGCACCTGCTCGTCAACGATCAACACCAAGAGGAAGAGAATCATGCCTAATTCAAGAAACTCCAACTCGGGAAACTTCGCCAACGATCGAACGAAGGCCTCTGAAGCCGGTCGCAAAGGTGGGAAAACCACCACCACGACAGTCGATAAAGAGCCTGCGAAAGCCGAAATGGGCCGCAAGCCAGCTCAGAAGTCGAAGTAGTCGGCGAGGTTGTTTTGATTGAGAGGCGGGGGCGCAAGCCCCCGCTTGAATTTGCAGAGATAGGAGGGCGCGACCATGAGCCGGATGGCCACGCAGATACGTCATTTAAGTGTTGCCACCCTGTTGGGTTTGTTCGCTGGCACGGCATTCGCCCAGTCGCCTGCCGACTTCATCAACGATGCTTCTGCCAAAGGCATGGCCGACATCGAAGCCAGCCGTCTGGCGCACCAGAAATCCGAATCCAAAGAGGTCAAGGATTACACCATCGTGGTGATCAATGACCGCACCACGGCCAACCAGCATCTGGCGAAGATCGCCAAGAAACTCGATCTGCCGGTTGCACCCCGTGAAGAAATCGCCGACAAGGCCAAGAGCATGATCCCGCAGGTCAAGGACGGTGAAACCTTCGACCAGGCCTACGCCGCCAGCCAAGTGAAAGCGACCGAAGAGGCCATCCAGCAGATCCAGCAGGAAGCGCAGTCGACCGATGTGCCGGAAATCAAGGCGTTTGCCGACGAGACACTGCCAAAACTGCAAAGCCATCTGCAAATGGCCCGGGCGCTGCAAGCCAGCCGCTGAGTTCGGATTTAACCAATGTCTGTGGCGAGGGAGCTTGCTCCCGCCGGGCTGCGTAGCAGACCTCTTCAGGGCTACTGAAACTCTCTCGCCGCAAAATTTGACCTGCCAGCAACGGTTTCAGCAGTCATTCAAATCCTGCTTCGGCTTGCTCTTCTCCCCCAGACCCTCAAGATCGAACACCTCGCTTTCCCCCAGGCTGCGGTAATGCTTGCGCAGCGCCTCCAGTTGTTTGAGATCCAGCGATTCCAACCCGAGCATCGCGTTCTGTGCTTCCTTGTTCACCCGCAGCAACTCATCAAGTTTCAGGTGCAGGATGTCGGTATCGCGGTTTTGCGTGTTCTGGATCAGGAATACCATCAGAAAGGTGATGATCGTGGTCGAGGTGTTGATGATCAGTTGCCAGGTGTCATTGAAATCAAAAATCGGCCCACTCAACCCCCACAGAAAAATCAGGATCAACGCGCCCATGAACGTTTTCGGGCTGCCGGCCCAAAGGGCCAGGGTCTGGGAGATTTTGGCGAATTTCATTGCGGTGTTCCTTATTGGGAGAGCATGAAATTCAGACATCCGGGATGCGATGAAAATTCTACTTACAACTGAAACCTGCCAATCATTGCGAGCAACCAGACACTCTTGGCAATAAGCCTCTCTGGAACTGCCCGCAGCGCTGCCTGTATGGTGACGAACCGCTGGAATGTCCCGACAGGAGAACGCAATGAGTTGGTCCGCCAGACAATACGTCGCTTTTGAAGATGAACGCACCCGCCCGGCCCGTGATCTGCTGGCGGCGATTCCCACGGTTCAGGCGCGATCGGTGGTCGATATCGGTTGCGGCCCGGGTAACTCCACCGAGCTGCTGGTGCAGCGTTTTGCGCAGGCGCAGGTCAGTGCTCTGGACAGCTCGGCGGACATGATTGACGCGGCGCGCAAGCGCTTGCCTGACGTGCGGTTCGAAGTCGCGGAAATCGATAGCTGGGCGGATCAAGGGCCGTTCGATGTGATCTTCGCCAATGCCGTTCTGCAATGGGTGCCGGATCACGCGACGTTGCTGCCGGCGTTGGCGGGTAAGCTGTCGGACGGAGGCAGCCTGGCGATCCAGATGCCGGACAACCTCAACGAGCCTTCCCATCGGCTGATGCGCGAAGTCGCCGCCAATGGCCCATGGGCCGCCAAACTGGCTGGCGCCGCCGGGCAACGCACCGACATGGCGAGTGCCAGCGATTACTTCTCGATGTTGCGTCCACACTGTTCGCGGGTAGATGTGTGGCGCACCACCTATCACCATCAACTCGCAGACGGCGCGGCGGGTGTGGTGGAGTGGTTCAAGGGCAGCGGCTTGATTCCGTTCTTGAACCCGCTGACTGAAGAGGAGCGGGCGCAATACCTGCAGCAGTATCTGGCGGCGGTGGCCAAGGCCTATCCGGCGTTGCCGGATGGCTCGGTGCTGTTGCCATTTCCGCGGTTGTTTATCGTCGCGACTCGCTGAAGCCAGCCTTCAGCCACCTGTAGTGAGGGGATTTATCCCCGATGGACTGCGCAGCAGACCCTTTAAGCGGGTGCTGCGCACCCATCGGGGATAAATCCCCTCGCCGCATATTGTTTGTTCAGATCAGATCAGCGCTGCACCGCCACCAGCATCATCATCGGCCGCTCCCGCTCTTCAGCCAGCGCCGGTTGCGCGGCCACCTCTGCATCGCTCGGCCCCCATTCGTTGACATGGCGGATGGCAAAACCTGCCGCGATCAACGCATTCAACAGCGTGCCCATCGTGCGGTGCTGCTTGATCACCCCGTCCGCCAGCCAGTGGGTCACCCGCTCGCCTTCCATCTGATAACTGTCCAGCGGCCAGCGCTTGTGGCCATCGCCGTCGACCAGCCAGCCCGGATTGCGTGGGGCCATGAAGATCGGATGCTCGATGGAGAACACAAAATGCGAACCCGGTTTCAACGCCGCGTACAGATGAGCGAACAGCCCTGGCAGATCCTTGATGTAGTGCAGTGCCAGCGAACTGTAGGCCAGATCGAAACGGCAGACCGGCAGGTCGAGATGCTCAAGGTCGGCGCGCTCATAGCGGATGTTCGCCGCCGTAGTGGTTTCGCGCGCACGCTCGAGCATTTTTTCCGAGACATCCAGCCCCAGCACCTGAGCGGCGCCGTGCTCACTGGCCCAGCGGCTGAACCAGCCATAGCCGCAGCCGAGGTCGACCACATTCAAGTCGTGCATCGATGGCAGCAACGCCATGAGTGCCGGCCATTCCGGCGCGGCATCGAGACCACCGATGGAGCGGTTCATCTGGCTGTAGCTGTGGAAAAATTCGGGGTCGTCGTAGATGTTTTGCGTCATGGGGAAGTGCTCTTTTAAGTTCGCTCGCCAGCGGCACAGTGGCCGCGCCATGGAGTCCCTCGAAAGTGAGAACGCGTATTCGTCGATGGCCGCGCAGGGGAGGGTGGTGGGTGATGGGGAAATGCTAGCGGGTCGTGGGGATGGTGAGAACCGTCGGTGTGTTGTGGATCTGTAATGTCGGAAAAATCTTCAGGGTTTCAAAAAGTGTGATTTGCAAGGATATGCAGTCATCGCAACAACTTGATGTTGTGATCAATTCGGCTTTGAATGGTACGCAGGGTTTCCTGAGTGATCACGTCAGGATAAAGATCATTTGCCACAGTCGAGAATTGACTGGATACGTCGCAAAAGCGGTCAATGATTATTCCGGCATCATGGGCGCCCACTTCCGCTTCTTCTGCAAGACCGAGCATGGCTTTTCGGTCGATTTCCAACGCTTCGCCCATCACATCCATCTGGTGATAACCACCCGGCCCCTCGCAAAAGGTCACATCGTAGGCCGGCGCTAATTTCCAGTCGCCAGTTCGTGACATGGTGTAGGCAAAATTTTTGGGGTGATCGTCTCGATTGTGGAACGCAACGTTGAATACAGCTCGCTCGAACGCTCGAGCTTTTTCTCGTACATCATTGGTGCATCTGTGCGTCGCGCGCAGGAAGTTGACGTAGTCCAATGCTCCAGGGGATCGAAAATCTGCTCCGGTGAAAGCTGCGAGACTTTGCATGGGGACGCGCAGCCCGTCCTGTCGATCAAAGCGTTTGCTGGCGAAGGCAGCCATTTCGTCTGACAGACTGAAGTATTGCGTGTCTGGTGTTTGAATGCCGCAGAGGCGCAAGCACTCGGCATAGACCATTTCGATAGCGCACACTTCGGGGTGTTCGTGCCGGGCCGGGAACTTCACCAGCCATGCTTCAAAATCCGGAGTGGCGGCAGTGGTGAACGTCCCGGTATCAGGATCGCGATAGACCAGAGCTTTTGGTCTGGCACCTTGCGGAAATCCTCCCACCAGCAACAACTTCTGAAGAAGCTCACCCCCTTCACCTTTGAGCACTTGCTGCACTTCGGATGCAAGCAATTCAATGGGAACATGCATCTGCGGTTCCTGCACCTCAGGCGCCACAGGCTTGAACGACATGGCTCCCATGGCATTGTTGCCAATGTAGGCCAGTCGCTCCAAGGGGCCGATGCGTGCAGGATTCAGGCCGCGACGTTTGAATAGACGATCCATCAGCAGCATGCCCCAACCGTCGGGCAGCGAGTCATAGACGGGGCCTGGCAATCCCAGCTGATGTTGCGGGAAATCCCGGCTTAATTTTGCGCCTTGTAAAGGAAGTTTCAGGGACGAAAGTTCGAGTCCTCTTTTTTTCGCTTCGTCGCTGTACTCAAACACCACCAGCGGCCGGCCGGTCAGAGCTGTGGTGGAAGCCAGCGTGCCCCACTGCCAATGTTCACCCCAGCCCTCGTAGTAGACGTCCACTCGCTCAAGCATTTTCGGATTTCCTTTTGATGCGTTGACGCTTGGCGCTGTTTTCGTAGCGCAGGATGTCATCCAGAGTTTCAAGCTTTGGCAGGAACAGATTTTCGAGTTCCTTGCTGCGTCCCAGTACCATGGCGACGCGCACCAGATTTTCGAAACCTACATTACGCCCGGCTTCCAGATTGGACACCGTGTTGGTTCCGATGCCGGCACGTGCAGCCACATCCGCCTGTGTCATTTCCAGAGCGAGCCGGTCAGTGCGTAGACGTTCACAGATCCGCTTGACGATCTCACTTGGCTTGCTAAGGCTTAAATCCAACATAATGGGTCTTACACCTCAAAAGCTACTTTAAATCCGGTAATTCTGGATTTATCCAGGAATTTGTCATCCATTCACTATTCCTGATTATTGTGGCTTATCTTTTGAAAATCGCAATAATCCACAGAAAAATGGAATTATTCAAATTTGGTTGAGGAGAGGTTCGAGTCAGGAGGAATCATCATTCCTGGTGCGTTCCCACAAATCCCGGACACAAAAAAACCGGCCTTGTAGGCCGGTTTTTTCTGTTCCTGCATCCCCCGTCATAACCACGACGTGAGACCTGATTGAGTGGAGCGGGTAGAGGGAATCGAACCCTCAACTAAAGCTTGGGAAGCTTTCGTTTTGCCACTAAACTATACCCGCTCAGAGCGGCTGACTTTGTACCAGAGTCGGGCGCGAATTTGAAGTTTTTCTTTTCCTCGCAGCGCGTTACAGCATTGAAAACGGTCATTCGCGGGCAAATCTGCAGGGCCATCGATACTGGTTTTTCAGCCCCACAGACCCGCTCGCGACGACACTTTTTCAAATGGCCAGTGCATGGTGATCCTGAACGAACGCATAACGCGTTCGGCTCGTTTGCTGTGACGGTTTCAGGAAGCCAAGCAGGGCGTTCTGGCTATCGCGGCACGCAGCCTTGTGCTCCATGTCGAGGAAGTGCCCAGTAGCCTGCAGCGTGGTGAAGGTGCTGTGCGCCACGTGGTTGCCGAATATCCGGGCGTCTTCGGCGGCGGTGTATTCATCCCATTCGCCGTTGAGGAACAGCACCGGCACATTGATCTTCTTCGCCGCATTCAAATAGCACTGACGATCGCTGTGCAACACGTCGTTGATGTGAAAGTGCATCTGCCCGTATTCGTGCTCGGCCAGGCTGCTGACGTGGCGATAGTTGAAGCGCTTGAACAGTGACGGCAGGTGTTTGCCAATCGTGTTGTTGACCAGGTGCCCGACCCGATCGCCATCGCGCTGGCCAAGGTAGTCGACACCGCGCTCCAGGTAATCAAGCATGTGTGCGTTGATCACTGGCGAGAACGAGCTGATCACGGCTTTTTCAATGCGCCGGGGCTGGTGGGCCAAGGCGACCAGGGTCGCCGCGCCGCCCCAGGAAAATGACAGCACATGTTCTGCGCTGAAGTGATCGATCAGCTCCAGCAGGATCTGCCCTTCGACTTCCTTGGTCAGATGTTTCTCGTGACGGTTGTGAATTTTCGACCTGCCCGCGTAGGGCTGGTCATAGCAAACCACGTTGAATTGCGGGTGCAGATTTTTCACGGTTTGAGCAAACGACGCAGTCGTGGCCATCGAGCCGTTGACCAGGATGATGGTCTTTTCTGCGGCGTCTGCGCGATAGAACTCCGTGTAAACCCGATACTGACCCTGTATATCCAGCACAGCGATTTCTGGCCTCATGTCATAAGACTCCTGGCAAGCAAGCGGGTATGCGCGCAAATAGAGATTGCACGAGCTTTGTGACAGGTAGGCATACGCCTGGAATTTGCTTGGCCCATGTCGATCCATGACTGCGGTCGACGGGTGTTGTTATTGGCGGGCAGTCTGCCGGCTGAGGCGCAACCCAGAGGGCTGACGACCGGCAAAAAGTTTCTTGGATGTATGTTGTGACTAATCGGTCACAATTTGGCCGACGTCCTGATTCAAGCAGTGGGATGGGGATCGCGCAAGTGCCGTTGGTAAATTGTTCGACAACTTCTGCTGAGCGGTCGCCGGCTTAGAACAAATGAATCTCTTCGGTGCGCAAAGCGCGGTACTCGCCCGGTTTTAGCGCGTTATCGAGCGACAGCGCGCCCATGGATTCGCGGTGAAGGCGCATGACTTTGTTGTTGAAGTGACCAAACATGCGTTTTACCTGATGGTAGCGACCCTCGACGATACTGAGGCGCGCCGCTCTCGGGCCCAGCACTTCGAGTTGCGCCGGTTGTGTGGTCAGGTTTTCGAAGGCGAAGTAGAGGCCCTCGGCAAACGTGACCGCGTATTGCGGCCCGATCTCCTGTTCGGTTTCGACGTAATAGACTTTTGGCAGTTTGGTCTGTGGCTGGGTCAGACGCCGTGACCAGCTGCCATCGTTGGTGATCAGCATCAGCCCGGTGGTGTTGAAGTCCAGACGCCCGGCGATGTGCAGGTCGTCCTTGTCCGGTTCATGGATCAGATCGAGCACGGTCGGGTGCTGCGGATCGCGGGTCGCACTGACGCAGCCAAGCGGTTTGTGCAGCATGAAGTAGCGCGCCGGTTTACCGACTTGCAGTACCTGCTCATCGACTTCGACGCGGCTGAACTCCAGCACTTCGCTGTGCGGGTCGCTGACGACTTTTCCGTCGATCCGCACGCGCTTTTCCACCAGCAACAGGCGAACCTGCTGACGGTTATAGCGGGGCAGGTTGCTGAGGAAACGGTCGACGCGCATGGTCAGAAATCGGCGGACAAAGGGCCGCGCATCTTACGTGATCGGCCGCGCTGCTGCTTGCAGCTGCGCCTCGACCTGCGCGCAGCGCGGGCACAGACAGGATTTGTCGCGCAGCGCCGCTGGCAGCGCCTCGAGGACTGCAGGATCAATGCTCACGCCGTAGCACCAGCAGGCTCGGTCAGCGGTTCGCGGGTCGGCAAGGCTGCAATCATTGCGTGCGCCGCAGGCCGGGCAGAGGTCGGGTTTAGTGTCGGAATCAGGCATAAGTCGGGTGAGGCATTTCCACGCAGGTGCGGTTACGGCCGGTTTGCTTGGCCCGTTACATCGCATGATCGGCCCGAGACAGCAGGGTATGCAAGGTGTCATGAGCATGTACGGTGGTGGCACCGATGTATTCCCGGACATTACTTAGGCTAACTGTGGGAGCGAGCCTGCTCGCGAAAGCGGTGGGTCAGCCAACGTAAATGTCGTCTGACGCTCCTTCTTCCTTCGCGAGCAGGCTCGCTCCCACAGGTGGGCAGTGTGACTGGCGCCGCTGATCTGAAGCCTTTCCGCGCCCGGCACTTGCCCCGGACCTGACAGTCAAAACTGTGTCGGCTGCGCTGTCTTGCTGTGGCCGCTGGTCTTTCAGGAGGCCGTCATGAGTACTTCAAAACTGTTGCGCCGGGTGCTGCTGGGAGCGGTGCTCGGCTTGGGGCTGTCCGGGTGTTATTACTACGCCGGTCCTTACGATGCTTACCCTGCCACTTACTACTATCCCGGCTATTACTCACCGTATTACTACGGCGGTTATTACGGCCCGCGCTACTACGGTGGCGGGCACTATTACTACGGCGGTCACGGCTATCGCGGCGGTTATGGACGCGGTTACCACGGCGGCGGCTATCACGGTGGGCACCACTGATCGGCGGCTGAATGACAGCGTTTTCCAAATGAACAGGATTTCATCAATCACATGTTTCAACTTGTTACGAAAGCGCACCAGATTCGGAAAACGCTGTCAGATAATTCGTCAGTCATCGAATAAACGACTGATGCCTGCCAGCGTCGCTGGTGCGGCTACCCGCGGTCCAGGAGGCCGCCATGTATCGACGAATTCTTCTACTTGCTGCGATGATGTTTTCCGTTGCCGGTTGCGCTCCTTACTCCTACGCAGACAGTTACTACAGCTCGGAGGTCTACACGTCACCCGCTCCCGCGTACTACAACACTGGCGGCACGTATTACAGCGGTGGCAGCACCTACTACTCGGCCCCTCGCTATTACCAGGCGGCCCCGCGTTACTACCAACCGGCTCCGCGTTACTACTCGGCGCCGCGCTACTACCAGCCAGCGCCACGCTACTACGAAAGCCGTCGCTGGCACGACAATGATCGTGGCCATTGGGACGGTCACCGTGGTGGTTGGGATCGTGACCGTGGTGGACGCGATCATCACGGTAACCGCGGCGACCACGACGGGCGAGGCGGTCGCTGGTAATCATCCGCAAACCAAAAAGCGGCGCATTGAGCGCCGCTTTTTTTGTGCCTGCTGAAAAGTGCATGGATAGCTACATCTCCTAGGAAGCTCTCGGAAGGTTCCTACAGTTTTATTTCTTAATGTTTGATAGCGTTTATTAAAACCCATTGATGTTGGAGGAACTCAATTTTGCGGAGTTGTATAAACATGGAAGTCTTCACGTATGAATTTACTTGTTATTCATCAGAATTTCCCCGGTCAATTTCGTCACGTCGTATTGGAAGCGCTTCGCAGGCGGATAAAAGTACTTGCGATTGGGCGTGATACGGCACCGGGTGTCGTTGGTATAGAACTGCGTCAGTATCGGTCTTCAAGAATTGACTTCAATATTGGTCATCCATACTTGCGTGGTTATGAAGTGGCTGTGCGAGATGGGCAAAGTGTTTTCGAACTGCTGAAGAAGCTTAAGCGTGAGGGATATCGACCCGATATTATTCTTGCTCATCCAGGATGGGGTGAATCGCTATTCGTCAAAGACGTGTACCCGAATGTGCCCCTGATTCATTTCTGTGAATATTATTATCGTGCACAGGGAGCGGACTCTGGTTTTGATCGAGAATTTGCCGGTGCGTGGGATGCATCATCACGATTAAGAGTCTTGAACTCCATGCATCTTCTGAATATTGAACAGTGTGATGTTGGAATTGCGCCTACACAGTGGCAGCGTAGTCTTTTTCCTCAAGCCTATCAGCCCAAAATTCGTGTCATTCATGAGGGAGTGATTCAAACACTGCATGCAGAAAAAGTTGAGGCAGTAACACTGCCCAATGGCGTGGTGATTAAAACGTGTCAACCCATCGTGACGTACGTCGCCAGAAACCTCGAACCCTATCGTGGATTTCATGTATTCATGAGATCCATTCCCCATATTCAAGCCCAATGTCCAACCGCACAAATAGTCATCGTCGGCGGAGATGACGTCAGCTATGGAAGCAGGCCTGTCGGTTTCAAGAATTGGCGAGAGCGAATGTTGTCGGAGGTGGATTGCGATACTTCAAAAGTGCATTTTGCCGGGAGGCTGCCTTACCAGAAATATAGAGCGGTCCTGGAGCTTTCGAAGGTGCATGTATACCTGACTTATCCGTTTGTTCTGTCTTGGTCGTTGTTGGAGGCCATGGCGTCTAACTGTGTGGTGATCGGCTCTGACACAGCCCCGGTCACTGAAGTTGTTGTCGATGGGGTTAATGGTTTTATTGTCGATTTTTTTGATGGTGAAGCTATAGCGGCCAAAGTGTGTGGGGGATTAAGGTGTTTCAAAGAACTCGATGATCTCAGAAACGCGGCGAAGAGAACAGCAAACCGGTTCTCTATAGATAATGGCTTGAAAGGTTACTTTCAGATTTTTGAAGATGCAGTGGCGGGTCGGTTTTAATTGGCGTGTTTCGTTATTTTGAAATGGAGATTTGAAATGTTCAAAGTTTCACGCAAGGATGCTTTAAAAAAAATCAAGGTCTTGGTGAAGTACGGTCTGATTCTGCTGATGTGTTATTGGGTTGTGAATTTTTATATCGAATGGGAGGAAGCAGCAGAGCGCAGGGCGATTTACCAAAAGGAGCAAGGGGACTGCAGCAAAAAGCTCGCCGGTATGGAGCGGGTTCCTATCAAGGGCGGGAGTTTGCTCGATCGGACCCGGATACCCGGGTTCCACTTCGGATCGACATTGAAGAGTGACGGATCGTGCATTGCCGATATTCTTGAAGGTTCGTTTTGGTGGACGGGAACGGAACTTCGTACGGAGTATGAGATGAGCGGGATAGAACCACCTGCCGGGTGGGGATACTTTCAGGTCGCGGCCATTCTTTCTACCCGGACGGGACGCACTGAGCCGCACAGGATGGGGTATCGACATACAGACTGGCCGGATGATCTGATTGTGGTACTGAAAAATTATCCAGGATTAGAACTTTGGCTTAATGCTCCCCCGCCTCATTTCAAGAATGCCTTTTCCGTTACCACATTTGTTATGCGTGATTGGCGTCGGCATGACGGAACACCTAGGACGATAGATTGTGATGGATTGAATTATCCTGGCGACAAGATTAAGGCGGCTGGTTTGGGCAGGCTGGACTTGTTGAAGTTTAATAAAGAACAATTGGAAAATCTGGATTTTGGAGAGTTACAGACCTACTGCACAGTCGAGCTCTACAGTTTTGATTTTGCAGGTGGGATCGGACGTATCGGGCTGGACACAAGTTCGTTACGAGGTGCGCCTGAGGCGATTAAATTTGTTAGTGACTATCTTTCACGCGCCATAATTACAGGGAAGTAACTATGAGTTATGTTTTTGATGACTTACAAAAGTCAATGGTGCTACAGGCTGCTAGTATTTCTGAGGGGATGTGGTTTGATCAGGATGCTCAAAGGTATAAAGCCTCTGCGGAGCAGGGGCGAAATTGTGCTAATTTTTATCGGGTTTTATCCAAAATCATTGGCGAAAAAATTTCTGAGGATATTTTCTCCGAAAAAGATGTGGTTGATGTTTTGAAAAGCGCGAGGCTTTGGCTTGATGTGGCAATTGATGCCAATGGTGGGCAGGGTGCTTACTCTGCTTTGATTCGTGCCTATACCATGCGCCAAGGAGAGCTTAGATCAAGTAAAAGGTTTACTGATTCGGAAATGCAGAAGTCCTCTAATCAGGTCGCTGTAAATTTCATGAATACTCTGGCTAATGGATCAGTTGAGTATGATTTGGCTCCATGGACCGTACCTTCAATAAGCCAGATTGCCGCCATCGATGCGAGTGCTATTGGACGGGTTTTATTTGATGATATTGGAACGGACGATACCGCTACAAGCCGTAATGCAGGTTGGTCTGGAACCATCGGTTTCAGCCTGTTAGGTGGCAAACCCCCGTATGAAACCTGGAGACTGATTTCCGCAGGCGACCCCAGTTCAGAAATCAAAGGTAATCATGAACTGGCTAAAGTTAATAGACTCGATGATTTCAAGAATATTCTATTTGCCATTGACTCATACAGTGTCGGCCTTCGCGCGGCGGTCAATAACTTTGGCCTCAATGTGCTTGAGAGCGTGTTTTCCGTAGTGCCCGAGCAAATAAAAATTGCAATGGCCAGTGGAAACACCAACCCATTAATCCAGTATGTGGTGAAAGGCACACCCATTTCTCCCATCGTTGATCTGATATTGCGATATGGCAAAAATGCATTTTTTGACATGTTCAGACGAACATACGACGGCGGCTCTGATACCACGCCTACAACCGATCAAACGTTCGCGGCCAACGCCTACACATTTTTCTCAGGGTTTGCCCCGACGCAATCCCAAAGCATTGTTACCAAAACCATTGGCGAATATGGCAGCGCCACAGGATGGGCACGCCTCGCCATTCAGGACACGCCGCTTGGTATGGCTTTGCGCAATTCCCTGAAACAGCTCAGTGAAATAGTCATGGAGCGAGAGGACGGTTTCCCGGGTCGCGAACTGGAGCTTTATGACCCAGCAACTGGCAAAGGCTTTATTACCGAACAGTGGATTTTGGATCGTGCAGACATGTTGGCCCGGTTGATATCCAGAACCCATGGTTCGTTCGGAGAAAACACACTGCAGAAATTTTCTTTCACGGATATCGCATCGGGCAAACAGGCGCCCATGACCACTGGCGTATCCAACCCACTGGTGATGTTCGGTGACGACGGAGGGCGATCTTTCGGTGGCGCGACAAATGCCGATCATCTGTATGGCGGTGCGGGCAATGACTCGATCAGTGGACTGGCAGGTAATGACGTTATCGAAGGTGCTCGCGGTAACGACTGGATAAGCGGTGGCGACGGCAATGACGCGCTATACGGGATGGCGGGTGATGATGTTTTGATCGGCGGCAAGGGTAACGATTCTCTGACCGGTGGCGAGGGTAATGACCGATACACGTTTTACAGTGGTGATGGAATCGATGAAATTTTCGATGCAAATGCTGATGGGCAGTTATTGATAAATGACCGTCCGATTCCCGCCGTCAAACGCAGTGCTCTTCTGAGCAACACATGGTTCACGCAAGACCGATCCATAACGTTGACGCTCATTGAAGAACTCATGGAAAACACACTGAACATCCGCTACGGCCAGAGCGATCTGATCGTAATCAAGCACTACAGGCCGGGAATGCTGGGTATTCAGCTCCCGGACTTCGATGGCCACACCTTTTCAACACCCGATCTGGTTATCCAGGGTGACTGGAGAGCCGCCGATACGGACCCCAATGTTCCCGGTGATCAGCTTTCCTACGATGACTTGGGTAACGTTGTGCTGTTGCCAAATGTAAAACAGAGGAATAAGGCCGACGCACTTTACGGATCGCCCAAAGACGACGTCCTCCTTGGGCTTGGCGGCTCCGATCGACTGTTCGGACAAGCTGGAAACGATCGATTGTTTGGAGACAAACAGTCAACCCTGGAAAAAGCTCTGGCTGATGGTGTCGCCAAGGGGAAGGTCGGTCGTGGCGATTGGCTGGATGGTGGGCAGGGCGATGATCTGCTGGTGGGGACTGCCTCTGGAGACGTGCTGCTCGGTGGCAACGGTCGAGACACACTGGCTGGGGGGGCGGGTGATGACTTCTTGCACGGCGACGATACGACTGGGGTACTGGAGCAAAACTGGAAATATAAACGACATGAAGCCGTTCTTGCCCAAGGCGTCATCAGCTTGCGCACCACCTTCGACAAATCCTCCGTGACAGATGCATTGGAAGGAGGCAACGACGTTCTGTACGGCCAAGGCGGGAGAGATGTTCTCACGGGCGGTTGGGGCGAGGACGTGTTGGATGGCGGAACTGAAGATGATCAGCTGGGCGGCGACGGAGGCGATGACACCCTGACGGGTGGCAGTGGCAATGACACATTGTTCGGAGACAACCTTGATTGGGGCGGAGGACTCCAAAGCAAGCACCATGGCAACGATCTGCTGGAGGGAGGCAGTGGCGACGACGCTCTCGCTGGCAACGGCGGTAGCGACGTCTTGTATGGCGGCCCCGGCAATGATGTCCTGAAGGGGGATGACGAGGTATTGGATGGTGTGGCGGGTGACGCTAGCCATTTCTTCGGACGTGACTTTCTGGACGGTGGTGCGGGCGATGACACCCTTTGGGGCGGCGGTGCTGATGATTTGCTGTTTGGTGGGGCAGGAAATGACGAGCTGGTTGGCGATTACTACGACCATCCGATTCGCCACCACGGTGATGATTTCCTTGATGGCGGTATGGGTGACGACACGCTTCAAGGCTTGGGTGGCTCCGACACACTCATAGGCGGGCCGGGCGCTGATGCTCTGGATGGCGACCAGCCAAACCTGCCATCCGGCGGCACCAACGATGACCTCGTTCGAGGCGATGCCGGAAACGACACCCTTTGGGGGGGCTTGGGCGCCGACACGCTTTACGGCGGTGCTGACGATGACTTGATGTCTGGCGACTACGAGCAGACGCCTGAAGGCGAACAGGGTGCAGATTATCTGGACGGTGGTTCAGGCAATGACACGTTGCTGGGCGGCGGTGGAAACGACACGTTATTTGGCGGGGAGGGTGTGGACTACCTGCGCGGTGACTCAGGAAATAATGTGTTTGAGGGCGGAGCCGGTAACGACTACCTGGAAGCGAGGGACGGGGATGATATTTACTATTTCGGAGCCGGTGATGGGCTTGATGTAGTTGTAGACGCCGGTGGCAACAATGTCATGAAGTTTGGAGCCGGTTTTTTTGCGGATAATCTGAAAGTTGAAATTATCGATATTGAAATGGGTTTGGTATTGCGGCTGGCTAACGGAGTAGGTGACGCCGTTCTGATAAAAAATCACGAGACGTGGCGAGACTCAACTTTCAGTTTCAGTGATGGAGTGGTCTTGAGCTACCAGGATGTCATCAAGAAAATGCTTGCTCCGGTAGTTGTGATGGAACCGCCGGTAATGGAAGTGGTGGACAAGGCAGACATAGAAGAAACAGAAGACACGGGTGAAGACAGCGGTATCGCAAGCGTTCCCGTCCTGTCAGCCATTGATGTTTCGAGCGAAGGAAATGAGGCGGAATCGGGCAATGGCATTGAAGGGGTGGAAAAATTCCTTGGGGAAATTCAAGGAAGGCGTTCGAAAAACAGGCAAGCCACGGGTTTCACACTCAATGATCAAGGTGTCTGGGTCAGAAATCAGATTGTCACGACTGATACGGGTTACATCACTTATACCGACTTGATTGATGAAAGCATCGAAAACGGATCCTTGTCTGACACCCCGCAGTGGATGAACGCTCCATCTGGCAGAGCTGTGTACAGCGACAGGCAGACGAGCTCTGCATCACACTCCTATTTCAAAAATACAAAGGCTGAGGGGGCAGCAAACCCATCGAACCACAAACCTCAATATTATCGATCTGGTTCGGGTGGCGGGTTTTCGTTTAAAGCAGGAGACGTGCTGGTAGAGGATAGAAACAAGTCAGGGACTATCGAAGGTTGGTACATCTATCCTGCAGCAAGCTTCAACGCTGGCGAAACTGTTCGTAAAGAATTTCGCCGAGATGTAAAGACCGAAACCATCAAGCACAAGACTGTGCAAGGTGACGCCGGCGGCGGACGAGTGAACCTGGAAGTTGGAAATACCTTTCATGGCGGTAAGGGTGATGACCTGATAGTCACTTATGCACGCTCACTGCTTGACTATGGCTCAGTGAATGACCGGATTCCTGGTGCTGTTTTATCGGCTGGGGCAGGCAACGATACGCTGCTCGGATCCGAGGGGGGCGATTATTTAATCAGCGGTTCAGGGATTGATTGGCTCTACGGTGAAAATGGTGCCGACACCTACACTGTCCAAGCACACGCTGGCGCAACGACCATTATTGCGGATGTACTGAGTCCTGTTTTTCACCGCCCGGAAGTGGGTGTGACGGGGTGGAAAGACGAGTATGGGCTGATCGATCAAGATGTTGTCATTCTTCCAGACGGGGCAAGGCTGGACGAGCTGCAATTAAGTTGGGGGGCGGCGTTGATTGAAACAGTCAATATCGAATTGGCCCCCAATCCGTCACGTGACAACTATCGCTATCCACCTCGAGCGAAGATGCTCTATTCGACCCTCGATATTAAATGGGGGACTCAGCAGGTTCGTATCGTTTTACCCAATGCAGGGGATCTCCAGGGCTCCGGGATCGAAGTCATAAGGTTTGCCGACGGCACAAGCATCAGCCTTAAGACTCTTCTCGAGTCTAGTCAACTGGGCCCTGCCCCGGATACTTACCATAATGCCGTCGTCATTGATGATGCAACTACCGCCCAATCTCTTCGAGATGCTCAAACGCTGCCACTGGTGGGCGGTCACGGTAATGATTTGCTAACGGGTAGCTCTGGCGAGGATGTGCTGCTGGGTGGCCCAGGTAATGACACGTTGTCCGGCGGTGCGGGCGATGATGTTTATAAATATGATGGTCTTGGCAGGGACGTGATTGATAACTCGGGCGGCGGTATTGATGGTATCGATTTTTCAGATGTTGACTTGAATATCGGGCAATTGAAATTCCATCGCGAAGGTGATGATCTGGTAATCGTTGTGAATTACGGTGTTTCACCGAAGGTGCGAGTTTCCAATCATTTTTCTGGAGGGGAAAGCGCCATCGGCTATATAAGAGTTAGAAGCGGAGGTAAAGCGACTCAGGACTATACTGCCACTGAAATTGCTGAACGTTTGCATCCTCTACCTCCGTTAAGGGATGTGGAGGATATCTTGATTAAGAATAACGAGGAATCGTCAATCGCTATTGCGGAAATAGTAAAGTTTTACGAGTTGAATAGTTAGGTTTAATAAGGTCAGTTAAAGTTCGCCCGCGACAGGCGACAAGCGGGGCTATCGCGGGCAGTTGCCAATTAATACTGCGACAGATCCGCCAACGGATGCCGACCTTCCCACACCTTGTGAAAATGCGCCTCGACCACCGCCTCCGGGACGTTATTGATGTCCGGCCAATGCCAGTGCGGCTTCTGATCCTTGTCGATCAGTCGCGCGCGAACCCCTTCACTGAACTCCGGATGCCGGCAGCAATTGAGGCTCAGGGTGTATTCCATCTGAAAGACTTCCGCCAGTGACAGGTAGCGGGCGCGGAGGATCTGTTCCCAGACCAGATGCGCGGTCAGCGGCGAGCCTTCGCTCAGGGTTTTCGCGGCGCGGGCGATCAGCGGGTCGTTGCTGTCGCGTTGCAGGCTGATGGCTTTCCAGGCGCAGGTGACGTCGCTGACGTCGAGCAGTTCGTCGATCTGCTGGCGGCGCGGCAACCACTGCGCCTCGGGCATCTGCCCGACGGCTTCCTGTTGCAGGGCCTTGAGCAGACTGTTGAGTTGCATGTCGGTTTGCTCCTGCCAGTTGAGTTGCAGCAGGCCTTCGATCAGTTGCGGTTGCTGCTCTTCAAGCAGAAAGCGGTCGGCCAGATCCAGATCGATCGCATCACGCCCGTTCATGTGCGCACCGGTCAGACCGAGGAACAAGCCGAGCTTGCCCGGCAACCGGGAGAGAAACCAACTGGCCCCGACGTCCGGATACAGACCGATGGTGATCTCCGGCATCGCCAGGCGACTGCTCGGCGTGACGATCCGCGTACTGGCGCCTTGCAACAGGCCCATGCCGCCGCCGAGCACGTAACCGTGGCCCCAGCAGATCAGCGGTTTGGGGTAGGTGTGCAGGCTGTAGTCCAGGCGGTATTCGGCGGCGAAAAACTGCGCGGCCAGTGGCGGCACTTCGCCGGGATGGGCGCGGCAGGCTTCCACCAGGCTGCGTACTTCGCCGCCAGCGCAGAATGCCTTGACGCCATTGCCGCGCAATAGCACGCAGACGATTTGTGGATCCTTGGCCCAGGCGTTCAGTTTGTCGCTCAGGGCGTTGATCATCGGCAGGGACAGCGCGTTGAGCGACTTTTCAGCATCCAGGCTGGCGATCCCGAGGCGGGCGCCGTCGCTGCCGGTGAGTTCTTCGAAGTGCAGATTCATCGTGACCTCGATCGGGAATTTGAACGATCAGTATGATCGCTGTGTGGGAAAGTGCCGGATCTGCGTCAGATCAATTGACAAGCGTGGTCGGCTTTCCTAGGGTTCGCCCCATTGTTTTTGCCGGGTATGACCATGACTGCTGACGACCGTATCAAACTCGAACCGAGCTGGAAGGAGGCACTGCGTGCTGAATTCGACCAGCCTTACATGGCAGAGTTGCGCAATTTTCTGCAGCAGGAGCGGGCGGCCGGCAAGGAGATCTATCCGCCGGGACCGCTGATTTTCAACGCGCTGAATTCGACGCCGCTGGATAAAGTCAAAGTGGTGATCCTCGGCCAGGACCCGTACCACGGCCCGGGCCAGGCCCATGGCTTGTGCTTCTCGGTGCAGCCGGGCGTGCCGGCGCCGCCATCGCTGGTTAACATCTACAAGGAGTTGAAGCGCGACCTGAACATCGACATCCCCAATCACGGCTACCTGCAGAGCTGGGCCGATCAGGGCGTGTTGATGCTCAACACCACCATGACCGTCGAGCGCGCCAATGCCAACGCGCACAAGGACAAGGGCTGGCAGTTCTTCACCGACCGGATCATCGAACTGGTCAGCGAACGCCAGCCGCATCTGGTGTTCATGCTGTGGGGCGCGCATGCGCAGAGCAAACAGAAGCTGATTGATGCGACCAAGCACCTGGTGCTGACCTCGGTGCACCCGTCGCCGTTATCGGCGTATCGTGGCTTCCTGGGCTGTGGGCATTTCAGCCGGACCAACAAGTTTCTTGAGCAGAATGGTGAAGCGCCAATTGAGTGGCGTCTGCCGCCGATTTGATGGGTTGAATGGGCGGGCCCTATCGCTGGCAAGCCAGCTCCCACAAGGTTTCAGGGGTGTACACACGATTTGTGCCACCCACAATCCTGTGGGAGCTGGCTCGCCGGCGATGAAGTCGACTCGGTATTACTCGGGATTACGATTCCAATACTTGAACAACGGCTCCGCCAGAAACAGCACAAACAACAGCCGCATCACTTGCATCGCCGTCACCAGCGGCACCGACAGTTGCAGGGTTTCCGCCGTCAGACTCATTTCGGCAATGCCGCCGGGCATCATGCCCAACGTCAGCGAACGCAGATCCAGATGGGTCAGCGCACTCAAGCCCAGTGCCGCCAGGGTGGCGATCAACATGGTCAACGCCGTGCCGATCAACGTACGCCCCATGAATGACGGCGCGCGCCGGAAGAACTGCCGATTGAAGTGACAGCCCAGTCCGCTGCCGATCAGCCACTGGCCGATCTGGCTGCCTCCGTCCGGCAGGCCAATGTGCAAATCCCAGGCAATGCTCACCGTGGCACTGACCAGCAACGGGCCGAACAGCCACGGATTGGGTTGACGCAAACGCTGCCAGAGCCAGGCGAGCAGGGCGCCTGTGGGAAACAGAATCGCCAGCCAACGCCAATCGACGTTGCCGGCGTGGGAAATTGGCGTGCCGTCGCCCAGCAGATACTTGAACGCAGCCGGCACGCACAGCACCACCACCAGCACCCGCAGACTCTGCCCGGCCGCGACATGGCTGAGCAACGCACCATTGCGCGCGCCGAGATTGACCATTTCCCCGGAGCCGCCGGGCATGCTCGAGAAAAACGCCGTGGCGCGATCTTCGCCGGTGCGGCGCATCAGCCACACGCCGACCACCGCCGAGAGGCTGGTGACCAGCGCACCGAAGAAAATCAGGCCGAAGTGACTGAGCACCTGCTCCATCACCAGCGGGGTGAAGTGCAGGCCGATGCCGATGCCGACAATCCATTGGCCGCATTTGCGCCCGCCGGGGATTTCCGTAAGTTGCCACGGGGTCAGGCAGCGCACCAGGATGATCGCCAGCAACGAGCCGACCATCCACGGTAGTGGCCAGCCGATCTGGCTGGCGATAAAACCGCCAAGCAGACCGACCAGCGGGGTGGCCCACCAGCTTCTGAGGGACGTGCGATCAGACATCGGCGATGGCGCGTTGCGCTGCCGCACGTTTGCGCCAGATGCGGATGATCGGCATCAGCAGCATGATCCCTGTCAGTACCCAGACGCCGAGCGTGATCGGGCTCGACCAGAGGATTTCCAGCGCACCGTTGGAGATCGACAGGGCGCGACGCAGGTTCTGCTCCATCAGTTCGCCAAGAATGAAGCCCAGCAACAGCGGCGACAGCGGGAAGTCCAGCTTGCGCAGGATGTAGCCGAAGATGCCGATACCGATCATCAGGAACAGGTCGAACGTGGTGGCATGCACGGCATACACGCCAATCCCGGTGATGATGGCGATGACGGGCACCAACGCCCAGTTCGGCACGGCGAGGATGCGGGTGAAGATGCGGATCATCGGGATGTTGAGGATCACCAGCATGACGTTGGCGATGAACAACGAAGCGATCAGGCCCCAGACGATGTCCGGTTGCTGTTGGAACAGCAGCGGCCCCGGAGTGATGTTGTACAGCGACAGGGCGCCGATCATCACCGCCGTGGTGCCCGAGCCGGGAACACCGAGGGTCAGCATCGGCACCAGCGCACCGCAGGCCGCACCGCCAATAGCCGTTTCCGGCGCGGCGAGGCCTCGGGCATCACCTTCACCAAACTTGCCGCTGGTGCCGGCGATGCGTTTCTCGGTCATGTAGGCCACGGCACTGGCGAGGGTCGCGCCGGCACCCGGCAACACGCCCATGATGAAACCCAGCACGCCGCAGCGGACGTTGACCACGAATACCGAAGCCGCCTCCTTGAAGTTGAACATCATCCGGCCGGTGGCTTTCACCGCTTCCTGGCCGTGGTGGGTTTTTTCCAGCAGCAGGAGAATTTCGCTGATGGAAAACAGGCCCAGCACCAGCACCACGAACTGAATGCCGTCGGTCAGGTGAATGTTGTCGCCAGTGAAACGGTACACACCGCTGTTGGCGTCGATGCCCACGGTCGACAGGAACAGGCCGATCAGCGCCGCGATAAACGTCTTCAGCGGACGATCACCGGCCATGCCGCCAAGGCAGACAATCGCGAACACCATCAGTACGAAGTATTCCGCCGGGCCGAAGGCAATCGCCCATTTCGCCAGCAGCGGGGCGAACAGCACCATGCCGCAGGTGGCAATGAATGCACCGATGAATGAGCTCCATGCCGACAGCGACAGCGCCACACCGGCCAGACCTTTGCGGGCCATCGGGTAACCGTCGAGAGTGGTCATCACGGTGGAGGCTTCGCCTGGAATGTTCAGCAGGATCGAGCTGATCCGCCCGCCGTATTCGCAGCCCAGATACACTGCCGCCAACAGAATCAGCGCCGACTCCGGCGGCAGGCCGAGGGCGAATGCGATCGGGATCAGCAGTGCCACACCGTTGATCGGACCCAGGCCCGGCAACAGGCCGACAACAGTGCCGATCAGTGTGCCGCACAGCGCGGTCACCAGGTTGTAGGGGCTCAGCGCAACGCCAAAACCCTGACCCAAATAGCCAAGAGTATCCATATCAGTTCTCCAGAACGCTGAGCAGGCCAAGGGGCAGCGGAACGTCCATCAAACGGTCGAACAGCAGGTAAAGACCGATGGCCATCAGGCTGATGATCGCCACGCTGGGCAACCAGCGACCGCCGTACAGGCGTGCCATCGGGATGCCGGTGATGACGCTGGCGATGATGAAACCCAGCGATTCAAATGTGCCGGCGAACACCAGCAGCAGGACGACGCAGATGCCGATCTTGATCAGGGTTTCGCGATCCAGCGGCGGTTCGTCCGCGCTGTGTTTGATGGGGGCCGGGCGGAACACCATGTACAGCAGCGCCAGGCCCATCAGGCCGAGCATCAGCAAGGGAAAGGCACGCGGGCCGACCGGTTCATAAGAAAAAGCCGCTTGATACGGCCACGCCATCAGCGCCAGGCCGACGCAGGCCAGCAACAGCACCGAGGCGAAAATGCGTTGTAAGAGCATGGGGAACTCCTGTGCCGAGGCCTCGATGCACGAGGCCGCAGCCGCTAGAAAGAGACGATCACTGAATCAGGCCGAACTCTTTGGCCAGCACCTTGTAATCCGCCACCTGCTTCTTCACGTAGGTGTCCAGCTCCGGGCCGGTCATGGCGAACGGGAACAGTTCACGCTGATCGCGCAGCTTGGCGAAATCGTCCGAGGCCAGCAGTTTGTCAAAAGCGTCTTTCCACCAGGCGTAGTCTTCGTCGCTGACTTTTGGCCCGAGGTAGAAACCGCGAACCACTGGCCAGACGATGTCGTAACCCTGCTCGCGGGCGGTCGGGATGTCTTTCATTTCCGGCTCGTCGAGGCGTTTGTCGGCGAATACTGCCAACAGGCGCATGTCACCGCTCTGGATGTGCGGCATGGAGTCGGAAATGTCGGTGCTGCCGACCTGGATGTGCCCGCCAAGCAGCGCGGTGGCAATTTCGCCGCCACCTTCGAGGGCGACATAACGCAGGTCACGCGGGTTGATCCCGGCAGCCTTGGCGATCAGGGCGGTTTGCATCCAGTCCTGGCTGCCGACGGTGCCGCCGGAGCCGATGACCACCGAGCTCGGATCTTTCTTCAAGGCTTTGACTAGATCGTCGAGGGTCTTGTAGGGCGAATCGCTTTTCACCGCGATGGCGCCGTAGCTGGTGCCGACGGCCGCGAGCCAGCGCACATTGGTCTCGTCGAAACGACCGAACTTGCCTTGCGCCAGGTTCAGCAGCGAACCGCTGGACCACGCCACCAGCGTGCCCGCATCGGCCGGACGCTGAGCGACGACCGCGTTGTACGCCACCGCGCCGACACCGCCGGGCATGTAGGTCACACGCATCGGCTTGGTCAGCAGTTTTTCATTGACCAGCGCGCTCTGCGCCAGTTTGCAGGTCAGGTCGAAACCGCCGCCGGGGGAGGCCGGGGCGATGCATTCCGGGCGCTTCGGTTCGGCCATCAGTTGGCCGGCGAACAGCATGACGCCAGCGGCCAGAGCAACTTTACGCAGTGATAAGTTCATTGGTTTCTCCACGGTCTTCTTGTTGTAGGGCTTTTTGCAGGAGCTGCCGCAGGCTGCGATCTTTTGATCTTCCAACCCGCAGCATTTCAATCAATTACCAAAGGGCAACGCTATAGCTCACCAGCAGACGCACTTCATCGGCATCGCGAGCGGAGTAGTTGGAACGGTAGGTGGCATTACGCAGGCGTACGGCAACGTCCTTCAAGGCGCCGCTTTGTACTACATATTTGATCTCGGTGTTGCGCTCCCACTCTTTGCCTTCATCGCCGTTCTTGAGCTTGATGTTGTCACCGCTCAGGTAACGACTCATGAACGACAGGCCGGGGATGCCGAGGCGCGCAAAGTCGAAGTCGTAACGCGCCTGCCAGGAGCGTTCCTCGGCGCCGGCGAAGTCGTTGATCTGCACGAAGTTGACCAGGTACGGGTCGCTGCCATCGACATACGGGAAGGCGCTGTCGCCGGACATGTGCTGATAACCGGCGGTGAACTTGTGGCCGCTCAGGGCATAGCTGACCAGGCCATTGAGCGAGCGGTTGTCGATCTCGCCACCACGGGCCGCGCCCTGATCGTCACTGACCGCAAAACGCAGGTCGGTTGCGAATGTGCCCGGGCCCATCGGCCGCGAGGCGACCAGGCCGAAGAAATGCTGGTTGTAGACTTCGTCGAGTTGGGCGAAATGGTAGCTGCCGGTGATCTTGTCGGTGAACTTGTAGTCCACGCCGGCAAAATCGAAATGCTTGCCGGCCACGGTGCCAGCGAAACGGCTGTTCTTGTTATTGAGGGCAATGTCCTCGAAATCGGTGCTGTCGCGATCCTTGGCTTTCTCCAGACGCCCGCCGGTGAAGGTCAGGTTCTTGATCTCTTTGGAGGTCAGCAAACCGCCCTCGAAGGTCTGCGGCAGGATGCGCCCGTCGTTCGGTTTGAGGATCGGCAATTCAGGCATCAGGCTGCCGATTTTCAGTTCGGTGGCAGAGATTTTCACTTTGCCGGTCAGGCCGACCTTGGAATATTCGTCAGCGGCGCGCCCGTCATCGTGGGTCGGCAGCAGGCCGGTGCCGGTGCGATCCGGACTCGAATCAAGTTTGACCCCCAACATGCCCAGCGCATCGACACCGAACCCCACGGTGCCGTCGGTGTAACCCGATTGCAGGTTGAGCATGAACCCTTGGGCCCATTCATCCCGCTTGCTTTGCTGGGCACTGGTGCCGTCGCGAAAGTCGCGGTTGAAGTACATGTTGCGGGTTTCGAAGGTGGCGGAACTGTCTTTGATGAAGTCGGCGTAGCTCAGCGGTGAAAAACCGGCGAGGGCGGCGGCACTGGCGAGGGCGGTGTGGCTGAAACGCAAAGGGCGAGCGGGCGTGAAAGCCCTGGTCTGCAAGGACGGCATGCGCGGTGTACTCCGTTTATTGTTCTTATTGGTCGAAAACGCTTCGTGGCGTTTTTCGTAGCGCTGTGTGGCAGCAGCGACGGCAGTCGAAACTGTCCGTGACCGGACTCTAACGGCCTAACCTTTCGCTAACCTTTCAGCTGGATTTCGCGGTTTTCGGGCTTCACAGTGGCGGTTGCGGCTGTAAACTCCGCGGCAAAGAATGGCGTCGGCCATCCCTGAATGAGGTAAGGATCCATGCGTGTTCTGCTCGTCGAAGACCATTTGCAGCTGGCCGAAAGCGTCGCCCAGGCGCTCAAGAGCACCGGTCTGACTGTGGACGTGTTGCACGATGGCGTGGCCGCCGACCTGGCGCTGGGCAGCGAGGAGTACGCGATGGCAATCCTCGATGTCGGCCTGCCGCGCATGGACGGTTTCGAGGTGCTGGCGCGTCTGCGCGCACGTGGCAAGAATCTGCCGGTGTTGATGCTGACGGCGCGCAGCGATGTGAAGGACCGTGTACACGGCTTGAATCTCGGCGCTGACGATTACCTCGCCAAACCGTTCGAACTGAGCGAGCTCGAAGCGCGGGTCAAAGCCCTGCTGCGACGCAGTGTGCTCGGCGGCGAACGCCAGCAGCGTTGCGGCGTGCTGGCCTACGATCTCGACACCCGACGTTTCAGCCTCGGCGAAGAATTGCTGACCCTGACCTCTCGCGAACAGGCCGTGCTCGAAGCGTTGATCGCCCGCCCGGGGCGGGTGATGAGCAAGGAGCAACTGGCGGCTCAGGTGTTCGGCCTCGACGAAGAAGCCAGCCCCGATGCCATCGAAATCTACGTGCATCGCCTGCGCAAGAAACTCGACGGCCAGCCTGTGGCGATCGTGACTTTCCGTGGCCTCGGTTACCTGCTGGAAAGCCGCGATGCATAAGCCCAGCAGCCTGCGCTGGCGGTTGCTGTGGAACCTCGCGTTGCTGCTGGTGGTGTTGATGCTCGCCAGTGGTTTGAGCGCGTACTGGAACGGACGCGAAGCCGCCGACACGGCTTACGACCGAACCCTGCTGGCCTCGGCGCGAACCATCGCCGCCGGCCTCTCGCAGCGCGACGGCACGCTCAGCGCCGACGTGCCCTACGTAGCCCTGGACACCTTCGCTTACGACAGCGCCGGGGGGATTTACTACCAAGTCAACGACATCCACCAGAAGCTGATTTCCGGCTACGAAAACCTGCCCGGGCCGCCACCCGGTACGCCAAGAACCGACGATTACCCGGCGCTCGCGCGCTTCTACAACGCGACCTATCGCGGGCAGAATGTGCGCGTGGTCAGCCTGCTCAAAGCGGTCACCGAACCGAACATGAACGGCATGGCGGAAATCCGCGTCGCCGAAACCGATGAGGCGCGCGTCGCCATGGCGCGCAGTCTGGCGGCCGATACGCTGTTGCGTCTGGGCATGCTCGCCATCGGCGCATTGTTGCTGGTGTGGTTCGCGGTGAGTGCTGCGCTGCGCCCGCTGGAGCGTCTGCGCACGGCGGTGGAGGAGCGCCAGCCCGATGATTTGCGGCCGCTGCCGCTGGTGGAGGTGCAACATGAATTGTGGCCACTGGTGCGCGCGCTCAATCACTTCACCGAGCGCCTGCGTGGGCAGTTCGAGCGGCAGGCGCAGTTCATCGCCGATGCCGCCCACGAACTGCGCACGCCACTGGCGGCGTTGAAGGCGCGGCTGGAGTTGGGGCTGCGTTCCAGCGAACCGGAAACCTGGCGCACAACCCTGGAATCATCCGCGCAAAGCACCGATCGCCTGACCCACCTGGCCAATCAACTGCTGTCGCTGGCACGGGTGGAAAACGGTGCCCGGGCGATTGCCGAGGGCGGCGCGCAATTATTGGATCTGAGTCAGTTGGCCCGCGAACTGGGCATGGCCATGGCGCCTCTGGCCCACGCGCGCGGCGTCGCACTGGCGCTGGAGGCGGATGAACCGGTATGGCTGCGCGGCGAGCCGACGTTGCTCAATGAACTGTTGAGCAATCTGGTGGACAACGCCCTGGCGCATACGCCACCGGGCGGCAACGTGATTCTGCGGGTCGCGGCACCGGCGGTGCTTGAGGTTGAAGATGACGGGCCGGGGATTCCGCTGGAGGAGCGTGATCGGGTGTTTGAACGCTTCTACCGGCGCAATCAACAAGTGGCGGGTTCAGGGTTGGGGCTGGCGATTGTCGGAGAGATCTGCCGGGCGCATCTGGCGCAGATCACCTTGCATGATGGCGAGCAGGCCGGTTTGAAGGTTCGGGTGAGTTTTATTGCCGGGTAGCAGCCGAGAGGGCTTTTGTGGCGAGGGAGGAAGCTCCCTCGCCACGAGTATCAGTAAAACATCGTCCGCGACTCTTCCAGATCTGCGCACAATTGCTTGTTCTCCGGATCGATCCCAAGCTTTCTGAATGCCGGCACACTGAGCGGGTCAATCCGTGAAATCGGATGATCGCTGTCTTTGTGGCAGTACAGGCTCGCGACCTGCACCAGATCGACGTAATCGATCTGTGCCGAGTCGCGCTTGAAATCCAGGTACAGCCCAGGCAGCTCCACCAGTTGCTCGGGAAATTCCCAAACCCGCAACAGCTTGTCGCCCAGCAGCGGGTGAATGTGGTCGATCACATGATTGAGGCTGACCGGATCCGACAGCAGTTCGTAGTGATCTTCGGCGTAAGTCAGGATCGGCAGCACGCCGATCTGATGCACCAGTCCGCCCAGCGCTGCCTGATCAGGTTTGAGTTGGGTGTGGCGGCGGCACAGGGCGTAGCTGACGCCGGCGATTTCCAGGCTCTTGCGCCAGACTTCGCGCATCTTCTGTTCGACCACGTCGGAGCGGGCGTGGAAGATCTGTTCCATCACCAGCCCGATCGCCAGGTTGCTGCTGTAGTTCACCCCCAGCCGGGTGATCGCGGTGTGCAGGTCGGTGACTTCCTGGGTTGCACGCAGCAACGGGCTGTTGACTACTTTGATCAGGCGCGCCGACAGCGCCGTGTCGCGGCCAATGACTTTGCTCAGATCGCTGACGCTGATCTCCGGGTCTTCGGCGGCCTTGCGAATTTGCAGGGCCACTTCCGGTAACGTTGGCAGAACCAGGTCATCGTTATCGATGGCCTCAACCAAATCCTGTTGGACCTTATCCGCCAGCTCGCTCATGTAGATTCTCTAGGGTGTTGCAACAAAAGCTGCGATCAGCGCTGGATTTCGCGGTCGCGATCCAGTTCGTAGGGCAGGTCGAGCAAATGCAGGGCTGGCCCTTCGAGGGCGCCCAGGTGCAGATCACCCGCTTCGGCAGCTTCGGCCTGCAACACCGCCAGCAGTTCAATCTTTTCTGCGGCGCGGGCGGCAATCACCACTTCGCCGATGGCGCTGCTGTGGCTTGGGGCGAACAGCAGGGTGCCCGGCTCTGGCAGTTCAGTCGCGTCAAGTTCTACGCGATAGAGGCGACGCTTGAGCTTGCCCAGGTACTGCATGCGCGCGACTATTTCCTGTCCGGTGTAGCAACCTTTCTTGAAACTCACGCCGCCGACGGCCTGCAGGTTGAGCATCTGCGGGATGAACAGCTCGCGGGTGGTCGGCATGACCTGACCGATCCCGGCGCGAATCTGCCCCAGCAGCCATTGGTTCAGCTCGCCTTCCGGCAGGGCGGCGACGAGTTTGGCCTTGATGGCATTGGCTTGATCGGCCGGTGTCCAGAGCTCGGCGCGATCCGCCGAGACGCGAATCGCGATCAGGCCTGCGTTGCGCACCACGGCATCGGTCTCGCGCGGCAGGTCCAGACCCAGGCTGGCCAATGCGGCGTCGCCGTGTTCCAGGCCAAAACGCACCCAGGCGGCGCTTTCGTCGGTCAACTTGGATTTGGAGAATACGGCGTACTTTTTCAGATCTGCCAGTTGCGGCTCCAGCAGTTCGCTGGCCATCGCCAGCAGCACGCCATCACCTTCGAGAAGAATGCGGAAGCTTGACTGCATCCGGCCTTTTTGCGTACAGCGTGCGCCAAGGCTGGCCTGGCTGTCGCTGAGGTAATTGATGTTGCAGGTCAATTGGCCTTGCAGGAATTTGCCGGCATCCGCGCCGCGAACCGCGAGTACGCCTTCATGAGACAGGGTGCAGAAAAAAGCAGAATCGGCCATGGTTCATCGCAGGGTAAAAAGTCTGGGGCACATCATAAGGGCGCGTTGTTGAAATGGGTAGTTGATAAAGGATCGGTGGTGCCCGACCAAAGCCGACTGTGCGACCCGCGCCGGGGCTGTATACTGCGCGCCTATTTGAGGAGGGCTCCATGGTCGAACAAGTTGAACTCAATCGCCTCTTCTGGCACAGCCGCCGCGGCATGCTGGAACTTGACGTGCTGCTGGTGCCGTTCGTGCAGGAGGTCTATCCGCACCTCAACCAGGTCGATCGCGACTTGTATGTCCGACTGCTGACCTGTGAAGACCAGGACATGTTCGGCTGGTTCATGGAGCGCAGCGAATCCGAAGACCCGGAACTGCAGCGCATGGTCCGGATGATCCTGGACCGTGTTCAGCCCAAGTAATACGTTCGAATGCCGCTGGCATGCCTCACGGCAGTTGCTGGCGGCGTATCTGTTGGCCCAGGCGTTCGCACTGGGCGTGTTGTTTCTCCTGTCGATTCCACTCTGGGCCAGTCTGCTCGGAGCTTTCGCCTGTCTGCTGCACGCCGCGTGGGTGCTGCCACGGCAGATTCTGCTGAAGCATCCGCAGGCCTTTTGCCGATTACGCCGCGACGCCGATGGCTGGCAGTTGTGGAATCAGGCAGTGGGGTGGCAAGCCGTACAGCTGTGCCCTGACAGCCTGGCGTTGCCCTTGATTGTGGTGCTGCGCTTTCGTCTGCGCGGCGAGCGGCGGGTGCGTTCGATCTGCGTACCGCGAGACTCGCAGGCGGCGGATGTGCACCGACGCCTGCGAGTGCGGCTCAAGTTCAGCCGGCGTAGGTGGGCGGCACCAGAATAGTGTCGAGCGCCTCGGGCAGCAGGTTCGGATAGTCGAGTGTGTAATGCAGGCCGCGACTTTCCTTGCGCTCCATGGCTGAGCAGATCATCAGCTCGGCGACTTGCGCGAGATTGCGCAGCTCGATCAGGTCGCGACTGACTTTATAGTTGCTGTAGAACTCGACCCTTTGAGGCTAAACCCAATGGATACAGGGGTTTCAGCCGATGACCGTCAACCACCGCTCCCAAAATGGGACAAACCTGTTACAAACTGCGCTTGCCAAGCCGTACCACTATCGCCGGTCTGGTCGCTATTACCTTCGCCTTCGCCCTCAAGGCACTGATACAGGCTTCTTCACGCTTTCGCTCAGAACTACCGACAAGGCCACCGCTATGACCATCTCGAAGGACATCCTCAAGACCCTCAAGGCGTATCACTTCGACAACCCTGAGGCGACTTGGGACGAACTTCGTGAGCGTCTGGTAGACGTGGCTGAGTCATCCTTGACGATGGCGCACGGTGATAGCTCATTGGTCGCCTATGAGATGATCCACGATGAGCATCATCAAGCGCTTCGAGAGGCCAGCGCCAAGATGTCCTTGAGCCTCAATCAGCAACGAGCAGTGGGCAAGGCATTGGAGATCATTGAGGCATCACAAGAGCGCCTGAATGGGAGGCCGGGGAAACTGGTCGAGATCGTTAGAGAACTTAAAGAAGAGTCTTGTGGCACGTCTGTGGCCCTCCGTCCGTCTCTATCTGTATTATCAACTGAAGCCTCCAAGCCGCTGACCTTCAAGGCCATCTCTGAGCTTTACATGGAGGAACGCAAGGAACACGTAGAGACAAGCACCATGCGGGACATAAAGTCTTCTTGTGGCTCTATAGCTGCTGTTCTGGGTGAGCTTGACTTGAAGGTCCACACACGGGCTGACATGGTGGCTCTGAAGGAGAGACTTCTTGAGGATCGCTCAGCGTCCACCGTGAAGAAGATACTGACCCGCCTTACCACGGTCATGGATTGGGCAGTACATAACGGCTATATCGATAAGAGCTTCGATAAGGGTCTGAAGCCTACCAAAGGTGCCGATAGCTCCCGTGAGGCGTTCTCTCAGGATCAAGTAAAGACACTCATGGCCCATACCAAGACGCTCCCGGAGAACTCGTGGCAGCGCTGGGCATTGTCTCTTGGGGTCATCACTGGGACTCGTATTGAGGAACTGAGGCAGCTCACCAAGGCTGACGTTAAGAAGATCCCAGGCACTGACGGCAATGGCATTTGGGTCATCGACATCAATAGGAACGATGGCAAGACAGCCAAGACCAAGAATGCGCTCCGTGTCGTACCGCTGACCGATGGGGCCTACGGATTCGACCTTCAAGCGTTCCTTGGGTTTGTCGAGAAGGCCGACTCTCAGTTGTTCAAGCTGGGCGCAGGGCAATTCTCGGGGGTTCTTAACGGGGCGCTTCGAGATGTCTTGGGCCTGAAGGCCGACCGCACCCAGACTTTCCATTCGCTAAGACACTCTTTGGCTGGTGCCTTGAAGGCCGCTGAGATTCCTGTGGGCACCGCTGAGTCGATCTTGGGGCATACGTCAGGGTCGATCAGCTATGACCTATACGGGGCAGGTAGTGGGGTAGAGGTCACGAGGACGGCAGAGGCGCTGAAGGTAGCCTTGCTTTAGTCTCAAAGGACGTGTCAGGGACTATCAGCGAAGAAAATGATTACAGCATCCTAATGCGCCGAGAAGCATTTAGGATGCTGGAATTTACTTGGAGACTAAATCGCCCGTGGTGTTCGTCCGTACGTTGAGTTTCCATCGAATCGGAGTTCCGGGAGCATGCTGCGAATGATTTTGTGGTGGGAAATCGTCCCCCTCATTACAGGTGACCTCCCGTTTGCAATTGATGCAACGGTAGATGCCTGAGGTTGGAACCCGATCGCCCGGAGAGTGGATATCTGTCCAGCGGGAATGAGAGCCAACTACGTTATTTAAAACTGAATCGTCCGTATAAAGTGCCATTAGGGATGGTCTGAAGTAGCCATGTATTTCCCCGGCATACCACCTAGCGCAACTTTTAAACTCGCCAAATGATCAAAAAACAATCAATTCGACGAGTATTTCTTACGTTTTCGCCACCCGGACCCCACTCCGGTGGCCATTTCCCGCATTACAGGCGCACCTCTCCTGCATTCGTCAGTAAATGTCGGCGCGCCATCCACAGGTTCGACAGAGCGAACAGTGTCACCAGTTGCGCCGTGTTTTTGGCCAAGCCGCGAAAGCGCACCTTGGTGTAACCGAACTGGCGCTTGATTACCCGGAACGGATGCTCGACCTTGGCGCGCACCTGAGCCTTGGCCTTTTCAATCTTGCGCTTGGCTTTGTACAGCACGCTGCGCTTATCGAGTTTTTTGTAGGTGCTGCGGCGTGCCGCCACCTGCCAGATAACTTCACGTCCTTCATGCTCGGGCCGCTTTTCGACACCGGTGTAGCCTGCATCGGCGCAGACCACGTTTTCGTCGCCATGCAGCAATTTGTCCACCTGGGTGACATCCGCCACATTGGCCGCCGTGCCCACTACGCTGTGCACCAGACCCGATTCGTCATCGGCGCCGATGTGGGCCTTCATGCCAAAATAATACTGGTTTCCCTTCTTGGTCTGGTGCATTTCCGGGTCGCGCTTGCCGTCCTTGTTCTTGGTCGAACTGGGCGCATTGATCAGCGTTGCATCGACGATGGTGCCCTGGCGCAGCGACAGGCCGCGGTCGCCCAGATAGCCATTGATGACAGCGAGGATGCCGGCCGCCAGCTCGTGTTTCTCCAGCAAGCGGCGGAAGTTGAGAATGGTGGTTTCGTCGGGGATGCGCTCCAGGTTCAGCCCGGCAAACTGGCGCAGGATCGTGGTTTCGTACAGCGCTTCCTCCATCGCTGGATCGCTGTAGCCGAACCAGTTCTGCAGCAGATGCACACGCAGCATCGCCATCAACGGGTAGGCCGGACGGCCACCTTCACCTTTCGGATAATGTGGCTCGATCAAAGCAATCAAGCCCTTCCACGGCACCACCCGATCCATCTCGATCAGGAACAACTCCTTGCGGGTTTGCTTGCGCTTGCCAGCGTACTCGGCGTCGGCGAAGGTCATCTGCTTCATCGGGAAACTCGGTGGGTGGGGTCGCGGTATTTTGCCAAATCAGAAAGTCTTTTTCAGAGTTTCCTTAGCGTTACAGCTCCATGTGATGATAGTTCGCCACTACACGTTATCGTTCGGAGTTTTTACTGTCCAGCGTAATTTCATGGGCATCGAACTGGATGTCCTCGTGGGCCACCCTGAGCACGAGCTGGTTTTCTTCGGCGTGCAAGTGGCCTCTTCGGCTGGAATCAAGGACGCATCCGGTGCTGTGATGTCCTACAGACAGTCCAAGGTAGGCAAAGAAGCTGCAAAGCTCACTCTCGGAGGACTAATGGTAAATTCTCCCATTAGTGTCCCTCTGGATCATAAGGGCCGAGCGCTACGCTCGACAATGGCGATGCTCACTGAGCCACAAGCCTTCCAGATGCTCCTACGGGGCCACGCACCGGCCTCTGAGCCATTCCGCAAGTGGGTCACTGAGGAAGTCCTCCCGACCATCCGTAAGACCGGCAAGTATGACGCTGAGCAGTCGAGTAACCCGGCGGTAACGCGTATCTGATTGCGCTCCTACGTGAAATCTAATCGACTCGCTGGGTACTGGCCTTGCTGCTTGAGCGTAGGAGCGTGTTCGTAGAAATCCTAAAGATGCCCTGAAGGCCCGTATTTGCTGGTCCGAAGTTCGTTGTCGCAAAACCCCTCACTGTGGCTACCCACTACACAGGAGAACGACACCATGACCAGCTTCACCGCCAACCTGCCACACCGCCACGTCGATCAGGAGACTGGGCACATCCTCCACGTCGATCCAGGCACAGGCGCAATCGTCGCTCGTAAGGAGATTGTTCGACGCAAGGACCCAAGAGCCGAGTTTGAAGCATGGGCTGCCCAGCGCCGAAGTGAAGATCTGAGTGCCGACTACGCCACACTCCAAGCTGCCGTTAAGAAGTCTGAGCCTGTTGTCCCAGTTGTCGAGGCTGAGCCTATCAAGCGCGGTCGACCGAAGATCGTATTCACAAACCCAGCGGCTGCCTTCATGCCTTTCCTTGCAACGCCGCATCTTCCGAACTGGGCAGACGACATTATCACCGGGTCGATCTACACAAGCGCGGGGACCAACACCACCAGCGGCAAGGTGAATGTTAAGTCTCGCTCCGTGGTTGCCGCGTTGTTCCTCTCGGAGATCTCAGCGGAATCCTGCCGGACCAGCGAGTACACCCTACGCACCGCCCAGCGCATCGCCAAGGCTGCTCGACATGCCGCCCATGGGATCGCTTCGTATGTGGAGAGACACCCGAAGATTAAGGCTGAGCTGGAGACTGAGATGGCTGTAGAGGCTCTATACCGGGCATCTACGACTTAACGTCGTATGTTAGTAAGAACATCTCAATGACCAAGTTTCAGCTCATCGACCCGCCTCAAGGAGAGAGGGGTAGTGATTAAATCACCCCTCTCTTCAAGGAATCTTAAAGAACAACGCGAAGGAGGCTCATCAATCATGTCCATCTTGTCTTATCCAGCCATCTCCAAGCTCACCGAAGCGGACGCTGAGATCCTTTCTGACCTCTTCCCCAAATCAACTCGGTCTCACCTGATAGCGCTTCGTGGTGTCCTGAACAATGGAAAGGCACCTTGGAGAACCTACGCTCATGGTCTGGTCTCTATCGACGAAGAAGCAATGCTCACTGAGGTTCGCTTGAAGTGTTCCCTGAAGACGGCTGACCGGGTGTCCCTCCTAATAGATCGAGGGGTCTGCCTCCAAGCTGTCGCAACGACGCCCTTGAAGATTCCCATGGTTGGAACAGAGCGAATCTCACTCAGGTAATGAGCAGTGTGTCCAGTGACGTTTAAAAACCCTCACTATGGCTACCCGGTAGAAATATCCTCAAAAATAATTCTCTTCGATAGCAGCAGCTCCCAGCCGTCGCCACGGTTGTCCCTTCAGATGCCTTCAGGCTTGCCATGTCCTGATCCAGCATTAGCCACATAACCCAAACCAAGAACCTTTTGATCGACCTTGGAAGATGCCCATGCGGCTCCCTCCTTGCCGTCTTGTCGTGCGCGTCTATGGCGCCAAGGTCGATCAAAGGGTCACCTCATAGGAGATCCAAACCCATGAATATCACCATCACCAAAGTCCTGAAGAACGAAGTAACTGTGTCGGGGCAGACCCTCAATCGTGAGTACGTCGAAAGCGTCATGTTGCCCTTGTTGATGGCCCAGTGTGGCCGGAACAATGGCACCAAGTTCGGCGTTATCAAAGCCTTCGAGGAAGCCGGTTTGTCCCTCAAGGCCATCCAAGAGGACGCTCAGGTCTACTTCATGACCAAGCGGGAGCAGAAAGCGACCCGTGAGCAACTTCAGCGGGAAGCTGACGAGCGTGCTGAACGTTTACGCGAGTGGACGCCACGCGAACTGGCCCAAGCGAAAGCTGAAAGAGATGCCCGTGCTGCTGCCATCCGTGAACAAGCTCAAAAGGTTTTGGCAGCACGCTCCCGTAATAACGGCTGATAGCTCCAGACCTGCACCAGTCACTTCCCTACTTATTCTTCAGGAGACCAATTTCAATGAAACAGCCTAATCAATACGTCAAACCATCGACTTACAGCACTGCTCTCACCGATAGTCAAAACGGCTCGATCCGCTTCAATACGGCTGATGTCCGTGTGGAGACCCAAGCGGCCACCGATGTGTCCGCCTATGTTGAAGCCCTTACAGAGGCCCTCGACGATTACCTCAACGGTGACGAGTGGCGCCAAGCGGCAATCGAACATACGCCTTGTGAATTCCGCCCGGCTGGCTCCGAGGCTACCGGTCAGCAAATCATCACGATGGCTGATCGCTCCGTCACTTTCGACCCTCGTAAGAACTGGGATAACGAAACCATCTCGAAGGGCGAAGTCCTGGCCGGGTCTGTGATCTTCACCGAGCCCACCGATAAAGCTCTGGTAATCAGCAAGCGCTTCACCATCCTCGACCACAACCTAATGGCGGGCTTCACTGAGGGCTCCTTGCACCAGACCGGTGAGAAGCTGTTACGAGACATTGAGCATGAGGCCGCTGGCAAGATCGCTGGCATTCTGGCTACAGCTCCGAGCACCGAAAGCGTCTCCGAGACTAAGCCAACCGGTAAGCCTGTGGAGGTCGCTGAGGATCTGATCGACATCTTGACGATGAACATCAACCAGACCGTAGGTAGCTCCCTGTCGGACTTTGTGGTTCTGCTGCCGGTGTCGTTGCTCGCGGTTCTTGAGCGTGCTGCTCAGCGTGCAGGTGTTGAAGACATCGAGTCTCTGATCGGTGCCTCTGTGCAACCTTATAGCGGCACTGACTACGGGCTGTTCTTGCTGCCTAAGATGTTCACCTCGCTGAGTTATCGCGAAGGTGGTAACGGAGACATCTGGAAGATCCAAGCGACCCGTAATGGTGCCCATCAGTGCTGGGACCTTGAGATCATGACCACCGTAGACATCGTGGCTAACGGCAAGGTCCGCGTGAAGCTGACCGCTGATGGTCTCCAGACCGAAGCTGTGGCCTTCCCGATGATTACCAACATCAAGCTGACCTGACCTCTGATCTACAAGCGCCCCGTAAGGCCGGACCTCAAGAGGGACCGGGAGGGGCGCTGGTATCCGGTAATACCCTCACTAAGGCAGCACACCCTCGCCTTGAGTAGCCGACCTATCTGCCCGTCGCTGGGCATCCATCTAATCGAAAGTCTTTCTGTTTGCTCTCTGTGCCACCGGCAGAACCCTTGTCTGGGGTCTTTCGGCTGCCCGTGGGAGCGAACTCAGAGAGCAAACATAAGGAAAACAGACTATGACCATGACCACCAATACAGCAACCATCTTCGAGAACATCTCCAAGGCCGGAGCGGTATCCTCAACGACTCTCAACGGCTTACCCGGTATGTCGTCCTTGGAGATCGCTGAGATCACCGGTAAGCGCCATGACCATGTACTCAGAGACATCCGAAAGATGCTCAACGAGCTGGAAAGGGAGACCCCAAATCTGGGGGCACCTCAATGGGTCGAGGCCAGCTACCATTCCAGTCAAAGCAAGTTATTACCGCTGACCATTCTCGACAAAGAGCTGACCTTTACGCTGCTCTCCCGGTATTCCTTCAAGCTGTCCAACATGATCGTCAAGCGCTGGCTTGAACTGGAAGGCTCAAGGTTTGAACGTGTGTCGATACAGGCTGCTGTGGTTCACCTGCTCGACCGAGAGAAGGACAACTATCGAGTCGCAATGAGGGACATCAGGACCGCTGCAAGGCGTCTCAAGGCCCGCTGAGAGTTGAATGACACTTCCTCAAACGAAGCGTGACGGGCTATGCTGAATGACTAACTTGTCCTGACGAGACGCCTCCATGAGTGTCACGCTGCGTTACACCTACAAGGGTAAACGGGTAGTAACCAAAGTGCCTGTCGAGTCTCTGACTCCACATGCGGCGCTATGCTATGCCTTGCTTCAATCAGGCGCCTCTGACGACCAATCCCAAGGGAGCTGGCCGCATTCATATGAGCGCCTCCTTGAGGTAGCCCTGCAACACGAACTCACAGACGTTCGCTTTCACAAGTCATTCTAATCCCTCAAGGAGAACCCCATGGACCACCTACAGGCCCTCTACTGGGTCTGTCTGGTCGTGCAACTGGGGTTCTGGTTGTGGCCGCATAGACCACCCTAAGGCCCTTTGAGAATCTGACAGAAAAATCTGAAAGGTCACCATTACAAGACTTCCCGCGCTGGCTCCCCCGTAGGCCCTCGCATGGGTGCCCGTGAGCGCGTTAAGGACCCTCGCGGGCGCACCATAAAGACCCCAGAGGCTGGGACAAATGTGCGCCAAAGCTGTTACAAAACCCAGCCGAACGGTGTACGCTGAGCGCTCCTAACGTGCCTCATTTGTCGGGTGTAAGGATCGTATCCTTCGCCTCTGGCAGCATCTCTGGATAGTCCAGCGTGTAGTGCAGACCCCGAGATTCCTTGCGTTCCATGGCTGACCTAATCATCAGCTCTGCTACTTGAGCAAGGTTCCTCAGTTCAATCAGGTCTCTGCTTACTCGGTAGTTGCTGTAGAACTCGTCGATCTCGTCCAGCAGCAGGCGCACGCGGTGCTGCGCCCGTTGCAGGCGCTTGTTGGTGCGCACGATCCCCACGTAGTCCCACATGAAGCGGCGCAGCTCATCCCAGTTGTGGGCGATGATCACGTCTTCGTCGGAATCGGTTACCTGGCTGGCGTCCCACTCGGGCAGGGCGTTTGGCGCGGTGACGGCATCCAGTTGCGCAAGAATGTCCGCTGCCGCCGAGCGGGCATAAACGAAGCATTCGAGCAGCGAGTTGCTGGCCATGCGGTTGGCCCCGTGCAAACCCGTGAAGCTGGTTTCGCCGATGGCGTACAGTCCCGGCACGTCGGTGCGACCGTGTTGATCGACCATTACGCCACCACAGGTGTAGTGCGCCGCGGGTACGACCGGGATCGGTTGCCTGGTGATGTCGATGCCGAAACCCAGGCAGCGCTCATAAACTGTCGGGAAGTGGCTTTTGATGAAGGCTTCAGGCTTGTGGCTGATATCGAGATAGACGCAGTCGACACCCAGGCGCTTCATTTCATGGTCGATGGCACGGGCGACGATGTCGCGTGGCGCCAGTTCGGCACGTTTGTCGAAACGCGGCATGAACCGTTCGCCATTGGGCAGCTTCAGGTGCGCACCTTCGCCACGCAAGGCTTCAGTGATCAGGAAACTCTTGGCTTGTGGGTGATACAGGCAAGTGGGGTGGAACTGGTTGAATTCCAGGTTTGCCACCCGGCAGCCCGAGCGCCAAGCCATGGCAATGCCATCACCGCAGGCGCCATCGGGGTTGCTGGTATAGAGGTAAACCTTGGCGGCGCCGCCGGACGCGAGGATCACGAAACGCGCGCCGTAGGTATCGACTTCGCCGGTCGCGCGATTCAGCACGTAGGCACCGAGGCAGCGCTCGCCGTCCAGGCCCAGACGACGCTCGGTGATCAGATCAACGGCAACCCGTTGTTCCAGCAGCTCTATATTGCTGCGCTCTCTGGCTTGGGCGAGCAGGGTGGTGAAAATCGCTGCGCCGGTTGCGTCGGCGGCGTGGATGATGCGCCGATGACTGTGACCGCCCTCGCGGGTCAGGTGGAATTCGAAGCCGCCGTCTTCGGTGCCGGACTGTTCGTCGCGGGTGAACGGCACGCCCTGGTCGATCAACCACTGGATGGCTTCCCGGCTGTGCTCGACAGTGAAACGCACCGCGTCTTCATGGCACAGACCGCCGCCGGCGTTCAGGGTGTCATCGACGTGGGATTCGACAGTGTCGGTATCGTCCAGCACGGCAGCGACGCCGCCTTGGGCCCAATAGGTCGAACCGTTGGCCAGATCACCCTTGCTCAATACGGCAATGCGCAAATGACCCGGCAGGGTCAGCGCGAGACTCAAACCGGCAGCGCCGCTGCCAATCACCAGAACATCGTGTTGAAACTGTTGGCTCATTTCAGGATTCCGCTCAAAGCGACCCGGATCGGGGTTGGCGCAAGACAGCTGGATCGGCGAGTCAAGACAGCCACACAGCCCACTAGTATATAGAGGGGTGGAGCGGCACAATAGCCGGGCTTGTATGGCATTGTGAAACTACTGTGACGACAAAAGCCTGACGTTTCGTCGGACGTTTTTTTCGGTCGTTTTGGGAAAAGGCGACTGTATCGAGGATGAAACAGGCTTTTTCAGCGCACGGTCGTTCAATGTCGCGCCAGCATGGCTATAAATAATTGGAACTTTTGCCAGAGGCCCAAGATCAATAGACAGTTGCCAGAAACACGGGACAGTGTCGGCTTCAATGCAGAACCTGCGATTGGGTTTTTGCCGGCGAACCGATGACAAGATTATTCGCGCAGCCGGTTTATCCCGCGCTGCGTTTTTCGTGCGTGCCAAATCAGAGCCCGCAGGAAACTTGCCTGGAGGGGGAGAACTTTTGCGAAAAGCCCGAGTCTATGTTTGCAAGTCTGGTCGTTTAGTTATGCAAGCCTCCTCCATGCTTATCGAGGAGTGTTCATGCTAACCCAGGAAGAGGATCAGCAGCTGGTCGAGCGCGTTCAGCGTGGCGACAAGCGAGCTTTCGATCTGCTGGTGCTGAAATATCAGCACAAAATTCTCGGGTTGATCGTGCGTTTCGTGCACGACACCCATGAAGCCCAGGATGTCGCTCAGGAAGCCTTTATCAAGGCGTACCGAGCATTAGGAAACTTTCGCGGAGACAGCGCGTTCTATACGTGGCTTTACCGCATTGCCATCAACACGGCAAAAAACTATCTGGTTTCACGCGGCCGCCGGCCGCCGGATAGCGATGTAAGTTCTGAAGACGCAGAGTTCTACGATGGCGATCATGGCCTCAAGGATCTCGAATCACCGGAACGCGCGTTGCTGCGGGATGAGATCGAAGGCACCGTCCATCGAACCATTCAGCAACTGCCAGAGGATTTGCGTACGGCGTTAACTTTACGTGAATTCGATGGTCTGAGTTACGAGGACATTGCGAGCGTCATGCAGTGTCCGGTGGGTACCGTGCGCTCCCGGATTTTCCGCGCTCGGGAGGCCATCGATAAAGCCCTGCAGCCGTTGTTGCAGGAAAACTGAGACAGCGGCGACAGCCAAGAGAGGAACGCCATGAGTCGTGAAGCCCTGCAGGAATCGCTGTCCGCAGTGATGGATAACGAAGCGGACGAACTGGAATTGCGTCGAGTGATCAATGCACTGGACGATGTTGAAACCCGTGAGACCTGGGCTCGTTACCAGATCGCCCGGGCAGCCATGCACAAGGACCTGCTGCTTCCGCGTCTGGACATCGCTGCGGCAGTCTCTGCTGCGCTGGAAGACGAAACGGCTCCAGCCAAAGTATCCCGTGGTCCATGGCGTAACCTCGGTCGTCTGGCCGTTGCCGCTTCGGTGACCGTTGCCGTACTGGCCGGTGTTCGTCTGTACAACCAGGACGAAATCGCGGGTGTCGAGTTGGCTCAGCAGTCCAATCAGCCTTCGCTGGTAGCGCCACAAGCCAAAGGCCCGGCAGTGCTGGCAGGCTATAAGGAAAGCTCGGAAACCACCGGTCCGATGGCCAATGGCGTTCTGCAAGGTCAGCCAGGCTGGCATGATCAGCGTCTGCCAGGTTATCTCCGCCAGCATGCCCAGCAGGCTGCGCTGAAAGGTACTGAAAGCGCCTTGCCTTATGCGCGTGCAGCAAGCATGGAAAACCGTTAAGGAGGATCATGCGCGCCATACCTTTACTTTCGCTTCTGCTCAGTGGCTGGTTCGTTGTTCCAGCCCACGCTGATGAGGCCCAGGACTGGTTGAACCGTCTGGGCCAGGCCGAACAGCAGCAAAGCTTTCAAGGCACCTTCGTTTACGAGCGTAACGGTAGTTTTTCTACCCATAACATCTGGCATCGTGTCCAGAACGGTCAGGTTCGCGAGCGTCTTGTTCAACTGGACGGCTCGGCGCAGGAAGTGGTGCGCATTGATGGGCATACTCAATGTGTCAGTGGCACTCTGATTGCGGGGTTGGGAGACTCTTCCAACTCGACCGCTCGTGCGTTTGATCCCCAAAAGCTAAAAAATTGGTATGAGCTTGCCGTCATCGGCAAGTCGCGCGTGGCCGGGCGTGATGCGGTTATCGTATCGCTGACGCCGCGAGACCAGCATCGCTATGGTTTCGAGCTTCATCTGGACAAACAGACCGCTCTGCCGCTTAAGTCATTACTGCTCAATGACAAGGGGCAGTTGCTCGAGCGTTTCCAGTTCACCAGCCTCGATACCGCTGATGTTCCGTCGGATAAAGATCTGCAAGCTGGCACCGAGTGCAAGGCCGTTACTATTGATAGTGACAAGGCCTCTGCCGTGAAGACGGCTCAGGTCTGGCATTCCGACTGGCTCCCTCCGGGTTTCGTGCTAACCAGCAGCACCTCGCACAAAGATCCGGAAACCAAGACTCAGGTCAACAGCCTGATGTATGACGACGGTCTGGCGCGTTTTTCGGTATTTCTTGAGCCGTTGAACGGTGCAACAGTGACCGATACCCGCACGCAGTTGGGGCCGACTGTTGCCGTTTCTCGCCGCCTCACCACGCCCGAGGGTGAGATGATGGTCACGGTGGTCGGAGAAATTCCAATCGGCACAGCTGAACGCATTGCTTTGTCGATGCGCAACGATGGCACTGCAACCAGCAAGCAGTGAGCTGATTTCAGTCATTTCCACCTCTTCGTCGAGACGTAGATGAAATGTTTGCTCAGCATTTTCATTTGCAAATCACCCGAAAGTTTTTTATAGGTCAGAGCCTCACGGCTCTGGCCTTGTCTGTTGTTCCCGGAACAAAAATACCGGCCCGCGGTTCCCGGTGTTCCTTGCTCCATATCGCTTAACCCTGCTCGTCGTAACGGGAGCTGTATGTCGATACTTAGCTTGAAGTCTTATCTCTCCATTTTCGCCACCGTGCTGGTGCTGGGTCAGGCTGTCCCCGCTGTCCAGGCGGCCGACCTGCCGGATTTCACCCAACTGGTTGAACAGGCCTCGCCTGCAGTGGTGAACATCAGTACCACGCAGAAACTGCCGGACCGCAAGGTGAATCAGCAGATGCCTGACCTGGAAGGCTTGCCGCCGATGTTGCGCGAGTTCTTCGAGCGCGGCATGCCGCCTCAGCAGCGTTCGCCGCGCGGCGACCGTCAGCGTGAAGCACAATCGCTGGGTTCGGGCTTCATCATTTCTTCGGATGGCTACATCCTGACCAACAACCATGTGATTGCCGATGCCGACGAAATCCTCGTGCGTCTTGCAGATCGCAGTGAAATGAAAGCCAAGCTGATCGGCACCGATCCGCGCTCCGACGTGGCCCTGCTGAAAATCGATGGCAAGGATCTGCCGGTGCTCAAACTCGGCAAGTCCCAGGACCTGAAAGCCGGTCAGTGGGTGGTGGCGATCGGGTCGCCGTTCGGCTTTGACCACACCGTGACCCAAGGCATTGTCAGTGCCGTCGGCCGTAGCCTGCCGAACGAAAACTACGTGCCGTTCATTCAGACCGACGTCCCCATCAACCCGGGTAACTCCGGTGGCCCGCTGTTCAACCTGAACGGTGAAGTGGTCGGGATCAACTCGCAGATCTACACCCGGTCCGGTGGCTTCATGGGTGTGTCGTTCGCCATTCCGATCGATGTGGCGATGGACGTTTCCAATCAGTTGAAAAGCGGTGGCAAGGTCAGCCGTGGCTGGCTGGGTGTGGTCATCCAGGAAGTGAACAAGGATCTGGCCGAGTCGTTCGGTCTTGATAAGCCGGCCGGTGCGCTGGTTGCGCAGATTCAGGATGACGGTCCGGCAGCCAAGGGTGGCCTGCAAGTGGGTGACGTGATCCTGAGCATGAACGGTCAGCCGATCGTCATGTCCGCTGACTTGCCACATCTGGTCGGTGCGCTGAAAGCGGGCGCCAAAGCCAACCTTGAAGTGATTCGTGACGGCAAGCGCAAGAATGTCGAGCTGACTGTCGGCGCGATTCCGGACGAGGACAAAGAGCTGGCAGCGCTGCCGAAATCCGGCGCGGAAAGCAGCAGCAATCGCCTCGGTGTTTCGGTGGTCGAGTTGACCGCCGAGCAGAAGAAAACCTACGACCTCAAAGGCGGGGTAGTGATCAAGGAGGTTCAGGACGGTCCTGCGGCCCTGATCGGTCTGCAGCCGGGTGACGTGATCACTCACCTGAACAACCAGGCCATCGGCTCCACCAAGGAGTTCACCGAGATCGCCAAGGCACTGCCGAAGAATCGTTCGGTGTCGATGCGCGTACTGCGTCAAGGTCGCGCGAGCTTCATCACCTTCAAACTGGCTGAATAACCCGGTTGCGGTGAAATAAAAAACCGCCTCGAAAGAGGCGGTTTTTTTATGCCTGAAATTTTTATGTCGCTGATGAGAACTCAGCCCATCATGTCCTTGATCATGCGTTCCTGCTCCATCAGCTCGCGCTGGCGCGCATCGATCCGCGAGGACAGCGGGAAGTTGCTGCCCGCCTTGCGTTTGGCAAAATCGAGCTGCTGGATCGCCTGACGATAGTCCCCCACCAGCGCAAAGTATTCGGCGCGAGCCTGATGCAGACCGATGATATTGCCGGACAGGCCACGAGTTTCAGCGACCTGATACCACACGTCCGGATCGTTCGGACGAGATTTGAGCAAGCTGTCGAGGGCTTTTTCCGCGTCAGCGGTGCGATTCTGTTTCAGCAACAGATCGACACGAACCTGATTCAACGGGTAGTTGCCCGGATATTGCGTGAGCATCCGGTCCACTCGGGTTTGCGCATCCGGCAGGCGGTTGTTGGTGATGTCCAGGTCGATCTGCGCGAGGTTGTAGATGATCTCGTTAGGCGACTTGGCCAGCAATTGCTTGAGGTTCTCCCGCGCTTCATTGAGCTGACCACCCTTGATCTGGGCGATTGCCAGGCCATAGCGCGCCACGTCATTCTTCGGGTTCTCATCCAGTTGTGCGCGGAAGCGCTTGGCGCCCAGCCCCGGGGTTTCTTCGTAGATCAGCTGTACGCGGGCGCGGATCAGCTGATAGCGCATGCTGTCTTCGATGCCGCCCGCTGGCGCCTGTTCTGCGCGGTTACGGGTGTCGGCGATACGCGATTCGGTCACCGGGTGAGTCAGCAGAAATTCCGGCGGCTTGGCGTCGAAGCGGTATTGGCGCATCAGACGTTCGAACATGGTCGGCATCGAGCGCGGGTCGTATCCGGCCTTTTCCAGGTTGAGGATGCCAATACGGTCGGCTTCCTGTTCGTTCTGGCGCGAGAAGGTACGTTGCGATTGAATGGCTGCTGCTTGACTGCCGGCAATGGTCGCGATCCCGGCATCACCACCACCGGCAGCGGCAATCACGATGCCAGCCAGCAGCGCCGCCATCATCGGTACCTGCATCCGTTGCGAAGCTTCGACGCCACGAGCAAAGTGACGTTGCGACAAGTGAGCCAGTTCGTGAGCCAGTACCGAGGCATATTCGCCTTCGGTCTGCGCATTGAGGAACAGCCCGCCGTTGACCCCGACCACGCCACCTGGCGCCGCGAAGGCGTTGAGCTGCGGGCTGTTGATCAGGATAAATTCGAGGCGGCGGTCAGTTACCTGGCTGGTTTCCACCAGCTTGTAGACGCTGGACTCGACGTAGTCCTTGAGTTGCGGATCGTTGAGTTGTGCAACCTGACTGCGCAACATAGCCAGCCAGGCGCGGCCCAGCTGATATTCCTGTTGCGGTGAGACAATGGCAGAACTGGCGTCGCCAAGTGACGGCAGATCGTCGGCAAAGCCCGGTGAGGCGAGCAGGCAAGCGAGCGTCAACAGGGTAGGGCGCAGAAATGTCATGCACAAAGCCTTAGAAGACAAAGACCTTACTGTAGCCGGACACCGGGCCCGCGACCAGATATTCTAGGCCGCTCGACCATCTGAACCGGAGTGACGCAATGACTGACGCTGTAGCCCATGATTGTGAACTGGACGCCAGTGGCCTGAATTGCCCGTTGCCGTTGCTCAAGGCCAAAATGGAACTCAACAAGCTGCCCAGCGGCGCCGTACTCAAGGTGATCGCCACGGACGCGGGCTCGCAGCGTGACTTCCGCACCTTTGCCCGTTTGGCCGGTCATACGCTGCTGCGCGAAGAAGACGAAGCAGGCGTTTACCGTTACTGGTTGAAGAAAGCCTGAAACCCACCGCGTAAAAGACCCAGGGATTATTGATGTTCAAAGTGTTACGCGACTGGATTCAGCGCTACTTTTCCGACGAAGAAGCGGTGGTGCTGGCAGTGCTGCTGTTTCTCGCCTTCACCGCAGTGCTCACGCTCGGTGGCATGCTCGCGCCGGTACTGGCGGGGATGGTGCTGGCGTACCTGATGCAGGGGCTGGTGCTTGCTCTTGAGCGTATGCGCGTGCCTGGTGCGGCGGCGGTGGGCCTGGTGTTTGCGCTGTTCATGGGCGTGTTGCTGGTGTTTATCGTGGTGGTGTTGCCGCTGCTCTGGCATCAGTTGATCACCTTGTTCAACGAGCTGCCGGGCATGCTCGCCAAGTGGCAGTCGCTGCTGCTGTTGCTGCCCGAGCGCTATCCGCATCTGGTTTCTGACGAGCAGGTGCTGCAAGCCATCGAAGCCGCGCGTGGCGAAATCGGCAAATTCGGGCAGTGGGCGCTGACCTTCTCGCTGTCGAGCCTGCCCCTGCTGGTCAACATCATGATCTATCTGGTGCTGGTGCCGATCCTGGTGTTTTTCTTTCTCAAGGATCGGGCCATGATCGGCGAGTGGGTGCGCGGCTATCTGCCTCGCGAGCGGGCGCTGATTACCCGGGTCGCGCAGGAAATGAACCGGCAGATTGCCAATTACATTCGTGGCAAGGTCATCGAAATCGTGATCTGCGGCGGCGTGACCTACATCGCCTTCGTCGCCCTCGGCCTCAACTATGCGGCGCTGCTGGCGTTGCTGGTCGGGGTGTCGGTGGTCGTGCCGTACGTCGGTGCGGTGGTGGTGACCGTACCGGTGCTGCTGATCGCGCTATTCCAATGGGGCTGGAGCGATCAGTTCATTTATCTGATGGCGGTCTACGGAATCATTCAGACGCTGGATGGCAACGTGCTGGTGCCTTTGCTGTTTTCCGAGGCGGTCAACCTGCACCCGGTGGCCATCATCTGCGCGGTGCTGTTGTTTGGCGGGTTGTGGGGCTTCTGGGGCGTGTTCTTTGCGATTCCGCTGGCGACGCTGTTCAAGGCAGTGCTGGATGCCTGGCCGCGCAAGGAGCCTGTGGTGGCTCCGTTACTATAAAAGCAAAAAGATCGCAGCCTGCGGCAGCTCTTACAGGGAAACACATTCCAATGTAGGAGCTGCCGCAGGCTGCGATCTTTTGATCTTTTGATCTTCAGGCTTTATTCAGCGCCTGAGCCGCAGCCAGCACCGCATCCACATGCCCCGGCACTTTCACGCCGCGCCATTCCTGACGCAGCACACCGTCCTTGTCGATCAGGAATGTGCTGCGATCGACGCCCAGGTATTCCTTGCCGTACAGCTTCTTCAGCTTGATCACGTCGAACAGCTGGCAGACGGCTTCGTCCTTGTCGCTGATCAGCTCGAACGGAAATTCCTGCTTGCACTTGAAGTTCTCGTGGGACTTCAGGCTGTCGCGGGAAATCCCGAAGATTTCCGTGTTGGCAGCCTGAAACGCCGCGTACTGGTCACGAAAACCCTGGCCTTCGGTGGTGCAGCCCGGGGTGCTGTCCTTCGGATAGAAGTAGATCACCACTTGCTTGCCCTTCAAGGCAGACAGACTGATGGTCTGCCCGCTGGTGGCAGGTGCTTCGAAATCCGCAACGGGTTGGTCGATGACAACGGCCATGAAAGCTTCCTTACATTGGGTTTTGTGGGCGCCAAGGCTCGATGAGGGCATCCAGGTTCATCGCGTCGGCGAAATCCAGGAACTGGTCGCGCAGCCAGCTGATCTGGGTGCCGGCCGGCAGAGTCACGGTAAAGGTGGCGTTGAGCATGGTGCCGCCGGTCTGCGGGGCCTGATAGGTATCGCAGGTCAGGTTTTCCAGCTCGACGTTGTGGTCCATGAAGAACTGGCACAGCTCATTGATGATGTCCGGGCGATACGCCGAGCTGACATAAGCTACATAAGGCAGCGCCTGCGGGCGATTTTCCAGCGCCGCACTGCGTACCACGTTGACGGTGAAGGCGTGGCGCTTGGCCAGGGTTGGCAGGCTGCCTTCGAGGCGGGCCAAGGCGTCCCAGCTACCGGAAATTTCCAGTACCAGGGCACTGCACTCGCCGTGGCGGGTCAGGCGGGAAGTGACGACGGCGCAGCGATTTTCATGGCTGGCGCGGCACAGGACGTTAGTCAGCTCCATGGGGTTGGCGCCAAGGGCACTGATGACAAGGAATTGTTCGCGAACTGTGGGGGTGGACATGCAGCATTCCTAAAGCGATGAGCGGTCGGTAGGTCGATGGGCGTTGGCCGTCGGGATGCGTCTGCGCGTGCCCGTTCAGAAAGCCCCGGACCCTGGCTCGCGATTCGCTCCAATAAAGGCGGAACGTACAGCTGCGACACTGGAACGGGGCCTGGGAGGCCGAAAGGGGAGGCTGGAACCCGGCTTACAAGCTGATCTGTACCGATCAAAGTCTGAAGGGTAGCGAAAACCGACGCCAAGGGGAATGGCGGCGCAGTACTTCGCTTGTGCAAGCATCTTGGCGCCAGTACCATTACCGCTCTCTTTTTCCGGCAGGAGCGGTTTCATGATTGCGGGCAGTATGGTGGCACTGGTCACTCCCATGGATGCACAAGGGCGTCTTGACTGGGACAGCCTCAGCAAACTCGTGGACTTCCATCTCAAGAACGGCACCCATGCCATTGTCGCGGTCGGTACTACCGGCGAGTCGGCAACCCTTGATGTAGAAGAACACATCGCCGTCATCAAAGCCGTGGTCAAACAGGTCGCAGGCCGCATCCCGGTGATCGCCGGTACCGGTGCGAATTCGACCCGCGAAGCCGTCGAGCTGACCCGCAACGCCAAGGAAGCCGGCGCCGACGCCTGCCTGCTGGTCGTGCCGTACTACAACAAGCCGACCCAGGAAGGCCTGTACCAGCACTTCAAGCACATTGCCGAAGCCGTCGACATTCCACAGATTCTCTACAACGTTCCCGGCCGCACCTCCTGCGACATGCAGGCCGAGACGGTGATTCGCCTGTCCACCGTGCCGAACATCATCGGCATCAAGGAAGCCACCGGCGACCTGAAACGCGCCAAAGCCATCATCGACGGCGTGAGCAAGGACTTCATCGTGCTGTCCGGCGATGATCCGACCGCGGTCGAGCTGATCCTGCTGGGTGGCAAAGGCAACATATCCGTAACAGCGAACGTCGCCCCGCGCGAAATGGCTGACCTGTGCGAGGCCGCGTTGAAAGGCGACGCCGATACCGCACGGGCAATCAATGAAAAACTGATGCCGTTGCACAAGGACCTGTTCATCGAAGCCAACCCGATTCCGGTGAAGTGGGCTCTGGTTGAAATGGGCTTGATGCACGAAGGCATCCGCCTGCCGCTGACCTGGCTGAGCGCTCCTTGTCATGAAACGCTTCGCACGGCCCTGCGCCAGTGCAGCGTCCTGGTTTAATTGAGGAAGTACAACGCATGAAGCGAATGGCCGGACTTTCCGCACTTGCCTTGATTATCTCCAGCACCAGTGGCTGCGGATGGGTCTGGGGCCCGGAAGGTTATTTCCGTGACCGTGGTAGCGATTACCTGGAAGCGCAACAGACTGCACCGATGCAATTGCCACCGAATGTCAGCACCTCCAAGCGCCTCGACCCGCTGTTGCCGATCCCGCGCAACGTGGCCGATGACACTGCCAAAGGCGAATACGTGGTGCCGCGTCCACAACCGCTGACCGCGATTGCCGATGCAACCGACTACTCGCTGCAGAAGAGCGGTGACTCGCGTTGGGTCGTGGCCCAGCACCCACCGGCCGAAGTCTGGCCAGTGGCGGTGCAGTTTTTCCAGGACAACGGTTTCCGTCTGGATGAACAGCGTCCGCAAACCGGTGAATTCACCACCACCTGGCAGCATTCTGACGAGCTGTCCGCCGCCATGGCCAAGCGCCTGAGCGCAGCGGGTGTCGGCGCCGACAGCGAAACCCGCGTGCGGGTGCGCATCGAGCCGGGCGTGCAGCGCAACACCAGTGAAATCTACGTGGTCAGCGCCGAGCGTCCTGCCGGCAGCACCGCTGACGTCGATTTCACCAACCGTTCGGTCAACACTGGCCTGGACGCTGCGCTGGTCGACGACATGCTGGCGAGCATGAGCCGGACCTCCGAAAAGGGTGGTTCGGTGTCGATGCTGGCTTCGCGTGATTTCGATACCCCAAGCCGTGTCAGCCTCAGCGAAGACGGTAGCGGCAACCCAGTGTTGAACGTCGGTCCGGATCTGGATCGTGCCTGGTCGAGCGTCGGTCGTGCGCTGGAGCAAGGTCAGTGGCGCGTTGAAGACATCAACCGCAGCCTGGGCCTGTACTACATCAACCTGGCCGAAAAAGCCGAGAAGAAAGACGAGAAGCCTGGTTTCTTCAGCAGCCTGTTCGGCAGTGCGCCGACCAAAGAGGAAGTTGAAGCCCGCGCCGAGCGTTATCAGGTTCGCCTGAGCAAGGTCGGTGAAAACGTTCAGGTAACCGTCGAGAAGAACATCAACACCGTTGCGCCGGCCGATGTGGCCCGCAAAGTGTTGAGCGTGATTCAGGACAACCTGGGCTGATCACATGCGCTTTGCCGTTCTCGGCAGCGGTAGCCAAGGGAACGGCACGCTGATCGCCAGCGCTGATACGTATGTGCTGGTGGATTGTGGTTTTTCCCTGCGGGAAACCGAAAAACGCCTGTTGCGCCTGGGTGTGAACCCGGCGCAATTGAGCGCGATACTCGTAACCCACGAACATGCCGACCACGTGCATGGCGTGGGTTTGCTGTCTCGGCGCTACAATTTGCCGGTCTACCTCAGTCGCGGCACACTGCGCGGGATGCGCAAACCGATCGAACCCGCAGGCTTTCTGGCCGGCGGCGAGCAGTTGCAGATCGGCGCACTGAACATCGGGGTCATTGCCGTGGCCCATGATGCGCAAGAGCCGACTCAGTATGTATTCAGTGACAACGAGCAGCGGCGCTTCGGCCTGCTGACCGACCTGGGTTCCTACTGCGAGCGGGTGCTGGACGGCTATCGGGATCTCGATGCATTGATGATCGAGTCCAACCATTGTCGCGACATGCTGGCACGTGGTCATTACCCGTACTTTCTCAAGCAGCGGGTGGGCGGCGAGCTGGGACATTTGAACAACCATCAGGCGGCATTCCTGGTGGCCGAGTTGGGGTGGCAGGGCTTGCAGCATCTGGTTCTCGCCCACCTGAGCAGCAAGAACAACCTGCCGCAGCTGGCCCGGCAATGTTTCGTCGACACCCTCGGGTGCGACCCGGACTGGCTGCAACTGGCCGATCAAGATTCAGGGCTCGACTGGCGCCATATCGCCTAGCCCATCTACTTAGCAAGCGGAGCCCATCATGGAAAAACGTGAAGAACTCTACCGCGGCAAAGCCAAATCGGTTTACAAGACCGATGACGCTGACCGCTTGATCCTGCTGTTTCGCAACGACACCTCGGCGTTCGACGGCAAGCGCATCGAGCAGCTCGACCGCAAAGGCATGGTGAACAACAAGTTCAACGCTTTCATCATGCAGAAACTCGAAGCGGCCGGCATCCCGACCCAATTCGACAAACTGCTGGGCGACAATGAGTGCCTGGTGAAGAAGCTGGACATGATTCCCGTCGAGTGCGTCGTGCGTAACTACGCCGCCGGCAGCCTGGTAAAACGTCTGGGTGTCGAAGAGGGCATGAAGCTCAATCCTTACACCTTCGAACTGTTTCTGAAGGACGACGCCAAGGGCGACCCGTTCATCAACGAATCCCACGTCGTGGCATTCGGCTGGGGCACCGCCGAGCAACTGGCGCGCATGAAAGAACTGTCGCTCAAGGTCAACGAAGTCCTGAGCAAACTGTTCGACGACGCAGGCCTCTTGCTGGTGGACTTCAAACTTGAATTCGGCGTGTTCAGCGACGGCTCGATCGTCCTGGGCGACGAGTTCAGCCCGGACGGCTGCCGTCTCTGGGACAAGGACACCAAGAAGAAGATGGACAAAGACCGCTTCCGCCAGGGCCTCGGTGACGTCATCGAAGCTTACGAAGAAGTCGCCAATCGTCTGGGTGTACCGCTTTAATCGACGCAAGCATCTGATAGCACGGAGAAAATTTTCGAAAGAGGGTTTGCTTTCGGCAGAAGTGTTGTTATGATGCGCGCCGTTGGAGAGATGCCAGAGTGGCCGAATGGGACGGATTCGAAATCCGTTGTACCTTCACCGGTACCTAGGGTTCGAATCCCTATCTCTCCGCCATTCGTCGGAAACCCTTGTAAATCAACAACTTACAGGGGTCGTAAAAAAGAGTTTCTGGACCAACTTTCTGGACTGTTTCTTAGTCTGAAAAGAACCCAGAAGCTCTTTTTTTTGCCTACATTTTTTCATACCCAGCTCCTACTGTGTCCCCTAATGGGTACTACGTCCCCATTGTCCCCATTGTCCCCTCTTGTCCCCACCGGGGCACTTTGTCCCCAAAATCCCCACAACACTCAACACGTCAACAGCTTCTGGGAATGCTCCGCATTGGGAGGGTTTGTGAGAGCTTCTGTGAGCGTTTCTAGCCTAGCGTGTGCGTTTGCTACTGCAACACGACAGAAAGCCCTGTAGAGCCTCACAGACTGTCGAGATTTGATTTTTATTTGAGGGGTGATATATCTATAGAACTAACAATTAAAAATATTTTATGAATAATGAAAAAAATAAAGACCTATTTGAAACAACGCTTGATGAATTCTTTGCTAGATATCCAGATTCCCGAAAGGAAGACGGAATAACCAGCGAAAATATAGATTTGTTTTGTGAATGGGCCATGGAAGGAATTGAATTAGTCGAAGACCAAACCGGTTATTTCAGCAATGAAGATGACGGGATATTCAAAGAAAATCAAAATGAAAAAACTCTTGAAGACCTTCTTGAACAATTAGGAAAAGGCGGAAAAATTGATTGGGAACACAAACGCGAAAAAGACATCGAGTTCAAAACTAAAAATGGTATAGATATTGAAGTAAATATCTGTTGTGAGCCAGAACCTGTTCTAAGTAAAAAGCTGGAAGAAATAGAGGAAAATGGTCAGATAGACTTTGGAGCAGATCCAGAGGTAACAAAAAAGCTTACGAATTATTTTAATAAAAAAGGTAAGAAGCTACGTAAGCAAAAATTCAAAGTCGCAAAAGAAGATACAGTTTTCTTCTTAAAATAAAACCAGCATTAGCTGGTTATTTTTTTGCAAAGAATTTTAATTGTGATGTTATTCGTTTGGTTTTTATGAGTTCATAATGTTCCAAAACATTCTTTGACTTCAACTCATTCATAACTCTATTTAACGTCCTATTAGCCTCTTTTTCTGGAGTCTGGAACACAACTACTTCTTCTGTTCTATCTTCGACCTCTTGTAGCTCTGTACGCTTAAATTCAAAGATATTATCTATAGCTTCTCTGTGTAGAAAATGATGATTCTTGTTGGCAGTCAAATAGAGATAAAATTTTAGTGCGTCTACTGAAAGCTCAGTAGTTAGTTTTATATTTGCATGGCACAGATATGTTTCAGTTGATTCTCTGAAATAAGTAATAAATTTAGAAAATATTCTAATGGTGAATGATTCTGTATTTTTCGATAGGTCAAAAGAATATTCAGGAAGAACAGAAAAATCGACCTCTGATTTTCCTTTTATCGTTACAGTGTTTCTTAATGTCCTTATTCTAATTAAAGAATTTTTTACTTGCTGTTTTCTAGCAAGCTTGTTTCTCTGTTCTTTTGGAACTTGCATCATTTCAAATATTTCAGAGAAAAATATTTCGCGCTCCATTATTTCAGTGTTTTCAACATAAGAAGCACGGTCAAAAATCTTTATTATCGCTAAAAACAGTATAAAATCATCTTTGTTCAGCTTTGCGCCGGTCAATTCATATTTTTCAATGTTCAGATGCTTAGATACGACTTTAGTTGTTATGTTGTCATCGTGATGACCAGAAAAAAAGGGTAGTTCTGCCATTTCCTTAGTCAAAATGAAATTACTGTCTGTGCTGTATCTGCTAGCAAATCCAAATTCTTTTATTTTAGTTTCGTCATTTCTAATCATTCTATTCCTTTTCCTATATAACTAATAAAATCGTAACCCATTTAAAATATTTTTCAAGAGAGGGTTGAAAATATTTTCAGTTAAAATCTCGGGAAACTTTCTACACCGAAACACATTTTTTCGGGAAACTTTCTACACCGAAACTAAAAATCTCGGGAAACTTTCTACACCGAACAAGTTTTTATATATATACGTAGTATATATATAGGGTGAGTCCTAACAAATAAGATCTAAAACTAAACAAATATAAAGATGAATAAAGTGATTTTTTTGAAAATCACATCATACTGAGCAGCGAAAATCTTAAAGCATTAAAACCAAATCAAAAGCCTCTGGAAGCTTCGCTTTGGAAGGGCAAAGATCTTTTTTAAGAGCTAGTTGTGGAAAATCGAAGCTGAATTTAGCGTTTTTAGACGTTCATCTATGTTCGTTCGATAAATTGCATTACCAAATAAAAAGAAGGGCTGAAAAGGCCAATTGTGTTATTCACAACAAAACCCCACCAATGGCATTTATGCCACCAGAAGCGTTTGATCTTACAAATCAATTTGGAAATTAAATTTTAGGCATGAAAAAACCCGCACTGGGCGGGCTTTTCCAACTAACAACAATAACATGAAATATTACCAAAATATAAAAACATAGGTTGAAGCTAGTGACTAAACAAAGACAACCTACACTTCTAAAATTACTATATCAAATTTATTTGTCAAGAGTGATCCATAAAAAATAAAAACATATAAAATAATGGAAAATTTCAAAATGGCGGATTAGCCAGTCTTTACTTTGATTAAATCGTTCCAGTCGGTTGTAAAACATTTACTGAGATAATCTCGTTTTGAATCCCATACAGGGTTAACTGGTTCAGTCCCAAATCTTAACGTGCCTTTGCCATTACGTGAGTTCACGTAATCAATCAATCCCATAAGCCGATCTGCATTACGACGCTCAGGCTTTGTAAACAGATCGGGCATGTACCCAGCTTTGTCTACAAAATGAGTCAACTGCACGCCAGCTTTGGAATATGCAAAGCCGGTGCGAAAGATTCTAGTCAGACCATTCTGAGCCGCTTCTATGAAATTTCGAGTGTCATCGGTAGGGGCTTCAAGGTGCAGAACGGCAGTCTGGGCGTAAGGATTGTCATCGTAGCGACTCGACTGAATAAACACCTGAATACAGCCCGCTAGCTGCTGTTCACGCCTCAGTTTTGAGCAGGCGCGAGCGGTATAGGTAGCGACGGCTTGACGAAGCTCAGCAAGCTCATAGACCCGCTGGCCGAACATTTTAGAGCTGACTATAGATTTCTTGGTTTCTGGGCCTTCTGATAATGAAAAGCAGACCTCACCACATAGCTCTCTGGCGGTACGCTCTACGTTCACGTTGAAAGATTTACGCAAAGTAGATTTATCGAATTGAGCTAAATGAATAGCTTTTGTGATATTCATGTGCCCCAAGCGTTCGCTTATTTTTCTACCGATTCCCCAGACTTCATCAACGTCTGCATATGCTAGAAGCTTGCTCTGCCTTTCTGGCTCCAAAATGACAACAACACCCCCGGTTTTTGGCTTCCACTTCTTCGACGCCCAGTTGTTTATCTTTGCTAAAGTTTTATTTGGGCCAACACCGATACCAACATTCATGCCCACATGTTTTAAAATTTCTTGCTGGATACGTCTACAGACATTCTCTACGTCTTTGATTCCGCTTAGGTCAACAAAACTTTCATCAATTGAATAAACTTCATGAAACGGTACATTCCTAGCGATTATCTGGACGATTCTATTAGAGATGTCTTGATACAGAGAGTAATTGCTAGAACAAGGAATCAAGCCAGCTTTCAGGATTAAATGCCGAATCTCAAAGAAGGGCACGCCCATTTTGATCTGGAGTGCTTTTGCTTCTTTGTTTCGAGCAACAACACAACCATCCGAATTAGACAAAACTACTACAGGTTTTCCCGCAAGCTTGGGATTAAAGATCGTTTCACAGCTAGCGTAAAAACTATCTGAGTCGATAAGACCAAATACTTTTTGCATATTAAAATATTTGCTGGTGGAGGTTGTGCGTAATCACGCCCCAGATTTGTTTTTCTGAATGATTATCTGATTCTTCTTCATAGATTGGCTTTTCCGATTCAACCGGGCTTCTAAAAAAACCAAATCCATTTTTGTCTATTTCGTATTTCATGACTTTAAAATCAGCGTCAATAACAGCGACGATTAAAGATCCACTTTTTGGATTTATGGCTTTGTCTACGATTAAAACGTCATTAGTGTGTACGCCATGACCCTCTAGGCGGTAGTCAGCAGCACGCATGAAGAACACAGAAGGACTACCCACGTTGGCAAGGTCATCGAGGCTCAGGGGATTCATGTAGTAGTCATCAGCCGGGGAGCTAAAGCCAGTTGTCTTGCAGTGGTTAGGCACAGCCGGGGCTGGCTCAGACGTGCGGAATGGGGGCTTCATGCGGTTCATAGCGGTGACTACGTTGTACTGTATGGGCGTACAGTATGTGCAGAACACGCAGGAACAGGCAAGGCTGGCCGACAAAACGACAAAACCCGCACTAGGCGGGTCTGTAGAGAGGGGAGGGCTTTATCTGGTGATAGCTATGAACGTCCCCAAGCAAATCAAAGCAGCAACAAACAGAAGGATTCCGAAGACGTTTTGACGACGCTTATTGCTCTGTAGGTTTCGGTCTATTTTGGCACCTGCACCACGTAGAAAGATGCTGACCAAACCAATAGCTAGCGGGATAGCAGCAACGACAGACACCAACGCTAAAGTAGCTTTATTGAGTTCGCTGATAGGCACGTAGAAATAATTCGCTCCAGCCGCTGCAATTATTGCCATTAGGTAGAAAAGAACCTCATATCCCAATGGATTTTTATCTCTCCTTACGGCTGCAATACCGCAGCCAATAACAAGAAAGATGAACAGATTCAAAACAAGATTCATCAAGAAATCCATAGACGTATGATAGTACGCATTGAAAGCTGTGATGAATGCAAAAACAACGATGAAATCTTTTGGAAAGTATTTTAATAATTTTAACATTGGTAAATCTCCTTTTTGGTTTTATGAATTGTCAATCCATAGGGATAGATTACCATTTATTTTTTATATGTAAATAAGGCTCCGCAAAATTTATTATAATGCTATACCACATTGGAGACATTGGAGACATTGGGGACATTGGGGACAAAAAGCAATTCTGGTAGGGATTGGTAAAGCTTTGTTCTGTTTGAAATATAAGACTGGCGTTTACAGGTTTTGCTTTGCAGAAAGGGGAAATGTGGTAATAGTGTGTCGCTAAACGCTGAAAGAATAGAACTAACCAAGTGCATTCATGCACACCAGAAGTTTTTAAAGGGCGTAAAAAGGCCCACGGTTAGGTGGGCTGATTCATAATTTCTCAAAATTATCATCTGGTATTCGCTGTAATATTAGAATCTAAAGTGGTTTTTGTGAAAATCACAGGTTCTTCATTTATTTGTGCAATTGAAAGTTTGTCTTTCCCTATTGGCTTGATAATAACAGTAAAGAAACAATAGTTTTTATAGGGTGTACTAAATTCATTCTCACAATTACCATTTTCATCAACGAGTTCAGGAGCATTACCAGCCGTAGTATATTGCATGGTGTATGCCTCACCAGATTTTTCAATATTGTATGCGGTAATGGAATACATACCTAGCGCCACATTTTCCGGGCTTACATAAAAAGAAATTTCCTTACCTTTAATGTCTCCAACGTAGAAACCAATCAGTTCTGGGTTTGTCTTGTAAACCTCCAACGCTGGTGGTTTTGCTGCAAAGGCACTAAAGCTGGTGAAAGCTGAAATTGCAATTATTAACTTTAATACGTGTTTGCTCATTTTAAACTCCTTTTTCAATTATCGTCTTCAAAGTATGCTTCAAACAATCCAGTGTGTGTATAGATAGCTAGAAGGGTATTATTTATGGTTACATAAGCTGCACTACTTGCAATGATGAACAGGGGAATACTTACGAACTTATAATTATCAAAATCTATGTTCATCCAATGCATTGGATAGGCAATACATGCGGCTCCTATCAAAAACGATAGAAGCAGAATCGTTAACCAAAAAACTGCTTTACAATTCTCCATTTCTAAAGGCTCCGCAATATTTATAATTATATATTAGCATCACTATAATAAGATGCAAGAGATGTTTTTAAATAAATTTTAGAAGTATGGTTTTGTCCAATATTTAAATTTACTGTACCAGCCCATTGTATTTTCTTGAACTGCTCTATCTTCTGTTTCGTCCCTATTAGTTCTCATGATTTTCAAGAAGAAAATGTTTGTAAAGAATTCCGGGGCAACAACCAATATGAAAGAACTCAAAGTCCAAGACACAGCAATAGCACCAATTTTTAAAAGGTCGTCTACATTTAAAAATAAAGTGCCTTCAATATTTTGTTCTACAGTGAAAGAAATAGTTTCGTACATAGTGTGAGCAAATAACCAACTGCATAAGAGAGCTATACACCAAGCTATCGTGTAAACAGCACGCTCCAAAGCGAGCGTAGTTAAATCATGTTTTATTCCATCCGCAGCGTTTCTTGTTTGAGATAAACCTTCATCATCAAAGCGACTAGTGACAAGCAGGTTGCATAAATGTGCATCGCCAACAAGGAAAGTTTTAAATAGCTTCAACATGTGAGCAAGTTTTTTACCAAAAAATATAAGGTTGTGTAGAAAAATCGTGATGAAGACAATCAAGACTATAGCGAATATTACGAAATTCCAAAATGGGGAGACATTCATCCAAATGGCTTTAACGTGAGGACTCACTAATGTAGCAGCCATCATTCCCCATTTTATATTATTCGCAACGTTTAAATGACTGAATGCGACGTTCTGCATATTTCCTAAATCAGCCATATTGGTGTTTCTGCAATTTAAAACGCTTTTGAAGCATTCGCCATTTTTCGGATTTATGAAAACAGCTAAGGAATTATTTTTTGTGTAAATTGGAGTGTTGATTAATTGATTTAAGGCTACGTCATTTTTAGCAATGTAAAAACTTTCGCTATTGGTTTGCCCTTGCTCAAAAAGTTCTTTATTTGAATCATCACGCTCTTGCTGATTGTAAACAACTGTGTATTGCTCAAAATATGCTAAGAAATCCATGTACGAAGGGCTTTTAAGAGTAGCTACAGTTATTGAGAATGGTAAGGCTGCACCAGATAGCGTCTTGACAACGTTGATCATTTCTTTAGCAGTCTGAGTGTCTGATTTGGCAATTTCAATTTTTCGTAGAGAATACAAATCATTAAATATTGCGATAATTAATTTATCTTTCTTAGCTCTTATGCTATTGAAATCCAATGCTTCTGTTAACAGCTTTGAATATCGTCCATCAGACGCAACAGTTCCATTCTTTATATCTAGACATGATCTAAGATTGGCTACAGTGTTTACGTTGCTTTCTTTGTTGTTAACGCAATCGTAAGCGATAATATCAGACATTATTTCATTCGCTTCTTTTGCATGTGAAGCTATTGCAATAGTCGCTTGTTCGCTAATATTTGGAATATGACCACAATCAAGTGAAAACGTACCATCAGTCAAATTACTATAAGCTTTATTGAACGTTTCAGAAATTCCGTCATACGCTCTGCCACCTCTACCAGCTAAATTTGTCTGTGAAGGTACATTGAAATAGTCCAGAACCGTTTGGGATGAAGATGCAATAAGGCGCTGTCTTTCCGTTTCACTAAGAGTGAAGATCAGATTATTTCTGTTGGTAAGCTCACATTTTTTTCCTAATAAATAATTGTTTACTATATTTTGCTCAATAATCGTTAACGCATTATTTCTAACTACTGGATTTATTTTGTCAATATTATCAGAGGTGAACGTTGCAAATAGGTTGGGTAGAAGCATCAGCGTTATGGCTTGCTCATGTAGCATTGCAAACATTGATAACGTGACCAACACGCCGCGATAAACAGAAATATCAAGTCCGGGTATTGGTAAGCATAATAAAAGCACCACAAAGCTTACAGCAGTCTTGGGCATTGTGATCCACTGAAAATCTCTACCGCTTTTATCGTTTACTTTTTTATTGTACTCAGCATAGAAATTTATAATGAACATACAGGCAGCAAAGAAAAAAACAAAAATATCAACAGATGTCCAAAATGTAGAAAGAGTTTTGATGGGGCCATTACTAATTGATTCTATATTGTCATCTGGTTTTATCTGGAACTGTTTCTCGTTTAAATAGTAAAGATCGTAAACCAAATATATAAACTTTGTCTGCGCAAATATACTTAGAATTTTTGCGTCCAATGAATCAGAGAAAATTTCGGCCCTACAGCTTTTTGCAGCGCTGTGTTCAACAAAAGATCTGGAACCATTCTTGATTTCAGAAAATTGCTGTATCCAGTCTGCACAATATGTTGAGTTGGTAGTTTTTTCTTCTGCAAATGAGATATTTGCTATGCCAATAGTCAAAGCAATCAAGAGAAAGAGTTTGTAGAATCTAGTCATATTGTTTTTGTTGTTATATTTAATTATTATAATGCTAAAAGAATATAATGCAAATTGAAAGACGAGAAAAAAGCCGCTAAGCAGCTTTCTTTTTATGGTTCTAGATCACCTTCTTTTGTACTGTTCAATTTTAGATTTTAAATCCTTAACTTTTTTAGCAGCTTCATCCCTAACGTATGCACCAGTAGCGGCAGCAGCAGCAGTGGACATAGTATCGTGGTGTGTATACTGAGCTTCTTGAGGCGATATGATATATCTGATTGAAGCGTCAATACCTTTCAACATTTTCAAAATAATTATTATCGTTAAGGAGCTTTGAAGCGGAATCAATATATAAATGGTTTGACCAAACAATAAACCAAGCACAGCATTCATTTTCGATTTTACCATTAAGAATATGTCGCATAAAGCAGCCCATAGAATTGCGTCTACGATTGTATATAATGACATGAAAAGGTTTGGGAAGGCGGCTGCGAAACATGCAGAGTAGGTTATTAATAAACCACTTCTTGCAAACATTTCATGGCCTGTATTGTCTTTCTTAAAAGCACCAATCACGTAAGCAATTGATAATCGTATAAAGCTGAAATAAATCCAGATCAGGAAATTCACGAATAGTAGTATTGATTCTATTATCACGTAAATTATAAATCCTGCTAACAATGCTTGTGCCAATAACATATAGTAATAAACTTCTGATAAAAGGCCGCAGATTGTGAAGACAACCTTAGCCATTTTGCCGCCGAATTTTATTACATTGTTGAATATGTCACCTAAAACACCACCGATCATTTGACTAGCACCATCGGCAACGCCATCGACCAGATCACCTACTTTTGAAATAGCATAAAGACCTACGAACATTTGAATTGAAAAGCTAATGCTTTCTGTATTGCCTCTAAAGGTCATAACGAATGTGTTGCTTCCATTAAAGCAAAGTTTGTTTCTTAAAACAGAGCATTCTGAAAGTCTTCTGATTATGTTTTCTGAACCATTCATACCCTTCATCATATTGGTACTAGTGGTGCTTCCAGAAGTCAAAGCTGTTTCTATATATTTGATAATGACATTTGGGTCAATTTCATTTTCGTCACTCTTAAAATCTTGTAAAGGTGTTTCTACACCTGAGATGGTGGAACCTCCATTATTCAAATGTTTGCCTAATCTGTAATTTTGTAAAGATACAGCAGCTAAAGCCTCTTGCGCAGGGTTATTTTTCTCAGAAACAACGTTCCAATTTAAATAATTGCTAGGTGAATTCCATGGGTGTTTGCTGACTACAGATGGTGAAATGTCAGCAGCAGAATCATACATATCACTTGCATTGTTACTATCAGTGATTAGAAGCCTAGTGAGCCTCATCACTGGGCCATATTTAGCTTTGTCATCAACCGTTAAATCTGTTTCATTCTGCATATAGTAATCATGAAGCTCCAAAGCTAAACCAAGCTCAACATGATCGAGGTAAGAAGCCACTAAATTATTTTCTGTTAAAACTATTTTCTGAGCTTCTACTATATCTCTGGGAGTAGTAGCGCCATTGAACACTAATCCGTTCTTTTCAAAGCTAAAACATTCAACATTTAGTGTTGACATCTTTCCACTTTCATCAGTGAAAGGCGTTGAAGAAATAGAGTTTACTTGTGAGGCAATTCTTTGACCATTTTCTTTCAGTGGGCAGTATTGCTTAATAATATTAGCAGCTTGTTTTAGCGCTGACTTATAAAGCTCGGTAGTGCTATTTATTCCATCCTTGTTCTTTCCATAATGTGCGTCTCTACATTCCATCATCACCTGATAATAAATAGCAGCTTTGCTTTTGTTGAGGGTTTTAGAAAGGGACTTAATTTCGTCCAAGGAAGATTTCTTACACTGTGCATACATTGATCTCATTATGGATTCGTTTCTAAGACTTGCAATATCAATTGCAACGCCATCATTTACCTTTTTAGTTATTTCAGAATAAACGTTGCTACCCCTAAAGGCGTTAACAGCATTATTAGAAAATTGTGGAGAGTATTTTGTTTTTGTTTCTATATAATTTTCAATTGTGGATTGATTCTCCGTATAGTTTTTGCTTGTGAAGTATTTGGATTCTGGCTCAAGCGTTGGGAAATTTATTTCACCAAGTGAAGAATCAGTGTATCCGTATACATTGTCCCTATACATATATTTTTCGCCACTGCATTTTGTTACATGCGAAAACTTAATACTAGTGTTTTGCGTAAGTCCACCAAAGACAAATTTGTAAACGGAATTATCATTTGTCAAAATGTAATTTGGCTTGATAACGTTGCACGAAGTTATTCGGGAAATGAAGTCTTGAAAAGTCAGCTCATTTTCAAATATTGAGGTGTAACTTTTGCTAGCATAATCTTTGCTAAAAGAACCAAACGCCAAAGAGTCCACATATCTTGTGGTGATTATATCTTGCATGGCTATAGCAGTAAGATTGTTGCTGTTATTAATGTTTTTAATGCTTGAAAATTTCTGTAGCGGATCTTTATTTATGGCCGCTAAATCAGCTTCATAATCTATCTTGTTGGCTGTGTATGTTGCCAATGCACCGAAGTAGCTCATTGCCAAATAGTTCAGGTTTGTGTTAGTGAGCGAGAAGGACAAAGCAAAACCTATGCAAGCTGATATTGCTCCCTTCGCACTTCTCCAAATTCTTTGACCATTTGCGTCTCCACCATTTCTATTGTCAACAAAATATCCTACGAAACAAATGACAAATAATACAAAACAGATAATTGCAATTATGTAAGTGATTGCATCTAAAGAAGCTTTCAGAGTGTCAGCATTTTTAGTGCTGTTGCTCATTCTTGTCCCACCTTCACTGAAAGCATTGTAGAGCTTAGGATCTATGTCCTTTTCATTTACAGATTCGTTTCTCATTGTGCTAATGACGTTCTCAGCACACATACCGAACTTATCGCTAGTTACCTGTTTTTTAACTCCCCCAATTTCAACTTCTTGGACACCACAAGGCACATCAGATTTACTTTGCGCTGCTATTGTTGAGCTTGAAGATACTGCTAGAACAAATACAAATGCTGATAGAAATTTATAGAGTGTCATTATTCAACACTCCCTTTTTTGCTAGGCGTTTGATTCTTATATTATTGGCAATTTCTTGCTTCAATTCCTTTTCGAGAATTTCTATTTCCACAAGGTTCTTCTTGTATTGAATTTCTTCTTCGCTATCTGCTATTGAGGCTTTATTTTCTGTAGGAACATTTATTGTTTTTCTCTTGAGTAAGCCTTTCACAAATATTTGCGCCATGTAGGTAATACAAACGTACATGACACAGAGCATGAGTGTTAAAAACCAGTCTGACCCCTTCATAAAGAAGTGGAAAAATATTATTACTGCTATGCCATATCGGATTGATTCAAGTAGACAGACAAACAATCTATCAACGCTCCATTTGAAAACCTTTTTTGGCGTTAAAGTCTGTAAGTCATTTAGAAGTTTGTTTAGTGGAGACATGATTTATAAATTTGTTAGTATAAATATTATAATCATATAAAAAGCATTAAATCAAATAACCCAAACAAATAAAAACCAGAAAAGAAAAAGCTTTCAATCTCAGGGTTGGTATTTCACTTTATTTAAAGATTATTTGGTGTGAAAAACCCAAAAGTGCGCAAGCACGCAAATGCAAAAAAAGGACGTTGTGCGGAAGCACGCAGCACCATAAAAACGCCCAAGTGCGTAAGCACGCAACCCCCTTAAAAAGACGTTGTGCAGAAGCACGCACCTATCTAAAAACACCATTGTGCAGAAGCACGCAAGCCAAAAATGGTGCAGAAGCACGCAATTCTGACGGCCTCATATTATCTTGAATAAATAAGAAAGCTTTATATGCCAGATATACGCCTATGCGTGCTTACGCACCAGTAGGCGGCAAAAGCTCCGCTGTTTGTGTTGTTAGTTTAGATTCCTCATATTTGTATTTTGATTTCATAAGTTATCTATTTGACTTATTTTTTAGATATAGTAATTTTAAATTAATCAAGCACAATAATATTGCTGGTTAATTTTATAAAACTAAAAACTAAAGGAGTTGATTATGAAGTCATTAAGAGATTTAAAAAATGAGATTGAAAAGCTAGAGTCAGAAAGAAAATCCTTAGCTGAACCAAACGTGGATATTCGCAAATATCCAGAACTGAGTGGTGCGCAAATCTTGAAGCTTAGAAAAGAAGAAAGCGTTGTTGTCAGCAACAAATTGAAGAAGCTCAGAGCAGAGCTTAAGAACCTAACGGACAAAGAAGAAGAACAAGAGTTTTTGAAAAACCTAAAAGCTTTGGGTTACACCTTTGATGAAGTGATTGCGAAGCTCAAAGGAAGCTCTGTAGCCACCCCAGAAGGAGTTTAAATGACAGACACCAATCTTTCTCAAGGCTCACAGATACACAGCCTAAAACCAGCTCCAGCGGCCTTGCATACAGAAGCGCAGAAGGTCGAGGACGAACCTCTGTTCAACCTTTCCACACGTATGGATCTACTCAGTAAAGAAGTAGCAACGGAAGCCCCAGTGAAAGCGCCAGAGTCAAAGCATACGAGCTTGAAGGTAACGTTTACCGGGCCTGAGTTAAGAGCTTTCAAAGTGCTCTCAGAAAGCCTAGAGGTATCAGACAATACCCTGATAGCTCACGCCATTTCCGGTCAGCCGATTGACCTAGCAAAATGCAGGAGAGAGAAAAGAATTACGACTACAGCCATTGAGAAAATCATGCTCAATTCTAGGTCTAATTTCGCACAACTTGAGGCTTTCATAAAAGACAGCAGCAACAAAATTTCAGAGCAGAGAAGGGCACGAATTGAGTTAGCCCTAAGAAAAATATCAGAAGCTTTTTATAAAATTATCGAACGTAGTAATAAGACGGTTGAGGTTTTGGATTTGGCCGTCACCAACAAAGATTATGCTCAAGCTTTGGAGTTATACAGGGCGGAAAATATTAATGCTGTTTTGAAATTTCATGAGGTGAAGAAAAATAGAGCATTGAACCAGCACCGCAAAAAGCTAAACAAGAAGATCGATGAAAGCCGCTCTGTAGAAATTAATACAAACTCAAAAAATTACAGAGTCGATAGAGCAGCAGCGGAACGATTCAAGGAATCAAAAAATACGGCTTTTGGTAAAAGAAGCTTAGTGTCACAAGGGTTAGTATCGTGTTTTGAAAATCTTCAATTAATGAGTGTCGTGTATCAAGAAGCAACGACCTTTCATAGAAAACTGTTGATTGCCTTGAATGAGTTGAACAGCCATTTTAAAAGCAGAACAATTTCTATGGCAGTAGATACAGACAATGAGAGTTTGATTGAAAAAGAGTTTAAAGAAATAACTCTAAAGCTCCAAGCGGTCTACAATATTTTGATTGAAAATATTCCTAAAATATAACAACAAAAATACAGGAGAATCATGTTTATAAAAGAAGAAGGAGACAAGATTACAAAAAGAGCAGTGTTAGGGAAATGGCTTTATGAGCTGTATCAAGCTCAGGGTGAAAAGGGCACTAACTACGACGACGAAACCATCATCAAACGTGTCACAGGTTTTGAACATTGTGAGTCTTTAATACCGATTCCACGCTTCTATGTTGGCTGTGACCACGACAAGTATAAAGAAGATTGTTTGCAGGCTCTTTCACGCCTTTATGACGTTATGGAATCAAGACAAAACAAGCTTGTGATTCAGAAAAATAAGAATCCAAACTACAAAACTAACCCTTTAAAATTTCAAGGCTTGAAGGATTTTACGGCCTCATTCACAAACGAAGAATTAGAAAATCTTGGAGCTGATACACCAGCGCAAAAACGATTGGTTATGAAAAGATTAGTCAACGAATATTTTAAGCATTTAACTGACAATGCTGGTATGGATTTGGTTATTGCAACACACGTCTATAAAGATAAAACCTCAGACTGCCATATCAAGTGTATTCGATTCGATAAGCGCGGAATGGTTTTCAATGAACACAATTTGCACAATCGAATGATGGATTCGTTAATCTACATGCACAATAAAAAAGGGTACAAAGGGAAATTGATTAGGCCGAAAAATCTTAGAGAGACTATCCCGCACAAAAGAGCAAAAGAAGAATTGACGGAAGCTCAGAAGCTAGAAATATCTAGAAGAATACTCGCACTAAATCCCAAATGGATTAACGACATAAAGGACGATGAAATAGAAGTTTTTTTACAGATGAAATCAGGTCAAAGAACGGCTGTTGATTATACAAAAAGGAAATATATCCAAGCTAAAGACCAGATCAACAGTCTTCACATCGAGTTCAAAGGATACAAGTTCTATTCCAACATTCTAACACCAGAAGCTGACAGACGTTTACAGTTGATTCTTGAAGCTGAAAAGCTTATGGAGAAAAAGGGGATTGATCTTTATTCGATCAAAGAGAAGCTGCAAAACAATTTCAACACCTGCACCAGCTTTGAAGATTTTACAACAAAAAGCTTAGAAGACGGCATTAGGGTATTGCCCGTTACTAGCAAAGATAAAAGCACAAACCAAACACGTATAACAGGTTTTGTGATTCACCCAATCGGATTAAGTAAAGAGCTTAAATTATCCTTGTTTGATATTGATTTATTCAAGCGTTATGGTTTAGACAAATTCAATCAGAATGATATGAATCGTGTCTTAAATGAAGGTATCAAGCACAGAGAATCATATGCTCAATTCACAGAAGGGGAAATGAAATTAAAATTTGGTGAAACGATAGATGCAAAACTTGCTGCACTCAGGGACGCCCAAGCAGAAAAATATTTAGGTACTTTTTCGCAAATTGGAAATGTCTATACTTTCAAAAACTCTCATACACCAAGCTTTGTATTCGATGAGAAAAGCGGTAGCGCAACCCTCCATAAAATGAACACAAGTTCTATTCATGGCTTAGGTTCTTTGTTTGTTAAAAATGGTTCTATTGAGCTTCTTGTATCGGGGGTAAGCCGTGCAGAGGTAGAAGAAATTTACATGATATTTGGTTTGGTAAAAGGCATAACTGTACGCAATCATCACATTGATGAAAAAATGAAATCAAAATTAAACGTGGCTATTTTAGAGAAAGCGATGAAGCAGCACAAAATAGAGCTTGGAAGGCTTGAATTTAAGATTAAGAACAACAATGGCAAGCCGGTAACATCTATCAATATTATGCCAATTTACGCGGAAAATAAAACGGTTCTTACATATGAAAGCGTTTGGATGATGTTAGACACTGTTGCAAAAATGAACATCGATTTAAAGAAAATCTCCAGTCAGGTATTTGTCGATAATGAAAAATATCTTAAAGAGAGATTTTCAAACAATAAAATAGTTTTAGAGTATGTACAAACTAGAATCAATAGACATAGCCAAGACCTTGAAACAAAGTCAAAAGCCTATGAGGAATTGAAGCATAAGGCCAATAGCGCTAATTTTGTTAAGCAGAATAAAAATGATATAATTAAATAACAACAATAAAGGAGATATGATGAAAGCACCAAAATTAACACAGTTATTCAAAGCAATAAAAGGATTCAAGTTTAATGCTCAAGCAGAAGAATTTGAAACAGAGGAAGAAGAGGTAGGCTACATATCAAACGTGCCGTTTGATGGTGAAGATTACACGCAAGACACCCCAAAAAAGAATACTGTTCATAAGATTTACGATGAATACACAGTAGACGAAAGAGCTTTGTTTCAAGAGCAGTATGAGCAAATGCTTAAAGAAGGCAATTTCAAATACGGTAGATTCACCAAAAAACTAGGCGGCAAAGAACTGGCTAAAGATTTTATTATAGGCGGCGCTCTCTACAAAATGTTGAAGGACGGGGAGGGCATAGAACACCCTGTGTTTGCTTCTCGTTTCAATGCATATACGAACAAAGTCACATTCAGCAAGAGCACTGAATTAGATCAGGAGACATTGAAGATTGCTTTTCTCAGTCTCATGAAAGATGGTAAGCGCCCTTTCTATTTGAATAGAACTATCAAAGCACCTGAAACCATTGCAGACCAGCAAGCGTATTTTGCAGCGGCCTACAAGGCAGCTATGAGCCTCAATATTCCTCATGACGAAATCAAGCTACCCAGAAAATTTGCTGCATTCAAGGAGCATTTAAGACAGGAATCAAAAATCACAACTGAAAAACCTGATTCAAGCTATGACGAAGACTTAAGCAATCACCCAGCTTTAGATGACGAAGCACCAGTAAGTGAAAAACTTGAAACTCAAGCTCAAGAGATAATTCAACCAAAGCCAGAAAATGACGCAAAGGAAAAAGCAGAGCTAAGCATCAAAGAAAATCCAAACCATATGTTCCTTTTCAGAACCAGAGACGATGAAAATGGGGAACCAAAATATTTAGCGTTCCTCACTCCAGAATCTAAAAACGATTTAGAGTCTATGAAAAAAGGCTTTGCGCATATTGTCAAAGATCAACCTGAATTAATTCCACAAATCAAAGGGGTTTATAGAGCGGCAGGGTATGAAGAAAACCTTCAAGACATTCTTAAGAAGGAAGACAACTGTTTAGAAGGCTACAAGCTTTTGAGAGACATTCAGAATGGTGTAGTGAACCTTAACGCTAAACCAGCTAAGGAAATGATTGATGAAACAAATATCGTCCCAATCAAAAAGCCAGAAGCTGATAGCCCTACGCCAAAAGAGAATGAAACCAAACCTAAGACAAGATCCACAGCGAAGCCTAAGCGTTAAGAAATTAAGCTCCTACACAGGGGCTTTTTTTAGCAAAAAAAACCCACGCTTGGGGCCGTGGGCTGAAAAACACTTGGAGAAGTGTATGTGTGCATCATATCACCGTTACCCCTGTATGACTGTCCCCAATGTCCCCAATGTCCCCTATAGCCCTATGAGGGCACACTGTCCCCTTTGTCCCCACATGGGGACACTATCCCCAATAGGCCCATTAGCCCCCGGCATAGATCGATCTGGCGAGCGAGCGCAGGCATTACAAGCTCCAGCTCTACCCAAGGCTCTCACAGAGCCACCAGACGTTTTAATCACCACCAGCCGAAAGAGCACACTTGAGAAGCTTGTTCACCGCTTCATCTGTGTTGATAAAGCTGTTTATCCTTCTTCCCAAAGCTAAAGCGTTTCTGGTGTTGAGGTTTGATTCTTTGACCGCCAGAAAATCTAGACCTTCGACACGACGCCTAATAATGACTATCTGAGCAATTTCTGATTCAAATACAATCTCTTTCAGATTTTCTCCCGCGCTCAGCGTTGGCAACCGAATCTGAAAATCCTTAAATTCAATTTCTGGGCTTTTGTTTTCCATAAACAGTCCTTCTCCTAAAGAACTTATTTCAGTTCAGTTTTTTGTCCGCTTGGTAGTTGTTCAAAAACTTAGGATAGATAATGTCGTGCTCAAGGGACAACAGGTTTTGTTCTTCTTCACTTAACTCAATAACTTTCAGAAAGGTTTCTTCGTCTTGTGTTTGTTCAAATAATTCGTCCATGTGTGTTAGATATTTTGCCATCTGCTGATAATCATTACCCACAGCATTAGCCAATGACATGTTAGAATTTAGTCCGAGATCGGTATTGAACGTATTTGAAATCTCATACAATGCAGCAAGCTTAATTCTGTTCAAGAACTTGATTTGCTCAGATTTTTCAAGCGCCACAAAATTATTTGCAAGAAGATCATCAAGAATATACGTACCAATCTTGTTTGTTTCAGCAGGGACTACATTCACACCGTCTTTTGTAATTCTAAAAAACAAGCGATATTCAACGTCGTTTTTTGAATCATTAGCAATGACTTCAATCTGATGGATTCCAGATTTGTAGACCGGCTTACACATGATTTTAGAATTGCTTGTAATCCTCAATAGGTCGTTAAAGCCATTCGATCTTTTGTTGTTTTTGATACCCTCATATAACCTATCCAGCCTTGTAAGAAACTCAGGTAGAAATGAAGTCTCGTATTTTATAGGCGTAAGGTTATAGAGATACAGCGAAAGCCGAAGCCTAACGCTTGGGTTTTCTGATATGTATTTATCTATAGCTCTACCCAACCGCACCCCAGAATCACTGCCAACCAAAGCAAGTACGTTGTAGTTTTCATTGTTGGTATTTGCGTTTTTGCGTGTAACAACAATTTTGTCTATTGGTGATATGAAATATAAGCCGTTCGCTTCGCCAGCGACATACTCTATCTGCAAATCCGATTTATTAAATCCATTTTGCATGGAGTCATTTAGCAAATCTTTAAATCGCTCAGATTCTACTTTCACGGATGGCATTTTTACCTTCATGTTTTCTTAAATCCTTGTTTCTTGAAATTAACTGTTGAGCAGTAGTGGAATTTACTTCCTTGGTTTCCTTTTACTCTTGGCTTTTTTCTTGATGATATTAAAATCTTCATCAACCCTTCCCAACATAATTGCAAGTGGGTATTCTGAGAACGGTATGTCATCAGGTTCATTATCAAAAAGTTTGTAAAAGGCAGTTTCCACCGTTTTTTCGAACTCCTTAAGTTCTTTTTTATTAAATGAGAATGTGTAATCCATACCGTCAGAGCAGTTAACTAAACAGAGAAAAGGATCTGTGATAGGATTTTTTTCTGAATATCTATCTATAAAATACCCTAGTCGCCAAAAGCTTTGCAGAGTAATCAAAGCTTCAAAATCGTTTTTATTCTCTTTGTTTTCAGAGATTAATTGTTCTATCAATTCTTGAACTGGTTGTTCATACCTAACTAAAATATCATTCATAAAGCTATCATCTTTAGCATGGGCTTTTATGAATTTTTCAATGTCATCAATCAAAGCATTACTTTTTATGATTGCTCTGTTACTTCTTGCTGCTGCAATTTCTCTGGTTAATCCTACCATCTCATTCACCTTTTGATTTATTTAAAATAAATTTTGTTTTTGCAATGCTATGAGTAATTGTCGAACCCTCAATAGCATAGATTTTCAAGCCTAGTTCATCTCCAACCACAGAATCCAGATCGGTATAGAACGCAGCTTCAAAGCCTTTTAGCTCGCTCTGAAAAACTGGTGGCGTGACCATATTCCCAAACAAATTGAAGTCCTCACCACAACGCTCAGTAATTTTCAAATATGATGCTAAGCCATGATGATTCATTTGCTGAACTGTTTTGTCATCGACTTTAAGCAGATGGGCACTAAGAATTTCTTTTCCCATTTTTTCTTTGTGACCTAGATTTCCACGAAGAATCTGGGAGTAAATGTTAATGAGGCGTTCATCGTTTTCAGAAATATCGAGACTAAGCAGTTTTAAATTTTTATCTACTGCCATAGCAATAGTTTTTGCTCTATCCACTAATTGAACGATATGAGCGAAAAACTCGTATAGGGGCATTAAATCATGATCTGTATTTTCACCAAAGGGCAACATATTACCATCAAGATTGAACTCAATAATCATCCTTGCTTCAACGTCACGCTTGAGAAAATTCACAGCTTTTAGGAGTTTTGGTAAATGTTCCAAATTAGAAAGCTTTGACCCTATCCATTCAATAGGGTTGAAATTGTAGTCAATCTTAACTTTAAATGTTTCGCTGTTATAAATGTATTTGAAGCTAAACAAGCCGTTGAGACATTCCCCAGCAATGTAGAGGTTTTCCCCAGCTACGTGGAGGTAAGCATCGAACGAAGCTAATTCAAATTCCAGATCGTGTTTCAGAGATTTAAAATAGAGGGTAGACGGCACAACGCTTTTCTGGGGTTCTATTAAGAGAACGCCAGACTGCATGTTTTCTGTAAGCATTTCAAAAAGAGCCGAACCTACAAACTCAAACTCATTTGAGTTTATTTCAATGCTTTCGCCAGTTTCTAGAAACCTTTTCCAACCAGCGTTAGCAATTTTTGCGACGTTATCATTTTTGAAAACAATATTGATTTTGGCGTCATGCCCCTGTTTAACCTTGATTTCATGGGTTACGTGCTTACCTGTCGCCGTAGTGTTGACCTCAAATCTGGGATCGAGCTGGGCTAGGTAATTCTCATAACCAGCCACGAAGCCAGCAAGTGGAGCTCTTGAGTAGTCCCCCATTCCTGTATAGGCGAGTTGCGAAGCAGTGGCGACGGCCTCTATCAGCTTGTTCTGTAGCTCACCCGGTGCCACAGACGCCTTACCAATCAGATCGAGGGCACGCCTGATAGCGTCTCGCTTCCATACATGCAGTAGCTCAACAGTGAAGCGCACTTCATCAGTATCGATGAGCTTGGAGCATGACTGGCACAGCCAGATCCCGTTGTACTCCGATACCCTTACCGACTCAGGCATGTCTGGATCATAGCGCCTAGCACCCGGCCCCGGAGCAGCAGCGGTGATATGAGCGGCCACCCCTATGCTTGAGTAACCTTGTCTGTCCTCTTGGGTAGGCCCGAACGTGGTTACAAGGCAATCAGGATTGGAGCAAATACCACCACACATTCGCTGGAGCTGGTTTTTGACAGGCTGTTTAAAGTTATCCCTTACGGATTCTTCCTTCGGTTTTTTAACCGGCTTTGGTTTTGCTTCTTTTGTAGCAGTTCCCTTTGCCATAACAAAACTCTCAGTATTCTTTTGGCTTTTGGATTGGGTTGTACCCGAGATTGTCAGAGGCAATATCTTCTGCACTCAAAGCTTGGTCATAGAAAAGACTGTGTGAAAGGGTCGCCCCAATAGCGTCTATGTGATCAAAAATTCTGATTGCTTCTGTAATGGTCATGTCAACGCCGTTGACCATGATTGTATTGTTTTCGGATTCGCCATTTTCGATTAAAAATCGTAGTGACTGTGAGGGCTTCATGACATGTCGAATAGCGCTATCAAGGTTACTATCCACATTACCTTCAAAAGTGTCACCATGGTAATCTTCTATTTCAGCGATTATTCTGAGCGCTGACCTAACGTCATTAAACCTTTCTAAATCCATATTCAGTGCGGTATCAGCTATGATTATTTTTGAAAACTCATTAGTAAACTGTGCATAACGTTCATCAGGTTCATCACCGTCTTCATATTGTTCAATGAGCTTTTTCATTTCTTCTTTGAACTGCTGGGCTTCTGCTGTGAAGTTCGTTTTGCTCATGTCATGTCGTCCTTTTACCAGAATGGCTATGCTGGCTTTTTAGCATCCATAGAGATAATTTTCAAGAAATCTATTTGTGATTTTAAAAGCTAATAAATGGCGTTTTTTAAAGTTGTGGAAAAATTATTAAATATAATAAATAAAAAATAGGTTGATGAATAGAAAAAAGGCATCTATTATTCATTTCAACAAAGCAGAAAAGCTTTGAAATCAGAAAGAAAACTCTTGGAGAAATACAGCATGGCTAATCAACAAACTGCACCAGAAGCACAATCTAAAGCCCCAGAAGGCGAGGCTAAGGTAAACTTCAAGAAAGACTATGAAGAAGCCATTACATCGGTTGGTTTGTACCACCCAGCAGCCACAAACACTGGCGAACGTGTTCTTAATCGTCTTCTGAAAGGAACTGTTATCAGCTCGCTTGCTGAAATCAACAAGCAGATCGCAGAAGCAGCAGCGAAGAACGAAGAAGAACTGATGGAAAAGCTGTTCGCTGAAAGGAAGAAACTCAAAGACGCTCAGTCAGAGAATCTGAAATCTCTGAGCACAATTCGTAAGGCCACTCCATTTGATCAAATCCTGATTGCCTATAAGCCTGAAATTGAAGCATTGGCTTATGAACTGGCGCTGGACGTATTGAAATCCACTCACTTGGCTATCAATGCCACCAAGGGCGGCAAGCCAGCTAAAGCCGGTAGCAAGCCAACAGAAGAAAAGGGCACCCGTGAAGCGGCTCAGTACACTGTTAAGAAAGGCGGCGAGAGCATCACCTTCACCAAGCGCCTAGGCCGTGGCGGTGCGAACCTCAAGCAAGACGAAGCCGAGTTCGGTTTCCTCGGTTTCAAGGTCGTCCTGAACGAAGAAAACAAAGAAACCCTTGAGCCAGCAACCATTGAGCTGAATGATGGTAATCACGTACCGGCCACCCGAAACAACATTATCAAGGCAATCGAAGAAAAGAATGCTAAATCGCTGGAAGGCTACACCGCTGAACTGATCAAGTAAGCCCTAAAGGCTCCCCAGACCCCGCCCTAAGAAGCGGGGTTTTTTTGTGCCCGGTGATAAAAGGTAGGGTGACAAAATCCCCTAATGGGGACATTGGGGACACATTCAGATTGACTTGATGAACTGCACTCGGGGGCTGTTGTTGAATACGTACCAAGCGAAATCCTTTGTACCGCCAGATCGGGTTTCATACCCAGCGTCCACCGGGAGGCTTTCATCAGCCTTGTAGAACGTAGGACGGCTTGCCAGCACCAGTACGCCCTGTAGGTGCTGATTCATGACCTGTTCGCCCTTAAATCACTACCAGAGAGGCTTTTAAAGCCGTTAGCTCTTAAGGTCTTAAGTATCTGCCCACAGCCCACGCATGGGTCATAAAAGCGCTCAGACTGGTAGCCATTGCTAATTAACTATTTGCAGAGAGATTGTATTGTCTGGGTTGGTGTTTCCTTAAAAATCAAAATCGTTCTTGGAGTTATTCCTCTTGTTGTTCATATAAAAATAAGTTGTTAGTTCTTATATATTTATCAAGAACAAAAGAAAAGTAAATAGGAATACAATAATATTTATAAGACTTCGCAAAGGGAATTTATAAAAATATTTGATAGGTTGTATTGTAAAAAAGTATAACGAGTTATAATTAAACTACAACAATAATTTGGGGTGTATATGCAAAAAAGCGATTTTGAAAATTTCATGATTGAATTGGTTAAAAAGGAATGTGATGAACATAGAATAGACAAAGATTTAGATATTAGCGAATGCGATTATAGGAGTTTTTTGCTTATCAACAAAGAAGTCTTGCTGGAGGAAAACGCTGATATGTTAAATCTAAAATTTGATAGAGCGGATTTTTTTCTGGTGAAGATATAGATGCTGCGCTAGACATAGAAACGATGCAAACGATGATTGAACAACACCCTGAGTCCGCACGACTCGTGGAATTGTTGACTGATCCGAGAACTGAGGACCGCCTTACCTTTCTCAATACGGGTGAATATATTGCATTAAGATATACAGATCCAGAAGGAACAGAGTATTTAGGTTTTGAACTGTATATTAATGGAGAAGATAAAAATCAGATAATATCATGGGAAATTACAGAAGACCAAAATGGTGAAGGTGAATTTTGTAGTGACAGTTTAGAAGGTTTGTCCAGATTATTAGAAAATATTGAACAGCTCGAAATTAGAAAGCAAAATAAGATTGAATTTTTAAGGGACGAAGCACTTGAAGAAGCAAAAGCTAATGCAAGTAAACCTAAGCATAAACCAAAAATGTAATCGTAATATCCGCAGTGATAAGGCACCTAATAGGTGCCTTTATTTCACCTCAGTAAAAATATCCCGGCCTACCACTGTCGTCTAAGATTTTGACCAATTGTCTTTGATCCGTTTTCTTAACTGATAGCTCACAGGTTGTGGTATCTGCTGTATATCTAATGAGGTTTCCATACTCGCAAAAATCAGCGTCATTGTTCTCTAGGATAAACGTTTCATTGTTTTCGCCAATTATTATTGCCTTGTAGTCATAAGCAAAAAACTTATAATCCTTGAGATAGAATCTAAATTTAATTTTATGTTTTCGTTTCGTCACAAGGTTCTTATACTCAACATTGATCCAAATATTACGTTGCTCAAATTTAAATTTTGTAAAATGAATGAGTTCAGTTTTGAAATCAAAGAAGAATATTACGTTGAAAAGCGAAGGAGCTATAGCTTTCAGGTTTATGAATTTGTATAGAAAATCAACGTAGTAATCAATTGATAAATCAGTCTGTAGGTAAATTGAATCAAAATCTATTGCTTTGTTAGCCAAAAGACTTTCTTTGATTCTCACTTTTAAATATCTGGTATCCATCATTTCGTGAAACTAATGGTGTAGGTATTTTTTGAAAACGCGCCGGTCATGTAATTACTATTCTTGAAATTTGGAGTGAATGACATGCACCAAACACTTGTGTTGTCCATACCACCAGAGCCAGCAGATTTACAAACGTATTTGATATTGTCGCTTGTAGTAATTTCTACGCCCTTAACATGCTTTTCCAATTCTTTATCACGAATATTTAGATAAGCACTAAATTGATTCTCGCTCAGAGTTACAGAAAGAATATTGCTTTGTCTTGCTATGATATTTTGATTTGTGGCTCTAGAAAAACTAGGATCAATTTCATACTCTCTTTCGTCCCCAGCGGTAGCTGTCACAATCATATTTTGGTATGGGCTAATGTCGTAGTCATCCTCTGGCTCAGACGGCTTGTCAGGCACCACAGGGGGCTTAGGCTCTGGGTTGTATTGAGAAGCAAAATGGGTGTCTTCAAGCTTTTGTCTGAATTGATATTCAGCAGCGTTGGCAACTAATGGAATTGCAAAGACAATCGAAAGTATTGTTATTAATTTTATATTGGTCATGATAAATATTGTTATTAGTATAATCATTATATAGGGATTATGCATATAATCAATATAGTTAGCGTAATAAAAAATCCGCACGCGGCGGATTCATCTTCAAACTAAGTTTCACTTATTCATGCTAAATACTGTAGTGCTGTTAGGTACAGCTATAATCCCTTCTCCAACAAAACCTGTGCAAGTAACTAATATCGCAGGCCATACCCCAACTGTCGCTGCTTTTGCTGTAACTTTTGTACAAACTTTAATATTTTGATTTTCTACAGTTATTGAGTGAACTTCATTATTTATTGCGTTTATTAAAAAAGCTTGGTCGTCATTCCAGCTAAGTCCAGTAATATTAAAACTAAGTTGTGTTTCAGAAAGTTTAAAATTTGCAGCGGGATATTTCCACAAGTTACTTTTTTGTGTTATTGCAGAAATAGAAAGCCCATAAGCAGACATACCCTTAAAATCTTTAATGTTTAATGGTTCTGAAATTACTTTCTTTACATTCATGCACGCATTATAAAAAAATGGTGTATCAGCTTTATCAGACGAATATAAATCAGCTTGATATTTGCACAAAGAGGCTTTATCTCTAAAGTGTAACTTTTCAGACGCTCCGTTTTCCCAATTTAGTGGTTTCAGTGGAACAAGCTCTCCAGTTAAAAATTTATTTCCATACTCCATTACTGAGTCGTCCGTTATTTCTCTTCCGAGAAATTTTAAATCACTTTTTGCATATTTGTCAGCAAATTCGTAGATTTCTTTATTTTCAATATCTTGATTAGTTGTAAAACTACGTACACAATAATCAACATTATATTGAAATGTTGCCATTTTTGTATTCTTGAAATAAAGTTCTGCGCTTGAGTATGTCCCTTGAGTGAAATAAACATAGCTTTTTTGATAATATTGCGGATTAGCAAAAGTATACACCTCACAAAATCCTTTAAAATCAATAGGCCCACGCTCAACAGGCTTTTTCGGTTCTTCCTCTGAAACTTCAAATGTTGTTGTAGCGTTTAAAGGTGTTCTGAATTCATATGTAGCAGCGATACTTTGAGTTGAAGCTAAAGCAGCAATGGCAACGACCAGTAATGATTTTGTTAATTTTTTCATTTTTAAAATATTTTGTTAGTATAATCATTATATCGTAAATAAACATATAATCAAATTAGTCAACAAAAATAAACCATTTTTAAGTGGTTATTTTCTTTGGCGTGAAAGCATAGTGTTTTTGGTCATTTCCTTTTTTGTAGAAAAAAGACAATCTCTCCTTTGTCGAAGTATTTATTACTCCAATCGCATAATCACTTTCTGAAATTAGATCTTGCCTAGTAGCATTCAAAATCTCTGGATAATCTTTTTTCATGTCATTTATATCAGTGAACAATATCCACTCTTTGTGATTTTCTCTTGTGGTGACAAACAACCCTGAATGAATCTTTAGCTGATATTCACTAGTTTCATACAAATTCAAGTGGATTGCATTGTTGCTCTTTGTCGCGTCGAATGTTTTATAAATATTGTTGTTGTTCATAGATAAACACAGTGCAGCATTGTGAAACACACCAGATTTTAGGGCTTTGCTGCGAAAAATGTCGATTTCCTGATGACGAAACATTATGTAGTTTTCGGCTTTGCCGTCTGGTATCAAAAACCCTAGCCCTGTGTATACCAGCAATGGATTCAACTCTTGAGATTTGATTGTTTCGTCTATTCTGGCAATGAGTTCTGACATTTCATGTTTGAAGGCTTCATAATCTTGGTTATATGGTTTTTCAGTGGCTATCATATCTTCTCCTTAATTTGTTTTTATTTTGATCAAAGCTTTTTCTCTTGCATACACTTCTTTCAGTGCTGGGAATTGTAAAGAGTCCCAAATAGTAATCGAGCTATTAAGTTCAATAAATTCTTTTGCGTATTGGTAGAAGGTTTTGCTGTAGTTAAATTTGTTTTCGTGCAATCTATCTATTTCATCAGTCATTTCACTGTTGATTGAGATAGAGTATGGTTTTTTATTCCTATCACTACCTGTATCTTTTTTTAATACAGTAACGTTATTACAGGATAAAATGCTTCTTAAAAATTCACTGTAAACGTGGGTAATACTTATGCCACAGCGTTTTTCAATGATTCTCTTTAAGTTCGCTATTTGTACAGTATCGACATATATGCATGCAGTTTTTTTACTGACTTGATTTTGTATTGCTGTCGTTTTGTTTTTCATTGTCTCTCCTTGTTGATTTATTTTATGTTACGTCCTACGTTAATCAATTGTTTCTCCGCACTCTGAGCTTCATATCCTAATTGTCCAGAAATGTTATTCTCGATTCTAGATACGGCCTCACTGCCCTCATACACGCCTTTGTAAACGTAATACACGTAGAAGAATAAAGTTATAAAGCCACAGAACACCATATACAAAACGCCAGAGAGATTATTAGCAAAACCAGCTCCACCATTACCCAGCGCAGCAATCCTTTCTCCAGAAATGTAAGTGCTTACGGTTATTGGCACGATTGTTAAAACAATCACCAATCCCAGCATGTAACTTACGAAAGATAAGCTTGAATCAATCATTAAACCCAAAGCACTACCAAAAGCGTTTTCCTTATTTTGGTTTGCAAATCTCACGTAGTAGAAAACCAAAAGCGGGGAGAGCAATGTGAAGGTTAAAAATGAACCGATGAACAAAACGTATCCGTAGCTAATAATTAAATATAAAAAATAACGGAATGAGTAAGCTAAGAAACCAGCGGGATAACCTACTTGCTCCAATTTAGCTAAAAGGTTGTTTGAGGATTTTTCGTTAAACACAAAAACCATTGAAGCCGCTTTTAAGGCATTGCTATAAATAGCAGATTTGGAATCGAAGTCTGCATACATGCTCGGGGTTAAATCTGTATCTAATGCCTCAGAAATTGCAACAGCGCCTACAGCTTGAACAACCATTTTCTTTGCAATAGCTTTTTGAATTGAATCAGTAGCACTGATGAATTGAGTTTTGTTTGCCATTTTGTTTGACAGCACAGCAAATTTTACTTGAGTAACAAACCCAATTATTGAACGCCCTACGGCTGTCATTTCACTTGTTGCTGACCCACAAGAATAACCACTTGCATAGGTATTCTGATTTTCTATTTTTGAGCAGACATTGAATTTGTCTAGATTCAAGAAACCGTTATCACTTTTGATAAGCTCCATTGGTGAATAATCTTCATCGTCAAAAAGCTTATTAAACTCATTCTTTCTATTTTCAGAGAAATTCATAAAATCGCTTTCGTCAAAATCTTCTGGTTTCGCGATTGAGAATTTAGATGAAAATATCGCTGAGTTAGTGTTGGTTTGTTTTGTACTGTCATTCAGATTGTTGTAAACAAATTGAGCAGTGAATTTATCCGCAAAATTTCTTGGTGCTGTATCAATCTCAATTTCATCTTTTATGAGAAAGATCCCAGCTTGAGCTAATCCTTTAGCTCTGTATTGCTGCAAGAAGGTCAATTGCTTTTCAAAGTACAGCGCAGAGGCGCAGCTATAAAGGGACTGGTCACAAGCCTTAGCCACACAATCCTTTACCTGCTTACCGCCCTCACCCGGTCTGTAGAACGGACGGCCACCAGATTGCTCAGCAGACTCACACAGCTCAGCTTGACGGCCAATCAGCATAGGGGAAGGGGTTACATCAGAAATCGACTTGATGAAGGTTGCAGACAGCTTCATGGGTACGACTGTTGCGTATACGTATGAGTCCTTACGGCTCACTGGGAGCGCTAGGTTCACAGGGTTGATGTCTTCTATGGTTTGCGAACTGCTACCCGTTGCATAAGCTGTCGTTGTGGCCTGTACAGCGGCTGCTGTCTGTTGAAGCAGTATGTCTACAGACGCTTTCAGCTTCTGCTTTTGGATTTCATCAAAGTTACCAACAGAAAGGCCGTACAGAGATACATCGTTCTGTAGATTTGAGTCATAACCAATATTCATTTGTAGTGTGCAATATTTGTAATCCGCTGTAGCCCTCAGCGTAGAATCGTCAATCTTAGAAAAATTCAGGGAAATATCAGCACCGCCCCTTGAGGCTACACACAAACCGAATCTCAATAATTCTTGTGTTTCGAGTATTTTATTATTTACGTCTGGAACTTTTATTGATTCAAGGTAAAGCCTTTTGTTGTCAAATCTTTCCAAATTCATTTGTTCAGCGATATTCCAAAACGTACCGCCAACCCATAGCCAGCTCATAGTTATGTAGCTGATTGGTTTATTGTTCGGAAGATTAACAATCGTGACTATTGCAAAAACAGCTAAGATATTACTTGTAAAGAAAAATAGCGAAACCCTTCTAACCATGTGGCTATAGTTATATTTAACTAAATAGACAACGAGTAACAAAATCAAAATTATGACTACGCCAGCGTTTATCATTTCAGCGGTTTCAAGCGTGACAGCGTTCGCAATCCAAGTTTTTGCTCCACCAACGGATTGTGTGTATTGCTCTAATTCTGAATCCGTTAGGTTTTCGATTTGCTTAATAACATTATCCGAAGCGCTGTAGCTTACAAAGAAAGCACAACCATGTTGACCAAAGACCGAACAGATAAAAGCTGATGTTGTATTTTGGAAAACCTGTTCAATGTCATTGAATATAATGTGATCTTTCAAATAGTCTCTTTCTTTGTATCCCTCAGCGAAAGCTGATTGAGATTGCAAAAAAAATACTGTTATGAAAACCATCAGGCATTTATAAAATTTATTAGTCATATGATTGTTGTTGTTATATATTTTATTATAGTGTTAAATTAATATAATGCAAATCGTTTGGAATAAAAAACCGCACAAGGCGGTTAAATATCTTCATCTGGTTTATCATTCTTAATACCTCTTTTTTCATTTAGGAATTTCTCTGATTCCTTTGCAACCTCTTCATCTAAAGCTTTTTCAGCTTCACGTTTTGCTTTGGCCTCATCTAATTCTTTCTTGATTAGACGTTTAGACTTCGGTTGTCCATTTTCGTGTGTATCACTAACCTTTAAATCTTCAACCTGATTTTCATTTTCATGGGGTTCAGCTTTTTCTTTACGTTCTGCTTTTTTCAATAGGCGCTTATCTTCTTTGGTTAGCGTGCTCGCTCTGGCACCACGTTTTCTGTAAGCACCATCCTTGAAAGCTTTTGTGACGTTATAAACCACAAGGTAAGTACCGTTTTTAAATCTTCTTGCAATGTCTATTGCGCCTTGTGTATCCATTGCTAACACGCCCATTATTTTCATAGTTTTTTGGTAGAAAATCGTATAGCAGTTTCTAAAAACCCAAAGAATGATTGCAGGTGGGAATGTCAAAAATGCAACAAATATTAAGAGATACACAACAACTGTACCAATCCAAGACCCAGAACCAGTTATAGCCGTTATCATAATATCAACGTTCATTAAGAATAAATAAAATATTGTCACTGTAAGGTTCAATAATGAGTCAGCCAATAAGAATGTGAACGTTGCTACTGGTTGTGTGAATAATAAAAGTATTGTTGAATAAGTTAAAAACTTTATTATTGTCTGCATGTGGCCTTTAGCTAGAAGTGCCCAGACGATGACAGGCCCAGCTAGCACATAGAAGGAGAGCATGATTTGAAAGCTAATTTGTATTGTCGTATGGAATGCAAAAGGCAGATAATCAGTCACTACCTTTGTAGTCGCAGAGAGGAAAAGAACAGTAGAGGATATTTTCATGAGCAAATCAGAAAATAAACCCCAGCTCTTTTCTTTCGCCCCGCTGGTTCTTTTCTTCTTGGCAGTTTTAGCCTTTTTGTCAGATAACCCTTTCTCCTTATCTTTCTCAAAACTCACATTGCCGCCGTTTTCAGCCGCTTTTGAGTCTTCATATTTCTTCTTTTTCATGTCCTTACTAAATTCATAATCCTTTGCAACGCTGTATCCATCTGCCACCATCGAAGAAACTAAAGCAATAGAGAATAGCTGTGCATACTGGTTGAAAACTGATTGTGAGAAATTACTAACACCAAACATAAAATCATTCTGGGGGGCAGGGCAGAGACTTTTGTCTATGTCAAAACAAGAATACATTCCCTCAGACGTGAGCTTTGCAGTATCCTTTATGCCAAGGCTATTTCTTAGCATTGTGTCAGGTGATCTCAAATCGAATAAAGCACCATCATCGGTTGCATTTTGAACCTTGTTATTGAGCTGGGTTTCAATGTCATCAGGCTCCATGTAATCCGAGTATTTTAATAAAGGCATGCTTTTAGCAAACATAGCGTCAATCGTGTTTTTTAGATCCGTTGTATCCCCAAGCTTCGCTTGAATTTCTTCAAACTCACTGTTGCCGGTGCCGTTGAAGTTTTCATCAATATCAGGAGTGATTTTGAGGCTGTGTCTGAGGTTCGCTATGTCTTGAATCACAGCGTTGCGTGAGCTGTATTTAACAGCCTCTGGGAAGTAGGCAATGCCCTTGGCTCTGTAGTCGGCCCAAGCGTCAAAGCTCACGTAGGGTATGCCCGCTTCATACCTAGCCTTCTCGATCTGGAGCTTTGCCTTCACGATAAGCTCTAGGGTTGCGCTAATGGTCGCGTTACCGTTGGTTAGCAGTGCGTCATACGTCACACCGTCTTTCAGTATCAACGTGCTGTAAACGCTCCCTGTGTCGTCCCACGCACCACAGAGCTGGATCTGTTTCTTTCGCTCTAGAAGAATATTTGTAAAGCCAACGTTGGGGTTTCTTATGCAGTCAGCAGAGATAGAATCAATAGCAATTGATCTGGCTTTTTTGTTGATAAGATCAAAGGATTTTCTATAAACTTTATCGTCAATTTTATTAATTGAAATTAAATCCGCACTCATCGTTTGAAAATAATGGTTGAGAAATACTTTAACGATTTGTTTTTTCTGGTCTGTGTCTACTTGCCCCAGCTCACCAAGCAAACGTCTTTCAACTTCGTTCCAACCATCTTTAACGCTTTTAGTATCTTCAACTGATAATTCTGAAATGGCTTTTTCAAGGATATTTGTGTACGTAATATCCATAGCGTATTTTTTTATCTTTGGATCTAGATTGTTCAAATTGACGAAATTGGTTTCCATTTTGCCAATCGTGTTTACTGTGTCTACGTCACTGATGAGTTTGAAAGAACTACCCACGGAAAAGTTTCTATTCAGCATAGTTACCTGTGTTGTGTTTACAATGAGTTGCGTTGTTGCATCCTTGTGAGCGACTTTTATTTTATTTTCATCATTGATGAGGGCAACGTTCATTTTGACGAGTTTGGATAAATCAACATAAGCCAGATAGTAGTTTTCGTTTCGTTTCAAGGATTGTTCTGACTTTACATATTCGTCTATGTCAGTCAAATTTGTTACTGAGTCAGCGGTTTGTATGAAAGAAAGATAAGTAGAATAAATGATTGTGCCTAGCGACAAGCCTTTAACAGCAATGAAAAGAAAAAACAACTGTAGGAAGGTGTAACCACTGAAAGCCGGGTAAAGAATGATTATGCAAAATCCAACAATGATTAAATCTCGCACTGCATTATCTACAGTCATATCAAATTGATCTTGAGTAACAATTGTATGCTTACCGATGAAGTTTATTAAGAAACAAACCATGATTAACAGCGTGCCACGGCCAAAATCGAAAAAAGCTCTACTGACAGATGAATAGGAATGTTCGTTTTCTTTAAGCTCTACTATCTTATCTTCACTCGCAAGATTGTCTGAGTGCTGAATAATATTCTCAATCGTAAATTCTTTTAAAGGCAAATACTGTTCACAAGCAGTTGGAAACAGTCTACATATGTTGGTTAGGTTTAAATCTTTTTTACTTAAACAACCTGAAAACGGTTCAATAAGGTTGTTATTGATTCCGCAGCCGCTGGCTAAAATGGGTGATGTAGTCTTATCGTCTGAATAGGCAGTTAGGGACAATAGAGCCAAAAATATAAATGCAATAATTCTTTTCATGTTGTTTTTATTGTTATTATTATTATTGTATTGTAAAAATAATATAAAGCAAGATTGCGGATAAATTAAAACCCCATTACGGGGTCATTTTTGCTTGGGTGTATTGTTTGCGTTGTAGCCTTCCGTTCTTATATACGCCAATTTGTAATAGCTCATGTTGTTCAGTGGAATCATTTCTTTCACACACTTTTCCTCAAATGCTTCAAGCTCAAACAGCGGCCTCAGCTTGTGAAGATTTTGTAGCACTGTGTCATCAGGATATTCTTTTACTACGAGCTGATTAAGATACTCGGACATGATTTCATTATCTGTGTTTTCAAAGCCCGTTTTCTGCAAGCTGTTAGCCATGAATAAGCTGTGTAGGAAGTGAGTTTTGGAATCCTTATTCTCTCTTAACTCAATGCATTTAAGAGAATATTCACTGTCCAGAACGCTCAATATTGATATTCTCTGTTCCTTGCAGTTATTCGCTATTTCAACCAGTAAAGCTTTTATATCCATGTCCTTTCGGCTAATGCTGGATCGGATTATTTTTAATGAATCTGACATTAGTGTTTCCTCCTTTTCTCTATGATGTCCTCATATTTTTGATTTGTGAGAGAAATAATCCAACTATCCAGATCAATCATTTCTTTCTTTGTGGCTTTCTTTTTTGCGTGGGTTGATTGTACAAGCAGCCCTTCAATGAGTTTGTTCAGTCTTGTCGATTTTCCATCATAGATAACTTCGCTGTTCTGTATTAACAGCAGATCAAATTCTTCTTTACCATTGTTCGTGTTAACAGAGGTTCGCCACGAGGCAGGCTCTTTTGGGTTTTTTCTAAAATCATCATCTGGGTTTTTTGTGTAAGCAATGGCTTTTTCTATGTAACGCTCAACGAACAATTCTGTTAAATACCTAAAATACCCCCTCACAAAGTTTGTAAAACTTTGCCCAGATGCTTTTGAAAATGCTTCTGGCTTCTCTGGTTTTAGGATTGATTCAAGTCTGATGATTAAATCGCGCACGACCTCAAGATCCAGTTCAGCAAGAGAGGTGTGTAGGGAGGGGATTGAAATGAACTCGCCTGATTCTTCTAGGAGTTCGTATTCAAAGAAGCATGAGTTTTTTATTTCCTGCACGTCTAATGCAGTGAAGTTCTGGACTGATTCGTTTTGCTTTATCTTGTTGTAAAGCTCAGTAGAAACACGATTCTGGATTTGTTTGTGGAATTTCTCATTCATTTAATTTAATGTTGTTAGTTATTTTTATTATAATATTTCCTTTCTCATTTACAATACTCCGCAGTCAGCAGGGTTTATCAAAAAACTATGCGTGCGAATTGTGCAAGATAATGTATGAAAATTAAAAAACCAGCATACATTGAAACTTCATAAACCAATCTGATACTTTTCTTTAAAATGTACATATTCAATTACTCCTTTTAGTTGCATTAATTATTGCGTAACCCTTTTAGTTTTTCAATACCTTTTGTCGGCTTTATTGTATTCTTGTAAGAGTTATAATCCTGATAAAGAGCTACATTTATCAGCGCATAAGTTCCTATGAAAATATATGTCGAGGTTGAAAATAAACCATACGAAACCCAAGCTGGAATCAACGTCATTGAAAAAACTACAAATGATATAATGCCTGTTGCCATTCTGAAAATATATTTAGCTTTAGCGTATTTTTCAGTTTCATCCTTGTTGTAAAAGCAATTTTTTATCCATTTGAAATTACCAAATAAAAACTTTATGGCTGGAATCAAAGGGTATCCACTTACTCTCAAACCAGCGTAGAGAATATAATAAACTATCGTTAATGGAATATTCAGTATGTCTACTGTTTTCCACCAGATTTTCTTTAATGTCGCAATCATAAATCACCAGCTATTTTTTGACTGGCCTTAGCCTTCTTCACAATAGCTGTAATCTGTTTAACCAAAGTTTTGTCATTGTATTTGTTGTAAAACCAAGTCACTTTATGGTCAAAGAAGGTTCTGTTTACCGTGTCGTCATCGAGCAGCTCTATAGCGTCTATACCCTCAATAATCTCAGGTTCAATGTCAAATTCTTTGATAGCCGCATGATTCAAGAACTTTACAATTTCATCTCTGTTTGGAAGTTTTTTGTAAGCTTCAAAGTATTCATCAGTACCATAACTGTTAATCGCAATCTGAATTTTTGCCGCATAGCAGAAATCAATAAGGTTTAAAGCGAGAATTTCAAAAAAGTCAATCTCCTGATTCGATATTGTTTTTTTGTAATCAGAGAGTTTGAAGCTTTCAGACGCCAAACGATTATCGACAATATAATATTTTGATTCATAGTCGCCACCCAAGATATTTTCCATTATTTCAGTGTGGCTCATATTGGCTTTTCTCTCAGCGATTATATGATCATCTTTCTTTACAGTCTTAAAGCCAATTAGGTATGAATAAATACCAATATCCAGCTTGGTTTTTCTTAGAACTTGGCTTATCACCTTTTCTTCAATGCTCTTATATTCTTTGAATTGTTCTTCTGTTATAAGTTTTAAAGCAGGCGTTCTTTCGTAAATCATATTAAACCTTTTTATTATCTATATAATCATCTTATCATTTGATATTAATAGATCAAGAGTAAATCAAAAATAAATATAAGGCTCCGCACTATTTACTTGTTAAATATATATGATAAATTGTTAATAACAATATCAATAGAGGGTTTATGGAATTACAAGGTGTTAGCTACAAAAAGGAATCAATAGACGAACTGGCTGCACTCTTTGAGCAAGCTCAAAAAGTTATTAAAACGAAAAATGGTGTTTTGGTTATTGAGACTAGAGACACATGTACAGCAATGAACACTATCATTGAATCTCTAGATAAAACTGCTGTATTTGAAGCCGGTTTGTTTCACGCAGAGAAGAAGTCAGTTAAGCGCAAAACGCTTATCAGTCCTAAAATTTGCTATTCAACTGAGATTGAATCGGTTGAGATGCATAACAGAAAGAAGATTTTTTATGTTAGGAAAGAGGTTAGGGAAACAAAGAATGGAGAGAAAAAGCTAGCCCAGATTTTCAAGTTCAACAATGAAAACACGATTCTCATAAAAGAAAAAAAGAAGAACCAGATCAGAATGAATGTCGGAGAACTCACAATACTTTATTTCCCCGGCTTTGACATAAACACAGTTGTAATTAAAGAAAACACAGTGTCACAATCAAAAAGCAAAATAATTGATAAAGAAATTCACTTGGATAAAGCCTCTGGGGTTTATTATTATTTCATTGATTGAGGTTGAAGGCAGGCTAAAGTTAACACTCCAATTGGAGTGTTTTATTTATTGTGGTTGTGGATTTGTATACTGAGATCTGTAGGAAAAACTCTGAACAAATCATTTTCATAATGGTCTTGCGCCTTTTGTACAATATCCAGTGCTATTTTTTGAACATGCTTCTTATTGAATCTATCATAAATCAATTCTCCTTTGGTTTCGTCAATCAAAATGCACATTTCTAAATCACTATTCACTAAAGTATCAAAAGTGTCAGGGCTTATGTTGTAGTAAATATTTGATAGGTAGACAGCCTTGTCGTAAATCTCAGACCTACGATTGTATTGAAGATTGTAAAAGAGCTTTAAGTCATGATCTGGTGCTTTTGTTTGGTTTAAATACAGCGGATAAAATAGCTCTAGGATATTGTTTATGTAAATTCGATCAACCAGTGAGTCTCTGAGGTTTCTAAAAAACGGTGTTCTACAGTCTTCATTAATTTTGTGCAGGTATACAAAATCACCAATATTATTTTTGAAGTATTCATGGTTGACGATTATTTTGTGATCTGTAGCAAAGCTTGCATAATCTGAAGTTGTAAGCATGCAGTAAATTTCATCGTCAATGTAGCCCGACATAGCATAGTCGTTTAAGAAATTTTGGTTATCAGTGATTGCAGAAGTGAAAATTTCAAAATCATGTGCGCCGAAAAGAACCTTTTGAAAATTTAGAGTAGGGTTTAAATTTATGCTTGTGTAAACCATGTATTCAATCTTGTCTAAAATTTCTTCCTGTTCGTCGTTAATGATTCTTACATTGTTGTAAAAGCTCATTGCTCCCCTTTCAATTTTTTATATTCTTCAACTATTTTTGCATTTTCTTTGATTATTTCAAGGCGTTTAACTTCTTCCGTTAAGAAAAAAGCTAAAGCCTTCCTATAGAGCTGTGCATTCAATTCTATGTCTGCCCCAAGCTCTAAACATTGTTCAAACAAGGCCACTTCTTCATGCTTAGAATTTGGCCTTAGTTTAAGCTCTTTATATGCGCGATTAGGTTTTTCTGGTGTTGGTGGGGTAATGACTTTTTCTTCTTCAACAATTGAAATTTGTTGAGTCCTATTGAAGTGCATTTCTTTGAACATATCATCGAGATTACCAATAACTTTTTTTGACATGATTACCCTCTATTTTTTATTATGTTGTGTCTTGTGTTCATGAAATCTAAGTAAAGCGCTTTTATTTCCTGTTTAGCATTGTGGTAAGACATAATTTTATTTTCTGTATCGAGTTCAAAAATAGAAGCCCCAGTGTTCATACATTCCGTGAAAGGCTCCCTACGGCAGATATTGAAGTCACATTGTTGAATCAATCCCGTTGCTACTAAATCATCAACAGGTTTTCGGCACTTGCCTAACTGTTTCTTAGCGACATTAGGAATGGGGCTGACTCCGTTATAAAAGGTCTTGTATACACAGGATTTTGTGATCCCGGTTTCCTTCCTTAATTTAATATCTGCTAAAATTCCTACTTCAAATTCTTTTGATTTGTATGTTGAAACATTGCTAACGTCGCATAGGTGATAAGCAATATCTGAAAAATACTGGACTTTTGTTAAATCAATATTGTCTGCACCGGCTGTATCAATAAAGATAAAATCTGACGTGTGGGAAGCATCCAAAATATCTTGAGCAAAAGTGGAGTCTGATTTTTTCTTAATGATTTTGAGATTTGGCAGATCAGGAAGCTTGTTTTTCTTTCTGTCAGCCATTAACTCGATCATACTTTGCTGGGGATCAGCGTCAAAAATTATTACTTCCATTCCTTTATTAAACATAGCCACTGCAAGTGCACACTGAGCATGAATGAATGTCTTTCCTAGACCTCCTTTAATATCTGGACTTGAAGCGATTATGCAATTATTTTTAGTTTTTATCATTGTAGTCTCCATTATTGTTTTTTCGTTACAGCTTCCTTATTCATGTGTACAGCGTAAACCTCTTGAGTTTTCTGCGCTTTTATTTCCAATATTCTTTCAAATGATGGTTTGAAGCTGTCTTTTATTAAATTCATTGCGGAAGTTAATTGCTCACTGACAGCCTTGTATTTGATATTTTTATCTCTAAGTGAATCGCTGCTGTCTTTAATAGTGTTGAGTAAATTGACGTACTGGCCTAACTCAACTGTTTGCATTTCATAAACACTGTTCTCTAACTTATCAAAATCTTCGCTGTAATTAGCATTGATTTCTTCAACCTTTCTTTTAGTCGCTTCCAAGCTATTTGAGTCTTCTGACAACTCAGATATGGCGTGCATGGACTGTATAACTTTTGCTGATTCAACAGTTTTTGCCCCGCTGGATTGTTTCAAACTGCATTCAGTTTTCTTTGCGTTTTTGCATGTATCTACTGCGTTCACTATATTGGTTTGCTCAACTGCATTTGAAACCTGAATCGCCCCGAAAAATAGTAATATGGCGAGTGTTATATTGTTGATAGTGTTTTTCATTTTAGTCTCCTTAGTTTTATTGTTGTTAGCCTTGCTTTGTTTCTAAAGCTCTTACTTTTCAATTTTACTTATTTTGTGTTTTGTTACTTCCGAATTAATCACTTTCTCAAAAAAATCAGTAGCCATTTCGTTTTGCTCAATAAGCATTTTCTCAAGACTCTTTTTTAACTCTGGTTTTATTTTGAAATTGATTTGCTGTGTTCTTCCTTTTTTATCTTTCATGTATTCACTTTATTAATGTTGTTTTTAATAAATTAGCACGCCGTAAAATTAAATCAATAGTAAAGATATAAAATATATAGATATATTCTATCTTTTTGATTTGATGGTTAAAGAATGTTAAGATGAATGTTATACAACAAACATTTAATTATATGATTTTATTGATACAGAAGCTTTATATAGCCTTACGCTCAGAGATTGAACTCAACAAAATAATCACTAACCAGATTTCCAGAATCGATCAAGAAAATAAAGAGCTAAAAATAGATAGTAAAAAGATATAAAATTTATATCTAATCTATTGATGTTTTATTTATTCGTGCTATTGTTATATTATGTAGACAAATATTATAATAATGAAAATACTAAGCCCGTTTCAAATTGAAGAAATAAAAAAACAAAACCTACAATCTTTTATCGTTAATGAAGAAAAGATATACGACTTCCTCAAGCACTCCCCAGCAATTAGACTTTCGCACAAAATATCTTCTTTAGCATTGAAAATGCTATCAGTCTCAGCTTTGCTTTCCTGCATTCCTCTTTTAGCAAATAACTTGATGATTCCAAGCTCTTTGAGCGAAAGCGCAATTTTTGTGTTTCTGTTTTCAATCGAAGCTTTAGTGATCAACTTAATATTCCAAGCTTTTTTGAACAATTACATTGAGCATAAAGCCATAACCACAGATGAAAAATATTCTGAGGTTGTCGATACAGACATTGCTATAGAAGAATTCCACCATGTTTTGAACGTCACTGATGGCTCTCAGCTTGCAGTATTCAATTACTACTGCATCAACCGTGAGGCTTTTCATGCCAGTGCTTAAGCTCCTTATGGTGCTAGCACTCACAGCCTCTACAAACGTTTATGCCGTACCAACATCACCAGATGCACCAGCAGTAACCCCAGAGACTTCAACGTCTGAGGGAGCAACACAGGAAGCCGGAGAGGGCACACAAAGCCCAATCATCAAGGCGCTTTTGAAAAAAGACGAAAAGAAGGAAACCAAAATAACTAACAAATAAAATAGGCTAAATCATGAGAAAATTACAAACTAAAAAAGACGACAGACAGTATTATATAAATCTTGAGGCAGATAGAGTTTTTAACGAATTAACATTTGAATTAGAAAAAATTAAAAATCATGTTGATATTTTTGCGTTCTTTGGAGTGGGCACGAAAATAGCTTTATTGCTTTTGCGTATTGATTACGACAACTCTAAGCCAGAATGTATAAGTATTGTTACAGAAAAATTCTATGAAAAGTATGGGAAAGATAGTAGCAAAATTCTATGATTAAACGAGTATAAAAAAAGCAGCTATAGGCTGCTTTAATTTTATCTTGAATTTATGAAGTCATGCCAAAGCTTTTAAGTGCATTGAAAGCTAATTCAATCACGAATCCCATGTTACAAAGACAGCCGCCGAAAAACATCATTGCGAACGCTCTTGAATTACTCTCACCAGTACCTTTGTAATGAATGCTGTAAAGCATGAACACAGCCTTAATTATCGTGAATACACCAAGCACTAGGAATCCATAGAAAACAGTATCAATGATTTCCATAAATGCTTTTGAGCCGCCGTTTATAGCTTCAACTTTATCTCTAATTGGTCCTGTTAGTTCTGAGCTTGCAGCGCTCCAACAACCAGAACTATCGCTTGATAGGCCGTCACAATATTTGTGATCCCCGCCAAGCAATGTCACTGTTATGAGATTTAAAAATTTTGGAAGGTTTAAAAGCAGCGCTGCAAAGACCATGCAGGCTAATGGCTGAGCGAATGATTTAGGTCCGTTTTGTGTATTCAAGCCTAAAAACATTTTTATTGATTTTATCAACAGGAATAAACCAGCAAACATTGAAAGGCTTTCAATGAACATGTGAATCTTTTGTAAACCATCAGCAAAACTAGAAACACCGTTTGCTGTTGATTCTAGGTCTGTAGCTGCAAATGTATAGCCAATGCTGCAATATAGAATCAGTGTGATTATCGCGGCCTTTGATATTCCTTTATCATTTACCATTGCTCTCCTGTGTTTGTTTATTTATTTCTGACTCTATGTAAGCGTCAATTCCTTTAAAACGTTCATAATTTCCTACCAAATCAAGAGCTACTATTATCGCGACTACTACTGATGCAAACCCGAGCATGAAAATAACGCCCGCGCTGTGTGGGTATGTTGAAATCATAAACATCAAGTTTGTCGTGTGAGCAATAAGCGTTACTGAAATTAAAGCCATGAAGGCGCTTATAGGTGTTGTGTGTTTGAGTATTCCTTTTATGTTTTGTAAGGTGTTCATTTTTTCTCCTTTTTTATTATAGGTTAGCATTTTGTTTTGTTTCATCAATAGCGTTATTAAAATATTTATATGGCTCCGCTTTTTCAAGCATTGCACAAAAAGCTGTCTGCAAATGCAAATAAACTAATAGCGTGCTCATAGTTAGGTTAAAAAACATTGCCACCAAATAAAAAGGAGTTATAAACATTCCAAGAACGTCCTCAAAGGCATTACTGGAGTTTCTATAGACGCTTATAATTAAGTCTTGAATGTTATGACTGTTATTCAGAGTTTCTAATAAAAAATCCGCTTGTTTCGTAAGCGCTGTTACTGCTGGTTCGAAAAATCCATTTAAAAATATCGTAAATGCCGCACCGATTCCAAGCGTTATCAAACTCATAACTATGCAATACGCTACATCAAATATTTTCCATTTTCTTTTCATTTTCATATACATAGGAATTGTCATGTATTCTGATCCTTTGAGTCTTTTGTCTGAAATCATATAATATCTCGTTGTTATATAAATAGTTATATCATTTATTTTAACCTTATCAATAGTGTATTAAAAATAAATACAAGGCTCCGCAAATTCTAGGCAATAAAAAACCAGCTTTTAGCTGGCCTCTTAAAACTAACTTCCTACAAGACTTTATATTTGAGATACGCACAGAGCATGTCTATATCTTGCTCAGTGAGCTTTTCTTTGAATGACACTACAACGTCACTACCGTCTTTAAGCAACAGCTTAACCACCTCAACAGCTTCCAGAGGCTTTGCAGGATCTACAGCTAGGACTGGTTTTGTGTTGAGGGGAAAGGTTATAGGGGCTGGGACAGGCGCAGCAGGTGGGGAGGGTGTACCTATCGGCATGAAGGATTCAATCAAAGCTCTCCCTTGGGCTATGGCGTCCTTTTCATCGTGGATTGAGTAGGTTCTAGCGTCCTTGGCAATTAACGCCTTAAACCAGCCTTTAAACGTGTCCTGAAAGACTTTCACGTCGAAGAACTTACCATTGCCGCCGTGTAGGTGAAGATGCTTCTGGAGGTGGTTTGCGAAGTCTTTGATGATTCTGTGCTTAGCAGTAGGGCCAGCGTAAGCTAAAATCATACGCTGGTTCACGCTTACCTTAATGTAGTAAATGTTCTTTTCTTTTAGCAATACCGTCTCAGGAAAAGGTACTGTTAATAAGGGTGCTGCTATTTTATCTTTCTTGTATGTTTGTTTAGTCATATTGTTCCTTTTTGTTGTTGTCTAATTATTATTCTATTATATAAAAGGTAAATGTAAATAGAGGAATTAAAATATTTATAAGGCTCCGCAATAATGTTAAATATTAAAAGCAATGCCGTATTCCCATTAAACCCAGAAAAAGCTATAGAGCATCTGGAGCGCCTATGGCGTGGGAAAGGATTTTCTAAAGACACAAAAAAAGCGCCTTAGCGCTTCGATTCAATGTTAATCAATTTTGCAAAATCGTTCGTGACGTGTGATTGGGAATGAAAAACCATGCTGTAGAAGATCAAATCCCTTTGGCGTGATTCTATAAAATCTCTCTGTTTCGTAATATCCGTCATAGTCGCCATAAATTCTAGACATCTGTTTATGCGTAACTTTGTTTTCAGTGCATTCCAGTAGTTTCTGTTGAATCAAATACTGAATCCTTCTGTAACGTAATGTCGTGCCCGTGTTGCTACCTGTTCGGTATAGATGACCGCCATTTTCATTCATAAAATTTATACGGTCTAGGAGATTGGTCGGTGTTATTAGTCTGAATAAAAATTTTACTTCATTTTTACTTATTTCCATTTATGCTCCTTATAGGTTATTAGAATATTTTGTTCGGTCTTTGTCGGAGTTAACTTTCAGAATCATTTAAAAAATTCATCTTTGGCTTCGCCGCCCGCTGCTGGGACAACTCTTACACGTCTTATTTCTACATCATCGTTATTTTCATTGTTTGATAAGTCTTCTCTTTCTTTTTTAACGGCACTGAAATAATTCAGGAGGTTTGTATTGTATGACAAAGCTTTTTTAAAATCCTCATTAGACGGCTGTGAATTGTTATTTATTTTCAACCCTTCAACGTGAGGCTTTTCTAAGATAGCGTTTCCCTTATCTTCATAATCAGTCCCAAATGCTTCTTCTGCTTTTACATATGGGCCACCGTTGTCCGCAAATGGGTTCATTCTAATGGCTCCCATAAGAAAAATCATAATGACTGTAAAAGCTAATGTGACAATGAATAGAATGATTTCACTTTTGATATTTTTGGAATCATCAAGGGTATCATCTTCTTGAGTTACTTCTTTGGTTGCTGTTGCAGATTCTAGTTTCAACTTCTGTCTAGCTTGATTCTTTTTTGCTCTTTTAGTTGTTTTCATATTTATAATTGTTGTTTATATATATAGTTATACCATTTGAATTAGTAACGTCAATAGTAAAATGAAAATAAATATAAGGCTCCGCAAAATCTAAAAGTTTATTTACAAAGACGTTAACCTACCGCACCAAAACTCCCCAGAAAGAGCTGTAGAGCTTCTGGTGTGCCTATGGCACTAGAAAAGGGGCTTTTCTACAGACACAAAAAAAGCACCTCAAGGCGCTTTATCATCAAACAGAAATTTCAAAAAGTTTAGTTCATCGACCCCGGACGAATAAGAATCTTCTTTGGACAACCTTATTTTATCCTCTAAAGTTATCTCGATATATTTAAATTCTGTACCGTCATACATGAAATCTAACTGGGTAACATCAAACGTCGAAGCGTATTCCCTAGAAAGCTGTATTTTTGTTTCTTCTGGTACTTCTGAGTAATCCTCTATTATGCCTTTTTTAGCGTTGTAAATTTTAGTATCCCTCAATCTAGTTGTTTGTTTATTTTTATTCATATGTCTCCTTTATTTTGTTATCTCAGTTTCTTTTGATTTATCGGTTAAACAAGAATTTCTCACAGTCTTTGATATAAGTCTTCATGTCGCCGCTAAATTTTGGTATCAGTTCAAATTTAAATCTGTTGTGTTCATCTTTTTCAACTTGTTCAAGATTGCTTTGTATTAGCATGTATGGCGCTAATTTCTGTGTTCTGTTTGGCACTATCATTTTCTTCTCCTTGATATTATTAATTCTATCACTGATTTATAAAACTCTGACACTATAATTGGAAAAGCTAAAATTGACCAGAAACCTACCAAAAGCATTGAGATGAAACCAAGTATCGGATAATTTGTTTCATAATAAGGAGTTTTAGTTAGAAGCATAAATAATATTACATATGTTCCTGCTTTCGAATGAATGGGCATGTGCTTAAAGAAATCTAGTACCCTCTTCATATTTCCTCCTGCTTTTTCAGTTCAGATTTTATCAGCGCCATTCTTAAAATTAGGCCACCTATTAAAATTAATAGTGCGCCGGGAGCAAAAAAGCTAGAGAAAAAGTAACAAGTGCTAATGCCTTTGTCGAGGATTGCACCCATAATGGAATTTGGATTTACAAAGACGTATGCTTTAAGAAGATAGAATATCAAACTAAATGTAGCTGGTACAAATAGAAGCGCTAATGCTGTAAATTCTAAGTCGAATAAGACAATTTTGTTTTTTTGTGTATTTTTCATTTTTTCTCCTTTTTTTTATGTGCAATTATTTTATCTAATATTTTTAATAGGCGAATTGCAATCAATGCTGGTATCGCACAAAGAGCAAATGAAAATAACAGCCAGAAAGAAATGATAAAACCTATATAAGTAAATAACCCAAAATAAGAACTTGGATTCACAAAGGCTGATATTTTTAGTAAATAAAATATTCCAGTAGATGTAGCGAGTATGAGCAACATTAAAATCATACCTATTTCATTGTGACATTCTTTAAGCAATAATTCGTATCTTATTTTTAGATTTTTCATGATTTCTCCTTAGCTTCTTCACCTTCACCTTCCTCTAATTCTTCATCCTTTGTTGGGTATAAGAAGTAGGCCCACGCTAACCACATAAAATAATGACTTGAATAGCTGCTGATAAGGAAGTTGAATAGGTCTTTAAGAAAGATTTGTGTATTCTGTAAAGTTGTATAGGATTGTTTTTTTCGTTCTAACTCTGCAATTAATTCTTCTTTGTATGCTCTTGCATAGCATTGACCAATTTTACTGACATATTCCTCCTTCTCTTTGTCTTTGCATTCAAACTCAGGGATTGCTGTTAAGTCATTCAATCCGTTTTCTTTTCTAAATGAAATGTCAGAATTTATCATGGCTTCCATTATGGGACCGCCAAATTTGTCACCATAGATTCTCATGTTCAAATTTGGGATCAGCTTATACTCTAAAGAATCCCAATATTTTCTAGTTTCCTCTAATCTGTCTTTCTTAACATATTCCTTAAAGTTACCAATGTCTGTACCTATTAATATTCCAAAAAAAACAAGGATTAAATATATGTAAGTATTCTTCGATATGATTTTCATAAAATAACCTTTGCTTCTTGTTCTTTATATTTTCCAAATCTCTGTATCACTAAACCTAATAAAAAGAAGCCACTCACAGATAAGACGAGAATTAAAAATAGTGGTGTTTCCTCTGTAGGTCTCTCATAAGCAATATAATGATTGAAGATTTTGTAATTCAGTTCCTCAGCGTTAATCATTGGTAAAACCTTCAAAGTGTCTTTATCAAAGGTTTCTTGTTTTTCTAATTTGATTCTGAAAAATCCCGCATTACCTGAATGGCGTAATGTTGAGAGTTCTGATTTCAGTGTGTCTAACTCTACTTGAGAGTTAATCATTGAAACTCTAATTTCTTCGATTCTATTTTTAACAGTTATTTCTCTTGAGGATTCTAGATAATCACCAGCAAGGCTTATACTTGAAAAAGCTAAAAGAGTGAATGCGTAAACTATTGTTGATATTTTCATTTGGTGTTTAATTGTTATCTATATATAGTTATATCACTTAAATAATTAACATCAATAGCAAAATGAAATTATTTATAAGGCTCCGCAAAAGATAAACAATAAATCCAACAACACTACGAACTAGCCCCAGAACAGATCAAAAGCTTCTGGTGTGCCGTAGGCACTAGGGAAGGGCATTACTTAAGGCGTAAAAAAAGCGCCTTTAAGCGCCGTTTCAGGTTAGAAGAATCAAACTTCCATATATCGGGTTCCTATGTGTCCTTCTCAGCCTCACAAGCCGTTTCTGATAGATCTGCGCACGACTCACCGCAAGTGTTGCCATACGCGCCAAGCGAGCCTTTGACCACGTATAGAGAGCCTTCTGTATGAATAGATAGAAACCCTTGAGAGCTGGAGTCAGCACGAAGCCCAGTAAGCTCATGTACACAGCCGCTATAGCCACGCTGGAGGCTTCAACGACCTTACCCGCTATGGCTTTCACTAGTGACGATTTAGGCACGTCCTGTTCAGCTACAGAAGGATTGCCGATAGCAGGTAAAGCAGCGGCGGCACCACCCACCGATAGCATTAGCGTAAGGAGTATTGTGGTTATTGTTTTTTTCATTTGGTTCTCCTTCATAATTTATTGTTGTGAGTTTTAACTTTTGTAGCATCAACAGTTTTCAATATGATTCTGTTCGCAACTACCTTTTCTTCTTTGTTTGTAGAGGCGTGTCTCTGTTGTCGTATTTTTTGTTGTATTTTCTCGACGGCTTCCTTCCTCTTTTTATTCTGTAATTCCAAGTTGGTATCCGTCACAAGTTTTGATTTTTCATCATATGCTTCATCAAAAATATCATTTTTAAAAATATAACTAAGAATTAAAGGTATTCCTTTTGCAATAAGAATAATCGTCCAAGGTATTATATAGAATCCCAAGAATACTGTAAGTCCTATATCTTCATAATCAATAAGTGAAATTGAGCTATCGTATTCATAGTTGTGTGCCAGTATTTTTAGAAATATGTAACATCCTGATGAAAGAGCTAATTTAGTGTAATTTACGTGCTCAAGTATAAACTTTATCGGTTTTTGAAATTCCTCAATGTTATTATATGCAAAGTCAATCGTGTAAGCAAAAAGTGTGAGCGTTAAAAAGACATGTAAAGCAGTTTTTTTTAAATCTAGCTCGCCTTCTGGATCTAATAAGTTTATGCCAAGCGCATATAGGATTAACGAAGGAAGTAAGCTTGTAATTGCCAGAAGGATAAACAATTTAGCAAGCATTTTATCTTTTTCTGGTTTATTCATGCTTCACCCTTTGTTTTATTACAGTTCTTTATCCTTTTGGTCGTTGTCTTTATCAAAGATGCTGACTGGATTAGGAAGACTAAAAAGAAAAATATTAAAGCGTAAAAAAGCCTTTGAAATACATCAAGTGATAAAAGCATTATGGTGAATGTAGATATAAGACCTACGCACATCAAGGCTGTATTGAGCATAGAAAATGGGTTTTCTAAAATCACCAATAGGAAGCATAAAGTGATAAGGAAGGCATAACCATAAAAGAATGTATTTACAAAAATATCTTCGAATTTTTCAAGTAAAAAAAGCAATATGGTAAATGTAATAATAATTCCTGCGCACATCAAGGCTATAGAGAAAATAGAAAGTGGATTGACTAGAGTCTTTAAAATAATTAATATGAAGGAAAAGGCAGTCAAGGAAGTCATTAATACAGAAAGAATTAATGTGGGTATGGCTGCTATGTACTTGGATATAGTTTCAATATTCATGAAGCTTTTATTTGTTGTTATTATATTAATACCACACACAAAACTTTCATCAAGTCGAAAACGAAAATAAATATAAGGCTCCGCAAATTTACAAGTTTGCCATTTTATTTGTACGGGTTATATTTTAATGAGAATATCTAAGAAAGGAGTTGTATGAAGAAAACCGCAAAGAACAAACCAACCAAGACAGAAGACCAGACGGAAGATGAAATCATTATTTCAGAAAAGGTTGATATGTACCTCAACAGCTTACCAGTCGGCGCTGGCGAACCTTTGGGACTTATGAAGGACTATTACAAGCTTTTTAAATAAAGGCATTTCTGGGGCGCTTTGCGCTTGGGTAGGGCTTTGAAGGACTGCCATTCATTCTACATTTGGAAATGCTATCACTGTGAAGAAACGGTTCGTCCTTTCCACTTCAATTCCCGCCTGTTTCATCACGTCATATCCACGATTTGTGATCCTACAAACAATCCCAGACACTGATTCATATGAGTCCATGTGGACTGATTTTGTATAAGCCAGATCCATACAGGCTAAAAGTTGAAAATAATCTATTAACCATTTAGATGAGGGAAATGGATTTTTGCTATTGCCAGAACGTGTTTTTTTTATGATTTCATCTTTATAAAGATAATGAATCATTGAAGCTTCACTATGTTTTTTTGTGAGCTTCAATCGCTGTCTTTCCAAGCACTCTATTCTTTTTATCAGATAACTTAAGTCTTCATTGTCTAAACTATATTGAACGTCATTGTCTCTAATCAGCAATGCTGTGATTGTTCCTGTGTGTCCTTTACACCTTCGGTCTGTGAAGAATCCGTTTGTCGAATCTCTATCAAAATATAATTTAAGCTTCAACGTGTTTTCATCAATGTACTCCACAAGCCTTGTGTTTGTAGCAAGTGATACCGCTGAAATGATGTATTCAAAGAAATATCTTTCGATATCCAGATTTAAAACCTTGCTCACGTTAATCTGAAAGTTTTGCTGGCTTGTACTGGAATCATAAAGTTCGTTAATCAATGCAAGAATGCCGTTTGCATCACGGTCAGCGACTAGGGTTGCGTAATCCAAATTGAGAATCTTCATACTCAACGCCCAAGACTTGGTTTTTTGAAATGATTGTGCGGCTTCTCAGCTTGAGCATCGACAGCTTTAAAATACCTGTCTAAACCTGTCTCATCGTCTTTTAAAATACCTACACGAAAGATTGGCTGTGCCATTATTTCAATCGCCTGCACTGGGCCTTTCTGCTTGTCTTTGATAAGCCCTTCAATTTTGTCTGAGACGCTTCTTGCGAGCTTTAAATTGAAATCGCTAGCTTGGATACCAGCAAACTCTAAAATGTCCTTGTCAGACCATGCAGAAACCCCAAAGCCGTTCATTTCATAATTGCAGTCGATCAACTGAACAAGCTTGTCTATTTTGTCGTTTAAATCCATATGTCTCCTTTTGTTGTTTTTATATAATTAATTATCTCATGCCTTAAGATTAATTCAAGTTTGCGTAATCTGGGTTTGTTCTGAAAAGGTCAAAATTAATACAAAAAATAAAAGCCTTGTTTAAAGGCTTTTTTGTTTTCATCTTAATTGTAGCATGGGTATGAGACTTTCCATTATTTCTAGATGCTCTTGTTTCTTTAATATTGTTTTGGATTTGTAGTCCACATCTAGATATATCAATTCATTTGCTATTTCGTGATAGCTTGTAGAAAGAATTTCGTTTGTTCCTTTGTTTATGAACTCTACTTCATGACTAAATTTGTCACTGCCTGTTTTAAATTCATTGAAGTTTAGTTCTTCTGCTGAATTATCTTTATGGCTGCTTACCAATGATTTGACGAAGCGAACCATTTGTTCAGATTTCTTTGATAATCTTTCTAGCCAAATGTCAGCTTGTTTTTCTATAAGAGCAATATCATCTTCTAAAAAAACTGTATCGTGTCTATAAGTATTGTTTTCTAGAAAAGTTAGTACGACTGTAGCAGTGCCATCCAAATCTTTGAAGTATTTACCAGAATTGTTTTCTCTGAGTTTAATCTTCATCAAAAATTCATTTTCTGAAATAAATTCCCCGTAAATAAAAAATTCATTTTCGTCATCTTCATACCATTCCATAAATTCTGAATGAGAAACCAATGGATTTGTTTCGTGATTGAATATCTCTGATATTTTATCTTTAAGTTTTTCTTGACCTGTGAAATCTTCAACAACGTCGTTTATGTTGATTAAGTATTCATGCTCATAGTGCATTCTCCATTGGATTTTATCTAAAAGATCGCTCTTTTTTATTGTTGATCTTGCGCTAAATGTGTTTTTGTTTCTGATTCTCGATAGTATTTCTTGATCTGTCATTGTCATATTTTAGTCTCCTAGTTTGATTTTGGTATTCATCTAGTTAAATGAATACCTTAACCGTAACATATAATAATATTAATTCAATGCTCATTCAAAAATATACTTGATTTTTTGAATGGCTTCATATTTTTGTTTTGCAGAAGCCCCATCTGAATAAATATCAAAAGTTACTGTGCCGTGGTCATGACCAACAATTGAAACGATAGTTAACGCTGGAACGTCTGCGCGTTGCAATTCTGTAATGACCGTGCCACGGAAACTATGGAATACGTATTTGTCATCGAAGCCCATTGAGGTTTTCAAACGTCCAAATGCTTTGGACAAATAATCAGACCTTATTCCATATTTATTCCCAGCAGGGGAGGGCATTAGGAAACCATCTTTGGAGTCGGCCTTGAGGCGTTCAATCAAAGGCAAAAGGTCAGGGTGAATAGGAATGTTGCGGATTGCTGATTCGTTCTTACCATCGTCCAGCGAAAAGCTATACACCCCTTCATCATCAATCAAATCACGCTCAATAACGAGCTTGCAGATTTCTTCAATCCGCATTCCTGTAAATGCGCCAATACGGATTGCATCAAGCAAAGGCTGTTTGTTTTTGCCTTTCATTTCTTTAGCTTTAGCGTAAATGCTTTCTACTTGATCTTTCGTGTATTTCTTACGCTTACCCTCTTTTTGTGCTTTACCAGTACGTGCTATTGGGAATTCATGATTCTGAAACGGGGGCTTTATGTCCTGATATTTTTCTTCAAAGTCAGGAACGTTATTCATGGCCCATTTGTAGAACGTATTCCCCGCAAGAATGTATTGCTTCTTGGTCTTTGCTGTAATTGATTGCTCTGTTTCAATCCACGTCCTAACGCTTTTATGATTTAGCTCAAGCTTTTCTTGAGTCATAAATTCACGAATCGTTTTCAAGCGACTGACTTGCATATCAACAGTTTTTTGAATCACCTTTCTGACTTCGATTTGGTGCTTTGAAAAGTCTTCAAGACGACTATCAGAGAAAGGCGTTTTTGGAGTAAAAGAAATTGGTGAAACCAAAATCTCTTTTACACGCTCAGTTTCTTTTGGTTTTAGATTTGAATTGTGTGTGATTTCACTAGCTGCAAGGTCATTAAATACTTTCGTGAATTCAGAATATGCTTGAACCTTTTCACCAATCGAGAGATTAGTTTTGTTGCCGTTAGCGTCTTGGCTGAATTTTTCAGGCTTGTACCAATCTGCTTTCCATTTTTCAAAATACTGAGTCAAATGATCAAATTGATTCTTGCTCATTTGTTTTTGTTCAAAGCTCGATCTGAAAAAGAAAAGCTGTGTTTGAAGCATTCCTTCAATCGTGTGCGCGTAGTCCAGCCACATTGATTCTTTGAGTATTTTGCTAATCGTTTCTTCACCTAGACGCTCAAATTCTTTCGAGTAATTGAACGCTTTTTCCTCAAAATCGAATGTCGTCCCTTTCTCAAGCTGTGCCCTTGCACGGTCAAATTCCTTTCGCCACACCGCCAGCACTTGGCTTTTGCGGGCGTTGGCTTCTGCCTTGTTGCCGGTCTTGAGGCTCTTAGTCAGCTCGTACTTGCCCAGTACCTGCCGCAGCTCTGGCGGCACTGCTACGCGCACGTGATACGTGCTTACCTTCAATCTGAGGTTGTCTGTCATAGCCGTTTCTCCGAGTGGCGCAATCTGTATAATCGGAGGCTAGCATCATTTTTGACATTTCTGGACCAGTTTTCTGGACCAAAAATGCGAGGTAAGCTTGAAAGGTGCCTGAAAATGCCCATTTTAGGAGGGGTTTCGGTTTTTGCGTAGGGGGGGACTTAGAATCCCTATCTCTCCGCCATTACATAGAAAAAGCCCCGTAGCTGAAGAGTTACGGGGCTTTTTTGTTTCTGCTCGCTTGAGTAATCAGAAAATCCTGTCGTCGGAACCCGAGGTTGAAAAGTCGATAATCGGATGTGACTCGATTGATGCCGGTTCGTACGTAACTCTCGGAGTCTACCTACAGCTCTGTTTCAAATCACTCCTTATCCTGACCTGCGTGCCCAATATTGACCGAAATTCGGAGAAAAAGACGCCGCTTTTCAAGCCTGGAGGGTGGCGTTGTCCGCTTGTTCAAAGGGGGGCGCTTCATCGATCAGCGATATGAATCGCGATTGGCAATTTTTCCTGCGCGGTATCATGGTGTAATACTATGAACAACAAACAGCTCGGTACGCTCGCAGCTATATTTTCACGACCCACACCCGCCACGTTGGAATGGGCGCGCATCGAGTCTCTTTTCAATGCGGTCGGGGCCAGAACCTTGGAAGGCAATGGCTCGCGAGTTCGGTTTGAATTAAGAGGTGTGGTCGCTACGTTCCACCGACCTCACCCGGATAAAGAAGCAAAGCCCTATCAGGTTCGTGATGCTCGGGCTTTTCTTGAACAAGCAGGAGTCACTCCATGAACGTGATGAATTACAACGGGTATGCCGCCCGAATTGAATACAGTGATGAAGATGGTCTTTTTGTTGGTCATATCGCTGGGATCAAGGACGTTGTAGGTTTTCATGGCGAATCTGTAAAAGAGCTTCGGTCAGCGTTCGAAGAGGCTGTTACTGACTATCTGGAGACTTGCGCAAAACTGGGCCGTGCTCCTCAAAAGCCTTATTCGGGCAATCTCAGTCTGCGTTTGGCGCCAGCTCTTCATGCGACTGTTGCCGTAAAAGCGCAATTGGCTCAAAAAAGCATTAATCAGTGGGTTGCGGATGTTCTTGACCGAGAGGCCCATGCCTAGCTTGATTCTGGTCTGTCGGTTGTACGTCGTTCCCGAACAGAGCAAATAGCCCCGTAGCTGAGAAGCTACAGGGCTTTTTTGTATCTGCGGGCTTTACCAAACACCCGCCTCAGCCACTTACGGCTGTGAATGCCCCAGCTTCTGCTTGATCAAGTCATACACTTCCTTATGCGTAGAGTTACGCAGGGTGTTGTCCTTGCAAGCCGAGGCCAGGAAGGTCTTCACTTCATCCTTGGCGTGCGGGTAGAGGCTGGCGACGTAGTCGGCTTCGTGTGTTTGGGTGCAGTTGAAGTGTTTGTCGTCTTTTGCTTTGTCTCTAGCCATGGTGCGGCTCCTTTTTTGAGTTGAACGTCATATGGCTTAACAGGGCTGGATCGCCCCATACGCTGAAGAGCGTAGGGGCGCAGAAGTGCTTCGCCAGTGGTGCAGGCAAAAAAGGAAGAGGCTGTAGGACGCAGCGCTGTGCTGCCCGGTGCGGTCAGATCTCCTTCACCGGCGTATCGCTCTGCACACCCTTGATCAAATCGATCACGTGTAAACAGTCAGCCTTGTTCACATAGGACTCGCCACTGGCAACCGTCTCGTGGTTTCCCGCCCGCAGCCGCCAGCGCCATTGGCCTTTGCCGGTGCTCGAGGTGCCTCGGGATTGCCTGTAGATCTCGAAATACATTCAGTTCGCTCCTTGCGATGGTGTTTGCGACAACCTGTGTGTCGCATCGACGCAAGCCTAGCGGAGCGAGTTTTTTTCGCTATCGAGCATTTGTTTCCAATCGTTGGCAGATGTTTCTGAGGAGTGCGGGCTAGAGCGTGCGCAATGGCGTCTGGATTGGCCGGAATGTCGCCATTTGCGCCTTGCAAGGCTAACAGCGCTACTGCTTAATACGGGACGGCTCATGGTGTCGAAAATGCTTCGACGACCGACAAACACTATAAAAAGAGCATTCCCTTGACTGAGCATGGAACAGCACAGGCCACACGGGTCACGTTATCGCTGGTTATCCCGGTTTTTAACGAGGAGGACAGTCTCGACGCGTTCATTCTGCGCATCGACGAAGTCTTCCGGCAGCAGACCTCGATTGCTCTGGAACTGGTGTTCGTCAATGACGGCAGTACCGATGCCACGCTTGAGGGGCTGCTGGAGCGGCAACGGCACGACTCGCGGCTGCGCATCGTCGATCTGAGCCGTAACTTCGGGAAAGAGGCCGCCTTGTCCGCTGGCCTGCAGATTGCCACCGGGCAGATCGTTGTCCCCATCGATGCCGACCTGCAGGACCCGCCCGAAGTCATTCTGCAAATGATCGAGCGCTGGCGCGAAGGCTATGAAGTCGTGCTCGGCCACCGCATCAGTCGCCGCAGCGACACCTGGGCCAAGCAGACTTCCGCCCACTGGTTCTATCGCCTGCACAACAAGATCGCCGAACAACCACTGCCGGAAAACGTCGGTGATTTCCGCCTGATGGACCGTTGCGTGGTCGACGCCTTGCTGACTTTGCCCGAGTCTCGGCGCTTCATGAAGGGCCTGTTTGCCTGGGTCGGGTTTCGCACCACCCATGTGGATTACGAGCGGCCCGAACGCGTGGCCGGGCAGAGCAAGTTCAACGGCTGGCGGCTGTGGAATTTTGCCCTGGAGGGCATCACCAGTTTCAGTACCGAACCGCTGCGAATCTGGACTTACATCGGCGCGGCGGTGTCGCTGGTCTCGTTTGCCTTCGCCATTTTTATTGTGGTGCGCACGCTGATCCACGGCGTCGACATGCCCGGTTATGCCTCGTTGATGGTGGCTGTGACGTTCCTCGGTGGCCTGCAGTTGATCGGCATCGGCGTACTCGGCGAGTACTTGGGGCGTACTTACATCGAATCCAAACGCCGGCCGGTTTTTCTGGTGCGTCGCGTCTATGACCCCAAGGACTGATACATGGATCTCAAGGAAACCGACATCCTCGGCGACAGCATTGGCGAGCATTGGTATTACTGCTCCAAAGCGGCGGCAACGCGGCGCCTGCTCGGTGAGGCACCGATCACGCGGATTCTCGACGTGGGCGCCGGGTCGGGTTTTTTTTCGCATCATCTGTTGACCCAAACCTCGGCGCAGGAGGCGTGGTGCGTCGATATCAGCTACCCTGCCGATTCTGATGCAAGCACTGCCGGCAAACCGGTGCATTATCGTCGCGATATCGAAGCCGTCGACGCGGATCTGGTGCTGCTGATGGACGTGCTGGAGCATGTCGACGACGACCTCGGCCTGCTCAAGGCTTACGTCGATAAAGTGCCGTCCGGCAGCCGTTTTCTGATGACCGTGCCGGCGTTTCAGTTTCTGTGGAGCGGGCATGACGACTTCCTCGAACACAAACGCCGCTACACCCTGGCGCAGTTTGAAGCCCTGGCCCGTGACGCCGGCTTGACTGTGCAGCGCGGTGCCTACTTTTTCGGTGCGGTGTTTCCGATCGCGGCGGTCTTGCGTTTGCTGCCCCAAGGCCCGCAGGCCGCCGCGCCGCAGTCTCAACTCAAGCGTCATCATCCGTTGGTCAACGGCGTGCTCAAGACCCTCTGCCGCCTTGAACTGCCGCTGATGGGCATGAACCGTCTGGCCGGTCTGAGCGTGTTTGTGCTGGCGTGCAAACCGTGACTTCAGCCGATAGATCGGCGTTGATCCAGCGCGGCTTGCGCTTTGCCGTGACCGGGCTGTTCGTCACCGCTCTGCATGCGCTGGTGGCGGTGCTGTTCATCAACTTCGTGGCCCCGCATCCGCCGTTGGCCAACGGTGTGGCATTCGCTGTGGCGACGGTGGTGTCCTACGTGATCAACACCACCTGGAGTTTCTCCGCGCGGCTGCATGGCAGAACATTGGTGCGGTTCATGCTGGTGTCCTTCGGCGGGTTCTTGCTGGCGATGTTCGTTGCGTGGGCAGCGCAATTGGCTGGACTGCACTATTTGCTGGGCATCGGTGCCGTGGCACTGATCATTCCGGCGTTCACCTTTGTGCTGCACAATTTCTGGACGTACCGATGAAAGGCTTGAACAAGCATCCGGCCTTGGCGCTGTTGCCGCTCCTGCTCGGAGCGCTGGCGTTTTTCCTGGTGATCGGCCCGCGTGCCCTTGATCCGCAAAACATTGCCTGGCTCAAGGACGGCGACCCGGCGACGCATTACCTGGGCTGGGCGTTCTTTCGCCACTCGCCCTGGACCTTTCCGCTCGGGCTGAATCCGTCCTATGGAATGGAGTTGGGCAGTGCGATCATTTTTTCCGATTCCAATCCGTTGCTGGCGTTGCTGTTCAAGCCGTTCAGTGCGTGGCTGCCGGAAACATTCCAGTACTTCGGCATGTGGTTGTTGCTGTGTTTCGTTCTGCAGGCCTGGTTTGCCTGGAAGCTGCTCGGACTGATCACCGACAATCCCGAGTTGCGCTTGCTCGGCACCGGGCTGCTGGTATTTTCGCCGCCGATGTTTCTGCGCACCGGTGGTCATCTTTCGCTGGCCGGGCACTTTCTGATTCTTGCGGCGCTGTACCTGGCGTTGTATCCGGCACTGCAGCGGCGGCGTCTGGCATGGGGCATGTTGCTGGCCGCGACAGCGCTGGTGCATGCCTACCTGTTGGGGATGGTGGCGCTGATCTGGGTGGCTGATCTGCTTGGCAAGCTGCGGGGCGGCAAGCTGATCCGCCGTCAGGTCCTGATCGAGCTGGGCAGTTTGTTCGCACTGGTGAGCGTGTGCTGTTGGCAGGCGGGTTATTTCAGTATTTCCGGTGGCGCGGTGAGCGGTGGTTTCGGCTTTTATCGAATGAACCTGCTGTCGCTGGTGGATGCGGACGGTTGGTCTTACATTTTGACTAACATTCCCACGGCCGGCGGCGATTACGAAGGCTTCAATTATCTGGGGCTTGGCGTGCTGTTGCTGGTGCCCTTGGCCTTGATTGGCGGGTACCGCAGCGGCATTTCGCTGAAGGCACTGGTGAGCCGTCGTCCGTTGCTGTTCTGGGCGTTGATCGGGTTGACCTTGTTCGCGCTGTCGAACCATATCGGCGTCGGCCTGCAGACTTTCAGTTATCCGTTACCGAAGTTTGTGGTGAAGCTTTCGAATATTTTTCGTGCCTCGGGTCGGATGTTCTGGCCGGTGTTTTACGTCATCGTGATATTGCTGACTTATCTGGTGGTGCGCGGCTATCGAACGCGAGTCGCCATGGGGCTGCTGGCGCTGGCGTTAATGGTGCAAGTCACCGACACCCGGATTGCCTGGGCAGGTTTGAGAGCAGCGAAAATGCTGCCCGAAGCGTCGGCCTGGGCCAGCCCGATGCATGATCCGTTCTGGGCCAGTGCGGCGGCGCACTACAAGAGCATCCGTGCCGTGATGCCGAAAAATCAACCGGACCAGTGGCAGGCGATTGCCGATTTCGCCGCCACCCATGGGCTGAAAACCGATGCCGCCTACCTGGGGCGTACGAGCCCCCAAGCCCTGGAAAAGCTGCAGCGCACGACGCAAAGCCAACTTGCCAATGGCCAGTACGACCCCGACTCGCTGTACATCCTTGATGACGATGCGCTGATGCTGGCGGTAAAAAGCATTCGCAGCGACAGCGATCTGTTGACCCGGGTCGACGACTTTGTCGTGCTGGCTCCTGGCTGGAAACACTGTGATCAATGCCTGGCGATGGTCGATCAGGGGCGAGCGCTGTCGCCGATACCCTTGAGCCAGCCGGGGCTGGTGCAGACGTTCAACCGCAGTACTCGACAACTGGTCAAAGGCTGGTCCACACCGGAAGCCTGGGGCACCTGGAGTGACGGACAGGATGCGCAACTACTGCTGCGCGTCGCTCCCGGCTCGCATGCGCTGGTGATTGATGCCCTGGCCTTTGCCATGCCGCCGAACCTCAGCCAGCGGGTGATCGTCAGCATCAATGGCGTCGAGGCGTTGTCGACGCGTCTGACCCAGGTGCAGGGTAATCGGCTGGAAATTCCGCTCAGCGCGGCGCAGGTCGCCGAGGAGTATCTGAATGTCCAGCTGCATCTGCCAGATGCGGTCAGCCCGAAAAAACTCGGCTTCAATGACGATGCGCGAGTCATGGGGCTGGGATTGCAAACCCTGACGGTGCAGTGAAATTGTCGAACAAACCGCCAATCGTCTGATAGACGCCGATCCCAAGGACTTCATACACTGCCAGCAGTCTGGGGATCGGGGGCAATGGATGAATCGAAATGAACTACGCAAGGCCGACATCAACCTGATGGTGGTGTTCGAGACCTTGATGCTCGAGCGCAACGTGACCCGGGCGGCGGAGAAGCTGTTTCTCGGCCAGCCGACCATCAGTTCGGCGCTCAATCGCTTGCGCGCGATGTTCAATGACCCGCTGTTCATCCGCGTCGGCCATCGCATGGAACCGACCGCCCGCGCCGAAGAGTTGTTCAGGTATCTGTCGCCGGCGCTCGACTCGCTGTCGGTGGCGCTGAGCCTGACCCACGACTTCGACCCCGCCGTGAGCAACATGACGTTCCGGATCGGCCTGTCCGATGATGTCGAGTTCGGCCTGTTGCCGCCGCTGTTGCGGGCACTGCGCCAGGAGGCGCCGAGCGTGGTGTTCGTGGTGCAACACGTCGACTACTGGCGCATTCCCGATCTGCTGGCTGCCGGCGATATTACCGTCGGCATCAGCCAGACCCGTGGCTTGCCGGCCAATGCCAAACGCAAGCTGCTGCGGCATATCCAGCCGAGCATCCTGCGTGCCGATGCTTCGGACTCACCGCTGACCCTCGACGAATACTGTTCACGCCCACACGTACTGGTGTCGCACACGGCCAACATCAGCGGCTATGCCGATGAGTGGCTGGCGGAAATCGGTCGCACCCGGCATGTGGTGTTGTCGGTGCCGCAATACAGTGCGCTGCCGGCGTTGCTCGCCGGTACCGACCTGATCGCCAGCCTGCCGGACTACACCGCCGAAGCCATGGCGGCTTCAGGTCGATTGTTCAAAGAACCGTTCCCGTTCAAGACCCCGATGCTGGATCTGTCGATGGTCTGGCTCAGCCATGTCGACAGCGATCCGGCCGAACGCTGGCTGCGTTCGCGGCTTGAGGCATTCATGAGCGAACGGCCACTGACCGCGCCCTGAATTCCACCACAAATCTCCCCTGTGGGAGCGAGCCTGCTCGCGAAAGCGCAGTATCAGACAATATTGATTTGACTGAGACGTCCTCATCGCGAGCAGGCAAAAACCCGCACGGGAGCAGGGCAATGCTGTGGTATATGTACGACCTTTCTGCCGACTGACTGGAGCACCCCATGCCACATCTGCACATGGAATACACCGCCAACCTGCCGCAATTGAACGCGGATGTGGCGTTGATCCGGCTCAACAACACGCTGGTGGGGTCCGGTCAGTTCGCGGCGGAGTTCGATATCAAAAGCCGGGCGGTGAAGGTCGAGACTTTCAAGGTGGGCACCGGCATGGGCGAACGCGCCTTTGTCCACGTGAAGCTGGCGCTGCTCAGCGGTCGTTCGCCGCAAATCAAGAAGCAGCTCTCGGAAAGTCTGTTGGCGGTGCTCCAGGATCTGTGCGAGTGGCCGGCTGGGGTTGAAGTGCAGCTCTGTGTGGAGTTGCTCGATATCGACCGCGATTCCTACACCAAGACCGCCATCGGCGTGTAGGACTCAGGCCGCTTCCAGCTCACTGCAGACCTTGATCACCTGCTCGCGCAGCCAGACGTTGGCGCTGTCCTGATCGGCGTTCTGGCTCCATTGCATGTCGAGGGTGAACCCCGGCAGGCCGTTCGGCGCTTCGCAATGATTGAACACCGCGTCGTTGGTCAGCAGACGCTGGATGCGCCGGGGCAGGGTGAGGATGAAGTCGGTGCCGGTGATCATTTTCAGCGCCGCGCTGTAGCTGTTGGAGCGGGCGACTATCTGCCGTTTCTGCGCCTGGCGCGCCAGCCAGCCATCAACCATGTTAGTGGAGGACGTCCACGGTGTCGGGAACACGTGTCGGCGCTCGGTGAACGCCTGCAGGCTCAGACGCGGTTCCAGTGGTGTGGCGCGTTTGTCGAAGACGCAGACCAGATCGTCTTCCAGCAGCATTCGCGACTTGAGGTCGGTGTGGCTGCGGTGGAAGTTGGGGCCGAAACAGATGACCAGATCGAGGCTGCCTTCGCGCAGTTCGTCGGCGGGTACGTCGGTCTCGAACTTGTGCATGTTGACCACCACCGGCAAATCGTCGAAGTCGAAACGCTTCAACAGGCGCGGCAACACCAGTTGCTCGAAGTATTCCGGCGCACAGATGTTGAAGGTTTTCGCTTGGTGGGTCGGGTCGAAGGCCGGGGCACCGGCGTGGCACAGGTTGATGCTTTCGAGAATTTTCTGCACATGGCCGTACATGGTGCCGGCCTTGTAGGTGGGGCGCATGCCTGTGCGGGTGTTGATGAACAGATCGTCTTCGAAACTGGTGCGCAATTTTTTCAGGCAGTAGCTGACAGTGGACTGGCTGACGCACAGCGTCTCCGAGACATCCGTGACGCTGCTTTGCTCATACACCGCGATAAACACCATGAGGTCCTGCATGTCGAGCTTTCGAAGCAAGTTACTGTTCAGCATCCGTTCCGTCTCGCTGTGCTCCTTGCGCTGAATCCGCGCAAACGTGTGCGCATGATCGTAACGGAACGATGGTGCCAGGACAAAGCTTTGTAGGACGATTCAATGTCAGTTGTGGGACAGAAAGTTTTAGCAACACGACGTCGCCAGATAAACCGCAAAAAGATGGCAAGAAGCCTCTAGCCCGGCGATGGTATCTGGCTTTAACGGATGTGTCGGGCGTACTGCCGAGGGTCGAAACGCAGCACCATCAGCAACATCACCGTCATTACTGCAGTCAGCGACCACCAGGCCCATTCGAAGCTGCCGAGCCGGTCGCGGATCATTCCGGCCAGCAGCGGCGAAAGCCCGGCGATCAAGTAGCCGACACCTTGCACGAATGCGGTCAGGCTGCCGGCGCGCTGCGGGTTGTCGAGGTGATCGAGTGAGACGATCAGGCTCATCGGGAACAAGCCGCCGATGCCCAGCCCCAACAGGCACGGCCACAGCAGGCTGAGGTGTTGCGGACTGAGGACCAGCCCGCAGAAGCCTGTGATGATCAGCAGCAGTAAGGCTGCCAGGACCGCGCGACGATCACGGCTGCGGTTGGCGATGGCTGGCGTCAGCAGTCCGGAAATCACCTCCATGGCGGTCAGAAAACCCAGCAGTAGCCCGGCATCCTGTTCGTTCCAGCCTTGTTCCACGTAATACGGCGCCAGCCACGCGAGTACGCAGGTGTAGGACGCCGTGCCGAGGCCGAAAAAGATGGCAAGCAGCCAGGCACGGGTATTACGCGCGAAGGATTCTTTTCCTGCAGCGGTGTTCTGGATGGATGACGAGGGCGACTGTGTCCGCCAGACCAGCAACGCGAGCAAAGAAAGTGCCGCCCAGATCGCCAGCCCGATACGCCAACTGCCGGACTGCACCAGCACCAGCGGCGACAACGAGGCGGCCAGTGCGGCGCCGCCCATGATCGACGTGACATACAGGCCCATGCACAGCGCTACATGATCGGGGAAGCGTGACTTGATCAGCGCCGGCATCAACGCCTGAATCAAAGCAATGCCAATCCCCGCCAGCACCGCGCTGCCAATCAACGGCGGCGCCGAATCGAGCCACAGCCGCGACAGCGTCGCCAGTCCGATAATCAGCAGCGACAGGATCACCGCGCGTTGCTCGCCCAAACGTCGACTGATGCCAATACCGAAAAACATCGCCAGTCCCATCGCCATCACCGGCAGCATGGTCAGCAGCGAAGCCAGGCTGAAACTCAGTGCAATGTCGCCGCGTATGGCCGACAGCAAGGGACCGACGGCGGCCATGGACGGGCGCAGATTCAGCGCGACGAGGATGATCCCGAACATCAGCCAGACAGCGGGGCGGGCGGTGGTGCGGACGTTTTCCATCGGCAGACTCTGGATTGCGGAGGCTGCTGATTAGGCGGTGTGGCGCACTTATCGGCAAATCAGATTTCCCCGGTACTATTTAAAAACTAAATATCACTCTCCCCGTGTAGGAGCTGCCGCAGGGTGAGGTTCGGATTCATCTTGTTGCTCACGCTGTCAGACTATTCTTTATCTCTGGCAGGATATTTCGTTACAGCTCTGGTCCTGCGCAGGCGCGTAAAACGCCGGCGGCGATATATACTGCGCGCCATTCTTCAAGGGAGAGCCGTGTGGCCATCGATATTCACTGGATTCGCGACAACGAAAGCCTCGCGCAGCTTTGCGCCGAGTGGCAGCAACTGCCGTTCGTTGCCCTCGACACCGAATTCATGCGGGTCGACACCTTCTACCCGATTGCCGGTTTGCTGCAGGTCGGTGACGGCAAACGCGCCTACCTGATCGATCCGCTGACCATCGACGCCTGGCAACCGCTGGCAGCGCTGCTGGAAAACCCGGCGGTGCTCAAAGTCCTGCATGCCTGCAGCGAAGACCTCGAAGTGCTGTTGCGTCTGACCGGCAGCTTGCCGGCGCCGTTGTTCGACACTCAATTGGCCGCGGCCTATCTGAACCTCGGGTTCTCGATGGGCTATTCGCGGCTGGTGCAGGAGGTGCTCGGTATCGAGCTGCCCAAGGGCGAAACCCGTTCCGACTGGTTACAGCGTCCGCTGTCCGACACGCAGATCAGCTACGCCGCCGAAGACGCGGTGCATCTGGCGGAAGTTTTCGTACAACTGCGGCCGAAACTGTCTGACGATAAGTTCGCTTGGGTGCTGGAGGACGGCGCCGAACTGGTGGCCAACCTGCGCCGTGAAACCGACCCGTACGAGGTCTATCGCGAAGCCAAGTTGGCGTGGAAACTGTCTCGTGCGCAATTGGCGGTGCTGCGTGAGTTGTGCGCCTGGCGTGAAAAAGAAGCCCGCGCCCGTGATCTGCCGCGCAACCGTATCGTCCGTGAACACTCGCTGTGGCCGCTGGCCCGCACGCAACCGGACAACCTCGCGGCGTTGGGCAAGATCGAAGACATGCACCCGCGTACCGTGCGTCAGGACGGCCAGTTTCTGCTTGATCTGATCAAGCGCTCTGGCAGTGTGGGGCCTGATCAATGGCCGCCGGCGGTGCCGGAGCCGTTGCCGGTCGAAGCCGCTGCGCTGATCAAGCAACTGCGCGCCCTCGGCCAGGTCGAAGCCGAGCGTCTGGGCATCGCGCCGGAACTGATGCTGCGCAAGAAAACCCTCGAAGCGCTGGTTAAAAGCGGCTTCCCCGAGGGTCCTTATCAATTGCCTGAGTCGCTGCGTGGCTGGCGCCGCGAACTCATGGGCCAGAAGCTGCTCGACAGCCTGGCCACCGCCGGAGAACAGCCTTGAAACGTATTTGCTCCATTTACCAAAGTTCGAAGAAACCCGGGATGTATCTTTATGTGCTCAAGAGCGATGCGCTTGAGCGCGTGCCCGAGGCGCTGATGGCGGCCTTCGGCAAGGCGAAGCATTCCTTTGACCTGGTACTGACCCCCGAGCGCACACTGGCGCGCGAGGACATCACCGTGGTCCTGGAAAACCTCGACAAGCAGGGCTATCACCTGCAGATGCCACCGGCCGAGGACGAGTACATCGAGCACCTGCCCGAAGAGTTGCTGCGACGCAACGACCCGGTCTGATCTGCGAGGCCCTGTTCTGGGCCTCTTGCCACCCTGGAACTGATTTTACGGCGACGACCGCCACGAAGGAGCACGGCTCTTTCGGCGGTTGCCTGCACGGTTTGCGAAAGGTTTGAAGATGCGCGTTCTGATTGCTGAACACGACCACGCGGTGTACGCCCGGCTACTGCGCCAGATGGCCCCCGAACTTGAAGTCCTGACCAGTGGCGACTCTGCCGAACTGGCGCGTCAGGCTGCCGATTGCCCGGTGTGGCTGGGGCAGCCGGACCTGTTGGCGACCCTGCTGCGTCAGGGCCACCAGCCGCAATGGCTGCAATCGACCTGGGCCGGCATCACGCCGCTGCTCGCTGATGGTCTGCGCCGCGATTACCGCCTGACCCGCGCGGTGGGGATCTTCGGTCAGGTGATGGCCGAATACGTACTGACCTACATGCTCGGTCACGAACGGGAAGTGCTGGCGCGGCTGGTCAGCCAGGTCGAGCGCAAGTGGGATAACCGCACCGGCCAGAGTCTGGTCGGGCGCAAGGTGCTGATCGTCGGGACCGGCGATATCGGTCAGAGTGTGGCGCAGTTCCTGCTGCCGTTTGGCGTCGAGTTGTACGGCATTGCCAGCAGCGCGCGTGAGCAGGCGCCGTTCATCGAAGTCGGTTCGATGGCCGATCTGCCACGGCTGGTGGGCGCGGTCGATTACGTGGTCAACCTGCTGCCGAACACTGCGCACACCCACGATATCTACGATGCGGCGCTGTTCAAGCAGTTCAAGCCGACCGGGTTGTTCATCAACGTCGGACGCGGCGTGGCGGTGGTGGATGCGGATCTGGTGGAAGCCTTGAAGGAAGGGCATCTGGCCGGTGCGGTGATCGACGTTTGCCGTCAGGAGCCGTTGCCGCAACGCCATCCGTTCTGGACTGCCTGGGGCCTGCTGCTGACTGGACACAGCTCGGCGCCGACGTCGCCGGCGTTGATGGTGCAGTTGTTCGTCGAGAACCTGAAGGCGTATCAGGCGGGAGAAGCGTTGCGCGGGGAAGTGGATTTCAACCGCGGTTACTGAGGTGTAATCAAAAGATCGCAGCCTTCGGCAGCTCCTGCATTGATCCCAGTAGGAGCTGCCGAAGGCTGCGATCTTTTGCGTTTAAAGGGTGAAGTTGCCTTCCGCCGCCAGCTCGCTCAGCGGACGACGCGGGCTCGGCTCCTCACGGGCCTGCAGGTACTCGGCCAGGGTCGCCTTGTCACCCAGCTTGCCGACAGCGACCGCCGCATGCAGCGCATAACCTTGCGGAATATTCAGCTCCTTGCGGGTCAGCTCCTGATCGAAACCGGCCATGCCGTGGGTGTGCCAGCCGCTGATGCTCGCCTGCAGCGCCAGGTGGCCCCAAGCGGAGCCGGTATCGAAGGTGTGCCACAGCGCCGGGGTCTCTTCGCTGGCACCGGGTGCGGTGAAGGTGGTTTTCGAAATCACGATCACCAGCGCCGAAGCGTGTTGCGCCCAGCTGCGGTTGAATTCATTCAGCAGCCCCAGGAAGCGTTCCCAGTTCGGCGTGTCACGGCGCGCATACAGAAAACGCCACGGCTGCGAGTTGTACGCCGAAGGCGCCCAGCGTGCGGCTTCGAAAAAACTCAGCAGGGTTTCTTCCGGGATCGCTTCGCCGGTGAAGGCACGAGGCGACCAGCGATCGGTGAACTGCGGGTGAATGGCGTAATCGGCAACGCGAGGGTTGGCACTCATCAAAAGATTCCTTGCTGTGTTTGCGTCATGAATTCGTGGCAAAACCCTACTGGGCGGCGATTCGGCTGACAAGCGCGATTTACCGACAGTCGCCAGCGCTTGGCCCGCAGGGCCTTGGGCACTAGACTGGCGGCCTTTTCACCACCTGATGTTGATGCTTGAGCCATGGCCGCCAAAGTCGAACCGTTCTGGAAACGCAAAACCCTCGAGCAACTGGATCACGAGGAATGGGAATCGCTGTGCGACGGCTGCGGTCTGTGCTGCCTGCAGAAACTCGAAGATGAAGAAGACAACAGCGTCTACTACACGCGCATCGCCTGCAAACTGCTGGACCTGAAGACCTGCCAGTGCAGCGACTATCCGAATCGCATCAAGTTTGTCCCGGACTGCATTCAGCTCACTCCGGGCCAGGCCGAATCATTTAAATGGCTGCCGCCGACTTGCGGTTATCGCCTGGTCAGCGAAGGCAAGGATCTGCCGCTGTGGCACCACTTGGTGTGTGGCGATCGTGACGCTGTGCACCACGAACGGATTTCCCAGTCCGGACGCATGCTCGCCGAAGGCAGCGTGCCGGAGGATGACTGGGAAGATCACCTGATTTTCCGCGCCGGTTAAGCACCAAGGGTTTCCAGGATTCAACAAGGAGTGTGTATGGCTGGGGGATTGCTGCGGGCATTGCTGATCGCCCCGCTGGCGCTAAGCGCACCGGTGTGGGCGGCAAAGAAAGTCGATCTGGATTACCACGTGCGCCTGCTGCCGCAAAGCGATCAGGCCGAAGTGCGCCTGACCCTGGCCAAGGGCGAAGCGGTACGCAGCCTCGATTTTGACCTAGGCGATGGCAGCCACTACAGCGACTTCAAGGCCGATGGTCAGTGGCAATTGTCTCCGGGCAAGCACGCTCGGGGCCTCTGGCGTCCGAGCGGCGACAAGCCCAGCCTGACTTACCGCGTCAGCATCAGCCACGGCCGCAAGAGCGGCAGCTTCGACACGTGCATGACCCCGACCTGGGCGCTGCTGCGCGGTGATGATCTGGTGCCGCCGGCCCGGCTCGATCAGCAGGATGGCGTCGAGCTGGTGTCACGTCTGCAATTCGAACTGCCCAACGGCTGGCAAAGCGTCGAAACCGCCTGGCCGCGCATCGGCAAAAACACATTTCGCATCGACAACCCTTCACACCTGTTCGACCGCCCGACCGGCTGGATGCTCGCCGGTCACCTCGGCAGCCGCCGCACGCGCCTGGGCGAAACCGAAGTCACCGTGGCTTCGCCGCAAGGGCAGGGCATGCGCCGCATGGATGTGCTGACCTTGCTGACGTTCATCTGGCCGCAGGTGCAAGCGGTCTATCCCCGGCATCCGAAAAAATTGCTGATTGTCGGCGCCAACGACCCGATGTGGCGCGGCAGCCTCGGCGCGCATGAATCGATCTATCTGAATACGCGCTTGCCGCTGGTCAGCGAGAGCGGCAGCAGTGCGCTGGTGCGTGAGCTGGCGCAGGTGTTCGGGCGCATCAACGATGAACATCGCAGTGACTGGATCAGCGAAGGCTTTGCCGAGTATTACGCGATCGAGCTGGTGCGCCGTGCCGGCGGCATGAGCGATGAGCGCTATCAGGCGTTGCAGGCGAAGTTGACCCGGGACAGTCAGAAGGTGACGACGTTACGCGGCGAACAGATCAGTGCGGCGCAGCTTGCAAAAGCGGTGATGGTGTTGCAGGAACTGGATCGCGAGATTCGCTTGAAGACGCGCAACAAGCGTTCGCTGGATGATGTGTTGCGCGGGGCGATGCATCTGGGGGCGGTGAGTACTAAAGAGTTTGTGCAACTGGCTGAGAGCGTGCTCGGCGAGACCTCTAAAGTCCTTGATACCGCATTGTTGCAGTAAAGATCAAAAGATCGCAGCCTGCGGCAGCTCCTACACCAATCTCTGTAGGAGCTGCCGCAGGCTGCGATCTTTTGCTTTTAAACCCCGGCTTTCGGTGATTTCACCGAATCATTACCGGTAACGGTGGCGGTCTTGGTCGCCGCCTCGGCATTGGCCTTGAGCTGGCTCAGTTCTTCACCGGCGCGCTCGATCTTCGCCCGCACGTTGTTCATGTCCTGACGGCTTTTCTCCAGCAGGCTCTTCACCGAGCTGTGCCCGGTGATGCCACGGGCCATCGCCACGCCGCCAATCGCCACTTGAATCAGACCGAACACGCCGCCACGGCGCAGGCCCTTGCCAACCATGATCACGCCACCGGCCAGCGAGCCGATGCGCTCCCAGCCCTGGACGTTCTGCTCGGTGGGGCTCTGGAACGGGGTGGAATCGATACGTTGGACGCGTTTGAGTTCGGTCATGATCTGTCTCCCAGGCAATGTGCAATAGATAGATAAGCTGACTGCCGCAGCGCCCGGCTCGTTCCATCGGATGTGCGACGTTTCAGCGGAATTTCGGTCCCGAGCGGGTGTTCAGGCCTTTGGCCATGCGGTCGTAGAGCACCACGTTGACCGTCGCCGCCAGGTTCATGCAGCCGGTGGTCGGGATGTACACAACGTCTTCGCACCAGTCGCGGATCTCTTTATCCAGCGAGCCGTCTTCCGGGCCAAAGATGTATAGCGCGCGATCCGGGTGGGTGTATTCCGGCAGCGGGCGGGCGCCCTCGACCAGTTCCACGGCGACCGGGACGCAGTTGAGCGGGAGGATCTTTTTCAGGTCGTCGATGCCGATCAGCGGGATGTCGTAGTGCACACGCTTGGTGTCGGTGACGAAGTCGGCGGCGCGTTCATAACGCTTCCCGGTGTAGAACACCGACGCCACGCCGTAACAGCCTGCGGCGCGCATCACCGAACCGACGTTCTCCGGTGATTTGGGGTTGTACAAACCAATGCAGCTGTAACGTTTGTCTGCCACGAGCGGGGTGCCTTCGGGAAAAAGAGGGCGATTATACGGGGATTGGGGGAGGGCGGGCAGATTCGAGATCTGTGGTGTCTGGTCTGGCCTCATCGCTGGCAAGCCAGCTCCCACAGGTATCTCGGGTGTTCACAAAATTTGTGAGCGACCAAAATCATTGTGGGAGCTGGCTTGCCAGCGATGGGGCCAGTAATGGCAATGAAGATCAGTCTTCTTTTTTCATCAGGCCGGCGAGGGCGGCAAACGGGTTATGCGTGGCCTTGGCGATTTTCGGTGTGCTCAGCGAGCCTTCGCCGAAATACTGCTGGTCGGTGTAGCGCGAGTGCTCATTGTCGTGGCAATACAGGCACAACAGTTCCCAGTTCGAGCCGTCCTGCGGGTTGTTGTCGTGGTTGTGATCGCGGTGGTGTACGGTCAGTTCGCTCAGGCGCTTGCCGGAAAACTCACGGGCGCAGCGGCCGCAGACGTGCGGGTACATCTTCAGGGCCTTGTCGCGGTAGCCCATTTCCTTGTCGCGCTGGTTGTCGGCAAGGATGCGATCGAGCTTCGACGTGTTGGTCGGGGTGGACGAACTCATGGGTTCACCTTAGTAAAAAGACTAATGACGGTTATGTGCAGAGTTTAGCTCAGCCCTTGAGCTTCTCGGCAATCCAGATCGTGTGGCGGGTGCCCTTGTTGCCGTGGGCGAACACCTGGACTTCCTCGGCCTTGAAACCGGCCTTCTTCAATTTGTCGGAAAACTGCCGGTCGGCGCTGGCCGACCACACCGCCAGCACGCCCTTGGGCCGCAGGGCCTTGGCGCAGGCGTTCAGACCGGCGGCGGAATACAGCCAGCTGTTGGCCTTCTGGGTCAGGCCTTCGGGACCGTTGTCGACGTCGAGCATGATTGCGTCGAAGCCGTTCGGCTCGCTTTGCAGGACCTTGGCGACGTCGTCCTGGCGGATCACCGTGCGCGGATCGAGCAGCGGGCGCCCGGACTTTTCCCCGAGCGGGCCGCGGTTCCACTCGACCACGCCGGGCACCAGCTCGGCGACCACCACTTCGGCGCTCTTGCCCAGATGCTTGAGTGCCGAGGCGAGGGTGAAGCCCATGCCCAGACCGCCAATCAACACCCGTGAATTCGGCCGTCCGGCCACCTTGCGGCAAGGAATCTCGGCTAGCGCATCTTCCGAACCGTGCATGCGCGTGTTCATCAATTGCCCGCCGTCGCCGCCCTGGATCTTGATGACGAAATCCTCGCCATACTCGAACAGGCACAGGGCGCCGCCGCTGTCAGGGATCGGCGTGGTGTCGAGCAGAACGAAACGTTTCATGGAAATCTCTACAAGGGGGGAAGGCAAGCAGGCCCGTTGGGAGTAGCCTGAACGCAGACTAGAGGCCAAACGGAGCCCTTGATGAAGCGCATCATTCTAACGGCCATTGCCCTGGCCGCGCTCGCGATTACTGCAGTGCAGGCGCAGCAGACCATTCCGGTCAGCCCGACGCCGCAACCCGGCTCGCCGGGTACCGCTACGCCAACACCGTATCCGCAAATCACCCCGATCAGCGCACCGAAGGCCGGCGCCGGCAGTGGCAGCCCGCCACTGGTGCCAATCGAAATGCCCAGCCCGCCAAGCAAGGATCAACCGGTGCCGGGCATCGAACCGAACAGCACCAAGGCCAAATCCCCCGGCGGTTAAACCTGTTGCGCCGCCAGTTGGCCGTCGGCCATGCGCAGGCGTTTGGAAAGGGACACGGCGAGGGCGCGAATGATCTTGGCGGCGATCTTCGGCGCGTCGTTGAGCATTTTTTCCAGCGAGTCCTTGCCCAGGTTGAGCAGTTGGCAGTTGCTCGCCGCAACGCAGGTCGCCGAACGGCGCTCACCATCGAGCACCGCCATTTCGCCGAACGCCCGACCGCTGCGCAGGGTGGCCATGGTGATGACCTGGCCGTCAGGGCCAGTTTTCTGCACCGCGACCTGACCGGTGTGGAGGATGCACATGAAACTGCCGGCATCGCCCTCACGGAAAATCGCTTCACCTTCAGCCACGGTGCTAATGCTGAAGTAGCCCGAGGCCGCGGCGAAGTCCGCCAGTTGCAATTGATCGAACAGGCCACAGTCCATCAGCCAGTCGCGGATTTCGTTGTTCAGTAAGGTCGGTTCTGACATGTCGTTGCGGTCTTTATTGTTTTCACATTTTCAAGGCACTACACGATCCCCTGTAGGAGCTGCCGAAGGCTGCGATCTTTTGATTTTGAAAGGCAAGATCAAAAGATCGCAGCCTTCGGCAGCTCCTACACGGGTTCATGAGTATCGGCCTCTTGGGTCTGGAGTTAAGACCCAAGTGACCGATGGAGTTCCTCAGGCCAGGCCCAAAACCTTGAACACAAATGCATATTCGAGCGCTACGTCACGTAATCCCTGGTAACGCCCGCTCATGCCGCCATGCCCGGCGCCGTGTTCGGTCTTGAGCAGTAGCACGTTGTCGTCGGTCTTGGTCGCGCGCAGTTTTGCCACCCACTTGGCGGCTTCCCAGTACTGCACGCGGCTGTCGTTGTAGCCGGCGATCACCAGCATTGCCGGATAAGCCTGCGCGGTGACGTTTTCGTATGGCGCGTACGCCTTGATCCGCTCGTAGACGTCCGGCTCTGCGGGGTTGCCCCACTCGTCGTACTCAGTGACGGTCAGCGGCAAATCGGGGTCGAGCATGGTGTTGAGCACGTCGACGAACGGCACTTCGGCAATCGCCACGCGGAACAGGTCCGGACGCTGATTGAGCACCGCACCAATCAACAAACCGCCAGCGCTGCCACCGCTGATCGCCAGTTTTTCAGCGGTGGTGATGCCGTTGAGGATCAGAAATTCGGCGCAGGCAATGAAGTCGCTGAAGGTGTTGTGCTTGTGCTCCTGTTTGCCGGCGCGGTACCACGCTTCGCCCAGCTCACCGCCGCCACGCACGTGGGCGATGGCGAACGCCATGCCGCGATCCAGCAGGCTCAGGCGCGCGTGGGAGAACCACGGGTCGAGACTGGAGCCGTAGGCGCCATAACCGTACAGATACAGCGGCACCGGTTTGCCGACCATTTCGCGTTTCATCACCAGACTGATCGGCACCTGCGTGCCGTCCGGCGCGGTGGCCCACAGGCGTTGGCTGACGTAGGCGTCGGCGTCGAACGGGCCGAGCACCGGGGTTTCTTTCAGGACGGTTTGTTCGCCGCTGTCCAGCCGTAACTGCCGCACCTGCGCCGGACGATTCAATGCCTCGTAGCGCAGACGGATGCGGTCGCTTTCGAACTCCAGGCTGTTCTGCACATAAAGGCTGTAAGCCGCGTCCGGCAATTGCACGCGATACGGCGTCTGGCCCTGTGGGTGAACTTCGATGATCGGCAGACCGCCTTCGCGCAGGCTCAGGGTCATGGCCGCCGTGTTCAGTGTCACGCCGTCGAGCATCACTGTGTCGCTGTGCGGGATCAGGTTCTGCCAGTCGGCCTCGCTCGGCACCACACCGGTGTCCGGCGCCTGATACAGGGCGAAGTTGATGCCGTCGCGGTTGGTGCGGATGAACCAGGTCCACGCGCCATCCAGCGCGCCGTGGTCGACATCGTATTCGTGATCCTCGACCCGGGGCGCCAGGCAGGTGAAGGGCAGGTGCGGCTGATGCGCGTCCAAGGCCCAGACTTCGCTGGTGGTCTTGCTGCCCAGGGTCAGCAGCAATTGCTGCTCGGAGCTGGAGCGGTAGCAATGCAGGAAGAAACGTCCGTCCGGCTCGTGGAACACTTCTTCGGCAGCGGTGCCGTCGAGGCGATAGCGAAACAGCTTGTGCGGGCGATGGGTGTCGTCGAGCACGCCGAAGAACAAGGTCAGGCTGTCGTTGGCCCAGGTCATGCTGCCGTCGCAGTCCTGGAATTCCAGCTCGCTGACCTTGTCGCTGGCCAGTTCCTTGACGAACAGCGTGTAGATCTCGTCGCCCGAAGCATCGACGCTGTAGGCCAGGCGCTGGTGATCCGGGCTGATGCTGAACGCGCCGAGCGAGAAGAAGCCGCCGTTGGCCAGCACGTTGGGGTCGAGCAGCAGTTGCTCGCGGCTCTCGTCGAGGGTCAGGCTGTCGTCGGCCGGACGCGGGCAACGGTAATGGCGGGCGTACTCGTCACCCGCCGTGGTGCGCGTGTAATACAGATACGGGCCCCAGGGCGAGGGCAGGGACAGGTCGGTTTCGAGGATCCGGCCCTTGATCTCTTCGAACAGGCTTTCGCGCAGGCCGGCCTGATCGGCGGTCTGTGCTTCCTGATAGGCGTTTTCAGCCTTGAGGTAGTCGAGCACCGCGTCGGCGTCGCGTTCCTGCAGCCAGGCATACGGGTCGGCACCAGCAGCCTTGTGGGCGATCGGGGCGCGGATGACGTGGGCGGATTCGGGCATGGAAGGCTCTCGGACAATATTCGGAATAAAGGTTTTCGCAGCTCTTGAAACCATCGCACTCTCCTGTGGGAGCGAGCTTGCTCGCGAAGGCGTTCTGTCAGATGACATTTGTTTCACTGACCCGACGCTTTCGCGAGCAAGCTCGCTCCCACAAGGTTTGCTGTTGGCCGTCTGGCATTGGGACAAGCCTGACAGGCGAAAAGTCGTTACTATAAGCGCCTCTTTGCCTGCCTTGCCATGGACACCATGACCGAGAACGACTATCTGATCGCCTGGGGCCTCTACGCCTTCGCCGCTGTGGGCTGCCTGTTGGTATGGATGCGCCTGACCCGCTGGATGTGGCGCTGGCTGCGCGAGCCGCTGCGGGTGCTGATGGCGGTGTTGCTGTTCAGCCCGACCATCATTGATCCGGTGAAAGCCAAGGTTGCACCGTCGATCGCCATTACTGCGCTGGATCTGGCCTTCAAGGTCGGCAACAACGCCTGGCGGGCGATTTCCGACCTGTTCATGTACGGCATGATTGCGTTCGGCATCTACCTGATTTTCGTGCTGATCCGCTTCCCGATCGAACGCGCCTCACGCGCCCGTCGCGAGCAGGCCGAAGCCGCCAAGGCCGCGGCGCGTGCCGATGATCGCGACGACGATCAGCCGTTCGGCGCTGCCGGTGATGACCGCTACGGTCGCCCGCCATTGCCGAACAATCCGCAGCGCATGCGCGTCGAGCCGCGTCTGTAATCACGAGGTCAGCACATGTGTGAACTACTGGGCATGAGTGCCAACGTGCCGACCGATATCGTGTTCAGCTTCACCGGCTTGATGCAGCGCGGCGGGCGTACCGGCCCGCACCGCGACGGCTGGGGCATCGCCTTCTATGAAGGGCGCGGTCTGCGCCTGTTTCAGGACCCGGCCGCCAGCAGCGAGTCGGAAGTCGCCAATCTGGTGCAGCGCTATCCGATCAAGAGCGAAGTGGTCATCGGCCACATTCGTCAGGCCAACGTCGGCAAGGTCTGCCTGTCCAACACCCACCCGTTCGTCCGCGAACTGTGGGGCCGTAACTGGTGTTTCGCGCACAACGGCCAGCTCGCCGATTTCACCCCGATCAAGAGCTTCTACCGCCCGGTGGGCGACACCGACAGCGAAGCGGCGTTCTGCGATTTGCTCAACCGCGTGCGTGCAGCCTTCCCGGAACCGGTCGATATAGAAGTGCTGCTGCCGGATCTGGTTGCTGCCTGCGCCGAATACCGCAGCAAAGGCGTGTTCAACTGCCTGCTCAGCGACGGCGACTGGCTGTTCTGCTATTGCTCGACCAAACTGGCACAGATCACCCGGCGCGCACCGTTCGGCCCGGCGCGGCTCAAGGATGTCGATGTGATCGTCGATTTCCAGGCGGAAACCACGCCCAATGACGTGGTTACGGTGATCGCCACCGAGCCTTTGACCGAAAACGAAACCTGGACCCGTTACCAACCGGGCCAATGGAGCCTGTGGCGACGCGGCGAATGCGTCAGCCAGGGCACGACCGAATAAAGGATCTCTCCTCGATGTTGCTCAGTTATCTACGGCTGGTGTTGTTTGCGGCGGGCCTGTTGATCGGTGTCCAGGTGCCGGGGTTCATCAACGATTACGCCAAACGCGTCGAAGCCCATCTGATCGAAGCGCAGACCGCTCTGCGCGGTTTTCAGGGCACCGCCGAGCAGTTTTTCAAGGGCGACTTGCAAGCGCTGGTCGCGCACTACCGCGCCAGTGACGACCCGGTATTTCGCAGCGATGCCGACAGCCTGAGCACCTTGCTCAACCGCCAGACAGCGCTGGATAAACAGTTCCAGGCGATGCAGGGCCCGTGGTACATCCGCTTCCTGCAAGTGGTGCTGGCCGCCGACCCGGACATTCGCAAGGAAACCTGGAACGGCTACAGCTACCAGATCCTGCTGACCCCGGAAGCGATGATCTGGGGCATGAGCGGCGCGTTGCTGCTGTCGTTCGGCATCGAGTGCCTGATTCGTCTGATTGACTGGGTGGTGCTGGGTGGCCGGCGTTTGCGCCAGAGCCGGCCGATAGAAGATCGCGACGTGCGCGGCTTGTAAAAGGTCTAGAGCAAAAGATCGCAGCCTGCGGCAGCTCCTACAGGGAAACGCATATTCCTGTGTAGGAGCTGCCGAAGGCTGCGATCTTTTGCTTTTCAGCTACTCAAAACAATGTACTTTTCACCGACCTTGCGCGCATACCCCGCCAGCACCTGCTGACACAACGTCACCATCTCCTCGACCCACTCCACGCCAACTCGCCACGACACCACCACCTGCAAATCCGACGGTCGCAGATCGATATCGAGCAAGGTCAATTCCCCCCGCGCCAATTCCTCGGCCACCAGCACCGGCGGCAGTACGCCAATACCAAAACCGTCACGCAACAGCCGGGTGATCGCCGACACCGAATTCACGCAGTTCAGGCGCGGAGCCAACACACCGTTGGCCTGCATCAATGCCAGCAGATCCTGATGCGGTCGGGAGTTTTTCGAGTAGGTGATGATCCGTTCCTGCGCCAATTCACCGAGGTCGGCGTAGTCACGGTTGTAGATTGAGTTGCTCGCGACGATCCAGCCCAGCGGATGGCTGGCCAGCTCGAGGCTGCGCACGCTTTCGTGGCGCACCAGATCGGTTTGCAGAACGATGTCGAGAAAGCCTTTTTGCAGCTGATCGCAGAGATTCAGCGAGGTATCCGCCACCAGCTCGATTTCCACCCGCGGATACCGTTCGGTCATCTGCGCCACCAACGGGCTGAGCCAGGTGTGGATTACCGTGTCCATCACGCCGATGCGCACCCGGCCGACCTTGCTCGAGCGGGTCTCGATTGATTGCTTGAGCGCCGACATCGTATCGAGCATCTGCTCGGCGTAATCCAGCACTTTCAGGCCTTCGGGCGTCAGGCTGACGCCGCGTGAGTCGCGCAGAAACAGCTTCACCCCCAGCTCGCCTTCGAGCACCGCGATGCGGCTGGAAATCGACGCCTGGGTGGTGAACAGCTTGTCGGCGGTCAGGCGAAAACTCTTCAGCCGGGCGACCCAGACAAAGGTCTCGAGAAACTTCAGGTTCATGGCAACGGCTCGGGTGACAAATTTTTCTTATGCCTAAGGCGGGTTTTTATTCGTTGGACGCAGCAGGGCCGGGCGACGAAAAATCGGCGCATCCGGTTCCCACGATAGGCGTCGTCGGAACTTCGAACAAGACCAATAAAAGCCTGCGGAGACTTGCCATGCGTGCGCCCGACACCCTCGACCTCCCCAAGAGCACGGCCCGTCCAGGACCGTTCGACTGGTATCGCAATATCAATCAGCAAGAGCGTCGCACCTTCTGGAGCTGCAAGATCGGCTATGGCCTGGACGGCATGGACACGCAGATGCTCAGCTTCGTGGTGCCGACCCTGATTGCCATGTGGGGCATCACCACCGGGCAGGCCGGGCTGATTCACACCAGCACCTTGATTGCCTCGGCCATCGGCGGCTGGGTCGCGGGGATTCTCTCCGACCGCATCGGCCGCGTGCGCACCCTGCAACTGACGGTGCTGTGGTTCGCTTTTTTCACCTTCCTTTGCGGTTTCGCGCAGAACTACGAACAGCTGCTGATCGCCCGCACCCTGATGGGCTTCGGTTTCGGTGGCGAATGGACCGCCGGCGCGGTGCTGATCGGTGAAGTGATCCGCGCCAAGGATCGCGGCAAAGCGGTGGGCATGGTGCAATCCGGATGGGCGCTGGGGTGGGGGCTGACGGCGATTCTGTATGCGTTGCTGTTCTCGGTGTTGCCGCCGGAAGAGGCCTGGCGGGCGCTGTTCATTCTCGGCATCGTCCCGGCGATTTTTGTGATTTTCGTCCGTCGGCTGGTGAAAGACCCGGAAATCTACCGCGAAGCCAAGGCGGCGCAAACCCCGGAAAACCCGGCGAAGTTCTACGAGATCTTTGCCCCGGGCATGCTGTTCACCACGTTCCGCGCCTCCTTGCTGACCACCGGTGCACTCGGCGGTTACTACGCGATCACTTCGTGGCTGCCGACCTTCCTCAAGAACGAGCGCGGTTTGAGCGTGCTCGGCACTGGCGGGTATCTGGCGATGGTGATTGTCGGCTCCTACGTCGGCTATGTGATCAGCGCTTATCTGACTGATCTGCTCGGGCGAAAAAAGAACTTCATCCTGTTCGCGGTCGGCTCGTTCACCATCGTCTTGCTGTACACGCAAATGCCGGTCAGCAATGGCGTGATGCTGTGGTTGGGCTTTCCACTGGGCTTCTTCGCCTCGGGGATTTTCAGCGGCATGGGCGCGTTTCTCACCGAGTTGTTTCCGACGCGGATTCGCGGTTCGGGGCAGGGTTTCTGCTACAACATCGGCCGGGCGCTGGCGGCTCTGTTCCCGCTGCTGATTGGCCTGCTCAGCCAGAAGGTGCCGCTGAGCGTGGGGATCGGTGCGTTTGCGGCGGTGTCCTACGGCGTGGTGATTCTGGCCGCGTTGAGCCTGCCGGAAACCCGTGGCAAGCAACTGGATGCGCAGTAACTGATAACCTGCCGGGCAAGTGTCCTACAGATAAAAAGACCAGAAGCTACAGGAGTGTTCACCGTGAGCCGCCTGCTATTGAACTGTGACATCGGCGAGAGTTTCGGCAGCTGGACCATGGGTCTGGACGCCGAAGTCATGCCCTTCATCGACTGCGCCAACGTGGCCTGCGGCTTCCATGCCGGTGACCCGGGCATCATGCGCAAGACCGTCAGTCTGGCCCTGAGCCACGGCGTGCAGATCGGCGCACATCCGGCCTATCAGGATCTGGTTGGCTTCGGTCGGCGTTCCATGGCTTATTCCGCGCAAGAGCTGCAAGACATCCTGCATTACCAGATCGGCGCGCTCGACGGCATTTGCCGCGCGCAGGGCGGGCGAGTCAGTTACGTCAAACCCCACGGCGCGATGTACAACGACATGATGGCCAACCTGGCACAGTTGCGTGCGGTGATTCAGGCCGTCGCTGCTTACGATCGCAGTTTGCCGCTGATGTTAATGGCCACCCGCGACAACGCGGCGGCGCAACAGCTCGGCGACGAATATGGCGTGACCCTGTGGTTCGAAGCCTTCGCCGACCGCGCCTACGACAGCGCCGGCCGACTGGTGTCGCGGCAACTGGCGGGCGCGGTGCATCACGAACCAGAAACAATCATCGAACAGGCCCTGACCATCGCCCGTGGCGGTGAACTCGTCGCCAGCGACGGCAGTGCGCTGCATCTGCAGGCCAACACCTTGTGCGTGCATGGCGACAACGCCAGTTCGGTGGCCGCCGTGCAGCGCATTCGCGAGGCCCTGAATCAGCAGAGCGCGCCATGAGCCCACGGATTGAAGTGGTGGCCCTCGACTGCCTGATGTTGCGCCTGTTCGATGAAATTGCCGAAACCAACATGCCGTGGATGCTCGCCGCCAGTGAGCGTCTGCGCGCGGTATTTGGCGCGCAGTTGATCGACTTGGTGCCGTCCTACACCACGTTGATGGTGCATTACGACCTGACTGCGTTGAGCCCGAGTCAGGCCCGGGAACTGATCGCTGAAGCCTTGATCGACCTGTCGCCGAATGCGCGTACCAGCGGCCAGTGCCATGTGTTGCCGGTCTGGTACGACCTGAGTGTCGGCCCCGAACTGAGCCTGCTGGCGCAGCGCAGCGGGTTGGCGGTGGAGGAGGTGATCCGCCGTCACAGCGCTCGTGAATATCAGGTGTTTGCCCTCGGCTTCGCACCGGGATTCGCCTTCATGGGGCTGGTGGAAGAAATTCTCGCGGCGCCACGCCTGGACACCCCGCGCAAGAAAGTCGCGGCCGGCAGCGTCGGTATTGCCGAGCGGCAGACCGCGGCTTATCCGGTGGTGTCCCCCGGCGGCTGGAACCTGATCGGCCGCACCCCGGCGAAACTGTTCGACCGCCATCGCGACGGCTACAGCCTGATGCAACCCGGCGACACCGTGCGTTTCGAAGGGGTGAGCCACGCCGAGTTCGTCAACCTGGGCGGCGATGATACGCCACTGGAGGCGCTGGCATGAGCCGATTGACGATTGAGGCCAGCACGCCGCTGTGTTTGTTGCAGGACGCCGGGCGTTTTGGCGTGCGCCATTTGGGCGTGACTCAGGGCGGCGCGGCAGATTGGTGTTCGATGAACTGGGCCAACTGGCTGCTGGGTAACCGGCTGGATCTGCCTGCGATCGAAATCACCCTCGGCGGATTTGCCGTGGTGGCGCAGGACGACTGCTTGCTGGCGCTGGCCGGCGCTGATCTCGGTGCGCAGATTGATGGGCAGGCGCTGGCGCCGTGGCGCAGTTTCAAACTGGGCCAAGGGCAAACATTGAGGTTCACCCAACCGCTGCTCGGCGCCCGGGCTTATCTGGCGGCGCCCGGTGGTTTCGACGCGCCGCAGGTGCTGGGCAGCAGTGCCACGGTGGTGCGCGAAGAACTCGGTGGATTGGATGGTATGGGGTTACCGCTGACCAAGGGCGCGACATTGAGTTATTGCGGTGCGGCGCTGCAGGTGCGTGAAGTGCCGCTGGCGCATCGACCTGATTTGCGCCTCAATGCACCGCTGGATCTGGTGCTCGGCGCACAGATCGGCCAGTTCAGCGGGCAGAGTCTGTTTGATGTGTTCAACAGTCCGTGGACGCTCGACAGTCGCGCCGACCGCATGGGCATTCGACTGTTGGGCAAGGCGTTGCAGTACCAGGGCCGGCCGATGATTTCCGAGGGCATTCCGCTGGGCGCGGTGCAGGTGCCGCCGGACGGGCAGCCGATTGTCTTGCTCAATGATCGGCAGACGATTGGCGGGTATCCACGGTTGGGAGCGTTGACGCCGTTGGCGCTGGCGCGACTGGCGCAATGTCTGCCAGGGGCGCAGGTGCGGTTTAGGCCGGTGGTGCAGGACGTCGCACACCGCGAGCATGTCGAGTATTTGCAGCGCTTTGGTTGAAGATCAAAAGATCGCAGCCTTCGGCAGCTCCTACATGGAAACGCGAATTTTTCTGTAGGAGCTGCCGAAGGCTGCGATCTTTGGCTTTTTATTTGGACAAAAACCGCATCCCTTCCTCAAGCCCACGCAACGTCAGCGGATACATCTGATCCTCGATCAAATCGCGCACGATATTGGTCGACGAGGTATAGCCCCACGTGTCCTTCGGATACGGATTGATCCAGATGAGCTTCTTGTACTTTTCCATGAAACGCTGCATCCACAGGTATCCCGGCTCTTCGTTCCAGTGCTCGACGCTGCCGCCGGCCTGGGTGATTTCGTAGGGCGCCATGGCGGCGTCACCGATGAAGATCACTTTGTAGTCGGCGCCGTACTTGTGCAGCAGATCCTGCGTCGAGAAGCGTTCGGACGTGCGGCGCATGTTGTTCTTCCACACCGATTCATAAATGAAGTTGTGGAAGTAGAAGTACTCCAGATGCTTGAACTCGGTCTTGCACGCCGAGAACAACTCCTCGCAGATCTTCACGTGGGCGTCCATCGAGCCGCCGATGTCGAACAGCAGCAACAGCTTCACCGTGTTGCGCCGCTCCGGGCGCATTTGGATGTTCAGCAGGCCGGCGTCTTTGGCGGTGTGGTCGATGGTGCCGTCGATGTCCAGCTCTTCCGCCGCACCTTGCCGGGCGAATTTGCGCAGACGCCGCAGAGCAACCTTGATGTTGCGCGTGCCCAGTTCCACCGAATCGTCGAGGTTCTTGTATTCGCGCTGATCCCAGACCTTGACCGCTTTGCCCTGACGCTTGCCGGCATCGCCGACCCGAATGCCTTCCGGGTTGAAGCCGCCGGAGCCAAACGGGCTGGTGCCGCCGGTGCCGATCCATTTGTTGCCGCCGGCGTGGCGTTCCTTTTGTTCTTCGAGGCGCTTCTTGAACTCTTCGATCAGCTTGTCGAGGCCACCGAGGGACTGGATCTGCGCGCGTTCCTCATCGGTCAGCGAACGCTCGAATTCCTTGCGCAACCAGTCTTCGGGAATCAGCGCCTGCAAGTGATCGTCGAGCTTTTCCAGGCCATTGAAGTAGGCGCCGAACGCACGGTCGAACTTGTCGAAATGCCGTTCGTCCTTGACCAGAATCGCCCGCGACAAGTAGTAGAACTCGTCCATGTCGGCGAAGGTTACGCGCTGCTTCAGCGCGTTGATCAGGTCGAGCAGCTCGCGCACCGACACCGGCACCTTGGCGGCACGCATTTCATTGAACAGGTTGAGCAACATGGCATCAGCCTCTTAGCGAGAACCGCGACGGCTCATGAACGCCAGGCGCTCAAGCAACTGCACGTCCTGCTCGTTCTTCACCAGCGCACCGGCCAGTGGCGGAATGGCTTTGGTCGGATCGCGCTCGCGCAGCACCGCTTCGCCGATGTTGTCAGCCATCAGCAGCTTCAGCCAATCGACCAGCTCGGAGGTCGACGGCTTCTTCTTCAGGCCCGGCACCTTGCGCACGTCGAAGAACACGTCCAGTGCTTCACTGACCAGATCCTTCTTGATGTCCGGGTAGTGCACGTCGACGATTTTCTGCAGGGTGCTACGGTCGGGGAAGGCGATGTAATGGAAGAAGCAGCGGCGCAGGAAGGCGTCCGGCAGCTCTTTCTCGTTGTTCGAGGTAATGATGATGATCGGGCGCTTCTTGGCCTTGATGGTCTCGTCGATCTCGTAAACGTAGAACTCCATCTTATCGAGTTCTTGCAGCAGGTCGTTGGGGAACTCGATGTCAGCCTTGTCGATTTCGTCGATCAGCAGAATGACGCGTTCTTCGGACTCGAACGCCTCCCACAACTTGCCCTTCTTCAGGTAGTTGCGCACGTCGTGGACTTTTTCGTTGCCCAGTTGCGAGTCGCGCAGACGGCTGACCGCGTCGTACTCGTACAGGCCCTGATGGGCCTTGGTGGTGGACTTGATGTGCCAGGTGATCAGCTTGGCGCCGAACGATTCGGCCAGTTGCTCGGCGAGCATGGTCTTGCCGGTGCCCGGTTCGCCCTTGACCAGCAGCGGCCGCTCCAGGGTGATGGCGGCGTTGACCGCCAGCTTCAGGTCATCGGTGGCGACGTAGGCCTGGGTGCCTTCGAACTTCATCTGCTAATCCTCGAACGGTAACGCCGACCTGCACGGGCAGGGCGGGGGCGAAAAAATCGGATGCCCCGACTATAACGCGCAGCCCGGTCGACTGTGAACGCAGACGGCTTATTCAGTCTCTGAATGGGGCGTCACATGTTGACTCGGTTTCGGCCAGAGGCCAGTATTCAGGTATCGCCGATTTGGCGATAGTCTGTCGGGCATGACGACTAAATACCGATTTCGCGACAAATACCGCATTCAGTTACGTGAGAAGGATCACCCGCCACCCCATGTCCACTTGATCGGTGGCGGTGTGGACGTGATGCTGAGCCTTGAAACCGTCGAAGTCATGACGGGCAAGGCACCGCCGCTGATTATCAAGGAAGCGCTGGCTTGGGTTGCGGCTCATCAAGTGCAACTGCTGGAGGACTGGAAACGATGTTACCCATGAAAAGGCCTCGGCTGACGGCTGTGCAGGCACTGTCAGGTTATCGATTGAAACTGACCTTTATTGATGGTCAGGATCTGACCCTTGACCTGAGCCGAGATATCCACGCTTATCCAGGTCTGCAACCATTGCTTGATCCCGAAGTGTTTGCGGCTGCGACCCTTGACGACAATGGCTGGACGGTCGAATGGCTTGAGCCCGATATACAGATCGGCGCAGACACGCTTTATATGGATGCGCTGGCCCAAAACACTGTCGATGAAAACACTCGGATTTTCATCGATTGGCGTGCACGTACCGGACTCTCACTGAATCAGGCAGCCGAGGCGCTGGGTGTCAGTGCCCGCAGCATCAGCCGATACAGTAATGGGCGGGAGGCGGTGCCAAGGTCATTAGCCTTGGCTTGTCTTGGTTGGGACTCATTGCAGCAAAAGTCCACGCTGGCGGCTGAAGAGTCTGGTCGATATGTCGTTAATCGTAAGAATTAGCCCGCATCCGGCTTCGGCCGCTCATACCGCGCATTGAAAGCCTGAATGAAGCCATTACGCAAAATCTGCAAAAACGCTTCGAACGCACTGATGTTTTGCTGATGCACGTTGCCACTGAGTTCGACCTTGGTGGCGAACTGGTTTTTGGCCTGGTTCTTCAGCACGGTTTCCGTGCCGCCGACGATGGCCTCCCAGACGGAGCGGAAGATGCTCTTGTCCTTGTTTTCCACGTCCTGCTGCCAGTTGAACACTTCGACGTCGCGCAGCAAGGGTTTGATGTAGCCGCTGACCTGGGCTTTTTTCGCCTGGGCTTCGATGACCACGTCGCCGTGGCCGGCGTTGAAGTCGAACTTGCCGTAGGCCGAGGCAAAGTCGTTCATGCTTTTGAGTTCGATGTCGCGGGCGCGCAGGCGGAACTGGAAGTCTTCGAAGTTGCTCAGCGGATCGAAGGTGGCGCTGGTCTCCAGCGGTGCATGGCCGAGCAGTTTTGCCTTGCCTTCGAAACGGGCGTCGCGTTTGCCCTGTTTGTCGACCACGTTGGTCAGGTTGTAGATGCTCGCCTCGACGTTGCTGGCGTTCATGTTGACCGGCGGTTTGGAGTTGAAATTGCGGAAAGTGATCTTGCCGTCGTGGATCTGCACCTCGTCGAGAGTGATCGGCAGCAACTTGCCCAGTTGCGCCCGCCAGTCGGTGCCTTTACCAGTCTGCGAGTTCTGCTTGTTGGGGCCGCCATCGACGAAGTTGATCTCGGGATTGAAGAACTGCACCTGCGCCACCACGGCATGGTCGTACCACAGCGAATGCCAGCTGACCGCCAGATCGATCACGGGCGCATTGACGAACGGCACCGGCACCTTGCCGTCGACCTTGACGATTTTCAGGCCGTTGATCTTATAAGCGCCGCGCCAAAGGGCCAGATCGACATCGGTGATCTGACCGCGGTAATCGCCCATGTCGGCGAGCTTGCCGTTCAAGTAATCGCGTACCACGTAGGGCAGGGCGATGTGCAGGGCGATCAGCAGCACGACGATGATGGCGAAAATTCCGATGGGCCAGCTGTAGCGACGCTTCATGGCGGTAGTTCCCGAACGATGTAAGCGATTGACTGTTGCGCGTCGCAGACGTTCGACCCGACTGGACTGCATCAGGCAACAGGCATACCTTGAAAGGCTGAATTCAACGCTGCATAAGGACCCAGCCATGAGCCGCATTTTCGCTGACAACGCCCATTCCATCGGCAATACGCCGCTGGTGCAGATCAACCGCATCGCGCCGCGTGGCGTGACCATTCTGGCCAAGATCGAGGGACGCAACCCCGGTTATTCGGTCAAATGCCGAATCGGCGCGAACATGATCTGGGACGCCGAGAGCAGCGGCAAACTCAAGCCGGGCATGACCATCGTCGAGCCGACGTCGGGCAATACCGGCATCGGTCTGGCCTTCGTTGCCGCCGCCCGTGGTTACAAATTGATGCTGACCATGCCGGCCTCGATGAGCATCGAGCGGCGCAAGGTGCTCAAGGCCCTCGGCGCAGAACTGGTCCTGACCGAACCGGCCAAGGGCATGAAAGGCGCAATCGAGAAGGCTGCCGAGATCGTTGCCAGTGATACCGGCAAATACTTCATGCCGTCGCAATTCGATAACCCGGCCAACCCCGCGATCCACGAAAAAACCACCGGCCCGGAAATCTGGAACGACACCGATGGCGCCGTCGATGTGCTGGTGGCTGGCGTCGGGACCGGCGGAACCATCACCGGCGTTTCGCGGTATATCAAGAATACCCAGGGCAAACCGATTCTGTCGGTCGCGGTAGAACCCGTCTCTTCGCCGGTGATCAGCCAGGCCCTGGCAGGAGAAGAGATCAAGCCAAGCCCGCACAAGATTCAGGGAATTGGCGCCGGTTTCGTGCCGAAGAACCTCGATTTGTCGATGGTTGACCGGGTGGAGCAGGTCACCGATGACGAGTCCAAGGCCATGGCGCTGCGCCTGATGCAGGAAGAAGGGATCCTGTGCGGGATCTCATGCGGCGCGGCCATGGCCGTGGCGGTGCGTCTGGCCGAAAAGCCGGAAATGCAGGGCAAGACCATCGTGGTGATTTTGCCGGACTCCGGTGAGCGGTATCTGTCGAGCATGTTGTTCAGCGATCTGTTCACCGAGCAGGAGAATCAGCAATAGTCGAATTGACTCAGATCAGCCGGGGTTCAGGATCGTTATGCTAATAAATGCTTTGTTGCGCAATTCTTAACACTGAATCTTGGGTTCAGCGGGTTTTTCCCGAGGCCGGTAGTGTTTATCATGGCCGGCTGCCATGCCGGCTAAAGGGCATTGCGCAGCGTTGTCTTTATTCAAGGAGTCGTTGATGACCTTTTCGTTAGCCGCCAAGGTGTTGGTGTTGCTGCTGTTTGTGGGCAGCATCCTCTATGTGCATTTGCGCGGCAAGGCGCGTTTGCCGGTCCTGCGTCAGTTCGTCAACCACTCGGCGCTGTTCGCCCCGTACAACGCGCTGATGTACCTGTTCTCCGGCGTGCCGTCCAAACCGTATCTGGATCGCAGCAAGTTTCCGGAACTGGATGTGCTGCGCGATAACTGGGAAACCATTCGCGACGAGGCCATGCATCTGTTCGATGAGGGCTACATCCGTGCGGCCGAGAAAAACAATGACGCTGGTTTCGGCTCGTTCTTCAAGAAGGGCTGGAAGCGTTTCTACCTCAAGTGGTACGACAAACCGCTGCCGTCGGCCGAAACCCTGTGCCCGAAAACCGTGGCGCTGGTCAGTGCGATCCCTAACGTCAAAGGCGCGATGTTCGCGCTGTTGCCCGGTGGCAGCCACCTGAACCCGCACCGTGATCCGTTTGCCGGCTCGCTGCGTTATCACTTGGGCCTGTCGACGCCGAACTCCGACGACTGCCGGATCTTCGTCGACGGTCAGGTCTACGCCTGGCGCGACGGTGAAGACGTGATGTTCGACGAGACCTACGTGCACTGGGTGAAGAACGAAACCGAACAGACTCGCGTCATTCTGTTCTGCGACGTCGAACGCCCATTGAGCAACCGTCTGATGACCCGCATCAACCGCGCCATCAGCGCCTGGCTGGGACGTGCCACCGCCCCGCAGAACCTTGATGACGAACGTGTCGGCGGCATTAACCAGGCTTATGCCTGGAGCAAGAGCTTCAGCGACAAGTTCAGTGGCGTGGTCAAACAGTGGAAACGCCGCAATCCCAAGGCTTACCGCATCCTGCGTCCGGTATTGGCGGTGCTGGTGTTGACGTTGCTGGGGTATTGGCTGTTTGGTTGAGGCTGGGTGTTGAAATAAAAAAACCGCTCCTTGTGAGCGGTTTTTCGTCTGCTGATAAATCTACAGTCGGCCAGCGGCGAGTACATTCGGCTCTTCGCTTTCAGTGCCCTTTATCAGTAACTGCAGCAGACGCCTCTGACTCGCAGTGAGCGTTATCTCACCGGATTTTTTGCCGAGAGGAGGTATCTCTTTTCTGGAGGACGGCTTCTTTGTTGATTTGCTCATTTCTCCTCCTGTGTTGATCGTTAATTGAACAGTTTTCACGATACTAGGTTCTCCAGGGTTTTGACAAGGCGGCCACCAGTGTCGAAGCCGAAGCCAAGCTCTTGATAGTGTGAAATCGCGCCCTTCAAAGGTTCTTGGATCTCGAGAACCTTGCTGCCTATGAGTTGGGCGTATTGTTCAATCACAATCATCGCCAGTGCCCCGATACGTCTTTTTAACGGATGGGATGGGATTCGTAGGGGCGTCCCTCCAGGCGCACAATTCGTATTCTGTTTTTGCTGGCATTTGGATTTGCGAAACACAGCCCGCACAGTTCCTCTTCAAACCAGATAGCGATGTCCAGAGATAAAGGCTCTCGACCTTTCCACTCAATGACCTCATTCCAGCAAAAGTGCTGGTCTCTCCAGAGGGTTGATGCCTGAAGTGCTTGTTGGTCGATAGGTTCGAAACGTACTTTCGACAAATCGATGGCAGTCGGACCATGGCGTTCCAACTGAAGCTGTAGTTGAAGGGTAACGATAGCAGCCTGCTTCCGCGCCTCTGACCGATAGACCTGATACCGCAAATATGTCCGTTCCCTTGGCATGTGATCCCGAGCATTCCCTGTCTCCCCATCAATGGGCCTATCCGTTGCTCATCAGCCTATTCACCTCGCCGCCAACTGTCCCTGCTGGCCCTTTGTCCAAATCGTTGCAATCCATGTCCCACGCTGGTTATAGTCGGCGCTCGTGAATCAGCTGATTCACTCTCCAAACCCTTCAAAAAAGATCAGCCCAATGCCTGCATCCCTCATCAACGCGGTAGTCGATTCAGCGGTCAACGCTGGCGTCGTGCCGTGCGGGAATCAGCAGCCTGGGCAGATCAGTCATTACCCTCCACCTGTCAGTAGCACGCCGGTGTGCGTTGTCGTATCACCGCCGGGCGTTGGCGTTGCGGGCTGATCGGCATTCTCCGCTGACCCCCTGCGCCCGCCAGAAACACCTACTGAATTTCAGCCTCGGCTGAGTTGGCTATTTGCCTGACTACAGGTGGTATTCATGTTTGTCCTTTCGAAAAAATCCGCGCTCGCGGCGATGTCCACGAGCCTGTTCGTTCTGCTGTGGAGCAGTGGTGCGATCTTCTCCAAATGGGGCCTGGCCCATGCCTCGCCCTTTGCCTTTCTGCTGATTCGCTTTGTGATCGCCCTGTGCGGGCTGCTGCTGTTGACGCCGCTGCTCAAGTTGAAGCTGCCCAAGGGCGGCAAACCGATGCTGTTCGCGATTGCAACGGGCCTGGTGTTGTTGGGGGCGTATCAGATTTTCTATCTGCTGGCGCTCAACACCAAGGTCACGCCGGGGGTGATGGCGACCATCATGGGTGTACAGCCGATCCTCACCGTGGTGTTGATGGAGCGGCAGCGCTCGGCGAGCCGGATGTTCGGTCTGGCGCTGGGCTTGGCGGGGCTGATCATGGTGGTTTACCAGGGGATCGGTCTGGCGGGGATGTCTTGGGCCGGCATGCTGTTTGGCCTGCTTGCACTGGCGAGCATGACTCTGGGTTCGATCATGCAGAAACGCATCACCGACAATCCCCTCGGCACGCTGCCAGTACAATATCTGGCCGGACTGCTGTTGTGCGGGATATTTGTGCCGTTTCAACCGTTCCACTTTGAGCACAGCGCCGGTTTCATCGTGCCGGTGTTGTGGATGGGACTGGTGGTGTCGGTGCTGGCGACGCTGTTGCTTTACCGCCTGATCGCTCGGGGCAATCTGGTGAACGTCACCAGTCTGTTCTATCTGGTGCCAGCGGTGACGGCGCTGATGGACTATCTGATTTTCGGCAATCGTCTGGCGGCGCTGAGTGTGCTGGGGATGCTGTTGATCATTGTCGGTCTGGCGTTTGTGTTCCGTAGAACTGCTTGAAAACCTTCAGGCCGCCCCGGGCATTTTCAGTGTCTGGGCCGGCCTCTTCGCGGGCAAGCCCGCTCCCACAATTGGAATGCATTCCTCCTGTGGGAGCGGGCTTGCTCGCGAAGACTGACTTATCAACGCCGCAAATCAGCGGGCTGTAGCTACCGCCGGCTTCAACACCAACCACAACGCCAGCGCAATCAACACCCCGCCGTACAAGTGAGCCATCGACAGCGGCTCATCCAGCAGCAACGCACCCCACAACACGCCGAACGCCGGGATCATGAAGGTCACGGTCATCGATTTGACCGGGCCGATGGAACTGAGCAAGCGGAAATAGATGATGTAGGCGAACGCCGTGCAACCCAGACCCAGGCCCAGCAGCGACAGCCAGACGTTCCACCCACCCCAGCTTGCCGGAGGGGCGGTGATCACGCTGTAGCCGAACAGCGGCAACAGAAACAGCGAAGCGCCGAGCATGCTGCCCACCGCCGAGAGACGACTGTCGAGCCCGCCGCTGTGATCCAGCCAGCGTCGCGTGAGAAATCCGGCGAAGCCGTAGCAGGTGGTGGCAAGCAGGCAGGCGAGGGCGCCCATCAGCAATGGCAGATCGAAAGCCACCGGCCCTGCACGCGTCAGCACACCGACACCGAACAAGCCGAGAAACACCCCAGTCAGCTTCGCGGCAGTGAGTTTTTCACTGAAAAACAGCCCGCCAATCAATACGCCCATCAACGGCGTGGTGGCGTTAAAGATTGCCGAGTAACCGGCGGGCAACACCTGCGCCGCGACCGAATACAGCGTTGCCGGAATCCCCGAATTGATCACGCCCAGCAACATCACGGTTTTAAGCTTGCCTTTGAAGTCCCAGCTGATGCGCATCAACCCGAGAATCACCAGCAGCCCGACGGCCGCTATCGACACCCGAAAGAACGCAGTCGGAATGGTGCCGATGACCGGCGCAATAATGCGCATGAACAGGAAACTCGCGCCCCAGATGGCTGCCAGCGACAGCATGCGGAAAATATCGACAGCGCTCACGATGGCACTCCTTCCTTGATCGGGACGAGAGTGTTGCCGAGCGCCCCGGCGATGGCAACCGCTAATCGGGCATTTAATTCGCTGCAGCGGGTTGCCTGGTGAAAAATGCCCGCGATGTGCGCTGGCGTTCCGGTTTTGGCAGAAATTGCACTTCACCTTCACCCGGTTCCGTGGCTAAGCTCAGGCACAGATTTCCACTTGCACGCCGAGGTCTCATCTATGCCGCAGCAATGGCCAGCCACCGACATCGCCCGCATGATCCTCGATGGCTTTGACGATTACCGCGAGCATTTTCGGCGGATCACCGACGGTGCGCGCGAGCGCTTCGAGCAGGCGCGCTGGCAGGAAACGCAGACCGCCTCGGCGGCGCGGATCAATCTTTACGAGGAAAAGGTCGGCGAAACCATCGCCCGCCTGCGCGAGCATTTCGACGACGAGACGTTGATGAATGTCGGCAGCTGGCCGTTGGTGAAAAGCGCCTACATCAGCGTGATCGACCTGCGCTTCGACGATGAGCTGTCCGAGACCTGGTACAACTCGATCTTCTGCGGGCTGTTCAGCCACGACCTGATCAGCGACGGCTGCATGTTCATCCACACCACCCGGCCAAGCCTGCGCCGCGCCCGGGCTGCGCAAACCCGCACCTACAAGCCGCAGGGCCAGTTGTCGTCGATGCTTGCAAGCATCTTTGCCGACTACCGTTTCAGCGAGGATTACGCCGATCTGCCCGGCGATCTGCAGCGCCTCGAAGCGCAACTGCGCGAGAATTTGCCGGACTGGGTGTGCAAGGATCCGGAGCTGAGCGTCGAGCTGTTTTCCTCGGTGCTGTACCGCAACAAAGGCGCGTATCTGGTCGGGCGCATCTACACCCGCGACGAGCAGTGGCCGCTGGTGATTCCGCTGCTGCACCGCGAAGGCCGCGGGATTCAGATTGACGCGCTGATCACCGACGAAGCCGATGTGTCGATCATCTTCTCCTTCACCCGTTCGTATTTCATGGTCGATGTGCCGGTGCCGGCCGAGTTCATCGGTTTCCTGCGGCGCATTTTGCCGGGCAAGCACATCGCCGAGCTGTACACCTCGATCGGCTTCTACAAACACGGCAAGTCCGAGTTCTACCGCGCGCTGATCAATCACCTGGCCAACACCGACGATCAGTTCATCATGGCGCCGGGCGTGCGTGGCATGGTCATGAGCGTGTTCACCCTGCCGGGCTTCAACACCGTGTTCAAGATCATCAAGGACCGTTTCTCGCCGTCGAAAAACGTCGACCGGGCGACGGTGATCGAAAAATACCGATTGGTGAAAAGTGTCGACCGCGTCGGGCGCATGGCCGATACCCAGGAATTCGCCGACTTCCGTTTTCCACTGAGCAAGTTCGATCCGGCGTGCCTGGAAGAACTGCTGGAAGTCGCGCCGTCGACGGTCTCGGTCGAAGGCGACACGGTGCTGATCCGTCACTGCTGGACCGAGCGCCGCATGACCCCGCTCAACCTCTACCTGGACAACGCCAACGACGCGCAGGTGCGCGAGGCGCTGGAGGATTACGGGCTGGCGATCAAGCAACTGGCGGCGGCCAATATCTTCCCCGGCGACATGTTGCTGAAGAACTTCGGCGTCACCCGTCACGGGCGGGTGGTGTTTTACGATTACGACGAGATTTGTTTCCTGACCGAAGCCAACTTTCGCCACATCCCCGCGCCGCGCACCCCCGAGGACGAAATGGCTTCCGAGCCGTGGTATTCGATCGGGCCGCTGGATGTGTTCCCTGAAGAGTTTCCGCCGTTCCTGTTCGCCGATGCCGGGCAGCGCAAACTGTTCGATCAACTGCACGGCGAGTTGTACAACGCCGATTACTGGAAGGGTCTGCAGGAGGCGATTCGCGCCGGGAAAGTCATCGACGTGTTCCCTTACCGCCGCAAAGGACTGGATAACGAATAACCCGTTGTCACCTCAATCCTGTAGGAGCTGCCGCAGGCTGCGATCTTTTGACTTTGATTTTTAAAAACAAGATCAAAAGATCGCAGCCTGCGGCAGCTCCTACAGGGGAAGCAGGTCAATCGAGAGCAAATCTGCGACAATCCGCCCCCTGCACATATAGACGACCGAATTGCGTACCCGATGACCGACGAATCGCCCTCCATCGACAAACTGCTGAAAAACCTTGATCACGCCATGCTCGCCGACCGTCACCGGCTGCGGCGGCAGTTGCTCGAGCTGCGCAAGAAACCCGACGAGGCCAAACTGGCCCAGTGGGTGGCGCGTCTGCAGGCGTCCAGTGATCAGGTGCTGGCGCGCCGTGCCAGCCTGCCGGTGATTCGTTACGACGACAGCCTGCCAATCGCCGCCAAGCGCGATGAGATCAAGGCTGCGCTGGAGAAGCATCAGGTTCTGATCATCGCCGGCGAAACCGGTTCGGGTAAAACCACCCAGTTGCCGAAAATCTGTCTTGAAATCGGTCGCGGCCAGCATGGCTTGATCGGCCACACCCAGCCACGCCGAATCGCGGCGCGCAGTGTGGCCAGCCGGGTCGCCGAAGAGCTCGGTACGCCACTGGGCGCGCTGGTCGGTTATCAGGTGCGCTTCGAAGATCAGAGCGATGCCAACACCCTGATCAAACTGATGACCGACGGCATCCTGCTGGCGGAAACCCAGAACGACCGTTATCTGGAACGCTACGACACGATTATCGTCGACGAAGCCCACGAACGCAGCCTGAACATCGACTTCCTGCTCGGTTACCTGAAAACCCTGCTGCCGCGTCGTCCGGACCTGAAAGTCATCATCACCTCGGCGACCATCGATCTGGAGCGCTTCTCCAAGCATTTCGATGACGCGCCGATTGTCGAGGTGTCCGGCCGCACCTTCCCGGTTGAAACCTGGTATCGCCCGCTGACGCTTGAGCAGGATGAAGAAGGCAACCGCGTCGAAGACGACCTGACCGTGGATCAGGCGATCCTCGCCACCCTCGACGAGATCGCCGCCTACGAACGCAGCGAACGCCGCAGTCCCGGCGATGTGCTGGTGTTCCTGCCCGGCGAGCGCGAGATTCGCGACGCCGCCGACATGCTGCGCAAGGCCCAGCTCAAACACACGGAAATCCTGCCGCTGTACGCGCGCCTGTCGCCGGCTGAACAGCAGCGGATTTTCCAGTCGCATCCGGGGCGGCGCGTGGTGCTGGCGACCAACGTCGCCGAGACCTCGTTGACCGTGCCGGGCATCCGGTACGTGATTGACAGCGGCACCGCACGCATCAGCCGCTACAGCTATCGCGCCAAGGTGCAGCGCCTGCCGATCGAAGCGATTTCCCAGGCCAGTGCCAATCAGCGTAAAGGTCGTTGCGGCCGGGTTGAACCAGGGATTTGCGTGCGGCTGTACAGCGAGGAAGATTTCCTCGGTCGCCCGGAATTCACTGACCCGGAAATTCTGCGCACCAACCTTGCCGCCGTGATCCTGCAGATGCTGCACCTGCGCCTCGGTGATATCACCGCGTTCCCGTTCATCGAGCCGCCGGACGGCAAGGCGATCAGCGACGGTTTCAACCTGCTGCAAGAACTCTCGGCGGTGGATCGCAACAGTCAGCTGACCCCGCTCGGTCGCCAGCTCGCGCGCCTGCCGGTGGACCCGCGCATGGGCCGCATGCTGCTCGAAGCGGCCAGGCTCGGCAGCTTGCAGGAAGTGCTGATCGTCGCCAGCGCCATGTCGATTCAAGACCCGCGTGAGCGTCCGCCGGAGCGTCAGCAAGCGGCGGATCAGGCCCACGCGCAGTGGAAGGACAGCGATTCGGACTTCGCCGGTCTGGTCAATCTGTGGCGTGGTTTTGAAGAACAGCGCCAAGCGCTGACCGCCAGCCCGCTGCGTAACTGGTGCCGTAAGAATTTCCTCAATTATCTGCGTCTGCGCGAGTGGCGCGATTCCCATCGCCAGTTGAGCCTGATCTGCCGCGACATGCAGTTGAGCCTCAACAAGGAACCGGCGGATTACCCGAAACTGCACAAAGCGGTGCTGGTCGGCCTGCTCAGTCAGATCGGCCAGAAAACCGAAGACGGCGATTACCTCGGTGCCCGGCAACGGCGCTTCTGGATTCACCCGTCGTCGGGCATCGGCAAGAAGCGCCCGCAGTGGTTGATGACCGCCGAACTGGTGGAAACCACCAAGCTCTATGCGCGCATGGTCGCCAAGATCGACGCCGACTGGATCGAGCCGCTGGCCGGGCACCTGATCAAGAAAAACCACTTCGAACCGCACTGGGAGAAGAAGCGCGGCCAGGTCGTGGCCTACGAGCAGATCACCCTGTTCGGGCTGATCGTGGTCGGTCGCCGCCCGGTGCATTACGGCCCGGTGGATCCGGTGGTGTCGCGTGAGCTGTTTATCCGCGAGGGCCTGGTGCGTGGCGAGATTCAGTCGAAAGCCAAATGCCTGAGCGCCAACAAACAATTGCTCGAACAGCTCGACGAACTGGAAGCCAAGGCCCGGCGCCGCGACATTCTCGCTGACGAAGAAACCCTGTACGCGTTCTACGATGCGCGCTTGCCGGCGGAGATTCACCAGACCGCGACCTTCGACAGCTGGTATCGGGTCAACAGCCAGAAGAACCCGCAGCTGCTGATCATGCGCGAAGAGGACGTGCTGGCCCGCGAGGCCAGTGAGGTCACCGCGCGCGACTACCCGGACACGCTGCACATTGGTGATCTCGAACTGGCGCTCAGTTATCACTTTGAACCCAATCACCCGCGCGACGGCGTGACCCTGCGCGTGCCGGCACCGCTGCTGCCGATGCTGCCGCCGGAGCGTCTGGAATGGCTGGTGCCGGGGCTGATCGAGGCCAAGTGCATTGCGCTGGTGCGCAATCTGCCGAAAGCCCTGCGCAAAAACTTCGTGCCGGTGCCGGATTTCATCAAAGCGGCGTTGCAGCGCATGAGCTTCGCAGAGGGCTCGTTGCCGCAATCGCTGGGTCGCGAACTGCTGCGCATGACCGGCGCCCGAGTCAGCGATGAGGCTTGGGCGGAAGCGGCGCAGCAGGTCGAAAGCCATCTGCGGATGAACCTGGAAATCGTCGACGGCCAAGGCAAGTTTCTTGGTGAGGGACGCGATCTGGCCGAGCTCACCGCGCGCTTCGCCGAAGCCAGTCAAGCGGCTTTGGCCGTGCCGCAAAGTGCGAAAAGTCAGCAACCGGTGGAAGCCAAAGTGTTTGCTCCGGTGGCGGAAAAGACTCAGCAGAAGATTGCCGGCCTGTCGATGACGGTCTATCCGGCGCTGGTGGAAGAGGGCGGCACGGTCAAGGAAGGGCGGTTTTCGACCCCGGCCGAAGCCGAATTCCAGCATCGCCGCGCCTTGCAGCGGCTGCTGATGCAGCAACTGGTGGAACCGGCGAAGTTCCTGCGCAGCAAACTGCCGGGCATCACCGAGTTGGGCCTGCTATATCGCGAGTTGGGCCGAGTGGATGCGCTGGTCGAAGACATTCTGCTGGCCAGTCTCGACAGCTGCATTCTGGAAGGCGAAGACCCGTTACCCCGTGATGGCGCCGGGCTGGCGGCATTGGCTGAGCGCAAACGCGGCAGCTGGACCGAACACGCCGAGCGCGTCGCGCGGTTGACGCTGGAGATTCTCAAGCTGTGGCACGGCCTGCAAAAACGCTTCAAGGGCAAGATCGATCTGGCGCAGGCTGTGGCGCTGAATGACATCAAGCAGCAAATCAGCCATCTGGTGTATCCGGGTTTCGTCCGGGAAACACCGATGCAATGGCTCAAGGAGCTGCCGCGCTATCTGAAGGCGGTCGAGCAGCGTTTCGAGAAACTCGGTGCGCAAGTACAGAAGGATCGCGTCTGGAGCGGTGAACTGGCCGGCCTCTGGGCGCAATACCAGACCCGCGCGGCGAAACATGCCCAGGAAGGCAAGCGCGATCCGCAGCTGGAGTTGTACCGCTGGTGGCTGGAGGAATACCGGGTGTCGCTGTTCGCCCAGCAGTTGGGAACGAAAGTGCCGATCTCGGACAAGCGGCTGAGCAAGCAATGGAGTCAGGTCGAGGCTTGAACCCGCGACAGGCAAGGACTTTGTAGGAGCTGCCGAAGGCTGCGATCTTTTGATTTTGCTTTTTAAAGGATCAAGATCAAAAGATCGCAGCCTTCGGCAGCTCCTACAGGGAGTGCGTTTAGCGGGAGAGGCGCCAAAACCTTGGGTTTATGGCAAACTTCGCGACCATAAACGCCGGTTTCGTGACCCAGAGCCTTCGGCCGGGTCACGTGGCGGAATAAAGCGATGCCAGGTCAGCGTCCCCGGACGGGAACAGACCCTTTGTGTGTTGGTACGTCGGTGCCAGCGCTTTCTGCCTGAACAGATTAGAGAAACGACCATGCATAACGTCGTCATCAGCGGCACCGGCCTGTACACCCCGGCCAACAGCATCTCCAACGAAGAGCTGGTGCAGTCTTTCAATACCTACGTCGCGCAGTTCAACGCCGACAACGCCGACGCCATCGCTCGCGGTGAAGTCCAGGCGCTGACCGAATCCAGCGCCGCGTTCATCGAAAAGGCCTCTGGCATCAAGAGTCGCTTTGTCATGGACAAGGATGGCATTCTCGATCCGCGACGCATGGCCCCGCGTCTGCCGGAGCGTTCCAACGACGAATGGTCGGTCCTCTGCCAGATGGCCATCGGCGCCGCCGAACAGGCGTTGCAACGTGCCGGCAAGACCGCCGCCGACATCGACGGCGTGATCGTCGCCTGCTCCAATCTGCAGCGCGCCTACCCGGCCATCGCCATCGAAGTCCAGGAAGCACTGGGCATTCAGGGCTTCGGTTTCGACATGAACGTGGCCTGCTCCTCGGCGACCTTCGGCATTCAGGCTGCGGCCAACAGCGTGCAACTGGGTCAGGCCCGGGCGATCCTGATGGTCAACCCGGAAGTCTGCACCGGTCACCTGAACTTCCGTGACCGTGACAGCCACTTCATCTTCGGCGACGCCGCGACGGCAGTCATCATTGAGCGCGCCGACCTGGCGACCTCCAAGTACCAGTTCGATGTGGTCAGCACCAAACTGCTGACCAAGTTCTCCAACAACATTCGCAACAACTTCGGTTTCCTCAATCGCGCCGCGGAAGAGGGCATCGGTGCCCGTGACAAACTGTTCGTGCAGGAAGGCCGCAAGGTGTTCAAGGATGTCTGCCCGATGGTTGCCGAGCTGATCGGTGAGCATCTGGAAGAGAACAAACTCAACGTCGGCGACGTCAAGCGCTTCTGGCTGCACCAGGCCAACCTGAGCATGAACCACCTGATCGTGCGCAAGCTGCTGGGTCGTGAAGCCACCGAAGACGAAGCCCCGGTGATTCTCGACACCTACGCCAACACCAGCTCTGCGGGCTCGGTGATTGCCTTCCACAAGTATCAGGACGATCTGGCCGCCGGTTCGCTGGCCGTGCTGAGCTCGTTCGGCGCCGGTTACTCGATCGGCAGCGTGATTCTGCGCAAGCGCTGAGTGCGCCTGAAAAGATCGCAGCCTGCGGCAGCTCCTACACTGATCTCTGTAGGAGCTGCCGCAGGCTGCGATCTTTTGCTTTCGACCATCTGAAAACGAGGCGCGCATGGCCGCAACGGACGACACCCAACTGCTCGAACGCCTGTTGGCCGGTGAGCAAAAAGCTTTCAAGGAACTGGTCAGCACCTACCAGAGCGCCATGCGCGCTGTGGCTTACGCGATTGTCGGCCAACGTCATGTCGAAGAAGTGGTGCAGGACGCCTGGCTTTCGGTGGTGCGCCACATCGGTAGCTTCGAGGGCCGTTCCAGTCTCAAGACTTGGCTGCTGACCATCACTGCCAACTCGGCCAAGAGCCGCTACAAACAAAACCGCCGCGAAGTCTTGATGGATGATCTACCGTCACCCCATGGCACCATCGACGATGATCGCTTTTCTCCCGGTGACGGTCATTGGCTGGTGGCGCCGTTCGCCTGGCATCAGGACACGCCGGAAGCCTTGCTGACGGAAAGCGAATTGCGCGACTGCCTGGAGCACACCTTGCTCAGCCTGTCGGAACTGCAAAGCAGTGTTTTGCTGCTGCGCGAGCGTCAGGGCCTGGAGCTGGAGGAGATCTGTAATCTTCTGGAGATCTCGCTCTCCAATGTCCGTGTGCTGCTGCATCGTGCGCGGCTGAAAGTCTTCGCCACGGTGGAGCATTTTGAGGAGACCGGCGAATGCTGACCTGCAAGGAACAAGTAGCGCGCTCCAGCGATTACCTCGATGGCCAGTTGAGCTTTCGCGAGAGACTGTTGGTGCGCCATCACCTGATGTTCTGCCCTAACTGCCGGCGTTTCATTCGCCAGATGCGTTTGATGCAGGCTACGTTGAAGGCGATGCCGGAGAAGCCGCAAGAGGGTATGGATGCGCTGGCTGAGCGCCTGGCCGAGCAACGCCGCAAAGATACTCTCCTTGAGGGGCTGCCGGAGGCTGCGATCTTTTGATCTTGTTTTCAAGGATCAAAAGATCGCAGCCTCCGGCAGCTCCTACATGTTTTTTGCATCTTGAAGAAATAGCCCGACGCGGATGAAACGAACGGATGATGGGGATCGTCCCGCCCGCGTCAGGCTACAGGTGACGCTTTTTAGAACTTCGCTTCCGCGTCCAGCTGCAGGGTGTTGGTGTCTGCGTCACGCTGGGTACGGCTGGAGAAGTCGGCCTTGGTCAGGAAGTAGGTGGCGCCGATGGCGAAGTTCTTGTCGATGTCGTAACCGACCTTGAACTTGTGGCCACGGGAACCGGTGGTGCCGTTGGCGAAGTCGGAGTCGGTGAATGCGCCGACCACGGCGTCACGCTGTACGTCACGATAGTTGTAGTCCAGGTTCAGGCCGAAGACTTTCGACTTGGCGCCGACCAGCCACGCAGTGTCGGCATCGGTCACGGCATCGTTGTTCTTCACGTACTGGCCGTAGAACGACAGCGGCATTGGCAAACCACCGATATCGATCTGGCTGAAGCCCTCGTACAGACGGAATTCGTTGTTGGCCGAGTTGCCGTTGACCGACAGTGCGCACGGTGTGGACGTCCCGGTGCAACGGCTGTCCTCGTCGTTCTGGTAGGCGTAGACGCTGCCGCCCAGGGTCAGTTTCAGATTGTCGGTGATCGCGAAGCGGCTGCCCAACTGGCCAGCGGTCAGGCGCAGGTCGTGGCGAAATTGCACGCCTTCGCCGTCGACGTTGTCCTTGAGGGTGTAGTTACCCAGGCTGCCGAACAGTTCGGCGCTGCTGCCCAGCGGGTATTTGTAGGTCACGGCCAGACCTTCCGGGTTGATGTCGCTGTCCCAGATCACATCGCCCATGCTGACCCACGGTTGCAGCATCTTGCCGCCGATCACGTGCAGGTTCTTGATGGCATCGGGGTGGTAGTCGATGTAACCCAGATCGAGCCAGATCTGCTTCTTGTCGAAGTAGTTGTCCATGTCCTGGTTGGTCGAACGGGCATCGTCACCGCCGCCGGTGGCAATACGGATACCGGTGTCGACTTGCGGGTTGATCTCGGTGTAGGCGCCGAGGCGGGCACGGATACGCTGGCGATCCTTGTCGCGACCACCGTTGTTGGATTCACCGTCGATCTTGACGGTCTCCTGACGGATACGCACATCACCCTTGAACTGGGTCTTGGCGGCCCAGGCAAGTTTCTGGTCGAAGGAGCTCAGCTCATTGGTTTTCTTCGCGGTTGCCGCGATTTGCTCGTTGGTCTCTTGCTGCGCCTGCTGCGCGATTTGCTGAGCCTTCTGATCCTTGGCCAGTTCAGTTTGCAGTTCAATGTACTGCGCCTGGGAAATGGAACCGTTAGCCTTGAGCATGTCGAGCAGTTTGGCGTCGACTGCAGCACTGGCCGGAACGCTCATGGCCAGCAACAGGCCACCGCACAGGGCCGCCGCAGTTTTCGTGGAAGCAAGACGCATAGCAATCTCCGAAGATGAGAGGGATGGCTGAACCATCCTGGGCACACCGACGCGCACGTCGGAAAACAGTGTCCGGGTAGAACCCGGCGCTCTAAAAACAGGAACGAGTATCGCGATGGTTTATGACAGAGCAGTGGCTAAGTGATGTCATGTCGATGACGATGCAAAGTCTTCGTGAACTATCGAGCCAGAGCACTGTCGCCCGAATGAGCGTGTGCAATGGAAGCTGATCAGCGATACTCGCGGGGCTTTGACGCCAAGATGTGGAGAGCCAGTTGATGCCGTTGCAACGTGTGCAAAACCTGTCAGAAATCGCCCCCGCGACCTGGGATGCGCTGGTGCCCGAGAACCAGCCGTTTCTGCGCCATGCGTTCCTCGGCGCACTGGAAGACAGTGGCAGCGTCGGCCCGCACACCGGCTGGCAACCCGAGCATCTGCTGCATGTTGAAGGCGATCGGTTGATCGCCGCGCTGCCCAGTTATCGCAAATGGCATTCCTACGGCGAGTACGTCTTTGATCACGGTTGGGCCGATGCCTGCGCCCGCGCCGGGATCGATTACTACCCAAAGCTGCTGACAGCGGTGCCGTTCAGTCCGGTCAGTGGCCCGCGCTTGCTGGCGGCGAATGTCGAGGACGGATTCGAACTGCTCAAGAGCCTGCCGGGTTATCTGGAAATCGAAGAACTTTCCAGCGCACACATCAATTTCACCGACCCGTTCACCGACGCCGCCATGGCCGAGCAACCGGGCTGGCTGCAACGCATCGGCTGTCAGTACCACTGGCAGAATCGCGGTTACCGGGACTTTCAGGATTTTCTCGACGTGCTCAGCTCGCGCAAGCGCAAGCAGATGCGCAAGGAGCGCGAGCAAGTGGCGGGGCAGGGCTTCGAGTTCGAATGGCTGCAGGGGCACGAGCTGGACGAGGCACAATGGGATTTTGTCTACGCCTGCTATGCCAACACCTATGCCGTGCGCCGACAGGCGCCGTACCTGACGCGCGAGTTCTTCAGTCTGCTGGCTGCGCGGATGCCGGAGGCGATTCGGGTGGTCTTCGCCAGACAGGGTTCACGGCCGGTGGCGATGGCCTTCAGTCTGGTCGGGGGCGACAGCTTCTACGGACGCTATTGGGGCTGTCTGGCCGAGTTTGACCGGCTGCATTTCGAGACGTGTTTCTATCAGGGCATGGATTACGCGATCGCCCACGGCTATCAGCGCTTTGATGCGGGTGCCCAGGGTGAACATAAACTGATTCGCGGCTTTGAACCGGTGATCACGCATTCGTGGCACTACCTGCGCCATCCCGGGTTGAAAGCGGCGGTGAAGGATTTTCTGCAGCAAGAGCGCGCTGGTGTCCTTGCGTACGCCGAGGAAGCCAGATCAGCCTTGCCCTACCGCCAAGCCTAGATCCCTGTAGGAGCTGCCGGAGGCTGCGATCTTTTGCTCTTTAAAAGTCAAAAGATCGCAACCTCCGGCAGCTCCTACAGGGGAGGTGGTGGTTTCAGGATTCCTCTTTACCCAGCCAGCGATAGATTCCGCCGCCCACCACCGCGCCCAGCAGCGGCGCGACCCAGAACATCCACAACTGCGCGATCGCCCAGCCGCCGACCATCAGCGCCGGCCCAGTGCTGCGCGCCGGGTTGACCGAGGTGTTGGTGACCGGGATCGAGATCAGGTGAATCAACGTCAGACCCAGGCCGATGGCGATCGGTGCAAGGCCCGCCGGAGCGCGTTTGTCGGTAGCGCCGAGGATGATGATCACGAACATGGCGGTCATCACCAGTTCGGTGACAAAGCCTGCGGCCATCGAGTATTTGCCCGGTGAGTGCTCGCCATACCCGTTGGAGGCCAGACCTGCGGCAATATCGAAACCCTCCTTGCCGCTGGCAATGTGCGCAATCAGCGCCGCGGCGAGAATCGCGCCGAGCACCTGCGCGATGATATAGGCGGGCAACTCTTTGGCCGGAAACCGGCCGCCAACGAACAGACCGACCGAGACGGCCGGGTTGAGATGACATCCGCTGATGTGGCCAATGGCGAACGCCATGGTCAGCACCGTCAGACCAAATGCCAGGGCCACCCCCAGCACTCCAATGCCCAAGGGCGAAGACGCAGCGAGCACTGCACTGCCGCATCCACCCAGAACCAGCCAGAACGTACCCAACAACTCAGTGACTGAACGTTTGAACAGAGACATGAGAGAGTCCTTGATAGGCGTGCTATCGAGACTGTATCGAGTTGTGCTTCCTTGCAGATTTACGACAGGCTCCCTGCTGGAGCCTTGGCTGAGTACAGCAGGCTTTGGATGGATTGCCAGCAGACATGAAAAAACCGCCAGAGCCCGTGGTTGGCGGGCTGGGGCGGTTTTTTGGCGGACAAACATTGTGTGGCGAGGGAGCTTGCTCCCGCTGATCAATCGATCCCGACAAATCCTCCGGTCTGGTGCGCCCACAACCGCGCATACAAGCCGCGATGCGCGAGCAATTCGGCGTGGGTGCCGCTCTCGGCGATCTTGCCGTTTTCCAGCACCACCAGCCGATCCATGCGGGCGATGGTCGAGAGGCGGTGAGCGATGGCGATCACGGTTTTGCCTTGCATCAGGGTTTCCAGGCTTTCCTGGATTGCTGCTTCGACTTCCGAATCCAGTGCCGAGGTTGCTTCGTCCATGATCAGGATCGGCGCGTCCTTGAGCAGCACCCGGGCAATCGCGATGCGCTGGCGCTGGCCGCCGGACAGCTTCACCCCGCGCTCGCCGACGTGCGCATCGAAACCGGTGCGGCCCTCGGCGTCCGACAGCAACGGAATGAACTCGTCGGCGCGAGCCTTGTGCACCGCATCCCAGAGTTCGGCGTCGGTGGCGTCAGGCTTGCCGTACAGCAAGTTGTCGCGGATCGAACGGTGCAGCAGGGAGGTGTCCTGCGTGATCATGCCGATCCGTGCGCGCAGGCTTTCCTGGCCGACTTCGGCGATGTTCTGCCCATCGATCAGGATCCGTCCACCCTCGACGTCGTACAGGCGCAGCAGCAGGTTGACCAACGTCGATTTGCCGGCGCCGGACGGCCCGATCAAGCCGATTTTCTCGCCCGGTTTGATGGTCAGGTTGAGGTCGCCGATGATGCCCTTCTTCTTGCCGTAGTGAAAATCCACATGCTCGAAACGCACTTCGCCACGGGCCACCGCCAGCGGTTTGGCCTGTTCGCGATCAGTGACGCTGACCGGTTGCGAAATGGTCTGCAGACCGTCCTGGACCATGCCGATATTTTCGAAGATGCCGGTGACCACCCACATGATCCAGCCGGACATGTTGACGATGCGAATCACCAGACCCGTAGCCAGCGCGATAGCGCCGACCGTGATCAACGACTGCGTCCACAGCCACAGCGCCAGCGCGGTGGTGCCGACGATCAGCAGGCCGTTCATGGCGGTGATTGCCACGTCCATGCTGGTCACCACGCGGCCGGCCATCTGCGCCTTGACCGTCTGTTCCTCAATGGCTTCCCTGGCGTAATGCTGTTCAAAGTTGGTGTGGGCAAACAGCTTCAGCGTGGCGATGTTGGTGTAGCCGTCGACGATCCGCCCCATCAGTTTCGAGCGCGCATCGGAGGCCTCCACCGAGCGATCCTTGACCCGTGGCACGAAGTAATACAGGGCGCCGATGTAGGCGGCGATCCACGTCAGCAACGGGATCATCAGGCGCCAGTCGGCTTCGGCGAACAGCACCAGCGAACTGATCGCGTAGATCACCACATGCCACAACGCGTCGACCGCTTGCACGGCGGAGTCACGCAGTGAGTTGCCGGTCTGCATGATGCGTTGGGCGATGCGCCCGGCGAAGTCATTCTGGAAGAAATTCAGGCTCTGTTTGAGCACATAGCTGTGATTCTGCCAGCGGATCATGCTGGTCATCCCCGGGCTCAGGGTCTGGTGCACCAGCAGGTCGTGCAGGCCGAAAAAGATCGGCCGCAGTACCAGCGCAACCACCACCATCCACGTCAGTTCGAGGGCGTGGTCGCTGAAGAAATTCGGGTTGGGCGTGCCCTGGGCCAGGTCGATGATACGGCTCAGGTAACTGAACAGCGCCACTTCGATCAACGCAGCAAACAGGCCGACCACCAACAGAGCGGCAAAGCTCGGCCAGACTTGTTTCAGGTAATAGGTATAGAAGGGCAGCACGCGATTGGGCGGAGCCGCCGTCGGAGCGTCGCGGAATATGTCGATCAGTTGTTCGAAACGGCGATAGAGCATCAGATAACCGCCCGGATGCCGGGCTCTCCTTTTATCGGTGTGAGCGGCGTGGTTTCAGGCCAGCGCCGCTCGATACGCCCTGTACAGCTTAGTCGATGACTTTGGCCGACTTGATGATCACAGGGTCGGAAGGCACGTTTTGCATGCCCTGTTTGGTGGTGGTTGGCGAGTTGACGATGATGTCGACCACGTCCATGCCTTTGACCACTTTGCCGAATACGGCGTAGCCATCACCCTGGTCGAGGAAGTCGTTGTCCTTGACGTTGATGAAGAACTGGCTGGTCGCCGAATCGGGTACGGAGGTGCGCGCCATGGACAAGGTGCCGCGAACGTTGGCCAGACCGTTTTTGTGTTCGTTCTTGATCGGCGCCTTGGTTTCTTTCTGCTGCATCTGTGGCGTGAAACCGCCGCCCTGAGCCATGAAGCCCGGGATCACGCGGTGGAAAATGGTGTTGGTGTAAAAGCCGCTGTTGACGTAATCCAGAAAGTTTTTGGTACTGATCGGCGCCTTGACCGGGTCCAGTTCGATTTCGATCTGGCCGTTGGTGGTGTCCAGCAGCACGTGCGGCGCTTTGGCCGGGGTGGCAGCCATCAGGTTGGCAGCGAACAGCACGGTGCCGGCGGCGAGGGCGATTTTTTTCAGCATGGGTCAGTGATCCTGAGATTGAATGTCGGCTGCGGCGAGAAACTCCAGCAGCGTTTGATTGAAGCGGTCGGGTTGATCAAGCGGGGTGGCGTGGCGCGAATCGGCGATGACCACCAGCCGCGCATCGGGCAGCAGTTTTACATAGGTTTCTTTCAGCGCCACCGGTGTGTAGTCACGGTCGGCAGTGACGATGAGGGTTGGACAGGTCACCCGGGAAAGTCGTTCCTGAACGCCCCAGCCAACAATCGCATCGAAGCTGGCGAGATAAGCACGTTTGTCGTTTTTTGCCCAGCGTTCGGACATTTTCTGCCGCAAATCAGCCTGTTCCGGTTTCGGAAAAAGTTTGCCGCCCAGCGCCTTGCCGATGGTTGCCAGGCTTAGCACACGCATCAGGCTCCAGCGTTTGAACCACTGCCAGTAATCGTCGCGGCTGCGGAGTTTGACTTCGGGGGCGCTGTTGACGATGGTCAGGCTTTTGAGTCTTTGCGGCTGATCGACGCCAAACTGAAAGCCGATCATCCCGCCCATCGACAGGCCGACGTAATGCACCGGACCGAGGTGCAAGTGGTCGAGCAACGCCAGCAGGTCAGCGCTGAAACCGGCGATGCTGTAGCGCTCGCGGGGTTTGTCCGAGCGACCGTGACCGCGTATGTCCGGGACGATCACCCGGTAATGCGCCGACAGTGCCGGAATCTGCATTTCCCAGTCCAGGGTGCTTGAGCCGAGCCCGTGAACCAGCAGCAACGGCGTACCGTGGCCATATTCCTCGTAGTGCAGGCTGCAACCTTCGTGCTCGAAATACGCCATCGGTGAACTCCGTGTCAGGCTTGTTCGGGGGCAGCGAACGGTGCGTCCAGCGGCAAGGTGTCGAAGGTACGCAGCAGTTCGATGAGGATTTGTGTCGCCGGGCCCAGCGGTTTGTCCTTGTTCGAGTAGAGATAGAAACTCGGGTTGCGGCTGCCGCCCTGAACCAACGGTAGCAGCTTGAGCGTGCCTTCCTTCAATTCACGTTCGATCATGTGTCGGGGCAACCAGGCGAAACCCAGGCCGCTGCTGACGAACGTAGCGGCAGTGGCAAGGCTGCCGACCGTCCAGCGCTGTTCGGCACCCAGCCAGCCGACGTCGCGTGGCTGCTGGCGCCCGGAGTCGCGAATCACCACCTGCATCTGGGTTTCCAGATCCTGGAAGCTCAGTTCGCGATTGAGCCGATGCAAGGCGTGGTCCGGGTGGGCGACGGCAACAAACTCGACATCGCTCAATTCCGCACCGAGGTAGCCGGGAATGCTCAGACCGGTGATCGCCAGATCGGCCACGCCTTCCAGCAGCACTTCTTCGACCCCCGACAACACCTCCTCGCGCAGCCGCACGCGGCAGCCACGACTTTGCGGCATGAACGCGGTCAGCGCCCGGACGATACGTGCGCTCGGGTAGGCCGCATCGACCACCAGCCGCACCTCGGCCTCCCAACCTTGCTCCATGTGGTGGGCGAGGTCTTCCAGTTGGCTGGCCTGTTTCACCAGTTGCCGCGAGCGGCGCAACAGTACGCCACCGGCTTCGGTGAGTACCGCCTTACGCCCGTCAATGCGCAGCAAGGGCACGCCGAGCTGGTCCTGCATGCGGGCGACGGTGTAACTCACCGACGATTGCGAACGGTGCAGTGCCTCGGCGGCTTGGGCGAAGCCGCCGTGATCGACCACGGCCTGCAATGTTCGCCATTGATCAAGGGTCACGCGGGGCGCTTTCATCAATAGCTCCTCTTGTCCTAAGCTGGCCATCCCTCATGGAGACTGGCGAATGAAAAAATTCTGTTGTGTGTTGCTGGCGCTGCTGCCGCTGACAGCGTTTGCTTACCCGATCGATGTGCAGAAAAATCTCAATGGCTTGAAGATCGACTACGAAACCTATGACACCGACAAGGACATCGGCTCCATAAAAGTGGTCAACTTCGGTGATGTCGATGCCGTCTGCAAAGCCGTTTTCAACAATGGCCCGGAAGCGCCACGTACGCGCAATATCGAAGTCCCGGCCCGCAAGCATACGAACGCCACGGCCAAGTTCTCTCGCGAGATCATCAGGCTGCGCATTGAACTGAGTTGCAGCCCGAAATAACGGCGATCCCTGTGGGAGCGAGCCTGCTCGCGAAGGCGTAGTGTCAGTCGACACCTTCTCTGGCTGACCCGCCGCCTTCGCGAGCAGGCTCGCTCCCACAGGGTACAAACTGCATCTAAACGAATTATTCGATGCTTTGCAGCAATTATTTGCGCTTTTTCATCGATACAACCCTGTTTAACCTTCACTCCATCGACCTACAACATTCTCGGATGGAGACTACACACCATGTCCCGCGTTCTGATCATCGAAAGCAGCGCCCGCCAGCAAGACTCGGTTTCCCGTCAACTGACCCAGACCTTCATCGGTCAGTGGAAAGCGGCGCACCCCAACGATCAGATCACCGTGCGTGACCTCGCCGTGAACCCTGTACCCCACCTGGACGCCAACCTGCTGGGTGGCTGGATGAAGTCTGCCGAACAGCGCAACGCCGACGAACAATCGTCGCTGGATCGCTCCAACGAATTGACCGAAGAGTTGCTGGCCGCCGACGTATTGGTGATGGCAGCGCCGATGTACAACTTCGCGATCCCGAGCACTCTGAAAGCCTGGCTCGACCACGTGCTGCGTGCCGGTGTGACCTTCAAGTACACCGAAACCGGCCCGCAAGGCCTGCTCAGCGGCAAACGTGCCTACGTGCTCACCGCTCGCGGCGGGATCTACGCCGGCGGCCCGGCCGACCATCAGGAACCGTACCTGCGCCAGGTCATGGGTTTCATCGGCATCCACGACGTGACCTTCATTCACGCCGAAGGCATGAACCTGGGCGGCGACTTCCAGGAGAAGGGCTTGAATCAGGCCAACGCCAAACTGTCCCAGGTCGCTTGATGGGTTAATCGCCAGATAATCGCCGCTTGTTTAAGTGACCTGGCGCAACCCCTTCAAGGCTCTACGCGCATCGAACCTCCCTTTGCACTTGTTGCTCCTGAGTGCTGTAGCCCGATTGAACGCTTTAGCGAGATCGGGCTTTTTTTTGCCTGGGATTTCTCTGATTCACTGCTCTCCCTGTAGGAGCTGCCGCAGGCTGCGATCTTTTGATGTTGTTTTTTACAATCAAAAGATCGCAGCCTGCGGCAGCTCCTACAGGGGATTTTGTGTTGGTTGCGGAATGTAAAACCGGCTATCGTCGCCGCCATTCGAAACAGAGGCGACCATGGGCTATCTACTTTTTGTCACGCTGATCCAGGCGTTTTCCTTCAGTCTGATCGGCGAATACCTCGCCGGGCACGTCGACAGCTACTTCGCGGTACTGGTGCGTGTGGTGCTGGCCGGGCTGGTGTTCATTCCGTTGACCCGCTGGCGTTCGGTGGAACCTTCGTTCATGCGCGGCATGCTGCTGATCGGCGCGTTGCAGTTCGGCATCACCTACGTTTGCCTGTACCTGAGCTTCCGCGTGCTGACGGTGCCGGAGGTGCTGCTGTTCACCATCCTCACACCGTTGCATGTGACGTTGATCGAAGATGCGTTGAACCGACGCTTCAATCCATGGGCGCTGGTCGCTGCATTGGTAGCGGTGGGCGGTGCGGCAGTGATTCGTTTTGATCGGATCAACCCGGATTTCTTCATGGGTTTCCTGTTGCTGCAACTGGCCAACTTCACCTACGCCGCCGGCCAGGTGCTGTACAAGCATCTGGTGGCGAAACACCCGAGCGACCTGCCGCATTACCGGCGTTTCGGCTTCTTCTACCTCGGCGCACTGGCGGTGGTGTTGCCGGCGTTTCTGCTGTTCGGCAAAGCCAACTTCCTGCCCGAAGCACCGCTGCAGTGGGGTGTGTTGCTGTTTCTCGGCCTGGTCTCCACCGCGCTGGGCATGTACTGGTGGAACAAGGGCGCGTGCATGGTCAACGGTGGCACGCTGGCGGTGATGAACAATTTGCATGTGCCGGTGGGCTTGCTGCTGAACCTGCTGATCTGGAATCAGCACGAAGAGCTGGGGCGATTGTTGCTCGGCGGCAGCGTCATCCTCGCCGCAGTATGGATCAGCCGCCTCGGTATCCGCCGCACCGCATAACTGAATGTAGGAGCTGCCGCAGGCTGCGATCTTTTGATTTTAAAGATCAAAGGATCGCAGCCTGCGGCAGCTCCTACATTGGGGATGGTGTTACATGAGGTGTTTTTGCGGTTCCGGAATGTGCGCCGAACCCAGCACCGCCGGCAATAACCCCGAACGCAAATCCCCGCCACTCGGCTGCTGATACAGGCTCAAGCCAAACTCCGGTAGCACCGCCAGCAGATAATCGAAAATATCCCCCTGAATCCGCTCGTAATCGGCCCACACCGTGGTAGTCGTGAAGCAGTAGATTTCCAGCGGAATGCCCTGCGCCGTGGTCTGCATCTGGCGCACCATGCAGGTCATGTTCGGCTGGATCTCGGGATGGCTTTTCAGGTAGGCCAGTGCATAAGCGCGGAAGGTGCCGATGTTGGTCATGCGCCGACGGTTGGCCGCCATTGCCGCTACATTACCCTGCGCCTCGTTCCACGCTTTGAGTTCGGCTTTCTTGCGGCCCATGTAGGCGGTCAGCAGGTGCACCTGGGAGAGCTTTTCTTCTTCATCGTCGCGGATGAAGCGCACGCCGCTGGCGTCGATGAACAGGCTGCGCTTGATCCGTCGTCCACCGGACTGCTGCATGCCGCGCCAGTTGCGGAACGATTCGGACATCAGGCGCCAGGTCGGGATCGAGACGATGGTCTTGTCGAAATTCTGCACCTTGACCGTGTGCAAGGTAATGTCGACCACGTCGCCATCGGCGCCGACTTGCGGCATTTCGATCCAGTCGCCGACCCGCAGCATGTCGTTGCTGGTCAGCTGTACGCTGGCGACGAACGACAGCAGGGTGTCCTTGTAGACCAACAGAATCACCGCCGACATCGCACCCAGACCGGACAGCAGCAACAACGGCGAACGGTCGATCAGGGTGGCGACGATGATGATCGCGCCAAACACGTACAAGACCATTTTCGCCAGTTGCACATAGCCCTTGATCGAGCGTGTGCGCGCGTGTTCGGTGCGCGCATAGATGTCCAGCAACGCATTGAGCAGGGCGCTGACCGACAGCAGCAGGAACAGGATGGTGAAGGACAGCGCCACGTTGCCGAGGAAGGTCATCGCGGTTTTGCTCAGTTCCGGCACCAGGTGCAGACCGAACTGGATTACCAGCGATGGCGTCATCTGCGCCAGACGCTGAAACACCTTGTTGTGGCGAAAGTCGTTGATCCAGTGCAGCGCCGGCTGGCGCCCGAGCATGCGGCTGGCGTGCAGGATCAGATAGCGCGCCACTCGTCCGAGGAGCAGCGCGATCACCAATAGCAGCATCAGCGCCAGGCCGGATTGCAGGAACGGGTGCTTTTCGAGGGCACCCCAGAGGTCTTGGGCGTTGAGCCAGAGCTGTTTGAAATCCATGTGAGCAACGATTCTTCTGTAAGACGCGATGGGCGATTAGAGCATTTAAGACGCTGTGTATTACCGTTGGAGACAAATCGAGCAACAAAAAAGCCACTGATTACGCCCGTTTGTATAAAGAAACTCGGCCTGAGCGCTCGAAACCGGTAACCTATGCAGCTGTTTTTTTGCATATCTTCGAGGTAGCACCCGTGTTTTCCCAATTCGCCCTGCACGAACGCCTGCTCAAAGCCGTGGCCGAGCTGAAATTTGTCGAGCCAACGCCTGTGCAAGCAGCGGCCATTCCGCTGGCGCTCCAGGGGCGTGACCTGCGGGTGACGGCGCAAACCGGTAGCGGCAAGACCGCCGCTTTTGTCCTGCCGATCCTCAACCACCTGATCGGCCCGGCGAAGATTCGCGTCAGCATCAAGACCCTGATCCTGCTGCCGACCCGCGAACTGGCCCAGCAGACCCTGAAAGAAGTTGAACGCTTCTCGCAGTTCACCTTCATCAAGTCCGGCCTGATCACCGGCGGTGAAGACTTCAAGGTGCAAGCGGCGATGCTGCGCAAGGTGCCGGACATCCTGATCGGTACCCCGGGCCGGATGATCGAGCAACTCAACGCCGGCAACCTCGACCTCAAAGAAGTCGAAGTGCTGGTGCTCGACGAAGCCGACCGCATGCTCGACATGGGTTTCGCCGAGGACGTGCAGCGTCTGGTCGACGAATGCCCGAACCGTCAGCAGACCATGCTGTTCTCCGCCACCACCGGCGGTTCCGGCCTGCGCGAGATGATCGCCAAGGTGCTGAACAACCCTGAGCACCTGCAGCTCAACGCGGTCAGCCAGCTGAACTCGACGACTCGTCAGCAGATCATCACCGCCGACCACAACCAGCACAAAGAGCAGATTGTAAACTGGCTGCTGGCCAACGAGACCTACCAGAAGGCCATCGTCTTCACCAACACCCGGGCCATGGCCGACCGCATCTACGGCCGCCTCGTGGCTCAGGAATACAAAGCGTTCGTGCTGCACGGCGAGAAAGACCAGAAGGATCGCAAACTGGCGATCGACCGTCTGAAGCAGGGCGGCGTGAAGATTCTGGTTGCCACCGACGTCGCGGCCCGTGGTCTGGACGTGGATGGCCTGGATCTGGTGATCAACTTCGACATGCCACGCAGCGGCGACGAATACGTGCACCGCATCGGTCGTACCGGTCGCGCCGGCAACGACGGTCTGGCGATCTCGCTGATCTGCCATGGCGACTGGAACCTGATGTCGAGCATCGAGCGCTACCTGAAGCAGAGCTTCGAGCGCCGCACCATCAAGGAAGTCAAAGGCACCTACGGCGGGCCGAAAAAGGTCAAGGCCTCGGGCAAAGCTGTCGGCGTGAAGAAGAAAAAGACCGACGCCAAGGGCGACAAGAAGAAAACCGCCGCCAAGACCCCGACCAAGCGCAAGAGCGCCAATCGGCCGAAGCCTGATTCGCTGGTGAGCAGCGACGGCATGGCCCCGCTCAAGCGTCGCAAGCCGGCTGAGCCAGCGGCTGAATAAGTCGCCACAAATGGCCAATAAAAAACCCGGACAGTGTCCGGGTTTTTTTATGCGCTGGGTCTGTCAGTTCCCCAACTGTCCGCTGGTGTCCGCGTCAAAGCGCTGCCTGGCGCGATCTGCCGCCGGTTTGAGCAGCGCGAGCAGCGCGGCTTCGCTGTACAGCCGTGAGTCGCCCAGCTCTTTTGGCGTCGGCTCAATCGGGATCAGCACATCCTCACCGTCCGCATGCAGCCAGATCGCCACGACGTGCAGCGCCGAGACAAACAGCACGCGCAGTTCAACGCTTTTGCCTTGCAATTGCGGCGCCTGTTCCGCCAGTTTCAACGCGCCCACGGTGTCGGCGGCCCGGGTGCCGTGGTTCAGCGAAGCGAACTCGACATGGCCACGCACCTCGGCCAGTTGCGCATCGGCAATGCTGACGCCGTCGGCAAACACCAGGTAATGCCAGTCACCGACGCGTGCGTCTTTCAAACCCTTGCCCTGGCTCAGATCGTCGAGTGTCAGCGAGTAGCCGCGATAGGCTTCGCTGAGGCTGACTTTGGCCGGTGTCGCGGCGGCGAACTGGCGATTAATGCCGAAACCCTGTGTTTGCAGTGCGGCTTGCAGCGCGGGACGCAAAGTCTGAACACCGTTGGAAGGCGCCTTTGGATAAGTCAGTTGCATGATGTCGCCCTCCTAGTTTTTTGCGGTGAAGTAAGTGTGAGTCCAGTTGCCGCCGCCGTTGTACGAACCCGGGAATGAGTTCAGCGCGCGGGTCGAGTAACCGTAGATCGAGTCGGCGACCAGCACGTAGTTGCCGTTGGTGCCGTAGATCGCCAGGAAGTGCGCACCGCCACCGTACCAGGCACAGCGCAGGCCGACCGGGCGGCCCATGTTGATCTGGTTCTGAATGGCCGACATCTGCAGCGAACCCTGATTCATCCCGTTATAGCTGCGGGTGGTCTGCAGGGCCGAATCCAGATAGCCGTAGACGTTGCACGGCCCCGGCTGGCTGCAGCAGTTGCGGTCCAGTTGGGTGCTGGCGACGCCGCACTGGGTCCAGTTTCCAGTGCCGTAATAATTGCCGACCGAAGCGGAAACAGCGGCCCAGCACCAGTTGGTCTGAGTCTGTTTCTGCATGCTGAAGTTGAGACTGGCAGCGGCCAGTACGGCGGTTTGTGCAGTGGCTTGAACCTCGACCAGTTGCGGGTCGAGCAGATGGCCGACAAGGCACCTTGGCAGGCTCTCGCCGGTGAATGATGTGGCTTGAGTGGTTAACATTTTTTCAGTCCTCCATGAATGAAAACAAGCGTCCAGCTTGTGGTGGTGTTGCGGTATTGCCGAGCGATCGGTGGGTAACGGTTTTCATCTGCGATGAACGGTGCCGATCTCCTTGCTCGAGGTAACCTTAGTCTGGATATGCGTTTATGCAAGAAAACAAATGCACAAATGCATTTTTAAGATCAAAAGATCGCAGCCTTCGGCAGCTTCTACAGGGTCTGGTGTAGGAGCTGCCGAAGGCTGCGATCTTTTGATCTTGTGCTTTTAGCTGTCGGTTTTTTTCTCAGCCGAGTCCAGTTCCTTCAAGCGCTGATCAATCAACTGGCACTTGTCCGGCAAATCTGCACTGGCCGTGCCCAGGTCAATCTTCTGCAACTCGGCATTGATTTCCTTGGCCTTGGCCGGATTCTGTTCGGTGAGCTTGGCCACTTCCTTGGCCAGTTGTTCACGTTTGGCGGTGGCTTCTTCTGGGGTACAGGCCCAGACCGGCAGGGCGCAGGCGAGGGTGGCGGCGAGGGTGAGTTTGAGCAGGGTTTTCATGGGGCAGGCCTCCGTTCCGGTTAAGGCGGGTTATTGGGTGGAGGCCTGGATGCGACGAAAAGTTCAGAGTTGTCGCAAACAGCATGTCGGTCGCTCGCTGCGGAAAATGCAGCTGAACGGCTGCGGCACGCTCGGGTCACAACCTATGACAGTGCCCCAAATCACGCGCACCGGAGGTTGAATCAGGATGACGACTTATAACTGGGATTTGATTGAACGCTTGCTGCATGAAGTGCAGAACAGTGCAGGCGAAAGTTTCGCGCCGCGAAAATATGCCGAGGACTACGCAGCAGAGAAAGCCAGTGCGGGCGAGCCGATCGAGAATCTGGATCACCTGAAAACGGTGGCCTGCGAGTACGAGAAGTTACTGCTGGACCGTGGGTTCATCGAACCGCGTCCGGATCATGAGGGCAGCACCGGTAACAATTTCATACTGACCCAGCGGGGTTCCAGCTTGTTGAGCCTGATCGACAGCAGCATTCCCGGCAATGATCATCCGCGGCAAGTGCTGGATGAGCAGGTGGATGCGCTGGATGAGGCGACGTTTGATGAGGTGGCTTCTAAAGCGCAAATTGCCTGAAAACAAAAGATCGCAGCCTTCGGCAGCTCCTACACATAACCCTGTAGGAGCTGCCGAAGGCTGCGATCTTTTGATCTTCTATTCCTGCTTTACTGCTTTCAGACACTTCAAATCATTGAAGTCCTTACGCACACCCTCGATCTTCTTCAACAACCGCTGACGCTGCTGCGGCGTACTCTCGGCCATCAGATCCACCGCCAGCGAACGCGCCTGCGCTTCGGTGTTGGCGTAGGCTTTTTGGTAATCCGCTGTCCATAAACGCTCGCGATTGACCAGAAGTGTCTCGATCCGTTGTGGGAATTCGGCACTTTTACGCTGGGCAACGGCGTTACTGAACTGCTGCTGCCAATGTGCGCGGTTGGCGATCCATTGGGTATTCTGATCGCCCAGGGCGGTCGACCAAGCCATTACCCGTTGTTCCTGAGTCACGCTCAACGGACCCAGCCAGTCGGTCAGGCGCTTGTCCATGCGTGCGCCGCGTTCGGCAATCTGTTGCGCCAGCGGCGGTTTAACGTATTCCTTTTCACGTTTGCGCAGATCCTTGGCGAACGCGTCGTTCATTTCCGCCACTTGTTTGTCGTCCAGCCCTTGCAGTAACTCGATGGCCGACGGTGTGATCTGGCGTGCGGTTTCGGCGATGGCCTGTTTGGCCTCTGCGGTTCGCGCTTGCAGCGCAGCGTCGGTCACCTGATTGGTTTCAACCATGTTCTGCAAACGGTCCAGCCAATCGAGGTAGCCTGGCAATTGTGTGGTGCAGTGCCAGTTCAGGTGCTCCTTGAGCCGTTCGTTGAACCAGTCTTTTTGCTCGCCGTTCATGTCCAGGTAGTCGCCGAGCGTCCACGGGATGATCACGTCGAGGTTGCGGTAGGCCAGGCCGACACGGCTGCAGGCGCCGAGGGCAAGGGTGAAGATCAGCAGGGTAGCGAGGTGTTTGAACCAGCGAGACATGGGCGAATCCTTGCGAGAGCCTGACGTCTGATTCTCATGTGAACGCAGGAAGCTCCCGGCAGTTCAGCCGATCAATAGAATGCGCGCTCTGCCTTGAGCGTCACCAGCCCGTCGCACTGACTGTTGTGCCCGGAATACGCCGAGCAATCGCTGCCACTGAGGTTGGAATTGCTGTAGATCAGGTCGAGATCGACGCCCATGAACGGCCGGGAAAATTTCACTGACCAATCGGTAAAACTGCTGACATAACCACCGTCCACTGACACCGGCGTGTTCAATTGATGGGTGGTGTATTTCATGCTGATCCCGATGCCGAACGGCTGATTGCCACCCAGATCGGCGAACAGCGTGTTGTTCTGTTTGTCCGGGTCATTGCTGACGGCTATACCGAAACGGCTGCCGAGCAGGGTCAGGCCGCCGAACAGCTCCTGACTGTCGAGGGTCTCGACCTTGGGATAGCTGTAGTGGATCATCCCGACTTCGTAGCCGAGGGTCTGATCGAAAGGTTGTTTGAAGCCGACGTAGGAGTCGATTTCCAGGTTCTTGCCCGGGGTCAGGCCCATACTCGGCGCGTATTGGCCGACATACAGGCCGCTGTCGTGGCTCAGATCGAGGCCGCCGTGGAACGAGCCGACGGCCGCCGGCTTGACCAGACCTTGGGCCATGCTGCGGCTGGGCGTGGTGCCGAGTTTGAGGTCGAAGTCGCCTAGCTCGCGCTGGAAAATCTGCGCGTGCACCGATGACCAGGCCAGTAGGCCCACAAGCAATAAACAGGAATTTGATTTGAGCATGCGTCACTCCATGAACAGCGAGGGCAGGGCTGAGCCTGCTGAAACGCTTGATCCAGACGCGTGCAAGGATACCGGCGAATGCTCGGCAATGATGGCCGTTCGTCGATTTTCAAAAGATTGATTAAACAGAAGTGAGGGTGTTGCGCGGGTGCCTGTCCAGACGCTTCGAAGCTCAAAGCGTCTCAGGACGGGTGTTTTACCGGGTGTTACTTCTTGCCCAGGCTGATCTGCTTGGACGGGCCGAACGTCTGGCCGCTGACGCCTTTGGCAATTTGCTGGATTTCGCCGCCGGACTTGAGGAACGCTGCGATTTGATCATTGATCGATTCGCTGGTTTCAACGGCTGGAGCTGGCTTTGCTTTGCTGGTGGATGCTTTTACACGCATGGCGGCCATTAACCTGTAGAAAAGTAACTCGGCCAGGCATCGTACAGGAATAACTTGACAATTGCTTGATAAATATCCCCGGGAATAACTGAGTGTGCGGGTCGATTATTCTCGCTTAATTATTCGAAATATCCGCCTAAGCCACTGTTTTAAATAACAACATTTATTGCTCATTACGCAAAAGGTAAGCCGTGAAACGCTGCGTGAGGTGCCGCACTGGCCTGACGAATGGCGAGTCGCTTGCGCCAAACCCAGGAAAATCAAGGTGCCCCGCGGATTTTCTTCGCCAGGCTGCTCGCTCGGCGAACGAGACCGGCAAAACCGGGTAGAATGCCGCCACGCAATGAGGGTTTTGGAAAATGGCTTTAGTCGGGCGTTACAACAGTTTGCAAGTGGTTAAACACACTAACTTCGGTTTATATCTGGACGGCGGTGCTGACGGCGAAATTCTTTTGCCCAACCGTTATATCCCTAAAGATATTCCCAGCGAAGATGAAGACTGGCTCAACGTATTTATTTATCTGGACAGCGAAGACAAACTTCTCGCTACCACTGAAAAACCAAAAGTTCAGGTCGGTGAATTTGCCAGTCTGAAAGTAGTTGAAGTCAACAGCATTGGTGTCTTCCTCGATTGGGGCCTGCCGAAGGATCTGTTGCTGCCGTACTCCGAAGAAAAGCGGCAGATGACCGCTGGCGAGTACTGCGTGGTGCACGTGTACCTCGATAAACACACGCGCCGCATCACCGCGACCGCACGTCTGGATCGCTACCTCGACAAGACCCCGGCCAACTACAGCGCCGGTCAGGAAGTTGATCTGCTGGTGGCTGAAGCCACCGACATGGGCTTCAAGGCGATCATCAACAACAAGCATTGGGGCTTGATCCACAAGAATGAAATCTTCAAGTTCATGCGCTCCGGCATGCGCGAGAAGGGTTTCATCAAGGAAGTGCGCGCCGACGGCAAGATCAGCCTAAGCCTGCAACCGGTAGGTCAGGAAGCGGCGAGCAGCCTCAGCTCGAAAATCCTCGCCAAGTTGCGCGAAAACAATGGCACGCTGGCCGTCAGCGACAAGAGCGATCCGGCGTTGATCAGCAGCCTGTTCGGTGTCAGCAAGGGCAACTTCAAGAAGGCCATCGGTTCGCTGTACAAGGAAGGCAAGATCGTCATTCATGCTGATCGCATTGAACTAACCTGAGTGACCGTCGGCCCCATGTAGGAGCTGCCGCAGGCTGCGATCTTTCGATCTTCAAAGGCAAAAGATCGCAGCCTGCGGCAGCTCCTACATGAGGGTTTGCAGATGAAGAAAGCGTTGATTGCCTATGGCGCCACACTGCTGGCGTTTCTGTTGCTCGACGGTATCTGGCTCGGCGTATTGATGGCGCCCACCTACCGCGAGCTGCTCGGTTCGCTGATGCTCGAAAAACCGCTGCTGGTTCCGGCAGCGGTTTTTTATTGCCTGTACGTTGTTGGTTGCGTGCAGTTTGTGGTGTTGCCGGCGCTGAACTGGCAACGGGCTGCACGAATGGGCGCGTTGTTGGGGCTGGTGGCGTATGGCACGTATGACCTGACCAATTGGGCAACGTTGCGTGGGTGGTCGGTTCAGGTGAGTTTGATGGATTGGGCGTGGGGGACGTTTGCCACGGCTGTTGCCTGCTCGGTTGGTTTATTGGTGACGAAACGACTATTGAGTTCAGCTCCCTGATCTGCGTTGATCGAACTGACGTCATCGCTGGCAAGCCAGACTCCCACAGCGTTTTGTGGCGAACCAAGAATCAGTGAGCAACCCGGTCATTGTGGGAGCTGGCTTGCCAGCGAATGGCGGCGCAGCCGACAGGCATACACCGCTGACGTTACTGACTCAGACAAAGTCTTTTTCAGACGGCTTTTTTTGCCCGACTGATTGATAATCCCCGACACAGATTTTCGACCAGTGGACGGCTGCCATGTTGTGTGTTTTCGAGGTGTTGCGGTGAGTGTCGAGCGGCGCAATGCCGACGGGTTTGCCTTGCAGGTGATGATCGGCCTCTGCCTGATCTGGGGCGTGCAGCAAGTGATGATCAAGTGGGCCGCGCCGGACATCGCGCCGGTGATGCAAGCCGCCGGGCGCTCGGGTATTTCTGCGCTGCTTGTGGGCCTGCTGCTGTGCTGGAAGGGCGGTTGGGATCAGGTGAGCAACACCTGGCGCGGCGGACTGCTGGCCGGTGCGTTGTTCGGTCTGGAGTTCTTCTTCATCGCCGAAGGTCTGCAGCTGACCACCGCCGCGCACATGTCGGTGTTCCTCTACACCGCGCCGATTTTCACCGCGCTGGGCGTGCATTTCCTGTTGGCCAGCGAGCGCCTGCGCCCGCTGCAGTGGCTGGGGATTCTGCTAGCGTTCGTCGGCATCGCGATAGCCTTCGCCGGCGGCGTGTCGTGGGACAACCTCGACCGGCGCATGCTGCTGGGCGATGCGTTCGGTGTCATTGCCGGCGCCTGCTGGGGCGCGACCACCGTGGTGGTGCGCGCCTCGCGTCTGTCAGAGGCGCCAGTGACGCTGACCCTGTTCTATCAGTTGATCGTCGGCTTCGCTGGACTGTTGTTGATCGCGTTGTTCAGCGGCCAGATCAGCCACGTCAGCCTGACCCCCGTGGCGGTGGCCAGCGTGTTGTTTCAGGGTCTGGTGGTGTCGTTTTTCAGTTACCTGACCTGGTTCTGGCTGCTGCGCCGCTATCTGGCGGCCAATCTGGCGGTGTTTTCGTTCATGACGCCGCTGTTCGGCGTCACCTTCGGCGTGCTACTGCTCGGTGAAGAATTGAGCGTGAACTTCGTCATCGGCGCGGTACTGGTGTTGCTGGGCATCACTTTTGTCAGCGCTGAGCAGTGGGTGCGTCGGCGTTTGCGCCAAGCCCTCGGCCAGCGCTGACTGACTGCAAGGCCAGCCCACCGGCAATCAGCAGACCGCTGCCGGCGATCACCAGCGCCGGTTGCAAGCCGCCGCTGAAATGGCTGCTCAGCGCCGCCAGCAGCGGGCCGCTGAGCTGGCCGACGGCAAAGCACGCCGTCAGCAGCCCGGCGTTGCGCTGGGTGCTGTGCGGCGCCAGTTCCCGCGAGCGTTGCATCACCAGTTGCATGCAAGCGAGGAACGGCATGCCGCACAACACCACCCCCAGCGCCAGGCCATAACCGCTGCCCAACAGACAGGCAAAGACCCCGAGCGCTTGCAACCACAGGGTGGCGGTCAGCCAGTGCCGTGTGGTGTTCGGGTCGTGGCGTCGCAGGCTCACCAGCAACACGCCGATGGCCGCGCCAAGGCCGAAGCACGGCCAGAACAGATCGGCCTGCCATTGCCCGTGAAACTGCGCGTTGGCCATTTGCGAAAGGAATGTGGCCGGGATGATGTAACCCACGCCATACAGCGCATACACCACTGCCAGTCGCGGGATGCCGCGATTCGAGTGACTGGCATTGAGGGTGGCGACCGGCGTGTGGGTGCCCGGTTGCGGCAGGATTCGCACGATCCCCAGCAGCATCAGCATCGCCACGCCGGCATAGATCAGCCACAACGTGGCAGAGGTCTGGTTCAGCAGATGTGAGAACAGTGCCAGCAACCCGGTCAGAAAAATTCCCAGTCCGGGGCCGGCAAATACCAGCGCACCCAGCCGTGGCCGGCCTGCCGCCGCTGCCAAGGGCTGACTCAGCGCCGTAATCATCACCAGCACCCAGGCACTCGCCACTCCGGTGCCGAAGCGCAGCAGCAAATGCGCCCAGAAACCGTTGGCCCAGAACGATGCCAGCGTCAGCACCACGCACAACCACAAACCGCCATGCAAACGCCGCTGCACTTGCGGCGGACGATGGGCGAACATCGCATCCACCGCGCCCAACAGATAGCCGAGGTAGTTGGCCGCGGCAATCAGACCGGCGGCCGTCAGGTCGACCTGACCTTCGCTGAGCAGGTGCGGCAGTTGCGGGGTGAGGGCGAAACGCCCGATGCCCATGGCCATCATCAGGGCGATGAAACAGGCGGATAAGCGAATCAGTGGCGACATGGTCAGGATTCCTTTAGAGGAGCAATGACCGTCAGGCTAGAACCGATTGACTTTCTTTAAAATTGAATAATAGTGAGAAACTTGTTCTGTTATGGAGAAGGTTTGTGGAGTTCAGCCAATTGCGGATCTTTCAGGCAGTGGCCGAGGAAGGTTCGATCACCCGCGCCGCCGAGCGTCTGCACCGGGTGCCGTCCAACCTGTCGACCCGGCTCAAACAGCTGGAAGAGCAATTGGGCGTCGAACTTTTCGTCCGTGAGCGTCAGCGTTTGCAGTTGTCCCCTGCGGGAAAAGTCCTGCTGGACTACACCGGCAAGCTGTTTGCCCTGCGCGATCAGGCGAGTGCGGCGGTGATGGGCGGGCAACCGGCCGGGGATTTTGTCCTCGGCACGCTGTACAGCACCGCGGCGATCCATTTGCCGGCGTTGCTGGCGCGTTATCACAAGCAATACCCGGCGGTGAACCTGCAAGTGCAATCCGGGCCCAGCGGCGAGTTACTCGAAGGCCTCGTCTCCGGGCGTCTTGATGCGGCGCTGGTGGACGGTCCGCCGCAATTGGCCGGGATCGACGGCGTGCCGCTGTGTGAGGAGCGTCTGGTGCTGATCAGCGAGGCCGATCATCCGCCGATCCGCAGCGCCAAGGACGTCGAGGGCAGGGCGGTGTTTACCTTCCGCCATGGCTGCGCCTACCGCGCCCGGCTGGAAGCGTGGTTTGTCCACTATCAGGCGGCGATGGGCCGGGCGATGGAGATCGAGTCCTATCAGGGCATGCTTGCCTGCGTGATTGCCGGCAGCGGTGTGGCGCTGATGTCGGAGTCGATGCTCGCCAGTCTGCCGGGGCGTGAAAGCGTCGCGGTGCACCCGTTGGTCGAGCCGTTCGCCAGTGCGACAACGTGGCTCATGTGGCGCAAGGGCATGGTCGGGGCCAACCTCAATGCCTGGATTGAGCAGCAGCAAGCGCTCTATCCCGTGGCATCGAGTGAACCCCGGCACACGGCGTGAACCAACCCATCGTAATTCTGTTCAATTCAGTAACAGATCATTGCGGATTTGGCCGAGCATTGCGTAGGACTTCGGACTATTATCAGTGCGAAGCGGCCTCAGAATTCCGGCCGCTCAGCACTACCCTGAAGGGGGCATGACGATGAAAGAGAAAATTCAGAACTGGCTGCACGATTTGGGTGTAGCCCTCGGCTTGATCGAACCGCCTCTGCAACCCGTACCGATCCGCACCGATGACGAACAGCGCCGGCGTCAGCCTCGCCGGCGGTAGTGCTCAAATAAAAGATCAAAAGATCGCAGCCTTCGCCAGCTCCTACAGGGAATGTGTTTCCTGTAGGAGCTGCCGAAGGCTGCGATCTTTTGCTTTTGTGGTGGAGCTCAAACTTCAGGCCTCAAGCGTGCCCGCGCAGCCATTGGTCAATCATCGAACGTAAATGCCCGCCGGAAAAACTGCCGAAATGCCCGCCATGCACGGTGCGGATCGGCAGCACCTGCAAGCGCCGCAGGCTGGCGGCGTAATCCTCCAGATTGGAGTGGTAGGCGTCTTCGATCAGCGGCCCGTCGTAGATGATGTCGCCGCTGAACAAGGTTTCGGTCGCCGCTTCATACAGGCTGATGCCGCCCGGTGAATGCCCCGGCGTGTGCAGCACCTGCAAGGTGCGATTGCCCAGATCCAGCACATCGCCATCCTCGACAAACCCGGTGGCCGGCGCGGCCTTCACCCGGTATTCGGCGTAGCACAGCGGACAGTCCGGATGCGCCTCGAACATGTCGTCGCCGACAAAGGCCCGGCTCAAATCGTTCTCGCCGTCCGGCGCGGCGAGGATGTCAGCTTCGGCGCGATGCACCAGGCGCTCGGCGAATTCGTGATGCCCGGCGATGTGGTCGAAATGGCAGTGGCTGGCGACGGCCACCAGCGGCCGTTCAGTCAGCCAGGGCAACTGTTCGCGCAGGCTGACCAGTCCCGAACCGCTGTCGAGCAGCAGATCCCTGTCGCGGCCCTGGATGTGCCAGAGGTTGCAGCGGTAGAACGGGCGAATATACGGCTCGTGAATCAGGCGAATGCCATCGCTCAAATTCAGAACTTCGAACCACTGATCGCGCGAAACGATCTTCATAAACCATTTCTCCAGACGTAAAAAAACGGGTGTGGCAACCGACGCCACACCCGTCGAAGAAAGCATCAAGTCGTTACGTAAAGCTTAGATCGCACTCGCCACCGTCGCCGGGCGAGGGGAGACCAGGCTGACCACCACAAAACTCACCAGGCCCACAGCCAGGCTGTAGTAGATCGGCGTGTTCGCATCCAGACCGTCCTTGAACATGAACAGCAGCGCGGTGGCGAAACCCAGGCCCATGCTGGCAATGGCGCCGGCGGTGGTCGCACGTTTCCAGAAGATCGCGCCGATCAGCGGAATCAGCATGCCGCCGACCAGCAGGTTGTAGGCCAGGGTCAGGGCGCTGATCACGTCGTTCACCACCAGCGCGATGCCGAGCACCACGACACCGGTGAGCAGAGTGAACAGACGGTTGACGCCTAAGCTCGACTGTTTGCCGCCGCGCAGCTTCGGCAGCAGGTCTTCGGTCAGGGTGGTGGCCGCGGCGAGCAGGCCAGCGCTGGCGGTGGACATCATCGCCGCCAGAGCAGCAGCGATCACCAGACCACGGATGCCGTCCGGCAGCGACAGTTTGACGATGGCGGCAAAGGCGTTGTTGACGTTGTCCAGATCCGGGATCAGCACGTGCGCAGCCATGCCGATCAGCGCGCAGGCCAGCCCGTAGAGGATGCAGTAGATACCGGCGATGCTGCCGGCGTACTGCGCGACTTTGGCGGTCTTGACGGTGAACACCCGTTGCCAGATGTCCTGACCGATCAGGATGCCGAAGAAGTAGATCATGAAGTAGGTGATGATCGTGTCCCAGCCGATGGTGGTGAAGTTGAACGCCGCTGCCGGCAGCTTCAGCACCAGTTCGTCCCAGCCACCGACGCGGTACAGGCAGATCGGCAACAGGATGAACATCAGGCCCACGGTCTTGATGATGAACTGGACGATGTCGGTCAGGGTCAGCGACCACATGCCGCCGATCGCCGAGTAGATCACCACCACGCCACCGCCGAGCAATACCGAGATCCAGAAGGGCAGGCCGAACAGCACTTGCAGCACGGTGCCGATGGCGAGGATCGAGGTCACGCCGATCATCAGCGCGTAGGCCAGCATGATCGCCGCGCTCGCCGAGCGGGCCATCGGGTTGTAGCGTTTTTCCAGGACTTGGGTAACGGTGTAGATCTTCAGTTTCAACAGCGGTTTGGCGAGGAACAGGTTCAGCGCGACGATGCCGCAACCCAGTGCCGCGCACAGCCAGAAACCGGAGATCCCGTGCACGTAACCCAAGCGCACGGTGCCGACGGTGGACGCGCCACCGAGCACGGTCGCGGCCATGGTGCCCATGTACAGGCTCGGGCCCAGGTTACGCCCGGCAACGAGAAAGTCCTCGTTGGTCTTGGCCTTGCGCATGCCGTAGTAGCCGAGCAACAGCATGCCGGCGGCGTAGATGAGGACGACGAATAAATCCAAAGCCATGATGGCGTGTCTCCGATTGTCTTTTTTATGTGGAACGCTGAATCGAATGCCTCTCTGTGGCGAGGGAGCTTGCTCCCGCTGGGCTGCGAAGCGGCCCCAACAGCTTCATTGCGACTGCTGCGCAGTCGAGCGGGAGCAAGCTCCCTCGCCACAAGAACTCCAATCCTTCAAATTTTCTGTGTGAATCAGGCCGCTTGGCGCAGTGCCGATTTTGCTTGCGCCGCCGCGCCTTGGCTGCGCACATCCTGCGGTCCAAACACCTCCCGCGGTTCCGGGAACAGGCTCAGCAACGTCAGGTACACCACCGACGCCAGACCCAGCGTTACCGGCAGGCTGATGTCGATACCACCGGCCATTTCACCCAGCGGGCCGACGAACTGCCCCGGCAGGTTGACGAAGCACAGGCCGACCGCCGCGCTCGGGATCCATGCACCCAGGCCACGCCAGTTCCAGCCGTGGTTGAACCAGTAGCGTCCGCCTTGCTCGCCGCGAGTGAACACTTGCAGGTCATCCGGGCAGTAGAAGCCGCGACGCACCAGCAGGCCGATAATCATGATCACCATCCACGGGGTAGTGCAGGTGATGATCAGCACGGCGAAGGTCGACACGCTCTGCACCAGGTTCGCCGCGAAGCGTCCGATGAAGATGAAGGCAATCGACAGCACGCCGATCAGCAACGTTGCCTTGACCCGCGACAGCACCCGTGGGAACACGCTGGACATGTCCAGCCCGGTGCCATACAGCGAGGTGGTGCCGGTGGACATACCGCCGATCACCGCAATCAGGCACACCGGCAGGAAGAACCAGCTCGGCGATACCGCCAGCAGACCACCCACATAATTGTTCGCCGCGATGTAGTCCGGCGCCTTGATCGCGACGATGGTCGCGGTGCTCAGGCCGAACAGGAACGGGATGAACGTGGCGATCTGCGACAGCACCACGGCGGCCATGATTCGCTGCTTGGAGGTGTCACGCGGGATGTAGCGCGACCAGTCGCCGAGGAACGCACCGAACGAGATCGGGTTGCTCATCGCCACCAGCGCCGCGCCGATGAACGCCGCCCAGAAGCCCGGTTGCCCGAGGTTCACCGTACCGGCGTAGTTGACATCGAAAGGACCGGCGAAGGCGAACATGCCCAGCAGGAACAACAGACTGGCGCTCCACACCGCGATCTTGTTCACCCACAGCAGAAAGCGGAAGCCGTAGATGCACACGGTCAGCACCAGAATCGCGAACAGACCGTAGGCCAGGCCCAGGGTCAGGTCGGTTTCCGGCAGACCGATCAGGCGTTTCGCCCCGCCGATCAATGCATCGCCCGAACTCCACACCGAGAGCGAGAAAAACGCGATGGCGGTCAACAGCGACAGGAACGAACCGACGATCCGCCCGTGCACGCCGAAGTGGGCGCCGGAGGACACGGCATTGTTGGTGCCGTTGATCGGGCCGAACAGGCCCATCGGTGCGAGGATCAGCGAGCCGAGCAGCACGCCCAGCACAATCGCCCAGACACCGGCCTGAAACGACAGGCCGAACAGTACCGGGAAACTGCCGAGCACGGCGGTGGCAAAGGTATTGGAACCACCGAAGATCATCCGGAACAAGTCCGTCGGGCCTGCGGTGCGTTCGTGGTCCGGGATCTGTTCGACCCCGTGGGTTTCAATTTGCGTAAGGCTTTGGTCGTTGTTGTTGTTATTCATGATCTGCTCCGATCATAAAGGCGCGCTCATCGTGCGTGAGCGTCACCTGTTTGGCTAAGGGGATGGCAGCCCTTCCGGCATTGCGGACAAATGTTCGTGGCAGGCCAGCCAATGGCCTTGTTGTTCTAGGCTCGACGTTTGTTTGCGGAAAACAATCGTCTCGCGCTCCTGGCTGAAATGTTGCTCCCCTTGCATGCGCAGCTCGGTGGCCACGTCATGGATAAACACCGCCACGTCACCTTGCAGGCTGACGAAGGCGTTGCTCGAAGTGCACGACAGCACTTCAAAGCCATCCTCGGCGCGCCAGGTGTCCCACAACGCCTGATAGGCATCGCGCGACAGCAGCGGCTGTTCGAGGGTGTAAAACACGAAGCTTGCGTCGGCGCTGAACGCGCCGAAATAAGCTTCGCGATCGTTACGCGCGAAGGCGGACACCAGATCGGCAGCCGCTTTCAACACCTGATCACGTTCGTTCATGGCCGAACCCTCAGCGGTGGACCACGCCAGGCAGTACGCAGAGCATTTCGTACAGCAGGTTGGCGGCCAGCAGCGAGGTGTTGCCGGTGGTGTCGTAAGCGGGCGAAACTTCTACCAGATCGCAGCCGATCAGGTCGAGGCCCTGGCAGCCGCGAACGATTTCAATCGCCTGAATGGTCGTCAGACCCCCGATTTCCGGGGTGCCGGTACCTGGCGCCCAGGCAGGGTCGATGCCGTCGATGTCGAAGCTCAGGTACACCGGGCCGCCGCCGACTTTCTCGCGCACTTCGGCCATCAGCGGCGCCAGCGACTTGTGCCAGCACTCTTCGGCTTGTACGACGCGGAAGCCCTGATCGCGGCTCCAGTTGAAGTCGTCAGCGGTGTAACCCTGCGCGCGCAAACCAATCTGCACCACGCGGTCGCAGTCCAGAAGACCTTCTTCGACGGCGCGACGGAAGGTTGTGCCGTGGGCGATCTTCTCGCCGAACATGTGATCGTTGACGTCAGCGTGGGCATCGATGTGCACCAGACCGACCTTGCCGTGCTTCTTGTGAATCGCCCGCAGGATCGGCAGGGTGATGGTGTGGTCGCCACCCAGGGTCATCGGGATCACGTTGTGCTCGAGGATGTTGTCGTAGGCCTCTTCGATGATGCGCACGGCGTCGAGCAGGTTGAAGGTGTTGATCGCCACGTCACCGATGTCGGCGACCGACAGCGAGTCGAACGGCGCGGCGCCGGTGGCCATGTTGTACGGGCGGATCATCACCGATTCGGTGCGGATGTCGCGCGGCCCGAAGCGGGTGCCGGGGCGCAGCGAAGTACCGATGTCCAGGGGCACGCCAACGAAGGCAGCGTCCAGGCCGGCAGCGGTCGGTACATGGGGGAGTCGGAGCATGGTGGCGATGCCGCCGAAGCGCGGCATTTCGTTGCCGCCCAGTGGTTGGTGAAGAATCTTGTCCACGGGTAGGGCCTCATCGTCTTTGTTTTATTTATGTCGGCGCACCGTCGAGCACAGGTTCGGACGCCGCTGTGGGGCCGATTCTGCGAAATGTAGTGCGGGGGAAGAATCGCTACGGGCAAAAACTTAGTTCAGATTTTTCTAAACTAATGGCGATGCCCGAGCTAGACTTCTCCCGCTGCCGAATCACCCTGTAGGAGCTGCCGCAGGCTGCGATCTTTTGATTTTCGGCGCCTTCAAAGCTGCCAGAAATCAAGATCAAAAGATCGCAGCCTGCGGCAGCTCCTACAGGGATCGGCGAGTTCAAATGGTTTGTGGAGTACCTGATGGCCAACGCTTTACCCGACCTGAAACTATTGCGCATCTTCGTCAGCGTGGTCCGGCATCAGGGTTTCGCCAACGCGCAACAGGAGCTCAACCTGTCGACCTCGGCGATCAGCACCTATATGAGCCAGCTCGAAGCGGCGCTTGGTCTGGTGTTGTGTCATCGCGGACGGGGCGGGTTCAGCCTGACCAGCAAGGGCGAGCTGTTCCATCAGGAAACCCTGCGCCTGCTGGCCGAACTTGAAGGTTTCGAGCAATACGCTGCTGCACTCAAGGGCGAACTGCGCGGTACGCTCAATCTCGGGGTGATCGACTCCACCGTCAGCGACAAGGCCTTGCCGTTCGCGGAAGCCATCGGCGCTTATAGCCAGGAGCACCCGGCGGTGCATTTGCACTTGTCGGTGATGAGCCCCTACGAACTGCAACTCGGTGTGCAGGACAACCGCCTCGATCTGGCCATCGGCGCGTTTTCCACGCGCATGAGCGGCCTGGTGTACATGCCGCTGTACCGCGAGCAGCACTGGCTGTATTGCAGCAGCCGCCATCCGTTGTTCCACGAGCGGCGGATTCCCGAGCAGGTCATCACCCAGCAACGCATGGTCGGCCGTGGTTATTGGAGTCAGGCGGAACTGGCGCGCCACGGTTTCAAACACAGCGCGGCGACCGTGGAAAGTATGGAGGCACAGCTGATTCTGGTGCTGTCCGGCGCCTACATCGGCTACCTGCCGGAGCACTACGCTCAGGCCTGGGCCGACAAAGGAGACTTGCGCGTGTTGCTGCCGGCGACCTTCGGTTATCAGGCGCCGTTTTCGATGATCATGCGCCGGGGCCGCAGCCGCGAACCGTTGATTCAGACCTTCCGTGATTTGCTCAAAGCACAGCTCAATCAGGCATAAGAACCATGTCCAGACCCCAATGTCCGCGCTGCCTGCGTCCACAAAGCCACTGCCTGTGCCCGCTGATCCCGAGCCTCGACAGCCGCACCCGCGTTCTGCTGTTGCAGCATCCGAGCGAGGTTAACCATGCGTTGAATACTGCGCGGTTGGCGGCGCTGGGTTTGGCCAATGCCGAGTTGATTGTCGGTGAGATATTCGAGGATCTGCCGGCGCTGCTCAATCGGCCGGGATATCAGGCGCGGTTGCTGTTTCCCGCTGACGATGCGCAGCCGCTGCAGGCTTACCGCGAATCCGATCAACCGTTGTTGCTGGTGGTGCCGGACGGCACCTGGCGCAAGGCACGCAAGATGCTTCATCTCAACCCGCTGCTGGCGGCGTTGCCGCGGGTGACGCTGGCGCAGGGTGGGGTATCGCGCTATCGGTTGCGCAAAGCGCCGGGGCCGGGGGCGTTGTCAACGATTGAGGCGATTGTGCAGGCGCTGGAAACTCTGGAAGCGCCGATGACGTTTGCGCCGTTGCTCAAGCCGTTCGAGGCGCTGATCGAGGGGCAGATTGCGGCGATGGGGGCGGAGGTTTTTCAGCGCAATCATGGCGACAGATAGTTGATGTCTGGGCTGGCCCCATCGCTGGCAAGCCAGCTCCCACAGTGTCCGTGTCGAACACAAAATCTGTGAGCACCTCAGAACCTGTGGGAGCTGGCTTGCCAGCGATGAGGCCAGTCAATTCACCACCAGATCCAGAAACTTCTACCGCTCGCGCATCGCCTCGGTCCGCGCTTTCAGCACCGGTTTCAGCAGGTAATCCAGCACACTTTTCTCCCCAGTAATAATGTCCACCGTCGCCACCATCCCCGGGATGATCAGCAGCGGTTTCACATCGCCGCCCAAGTGGTTTTTATCGGTGCGCACCTGAATCAGGTAGAAGCTGTTGCCCTTGTCATCGGTAATCGTGTCGGCACCGATCAGTTCCAGTTTTGCGCTCAGCCCGCCGTAGATCGTGTAGTCATAGGCACTGAACTTGACCATGGCTTTCTGGCCCGGATGGAGGAACGCGACGTCTTGCGGACGCACCTTGGCTTCGATCAGCAGGTTGTCCTCCAGTGGCACGATTTCGACCATGTCGCTGCCCGGCTGCACCACGCCGCCGATGGTGTTGACCTTGAGCTGCTTGATGACCCCGTGCACCGGCGAGGTCACGGTGGTGCGGCTGACGCGGTCGTCGATGGCGATGCTCGAGGCGGTGATTTTCGACAGGTCGGTGCGTTTCTGATTGAGGTCTTTGGCCGCGTCGGAGCGGAAGGTCTGTTCCGATTCGTCGATCTTGCTCTTGATCTCGTTGATTGCCGATTCCGCCCGTGGGATCGCCAAGGTCGTTGCGTTCAGTGAGCCGCGAATTTCCACCGCGCTGCGTTTCAGTCGCAGGATCTCCACCGGTGACACCGCACCAGTGCCGACCAGTGGCGCCGACATGTTCATCTCCTGCTGCAGCAGCGCCAGGCTGGAACTGTACTGGCCTTGCTTGGAGCGGAACTCCGCCAGCTCCTGAGTCTTCTGCCGCAGCTGTTCGGTGAGGGTGCGTTGTTCGCTGGCCAGACGCCGTTGGCGCTGGTCGTAGAGTGCCCGTTCGTCTTCGGCGACCTGTGGCGCCTTGGCGATCACCTCGTCAGACAGTTTGAACGGACGGCCCTCGGCTTCGGCGGAAAGGCGTTCGACTTGCGCGGTCAGGGCGTAACGATCGGCCTCGCTCTCACCCTTGTTCGACAGGAAGCGTGTGTCATCCAGGCGCAGCAACTTGTCGCCCTTGTTCACCATCTGTCCTTCACGAACAAAAATCTCGGTGACGATCCCGCCCTCCAGGTTCTGGATCACCTGGACCTTGCTTGACGGAATCGCCTTGCCTTCGCCCATGGTCACTTCTTCAAGCACGGCGAACTTGGCCCAGACCAGCGCACTGATCAACAGCGCCGCTGCGAGCCACACGGTGATCCGCGACCAGCGCGGCGAATCCTGCAGCGAAGCGCCGGCGGTTTCCGGCATGAACTCGGCTTCGGCGCTTTTGCCGAAACTGTCGAAGTAACTGCGTGATTTGCTATCTGAAGATGCAGACATGGGGCGATACCCCTCAGTTAAGAAACATCAAACCGCACAACCCATGCGTCGCCCGGAACACTTACTTGTGGTGAGGGGATTTATCCCCGATAGGGTGCGAAGCGCCCTCAGAGTCTTTGGGGCCGCTGCGCAGCCCATCGGGGATAAATCCCCTCGCCACAGGTTTTGTGAGAGCCATAAATTATGTTCACGCATCTAAACCGCCGCCGAGCCGACGCGGCCCTTGCGCAGTGCATCGATGACCGCTTCTTTCGGGCCGTCGGCGACGACCCGGCCGTTGTCCAGGACCAGCAGCCGGTCCACCAGGCTCAGCATCGAGGTGCGGTGGGTGACCAGCAGCAGCGTCTTGCCTTGCACCCAGCCGTGCAGCTTCTGGCGCAGCAGGTCTTCGCTGCTATTGTCCATGGCGCTGGTGGGTTCGTCGAGCAGCATGATCGGCGGGTCGAGCAGCAGCGCCCGGGCCAGCAACACCGCTTGGCGCTGGCCACCGGAGAGCAGTTGTCCGCGCTCGCCCACCGGCCGGTCGAAACCTTGCGGATGCTGTCGCGCCAGTTCGGTAACGCCGGTCAGTTCAGCGACTTCGAGCATGCGCGAGTCGCTGATGTAGCGGGCGCCGAGGGTCAGGTTGTCGCGCAGGCTGCCGGCCAGCAGCGGCAGGTCGTGGGCGACGTAACCGATCTGCTGGCGCAGGTCGGCGACATCCAGTTGCCGCAGGTCGAGGCCGTCGAGCAGCAACTGGCCTTCCTCGGGTTCATAGAAACCCATCAACAGCCGCGCCAGGGTGCTTTTGCCCGAGCCGCTGCGACCGATGATGCCGATCCGCTCGCCGGGTTTCATGCTGAAGCTGACGTTGCTCAGCGCCGGTGCATTCTGACCGTTGTAGTGAAAGGTCACGCCACTGACGTCCAGCGCACCTTGTAGCTGTGTACGTTCCAGTGGCCGCTGCTTGCCGTCACGCTCCTGCGGCAGGCCCATCAGCGCGTCGGTGCTTTTCATGGTCAGTTGCGCTTGCTGGTAGCGGGTGATCAGCCCGGCGATCTGCCCCAGCGGCGCAAGAACCCGGCTGCCGAGCATGTAGCTGGCGACCAGCGCACCGACGCTGAGGTTGCCGGCGATGATGCTGTAGACCCCGGCAACGATCGTCGCCATCCCCGAGAACTGTTGGATGAACAGTGTGCCGTTGGTCGCCAGCGCGGAGAGGTTGCGCGCATGGCTGTCGAGGCGGGTGAGGGCGCCGTGGGTGCTTTCCCATTTGTGCTGGCGCTCGCTTTCGGCGCTGCAGGCCTTGAGGGTTTCCAGGCCGCCGAGGGTTTCGATCAGCAGCGCCTGCCGCTCGGCGCCGAGGCTCAGGCTTTTCTGCACGGTGTCGCGCAGGCGCACCTGAATCGCCAGAGCAAAAATGATCGTGATCGGAAATGCCAGCAGTGGGATCACCACCAGCCAGCCGCCGAGCAGGCCGATCACCACCAGCATCAACACCACAAAGGGCAGGTCGATCAGGCTGGTCAGGGTCACGGCGGTGAGGAATTCGCGCAGGCCCTGAAAGTCATGAATGCTCTGGGCGAAACCGCCGATGGTCGCCGGCCGGGCCTTCATCGCCATGCCGGTGATGCGTTCAAATAAAGTCGCGGAAAGGATCACGTCGGTTTTCTTGCCGGCGGTGTCCAGCAGGTGCGCGCGCACCACCCGCAACACCAGCTCGAAACCGGTGCCGATCAACAGGCCGATCGCCAACACCCATAGGGTCGAGGTGGCCTGATTCGGTACCACGCGGTCGTAGGTCTGCATGACGAACAGCGGCACCATCAGGCCCAGCAGGTTGATCAGAAAACTGGCGAGGATCGCATCGCTGTACAGCCATTTCGACAGCTTCAGCGTGTCGCGAAACCAGGCGTGGACCCGTGGCACCAGCGGTGAACGCAAGTCTTCGAGTTCGTGGCGCGGACGGGCGAACAAGGCTTGACCGCTGTAGTGCTCGGCCAGTTCTTCGCGCTCGACCCATTGCTCGCCGCCATCGGCTTCGCTGGGCAGGATCAGCGCCTTGCCGTCATCGCCAAAACGCCGCAGGACGGCGGTGCGCCCATCCTTGAGCAGCAACAGGATCGGCAGATTCAGTGCAGAAATATCCTTCAGTTCACGCCGCAACAGGCGCGCCTGCAAACCGGCCCGGGCGGCTGCGCGGGGCAGCAGGTCCAGGCTCAGGCGTTGCTTGTTCAGGGGCAGCCCGGCACTCAGGCTGGCACGACTGACCGTCGCGCCGTGGAGCTTGCAGAGGATCAACAGACCGTCGAGTAACGGGTCATCGAAGCTCAGCCGCGGATCGATCCCGGTGTGTCCGCCTTCGGTCATGCTGGTCATATTGATCGCCCCTGTTGAACGGACTCGACTATCGACACATCTCCCTGTAGGAGCTGCCGAAGGCTGCGATCTGTTGATCTTGATCTGCAAAAACAACATCAAAAGATCGCAGCCTTCGGCAGCTCCTACAGGGGTTACTTCATTTCAGCTCAGGCAGGCGCGCTTCGTTTTTGACTTCGGTCGCCGCGATCGCATCCGCCGGCAGCACCACCCGTTGCTTGCTCAGCAACTGGCCCATGTTCGCCAGCACGCGGTACATCGAATATTCCTCGGTGTAGCGGATTTCGGTGTAGCGGCGGTTGGCGTTGTAGAGCTCGTTTTCACTGTCGAGCAAGTCGAGCAGGGTGCGTTGGCCGAGGCCGAACTGATCCTGATACGCCGCGCGCACGCGTTTGGTGGTCTCGGCGTATTCACGGGCGGTCGGGGTCTGTTTGTTCGCGTTGACCATGGCGTTCCACGCCAGGTGGATGTTCTCGTTCAACTGGCGCAGGGCGTTGTTACGAATGTCCATCGCCTGGTTGATCTGGTGCGCATCGGACGCCAGTCGGGCCTTGTCGCTGCCGCCACGGAACAGGTTGTAGTTCATGATCACGCCCACGCGCCATTCGTTGTCGTGGCCCTCATCGCCTTGCACGTTGTTGTTCGCACCCACCGCCGCTTCGGCATCGAATCGAGGATAGAACGGCGACTTGGCAACTTCGTACTGGCTCTCGGCTGACTGCACGTCCGCCTGCGCGGATTTCAGATACGGGTTGTTCTCGACCATGCTCTGCTGGGCTTCCGGCAGGCTGGTGGGAACCTCGCCGCGAGTCGACGGTGGCGCTTCGAGTTCATCGGGCATGCGCCCGACCACGGCGTAGAAGTTCGATTCGGCGTCGGCCAGATCGACTTCGGCGGTGTCGAGGTTGTTTTGCGCCAGCGCCTTACGGGCGACCGATTGATCGGAGTCGGCGGTACTGCCGATGCCGCGCTGGGTGCGCAGGCCGATCTGATCATTCACGCGCAGGTGCGCTTGCAGGTTGTTCTTGGCCAGGGTCACCAATTCGCGCCGCTTGAGCACTTCGAGGTAGACCTCGATGGTGCGCAGCGCCAGATCCTGGGCGGTGCCTTGCGCGTAGTAGGCGCGCGAGTTGGACACGCCCTTGGTGCGCTCGACTTCATTGGCCGTGTTGAAGCCGTCGAAGATCATTTGTCGCAGTCGCAGTTCCGACTGGGTGTAATTGAGAATCTCGGTGTGGTGATTACCGAAAGCCCGGGTATTGGTGTTGTCGCTGTAGCCGCGCCCGTAGGCGGCATTCAAGTCGACGGACGGATAGAAGCCGCCCTTGGCCACTTTCACTTGCTCATCGGCCGACAGTTTGGCGTCCACACGCGAGGCGAGATCCGGGTGGGTGGCAATGGTGCTCTGAATTGCTTCGGTCAGGTTCATGGCCTGGGCTTGAGAAGTGCAAGCCATGGCCAGCAAAACCGCGCTGCAAAGGGGGGTTAAAACGCGCATGGGGTGCATCTCCCTGGTCCTGATGGTGTGTTACTGTCGCCAAATATTTGACGATAATTTAAGGTGTAAGCGTTTCACTCTTGTAACAACAGAGCTAAGAACATCCTGAAGCGTAGCTAAGAAAAAATTTTCATAAGGCTTATGCCGAAAAAAACTTATGCGCTTGGCCAAAATCGGCACATTGTTCAGGACGAAAGCCTTTGTTTATGCGCTTCAGGGAGCACGGAGAGGCTTGAGGAAAGTTCCATTCACTTTGCGACATACGGCGAAGTAATGCTGAAGGGGAGGGACGCGTAGCGGCAGATGGGTGACGGTTTTTTGTCACTCGGGTGATTCACCACCGTTACGTAGCGCTAGTGGGTTTGCGGCATCAATCAGGATTGCGCAGTGCTTGAAAGCACTGACCTTTCCTTGTTTGCGCTACCTGCGAAACGAACTGTCGAGGTGCGAGCGTCACCCCGGCAACCCGCTTGAGCCATGGGCGTGCTTCGCGAACCAGTGCCGACGGTGTTCGGCAGCGGAGGAGTTTCACATGGCAACGCTCATCGGGATCGTCACTAAAGTCATTGGTCAGGTTTTTGCTCAAGGCACCGACGGCACTCGCCGCGCTTTGGTCGAGGGCGACCGCTTGTTTGCCGGCGATCAAGTGATCACCGGCGCAGAAGGCGCTGTCGCCATTCATTTGCAAAATGGCCACGAACTGACCTTGGGTCGCGACAGCAGCATGACCCTTTCCGGGCAACTGCTGGCCAATCAGGCGGTGCATGTCGACTCCCCTGAAGCGCTGACGCCGAGCGAAGCACAGCTGACTGACGTCGAGCAGATTCAGAAAGCCATCGCTGCCGGCGAAGACCCGACCAAAGCCGCTGAAGCCACCGCTGCGGGCCCGAATGCGCCGACTGGCGTGCCGGGCGAGGCGGGCGGTGGTCACAGCTTTGTGTTGCTGACTGAAGTCGGTGGACGAGTGGATCCGGTCATCGGCTTCCCGACCGCCGGTTTCAATGGCATTCCCGAGTTTCCCGAAGAGCGGCATAACGCGGTGATCGACAATGGCAACAACACGCCGATCGTGCCGCCGCCGGTCAACAATCCGGTGACGCTCAGCGGCCTCGCGGTGCCGGGGGGCGAGCAGACCCTCAACGAAGCCAACCTGCCCGACGGCTCCTCCTCCAACCCCGGCGCGCTGACTCAGAGCGGCAGCTTCACGGTGTCGGCGCCGGACGGCTTGAGCAGTCTGAACATTGGCGGCATCAGCGTGATCAGTGGCGGCGTGGCGGCGGGTTTCCCGCAGTCGATCACCACGCAACTGGGCAACACCCTGACCATCACCGGTTACAACGCTGCGACCGGGGTCGTCAGTTACAGCTACACCCTCAACGGCAATGACGCCCATCCGGCCGGTGACGGCGCCAACAGCCTCAGCGAACATTTCACCGTGACTGCCGGTGACAGCAATGGCGACAGCGCCACCGGCTCGCTCGACGTCAACATCATCGACGACGTGCCCAGAGCGGTGAGCGACAGCAACGCCAATACCGCGTCGGAAACCCTGCTGACCCTTACCGGCAACGTGCTGACCAACGATGTGCAAGGTGCTGACCGCGTGCCCACCGGGCCTGTGACTGCGGGCACCTTCACCGGAACTTTCGGTACGCTGGTGTTGAATGCCAATGGCACGTACACCTACACCCTGAACACCAGCGACGCGGATTTCAAAGCGCTGCACGGTGGCGGTAACGGCACAGAGACGTTCACTTACACCATCACCGATTCTGACGGTGACACCAGCACCGCGAATCTGGTGCTGCAGATCCACAACAACGACGATCCGGTGGTCCTCAACGGTCTCGACGTCAACGGCGGCGAACTGACGGTCTACGAGAAAAACCTCAGCACCGGCAGCGCGCCGGACGCTAATGCACTGACTCAGAGCGGCACCTTCACCATCACTGCGCAAGACGGTGTAACGAGCCTGACCGTGGGCGGTATCGCCGTGGTTACCAATGGCGTAGCTGCAGGCTTCCCACAATCGGTCACTACTCCGTTGGGCAGCACGCTGACCATCACCGGTTTCAACGCAGCGACCGGTGTAGTGAGTTACAGCTACACGCTGGATCACAACGACGCCCACCCAACTGCCAACGGCGCCAACAACCTGCCCGAGCAGTTCGCCGTCACCGTCGTGGACGACAACGGCACGACTGCCAATGCAACCCTCGATGTGAACGTGATCGACGACCTGCCCAAAGCGGTGAACGATTCCAACGCCAACACCGCTTCGGAAACCAACCTTACGCTGACAGGCAACGTTCTGACCAACGACGTACAAGGCGCTGACCGCGTACCCACCGGCCCCGTCACTGCCGGTACGTTCACCGGCACCTATGGCACCCTGGAGCTGCACACCGACGGCACTTACACCTACACGCTCAACCCGACCGATGCCGACTTCAAGAATTTGCACGGCGGCGGCAATGGGACAGAGACGTTCACTTACACCATCACCGACTCGGACGGTGACACCAGCACCGCGAATCTGGTGCTGCAGATCCACAACAACGACGATCCGGTGCTGATCAATGGCTTGAACGCCGAGGGCGGCGAGCTGACTGTTTACGAAAAAAATCTCAGCACTGGCAGCGAGCCGGATTCCAACGCACTGACCCAAAGCGGCACCTTCACCATCACCGCTTTGGACGGCGTCACCACGCTGACTGTCGGCGGTATCGCTGTCGTCACTAACGGTGTGGCCGCCGGCTTCCCACAATCGGTGACCACGCCGCTCGGCAGCACACTGACCATCACAGGTTTCAACGCAGCGACCGGTGTGGTCAGCTACAGCTACACCCTCGACCACAACGACGCCCATCCAACCGCCAACGGCGCCAACAACCTGCCTGAACAATTTGCCGTCACCGTGGTGGACGACAACGGCACGACTGCCAATGCGACCCTCGATGTGAACATCATCGACGACCTGCCAAAAGCGGTGAACGATTCCAACGCCAACACCGCTTCGGAAACCCTGCTGACCCTGACAGGCAACGTGCTGACCAACGACGTACAAGGCGCCGACCGCGTACCCACCGGCCCGGTCACCGCCGGTACCTTCACCGGCACCTATGGCACCCTGGAGCTGCACACCGACGGCACTTACACCTACACGCTCAACCCGACCGATGCCGACTTCAAGAATCTGCACGGCGGCGGTAACGGCACAGAGACGTTCACTTACACCATCACCGATTCTGACGGTGACACCAGCACCGCGAATCTGGTGCTGCAGATCCACAACAACGACGATCCGGTGGTCCTCAACGGTCTCGACGTCAACGGCGGCGAACTCACGGTCTACGAGAAAAACCTCAGCACCGGCAGCGCTCCTGACCCAACCGCGCTGACCCAAAGCGGCACCTTCACGATTACCGCTTTGGACGGCGTCACCACGCTGACCGTCGGCGGCATCGCGGTCGTCACCAATGGTGTGGCCGCCGGCTTCCCACAATCGGTGACCACGCCGCTCGGCAGCACACTGACCATCACAGGTTTCAACGCAGCGACCGGTGTGGTCAGCTACAGCTACACCCTCGACCACAACGACGCCCATCCAACCACCAACGGCGCCAACAACCTGCCTGAACAATTTGCCGTCACCGTGGTGGACGACAACGGCACGACTGCCAATGCGACCCTCGATGTGAACATCATCGATGACCTGCCAAAAGCGGTGAATGACAGCAACGCCAATACCGCTTCGGAAATTAACCTCACGCTGACCGGCAACGTCCTCACCAACGACGTACAAGGCGCCGACCGCGTACCGAGCGGCCCGGTCACCGCCGGTACCTTCACCGGCACCTATGGCACCCTGGAGCTGCACACCGACGGCACTTACACCTACACGCTCAACCCGACCGATGCCGACTTCAAGAATCTGCACGGCGGTGGAAATGGTACAGAGACGTTCACCTACACCATCACCGATTCTGACGGTGACACCAGCACTGCGAATCTGGTGCTGCAGATTCACAACAACGACGATCCGGTGGTCATCAGCGGCCTGGACGTGAACGGCGGCGAACTGACGGTCTACGAGAAAAACCTCAGCGACGGCAGCGCGCCGGATTCCTCGGCACTGACCCAAAGCGGCACGTTCACCATCACCGCTCTGGATGGCGTCACCACGCTGACCGTCGGCGGCATTGCTGTGGTGACTAATGGTGTGGCTGCTGGCTTCCCGCAATCGGTGACTACACCGTTGGGCAGCACGTTGACCATCACCGGTTTCAACGCAGCAACCGGTGTCGTCAGCTACAGCTACACCCTCGATCACAACGATGCGCATCCAACCGGCAACGGTGCCAATACCTTGCCTGAGCAATTTGCCGTAACGGTGGTGGATGACAACGGCACCACCGCCAACGCGACCCTCGACGTCAATGTGGTCGACGATCTGCCTAAAGCCGTGGATGACAGCAACACCGGCACCGCCTCGGAAAGCCAGTTGATCCTGACCGGCAATGTCCTGACCAACGACGTCCAGGGCGCCGACCGCGTGCCGACCGGCCCAGTGACTGCCGGGACTTTTACCGGTACCTACGGCACGCTGGAACTGCACACTGACGGCACTTACACCTACACACTGAACACCAACGACGCCGACTTCAAAAACCTGCACGGTGGCGGCAACGGCACCGAAAATTTCACCTACACCCTCACTGATTCCGACGGCGATACCAGCACCGCCAACCTCGTCCTGCAGATCCACAACAACGACGATCCGGTGATCCTCAACGGTCTCGACGTGAATGGTGGCGAACTCACGGTCTATGAGAAAAACCTCAGCGACGGCACCAGTCCCGATGCATCGGCGCTGACTCAGAGCGGTACCTTCACCGTGACCGCGCTCGACGGTCTGCAAACCCTGACCGTGGGCGGCATCAACGTCGTCACCGGTGGTGTGGCCGCAGGTTTCCCGCAATCAACCGTCACGCCGTTGGGCAGCACGCTGACCATCACCGGCTACAACCCGGCGACCGGCGTGGTCAGCTACAGCTACACCCTGGTCGATAACGAAACCCATCCGAACGGCAATGGCGCCAACAGCATCACCGAGAACTTCAACGTGGTGGCGACTGACACTGACGGCAGCACCGCCAGCGGCCAGATCAACGTCAACATCATTGATGATCTGCCGAGCGCGCACGCCGATTCCGCCTCGGTGGCGGAGGGCGGCACCGTCAGCGGCAACGTGCTCGACAATGACATCGGCGGCGCCGACGGCCCGGCGGTGACCGGCGCGGTGGTCGGTGTGCGCGCCGGCTCCGACACCTCGACCTCGGCCATTGGCGGCCTCAACAGCAACATCAATGGCACCTACGGTTACCTGACGCTGGACGCCAACGGCAACGCGGTCTATCACAGCAACCCTAATGCCGTGAACGGCCCCGGTGCGGTGGATGTGTTCACCTACACCGTGCGCGATTCCGATGGCGATGAAAGCACCACCACCATCACCATCGATGTCGCCAACAGCAAGCTGTATGCGACCAGCGACACCGACGTCACCGTCTACGAAAAAGCCCTCGACCTGACCAAGGACGGCGCCGATCTGGCCCCGGGTACGGTCACCGGCAGCGACCCGACCAATACGGGCGAAACCGCCTCCGGCACACTGGTCGGTTCGGTCACCGGTGCGGTCGGCGCCATCAGCTATGCGCTGGTCGGCAGTGCCACCGGCAACTACGGGCAGATCGTGCTCAACCCCAACGGCACTTACACCTACACCCTGACCTCGCCCGCGACCACCACACCGCATGCCGACGACGGGGCCAATACCCTGACTGAAACCTTCACCTATCAGGCCACCGATTCGCTGGGCAATGTGGTCACCAGCACCATCGTCGTCAGCATCGTCGATGACGTGCCCAAAGCCCTCAACGACAGCAACGCCACCAGTGCCTCGGAAACCCAGCTGACCCTGACCGGCAACGTGCTGACTAACGACGTGCAAGGCGCGGACGTGGTCGCCATCGGACCGAATGCCGGGCCGATCACTGCCGGTACGTTCACCGGGACTTACGGTACGCTGGTGCTCAATGCCAACGGCACTTACACCTACACGCTTAACCCGGCTGACGCCGCTTTCAAGGCGCTGCACGGCGGTGGAAACGGCACCGAGACATTCACCTACACGCTCACCGATGCCGACGGCGATACCAGCACCGCCAACCTGGTGCTGAACATCCACAACAACGACGATCCGGTGGTGCTCAACGGCCTCGACGTCAATGGCGGCGAACTCACCGTCTACGAGAAAAACCTCAGTGACGGCACCAGCCCTGACACCCCGGCGCTGACACAGAGCGGTACGTTCACCGTCACGGCCCTGGATGGCCTGCAAACCCTCACTGTCGGTGGCATTGCCGTCGTGACCAACGGGGTCGCCGCAGGCTTCCCGCAATCGGTGGTGTCGCCGCTGGGCAGTACGTTCACCGTCACCGGTTACAACCCGGCGACCGGCGTGGTCAGTTACAGCTACACCCTGGTGGATAACGAAAATCACCCGACCGGCAACGGCGCCAACAGCCTCACCGAAAACTTCAACGTGGTCGCGACTGACACCGACGGCAGCACCGCCAGCGGCCAGATCAACATCAACATCATCGATGACCTGCCGACCGCCAAGGCCGACACCGGCTCGGTGGTGGAGGGCGGTACGGTGAATGTCAGTGTGTTGGGCAATGACGTCACTGGTGCGGACGGCGCAACGGCGGGTGGTGCTGTGGTCGGCGTGCGCGCCGGCGGCGACACCTCAAGCTCGGCGATCGGCGGCCTCAACAGCAACATCAACGGCACTTACGGCTACCTGACGCTGGACGCGGCGGGCAACGCCATTTACCACAGCAATCCAAACTCGGTGAACCCACCGGGCGCCACCGACACGTTCACCTACACCATCCGCGACGGCGACGGTGATGAAAGCACCACCACCCTCACCATCAATGTCGCCGACAGTAAACTGATTGCGTCGGTCGATCAGGACGTGACGGTCTACGAAAAAGCCCTCGACCTGACCAAGGACGGCCAGGACCTGGCGCCCGGCACGGTCACCGGCAGCGACCCGAGCAACACCGGCGAAACCGCCACCGGTACGCTGGTCGGTGCGGTCACCGGCGGCAGCGGGGCAATCACCTATACCCTGGTCGGCAGCGCCACCGGCACCTACGGGCAGATCCAGCTCAACGCCGACGGCACCTACACTTACACCCTGACCTCAGCACCGAAAACCACGCCGAACGCCAACGACGGCGCCAACACCCTGAGCGAAAGTTTCACCTACAAAGCCACCGATGCGCTGGGCAACAGCACCACCAGCACCCTCGTGGTCAACATCGTCGATGACGTGCCCAAAGCCGTGGCGTCGGACCGCTCGGTGGCGGCGGTGGAGATCGATTCCAATCTGCTGATCGTCCTCGATATTTCCGGCAGCATGGTCGACCCGTCCGGCGTGCCGGGCCTGTCGCGGCTGGATCTGGCGAAACAGGCGATCAGTGCCTTGCTCGACAAATATGACGACCTCGGCGACGTCAAGGTGCAACTCGTCACCTTCAGCAGCAGCGCCACCGACAGGACCTCGGTGTGGGTTGACGTAGCGACCGCCAAATCGATTCTCGCCGGCCTCTCGGCGGGCGGCGGCACCAACTACGATGCGGCGGTGGCGATGATGCAAACCGCCTTCAATACCTCCGGCAAACTCACCGGGGCGCAGAACGTCGGTTACTTCTTCTCCGATGGCAAACCGACCACCGGCCAGGAAATCGGCACCGCCGACGAGACCGCGCTGAAGAACTTCCTCGATGCCAACAGCATCAAGAACTACGCCATCGGCCTGGGCAGTGGTGTGAGCAACGCCAACCTCGACCCGCTGGCCTATGACGGTATCAGCCACACCGATACCAACGCGGTGGTCGTCACCGACCTCAATCAGCTCAATTCGGTGCTGTCGGGCACTGTGGAAGGTGCGCCAGTCACCGGTTCGCTACTGGGCGAGGGCGGTACCTTCGGCGCCGATGGCGGCTTCATCAAATCCATCGTGGTCGACGGCACCACCTACACCTATGACCCGCGCGCCAACAGCGGCCAGGGTTCATTGACCGCCAGCGGCGGCACCAACCACGGTACGTTCAATACCGTGAACAACACGATCAGCATCGCCACCAACAACAGCGGCACCCTGGTAATCAACCTCGACACCGGCGACTACAGCTACACCTCGCAGAAAACCACGACCACGGTGATCACCGAGAACATCGGTTTCACCCTCAGCGACAATGACGGCGACCTCGCCAGCTCGACGCTGACCGTGAAAGTGATCCCCAACTCGCCACCAGTGGCGGTGGACGACCACGTCATCACCAACGTGCTGTCGAGCAGCGTCACGGTGCCGGGCGAACTGTTGCTGGCCAACGACACCGACCCGGATGGCGACACGCTCAACGCCTCACCAACCACCTTCAACACCGGGTGGGTGGCCAAGGGCGCGGACTTCACCGGTACCGGCGCGATCACGTTCAACGGCACCAGCAACACGGCGGCCAACCAGAACCTGGCCGACGTGCGTAACGCGTTCGCGGCGAACACCGCCGCGATGACCGCGGTGCTGGTGGTCAGCGGTTACCTCGGTGCGGTGACCAACGCCAATGCCAACGATGAGGACTTGATCACCGTCAAACTGAAGCAGGGCGAAACCCTCAACCTGGATCACAACCTGGCGGCCGGCCACGTCACCATGGAGTACTCGGTCAACGGCGGCGCGTTCGTCAGCATCGCCGACGGCGACACCATCACCGCCAGCGCCGACGGTACGTACCAGATCCACGTGACTAACATCAGCAACACCAGCGGCAGCAACCCGACGGCAGCGGAAAATTACCAACTGACCATGACGGTCAACTACGCCGGCGCCCACGACGTGACGCCGGACTTCAACGGCACCTACACCGCCAACGACAACCATGGCGGCAGCGACACCGCCAACGTCAACATCACCTATCAGGATGGCCACACCCTCACCGGTACTGCCGGGGATGACATTCTGGTAGCAGGCAGCGGCAACAACCTCCTCAATGGTGGCGACGGCAACGACGTACTGACCGCCGGTTCCGGCAACAACGAGATGCACGGCGGTGCGGGCAACGACTTGCTCTACAGCGGTCCGGGCAACGACATTCTCGACGGCGGTACCGGCATCGACACGGTCAGCTATGCCCATGCCACCGCCGGGGTTACGGTCAACCTCGGCCTGCTCGGTGCGCAAAACACCATCGGCGCCGGCACTGACACGATCAGCAACATCGAAAACCTGGTCGGCTCGAACTTCAACGACACCCTGACCGGCGACAACAATAACAACGTGATCAACGGCGGGCTGGGCAACGACATCCTCAACGGTGGTGGTGGCGATGACCTGCTGATCGGCGGCATGGGCAACAACACCCTGACCGGTGGAGCGGGAGCGGACACCTTCCAGTACCTCAAGGGCAACACTGGCCACGACACCATCACCGACTTCACCCCCGGCACCGACAAGCTCGACCTGTCACAACTGCTGCAAGGTGAAAACGGCACCACCGCGTCGCTCGACGACTACTTGCACTTCACCGTCACGGGCAGCGGCGCCTCGGTGCTCACCAGCATCGACGTCAGCGCCCTGGCCGGCGCCACGCCGAACCAGACCATCGACCTGGCTGGCGTCAACCTCGCCAGTCATTACGGTGTAACGCCAGGGGCAGGTGGAGTGGTAGCCGGTGGGCACGACACGGCGACGATCATCAGCGGCATGCTCAATGATCATTCGTTGAAGGTGGACACGGTGTGATCAAGGCCTGAAGCGACAAAACCCGCCGTCCCGATCATCGAGGCGGCGGGTTTTTTCTGTCTGGAGAACTGCGTTGCCAGTGAGTCAGACTTCGCGAGCAGGCTCGCACACATTGAATTTATGGTGCTCACCATTTTGTGAGCAACAAAGCTCCCCTGTGGGAGCGAGCCTCACAGTCGAGCAATCCCCCGACTGAATGCAATCGGTCAATTGTGGGAACTGGCTTGCCAGCGATGGCGGCCTACCAGCCGACCAATCCCCACCTGAATACACGCATTCCAACTGTGGGAGCGGGCTTGCTCGCGAACAGGCCGGCACTTTCAACATCACTGATGTCTGACCTGACGCCTTCGCGAGCAATCCCGGCCCACAGGGGACTGTCGTCGGACACAACACTGTGACTACACGGCTACGAGGTGGGCGCGAACTTCGTTTCGGATAAACGCCACTGCATTTTGCGTCGAATACCATGGTCGTTTCCGACGGGCGGTAGCAATACCTGTAATTTCTGACAGTAGGCAGGGCTTTTTACCCGGCATTAAATGAGGCCGTCACCCAGACAGCCCAAATCGCGCTGCCGTGATTGTCGAAAAGGAAGGCCGGAGATGGCGAAGTCCAAAGAACCTGGCGAACAGGCATCCGTTGACGATGCGACTCTGGAAGCTGTGCAGATCGACGCGCCGAAGGTGCCTGCCGTGCTGGATCCCGATGACCCGTGGGGGCTACTGCCTTTGTCGGCACTGGGTGATGATCTGGCCGTCACGTTCATGGATTTTCAACAGGGGGCTCCTGGGCCGGGCGAGGCCGATCTGGTCGAGCTGGGATTCATGTCTAAAGGTGCGGCTTTTCAAATGGTCGATGAAAAGTGGTATCCGACAAGCGATCCCATTGATTTTCCGCAAACACTGAAAGTGCCGAGTTATCGGCTCAAGGAAGGTGTTTACGAGGTGGCGATCCGGATTTCCAGGTACGGCAACAATCCGGTCGAAGGTGATCGCAAAACCCTGACCATCGATACCAGCAAACCCAATTTCGGCAACACACCTGGCCCGGTGGTATTCCCTGCCGAGTTGGGCGGAGTCGTTACCGAAACCTATCTCATCCAGGAGGGCGAGGTCAGTGTGCTGGTGCCCTGGTATATCGATGCAGCAGTGGGCGACCGTGCCGAGTATTACTGGACCGATAACGCCAGCCCGCCGGACTCTGAAGTGCCGATACGCGAGCAAGAGTTCAGCCCGGAAGATATCGCCGACAAACGCCTGCGCATCACCGTGTACGCCGATGAGATTCGTGTCTGGGGCCCGGGTCGTCGCGCCCTCTATTACTATCTGAGGGACCGGGCCGGTAACGAAGGGCCCCGCTCCATTCTTTCGTGGATCGAGGTTGACCTGTCGCCCGCACCGGGTGCGCTGCAACCGCCCAAAGTGCCGCTGTCCGACCGGGGAGTGCTTGATCGGCAACAGGCGCGTGACGGTGTGGTCGTGGAAATCCCCGAGTACGACTTTGCAGACGCTACACACTGCGCTGCCATCTACTGGGATGACATTCTGGTCGATGAAATTCCAATCGATCCTGCGGACTTTCCGGCGATTGTCCCGGTGCCATGGTTGAACTTGCACGCCAGGGGCGACGGACCGCGCCAGGCCAGTGTCTATTACCGGATTCGCCAAGGCTCGACGTATGGGCCTCCTTCTCCGTCGACTTTGGTTGCCGTCGACTTGACGCTGGCAGGACAGGACCATGCCAACGCACCGGCGCTGCTCAACGCAGAGCTGGCGCTGGTTGAGGTGTATGGAGAAAAAACCCTCACCCTCAATACCTTGCTCAGCGCCGATTACGGTTATCCGGCCACGGTAAAACTGAAACTGTATGACGCCCCGCAGGCCGGCCAGGTACTTGAGCTTTATTGGGGAAGCTACCCCGGTTTCGTTGCTCGCTATGTGGTCAAGGCTTCAGATGTGGCCGGCAAAACAATCTGGCTTTCAGTGCCCTGGAATGTCATCGATACCGATAAGGAGAATCCGGCACTGCCCGTTTATTACACCACCAGTAATGGCGTGAATCAGCAGCAGTCGCTGCCAACTCCAGTCAGGGTGCAGATATCGAATCTGAAAGAGCCGGTCTTTCCAGATGCGGGAAAAGAAGGGGTGCTTCATTGCTGTTCCAGACCCCGACTCTGGGAGGGCGTCAAAGTCAGAGTCCGGGCCGATGTACGCATCGAACAGGGCGATACCATCACCCTGGTCTGGCAAGGTTGTGCCGGGCCCAACGGCACCCAGCCGATTGAAGGTACTTACGCAGAAATGAGAAGGGAGTTGACGACGTACCAGCCCGGGGAGGATGTCGACATAGTCGTAGACGACTACGACACCCTGATTGCACCCATGGTCAATCGAGGTTCTGCACTGGTTCATTATCGGTTGAAAAAGCGCGATGGTGACCGAGGTAACTCGCTTGCAGACTTCGTGATCATCAATCGCACCCTGCCCAGCGGTGAAATATGTTCACCCACCAACGATTTATGTAACGAAAACTGACGAGTTTCGCTTCGTGCAAGAGCAGTAAATGCCGGGTGTCTGTCTGGGAATCTGCAGTGGGAACAGATGGCTTGGCGAATCCATTTGATCAGGAGAACAGGCAATGAACAACTTGAAGATGTTATCCAAGGCAGAGGCTGCCCGTAGAAAACTGTATGTGTTGCGCCAGTCGCTGGGGACTCGGGCGGGCATACCGCCGGAAGTTGAAAATTTATTGCCGGCACTTCCAGGCGATAACGTGAAAAAGTTGCAGTCGGCTCGTCAGGGAAGAGACTGCGATGTGGATGTTAAGGATGTGCAAGGACCTGAAGGTTCAAAGCCAGAAGAATTATGGATTGCGTTGTTCAAGGGAGACGAGAAGTTAACAGAGTATAAACAAGTGCCGTTTCCAAATGTTGATTTTAAAATGATCTTGCCAGGGCTTCATACTGCAACCCCTGGTCCATTCAGGATGAAATATATAGTTGATTATGGTGGTGTCCAAAATATATCTGACGAGTCGCTGTTTTATATTGACAACGTACCGCCCAACCATGGTAACCCGGGTGGCGTTGCGACACCGCCCGACGAAGTAATTGATGGGGTGTTGACGCGTGAAATTCTTGATGCAGGCGAGTATATAACTATGACAGTGCCTGCACCCGATGATGTCGCACAGGGTGATATTTATCGTGGTTATTATGGACGTCTGAAGGAAGGTATTCTTGTTGATACTTTTATAGTTGAGGAGGACTCTACTTCTCCTATCCTAATGAATATTCCTACGAGTCTGATTAAGGGTGTGGGTGAAGGGGAGTTTAATTTTTACTGTGTGTATCAAGATCGGGTAGGAAATGTCGGGAAGGATGGCGAACCATTTAAATTCACCGTGGAACTGACACCAAGACCCAGCGGTTTGCAGCCACCAGAGGTACCAGTGAACGATGACGGTGTAACCGATCTGAAGGATGCCTACCCTGTTCTGGATGTGGTTATTCCAACATTTGACAATGGCTTGCCAACTGACAAGGCCGTGGTCACTTTCGATGGAAAACCTCAGACTGGCATACCTACCGACGGCACGAGTGAAGTGATCGTCAGCGTTCCTTTTGCGGATGTGGCGCTCGGTGGCGACGGACCTCGGGAGGCAACGGTGACTTACGCAATCGTTCGCAATGGCAAGGAATTCCCGGGACCAACAGGGGTGACAGTCGACATTGATTTTACTATCCCCGGCCCGTCTAATCCGCAACCCGACCCGGATTTGGGCAACCCGAACCTGGGCGAACTGGTAGTCAAGGGCTCAAGCAAAGATGATGAATTGGTGGAAGACGACATTGGCACTGATGTCGATATAGATCTGGATCTTCCAACTGGGCTCAAGGCCACCGATGTTATCACCCTGGTCTGGGAAGGCCAGAAAGTTGCCGCACCCGAAGGTGTGTATACAGTAACTGGATTGGAAGATCCTGATTTCAAGGTCCCACTCACACTTAAATCGGAGGTGTTTGAAGCAACCAAAAACGGCAGGAAAACAGCTCGTTATGTGATTACCAATCCGGCCAATGGTGAAAATGAAAATCCATCCCTGCCTACCCCAGTCAAAGTCGCTATATATCCCGTGTCCTTGCCTGCTCCGGTCATCCAGCATCTTTATACCAATCCGGGGGGCATCGTGTATCTGAATTGCAATTCGCTTCGGGATATACCCGTCATTGGGTCGGCTGCAGTTGTCCGGGTCGCTGGTGGTGGCTCTCTTGTAGCAGACATGAAATTGGATTTTGTCTGGTCGCGAAGCAAGCTTGAGCCGGGAGCGCCTGATATTGAGGATTATACGTTCGAGAAGCAATTGCAGGGCAGTGAACATTTAAATGGGTTCGAAGTTTACTTGCCATTCGCTGATGCACTTCGCCCGATCAAGGACGGGAATGGCAAAATTGTATATTCAACGGTGATCGATGGGGACACTCATTCCTCTGCAGAACAAGCGGTCAGGGTCGTTGTCGCGGATTTCGACGGTAAATATTGTGACGGATCCACAGGCGCGTAAACGTGTCTTTTGAAGGGGGGGCGTGTATTGCGCTTCCCTCCTTCTGTCTGTCCGTGTACCGGGTATTAATCTCTATCAAGTTCAGGATTATTCCTACAGAAATGATGATGGGCTTCTTGTACATTGCCCCGCAGTTTTGCTGGTAATTCAGCGCAAGTATTTCCCTCGAAAAGTGGTAAGGAGGTCATATGGGTTGTCGTACATGTCTGTTTTTGTCAACGTGGTCAGGAACACGTCTGGCATGGTTGTCCCTGGTGCCAGTTTTCTCTACCAGCCCTCTTGTTTTTGCCTTGACGTCGGTTGGAGCAGGGCAAACGCAGAATATCGATCAGAACACTGCGCCGGATAATTACATTGCCCGCGATGGCGGCGTATTGAACGCCAGTGGTGCGAGTACTTTTGAGGTATCGATCAACTCGGGAGCGCAGTTCAATGCCTTGGGCGGGACTTATTCGGGCAGGCTTGGCAGCGCGGGCATTGCCGTCAGCAACGCCGCTGCCAATGTGTCTGATGCCACGGTGACGGGCTCGCGCATGGGCATGTTCATCGGACGTAACAGTGGTACCACCACCGGTTCAACCGCTGTGATCAGCGGCAGTCGGATCACTGGCCAGACGTCGGGGATCGAAACCAGTGGCGGCAGTGATATTCAACTGACCGATACCCACCTGAGCGCCACTGGGGCAAGCGGTGTGGGTCTGAACGCCTTCGGTGCAGAGGTCCGGGCGGTGGGGGGCAGCATGACGGGGGGCATGAACGGTATCCGGTTGCGTCCGGATCTCGGTGGGGTCGGCAATGGTGCCAATGTGTCTCTGGACCATGTCCTGGTGCAAGGACTCAGCGGGGCAGCGATCCTCGCGAATTCTGGAGTCAATGCGCAGATACGCGTGCTGAACGGAACCCAACTGCTTGCCGGCAATAGTGTGCTGCTTGACGTACAGGATGCCTCGACCGTGATCATGTCCGTGGAGGGCAGTACGCTGGAAGGCAATATCAACATTGCCGGCAACAGCACCGGCAACCTGACCTTCGATCAAGGCCGGATGACCGGCGATGTGCTGGTCGAAAACGGTTCGACCGCCAACGTCACCCTGCAGAACAGTTCGCAGTTTACCGGCCGTCTCGACAAGGTCGATGGCGTGACCGTCAACAGCGGTTCGATCTGGACCCTGACGGGCAACGACACCGTAGGAACTCTCGCGATGAGTGGTGGGACGGTTCGCTTTGGTGCGCAGGATGTACCGAATACCTTCTACCAATTGAACGTCGGTACGCTCGCCGGTTCGCCGGACGGTTCCAGCACCTTCGCGATGAAGGGCAACTTCGCCACGGGCCAGCATGACTTGCTCAATGTCACAGGTGTGGCGACCGGGTCGTTCGGGTTGCTGGTGGCGGCGTCCGGTCTGGATGCCGTGAATCCGCAGCAACTGACTCTGGTGCGCACCGCCGCTGGTGATGCGCAATTTGCTTTGACGGGCGGGCGAGTGGATCTCGGTGCCTGGTCCTATGACCTGGCCCAACGACAAGGTGGAACGGGCGGTACGGAATGGTTCCTCGACCCGACCACCCAGGTGATCAGCCCCGGCGCCAGTGCGGTACTGGCCTTGTTCAATTCTCCGATTACCCTGTTGTACGGCGAAGCCAGCTCATTGCGCAGCCGCATGGGTGAGTTGCGGTTCAACGGTGGCCAGTCGGGCGCCTGGGTACGCACCTATGGCAACCAGTACAACGTGTCCGAAAGTTCCGGTGTGGCGTACAAGCAGAACCAGCAAGGGCTTTCCCTCGGGGCCGACGCCCGACTCAATGACAGCGATGTACTGGGGGGCGTGATGGTGGGCTTTAGTGAGTCCGATCTGAGTCTTGAACATGGCACCTCGGGCACGGTCAAGAGTTACTACTTCGGGCCCTATGTGACGTGGATGGACCGCGACACCGGTTACTACGTTGACGGTGTGCTGAAATTCAACCGTTTCCGGAACGAGGCCAAGGTCGGTTTGAGCGACGGCACCCGTGCCAAGGGCGATTACGATAACTGGGGTGTCAGCGCATCGGTTGAAGGCGGTCGTCACATCAAGTTGAGCAACGATTACTTCATTGAACCCTTCGTTCAGTTTTCGGCAGCGCAGATCCAGGGCAAACGCTTCAGCCTGGACAACGACATGCAGGCCGATGGTGATCGTACCCGCTCTTTCCTGGGCAAGGCAGGCGCCACAGCCGGGCGCAACTTCGACATTGGCAATGGTGCCGTTGCGCAACCTTATGTACGTGCAGCGATAGCTCACGAATTTGCCAAAAACAACGAAGTGCAGGTCAACAACAACGTGTTCAACAATGACCTGTCGGGTTCACGGGCGGAGTTCGGCGCTGGTGTGGCGGTGGCCATGTCGGACAAATGGCAGGTGCATGTCGATCTGGATTATGCCAATGGCGAGCATATCGAACAGCCTTGGGGAGGGAATGTAGGGGTGCGGTATAGCTGGTAAGTCACGGCCCCCGAATACAGGAAAGCCGCTACTCCTTCAGAGAGTAGCGGCTTTTTTGTGCCTGGCCTTTATGCGCGTCGAATGCCTACGCCACCGGCGGTTGCGCCGGCGCCACCGAAATCGGGTCGGGTCTCAGTCTGGCCTGTGGCCGGGTAGATCACCATCCGTTTGGCGAAGCCGCCCGAGTCAGACGCCCAGCACCAGCCCTCGATGGTGCGTTGACCGGCGTAGTTATTGATATAGGCTCGCCATTCGGCCAGAGAAGGAATTCTTCCTCCCATACCGGCCGCCGCGTTTGCACATTGGGTGTAGGTATTGAAGACGCCTGTGCCAAACAAATGGTCCACGTTTGAAGTGGTGACGGTGTAACTGGCGGTTTGATTGGCACCGTCCGTAACCGTGATGGTTGCCGAATCGTTGCCCTTGGAAATGACGCGCCCGCTGCTGACGTTGACTTCCGCAACGTTGGGGTTGCTGGAAGCATATCTGTAGGGAGGCACGCCGCCACTTGCCGATCTGTCGCCAAAGGCGCCGGAAGGAGGGTTGGTTGGTGTGTTGCCATCCCTGAAGTGCCAGGCATTCAGACTCATGGGTGCCGGGTTGATGGTCAGTGGCGGAATCGGTGAGATAACCCTGAACGTGCGCGCCCCCGAGAACTGCCCGGTGCTCACGGCCTTCGCCGTGATCGAGTGCGAGCCCAGCCCAACACCCAGTGTTGTGGTCCAGGTACTGCCTATGGCACGCACTGTGTGTTTGGGCGAGTTGTTGTCGTGGATTTGCACTTCGAAATCAGGGGTGACATTACCTCGCAGTGTGACGGAGGTGCTTTTGGTTTCCGCACCGTTCAGCAGCTCGCTGATGCCATCGTGCACAGACGTGATCGTCACTGGGGTGTGGGCGGCCACATTGAAGTTGAACGGCTGACTTTCGACCGGATCAACGGGGTAGAGCGCCTTTGCCGACAGGCTGTGTGACGTCACTCCCAACCCTGTGACAGTCGAGCGCCATTGCCGATCGACACCGACAGTGACGGGCGGGCCGATAGCTGTACCTTTGTTGTAAACCTGAATCTGTTCTTTGGGTGTCGCCTGTCCCAGCAGAGCAACCGTTGAGTCATAGGTGGTTTCGTTCTGCCTTAACGGCCCTCTGCTGTCGGTCACCGAGGTGATGCTCGGGGAAATGAACGCGGCAACGGTGAACGCCCTCGGTGGTGCAGATATGGGTTCGCTGCCGTACTCGGCTTTGGCCGTCAGACTGTACGTTTTTAACGTCAGATTGCCGTAGGAATATTCCCAGTCGCCGCTGGGTTTGACATCTATCGTGTCTATCGGAGTGTTTCCATCGCTAAGCGTGATCTTTTCATTGAGACTGGCTTTGCCGTGCAGCGTGACACTCTTGTAGTAGGTCGTCCCGCCCGCATCGACGTCGCCTTTCACATCGACCACACGAGAAATGGTCGGTGTGACGGCTTGCCCGACGCGAAAAGGATAGGGGGGGCTCAGCTCTGGCTGAATGTCATAAAGCGCCTTGGCATTGAGTACGTAACTTTTCACCGTCAATCCGGAAAGTGTATGTCGCCAGACTCCGCTTGTGTCGACAGGGAGGTCGATGATTGGTGTCCCGCTTTGTTGAAGCTGAATCCACTCGTTGAGTGTAGCGCTGCCTTCGATCATGACACTGTTGTCGTAGGTGATGGCGTTGGGTTCGACCAGACCTCTGGAGTCGGTCACTGTGTTGATCTCCGGGGTTTCAGCGAACTTGACCTCGAAGGTCCTGGGATTGCTGGTGACCGGATCGGCGTCGTACAACGCCTTGGCGGTAATGCTGTAGGGTTTCTCGGTCAAACCGCTGATGATGCGGGTCCATTCGCCTTTTTCATCTACGGCCGCGGTGCCCAGGGATGTCGAAACTGCATCGAAAAGTTCAACTGTTTCATCGCGAGTTGCAGTGCCTTTGACAGTGACCTCCTTGTAACGGGTTTTCCCCCCTTCGGGTACGTCGCCACGGGCATCTGTCACGCGGGTGATGGCAGGCGTCACCCAGTCGTATCGGGTTCTGATCGTCAGCGGCAATCTCGGAAACTCAATCACATCGGCTTCTTGAGCGCTGCCATCGAACGAGACTTTGCAAATCACGTTTGCCGGTGTGGAATGTCCCAGTTTCATCAATTCGCTTCTGAGCAGGATTTCATTCAGCCCGCTGCCGACCTGCGCCGGAGTGATCTCGTCGCCCTCGAGCATCCGGATGACGTAGTCGCCGCCCGCCGTTGTCTTGCCTTCCACCTTGAGCCAGAGGCGTTGTTTGAGGGCAATGTAATGCCACTTGGCAACGAGCGTTGTGGCGTTCCCGTTGAACGTCATCAGATCCAGGATCCGGTTGTTGTCTGACTCAGATACGTCGGGGCGAGGCAGATCCTTCTCAGGGTCGTCGAATCCCGTGACTCTCAGGCCCAGCGACTCTGATTCAGTCTCGTGGCCATAGCGGCGCACGAAGTACTTCACGTCCACGGTTTTGTTGATGTTGGGGCCAATGAGCGTTGGAGGAAGATGAACGTCCACGCTGCCACTGCTGTGCCCGGGAAGCTCAAGATCTGTTGATGTGCCGGCGCCTGGCGTTCCGATCCAGTGCAGGGGGATGATATCGAGGGCCGGATCCATACTGTCGTAGCTGACGTTGACGTCCACCCCGTTCAACCCATCCATTGCTTTGAGTACGGCGTTCGGTGCCTGTTTGACTTGCGGCGGTGGCAATTCACCTACCAGCGACCCGATCAGCAGATTGAGTACGGCGGAGTGACTGTATAAACCTGTGGTCGCGTGCTTTAACGAGTAACGCACCTTGACGTACTGCCCGATACTGATCGTCACGAAGTTCGCGGGCACTCGAAATCGCAGCGTTTTACCGGCGCTCAGCGAGGTGATGGGCAGCCAGTCGCTGGTGCTGCCGAACGGGTGGGTCGCTTGCCAGTACCAGGTCACGATGTCGTCTTTTTGCGTTGGCGGATTTTCGATGAGTATGTGGACGACATCGTAGACTTTGGAAGGGTCGAGCACATCGGGGTTCTTGTCGGCTTCCTCCACCTCGGGCCTGGTCAGTGTCGCGGTGACGGCTTGCACCTTGACCAACAGATGCTCTGAATCACTGACGCCGAAGAGCTCCGACTTGTCATTGGACACGGTGTACCAAAGATCGAGACTGCCGTTGTGGAGCACGCCGATGTGCTCTGCGTCGATGTAGGCAGTGAAAAAGCCTTCTTTCGCCTCGTTGGCACTGACGGTGTGCGTGAGTTCATGGACATAGGGCTGATCGTTGGACTTTTTTCCTATCCAGTGAATGGCGACCAGATCGCCATTGGCAATGCTCAGGTACTTGATCAGTACCGTGGCGTAAGGCCTGTCCGACTCGAGTAGGTCACCCAGCAACTCGACAATCGTCGGTGCGTCCGGCATCGAAACCTCACCCACCACGTCGGCGAATTCGCGTTTGGAGGATAACGGCGGACTCCCGTCTGCCTTCGTCAGCACGTAGGAGGCATCAGCCCGGCCCATGGCGATGGCGCGGACTTGCGCGTACGGCACCTTGAATTCCATGACGCTCGGAATGTTCTCCACCGGTTTGGTTTCGGTGTGAATCAACGGATTTCCGGTGAAGGGGGTGCCGATCCAGGTCATTTTCACAGAGTCGTTCAGCGCGAAATCCGAGCCCTGGATGTGGACCTGGACCGTGACGTCCTCCTTGTTCAAGTTGATGATCGTGATGATCTGATTGACCGATTCCTTGATAATCGGGGCATCCAGCCGCCAGGCGCCGGCGTCGACGGCGACCCGCGTGCGTTTGGAGTGCCGGGAAGACCAGTTCCATACTTCATCGTGAGGGTCGTACTTGACTTCCAGTGTCGCGCTGTCGCCACCGGCCAGAATGTCTTCCTGTGTGGCGACGATCACGATGGGATCCTTGCCTTCCGCCTGCGTGAGTGTGACGAGGTGCGGCGCCAGGGTATGGCTGCCCCAGCGCATCAGAATCGTGTCTCGCACCCTGATTTCCGGATAAGCAGGAACCGTGAGGGGAACGCCTTTTTTTGCCCACTCTGCGTCGATCAAGCCCTGATCGATGATTTCCTGTGGCAATTGGGCGATGTGCAGTTCGGAGTGCCCGTCGGGCAGATGAGGTTCCCTGTCTCGGCCACCGGGGCTGGTGAGCTTGACGAAAAACAGCGACACCACAGAGGGATCGTCCGGCGCGGTTTCGCCGAACCGGGTCAACTCATAAAAACACTCATGCAGACCGGGGGTGAACAACGCTTTGTCCAGATAAAAGAACAGGTGCGTGTCTTTTTCCCCCGCTTCAACCTTTCGGGTGAACACCGGAACGTCGTCCCAGTAAACGACATTTTCATCACCCTCCAGCATGTCGAGGTACGCCACGATTACGCACAGCACACCGCTGGCGTTTTCCTCGACCACTGCAATATTGATCCCGCCATCGGCCTCCTCGACTGGCGTGACTGCGCCGCTGATCTGCATGGGCCGAAGCGCCAGGGTGACCGGCTGGTCGAGATGGGGAAACAGAAGCGGACTGGGGGTGAGCATGACGAAACTCCTGAACGAGCACGCAATGGGATCGCAGACGGTTTTTTATTGAACCTGAGGGGCGGGGAGAGGGGTACTGTCAGATCTGACAGGTGCGCAGGGTCTTTCGACCAACGGTTCCAGGATCATGGTCTGCGTGCGTAGCCGTTCTGGATCCCGGGGCTATCACCCTAGTCGTCCCGCATCGCCCTTGGCTGGAACGGGATTGCTGTCGACAAAGCCTGCGTGCTCGAATCTCCCAGAGCCTGATCCTCGACGTCATAAGCGAACGTCGAACCAGGTGCTGCCGTTAACAGCACACGCACGACCGGAAGGAAGCGCCCCGTGACCTGGAAATAATCGCGTTGAATGTATCGAGCCCCTACCAGCCCGTCTCCAGCTTGTAGAGAGGGGGTGAAAACGGCGAACGCCTCGAGTGGCAGGTGTTGCGGATCGTCTTCGGTCCACGCCGCCATGATCAATTCGTTCCAGCCCAAAGGATCAGTGGCGTCGGGCCGTACCGTGGTCGCCAGCTGAAAGTTTTGCGCTTGGGTGTTGAACGCGCACGTGCGGGTGGGGCCGGTGGCGTAACGTGCGATCCACAGCTCCCGGGTGGTGATACCCAGCTCCTCGCACTGGCCGCCGTGGGTTCGACAGATATCGGCCGAGCCGGAGGTGCCGGCGTCAAATGGGTACAGGCAGCGAACGGTCAATGGTTTGCCGGAGGGGGCAAAGGACTCCCGGACAATGAACCCCTGTGGTTTGTAGGTGCGGGTAATCCGTGTACCGTCCGCGATGTAGGTGAACGAAACCCCATTGCCGTTTATGGAGCTGTCACTGGGATCCCAGGAGTGATAGGCGGTGGAGACATTGGTCGAGCGCACCAGTACACCACTGCAGTGGAATGCAGCGCTATTGCCCTGGCAGGTTGTTCGCGTGTCCACTGATCGCGCATTCAAACGCGCAACCACATCGTAGCCGATGTACAACTGGTCCTGAAGGTTGAAACCGAACACCCTGTCCGCAGGCTGGCCGAGATCCATGCGCAGGATCGGCAACCACTCACCGGTAGCCTTGAAATAATCGCGTTGATCTTTCTGTGCTCCGAGCAGTGAGCCGGTCTGCGTCACGTCATAAAACAATGCTTGCAGTGCCAGCTTCGCAGGGGCCAGTTCGTCCCAGTTACGCACCTGCACCCGCATCGGTCGTGCAGACCACGTGGCATCAAGCCCTTGGTGTGCAAGCAGGCTGGCCTTGAACTGTGCGGGGTTCTGGCTGCTGAGTGAGCATTGCGCGACAGCCTCATTGGATTGCCGTGCGAAGTGCTCGAGCCAGCCTTGTGCGTCAGTCACGCCCAGCGCCGTGCAGGAACTGATGTCCGGCGCTCGTTGCACTGCGGCGGAGGCCCAGCCGCAGCCCATTTTCGGTCTGGTGGCGGGTATCGGAAATTCGAACGGATAGGCGCACAGAACATCCAGCGATTTGCCCAGGCCGATCGCGGTGAACGGATCACTGAATACCGCACCGTATGCTTGCGCCAGCGTGCGGGTGCCGAGGTCGGTGCGCAGATAGTTCATGCCCTCTGCGCCGAGTTGTGTGGCGTCTGCATTGTGTTTCCAGAACTCTCCAGTTCCCTGACTGCCACGCAGCAATACACCGCTGCAAAAATACGCCGGGTTGTCTCCTGGACACTGGCTGAGGGTACTCTGGTAGCACTGGTTGAGCAGGTGAGCGGTTTCCGGACCGGTTGCGGCTTGGCTGACACTGCCGAACAGCGCCAATCCGAGCAACAGCCATCTGATTCGCAACGTGCTGCGCATGGCGATCTCCACAAGTCTTTGGTCGCAGCTGCTCAAGCCTGGGAAATACCCAAAACCTGCCAGAACGAGGCGGTGTCCTGGCTGGATGCGTTGTCATTGACCGAAGAACCGTTGAGGTCGTAAGTCCAGGCGGTATTGGCGCCCAGGACGTCGGCGGTCCATACCGGGTAGTTCAGCCACTCGAGGAAATCCGCGACGGGGCCGCTGTCGGGGAAATAAAGCGTCCATAGCCGTTTCGTCTGGGCGAGGGTGATCGGTTGCAGTTTTGCAGCGGTACAAATTCTGGTCATGCCCTCCCAATCCGCGCCCGCACTCAGGAAGTGCACCTCCTGAATACCCTTGACGGTGAGTGGGTATTCGCGGCTCTCGTTCTGGCTGTCAGTCGCGCGAATCGTGCAGGCGCCGTTGCGCAGGGCGGTGATCTCGCCCGATTGTGCATCGGCACTGGCGATCGACGGATCGCTGCTGTCGTAGGTGTAGGGCGCCTGACCCCACGTGGCTACACGGGTCATGCGCGCTGCCGACGGAGGCGCAAGCGGGGGCTTGTCGACGCAGGCGACGTAGTTTTCAGTGCTCAGATCCAGTGTGGCGGCAGCGACGAAACCCGTCTGCAATTTCAGATCCAGGGTGTCCGAAGTTTCGCGAGTGCTCTGATACAGCTGCACTTCGTAGCGAATCGGTACGATGTCATTTTCGTCGGCAACAAATTCCGAAGCGTCGACCTTGAACACGACATCCTTGCCGACAGCACCGTCGCTGATCGGCATGTCATCGGTGTAGGTATCGCCGACGAACAAGTAAACGTGATCGAGGTACCTCATGGGCGTCCAGTGTTCTATCGTGACGGTCGCCCCGTCGGGTGGAAGCGTCTGCGGGTCCAGAATGCCGAGGGGGGCTTCCTTTACAATCGGCGCCCGCAGGTTGTTGGTCTGGCTCATATCTCCCTCTCCTCAGATCAGATAGGCGGCGCTCGGGTGAGCGCCGCACAGCAAGGCATCGTTGAGAATGTCAGGGGGTGTTGAGCCTGGCCAAACGACTGGCCTTGAGGGCCAGACCGCGGGTGGCCGCATTGGCGTAGTACGACACCTGGCCTTTGAGCCGGTCTTGAGCGGCGCTGCTGTCGCCGCCGGCGAGAGCATTGCCCCAGGTCACTACTTCGCCGTCGGAAGTGAGCGCCGTAAAAGCATGACGGTTGGCGTAGATGGCGGTGACGTTGAGCAGTTTGTCCGCGACGGGCGTGGTATCTCCGCCGAGCAACGGGTCTCCCCAGGCCACGACGGTTCCATCTTTGCACACAGCGGCGAACGCTCCAGCGGTAGCGGCCAATTGAACAAGATCGTCCCTGCCGGCGATCGTGTCAGGTATCAGGCCACCCGAATTGGCCGCGGGCCATCCAACGACGTGACCGCTGTGTCGAAGCGCTGCAAACGCGTTCGAACTGGAGACGACTGAGATGATATCCGTCAGGGAGCGGATTTCAGCGGGAAGTTCCCCGCCATACGTTGAGGGTCCCCAGCCTGTGATTTGTCCGCTCAAGAGTATGACGATAAAGGCTTGAGCATTTGCACAGGCAAGCGCCTTGATGTTGGTCAGGCCGGCGACATCGTCGGATACGGCGCCGCCTTTCCCGAGATCGCCCCAGGCGACCACACTGCCATTGTTCCGAAGTGCAGCGAACGCGAAGCCATTGCCGATCACATGTTTGATATCGGTCAGGCTGGCGATATCTGCAGGAACAACACCGCCAAACCCCACTCCACCTCCCCAGGCCATCACCTGGCCGGTCGCTCTGAGGACGGCGAACGCATTTCCGGCTGGCGTCAGTTCGACTGCATCTCTCAAGACCAGGATTTCGGCGGACGGGGTTCCGCCTTTGTCAGCGGTGCCCCAGGCATGGACTGTTCCATCGGTTTTGATGCCCGCAATTGCAACGCTGTTGCCCGCAAGCAGTTTGAAGTCCGTAGGGTCCACCGTGCCCATTTCTCCACCCTGACCTGCAGTCCCGGGCCATGCCACGGTGAAATTGTTGGTGCGAATTACCGCGTAGGAACTGCCTGAACAAGCCGCCCTGGCAATGTCGGTGAACGTCTGAAAGGTTGGCGGGATTTTCTGGCCATTCAATGGGTTACCCCACGCTGCCAGATTGTTCTTGTCCCGCAGCGCCACGAATGCGCCGTCATTGGCGGGATTGCCAGGGCCGCCGGTGCCAAATATATTGACTCTGTTCAGGGTGACCTGGTCGTCGCTGGTGCGAACTTGCAAGGGGGCATACGGGTCGGTATCAGCCCAGATCTGCGCTTTCGTCCAGGTGCTGTCGTCAGCGTATTTCCACTCTGCCTCTACGCGTTGCAGGGTGTCTGCGTTGAAGGCGGATATGAGCCAGCTGGAGCTGCTCTCCCGATAAATCCCCTTGTTGTAACGCGCCCCGATGACCCGCAACTTGCCGCTGCCGATCACCTTGCGCACATCGTAGACCGTCGGGTTGGAAGGACCATCGGTTCCGCCGGCCTTGCGTTTGATTTCGTAGCTCAAGGCGATGCTTCGCCCGTCGTTGGCGTTGATCACGCTATGCGGCACCTTGATCACGGCCAGCTCTTTGTCGGCTTGCGCGGACGTCACGGTATGCGGATACGTGGTAGTGGTTTGACCCTCGACCGTTACCGTGATTTCGTCGTCTGTCTTCAGAAATGCGGTTGCCGGTATCACCACCGTTGCGCCGTCTGGATAAACATCGTCCGGGTTCAACTGATCTTTTTGAAGACCGGTTGCCTCCCTGAACGTGGCGTCTGGCAGCTTGAACTCCGTTGCCTCGACTCTCAGCGGATAATTCGCACCGGGGGCCTGGCCACCCTCCAACAATGCTACGTAATAACTGATCACCACATCTTTGTTCAGGCAGGCGAGCAGGATGGATTGCGCAACCGTGAACTCGACGGGTTTGCCCTGGTTGTTTGAGCTGACGGATCTGTTATCCGTGTGCACGGTCTCGCCGTCCGTTGTGGCCCACGTCATGTAAAAATGATCGCCGGCGTTTTCTGGGCGATTGGCGGCAATCTTGACGGTTGCACCGTCCGGGGCATCGGCGGGGTCGAGGATTCCACCGGGGGCCTGCACCACTTCCGCTGGATCCAGCAGTGGTTGCTCTGCCTTGCCGACGACAAAGGTCAAAGGATTGGAGTAGCTGGTGGTATCGGTTTCCTTGCGCCAGATCCGGTAAGTGACAGTTATCTTCTTTCCGCGATTGGGTTCAATGTGTGCCGCTACGAAGGCGGCATTGAGCGTGAAGGGCACATCCTTGTCGGCCGAGAGGGCGTTGAGAGTGATGGAGTCTTCCTTCTTGCCTGTGACCTCGCCATCCCACGTATAGGTGACTATGTCGCCAGACTTGCTTGGCGTACCGGTGGGTCTTGGCGCAGTGAGTTTACTGGCGCCTGCGGGAAGGTCGCCGGGTTCCAGTCCACCATTCTGCTCTCCCAGAACGATGGGCTGCACCAGCTCGAACTGCGGTTCGCCGATGTTGACGGGGGCCGCGGTTCGAGAGTGGCGCCTGATGATTTCGCCGTCTTCGTCCGCAAGCAGTGTATAGGACCCGTCTACAGTTCCGCCGTTGAGGGTGGAAATGTGTATGCCGTCGATAGGAATGACAAAACCATCTTCGTTGCTCACTTCGTCCTTGTCCGGAAAATACCAGTCGAAGCTTGGGTTATGAATGGTGCCATTGGGGCGCTTGCCGAACCATCCAACTTCGATTGCCATGCCTACTTCAATAATCGGATTGTGTGGAATCCGAAAAGCGGTTTGAGTGAGTTCGGGGTCAATAGCGCCATTTTCCTCATCATCGAAAGTTGGTGCGGCCAGTTGATCCGGTTCGCCCACAATCTGCACGAACTGGCCCTTGGATCGAAGCGGGTCTGCGCTTCCATCGCGTATCAGGCGGTAAGAGAAAGTGGCTTGGGTTTTTGCCAGCTTTCGCGCATCCGAGTTCTGGATTACCAACTCGTAGGTGTGTGGCAAGTTGTCAATGGTCACCAAGGGAGCAACGGCCTCGATCGGATCGCCCTCTACCGTGGTGCCGCGCATCTTCAGTTCGATTTTGTCGCCAAGCTTGAAGTCCGGGGCTCTGGCTACCACTTGAACGACGACGTTGTCGTCACCTAATTTCTCAAGATCAAGCACGTTGTTGATGGCCGGCGCGACAATAGGGGCGAGCAGAAGATTTGTGCCCACCGAGACTACGATCCGGGTTTCCGTGCACCAGTCTTCTGCGAAGTTTCCCGTGATGTCGAAAGCAATGAAGCTCACAGCAAGGCCTGAATCATCGGTATCGCCGGCCTTCTCGATCATGGCTTTGTCGACCACGATTTCGATCGGATTGTTGACGGGATCACTGATTTGCTCGGCGGTGACCGGTTCGGATTCTTTGAACACTCCACCCCACGTCACCTTCATCCTGTCACCGACCGCCACGTCAGGATAAGGCACGCCGGAACCGGATTGAGCGCGGACGATAATCGGCACGCCTTCTTCAGCGATGTCCTTATCCACGCCGCCATTGACGATTTCCGGATCGATATACATATACAGCCCGGAGTGGCCGGGGCCTGGCAACGTATCTTGCCCGCCCGGAATCTCGAGTTTTTCGTATATTGCGGTCGGGGGATTCTGGGGTTCCCACGCTTGATTGATTCGTTTAACTCGGTAATTCAGGGTATGCGAGCCGGTCCGGGCGTGCCGGGGGGCGACGAATAGTGTTACGCGCTGATTCACCTCGGCGGCTTCCCTGATGGTGGTCTGAGCAACGACGTTACCATCCTTCAACAGTTCGACGTCGTCACCGATGCCCATCTCGCTCCATGGCAAAATGTAAGTCAGCAGTCCTTTTTCGGGGTGTACCCCCATCGCTGCGGCCCAATTGATCCCCCACTCACCGGAAGGCAGCTTTTCGGGTTGCTTGTCGGGGATTTCCAGCTCGGCGAGTGCCAACGCGGGAATTCTTTTCGCAGGTTTTTTCAACATGGCAGACACTCCTGTCGAGGGATGGGCGACGGAGTGATTTAAGGATTGAAGTCGATCGCCTGGCTACTGTCAGATCTGACAGGTGAGCAGGGTTTTTCGACGAACGGTTACTGAGCGCTCAGCGTTTGTGCAGGGTTTTCTGGCGCAGAAGGTAGACCGTCACCAGCACTGCACTGGTCAACATGAACCCGCGCGCCCACGGCAGCGGCACCAGGTAGCATGAGAACAGAATGCTCACCCACATCAGCCCGATCGCGTAGACCTTGCCCTTGAGCGGTATGCCGTTGCCGTCCAGATAGTCACGGATCCACGGCCCGAGCCGGGGATGCTCGACCAGCCATTGATAAAAGCGCGGAGAGCTGCGCGCGAAGCAGGCCGCAGCAAGCAGAAGGAAAGGGGTGGTGGGCAGAACCGGCAGGAAAATCCCGATCACCCCCAATGCCACGCTGAGCCAGCCGATGGCCAGCAGGATGTAGCGCAACATCAGGGAGCGGTTGCCTATGGGGTTGTCCATAGGCCGGATCTTAGTGGTGACGTGGCTTGAGGATCGCCGGTTTTTCGTCTGGCGCCTGGCACAGCAGGTACAGCGCGGTCAGGGCTTCGGGGATCTGCACGATCATGTCGTCCATCAGGTTGGCGTCTTTGGCGATGTCTTCGAACTCTGGCTGCTCGTCGAACAGGCCGGAACCGACCATGATCGGCAGGAGCATTTCGCTGACTTCTTCTTCGGCGGTCTCGAACCAGGCCGCTTCGCGCAGGAATACGCCTTCCATGAAGCCGATGCACCAGCCGCGCAGTTCGGAGTCGTCCGGCTCATCACCGAGGTCCAGATCGCACGGCAGTTCGAATTCTTCGTCGGACGCCAGTTGGCGGGCGATGTGCGCCTTGAGGCCAATCAGCGTAGCTTCGATCTCTTCACGCTGGGCTTCGCTGCTGTAATGCGGCTCTTCGGCGAACAGGGCGTCGATCCACTCACGCTCCGGGACGTCTTCTGCACAGATCGACAGGGCGGTCAGGTAACCGTGAGCGGCCACGTAATCCAGCGCCTCTTCGTGCAGCTCGTCGGCGTCGAGAAAGACTTGCAGGCGGGTCAGTTGCTCAGCGAAGGACATTACGGGGCTACCTTGGGGGAATAAACAATGCGGGAATTCTAGGCCTTCTTGCTCGCTCAAGCCAGCCGTATGGCAGATTTGCCCCGCCACGGCCCGCATATCCACCAATGATCCCTGTAGGAGCTGCCGAAGGCTGCGATCTTTTGATTTTGTTTTTCAAGATCAAGATCAAAAGATCGCAGCCTTCGGCAGCTCCGACAGAGGGGTGCAGGAATGACTCTACTCAGCGGCCCCCCTCGTCGGGGAGGCCTCGGGTATACTGCCGCGTTTTGCGCTCCCTGCTCGTATTGCGGTGGTCTGGCAATGCGCTCTTACGTTTTGTTTAAGCAGCCTTGGCTGTCCTGAACCAGCCTGTGCAGGGATGTTTCGGTAGATTTTTGGAGTTTTTATGCTCGAACAGGCTCAACGCGTCCTCAAGGACATCTTCGGCTACGACAGTTTCCGTGGCCGTCAGGGTGCAATCATTGAGCGCGTGGCCAGCGGCGGTGATGCGCTGGTACTGATGCCTACCGGTGGCGGCAAGTCCTTGTGCTTCCAGGTCCCGGCGTTGCTGCGCGAAGGCCTGGCGGTGGTGGTGTCGCCGTTGATCGCGCTGATGGACGATCAGGTCGCCACCCTCGAAGAGCTGGGCGTGGCCGCCGCCGCGCTGAACTCCACGTTGAGCGCCGAACAGCAGCGCGATCTGGCGGCACGGATCAAGCGTGGTGAAGTGAAAATGCTCTATCTGGCGCCCGAGCGTCTGGTGCAGCCGCGCATGCTGTCGTTCCTGCAAGGTTTGAACATTGCCCTGTTCGCCATCGACGAAGCGCACTGCGTGTCGCAATGGGGCCACGACTTCCGCCCGGAATACCTGCAACTGGGCCAGTTGGCGGAAATGTTCCCGGACGTGCCGCGCATCGCCCTGACCGCCACCGCCGACAAGCGTACCCGCGAAGAAATCGTCACCCGCCTGCACTTGCAGAACGCCGAGCGCTTCCTGTCGAGCTTCGACCGCCCGAACATCTTCTATCGCATCGTGCCCAAGGAGCAGCCGCGCAAGCAGTTGCTCGCATTCCTTGCCGAACGGCGCAGCGATGCCGGCATCGTCTATTGCCTGTCGCGCAAGAAGGTTGAAGAAGTTGCCGCGTTCCTCAGCGAGCAGGGCTTCCCGGCGCTGCCGTATCACGCCGGTCTGCCCAATGATTTGCGCGCCTATCACCAGAAGCGCTTCCTCAACGAGGAAGGCCTGATCATGGTCGCCACCGTGGCGTTCGGCATGGGCATCGACAAGCCCAACGTGCGTTTCGTCGCGCACCTCGATCTGCCCAAATCCCTTGAAGCCTACTATCAGGAAACCGGGCGCGGCGGTCGTGATGGCCTGCCGGCGGATGCGTGGATGGCCTACGGTCTGCAAGACGTGGTGATGCTCAAGCAGATGCTGCAGAACTCCGAAGGCGACGAGCGCCACAAACGCCTGGAGCAGCACAAGCTCGACGCCATGCTTTCGCTCTGTGAAGAGACCCGCTGCCGCCGGCAGACGCTGCTGGCCTATTTCGATGAAGACATGCCCGAGCCGTGCGGTCACTGCGACAACTGCGTCGACGGCGTGCAGACCTGGGACGCCACCGAGCCGGCGCGCCAGGCGCTGTCGGCGATCTATCGCACCGGCCAGCGCTATGGCGTCGGCCATCTGGTGGACGTGTTGCTGGGCAAGGACAACGAGAAGGTTCGCAGTTTCGGTCATCAGCATCTGTCGGTGTATGGCGTCGGCAAGGCGCTGAGCGAAAGCGAATGGCGCTCGCTGTTCCGGCAACTGGTGGCGCGTGGTCTGGCCGACGTCGATCACGAGGGCTATGGCGGCCTGCGCCTCAGCGACACCTGCCGGCCTTTGCTCAAGGGCGAGGTGACGCTGGAACTGCGCCGCGATCTCAAGCCGCAAGTCACCGCCAAGACCGCCAGCAAGAGCCCGGCCAGTCAACTGGTGCGTGGCGAAGAGCGCGAGCAGTGGGAAGCCTTGCGCGCGCTGCGACGCAAACTGGCCGAAGAGCATGGCGTACCGCCGTACGTCATCTTCCCCGACTCGACGCTGCTGGAAATGCTCCGCAGCCAGCCAACCTCGCTGGCCGACATGGCGCGGGTCAGCGGCGTTGGTGCGCGCAAGCTGGAGCGTTACGGCGAGGCCTTCCTCGAGATCCTCGGCGGCGAGGCCGAGGCGCCGAAAGTGGTGGCCGACGTGCGCCACGAACTGATCAGCCTGGCCCGCGCCGGCATGACCCCGATGCAGATCGCCGGGCAGTTGCAGTGCTCGGAAAAGAACGTCTACACCATGCTCGCCGAGGCCATTGGCAAACAGCAATTGTCGCTGGAGCAGGCGCTCGACCTGCCTGAAGAACTGATGGGCGAAGTGCAGGATGCGTTCCTCGACGGCGAGGGCGAGTTGCCGTCGGTCGCCGAAGTCGCCGAGCTGTTCGCCGGTCGGGTTCCGGAAGGCGTTCTTTACTGCGTCAGGGCTGCGTTGCAATCTGAGTTTGAAATGTAAGAGGGCGTTTGCGCCAACCGTCAGGCAGTTGTAACGATTCAGTACAGGTCGGCTCTTGCCTATAGCCAAATGTCATGCTTAGCTGACTAATAATTAGTTTTTCTCTATTTGTCAGTCTACTCATGAGTGTTTTATGCCGTTAACCGATCAACACCGCTTTGGCATGCAACTGGCCCAGATGTCCCGTGGCTGGCGCGCCGAACTGGATCGCCGACTGGCGGGCCTGGGATTGTCCCAGGCCCGCTGGCTGGTGCTGCTGCATCTGGCGCGATTTGAAGATGCGCCGACTCAACGCGAGCTGGCGCAAAGCGTCGGCGTCGAGGGGCCGACCCTCGCGCGTTTGCTCGACAGTCTGGAAAGCCAGGGCCTGGTACAACGCCAGTCGGTGATGGAAGACCGCCGGGCGAAAAAAATCGTGCTCTGCGCACCTGCGCTGCCGCTGATCGAACAAATCGAAACCATTGCCACGCAACTGCGCCACGAATTGTTCGAAGGCGTCGACGAGGCGGATTTGAAGGTGTGCATGCGGGTTCACGGGCACATTCTGGGCAACCTGGAAAAATCTTGAGGCATAACCGCGTGCCGGTTTTTTGAGAGATCGCGCTGAGCAGACTATAAGAACTACTGGGCAATATCGTGTTCGTACCGGATGTGCGAACGCATAGAAACCGGTTTTGCTTATCTAAGGGATGCTCATGCACGCAAGTCGGCACGTGGTACTGCGCAGTGGCGCCAAATGGCTGCTGGTCGCTGGCGTTTTCAGCTATTCGACCTGGTCGATGGCACTGGGCCTGGGGGACATCACGGTTCACTCGGGTCTCAATCAGCCATTCAAGGCCGACATTGCGCTGGTGGATGCCGCTGGCCTGAGTGCCAGCGATCTCTCGGCCAGCCTGGCCACGGCAGATGAATTCGGCCGGGCCGGGGTGGAACGGGTGTTCTTCCTCAATGACCTCAAGTTCACCCCGATCCTGCATGGCAATCGTCAGATGATCCGGGTGACCTCGCGCAAGCCGGTCAAGGAACCCTTTCTGAATTTTCTGCTGCAGCTTGATCAGCCCAATGGCCGCCTGCTGCGCGAGTACACGGTGCTGATCGATCCGCCTGGATCGCCCAGTATCGTACCGGCCACGGATGAACCCGATCCCCATCCGCAATCCTCTGAATTTCCCGCCGTCGAGCCTGCCACCGCGGCACCTCAGGCAGCCCAGGGCAAACGCGAGGCGCCGTCCTCAGCGCCGGCATCTCCAGCGGCGGCTTCACCCGCCAGCGATGCCCTCGCGGAGCAATTGGCGGCCAGCGTACTGCTCAATCAGCAACTGCAAAAGACGGTGGACGAACTCAACGTCAAACTGCAGGCGCAGGATGTGCAGATTGCCGACGGTAAAAAACAAGTCAGTGATCTGCAAACGCGGTTGACCGAAGTGCAAAAGCCTCCGGCACCGGTGGTTACGCCGCCAACCCCAGCGCCAGCACCCACCGCGCCGCCCGTCGAGGACAATGATCTCAACTGGCCGCTGTTCGGCGGCTTGCTGCTGTTGTCGGGCTTGCTGGTGGGTGGGCTATTCGTGCGCCGTCGCCGGCAACTGGCCGAAAATGCAGCGCCGCTGGCGCTTGCCCCGACCGGTCACGAGCCGGATCTGGACGACAGACCCGCTGCGCCCTCGATCAGCCTCAGTGCAACACCCGAGCATCGTGAAGAGCCGGCGGCGGGGGATGTGCTGGAGGCGGTGGGGATTTATCTGGCCTATGGACGCCTGAACGAGGCCGTCGGGCTGTTGCGCGATGCCTTGGACAAAGAGCCGGAGCGAACCGATCTGGGCGTGCAATTGCTTGAAGTGTTGGGGCGCCAGGGCGACAGTGCCGCTTATGAGCAGCAGGAAAGCCAATTGCGCGGGGCAGGAGTCGATCCTCTGCAACTGGAGGCGATCCGGGCGCGTCATCCAAAGCTCACCCGTGTTGCAGCGATCACACCGGTGTTGCCTGTCATCGCTGCAGCACCGATTGCGCCAGCAGTACCACCAGCGCCTGAGGATGACTTCGAATTGAACCTGGGCGAGCTGTCGATGGCTTCAAGTTGGGATCTTGAGGACCGTCGTACGGCCGCAGATCAGCCATCCGCGGGCGCCCCCGCGTCGGACTCAAGCCTTGAAGTGTTGCCGGTGGAGTTCGAGTTGCCCGAAGCCACCGTGAAAGACGAGACGGAGCTGGAGTGGATTCCCGAACCCGACGCACAGCCACTGGATGATGACTTTCTCAATGAATTTGGCGACCCGCCGCCATCACTGGCGCTGGAGCCACTGACACTGCAGGAGCCGGAACCTGCTGTCGCTTCGGTGAAGCTTGAACAGGCGCAAACCTGTATTGATGACGGCGATATCGACAGCGCCATTGCCTTGCTCAATGAGTTGCTCAAGGAAGGGGACGAGCCCCTCAAGCAAACGGCGCGGACGTTACTCGCGGGTATTCGCTGACGGTTGAATCAGCGCAATTGTGCAGTGACTGGACTATCGCCTTCGCGAGCAAGCTCGCTCCCACAGTTGGAATGCGTTCCATTATGGGCGCGAGCTTGCTCGCGAAGGCGTCAGGGTCGACCACATCAATCCACCTGAATGATCAGAACGTCTGCCCCAGATTCAGATAAACCGCCTGCTCATTCGCGTCATTCAGGCCATAGGTGAAATTCAACGGTCCCAACGGCGTATCGAAACCGATGAATACACTGGCGGCATTGATGTAGCCGCTGTCGAATTCGTTGTCGTTGTTCCACGCCCGGCCGCGTTCCAGCGAGGCGCCGGCATACAACGGGAAGTCCAGTGGCAGGTACGAACGCGGGGTCAACCGGCGGTAATACACCGCGCGCATCAGGCTGACGTTTTGCCCGGAGATCGAATCCTCGCGAAAGCCCGACAATTGCCGTGCGCCGCCGAGCAGGAAGCTTGAGGTCACCACGTTGGTGTCATCCAGCGTACGTCCATAGCGGCCACCGAGAATCAGCGTATCCGGACCGCGACTCATGGCTTTGTCCAGCTTGAATTCCCACTGGCGGTAACGGGTGTCCGAACCCAGGCTTGGTTCGAATTGCAGCAAGGTCAGGCTGATGTCTTTGCCGTCGTGGGGGTAGTAAACGTTGTCCAGCGAGTCGAACGAATATTTCAGCGAATAGAAGCCCTCGTTGAAGTGTTCGCTCGGCAGGTCCTGATCTCCAATGCGCACGTCGGCCTTGCCCCAGGCTTCGCCGACGCCGAAACGCACTTCGCCGTTGTTGCCGATCTGCCGTCCGACATTCAGGGCCATACCGTAGCGTTCGACCCGGTATTGGGCGATCGGATCGTTGTCGAGCACCGCGTCGACGTTCTGCGCCTGGAACACCAGTGAGGGCGCGATGAAGTAGCGCGAGCCGACATCCAGCGGTTGATAGAACTCGGTATACAGTTCCTGTTTGTCGCCGATCTGCGCCCGGGTCAGCCATTCCGCGCCGAGACGGTTGATGCCGTTGATGCGATAGCTGGCGCCGAGGTTGAAAGCGCTGTCGCCGCGCATGTCGTCCGACAGGTTCAGGCCGACCCGCAGGTAATCGGTGCCGCTGCGTTTGCCTCGGGCGCTGATCACCAGCGTGTGATCCTGGCCCTTGTGCACCACGCGGTACTGCACCTGTTCGAAGTAATCGAGGCCGTACAGCGTGCCCATGTCCGAATGCAGTCGACCGAGATCCAATGGCTCACCGATGGGCTGGCGGATGTAGTAGCGGATCACGTCGTCACCGACTTTCGAATTGTTCTCGACCTTGATCGCGGTGATGATCGGCGTGCGCTGGCCCGGGGCGCGGGCAGCGTTCAGTTCGGCGTCCTGGGATTGTTGAGGTTTGAGCTGAGCGAGGCGGGTGTCGAGAATCCGCGTGGCGCGGTAACCGGCGTCGATCATTTCCTGGGCTTTGCCGAAATCAGTGACCCCGAATGCCGCCAGCGCCGGCTGGATCAGCACGTCGCCGGGTTTGAGGGCGGCCAGTTGCTCTTCGGAGTTGCGCCGGGTCATCAGGGTGATCGACTGGTTCAGCACATCGACCACGGTGGTCAGTTGCTTGCGGTTGCGCAGCGGGGTACCGATGTCGACCACGATCGCCACATCGACCCCCATTTCCCGCGCGACGTCGAGCGGGATGTTATCGGTCATGCCGCCGTCCACCAGCAGCCGGCCGTCCAGTTCGACCGGGGCGAACACCGCCGGGATCGACATGCTGGCGCGGATCACCTGCGGCAAGTGACCTTTGCGGAACACCACTTTTTCGCCGTTGGCGATGTCGGTGGCGACCGCGCGGAACGGGATTGGCAGCTTGTCGAAGTCGCGGGTGTCGCTGGTATGCGCCAGCAGGCTTTCCAGCATCAGCGCCAGGTTCTGGCCCTGAATCACCCCCAGCGGCAGGCCGAGGCTGCCGTCATCGCGGAAACTCAGTTGCTGTTTCACCAGAAAGTCACGGTCGTCCTGTTTGCGGCGAAACGGCACGTCTTCCCGGGGCGGGGCATCGGACAGTGCCTGTTGCCAGTCGATGTTCAACGCGAGTTTTTCCAGCTCATCGATTTTGTAGCCCGAGGCATACAGGCCACCGACCACCGCGCCCATGCTGGTGCCGGCAATCGCATCGATCTTGATGCCTTGCTCCTCAAGGGCCTTGAGCACGCCAATGTGCGCCAGACCACGGGCAGCACCGCCGGACAGCACCAGGCCGACTTTCGGGCGGGTGGCTTCGGTGGCATTCACAAATAACGGCAGCAAGCCAAGCAGCAGGCAGAACAGCAAACGGCGCATGGTGAGTCTCGGGGCAAGCGATAAAGCCGGCTATTATAGCGGCGCCCTCTGTCTCAGGAGTTTCAGCGAACATGTCTGCTGCAAAACCGGAAATCGTCATCACGTATTGCACCCAATGCCAGTGGCTGCTGCGCGCCGCGTGGCTGGCGCAGGAACTGCTCAGCACTTTCGGCGACGACCTCGGCAAGGTCTCGCTGGTGCCCGGCACCGGCGGGGTATTTCACATCAGCTGCGACGATGTGCAGATCTGGGAGCGCAAGGCCGACGGCGGCTTTCCCGAGGCCAAGGTGCTCAAGCAGCGAGTCCGCGATCAGATCGACCCTGAGCGCGACCTCGGCCACAACGACCGCACTCAGTGAGACGCAGCTTCGGCCGCGACGGTTTTCTTGTCGGCACTGCCTGACATCCGCGCGGAGACGACGATGGCGACGATGATCAGCGCGCCGCCGACCAGCATGCGCACAGTCGGGTTTTCATCGAACAGCAACCAGGCGACGGTGATGCCGTAAACCGGCTCCATGGCGAACACCACGGCGGCGGTGCGCGCCTTGATCACCGCGAGGCTGGCGACAAACAGGCTGTGCGCAACGCCGGTGCAGAACACCCCGAGCAGGCTGATCCACAGCCAGTCCATCGCGCGTACTTCGCTCAGTTGCGGGGCCGCGACCGGCAGCAGACACAGCGCCACCACCACGTTTTGACACAGCGCCGCCTGCACCGCCGGGATACGTCCGGAGCTGGCACGGTTGGTCAGCGACAGCAAGGCGAACAGCAGGCCTGAGAGTACCGCCCAGAGCAGGCCGGTCGTGGCGCCGCTGGCCAGATCGAACGCCGGGGTGACCAGCACCAGACCGACGCTGACCAGCACCACCAGCACGATTTCATTGGCGCGGATGCGTTCGCGGAAAATCAGCCCTTCAAGTATCACCGTGAACGCCGGGAAACTCGCGAAGCCCAAGGTCGCAATCGCCACCCCGGCGACTTTCACCGCGATGAAAAAACTCACCCAGTGCCCGGCCAGCAACACGCCGCTGAGTGCCAGACGGCGCCAGTCGACCGCCTGCAGTTTCTGCCAGCCGTGCTGCCTGGCGAAGCGGGCGAAAAAGGCCAGGGCGAGCACGGCAAACGCCGCACGTCCGAAGACGATAACCGCCGGTGAGGCGGCCGCGAGTTTGCCGAACACACCGGTCAGGCCGAACATCAGAGCGCCGATATGCAGGGCGCCGAGGGCAGTACGCGGAGTCATTGCAATCCTTAATCCGAACACGGTTTCAAATGTAGGAGCTGCCGCAGGCTGCGATCTTTTGATCTTGCTTTTGATCTTGAAAAGTCAAAGTCAAAAGATCGCAGCCTTCGGCAGCTCCTACAGGGAGCATGGGCAAACATTGAAACGTGTTGCGGCGCAGAAGTCTGTCGGCGAACTAGCGTTTTTTGTCGCAGGAATCGCGGCGTAACTGGCCCGGTGATGCGCCAAACTCCCGCAATACCGCCGCCGCGAACGCACTTTGCGAACTGTAGCCGACCCGGCAGGCGATTTCGCCAATGGGCAGCGCCGTGTCGCGCAGCAGGCAAACCGCCTTGTGCAGCCGCCGGCTGCGAATGTAGTCCATCGGCGTCTGCCCGCATTCCGCCATGAACCGTGCGTGCAGCCGGGCGCTGGACAATCCGGCGATCTGCGCCAGATCGGCCACTTGCAGCGGGTAGGCGGCGTATTGTTCGATGTGCGCATCCAGCGCCGCGTAGGGCAGACGCCGCGCCGAGTGTTCGGCAGGTCTGACGTGATTCAGGCTGGCGAGCAGCAACACCGCGCCTTGCTGGGCGATCAGCGGGTCCGTGACCGCGCTGTTCGCCAGCCAATTGACCAATTGGCTTTGCCCGGCATCAAGGGACAACCGCGCAGGCTGGTCGAGCAAGCGCTGACTGGCGTCGGCGTGCTCGCCCAGCGAGTCGTTCAGCCATGGCCCGTCGGGTACGTCCAGCACCAGACAACGGCTGCCATCGGGGCTGCCGCAGGCGTGATGCGCGCCGCCGGGGACGACCACGAAACTCTGCTGGCGCACCTGGCTGCCCTGACCCTCGACTTCGAAATCCAGCGCACCGGACAGACCGAACACCAGTTGCGCGTGGTCGTGGCTGTGGACGATCAGGTCGTGGGTGTATTGGCGCAGAGTCAGGATCGGGCGCATGGCAGAGGTCTCCGAAGTGAGCGCCAGTCTACACCGGGGCACGGGCTTGCGCGCTGTCACACGACTGACGCCTGCCTGTCATGGTCGATTCACCCGGCGCGTGCACAGTGGCGAAAACATCGCAGAGGGTTGCCCATGACCAGCGCCGAGCTCGCCAGACCCAGCCGTAAACAACGGGTGCGCACCTTGTGGATTTCCGATGTGCATCTGGGCACACGGGACTGCCAGGCCGAGCACTTGTCGCAGTTTCTCAAGGGCTACCACGCCGACAAGATCTACCTGGTCGGTGACATCATTGACGGTTGGAAGCTGCGCGGCGGCATGTACTGGCCACAGGCGCACACCAACGTGATCCGCCGCCTGCTGACCATGAGCAAGCGCGGCACCGAGGTGATCTACGTCACCGGCAACCACGACGAATTCCTGCGCCGTTATTCGAAGCTGATCCTCGGCAACATCCAGTTGGTCGATGAGGCCGTGCATGTCACGGCGGATGGCCGGCACCTGCTGGTGATTCACGGCGATCAGTTTGACGTGATCACCCGCTATCACCGCTGGCTGGCCTTTCTCGGCGACTCGGCCTACGAGTTCACCTTGACCCTCAACCGCTGGCTCAATCACTGGCGTGCCCGTTATGGCTACGGCTACTGGTCGTTGTCGGCGTACCTGAAACACAAGGTGAAGACGGCGGTGAGCTTCATCAGCGACTTCGAAGAAGCCATCGCCCACGAATGTGTGAAACGCGAATTGCACGGCGTGGTCTGCGGGCATATTCACCATGCCGAGATCCGCAAGGTCGGGGAGGTGGACTACCTCAACTGCGGCGATTGGGTGGAGTCGTGCACGGCGTTGATCGAGCACTGGGATGGCACGATCGAGTTGTATCGCCTGGCGGATGCGCAGGCGCGGGAGGCTCAGCTCAAGGCGGCCAAGGTTGCCGAGATCGCATAAAGGCAAAAGATCGCAGCCTGCGGCAGCTCCTACACAGGTCTCATGTAGGAGCTGCCGCAGGCTGCGATCTTTTGATCTTACGCCGGGGCGTGTTCTTCCATCGCGGCCTTGTAGATCGAATGCTTGGGCTGCGCAAACAGCCGTTCCATCATCGGCTCGAAGAAACTCAGCGGCAGGCTGTCATACGCCGGATCGAACGCCGCCGCATCGTACCTGGCGCAGAACTCCACCGTCGCCTGATACTGCGGATGCTCGGCGAATTGCTCGCGCAGGTGCCGATCCATGCCCAGATGATGGAAGAAGTAGTAACCCTGAAAGATCCCGTGCTTCTCGACCATCCACAGATTTTCGGCGCTGACGAACGGTTTGAGAATCGCCGCCGCGATGTCCGGGTGGTTGTAAGAGCCGAGGGTGTCGCCGATGTCATGCAGCAGCGCACAGACCACGTATTCCTCGTCACGGCCATCGCGATAGGCGCGGGTCGCGGTTTGCAGCGAGTGGGTCAGGCGATCCACCGGGAAGCCGCCGAAATCACCTTCCAGCAACTTCAGATGCGCGACGATCCGCGACGGCAATTGCCGGGCGTAGGCGCTGAAGTCTGCGGCGATGATCGCCCAGTCTTCCTGCGTGCCATCCTGCATGTGGGTGAAGCGGGCATTGGCGTTCATCGGCAAGCCTCCTGGTGTGTCGGGTTTCAGAACGCCACGCGGCCGAGGATCATGTCGCGGTACATGACGAAATCGCCGAGCAGGCTGTACAGCGGATGCTGGAAAGTCGCCGGACGGTTCTTCTCAAAGAAGAAGTGCCCGACCCAGGCAAAGCTGTAACCGGCCAGCGGCAGGGCCAGCAACAGTAGCCAGGCGCCCTTGGCGAGGGTCATGGCCAGAATGAAAATCACCAGCGTGGTGCCGATGAAATGCAATCGGCGGCAGGTACTGTTGGCGTGTTCGCTGAGGTAATACGGATAGAACTCGGCGAAGCTGTTGAATGGCTTGATGTTTTCCACGACTGCGATCTCTGTGGTTATTGTTCTGACGGCAAGTTGTTCGGCGGGTAGCCTATTTGAGTCTAGAGTGAACACTGGTATCAGCCAGTGACAATGGGCGCCACTTTAGTATCCTTCGCTAATCGGGTCGCAACATGTGATCCATCATGTAAAAGAATAACGCCATGAGCGAACGAACGACTTCTGCAAGCTGGGCGATGGGGATTGTCAAAGCATTGGAGATGGACGGCCTGGATTGCCGGGTACTGTTCAAGCAACTGGGGCTCGATTACGCCGCCCTGAATGATCCGGATGCGCGCTTCCCGCAAGATTCCATGACCCGCCTCTGGCAACGGGCGGTCGAGCTGTCCGGCAACCCGGCGATCGGCTTGAACATGGGCAAAGTGGTGCGTCCGGCCTCGTTCCATGTCGCCGGCTATGCCTTGATGTCGAGCAACACCTTGGCCGAAGGCTTCCAACGGCTGGTGCGTTATCAGCGGATCATCGCCGAAAGTGCCGACCTGAGTTTTCGCCTGCTCGAAGAAGGCTATGCGCTGATTCTGACCGTGCATGGCGATCACCTGCCGCCGACCCGGCAGAGCGCCGAAGCCTCGCTGGCCTGTGCGTTGGGCCTGTGCAGCTGGTTGACCGGGCGCACCCTGCATCCGGTCAAAGTGTTGTTTCAGGGCGACGAACCCGCCGATCTGCAACCTTACCGGCAAGCCTTCCACGCGCCGCTGATGTTCAACGCGCCGTACGATGCGTTGATTTTCGAACGGGCCGACATGGAAGCACCGCTGCCCACCGCCAACGAAGCCATGGCGCTGTTGCACGACCGGTTTGCCGGGGAGTACCTGGCGCGGTTTTCTGAAAGTCGCGTGACCCACAAGGCTCGGCAGGTGCTGTGTCGCTTGTTGCCGCAGGGCGAACCCAAGCGCGATACGGTGGCGCAGACCCTGCATCTGTCGCAGCGTACCTTGCAGCGGCGGTTGCAGGAGGAGGGCACGAGTTTTCAGCAGTTGCTCGACGACACCCGCCGTGAACTGGCCGAGCAGTATCTGGCGCAGCCGAGCATGACCTTGCTGGAGATTGCGTATCTGCTGGGGTTTGCCGATCCGAGCAACTTCTTCCGCGCGTTCCGTCGCTGGTTCGATACCACGCCCGGCGATTACCGGGCGCGGCTGTTGCAGGCGCCGGTCAGTGACGCCAAAAGGCCGGAATACACAGCACAAACACCGTAATGATCTCCAGTCGGCCGAGCAGCATGCCGAACGACAGGATCCACTTCGCTGCATCCGGCAGGGTGGCGAAGTTGCCCGCCGGGCCAATGGTCTCACCCAGGCCCGGGCCGACGCCGGACACGGTGCTGGCGGCACCGGTCAGCGCAGTCATCCAGTCCACGCCGAGCAGCGACAGCAGCAGGGCGATCACGCAAATGGTGATGGCGAAGAAGAACGAAAAGGTCAGGATCGAGCGCACGATCTCTTCGTCGAGACGGTGGCCGTTGTACTTCTGCTTGATCACCGCGCGCGGGTGAATCAGCTGGTTAAGGTTGGCCTTGAGCAGGATGTAGGCGACCTGGAAACGGAAGATCTTGATCCCGCCCGCGGTCGAGCCGGAGCAGCCGCCGACAAAGCCCAGATAGAAAAACAGCATCAGCGAAAAGTTGCCCCACAGGCTGTAGTCGCCGAGGGCGAAACCGGTGGTGGTGACCACCGAGGTCACGTTCAGCGCCACGTGCCGCAGCGCCTCCAGCCAGTGCAGCTTGGTGGTCCACCAATACCAGGTGCCGAGCACCAGCCAGGTCACCAGCAACATGCCGAGCAGGCCCTGCACCTGCTGATCCTTGATCAACGCCTTGCGATTGCCGCGCATGGTCGCCACGTACAGGGTGAACGGCAGGCTGCCGAGAATCATGATCACCACCGCGACCCAGTGCACCGCCGGTTGTGTCCACTTCGCCAATGACTGGTCGGAGGTCGAGAAACCGCCAGTGGATATTGCCGACATCGCGTGGTTGATCGCATCGAACGGGCTCATCCCGGCCCACCAGAACGCCAGGCTGCCGAGGATGGTGATACCGACGTACGCCGCGACAATCAGGCGCGCCACCATGTGCGAACGCGGCATGACCTTTTCCGAACGGTCGGACGATTCGGTCTGGAACAGGCGCATGCCACCGATGCGCAGCAACGGCAGAATCGCCACCGCCATGCCGATGAAGCCGATACCGCCGAGCCAGTGCAGCAGCGAGCGCCACATCAGAATCCCCGGCGACATGCTGTCGAGCCCGCTAAGCACGGTCGAGCCGGTGGCGGTGATGCCGGACATGCTTTCAAAGAACGAGTCGGTGTAGCTGATGTGCTGAGTCAGCAGGAATGGCAGCGCGGCGAAAATACACACCACCAGCCAGCTGCTGACCGTCAACAGGTACATGTCACGCGGGCGCAGATGGATGTGTTCCGGGCGTCCGGGAATCACCAGTGCAAGGCCGGCGAGGAAGGTGATCATGCTCGCCCAGAGGAACGACGGCAGGTCACTGGTGCGCTCGAAAATCACCAGGGTGGCCATGGGCACGACCATGGCGACGGCCAGGGTGATCAGGAAGATGCCGATGATGAAACCAATGATCCGTAAGGTCGGCAACGCCATGAAGTCCGCTCGGGCTGAAGTGGGAAGGGCGCCATTCTACCCGTGAGGCAGGGCATGTAAACCGGCATCCCGTTGGCAGATGAAGCTAGAATAGCCGCACATTTTTCTCAGGAGGTGGCCGATGCAGGCTCTCGACGCGTTGCTCAACCGTGTTTCCGTTCCACGCCTGGTCGAACCAGCCCCCACTGCCGAGCAGCGCGAAGCCCTGTTTGGCGCAGCCCTGCGCGCACCGGATCACGGCCACTTGCAGCCGTATCGTTTCCTTACAGTCGAAGGGGCGGCGCGCGAGCAAATGGGCGAGTTGCTGGCCGAAGCGGCGCAGATGCAGGAAGGTGAAGTCACTGAAGCGATGATCGACAAGGCGCGCAACGGCCCGCTGCGGGCGCCGCTGGTGGTCGTGGTGATCGCGAAACTGCAGGAACACGTCAAGTATCCGAAGGCCGAGCAGTTGCTGGCGGCGGGGTGTGCGGCGCACGGGATTCTGCTGGCAGCCTATGCGCAGGGGATTGGTGCGGTGTGGCGTACCGGTGATCTGGCCTATTCGGCGCACGTGGCCAAGGGGCTGGGCCTGGCTGAAGGCGAGCAGGTGATTGCCTTCCTGTATCTCGGCACGCCGCAGAAAGAGCCGCGCGTTGCCGAGAAGGTTGATCTGGAGGAGTTCGTCAGCGCCTGGCCGGGCAAGGTTTAAAGTCAAAAGATCGCAGCCTGCGGCAGCTCCTACAGGTGTTTCGGCTCTGTAGGAGCTGCCGCAGGCTGCGATCTTTTTTTCATCGAAAGTCTAAGGTTGGACGATAGCCCCTGGCACCAGCGGCAATTCCAGGCTGGCAATAAACCCGCCCTCGGGATGATTGGCCAGGGTCAGACTCCCGCCATGCCGCTCCGCCGCCCGCCTGGCAATTGCCAGGCCCAAGCCATGTCCCGCCGCCGTTTGCCCCGGCGCCCGGTAAAACGGTTCGCCCAACTGGCTCAGGTGCTCGGCCTGCACGCCCGGCCCGTGGTCGCGTACGCTCACGACAATCCGCTCGCCCTGACGCGTAGCCTGCATCTCGATGGCCTGGCCCACCGGGTTGAAGCGCTGGGCGTTGCGCAACAGGTTGTCGACGGCGCGCTCGATCATGGTCGGCCATCCGGTCAGATTCAACTGAGGCTCGGCGTTCAGGCGCACGGTCTGCTCGGGTGAGCCGAGCTGAGCATCTTTCTGCAAGGTGCCGAGCAGGGCGTTCAGGTCCACCGCTTCGGCACTGGCGTTGTCGGCATCGACCCGCGCCAGCACCAGAATTTCGCTGATCAACGCTTCCAGCCGATCGCACTCGCGGGTCAGGCGTGGCCAGAGTTTTTCCCGTTCTTCAGGATTGGCCCGTTCCGCCAGCGCCAGCGCGATGCGCAGTCGTGCCAGAGGGGAACGCAGTTCGTGGGACACATCGCGCAGCAACTGGCGCTGACTGCCGATCAGGCTTTGCAGGCGCGCCCCCATGCGGTTGAAGTCGTTGGCCAGCACGCCGAATTCGTCGCGACGGTTGGCCAGTTTCGCCAGGCTGTTCTGTTGATAGGTGGTCTGCCCCAGATCATGCACCGCACCGCGCAAACGGCTGAGCGGGCGGGTGATGGAGAAGGTCACCAGCAGGCTGAACAGGGTCAGTACCACCAGCGCGATACCCAGCGCACTCAGCGGCCAGAGCAGGCTTTCACGGTGCCACGCATCGAGCTCCGGGTGCGGAATGCGGAAGATGAACAGGTAGGTGTCGCCGGTTTTTTCGCTGGTGAATTCGTCGGTCAGGCGGCGCCAGGGCAGACGTCGGTCATCGTTGTTCTGTCTGGCTTCGAAGGCGGCGGCGCGACGCGGGAAGGTGCCACGCACCACCGGGTCGCCGCTTTCGTTCAGCACCTGGACGTCAATGTGGTACTGGCGTTTGCGCTGTTGAAGGATGTCCTGCGCGGCGTCTTCGCCCTGGGCTTCGTAGGTTTGCGTCCATTCGGCGGCCAGCGTGTTGAGGCCCGGATGGCGGCTGAGGATCCACGCGTCCTGATTGAGCATGTGCCCGAGCAGGATCGACAGCCCTGCCACCAGGGCGATGGCCAGCCAGAAGCTCGCGAGAATACGCCAGAACAATGAACGCACAGAAATTCCTCAATCAAACGCTTAACCCCTGTAGGAGCTGCGGCACGCTGCGATCTTTTGATCTTATTTTTCAGAAGCAAAATCAAAAGATCGCAGCGTGCCGCAGCTCCTACAGAGGGCGGATGTGAACAGGCCCGACCGGGTAAGCCGTCGGGCCTGTGATTAGAACATTATTGCGCCTTTTGCGGCTGTTGCGCTTTCCACGCCTTGAACTCGGCCCATTCGGCGCGGCGTTCAGCCTGTTTCTTCTGGAACTCGTCGAATTTCTTCTGTTGATCCGGTTTCAGCAGGTTGCGTACGTCAGCTTCGGCTTTCTTGTGGTTGGCCGCCATCTCGTCTTTCATGGCTTTCTGGTCAGCCGGCGAGAGTTTTTCCAGGTACTTCTCGACCACCTGGCGACGTTCGTGCATCTGCTCGCCCATGATCTTGCGGATCTGATCGCGCTGTTCGCGGGTCAGGTCGAGTTGGCTGTACGGGCCTTTGCCGTGTTCGCCGTGCATCTGACCGCCGTGGCGTGGGCCGTCGAGCGGGCCACCCATCGGGCCACCATCCTGTGGCATGGCCATGGCGACGGTTGGCAGAGCGGCAGCGAACATCAGAGCGATAAGAGTCTTGCGCATGGTGTATCTCCTTGTCTCGTTCCCGGTACGTTCCGGATGAGTTCAGATTACGGAGATCAAGGTCAGCGGCGGTCAGCGCTGCGTAAAGCTTGGGTAAAGACGCTTCGTTTCCAGCCTTACACATATCCCCTGTAGGAGCTGCCGAAGGCTGCGATCTTTGTTTTTGAAGATCAAAAGATCGCAGCGTGCCGCAGCTCCTACAGAGAGTGAGGTGTCTTCAGAGGCTGTAGTAGTAACCACGGCTGCGCAGGGCGACGATGCGTGGGCGGCCGTCGGGGTGCGGGCCGATCTTCTTGCGCAGGTTGCTGACGTGCATGTCGAGGCTGCGGTCGTACAGGGTCAGCTTGCGCCCGAGGGCCAGTTGCGCCAGTTCCTGCTTGTCCAGCGGTTCGCCGGGCTGCTTGAGCAGGGCTTCGAGCAAACGACTTTCGGAAACGGTGAGGGTCAGTTCTTTCTCATCGATGCTGACCACGCCGCGCACCGGGCTGAAGCTCAGGTCGCCGAGTTCGAGTTGGGTCGATACGGCGGCCGGGTGACTGCGGCGCAGCACGGCGCGCAGACGCGCGGTGAGTTCACGCGGATCGCAGGGCTTGGCCAGGTAATCGTCGGCACCCAGTTCCAGACCGAGAATGCGATCCAGCGGTTCGCCACGGGCCGAAAGCATCAGCACCGGCAGCTCTGCGTGCTCGCTGCGCAATTGCTTGAGCAGTTCCAGACCGCTGCCATCGGGCAGCATCACGTCCAGCACCACCGCCGCCGGGGCCGATTCGGCCAACGCCTTGCGCGCGCTCTGGCCATCGTGGCAGGCACGCACCAGGAAGCCTTCCTGGCTCAGCCAGCTACTCAGGAGTTCACACAACTCCTGGTCATCATCAATCAGTAACAGCTCGCTCATGACTCACTCAATTTAGCCATTGCCGACGTTTTCGGCTTGCTCCACTGGCAAAGATACCGCACAGCAGCGCCAATAGCGCTACCCCGGCGCCCGTAACGAACCATTGCTGCTGTTCGGTCAGCAAACGCGGCAAGGGACTTGCCTGGGCTTCCTTGAGTTGCAGCTTCAGGCGCTGATTCTCCTGGCGCAACCGGGCAAGCTGGGCGCTTTCGCGGGTGTTGTCGGCATTTTGCAGTTGTTTGCTCAGTTCTTCCCGCTGCTGCTCGCTGGCCTTCAGGCGCTGCTGCAACTCGGTAATCTGGCTGCCGGCACTTAATGACAATGGCGTGGAGCTGCCGCTTTCGGTGGTTTCCTCACCATGGGCGGGCGCCATGATCGTCAACGTGACCCACATCAGACACAACGGACCTTTGCGCATTGCGATTCCTGCTAGCAAATGGATATTGGGCAGGTTGTCGGCAGGCAAACGAGAATAATGAGCGATTGAGAGCGGTGAGAAGCGGGAAGGTTCAGTGCCAGAGGCAATGTCGAGCGTGGTGAGTTGAACAATTTGAGCTTGGGGAGTCATTGTGGCGAGGGAGCTCTTGCTCCCGCTGGGGCGCAAAGCGCCCCCCGCTTTTCAACTCATAGGCAATGGGACTGCTGCGCAGTCCAGCGGGAGCAAGCTCCCTCGCCACAGAGTCCCTCGATATCTTTTGAAGCTGGTTACGGCAAGACTTGCTTGAACGGCTTGACGATCACGCTGGCGTACACGCCGGCGGCGATGTACGGATCGGCGTCGGCCCAGGCCTGGGCGGCGCTCAGGGAGTCGAATTCGGCGACGATCAGGCTGCCGGTGAAACCCGCAGCGCCCGGATCATTGCTGTCGACCGCCGGGTGCGGGCCGGCCAGCACGATGCGGCCTTCGCCCTTGAGCACTTGCAGGCGTTCGAGGTGGGCCGGGCGCGCGGCGAGGCGGGCTTCGAGCGAGTTGGCGACGTCGGTGGCAATGATAGCGTAGAGCATGTCAGTCCTCGGTTTTTGGCGTTGTGGTATCGGCGTCGTGCAGATGGCGGGACAGGTAGATGCCCTGACCGACCAGGAACAGCACGGTCATGCCCAGGCTGCCGAACACCTTGAAGTCGACCCAGATGCTCTGGAAGGTGAATGCCACGAACAGGTTGGCAGCGCCGCAGAACAGGAAAAAGGCGATCCAGGCGATGTTCAGGCGGGTCCAGACCGGATCCGGCAGGGTCAGCGCGTGGCCCATGATGCGTTTGATCAGCAGGCGGTCACCGATGAAGTGGCTGCCGATGAAGGCCAGGGCGAACAGCCAGTTGACCACCGGGGCTTTCCACTTGAGGAAAGTCTCGCTGTGGAAGGCCAGGGTCAGGCTGCCGAACACCAGGCAGGCGATCAGGGTCAGCCATTGGCTTTTTTCCAGCTTGCGCTGCTTGATGAACAGCGCGCCGTAGACTACCAGTGAGCTGATGATCAGCATCGCCGTGGCGCTGTAAATACCGCCTACAGTCACCTCATGGCCGGCGATGTCGACGACCCGTGGATCCAGTTTGTAAACGATGAAAAACAGCAGAAGCGGGATGAAATCGATGAATTGTTTCACAGTGAGAGCCAGAAGCTGGATGTGGCGGCATAATAACAAACATATGGGCGCGCGATAGCGCCAGCTGATTTGAGGTTACAACTCCCCGTGAATGTTGATTTGCACTGCCACAGCACGGCCTCCGATGGCGCCTTGGCGCCGGCGGTTCTGGTTGCGCGTGCGTTTGAAAACGGCGTGCGAGTCCTGGCGTTGACCGATCATGACACCCTAGAAGGCCTCGCCGAAGCGCGCAGCGCTGCCGAAGAACTGGGCATGCAGTTGGTCAACGGCGTCGAACTGTCCTGCACCTGGGGCGGGGCGACCATCCATGTGCTGGGTTACGGTTTCGACGTCAACGCCGCGCCACTGGTCGAGGCCATCGCCAAATTGCACGATGGCCGCTGGCTGCGGTCGGAAGAAATAAGCCGCAAGCTCGGCCTCAAAGGTATGCCCGGTGCCCTCGACGGCGCCCGGCAGATCCAGCAGGAGCTGGGCGACAGCGGCAACGCCCCGGCCCGTCCGCATTTTGCCGACTGGATGGTGCGTGAAGGTTTTGTAAAGGATCGCGCCGAGGCGTTCCGTAAATGGCTCGGCGCCGGCAAGCTGGGTGACGTCAAGCAACACTGGCCGACGCTGGAAGACACCGTCAGCACCCTGCGCGCCGCCGGAGCGTGGGTCAGTCTGGCGCATCCATGGCACTACGATTTCACCCGCAGCAAGCGCCGAAAGCTGATTGCCGACTATATTCAAGCGGGCGGGCATGCAATCGAAGTGGTCAATGGCCATCAGCCCGCGGAACAGGTCGGCAGCCTGGCAATCCTTGCCCGCGAGTTCGGTCTGCTGGTCAGCGCCGGCAGTGATTTCCATGGCCCTGGAGGCTGGTCGGAGATTGGCCAGTACCGGCCGGTTCCCGAGGACCTTCCACCCCTGTGGTGTCGGTTCAAACATGACACAGTTATTGCCGCCGTCTGAACAGGTAGAAAACGTGAGTCAATTTTTCCAGATCCATCCAGAAAACCCGCAAGCGCGCCTGATCAAACAGGCGGTCGAGATCATCCGCAAGGGCGGGGTGGTGATTTATCCCACGGACTCTTCCTACGCCATCGGTTGCCAGATCGGCGACAAGACCGCGATCGAGCGCGTGCGCCGTCTGCGTCAGCTCGACGAAAAGCACAACTTTGCGCTGATCTGCAGCGACCTGTCGCAACTGGGCAACTACGCCAAGATCGACACCGGCACCTTCCGCATTCTCAAGGCGCATCTGCCGGGGCCTTACACCTTTATCCTCAACGCCACCCGCGAAGTGCCGCGCCTGTTGCTGCATCCGAAAAAACGCACCATCGGCCTGCGGGTGCCGAGCCATCCGATTGCTTTGGCGTTGCTGGCCGAACTCGGCGAGCCGCTGATGAGCGTGACCCTGATCATGCCCGGCGATGAAGATCCGCTGAGCGATCCGTACGAAATGCGCCAATTGCTTGAACATCAGGTGGACCTGATCATCGACGGCGGTTTCGGCGGGATCAAGGCATCCACCGTGATTGACCTGACCGGCGACGACCCGGAAGTGATCCGCGTCGGTTGCGGCGACCCCGCGCCGTTCATGGTCGAGGCCTGAATGTCCGCAGTGGAAACCGTTGTCGATCCCCAGGCCGGCGCCCAGCAGGAACTGCCGTTTGCCATGGTCTATGGCCAGGCTGTCACGGAAATGCCGCTGGACCTGTACATCCCGCCGGATGCGCTGGAAGTGTTTCTCGAAGCCTTCGAAGGCCCGCTTGACCTGCTGCTGTACCTGATCCGCAAACAGAACATCAACATCCTCGACATCCCGGTGGCGGAAATCACCCGTCAGTACATGGGCTATGTCGAGTTGATGCAGTCGGTGCGCCTGGAGCTGGCCGCCGAGTACCTGGTGATGGCGGCGATGCTGGCCGAGATCAAGTCGCGGATGCTCCTGCCACGGGCCGAAACCGTCGAAGACGAAGAGGACGACCCGCGCGCCGAACTGATCCGCCGCCTGCAGGAATACGAGCGCTTCAAGGCTGCCGCCGAAGGCATCGACGGCCTGAGCCGGGTCGGCCGCGATGTTGTGGTGCCCAAGCTCGACGCCCCGGAGGCCCGGGCGCGCAAGCTGTTGCCGGATGTCGCGCTGGAAGAAATTCTGATGTCCATGGCCGAAGTGCTGCGCCGGGGCGACATGTTCGAGAGCCATCAGGTCAGCCGCGAGGCACTGTCGACCCGCGAGCGCATGAGCGATGTGCTGGAACGGCTCAAGGGCGGCGGGTTTGTGCCGTTCGTCGAGCTGTTCACCGCCGAAGAAGGTCGCCTCGGTGTGGTGGTGACCTTTATGGCGATCCTTGAACTGGTCAAGGAATCCTTGGTCGAGCTGGTGCAGAATGAGCCGTTCGCCGCGATCCACGTGCGAGCCCGAGCCGAATAACGAGTCGAAACATGAACCTGACTGAACCCCGCGAGCTGGCGCCCCTGCTTGAAGCCTTTCTGTTGGCCTCGGGAAAACCGCAATCGCTTGAACGCCTCTACGAACTGTTCGAAGAAGGCGAGCGCCCTGAACCGCCGGTCTTCAAGAAAGCCCTGAGCCTGCTGGCCAAGTCCTGCGAGGGCCGTGCGTTCGAGCTCAAGGAAGTCGCCTCCGGCTACCGCTTGCAGATCCGCGAGAAGTTTTCGCCGTGGGTCGGGCGTTTGTGGGAAGAGCGGCCACAGCGCTATTCCCGTGCGCTGCTGGAAACCATGGCGCTGATCGCCTATCGCCAGCCGATTACCCGAGGCGAGATCGAAGACGTGCGGGGCGTGGCGGTCAACACCAACATCGTCAAAACGTTGATCGAGCGCGAGTGGATCCGCATCGTCGGTTACCGCGACGTGCCGGGCAAACCGGCGATGTTCGCCACCACCAAGGCGTTTCTCGATCACTTCAATCTGAAGAACCTCGAAGACCTGCCGCCGCTGGCCGAACTGCGCGAGATGGAAACCGAGCCCGTCCTCGATTTCGACGACGCACCGGTGCCGCAGGGCTTGCAGGAACAGGCCGACGCCAGCGCCGAGCCGGAAGAGCCGAAGGAAGAAACCAGCTTCCACAGCTTGCTGCTGGAACTGGACAGCATGGAGGAGGGGATCAAGACCGACTTCGATGATTTGTTGCGCGATGCGGCGGACGGGGAGGCGTCGGCGACTGAGCCGGAAGTCGAGACCGTCGAGTCGGCGATTGAAGTTGAACTTGAGGCCGAGCCTGAAGCCGAACCGGAAGAAGACATTCTTGGCGTTGCCGAGGCCCGGGAAAAACTTCTCGCTGCCGTCGCTGCCCTCGAACAACCGGCGCTCGAGCCCGAGTCCGAGCTGAGCCAGGAAGAAGCTGAAGCCCGCGCCCTGGCCGAAGCCATCGAAGCCGAACGCCGCGAGTTCGAGGACTGAGGCGCGCCGAAAAGATCGCAGCCTGCGGCAGCTCCTACAGGAACCGCATTCCAATGTTGGAGCTGCCGAAGGCTGCGATCTTTTGATCTTCAAGGGAGACCCCATGAGCTCGACCAAAGACCCCTGCATCAGCCTCTGCAAATTCACCGACGACATCTGCCTCGGCTGTGGCCGCAGCAAGCGCGAAATCCGCGCCTGGAAGAAACTCGACAAGGACGACAAGCGCACAGTGCTGGCGGAAGCCGCGCTGCGCCTGATCAAACTCGGTGGCGCCGGTCGGCGGAAAAAGAAATAACTGTCGATCGATCAGCTAGTCTCTGATGCGCGATGGCGCACATCCGCGTATGATTCGCGACCCTTCGGCGATCCCTTCGCCCGAAAACCAGATTTCAATGCTTCAGGCGCCGCCTGAACAGACCACACCGGGAGGTGCCCAGATGAGTGACATCAATCAGAAAGACGACCAGGAAATCGGCCCAGCAGGCGAAAAACTGCAGAAAGTCCTCGCCCGTATCGGCGTCGGCTCGCGCCGTGACGTTGAAGCCTGGATCAGCCAGGGCCGGATCAAGGTCAATGGCAAAGACGCCACCCTCGGTCTGCGCGTCGACATGCACGATGCCATCACCATTGATGGCAAAGTGATCAAGCGCGAAGAGGCGGCCGAGTCGGTCCGCCGCGTGATCATGTACAACAAGCCCGATGGCGAGATCTGCACCCGTGACGACCCGGAAGGCCGTCCGACCGTGTTCGACAAACTGCCGCGTCCGAAAGAAGGCCGCTGGATCAACATCGGTCGTCTCGACATCAACACCACCGGTCTGCTGATGTTCACCACCGACGGTGAGCTGGCCAACCGCCTGATGCACCCGTCCTACGAGATGGACCGTGAGTACGCCGTGCGTGTACGCGGTGAAGTCGACGATGAAATGATCGAGCGCCTGAAGGCGGGCGTGGTATTGGAAGACGGCCCGGCGCGTTTCACCGACATTCAACAGGCTCCGGGCGGCGAAGGCTTCAACCACTGGTATCACTGCGTGGTGATGGAAGGCCGTAACCGTGAGGTTCGTCGTCTGTGGGAATCCCAGGGCCTGGTGGTCAGCCGTCTGAAGCGCGTGCGCTTCGGTCCGGTATTCCTCAACTCCGACCTGCCGATGGGCCGCTGGCGCGAAATGAGCCAGTACGAAGTCGACGTGCTCAGCGCCGAAGTCGGCCTGACCCCGGTAGCGATGCCGCAACTCAACGCCAAGAGCAAGGACAAGCTGGAGCGTATGCAGCGTAAATCGTCGCGGCCTATGGCCAAGACCGAGCGCGTGCGCACCCTGCGTCCCGCCGCTGGCGCGCCGACCGGTCCGCGTCCGAGCCGTGAGCCGCAGATTGAAGGCGAGCGTCCGGGTCGCAAGCCAGTGGCCCGTGACGGCGAGCGCGCACCGCGTCCGGCCAACGGTCGCACCGAGCGTGGCGAAGGTCGTGCGCCGGCCGGTCGTGGTACGCCAGTGGCGGATCGTCCTGCGGACACCACCAACAAGCGTCCTGCCAAGCCGGCACCGAAGCGTCCGGGGATCAAATTGGTCGACGGCGACAAGCCATCGGGCAAGCGCCGTGGCGCACCGGCCGGTTCTGGTCAGCGTCCAGGCTTCGGTCGCAAGAAGCCTGAGTGATCAGCTTTAGTGCCTGAATGAAAAACGCCAACCGCAGGGTTGGCGTTTTTTTTTCGTCTGGCAGAAGTTGTGTAGCGACTGATTCGGCCTCTTCGCGAGCAGGCTCGCTCCCACACTGGAATTGCGTCAAACACAAATCCCTGTGGGAGCGAGCCTGCTCGCGAAGGCGTCAGTCGCCTAAAACACAAAGCGTCCGTCAAACACCGGCTTGTCATCCAGCGCCAACACCCCGCCGGAGAAAATCAGGTCCAAATGATGACTGCCCTTGGCGCCACCGCCGAGGCCCAGGTGCAGGCCGCAATGGCGCTCCTCGAAACCGGCATTGCGCGCATACAGATCCTTGACCCCTTCGTTGGTACCAATCCCCAATTCCTCAATGCGCCGGTTCGACGGATTGGCGTCCAGGTACTTGTTGAAATCATGCTCCAGCCCCGGCACATCGGTGGCGATGCGGCTGATGGTCGAGTTCTCGATCCACAGTTCCAGTGGCGACTCCAGCACGCCGTACTTGCGCGCAAACGGGATGGTGCTGAGGAACGTGCCCTTGAATTTCACATGGCCGTTGATGGCTTCGCTGTGGGTGGCGATTTCGCCGGGGGCCAGGTCGAAGTTGCCGACGCCGTTGATGTCGGTCCACTTCTTGATGCTGCTCAGCGGCGTTTCAAACCATGAGCCGTGGTCGTCCTTGAAACTCAGCGTGGTCGCTTGGGACATGCGCTGGATCAAGTGACTGTTGAGCCCGGCGATACGCTGCGGCGTCACGCTGAAGGTGTCGTAGAAATAGTCGCCGTAATCCTTGAACAACAGCGACTTCTTCCAGTTTTCCGCCATCACGCCTTGCAGGGCGCGCACGAACTCCGGGCCGTCGGGGCGCGGGTTGGGCAGCGTGGAAGAGTCGTAGAAGAAAATGTACAGATCGCTGTCGGCAATCGCCGCCGTCAGCGTTGCGGTGCTTTCCAAGTCCAGGCGTCTGGCGCTGAAGGTGAAGCGGAGATGATCGCCGGCCTGTTCAGCGATGGCGCCGGTCAGGGCTTCGTAATCGGCGGTGTGGCCGAGCAGTACCTTCGCCGAGTCGAGACCGGCAAGGGCAGGGTGATGTTCGAGGTAGTAAAGGAAATGCGAGATCGCGCGGGGCTTATCCATGAGTCCTCCCTGACTGACCGTGAGAAAGCGGCAGGCACGACCGGCCGGATCGTGCCTGCCCGGGGATGTCTTACAGAGGCCACATCGCCGTGCCGAACGGAACCACCGCGTCGGCTTGCATCATTTCCACGGCGGCCTCATGGGTTGGCGCTTCAAACCATTCGTCCAGTTGCAGTTCGGTGTCCAGGTCTTTTTCCAGTGCTTGCATGGTCGATCTCCTAGATGACGTTCACGGTTATGACTGGCCGGTCGAGGTGGCCGGCAAGACGTGAAGAACCTAGTTCAGGGTGTTTTGTAATGCAAAAAATTATTTATTTAAAATTTAAATAAACTTTTTATTCTGTTTTTAAGCGGCGATTTTCTTATTTGAAAACAAAAAACTAAGCGGCCACTTTCATTAGCAAGCTAGCTACCGTCAATTTGCAGACGTCCTACAGAATTTTCCGAAATGGAAAATCCGCGTTACGCGTTGTAAAGAAAAATTTACGAAAACCCCGGTAAATCCCAGTGAATTCACTTCCTTGCCGACGCTGTAAGGAAAACCTGCCGAGGCCCGGCTGCAAAGGCCCCGCGCAGGGCTCTGGCGCGCTTGTTTCAGCCTCGTTTGCAGGGTGAGATGCGCCTCATGCCTGTCGTGCAGGTGCATAACAAGAAGGAGGCGCAATGAACGCCGAGATTGATCTTCACTTCTCTCCGTGGGGCGGTTTTTCGCTCGTCCCCGTCGATGGCCTGCAAAGGCCTGACTCATTTTTTGCAGTCGCCCGAGTGTCTCGAGGCGGACCCACGCAATCCCGGCAAGCGCCACGCTGATCCAGCGGGGTCTGGCAGCAGGGGGTTAGCGGTGTACAATGCGCCGCGTTTTAACTGTGACCCTCTGCGTAATCGCGTAAACCTCAAGGTTATCCGCCTTGTTCACTCCGCCGCGTCACAAGCGTGTCGGGTTCGATTTCGTCACAGATAAAAACAAACAGGTGACGCATGACCGTTGTAAAAACGCTGAATTCCTGGTGCTTGCGCTGGGGTTTGATCGGGGTTGTCTGAAATCGCAACCTTGCAGCAACGTCTACTGAACATCATCAAACCTTGCGTGGGACCTTTTTCATGAGTGGACAAAACTCGCAATCAGGCGAGCTGAAACGCGGCCTGAAAAATCGCCATATTCAACTGATCGCCCTCGGTGGCGCGATCGGTACCGGATTGTTCCTCGGCTCGGCCGGGGTCCTGAAATCCGCCGGCCCGTCGATGATCCTCGGCTACGCCATCTGCGGCTTCATCGCCTTCATGATCATGCGCCAGCTCGGCGAGATGATCGTCGAAGAGCCGGTGGCCGGTTCCTTCAGCCATTTCGCACACAAGTACTGGGGCGGTTTTGCCGGTTTCCTGTCGGGCTGGAACTGCTGGATTCTGTACATTCTGGTGGGCATGTCGGAGCTGACCGCGGTCGGCAAGTACATCCACTACTGGGCGCCGGACATCCCGACCTGGGTCACCGCCGCTGCATTCTTCGTGCTGATCAACGCGATCAACCTGGCCAACGTCAAAGTCTTCGGTGAAGCCGAATTCTGGTTCGCGATCATCAAGGTCGTGGCGATCGTCGGCATGATCGCGCTGGGCAGCTACCTGCTGGTCAGCGGCCATGGCGGCCCGCAGGCCTCGGTCAGTAACCTGTGGTCGCACGGCGGGTTCTTCCCCAACGGCGTCAGCGGCCTGGTGATGGCGATGGCGATCATCATGTTCTCCTTCGGCGGTCTGGAAATGCTCGGTTTCACTGCAGCCGAGGCCGACAAGCCGAAAACCGTGATCCCGAAAGCGATCAACCAGGTGATCTACCGCATCCTGATTTTCTACATCGGCGCGCTGGTGATCCTGCTGTCGCTGACCCCGTGGGACAGTCTGCTGGAAACGCTCAATGCGTCCGGCGATTCGTACAGCGGCAGCCCGTTCGTGCAGGTGTTCTCGATGCTCGGCAGCAACACCGCCGCGCACATCCTCAACTTCGTGGTGCTGACCGCGGCGCTGTCGGTGTACAACAGCGGTACTTACTGCAACAGCCGCATGCTGCTGGGTATGGCCGAGCAAGGCGATGCGCCTAAGGCCTTGTCGAAAATCGACAAACGCGGCGTGCCGGTGCGTTCGATCCTCGCGTCCGCGGCGGTCACGCTGGTGGCGGTGTTGCTTAACTACCTGATGCCGCAACAGGCGCTGGAACTGCTGATGTCGCTGGTGGTGGCCACCCTGGTGATCAACTGGGCGATGATCAGCTTCTCGCACTTCAAGTTCCGCCAGCACATGAACAAGACGCAGCAGACGCCGCTGTTCAAGGCGCTGTGGTACCCGTACGGTAACTACGTCTGCCTGGCGTTCGTCGCGTTCATCCTCGGCGTGATGTTGTTGATCCCGGGCATTCAGATCTCGGTGTACGCGATTCCGGTGTGGGTCGTGTTCATGTGGGTCTGCTACGTGATCAAGAACAAACGCGGTGCGCAGCAGGCGCTGCACGCGGCGAGTGCTTCCAAGTAAGCGCTGAGGCAAAAACGACAAACCCGGCCAATGTGCCGGGTTTTTTATTGCGCCTTCGGCAGCTCCTACAGGGTTGATGGCGTATCCTGCTGCTTCTGAATACGGACGCTTTTCCATGCTGGTGATTTCCAACAACGTGCATCTGCCGGATGCCGAGATCGAACTGACGGCCATTCGCGCGCAGGGCGCCGGTGGGCAGAACGTCAACAAGGTCTCCAGTGCCGTGCACCTGCGCTTCGACATTCCGGCCTCGTCCTTGCCCGAGTTCTACAAGGAGCGGCTGCTGGCGCTGCGCGACAGCCGCATCACCAGTGATGGCGTGCTGATTATCAAGGCTCAGCAATACCGCACGCAGGAGGCCAACCGCGCCGATGCGCTGCAGCGTCTGACCGAGCTGATTCTCAGCGCCACCAAGGTCGAAAAGAAACGCCGCCCGACCAAGCCGACCCTCGGTTCGAAGAAGCGCCGGCTCGAATCCAAGACCAAGCGTGGCAGCATCAAGGCCGGGCGGGGCAAGGTGGATTTTTAAGGTTTGGCGCCCTGGAATTATTCCATTTCATCATAAGCGGGCATTGCATCCATTTCGTCCCCCTCAACTTAAATGCATTTCCGGATATTGAAATACACACTTATAACCAATCGGTCTGCCAGGCTGTCATATATGACAGGTGTGCCGGATGGCTGCCTCACGTTTACTGAGCTCTCTTTTCTAGATTGAGTAAAAGCAAATGAATAACTTAATTAATGGGCGTGGTACTCCAGATACTGATTTTGGTGTGCGTGGTGAGGTCGTTCTTTATGGAAAGAAAGGTCAGCGACTCCAGGCTCGGGTCGTCACTCTTCTTTCGGAGCCGAACAGAATTCTTTGCGGCGCCACTGACGAGGAGCTGCAAGAAACTTACCTGTCCATGCTTGATGAAAGAGGTCGTATCGACCAGAGCTTCGGAAATTTGGGTACAACTGTTTTTAAGCTATCGGATTTTTTTCCTGAGTGGGGTCTGGCGCAGCCCTATAGCGTGAAATTTGATAGTGCTCATGGCAAGTATGTGTTGGGGTACTTCGCTCGTAAAGACGGCTTTAATCGTGCTACCGGCCTGGCTCGATTTGACTTGAATGGGCAGCTCGATAAAGCGTTTGGTAACAACGGTGTCATGTTGTGGAGTCTGGATGTGAAAGAGGCTGTTCCTGTCAGTTCGAAAGTCCAAAAGGTGGAGCAGCCGTTGACTGATAAGGGGCGCGACTACCACGGATCGATGGAGTTATTAGACGATGGTGGTGTATTGCTTTTGACTACGCTTGACTACCGTGGCTGGGTAGATCGAGCATTTCTAGTCAAAGTGAAGAGCAGCGGAACCCTGGACGAAGGGTATGGTAATCGTGGGTGGCGATTGGTTATTCGAGGTTCGAGTGGTTTTGTCATAGGAGAGGACTTGGTCAGGCTGGGTGATGATTTTCTCGTCGCCGCTTCAGAGGGTTCTCCTGATAAGAAGTGGTTTGTTGGCAGATATGATGCTGAGGGCGAGCTCGATACTGATTTTGCGGTCGAGGGTTATTATGATGGAGCGCCTTCGGTTAAAGACATCATTCTGAAACGCGACGATCGTTCTCGGTTTTATATTGTCGGTACTTCGAATAATGGAGTTCCGCAGTATCTGTCTCTCCAGCTACAGCGGCGCGAGCTGGATGGCGAGGAAGATCCACTTTTTGGCGACCAAGGATGGACAGGGTCTATCGGTAATGAGTTCAGCGATATCTATATGACGAAAGCAGTCCTCTATAATTTGAAATCAACCGTTGTAGTAGCAGGTTATGCTTATTTGCGTGTTGGGTCGGATAGCCAGGCATTTATTGCCAGCATTGAACAAGACATGGGGTGGGATGCGGAGTTTGGTAAGGCTGGAAAGGTTATATTTCCAAAAGACCAGATTATTCATGATCTCGCGGTTCAGGAAGATCGAAAAATTGTGTTTGTTTCCAGTAAAAACAGAGAGAGCGATAGCTTCACCGTCCTCCGTTTGCATGGTTAGTGTATAAAAACGGAAGCTGTCTATTGGCCATTCGGAATCGACTGAATGGCCAATATTGGGCGATCAGTGAAAGTGGTGTTTTGGCGCGCAGCGATACAAATACATACTCAGGATCAGGCCGCTCAGCGCAGCGAGGGCGGCGAACAGGAAGATCGAGGCAAAACCGAAGCCCGACGCAATGGCCCCGGCCAACGGCCCGGTGATCCCCAGCGACAAGTCGATGAACAGCGAATAAGCGCCAACGGCCGCGCCACGGCTGGAGGCCGGCACCAGGTTCACCGCTTCCACGCCCAGCGCCGGGAACACCAGCGAGAAGCCGAAACCGCTCAGCGCCGCCCCGGCCAGCGCCCAATGTGCGTCGGGCGCCAGCCACAGCAGCAACAGGCCCAGGGTTTCCACCGACAGACAGGCAATCGCCACGCGAAAGCCGCCGAGGCGGTTGATCAGGTTGCCGAACAGCAGCCGCGCGCCAATGAAGCTGGCGCCGAACAGGCTCAGGCACAACACCGCGTTATCCCAGTGCTGAGTGGCGTAATACAGGGTGATGAAGGTGGCGATGGTGCCGAAACCAATCGAGCCCAGTGCCAGTCCGCAGCCGTGCGGGAACACGCGACCGAGCACATGCATGAACGGCAGACGCTCGCCGGCGACAATCGGCGCGGCGGTTTTCGGCCAGGCCAGCAGCAGACCCAGCGCTGCCAGCAGAATGATGCTGACGCCCATGCTCCACAGCCCCAGCTGGCCGACCAGCCACACGCCGAACGGCGCGCCCACCGCCAGCGCGCCATAACTGGCGATACCGTTCCACGAAATCACTTTGGCGGTATTCGCCGCGCCAACGCGGCCGATGCCCCAGCCGATTGAACCGGAGCCGACCAGGCTTTCCGCGCTGCCCAGCACCAGACGGCCGATCAACAGGCTGATCAGGCTGAGCATCGGCAAGTTGGGTGTCCAGGCCGAAATCAGCATAAATACACCACTCAAGCCGCAACCGGCCAGACCAATCATCACCGCGCGTTTGCTGCCCTGGTTGTCGATGATCTTGCCGGCGTACGGACGGCTGAGCAGGGTGGCGAGGTATTGCACGCTGATCACCAGTCCGGCGATCACCGCGCCAAAGCCCAGATCACTGTGGACGTAACCCGGCAACACCGCGAGCGGAATGCCGATGTTCAGGTAGCCGATAAAGGTGAAGAGGACGATAGAGACGACTTGCAGCGTGACCGCCAGGGGGCGCTGGGGTTGTGGCATAGAGGACGACATGGGGAACGATCCACGGCAAAGCAGGATTAGATAGGCTGCTTATGATACCGGCGCGAACGCGTCTGGGGCGGGGAAAAGTAAAACTATTTGCCGGATGGGGGTATCAGGGTTTGGCCGGGGCGACCAGTTGCGTGGTGACGAGGGCGGCGAGGGCGTTTTCTTCGCTGCCAAAACGGGCGAGCAAAGCAGCCTGTTTTTCCGGAGAGAGGCGCTGCCAGATCTCGATCATTTTCTCGGTGGCGCCGATCAGGACGGCGGCTTGGCTTTCGGAGAATTCGTCGGTCATGGCGGGCTCGGTTTCAGGCAGTGTGGAAAGCGCATCTTAGCGCTTTCCACACGGTCTGTACGGCGGGGTTTTACTCTTCGTGGTCGGCCTTGCGGCTGTCAACGGCTTCTTTCGGCTCGGGCTGTTGGGCACCGGCTTGTTGCGTGGTCGTCTGCTCAGGTACGTGCAGGCTTGGGAAGGGGAGATTAGGAATCTCGTGCATGGTTGCGCTCCTCGCTAAGTCTGTTGATAGATCTGGTAGATCCGCGCTTCTTGAAAGCCTGCGCAGGATACAGCAGGAAAAATGACAATCAGACTTTTAATTCAAAATAATGCGACAGATGGCCGCAGGGGAGGAGGCTCACCGCGAAACAACTGTAGGAGCTGCCGCAGGCTGCGATCTTTTGACTTTGATTTTTAAAAACAAAGATCAAAAGATCGCAGCCTGCGGCAGCTCCTACAGGGTTTTGTGTGGCTGGATCTATTTGCTGACGTCAGCGATGGCTTGTGCCAGCAATGCGAGGCGGGTCGCATCGATCCCGGCAACGTTGGCCCGGCCCGAGCTGACCATGTACACGCTGTGCTGCTCACGCAGTTGTTTGACCTGCTCCGGCGACAGGCCGGTGTAGGAGAACATCCCGCGTTGCACGCCAATGTGCGCAAAGCGCTCACGCAAACCGTGCGGCTCCAGTGCTTCGACCAGACCGCTGCGTAACTGGGCGATGCGCAAGCGCATGGCTTCCACTTCGTCGGCCCAGCGCGCTTTCAGCTCCGGGTCGGCGAGGATGGTCGCGACAACCGCTGCACCGTGATCCGGTGGCGTCGACCACAGGTTGCGGGCGATGTTGGCCAGTTGGCTGCGAATGTCGATCAGTTTGTCGGCGGTTTTCGCGCAAACAATCAGCGCCCCGGTGCGGTCGCGGTACAGGCCGAAGTTTTTCGAGCAGGAGCTGGTGATCAGCAACTCGGGCACTTCGGCAGCGAACAGCCGGGTCGACCATGCGTCCTGCTCCAGCCCGTCGCCAAAGCCCTGGTAGGCGAAGTCGATCAGTGGCAGCAGGTCACGCCGGCGCACGACGTCGAGCACACGCTGCCAGTCGTCGTGACTCAGGTCGAAACCGGTCGGGTTGTGGCAGCAGGCATGCAGCAGCACCACATCGCCTTGCGGCACTTCGTTGAGCACGGCAAGCATCGCGTCGACGTCGAGGCGGTTGTCGCTGCCCACGTAGGGGTAGTGACTGACCTTGACCCCGGCGGCGGCGAAAATCGTTTCGTGGATCGGCCAGGTCGGGTTGCTCAGCCAGACGCCCTTGCCCGGCAGGCACTGGGCGATGAAGTCGGCTGCCAGACGCAGGGCGCCAGTGCCGCCCGGAGTCTGGGTGGCGCCGGCGCGCTGTTCGGCGATCAGCTTCGAGTCGGCGCCAAGCACCAGCTCATTGATGACCTTGCCGAACAATGGGTTGCCGTGCCCGCCGATGTAGGTCTTGGTGTCCTGGCTTTCGACCAGTCGCGCTTCGGCGATTTTCACCGCTTCGGGGATCGGCGTCAGGCCCTGGGCATCCTTGTAGACGCCAACGCCGAGGTCGAACTTGCGCGGGTTACTGTCCTGCGCATAGGCCTCCATCAAACCGAGGATCGGGTCGCCGGGTACCCGGCCGATGGCGTCAAAGTGCATTACTTGCGTCCTTCTGCGGTCTTGGCCACTTCGTCAGTGCGCGCGGCCATGATGAAGTCGTTGCGGTGCAGGCCTTTGATCGAGTGGCTCCACCAGGTCACGGTGACTTTGCCCCACTCGGTCAGCAGACCCGGGTGGTGACCTTCGGCCTCGGAGATCTCGCCGACGGCGTTGGTGAAGGCCAGTGCGTGCTTGAAGTTTTTGAACAGGAAGACTTTCTCCAGCTGCATGATGCTGTCGCGCACTTCGATGTTCCAGTCAGGGATCTGCTTGATCAGGATCGGCAGTTCTTCGTCGCTGACTTGTGGCGCATCGGCACGGCAGGCTTCGCAGTGGGCTTGGTTCAAAGTGGACATGGTGTGATTCCTGAAATCGAGTGTGTTTTTTTTATAGAAACTATCGGTCCGTCAATGCCGTCACGCTAAACCAAAGTGGCGGCGACTGACAGACTCAATTGTCAGCAAAAGTCGCGGATCACGCGGCTTTCGGTTTTGGCGGAAACTTCGGTGCGTGCAACCCCAACTGCATGCCTTCCTTGACCATGCCCATGATGTCTTCGTGGGCCAGGTCGAACAGGCGCTTGAGGTTCGGCAGGACAAAATAAAGTGGCTGCAGGATGTCGATGCGATACGGCGTGCGCATGGCTTCCAGTGGGTCGAAGGCCTGATGCTCGGGCTCGTCCGACAGCGAATAAACGGTTTCCTTCGGCGAGGACAGGATGCCGCCGCCATAGATGCGTTTGCCTTGCGGGGTGTCGACCAGGCCGAACTCGATGGTCATCCAGTACAGGCGCGCCAGGTACACGCGCTCTTCCTTGGTGGCCTGCAGGCCGAGCTTGCCGTAGGTATGGGTGAATTCAGCGAACCATGGGTTGGTCAGCAGCGGGCAGTGACCGAAGATCTCGTGGAAGATGTCCGGCTCTTGCAGGTAGTCCAGTTCTTCGCGGGTACGAATGAATGTAGCCACCGGAAACTGCTTGCTGGCGAGCAATTCGAAGAAGGTCTGGAAGGGGATCAGTGCCGGGACGCGGGCAACCTGCCAACCGGTGGTCTCACCGAGCACCTTGTTGATCTCGCCCAGTTGCGGAATGCGGTCATGGGGCAGACCGAGTTTTTCGATACCGTCCAGGTATTCCTGGCACGCGCGACCCTCGATCACTTTCAGCTGGCGGGTGATCAGCGTGTTCCACACCGCATGTTCTTCGGCGGGGTAGTCGATAAAACCTTGCGCATCGGGCTCGCGGGCCACGTATTGCGTCTGTTTCATACTGCTCTCCTGCTAGGGGAATTCGTTCTTGTTATGTCCAGCGATGGGGTCAGGATTACCCGAGAGTGGGGCGGGATGCAGCAGGTTGAACGCGTTCCTTGTAGGAACAATCGCCATATTTCGTAAAAAAATCGTTACGCTTTGGCCTGTATCTCGCATTTGCGGTGATTTTCAGGTTTGAAAAGGGCTGTGGCTGTCACATAATCTTGACAACTATCTGCGCGCCTCGACAGAAAAGTCAGGCGCTACCCCCTGTGGGAGCGAGCCTGCTCGCGAATGCGGTCTGTCTGACACATCTATGCTGAGTGTGCAGCCGCCTTCGCGAGCAGGCTCGCTCCCACAGGTCTGTGTTCAACCTTATTGCTGGTTTGTCGGGTCATTCATATGCGTATCAAAGTCCACTGCCAAAACCGCATCGGCATCCTGCGTGACATTCTCAATCTCTTGGTCGAGTACGGGATTAACGTTGCGCGCGGTGAGGTCGGCGGCGAGCATGGCAATGCGATCTACCTGCACTGCCCGAACCTGATCAACATTCAGTTCCAGGCGCTGCGGCCGAAGTTCGAAGCGATTGCCGGGGTGTTTGGGGTCAAGCGCGTCGGGTTGATGCCCAGTGAGCGTCGGCACATGGAGTTGAATGCGTTGCTTGGCGCGCTGGAATTTCCGGTGCTGTCGATCGACATGGGCGGCTCGATCGTTGCCGCCAACCGCGCGGCCGCGCAGTTGCTTGGGGTGCGCGTGGACGAGGTGCCGGGGATTCCGCTGTCGCGCTACGCCGAGGATTTCGACCTGCCGGAACTGGTACGCGCCAACAAATCGCGAATCAACGGCATGCGCGTCAAGGTCAAGGGCGACATCTTTCTCGCCGACATCGCGCCACTGCAATCGGAGCACGACGACAGCGAAGCCATGGCCGGTGCGGTGCTGACCCTGCACCGCGCCGACCGCGTCGGCGAGCGCATCTATAACGTGCGCAAACAGGAGCTGCGTGGCTTTGACAGTATCTTCCAGAGTTCGAAGGTGATGGCGGCGGTGGTGCGTGAGGCCCGGCGCATGGCGCCACTGGATGCGCCGCTGTTGATCGAAGGCGAAACCGGCACCGGCAAAGAATTGTTGGCGCGGGCCTGTCACCTCGCCAGTCCACGCGGGCAGTCGCCATTGATGGCGCTCAACTGCGCGGGGCTGCCGGAGTCGATGGCCGAGACCGAACTGTTCGGCTACGGCCCTGGCGCGTTCGAAGGCGCGCGCGCCGAAGGCAAACTCGGTCTGCTGGAACTGACGGCGGGCGGTACGCTGTTTCTTGATGGCGTCGGCGAAATGAGCCCGCGCTTGCAGGTGAAGCTGCTGCGCTTTCTGCAGGACGGCTGCTTCCGCCGGGTCGGCAGTGATGAAGAGGTGTATCTGGATGTGCGGGTGATCTGCGCCACTCAGGTCGACTTGTCCGAGCTGTGCGCGCGCGGCGAGTTTCGTCAGGATCTGTATCACCGCTTGAATGTGCTGTCGCTGCACATCCCGCCGCTGCGCGAATGCCTCGACGGTTTGACACCGCTGGTGGAACACTTCCTCGATCAGGCCAGTCGGCAGATCGGTTGCTCGCTGCCGAAACTGGCGCCGGCGGCGATGGAGCGTCTCAGTCACTACCACTGGCCGGGCAACGTGCGACAGCTGGAGAACGTGCTGTTTCAGGCGGTCTCGCTGTGTGATGGCGGCACGGTCAAGGCCGAGCATATTCGCTTGCCGGACTACGGCGTGCGTCAGCCGCTTGGCGATTTCTCGCTGGAAGGCGGGTTGGACGAGATCGTCGGACGCTTCGAGAAAGCGGTGCTGGAGCGGCTGTACTCCGAGCACCCGAGCAGTCGGCAACTGGGTAAGCGACTGGGGGTTTCGCATACCACCATCGCTAATAAGTTGCGTGAGTATGAGGTCGGTAAAGACTCTGAAGCTTGAGATCAAAAGATCGCAGCGTGCCGCAGCTCCTACAGGGGGAGGCATTTCAATGTAGGAGCTGCCGAAGGCTGCGATCTTTTGATCCTTTGCCGCCAAGCGGCATAACACCGCCGGTTTTTCGACTTCGATACATTTCCAATTGCCCCGTAAAACCCCGCAAGTCCTTTGTTTACCGGGCCGCAAGCCGCCAGAAAAAAGTTGGTCTGCAAATTGCTTATGGCTCAGCAGTACAGCGGTGGGCGGCAAACGTCCGGCATGCAGAGGAAAGAGTGTGGACAAGTACCTTTATGTGGCAATGACCGGCGCCAGTCAGAACGCACTGGCGCAAAAGGCCCATGCCAACAACCTGGCGAACATCTCCACCAATGGTTTTCAGCGCGACCTGGAGCAGGCGCGTTCGATGCCGGTGTTCGGTGACAGCTTTCCGGCGCGTGCGTTTGCCATGAGCGAACGGCCCGCCACCGACTTCACCGCCGGTTCGCTGGTGCAGACCGGCCGCGACCTCGACGTGGCTGTGACCGGCAACGGTTTTATTGCCGTGCAGAACCCCAACGGCGGCGAAAGCTACGTGCGCACCGGCAGCCTCAATATCGACGCCCTCGGCGTATTGCGCGCCGGCAACGGCATGCCGGTATTGGGCAACGGCGGTCCGATCGCCGTGCCGCCGGAGCAGCAGGTCGAAGTCGGTGAAGACGGCACCATCAGTATTCGTGCGATGGGCGAAGGCCCGCGCGTCATGGCGGAAGTCGACCGGATCAAACTGGTCAACCCGGACATCAAGAACCTCAACAAAGGCCTCGACGGCTCGATCTACACCAAGGACGGCCAGCCGGCGCCGGCCGATGCCAACGTCAAACTGGTGTCGGGTTTCCTTGAGTCGAGCAACGTCAATGCCGTGGAAGAAATGACCTCGGTGCTGGCCCTGGCCAAGCAGTTCGAGTTGCACGTCAAGATGATGAACACCGCCAAAGACGACGACCAGGCCATGGCTCGGGTCTTGCAGATCAGCTAATTATCAGAACGTCGCGCCGTAAAACAGGCGCACGAGGAGAATCGAATGCTTCCGGCTCTATGGGTTGCCAAAACCGGTCTGTCCGCCCAGGACACCAACCTGACCACCATTTCCAACAACCTGGCGAACGTCTCGACCACGGGTTTCAAACGTGACCGTGCCGAGTTCCAGGACCTGCTGTATCAGATCAAGCGTCAGCCAGGCGCCCAGTCGACCCAGGACAGCGAACTGCCGTCGGGTCTGCAACTGGGTACCGGTGTGCGCATCGTCGGTACCCAGAAAAACTTCACCGCCGGCAGCCTGCAAACCACCGAGCAGCCGCTGGACATGGCCATCGACGGTCGCGGTTTCTTCCAGATCCTGCAGCCGGACGGCACCACGTCCTACACCCGTGACGGTACTTTCCACCTCGACTCCAACGGCCAGATCGTCAACGCCAGCGGTTTCGCCCTGGAGCCGGCCATCGTCATCCCGAACAACGCGCAGAGCTTCACTGTCGGCACCGACGGCACCGTCTCGATCACCGTGCCAGGCAACCCGGCCGCTCAAGTGATCGGCAACCTGCAAACCGCCGACTTCATCAACCCGGCCGGTCTGCAGGCGGTGGGTAACAACCTGTTCCTGGAAACCGCTGCTTCCGGCGCGCCGCAAATCGGTACCCCGGGCCTGAACGGTTTCGGTACCACGCTGCAGAACACCCTGGAAGGTTCCAACGTCAGCACCGTTGAAGAGATGGTCAACATGATCACCACTCAGCGCGCCTACGAGATGAACTCCAAGGTGATCTCCACTGCCGACCAGATGCTCTCGTTCGTAACGCAGAATCTGTAATCAAGTCTATGGGGCGGCCTGAGGCCGCCAGCAACACCGTGAGGTAGGGTCATGAAACGCTTCGTATCTGTTCTGGCATTGGGTGGGGTCGTCTCGCTCGCGGGCTGCGTCGCACCGACGCCCAAGCCCAATGACCCTTACTACGCTCCGGTGTTGCCACGCACGCCATTGCCGGCGGCGGCCAACAACGGCTCGATCTATCAGGCCGGCTTCGAGCAGAACCTGTACAGCGACCGCAAGGCGTTCCGGGTTGGTGACATCATCACCATCACCCTGAACGAGAAGACTCAGGCGAGCAAGAACGCCAACTCCCAGGTGGCCAAGAACAGCAAGACCGGCATCGGCCTGACCTCGCTGTTCGGCGGCAGTGGCACTACCAACAACCCGTTGGGTGGCAATGACCTGAGCCTCGACGTCGGCTACAGCGGCGACCGTGCGACCAAGGGCGACAGCAAGGCCGCGCAGGGCAACACCCTGACCGGCTCGATCACCGTGACCGTGGCCGACGTGCTGCCCAACGGCATCATCGCCGTGCGCGGCGAGAAGTGGATGACCCTCAACACCGGCGACGAGCTGGTGCGGATCGCAGGTCTGGTGCGTGCCGATGACATCGCCACCGACAACACCGTGTCGTCGACCCGCGTCGCCGATGCGCGCATCACCTACTCGGGCACCGGTTCGTTTGCCGATGCGAGTCAGCCAGGCTGGTTCGACCGTTTCTTCCTCAGCCCGCTGTTCCCTTTCTAGGTGGCGACTTTGAATTTCAAGAGCCTCATGCTGGCGGCGGCCCTGTTGTCCGCTGCCTTTGGTGCCCACGCCGAGCGGCTGAAAGATATCGCCAGCATTTCCGGTGTGCGTTCCAACCAGTTGATCGGTTACGGCCTGGTGGTCGGGCTTAACGGCACCGGCGACCAGACGACGCAAACCCCGTTCACCCTGCAGACCTTCAACAACATGCTCTCGCAGTTCGGCATCAAGGTGCCGCCGGGATCGGGCAACGTGCAGTTGAAAAACGTTGCGGCGGTGTCGGTGAGTGCCGATCTGCCAGCGTTCGCCAAACCGGGTCAGCAGGTCGACATCACCGTGTCTTCGATCGGTAACTCCAAGAGCCTGCGCGGCGGCACCCTGTTGCTGACCCCGCTCAAAGGTATCGACGGCAACGTCTACGCCATCGCTCAGGGCAACCTGGTGGTCGGCGGTTTCGATGCCGAAGGGCGTGACGGTTCGAAGATCACCGTCAACGTTCCGTCGGCCGGTCGTATTCCGGGCGGTGCGTCGGTGGAGCGTTCGGTACCGAGCGGTTTCAACCAGGGCAACAGCCTGACGCTGAACCTCAACCGCTCCGACTTCACCACCGCCAAGCGCATCGTCGACAAGATCAACGACATGCTCGGCCCTGGCGTGGCGCAAGCCATCGACGGTGGCTCGATTCGTGTGACGGCACCGCTCGATCCGAGCCAGCGCGTCGACTATCTGTCGATTCTGGAAAACCTTGAAGTGGACCCGGGGCAGGCGGTGGCGAAAGTCATCATCAACTCGCGCACCGGCACCATCGTCATCGGCCAGAACGTGAAAGTCTCGCCGGCCGCCGTGACCCACGGCAGTCTGACCGTGACCATCACCGAAGACCCGATCGTCAGCCAGCCGGGTCCGTTGTCCAATGGGCAGACGGCCGTGGTGCCACGCTCGCGGGTCAATGCCCAGCAGGAAGCCAAACCGATGTTCAAGTTCGGCCCGGGCACCACCCTCGACGAGATCGTGCGGGCGGTGAACCAGGTGGGCGCGGCACCGGGTGACCTGATGGCCATTCTCGAAGCTCTGAAGCAGGCCGGCGCGTTGCAAGCCGACCTGATCGTGATCTGAGGACGGCGACCATGGATATGCGCAAAGGCAGTCTGGTGGGCACGGGCGATTCGGGTTCGTACTCCGACCTCAATCGTCTGAACCAGCTCAAGGTCGGCGACAAGAACAGCGATGCGAACATGCGCAAGGTGGCGCAGGAATTCGAATCGCTGTTCCTTGGCGAAATGCTCAAGTCGATGCGTTCGGCCACCGAGGCGTTGGGTAAAGACAACCCGATGAACACCCCGGCGGCCAAGCAATATCAGGAAATGTACGACCAGCAACTGGCGGTCTCGCTGTCCCGTGAGGGCGGGGGGATCGGTCTGGCCGACGTGCTGATGAAGCAGATGTCGAGGAACAAACCGCTGGCGCCAGGCGAGGCGGCGGCCGCGTCCGCCGCCAAGCAAGAGGCGGCGAAAGCGGCTGCGGTGCAGACGCCGATTGCCGCCGGCACGACCGCCACCCACGGGCCGTTATCGCGGCTCAATGGCGAGCGTCCGCTGTGGGCGTCGCGTTCCGGGCGTGTCGCCGCGACCGAAGCCTCGCACAGCAATGACATGGCCATGATCAACAAACGTCGTCTGGCCTTGCCGCCGAAACTGGCCGATCGTTTGCTCGCCGGTCTGGTGCCTTCCGCCACGCCGACCGCCGCCAATGCCTTGCCGCAACGTGCCGCAACGACGGCCACCACCGGCGCCGGTCCGCTGTACAACGGCGACTGGCTGGCCCGTGCCGAAGACGCCAAGGCGTCCGGCGGGCAGATGCAGATTTACGGCCGGGCGATGGCGCAGATTCCGCTGGCGCCGGCCAAGCGCGCGTTCAGCTCCGCTGACGAATTCGTCAACACCATGTTGCCGATGGCCAAAGAAGCCGCCGCGCGTATTGGCGTCGATCCGCGTTATCTGGTGGCGCAGGCCGCACTGGAAACCGGCTGGGGCAAATCGGTCATGCGTGCCCAGGATGGCAGCAGCAGCCACAACCTGTTCGGCATCAAGGCCAGCAGCAACTGGACCGGCGATTCGGCCCGGGCAATCACCAGCGAGTTCCGCAACGGGCAGATGGTCAAGGAGACGGCGCAGTTCCGTTCCTATGCCTCGTACAAGGACAGTTTCCACGATCTGGTGACTTTGCTGCAGACCAACAATCGCTATCAAGATGTCGTGAAGTCGGCCGATAACCCAGAACAGTTTGTACGCGAGTTGCAAAAGGCCGGTTACGCGACCGACCCGAACTACGCGACGAAGATTTCGCAGATTGCCAAGCAGATGAACAGTTTCGAAAACTACGCTGCGGCCGGCGTTTCAACGACGCCTCTATAAACACACGGTAAGGTTTGAATCATGAGTTTGCTCAATATCGGGATGTCGGGGTTGTCCGCGAGTTCTTCCTCTCTCGCGACCACAGGTAACAACATTGCCAACGTCGACACCGCCGGTTATTCACGCCAGCAAACCGTGCAGAGCACCAAGTCCTCGCAGCAGTTCGGCAACGTCTTCATCGGGACGGGGACGACCCTGGCCGACGTGCGCCGGGTCTACAACTCTTACCTCGAAAACCAGCTGCATACCGCCACCTCGCTCAATAGCGAAGCGGCTGCGTACGGTGCCCAGGCCACTGCACTGGATGCCTCGATGTCCGACACCAACACCGGCCTGACCGGTGTGCTGCAGAAATTCTTCACCTCGATGCAGGGCGTGGCGACCTCTGCCACGGACGACACTTCCCGTCAGTCGGTGCTGACCGGCGCGCAGGCGCTGACCAGCCGTTTCAATGCCCTGGCCAAACAGCTGAACGATCAGAACACCACGATCAACGGCAACCTTGCGGACATGACGTCGCAAGTGAACAAACTGGCCACCTCGATTGCTAATCTCAACCAGAAGATCGGCGAGATTTCCACTAGCGGCGGTCAGCCGAACGATCTGCTCGACAGCCGTAACGAAGCGGTGCGCCAGCTCTCCGAGCTGACCGGTGCGCAGGTCGTCGAGCGTGGCACCAGTTTTGATGTGTACATCGGCACCGGCCAGCCGCTGGTGATCGGCAACACCACCAACACCCTGAGCACCGTGCCGAGCAAGGATGATCCGACGCGCATGGCCATTCAGATGGACCGTGGCTCAAGCGTCATCGACATCACGTCGGCCATGAGCGGCGGCGAAATCGGTGGTCTGCTGACCTACCGCAAAGAAGTGCTCGATCCGTCGCTCAACGAGTTGGGCCGTGTCGCGCTGGTGGTGGCCGACCAAGTTAACAGTCAGCAGGCCCAAGGCATCGACAAGAACGGTGACTTCGGTGCAGCGATTTTCAACAACATCAACAGTGCCGCGCTGATCAGCCAGCGCAGCATCGCGCAGGCGGGCAATAGCGCCGGCTCGGGCAACCTCGATGTCACCATCAAGGACACCGGCAAGCTGACCACCAGCGATTACCAGGTGACCTTCACCAGCGCCACCAATTATTCGGTCAAGCGCTCCGATGGCACTGACATGGGCTCGTTCAGCACCACGACCACGCCACCGCCAGTGATCGACGGCTTCACCCTGGCCCTCAACGGCGGGGCACTGAGCGCGGGCGACACGTTCAAGGTGACGCCGACCCGTAACGCGGCGAGCTCGATTCAGACCGTATTGACCGATCCGAAGAAAGTCGCGGCGGCAGCGCCGTTGACCGGCGTGGCCAGTGCCAACAATTCCGGTACCTACACCCAGCCGACGCTGACCGACTCGATCGACATCTACAACCCTGCGTCGCAGACCGAGTTGCAAAATGCGCTCAAATATTCGACGCCGGTCAAGCTGGTGTTCGGTGCGGTCGCCAGTGGCAGCCAGTCGTACAACATGGTCGACGCCAAGGGCAACACCATCGGTTCGGGCACCATCGTGCCGGGGCAGGCCAACACCTTGAACCTCAAGGTCGGTATGGTCGACTCCACCGGCGCGCCGGTGATGGACACCACGGTCACGCCGAACGTGCAGAAGACCTTCACCGTACAGACCACCGTGGGCGCGACGCCGAAGTCCGGCGAAACCTTCACCATCAACCTGACCGGCGCGGCCTCTTCGGACAACCGCAACGCCCAGGCACTGGTTGGCCTGCAGACCAAACAGACCGTGGACACCGGCAGCGGCAGCAAAGGCATCAGCCTGACCGACGCTTACAACAAACTGGTGACCAACGTCGGTACCAAGGCTGCACAGAGCAAGTCCGACAATGACGCCACCTCGGTGATCCTCGATCAGGCCAAGGGCGCGCGTGATTCGCTGTCCCAGGTCAACCTCGATGAAGAGACCGGCAACCTGGTCAAGTATCAGCAGTACTACACAGCGTCTTCGCAGATCATCAAAGCTGCGCAGGAAACTTTCGCCACGCTGATCAACAGTCTTTAAGGAGTCGTAATTCATGCGCATTTCCACCGCCCAGTATTACGCGACGCAAGCTGCTCAATATCAGCGCAACTACAGCAAGACGGTCGCGACCGCCAACGAAGCGAGCAGCCTGCAGCGCATCAACACCGCTGCCGACGATCCGATCGGCGCCGGTCGTCTGCTCAAGCTGGGTCAGCAAAGTGCGATGCTCGACCAGTATCAGGGCAACATCGACACCACCAAGAGTGCGCTGACCGTGCAGGAGTCCACTCTGAACTCCATTACCACGGCTTTGCAGCGCGCCAAGGAAATCGGCCTGGCGGCCAACAACGGCATCGCCACCGACGACAACCGCAAGGCCTATGCGGCAGAGCTGAGCCAGATCCAGCAACAAGTGCTGGGCCTGATGAACTCCAAGGATGCCAACGGTAACTATCTGTTCTCCGGTTCCAAGACCGATACCGCGCCGTACTCGCAAAACGTCGACGGCACCTACACCTACAACGGCGACCAGACCCAGATCAACCTGGGCATTGGCGACGGCATGTCGGTCGCGACCAACACCACCGGTTGGGATGCGTTCCAGCAGACCATCAACACCAGCCGTACGCAGACCAACATGACCGCTCCGGCGGTGGATGACGGTCGTGTGGTGCTGTCCAACGGTACGGTTGGTACCGCGGCGACCTACAACGCCAAGTTCACGGCGGGCCAGCCATACACCGTGGATTTCATCAGCAGCACGCAGTTGAAAATCACCGATGCCCTGGGCAACGACGTGACGTCCGAGGCCAGTCAGAACGGTCTGATCAGCAACAGCAATGGTGCCAACCAGACGGTCAGCTTCCGTGGCGTCGACATGAAGTTGAACATCAACCTCAAGGCCGGCGACACCAACCCGGATGCGGTCATCGCCGGTCACAGCTTCCAGCTGTCGGCCACGCCTGACTCGTTTACCACCGCGCGCAGCCCGGGCAACCCGTCGACGGCGGTCATCACCGGCTCCAGCGTGACCAACCAGACGGCGTACAGCGCGGCCTTCCCGTCGGGCGGCGGCGCGGTGCTGAAGTTCACCAGCGCCACCGATTTCGACCTGTACGCGGCCCCTGTGACCGCCGACAGCAAGCCGGTGTCGTCGGGCACCATGGTCGGCGGCAACGCCACGGCCGCCGGTGTGACCTTCGCCATTGGCGGTACGCCGGGCGCGGGCGATCAGTTCTCGATCCAGTCCAACAACCACCAGCCCCAGAACGTGCTCGACACCCTGGGCCAGATGGTCACGGCGCTGAATCTGCCGGTCGACGGTGATCCGGTGGTCAAACAGCAATTTCAGGGGGCCATGGAGTCGGCGTTGAGCAACATCGACAGCGCCTCCAACCAGATTGGCGCCGCCGTGACGTCGATCGGTGCGCGCGGTCAGTCGCTGGATGACCAGGACACCACCAACCAGAGCCTGATCCAGGCCAACACCACGACTCAGGGTTCGATCCGTGATTCGGATCCGGCCGAGGTGATGACCCGCCTGACGTTGCAACAGACCATGCTGCAAGCCTCGCAACTGGCGTTCAGCAAGATCAGTCAGTTGGGTCTGTTCAACAAGATCTGACGTTGGACGGGCGCCTCGGTGCCCGTTTGTCTCGTCCCTCAGTTAATGTTTTTTTGCGGTTTCATGGGCTCGCTTTACCGAGCGGGCTCGTACCGCCTGTGAGCCCGCCGTGAATTCACTTCCTCTCGTCAGTCTGGTCATTCCCGCCTTCAATCCGCGCTTCTTCGAGCGGACGTTGAACAGTGCGGTGAGCCAGACTTATGGCCAACTCGAAATCATCGTTTGCGACGACAGTCGCGGCAGCGAGATTGAAGCCATCGTTGCGGCGGTAGTCGAGCAGTCCGGCGTCGCCGTGCGTTACGTGCGCAATCCGCGCACCCTGGGCATGGTCGGCAATCTCCAGGCCTGCCTGGAACAGGCGCAGGGCCAATTGGTCAAATTTCTGTGCGACGACGACCATCTCTATGCCGCCTGTGTTGAACAGCAAGCGCAGGAAATGGTGCGTGAGGAAGTCCGGCTGGTGCTGGCTCAGCGCCTGTTCTGGGACGCTGACGACATCATTCTTCCGGCACGTCTGGAAAACACTTCGCTGTCTCCGCTCAGTGGCTTGTTCAAGGGTGACGACCTGCTGGGTATCTTTGAAAAATTTCCGGTCAATGTGCTGGGTGGGTTCACCAATGCGCTGTTCCGCCGGGAAGATCTTGTCGAGTTGCTGCCGGCGTTGACTCAGGAAGGCCACTGTTTTGTGGCAACCCTGGATTTCGCGCTGTTCGTCTGTCTGATGCGGCGCGGCAATGTGGCGGTGTCCAACAATGTGCTGAGTGCCGAGCGTCTGTACCCGGAGCGCCTGAGCGCCCAGCAGTCGATGAAGGATGCGGTTGAAGTCGAGCGCGAGTGGATTCTGCAAATGCTCAAGGCGCGCAGCGGCGAATCTGCGCCTGCGCCGGGTTGGGTTCGCTACATCCCGCTGACCAAGGCTGATGAGACACCCCGGGTCTGGGAAGAGCTGCCTCTGAGCCGCACCCTGGGTACCAAGCAGAGTCGGCAGGAGTGGTGTGTCGGCATCGACAGTTGGAGTTTTGCCGAGCTTTACGCGCAATGGCTGGAGTGCCGGGTGCTCACCGAGGGGCAGCGCAAGTTGCTGCCGGAGACCCTGGCTGGCTGGTCGCATCAGCCGCGCATCGTCCCGATCGTCATCGATCGCGACGGCAGTCGCGACGGCGTCGAGCGCACGCTGGAGGCGCTTGCCGCACAGGATTATCTGCCGGAACTGATTCTGGTGCTGTCCGCTGCCTGTTCCGAGGCCGAGCTCGATGGTTGGGTGTTCCGCATGCCGTTGCAGGACGACGGACTGGAGCAGATCAATGCATTGTTACCGCAACTGGAAGGGGCCGACTGGTTCTACCTGCTGCAGGCCGGCGATCGTCCGGTGGTGTCGGCGTTGTTGATCATGGCCGAGCGCATCGCCCATTCTGCGGCGCTGACGTGTCTGTACAGCGATGAAGGCAGCCTGCGCAACGGCGAATCGGCGGAGCCTGCGTTCAAACCGGATTTCAACCTCGACCTGCTGCGCAGTTACCCGTACGTCGGGCGCGCGCTGGCGTTCAAGCGCGAACGCTTTCTGGCGCTGGGCGGATTCGCGGCGACGTTCGCCGAACTGGCCCCCCACGACGTGCTGTGGCGCATGGTCGAGAGTGATGGTACGCAGGTGGTCGGGCATGTCGCCGAAGTTCTGGTGCAATCGCCCTTCGATCTGTCCGCCTGGCTCGCCGCTCCGGCGGTCATCGAGCAGAATCCGCGTGTACTCGAGGCCCATCTGCAGCGCCTGGGCATTGCCCACGAAATCCGCCGTGGCAGTTCCGGGTTGCTCAATCGTGTCGACTATCGCCATGCCCGGCGTCCGCTGGTGTCGATCATTATTGTGACCAAGGACCAGACGGCTGCCTTGCAGCGCTGCGTCGAGACGCTGTTGGAGAAGACCGCTTACTCCGAGTACGAGTTGTTGCTGGTCGACAACGGCAGCGAAAGCACCGAAGCGCGGGCCTGGCTGGACGGTATGGCAGAGCTGGGCGGCGAGCGGATTCGTGTCCTGAACTACCCGCAGCAGGGCAACGCAGCGGCGCTGCATAATTTTGCGGTAGGGCAGGCGCGTGGTGAATACGTGCTGCTGCTCAATTCGTTTGCGGTAATCACCCAGGCCGACTGGCTCGACGAACTGCTCAATCATGCGCAGCGTCCGGAAGTCGGCGTGGTCGGCGCCAAGCTGTTCAATCCTGATGGGTGCGTGCTGCACGCGGGTCTGATTCTTGGTCTGCAAGGCGCAGTGGGTTTGCCGTTCTATGGTCAGTCGTTGCAGTCGGATGGTTACATGTTCCGGCTGCAAGCGGTCCATGACCTGAGTGCTGTCGGTGGCGATTGCCTGATGGTGCGCAAGGCGGTTTATGAATCTGTCGCCGGTCTCGATGAGCAAGCGCTGAAACAGGCGCTGAATGTTGTGGATCTGTGCCTGAGGATCGGTCAGGAAGGATACCTGGTGGTGTGGACCCCTTATGCCTTGCTGGCACTGGGCGCACGCCCCAGTGTTCAGGCGACGGCAGAAGAGGAGCAATTGCAGCTTCAGGAGCAGGAAACCTTCTACCAGCGCTGGTTGCCGCGCATTGCCCGTGATCCGGCCTTCAACGTCAATTTGTCGTTGCAGGGTGTCGGTGCGACGAGCTTCAGCCTGGAACCGGGCCTGCGTACCGGCTGGAGTGCATTTTCCCGGGCGCAGTTGCCGAACGTGCTTGCCGTGCCGATCAACGCCTCGGCCATCGGTCACTACCGCATGAGCCAGCCGCTGATTGAACTGGAAGCGGCCAACCGCGCTGAAGGGCGGATTTGCTATGGCCTGCCGTCGATCATTGATATCGAGCGTCAGTCCCCGGACGTGATTGTTCTGCAAGGGCGTTATTCGCAAAGTGCCATCGATGAAATTCCGCCGCTGAAGAAGTTCTGCCATGCCCGGCGCATTTTTGAACTCGATGATTATGTGATCGACGTTCCTCATCGCAATGCGCATATTCGCAACATGCCCAATAAACAGGAAATGGAGCGGATGGTACGCAGTGCGATCAGTCTGTGTGATCGGGTGGTGGTATCGACCCAGCCACTGGCCAATGCATTGTCGGACATGCACCACGACATTCGCGTCGTCCCCAACATGCTCGCGCGCAACTTGTGGACTGACTTGCGCAGCCAGCGCCGCACTTCGAAAAAACCACGGGTCGGCTGGGGCGGTGGCACCAGTCACCACGGCGACCTGGCGGTGATTGCCGATGTCGTGCGTGAGCTGGCCAATGAAGTCGACTGGGTGTTCTTCGGCATGTGCCCGGATGATCTGCGTCCGTACATGCATGAATTCCACGGGGTAATCCCGTTGGAAGTGTACCCGGCCAAACTGGCAAGCCTGAATCTCGATCTGGCGCTGGCACCACTGGAATTCCACATCTTCAACGACTGCAAGAGCAACCTGCGTCTGCTGGAGTACGGCGCCTGCGGTTACCCGGTGATCTGCACCGATACCGAGGCCTATCGCGGCTACCTGCCGTGCACCCGGGTCAAGACCAACAGCACCGATGAATGGCTGCAGGCGATCCGCATGCACCTGGCCGATCCCGATGCGAGCTATCGCATGGGCGATGAACTGCGAGAAATCGTATTGCGCGACTACGTACTGCGGGGCGACAACCTGCGCTATTGGGAAAACGGCTGGCTGGCGGATTGACCGGCACTGCTGAAAAAGGCGACTTTCGAGTCGCCTTTTTTGCGTCTTAAATATCCTGTTTGTATCAGTATCGACACTTTTTTACCGCAGAGCCTCAAGCATAGCGCTTTTCCTGTCGATACTTCTCTATTCGCTGACCTCGGACGGTTGCTGCTGGCGTGATCGGCTTGTTACCGGGAGGCAGGTTTCCGGATTCAACAACAATGCAAGGAAGAAGCAAATGGCAGTGATTTATGGGACGAGTGAAGCCGATGTCATGAGCGGCAGTGAAGGCAACGACGAGCTCTTCGGACTGGAATCGGATGATCAGATCTGGGGGACTGCCGGAGCCGATCTGCTGGATGGTGGCGAGGGTTTTGATTTTGTGGATTATCGAATCATGTCTTCGGGCGTCAGCGTCGATATCCGCCAAGGGCTTGCCAGCGTCACGAAGGCAGATGGTTCCATTGACACGCTGGTTGCCATCGAAAAAGTGGTCGGCAGCTTCCTCGATGACACCCTTGCCAGTTCGGTTTCCGGCGTCACGCTGGAAGGCAGTGGCGGGGATGACGTTTACGTCATCGGCAGTGAGGGCGTGACGATCATCGAAGACGAGCGCGGCGGCTACGACGAGTTGCGCACCAGCGTTAACATCCAGAAGATGGACCCGTTCCTCGACAAAATGACCTTCACCGGAACCGGCGACTTCAAGGGCTACGGCAATGCCGAGCACAACGTGATCATTGCCGGCGCCGGTAATGACTGGCTGTGGGGTGGCGACGGCGGCGATCAGTTCATTGGCGGTGAAGGATTCGATACCGTCAGCTACACCGACAGCCTTGAAGGCGTCAGTATCGAGCTCTCGAGCATTTGGGGCGCCACTGGTATTGCATTCGGCGATACCTACTCGAGCATCGAGGCCGTGCAGGGTTCGAATTTCAACGATGTGATCTTCGCCGGCGCAAGCGCAATGGTCATGGACGGTGCCGATGGCTTTGACGCCGTCGATTACAGCCGTTCCAACGACGCGGTCAGCATCGAGTTTCGTGATGGCAAGGGCTTCGGTTCCGGCGACTACGCCGAGGGCGACACCTTGATCAATGTGGAAAAGGTTATCGGGACTAACCTGGACGATCACTTCACTGCCAACTCGGGCGGCGTGACCTTCGAAGGTGGCTGGGGCAGCGACGTCTACACGATCAACAGCGAGGGTGTGACCATCGTCGAGACAGACTCAGGCATGGGGTTTGACGAGCTGTACACCAGCCTGTCGGTCATGAAGATGGATCCGTTCATCGAGCAAATGACCTACACCGGTACAGCCGATTTCACCGGTTATGGCAACGATTCCGACAACTACATCTTCGGCGGCAGCGGCGATGACCTGTTCTACGGTGGCGCCGGACGGGATGTCTTCGTGGGCGGCGCGGGAACGGACATCGTCAGCTATGAGGACAGCGACACGGGTGTGCTGGCCACGCTGTGGAGAATCGGCCAGAACGGCACGGCTGACGGTGACACGCATTACGATGTCGAAGGCTTGCGTGGCAGCCATTTTAACGATGAGCTGGGTGCCAACAGGGAAGATACGATTCTGGAAGGCAGCAGTGGTGACGATACCCTGAACGGCAACGATGGCAACGATCATCTCTATGGCGGGCTGAAGTCCGGTCTCGACGGCGACGCGGCGCAGGCTGACAAATTGTTCGGCGGCAACGGCGATGACGTCATCGTTAGTGCTGCGAATGACCTGGGCACTGTGGCGGAGGGTGGACAAGGCAGTGACACCATCACGGTCCACAACGGCAGTGCCTTTGGTGATGACGGTTTTGACGTGCTCACCGGCACCGGCAACAGTTATCTGTTGTCAGGTGGCAGTGGCAACGACGTGCTGAACCTCAATCTCACGGGGCAGTCGGGCACTGGCGGCATCGCATTGGGCGGTATGGGTGACGATACCTATATCGTGAACACCACTGGGTTGGTATCGATTCAGGACGAGGGCTGGGATATCAATGACACCCTGATCCTGAACAGCATCGCCAATATCAGCCAGTTGAACGTCACCCGCATCGGTGACGACGCCTATCTGCATGGTGCCAACGACGGCAGCGCCGGCGTTCCCGACAACGGCGTGAAGCTGCAAGGCTGGTACGCCGGGTACAACAACATCGAACATCTGCAGACCGCTGACGGCCAGTCCTACGACCTGCCGGCCACGATCGATGGATTCGCGATGTTTGGCTGATCCGTCCGATTCATTGAAGTGGCTTGATGAAGGGGATGATTCCGGCAACGGACTCATCCCTTTTTCATGCCTTGAACTCCCGCCGACGCAGCGCTCGCGGAGCTGGCGCGTTTCCTGCAAGTCCCCCTCAAATCGCCATAAAACGAGCGCTCGCGGTCATCGCAGCGGCGCCGCAGGCGGCAAAAGGGTTAGCCAGACGGCCCGCATCGCTCAACCAAGCCATGCGCAGCCCGGTGACGAACGAGAGGGGAGACGATGAAGGCAGTTATTTTGGCGGGTGGCCTCGGCACGCGCATCAGTGAAGAGTCGCACCTCAAGCCCAAGCCCATGATCGAGATCGGCGGCAAGCCAATTCTCTGGCACATCATGAAGCAGTATTCCGCTCACGGAATCCACGACTTCGTGATTTGCCTGGGCTACAAGGGCTACGCGATCAAGGACTTCTTCGCCAACTACTTCCTGCACACCTCCGACGTCACGTTCGACATGCGCAATAACCGCATGGACGTGCACCAGAACTACAGCGAGCCGTGGAGCGTCACCCTGATCGACACCGGCGAGGAAACCATGACCGGTGGCCGTCTGCTGCGTGCCGGGCGTTACCTCAAGGATGAAGAGGCGTTCTGCTTCACCTACGGCGACGGCGTTTCCGACATCAACATTGCTCAACTCGTCGATTACCACAAAGCCCACGGTCGCCTGGCCACCGTCACCGCGGTGCAGCCGCCGGGACGTTACGGCGCCCTCGAGCGGCAAGGCGATCAGGTGCTGGGTTTCACCGAGAAACCGCGCGGCGACGGTGGCTGGATCAACGGCGGCTTCTTCGTGCTGTCACCCAAAGTCCTGTCCTATATCGCTGGCGATGAAACCACTTGGGAAGCCGAGCCGCTGGCGCGTCTGGCTCAGGAAGAACAGTTGAACGCCTTCGAACACGAAGGCTTCTGGCATCCGATGGACACCCTGCGCGACAAGAACCACCTCGAAGCGCTGTGGCAGAGCGGGGAGGCCCCATGGAAGCAATGGGCCTGAGTGCGGATTTCTGGCGCGGCAAACGCGTACTGATTACCGGCCACACCGGTTTCAAAGGCAGCTGGCTGACCCTGTGGCTGCAAAGCCTCGGCGCGCACGTCAGCGGTTTTTCGCTGGATCCGTCGACCGAACCGAGCCTGTATGAACTGGCGCGGGTTCACGAAGGGATCAACGATCAACGTGGCGATCTGCGTGATCTCGGCGCGTTGCTGGAGATCATCGCCGACACCGAGCCGGAGATCGTCTTGCATCTGGCTGCGCAGCCACTGGTGCGTGAAGGTTATCGCGACCCGCTGGGTACTTATTCCAGCAACGTCATGGGCACGCTGAACCTGCTCGAAGCGATCCGCCAAGTCGGTTGCGTGCGCGCCTGCGTGCTGGTGACCACCGACAAGGTCTACGCCAACAAGGAATGGCTGTGGCCGTACCGCGAAGACGAAGCCCTCGGCGGTCACGATCCTTACAGCAGCAGCAAGGCTTGCTGTGAACTGTTGGCACAGTCTTACGCCGCGTCGTTTTTCCCGGCCGACAAGTACGCTGAACACGGTCTGGCCCTGGCCACCGCGCGCGCCGGCAACGTCCTGGGTGGCGGCGATTTTGCCCCTGAACGGCTGATTCCCGACGTGCTCAAGGCCTGGACCGCAGACGAGCCGGTGACCCTGCGTTACCCGCAAGCCGTGCGCCCGTGGCAGCACGCGCTGGAACCGCTGGCCGGTTACCTGCAACTGGCTGCCGGCCTCTACGAGCAAGGCCCGGAATACGCCGGGGCGTGGAACTTCGGCCCTGGCGAGGCCGACATGTGCAGCGTCGGCGAAGTGGTCGAACTGCTTGCCAACCGCTGGCCACAGGCACGCGGTTTGCGCATCGAAAAAAGCGAACTGCACGAGGCCGGTCTGTTGCGTCTGGACAGCAGTCGCGCCCGTCAGGTGCTGGGCTGGCAGCCACGCTGGACCTTGCAGCAATGCCTGACCCAGACCCTCGACTGGCATCTGGCGTGGCAGAACGGCGATGACATGCGCAACGTCACTCTCGGCCAACTGAACCTGTACCGAGGCGCGCTGTGAGCGAGTTTTCCTTGAAACAGCTGCCGCTGGCGGGGCTGTTCAACGTCCAGCACAAGCGCTTCGAAGATCAGCGCGGGCACTTCGCTAGGCTGTTCTGCGAGGGCAGCCTGAGCGCGTTCGGCCGCGAATTTCATATCCGCCAGATCAACCATTCCTGCACCCGTGAAAAGGGCAGCGTGCGCGGTCTGCATTACCAGAACGCCAACGCTCCGGAAGCCAAGCTGATCACCTGCCTGCGCGGTGAAGTGTGGGACGTGGCGGTGGATCTGCGTCCGGATTCCGAGACCTTTCTGCACTGGCACGCCGAGCACCTCAAGGCTGGCGACGGTCGCAGCCTGTTGATTCCGGCCGGGTTTGCTCACGGTTTTCAGACCCTGACCGAAGACGCCGAACTGCTTTACCTGCACAGCGCCGACTATGCGCCGGAGCACGAGGGCGGCTTGTCGGTGAACGATCCACGGCTGGCGATTGCCTGGCCGTTGCCTGTCAATAATTTGTCAGCGCGGGATTCTAGCCATCCCGCGCTCGATCAACACTTTGCCGGAGTGCGTCTATGAACTGCCGTGGGTGCGCCGCACCGCTGAGCCTGCCGCTGATCGACCTCGGCACCTCGCCACCGTCCAACGCCTACGTGCACGCCGAGCGCCTGGAACAGGCCGAGCAATGGGTGCCGCTCAAGGTCGCCGTGTGCCAGCAATGCTGGCTGGTGCAGACCGAGGATTACACCCGCGCCGACAGCCTGTTCGACGCCGAGTACGCCTATTTCAGTTCGTTCTCCAGCACCTGGCTGGCCCACGCCGAGCGCTATGTCGCCGAGATGGTCGAGCGCTTTGACCTGAGCGCCGACAGCCGTGTGGTCGAAGTCGCAGCCAACGACGGTTACCTGCTGCAGTACGTCGCCGCTCGCGGCATTCCGTGTCTGGGTGTCGAGCCGACCCGCAGCACCGCGCAAGCGGCGCGGGAAAAGGGCCTAGAGATTCGTGAAGTGTTCTTCGGTTGCGACAGCGCTGCGCAACTGCACAGCGAAGGTTGGGGCGCCGACCTGATGGCCGCCAACAATGTGCTCGCGCATGTGCCGGACATCAATGATTTCCTCGGTGGTTTCGCCACGCTGCTCAAGCCGACCGGCGTCGCTACCTTCGAATTTCCGCAACTGCTGACGCTGATGGCCGGCGCGCAGTTCGACACGCTGTACCACGAACACTATTCGTACCTGTCGCTGACCGCCGTGCAGACTTTGTGCGAGCGCAATGGTCTGGAAGTGTTCGACGTCAGTCAGTTGAGCACCCATGGCGGTTCGCTGCGGGTGTTCGTGCAGCGCCAGGACGGTGAGCGTCGTGCGGTGCAGCCAGCGGTGCAGCAACAGTTGCAGGCTGAGCTCGCTGCCGGGGTGAAAACCCCTGAGTACTACGCGACCCTCGCGCCGGCTGCCGAACGCATCAAGCATGAACTGCTGCGCTTCCTGTTGCAGGCCAAGGTCGAGGGCAAGCGTGTGGTCGGTTACGGCGCGGCGGCCAAGGGCAACACCTTGCTCAACTACGCCGGGATCAAACCGGATCTGCTGGCGTGGGTGGCCGATGCCAACCCGCACAAGCAGGGCAAGTTTTTGCCGGGCAGTCGTATTCCGATTGTCGCGCCGGCGCAGATCGACATCGAACAACCGGACTACGTGCTGGTGTTGCCGTGGAACCTGCTGCACGAAGTCAGTCAGCAACTGGGGCAAGTGCGTCAGTGGGACGGGCGCTTCGTGATCGCCGTGCCTGAGATGAAAGTCCTGTGAAAGTCCTGGTCACCGGGGCCACGGGCTTCGTCGGTCGGCATCTGGTCGCGGCGTTGCTGGCGCGCGGCTGCGCGGTACGGGCGGTGGCGCGTAATGTCGAGACCGCGGCGAGCATGCAGTGGATCAACGACGTCGAATTCGTCGCGGCGGATATTCACGCGTCGGATCTCGACATTGCGGCGCTCACCGACGGTATCGACGTGCTGGCGCACTTGGCCTGGCCGGGGTTGCCGAACTATCGGGCGCTGTTCCATTTCGAGCACAACCTGATGGCCGACTACCGCTTTATCAAAGGCGCGGTCGAGGCGGGCGTACCGCAAGTCCTGGTAACCGGCACCTGCTTCGAGTACGGCATGCAAAGCGGCCCGCTCAGCGAAAGTGTCGAGCCGCAGCCGAGCAATCCTTATGGTCTGGCCAAACACACGCTGCAGCTGTTTTTGCAAAATCTGCAGCAGGAAAAACCGTTCACCTTGCAGTGGGCGCGCCTGTTCTACCTGCATGGCGAAGGGCAGAACCCCAACAGTCTGCTGGCGGCGCTGGACCGGGCGATCGATAGCGGCGATGCGTCATTCAACATGTCTGGCGGCGAGCAGCTGCGGGACTTTTTGCCGATCGCCAGCGCCGCCGATTACCTCGCCGCGATCGTCCATCAGCGCGATTTCAACGGCGTGATCAATTGCGCCAGCGGCCAGCCGGTATCGGTGCGCGCACTGGTTGAACAACGTCTGCGCGAGCGCGGTGCGGCACTGAATCTGAACCTCGGCCATTACCCCTATCCGACCCATGAACCGATGGCGTTCTGGGCCGTGACCGAGCGTTTGCAACAGCTACTGGGAGAACCGCAATGAGGCACGAGTTGTATCGGGTCACCGACCTGCCGGTGTTGCAGAACCGCACCTTTGCCGACCCTGAATCGGCAAAGGCGTCGGCCAGCGCCGACATGCTGCTGGTGCAGGATGAGCGCAGCGGCCTGATCTTCAACGCCGCGTTCGATGCCGACAAGCTCAGCTATGACGCCGACTATCAGAACGAACAGGCCCATTCGGGCCAGTTCCAGAAGCACCTGAGCGACGTCGAAGGCATCATCGCCAAACACTTCAAGGGCCAGGAGCTGATCGAGGTCGGCTGCGGCAAGGGCTACTTTCTTGAGTTGCTCAAGGGCCTCGGTTATTCGATCACCGGGATCGATCCGGCCTACGAAGGCGAAAACGCCGACGTGATCAAGGCGCCGTTCACCCGAGGTCTAGGCCTGGCAGCTGACGCCATTGTCCTGCGCCATGTGCTGGAACACATCGAAGACCCGGTCAGCTTTCTGGCGGTGATCGCCGAAGCCAATCAGGGCGGGCAGATCTACATCGAAGTGCCGTGCTTCGACTGGATTCTCGAGCACAAGGCCTGGTTCGACTTGTTCTACGAGCACGTCAATTATTTCCGCCTCGATGACCTGCGCCGGATGTTCGGCACCGTGCACGAGGCCGGCCACCTGTTTGGCGGCCAGTACCTGTACATCGTCGCCGACCTGTCGACGTTGCGCCTGACCCCGGATCAACCGGTGCCACGCCTGACGCTGCCGGACGGTTTCACGGCGAGCCTTGAGCGTGCAGTGCAGATCATCCAGTCCGCACCTGAACAGGGTTCGGCGATCTGGGGCGCGTCGTCCAAAGGCGTGATCTATTCGCTGTTCCTGCAGCGCGCGGGTGTCGCGGTGGATCGCGTGGTGGATATCAACCCCGCCAAGCAGGGACGTTATCTGCCACTGAGCGGCGCGCGGGTGTCCTCGCCGCAAGAGGCCATGGATGCCTTGCCCGAAGGCGCCAACCTGTTTGTGATGAACTCCAATTACCTCGAAGAAATCAAGCGGATGACCGGTGGACGTTACGTCTATCACGCCGTTGACAGCGCTTCGTTCCAGTGACCCTTGAGATTTTGAAAATGACCGACAACAGCATCAACAAAGCCTTCGAAGCCGAGTGCCGGGAACAGATCGCCCAGCAGGGTGACGACCAGAAACTGACTGGCCTGGCCCGTGATTTCTTCAACGAATCGGCCAAACACAAGTACAGCTATCACTTCTCGTGGATGGGCCGCCCGATCATCCAGCTGCCGCAGGACATGATGGCAATGCAGGAGATCATCTGGCAGGTCAAGCCGGATCTGGTCATCGAGTGCGGCATCGCCCACGGCGGTTCGATCATCTATTACGCCTCTCTGCTGGAACTGCAAGGTCACGGCGAAGTGCTGGGCATCGACCTCGACATCCGCCCGCACAACCGTGAAGCGATCGAAAGCCACCCGATGGCCAAGCGCATCAAGATGATCGAAGGTTCGAGCATCGACCCGGCCATCGCCGCTCAGGTGCAGGCTGCGGCCAAAGGCAAGAAGGTCATTCTGGTGCTCGACTCCAACCACACCCACGACCACGTGCTCGAAGAGCTGCGCCTGTATGCGCCGCTGGTGTCGGTCGACAGCTACTGCGTGGTGATGGACACCGTGGTTGAAGACATGCCGGCCGATTTCTTCCCGGATCGCCCATGGGGCCCGGGCGACAACCCGAAAACCGCGGTGTGGAAGTACCTGGAAGAGAATCAGGACTTCGAGATCGACCAGCAGTTGCAGAACAAGCTGCTGATCACCGTGGCGCCGGACGGCTATCTGCGTCGCGTTCGTTAATTCGCACCATCACCAAAGCGTTATCTCGGCGAGTCGCCGGTTGTGGAGAGAAGTTATGCAAGGCAAGTACAGTTCTGAACTGACGCTACCGCTCAACGAGCTGTTGACCGTGGTGCTGATTACTCATAATCGGCCGGCGTTCCTGCGTCGGGCGGTGAAGTATTACAGCAGCTTGCCCTGCCGGATCATGGTGCTGGATTCCACACCCGAGCGGCCGGAAGGGGATTTTTCCGCCGTCGATTACCATCACGTGCCGCAGTTCGCCTACTGGGGTATGCAGGCCAAACTGGCGTACGGTGTAGAGCGACTGACCACGCCGTACATGGTGCTGGCGGCTGACGACGATTTCATCCTGCATGATTCGCTGGCCGAGTCCGTCGGTTTCCTTCAGGCGAATCCGGACTATGGCATGTGCCACGGCTATTGCCTGATGTACCTGACGCTGTCGGGTGGAGTGAGCTATTACCGCCGCGACAAGAAAGTCCAGGAAGACTATGCGTCCGAGCGGGCTCAGGATCGGGTTATCGACTACATGAGTCAGTACATCCCGCCGTTTTATGCGGTGACCCGTACTGATCTGATGAAAACCTGGCACTCGGCATTGCCGGCGGGGACCAATTTCCAGTGGCAGGAAATCGGCCACGTGTACTTCCTGCTGGCGAGTGCCAAGGCGCGGATTCTGCCGATGCCCTATGTGGTGCGCGAGATCAACTATGGCAATTCCGAGCACAGCACCGAGGTGTATCACTCGCTGACCTATGTTGATGCCAAATCGGTCGCCGAGCGTGAAGCCTTTGCCGAGTTCCTTGCCTCACTGCCCACCGGCATCAAGGATCTTGATGCGCAAGAGGGGAAGGCGTTTGCCCTGCAGAGCTTCGAGGCGATGGTTGACAGTCTGCAAAGCGGCAGGGCACTCACGGCGGAGCTGATTATCCAGTCCACCTGGAATCAGTCGCTCAAGAGGCCTGACCGGCGGTTCGGGCCTTTGCAGTACGTCGAGATGCCGTTCTACAACCAGCCATTTTTCGATCGTCTCGAACAGTTCGAATTCATGCTGCACGCCATGCCCGCCGGGCGCATTCAACTGCGGGACCTGGAGGGTGTGTGGACCCGTCAGGCGCACTTGCTGCAGGCGCGCAACAACGATACCCCGGAAAGTGTTCTGGATCGTTTGTGGCAGGCGCACGACCTGAATGCGTTCAACCGCACCGTGGTCAAGCGTCTGGCGCAACAGCTGGAACTGGCCGGCGAGGACGAAGAAGCGCAGAACATGCGCGACTGGAATGCTCGTCTCGATGCGTTGACGGTGGAAGACCATCATCAGGTATTCGACCAGACGCAGTCGGGTCGACTGCTCAAGTGGCTGGATTCGCGTCAGGCCGATGGCGCTCAGTTGGCATCGATTGCCGAGCACCTGTCGGTCAACGGCGGTGGCCCGCAGTTCGGCATTTTCCTGCTGGATCTGGACAACGACATCGACAAGTTGCAGGTCAGCCTCGACAGTTTGCTTGAAGGTCAATGCAAGGCTTTCAGAATTGTCGTGTTCACCACCGGCGAAGCACCGGCGGCTACCACGGCGCAGAACACTTTGCACTTTGTCCGGGTTACGCCGGCCAACCTGGTCGACAAACTCAATCAGAGTGCCAGTCAGTCGCCGTGCGACTGGGTGCTGCTGGCTGAGGCGGGCGATGAGTTCACCGCCAGTGGTTTGTTGCGCGCCAGTCTGGAGTTGATGTCCGCGGGCGATTGCCGTGCCGTTTCCACCGACGAGATCCAGCGCGGGGAGAAGGGCGCGCTGGTGGATGTGTTCCGTCCCGGCTTCAACCTCGATCTGCTCTTGAGCCTGCCGGGGCTGATGGCACGGCACTGGCTGGTGCGCCGTGACACGTTGGTCGAGGTGGGTGGCTACCGCGCCGATTTCAACAAGGCGCTGGAATTTGACGTGCTGCTGCGCATCATCGAAGAGCACGGTTTGAACAGCCTGGCCCACCTCGACGAACCGCTGCTGATCACCGAAGCCGCGTCGCTGGAAGAAAACGCGCATGAGCGTCTGGCGCTGTTGCGCCACCTGGGCAATCGCGGTTACAAGGCCAAGGTCACCTCGGCGGTGCCGGGCATTTATCAGATCGATTACCACCACAGTGATCGTCCCCTGGTATCGATCGTGATTCCGGCCGGCGATGACCTGCCAGCCTTGCAACGCTGTCTCGAAGGGGTGCAGCTGCGCACCCGTTATTACCATTACGAGATCCTGATCGCCACCACGGCCACGCAGTCAGCCCAGGTCAACGACTGGCTGGGTACTTACCAGCATCCGAAAGTCCAGGTGCTGCGTGCCGAGCAATCGCTGAGCGTACCGGCATTGCTCAACGCTGCCAGCCGCCAGGCGCAGGGCGAGTATCTGGTATTGCTCGCGGCCGACGCGGAAGTGGTCAACCCGAACTGGCTGGACTCGCTGCTCAACCATGCCCTGCGTCCGGAAATCGGCGTGGTTGGGCCGAAGCTGGTCGATCGCGACGGCAAACTCAGCCAGGCCGGGCTGATCCTCGGTATGAATGGCGGGGTGGGTTCGGCGTTCGTCGGTGAGAAACATGATGCCGACGGCTATCTGTACCGGTTGTCGGTGGAGCAGAACTGCTCGGCGGTATCGAACGTGTGCCTGATGGTGCGCAAAGAACTGTTTGAAGCGCTGGGTGGTCTGGACGACAGCACATTCGGCGACGCTTTCAACGATGTCGATCTGTGTCTGAAAGCCGCTCAGGCCGGTTACCTCACGGTATGGACGCCATCGGTGCAGGTCCTGCATCAAGGCGCGATTGCCCAGGCACCCCGGGCACTGGCCGCGCTACAGGAAAAATGGGCCGCCGCGTTCGCTCAGGATCAGGCGTACAACGCCAACCTGAGCCTGAGCGGCAAAGGGTATGGTCTGAACGACAGTGCGTCGCTGGACTGGTCGCAGTTACTCGCTTGAGTCCGTCGGACAAGCAACAGGAATCAGCACATGTTCAACGGTAAATCGATCTTCATCTCTGGCGGCACCGGCTCGTTCGGGCGCAAATTCATCGCCCGTCTGCTTGAGCAATACCAGCCCAAGCGCGTGGTGGTGTTCTCCCGCGATGAGCTCAAGCAGTACGAAATGCAGCAGACGTTCAACGCGCCGTGCATGCGCTACTTTCTCGGTGACGTACGCGACGCCGACCGTCTGCGGCAGGCCATGCGCGGCATCGACTACGTGGTGCACGCGGCGGCGCTCAAGCAGGTGCCGGCGGCGGAGTACAACCCGACCGAGTGCATCCGCACCAACGTCAATGGTGCGGAGAACATCATCGCCGCCGCCATCGACAATGGCGTGAAGAAAGTCGTCGCGCTGTCCACCGACAAGGCCGCCAGCCCGATCAACCTGTACGGCGCGACCAAGCTGCTCTCGGACAAGTTGTTCGTCGCCGCCAACAACATTGCCGGCGAACAACAAACGCGTTTTGCCGTGGTGCGCTACGGCAACGTGGCGGGCTCGCGGGGTTCGGTGGTGCCGTTCTTCAGCAAGCTGATTGCCGACGGTGCGCAGGAGCTGCCGATCACCGACGAGCGTATGACGCGCTTCTGGATCACCCTCGATCACGGCGTGCAGTTTGTCCTCGATAGCTTTGCGCGGATGCACGGCGGCGAAGTGTTCGTGCCGAAGATCCCGTCGATCCGCATCGTCGATCTGGCGCGAGGCATGGCCGAGCATCTGCCGCACAAGAACGTCGGTATTCGTCCCGGGGAAAAACTGCATGAACTGATGGTGCCGCTGGACGATGCGCGGATGACCCTGGAATTCGAGGATCACTACACCATCCAGCCTTCCATCCGCTTTACCAGCGTCGATGTCGATTTCTCCATCGACAAGCTTGGCGAACATGGCCGGCCGGTGAGTGAAGATTTCGAATACCGCTCCGACACCAATCCGCACTACCTCACGGTCGGGCAGATCGCCGAGCTGCACGCGAAGTTGTCGGCATGATTCCCTACGGTCGGCAGAGCGTTGATCAGGCGGACATCGATGCAGTGGTCGAGGTTTTGCAATCGGACTGGTTGACTCAGGGCCCGACCATCGAGCGTTTCGAGCAGGCAATGGCTGCACGCTGCCAGGCCGACTTCGCCGTGGCGGTGTGCAACGCCACGGCGGCGCTGCACATCGCTTGCCTCGCTGCCGGCCTGGGCCCGGGCGACCGTTTGTGGACCTCGCCGAACACTTTTCTGGCCTCAGCCAACTGCGGGCGCTATTGCGGCGCCGAGGTGGATTTCGTCGACATCGATCCGCTGACCTGGAACCTCGATGCTTATGCTCTCGCCGCGAAGCTCGATCAGGCCGAGCAGGACGGCACACTGCCGAAAGTGTTGGTGGCGGTGGCGTTCTCTGGGCAGAGCTGCGACCTGCGCAAGATTGCCGAACTGGCCGAGCGCTACAACTTCACGGTGATCGAAGACGCCTCGCACGCGGTGGGCGCCAGCTACGCCGGGCGTCCGGTGGGTTGCGGGGAGTTTGCGGCGATGACCGTGTTCAGTTTCCACCCGGTGAAGATCATCACCAGTGCCGAAGGCGGCATGGTCCTGACCAATCGCCCGCAACTGGCGGAGCGCCTGCAACGCTTGCGCAGCCATGGCATGACCCGCGATCCGCAGCAGATGAGCGAACCCAGCCACGGCCCGTGGTATTACCAGCAGATCGAGCTGGGCTTCAATTACCGGATCACCGATTTGCAAGCGGCGCTGGGTCTGTCGCAACTGGCCAAACTGGACGGGTTTATCGCCCGTCGCCGCGAACTGGCGGCGCGTTACGACCGGTTGCTGGCCTACCTGCCACTGACCTTGCCCAGCGCGCAGCCGGAGGCGGAATCGGCGTGGCACCTGTACGTGGTGCGCCTGCAGACCGAACGCATCGGCCTGACCCATCGTCAGGTGTTCGAAGGCTTGCGTGCCGCCGGTATCGGCGTGAACCTGCACTATATTCCTGTGCATTTGCAGCCGTACTATCGCGACCTGGGTTTTGCCGAAGGCGACTTCCCCGAAGCCGAGCGTTATTACGCCGAGGCGATCAGCCTGCCGCTGTATCCGCTGCTCAGTGATGAGCAGCAGGATCATGTGGTCGAGCAATTGCGCCGGCTGACCGAATAAACCCCGCTGCGGCGGCGAATGAGACTGTGCAATGCGTGATCTGAGTGAGCAGGAAAAATTCTGGCAGGGCGATTTCGGCAACCAGTACGTCGATCGTAACGTCGGTCAGCCGCTGGTCGCGGCCAACCTGGCGTTATTCGCCAAGGCCCTGAGCCGCGCCGGGCGCATCGACAGTGTGGTTGAGCTGGGCACCAATGCCGGCAACAACCTGCAGGCGCTGCGTCAACTGCTGCCGCACAGTGAATTGTTCGGCGTCGAGATCAATGAAAGCGCCTGCGCGCAGGCGCGGGCACTGGGCATCGCGCAGATCTGGCACGGCTCGCTGTTCGACTTTCCGCGCGAGCGCAGTTACGACCTGACCCTGAGCAAAGGCGTGCTGATCCATCTGGCGCCGGAGCTGCTGCCGACTGCCTATGCGCAGTTGTATGCGTTGAGCCAGCGCTACATCCTGATCGCCGAGTACTACAACCCGGTGCCGGTGGAAGTGTCCTATCGCGGCAACAGCGGCAAGCTGTTCAAGCGCGATTTCGCCGGGGAAATGCTTGATCGTTATGCCGATCTGCAATTGCTCGATTACGGCTTTGGTTATCACCGTGACCCGCAATTCCCGGTGGACGACATCACCTGGTTCCTGCTGGAAAAACGTCCTTGAACAGCGTCGCAATCATCCCGGCCCGTGGTGGCAGCAAGCGCATCCCGCGCAAGAATCTGCTGACGTTCGACGGCGTGCCGATGATTGTCCGCTCGATCCGAACGGCGCTTGACAGTGGCCTGTTCGAACAGGTGGTGGTCAGTACCGATGACGCGGAAATTGCCGAGCTGGCGCTGGCTCACGGTGCGCAAGTGCCGTTCCTGCGCCCGGCTGAACTGGCGGATGATTTCACCGGCACCGCTGCGGTGATCGTACATGCCTTGCAGCAACTGCCAGCCTTCGATTACGCCTGCTGCGTGTACGCCACGGCGCCGTTGTTGCAGGCGCGATTTCTGCGCGAGGGATTCGAGTTGTTGCAGCAGCATCCGCAGAAGTCGTTTGCTTTTTCGGTGTGCAGCTTTGGTTTCCCCGTGCAGCGGGCGCTGACGCTGGACGGGCAGGGCGCATTGACCGCGTTGTACCCGGAATTCCGCCAAACCCGCTCGCAGGATCTGCCCGAAGCCTTTCAGGACGCCGGCCAGTTCTACTGGGGCCGCAGCGAAGCGTGGTTGCGCGGTGAAGTGTTGTATTCGTCCGTGAGTCTGCCGGTGATTCTGCCGCGACATCTGGTGCAGGACATCGACACGCTGCAAGACTGGAAACGCGCCGAATACCTCTACGCCGCGCTCAAGGCCGGCGGAGAACTGCAATGAGAGTGCTGATCCGCGCTGACGCTTCGCCGACCATCGGCAGTGGCCACATTGCCCGTTGCCTGACGCTGGCGCGGGTGCTGCGCAAGCAAGGCAGTCATGTCGCGTTTGCCTGTCGGCGGTTGCCCGGGCATCGGCTCGATGCCTTGGCTGCCGAAGGTTTCGAGACCTTCGCCTTGCCGGACTTCTACCCCGACGAAGACCCGCAGCAAGCCATCGAATCGATGCTGCCGTGGCAGGCAGACATCGAGGCGCTGGACGCCTTGCTGGCAGGTCACGCCGCATTCGACTGGATCATCGCCGACCACTACGGCCTCGATCATCACTGGCAAACCGCAGCGCGCCGTTGGGCACCTCGGATCGCGGCAGTAGACGATCTCGCCACTCGCCGTTACAGCGTTGATCTGCTGCTCAATCAGAACCTGTCCGGTCTCAGCGCAAACTATGCGCCGCTGCTGCCCGAAGGCTGCCGTACCTTGCTCGGCCCGCGCTACGCCATGTTGCGCGAAGAGTTCGTCTGCCCGGCCATTGCGATCAAGCCCAAGGCGCGGCGGGTGCTGGTGAATTTCGGTGGTTTCGATGCGGCGATGCAGACCCATCACGCGATGTTGGCGCTGAAGGACTTCACCGAACTGGAAGTGGATTTCGTCTCCGGTGCAGACAACCCGGCGTGGGCGCAAATGCAGGCACTGGCCGCAACACGGCCGCATTGGCGCCTGCACAGTTTCGTCAGCGATTTCCAGCAGCGCATGACCGCGGCCGATCTGTTTATCGGCGCCGGTGGCGGCACCAGTTGGGAGCGCGCGGCGCTGGGCCTGCCGACCCTCTGCATCGCGGTATCGAACAATCAGCAGGCCAACGGCGAAGTGATGGCGGCGGCGGGGGCGCATGTGTTCATGGGTGCTCGCGAGCAGGTCAGCGTCGAACAACTGCGCGACGCCATCGGTTTTGTCGTCGACAATGTCTATCTGCGCCAGAGTCTGGCCGAGCGTTCACGGCAACTGGTCGATGGGCGCGGTGCGTTGCGCGTGGCGGCAGCGCTGGCCGGAGCCGTGCTCACGCTGCGCCCGGCGACCCTCGATGATGCGCAATTGCTGTTCGACGGGCGCAATGCCGAGGCTGTGCGGCGCTGGTCACTGGACACGGCTGCAATCGAATGGCCGCAGCACCTGAACTGGCTGACGGCGAGCCTGCGCAACCCGCAGCGTCTGCTGTTGATTGCCGAGGCCGATGACGGCCCGGTCGGCGTCTTGCGTTATGACTTGCGTGGATTCGAGGCTGAAGTGTCGCTGTATCTGCTGCGCGGGCGTTTTGGTCTGGGCTGGGGCAGGGCGCTGCTGGCGCGAGGTGAGGTGTTCGTCCGCGAGCACTGGCCGCAGATGACCGCCATTACCGCTCAGGTGCTGCCGGGCAATCGTCCGTCTTTGAATGTGTTTCGTGACGCCGGATTCACCCAGAGTGCCTGCGCGTTCACTAAGGTTTTGAAGGATCACCGCGATGAGTAGTTTCAAGATTGGAGAGTGTCTGATCGGTGCCGATGCGCCGCCGTTCATCATTGCCGAGATGAGCGGCAACCATAACCAGTCGCTGGAGCTGGCGCTGCAGATTGTCGAAGCCGCCGCCAAGGCTGGGGCGCATGCCTTGAAGCTGCAGACGTACACCGCGCAGACCATGACCCTGGATCTGGCCGAGGGCGAGTTTTTCATCAAAGACCCGAATAGCCTGTGGGCGGGTACTTCGCTGTACGACCTGTATGAGAAGGCCCACACCCCGTGGGAGTGGCACGCGCCGATTTTCGCTCGGGCCAAAGAACTGGGCATGCTCGCGTTCTCGACGCCGTTCGATGACACGGCGGTGGACTTTCTCGAAAGCCTCGACGTGCCGGCATACAAGATCGCCAGTTTCGAAAACACCGACCTGCCGTTGATCCGTCGTGTGGCGGCGACCGGCAAACCGCTGATCATCTCCACCGGCATGGCCAGCATCGCCGAGCTCGACGAAACCGTGCGCGCCGCCCGCGAGGCGGGATGCAAGGATCTGGTGCTGCTCAAGTGCACCAGCACTTACCCGGCAACGCCGCTCAACAGCAACGTGCGCACGATCCCGCATCTGCGTGAACTGTTCGGTTGTGAAGTCGGGCTGTCCGATCACTCCATGGGCGTGGGTGTGTCCGTGGCCGCCGTGGCACTCGGGGCAACGGTGGTGGAAAAGCACTTTACCCTCGACCGTTCGGCAGGTGGCGTCGACGCCAGTTTCTCGCTGGAGCCTGCGGAGCTGGCCAGTCTGGTGGTCGAAACCGAACGCGCCTGGCAAGCCATGGGCCAGGTGCATTACGGCGTCACCGAGGCCGAGCGCAAGTCGCTGGTCTATCGCCGCTCGCTGTACGTCACTGCCGACATGGCGGCCGGTGAGCCCTTTTCCGGGGACAATCTGCGCGCCATTCGCCCTGGTCTCGGTCTGCCGCCCAAGCACACCGATGCCGTCCTCGGTCGCCGCGCTCGTCAGGCGATCAAACGCGGCACGCCGCTGGACTGGTCGTTGGTCGAATAACCCGATCTGCCACCGATTCGGCAAAATAGCGTGACCTGCGAGTCATAACGCGCATCTTCACTGTATTGTATTGACCGGGGAGATGGCGCCTGGCCGTGTATTCGGTTCCAGTGATAGCCCTTTGCGCTCCCCGTGGCTGCCCGTTGTGGCGGCCGTTTTCTGTTTGTCGGCGCCCCTCGAATCCTTGCGAGCGGTGGTTTTGGGCTGTTTTTTATTGGGAAGCCGTAATGATTGGCATAAAAAGCATTGCGAGCTACGTTCCTGTAGCCGGCGTGGACAATTACGCACAAGGTGCAAAATTCGAGAAGGATGAAGAATTCATCCTTGGCAAAATCGGTTCGGCCTTCCTGCCGCGCAAAGATGCTGAACAGGAAACCTCCGATCTGTGCGTGGAAGCGGCCAATGCGCTGTTTGCCAGCAACCCTGAATTGAAACGTGAATCAATCGACGCGTTGATCGTCGTCACCCAGAACGGTGACGAAGAAGGTCTGCCGCACACCGCTGCGATTGTCCAGGACAAACTCGGTCTGCCGACAAGTGTTGCGGCGTTCGACATTTCCCTGGGCTGCTCCGGTTACGTCTACGGCATTTACGCGATCAAGGGCTTCATGGAAGCCGCCGGCCTGAAGAACGGCCTGCTGATCACCGCTGACCCGTATTCGAAAATCGTCGACCCGGAAGACCGCAACACCACCATGCTCTTCGGCGATGCCGCCACGGCGACCTGGATGGGCGAAGACCCGGCCTGGGCGTTGGGCAAGGCCAAGTTCGGCACCGACGGTTCCGGCGCGCCACACCTGAAAGTCACCGATGGCGTGTTCTTCATGAACGGCCGTCAGGTGTTCAACTTCGCGCTGCTCAAAGTCCCGGCGCACTTGCACGAATTGCTCGACGACTCCGGCCTCAAGGCTGACGACATCGACGCCTTCTGCATTCACCAGGGCAGTGCGGCGATTGTCGATGCGGTGGCCCGGCGTTTCGAAGGCGAGCCGGAGAAGTTCATCAAGGATATGGTCGAGACCGGCAATACCGTGTCGTCGAGCATCCCGCTGCTGCTGGAAAAACACGTACTCGATTCCGACTGGCAGCGCATTGCCCTGAGCGGTTTCGGTGTCGGTCTGTCGTGGGGCTCGGCGATCATCTATCGTCCTTGAGTCGGTCAAAAACGGCGGATACAAAAATAGCGTTCAAGGTTACCCTTGAACGCTATTTTTTTTGCCTGAATGGAGCGCTAGGCGGCATGAGCGAGTTTTTCCAACCCAACGCCCAGGTCATCCAGCAACGCTGGCCGGCGTTGTTCGAGCGGCTGATGGCGGAAGACAGTTCAGCTCTTCAGGCCGAGCTGGTGCAGGGCTTGGGCTCGACGCTCAGCGTCAATGGCATTCAACTGACCAGTCGCCACGACCGCATCCATGAAGCCCGCATCCAGGCGGCCAGCCTGGCGGAAAAACCGCAGCTGCATGTGTATGGCACGGGTCTCGGTGATCTGCCAACGGTGCTGCTGGAGCGCGCCGGACTTGAGCGGTTGTACGTGCATATACTCAATGGCGCGTTGTTCGCCCTGGTGCTGCAACTGCTCGATCAACGCCAATGGCTGGAAGATCCGCGTGTGCAGCTGTTCTATGCCGGTGATCTGTCAGACATCTGCACACCGTTTTTCGCGTTGCCGGCGGAGGTGCTGCTGGCCGATGACTTCAACGCGAAGATCCGCGATCGGCTGGTCAGCGAAGTGCACTTGAGCTTCAACAATCGTGAATTCGATCCACATTTGCCGTTCATTCAGCAGCGTCTGCAGGACTGTTTGCCGGTGTTGCTGGGCGATGATGATGTGGCGCAGTTGTTCGGCACGGCCAGTGGCCGGGAAGTCTATGTGATTGGCACCGGGCCGACGCTCGAAGGACATTTCCAGCGTCTGGCGGCGGTGCGCGCGCAGGCTGAACGTCCGTTGTTGATGTGTGTGGATACCGCTTACCGGCCATTGCGTGAGCACGGGATCGTCCCGGATCTGGTGGTCACCATTGATCAGCGCATCAGCTTCCGGCATCTGCCGTTCGAGGACTCCGCTGGCATCCCGCTGGTGTATCTGCCCATGAGCGATCCTGCGGTGTTGACCGCGTGGAAGGGCAAACGCTACGGCGGTTACTCGGCTAGCCCGGTTTACGCCGCGTTGCGCGAGCAATACCCGCGCGGACAACTGCATGTCGGTGGCAGCGTGATTCATCCGGCGGTGGATCTGGCAGTAAAGATGGGTGCATCGCGCATTACCCTGTTCGGCGCCGACTTCGCCTTCCCGATGAACAAGACCCATGCCGGCTGGAATGACGGTGATCTGGGGCCGGGGGTCGATCAGGCGCGGCATTGGGTGCAGGACGGCCATGGCCGGCGGGTCAGCACCCAGCTGAACTTTCGCGGCTATCTGTGTGTGCTGGAGCGCTATATCGCCGCGCATCCGCAGGTGCAGTTCTTCAACAGCAGTCGGGCAGGCGCACTGATCGCCGGGACACAGTTCAATCAGGAGTTTGTGCAATGACGACGATTGAGCAGTGCGTCGACGAGTGCCGTCAGTGCGCCGGGTTGTTTCGTCTGGGGCGTGACGTTGAGGCGGCGCTGGATATGGTCGAGGTGTTCGAGGGCGCGCAGCAGTTGCTGATGTCCGCGCCGGCGACGGTACAGCAGGACTGGGCCTTGGTACTCACGCAGATGTTCGACTGTCAGGAGCGTCAGGACTGGTTGGGCCTGGCTGACTGGATGGAGTACGAGTTGATCGAAGTGTTGCAAAAAGCACGATCGTCAAACTGACCGACCGCACTGGCCCGCGGCTTTGCGTGCGGGTCGGTTTTATGGCGTCATTTTTTCGCAGGTGGGGGCGCTAAGCCCTTGTTTTCTCGGGGGTGGCAGGGTGATGGCAAATTTTTTTCAAAAAGCCCTCAAGCAACCTGCCAACCCGACGATAACTATTACGAAGGTTCTCTAGGCCATTCCAGGCGGTTGCCAGGGCCGGAAGCCGCAGTACCCAACCAACGAGGAATTCGTCATGGCTTTAACAGTAAACACCAACACCACGTCGCTGAACGTTCAAAAGAACCTGAACCGCGCTTCCGACGCTCTGTCGACTTCGATGCAGCGCCTGTCTTCCGGCCTGAAAATCAACAGCGCTAAAGACGACGCTGCTGGCCTGCAGATCTCGAACCGTATGTCTTCGCAGATCCGTGGTAACACCCAAGCCATCCAGAACGCCAACGACGGTATCTCCGTTGCTCAGACCGCTGAAGGCGCTCTGCAAGCTTCGACCGACATCCTGCAGCGTATGCGTGAACTGGCTGTTAAAGCACGTAACGGCACCAACGGCACTGCTGACCAGACCGCAACCAACGCTGAATTCGCTCAGATGTCTGACGAAATCACCCGTATCTCGGCTGCTACCAACCTGAACGGCAAAAACCTGCTGGACGGTTCGGCTGGTACTGTGACCCTGCAAGTTGGCGCAAACACCGGTTCGGCTAACCACATCGACCTGGTACTGAGCTCCAAGTTCGACGCCGTCAGCCTGTCCGTAGGTAGCGGTACTGTAGTTCTGACCGGTACCACCGGTACTGGCGCTGGTTCTGCTTCGCAGAACATCGACAACGCGATCACTGCAATCGACGCCGCTATCGCTGCAATCGGTGCAACTCGTGCCAGCCTGGGTGCTTCGCAAAACCGTCTGACCAGCACCATCCAGAACTTGCAGAACATCACCGAGAACACCACTGCTGCACAAGGTCGCGTACAAGATACCGACTTCGCCGCAGAGACTGCTAACCTGACCAAGCAGCAAACCCTGCAACAGGCTTCGACCTCTGTTCTGGCTCAAGCCAACCAACTGCCTTCCGCTGTACTGAAGCTGCTTCAGTAATTCGGAATGAGTTTGGGCGGGAGGGTGCGCTGGTCGCGCTCTCTCGCTTTTTTACGTTAGGAGGTGATGAGCATGGACATGAGCGTAAAGCTTAACGTGTCTTATCCGGCTCCCAAGCCAGCGACACCTGTTGCTGACAAGCCGTCGGAGACGCCAAAAGTTGCATCGGCCGACGCTCCGGTCGCTGACAGGAAAAGTCAGCAAACGGATGACGCCAAGTTGAAGCTGGCCGTGCAAGAGATCGAGAAGTTCGTTCAATCGATCAAGCGTAACCTGGAGTTCTCGATCGACGAGCACTCTGGCAAGGTCATCGTCAAGGTGATCGCAAGCGAGACGGGTGAGGTCGTACGCCAGATCCCCTCCGCCGAAGCACTCAAGCTCGCAGACAGCCTCGCCAACGCAAGCCATGTGTTGTTCGACGCCAAAGTCTGATAGCTGGCATGAATAGTGTTTGTCTTTCTTGAATGACGCCTGGATGGGTCAAAAGTCTGGCAACAATCTGAAGGGAGATGCACATGGCAAGTCCAATTCTACCGGGTTCCGGACTGGGTTCCGGCCTGGACATCGGCGCGATCGTGACCGCGCTGGTCAACGCCGACAAGTCGCCGAAACAGACGCAGATCGATTCCGCGACCAAGACCAATACCCTGAAGATTTCCGGTGTCGGCACGTTGAAAAGTGCGCTGACCGCGTACCAGACGGCGATGACCAACCTGGGCAGCAAGACCAACCCGGCATTTGCCGGCTTCACGGCGACCTCGAGCAACACAGCGATTCTCGGCGCCACCTCCGATAACACCGCGGTGTCGGGGACTTACAACGTTGTTGTCAACCAATTGGCCACTGGCTCGAAAGTTGCCAGCGCTTCTTTCGCCGGCGGTGCTGCCAGTGCCATTCCGAGTGGTACCCTGAAAATCAGTCAGAATGGCACTGATTACAATGTCACGATCCCGGCCAATGCGACCTTGCAGAGCACGCGTGATGCGATCAACACGGCTCAGGGCGCCAATGGCATTTCTGCCAACATCGTGACTGACAGCAGTGGTGCTTCGCGCCTGGTGATCAGCTCCAACAAGACTGGCGCGGGTACCGATCTCTCTGTCAGCGGGATCGCCGGTCTGGAGATCGACGGTACTCAGTCGATGGGTACTAATCCGGCGGCAGGCGCCTCGGGCAACGTCAATGGCCTTGCACAAGATGCCAAGGTGACCATCGACGGCCTGCAGGTTTCCAGCAAAAGTAACACGGTCAGTGGTGCAATCAGCGGCCTGACCCTGAATCTGACCACTGTCAGCCCTGTCGTTGGTGGCGTTGCCACGCCGACCGTTGTCAGCGTCGATACCAACACCAAAGGGCTGCAGGCTTCGGTTCAGGCGTTTGTTGACGCCTACAACACCCTGAAGACCACCATCGACACCCTGTCCAAGGCGACACCGGACGCCGATGGCAAGCTGACGGTGCAGGCCGCTTTTACCGGTGACTCGTTGCCGCGCTCGCTGATCTCCGACATTCGTGGCCAGTTGACAGCTCCTGGTGCTGGTGCAGAGGGTTCTTTGTCCTATCTGTCGGAGATCGGTGTGATGACCGATCGCAACACCGGCAACCTGACGTTTGATACTGCTGCGTTCACCAAAACCATGGCTCAGCCCGGGAAGGCTGGCCAGGTGCAGCAGATGTTCACCGGGACTAACGATACCAACGGTCTGCTGGCGCGCATGAACAAGGCGGTGGATCCGTATCTGAAGGCACCTGCCGGTAGCGCACCTACTGCCGTAGGCCTGCTTGATCAGCGCATGTCCATCCTGAACAACAACACCAAGAGCCTGACCAGTCAGCAATTGGCGCTGGATTTGCGTGTGGCCAACCTGACCAAGACGTTGACGGCCAAGTACAACGCCATGGACTTGCTGGTAGGGCAGATGAAAGCGACGGCCAGTAACATCACGTCGTTCTTCAGCTCGCTGAACGCTCAGCAATCCGCGAAGTAACCCGCAAGAACGACAAAAACCCGGCTACGCTTTATCGGCGTGCGCCGGGTTTTTGTCTTTTGATCTAAAGTTCTGTGATTCGTTGGCGATACACTGGTTATACGAGTCATTGTGGCAATGAGGTAGAACATGAATCCAATGTTAGCCCTTCGGCAATATCAGAAAGTCGGCGCGCACGCCCAGACCTCCGAGGCGAGCCCGCACCGTCTGGTACAAATGTTGATGGAAGGCGGGCTGGCCCGCATCGCTCAGGCCAAGGGTGCCATCGAGCGCAAGGACATTCCTGGCAAGTGCACCTCGATCAGCAAGGCCATTGGCATTGTCAGCGGTCTGCGCGAAGGTCTGGACCTGGAAAAGTGTGCCGATGAACTGGCCGATCTGGACGGGCTGTACATCTACATGATGAAGCGCCTCGCCGAGGCCAACATCAACAGCGATCCGCGCATTCTCGATGAGGTCGCCGGCTTGCTGAGCACGGTCAAAGAAGGCTGGGATGCCATCGCCCCCGAGCCTGCTCCGCAGTTTTGAAGGAGAGCACCATGAGTCTTGTATTGCAGCGAATCGCCGACACCCGTGAAGCGCTGGTCAGTGCGCTGGCTGAACGCAACTGGGAAGCCATTGGCGAGCTGGATCTGGCTTGCCGATCCTGCATGGAAGACGTCATGGTCGAGGCCTCGCTGGATGAGGAGGCCTTGCGCAATAACCTTGAGGAGCTGCTCCACGTCTACAAGGAGCTTCTGGAGGCGGCGATGGGTGAGCGGCAGGCGATAGCCAACGAGATGTCGCAGATCACCCAAGCGCAAAAGGCGGCAAAGGTTTACCATCTGTTTGGTTAATTAACCCCCAGTTAATCCAGACATGTGCGCCATAAATTTGACTGTGCACGGTTTTTTGACTTAACTAGTGGCTGTTTTCAGATTTCAGGCGTCTACAGGCACAAGGTGTCCTGCAAGCGTCTCGCTTGCCCCATTTTTCGGGCATTGAGTTGACTAGGGAAGTTGCTATTGCATGTGGCGTGAAACCAAAATTCTGCTGATCGATGACGATAGCGTCCGCCGCCGCGACCTGGCGGTGATTTTAAATTTTCTCGGCGAAGAAAATTTACCCTGCGGCAGCCATGACTGGCAGCAGGCTGTCGGCTCTTTGTCATCAAGTCGTGAAGTCATCTGTGTACTGATCGGGACGGTAAATGCTCCGGGTGCACTGTTGGGCTTGTTAAAGACACTCTCGACATGGGATGAGTTCCTTCCGGTTTTGCTGATGGGCGATAATTCTTCCGCCGAGCTGCCGGAAGACCAGCGCCGCCGGGTGCTTTCGACGCTGGAAATGCCACCCAGCTACAGCAAACTGCTCGACTCCCTGCACCGTGCCCAGGTCTATCGCGAGATGTACGACCAGGCCCGTGAGCGCGGCCGTCATCGCGAACCCAACCTGTTCCGCAGCCTCGTCGGCACCAGCCGGGCGATCCAGCATGTCCGTCAGATGATGCAGCAAGTGGCCGATACTGACGCCAGTGTGCTGATCCTCGGCGAGTCCGGCACCGGCAAGGAAGTGGTTGCGCGCAACCTGCATTACCACTCCAAGCGTCGCGACGCGCCATTCGTGCCAGTCAACTGCGGGGCGATCCCGGCAGAGCTGCTGGAAAGCGAACTGTTCGGGCACGAGAAGGGCGCCTTCACCGGCGCGATCACCAGCCGGGCCGGGCGTTTCGAACTGGCCAACGGCGGTACGCTGTTCCTCGATGAAATCGGCGACATGCCGCTGCCGATGCAGGTCAAGCTGTTGCGCGTGCTGCAGGAGCGTACCTTCGAGCGTGTGGGCAGCAACAAGACTCAGAGCGTCGACGTGCGCATCATTGCCGCGACTCACAAGAATCTCGAAAGCATGATCGAGATCGGCACCTTCCGCGAAGATCTCTACTATCGCCTGAATGTGTTCCCGATCGAGATGGCGCCGTTGCGTGAGCGCGTCGAAGACATCCCGCTGCTGATGAACGAACTGATCTCGCGCATGGAGCACGAAAAGCGCGGTTCGATCCGCTTCAACTCGGCAGCGATCATGTCGCTGTGCCGTCACGGCTGGCCGGGCAACGTCCGCGAGCTGGCCAACCTGGTGGAGCGCATGGCGATCATGCATCCGTACGGGGTCATCGGCGTGGTCGAGTTGCCGAAGAAATTCCGCTACGTCGACGACGAAGACGAGCAGATGGTCGATAGTCTGCGCAGCGATCTCGAAGAGCGCGTGGCGATCAACGGTCATACCCCGGACTTCACCGCCAACGCTTTGCTGCCGCCGGAAGGTCTGGACCTCAAAGACTACCTCGGTGGTCTGGAGCAGGGCCTGATCCAGCAGGCACTGGACGATGCCAATGGCATTGTGGCGCGTGCCGCCGAACGCCTGCGCATTCGTCGTACCACGCTGGTGGAGAAGATGCGCAAGTACGGCATGAGCCGGCGCGAAGGTGATGAACAGGCGGATGATTGACGCCTGTTTTTCAACGTCTTCATTTATAAGCGGTTTTTTTTAGGCACGGGTATTGCTACGTCCCTCGCAACGTTCCGTTTAACTGACGGTCAGCCAAGCGAGAGAACACAATGCCCCACGCCCAGATGTCTTCTGCCTCCAATGCCGAGGGGCAATCGTCGTCCGTAGAGCAGGCGAGCCGTCAGGGGCTTGAGCAGGCGTTCGCGCTGTTCAATCAGATGTCCAGTCAATTGACCGACTCCTACAGCATGCTTGAAGCCCGGGTCACCGAGCTCAAGGGCGAGTTGGCCGTGGTCAGTGCTCAACGCATGCAGGAGCTGGCCGAAAAAGAACGTTTGGCCAACCGCCTGCAAAACCTCCTTGATCTGTTGCCCGGTGGCGTCATCGTCATCGACGGGCACGGCATGGTGCGCGAAGCCAATCCGGCGGCTATCGAGTTGTTGGGGTTGCCTTTGGAAGGCGAATTGTGGCGCCACGTGATCGCCCGATGCTTCGCCCCGCGCGAGGATGATGGTCATGAAATCTCTCTGAAAAACGGTCGGCGACTGTCGATTGCCACCCGCTCGCTGGATGCCGAGCCGGGGCAATTGGTACTGCTCAACGATCTGACAGAAACCCGCCACCTTCAAGATCAACTGGCGCGTCATGAGCGTCTGTCATCGCTGGGGCGCATGGTCGCCTCGCTGGCCCATCAGATCCGCACGCCGTTGTCCGCCGCTTTGCTCTACGCCAGTCATTTGACTGAGCAGGAATTGCCGGTCGCGACCCAGCAGCGCTTTGCCGGACGCCTCAAAGAGCGCCTGCACGAGCTGGAGCATCAGGTGCGTGACATGCTGGTGTTCGCCCGCGGCGAGTTGCCGTTGACTGACCGCATCACCCCCAATGCCTTGATGCAGTCGCTGCAAGCGGCAGCGTTGACCCATGTGCAGGACTTGCCTATTCGCTGGCAGTGCGACAGTCATGCCGGCGAATTGCTGTGCAACCGCGACACGCTGGTCGGGGCTCTTCTCAATCTGATCGAAAACGCGATTCAGGCCAGTGACGGCAACGTGCGCCTGAAAGTGCATTGCTACACCCGCGACAACAGCCTGCGCCTGTGCGTCAGCGACAGCGGCAGCGGTATAGATCCGGTGGTGCTCGAGCGTCTCGGCGAGCCATTTTTTACCACAAAAGTCACCGGCACCGGGCTCGGCCTGACCGTGGTCAAGGCTGTGGCGAGGGCACATCAGGGAGAATTGCGGCTGCGTTCGCGGGTTGGGCGCGGCACGTGCGCGCAGGTGATCCTGCCGCTGTTTTCCGCTGTACAGGGAGCTGAGTAAACGTCATGGGCATCAAGGTTTTGCTGGTCGAGGATGACCGCTCGTTGCGCGAAGCGCTGGCCGATACGCTGTTGCTGGCAGGCCACGACTACCATGCCGTCGGCAGCGCCGAAGAGGCGTTGCAAGCGGTCGAGCGCGAAGCGTTCAGTCTCGTGGTCAGTGACGTCAACATGCCCGGCATGGACGGCCATCAACTGCTTGGACTGTTGCGCGCCCGGCAGCCGCAACTACCGGTGCTGCTGATGACCGCACACGGCGCGGTGGAGCGAGCGGTCGATGCGATGCGCCAGGGAGCGGCGGATTATCTGGTCAAGCCGTTCGAGCCCAAGGCTCTGCTGGACCTGGTTTCGCGGCATGCGTTGGGCTGTATCAGCGTCGCTGATAGCGACGGGCCGGTGGCGGTCGAGCCGGCCAGTGCGCAACTGCTCGACTTGGCGGCGCGGGTAGCGCGCAGTGATTCCACGGTATTGATCTCCGGCGAGTCTGGCACCGGCAAGGAAGTGCTGGCGCGCTACATTCATCAGCAATCCCATCGTGCCAGCCAGCCGTTCATCGCGATCAACTGCGCGGCGATTCCCGACAACATGCTTGAGGCCACGCTGTTCGGTCACGAGAAGGGCTCGTTCACCGGCGCCATTGCGGCGCAGCCCGGCAAATTCGAACAAGCCGATGGCGGCACCCTTCTGCTCGACGAGATTTCCGAGATGCCTCTGGGCCTGCAGGCCAAGTTGCTGCGGGTGCTGCAGGAGCGTGAAGTCGAGCGTGTGGGGGCGCGCAAGCCGATCGCGCTGGATATTCGCGTGGTCGCGACCACCAACCGTGATCTGGCCGGCGAAGTGGCGGCGGGGCGCTTCCGTGAAGACCTTTTTTACCGTCTGTCGGTTTTCCCTCTGGCGTGGCGTCCACTTCGCGAGCGCACTGCCGATATCTTGCCGCTGGCCGAGCGGTTGCTGAACAAACACGTCAATAAAATGAAGCACGCACCGGCGAAACTGTCGCCGGAAGCCAAGGCTTGCCTCATCGGTTACCCATGGCCGGGCAATGTCCGTGAGCTGGATAACGCCATTCAACGGGCGCTGATTCTGCAGCAGGGCGGTTTGATCCAGCCGCAGGATTTCTGCCTGACGGGCGCGGTGACGTTCAGTGCTGCGCCGTCCGTCGCGCCGGTGCAGCCGCTGGTGCGCGAGATCGAAGTCGAGGCTGAATCCGCCGGTGCGCTGGGCGATGACCTGCGGCGTCGGGAGTTTCAGATGATCATCGATACCCTGCGCACCGAACGCGGCCGGCGCAAGGAAGCCGCGGAAAAGCTCGGTATCAGCCCGCGAACCCTGCGCTACAAGCTGGCGCAAATGCGCGATGCCGGGATGGACGTCGAAGGCTATCTGTTCGCAACCTGAGCGCTGGCGCGAATGTTTGAAAGTGCTTTTCTGAAAGGCTGCCCGATAGCTGGCACCCTTGTTGCTAATACCTGTGTACCCGCCGAGTGAGTGTCAAAAAATTGCGGGCCGCCCAAGAGAGTAGACCATGAGCCAAGGTATTGAATTTAATCGGTTGATGATGGACATGAAGGCCATGAAAATGGACGCCATGGCCACGCCGAAATCGACTGCCGCCGTCCCTGAACTGGCAGGCAGCAGCTTTTCCGACATGCTCGGTCAGGCCATCAACAAAGTCAGCGATACCCAGCAGGCCTCGACTCAGTTGGCCAACGCATTTGAAATCGGCAAAAGCGGCGTTGACCTGACCGACGTGATGATCGCCTCGCAGAAAGCCAGCGTGTCGTTCCAGGCTCTGACCCAGGTGCGCAACAAACTGGTTCAGGCTTATCAAGACATCATGCAGATGCCGGTTTAAGGACGAGATTGAGTCATGGCAGAAGCAGTCGCCGATAACGTTCCGGCCAAGGCCACCCCGATAGACGGCAAACCGCCGCTGTTCGGCCTGTCCTTTCTGGAAAACCTCTCCGAGATGACCATGTTGCGTCAGGTGGGCCTGTTGGTCGGCCTGGCTGCGAGCGTGGCGATTGGCTTTGCCGTGGTGCTGTGGTCGCAGCAGCCGGATTACCGTCCGTTGTACGGCAGCCTTGCCGGCATGGACGCCAAGCAGGTCATGGATACCCTGGCCTCCGCCGACATCCCTTACACCGTCGAGCCGAACTCCGGCGCCTTGCTGGTCAAGGCTGACGACCTGTCCCGTGCGCGGATGAAACTCGCGGCCGCTGGTGTCACTCCCAGCGACGGCAACATCGGTTTCGAAATCCTCGACAAGGAACAGGGTCTGGGCACCAGCCAGTTCATGGAAGCGACCCGTTACCGTCGCGGCCTCGAAGGCGAACTGGCGCGCACCATCTCCAGCCTGAACAACGTCAAGGGCGCCCGCGTGCACCTGGCGATTCCGAAGAGCTCGGTGTTCGTGCGTGATGAGCGCAAGCCAAGCGCTTCGGTTCTGGTCGAGTTGTACTCCGGACGTTCGCTGGAGCCGGGTCAGGTGGTGGCGATCATCAACCTGGTGGCGACGTCCGTGCCTGAACTGAGCAAATCGCAGATCACCGTCGTCGATCAGAAGGGCAATCTGCTCTCCGATCAGGCGGAGAACTCCGAAATGACCATGGCCGGCAAGCAGTTCGATTACAGCCGCCGCATGGAAAGCATGCTCACCCAGCGCGTGCACAACATTCTGCAGCCGGTACTGGGCAACGATCGCTACAAGGCTGAAGTCTCGGCCGACATCGATTTCAGTGCCGTCGAATCGACCGCCGAGCAGTTCAACCCGGACCAGCCGGCGTTGCGCAGCGAGCAGTCGGTCAATGAGCAACGCACCGCCAGCAATGGTCCGCAAGGTGTTCCGGGGGCGCTGAGCAACCAGCCGCCGGCGCCGGCCTCGGCACCGCAAACCACCGGTGGTGCGCAGGGCTCTACCGGCATGATTCAGCCCGGTCAGCCACTGGTGGATGCCAACGGTCAGCAGATCATGGACCCGGCCACCGGCCAGCCAATGCTCGCACCGTACCCGGCGGACAAGCGTCAACAATCCACCAAGAACTTCGAACTCGACCGTTCCATCAGCCACACCAAGCAGCAGCAGGGTCGCCTGAATCGTCTGTCGGTGTCGGTAGTGGTCGACGATCAGGTCAAGGTCAATGCAGCCAACGGGGAAACCACCCGCGCACCGTGGAGCGCCGATGAACTGGCGCGCTTCACCCGCCTGGTGCAGGACGCGGTCGGCTTCGATGCCAGCCGTGGCGACAGCGTCAGCGTGATCAACATGCCGTTCTCCGCCGAACGCGGTGAAGTGGTTGCCGATATTCCGTTCTACTCCCAGCCATGGTTCTGGGACATCGTCAAACAAGTGCTGGGTGTGTTGTTCATCCTGGTGCTGGTGTTTGGTGTGCTGCGTCCGGTGTTGAACAACATCACCGGCGGCGGCAAAGGCAAGGAGCTGGCCGGTCTGGGCAGCGACGTGGAACTCGGTGGCATGGGCGGCCTGGACGGCGACCTGGCCAACGACCGCGTGAGCCTCGGTGGTCCGCAGAGCATTCTGTTGCCGAGCCCGAGCGAGGGGTACGACGCACAACTGAATGCAATCAAGAGCTTGGTGGCCGAGGATCCGGGTCGCGTGGCTCAGGTCGTGAAAGAGTGGATTAACGCAGATGAGTGATAACCGAGCCGCAACCGTCAAACTGAACAAGGTCGACAAAGCTGCAATTCTGCTGCTGTCCCTGGGTTCGACCGATGCCGCGCAAGTGCTGCGCCACATGGGCCCGAAAGAGGTTCAGCGGGTGGGTGTGGCCATGGCTCAGATGGGCAACGTCCATCGCGAGCAGGTCGAGCAGGTCATGAGCGAGTTCGTCGACATCGTCGGCGACCAGACCAGCCTCGGCGTCGGTTCCGACGACTACGTGCGCAAAATGCTTACCCAGGCCTTGGGCGAAGACAAGGCCAACGGCCTGATCGACCGCATCCTGCTCGGTGGCAACACCAGCGGCCTCGACAGCCTGAAATGGATGGAGCCGCGCGCGGTTGCCGACGTGATCCGTTACGAACACCCGCAGATCCAGGCCATCGTCGTCGCGTACCTCGACCCGGATCAGGCCGGTGAAGTGCTCGGCAACTTTGACCACAAGGTGCGCCTGGACATCATCCTGCGCGTTTCGTCGCTGAACACCGTGCAACCGGCTGCGCTGAAAGAGCTGAACCAGATTCTCGAGAAGCAGTTCTCCGGCAACTCGAATGCCTCGCGCACCACCCTGGGTGGCATCAAGCGTGCGGCGGACATCATGAACTTCCTCGACAGCTCGATCGAAGGCCAGCTCATGGACTCGATCCGCGAAGTCGACGAAGACCTGTCCGGTCAGATCGAAGACCTCATGTTCGTGTTCAACAACCTCGCCGACGTCGACGACCGCGGCATCCAGGCGCTGTTGCGCGAAGTATCCTCCGACGTGCTGGTGCTGGCCCTCAAGGGTTCGGACGAAGGCGTCAAGGAGAAGATCTTCAAGAACATGTCCAAGCGTGCCGCCGAACTGTTGCGCGACGACCTCGAAGCCAAAGGCCCGGTGCGCGTCAGCGACGTGGAAACCGCGCAGAAAGAAATCCTCACCATTGCCCGTCGCATGGCCGAAGCCGGCGAAATCGTGCTCGGTGGCAAGGGCGGCGAGGAAATGATCTAAGCCCATGGACAAGCATGACGAGTCAGTGACGGATCTGATCCGCGCCCGCGATGTCCGTGGTTTCGAATCCTGGGCACTGCCCAGCTTCGATCCGCCGAAACCGGAACCCGAGCCGGAGCCGGAGCCCGAACCGCCGGAAATGGAAGAAGTGCCGCTGGAGGAAGTCCAGCCACTGACCCTGGAAGAACTCGAAAGCATCCGTCAGGAGGCCTACAACGAGGGCTTTGGCATCGGTGAGAAGGAAGGTTTTCACAGCGCCACGCTCAAGGTGCGTCAGGAAGCCGAAGTGGCGCTGGCGGCGAAACTGGCCAGCCTCGAGCAACTGATGACCCATTTGTTCGAGCCGATTGCCGAGCAAGACACGCAGATCGAAAAGTCGCTGGTCGACCTTGTGCAACACATCACCAGACAGGTGATCAAGCGCGAACTGGCGATCGATTCCAGCCAGATCGAACACGTCATGCGCGACGCGCTCAAGTTGCTGCCGTTGGGCGTGGACAACGTGCGCCTGTACGTCAATCCGCAGGACTTCGAACAGGCCAAGGCCTTGCGCGAACGCCATGAGGAAACCTGGCGCATCGTCGAGGACGAGTCGCTGATGCCCGGTGGTTGCCGGGTTGAAACCGCGCACAGCCGCATCGACGCGAGCATTGAAACCCGCATCACCCAGGTCATGGGCAAGCTGTTTGACCAATTGCACGAACAGTCTCTGCACCCGGCTGCGCCGGATCTGAGTCTGGACATTCCTGAAGAAAGCCAACTGGCGGCTGCGCCTGAAGAGCCGCTCGCGGACATCCCCGATGCGCCTTGAACGCACCAGTTTCGCCAAGCGCCTCAGCACCTATGCCGACGCCACTGACATCGCTGGCGCGCCGATTCTCGAAGGCCGCCTGCTGCGCATGGTCGGCCTCACCCTCGAAGCCGAAGGCTTGCGCGCCGCCATGGGCACACGCTGCCTGGTGATCAATGACGACAGCTATCACCCGTCCCAGGTGGAAGCGGAAGTCATGGGGTTTTCTGGCAGCAAAGTCTTCCTGATGCCGGTCGGCAGCGTCGCCGGCATCGCCCCGGGCGCCCGTGTGGTGCCGCTGGCCGAAACCGGTCGTCTGCCGATGGGCATGAGCATGCTCGGTCGCGTACTCGACGGTGCCGGACGGGCGCTGGACGGCAAGGGCGGGATGAAGGCTGAAGACTGGGTGCCGATGGACGGCCCGACAATCAACCCGCTCAACCGCGACCCGATTCACGAACCGCTGGATGTCGGCATTCGTTGCATCAACGGTTTGCTGACGGTCGGGCGTGGTCAGCGTCTGGGCCTGTTCGCCGGTACCGGTGTCGGTAAATCGGTGCTGCTGGGCATGATGACCCGCTTCACCGAGGCCGACATCATCGTCGTTGGTCTGATCGGTGAGCGGGGTCGAGAAGTTAAGGAGTTCATCGAGCACATCCTCGGTGAAGAAGGCCTCAAGCGTTCGGTGGTGGTCGCCTCACCGGCGGACGATGCGCCGCTGATGCGTTTGCGCGCGGCGATGTACTGCACGCGGATCGCCGAGTATTTCCGCGACAAGGGCAAGAACGTCCTGTTGCTGATGGATTCGCTGACCCGTTTCGCTCAGGCTCAGAGGGAAATCGCTCTGGCCATCGGCGAGCCGCCAGCGACCAAGGGTTATCCGCCCTCGGTGTTCGCCAAACTGCCGAAACTGGTGGAGCGCGCCGGTAACGCGGAAAAGGGCGGGGGTTCGATTACTGCGTTCTACACCGTGTTGTCCGAAGGCGATGACCAGCAGGACCCGATTGCCGACTCGGCGCGGGGCGTGCTCGACGGCCATATCGTGTTGTCCCGGCGGCTGGCCGAGGAAGGGCACTATCCGGCCATCGACATCGAAGCCTCGATCAGCCGGGTGATGCCGGCGGTGGTTTCGGCGGAACACATGCAGCGTGCGCAGTACTTCAAACAGCTGTGGTCGCGCTATCAGCAGAGCCGCGATCTGATCAGCGTCGGCGCTTACGTCGCCGGTGGTGACCGCGAGACCGATCTGGCGATCAATCTGCAGCCGCAACTGACCCGCTACCAGCGGCAGGGGCTGAACGACAAGATCAACATGGGCGAGAGCCAGGCCTATCTGGAAACCCTGTTCGCGCCTGCGGCGGGCGGGTAACCGGCCATGGCCGTGAGTCGCGCCGCACGTCTGGCACCGGTGGTGGAAATGGCCGAACAGGCCGAAAAAACGGCCGTCCAGCGTCTGGGATACTTTCAGGGCCAGGTCAAGGTGGCTGAAAGCAAACTCGCCGACCTCGATGCCTTTCGTCTGGATTATCAAGAACAGTGGATCGTACGCGGCAGCGACGGGGTTTCCGGGCAATGGTTGCTGGGTTATCACGGCTTTCTGGCGCAACTGGACACCGCGATCGACCAGCAGCGGCAAAGCCTGGTCTGGCACCAGAACAACCTGATCAAGGCGCGAGACGCCTGGCAGCAGGCGTTCGCCAAGGTCGAAGGCCTGCGCAAACTGGTGCAGCGCTACCGCGAAGAGGCGCAACGCCTCGAAGACAAGCGAGAGCAGAGGTTGCTGGATGAGTTGTCGCAGCGTTTGCCGCGGCACGATCCATACTGATGCGACGCGGCAGTACCGCTTTAAACGATATCTTGAATCAAGCGGCTGACACGCTGAACGTGAATGCCTTGGATTGACCCAGCGTGATTGATTTACGTCTTACGGTGAAGTACACACTGACCGTTTTTCCCACTAGTTCCCAATCGTCGACCGAGTTGATTTTCGTGCCAACTTCCCCATTCGTAACTCCCGTGGAAGAAACTTTGGCGAGTTTTTCGTAGTGCACATTCCCGTCAGCGTCAAAGACAAATGTGACTTCGTCGTGTAGCTCTGTACGGTATCGCGCCATAACAATGGCTTCGCCTCGTTCATACTCTGCATGGCTGATCCGGGTGGGCGACACTGTGTTTTTCAGGTGTGGCGCTGGGTAGGTTTCTTTTGACGAGCCCATGAGTCATATCCTTCGATTCGAGCGCAGCGATTTTGCTGCCACTTGATGATGGGTTTGGATAGTCATTGCGCACACTGACAGATCTGACAGTTACGACGAACGGTGCGCTCAGCGGGCGCAAACGAATCCATGGTTATTTGTTGCTGCAATCGGGTTGCTGGCCGCTCTACCAAGTGCTAAACCTTGTACACGTTCGTCAATGACAAGGAAGCCAGTCAATGTCTGTCGTTACAGAAGTCTCTCCGGATGGTCAAAAACTGACGATTTCGGTCAGGGGGCGGTTCGATTTCGGGCGCCATCAGGAATTTCGCGAGGCCTATGAGCGGCTTAACCGCAAGCCTGACTCCATCGTGGTCGATCTGAAGGACGCCACCTACCTCGACAGCTCCGCGCTGGGCATGCTGCTCCTGCTGCGCGATCACGCCGGCGGCGACGACTCGGACGTGCGGGTGGTCAACAGCAACTCCGACGTGCGCAAGATTCTCGCCATCTCCAACTTCGACAAACTGTTCGACATCAGTTGACGGCCATGCAGGCGCAAGAGCCGCTGACGATCCTGATCGCCGAAGACAGCGCCGCCGACCGGTTACTGTTGTCGACCATCGTCCGGCGTCAGGGACATGAAGTACTGACCGCCGCCAATGGCGCCGAAGCGCTGGAAGTGTTTCGGCGCCAGCCGCTGCATCTGGTGCTGATGGACGCGATGATGCCGGTGATGGACGGCTTCGAAGCGGCGCGACAGATCAAGGCGCTGGCGGGCGAAACCCTGGTGCCGATCATCTTCCTGACCTCGCTGACCGAAAGCGAAGCGCTGGCACGCTGCCTGGAGGCGGGCGGCGACGACTTTCTGGCGAAGCCGTACAACCAGGTGATCCTTGCCGCCAAAATCAAGGCGATGGATCGCTTGCGTCGTTTGCAGGCCACGGTGCTGCAGCAGCGCGACCTGATTGCCAAGCATCACGATTACCTGCTCAACGAACAACGCGTGGCCAAAGCGGTGTTCGACAAGGTCGCGCATTCGGGTTGCCTGAGCGCGCCGAATATTCGCTACCTGCAATCGCCCTATGCATTGTTCAACGGCGACCTGCTGCTGGCGGCCTACACGCCGGCCGGCGACATGCATGTGCTGCTCGGTGATTTCACCGGCCACGGTCTGCCGGCGGCGGTGGGGGCGATGCCGTTGGCCGAAGTGTTTTACGGCATGACGGCCAAAGGTTACGGCCTGGCCGAAACCCTGCGCGAGATGAACGCCAAGCTCAAGCGCATCCTGCCGGTGGACATGTTCTGCTGCGCGACCATGCTTTGCCTGAGCTTTCAGCGTCGTACTGTGGAGGTGTGGAACGGCGGCATGCCCGAAGGCTATCTGCACCGGATCGCCACGGGCGAACGGCTGCCGCTGCCGGCGCGGCATTTACCGCTCGGTGTGCTCAGCCCGCAGGCGTTCGACGATCGCACCGAAGTGCAGGCCATGGCGGCAGGGGACCGCGTGTTCCTGCTGTCAGACGGCGTGATCGATACCACTGACGCCGATGACCGCTTGTTTGGTGTCGAGCGTTTGCAGCAACTGTTTGCCGCCAATCGTGAACCGGACAACCTGTTCGCCGAGATCGAGCAGGCCTTGCACGCCTTTCGTGGCGAGCCCCGCGACGATGTGAGCATGGTCGAGATCAGTCTGTTGGAGGCGACGCAGGTGATGCCGTCGGCGCCGGTGTACTCCGACAGCGGCCAATCCTGTCCGCTGGACTGGTCGGTCAGCTTCGAGTTTCGCGGTGCGACGCTCAGGCGCTTCAATCCTTTGCCGTACCTGCTGCAATTGTTACTGGAAGTGCATGGATTGCGCACTCAGGGTGGCGCAATCTACAGCGTGCTTGCCGAGCTGTATTCCAATGCACTGGAGCATGGCGTGCTGGGGCTCGATTCCAGCCTCAAGCGCGATGCCGCTGGATTCGCTCGCTACTACGAGCAGCGCAATGCACGACTCGAAGCGTTGCAGGACGGTTATGTGCGCGTGCATCTGCAAGTCAGGCCACAAGGTGCCGGTGGTTGTCTGGTCATCCGCGTCGAGGACAGCGGCAAGGGGTTTGACGTGGCGCGCGTGATGGAGCGACCGCTGGACGGCGTCCGTCTGTCGGGGCGCGGCGTCAGCTTGATTCGGCAATTGGGGCATAACGCCAGTTGGTCGGACGAAGGTCGCAGTGCTTGCGTAGAGTTTTTCTGGGAGGTTAGGGCATAATTCGCCGATTCTTGATCAAGGAGTGAACAAGTGACTGACCAACATGTGGATCGCGAAGTACTCGATGCGTTGCGCGAAGTGATGGAAGACAGCTATCCGGATTTGCTGGATACCTTCCTGACCGATTCTGAAAGTCGCTTGCATCAATTGCAAAAGACCGCCGACGCCAAGGTGTTGGCCGAGGTCGCCCATAGTTTCAAGGGCAGCGCCAGCAACATGGGCGCCGTGCGACTGGCGACGCTCTGTCAGGCGCTCGAGGCGGACGCCAGAAACAAAAGTCCCGCCGAAATCGTCGATCTGGTGGCGGACATCAGCAGCGAATTTGCCGATGTGCGAACTGTCTACGAAGACGAACGCCAGCACGCCCTCACGCATTGAATCCTGCCGTCCGGCGCTTTTCGCCAGCGCCGGACGAAACTGGCCCGACACTTGCAATAATCCCCGTCAACTGTACCTACGATCCCAGTGCAGCGGAGACCGTGTCATGCCTGCGACCCCCAATGTTCTTCTTCAATCTGCCGCCCAGGCCAAGGCGCAAGCCGCTGCTGTCAAAGCACCGGTCGTGGCTGCAGACACCGGGGACAAGGCCTCAAGCTTCGCTCAGGTGTTCGCCGATCAAGGCCCGAAAAAAAATCTGCCAGGCACTGACAGTTCGTTGAAACCGGCACGTGACAAGGTTGCCGACAACAGCGACAAGAAAGATCTCGGCAAGGATAAGTCTGCCGCCTCGCAACAGACCGTTGCCGATAGCGGCAATGCCTTGCCTGCCGACAAGACCGCTTCGACTGCATCCGATGATCAGGCGGCCGCTGACAAGGCCGTCGCCGAGGCTGCCGCTGACAGCACGCAGACGCCAGTGGCGGACACCCCCCCGGTAGATCCGGCGCTGGATCCGGCGCTGGTGCAAACCGTGCAACCGCTGGTGACTGCACCGGCGGTGCCCGCGCCAGTCGCTGCAACACCGGAGCCGGTCAAGGCCGAGACGCCGGTCGTGGCTGCAACCGTTGCGCCAGCCGTGGTCAAAGACCCGGCGGCATCGACCGATAGCGCTTTCGACCCGGCGGCCGATCCACTCGATTCGCTGCCGGCGGTGCGCATGGCGATGGAGCAGGGCGGACACATTTCTGCCAGCAGTCAGGCGCAACCCAAAGCTACGCCGGCCCAGACTCAGGCCGACGGTGAATTGACTGCGGCGCAGAACTTCGCTGCCGGCATGGCCAGCATGCTCGACGTACAGGCCGACAAGGACAGCACCAGTCAAAGCGGCGAGAAAGCCTTCAGCGGTCTGATCGACGATGGCCTGAAAGATCTCAAGTCTGCCACCAGCGACACTCGAGTCGATGATTTCGCCAACCGTCTGGCGGCGCTGACTCAGGCGGCTACGCCGAAAACCGCGAACGCGGTGCCGGTGAATCAACCGATCGCCATGCACCAGAGCGGCTGGACCGAAGAAATCGTCAACCGCGTCATGTACCTGTCCAGCGCCAACCTGAAGGCGGCGGATATTCAATTGCAGCCGGCAGAACTGGGGCGTCTGGATATTCGGGTGAACATGGTTCCGGACCAGCAGACCCAAGTGACCTTCATGAGCGCGCATCCAAGCGTGCGTGAAGCGCTCGATGGTCAGATGCATCGCCTGCGTGACATGTTCACCCAGCAGGGCATGGGCCAGGTTGACGTCAACGTCTCCGACCAGAGTCGTGGCTGGCAGGGTCAGCAGGGTCAGGAACAGGCGCAGCACGGTCAGAGCGGCCGCACCAGCGCTGCTGGCGGACGTCTGGATTCGGCGGACGAAGAACTGACGCCGGCAGCCGTGGCTGAAGCCGCTGCGCAAACTACCAGCGTGATCGGCAGCAGCGCCGTCGACTACTACGCCTGATTCAAAGTATCCACAAAAACCTGTGGGAGCTGGCTTGCCAGCGATGGCGCCGGCACATTCAAAACCAATGTGTCAGACCAATCGCTATCGCTGGCAAGCCAGCTCCCACAGGGCTTGTATCGATTCATGCACCTCGCTCCTCCAACGCTCCGACACTTCTGGCATAACACTTGCTCTTGCCTTGCCGTGCGACTGTGAAAACCCGATTAGTGACGGATTATTGGCATGGCGAAGAGCGAAGCAGCAGCTGTAAAAGACCCCGCGACCAAAGGCAAACTCAAGATGATCATCCTGATCGTGGTGGCTCTGCTGCTGGCGATCGGTGTGTCCGTGGGCGCGACCTGGTACTTCATGCACAGCGCTCAGAGCAAGCCTGCCGCCGCGGCCGAGACCGCGCCGGTCGGCAAGCAGCCGGCGATTTTCGAGCCGATGGCGCCGGCGTTTGTCGCCAACTACAACCAGAACGGCCGTCAGCGCTACATGCAGGTGAGCATCACCATGCTGGCGCGTAACCAGGCTGATCTGGACGCGCTCAAAGTGCACATGCCGGTGATCCGCAACAACCTGGTGATGCTCTTCTCCGGTCAGGATTTCGCCACACTGGCGACCCCGGTCGGCCAGGAGATGCTGCGCCAGAAGGCCACAGCCAGCGTCCAGGAAGTGGCGCAGAAAGAGCTGGGCAAAGTGGTGATCGAACAGTTGCTTTTCACTAATTTCGTACTGCAGTAGGAACACGACATGGCCGTGCAGGATCTGCTGTCCCAGGATGAAATCGACGCGCTGTTGCATGGCGTCGACGATGGTCTGGTACAGACCGATAACGCTGCCGAACCCGGCAGTGTCAAAAGCTACGACCTGACCAGCCAGGATCGCATCGTCCGTGGACGCATGCCGACCCTGGAAATGATCAACGAGCGTTTTGCCCGTTACACCCGCATCAGCATGTTCAACATGCTGCGCCGCTCGGCGGACGTTGCCGTCGGTGGCGTACAGGTGATGAAGTTCGGCGAATACGTGCACTCGCTGTACGTGCCGACCAGCCTCAACCTGGTCAAGATCAAACCGTTGCGTGGTACCGCACTGTTCATCCTCGACGCCAAACTGGTGTTCAAGCTGGTGGACAATTTCTTTGGCGGCGACGGCCGTCACGCCAAGATCGAAGGGCGTGAATTCACCCCGACCGAACTGCGCGTGGTGCGCATGGTGCTGGAGCAGGCCTTCGTCGATCTGAAGGAAGCCTGGCAGGCGATCATGGAAGTCAATTTCGAGTACATCAACTCGGAAGTGAACCCGGCCATGGCCAACATCGTCGGCCCGAGCGAAGCGATTGTGGTCTCCACCTTCCACATCGAACTCGACGGCGGTGGCGGTGACCTGCACGTGACCATGCCGTACTCGATGATCGAACCGGTGCGCGAAATGCTCGACGCCGGTTTCCAGTCGGACCTCGACGATCAGGACGAGCGTTGGGTCAACGCCCTGCGTCAGGACGTGCTCGATGTCGACGTGCCGATCGGCGCCACCGTGGCCCGCCGTCAGTTGAAGCTGCGCGACATCCTGCACATGCAGCCGGGCGATGTGATCCCGGTCGAAATGCCGGAAGACATGATCATGCGCGCCAACGGCGTACCGGCCTTCAAGGTCAAGATGGGCTCGCACAAAGGCAACCTCGCGTTGCAGGTGATCGAGCCGATCGAGCGGCGCTGAAGCGCCGCTCTCACCCCCACGCATTTAACTGAATTGTTGCCCGCCGAGGACAAATGATGAACGACGAAATGAACGCCCAGGACGATCAGGCACTGGCCGACGAATGGGCTGCGGCCCTGGAAGAGACCGGTGATGGCAGCCAGGCTGACATCGATGCGCTGCTGGCGGCCGACGCTGGCGCTGCAAGCTCCAACCGTCTGCCGATGGAAGAGTTCGGCAGCGTGCCGAAGAACAACGATCCGGTGACGCTGGATGGCCCGAACCTCGACGTGATCCTCGACATCCCGGTGTCGATCTCGATGGAGGTGGGCAGCACCGACATCAACATCCGCAACCTGCTGCAACTGAACCAGGGTTCGGTGATCGAGCTCGATCGTCTGGCCGGCGAGCCGCTGGACGTACTGGTCAACGGCACCCTGATCGCGCACGGCGAAGTGGTGGTGGTCAACGAGAAGTTCGGCATCCGCCTGACCGACGTGATCAGCCCAAGCGAACGCATCAAGAAGCTGCGCTGAGTGAAACGATTTCTCTGGGCTTTGCTGGCACTGCCATTGAGCGTGCTGGCCGCCGAGCCGTCGACGGCGACCACCGTGCCCGCTGCCACCGCGCCGATGGTCAACAGCGGCGTGGCCGGGCAACTGACGCAACTGGTGTTCGGTCTGTTGCTGGTGCTGGGGTTGATCTTCTTCCTCGCCTGGCTACTGCGCCGGGTGCAGCAGGCCGGGCCGGCGGGCAAGGGCCAGGTGATCGAACTGATTGGCTCGCGCGCGCTCGGTCCGCGTGACCGGTTGATGCTGGTGCAGGTCGGCAACGAGCAAATTCTGTTGGGCTTGAGCCCCGGCACCATTACGGCGCTGCACGTGCTCAAAGAGCCGGTGCAAGTGCCGAGCAGTAGCGAAAAAGCGACCCCGGAATTTGCCCAGCATCTGCTGAAGATTCTCGGCAAGGATCAGAAGGATAAGAAGTAATGGCTGCGCTCCGCATCGTCTTGACGCTGGCCCTGATGCTGGCCGCGCCACTGGCATTCGCCGCCGATCCGTTGTCGATCCCGGCGATCACGCTGGGCACCAACGCCGACGGCGCGCAGGAATACTCGGTCAGCCTGCAGATCCTGCTGATCATGACGGCGCTGAGCTTCATTCCGGCGGCCGTGATTCTGATGACCAGTTTTACCCGGATCATCATCGTCTTCTCGATCTTGCGTCAGGCCCTCGGTCTGCAGCAGACGCCGTCGAACCAGATCCTCACCGGCATGGCGCTGTTCCTCACCATGTTTATCATGGCCCCGGTGTTCGACCGGGTGAACAACGATGCGCTGCAGCCGTACCTGGCGGAAAAGCTCACCGCGCAGCAAGCGGTGGAAAAGGCCCAGGTACCGATCAAGGACTTCATGCTCGCGCAGACCCGCACCAGCGATCTGGAGCTGTTCATGCGTCTGTCCAAGCGCACCGACATCGCCACCCCGGATCAGGCGCCGCTGACCATTCTGGTGCCGGCGTTCGTCACCTCCGAGCTGAAAACCGCGTTCCAGATTGGCTTCATGATCTTCATCCCGTTCCTGATCATCGACCTGGTGGTCGCGAGCGTGCTGATGGCGATGGGTATGATGATGCTCTCGCCGCTGATCATTTCGCTGCCGTTCAAGATCATGCTGTTCGTGCTGGTGGATGGCTGGGCGCTGATCATCGGCACTCTGGCCAGTAGCTTCGGAGGTGTCTCGCCATGACGCCGGAAGTTGCGGTCGATATCTTTCGTGAAGCGCTGTGGCTGACCACTTTGATGGTCGCGATTCTGGTGGTGCCGAGTCTGTTGGTCGGCTTGTTGGTGGCGATGTTTCAGGCCGCGACGCAGATCAACGAACAGACCCTGAGCTTCCTGCCGCGTCTGTTGGTGATGCTGGTGACGCTGATTGTGGGCGGTCCATGGATCGTGCAGACGTTCATGGAATACATCATCCAGCTCTACAAAAACATCCCGATGGTCATCGGCTGAGCCATGCAATCGCTGCTTCAGCTGACCGACACCCAGATCAGTACCTGGGTGGCGTCGTTCATGTTGCCACTGTTTCGTGTCGCCTCGATGCTGATGGTCATGCCGGTGTTCGGCACCACGCTGGTGTCGCGGCGGATACGCCTGTATTTCGCCGTGGCCATCACCGTATGCATTGCCCCGGGACTGCCGCCGATGCCGGAGGTCAGTCCGCTGGCGCTCAGTGGCTGGTTGCTGATTGGCGAGCAGATTCTGGTCGGCGCGGTGCTGGGGTTTTCCCTGCAACTGTTTTTTCAGGCGTTTGCCGTGGCCGGGCAGATTGTCGCGATCCAGATGGGTATGGGCTTCGCTTCGATGGTCGACCCGGCCAACGGCGTCTCGGTGGCGGTCATCGGCCAGTTCTTCACCATGCTGGTGACCTTGTTGTTCCTGTCGATGAACGGCCATCTGGTGGTCTTCGAAGTGCTCACCGAGAGCTTCACAACGCTGCCGGTCGGCGGCGGCTTGATGACGGCGCAGTACTGGGAGTTGGCCGGCAAACTCGGCTGGGTGCTCGGGGCGGCGTTGTTGCTGGTGTTGCCGGCGGTCACGGCGCTGCTGGTGGTCAACATTGCGTTCGGCGTGATGACCCGCGCCGCGCCGCAACTGAACATTTTCTCCATCGGTTTTCCGCTGACGCTGGTGCTCGGTCTGTTCATCGTCTGGGTCGGTCTGGCGGACATCCTCAATCAGTATCAACCGCTGGCCTCCGAGGCCCTGCAGTTGCTACGCGAACTGGCACGGGCGCGCTGAGCCATGGCTGAGAGCGAAAGCGGTCAGGACAAAACAGAAGACCCCACGGAGAAACGCAAAAAGGACTCCCGTGAGAAGGGTGAGATTGCCCGCTCCAAAGAGCTCAACACCCTCGCGGTGATGCTCGCCGGCGCCGGTGGTCTGCTGATCTTTGGCGGCATGCTGGCGCAGGAATTGATGGACCTGATGCGCCTCAATTTCAATCTTTCGCGGGAAGTGATCATGGACGAGAAGTCCATGGGCACCTTCCTGCTGGTCTCGGGCAAGATCGCCCTGTTAGCGATCCAGCCGGTCATGATTACTTTGTTGCTGGCCGCATTGATCGGGCCGATCTCCCTCGGCGGCTGGCTGTTCGCCGCCGGCTCCATGGCGCCGAAATTCAGCCGGATGAACCCCGGTGCGGGCCTTAAACGCATGTTCTCGATGAAGGCCGTGATCGAACTGGTCAAGGCATTGGCCAAGTTCATCATCACGCTGTTTGTGGCACTGATGGTGTTGTCGGCCGACATCGATGACTTCCTGCGGATCGCCCATGAACCGCTTGAGCAGGCAATCATTCACAGCGTGACGCTGGTGGGCTGGAGTTCGCTGTGGCTGGCCTGCGGGCTGATCATCATCGCGGCGGTCGACGTGCCGGTGCAGCTCTGGGAAAGCCACAAGAAACTGCTGATGACCAAGCAGGAAGTGCGCGACGAGCACAAGGATCAGGAAGGCCGGCCAGAGGTCAAACAGCGCATCCGCCAGACCCAGCGCGAGATGTCGCAGCGGCGGATGATGGCGGCGATTCCCGACGCCGACGTGGTCATCACCAACCCGACCCACTACGCCGTGGCGCTCAAGTACGATTCGGAGAAGGGCGGCGCGCCGGTCCTGCTGGCCAAGGGTAGCGATTTCCTCGCGCTGAAGATCCGCGAAATCGCCGTCGCCAACAACGTCATGCTCCTCGAATCGCCGGGGCTGGCGCGCTCGATCTACTACTCCACCGAGCTGGAACAGGAAATCCCCGGCGGCCTGTACCTGGCTGTCGCCCAGGTGCTGGCCTACGTCTACCAGATCCGCCAGTACCGCGCCGGCAAGGGCAAACGTCCGGATCCACTCAAGGACGATTTGCCGATCCCGCCGGATTTGCGCCGCGATGCCTGACGCTTGCCGTGATCAAAAAAACCGCCGCCCCGGTTTGACGAGGCGGCGGTTTTTTTATGCCCGACCCAATGATATTTCGGCGCCTGTCGCCGTCATTGTGGTGAGGGGATTCATCCCCGATTGGCTGCGCAGCGGCCCTAAAACCTGAGACTTCGATCTTTCAGGAATACCGCGTGCTCTGGTTTCGCGACTGCTGCGCAGCCGATCGGGGATGAATCCCCTCACCACAGTTCTTGCCTGCCTTCTTAGCCTGCCAACTCCAGATTATCCAGCGCCCGATTCACCGCCAGCTCCCCCAGCATGATCAATTGCGCGATCCCTAATAGGGTTCGTCGCTGCGAGGCGGGTATGAGGTGGGCGAAGTCATTGGCGATGGTTCTGGCTGAGGCGAGTGTCTCGCAGGCATCGGCCAGCAGTTCTTCGTTTTTGAAGTCGGCGGTCACGGCGTACATCCTGCGGGTTCTGCGCGGCGGTGGGGTGGCTCCGGGCGCACAGAGGTAGTGGTCGAGCGCGCGGTCGGCGGCATCGTGGAGTTTTTTCGAATCGAGGGATTCGTAGGGGGAGTTGGGGTCGGTTTCGGGTGGGTTGGGTGTTGGTTTGATCATGGTGAAGCTCCGTGGTTGATTTGGCCGCCACGGCTCATCGCTAAACAAGTAAAGGTGGCGGCTGTACGCAGGTTAGCGATCCGGGTCACAGAAACCCCGGGTAGACCCGAAGGTCTCCCGCGCACAGCCACCATGACGCCAAGTGCAGATAGACAAACCTGCAATTGAGACTGGGGATTGAGCGTCTGTAAGGTATCGGATCGCTAAACCCGATCGCTGATTCGTCAGCGACCGATCCACAATAGAACCCGCCCCCAAGGCGCACAAGCCGGCGGATTCTGGCGTAGCTGTAGGCAATGGCGCAAGGAGGTGTAGCTTTGGAGGCGTGTCTGAAGGTGTCTTTTAAACGCCTTGGTTTAAAATAGCGATTTGCGCTGACTTCACTGGCCTCTTCGCGAGCAAGCTCACTCCCACATTGGGAATGCGTTTCTCTGTGGGAGCGAGCTTGCTCGCGAAACGGCCATCCGGGTCAACAGAAAAATCTCGATCAAGCCCCGCTGCTTAAGTCACTGGTTAAATATGACCGTCCCCTTTTCTTACTCGCCAATACCGCGCCGGTAAGGGCAAACGCCCGGATCCACTCAAGGATGATTTGCCGATCCCGCCGGATTTGCGTCGCGATTCCTGAGGCTGGGTTTCCTGCATTGAAACCCCGTCTTTGCGCAGATCAGGGGAAGAATGAAAAGTGATCCAGCACAATCCAGTCGAATACATTGATCAGTATTTCAATTCTGGTTATTCCGATTGCGCTGAATTCGACGAGATGGGCGTCAGAACGCGAAAGAGTAAATGTTCTTTCTCCCAACGGTTGACCCGCTGTGTTGTAAAAAGAAGCGGTGGTGTTTTCGTATTCTGTCCCGTGTTGCCAAAAACTGACTTTTGAATAGGTTGATTTGAGATCAATTCTGCACCGCTGTGGGTTCGGGTATCTATAGCCAAGCTGCAGTACTTGCCCGCTAATTTTGCCGGGGACTGGGGGGCTTTCATGGCGAAGAACTCCCATTTGTCCGCCACCTGAAATAAAGGTAATGGTCATGCTCGGGAGTTCGATGCGCTGGCCAACTGTTATGAGTTGATTAGGTGTGTCATCAAAGTTCTCATACAGAGGAGGTGAAAAGTTTTTTATGCCATAGGAGCGTAGCGGAAAGGTTACCGCGTTAGGGATGGTCTGAAGTAGCCATGTATTTCCCCGGCATACCACCTAGCGCAACTTTTAAACTCGCCAAATGATCAAAAAACAATCAATTCGACGAGTATTTCTTACGTTTTCGCCACCCGGACCCCACTCCGGTGGCCATTTCCCGCATTACAGGCGCACCTCTCCTGCATTCGTCAGTAAATGTCGGCGCGCCATCCACAGGTTCGACAGAGCGAACAGTGTCACCAGTTGCGCCGTGTTTTTGGCCAAGCCGCGAAAGCGCACCTTGGTGTAACCGAACTGGCGCTTGATTACCCGGAACGGATGCTCGACCTTGGCGCGCACCTGAGCCTTGGCCTTTTCAATCTTGCGCTTGGCTTTGTACAGCACGCTGCGCTTATCGAGTTTTTTGTAGGTGCTGCGGCGTGCCGCCACCTGCCAGATAACTTCACGTCCTTCATGCTCGGGCCGCTTTTCGACACCGGTGTAGCCTGCATCGGCGCAGACCACGTTTTCGTCGCCATGCAGCAATTTGTCCACCTGGGTGACATCCGCCACATTGGCCGCCGTGCCCACTACGCTGTGCACCAGACCCGATTCGTCATCGGCGCCGATGTGGGCCTTCATGCCAAAATAATACTGGTTTCCCTTCTTGGTCTGGTGCATTTCCGGGTCGCGCTTGCCGTCCTTGTTCTTGGTCGAACTGGGCGCATTGATCAGCGTTGCATCGACGATGGTGCCCTGGCGCAGCGACAGGCCGCGGTCGCCCAGATAGCCATTGATGACAGCGAGGATGCCGGCCGCCAGCTCGTGTTTCTCCAGCAAGCGGCGGAAGTTGAGAATGGTGGTTTCGTCGGGGATGCGCTCCAGGTTCAGCCCGGCAAACTGGCGCAGGATCGTGGTTTCGTACAGCGCTTCCTCCATCGCTGGATCGCTGTAGCCGAACCAGTTCTGCAGCAGATGCACACGCAGCATCGCCATCAACGGGTAGGCCGGACGGCCACCTTCACCTTTCGGATAATGTGGCTCGATCAAAGCAATCAAGCCCTTCCACGGCACCACCCGATCCATCTCGATCAGGAACAACTCCTTGCGGGTTTGCTTGCGCTTGCCAGCGTACTCGGCGTCGGCGAAGGTCATCTGCTTCATCGGGAAACTCGGTGGGTGGGGTCGCGGTATTTTGCCAAATCAGAAAGTCTTTTTCAGAGTTTCCTTAGCTTTGATAGCAGACCCATCCAGGTTAACCGCGCACGCTATCTTCAGTTCCGTTCCTTCTTTGAGTTCTTTCAACCACTCAATTGGCGCCGCCACCGATAAGCCATCCACTGAATCATTAGGCTCTCCCGACCTTACTTCCTTGCTGACGGGGTCACCATTCTTGTTAAAACCTGCAACCGTCACCCAGATCGGTTGCCCCGGTTCGAACAACGGCCATTTCACCGCGAGTATCCGCGCGTTGGCCGTGAGTTCTTGAACGTCCAGTTCATTACTGGTGTTGCTGTCGATATTCGGTGTTGGGAAACGAGGGTCTTCATCGACCATTTTCAGCACGCTCACCTTGATCGCGCCTGATTGACCAGCCTGACTACCATTGCGATTCAAACTCCAGCGCAGCTCGATCACCTTTCCATGCCGCGCCGCAAGAAACGCCGGGCTCAACACCGTGTTCACCCGTTTGTTGCTGTTGAATTCGACCAACGGGAACGGCGGCCAACCCGGCGGTGGATTGACCTCCTCCAGGTTTGCCTTGTCGCCGCTGAGCGCTTCAAGAAATTCAATGCGCACCGTCACGCCGTTCGGGTAGGCCAGGACATCAATCGGATCGATGGCCGGTGCTACAAGAAACGGTGGCGGCAGCTCCGTCAGCGCCGTTCCGATGCGTAATGTCAATTCCCGGGATTGCCCCAGCGGCACGCTGCCGCGATGAATACTGTAATCCGCGACCACCGTGCCGTTCAGGTTGGCGGTCACGTATTTTTTATCCACGGTGATGCGTACCGGCCGGCCGGCGGTGGCGGGGATCAGGTCGACATGATCACTGATGCTGCCGCCGCTGGCGGAGCCGCGCCAACGGTAGTTCACGCGATCCTTGTCCTGGGTGCCGAGGTACGGCACCACCAGCGTGGCGCCGGTGGGTGGCACGTTGTCCGGGTCGAGCACGTCGTTGGCATCTGCGCCCTCGACTTCCGGCCGGTCGAACGCCGGCAAGGGCACGCCGACCTGCATCATGAACGGCAGCGAATCGCGGACGCTCAACAGCCCCGTTTCGCTGTTGGTGACGATGTAATAGACCTTGACGTTCAGGCCGTTGAAGCGCTGGATTTCGGCATTGCTCACGCTGCGCAGGACGGGCTGATTGTCTGCCACGTTGCCGACCGGACGGGGATCTTCGTAAAAAACGGTGTCGTTACCGGGCGTCCGGGCCCACCAGATCAGGTTGATCAGGTCGCTGCTGCTGCGACCGGGATACCAAGGGATGTTGACGGTTGCCCAAGTGGTTTCCGGTGGCAACGTCCCGCCCGGTGCTTCGTCAACGGTAGGGGCGGCCAACTGAGTGATGTCGCCAATTACCGTGACACTGAGATTTTTCGAAGGGCGGTCGCTTTCACCGTTGCGACGGCGCATATAGCCGACCGAGGCTGCGCCTTTGGCGATGGCTTTGACGGCGGCGTTGGGGATGGTGAAATCGAGCTGGAAGGGCACGTACAACACCTCTTTTTCCAGCGGTCCGACGATGATTTGCGACCCTTGCGCCGGGGTGCCGATCCAGGTCAGGAGCACCTTGTCGCCCACCTCAAAATCATCCTTGGTGATGTACACGCGGGCGTTCACATCGTCATCCCCGAGCTGATCGAGGTCGATGCTGACGGTTGGAGTGCCGTTGACCAGCACCTGCGGTTCGTCCAGCCGATTGCCGCCGAGGTCCACCAACAGGTGATGTGTCGCCGACCACGGCGCACGCTCGTCCGGGTAATTGCCGCAGCGATCAATGACCTGATAAGCCACCGCCACGCGCGCTCCGTCTCCGGCCGCCTCGATAACGGCGCGACTGAAAACGACGTCGATCGGGTTGCCGATCGGGTCCTGCGCCTGCTGGGGCGTAACGACATGCACCACTTGCTGGCTGCCCCAGCGGGCGAGAATGCGGTCGTATCGGGTGAGATTGCGGTAGGGCACGATGTGCATCGTCACCCCGCTGGGCGGCAGGGTCTCATCGACCTCGTCATGGGAGAGGGAGAACTTGAGATCGGAGTGGCCGTCATCGCCCGGAATGTCATCGTACTCGCCAGGCCGCGTGAGTTTGACCAGCAAGGTCATGACGGGGGTCGAGTCCTCCGGGGTCTGGTTCTTGCGCGTGATCCGGTAGAAGACTGGCGTGGCGTCCCCCTCAAACACGTGGGCCTTGGCAATGGTGAAACTGACATCCCGGTTGACCTCGGCGTCGTTCTCGATGAGTTTGCTCCAGACCGCTGCACTGTCATTACCCCAGAACACTTCGGCATGGTCGCCAATGGACATGGTCAGCCAGGCGGGAATGACGCCTTGCAGATCGCCTTCCACGGCTCTGATGGGGATGCCGCCGTCATAGTGTTCGGCAGGGCTGAGGTTGACCAGTGCCGGAAAATACAGAGGTCTGAGGGCTTGAGGGGTTTGCTGGCTGGACATCTGGCGAACTCCGGTCGGGGGCTGGGTGACGGAGTTATTGAGCGCGCGTTGGAGGAATTGGGCACCTGTCAGATCTGACAGGTGCTGGCGGGTTTCCGACAAGTGGTCATGTGGGCTGAAGGAAAGAGGCGACAAACCGCAGCCGGGTTAAATGAGGTGGCGATTTTTTTATGCCTGCAGACATGTATCGGCCGTGAGGCCGCCTTCGCGAGCAAGCTCGCTCCCACAGGGATTGGGGTCGATCACAAACCTGTGCCTACACGCCGAACCTGTGGGAGCGGGCTTGCCCGCGAAGACGTCAGCAGCCGCAACGCCTCATTCAAGGCTTGTCACCAAACCGTGTTACTGCGGCAACTCCAGATTATTCATCACCCGATTCACCGCCAGTTCGCCGAGCATGATCAGTTGCGCAATGTCCAATAGCGTCCTGCGCTGCGACCTCTTCGCGAGCAAGGCCGCTCCCACAGGGGGGCTGTGTGATACCCCCAATCTGTGTTCATTGCGACGCGATTCCTGATAAATCAAAAGACTGCGACCTTCCGCCTGTCTGAAAAAGGCCTCTACCTGTTAGTTCTGACAGTGGACACAAAGGGCATTCAGCTATCCCATGTTCCTTGGCAGGTTTCCCGGGCAAGTCGCCTTCTGACCTGTCTTAAATATTCGCCAAGGAGAAGGTCATGCCAGAGAACTACAGAAAGCTTGAAGGAATGAGGTTCGAGTTCGTTTCCGGGGCGGTGGCGAAAGAGTCTGATCATATCGCTTGCACGTTCACTTTTAAGGCGATGTTGGACTTCACGCATTTCGTGCACATGAGCAATGCGTATGTGCCGGGCTATCTCGATTCGTATATCAATGCGATCAAGCCAAGGTTGGACGGGGTAGCCCACCATAGTCTCTACAACCGATTCAATAGTGCCGCTGGCAACATTGGCACCGTTGAAGAGTTGGTCAGGGTTTTCTCTTCGCCCAATAACTACTCCGATACATGGGGGAGCAATGGCACTGCCCTGCAGATGCGTTATCACAAACCACAATTTCACATGGTTGATGATCAGTTACAGGTCACGGGTGGGCAGGACTTTCGATGGGAGGTCGAGGGGGAGATCGAGCCGCAGGATGTGCCGGACATTTACTTTGTCTGGGCACTGATTGTGTTGAAGGCGTACCCAGAAGATCCTTTTCATCAGCCTGAGGAAATCGTGACCTTAGGCTATTCTGAGGAGGCGTTTGTCGACGTGGGAGGGAGTCCGATCCGTAAGGGTACGCGCTACCTGGTGGGCCGCGATTTGCGTCTTGGTGCGATTAATCCAGCGCAAATTTTGACTGCCGGATATCCGTGAGTGCGCGGTTTTTTCTGATTTTTGTTCACCTGCGCTAAGGGTGATAGTCGTCCTGCGTCTGTTTCGCGGTCGGCTCCATGGCGCCCAGCTTCTTTCAAGACACTTCCCCTGGAGCAAACCTCAATTTCAATCCCCGGCAAAAGTTGGAAGGCTTCTTGCAGTAGCCGCCGTGCGCCTGCTTCGGGCGTCAAAAGTTTGCTTTAAAGGAACGGGGAAAACCGGTGGATCGCTCTCAGTTATTCAACACTGCTCGCTCGAATGTTGCCGACCTCAGTCGAGGCAATCTGGGCGTGCCGTTGTTGCTGCTGGTCATGCTGGCCATGATGATGCTGCCGGTGCCGCCGTTCCTGCTGGACGTGTTCTTCACCTTCAACATCGCCTTGTCGATTGTCGTCCTGCTGGTCTGCGTGTACGCGTTGCGGCCGCTGGATTTCGCGGTGTTCCCGACGATTCTGCTGGTGGCGACGCTGCTGCGGCTGGCGTTGAACGTGGCCTCGACGCGGGTGGTGATGCTCCACGGTCAGGACGGCCACGCCGCCGCCGGCAAGGTGATCCAGGCCTTCGGTGAAGTGGTGATCGGCGGTAACTACGTGGTCGGTATCGTGGTCTTCGCGATCCTGATGATCATCAACTTCGTCGTGGTGACCAAGGGTGCCGGGCGGATTTCCGAGGTGAGCGCGCGCTTCACCCTCGACGCAATGCCTGGCAAACAAATGGCGATCGACGCCGACCTCAACGCCGGTCTGATCGACCAGAACCAGGCCAAGGCGCGCCGTCAGGAAGTCGCGCAAGAGGCTGAGTTCTACGGTTCGATGGACGGTGCCAGCAAGTTCGTGCGGGGTGACGCCATTGCCGGCTTGCTGATCCTGTTCATCAACCTCATCGGCGGCATGGCGGTCGGTATCTTCCAGCACAACATGAACTTCGCCGACGCCGGCAAGGTGTACGCCTTGCTGACCATCGGTGACGGTTTGGTGGCGCAATTGCCATCACTGTTGTTATCGACAGCGGCAGCGATCATGGTGACCCGTGCTTCCGGTTCGGAAGACATGGGCAAGCAGATCAACCGGCAGATGTTCGCTTCGCCCAAAGCACTGGCAGTGGCGGCTGGTCTGATGGCGGTCATGGGCTTGGTGCCGGGCATGCCGCACTTCTCGTTCCTGAGCATGGCCGCGCTGGCGGCCGGTGGCGCGTACCTGTTCTGGAAAAAGCAGAACGTCGCCAAGGTTCAGGCCCTGCAAGAGGTTCAGCGTCAGCAGGAACTGCTGCCGTCGCCGGCCCGCGCCATGGAAACCAAGGAGCTGGGCTGGGATGACGTGACGCCGATCGACATGATCGGCCTGGAAGTTGGCTATCGCCTGATCCCGCTGGTCGATCGCAATCAGGGCGGGCAGTTGCTGGCGCGGATCAAGGGCGTGCGCAAGAAGCTCTCGCAGGACCTGGGCTTCCTGATGCCGACCGTGCATATCCGTGACAACCTCGATCTGGCGCCGAGTGCCTACCGCCTGACCCTGATGGGCGTGATCCTGGCCGAAGCCGAAATCTACCCGGATCGCGAACTGGCGATCAACCCGGGGCAGGTCTACGGCACGCTCAACGGCATTACCGCCAAAGATCCGGCTTTCGGCCTGGAGGCGGTGTGGATCGAAGTCAGCCAGCGCGCGCAGGCGCAATCGCTCGGGTACACCGTGGTCGACGCCAGTACCGTGGTCGCGACGCACTTGAACCAGATTCTGTACAAACACTCCAGTGAGCTGATCGGCCACGAAGAAGTGCAGCAACTCATGCAATTGCTGGCCAAAAGCTCGCCGAAACTGGCTGAAGAGCTGGTGCCGGGTGTGGTGTCGCTGTCGCAATTGCTCAAGGTGCTGCAGGCATTGCTGGCCGAACACGTGCCGGTACGCGACATCCGCAGCATTGCCGAAGCCATCGCCAACAACGCCGCCAAGAGTCAAGATACCGCCGCTTTGGTGGCCGCCGTACGCGTCGGCGTATCCCGCGCCATCGTCCAAAGCATTGTAGGCACTGACTCCGAGCTGCCTGTGATCACCTTGGAACCAAGGTTGGAACAAATATTGCTCAATAGTCTGCAGAAGGCAGGACAAGGCTCGGAAGAGGGCGTTCTGCTGGAGCCAAGCATGGCCGAGAAGCTGCAGCGTTCGCTCATCGAAGCGGCGCAGCGCCAGGAAATGCAAGGTCAACCGGTGATCCTGTTGGTAGCAGGCCCGATCCGCGCGATGCTCTCGCGTTTCGGTCGCCTCGCCGTCCCGGGGCTGCACGTGTTGGCCTACCAGGAAATTCCGGACAACAAGCAAGTGACCATCGTTGCGACAGTAGGGCCCAACGGCTGAGGTAGTGGTTTATGCAAGTTAAGCGTTTTTTCGCCGCCGATATGCGTCAGGCCATGAAGCTGGTTCGTGATGAGCTGGGCGCTGATGCCGCCATCATTGGCAACCGCCGCATTGCCGGCGGCGTCGAGCTGACGGCGGCGCTGGATTACAAGTTGTCGGCGCTGGCGCCACGGGTGCCGAACATGGAACTCGAGGACGAACTGCGCAAGACCCAGTCGCGCATCGTCACCGCTCAGGCCGAACTGAGCCTGCGTGGCGAAGCCGATGGCAATAGCAATCGCCAGATCTTTGCCGGGCTGCCGTTGACGGCCGGCCTGCCACTGACCGCTGCCGAGCCGTTGAGCGAACCGACCTACGCCGCCCCGGCGCGTCCGGCGCCGGCAGCTGCACCAGCATCGGCGGGTGTCGATCCGCGTGCGCTGGATTCGATGCGTTTCGAATTGAACAGTCTGCGTGAGCTGATGGAAGTGCAGCTCGGCACCCTGGCCTGGAACCAGCTGCAAGGCAGCCGTCCGGCGCAAGCCAATCTGTATCGCCGCCTGCAGCGCATCGGTCTGTCCGGGCCGTTGTCGCGCGACCTGCTGGCGATGATCACCGACATCGAAGAACCGCGTCAGGCCTGGCGTATGCTGCTCGCGCACCTGGCGCGGATGATTGCCGTACCGGAAGTCGAGCCGCTGGAAGAGGGCGGGGTGATTGCCATGGTCGGCCCGGCCGGCATGGGCAAGACCACCACCCTGGCCAAACTCGCTGCGCGCTACGTGCTCAAGTACGGCGCGCAGAATGTGGCGCTGGTCAGCATGGACAGCTTCCGCATCGGTGCGCAGGAGCAACTCAAGACCCTGGGGCGGATTCTCAACGTGCCGGTGACCCACGTCGATCCGGGCCAATCGCTGGTTCAGGCGCTGGACCCTCTGCTGCGCAAACGCGTGGTGCTGATCGATACCGCCGGCCTGCAGGCCAGCGATCCGGCGCTGCGCATGCAGCTGGAAAGTCTGGCCGGGCGTGGCATCCGTTCAAAAAATTATCTGGTGCTGGCAACCACCAGCCAGAAACAGGTTCTAACCGCCGCTTATCACAGTTACAAGCGTTGCGGGCTTGCCGGCTGCATCCTGACTAAACTGGATGAGACGGCCAGCCTTGGCGAAGTGTTGAGCCTGGCGATCAGTCATGAACTGCCGGTCGCGTACCTGACCGATGGCCCACGGATTCCGGATGATCTGCATCTGCCGCGCCGTCATCAGTTGGTCAGCCGCGCCGTCAGCGTGCAAATGCAGGAAGAACCCAGCGAAGAAGCCATGGCTGACATGTTCGCTGATATCTACCACAGCCCGACCAAGCAGGTTGGCTGAGGTAATGAACAGTTTTTGTACCTACATCGATGGTCTGCCATGCATTGTTCCGGTTGTGAACGCGCAGCCAGTAATGTGGCCTCCGTCTATGCAAGACAAGGTAAAGAAATAACATGGGCAGCATGCATCCCGTACAGGTGATCGCGGTGACCGGCGGCAAAGGTGGCGTCGGCAAGACTAACGTGTCAGTGAACTTGTCTCTGGCGCTGGCAGAGCTTGGCCGTCGGGTCATGCTGCTGGACGCTGACCTGGGGCTGGCGAACGTCGACGTTCTGCTGGGACTGACCCCCAAACGCACGCTGGCCGATGTAATCGAAGGCCGCTGCGAGCTGCGCGACGTGCTGTTGCAGGGCCCCGGCGGGATCCGCATCGTGCCGGCCGCTTCCGGCACCCAGAGCATGGTGCACCTGAGCCCGGCGCAACATGCCGGTCTGATTCAGGCCTTCAGCGACATCGGCGACAATCTCGATGTACTGGTGATCGACACCGCTGCGGGCATTGGTGACTCGGTAGTCAGTTTCGTGCGCGCCGCGCAGGAAGTGTTGCTGGTGGTCTGCGACGAGCCGACCTCGATCACCGACGCCTACGCGCTGATCAAACTGCTCAACCGCGACTACGGCATGAACCGCTTCCGCGTCCTCGCCAACATGGCGCAGAGTCCGCAGGAAGGGCGCAATCTGTTCGCCAAGTTGACCAAGGTCACGGATCGCTTTCTCGACGTCGCCTTACAATACGTCGGCGCGGTGCCGTACGACGAAAGCGTGCGCAAGGCAGTGCAGAAGCAGCGAGCGGTCTATGAAGCCTTTCCGCGTTCCAAGTGCGCGCTGGCGTTCAAGGCGATCGCACAGAAGGTCGATACCTGGCCGCTGCCTGCCAACCCGCGTGGGCACCTTGAGTTTTTCGTCGAGCGCCTCGTGCAGCAAACGGCAGGGCCTGTGTTATGACCGCCAGCGGTATGAACTACTACAAGAAATCGGCACGTGACGCGCAGTACGAGTTGATCGAGCGTTACGCGCCACTGGTCAAGCGCATTGCCTATCACTTGCTGGCGCGCTTGCCGGCGAGTGTGCAGGTTGAAGACCTGATTCAGGCCGGGATGATCGGCCTGCTCGAAGTCTCGACCAAATATGACGCCAGCAAAGGCGCCAGTTTCGAAACGTACGCGGGCATTCGGATCCGCGGCGCGATGCTCGATGAAGTGCGCAAAGGGGATTGGGCACCACGCTCGGTTCACCGCAACACCCGTATGGTCAGCGACGCAATTCGCTCAATTGAAGCTAAAACCGGCCGTGATGCTAAAGATCACGAGGTTGCGGCCGAACTCCAATTGAGTCTCGATGATTACTACGGGATTTTGAATGACACGCTGGGCAGCCGGCTGTTCAGTTTCGACGATCTGCTGCAGGACGGCGAACACGAAGGGCTGCACGAGGATGGCGCCAGTGCTCATCTTGAGCCGTCACGCGATCTGGAAGATGAACGCTTCCAGGCTGCGCTGGCGGACGCGATTGCCAATTTGCCGGAGCGTGAGCGACTGGTGTTGGCGCTGTACTACGACGAAGAACTGAACCTCAAGGAAATCGGTGAAGTCCTTGGCGTCAGTGAATCGCGGGTCAGCCAGTTACACAGCCAGTGCGCGGCCCGTTTGCGGGGGCGTTTGGGGGAGTGGCGAGCGCGCTGAAGGCAGTGTGGGGACACTGCGAACGAGGCTGGTGCGGTGATGAACGGCACCGGTCTTGCTCTGTTGTGCTCCAGACAGTCATCGAGTGCTTTGCCGGATTGATTGAAATGGCGCGTCCAGGTGCTGGGCGCGTTTAAGACTGCTTGGAGGTCGAATTGGACAAGAACATGAAAATCCTCATCGTTGATGACTTCTCAACGATGCGGCGGATCATCAAGAACCTGCTGCGTGATCTGGGGTTCACCAACACCGTCGAGGCCGACGATGGCACCACTGCCATTCCGGTGCTCAACAGCGGAAGCATCGACTTTCTGGTAACGGACTGGAACATGCCGGGCATGACCGGTATCGACCTGCTGCGCCACGTGCGTGCCGATGAAAAACTCAAGCACCTGCCCGTGCTGATGGTGACTGCCGAAGCCAAGCGCGAGCAGATCATCGAAGCGGCCCAGGCCGGCGTGAACGGCTACGTGGTCAAACCTTTCACGGCTCAGGCGCTGAAAGAAAAAATCGAGAAGATTTTCGAACGCATCGGCTGATGAACGCGCGGGGGAGCTATGGAGCATAACGAATCTTCACAGGGCGATTTCGAATCGACCCTGAAAAAACACGCGGTCGAACTGGTCGAGAGCCTTGAAAAAGGCAGGTTCGGCGACGCTGTGCAACTGATCCATGAGCTCAATCAGACCCGTGACCGTGGCCTGTATCAGGAAGTGGGCAAGCTCACACGCGAACTGCACAGTGCGATCGTCAACTTCCAGATCGATCCGCACATGCCACAGGCCGAGGAAGTGTCGCAAATCACCGACGCCACCGAACGCCTGGGCTATGTGGTCAAGCTGACCGAAGCCGCGGCCAACCGCACCATGGATCTGGTGGAAAGCGCCACCCCGGTGGTCAATGGCCTGGCTGAAGAAGCCCAGGCGCTGAGCACCGATTGGGGCCGCTTCATGCGTCGTGAAGTCGGGGCTGAAGAGTTCCGCGAACTGGCGCGCCGGGTCGACGGTTTTCTGTCACGCAGCAGCACGGACAACCGTGCGGTGTCGAGCAACCTGAACGACATCCTGCTGGCTCAGGATTACCAGGACCTCACCGGTCAGGTGATCAAGCGTGTGACCCAACTGGTCACCGAAGTCGAAAGCAATTTGCTCAAACTCGTCCTCATGGCCAGTCAGGTTGACCGCTTTGCGGGCATCGAACACGACCGTGCCGCGATGCTTGCAGAAAAAGATCCACAAAAACATCTCTCGCAGGGTGAAGGTCCGCAGATTCATGCCGATAAACGAGAAGACGTTGTGTCCGGTCAGGACGATGTGGACGATTTGTTATCCAGCCTCGGATTCTAGAGTTTTGGAATTTTAGGTTTTTTGGGTTTTTAGACCTGTAGGAGCACCCCATTAATGAGCTTCGGCGCCGATGAAGAGATCCTTCAGGATTTCCTGGTTGAGGCCGGCGAGATTCTTGAGCAACTGTCCGAGCAACTGGTCGAGCTGGAAAGCCGCCCGGATGACGCAGATCTGCTCAACGCAATTTTTCGCGGTTTCCACACTGTAAAAGGGGGCGCCGGCTTCCTTCAGCTCAACGAGCTGGTGGAGTGCTGTCACATCGCCGAAAACGTGTTCGACATCCTGCGCAAGGGTGAGCGTCGCGTTGATGCAGAACTGATGGACGTGGTGCTTGAAGCACTGGACGCGGTGAACAGCATGTTCAGCGAAGTCCGTGAACGTGCACCGATCACGGCCGCCACTCCGGAACTGCTGGCCGCGCTGGCGCGTCTGGCCGAGCCGCAATCGGCGGACGAAGCTCCGGCTTCGCCGGTGGCCGAGATGATCGAAGAGCTGGTCGTCGAAGGCGATTCGAGCGATTCGGGCGACATCACCGATAACGAATTTGAACAGCTGCTGGATTCGCTGAACGCCGTCAAGGCTGAAGCCGAAGCCCCGGCCGCTGCTGCGCCTGCGCCGGCTGCCGATGCGGCCGCCAGCGATGAAATCACCGACGCCGAATTCGAGTCGTTGCTCGATCAGTTGCACGGCAAAGGCCAGTTCGCGCCAGACGCCGTGGCACCGACTGCGGCTGCTCCGGCGGCACCGGCGGCGGGCGACAGCTCGGACATCACCGACGACGAATTTGAAGCACTGCTCGATCAATTGCACGGCAAGGGCAACTTCGCCGTTGAAGCGCTGGAATCGGCTATTGCTTCGGCACCGGCTGCGCCTGCCGCACCGGCGGCCGCGGCTGCCGGCAGCGACCTGATCAGCGATCACGAATTCGAATCGCTGCTCGACGAATTGCACGGTAAAGGCAAGTTCACCGACGTTGGCGCCGCTGCTGCGGGCACCGCATCGACCGTGGCTGCGCCTGCTGCCAAGGCCGTCGCCGCTCCGGCTGCTGCGCCGAAGGCTGCGCCCAAGCCTGAGCCGAAAGCCGAAGCGCCAAAACCGGCCGCCGCTGCTGCACCGGCGCCGGCCCGTGCTGCCGCTGCTCCGCCGCCGGAAAAACCGGCGAGCGAAGCCGAAACCACCGTGCGTGTCGACACTGCGCGTCTCGACGAAATCATGAACATGGTCGGCGAACTGGTGCTGGTGCGTAACCGCCTGGTGCGCCTGGGTCTCAACAGCGGCGACGAAGCCATGTCCAAGGCCGTGTCGAACCTCGACGTGGTCACGGCGGACTTGCAGACCGCGGTGATGAAGACCCGGATGCAGCCGATCAAGAAGGTCTTCGGGCGCTTCCCGCGTCTGGTTCGTGACCTCGCGCGCCAGCTCAAGAAAGAGATCAACCTGGAACTGGTGGGTGAAGAAACCGACCTCGACAAAAACCTTGTCGAGGCCTTGGCCGACCCGCTGGTCCACTTGGTGCGCAACGCGGTCGACCATGGCATCGAGTCACCGGAAGAGCGCGAAGCTTCGGGCAAGGCCCGTGGCGGTCGCGTGGTACTGGCCGCCGAGCAGGAAGGCGACCACATCCTGTTGTCGATCTCCGACGACGGCAAGGGCATGGACCCGAACGTGCTGCGTTCGATCGCGGTAAAACGCGGTGTGATGGACAAGGACGCGGCCGATCGCCTGAGCGATACCGAGTGCTACAACCTGATCTTCGCCCCGGGTTTCTCGACCAAGACCGAGATCTCCGACGTGTCCGGCCGCGGTGTCGGCATGGACGTGGTGAAAACCAAGATTTCCCAGCTCAACGGTTCGATCAACATCTACTCGACCAAGGGCCAGGGCTCGAAGATCGTCATCAAGGTGCCGCTGACGCTTGCGATCATGCCGACCCTGATGGTCATGCTCGGCAATCAGGCGTTTGCGTTCCCGTTGGTCAACGTCAACGAAATCTTCCACCTCGACCTGTCGACCACCAACGTGGTGGATGGCCAGGAAGTGGTGATCGTGCGGGACAAGGCGCTGCCATTGTTCTACCTCAAGCGCTGGCTGGTCAGCTCCGCCGCTCACGAAGAGCAGCGCGAAGGCCATGTGGTGATCCTGTCGGTGGGCACCCAGCGGATCGGCTTCGTCGTCGATCAACTGGTCGGCCAGGAAGAAGTGGTCATCAAGCCATTGGGCAAAATGCTGCAGGGCACTCCGGGCATGTCCGGCGCCACCATCACCGGTGACGGCCGCATCGCGTTGATCCTCGATGTTCCAAGCATGCTCAAGCGTTACGCGACGAAGCGTATTTGAATCCGGGGCGGCGGGGCGACGACGTCCCGCTGCACCTAATGGAGTGTTTATGGCAGTCAAAGTCCTGGTGGTGGACGATTCGGGTTTTTTCCGCCGCCGCGTCTCGGAAATTCTTTCAGCGGATCCGAGCATCCAGGTGGTCGGCACGGCTACCAACGGTAAAGAGGCGATCGATCAGGCCCTGGCCCTCAAGCCGGACGTGATCACCATGGACTACGAGATGCCGATGATGGATGGCATCACGGCGGTGCGGCACATCATGCAGCGCTGCCCGACCCCGGTGTTGATGTTCTCCTCGCTGACCCACGAAGGCGCCCGGGTGACCCTGGATGCGCTGGACGCCGGTGCGGTGGATTTCCTGCCGAAGAATTTCGAAGACATTTCTCGTAACCCGGAGAAGGTCAAGCAACTGCTGTGCGAGAAGGTCCACAGCATCTCGCGCAGTAACCGTCGTTTCAGTGCCTACAGTGCGCCGGCTCCGGCCGCTGCACCGACGCCTGCACCCGCCCCGGCGGCTTCGAGTTTCAGCAGCCACAGCACTGCTGCTCCGACGCGTCCGGCTCCAGCTCCAGCACCTGCTCGCGCGCCAGCCGCCAGCGCGTCGTCGCCGGCACCGAAACGCAAAGCCTACAAACTGGTTGCCATCGGGACTTCGACCGGCGGCCCGGTTGCCCTGCAGCGGGTGCTGACCCAGTTGCCGGCGAACTTCCCGGCGCCGATCGTGCTGATCCAGCACATGCCGGCGGCGTTCACCAAGGCCTTTGCCGAGCGTCTGGACAAGCTGTGCCGCATCAGCGTCAAGGAAGCCGAGGATGGCGACATCCTGCGTCCGGGCCTGGCGCTGCTGGCCCCGGGTGGCAAGCAGATGATGATCGACGGCCGTGGCGCGGTGAAAATCCTGCCGGGCGACGAGCGTCTGAATTACAAGCCGTGCGTGGACATCACCTTCGGTTCGGCGGCCAAGTCCTACGGCGACAAAGTTCTGGCGGTGGTCCTTACCGGCATGGGCGCCGACGGCCGTGAAGGCGCACGTCTGCTCAAGCAGGGCGGCAGCTCGGTATGGGCCCAAGACGAAGCAAGCTGCGTGATCTACGGCATGCCGATGGCCATCGTCAAAGCCGATCTGGCTGACGCGGTCTACGGCCTGGACGACATCGGCAAGCACATCGTCGAGGCGTGTATCTGATGGATGTTTTAAGCCTTATCGGGATTATCCTGGCGTTCGTCGCCATCATCGGCGGCAACTTCCTTGAAGGCGGTCACCTCGGCGCGCTGGCCAACGGCCCGGCGGCGTTGATCGTCCTCGGTGGCACCATCGGTGCAGCGCTGTTGCAATCGCCGATGAGCGCCTTCAAGCGCGCCATGCAGATCCTCGCCTGGATCCTGTTTCCGCCACGGGTGGACCTGGCTGGCGGCATCGACCGCGTGGTCAACTGGAGCCTCACCGCGCGCAAGGAAGGCCTGCTCGGCCTGGAAGGCGTCGCCGATGCCGAGCCGGACAACTACTCGCGCAAAGGCCTGCAACTGCTGGTCGACGGCGCCGAGCCGGAAGCGATCCGCAGCATCCTCGAAGTGGACTTCTACACCCAGGAAGCCCGCGACATCGAAGCGGCCAAAGTCTTCGAAAGCATGGGCGGCTACGCGCCGACCATCGGCATCATCGGTGCGGTGATGGGCCTGATCCATGTGATGGGCAACCTCGCTGATCCGACGCAATTGGGCAGCGGCATTGCCGTGGCATTCGTCGCGACCATCTACGGCGTGGCCAGTGCCAACCTGGTGTTGCTGCCGGTGGCGGCCAAGCTCAAGTCAATCGCGTTGCGGCAGTCGCGTTATCGCGAAATGTTGTTGGAAGGTATTTTGTCGATCGCCGAAGGTGAAAACCCTCGCTCTATCGAGCTGAAGCTTCAGGGCTTCATGGATTGATGGGGGTAATGGACTATGGCTCGCCGCAGGCATCAGGAAGAACACGTTAATCACGAGCGCTGGCTCGTGTCCTACGCGGATTTCATCACGCTGCTGTTCGCGTTCTTCGTGGTGATGTACTCGATCTCGTCGATCAACGAAGGCAAGTACAAAGTCATTTCCGAAGCGCTGATCGGGGTTTTCACTGACTCCGATCGCTCGCTCAAGCCGATCCCGATCGGTGAGGAACGACCGAAAACCGTCACCCCGGCCAAGCCGCTGGTCAAGGACAGCGAGCAGGTCGACGCCGGTATCGCCGGGGCCAGCGATCCGCTGAAAAGCATCGCCGATGACATCAGTGCCGCGTTCGGCGACCTGATTGCTTCCAACCAGATGACCGTGCGCGGCAATGAGTTGTGGGTCGAGATCGAACTCAATTCCAGCCTGTTGTTCGGCAGTGGCGACGCGATGCCGAGCGACATCGCCTTCAACATCATCGACAAGGTCGCGGCGATCCTCAAACCGTTCGATAACCCGATCCATGTCGAAGGTTTCACCGACGATCAACCGATCCGCACCGCGCAGTACCCGACCAACTGGGAGCTGTCCTCGGCGCGTTCGGCGAGCATCGTACGGATGCTGGCGATGCAGGGCGTGAACCCCGGGCGTCTGGCCTCGGTGGGTTACGGTGAGTTTCAGCCGGTGGCCAACAACGCCACCGCCGAAGGCCGGGCGAAAAACCGTCGTGTGGTGCTGGTGGTGTCGCGCAATCTCGATGTGCGCCGCAGTCTGACCGGTACCGGGACCGCCAATGCGCAACCGGACGCCGCATTGAAGCGTGCTGGCACACAAACTGCACCGACCCCGGTCAAGACGCCGGGACGCGAGAGTGCCGTCAATTCTCCGTCGCCCGCATTAATACGCTGAGCTATGTCTCGGTCGAGGATCTCGGCCGGGAGGAACGAACCGAATGAGAGTCTGGGCAGTCGCCAATCAAAAGGGTGGTGTCGGTAAAACCACATCTTCCATCGCTTTAGCCGGATTGCTGGCGGAGGCGGGCAAGCGCGTGGTTGTGGTCGATCTCGACCCGCACGGCTCGATGACCAGCTATTTCGGCTACGACCCCGACAGCCTGGAACACAGCAACTACGACCTGTTTCTGCACAAGGGCAGCGTGCCGCAAGGCTTGCCCGGGCAGTTGCTGTTGTCGACCAGCGACGAACGCATTTCCCTGTTGCCGTCGAGTACCGCACTCGCCACCCTTGAGCGCCAGTCGCCGGGGCAGAGTGGTTTGGGCCTGGTGATCGCCAAGAGTCTGGCGCAGCTGTGGCAGGACTTCGATTACGCGATCATCGACAGCCCGCCGTTGCTCGGCGTGTTGATGGTCAACGCCCTGGCCGCGAGCCAGCAACTGGTGATCCCGGTGCAGACCGAGCACCTGGCCGTCAAAGGTCTGGAGCGCATGGTCAACACCTTGGCGATGATCAACCGCTCGCGCAAACAGGCGCTGCCGTTCAGCATCGTGCCGACCCTGTTCGACCGCCGCACCCAGGCGTCGCTGGGCACCTTGCGCGTGCTGCGCGACAAGTTTCCGGAAGAGATCTGGCAGGGTTACATCCCGGTCGATACCCGTCTGCGTGATGCCAGCCGGGCCGGGGTCACGCCTTCGCAGTTCGACGGCAAGAGTCGTGGCGTGCTGGCGTACCGCGCGTTGCTCAAGCACCTGCTGGCGCAACAACTTGTTCCGCAGGTGGCCTGAGCATGATCTCCATTCGTGTAGGAGCTGCCGCAGGCTGCGATCTTTTGATCTTGCCTGGCGTTGCTCCTGAAAAGATCAAAAGATCGCAGCCTGCGGCAGCTCCTACAGGGAGTTATGCATGAATCGGCCGGTGAAGTTGACGTCGAAACCGCAGTTGGCGTTGCAGTCCTATCTGGACAGCTTGCTGCAGGAAATCCCTGACGAGTTGCCGCCAGTGGAAATGCCGGTCGAGGCGCCGGTCGAGGTGGCCGAAAGTGCTGCGGCGCTGGATGAATTCCAGGCCGCGGTACTGGAAGAGCAGGCGCGTGATGCGCAGAAAGCCGCCAAACCTGCCGCCCCGGTTGTCGCGCCTGCCGCCGCACCGATCGCCAAGGCGCCAGTGGCGTTGATCGAAGAAGCCGAGCCGCCACGCGCGCCGGTTTCGACACTCGCACCGCTGCTGCAAACCCAATTGCTGAAAACCGCGCCGGAACCGGTCGTGGCCGAACCTGCGCCAGTTGCGCCGGCACCCGTCGAGCAGACGCTGGTGCCGCCGGTGGTGGAAGTTCACCTGCCGCCAAGCAACACGCCACCTCCGGTGGACACCGATGGCCGTCCGGCCTGGGCTGCCGAAGCGTTCGAGTGCCTGTTGTTCGATGTTGCCGGGCTGACGCTGGCGGTGCCGCTGGTGTGCCTGGGCTCAATCTATTCGCTGGCCGGCCACGAGTTGACGCCGCTGTTCGGGCAGCCGGAATGGTTCCTCGGGATTCTGCCGAGCCAGGCCGGCAATCTGAAAGTCTTGGACACGGCGCGTTGGGTCATGCCGGATCGCTATCGCGATGACTTCCGTCAGGGCCTGCAGTACGTGATTTCGGTACAAGGTTACGAATGGGGCCTGGCGGTGCATCAGGTCAGCCGTTCGTTGCGTCTGGATCCGAATGAAATCAAATGGAGAAGTCACCGGGGTCAGCGGCCATGGCTCGCCGGCACGGTGATCGAGCACATGTGTGCATTACTTGATGTAGCCGCGCTGGCCGAGTTGATCGCCAGCGGCGGGGCAAAGCACTTGGGCGGCCACAAGCCGCTACATAAATCGACATAGCAGCCGACATAACAGTCAGGCGAAGGCATTTTTCAATGCCTCCACACAGAACACACACCGCCCAGTGCGGTTTTTTCGAGGGGTCAGGGTATGAGTAGTCAGGCGACGAATGCAAAAGGTTCTGAAGATCCGATCCTGCAATGGGTGACCTTCAAGCTGGACAACGAAACCTACGGCATCAACGTGATGCGCGTTCAGGAAGTCCTGCGGTACACCGAAATCGCGCCGGTACCGGGTGCGCCAAGCTACGTGCTGGGCATCATCAACCTGCGCGGTAACGTGGTCACCGTGATCGACACCCGTCAGCGCTTCGGCCTGAACAGCGGCGAGATCAGCGACAACACCCGTATCGTCATCATCGAAGCCGACAAGCAAGTGGTCGGGATCATGGTCGACAGCGTGGCCGAAGTGGTTTACCTGCGTCAGTCGGAAATCGAGACCGCGCCAAACGTCGGCAACGAAGAGTCGGCCAAGTTCATCCAGGGCGTGTGCAACAAGAACAACGAGTTGCTGATCCTGGTCGAGCTGGACAAGATGATGAGCGAAGAAGAATGGTCGGAACTGGAGAGCATCTGATTGATTCTCGAAGTTGCGGTCATTGTCCTGTTCCTCTTCTGGGCAGGCACGCTGGCAATGTTTCTGGCGTACATCAAGGCGCAGCGGGTGATCGCGGCGCAACAGGCTCAGGGCGATGCGCTGCGTGACCAGCGCATCAAGGACCTGGCCAAGCGTGTCGACGACTACCAGAACGGCAACGTGCGTATGGGCGAAGCCCTGCACGAGCTGCGCTCGGTCGTCGGTCCGTTGCCGGACAAGATTGTCGCGCTGGAACAACGCGACCCGTCGAGCCTGTCGTTCGCCCAGGCGGCGAAACTGGTGGGCATGGGCGCGAGCGTCGATGAGCTGACTCAGTCCTGCGGCTTGACCCAGGCTGAGGCGGAGTTGATGCGCAAGTTGCACAGAAGCTGAAGATCAAAAGATCGCAGCCTGCGGCAGCTCCTACATTGGAACGCGCTTCCCTGTAGGAGCTGCCGAAGGCTGCGATCTTTTGCTTTCAAGGCTTAATAATCATCCCCGCGCGCGGTAACGTCCTTCTCGACCATCGGCGCATCCGGATCCTGTCCCTCGGGGAATTTCCCCTTCAGATTCCACGCAAACGCGATGATCTCGGCAATCGTGCGGTACAGCTCTTCGGGGATGCTGTCGCCCAGTTCCATTCGCGCCAACAGGCGCACCAGCTCGGCGTTTTCATAGATCGGCACTTCGCAGTCGCGGGCAATGCGCAGGATTTCTTCGGCCAGTTCCTCGTCGCCCTTGGCGGTGAGGGTCGGGGCGTGGTTGCCGTCGTATTTGAGGGCGATGGCCTGGCGTGGAACAGTGGAATCGTTCATGCGGTTTCGTCGACCCAGCGGTGTTCGAGACGGGTTTGATTGCCTAGCGGCGGGGTGCCGAGGTGGCAGTCGAGATCACCGACGTTCAGCCCGCGATCAAGCAGACGCTGGCGCAGCGCGAACAGGTTGGTTTCGATCAGGTCGGCGGTGTACGGGCGCTCGGCCCACAGCTGGCTCGACAGACTGCCGGCAATCAGCTGCGCCTGAATTTGCATCGGCCCCAACGGCTCCATATCGAACGCCAGATCGACGCGCCACAGTTGCTGTTTGGGCTCGCGCTCGTCGCGGCGTTCGTTGGGTTGCGGTTCTCTTTCCGGCGCTTCTTCGCGCTGGAACTTGACCTGCAACGGCACGATGTCCTGCAGGTTGCGCATGGGGATTTCCAACTGCCAGGTGCTGAGCAGGCGGCCGTCATCGGTGACCCCGGTCTGTTCCAGACTCGACAACTGATGGCTTTGCAGGCGCGACACGGCGGCTGCAGCGAGGCGCAGCAGATGTTCCAGATCGCCTTCGCCGTCCTGGCTTTGCAGCAGGCGGTCGGGCAGCGGGAAACTGCTCGGCACGGGTTTGGCGCTGACCTGGCCGAGGGTGCCGAGGGCGTTGCGCACGAAACTCGGCAGCGCTTGCGCCAGGGTGTTGGCGGCAATGATCGCGTTGAAACTGGCATTGCCCGGCACACCCGGGGACAGTTGCGCGATCAGTTTGAGCAGATCGGCTTTCATGTCCGGGGCCAGCGCCGGATTCTGTCCGGTCAGCAATTTGGCTTCGAGGAAGGCGCCACTGTTGGCCAGGGCCAGGGCCACGCCTTTGGCGCTGCTCATCTGCTGCACATCGGGCAAATTGGCAAGCAGACGCACGACGGCAGCGCGCAGATCCTGCGAAGTCTGATCATCGTCGCTCGGCAGGTTTTGCAAAGCATTGAGCAAACCGTCCAGCGAGCCTTGGCGACTTTGTTGGCCGAGCAGTTGCTGGCTCACCGCCAATTGCTCCTGACGGCTGCTCAGTGGCACGAATTTGAGGGTTTGCGAGTCTTCGACCAGTGCCGAAAGCAGGGTTCCGATGCGCAGCGGCGTCGGGCTGTCGATGTCCAGCGTGGCGCCACTTTGCGCGGTGTTGAGCAGACTGACCAGCGAGCGGTACACCGTCGGCTGCCCCGGCACTTGCGGCAGTGTCTGCGAGGTCAGCACCTTGCCTTGCAGCAGTGTGCCGACCGGCAATTGCGCGGTATCGATGCGGGTGAGGGCGGCGACGCTGCTGGCAATCGCCTGTTGCACGGTGATCGCCAGATTGCCCGCCGACGGCTGGGTGACGGCCAGGTTGGTACCGGTTGGCAGCGGCAGGTTGCTGCTGGCCTGCACGGTGGTCTGGCGGCCGCCGTCGACGGTGACCTTGAGCAACAGTTGAAAGGTCTGATCCGCCTGCTTGAGTGACAACACCTCGGCCTGAGCGCTTTGCCCGGCACCGATCAAGCCTTCGACCGGGGTCAGCAGCTTGAGCAACTCACCGCTCATCACCAGCGGACGCGTGTTCGCCGGGGTGGTGGGCGGAAGCGGGAGGATGTTCATTTCGCCTGTCATACGCGGACACAACCTGAGGAAATTGCGCTCTTGGGAGTAAGGCACGCCATGTATAATGCCGCGCGTCTTGCGCTTCGTTCAGAAAACATAGCAATTGTTTGATCCAGCTCTCTGGTTCGCACCGTCATTGCATTTATCCTGCATCTCTTTAACGGCCGCGCCAGAGCCGACTTGAACCGTATAAGGCCCGTGATCCCTTGACCAGTCCTGTCCTGCAAACCGTTGCCCTTGCCTGCGAGCGAGACCTGCGGCTGCTCTTCGAAAATCTCGAATTAAGACTGGCCAGTGGCGATATGGTGCAGATCAGCGGCCCCAACGGCAGCGGTAAGACCAGCCTGCTGCGCCTGTTGTCCGGGTTGATGCAGCCGACCAGCGGTCAGGTGCTGCTCAACGGTCAGCCTTTGACAGCACAACCGAGCGAACTGGCGCGCAACCTGTTGTGGATCGGCCACGCCGCCGGGATCAAGGACCTGCTGACCCCGGAAGAGAACCTGTCCTGGCTCTGCGCCCTGCATCGGCCGGCTGAACGCGAGGCGATCTGGCAAGCACTGGCAGCCGTAGGATTGCGCGGTTTCGAAGATGTTCCCTGCCACACCCTGTCCGCCGGTCAGCAACGCCGCGTGGCACTGGCGCGGCTGTATCTGGACAGCCCGCCGCTGTGGATTCTCGACGAGCCGTTTACCGCGCTCGACAAACAGGGCGTGGCGCAACTTGAAGAGCACCTGGCCGGGCACTGTGAACGCGGCGGTTTGGTGGTGCTGACCACGCACCACACGCTGAGCCGGATGCCGGCCGGTTATCGCGATATCGATCTGGGGAACTGGGCAGTATGAGTGTGTTCGGCCTGCTGGTTGCCCGTGAGTCCCGCCTGCTGTTTCGTCGCCCGGCGGAACTGGCCAATCCGCTGATTTTCTTCGCCATCGTTATCGCCTTGTTCCCGCTGGCCGTCGGCCCGGAAACTCAAGTCTTGCAAAACCTGTCCCCGGGGTTAGTCTGGGTGGCCGCGCTGTTGGCGGTCCTGCTGTCGCTGGACGGATTGTTTCGCAGTGATTTCGAAGATGGCTCTCTGGAACAGTGGGTCCTTTCGTCGCACCCGCTGCCCCTGCTGGTGCTGGCCAAGGTACTGGCACACTGGATGTTCTCGGGACTGGCACTGGTTCTGCTCTCGCCGTTGCTGGCGTTGATGCTCGGTCTGCCGGTCGCCTGTCTGCCAGTGTTGCTGTTTTCTTTGCTGCTGGGTACCCCGGTGCTGAGCTTGCTCGGCGCGGTGGGCGCGGCGCTGACAGTCGGTCTGAAACGCGGCGGCCTGTTGCTGGCGTTGCTGATTCTGCCGTTGTACATACCGGTGTTGATCCTTGGCAGTGGCGCCTTGCAGGCCGCCTTGCAAGGCATGCCGGCGACCGGGTATCTGCTGTGGCTGGGTAGCCTGACCGCCCTGGCGATCACCCTGACACCTTTTGCAATAGCGGCTGGCCTGAAGATCAGCGTCGGCGAATAATGAGGTCTGGTTAAAATTTAACCAGCAAAGACCCTGAGACCGCTCACATCGATGAGCGGCACCGTGATGGAAACAGTATGAACTGGACCTGGTTTCACAAGCTCGGCTCGCCCAAGTGGTTCTACGGCATCAGCAGCAAGTTCCTGCCGTGGTTGAGCATCGCAGCGTTGCTGCTGATCAGCATTGGCGTCGTCTGGGGCCTGGCCTTCGCGCCGCCGGATTATCAGCAGGGCAACAGCTTCCGCATCATCTATATTCACGTGCCGGCGGCGATGCTCGCGCAGTCGATTTACGTGATGCTGGCGGTGTGTGGCGTGGTCGGCCTGGTGTGGAAAATGAAACTGGCCGACGTCGCCCTGCAATGCGCGGCGCCGATCGGCGCGTGGATGACCGCCGTGGCGCTGGTCACCGGCGCGATCTGGGGCAAGCCGACCTGGGGCTCGTGGTGGGTCTGGGATGCGCGGATGACGTCGATGCTGATTCTGCTGTTCCTGTATTTCGGGGTGATTGCGCTGGGCAACGCCATCAGCAACCGCGACAGCGCCGCCAAGGCCTGCGCCGTGCTGGCGATCGTCGGGGTGATCAACATCCCGATCATCAAGTACTCGGTGGAGTGGTGGAACACCCTGCACCAGGGCGCGACCTTCACCCTCACTGAGAAACCGGCGATGCCCGCTGAAATGTGGCTGCCGCTGTTGCTGACGGTGCTGGGGTTCTACTGCTTCTTCGGTGCCGTGCTGTTGCTGCGCATGCGCCTTGAAGTGCTCAAGCGCGAAGCGCGCGCCAGTTGGGTCAAAGAAGAAGTGCAGAACAGCCTGGAGGCCGCGCGATGAGTTTCGCTTCATTTGGCGACTTTCTCGCCATGGGCCACCACGGCCTGTACGTCTGGTCGGCCTACGGCATCTGTCTGGTGGTGCTGATCCTCAACGTGGTCGCACCGATTGCGGCCCGCAAGCGCTATCTGCAACAAGAGGCGCGTCGTCTGCGCCGGGAGAACGGCAAGTGAATCCGCTGCGCAAAAAACGTCTGACCCTCATTCTGGCGATCCTGGTCGGGGTCGGCGCTGCCGTCGGCTTGGCCCTCAGCGCCCTGCAGGAAAACATCAACCTGTTTTACACGCCGACCCAGATCGCCAACGGCGAAGCGCCGCACGACACGCGCATCCGCGCGGGCGGCATGGTCGAGAAGGGCTCGCTGCAGCGTTCGCCGGACTCGCTGGACGTCAAATTCGTCGTCACCGACTTCAACAAAGCCGTGACCATCACCTACCGCGGGATCCTCCCGGATCTGTTCCGCGAAGGGCAGGGCATTGTCGCCCTGGGCAAACTCAACGCCGACGGCGTGGTGGTGGCCGATGAAGTGCTGGCCAAGCACGACGAGAAGTACATGCCGCCGGAAGTGACCAAAGCGCTGAAAGACAGCGGTCAATCGGCACCGACCCCAGCGAAGGAGGGTTGATCGATGACGTCTGCACTGTTTATTCCCGAACTCGGCCATCTGGCGATGATTCTGGCGCTGTGTTTTGCGCTGGTGCAGGCCGTGGTGCCGCTGTTCGGTGCGTGGCGCGGTGACCGCATGTGGATGGGCCTGGCCCAGCCGGCGGCGTGGGGCCAGTTTGCGTTCCTGCTGTTTGCCTTCGGTTGCCTGACCTACGCGTTCATGACCGACGATTTTTCGGTCGGTTACGTGGCGATGAACTCCAACAGCGCCTTGCCGTGGTACTACAAGTTCAGCGCGGTATGGGGCGCCCACGAAGGGTCGCTGCTGCTGTGGGCGTTGATCCTCGGTGGCTGGACCTTCGCCGTGTCGGTGTTCTCCCGGCAGTTGCCGCAAGTCATGCTCGCCCGGGTGCTGGCGGTGATGGGCATGATCAGCACCGGTTTCCTGTTGTTTCTGATCCTCACGTCGAACCCGTTTTCGCGGATCCTGCCGCAGATTCCGGCGGATGGTCGTGACCTCAATCCGCTGCTGCAGGACATCGGCCTGATCGTGCATCCGCCGATGCTCTATATGGGGTATGTGGGTTTCTCGGTAGCGTTTGCCTTCGCCATCGCCGCACTGCTCGGTGGTCGTCTTGACGCCGCGTGGGCACGCTGGTCGCGCCCTTGGACGATTGTCGCCTGGGCCTTCCTCGGCATCGGCATCACCCTCGGTTCATGGTGGGCGTACTACGAACTCGGCTGGGGCGGCTGGTGGTTCTGGGACCCGGTGGAAAACGCCTCGTTCATGCCATGGCTGGTCGGCACCGCGCTGATTCACTCGCTGGCGGTCACGGAAAAACGTGGCGTGTTCAAGAGCTGGACGGTGTTGCTGGCGATTGCCGCGTTCTCGCTGAGCCTGCTTGGCACGTTCCTCGTGCGTTCCGGCGTGCTGACTTCGGTGCACGCGTTTGCCTCCGATCCTGAACGCGGCGTGTTCATCCTGATCTTCCTGCTGTTCGTGGTCGGTGGTTCGCTGACGCTGTTTGCGTTGCGCGCGCCGGTGGTCAAGAGCCAGGTCGGCTTCAACCTGTGGTCGCGTGAAACCCTGTTGCTGGGCAACAACCTGGTGCTGGTGGTAGCGGCGTCGATGATTCTGCTCGGCACCCTGTATCCGCTGATTCTCGATGCGATCAGCGGCGCCAAGCTCTCGGTCGGCCCTCCTTACTTCAATGCGCTGTTCATCCCGCTGATGGCGTTGCTGATGCTGGTGATGGCGGTCGGCGTGATCGTGCGCTGGAAAGACACCCCGGTGAAGTGGCTGGCGAACATGCTGACTCCGGTGCTGCTCGGTAGCGTCGCATTGGCCGTGGTGGCCGGTGTCGCCTATGGCGATTTCAACTGGGCGGTGATCGCGACGTTCCTGCTCGCTGCGTGGGTGTTGCTCGCCGGCGTGCGCGACATCTTCGACAAGACCCGCCACAAGGGCCTGATCAAAGGTCTGCCAAGCCTGACTCGCAGCTACTGGGGCATGCAGATCGCGCACCTGGGCATCGCCGTGTGCGCCCTCGGTGTGGTGCTGTCGAGCCAGAACAGTGCCGAACGCGACCTGCGTCTGGCGCCGGGCGAGTCGATGGACCTGGCCGGTTATCACTTCGTCTTCGAAGGCGCCAAGCACTTTGAAGGGCCGAACTTCACCTCCGACAAGGGCACCATCCGGGTGATCCGCGACGGCAAGGAAGTCAGCGTGCTGCACCCGGAAAAACGCCTGTACACGGTGCAGAGTTCGATGATGACCGAGGCCGGGATCGACGCCGGTTTCACTCGCGATCTCTATGTCGCCCTGGGCGAGCCGCTGGAAAACGGCGCGTGGGCGGTGCGGGTTCACGTCAAACCGTTCGTGCGCTGGATCTGGTTTGGTGGTCTGCTGACCGGTCTGGGCGGATTGCTGGCGGCGCTGGATCGGCGTTATCGAGTCAAGGTCAAAGCCCGGGTGCGTGAAGCCCTCGGCCTGCAAGGAGCGGCTGCATGAGACGTTGGTTGATGCTGGTACCCCTGGCGATTTTTCTGCTGGTGGCGGTGTTTCTTTATCGCGGTCTGTACCTCGATCCGGCGGAGCTGCCGTCGGCGATGATCAACAAGCCCTTCCCGGAATTCAGCCTGCCGAATGTGCAGGGCGACAAGACCCTGACCAAGGCCGACATCCTCGGCAAACCGGCACTGGTCAACGTCTGGGGCACCTGGTGCATTTCCTGCCGGGTCGAGCACCCGGTACTGAACAAACTGGCCGAGCGCGGCGTGGTGATCTACGGCATCAACTACAAGGACACCAACGCCGATGCGTTGAAGTGGCTGGCCGAATTCCACAACCCGTACCTGCTGGACATTCGTGACGACGAAGGTTCGCTGGGTCTGAACCTCGGCGTGTACGGCGCGCCGGAAACCTTCTTCATCGACGCCAAGGGCATCATCCGCGACAAGTACGTCGGGGTGATCGACGAACAGGTCTGGCGCGAAAAACTCGCAGCCAAATATCAGGCACTGGTCGATGAGGCCAAGCCATGAAGCGCTTTATCGCTGCCGTGGTCTTGGGCCTGAGTCTGGCCGGTATGGCGCATGCCGCGATCGACACCTACGAGTTCGCCAAGGAAGGTGATCGCGAGCGTTTCCGCGAGTTGACCAAGGAACTGCGCTGCCCCAAGTGCCAGAACCAGGACATCGCCGACTCCAACGCACCGATTGCCGCAGACCTGCGCAAAGAGATTTTCCGCATGCTCGGCGAGGGCAAGGACAATCAGCAGATCATCGATTTCATGGTTGATCGCTACGGTGATTTCGTCCGCTACAAACCGGCGCTCAACGCCAAGACTGCACTGCTGTGGTTCGGCCCGGCCGGGCTGCTGCTTGGCGGTCTGGTGGTGATTGTGCTGATCGTGCGCCGTCGTCGCGGTCAGCGCGCCGAAACCCCGTCATCGCTGTCCACCGAAGAACGTCAGCGCCTCGACCAACTGTTGGATAAAAACCAAGAATGATTGATTTCTGGCTTGCCGCAGGGCTGTTGCTTCTGGTCGCCCTGAGTTTTCTGCTGATTCCGGTTTTGCGTGGCCGTCGCGCCCAGCGTGAAGAAGATCGGACTGCCCTGAACGTCGCGCTGTATCAGGAACGCGTCGCCGAGCTGCAAGCGCAGCAGGCCGAAGGCGTGCTCGATGCCGCGCAAATGGACAGCGGTCGTGCGGAAGCAGCGCGTGAGCTGCTCGCCGATACCGAGGGCGTTGCCGCGCCGCGTGTGTCGAAACTGGGCAAGCCGTTGCCGTTGTTGGCCGCGGTGCTGGTGCCGGTGTTGGGCCTGGGTCTGTACCTGCATTTCGGTGCTGCCGATAAAGTCGAACTGACCCGCGAATTCGCCCAGGCGCCGCAGTCGATGGAAGAGATGACTCGGCGTCTGGAACGAGCCGTCGCCGCGCAACCGGATTCGGCGGAAGGTCTGTACTTCCTCGGTCGCACCTACATGGCCCAGGATCGTCCGGCGGACGCGGCGAAGATGTTCGAACGCGCCGCCAACCTTGCGGGTCGCCAGCCGGAACTGCTCGGCCAGTGGGCACAGGCGCAGTATTTTGCCGACGGTAAAAAGTGGTCGGACAAGCTCCAGGCCCTGACCGACGAAGCGCTGAAAGCCGACCCGAAAGAAGTCACCAGCCTCGGTCTGCTCGGCATCGCCGCGTTCGAAGGCGAGCGTTATCAGCAAGCCATCGACTATTGGAATCGCCTGCTGGCGCAATTGCCAGAGGACGACAAGTCCCGCGAAGCCCTGCAGGGTGGCATCAACCGCGCCACTGAACGGCTTGAAGCCAGCGGCGGCAAGGTCGCCGCCGCACCGGCTGCCAAGGTTGCCGCACTGCTCAAGGTGCGCGTCGATCTGGCCAGCGAACTCAAAGGCAAGGTGCAACCGGGCGACAGCGTGTTCATCTTCGCCCGTGCCGTTTCAGGCCCTCCGGCACCGTTGGCGGCCAAGCGTCTGACCGTGGCGGACCTGCCGGTGACCGTCGAACTGGGCGATGCCGACGCGATGATGCCGCAGTTGAAACTGTCGAACTTTCCTGAAGTCCAACTGGTTGCGCGCATCTCTCGCGCCGGTCAACCGACCGCCGGGGAGTGGGTGGGTCGCAGCGGCCCTCTGGCCAGCAGCACCACCGCACCGCAAACACTGACCATTGACAGCCCGGACCAATAACCCCGGAACCCACAGGAAAGCACCGCCATGCACAGCCTCGCCCGCATCACCGTCATTACATTGGCCTTGAGCATGAGCGCATGTGCGGTGCACCGACCGGAACCGACCACCAACCTGCCACCCATCCCGCCGTCACAACCGAGCCCGACCCCGTCGACCTCGCCGACACCCGGAAAAAGCATCCCGGCCAAACCGTCCAAGCCAGTCCCGCGCACCTCAGCCAGTTTCGCCCCGCCACCGGGCGGCAACAGCCACTGGGACCAGAAACTCGGGGTCTACGTCCTCGACGACCAGCCCAACACCTTCTACCGCCAGCGCACCTACTTCCGCTGGAACAACGGCTGGACCCGCTCAATCAGCCCCAATGGCCCGTGGGAAGACACCGACATCCACGGCGTGCCGCCGGGGTTGGGCAAACAGTTCGGGCAGTGATGAGCACGCGGCGATCTTTGGATCGCCGTTTGTTTGTCTGGTGTTCCAAAACGAGTATTCAGAGCATCGCACGGTAGGCGCTTAGCGCCCGAACTGACTCGACCAATCCCTGGCGCCGCAAAAGATCAAGGAACGGCTCGATCTCCATTGGCGGAAATTTCAGTTGTTGGCGCTGTCGTTGCGCCGCAGCGATAACAGCTGCCGGATCAAGGTGAAACAGGTTCTCGACAAACTCATCTGGGTGTTGGGCCTCGACGCCATAGGGGGCGAGGCAGGTATCGGGAAAATCTTTCAGGTTGAATGTCACGATCACCCCAGCGCCGCAGCGTATGGCTGCAGCCAATACATGGCGGTCGTTGGGATCGGGCAGGGAAAGTCCGGTGATCAGCGCTTCATAGTCACAGACACAGGCATCGGGTATCGCACGATCCATAAGCTCGGACGTGCGATCCAGTTGCTCCATCGTCAGATCGGTTCGGTTCTTCAATAAATTGCGTTTCCATTCGCCGTGAATCTCCTGGGTCCATCGGGCTCGAAATCGCCCCGAAAGCGCGAGCCACATCAGCAAGTCTCTAAGCGGGGCGGGGTACAAAACACATGCATCGTATACAGCGGTGAAAGGGGAATGCCTCACTCGTATCCTGTCCTTAAAGCCTGTGCCTGCTCCGCGAGAAGCGCCATTGCCTGCTCGCTGGCGGTGTCGCGCCGGGTTTTATAGTCCATCAAATCGGCGAAACGCACACGTCGGTGCTTGCCGGTTTTGTGGTAGGACAACTCGCCGCTTTCCAGCAGTTTTATCAGGTGCGGGCGTGAGACATTGAGCAGGTCGGCGGCTTCCTGAGTGGTCAGCTCGGCATGCACCGGTACGACTTTGACCGCGTTACCCTCGGCCAGCGCCGCCAGAATATCCATCAGCAGTTGTAATGCCGAGGTTGGCAGCTCGACCTGATGCGCCTGGTTCTGTTCGTCGAAAATCTGGATGTGCTGTGTTTCGAATTGGGTCGCCAGGTAGGCGGCGAGCGCGCGTTTGCCTTCAATTGCGGCTTTGACTTCGCGCTCCACCGGGAGGTTGAGAGAGGGGTGAAGGACGATCGACATAATGAATTCCAGCATTCTGAAGAGTAGATGCTGGAACGTTATTCGAATTAAACGAAAATCGCAATAAACGAAACGGAAGCCGGTTCAGTTCAGGTGTGTCAGCAAGTTTTCCATGTACTCCACAAACGCCCGCGCCTTCGCACTGACCATCCGCCCCGTGGGGAACACCGCCCACAAATCCTGATCCGGCAACCGCCAATCATCCATCACCGCCCTGACCGCGCCGCTTGCCAGCTCCGGGGCGAACATCCATTGCGAGGCAATCGCCAGGCCCTGATCGGCCAGCACGGCTGCGCGCAAACCTTCGGCGGCGCTGACGCGCAGGCGGCCGGTCAAGGTTTGTGTCTGCTGTTCGCTGCCTTTGGTGAAGGTCCAGGTGGCGCCGCCGCTGAGGTTGTAGACAATGCCTTGATGCTGATCCAGATCGGTCGGGCCGCCTGGCTCGCCGTGGCGAGCAAAGTAGCCCGGGGAGCCGAGCACCACGCGGCGGCAGTCGGCGATTTTGCGCGCGGTGAGGCTGGAGTCACTGAGCGGGCCCATGCGCAGGGCGACGTCGATGCCTTCTTCGACCAGATTGATGTTGCGGTCATCGAGCATCAGGTCGATGTTCAGGTGCGGATGCTGAGCGAGAAACGCCCCCAGTTGCGGCACGACGTGCAGGCGACCGAACGTCACCGCCGTGCTGATCCGCAGGTTGCCGCGCAAACCGCCGGCACTGCCACGGGCAGCGTTATCGGCCTCATTGGCTTCGTCGATGGCGCGTCTGGCTCGCTCGAAAAACGCCAGGCCGGCTTCGGTTGGCGTCAGGCCACGGGTCGAGCGCAGCAACAGGCTGACCGCCAGGCGTTTCTCCAGTTGAGCGATGGTTTTCGACACGGCGGGTTGGCCGATATTCAGCCGTCGGGCGGCGGCGGAGAACGAGCCGGTTTCGACCACGTAGACGAAGGTTTCCATGGCAGCGAGGCGGTCCATCTCAGGTCCTTGTGCAATCTTCAAGCATTCAGAGGTGCCCTGTGGGAGCGAGCTTGCTCGCGAATACGGTCTGACATCCAGCGGATGGGTTGACTGATCCGGCGCCTTCGCGAGCAAGCTCGCTCCCACAGGGGGACGTTGTGTCTTTAGTACTCGGTTTTTGCCGAGCGAGCTGCTGATGACTTAAGCGGTTGCCAAAGAACCACGTTGCGAAGCACTCAAAAACCGCACCAGCGCCAGCAGCGGGAACGCGCTGCCGACAATCACGATCCACAACCAGCCGCCATGCTCATATACCGCACTGGCGACCGACGAGCCGAAGGCGCCGCCGATGAAGATGCTGGTCATGTACAGCGCATTCAGGCGACCACGGCTTTTGGCGTCCAGCGAATAGACCGCACGTTGGCCGAGGACCATGTTCATCTGCACGCAGAAATCCAGTACCACGCCGGTCACGGCCAGGCCGATGACGCTGTAGGCCGGGTGGATGAAGGCGGGCAGGAAGCTCAGGCTGGCGAACAGCATGGCCAGCAGCGAGGCGATGCGGGTGTGGCCGGCGTCCGCCAGGCGTCCGCTGATCGGCGCGGCGATGGCACCGATGGCGCCGACCAGGGCGAAGATCGCGATCTCGCTCTGCGACAGGCCATGGTTGCGCGCCAGTTCCAGTGGCACGGCGGTCCAGAACAGGCTGAAGGTGGCGAACATGCAGCCCTGATAAAACGCGCGCTGACGCAGTACCGGTTGCTGGCGCAGCAATGTCCACAATGAGCCAATCAGTTGGCCGTATGTGGCACTGTGATCCGGTTGACGCTTGGGCACGGTCAGCGCCAGCACCACGCTGATCGCTGCCATCAACGCCGCAGCAATCATGAACATCGCGCGCCAGCCGAAATGGTCAGCCACCACGCTCGAAACCGGTCGGGCCAGCAGAATGCCCAACAGCAAGCCACCCATGATCCCGCCGACCACCCGACCCCGGGATTCTTCCGGCGCCAGATGCGCGGCCAGCGGAATCAGGATCTGCACCGACACCGAACTGAAACCCACCAGCAGCGAGATCAGCAAGAACACATTCGGCTGACTGGTGAACGCCGCGCCGAGCAGGCTGGCAATGGCCACTACGGTGGTGATGATCATCAGTCGGCGGTTTTCCAGCAGGTCGCCCAGCGGCACCAGGAAAAACAGACCCAGCGCATAACCGATCTGTGTGAGCGAGACGATGAAGCTGGCCATGGTGTCGGAGAGGCCGATGTCCGGTGCGATCAGACCAATGATCGGTTGCGCGTAGTAGATGTTGGCGACGATGGCACCGCAGCAGAAGGCGAACAGCAGCACCATGCCTCGGGTCATTGCGTGAGTTGTAGCGTTCATAAGGTTTCTCGATCCAGCGAAAGGGAATGCGGTGAGGCTAAGGGACGCACCGACGTGGCGGTAGAAGCCTTGTATCGATATCAGTTATTCCGTTGCGGAATGATTGGCTTCAAGCGCGGTGTCGTCCATCGGCGAACCTTGCGTCCGGCCGGAGAGCGTCGATGATACATTCACTTACATCTTCTTCGATAGCGTGCTTATGTTTACCGCTGCTGTTCAACTGTTTACCAACGGAGGATTGCCATGTTGCGTCGGCTGCTGCGTCACACCACCACGATTGTCCTGATCGGTCTGCTTGGCGCCAGCGCAGTACAGGCTGCGGATGCCCCGGGAATGCGGATCGGCGTACGCGGCGAGATCACCGGAGTCAGCGCTGACTCGTTGAAAGTCCACGTCAACAGCGGCGAGAACGTGGTGATTCAATTGACCGCTGACACCAAAGTGCGCGCCGTCACCCTGGCCAATATCGAGGACATCAAGCCCGGCAGCTACATCGGCTCGGCGGCCATGCCGCAGGAGGACGGCACGCTCAAGGCGCTGGAAGTGCACGTATTCCCGCCGGAACTGGCCGGCAGCGGCGACGGCCATCGGCCGTTCGACCTGGCCAAGGGCAGCAGCATGACCAATGGCAGCGTCGGTGATCTGGTGGTGAGCAATGGCCGGGTGCTGACCGTCAACTAAAAGGGCGGGCAGCAGAAGATTCTGGTGCCGGAGGATGTGCCGATCGTCAACCTGATGCCAGGGGATCGGAGTTTGCTCAAGGTTGGGGTGAAGATCGTGACGTTCGTCACGCAAGACGCGGACGGCACGCTGACCGCCCAATCGATTTCCGCTGGCAAGGACGGCGTCACGCCGCCGATGTAACTGTAGGAGCTGTCGAAGGCTGCGATCTTTTGATCTTGGTTTTTAAAATCAAAGTCAAAAGATCGCAGCCTTCGGCAGCTCCTACAGGGGTTCGCCACAAAAAAGGCGACCTGTTGAGGTCGCCTTTTTCATGTCCGCCAAATCTTACTGGCTGTAGATCTGATCAAAGATCCCGCCATCATTGAAGTGGGTCTTCTGCACCGAACGCCAGTCGCCGAAGGTCTTCTCAACCGACAGGAAGTCGACTTTCGGGAAACGATCGGTGTACTTCGCCAGCACCGCCGGGTCCCGTGGACGCAGGTAGTTGGCGGCGGCGATTTCCTGACCTTCCGGCGACCACAGGTATTTCAGGTATTCATCGGCGGCGGCGCGGGTGCCTTTCTTGTCGACCACTTTGTCGACCACTGACACCGGTGGTTCGGCTTCGGCGGAGACGCTTGGGTAGATCACTTCGAACTGATCGCGACCAAACTCGCGAGCGATCATTTCGGCTTCGTTCTCGAAGGTCACCAGCACGTCGCCGATCTGGTTGGTCATGAACGTGGTGGTCGCGGCGCGGCCACCGGTGTCGAGCACTGGCGCTTGCTTGAACAGTTTACCGACGAAGTCTTTGGCCTTGTTCTCGTCACCACCATTCTTCAGCACGTAGCCCCAGGCCGAGAGGTAGGTGTAGCGACCGTTGCCCGAAGTTTTCGGGTTCGGCACGATCACCTGCACGCCGTCCTTGAGCAGGTCCGGCCAGTCTTTCAGGGCTTTCGGGTTGCCTTTACGGACGATGAACACGGTGGCCGAGGTGAACGGCGCGCTGTTGTTCGGCAGGCGAGTGACCCAGTTGTCCGGCACCAGTTTGCCGTTGTCGGCGAGGGCGTTGATGTCGGTTGCCATGTTCATGGTGATGACGTCAGCCGGCAGGCCATCGATCACCGAGCGCGCCTGCTTGCTCGAACCGCCGAAGGACATTTGCACGGTGATGTTTTCGTTGTGCTCGGCCTGCCAGTGTTTTTGGAACGCAGTGTTGTAGTCCTTGTAGAAATCGCGCATCACGTCATAGGAGACGTTGAGCAGGGTCGGTGCGGCTTGAGCCACGCTGCCAAAGGCAAGACCGGCGGCGAGAAGTGAGGCGCCAAAGAGTTTTTTCACTGCGCATTCCTTGTTTTGTTTTGTGTAGGAGCTGCTGGCTGCAATCTTTTGATTCTGTTTTTAGAGAATCAAGATCAAAAGATCGCAGCCTGCGGCAGCTCCTACAGGGGGTGATGTTTAATTGCCACTGACTATAACGGGGCACGCATAGTCGTTTAAAGATTAAAAAGCTCTGTGCTTATTCCACTTTCTTAAACAGCTGACTGCCACACCGCGAGCAAAACGCCGCGCTGTGTTCATGGCTGCTTTTCTTGCACACCGGGCAGTCGTGTTGCAGCTGTTCGCCGCGCATGGCGTTGGCCAGTTCTGCGGTGAAGATCCCGGTGGGCACGGCGATGATCGAGTAACCGGTGATCATCACCAGCGAGGAAATCACCTGGCCCAGCGGAGTCTTGGGCACGATGTCGCCGAAGCCTACCGTGGTCAACGTCACGATAGCCCAATAGATGCCTTTGGGGATGCTGGTGAAGCCGTGTTCCGGGCCTTCTATCACGTACATCAGGGTGCCGAACACCGTCACCAGCGTGCAGACGCTGACCAGGAACACCACGATCTTCTGCTTGCTGCCGCGCAGCGCCGACATCAAATAGTTGGCTTGCTTGAGGTACGGGCTGAGCTTGAGTACGCGGAAGATCCGCAGCATCCGAATGATCCGGATGATCAGCAGGTACTGCGCATCGCTGTAATACAGCGCGAGGATCCCCGGCACGATCGCCAGCAGATCCACCAGTCCGTAGAAACTGAAGGCGTAGCGCAACGGCTTCGGTGAGCAATACAGGCGCAGGATGTATTCACCGAGAAAAATGACCGTGAAACCCCACTCGATGTAGGCCAGCACATCGGCGTAGTTCTGGTGAATGCTGTCGATGCTGTCAAGCATCACCACCACCAGGCTGGCGAGGATGATCAACAGCAGGGTGCCGTCAAAGCGCCGCCCGGCGAGGGTGTCGCTCTGGAAAATCATCACGTAAAGCCGTTCACGCCAACTGTTGCTGCTGTCCATGGATAACGCCTGAATTGAAGATCAGCGCAGCCTAGGTTGATTGTCCCCCTGTGCGCAAGGCGTGGCGTCGACGGCCGCTTTACCGAGCATCTGGATCCCGGCGCGGATCAGCCAGCCGGCGAGGATGAACGGCGCGGTCAGCGTCGCCAGACCAAGGGCGGCGAACAGCGGCGTGACCAGCAGCGCAAGGACGACGCCCAGCAGCGGCAGCCACGGTTGTTGACGCTGTGAACTGAAGGCGAGGGCGGCGAGCACCGCGTTGTAACTGCCCAGTCCCAGCAACGCTGCAGCGGTTTCGTGGTGTAGCAGGCTGGAGGCGAGACCGATGGCCGACGCCAGCACTGCCCAGCAGAACGCCCGGCGATCAGCGATCAACAGACCGATGCCGATCAACGCGCCGGCCAGCGGATGACCGAGGAACATCACCTGACCCAGTCCACGCAGTTCAGCGGCGAGCAGGTTCAGCGAGGTCATCTCGATGTGTGTCATCGGCGCAGACGGTTCGGCGAACAACAGTAACACCCAGCTCATTGCTACAAACGGTGAGGTGTAGGCCGGTATCGATCGGCTGCGGTACACGTATTTGAGCCATTGCTGAGTGACCATCGCACTGAGGCCACCGGCCGCCAGAATCAGCGGCGGCAGCATCGGCGACCACGGGAAATACAGGCTGAGCACCAAGCCAAGCAGCACGCCGTTGTAACTGAACAATCCGGCCTGACGATCCGCTTTGGCATAGTTACGTCGCTGTGCGGTGAGCAATCCAGCAACGGCACCGAGCAGCGCGCCGGCAAACAGCACCGGCGCAGTGAGCAGGATCGCCAGCAGGCACAACAGGCCGCACAGCGGATGGCGCTGGAGGAATATCTGACTGAAACCGTTGAGCAAAGCCTCGGCCCAGTCGGGGCAGTGGGTGTTGAAATGATTGGCAGGCATGTTGAATAAATCTGGGCAGTGGGACAATCAAAAGGTCTTGCTTACCTGTGGTGAGGGGATTTATCCCCGATGGCTGCGAAGCAGCCCCAAATCGGTGAATGCGGTTTTTCTGTGAAAACCGTCACTCTCTTGAAAGCGGTGACTGCTGCGCAGTCAATCGGGGATGAATCCCCTCACCACAGGTTTTGTATTCACATCAAAAATATGGGTCAGATCAGCGTTTCGATCCGCAGCGAGTTGGTCGATCCCGGCTGCCCGAACGGCACACCGGCGGTGATCAGCAACGTATCGCCGCGCTCGGCCATGCCTTGCGCCTGGGCGATTTCCAGCGCCGTCGAACACACTTCATCGACCTGACGCAGGCGATCGTTGACCACCGAATGAATCCCCCACGCCACGCTCAAACGCCGCGCGGTCTGCAGGTTCGGCGTCAGGTTGAGGATCGGCGCTTTCGGTCGTTCCCGTGCTGCGCGCAACGTCGAAGCGCCCGATTCGCTGTAGTTGACCAGCACCGCCACCGGCAGCACGTTGCTGATGCGGCGGATCGCGCAACTGATCGCATCGGACACCGTTGCCTCGGCTTTCGGTCGGCTGACGTCGAGTTGAGTCTGATAGTCCGGACCGTTTTCCACCTGGCGAATGATCTTGCTCATCATCTGCACGGCTTCCAGCGGGTATTCACCGGAGGCGGTTTCGGCCGACAGCATCACCGCATCCGCGCCTTCAGCCACAGCATTCGCCACATCAGTGACTTCGGCGCGGGTCGGGGCCGGGGAGAAACGCATCGATTCGAGCATCTGCGTCGCCACCACCACCGGTTTACCCAGTTCGCGGCAGGTGCTGATGATGTTTTTCTGGATCTGCGGCACGCTTTCGGCAGGGACTTCCACGCCGAGGTCGCCGCGAGCGACCATGATCGCGTCGCTCAACTGGGCGATTTCGCGCAGTTGCTCAACCGCTGACGGCTTCTCGATTTTCGCCATCAGAAAGGCCTTGTCACCGATCAGCTCGCGGGCTTCGAGAATGTCTTGCGGGCGTTGCACAAACGACAGCGCCACCCAGTCCACCCCCAGCTCCAGGCCGAAGCTCAGGTCGCGGCGATCCTTGGCCGTCAGTGGGCTGAGGTCGAGCACCGCTTGCGGCACGTTCACGCCTTTGCGGTCCGACAGTTCGCCGCCATTGAGCACGGTAGTGTCGATCGCGTCGGAGTATTTGCTGACCACGCGCAGGCGCAGTTTGCCGTCATCCAGCAGCAGATCCATACCCGCTTCGAGCGCGGCGATGATCTCCGGGTGCGGCAGGTTCACCCGGCGCTCATCACCGGGTGTGGCGTCCAGATCGAGGCGGAAGGCCTGACCGCGATGCAGCTGCACCTTGCCGTCGGCGAACTTGCCGACGCGCAGTTTCGGCCCCTGCAAGTCCATCAGGATCCCCAGCGGATAGTTGAGCTGGCGCTCGACCTCGCGGATCCACTGATAGCGCTTGGCGTGGTCGGCGTGATCGCCGTGGCTGAAGTTCAGGCGGAAGATGTTGACCCCGGCCTCGACCAGCTCACGGATGTCTTCGATGCCATCGACGGCAGGTCCGAGGGTGGCGAGGATTTTGACCTTTTTATCAGGCGTCATGATTTGCAGTTCTCAAGGATCAGGATGGCGCGGAAGTCGTTGACGTTGGTGCGGGTCGGCTCGGTGACGATCAGCGCATCGAGCGCCTCGAAGTAGCCGTAACCGTTGTTGTTATCCAGCTCGTCGCTGGCGCTCAATCCGAGGGCGGCGGCGCGGGCGTAGCTGTCCGGGGTCATGATTGCGCCGGCGTTGTCTTCCGAGCCGTCGATGCCGTCGGTGTCACCGGCCAGCGCGTAGACGCCGGGCTGGCCCTTGAGGCTGTCAGTGAGGCTGAGGAGAAATTCGGCGTTGCGCCCGCCACGGCCATTGCCGCGCACGGTCACCGTGGTTTCACCACCGGAGAGAATCACGCAAGGCGCAGCCAGTGGCTGCCCATGGTTGATGATCTGTCGGGCAATGCCGGCGTGGACCTTCGCCACTTCGCGGGACTCACCTTCGAGGTCGCCGAGGATCAGCGTGCTGAAACCGGCCTGACGGCATTTCACCGCCGCTGCATCCAGCGATTGCTGCGGGCGCGCGATCAACTGGAAATGACTGCGGGCCAGGCTTGGATCGCCGGGTTTGACGGTTTCCGATTCCGGGCTTTGCAGCCAGTTGCGCACCGAGGCCGGGACTTCAATGCCGTAGCGTTTGAGGATCGCCAGCGCTTCGGCGGAAGTGCTCGGGTCGGCCACGGTCGGGCCGGAGGCGATGACCGTGGCGAGGTCGCCCGGCACATCGGAAATCGCGTAGGTATACACAGTGGCAGGCCAGCAGGCCTTACCGAGGCGGCCGCCCTTGATCGCCGAGAGGTGCTTGCGCACGCAGTTCATTTCGCCGATGGTCGCGCCGGATTTGAGCAGGGCTTTGTTGATCGACTGCTTGTCCGCCAGGGTGATGCCTTCAGCCGGCAGGGCGAGCAGGGCAGAGCCGCCACCGGACAGCAGGAAGATCACGCGGTCGTCTTCAGTCAGATTGCTGACCAGTTCCAGCACGCGTTTGGCCACGGCCAGGCCGGCAGCGTCCGGTACCGGGTGCGCGGCTTCGACCACTTCGATTTTTTCGCACGGGGCGCCGTGACCGTAACGGGTCACTACCAGGCCCGAGACTTCTCCCTGCCAGCTGCGCTCGACCACTTGTGCCATGGCAGCGGCGGCTTTGCCGGCGCCGATGACGATCACCCGACCCGTGCGATCGGCAGGCAGATGGGCTTCGAGGACCTGGTTCGGATGGGCCGCGTCGATGGCTGTGGCAAACAGCTCACGCAGCAGTTGTTGCGGATCGACCGACATGGCGGGCTCCCGGAATTCTTGTTATTGGGATGGAACGACAACGGTGCAGCGACGCGATCCTTGTGGGAGCTGGCTTGCCAGCGATTCAGGCGCCGCGGTCATTCAGGCAGACCGAGTCGATGCCATCGCGGGCAAGCCCGCTCCCACAGGGAGCGAGCCAGAAGCGCAGATTACTTCTTGTCGCGAATCGAGAAGTTGGCCATGTGTTCCAGGCCCTTGATCAGCGCCGAGTGGTCCCAGTTGCTGCCACCGATGGCTGCGCAGGTGCTGAACACTTGCTGGGCGTTGGCGGTGTTCGGCAGGTTGATGTTCAGTTCCTTGGCACCTTGCAGGGCCAGGTTCAGGTCCTTCTGGTGCAGGCTGATACGGAAGCCCGGATCGAAGGTGCCTTTGATCATGCGCTCGCCGTGCACTTCGAGGATCTTCGACGAAGCGAAACCGCCCATCAGCGCTTCACGCACCTTGGCCGGATCAGCACCGTTTTTCGAAGCGAACAGCAGGGCTTCAGCCACGGCCTGAATGTTCAGCGCGACGATGATCTGGTTCGCCACTTTGGCGGTCTGACCGTCGCCGTTGCCACCGACCAGAGTGATGTTCTTGCCCATGGCCTGAAACAGCGGCAGGGCACGTTCGAAGGCATCGGCGTCGCCACCGACCATGATGCTCAGGGTCGCAGCCTTGGCGCCGACTTCACCACCGGATACCGGGGCGTCGAGGTATTGCGCGCCTTTCTCGTTGATCTTCTTGGCGAAGGCTTTGGTGGCGGTCGGCGAGATCGAGCTCATGTCGATCACCACTTTGCCTTTGCCGATGCCGGCAGCGACGCCGTCGGCGCGGAACAGCACGTCATCGACCTGCGGGGTGTCCGGCACCATGACGATGATGAATTCGGCTTCCTGCGCCACTTCGCGCGGGTTGGCCAGGGCGACGGCGCCAGCGGCGACCAGATCGGCTGGAGCGGCGTCGTGGTGCGCCGACAGGAACAGGCTGTGACCGGCTTTCTGCAGGTTCGAAGCCATTGGGTGGCCCATGATGCCGGTGCCGATAAATCCGATTTTAGCCATGAGAAAATCCTCTTGTTTTTGTGTGGCTCTCTGTAGGAGCTGGCGAAGCCTGCGATCTTTTGATCTTGATCTTGATCTTGAAAAGCAAAGTCAAAAGATCGCAGCCTTCGGCAGCTCCTACAGGAATGACCGTGTTCGATCAGATTGCGTTATGAGTTTTAAGCCAGCCCAGACCGGCTTCAGTGGTAGTCAGCGGCTTGTACTCGCAGCCGACCCAACCCTGATAACCAATCCGATCCAGGTGTTCGAACAGGAAGCGGTAGTTGATCTCGCCAGTGCCCGGCTCGTTGCGCCCTGGGTTGTCCGCGAGCTGCACGTGGTTGATCTCGGCCAGGTGCGATTGCAGGGTGCGGGCCAGATCGCCTTCCATGATTTGCATGTGATAGATGTCGTATTGCAGGAACAGATTGGCGCTGCCGACCTGCTCGCGAATCGACAGGGCTTGCGCCGTGTTGTTCAGGTAGAAACCCGGGATGTCGCGGGTGTTGATCGCTTCCATCACCAGTTTGATACCCGCCGCCTGCAGCTTGTCGGCGGCGTACTTGAGGTTGGCGACGAAGGTCTTTTCCACAGTGGCATCGTCGACGCCTTGCGGGCGGATACCGGCCAGGCAGTTGACCTGGGTGTTGCCCAGCACTTGCGCGTAGGCAATCGCCAGATCGACCCCGGCACGGAACTCTTCAACGCGATCCGGCAGGCAGGCGATACCGCGCTCGCCCTTGGCCCAGTCACCGGCCGGCAGGTTGAACAGCACTTGGGTCAGCCCGTTGGCCTCGAGCTTTGCCTTGATTTCGGCAGAGCTGAAGTCGTACGGGAACAGGTATTCCACGCCACTGAAACCGGCCTTGGCGGCGGCGTCGAAACGGGCAAGGAAATCCTGTTCGGTGAACAGCATTGACAGGTTGGCTGCGAAACGCGGCATGGTGGTCTCCTGTTGCGAATTAATGATGATGGCTTTGTGTAGGAGCTGCCGCAGGCTGCGATCTTTTGATCTTGATCCTGAAAAACAAGATCAAAAGATCGCAGCCTGCGGCAGCTCCTACAGGGGAGTAACCGCGGCCATCAAATCCCGGCAGATCAGTCGAGCAGCGAAATCGCCGTTGGCGCGTCGTTGCCGACCAGCGCCAGGTCTTCGAATTCGTTGACGGCGTTGATCTCGGTCCCCATGGAGATGTTGGTCACACGCTCCAGGATGATTTCGACGATCACCGGCACTTTGAACTCTTCGATCAGCTCTTCGGCCTTGCGCAGGGCAGGGGCGATGTCCGCCGGTTCGAACACACGCAGTGCCTTGCAGCCCAGGCCTTCGGCGACGGCGACGTGGTCGACACCGTAACCGTTGAGTTCCGGCGCGTTCAGGTTATCGAAGGACAGCTGCACGCAGTAGTCCATTTCGAACCCGCGCTGTGCCTGACGGATCAGGCCCAGATACGAGTTGTTCACCACGACGTGGATGTAAGGCAGTTTGAACTGAGCGCCGACCGCCAGCTCCTCGATCATGAACTGGAAGTCATAGTCCCCCGACAGGGCCACGACTTTACGGTTCGGATCGGCCTTGACCACGCCCAGCGCTGCCGGAATGGTCCAGCCCAACGGCCCGGCCTGACCGCAGTTGATCCAGTGACGCGGCTTGTAGACGTGCAGGAACTGCGCGCCGGCAATCTGCGACAGACCAATGGTGCTGACGTAGCAGGTGTCTTTGCCGAACACCTGGTTCATTTCTTCGTAAACGCGTTGCGGCTTGACCGGCACGTTGTCGAAGTGGGTTTTGCGCTGCAGGCTGGCCTTGCGCTGCTGGCAATCCTGCAGCCAGGCACTGCGGTTTTTCAGCTTGCCGGCGGCTTGCCATTCGCGGGCGACTTCGATGAACACGGTCAGCGCCGCAGCGGCGTCGGAAACGATGCCCAGGTCCGGGGTGAACACGCGGCCGATCTGCGTGCCTTCGATGTCGACGTGAATGAACTTGCGACCTTCGGTGTAGACGTCGACCGAACCGGTGTGACGGTTGGCCCAACGGTTACCGATGCCCAGCACCACATCGGATTTGAGCATCGTGGCGTTGCCGTAACGGTGCGACGTCTGCAGACCGACCATGCCGACCATCAACGGGTGATCGTCCGGAATGGTGCCCCAGCCCATCAGGGTCGGGATCACCGGAATACCGGTCAGCTCGGCGAACTCCACCAGCAAATCGCTGGCGTCGGCGTTGATGATGCCGCCACCGGCCACCAGCAATGGACGCTCGGCCTGATCCAGCAGCGCCAGCGCCTTTTCGACCTGAACGCGGCTCGCGGTCGGTTTGGCCAGCGGCAGTGGCTGGTAGGCGTCGATGTCGAATTCGATTTCAGCCATCTGCACGTCGAACGGCAGGTCGATCAGCACCGGGCCTGGGCGACCGGAGCGCATTTCGTAGAAGGCTTTCTGGAACGCGTAAGGCACCTGGCCCGGCTCCAGAACGGTAGTCGCCCACTTGGTGACAGGCTTGACGATGCTGGTGATATCGACCGCCTGGAAGTCTTCCTTGTGCATACGGGCGCGGGGTGCCTGGCCGGTGATGCAAAGGATCGGGATCGAGTCGGCCGAGGCGCTGTAGAGCCCGGTGACCATGTCGGTGCCGGCCGGGCCGGACGTACCGATGCACACGCCGATGTTGCCGGCCTTGGTGCGGGTGTACCCCTCGGCCATGTGCGACGCGCCTTCGACGTGGCGAGCGAGGACGTGATCGATGCCACCGACTTTTTTCAGTGCGGAGTACAGCGGGTTGATCGCTGCACCCGGAATGCCAAAAGCGGTATCAACCCCTTCACGGCGCATCACCAGAACGGCGGCTTCGATTGCTCTCATTTTGCTCATGGTTTTGTGCCTCTTTACGTTTTGTAATTGTATACAAGTGGCTTTGCGCAGAGTGTATTCACGGCGGACGGCGCAGGTCAATCCATTTTCTCAAGCGCCTGTTTCATTCGTCGGAAGCCCGGTTCTGCTGTGGCTTTTCGTCGCATGTGGCGCTTTTCGAGAATTATTGTATACAAAAAAATAATTCATTGTGTTCTATTTGTGGCATCGGGCTGCGGCACAACCGCGCAGCTCCACGACTTTCCCAATAACAAAATGAGGACGGCACCATGAGCGCTTTAACCTTGAAAGTCGCAGTCAACCTGGTCGAACAGGCCATCACTACCGGGCGCGGGATCAATGCCGCGCCGCTGACCATCGCGGTACTCGACACCGGCGGCCACCTGATCACCCTGCAACGCGAAGACGGCGCCAGCCTGCTGCGCCCGAACATCGCCATCGGCAAAGCCTGGGGCGCCATCGCCCTGGGCAAAGGCTCACGCCTGCTGGCGCTGGACGCCCAACAACGCCCGGCGTTCATCGCCGCGCTCAACAGCATGGGCCAGGGCAGCGTCGTCCCGGCCCCGGGCGGGGTCTTGATACGTGATCAGGCGGGGAATGTGCTGGGGGCGATCGGGATTAGCGGCGATCTGTCGGATATTGATGAGCAGGTCGCGATCAAAGCGGTGGAGGCGCTGGATTTGCGGGCGGATGCGGGGGTGGCGGCTTGATCTTTAGCGGCTGATTAACCGCCTTCGCGAGCAGGCTCGCTCCCACATTGGATTTGTGTCTAGACACAAAATGTCTGAGTACCCCAGTCCCCTGTGGGAGCGAGCCTGCTCGCGAAGGCGATCTTCCGTACACATCTTGCTAAAAGTCTGACGCTTGCGCGGAAATTCACTGAACTAGCCTTTTCATAATCAGGACATGAAAAGGCAAGGGAATGCTGGATCTATCTGCTTCAAATCGTTTGCGCATTGGTCGCTACTCCGAACAAAACCGCATCTACTTACTGACTGCCAATACGACGGGAAGGCAGCCTGTTTTCGGCGACTTTGCACTGGGTCGATTGGTCGTCAGCCAATTTCGCATCGCAGACGAAATGGGGTTTGCCAACTCGTTGGCCTGGGTCGTCATGCCAGATCATTTTCATTGGCTAATCGAATTGAAGCGTGGTTCGCTCAGCGAGTTGATGCAGCGTACAAAATCCCTCAGCACCAAATCCGTAAATCTCTCGACGGGTCGAAAGACCCGTCTTTGGCAATCTGGCTTTCATGATCGTGCATTGCGCAGAGAAGAAGATCTGGTGAAGTTGGCTCGGTACATCGTCGCCAACCCATTGCGGGCAGGTTTAGTGCAGAAGCTTGGCGACTATCCGCTGTGGGATGCGATTTGGGTCTGACAGTCAAACCTGGTCGCTCCATTCGCGAGCAAGCTCGTTCCCACATTGGATCTGCGGCGTTCACAAATCCCTGTGGAAGCGAGCCTGCTCGCGAAGCGGTCACCGCGGTCTATCAGTCCGGCTCACACCCTTTCAGCACCAGCCGAATAATCGTCTGCGCCGCCGCCTCGTAATCCGCCTCGTCCAGCTTGTCCTTGCCGGTAACTGCAGAAATCTGCCAGTCGAAGTCGGCGTAGGTCTGGGTCGCGGCCCAGATGCTGAACATCAGGTGGTTGGGGTCGATCGGGGCGATCTGGCCGCGGTCGATCCAGCTCTGGATGCAGTCGATGTTGTGTTTGGCCTGGCTGTTGAGCTGCTCGACCAGGTCGGCGCTCAGGTGCGGGGCGCCGTGCATGATTTCGCTGGCGAACACTTTGGAGGCGAAGGGCAGGTCGCGGGAGATGCGGATCTTCGAGCGGATGTAGCCGCTGAGCACTTCGCTCGGCACGCCGTCCGGGTTGAACGGGGTCGAGGCCTGCAGGATCGGCACGATGATGCTTTCCAGGACCTCGCGGTAGAGGTTTTCCTTGGACTTGAAGTAGTAGTAGACGTTGGGCTTGGGCAATCCTGCCTTGGCGGCGATGTCGCTGGTTTTGGTCGCAGCGAAGCCCTTGTCGGCAAATTCCTCACTGGCGGCACGCAGGATCAGTTCTTTGTTGCGCTCGCGGATTGTGCTCATAAACCCGGTGGTTCCTTGCCTGTTCTGGCGGTTGCGCATGGTAGCACCGGCCTCGCGCATGGCTCAAGAATGCCCCGTGTGGCCCGCAGTCGCGGTATGCTGCGCGGCATTATTCACATAAGGAAACACGATTCATGGCAGGAAGCAGTTTGCTGGTGCTGATCGACGATATTGCCACCGTTCTGGATGACGTGGCGTTGATGAGCAAAATGGCCGCGAAGAAGACCGCCGGGGTACTCGGCGATGATCTGGCGCTCAATGCCCAGCAAGTCTCCGGAGTTCGCGCCGAGCGGGAAATTCCCGTGGTCTGGGCAGTGGCCAAGGGCTCGTTCGTCAACAAACTGATTCTGGTGCCGTCGGCGCTGGCGATCAGCGCATTTGTGCCGTGGCTGGTGACGCCGCTGTTGATGGTCGGCGGCGCGTACCTGTGTTTTGAAGGTTTCGAGAAACTCGCGCACAAGTTCCTGCACAGCAAGGCCGAAGATGATGCCAACCACGCGCAACTGAGCGCGGCGGTGGCCGAGCCGACCACCGATCTGGTGGCCTACGAGAAGGACAAGATCAAAGGCGCAATCCGCACCGACTTTATCCTCTCGGCGGAAATCATCGCCATCACCCTCGGCACCGTGGCCGACGCTTCGCTGACTCAGCAAGTGATCGTGATGTCGGGCATCGCCATCGTCATGACCGTGGGCGTTTATGGTCTGGTGGCCGGCATCGTCAAGCTCGACGACCTGGGCCTGTGGCTGACCCGGAAATCGGGTGCAGCAGCAAAAAACATTGGCAACGCGATCCTGCGCGCCGCGCCGTACATGATGAAAGGCCTGTCGGTGATCGGCACGGCGGCGATGTTCCTGGTCGGTGGCGGCATCCTCACCCACGGTATTCCGGTGGTGCATCACTGGATTGAAAGTGTCGGTGCAGCGGCTGGCAGTGCCGGGTTTGCCGTGCCTGTGTTGCTCAATGGCGTAGCGGGGATTATCGCGGGCGCGGCAGTGCTGGCGGTGGTGTCGGTCGTCGGCAAAATCTGGCGCGCGATCAAGGGATAAACACATCACCCCTGTGGGAGCGAGCCTGCTCGCGAAGGCGTCGAGTCAATCACCCCTTTCGGGTCTGATTCACCGCATTCGCGAGCAGGCTCGCTCCCACATTGGATTTCAGTGATCCATGAAAAAGGGCCATTCGACTCGCATCGAATGGCCCTTTTTCGTTGCCGCTGAAGTTACTCGGCAATCTGCAGCTTGCGCGACTCGGTGTAGACGTAGCGCACTTTCTCGTACTCGAACGGCGAGTTCATCTGGCCGTAGCGGAAGTTGGTCTGGTAGCGCTTGTCGACGGCGCGCAAGGCCCAGATTTCCGGGTGGTTGGAGCTGACTTCAGAAACGTTCAGGTAGTTGATCGCCGATTCGGCGGTGTAGTCCACGGCCAGGCCGGCGGTGTCGCGGATGTTCGACGGGCCGAGAATCGGCAAGACGAAGTAGGCGCCGCCCGGTACGCCGTAGAAACCCAGGGTCTGACCGAAGTCTTCGCTCTGGCGCGGCAGACCCATGGCGGTCGCCGGGTCCCACAGGCCGGCAATGCCGATGGTGGTGTTGAGCAACAGGCGCGCGGTGGTTTCCATCGAACGCTTGCCCTTGAACTGCAGCAGGCTGTTGACCAGGTTTGGCACGTCGCCGAGGTTGTTGAAGAAGTTGCTCACTCCGGTGCGCAGGAAGCTCGGCGTCACGTAGCGATAACCGTCGACCACCGGCAGAAACACCCATTGGTCGAAGCGGTAGTTGAAGTGGTAGACGCGGCGGTTCCACGACTCCAGCGGGTCATAGACGTTGAGCGCGTTGAGTGTCGAGCGTTCGAACTCACGCTGGTCCAGCCCCGGGTTGAACTTGAGTTTGGACAGCGGCTCCTTGAAGCCGTCGCTGTCGACCACCACTGGCGCGTTGGCTTTGCTGTTGTCGGCCTGGGCCACGCCTGCACCGAGGAGCGCTGCAATCAGCAGGAGATATTTAGCCACGGAAGAACTCCAGCATGGCGTCGCTGTTGACGCGGTAGTTAAGGTTGCCGCAATGGCCGCCCAGTGGGTAAACAGTCAGGCGATCGCCGAAGGTCTTGCGCAGGAAACCGAGGTCGCCAGGGCCGAGAATCACGTCGTCAGCGTTGTGCATGACGGCGATTTTCGGGCTGTCGTGCAGGTAATCCTTGAGTGCGTACAGGCTGACCTGGTCGATCAGTTGCAGCAGGCTGCCGCCGTCGGTACGGGCGCGCCACATCGGGATCACCTGTTCGGTCAGGTAGCAGTCGAAGTCGCATTGCAGCGCACGCTTGAGAAACGGCGTGAGGCTGGTGCCTTCGGTGATCGGGAATTTCGGCGGGGTGATCAGGCCACGACGGTTGATCAGGTCGGAGGTGAAGGCAATGTCGGCGGCCGAGAAACGGAACGAGGTGCCGATCAGCATCGCCATCTGTTCGTTGGTCAGGTGCTGCTTGGACTGCTGGAAGTCGTAGAGCAGGGCGTCGTTGAGGTCGATGTAGCCTTTCTGCTGGAAGTAGCGGGTCAGCTTGTTCAGCACCAGTTCATAGAAAGTGGTGCTGTTGTTGATGCCCTTCACCTCGGTCTGCACCAGCTTGTCGAGGTTGCTGATGGACGTGTAGAGGTTGACCGGCGGGTTGAGCAGCAGGACTTTCTTGAAGTTGAAACTGCGTCGGGTCTCGTCCAGGTGCGCGACAAACGCGGCATCCAGCGCGCCAAGGCTGTAGCCGCTGAGGTAGTACTCGGTGACCGGCAGTTTGGGATGTTGCGCGCGCACGGCTTGCATCACCCGGTACATGTCTTCGGCGTCTTCCTTGGTGATGCCCGGGGTGGCGAAGCGTGAAGCGGCGCTGATGAAGTCGAAGCTGGTGGGCGACGACAACTGCACGACGTTGTAGCCGGCCTTGTAATAAAGCTTTTTCAGGTATTCATTGAGCGAACTGTCATAACGAGCACCGGTGCCGGCGATCAGGAAGATCAGCGGCGCCGGTTTGTCCTGCTCGGCGATACGGTAGGTGAGTTTTTTCACCGGCCAGAAGTTGTCCGGGAGGATGAAGGCCCGTTCCGGGCGCAGGGTGATGCTGTGGTCGGACTGATTGATCTCGTCGTTCGACGGCAATTCCGGACGCAGGTCCGGTGGCGTGGTGGCGATGGTCGCCTCGAACGGGTTGGTCAGGGGATAGCCATAACTGGCGGCATCGATATCCACCGCCAGTGCGGACGCACTCAGAATAAGGCCGCTGAACAGCGCGGCGAAGCGCAAGGAACGGAGCATGACTGGATCCCTTAAAGGAAGGTGCCGAATGAAGTTCGCAGGCTATGACCACCGGGCTTGCGCCAAAGTGCCATGCCTCGGCACCAAACAGGCAGAATTCGGAGTAATAGTAGCTGGACGATACACGTTGCAAGGCGCGGATGACCAGTTAACAGTTGTTAGTGCTTGCCAATGCGTGCGGGCAGATTAAGCTGGCCGCCGATTTCGTTGATTGGAGAGATTCATGTCCCGCCGCTTGCCCGTGATTCTGTTGCTCGTGCTGTTGCCGCTGTGGCTGGCCGCCAGTTATGGCGCGCGTTATGGCTTCATGGAGGATGGGCAGTGGGTCGGCATCTGCGTCGATGAGGCGAGCCGCTGGGAATGCACGGTGCGCTCGAATCTGGGGCTGATGATTCACTTCAAGGTATTGGGCTGGACCGCGCTGGGTGCGGCGTCGCTGGGTTTTGTGCTGCCGGGGCGGGCAGGGTGGTGGCTGGCGGTGCTGGCGCTGGTGTTCGGGTTGCCGGCGCTGGCGTTGTACAACACGACGCTGGCGGTGTTCGCGGTGGTGATTGCCGGATTGCGGCTGGTCCGGGCATCCCGCAGCGCCTGACAGAAAAAGATCGCAGCCTTCGGCAGCTCCTACAAGGGGCAGTGAACCCTGTAGGAGCTGCCGAAGGCTGCGATCTTTTGATCTTGCTGCTAATCAGCGACTGCGAACCCGCAGACAGCGCCACAACGCCGCCACCATTAACCCGCTGACCAGCGCCCAGCCCCACGCCTGCTGATTCAACAAGCCTTCTTCATACAGCTGCGGCGCAATGCCGGCGCCGATGATAAAGGTCAGCAGGGCGATTTCCCGACGCGGCACGTTGACCGGGCGGCACACATACACCAGCGCCGGCAGAATGAACGCCATGCTGGCGAAGCTGCGATAACGCGCATCGAAGACCATCTCCAGCATCATCACCGCTGCTGCAAAACCGGCCACGGCAACCAGCCATCCGGCGCGGCGTTCCAGCAGACTGAACGCGCGTTCACGCCAACCCTGGCGGGCGCTCAGGCTCAGCGCGGCATGTGCCAGCACCAACAGATTCAATACGGTCAGCAAGCCGACCCACAGCCATTCGCTGGCAAACCGTGTGGTCACTCGCGCCAGATCGCCCCAGGCGCCGATCGAGCAGGCGACCAGCGCACCGAGCAGCGGCAGGATCAATGCCGATCGGGTGGTGCGCACCCGGCCGCCGAGCAGCAGTGTGCCGAGGAAAATCAGGCCGCCGACGCCCAGCCATGCCTTCCAGTAGGGCACATTGGTCACCGGCCCGGCGAGCACGCCCTTGTCCTGGCGATCGGCATCGAACAGGCCCCAGTAACCGCCGACTGCACCTTCGCTGCCACGCTTCCATGGCTGGTCGAACGCTTCGATCAAGTTGTAATGCCAGCCTTCCTTCTCGGCCATCGCGACAAAACCACGAATGAACTTGGCCTCGTTGACCCGGCTCGGCAGGGCGGTTTCGCGCTGACGACCCTCGCTGGGCCAGCCGGTCTCGCCGATCATCACGTCTTTGGGCGCGAATTTGTTGCCGAACACCTGGCGTACGTCCGCCACATGTTGCAGGGCGACGTCGATGTTCGACGGATCATCTTCCCAGTACGGCAGCAAGTGAATGGTCAGGAAATCCACCGCCGGCGCGACTTCCGGGTGCTTGAGCCAGAACTCCCAGACATCGGCATAGGTGACCGGTTGCTTGACCTGGCTTTTGACCTTGTTGATCAGCTTCGCCAGTTGCGCGCCGGTGACTTCCTTGCGCAGCAGCGCTTCGTTGCCGACGATCACCGCGCTGACCACATCCGGGTTGGCGTTGGCCGAGGCAATCAGCAGGTCGACTTCCTTTTCAGTGTCCACCGGGTTGCTGTTGACCCAGGCGCCGATCATCAGCTTCAAACCGTGCTTGCGCGCCAGTTCCGGCAGGGCTTCGAGGCCGGTCATTGAGTAGGTGCGGATGCATTCGAAGCGCGTCGCCAGCAGGGCGAGGTCGGCGTCCATGCGTTCCGGGCGCAGTTTGAACGGCACGTCGAACGGCGACTGATCCTTGTCGAACGGCGTGTAGGAGGCGCATTGCAATTTGTGCGTCGGGGTCGCGGCATCCGGCAGAATCACCGGTTTGCCGAGGCCGTACCAGAAGCCACCGAGGGCCAACAGGCCGAGCAGGCAGGCAAAGAGATAAGGAACAAGCGGGAAGCGGGAGGTCGCGGACATGGTCAGGCCGAGTGGCTGCAAAGCGACGCATGTTACCTGCATTTATCCGCGGGTTGGTGGCCTGCATGATTTGCACATGCAAAGTTCGGGCGGATTGTCTGGCGCCAATTATTCAGAGGTGATTAATGGCCTTCTGATGTCGTTTCTCGGTGTATTGAGGTCGCTGACAGAGCAGGTCGCGTTTGGCGTCAGGCCGATGATCGAAAGCGTCAGTACCCTTATAGAAAAGACGACTGATGTTCGGACGAGTTTACGGTCAGGCGTGATGGGGGCGCTGTGCACCATAACAATACGTTGACGATGCCCGGCATCCGTCGGGCGCAGCATTTCGGGGAAGTAAACGATGAAGATGCGACGACTTTTAGGCGCAGGTGCCGCTCTGGTGCTTGCGATGAGTTCCACATTCGCCAGCGCTGAAAAACAGACCCTGAACATCGGTTACGTTGACGGCTGGTCCGACAGCGTCGCGACCACCCACGTGGCGGCCGAGGTGATCAAGCAGAAACTCGGCTACGACGTGAAGCTGCAAGCCGTCGCCACCGGGATCATGTGGCAGGGCGTGGCCACCGGCAAACTCGATGCGATGCTATCGGCCTGGTTGCCGGTGACCCATGGCGAATACTGGACGAAGAACAAGGATCTGGTCGTCGATTACGGCCCGAACTTCAAGGATGCGAAAATCGGCCTGATTGTGCCGGAGTACGTCAAGGCGAAATCGATCGAAGACCTCAAGACCGATGACAGCTTCAAGAACCGCATCGTCGGCATCGACGCCGGCTCGGGCGTGATGCTCAAGACCGATCAGGCGATCAAGGATTACGGCCTGGACAAATACACCCTCAAGGCCAGTTCTGGCGCCGGCATGATTGCCGAGCTGACCCGTGCCGAGAAGAAGAACGAATCGATTGCCGTCACCGGTTGGGTGCCGCACTGGATGTTCGCCAAGTGGAAACTGCGCTTCCTTGACGACCCGAAAGGCGTGTATGGCGCGGCTGAAACCGTAAACAGCATCGGTAGCAAAGAACTGGCTACCAAGGCACCGGAAGTGGCCAAGTTCCTGAAAAACTTCCAGTGGGCGTCGAAAGACGAGATCGGCGAAGTCATGCTGGCCATCCAGGACGGCGCCAAGCCTGACGCGGCGGCCAAGGATTGGGTCGCCAAGCACCCGGACCGCGTGGCTGACTGGACCAAATAAAAGCAACACCGCCGTACCCCACTGTGGGAGCGAGCCTGCTCGCGAATGCGATCTGTCAGTTGATACATATTTCGACTGATCTGACGCTTTCGCGAGCAGGCTCGCTCCCACAGTTTTTTTTGTGTGCTGAAAATTGGCGAAAACGTCATGTCGTTCTAATACTAAGGTCGTCTGGAAGCCGTTCCGCAGCCGCATACAGTGGATACGTTCCAACAATAATCTGTGCTGCGAGGATAAAAACAATGAACGACAGCATTTACCTCTCGATTCAAAACAGCCCGCGCTTCAAGGAGCTGGTGAGAAAAAGAGAAAAATTCGCCTGGATACTCTCGGCGATCATGCTCGGGCTGTATTCCGGATTCATTCTGTTGATTGCTTACGGGCCGCAAGTGCTCGGAGCGAAACTCAGCCCCGGGTCTTCGATTACCTGGGGCATTCCGATCGGTGTCGGGCTGATTGTCTCGGCCTTCGTCCTGACCGGTATCTACGTGCGACGCGCCAATGGCGAGTTTGACGACCTGAACAATGCGATTCTCAAGGAGGCTCAGCAATGATCCGGCGTCTACTGGCTCTTTTGAGCATCGCAGCGTTCGCTCCAGCCGTCTGGGCCGCTGACGCCTTGACCGGCGAAGTCCACAAACAACCGCTCAACGTTTCCGCGATCGCCATGTTCGTGGTGTTCGTCGGTGCGACCTTGTGCATCACCTACTGGGCGTCCAAGCGCAACAAGTCGGCCGCTGACTACTATGCGGCGGGCGGCAAGATCACCGGTTTCCAGAATGGTCTGGCGATTGCCGGCGACTACATGTCGGCGGCGTCCTTCCTGGGGATTTCCGCGCTGGTGTTCACCTCTGGCTACGATGGCCTGATCTACTCGATCGGCTTCCTGGTGGGCTGGCCGATCATTCTGTTCCTGATCGCCGAGCGTCTGCGTAACCTGGGTAAATACACCTTTGCCGACGTGGCGTCCTACCGCCTCGGGCAAACCCAGATCCGCACGCTGTCTGCCTGCGGTTCGCTGGTGGTGGTGGCGTTCTACCTGATCGCGCAAATGGTCGGTGCCGGCAAGCTGATCCAGCTGCTGTTCGGCCTCGACTACTACGTGGCGGTGATTCTGGTCGGTATCCTGATGTGCCTCTACGTGCTGTTCGGCGGCATGCTGGCGACCACTTGGGTGCAGATCATCAAGGCGGTGCTGTTGCTGTCCGGTGCTTCGTTCATGGCGCTGATGGTGATGAAGCACGTCAACTTCGACTTCAACATGCTGTTCTCCGAGGCGATCAAGGTTCACCCCAAAGGTGAGGCGATCATGAGCCCGGGCGGCCTGGTGAAAGACCCGATTTCGGCGTTCTCCCTCGGTCTGGCCCTGATGTTCGGTACCGCTGGTCTGCCACACATCCTGATGCGCTTCTTCACCGTGAGTGACGCGAAAGAAGCGCGCAAGAGCGTGCTGTATGCCACCGGCTTCATTGGCTACTTCTACATCCTGACCTTCATCATCGGCTTCGGCGCGATCCTGCTGGTCAGCACCAACCCGGCCTTCAAGGATGCAGCGGGCGCTCTGCTCGGCGGCAACAACATGGCGGCGGTGCACCTGGCTGACGCAGTGGGTGGCAGTATCTTCCTCGGCTTCATCTCGGCGGTGGCGTTCGCGACCATTCTGGCGGTGGTGGCCGGTCTGACTCTGGCCGGTGCTTCGGCGGTGTCGCACGACCTGTATGCCAGTGTGATCAAGAAGGGCAAGGCCAACGACAAGGATGAGATTCGCGTGTCGAAGATCACCACCATCGCCCTGGGTGTGCTGGCGATTGGTCTGGGCATCCTGTTCGAAAGCCAGAACATCGCGTTCATGGTCGGCCTGGCGTTCTCGATTGCAGCGAGCTGCAACTTCCCGGTGCTGTTGCTTTCGATGTACTGGAAGAAGCTGACGACCCGCGGCGCGATGGTCGGTGGCTGGTTGGGGCTGGTGAGTGCGGTGGGTCTGATGATCCTCGGCCCGACCATCTGGGTGCAGATTCTGCATCATGAGAAGGCGATCTTCCCTTACGAGTACCCGGCGTTGTTTTCGATGATCATTGCGTTCATCGGTATCTGGTTCTTCTCGATCACCGACAAGTCGGCGGCGGCCGAGAACGAGCGGGCGCTGTTCTTCCCGCAGTTTGTGCGTTCGCAGACGGGGTTGGGGGCGAGTGGGGCGGTTTCGCACTAAGATCTGGTTACATGGTTTGAGTGGAATGCCCTGGTTGAGAGATCGGGGCATTTTTTTGTGGGCGGTTATCGAGCGGGTTGTGTTTTTTTGTGGGGGATGGGGTACATATCCGTTGCTGCGGTAACGGCCTCCTAGGGTTCCGCCCTTACGGCGGGTCACTTTTGACAAACGCCTCAAAAGTAACCAAAAAGGCTTTACCCTGACGTTCGGCCCTCGCTTGGGCTCGGGTTCCTTCGCTCCGGGATTCATCCGGGGGGCAGCGCCTACGGTTTGCTTCGCTGCACCTCCTCTCGCTGTGTTTGGCTGCGCCAAACGGTCGCTGCGCTCCCACCCCCGGATAAATCCCTCCACTCAGCCTGCCGACGGGCCCTCAGATCAAAAGCGGTACTCGAGCTAACGCTCATCGTGTTGAGTGGTGAAAAGCTAGCGCTTGGCTTTGGCGCTTCTGTGGGAGCGAGCTTGCTCGCGAAGGCGGCCTGACAGCCGACCAAATTCCAACTGAAAACACCCAATCCCCTGTAGGAACTGCCGAAGGCTGTGATCTTTTGATCTGCTTTGGCTTTGGCTTTGGCTTTTGATCTTAAGCCCCTTCGGCAGGCCGAGCGTAGGTGTCCATCAGGGGGTTAGGCGCGCAGCGCCGTGCGGCGAAGCCGCATACATCGAAAGGAGGTGCAGCGAAGCAAACCGTAGGCGATGCCCCCGGATGGGCACCGTAGCGAGGGAACGCTGAGCCTAAGCGAAGTGCCGTACGCCGGGGCAAAGCCTTTTGGGTTACCTTTTCGGCGTCTGGAAAAGGTGACTCGCTGTAAGAGCGAAACCGCCAGCGGCAGCACTCGCAGCAACGGATATGCCCACAAATGCCCAAAAGCCAGTCGGCCCCCAGGCCGCTGCGACCCCACAAACAAAAACGGCCTCTATATAAATAGAGGCCGTTCCCGATACAACTTCAAGACGTTATCGCAAGACAAGCCTTATTTGCGGTCTTCCAGCTTGGTGATATCACGCGACTCATAGCCAGTGTACAACTGGCGCGGACGGCCAATCTTGTACGGGCTGGAGAGCATTTCTTTCCAGTGCGAAATCCAGCCGACAGTACGTGCCAGGGCGAAGATCACGGTGAACATGCTGGTCGGAATGCCGATCGCCTTGAGGATGATCCCCGAGTAGAAGTCGACGTTCGGGTACAGCGAGCGTTCGATGAAGTACGGGTCGGTCAGGGCGATCTCTTCCAGGCGCATGGCCAGTTCGAGTTGCGGATCGTTGTTGATGCCCAGTTCTTTCAGCACTTCGTCGCAGGTCTGCTTCATCACAGTCGCGCGAGGGTCGCGGTTCTTGTAAACGCGGTGACCGAAGCCCATCAGCTTGAACGGGTCGTTCTTGTCCTTGGCCTTGGCGATGAACTTGTCGATGTTGGACACATCGCCAATCTCGTCAAGCATGGTCAGAACGGCTTCGTTCGCACCGCCGTGGGCAGGGCCCCACAGTGCGGCGATGCCGGCGGCGATACAAGCGAACGGGTTGGCACCCGAAGAGCCTGCCAGGCGCACGGTGGAGGTCGATGCGTTCTGCTCGTGGTCGGCGTGGAGGATGAAGATCCGGTCCATGGCCTTGGCGAGTACCGGGCTGATCGGTTTGATCTCGCACGGGGTGTTGAACATCATGTGCAGGAAGTTTTCCGCGTACGTCAGGTCGTTGCGCGGGTACATCATGGGTTGGCCCATGGAGTACTTGTAAACCATCGCTGCCAGGGTCGGCATCTTGGCAACCAGACGGATCGCGGAGATTTCGCGATGCTGCGGGTTATTGATGTCCAGGGAGTCGTGGTAGAAGGCCGAAAGGGCGCCGACTACGCCGCACATGACGGCCATCGGGTGGGCGTCGCGACGGAAGCCGTTGAAGAAGGTTTTCAGCTGCTCGTGAACCATGGTGTGGTTTTTCACGGTGCTGACGAACTGGGCCTTCTGTTCTGCGGTCGGCAGTTCGCCGTTGAGCAGCAGGTAGCAGGTTTCCAGGTAGTCCGACTTTTCAGCCAGCTGTTCGATCGGGTAGCCGCGGTGCAACAGAATGCCGTTGTCACCGTCGATATAGGTGATCTTCGATTCGCACGAGGCGGTCGACATGAAACCCGGGTCGAAAGTGAAGCGGCCCGTGGCCGTCAGGCCCCGAACATCGATTACATCGGGACCAACGGTGCCGGTTAAAATGGGCAGCTCGACGGGGGCTGCGCCCTCGATGATCAACTGCGCTTTTTTGTCAGCCATGTGGCCTCCTATTTATGCTTGAACCATCAGACAGACCCCCCACGCAGGGCCCGCACCACTATAGTGAGATAAATTCGAATGTCAATTTGCCTAAAGTCTTGCTCCAGAAGGCTTTAAGCGCACTTTTTCCTCGAAATTGACTGCCATTTACGCCTTTTATACGACTTGTGCAATCAGCTATTTGGGGTAGGTGATTGCGTTGTCATTAGTAGCCTAACTGTCTATACTCGGCCACCGACCGCCAAGGGCTTTTGGGCTTGCTTTCATTGGGGGTCGCATCCCTGGGTGGTGGTTACCTGACCAGTGCACTCCCCAACAACTTTGCCCTGATTGTTAGGGGCTCTTCAGTGTGAAAAAAAAGCCGTGAAAAGCCAACGACCTGTAAACCTAGACCTAAGGACCATCAAACTCCCAGTCACTGCTTACACGTCCATTCTTCACCGTATCTCCGGTGTCATCCTCTTCGTGTGCCTTGCCATCATGCTTTACGCATTGGACAAGTCGCTGAGCTCCGAGGAAGGCTTCGGTCAGGTGAAGGCGTGTCTGACCAGTCCGCTAGCCAAGCTAGTGATTTGGGGCATCCTGTCCGCTCTGCTGTATCACCTGGTAGCCGGTGTGCGCCATTTGATCATGGATATGGGCATCGGTGAGACGCTGGAAGGCGGCAAGCTGGGCTCGAAAATCGTTATCGCCGTTTCCGTGGTGGTAATCGTTCTGGCAGGAGTCTGGATATGGTAACTAACGTCACGAACCTCTCGCGTTCGGGCCTCTATGACTGGATGGCGCAACGTGTGTCGGCGGTCGTTCTCGCGGCTTACTTCATCTTTCTGATCGGATACGTCGTGGCCCACCCAGGCCTCGAGTACGCCCAGTGGCATGAACTGTTCGCCCACAACGGGATGCGTATTTTCAGCCTCCTGGCCCTTGTTGCTCTCGGCGCTCACGCCTGGGTCGGCATGTGGACCATCGCGACTGACTACCTGACGCCAATGGCGTTCGGCAAGTCCGCGACGGCTATACGTTTCCTTTTCCAGGCAGTATGCGGCGTTGCGATGTTCGCTTACTTCGTCTGGGGTGTGCAGATTCTCTGGGGTATCTGAGTCATGGCTAACATTCCAACGATTTCTTTCGACGCCATCATTATTGGTGGTGGCGGTGCTGGCATGCGCGCTGCGCTGCAGCTGGCACAGGGCGGTCACAAGACTGCGGTGATCACCAAGGTTTTCCCGACCCGTTCGCACACTGTATCCGCCCAGGGCGGCATCACCTGCGCGATCGCGTCCGCTGACCCGAACGATGACTGGCGCTGGCACATGTACGATACCGTCAAGGGTTCCGACTACATCGGTGACCAGGACGCTATCGAATACATGTGTCAGGAAGGCCCGGCTGCCGTTTTCGAACTGGACCACATGGGTCTGCCGTTCTCGCGTACCGAGCAAGGCCGTATCTACCAGCGTCCATTCGGTGGTCAGTCCAAGGACTACGGTAAGGGCGGCCAGGCTGCTCGCACCTGCGCAGCATCCGACCGTACCGGGCACGCGCTGCTGCACACCCTTTATCAGGGCAACCTGAAAGCCGGTACCACGTTCCTGAACGAGTACTACGCTGTCGACCTGGTGAAAAACCAGGAAGGCGAGTTCGTCGGTGTGATCGCGATCTGCATCGAAACCGGCGAAACTTCGTACATCCGTGCCAAGGCCACCGTACTGGCCACTGGCGGTGCCGGTCGTATCTACGCCTCCACCACCAACGCCCTGATCAACACCGGTGACGGCGTTGGCATGGCTCTGCGTGCTGGCGTACCGGTACAAGACATCGAAATGTGGCAGTTCCACCCGACCGGCATCGCCGGCGCCGGTGTACTGGTTACAGAAGGCTGCCGTGGTGAAGGTGGTTACCTGATCAACAAGCACGGCGAGCGTTTCATGGAGCGTTATGCTCCGAACGCGAAAGACCTGGCTGGTCGTGACGTGGTTGCCCGTTCGATGGTTAAAGAAATCATCGCCGGTAACGGTTGCGGTCCGAATGGCGACCACGTAATGCTCAAACTCGACCACTTGGGCGAGGAAGTGCTGCACAGCCGTCTGCCAGGCATCTGCGAACTGTCGAAGACTTTCGCACACGTTGACCCGGTGGTTGCGCCGGTTCCGGTTGTTCCGACCTGCCACTACATGATGGGCGGCGTTGCCACCAACATTCATGGTCAGGCGATCACCCAGAACGCCGAAGGCGTGGACCAGATCATTCCTGGCCTGTTCGCCGTAGGTGAAGTGGCTTGCGTATCGGTACACGGTGCCAACCGTCTGGGCGGCAACTCGCTGCTCGACCTGGTGGTATTCGGCCGCGCTGCCGGCCTGCACCTGGAGAAGGCGCTGACCGACGGCATCGAATACGACGACGCTACCGAAGCCGACATCGAAGCAGCCCTGTCGCGTCTGAACGCGCTGAACGGCCGTACCGATGGCGAAGACGTGGCAACCCTGCGTCGCGAGCTGCAAAGCTGCATGCAGAACTACTTCGGCGTATTCCGTACTGGCGAATACATGCAGAAGGGTATCGCTCAGCTGGCCGATCTGCGCAAGCGCATCGCCAATGTGAAGATCAACGATAAGTCGCAAGCGTTCAACACTGCGCGTATCGAAGCTCTGGAACTGCAAAACCTGCTGGAAGTGGCTGAAGCTACCGCCATCGCGGCCGAAGTACGTAAAGAGTCCCGCGGCGCTCACGCCCGTGAAGACTTCGAAGACCGTGACGACGAAAACTGGCTGTGCCACACCCTGTACTTCCCGGGTGAGAAACGCGTCGCCAAGCGTGCCGTAAACTTCTCGCCGAAGACTGTTCCGACTTTCGAACCTAAAGTCCGGACTTATTAAGGGTGATCGCCATGTTGCAAGTCAGTGTTTATCGCTACAACCCTGATCAGGACGCTGCGCCGTTCATGCAGGAATTCCAGGTCGATACCGGTGGTAAAGACCTGATGGTGCTGGACGTGCTGGCCCTGATCAAAGAGCAGGACGAGGGTTTCTCCTATCGTCGCTCTTGCCGTGAAGGTGTCTGCGGCTCCGACGGCATGAACATCAACGGCAAGAACGGTCTGGCGTGCATCACGCCGCTGTCCGCTGTCGTAAAAGGCAACAAGTTGATCGTTCGTCCGCTGCCAGGTTTGCCGGTTATCCGTGACCTGGTTGTCGATATGAGCATCTTCTACAAGCAATACGAGAAGGTTAAGCCTTACCTGCAGAACGACACGCCGGCTCCGGCCATCGAGCGTCTGCAGTCCCCTGAAGAGCGTGAAAAGCTCGACGGTCTGTACGAGTGCATCCTGTGCGCCTGCTGCTCGACCTCGTGCCCGTCCTTCTGGTGGAACCCGGACAAGTTCCTGGGTCCAGCGGCCCTGCTGCAAGCGTACCGCTTCCTGGCAGACAGCCGCGACACCAAGACGTCCGAGCGTCTGGCTTCGCTCGATGACCCGTTCAGCGTTTTCCGCTGCCGGGGCATCATGAACTGCGTCAACGTATGTCCGAAAGGCCTGAACCCGACTAAGGCCATCGGTCACATCCGTAACATGCTGCTTTCGAGCGGCGTGTGATTCAGCTGCTGTAACCGTAGAACCGCTGTAACGAAGAGGCTGTGGCGCGGGCTTCAACCCGCGTCATGGCTATAACCAGAGCAGTAGCCACAAGCTGCCGCTCTTATTTTGAAGAAATGAGACAAGCAGGGGCATCCGGGCTGGTACCCGGACTATCAGCGTGATCCTAAGTGGCTTGTTTTGGTCGCTGCATTCGGACTTCTGCAAGTTTGCTCGGTATTGACGCCGATGGTGTTCCCCTAACCGAGGGTGACCAAGCATGCAAGAAAGCGTGATGCAGCGCATGTGGAACAGCGCCTACCTTTCAGGTGGAAACGCTGCCTATGTGGAAGAGCTTTATGAGCTCTACCTGCACGACCCTAACGCTGTGCCAGAAGAGTGGCGCACCTACTTTCAGAAGCTGCCTGCCGACGGCAGCTCTGCCACTGATGTTTCGCACTCCACAATTCGCGATCATTTCGTGCTGCTGGCAAAGAACCAGCGCCGCGCTCAACCGGTTTCCGCCGGGAGCGTGAGCAGTGAGCACGAGAAGAAGCAAGTTGAAGTGCTGCGATTGATCCAGGCCTACCGTATGCGTGGCCACCAGGCAGCCCAGCTTGACCCGCTGGGGCTGTGGCAGCGTCCTGCACCTGCAGACCTGTCGATCAATCATTACGGCTTGACCAATGCCGATCTTGATACGACCTTCCGTGCCGGCGACCTGTTCATCGGCAAAGAGGAAGCGAGCCTACGCGAAATTCACGAAGCGTTGCAGCAGACATATTGCCGCACCATCGGCGCTGAATTTACGCACATCACCGATTCCGAGCAGCGCCAGTGGTTCCAGCAGCGTCTGGAAAGCGTGCGCGGTCGTCCGACGTACTCCGCTGACATCAAGAGCCACCTGCTTGAGCGCGTGACGGCCGGTGAAGGCCTGGAAAAATACCTGGGCACCAAATACCCGGGCACCAAGCGTTTCGGTCTGGAAGGCGGCGAAAGCCTGATTCCGATGCTCGACGAACTGATCCAGCGTTCCGGTTCCTACGGCACCAAGGAAGTCGTCATCGGCATGGCCCACCGTGGCCGTCTGAACGTGCTGGTCAACACCTTCGGCAAGAACCCGCGCGAGCTGTTCGACGAGTTCGAAGGCAAGAAGAAGGTCGAGCTGGGTTCCGGTGACGTTAAATACCACCAGGGCTTCTCGTCCAACGTGATGACCGCCGGCGGTGAAGTTCACCTGGCCATGGCGTTCAACCCGTCCCACCTGGAAATCGTTTCCCCGGTGGTAGAAGGTTCGGTTCGCGCCCGTCAGGATCGTCGTAACGACCCGACCGGTGAGAAGGTTCTGCCGATCTCCATCCACGGTGACGCTGCATTCGCAGGTCAGGGCGTGGTCATGGAAACCTTCCAGATGTCGCAGACCCGCGGTTTCAAGACCGGCGGTACCGTGCACATCGTGATCAACAACCAGGTCGGTTTCACCATCAGCAACCCGCTGGACTCGCGTTCCACCGAGTACGCCACCGACGTTGCGAAGATGATCCAGGCGCCGATCCTCCATGTGAATGGGGATGATCCGGAAGCCGTGCTGTTCGTCACTCAGCTGGCCATCGACTATCGCATGCAGTTCAAGCGTGACGTGGTGATCGACCTGGTCTGCTACCGTCGTCGCGGCCACAACGAGGCCGACGAGCCAAGCGGCACCCAGCCGCTGATGTATCAGCAGATCACCAAGCAGCGCACCACCCGTGAGCTGTACGCTGATCGTCTGACTCAGGCCGGTGTGCTCGACGCAGAGCGTGTACAGGCGAAAGTCGACGAGTACCGCAACGCGCTGGACAACGGTCTGCACGTGGTGAAATCGCTGGTCAAAGAGCCGAACAAAGAGCTGTTCGTGGACTGGCGTCCGTACCTGGGCCACGCCTGGACTGCGCGTCACGACACGCGTTTCGACCTGAAGACCCTGCAGGAACTGTCCGCCAAGCTGCTGGAAATTCCGGAAGGCTTCGTGGTTCAGCGTCAGGTTGCGAAGATCTACGAAGACCGTCAGAAGATGCAAGCCGGCGGCCTGCCGATCAACTGGGGTTACGCCGAAACCATGGCGTACGCGACCCTGGCGTTCGAAGGTCACCCGATCCGCATGACCGGTCAGGACATCGGTCGCGGTACGTTCTCGCACCGTCACGCTGTGCTGCACAACCAGAAAGACGCCGGCACCTACATTCCGCTGAAGCACCTGTACGAAGGTCAGCCACGCTTTGACCTGTACGACTCGTTCCTGTCGGAAGAAGCGGTACTGGCCTTCGAATACGGCTACTCGACCACCACGCCAAACGCGCTGGTGATCTGGGAAGCCCAGTTCGGCGACTTCGCCAACGGTGCACAGGTTGTTATCGACCAGTTCATCACCAGCGGCGAACACAAGTGGGGTCGTCTCTGCGGTCTGACCATGCTGTTGCCGCACGGCTACGAAGGTCAGGGTCCTGAGCACAGCTCGGCACGTCTTGAGCGTTATCTGCAACTGTGCGCCGAGCACAACATTCAGGTGTGCATGCCGACCACTCCGGCGCAGATCTACCACTTGCTGCGCCGTCAGGTGATTCGCCCGCTGCGCAAGCCATTGGTCGTTCTGACTCCAAAGTCGTTGCTGCGCCACAAACTGGCCATCTCGACCCTGGAAGATCTGGCCGAAGGTTCGTTCCAGACCGTGATCCCGGAAATCGACGCCCTGGACCCGAAAAAGGTCGAGCGTGTTGTTCTGTGTAGCGGCAAGGTCTACTACGACCTGCTGGAAAAACGTCGTGCCGAAGGCCGTGACGATATCGCCATCGTGCGTATCGAGCAGCTGTATCCATTCCCTGAGGACGACTTGAAAGAAGTCCTGGCGCCTTACACCAACGCCAAAGCGGCCGTCTGGTGTCAGGAAGAGCCAATGAACCAGGGCGCCTGGTACTGCAGCCAGCACCACCTGCGTCGCAGCATCGGTAACCTCAACAAATCTCTCGTACTCGAGTACGCGGGCCGTGAGGCTTCTGCTGCACCTGCATGTGGTTACGCATCGATGCACGCCGAGCAGCAGGAAAAACTGCTGCAAGACGCGTTTACCGTTTAACGCCTTCGCGCACCTGAAACCGAATTTAAGGAACCACAGATAATGGCTATCGAGATCAAAGCCCCCACTTTCCCGGAATCGGTTGCCGATGGCACCGTTGCCACCTGGCACAAACAACCGGGCGACGCCGTCAAGCGTGACGAACTGATCGTCGACATCGAAACCGACAAAGTCGTACTGGAAGTGCTGGCTACCGCCGACGGCGTGCTGGGCGCAATCGTCAAGAACGAAGGCGACACCGTTCTGTCCGACGAAGTCCTGGGCTCCATCGTTGAAGGCGGCGCTGCTGCCGCTGCTCCAGCCGCCGCTGCTGCTCCGGCTGCTGCTGCCGCTGCCCCGGCTGCTGCCGAAGGCGAAGACGATCCTGTTGCTGCTCCGGCTGCGCGCAAGCTGGCTGAAGAAAACGGCATCAACATCGCTTCCGTTGCCGGCACCGGCAAAGGCGGTCGTGTGACCAAGGAAGACGTGGTGGCTGCTGTTGCCGCGAAGAAAGCCGCTCCGGCTGCTGCACCTGCCAAGGCTGCTGCTCCGGCTGCCGCTGCGCCGGTATTCGCTGCTGGTGACCGCGTTGAAAAACGTGTGCCGATGACCCGTCTGCGTGCCAAGGTTGCCGAGCGTCTGGTAGAAGCCCAGTCGAACATGGCGATGCTGACCACGTTCAACGAAGTCGACATGACCGAAGTCATGGCCCTGCGTTCGAAGTACAAGGACCTGTTCGAGAAGTCCCACAACGGCGTACGCCTGGGCTTCATGTCGTTCTTCGTCAAGGCGGCCACCGAAGCGCTGAAACGCTTCCCGGCGGTCAACGCTTCGATCGACGGCGCAGACATCGTTTACCACGGCTACGCCGACATCGGTGTTGCCGTTTCCAGCGACCGTGGTCTGGTTGTTCCGGTTCTGCGTAACGCCGAGCTGATGAGCCTGGCTGAAATCGAAGGCGGCATCGCCACATTCGGCAAAAAAGCCCGTGACGGCAAACTGTCGATGGAAGAGATGACCGGTGGTACCTTCACCATCACCAACGGTGGTACCTTCGGCTCGATGATGTCGACTCCGATCGTCAACCCGCCGCAGGCAGCGATTCTGGGCATGCACAACATCATCCAGCGTCCTATGGCCATCAACGGTCAGGTCGTGATCCGTCCGATGATGTACCTGGCACTGTCCTACGATCACCGTCTGATCGATGGCAAAGAAGCTGTAACCTTCCTGGTGACCATCAAGAACCTGCTGGAAGATCCGGCTCGTCTGTTGCTGGATATCTGATAGAAGCAGCCATGCGCTGCGGGTGGCGTATCGTCGGCAACGACGGTACGGCCCGCAGCGCGCGGCTTGAAGCTTTTCGCTAAAGAGGATTTTTTGAATGTCGCAGAAATTTGACGTAGTAGTGATCGGTGCCGGCCCTGGCGGCTATGTAGCTGCCATCAAGGCCGCGCAGCTGGGGCTCACCACTGCCTGCATCGAGAAGTACACCGACGCTGAAGGCAAACAGGCCCTCGGCGGTACTTGCCTGAACGTCGGCTGCATTCCGTCCAAGGCGCTGCTGGACAGCTCCTGGAAGTACAAGGAAGCCAAAGAGAGCTTCAACGTTCACGGTATCTCGACCGGCGAAGTCAAAATGGACGTCGCTGCGATGGTTGGCCGCAAGGCTGGCATCGTCAAGAACCTGACTGGCGGCGTTGCCACCCTGTTCAAGGCTAACGGCGTTACTTCGATCCAGGGCCACGGCAAGCTGCTGGCTGGCAAGAAGGTCGAAGTCACCAAGCCGGACGGTTCGGTTGAAGTCATCGAAGCCGAAAACGTCATCCTGGCCCCAGGTTCGCGTCCGATCGACATTCCACCGGCTCCGGTCGATCAGAAAGTCATCGTCGATTCGACTGGCGCTCTGGAGTTCCAGGCCGTACCTAAGCGTCTGGGCGTGATCGGCGCTGGCGTGATCGGTCTGGAACTGGGTTCGGTGTGGTCGCGTCTGGGTGCAGAAGTGACTGTCCTGGAAGCCCTGGACACTTTCCTGATGGCAGCCGACACCGCTGTTTCCAAGGAAGCGCTGAAAACTCTGACCAAACAGGGTCTGGACATCAAGCTGGGCGCTCGCGTGACCGGTTCGAAAGTGAACGGCGACGAAGTCGTTGTTAACTACACCGATGCCAACGGCGAACAGACCATCACTTTCGACAAGCTGATCGTAGCCGTTGGTCGCCGTCCGGTGACCACTGATCTGCTGGCTGCCGACAGCGGCGTGACCCTGGACGAGCGCGGTTTCGTGCACGTTGACGATCACTGCGCCACCACCGTACCGGGCGTCTACGCCATCGGTGACGTGGTGCGCGGCATGATGCTGGCGCACAAGGCCTCGGAAGAGGGCATCATGGTTGTCGAGCGCATCAAGGGCCACAAAGCCCAGATGAACTATGACCTGATCCCATCGGTTATTTATACTCACCCGGAAATCGCGTGGGTTGGCAAAACCGAGCAGGCCTTGAAAGCCGAAGGCGTTGAAGTTAACGTCGGCACCTTCCCGTTCGCCGCTTCCGGCCGTGCCATGGCCGCCAACGATACCGGTGGTTTCGTCAAGGTCATCGCTGATGCCAAGACTGACCGCGTATTGGGCGTGCACGTGATTGGCCCGAGCGCTGCAGAACTGGTTCAGCAGGGCGCGATCGGTATGGAATTCGGCACCAGCGCTGAAGACCTGGGCATGATGGTTTTCTCCCATCCGACCCTGTCTGAAGCCTTGCACGAAGCTGCTCTGGCGGTGAATGGCGGCGCCATCCACATTGCCAACCGCAAGAAGCGTTAAGACACACAATAAGAAACCACGGCGGTAACGGCCCGTCGTGAGCCTTGCGAGCAAGTCTCACCGCGGAATGTCCGCTGGACGCAGTCTTGCGTAGCTGAATCGGGTAACCGGAAGGCTACGCAAGCAGCAGTCACAGGTGGCGCGGCACTCATCAAGAGCGCAGCGCCGAATGCGCAGTACCTAACGAAGACGGTAAAAAGCATGAATCTTCACGAGTATCAGGGTAAGCAGCTGTTCGCTGAATACGGCCTGCCAGTTTCCACTGGTTACGCAGTAGACACCCCGGAAGCAGCAGCAGAAGCTTGCGACAAAATCGGCGGCAGCGAGTGGGTTGTCAAAGCCCAGGTCCACGCCGGTGGTCGCGGTAAAGCGGGCGGCGTCAAGCTGGTTCGCAACAAAGAAGACGCCAAGGCCTTCGCACAGCAGTGGCTGGGCAAGCGTCTGGTGACTTACCAGACTGACGCCAATGGTCAGCCAGTCACCAAGATCCTGGTTGAATCGTGCACTGATATCGCTAAAGAGCTGTACCTGGGCGCTGTCGTTGACCGTTCGAGCCGTCGCATCGTGTTCATGGCTTCCACCGAAGGTGGCGTGGACATCGAGAAAATCGCTCACGACACTCCAGAAAAAATTCTGAAAGCCACTATCGATCCACTGGTTGGCGCTCAGCCATTCCAGGGTCGCGAGCTGGCGTTCCAACTGGGTCTGGAAGGCAAGCAAGTTGCCCAGTTCGCCAAGATCTTCGTCGGTCTGGCCAAACTGTTCCAGGATCACGATCTGGCCCTGCTGGAAGTGAACCCGCTGGTGATCAAGGCTGACGGCGATCTGCACTGCCTGGACGCCAAGATCAACATCGACGCCAACGCCATGTACCGTCAGCCTAAGCTGAAGACTTTCCACGATCCGTCGCAAGACGATCCGCGCGAAGCGCACGCTGCCAAGTTCGAACTGAACTACGTAGCCCTGGAAGGCAACATCGGCTGCATGGTCAACGGTGCCGGCCTGGCCATGGGTACCATGGACATCGTCAACCTGCACGGCGGCAAGCCAGCCAACTTCCTCGACGTAGGTGGTGGTGCTACCAAAGAGCGCGTGACCGAAGCCTTCAAGATCATCCTGTCCGACACCAACGTCGCTGCAGTACTGGTCAACATCTTCGGTGGCATCGTTCGCTGCGACATGATTGCCGAAGGCATCATCGGCGCCGTGAAAGAAGTCGGCGTGAAAATCCCGGTTGTTGTTCGCCTTGAAGGCAACAACGCTGAGCTGGGCGCTAAAGTACTGGCAGAAAGCGGTTTGAACATCATCGCTGCTACCAGCCTGACCGACGCTGCTCAACAAGTTGTCAAAGCTGCGGAGGGCAAATAATGAGCGTCCTGATCAATAAAGACACCAAAGTTATCTGCCAGGGTATTACCGGTTCGCAAGGTAGTTTCCACACCCAGCAAGCCATCGAATACGGCACCAAGATGGTTGGTGGTGTAACTCCGGGCAAAGGCGGCACCGAGCACCTGGGTCTGCCAGTGTTCAACACCGTTAAAGACGCAGTCGCAGCCACTGGCGCTACCGCCAGCGTGATCTACGTTCCGGCTCCTTTCTGCAAGGACTCGATCCTGGAAGCGGCGTTCGGCGGCATCAAGCTGATCGTCTGCATCACCGAAGGCATTCCTACCCTGGACATGCTGGACGCTAAAGTTAAGTGCGACGAGCTGGGTGTTACCCTGATCGGCCCTAACTGCCCAGGCGTGATCACTCCAGGCGAATGCAAGATTGGCATCATGCCAGGTCACATTCACTTGCCAGGCAAGGTCGGTATCGTTTCGCGTTCCGGCACCCTGACCTACGAAGCTGTGAAGCAGACCACTGACGCCGGTTTCGGTCAGTCGACTTGCGTCGGCATCGGTGGTGACCCGATCCCGGGTTCGAACTTCATCGACATCCTGAAGCTGTTCCAGGAAGACCCGAAGACCGAAGCGATCGTGATGATCGGCGAGATCGGCGGTTCGGCTGAAGAAGAAGCGGCTGCCTACATCAAGGCACACGTGACCAAGCCGGTTGTTTCCTACATCGCGGGTGTGACTGCTCCTCCGGGCAAGCGCATGGGCCATGCTGGCGCAATCATCTCTGGCGGCAAAGGCACTGCAGACGAGAAATTCGCTGCGCTGCAAGACGCAGGCGTAAAAACCGTGCGTTCGCTGGCAGACATCGGCAAGGCCCTGGCCGAGCTGACCGGTTGGGCTGTCAAGTAAGCCTCGTGCTTGACTGACGCTTCACCAGACAAAGGCCACCTTCGGGTGGCCTTTGTTGTTTCTGAAGATCAAAAGATCGCAGCCTTCGGCAGCTCCTACAGATGATCTTGTGTAGGAGCTGCCGAAGGCTGCGATCTTTTGATCTTTGCTTTGTTTATGAAATTTAAATGCGTAAACGCGACACCGACACGTCGTGTATCGGATAGTTCGCCCTCAAACAGTGCGTTTGTCAGACAAATTCGTTAGGCTAGCAGCCATTTTTGCGTCTGCCGCTCACAAGGCATGCAACGCGCTAAACGGGTCAGCCCCATACGGACTGACAGCATTTCCCTGACCCAAAAGGGAAATCCCCCTCTAAATTCCGATTCAGTAGTGTGGTATTTCCTTAATGAAAGTTTTGAAAGGTCAGGACATCCTGGCACTGGGCTTTATGACATTTGCCCTGTTCGTCGGGGCCGGCAACATCATTTTCCCGCCTATCGTCGGCCTGCAGTCCGGACCTAACGTCTGGATGGCGGCGCTGGGCTTTTTGATCACGGCAGTCGGCCTGCCGGTGGTCACCGTTGTCGCTCTGGCCAAGGTCGGCGGGGCGATGGACGCGCTGAGCAGCCCGATTGGCAAGATCGCCGGTGGTGTCCTCGCCGCGGCGTGCTACCTGGCGGTCGGCCCGTTGTTCGCCACCCCGCGGACTGCGACCGTCTCCTTTGAAGTGGGTCTGGCGCCACTGACCGGCGAAAGTCCGCTGGCGCTGTTCCTCTACAGCTCGGTGTACTTCCTGCTGGTGTTCTTCATCTCGCTGTATCCGGGCCGTCTGCTCGATACCGTGGGGCGTTTCCTCGCGCCGCTGAAAATCATCGCCCTGGCGGTACTCGGTATCGCCGCGTTCGCCTTGCCGGCCGGTGATATTGGCCAGGCTACGCCTGAATACGTCGCGGCACCGTTCTCCCAGGGCTTCATCAATGGTTACCTGACCATGGATACCCTCGGCGCGCTGGTCTTCGGCATCGTCATCGTCAACGCGATCCGCTCCCGTGGCGTCGAGTCGCCTGCGCTGATCACCCGTTACGCAATCATTGCCGGCCTGATCGCCGGTGTCGGTCTGGCGCTGGTGTACATCAGCCTGTTCCGCCTCGGCTCCGGCAGCCACGAAGTCGCGGTCGGTGCCACTAACGGCGCGGCGGTGCTGCATGCTTACGTGCAACACACCTTCGGTTCGCTGGGCAGCGGTTTCCTCGCGGTGCTGATCTCGCTGGCGTGCCTGGTGACGGCGGTCGGTCTGACCTGCGCCTGCGCCGAGTACTTCAGTCGCGTACTGCCACTGTCCTACAAGACACTGGTGATCATCCTGGCCGCGTTTTCGCTGCTGGTGTCAAACCTGGGCCTGACCAAGCTGATCGCGTTCTCGATCCCGGTACTGACCGCAATCTACCCGCCGTGCATCGTTCTGGTGGCCCTGAGCTTCTGCAAGGACTTCTGGCATGAACACGGGCGGATCCTCGGCCCGGTCATGCTGGTGTCGTTCCTGTTCGGCACCATCGACGCGCTCAAGGGCGCCGGTCTGGCTGACTGGATGCCGTCGCAGCTGGCGCACCTGCCGCTGAGTGAGCAGGGTCTGGCGTGGCTGGTGCCATGCGTGATGACCCTGGTGGTCGCCGTGGTCTGCGATCGCCTGCTGGGCAAGCGCAGCGAAGCCGTTGCCTGACGTTGTCTGACCCGCCACAAGCGGGTCTTCAGCGCTTAAACAGAAATGCCCCGTATCAATCGATACGGGGCATTTTTTATGGGCGTCTGGCAGTGTCTTTTTCCGCGAGCTAACGTCGAAGGGTTGCCGAAGTCTTGATGTGGGAGCGAGCCTGCTCGCGAAAGCGTTGTGTCAGCCGCCATCAATGTTGTGCGATACGCCGCTTTCGCGAGCAGGCTCGCTCCCACAGGTAGCATCCATACTCCACAGGGAATTGCATGTCGTTCATCCAAGCCAACCTGATCCACCTGCTGGCCGCGCTCTGGTTTGTCATCTGCTGGGGCGGCTACACCCGTTATGCGTCGTGGAAGGCCCGCGATACCGCGTGCCTGGCCAGTGTGTTGCACCTGTATCGCGAAGACTGGATGCGCCGCATGCTCCTGCGTGACAACCGCATCGCCGACGCCAGCGTTATCGGCAATCTGGAGCGTAACGCCTCGTTCTTCGCCTCCAGCACCCTGATTATTCTTGCCGGTATTCTGACCGTGCTCGGTGCGTCCGAACGCGCCGTGTCGTTGCTGGCGGATATCCCGATGGTGCAGCAGGCATCGCAGGGCATGTCGGAGATCAAGTTGCTGTGCCTGGCGCTGGTGTTCGTCTATGCGTTTTTCACGTTCAGTTGGTGCATGCGTCAGTACAACTTTGCGGCGGTGCTGGTCGGCTCAGCGCCAATGATCGGCGAGCGCCAAGTGTCCGAGCAGGAGCGCAAGGCGTTCGCAATGCGGGCGGCACGGGTGATTTCGATGGCGGCCAACCAGTTCAACTTCGGTCTGCGTTCCTACTACTTCGGCATGAGCATGCTGGCGTGGTTTGTCAGCCCATGGTTGTTCATGTTGATGAGTGCCGGTGTGGTTCTAGTGTTGTACCGCCGCGAGTTTCATTCCGACGTGCTCGATGTGATGGTCTATACCCCTACAGAGGCGCCATTGCCCGAAACCAATAAAGAGGCCGCTTGATGAGTATTCCGTTCTGGTGTGTGTTTATCAGTGCATTGTTGATCTACATCGCGCGTATGCCGGTGGGTAAAGCCATGAAAGAGCAGGGCGGTTACAACAACCACCTGCCGCGCCAACAACAGGCGCAACTCACTGGTTATGGCGCGCGGGCGCTGGCGGCGCATCAGAACTGCATCGAAGCGTTCATCCTCTTCGCCGTGGGTGTGCTGATGGCGCACACCACGCAAACCCAAGGCTGGTTGATTGATGCTCTGGCAATCATCTTTGTGATCGCGCGGATTCTTTACGTGTGGTTGTATCTGGCGGATAAACCAGCCCTGCGCAGTCTGGTGTGGCTGGTCGGCCTGCTCTGCAGTTTGTTGCTGATGATTAGTCCGACTTTTAGAACCGTATTGCTCTAAGAAAGCCTCTAAGCCAAGACTGACCAAAAATCACAGGCAAAAGAAAACCCGCACTTGGCGGGTTTTCTTTTTCTGCATCAAGTCGCAATTATTGCTTCTTGGCAGCTTCTTCTTGAGCAGCTTGATTCGATTCAGCCTGAGCTTTGGCAGCTTCGGCGTTTTCTTTTGCTGCGTCGTTCACTTTATCCTGAGCTTTGTTCATGTCCTGCTGAGCTTGCTCAGCATGTTGGTTGGCATCTTGAGCTTTGTCCTCGGATTTTTTATCGCAGGCAGCGAGACCGAGGGAAGCGGTCAACATCAAGGCAATAGCTAAAGTCTTACGCATGGGGTGTTTCTCCTTATGGAAAATAACTACTGGCCTTAAGAGCGCAGCGCCAAAGGTTAAGTTCCTCATTTTGTTCAGATATATAAGTTTGTTTTTCAGTGGAACTTTTGCCGTATTGCTTACTACTGGCAAAAGGCTCTAACGAGAGTAATTATCAAATGGCTGAAAACCCCGTTTTTGAGCGCGCGACACGCTTTCTCTCCGCGCTGCGCCATTGTCAGGTGCTCGGTTTGACGGTGCACAGCGCCAACAGCGAAGGGCTGACAGTGAAGCTGCCGTACAGCGCGCAAATCGTTGGCAATCCGCAAACCGGGGTCATCCACGGCGGCGCGATTACTTCGCTGATGGACACCGCATGCGGCATGTCCACATTGTGCGTGCTCCCGGAATTCGAAGTCTGCCCGACCCTGGACCTGCGCATCGACTACATGCACGCCGCAGAGCCGAACAAGGACGTCTACGGTTTCGCCGAGTGTTATCGGGTCACCACCGATGTGATCTTCGCCCGCGGTTTTGCCTATCAGGACGATCCGCAGCAACCCATAGCCCATGTTGTTGGCACGTTCATGCGCATGGGCAAGGGGCTGAAAGGCACCCAGGGATTTGGCGGCAGGATCAAAGGAGAACTTCGATGAGCGATGACTGGAAGCAACAACTGCTGCTGGCTCACGCCCAGGGCGATTACGCGCCTTTGCTGCAGATGATTCCCTACGCCGGGCTGATCGGCGTCGAATGCTCGCGAGTCGGTGATGACCTGCTATTCAAGCTGCCGGCGAACAAGGACAACATTGGTAACCCTTTATTGCCTGCGATCCATGGCGGGGTGATCGCCGGATTCATGGAGCTGGCAGCCGCGTTGCATTTGTTGATCTTCACCGGAGCGCCCGGGGTACCGAAGATCATCGATTTTTCCCTGGATTACCTGCGCGCCGGGCAGTTTCGCGACACTTGGGCCAAATGTCAGGTCTGCCGTCAGGGCCGGCGCGTGGCCAACGTCGCCATTGCGGCCTGGCAAAGTACCGAGAGCGAACCGATCGCCACCGCCCGTGCACACTTCAAAATCGATGAGCCCTTGAAATCCTGAACGCTGCCCCCAACTCAGTGAACAACCCGCCGCCGACCCTCCGGGTCGCGGCCACTGCCATCTGATTGGAGTTTGATGACCATGAGTGTGGAAACTCAAAAGGAAACCCTGGGCTTCCAGACCGAGGTAAAGCAGCTGCTGCACCTCATGATCCATTCGCTGTATTCCAACAAGGAAATCTTCCTTCGCGAATTGATCTCGAACGCCTCTGACGCTGTCGACAAGCTGCGCTTCGAAGCTCTGGCCAAGCCGGAATTGCTCGAAGGTGGCGCTGAACTGAAAATCCGTGTGAGCTTCGACAAGGACGCCAAGACCGTCACCCTCGAAGACAACGGTATCGGCATGAACCGTGACGATGTGATCACCCACCTGGGGACCATCGCCAAATCCGGTACCGCCGATTTCATGAAGAATCTCTCGGGCGATCAGAAGAAAGATTCGCACCTGATCGGCCAGTTTGGTGTGGGCTTCTACTCCGCCTTCATCGTGGCGGACAAAGTCGATGTGTACAGCCGTCGCGCCGGCACTCCTGCCAGCGAAGGCGTGCACTGGTCGTCGAAAGGCGAGGGCGAGTTCGAAGTTGCCACTATCGACAAGCCAGAGCGTGGTACCCGCATCGTCCTGCACCTGAAGTCCGGTGAAGACGAGTTCGCCGATGGCTGGCGTCTGCGCAACATCATCAAGAAATACTCCGACCACATCGCGCTGCCGATCGAGCTGCCGAAAGAAGTGGCTGCTGCCGAGGGCGAAGAGAAACCAGCGGTTGAATGGGAAACCGTCAACCGCGCCAGCGCCCTGTGGACCCGTCCGCGCACTGAAGTGAAGGACGAGGAATACCAGGAGTTCTACAAGCATATCGCCCACGACTTCGAAAACCCGCTGGCCTGGAGCCACAACAAAGTCGAAGGCAAGCTCGAGTACAGCTCGTTGCTGTACGTGCCGGCCCGCGCGCCGTTCGACCTGTACCAGCGTGAAGCGCCGAAAGGCCTGAAGCTCTACGTGCAGCGCGTGTTCGTGATGGATCAGGCCGAGTCGTTCCTGCCCCTGTACCTGCGCTTCATCAAAGGTGTGGTCGACTCCAACGACCTGTCGCTGAACGTGTCGCGGGAAATCCTGCAGAAAGACCCGATCATCGACTCGATGAAGTCGGCGCTGACCAAGCGCGTGCTGGACATGCTGGAAAAACTGGCGAAGAACGAGCCGGAGCAATACAAGGGCTTCTGGAAAAACTTCGGTCAGGTCATGAAAGAAGGCCCGGCAGAAGATTTCGCCAACAAGGAAAAAATTGCCGGTCTGCTGCGCTTCGCATCGACCACCGAAGGTGATGGCGAGCAGATCGTCGGTCTGGCTGACTACCTGACGCGCGCCAAGGAAGGTCAGGACAAGATCTACTACCTCACCGGTGAAACCTACGCGCAAGTCAAGAACAGCCCGCACCTGGAAGTCTTCCGCAAGAAAGGCATCGAAGTGCTGCTGCTGACCGATCGCATCGACGAGTGGCTGATGAGCTACCTCAGCGAATTCGACGGCAAGACCTTTGTCGACGTGGCACGCGGTGATCTTGATCTGGGCAACCTGGACTCGGAAGAGGACAAGAAAGCTGCAGAAGAAGTCGCCAAGTCCAAAGAAGGTCTGGTCGAGCGCCTGAAAACCGCGCTGGGCGACTCCGTTGCCGAGGTTCGCGTCTCTCACCGTCTGACCGACTCGCCAGCCATTCTGGCCATCGGTGAACAGGACCTGGGCCTGCAAATGCGCCAGATCCTCGAAGCCAGCGGACAGAAAGTGCCGGAGTCGAAGCCGATTTTCGAATTCAACCCGAGCCACCCGCTGATCGAGAAACTCGACGGCGAGCAGAACGAAGGGCGTTTTGGCGACCTGTCGCACATCCTCTTCGATCAGGCCGCTCTGGCGGCTGGCGAAAGCTTGAAAGACCCGGCCGCTTATGTGACCCGTCTGAACAAGCTGCTGGTTGAGTTGTCAGCCTAATCACGATGTAGAAAAACCCGCTTCGGCGGGTTTTTTCATTCTGGTGTTTAACTAATCAGGAGTCAGAAATGAGCCAAGTTACTGTTCGTTCCGTGGTCTATCAGTTGGATGGTCAGCCCTATGAAGGTCGTCTGGCGTTCGACGCCGAGCACAAGGGCGCGCGCCCGGGCCTGTTGATGGCGCCGAACTGGATGGGCGTCAGCGCCGGTGCCGAGGAGATCGCCAAGTCGGTCGCGGCCAAGGGTTACGTGGTGTTGATTGCTGACGTGTACGGGCAGGCAGTGCGTCCGCAGAACGCTGACGAGGCCGGCGCGGCGATGATGCCGCTGAAGAACGATCGTGCACTGCTGCGCAAGCGTATGCAGGCGGCGTTCGAACAACTGCAGAAGCAGGGCGAGGCGGCGGTCGATACCTCGAAGCTGGCAGTGTTCGGTTTCTGCTTCGGCGGTTGCTGTGCGCTGGATCTGGCGCGTACCGGTGCACCGGTGAAGGCGGCGGTGTCGTTCCACGGCACGCTTGACTCACCGAACCCGGCCGATGCGCAGAACATCAAGGGCTCAGTGCTGGTGTTGCACGGTGCTTCCGACCCGTTGGTGCCGAAAGAGCAATTGCCGGCGTTCGAAGATGAAATGAACGCGGCGAAGGTCGATTGGCAGTTGCTCAGCTATGGCGGTGCGGTGCACTCATTCACCGATCCGCATGCCAATGTGCCAGGCAAGATGATGTACGACGCGAAGACCGCCCAGCGTGCGTTCAAGTCGATGCATGATCTGCTGGAGGAAGTGTTCAACGGCTGATTGTGCAGTCAGGCATTGACTCGGTTGGTGCCTGATCTGGCCTCATCGCTGGCAAGCCAGCTCCCACAGTGTTCGATTCGTTTGCTGGATATTTGTCCGGCGCTAAACCTGTGGGAGCTGGCTTGCCAGCGATGGCTGACTAACAGGCGACACAGAGCTAAGGCAATTCAATCCGCTCAACTTCCCCCGGTACCGTCGGCCAATCCCCGGCCGCCCACTTGCGCCGCGCCTCATCGATCGCCGCCGGATCGCTCGCGACGAAATTCCAGTTGATCCGCCGTGGCCCGTCCAGTGCTGCGCCGCCAAACACCACCGCGTGCACATCGCTTTCGGCAAACAGGCTCATCGCTTCCCCGCCCGGCAACACCGCCAGCGCGTGGGGTTCGAGGGGCTCGCCATTCAATTGCGCATCGCCACTCAGCACATACACCGCGCGTTCTGCGTGCTCGGTCGGGATCAGCAGTGTGGTCGCGGTCTGCATCTTCACTTCGGCATACAGCGTAGGAGAAAGCACCGGCACCGGCGATTCCAGGCAAAAGCCTGACCCGGCAATCATCCGAATCTGCACGCCAAGGTTATTGCTGACCGGCAAGGTTGCGGCCGGGTGATGGCTGTAATGCCCAGGGCCTTGCTCATGATCCTTGGGCGAAGCCAGCCAGATCTGCAAACCGTGCATCGTGAAGCTTTGCGCCCACAACGGCGCGGGCGTGCGCTCGACATGGGCAATCGCACTGCCGGCGGTCATCCAGCTGACATCGCCGGCGCTGACCACTTGATCGGAGCCAAGGCTGTCCTTGTGCTGGATCTGCCCTTCGAAGAGGTAGGTCAGGGTCGACAGACCAATGTGCGGATGCTGTCGGATGTTCATGCCTTTGCCCGTCGGATAAACCGTCTCGAGCATGTGGTCGAAAAATACAAATGGCCCGACGCTGCGGCATTTGGCTGACGGCAGCGGGCGCAGGATCGGCTGGCCTTCGACGTCTTCGGCGCGCGGGCGGATGATCAGTGGTTGCGTATCCATGGTGCATTCCAGGCTGAGCGGGTGATGCCAGAAGCATAACCCGCCGCTGGCAAGAGGGTGATTACTGGCTGTCGAAGCCTTGTGGAGCGTGGGTTTCGATGCTGACGTCGGTGGTGGTCATCAGTTTGTGGATCGGGCAGCGATCGGCGACGCGCAGCAGTTCTTCACGCTGGGCATCGGTGAGGACGCCCTTGAGGGTAAGCGTCACATGCAGGGCATATTTGCCTTTCTGCTCTTCGCTGTTGTCGCGCTTGACCTCGACACCCACGCCGGTCAGCGGGATGTCTTTCTTCTTCGCGTACATTTTCAGGGTCAGGGCTTTGCAGGCACCGAGCGCGGCGTCGAAGTAGTCGTGTGGCTCGGGGGCTGAGCCTTCGCCGCCGGCAGACTTCGGCACGTCGGCAAATAATTCGTGGTCATCGATCTGTACGGTGTGACGAAAACCTTCGGCGGAGACGGTATTGACGGTAACAGTCATGGCAACCTCACTGGCAGTAGGAAAAAGTCGTGCGATCAAAAAAGACCTTGCAGTTATAGAGCATTCCCACAGAGCCGCGTTCCACTTTCCTGCAAGATGAACCCTTGTTGTCGGCTCAAGGTCTAGGCTATGCCTACCTGTCGGAGATTACTTGTGTCCCTGTTTCGTTTGAGTCTTGCCTGCCTGCTGGCATGTGCCGGTACCGCCAGCGCCCGCGATTACACTTACAGCGATGCGCACCTGCACTATGTGGATTTTTTCCAGGAGACCGCCGGCATGGCGAAATTGCTCACGGCCATGCAGGACAATTCCATCGACCATGTGATGATTTCCGGCATTCCCGTGGCGAAGAAATGGCATGAAGACGAACCCAAACGTCCACGCTATTACGCCGGTGATGACGCCGACGCCTACTGGTACAGCGCCACCGACGTGATCGTTGCCGATGCCGTGCAGAAACTGACGCCGGAGCAGCGTCTGCACTTTCATCCATTCCTCTCAGGCTTCAACCCTAACGACAAGAACTCTGCCGCACACATCCAGCGCCTGCTCGATCTGTATCCGGGTCTGTGGCAGGGCATCGGCGAAGTGTTCACCCGCCATGATGACCTGACGGCACTGACCGCTGGCGATACCCCTCGGGCCAATAACGAAGCGATGAAGCGGATATATCACCTGGCCGCCGAAAACGATCTGCCGGTGATGCTGCATTCCAACATCACTTCCAAGCGTGAGAAAAATCCGCTGTACCTGAAGGAAGTTGAAGAACCGCTGCGAAATCACCCGCACACCCGGTTCATCTGGGCGCACGCCGGCACCAGTGCGGAGATCCATCGGCACCAGACGCAGTTGGAATTCCTTCTGCCCACCGTCAGCCGGATGTTGGAGGCTTACCCGAATCTATTCATCGATCTGTCGTGGAGCATGCTCACGCCGTATCTGCTGGATGAGCAGGGCAAGCCGCGTGCGCAATGGCTGGCATTGGTGGAGAAATACCCTGAGCGCTTTATGCTGGGTTCGGATGTTGTAGGCCGATTCAACAAGCTCGGTGAGGAAATGCGCAGTTTCACGCCGTTCCTTGATGCCTTGCCCGAAGACGTGGCGCGTAAAGTCGCCCGGGATAATTTCTTGGCGATATTGCCGCGAACAGCAGCAAAGTCCGGGAAATCCGCGCTGAATCGTTAATGCCGAGGGTTCGAAGTATCAAGGCCTTTTGATATCACCTTTTCGTCTTACGCAAATTTGCGCGGGGCCGATACCTTCTAGAGCAACCAGCTGCAGGGTTGATGCAGCGCTTTTGGAAGGAACCAGAGTAATGAGCATCCGTAGTCTCAATATTGCGCCGCGTGCCGGCCTGGGTTTTGGTGTGTTGGCCTTGATGGTGTTTGCCTTGGGGGCGTTCGCCCTGCTGCAAATGTCGAACATGCGCGCCCAGTCGGATGAGGTCGACAACAACTGGCTGCCGAGCGTGATGGCGGTTGGCGAGATGAGTCAGGACATGCTGCGCCTGCGTGCGCTGACCATGCGTCTGTTGCTCAATCGGGATCCGCAGGCGCTGGCGCAGAATGTCGCCAAGCTCAATGACCTGCGCGGTGTGTTGAGCGAAGCCCAGCAACGCTATGACGTGTTGATCGTGTTGCCCGAAGAGCGCAAGTTGTTCGACCGCTTCAAGGTCGCCGAGCACCAGTATCTGGAGTTTCAGGCGCAGGTCATGCAGTTGTCCGCGCAGAATCGGGTGGAGGAGGCGGCGGCCATTCTCAACGGTGAGATGAGCCCCTTGGCGGACGACATGGCGGTCACCCTCAAAGAGTTGGTCGAGCTGAACAAGCACAACGCCAACCTTGCCACCGAAGCGGCGCGCCTGGTCTTCATCAATTCGCGGGTCTGGGTCGGCGTGATGATCGGCATCACTGCACTGATCACCATCGGTCTGGCGCTGTTGCTGACCCGCAGCATCGTCTTGCCTCTGACGCAGTCGCTGGGCGTGGCGGAAGTGGTGGCCGGTGGCGATCTGACGGGCGATATCAATATCTCCGGCAAGGACGAACCGGCGCGGCTGCTGCAGGCGCTGAAAAGCATGCAGCACAACCTGCGCGACACCATCCGGCAGATTTCCGAGTCGTCCAGTCAGTTGGCTTCGGCTTCGGAGGAGCTGAGTTGTGTCACCGAAGACGCCACACGTGGGCTGCACCAGCAGAGCCTGGAGATTGAACAGGCCGCCACGGCGGTCAATCAGATGACGGCTGCCGTTGAGGAAGTGGCGAGCAATGCGGTGGCGACGTCCGAGGCGTCACGCGAGTCTGATCGCATCGCCCAGCGTGGTCGCGAGCAGGTCCGGCAGACCGTGACATCAATCGAATCCCTGGCAGATGACGTCACGTCGAATGCCACGCAGGTGGAGGACCTGGCGCAGAAGGTTCACGGCATCAGCAAGGTGCTGGATGTGATCCGCTCGATTGCCGAGCAGACCAACCTGCTCGCGCTAAACGCTGCGATCGAGGCGGCGCGGGCCGGCGATGCCGGTCGCGGCTTCGCGGTGGTGGCCGATGAGGTGCGGGCGCTGGCCCATCGCACCCAGCAATCGACCCAAGAAATCGAACAGATGATCGGCGGTATCCAGCAGGGCACCGATTCGGCGGTCAATTCGATGCAGCAGAGCAGCCTTCGCGCCAATTCAACGCTGGAACTGGCGAAGGCGGCGGGTGAGGCGCTGGAAGAAATCGCCTCGGCGTTCACCTTGATCAACGAGCGCAACCTGGTGATCGCCAGCGCCTCGGAGGAGCAGGCGGCAGTGGCGCGGGAGGTGGACCGCAATCTGATGAATATTCGCGATCTGGCGACGCAGACTTCTGCCGGGGCTAATCAGACCAGTGCGGCGAGCCAGGAGTTGTCGCGGCTGGCGGTGGATTTGAACAATATGGTGGCCAAATTTTCGGTCTGATCTGACCGCTGAAGATCGAGCTGAACCCTGTGGGAGCGAGCCTGCTTGCGAAAGCAGTGTATCAACCACAAACATGTCGGCTGAACTGACGTCTTCGCGAGCAGGCTCGCTCCCACAGGGGATATGTGTCGTCGCGAAAACTGCAGGCATAAAAAAGCCCCGCATCTGCGGGGCTTTTGGTTGTAGCGGCGGATCAGCTGCCTTTAACGGTTTTGCCGTTGACCGTGCCGTCCTGGAGCATGATGTTGTACTCCTTGCCGTCGGTTTCAACCTGTTGCAGACGGACCAGCAGGTAATCCCAATCCTTGGCGAACCACAGCACAGTGATGCGCTTGCTTTGTGTCGGGTCACGCACGCGCTCGACCTTGATTGCATCGATCTTGCCGGCCTTGGTGTCGACTTTCTCGGCACCCAGTACACGGAAGTCATAGGTGTCGACTTCACCGTCGTCGACCACCTGATAGCTCATGGTCTTTTTGCCGGCGGCCACGTCATGCTGCAGCGCCAGCTGGTAGGTCGACTTGTCGACCATGCCACGGTTCAGCGGGATCTTCACCGCGTCGCCACGGTCTGTGCCGGTGACCATCTTGCTGTTCCAGTCGAAGTCCAGATCAGCCTTTTTCGCTTTGCCCAGACCGCCACGTTCGAAGTGGTAGGACTGCGGCAGCAGGGTGTCCTTGTCCAGGGTCAGGGTGCTTTCTTCAGTCAGGCTGGCAATCATCATCGACGCCTTGAAGCTGAGTTTCCAGACGCCGTTGGCTTCCTTGGTCAGGCTGCGTTCGGCGGTGCCACTCATGGGCAACTGTTTCCAGTCGGCAGTGTAGCTGGCGGAGAACGGTTGAAGGTCTGCCGCCTGCGCGAAGGGCAGGGCGAGCAGAGCGCAAGCGAAGAGCAGGGCGCGACGCATAAAATCTCCTAGTGTCGAATCAAGTGGCCGCTGGCCGCGAGTAACTGGCCATCCAGTAAAGCACCTTGCTCACCGAGTGCCAGTCGGCCTTCGGCAAACCAGCGTACAGCCATCGGGTAGATCAGGTGTTCCTGGACATGCACTCGCTGCGCAAGTGTCTGCGGCGTGTCGTGCAACTCTACCGGTATTACTGCCTGTACGACCAGTGGTCCACCATCGAGTTCCTCGGTGACGAAGTGCACGGAGCAGCCGTGTTCCGCGTCGCCGGCCTCGAGCGCCCGCTGATGAGTGTGTAACCCTTTGTATTTGGGCAGCAGCGACGGGTGGATATTGAGCAGGCGACCCTGGTAGTGACGCACGAAATCAGCGCTGAGAATGCGCATGAAGCCGGCCAGCACCACGAGTTTCGGGTTGAATTCGTCGATCAGTTCGATCAGGGCCGCATCGAAGGCCTCGCGACCTTCGAAGGCCTTGTGATCCAGCGAGCGGGTGGCGATACCCGCGTCACTGGCGCGTTGCAGGCCGTAGGCGTCGGCGCGGTTGGAAATCACCGCGGCGATGCGGACCGGGCTGTCGCCGGTCCGCGTGCTGTCGATCAGAGCCTGCAAGTTACTGCCGGTGCCGGACAACAGCACCACGACATCACAGGTCTGGGACATCAGTGAGCCTTGAGGTTTTTCAGCTCGACTTGAGCAGCGCCTTCGGCAGCGGCAGCGATCTGGCCGATGACCCAAGGTTGCTCACCAGCGTCACGCAAGGTGTTGAGGGCGACTTCAACGTGTTCCTGAGCCACGCAGATGACCATGCCAACGCCGCAGTTCAGCACGCGGTGCATCTCGGTCTCGTCAACGTTGCCTTTCTCTTGCAGCCAGTCGAAGACCGCCGGGCGAGTCCAGCTGGCCACGTCAACCACGGCCTGAGCGCCTTTTGGCAGAACACGCGGGATGTTGTCCAGCAGGCCGCCACCGGTGATGTGGGCCATGGCCTTGACTGCGCCGGTGTCCTTGATCAGCTTGAGCAGCGGCTTCACGTAGATGCGGGTCGGGGCCATCAGCAGGTCGGTCAGCGGCTTGCCGTCGAGCTGAACGGTTTCGATGTCGGCGCCGGACACTTCGATGATCTTGCGGATCAGCGAGTAGCCGTTGGAGTGCGGGCCGGACGATGGCAGGGCGATCAGCGCGTCGCCGGTGGCGACTTTCGAGCCGTCAATGATGTCGGCTTTTTCCACGACGCCGACGCAGAAGCCGGCCAGGTCGTAGTCTTCGCCTTCATACATGCCAGGCATTTCAGCGGTTTCGCCGCCAACCAGAGAGCAACCAGCCAGTTCGCAGCCTGCACCGATACCGGTGACGACGGTGGCAGCCACGTCGACGTTCAGCTTGCCGGTGGCGTAGTAGTCGAGAAAGAACAGCGGTTCAGCGCCGCACACCACCAGATCGTTGACGCACATGGCGACCAGGTCCTGGCCGATGCTGTCGTGCTTGTTCAGGTTCAGCGCCAGGCGCAGCTTGGTGCCAACGCCATCGGTGCCGGAAACCAGCACAGGCTGCTTGTAGCCGGCCGGGATCTCGCAGAGGGCGCCGAAACCGCCCAGGCCGCCCATGACTTCCGGGCGCGCAGTGCGCTTGGCGACGCTCTTGATGCGTTCGACCAATGCTTCACCGGCGTCGATGTCTACACCGGCGTCCTTGTAGCTCAGGGAGGGTTGCTTGCTCATGATCCAGGCCTTTAGGGGAGGGGATTCAGGGGTAACGACCGAGTTCAGCGGGAACATCGAAATCGAGAGGGCGATGGCCTTACGCGAATTTCGGGGTGCCCGGCTGTTGCCGGTCTGCGAAGGCGCGCGATTTTATCAGGCTTGAGGGGCAGCGGCCATCCTCGCGCCGACGGGCAGGGGCATAATCAGCGGAAATTTTTTGCAATTGTGCCGGGTGGCTGCCTGTATAAGGTGTACCGATTAACCGTCTATCGTTATCCCTGTGCAAAAACTTACCGCCGCCGTGTGAATGTTTTGCGATGGCAGATTGTCACAGCCTTGCTTAACCGGTTCACGCGGCCTGTTCCAGCCGCTCCTGTCGACGGGAATTTTCCATGCGTTTTTGTAAATTGTTGGTTGTGGGTTTTTTGTCCGTGGTCAGCCTGGCGAGTCATGCCGAAAACCTCAGAGGTCTCTATCAAGTGCGTCAGCCGGTCAGCAGCCAGGCGCCGGAAGAGCGCGATCGCGCCACGCAGGCGGCGCTGGATACGCTCGTATTGCGCCTGACCGGCGACCCGAAGGCTGTGCAGAATCCAGGACTGGCGACGATTCGCAAAGACCCGCAGCAGATCATCAGTCAGTTCGGTTTTGATGCCGGGCCACCGGAAGTGCTGAAAGTCGATTTCGACCCGGCCACCACTGAGCAGGCGCTGCGTCGTGCGGGATTGTCGTTGTGGGGCGCGAGCCGGCCGTCGATCCTGAGTTGGTGGCTGAACGATTCGACTGAAGGTTCGAGCCTGGTCGGTGACGGTCAGGCAGCGGCGGCACCACTGCGTGCGGCGGCTCAGCATCGTGGTTTGCCCTTGCGTTTGCCGCTGGCTGATTTGAGTGAGCAACTGGTGGCCACCGCGCCAGTGCTGGATGGCACCGATCCCGCACCATTGCGCGGCGCTTCGGAGCGTTACGGTGCGGATGCCTTGCTGGCGGTGCATGCGCACGAAGAGGGTGGGCAGTGGCAGGCCAAGTGGCATCTGTGGCTGGGCGATCAGAAAGAGGCCGGCAGCGTGCAGGGTGCCGATCAGGCTGGCGTGGCCGATGCGGTAATGCTGGCGGTAGCGGAGCGTCTGGCGCCGCGATTTGTCGCCAAGCCTGGTGCTTCGGGCCAACAGACCCTGGAAGTGCAGGGCATGAATCTTGAGCATTACGCCACACTGCTGCGGTTACTCGAACCGTTTGGTGTGCGTCTGCAAAGTGTCGATGGTGATCGCATCGTGTATCGGGTCAACGGCAGTGCCGATCAGTTGCGCGCGCAGTTGTCGTTAGCGAAGTTGCAGGAGCTGCCGGCTGAAGCGCCGGCGCCCGTGCCGGCGCCACAACCGGCTGTTGTCGGTGCAGCGCCGGTTGCCGCGCCGGCCCCTGCGGCATCGTCGTTGCGGTTTCGCTGGTAAGTCTTTCCTTATATAGAAGCAGGAGTGATACATGGCCGATACGCGGCGTTGGTTCTGGCTCGGTGGGGTGGTCCTGCTTTGCGCGTTTGTCTGGTTGCTGCACCCGATCCTCACGCCGTTTCTGGTGGCGCTGCTGCTGGCGTACCTGTTCGATCCGCTGGTGGATCGCCTTGAACGACTCGGACTGTCCCGCACCTGGGGCGTGATCGCGGTGTTTGCCTTGTTCACCCTGATTGTCACCACGTTGTTGCTGGTGTTGGTACCGATGCTCGCCAAGCAGTTGTTGCGCTTGTACGAACTGGCACCGCAGATGCTCGATTGGCTGCAGCACACGGCGCTGCCGTGGGCGCAGTCGAAACTGGGCCTGTCGGACGGTTTCTGGAAGTTCGACAAGGTCAAGGCTGCAATCAGTGAACACATGGGGCAAACCACTGACATCGTCGGTGTGGTGCTGAGTCAGGCCACGGCTTCAAGCCTGGCGCTGATCGGCTGGCTGGCGAATCTGGTGTTGATTCCGGTGGTGAGTTTCTACCTGCTGCGTGACTGGGATGTGATGATGGCCAAGATCCGCAGCCTGCTGCCCCGTGACCGTGAAGAAACCATCGTCTCGCTCGCGGGTGAGTGCCACGAGGTGCTCGGCGCGTTCGTGCGCGGGCAGTTGCTGGTGATGCTGGCGCTGGGCGTGATTTACGCAGCGGGTCTGATGATCGTTGGGCTGGAACTGGGGCTGTTGATCGGCCTGATCGCCGGTCTGGCGGCCATCGTGCCGTACATGGGCTTTGTCATCGGCATTGGCGCGGCGCTGATTGCCGGCTTGTTCCAGTTCGGTGGTGATCTGTATCCGATGATCGGAATCGTGGCGGTGTTCATGGTCGGGCAGGCGCTCGAAGGCATGGTGCTGACGCCTTTGCTGGTGGGTGACCGGATCGGTCTGCATCCGGTGGCGGTGATTTTCGCGATTCTGGCCGGCGGCGAGCTGTTCGGCTTTACCGGTGTGCTGCTGGCATTGCCGGTGGCGGCGGTGATCATGGTGCTGGTGCGTCACGTGCACGATTTGTACAAGGACTCGGATATTTACAGCGGGACCGATGAGCCCGAGTTGTAATCCGATCACGGGCGGCCCGGCATTGTGCCGGGTTGGCCCGGGTTTTGCGGCGGGTTCGTTCGATACCGCGTCAGAGAAACTGTCATAAAACCAGCGTGTTAACGCAAACCTTTGATTTTGCTTGGGGTCTGTCGCATTGTGCGCTCAGCTTCACGGGTATAAACTTCGCAAACATTACACAGAGGCCACTAACGGTTCCTTGAGAACTGTTCAGTCAGCATGAAACCGATTCAGCTGCCCCTAGGTGTGCGTCTGCGTGACGACGCCACCTTCATCAACTACTACCCAGGCGCCAATGCCGCTGCACTCGGCTATGTCGAGCGCCTATGCGAAGCCGACGCCGGTTGGACCGAAAGCCTGATCTACCTGTGGGGCAAGCACGGGGTAGGGCGTACGCATCTGTTGCAGGCGGCTTGCCTGCGCTTTGAGCAGATGGGTGAGCCGGCGGTGTACCTGCCGCTGGCCGAATTGATGGATCGCGGTATCGAAATCCTCGACAACCTTGAGCAGTACGAACTGGTCTGCCTGGATGACTTGCAGGTGATTGCCGGCAAGCCGGACTGGGAAGAGGCGATGTTTCATCTGTTCAACCGCTTGCGTGACAGCGGTCGGCGTTTGCTGATTGCCGCTTCAACCTCGCCACGCGAGCTGCCGGTGAAACTGGCTGACCTCAAATCGCGCCTGACGCTGGCGCTGATCTTCCAGATGCGCCCGCTTTCCGATGAAGACAAATTGCGTGCCCTGCAATTGCGTGCTTCGCGTCGCGGCCTGCACCTGACCGATGAAGTCGGACACTTTATTCTGACCCGCGGCACCCGCAGCATGAGTGCACTGTTCGACCTGCTCGAACAGCTGGATCAGGCCTCGTTGCAGGCGCAACGCAAGCTGACAATTCCGTTCCTGAAAGAGACCCTCGGTTGGTAGTCAGCCCTTGAAATACGAGGCTTTCAGCACGTTTCGACATATTTCAGGCGCCAGAAAATCCGCGTTTCCGCAACGTATGCAGACCGCGTATCGAGTCAAATGGGCTTAAGCGCTTAGATGTAAACGAGAAACCGGGAAGTCACAAAAAGATCGATTGAATTTGCAAATGAGGCCGATAGCGGGCATAGTCTCGGCTTCTTTACAACTTCAGCCACGGTCGTGCCCATGCTAAATCGCTTCGCACCCCTCGTGCCTCTCGCACTCGTCACCCTGTTGTTCGGTTGCGCTGCTCATTCTCCAGTTCAAGAGCAGCCTCAGCAGGTTAAAAATTCTGCCACTGCCCAGTCTTCCGTTACTTACCAGGAAGAGCTGGACACCGAAAAAGAACTCTCGGACTTCAACAAGAAGCCGTACGAGCTCCCGGTTCTGGCCGACAGTATCCTTGAACGCGGCATGTCCCTGATCGGTACCCGTTACCGTTTCGGCGGCACCTCTGAAGCCGGTTTCGACTGCAGCGGTTTCATCGGTTACCTGTTCCGCGAAGAGGCCGGCATGAATCTGCCGCGCTCCACCCGTGAAATGATCAACGTGGATGCGCCTCTGGTCTCGCGCGGCAACCTTGAGCCGGGCGATCTGCTGTTCTTCGCCACCAACGGTCGTCGCGGTCGTGTAAGCCACGCCGGGATCTACCTGGGTGACAATCAGTTCATCCACTCCAGCAGTCGTCGCAGCGGCGGTGTTCGCATCGACAGCCTGGGTGACAGCTACTGGAGCAAGACCTTCATCGAAGCCAAACGCGCGCTCGCGATGGCTCCGACCGTGGTCACCGCTCGCAAGTAATTCCCCCGTTGTCGCCACGTCCGTGGCGACAAGAACGGTGCCCGGCAAGGGAGTAGACCTAGACTTTACAAGGTGAAGTTAAAGTCTTACTTGAAGTTTGCCGCGTAGCCGCTAGAATCCTGTATCTATATTGATGGCAAACCGCCTGCGTGCTCCGCAGGCGGTTTTGTTTCTGTCCATTCGGCAGAGAAAGCCGCAGCCAGATCAGGATGTTCTGCTTATGACGATGTCGGCCCGCCTCACATTGATTTTCTTCGCAGCGCTGCTCAGCGCCTGCGCCAGCCGCACCCCGCCGCCTGCGCCCGTGGTACGCGCTCCGGTGGTGTTCGGGCCCTCCCAAGCTTTTTCGCCCGCTGCTGAAGACGTGCTGTTTCGCGCGCTGGGCCTGGTTGGCACGCCCTATCGCTGGGGCGGCAACACGCCAGACTCCGGGTTTGATTGCAGCGGTCTGATAGGTTTCGTCTACCGCGATGCCGCCGGCATCTCCCTGCCGCGCTCCACCCGCGAGATGATCGTGATGCAGGCGCCGAATGTGGGCAAGGAAGGGTTGCAGACCGGCGACCTGATCTTCTTCGCCACCAACGGCGGCTCTCAGGTCAGCCATGCGGGGATCTACGTGGGGGAAGGTCGCTTCGTGCATGCGCCAGCAACCGGCGGCACAGTGAAGCTGGACAGCCTGTCGAAGGCGTATTGGCAGAAGGCGTATCTGAGTGCCAAGCGGGTGTTGCAGCCGGAGCATCTGGCGCATAACCCGTAGTAAAAATAGCAGCCATTCCAATGTGGGAGCGAGCCTGCTCGCGAAAGCGGTGTATCAGTCAACCCAATGGAGGCTGACACTACGCATTCGCGAGCAGGCTCGCTCCCACAGTTGTTTCAGGTCAGGCAAAAGTTACTTGGCGGACGAAACCCGCCAAACCTTGTTCCCCACATCATCCGCCACCAGCAAACCACCTTGCTGGTCGATTGCCACGCCTACCGGGCGGCCCAAAGCGTTCTCGTCCTTGTCGAGGAAACCGGTCAGCACATCCACCGGTGCTCCGTTCGGCTTGCCGGCGGCGAATGGTACGAAAATCACCTTATAGCCACTGTGCGGTTTGCGGTTCCACGAGCCGTGTTGACCGATGAACGCGCCTTCCTTGAACTGCGCCGGCAGGCTGTTGCCTTCGGCGAAGGTCAGGCCCAGCGAGGCAGTGTGCGGGCCGACGGCGTAGTCCGGAGCGATGGCCTTGGCCACCAGATCCAGATTCTGCGGCTTCACCCGCACATCCACGTGCTGGCCGTAATAGCTGAAAGGCCAGCCATAGAAGCCACCGTCCTTGACCGAGGTGATGTAGTCCGGCACCAGGTCGCTGCCGATTTCGTCACGTTCGTTGACTGCTGTCCACAGCGCGCCTGTGGTGGGTTCCCACGCCAGACCGTTGGGGTTACGAATGCCCGAGGCGAAGATCCGGTGATTGCCGGTGGCGCGATCCACTTCCCAGATCGCGGCGCGACCTTCCTCTTTATCCAGACCATTCTCGCCGACGTTGCTGTTCGAGCCGACGGTGACATACAGCTTGCTGCCGTCCTTGCTGGCGATGACGTTCTTGGTCCAGTGATGGTTCAGCGTACCGCCAGGCAGATCGGTGACTTTGATCGGCTGGGTCTTGATCTCGGTCGCGCCGAATTCGTAGTGAAAGCGCAGCAGGCGATCGGTGTCAGCGACGTACAAATCGTTACCGACCAGGGTCATGCCAAACGGCGAATTGAGATTTTGAAGAAACACCGTGCGGGTCTCGGCCACGCCGTCGTGATCGGCGTCGCGCAACAAGGTGATGCGGTTCGGGCTTGGCACGCCGGCACCGGCTTTGCCCATGACTTTCTTCATCACCCAGCCGCGAATACCACTGCTGTCATCCGGCTTGGGCGGCGCGTTGGTTTCCGCCACCAATACGTCACCGTTGGGCAGCACGTAGAGCCAGCGTGGGTGATCGAGGCCTTCGGCAAATGCAGCCACTTGCGTACCGGCTGCGGCGGTCGGTTTGCCACCTGCAGGCCAGCCGACCGCTGGGGCGATGTTCACCGTCGGGATCAGGGTTTTGTTCGGTTCAGGCAGTTTCGGTGACGGACCGGTGCCGTCGGAAACCTGCAGGCTGGAGGATTCACCGCAGGCGGCGAGCCCTCCGGCGAGAGCGATGACGAGAGCGAGTCGGGTTTTGCGCATTGCTGATCTTCCCTATGAATGCATGCTTAATCATAGAGGAGCTTGCGCACCCGATGGTTCAACCGCTCAACCGCGGGCCTCTTTGAACAGCACGGCGATGCCCGGATGATAGTTGCCCGCTTCGCTGCGCAACTTGCGGTAGGCGTAGGGGAAATACCAGGCCACGGCGCAGCAGTGTTCCTTTTGCAGGTCGTCGACCATGTCCTGCAGTTCTTCGGGGCTGGCACTGTGCTGGGCCTTCTGCGGGGCGACGAACAGACAGCCGAGTTTGAGGTCACTGGCGAAGCTGATGCGTTTGGCATCGCTGGTGATGTCCAGCAGGGCCTGAGTCAGGTTGAGGTTGTTGACCCGCGGCCAGCGCTGGGTGGCCTGAAGGTAGGCGCGGTCTTCGGCCCCGGCGATGAACAGGTCGGCGCGGGCATTGCGCTCGCCGTCCTCGTTCTGCTTGCGGGTGGTGGTATCGCAGAGGGTAACCAACTCGGCCATCCATGCCGCAGCGGAGAGCAAGCCGAGATTGGCTTTCTCGTCATGCCAGTAGGGTGTGTCGTTGTCACCGCGTACCGCGTTGTAACGGTCAATACAGTCAAACCAGCGTTCAAGCACCGGGCGCAGGAATTCCAGGCGCGGGTTGCTGATGATCATGCCTTGCATCGTCATCATCCTTATTGTTGTGGTGTGCTTTTTCAATCAAAAGCATGGCTCTTTGATATCACTTGTCTCAGTGTGGCACAAGATTGGCGTCAGATAATTGATCGGCGGCAGTTATTCGCCCGACGGCCCCCTCTTTAATTGACGCTCCATCCCCAACCCTCTAACCTTCGCGGCTTGTTTCAGGTGCTCTGTGACGCGTGTCGACAGAGTGAAACAGGGAAGCCGGTGAGGGTTGTCTTCAGGTGAAAGACGATCACGATCCCGGCGCTGCCCCCGCAACGGTAAATGAGTGAAAACTGCGCATTGAGCCACTGTGTCGACCGACGCGGGAAGGCGCGCAGTCAGGCGATTCGCCGCTCATGAGCCCGGAGACCGGCCTGATCCATCCAGCGGCATCACGGTGGGCGATGCCAGGCTTTTTGCCGTCTGTTCTTGTGCCTGCCCGCCGTTATCCAGCCTCAACGGAGAGCTCCCCCATGACCGATTCCCCCGAGCGCGACGAACGCCATCTGGCGCGTATGCAGCGCAAAAAAGCCGTGATCGACGAACGCATCGCCAATTCGCCCGACGAGTGCGGCCTGGTGCTGGTGTTGACCGGCAATGGCAAAGGCAAAAGCAGCTCGGCGTTCGGCATGCTTGCCCGTGCCATGGGCCACGGCATGCAGTGCGGTGTGGTGCAGTTCATCAAGGGCCGCAACAGCACTGGCGAAGAACTGTTTTTCCGCCGCTTCCCCGAGCAAGTGCGTTTTCACGTAATGGGCGAGGGTTTCACCTGGGAAACCCAGGACCGCCAGCGTGACATCGCCGCCGCCGAAGCTGCGTGGGCAGTGTCCCGCGAGCTGCTGCGCGATCCGTCGATCGGCCTGGTGGTGCTGGATGAACTGAACATTGCCCTGAAACACGGCTACCTCGATCTGGATCGAGTGCTCAGCGACCTGCAGGCGCGTCCGCCGATGCAGCACGTGATCGTCACCGGCCGCGCGGCCAAACCGGAAATGATCGAGATGGGCGACACCGTCACCGAAATGGGTATGCTCAAGCACGCCTTCCAGGCCGGCATCAAAGCGCAGAAAGGCGTCGAACTTTGAATCAACCACGTCACTGCCCGGCGGTGCTGATTGCCGCCCCGGCCTCCGGTCAGGGCAAGACCACCGTCACCGCCGCGCTCGCTCGCTTGCATCGCAATCAGGGGCGCAAGGTGCGCGTGTTCAAGTGCGGCCCGGACTTCCTCGACCCGATGATTCTCGAGCGCGCCAGCGGTGCGCCGGTGTATCAAATGGACATGTGGATGGTCGGCGAGCAGGAAAGCCGCCGCCTGTTGTGGGAAGCCGCCGCCGAAGCCGATCTGATCCTGATCGAAGGCGTGATGGGCCTGTTCGACGGCACGCCGTCCAGTGCTGATCTGGCGCGGCATTTCGGCGTGCCGGTGCTTGGTGTGATCGATGGCACCGCCATGGCCCAGACCTTTGGTGCACTGGCGCTGGGGTTGGCGCGCTATCAGCCGGACCTGCCGTTTGCCGGGGTGCTGGCCAACCGCGTCGGCACTTTGCGTCATGCGCAATTGCTCGAAGGCAGCCTCACCGAAGGTCTGCGTTGGTACGGCGCGCTGTCGCGGGAAACCGGGATCGAGTTGCCGAGCCGCCATCTCGGTCTGGTGCAAGCCAGCGAACTGAATGATCTGGACCTGCGTCTCGACGCGGCCGCCCAAGCGTTGGCCAGCAGTTGCGAGGTAGCGCTGCCACCGGCCGTGGAGTTCGCCGCGCCTGAAGTGATCCCTGCTGAGCCGCTGCTCGACGGCGTGCGCATTGCCGTCGCTCGTGACGAAGCCTTTGCCTTCACCTACGGTGCCAGCCTCGATCTGCTGCGGGCGATGGGCGCCGAGTTGAGTTTCTTTTCGCCGATCCGCGATACCCAATTGCCCGACGCCGACAGTCTGTATTTGCCCGGTGGTTACCCGGAATTGCACCATGTCTCGCTGGCGCGAAACACCGCGATGCTGGATGCGATTCGCGCGCACCACGCCGCCGGCAAACCACTGCTTGCCGAGTGCGGCGGCATGCTCTATCTGCTCGACGCGTTGACCGATGTCGAAGGCACCCGCGCCGAACTGGTCGGGCTGCTGCGCGGTGAGGCAGTGATGCAAAAACGTCTGGCGGCACTGGCACTGCAAGCGGTGGATTTGCCGGAGGGCTCGCTGCGTGGGCACACCTATCACCATTCCCTGACCAGCACCGAGCTGACGCCGATTGCCCGGGGCATCAGCCCGAATGGCGGGCGCGGGGCGGAGGCGGTTTATCGGGAGGGGCGGATGACGGCGTCGTACGTGCATTTTTACTTTCCGTCGAACCCGACTGCGATTGCCGCATTGTTTGCGCCAGATCTCAAGGCCGCCATCGCTGGCAAGCCAGCTCCCACAGTGGCCGGTGTCATGCCTGAAGAAACGCGATCCCCTGTGGGAGCTGGCTTGCCAGCGATGGGGCCATGACCGACAACGCCTATTCCGAGGCCGAACGCGCAGCCGTCTACCGAGCCATCGCCGAACGCCGCGACATGCGCCACTTCACCGGCGGCACGGTCGAGCCGGAGCTGCTGCGCCGTCTGCTCGAAGCCGCGCATCAGGCGCCCAGCGTCGGTCTGATGCAGCCATGGCGCTTCATCCGCATCAGCGATCGCGCCCTGCGCGGGCAGATCCAGAACCTCGTCGAAGAAGAGCGCGTGCGTACCGCCGAAGCCCTCGGCGAGCGCAGTGACGAGTTCATGAAGCTCAAGGTTGAAGGCATCAACGACTGCGCCGAAGTGCTGGTCGCGGCGCTGATGGATGATCGCGAAAAGCACATTTTCGGCCGTCGTACGCTGCCGGAAATGGACATGGCCTCGCTGTCCTGCGCGATTCAGAATCTGTGGCTGGCGTCCCGTGCCGAGGGGCTGGGCATGGGCTGGGTGTCGCTGTTCGAACCGCAGGCGCTGGCCGATCTGCTGCAGCTGCCGGCCGGGGCCAAGCCATTGGCGGTGTTGTGCCTGGGGCCGGTCAAGGCATTCTATCCGGCGCCGATGCTGGTACTCGAAGGGTGGGCGCAGGCGCGGCCGCTCAATGAGTTGCTGTACGAAAATTATTGGGGAGTGAGTCAATGAGTGTGGCGTTGTTGAGTGTCGCCGCAGTCGCGCTGGATGCGCTGCTGGGTGAACCGAAACGCTGGCATCCGCTGGTGGCGTTCGGCAATTTTGCCGGGCGCGTCGAGCGCCGTTTCAATGCGGGCGGACGTGGCTGGCGCAGTCACGGGGTCACCGCGTGGGTGATCGCGGTGCTGCCGCTGACCTTGCTCGCGACCGCGTTTTCCTGGGCGCCGTACGTCGGCTGGATCGTCGAGATTCTGGCGCTGTATTGCGCCCTCGGCATGCGCAGCCTCGGTGAGCATGTCGCGCCGGTAGCTGCCGCCTTGCGCGCCGATGATCTGGAAGAAGCACGCAAACGCGTCGGTTATCTGGTCAGCCGTCAGACCAGCGAACTGGACAGCACCGCCGTCGCCCGCGCCGCCACTGAATCGGTGCTGGAAAACGGCAGTGACGCGGTGTTCGCCGCGCTGTTCTGGTTTGTCGTGGCCGGTGCGCCGGGGGTGGTGCTCTATCGCCTGAGCAATACGCTCGACGCGATGTGGGGCTATCGCAACGAACGCTTCGAGCGCTTCGGCTGGTGCGCGGCAAAAATCGACGACGTGCTCAACTACATTCCGGCCCGACTGGTGGCGCTGACCTACGCACTGCTGGGCAACACCCGGCTCGCCTGGAAATGCTGGCGCAGCCAGGGCCCGCAATGGGACAGCCCCAACGCCGGTCCGGTAATGGCGGCTGGCGCCGGTGCGTTAGGCGTCGAACTGGGCGGACCGGCGATTTATCACGGTGAGCTGCATGAGCGTCCGCAACTGGGCGAAGGTGCGCCGGCGGATGCCGATTCGATTGATCGCGGCTGGCAATTGGTCCAGCGCGGGGTATGGTTATGGCTGCTGATTCTCTGCGTGGGGGCTGAATTCTATGCTTGAGCACGGTGGCCGGCTGCGCAAGGCTGCACTCGATTACGGGATTGCCGAGGCCAACTGGCTCGACCTGTCCAGCGGGCTTGCGCCGTGGCCGTTTGCGGTGCCGCAGATTCCGTTGCGCGCCTGGGCACGCTTGCCGGAAACCGACGACGGGCTGGAGCAGGCCGCGTGTGATTACTACGGTGCTTCGCAGGTGCTGCCGGTGGCCGGTTCGCAAATGGCGATCCAGCTGCTGCCGCGTTTGCGCCGCGCCGGCAAGGTCGGTGTGTTGTCGCCGTGTTATGCCGAGCACGCCGAAGCCTGGCGTCGCAGTGGTTATATCGTGCGCGAAGTGCTGGAGCAGGAAGTGGAATTCTTTCTCGACAGCCTCGACGTGCTGGTGGTGGTCAATCCGAACAATCCCACTGGCCTGAGCCTGACACCGGCGCGGCTGCTCGACTGGCATGCGCGGCTGGCCCAGCGCGGCGGCTGGCTGGTGGTCGATGAAGCGTTCATGGATAACACGCCGCAGCTGAGCCTGGCCTCGCACACCCATCAAGTTGGCCTGATCGTCTTGCGCTCGTTCGGCAAGTTTTTCGGTCTGGCCGGGGTGCGTCTGGGGTTTGTGCTGGCCGAGCGCAAGTTGCTCAGGTTGCTCGCCGAACAGGTCGGGCCGTGGGCGGTGAGCGGGCCGACGCGGGTGCTCGGTCAGGCCTGTTTGCAGGACACCGAAGCGCACACTCGGCAACGTATTCGCAGCGATGAGGCCAGTGAGCGTCTGGCGCTGCTGCTGGAGCGCTATGGTTTCAAACCCCACGGTGGTTGTGCGTTGTTTCAGTGGCTGGTCACCGAGCACGCGCAAGCGCTACACGAGTTCATGGCCCGACGCGGGATCCTTCTGCGCATCTTCACCCACAACAGCAGTTTGCGTTTTGGCCTGCCGGCCAACGCCGCTGAAGAAGCGCGCCTCGAACAGGCGCTGCAAGCCTTTGCCAAGGAATCGAAATGACCACCGTGATGGTGCAAGGCACCACCTCCGACGCCGGTAAAAGCACGCTAGTGACGGCGCTGTGTCGCTGGGCCACCCGTCAGGGCGTGGCGGTGGTGCCGTTCAAACCGCAGAACATGGCGCTCAACAGCGCGGTGACCGCCGACGGCGGCGAGATCGGCCGGGCGCAAGCGGTGCAGGCGCAAGCCGCGCATCTTGAACCGCATACCGACATGAACCCGGTGTTGCTCAAGCCCAACAGCGACACCGGCGCGCAGGTGATCATCCATGGCCGCGCGGTCACCAGCATGAATGCGGTGGCGTATCACGACTACAAAGCCATCGCCATGCAAGCGGTGCTCGCGTCGCACGAGCGGCTGAGCGCGGCGTATCCGCTGGTGATGGTCGAAGGCGCCGGCTCGCCGGCCGAGATCAACCTGCGTGCCGGGGACATCGCCAACATGGGCTTCGCCGAAGCGGTGGATTGCCCGGTGCTGCTGATCGCCGACATCAATCGCGGCGGGGTGTTTGCGCATCTGGTCGGCACGCTGGAGCTGCTGTCGCCGAGCGAGCAGGCGCGGGTCAAGGGCTTCATCATCAACCGCTTTCGCGGTGACATCGCCTTGCTGCAACCGGGCCTCGACTGGCTGGAACAGCGCACCGGCAAACCGGTTATCGGTGTGCTGCCGTACGTGATGGATCTGCATCTGGAGGCTGAGGACGGCATCGACCAGCGCCAGACCGACAAGGCCGAGCAAGTGCTGAAAGTGGTGGTGCCGGTGCTGCCGCGTATCAGCAATCACACCGACTTCGATCCGCTGCGTTTGCATCCGCAGGTCGATCTGCAATTCATCGGCCCGGGGCAGGCGATCCCTGCCGCCGATCTGATCATCCTGCCCGGCTCGAAAAGCGTGCGCAGCGATCTTGCCTATTTACGTGCCAATGGCTGGGACGCGGCGATCAATCGGCACTTGCGCTATGGCGGCAAGTTGCTGGGGATCTGCGGCGGTCTGCAAATGCTCGGTGAGCAGGTGCACGATCCGCTGGGCCTGGAAGGCGCGCCGGGCTCCAGTGCCGGCCTCGGTTTGCTGGCGTTCGAAACCACGCTGGAAGCCGAGAAGCAGTTGCGCAATGTCCGTGGGCATCTGGCGCTGGAAAACGCCGAGGTCAGTGGCTATGAAATTCATGCCGGGGTAACGGTAGGCCCGGCGCTGGAGAACGCGGCGGTGCATCTGGAGGATGGTCGTTGCGATGGCGCGCAGAGTCTGGACGGGCAGGTGTTCGGCACCTACCTGCATGGCTTGTTCGAATCACCGCAAGCCAGTGCCGCGTTGCTGCGCTGGGCCGGGTTGAGCGCTGTGCAGGAGGTGGATTACCACGGTCTGCGCGAGCGCGATATCGAGCGGCTGGCGGATCTGGTGGAGCAGCATCTGGATACCGGGCTGCTGCGTCAGCTCTGCGGGATTTAGGCTGGCTGTTACGGCCTCTTCGCGAGCAGGCTCGCTCCCACTTTGGAACGCATTCCCATGTGGGAGCGAGCCTGCTCGCGAAGGGGCCGGTTGCCTCAATACATAAATGACAGGACATCTCCATCCTCCACAGGGGAGTGAGGTGTTTCAGCCACTGCGATCACTGTGGGAGCGGGCTTGCCCGCGAAGAGGCCGGTTGCCTCAACACTTAATTTTCAGGATGTCCCCATGCACCAACTGATCCTCGGCGGCGCCCGCTCCGGCAAAAGTCGCCTCGCGGAAAAACTCGCCAGCGACAGCCAGCTGGCGGTCACTTACATCGCCACCAGCCAGCCGCTGGACGGTGAAATGAACGCCCGCGTCGCCCATCACCGCGCCCGGCGTCCGGCCGAATGGGCGCTGATCGAAGAACCCATAGCGCTGGCCCGTGTCCTGCGTGAAAACGCCGGCGGCGAGCGTTGCCTGCTGGTGGACTGCCTGACCCTGTGGCTGACCAATCTGCTGATGCTCGATGACGCCGCGCGTCTCGCCGCCGAACGTGAAGCTCTGCTGGACTGCCTGGCGTCATTGCCGGGAGAAATCATTTTTGTCAGCAACGAGACCGGAATGGGTGTCGTGCCGCTGGGCGAATTGACTCGCCGCTACGTCGATGAAGCCGGTTGGCTGCATCAAGCTCTGGCCGAGCGTTGTCAGCGAGTCGTCCTGACTGTCGCCGGCCTGCCCCTGACCCTGAAAGGACCTGCGTTATGACTCAAGCGTGGTGGTTGAACCCGTGCCAATCCGTAAATACCGAGATCGTTGAACACGCGGCGGCGCGCCAACAGCAACTGACCAAACCGGCCGGCTCCCTCGGTCGCCTCGAAAGCGTGGCGGTGCAGCTGGCCGGATTGCAGGGGCAGATCAAGCCGACCCTCAAGCAGGTCTGGATCGCGATTTTTGCTGGTGATCACGGGGTGGTCGCGGAAGGTGTTTCCGCCTTCCCGCAGGAGGTCACCGGGCAGATGCTGCTCAACTTCGTCAGCGGCGGTGCGGCGATCAGCGTGCTGGCGCGCCAGCTCGATGCGCAACTGGAAGTGGTCGATCTGGGCACCGTGACACCTACGTTGAATCTGCCGGGCGTGCGTCATCTGAACATCGGCCCGGGCACGGCGAATTTCGCCAAAGGCGCGGCGATGACCCAAGCGCAGGGCGAACTCGCCTTACAGGCCGGTCGTGACAGCGTGCTGCGCGCCAAAGCGGCGGGCGCACAGTTGTTCATCGGTGGCGAAATGGGCATCGGCAACACCACTGCCGCCAGTGCACTGGCGTGTGCCTTGCTCGATTGCCCGGTGGCGCACCTGACCGGTCCCGGCACGGGGTTGAATGCCGAGGGCGTCAGCCATAAAGCACAAGTGATCGAGCGCGCACTGGCGCTGCACGCGGCGCAACGTGGCGATGCGCTGCAAACCCTGTTCAACCTCGGCGGGTTTGAAATCGCCGCACTGGTCGGCGCGTACCTGGCTTGTGCGCAGGAAGGCGTGGCGGTGCTGGTCGACGGCTTTATCTGCACGGTCGCTGCGTTGGTCGCGGTGCGACTGAATCCAGCCTGCCGCGAGTGGCTGCTGTTCGGCCACCGGGGCGCCGAGCCGGGCCATCGTCATGTGCTGGAAACCCTCAATGCCGAACCGCTGCTGGAACTCGGTTTGCGTCTGGGCGAGGGCAGCGGGGCGGCGTTGGCTGTGCCGCTGTTGCGTCTGGCCTGCGACCTGCACGGGCAGATGGCGACGTTCGCCGAAGCGGCGGTGGCGGATCGTCCGGCATGACGTTGCGTCTGGACCTGCTGCGCCACGGTGAGACTGAACTGGGCGGTGGGCTGCGCGGTAGCCTCGATGATGCGCTCACGGAAAAGGGTTGGGCGCAGATGCGTGCGGCGGTGATCGCGGGCGGGCCGTGGGATCGCTTGATCAGTTCGCCGCTGCAGCGTTGCGCGCGGTTCGCTGCAGAGCTGGGCGAGCAACTGAATCTGCCGGTGCAGTTGGACAAGGACCTGCAGGAACTGCATTTCGGTGCCTGGGAAGGGCAGAGCGCAGCGGCACTGATGGAGACCGATGCCGAGGCGCTGGGGTTGTTCTGGGCCGATCCGTATGCTTTCACGCCGCCGCAGGGTGAGCCGGTCAGTGATTTTGCGGCGCGCGTGCTGGGCGCGGTTGCGCGTTTGCATCAGGCCTATACCGGTGAACGCGTTTTGTTGATCAGTCATGGCGGCGTGATGCGTCTGTTGCTGGCGCAGGCGCGAGGTTTGCCACGTGAGCAGTTGCTCAATGTCGAAGTCGCGCATGCTTCGCTGTTCGCGCTCAGCGTCGAGGCCGATGGTTCGCTCAAGGAAGGTCACTGAGATGCTGCCACTGTGGATCGCCCTGCAATTTCTCAGCAGCCTGCCGATTCGTCTGCCGGGGATGCCGGAGCCGCAACAGCTCGGGCGTTCGCTGTTGTTTTATCCGCTGGTGGGGTTGCTGTTCGGGGTGATCCTCTGGGCATTCAACCTGGTATTGGCCGGCGCGCCGTTGTTGTTGCATGCGGCGCTGTTGCTGGCGGTGTGGGTGCTGCTCAGCGGCGCGCTGCATCTGGATGGTCTGGCTGACAGCGCTGATGCCTGGCTTGGTGGTTTCGGTGATCGCGAGCGCACGCTGACGATCATGAAGGATCCGCGCAGCGGGCCGATTGCCGTGGTGACGCTGGTGTTGGTGTTGCTGCTGAAGTTTTGCGCGTTGCTGGCGCTGGTCGAGCAAGGGCACGCGGTGATGTTGATCATCGTGCCGCTGCTGGGGCGCGCGGCGTTGCTGGGGCTGTTTCTGACCACGCCTTATGTGCGCGCGGGAGGTCTGGGGCAGGCGTTGGCTGATCATTTGCCGCGCAGGGCCGGTTGGTGGGTGCTGGGGGCGAGTGCGCTGGCCTGCTTGCTGATTACCGGGGTGAAAGCGATTGTTGCGCTGGTTGTCGCGTTCGTCGGGTTTGTCTGGCTGCGGCAGGTGATGATGCGGCGGTTGGGCGGGACCACGGGCGATACGGCCGGGGCGTTGCTGGAATTGCTGGAGATGGCGGTGCTGGTTGGGGTGGTGTTGGTCTGACAGGTGTCTGTTGCCTGTTCGGACCTCATCGCTGGCAAGCCAGCTCCCACAAGTATTGAGGCGTTTGCAGATTTTTTGAACACTTGCAAAAAACTGTGGGAGCTGGCTTGCCAGCGATGGGGATGTGTCAGACGCCACAATCCTTATTGATAAACTCATGTGCAACTTGATTTAACACAGTCGCGGGTATATACACGCATCATGCTTCCTTCTCAGTGTTTGTGCACCAACCTGCGTCGCGCCGCTCGTGGCGTCAGCAGGCATTACGACGGCGCTCTCGACGGCTTCGGGATCAACGTTGCCCAGTATTCTTTGCTGTGCAATCTGCAGCGTCTGGATCAACCGAGCATCTCGGAACTGGCCGAAGCCATGGGCCTGGATCGCAGCACCCTGGGGCGCAACCTGCGGGTGCTGGAAGGCGAGGGCTTGGTGGCGCTGGCCGAGGGCGAGGACATGCGCAACCGCATCGTCCGGCTCACCGAAACCGGTGCACAGCGCCTTGCGGCGGCGCTGCCAGCCTGGGAAGCGGCGCAACAGCGATTGATCGATCGCCTGGGCGCCGAGAAGCGTGAAACCTTGCTGCGACTGTTGGACGAACTGGCCTGAACGCCGGTTTTTCCGGATTTAAGCGGGTATATACCCGCGAACGGAGAATAACAATGACATCGATGTGGCGTACGTGCGGTTGGGTGTTGCTGGGAAGTGCGCTGATTCTGGCGTTGTCATTGGGCGTGCGGCACGGCTTCGGCCTGTTCCTGTCGCCGATGAGTGCACAGTTCGGCTGGGGGCGCGAGGTGTTTGCCTTCGCCATTGCCTTGCAGAATCTGATCTGGGGTCTGGCGCAGCCGTTCACTGGCGCGTTGGCTGACCGTTTCGGTGCGGCGAAAGTGGTGCTGGTCGGCGGCGTGCTGTATGCCGCGGGCCTGGTGTGCATGGGGCTGTCCGATTCGGCGCTGACCTTGTCGCTGAGTGCGGGTCTATTGATCGGTATCGGCCTGTCCGGCACCTCGTTTTCGGTGATCCTCGGCGTGGTCGGGCGTGCGGTGCCGCCGGAAAAGCGCAGCATGGGCATGGGTATTGCGAGTGCCGCCGGCTCCTTTGGTCAATTTGCGATGTTGCCGGGCACACTGGGTTTGATCGGCTGGCTCGGCTGGTCGGCGGCATTGCTGGTGCTGGGCCTGCTGGTGGCGCTGATCGTGCCGCTGGTGAGCATGCTCAAGGACAAGCCGCTGCCGGTGCTTGGCCATGAGCAGTCCTTGTCTGAAGCACTGCGCGAAGCCTGCTCGCACTCGGGGTTCTGGCTGTTGGCATTCGGCTTTTTCGTCTGCGGCTTTCAGGTGGTGTTCATCGGTGTGCATCTGCCGGCCTATCTGGTTGATCAGCATCTGCCGGCAACCGTCGGCACCACGGTGCTGGCGCTGATCGGTCTGTTCAATATCTTCGGCACTTACACTGCTGGCTGGCTCGGCGGGCGCATGTCCAAACCGCGTCTGCTGACGGCGTTGTATCTGCTGCGTGCGGTGGTGATCGTGCTGTTCCTGTGGCTGCCGGTGACGACGACGTCGGCGTACCTGTTCGGCATGGCCATGGGCTTCCTGTGGCTGTCGACGGTGCCGTTGACCAACGGCACGGTGGCGACCTTGTTTGGTGTGCGTAACCTGTCCATGCTTGGCGGTATCGTGTTCCTGTTTCATCAGCTTGGCTCGTTTCTCGGCGGCTGGCTGGGTGGCGTGGTGTATGACCGTACCGGGAGTTATGACTTGATCTGGCAAGTGGCGATTCTCTTGAGTCTGCTGGCGGCCGCGCTGAACTGGCCGGTACGCGAGCGTCCGGTGGCGCGTCTGCAGTCGGCGGTCGGCGCCGTATGAAGCGTTCCTGGCCGCGCATCGCCTTTACCGCACTCGGCGCGCTGTTGCTGGCGCTGGTGTGGTGGGGCTGGCATCAGGGCGGCCTGGCGTTGATGCAGTTGGGCATGGGCGCTTGCTTGTAGGCTTGGATGACGAGTAACGTCGGGAGTCTGATGACTGCTCAAAGGATGCCCGACATGCTCATGCGCTGGTGTGCTGTACCCGCGTTGCTGATGGCGTTGACCGGACTGGCCCAGGCCGTTGATTGCCCGGAGGCGCTGCAAGGTTCGTTGCCCAAGTTGCGCGCCAAGGAATCCGTCGATCTGTGCCAGCGCTACGCCGGCAAGCCGCTGGTGGTGGTCAATACCGCCAGTTTCTGTGGCTTCGCCCCGCAGTTCGAGGGCCTCGAAGCGCTCAATCAGCATTACAAGGCGCAAGGCCTGGAAATGCTCGGCGTGCCCTCCAATGACTTCAAGCAGGAGTCCAAGGACAGCGCCGAAACCGCCAAGGTCTGCTACGCCAACTACGGCGTGACGTTCACCATGACCGAGCCGCAGAAGGTTCGTGGCGATGAGGCGACTCACCTGTTCAAGGTGCTGGCCGAACAGAGCAGTGCGCCGAAGTGGAATTTCTACAAGTATGTGATTGATCGGCAGGGCAAGGTGATTGCCAATTTCTCCAGCCTTACCAAGCCGGATGATCCGGAGTTTATTGCGGCAGTTGAAAAGGCTATCGCCTCAAAACCACTGCAACCATGACCCTGTAGGAGCTGCGGAACGCTGCGATCTTTTGATCTTAAAAAACAAGATCAAAAGATCGCAGCCTCGTTTCACTCGACAGCTCCTACAGGTTGTAAATCTCAGGCACAAAAAAGCCCCGCTTTCTTTAAAGAGAGCGGGGCTTTTCTGTGGGCGAGGGGTTAGCCTCGCCGTGCAGCATCAGAAGCGGTAGGTAGCGCCGACGCCGAAACCGTTTGCCGAGTTTTCATACTTGGCGTCGTAGGTCTGGCCACGATCGTTCTGGTTGTGGACCTTGATCGACTCTTCTTTCAGGTACGAGTAAGCCACGTCGATGGTCAGGTCTTCGGTCGGGCTCCAGCCGGCACCGATGCTGAAGATGGTGCGGTCGCCGGTAGGAATGCGTGGCGAACGGTCGACGTTGTTGGTCGGCGACTGGTCGAAGGTCAGACCGGTACGCAATACCCATTCCTTGTTCAGCTGGTACGAAGTACCCACGGCGTAAGCCCAGGAGTCGTGCCAGTTCTGCTCTTCGGTGATCTCGCCAAACTGACCGGCCAGCAGCGGCTGTACGCCCGAGTTTTCAACGGTGATCTTCTTGAACTGGCTCCAGCGGGTCCAGGTCGAACCGGCGTAGACGTTCCAACGATCGTTGATCGCCTGAGTGACGGAGAAGTCCACGGATTCAGGGGTGGTGATCTTCAGCGAAGCGTCGTACTTCTGCTGGGCGCCCAGGCCGACGGCGCCCAATACGCCGTAGTTGACCTTGGTGTTGCCTTCGAGCTTGTAATCGACTTTCGAGTGATAGGTCAGACCCAGACGAGTGGTGTCAGTGGCTTGTACCAGCACGCCGATGTTGTAGCCCAGTGCGGTGTCGTCACCCTTGATCTTGACCTTGCCGTCCGGCGCAGCCTGAGTGATCGACAGGTTGGATTCCAGCGTGCCGTCGATGCGGTTGATGGTCGGACCGAAACCGATCGACACCACGTCGTTGAACTTGTAGCTGACAGTCGGCTGGAAGGTAATGACTTGTACTTCGGATTTGCTGCCGAAGTAACGGCCGGCAAAGCCTTTTTCGTAGTCGGTAATCAGGCCGAACGGCACGTATACGCCGAGGCCGAATGCCCAATGCTCGTCGATCGGTTTGACGTAGAAGCCCATAGGTACTGAGGTGAAGGGCACCATGTCGCCTTTGTTGCTGCCGCCGTTAGGGCTGGAGCTGGCGTCGCTGATATCGGTCTTGGCATCGAGGAATGCAACACCGCCGGTGACTTGTTCGCGCGTGAGGCGCGACATGCCGGCAGGGTTGCCATAAACAGTGCTTGCGTCGTCGGCAGAAGAGGATCGCCCAGCGTAACCAGTACCCATTCCGCTAATGCTGTGTTCGTTGATGGCAAAGCCAGCTGCGAAGATCTGGGTGGATGCCATGGTAACGGCGAGGCTAAGGGTGGTTTTGAGCATGACTTTTTTCATTATTAGAACTCCTGGTGATCACCGGGGCGAATATTACCAACATTTTCGTCCCAGCGCTATAGTCCCTATGCCTTGAGTTAGAGCGGTTTTGTAGGACAATCCGACCAGATTCGCGACCTGTTGAGCGATCTTTCAAAACTCGCCAGTCAACACGCGACCTGATTCACCGGTGAAACACACGTTTGCCAGGCGCAGGTGAAGTCGCGCAGACGGCCTTGCGGCTGGAAGGTCTGACGCCAGATTCGCGCCATGCCCAGCAGATCGCCCGGGGCGGGGAGGGTGGGGTGTTGTTCTTCTACCAGCAGCCAGGCGATGGCGGTGGCGTAACGCAGATTGACGGTCAATTCCAGGTGCGGGCCGCTAAGAAAAGCATGCTGGCTGGCGAGACCGCGAACAAGGCTCGCGCGCTCCGGATCCAGTGCCAGGTAGTGATCCCAAAGGGCTTGGTGGCGATGCTCGGCAATCCGGTAGAGGCCGTGGCCACGGCGGTCATGCAGGGCGGAGCCGAGGGCGGACTGGCTGGCGGCGATCCCCAGCAGCAGGGATTCGGCGGTTGCGCAGTGACGCCCCAGATAAATCAATGTGGGACGGATCACGTAGCGACACAGTTCGCTGGCAGCGATACCCATAATGCCCTCGATTCTTGTAATGGGGCGGCGAAACCTGAAGGGGCCTTGGCAGCGGTGGATCGACTCAGGCTCGCCGGAAGCGGATCAAGCCGCTTGAGTTGAAGTGTAGTGTCATATTCACGACGTAAAGGCCTGTTTTTAAAATATTTCCGACAGCGAGCGAAAAGCGTTATATCCGATGGTGCTTAGGCACCAGCGGCTAAAAGCGAAACATCGGGCAATAAAAAACCCCGCATTGTGTGCGGGGTTTTTGCTTTTGCAGCCTTTTCGGCTCTCAGGCAATCAACGCCTGACGCGTACGATCAATAATGGCCTGCAGCGGTTCGGCGCTGGAGTATTGATCGGGGTACAGACGCTCGCTGTGGCGAGCGATCCCGTGTTCATTGACCACGGTGAAGCTGAAGCAGCCTTTGCGAGCGGCCATGATCAGGCAGTTCATTGGGGCAAAAGCGTTGGTTAGGGTGCGAATGGCATCCTGAGTCTGGATTTGAGTAGACATAGTTATTAGGTGTTCCTACAAATGACACGGATAAGAACCGTGCAACGTTAAAACGTTCCAGTAATGTCGACCACCATTGGTCGAACAAAGAACCCGACTGGAACAAAGCAGCCAGTTTGAAGCGCTGATAAGTTGGCGCGCTTGGGCTGGCAGGTAGGTACTTAGGAGGACAGGCAACACATCGAGGGCAGAGGTTCTGGGCCCGGGGTGAAGATCCTGATCAATTTGCAGGTTGGTTCGGTCAGAGTAAGTGGTCTTCGCAGCACCCTTTGCATTCATTCAAAGGCTGTGCTGGCGCAAGATTTACCTGGAAACCATCGAGGGGTCGTTCCCGCTTTTTTCGGTGAAGGGCTTCTGGGAAGAAGGTTGACCGTGGGGATGTGTTCGACCGGAATTGACTTTCAGCTTGGTACTAACGCCGCGGATAGTAACGAAACGTCCTGGACAATGCAAACCCTGCGGCAAAAAAGATTTCGGTCGGTGGCGCGGATCGTGGGTGACAGGGCTGGCCCTTTCGCGAGCAGGCTCACTCCCACAGGAGAACAGGGACCGAATGTGGGAGCGAGCCTGCTCGCGAAGAAGCCGTCCGTCGCCACAAATGCGTGCAGCCATGCCCATCGCCAACCCGCTTATCCACTGCTCAGGGCGCAAAACGACCCGAAAAAGCGCATCGATATAACCGGGTAACAGGTACTTGTGCACATTAGTTGCGCAGACGGTAACCTCACTGTCATATCAATCCTGACCCCGGTGGCTGCCTGCATCAAAAGTTTAAGTCAATGAAAAATATCGTCTTTTTTTGTTGGTGAAAAAATCGTCAGTTTGACTGCGAGCCCCATTCCACAAGGCTTTGCGGAGGTTCGGGAGCGGTTGTCCACTGAGTTATCCACAGCTTCTGTGGATTGTCCCTAGCGCTTGCTCTAGGACGGGCGTGCCGGGTTTTTTTCGACTTTACCTGTACGAAAAAGAGAGTAGAGTGGCGCGCCTTCCGATCTGTCCCACAGTGTTTTATGAAGTTTCGCTCAGTATCAGACTCTGTTACCTCCGAACACCCTCGTGTTACCTCACCCAAGCGATTTTCCGTGCGTGTGGCCGAATGGCTGCTCGACAGCCCGCGGCTGGGCGATAGCCGTAATGCCAAGCATCTGGCGGGGCGTCTGCTCAAGCAACCGGCACGCGAAGGCGTAGTCGCGGCGCAAAGTCGCCTCGGCCAATTGATGTGCCGCGAGTGTGGCAATGCCCGGGATCGGCGCATCGGCCAGGATCTGCTGCGCCAGGCCGCTCGCGCCGGCGACCGTCGTGCACAACGGGAACTCGGTCTGCTCGAAGACTGAGCTGTCCAACACCCCACGCCTTGGTTAACCTTCAGGCTTTATCGGATCGGCAGGAGTGGCTATGGCTATGGACTTGACCAGCGTGTTGCTCGGTCTGGCGGGCGCGGGATTGCCGCTGCTGGCGCTGGCCTGGCAACTGCAGCGGCGGGCCAGCGACCGGCAAGCCGAGGTCGCCTTGCTCGAAGAGCGCCTGGCCATGGCGCAACTGGCGCAGGACGGGCTTAACGTGCAGTTGGAAGCCAGCCGCGATGAAATCGTCGACCTCGGCCAGGCCAATGCCGCCAGGCAGGCGGAGTTGGCGGCTCTGCGCCGCGAAGTCGAGTTGCTGCAGATCGAGCGCGATGACGCCCGTGACGCGTCCCACGCCTGGAACATCGAGCGCGCCAACAAAGAGGCCGAATTGCGTCGTCTCGACGCCCAGGCCGCGTCGCTGAACGCCGAACTGCGCGAGCAACAGGAAAGCCATCAACAACGCCTCAACGACCTGCAAGGCTCGCGCGATGAGTTGCGCGCGCAGTTCGCCGAGCTGGCGGGAAAGATCTTCGATGAGCGTGAACAGCGCTTTGCCGAGACCAGTCAGCAGCGCCTCGGCCAGTTGCTCGATCCGCTGAAAGAGCGCATCCAGTCCTTCGAAAAACGCGTGGAGGAAAGTTATCAGGCCGAAGCCCGTGAACGCTTCTCGCTGGCCAAGGAACTGGAGCGCCTGCAAGCGCTTAACCTGCGTCTGAGTGACGAAGCGACCAACCTGACCCGCGCCCTCAAAGGCCAGAAGACCCAAGGCAACTGGGGTGAATTGATCCTTGAACGGGTGCTGGAACATGCGGGTCTGGAGAAGGGCCGCGAGTACCAGACGCAGGTCAACCTCAAGGGGCCAGACGGCGAGCGCTTCCAGCCGGATGTGATTATTTACCTGCCGGGCGACAAGCAGGTGGTGGTCGACTCCAAGGTCAGCCTCACGGCGTATCAGCAGTACGTCGCCGCTGAAGACGACTCCCTCGGCCAGATCGCGATCAAGCAGCACGTGCTGTCGCTGCGCAGTCACGTCAAAGGCCTGGCCGGAAAGGATTACAAGCGTCTGGAAGGCCTGCACAGCCTCGATTTCGTGTTGCTGTTCGTGCCGATCGAAGCGGCATTTTCCGCCGCTCTACAAGCTGAGCCGACGCTGTTTCAGGAGGCGTTCGACCGCAACATCGTGATCGTCAGCCCGACCACGTTGCTGGCGACGTTACGGGTGATCGACAGCCTGTGGAAGCAGGAGCGACAAAGCCAGAACGCGCGGGAAATCGCCGAGCGTGCCGGCTGGCTGTACGACAAATTCGTGCTGTTCATTCAGGATCTGGACGAAGTCGGCAATCGCCTGCAACAGCTGGACAAGGCCTACAGTTCGGCGCGCAACAAACTCACGGAAGGGCGCGGCAACCTGGTCAGCCGCAGTGAACAGCTCAAACTGCTCGGTGCGCGGGCGAGCAAGAGCCTGCCGGCGGATCTGCTGGAGCGGGCGATGACCGATGTCGACGGGCTGGTCGAACTGCCAGAGTGAAGAGCAAAAGATCGCAGCCTGCGGCAGCTCCTACAGGATGAATGCAAATCCCATGTAGGAGCTGCCGCAGGCTGCGATCTTTTGCTTTAAAGCGGCACATACCGACTCAACAACGCCCGCAACGCCGCCGGTTTCACTGGTTTGGCCAGATAATCCAGCCCTGCCGCATGCACCTGCGCCACCGTCTCCGGGCGGCCATCGGCGCTGATCACCACCCCCGGCACCGGCTCGCCTAACGTGGTGCGCAGCCACGCCATCAGCTCGGTTCCGGTATCGCCGTGGTCGAGATGATAGTCGACCAGTGCCAGTTGCGGTCGTACGCCATCGTTGAGCAACGCCGCGCATTCCTCGCGATTGCGCGCCGTCCACACCTGACAGCCCCAGCGGGTGAGCAGGCTGTTCATGCCAATCAGAATGCTGTCTTCGTTGTCGATGCACAGCACTTGCGCGCCGCTGAGCAACTTGCCGTTCAACTCCACCGCGGCGTTCTGCGGCAGCGCTTGCGTCCGGGCCAATGGCACGCTGACGCTGAACACGCTGCCGCGTCCCGGCCACGAACGTACGCGCAGGGTATGGCCAAGCACGCGACACAAACCGTCGGCAATCGCCAGGCCCAGGCCGAGGCCTTTTTCGGCGCGGGTCTGATGGCTGTCGAGGCGTTTGAATTCCTCGAAAATCACTTGTTGTTTGTCTTCCGGAATTCCCGGCCCGCGATCCCACACTTCCAGACACAGCTCACTGCCGCGTCGACGCACGCCCAGCAACACTGGCCCTTTGGCATAGCGGAAAGCGTTGGTCAGGAAGTTCTGCAAGATCCGTCGCAGCAGCTTGATGTCGCTGTCGATGCGCAAATGACTGCCGCGCACCCGGAACGTCAGCCCTTGTTCCTGCGCCAGCGCCTTGAATTCGGCGCCGAGGGTGTCGAACAGCTCGTTGACCGCGAACGGCTTGCGATCGGGGTTGATCTTGCCGTTTTCCAGGCGGGAAATATCCAGCAGGTCGCTGATCAAGTCTTCTGCCGAACGCAGCGAACTGTCGAGGTGTTGCACCAGTTTCTGTGCCTCGCTGCTCAAACCGTCGTCCTGATGGGACAGGGCGGCAGAGAACAGGCGCGCGGCGTTCAGCGGCTGCATCAGGTCATGGCTGACGGCGGCGAGAAAACGTGTTTTTGACTGATTCGCGGCCTCGGCATGGCCCTTGGCTTCGGTCAGTGCAACGTTGAGCTGCGACAGCTCTTGGGTGCGCTCGCTGACCCGTTGCTCCAAACCTTCGTTGGCCTCGGTCAGCGCCTGCTCGGCTTCGCGGAACGCGGTGATGTCGGTGAAACTCATGACGAAGCCGCCGCCGGGCATCGGGTTGCCGATCAGCTCGATCACCCGGCCGTTGGGGAACAAGCGTTCGGAGGTGTGCGCACGGCCCTGACGCATCCAGTGCAGGCGCCGGGCAACGTGGACCTCCGCCTCGCCGGGGCCGCACAAGCCGCGTTCGGCGTTGTAGCGAATGATGTCGGCAATCGGCCGGCCGACGCTGATCAAGCCGTCCGGGTAGTTGAATAGCTCCAGATAGCGCCGGTTCCAGGCCACCAGTTTCAGCGACTGGTCGACCACGCTGATGCCCTGGGTAATGTTTTCGATCGCGCCTTGCAGCAAGGCGCGGTTGAACTGCAGGACTTCCGAGGCTTCGTCAGCGATTCGGACGACGTCTTCCAGCTGCATTTCCCGACCTTCAATCGCGGCTTTTACTACCGCGCGCGTCGACGAAGCGCCGAGCACACCGGCCAGCAGACGTTCGGTGTGGGCGATCCATTCGCCGTCAGCATTCTGGTTCGGGTTGAAGCCCTTGCCCTGGCGGTAAGCGAAACGAATGAAGCTCTGCCGCGCACGCTCTTCACCGACAAAGCGTGCCGCCAGTTGCAGCAAATCATCAATCTGCACCGCAAGCATCGAGCGCGCACTCGGCCGAGCACTGATTTCCTGGCCGATGAAGCGCCCGGCCTGCCAGTGTTCCGAGACCCGCGTGCGCGACAACACCGAGACCCATGCAAACAGCGTGAAGTTGCCCGCCAGTGACAGCACCACGCCTTGGGTCAGCGGGGTGATCGGCAGGTTCAGCGGGTTACTGTGCAGCCACGAAAGGCCTGGGAACGTGCTCAGCGACCAGCCGAGGCTGTGGGCGGCAATCGGCAGGATCAGCGTGTAAAACCAGAGGAACGTACCGGCGGCCAGACCGGCGAACACCCCACGGCGGTTGGCCTGTTTCCAGTACAGCGCGCCGAGCATCGCCGGGGCCAGTTGGGTGACGGCGGCGAAGGCGATCTGGCCGATGGTTGCGAGGCTTGCGGTGGAGCCGAGCAATCGGTAACTGACGTAGGCCAGCAACAGAATCAGCACGATGCTCACGCGGCGCACCGAGAGCATCCACTGGCGGAACACTTCGAACGGGCGCTCGGCGTTGTTACGGCGCAGCAACCACGGCAAGAGCATGTCGTTGGAAACCATGGTCGACAGCGCCACACTGGCCACAATCACCATACCGGTGGCCGCTGACGCACCACCGATGAACGCCAGCAACGCCAGGGCCGGATGGGCCTGGGCCAGTGGCAGGCTGATCACGAACGAGTCCGGGAGTACGTGGCTCGGCAGCATCATCTGCCCGGCGAGGGCGATCGGCACCACGAACAGCGCGGCCAGCGCCAGATAAGCCGGGAACACCCATTTGGCCAGGCGCAGGTCTTGCGGGTCGATGTTCTCCACCACCGTGACATGAAACTGTCGTGGCAGGCAGATGATCGCCATCATCGCCACACCCGTTTGCACCACCATCGACGGCCAGTTGATGGTTTCTTTCCAGTATTGCTCCAGTCGTGGCGCGAGCATGGCCTGATTGAACAGGTCGTCGAAACCGTCATACAGGCCAAAGGTGACGAAGGCGCCGACAGCAAGAAAGGCGAACAGCTTGACCAGTGATTCAAAGGCAATCGCCAGCACCATGCCGCGGTGGTGCTCGGTGGCGTCGAGGTTGCGCGTGCCGAAGACGATAGTGAACAGCGCCAGCACCAGCGACACGATCAGCGCGGTGTCCTGGGCGCGGGTGCCCATGGCGTCGGCACCGGCGCCGATCAACAGGTTTACACCGAGGACGATGCCTTTGAGTTGCAGAGCGATATAAGGGAGAACGCCGACCAGACAGATCAGCGCGACCACCACTGCCAGCGATTGCGATTTGCCGTAGCGCGCGGCGATGAAGTCGGCAATCGAGGTGATGTTCTCCTGTTTGCTGATCATCACCATTTTCTGCAGGACCCACGGCGCGCCCAGCAACAAGAGGATCGGCCCGAGGTAGATCGGCAGGAATGACCACAGCTGTTCGGCGGCTTGGCCGACGGCGCCGAAGAACGTCCAACTGGTGCAATAAACCGCCAGCGACAGGCTGTATACCCACGCGCGCATCCGCGGCGGCAACGGCGTGCTGCGACGGTCGCCATAGAAGGCGATGGCGAACATGATGGCCATATAGGCCAGGGCGACGGCGGCGATCAGCCCGGTGGACAGCGACATGCAACACTCCCGACAAAAGACTCCCCGGCAATCCTGCCCGGGCGGACAGTCTCGCATGAGTGCGGCGGTTAGTCAGTGTCGACCAAGGTCGTGGCGTGGCGGGGTGTCGCAGGTTTGAAACCGGGTGGTTTCTCGGGTGACCGGTCGGGCCCCATCGCTGGCAAGCCAGCTCCCACAAGGAACTCCAGTGGGCACATATTTTGTGAACATCACAGACCCTGTGGGAGCTGGCTTGCCAGCGAAAGCGTCAGTCCTGTTTCAGCGCGATATCGATCAACCGATGCAGCTCATCCACCTCCAGCGCCGCCGCCGAAAACAGAATCCGGAACACCACCGGGGCCACCACCAGATTGATCAGATGATCAACGCTCGGCGCCGGCTCGTCAGGGTGACGCTCGATGATGGTCTGCAACTGCGCGCCAAGAATCGTCACGCAGTACCCCGGCGTGGCGCTGGCCTGCACGTCGCGCATCATGTTGCGCCCCGGCTCCGAACTCATTTCGTCCAGATATTGCTCGGCCCAGGCGCGGATATCACCGCGCAGGTCACCGGTCACCGCCGGTTCACTGTCCGGGCGCATGCGGGCGAGGGCGACGTCGGCGAGCAATGCTGCCAGATCACCCCAGCGCCGATAGATCGTCGACGGCGTGACCCCGGCGCGCGCCGCGATTTGCGGGACGGTCACGGTGCTGCGCTCCTGTTCTTGCAGAAGTGCGCGGACTGCCGAATGAATCGACTCTTGCACCCGGGCACTGCGGCCGCCGGGGCGTAAACCTTCTTTAATAGCCATGCGCCAGACCTTAACACAAAGAATTTGCTTTAAGCCAAAGCCGAGAGCACACTCCGCAAAAGCAAAAAATTAGCTTTTGCGGAGTGTGCCCATGACCAGCCTTGCTTCCAACCGTGGCAGCCTGATTTTTCTGGCGATCACCTTACTCAGTTTTCTCGCCGCTTCCACAGCGCCGACGCCGTTGTATCACCTGTATCAGGATCAACTGCATTTCTCGGCAGCGGTGCTGACCCTGATTTTCGGCGTGTATGCGCTGAGTCTGCTGGCGGCGCTGCTGACGGTCGGATCGCTGTCCGATCACCTGGGACGTAAACCGGTGATTTTCACTGCCGTGCTGCTCAATGCGCTAGCGATGTTGCTGTTTATCAGCGCCGACAGTGTTGCCTGCCTGATCAGTGCCCGCGTATTGCAGGGTTTTGCCACCGGCATGGCCACCGCTGTTTTGAGCGCGACGCTGCTCGACACCGACCGTCAGCAAGGGCCGTTGATCAACAGCGTCGCACCGTTGCTCGGCATGGCGCTGGGCAGCATGGGCTGCGGCTTGCTGGCCGAGTTCGCCCCGGCGCCGTTGCAACTGACTTACTGGCTGCTGCTGGCGCTGTTTGTGTTGCAGGCGGTGTATGTCTGGCGTCTGCCGGAAAGCGTCACTCCACAATCCGGGGCTTGGGCTTCACTGCGGCCGACCCTGCATGTGCCTGTTCAGGCGCGTTCGACCTTATGGCGTGTGCTACCGCTGAACACCGCAACCTGGGCCCTCGGCGGCTTTTTTGCCTCACTGGCACCGTCGCTGGTGCGCACTGCTACCGGTTCGACTTCGAACCTGATCGGCGGCGCTACCGTTTCGGCGTTGACCGTGACCGGTGCGCTGATGATCTTCACTTTGCGCAATCGTCCCGCCGGCAAAGCCCTGCAAATCGGCGCCAGTCTGCTGCCTGTCGGCGTGCTGCTGATTTTGCTCGGCGTGCACAGCGCCAGTCTGGCGCTGTTTTTCCTCGGCACACTGGTTGCCGGTTGCGGCTTTGGCTCGGGTTTCCTCGGCGCGGTGCGCAGCCTGGTGCCGTTGGCCCTGCCGCATGAACGGGCCGGTTTGATGTCGGCGTACTACGCGCTGAGTTATCTGGCGTTCTGCCTGCCGGCCTTGTTGGCCGGGCATTTGACCCGAGCCTATGGGTTGCTGGCGACCACCGACGGCTATGGCGCCGGATTGATCGTCCTGGCCGTCGCCGCGCTGTTGCTCAGCCTGCGCCCGCAAGCAGTGAAGGCTTGCAGCACTCCATAAACGTGATGGTTTCAGTTACCTTTGTCCGGCCTTCTTTTCACGGATCGACAGATGAAGATTATCCGCAGCAAGTCGTTCACCGCCGAGCGAGCCTGGGGCGCGCTGGACATCGCCAACATGAACGGCATCACCACGCGCCTGCACTGGACTGATCAGCCGTACAAATGGCACATCAACGACGGCGAGGAGGTGTTCGTGGTGCTCGACGGTCAAGTGCAGATGCACTATCGCGAACAGGGCGAAGAAAAGCAGGTGCTGCTGGAGGTCGGCGACATTTTCTACGCCTCGGTCGGCACTGAGCACGTTGCGCACCCGCAGGGGGTGGCGCGGATTCTGGTAATCGAAAGCGAAGGCAGTGTTTGACTGCTTATCTGCAAAGTAGATAACAGATAGAGAAATTACCCGTTATATAGATATTCGATTCGGTTCTACCATGGACTCAACCTCACCTGAGGACAGGAGTTCATGATGATTTGCCCCAACACTGCCAAACCCGGTATCAAGCCGTTCAGCCAGCTTCAGCATCCGCGTGAAGCGATCCGACAATTCACCCCGAACTGGTTCGCCGCAACCATGGGCACCGGCGTGCTGGCCCTGGCGCTGGCGCAACTGCCGGTGGCGATCCCCGGGTTGCACGCGGTGGCCGAAGGGTTGTGGCTGTTCAACATTCTGTTGTTCACCTTGTTTACCTTCGCCTATGCCGCGCGCTGGGTGCTGTTTTTCGATGAGGCGCGGCGAATTTTCGGTCACTCCACGGTATCGATGTTCTTCGGCACCATTCCCATGGGCCTGGCGACCATCATCAACGGCTTTCTGCTGTTCGGCCTGCCTCGCTGGGGCGATGGGGTGATTCATCTTGCCGAAGTGCTGTGGTGGCTCGATGTGGCGATGTCGCTGGCCTGCGGTGTGTTGATTCCGTACATGATGTTTACCCGTCAGGAACACAGCATCGACCAGATGACCGCCGTCTGGCTGTTGCCGGTGGTGGCGGCGGAAGTGGCGGCGGCCAGCGGCGGTTTGCTCGCGCCGCATCTGGCCGATGCTCACGCGCAACTGGTGGTGCTGATCACCAGCTACGTGCTTTGGGCATTCTCTCTGCCGGTGGCGTTCAGCATTCTGACCATCCTGTTGCTGCGCATGGCCCTGCATAAACTGCCTCACGAAAACATGGCCGCCTCGAGCTGGCTGGCCCTCGGCCCGATCGGCACTGGTGCGTTGGGCATGTTGCTGCTGGGCGCTGATGCACCAGCGATCTTCGCCGCCAACGGGCTGCCGGGTATCGGTGAAATCGCTGCAGGCGTAGGGCTTGTCGCCGGTATCACCCTGTGGGGCTTCGGCTTGTGGTGGATGTTGATGGCGCTGCTGATCACCGCGCGTTACCTGCGTAACGGCATCCCGTTCAACCTCGGCTGGTGGGGTTTTACCTTCCCGCTGGGTGTGTACTCGCTGGCGACCCTCAAGCTCGCCAGCACGCTGAACCTGGGTTTTTTCAGCGTGGTCGGCTGCGTGCTGGTGAGTCTGCTGGCGGTGATGTGGCTGATCGTCGGTAAACGCACCGTGCAAGGCGCGTGGCGCGGTGAGCTGTTTGTCTCACCTTGTATTGCAGGGTTGAAGAAATAACCTGAAAAGTTTAGGTAAGGTGTGGCCTGGATCGCGGATCGAGATTCCAATAAGCAGATCCAGGCCATTCTCTACCGACCTCAGGGAAACACGGAAGATGAGTCACCCCTCACAGTTCAACCTGCTTCGCACTCGGCGCTTTCTGCCGTTTTTCATCACCCAGTCACTGGGCGCGTTCAACGACAACGTGTTCAAGCAGTCGCTGATCCTCGCCATTCTGTATCGGCTGACCATCGAAGGTGACCGTTCGATCTGGGTCAACCTGTGTGCGCTGCTGTTTATCCTGCCGTTCTTCCTGTTCTCGGCGCTGGCCGGGCAGTTCGGGGAAAAATTCGCCAAGGACGCGCTGATCCGTCTGATCAAGCTCGCGGAAATCGCGATCATGGCCGTAGGATCGGTCGGTTTCCTCTTCGATCACCTGTCGCTGATGCTGGTGGCGCTGTTCGCCATGGGCACGCATTCGGCGCTGTTCGGGCCGGTGAAGTATTCGATCCTGCCGCAGGCGTTGCGTGAGGATGAACTGGTTGGCGGCAACGGGCTGGTGGAGATGGGCACGTTTCTGGCGATTCTCGCCGGGACCATCGGCGCCGGCATCATCATGTCCTCGACCCATTACGCGCCACTGGTGTCGACGGCGATTGTCGGCATTGCCGTGCTGGGTTATCTCGCCAGTCGCGGCATTCCACGCGCTGCCGCGGCGTCGCCGGAAATGCGCCTGAACTGGAACATCTTCAGCCAGTCCTGGGCCACCCTCAAACTCGGTCTGGGCCAGACGCCTGCGGTGTCGCGTTCGATTGTCGGCAACTCGTGGTTCTGGTTTGTCGGGGCGATTTACCTGACGCAGATCCCGGCCTACGCCAAGGAGTGGATGCACGGCGACGAAACCGTGGTGACGCTGATTCTCACGGTGTTTTCGGTAGGCATTGCGCTGGGTTCGATGCTGTGCGAGAAGCTCTCCGGGCGCAAGGTCGAGATCGGTCTGGTGCCGTTCGGTTCGTTCGGCCTGACCGTGTTTGGCCTGCTGCTGTGGTGGCATTCCGGTGGAATCCCGGAAAGCGTCAACGGCCACAGCTGGACCGAAGTGCTGGGCTTTGCGCATACCTGGGCGGTGCTGGTCGACATTCTCGGCCTCGGTATTTTTGGCGGCTTCTATATTGTGCCGCTGTACGCGTTGATCCAGTCGCGCACCGCCGAGAACGAGCGGGCGCGGGTGATTGCCGCCAACAACATTCTCAACGCTCTGTTCATGGTGGTGTCGGCGATCGTTTCGATCGTGTTGCTGAGTGTGGTCAAACTGTCGATTCCGCAGCTGTTCCTGGTGGTGTCGCTGTTGAACATCGGCGTCAACGCCTACATCTTCAAGATCGTCCCCGAGTTCAGCATGCGTTTCATGATCTGGCTGCTCAGCCATTCCATGTACCGCGTCGAGCACCGCAACCTTGAGGCGATCCCGGACGAGGGCGCGGCGCTGTTGGTGTGCAACCACGTGTCTTTCGTCGATGCGCTGCTGATTGGCGGCGCGGTGCGTCGGCCGATTCGCTTTGTCATGTATTACAAAATCTACAACCTGCCGGTGCTGAACTTTATCTTCCGCACGGCGGGGACGATTCCGATTGCCGGACGCAACGAAGACATCCAGATCTACGAAAAAGCCTTCACCCGGATTGCCCAGTATCTGAAGGACGGTGAGCTGGTGTGCATCTTCCCGGAAGGCAAGTTGACCACTGACGGCGAGATCAATGAGTTCAAGGGCGGGCTGACGCGGATTCTCGAAGAAACGCCGGTGCCGGTGATTCCGCTGGCGTTGCAGGGGTTGTGGGGGAGTTTCTTCAGCCGCGATCCGAACAAGGGACTGTTCAAGCGGTTGTGGTCGCGGGTGACGTTGGTGGCGGGTTCGGCGGTGGCGGTGGAATCTGCGGAGCCGGCGAAACTGCAGGGGTTGGTGGGGGCGTTGCGCGGGGCCGTCAAGTAGTTGTTGCCTGAATTGGCCCCATCGCTGGCAAGCCAGCTCCCACAGGTTTTATGGATTTACACAAGATTTGTGTTCACCGGAGATCTCTGTGGGAGCTGGCTTGCCAGCGATGGGGCCATTGGCTTAAGCGCTTACTTTAAGGCCAATCAACCCGGTAATGATCAACGCCACACTGGCCAGCCGAATCAATGCCATCGATTCACCAAACAGAATGATCCCGGCAATCACCGTGCCCACAGCGCCGACTCCGGTCCAGATCGCATAAGCCGTACCCAGCGGCAATTCCTTCATTGCGAGACCCAGCAGGCCAAGGCTGATGGCCATGGCCGCCACGGTCAGGACGGTGGGGAGCGGGCGGGTGAAGCCGTCGGTGTATTTCAGGCCGACGGCCCAGCCGACTTCGAACAGGCCGGCGAAAAACAGAATGATCCAGGACATGAGAGACCTCCATCGATTGATGGGGCCGTCCCCAGATTGATAACTCGATCGAGCCGCAGGGTCGTCCCCGCGTAGCGCAACAGTCTGCCGAGCATTAATCCGGGGATCAAGTTTCCCGGTCAGTCGGCCGGCTGCTGCGCCAGCGCCTCACGGTCTTGCTTCTCGCTCATGCGCCGGAACCAGGTCGAGAGCAACGCCCCGGAAATGTTGTGCCAGACGCTGAACAACGCGCTCGGCACCGCCGCCAGCGGCGAGAAGTGCGCACTCGCCAGCGCCGCGCCCAACCCCGAGTTCTGCATGCCGACCTCCAGCGCCAGCGACTTGCGCTGCGCCAGTGGCAACTTGAACAGACGTCCGGTGAAGTAACCCAGCAGGTAGCCGAAGCTGTTGTGCAGCATCACCACGGCCATGATCAGCAGGCCGGATTCGGCGATCTTCGCCTGACTGGCGGCCACCACGGCGGTGACGATAATCACGATGCTGACCACCGACACCAGTGGCAACACGTCCACCGCGTGGCGCACCTTGTCGCCGAGCACGCGTTGCGCGACCACGCCGAGCACGATCGGCAGCAACACCACTTGCAGGATTGACCAGAACAATTCCATGAACGAAACCGGCAACCACGCCGAAGCCAGCAGCCAGATCAGCGCCGGGGTCAGCAGCGGGGCGAGGAGGGTGGTGACGGCAGCAATCGCCACCGACAGCGCCAGATCGCCGCGGGCCAGCCAGGTCATGACGTTGGAGGAGGTGCCGCTTGGGCAGCAGCCGACCAGAATCACCCCGACCGCGATTTCCGGTGGCAGATGGAAGATCTGGCAGAGCAACCACGCCACACCGGGCATGATCACAAAATGTGCGACCACGCCCAACGCCACACGCCACGGATGGCGGGCGACGGCAGCAAAGTCGTCAAGTTTGAGGGTCAGACCCATGCCGAACATCACCAGCCCCAGCAGCGGCACGATCGCACCCTTGAGACCGAGAAACCACGCCGGTTGCAGGAACGCGATCACGGCGAAAATCAGAACCCAGTAAGCGAAAGTGTTGCCGACAAAGCGGCTGAGTGCAGCCAGTGCGCGCATGGCGTGTTCCTTATTATATGAAAGCGTTAGGAAGCTAAGCATACGGTGCCAGCAAAAAGATCGCAGCCTTCGGCAGCTCATACAGGAAAACACATTCCAAATGTAGGAGCTGCCGAAGGCTGCGATCTTTGCTTTTTCAGGCGCCCTCAATAAAGGAGGGCGCCGGAGAGAGGTTTAGATCCCCTGCGGAGTCTCTTCCCCACCCAACGCTTCCACCAGTGCCGGCAGGAAGTCGCCGAAGGTCAGCATCATCAGGGTGAAGCTGGCGTCCAGTTGGCCCAGAGCCTCGTCGCCACCGTCCTGTTCCGCCTGATCCTGCAGCAGGTCTTCGAACTTCAGGCGTTTGACGGTCATTTTGTCGTCAAGCATGAACGACAGCTTGTCCTGCCAGGCCAGCGACAATTGGGTGACCACTTTGCCGGTGCTCAGGTGCAGCTGGATTTCTTCGCTGGTCAGATCCTGACGCTTGCAACGCACGATGCCGCCGTCTTCGTGGGTATCGCGCAGCTCGCATTCGTCCAGTACGAAGAAGTCCGGTGCTGCTTGCTGGGTGGTGACCCACTCGGTCATCACCGCGGTCGGTGCGGTTTTCACGGTCAGCGGACGCACGGGCAGGGTGCCGAGCACTTCACGCATTGTGGAAAGCAGGTCTTCGGCACGTTTCGGGCTGGCCGAGTTGACCAGGATCAGGCCCTGTTTCGGCGCGATGGCAGCGAAGGTCGACGAACGACGGATAAAGGCGCGCGGCAGGAACGCCTGGATGATTTCATCCTTGATCTGATCGCGTTCCTTCTTGTAGACCTTGCGCATCTGCTCGGCTTCGATCTCTTCGACCTTTTCCTTGACCGCGTCGCGCACGACGCTGCCCGGCAGAATACGTTCTTCCTTACGCGCAGCGATCAGCAGGAAGTCGCCGCTGACGTGCACCAGTGGCGCATCTTCGCCTTTGCCGAATGGCGCGACGAAACCGTAGGTGGTCAACTCCTGGCTTGCACATGGACGCGCCAGTTTGGTGGCCAGTGCAGTTTCCAGCGCCTCGGCATCGACAGGCAGGTCTTGGGTCAGGCGATAGATCAGCAGGTTTTTGAACCACATGGGGTGAGTCTCTCCTTTATACAAAGGGGGGCATTATTGTCTTCGCCGTGGCATAGGCCAACCCTTCTCTAAGCCTTTGGAAGGCCTGAGAAAATTAATTAAAAAAGTGCTTGCCAGAGGTTGGGTCGCTCCGTAGAATGCGCGCCACACCGAAGCGAAGGGTGATTAGCTCAGCTGGGAGAGCGTCTGCCTTACAAGCAGAATGTCGGCGGTTCGATCCCGTCATCACCCACCATTCGTTTCAAGTGTTTAGCGCAGCGGTAGTTCAGTCGGTTAGAATACCGGCCTGTCACGCCGGGGGTCGCGGGTTCGAGTCCCGTCCGCTGCGCCATATTCGGTCACCTGGACCACTGAACGCCAGGTCACCACGGAAAAACCCGCTGAAGCGGGTTTTTTTCTGTCTCACGTTTGTACCTTGTTCCATCGGGTTTGTGTCGTTTCACCGGTTTTCGGATTTATTTGAAAAAAACTTCAATTAAATCAACACTTTACGAAAACTTGTGGCATAATGCGCCCCGTAACGAAGCGAAGGGTGATTAGCTCAGCTGGGAGAGCGTCTGCCTTACAAGCAGAATGTCGGCGGTTCGATCCCGTCATCACCCACCATTCGTTTCAAGCGTTTCGCGCAGCGGTAGTTCAGTCGGTTAGAATACCGGCCTGTCACGCCGGGGGTCGCGGGTTCGAGTCCCGTCCGCTGCGCCATATTCGGTCACCTGGACCCACTGAACGCCAGGTCACCACAGAAAGCCCGCCTAGTGCGGGCTTTTTGCTGTCTGCGATTTGTGAAATCACTCGATCTCCTCTGTAGGAGCTGCGGCACGCTGCGATCTTTTGATCTTGCTTTTAGAGATCAAAAGATCGCAGCCTCGTTTCACTCGACAGCTCCTACAGAGGAATTCTCACTATTCGGCATTGCGACTGTGCCGATAATCGCTCACCGCCTCATACACCGCTTTACGCAAGCGATTGATCCCGCCAATCGGCCGATGCGCCTCGATACCAAACCACGGATTGAACGACAGGTTGTCGCATGCCAGATTCAGCGCTGGCGTGTCGAAGTCCTGCGCCGGCAGGGTGATCCGTGCCACTGTTTCGAACCCTGAATCCTGCTCGCGCCACTCGATGCTGGTGTCCTCAATAGGCATGTACTTGTTCGCATCCTGACGCTGAATCTGCAGCACAAAACACGCCGGCACCCGATCTGTGGACAATTGCTGATTCAACGCACTGCGCAGGAAATTCGGCAGGTCGTGATTTTGCGCGGGCAGGGTGTAGGTTGGGCAGTTGTCTGGATCCGGCGCAACCCGAAACTTGGCATTGGCCTCGCCAAATTTGTAAGGCGATACCGAAAAGTAGGTGGTCGCGGTCGGGCTGTCCGGCGGCGGTGACAGGGTCGCCAGGGCGATGAACAGGTGGCGTAACTGCCAGGTGCGCGGATCCCAACCGGGGAAAAACGCCCTGATTTTTTTGCCGTCAGCCTGAGCTGCCACATTCTGACGGTACTCGGCGACATCGCTGACGAAGAAGTTCGGGTGGCTGAACATCACGAAGTCTTGTTCACGGCGCACCTGACGGTCGCCGAGCAGCTGCTTGCCGGGGACATCGAGCAGCTTGATCGCCATCCCCCGGGCGTCGCGGATGCTGTCGAACTGCGGGTAGGCGTTGCCATTGGACAAGCGAATCAACGCCTGCCAGGTTTTGCCCGGTTCGGTGAAAACACCTTGGCGCAGCGCTGGTGTCAGTTCCGGCAGCACCGTCATTTCAGCTTTCACGCAACCATGGGCCTTGGCATGCGCATCGCGCAGGTAGCGTGTGCCTTCGCGGTGCTGATCGACGATGCGCACGGCAGTCTGGATCACGTCCTGGGTCATGGCCGCTTCACCGGCGGGAATCTGTTCCTGCGCCGACACCGGACCTCTGTGTTGCCAGATGAACCACGCGCTCGCGATGGCCCAGCCCAGCAGGCCGACAATCAGCAGGGCCAGCAGGGTTTTGCCCAGCAGTCGTCCCAGCCACAGCCAGATGCGGGCGAGAAGGGAGGGTTTTTTGTACGAGTTGATCATCATGGCAGTTGCGCCTCCAAAGGCCCGCCCAGGACTTTCAGGTACTCCAGCAATGCCCAGCGTTCTTCGGGTTGCAGCAGGCGGCCGATAACCCCATTGCCACGCTCGCCGGCGCGGAATTCGTGGCCGCTGTTGTGGTTGCCGGTGATACGCGTATCGAACAAAAAGCCGTTGGTGAAGGCTTCGGTGCGATAACCCAGATGGCGCGGGTCATACTCGAACGAACCCTTATAGAAAGTCGTCGCGCGCTCATCCTGCGGCGACAGCAACTGGTAGAGGCTTGGCACCGAACCGTTGTGCAGAAACGGCGCGGTGGCCCAGACACCGGCCAGTGGTCTGGCCTTGTAGGCAACCTTTTCACGCACACCGATCGGCAGGCCGAAGCCGTCGAGTTGTGGCTTTTCCTCAGCGGTGACGCCGGCCTCGCGATAGGCGCGCTTCTCGACGAATGCGGTGACATAGGCCAGGCCCTTGGCCACCGATAGCTGGCTCAGATCCAGTGGTTCGGTGGGCGTCGGATGCAACTTCACATCCATTTGCTCAAGTTCTTTCGGGTCCCATTGCAGCGGCGTCAGGTCGAAACGGTGAGTGGCAATGTTGGTCGCGGCATTCGGGTCGGTGCCGATCACCTCCAGCGGCAACATGTGCAAGTGCTGCACCCAGCGCTCGCCCTCTTGAGTCTTGCGCGGCACGTGGCAACCGGCGCAGTTCTCGGCAAACAGCGTGCGGCCCTTGGCGGCCAACGGTTTGTCGATGGCGCCCAGGACATCTTCCGGCCAGGCTGGCGGTCGCAGGCGTTGCAGGGTTTCCTCGATTGTGTGCAGATCGCGTACGCGGACGCTTGAGGCATAACGCGCATCGCCTTGCAGCGGCTGGCCGTTGCTGTCGAAGAAATTCAGCGTGGCGCCGACGCCCAACGCCTCACCGATGTTACGCGCCATCGGTTGCTGCGCCGAGCCGTTCCACTGCACCCAGTCGAAAGTCCACATGTCCCACAGTTGCGGGTAGTCGACCGGGGCATTGGCCACGCGGTAGTTGGCGGGGGAAATCGCGTCGCCGAAGGTGGCGTTGGCAATGCGGCCGAACGCATCGGTGCGTCCAGGGCCTTCCTCGGTCGGGTAGAGGCCGCGATGGGTATCGTTCCAGGCGACTTTCAGGAAGGTGTTCAGCGATTGCTTGAAGTCTTTGCGCAGTTGCTCGCGGCGCAGCTCGTAGCCATCGCCCAGAACATTTCTGGCGAAGCGTTCGAATTTCCACGGGTTGTAGTAAGTCGAGGTCAGACTGGCGACCAATGCCTGCCCGAAACTGCCACCGCGCAACGTAGGAACGCTGGAAGGCAAAACATGCTGCGCCGACCCGCCGTCGATCCGCACGGCCTGGCCGTTGAAGCGCAATTCACCGGTGTGGCAGGCGGCGCAGGTGATATCGAGGTATTGCTCGGTGCCGCCTGGGTTCGGGTGGCGGGCGAAGCCGACCGGCAGATTGCCGGGGTTGTTTGGCGTGGCTTTTTGCTGCGGATCAACCAGAAAACCGAAGCGTGCAAGGTATTCCGGGGACGCGAAACGTTGCTGAGAGAAGGGCAGCTCGAGCGCCTGGAACCATTCATAGCGCAGGCCTTTGACCTGCGTCCCTTGCGGGGTGAAATAGTAAGTCTGGCGCTCCTCCTCGCTCCACTGTTGCAGGTAATGCACCTGTTGGGCCGGGGTATAGAAGGGCAGTTTTGGGTTGGCGACGTAGTACAGAATCACGGCCAGGACCAGGCCCAGCAGTACCACGATCAGAGTCAGCACACGGAATAAGAGGCGCAAGATAAACATCCTTGTCGAGTTGTTGCGCTGTTATGCCTCAGCTGCTGCGGGTGCGGCAAGTGGCCATTACGCCAACTGTCGTAGGAAGTCTCGTCAGCCCTTGTCAGGCCCAGATGACAGAAGCTTCATCGTCGCTTTGCCCGAATGCGTTTTAATCCCTGAACTTATCGGACGTTTCCTGCTCTCATGCCGGTAGCCATTGGTCGTGGCGGCCTGATAAGCTCGCGGCTTTACTCGATTGCCCTTTCGGCGCATGAACAAGGAAATAGCATGAAACAGCATCGGTTGGCGGCGGCGGTAGCCCTGGTTAGCCTGGTCCTCGCGGGTTGTGATTCGCAGACCAGCGTAGAGCTGAAAACCCCGGCGCAAAAAGCTTCCTACGGTATCGGCCTGAACATGGGCAAGAGCCTTGCTCAGGAAGGCATGGATGATCTGGACTCCAAAGCGGTAGCCCAGGGCATCGAAGATGCCGTCGGCAAGAAAGAACAGAAGCTGAAAGACGAAGAACTGGTCGAAGCGTTCGCCGCGCTGCAAAAGCGTGCCGAAGAGCGTATGGCCAAGATGAGCGAAGAGTCGGCAGCCGCCGGCAAGAAATTCCTCGAAGAAAACGGCAAGAAGCCTGGTGTCACCACCACCGCTTCCGGTCTGCAGTACGAAGTGGTCAAGAAAGCCGATGGCCCACAGCCCAAGCCGACCGACGTAGTGACTGTTCACTACACCGGCAAGCTGACCAACGGCACCGTGTTCGACAGCTCCGTGGAACGTGGCAGCCCGATCGATCTGCCGGTCAGCGGTGTGATCCCGGGATGGGTTGAAGGTCTGCAACTGATGCACGTTGGCGAGAAGTACAAACTGTACATCCCTAGCGATCTGGCCTACGGCGCGCAATCGCCAAGCCCGGCAATCCCGGCCAACTCGGTTCTGGTCTTCGACCTGGAACTGCTGGCCATCAAGGATCCAGCCAAAGAAGACGCCGCTGCCAAGTAACAGGCATCGGTAACGGCTTCGCCAACAACGCCTCGCTTATGCGGGGCGTTGTTGCATCTGAAGGATGGCGCAGTTAAACAGAGCGAACGGATGCCGCTGACAGCAGTCCTAGAGATTGAGGCCGCCGTGGGTAGACGTCCTGAGCCGCCAAGTCAATGAAATATTGGGATTTTTTATGTGAGTAAAAAACGCCCGATCTGAGCGAAGCCCTTATGAAACGGGGCTCTCAGCGCTGAAATGCAGCTCTGTTCACAAGGTTATCCACAATTTGTGTGGATAACATTTCAACGGGAGAAATAGATGAAAGCGCCGTGGAATTTCGCCCGGTTTCTGCCTCTGGCGGGACGCCTGCTGGCCCGTGGCCGCCTGCCGACTCTGCTGTTCGCCGTGGCGAGCAAGGGCGCTGCGCAAGGTAATCGCCTGGGCAAGCTCAAGGATGATCTGCGCTTGCTCCAGGCATTGTGTCTGGCTTACTGGCGCGGCGAGTACCGGGCGATCAGTCCGAAAGCCATCGTTTCGGTGGTGGCAGGGTTGATGTATTTCCTCAGCCCGGTGGACGCGATCCCGGATTTCATCCCCGTATTCGGCATGCTCGATGACATTGCTGTTCTCGCCTGGCTGATGAAAACCCTCGACGACGAACTCGCTGCCTTCCGGCTCTGGCGCAATCGACAACAGCCGAAAAAACTCGCAGTGGTCGAGCGTTTGCCCGATACCCCCGAGCAACTTCAACTGCAGGGTCCGAAAAAAACCTGATTCACCTCGCCTGCAGGCAGATTGATACCCCCCGCGACCTTGGCCGCTGTTAGGATTACACTTCTAGGGAAAAGTGCCGACTCGCTAAGTGTTGTTGTCCTACGGGGTAGTCATGGATATTCAGATAATTGCACGCGATGGCGAACCCGAATACGCGGTTCTGCCATGGGGCCAGTATCAGGCTCTATTGAAAGCAGCAGGCATCAACGACATACCGCAGCAGCAGGCGCCAGCGCCGGCCGCCGCAGCGCCAGACCCGATTCTTCCAGGTCTGGATCAACTACGCAGTCTGCGCGAAGGGAAGGGCATCGCCTTCGAGGCGCTGGCCCGCACGGTAGGCATCAGCCCGTCTTATCTGGCCATGATCGAAAGCGGCGAGCGTCAACCTGACGCCGCGATTCGCCGCAGCCTGGCCTGGGAACTGACGGTGCCGGGTTGGAGGGATGAATCGTGAGCGTACGCATCAGTCGTCAACATTGGGACGGATTGCTGGGGGAGCTGGATCAGGCGCGCAGGCAGCGCCATCTGTTGACCTATCGAGCCTTGCTCGAACGTTTGCAACTGCCGACGCCGGCGATGCAGACGCTGACTGCGGCACTTGAGCATCTGGCTGCACTGGACGCCAAGGCCGAGCAGCCATTGCGCAGCTCGCTGGTGATCAGCCAAGGGGCCAGCCGTTTGCCTCGAACCGGCTTTTTTGAGTGCGTTGAACGTCTCGGGCGTTTTTCCGGGCCATCCGATGGCGTTGCGGCTGCCTCTTGGCATGCGTCGGAAGTGGTCAGGGTTTTCGAATACGAGTACCCGGAATCGGCGGAGGCCTGAGTGTTCTTTCGACTCAAGGCGTCGACCAGTTACTGGTTGGCCCGCAGGCTGTTTCACTGGTCGTGGTTCGTACGCCAACCCAGAGGCTGGCGCTGGCTCGAAGGGCAGTTTGCGCGTATGGCCAATCTGGGCGATGTCGGCGCGCAAAGCTTTTATGGGCACATTCTGACGTTTCGCGGTGTTGGCCTGGGCGCCCGCGAAGAGGGTGTGCGACTGTTGCGTCTGGCGGCGCTCGCCGGCGATGGCAAAGCGGCTTATCAGGTCGGCGTGATCAGCCTGGCCGGTACTCCGGGCAAAGCGCCGGATCCGGCAGAAGCGGCGCGCTGGTGGACGCTGGCCGCCAAGGCCGGCCACCCGTTGGCCGAGCTCAAACTCAAAGAGTTGAGCGCTCGGGATTAAACCCAGTAAATCATTTTGTATCGTTGGATAAACGTGGCGTGAGGGAAACCTCACGCCACGTTTGCGTTTGTCGCCATACGTTTTGTAGTAATCAGTCCTTTGCAGAATAGTCCTACAGCAAAAGCCTACTCGCCTGACTTCTTTCCTGATTGATCCCCCGCAAAGTCCCCGCGCCTAATTTTTGCGCGAGGGAACGCTCATGTTTGACCCGGTTTTTCATTCCACCCCGCATCGTTGCGTGCGCTGATGGAAGCCGTCAGCCGTATCGAGCAGGAACTCGACAGCTTTCCCGACACCCTCAGCCTCTATCGCCAGCAGCTTGAACATTGGTTCAGCAGCGCGGCGGATCAGGTCAGCCACGCGGCGGACTTGCCGTCGCTGATGGGCATGGAGCGGATCATCCGTTTCGGTGATCGCATCACCGCTGTCAGCACAGGAGACAGTGAGTTTGCCTCCGGCGTCGTGCAGTGCCCGAAAAGCGGGTTGCTGACGATCGAGAGCAAATTCGAGTCGGTGTACGACATTCCGCTGGGCGACATCGTGGTCGATGTGGTGGCGGTGGATGATGGCCAAGTCCTCCCCGTCGGACTTGATGCGCAAGGCCTGGGAACATTCACCGGGACGCCCGGCAAGTTCTATCGCGTGCAGGTGCACAGCGACGTTACCTCGGCGCAGATCGAGGCGCTGTTCAAGTCCTACGACGGCTTGACCGGCAATCTGGAGGGCTGGCTGCGCAGCGAGTGGCAGGGGTTCAAGCCGCAGTGGTCACAGTCGGTGGCAACCGCGGCGGGCAACGGCATGCTCGCCGGGAGTTGGGCGGCGATTGAGGGCGTGTGGGACAGCATCGGCATGCTGTCGGAGATTCTGCAGGATCCAGGGGCGTTTGCCGAACGCCTTGGAAGTGGTGCGGCCGATCTGATCCGCCTCGCAGAATCAGCTCCGGATGTCATGCAAAAGCTGCAGTTGCTGGTCAGCGACGAGGCGGCGCTGTGTTTGCTGCTGCGCAGTGCGAGTCTCTGGCTGGAGATGCTGCCGCCCAACCAGATCGCCGGCAAAACCGCTGAAGTGGCGTCGATGATGATCGTGCAGGTGCTGATCGATGTTCTGATCGGCGTTGTGTTGACATTCGTCGGGGCTGGCGCAGGGATCGCTTATCTGACGCTACGCCTGGCGGATCGCGCCGCCCAGCTGCTCACGGTTGTGAAACGCTTGATAAAGGCGATGTTCGGCATCGTCAACACGTTCATCCATTACGTCGACCAGTACAAAACTGTCGCCGCGCGGGGCATTGCCGCCGGCGTTAAAAAGGGCCGCATGCAGTTGCGCTGGGATGCGAAGCGCAATGCCGCCCTGAAGAAAAACGAGCATCACGACGACTCGCCGGAACAAGCGAAAAACCCCAACGGCGACAGCGCCGATTGCGCGCCGCTGACCTGCACCAACGGTTGCCCGGTGTCGATGGTCACCGGCGAAGAACTGCTGACCCTGACCGATGGCACGCTCGATGGCTTGCTGCCGTTTGAGTTCACCCGGTTGTACCGCACCAGCGCGGTGGAGATCGATGTCGGGCTGGGGTTTGGCTGGAGCCATTCGCTGGCGCATAGGCTGGAGTTCGATGGCGAGGCGGTGGTCTGGGTCGATCACGAGAACCGGCGCACGCGGTTCCCATTGCCCAGTGTTGAACGGCCGCAGATCCACAACAGCCTGTCACGGGCGGCGATTTTTCTCGGCGATGAGCCCGAGGAACTGATCCTCGCGCTGGCGGGGGATGCGGCGCGGTTTTATCACTTTCGTGCCGGGCGACTGACGGCGGTCAGTGATGGGTATGGCAATCGTCTGACGGTGCATCGCGATCATTCCGAGCGTCTGCAGCGCCTGGATAACGGGGCCGGGCGCTCGCTGCTGTTGCGCTACGACCGGGCGCATCTGGTGGCAGTTGATTACCAGGTGTTTGAGGCGGGTGGCTGGCGCACCGAGCAAACGCTGGTCAGTTATTGCTTCGACGCCCGTCAGCGATTGTTGGCCGCGACCAATGCCGTCGGGGACAGCGAGCGTTACGACTACGACGATCAGCACGTCATCCTGCAGCGGCAACTGAGCGGCGGCGCGAGCTTTTTCTGGGAGTGGGAGCGTTCCGGCAAAGCCGCGCGTTGCGTGCGCCATTGGGCCTCCTTCGCGCAGATGAATACGCGGTATGTCTGGGACGACAGCGGCCGCGTCACGGTGCATTACGTTGATGGCACCGAAGAAACCTACGTCCACGACGACAGCGCACGGCTGGTGCGCAAGGTCGAGGCCGATGGTGGTGAGCACCTCAAGGCTTATGACGATCAGGGCCGGCTGATCGCCGAGCAGAATCCGCTGGGTGCGGTCACCGAATACCGCTACGACGATGTCGGACGGTTGATCGCGCTGCTTCCTCCGGACGAAGAGCCGACGTCCTACGAATACCGCAACGGTTTCCTGCACAGCCGTTCTCGCGGCGAGGCGGTGTGGACGTTTCGGCGCAACGCCGAGGGCGATGTCACCGAGGCGGTCGATCCCGACGGTCAGGTCACCTATTACTACTACGACACGCGCGGGCAGTTACTGTCGATCCGCTATCCGGACAGCAGTCGGCACAAGTTGTCGTGGAATGACCTCGGCCAACTCATCGAAGAAACCCTGCCCGACGGTGGTGTACGGCGCTTTTCCTACGATGCGCTGGGGCGACGGACGACCACTTGCGACGAACACGGTGCGATCACTCGCCAGCAGTGGGATGCCATTGGCCGACTGGTTCAGATGACTTTGCCTACAGGCGCCACCCGCGCCTACAGCTACGGCGCGTACGGCCAGGTCACGGCCGAGCGTGACGAACTCGGGCGCATCACCCGCTACGAGTATGACGACGACCTGCACCTGGTCTCGCGCAGGATCAATCCCGACGGCACGCGGGTGCAGTACCGCTACGACCATGCGCAACTGCTGCTGACAGAAATCGAGAACGAGTCCGGAGAAAAGTACCGCCTGGACTACACGCCCACCGGACTGATCCGACAGGAAACCGGCTTCGACGGCCGGCGCACCGCGTACGCCTACGACCGCAACGGGCACCTGCTGGAAAAAACCGAGTTCGGCGATGACGGCTCGACGCTGGTCACTGCCTACGCGCGTGATGCGGCCGGGCGTCTGCTGCTGAAAACCCTGCCGGACGGGGTTGAGGTGGCTTACACCTACGACCGCCTGAGCCGATTAACCGGGGTCGATGATGGCCAACAACATCCACTGGCCTTTGAATACGACCTGCAGGACCGGCTGATCACCGAGCATCAGGGCTGGGGCACCTTGCGTTATGCCTATGACGCCTGCGGCCAGCTCAAGCGCCAGCGTCTGCCGGACAACAGCACGCTCGACTATCACTACGCCAAGGGCGGCGCGCTGACCGCCATTGACCTTAATGGCACACGGCTGACCAGCCACGTCTATCAATCGGGTCGCGAACAACAACGCCAACAAGGCCTGTTGCTCAGCGAATATGCCTACGACGACCAGGGCCGTTTGCTGGCCCACGCTGTAGGTCATCAACACGCTTCGCTGTATCGGCGCGATTATGCCTACAGCGCCAACGGCAACCTCGAGCACATTGCCGACAGCCGTCACGGTCAGCGTACCTACGGCTACGATGCCCTCGACCGACTGATTCGCGTCCGCCACTCGCGCGACGAACTGCCCGAAGCCTTCGCCCACGACCCGGCCGGCAACCTGCTGATGCAGGACCGTCCCGGCCCCACGCGAATCAAGGGCAACCGCCTGCTGATGCAGGGCGACCGGCATTACGACTATGACGCCTTCGGCAACCTGATCCGCGAGCGTCGTGGCCGCGACCAGCAACTCGTCACCGAATACCGCTACGACTGCCAGCACCGCCTGATCGGCCTGACCCGCCCCGACGGCCAAACCGCGTCCTACCAATACGACGCCTTCGGCCGACGCATCCGCAAGACTGTCGACGGCCATGCCACCGAGTTCTTCTGGCAAGGCGACCACCTCGTCGCCGAAACCAGCAAAACCCACCACCGCAGCTACGTCTACGAACCCGGCACCTTCCGCCCGCTGGCGCTGCTCGACGGCAAAGGCCCGAAAAAGGCCTGCCCGTTCTACTACCAACTCGACCACCTCGGCACGCCGCAGGAACTGACCGACTACAGCGGCGAAATCGTCTGGTCGGCGCAGTACGACGCCTACGGCAAGGTGTCGGCGATCACCCTCGCGGGCGAGGACTACCTGGACCAGCCGCTGCGCTTCCAGGGGCAGTATTTCGATGCAGAAAGCGGGCTGCATTACAACCGGCATCGGTATTTCGACCCGAGGTTGGGGCGGTATCTGACGCCGGATCCGATCAAGTTGGCAGGTGGGTTGAATCAGTACCGGTATGTGCCGAATCCGACGGGGTGGGTGGATCCGTTGGGGTTGAACTCCAATTGTCCGCCGCCGAATAGGCCGGGCTGTGAGGTGCCGGGTGGGATTGGTGGGGCTACGGTTGATGAGGGGGAGCCAGCGCTGCCGAAGATGACGGCGCAGGAACGGAGGGCGAGGATTGATGAGTTGGCGGAGGAAAATGCGAAACGACGGGTAACTGAATATGAAGATCTTTATGACATGCATACTGTAAAAAAGCACAGTTCCGAAATTCCCGATCGAGCCCTAAAACAGCGAGCTATCAATGGCGCCGATCCTCACACTGGCGTCGTTCCAAGACCACCCAGAGGAAACCCAAGCTCACAATTTCATAATTGGCGAATGCATTTAGGTGCATTAAACAAGGCGATGACCAGGAATAAAGATGGCTTAATTATGCATACGGGGCAGGATCAGAATGACAATCCGATAGTCAGTTTCGAATTGCCTGGTGCAGGGCGAGGCTACAAACCGAACAGGAAAGATCCGCAAAATCCGATTCTGAATGCGAATATGAACTGGTTTGAATTTAAATTTGATAAGACAAACACGCAAGAGCCGTTTACAGGTTTTCCTTCGGAGAGAAAGTGATGTTGAAAGATCCGTATTTAAATAAGCCTTTCAATCCAAGATTTAGCTGGTTTGTTGGCGTTTTTGATGTCTATGACCGAGAGGATACTCGAGGTGTCGAACTCGGTGTATATAATCCCAATATTTCGGATGATAGAGAGGAGCTTATAAGGAGGTATTGTCTGAATCTGCCGTATCTATCATATAGGCATAAGCTGGTTTTATTTGAGGCTTTAGAGTCAGCGTTAGAAGATTCAAACTATGATTTCAGTAGATTGTTTGATATTGATGAGTGCGAAACATCCAGCTGGCCTAGGGGGGAATGGTACTCGTTAAACAGCCCTCGTTGTTTTTTTGAAGAGATCTACCGCTTGGCGAAAGAGGTTTGGGGGGAAGATCTTGAGAAGGCTGCTGGTGAGGATAGATCTACATGGTGAGGACGCTATTTTAATAGAAAATTGGCACTGTTGATTTTGCTTGTTGAACTAATATCAATTCGCTATTTAATCAACGTTGTCCGATTAGCTGCGGTCGATGAAGTTCGGAAGCACTGAGACTATCAATCACATGCACGCTATACCCCGGAACATTCTTCGCATGATGCTTCGCTTGCGAAGCCATTTCCGCGAGTTGGCTGGCATCCAGTTCTGTGCAGGCCTCGGGTTGCAGGTGGACGACGCCGATCGATAGCGAGAGCAGCGGAAACTCCTGCCGCACACCCTGGCGATTCGGCGCGATAAAGCATCCCGCTTCAAGGTGCTCCGGGCGATAGAAACGGCGGCATTGGCTCTGGAAGTCGTCGAGTAGTTGATTGAGGCGTTTGCGCCAGTCTTCCGGGCCGAGTACCAGCAGGAAGTCGTCGCCGCCGATGTGGCCGACGAAGTCGCGGGACGGGTCGACGCGTTCGTTCAGGCATTGCGCCAGGCACAGCAGGACTTCGTCGCCACGGCCGTAGCCGTAGATGTCGTTGAAGGGTTTGAAGCTGTCGATGTCGACGTAGCAGATGATCGATTCGCGGCCCTGTTGCAGCAGGCGGGTCAGGCATTGCTGGATCGGCACGTTGCCGGGCAGCAGGGTCAACGGGTTGGCGTAGCGCGCCTGCTGGATTTTCAGTTCGGTGATCAGTTTGAGCACGTCGATTACCCGACCGAGGCCGAGATAGCCGCCGTTGAGGGTGATGATGAAATCTTCTTCGATGCGCTGCCGGGCGCGACTGGTGATCAGGCGGCTGACCTGTTGCAGCGACTGGCTCATTTCCACGGCGAGGAAGTCATCATTCATCAGGCGGCTGATCGGTTTACGTGCGAACAGGTCGGTGGCGAACGGTTTGAGCAGCGCGTCGGACAACGAATGGCGATGGACGATGCCGCACGGCTGGCCCTGTTCGTCGAGCACTGCCAGTGAATTCAGATTGGCCTGGCGGCGGAAGGCTTCCAGTACGGTGGCAGTCGGTGTGTCGCGATGCACCGCCGGTTGCTCGTTGAGCAGGGCGCTGAGGTCGCTGCCTTCGTCGTTCAATGCGACGGTGCTGCTGTCGTGTTTCGGCATCAGGGCCCGGGCATCGCGGGGTGGATGCTCCTGCGGACGACCGAGCAGGTAACCCTGCACCAGATCGACGCCCATCTCGGTCAGCACCGCCAGTTCCTCTGGCAACTCGATCCCCTCGGCAATCACCTGTGCCCGTGACGCCTTGGCGATTTGCAGGATCGAGCCGACGAACTCGCGTTTCAATGCGTCCTGATGGATGCCGTCGATGAAGTGGCGGTCGATTTTCACATAGTCCGGACGCAGCTCCGACCACAGGCGCAAGCTCGAATAACCGGCACCTAGGTCATCCAGCGCAATCGAAAAGCCCATCGCCCGATAGTGATGCAGGGCAGTTTGCAGCAACTGGAAATCGTCGATCGGCGTCTGTTCGGTGAGTTCGATCACCACTTGACTCGGTGGGATGCCGAAGTCTTGCAGCAGTTGCAGGGTACGCCCCGGTTGGTGCGCGGCTTCGAGCAGGGATTCCGGTGAGACGTTGAGGAACAGCTTGCCCGGCAGTTGCTGCTCGTTGAAACGACGGCAGGCCGACTGGCGGCAGGCGATCTCCAGTTCGCTTAAACGCCCGGCCTGGCGCGCCACGGCGAACAACGCAATAGGCGAATGCAGTGGGCTGTTGGATGGGCCTCGGGTAAGGGCTTCGTAGCCGAGAATGCGACGCTCGGAGAGACAGATGATCGGCTGGAACAGGCTGTGCAAACCGCTTTGAGTCAGGATCGAGCTCAAGGCACTCAGCTGTTCGGTCGTGGTCATGGCAATCTCTGGCGATAAAAAAAGGACTGGGAGCGCTCTTGCTTGAAGAGGCGCTCCCAGTCCTTTATTTCACGACAGAATGATGACTGTTTGATGACGCTCCGGGGAGCCTCACCATTAAATTGCCATCATCTTACTTCTTGGCCACCTGATTGCTCAGCTTCAGGTAATCCAGCAGCACGCGCCCGGTTTCGCTCAGGTAGGCGTCGTCTTCCGGTTTGACCTTGTCCGGCTCGGCTGCAGCCAGCGCGTCTTCGTCTTCTTTCTTCAGCTCTTTGAGCGGTTCTTCGCCTTTGGCTTTGCGACGGATGTTTTCCATCGCCAGTTGCTTGGCATCGATGTCCGCGTGCTGGGCACGGCGGTCGGCTTCGTTAAGGCTGACGGTTTTTTCTTCCATCAGCTTCTGCGCCAGGGCCAGCTTGTCGCGGATGAACACGAACTCGGCGTCTTTGGCGCTGCGTGCGTCGTGCTCGGACTTGAGCTGCGCGAGGAACGGTTTGAACGGATCGGAGGCCGGCTTGATTGCCGCCTTGATGGTGTCCCACGGCATGGCTTCCGGCAGGGCACTTTCGCCGATTTCCTTGGTGTCGATGATCGACGGGTAGTCGATGTCCGGCAGTACGCCCTGATGCTGGGTGCTCTGCCCGGACACCCGGTAGAACTTGGCCAGCGTCAGTTTCAGTTCGCCATGGTTCAGCGGCTGAATGGTCTGTACGGTGCCTTTGCCGAAGGTCTGGCCACCGATGATCAGTGCGCGATGGTAGTCCTGCATGGCGCCGGCGAAAATCTCCGAAGCCGACGCGGACAGGCGGTTGACTAGCAGTGCCATCGGGCCTTTGTAGAACGCGCCCGGGTTTTCATCTTCGAGGACATCAACTCGGCCATCGGCGTTACGCACGAGTACGGTCGGGCCCTTGTCGATGAACAGGCTGGTCAGCTCGGTGGCTTCCTGCAGAGAACCGCCGCCGTTGTTGCGCAGGTCGATGACCACGCCGTCGACTTTCTCTTTCTGCAGTTCGGTCAGCAGTTTCTTGACGTCACGGGTGGTGCTCTTGTAATCCGGATCACCGGCACGGAACGCCTTGAAGTCGAGGTAGAAAGCCGGGATCTCAATGACGCCGAGCTTGTAGTCCTTGCCGTCCTGTTTCAGGTTCAGCACGGACTTTTTCACCGCCTGGTCTTCAAGCTTCACCGCTTCGCGAGTGATCGGCACGATCTTGCTGGTCTGGTCGTTCGGCGCATTGCTCGCCGGAATCACTTCCAGGCGCACCACGGTGCCTTTCGGGCCGCGGATCAGCTTGACCACTTCGTCCAGACGCCAGCCCACCACGTCGACCATCTCTTTGTTGCCCTGGGCAACGCCGATGATCTTGTCGGCCGGTGCGACCTGTTTGGTCTTGTCGGCCGGGCCTGCCGGCACCAGACGCACGACTTTCACTTGATCGTTGTCGCTCTGCAACACGGCGCCGATGCCCTCGAGGGACAGGCTCATGTTGATGTCGAAGTTCTCCGCGTTATCCGGCGACAGATAGTTGGTGTGCGGGTCGTAGGACATGGCGAAGGTGTTGATGTACGCCTGGAAAATGTCTTCCGCGCGAGTCTGATCGAGGCGCGCCAACTGGTTCTTGTAGCGCTTGGTCAGGGTTTCCTGGATCTGCTTGGAATCCTTGCCGGCAATCTTCTGCCGCAGCACTTCGTCCTTGACGCGTTTGCGCCACAGGTCGTCGAGTTCAGCGGTGGATTTGAGCCAAGGGGCGTCCTTGCGATCGATCAGCAAGGTCTCCTTGGTGGTGAAGTCCATCTTGTCGACGCCCTTGTTCAGCTCCGCAATGGCGAAGTCCAGACGCGCCTTGACGCGGTCCAGATAGCGCTTGTAGATGGTGAACCCGGCGTTGAGGTCGCCGCTCTTGAGGAAGTCGTCGAACTGGGTCTTCCATTTGTCGAATTCGGCGATGTCGCTGGCCATGAAATAGCTGCGCGACGGGTCCAGCAGCTTGATGTAGCTGTCGTAGATGATCACCGAGCGCGCATCGTCGAGCGGCGGCTTGCTGTAGTGGTGACGCTTGAGCAACTCGACGACGTTGAGACTGGCGATCACTTCGTCGCGATCAGGCTGCAAGTTGTCCCAGCTGTTGGCTGCGAAGGTTTTGCCCGACATCGGCAACAAGCCGATACCGATGAAAAGAGCGAGGGCGGTGCTGGGGAGCAAATGCTTCATGCTGATTCGACGCGGGGACAATTGATAACGCATATTAGGCCGTCTTTGAAGTCGCCGGTTCTACGAGAGCCGGTCGCATAATGCAAAAAGCCCGGCGCTACAGCTTCGGGCTCAGTCCAGACTCACTATGGAGGCACTGTGAAGGCATTGCAAGGCGTTGAAGGTCAAGTGGCATGGGTTGAAGAGCCGAGTCCGGCATGTGATGTAGGACAAGTGCGCATTCGTGTGGCGGCAGCCGGCCTCAATCGCGCCGATTTATTACAGAAAGCCGGGCTTTATCCACCGCCGCCCGGTGCCAGTCAGGTGCTCGGTCTTGAGTGCTCCGGGGTGATCAGCGAAGTTGGCGCCGGCTCGTCGTGGCAGGTCGGCGACCGGGTCTGCGCGTTGCTGGCCGGGGGCGCAATGGCTGAAGAGGTGGTCGTCGACGGACGGCACGTGCTGCCGGTGCCCGAAGGTGTTTCGTTGATCGAGGCCGCAGCATTACCCGAGGTTTATGCAACGGTCTGGCTCAACGTGTTTCAACTGGCGGCGTTGAAACCGGGCGAGAAGGTTCTGCTGCATGCTGGCGCGAGTGGAATTGGTTCAGCCGCCATTCAGCTGTGCAAGGCGTTCGGCAATCCTTGTTGGGTCAGCGTTGGCTCGGCCGAGCGTCTGGCCTACTGTGAAGCGCTGGGCGCCCAGGGCGGAGTGGTGCGCAGCGATGACCTGGAGAGTCTGCGCGACTTCGGTCCGTTTGACGTGATCCTCGATCCGGTCGGCGGTAATTACGCCGCGCTCAACCTCAAGCTGACGGCGCTGGACGGTCGTTGGGTGCTGATCGGCCTGATGGGCGGGCGTGAGGCGAAACTGGACCTGGCGCAGGTTCTGGCCAAGCGAGTGCAGTTGCTTGGTTCGACGTTGCGCAGTCGCGATGATCAGTTCAAGGCCGATCTGTTCAGCGACTTGAGCCAGCATGTGTGGCCCCTGTTTGCCGAGGGGCGGTTGAGTCCGCAACTGGCGAAAACCTTTCCGGTGAAAGACGCCGAGGCGGCGTTTGCCGAGCTGGCGAGCAATACGGTTTCGGGGAAAGTGGTGCTGGTGATTGACGACAGTCTGAGCTGATTGGAAGGGCAAGATCAAAAGATCGCAGCCTGCGGCAGCTCCTACAGTGGGAGGGTGTACACCCTGTAGGAGCTGCCGCAGGCTGCGATCGTTGTTTTTACTTCCAGAGATGGATCGGCCAGCCGGCTTTTTCGGCGTGCTCCAGCAACACCGGATCCGGATTCACCACATGCGGGAAATCGACCTTCAGCAGCAACGGCAGATCATTGCGTGAATCTGAATAGAAACTCGCGCCTTCCAGGTTCTCTTCCTCAGCATCCAGCCATTCCAGCAGGCGGGTGATCTTGCCTTCGCGGTAGGTCAGGGTGCCGACGGTCTGGCCAGTGTAAACGCCGTGCGCGACGTCCAGTTCGATGCCGAGAATTTCATCGATGCCCAGGCGTTCGGCAATCGGTTTGACCAGGTGCGTGCCCGAGGCCGAGATCACCAGAATCCGGTCACCGGCCTTGCGATGGGCGGCGATGGTTTTGGTCGCGTCGCTGAAGATGATCGGTTCGATAAAGTCTTCGACCCATGGGCCGACCAGGTGCTCGAGCTCTTCCGGGGTACGCCCGATCATCGGCTCGAGGCTGAACGCCATGAATTCTTCCATGCGCAATTTGCCATGGCTGTAGGCGTCCATCAGCTCGTTGTTCTTGCGCATGAACGACTCGGGATCGACCCAGCCCAGGCGCCCCATCTGCTCGCTCCAGAGGGTGGCGCAGTCGCCGTGGATCAGGGTTTCGTCCAGATCAAAAATTGCCAGGGCCATCAGTGCAGTTCTCTCTTCAACGTCAGCAAAGTCATCAGGCTACCTCACACAGGGCCGTCGGATCGATGGAAAGCGCCAGACGCTGACCGTCGGGATGCAGATCCGCCGCCGAGCGGTTGAGCACGTCGACCAGCAGTTCCACGCCGCGTGCTTCGACCCGGTAGCGGATCACGTTGCCGAGCAGGCTGTGGCTGCGGATCTGCGCGTCGAGTTCGCCATTGAGGCTCAGTTCGATGGCTTCCGGGCGAATCGCGATGCGGTGGCTGATCGGCCGTTGCAACAGCTTTGAGGCACTGTCGGCGTCGAGCAGGTTGTAGTTGCCGATGAAGCCGGCGGCGAACACATCGACCGGTGCGGTGTAGAGGGTTTCGGCGTCTCCGCTTTGCACGATCTTTCCCTGGTTCATCAGGAAAATCCGGTCGGACATGGTCAGCGCTTCTTCCTGGTCGTGGGTGACGAAGATGGTGGTCAGGCCGAGTTCGCGCTGGATCTGGCGGATCTGTTCGCGCAGGTGTTTGCGGATTCGCGCATCCAGCGCCGACAACGGTTCATCCAGCAGCAGTAAGCGTGGGCGAGTCACCAGCGAGCGGGCGAGGGCGACTCGCTGGCATTGGCCACCGGACAACTGATGCGGATAGCGGCTGGCGAAGTCGTGCAGTTCAACCAGTTTCAACACTTCGCTGACGCGTTTGTGACTGTCGTCAGGATTGACCTTCTGCATGCGCAGGCCGAAGGCGACGTTCTGCTCGACGGTCATGTTGGGGAACAGCGCGTAGCTCTGGAATACCATGCCGATCCCGCGTTTCTGCGGGCTCAGCGGCACGATGTCGACGCCATCAAGCAGGATCTTGCCGCCATCCACCGGCGTCAGCCCGGCGATACAACGCAGCAGGGTGGACTTGCCGCAACCGGACGGGCCGAGCAGGGTGACGAACTCGCCCTTGTTGATCTCGCAGTTGATGTCGCTGAACACCGTGGTGCCCGCGTAGTTTTTCTGCAGGTGTTGGACGCTGACATAGCTCATTCGCTTTTGTCCTTGTTCAAGATGTTGGCGATCCAGGTCAGGACCAGCACGAAAAAGAAGTACGAGATCACCAGCGCACTGGTGAAGTGGCCGCTGCTGTTGCGCATGTTGTTCAGGTACACCTGCAGGGTTTCGTAGCGCGTGCCGACGAGGATGTTGGCGAACACGAACTCACCGAACAGGAACGAGAACGACAGCAGCAACGCGACCATCAGGCCTTTGCGCAGGTTCGGCAGCACCACCAGAAACGCCGCCTGAAAGGTGCTGGCGCCGAGCAGTTGCGCGGCGTCCATCAGGTCGCGCAGGTTGATCGCCTGCAGGTTGTTGGTGATCGCCCGGTACATGAACGGCAGCGCCACGGTGAAGTAGCAACCGATCAGGATCCACGGCGTACCGACCATCGCCAGCGGCCCCGAACCGTACAGTTGCAACAGGCCTACCGACGACACCACTGGCGGCACCGCGAAGGGCAGCAGGATCAGGATGTTCATCAGCGCATCGAGTTTCGGGAAGTGGTAATGCACCACGAACAGCAACGGCAGGATCAGCACCACCGACAGCACCAGCGCGCCCACGCACACCAGCAGCGACTGGCCGAAAGCATGCAGAAAGCGCGGATCGCTCCACAGCTGGAGGTACCACTTGAAGGTGAAACCGCTGGGCAGGATGGTCGCCGACCAGCTGCTGGCGATCGAATAGATCAGCGTGCCCACCAGCGGCAGCAGCAGGATCGCGAACAGCAAATAAACCACGACGCGGTGGTAGACGCCGGCCGGGCCGGATTCAGCGCGAGACATGGTAGCTCCTCTTCAGCAGCAATTGATGCACGACGGTGACGAGGGTCATCAACGCCACCAGCACCACGGCCAGGGCGCTGGCCAGATTCGGATCGAGGGAAATATCCCCGGAAACCATTGCCGCGATGCGGATCGGCAGCACGTTGAAGTTACCGGTGGTCAAGGCGTACACCGTGGCGTAGGCGCCGAGAGCGTTGGCCAGCAGGATCACAAACGTACCGAGCAGTGCCGGGGTCAGCACCGGCAGACCAATATGCCGCCAGAACTGCCAGCCGTTGGCGCCGAGCAGCGCAGCGGATTCGCGCCAGTCTTCACGCAAGGCGTCGAAGGCCGGGTAGAGCAGCAGCACGCCGAGGGGAATCTGGAAGTAGGTATAGAGAATGATCAGGCCGGTTTTCGAGTACAGGTTGAAGTCCTGAATGATCCCGGCCTGCTTGAGCATGATGGTGATGCTGCCGTTGAAACCGAGCAGGATGATGAACGCGAAGGCCAGGGGCACGCCGGCGAAGTTGCTGGTCATGTTGGCGAAGGCATTCACGAAGTTGCGCAGTTTCGAGTCGACCCGGCGCAGGGAATACGCACCGAGCACGGCGATGATGATGCCGAATACGCTCGACCAGAAACTGATCTCCAGGCTGTACTGAATCGCCTGCAGATAGAACTTGGAACTGAAGATCTTGCTGAAGTTGGCGAAGCCCCAGCCGAATTCTTCCGATTGCAGGCTATTGATCATCACCCAGACCAGCGGGGCGATTTCGAACATGATAAAGAACAGGGCGAACGGCACCAGGCACAGGGCTGCCAGCCATTTGCCGCGAGTCATGGCATTCACTTGAGCAGCTCCCGGCATACAGGTTTGTCGTGGGGGGCGCCGAGCAGTTCGCAGACGGTGCCGCAGATCTCGGTTTGTTTCGGCGCGGCATCAATATTGAAGCTGAAGGCGTCACCGAGAACGAACAGCGGCACCTGGCGTTCTTCCGGCAGCAGGCCGTTGTGCGAGCGGTCGTTGTTCATGCCGTGGTCGGCGGTGACCAGCACCTGATAGCCCGCATCGAGCCAGCCTTGCAGGTAGTCGGCGAGGATGATGTCCGCCGAACGTGCGCTGTTGCGGTATTGCGTGGAGTCGAGGCCGTGCTTGTGGCCGGCGTCGTCGATGTTCATCGGGTGAATCAGCAGAAAGTTCGGCGCATGGCGCAGGCGCAGGTTTTCCGCGTCGGCAAACAGGTGCGAATCCGGGTAGTGATCACTCCAGTAGAAGTGGCCGTGCTGGATCGGCAATGACAGGTTTTCGGTGTGCCGGTCGCGGGCCACGACGAACGGCGAGCGGTTATACAGCTCGCTGACCCAGTGATAGGCCGCTGCGGCGGTTTTCAGACCGGCGTCGCGGGCGTAGTGATAGATGCTGCGCTGGTTGGACAGACGCGCGACGTTGTTGTGGACGATGCCACTGTCGATCGGCGGCACGCCAGTAAGGATGCATTCGTAAAGCGGTCGGGACAGGGCCGGCAACTCGCACTCCAACTGATAGAGTGCGGCGCGTCCTGCGCCAACGTAAGCCTGCAGATGCCCCATGGCGTGACGCGCGACCTCGTAGTTGAGACCGTCGAGCACGACAAGGATGACGTTGTGCTTCATAGGGGCAAAAACTCCGAAAACAAAACTTGGATCGTTCAATGTAGGAGCTGCCGCAGGCTGCGATCTTTTGACTCTGCCTTTTAAAAGCAAGATCAAAAGATCGCAGCCTGCGGCAGCTCCTACAGATGAAGGATTACTTCATCTCGACGATGACTTCTTCGTTCCACTTCTGCGGCAGGGCCTTGGAGGTTTTTTCCCACGCGTCGGCGTCCTTGATTGGCGTGACCTTCTTGTACTGCTCGTTTGGCAGCAGCTTGGCCTTCACGTCTTCCGGCAGTTGCAGATGTTCGGCACGGATCGGACGGGCGTTGCCGCGCGCCAGGTTGGTCTGGCCGGCGTCGCTGAAGATGTATTCGCGGGTCAGCTTGGCGGCGTTCGGGTTTTTTGCGTACTTGTTGATGATGGTGGTGTAGCCGGAAATCACCGAGCCGTCGGACGGGATCAGCACCACGTAGTCATCCGGGTTGGCCATCTTGGCCTTATAACTCAGGCCGTTGAAGTCCCAGACCACGCCGACTTCGATCTCGCCTTTTTCCATGGTGGCGATGGTCGGATTGGCCATCGACAGGCGACCTTGCTTGGCGATGTCTGCAAACAGCAGCAGGGCCGGCTGGAGGTTCTTCTCGTCGCCACCGTTGGCCAGGGCAGCGGCCAGTACGCCGTTGGCGGCTTGCGCGGCGGTGCTCACGTCACCGATGGAAACCTTGTATTTGCCACCCTTGAGGTCAGCCCATTTGGTCGGTACTTCGGAACCGTGCAGCAGCTTCTTGTTGACGATGAAGGCGATGGTGCCGGTGTAGGCCAATGCCCAGTTGCCGTCCTTGTCCTTGGCCCAGGCCGGCACCTGATCCCAAGTGCTCGGTTTGTACGGTTGCACCACGCCCTGCTTGACCGCGATCGGGCCGAAGGCGGCGCCGACGTCGCCGATGTCGGCGGTGGCGTTGTCTTTTTCAGCGGCGAACTTGGCGATTTCCTGGGCCGAGCTCATGTCGGTGTCAATGTGTTTCAGGCCGTAGGTCTTGGCCAGGTCTTCCCAGGTGCCTTTCCAGTTGGCCCAGTCATCGGGCATGCCGACGCTGTTGACGGCGCCTTCCGCTTTCGCAGCGGCTTCGAGGGTTTTCAGATCGGTGTCGGCCGCCATGGCGGCGGTGCACATTGCAATGGTCGAGCCTAACAGTGTTGCCAGGAAAAGCTGTTTCATTCCGAAGCTCCTTGGTCGTGTTCAACGCTGCGATTGCGGTTTGTGTTGGTCTAGGTCAGCAATACCTGAGCCAATTTAAGCGGGCTGGATGACACTTTGATGTCGGCGGTCGCCCGGCAGGCCTTTTATTTGCCCGGTTTCGGCGCTTGCCCGCTAAGCGTAGACCAAGGTCAAAGCCCCGGCAGACAAGGCACTTGGCCGATGTATTGCAAGTCATGAAGGCGACCGTCGGGCGGGTTTGTCATCTCTCGGTCATCTGCACTGCCTAGGCTTGCAAGACATGGAAACGGCTTGCAGGCCGTACGGTTTTTGCCCCGAAACAGTGCTGGTCTAGTCCAGATAGGTAACGTTGATGCGCGATGAGGCAACAAAAGCGGTGACAGCCATCGGCCAGGTGCTGCAGGAGCAGTTCGATCATGGCCTGTTGGCGCCGGGCAGCAAGCTGCCGGCCGAGCGCAAGCTCAGTGAGTTGTTCGGCACCACGCGCATCACGGTGCGTGAGGCGTTGTTGCAGCTGGAGGCGCAGGGGCAGATTTATCGCGAGGAGCGCCGTGGCTGGTTCGTTTCGCCGCCGCGTCTGGCGTACAACCTGATGCAGCGCAGTCACTTTCACGCGATGGTCAGTGCGCAGGGGCGGGAGCCGTCGACCGAGGTGATTTCCGCGCGGTTGCAGCCGGCGTCGGTGGCGGTGTGTGCGTTGTTGCAGTTGCCTGCCTTGTCGAGCGTGATTCAGATTTGCCGGTCGCGGCGCATCGACGGGCGGCTAGTGTTGTATGTGGAGCATTATCTGAATCCGCAGTATTTTCCGGGGATTCTGGGGTTTGATTTGAATCAGTCGATGACCGAGTTGTATGCGCGGCATTACGATTTGCGCTATGGGCGGGTGCGGTTCGAGATTGTGCCGACGTCGTTGTCGGTGGATGCGGCGGCGGCTTTGCGGGTTTCTGTCGGGAGTCCGGGGTTACGGATTGCTCGGGTCAATTATGATCAGCATGAGCGGTTGATTGATTGTGATCTGGAGTTTTGGCGGCATGATGCGATTCATGTGGGGGTTGATGTGGTTTGACCTTGGCGGCCTTTGGGCCGACCAGGCTGTTGGGTTCTGTGTGAATATCCGTTGCTTCGGGTGCTGCCGCTGACGGTTTCGCTCTTACAGCGAGTCCCTTTGGCAAACGCCCCAAAGGAACCAAAGGTCTGTGCCCTGACGTTCGGCCCGCTCGCTAAAGCTCGGGGTTCCTTCGCTCCGGTATCGATCCGGGCGCATCGCCTCCGGTTTGCTTCGCTGCACCTCCTCTCGATGTGTTCGACTTCGTCGAACGGTCGCTTCGCTCCCACCCCCGGATCAATCCCTCCGCTCAGCCTGCCGACGGGCCGGTGAGTCAAGATCAAGAGCTTTCGGCGAGCTGACACTCGGCCATTGAGTGGTGAAGAGCCTGCGGTCGGCTTTTGCTTTGCTGTAGGGGGTGAGCCTGCTCGCGATGGCGGCCTGAAAGCCGACCAATCACCAACTGCCTGCACTCAATCCAACTGTGGGAGCTGGCCTGCCAGTGGTGGTGACCTCCCAGCCGACCAACTCCAACAGCCCACACCCAATCCACTGTGGGAGCGAGCTTGCTCGCGAAGGCGGCCTGACAGCCGACCAATCTCCAACTGCCTGCACTCAATCCAACTGTGGGAGCTGGCTTGCCAGTGATGGCGGCCTGACAGCCGACCAATCTCTAACTGCCTGCACCCAATCTCTCTGTGGGAGCTGGCCTGCCAGTGATGGTGACCTCCCAGCCGACCAATCTCCAACTGCCTGCACTCAATCCAACTGTGGGAGCTGGCTTGCCAGCGATGGCGGCCTGACAGCCGACCAATCTCTAACTGCCTGCACCCAATCTCTCTGTGGGAGCTGGCCGGCCAGTGATGGTGACCTCCCAGCCGACCAATCTCCAACTGCCTGCACTCAATCCCACTGTGGGAGCTGGCTTGCCAGCGATGGCGGCCTGACAGCCGACCAATCTCTAACTGCCTGCACCCAATCTCTCTGTGGGAGCTGGCCTGCCAGTGATGGTGACCTCCCAGCCGACCAATCTCCAACTGCCTGCACTCAATCCAACTGGGGGAGCTGACTTGCCAGTGATGGCGGCCTGACAGCCGACCAATCTCCAACCGAATACATCCAATCAACTGTGGGAGCGAGCCTGCTCGCGAAGTCGCCCCCACAATCACTTCATCTCTATCTGGCCAGCTCAGCATTCCCATACAAATAATCCGTCGCCAGCGACGCCATCGTCCTCACCCCAACCACCAGCGCCGACTCATCCACAAAGAACCCCGGATTATGATTCGGCGCGGCCTTGCTCATATCCTGATCCCGTGGTGTCACGCCGAGAAATACGAACAACCCCGGCACTTCCTTGGCGAAGAACGAGAAGTCTTCCGCGCCGCCCACCAACGGTGCATTGACCACGTCATCCTTGGCTGCCCACTTCAACGTCGGCAGCATTTTTTCCGTCAGTGCCGGGTTGTTGATCGTGGGGTCGTATTTTTCGATGATGGTCACGTCGGCTTTCGCGCCGCCGCTTTCGGCGATTTTTTCGATGGTCTGGCGTACGTCGGCGTGGAGTTTCTGGCGGATGCCGTAGTCGTAGGAGCGGATGGTGCCGCTCATGTCCACGGACTCGGGGATGATGTTGTAGCGGGTGCCACCATTGATGGTGCCGATGCTGACCACCGACGGATAGGACGAAATATCGGTACGGCGGCTGACCACGGTTTGCAGGCCGACGATGGTTTGCGCGCCGACGGTGATCGGGTCGATGCCGTCCCACGGGCGGCCGGCGTGGGTTTGTTTGCCGAGGATTTTGATGCGCAGGTCGTCGGAGCTGGCCAGGGTGGCGCCGGGACGATAGGCGATCTGGCCGGCGGGGACGCCGGCCCAGACGTGCAGACCGAAGACGGCGTCGGGTTTGGGTGATTTCATCACGCCTTCCTGCACCATCATTTTCGCGCCCCAGGTGTTTTTGCCGTCGGGGATGAAGTCGCTCGGGCCTTCTTCGGCGGGCTGGAAGTAGAACACCACGGTGCCGGGCAGGGTGTCGCGCATGCCCGTGAGAATTTTCGCTGTGCTCAGCAGGATCGCGGTGTGGGCGTCGTGGCCGCAGGCGTGCATCACGTCGACTTCTTTGCCGAGGTAGGTGCCTTTGGCTTTCGAGGCGAAGGGCAGGTCGGCGACTTCCTTGACCGGCAATGCGTCCATGTCGGCGCGCAGGGCCACGGTCGGGCCGGGCAGGGCGCCTTTGAGGATGGCGACCACGCCGGTGCGGGCGACGTTGGTTTTGACCTCCAGGCCCATGGCCTTGAGCTGTTTGGCGACCAGTTCAGAGGTGCGTGTTTCGGTGTTGCCCAGTTCCGGATGCGCGTGGATGTCGCGGCGGGTTTCCAGCAGCTCCGGTTCAAGTGCCTTGGCTTGCGTGGCGATCTGTTCGCGGGTGCTGTCCAGGGTGGCGGCGCTGGCGGTGCCGGCCAGCAGGGTGAACAGAACGGTCTGGGCGATACGTGTCAGCTGCATCGGGTTTCTCCATGGTTGTTGTTTTTCTGGCTTCCCTGCCTGTGACCCGACTGTCTGCGCGAAGTGCTATTCCTTCGGCTGGCCACCGCCGGCAGTGATGACCTGCACACTCATGCGTGGCGTCGCCAGATCGAGTCCGGCTTCGTCCAGATGGCGTTTGAGCGACAGGTTGAACGCGCGGGAAACTTCCCATTGTTTGATCGGCGCGGTCTTGAACCGCGCGCGCAGAATCGCGCTGCCGGACTCGAAACTTTCCACGCCCTGAATCTCCAGCGGTGACCAGATGTTGCGCCGTTGCAGCGGGTCGGTGCGCATTTTCTGGCCGACTTCGCGCATCAGTTTGATCGCGTCGTCGATTTCCATGTTGTACGGCACCGCCACGCGGAAAATCGCGTAGCCGAACTCGCGGGAGTAGTTCTTGATGCTTTTGATTTCGCTGAACGGGATGGTGTGAACGATGCCGTCGATATCGCGCAGGCGCACGGTGCGGATGGTCAGGCCTTCGACGGTGCCGAGGTGGCCGCCGACATCCACGTAGTCATCAATGGCCAGCGAGTCTTCGATGATGATGAACAGGCCGGTGATCAAATCCGCCACCAGCGACTGCGCACCGAAACCGATGGCCAGACCGATCACACCGGCACCGGCCAGCAGTGGCGTAACGTTCATGCCCATGTTCGCCAGGGCGACGATCAGCGCAATGATGAAAATCGCCACGAACAGCACGTTGCGGATCAGCGGCATCATCGTCTGTGCGCGGGCATTCGCCAGGCCTTTGCGCGAGCGGGTGAGGGCGTGATGCACGGCGGTGTCGGCAAGGATCCAGATCAGCCAGGAGAAAATCAGCGTACCGATCAGGCTGAACAGTTTGACGCTGACGTCGTGCCCTTCGCCCTCGGCAAAACCGATCAGCGATTTGCCCCATACGCGCAGGCCGAGTTCGATGAAGGTCAGCCACACCAGCAGGTGGGCGAGGGTGTAGAAGAAGCTTTTCAGACGCTCCGAGTACAGCGCATGGCGCTTCGGCCCGCGTTGCGGTTTGAGTGAGTGCCGGCGCACGAGACCGTTGATCACCATGCACATCACCAGCAGCACCGTGCAGATCAGTGACTGGCGCAGGGCGGTGCTGGTGTCGCCGGCGGAGACGAAGGTGGCGAACAGCGAGATCCCGACCAGCACCAGCGCCGGCACGTACCAGAAGGTGCCGAGGATATCGATGGTGTCGCTGAGGGCGCGGCGGGTCAGGCGACGGGACAACGGCTGATTGCGGATCAGATGGGCGATTGGCCGGCGGAAACGCAGGATGAACAGCCCGGTGAACAGCGCCGCCAGGACATTGGTGACGGTCGCGGTGGTGTGCGCCAAATGCACGCCGAGGCTTTCCACCAGGCGCGGATCGTTAAGCGCTTCACCGAACGCGGCGAAGCTGCCGATCAGCCACAGCGGACGGAAGGCCTGATGCCGCAGGATGTACAGCGCCCGATGCCGGTGCGGGCCGTCGAGCAGCGAGAAGGCGATCACGCAGATCGCCGAGAAACAGGTGCCGACCACCAGCGCATACGCCAGCACCATCGCCAGGCTCTTGCCCAATGACGAGGGCAGCGCGTAGCTCATGTAAACGGTGATGACCAACGCGATCAACCATGGCCCGAGCTTGCGCAGGGCGAAGCGCAGCATGTCGAGGGCCTTGGGGTGCTGCGGCAGTTCTTCGGTCAGGCCGAAGCGCATGCGCACCCGGTGACCGAGCCAGATCAGCGCGGCGGCGAGCAGGCTCCAGACCATCAGGATCACTGCGAAGCCGAAGATGATCGGCAGCCACTCGCTGGCCGGCAACATCAGGTTATCGAGTTCGTCCCTGGCCAGATCGAACTCGTCGGACCAGCGGGTCAGCGGACTGTCGTCGCCGGAGAACTGCTTCTCGAAACTGGCCAGCGTGCCGCCAATCAGGCCCAGCACGCCTTCTTCCGGTGAAACCTGGGCTTTCTTGGTGGCGTCGCGCAGCTTTTTCAGATCGCTCAGCAACTGTGCGCGTTGCTTGTCGTTTTCCAGCGACTTGATGACTTCATCCAGCGACTGTCCCAACGGTTCCTGCGCCTCGGGCTGCGCCTTGGTGGAGTTGAGCAGCCCCGGCAAGCCGACCGCGTGGGCAGGGGCCAGCGGCAGCAGCGTCATCAGGCAGACAAGGAACAGGCAGGGCAGAGCAAACAGACGAGCGAACACTAGGCGGTCAACCTCGCAAAGGGGCGAATTGAGCGAGTGTACGAGGCAGTCAGAATCAATGCGAGCCGGGCGCGGATTTATTCGTTGAGTTTGGCGAGGATCTTGTAGACCACGGTCGCCAGGATCATAAGCATGCCGATCCACATGGCGAAGACGCCGGCGTTCTTGTCGCGGAAGTTGAAGCCGATGGCCAGCAGGATCATCCCGCTCAGGATCGGGACGAGCATGGCGTGGAACGAAGACATCGAGATCATGGAGACTGCCTTGTCGAAGGGGATGATGTAAGTCTAGGTCGGTTTCTTTGAAACTGTATTGATCTGTCTAGGAGCTGCCGCAGGCTGCGATCTTTTGATCTTGCTTTTGAACTGCAAAAAACAAGATCAAAAGATCGCAGCCTGCGGCAGCTCCTGCAGGGATTTGTGATCATCCCGAAAGATGATCGTTTAGCGATTACGGCAACTCGCGGGAGGCGTAGAACGCGCTCAGCACTTTGACCAGGTGTGCCAGGTCATGGCTGCCGCACAGTTCGCGGATCGAGTGCATGGCGAAGGTCGGCAGACCGATATCGACGGTGCGCACGCCCAGATGGCTGGCGGTGATCGGGCCGATGGTCGAACCGCAACCCATGTCGCTGCGCACCACGAAGCTCTGTACCGGCACTTCTTCGGCCATGCACAGGTGGCGGAAGAATCCGGCGGTTTCGCTGTTGGTGGCGTAGCGCTGGTTGCTGTTGACCTTGATCACCGGGCCGGCGTTGAGTTTCGGGCCGTGGTTGGCGTCGTGCTTCTCGGCGTAGTTGGGGTGTACGCCGTGGGCGTTGTCGGCCGAGACCAGCAGCGATTTTTGAATGGTGCGCACGAACTCGTCGCCTTCCGGCAGCAGGCGGCGCAGGGTCTGTTCGAGCATCGGGCCATCGGCACCGCACGCCGAGCAGGAGCCGACTTCTTCGTGGTCGTTGCACACCAGCACGCAGGTTTCTTCGGTGTCGGCGCTGAGCAGGGCTTGCAGGCCGGCGTAGCACGACAGCAGATTGTCGAGGCGCGCGCCGGCGATGAAGTCGCCATGCAGGCCGATGACCGCCGCGCTCTGGGTGTCGTAGAAACTCAGCTCGTAATCCAGCACCACGTCGGCGTTCAGGCCGTGTTCGCGAGCCAGTTGATCGGTCAGTACCGCACGGAAGTCGACGCGCTCGTCACCGGCAAACTGCGCGAGGATCGGCGGCAGCTCGGTCTGTGCGTTGATCGCCCAGCCTTGGTTGGCTTCACGGTTGAGGTGAATCGCCAGGTTGGGAATGATCGCGATCGGCGCCTTGAAGTCGATCAACTGGCTTTCGACCTTGCCGTCGCGACGGAAGGTGACGCGACCGGCCAGCGACAGATCGCGGTCGAACCACGGCGCCAGCAGTGCGCCGCCGTAGACTTCAACGCCCAGTTGCCAGAAGCCCTGACGTTGCAGTTCCGGTTGCGGCTTGACCCGCAGGCACGGGCTGTCGGTGTGGGCGCCGACCAGGCGGATACCGTCGTGCAGCGGCGAGTTGCGGCCCATTTTGATCGCGACGATCGAGGAGTCGTTACGGGTGACGTAATAGCGGCCGTTGACCTCGGTGGTCCATGGCTCGCGCTCGTCGAGGCGCACGTAACCGGCGGCCTCCAGACGCTGAACAAGGCTGGCGGTGGCGTGGAACGGGGTAGGGGAGGCCTTGAGGAAGTCGATCAGGCCTTGGTTCAACTCTTCGCGCATAAGAAGCTCCAGACAGCAATGGGCGCGAGTTTAACGCATCGGCCGGGGAATTGAATCCGAACCGGATCCCTGTGGGAGCGAGCCTGCTCGCGAAAGCGCTATGACATTCAACATTGGTGCTGACTGATCAATTGCTTTCGCGAGCAGGCTCGCTCCCACATGGGTTCGGCGGTGCTTGTCAGAACGGCGCAGGGCACTCGAAGCGCAGACGCTCGCCGGTTTGCGGATGGGTGAAGCTGAGCATGCTGGCGTGCAGGCACAGGCGCGGCCAGGCGGCGAGGGCCTGTTCGTGGGCGTAGAGCCCGTCGCCCAGCAACGGGTGCCCGATGGACAGCATGTGCACGCGCAACTGATGCGAGCGCCCGGTGATTGGCGTCAGTTCGACGCGGCACCAGTCGCCGCAACGTTCCAGTACGCGCCAGAAGGTCAGTGCGTGTTTGCCGAATTCGTGGTCGACCACGTGGCGCGGTTTGGTCGGTGGGTCGTAGCGCAGCGGCAAATCGATGCTGCCGCTGTCCAGTTCCGGCTGACCCCAGGCCAGGGCGGTGTAGGCCTTTTCGGTTTCGCGGTCGTGAAACTGCCGCGACAATTCGCGGTGGGTGTCGGCGTCACGGGCCAGCAGAATGATGCCGGAGGTTTCCCAGTCCAGACGATGGACGATACGCGCTTCCGGGTAGCCGTTTTCCTGCAGGCGGGTGATCAGGCAGTCCTTGTTGTCGTCGGCACGACCGGGCACCGAGAGCAGCAAGGTCGGCTTGTCGACCACAAGGACAGCGGCGTCGTGATGGATGATGCGGATGTTGGACAGCGGCATTAAAACAGCCTCGTAACAAATGCCAACGGCGGCTCAGACTGCTGATAACCCTGTAGGAGCTGCCGAAGGCTGCGATCTTTTGACGTTGAAGATCAAAAGATCGCAGCCTTCGGCAGCTCCTACACGAGCATCAGCAGCCCGAGCCGCCGTAGCGACTGCCGGATCGACTCAGCGATCAGGCAGGGTGATGTTGAGTTCCAGAATCGAGCAACTGCCCTGGCTTTCCAGTGCAACATGTACGTCGTCGTTGCCGATGTTGACGTACTTGCGGATCACGTCGACCAGTTCCTTCTGCAAGGCTGGCAGGTAATCCGGCGTGCTGCGCTGGCCGCGCTCATGCGCCACGATGATCTGTAGACGCTCTTTCGCTACCGAGGCGGTACTTGGCTTTTTGTTGGCACGAAAGAAGTCAAAAAGGTTCATTACCTACCTCCAAACAGGCGCTCGAAGAATCCCTTCTTCGTAACATCGAGGAAACGATGTTCTTTTTCTTTGCCCAGCAGACGATCAACGGCATCGCTGTAGGCCTGACCGGCATCGCTCTGGTCGTCGAGAATCACTGGAACGCCCGAGTTGGAAGCCTTCAGGACCGCCTGCGACTCAGGGATGACGCCCAGCAGGGTCACGGCCAGGATTTCCTTGACGTCTTCGACGCCCAGCATTTCGCCATCGCTGACGCGCTGCGGGTTGTAACGGGTCAGCAGGAGGTGTTCCTTGATCGGCTCTTCGCCGAGTTCGGCACGACGCGATTTGCTGGCCAGCAGGCCGAGCATGCGGTCGGAGTCACGTACCGAGGACACTTCCGGGTTGGTCACGATGATCGCTTCGTCGGCGAAGTACATCGCCAGGTGTGCGCCTTTCTCGATGCCTGCCGGGGAGTCGCAGACCACGAAGTCGAAGTCTTCCTTCAACTGCATCAGGACTTTTTCCACGCCTTCCTGGGTCAGCGCGTCTTTGTCGCGGGTCTGGCTGGCGGCCAGCACGTAGAGGTTTTCCAGGCGCTTGTCTTTGATCAGGGCCTGCTGCAGGTTGGCTTCGCCGTTGACCACGTTGACGAAGTCATACACCACGCGACGCTCGCAACCCATGATCAGGTCGAGGTTACGCAGGCCCACGTCGAAGTCGACGATCACTGTTTTGTGGCCGCGCAGAGCGAGGCCGGTACCGATAGCGGCGCTGGTGGTGGTCTTACCCACACCACCCTTGCCGGATGTAACCACGAGAATCTTGGCCAAGGTGTTTCACCCCTAAGGAAGAAGGACTGTTTAGCCCCTGAAAAACATCTCTTGAAAACTACTGCAGTCGGACAGCCTTGGCTGGAATTCGGCGCAAGTCGCAATTGCCGGGGGCAAACGCTCCTTGATCCTTTTTCCTACTTCGTTTGAGCCGTTTTCGCTACGTTTTAGAGATGCTTGGAAAATGCGGCAGTATCCGTTAAAGCCGAATGATGTTCAACACGTCGGCCGACAGGCTGACCTGGACGCCGGAGCCCCACAGTGGATCGCGGCGCAAATCTTCGGAAACCTTGTAATGCCCGGCGATGGAGATCAGTTCAGCGCTCAATTGCTGACAGAAAATCCGGGCCTTGGTGTCGCCTTTGACGCCGGCCAGTGCGCGACCGCGCATCGGGCCGTATACATGGATGTTGCCATCGGCCAGAAGTTCCGCCCCCGGACTGACCGAGGACACCACCACCAGATCGCCACCCTGGGCATATATCTGTTGGCCACCACGTACTGGCGTGGTGATGACGCGGGTCGGTTTGACCGTCGGCTCCGGCGGCTTTTCCGGCTTCTTTTTGACTTCCGGTTCCGGCGCTTCCAGCGGTCGCTCGCGGGCGCCGGACGGCGGCAGCACCGGGATGTCGATGGCGATGGCGGCAGCGATGTCTTCGATACGGCTGGCGCGGATTGCCAGGGTGCGCAGGCCATGTTGGCGGCACACGCGCATCAGCCCGGGCAGATCGACCGCGCCTTCGCCGGGTGGCAGTTTGTCCAGCGCCAGGACCAACGGTGCATTGCTGAAGAAATTCGGTGCCTGGGCGACTTTGGCGGCCAGTTGCCGATCAAGGCTGTCGAGGTCGTTGCGGGACAGTTCCAGCACCGTGATGGCCAGCATGCTGCCCTTCAACTGGAACACGGGATCTCGGTCTGGCGATTCGTTTTGGCTCATATCGGCATACAACGGCTTGTCACTAAAAGTGCCGAGACTTATAACGAGAACGCCCGCGAGCCGCAAGCCGGGTCGAACGATGTAGAATGCGCGGCCACTGAATTTACGGAAGCTTTAATGGATCGCCCGCGTTTTCGAAGAGCCTATCTTTCTCCCCGCTTCTGGCCGCTCTGGTGCGGTCTGGCGCTGTTGTGGCTGGTCGTGCAGTTGCCCTATGCGGTCTTACTGACGATCGGTCGTGTGCTGGGCGCATTGATGTATCGCGTGGCCGGCGACCGGCGGCGCATCGCCAAGCGTAATCTGGAGCTGTGCTTCCCGGAAAAATCCGCTGCCGAGCGCAAACGCCTGCTCAAAGAAAACTTCGCCTCCACCGGCATCGCCTTCTTTGAAATGGCGATGAGCTGGTGGTGGTCCCGTGAGCGTCTGGCCAAACTGGCCCACGTCGAAGGCCTGGAGCATCTGCAAAAAGCCCAGCGCGAAGGCAAGGGCGTGATCCTCATGGCCGCGCATTTCACTACCCTGGAAATCGGTGCGGCACTGCTCGGCCAGCAGCACACCATCGACGGCATGTACCGCGAGCACAAAAACCCGTTGTTCGACTTCGTCCAACGTCGCGGCCGCGAGCGGCACAACCTCGATTCGCTGGCGGTGGAGCGTGACGACGTGCGCGGCATGCTCAAGCTGCTGCGTTCGGGCCGGGCGATCTGGTACGCACCGGATCAGGACTATGGCGCCAAGCAAAGCATCTTCGTACCGCTGTTCGGTATTCAGGCAGCGACCGTGACCGCGACCACCAAGTTTGCCCGTTTGGGTAAAGCGCTGGTGGTGCCGTTCACTCAGGAGCGTCTGGCCGACGGCAGCGGTTACAAGCTGGTGATTCATCCGCCGCTGGAAGACTTTCCGGGTGAAACCGAAGAGGCCGACTGCATCCGCATCAACCAGTGGGTGGAAAGCGCCTTGCGCGCCTGCCCTGAGCAATACTTGTGGGCGCACCGCCGCTTCAAGAGCCGTCCACCGGGCGAGCCGAAGCTTTACCCGAAACGGCGCGGCTGATTCACTCACCCTTTCAAGCACCACGGAGCGTTGCGATGAGCCCAGCTGAACCGGTCACAGGTTTGATTCTTTCCGGCGGCGGGGCTCGGGCGGCGTATCAGGTGGGGGTGCTGGCGGCGATTGCCGAATTGCTGCCGCTGGGCGCGGACAATCCGTTTCCGGTGATCGTCGGCACTTCGGCCGGGGCGATCAATGCGGTTAGCCTGGCCAGCGGCGCCACCGATTTTCGCGCGGCCATCGAACGTCTCACTCTGTTCTGGCAAGGCTTTCGCAGTCATCGGGTGCTGCGCAGCGATTGGCCCGGGGTGATCCGTCAGGCCAGCCGCTTTGTCAGTCACAGTTTGCTCGGCATCGGTCGGCAACTGCCGGTGGCGCTGCTCAACAGTTCGCCGCTGCGCGACCTGCTCAATGAAAAACTACACATGCCCGGCATCGCCGAATCCATCGCCCGCAAGCAATTGCATGCGGTGGCGGTGACCGCGTTCGGCTACGAGTCGGGGCAGGCGGTGACCTTCTATCAGGGCGGCGGCAAGATCGATGCGTGGTTGCGCCATCGACGGATCGGCGTGCCGGCGCAATTGTCGGTGGACCATTTGCTGGCCAGTTCGGCGATCCCGTTGCTGTTTGCCCCGGTGAAAATCGGTGAGGAATATTTCGGCGACGGCGCGGTACGTCAATCGGCACCGATCAGTCCGGCGCTGCACCTGGGCGCGAGTCGGGTGCTGGTGGTGGGTGTGAGCGGCAACCCGCGCGGTTTTGATCCGCAGCAGCCGCTGGAGCGTGCCTACACCGGGCAGCAGCCGACGCTGGCGCAGATCGGCGGGCACATGCTCAACAGCACGTTCATTGACAGTCTGGAAAGCGACATCGAGTTGCTCCAGCGTCTGAACCAGTTCAGTCGACTGATGCCCGATGGCGTGCCGACTCGTGAGTTGGGCGTGGCGCCAGTGGACGTGCTGGTGATTTCGCCGAGTCAGCCGATCGACGAGATCGCGGCGCGGCATCGCCAGGAGTTGCCGGCGGCGTTGCGTTTGTTCTTGCGCGGCCCGGGGGCGACGAAAACGAGTGGGGCAGGGGTGCTAAGTTATCTGCTGTTCGAGGCGGGGTATTGCAGCGAGCTGATCGACCTGGGACGGCGCGATGCGTTGGCCAAGCGTGAGGAATTGTGCCGGTTTCTCGGACTATCCGAGTCGGTGGTTACAGCCTGAGATTTGCGGTGAAGCCTTCGCGAGCAGGCTCGCTCCCACATTGGAACTCGGTCGAATGTGGGAGCGAGCCTGCTCGCGAAGCTTTTAAGATCAGAAGTGGAACTTCACCAGGAAGCTGGTCACGTTCTGATTGGTGGTGAAGCCACGGGTGTCGTCGATCCCGTACTTGTCTTTCCAGTAGTCGTATTCCACACCGACGTACAGCTGCTTCTCGCCGAAATGCAGCGCCTTGCCCAGGTCGTATTTGACCTGTGGGTTGAAGTGCAGGTTGGCGTGGTATTCGCCTTTGCTGTTGACGTCGTTGTCGACCACCCAGTCCATGTAACCGTCGATCAGCACGTTCGAGCTGCCGACCGGGATGGTGTAGGACCAGACCGGCGTGATCTGCCAGACGTTATCACCCGGACGCGAGCCGTCGGTGTGGCGCTGGTAGAAGTTCAGCTGGAAGTAGTCGAAACCCGGGATCGCCAGGTCGAAGCCAGGACCGATCAGGTACGACTCGACGTCGCCTTCACCGAACTCGTAAGTCATCGCCAGCAGCACATCCTTGACCGGACCGAATTCGATCTTCTGGTCGAGGATCTTGCCCAGCGACAGGCGTGGGCTGAATTCGCCATAGTAAGTGTTGTTGCCGACGCCGCCATCCGGCTTGCCGTTGTAGAAGATCTTGTCGACGAACAGGAAGTTGTCCCCGTACTTCCAGGCATCGGCGTGCTCGAAGGTGACGGTCTGCTGGATCGCCGGGTTGACCTTGAAGTCTTTGCCGTAGAGATAGGTCAGGCTGTTGTTCTGCCATTGCAGCAGGCCGTCGGCCATGGCCTGGCCGCCGGCCAGCATCGATCCCGCGAGCATCAGGCTGGTGCACATACGTTTCATTCGGTTGCTCCCAAAGTAGGTGTTCCACGTTTATTTTTTTAAGATCGGCGCTCTGGTGTGGCGCCTTTTTTCGTTGCTGCAAAAGTCATCCGATCGGTCAGCTTCGCTGGTGATAGCAAGAGCTGGGCCAACGCTTTCGAAAAGCAAAAAAACGCCCGTTCGGCTGCTGAAAAACAGTCGATTGCGCGTGTTTTCGGGATGCCTCGGTACTGACCGGGGCCGGGATAAGTTGGCCCGTCGGTCAGGAATTAAATCCGGGCTTTTTTTTAGACCGAATTCAAGAGGCCGCGGAGAATACTGACTCCTCGGCCAGCTCTCAAGTGCCCCGCAACAGAGCACCGACGACAGGTATGGGGCACGGTTGCGGGCCATCTCAGAAGTGCACCTTCACCAGCAGGCTGGCGGTGTTCTGGTTGGTGTCGAGGTTGTGACTGCTTTCGACGCCATATTTGTTCTTCCAGTAGCTGTATTCGGTGCCGACGTACAGCTGCTTCTGGCTCCAGCCCAAGGCTTTGCCGAGGTCGTATTTGATCTGCGGATTGATGTGCAGGTTGGCGTGGTAAGTGCCGCGCGAGTTCTGATCGTTATCGACCACCCAGTCCAGATAGCCATCGATCAGCAGGTCGGAGTTGCCCAGCGGCACGCTGTACGACCAGCCCGGAGTGATCTGCCACACGCCGTCGCCAGGGCGCGGGCCTTCGGTCTGGCGGCGGAAAATGTTCAGGGTCACGTAGTTGAAACCGGGCACTTTCAGGTCGAAGCCGGGGCCGATCAGGTAGGCTTCGCTGTCGCCTTCGCCGTACTCGTAGGTCATCGCCAGCAGCACGTCCTTGATCGGCCCGAACTCGATTTTCCGGTCGAAGATCTTGCCGAACGAGAAGCGCGGAGTGAATTCGCCGTAGAAGGTGTGCGGGCCTTTGTTGCGGTCTTCCTGGCCGTTGTAGAAGATCTTGTCGACGAACAGGAAGTTGTCGCCGTACTTCCACTTGTCGGCGTGCTCGAACGTCACCGTCTGCTGGATCGACGGGTTGATCGCGAAGTTCTTGCCGTACAGGTAACTCAGGCTGTTGGTCTGCCACAGCAGTAAATCGCCGGCCATGGCCTGACTCGCGGCCAGCAGGCCGCCACTCAACAGAACGTTGGTTTGCGTGCGAATCATCTGTTGCTCCCTCTTGTTTTTATTGTTGAGGCAGGGTGTTGCACAATCCCTGTGGGAGCGAGCTTGCTCGCGAAGAGGGCGTGTCAGTCGCCATCACTGTTGAATGACACAACGCTTTCGCGAGCAGGCTCGCTCCCACAAGGTTTTGTGGTGACTTGGTTAATGCTGGTGTGCGTGGCAGTCGTTGATCGCGGCGCGTTCGGCGCCGCCGAGGATGTTGAACAGCAGATTCAACGTCAGCGCGCTGAGCGTGGCCATGGCGATGCCACTGTGGGTGATCGGGCTCATCCACAGCGGCAGATGCGCGAAGAACTCCGGACGCACCACCGGGATCAGGCCCATGCCGATGCTCACCGCCACCAGCAATTGATTACGCCGGTCGCCGATGTCGGCTTCTTGCAGGATCTTGATCCCGGTGGCAGCAACCATGCCGAACATCGCGATCGCCGCACCGCCCAACACCGCCGGCGGAATCGACGCCACCAGGAATGCGGCTTTCGGCAGCAGGCTGAGCACGATCAGCAGGCCACCGGCAACGATGGTCACCGAACGGCAACGCACGCCGGTCATCTGCACCAGGCCGATGTTCTGCGCGAACGAGGAGTGAGTGAAGGTGTTGAAGAAACCGGCGACGAACGAGGCGCCGGCATCGCACAGCAGGCCGCGACGCAGCATCCGTGGGCAGACTTCCTGACCGGTGATTTTGCCCAGCGCGAGGAACATCCCGGTGGACTCGACGAAGATGATCACCACCACCAGGCACATCGACAGAATTGGCGCCAGTTCGAATTTCGGCATGCCGAAGTGCAGCGGGGTGACGAACTGAACCCATGGCGCGTTGGCCATGCCGCTGAGGTCGACCATGCCGATGGCGCCGCAGAGCACGTAGCCCAGGCACATGCCGATCAGCACGGAAATATTGACCCAGAAGCCGCGCATGAAGCGGTGGATCAACAAAATGGTCGCCAGCACCAGCGCGGCGATGGCCAGATAAATCGGTGAGCCGAACTGCGCCGCAGCGGCCCCGCCACCGGCCCAGTTCACGGCCACGGGGAACAGCGACAGACCGATCGAAGTGATGACCGTGCCAGTCACCAACGGCGGGAAGAAGCGCACGACCTTGGACATGAACGGCGCGATGAGCATGCCGAAGAATCCGGCGGCGATGGTCGCACCGAAGATCCCTTGCAGACCGATACCGGGCATGCCGGCCATGGCGACCATGCTGCCGACCGCCGCGAAACTGGCGCCCATCATCACCGGCATGCGGATGCCCATCGGGCCGATCCCGAGCGACTGGACGATGGTGGCGATACCGGCGACCAGCAGGTCGGCGTTGATCAGGAAGGCGATTTCTTCACGACTCAGGCCAGCGGCCTGTCCGATGATCAACGGCACCGCGATGGCACCGCCGTACATCAGCAGAACATGTTGCAAACCGATCAGGATCAGTTGCAAAAGGGGCAAACGCTGAATGGCGGGTGCGTCGGGGATGCGCGCTTTGGACAGCTCGGACATGCAACACCTCGGATCTTTTTATTCTTGTGATTAACAGCTGTCGGGTTGCTCACAGCTGTTTCTTTGCATCATTCATATGCCTGGCTGGAGGCATTTTGTGGCGAGGGGATTTATCCCCGATGGGCTACGAAGTAGCCCCAAAACCTGCAACCGCGTACATCAGGCAGATTGCGATTGCCAGGTTTGCGACGGCTGCGCCGCCGATCGGGGATAAATCCCCTCACCACAGGTAAATCCATCCACCTGAAAAGCCTGCTTTTACACAGACTTTTGTCTGGCTCAGTTTGTCTGGGCTCCCTGGGCGATCCATGCACCGATCAGGTCACGTTCCTGCTGGGTCATCTGCGTGATGTTGCCCAGTGGCATGATCTGCGTGGTGATGGCTTGCGCCTGGATCCGCGCGGCGTTCTGGCGGATCTGCTCGGGGGTGTCAAACATCACACCAGCCGGTGCCGCGCTGAACAACGGGCTGGTCGGTTTGGCCGAATGGCAGACCGCGCAGCGTTCCTGGATCACGTTGTGCACCTTGTCGAAGGCCGGACCTGCGCTGGACGCTTGCGCCGGTGCCGCAGCCGGGGCTGCTGCTGGCGCTGCAGGTGCCGCCGCTTCAGCCGGTTTCGCGCCACCACCCAGGGCCGTTTCCGGCAGCGGTTGGTACTCGATTTTCGCGGGTGCCTTGGCCACGTCCGGTGCGGTCGGCATCGGCGCCGGGCCGGTGACGTACGCCAGGGTGATCATGCCCACCGCTGCCACGGGCAGGGTCCAGGCAAACTTGTGGCTGTCGTGACGGGTGTTGAAGTAGTGACGTACCAACACCGCCAACACCGCGATCCCGGCCAGGATCAACCAGTTGTACTGGCTGCCATAAGTGCTCGGGAAGTGGTTGCTGATCATGATGAACAGCACCGGCAGGGTGAAGTAGTTGTTGTGACGCGAACGCAGCAGGCCTTTGGCCGGCAGCGCCGGGTCCGGCGTACGGTTCTCGGCAATCGCCGCCACCAGTGCACGCTGCGCCGGAATGATGATGCGGAACACGTTGCCGACCATGATGGTGCCGATGATCGCGCCGACGTGCAGGTACGCACCACGACCGCTGAACACCTTGCTGAAGCCATACGCCGCGCCGATGATCAGCACGAACAGGATGAAGCCGAGCAGGGCGGGTTTCTTGCCCAGAGCCGAATCGCAAAGGAAGTCGTAGATGAACCAGCCGGCGATCAGCGAACCGATGCCGATGGCCACGCCTTCAGGGCCGGTCAGGCCGCTGCCGGGTGCCACGAGGTAGAGCACGGGATTGGAGTAGAACACCACGCACAGCAGCGCGATCCCCGACATCCAGGTGAAGTAGGCTTCCCATTTGAACCAGTGCAGGTTCTCCGGCATCGACGGTGGGGCCAGTTTGTATTTTTCCAGGTGATAGATACCGCCGCCGTGGATTGCCCACAGATCACCGGCCAGACCGGTTTTCGGGTTGACGCGGTTGAGGTTGTTCTCCAGCCAGACGAAGTAGAACGACGCGCCGATCCAGGCCACGCCAGTGATCATGTGAACCCAGCGCACGCTCAGGTTCAGCCATTCCAACAGAAGTGCTTCCACAGTCTTTACCTCTCGCCTGTCACTCTTGTTGTCGAGTGATCAGACCTTCTCTTATTGGTGGGGGGCGAGGATCAAACGCTCATCCTCTTTGAAAAAATGCTCATCGCAGTTATTGCCTGTGCCACTGCGATCAACCACCAGGAAGTCATCCCGCTTTTCGATCGTCAGCACCGGGTGGTGCCAGACGCCGCGATGGTAATTGATGCCCTGCCTGCCGTTGGTGACGAAGGCGCGGACCAAGCCTGATACAGGTACATCGCCAAGTGGCGCGACCACGATCAGAAAGGGGTTGCCGAGCAGCGGGATGAAAGCCTGGCTGCCCAGCGGATGGCGTTCCAGCATGCTCACGGTCAGCGGCATGTCCTGCGCGTCGGCGCGGAAGATGCTGATGATCGCGTTGTCCTCAGGCGTAGCGGTTTCGACCGTCGCCAGTTTGTGGAAGCGCATGGTCGAACCGTTGTTGATCATGAAGTGGTCGCTGCCGTCGGTTTCGATCACGTCACCGAAGGGGGCGAAGGCTTCTTTGGTCAGCGGTTCAATCTGTAGTGTGCGCATGCTGTTCTTTTCCGAATTCTGTGTTGTTCAACTTTTAAGTGCGTCTTGCGCGATCCCTGTAGGAGCTGGCGAAGCCTGCGATCTTTTGATTTTGCTTTTAAGATCAAGATCAAGAGATCGCAGCCTGCGGCAGCTCCTACAGGCTCAGCATTACTTCGCGACCTTGCCGAGTACGCGCAGGCGACTCACACCACCATCCGGGAACACGTTCAGGCGGATGTGGGTGATTGGGCCCAGTGCCTTGATCTGCTCGACGAAGGTGTGTTCGGCGTGCATTTCCAGCTTCTGGCTCGGCAGCAGTTCGCGCCAGAACAGCGACTGGGTTTCGATCTGGCTGTCGGTGCCGCCCTTGACGAACGCGCCCTGGATCGAGCAGGTGTCCGGGTAGTTGCCCTTGAAGTGCAGGGTGTCGACGATGATTTTTTCGATCTCGCCCGGATGGCCCAACGCGACGATCACCCAGTCATTGCCCGGGGTGCGACGACGTGCGGTTTCCCAGCCGTCGCCCATGTTGATGCCACGGCCTGGGTTGAGGATGTTGCTCATGCGGCCGAAGTGTTCGTCGGAGCAGGCGAGGGCGCGGCCGCCGTTGAGGGCTGCAGCCAGATCGACTTGCTCGTTGTCGCCCACCGCGGACCAGTCGCGGAACGGAATACCGTACACGCGCAGACGGGCCACACCACCGTCCGGGAAGATGTTGAAGCGCAGGTGACTGAACGCTTTGTCGTTGCTGATTTCATGGTAGTGGTGGCTGTTGCCCTGCAGCTCGACGGCCGACAGGACTTCAGTCCACTGGGTGTTTTCGTCTGGCTCGCCCGAGGCCAGGAAGCATGCTTCCAGCGAGGCCGATGGCGGGAAGTTGCCGGTGAAGAATGAAGTGTCGATGTCCACGCCTTTGATCGAACCTGGTACACCCAGGCGGATTACCGCGCTGTCGTAGCCTTCGAAGCGCTTGCGGCGCGATTCCCAGCCATCCATCCACTTGCCGTTGTCGTCGAACACACCCTCCTTCCACACGGCCGGGGTCGGCTGAAACAGACGATTGGCGTCTGCGAACCAGTCATCGGTGACCGAGATGATTTTGGTGCCCAGACGGGCATCGGCCAGGTTGACGAACTTCTCGAAAGGTACGGCGTAAGCTTTCATTCTTCTTGTCTGCCTTTAATAAGTTGGCTGGGGATGCTTGCAAGGCCCTGGGTGCTCTCCGCGTTTGACGCACTCGGGCCAGGCTTCGCTAGAGAGTCAGTAAACGGAACAGGGCGATCTTGTTGATCTCCGCCAGCGCGCATTTGAATTCGGTGTCGACCGAGTTGTGAATGCGCGTTTCGAACGCCGCGAGGATCTGATGCCGGTTGCTGCCTTTTACCGCCATGATGAAGGGAAACTTGAACTTGGCCTTGTAGGCGTCGTTCAGCTCGGTGAAGCGCTGGAACTCTTCGGCCGTGCATTGGTGAATACCGGCGCCAGCCTGTTCATTGGTGCTGGCTTCGGTCAGTTGGCCCTGGACGGCGGCTTTGCCGGCCAGGTCCGGGTGAGCATTGATCAGTGCCAGTTGACTGGCGTGATCGGCGCTCAACAAGATGTCGCTCATGCGCTGGTGCAGGGTTTCGATCTCGTCGATCGAGGCGTCCGCTCCCAGGTCGTAGGCCTTCTCGGCTACCCATGGCGAATGTTCGTAGATGTCGGCGAAAGCGTTGACGAAAGCGTCGCGACTCAGGGTCGACGGTTGCAGGGTTTGAAAGCGGCTCATTTGGCGGCCCCTTGATACGGATGGGTTTCGTGCCAGTGGCGCGCGATGTCGACGCGACGGCTGAACCACACCTGTTCATGACTTTTGGCGTATTCGATGAAGCGCTTGAGCGACGCCAGACGCGCCGGACGGCCGATCAGGCGGCAGTGCAGACCGATCGAAAGCATCTTCGGCGCTTCGGCGCCCTCGGCGTAGAGCACGTCGAACGCGTCTTTGAGGTATTCGAAGAAATCGTCGCCCTTGTTGAAACCCTGCACCTGGGTGAAGCGCATGTCATTGGTGTCGAGGGTGTACGGGATCACCAGGTGCGGCTTGCCGGTCGGGTTGTTCGGTTCCCAGTAGGGCAGGTCGTCGTCGTAGGTGTCGCAGTCGTAAAGGAAACCGCCTTCTTCCATCACCAGGCGCCGGGTGTTCGGGCCGGTGCGGCCGGTGTACCAGCCCAGTGGGCGTTCGCCAGTGAGTTCGGTGAGGATGCGGATCGCTTCGAGCATGTGCTCGCGCTCCTGCGCCTCATCCATGTACTGGTAGTCGATCCAGCGGTAGCCGTGGCTGCAGATCTCGTGACCGGCTTCGACCATCGCGCGGATCACATCCGGGTGGCGCTGGGCGGCCATGGCCACGGCGAAGATGGTCAGCGGAATGTCGAATTCCTTGAACAGTTTCAGGATCCGCCAGACGCCGGCGCGGCTGCCATACTCGTAAAGCGATTCCATGCTCATGTTGCGCGCGCCTTGCAGCGGCTGAGCAGCAACCATTTCGGAAAGAAAGGCTTCGGATTCTTTGTCGCCGTGCAGGATGTTGCGCTCGCCGCCTTCTTCGTAATTGAGCACGAAGGACAGGGCGATGCGCGCGTTGCCCGGCCAGTGTGGGTGAGGAGGGTTACTGCCGTAACCGATCAGGTCGCGTGGGTAGTCAGCGCTCACTGCAGTCTTCCTTCTTATTCGTTGACAGGTTTGTGTAACGGCCTGCGCAGGCTGGCGTCACAGCGATGGGCTGATTGTATACAACTTTATTCGCAATTTGTAAGCCTGAATTTTCGCATTTTTCACCGACTGTCATCTTTTGCTGCTAATGGCGTAAGCCTGCAAGAAACCTGCCTGATCAGTCAGCTAATGGCTGTGAGGTTCAATACTCATGCGCCTGAGGAGCAGATCAAGGTGAAACACCCGAATGGCGGGGGTGGTGCGAAAAATGTCGTTTTTATTGTGTACAATTTTTTTGAAAAGTGTCTTAATCAGTCGCTCGCCGCAGCTTTTCGTGCTCCGAATCGGTGCGGTCTCCTTATTACCTGACTTCGGGAGGCGCGAAGTCTGACTGCTCTTTGCGGCCAGGCGCGCAGAATCAATGGGACGTTTGACAACACACGTTTTGGACGCTGCACACGGTTGCCCGGGCAGCTCGATCAAGGTCGAGCTGTACCGCGTTGAAGGTTCGCACCTGGAATTGGTCGCCAGTGCCGTTACCAACAGCGATGGTCGGGTCGATGCGCCGCTGCTGCAAGGCGATGACTACCGCACGGGGGTTTATCAAGTGCAGTTCCACGCCGGCGATTACTACCGCGCCCGTGGTGTGCAACTGCCGGAACCGGCGTTTCTGGACGTGGTGGTGCTGCGTTTTGGCATCTCCGCCGAGCAGGATCACTACCACGTGCCACTGCTGATCTCGCCTTACAGCTATTCCACCTACCGGGGCAGCTGACCCCCAAGCAGCAGCCCCCACCGGGAAGCGACTGCGCATATAGCTTCTTTGGTCTTTCGCCCGCTCACACTGCGGGCTTTTTTTTCGTCTGCCTTAAAGTCAAAAGATCGCAGCCTGCGGCAGCTCCTACAGTTTGGAATGCAATCCCCTGTAGGAGCTGCCGCAGGCTGCGATCTTTTGCTCTTTAACGGCTCAACAGCGACGCAGCGCCCGCACCACTGAACAACCCGGCACTCACCCGGTTGAACCAGCTCTGCCCCTTGCCGCTACGCAGATAGCGCGCCGCACCATGCGCACCCAGCCCGTAAGCCAGTTTGCAGCACAGGTCGAGCACCACCCAGGTCGCGATCATGATCAGCAGTTGCGGCAGGAACGGTTGTTGCGCGCTGAGGAACTGCGGCAGAAACGCGGCGAAAAACAGAATGTCCTTTGGATTGCTGGCGCCCAAGACGAAGGCCCGGCCAAACAGGGTGCGGAAACGTGGCACCGGTGCGGCCTGCGGCACTTCGGCGCCCACCGCTGGCTGACGCGATTGCTGCCAGCTCTGCCAGGCGAGGTAGAACAGGTACAGCGCACCGACGATTTTCAAGGCGCTGAACAACTGTTCTGACGCCAGCAACAGGGCGCCCAACCCCAGCGCCGACGCACTGAGCAGGCAGATCGAGGCGATCACGCCGCCGAGAAACGCCGGATAAGAGCGGCGCAAGCCGTAATTCAGACTGTTGCTGATCATCAGCAAAGACAGCGGCCCCGGAATCAGGATCACCACCAATGCAGCGCCACTGAACAGCAGCCAGGTTTCCAGACTCATCACTTTGCTCCTTTTTTTGTTGTACTCAAGAATGTGCAAAGCCCCACCCGCGAGGGTGAGGCTGGTTTGACGCTTGAACCGCGTGACGCTTACAAGAAGATGAACTTGGCGATGAAGATCGCGCAGAGCACCCACAGGCTGACGGAAATTTCCTTGTACTTGCCGGTACCGGCTTTCAACGCCACGTAGGTGATGAAGCCCAGCGCAATGCCGTCGGCGACCGAGAAGGTCAGCGGCATCATGATCGCGGTGACGATCGCCGGGATGGCGTCAGTGGCTTCATCCCATTCGATGTGCGCCATGCCGCCCATCATCAGCATCGCGACGTAAATCAGTGCACCGGCGGTGGCATAGGCCGGAATCATCCCGGCCAGTGGTGCGAAAAACATCGCGGCTATAAATAGCACACCCACGGTGACTGCGGTAAGACCAGTCCGACCACCAGCGGCTACGCCAGCGGCACTTTCCACATAGCTGGTAACAGGAGGAACACCGACCACCGCGCCGAAAACACTGGAGGCACTGTCGGCTTTCATCGCGCGGGAGAGGTTTTCGATACGCCCGTCAGCGTTGACCAGATTGGCCCGCTGGGCGACGCCCATCAGCGTGCCGGCGGTGTCGAACATGTGTACGAAGAGGAAAGCCAGGACCACGCTGATCATGCTGACGTTGAACACGCCCGCGACGTTCATTGCCATGAAGGTCGGCGCCAGGCTCGGCGGGGTCGACATGATGCCGGAGTAGTGCACGATGCCCAGGCCCCAACCGGCCAGGGTCACGGTGATGATGCTGATGAGGATCGCGCCGAACACCTTGTGGTAGCTGAGGATCGCGATCATCAGGAAGCAGATCGCCGCCAGCAGCGGGCCGGGTTCACGCAGGGAGCCGAGCTTGATCAGCGTCGCCGGGCTGTCGACGACGATACCGGCGGTTTTCAGACCGATCAGCCCGAGGAACAGACCGACACCGGCGCCCATCGCAAAGCGCAGGCTGACCGGGATGCTGTTGAGCAGCCATTCGCGAATCCGCGAGAAGGTCAGGATCATGAACAGTACACCGGAAACGAACACCGCACCGAGCGCGGTTTCCCAGTTGTAGCCCATGGTGCCGACCACGGTGTAAGTGAAAAATGCATTGAGGCCCATGCCCGGTGCCAGGCCCACCGGCCAGTTGGCGTACAGGCCCATCAGCAGGCAGCCGAGTGCGGCGGCGATGCAGGTGGCGACGAAGGCTGCACCGTGATCGATCCCGGCATCGGCCATGATGTTCGGGTTGACGAAGATGATGTAAGCCATGGTGATGAAGGTTGTCAGACCGGCAATCAGCTCGGTCTTCACCGTGGTGCCATGCAAGCTGAGTTTGAAGATGCGCTCCAGCACGCCTGTGCGTAAGGGCGGCGAGAGTTCCAGCGTCGATGCTTCGGATTTGCGGCTTTCCACAGCGAGTACTCCTCAAGAGTTTTATTGTTATTTCCAGGGCCGGACCCATGAGGGGTGGCAGCAGCCCTTTGAGGCATACGCGAATTTGTTGACCATGCGGTCAGGAACTCGCGCGCAGTGGATTATGCTTTTGTGTACAAATAAAGCAAGTATTGTTTTTGGTTTTGTTTACGAAAGGTCAGGCGATAGGGATATATCGCCCTCAGAGGCCCCATCGATGGCAAGCCAGCTCCCACAGGTTTTGTGTACGCTGCCGATCACTGTGGGAGCTGGCTTGCCAGCGATCAGGCCGGATCAGTCAATCAAGATGTGACTGAGTGCTCCCAAGCGCCATATTCACCGCCAACCACCCATTCACCGCCGCCTCCCCAGCCTCGGCAAACACCCGCTCAAGCAACTTCACCTGCTCACGGCGCAACGCCTGCTCAAACTTCTCACCTTCAATAGTCAGCTCCAGCAAGCGCTTACGCTTGTCCGCCTCCGACGCCACGCTGTCCACCAAGTGCATTTCCTGCAGCTGGCGCAACGGCATGTTCAGCGCCTGCTTGCTCACGCCGAGCAAACCCAGTAATTCCTTCACGCTCAAATTCGGATAACGCGCGATGAAAAACACAATCCGCTGATGCACCCGGGACAGGCCGCGACGTTCGAGCATTTCGTCGGCCTTGGCGGTGAACGCCTGATAGCCGAAGAAAAACGCTTCCATCGCCTGCTGCTGGCTGGCGGGGTTTTTAAGGTCAAGCATGTTGACGTACTCGCTCAAGCTGTCGTAGTTTCAGTCAACCAGTTTGACTCATTTTTCCCAGGCCTCGCTACCGGTGACTCCCATGGCTTTTTCCGAACGTGTTTCGCGCCTTAAAAGTTCTCTGATCCGTGAAATCCTCGCCGCCGCCCAGCGTCCGGAGGTGATGTCGTTTGCCGGTGGCCTGCCCGCCGAAGCCATGCTGCCGAAAGTCGAATGGGCCGACATGCCGCTGTCCCTCGGCCAATACGGCATGAGCGAAGGCGAGCCGGCGCTGCGTGAAGCGCTGGCGGCGCAGGCGCGAGCGTTGGGTCTGGCGTGCACGGCGAGTCAGGTGCTGGTGGTCAGCGGTTCCCAGCAGACCCTCGATCTGGCCGCCAAGTTGTACATCGACAGGGGTACCGAAATTCTTCTGGAAGCCCCGACCTACCTGGCCGCGTTGCAGATCTTCCAGCTGTTCGGCGCCGATTGCCTGACCGTGCCGCAAGAGTCCGACGGCCCGAACCTGGCGCAACTGCGCAGTCGACTTGAGCAACATCGCCCGGCGTTCATCTACCTGATCCCGACGTTCCAGAACCCCTCCGCCGTGCGCTACAGCGAAGCCAAGCGCGCCGCCGTCGCCGCATTGCTCGATGAATTCGGCGTGACCCTGATCGAAGACGAGCCGTATCGCGAACTGACGTTCGATGGCGGCAGCGCCAAACCGATTGCCGGGCGTTTGAAGAAAGCCAGCTGGATCTACACCGGCACTGTGTCGAAAACCTTGCTCCCGGGTTTGCGCGTCGGCTACCTGATCGCCAGCCCGGACCTGTTTCCGCACCTGCTCAAACTCAAGCAATCGGCGGATCTGCACACCAACCGCATCGGCCAGTGGCAGGCGCTGCAATGGATTGGCAGTGAAAAATATCAGCAGCACCTGAGCGAGTTGCGCGGCTTTTACCGGCAGCGGCGGGATGCTTTCCAGTCAGCGCTGGAAACGCACTTTGCCGATCTGGCGAATTGGAACATGCCGCAGGGCGGGCTGTTCTTCTGGCTGACGCTGAAGCAACCGCTGGATACGCGGACGTTGCTTAACGAGGCGCTGGCCAATGATGTGGCGTTCATGCCGGGCGAGCCGTTCTTTCCCGAGCCGGATAAAAACCTCGGGCACCTGCGTTTGAATTTCAGCCACATCGACCCGGCGCGACTGGATGAAGGGTTGAAGCGACTGGCGGCGGTGGTGAGACAGGCGCAACTAGACAAAGCAGCCTGAAAAAAATAAACCGGCTCGAGGGCCGGTTTATTTTTGTCTGAGTAATGTGTTGTTCTTGCGGGCCTCATCGCTGGCAAGCCAGCTCCCACAGGTTATGTGAACGCTACAGATCACTGTGGGAGCTGGCTTGCCAGCGATGGGGCCATAAGCAACACAACATCAATATCAGACTGCAGCAAACCGCTTATCCAGATAATCAATAATCACCTTGGACTCATACATCCAGGTCGTCTGCCCATTCTCTTCAATGCGCAGGCACGGCACCTTGATCTTGCCGCCCTGATTCAGCAGGGTCTGGCGATCCTGTTCGTTGTTCTTCGCGTCCTTCAGTGCGACCGGCACATTCAGGCGACGCAGGGTGCGGCGGGTTTTCACGCAGAACGGGCAGGCGTGGAACTGATACAGGGTCAGGCCTTTGGCGGCGGCGTTGACTTGTGCCTGTACTTCGGCCGGGCGCTGCTTCTTGCCCGGGCGAGTGATGAAGTCGATGAAGATGATCAGTTGGCCAAGGCCGACACGAAGCGCTTTTACGAACACGTTGAAAGCCTCACGGTGCAAAGAGAGAAGGGCGCGCAGCTTACCCGATTTTTCACGGACGAAAAAAAACCGGCGATCAACGCCGGTTTTTTTCTGCTGCCGATTACTTGATCAGGCTGAGGAACTCGCTGCGAGTCGCCGCGTTTTCGCGGAACTCACCGAGCATCACCGAAGTGATCATCGACGAATTCTGTTTCTCGACACCGCGCATCATCATGCACATGTGCTTGGCCTCGATGACCACGGCCACGCCCAGCGCACCGGTGACTTGTTGCACCGCGTCGGCGATCTGACGGCTGAGGTTTTCCTGGATCTGCAGGCGGCGGGCGTACATGTCGACGATTCGCGCAACCTTCGACAGGCCCAGCACTTTGCCGCTCGGGATGTACGCAACGTGGGCCTTGCCGATGAACGGCAGCAGGTGGTGTTCGCACAACGAGTACAGCTCGATGTCCTTGACCAGCACCATTTCGCTGTTGTCGGAGCTGAACAGGGCACCGTTGGTGACCTCTTCGAGCGTCTGTTCATAACCGCGGCAGAGGTACTGCATGGCTTTGGCGGCACGCTTTGGCGTGTCGAGCAGGCCCTCGCGGGAGACGTCCTCGCCCAGTTGGCCGAGAATCGCGGTGTAATTCTGTTCCAGGGACATGAAACTACCTGTGGGGATTTTCGCAAAGGGCAAGGGTACGGTGGCGGACACAACCCTGCAAGTTCGGTGTAACGCGATTATTCGTCGCGGCCTTCCATCATGGTGCGTTTGAGCATCACGTACACCGCACCGGCACCGCCGTGTTTTGCCTGACATGAGCAGAAACCGAGCACTTGCGGATGCTGGCGCAGCCACGTGTTGACGTGGCTTTTGATCATCGGCCGCTTGCCGTCCAGGCGCACGGCCTTGCCGTGGGTGACGCGCACGCAGCGGATTTCGAATCGGGTTGCTTCGGCGAGAAACGCCCAAAGCGTCTCGCGGGCCTTTTCCACGTTCATGCCGTGCAGGTCGAGGCTGCCTTCGAACGGGATCTGCCCGATCTTGAGCTTGCGCATCTGGCTTTCCTGCACCCCGTCGCGGGCCCACATCAACTCGTCTTCGGGGCCGACGTCGATCACGAACTGATCGGACAGGCCATCCACGGTGGTGTTGTCGGTGCGCACGGTGGCGGACTGGCGCAGCTTGGCGATTTGCGCGCGGTCAGCCTTGGGTTTGCCGGTGTCGGCGCGGTCGTGCTTGATCGGCTTGACGCCTTGGATCGCACTTTTGAACAGGGAAAAATCGTCGTCTTGCATGTCAGCCTCCGCGAAGGGCGGCCAGTTTACCCAAGTCGAAACAAAACGGCCCGGCAAAAAGCCAGGCCGTGCAGTCAGTCGTGTTTTTTCATCAGGTGCGGGGACATGTTCAGTTCCCGCGATTGCCGGGCGCGACGCCGGCATCGACGCCACAGGGCCACGCCGAAGTACAGGAACAACAAGCCGACCGCGAGAATGATCGCCGAACCCATCGGCGTGGCATTCAAGTCGCCGAGCGCCGGCGGGCGTCCCAGCAGGCTGGCGGCACCGGCCATCGCCAGCAGCACACCGAACGTCGCCAGAATGGCGGCGATCGCTGCGCCGAATCGAAAACGCCAGTTGCTTTGGCCTTTGGGCCGCAAGCGGCGTGCGTCAAATCCATCGGATAACTTCATTCCGACCTTCCTCAATGGGTATCGGCCCTTCGACCGGGAGTTGACCGGGTTGTTCCTGAGGCTAAGGCAATTGAAGCAAATGCGAGGCTTTTGCGGATGAGCGGCGCGGTGAGCCGCTCATTCGCAGAGATCAGATCAGATCTTGAGTCAGGGCGAGGGTGGCGAAGTTGTCGGCCATGATCGCCATTTCCGCTTCCTGTACCACGGCGGCGCTGAGCACGCGGCCCTTGAACGGCAGGTCGCGGGTGGCGCATGCATCTTCGACCAGCGTGCAACGGAAACCCAGGTTCTTCGCCGCACGCACGGTGGTGCTGACGCTGGAGTGGCTCATGAAGCCGCAAACGATCAGGTCCAGCGAGCCGAGGTTCTGCAGACGGTCCAGCAGTTCGGTACCGTGAAACGCACTCGGCAGCAGTTTGCCGATGATGGTTTCATCGCCCTGTGGTTCAAGGCCGGGGATGAATTCGCCACGTTCGCCCTGTGGGTCGAACAGGCCACCGACGGTGCCGAGATGACGCACGTGCACGATCGGCCGACCGGCTGCACGGGCCGCAGCGACCAGTTGTTTGATGTTCGCGACGGCCGCGTCCATGCCGCTCAGGGCCAGCGGGCCACTGAGGTACTCTTTCTGGGCATCGATGATGACCACGGTGGCATGGCTCAGTGTGGCCGCTGCGTAACCGCGGCCGCTGAGTTGAAACATCGTTTTTGGAACGGACATTCGGGGCTCCTTGGGGTGGGGCTTTTGCGGCATTGTCCTCTGGCTGAGCGGTTCTGTGAACCGCTACCATCGTAGGCGCCGTCGTTACTGGCCTGCAGCCTTGTCAAGTTACACGTTCTGTTCAATAGCTGATGCAAAAATCAGAAAGGTCCTACTGTCGCTCCGCTGATTTTCCTGCGTCGTCGGCGGACGTTTTGGCTGGTAGAATCGCCAGTCGTTTTTTCTGGAGTTCTGCCCCGTGATCACTTCCCGACTTCGTACCCTGCGCGACCACATCCGTTGGGCCGTCAGCCGCTTCCATGGGGAGGATCTGTTTTTCGGCCATGGCACCGACAATGCCTGGGACGAAGCCCGGCAGTTGGTCCTCGGTGCCTTGCACCTGCCGTGGGAGATCGCCGACAGCTACCTCGACTGTGCGCTGGAAGACGACGAGCTGGTCAACCTGCAACGCCTGCTCAAGCGCCGCATCGAAGAGCGTATTCCGACCGCGTACCTGCTGGGCGAAGCTTGGTTCTGTGGCATGTCGTTCATCGTCGATGAGCGCGTGCTGATCCCGCGTTCACCGATTGGCGAGCTGATCGAAAACCGTTTTGCCCCATGGATCGGTGACGAACCTGCGCGGATTCTCGACCTGTGCACCGGCTCCGGCTGCATCGGCATCGCCTGCGCCTACGAGTTCCAGAACGCTGAAGTGGTGCTGGCCGATCTGTCGTTCGAAGCGCTGGAAGTGGCCAACCAGAACATCGAGCGCCACGGCGTCGATGAGCGCGTGTACACCGTGCAGGGCGATGGGTTTGACGGGTTGCCAGGTCAGCGTTTCGATCTGATCGTGTCGAACCCGCCGTACGTTGATGCCGAAGATTTCGCCGACATGCCGGACGAATACCAGCACGAACCGGAGCTGGGCCTGGCCTGTGGTGATGACGGCTTGAACCTGGTGCGACGGATGCTCGCCGAGGCGGCGGATCACCTGACCGAGAAGGGTTTGCTGATCGTTGAGGTGGGCAACAGCCAGGTGCACGTCGAAGCGCTGTACCCGGAAGTCGACTTCGCCTGGCTCGATTTCGAGCGCGGCGGGCATGGCGTGTTCATGCTGACCGCAGAGCAGTGCCGTGCTCATCAGGCCCTGTTCGCCTCCCGCGTTTAAGGGCGAAAAGCAAAAGATCGCAGGCTTCGCCAGCTCCTACACGGATCCCCTGTAGGAGCTGCCGCAGGCTGCGATCTTTTGATCTACCGGTGCGTAGCAATCCAGATCAACAACCCCGCCTGAAACACCGCAAACGCCACCAGACAGGTAATGGTAAAGCGCAAACCAGCATCTTCACGCTTGAACTTGCTGACCTTCTCTTCCTGCTTCTTCAGCTTCACTTCCTGCTCGGCCAGGTTCTGCTCGGCCTGTTGCAGCATCTGCGCCGCTTCGAGAATCTCGACGATCTGCAGCTTCTCGCTGTTCCAGTCGCCCAGCAAGTCACCGACCTGCACCTCTTTGACGCTGCCCTTCAAATGCTGGGCGTCGGCGTAGACCACGTCAAAGCCATGCACGCGCAAGAAGTGATCGCGACGCAGGCGGGTGTCTTCGTTCAGCGCGTCCTTGTTGTTCAGGTCCATGCCGTCGACGGTGTAGGCGGGCCAGCGTCTTTTCGCCCAATTGATGCCTTGCGCGGCCAGGAAGCGACCGATGCCACGGTTCAGCGGTTCGATCTGCAAGCCGCTGTCTGGGCCGAAATGCACACGCTTGCTGGTGTGATTGACCCACACATCGAGATGGTTCTGCTCTTTGCGCACGCGCTGGCCGGGCAGTTTGATCGCCATGCGCATCAGGCTGTGCTCTTTGCTGTTGCGCTCGGCATAGCCGAATTCGACAAAACGCAACGGCCGGCCACCGGTGTGACGGTCAGTCTGCAGCGGGGCCAGGCGGAGCATCTTGTGGTGCTCGACGCTGACGTCCGCCCATGGCAGCTCGACCGCTGGCGGTGCGTCTTTTTCAGCGGTGGTGTCGGGTGAAGTCGGGGTATCAGTCATAACGGCGAGATCCTGTCCAAGCCCTGCTTGTCGCCAGCCGGTACGCTGGCGACAAAGGCTTATCGGCCGTTTTTTTCAGGACTGGAGGGTAAACACCGTTTAACGGCTGCGAAGTCCGTCAATAAATTCGATGAGTTTGCCGCCCAGCTCCGCCGCCAGTGGCAAATTCGGGTCCTTGTAGGAGGCCAATTGCCGCTTCACATCGGCAGCGACGATGCGCATGACGTGGTTCATGCCGTCGATTACCACCAATTCGGCATTGGGATTGGCCGCTTTGAGCGCCTGTGCATCGCCGACGCCGACCTGCATGTCGTTGCTGCCCTGAACGATCAGCGTAGGCATCTTCAGTTGTGCAAATGCCTTGGCCGGATCCTGACGGAACAGCGAAATCAGATACGGCTGCACGCTCGGGCGGAAGATCGGTTGCAACGGCGCCGGCACGTCGGCATCGGTGTGACCGGCCTTGAGGCTGTCGAGAATCTGGTTGCTGCGCAACATCAACGGTGGCGGCAGGCTGCGCGCCAGTTGCTCGCGGATCACCTGATCCACCGGGCGCGCGCTGCCGGACAGCGAAATCAGCGCAGCGGCGTCGGCACGCGGGGCGGCGAGGGTGGCAATCAGTGCACCTTCGCTGTGACCGAGCAGAATCAACGGGCCGAAACGCGGATCACTTTTCAGCTTCTGGCTCCAGGCCACAGCATCGTTGACGTAGGCCTCCACCGACAGATTGCGCTCGTCAGGCGTGGCCGCGAAGCTCGCAGCGACACCGCGCTTGTCGTAGCGCACGCTGGCAATGTTGTGTTTGGCCAGCACCCAGGCCAGCCGTTTGAGACTGTCATTGCGCCCGCCATCGGGGTTATTGCCGTCGCGATCTGTGGGACCGGAGCCGGCAAGGATCAGGACAACCGGCACCGGGCTGTCGGATTTTGGCAGCAACAGCGAGCCGAAAAGTTCACCGTTGCCGGTGTCCAGAGAGATCGGGCGCTGCAGGACAGTCGCGTGGGCAAAGCCGGTAAACAGGGTAAGACTCAAGATCAGAACTCGCAGCATCATCACGCCATCATTCGCCAAGGTGCCGGTTGGACTCACCAACACCACTAAGGTTCGAGGATGAACTACTCGGTTAGCCTGCGTATACTGGCGCGCATCACGAATTCGGGTTTGATTTCACGGAGCGTCCTGCATGTCCGGCAATACCTACGGCAAGTTGTTCACTGTCACCACCGCTGGCGAGAGCCATGGTCCGGCGTTGGTCGCCATTGTCGACGGCTGCCCGCCGGGCCTGGAGATCTCCCTCGAAGACCTGCAGCGCGACCTCGATCGCCGCAAGCCGGGCACCAGCCGCCACACCACCCAGCGCCAGGAAGCCGACGAAGTCGAAATCCTCTCCGGCGTGTTCGAAGGGCGCACCACAGGTTGCTCGATCGGCCTGTTGATCCGCAACACCGACCAGAAGTCCAAGGACTACTCGGCGATCAAGGATCTGTTCCGCCCGGCGCACGCCGACTACACCTACCACCACAAATACGGTGAGCGCGATTATCGCGGCGGCGGACGCAGCTCGGCGCGCGAAACCGCCATGCGCGTGGCGGCCGGGGCGATTGCGAAGAAATTCCTCGCCACCCAAGGCATTGTCATCCGTGGCTACATGAGCCAGCTCGGTCCGATCGAAATCCCGTTCAAGACCTGGGATTCGGTGGAACAGAACGCGTTCTTCAGCCCGGACCCGGACAAGGTGCCGGAGCTGGAAGCTTACATGGACCAATTGCGCCGCGATCAGGACTCGGTCGGGGCGAAGATCACCGTGGTTGCGGAGGGCGTGATGCCGGGCCTGGGCGAGCCGATTTTCGATCGCCTCGACGCTGAACTGGCGCACGCACTGATGAGCATCAACGCGGTGAAAGGCGTGGAAATAGGCGCCGGTTTCGCCTGCGTCGCTCAGCGCGGCACCGAGCATCGTGATGAACTGACCCCGGAAGGTTTCCTCAGCAATAACGCTGGCGGCATTCTTGGCGGGATCTCGTCCGGTCAGCCGATTGTGGCTCACTTGGCGTTGAAGCCAACATCGAGCATCACCACCCCGGGCCGTTCGATCGACATCCACGGCAACCCGGTGGACGTGATTACCAAGGGCCGCCATGACCCGTGCGTCGGCATCCGCGCCACGCCCATTGCCGAAGCGATGATGGCCATCGTGTTGATGGACCACCTGCTGCGTCACCGTGGGCAGAACGCCGACGTGCGCGTCAGCACCCCGGTGCTGGGTCAGCTTTGATGGTTGATCGCCAAGCCGTCGCGGCCTGACCGTGGCGGCGCTCCCGTACTGGCGGCTGTCCAGTTTCTATCTGTTCTATTTCGCCTTGCTCGGTTCGACAGCGCCGTTTCTGGCGCTGTACTTCGATCACCTCGGCTTCAGCCCCGCGCGCATCGGCGAACTGGTGGCGATCCCGATGCTGATGCGCTGTGTGGCGCCGAACATCTGGGGCTGGCTCGGTGACTACACCGGCAAACGCCTGGCCATCGTGCGCTTTGGCGCCGTGTGCACGCTGCTGACGTTCTCGCTGATTTTCGTCAGCAAGACCTACGCCTGGCTGGCGATGGTCATGGCGCTGCATGCGTTCTTCTGGCATGCGGTATTGCCGCAATTCGAAGTCATCACCCTTGCGCATTTGCAGGGACAAACCTCGCGCTACAGCCAGATTCGCCTGTGGGGTTCGATCGGTTTCATCATCACCGTGGTCGCGCTGGGCCGTTTGTTCGAATGGCTCAGTCTCGATATCTACCCGGCCGCGCTGGTGCTGATCATGGCCGGCATCGTCCTCAGCAGCCTGTGGGTGCCGAACGCGCAACCCCCGCAAGGTAACCGGCCAAGCGGCGAAGGTTTCCTCAAGCAGCTGCGCAGCCCTGGTGTGCTGGCGTTTTACGCCTGCGTCGCGCTGATGCAGATGAGCCACGGCCCGTATTACACGTTTCTGACTTTGCACCTTGAGCGACTCGGTTATAGCCGTGGTGTGATCGGTATGCTGTGGGCCGTCGGTGTAGTGGCGGAAGTGCTGATGTTCATGGCCATGAGCCGGATTCTCGCGCGGTTTTCCTTGCGTCGGGTGCTGATGGTGAGTTTTCTGCTGGCGGCGCTGCGCTGGTTGCTGCTAGGTTCGTTCGCCGAATTCCTGTGGCTGCTGTTGTTTGCGCAAGTGCTGCACGCGGCGACCTTCGGCAGCTTTCATGCGGCTGCCATCGCGTTCGTGCAACGTAGCTTCGGTGCGCGTCAGCAAGGTCAGGGTCAGGCGCTTTACGCCGCGCTGGCCGGCACCGGTGGCGCGCTCGGTGCGTTGTATTCCGGTTACAGCTGGAATGCCCTCGGCGCGACATTGACCTTTAGTATTGCCAGTCTCGCGGCGCTCGCTGCTGCCGTTATCATTGCCACACGTATGCAAGAGGACAGGCCATGAGCCTTACGCGTGAACAGCTCGCCCAGCAAATCGTCGACGCCGGGCGTTTTCTTTATGGTCGCGGCTGGTCGCCGGCCACCAGCAGCAATTACTCGACGCGCCTGTCGCCGAGCGAAGCGCTGCTGACCGTGTCCGGCAAGCACAAGGGCCAGTTGGGCCTGGACGATGTGCTCGCCACGGATTTGTCCGGCAACAGCCTGGAACCGGGCAAAAAGCCCTCGGCCGAAACCCTGCTCCACACTCAGCTCTACAGCTGGCGCGCGGAAATCGGTGCGGTGCTGCACACCCATTCGGTGAACGCCACGGTCCTGTCGCGGCTGACACCGCAAGACTTTATCGAGTTCGAAGACTACGAACTGCAAAAAGCCTTCAGCGGCATCTCCACCCACGAATCCCGGGTGCGCGTGCCGATCTTCGACAACGATCAGGACATTGCGCGCCTCGCGGCCAAGGTGCAGCCTTGGCTCGACGCCCATCCCGATTGCGTCGGTTACCTGATTCGCGGCCACGGCCTCTACACCTGGGGTGCGCAGATGAGCGATGCCCTGCGGCAGATCGAGGCTTTTGAATTTCTGTTTGAATGCGAGTTGAAAACCCGCAGCGTCATGAACCGCCAAGGCTGACTTCACCAGAAGCCGCCCATTTGCCTGATGAAATGCACTGCCCGACCGGTCTGCAAGAACCGGACGGCAAGGCCGTTACCGAGGAATTGCCCATGAGCAGCCTGTCCGTTTATCACGTATCCAGCCCCGAGATTCCGAACAAGGTGCTGACCCATTTCGAAGACATCGCCTCGACGCTCGCCGAGCAGGGCGTACGCTTCGACCGCTGGCAAGCCGCGACGAAGATCCAGCCCGGTGCCAGCCAGGAAGAGGTGATCAGCGCCTATCAGGAGCAGATCGACAAGCTGATGACCGAGCGCGGTTACATCACCGTCGATGTGATCAGCCTCAACAGCGATCACCCGCAAAAAGCCGAACTGCGCGCCAAGTTCCTTGAAGAACACCGCCATGGCGAGGACGAAGTGCGCTTTTTCGTCGCCGGTCGGGGCCTGTTTACTTTGCACATCGACGATTACGTGTACGCGGTGCTGTGCGAGAAGAACGACCTGATCTCGGTGCCGGCCGGCACCAAACACTGGTTCGACATGGGCGAGCACCCGCATTTCGTGGCGATTCGCCTGTTCAACAACCCGGAAGGCTGGGTCGCCAACTTCACCGGCGAAGACATCGCCGGGCGCTTCCCGCGTCTGGAGGACTGAGCCGATGTCGATCAAAGTCATCCTCACCGACATTGAAGGCACCACCAGCGCGGTGAGTTTCGTTTTTGATGTGCTGTTCCCGTATGCGGCCAAACACCTGCCGGACTTCGTGCGGCAGAATGCCGAGCGCGCCGATGTCGCCGAGCAGATCGCCGCCGTGCGCCGCGACAACAACGAGCCGCAGGCCGATGTTGAACGGGTGGTGGAAATCCTCCTGAGCTGGATCGCCGAAGACCGCAAGGCCACGCCGCTCAAAGCGCTGCAAGGCATGGTCTGGGCGCAGGGCTATCAAGCCGGGCAGTTGAAAGGCCACGTCTACCCGGATGCCGTTGAAGCGCTCAAGCGCTGGCATCAGGCCGGTTATCAACTGTTTGTGTATTCGTCGGGTTCGATCCAGGCGCAGAAGCTGATTTTCGGCTGCTCCGAGGCGGGGGATCTGACACCGCTGTTCAGCGGTTACTTCGACACCACGTCGGGGCCTAAACGCGAAGAACAGTCCTATCGCAACATCCAACAGGCAATTGGCGTCGAGCCGGGGGAGATTCTGTTTCTGTCGGACATCGTCGAGGAACTGGATGCCGCGCAGGCTGCCGGTTTGCAGACCTGCGGCCTGGCTCGCGAGGGTGGGGAGCTGGGAAGCCATATCACCGTCGACAGCTTCACCGGCATCGAACCCGAAGCCTTCTAACCACACACAACCCCTGTAGGAGCTGCCGAAGGCTGCGATCTTTTGATCTTGATTTGGTATTAAAGATCAAGATCAAAAGATCGCAGCCTTCGGCAGCTCCTACATAAGCATTGCGTACAAACAAAAGGCCGTGGAGCAGATGCTTCACGGCCTTTTTTGTTTAATGCGTTTACATTTTTACAGCGAGTGATACGTCGGCAGGGCAAAACGCTGCTGGCTTTGCAGCATTGCAATCTGCGGCAGTTCACTGGCTTCTTCTGCCAGGTCACGACGGATGGCGCTGATTGCCCATGACAGTTGGTCGGCGTTGTGCATTTGCTGGTAGGTCAAGGCGCGCTTGAACACTTTGCCTTCGCTGCTGCGCAAGGTCAGCAAAATCCCGCCATCAGGACGCGGTGCAGTGGTGACGTTGAAGTTGGAGAACAGGGAGGTAAATTTTTCTTGAATCAGGCTCATGTCTTTCAGCTCCGTATGCACTTGAAGGGCAAGCATGCAGAGGAGGTTGCAGCGATTGTGCCAGTATTTGAAAAATAAAAAATCCTTTAAAATCAATGGTTTGAAAATCATGAAATTTGCACGGGTCGTGCAAACTGCATGAATGGCCATCGTGCATCCTGCATTTTGCGGGATTCTCTTCAGTTGGACGGAACCAAATGGCAAAGGCGCAATCTCCGCTGCCAGGCATGAGCGGGCGGATACAAAACATTGCAAAAACCGCGTGTACAGCTTGAGAAGCGCTGTCGTATTTTCGATCCCGACCTTGCCCGCAACGCAGGTCATGCCACGGCCCGAACAATAAGAAACCGGCCAGCCAGGTCGAACGGGGAACTGCCATGAGTCACGCGCCGAGCGACACGATTACCTGGAGCATGATGCTCCGCAAACTGCCGACAATCGCCAAAGCCATCCCGCGGGTGGTCAAGGGCATGAAAGTCGCCAACGTCACGGATCCGACCCAAACGTGTGGCCTCGGCTGGACCTTCGAGCAGGCAACCCTGCGTAACCCTGAAGGCCTGGCGATCCTGCAGGACAACGTCTTGCTGACCTACGCGCAGGTCAACCAATGGGCCAATCGCATCGCCCACTATTTGAGTGCGCAGGGCATCGGCAAGGGCGATGTGGTCGCGGTGTTCATCGAAAACCGCCCGGAACTGCTGGTGGCCATTCTGGCCTTGGCCAAACTCGGTGCCGTTAGCGCATTGCTCAACACCTCGCAGACTCGCGATACGCTGATTCACAGCATCAATCTGGTGGCGCCAGTGGCGATCGTGCTCGGTGAAGAACTGCAGCCGGCGTTTGCCGCGATCCGCGAGCAGGTGTCGATCCCGGCGCAGCGCACCTGGTTTATCGCTGACCGCGACACCTACAGCCACCCGGGCATTGCGCCCGAGGGCTACCTCAACCTGATCAGTGCCAGTGCCGATGCGTCCGGTGACAACCCGCCCAGCAGCGGCGAAGTGTTCTTCAACGATCCGTGTTTTTACATCTACACCTCCGGCACCACCGGCCTGCCCAAGGCCGGGGTGTTCAAGCACGGTCGCTGGATGCGCAGTTCGGCCAGCTTCGGCATGATCGCCCTGAACATTACGCCCGACGACGTCGTCTATTGCACTTTGCCGCTGTACCACGCCACGGGGCTCTGCGTGTGCTGGGGCTCGGCGATCAACGGTGCTTCCGGGTTCGCCATCCGCCGCAAGTTCAGCGCCAGCCAGTTCTGGCCGGACGTGCGTCGCTATAACGCGACCACCCTCGGGTATGTCGGCGAATTGTGCCGCTATCTGGTCGATCAACCACCCAGCGCCGATGACAGCCGTCACGCCGTGCGCAAGATGATCGGCAACGGCTTGCGTCCCGGCGCCTGGGCCGAGTTCAAGACCCGGTTTGCCGTCGAGCACATCTGCGAGCTGTACGCGGCGAGTGACGGCAATATCGGCTTCAGCAACATTCTCAACTTCGACAACACCATTGGTTTCTCGCTGATGGCCTGGGAACTGGTGGCATACGACCACGACAGCGGGCAGCCGCTGCGCAGCGCCAACGGCTTCATGCGCAAGGTCGGCAAGGGCGAGCAGGGCTTGCTGCTGGCACGGATCGATGAAAAGGCCCCGCTGGACGGTTACACCGACCCAGAGAAAACCGCCAGAGTGGTGCTACATGATGTGTTCAGCAAGGGCGACCGCTTCTTCAATACCGGCGACTTGCTGCGCAATATCGGTTTCGGCCATGCGCAGTTTGTCGATCGCCTCGGCGATACCTACCGCTGGAAGGGCGAAAACGTCTCGACCACGGAAGTGGAAAACCTGTTGTTGCAGCATCCGCACATTTCCGAGGCGGTGGCCTACGGTGTGGAAGTGCGCAACACCAACGGTCGCGCCGGGATGGCCGCCATTACGCCCGCCGAGTCACTGGCGACCCTGGATTTCACTGAATTGCTCGCATTCGCCCGTCAGCGCATGCCGGCCTATGCGGTGCCGCTGTTCCTGCGGGTGAAGGTGAAAATGGAAACCACCGGGACGTTCAAATACCAGAAGACCCGTTTGAAAAACGAGGGCTTCGACCCCGCCCAGACGGGGGATGACCCAATCTATGCCTGGTTGCCCGGCACTCAGACTTACGTGCAGGTGACGGATCAGGTGCTGACCGATATTCATCAGGGCAAGTACCGCTATTGAGATTGGCTATGGCCGGACTTGAGAAAAAGGGGGTGACAGCTATCGTCGCGCTCGGGAAACTGTCGGCTTTGCGAATAACCGAAAGTGGAGTTGCCCATGTCTGACCAAAGCCGCCAGATGACCCCTGAAGAAGCTGCCGAATTCACCGAGCAGGTTTTCAACAAGGCGCGCGAAGGTGATGCGCTGATGCTTGATCGGCTGATCAGCGCCGGTTTGCCGGTGAACCTGAAAAACAGCAAGGGCGACACGCTCTTGATGCTCGCCAGTTACTACGGCCACGTCGACGCGGTGCAGGTGCTGCTCAAGCACAAGGCCGACCCGGAAATGCGCAACGGCAACGGCCAGAGCCCGATTGCCGGTGCCGCGTTCAAAGGCGATCTGGCGGTGGTCAAGGCGCTGGTGGAAGCGGGGGCCGAGATCGAAGGCTCGTCCTTTGACGGACGCACGGCGTTGATGATGGCGGCGATGTTCAACCGCGTTGAAATCGTCGATTACCTGCTCGGCAAAGGCGCGGATCCGCAAGCCAAAGATGCCAATGGCATCACCGCGCTGGATGCGGCGCGGACCATGGGGGCGGTCGATACCACGGCGCAGCTGGAAAAGCTGTTGGGCTGATAAGGTCAAAAGATCGCAGCCTGCGGCAGCTCCTACAGGTCTCACATTCGTTCGCCAAATGGGCGCGGAACTTGTAGGAGCTGCCGCAGGCTGCGATCTTTTGCTTTGTGCGCTATCCTCCGCGCCCTCAAATTCAACCTTCCACAGGATCCGCCCTCATGAAAGCCGCACTCGTCGAACTCATTAGCAAAATCAGCTCCGGCTGCATGGGCGAGGACGAGATCCTGAACGTGGCCGACGAAGCGGCGCAGGCCTACGCCGATGCCGATGCGTTCCTCGCGGCCAACCCGGACATCAACTACGACGACACCTTCCCGATTCCGCTGGGTGAGTGGGTGGTGGTCGGCAGCCTGCCGGACACCGTGCTGTTCCAGGCCGACACCTACGTTGACCTGTTCGCGCAGATCGTCGCCTCGTTCGGCCCGGGCGTCGAATTCAACCTCAAGCCCAAGCAACTGGCCAAGACCGAGGCACTGACCGCACTCAACCGCATTCAGGTGCAGATGAGCAGCCTGAACAAGGAAAACGGCGGTTACACGCTGATGAACTTCAGTCAGCTGCTCGATGACGAGCTGCAAGTGGTGCTGGTCTACGGCAACGACGTGCCACGAGTGCTGGAGCTGTGTGCCGAAGTCGGCATCGCGGCGGCGCCGTCCCTGGAAGCGCTGAAAGTCGCCGTTCACGTCTGAACGCAATAAAAGGGAACCCTGCGCGCGACCGTCTATCCTAAAAGTGCATGCCACTAATCTGGAGTGACACCATGGGTTCCACGTTCAACGGGCTGATTGGCCTGATCATTCTTGCCCTCGACATCTGGGCCATTATCAACGTACTGAAAAGCGGTGCCGAGACCGGGATGAAAATCCTCTGGGTCCTGCTGATTATCCTCCTGCCGGTGCTGGGTCTGATCATCTGGGCGATTGCCGGGCCGCGGGGCAATGTGCGGGTCTGAAGAACACTGTAATACCCCTGTAGGAGCTGCCGAAGGCTGCGATCTTTTGACTTTGTTTTTTTTAAAACAGAGATCAAAAGATCGCAGCCTTCGGCAGCTCCTACATGGATTGTGGATTGTCGATAAACAGAGGTTCGACCTGTCATCTTCGGCAACGTAGAATGCGCGCCTTTCCCGGGCAATCGTCCCCCACGATTGGCGCCCGCGCATTCATCGGAGCACTTGACCATGACCGTCACCAAGACCAGCGAGTACCTGGAAACCCTCTACGAAGGCTACGGCCAGCGTTTTCGCATGGAAAAACTGCTGCACGAAGTGCGCACCGAACATCAACACCTGGTGATCTTCCAGAACCCGCGCATGGGTCGGGTGATGGCGCTGGACGGAGTGATCCAGACCACCGAAGCCGACGAATTCATCTACCACGAAATGCTCACCCACGTGCCGATCCTCGCCCACGGCACAGCCAAGCGCGTGCTGATCATCGGCGGCGGTGACGGTGGCATGCTGCGCGAAGTGACCAAGCACGCCAGCGTCGAGCACATCACCATGGTCGAGATCGACGGCACCGTGGTCGACATGTGCAAGGAATTTCTGCCGAACCACTCCAAGGGCGCCTATGACGATCCACGCCTGAATCTGGTGATCGACGACGGCATGCGTTTCGTCGCCACCACCACAGAAAAATTCGACGTGATCATCTCCGACTCCACCGACCCGATCGGTCCGGGCGAAGTGCTGTTCTCGGAGAACTTCTACCAGGCCTGTCACCGTTGCCTGAACGAAGGCGGAATCCTCGTGACCCAGAACGGCACGCCGTTCATGCAGATCGATGAAGTCAAAACCACCGCCGGTCGCCTGCGCAGCCTGTTCCCGGACTGGCACTTCTATCAAGCGGCCGTGCCGACCTACATTGGCGGTTCGATGACCTTCGCCTGGGGCTCGACCAACCCGGCCTACCGCAAACTGAGCCGTGAAACCTTGCAGCAGCGCTTCATCGGCAGCGGCATCGTCACCCGCTACTACAACCCGGAAATCCACATCGGCGCGTTCGCGCTGCCACAGTACGTGCTGCAGGCGATCAACAAGCCGAGCAACGACTGACGCACTATTCCCGGATCGGTGATAGATCCCCTGTGGTGAGGGGATTTATCCCCGACCGGCTGCGCAGCAGTCGGAAAATCGGCAGACGCGTTGGAACTGACACTATGCGTTCGCTGAATTCAGGGACGCTTCGCGCCCATCGGGGATGAATCCCCTCGCCACACAAGCCTGTTTCCCCATCGGTTAATTTTTTTTCATGTTCGTGCGCTGCAATCCTTTTGAACGATCAATCTCGCCAAAAGTCGAGATAGTAGTAAGCCCATTTGCGGGTTTGATCGAGGAGGCACCGATGCAAAAGTGGAAAGTCACTTTCGTGGACGATCATGGTGAAATTGTCGATGAGGTGTTCGAGCGCGCGGAATGCCCCAGTGACGACGAGGCTGCACGCCTGATCAAGGAACGGCTCCTGCCGGTGGCCGCCAAACTGGATCTGAACGATCTGGAAGGGCGAACCCCTGATGCTGGCGTCAAAAGCCTCGAAACCCAGAACAGCATCAAGATCCGCAGCATCACTCCAATCTGAAAATCTTCCTTTCATCCGCAACAACCAGGCCTTGGCAGCAGCTCTATCTTGGGGCTACTCTGCAAGCGAGATCAGCGAACGAATCGCTAAGGTCTGGTCTTGTCAGCTACATGCTTGTTTCCCGCCGGCAACCGGTTTGCCGATGTACTTCTGGCCTGTAAGGCCCGGGGCGGGAATACGGAAAGTCTATCCATCTATCCGAGGGGGACGTTTCATGAGCACAGCCTATCAAGAAGACATCAGCAGCAACGTACTGCGCCGCATGAAAGAAGGCGGTTTCGACTTTTCCCGGTTCCATCCCATCGAGTTCTACGCCATTTTTCCGGACGAGGAGCGGGCGCGCAGGGCGGCGGGCAAATTTCGCGGTGAATCCATCAATGCCCAGGTCAGTGCGCGCGAAGATGGCGCGTGGTCACTGGAACTGAGCAAAGTGATGCACGCGACCTATGACGACATTGGCGATTTCGAGCAGGGCTTTTCTGCCGTGGTCGAGCCGCTGGGCGGCATCATCGAAGGCTGGGGCGTCAAGCAGGAGGTGCGCAACCGCCATCGTCTGAACTGATCTCTGGATTCAGGTATTGAGCAACGGCTGACCTTCGGGTTGGCCGTTGTCGTTTTCAAAGATCAAAAGATCGCAGCCTCCGGCAGCTTCTGCACCAATCACCTGCAGGAGCTGCTGGAGGCTGCGATCTTTTGCTTTTTACTTTCAAAACATTTCAGAAAGGCAAAAAAAAGCCACCGGAGAGGGTGGCTAAAAGGGAAGACCGATAAGGAGAGGAAACCGGTCAGGGTTACGGCCTGCGGGGACTGCGCGGGCAGTCCGGATCAGTGGAGCTGAAGCCTTCAGTGGGGAAGTTTTCAGCGAATGCGCCGATTATCCGCAGCCCGGCGCAAGCAGTGAAATCAACTCTGACTATGCTGGTGATAGGCGATGCAGTGCGTCGCAATGAAGCGGGGGCAATCCTGTTGGAGCATTTGCCGCACAGGAATGGTGCGGTGCTTGCGGCTTGATTATCCAACCGATTGAAATCAAAGCGTTTATGCCGATGGCACGGGCCTTGCGAAGGCCTGTAGGTCCGGGTGACAAGGAGTACGGCATGATCCGCACCTATTTTGATGAAATGTACGATGCCGGCGGCCAGGTTCGCCCGCATTACCGGGAGTTCGCCCGCTGGCTTGCCGACACGCCTGACGAGTTGCTGGCGCAACGGCGGCGCGAGGCCGACCTGCTGTTCCACCGGGCCGGGATCACCTTCACGCTCTATGGCGACGAGCAGGGCACCGAGCGCCTGATTCCGTTCGACACCATTCCGCGCAGCATTCCCGCCAGCGAGTGGCGGATCGTCGAGCGTGGCTGTATCCAGCGGGTCAAGGCGCTGAACATGTTCCTTGCCGACCTCTATCACGAGCAGCGCATCATCAAGGCCGGGATCATTCCCGCCGAACAGGTGCTGGCCAACGAGCAGTACCAGTTGGCGATGCAGGGCCTGGACCTGCACCGCGATATCTATTCGCATATTTCCGGCGTTGATCTGGTGCGCGACGGCGACGGCACCTACTACGTGCTCGAAGACAACCTGCGTACCCCGAGCGGCGTCAGCTACATGCTTGAAGACCGCAAGATGATGATGCGCCTGTTTCCGGAGCTGTTCGCCGCCCAGCGCATCGCGCCTATCGATCACTACCCGAACCTGTTGCTCGACACCCTGAAAAGCTCCAGCCCGATCGACGACCCGAGCGTGGTGGTACTGACGCCGGGGCGCTTCAACAGTGCGTTCTTCGAACACGCCTTTCTGGCACGGGAAATGGGCGTCGAGCTGGTGGAGGGCGCGGATCTGTTCGTGCGTGACGACAAGGTCTTCATGCGCACCACCGACGGGCCGAAAGCGGTGGACGTGATTTACCGGCGTCTCGACGACGCTTTCCTCGACCCGCTGGCGTTCCGCCCGGACTCAATGCTCGGCGTACCGGGACTGCTGTCCTCCTATCGCTCGGGCAACGTGGTGCTGGCCAACGCTATAGGCACCGGCGTGGCGGACGACAAGTCGGTGTACCCGTTTGTCACCGACATGATCCGCTTTTACCTCGACGAAGAGCCGATCCTGAAGAACGTGCCGACCTGGCAGTGCCGCAATCCCTCGGAACTTTCCCATGTACTGGCCAATCTGCCGGATCTGGTGGTCAAGGAAACCCAAGGCTCCGGCGGTTACGGAATGCTGGTGGGGCCGGCGGCGACGGCGGCGGAAATCGATGCATTCCGCGACCGGATCAAAGCTAAACCCCACGCGTACATCGCGCAGCCGACGTTGTCACTGTCGACCTGTCCGACCTTTGTCGAAAACGGCATTGCGCCGCGCCATATCGACCTGCGTCCGTTTGTACTGTCTGGCCGCGAAACCCGGGTCGTGCCCGGCGGTTTGACCCGTGTCGCCCTGCGTGAAGGCTCCCTGGTGGTGAATTCCTCCCAGGGTGGCGGAACCAAGGACACCTGGGTGGTCGAGGATTGAAGGAAGCTTGCCATGTTAAGTAGAACTGCCTCGGATCTGTACTGGATGTCGCGTTACCTGGAGCGGGCGGAAAACCTCGCGCGGATGCTCGATGTCAGTTATTCGCTGTCGCTGATGCCGCAGGACGGTCGCGGCGACGGTCTGCACGAGCTGGCCATGCCGCTGCTGATTACCGGCACCCTCGACGATTACCTTGAGCGTCACGGCGAACTGCATGCCGAACGCTTGCTGCATTTTTTCGCCCTCGATGCGGCCAACCCGGCGAGCATCTACAGCTGTCTCGGCGCGGCGCGGGCCAGTGCGCACGCGGTGCGTGGACGAATCACCGCAGACATGTGGGAGAACATCAACGCCACCTGGCTGGAGATTCGCGGCATTGCCGAGCAGGGCCTCAGCCGTTACGGCATGAGCCGTTTCTGCGAGTGGATCAAGGAGCGCTCGCACCTGTTCCGTGGCGCGTCCTACGGCACGATCATGCGCAACGATGCGTTCCGCTTCATTCGCCTGGGCACCTTCATCGAGCGTGCAGACAACACGCTGCGCCTGCTCGATGCGCGCTACGAAATGGCTGGCGATCAGGCCGAGGCCGTCAGTGACGGCACCGCCCACGCTTACTATCAATGGAGTGCGCTGCTGCGGGCGCTGTCGTCTTTCGAGGCCTACACCGAGATCTACCGCGACGCCCCCGGCGCCCGGCATGTCGCCGAGCTGCTGCTGTTGCGCGCCGATGTCCCGCGTTCGTTGCGTGCCTGCACCGAGGAAATCGACCAGATCCTCGCCCAGTTGCCAGGGGCCAACGGCCGTCCGGCGCAACGTCTGGCCGCTGAGATGGACGCGCGTCTGCGCTACACCGGCATCAACGAAATCCTTGCCGAAGGCCTGCACGCCTGGCTCACCGAATTCATCCCGCTGGTGCGCCAGTTGGGCAACGCGATTCACAGTTCATACCTGGAGGCTGCATGAGACTTTCCATTAGCCACGAGACCACCTATCACTATGAAGATCAGGTGCGGGCGAGCATCCAGTATCTGCGCCTGACCCCGCACGACAGCGAGCGTCAGCACGTGTTGAGCTGGCAGCTCGACCTGCCGCGACCGGTGCGCGCGCAGCTCGATCCGTTCGGCAATATTCTGCATGTGCTGACCATGGATGAACCGCACGAAGCGATCATCATCGGCGCCCGCGGCCAGGTAGATATCGACGAGTTGCGCGAGGCCGAGCATGAGAGTCAGTCGGCGCTGCCGTTCCTGCGCTTCACTCGCCTGACCGAGGCGGACGAAGCGTTGCGTACGTTTGCCGACAAATCCTGCAAGCAGCGACGTGACCGCACCGCCCTGATCGATCTGATGCACGGCTTGAATCAGCACATGACCTACACGCCGGGCTCCACCGAAGTCGACACCAGTGCCGCCGAAGCCTTCGCCGGGCGCGCCGGGGTTTGCCAGGACCACACTCATGCCTTTCTCGCCTGTGCACGCAGCCTGGGGATCCCGTCTCGCTACGTTTCCGGCTATCTGTACAGCGAAGACGCCGAGCACCTGGCCAGCCATGCCTGGGCCGAAGCATGGCTGGATGACGCCTGGTACAGCTTTGACGTGACCAACCAATTGGCCCGCCCGGAGCGGCACCTGAAACTGGCGGTGGGCCTGGATTATCTGGACGCCTGCCCGGTGCGCGGCATGCGCCGGGGCGGGGGGAGCGAGCAGATGCATGCGAAGGTGTTGGTGTCGCCGACGCCAGTCATTTCCGTGCAGCAACAGTAGATCCGGGATACCGCTATCGCTGGCAAGCCAGCTCCCACAGGTTATGCGCTGACTCTGAATCCGCGGTAATCCTGTGGGAGCTGGCTTGCCAGCGAAGAGGCCGGTGATATCACCGCAACGCTTATGGCTTGATCTTCCGCCCAGCCATGTGCTGCAAATAGCCAATCAACAACTGCAAATCCCCCTCCGGCAACACCTCCGCCGAAAACCCCGGCATCTTCGCCTGTGGCCACTGGCGCAAACTCTGTGGATCACGAATGTAGCGCTTGAGGAAGTCCGCGCCGAAATACTCGGTCGGGTTGTACGGAATGTTCAGGTCCGGCCCGAACTGCGCATCGCCCGCACCGTTCAAGCGGTGGCAGGCCAGGCAGTTCTTCTGGAACAGCGCAAAACCCTGATTCACCGGGTCATTCGCTTTCAGCGCGGGATCCGGCAACAGGGCAGGGAAACGTTCGGCCACTGGCGCCATGCGCTTGATGCTTGCCACCTGGAACGGCCATTGTTCCGGGCTGATATTGCCGGCCTGCGGGTCGGTCCATACCAGATAAAACGGCCCTGCGCTGTGCTTGCCTTCGGACAGCGGCGGCCACGGCTGCGCCGGGTCTTCGATCGCCAGCCAGGCCCGTGCGCCTTTGGTATTGAGCAACGGTGCAGCGCTCAGCTCGGCGGCAAAGCCGTCCAGCGCCACCGCTTGCAGATGATCGTCCGGTTTGATGCCCGTGAGCAGCGCCGCGACCGGGACGGCGCGATAAATCATGTCCTTCTTGTAAGACACATCATTGTTGATGGTCAGGGTTTGTACCTGAGGGTGCTTGAGCAATTCCTCGGTCTGCCAGGTGTGACGAGTTGCGCCCAGCTGCAGATCCAGCTGTGCGGCAGACAAGGGCATGCTCAGCAGCAAGGCCCAGAACATAATGAGCGTTTTCAAATGATCGCCGTCCATGTCGTAGGAGTGCGCAAAGGTTGGCACAGCCACGCTGGCCCGGGAAGCGGGCCAGTCACATTGTTGATGGCAATGAAATGCACCGGCCGGCGAGTCAGCCGATGACCTTGGTCAGGTTCGGCAAAATAAGCAACAGCGTGGTGGCGAAAAGAATGAGCCCGGCTTGACGAACTTTCGGTTGTTTGAACATGGCTTGACCGCCTTTATTGTTATTTCCTGATGTTTGCCTGCATATCCATGACGGCAAACGCTGCACTTCCTGTAGAAGAACGTCGGCCCCGGCAAAACCCGACGACCCTGACGTACATTTACTACCTTAGAGCCCGCGTCACGCGCGGCTTAGATCCATTTCGTATGTATTTGCTGCTGCTGGCAATAAAAAAGACATGAGGCGTATTGCCAGCTTCTGCGCCGACCGCTTGCTAGACAACTCGCCGACCTGAACCGGTTCACCTGAGGGTGGATGACCGTCCGTCTGAGCGTGCGCGTCAACATCATTGAGCGCTGTGGTCATTGAATCCTCGACGGCGCGGGACAACAGTGAGACCACGAAATTCACTCACCGCACAGGTTCGAGGACGTCATGACCCAAGCTTTGATTTTCGATGCGCTACGTACGCCCCGTGGCAAAGGCAAGGCCGATGGCGCGCTGCACAGCGTCAAACCGGTGAATCTGGTCGCGGGGCTGTTGACCGCGCTGCAGAGCCGTACCGCGCTGGACACCAGCCAGGTCGATGACGTGGTACTCGGTTGCGTCACGCCGATTGGCGATCAAGGTTCCGATATCGCCAAAACCTCGGTGCAGGTGGCGGATTGGGACGTCAGCGTCGCCGGTGTGCAGATCAACCGCTTCTGCGCCTCCGGTCTGGAAGCGGTGAATCTCGGCGCGATGAAAGTCCGCTCCGGTTTCGAAGACCTGGTGGTGGTCGGTGGCGTCGAGTCGATGTCGCGGGTGCCGATGGGCAGCGACGGCGGCGCCTGGGCGCTGGATCCGCAGACCAACCTGCACAGCCACTTCACCCCGCAGGGCGTTGGCGCGGATCTGATCGCCACCCTTGAGGGCTTCAGCCGTGAGGATGTCGATGCCTATGCGTTGCACTCGCAGCAAAAAGCTGCACGTGCCCGGGCCGACGGTTCGTTCAACAAGTCGTTGGTGCCGGTGCAGGACCAGAACGGCATTATCCTGCTCGACCACGACGAATTCATTCGCGCCGAATCGACGATGGAAGGCCTGGGCAAACTCAAGCCAAGTTTCGAAATGATCGGCCAGATGGGCTTCGATGCCACCGCGCTGCGGGTTTACAGCCACGTCGAGCGAATCAACCACGTACACACGCCGGGCAACAGCTCCGGGATCGTCGACGGTGCGGCGCTGATGTTGATCGGTTCCGAAGCCAAGGGCCGTGCGCTGGGTTTGCAGCCTCGGGCGCGTATCGTCGCCACGGCGGTGACCAGTACTGACCCGACGATCATGCTCACCGGCCCGGCGCCGGCCACCCGCAAGGCGCTGGCCAAGGCCGGTTTGCGCGTGGAAGACATCGACCTGTTCGAGGTCAACGAGGCGTTTGCTTCGGTGGTGCTCAAGTTCATCAAGGACATGGCGGTCGACCCGGACAAGGTCAACGTCAACGGCGGCTCGATCGCCATGGGCCATCCGCTGGGCGCAACCGGTTGCGCGATCCTCGGCACCTTGCTCGATGAGCTGGAAACCCGGGGTCTGCGTTACGGCCTGGCGACGCTGTGCGTCGGCGGCGGCATGGGCATTGCCACCATCATCGAACGCCTTTGAGCCCCGAATTCAAGGAATCTTGTTATGAGCGAAGCCATTCGTTACGAAAAAGGTCAGGACGCCATCGTCGTGCTGACCATCGACATGCCGGGCCAGAGCGCCAACACCATGAACGCCGTATACCGCCAGGCCATGGGCGCCTGCGTCGCGCGGCTGGTGGCGGAAAAGGACAGCATTGCCGGGGTCATCATCACCTCGGCGAAGAAAACCTTCTTTGCCGGCGGCGACCTCAATGAGCTGATCAAAGTCGGTAAACCCGAGGCCAAAGCGTTCTATGACATGGTGCTGAGCCTCAAGGGGCAATTGCGCACCCTGGAAACCCTCGGCAAACCGGTGGTCGCAGCGATCAACGGTGCCGCACTCGGCGGAGGCTGGGAAATCTGTCTGGCGTGCCATCACCGGGTGGCGCTGGACGATGCGGCGGTGCAACTCGGTCTGCCGGAAGTGACCCTCGGACTGTTGCCGGGCGGCGGCGGGGTGGTGCGTATGGTGCGTATGCTGGGGATCGAAAAGGCGCTGCCGTATCTGCTCGAAGGCAAGAAGATCCGCCCACAGCAGGCGTTGCAGGCCGGTCTGATCGATGAGTTGGCGGCGGATCGTGACGAGTTGCTGGCCAAGGCGCGCGCCTGGATTGTCGCCAACCCGAGCGCGATGCAGCGCTGGGATGTGAAGGGCTACCAGATTCCCGGCGGCACGCCGTCGAATCCGAAGGTCGCGCAGATGCTGGCGATTGCGCCGTCAATCCTGCGCAGCAAGACTCAGGGCACGCTGCCCGCGCCGGAGAAAATCCTCTGCGCGGCGGTGGAGGGTGCGCAGGTCGATTTCGACACCGCGCACCTGATCGAAACCCGTTACTTCACCGAACTGACCACCGGGCAGATCTCGAAAAACCTGATCGGCACCTTCTGGTTTCAGCTCAACGAAATCAATGCCGGCGGTTCGCGGCCGCAGGGCTTTGAGCCCTATGTCACGCGCAAGGTCGGTGTGCTCGGCGCAGGCATGATGGGCGCCGGTATCGCCTTCGTCAGTGCTTCGGCCGGTATCGACGTGGTACTCAAGGACATCAACCTGGCGGCGGCCGAGAAGGGCAAGGCCCACTCGGCGGCATTGCTGGACAAGAAAGTCGCCCGTGGGCAGATGACGGCTGAAAAACGCGAGGCGGTGCTGGCGCGGATCCAGGCCAGCGAGAGCGATGCCGATCTGGCGGGTTGCGATCTGATCATCGAGGCGGTGTTCGAAGACCGTGAACTGAAGGCCAACGTTTCCTCTGCAGCGCAAAAGATTGTCGGTGCTGACGCGGTGATTGCCTCCAACACATCAACGTTGCCGATCACCGGACTGGCGACGGCAGTACCCGATCAGAGCAAGTTCATCGGTCTGCATTTCTTCAGCCCGGTGGACAAAATGCCGCTGGTGGAAATCATCAAGGGTGCGCAGACCAGTGCTGAAACCCTGGCGCGCGGTTTCGACTTCGTCCTGCAGATCAAGAAAACCCCGATCGTGGTCAATGACAGTCGTGGCTTCTTTACCTCGCGGGTGTTCGGCACCTTCACCAACGAAGGCATCGCCATGCTCGGCGAGGGTGTGAGTGCGCCGATGATCGAGACCGAAGCGCGCAAGGCCGGGATGCCGGTCGGGCCGCTGGCGATCTCCGACGAAGTCTCCCTTAGCCTGATGAACCATATCCATCAGCAAACGGCCAAGGACCTGCAAGCGGAAGGGAAACCGCTGACAGAGCATCCGGCGTTCGCTGTGATTGACTTGCTGCTCAACGAATACAAGCGCCCGGGTAAAGCCGCCGGCGGGGGCTTCTACGATTACCCGGCGGGTGGTCAGAAGCATCTGTGGCCGGAGCTGAAGACGCGTTTCGAGAAGGCTGACGGGCAGATTTCACCGAAGGATGTGCGTGATCGTCTGCTGTTCGTGCAGGCTCTGGAAACCGTGCGCTGCGTGGAGGAGGGTGTACTGACTTCGACGGCAGATGCCAACGTCGGCTCGATCTTCGGCATTGGATTTGCCCCATGGACCGGCGGCGCATTGCAATTTATCAATCAGTACGGCGTGCAGGACTTCGTCGCACGCGCGCAGTATCTGGCTGAGCAGTACGGCGAGCGCTTTGCGCCACCGGCGTTGTTGCTGGAAAAAGCCGCGAAAGGCGAGTTGTTTTAAGTGATCGGCTGAGCGCTGCGGGGCTTGCCTTGCCGGGGTGTTTCAAGGCAGGCTCTGGGTGTTCATTATTCCCATCACGTGTCAGGTATTTTTTATGTCGCTACGCATCTGCATTCTGGAAACCGACATCCTGCGTCCGGAACTGGTCGATCAATATCAGGGTTACGGGCAGATGTTCCAGCGCCTGTTCTCGCAGCAACCGATTGCCGCCGAGTTCACCGTGTACAACGTGATGCAGGGTGAATACCCAAGCGACGACCTGACCTTCGATGCGTACCTGATCACCGGCAGCAAGGCCGATTCGTTCGGCACCGACCCGTGGATCCAGACTCTCAAGCAATACCTGCTGACTCGCTACGAGCGTGGCGACAAGCTGCTCGGCGTGTGCTTCGGCCACCAACTGCTGGCGCTGTTGCTCGGTGGCAAGAGTGAGCGCGCCACTCAGGGCTGGGGTGTCGGCACCCACAACTACAAACTGGCGGCCAAGGCGCCGTGGATGAGCCCGGTGCGGGAAGAGTTAACGTTGCTGATCAGCCACCAGGATCAGGTCACGGCGTTGCCGGAAAACGCCACGGTCATTGCCTCCAGCGATTTCTGCCCGTTTGCCGCGTATCACATCAACGATCAGGTGCTGTGCTTCCAGGGCCACCCGGAATTTATCCACGACTATTCGCGGGCGCTGCTGGATCTGCGCCAGGACGCGCTGGGGTCACAGATCTATTCCAAAGGCGTGGCCAGCCTGGAGCAGGAGCACCATGGCACGACCGTGGCGGAATGGATGATGCGGTTTGTGGCGCACAAGCCAGAAGCTGCTTGATAGCAGATCAAAAGATCGCAGCCTGCGGCAGCTCCTACAGGGTGTACACCATCCCAATGTAGGAGCTGCCGCAGGCTGCGATCTTTTGCTTTTGCTTCCCTACAACCACCCCGACCTCTTGAAACTCGCCCACAAACTCACGCACCCCACCGTGATAAACCCCAGCACGGCGAAATAGCCGTAATGCCAGCTCAGCTCCGGCATGTTCTGGAAGTTCATCCCGTAAATTCCCGCCACCGCCGTCGGGAACGCCAGAATCGCCGCCCACGCAGCAAATTTGCGTTGCACCACACTTTGCCGTGACGCCTCCAGCAACACGCCGATCTCGATGGTCTGACTGGCAATGTCCGCCAGCGTCGTCAGGTCTTCCATCTGCCGCGTGACGTGAATCTGCACATCGCGGAAGTACGGGCGCATGTTCTTGTCGATGAACGGGAAACTCAGTTTCTGCAGCTCCTCGCCGATCTCTACCATCGGCGCTGCATAACGGCGCAGGCGCAACACATCGCGGCGCAGGCCGTGAAGTTTCTGGATGTCATGCTCGTTCAACGCACTGCACAGCACGTTGCGCTCCAATTCATCAATCTCGGCATGAATCGCTTCGCCGACTGGCTGGTAGTTTTCGATCACGAAATCCAGCAGTGCATAGAGGACGAAATCTTCGCCGTGCTCGAGCAACAGCGGCCGCGCCTCACAGCGCTGGCGGACATGCGCATAGGACGCCGAGTGGCCGTTGCGGGCGGTGATGATGTAGCCCTTGCCAGCGAAGATATGCGTTTCGATGAACTGCAAAATCCCATGCTCGCGGATCGGCGAGTAGGTGACGATAAACAAGGCGTCACCAAAGGTTTCCAGCTTTGGCCGGCTGTGTTTTTCCAGGGCATCTTCGATGGCCAGTTCGTGCAGGTTGAACTGGCGTTGCAGATTGGCCAGCTCCTGAGCGTCCGGCTCTTCCAGGCCGATCCAGACAAAATGCCCGGTTTTGCGGCCCAGGCGGCGCCTTCGTCAAGCGTGATATTGGTGACTTTCTTACCGGCGCTGTAAACCGCAGCAGCAACAACTCGACCCATGGTGGTGGTTCACTTCTTCTTGGCAGATGGCAGGGAATACAAGGCTTCAGCTTAGCCGTGTCGCTGCTTGAGAGTCAGTGAAATCTGCACAGTTCACCCGGCAAAAGAAAACCCGCACGAGGCGGGTTGGTTTTTCACGCAGCTTGCAGCTGCTGATCCATCGCGGCGATGCACTCGCGCATCTGTTCGCGGCATTGGGACATGAGCATGGGCATGTCATCCATGGTCAGCCCGGCTGTAGGAATCGCCGGCAGCGAGCGTATGAGAATTTTCCCGCTGCGCCAGCGGTTCAGGCGCATGTGCTTGATGTAGCTGCTGACGCACACCGGCACAATCGGCACACCGGCGGCGATCGCCATCTGGAACGCGCCTTTCTTGAATGGCAGCAGTTCTTCACCGAGGTTGCGCGTGCCTTCCGGGAACACCCAGATCGACGTGTCTTCGTGTTGCAAGGTGTGGGTGGTGGTGAGCATCGACTTGCGCGCCTTGTGCGCGTTCCCGCGATCGATCAACACGTTGCCTGCCAGCCAGAACAGTTGCCCGAACAGCGGCACCCATTTCAGGCTCTTCTTGCCGATGCACACAGTCCGGCGGGGTACCACGTTGCCGAACACGAACAGGTCGTAGTTGGACTGATGGTTGGCCACGATCACGCAGCTGTCGGGCTTGTTCATCAACGGGCCGACTTCAGCCTTCACACGCAAACGCAAAATACACATGGCCGGTAGCGCGTAGAGGCGGGCGCACAGTCGGCTGTTGTCCGGATTGAACGGACGGCACAGCCCGAGGATCACCCCCAACACGCCGGCCAGAATAAAGTGCAGGCCCATCAATAACATACGAAACACAAACAGCATTTTCAGGCCCCACCGGGACAAAAGGTGGCGCAGTGTACGGATGTGCACTGTTTTCGGCAATTGCTGCTATAGAGTCCGGAGATAGGCGATGTTTAAGCGCATGTTTCCAAGTTGATCGTCAGACGCGTCCTAGAGCTGTCGGCAGATGACCAACCGAACGCGCAAGAAAAAGCCCGACACGACGGTCGGGCTTTTCTTCGGCTCGGGAAGCGTGGGTTTAACCCAGATGCTCCTGATCCTGAATGATCGCGTTGTCGAGGGCTTCGAGCAGTGCCTTGCGCACTTTGAGCTTGGTGTTCTTGTGCGCGTTCATGTTGATCTTCTTCAGCTGACGCGCCGCTGCCAGGGCTGCACCTTGCAGCTCTTCGGCAGCCACCACCTTGTCGAGGAAACCGGCATCCACCGCGCTTTTCGGATCAAACATCTCGCCGTTGATCACCGAACGGTGGAACGCCGAGCGACGCAGGCGATCACGGGCCAGCTCAATGCCGGCGTGGTGCATGGTCATGCCGATCTGCACTTCGTTCAGGCCGATGCTGAACGGGCCACCGACGCCGATGCGGTAATCGGCAGACAACAGCAGGAACGCGCCTTTGGCCACAGCGTGACCAGGGCAGGCGACAATCACCGGGAACGGATGAGAGAGCAGGCGGCGGGCGAGGGTCGAGCCAGCAGTGACCAGTGCCACGGCTTCTTTAGGCCCGGCGGTCATCACCTTCAAGTCGTAGCCGCCCGACAGAATTCCCGGCTGACCGGTAATGATCACGATGGCACGATCAGTCTTCGCCTGATCCAGCGCCGCGTTGAACGCCGCAATCACGTCCGGGGAAATGGCATTGACCTTGCCGTTGTTCAAGGTCAGGGTCGCGATACCGTCTTCGAGGTGGTAGGCAATCAACTCACTCATGACGCTATTCCTTGTAAGAAAGATGGGCAGACGTTACCCACCGCCGCAGGCCAGGTAAAGCGCCGTGACTGACCCGCCAGTCACCGTTTCCGGCCGCGCCCGGCGTAGCACACCGTTCTGCTTCTATATAAAAGGGTGGCCGTCACCAGAGATTGTCCGGTTTGCCATCGCCCAGGGTGGGTCGAAACGCCTTTATGCCTTAAGCGCATGAAAATTCTGAAAAAAAGTTTGCCATCAGAAAAGCTTTCGACTACATTAGCGCGCCTCGACAGACAGAACATGTTTGAAGAGATACGGTGAAGTGTCCGAGTGGCTTAAGGAGCACGCCTGGAAAGTGTGTATACAGGAAACTGTATCGAGAGTTCGAATCTCTCCTTCACCGCCACATTCAATACACAAAACCCCTGATTTCGAAAGAGATCAGGGGTTTTGTGGTTTCTGGCGTCTGGATTTTAATCCGCCGCGCAAGTTGCGCTGGCAGTGCTCGGCCAGGATGGCCATAGCACATTACAATCGCCACTTTATCCGCTGAAAAAGGACGGTTCCCATGATCATCTCCACCACCCACGCCATCGAAGGCCGCCAGATCACCGCGTACCTGGACATTGTCAGCGCGGAGTCGGTGCAGGGCGTCAATGTGATTCGTGACCTGTTTGCCGGCATGCGCGACTTTTTCGGTGGGCGCTCGCAGACGCTGGAGCGGGCGTTGAAAGAGGCGCGGGTTCAGGCGACGGACGAGATCAAGGAGCGGGCTCGAGCGTTGCAGGCGGATGCGGTGGTCGGGCTGGATTTCGAGATCAGTATGCCGGCGGGCAAGGGCGGCATGGTTGTGGTGTTCGCGACCGGCACAGCGGTCAAGTTGCGTTGAGGTTGTGCAGGTCAGCGCCATGGCTTGGATCCCACAAGCTTCAGGGCGTCTTCGGGTAATGGGATGTTGAAGAGGTGTAGGCCATTCGTCGGGCATCGGTCGAACTGAACCGCAAGTCCAGTAATGACCGACTAGTCTCAAAAGCCTTGGAGGTCGATATTTTTTCGGGCAAAAGGGCTTTGCCAGTGTCGATCTATTGCAAAGGGGAGAGGCTATGACTGATCCGTATATCGAAGACGATGGAGCTGAGTTTTCATTCAATAACTGTGTCCGTTGCGGCCAGACGGAGTATCAATCGGGCTTTGGCGAGGACCCGGTGCAGACCGGCAAGATCAAGTCCACCGTGCCCAAGGGGCCGAAAGCCAAATTCCTTCCGAAGGTTTCGGCCCGGTCAAGAAAGTAAGGTGAGACCAAACAACCCCGTCTATGAACGGGGTTTTTTATGCCTGATGTTTATGAAAGGAAATCTCCTACAAGTGATCGGGCAGATTCGGTTTTTTTTCACAAACTTTTCACGTCCACGGACGTAGGGTGAAGCCATCCGTTAGAAAGCAAGTCTCCAGCCCGTCTCCCCAGCGGGCTTTTTTTTGCCTGCGATAAAACCTTTTGCCAAATCGCTGTCCAATCGGCGCCAAGTGCTCGGCGGCAGCTGATTTTTCTAGACTTCAGCGCGTCGGCAGCTTTCAATCTCGGCCCCTTTTGATCTCCCTATTTTTGAGGTTTTTGTCATGCGTCTAACATTGCCCGCTCTGGTTCTGGGGCTTCTGGTTGCTCAAGGTGCGGTGGCTGGTGAAGGCACTGCGGCACTCGGCGGCGGTCTGGGTGGCGCGCTGGGTAATGTGGTCGGCCAGAAAATGGGCGGCAGCACCGGCGCGGCGATTGGTGCCGGTGTTGCAGGCGCGGCCGGCAGTGCGATGGCCGCCGGCAAAGGCAGCCGCACCAAGGCGGCTATCGGCGGTGGTGTCGGCGCGGCCGGTGGTTCGGTGATCGGCAACAGCCTGGGCGGCCGAAATGGCGCGACCATTGGCGCCGGCCTGGGTGGCGCGGCCGGTGGTGCCGTCGGCGCCAACCTGTCCAAAGGTCACAAGCGTCACTGATTGCGAACGTTTGTCAGAAAAAGCCCGGCTCGACGCCGGGCTTTTTCATGGCTGAACGTTTTTCCGAAAAATGTCTCCAATCTGACATAGGCCCTGTGGGCATACCGTCCCGATTCGGGAACTGTGAGGTTCAAATGCGTTTGTCATTATCTGCACTGTTTTTCGGATTACTGGTCGCCCAAGGTGCGATGGCCGCCGGCGATGGTAGCGCCGCCGTCGGTGGCGGACTGGGCGGTGTGCTCGGTAACGTGGTCGGTGGCCAGCTCGGCGGCAGCACCGGTGCCGCGGTTGGCGCGGGCGTCGGTGGCGCGGCGGGCAGCGCGGTCGGAGCAAATAAACACAATCGCACCGAAGCCGCCATCGGCGGTGGTCTCGGCGCCGCCGGCGGCTCGGTGGTTGGTAATAGTCTGGGCGGCTCCACCGGCTCCGCCATCGGTGCCGGTTTGGGCGGTGCAGCGGGTGGTGCGGTGGGCAACAACCTGGGTGACGACGGTGGAAGCGGGCATTCCGGCGGGGGTCACAAGCACAACAAGTACAAACACAAAAACCGCCATCATTGATTGAATATTCGAAAGGAAACCCGGCCTGGTGCCGGGTTTTTCGTGTCTGGCGGTCGGACACTGGAACGATTGGCTGTAGGGCTTTTCGAACGTTATACAACCCACCAGACGTAGAGGTTTGCCATGACGCCCGAAACCGAAGGCAAGGAAGAAAAAGGCCCGAGCGGTCTGCCGTTTATCAATGATCCTGGGAACGAGGATCCGGGGTCGCTGATGGATGATGCGACGGTGCCGTTGAATGATGCGGATGAGGCTTTGGACGATTATGAAGAGGAGGAGGACGAGCAGTGATTGCTTGCCTTTCCAATGAGGAATAGCTCGGCTTCTCAGTCGCGCACTCGAAAAAAGTGCGCGGACTTTGCGGGGATCACGAGGTAAAAAAATCGGGAAATCAGGCGTTATCTGTAGGGCATTTCGCTAAACATCAGCGAGTCATTCCGCAGATCGTAAACATTGCCCGTTGCTCAATCTCTGCTGGCCTCGCTATGCTGCTGAACCCATTAATCAGATCCAAGCAGCGGCGCCAGCTGGGCCGCCCGGGATGTTTTTGATAACGGATCCGATGATGAATGCACCGATGAAGACGTTTGGCCCGATCAAGGCCGTGATTTTCGACATGGACGGTTTGCTGCTGGACACCGAAGGCATCTACACCGAGGTCACCTCGCTCATTGCCGAGCGCTATGGGCGGACCTTCGACTGGAGCGTTAAACAGAACATCATCGGTCGCGGCGCCAATGACTTGGCGAACTACGTGGTGCAGGCGCTGGATCTGCCGATCAGCGCTGAAGAGTTTCTGGTGATCCGCGAGCCGCTGATGCGTGAACGCTTTCCCAGGGCCCAGGCGATGCCGGGCGCGGAGGAGCTGATTCGCCACCTCAAGGCACACAACATTCCGATCGCCGTGGGCACCAGTTCGTCGCGGCAGTCGTTCGGCCAGAAAACCACCTTGCACCGCGACTGGTTTGCGCTGTTCGACTTCATTGTGACGGCGGACGACCCGGAAGTCGGCGCAGCCAAGCCAGCGCCGGACATCTTCCTCACTGCGGCCCGGCGTCTGGGTGTCGCGCCTGAGGATTGCCTGGTGTTCGAGGATTCACCATTTGGCGTTACCGCGGCGAAAGCGGCGGGGATGACGGCCATCGCGATCCCCGACGCGGCCATGGCTGATGAAAAATACGCTCACGCCGACGGGATTCTGCGCACGCTCAAGGCGTTCACCCCGAGTGCCTGCGGTTTGCCGGCGCTGGAGTGGGCTTGATCAGCCAATAAGCGCCGATAAAAAACGCCGCCCTCTGCAAAGAGGTGCGGCGTTTTTTGTATCCGGGATTCAGCGCAATCAGGCGCCGAAACCACCGTCGATGGTCAGGCTGGCACCGGTGATGTAACCGGCTTCCGGGCCCACCAGATAGGCGACGAAACCGGCGATTTCATCGGCAGTGCCGTAACGGCCCACCGCCATCAGCGGGATCAGGCTTTCAGCGAAATCACCGTGCGCGGGGTTCATGTCGGTGTCGACCGGGCCGGGTTGCACGTTGTTGATGGTGATGCCGCGCGGGCCGAGGTCGCGGGCCAGGCCTTTGGTCAGACCGACCAGTGCTGATTTGCTCATCGCGTACACACCGCCACCGCCGAAGGGCATGCGGTCAGCGTTGGTGCTGCCGATGTTGACGATGCGCGAGCCTTCGCTCATGTGCTTGGCGGCTTCCTGAGACGCGATGAACACGCTGCGTACGTTGATCGCCAGCGTCTGGTCGAAGTCTTCCAGTTTGAAGTCTTCCAGCGGCGCGATGGCCAGGACGCCGGCGTTGTTCACCAGAATATCCAGGCGGCCAAAGGCTTCGACGGTGGCGCTGACGGCGTTGCGGATAGCACCTTCGTCGGCGCTGTCGGCCTTGATCGCCAACGCTTTGCCGCCGTTGGCGGTGATGCTGTGCTGCAACTCTTCGGCCTTGGCGGTGGAGCTGACGTAGGTGAAGGCGACAGCGGCGCCTTCGGCGGCCAGACGTTTGACGATGGCGGCGCCGATACCACGGGAACCGCCTTGAATCAGAGCGACTTTGCCGCTGAGGTGTTGAGTGGTCATGTTCGATCTCCAGAAAATTCAAGGCGGGGTGCCTTGTTGTTGGAGCCGAGTATCGGCCTCGCATCGACAACCGTGTAGACCATGATTGCTATAGTCTGTGTAAACCAGAAGTTTATAGTGGCGATCATGGAAACTTTCAGCAGTATCGAATGCTTCGTGCGCAGCGCCGAAGTCGGCAGCTTTGCCGAAGCCGCCCGGCGCTTGAGCCTGACCCCGGCCGCCGTCGGCAAGAGTGTGGCGAAGCTCGAGGTGCGGCTCGGTGTACGGCTGTTCCAGCGTAGTACACGCAGCCTGACCCTGACCGAGGCCGGCCAGCTGTTTTTGAGTCAGGTCAGTGGCAGTCTGACGACGATTCAGAATGCGGTGGCCAATCTGTCGAGTGTGGAAGGACTGCCGGCGGGGACGTTGAAAGTCAGCATGGGCACGGTATTCGGGCGTTTGTACATCGTGCCGTTGCTGCAAGAGTTTTTACGTCGGTTTCCGGCGATCAACCCTGACTGGCATTTTGATAACCGTCAGGTCGACTTGATTGGGCAGGGTTTCGATGCGGCGATTGGCGGGGGCTTTGAATTGCCCCAAGGCGTGGTCGCACGCAGATTGGCACCCGCGCATCGTGTGTTGGTGGCGTCTGCTGACTACTTGCAAAAGCACGAGGCGATTGCCGAACCGGACGATCTGCAACGTCACGATGGCATCCTGATTCGTTCGCCGCAAACCGGTCGTGTGCGCTCCTGGCAGTTGATCAGTAGCGGCAGTCAGCTCTGTCAGCCCTTGACCCTGAAGACGCGAATGACCATGAGCGACTCCGAAGCCGCCTGCGCCACGGCAGCGCAGGGGCTGGGGATCGCGCTGGTTAGCATGCCGTTTGCCGTGGGGTATCTGGAGGCTGGCACATTGCAGCGCGTACTGCCGGACTGGTACATCGATGACGGCAACATTTCGATCTACTACGCCGAGCATAAATTGTTGCCAGGCAAGACTCGGGCGTTTGTCGATTTTGTGATTGAGCAGTTTGCGCAGCAGGGGTTGGCTCGGCGGTTCAGTGCTGTTTGAGCAGGACTTTGGGACCGAGGTGTGGCCATCGCGGGCAAGCCACGCTCCCACAGGTTCTTCGTCGTTCACATGATGGTGATACAACGCGAAACCTGTGGGCGCGAGGCTTGCCCGCGATGAACGATAACGCGGTCTACCGGGCAAACCGCTCCGCCCAGCCTATGATCTGCTTCGGCCGGGGCGTCGCATAAGTCCGCACCTTGGACGTCGACAACCCCAGTCGCACCAGCGATTCAGCAATGGTCACCGCCGCCGTCACGCCATCCACCACCGGTACCCCGGTACGGCGGCGGATCTGTTCGTCCAGCCCGGCCATGCCGCCGCAACCCAGGCAAATCACTTCGGCCTTGTCCTGGGTGACTGCCAGTTCCGCCTGTTGCACGATGGCTTCCAGCGCCCGTTGTGGCTCGTGCTCCAGTTCCAGCACCGCCAGACCGCTGGCCCGCACCGATGCACAGCGATCCCACAAGCCGGACAGTTTCAGCCGATCCTCGATCAGCGGCACAGTGCGATCCAGCGTCGTGACCACCGAATAGGCGTGGCCGAGAAACATCGCAGTGCTGGCGGCGGCGTCGGTGATGTCCACCACCGGCACGTTGAGCAGTTCCTGCAAACCTTCGCGACCGTGTTCGCCGTAACCCGCTTGAATCACCGCGTCGAAAGGCTGGTCGTAGGACATCACCCGATCCATCACGGCGATGGCCGCCAGATAACTTTCGAAATTGCCTTCCACCGAGTCGGCGCCGAAGAACGGCGTCAAGCCGACGATTTCCGTGCCGGGAGACGCGACCGTCTGCGCCGAGCGGGCGATGGCCTGGGTGATGGATTCGGTGGTGTTGACGTTGACCACAAGAATACGCATGAGAAGTCCTTATTGCGGGCAGTTCAGCGGCCCAAACCCGGGCCGCAAGGAAGTTAATGGCTGACGTTGTCGACGGCGATCGATTCGCCGCTGACGTCGGCGTAGTGCGGCTGACGTTTGGCGATGATCAGATAGAGCATCGCGGCAATGCCGGCACCCACCAGCCAGGAGAACGGCGAAATGCTGTGGAAACCCGGCACCAGCGCCAGGACAATGGCGATCAACGCTGCTGGAATGAACGCCGCCACCGCGCGGAAATTCACTCCGTGGCTGTAGTAATAAGCGCCGTTGGGATCTTCGCTGTACAACTGCGGGACGTTGATCCGGCCTTTGCGGATCAGCCAGTAGTCGACCATGATCACCCCGTACAGCGGGCCGAGCAGGGCGCCGAGACCTGAGAGGAAATACACGATCACCAGCGGGCTGTTGTAGAGGTTCCACGGCAGGATCAGCACGGCGATGGTCGCGCTGATCAGCCCGGCGCGGCGGAAGGTCAGGTACTTCGGCGCCAGGTTGCTGAGGACGAAGGCCGGGGCGACGAAGTTGGCCATGATGTTCACCGCAACGGTGACGATCAGGAACGCCAGGCAACCGAGCACCAGAAAGAACGTATTTGGAATCGAGGCGATGATTTCGGTCGGGCTTTCGATGATCCGCCCGTTGATCTGAAATTGCGCACCGCAGAGCAGGACGGTGATGGCAGCGAACACCAGAATATTCACCGGCAGGCCCCAGAAATTGCCGACCTTGATGGTCTTGCGGCATGGCGAGGAGCGGGCGAAGTCGCAGAAATTGAGGATCAGCGTGCCGTAGATCGCCAGCCACAGGGCGCCGCCGGCAAAGATATTGCGCCACATCTCGCCACCGGTCAGCGGGTCGCGGATCGACCAGGCAATGGTCGCGTTGGCCTGGGTGTACATCCACGCAGCGAGCGCCGCAACGGTCAGCAGAATCACCGGGCCGGCAAAAGCTTCGTAGCGACGGACCATTTCCATGCCGTAAGCGAGGATCGCCAGCTGCACGAACCAGATCGCCACAAAACACACCCAGCCGAGGGTCGACAGGCCGAGGATCGAGTTGTGGTCGTAATCGGCGAAACCGGGATGAATCGCCGTCAGCAGCACGCGAAACACCACCGACGCCAGATACGTCTGAATGCCGAACCAGGCGATGGCGATCACCGCGCGAATCAACGCCGGAATCTGCGCGCCGTGAATGCCGAAACTGATCCGGCTGATCACCGGAAACGGCACCCCGGTTTTCTGCCCCATGTAGCCGGACAGGTTCATGAAGAAGTACACCAGCGCCGCACCGATACCCAGCGACAACAGAATCTGCCAGCCGCCCAGGCCCAACGCATACAGGCCGATGGCGAACGAGTAGTTGGCGATGTTGTGCACATCGTTGGTCCACAGGGCGAAGATGCTGTACTTGCCCCAGCGCCGCCCTTCGGCCCGGGTCGGTGCGAGGTCGCTGTTGTGCAGGCGTGGGCTCAGTTGACACGGGTCGGCCAGACCCGCGTCGGGCGATGGCTGGTCGAGGGCAGAGGCGGGCAGATTCAACGCGATGTTGTTGGAGAGACTTGTACGCATTCCGGCAGGCTCCTGATGGGCGGGGCCGCGATGACTGTGCATGAGCTCAGGGCTCGACAAATCTTCGTCGCGGCCAGCAGACATCACTGGTTACGGGGCATCTGCAGCCTGTACGGGATAGGGCGCTTCAGGCTTGCGGATCGAAAGTGTGGATAGATGTTTTGCAGTTTTGTATACAAAACATGTATGCACCAAAGCCAGATCTGTGCCAGTTAGCGATCTATGGAGCGCTGCGCTCATTTCGAAAAGTTATCGATAAGCGCTAAGTGGTTGAAAATATTTGGTTATAAATTGACCGATTGAACAGCTATTTATTTTTTGCGGAGGATTTTGCGGAGGTGGCAAGACAGAGGCGCTTTGCCAAGGGATGTAACTTTTCAGGGCGTGAAAGCAAAAAGTGCACACATAAATGGCACCGATGGTGACAATCGTGTGTACACATTTTTTCATGGCACCACGAAGCAAATGAGGGAGCGAGCTTGCTCGCGAAGGCGTCTTTCCAGTCAACAAATCCGGTGACTGTCAGAACGCTTTCGCGAGCAAGCTCGCTCCCACAGGGGGCATCATTGAGGCAGAGATTTACGCCTTGCTGATGATATTCCCCGCATGCAGCCCGCACTCTTTCTGCGTGGCTTCTTCCCACCACCAGCGGCCTTCGCGTTCGTGCTGGTTCGGCAGGACCGGGCGGGTGCACGGTTCGCAGCCGATGCTGATGAAGCCGCGCTCATGCAGGCTGTTGTAGGGCAGCTCAAGCATGCGGATGTAACCCCAGATCTCTTCGCTGGTCATTTGCGCCAGCGGGTTGAATTTGTACAGGGTGCGTTCGGGCGTGGAGAACGCGGTGTCGATCTCCAGCACCGCCACGGCGCTGCGGGTGCCCGGGCTCTGATCGCGGCGCTGGCCGGTGGCCCAGGCTTTGACGCCAGACAGTTTGCGGCGCAGCGGCTCGATCTTGCGGATGCCGCAGCATTCGCCATGACCGTCCTTGTAGAAACTGAACAGGCCTTTTTCCTTCACGAACGGTTCGAGTTTCGTGTAGTCCGGCGACACCAGTTCGATGTCGATCTTGTAGTGCTCGCGCACCTGATCGATGAAGCGATAGGTTTCCGGATGCAGGCGGCCGGTATCGAGGCTGAACACCTTGACGTTCTTGTTCAGCTTCCAGGCCATGTCCACCAGCACCACATCCTCGGCGCCACTGAAGGAGATCCACAGTTCATCACCGAACCCGGCGAACGCGAGTTTCAGGATGTCCTGGGCGGATTTGTTGGCATAGGTCGTGGCGAGTTCCACGACATCGAACGTTGGGCTCATCAGGGCGGCTTCCTACAGGTCGGTGGCGCTGGGCGCTCTATATGGCGCCGATGGTAACAAAAAGCGGCGGAGTAAGGGGCGCCCGCTGCGTTGCGCGGTCGCGGGGGAGTCGCTAGAGTTCGGGCTCGCTCGACTCGATAATCACTACAAACGGGAGTGTCTTGTGGAAATTGCTTGCCTGGATCTTGAAGGGGTACTGGTACCCGAAATCTGGATCGCCTTCGCCGAAAAAACCGGAATCGAATCCCTCAAGGCCACCACCCGGGACATTCCCGATTATGACGTGCTGATGAAGCAGCGTCTGCGCATCCTCGACGAGCACGGCCTGAAACTCTCGGACATTCAGGAAGTGATCGCCACCCTCAAGCCGCTGGATGGCGCGGTGGAGTTCGTTGACTGGCTGCGCGAGCGCTTTCAGGTGGTGATTCTCTCGGACACCTTTTACGAATTCTCCCAGCCGCTGATGCGCCAACTGGGCTTCCCGACCTTGCTCTGCCACCGCCTGATCACTGATGACAGTGGGCGGGTGACCAGCTATCAACTGCGTCAGAAAGACCCCAAGCGTCAGTCGGTGCTGGCATTCAAGAGCCTGTACTACCGAGTGATTGCGGCGGGCGATTCGTATAACGACACGAGCATGCTCGGCGAGGCGGACGCGGGGATTCTGTTCCATGCGCCGGACAACGTGATTCGCGAGTTCCCGCAGTTCCCGGCGGTGCATACGTTTGCCGAGTTGAAGCAGGAGTTCCTCAAGGCTTCGAACCGCGACCTGTCCCTGTAACCCTCAATCCCTCTGTAGGAGCTGCCGAAGGCTGCGATCTTTTGATCTTGATTGTTTAAAAACAGGATCAAAAGATCGCAGCCTTCGGCAGCTCCTACAGGGGTTGCGTCATTCAGAGGTTTTGCAGGGTTTCGAGGAGGATTCGGACCTTGGTAATCGACTCCTGATACTCCGCCTGCCAATCCGAATCAGCCACGATCCCGCCACCCCCCCAGCAACACACCTGCCCATCCTTGACCAACAGACTGCGAATCGCGATGGAGCTGTCCATCTCGCCGCGTACGTCCAGGTACAGCAGCGAGCCGCAATACAACCCGCGTCGCGTCGGCTCCAGTTCGTCGATGATCTGCATCGCGCGGATCTTCGGCGCGCCGGTGATCGAGCCGCCGGGGAAGCTGCCGGCGATCAGGTCGAGTGCGTCGCGGTCATCCGCCAGTTCCCCGGTCACGCTGCTGACCAGGTGATGCACGTTCGGATAGCTTTCCAGGCTGAACAGCTCCGGTACCCGCACCGAGCCGATGCGGCAGGTGCGGCCGAGGTCGTTGCGCAGCAGGTCGACAATCATCAGGTTTTCTGCGCGATCCTTGGGGCTGGCCAGCAGTTCGGCGGCGTTGGCCGCGTCTTCGGCAGGCGTCAGACCGCGCGGCCGAGTGCCTTTGATCGGGCGGGTTTCCACTTGGCGCTGGCTGACTTTGACGAAACGCTCTGGCGACAGACTCAACACCGCGTCGCCGTCGGGCAGGCTCTGGAAACCGGAAAACGGTGTCGGGCAAGCCTCGCGCAACGCGCAGTAGGCCAGCCATGGATCGCCTTGGCAGGTTGCGCGGAAACGCTGGGCGAAGTTGACCTGATAACAGTCGCCGGCCTGGATGTATTGATGAATGCGCTCCAGCGCCTGGCGATAGTCGTCCGGCGAAAGATCGGCAGTCATCGGCGTGTGCAACTTGAACGGCATCAGAGGCGCTGAGGTCGGTTGGCTGAACAGCGCGATCAGCCGTTGCCGCTCGCTGTCGGCCAGGGACGGGTGAAACACCAATTGACTGGTGGCGGTCTGGTGATCGCTGATCAGCGCCCAGTCATACAGGCCGAACCGCGCGTCGGGCAGTTGCAGATCGTCCCGGGCCAGGCTCGGCAGATTCTCCAGATGTCGGCCGAAGTCGTAGCTCAGATAGCCGATCAGGCCGCCGGCGAAAGGCAGGTCATATTCGGCAGGCAGTTGCGCTTCGCCCAGGCGAGTCAGATTATCCCGCAGGCGTTGCAGGAATACGTCGCCGCTTTCATCAGGCAACACCGCCAGTTGTGCCAGCGGCCAGGCGCTGAGCAGGTCATAACGGCCACGGTCGGCACTCGGCCGGCCGCTGTCGAGCAGCACCGCACCGGGCGCATGGCGGATGGCCGCGAAGTAATCGGCGGGGTTGGCACGGTAGGGCAGCGGGTGTACGGAACAGGTCAACATGGGCGGGGCAGATCGGCCATCGAGGCGGGGTGGGGATTGTAGTCCTCTGCGGGAATTGCTCCTAGAGGGGATGTCGGGGATTGGCAGGTTGGGGGCCGAGTTGAAACCTGCGGTGACCGGCAGTCCGCCTTCGCGAGCAGGCTCGCTCCCACATTGGAACGCAATTTCCTGTGGGAGCGAGCCTGCTCGCGAAGGCGGCGACTCGGTACTGGATCAGCCCTCGACCGCCGGAATATGCCCAAACATTTCCTGAGTAAACGCCACCCGCTCTTCAACCGACTCGGTCACACCACGCGCCTTCAGCGCCTCCAGATGTGCCTCGACCGCATGCGTACGCTGAGTCAGCCCGCAGTCGTTGGCTATCTGGATATTCAGCCCCGGCCGCGCATTCAGCTCCAGAATCAGCGGGCCTTTTTCCTGGTCCAGCACCATGTCCACACCGATGTAGCCCAGGCCGCACAGTTCATAACAGCCGGCGGCGAGTTTCATGAAACCGTCCCAGTAGGGCAGTTGCACGCCATCCACCGCGTTGGTGGTGTCGGGGTGTTTGTTGATGATGTTGTTCAGCCAGGTACCGCGCAGGGTCAGGCCGGTGGCGAGATCGACACCGACGCCGATGGCGCCCTGGTGCAGGTTGGCCTTGCCGCCGGACTGACGGGTTGGCAGGCGCAGCATGGCCATCACTGGATAGCCCATCAACACGATGATGCGGATGTCCGGCACGCCTTCGTAGCTGATGCTCTTGAAGATCTGATCCGGGGTCACCCGGTATTCGATCAGTGCACGGTCGCGGTGACCGCCCAGCGAATACAGGCCGGTGAGAATGCTTGAGATGTGGTGCTCGAGCTCTTCGTGGGCAAGGATCTTGCCCGAGACCGTGCGATAGCGGCCTTCGAAGCGGTCGGCGATGACGATGATGCCGTCACCGCCCGCACCTTGAGCCGGCTTGATCACGAAATCGTTGCGCCCGCCGATGATCGCGTCGAGCTTGTCGATTTCCTTCTCCGTGGAGATCACGCCATACAGCTCCGGCACATGAATGCCGGCCTCGATCGCGCGCTCCTTGGTGATGATCTTGTCATCGACGATCGGGTACAGGCTGCGCTTGTTGTACTTGAGCACGTAGTCGGCGTTACGCCGATTGATGCCCATGATGCCCCGCGCCTCCAGAGCCTTCCAGGTCTTCCAGAAACCGAACATCAGGCGTCAGCCTTCTTCAGGAAAGCCTTGAAGCGCACCAGTTCGGTCAGGCGGTAACCGCGATAGCGACCCATCGCCAGCATGAAACCGACCAGAATCAGCAGGATCGCCGGGAAGGTAAACACGAAGTACACCAGCTCCGGCACAGTCATGATCAAGTGCGCCAGGGACGCCGCGAACAGCGTGCCGATCGCCACTTTCATGGCATGGCTGGCGCCGCGTTCTTCCCAGGTGATCGACAGGCGTTCGATGGTCATGGTCAGAATCACCATCGGGAACAGCGCCACCGACAAGCCACGCTCCAGCCCCAGCTTGTGGCTGAACAGGCTGATGGCGGCAATCAGCACCACCACGAAGGTCAACACCACCGACAGGCGCGGCAGCATCTGCAGCTTCAGGTGTTCCAGGTACGACCGTAAGGACAGCCCCAGCGCGGTGATCACGGTAAACAGCAGGATGCCGAAGCCCAGTTGCGTTTCGCGGAAGGCCAGGGCGATCAGCACCGGGGTAAAGGTGCCGAGGGTTTGCAGGCCGATCAGGTTGCGCAGGATCAGGATCACCAGCACGCCGATCGGGATCATCACCATGATCATGAACGTCTGCTGGGTCTGCAGCGGCAGGCCGTACAACGAGTATTCGAGGAAGTTGGCATCGGTGTTTTCGTCGGTCAGCTTGGCCAGACGAATCGCGTTCATCTCGCTGTTGTTCAGGCTGAAGGTCACGTTGGCTTTCTTCGCGCCGTCGACGGTGATCAGGTTTTCATCACCGGTCCACCACAGCAGACGGTCGGTCGGCAGGCCTTGCTCACCGGTTTCCGGATTGAAGTACAGCCAGTCGTTGCCATTGAAGCTGCGCAGCCACAACTCCGGGGTTTGCGGTTGATCGGCAACGAGGCGGATGGTGTGGACTTTTTCTACCGGTACGTGGGCGATCGACAACAGCAGTTCGACGATCTTCGCCTTGTGCGGCGTCGACGGATCGCCGGCCAGCAGCAGTTTGACGTTGTCGTCGTTGACGTTGTTGACGCGTTTGATCGCTTCGCCGATGAAGGTCTCGACGTCGGCCGAGTGCTGGCGGATCGGTGCGAGCAGGGCTTCGGCAGCGATTTTTTCCGGGCCTTCGATGGCGATGCTGTCGCGGAAGGTCGGGCCTTTGATCTTGGATTTTTCTGCGGTATAGCGTTTGGTCAGCACCAGACGGTAATAAAGCGTCTGGTTGCCCTTGGCCCGGCGCGCGGACCAGGTGACCTTGCGGTTGCCGTCGACGCGGTTGACCGCCACGCCGTAATTATTGGAGATAAAGCTTTCGTTGAGGCTGACGTAATCGCGGCTCAGCGGCGGCACGAACATCTGGACTTTCACCGGATCCTTGGTGCTGGCGACGAACTCGACTTTGGCGTCGATGTTCCACAGGTCGTCGGTGGCATCTTCGGTCACCGGTATGCCGAGCACGAAAATCTGATAGGCCGTAACCGAAACGCCCAGGAGCACCAGAATGGTGATCAGGATTTTCAGGTGGAAGGTTAGAGAACGCATGGAAATTACTCGGCGGTATGAGCGGCGATGGTGCAGGCGGGTTTGCCGGCAGCGTATTTAAGACTGGGGTCGACCAGCGCGTCGAAGCGTTTCAGCGCTTCGGAGCCGATCAAAAGCGGATATTGGAACGCACTACGGTCGGTCAGGTTCACTTCGATGCTGCGCAGCGCCGTGCCCATGCAGATGTCCAGCTCGATCACCGGACGCGCGGTGTACTTCTTGCCTTCTTCCGGGTCGTAGTCGCCGGCACGGCGCTTGATCTTGCTGACCCGGGCCAGCGGCCGTTCGATCGGATGCGAATGCGCAGCGTCGATCGCCAGGTAGAAACGCACCCAGGACTCGCCGTTGCGTTTGAAGCGTTTGATGTCGCGGGCACTCAGTGAGGCGGTTTTGGCGCCGGTGTCGAGTTTGGCCGCGACTTGCAGATTGATGCCGTCAAGCGATGCATATTCGTTGAGGCCGTACACGGTTTTTTCCCCCGCCGCGGCGAGGCCGGGCAGGCAAAACAGCGCAAAAAATGTGGGGAAGGGCTTGAGTCTCATAAATCCTGGTGCGCAGCGTTCCGTTTTCGGTTCAGGTTCCTGGCAAAACTTGCGCAAGCGCCTGCGTGTGCCTATCAGCTTTTTATGACAAGCCGTACAAATGGCCAGCAAATGCGGGCGGCATTCTAGCACGGTGGTTTTATGGCGCCAGCGCTCGCGCCGGTCTATAACCCTTGGGGTTGTTGGAGAGGGTTATTAGACGATTGTCGACAATGTAGATTTATCCTTTGACTGATGCGGGCTAATTGGCTAGTTTTTGCCGCATTGGATTTGAAGGTGTCGACAATCATGCTGGATCAACTCGATCCCCCGGTCATCAGCGGCGACGATTCCGAGACGCTCTCGGAAAACGTCTTCCGGCGCATCCAGGCGGCCATCGTCAAAGGTGAGATCGCCCCCGGCAGCAAAATCTCCGAGCCGGAGCTGGCGCGCACCTACGGCATCAGTCGCGGGCCGCTGCGCGAGGCCATTCATCGGCTCGAAGGCCAACGCCTGCTGGTGCGCGTACCGCATGTCGGCGCGCGGGTGGTGTCGCTCAGCCACGCCGAATTGCTCGAACTCTACGAAATCCGCGAATCCCTTGAAGGCATGGCCTGTCGGCTGGCGGCCGAGCGCATGAGCGTCGAAGACATCGACGAACTGCGCCGGGTGCTGGAAACCCACGAGCGCGACGCGGCGTTTCAGGCCGGCGTCGGCTATTACCAGCAGGAAGGCGATTTCGACTTTCACTATCGAATCATTCAGGGCAGCGGCAATCGCACCCTGACCCAGATGCTCTGCGGCGAGTTGTATCAACTGGTGCGCATGTACCGCATCCAGTTTTCCACCACGCCCAATCGGCCACGTCAGGCCTTTGCCGAACACCACCGGATTCTCGATGCCATCGCCGACCGTGACGGCGAGCTCGCGGAATTGTTGATGCGTCGCCACATCGGCGCCTCGAAACGCAACATCGCCCGTCATTACCAGGACGGCGCCGACAATAAGACAGCCACTGAACGAGGTGAGTCATGAGTTCCAAGCAGAACACTCCAGGCCAGCGTTTCCGCGATGCGGTCGCCAGCGAGCATCCATTGCAGGTGGTCGGCGCGATCAACGCCAACCATGCGCTGCTGGCCAAGCGTGCCGGTTTCAAGGCGATCTACCTGTCCGGTGGCGGGGTGGCCGCAGGCTCGCTCGGCGTGCCGGACCTGGGCATCACCGGCCTGGATGACGTGCTGACCGACGTGCGGCGCATTACCGACGTCTGCGACTTGCCGCTGCTGGTGGACGTCGACACCGGTTTCGGCGCCTCGGCGTTCAACGTGGCGCGCACCGTGAAGTCGATGATCAAGTTCGGCGCGGCGGCGATTCACATCGAGGACCAGGTCGGCGCCAAGCGCTGCGGCCACCGACCGAACAAGGAAATCGTCACCCAGCAGGAAATGGTCGACCGCATCAAGGCCGCAGTCGATGCCCGTACCGATGACAGCTTCGTGATCATGGCCCGCACTGACGCGCTGGCGGTTGAAGGTCTGGAGTCGGCACTGGATCGCGCCGCCGCGTGCATCGAGGCCGGCGCCGACATGATCTTCCCGGAAGCCATCACCGAACTTGAGATGTACAAGCTGTTCGCCAACCGGGTGAAGGCACCGATCCTCGCCAACATCACCGAGTTCGGTTCGACGCCGCTGTACACCACCGAGCAACTGGCTGGCGCCGATGTGTCGCTGGTGCTGTATCCGCTGTCGGCGTTCCGCGCTATGAACAAGGCAGCGGAAAACGTCTACACCGCGATCCGCCGCGACGGCACCCAGCAGAATGTCATCGACACCATGCAGACGCGCATGGAGCTTTACGATCGCATCGATTACCACACCTTCGAGCAGAAGCTCGATGCGTTGTTTGCCGCTAAAAAATAAAGGCGAAGATCAAAAGATCGCAGCCTCGTTTCACTCGACAGCTCCTACAGGAACGCGGTCGATGTAGGAGCTGCCGAAGGCTGCGATCTTTTGCCAACAACACCGTAATTGCAGATTCCCTAACAAATTCAAGATTGGAGACAGCAATGGCCGAAGCAAAAGTACTCAGTGGCGCCGGGCTCAGGGGCCAGGTGGCCGGGCAAACCGCACTGTCCACCGTGGGCCAGGCCGGTGCCGGGCTGACCTATCGCGGCTACGACGTGCGTGAACTGGCAGCCGACGCGCAGTTCGAAGAGGTGGCGTACCTGCTGCTGTACGGCGAACTGCCGACCCAGGCGCAACTCGACGCTTACCAGCAAAAGCTGAGCAAGCTGCGCGACCTGCCGCAGGCACTGAAAGAAGTGCTCGAACGCATCCCTGCCGACGCTCACCCGATGGACGTCATGCGCACCGGTTGCTCGTTCCTCGGCAACCTCGAACCGGAGAAAGACTTCTCCGAGCAGCGCGACAAGACCGACCGTCTGCTCGCCGCTTTCCCGGCGATCATGTGCTACTGGTATCGCTTCAGTCACGACGGCAAACGCATCAACTGCGTCAGTGATGAGCCATCGATTGGCGGCCACTTCTTGCACCTGTTGCACGACAAGAAGCCGAGCGAACTGCACGTCAAAGTGATGAACGTGTCGCTGATTCTGTACGCCGAACACGAATTCAACGCCTCGACGTTTACCGCTCGCGTTTGTGCATCGACCCTGTCCGACCTGTATTCCTGCGTTACCGCGGCCATCGGTTCGTTGCGCGGCCCGCTGCACGGTGGCGCCAACGAAGCGGCGATGGAAATGATCGAGCGCTTCTCGTCGCCGGAAGAGGCGATCAAGGGCACCCTCGGCATGCTCGAGCGCAAGGACAAGATCATGGGCTTCGGCCACGCAATCTATAAGGACAGCGATCCGCGCAACGAGGTGATCAAGGGCTGGTCGAAAAAACTCGCCGACGAGGTCGGTGACAAGGTGTTGTTCGCGGTTTCCGAAGCCATCGACAAGACCATGTGGGAGCAGAAAAAACTGTTCCCCAATGCCGACTTCTACCATGCCTCGGCGTACCACTTCATGGGCATCCCGACCAAGCTGTTCACGCCGATCTTCGTCTGCTCGCGCCTGACCGGCTGGGCCGCGCACGTGTTCGAACAGCGCGCCAACAACCGCATCATCCGTCCAAGCGCCGAGTACATCGGCGTCGAACAGCGCAAGTTCGTGCCAATCGAACGTCGCTGAATGGTGAGTACTGAACACTGATCCAGAGGTTCACCGAGGACCCTGTGGGAGCTGGCTTGCCAGCGATGACTGAGTCACATCCAACCTTGATGTCGACTGACCCACCGCTATCGCTGGCAAGCCAGCTCCCACAGGGTTTGGTGTGAACTTCAAGATCAGTGTCCAGCTCACCCTTTGAAACCACCGTGACCCGAGTCCTGACCCGATGAACACAGCATTCCGCAAAAACCTGCCCGGCAGTTCCCTGGATTATTTCGACGTCCGTGCGGCGGTCGAGGCGATTCAGCCCGGCAGTTACGACACCCTGCCGTACACCTCACGCGTGCTGGCGGAAAACCTGGTGCGTCGCTGCGACCCGGCCACGCTCACCGATTCCCTCAAGCAACTGATCGAACGCAAACGCGACCTCGACTTCCCGTGGTTCCCGGCGCGCGTGGTCTGCCACGACATTCTCGGCCAGACCGCGCTCGTGGACCTCGCCGGCCTGCGTGACGCGATTGCCCAGCAGGGTGGCGACCCGGCGCAGGTCAACCCGGTGGTGCCGACGCAACTGATCGTCGACCACTCGCTAGCGGTGGAGGCCGGCGGTTTCGACAAGCAGGCGTTCGAGAAGAACCGCGCCATCGAAGACCGGCGCAACGAAGACCGTTTTCACTTCATCAACTGGACCAAAAAGGCCTTCAAGAACGTCGACGTGATCCCGCCGGGCAACGGCATCATGCACCAGATCAACCTGGAGAAAATGTCCCCGGTGATTCAGGTGCGCGACGGCGTGGCGTTCCCCGACACCTGCGTCGGCACCGACAGCCACACCCCGCACGTCGATGCGCTGGGCGTGATCGCCATCGGCGTCGGTGGCCTCGAAGCCGAGAGCGTGATGCTCGGCCGCGCCTCGTGGATGCGCCTGCCGGAGAGCGTCGGCGTCGAACTGACCGGCAAGCTGCAACCGGGCATCACCGCCACCGACATGGTGCTGGCGTTGACCGAATACCTGCGCAAACAGAAAGTCGTCGGTGCCTGGCTGGAGTTCTTCGGCGAAGGCGCCTCGGCGCTGACCCTCGGCGACCGCGCAACCATCTCCAACATGGCCCCGGAGTACGGCGCCACCGCCGCGATGTTCTACATCGACCAGCAGACCATCGACTACCTGAAACTCACCGGTCGCGAAGACCAGCAAGTGCAGCTCGTCGAGCAGTACGCCAGACTCAACGGCTTGTGGGCCGACAGCCTGAAAGGCGCGCAATACGAGCGTGGCCTGACTTTCGATCTGTCGTCGGTGGTGCGCAACATGGCCGGCCCGAGTAACCCGCACGCCCGCGTCGCGGTGTCGGATCTGGCGGCCAAAGGCATTTCCGGGCAGTGGGATGACGTGCCGGGGCAAATGCCCGATGGCGCGGTGATCATCGCGGCCATCACCAGCTGCACCAACACCAGCAACCCGCGCAACGTGATCGCCGCCGGCCTCTTGGCGCGCAACGCCAATAAGCTGGGGCTGACCCGCAAGCCGTGGGTCAAATCCTCGCTGGCACCGGGGTCGAAAACCGTGGCGCTGTATCTCGATGAGGCGGGGCTGACCACGGAGCTGGAGCAACTCGGTTTCGGCGTCGTCGCGTTTGCCTGCACCACTTGCAACGGCATGTCTGGCGCCCTCGATCTGGTGATCCAGCAAGAGATCATCGACCGCGATCTGTATGCGACGGCCGTGCTCTCCGGCAACCGCAACTTCGACGGCCGCATTCACCCGTACGCCAAGCAGGCGTTCCTCGCTTCGCCGCCGCTGGTGGTCGCTTACGCCATCGCCGGGACCATCCGTTTCGACATTGAAAAAGACGTGCTCGGCGTGGTCGATGGCAAGGAAATCCGCCTGAAAGACATCTGGCCGAGCGACGAAGAAATCGACGCCGTGGTGAAGTCGTCGGTCAAGCCGGAGCAATTCCGTCAGGTCTACATTCCGATGTTCGCCATCCACGAAGACACCGGCCCGAAAGTCGCGCCGCTGTACGACTGGCGCGAGATGAGCACCTACATCCGCCGGCCGCCATACTGGGAAGGCGCGCTGGCCGGCGCCCGTCCGTTGAAGGGCATGCGCCCGCTGGCGGTGCTGCCGGACAACATCACCACCGATCACCTGTCGCCATCGAACGCGATCATGCTCGACAGCGCCGCCGGCGAATACCTGGCGAAAATGGGCCTGCCGGAAGAGGACTTCAACTCGTACGCCACGCACCGTGGCGACCACCTGACCGCGCAGCGTGCAACCTTCGCCAACCCGAAACTGTTCAACGAAATGGTTCAGGAAAACGGCAAGGTCAAGCAAGGCTCGCTGGCCCGCGTTGAGCCGGAAGGCAAGGTGATGCGCATGTGGGAAGCCATCGAAACCTACATGGAGCGCAAGCAGCCGTTGATCATCATTGCCGGCGCCGACTACGGCCAGGGCTCGTCCCGCGACTGGGCGGCGAAAGGCGTGCGTCTGGCAGGCGTGGAAGCGATCGTCGCCGAAGGCTTCGAGCGTATCCACCGCACCAACCTGGTGGGTATGGGCGTGTTGCCGCTGGAATTCAAACCGGGCACCGACCGCAAGACCCTTGGCATCGACGGCAGCGAAACCTACGACGTGATCGGCGCCCGCACACCGCGCGCCGACCTGACGCTGGTGATCCATCGCAAGAACGGTGAGCGCGTCGAAGTGCCGGTGACCTGCCGCCTCGACACCGCCGAAGAAGTGTCGATCTACGAGGCCGGCGGCGTGCTGCAACGCTTCGCTCAGGACTTCCTCGAAGAGTCGGCGGTTGCCGTTTAAATCAACTGATGTGGGCATGGGACTTCAAGTCCCATGCCTTCGTTAAGGAGCACCATGGCTCACGCAGCTAAGTTCGCACCGCAGATCAAAATACCCGCCACCTACATGCGCGGCGGCACCAGCAAAGGCGTGTTTTTCAGCCTCAAGGATCTTCCCGAAGCCGCGCAGATTCCCGGCCCGGCCCGCGATGCCTTGCTGCTGCGGGTAATCGGCAGCCCCGACCCGTACGACAAGCAGATCGACGGCATGGGCGGCGCCACCTCGAGCACCAGCAAAACCGTGATCCTGTCGAAAAGCATCAAGGCCGATCACGACGTCGATTACCTGTTCGGTCAGGTCTCCATCGACAAACCGTTCGTGGACTGGAGCGGCAACTGCGGCAACCTCTCGGCAGCGGTCGGTTCGTTCGCCATCAGCAATGGTCTGGTGGAGGCCAGCCGCATTCCGCACAACGGCGTCGCGGTGGTGCGCGTGTGGCAGGCCAACATCGGCAAGACCATCATCGCCCATGTGCCGATCACCAACGGCGAAGTGCAGGAGACCGGTGATTTCGAACTCGACGGCGTGACCTTTCCGGCCGCCGAAGTGCAGGTCGAATTCATGGACCCGGCGGCGGAAGAAGAGGGCGGCGGCGGTTCGATGTTCCCCACCGGCAACCTGATCGATCAGCTGGAGGTGCCGGGAGTCGGCACGTTCCAGGCAACCATGATCAACGCCGGGATCCCGACGATTTTCGTCAACGCCGCAGACATCGGCTACACCGGCACCGAGCTGCAAGGCGCGATCAACAGCGACCCGAAAGCACTGCAGATGTTCGAGACCATCCGCGCTTACGGTGCGTTGCGCATGGGCCTGATTTCGAGTCTGGATGAAGCGGCCAAGCGGCAGCACACGCCGAAAGTCGCGTTTGTCGCCAAGCCTGCGGATTACGTCGCGTCCAGCGGCAAATCGATTGCTGCCGCTGATGTCGATCTGCTGGTGCGTGCGTTGTCGATGGGCAAACTGCACCACGCGATGATGGGCACGGCAGCGGTGGCGATCGGCACGGCGGCGGCGATTTCCGGGACGCTGGTCAACCTTGCGGCGGGCGGTGTCGAGCGCAACGCTGTGCGCTTCGGCCATCCGTCCGGCACCCTGCGCGTGGGGGCCGAGGCCAGTCTGGAAAACGGTGAGTGGGTGGTGAAAAAAGCCATCATGAGCCGCAGTGCGCGGGTGCTGATGGAAGGCTTCGTCCGCATCCCCGGCGACTCCTTCTGAATCCAGCACCGAACAGAACTGTAGGAGCTGCCGCAGGCTGCGATCTTTTGATTTTGCTTTTCAAGATCAAGATCAAAAGATCGCAGCCTGCGGCAGCTCCTACAGAGATTGCTTTTCAAAAATAAAAATCCATCGCCTGAACCGAGGTCCCATCAACGAACCACTGCCAGAGTGAATCGAACATGAGCGCCAACGTCGACCTGAACAACCGCCCCGACTACGACCGTGTCCTGCAGGACATTGCCGATTACGTCCTCACCTTCAATATCGAATCTGCCGAAGCCCTCGACACCGCCCGCAACTGCCTGATGGACACCCTGGGCTGTGGCCTGCTGGCGCTGCGTTTTCCCGAATGCACCAAACACCTCGGCCCCATCGTCGAGGGCACCGTGGTGCCATTCGGGGCGCGCGTGCCTGGCACTCCCTATCGCCTGGACCCGGTGAAAGCCGCGTGGGACATCGGCTGCATCGTGCGCTGGCTTGATTACAACGACACCTGGCTCGCGGCCGAATGGGGGCATCCGTCGGACAACCTCGGCGGGATTCTCGCGGTGGCTGATCACCTGTCGCAGAAACGTATCGCCAACGGCGAAGCGCCACTGACCGTGCGCGACGTGCTCGAAGCGATGATCATGGCCCACGAGATTCAAGGCGTGATCGCTCTGGAAAATTCGTTCAACCGCGTCGGCCTCGACCACGTTCTACTGGTGAAAGTCGCTTCGACCGCCGTCACCGCCAAATTGATGGGCGCCCGTCGCGAACAACTGCTGTCGGCGTTGTCCCATGCGTTCGCCGATGGTCAGGCGCTGCGCACTTATCGTCATGCGCCGAACGCCGGGTCGCGCAAGTCCTGGGCGGCGGGGGATGCGACCAGCCGCGGCGTGCGTCTGGCCGACATCGCGCTACGCGGCGAGATGGGCATTCCCGGGGTGTTGACGGCCAAACAGTGGGGCTTCTACGACGTATCGTTCAGCCACACCAACCACGATCTGGCGCTCAAGCCGGAGCGCAAGCGCATCTTCAGCTTCTCGCGGCCCTACGGCAGTTACGTGATGGAAAACGTACTGTTCAAGATCAGCTTCCCCGCCGAATTCCACGCGCAAACGGCCTGCGAAGCGGCGGTGACCTTGCATCCGTTGGTGCGCAACCGCTTGCATGAAATCGACCGCATCGTCATCACCACCCATGAGTCGGCGATTCGCATCATCTCCAAGGTCGGGCCGCTGGCCAACGCCGCCGACCGCGATCACTGCCTGCAGTACATGACCGCCGTGCCGCTGGCGTTCGGCAACCTGCTGGCCGAGCAGTACGAGGACGACTTCCACGCCGCGCACCCGATCATCGATGTACTGCGCGAGAAGATGGTCATCGTCGAAGATCCGCGTTTCACCCGCGAATACCTGGAGGCTGACAAGCGCTCGATTGCCAACGCGGTGCAGGTGTTTTTCAAGGACGGGACGAGCACCGAAAACGTGGTGGTCGAATACCCGATCGGTCACCGTCGCCGCCGCGCCGATGGCATCCCGTTGCTGGAGGACAAGTTCAAGGCCAACCTGGCGACGCGTTTCACCGCGCAGCGCAGCAACGAGATCTTCACCCTGTGCAAGGATCAGCAAGCGCTCGAAGCCACACCGGTCAATCGCTTCGTCGATCTGTTCGTGATCTAGACGCAGTGCCCGAGATGACGAGGGCTACAGGCTGCCCTCGACATCCTCCAGGCTGAAGGTTTCGGTGTGGTCGTCGTAGGAGAAAATTTCCGCGTAACGGCCCCAGGCGATCACCACTTCCAGGGTTTTCTCGACGAACGCTTCGGTCAGCGAATCCTGCAGTTCCTGCTCGAAACGCACCCGTGGCGCGCGGTGACCGTTGCGCTCCAGCAGTACCTGGCGGATGCGCGCGGCCAGCGGCACATGGCGAATCAGATGTTCGGCGAACAGGGTTTTGCGCTCTTGGGTGCCGTAGTCAGCGAACAGTTTGCCGGCCTCGGTCAGGGTGATGTCGGCGCCCTTGAGTTCGGCAAAACCGAGGTGTTCGATCATTTCGGCCACCGGAAACAGGTCATCGACCTCCAGCAAGCGCCGTTCGGCCACGGTGGGCAGGCCGGCATGGCCGTTGTAGGGTTCGGCGGCGATCGTTTCGATCAGGCCGGCCATCAGGTTGGTCGAGACCTCCGGCAGCGGGCTGCTCATTTTCAGCTCGGGCTTGCCGGCGCTGGCGTCGGCGCTGCGGCGGTCGGTCATCTGCGCGTAAATGTCATCGACCATCTGCCGGAAAGTCGGATCGAGACGATTGCGTGGGTGGGTGAACGGTACCTTGATTTCCGCCACTACACGTCCGGGGTTGGACGACAGCACCAGAATGCGGTCGCACATCAGCACGGCCTCCTCGATGTTGTGGGTGACGATCAGGATCGATTTGATCGGCAATTGCTTGCCGCTCCACAAGTCCAGCAGATCGGTCCTCAAGGTTTCGGCGGTCAGAACGTCCAGCGCCGAGAACGGTTCGTCCATCAGTAACAAAGTCGGGTTGACCACCAGGGCGCGGGCGAATCCGACGCGCTGGCGCATGCCACCGGACAGCTCGCGAGGGTAGGCGTTTTCGAACCCGTCGAGGCCGATCAGGTCGATGGCGGCCAGCGCGCGCTTGCGCGCAGCTTTGCGTTCGACCTGCAAGGCTTGCAGGCCGGCCTCGACGTTTTCCAGTACGGTCAGCCACGGGAACAATGCAAAAGTCTGGAACACCATGGCCACGCCTTCGGCCGGGCCGTGCAGCGGCTGGCCGTTGTACAGGACTGTGCCTGACGACGGTTCGATCAGTCCGGCGATAATCCGCAGCAACGTCGACTTGCCGGAGCCGGAGCGGCCGAGCATGCCGACGATCTCGCCTTCGCGCAGGGTCAGATCGACCCCGCTGAGCACTTGCAGTTCTTCCTTGCCCTTGCCAAACACCCGGTTCACGTCGTTGAGCGCATAGATTTCCGGGCTGGCGGCGGTTGGTTCGGTGTAGGTATTCATCGCAGCGAATCCCGTTAATTCAGTCGGAGTTTGTTTTCGGCGACGGCGTACATCGGTCGCCAGACCAAGCGATTGAAGGCCACGACGAAGATCGCCATCACCACCACGCCCAGAGTGATTTTCGGAAAGTCGCCGGCGGCGGTGGTCTGGGCGATGTAGGCGCCCAGACCGTGGGCGACGACCTTGTCCTGCCCCCAGGAAACGAATTCGGAAACGATGCTGGCGTTCCACGCACCGCCCGAAGCGGTGATGGCGCCGGTCACGTAGTACGGGAAGATCCCCGGCAGCATCACCTTGCGCCACCACAGCCAGCCGCGAATGCGGAAGTTGGTTGCGGCCTCCTTGTAATCATTGGGGAAGGCGCTGGCCCCGGCGATCACGTTGAACAGGATGTACCACTGGGTGCCGAGCACGATCAGCGGGCTGAGCCAGATGTCCGGGTTCAACTGGTAGCGCAGGATGACGATGACGAACACCGGAAACAGCAGGTTGGCCGGGAACGCGGCGAGAAACTGCGCCAGCGGCTGGATCTTCTCCGCCAGCGCCGGGCGCAGGCCGATCATCACGCCAAGTGGCACCCAGATCAGCGAGGCGATGAAAATCAGCCCCGCGACCCGAAGCAGGGTGAAGAACCCCAGCAGCAACACGTGACCGACTTCAGCGATCGTCACCTCGGTGCCGACATACAGCACGATGTGGTACAGCGCATAAGCGGTCAGCAGCGCGATCAGCGCGCCCCAGATCCAGTCGATTCTCCTGGATGTCGCCGGGTTGTCAGAGGTCATCGCCTGACGCGCCGCGCGCGGCAGGTTCAATCGCATGTTGCCCAGCCGGCTGATGGCGCGGCTGAACGGGCGCAGCAGGCGTTGGATCAAGCGGGTGCGCTGGATCAGGTTCAGCACCCACGACTCCGGTGCGGCGGTCTGCGAGGCGGTGTTCTCCATGCGGAACTTGTCGGCCCAGGCCACCAGCGGGCGGAACAGGAACTGGTCGTAGATCAGGATCACCACGATCATCGTCAGGATTACGCAGCCCACCGCGTGCAGGTCTTTCTGTGCGATTGCCAACGCCAGATACGAGCCGATGCCTGGCAGGGTGATGGTCTGGTCACCGACGGTGATCGCTTCCGACGCCACCACGAAGAACCAGCCGCCGGACATGCTCATCATCATGTTCCAGATCAATCCGGGCATGGCGAACGGCACGTCGAGTTTCCAGAATCGCTGCCAGCCTGACAGTTGCAGGTTGGTCGACACCTCCACCAGATCCCGCGGCAGCATGCGCAGCGACTGGTAGAAGCTGAAGGTCATGTTCCACGCCTGACTGGTGAAAATCGCAAAGATCGCGGCGAACTCTGCGCCGAGCACCCGGCCGGGAAACAACAGCAGAAAGAAGGTCACGGTGAACGAGATGTAGCCCAGCACCGGCACCGATTGCAGGATATCCAGCACCGGCACCAGCAGTTTTTCCGCGCGGCGGCTTTTTGCGGCCAGGGTGCCGTAAAGCAGGGTGAACACCAATGCCGCGACCATCGCCGCAAGCATGCGCAGGGTAGTGCGCATGGCGTATTCCTGCAGGTTGCCTGGGTCGAGGGAAATCACTTCGCTCTGCAAGGTGGCGATGGGCGCCCAGGTTTCCCGGGCGGTGATCGAGAAAAACAGCAGGAAGCCGATCACCAGCGGCATGGCGATCAGGTCCCAGCGATTGGGCAGCAAGCGCCGGGCCGTGGCCGGGATGTAGTGACGGAACACTTTCTTCATACGCAGTGATTCCAGCGGTTTCCAAAGGGGCGCGGCAGTCTGAGCGTAGCTTCTGTCTGCACGACCCACCGAGAATGAGCGGATGCTCGTTCTTCAGGTTCAAGTGGGAAGTGGATGTTGCGGACCTGGCGCATTCGACAGGCCGGAAGGGCAGGCATAGCGGGGTTTTCAGCCCGGATGCGCTGCTTGCGCGGATTGTATGTTTTGCGATGTTACAAAGACGTAAAGAACCTGTCGGTTTTGGGTGAAGAAATTTTCACGTGCAGGGTGCCGCGTCGCGAGCCGCCGGACCGACAGCGGCATGGCCGAGGGCTTGCTGAATGAGCGGATCAGCGAGATTGGCCGTGGCGAGCAAGCCCCCTCCCGCGGTTTGATCGAGTGGAATGCGGTCCAGTGTGGGAGCGAGCGTGCTCGCGAAGGCGCCAGAGCAGGCACCGCAACGCTATTTGAAACGCCGCTCGACGCCTTTCTCCACCAGAATCTTCGCCGAAATCTCTTCCACCGAAAAATGCGTGGAGTTGATGTGCGGGATGTTCTCGCGGCGGAACAGGTTTTCCACTTCGCGCACTTCGAATTCGCATTGGGCGTAGCTCGAATAGCGGCTGTTGGGCTTGCGTTCGTTGCGAATCGCGGTGAGGCGGTCCGGGTCGATGGTCAGGCCGAACAGTTTGTGCTGATGGGCGCGCAGGGCGGTTGGCAGGGTCAGACGCTCCATGTCGTCTTCGGTCAACGGGTAGTTGGCCGCGCGGATGCCGAATTGCATCGCCATGTACAGGCACGTCGGCGTCTTACCACATCGCGACACGCCCACTAGTATCAGGTCGGCCTTGTCGTAATAGTGGGTGCGTGCGCCGTCATCGTTGTCGAGGGCGAAGTTCACCGCCTCGATACGCTCCATGTAATTGGAGTTGTGGCCGATCGAATGCGACTTGCCGACGGTGTAGGAGGAATGCTCGGTCAGCTCCTGTTCGAGCGGGGCGAGGAAGGTCGAGAAGATGTCGATCATGAAACCATTGGACGTTGCGAGAATCTCACGGATGTCCTGATTGACGATGGTGTCGAAGATGATCGGGCGGAAGCCGTCGGTTTCAGCGGCTTTGTTGATTTGTTGTACCATGGCCCGCGCTTTGTCCGCGTTGTCGATATACGGCCGCGTGAGCTTGGTGAAGGTAATGTTTTCGAACTGCGCCAGAAGGCTTTGACCCAGGGTTTCGGCGGTAATGCCGGTGCCATCGGAGATAAAGAAAGCAGATCGTTTCATTTGCACCTTGGGCCTTAAGCTAATGAGCATTCTTGGATATGATAGGCGCGATTTGCCGGCCGCCATTGGCCCGCATTCTCACTTATTTTCCAGGTCCAGGCCATACAGCCGGCCAACGCTCCCCCGAGCTGCCGGTTTCTGAGCTTTTCCAACACAGTTAGTGGAGAGATCACCTTGGTAGAGTACGTAGTTTCCCTCGATAAGCTCGGCAAACACGATGTTGAGCATGTGGGGGGCAAGAACGCATCCCTGGGCGAGATGATCAGCAACCTGGCAGGTGCCGGTGTGTCGGTCCCCGGCGGCTTTGCCACCACCGCGCAGGCCTATCGCGACTTTCTCGAACTGAGCGGCCTCAACGACCAGATCCACAAGGCTCTCGACGCCCTGGACGTCGATGACGTCAACGCGCTGGCCAAGACCGGTGCACAGATCCGTCAATGGATCATGGAAGCCGAATTCCCCGAAAAACTGAATACCGAGATCCGCACCGCGTTCGCTGCGCTGTCGGCCGGTAACCCTGACGTGGCCGTGGCCGTGCGCTCTTCCGCCACCGCCGAAGACTTGCCGGACGCCTCGTTCGCCGGTCAACAGGAAACCTTCCTGAACATCCGTGGCGTGGAAAACGTTATCCGCGCCGCCAAAGAGGTGTTCGCTTCGCTGTTCAACGACCGCGCCATCTCCTACCGCGTGCACCAGGGCTTCGACCACAAACTGGTCGCCCTGTCGGCTGGCGTGCAGCGCATGGTGCGTTCGGAAACCGGTACCGCCGGTGTGATGTTCACTCTCGATACCGAATCCGGTTTCCGTGACGTGGTGTTCATCACCGGCGCCTACGGTCTGGGCGAAACCGTCGTCCAAGGCGCGGTCAACCCGGATGAGTTCTACGTGCACAAAGGCACGCTGGAGGCCGGTCGCCCGGCGATCCTGCGGCGCAACCTGGGCAGCAAAGCCATCAAAATGATCTATGGCGACGAGGCCAAGGCCGGTCGTTCGGTGAAGACCGTCGATGTCGACAAGGCTGAACGCGCACGTTTCTGCCTGACCGACGCTGAAGTCAGCGAGCTGGCCAAGCAGGCGATGATCATCGAGAAGCACTACGGCTGCCCGATGGACATCGAGTGGGCCAAGGACGGTGACGACGGCAAGCTGTACATCGTGCAGGCCCGTCCGGAAACCGTGAAGAGCCGCACCCAGGCCAACGTCATGGAACGTTACCTGCTGAAAGAAACCGGCACTGTGCTGGTGGAAGGTCGTGCCATTGGCCAGCGCATCGGCGCCGGTAAAGTGCGGATCATCAAGGACGTCTCGGAAATGGACAAAGTCCAGGCCGGTGACGTGCTGGTCTCCGACATGACCGACCCGGACTGGGAGCCGGTGATGAAGCGCGCCAGCGCCATCGTCACCAACCGTGGCGGCCGTACCTGTCACGCGGCGATCATCGCCCGTGAACTGGGGATTCCGGCGGTGGTGGGTTGCGGCAACGCCACCCAACTGCTGAAGGATGGCCAGGGCGTGACCGTGTCCTGCGCCGAAGGCGACACCGGTTACATCTTCGAAGGCGAACTGGGCTTCGACGTCAAGAAAAACTCCGTGGACGCCATGCCGGAGCTGCCGTTCAAAATCATGATGAACGTCGGCAACCCGGACCGCGCCTTCGACTTCGCGCAGTTGCCGAACGCCGGTGTCGGTCTGGCGCGTCTGGAGTTCATCATCAACCGCATGATCGGCGTACACCCGAAAGCGCTGTTGAACTACGACGGCCTGCCGCAGGAAATCAAGGACAGCGTCGACAAGCGCATCGCCGGTTACCACGATCCGGTCGGTTTCTACGTCGAAAAACTGGTGGAAGGCATCAGCACCCTCGCGGCCGCGTTCTGGCCGAAGAAGGTCATCGTGCGTCTGTCGGACTTCAAGTCCAACGAGTACGCCAACCTGATCGGCGGCAAGCTGTACGAGCCGGAAGAAGAAAACCCGATGCTCGGCTTCCGTGGTGCTTCGCGCTACATCAGCGAATCGTTCCGCGATTGTTTCGAGCTTGAGTGCCGCGCGCTGAAACGCGTGCGCAACGAGATGGGCCTGACCAACGTCGAAATCATGGTGCCGTTCGTCCGTACCCTGGGCGAAGCCAGCCAGGTGGTCGATCTGCTCGCCGAAAACGGCTTGGCCCGTGGCGACAACGGCCTGCGCGTGATCATGATGTGCGAACTGCCATCCAACGCGATTCTCGCTGAAGAATTCCTCGAATTCTTTGACGGTTTCTCCATCGGTTCCAACGACCTGACCCAGCTGACCCTGGGCCTGGACCGTGACTCCGGGATCATCGCGCACCTGTTCGACGAGCGTAATCCGGCGGTCAAGAAGCTGCTGGCCAACGCGATTGCCGCGTGCAACAAGGCCGGCAAGTACATCGGCATTTGCGGTCAGGGCCCTTCGGATCACCCGGACCTGGCCAAATGGCTGATGGAGCAGGGCATCGAAAGCGTGTCGCTGAACCCGGACTCCGTACTGGAAACCTGGTTCTTCCTCGCCGAAGGCCAAGCGCAGGCGTAATCAGGTGTGAACGGCCCGTTCCCCTTGTGGGAGCGAGCCTGCTCCGGGCGGCGTTCCGACGAAGACGTAGCAACATTCATCAGTGATGTTGGCTGACACTCCGCTTTCGCGAGCAGGCTGGCTCCCACGGGAGGCGGGTTTGAGATTTTAGTAGGGCGGGCTCCTGTAGATGCCGCCCTTTTTTGTGCAAGAGCATTATGCAAAGCAGCAGCAACCTGTTTCCTGTCGCCCTGATCAGCGCCGAACGTCGCGGTGATCTGAGCGAAGATGTCTATCGACTCAAACCCGGCAACAGTCCCGACTGGTCCGTGGAGATCGCCGTGACCCGCTTGGGCATGGCGGATGACACGGCGCCGCGCGGCGTGCCGGTGATTTTGCTGCATGGCAGTTTTTCCAACCGGCGCTTCTGGTTTTCCCCCAAAGGCCTGGGCCTGGGCGCTTACCTGACGCGTCTGGGCTTCGACGTGTGGATCCCGGAGATGCGCGGCCACGGCCTGTCGCAACGCAACGAGGACTACCGGCGCAACCGCGTGGCCGACTACGCCCGTTACGATCTGCCGGTGATTGCCGCGTTCGTCCGTGAGCAGAGCGGGCAGGTCCCGCACTGGATCGGTCATTCGCTGGGTGGCATTACCCTGGCGGCGGCGCTCGGTGGCGAATACCTCGGCGAGCCGGCGGTGGCCTCGGCGGCGTTTTTCGGCACGCAGGTCAGCCGCACTTATTGGCCGTTGAAGATTCCGCCGGTGGAGTGGAGCGGGCGCTTCATTCTCAAGCGTTTCGCGCAATTGTCCGGCTCGCGCCTCAAGCGCGGCCCGGAAGACGAACCCATCGGTCTGGCGCTGGAAAGCATGCGCTGGTACGGCCTGTTCGGGCGGTTTGGCGACAAGGACAAGGATTGGTGGGCAGGGCTTGCCGAGGTGCAGGTGCCGGTGCTGGCCGTGACGGCAGCGGGGGATCACCAGGATCCGGCGTGGGCCTGTCGCAAACTGTTCGAGCAGATCGGCTCCGAGCACAAACAGTTCGTCAATCTGGGGCGCGAGCAGGGCTTCAGCGACAACTTCGGGCATGTCGAGATGCTGGTGAGCAAAGCGGCGCAGGCCGAGGTCTGGCCACTGGTGGCGCGTTGGTTGAGCGATCAGCAGACGCCGTTGCTCGGCGACAAGCCGGATCTTGCTGCTGCGGTCTGAGCCGGGTGCTCTGAAAAGGGCATTTCGTTCAGGTCGGCTTGCGGCTAAGATATGACGCATTGTGCGGTTCTGGTCATATTTGGTGGCTGTTTAGCTATTACGTTTCAGCGTTTGTTCAGGTTCGTTCAGCGACCATTGCATGAACTAAGGTAAACAGCGACCGCCGGGACTCGTTTCAACAGAGTGCGACATCCTAGATCGTCTTCCTTTTTACAGGAGTTTTTCGATGAACCATTACCTTACGCCTGACCTGTGCGACGCCTATCCGGAGCTGGTTCAGGTGCTGGAGCCGATGTTCAGCAATTTCGGCGGCCGTGATTCCTTCGGCGGCGAAATCGTGACCATCAAATGTTTCGAAGACAACTCGCTGGTCAAGGCGCAAGCCGAACTCAAGGGCAGCGGCAAGGTGCTGGTGGTCGATGGCGGCGGTTCGCTGCGCCGCGCGCTGCTGGGCGACATGATCGCCGAGAAAGCCGCGAAAAACGGCTGGGAAGGGATGGTCATCTACGGTTGCATCCGTGATGTCGACGTTATTGCCCAGACCGATCTCGGCGTTCAGGCGTTGGCCAGCCATCCGATGAAGACCGAAAAACGTGGCATCGGTGACCTCAACGTAGCGGTGACTTTCGCCGGCGTGACGTTCCATCCGGGCCATTACATCTATGCGGACAACAACGGCGTGATCGTTTCGCCAAGTCCGCTGCAGATGCCCGAATAAGTTTTTCGACAAAGGGATGCGGATGTTCGAGGAAGAAAACGCGCAGTGGGGGCTGGTGCACGCCCTGGTGCTGGACGGTAAAGGCGGTGCGCGTTCGATTGCCCGGACTGAACTCGACGATCTGCAGCTGCAGGCCCATGAGAGCCTGTGGCTGCATTGGGATCGCAGTCATCCGCAAACCCAGACCTGGCTGCGCAAATCCAGCGGCCTGAATGAATTCGCCTGCGACCTGCTGCTGGAAGAGAACACTCGGCCGCGCCTGCTGCCGTTGCCGGATGCCGAGTTGCTGCTGTTTCTGCGCGGGGTCAACCTCAACCCGGGGGCCGAGCCGGAAGACATGGTCTCGGTGCGGATTTTCGCCTCCGCCCAGCGCGTCATCTCGCTGCGTCTGCGCCCGTTGCGCGCCACCGATGAACTGCTGGCGCTGCTGAACGAAGGCAAAGGCCCGAAAACCTCCTCTGAGCTGATCCTGTATCTGGCGCAATTCCTCACCCACAAGGTGCAGGATCTGGTCACGTGCCTGTCGGAACTGGTCGATGAAGAGGAAGAAAAGCTCGATGCCGACGAACGGTATACCCCCGAACATGGCTCGATTTTGCACATCCGTCGCAGGGCGGCCGGACTGAAGCGTTTTCTGGCGCCGCAGCGGGATATTTTCGGACAACTGACGCGGATAAAACTGCCGTGGTTTGTCGATGATGATGCTGACTACTGGAACGAATTGAACAACAGCCTGACCCGCTATCTCGAAGAGCTGGAACTGACCCGAGAGCGCATGGGGCTGGTGCTGGAGGCCGAAGACCGGCGTTTGAACGTGCGCATGAATCGCACGATGTACCGCTTCGGCATCATCACCTGCATCTTTTTGCCGATGAGTTTTCTCACCGGTCTATTGGGTATCAACGTGGGCGGCATTCCGTTCTCGAGCAGCCCTTATGGTTTCCTGATTGCCTGTCTGACAGTGCTGGCGATGGCCATCGGTCAATGGTGGTTATTCCGCCGTTTGCGCTGGGTGTGAATATGCAACATGTGACCCGACCAAATTTGCCCGCGTCTTTCACAGACATCACGAGAGGTGCGTATGCACGATCCGTTTGAACAGTCTTTGCGCGACATGCTCAACGCCTCGCCGTCCAGCCGCGACGACGATGCCTGCCTGGGTCGCGTACTCAAAACCGCCAACCGCCAGGTGGGCGCCGGTGATCTGTTCAGCCTGCTGGGCCGCTGGTTGCCCGCGCTGATGATCGCCCTGAATAACGGATCGGCCCACGTTTCGCCGGTTTCCCGTCTTCGTAAAACTACTGCACGCACTGCTGATAAGGCTGATTGAATATGGAACTTGATCTCTGGACTCAGAGCCTCGTCACTGCAATGACTGCGTTGTGGACCAAAGTCGCCAATTTCATCCCGAACCTGTTCGGCGCACTGGTCGTGCTGCTGTTGGGCTTCGTGGTGGCCAAGTTGCTCGATACCCTGCTGTCCAAGCTGCTGGCCAAGCTGGGCCTTGATCGCCTGATGGGCGGCACCGGTCTGACCAAATTGATGTCGCGAGCCGGCCTGCAAGTGCCGATCTCGACCTTGATTGGCAAGATCGTTTACTGGTTCGTTCTGCTGATTTTTCTGGTTTCTGCAGCAGAGTCCCTTGGACTTGAGCGAGTTTCAGCTACGCTGGACATGCTGGCGTTGTATTTGCCGAAAGTTTTCGGCGCCGCGCTGGTGTTGCTGGTGGGTGTTTTGCTCGCGCAATTGGCCAACGGCCTCGTGCGCGGGGCGGCAGAAGGTGTAGGGCTGGACTACGCTTCGGGTTTGGGCCGCATTGCCCAGGGGCTGGTGATCATCATCAGCATCTCGGTCGCGATCAGTCAGCTTGAGGTCAAGACCGACCTGCTGAACCACGTAATCGTCATCGTATTGATTACCGTTGGTCTGGCCGTAGCGCTGGCCATGGGGTTGGGAAGCCGGGAAATTGCCGGTCAGATTCTTGCGGGAATCTATGTGCGTGAGTTGTACCAGGTTGGGCAACAAGTGCGTGTTGGTGAGGTCGAAGGCCAGATCGAAGAGATCGGCACGGTTAAAACCACATTGCTGACCGATGAGGGTGAGCTAGTCTCACTTTCCAATCGGATCCTGCTGGAACAGCATGTGAGTAGCCGCTAACCCGGCAAACCCTGCTAATGTATGCCGCCGCAAAATGCCCTGAAAGGGGTGCGGCGGACATTGACCTGACTGTCGGCACGACTTGTTTTGAATAAAGCCCAAACGCTATCCACGCGCTATGACCCCCGTGAGCTCTCTGATGAGGAGCTGGTCGCGCGCTCGCATACCGAGCTGTTTCACGTGACGCGCGCCTATGAAGAGCTGATGCGGCGTTACCAGAGAACATTATTTAACGTTTGTGCGAGATATCTTGGGAACGATCGCGACGCAGACGATGTCTGTCAGGAAGTGATGCTTAAGGTGCTGTATGGCCTGAAGAACTTCGAGGGGAAATCGAAGTTCAAAACCTGGCTCTACAGCATCACGTATAACGAATGCATCACGCAGTATCGGAAGGAACGGCGAAAGCGTCGCTTGATGGACGCCTTGAGTCTGGACCCGCTGGAAGAAGCGTCGGAAGAAAAGGCGCCGAAACCCGAGGAGAAGGGCGGACTCGATCGCTGGCTGGTGTATGTGAACCCGATTGACCGTGAAATTCTGGTGCTACGATTTGTCGCAGAGCTGGAGTTTCAGGAGATCGCAGACATCATGCACATGGGTTTGAGTGCGACAAAAATGCGGTACAAACGTGCTCTAGACAAATTGCGTGAGAAATTTGCAGGCATTGCTGAAACTTAGTTCAGCGCAAATATCTCTTACGTGTAGGCAAGTTCTGATAGACTTGCCGCCGAGTTGTCCCCCGGTTTGCGGGACTGCTTCACAATCACCAGATGGGGATTTAACGGATGAAACTGAAAAACACCTTGGGCTTGGCCATTGGTTCTCTTATTGCCGCTACTTCGTTCGGCGCACTGGCACAAGGCCAAGGCGCAGTTGAAGGCGAGATCAACTACAAGAAGCAGTACAACGACAGCATTGATCATGTCGAAGACGGCTTCAACCCAGGCGCCAAAATCGGTTACTTCCTGACCGATGACGTCTCGATCAACTTCGGCTGGGATCGTAACAACCACACCCGTTCGAACGACGGTACCGGCAGCCAGAAACTGCGTGGTGACAACTTCGGTCTGACCGCTCAATACCACTTCAACAACGCTGGCGACGCTCTGCGTCCATACGTTGAAGGTGGCGTTAAGCATGGCAACCTGACCAACGTAGCTGCTGACGGCCACACCGGTCGCGACCAGTCGACTTTCCTGACTGCTGGCGCTGGCGTTAAGTACTACTTCGCCGAAAACTTCTTCGCCCGTGCTGGCGTAGAAGCTGACTACAAACTGGACAACGGCCGTTGGGACTACGCTCCATCGGTTGGTCTGGGTGTGAACTTCGGTGGCGGCGGCAAGCCAGCTGCTGCTCCAGTTCCAGCTCCGGCTGAAGTCTGCTCCGACAGCGACAACGACGGCGTTTGCGACAACGTTGACAAGTGCCCGGACACCCCAGCCAACGTAACTGTTGACGCTGATGGCTGCCCAGCAGTTGCTGAAGTTGTTCGTGTAGAGCTGGACGTGAAATTCGACTTCGACAAGTCGGTCGTCAAGCCAAACAGCTACGCTGACATCAAGAACCTGGCTGACTTCATGAAGCAGTACCCAGCCACTCACACCACTGTTGAAGGTCACACTGACTCCGTCGGTCCTGACGCTTACAACCAGAAACTGTCCGAGCGTCGTGCAAACGCCGTTAAGCAAGTTCTGACCCAGCAGTACGGTGTTGAGTCGTCCCGCGTTCAGTCGATCGGCTACGGCGAATCCCGCCCAGTTGCTGACAACAAAACTGAAGCTGGCCGTGCTGTTAACCGTCGCGTAGAAGCGCAGGTTGAAGCTCAAGCTAAGTAATTAGCTGCCGCTACGAGAAAAGCCCGGCTCAGGCCGGGCTTTTCTTTGCCTGCGATTTGGCTTTGAAGCTATAAAGATCGCAGCCTGCGGCAGCTCCTACACGGTATCCGCACACATCCTGTAGGAGCTGCCGAAGGCTGCGATTCTTTGATTTTCAGCAACTGCGGCCACCGCGCCAATGACCAGAATGGCCGGGCTCTTCAGTCCAAACCTGCAAGCGTCGTCACCCATGCTCATCAGATCACTGCGGCACTCGCGCTGTTCTGGCAGAGAGGCATTTTCGATCATCGCCACTGGCATATCCGCCGCCATCCCGCCCGCCAACAACTGATCGCGGATCTCGTCCAGTTTGGCCACCCCCATGTAGATCACCAGTGTCGTACCGCCTTGCGCCAGCGCCTGCCAGTTCAATTGGCTATCGTCCTGGGTATGCGCGGTGACTAGCGTCACCCCGCGCGCCACACCGCGCAACGTCAGCGGAATATCACACTGTGTCGCGCCAGCAAGGCCGGCGGTAATGCCGTTGACCAGCTCGACCTCAACCCCACGTTCGCGCAACCACTGCGCCTCCTCACCACCACGGCCGAAAATGCACGGGTCACCGCCCTTGAGCCGCACCACGCATAGGCCTTGGCGGGCATAACGCAGCATCAGCCGATGGATGAAGGCCTGCGGCGTCGAGCGACAGCCACCGCGCTTGCCCACGGCAATGATTCGCGCCGTAGGGCAATGCTCCAGCAGGGCGTCATTGACCAGGTCGTCAATCAACACCACCTTTGCTTCGCGCAACGCGCGTACCGCTTTGAGCGTCAGCAACTCGGGATCACCGGGGCCTGCGCCCACCAGCCAGACTTTTGCATTCATGGTGTTTTCCTTCAGATGACCGATACCGGCTGCAGATCAGCGGCCAGCAAACGCTTGATTTCAGGGACACACGAGCCGCATTGCGTGCCGCACCCCAGTTGTTGTTTGAGACCTTGCAGATCCAGGCCTTGGCGAATTCCGGCACACACCGCGCTGTGACTGACGTTTTTGCAGTTGCACAGGGTTTTGCCCGGATTGGCCTGAATGCCGGCATTGCCGGGTGGCGCACTCATCGGCGCCAGAAGCCAGCGGCGCAGTTGTTCATCGGCGCGACCCTCCAGCCACAAGCCTTGCAGCCAGTGCTGAGCCAGGGTTTCGCCCGCGAGGCGGATTGCGGTGATTCGGCCGTTTTCGATGCGTACCCGTTTGCCAATGGCGCGGCGCGGGTCGTCGTAGGCCAGCACTGGACCGTCGAGCAGCGTCAGGCACTGGTCGATGTCGCGCAGCCGTTGCGGCTCTGGCGGCGTGACGCTGGCAGCGCGTATCAGCAGCGCGGGCCGCTCACGTCCGACAAGGCTGAGGCTCACATAGGAAAACGCCTCGCAGAGAGGTCGTAGCGTCTCGAAATGCCGTTGAACATCGCCCTCGATCAGGGCGAACAAGTGCCATGGCAGATTTACCGCTTCCAGACGCACGCCGCTGTGTTTGAGTTCGGGCTGTTTCGACAAAGGATCGAAGGCCGGCAAGGTCAGACTGTTGACCCCGCCCTTGAGAAACCGGTCGCCCCAATGCATCGGCAGAAATGCCTGACCGGGGCGCACGCCGTCATCGCTGTCGACCGCGACGATCACGGCACCGCGCCGACTCTTCAGGTTGACCAGATCCCCCGGCTGCAAGCGCTGCCGGCGTAACTCGTCCGGGTGCAGGCTTAACACGGCTTCGCTGACATGCCCGAACAATTGCGCTGCCGTGCCGGTGCGGCTCATGCCGTGCCATTGATCGCGCAGGCGGCCGGTGATCAGCGTCAGTGGGAACCGTGCATCGCGTTGTTCTTTGGCGGCGCGATAAGGATCGGCGACGAACTGCGCGCGACCGTTAGCCGTGGGAAAAATCCCGTCGCCATACAAGCGTGCCGTGCCTTGCCGGGCGCCGGCCGGAAAAGGCCATTGCTGCGGTCCCAGTTCATCAATCAATTGATGGCTGAGGCCCGACAAGTCCAGATCGCGTCCACGGGTCAGTTGTTTGTATTCGTCGAACAACTGCGCCGGCTGCTCGAAAGCAAACAGGCTCGGCTGAAGTGGGCGCAGACGTTTCTCCAGCCGCTGTGCGAAATCCACGGTGATCGCCCAGTCCGGCCGTGCTTCGCCCGGTGGGAGAATGGCCTGCCGTACGTGGGAAATGCGCCGTTCGGAGTTGGTCACTGAGCCTTGCTTCTCGCCCCAACTGGCTGCGGGTAACAACAGGTCGGCGAAGGCGGCGGTCTCGGTGGTGCGGAAGGCTTCCTGCAACACCACGAACGGGCAGGTCTGCAGCGCCTCGCGCACCGCCTGTTGATCAGGCATGGACTGTGCGGGATTGGTGCAGGCAATCCACAGCGCCTTGATCTGCCCGCTGCGCATCCGCTCGAACAGCTCGATAGCGCTGAGGCCGCTGGTTTGAGGCAGTTGATCGACACCCCAACAGGCTGCCACTTCGTCGCGATGCTTAGGATTGGCCGCTTCACGATGACCGGGCAGCAAATTGGACAGGCTGCCGGTTTCCCGCCCGCCCATGGCATTTGGCTGACCGGTCAAAGAGAAAGGTCCTGCACCCGGGCGGCCGATTTGCCCGGTGGCCAGGTGCAGATTGATCAGCGCGCTGTTTTTTGCGCTGCCAGCGGTGGACTGATTCAGGCCCATGCACCACAGCGACAGGAAACTTGGCGCGGTGCCCACCCATTCGGCGCACTGCTGCAATTGCTCGACACTGATCCCGCACAGTTGCGCAACCATTTGCGGGGTGTAGTCGCGCACCAGATTTTTCAGCTCAGGCAAACCGTCGGTGTGCGCCTTGATGAAGTCGCGGTCGATCCAGTCTTCCCACAGCAGCAGATGCAAAATCCCATGGAACAGTGCGACATCGGTGCCGGGCAGAATCGCCAGATGCAAGTCGGCCAACTCACAGGTGTCGGTGCGCCGGGGATCAATGACGATGACTTTCATCTGCGGCCGGCGCGATTTTGCCTCTTCCAGGCGTCGGAAAAGGACTGGATGGGCGTAGGCCATGTTACTGCCGGCGATCATCACGCAATCGCTCAGCTCCAGATCCTCGTAACTGCACGGCGGCGCATCGGCGCCGAGGCTGCGCTTGTAACCGACCACCGCCGACGACATGCACAGCCGGGAATTGCTGTCGATGTTGTTGGTGCCGACCAGTGCTCGTGCCAATTTGTTGAAGGCGTAATAGTCCTCGGTCAGCAACTGCCCGGAAATGTAAAACGCCACGCTGTCCGGGCCGTGTTCGGCGATGGTTTGGGCAAAGACCTGAGTTGCGTGATCCAGCGCCGTGTCCCAGTCGCAACGGCTGCGCGCCAGGCCTTTGCCCAGGCGCAGCTCCGGGTACAGCGCCCGGGCAGCCAGATCGCCGGTCACGTGCAGGGTCGAGCCTTTGCTGCACAGTTTGCCGAAGTTGGCCGGGTGCGCCGGATCGCCGCTGACGCCGAGGATGCGCTCGCCGTCATGCTCGATCAGCACGCCGCAGCCGACGCCGCAGTAGCAGCAGGTCGAGGCGGTCGTCTGGCGGTTCATCAGACCGCTTCCCGCAGTGCCAATTGCACGCGGCCGTTTTCGACCCGGGCCGGATGATGGTGCGCGCAGCCGATGTCCGGAGCCTGGGCCTCGCCGGTTTGCAGGTCGATCTGCCAGTTGTGCAGCGGGCAGGCCACGCGTTTGCCGTAGATCAAACCTTGTGACAGCGGCCCACCCTTGTGCGGGCAGCGGTCGTCAAGGGCGAAAACCTCGTCATCGCTCGTCCGAAAAATCGCGATGTCGCCTTTCGGCCCGGCAATGATCCGCGAACCAAGGGCATTGATCTCTTCCAGGGCACAGATATCGAGCCAGTTCATGCCGGCACCTCCAGGTTTTTCACGGGGATCACCTCGAATTCTTTCTTCAGTTGCGGCTGCGCGAGGCGCTCTTTCCACGGGTCTTGTTCGAACGACAGGGAGAACTGCAGGCGCTCATTCAGGGCCTTGCGGCGCTCGGGGTCTTCCAGCACGGCTTTCTTGATGTGCTCCATGCCGACCCGTTGCAGGTAGTGCACGGTGCGTTCGAGGTAGAAGGCTTCTTCGCGATAGAGCTGCAGAAACGCGCCGTTGTACTCGCGGACTTCCTCGGCGGTTTTCAGCTTGACGAAGAACTCGGCGACCTCCGTCTTGATCCCGCCGTTGCCGCCGATGTACATCTCCCAGCCGGAGTCGACGCCGATGATTCCTACGTCCTTGATCCCCGCTTCCGAGCAGTTGCGTGGGCATCCGGAGACAGCGAGTTTCACTTTGTGTGGCGACCACATGTTGAACAGGTCGTGCTCAAGCTCAATGCCCAACTGCGTCGAATTCTGCGTGCCGAAGCGGCAGAACTCGCTGCCGACGCAGGTTTTCACGGTGCGGATGGATTTGCCGTAGGCGTGGCCGGAGGGCATGTCGAGGTCTTTCCAGACGCCCGGCAAGTCCTGCTTCTTGATCCCCAGCAGGTCGATGCGCTGACCGCCGGTGACCTTGACCATGGGTACGTTGTACTTGTCGGCCACGTCGGCGATGCGCCGCAATTCCGCAGGGTTGGTCACGCCGCCCCACATCCGTGGCACCACCGAATAGGTGCCGTCCTTCTGAATGTTGGCGTGGGCGCGTTCGTTGATCAGGCGCGATTGCGGATCGTCCTTGGCTTCGCCGGGCCAGGTGGAAATCAGGTAGTAGTTCAGCGCAGGACGGCAGGTGGCGCAGCCATTCGGGGTGCGCCAGTTGAGGTAGCTCATGGTGTCGGCGATGGTCAGCAGATGCTGTTCGCGGATCGCCTGGCGGATCTGCCCGTGGTTGAGGTCGCTGCAACCGCAGATGGCTTTTTCGCTTTTCGGTTTGACGTCCGCCGCGCCGCCGACGGTGTTGATCAGGATCTGCTCGACCAGCCCGGCGCAGGAGCCGCAGGAACTTGCAGCCTTGGTGTGCTTCTTCACGTCATCGACGCTGAACAGGCCGTGTTCCTGAATCGCCTTGACGATGGTGCCCTTGCACACGCCGTTGCAGCCGCAGACTTCGGCGGTGTCGGCCATGGCCATGGCTTTGTCCTGGCCCTGATGTCCTACGTCGCCGATAGAATTTTCACCGAACATCAGGTGATCGCGGATCTCGCCGATGGCGTGATTCTCACGAATCTGTCGGAAATACCAACCGCCATCTGCCGTATCGCCGTACAGACAGGCGCCGACCAGCACGTCATCCTTGATCACCAGTTTTTTGTACACGCCGCCGATCGGGTCGGAGAGGGTGATGGTTTCGGTGCCTTCGCCGCCCATGAAATCGCCGGCGGAAAACAGGTCGATGCCGGTGACTTTCAATTTGGTTGAGGTCACCGAACCCTGATACCGGGCGAAACCCAGTTGCGCGAGGTGGTTGGCGCACACCTTGGCCTGTTCGAACAGCGGCGCCACCAGGCCATACGCGATGCCGCGATGGCTGGCGCACTCGCCAATGGCATAGATGCGCGGATCGTAGGTTTGCAGGGTGTCGTTGACCAGAATCCCGCGATTGCACGGGATGCCGGCGCGCTCCGCCAGTTCGGTGTTGGGGCGGATGCCGGCAGCCATCACCACCAGATCGGCAGGGATGATCTCGCCGTTCTTGAACTGCACCGAGCCGACCCGGCCATTGCCCGCGTCGTGCAGGGCCTGGGTCTGCTCGCACAAGCGAAAGTGCAGGCCACGGGCTTCGAGGGCGCTTTGCAGCAGTTGCCCGCTGGTCTTGTCCAGTTGCCGCTCCAGCAGCCATTCGCCGATGTGCACCACCGTGACGTGCATGCCGCGCAGCATCAGGCCGTTGGCGGCTTCGAGGCCTAGCAGGCCGCCGCCGATGACCACCGCGTGCTTGTGGGTTCTGGCGGTGTCGATCATCGCCTGGGTGTCGGCGATGTCGCGGTAACCGATCACACCCTGCAAGTCATTGCCGGGGATCGGCAGGATGAACGGTGTCGAACCAGTGGCGATCAGCAGGCGATCATATTCGGCCTCGGTGCCGTCTTCGGCAATCACCCGGCGTTTGACCCGGTCGATCTGCACCACCTTGCGGTTGAGCAGCAACTTGATGTGGTTTTCCAGGTACCAGTCGAGGTCGTTGAGCACGATCTCTTCGAAGGTCTGCTCACCGGCCAGCACCGGCGACAGCAGGATGCGGTTGTAGTTGGTGTGCGGTTCGGCACCGAAGACCGTGATGTCGTACAGCTCGTTGCTCAGCTTGAGCAGTTCTTCCAGGGTGCGAACCCCGGCCATGCCATTGCCGATCATCACCAGTTTGAGTTTTTTCATCAGGTTCTCCGGGGAGCGGTGGCTGGCCTCTTGTGGGCAGTCAGGCCGTGCTCGACAAATGTTGCGCAAACAAAAAAAGGCGTCCCGCTAGTTGCCTAGCGAGGACGCCTTTGTCCTGGTCCCGTTCTCTCGGGAAGCGCAACCTTCGTCGTTGAAGGTTGGGCTTTATGTATGGTGAAACGGGTAATGCAGTGGTTGTGCCAAGTGGCAGGATGGCGTGTTTATTAGGCGGAAGCGGTTATAGACGGGATTTTTTGCACCGAATCGACGCGGGTTGCTCGTTCGCGGGGCATTCAGGCAGACAGAATTGCTGTGATTGGAGTGGCCTCTTCGCGAGCAGGCTCGCTCCCACAGTGGATCGGTGTCGTTCACAAATCCCCTGTGTGCGAGCCTGCTCGCGAAGGGCGCGACGCGGTATCAGCGGTGAAACACCACCACCAGCAGCACCAGATTTCCCAACAGCGCCAACAACGCCACCGTCCGCCAGACCTTCAACGGCTCGCGCTCCAATAAAGGTCTGGGCCGCACACTCAAACTGCGTCGCTCACCCTGTTCCAGCACCAGCAACCATTCTTCAGCCGTTTCAAAGCGCTGTTGCGGATCGGCAGCCACGCCTCGCTCCAGACTCTGCGCAAGCCATTCCGGCACGTCCGGGCGGTAGCGACCGGCACTCACCGGCACGCCGAAGCGCGGCCGTTGAAAGGCTTCGATTTCGCCATAGGGAAAATGCCCCGTGAGCAGGAAGTACAAGGTCACGCCCACCGCGTACAGATCCTGTTGCGCACTCGGTGGCTCACCGCGAAACGCTTCCGGGGCGATATAACTCGGGGTTCCCGGCAGCGTTGACGGTGCGTCTTCGGACAGGCCGGGGCAATACGCCAGACCGAAATCCAGCAGGCGCAACTCGCCATCGTCGCCCAGGTGCAGATTCTCCGGTTTGATGTCGCGGTGCAGAATCTGCCGCCGATGCAGCAGGCCCACCGCCCGCAGCAGACGCTCGGCAATGTCCTGCCACTGTGCCAACGGTAACGGGCTGCTGTGTTGAAACAGCCGCGCCAGGGTCATCCCGGAATATTCGCGCATCACATAGTACAAATGCTGACGCTGGGTGCCGCTGTGGACTTCAGGAAAATGCCGCCCGGCGACACGCCTGAGGAACCATTCTTCCGACAACAAGGCCTGCCCGGCCTGTGGATCATCGGCCAGCCGTGGCGGCAGGGTTTTCAACAACCAGCTCCGACCTTGCCCGTCCAGCACTCGATACAGCAGCGATTGCTGGCTCTGAGCGACAACGTTCTGCACCTGCCAGCCTTCGAACATCTGCGCGGTTTTCAACGCTGGCGGCAGTGGCCATTGCTGCAAATGGATCAGCGCGTCGCCAATGCTCGCCTCGCCCAGCACATCGACCCGCACCAGCAACGCACTGGCGTTGTCCTGGCTGCCGGCCAGATGCGCGGCATTGACCAGCGTGTGTGCGGCACGGTCGAGATCCGGTTGATCGCGCAGGATCGCCGCGATTGCGGTATCGCCCAAGGTCGACCACACGCCATCGCTGAGCAGCACGAAACATTCGCCCTCGCGTAATTCACCGTCGAGAAAATCCAGCACCAGATGCTGATCCAGCCCCAGCGCGCGTTTGAGCACGTGCTGCATGCCCGGCTGCTCCCAGACATGATCCTGCGAAATCCGCTGCAAAGCGTCGGCCTGCCAGCGATAGACCCGGCAATCGCCGACGTGGGCCAGGGTGAAACGCCGACCGCGCAGAACCAGCGCGCTGACCGTGGTCAGCAACGGTTGCCCGCCGCCATTGGCCTGTAACCAGCGATTTTGCGCGAGCAGCAGGCGATCCAGCGCCTGCGGCACGCTCCAGGTTTGCGGTGTGGCGTAGTAATCCAGCGCCAGTGCCTGCAGGGTCGAGCGTGCAGCCAGGCCGCCGTCGGCGCATTGGCTTACGCCGTCGGCAATGGCGACCAGATAGCCTTTGCTCGCGGCCAGCGCCGGGGCGGGTGTCACCAGGCGCAGGGCGTCCTGGTTTTCCGCGCGCGGTCCGGTGGCGCTGGCCTGGGCAAAGCTCAGTTGCAGGGGCATTGCCGCCTCACACGCGTGCAGCAGTGACCGCCGCCGAACCCCAGGTGGTTCTCCAGCGACGTTTGACCCCGTGCAGGCCGAACCACGCCAGCACGCCGAGGCTGGCGAACAACCACAGCGCCAGTTGATAGCTGCCGGTGCTTTGCTTGATCGCGCCCATGCCGGCCGCCAAGGCAAAACCGCCGATGCCGCCGGCCATGCCGATCAGCCCGGTCATCACGCCGATCTCCAGACGGAAGCGTTGCGGCACCAACTGGAACACCGCGCCATTGCCGGCGCCGAGCCCGAGCATGGTGCAGACGAACAGCGCCAGTGCGGCGTAGGAGCTGGGCAGGTTGAAACCGACGGCGGCGATGCAGATCGCCGCCACGGTGTACATCGCCAGCAAGGTGCGGATGCCGCCGAAGCGATCCGCCAGCGCACCACCCAGCGGGCGCATCAGGCTGCCACCGAACACACAGGCAGCGGTGTAGTAACCAGCGGTTACCGGGCTCAGACCGTACTGATCGTTAAAGTAGCCGGGCAGGGCGCTGGCCAGGCCGATGAAGCCGCCGAAGGTCACGCTGTAGAAAAACATGAACCACCAACTGTCGCGGTCGCCGAGGGCCTTGAAGTAGTCGGCCATGGCTTTGGCCCTGGGCCGCTGCGGCGCGTTTTTCGCCAGCCAGGCGAACAGCACCAGCGTCAGGATCAACGGAATCAGGGCAAAACCGAACACGTTGCTCCAGCCGAACGACGCGGCCAGCACCGGGGCGATCAGCGCGGCGAACACGGTGCCGGAGTTACCGGCGCCAGCGATGCCCATCGCCTTGCCTTGATGTTGTGGTGGATACCATTGCGAGGCCAGCGGCAGGGCCACAGCAAACGAGGCACCGGCCATGCCGAGGAATAGCCCCAGCAGCAGCGCCTGTTCATAACTGTGGATACCGAGTTTCCACGCACCGAACAGCGCGCAGATCACGATCACCTGGCCGATCAGCCCGGCGGTCTTCGGCGACAGACGATCAGCCAGCATGCCCATCACAAATCGCAGCACCGCACCGGCGAGTATCGGCGTCGCCACCACCAGCCCGCGTTGTTGGGTGCTCAGGTGCAGGTCGGCGGCGATCTGCACCGCCAACGGGCCGAGCAGGTACCAGACCATGAAGCTCAGGTCGAAATACAGGAACGCTGCGAACAGGGTCGGGGTGTGGCCGGATTTCCAGAAGCTTGAATTCATCGCGCACCTCAGCTGAAAAGAGTCTCGAAAGGAGTCACAGCAGGTGGCGCGCCGCCACGGCCGCACCACCGGCCCCGGGCTGTGGGGCCAAAACGCAAAAACGCCGCTACCTGGTTCGCCGATGGGGCGAGCGGGGTGAGCGACGTCTTTGTCGTGGGTGGGGCAACCGCCGTTGGTTACCTGTGCTGAATGCTTAGCCAGATTTGTGCCAAGGATCAAAAGATCGCAGCCTTCGGCAGCTCCTACAGGAAATTGCGTGCCTTTGTAGGAGCTGCCGAAGGCTGCGATCTTTTGCTCTTCAATCAGCCGAGCAACTCACTCATGGCAATGATTTGCTCCGCCACCTGAATCAGTTTCTGCTGGCGGCTCATGGCCTGGCGGCGCATCAGGGTGTAGGCCTCTTCTTCGTTGCAGTCCTTCATCTTCATCAGCAGCCCTTTGGCCAGCTCGATGCGTTTGCGCTCGGCCAGTTGCTGGTCGCGGGCCAGCAGTTGCGCGCGCAAGGCCTGATCGCTTTCGAAGCGGGCCATGGCCACATCGAGAATCGGCTGCAGGCGCTGGGCGTGGATGCCTTCGACGATGTAGGCGCTGACCCCGGACTTGATCGCCTGACGCATCACCCCCGGGTCGTGTTCGTCGGTGAACATCACGATCGGTCGGGGCTGGTCACGGCTGACCAGCACCACTTGCTCCATCACATCGCGGCCCGGTGACTCGGTATCGATCAGGATCACGTCCGGGCGCACCGTTTCGACGCGGGCCGGCAGGTCGATGATCAGGCCGGACTCATCGATGACCTCGAAACCCGCCTCGATCAGCGCGGCTTTCAGGCGCCCGACTTTTTTCGCGGTGTCGTTGATCAGCAGAATGCGCAGCATATTGGCGGTCTCCTGTCAGCGGCGGGCGAGCAGAGGAGCGGCGTCGCTCAGGGCGTGCAGCTTGAAACTGCGGGCGTAAGCGGCCGGATCACTGCCGTCCCAGACTTTGCCATCGAGCAACTGGCTGCTGCGCATCTCTTTGCCCCACGCGGCGACACCGACGGCGGTGGCGGCTTCGCGGTAGATGTCCAGTTGCTGAACCTGGCGGGCCACCGCGAGGTAGTCGGGATCCTCGCGCAACAGGCCCCAGCGACGGAATTGGGTCATGAACCACATGCCGTCGGACAGATACGGCAAATTTACCTCGCCGTTGCCGTGAAAACGCAAGGCGTGCGGGTCCTGCCAGCGGTTGCCGAGGCCATCGGCGTAATCCCCGAGAAAACGCGGTTCGATGCAGGACAGCGGGGCGTCGAGATATTCCGGGGCGCTCAGCAACTGCGCGGTGCTGCGGCGGTTTTCCGCGCTTTGTTCAATGAAGCGGCTGGCCTCGAGAATCGCCATTACCAGCGCCCGGGCGCTGTTGGGGTATTGTTCGACGAACGCGCGGGTGCAGCCGAGGACTTTCTCCGGATGATCGGGCCAGATGCTCTGGCTGGTCGCCAGGGTGAACCCCAGATCCTGCTGCACGGCGGCTGCCGCCCACGGCTCACCGACGCAGAAACCATCGATGCGCCCGGCTTGCAGGTGCGCGACCATTTGCGGCGGCGGCACCACCACGCTGTCGACGTCCTGCAACGGATGAATGCCCTGACTCGCCAGCCAGTAATACAGCCACATCGCGTGGGTACCGGTGGGAAAAGTCTGGGCGAAGGTCAGTTTTGCGCGGGTTTGGTGCGCGTGCCGATCCAGCGCTTCAGGACTGGTCACGCCCAGTTGCTGCAAGCCGTGGGACAGGTTGAGGCTCTGGCCATTCTGGTTCAGCCCCATCAGCACCGCCATGTCACTCGGCGCCACGCCGCCGATGCCCAGATGCACCGCGTAAATCAGCCCGTACAGGCTGTGGGCGACATCCAGTTCACCGCTGACCAGTTTGTCGCGCAACGTCGCCCAGGACGCCTGACGCTTGAGGTTGATTGTCAGGCCGTAGGGCTGGGCAAAGCCTTGCGTGGCGGCCACGACCACCGAGGCGCAGTCGCTCAAGGCCATGAAACCGAGATTGATCACGCTTTTTTCCGGGGCATCACTGCCGTTGACCCAGGCCAGTGGCCCGACGGACGAATCACTCATATAAAGCCACCCTCAAAAAAACGCCGTCCCAGGTTTTGCTCAGGCAAAACCTGCGAACGACGCCATTGTCCGTGCCCGCACGCCGTCATTGGCCTGGGGGCTGATAACCCTGAAAGTGCAAGGCATATGCCAGTCAGGCTGATTTGCCTGTGCGCCTCGCGCCGGGGGGCGATGCCCGGCTATAATCGCCGCCTCTTTTCGCCGCCCGAGTCATCGCCGCCCATGTACACCCTGGCCCGTCAGCTGTTGTTCAAACTTTCCCCGGAAACCTCCCACGATCTGTCGCTGGATCTGATCGGCGCGGGTGGGCGTTTGGGCCTCAACGGCATGCTGTGCAAGAAGCCGGCGAACCTGCCGGTGACGGTCATGGGCCTGGACTTCCCGAATCCGGTGGGTCTGGCGGCGGGTCTGGACAAGAACGGCGCGGCCATCGACGGTTTCTCGCAACTGGGTTTCGGCTTTGTCGAAATCGGCACCGTGACCCCGCGTCCGCAGCCGGGCAACCCGAAACCACGGATCTTCCGCCTGCCGGAGGCCGAGGCGATCATCAATCGCATGGGCTTCAACAACCTCGGTGTGGATAACCTGCTGGCGCGGGTCGCGGCGGCCAAATACAAGGGCGTGCTGGGGATCAACATCGGCAAAAACTTCGACACTCCGGTCGAGCGCGCGGTAGATGACTACCTGATTTGCCTGGACAAGGTGTATGCCCACGCCAGCTATGTCACGGTCAACGTCAGTTCGCCCAACACCCCGGGCCTGCGCAGCCTGCAGTTCGGTGATTCGCTCAAGCAGTTGCTGGCGGATCTGGCCACGCGCCGTGCCGAACTGGCCCTGCGTCACGGCAAACATGTACCGCTGGCGATCAAGATCGCTCCGGACATGACCGACGAAGAAACGGCGCAGGTGGCTCAGGCGCTGATCGAAACCGGGATGGACGCGGTGATCGCCACCAACACCACCCTGAGTCGCGTCGGCGTCGAAGGCATGGAGCACGGTGACGAGGCGGGCGGTTTGTCCGGCGCCCCGGTGCGCGACAAGAGCACGCATACCGTGAAGGTGTTGGCTGAGGAACTGGGTGGTCGGTTGCCGATCATTGCGGCGGGTGGCATCACTGAAGGCAAGCATGCGGCCGAGAAAATCATGGCGGGTGCGAGTCTGGTGCAGATTTACTCGGGCTTCATCTACAAAGGCCCGGCCTTGATTCGTGAATCGGTCGACGCGATTGCCGCGCTGCGCTGAGGCTGTTGAGGACTCGTGATGAGGGGCTTTTGTGGCGAGGGGATTTATCCCCGATCGACTGCGCAGCAGTCGTAAAATTTGCATCCGCCGTTCGCCTGGCTCACTCGGGTGGATGGATTCGGGGCCGCTTTGCAGCCCATCGGGGATGAATCCCCTCGCCACAGGGATCTGTATCGTCCGGGGCAAGCATAAAAAAGGGCTCCTCGAAGGAGCCCCTGGGCCGTAGCCCGCCGTCCGGGAAGGACGTGCATGGTAAGTCGCTAGAAATTCAGATTGTCGTGTTGCAATAAGTGCCCTGTGTCAGCCGACGGCGTGAAGTTCGTTGAGTCTGTGGATCCCCGCAGTGCCGGTCATACCGTCCCAGTTGTCGCCGCGTCCTTCTCGCCAGCCGTTGATCCAGGCTTGGCGTACCGACGGTAGAGTAAATGGGCAAAGCTCGCGGGATTTGCCACCAACGCCATATTGATATCCGCGCAAAAATGCTCTTTCCAACGGATCACGCTTAAGTCTTCTCATAGGGTGTTTCCCTCACTTGTTGACTGTTTTCGTCGCGTTGACCTCAATCGAGGTCTGGCAGAAAAAACTCTGCCGTTGGGCGGCTCGCTGCCGGCGTGGCGAGCCAAGGTGTTGACGCCGTTGCGACGTCAACCTGTGGTCAGTTCTAACCAATGAGTCACAGCGAGGGAATGATCGTTTTGTCATAAGGACGTAACGAAAGTAGTGCTACAGCCATAAGTAACGACGGGTTTCATGAAGGTTTCTGCAGCAAACCCCGGTATGATCGGCCCCGCGCTGGATGATGGGGTTAATCCTTTAGTGAGAATGACCCACGTTTGCGCTTGGGTAATATGCGACGAAGGGTCGCTTTAAGACTTTTTGTTTCATCAACTTTTTTATCTGTCCCGGCATCTAAGCTCTTTTAACCCGAGCAGCGGGGATGGAACGGCACACCTTCGTGCCACGCGGGCGTTCTTGTGGAAAAGCGCCTGATTGAAAACCGGATCGGCAATGTGTTGCCGGTTCACTAGCCAAAGGCTCTGGAAATACCATGTCCGATCGTTTCGAACTCTTCCTCACTTGCCCCAAAGGCCTTGAAGGCCTGCTCATCGAGGAAGCCGTCGGGCTTGGCCTTGAAGAGGCCCGCGAGCACACCTCTGCCGTGCGTGGCATGGCGACCATGGAAACCGCTTATCGCCTGTGCCTGTGGTCGCGTCTGGCCAACCGGGTGCTGCTGGTGCTCAAGCGTTTCCCGATGAAAGACGCTGAAGACCTGTACCACGGCGTGCTTGACGTCGAGTGGCAGGATCACATGCTCGCCGACGGCACCCTGGCCGTGGAATTCAGCGGCCACGGCTCGGGCATCGACAACACCCACTTCGGCGCGCTGAAAGTCAAAGACGCCATCGTCGACAAACTGCGTACCCCGCAAGGCGACCGTCCGTCAATCGACAAGCTCAACCCGGATCTGCGCATTCACCTGCGCCTGGATCGCGGCGAAGCGATTCTGTCCCTCGACCTGTCCGGTCACAGCCTGCACCAGCGCGGCTACCGCCTGCAGCAGGGCGCGGCGCCGTTGAAGGAAAACCTCGCGGCAGCGATCCTGATCCGTTCCGGCTGGCCGCGCATTGCGGCCGAAGGCGGCGCGCTGGCTGACCCGATGTGCGGTGTCGGTACGTTCCTCGTCGAAGCCGGGATGATCGCCGCCGACATGGCGCCGAACCTGCGCCGTGAGCAGTGGGGCTTTACCGCCTGGCTGGGCCACGTCCCGGCGCTGTGGAAAAAACTCCATGAAGAAGCCGTCGAGCGTGCCGCTGCCGGTCTGGCCAAGCCGCCGCTGTGGATTCGCGGTTACGAAGCCGACCCGCGCCTGATTCAACCGGGTCGCAACAACGTCGAGCGTGCCGGTCTGAGCGAGTGGATCAAGATCTATCAGGGCGAAGTCGCGACCTTCGAGCCGCGTCCGGACCAGAACCAGAAAGGTCTGGTGATCTGCAACCCGCCGTACGGCGAGCGTCTGGGCGACGAAGCCAGCCTGCTTTACCTCTATCAGAACCTTGGCGAGCGACTGCGTCAGGCCTGCCTGAACTGGGAAGCGGCGGTGTTCACCGGCGCGCCGGATCTGGGCAAGCGCATGGGCATTCGCAGCCACAAACAGTATTCGTTCTGGAACGGCGCGTTGCCGTGCAAACTGCTGTTGATCAAAGTGCTGCCGGATCAGTTCGTCACCGGCGAGCGGCGGACCCCGGAACAGCGTCAGGCCGAGCGTGAGCAAGCTGCTTACGATCAAACCCCGAACGAGCCGCAAGAGCGCAAGTTCAACAAGAACGGCAACCCGATCAAACCGACGCCAGCCCCGGCCCCGGTGATCGAGCAGCCGCGCCTGAGCGAAGGCGGGCAGATGTTTGCCAACCGCCTGCAGAAAAACCTCAAGGCGATGAGCAAGTGGGTCAAGCGCGAAGGCATCGACTGCTACCGCGTCTACGATGCCGACATGCCGGAATACGCCATGGCCATCGACCTGTATCACGACTGGGTGCACGTGCAGGAATACGCCGCGCCGAAGTCGATCGATCCGGAAAAGGCCTCGGCACGCATGTTCGACGCCCTGGCCGCGATCCCCCAGGCGCTGAACGTCGACAAGAGCCGCGTGGTGGTCAAACGCCGCGAGCGCCAGAGCGGCACCAAGCAATACGAACGTCAGGCGGCGCAGGGCAAGTTCAATGAGGTCAGCGAAGGCGGCGTCAAGCTGCTGGTGAACCTCACTGACTACCTCGACACTGGGCTGTTTCTCGATCACCGGCCAATGCGCATGCGCATTCAGAAAGAGGCGGCCGGCAAGCGCTTCCTCAATCTGTTCTGCTACACCGCGACCGCCAGTGTGCACGCGGCCAAGGGCGGTGCGCGCAGCACCACCAGCGTCGACCTGTCGAAGACTTACCTCGACTGGGCGCGGCGCAACCTGTCGCTGAACGGCTTCTCCGACAAGAACCGTCTGGAGCAGGGCGACGTGATGGCGTGGCTGGAAAGCAGCCGCGACGAGTACGACCTGATCTTCATCGACCCGCCGACCTTCTCCAACTCCAAGCGCATGGAAGGCATCTTTGACGTGCAGCGTGACCAGGTGCAGTTGATCGACCTGGCCATGGCACGTCTGGCTCCGGGTGGCGTGCTGTACTTCTCCAACAACTTCCGAAAGTTCCAGTTGGAGGAGAACCTCGCCGAGCGTTACGCGGTCGAGGAAATCAGCGCGCAGACCATTGATCCGGATTTCGCCCGCAATACCAAGATTCACCGCGCCTGGAAAATCACGGCGCGTTGACACTTGCCATGGTTGGATCCACAGAGCCTTGATTTTTAAAGGCTCTTGGATCCGATCAGCGCTAGCCAAATTAATGGCTAATAGCTATAACTCAACGCATGGCCAATGGGGTTTTCCCCCCGAAACAATGGCGTCGTGAGTTGCCCCTATGTCGTTGCACCCCGTGCGCCCAAAGATTCTGGGTTTTATCAGTGAAGACGTCTCGGCCTGGCTGGTCGCGATACTGGTATTGCTCGCCGGCGGGATTCTCACGGGGCTGCTCGCCTGGGCCACCCTCAATCAGTTTCACCATCAACTGCGCCAACGCTTTCAGCTGCTGGCCAATGAGCGTTACAGCCGCATCGAAGAACGTTTCCAGGATCAGGAACAGCGTCTCGACGGCCTGCGCCGTTTTTTCGCCAACTCCGATTCGGTCTCACGTAGCGAATTCGACGGCTATGCCAAACCGCTTCTGTTACGCACCCAGGCCTATTCCTATGCGCCGCGGGTCAGCCATGCCGAGCGTTCGGCGATCGAACAAGCGGTGCGTAGCGAAGGGTTCAGCACCTTCACCTTTCGCGAGCTGAATGCTGACGGCCAGTTGCAGACCGCCGGTGATCGTCCCGAATACGTTCCGGTGATCTACACCCAGAGCCAGAGCCGCTTGCCCACCCCGCTGGGCTATGACCTGCTGGCGCAACCGTTGCGCCGGGCGACGCTGGAACGCGCCGACCGCAGCGGGCACATGGCGGTGTCGCAGCCGTTGCATCTGGTGGGGATTGATCCGGCCTATGCCCGGGGCGTCTTGCTGCTGGCGCCGGTCACCGAGGAGGGCGCGGCGAAAGGTTCTGCGCAAGGGTACGTGATGGCGGTGATCAGCATGCAGCAGTTGCTGGCCGACGGACTGCCGGAGGAAACCCAGGATTTCCTCACGGTGCGTATTCTCGACCTGTCCACCGACGATCAGCATGAAGTGCTCTACGAGTCCGCCAACAAGGCCGGGGCCAGCGACCTGTCCGCGACACGTCTGGTTCGCATGGCCGACCATGATTATCAAGTGGACATTCAGCCCAGCGAGGCATTTTTACAGGCCAACCATTCTTCCATCAGCAGCCTAGTGGTGCTGGGCGCGCTGCTGAGCCTGTTGCTCAGCGCGTTGCTGTATGTGCTGGTCAGTCAACGCCAGCGCGCCCTGCGCATGGTTGAACTGCGCACGCAGGAACTGCACGCCCGCGAGCAGGAGTTGCGCGGCACCCACGGTCAGTTGCGCGGGGTGCTGAATGCCGCGACCCAGGTGGCGATCATTGCCACGGATCTGCGCGGGGTGATCAACACCTTCAACCCCGGCGCGGAACAGATGCTCGGCTACAGCAGCACCGATGTGGTCGGCCACATGACCCTGGAAAACCTGCATCTGCCGCGAGAGCTGGCTGCGCGTTCCGCGGAGTTGAGTGCGCGTTACGGCAAGAGCATTCCGACCTGCCACGCGATGTTGGTCGAGGGCGGTGAAGTGGGCGGTCACGAGGCGCGCGAGTGGACGCTGGTGCGCAGCGACGGCAGTTATCTGCCGGTGAACATGCTTGCCACCCCGGTACTGGATGAGCAGGGTTTGTGGGTCGGGCATCTGGCGATCTGCATCGACATCACCGAGCGCAAGCGCGTGCACGAAGCACTGGCGGCGCGCGATGTATTGCTGAAAAAACTCAGTGCTCATGTGCCCGGCGGCATCTACCAGTTCAAGATGGAGTTCGACGGGCGTTTCAGCGTGATTTATGCCAGCGACGGCATCCGCGAGATCTACGAGCTGGAGCCGGACGTGCTGCTGCTCAATGCCGAGGCGATTTTCACCCGCATTCATCCGCAGGACGTCTCGCGAGTGCGCAGCTCGATCCGCGCTTCGGCGGACAGCCTCAGCCCATGGCGCGAGGAATACCGCGTGCAGTTGCCCGAGCGTGGCCTGCGCTGGGTGCGCGGCGAGGCGACGCCGGAGGAACTGCCGGGCGGCGGCGTGCTGTGGCACGGCTACATCTCGGACATTTCCGACTTGAAACGGGTGGAAGAGGAACTGCGGGCGCTGTCGGTCACCGACTCGCTGACCGGCATCCACAACCGCCGCTACTTCCAGGAACGCCTGACCACCGAAATGGCCCGGGTCGAGCGCGGCGGCGGTGAGCTGTCGGTGATCATGCTCGACATCGACCACTTCAAACGCATCAATGACCAGTACGGTCATGCCGTCGGCGATCGGGTGCTGCAGGCGGTGTGCGAGCGCATCGGCCATCGCTTGCGGCGGACCGATGTGTTCTGTCGTCTCGGTGGCGAGGAATTCATGGTGCTGTGCCCGGACATCGACGGCGAGCACGCGTACATGCTGGCGGTGGAATTGTGGCAAGGCCTGCGCAGCGCGCCGGTGGACGTGGTCGGGGTGGTGACGGCCAGTTTCGGCATCGCCAGCTGGCGTCCGGGGGAAGGCGCGGATGCGCTGCTGCTGCGGGCGGATTCCGGGGTGTATGCGGCGAAGCAGGGTGGGCGCGATCGGGTGGAGCAGATGAGCTAAGCCGTTACACCAATCCCCTGTGGAACCCTGTTTTGTGGCGAGGGAGCTTGCTCCCGCATGAGTGCGTAGCGCTCACAAAATCATTGGGGCCGCTGCGCAGCCCAGCGGAAGCAAGCTCCCTCGCCACAGAGAGTTGCGTCCACAGGTTCAACGGTGGTTTACAGGGCCGAAGCGGTCTGCGGCAAACGTGGCTGCTTGTACAGATCCAGCAGCACCTGATCCAGCACCGACGACGCGCCGAACGGGGCTTTGTCGTTGAGGATCGCCACCACCGCCCAGGTATTGCCGTTGACGTCGCGGCTGAAGCCGGCGATGGCGCGCACGGTGTTCAGGGTGCCGGTCTTGACGTGGGCTTCGCCGCGCATCGCGGTGGTTTTCAGGCGTTTGCGCATGGTGCCGTCGGTGCCGGCAATCGGCAGCGAGCTGATGTACTCGGCAGCGTATGGGCTGTGCCAGGCCGCTTGCAGCATGTTGGCCATCTCGCGGGCGCTGACGCGTTCGGCGCGCGACAGCCCGGAGCCGTTTTCCATCACCAGGTGCGGCGCGGTGATGCCTTTCTTCGCCAGCCACTGGCGGACTACGCGTTGTGCGGCCTTGGCGTCGTCACCGTCGGCTTCGTTGCGGTACTTCTGACCGAGGCTCAGAAACAGCTGCTGGGCCATGGTGTTGTTACTGTATTTGTTGATGTCGCGGATGATTTCCGCCAGATCCGGCGAGTAGGCGCGGGCCAGCAGCTTGGCGCTGCTCGGGGTCGCGGCGAGGCGATCCTTGCCCTGGATGCTGCCGCCCAGTTCTTTCCAGATCGCGCGCACGGCGCCAGCGGTGTAGGTCGCATGGTCGAGCAGTGACAGATAAGTCTGCGAGCTGCAGCCATCGCCCAACTGACCGGCGACGGTCACGGTCACGCTGCCGTCAGGCTGGGTCACCGGGTTGTAGCGCACGCCGCCGGTGCATTGCTTGGAGTTGAGCGCCTTGACCGTGTTTTCGATGCGCACGCTGGCAATCGGCGGTTCCACCGAGATCAGCACCCGGCCACCGTCATTGCGCGCGACGAAGCGCAGGGCCTTGAGGTTGACCAGCAGCGAGTCGGGTTTGACCAGGAACGGTTTGTTCTCGTCGTTGCCGTCGTCGTTGAATTCCGGCAGTTGTGGCTGGATGAAGAAGCTGCGGTCGAGGATCAGGTCGCCGGTGACCTGGGTCACGCCGTTGGCGCGCAGGTCGCGCATCAGCAGCCAGAGTTTTTCCATGTTCAGCTTCGGATCGCCGCCACCCTTGAGGTACAGGTTGCCATTGAGGATGCCGCCACTCAGGTCGCCGTCGGTGTAGAACTCGGTTTTCCACTGATGGTTGGGGCCGAGCATTTCCAGCGAGGCGTAGGTGGTGACCAGTTTCATGGTCGAGGCCGGGTTGACCGAGACGTCGGCGTTGTACACGGTCGGATTGCCCGGGCCGTCGAGCGGGATCATCACCAGCGACAGCGCGGTCGGCTGCAGTTTGCTGGCCTTGAGGGCTTTTTCGACGTTAGGGGTGAGGGCGGTATTGATAGTGGCAGCGGCAACCGGCAGGGCCAGGGGCAGAAGAAGGCCGGCAAGAAACAGAGGACGCAACGATTTGATCATATGAAATAAAACCCTGCAGAAGAGGGGAAAAATAACGAGGGCATGGATGAAAAAGCCCTCAGTGGTCATGAAAGTGTCGGCATTATGCCCCAAGGTGTAACAGCTTGTGCCTTGCCCGGAGCGGCCATTTCGTTATTTTTTTTACAGGCGGTCGGCCACCGTACCCAGAGAGTCGGGCAATTGACCGCTTAAACTGGTAAAGTGCCGGCCGTTATTACTTAAGAGGATTGTTCCAATGGCGACTAACCGTTCCCAGCGTCTGCGCAAAAAACTGTGCGTTGATGAATTCCAAGAGCTGGGTTTCGAACTGAACCTGGACTTCAAAGAAGACTTGTCCGAAGAAGCCATTGACGCTTTCCTCGAAGCATTCATCAAAGAAGCCATGGAAGCCAACGGTCTGGGTTATGTTGGCGGCGATGACTTCGGTCTGGTTTGCCTGCAGAAGCGTGGCTCGGTCAACGAAGAGCAGCGCGCTGCCGTTGAAGCCTGGCTGAAAAACCGTAGCGAACTGACCGGCATGACCGTCAGCCCGCTGCTGGACGTCTGGTATCCGGAAAAGCCGATCAACGCGGCCAAGTGATACTGAAAAAAACGGCGACCTTCGGGTCGCCGTTTTTTTGCAAGATCAAAAGATCGCAGCCTTCGGCAGCTCCTACATCGGGATATGCGTTTCCCTGTAGGCGCTGCCGAAGGCTGCGATCTTTTGCTTTAAGCTTTACGCCAGTTGAGTATCAGCAAGGTCAGCACTCCAGCAACAATTCCCCAGAACGCCGAACCGATGGAAAACAGCGTCAACCCCGACGCCGTGACCATGAACGTGATCAGCGCCGCCTCGCGTTCTTTCACCTCGGTCATGGCAATGCTCAAACCGTTGATGATTGAACCGAACAGCGCCAATGCGGCAATCGACAGCACCAGTTCTTTCGGCAGCGCGGCAAACAGCGCCGCCAATGTCGCGCCGAACACCCCGGCAATCCCGTAGAAAATCCCGCACCAGACCGCGGCGGTGTAGCGTTTGTTGCGATCTTCATGGGCGTGCGGCCCGGTGCAGATGGCTGCGCTGATCGCCGCGAGGTTGATGCCGTGGGAGCCGAACGGCGCCAGCAACAGCGAGGCGATGCCGGTGGTGGTGATCAGTGGCGAGGCCGGGACGTTGTAGCCGTCGGCGCGCAGCACGGCGATGCCGGGCATGTTCTGCGAGGTCATCGCCACCACGAACAGCGGAATGCCGATGCTGATGGTCGCCGCGAGGGAGAAGTGCGGCGTGGTCCAGACCGGCGTCGCCACTTCCAGATGAAAGCCGCTGAAATCCAGCAGCCCCATGAAGCCCGACAGCGCGGTGCCGATCAGCAATGCAGCGAGCACCGCGTAACGCGGCGACAGGCGCTTGACCAGCAGATAGGTGAAAAACATCCCCAGCACCAGCCCGGTACGGTGTTGTGCGGCGACGAAGATTTCGCTGCCGATCTTGAACAGAATCCCCGCCAGCAACGCCGCCGCCAGCGATGCCGGGATTTTTTTCACCAAGCGTTCGAAGCTGCCGGTCAGCCCACAAATGGTCACCAGTACTGCGCAAGTGATGTAGGCGCCGATGGCCTCACCGTAGCTGACACCGCCCAGGCTGGTGATCAGCAGGGCTGCACCGGGGGTCGACCAGGCGATGGTGATCGGTGTGCGATAGCGCAGCGACAAGCCGATCGAACACACCGCCATGCCGATCGAGATCGCCCAGATCCACGAGGAAATCTGTCCGCTGCTTAGGCCCGCCGCTTGCCCGGCCTGGAACATCAGCACCAGCGAACTGGTGTAGCCGGTCATCATTGCAATGAACCCGGCAACGATCGCTGAGGGCGAAGTGTCGGCGAGAGGGCGCAGGCGGGTGTAGGTGGCGTCGTTCATGACGGCGGTGTTCCTTATACAGATGAAGATCCCCGCAATTACGCTGAACTGTGTAGGAGCTGCCGAAGGCTGCGATCTTTTGATTTTGATGTTTGAAAGCAAGATCAAAAGATCGCAGCCTTCGGCAGCTCCTACATAAGAGCAGGTGTGCGCAAAGGCGGATTCTGCGATCAAGCCTAAACTCAATCGTAACGGATCGTTGCAATACAGCCGTGGTCACAAACAGCCATACAGTCGTGTTGCCACCATCCATTGTGTACAATCGCGCTGTTTTTTACGCGATACTTGCCAGCGACCTACTGTGCCGTATTACAGTCACGGTCTATTCGCCGCAGTTCTCCCGACTCGAGTGCCCATGAACGAACAGTTGCAACCCCTCAAGAAACAACCGCGAGCAGGCAAAGCCGGCCGCAGCGGAACCCAGGACGATATTGTCTACGCGCATATCTTCGAGGCCATCCTCGAACAGCGTCTGGCGCCCGGCACAAAATTGAGCGAAGAAGCGCTGGGGGAAATCTTCGGGGTCAGCCGCACCATCATTCGCCGCGCGCTGTCGCGTCTGGCCCATGAAGGCGTGGTGCTGTTGCGGCCGAACCGTGGCGCCGTCGTCGCCAGCCCGAGCGTAGAAGAAGCGCGCCAGGTGTTCATGGCCCGCCGTCTGGTGGAGCGCGCGATCACCGAACTGGCCGTGCAGCACGCCACCGCCGAGCAGATCGCCGAACTGCGCCAGATGGTCAACGACGAGCGTGACAGCTTCTCCCGTGGCGATCGTGGTGCCGGTATCCGTCTGTCCGGCGAATTCCACCTGAAACTGGCCGAAGCGGCGAAGAACGCGCCACTGATCAGCTTCCAGCGCAGCCTGGTCTCGCAGACCTCGCTGATCATCGCCCAGTACGAAAGCGGCAACCGCTCGCATTGCTCCTACGACGAGCACACCCAGTTGATCGACGCCATCGAAGCGCGCAACGGTGAGCTGGCGGTGGACCTGATGATGCACCACATGGATCACATCGACAGCAAGCTCAACCTCGATGAGGAAAGTGCGTCGGATGACCTGCATGCGGTGTTCTCGCATCTGTTGCAAACCAAGAAGCCTGGGCGCCCGGCGGCCAAGCTTTGAGCTGACACCGAGTCGCCCCAATCGCTGGCAAGCCAGCTCCCACAGGGATTTGTGGTGTTCACCGAATCTGCGATACACCGGAAAACCTGTGGGAGCTGGCTTGCCAGCGATAGCAATCTGACAGGCAACAAAAATCCCCCAGGCTGAAAAGCGCTGGGGGATTTTTTATGCCTCGGAAAAACTCAGCGCTGATGCACCAAAGCCCCCGCCGCATACGTCTGCTGCACCGTGCGGTCATCCCCGAGCGTCATCAGCACAAACAACGTTTCGGCAATGTTGTTGGCCTGTTTCAGGCGATAGCTCAGCAGCGGCGTGGCGTTGTAGTCGAGTACCAGGAAGTCCGCATCAGAACCCGGTTGCAGGTTGCCGATCTTGTCTTCCAGGCGCAGTGCCCGCGCACCGCCCAGGGTCGCCAGGTACAGCGACTTGAACGGACTCAACCGCGCACCCTGCAATTGCATGACTTTGTAGGCTTCGTTCAGGGTTTGCAGCAGCGAGAAACTGGTACCGCCGCCGACGTCAGTGCCCAGACCGACGTTCAGTTTGTGCTTCTCGGCCATCGGCAGGTTGAACAGGCCGCTGCCGAGGAAGAAGTTCGAAGTCGGGCAGAACGAGATCGCCGAGCCGGTTTCCGCCAGCCGCGCGCATTCGTCGTCGCACAGGTGCACGCCGTGGGCGAATACCGAGCGCTCGCCGAGCAGCTGGTAGTGATCGTAGACGTCCAGATAGCCCTTGCGCTCCGGGAACAGTTCCTTGACCCACTCGATTTCCTTGAGGTTCTCGCTGATGTGGGTCTGCATGTACAGATCCGGGTATTCGGTCAGCAGTTGGCCGGCGAGGGTCAGTTGTTCCGGGGTGCTGGTCGGGGCGAAGCGCGGGGTAACCGCGTAATGCAGGCGGCCCTTGCCGTGCCAGCGCTCGATCAGCGCCTTGCTCTCGACGTAGCTGGATTCGGCGGTGTCGATCAGATAGTCCGGCGCGTTGCGGTCCATCATCACCTTGCCGGCGATCATCCGCAGGTCGAGCTTCTCGGCGGCCTCGAAAAACGAATTCACCGACTGCGGATGCACGCTGCCGAACACCAGCGCAGTGGTGGTGCCGTTGCGCAGCAGTTCCTTGATGAAGATATCGGCCACGTCGTCGGCGTGGGCCTTGTCACCGAACTGGCTTTCGCACGGGAAGGTGTAAGTGTTGAGCCAGTCCAGCAGTTGCTCGCCGTAGGCCCCGACCATACCGGTTTGCGGCAGGTGGATGTGGGTGTCGATGAAGCCCGGGGTGATCAGCGCGTCCTGATAGTGGGTGATCTCGATGTCCGCCGGCAGGGTCGGCAGCAATTCGCTGGCGTGGCCGAGGGCACTGATCTTGCCGCCATCGACCACCAGCAGGCCGTCCTCGAAATATTCGTAGGAGGCTTCGATCCCGACCTCGGCGGGGTCGGCGATGCTGTGCAGGATGGCGGCGCGGTAGGCTTTGCGAGTCAGAGGCATGAGGGTTCTCTAATCAGTTTGAGGCTTTGAGTGTGGCGGCCTGACTGCGCCGGGAAACCGGCAGCAGTTTGGCAATCGGTTCGGCGCTGGCGCTGTGCTGGCCGAAATTGGCGTTATAGGTGGCGATGATTTCGCCGGCGATGGAGATGGCGATTTCCACAGGCAGTTTGCCTTTGACTTCGCCAATGCCCATCGGGCAGCGCATGCGTTGCACGACGCCGCTGTCGAAACCGCGATCCCGCAGGCGATGTTCGAACTTGGCCCGTTTGGTCTTCGAACCGATCAGGCCGAAGTAAGCGAAGTCGTTGCGCTTGAGGATCGCGGCAGTGAGTTCCAGGTCGAGCTGATGGTTGTGGGTCATGACGATGCAGTAGCTGCCGGCGGGCAGGTCATCGATTTCATCCACAGGCTCTTCGGCGACGATTTTACGCACGCCATGGGGGATCTGTTCGGGGAATTCCTCTTCCCGCGAATCGATCCAGCGTACCCGGCACGGCAGGCTGGCGAGCAGCGGCACCAGCGCGCGGCCGACATGCCCGGCGCCGAACACGGCGATCTGCGCCTGCACCTGGCCCATCGGTTCGAACAGCAGCACGGTTGCGCCGCCGCAGCACTGGCCGAGGCTGGCACCCAGGCTGAAACGCTCCAGATGGGTGTCCTGCTTGCCGCTGGCGAGCATCTCGCGGGCGATCTGCATGGCTTTGTATTCCAGATGCCCGCCACCGATGGTGTCAAAGGTCTGTTTCGCGCTGACGACCATCTTCGAGCCGGCGTTGCGCGGGGTCGAGCCGAGTTCTTCGATGATCGTCACCAGAACGCAGGGTTCACCCTGGTTCTGCAGGTCGGCGAGGGCGTCGATCCAGTTGTACATGTTCACCTCGACATCTGTCGTTGTCTGTTCGGGCCGCATCGCTGGCAAGCCAGCTTCCACAGGTTTTGTGGTGTACCGCAAATCCTGAAATCACCACGGATCACTGTGGGAGCTGGCTTGCCAGCGATTGGCCGCGCCTCGGTCTAGAGCGGAGCCAACTCGGTTTCAGCTTCGACCGCTTTCACCGTCTTGAGCTGGCGCATCTGCTCACACCCCCACAACACCCGCTCCGGGGTCGCCGGTGCGTCGATCTGCGGCTGATGCTTATAGTCACCGAGGCTCGCCACCGCGTCCTTGATCGCGCACCACGCGGCAATCCCGAGCATGAACGGCGGCTCACCCACAGCCTTGGAATGGAACACCGTGTCTTCCGGGTTCTTGCGGTTTTCCACCAGCTTCACCCGCAGGTCCAGCGGCATGTCCGCCACGGCCGGGATCTTGTAGCTGGCCGGGCCGTTGGTCATCAGCTTGCCCTTGTTGTTCCAGACCAGCTCCTCCATGGTCAGCCAGCCCATGCCCTGGACGAAACCACCCTCGACCTGACCGATGTCGATCGCCGGGTTCAGCGAGGCACCGACGTCGTGGAGGATGTCGGTACGCAGCATCTTGTACTCGCCGGTCAGGGTGTCGACGATCACTTCGCAGCACGCCGCACCGAAGGCGAAGTAGTAGAACGGCCGACCACGGGCCTGGCTGCGGTCATAGTAGATTTTCGGGGTCTTGTAGAAGCCGGTGCTCGACAGCGAGACCTGATTGAAATACGCCAGTTGAATCAACGCTTCGAAGGTCATGATGTGGTCACGCACGCGCACATGGCCGTTGTGGAATTCCACGTCTTCTTCGCTGACCTTGTAGTGCCGCGCGGCGAATTCCACCAGACGCTGCTTGATGATCTCGGCGGCGTTCTGCGCAGCCTTGCCGTTGAGGTCGGCACCGCTGGAAGCCGCAGTCGGCGAGGTATTCGGCACTTTGTCGGTGTTGGTCGCGGTGATCTGCACCCGATCCATTTCCACCTGGAACACTTCGGCCACCACCTGCGCGACTTTGGTGTTGAGGCCCTGGCCCATTTCCGTGCCGCCGTGGTTCAAGTGGATGCTGCCGTCGGTGTAGACGTGGATCAGCGCACCGGCCTGGTTGAGGAAACTGGCGGTGAAGGAAATGCCGAATTTCACCGGGGTCAGCGCCAGGCCTTTTTTCAGGATCGGGCTGTTGGCGTTGTAGCGGCGGATCGCTTCGCGGCGCTCGGCGTACTGGCTGCTTTCTTCCAGCTCGGCGGTCATCTCTTCGAGCATGTTGTGCTCGACGGTCTGGTAGTAGTGGGTGACGTTGCGCTCGGTCTTGCCGTAGTAGTTAGCCTTGCGCACCGCCAGCGGATCGAGGTTGAGATGACGGGCAATCGCGTCCATCACTTCTTCGATGGCGACCATCCCTTGCGGGCCGCCGAAACCACGGTAAGCAGTGTTCGACGCGGTGTTGGTCTTGCAGCGGTGACCGTTGATGGTCGCGTCGCCGAGGTAATAAGAGTTGTCCGAGTGGAACATCGCCCGGTCAACGATCGAGGCGGACAGGTCCGGCGAACAGCCGCAGTTGCCGGCCAGGTCCATGGCGATGCCGTGCAGGCGCCCGCTGCTGTCGAAGCCAACGTCGTACTCGACATAGAACGGGTGGCGCTTGCCGGTCATCAGCATGTCTTCGACCCGTGGCAGGCGCATCTTGGTCGGCTGGCCGGTGAGGTGCGCGATCACCGCGCACAGGCACGCCGGGCTCGCGGCCTGGGTTTCCTTGCCGCCAAAACCACCGCCCATGCGGCGCATGTCGACGACGATCTTGTTCATCGACACGTCGAGCACTTCGGCCACCAGCTTCTGCACTTCGGTGGGGTTCTGCGTCGAGCAGTAGACGATCATGCCGCCGTCTTCGGTGGGCATGACCGAGGAGATCTGGGTTTCCAGATAAAAGTGTTCCTGGCCGCCGATGTGCAGCGTGCCTTGAATGCGGTGTTCGGCGGTGGCCAATGCCGAGGCCGAATCGCCGCGCTGATGGGTGTGGCTGTCGAGCACGAAGTGACGTTTGCGCAGGGCTTCGACCACGTCGAGCACCGGTTCGAGATCTTCGTATTCGATGATCGCCGCCATGGCCGCTTTGCGTGCGGTTTCCAGGTCTTTCGCCGCCACGGCCAGTACCGGTTGCCCGACGAACTGCACGTCATCGATCGCCAGCAGCGGATCGCCCGGCAGCAGCGGACCGATGTCTTTCAGGCCCGGCACGTCTTCGTGGGTGATCGCAATGCGCACGCCTTCGAAGGCGTAGCAGGGGCTGGTGTCGATGCGGAGGATTTTCGCGTGGGCGCGGTCCGACAGCCGTGCGTAAACGTGCAGTTGATTGGGGAATTCCAGGCGATCATCGATGTACTGCGCTTCACCGGACACATGCTTGGCGGCGCTGTCGTGCTTGACGCTGCGGCCGACGCCGGTGGTCAGGTCCCTGGCGAACAGTTCCGCCAGTTCGGCTTGAGTCTTCTCTACGGCGTGATGGTTAGACATAAGCGGTCACCCGAGTCTCGATGTGCGGTGTTTGCAGTTCGATGAAGTATTTGCGCAGCAGGTTCTGCGCGCTGAGCAGGCGATATTCCTTGCTGGCGCGGAAGTCCGAGAGCGGCGTGAAGTCTTCGGCCAGTGCGGCGCAGGCGCGTTCGATCACAGCGTTGTTGAACGGCTGGCCGAGCAGCACGGCTTCGCAATGCGCGGCGCGTTTGGGGATCGCGGCCATGCCGCCGAACGCCACGCGTGCGTCAGTGATCACGCCGTTTTCGACGCGCAGATTGAAGGCGGCGCAGACGGCGGAAATGTCATCGTCCAGACGCTTGGAGACCTTGTAGGCGCGGAAACGCTGCTCGGCCGTGGCGCGCGGGACGATGATCTTCTCGATGAACTCGCTTTCCTGACGGGCGGTGACCTTGTAGTCGATGAAGTAATCTTCTAGGTTCAGCGTGCGCCGGGTTTCACCTTTGCACAGCACCACCTGCGCGCCGAGGGCGATCAGCAGCGGTGGCGAGTCACCGATCGGCGAGGCGTTGCCGATGTTGCCGCCGAGGGTGCCCTGGTTGCGGATCTGCAGCGAGGCGAAGCGGTGCAGCAGTTCGCCAAAGTCCGGATATTCGGCAGTCAGCGCTTCGTAGCAATCGGAGAGGGCGGTGGCGGCGCCGATTTCGAGGCGGTCATCGAAGCTTTCGATGCGCTTCATTTCGGCGACGTTGCCGACGTAGATCATCACCGGCAGGGTGCGGTGAAACTGGGTGACTTCCAGCGCCAGATCGGTGCCGCCGGCCAGCAGTCGCGCTTGTGGGTAAGCGTCATACAGATCGGCCAGATCGGCGACGGTCAGCGGCACCAGGCAGCGCTTGTCGCCACTGTTGAGTTCACCGATATCGGTCGGGGCGATGGCTTTGAGGCGGGCGATGGTCTCGGCTTCGCGGGCGTCGAACTGGTCCGGTTGCTTGCCACAGCACGATTGCTCGGCGGCGGCGAGGATCGGCCGGTAGCCGGTGCAGCGGCAGAGATTGCCGGCCAGCGCTTCGTGCGCCTTGGCCTGATCCGGTGCATCGCTGTTCTTTTGCAGGGCGAACAGCGACATGACGAAACCGGGGGTGCAGAAGCCGCACTGCGAGCCGTGGCACTCGACCATGGCTTTCTGCACGCTGTGCAGTTCGCCCTGGTGCTTGAGGTCTTCGACGCTGATCAGTTGTTTGCCATGCAGCGACGACACAAAGGTCAGGCACGAGTTGAGGCTGCGATAGCGAATGTATTCGCGGCCGGCGTCATCGGTTTGCAACTCGCCGACCACCACCGTGCAGGCGCCGCAGTCGCCGCTGGCGCAGCCTTCTTTGGTGCCGGATTTACCTACATGCTCACGCAGGTAATTGAGCACGGTCAGATTCGGGTCCAGGGCGTGCTCGCTACGGAGTTCCTGGTTAAGTAAAAACTGGATCACGGAAGGCCTCGCAGACTCATTATTGTTGTTAACCGACGTGAGCCGAATTTAGCAGGTCTGACTTTTCGGTCAATGGTTTTCTGACTTAAAGGTCAGGAAAATCGGTTTTGTCGATTAACGCGTGCTCTATTGAGTATTGACCCTGAGCGGAACCACTGCTTTTTTGCTTGAATCGTGCCAAAAAGCGCCGTGCGGGCACTCCGCCATGCACGTGCATTTGCGCTACACTGCGCCGCTTGTGCAGATCGAAGAGTTTGAAGGACAACCATGACGTTCAAGGCGCCGGACAGCCTCGCCGAGCAAATCGCTCACCACCTCGCCGAACGCATCATTCGCGGCGAAATGAAGCCGGGAGAGCGCATTCAGGAACAGAAGGTCACGCTGGCCCTCAATGTCAGCCGCGGATCGGTCCGCGAAGCCTTGCTGATCCTCGAACGCCGCCACCTGATCGCGATCCTGCCGCGACGTGGCGCCCATGTCACCGAACTCACCGCGCACAAGGTGCAGAGCCTGTGCACGCTGATGAGCGAGCTGTACATCCTGCTCGGCAATGCGGTTGCCAACGGCTGGCAGACCCAGGCCGACATGGCGCCGTTCGTGCAGATCCAGCAGCGCCTGACCGCCAGCTACGAGCGTCAGGACATCCGCACCTTCGTCGACGACAGCTTCGCCGTGATGCGCGCGGCGTACCCGTTTGCCAACAACCCGTACCTGCAAGAGACCGTCGAGAATCTGCAGCCGGCCATGAGTCGCGCCTACTTCCTCGCCCTCGAACAGCGCAAGGCCGAAATGAGCGAGTTCCTCGAACTGTTCGAACGCCTGCTGGCCGCTGTGCTCGCCCGTGATTTGCCGCAGATTCGCATCGTGCTGACGGCTTATGCCCAGCGCAGCAGCGATCTGGTGGTCTCCGCCCTGACGGTTGCCTGAGCGTGCGGCTAAAGTGCATCAAACTGGCGGGGTTCAAGTCCTTCGTCGACCCGACCACGGTGAACTTCCCCAGTAACATGGCGGCAGTCGTCGGGCCGAACGGTTGCGGCAAGTCGAACATCATCGACGCCGTACGCTGGGTGATGGGCGAGAGTTCGGCGAAGAACCTGCGTGGCGAGTCGATGACCGACGTCATCTTCAATGGCTCGACCAGCCGCAAACCGGTGAGTCAGGCGAGCATCGAACTGGTGTTCGACAACTCCGACGGCACCCTGGTCGGCGAATACGCGGCGTACGCCGAGATTTCCATTCGCCGCAAGGTCACCCGCGACAGCCAGAACAGCTATTTCCTCAACGGCGCCAAATGCCGCCGTCGCGACATCACCGACATCTTCCTCGGCACCGGCCTCGGCCCGCGCAGCTACTCGATCATCGAGCAGGGGATGATCTCCAAGCTGATCGAAGCCAAGCCGGAAGACCTGCGTAACTTCATCGAAGAAGCGGCGGGCATCTCCAAGTACAAGGAGCGTCGGCGCGAAACCGAAAACCGCATCCGCCGCACCCACGAAAACCTGGCGCGTCTGACTGACCTGCGTGAAGAGCTGGAGCGCCAGCTCGAACGCCTGCACCGGCAGGCCGAGTCCGCCAAGAAGTATCAGGAATACAAAGCCGAAGAGCGCCAGCTCAAGGCGCAACTGTCGGCCCTGCGCTGGCAGGATCTGAATGATCAGGTCGGCCAGCGCGAATCGATCATCGGCAACCAGGAAGTCAGTTTCGAAGCGCTGGTCGCCGAGCAGCGCAATGCCGATGCCGCCATCGAGCGCCTGCGCGACGGGCACCATGAACTGTCCGAACGCTTCAATCTGGTGCAGGGACGCTTCTATTCGGTCGGCGGCGACATCGCCCGGGTCGAGCAGAGCATCCAGCACGGCCAGCAGCGCTTGCGTCAGTTGCAGGACGATCTGAAAGAAGCCGAGCGCGCGCGTCTGGAAACCGAATCGCACCTGGGCCACGACCGCACGTTGCTGCTGACCCTCGGCGAAGAGCTGGACATGCTCATCCCCGAGCAGGAAGTCACCAGCGCCGCCGCCGAAGAAGCCGCCGCCGCGCTTGAAGATTCCGAAAGCGTCATGCACGGCTGGCAGGAGCAGTGGGACACCTTCAACCTGACCGCCGCCGAACCCCGGCGTCAGGCCGAAGTGCAGCAGTCGCGGATCCAGCAACTGGAAACCAGCATGGAACGGCTGGCCGATCGGCAAAAGCGTCTCGCCGAGGAGCGCGACTTGCTCTCCGCCGACCCGGAAGACGCGGCGATCATGGCACTCAACGAGCAGCTCGCCGAATCCGAAGCGACCCTCGAAGATTTGCAGACCAGCGAAGAAGCGCAGGTCGAAAAACTTGAACAACTGCGTCAGGAATTGCAGCAGGCACTGACCGCGCAGCAACAGGCGCAGGGCGATTTGCAGCGGCTCAACGGACGACTGGCCTCGCTGGAAGCCTTGCAACAAGCCGCGCTCGACCCGGGCACCGGCACCGCCGAATGGCTGAAGGAACACAACCTCGCCGAACGGCCGCGTCTGGCCGAAGGCTTGAAGGTCGAGGCTGGTTGGGAACTGGCGGTGGAAACCGTGCTCGGCGCCGATCTGCAAGCGGTGCTGGTGGACGACTTCAACGGTTTCGATCTGTCCGGTTTCACCCAAGGGGATTTGCGCCTGCTCAGCCCCGCCAGTGATGGCGTGCGCGTCGCGGGCAGTTTGCTGGATAAAGTCGAGGCGCAGATCGATCTGTCGCCATGGCTCGGCCAGGTCAAACCGGTCGACAGCCTCGAACAGGCGCTGGCCCTGCGCGGGCAGTTGAGTGCCGGGCAGAGCCTGATCAGTCGCGACGGTTACTGGGTTGGCCGACACTTTCTGCGCGTACGTCGCGCCAGTGAAGCCGAGAGCGGCATGCTCGCCCGTGGCCAGGAAATCGAGACGTTGCAGGCCGAGCGCGAAGAGCGCGAAGCCACGGTCGAAGCCATGGAAACCCGCTTGCAGACTTTGCGTGCGCAACAGCGTCAGCAGGAAAACGGCCGCGAACATTTGCGTCGCCTGCTGCAGGATGAAGCCCGTTCCCAAGGTGAATTGAAAGCCCAGTTGTCTGCCGGTAAAGCCAAGGCTGAACAACTGACGCTGCGCCGCACGCGGCTTGACGAAGAGCTGATCGAGCTCGCCGAGCAGCGCGAGCTTGAGCACGAACAGGTCGGCGAAGCGCGCATGCAATTGCAGGAAGCGCTCGATGCCATGGCGCTGGACACCGAGCAGCGCGAGTTGCTGCTGGCCCAGCGTGACAGCCTGCGCGAACGCCTTGATCGCGTGCGTCAGGAAGCCCGGCAGCACAAGGATCACGCCCATCAACTGGCGGTGCGTCTCGGTTCGCTGCGTGCGCAGCACGATTCCACGCGTCAGGCGTTGGAACGTCTGGAGATGCAGGCCGAGCGCCTGACCGAAAAGCGTGAGCAGTTGAGTCTGAATCTGGAGGAGGGCGAGGCACCGCTGGAAGAGCTGCGCCTGAAACTCGAAGAACTGCTCGACAAGCGCATGACCGTCGACGAGGAGCTGAAGACCGCGCAGATCGCGCTGGAAGACGCCGACCGCGAACTGCGCGAGGCGGAAAAGCGCCGGACCCAGGCCGAGCAGCAATCGCAATTGATCCGTGGCCAGCTCGAACAGCAGCGCATGGAATGGCAAGCACTGACCGTGCGGCGCAAGGCGTTGCAGGATCAATTGCTCGAAGACGGCTACGATCTCAATGGCGTGCTCGCGACCTTGACGCCTGAGGCCAGTGAACGCGCAGCCGAAGAAGAACTCGAACGGATCAATGCGCGGATTCAGCGCCTGGGCGCGATCAACCTCGCGGCCATCGACGAATACACCCAACAATCCGAGCGTAAACGTTATCTGGATGCGCAGGACGCCGATCTGGTCGAAGCATTGGAGACCCTGGAAAACGTCATTCGCAAGATCGACAAGGAAACCCGTAACCGCTTCAAAGATACCTTTGATCAGATCAATGGCGGTTTACAGGCGCTTTTCCCGAAAGTTTTCGGTGGCGGCAGCGCGTATTTGGAACTGACGGGCGAAGATCTACTCGATACAGGGGTGACGATCATGGCGCGGCCGCCAGGAAAGAAGAACAGCACCATCCATTTGCTCTCTGGCGGGGAAAAAGCCCTGACCGCACTGGCACTGGTTTTTGCGATCTTCAAATTGAATCCGGCGCCGTTCTGCATGCTCGATGAAGTTGACGCGCCACTGGATGACGCTAACGTTGGACGCTACGCACGATTGGTTAAAGAGATGTCGCAGACTGTGCAGTTCATCTATATCACCCACAACAAAATCGCCATGGAAATGGCCGATCAACTGATGGGCGTGACGATGCACGAGCCGGGTTGTTCGCGACTGGTTGCAGTGGATGTCGAGGAGGCAATGGCGATGGTGGACGCCTGAGTCAGCGTGGTGTCGGAAGGGTATAAGTAGTCTGTAGGACTTTTTTACCGACTTCGACTTGCTGGCCAATCGACATATTCGCGCAAGCCAACGTGACAGACGGTGTAAAGTTGTCTTTGGTCGTGCTAGTTTAATGTCAATTTTTCGTATACGTGGGCAAAACGCCTGTCAGAACATAGAGTTGGCGCCACGTTTTAAAGCGGTTTGCACAATGTAAACCCCTTATTTTTCAGCATTTTTTATAGAGGCACGGGATTACATGGAAATCGGTCTGCGCGAGTGGCTGATCGTCATCGGCATCATTGTGATAGCCGGTATTCTTTTCGATGGCTGGCGCCGTATGCGCGGCGGCAAGGGAAAACTGAAATTCCGTCTTGACCGAAGTCTGTCCAACCTGCCGGACGAGGACACCAGCGCTGAGCTGTTGGGCCCGGCCCGCGTGCTGGATACGCATAAAGAGCCGCAACTGGACGAACACGATCTGCCGTCGGTGAGCATGCCGGCCCGCGAAGCACGCGAGCCTCGCGAATCCGGCTCCAAGCGTGGCAAGCGCGGCAGCAATGGTCCGGCCCAGGGCGACCTGAACCTCGACCTGGATCTGGACGGCGGCCCGAGCTTCAGCAGCCGTGATGATGACTTCGTCGAAGACAGCAAGCCGGCGCCGGCCGTGGCCGACAAGGATCAGCCGCAAGCCGAAGAAGTCCTGGTGATCAGCGTGATCTGCCGTGACGCCGCCGGCTTCAAAGGCCCGGCCTTGCTGCAGAACATTCTCGAAAGCGGTCTGCGTTTTGGCGAGATGGATATTTTCCACCGCCACGAAAGCATGGCCGGCAACGGTGAAGTGCTGTTCTCCATGGCCAACGCGGTCAAGCCGGGCATCTTCGATCTGGACGACATCGACCATTTCAGCACCCCGGCGGTGAGCTTCTTCCTCGGTCTGCCAGGCCCGCGTCATCCGAAGCAGGCCTTCGACGTGATGGTGGCGGCAGCGCGCAAGCTGTCCCAGGAGTTGAACGGCGAGCTGAAAGACGACCAGCGCAGTGTGCTGACCGCACAGACCATCGAGCACTACCGTCAGCGCATCGTCGAATTCGAACGCCGCGCCCTGACCCAGAAGCGCTAAGGCCGAGATCAAAAGATCGCAGCCTTCGGCAGCTCCTACAGAGGAACGCGATCCCTGTAGGAGCTGTCGAGTGCAACGAGGCTGCGATCTTTGAATGATGAAACTGGAGCAGCCTCGGCTGCTCTTTTGCTTTATGAGAGAACACCCATGACTGCCGCCAAAAACCGCATTCTAGAGCTGCGCGCTGAACTCGATCAGCACAACTACCGGTACCACGTCCTCGACGAGCCGAGCATTCCGGACGCCGAGTACGACCGGTTGTTCCACGAGCTCAAGGCGCTGGAGGCGGCCAATCCCGAACTGATCACCAGCGACTCGCCGACCCAGCGTGTCGGCAGCGTGGCGTTGACTGCCTTCACCCAAGTGCGTCACGAAGTGCCGATGCTCAGCCTCGGCAACGCTTTCGAAGAAACCGACATGCGCGAGTTCGACCGCCGGGTGACCGAAGGTCTGGATCTGCCGGCCGGTGATCTGTTCGGTGGCGGCGCGGCAGTGGAATACAGCTGCGAGCCGAAACTCGATGGCCTGGCGGTCAGCCTGCTGTATCAGGACGGTGTGCTGGTACGCGGCGCTACCCGTGGCGATGGCACCACCGGTGAAGACATCAGCGTCAACGTGCGCACGGTGCGCAACATTCCGTTGAAGCTGCATGGCGACGGCTGGCCGGCGACCCTCGAAGTGCGTGGTGAAGTGTTCATGTCCAAGGCCGGTTTCGAGCGCCTCAACGCCTCGCAACTGGAAGTCGGCGGCAAGACCTTCGCCAACCCGCGCAACGCTGCGGCCGGCAGCCTGCGCCAGCTGGATTCGAAGATCACCGCCAACCGCCCGCTGGAATTCTGCTGCTACGGTATCGGCCAAGTCTCCCACGATATTTCCGACACCCACATCGGCAACCTCAAGCAGTTGCAGAAATGGGGCCTGCCGATCAGCCACGAGCTGAAACTGGCCAAAGGCATCGGCGAGTGCCTGGATTACTACCGCGACATCGGCGAACGGCGTAACGCGCTGGCCTACGAAATCGACGGTGTGGTGTTCAAGGTCAACAGCATCGCCGATCAGCGCGAGCTGGGCTTCCGTGCCCGCGAACCGCGCTGGGCGATTGCGCACAAATTCCCGGCCATGGAAGAGCTCACCGAGCTGCTCGACGTGGAATTTCAGGTCGGCCGTACCGGCGCGGTCACCCCGGTGGCGCGGCTGAAACCGGTCAAGGTGGCGGGCGTCACCGTGGCCAACGCCACCTTGCACAACATGGATGAAGTGGCGCGCCTGGGCCTGATGATTGGCGACACCGTGATCATCCGCCGCGCCGGAGACGTGATCCCGCAGGTGGTGCAAGTGGTCACCGAGCGTCGCCCCGAGAATGCGCGTCCTGTAGCGATTCCAGAGAGCTGCCCGGTCTGTGGCTCCCATGTCGAACGCACGCAACTGGTCAAGCGCAGCAAAGGCAAGGAAACCATCAGCGAAGGTGCGGTGTACCGCTGCGTTGGCCGTCTGGCCTGTGGTGCGCAACTGAAGCAGGCGATCATTCACTTTGTCTCGCGTCGGGCGATGGACATCGAAGGCCTTGGCGACAAGAGCGTCGAGCAACTGGTCGACGAAGGTCTGGTCAATTCGCCGGCCGATCTGTATGCGCTGAAGTTCGACGACATTGTTGATCTGGAAGGCTTCGCTGAAGTCTCCAGCAACAAGCTGCTGGCGGCGATTGAAGACAGCAAGCAGCCGGGGCTGGCGCGTTTCATCTACGCCCTTGGCATTCCCGATGTCGGCGAAGAGACGGCCAAAGTCCTGGCGCGCTCGCTGGGTTCGCTGGAGCGCGTGCAACAGGCGCTGCCACAGGTGCTGACCTACCTGCCGGACATCGGTCTGGAAGTGGCGTACGAGATTCACAGCTTCTTTGAAGATGCGCACAACCAGCAGGTGATCAGCGAGTTGCTGGGGCATGGCCTGCAAATTCAGGATCAGGGCGATCTGGGCGCCGAATTTGCCGCCAGCACCACCCTCGGCGGTCTGCTCGACAAACTGCACATTCCCTTTGTCGGCCCGGGCGGCGCGCAGAAACTGGCAGACAAGTTCGGTTCGCTGGACGCGGTGATGAATGCCGACTGGCTGGACATGCGCCAGGCGCTGCCGGAGAAGCAGGCCAATTCGGTGCGCGATTTTTTTGCTGTGGCCGAGCACCGGCAGATTGCCGAAGCGGCGGAGCAACAACTGCGTGATTTCGGCATGCACTGGCTGAGCGAGAAGAAAGTCGTCGAAGGCTTGCCGCTGTCCGGCGAAACCTGGGTGTTGACCGGCAAGGTCGAGCTGATGAGCCGCGATGTGGCCAAGGAACACCTGGAAAGCCTCGGCGCCAAGGTCGCCGGCTCGGTATCGGCGAAAACTCATTGCGTGGTCGCAGGGCCCGGTGCCGGCTCGAAACTGACCAGGGCCAATGAGCTGGGCGTGAAGGTGATGGACGAAGAGGCGTTTATCGCTTTCCTGAAGGGACACGGCCTGTCCGTTTAAGAACAAAAGATCGCAGCCTGCGGCAGCTCCTACAGAATTAGTGTCTTGCCACATTGACCCCCTGTAGGAGCTGCCGAAGGCTGCGATCTTTTGCTTTTCCCCACACAAAGCGTGGGAACGATCAGCGCACGAGGATGATCTAGTCTTGGCAAGCCCCAGGGAGAGATCGCCATGTACCGCTTTTTCGAGCAGCTCAGTTCTCGCATCGTCGCGCCGTTCATGGGCGAATCTTCACGCAACAGCAAAATCTGGCCGTGCCGCTGCGGCCAGTCGCTGTTCTTTCGCAACAGCCAGTGCCTGGCTTGCAGCGCCATGCTCGGCTATCAGCCTGAAGCAAGTCGCCTGACCTCGCTGCAACCGGGGCCACAGGACGGCAGTTGGACACTCGATGCCGATCCTGACGCCGGATTGTTTCGTCGCTGCGCCAATCTCGACACCCCCGCCGCCTGCAATTGGCTGCTGCCGGATAACGGCCGCGACAGCCTGTGCGTCGCCTGCAGCCTCAATCGCACCATCCCCGACCTCTCGGTGCCGGAAAACCCTGAGCGCTGGCGCAAAGTCGAAATCGCCAAACGCCGGCTGGTGGCGCAACTGATCACCCTCGGGCTGCCGGTCATCCCGAAAACCGTGGATGAAGAGCGCGGCCTGGCCTTTGATTTCATCGGCGTCGACCTCGAAGGCAACGCGCCAATGACCGGCCACGCCAACGGCCTGATCACCCTCGACATCAAAGAAGCCGACGACGCCCATCGCGAGCAGGTGCGGGCGGCGATGCATGAACCCTATCGCACGCTGCTCGGGCATTTCCGGCATGAGGTCGGGCATTATTATTGGGATCGTCTGATCGCCAACGGCCCGTGGCTTGAACCTTTCCGCAAGCTGTTCGGCGACGAGCGCGCCAGTTACGCCGAAGCGCTCGACCGTCACTACCAGCAAGGCGCACCGCTGGACTGGCCGCAACACTACGTCAGCGCCTACGCGACCATGCACCCGTGGGAAGACTGGGCCGAGACCTGGGCGCATTACCTGCACATGATGGACGCGGTGGACACTGCACTGGGTTTCGGCATGAGTGCGCGGGAAATGGACTTCGACTATCAGCCGTTTCCACCGAGCACGCTGTATGACCCGGAGCATCCCGGCGGCGCGGCGTTCCTGTCGTTCGTCAATGCGTGGATCGAACTGGCGGGCATGCTCAACGAGCTGTCACGCAGCATGGGCCAGCCGGATTTCTACCCGTTCGTGCTGCCGGCGGCGGCGATTGCCAAGCTGCACTTCATTCATCTGGTGATCCAGCAGGCAGGCGGCAAAGCGGACGAGGTGCTGACCCTGTAGGAGCTGCCGCAGGCTGCGATCTTTTCAGGCGCAGCGCATGTCCTTGAACCCGTTCATATTTTTTATCTGAAACCAACGGTTGTAACTTCATCTCAGATAGGTACAATGGCGCGGCTCGCCGACAGGTGAGTGTCGTTATGGTGACCCCATCGGTCCCCCCGCAACGATTACCCGTGAACCTGGTCAGATCCGGAAGGAAGCAGCCACAGCGGGAACATTGTGTGCCGGGGTGTGGCTGGTGGGGTTACCACCTTAACGAACAAAGAACGCTTCAACAGAACTGCATGGGTTTCGCCCACTGCGGTTTTTTTATGCCCGCGATTTGAGCTATCACGCCAGCCCCTGTAGGAGCGAGCCTGCTCGCGAAGGCAGCCGCCCCGATGCCTGTTCAGCCACCAAGGTTGAACAGTGGCATACTCCACCGTCTTGCTGCGCGCGCCGTTGACAAGTTCGCGTCCTGGCTACGAGGTTGTATGCACCCGGAACATCACGATTTATCCACCGCCGTTTATTTGCCCGTGACGGACGAGACCTGCGCGAGCCTGTTGCAGTCCGATGGCGTGACAATCCTCGACACGCTGACAGATGCGCAGCTCGCCGCCGTCCTGGTCATCCAGAATCTGGCCCAGGCCACCGAAAAGGATCTCACTGCCGCTGCGGCGGAGAAGGTGTTGGCGCGGCTGATTGCGTGGGCGGTCGATGGCCGGACAGGGCTGCTGTCCGAGGCGCAACGCCTGTTCGATCCGCGTCAGCTGTATTTCGGCCTGAACGCCATCAGGGGATTGAATCTGCGTTTGCTGTTGGCTGACGAGGTGTCGGCGCAGGATTACCTGCTGCCCGATGGCAAGTGGGATGACGAGTTCAAAACGCGCCACCACGCGGCCAACAATCCGTTCAGCCAGCAGATGATCAGCCCGGCACACCGCGAGCGCTGGCTCAGCGCCGCGCAAGACAAACTGGTCAGAACCTTCCGCGCCAACCTCGATGAAGACCTGCACGTCCAAGGCTACGCCGGGATCGGCAAGAGTCATCTGATCGGCGCCTTGACCGAGTGTCTGGGTCCCGGGAAAACCCTGCTGCTGGCACGCACACCGGAAAAACTCGCGACCCTGTGTCAGCGCATGGGTGTTGCCAGTGAGCGCAAGCCCGGCATCACCTTTGAGGCGTTCGCGCGCGGGCTGATTTATGGGCGCAAGCCACAGCCGGCAAGCGCCGCTGGCCGAGTCGCGAGCAAACAGAGTCTGGCGCAGGCGCTGAACATCCTGGGCTTTCGCGAGCACGATGCGCAACGCACCCTGAGCGTCTGTCTGGAAACCCTCGAGCGCTATTGCCAATCCCGGGACTACAGCCTGTCGGCGCATCATCTGCCGTATTTCAAGCTGTCCTTGTCCAGCCTTGAGTCCAAGGTGTTGCTGGAGTATTCGAGCCGCGTCTGGACTTATCTCGAGGCCAACCCGGCGTGGGGCCGGCAGAGCGGCTTCGAAGCCTTGTTACTGATCAAGCGGGCAAGCCTCGCGGGCTGCGTGGTGCCGCCGCGGTATACCCACGTGCTGATCGACGAGAGCCAGGACATTCCTGCGTCGCTGCTGCAGATTATCGAGCGCGGCCGGCAGGTGCTGATCACGCTGGGCGATGAGTACCAGCATGCCGAGCGTGATCTGGTGAAAAGAAAGCGTGAAGTGCGCCAGAGCGATATCACTTATTCAGTGCGTTCGGGGCGCAACGTCGAGCGTCTGGTCAATCCGCTGATTTCCCGGCACTCGGAAAAGAGCAAGATACCCTTCGAAGGCGCGCGTGAGGCGGACGTCGGCATCGAGTTTTATCCACAGGGCTTTGTCCCGCCGCAAGGTTGTGTGGTGCTGACGGCGTCACTCTGGGACACCATGAAGTGGGCGATGCAGTTGCACGATGCCAATTGCCCGTTCAGCTTTGCCGACATGAAAGCGCAGCGCGACCTCGAACACTTCATGATCACCGCCATCGAACTGTTCAGGGTCGACTTCTACAGTGCCGAACACAGCGAGAAGGGCCCGCATCGCTATTTCAGCGACGTGCCGAAGTGGCAGCAGGTGCGCGAGGCCAACCAGTACGACGAGGCGTTTCTGTGGGTCGAGGCCGAGCTGGAGAAGGGCTTCAAGGTGGCTGACCTGACCCGGCTCAACCGGATGATCGGCAGCCCCGGCAAAAGCTGCTTGTTGATGCAGGCCCAGGAGGCGGGCGGCATGGAGTTCGACCGCGTTCTGCTGACGCCCGAGCTGCTGACCAACGTGCAGTTCAAGGACGCCTACGCGTTCGATCAGCGGATCTGCGCCGTGTACATCGCCATCTCCCGCGCCCGCCAGCAGCTTTACCTGCCGTACGATGTGGTCGAGTGGATCGAGTTTCACGACTACCAGAAATTCCGTGAGTCGCACGGTTACTGAATAATTCTCTGTGGGAAATTTCCTCCCAAAAAAAGGGGTTATGGGGTGGTTTCCGAGGATCCGGTATACAGCCGGATGATGTCATCAATCTCCCCCGACATTTTCATCCGCAGCAACGTGCGCAGGATCCGCTGCACCGGCACCTGCGGGTCATTCCTCACATAGCAGCCGACATGCTGTTCCTGCAGCACCGCCACCCCCTGCAGTTGCTGCGTGGGCAGCAGGCGCTGATTGAACCAGTCCAGCGTCCATTGATTGCTCACCGCATAGCGATAACGCCCGGCCAGGAGTTTTTCCAGCACTTGTTCCTGATTGCGCGCGTCGTCGCGTTGCAGGTGGTCGGCGTCGAACAGCGGCTGCAGAGTCGGGTAGGTGTAGCCGAGCACGGTGCCGATCGATTGGCGGGGCAGGCGGGCGGGATCGACGTGGAGCGGTTGATCGTCGCGGCTGATCAGCAGATCGCGCTGGAACAGCAGCGGAAGGCTCCAGATGTAGTCTCCGGACTGATTCGGCAACCATGATTGTGCGGCATAGCAGCGCACGTCGACTTCACCGTGTTCCATGGCGTTCTGCACCCGGGCGCGCGGCAGCACATGGAATTCGGCGGGTACGCCGACCTGTGTCGCCAGGCTGAGCATGATGTCGTGGAGAATGCCCTGGGTGGGGCGGCCGTGCTCGATTTGCACCATGGGCATCGCCCAGCTGTCGGCCACGACGAAGCGCAGCGGCGGTTCGGCGGCGTTCACGCTCAGACTGATCCCCAACAAAGCTCCCAAGGCCCAACGCATAAATGCTCCGATGAGTCCCGACCACGAGCGAAATTTCCTCGCCAACAGCAGCTTAGCCAGATTAGACGAGCACACCGGATGCAATTTTGCCCTTGCTCCGCTAGCATTAGCCGCTTCAGCTTCCTTCGTTGCGACGGTTTTCGATGAGTTATCAGGTTCTTGCACGTAAATGGCGTCCGCGCTCGTTCCGCGAAATGGTCGGCCAGACCCATGTGCTCAAGGCTCTGATCAATGCCTTGGACAGCCAGCGGCTGCACCACGCGTACCTGTTCACCGGTACCCGCGGGGTCGGCAAGACCACCATTGCGCGGATCATTGCCAAATGCCTGAACTGTGAGACAGGTATCACTTCCAGCCCCTGCGGAGAGTGTTCGGTGTGCCGCGAGATCGATGAAGGGCGCTTCGTCGACCTGATCGAGATCGACGCCGCGAGCCGGACCAAGGTCGAGGACACCCGCGAACTGCTCGACAACGTGCAGTACGCGCCGAGCCGTGGGCGCTTCAAGGTCTACCTGATCGACGAAGTGCACATGCTCTCCAGCCATTCCTTCAATGCGCTGCTGAAAACCCTTGAAGAGCCGCCGCCATACGTCAAGTTCATCCTCGCGACCACCGACCCGCAGAAACTTCCGGCAACGATTTTGTCGCGTTGTCTGCAGTTCTCGCTGAAGAACATGACGCCCGAGCGCGTGGTCGAGCATCTGACCCACGTCCTGGGCGCCGAAAATGTGCCGTTCGAAGACGACGCGCTGTGGCTGCTGGGCCGCGCCGCTGACGGCTCGATGCGTGACGCCATGAGCCTGACCGACCAGGCCATCGCCTTCGGTGAAGGCAAGGTATTGGCCGCTGATGTGCGGGCGATGCTCGGCACGCTGGATCACGGCCAGGTCTTCGACGTGCTGCATGCACTGATCGAAGGCGACGCCAAGGCGTTGCTCGAAGCCGTGCGCCACCTGGCCGAGCAAGGCCCGGACTGGAACGGCGTGCTCTCGGAAATTCTCAACGTGCTGCACCGCGTCGCCATCGCCCAGGCCTTGCCTGAAGGTGTCGATAACGGCCATGGCGACCGTGACCGCGTATTGGCTTTGGCTCAGGCGCTGCCGGCCGAAGACGTGCAGTTCTATTACCAGATGGGCCTGATCGGCCGCCGCGACTTGCCGCTGGCGCCGGACCCGCGTGGCGGTTTCGAGATGGTGCTGCTGCGGATGCTGGCCTTCCGGCCCGCAGACACCGCGGACGCCCCGAGGCAACCGCTAAAGCCAGTGGGGATCAGCCAGGCCACAGTTGATTCCGCAAACTCCGTGGCTGCCGCGCCCAAGCCTGCGCCGGTAGTCGCTGCGGCCGTTGCGCCAACGCCAGCGGCGGTTGCTGCGCCGGCACCGGAGGCAGCGCCTGTGGTGACCGCCGCGCCGGAACCAGAGCCAGTCGCCGAAGCGGTGGTCGATCTGCCGTGGAACGATCCGGTCGAACCTGAGCCGGACCCCGCACCTGTGCAGCAACCGGCCGTTGAGCCGGTACTGGAAACCGCCAGCGAGCAGCCCGAATTGCCGCCGATGCCGCTGCCGACCCCGGACAGCGTGGTGCCGGATGCGCCGGAGTGGGCCGCTGCGCCGATTCCCGAACCGTCGGTCGCCGACGTCGATGCCGCCACGCCGGGCATGGACCTCGACGATGAGCCGCCGCTGGACGAAGACTACATCGAGCCGGACATGGATTCGGCTTACAGCTACCTCGACGACCTGGCCAGCGAACACACCGCCGAACCGGCCCCGGAACCCGAGCCGGAGCCTGCCGCCGCGCCGGCCACCGGTCTGGCGTTGCAATGGCTGGAACTGTTCCCGCAACTGCCGATCTCCGGCATGACCGGCAGCATCGCCGCCAACTGCACGCTGATCGCGGTCGATGGCGATCATTGGCTGATGCACCTGGACCCGGCGCACAGTGCACTGTTCAACGCCACGCAACAGCGGCGCCTGAACGATGCGTTGAACCAGTTCCACGGTCGCACGCTGAGCCTGACCATCGAGCTGATCAAGCCCGAGCAGGAAACCCCGGCGCAGGCTGCTTCGCGGCGTCGGGCCAACCGTCAGCGCGAGGCGGAGGAATCGATCCACGGCGATCCGTTCATCCAGCAGATGGTCCAGCAGTTCGGTGCGGTCGTGCGACACGATACTATTGAACCTGTCGATGCCTTGGTCGCCCAAGGCTAATAACTGAGGGCGTTCGGCGTTAAGCGCCGGGCGCTGTTTTGATCCAAGTACTTTTGAGGTGATTCCCATGATGAAAGGTGGCATGGCCGGCCTGATGAAGCAGGCGCAGCAGATGCAGGAAAAAATGGCCAAGATGCAGGAAGAACTGGCCAACGCCGAAGTCACTGGCAAGGCCGGTGGCGATATGGTCACCGTGGTCATGACCGGTCGTCACGACGTGAAAAGCGTCAGCATCGACCCAAGCCTGGTTGAAGGCCTGAGCGAAGACGACAAGGAAATGCTCGAAGCCGTGGTCGCCGCCGCCGTCAACGACGCCGTGCGCAAGATCGAAGCCAACAGCCAGGAAAAAATGGGCAGCATGACCGCCGGCATGAACCTGCCAGCAGGTATGAAACTGCCATTCTGATTCGCCATCGCGAGTTGGATGAGCTACACAAAATGCCAGGCATCGCGCCTGGCATTTTTGTTTCTGCTTCCTGGAGGTGGGGTGTCTCTGAGGCCGCCTTCGCGAGCAGGCTCGCTCCCACCTTAGAATGCGTTTCCCTGTGGGAGCGAGCCTGCTCGCGAATGAACTCACCTCGGTACAATTGAATAAACATCGAACGCCCCAATGCCACAAAGGTCTGCTCCCTATACCCCCGAATTCTTCATTCACAGGAGACGCTGACATGTCCGACCCTCTGACCCTCAACCAACGCTTTGTCCTCGCCTCGCGCCCTGTCGGTGCGCCGACCCCGGAAAACTTCCGTCTGGAGCGCGAAGCGTTGCCGGATCTCGAAGACGGCCAGGTGCTGCTGAAAACCTTGTACCTGTCGCTGGACCCTTACATGCGCGGACGCATGAGTGACGCACCGTCCTACGCCGCGCCGGTACAAATCGGTGAAGTGATGACCGGTGGTGCTGTCAGCCGAGTCGAGGATTCGCGTCATCCGAAATTCCACCAGGGTGATCTGGTGGTCGGCCTCACCGGCTGGCAGAGCCACAGCATCAGCGATGGCCGCAATATCATGCCGATCCCGTCCGGCCTGCCGAGTCCGTCGATGGCGCTTGGCGTGTTGGGCATGCCGGGTATGACTGCGTACATGGGGCTGATCGACATCGGTCAGCCGAAAGAAGGTGAAACGCTTGTCGTGGCTGCTGCGTCCGGCGCCGTCGGCTCGGTGGTGGGTCAAGTGGCAAAGATCAAAGGCCTGCGCGCCGTGGGTGTGGCCGGTGGTGCCGACAAATGCAAATACGTGGTCGAAGAGCTGGGTTTCGATGCCTGCATCGATCACAAGGCGCCGGACTTTGCCGAGCAACTGGCCAAGGCCTGCCCGAACGGCATCGATATCTATTATGAAAACGTGGGCGGGCATGTCTTCGATGCGGTGGTGCCGCTGCTCAATCCCAAGGCGCGCATTCCACTGTGCGGGCTGATTGCCGGTTACAACGCCACTGAAGCGCCGCAGGGCCCGGATCGTCTGCCAATGCTGCAGCGTACGTTGCTGACCAAGCGTGTGCGGATTCAGGGCTTCATCGTGTTTGATGACTATGGCGACCGTCAGCCGGAGTTCATCAGCCACATGGTGCCGTGGGTGCGCGACGGCAAGGTGAAATTCCGCGAAGACGTGGTGGAAGGTCTGGAGCAGGCACCCGAGGCGTTTATCGGTCTGCTGGAGGGACGCAACTTCGGCAAACTGGTGGTGAAGGTTGCCCAGGACTGAGCATTTGACGCTGGCCAGAGGCGCGGGTATAAACCGCGTCTCGTTGTTTTGTCGGACTTTTTACCCATGAGCTTCAGCCCTTTGATTCGCCAACTGATCGACGCCCTGCGCACCTTGCCCGGCGTGGGTCAGAAAACCGCCCAGCGCATGGCGTTGCAGTTGCTCGAGCGTGACCGCAGCGGCGGCACGCGCCTGGCCCAGGCCTTGAGCCAGGCCATGGAAGGGGTGGGGCACTGCCGTCAGTGCCGCACGCTGACCGAAGACGATCTGTGCCCACAATGCGCTGACACGCGCCGCGACGACACGCTGCTGTGCGTAGTGGAGGGGCCGATGGATGTGTATGCGGTGGAGCAGACCGGTTTCCGTGGACGCTACTTCGTGCTCAAGGGCCACCTGTCGCCGCTCGATGGTCTGGGGCCGGAAGCCATCGGTATTCCGCAGTTGATGGCGCGCATTGAAGAGGCCGGCACCTTTACCGAAGTCATCCTCGCCACCAACCCGACGGTGGAAGGTGAGGCGACCGCGCATTACATCGCCCAGCTTCTGGCCAACAAAGGCCTGATCGCCTCGCGGATTGCCCACGGTGTGCCGCTGGGTGGTGAGCTGGAGTTGGTGGATGGCGGGACGCTGGCGCATTCGTTTGCAGGGCGTAAACCGATTTCCCTCTGACAGGTGTATCGCCTGATCTGGCCCCATCGCTGGCAAGCCAGCTCCCACAGTGATTTCGGTCGTTCACAAATGTTGTGCACACTAAAGAAACCTGTGGGAGCTGGCTTGCCAGCGATGGGCGCACCTCGATTTGGCTGATTCACACAATTGTGTTGAAAACCAAGCAAGCGCTCGGTTAACGTCGGCCAATCCTTCGATGGAGTTCGCCGATGCCTGCCTTCCAGGAATACTTCGACCCCAGCCACCAAATGGTCCGCGACAGCGTCAGACGTTTCGTCGAGCGCGAGATCCTGCCGGACGTCGATGCGTGGGAAGAAGCCGAAGGCTTTCCCCGTGAGCTGTACCTGAAGGCCGGGGCGGCGGGGATTCTTGGCATCGGTTTTCCCGAAGCGCTGGGTGGCAGCCACGAAGGTGATCTGTTCGCCAAGGTTGCCGCCAGCGAAGAACTGATGCGCTGCGGTTCCGGTGGTCTGGTTGCCGGCCTCGGCTCGCTGGATATCGGCCTGCCACCGATCGTCAAATGGGCCCGGCCCGAAGTGCGCGAGCGCGTCGTGCCGCAAGTGCTCAGCGGCGAGAAAATCAGTGCGTTGGCGATTACCGAACCCGGCGGTGGTTCCGACGTTGCCAGCCTGCAAACCCGCGCCGTGCGTGACGGCGACGTCTACCGGGTCAGCGGCAGCAAGACCTTCATTACCAGTGGCGTACGCGCCGACTTCTATACCGTCGCCGTGCGCACCGGAGCGCCGGGTTTCGGCGGCATCAGCCTGCTGTTGATCGAGAAGGGCACCCCCGGCTTCACCGTCGGCCGCCAGTTGAAAAAAATGGGCTGGTGGGCCTCGGACACCGCTGAGCTGTTCTTCGACGATTGCAGGGTGCCTGTGGGCAATCTGATCGGCGCCGAGAACATGGGCTTCGCCTGCATCATGGGCAATTTCCAGAGTGAACGACTGGCGCTGGCGCTGATGGCCAACATGACCTCGCAGCTCGCGCTCGAAGAAGCGCTGAAATGGGCGCGCGAGCGTGAAGCATTCGGCAAGCCGATCGGCAAGTTTCAGGTGATCAAACATCGGTTGGCCGAAATGGCCACGGCGCTGGAAGTATCGCGCGAGTTCACCTATCGGCAAGCGGCGAAAATGGCGGCGGGGCAGAGCGTGATCAAGGAGATTTCCATGGCCAAGAACGTCGCCACGGACACCTCGGACCGGATCACCAGCGAGGCGGTGCAGATTCTTGGTGGCCTGGGTTTCATGCGCGAAAGTCTTGTGGAGCGGCTGTATCGGGATAACCGCATTCTGTCGATCGGCGGCGGGACACGGGAGGTGATGAACGAGATCATCAGCAAGCAGATGGGGCTTTAAAAGCAAAAGATCGCAGCCTTCGGCAGCTCCTACAGGGAAACGCACATCCCTTGTAGGAGCTGCCGAAGGCTGCGATCTTTTGATCTTTACTATTTATCGGTCAAAGCAAACTGCGTCAGGCAGAAGGTAGGGATGCCCATATCTTCCAGACGCTGCGAACCGCCCAGCTCCGGCAGATCAATGATCGCCGCTGCCTCATGCACCCGCGCGCCCATGCGGCGAATCAGGTTGGCCGCTGCGATCAGCGTGCCACCGGTGGCAATCAGGTCATCGAACATCACCACCGAATCACCTTCGCACAGGCTGTCGGCGTGGACTTCAAGGAACGCTTCGCCGTATTCGGTCGCGTAACCTTCGGCCAACACGTCCGCCGGCAGTTTGCCCTGCTTGCGGAACAGCACCAGCGGTTTGTTCAACTGGTAGGCCAGCACCGAACCGATCAGGAAGCCGCGCGCATCCATCGCGCCGATGTGGGTGAAGTCGGCTTCCACATAGCGGTGGGCGAAGCTGTCCATCACCAGGCGCAGGGCCTTGGGCGACTGGAACAGCGGGGTGATGTCGCGAAAGATCACGCCCGGTTTCGGGAAGTCGATCACGGGGCGGATCAGGGATTTGATGTCGAAGGAGTCGAAGACCATCGTCGAGGTGTCCTGGCAGGGCTGCAAACGGCGCAGTATACCCGCGGCTGAAACGCTTCGCTCAACCGCGGATCGAGATCAGCCTTCGAGCGAGCCGCCGGCCAGGGCACAGAGCTGGATCGGGTCGAGGATGTGGATCTCTTTGCCCTCGGCGGCGATCAGTTCGTTCTGCTGGAAGCGGGTGAATACCCGGGACACGGTTTCCACCGCCAGGCCCAGGTAATTGCCGATTTCGTTGCGCGACATGCTCAGGCGGAACTGGTTGGCCGAGAAACCGCGAGCGCGGAAGCGGGCCGACAGGTTGACCAGGAACGTGGCGATGCGCTCGTCGGCGGTTTTCTTCGACAGCAACAGCATCATTTGCTGATCGTCACGGATCTCGCGGCTCATCACCCGCATCAGCTGCCGGCGCAGCTGCGGCAGTTGCAGGGCCAGTTCGTCGAGGCGTTCGAAAGGGATTTCACAGACCGAGGTGGTTTCCAGCGCTTGGGCCGACACTGGATGTTTCTCGGTGTCCATGCCGGACAGACCGACCAGTTCGCTCGGCAGGTGGAAACCGGTGAGCTGTTCTTCGCCGGTGTCGCTCAGGCTGAAGGTCTTCAGGGCGCCGGAGCGTACTGCATAAACGGAATCGAAGGTGTCACCCTGGCGGAACAGGAACTCACCCTTTTTCAACGGGCGACCACGTTTAACGATTTCGTCCAGCGCATCCATGTCTTCCAGATTCAGAGAAAGTGGCAGGCAGAGAGGGGCCAGGCTGCAATCCTTGCAATGGGCCTGGTTGTGAGCGCGCAGTTTGACTGGCTCGGACATTTCTTAAATCCTTGTGGGAAAACACACATAAGCCGTAAGGGTAACCCACGGGAGGACATTCAGGCCAGTCTGGGGCGAGATTGCCCTGCGGGCATAAGGCCGCAGGGCAAACAAAGACACGGGGCATTCGCGATACATCGGTTTCATGAGCAGGACGTTTCAGATCACCCGCGAGAAGCGCTGGCGGTTCTGTTGTTCCAGGTACGCGTCGAACACCATGCACACCGAACGCACCAGCAGGCGTCCGGCCGGCAACACTTCGATGCGCTCGCGCTCCAGCTTGATCAGCCCGTCGTTGGCCATGCCCTGCAGTTGCGGCCACAGCGCGCCGAAATAACCCTGAAAATCAATGTTGAACGCTTGCTCGATTTCGGCGAATTCCAGGCTGAAATTGCAGATCAGTTGCTGGATCACCGCGCGGCGCAGGCGATCGTCGGCATTGCACACCAAGCCCCGGCTGGTCGCCAGTTGCGCGGCGGCGAGGGTGTTCTGGTACTGGTTCAGATCGCTGTTGTTCTGGCAGTAGAGATCGCCGATCTGACTGATCGCCGACACCCCCAGACCAATCAAGTCGCAATGGCCGTGAGTGGTGTAGCCCTGGAAGTTGCGCTGCAGGGTCTGTTCTTCTTGGGCAATCGCCAACTCATCGTCGGGCAGGGCGAAGTGATCCATGCCGATGTAGCGATAACCGGCGGCGGTCAGTTGTTCGATGGTGCGCTGGAGCATTTGCAGTTTTTGCGCAGGGCTTGGCAGCTCGTGGCTGTTGATCCGCCGCTGTGGCATGAAGCGCTCCGGCAGGTGCGCATAGTTGAATACCGAGAGCCGGTCCGGTTGCAGGCTGATGACTTCCTCGACGGTACGCGCGAAATTCTCCGGAGTTTGCTTCGGCAGGCCGTAGATCAGGTCGATGTTGATCGAGCGAAATTGCAGGGTGCGCGCCGCGTCGATCACTGCACGGGTTTCTTCCAGGCTCTGCAGGCGATTGACCGCCCGTTGCACCGCCGGATCGAGGTCTTGCAGGCCGATGCTGACCCGGTTGAAACCCAGTTCACGCAGCAGGCCCATGGTCGACCAGTCGGCCTCGCGCGGGTCGATCTCGATGCCGTAGTCGCCGGAGTCATCATCCAGCAGATTGAAGTGTTTGCGCAGGTGCGCCATCAACTGCCGCAGCTCGTCATGGCTGAGGAAGGTCGGGGTGCCGCCGCCGAAGTGCAACTGCTCGACTTTCTGTGCCGGTTCCAGGTGACAGGCAATCAACTGGATTTCCTGTTCCAGGCGTTGCAGATAAGGCTGTGCCCGCCCGCGATCCTTGGTGATGACCTTGTTGCAGGCGCAGTAGTAGCAAATATTCGCGCAGAACGGCACATGCACATACAGCGACAATGGGCGCAGCGCCTTGCGACTTTCGCGCAGGGCGTGAAACAGGTCGAAGGTGCCGACCTGGCTGTTGAATTGCACGGCGGTCGGATACGAGGTGTAGCGCGGCCCCGCCAGGTCGTAGCGGCGGATCAGATCAGTGTCCCAACGAATGGCGTCGAGCATGCGGGCATTCCCCCGGATAGGCTGGCAGTGTGGCGAGTCTATCGGGGTGCGGCGACGGGGCTCTTGATTTGCATCAACGGCGGATTGGTAGTGACTGCTTTGTGGTGAGGGGATTTATCCCCGATCGACTGCGAAGCAGTCGTAAACCTGTTTGCAATGTATGAATGGAAGAATGCAGGGGCGCTTCGCACCCCATCGGGGATAAATCCCCTCACCACAATGGATCTTCTCAGGGCTTTGATCGGATCAGTGACCCATCAGCCAATGTTGGTGGGGGCCAGGAAGGGTCCAGATCCCGAACAGAATCACCAGCAAGCCACCGGCCACGCGCACACTGCGTTTACGCAGCAACGCCGTCACCCGCTCGGCAGCCAGTCCGGTGGCGAGTAGCACCGGCCAAGTGCCCAGCCCGAACGCCAGCATCAACAACCCACTGTCCAGCGCATTGCCCTGGCTCGCCGACCACAGCAGCGTGCTGTAAACCAGTCCGCACGGCAGCCAGCCCCACAGTGCGCCGAGCAGCAGGGCGCGGGGCAAACTCGACACCGGCAGCAAGCGGTTGGCCACCGGCTGAATGTAACGCCACAAGCCACGGCCGAGGCTTTCGATACGGGTCAGGCCGCTCCACCAGCCGGCCAGATACAGGCCCATGGCAATCAGCAGCAACCCGGCGAGAATACGCATGAACATCGCCGCCGGACTGTTTGCCACCGCCCAGCCAGCCAGCCCGATCAGCAAACCGGCCGTCGCGTAACTGAGGATCCGTCCGAGGTTGTACGCCAGCAGCAGACGAAAGCGTCGGCTGCGTTGTTCCTTGGGAATCGCCAGGGTCAGCGCGCCCATCAGGCCGCCGCACATGCCCAGGCAATGCCCGCCACCGAGCAGGCCAAGGATCAGCGCGGAAACCAGGAGAGGCGCCAGCTCAAGCATGGGGTGGCGCCTTGTCCTGCGGCTGGTCGGATTTGGCTTCGTCGACGGCGGCGGTGTGGTTCGGGTCCTGATCATCGAACAGGATGCTGTGGGCCGGGCCATCAAGGTCGTCGTACTGACCACTGTCCACCGCCCAGAAGAAGATGTACACAGCGATGGCCACGATCAGCAGGGCGGCGGGGATCATCACGTAAAGAGCTGGCATCGGTACTCCAGGCCCGCACGGCTCAAGCCGGCAACGGGCGGGTTTCTGAACGGGTGCCGACAACCGGCGTGCTCGGCAGGCGAGTCAGGCGCAGGGCGTTGAGCACCACGGTCAACGAACTGATCGACATGCCGACGGCGGCCCACACCGGGGTGATCCAGCCGAGGGCGGCGAACGGCAACATGAGGCCATTGTACAGCGCCGCCCACAGCAGGTTCTCGATGATTACCCGGCGGGTTCTGCGCGCTAAGGTAAAGGCTTGCACCAGCGCGTCGAGGCGGTTGGACAGCAGCACCGCGTCGGCACTGGTTTTCGCCAGATCGGTGGCCGAACCCATGGCCACGCTGATGTCGGCAGCGGCCAGCACCGGCACGTCGTTCACGCCATCGCCGAGCATCAACACCTTGCGTCCTTGTTGATGCAGCTGCTGCAGCACGTGCAGTTTGTCGTCCGGACGCAAACCGCCACGGGCCTCGTCGATGCCCAGTTCGGCGGCGACGCTGGCGACCATCGGCGAGCTGTCGCCAGACAGCAGCAATGTGCGCCAGCCACGCGCCTTGCACGCGGCGAGCAGGGCGGGCGCATCGTCACGCAGGCGATCGTCGAGGACGAACCATGCCAGCGGCCCTTGATCGTCTCCAAGCAGCAGCCATTGGCCCGGTTCATCCGGCATCGCCGGCACAGGCGCGCCGCTGAGGTCGCAGACGAATTCGGCCTGACCGATGCGCAAGCGCTGTGCGTCGACCAATCCTTCTAGCCCAAGCCCCGGCGTGCTGTGCACTTCCTCGGCGGCCAGTGGCGCACGACCGAAGGCGCGGGCAATCGGGTGTTCCGAACGGTTTTCCAGGGCGGCGGCAAGGCTCAGGCACTGGTCGCTGCTGAGTGTGCCCAGCGGGCGAACCGAGCGCAGGACCAGGCGGCCTTCGGTGAGTGTGCCGGTCTTGTCGAAGATCACCGTGTCGATCTGGTTCAGGCCTTCCAGCACATGCCCGCGCGTCAGCAACAGGCCGAGTTTGTGCAGGGTGCCGGTGGCGGCGGTCAACGCCGTCGGGGTTGCCAGCGACAGCGCGCAAGGGCAGGTCGCGACCAGCATCGCCAGGACGATCCAGAACGCCCGCGACGCATCCAGTTCCCACCACAACAGGCCGATGGCCGCTGCCGCAATCAGCGACAACAGCAAGAACCACTGCGCCGCGCGGTCGGCGATTTCCGCCAGGCGCGGTTTTTCCGCCTGGGCGCGATCGAGCAGGCGGACGATGGCCGACAGGCGTGTGTCCTGACCCAGTGCCAGTACTTCGACGGTGAGCGCGCCTTCGACATTCAGCGTGCCCGCGGTGACCGCATCGCCCAGCGTGCGCGGTTGCGGCAGGTATTCGCCGGTCAGCAGCGATTCGTCGATGCTTGACTGGCCATCGAGAATCCTGCCATCCGCCGGCAGGATCGAACCTGGTTGCACCAGCACCCGGTCACCCAGGCGCAGTTCGCTGAGCAGGATGCGTTCGCTCTGGCCGTCGGTGTCGAGACGCAGGCACGAGGCCGGCAGCAGGTTTACAAGCTGCGCGGTGGCGGCGGCGGTGCGTTCGCGGGCACGGCGTTCCAGATAACGCCCGGCGAGCAGGAACAGCGCAAACATCCCGACCGCATCGAAATACAGCTCACCGACGCCGGTGATCGAGGTCCAGATCCCGGCGATGTAGGCGCTGCCGATGGCCAGCGACACCGAGACGTCCATGGTCAGGTGGCGGGTGCGCAGATCGCGCATCGCGCCCTTGAAGAACGGCGCGCAGCTATAGAACACGATCGGTGTTGTGAGAAATAGCGCGACCCAGCGCAGGATCGTGTGCAATTCGGGGCTGAGGTCGATGTTGAATTCCGGCCAGGTGGCCATGGTCGCCATCATTGCCTGAAACCACAGCAATCCGGCGACGCCGAGCTGGCGCAACGCGAGGCGATTTTCGCTGGCCAGTTGCTCGCTGGCGCGGTCGGCCTGATACGGGTGGGCGACGTAACCGATGTGGCGCAGCTCGGCGAGGATCTGGCTCAGCGGCAATTGCGCGTCGGCCCATTGCACATGCAGGCGATGGTTGGACAGATTCAGTCGCGCCTCGGCCACTGCCGGCAGGGTGCGCAGGTGTTTCTCGATCAGCCAGCCGCAGGCGGCGCAACTGATGCCTTCCATCAACAGCGTGGTTTCGGCGAGTTCGCCCGCGTGACGGACGAAGGATTTTTGCACGTCGGCGCGGTCGTACAGCGCCAATTCATCGGTCAATTGCACCGGCAAGGCTTCGGGGTTGGCCGAGGCTTCGCTGCGATGCTGGTAATAGCTTTCCAGACCACCGGCGACGATGGCTTCGGCCACGGCCTGACAGCCGGGGCAGCAGAACTCGCGGGACTCCCCGAGCACGACGGCGGTAAAGCGACTGCCCGACGGAACGGGCAGGGCGCAGTGGTAGCAGGGGAGTGGGGTGGTCATCGAATATTCGCTAATACTGCTGAATCAACACCATCCTTGTAGGAGCTGCCGCAGGCTGCGATCTTTTGATTTTGTTTTTGAAAGCAAGATCAAAAGATCGCAGCCTGCGGCAGCTCCTACAGGGTTCGGTTTACTTCTTCTGGTCTTCAGCGCCCTGCAGCGGTTCGTCACCGAGCAGCAGATCCTTGTCATGGCTGACCTGTTCTTCTTCGAACATGCGCCACACGTGGTCGTCCTGAGTGCCCAGCAATTCGACAAAACGCCGACCTTCGACCTTGTCGCCCAACTGGCCGATGTAACGGCCAGCTTCGGTTTCGCTGCGGGTCAGGACAATCTTGCGATCCTTCTCCGGCTGGGTCGGCGAGATCAGGTTCAGTTCCAGGGTTTTCGGCTGGCTGTCACCGCTCAGGCGCAGGTCGACTTCGCCGGTGAGTTCATCCAGATGGACGTTGGCGCGCATCTTCAACTCCTGCGCCAACAGTTCACGGTCCAGCGAGCGGTTGATGCCTTTGCCAGCCTCGTAGTAGTTGTCGTTGACCAGGTTGTCCGGGTTGTTCACCGCAATGGTCACCATTGACAGGGTCAACGTCACCGAGCAGGCCAGGATTCCGATGATGATCCATGGCCAGAGGTGCTTGTACCAAGGGCTTGCGGCGTTTGCGGCGGGCATGTTCAGTTCTCTCAACGGGTTTGTGGGCCGATGAATCGGCTCTTGGCTTCAACGTGGACGCTGTCGTCGTCGGCGTCCTTGAGGATGAATTTCACCTCGTTGGTGCTCGACGGCAATTGTTCCGGTGCGCTCGACAACTCCACCGGCATGCTGAAGATTTCGCCGGCCGGGACCTTGATCTCGCGTTTGCCTTGCAGGCGCAGATCCGGCAGGCCGGCGGCCTCCAGCACGTAGGTGTGGTCGCGCTGATCCTTGTTCATGATCTTCAGGCTGTAGACGTTTTCGATCCGGCCTTCGGCGTTCTCGCGGTACAGCACGCGGTCCTTGCTGACGTCGAAACCGACCAGCGAGCGCATGAAGAATGCGGTCACCAGCAGGCTGATCATCGCCAGCAGCACCACCGCATAGCCGATCAGGCGTGGCCGCAGTTTATGGGTTTTCTGGCCCGAGAGGTTGTGTTCGGTGGTGTAACTGATGAGGCCGCGCGGGTAGTCCATCTTGTCCATGATCGCGTCGCAGGCGTCGATGCACGCGGCGCAACCGATGCATTCGATCTGCAAGCCGTCACGGATGTCGATACCGGTCGGACACACCTGGACGCACATGGTGCAGTCAATGCAATCGCCCAGGCCCATGGCCTTGTAATCGACACCTTTCTTGCGCGGGCCGCGGCTTTCGCCGCGACGCGGATCGTAGGACACGATCAGGGTGTCCTTGTCGAACATCACGCTCTGGAAGCGCGCATAGGGGCACATGTAGATGCACACCTGTTCGCGCAGCCAGCCGGCGTTGCCGTAGGTGGCGAGGGTGAAGAAACCGACCCAGAAATACGACCAGCCATCGGCCTGGCCAGTGAAGAAATCGAACACCAGTTCGCGGATCGGCGAGAAGTAGCCGACGAAGGTCATGCCAGTGACGAAACCGATCAGTAGCCACAGCGAATGTTTGGCGAGCTTGCGCAGGAACTTGTTGCCGCTCATTGGCGCTTTATCGAGCTTGATACGCTGGTTGCGGTCGCCTTCGGTGACTTTCTCGCACCACATGAAAATCCACGTCCACACGCTTTGCGGGCAGGTGTAGCCGCACCAGACCCGGCCGGCGTAAACGGTGATGAAGAACAGGCCGAACGCGGCAATGATCAGCAGGCCAGACAGCAGGATGAAGTCCTGCGGCCAGAACGTGGCGCCGAAGATGAAAAACTTGCGTTCCGGCAGGTTCCACCACACCGCCTGATGCCCGCCCCAGTTCAGCCACACCGTACCGAAATACAACAGGAACAGCGCAGCGCCGCCCATCATCCGCAGATTGCGGAACAGGCCAGTGAAAGCACGGGTGTAGATTTTTTCTCGAGAGGCGTAAAGGTCGACGCTGTTGTTCGCGTTTTTGCTCGGCGGTGTGACGTCGTGTACCGGAATCTGGTTGCTCATCATTGCATCCCACGGCAGTGGACAAATGCCTCGGTCGATACGTGCCGACCGCGGTCAGAAAGGGGTGTTGCAGTGGCGCAATGATACGCCTGTCGCTCTAACTCAATGGTGCGACCTTTGGTCGCGTTGGGAAAAAAGCATTATTGGTGTAGCGAATGCAGCAAAGCCTGATGCAGATCAATTGACTTGTTGAGTATGGACGGTTTTGCAGTGGCGGCTAATTCATTGTTCCCACGGATTGATCAGGGCGACGCCGCTCGAGCGGAAATCATCGACATTGCGCGTGACCACCGTGAGTCCATGCACCAGGGCCGTGGCAGCGATCAATGCATCGCTTTCATTGGCCTGGTCGGGCACATGCAGGCTGGCACAACGCAGCGCTACTGCAGCATCAACCGGCAGGATTCGGGCTTCGAATGCGGGCATGACGTGACGCGTCAGCCAACTGCGCAACAGCTTTCCTTGAGCAGGATCGCGCCGTTCCATTCGCAGGACTCCGGTTTCCAGTTCTTTCAGAGTAATGGCGGAAATGTACAGACGCGGGGCGATGACGCCTTTGGCCCAACTGACCACATTGGCATCGGCTTGCGGCTTGCGAAGTTCGGAAATCACATTGGTGTCGAGTAAATACATCAGGACAGGTCCACGGGACGATGAATGATGACTGCGCGCTCGGTTTCGAAATCGATGTCGGCAGCCTCCGGCATGACCAACCAATCGACAATGCTTGTGTTTGCGCCGCTCAGTTTCTGATATTCCTCAATGCTCAAAAGGACATGAGAGGCCTTGCCACGGTCGGTGATGATCACTGGACCCAGACGCGCAGCCTTTTTGGCGCTGCTGGTGTCCTGGTTGAATTCACGACTGGAGATGGTGGTGATTGCCATCATGGTTGACCTCTCGCAATACAGATGTAGCAACGTTACTACTTCGCCTTGGGGGCGGCAATCGAGGAAGACAGGACTCAGCGGTCCGTTGGTCGGTCCGTGGCTGGCATTAGTCGAGCCAACCTCGCACAAGGCGCAGGCCGGCTCAGGTTGATACTGACGTGGCTTCAAGACTCAGGGCAGCCTGCCGCCGCCCAGGCTATCGAGACTGCCGGTATTTCGATGGCGTTTTGTGGTGCTTTTGGAATCGGGTTGTGACGGACTGTCGAATGTCGCGGTAATGGTTTCCACGGTTTTTTCCGATGATTCGGTTGGAAGATCAGATTCAGTAAGAGGCTGATCAACCAGGAGACAGGTTTTGTCGTCATTCAACATAGCGGCTTCATCCTTGAAGTGGCTCCGATGCGGGTCACCGGGCCTTTGGCAGACCCTACAGAGCAAGCTGAAACGAGTCCATCAGGCATGTGTCTCAAAGTATTAATTTCAACGGCTATGTCCATGCCGTAGAAATATCATTAGTTAATTGAAAGCTTTTAATTTTTTATTGATTTCGAATAGTTTGGTGTCTGTTCTGCATCATGCTAGTTGCATGTTCGTGTTTTGAAAGTTAACGGAATAATGGAGTGTTATGAAAATCAAGGAAGTTAAAGAGCTTTTCGCTTGTCTGTGCCTGTTATCGCTGAGTTATTTCGCCAGTGCCAATGAAGGTGTTCCGCTGCACATGGTATTTGCCTCGGACCCGCAATACCCGTGGACGGAAAAATCGGACAGTGGTGAAGATGAGCCGAGCGCGGACTTTGAAAAACGCTCGAAATGGCTGGTCGAGAGCCAGTTTGCGAGTATTGCGCAGTTTCGCAACGAAATGGGCGGCCAGGCCGCCGTGCCGTTGATGATCAACGGCGACATCACTGCGTTCGGCCATGGCTGGCAGCGCTCCTTCATGAAGACGATGCTGAACAAACACTTTGGCGATCAATTTCTCTATGGGCTGGGTAATCATGATTACCAGAACAACGTGAATGACTGTTTCAGTGAGAGTTGCGCGGCGGGCAGTATTGTCGATTATCGTGATCATCACGAGGGTAAAGTCGATAAGTTTGATCTTGAAGTGAGTGGCAGCTTTTTGAATAAGCACTATCTCGGCAGTCTGGCGTATTCAAAGAATATTGGTGAAGTACATCTGGTGCAGTTGAACAATGAGCCGACTTACCAGGTGAAGATTTCCCATGCGCTGAATCCGACCTCGTTCGACATCAAACAGTCACTGGACTGGCTGGAAAATGATTTGCGAATAGCGCGAGCGCAGGGCTACGCGATCATTATCAATATGCACAAACCCTATGACTGGGCAGGCAGTTGGGAGCAACAGAAGCGCTTTCGCGAAATGCTTGAAAAGTATCAGGTGACGGCGATATTTGCTGGTCATTACCATGGCGAGGGTGGCAGCCAGACCTACATGGGCAGTGTGCCGATGTTCCTCAGCGGTGCGGCCTCTCAACAGACGTACCTGACGGCCAGCTTTTCCAAAGACCGCAAACAACTTGAGGTGAGTCTGGTCGAGGGTAATCAGTGGCGCCATCGTCAACCGGTGGCCACAGTACCGGTGAAATCGATCTGGGCCAGTCGCCCATAAAAAAGCCCCCGCCAGAACACTGGTGGGGGCTTTATTTTGCGTCAGGCGTTAGGCCTTATTGGGCCTCGGCTTCAGCGGGTTTGTCACCGTGAGACAGGCTGTAAACATACGCCGCCAGCAAGTGCACCTTATCGTTGCCTTGCAGTTGTTCCTGCGCAGGCATCTGGCCCTGACGGCCGTAACGGATGGTCTGCTGCAGTTGGGCGAAGCTCGAACCGTAGATGAACGCGGCCGGGTGGGTCAGGTTCGGTGCGCCCATCGCCGGGGTGCCTTTGCCTTCCGGTCCGTGGCAGGCCACGCAGTTGGCGGCGAACAGTTTCTGGCCGTTGGCCGGGTCAGCCTTGGTGCCTTCCGGCAGTTTGCGGCCATCAAGCTGGGTCACCACGAAGGCGGCGACATCGGCGACGCCTTGCTCGCCAATGACGTCGGCCCAGGCCGGCATCACCGCGTGTCGACCGCCCATGATGGTGGTCTTGATGGTTTCCGGCTCGCCGCCCCAGCGCCAGTCGGCGTCGGTCAGGTTCGGGAAGCCATAGGCGCCTTTGGCGTCGGAGCCGTGGCACACCGAGCAGTTGGAGGCGAACAGGCGACCGCCCATCTTCAGTGCTTGTGGATCCTTGGCGACTTCCTCGATTGGCATTGCCGCGAACTTGGCGAAGATCGGACCGAACTTGGCGTCCGAGCGGGCCATTTCCTTTTCCCACTCGTGCACGCCGGTCCAGCCGGTCTGGCCGTTGGCGAACGCGGTCTGCTTGTCGTTATCGAGGTAGTTGTAGCCCGGCAGCAGGCCTTTCCAGTTGCCCAGACCCGGGTACAGCACCAGATAACCGAGAGCGAACACGATGGTGCCCACGAACAGCATGAACCACCATTTCGGCAGCGGGTTGTCGTACTCCTCGATCCCGTCGAAGGAGTGGCCCACGGTCTCTTCCGTCTGCTCGCTGCGCTGGCCCTTGCGGGTCGACAGCAGCAGCCAGGTCAGGGAAAAGATCGTACCGAGACTGAGGACTGTGACGTACAGACTCCAGAATGTAGTCATTCTTTGTTACTCCTAGAAGCTTGCTCGACGTGCTTGATGGCTTCGGGATCATCCGCAAAAGGCAGCAAGGTTGCGTCTTCAAACTCCGACTTGCGCTTGGGGCTGAACACCCACAACGCCAAACCGATGAAGGCCACCATCACGACAACGGTGCCCAGGCCGCGAATCATCCCGATATCCATGAAGAATCACCGTTTGCTTTTGATGATGGTGCCCAGGCCCTGAAGGTAGGCCACCAGCGCGTCCATTTCGGTTTTGCCCTTCACGGCCTCTTTTGCACCGGCGATGTCTTCGTCGGTGTAAGGGACGCCGAGCGTGCGCAACACTTCCATTTTCCTGGCCGTGTCTTTGCCGTCGAGCTTGTTTTCCACGAGGAACGGGTAAGCCGGCATTTTCGACTCAGGCACCACGTTGCGCGGGTTGTACAGGTGCGCACGCTGCCAGTCATCGGAGTAACGACCGCCCACGCGAGCCAGGTCCGGACCGGTACGTTTGGAACCCCACAGGAACGGGTGGTCCCACACGCTTTCACCGGCGACCGAGTAGTGGCCGTAGCGTTCGGTTTCGGCGCGGAACGGACGGATCATCTGCGAGTGGCAGCCGACACAACCGTTGGCGATATAGACGTCGCGGCCTTCCAGTTCCAGTGCCGAGCGCGGCTTCATGCCTTCGACCGGCTTGTTGGTGACGTCCTGGAAGAACAGCGGAACGATCTGGGTCAGGCCGCCAATGCTGACGGCGATAACCATGAAGAAGGCCAGCAGGCCAATATTCTTCTCGACAGCTTCATGCTTCATCAGTGAGCTCCAACGACAGCGATCTGGGCGGCGGCTTCGGCTTCAACCGGGTTCGAGGCGCGCACGGTGCGCCAGACGTTGTAAGCCATCAGGAACATGCCGCTGGCGAAGAATGCACCGCCCAGGGCACGGACGATGTAGCCCGGGTGGCTGGCCTGCAGCGCCTCGACGAACGAGTAGGTGAGGGTGCCGTCATCGTTGATTGCACGCCACATCAGACCCTGAGTGATGCCGTTGACCCACATCGAGGCGATGTAGAGCACGGTGCCGATGGTCGCGAGCCAGAAGTGCGCGTTGATCAGGCCGACGCTGTGCATTTGCGCACGACCGAACAGTTTCGGGATCATGTGGTAGATCGCGCCGATCGAGATCATCGCTACCCAGCCGAGCGCGCCGGCGTGTACGTGGCCGATGGTCCAGTCGGTGTAGTGCGAGAGCGAGTTGACGGTCTTGATCGCCATCATCGGACCTTCGAAGGTCGACATGCCGTAGAACGCCAGCGACACCACAAGGAAGCGCAGGATCGGGTCGGTGCGCAGCTTATGCCAGGCACCCGACAGGGTCATCATGCCGTTGATCATGCCGCCCCAGCTTGGTGCCAGCAGGATGATCGACATCGCCATGCCCAGCGATTGTGCCCAGTCCGGCAGTGCGGTGTAGTGCAGGTGGTGCGGGCCGGCCCAGATATACAGGGTGATCAGCGCCCAGAAGTGCACGATCGACAGGCGATAGGAGTAGATCGGACGTTCGGCCTGTTTCGGCACGAAGTAGTACATCATCCCGAGGAAGCCGGTGGTCAGGAAGAAGCCCACGGCGTTGTGACCGTACCACCACTGGATCATCGCATCGGTCGCGCCCGAATAGGCGGAGTAGGACTTGAAGAAGCTGACCGGCAGGGAGGCGTGGTTGACGATGTGCAGCATTGCGGTCACGACGATGAACGCGCCGTAGAACCAGTTACCGACATAGATGTGCTTGGTCTTGCGCTTGGTGATGGTGCCGAAGAACACCAGCCCGTAGGAGACCCAGACAATGGCCAGCAGAATGGCGAGCGGCCATTCCAGTTCGGCGTATTCCTTGGTGGTGGTGTAACCCAGCGGCAAGGTAATGATTGCGCCGACGATAACCGCCTGCCAGCCCCAGAAGGTGAAAGCGGCGAGGCTGTCGGAGATCAGTCGCGTCTGGCAGGTTCGCTGCACGACATAGTAGGAAGTGGCAAACAGTGCACAACCACCGAAGGCGAAAATCACCAGGTTTGTGTGCAACGGGCGCAGGCGTCCAAAGCTCGTCCACGGCAGACCGAAGTTCAACTCCGGCCAGACCAGTTGCGAGGCGATGAAGACACCAAGCCCCATGCCAAGGATCCCCCAGACCACCGTCATGATGGCGAACTGGCGGACTACCTTATAGTTATAAGCAGTCGGACTGATTGCTGTGCTCATTCTAAGGTTCCACGGTTTGGGTGTTTTATTAGGATTAAAATCGGCCGCAAGTATGCAGAGAGCAGGGGGTCATTGCAACGCGCCATGACCTGGGTCAATGCTTTCCAACGCTGATTCTGCGGCCTTTCCATACGCCGCGTAAGGACAAAATCGGCCTCGGACAAAATGTCGCAGCGGACGAAAAAAGCGAGGGGTTCAGGTCAGATGTAACGAGGTGTGTTCCAACGCAGTGATCGGGTGACGGACGGTCATCGACGCGACAGCCGGTATCTACCGGGCTTTGCGCCCTGTCAGTCAGGCGATTTGTCGAACACATCGCTCAAGGTCGACCTGGAACCGGCACGGGCCAGTCCGCATCGAGCAAGCGTAGACCCGAATTGGAGGATTCGAAAGGAGAGGGTGTGACGGGGTGCGACAATGCGTCGCAAAGGGGCGGGGTGCTGCCGCACCGAGAACGATGCGGCAGAGGTGTGCGCAATACTTATTGCTTGTTGTCTTCGGTAATCAGTTTTTCTGTATTCAATCCGTGTGACAGGCTGTACACATAAGCGGCCAGCAATTGCACTTTATCGTTGCCCAGCAATTCGTTTTGCGCTGGCATATGGCCTTGGCGACCATGGCGAATGGTCTGCTCAAGCTGCGTCAGGCTGGTGCCATAGATAAATCCGGCCGGGTGCGTCAGGTTCGGCGCACCCATGGCTTCAGTGCCTTGGCCGGTTGCCCCATGACAGGCTACGCAGGTGGTGCTGAACGCTTGCTGTCCGGCCTGCAGGTCAGCCTTGCTGTCGGCCGGCAGCGGCAGGCCGGCCAGTTCGTGACGCACATACGCCGCGACGTTCTTTACACCTGTCTCGCCGAGCACTTCGCCCCAGGCCGGCATCGCCGCCACCCGCCCACCCATGATGGTGGTCTTGATGGTCTCGGCACTGCCGCCCCAGCGCCAGTCCTTGTCCGCCAGGTTGGGGAAACCGAACGCGCCCTTGGCGTCGGAACCGTGGCACACCGAGCAGTTGGAGGCGAACAGTCGGCCACCCATTTTCAGCGCCTGCGGATCCTTCGCCACTTCTTCCACCGGCATGGCGGCGAACTTGGCGAAGATCGGCCCGAATTTGGCGTCGGCCTTGCTCATTTCCTTTTCCCATTCGTGGACGCCGGTCCAGCCGTCCTCGTAGCCGGGCAGAATGCCTTTCCAGTTGCCCAGGCCCGGATACAGGATCAGATAGCCCACGGAAAACACCAGCGTGCCGGCGAACAGCATGAACCACCACTGCGGCAGCGGGTTGTCGTACTCCTCGATGCCGTCGAAGCTGTGGCCCATGGTCTGGTCGACGCTGCCCTTGGTCTCGCCCCGGCGGGTGCCGATCAGCAGCCAGGTCAGGCCGATCAGGCTGCCGATGGTCAGTACGCAGATCCACGTACTCCAGAAGGTGGTCATGGCCGGGTACTCCTTGTTTCAGATGCGGGGGTAGTGTCGGGTTGCGGCTCGTCGGCGAACGGCAGCAGACGTGCTTCGGCAAACTCCGGGGTGCGCTTGCGATTGAATACCCACAAGGTCAGACCGACGAAGGCGACGAACACCACGACCGTGCCGAGGCCACGTATGAGGCCTGTGCTCATTTCAATGACCATGGCTCACCTCTTGCTCTTGATCGCAGTGCCAAGCACTTGCAGGTAGGAGACGAGGGCGTCCATCTCGGTCTTGCCCTTGAGGCTGGCGACCGCGCCGCTGATGTCATCGTCGGTGTACGGCACGCCGAGGGTGCGCATGGTCTTGAGCTTGGTTTCGGTGTGGCTGCTGTCGACCGCTTGCGTGACCAGCCACGGGTAGGCCGGCATTTTCGACTCGGGTACCACGTTGCGCGGGTTGTACAAGTGCGCGCGGTGCCAGTCATCCGAGTAACGCGCGCCGACGCGGGCCAGGTCCGGCCCGGTACGCTTGGAACCCCAGAGGAACGGGTGATCCCACACGCTTTCGCCGGCCACCGAGTAGTGCCCGTAGCGTTCGGTTTCAGCGCGGAACGGGCGGATCATCTGCGAGTGGCAACCGACGCAGCCTTCGCGGATGTAGATGTCGCGGCCTTCCAGTTGCAGCGCGGTGTAGGGCTTCATGCCTTCCACCGGTTTGTTGGTGACGTCCTGGAAGAACAGCGGGACGATCTGGGTCAGGCCGCCGATGCTCACGGCGAATACCATCAGCAGCATCAGCAGGCCGACGTTCTTTTCAATCGTTTCGTGTTTCATGGCGGACTCCTCAGGCCATCTGCGCGGCAGCAACGACGTCAGCAGGCTGCGAGGCCCGCACGGTGCGCCAGGTGTTGTAAGCCATCAGGAACATGCCGCTGAGGAAGATCGCCCCACCCACCAGACGCACGATGAAGCCTGGGTGGCTGGCCACCAGGGTTTCGACGAAGGAATAGGTCAGCGTGCCGTCCTCGTTGACTGCGCGCCACATCAGGCCCTGGGCGATACCGTTGACCCACATCGAGGCGATGTAGAGCACGGTGCCGATGGTCGCGAGCCAGAAGTGCGCGTTGATCAGGCCGATGCTGTGCATCTGCTCTTTGCCGAAGACTTTCGGGATCATGTGGTACAGCGCGCCGATGGAAATCATCGCTACCCAGCCGAGCGCGCCGGCGTGAACGTGGCCGATGGTCCAGTCGGTGTAGTGGGAGAGGGCGTTGACGGTCTTGATCGCCATCATCGGACCTTCGAAGGTCGACATGCCGTAGAACGCCAGCGACACCACGAGGAAGCGCAGGATCGGGTCGCTGCGCAGCTTATGCCAGGCGCCCGAGAGGGTCATCATGCCGTTGATCATGCCGCCCCAGCTCGGCGCCAGCAGAATCAGCGACATCACCATGCCCAGCGATTGCGCCCAGTCCGGCAGCGCGGTGTAGTGCAGGTGGTGCGGGCCGGCCCAGATGTACAGGGTGATCAGCGCCCAGAAGTGCACGATCGACAGGCGATACGAATACACCGGACGTTCGGCCTGTTTCGGCACGAAGTAGTACATCATCCCGAGGAAACCGGCGGTGAGGAAAAAGCCTACGGCGTTGTGGCCGTACCACCATTGCACCATCGCGTCGGTCGCACCGGCGTACACCGAGTACGACTTGGTCAGGCTCACCGGCAACTCAAGGTTGTTGACGATGTGCAGGATCGCCACGGTGATGATGAACGCGCCGAAGAACCAGTTGCCGACATAGATGTGCTTGGTCTTGCGCTGCATGATCGTGCCGAAGAACACGATGGCGTAGGCGACCCAGACGATGGTGATCAGGATGTCGATCGGCCATTCCAGCTCGGCGTATTCCTTGGAACTGGTGTAACCCAGCGGCAGGCTGATGGCTGCCAGCAGGATCACCAGTTGCCAGCCCCAGAAGCAGAACGCGGCGATTTTCGGCGCGAACAATTGCGTCTGGCAGGTGCGCTGCACCGAATAGAACGAACTGGCGAACAGCGCACAACCACCGAAGGCGAAGATCACCGCGTTGGTGTGCAGCGGGCGCAGACGGCCGAAACTGGTCCAGGGCAAATTGAAGTTGAGTTCAGGCCAGACCAATTGGGCCGCGAGAAAAACCCCGAGCCCCATGCCGACGATGCCCCACACCACCGTCATAATGGCGAATTGGCGGACCACCTTGTAGTTGTAGGCGGTACTGATAGAAGTGTTCATGGTTCCCCATCCACGGTTCAGCCGAAGTGAGCGCGCGCAGAAAACGCCGCGAATCCTTCGCCTGGAGTTATAGGCAGACTAAAAGCGAGGCAAGCATGGACAAACAGCACAAGGCCAGTATTGACGGGGATCAATGGGCGCAGTGCGTGCGGGATCATGGGTGGCTTTGGGATGCTGCGTCGGGCAAGGCTTCGGCGACATTGATCCTGGCCCATGGGGCGGGTGCGCCGATGGACAGTGACTGGATGACGGATATGGCTGGGCGCCTTGCTGGATTGGGCGTGAACGTGTTGCGGTTTGAGTTTCCTTATATGGCGCAGCGTCGGGTTGATGGCAGTAAACGCCCGCCGAATCCGGCGCCGAAACTGCTTGAGTGCTGGCGCGAAGTGTTCGCTGAAGTGCGACGTCATGTCGCTGGGGTTTTGGCGGTTGGCGGGAAGTCCATGGGGGGGCGGATGGCCAGTCTTTTGGCCGATGAGTTGGGGGCTGATGCGCTTGTCTGTCTTGGATATCCGTTTTATGCGGTTGGGAAACCTGAGAAACCTCGGGTTGAGCATTTGGCTGCTTTGCGGACTCGGACGTTGATTGTTCAGGGGGAGCGGGATGCTCTCGGAAATCGGGATGCTGTCGAGGCTTACGATCTATCGCCGAGTATTGAGGTGTTTTGGTTGGCCTCTGGGGATCATGATTTGAAGCCGCTGAAGGTTTCGGGGTTTACGCATTCGGACCATTTGGCTTCGGCGGTGGAGAAGGTCGCCGGGTTTCTTCGTTGAGGTTTGGTTGGGGGTGTATATCCGTTGCTGCGGTAACGGCGGCTTAGGGTTCCGCCCTTACGGCGGGTCACCTTTTCCAAACGCCGAAAAGGTAACCCAAAAGGCTTGCTCCTGCGTTCGGCCCGCTCGCTGGGGCTCGGGGTTCCTTCGCTGCGGGATCGATCCGGGGGGCAGCGCCTACGGTTTGCTTCGCTGCACCTCCTCTCGCTGTGTTTGGCTGCGCCAAACGGTCGCTGCGCTCCCACCCCCGGATCAATCCCTCCACTCAGCCTTCCGACGTCGCCCCGTGGATCAAGATCAAAAGCGGTACTTGAGCTAACGCTCATCGTGTTGAGTGGTGAGGAGCAAGAGCGGTGCGGGTTCTGCTCTTGCTCTTGTGTGGGAGCCAGCCTGCCAGCGATGGCGGTCTGCCAGCCGACCAATTTCTAACTGATGACACCCGATCCCACTGTGGGAGCATGCTTGCTCGCGAAAGCGGTCTGCCAGGCACCATGAGTTTCAGGCTGGCAATAAAAAGCCCGGACGCTTTCGCCGTCCGGGCTTTGAGCCAAAAAGATCGCAGCCTGCGGCAGCGCTTGCACGAAGTCATTCTTTCAATGGACGTTGAGGTGGGCTTGCCCGGAATTGCAGTGAGCCAGCTTCAGTCGGTCTCACCCGGGTCATGGTGAAAGTCCCCTTGGGCATCAGACGATAGCGATTACTTTTGAACAAGGCCTCGAATGATCCCGTCGCGATGTCTGTTTCAGGGTCATATTTGATGCTAAGGGTCGCCGAGTCGGCGTCTACCGTAGCCATTCCGATGAACCCCGGTGGCGCAGGGATCCAATGGCTGTGTACACATGTCAGCCCTTTTTTGAGGTCATAAACACCTGTGAGAGTCTCATCAGATCGGTAGGGCAGAGTCATCGAGAAAGCAAAATAGTTTTCATCGTCGAAATTCCCTGTTCCACCACTTATGGCCCAATACAACTTGCCCAAAAACTCGTCTTGATAGAAGTAGCTGAATTCCGCTGTTTTCCGTTTGCCGCCCAATCTCCATTCAAATTGTTCAGCGCGCACCAGTGGCATTTTCGGAAGAAAAATAGTGTGAGTGGTCATTGTTAAACCTGCCTTTTCGAGTAAGGGGAGGTGTTACAACCGACTGCAATTACGGTTTCTCTTGATACCCGCTCGAACAGCTGGGCGTCTACTGTCAGATCTGACAGGTAGCACAGCAATAAAAAACCCGGAAGCTTTCGCTGTCCGGGTTTTCAGATGAAGCGGCGATCTTGCTTTTAGCGGTTAAACCGCTCCACCAACGAATACTGCGTGTTGGCAGTCTTGGTCAGCTCTTCACTCAACAACGCCGAGTTATGCGCCTGTTCCGAGGTCTGGTCCGCCAGTTCCGAAATGTTACTGATGTTGCGGCTGATTTCTTCGGCCACGGCACTTTGCTCTTCGGTCGCGGCGGCGATCTGGGTGGTCATGTCGGTGATGTTGGCCACTGCTTCGCTGATGCCGACCAGGGCCTGATCCGCTTCCAGTACCCGCGCCACACCTTCTTCCGCCTGGCGATGCCCGGCCTCCATGGTTTGTACGGCGCTGGATGCAGTTTGTTGCAGCTTGGCGATCAGGGCGTGGATCTGGCCGGTGGATTCGCTGGTGCGTTGTGCCAGTTGGCGGACTTCGTCGGCGACCACGGCAAAACCACGGCCCATCTCGCCGGCACGTGCGGCTTCAATCGCAGCGTTGAGCGCGAGCAGGTTGGTCTGGTCGGCGATGCCTTTGATCACGTCGACCACGCCGCCGATTTCGTCGCTGTCTTTAGCCAGCTGGGTGACGGTCAGGCCGGTTTCGCCGACCACAACGGACAAGCGCTGGATGGCTTCGCGGGTTTCCCCGGCGATGTCGCGACCGCGACCGGTCAGGCGGTTGGCTTCTTGTGTCGCGTCAGCAGTGCGCTGTACGTGGCTGGCCACTTCCTGGGTGGTGGCGGCCATCTGGTTGACGGCGGTGGCGACCTGTTCGGTTTCCACGCGCTGACGTTCCAGACCGCTGGAGCTGTTGTGCGCCAAGGCGTCGGACTGTTTGGCCTGATCGGTCAGGTGCTCGGCGGTGTCCTGCAGACGGGTCAGGCAGGTTTTCAGGCGCGCTTCCTGGCTGAGGATCGACATTTCCAGACGCGCCTGGGCGCCACGGCTGTCGGTGTACATCTGCGCGATCAGCGGGTCGGAGGTGGTCTGTTCGGCCAGGCGCAGCAGGCGCTTGAGTCCGCGTTGCTGCCATTGCAGGCCCATCAGGCCCAGTGGTACCGACAAACCGGCCGCGAGGGCAAAGCCCCAGTGCGAGTTCAGCGTCGCACCGATCACGAAGCTCAGCTGGCTGACCAGAATGAACGGCAACCAGTCCTGCAGCACCGGCAGCCATTTGTCGCTGGAAGGGATCGCCGACTTGCCCTGGTTGATGCGTTGGTAGAGCGCTTCAGCACGGCGGATCTGTTCGGCGGTGGGTTTGATCCGCACCGACTCGTAACCGACCACCTGATTGCCGTCGAACACCGGTGTCACGTAGGCGTTCACCCAGTAGTGGTCACCGGATTTGCAGCGGTTCTTGACAATGCCCATCCATGGCAAGCCTTGTTTCAGTGTGCCCCACATGTGCGAAAACACCGCCGCCGGCACGTCAGGATGACGGACCAGGTTGTGCGGCGCACGGATCAGTTCTTCACGCGAAAACCCGCTGATTTCGACGAAAGCGTCGTTGCAGTAGGTGATCACGCCCTTGGCGTCGGTTGTGGAAATCAACCGCTGCTGAGCCGGGAAAGTCCGTTCGCGTTGTGTAATGGGCTGGTTGTTACGCATGGTTTTTCAATCCGCAAGGCTTTGAAAGGTTGTCGGCGCTGTCAGGAAATTATTGAAGTTTTTTTTCAGATATCAGCACGGCGTCGCAAAACCGCGCTTGCTTCAACCGGCGAGCATCGGATAGGTGAACAGCGAAAAATGCAGCAGGTTCAGCCCGAAGTGCGTGGCGATCGCCGCCGCAAGCCCACCAAAGCGGTAGGCCAGACCATAGCCGACACCCGCCAGACCCGCCAGCAGCACCCAGTGCCAGCCGGCACCCACATGCGCCAGGGCAAAGAACAGCGACGCCAGCAGCAGAGCGAGGTTGTCGCCATGGGGCAGGTGCTTGAACAGTCGACTCAAACCGCCCTGTATATAGCCACGAAACAGTGCTTCCTCGACCAGCGTCACCAACAGCAGATTGTTCAGCAGCCACACCCACGCCTGATCAGGCCACTTCGGCGCCCAGGCAATCATCCCGAATAACAGTGCGCCACCCAGGGCCAGGGTTGCGCTCAACATCAGGCCGAGGACGCTGGCGTATACCGTCAGACGCAGCGAGCGGGCGGCGACGATCCACGGACAGGCCAAAAGCAGCCAGAAGCCGATCAGCGGTTTGTCCAGATTCAGGTACATCGCGAACGGCACGGCGTCATCGGTGAAACGCATCTTCGCGATGGCCCGGCCATTATCGAACCCCGGCAACCAGTGCAGCGCCAGCGACAGGGCGAGGAAAACAAACACAGCGTGGCCGAGCAACCGCGCCACCGGCACCAGCTGTTGGCGCACGGCGAAACCGGCCACCAGCAACAGTCCGAAGGAGATCAGCGCCAGCCAGCCGAGTTGGCCGAAACTCAACGCCAATCCGTAACCGAGGCTGAGAAGTGCCAGATAGGGCCATGGCAACGCCTTCATCGAAAGTCCTTGTGCAGAATTTTGTGGAAGGGCTTTCTACACGGGTGAGGGCGTGGGGACAAGTAAAGCTGTGGCGGGAAACTATGACACGCCGCAATCCTCCCTGTAGGAGCTGCCGCAGGCTGCGATCTTTTGATCTTGAAAAGCCAAAGTCAAAAGATCGCAGCCTGCGGCAGCTCCTACAGGGTTTTGTGTGTGGCTGAGGATCAGCGCAGGTTGAGTTTCGCGGCGGCGCGTTCGGTGATCTCCGAGCGCAATTTCAGCGACGGCGCAGCACGCAGGCGGGCCTCGTCGACAATCGCGCTCGGCGCGCTATCCGGACTGCCCGAATTGAACGGCGGCGCCGGCGCATATTCCAGTTGCAACTGAATCAACTGCGCCGCCTCGGCCCCCACCAGTTCAGCCGCCAGCACCAACGCAAAGTCGATGCCTGCGGTAATCCCGCCACCGGTAAACAGATTGCCGTCGCGCACCACCCGGTCCTGCACCGCAATCGCGCCGAGTTTCGGCAGCAGTTCGTGATAGGCCCAGTGGGTGGTTGCGCGTTTGCCTTGCAGCAGACCCGCCGCGCCCAGCACCAGCGAACCGGTGCACACCGACGTTACATACCTGGCCTGCGCCGCCTGACGCTTGATGAACCCCAGCGTCTGCTCATCTTCCATCAACGGCCCGACCCCGGCGCCGCCGGGAATGCAGATCACATCCAGATCCGGGCAGTCCTCGAAGGTGGTGGTCGGTTTCAACAGCAGGCCGGTGCTCGCAGTGATCGGCACCAGATCTTTCCAGATCAGATGCACCTGCACGTCCGGCAGTGAGGCCAGTACGTCATAGGGACCGGTCAGGTCGAGTTGCTGCACCTGCGGAAACAACAGAAAACCGATCTGCAACGTCATGGGGTTTTTCTCCATTTGAGGGGTGGACGGCTTCACTGTAGGCGCGTAGGTTCTGGCGTATACGCCAATAACCCCACGAATTACGCCATATGCCCAAAGCCATTCACGTACTCGCGTTCGCCAACATGCAGATCCTCGACGTCACCGGCCCTCTGCAAGTATTCGCCTCGGCCAACGACATCGCCCGCCAACGCGGCTTGCCGGTGCCGTATGCGCCGTCGGTGATTGCTCGCGAGGGCGGGGCGGTGGTGTCCTCGGCGGGGCTGGCGGTGCTCGCCGAACCGTTGCCGCAAGACGCCAGCGACACGCTGATTATCGCGGGTGGTTGGGGGATCTATCCGGCATCCGAAGATGAGTCGCTGGTGGATTGGGTACGCGAGCACGCAGCGAAATGTCGACGCGTGGCCTCGGTGTGTACGGGGGCATTTCTACTGGCGGCCAGCGGCTGGCTCGACGGACGTCGCGTGGTCACCCACTGGACCCGTTGCGAACAACTGGCCCAGCAGCACCCGAAGCTGCAGGTCGAAGCCAACCCGATCTTCATCAACGACGGCCCGGTCTGGACCTCGGCCGGCGTTACCGCCGGCATCGATCTGGCGTTGGCGATGGTCGAGGAAGATCTGGGCCGCGACATCGCCCTCGACGTCGCCCGACATTTAGTGGTGTTCCTCAAACGCCCGGGCGGGCAATCGCAATTCAGCGTGACCCTGGCCCTGCAGAATCAGGGCAATCGCTTTGATGAGCTGCACGCCTGGATCGCCGAAAACCTCACCTGCGACCTCGGCGTCCCGACCCTGGCCGAACAGGCCGGCATGAGCGAACGCAGCTTCGTCCGCCACTACCGCGCCGACACCGGCCAGACCCCGGCCCGCGCCATCGAACTGATCCGCGTCGAAACCGCGCGCCGTCTGCTCAGCGACACCGGGCTGCCGGTGAAACGGATTGCGGCCAACTGCGGGTTTGGCAGTGAAGAAACGTTGCGCCGCAGTTTTCTGCGCGCGATCGGGGTGACGCCGCAGGCGTACCGGGAGCGGTTTTCGGTCAGTGCTGGCGAAGCAGATTCAGCGATGCCCTTGGGGGCAATTACCCGAACAGAACCTTCTGCCAATGATCTTCGCTGATGATCGCAATCGGCACGCCGCTGTCTCTCAGTTCAACGGCCTTCTTGATCTTGGTGCCGTAAGAGCTGTGAAGCCACTGATCATTGCCAATGCTGCCCACTACCAAATAGTGAATCTTTTTGCTGACGGAACCACCAATAAGGCCGCCGCGTTCGAGGATCTGCGACTCACATTCTTTACGTGGCCCATAGGCCATGACGCCTGTAAACAGGAAGACCCGATCAACCAGGCATAACTGTGGGGCAGGGTTGTCGAGAGGAAGGCTGGTCGGAGCGGCAAACTTTGTTGTTTGTGTTGGTGCGGTTGGCAGACCGGTGAACTGATGCAGCATTTCCAGCAGCTCCGCAGACTCGTCGGCGTCCAGAACTCCGTCGCTGAGCATGTCGGCAAGACGTCTGTAAAGGATGTTCACAACCGGATCGTCCAGGTGCACCAAATGGGTTTCAATCCAGGTTCTGAGAAACTCGGCTTCTTGCTGGTTGATCGTGCAGTCTGCGGCAAGCCCGGCGGCGATGCCGATGAGAGCATCCACCGAGCGCCGCTCGATTCTTGCCTGGTGAAAGAACACGCTGCTCTTAAATTCCTGATGCAAATCGACCATCGTTGCTTCTCCTTAAGCCTCGGCTTCCGCCACCTGATTGAAATACTTCGTCCGATCCGGGGTAAACGTCACCCGCATCTTCGTCCGCGAACAGGTCATCGAGCGTTCTTCACTCAGATCAATATCCAGGTCTTCGCCACGCAATCCTTGCCACTGCGCCAGGTATTTCAGCGAACCGTATTTCTCGTTTTTCTTCAGGCTGCGGCTGACGCCCCCTTTCCAGCCGAGGACCGGCAGTTCACCGGCGAGGCATTGTTGCGCGAGGTCGGGGAAGCGGCTGGCGCGCTGGCGGCCGATTTCCCAGCATTTGATCAGGCCTTTGTCGGCGGCTTCCCACAGTTGGGTGCGGGTCAGGCCGGTGCGCAGGGGCGTGGCGATGGGACGGTGGACGTGCTGGGTCATTCTGGTTCCTTGAATTCGGGTTTTATTGGACAGCTCCGCTGTGCCCGTTGCGGTGGATGGTAGGGGTGGATGTAACAGCTGGCAACAGGGTATTTCAGGGTGTAAGTGCAGGTTGCGGGGGAGGGATTTGCCTGGGTTTTGTTTAGAAGAAGCAGGAACAAACCACCCAAACTGTGGCGAGGGGATTTATCCCCGATCGACTGCGCAGCAGTCGCAAAGCCATGCAATGCGGCACTGTTGAACAAATAAGCAGGCAAAGAGCGGGGCCGCTGCGCAGCCCATCGGGGATAAATCCCCTCACCCCAGGAGATCTGATTCTGTTTATTTCTGTGTAGGGGTTAGCCCAGCGAAGCGTGCTGATGCGGCATATTTCCTACAGATACTGGCGAAATTACGGCTGCCACTCACCCTTCTCCCCACTCAAACGCCGATCGAGAAAACTCGCCGCACTGATCAATGCCAGATGCGTCAGCGCCTGCGGGGTGTTGCCCAGGTGCCGGCCATGGCTGTCGAACTCTTCGGCGTATAACCCTAGCGGGTTCGCATAACGCAGCAATTGCTCGAATTCCAGATGGGCCTTTTCCACCTGACCGGCCCGGGCCAGGCATTCGACGTACCAGAACGAGCAGGCGGCAAAGGCGCCTTCGGTGCCGGTCAAACCGTCAATGTTGGCGTCATCGTTGCGATAGCGATAAACCATGCCGTCGCGCACCAGCGTCTTTTCGATCGCTTCAAGGGTCGACAGCCAGCGCGGGTCCTTGGCGCTGACGAAGCGCACCAGCGGCATCAGCAGCATCGAACCATCGAGCGCGGTGCCGCCCTTGTACTGGACGAAATGCCCGCGCTCCTCATTCCAGAAGTTGTCCCAGATGTCGGCGTAGATCGCCTGCCGGGTCTGATCCCACTGGACGAACGGCGCCGGCAGCGAGCGTTTCGAAGCGAGTCGTATCGCCCGGTCCAGGGCCACCCAGCACATCAGTCGCGAGTGCAAGAAGTGATGCTGCTCACCGCGCATTTCCCAAATGCCTACATCCGTGGTCTGCCAGGTCTCACACACCTGATCGACCACTTCGCGCACATGGTTCCAGCCTTGGTGGGAAATCGCGTCGCCGTACTTGTTGACCAGATAAACCGCGTCCATCAACTCGCCAAAGATGTCGAGTTGAATCTGGTCATACGCGCCATTGCCGATGCGCACCGGTTGCGCGCCGCCATGGCCGCAGAGATGCGAGAGTTCGGTTTCCGGCAGTTGCTGACGACCGTCGATGGCATAGAGGATGTTGAGTTTGGTTGAATGCCCTTGGCAATCGCTGACCCGCCCGCGCAGCCAGCCCATGTAGGCGTTGGCCTCGTCGACAAAGCCCAGGCGCATGAACGCGTAGACGGTGAAGGAGGCGTCGCGGATCCAGGTGTAGCGATAATCCCAGTTGCGCTCGCCGCCGGGGGTTTCCGGCAGGCCAAAGGTGGCGGCGGCGAGGATCGCGCCGTGCTTGCGCGAGGTCAGCAACTTCAGCGCCAGTGCCGAACGATTGACCATCTCCCGCCAACGCCCGCGGTAGTTGGACTGGCCGATCCAGTCACGCCAGAACTTCAACGTGCGCTCCAGGCACATTTTCGCGCCGTCATCCTTGAAACGCGGATCGTCGGCGCCACCGAGAACAAATTCGGCGTGCTGATCCTGTTTCAAACTGAAGGAGGCAACGGCCGACTCGCCATCGATGTGCAACGCCTGATCCGCCACCAGCCGCAGTGAGGGCTGACCCTCGGCGCTGAAAATCACCGATTGTTGATCCATCTGCGCGCGGGTGTTGGCACGCGCGTAGTCATGGCGCACCGCGCAGCGCATGTGAAAGGTCGCTTCACCGCTGACCACCCGCACCCGGCGCATCAGCAGCGGCAGGTCATCGACACTGTCGCCGATCGGCAGCAAGTCAGTGATTTCCACCACGGCCTGTTCGCTGAGCCAGCGCGTCTGCAGCACGTTGGTGTCCGGCAGATAGATTTGCTCGCGCCGGGCATCGGGCAAGTCCGGGGCGAGCTGGAAAATCCCTGCCTCGGGCGTGTCGAGCAGCGAACAGAAGATCGACGGGCTGTCGAATTCCGGCCAGCAGAAAAAATCCACGCTGCCCCTGTCGTTGACCAGCGCGGCACTGCGCAGGTCGCCGATGATGCCGTGGGCGTCGATCGGGCTTTGTCGTTCAGGATGATGCTCAGCCATTGCCGCGAAACTCCGGATAAAGACTCATGCCGCCGTCGATGAACAGGGTGGTGCCGACGATGTAATCGGCGGCGTCGGAAGCGAGAAACACCACCGCGTTGGCGATGTCCTCGACATCGCCGATGCGCCCGTACGGAATCAGCTCCAGCAGTTTTTCACCGGCAGCGCCTTCGGTGGCGTCCTGGTTGATCGCCGTGCGAATCGCTCCCGGCGCGATGCCGTTGATGCGAATGCGCTGCGGGCTGACTTCCTGGGCGAGGGTTTGCATCAACTGATCGACGCCGCCCTTGGACGCCGCATAGTTGACGTGCCCGGCCCACGGGATGCGCTGATGCACCGAACTCATGTGAATGATCTTGCCGGCGGCGCGGGACACGCCTTCACGCACGCCCTGACGGTTGAAAATCCGCAACGCGGCGCGAGCGCAGAGGAACTGGCCGGTGAGGTTGACGCCGATCACCGTGTTCCAGTCTTCCAGGGTCATGTCCACCGCCGCGGCGTCCTTTTGCAGGCCGGAATTGGCCACCAGAATGTCCAACGCACCAAAGGCCTCGAGGGTCTCGGCGAACAGCCGTTCGACTTCATCTTCCTTGGAAATATCGGCGCCGATGGCCAGTGCCTGACCGCCGTCGGCGATGATTTGCTGCGCCAGCGCTTGAGCAGGTTCGGCCTGACGGTGGTAATTAATGACGACGGCGGCGCCGGCAGCGGCCAGCGCTTTGGCGGCGGCATGGCCGATGCCGGAACTGGCGCCGGTGACCAGTGCCACTTGGCGGGCGAGGGAAATCTGCATGCTCGAAATGCCTGGGTTAAGGGCTCAGTCAGCTGACCCATGGCGAGCTGCGAGAGTTCATCCGCATGCATGAAAAGATCGACACGTTCAGACGTGATAGCGGCCACTGTGCCGGTGCCATTCAAGACTGCCGGAGACCCAGCTTTTTATGCCGGTCAGAAAACGCTGCAGCAGCGGCGATGCATCCGGCAGCACGGCTTGTTCCGCCGCTTCATACAGGTGCACGATTTCGTCATGAACGTGCGCGCACTTGATCATCGCTTGTCGGGGCGTGCAATTGTGTTCGCGAGCCAGTAACAGCGGCAGATTGAAATCGCCGATTGCGGCCTGATTTTCCTTGTGTGCGGAATACAGATCGTTGGCGACGATCGTGGCGCTGGCGGCCAGCGTGGTCACGCGCCGCACGGCAGGGGCGCTGTAGATGTGTGCTGGCAGTTCGTATCCGCCGATCACGTCGATCAATGACATGCAGGGTAAAAAGCTGTTGGTCTGGCGTTGAGCGAGATATTCCCAGATGGGTGGGGTCAATCCTTCCAGACGCCAGGCCGCTTCGGCAGTCATGGTGACAAACATGGCGATGATTTCGTGGCGTACCCTGGCCACTTGTACGGAAGATGCGAATGCCTGAACGCGGTCCATATAGGCGCGAAGCGCAACCAGTACCGGGTCACTGTTCAGTGCCTGATCAAGACCGCAACGAAAGCGAAAGGGCAGGTGCGCCGGCTCCAGTGCGGCCAGCGCCAGCGAAAGTCGGGGCCCTACCAGACGCGGTTCGGAGCCGGTTCGCTCGTCATCGCAGTAGTAATCATCCACGGCAAACAGGGCGGCGATGCACTGTGCCGAAAGCAGCAGGCGATCGGGATCGTGAGTGTCGGTATGGCAAAGCATGGCGAAGCGACCGAACCCCATGGCGCGGACCTTTTCGAGTTGTCCCGCAAATATGCCGACCTCCTTGACCCATGGCATAAGGCGATCTTCGACAGCTTCGGCCAGTGCCGTATCAATCCGAAACGGCGCCGGACAATACAACGGCGGGACGGCCCAGTGTGATCTTGCGTTTTTCCCAAAAGCATCAGGCATTGATCGTGCCGCTGACGCATCGCGGGCGGCCTCGAACCATTGCCTTACACCCCCAGTCCCGAACTGCTCGAACATCCGGCGAAACCAGATTGTGAACTGCTCGGGTGCCTGTTCGATCCGTTCGGTGATCTCCTCCAGCGACAGCCACTCCCAACTTTCGACTTCCTCGGGGTTGGCTACCGGATCGAGCTGGCTGAGGCCGGCAAACACGTGGTCAAATTCATGCTCGATCAGTTGATTGGAAACTTGCTCGTAATAGAGCATCGAGGCGACTTTCTGCAGTTTGCACGTCGTGCCCATTTCCTCCTGCAGTCGACGCAGGGCTGCGGCGGCCGTGCGTTCGCCAGGGCGAGGATGCCCGCAGCAGGTGTTGGTCCATAATCCGCCAGAATGATATTTGCCCAACGCGCGTTGCTGCATCAGCATCCGACCTTGTGAGTCAAAGAGCAGAATCGAAAATGCGCGATGGCGCAGTCCCTGGTGATGGACTTCCATCTTTGAGGCTACACCGGTCTGGCGATCCTTGGGCGATACCAGAATAAGCTGTTCTTCCATGACAAGGCTCCTTGGCGCGTGCGCTATGGGATAGTGCTCAAGAGCAGTTGCCCGTTCATTCGGGAGCGGTACGCCATTGAGTCAAAGCCTCATGAGAACTGCAATCGCATGAAAAAGCACCTGTAAAACCTGACAGGTGTGCGCGATTTTCGACTATTGGTTATGTGATTCCTGACGTCGGCGGCAATGCCATTGGTCTTGGGAAGAGATCCTCGGAGAGTGCCTGGAATCGCAAGGTGTTGAGTTTCGCGCCTTCACATTCCACCAACAATTCCCCGCTTCCACGCTCATCAACCTTTATGGCAACTTGGCGGCCCTTGATGAGGCTGCAACCCATGGCAAATCCCTACCGCGAATTATTCACCGCTCCCGGCGCCCGGGCTTTTGTTCTGGCCGGAATGATCGCGCGCATGCCGATTTCCATGACCGGCATCGGCGTGATCACCATGCTTTCGCAGCTCAAGGGCGGGTACGCGCTGGCCGGTGCGGTGGCGGCAACGTTTGCTCTGGCCACGGCGTTTTGCGCGCCGCAGGTGTCGCGGCTGGTGGATCGTTACGGCCAGGGCAACGTGCTGCCGCTGTCGGCGTTGATCGGTGGTGGGGCGCTGCTGATGTTGCTGCTGTGCACGCGTTTGCAGGCGCCGACCTGGACGCTGTTCATCTTCGCCGCGCTGGCCGGCTGCATGCCGAGCATGTCGGCGATGGTGCGCGCGCGCTGGACCGAGATCTATCGCGGCCAGCCGCAATTGCAGACCGCCTATGCGCTGGAGTCGGTGCTCGATGAAGTCTGTTTCATCGTCGGCCCGCCGCTGTCGGTGGGTTTATGCGTGGTGGCGTTTCCCGAGGCCGGGCCGTTGGCCGCGCTGTTGGCGCTGGCGATCGGGGTGACGGCGTTTGTCGCCCAGCGCAGCACCGAACCGGCGGTGCACCCGCAGGAGTCGCAGCATCAGGGTTCGATCATTCGCTCGACCGACGTGCAATGGCTGCTGGCGTTGATGCTCGCCATGGGCGTCATCGTCGGTGTGGTCGATGTGGTCAGCGTCGCCTTCGCCCAGCAGCAGGGTCAGCCCGCGGCGGCGAGCATCGTGTTGTCGGTGTACGCCATCGGTTCGTGTCTCGCCGGGATCGCGTTTGGCGCGATGCGTTCGAAACTGCCGTTGCCGCGTCTGTTCCTGTATGGCGGCGTGGCGACGGCGGTGACCACGCTGCCGTTGTTGCTGGCGAGCAATATTGTCAGCTTGTCGCTGGCGGTGTTTGTCGCGGGATTGTTCTTTTCGCCGACGCTGATCGTGGCGATGGCGCTGATCGAGCGTATCGTGCCGCCGGCCAAACTGACTGAAGGCCTGACCTGGCTGGTGACGGGGTTGAGTATCGGCGTGGCGATTGGCGCCGCCGGCTCCGGCGCGCTGGTGGATGCGTTTGGCGCACGCAGCGGATTCTGGCTGGCGATTGCGGCGGGGGCGGTGGTGTTGGCGTCGGCGTTTCAGAGTTATCGGCACCTGAAATAACCCTGCATTGATGAGCTGTTGTGGTGAGGGGATTTATCCCCGATGGGCCGCGAAGCAGCCCCAAATCCAGCCAGCTCTTTCCTTCAGAAGAAGCGTGCCGGGTCAGTTTGCGACTGCTGCGCAGTCGATCGGGGATAAATCCCCTCACCACAGAGTTATCCACACCGACAGCGGATGGGTCACCAACCCCGTCCCGAATTCACCCAGAAATTCACCGACAGTGACGTCGACACTGATTCCACCTGATGGAACCAGCCCTCCGGCAAAAACAGCAGATCCCCGGCTTCCAGCGTCACGCGCAGGAACGTCACATCGCGTGCCGCAGGAAAGCGCTCGTAGTCCGGCGCGTCGGGGTTGAAGTCGCAACCGTCCAGGCCACCTTTTGGCGCGGTCGACCAGGTGCCCAGCGCCTCGCGGTGATGTGGGGCGGCGAGGGTGAACTGCTTCTGGCCCCAGACCTGCGCGAACAAATTATCGGTGTCGTCGCGGTGCAGCGGCGTCAGCGTGCCTTTGGGGCCGATCCAGATGCGTGGCGGGATGAACAGCGAGGCATCGAAGTAGGGCGGGTACTTGATCTGCTGCAGCAATTGCGCCGGCAGGATGTTGTTGCCCATGTAGGCCGGTGGTTCGCCGTCAGCCCTTTTGACTGCCGGTTGGTCGAGTGAGGCAATGAACTCGGCCATGGACGTCGAGCGGAAATCACGTTCGGTGGAAAAGGTCTTCTTCACGTAATCGCCGTGGCGGGTGATTCCCTGCAGTTCAGCGAAATGCACCAGTGATTCCTCGCGACTGAGCTTGAACAGCGGCCAGTCCTGCAAGGCATTGCTGATCACCACCGGGATGCCGTTGGGCAAGTATCTGCTTTTGAATTCGCTGACCGACAATTCATCGCGCGCATGGCGCTCGATGCGGGTCTGCACCGGCAGCCCGGCGGTGAGTTGTTCGCTGAAGCGTGGCGGGGTCGGGTAGCGCTTGTTCATGTCGACCTTTTGCGCCACGGCTCCACCGTGCATCGCATGCTCGATGATCTGCGGCAGCAGCGTCGCCAGGCCCATGTTGCCGCCGATTTTCAGGCGTCCGCTGGCGAACAGTTCTTCGACATTGACCCGGCCGCCCATGATCCCGAGAAAATCACTCTCGGCGACTTCAATGGTCACGTCGGGGCTGGGATGGCGTCCGGGCGCGGTGCGACTGCTGGCCTTGACCTCCGACCAGTAGGCCTGCTGCGGGCCAAACACGAATTGGAAAACGCCTTCGATGCCGACGGCACCGGCGTTGGCGAACAACTTGCCCAGTATGCTCTGCAGGTCCACGGTGAATCCTCGTTATTGGTTTTGGCCTGAACAGTTAACGAGCGCCTGTTGGCGCAATTTACCGGTGCGCGACTAATTTGCCGGGGGCGTAATCCGTTTATCTCTACAGACACATTTTTCGAGGAAAGCCGGGTGAACAAGCTGACCCTGCTGTGCCTGCCGTACTCCGGCGCCAGCGCCATGGTCTATAGCCGCTGGCGGCCAAAACTGCCGCAATGGCTGCAACTGCAACCGGTGGAACTGCCGGGGCGCGGTGCACGTTTCGACGAGCCGCTGCACACGGATATGCGGGCGCTGGCGATGCAACTGGCCAAGGAATTGCGGCCCAATCTCAAAGCGCCGTATGCGGTGTTCGGCCATAGCCTGGGCGCGCTGCTGGCCTGCGAAATCGCTCACGCGCTGCGCGCATTGGGCTGTCCGGAACCGGTGGCGCTGTTTGCCTCGGGCACGGCGGCGCCGACGATGCGCGCCGATTACGATCGCGGTTTTGCCGAGCCGAAAACCGACGCCGAACTGATCGATCAACTACGCACACTCAACGGCACCAGCGAAGAAGTGCTGGCCAATGCCGAACTGATGAGCCTGACGCTGCCGATCCTGCGCGCGGACTTTCTGCTTTGCGGCAAATTCGAGCCGTTGCAGCGGCCGCTACTCAACTGCCCGGTGCACGTGCTGGGCGGCAAGGCGGATCGCGCGACCACCGAACAACTGATCGGCTGGAGCAAGGAAACCCGCGGCAGCTTTTCGGTGGACATGCTCGCCGGCGGGCACTTTTTCATTCATGAGCATGAAGCCAAAGTGCTCAAGGTGATCAAGGATCAACTGGAAGGGCATCATCGTCGGCACAACCTGGCCATCACCGCCTGATCCGCTCCCTGTAGGAGCTGCGGCACGCTGCGATCTTTTGATCCTGATCTTTAAAATCAAAAGATCGCAGCGTGCCGCAGCTCCTACAGGATTGTGCGATACGACTGAAATTCCCTGCTCTGCCTCCCGCCTGACAGTTGTTCTCATTCGCTAATTTTTCCGGTCTGCATTCGTTTTATAGGGACGACGTGCCTTTGTGCTTCCTGCCTACTGATCCGGATGCTGAGAAATGAATGCTGAAGACTCCTTGAAACTTGCTCGCCGGTTTATCGGGTTGCCCCTGGAAAAGCGCCAGATGTTCCTCGCGGCCCTGCACAAGGAGGGCGTGGATTTCGCGCGGTTCCCGATACCCGCCGGCATAGAAGCCGAGGATCGTCAGGCGCTGTCCTACGCGCAGCGCCGCATGTGGTTCCTGTGGCAACTCGATCCGCAGAGCGGCGCCTACAACTTGCCCGGTGCGGTGCGGCTCAACGGGCGGCTGAGCCTGACAGCGCTGGAGCAAGCCTTCGCCAGCCTCGTGGAGCGTCACGAAACCCTGCGCACAGTGTTCCAGCGCCAGGCCGATGACAGCCTGCTGCAAGTGCCGGCCACCGCGCCGCTGCTGATTAACCGGGAAGACTTCAGCGCTCTGTCGGCCAGTGGGCGTGAACAGGCGGTGATCGATGCCGCCGAACAGCAGTCGCTGCTGCCATTCGATCTGGCGGTCGGCCCGTTGCTGCGCGTGACCTTGCTCAAGCTGGCCGAGCAGGAACACGTGCTGCTGCTGACCCTGCACCACATCGTGTCCGATGGCTGGTCGATGAACGTGTTGATCGACGAGTTCATCCGTTGCTACGACGCGTTCGACGCGGGTCAGGCGCCGCAATTGCCGCCACTGCCGATCCAGTACAGCGACTATGCGCTGTGGCAACGCCGCTGGCTGGAGGCCGGTGAGCAGGCGCGCCAACTCGACTATTGGCAGGCGCAACTGGGCGACGAACACCCGGTGCTGGAATTGCCGCTGGATCATTCGCGCCCGGCGATGCCGAGCTATCGCGGCACCCGTTACGAATTCGCGGTCGACGGCCAACTCGCCGAGCAGCTGCGCAGCACGGCGCAACAGCATCAAGTCACTTTATTCATGTTCCTGCTCGGCGCCTTCAATGCGCTGCTGCACCGTTACACCGGGCAGACCGACCTGCGTGTCGGTGTGCCGATTGCCAACCGCAATCGTGGCGAGATCGAAGGCCTGATCGGCTTCTTCGTCAACACTCAGGTGCTGCGCACGCAGCTGCACGGCCAGACCCGGGTCGATGAACTGTTGCGGGCAATCAAGGAAACCGCGCTGGGTGCCCAGGCGCATCAGGATCTGCCGTTCGAGCAACTGGTCGAAGCGCTGAAGCTGGAACGCAGCCTCAGCCACACGCCGCTGTTCCAGGTGATGTACAACCACCAGCCGCACGTGGCCGATATCGCCACCCTCCGCACCGCATCCGGCCTGCAACTCGACAGCCTCGACTGGCAGAGCCGCACCACCCAGTTCGACCTGACGCTGGACACCTGGGAGCAGGGCGGCAAGCTGCACGCCGCGCTGACCTACGCCAGCGACCTGTTCGCTGCACCGACCATCGAACGCATGGCGCGGCACTGGCTGCGCTTGTTGACGGCGATGGTCGCCGATCCATCGCAGCGCATCGGTGAATTGCCGCTGCTGGAAGCTGACGAGCAGCGCACGCTGGTGCATGACTGGAACAACGTCCACGCGCAGTACCCGAGCGACACGCCGATTCACCAGTTGATCGAAGCGCAGGTCGCGCGTACGCCGCAGGCACCGGCACTGCTGTTCGGCGAACAGACCCTGAGTTACGCCGAACTGGATGCCCGGGCCAATCGCCTGGCGCATCTGCTGCGCGAACAGGGCGTGCAAGCGGACAGTCTGGTTGGCATCTGCGCCCTGCGTTCGGTGGAAATGGTCGTCGCGCTGCTGGCGATTCTCAAGGCTGGCGGCGCTTACGTGCCGCTCGATCCGGAGTACCCGCAGGAGCGTCTGGCCTACATGATCGAGGACAGCGGCATCAGCTTGCTGTTGACGCAACAGGCGCTGCTGGCAACGCTGTCGACTGACGGCGTAAACGTCATCACTCTGGATCAGCCAGGACTGCTCGACCGCTACAGCGATAGCCGTCCCGACGTCAGTGTCGATCCGCTGAACCTGGCGTATGTGATTTACACCTCGGGTTCCACCGGCAAGCCGAAGGGCGCCGGCAACAGCCACGCGGCGCTGGTCAACCGTTTGTGCTGGATGCAGGAGGCCTATGCGCTGGACGCCAGTGATTCGGTGCTGCAGAAAACCCCGTTCAGTTTCGACGTGTCGGTGTGGGAGTTCTTCTGGCCGCTGCTGACCGGCGCGCGGCTGGTGGTGGCCGCGCCGGGTGCGCACCGTGATCCGCTGCAACTGATCGATAGCATCAACCGCCACGGCATCAGCACGTTGCACTTTGTGCCATCGATGTTGCAGGCGTTCATTCACGAGGCCGGCGTGGAGAGCTGCAGCGGACTCAAGCGGATTGTCTGCAGCGGTGAAGCGTTGCCGCTGGATGCGCAGCTGCAGGTTTTCGCCAAGCTGCCGAACGCCAGCCTCTACAACTTGTATGGCCCGACCGAAGCGGCCATCGACGTCACTCACTGGACCTGTGTCGATGAAGGCGCCGACAGTGTGCCGATCGGCCGGCCGATCGCCAACCTGCGCACCCATGTCCTCGATGCCGAATTGCTGCCGGTGCCGAGCGGTGTCGCCGGTGAACTGTATCTGGGCGGCGCCGGGCTGGCGCGCAGTTATCACCAGCGTCCGGCGCTGACGGCCGAACGTTTTGTGCCGTGCCCGTTCCATGACGGCGCGCGCCTGTACCGCACCGGTGACCGTGTGCGGCAGCGTGCCGACGGCGTGATCGAATACCTCGGGCGTCTCGACCATCAGGTTAAGTTGCGCGGATTGCGCATTGAGTTGGGTGAAATCGAGACCCGCCTGATGCAGCACTCGCTGGTGCGTGAGGCGGTGGTGCTGGTGCAGGGCGGCAAGCATCTGGTGGCTTATCTGGTGCTGGAACAGGCGCAAGCGAACGAACAGTGGCAGCAAGAGGTCAAGGCGTGGCTGCTCGGCAGTCTGCCGGAGTTCATGGTGCCGACCTACCTGATCACCCTCGACAAATTGCCGGTCACCGCCAACGGCAAGCTCGACCGCAAGGCCTTGCCGCAACCGGATGCCGCGCCGCAACAGGCGTTCGTGGCGCCACAGGACGCCATGCAGAAAGCCCTCGCGGCGATCTGGGAAGCTGTGCTCGGCCTCCACCGCGTTGGCCTCGACGACAACTTCTTCGAGCTGGGCGGCGATTCGATCATCTCGATTCAAGTGGTCAGCCGTGCGCGGCAGGCCGGGATCCGCATCAGCCCGCGTGACCTGTTCCAGTACCAGACGGTGCGCAGTCTGGCGCTGGTCGCGAGCCACGATCATCTGTCTTCGGTGGATCAGGGGCCGGTGACGGGCGACGCTGTGCTCGGGCCGATCCAGCAGGATTTCTTCAGCCGGGCGATGCCGGTGCGCGAGCACTGGAACCAGTCGTTGCTGCTGACCCCGCGTGAGGCATTGAACGCGCAATGGTTCGATGCCGCGCTGACCCACCTGATCAATCACCACGACGCCTTGCGCCTGCGTTTTGTCGAAGGCAGCGAAGGCTGGCAGCAAAGCCACGGCCCGCTGCTGACGGGCGCTGAGCTGTGGCAACGCGATGCCGAATCTGCCGAACAGTTGCAGGCGCTGTGCAACGAAGCTCAGCGCAGCCTCGACCTGCAAAACGGCCCGTTGCTGCGCGCGTTGCTGGTGACGATGGCCGACGGCTCGCAACGACTGGCACTGATCATTCATCACCTCGCAGTCGATGGCGTTTCCTGGCGGGTGCTGCTGGAAGATCTGCAGCAGGCTTACGAGCAGCTCGCGGCGGGCGGCGGCATTCAGCTGCCGGCGAAGACCAGCGCATTCCAGAGTTGGACCGCGCGTCTGGCGCAGGACGCATCGCGCTTCGATGACCAATTGAGCTATTGGAAAGCCCAGCATCAGGGCGCCGAGGATCTGCCGTGCGACCGCCCGGATGGCAGCCTGCACAATTTGCATGGCGAGAAAATCGAATGGCGCCTCGACGCCGAGCGCACCCGCCAGTTGCTGCAACAGGCGCCCGCCGCCTATCGCACCCAGGTCAACGATCTGTTGCTCACCGCACTGGCGCGCACCATCAGCCGCTGGAGCCAGCAGCCGGGCACGTTGATCGAACTGGAAGGGCATGGCCGCGAAGACCTGTTCGATGACATTGACCTGACCCGCACCGTGGGCTGGTTCACCAGCCTGTTCGCGGTCAACCTGACTGCGAGCGAGGATCTCGACGGTTCGATCAAGGCGATCAAGGAGCAACTGCGCGCGGTGCCGGACAAAGGTCTGGGTTACGGCGTGCTACGGCATCTGGCCGCGCCGTCGGTGCGTGCTGAATTGGCCGGGTTGCCGCAACCGCGCATCACCTTCAACTACCTCGGCCAGTTTGACCGCCAGTTCGACGAGGCGGCGCTGTTCGTGCCGGCTGTTGAAACCAGCGGTGTGGCGCAGGATCCGTCGGCGCCGCTGGGCAACTGGCTGACCGTGGAAGGTCAGGTGTATGGCGGCGAACTGTCGATGAGCTGGGGCTTCAGCCGCGAGATGTTCGACAGCGCCACGGTGCAGCACCTGGTCGATCAATACGCCAGCGAATTGCAGGCGCTGATCGAACACTGCTGCACGCTACCCATTGCGCAAGCGACGCCGTCGGACTTCCCGCTGGCTCGGGTAACCCAGACGCAACTGGATGCGCTGCCGGTGCCGGCCGGTCAGCTCGATGATGTCTATCCGCTGTCGCCGATGCAGCAGGGTTTGCTGTTCCATACCCTTTACGAGCAAGCGGCGGGTGAGTACATCAACCAATTGCGCGTTGACGTGCAGGGCCTTGACCCTGAGCGTTTCCGCGCCGCGTGGCAGGCCACCGTCGCTGCGCAGGACATTCTGCGCAGCGGTTTCGTCTGGCAGGGCGAACTGGCGCAACCGCTGCAGATCGTCCATAAGCAGGTGCAGTTGCCATTCAGCATCTTCGACTGGCGCGAGCGCGACGATCAGCCGGCAGCCCTCGCGGCGCTGGCCGATGGTGAACGTCAGCAAGGGTTCGATTTGAGCCATGCACCGTTGCTGCGTCTGGTGCTGGTGCAGACCGCTGCCGAGCAATGGCACCTGATCTACACCCATCACCACATCCTGATGGACGGCTGGAGCAACTCGCAGTTGCTCGGCGAAGTGTTGCAGCGCTACAGCGGTCGCACCCCGGCCCATGGCGGCGGACGGTATCGCGATTACATCGCCTGGCTGCAACGTCAGGACGCGCAACTCAGTCAGGACTTCTGGGGCGCTCAGTTGGCCGCGCTGCAAGAGCCGACCCGACTGGCTCGCGCCACTACCGGCGGCGAAGGCGACAGCGGCCACGGCGACCATTACCTGACGCTGGACGTGCCGCGCACCCAGGCGCTGGAAGCGTTCGCCCGGCAGCAGAAAGTCACCGTCAACACCCTCGTGCAAGCCGCGTGGCTGCTGTTGCTGCAACGCTACACCGGTCACGAAACGGTGGTGTTCGGTGCGACGGTGGCCGGGCGTCCGGCGGATTTGCCGGGCATCGAGCAACAGGTCGGCCTGTTCATCAACACCCTGCCGGTGATCGGCGCGCCGCGTCCGGATCAAAGCGTTGACCAATGGCTGCAAGCGGTGCAGGCGCAAAACCTCAGCCTGCGCGACTTCGAACACACGCCGCTGGCGGACATCCAGCGCTGGGCCGGGCAGGGCGGGGAAGCGCTGTTCGACAATATTCTGGTGTTCGAAAACTACCCGGTCGCCCAGGCGCTGAGCCAGGCCGGGCAAGGCCTGCAGTTCGGTGATGTCGGCAACCTGGAGCAGACCCACTATGCCCTTAGCGTGGCGGTCACCCTCGGTCAGCAACTGGCGCTGCACTACAGCTTCGACCGCAGCCAGTTTGCCGGTGAAGTGATCGAAGGCATCAGTGCCCATCTGTTGCAATTGCTTGAGCAGTTTGCGCTGTCGGCCGAGCGCAACCTTGGCGAAATCGCTCTGGCCAGCGCTGACGAGCATGCCCGCCAGCAAGCCGAGAACCAGCCGCAGCCTTACCCGGTGGAGATCGCTGTGCATCAGCGCATTGCTGCGCTGGCGGCCGAGCGCCCGCAGCGCACTGCAGTGATCTTCAACGGTCAGCACTTCAGTTATGGCGAGATCGAGCAGCGTGCCAATCAACTGGCTCACGCGCTGATCGCCCGCGGTGTCGGCGCCGAGACTCGGGTCGGAGTGGCCCTGCCACGCAGCGAGGCGGTGATCGTCGCGCTGCTGGCGGTGCTCAAGGCCGGCGGTGCCTATGTGCCGCTGGACACCAGTTATCCGCGTGAACGCCTGGCCTATCTGATCGAGGATTCAGGGCTGGCACTGTTGCTCAGCGATTCATCGGTGTCGGCGCAATTGCCGGTCGGCGAATCGGTGCCGTTGCTGGAGCTGGATCGTCTCGACCTGCGCGAGTTGCCGAGCACGGCGCCTCAGGTGGCAGTCGATCCGCATAACCTCGCGTACGTGATCTACACCTCCGGTTCCACCGGCAATCCGAAAGGCGTCAGCGTTGCCCACGGCCCACTGGCGATGCATTGCCAGGCCATCGGTCAGCGCTACGAAATGCGCGACAGCGACTGCGAATTCCACTTCATGTCGTTCGCCTTCGACGGCGCCCACGAACGCTGGCTGACCAGCCTGACCCACGGGGCTTCGCTGCTGATTCGCGACGACACGCTGTGGACGCCGGAGCAGACCTACAACGCGATGATCGAACACGGCGTGAGCGTGGTTGCGTTCCCGCCGGTGTACCTGCAACAACTGGCCGAACACGCCGAGCGTGTCGGCAATCCGCCGAAGGTGCGGATCTATTGCTTCGGCGGCGATGCGGTGCCAAACGCCAGTTTCGAACGGGTCAAACGCGCGCTCGATCCGGACTACATCATCAACGGCTACGGCCCGACGGAAACCGTGGTCACGCCATTGATCTGGAAGGCTGGCCGTGAAGAGCCATGCGGTGCCGCTTACGCGCCGATCGGCAGCCGGATCGGCGACCGCAGCGCCTACGTGCTCGACGCCGATCTGAACCTGCTGCCACAAGGCATGGCCGGTGAGCTGTACCTCGGTGGTACCGGGTTGGCGCGGGGTTATCTGAACCGTCCGGGGCTGACTGCTGAGCGTTTTGTCGCCGACTCGTTCAGCGCAAATGGCGGCTTGCTGTATCGCACCGGTGACCTGGTGCGCCAGCGCGTCGACGGCACCTTTGACTATCTGGATCGCATCGACAATCAGGTGAAGATTCGCGGGTTCCGTATCGAGCTGGGCGAAGTCGAAGCGGCGCTGCAAGCCCTCGACGGCGTGCGTGAAGCGGTGGTCGTGGCGCAGGAAGGCAGCGCCGGCAGTGGCAAGCGCCTGGTGGCCTACGTGGTCGGCGATTCGGCCCGTGCCGAGTTCACCGAAGACCTGCGCGCGCAGCTCAAGGCCAGCCTGCCGGCGCACATGGTGCCGGCGTATGTCCTGCGTCTTGAGCGCATGCCGCTGACGCCGAACGGCAAGCTCGATCGCAAGAACCTGCCGAAACCGGATGTCAGCCAACTGCAACAAACCTATGTCGCCCCACAGAGCGCGCTGGAGCAGCAACTGGCGGCGATCTGGCAAGACGTGCTCAAGCTTGAGCAGGTCGGCGTCAGCGACAACTTTTTCGAACTGGGTGGCGACTCGATCATCTCGATTCAGGTGGTTAGCCGGGCGCGGCAGGCCGGGATTCGCTTCAGCCCCAAAGACCTGTTCCAGCACCAGACCATTCAGGCCCTGGCCACGGTCGCGCAGACCGGCGAGGCGGTGCAGCCCATCGATCAGCACGCGCAAACCGGCGAAACCGCGCTGCTGCCGATTCATCAGGCATTCTTCGCCGAAGCGATTCCCGACCGTCACCACTGGAACCAGTCGGTGATGCTCAAGCCGACGCAGGCGTTGGATGCTCAGGTACTGGAGCAGGCGCTGGATGCGTTGGTCGTTCAGCACGACAGTTTGCGTCTGGACTTTGTCGAGCAGGCCGCGGGCTGGTCGGCGCATTACCGTGACGTTGCCACGCAAGCGGGGGAAACCATCCTCTGGCAGGTTGAGGTCGCTGATCTCGCCGCCCTTGAGGCACTGGGCAACAAGGCCCAGCGCAGTCTGCAACTGAGCGGCGGTTCGCTGATCCGCGCGGTGCTGGCGAACCTGGCTGATGGCAGTCAGCGCCTGCTGCTGATCGTCCATCACCTGGTGGTCGATGGCGTGTCGTGGCGGATTCTGTTTGAAGACCTGCAAAACGCTTATCGCCAGCTCCTCGCAGGTAAGCCTGTGCAATTGCCGGCCAAGACCAGTGCAGTCAAAGCCTGGGCGGCAGCGTTGCAGGACTACGCCACAACGCCTGCGTTGCAGGCCGAACTGGGCTTCTGGCAGCAGCAGTTGCAGGGCGCTTCGGCGGCTTTGCCTTACGACCGTCCGCAGGGTGGTCAGCAACACGATCAGGCGCTGACCCTGCGCCGCAAACTCGATCAGACCCTGACCCGTCAGTTGTTGCAGGAAGCCCCGGCGGCCTATCGCACCCAGGTCAACGACCTGTTGCTGACCGCGTTGGCGCGGGTGCTGGTGCGCTGGACCGGGGACGACAATGCCCTGGTATTGCTTGAGGGTCATGGTCGCGAAGACCTGTTCGAACACATCGATCTGACCCGCACCGTGGGCTGGTTCACCAGCGTATTCCCGGCACGCCTGGCACCGGCCGCCGAGCTCGGCGCGTCGCTCAAGCAGATCAAGGAACAACTGCGGGCGATCCCCTACAAGGGCATTGGCTTCGGCGCACTCGCACACCTCGGTGATGAGCCGACACGTACCGCCCTGCAAGCCTTGCCGGCGCCGCGCCTGACCTTCAACTATCTTGGCCAGTTCGACGGCAGCTTCGACGCTGCCAGCGATGCCCTGTTCGTGCCGACCAGCGAGTCCGGCGGCGCAGAGGTCAACCTGCAAGGGCCACTGGGCAATCCGCTGGCGCTCAACAGCAAGGTGTTCGGCGGCGAGCTGGACCTGAGCTGGACCTACAGCGGTGCGATGTTCGACACCGCCACCATCCAGCGTCTGGCCGACGATTATGTGCAGGAACTGACCGCGCTGATCGGCCACTGCTGCGACAGTGCCAACCGTGGCGTGACGCCGTCGGACTTCCCGCTGGCGCAACTGTCGCAAGCGCAACTGGATGCGCTGGTGCTGGAGCCGCAAGGCATCGACGACATCTATCCGCTGTCGCCGATGCAGCAGGGCATGCTGTTCCACACCTTGCTCGAACACGGCAATGGCGACTACATCAACCAGATGCGCCTGGACGTCGACGGCGTCGATCCGCAACGCTTCCGCGCAGCGTGGCAGTCGGCGGTGGATGCGCATGACATCTTGCGCAGCGGTTTCTTCTGGCAAGGCGATCTGCCGCAACCGGTGCAAGTGGTGCAGCGTCAGGTCGAGGTGCCGTTCAGCGTGCTCGACTGGCACGACAGAACTGATCTGGAGGCAGCGCTGCAAACCCTCGCCGATGAGGAGCGCGCCCTGGGTCTGGATCTGAGTTGCGCACCGCTGATGCGTCTGGTGCTGGTGCGCACTGCAGCCGAGCGTTATCACTTGATCTACACCAACCATCACATCCTGATGGACGGCTGGAGCAGCGCGCAGTTGCTCGGCGAAGTGTTGCAGCACTACAGCGGCGAAGCGGTCGCCCGTGGCGCAGGTCGCTACCGCGATTACATCGCCTGGCTGCAACGTCAGGATGGCGCGGCGGCGCAAGCCTACTGGCGGGCGACGCTGGGCAATCTGCAGGAACCGACGCGCCTGGCCAATGCCATCGCACGGCCGCACGCCGGTTTGCCGAGCGTGGGTTACGGCGATCATTACCAGGTGCTCGACGCTGAGCTGAGCCAGCGCCTGGGCGAGTTTGCCCGGGCCGCGAAAGTCACCGTCAACACCGTGGTGCAAGCGGCGTGGCTGCTGCTGTTGCAGCGCTACACCGGCAAGGATTGCGTGGCGTTCGGCGCCACCGTCGCCGGGCGTTCGGCGGAGCTACCGGGGGCCGAAGCGCAGATCGGCCTGTTCATCAACACGCTGCCGGTGATCGCTGCGCCGTCCGCGCAGCAGAGCGTGATCGCCTGGCTGCAAGCGGTGCAGGCGCAGAACCTCGCCTCGCGCGAGTTCGAACACACGCCGCTGGCGGACATTCAGCGCTGGGCCGGGCAGGGCGGCGACGCGCTGTTCGACAGCCTGATGGTGTTCGAGAACTACCCGATCGGCGAGGCGCTGGAACGCGGTGCGCCGCAAGGTCTGCGCTTCGGTGCGGTGGCCAATCAGGAGCAGACCAACTATCCGCTGACCCTGCTGGTGAACATGGGTGCGCAACTGTCGGTGCATTTCAGTTACCAGCGCGACAGCTTCGCGGCAGCCAGCGTGGCGCAGTTGGGCGCGCATCTGCAGCGTCTGCTGAGCCAGATGGCGGATGGCGGCGAACGCACGCTCAGCGAACTGAACCTTATCGAACACCGCCCGCCGGTGAACAGCGATTTCGCCACCGAGCAGTGCATCCATCAAGCCATCGCCCGTCAGGTGGCGGCGACCCCGGATGCCTTGGCGGTGACCTTCGCCCATACGCAACTGAGCTACGCTGAACTGGACGCTCAAGCCAACCGTCTGGCGCACAAACTGCTTGAGCTGGGTGTCGGCCCGGAAGTGCGCGTGGGCGTGGCAATGCCGCGTTCCGAGCAGTTGCTGGTCGCCTTGCTCGCGGTGCTCAAGGCCGGTGGCGCCTATGTGCCGCTGGACCCGGATTACCCGGCGGATCGCGTGGCTTACATGCTCGAGGATAGCCGCGCGCGGGTGTTGCTCACCGAGCAGGCGGTTGCCGCGACCCTGAGTGTGCCGGGCGATACGCAAGTGCTGCTGATGGATCAGCTTTCGTTGAGCGATTATCCGAGCAGCGCGCCGCAAACATCGGTCGCTCCAGACAACCTCGCCTACGTGATCTACACCTCAGGTTCCACCGGCAAGCCGAAAGGCGTGGCGATTGCCCATCGCAACGTCATGGCGCTGATCGACTGGTCGGCCAAGGTCTACCGCCGCGACGACATCCAAGGCGTACTGGCCTCGACGTCGGTGTGCTTTGACCTGTCGGTGTGGGAGCTGTTTGTCACTTTGGCCAACGGTGGCTCGCTGATCATCGCGCGCAATGCGCTGGAGCTGCCGCACTTGCCGGCGCGCGATCAGGTGCGCCTGATCAACACCGTGCCATCGGCGATCGCCGCGCTGCAACGTGCCGGGCAGATTCCGCCAAGCGTGCGCATCATCAACCTGGCGGGTGAGCCGCTGAAACAAGCGCTGGTGGAGGCGTTGTATCAGCAGTCGACGGTCGAGCACGTCTACGACCTGTACGGCCCGTCGGAAGACACCACCTATTCGACCTGGACCCGCCGCAGCGCCGGTGGTCAGGCACGGATCGGGCGTGCGCTCGATTACAGCGCCAGCCATCTGCTGGATGCCGATCTGCACGCGGTTCCGCAGGGCGTTTCGGCCGAGCTGTACCTGTCCGGCGCCGGCATCACGCGCGGTTATCTGGGGCGTGCGGCGATGACCGCCGAGCGCTTCGTACCGAATCCTTTTGTCGGCAGCGGCGAGCGCCTGTACCGCACCGGCGACCTGATTCGAGAGCGCGAAGCGGGCGAGCTGGAGTACATGGGCCGGATCGACCATCAGGTGAAAATTCGTGGATTCCGCATCGAACTGGGGGAGATCGAGGCGCGATTGCTCGCCCAGCCGACCGTCAGCGAAGCGGCGGTGCTGGCCGTCGACAGCGACACCGGGGCGCAACTGGTGGCGTATGTGGTCGCTCCGCAACTGGAGATGCACGACGGGGACGCGCAGCGGCAACTGCGCGAGGGACTAAAGACTGGCCTCAAGTCTTCGTTACCTGACTACATGATTCCCGCGCACCTGCTGTTCCTTGAGCAGTTGCCACTGACCCCCAACGGCAAACTCGACCGCAAGGCCCTGCCGGCGGTCGATGCCAGCCAGATGCAGGCCGCGTATGTCGCGCCGCACAGTGAGCTTGAGCAGCAGGTCGCGGCGATCTGGCAGCAAGTGCTCGAAGTGCAACGCATCGGCTTGAACGATCACTTCTTCGAACTCGGCGGGCACTCGCTGCTGGCGGTCAACGTGGTGTCGCGCATGGCTCTGGAACTGGGCCTGACGCTGACCCCGCAACTGTTATTCCAGCACCCCGTCCTGAGCGATTTTGTCGCTCGACTCGATACAGGAGGCGGGGCAATCAACGAACAGAAACTGAGCAAGCTGGAAGCCCTGCTTGACGATATGGAGGAAGTCTGATGGACAAGAGTGTTGCTTTGAGGGTAGCCAAGCGCTTTATCACTCTGCCGCTGGACAAACGTAAGCTGTACCTGGAAAAGATGCTCGAAGAGGGCGTCTCTCCGGCCAACCTGCCGATCCCGGAAACACGTTCCGGGTTTGCGGCGATTCCTCTGTCGTACGCTCAGGAACGTCAACTGTTCCTCTGGCAAATGGACCCGCACAGCACCGCGTATCACATCCCCAGCGCCTTGCGCCTCAAGGGTCGGCTGGATGTGGCAGCGCTGCAACGCAGCTTCAACGCGGTGGCGGCGCGTCACGAAAGCCTGCGCACCACTTTCGCCGAGCAGGGTGAAAGCTTTTGCCAGGTGATTCATCCGCAGCTGCCGCTGAGCATCAGCCTGACGGCATTGCCGGAGGGCCTCGACGCCGCCGGGGAAGACGCCGCGATCAAGGCCTTCGTCGAGAGCGAAACCGCACGCCCGTTCAATTTGCAGCAGGGCCCGCTGCTGCGGGTGGCGCTGCTGAAAGTGGCGGAAGATGACCATGTGCTGGTGCTGATCCAGCACCACATCATCGCCGATGGCTGGTCGATCAAAGTCCTGGTCAACGAGCTGATCGAGCATTACGCCGCCGACACCGCCGGGCAGCCGCTGAGCCTGCCGGAACTGGAAGTGCAATACGCCGACTACGCGATCTGGCAGCGCCACTGGCTGGAAGCGGGCGAGCGCGAGCGCCAGTTGGCCTACTGGGTCAAGACCCTGGGCGGCGAGCAGCCGGTGCTGGAACTGCCGATCGATTTCCCGCGTCCGGCCGTGCAAAGCCTGCGCGGTGCGCGGCTGGAACTGAACCTGCCGGCAGACCTCGGCGACGCCCTCAAACAGCTGGCGCAGCGCGAAGGTGCGAGCCTGTTCATGCTGCTGCTGGCGTCGTTTCAGGCGCTGCTGCATCGCTACAGCGGTCAGGCGCAGATTCGCGTCGGGGTGCCGACCGCCAACCGTAACCGGGTCGAGACCGAAGGCCTGATCGGCTTCTTCGTCAACACGCAAGTGCTGAATGCCGAAGTCAGCGGGCAATTGCCGTTCAACCAGTTGCTGGCTCAGGTCAAGCAGGCGGCGATGGATGCGCAGGCCCATCAGGATCTGCCGTTCGAGCAACTGATCGAAGCGCTGCAACCGGAGCGCAGCCTGAGCCACAGCCCGGTGTTCCAGGTGATGTTCAACCACCAGACCAGTCGCGATCAGGGCCGCAGCGCCGCGCAGTTACCGCAACTGAGTGTCGAGGACGTGCAGTGGGAAGGGCGCACCGCGCAGTTCGACCTGACGCTGAATACCTACGAGTCCAGCGACGGCTTTGCCGCCGAGCTGACCTACGCCACCGATCTGTTCAAAGCTGAAACCGTCGAGCGTCTGGCGCGTCACTGGCAGAACCTGCTGCGTGGCATCGTCGCCGCGCCGAGCCAGCGCGTCGGCGAATTGCCGTTGCTGGAAAGCGCCGAACACGGCGTGCTGTTGCAGGACTGGTTGCGCAGCGCCGACCGCACTGCGCAAGCCGAATGCGTGCAGCAGGATTTCTCCCGGCGTGCACAGCAAACGCCGCAGGCCACGGCCCTGATCATCGGCGAAGACGTGCTGAGCTACGCCGAGCTGGATGCCCGCTCCAATCAACTGGCGCACAAGCTGATCGAGGCCGGTGTCGGCCCGGATCAACTGGTCGGTATCGCCGTCGAGCGCAGCGTGGAAATGATCGTCGGCCTGCTGGCGATCCTCAAGGCTGGCGGTGCTTATGTGCCGCTGGATCCGGCGTATCCGCAGGATCGTCTGGCCTACATGATCGAGGATAGCGGCCTGCAATTGCTGCTGACCCAAAGCCATTTGCAGACGCAGCTGCCGATCCCGCCGGGTGTGCAAACGCTGCTGCTGGATCAACCTCGCGAGTGGCTGGCGGCTTATCCACAGAGCGCGCCGGACGTTGCAGTCAATGGCGAGCATCTGGCCTACACGATCTACACCTCCGGTTCCACCGGCAAACCCAAAGGCGTGATGGTGCGCCACGCGGCGCTGAGCAACTTTGTCGCGAGCATGATCAAGCAGCCGGGCATCGTGGCCGCCGATCGCATGCTGTCGCTGACCACCTTCTCGTTCGATATCTTCGGCCTGGAAATCTACGCTCCATTGCTGGCCGGCGCCTGTGTAGTGCTGACTGGCAAGGACGTGCATCAAGACCCGCAAGCGGTGCTCGAACTGATTGAGCGTCACGCCGTGACGGCGCTGCAAGCCACGCCCTCGACCTGGCGCATGCTGCTGGACAATGAACAGGCGCCCATCCTGGCGGGCTGCACGTTCCTCTGTGGCGGTGAAGCGCTGCCGCAGGAACTGGCGCAACGCATGCTGGCGCTGACGCCGAGGGTGTGGAACCTCTACGGCCCGACCGAAACCACCATCTGGTCGGCGCAACACGCCTTGAGTGCGGACAACAGCCGTCCGTTCCTCGGCACGCCGATCGACAACACCGCGTTGTACATCCTCGGCAGCGACCTGGAGCTCAATCCGCTCGGCGCCCCGGGGGAATTGCTGATCGGCGGCGACGGCCTCGCTCGTGGTTACTTCCAGCGCCCGAGCCTGACTGCCGAACGCTTTGTCCCGGATCCCTTTTCGACAACCGGCGCGCGTCTGTACCGCACCGGCGACCTGACCCGTTACCGCGCCGAAGGCGTGATCGAGTACATCGGGCGGATTGACCATCAGGTGAAAATCCGTGGTTTCCGGATTGAACTCGGTGAGATCGAAGCGCGTTTGCTCGCCCTCGGTAGCGTGCGCGAAACCGTGGTAGTCGCTCAGGACGGCCCGACCGGACCGCAACTGGTCGGCTATGTGGTGCCGACCGCCGACGCTTTTGATGAAGGCGAACTGCGCGCCGCATTGAAAGCCAGTCTCAAGGCCGAGCTGCCGGAATACATGGTGCCGGCGCACCTGTTGTTCCTCGCGCAACTGCCACTGACGCCGAACGGCAAAGTCGACCGCAAAGCCTTGCCGGCCCCCGACGCCAGCCAGCTGCAATCGACTTACCTCCCGCCGCAAACCGCCACTCAGCACAGCGTTGCCGAGATCTGGCAGGCGGTGCTCAAGCTCGATCGCGTAGGCCTGAGTGACAATTTCTTCGAACTGGGCGGCCACTCATTGCTGGTCACGCAGGTGGTCTCGCGCGTCCGTCAGGCACTGAACGTTCAAGTACCGCTGCGCACCTTGTTCGAACACAGCACGCTGGAAGACTTTGTCGCCGCGCTGGGTGTCGATCAGGCGCATCGGGAGCCGCCGATTGTTGCCTTGCCACGCCAGCAACCGCTGGCGCTGTCCTATGCTCAGGAACGTCAATGGTTCCTCTGGCAACTGGAGCCGACCAGCACCGCTTATCACGTGCCGGCGGCGTTGCGTCTGCGCGGTGAGCTGGATCTGCCGGCGTTGCAGCGCAGCTTCGACGCGCTGATCGAACGCCACGAATCGCTGCGCACCTGCTTCGTCGAACAACAGGGGCAGACCCTGCAAGTGATCCAGGCTCACGGCACGCTCGACCTGCAGGTGCAGGACGTGGCGGTGGAGCTCGACGAGGCGGCGCTGCACCTGCAGGTCGCCGCCGAAACCCTGCACCTGTTCAATCTGCAGCAAGGCCCGTTGCTGCGGGTCAAACTGCTGCGTCTGGCCGCCGATGACCACGCGCTGGTCATCACCCTGCATCACATCGTCGCCGACGGCTGGTCGATGAATGTCATGGTCGATGAGCTGGTGGCGTTGTATGCCGCCTACAGCCAAGGCCAGAACGTGCAATTGCCGGCGCTGCCGGTGCAATACGCCGACTACGCCGCGTGGCAGAAACAGTGGATGGACGCCGGTGAACGCGAGCGGCAATTGAGCTACTGGACCGCACAACTCGGCGATGGCGATCAACCGCTGCTGGAGCTGCCGACCGACCGTCCGCGTCCAGCCGAGCAGAGCTATCGTGGCGCCCGTCGCGAGATCCCGCTGAGCCTCGAACTGGCCACCGCGCTCAAGCACCTGGCGCAGCGCGAGAACGTCACGCTGTTTGCGCTGTTGCTGGCGTCGTTCCAGACCTTGCTGCATCGCTACAGCGGTCAGGCCGATATCCGCGTCGGGGTGCCGGTGGCCAACCGCAACCGGGTCGAGACCGAAGGCCTGATCGGTTTCTTCGTCAACACCCAGGTACTCAAGGCCGAGTTCGACAGTCAGCAGACGTTCCGCAGCCTGCTGCAGCAAGTGAAAAATACCGTGCTCGGTGCCCAGGCGCATCAGGATCTGCCGTTCGAGCAACTGGTCGACGCGCTGCAACCGGAGCGCAGCCTCAGCCACAGCCCATTGTTCCAAGTGATGCACAACCACCAGAGCCAGGTGCGTCAGGCGCAGGGCGCCACGCGGCTGCCAAAGCTGGCGATTGAAGGCTTGCCTTGGGCGTCCAATACAGCGCAGTTCGACCTGACCCTAAACACCTTTGAATCGAGCGACAACGTCTGGGCCGAGCTGACCTATGCCACCGACCTGTTCGACGTCGAGACCATCGAACGCCTGGCGCAACACTGGACCCATCTGCTGCAAGGCATCGTTGCCGACAGCGCTCAGCGCATCGCCGAACTGCCACTGCATGACGCCGCCGAACGCGCGGCAACCTTGCAGCAGTGGAACCCGGCCATCCGCGATTTCCCGAGCGAGCAGTGCCTGCATCAACGGATCGAACATCAAGCCGCCCGCGCCCCGCAAGCGATTGCCGTGAGCTGTGCCGGGCAGTCCCTGAGCTACGGCGAGCTGAACAGTCGCGCCAACCAGTTGGCCCACAAGCTGATTGCCAGCGGTGTCGGCCCGGACGTGCGCGTCGGTCTGGCGGTGGAGCGCAGCCTCGACATGCTGGTCGGCCTGCTGGCGATCCTCAAGGCCGGCGGCGCCTATGTGCCGTTGGACCCGACGTATCCGGAAGAACGCCTGAGCTACATGATCGGCGACAGCGGCATCGCCTTGCTGCTGACCCAGAGTCATCTGCTGGGTCGTCTGCCGGTGCCGGATTCGCTGCGCAGCCTGATGCTCGATCAGGAACGTGACGGTCTGGAAGGCTACAGCGACAGCAATCCGCAGGTGCGCATGAGCCCGGACAACCTGGCTTACGTGATCTACACCTCCGGTTCTACCGGTCAGCCGAAGGGTACGTTGCTGGCCCATCGCAACGTGTTGCGCCTGTTCGAGGCCACTGTTGCGTGGTTCGATTTCGGCGCCACGGATGTCTGGAGCCTGTTCCATTCCTACGCCTTCGACTTCTCGGTGTGGGAGATTTTCGGGGCGCTGCTGTATGGCGGCAAACTGCTGATGGTGCCTTACGAGGTCAGCCGCTCGCCGGAAGATTTCTTCGCCTTGCTCTGCCGCGAAGGCATCACCATGCTCAATCAGACGCCGTCGGCGTTCAAGCAATTGATGCAAGTGGCCTGCGCCCCGCAGCATGCGGCGCAAGCACTGGCGCTGCGTTACGTGGTGTTCGGCGGCGAGGCGCTGGAGGTCAAGAGCCTGCGTCCGTGGTTCGAGCGTTTCGGCGATCAGACACCGCAACTGATCAACATGTACGGCATCACCGAAACCACCGTGCACGTGACCTACCGACCGATTTCGCTGGCCGACTTGCAGCGTGATGCCAGCAGTCCGATTGGCGAACCGATCCCGGACCTGTCCTGGTACTTGCTCGACGGTGACCTGAATCCGGTCGCCAAAGGCTGCATCGGTGAGCTGTACGTCGGTCGTGCCGGCCTGGCTCGCGGTTACCTGAACCGCGCGGATCTGACCAGTCTGCGCTTCATTCCCGACCCGTTCGCCGCCGATGGCGGGCGTCTGTACCGTACCGGTGACCTGGCGCGCTATCGCGCCGACGGCGTGATCGAATACATCGGCCGGATCGACCATCAGGTGAAGATTCGCGGGTTCCGTATCGAACTCGGCGAGATCGAAGCGCAACTGCTGGAACAGGCAGCGGTGCGCCAGGCCGTGGTGCTGGCCCAGCCGGGCCTCAGTGGTCAGCAACTGGTGGCGTATCTGGTGCCAGGCGACGCCGCGCTGCTCGACGCAAGCCCGGCCGAACAGGCGCTGTGGCGTGACAGCGTGCGCGCCGAACTCAAGGCCAATCTGCCGGATCACATGGTCCCGGCGCACCTGTTGCTGCTGGCGCAATTGCCGTTGACCGCCAACGGCAAACTCAACCGCAATGCCTTGCCGTCACCGGACGCCAGCCAGGCGCAGCAGACCTATCAGGCGCCGCAAAGCGCGATGGAGCAGGGTCTGGCCGCGATCTGGCAGGACGTGCTGAAGCTGCCGCAAGTCGGCATCCACGACAATTTCTTCGAATTGGGCGGCGACTCGATCATCTCGATCCAGGTGGTCAGCCGTGCCCGTCAGGCCGGCATTCGCCTCAATCCCAAAGACCTGTTCCAGCACCAGACCGTACAGCGTCTGGCACTGGTCGCGCAGTGGGGTGGCGACGAATCGACCATTGATCAGCAAGCCGCGAGTGGTGCGGCGTTGCTGCTGCCGATCCAGCAGCAATTCTTCGCCGACGAGATTCCGCAGCGTCATCACTGGAACCAGTCGGTGCTGCTGCAACCGCGGCAGACGCTGGACGCTGAGAAAATCGAGCAAGTGTTGCGCGCACTGGTGGCTCATCACGATGCCTTGCGCCTGAGCTTCACCCAGCGCGATGGCGTGTGGCAGGCCGAGCACCGCGCGGTCGAGGCGCTACCGCAGAACCTGCTCTGGCAGGAAGGCGTTGCTGATGCCGCCGCCCTTGAAGCCTTGGGTAATCGCGCCCAGCGCAGCCTCGATCTGCAACACGGGCCGCTGCTGCGTGCGGTGCTGGCAACTCTGGCCGATGGCACGCAGCGGTTGCAGTTGGTGATTCATCACCTAGCGGTGGACGGCGTGTCGTGGCGGATTCTGCTGGAGGACCTGCAAAACGCTTATCAGCAGCTGCTCAACGATCAGCCATTGAGCCTGCCGTCCCGGACCAGTGCCTTCAAGGACTGGGGCGAGCACTTGCAGCGCTACGCCAACAGCCCGGCGTTGCAGGCCGAACTGGATTATTGGCAGGCCTGCCTGAGCGATGTGAGTACCGATCTGCCATGCAAACGCGTTGACGCCAGCCAGGACAATCGTCTGGCCCAGACCGTACAAACCCGCCTCGGCACCGAGCTGACCCGGCAACTGTTGCAAGAGGCCCCGGCCGCGTACCGCACCCAGGTCAACGATCTGTTGCTGACGGCATTGGCGCGGGTCATCGGCCGCTGGAGCGGGCAGGCATCGACGCTGATCCAGCTCGAAGGCCATGGCCGCGAAGAACTGTTCAACGGCGTCGATCTGACCCGCACGGTGGGCTGGTTCACCAGCCTGTTCCCGGTGCGCCTGACACCGGCAGACACGCTTGGCGAGTCGATCAAGCAGATCAAGGAACAACTGCGCTCGATCCCCAACAAGGGCATCGGTTTCGGTGCCTTGCGTTACCTCGGTGATGCCGGAGCGCAGCAGCGCCTGCAGGCCTTGCCGAGCCCGCGCATCACCTTCAACTACCTCGGGCAGTTCGACGGCAGTTTCGCCGGCGATGACGCTGCGCTGTTCGTGCCGTCGCCGGACAACGCCGGCCTTGATCAGAGCCCGGAGGCGCCGCTGGGCAACTGGTTGACCCTCAACGGTCAAGTGTATGGCGGCGAGCTGCGGGTGGGCTGGACGTTCAGCCGCGAGCGTTTTGACAGCGCGGTGATCGAAGCACTGGCCGCAGATTACGCCGCAGAACTCGCAGCGTTGATCGGCCATTGCCTGACCCCGGGCGTCGAAGGCCTGACCCCGTCGGACTTCCCGCTGGCCGGCCTGACGCAGGCGCAGCTCGACCAGTTACCGCTGGCGCCACGCCAGGTCGCCGATGTGTATCCGCTGTCGGCGATGCAGCAGGGCATGTTGTTCCACAGCCTCTACGAGCAGGCCACCGGCGATTACATCAACCAGGTCCGGCTCGATGTCGAAGGCCTCGATCCGCAACGCTTCCAGCACGCCTGGCAAGCAGCAGTGGACAACCACGACATCCTGCGCAGCAGTTTTGTCTGGCAGGGTGAACTGGCGCGTCCGGTGCAGGTGGTGCACAAGCAGCTGGACATGCCGTTCCGCGTGCTCGACTGGCGTGATCGCGACGCTTGCCAGAGCGATCTGAATGCACTGGCGGCTGCCGAACAGGCGCAAGGTTTCGACCTGAGCCAAGGGCCGCTGTTGCGCATGCTCGTGGTGCGTCTGGACGAGCAGCGCTGCCACTTGATCTACACCAACCACCACATCCTGATGGACGGCTGGAGCAACTCGCAGTTGCTCGGCGAAGTCCTGCAACGCTACAGCGGGGTTGCCCAGCCGCCACTGGCCGGGCGTTACCGCGATTACATCGAATGGCTGCAGCGTCAGGACGTGCAGGCCAGCGAACGTTACTGGACCGCGCAACTGGCTGACCTGCAAGCGCCGACCTTGCTCGCGCAAGCGTTGCAGGCGCAGCGCGGCGATGCACCGCGCGACGGCCACGGCGAACATTTCTGCGTGCTCGACGCTGAGCAGACGCGGCGTCTGGGCGAGTTTGCGCGCCAGCAGAAAGTCACCCTCAACACGCTGATTCAGGCGGCATGGCTGCTGCTGTTGCAGCGCCTGACCGGCCAGCCGTGTGTGGCGTTCGGCGCCACGGTGGCGGGGCGTCCGGCCGAGCTCAAAGGGGTCGAGCAGCAGATCGGTCTGTTCATCAACACCTTGCCGGTCATCGCCAGTCCGCATTCGCCATCGAGCGTTGGCGAATGGTTGCAGAGCGTGCAGGCGCAGAACCTGGCCTTGCGCGAGCATGAGCACACCCCGCTGTTCGACATTCAGCGCTGGGCCGAGCGCAACGGTGAGGCGCTGTTCGACAACATTCTGGTGTTCGAGAACTACCCGGTGTCCGAGGCGCTGGCGCAGGGCGCACCGCAAGAATTGCGCTTCGGTGAAATCCACAATCATGAGCAGACCAACTATCCGCTGACGCTGCTGGTGCACTTGAGCGACGAGTTGTCGATGCACTTCAGCTACCAGTGCGAAAGCTTTGCCGCGCACAGCGTGGTGCAACTGGCCGGGTATCTGCAGCGCTTGCTCGGGCAGATGAGCGAGTCGGGGCAGCGTTCGCTTAGCGAGCTGAACCTGATTGAACATAGCCCTCAGGTGAACAGCGATTTCGTCACCGAGCAGTGCATCCATCAGGCCATCGCCCGTCAGGTGGCGGCGACCCCGGATGCCTTGGCGGTGACCTTTGCCAATACGAAGTTGACCTACGCCGAACTGGACGCGCAGGCCAACCGTCTGGCGCACAAACTGCTCGAGCTGGGCGTCGGCCCGGAAGTGCGCGTGGGCGTGGCGATGCCGCGTTCCGAGCAGTTGCTGATTGCCTTGCTTGCGGTGCTCAAGGCTGGCGGTGCGTACGTGCCGCTGGACCCGGATTACCCGGCGGATCGCGTTGCCTACATGCTGGAGGACAGCCGTGCGCGGGTGCTGCTCACCGAACAGGCCGTTGCCGCGATCCTGAGCGTGCCGGGCGATACCCAAGTGCTGCTGTTGGATCAGCTGTCGCTGAGCGACTATTCAGCTGTTGCGCCAAAAACTACGGTGCAACCGGACAACCTGGCCTACGTGATCTACACCTCCGGTTCCACCGGCAAACCAAAAGGCGTGGCGATTGCCCATCGCAACGTCATGGCGCTGATCGACTGGTCGGCCAAGGTCTACCGCCGCGACGACATTCAAGGCGTACTGGCCTCGACGTCGGTGTGCTTCGACCTGTCGGTCTGGGAGCTGTTTGTCACTCTCGCCAACGGCGGTTCGCTGATCATCGCCCGTAATGCCTTGGAGCTGCCGCACCTGCCGGCCCGCGATCAAATTCGTTTGATCAACACGGTGCCGTCGGCAATTGCCGCGCTGCAACGTGCCGGGCAGATTCCGCCAAGCGTGCGCATCATCAATCTGGCGGGTGAACCGCTGAAACAAGCGCTGGTGGAGGCGTTGTATCAGCAGCCGACGGTCGAGCACGTCTACGACCTGTACGGCCCGTCGGAAGACACCACCTATTCGACCTGGACCCGCCGCAGTGCCGGTGGTCAGGCACGGATTGGGCGTGCCCTTGATCACAGCGCCAGCCATCTGCTGGATGCCGATCTGCACGCGGTGCCGCAGGGCGTTTCGGCGGAGCTGTACCTGTCCGGCGCCGGCATCACGCGCGGTTATCTGGGACGTGCGGCGATGACCGCCGAGCGCTTCGTACCGAATCCTTTCGTCGGCAACGGCGAGCGCCTGTACCGCACCGGCGACCTGATTCGTCAGCGCGAGGAGGGCGAGCTGGAGTACATGAGCCGGATCGACCATCAGGTGAAAATTCGTGGCTTGCGTATCGAGCTGGGCGAAATTGAAGCGCGTCTGCTGGCGCATGCCGCCGTGCGTGAAGCGGTGATCGTCGCCAGCGAAGTCTCGGGCAGCCAGCAACTGATTGCCTATCTGGTGCCGAGCGATCCGGCGATCATCGACGCCAACGCCGAACAACAGGCCGCACTGCAGCAAAGCCTCGGCAACTGGCTGGGCGCGACCCTGACGGATTACATGGTGCCGAGCCACCGCCTGTGGCTGGCGCAGCTGCCGCTGACTCCCAACGGCAAGATCGATCGCAAGCGCCTGCCAGCACTGGAGCTGAGTGCCGCGCAGTTGCATGTCGAACCGGTGAATGCCACCGAGCAGGCGTTGGTGGAGATCTGGAAAGAGGTGCTGGGCCTTGAGCAGGTCAGTACCCACGACAGTTTCTTTGCCTTGGGCGGCGATTCGATCATCTCGATTCAAGTGGTCAGTCGCGCCCGTCAGCAAGGGCTGGAGCTGAGCCCGAAAGACCTGTTCCAACAACCGACCATTCAGCAACTGGCCCTGTGCGTGCAGGCTGCCGAAGGGCGTGTGGCGCCGGAGCCGGCGCTGATCGATCTGCCGCTGCACGGCTTGAGCGAGGCGCAAGTGTCGCAGCTGCCATTGCCCACCGGGCAACTCGACGGGCTCTATCGCTTGTCGCCGATGCAGCAGGGCATGCTGTTCCTCGGCCTGAATTCGCCGGAATCGGACCTGTACGTCAACCAGTTGAGCGTTCCGGTGCAGGGCCTTGAGCCGCTGCGTCTGCAAGCCGCGTGGGAAACCGTCAGCCGTCGCCACGACATTCTGCGCACCGGCTTCCTCTGGCAGGACATGGCCGAGCCGCTGCAATTCGTGCTCGCCGATCCGCAGTTGCCGTTCAGTCTGCTTGACTGGCGTGAGCAGGATCATTCGGCCGTAGCCTTGCAAGGTCTGGCGGATGCCGAGCGGGCCAAGGGCTTCGACCTTGACCGGCCACCGCTGCAACGGCTGACGCTGGTGCAAGTCAGCGAGCACAGCTATCAGCTGATCTGGACCTACCATCACATTCTGATCGACGGCTGGAGCAGTTCGCAGTTGATCGGTGAGGTGCTGAGCCAGTATTCCGGACGACCACTGGCCGACGCGGTGCCGTATCGCGGTTACATCAACTGGCTGCAACAGCAGGACGCGAACGCCAGCGAAGGTTTCTGGCGTCAGCACCTGAGCCTGCTCGACGAACCGACCTATCTGGCGGACGCGGTGACGCGCACCGGCAGCGGTCGCGGTCACCAGGCGCTGTACAGCCGTCTGGGCGAGGCCCGCACCGAACAGTTGAAAGCCTTTGCCCAGTCGCAGCAGGTCACCCTCAACACCTTGGTGCAGGGCGCGTGGCTGGTGCTGCTCAGCCGTTACAGCGGCCAGCGTTGCGTGGCGTTCGGCGCCACGGTGGCGGGGCGTCCGGCGAGTCTGCCGGCGTCGGAATCGATCCTCGGCCTGTTCATCAACACCTTGCCGGTGATCAAGGACGTGCCGGCCGAGCAGGCCGTGGGCGCCTGGTTGCGCGAGTTGCAGGATTTCAACCTGGAGATGCGCGAGCGCGAATACACCCCGCTGACCGACGTCCAGCGTTGGGGCGGGCGTGCCGGGCAGTCGCTGTTCGACAGCATCATCGTGTTCGAGAACCACCCGATCGATCAGGCGCTGCGCGAGTGGCGCGATGATTCGCTGAAGTTTGGCGAGATCAATAACTCGGGCCTGACCAACTTCCCGATGGACCTGATGGTCACCCTCGAAGACGGGTTGGTGATCGAGTACATGTTCCTGCGCGAACATTTTGATCTGGCGACCGTGGAAGGCATCCGCAGCAACATGGAAGGCCTGCTCACCGCACTGATTCAGGACGCCGGGCAGGCGCTGGGACGCATCGGTCTGCCGACCGGGCACGTCGCGCCTGCGCCGCACGTTGTCGCGCAAGCGCAGACCACGCTGGTACATCAGCGCATTGCCGAGTGGGCTGCGCAGCGGGCTGAACAAACCGCCGTGATCTTCAATGAGCAAGCCTTCAGCTACGGTCAGATCGACGCGCGGGCCAATCGTCTGGCGCATGCGCTGATCGCCGAAGGTGTCGGTCCGGAAGTGCGGGTCGGTGTAGCCTTGCCACGCAGCGAAAACATGATCGTCGCGCTGTTGGCGGTGCTCAAGGCCGGTGGCGCCTATGTGCCGCTGGACGCGACCTATCCCCGCGAGCGCTTGAGCTATCTGATGCACGATTCGGGCATCGCCTTGCTGCTCAGCGATTCGAGTCTGCGTCAGGTGCTGCCGACCCAGGCCAACCTGCAGGTGCTGGAACTCGATCAGCTGGATCTGCGTGCTCAGCCGGATTCGGCGCCGCAGGTCGCGGTGCAGCCGGGCAACCTGGCCTACGTGATCTACACCTCCGGCTCCACCGGTCAGCCGAAAGGTGTCGGCGTGGCGCACGGGCCGCTGGCGATGCACTGCCAGGCGATCGGTCAGCGTTACGAAATGAGCGCGGCCGATTGCGAATTGCACTTCATGTCGTTCGCCTTCGACGGCGCGCATGAGCGCTGGCTGACCACCCTGACGCACGGCGCTCGTTTGCTGATTCGTGACGACAGCCTGTGGACGGCCGAACAAACCTTCGACGCCCTGCACCAGCACGGCGTGAGCGTGGCCGCGTTCCCGCCGGTGTACCTGCAGCAACTGGCCGAACACGCCGAACAACACGGCAATCCGCCGCCGGTACGGATCTACTGCTTCGGCGGAGATGCGGTGCCGGTGGCAAGTTTCGAACTGGCCAAACGCGCACTGCAACCGCAGTACATCATCAACGGCTATGGCCCGACCGAAACGGTAGTCACGCCGCTGATCTGGAAGGCTGCGGTGGATGATCAATGCGGCGCGGCCTATGCGCCGATCGGCAGCGTGGTCGGCGAGCGCAGCGGTTATGTGCTCGACAGCGATCTCAACCCGCTGCCGGCCGGCATTGCCGGTGAGTTGTACCTGGGTGGCGCGTTGGCGCGCGGTTATCTGGGGCGTGCCGGTGGCACCGCCGAACGGTTCGTCGCCAACCCGTTCAGTGCCGACGGCAGTCGCCTGTACCGCACCGGCGACCTGGTGCGCCAGCGTGCCGACGGCACGGTCGATTACCTTGGGCGGATCGACCATCAGGTGAAAATCCGTGGTTTCCGTATCGAGCTGGGTGAAATCGAAGCGCGCCTCAAACAGCAGCCGGGCGTGCGTGACGCCGCCGTGGTGGCCCGCGAGGGCGTCAGCGGCAAGCAACTGCTCGGCTATGTACTGGCCGCTGCCGAGACGCCGGCCGACGGTTTGGGCGAACGTCTGCGCGAGCAACTCAAGGCCAGCCTGCCGGATTACATGGTGCCGGCACACCTGATGGTGCTTGAGCGCATGCCGTTGACACCGAACGGCAAGCTCGACCGCAAGGCCCTGCCGAATCCGGACGTCGAACAGCGCCTGGCCTACGTCGAACCGCGCACCGAGCTGGAAAAAGCCTTGGCGAAGATCTGGCAGGAAGTGCTGAAAATCGAACGGGTCGGGCTCACCGACAATTTCTTCGAGCTGGGTGGCGACTCGATCCTCAGCCTGCAAGTGGTGGCCCGCAGCCGCGTGCTCAAGGCTCAGGGCCTGAGCCTGAAACTGCGCGATCTGATGCAGAAACCGAGCATCGGCGAACTGGTAGCGAGTGTTCAGGGCACGGCGGAAAAAGCCTCCGGGTTGCTGGCGATGAACGCCGAGGTCAAGGGCGTGGCGCCGCTGTTCTGCCTGCACGCCGGTTTCGGCACGGTGTTCGACTACGAGCCGCTGGCGCGGCGCTTGAGCGGTCAACGCCAGGTGTTGGCGATTCAGTCGCGGATGCTGCTGGATCCGGCGTTCAACGACACCTCGCTGCAGGAGATGGCCAGTGATTACCTGGCGCAGATTCGTCAGAAACAGCCGCAGGGGCCTTACCACCTGCTGGGCTGGTCACTGGGCGGTACGCTGGCGATGTTGATCGCCGCGCAACTGGAGCAGGCCGGGCAACAGGTCAAGTTTGTCGGGCTGGTCGACAGCTTCGTGCCGTCGGCGGCGGTCGACGCCGGGGCTGTCGATGACTGGCAAGCCGACCTGCGCGATTTCCTGCAGGTGACACTGCCGGACGCCGCACCGGGCTTGTCCATCGACGGTGAGGAAACGCCGCACAACCTGCGTGCTCTGTTCAAGCGTGCCATGAGTGCCGAGCGCGGGGCGTCGACTTACGTGGCGCTGGGTGCCGAAGAACTGGCGCATGTGTTCAGTGTGGCGCGCCGGCTCAAGCAGCTGTCGCGCAAGCTTGAGCGCTGTGCGCCGCTGACCGTCAACCCGACGTGCTGGTGGACCTTGGGGCGCGAAGCCGAGGCACTGGAGTTGGCGGCGCAACTGGGCCAGCCGGGCATGGGCGGCGAATGGCTGGATTGCGGGCACTTCCAGATCCCGCGCGATGAAACTTTCCTGTCCGAGGCTGAAGAAATGCTTGGCCAGATCGTTGAATCAGTAGTCATGTCCTGAAACCTGCTGTGAAACCCAAGTAGAACCGATCGGGCGCTGATGGCGCCCGATCGGTTTGGAGATTTGAATGTCATTGAATCCTGATATCGCCGCATTTCTGCAACTGGTCGGCAACGGCCGGGCCACTGGCAAACGCGTCGGCATGCACGAGTTGAGCCCGACCGAGGCCCGTGAACAGTTCGATCAGTCATCGCTGCTAATGGACGCCGGCGGTGAAGAACTGGCCGTGGTGGATGAGCTGCAATTGCCGGTGCGTGACGGCGCACTGTTGCACGCGCGGATCTACAGCAATCATCCGTTGCAGGCGGGCGCCGGCCGTCCGGCACTGTTGTATTTCCATGGCGGCGGCTATGTGGTCGGCAGCCTCGACTCGCATGATTCGCTGTGCCGCGCGCTGGCCTCGCTGGCTGATTGCGTGGTGCTGTCGGTGGCGTACCGACTGGCGCCGGAACATCGCTTTCCGACAGCGGCCGATGATGCCCGCGATGCCTGGGACTGGCTGCTGGCGAGTGCGGCTGATCTGGGCATCGATGCGGCGCGGCTGGCGATTGCTGGTGACAGCGTCGGTGGCAGCCTGGCCACGGTGCTGGCTGCGCAACTGACGGCTGCCGCTGTGCAGCCGCGTTTGCAGGTGCTGATTTATCCCGTTGCAGATGCCAGTCGCAGCACGCCGTCGATCGAGCGTTTTGCCGAAGGCTATCTGCTGGAGAAGGCTTCGCTGCAGTGGTTTTACGCGCACTATCAGCGTGATGCCAGCGATCGTTTCGATCCGCGTTTCTCGCCGTTGCTCGGTGAAGTTCCGGCCGATGTCGCACCGGTGCTGATGGTGTTGGCCGAGTGTGATCCGTTGCATGATGAGGGGGTGGCGTATGCCCGGCATTTGCAGGCGGCGGGGGTTGCTGTGGATTTGCAGGTGTACTCGGGCATGACCCATGACTTCATGCGGATGGGGGCGATTGTTGATGAGGCTGAAGAGGCGCTGGGGTTGATTGCTGGGCGGTTGGTGGAGGTGTTTGCTTTGGCTTGACCGGGGTGGGGGGGAATATCCGTTGCTGCGGTAACGGCCACCTAGGGTTCCGCCCTGACGGCGGGTCACTTTGGCAAACGCCCCAAAGTAACCAAAGGGCTTTACCCTGACGTTCGGCCCTCGCTCAGGCTCGGGTTCCTTCGCTGCGGGATTCATCCGGGGGGGCAGCGCCTACGGTTTGCTTCGCTGCACCTCCTCTCGCTGTGTTTGGCTGCGCCAAACGGTCGCTGCGCTCCCACCCCCGGATAAATCCCTCCACTCAGCCTGCCGACGGGCCCTAAGATCAAAAGCGGTACTCGAGCTAACGCTCATCGTGTTGAGTGGGGCGGCTTCGCCGCATGGGGTGTGCACGAATAAAGTTGTGGGAGCTGGCTTGCCAGCGATGGCGGCCTGACAGTCGACCAATTTCTAACTGAAAACACCCGGTCCCACTGTGGGAGCTGGCTTGCCAGTGATGGCTGCCAGCCAGCCGACCAATTTCTAACTGAAAACACTCAATCCCATGTAGGAACTGCCGAAGGCTGTGATCTTTTGATCTGGCTCTGGCTCTTGATCTGGCTTTTGATCTTCAGCCCCTTCGGCAGGCCGAGCGGAGGTGTCCATCCGGGGGTAGGCGCGCAGCGCCGTGCGGCGAAGCCGCATGCATCGAGAGGAGGTGCAGCGAAGCAAACCGTAGGCGATGCTCCCGGATGGGCACCGTAGCGAGGGAACACTGAGCCTCGGCGAAGTGCCGTACGCCGGGGCAAAGCCTTTTGGGTTACCTTTTCGGCGTCTGGAAAAGGTGACTCGCTGTAAGAGCGAAACCGCCAGCAGCAAAACCCGCAGAAACGGATATTCACCCAAAACCCCAAGAGCCTGGTCGGCCCAAAGGCCGCCAAGCCCCAATCAGCCCGCAAAAAAAACGCCAGCAAATGCCGGCGTTTCATTGAGCGCTAAACGTATTACCAGTTGTAGGTCACGTCAGCAGTCATGGTCCGGCCTTCGCCGTAATAGCAATCGAGGGTACCGTTGCACGCGGCCACGTATTTCTCGTCGGTGAGGTTCTGGAGGTTGGCTTGCAGTTTCACGCCTTTGACATGCAGCGGCGATTTCTCCAGGTCGTAAGAGACCATGGCGTCATACACGGTGTAGGACGGAATCTGGAACGAGTCCGACTCGTAATCCGAACCGTAGCTGCTGCGCACGTAGCGGGCACCCAGGCCCATGCCGAAACCGGCGAGGGCGGTGGAGATGTCGAAGTCGTAGTTGACCCACGCGGAGGCGGTCAGCGGTGGACGCATGGCCAGGGTGCGACCTTCGCGCCCGTCGTTGTCTTTCTCCCACTTGGTCTGGTTACGCGACACTGCCGCCAGCACGCGCAGGTTGCGGGTGACGTTGACCTTGCCTTCCAGCTCGATACCGCGCGAACGCACGGAGCCGCTCTGGGTGCTGAAGCCCGGGTTGTTGAGGTCGGTGGTGAGCATATTGTCCTGGTCGATCTGGTACGCCGACAGCTGAATGAAGCCGTCGATCGACTTCGGCTCGTACTTGACGCCGACTTCGTACTGCTTGCCGGTGGTCGGTTCGAAGGCGCCGCCGCTCATGTCGGTACCGGTTTGCGGCAGGAACGATTCGGCGTAGCTGACGTACGGTGTGATGCCGTTGTCGAACTCGTAGCCGAGGCCGGCACGACCGGTGAACTTCTCGTCCTTCTGGTTGCTGTGGCCGCCGCTCAGCGGTTGCTTGTTGTCGGTTTCAGCGAAGTCATAACGACCGCCGAGGGTCAGGAACCACTGGTTCCAGCGCAGTTGATCCTGAGCGTACAGGCCGGTCTGGGTGATGGTGTTGTCCCACTTGTACGGCTGGCGGAAATTGATCTGGCTGCCATACACCGGGTTGTACAGGTCCAGACCTGGAGCGGTGCGGTCGTACAGGCCGAGGAATTTCGAATTGTAGTGGTAGTAGTCCACACCCAGTAGCACGGTGTGTTCGACATCGGCGGTGTTGAACTTGGCCTGGGCGATGTTATCGATGCCGTAGACCTTGTTGTGCTGCGACCAGTCCACCGCATAACGGCTCTGGTAGCTGCCATCGTTAAGGCCGGTGACCGGGTTGGTCGGGAACGAATAACCGTGCAGCGGCGCCACGTACTGGTCATTGATGTCGGCGTAACGCGCGTTCTGCTTCAGGGTCCAGACGTCGTTGAGTTCGTGGGCGATCTCGTAACCGACCACGAACTGCTCGCGGTGGTACTTGTTCACGTCCGGCTCGCCGAGGAACAGGCTGCGGCTGATGCGCCCGGCCTGGCTGCGATGCACGGTGCCGTTGGCCGGCAGGCCCTGGGCTTCCGGTACATCGTGGTCTTTCTGGTACTGACCGAACACAGTGATGGTGGTCTGGTCGTTGGGCAGCCAGGTCAGGCTAGGCGCCAGCAGCATGCGGTTCTGGCTGGCGTAGTCGATGGCCGAGCCGCTGTCGTTGACCACGCCGGTCAGGCGATAGAGGAATTCGCCCTGATCATCGATCGGGCCGCCGAGGTCGAAGGCGCCGTATTTGCGGTCATAGCTGCCGCCACCGAGCTTCACTTCGTGCAGCGGGGTCGCGGTCGGACGCTTGCTGACCATGTTGACGATACCGCCCGGCTGGTTCTGGCCGTACAGCACCGAGGCCGGACCCTTGAGCACTTCGACGCGCTCCAGGGTGTACGGGTCGATCTGCAGCGAACCGCCGGTGCTGCCGCCGCCGTAAGGCATGTGCAGGCCGTCGAGGTACAACGGAGTAGGTGAGAAGCCCCGGGAGGTCGGTTCGTCGAAGATCTTCACCCGGTCCGAGAAACCGCCGCCGGTCATGCCCGGCGTGTATTGCAGGGCTTCGGTGACGGTCTTCGAGCCGCGCATCTTGATTTCGTCTTGAGTGACGACGTTGATGGTCTGCGGGATTTCCTTGAGCGACGAATCGGTTTTCGAACCGGTGGCGCTGCGCTTGGCGACGATCCCGTCGACCGGGCCCCAGGCCGATTCGGCAGTGGCGGAAATGCTGGTCGGGGCCAGATCGAGGCTGGCGCCACCGCTGCTGCGCGAACGCAAGGCGACGTTGTTGCCCTCGACGCTGTAGGCGATGTTGGTGCCTTGCAGCAGTTGCGCGATGGCGGCGGTCGGTTCCAGGTTGCCACTGACCGTGCTGCTGCGCAGACCGCTGACTTCATCCGGGCTGTACAGCACTTGGAGGTTGGTCTGGCGACCGAATTCCTGCAAGGCGCTCCCCAGCGACTGTGCAGGAATATTGATCGCCACGGCGGCGGCCTGGGCCTGGCCGGCCATCGGCACGGTCAGGGCCATGGCGCAGAACGCGGGCAAGGTGCAACGGAAGGAGCGGCGGATCAGCAGGGCCTTGGCGAGCGGGTGGAGTCCGTGCGGTGCGGGCATTGTTCTTCTACTCTTCAAAGTGTTGACTGAGAACTATTTCTATTAACTGTTAGTAAGACGTTGAGCCTTCCGAAAACCGGAAAGCTCAACGCCATTTTTTTTACAAAATTTTCACAGTCAGGCGGGTTGCAGCTCAGTGACCACTTTGCCGGCGCTCATGCGCACCAGTTGGTCGGCGACATCGAAGTAACGATCGTCGTGGGAAATGACAATGATGGTCTTGCCCAGGCGCTTCAGGTCCGGCAGCAGCTCGGTGTAGAAAATCCGCCGGAAGGTCGGGTCCTGATCGGCGGCCCACTCGTCGAACACCAGCACCGGACGCTCCTCCAGCCAGGCGTTGATCAGGGCCAGACGCTTGCGCTGGCCGGTGGACAGGTCGGTGGTGGTGAACGAGCCGTCACGCACGCTGACCTTGTGCGCAATTTCCAGGCGCTCCAGGTATTGGTTGGCGTCTTCCGGGATATGGGTGTCGCCCTGGACCACGTCGTCGAACAGGTAATAGTCGGCGAAGATCGTGGTGAACAACTGGCGGTAATCGTCGCGGTTGCTGGCGTCGACGAGCTGCTGATTGAGGTGGATTTCGCCTTGCTGTGGCGCGTACAGGCCCAGCAGCAACTTGATCAGCGTGGTCTTGCCGCAGCCGTTTTCGCCGACGATGAAAATGATGTCGCCCTGTTCGATTTTCAGGTTCACCGGCCCCAGCCGGAACGGCTTGGCGCCTTCTACCGTCGGGAAACTGTACGAGACATCGGTCAGTTCCAGGCTGTGCACCGGGGTCTTTTGGTGGCCCTGATCGCTGAGCAACAGGTGCGGTTCGGGCGAGGAAAACTGCTCGGAGAGATCGGCAATCCGGCGGAACGCAATCTGCGCGCGACTGACGATCGGCAAAGTGCCGATGATGTGTTCCAGCGGCCCTTTCATGTACAGCAGCACCAGCACGAAGCCGCTCATGACTGCTTTGTCAGCACTCGGCCACAGCGATTGCAGGCCCAGCGCCAGGCCGATCACCACGAAGAACAGCATCGACCCCAAGGTCTTGGCGACCACGAAAATGTTCACCGAACGCACCTGCGTGTCGCAGATCTTGTCGGCCGTGCCTTCGATGCCCGAGACGAACATGCGATGCCGGCGCGGGCGGTGGATGCGCAGTTCCTTGGCGCCCTCGGCGACAGCGTGGTAGTGCTTCTGCAACTCGTCTTCGTAGTCGCGGGCCTTGAGGAAACCCTGCATGCCGCGCCCGCGTGCGATGTACTGAATGACCGTGCCGATCAGGATCGCCACCGCCATCATCAGGAACATCGGCCACGACAGCATCGCCAGGTAGCCCATGCAACCGAGGGTCACGGTCAGGGAAATCGCCAGCGGCGCAAAGGCGAAAGCGAAGTCGCTGATGGTGTCGACGTCGTGGGTCAGCACCGGAATCAGCCGATGGCTGCGATAGCGCTCGATCTGCTCGATCGGCGCCGAGAGGACTTTCTCGCCCAGCTCTTTGCGCAATGTGGCAATGATGTGCTGGCCGACGAAATTGGTGCCGATGTCGGAAAAGATCGAGCTGGTCAGGGCCAGCAGGCACAAGCCGGCAAACACCGCGACCATGGTGCTGGTCAGTGCGCCCTCGGCGTGCAGCACGTTGTTGATGGTCGCCAGCAGCGCGGTGACGCTCAGGCCACCGACCATGCCGAGCAGGATCGACACGCTGACGATCAGTCGAAAGGGTTTGAGCAGGGCGAACAATTCATTGATCACCCCGCGTGTTGGTTTGCTCATGGAGGTTCCCTGCTTGAAGGAGCGGCGAACACCGGCACTGCGCGTGGGGTTCGCCTGGATGACATAGAGGGCGGTGGGCGCACCATGGAGATCGCGCCCAGTTGTAGAACGACTGGCGAGATGGCTAATTTAGCCGGGCGATGGCCTTACAGATCGCGGGCGACCCGGAAGCCGATCCAGTCGCCACGGGTGTCGGTGTAGGTGGCATTGCGGTTGCCCGAACGCGAGAACACCGGGGCCTCGCCCCAGTCGTTGCCACGGATGCGCCGCACTTCGCACTTGCCGCTCAACCAGGCGCTGCCATCGCTAGGCGCGCCGACGTAGTTCTCGTTGTAGCAATCGGCGGTCCACTCATAAATATTGCCGTGCATGTCGTAGACGCCGAAGGCGTTGGCCGGGAAGCTGCCGGCCGGCGCGGTGAAGTTGTAGCCATCAGCGGCGCCGTAGGTGTTGGCGTGTTTGGCGATGCTGTATACCTTGCCTTCGTCGAACGGGAAGGGGAAGGGCCCCGTGCTGCCGGCGCGGGCGGCGTATTCACGCAGCGATTCGCTGACCAGTCGATAGGGCTGGCCGGTCTTCTTCGACAGCCAGGCCACGTACGCTTCGACCTCCGGGAAATCCATGCACACCGCCGGGTGCTTGTCGGTGTACTGCTTGCGCGGGTCGCTGCCCTGATAATCCGGGATCCCGGCCTTGCACGCGCGACCGGGGCGCGTGTCGCCGTCGGGCATCTTGTAGCCGCTGTCCTTGAGGTAGGCGTCCCACTCGCCGCGCAGAATCTGGAAACGGCTGATCGCCAGCGGTTTGGCAAACGTCACCGGGTGCATCGGCCCTTCATCCGGCTCGCGGCCAACCTCATCCTCCGGGGTGCCCATGGTAAACGTGCCGGTGGGCAGCACGACCATTTCCGGGCAGTCCTTGCAGTCCTTGAACACCTTGCCCGGCGCAGGCGGGGTGGCGGCCTGCGCGGCGCCCGGCAGCAGGCCGGCGGCGAGGGCGGTGAGCATCAGCGCCGGCAGCGCCTTCAAGGAAAATCGACGCAGTTCACTGTTCATTGTGAGTCTCGCTAAAAGGAAAAAGGGAGCGTCCGGGTCAAAGGGCCTGATCGAGCACGGCCAGCAAACGGTCGATTTGCTCTTCGTCGTTGAGCAGCCCCGGCGCGGTGCGAATCACTGGGCCGACGTCGCGGTGCACGGCATCGGCCACCACGCGGTTGGCCATCAGGTGCGCGGCGATCTTGTCGCTGTCCTTGCCCTTGACCCGGAAGAAGGTGAAGCCGGCGGACAGCTCAGGGCTCAGTGGCGTCACCAGTTCGATCTGCGGCCGTTGCTGCAGGCGTTGTTTCAGGTAGCTGTTGAGCGCGTGAATGCGCGCCTCGACCTCGGCCTTGCCCAGCTCAAGATGCAATTTGAACGCTTCGTCCAGCGCCCAGCGGTGTTCGAACGAGTGATAGCCGCCGGGCGTCATGGTGGTGGAAAACGCCGTGGCTTCGGAGAACGTTGGAATGATCGGGGTGACGTACCTGACTTCGGCGAAGCGACTGCAGACGATGCCGGTGCCGCGCGGGCCGAACATCCACTTGTGGGTGCCGGCGATGAAGAAGTCGCAGTTCATTTGCGCAAAGTTCAGGTTGTCCACGCCGAAGCCATGCACCCCGTCGACCACGTAAACGATGCGGTCAGCGTCGCTGCGACCGCGGTTGTGCCGGTCGACGATGGCGCCGATTTCACCGATGGGCAGTTTCATGCCGCTGCCCGAATGCACCCAGCACATGCCCAGCACCCGGGTTTCGGGGCGGATGGCGCCGTCGATGGCAGCGAGGATTTCTGCTTTGCTGGCGCTGTACGAATCCTTGAACAGACGAATTTTGCGCACTCGGGTGCCGTCGCGTTCGCTACGCAGGGCGAGGATGGTGTGGGTCGCGTAGTGCTCGTGCTCGGTGGTGAGGATTTCCTGGTCGGGGCGCACGTGCACGCCGCCGTAAATCATCGCCAGACCTTCGGTGGTGCTGCCGGTCAGGGCGATCTGTTTGGCATCGGCTTGCAGATAGCGACCGGCCCAGACCCGCACGTTCTCTTCGCGCTGTTCGATTACGCCGAGGTCCCAATCCATGGCCAGGCCGGGATTTTTGTCGAGGGCGGCGCGGTGCCGCTCAATCGCCTCGCGCACCGGTTTCGGGTGTGAGGTAATCAGGAAATTGGAGAAGTGCAGATATGCCGGATCCTGGTCGAACAGCTGCTGCAACCGCGTCCACTTGTTGCCGGTCGCGGGCGCGGCGTTCGCGGCGCCGGCGACATTCGGCAGGCTCGCGCCCAGTGGCAACGCCGCCGCGAGAATCCCCGCCTGCTTCAAGAACTCACGACGATTGCTCATGGCTGGGCAGTTCCCGGCGCGGCGGCCAGGGCCGGTTTCGCGGCTTTCTCGACTTGATCCCAGACCCGCAGGAAGTTGCCGCCCCAGAGCTTGGCGATGTCCGCTTCGGAGTAACCACGTGAGATCAGCTCGGCGGTGACGTTACGGATGTCGCCGACGTTCTCGAAGCCTTTGACGCCACCACCTTCGTTGAAGTCGGAGCTGATGCCGACATGGTCGATGCCGATCTTGCGCACCGCGTAATCGATGGCATCGCCCAGATCCTTGAGGCTGGCTTTCGGTTCCTCTTCGAGGATCGCGTACAGGCGACTGGCGTACTGGCCGAACTTCTGCTCCGACCACGCGGCAATGATCGGGTCGCCCGGCATCAACGCCATCGCCAGGTTCGGCAGCGGCGGCAGGTCGAAGTCCTTGCGCATCGCGTTGAGCTTGTCCTGGGTTTGCTGGGTGAGCGGACGCAGGTACTGCGAAAACGCAACGATCTGCACCACGCCGCCGCTGTTTTTGATCAGTTGCATTTCCTTGTCGCTGAGGTTGCGCGGAATGTCGACCATCGCACGTGGCGCCGAATGCGAGGCTACCAGCGGCGTGCGGCTCAGTTGCGCAACTTGTTCGAGGGCTTTGGTCGACATTTGCGAGACGTCGATGATCACGCCCAGATCGTTGAGGCGCTTGACTGCCTGCTTGCCCAGATCCGAGAGACCGTCGAGGGCGTCCGGCGAATCATTGAGAAATGGCAGCGGCCGCGACGAATCCGCCCAGTCGTTGTTGCCGATGTAGCTGAAACCGAACATGCGCATGCCGCGCGCCGTCCACAGGTCCAGCAGGTTGAGGTCGTGGCCCAGCGGATAGGCGTTGAGCATGCTGATGAAAATCGCGAATTTGCCTTCGCCGTGCAAGCGCCGGAAGTCGTCGGGGGTGTAGGCGATGGCCACCTGATTGGGGTAGTCGCGAACCATCCCGGAGATGATCTTGAAGCGGATTTCCTGCTGATTGCGCGCCTCGTCGACGAAGCCGGGGGTTGGCTTGTGCGGGGCGTTCGGGCCGTTCCACATTTCCGGCCAGCCGAAGATGGTCAGGGCGGCGCCGGACAGGCGTCCACGGTTGGCCTTGGCGAGATCGAACTGGCCGTCGCCGTCCTTGTCGGCTTCGTGGCCGTCGGTGCCGAAATTTTGCGTCAGGCTGACATGGCTGTCGAAAGAGAGCATGCGTTCGTGCAGCTCATCGGCCTGCTTCATGACTTTGGCCGGGTAGCCGAGGTCGTCCTTGAACCAGTGATGCCACACGGCAAAGCCTGCGCCGGCGCTGATCGCCAGGGCCAACGGCAGGCCGATGAATAGAGCCTTTTTCGAACGTGGTTTTGTCATTGCCATCTCAGTCAGGTTCGCCATCGAGGTGCAGGCGCGGGGGCCTTCGCTATCTGGGAAGAACGAGTGGATGGCGGCAAAATTTAAGCCTGGCACTGTGGCGAGGGGATTTATCCCCGATCGAGTGCGAAGCGCTCGCAAAGCCTGCGAGCGCTGTCCCTTCTGGTGTCGCCGCCAAGGTCGGATGGGAGTTGCTTCGCAACTCATCGGGGATGAATCCCCTCGCCACGGGTCATCAGCGCCGGGCGCGTTAAATTTGCCGGGGCAACAAACGTTCTAGCTTGGATAAAGCCTGCTTCATGGCTGACACAGGTAGGGCAATGAAGATTTCTCGACGATGGTTCATGGCGGGCCTGGCGCTGACCGGCGCTGCCGTGCCTGCGGCGTATTTCGGGCATCGTGAATGGACGAAGCCGGACCCGACGATCACCCCGGGCGAAGCGTCTTTCGATGTCGCGGATATGGCCGGGCAGCGCCTGGCGAATGCGTTGCGCGGGGTGTGGGATATCCGTTTTGAAGGTGCCGATGCCGGCCTCGAAGGCTTGCAGCCCAAAGGCCTGCAAGTGTTTCTCGACATTGGCCAGAAGGGGCGCGGGGTGTGCGGTTTTCTCGACACGTCCGAGCGCCTGCGTTCCGCTGAAACACCGCGTTACCGGATTCTGGGCGACCTCGCAAAAGCCGATGCGGCGAAACTGAGCTGGCGCCTGATCGGCGCCGACGGCCAGATCAGCTATGAGCTGGAGATGATCCTCGATGAGGTCTGGGCCGACTTCGGCAATGCCGGCAGTGGCACCCTCAGCGGCAAGGCCTTGCGCCTGGATCGCTCGCTGGCCTTGCCGGCGCAGGACAACCGCTTTGTCGCCGTCAAACGGCTGTTTCCCGAAGCCCGCGAGCGCACGCCGCTCAACCCGACGCTGCTGGCGTGGCTGATCTCGCCCGAGCACCGCCTGTTTCACCAGTTGTGGCATGCGACCCGGGACAAGTGGCACAAACTGCCCGAGGACAAACGCGAAGCCTTGCGCGGCATTGGCTGGCAGCCCGGCCCGCGCGACAAGGAGCGCGATGCCCGTGGCCCGCGCAAGGATCGCAATGGCTCGGGTGTGGACTTTTTCTTCATGCACCGGCACATGCTCGGGACGGCGCGCTCGATGCAGGAATTGCCATCCTGGGAGTTTTTCCCGCTGCCGCAGCCGGAGCTGATCCGCGACCGTGTCGGCTTCGCCCGCTATTTCGACAACCACGACGGCTCAGCCTTGCCGCCGACCTGGACGGCGGCGGGCGATGACGAATTCAGTCAGTGGGTCAGCGACATCAAGACTGCCGAGACTTACGAAAGCAACTTTCAGGTCTGGGAGTCGCAGTATCGCGATCCGGCGTATCTGGCCCGGCTCACCCTCGGCGAGTTCGGCTCCGAAGTCGAACTGGGCCTGCACGACTGGCTGCACATGCGCTGGGCCTCCGTGCCGCGCGATCCGTCCAACGGTCAGCCGGTGCCGTTTGCCCGCGATCCGGCGGACTTCGCGGCCCGCTGGTACAACGCCGAAAACGACTTCCTTGGCGATCCGTTTTCTTCCCACGTCAACCCGACGTTCTGGCATTTCCATGGCTGGATCGATGATCGCATCGAGGACTGGTTCCGCGCCCACGAGCGTTTTCACCCGGGCGAAGTCACGCGGCTGCAGGTCAATGGCGTGCCATGGTTTGCCCCGGGGCGCTGGGTGGAAGTCGATGACCCGTGGCTCGGACCGATCACCCATGGCTGCAGCTCCACGCCGGGATTGCAGAAGGGCAAAACGGTGGAGATGGATCCGGAAACCATGAAGCTGGCGCTGCGCATCACCTTTATCACCGACGAGGAAAAACTCGCCGGCCTGTTCCGTCGCGTGCCGCAACGGCCATGGTATGCGCGCAATCTGAAGGCTAAAACCAGCCCGGCTTGAGGGCTGCGTCATCGATCATTCGCGAGCAGGCTCGCTCCCACAGGTTCAGGTGTCAGGCCGAGAGAGCGGCAACATCGTCAATCAATGTGGGAGCTGGCTTGCCAGCGATAGCATCGGGTCAGGCAACGTTGATGTTGGGAGTGCTGGCCTCATCGCTGGCAAGCCAGCTCCCACAGGGTTGTTGTGTTGATTCGATTACAGCGTCTGCCACCCGCCGCCAAGTGCCTTGTACAGCGCAATGCTCGCCTGCACTCGTGACAGCCGTAGTTGTGCATGCTGATCCTGGGCCGCGTACAGCGTGCGCTGGGTTTCCAGCACGGTCAGCAAGTCTTCGGCGCCGGCCTGGTAACGGCTCTGCGCGATGTCGAATGCGGTCTGCGCCTGATTCAGTTCTTCGTTCTGCCACAACCGCTGCTCATCCAGGCGACGAATGCTATTGAGCGCTTTTTCCACATCGGCAAACCCGTTGATGATCGCCCCACGGTAGGTGTCCAGCAGCTCTTGCTGGCGCGCCATGGCCTTGTCGCGTTCAGCACCGAGACGACCGTTATTGAAAATCGGCGCGACCAGTCCGGCGGTCAGGTTGTAGAAAGGGCTGCGAATCAAATCGTCGAACTGATTGGCGCCCGAGCCGAGTTGGGCGGTCAGGGTCAGTGCCGGCAACATGGCCGCGCGAGCGACTTTGACGTCAGCTTCGGCGGCGGCCAGTTGGGCTTCGGCGCGTGCGATGTCCGGACGATGCGTGAGCAACTCGCTGGGCACGCCGGCGTCGATATCTGGCCATTGCAGGTGATCGAAGGACTCCGTCGCCGACAGTTGCTGCACCGGTCGGCCAAGCAGGGCGGCGAGGCTGATCAGCGCGTCCTGGGCTTGCTGTTGCACGCGCGGCAGTTGCCATTGCTGGGCGGCGACCAGGCTCTTCTGTTGCGCCAGTTCCAGCGCGGTGGCTGAGCCTGAATCAAACCGCGTCTGCACCAGTTTCAGCACGCTTTGCGCGTTGGCCAGATTGAGTTCGGCGATGCGGCTCTGCTCGCGTAGCGACAAGGTTTGCGCATACGTGCTGGCAACGCCGCTGAGCAATGTCAGTTCGACCGTCGCCCGGTCGAATTCGCTGGCCTGCAGAGCGAACTGCGCACTGTCGCGCGAGGCGCGTTTGCCGCCCCAGAAATCGATTTCGTAGGTGGCGCTCAGGTTGGTATCGAAATAGTCCACCGCCTTGTTGCTGCTGTTGGCATCGAGTTGGCTGTAGCCATTGCCGCGCAGCAGTTTCTGCCGATTGGCATTCAGGCCGGCTTTGACCTCCGGCAGCTGTGAGCCGCCAGCGATGACGGTGCCCGCCTGCGCCTGACGCACGCGAGCAACGGCAGCCGCGAGGTCGAAACTGCCGACGCGCGCCTGCTCGATCAGACGATCCAGTTCCGGGCTGCCAAATTGCGTCCACCATTGCGGGTTGTTGCGGGCAACGCTGGCGCTATGGGGCGACTGCCAGGCAGCTGGCGTTTGCACGCCACTGTCCGGGCGCTGGACGGGACTGCCGCAGGCGCTGAGCAACAGGCACACGGTCAACAGGCTGAGACGCGGTTTCATAGATCGATCATTCACTGGTAAGGGCCGTGACCGGGTCGAGCCGGGCAGCTTTGCGGGCAGGCATGAAGCCGAAGACAACACCGGTGACCAGGGCGCAGCCGAAGGCGCCGAGTACCGCCATCAAGGAAAAAGCCACGGCCACTTCGCTGAGGATCAGCACGCCGCCGACGAGCAGCGCCAGGGCGATCCCGGCAAGGCCGCCGACCACCGAGAGCATCACCGCTTCGGTGAGAAACTGGCGGAGGATGTCGCGCTGGCGGGCGCCGGTGGCCATGCGAATGCCGATCTCGCGGGTTCGTTCGCGCACTGTCATGAGCATGATGTTCATCACGCCGATACCGCCAACCAGCAGCGAGATCGCGGCAATCGAGCCGAGCATCAGCGACAGGGTGTTCTGAGTGCGCGCCTCGGCCTGGATCATCGCGGCGTTGTTGGTCAGTTCGAAATCCTTCTTGCCGTTGTGCAGGCGCAGCATCAGTTGCTCGATGGCGTGCTCGGTGTCCTTGACCTTGCGCGCGTCCGCAGCGGCGATGGCGACGTACTCCGGGTTGCGTGTACCGAACAGCCGGACGCTGGCCGCCGAATAGGGGATGGCGATGCGATTGTCACTGTCGGAGTCGCCGGAGCTGGCGCCTTTTTCCGCGAGCACGCCGACCACCTGGAACGGCACATTCTCGATCAGGATGAATTGGCCGATCGGGTTCGGCACATCCTTGAGCAGTTTGCTGCGGACTTTGTGGCCGATCACCGCGACGGCTGCAGCGTTCTGCTCATCGGCCTCGGTGAAGTAACTGCCTTGCACCACCGGCCAGTTGAAGATCGCCGGGAAGTTGGTGTCGTTGCCGCCGACGTAACTCAGGTGGTCGGCATTGCCGTAACGTACGCCGGCCTCGGCGCCGTTGACCGGCATGATCCGCTGCACTTGCGGCAGGCTGGCCAGCGCGTGCACCTCGTCGAGGGTGATGATCCCCGGCGGCGTGCGCGGGTTGGGCGCCGAGCCGCTCAGGTAAATGATGTTCGACCCGAAGGCGCCCATCTGCGCCATCACCTGGCGTTTGCTGCCTTCGCCGACCGCCAGCATCACCACCACCGACGCCACGCCGATGATGATCCCGAGCAGGGTCAGCGCGGTGCGAAAGCGGTTGATCCACATCACTCGCCACGCCGCGTGCAGGGCATCAACCAGTTCACCTTTCCAGGCGCCGGTGGCGTCCGCGCCCACGGCCAGACGCTGGCGCAGATCCACCGCTTGCAGGGCGCCGGGGTTGGCGCTGGTCTGGGCATCTGGGTTGTCGCGGGCGCTGTCGCTGATGATCAGGCCGTCGCGGATTTCGATGATGCGTTTGGCCCGGGCTGCGACTTCGCGGTCGTGGGTGATGAGGATTACCACGTGGCCCTGGCTCGCCAGTTCATCGAGCAGCGCCATCACCTCTTTGCCGCTGTGGCTGTCGAGTGCGCCGGTGGGTTCGTCGGCGAGGATGATGTGGCCACCGTTCATCAACGCCCGGGCAATCGACACCCGTTGCTGTTGGCCGCCGGACAACTGATGCGGACGGTTGCCGGTGCGCGAGGCCAGACCGAGGCGGTCGAGCAGGGCGGCGGCGCGGACGTGACGCTCGGCGGCCGGGGTGCCGGCATAGATCGCCGGCATCTCGACGTTTTCCTGGGCCGAGCCGGACGGAATCAGGTGATAACCCTGGAACACAAATCCAAAGGCTTCGCGGCGCAGCCAGGCCAGCTCGTCGCTGTCGAGGCCGGCAACGTTTTCCCCGGCAAAGCGGTACTCGCCGGAGGTCGGGCGGTCGAGGCAGCCGAGGATATTCATCAGGGTCGATTTGCCGGAGCCGGAAGCGCCGACAATCGCCACGAATTCACCAGCGTGAATCGACAGGTCGATGCCGCGCAACACGTGAACTTCAGGCGCGTCACCGCCGCCGTAGGATTTGCGAATGTCCTGCAGGTCGATCAGAGGCGTTTGCATTCAGCCTCCGCTGCCGTCGACCGGGCCGATCAACAGGTGATCGCCTTCGTTGAGGCCGTCGACAATCTGCACCTTGAGCCGGTCGCTGATGCCGGTGCGTACCTCGCGTTGCTGGATGTCGCCGTTGGCCGCCACCACCTGCGCGGTTTGCAGGTTGGCCGTGGTGCTGCCCTGCAACGCGGCGACCGGCGCGGTGAGCACGCCTTTGGCCTGATTGGCGACGAAAAACACCTGGGTGGTCATCTCGGCCATCAAGGCGTTGTCGGCGTTATCGACGTCGAGCAAAACCGTGTACAGCACAACGCGGGCGCTGCCGCTTTTGCTGGTGCTGGCCGGGCTGCCGCCGCCCTGGCTGGTCTGATCCAGAGGCTTGGGCGGCACCGGCAGAATCTGCCGCACGGTGCTGCTCCAGCGCCGCTGGCCGCCGCTGAGGGTGGTGAAGTAGGCGGTCATGCCCGGTTTGACGTGACCGATGTCAGCCTCGGAAACCTCGGCCCACACGGTCATCGGTGACAGCTTGGCGATGCGCAGGATCAGCGGCGTCTGCTGTTGCGCGTTGAGGGTCTGGCCTTCGCGGGCGTCGAGGGCAACCACGGTGCCGGCCATCGGCGCGTAGATCCGCGTGTAGCCGAGTTCGGCCTGATCGCTGCGCAGGCTCGCCTCAGCCTGGCGGATCTGCGCCTGGAACATGTCGACGCGGGCCTGAGTGGCTTTCAGTTCGGCGCGGGCGGTTTGCACGTCTTCTTCACGGGTGGCGCCGCCGGCCACGAGATGCTGCTGCCGCTGATACTTCTGCCGCGCCAGCTCATGCTGGGCGCGCTGCTCCTGCAATTGCGCCTTGAGGTTTTCGATCGAGAAGCGCCCGGCGTCGAGTTTGGCCTTCTGCGTGGACGGATCGATTTCCACCAGCAGTTGACCCTCCTTGACCATGTCACCGACTTCGACGTGGATTTTCTGGATCTGTCCGGAGGCTTGCGCGCCAACATCGACATAACGGCGCGGTTGCAGAGTGCCCAGCGCGGTGACGCTGCTTTCGATGTCGCCGCGGCTGACTTGCACGGTGGCGAAGCGCTCGCGGCCCGGCGGCATGATTTGCCACGCGGCGAAGGCAACAACGGGAATCAGACAGAGGGCTGCGAGCAGGGCGCGTCGGGCGGGGCGGGGACGTTTCATGCAGGGTTCCGGCCAGTGGAATTCGGCCCGTCGTCCGACTGCGCGGCACAGCGCGCAGCCGCTGAACGCTGTCGCAGGGCACGACAGACACGGGGAGCTGTCCTGTAAACGAGGAATGCGCAGGGGAATTTAAGCGAAGACACAGGATGTTACAGGTATAGAACGGCACTATTTGGCGGGCAACGACAAACGCCACTTTAAATCTATATGAGAATTACTATAAATTACGCACCTCAAGTTGCCACTATCTTGCTACCCGTGTTTGCGGGGCCGTCGATCAGTGTGCTCAAGGATCGAATCCGCATCGAAGCGGCCGGGAGTCATGTTGGAAAACTACTATCGCGAGCTGGTGTGTTTCCTGAACGCCAAGCTCGGCAACCGTCAGGTCGCCGAAGATGTGGTGCATGACGCTTATGTGCGCGTACTGGAACGCTCCAGCGACACGCCCATCGAGCAGCCCCGGGCGTTTCTCTATCGCACTGCGCTGAATCTGGTGATCGACGATCATCGGCGCAACGCCTTGCGTCAGGTCGAGCCGCTGGAAGTGCTCGACAGCGAGGAGCGCTATTTCACCCCGTCGCCCCACGGCACCCTCGATCACGGCCAGCGTCTGGAGATGCTCCAGCGCGCCTTGGCAGAATTGCCGCCGCTGTGCCGCGACAGTTTTCTGCTGCGCAAGATCGAAGGCCTGTCGCACCCGCAGATCGCCGAACAGCTGGGGATTTCCAAGGCACTGGTGGAAAAACACATTGTGAATGCGATGAAGCATTGCCGCCTGCGCATCAAGCAATGGGATGCCCATTGAGCCGCCGTCGCTAAATTTTATTTCCCTGTCCTCGTTCCTACTCAACAGACGACCTGCTGTCCTGCTCAAGGCCAGTCGGGTCACTTAGGCTCTCCTTTCCCCTTGTTGAGGGGTTCATCCAGAGGACACTGGAAATGACTCAGGCAATTGCATCGCCCATCGTTCACGACCTGATCGGCGTCGGTTTCGGCCCTTCGAACCTGGCGCTGGCCATCGCTCTGCAAGAGCGCGGCCCGACCCACGGCGAGCTGGATGTGCTGTTCCTCGACAAGCAGGCCAACTACAGCTGGCACGGCAACACCCTGTCGACCCAAAGCGAATTGCAGATTTCCTTCCTCAAGGATCTGGTGACCCTGCGCAACCCGACCAGCCCGTACTCGTTCGTCAATTACCTGAAGGCTCACGGCCGCCTGGTGGACTTCATCAACCTCGGCACCTTCTACCCGTGCCGCATGGAGTACAACGACTACCTGCGCTGGGTCGCCGGGCAGTTCACCGAGCAGAGCCGCTATGGCGAAGAAGTGCTGACCATCGAACCGGTGCTGCACAACCACCAGGTTGAAGCGTTGCGCGTGATCTCCCGCGACAGCGAAGGCCAGCAGTTCGTGCGCACCGCGCGTTCGGTGGTGGTCAGTGCCGGTGGTACGCCGCGTATTCCGGAGGCGTTCAAGGCGTTGAAGGGCGACATCCGTGTGTTCCATCACTCGCAGTATCTGTCGCAGATGGCCAAGCAGCCTTGTGTGAACAATCAACCGATGAGCATCGCGATCATCGGCGGCGGGCAGAGCGCGGCGGAAGCCTTCATCGATCTGAACGATTCGTTCCCGTCGGTGCAGGTCGACATGATCCTGCGCGGCTCGGCCCTCAAGCCTGCGGACGACAGCCCGTTCGTCAACGAAGTGTTCTCGCCGGAGTTCACCGATCTGGTGTTCCAACAAAACAGCGCCGAGCGTGAGCGGCTGGTCAACGAGTACCACAACACCAACTATTCGGTGGTGGACATCGACCTGATCGAACGCATCTACGGCATCTTCTATCGGCAGAAAGTTTCGGGCATCGCCCGTCATGCGTTCCGTACGCTGACCACCGTCGAGAGCGCCACCGCCACCGAACGCGGCATCGAACTGGCGGTGCGCAACAACGCCACCGGCGAAGTCACCGTGCGCCTCTATGACGCCGTGGTCCTGGCTACCGGTTACGAACGGCAGATGCACCGCAAACTGCTGGCACCGCTGGAAGAGTACCTCGGTGATTTCGAGGTCGATCGCAACTACAAACTGATCACCGACGAACGCTGCAAGGCCGGCCTGTACATGCAGGGCTTCTGCCAGGCCAGCCATGGTCTGAGCGACACCTTGCTGTCGGTGTTGCCGGTGCGTGCCGACGAGATTGCCGGGTCGTTGTATGAGCATGGCAAGAACCGTGGGCATCGTTCGGTGGCGGATCTGTTGTTGGCGACGGCAAGCTGAATCTGCTTTGCCTGATACACCGCAATCGCTGGCAAGCCAGCTCCCACAGGATCTGTGTCGGATGCAAAACTTGTATTCACTGGAGATTCTTGTGGGAGCGGGCTTGCCCGCGATAGGGCCCTGGAGGCCAGCGAAAAATCTGAATCCTGAACCCTTCCTGAACACCCGCCACATTCCCCGACACACTTCCTTTTGCGGGTTTACTCTCCAATCATCGAGGCGTAAGCTTCGCGCGTTTTCATCAATAGCGGAGACCCACAGTGGGTACTTGTTCGAGTGACAGTTGTCGGCCGGTCTCGGTAACCGGCAGATTCTCGGCAAGATAACGCGCAGCCTTTCTCTGCCGTTGTCTCGCCGTAAAGCGAGCAGCGGCATCCCGATCATGGTCAGTTGAGACCATGTCCCGACGTCCTTCTCATCGACACTGAAAGTATGTGATTTCGACCGTGTGGTCGTGATCGCAAACCTATCGACACGCCTGTCTTTTCTGACCGGCGCGCCAAGCCTTGCCGTGCCGGATTTTCCGGTGAACGAGGCGTGGTCGTACCTGCTCGACGGTTTCCCGGCTGACCATAGGGGCAACAGCCATGAAACTTACGCTCAAGGAATTTTTCGCAGGCTTCCTGCGCACACGCCACATCGCCCGGCACTTCCGCCGTCTGGCGCTGCTGGAATCGATCAACGACACCACGGTCAGCCGTGAAGTCCCGCCCACGCTGGCCAACACCCTGGTCGATGCGGCCCATCGCGACAGCGGTGAACTGCTCTCGTCGCTGGGCACTCACACCGACGGCCTGACCGATTTTGAAGTCGACGCACTGCGCGCGCAGTACGGCCTCAACGAAGTCGAACACGAGCAGCCGCTGCCATGGTGGACTCACCTGTGGCACTGCTATAAAAACCCGTTCAACCTGCTGCTGACCCTGTTGGCGGTGATCTCCTGGCTGACCGAAGACCTGAAAGCCGCCACGGTGATTTTCTCCATGGTGGTGCTGTCGACGCTGCTGCGCTTCTGGCAGGAAAGCAAATCCAACCGGGCCGCCGACTCGCTCAAGGCGATGGTCAGCAACACCGCCACGGTGATGCGCCGCGACGAGCCACGCATCGAGCTGCCGATCAAGCAACTGGTCCCGGGCGACCTGATCGTGCTGTCGGCCGGCGACATGATTCCCGCTGACTGCCGGGTGCTCAGCGCCAAGGACCTGTTCGTCAGCCAGGCGGCAATGACCGGCGAATCGATGCCGGTGGAAAAGTTTGCCCGTCAGGCCGACCGCGACACGCGCAATCCGCTGGAGCTGGAGAACATTCTGTTCATGGGCACCAACGTGGTGTCCGGCACGGCGGTGGCGGTGATTCTCACCACGGGCAACAGCACCTATTTCGGCGCGTTGGCACAGCGTGTGGGCTCAACTGACCGCGCGGTGACCTCGTTCCAGCTGGGCGTGAACAAAGTCAGCTGGCTGCTGATCCGCTTCATGTTCGTCATGGCGCCGCTGGTGCTGTTCATCAACGGTTTCACCAAGGGCGACTGGACCGAAGCGCTGCTGTTCGCGCTGTCGATTGCCGTGGGCCTGACCCCGGAAATGCTGCCAATGATCGTCACCTCGACCCTGGCCAAAGGCGCGGTGTTCCTGTCGCGCAAGAAGGTCATCGTCAAGCGGCTGGATGCGATCCAGAACTTCGGCGCGATGGACGTGCTGTGCACCGACAAGACCGGCACCCTGACCCAGGACAAGATCTTCCTCGCGCGCAATGTCGACGTCTGGGGTGAAGACTCCGACGATGTGCTGGAAATGGCTTACCTCAACAGTTACTACCAGACCGGGCTGAAAAACCTGCTCGATGTGGCGGTGCTGGAGCACGTGGAAATCCATCGCGAATTGAAGGTTGGCACGGCGTTTCGCAAGGTCGATGAGATCCCGTTCGACTTCAATCGCCGGCGCATGTCGGTGGTGGTCGAAGGGCGTGGTCAGCCACATCAACTGATCTGCAAAGGTGCGGTGGAAGAAGTGTTGGCGGTGTGCACCCGTGTGCAGCACGGCGAAGTCGAAGAAGCCTTGAGCGATGAATTGCTGACCCGGATTCGTCAGGTCACCGCAGCATTCAACGCTGAAGGCTTGCGCGTGGTGGCGGTGGCTGCCCGTTCGATGCCGGAAGGTCGCGACACTTACAGCCTGGCGGATGAACAGGAACTGACGCTGATCGGTTACGTGGCGTTCCTTGATCCACCGAAGGAAAGCACTGCGCCAGCGCTCAAGGCGCTGGCCGAGCACGGCGTGGCGGTCAAAGTGCTGACCGGTGACAACGAACTGGTGACCGCGAAGATTTGCCGCGAAGTCGGCCTCGCGCAACAGGGCTTGCTGATGGGCAACGACATCGAGCGCATGAGCGATGCCGAACTGGCCGTGGCGGTAGAGAAAACCAACGTGTTCGCCAAGCTCACGCCGTCGCACAAGGAGCGCATCGTGCGCATCCTCAAAGGCAACGGCCATGTGGTCGGTTTCATGGGCGATGGCATCAACGATGCGCCGGCGCTGCGTACCGCCGACATCGGTATTTCGGTGGACAGTGCGGTGGACATCGCCAAGGAGGCCGCCGACATCATCCTCCTGGAAAAGAGCCTGATGGTGCTGGAGGAGGGCGTGCTCGAAGGGCGTCGGACCTTCGCCAACATGCTCAAGTACATCAAGATGACGGCCAGCTCCAACTTCGGCAACGTGTTCTCGGTGCTGGTCGCCAGTGCGTTCATTCCGTTCCTGCCGATGCTGCCGATGCACCTGCTGGTACAGAACCTGCTCTACGACATTTCGCAGATCGCGATTCCGTTCGACAACGTCGATGACGAGATGCTGAAAAAGCCACAGCGCTGGCAGCCGGCGGATGTCGGTCGCTTCATGCTGTTCTTCGGGCCGATCAGTTCGATCTTTGACATCACTACGTTCGCCTTGATGTGGTACGTGTTCGATGCCAACACCCCGGATCACCAGACGCTGTTCCAGTCCGGCTGGTTCGTGGTGGGCTTGCTGACCCAGACGTTGATCGTGCACATGATCCGCACGCCGAAGATTCCGTTCCTGCAAAGCCGTGCAGCCATGCCGCTGCTGGTGATGACCGGGATCATCATGGCGGTCGGGATCTTCCTGCCGATGGGGCCGCTGGCCAACTACTTCAAATTGCAGGCACTGCCGTCGCTGTACTTCGTGTTCCTGCCGATGATCCTGCTGGCATACATGGCGCTGACCCAGGCGGTGAAAGGTTTCTACATCCGCCGATTCGGCTGGCAATAACAGCAGGCTGCAATCTTCACCTGCCACCCTGTAGGAGTTGTCGCAGGCTGCGATCTGTCGATTGTGTTTTTAAAAGACAAGATCAACAGATCGCAGCCTGCGGCAGCTCCTACAGGGAACGGGTAGTTCAAGTGAATTGGCAGCAAGCCCAACAAAGGGACTGTGGACTATTCAAGGAGCTTCATCATGCAAGCCATCAACAACCTCAACCTCACCTCGCTGCTCGACACCCTCGTCAGCCTCAGCGCGGCGTTCATCCTCGGTGGCCTGATCGGGTTCGAGCGCCAGTACCGGCAACGCACCGCCGGCCTGCGCACCAACGTGCTGGTGGCGGTCGGTGCGGCGATTTTCGTCGACATGGCCAACCGTCTCGGCGGCGCTGAAGGCGCAGTGCGGGTGGTCGCGTACGTGGTTTCCGGCATTGGCTTTCTCGGCGCGGGCGTGATCATGCGCGAGGAAGGTAACGTCCGTGGCCTCAACACCGCCGCGACCTTGTGGACTTCCGCCGCCGTCGGCGCTTGCGCCGGGGCCGACCTGTTGGCCGAGGCGGTGCTCGGCACGCTGTTCATCCTCGCCGCCAACACCTTGCTGCGACCGATCGTCAACAACATCAACCGCCAGCCACTGGACGTGGTCTCGGCGGAAGTCACCAACATCGTTTACGTGATCGCCCGGCGCTCGCAGCAGAAAGCCGTGTTCGCCCTGCTCGAAGCCGAGCTGGAACGCAGCAATTACCCGGCCAGCGACGTCGATGTACACGCCTTCGGTGCCGACGAAATCGAGATCGAAGCCACGCTGGCGACCACCTCGGTCGACGGTGATGAACTCGATGCGCTGGTGGCGCGGATCTCGACGTCGGCGCTGGTGGTGCAGGCGTTCTGGAGTCCCAGCACCACCGAATAAGGCAACCACATTGCACCGCCATTGGGCGTGGCTCTCAGCGTTCACAGTCGCTGGTGCTGTCATGAACATCGCCGCATCGGCCAATGCCTGTGCGGCATGTTGTCTGCTTTCAAGAGATTTCCAGCTGTTTTCAGGACGTTTCCTACAGCGTTTCTGGTGAGTTCTGGATAGCGTGCTCAACACATTTTCTTACGCCGTCAAACTCTAAGTCCTACACGCTCTGCGATCCGGAATCGCCAGGGCCCTGGCACCGTGCTGGAACATCTCGATGGTTAAGCGACCACAGACGCTCCCTCGCGAGCTCCATTCTCATCCGTGCGTCACCCACAGCGAGCCGACCCTCATGCCCAACCTGCCGCTTCGTATCCTGGTGCTGGAAGACCACGCTTTTCAGCGCTCTGTGGCGGTGAACCTCCTGCAAGGGCTGGGTTGTCAGCAGGTGCTGGAGGCCAGCGATGGTGCGCAGGCGCTGGCGTTGCTCGATGAAGTCGGTGCGGTGGACATCGCCCTGTGCGACTTGCAGATGGAGGGCATGGACGGGCTGGCGTTTCTGCAACGGGTCGGCGCCTCGGGGCAGGTCAGGTCGGTGATCATCTGCAGTGCGCTGTCGGCGGACCTGCGGCGCGCGGTGCATCAGATGGTCGCACTGCTTGGGCTGGACCTGCTCGGTGATGTCGGCAAACCGCTGCACGTTGAGGGACTGGCCGAGTTACTCGACACATTCGTCAACCGGCAGATCAACCCGCCGCAGCCGCTGCGCGCGATGACGCTGGCCAGTGAAACGACGGTCCGCCATGCGCTGGCCGAGGGCCAATTGCAGGCCTGGTATCAACCCAAGTTCGACCTGCAGAGCGGCGAGGTCCGAGGCGTCGAAGTGCTGTGCCGCTGGCAGCACCCGACACGCGGGCTGATTTCGCCAGCATTGTTCTTGCCGGTACTCGAGCGTTGCGGGCTACTCGACGAGATGCTGTTGGCGCAGATCGACGAGGCCTTGCAGATGCAGCGCAGCGCCCGGGCGCAAGGTTTTGTCCTGAACCTGGCGTTCAACCTGCAAACCGTGCAACTGGCCAATGCGCAACTGACATCGACGTTGAAAAGCCTGTTGGCCGAACATACAAGCAGCGGTTCGGGCCTGACCTTCGAGCTGACCGAAAGCGGCCTGCTCGAAGCACCGGCCACCAGCCTGGAGACACTGGTGCGGTTGCGGATGATGGGCTGTCGCTTGTCGATCGATGACTTCGGCGCCGGATTCTCTTCGTTGCAGCGTCTGTGTCAGTTGCCCTTCAACGAGATCAAGCTCGACGCCGATTTCATTCGCAACCTTGCGCATGAACCCCGTTGCCGCGCGGCCATCAGCAGCACCCTGGCGTTGGGCGAAGCCTTGGGCATGAGCGTGGTCATCGAAGGCATCGAAACCGCCGCGCAACGTCGTGAACTGCTGGCGCTGGGCTGCACGCAAGGGCAGGGCTACTGGTACGCACGGCCGATGGCCGGGGCCGATCTGTTGAACTGGCTGCAACGGCGCAACCACGGCAAAGGAACAGACGAATGAGCGGATTTTTAGGAAAGATCCTACAGAGCTGTTCCGGCGAGATGCGTAGTCTTGGCGCGCCACCTCCGAGCTTCGGGACATCGAGCATGATCAATAAAACCCTGCGCATCCTGATTGCCGATCCGCAGCATTTTCACCGAATGAAAATCGAGCGGCTGTTCAACCATCTCGAATACTTCCGCGTCGCTCCGGTGCAGAGTCTGCTGGAGTTGCTGACGCTGGTGGAATACGGCTGCGAACCCTTCGATGCCTTAGTCATCAATGCCGAACTGACGGCCGGGTCGCTGGACCTGTCGGACTTTTTCCTGAACAACCCGCATGTCCGTCATGTTCTGATCTACAACGAACCTTCGGCCCCGGTGCAGACCCCGGCAGGTTTTGCTCAGGAGAACATGCAGATCAGCCATGTCGCACTGCCCGACCTGGCAGCGATCAAACACCTGATGGATCGGGTTGAGGGCCCGCCGCAGTGCGCAGCGAATGCCCGGGACCCGGCATCGGCCCTGCAGTGCCGGGCTTGAGCACGGTTTGGCGTTTGCTGCAACTGTCAGATCTGACAGGTAGATCCCGCAGGCTTCCCGTGTAACAGTCTTTGCACAGCAGCGGCGTCCGCAGCATCCGACGTCGTGGCACCTTTGTCATGTGGTTGCACGGGGAGCCGTCATGAAGTCAGCGCTGATCGTCGACGATCATCCGGTGGTGCGCGCAGCCGTGAGACTCGTACTCCAAACCGAGCGATTCAAGGAGATTCACGAGGCCGCGAGCGCCAGCGAGGCACTGGCCCTGAATCGTGAGCACAAACCCAAGCTGGTGATACTCGACCTCAAGTTACCGGGGATCGGTGGCCTGGAGGTGCTGGAACGGCTGAAGGCCATCGACCCCAAATGCAAGGTGCTGATCTTCACCTCTCAGGACCCGCAGTATTATCAGGACCGCTGCCTGCGTGCCGGTGCCTTGGGCTTCGTGGCCAAAACCAACCAGTTGCTGCAATTGCACAAGGCAATTCAGGCGTTGATGTCAGGCTATTCCTACTTTGCGGCGCCGTCTGACAAGGACTATACGTCGACCCCTATGCACCGCAGCGAAAAGCAGATGATCGACGACTTGTCCAATCGTGAGCTGAATATCCTTGAGCAATTGGCCCAGGGCAAAGCCAACAAACTGATCGCCGAAGACATGCACCTGAGCCATAAAACCGTCAGCACCTACAAAACCCGTTTGATGAAAAAACTCGGGATCAACTCGACGGTGCACTTGCGCGAATTCGCCAAACGCAATCATTTGCTCTGAGTGACCTGATGAATCGGCAAGGCTGGTGCTGTGTCCTGTGGTTGAGCATCACGGCCACCTCTTGGGCCAGTGACCCGGCGCAGCACCTGCAACTGTTGCCCCAGGCAGAACTGGACAATGTCCATGTTGCGCTCGATGGGCGTGACCGTCAGTGGTTACGCCAGCATCCGGTCTTGCACTTGGGCATTTCCGGTGCGGACTATCCGCCGTTCGAAATCACCCGCAATCAACAAGAGCTGGAAGGGCTCACCGCCGATTACGCCGAGCTGCTGGCGCAACTGCTCGGGGTGCGCATCGATGTGCAGCGTTTCGCCAATCGCGAGCAAGTCATGGCTGCGCTCAAATATGGCGAACTCGACCTGCTCGGCACCTCCAACAGCTTTGAACTCGCCGACCCTGATTTCGTCCTGTCGCGACCCTACGCCGACGATCAGCCGATGCTGGTGACCCGGTTTGACGAAACGTTGCCGGTGGATCTGGCCGGCAAACGCATCGCCATGGTCGGGGATTATCTGCCGCTGGCCAGTGTGCAGGCGTTCTATCCCGAGGCACAGGTGCTGCGCTATCCCTCGGCGATGGACGCACTGGGGGCGGTGGCTTTCGGTGTCGATGATGGCTATCTCGGCGATCTGATCAGTGCCAACTACCTGGTCAACACCAATTATCGCAATGACCTGCAATTGGCCGGACCGTCCGGGCTGGATGCCAACGCCTTCGGTTTCGCCCTGCGGCGCAGTGAAGTACGCCTCAAACGCATCATCGACAAGGCGCTGGCGGCAATTCCCATGGAGCGTCGTCATCTTATCGAACAACGCTGGAGCGCAGGACGCGCGCAGATGGCCGCACAGTCGCGGGTACACCTGAGTGCCAGCGAGCAGGACTGGTTGGCGCAGCACCCGGTAGTGCGGGTGGGGGTGATCGAGGACTTCGCGCCACTGAGTTTTTTTGATGCCGAGGGCCGTTTCAGTGGTCTGTCGGCACAGCTGCTCAACCTGATCAGCCAGCGCACCGGTTTGCAATTCGACGTGGTTCGGGGGCGTTCGCTGGATCGCCAGATCGAACAGCTCAAGGCCGGTGAACTCGACGTGTTGCCGGTGGTGACGCCCAGCAGCGAGCGTGAAGCCGAGCTGCAGTTCACCCGCGCCTATCTGAACAACCCGTTTGTGCTGATCAGTGCGACAACGGCCGGCAGTCCGCGCAGCCTCGACGATTTACAGGACAAGCGCCTGGCAATTTATCGCGGGCATCCGTTGCGCGACTACATGGTGCGGCGCGAGCCACGAGTCCGACTGGTGGAGGTGCGCAGTCCCGCCGAGGGCATGGAACTGATTGTCAAGGACCAGGCCGATGCGACCGTCAGTTCACTGCTGGTGGCGCGCTTTCTGCTTGCCCGCCAGTACCGCGAGCGTTTGCGCATCACCAACACCGTCGGCGATCAACCGGCACGCATCGCATTGGCGACCGCACCGCAGGCCACGGCGCTGCACACAATGCTGAATAAGGCACTGCTGAGCATCGCGCCTCAGCAGATGGACGAGTTGGTCGAGCGTTGGAGCCATGATGTGGTGGTGGAGGAGAGCTATTGGGTGCGCCACCGCCGCGAGATTGTCCTCGGGTTTGCCGCCGCGGCGGGGTTGCTGGTGCTGGCGCTGGCCTGGATCGGTTTTCAGCGCTGGCAGTTACGTCAGCGTCAGCAATGGTTGCATCAGTTGCAGCAGGCCAAGGAGGCGGCTGACGATGCCAACCGCGCCAAGACGACTTTCCTGGCGACCATGAGCCATGAAATCCGCACGCCGATGAACGCGTTGATCGGCATGCTCGAACTGGCGCTCAAGCGTGCCGAGGAGGGTGTCACTGACCGGTTGGCGATTCAGGTTGCGTCGGGCGCCGGTCAGCAACTGCTCGCGCTGATCGGCGATATTCTCGATATCGCGCGCATCGAATCCGGGCAGTTGTCCCTCGCGCCGCAGCGGGCCAACCTGCGTGAACTGGTGGCTTCGGTGTGCCGGGTATTCGAAGGGCTGGCGCGACAAAAGTGCCTATCCTGGCACATCGAGCTGGGGGCGGGGAGTGACGTTGATGTGTTGATTGATCCGGTGCGCTTCAAGCAAGTGCTGTCGAACCTGTTGAGCAACGCGATCAAGTTCACCGAGCAAGGCGAGATCAGCTTGCGGCTGTCAGTGCGCGCGATGCCGCTTGCAAGCGTGGGCGTGACCGTGCTGATCGAAGACAGTGGCATCGGCATCAGCGAGCAGGACCGCCAGCGCCTGTTCAGCCCGTTTGTTCAGGCCGGCAACCCCGGGCAGTCCGCGCGCAGTGGCTCGGGGCTGGGCTTGGTGATCAGCCGTGAGCTCTGCGAAATGATGGGCGGTACGCTGCGCCTTGACAGCGAGCCGGGGCATGGAACAGAGGTCGAGGTCAGTCTGCAATTGCAATCGTTGGCCGCGCTTGCCACCGAAGCTGCAAGCACCGCGGTGGCGGACACGCCGGCGCGCTCACTGAGCGTGCTGGTGGTGGATGACCATCCGGTCAACCGGCTGCTGCTCTGTTGGCAGTTGAGTGAACTCGGCCACCGCACCGTCGATATCGAAGACGGTGAACAGGGGCTGCAACGCTGGCGGGCACAAGCGTTTGACGTGCTGATCACCGACTGCAACATGCCCCGGCGCAACGGCTACGAACTCGCGCAGGCCATCCGTGGCGAAGAGGCGGCGAGCGGCCGGGCACGGTGTCTGATTCTCGGCTTTACCGCCAATGCGCAGATCGAAGAAAAGGTTCGCTGTCTTGAGGCCGGTATGGATGATTGCCTGTTCAAACCGATCCGCCTGGCTGATCTGGCGCTGGCGTTGCAGGGCGCCAGGCACAGCGAAAATGCGGGCGAGCCGAAGCAGCCACGGCCCTTGACCGAACTCGACCTGAGTGCGCTGGAGCAAATGGCCGGTGACGATCATGCGCTGATGCAACGATTGCGAGAGCAAGTCTTGTGCAGCCTGCAGGACGACCTGCAACGGCTGGACGTCGCACGCCGGCCCCTCAATCCGAGTGAATTGCGCACGCTGGCGCATCACATCAAGGGCGGCGCGCAGATGGTCGGTGCCGCGCGAGTGGTGGCAGCCTGTGCGGATCTCGAGCAGGCCTGCCGAGACGCCGAAATCCCAGTGGTCGAGCGCTCGGTCCAGGTGCTGTGCGAGGCCATGCTCAGTCTCGCGCAGCGCCTTCAGACCTGAACGATCAGTCCCACTGCGGGGCAATGCCTTTCGGGCTGGTCAGGCGCTGGCCGCGCTCCAGCGTGGCGATCAACGCCATGTCGGCGTCGCTCAGGGTCAGCGCCGCAGCACCGAGGTTGCTCTGCAGATTGGCGCGTCGGGTCGACGATGGAATCACCGCGTAGCCCTGTTGCATTGCCCAGGCCAGAGTGACTTGCGCCGGGGTCGCTTGCAGGCGTGCGGCAATCTGCTGGATCAGCGGGTCCTTGAGCACTTCGCCATAGGCGAGGGTCATGTACGAGGTGATCTGGATGCCTTGGCTTTGCGCGAACTCGACCACTTTGCGGTTTTGCAGGTACGGGTGCAGTTCGATCTGGTTGGTGGCGATGTTTTCTGCGCCGACCGCTGCAATCGCCTGTTGCATCAGCTCGATGGTGAAGTTGGAAACGCCGATCTGCCGAGTCAGGCCCAGACGTTTGGCTTCGAGCAGCGCGCCCATGAACTCGGCGACGGGCACTTGATCTTCCGGCGATGGCCAGTGGATCAGCGTCAGGTCGAGGTAGTCGGTCTGCAGCTTGCGCAGGCTTTCCTTGAGGCTGTCGATCAAGCGATCCTTGGCGAAGTTGGCGATCCAGATCTTGCTGGTGATGAACAGCTCTTGGCGAGCAATGCCGCTGGCAGCGATGGCTTGACCGACCTCGGCTTCGTTCTCGTAGATCTGCGCGGTGTCGATGACGCGGTAACCGAGATCCAGCGCATTACGCACCGAATCGATCACCACCTGGCCTTGCAGGCGAAACGTACCCAGACCAAAAGCGGGAACAGACATTGATGACTCCAGGGTTGCAGTGAGAATGGGCGGGAGTATCCGCGTCTGAGTTCTTGAGAAAAACCGCTGGTGGGGCAAAGCACTGTTGAGCAGAAGTCACGAATCTTGTAGGCGCTGCGGCACGCTGCGATCTTTTGATTTTAAACAACAAGATCAAAAGATCGCAGCGTGCCGCAGCTCCTACAGGGGGTTGTGAATTGCTCGCGAAAAGTGCACTACTGTCCTGCAGATGGAACACTTAAGCTGATTTTTGCCGTCTAGTCCTCCGACCGTCATGGATTTAAGCTTAATCCATTGCGTCACCCACTTTTCTGGAGGCAACCATGAAAAACATCATCGGTATCTACACCAGCCCTCGCGGCCATTGGGTCGGCGATGGCTTCCCGGTTCGCACTCTGTTTTCCTACGACAATCTGGGCAAGCACATCAGCCCGTTCCTGCTGCTCGATCACGCAGGACCTGCGCATTTCACCCCGACCACCGAGCGCCGCGGTGTTGGCCAGCATCCGCATCGTGGTTTTGAAACCGTGACCATCGTCTACGACGGTGAGGTGCAGCACCGTGACTCCACCGGCAGCGGCGGCACCATCGGCCCGGGCGACGTGCAGTGGATGACGGCTGCGTCCGGGATCCTGCATGAAGAGTTTCATTCGGATGATTTCGCCAGAACCGGCGGCAAGCTCGAAATGGTGCAGCTGTGGGTCAACCTGCCGGCCAAGGACAAAATGGCCGCGCCCGGCTACCAGACCATTCTCGACGGCGATATTCCGAATATCGCGCTGAAGGACGACGCCGGCAGCCTGCGGCTGATTGCCGGTGAGTTCGAAGGGTATACAGGCCCATCGCGCACGTTCACGCCGATCGACGTCTGGGACCTGCGGCTCAATGCCGGCAAATTGTTGAGCCTGGATCTGCACGAAGGGCGCAACACTGCACTGGTGCTGTTGAAAGGTTCGGTCAAGATAAACGGTGTGGAAACTGCGGGTGTCGGGCAGTTGGTGCTGTTCGAGCGCGACGGTCGTCAGTTGACTCTTGAGGCCAATGAAGACGCGGTGGTGCTGCTGCTCAGCGGCGAGCCGATCGACGAACCGATTGTCGGCCATGGTCCGTTCGTGATGAACACCGAGCAGGAAATTCATCAGGCATTCGCCGACTTCCAGTCCGGGCGTTTTGGCCAAATGCACGGGTAAATTTCACCCCTGTGGGAGCGGGCTTGCTCGCGAAAGCGCAGTGCCAGTCAATGCGTGTCTGACTGATCCACCGCCTTCGCTAGCAGGCTCGCTCCCACAGGGGGGCGGTGTTTTTGCGCGGGCGTTCTGCCTCTGAAATCAATTGCTCCTACACTGAGCCAATCTGTGCGATCTTCTCGCGATTGGCCCGTATCGGAGTGGTTTGATGCTGTCTTTCTTGACCGAACATCCGTTGTTTTGCGCGTTGATCCTGATCCTGCTCGATCTGGGCCTGTGGCGCCTGATCAGTTCCCGTGGCAGCGCGTGGAAGCTGTTGGTGCGGGTGCTGATTTTCAGCCTGTTCAGCGCGGTGCTGTTCAACGAAGGCCTCAACCCGATGGAGCCTGCGCCGTGGGCGGACAACGTGCCGTTGCATCTGGCGGCGACCGGGTTGCAGATCGGCTGGTGGCTGTTCGGTGCGCGCACCCTGACCGTGCTGATCGGCGCGGTGATGATGCAGCGGGTCGGGCACACCGGACGGCTGTTGCAGGATCTGCTCGGTGCGGTGATTTTCCTGATCGCGATTATCGCGGCCCTGGCCTACGTGCTGGATCTGCCGGTCAAAGGTGTGCTGGCGACGTCCGGGGCCTTGGCGATCATTGTCGGTCTGGCGTTGCAGAGCACCCTCAGTGATGTGTTTTCCGGGATCGTGCTCAACACCACCAAGCCGTATCAGATCGATGACTGGATCTCCATCGACGGCACCGAAGGCCGGGTCATCGACATCGATTGGCGCGCTACGCGTCTGCAGACCAGCCAGGGCAGCATGGCGGTGATTCCCAACTCGCTGGCGGCCAAGGCCAAGATCATCAACTTCAGCCGGCCGAGCAACATGTTCGGCCTGGCCGTCAGTGTCCAGGTCAGCCCGCATGCCCGGCCCAATACGGTGATCGATGCGCTGGAACGGGCGATGCAGGGCTGCCGTCCGCTGCTGGACAATCCCGCGCCGAGCGTCGCACTGAAAAGCGCCAGCAGTACCGGTGTCGAATACGAAATCAGCGGCTTTGTGTCGTCGATGGACCAGAAACGTCCGGTGCGCAATCAGCTGTTCGATCTGGCTTACCGGCATCTGCAGGCGTCCGGGGTCAATCTGTTGTCGAGTGTCGAACCGATCGTCACCGGCAATCTTTCGCGGCCGCGGGCGCTGCTCGACAGCTCACCGATTTTCTCCACGCTGCGCCAGGAAGAGAAAGACACCTTCAGCCAGAACATGACCCTGCAAACCTTCCGTGCCGGCGAGACGATCCTCGAAGCCGGGGAGGTCAGCGATCATTTGTTCATTATCGAATCGGGCGTGGTCAGCGTGACCCTGACCCGCCATGGCAGCCCGTTCGAATCCGGGCGCATGGGGCCGGGCGAAGTGATTGGCGAGGCCGGGATTCTGTCCGATTCGTCGGTGCCGGCGACCTTCGCAGCAAAAACCTTTTGCGCGCTGTATCGCATCGAGAAGACCTACCTGAAGCCGTGCCTGGATGCCCGCCACGACATCAACGAGGCGATGAAAGCCTTGCTCGATTATCGCCTGCACAAGGCCCAGACCCTGACCCAGGACGTGCCGACCGTGGTGGCGAAAACCGGGTTCCTGCACTGGTTGCGTCAGCGCGTGTGACGGGGTGGTCTACTCGTCTTCCGGGAGATTGGCTATTTGTCCGGGGCAGTGGCGGGACTACCTTAGTCACACATTCACAGGCCCCGGAAACTCCACCATGAAAGCTCGTACCGATTTCTACACCGCCTCCCCAGACGCCCTGAAAGCGATGATGGCCCTGGAAACTGCGGTCTCGAAACTGCCGCTGGAAAAGACCCTGATTGAACTGGTCAAGCTGCGCGCTTCGCAGATCAACGGCTGCGCATTCTGCATCGACATGCACACCGCTGACGCTATCAAGGGCGGTGAGACCCCGCGCCGGTTGTTCGCGGTGACCGCCTGGCGTGAAGCACCATTCTTCACTGAGCGCGAACGCGCCGCGCTGCTGTGGACCGAGTCGCTGACCCAACTGAGCCTGACTCACGCGCCGGACGAAGACTATGACATCGTCGCCGCGCAATTCACGCCCAAGGAAATGGTCGACCTGAGCGTGGCGATCAACACCATCAACAGCTGGAACCGTCTGGCCGTGGGCTTCCGCAAAACCCCGCAGCTCTAACCCCTAACCCCTAACCCCTGTAGGAGCTGCCGCAGGCTGCGATCTTTTGACTTTGATTTTAAAAACAAGATCAAAAGATCGCAGCCTGCGGCAGCTCCTACAGGGGGAGGGGCGTTTCGGAAAGGGTGATCAATGCGCATCCGCACTCGGCGCAGCCGGTGGTTGTACCTTGCGCATCAAGGGCACCATCGCCGTGGCGATGATGAAGCACAGCATGATCATCAAAAAGGTATCGCCGTAGGTCTGGGTCTGCGCCTCGCGGTAGGTCAGCAACCACAGTTGACGCAGGCCGGCGGTGGTCCCGACATCACCGCTCTGGCCCAATGTCGCCAGGTTGCCACCGACCTGCGACAACCACTGATTCAGCGCCTCGTTGCTGCTGTTCAAATGCTCGGCCAGGCGGGTGAAGTGCAGGTTGGTGCGGTCATTGAGAATGGTCGCGCAGGCGGCAATGCCGATGGCCCCGCCCAGATTGCGCATCAGGTTGAACAGCCCCGAAGCGTGCTTCAAGCGTGCCGGTGCCAAGCCTCCCAGAGTCAGTGTCACTGCCGGCGGCACCGCCAGTTGCTGGGCGATCCCGCGCAGCGCTTGCGGTAGCATCAACTGGCCGGCGCCCCAGTCGTGGGTGATTGGACTGAACTCCCACATCGATACGGCAAACAAGCCCAACCCAAGCATCATGATCCAGCGCAAATCCATGCGATTGGCGAGAAAGGCGTACAACGGAATCGCCATGATCTGGAACACCCCGGTGGAAAAAACCGCCAGACCAATGTCCAGCGCGCTGTAGCCTCGCACCCGGCCGAGAAACAGCGGCGTCAGGTAAATCGTCGCGAACAGACCAATCCCGGTGACGAAGGAAAAGAAGCAGCCGAGGGCGAAATTGCGATCCTTGAGTGCGCGCAGATCGACGATCGGATTGGCCACGTGCAAGGTGCGCCCGATAAAGGCCAGACCCGCCAGACCGCTGATCCATGCCGTGGTCAGAATCGTTTGATCGCTGAACCAGTTCCAGCGCGGGCCTTCTTCGAGGGTGTATTCCAGGCAGCCGAGAAACAGCGCGAGAAACACCATGCTCAGGTAGTCCGCGCCCTTGAGCAGCGCCAGTTCCGGCTGGTCGATCTTTACCAGCATTGGTACTGCGACGGCGACGAAAATCCCCGGCACCAGGTTGATGTAGAACAGCCAGTGCCATGAGGAAATGTCGGTAATCCAGCCGCCGATTACCGGACCCAGGGTCGGCGCCAGTGACGCCACGGCGCCGATGGTTGCGGCGGCGATCACCCGTTGTTTGCCGGTGAAGAAAAAGAACGCGGTGGTGAACACCAGCGGAATCATCGAGCCGCCGAGAAAGCCCTGCAGCGCCCGAAAGGCGATCATGCTCTGGATGTTCCACGCCACACCGCAAAGCAAACTGGCCAGGGTGAAGCCGACCGCCGAAGCACAGAATAGCCAGCGGGTGGAGAACACCCGCGACAGCCAGCCTGACAGCGGGATCACGATGATTTCGGCGATCAGGTAGCTGGTCTGCACCCACGCGGTTTCATCGGTGCCGGCCGAGAGCCCGCCGCCGATGTCGCGCAGCGAGGCCGAGACGATCTGGATGTCTAGCAGCGCGATGAACATGCCGATGCACATCGTGGCGAAGGCGAACACTTTGGTCGCGGTGGCCATGTCGGCGGCGTTGAACGGTTGCGCCGGGGCGGTGAGGGTGGTGCTCATGGTGCGACGGCCACGGCGCTGGATTCAGCGGGCGCGCGGGTGTCGACTTCAGCGGTGACCGACAAGCCTGGCCGCAGATGCCCGAGCACGCCGTCGGCCGGATCGAGCAGAATTCGCACCGGCACCCGCTGGACGATTTTGGTGAAGTTGCCGGTGGCGTTCTCTGGCGGCAGCACGCTGAATTGCGAGCCGGTGGCGGGGGCGAGGCTGTCGAGGCGGCCGTGGAACTCCTGGCCGGAAAGCACGTCGGCGCGGATGCTCACCCGTTGCCCGGGTTTCATCCGCGCCAGTTGGTCTTCCTTGAAATTGGCATCCACCCACAGACCGCTGGCCGGCACCACCGACAACTGTTGCGACCCCGCCTGGGCATAGGCGCCAACCCGTGCGCGGCGATTGCCGATCACGCCATCAACCGGCGCGCGCAGTTCGGTGTAGCCGAGGTTCAACTGCGCCAGATCACGCTCGGCCCGGGCTTGTTGCAGGGCGGCGCGGGCCTGTTGTTTCTGGGTGTCGATCACCGCCAGTTGGCGCTGAGCGGCGAGCAGTTCGGCCTGGGCACGGGCACTCAGGGCCTGGGCGGTCTTGAAGCTGGCGTCGGCGCGTTGGGCGCTTTCCACCGACACGGCATTGCTGCTCACCAGGCGTTTGTAGCGCGCGTTATCATCCCGCGAGCGGGCGGTTTCGGCACCGGCGGCATCGATGCCGGCGCGGGCCTGGCCGATCACCGCTTGCTGCAGTTGTTCAGTGGCATCGAGGTTGGCCAGCAGCGCCTCTTCGGCGGCAACCGCGCCCTCGGCTTTGGCGAGGCTGGCGCGATAGTCACGTGCGTCGAGGCGGATCAGCACGTCGCCGGCCTTGACCGACTGGTTGTCGCTGACCAGCACTTCTTCGATGTAGCCGGCAATCTTCGGCCCGATCACCGTGACGTCGCCACCGATGTAGGCATCGTCAGTCTCCTCGAGAAAACGCCCGGTGCTCCACCAATGACTGGCGTACACGCCGACCACGACCAGCGCGATCAGGCCAGAGCCGGTCAGCAGCAGGCGCTTGCGCAATGGCGGTTTGGCGGGGGTGACCGGGGCTGACAGGTCGGGCTCGAGGGTGGACATGGCGGTCATGGCGTAATACCTGCGGGAACGAGTAGTTATTACAGTCGTAATATGACGCAAGTAATATTTTGTGGCAATTATGTTTTTGTGCCGGTCGTCAGTTGCTTACCCGGCCTCGGGGTTTGGAGCGGTTTCGATGAATGACAGCCCTGGTAATGCGGGGCAGGTCTTCGAGTACTCGATGAAAGCCCTCGGGGAAACCCTGAGGGCCTAGCGTTGAACACAGCAAAATCAAATGTTTAAGAAATGTAAGCGCTGTAGGAAGCGTCTTGCATTTGTGTAGGAAGGCTCTGACTATCACTCGCATTGATGAAGTGGCATTACGCCATTTCATGCTTGCAAGGATGTTGCGTGCCGTATTTGCTTCGCGCTGTTTCTCGTCGTCGCTTCACGCTTTGCCCGCTGTTGTCGGCCTTTGTGTTGAGTGTGTGTGCCTCCTCGATTCAAGCGGCGGACCCTGTTGCGCCGGGCCAGGAAGTGCTGCGCCAGCAGCAACAGCAACAGCGCGATTTGCAACAACTGCAGCTTGAGCAACGCAAGCGCCAACTGGAGCGCGGTGCGTTCAGTCCTGCGCCCGCCACCCCCGCGCTCCCGCAAACTGTAGCTGCCGATGAACGCTGCTGGCCACTGAGCGGCACGCGCATCGGCGGCGTTACGCTGCTCGACAGCAACAAGCTCAACACGCGGATCAAACCGCTGCTGGCGCCGTGCATGGGCGTCGGCCAGATCAACCATCTGCTGGCGACCATCACCGCGATCTATGTCGAGCAGGGCTACATCGCCAGCCGCCCGTACCTGTTGAGCGCGCCGGCGGCGGGGCAGTCGCTGGACATCATGATCGACGAGGGCTACATCGAGTCCATCGAACTGGCCGATCAAAGCCTGCCCGTTTCGCTGGGCGGCGCGTTCCCGCACATGCTCGGCCAGCCGCTGAACCTGCGCGATCTGGAGCAAGGCCTCGATCAGTTGAACCGCTTGCGCTCGCTTGACCTGACCGCCGACATCGCCCCCGGCAGCCAGCCTGGCGCGTCGCGAATCATCCTGCGTTCGCGCACGGCCGGGCCGTCGCGCTGGGCGTTGGGGCTGGGCATGGACAACCTCGGCAGCGCCAGCACCGGGCGGGATCGCAACAGCGTCAGCCTGAGCGTCGACAGCCCGTTGCAACTCAACGACCTGCTGAGCCTCAGCGCCAGCGACACGTTGAATCAGGGCGACCGCTACAGTCGCAACGCCAGCCTGTATTACGCGATTCCCTATGGTTACTGGACCTACAGCGCATTCGCCAGCCACGCTGAATATCGCGCGCCGTTCAAACTGCCCAGCGCGATCCTGTACAGCACCGGCATCACCGATCAACTGAGTCTGCGCGCCGACCGCGTTTTGTGGCGCGACCAGAGCCGCCAGCTCAGCGCCAACCTGCAACTGGCACACAAGGACGTCGACAGCTACCTGGAGAATGTTCGCCTGGGCATTCAGAGCCCGACCCTGACCGTGGCCGAAGCCGGACTCAATCTGTTCTGGCTCGACCGTGCGGTGTGGAACCTCGACTTCACCTACTCGCAAGGCCTGCGCTGGCTGGGCGCCGATGACGACGCCAATCACGCGGTCAACAACCTGCCCAAAGCGCAATTTCACAAGTACCGCGCCGGCCTCAGCCAATGGCGCAATGGCCAGTTCGGCGCGCAAGCGTGGCAGTGGCAGAGCCAGCTCAATCTGCAATACAGCCCCGACCCGTTGCCGGCCATCGAACAGTTGCTCGGCACCGATGATTCGGCGGTGCGCGGCTATCGGGTCAGCAGCGCATCCGCTGCCAGCGGCGCGATCTGGCGCAACACCTTGCGTCTGCCCCTGCGCAACGACTGGCCGGTGCAGCTCACCCCGCGCGTGGCGCTGGACAACGGCTGGCTCAAGGCCGACCACGGTGCCCAGGGCCAACGCCTGAGCGGCGCCAGCGTCGGGCTGAATCTGGGCTGGAAGAATCTGCAAGTGGACGTCGACTACCAGCGCGCCCTCAACACCCCCAACGGATTGCAGCACGAGCCAGAGACCTGGCTGATGCGCGTGGGGTTGCAGATATGAGCACCACCGAGACTTATCAAGCAGTGAATAAACAGCCGTCGGATCTGAGCGCGACAGCCACGGCCAATACTCAATCGCGCGCCGTGATGCCGTACTTACATGGAGACGTTTTTATGCCAGCACACACCTTTGCATTTCATCTTTCTCCTCGGGGCAAACTGCGCTGGGCGATCGCCAGCCTGTTCTTCGCCGTGCACCTGCCGACCGCTCTCGCCGGCGGTGTGGTGGTCGCACCCGGCCCCGGCGGCACCGCGCAATTGCAGACTCAGAGCGGCGTGCCCATCGTCAATATCGTCGCGCCCAACGGCTCGGGCCTGTCGCACAACCAGTTCCTCGACTACAACGTCGACCGTCAGGGGCTGGTGCTGAATAACGCCTTGCAGGCCGGGCAATCGCAGCTCGCCGGGCAACTGGCGGCCAACCCGCAACTTCAGGGGCAGGCGGCGAGCGTGATCCTCAACGAGGTGATCAGCCGTAACCCTTCGGCGATCAATGGCGCCCAGGAAATCTTCGGCCGCGCCGCCGATTACGTGCTGGCCAACCCCAACGGCATCTCGGTGAACGGCGGCAGTTTCATCAACACGCCGAACGCCAGTCTGCTGGTCGGTCGTCCTGAATTGAACGACGGCAAACTGCAAGCACTGAACACCCGCGATGCCAGCGGTCAGTTGCAGATTCAGAGTGGCGGCCTGCGTAATGCCGAGGGTTCGGTCAACCTGATCGCCCCGCGTATCGACAGCCAGGGCCGCATCGACGCCCGCGATCAACTGAACCTCACGGTCGGACGCAATCAGGTCGATTACGCCAGCGGTCAGGTAAAAACCGTGGACCCGGCGGGCAACACCACCGATCAACGCATCGACGCCAGCCTGTTCGGCGCGATGCAGGCCGGGCGCATCAACATCGTCAGCACCGCCGAAGGCGCGGGCGTGCGTGTGGGTGCGGTGCATGTGGCCGGGCGTGACGGCGTGCAGATCCGTTCGGCTGGCGACCTGAGTGTCAGCGGTGAAGCCGTCCCCAACAGCCTCGAAGTGACCCGTGCCGGTATTCGCAGCAGTCAGGGCGATGTCGGCCTGCACAGCGGCAACGATCTGACACTGGCCGCCACCGACGTCAGTGGTCGCGACGTCAGCGTCAATGCCAAGCGCAATCTGACCCTGAGCAGCGTCGAAAGCCGCAAGCTTCAGCAGACGCGAGAAAACTGGAGCAACAGCACCATCGGCATCACTTGGGAAACCTACGACCGCACCCAGACCGACAGTGAAACTCGCCAGCACGGCAGCCAGATCGTCGCCAGCCGCGATGCGAAATTGTCTTCCGGCAAAGACACCGAACTCAAAGCGGCCAAAGTTGAAGCGGCGAAAAATCTCGATTTGCACAGCGGCGGTGATCTGCGCCTGACTGCGGCCACCGAAAGCCACACTCAGACCGATCAGGGCAACCATCGCAAGCATTTGTGGAAGGCTGACTGGAACAGCAGCAGCGAAGAGCAGCGCAGCCTCGGCAGCCAGTTGCAGGGTGGCAATATCGCGCTGCAAACCGCCGCGTTGTTGCGTTCCGAAGGCGCCGAACTGAACAGCGCCGGCGATGTGAAACTGACGGGCAAGCAAGTGGACGTCACCACCGCCACGCGCACCAGTCGCAGTAATAACAACAGCTACTCCGGCGACCTGGTTGGCGGCGGATTCTTCGGCAAGACCGGCGACGCCGACAAGGGCCAGACCCGGCATCAGGGCAGCAAAATCAATGCGGCCGGCAAACTGATCGTCAAGGCTGATGACGTGCGCATCAGCGGCAGCCAGGTCCGTGGCGGCACCGAGGCCAGCGTGATCAGCGATCAGGGTTCGCTGGTGATCGACGGCGTGCAGGACACCTCGCACAGCAACAACCACGACAAGGACAGCAAGTTCTTCGGCATCAGCAAGGACGAATCGCGGCAGAACGCCAGGGACAGCACCACGCTGCGCAGCGAGCTGGTCTCCGACAGCAACCTCAAGCTCAAAAGCGCCAAGGACATCGAAGTGGCCGGTTCCACGGTCAAGGCTGGCGGCGCGCTGACGGCGGACGCTGCCGGTGATGTGAACGTGCATTCCACGCAGAACAGCCACGACAGCAGTTCGACCACCGAGACCCGTGGCTTCGATGCCTACGCCAAAGAGCAAACGCCGGAGCAATACCGCGCCGGGGTGCACTATGAAGACAAGCAGCAGACCGTCACCCGCAACGACGTCAACCAGCAAGGTTCGAGCCTCAGCGGCGGCAGCGTGCAAGTGAAGGCCGGCGGCGATCTGACAATCAAGGGCGGTGAAGTCAAATCCACCGCCGGCGACACCACGCTGGGCGGCAAAAATGTGTCGTTGCTGGCCGAACAGGACAGCCACAAAACTTCGACCGACACCTCCAGCACCGGCGGTGGTTTCTACTACACCGGTGGCCTCGACCGCGCCGGCAGTGGTGTCGATTTTGCCCACAGCACCACGCAAGACAGCAGCAGCAAAACCACCGCGCAAACCACCAACGTGCAGAGCAGCGGCGGCTTGACCCTCAACGCCGACAAGCTGGTGACCGAAGGCGCGCAGGTCAAGGCTGGCAACAGTCTGAACGTCGCGGCCAACGAGATCGACAACCGCGCGGCAAGCAACACCGAAAGCAGCAGCCATAACCAGAGCAACTGGTCGGCGGACATCGGCGCCAATGTCGAGTACAAGGACATCGCCCGCCCGATTGCCGGTGCGGTCAAGGATGTGCTCAACGGCAAGGTGCCGGACAAGGAAGGCCTGAGCAATCTTGGCCAGCCGAACGTCGGCCTCGACGTGGCGATCGGTCACGGCAGCGCCGACAAGACCGAGCAGAGCAGCAACGCGGCAGTCAGTCGTTTCGATGGCGGCAGTGTCGACGTGAAAAGCGCCGGCACCCTGCGTGACCAGGGCACTCAGTACAGCGCGAGCAACGGCAAGGTCAACATCAGCGCTGACACACTGGTTGCCGATGCCGCGAGCAACACTCACAGCAGCACCGATAACTCAGTGGACGCCAAGGTCGACGTGCGCGTCTACACCAAGACCGGCGAAGACGTAAACGTCGCCGGCAGCGGCGCGGGCGGCAACCGCTACGCCAGCAAGGACAGCAGCACGGCGGTGGTCGGCGGTTATGCCGGCAATCAGGGCGTGAACATCAAAGTGGGCGGTGACGCGCAGTTCGCCGGCAGCCGTTTCGACGGCGCGCAGGGCGGTGTGAACATCAAGACTGGCGGCGATCTGGCGCTGAATCAGGCCAATGATCGCCAGAGCAGCAGCGACTCCAGCCTGCGCGGCAACGGCTCGCTGACGGTCGGCACCATGCCGGGCACCGACGGCACCAACGTCGACCTCGGCGCGGGCTTTCAGCTCGATCATACCGGCAAGCAGACCACTGACACTCAGGCTCATGTGGCGAGCATCAGCGGCAACGGCTCGGTGCAACTGAGCAGCGGCGGCAATCAGGTTCAGCAAGGCACGAAGATCGACAGCGCCGGCGCTATCGATCTGCACGCTGACGGCAAACTTGATCTGCAAGCGGCCACCGATACCCACACCGCGACCGGCAGCAATCTCGGCGGCGGTTTGAAGGGCGGCGGCAGCAAATCCAGCAGCGAGAAGAGTCGCGATCAGGGCGGTAATCTGAGCGGCAACTTCAATATCGGCCGGATCAACGAAAGCTCGCAGACGTTGACCGGTGGTCAGCTCAACAGCCAGAGCAACGTCGCGTTGAGCGGTGATGCGGTGCACCTGCAAGGCACGCAAGTCGGCGCGCCGAACGTCAGCATCGATGCGCAGAAGGGTGGTTTTGTTCAGGAGTCGGCGCAGTCTACCGAGAGCCGCAACAACTGGAACGTCGCGCTGAATGCCGGCGGCAACCTGAGCAGCAAGACCCCGACCACCGCCGATGAACAGGCCAGCAGCGACCACGGCTTCAACGCCGGGGCCAAGGTCGGCGTCGATTACCTGCAAGACACCACCCAGCAGAACAGCCAGATCAAGGCTGACAGCGTGGTCCTCAACAGCGCAGGCGATGCACAACTGTCGGGGGCGCGGATCGACGCGAACACTGTCAGTGGCAAGGTCGCCGGTGATCTGACCGTCGACAGCCGTCAGGACTCGAAGACGCAAGCCAGGGTCGATGTCGATCTGGGCCTGACGGCGAAGAAGAACCCACCGAGCGACAAGGAAAAACTCGCCGGCACTGACTACAAACCAACGTTGAAAGCGCAGGGCGAATACGCGCACAAGGACAGCGTGGCGCAGGCGTCCGGCATCAGTGGCAATCAGGGTGTGAAGTTGAACATTGGTGGTGGCACGCAGCTGACCGGCGCGCGGATTTCATCGACTGAGGGCAAGGTCGATCTGGGCGGTTCGAAGGTCGGTAGCAGCGATCTGGTCAATCGTGAATATGGGGTGAAAGCCGGGCTGGACCTGCCGCAGAAAACCGAGGAGAACGCACCGAAGGTGTCGTTCGATAACGGCAATCTGAAAGTCGGTCCGGTGACCCTGAGCGGGAATCTGGACAGCCAGACCCTGCAGGCCGGGATCGACGAAAAAGGCTGAGCAGCACAGCTGTAAAAACTGTGGGAGCGAGCCTGCTCGCGATAGCGTCAGTTCAGTCAGCGAAGCTGTTGACTGAACCGGTGCCTTCGCGAGCAGGCTCGCTCCCACATTGTTTTTTGTTTCGATGAGACTTTGAGGTCAGCTCGAAGCCTTCGCCTTACCCGCATTCATCAGCACGACCACCGCCAGCAGCGCCGACAGGATCGAACCCAGCAACACACCGACCTTCACCGAATCGACCAGATGCGGCGCGCCCGGAAAGGCCAGTGCGCCGATGAACAGGCTCATGGTGAAGCCGATCCCGCAGAGCAGGGCGACGCCGTACAGTTGCAGCCAGCTCGCGCCTTGCGGCAGTTGCGCCAGACCACTGCGAATCGCCAGGGCGCCGAGGCCGAGGATGCCGATCTGCTTGCCGAACAACAGGCCCAACGCGACGCCCAGCGGCACCGGCTCAAGCAGGTTGCTCGGGGAAATACCGCTCAATGACACGCCCGCGTTGGCGAAGCCGAAGATCGGCACCACGGCGAACGCCACCCACGGATGCATTTTTTCTTCGAGGTAGAGCAGCGGCGAGTTGTGCTCGTCTTCCGGGTTACCCAGCGGAATGCACAGGGCCAGAATTACCCCGGCGAGGGTCGCGTGGATCCCCGATTGCAGCATGAAGAACCACAGCAGGGCACCGGCGATCAGGTACGGCCACAGCTTTCTGACCCCGCAGCGGTTGAGGATCACCAGCAGCGCAATCACCGCCAACGAGGCCAGCAGCATGCTTATCGACAGGCCGCTGGTGTAGAAAATCGCGATGATCACCACCGCGCCCAGGTCATCGAGGATGGCCAGCGCCGAGAGGAAGATTTTCAACGAGACGGGCACCCGTTTGCCCAGCAGCGACAGCACGCCCAGGGCAAAAGCAATGTCGGTGGCAGCGGGGATCGCCCAACCGCTCAGGGTCTGTGGATTGCCCCAGTTGATCGCGACGTAGATCAAGGCGGGCACCAGCATCCCGCCCAAAGCGGCGAAACCCGGCAGCGCGCGCTGACCCCAGGTCGACAACTGACCGGCGAGCATTTCGCGCTTGATCTCCAGGCCCACCAGCATGAAGAAGATCGCCATCAGGCCATCGTTCACCCAATGCTCGATCGACAGACCAGCGACTTTGATGTGCAGGGTCGAGAAGTAGGTGGCTGCCCAAGGCGAGTTGGCGACCAGCAGCGCGGCGAGGGCGGCGGCCATCAGGATCAGGCCACCGGCGGACTCGGCAGCGAAGAATCGGGTGAGAAAGGCCAAAGCAGACGGCGACTGCTGACGGGCAGCCTGCAGGCGTGACGGATCGTGGCTCATAGGCACGGGAACTCCGCGCGGCGGCCCGACCTGCGCTGAATTAAACCTGCCCTGCCGCGTTGTTGCGGTGGCACCCGGGCGGCATTTTACACAATAGGTGGGGGAAGGCGCGGTTTTACTGACGATTACCCTTGAATCGAGCGTTTCCAAGGAATGAATTGCCGGGCTTAATAGGAACCATTACTATTCGAACCCCTTTCCACAGCACGCTGTCATGACCCCCATGCTGCCCCGCAGACCCGGCTTTTTCGAGCATTACGAAGAGTTGATCGGCACTTGGACCCGGCGTCTGCGCAATCGCGCGCAGGCCGAGGATCTGGCGCACGACACCTTTGTGCGGGTGCTCGAATCCGATTCGGCAGCGGTGCAGCAGCCACGGGCGTATCTGCACCAGACCGCACGCAACATCGCGGTCGACGGTTATCGGCGTGAGGATCGGCGGGAAGCCATGGAGTCGCAGGCGATCGATCACAGTGTGTCGTCCACCGGCGACCCGGAGCATTACATGCAGGCGATCCAGTTGGCCGACTCCATCGAACGGGCGCTGCAGGAACTGCCGCTCAATTGCCGGAGGATTTTCGTCTGGCAGAAGATCGAAGGGCTGACTCAGGCAGAGATCGCCGAACGCCTGGGACTGTCCAGGAACATGGTCGAAAAATATATGATTCGCACCCTGCGGCATCTGCGCGACCGTCTCGACGGCATGCAGTCATGAGCGACCACCGCTTTTCATCCTCAGCCCGACAGGACATTCCATGATGGATACCCGTGATTGCGCGTGCGGGCAAACAACGGTGCGCGATGAAGCGGCACGCTGGTTTGTGCGTTTGCAGGAACCGCTGATCAGCGCCGACGAGCAGCAGCGCTTCGACGCCTGGCTGAACCAGCATCCGCAGCACCGTGATGAATTCCAGTCGCTGCAAGGCCTGTGGACCGCCGCCGATCTCTTACCGGCGCCACGCCTCAAGGCGCTTGTTGAAACACCGTCAACCCGCCGCGAGCGACGTCCTTTACTGCGTTATGCCGTGGCCGCCAGCGTGTTGGCGGTGGCGCTCGGGCTCGGTCTGTTCAGTGGTTTGAATCATCCGGGCGGCTATCACGCCGAGTTCGCCACGGCGCTGGGCGAACGCAAGCACGTGGCGTTGCCGGACGGTTCAGTGATTGATCTGAACAGCCGCAGCCGTCTGCAGGTACGTTTTGAGCAGGATCGACGACTGATCGAATTGAGTGAAGGCGAAGCGATGTTCAGCGTTCAGCACGACACCGCGCGCCCGTTCGTGGTTGAGGCTGGCAGCGGCAAGGTCACGGTCACCGGCACGCGTTTCGATGTGCGCCGCGATCTTGCGCAAACCCGGGTCGCGGTGGAGCAGGGCACGGTCAAGGTGCAGGGGCGCAATGCACCGGACAATGCTTTCATCAACCTCACCGCAGGCCTCGGCACCCATGTCGACGCCGAGGGCAAAGTCGCTGCTGCCTACGCGATTAACCCCGCCGAACTGACGGCCTGGCGCAGCGGAAAACTGGTGTTCAACAACGCCAGCCTCAGCGAAGTGGTGGCGGAGGTTTCGCGTTATCGCGACAAACCGCTGAAGGTCGCCAACGCGACGGTGGCCAACCTGCGCCTGACCAGCGTGTTCAAATCCGACAACACCGACGCCTTGCTCAAGGCCCTGCCAAACATCCTGCCGGTGGCCGTGCGCACCTTGGCCGACGGCAGTCAGGAAATAATTTCAAAATAACATTCAGGTTTTTTTCGAGTTCATCGTCTTCCTGTTCAACTGCAACTGGTTTGCATTAACAGACGCACACTCTTGCGATCCACAGGACTACGTTCGACGTGAAAAACACCTCAGCCCACAACAAAAAATCCCCTTGGCTGCCGCTGGCTCTCGCGCTGGCGGTCAATGCCGCCGTGCCGCTGGCCTTCGCCGCTGAAGCCATTCACATCCGCGCCCAGCCGTTGGGCCAGGCCCTGAGCGAACTTGGCCAGCAAACTTCGCTGCAGGTTTTCTTCAGCCCGGATCTGGTTGCTGGCAAACAGGCACCGGCGGTCGACGGCAACCTTTCCCCCGAGCAGGCGTTGCGCCAATTGTTGCAGGGCAGCGGCCTGGAGTATCAGATTAACGAAGGCTCGGTGACCCTCGCACCGGCCGCAACCGCTGCCAACAATGGCCCGCTGGAACTGGGCGTGACCGACATCAAAGTGGTCGGCGACTGGCTCGGTGACGCCGACGCTGCGGTGGTGCAGAACCACCCGGGTGCGCGTACGGTGATCCGCCGCGAAGCCATGGTCGAGCAGGGCGCGATGAACGTCAGTGATGTGCTCAAGCGCGTGCCCGGCGTGCAGGTGCAGGACTCCAACGGCACTGGCGGCAGCGACATCGCGCTGAACGTTGGCGTGCGCGGCCTGACTTCACGACTGTCGCCACGCTCCACGGTGTTGATCGACGGCGTGCCGGCCGCGTTCGCACCGTACGGCCAGCCGCAACTGTCGATGGCGCCGATCTCTTCCGGCAACCTCGACAGCATCGATGTGGTGCGTGGCGCCGGTTCCGTGCGTTATGGGCCGCAGAACGTCGGCGGCGTGATCAACTTCGTCACCCGCGCCATCCCGGAAAAAGCCACCGGGGAAATCGGCACCACTTTGGAAACCTCCCGTTACGGCGGCTGGAAACACATCGACACGGCATTCCTCGGCGGCACCGCCGACAACGGCATGGGCGTGGCGTTGTTGTATTCCGGGGTCAACGGCAACGGTTACCGCGAGCGCAACAACGGTAACGACATCGACGATGTGCTGCTCAAGACCCATTGGGCGCCGACCGATCAGGACGATTTCAGCCTCAACTTCCATTACTACGACGCCAGCGCCGACATGCCGGGCGGTCTGACGCAGAAACAGTACGACGACAAGCCGTACGACTCGGTGCGCGATTACGACAACTTCAGCGGTCGGCGCAAGGACGTATCGTTCAAGTGGATCCGCCAGATCGACGAGCGTACCCAGGCAGAAATCCTGACCTATTACACCGACAGTTTTCGCGGCAGCACCATCGCCGCCCGCGACCAGAGAACCCTCAGCTCGTACCCGCGTTCCTACTACACCCTCGGTGTCGAACCGCGTGTGTCGCGGGTGTTTGATGTCGGCCCGACCACGCAGGAAGTCAGCGTCGGTTATCGCTACCTGAAAGAGGCGATGCACGAACAGTCGAGTCGTCTGGCGCTGGTCAACAATCAGCCGGTGGTCACCCCGACCTCCGATGGCCATGTGTTCCAGGATCGTACCGGTGGCACCGAAGCCAACTCGGTGTACGTCGACAACAAGATCGACGTCGGCAACTGGACCATCACCCCGGGCATTCGCTTCGAACACATCAGCACCGACTGGCATGACCGCGCCGTGCTCGACACCGCAGGCAAGCGCGTGCCGGAGAAAAACCGCAGCATCGAAAGCAACGAACCGCTGCCGGCACTGAGCGTGATGTATCACCTGTCGGACGCGTGGAAACTGTTCGCCAACTACGAAACCTCGTTCGGCAGCCTGCAGTATTTCCAGCTCGGCCAGGGCGGCTCGGGTGACCAGACCGCCAACGGCCTGGAGCCGGAAAAAGCCAAGACCTACGAGATCGGCACGCGCTACAACGATGATGTGTGGGGCGGGGAAGTGACGCTGTTCTACATCGACTTCGATGACGAGCTGCAATACATCAGCAACGATGTCGGCTGGACCAACCTCGGCGCGACCAAGCATCAGGGCATCGAAGCGTCGGTGCATTACGACATGGCCGCGCTCGATCCGCGTCTCGACGGGCTGACCGCCAACGCCGGTTTCACTTACACCCGCGCGACCTACGAGGGTGAGATTCCGGGCTTCAAGGGCCGTGATCTGCCGTTCTATTCGCGGCAGGTGGCGACCGTAGGCTTGCGTTACGACGTCAATCGCTGGACCTACAACATCGATGGTTTCGCCCAATCGAAACAACGCTCGCCGGGCACCGGGGTCAACGCCGATGGCAGCTTCAACGGTAACTACATCACCGAAGGCACGGCGGACGGGCAGTATGGCGACATCCCGGGTTACGTGACCTGGAACGTGCGCGGCGGTTATGACTTCGGGCCGCAAGTGTCGAATCTGAAACTGGGTGCCGGGGTGAAAAACGTCTTCGACAAGCAGTACTTCACCCGCTCCAGCGACAACAATTCGGGGATGTATGTCGGCGCGCCGCGTACGTTCTTCGTGCAGGCCAGTGTAGGTTTCTAAGGCGCTGTTGTGGCTGAACCGGTTTCACACGGTTCAGCCACAAAAGCCTGAAGCTATTGAGGGATCAGAAACTCGATGGTCGGCCCGGGATTCCCGGCCAGGTCTGCGCCTTTGAGGCAGACGTTCTGTCGGCCATTGGCAATGGAAACATGGAACACGCCTGTGGAGGGTGATACGCGTTGAAATCCCTGCCCGTCATTGCAATTGATGCTCCCTGGCCGGCCGTACTTGTATTGAAACCGGGCGGGATCCAGATCCGGTGAAACCGGAAATACTCTGATGTCGTATTCGTCGCCACCTACCGCTTCGACCTTATAGGCAGGCTTCAGCGGTGCGGGCGCGTCCATCATCCAGCGCCAGTAGACGCTGGGTGTTCTTCCGGCCCATTGCTTGGGCACGTCCGTAGGCCGCTGTTGGCCAATCAGGCAGAGAAAGTACAAGCCTGAGCCGTCTTTAAGTTCATGACTCAATTGATTATCGGCGTCCGGTGCAGCCGTTCGCACTTGGCTATAGCCATCAAGGTTCTGACATTCGTCCAGCGTGCGCGTAAAGCGATAGCGGTAGTAAGGCGCGGTTGTGGTGAACGTTTGCAGCCATCGCCAAGGCACGACTTGTCCATGTTCGTCGCGCTCGAGCTTGATGTAATCGCTGTTTTGCGACGAACCAGGAAACGACCAGTTCTCGCCCAGCGAACAACCGCCCAGACGTGGATTGAAATGTCCCTTGGCGAAACAGGCGTCCAGCCCATCGGTTGTGGAGGCGTAATTGGTATTGCTGCGTTTGTTGACCTGTCCCGCCACGACTTCGCAGGGCGAGCCCTTGTCGCAGCGATTGCGGTCACTCCCGCGAGTGGTGGTGCCGAGCACACCCACAATTTCATTGGTGTAACGCGCAAGCAGTGGCGAGCCTGACAGCCCGCTGACAACATCGAGACAACGGTTGCTCAGTTGTCCGACCCAACGCCATGGACCTTCAATAATCGCCGCCGAGTGTTCTTGTTTGCAGGCCATGCGCTGAATGAAACCGTTCATGGGCGCGCCGGTGATCAGAATGTCGTCTTCACTGACCAACGGGGTCCGCGCCAGTTTCAACGGCTGGATACCGTCTCTGGTCAACTGTTCCAGAGGCTGTTCAAGCTCAATGATAGAGAGGTCTTGACCGCGCAGCGTGCTCCAGCCAATGCGACTGACCGTGTAGGAATGGCTTTGCGGTTGCGTGTCGAAAAAATAATTGAACGTCACCCGACCCTTTGCTGGTTGATTGACGATGATCTCGTTATTGCCTATCTCCGGATGTGTGCAGTGTCCGGAGGTCAGTACGTAGGCGGGTTGCGATACTGCTCCGGGTTCTCGAGTGTCAATCAGCGTGCCGGAGCAGGTCATGCCGCTTTCAACTTCAACACGGCCAATGGCTTGCCAATGCGCATAGTTTCCGCCGGCATTGGCCAGGCGCTCAGCGGGCGCAAAATTGGCAGTGCCTTCACCCCAGTCGTATCGATTGACGGAGGCACATCCCTGGAGAAGCGTGATTAGCGCGATAACCGATCCGGTTCCAATGTTCATGACAGATTTCCATTTCCGCTGAGCTGGAAATCAACATGATGCCTGGGGGCAATTCTTGTCTACTGTCAAAGCTGACAGGTATCGCACCCGTGTTCAGACTTTCAAGGTCTTGCCGCCGATAGCCACCGCCACCAGTAACACCGCCATCAAGCCAAAGGCAAAACTCAAACTGCTGGCATGTGCCACAAAGCCAATCACCGCCGGACCGGCCAGAATTCCTGCATAACCGAGCGTGGTGATTGCCGGTACCGCGATGCTCTCCGGCATCACCGTCTGCTTGCCCACCGCCGTGTACAGCACCGGCACGATGTTCGAACAACCCGCACCCACCAGTGCGTAACCGACCAATGCCGCTTCCCAGCTCGGCGCGAATGTCGCCAGAAACAGACCTGCAGCTGCCAACAGACCGCCAAACAGAATGATCCGCGTTGCACCGACAATCCGCACGATCCGGTCACCCATCAAACGTCCGGCCGTCATGGTCAATGCAAACGCCGCATAACCCAATCCCGCGTACGCCGTGTTGATCCCGCGCTCCTGCGCAAGAAACACCGCACTCCAGTCCAGCGCCGCGCCTTCGGTGAGGAACACGATGAAGCACATGCCGCCGATGAACAGCACAATGCCGTGGGGTATGGCGAAGGCGGGTCCCGAGCTTTCACTGCCGTACGGCAACATGTGCGGTACACACTTGAACAGCGCGCCGGCCAACACCGCCACCACTACCAGCATCGCTGCCAGCGGCGTCAGGCCGAGGCCGAGCAGGGCGCTGACACCGGCCGCGCCGACAATCCCGCCGAGGCTGAACAGGCCATGAAACCCCGACATCATATGCTTGCCGCTGGCCCTTTCGACGATCACCGCTTGCAGGTTGACGGTCGAATCCACCGTGCCCAGACCGGCACCGAACATGAACAGCGTGGCGATCAGCGCCGGAATCGACGATACCGTCGCCAGCAACGGCAGCGCCGCGCAGATCAGCAGGGTGCCGCCGGTGGCGACTTTGCGGCAGCCGAATCGCGTGGCGAGAATCCCCGCCAGCGGCATTGCGAGAATCGAGCCGACGCCGAGGCACAACAGCAGCAGGCCCAACGTGCCTTCGTCGAGCCCGGCGCGAGCCTTGGCGTATGGCACCAATGGCGCCCACGCGGCAATGCCCAGGCCGGCGATGAAGAAAGCGATGCGCGTCGACATCTGCTGCAGGCGTCCGGGGACGAAGGTGTCTTGGGGGGTGAGGCTGGTCATATCGATCCTTGGCAAAAAACGTCGCGTCCCCCGAATGACAGTCATCGCGCGGCGAGGTTCGATCGCAGGTCTCGGGGCGGGGCAGCCGACATCCTAACCTGTAGGCATGAGATTGCTCTCGATAACGGTGGATCAGGCAATGAAAAGGATGCCTGAAAGCCCGCTATCGCGAGCAGGCTCACGCCTACCGGGGATCGCGGTTTAAAGTGCGTGCTTCCACAAGACGAGCAGGGACGGTGATGACGCAGTTCTACGATGCGCGAGGCAATATTTACGGGGTGATTTCGCCCCAGGTACTTCGTGAGGCAGGGATCGATCTGCCGATCAGTGCCGCGCAGTGTGCTGTGTCGAGAGCGACCTGGAGCCGCGCAGCCATTGCGCTGTGCTGCGACTGGCCCGAGGGCCAGCGGCCGGCGGGGAGCAAATCGCACCGCAGCGACGGACTGCTGATCGGTCCGTTTCAGTCTGCACCGCCGTTCGACGTGCTGATCGTCAACACCGACGGCACCTTGGCCGAGCGCAGTGGCAATGGCTTGACGATTTTTTCCCAGTCGTTGCTGGAGCAAGGGCTGATGCCGGCGCAAGGGGCGTCGCTGCGAGTGCATCACGACAAGGGTGATGCCGTGGAAACCTCGGTGAAACCGGCCGTAGTCGAAGGCGTGAATGGTTTCTGGCTGGACCTTGGTCAACCGGGCTTCGGGCCTTCAGCGGTGGGTGCGCAGCAGGTTGAACAGCGCGGGTTCAATGGTCATGAGGTGAGCCACGTAGCGCCATTGGCACAACTCGATTCCGCGTGGCAGCACAGTCAATTCGTGCGCATCGGCAATCCGCATTGCGTAACGTTGTTGACCGACATCGCCGAGTTGCCGAGCAACTCACAAATGCGCCAGTCGCCATGGGCCGAAGGCCTGACCCGAATCGCCTACGCGATGCCGACGGGCGCCGGCCAGCCATGCCCGGCGGGCGTCAATCTGCAATGGGCCGCGCTTGAGTCAGCGCAGCGCATCATCGCCCGAGTGTTCGAACGTGGTGAAGGACCGACGGCGTCTTCCGGTACCAGCGCCAGTGCAGTGGCCTGTGCCGCATGGGCGGTGGATTGGGTGGCGAGTGGGGAGGTTCACGTCGTCATGCCGGGCGGGACGGCGCCGGTGTTGCTTGAAGAAGAGCAGGGCGGATTGATGCGGGTCAGGTTGTTTGGTACGGCTCGCTTGATCGGTTGAAGCGGCAATCGCCTTCGCTGGCAAGCCAGCTCCCACAGGGAAATGCATACCCATGCAGGATCGCGAGCATTCTGTAGGAGCTGCCGCAGGCTGCGATCTTTTGATCTTGTTTTTAGAATCAAAAACAAAGATCGCAGCCTGCGGCAGCTCCTACAGGAAATGGCGGTCAGTCAAGAGGGCTGCTGAACTCCACCACCGGCATCTGCCGCTTCATCAGCACCTTGCCGCCGCGAATCGAATACAGCGGCAGACCCTGGCTGCGGATCACTTCGTAATCGCTGTCCGCCGACAGAATCAACAGGTTGGCCGGACGCCCCTGTTCCAGGCCGTAACGCTCGCCCAGGTGCATGGCCTTGGCGCTGTTGTCGGTGACCAGATCCAGCGCGTTCTGCAGGTTGCGATAGCCGAGCATATGGCAAATGTGCAACCCGGCCTCAAGCACGCGCAGGATGTTGCCGTTGCCCAGCGGATACCACGGATCAACGATTGAATCCTGGCCAAAACACACGTTCATCCCGGCCTCCAGCAGCTCGTTGACCCGGGTCACGCCTCGACGTTTCGGGAAGTTGTCGAAGCGTCCCTGCAAGTGAATGCTTTCGGTCGGGCACGAGACGAAACTGATCCCGGAATGACCGAGCAAACGGAACAATTTCGCGCAGTAAGCGTTGTCGTAAGAGCCCATCGCCGTGGTGTGGCTGGCCGTGACCCGCGCGCCCATGTCGCGGCTGCGGGCCTCTTCGGCGAGTACCTCAAGAAAGCGCGAATGCGGGTCATCGGTTTCGTCGCAATGCACATCGACCAGGCAACCGGTGCGTTCGGCCAGGTCCATCAGAAACTTCACCGAACTGACGCCCTGATCGCGGGTGTATTCGAAATGCGGAATGCCGCCCACCACATCGGCGCCCATGCGAATCGCTTCTTCCATCAGCTCGCGACCGTTGCGGAACGACTCGATGCCTTCCTGTGGGAACGCGACGATTTGCAGGTCGATCAGATGGCGGGTTTCTTCGCGGACTTCGAGCATCGCCTTCAGCGCGGTGAGCTGCGGGTCGGTGACGTCGACGTGGGTGCGCACGTGCTGAATGCCGTGAGCGGCCAAGGCTTGAATGGTCTTCTTGGCGCGGGTTTTGGTGTCTTCTTCGGTGATGGTGACCTTGCGCTCGCCCCAGCACTCGATGCCCTCGAACAGCGTGCCACTCATGTTCCAGCGCGGTTCGCCAGCTGTCAGCGTGGCGTCGAGGTGGATGTGCGGCTCGACGAAAGGCGGCACCACCAGATTGCCGCCGGCGTCGAGGTCGCCGGGGTTGAGGGTCGGGGCTTCGGTCTGGCGGCCGATGCTGCGGATCAGGCCGTCTTCCAGGTGCAGTTCGTGCAAACCTTCCTGGTTGCGCAGCCGGGCGTTGATGATGTGCATCAGGCGAATCCTTCTTTCTTATAGGTCTGGTAGTGGCGCACTGGCGCGACGGGCGCCGAGCAGGCCGGTGACGATGACATACGTTAGCGCGGCGGCGGCAATCCCTACCAGCGGCGCGACCCACGGCGAATGGAACGCGGCGAGCGTACCGACCGCGTAAGCCCCCAGCCCCGGCCAGTTGAACGCCGGCAGCCGTGTGTCGGCCAGACGCGGATAGCGCCCACGCCAGCGGAAGAAAAAGTCGGCCATGATCACCCCGCCAATCGGTGGAATCACCGTGCCCAGCAGGATCAGGTACGGCACCAGCATGTCGTACATGCCCAGCAGCGCGAGCAGGGTGCCGATCACCGCGCCGGCCAGGGTCACGGTCTTGCGCCGCCCGGTGCGCAGCAGGTTGCAACCGGCGACGGCGAAGTTATAGATGGTGTTGTCCTGGGTGCTCCAGATATTCAGTAACAGCATGGCCATTGCGGCCATGGCGAAGCCTTGCAGCAACAACACTTCAACCACGTCGGGCTGCTGATAGACGATTGCGCCGTAGGCACCGATCAGCACCATCAGGCCATTGCCGATGAAAAAACCGATCAGGCTCGCCAGCACGGCAACCCGTGCCGAGCGTGAGAAACGTGTCCAGTTGGTGGCCTGCGTCGCGCCGCTGACGAAGGTGCCGAACACCAGCGTGATCGCGGTCGACCAGTCCAGAGAACCGCTCGGCACCACCGCCAGCAACCCATCGAGGCCACCGACTTTCACGGTCGCAACCCACATCGACAGCATCAGCAGCAACATCATTGCCGGCACCGCGATGTACGACAGGATCTCCAGGCCGCGATAACCAACATACGCCGTGGCGCAGAACACCAGGCCGAACAGCACCATCAGGCCCAGCACCGTGCCTTGCTCCAGCGCGAAGTATTTGCCAATCACCACGGCGGCGGTTGCAGTGCCCCAGGCGTACCAGCCGATCTGGGTAAATCCCAGGATCAGGTCACTGAGTTTGCTGCCAACCTCACCAAAACAGAAACGCCCCATCAGCACCGAATTAAGCCCGCTCTTGAAGGCGATATAACCCAGACCTGCCGCGTACAGCCCGAGCAGCAGGTTACCGACGATGATCACCGCCATCATCTCGCCAAAACTGAAGGCCACGCCGAGCTTGCCGCCGGCAAACATGGTTGCGGTGAAAAATGTGAATCCCAGTAACACCATGGCGGTCGAGGCCAGGCCTTTTCGCGCATGCATCGGGACTTCGCTGAGGGGGTAGTCGTTGCCGGGATCGTTTTGCGTCATGGGGCGTTCCTTGCTGAATAGGGGGGACGCGAAGCAGGTTGCAGTGGTCGTGCCAAATCCGGTTGGCGCGGGTTATGTATAGACGAGACACATGGATTGGCGCGAAAGCGGTGCAACCGAATGCACCCGAGCCCAAAGTGGGAGCGAGCCTGCTCGCGAAGGCGGCGAGTCAGGCGACATCTGCAATGGCTGATATTCCGCTTTCGCGAGCAGGCTCGCTCCCACCAGGAATGGGTGTTGGGTCAGAGGAATCTGAGCAATGCAGCGACGATCGCTTCCGGGGCGTCCTCCTGAACGAGGTGGCCGGCGTTGGGGATCGGGTGAAATTGTGATCCCGGGATCATCTGGTGTAACGCCCGACCCCGTTCGATGGGAATCCACTGATCGACTTCACCCCAGAGAATCTGCACCGGGCAGCGGATGCTTGGGTACAGCGGTTCGGCCTCGCGGGTGTAGCGTTCGTCCATCTGCGCGATCTGCCGATAGAACGCCGCTTGCCCCGGATCGCCGAGCCACGGTTGCACGTAGGGCGCCAGTTCAGCGTCGGGGATGTCGCGGTGAATCGCCCCGCGAATGTAGGTCGGGACGATCGCGCGCTGGATGTAGTCCGGCAGGCCGCTGAACGCCGTTTCATGCTGGCGCACATGCTGCACGAACGGCGATCCCCATGGCGTCAGCGCCACCGGATCGATCAGCGTCAGGCTGCGGTAGTCCCTGCCATTGAGCAAGTGTGTGCGCAGTGCGGTGGCGCCGCCGAAATCGTGGGCGACCACGTCTGGGCGCTGGATGTTCCAGTGATCGAGCAAATGCGCGAGAAGTTGATTCTGCACGCCGAGGGAAACGTCGGCGTCCGGTTGTGCGGAGCGTCCGTAGCCCAGCAGGTCGAAATAATGCACCCGGTGACTGGCAAAGAAATGCGGCGCGATGCGGTGCCACACATACGATGAGAACGGCGTGCCATGCACGAACACCAGCGGCGGGCCGTCACCGCGCACGGTGTAGCGTATGGGATGCCCATCGAAATCGAAGACCTGATCCAGCAGCCAGTCCGTCATCGGCCTGTCCTCTTGGCGGGGTTGAGCCAAAAAGCATAGGCATAAAAAGCAGCCGTGAAGGCTGTTCTCTATTTTCCTGACAAAACACCATTCCCTGTGTAGGAGCTGCCGCAGGCTGCGATCTTTTGATTTTGAATTTAAAAAACAAGATCAAAAGATCGCAGCCTGCGGCAGCTCCTACAAGGGGATTTGTGTTGGATCATTCGCCGCGATAGATGCAACCGCTGGTGCAGGTCTCGTGAATGCGGATCGCGCTGAGTTCCGGCAGCAGGGGCTTCATTTCATTCCAGATGAATTTGGCCAGCACTTCGCTGGTCGGGTTTTCCAGGCCAGGAATGTCGTTCAGGTAGTTGTGGTCCAGGCGCTCGTACAGCGGCTTGAAGATCGCCTTGATCTCGGAGAAATCGCGGATCCAGCCCGTGTGCGGATCGAGGTCGCCGCTCAGGTGAATCGCCACCTTGAACGAGTGGCCGTGCAGGCGTCCGCACTTGTGGCCGTCCGGGACGTGCGGCAGGCGGTGGGCGGATTCGAATGTAAACTCTTTGAAGATTTCCACAGTGATTTCGGCTCTGTTCAGGTGGCGTTCGCCGCAGCGATTCGGGCAGGCGGCGAGTTTACCAGCTTGTGTTTGGCGATGCGGGAAAACACTGACTAAAGGGTCAGCAAGCGCTCGGCGAGGCGACCGCTGGCGGTCAATTCGAGAAACTCGTCGCCCAGGCGGCGGCTTTCGTCCATCGCCGCGTGCCAGTATTTCTGCCGACTCGGCGCATCGCCCATGAAGCGCTTGAAGTCGTTACGGTCGGGCAGTTTGCCGTAGGGCAGGCGCGCCAGATAGTCCTTCGATGGGGCCACTAACAGCACGTCCTGCAAACGCTCGACCGAGGCGCGGCGCCACGGCAGGGTCTTGTCGAACCAACCCGGGATCACCCGGTCGGTGAAGTGCGGATAAAGCACGATGCCGTCGCCGCTGTAGGGCAGGTCCAGGTGATAGTCGAGCAGACCGCCATCGCGGAAGGTGCCGGCGCCGGCACCCGGCAGGTCGCGCACGCCTTCCATGACCATCGGGATCGAACCGGACGCCAGCAGCGCCTGGCGCAGGTTGCCGGCATTGAGGGCGACGAAGCGCGACGGAAAGTCATTCAACGCATTCACCGGTGGGGCGAGGCGCGGGTCGTGAACGATCAGGCGTTCGAAGTGCCGCGACAGCCGTGCGCGACCGCGCAGGTTATCGGCGATCACCGAGCCCAGCGCCAGGCCGAGGCGTCCGCGGTGATCATCGGCCAGGCGCCCGTGGCTTTTCACGACCATGATGTTCAGGCGGTAGTCGGCGTTGTTGAGGATGCTGGCGTCGCGGCCGTCGAGCAGGTCATTGAGCATGCGCTGCGAGCTCGCGCTGATCTCGGCCATGGTCACGCCTTTGTTGAAATTCTGCTCGGCGTACAACTGGCCGAGGCGGCGAATGCCTTCGGCAGCGTCCGGCAGGCAAGCGCTGGCGAAGCGCCAGGAACCGACCGAGGCACCGATCAGCGAGCGCTCACGCGGCGCGCTCGGCAGCCATTCGCCGAACAACGCCAGATCCAGCCCCTGAATCCCCAACGCCTTCGGCCCTCCGGCCGCACCGGGCAGGGTGCCGACGTCGGCGGCGTTCAGGCCTTGGGCACGAATGCGCGCCATGGCCCGAGGGCCGGCCTTGAGGGTGAGGGCGGGGAACTTGATGTGGATGGCAGTCATACCGGTCTCGATCGTTAGCAAGCGAACAATTATAAGCACATGTTACCGATCTCTGTAGGAGCTGCCGCAGGCTGCGATCTTTTGATTTTTAAAGGCAAGATCAAAAGATCGCAGCCTGCGGCAGCTCCTACAGGGGCAATGATGGCAATTCAGTTTCAGTTAAGTTCGCACCGCTAAGGTGCCCACCGTAGCTGCACATAAAAATACGGAGACATCCATGAAAACCCTGACTGCCCTGTCCATTGCCGCGATCATCGGCCTGACCGCCAACCTCGCCCATGCCCGCGATCTTGGCCCCGACGAAGCCCTGCGCCTGCGCGACGCTGGTACTATCGTCTCCTTCGAGAAGCTCAACGCCACGGCGCTGACCAGACATCCGGGGTCGACCATCACCGATACCGAGCTGGAAGAGCAGTACGGCAAGTACGTCTACCAGGTCGAAATGCGTGATCCACAAGGGCTGGAGTGGGATCTGGAATTAGACGCGGTGACTGGGCAGGTTCTCAAGGATCATCAGGATACGTAATGAAGGTTAATGTTCGCGCCACCCGCCGCACGGCGTTGGCGCTGGTTATGTGTTGCTCGACGGCCATGGCCCGCGATCTCGGTCCGGATGAAGCGCTTGATCTGCGCAAGCAGGGCGTGATCCTGCCGCTTGAGCAAGTGCTGCAGCAGGCGATGGACCGTTACCCCGGCGCAAAACTGCTGGAAGTCGAGCTGGAAGAAAAACACGACGTCTACATTTATGAAGTCGAGTTGCTGACCGTCGAAGGTGTCGCCCGGGAGTTGCACCTGAAGGCCGATACCGGCGAACTCGTGAAAGACAAGGAAGATTGACCGATGCGTTTGCTTCTGGTGGAAGACCATGTGCCGCTGGCCGACGAACTGACCGCCGGCCTGCAGCGCCAAGGCTACGCGGTGGACTGGCTGGCGGACGGGCGCGATGCGGTGTATCAGGGCAGCAGCGAGCCGTATGACCTGATCATTCTCGACCTTGGTCTGCCCGGCGTTCCCGGGCTGGAGGTGCTGGCGCAATGGCGTGCCGGTGGCCTGTCGACGCCGGTGTTGATCCTTACCGCCCGCGATTCCTGGGCCGAGCGCATCGAAGGCCTGAAGGCCGGCGCCGATGATTACCTGACCAAACCGTTTCACCCTGAAGAGCTGCACCTGCGCGTGCAGTCGTTGCTGCGCCGCTCCAAGGGCCAGGCCAACCAGCCGACGCTCAAGGCCGCCGGCCTGCATCTGGACGAAGGTCGCCAGTGCGTGATTCGTGACGGCAGCGAGATTCAGCTGACCGCCGCCGAATTCCGCCTGCTGCGTTATTTCATGCTGCACCCGGAACAGATCCTGTCGAAAACCCACCTCGCCGAGCACCTCTACGACGGCGAGACCGAGCGTGACTCCAACGTCCTCGAAGTTCACGTCAACCACCTGCGGCGCAAGCTGGGTAAAGCGGTGATCGAAACCCGTCGCGGCCAGGGTTACCTGTTCGGCGGGCAGGCTTCGTGAGGTCGATCCAGCGCCGCTTGAGCCTGGGGTTGATCAGCGTGATGGTGATCGTCGGCGTGGTGCTGGCGCAAACCAGCCTGTGGTTGTTCGAAGTCGGTTTGCAGCGTTATCTCGAGGCCGGTCTGCGCAACGACAGCGAAAGCCTGCTGGTGGCGCTGGTGCGTGGCCCGCAAGGTTTGCAACTGGATGAGCGGCACCTGTCGCCGGCCTATCAGCGACCGTTTTCCGGGCATTATTTCCGCATCGATTTTGCCGACAGCCACTGGCGCTCGCGTTCGCTGTGGGATCAGGACTTGCCGCTGCTTGACCATCCCGGCCTGCACAGCAACCTGCAACTGGGCCCGGACGGTCAGCAGTTGCTGGTGTTGCGTTCGGATTATCGGCGTTTGGGGCAGTCAATCTCCATCAGCGTCGCCCAGGATTACACCCCGGTGCGCGAGAGTTTCCAGCGCATGCGCCAGATCGGCCTCGGGCTGGGCCTGGCCGGCTTGCTGCTGATTCTGATCCTGCAACGGTTGACGGTGCGTCGCGCGCTCAAGCCGCTGGAACGCGCCCGCGAGCAGATCGCCCAGTTGCAGCAGGGCCAGCGCTCGCAACTGGACGATCAGGTGCCGGTCGAGCTCGAGCCGTTGGTGGCGCAGATCAACCATTTGCTGGCTCACACCGAAGACAGTCTGAAGCGCTCGCGCAATGCATTGGGCAATCTGGGACATGCGCTGAAGACCCCGCTGGCGGTGCTGCTGAGTCTGGCCTCGAACGAAAAACTCGACGCCCATCCGGAGCTGCGCAAGATCCTCAAGGAGCAACTGGAGCAAGTGCAACAGCGGCTCAATCGTGAACTCAATCGCGCGCGTTTATCCGGTGATGCACTGCCCGGTGCGCTGTTTGATTGTGATGCGGAACTGCCGGGGCTGCTGGCGACGTTGAACATGATCCACGGCGAGCATCTGGCGTTGAGCTACGTCGCGCCGCCGGGGCTGCAATTGCCGTGGGATCGCGAGGACTTGCTGGAGCTGCTCGGCAACCTGTTGGACAACGCCTGCAAATGGGCGGATGCCGAGGTGCGTCTGAGTGTGATCGAAAGAACTGATGGCTACGCCCTGAGCGTTGAAGATGACGGGCCGGGGATTCCCGAAGAGCAGCGTAGTCAGGTATTCAGCCGTGGCACGCGGCTCGACGAGCAGACTGACGGGCATGGTCTGGGGCTGGGGATTGTGCGCGATATTGTCGAGACGTGGGGCGGATTGCTGGTGCTGGGCGAGAGTGAGTGGGGCGGTTTGAAGGTGGTGATCGAGTTGCCCAAACGCTGATCACCCAAACACCACCAATCCCGTGTAGGAGCTGCCGCAGGCTGCGATCTTTTGATCTTGGCTTTTAAAAAATCAAAGTCAAAAGATCGCAGCCTGCGGCAGCTCCTACAGGCGAGGGTGATACAGTCAGACCCGGAACTGATCCATCAGACTCTGCTGTTGATTCGCCAGGCTGTTCAGTGACTGGCTTACCCGCGCCGACTCATTGGCCTGCCCGGACAACGATTCGGTGACGTCGCGAATGGTCGCCACGTTGTTGTTGATCTCCTCGGCCACCGCGCTCTGTTCTTCCGCCGCGCTGGCGATCTGCAGGTTCATGTCGCTGATCACCGTCACCGCATCGCCGATCTGGCGCAGTGCGGTCACCGCTTGCCCGACCTGTTCGACACTGCCCTGAGCCTGGCGATGGCTGTTGCCCATCGAACCGACCACGTCCTGGGTACCGGTCTGCAATTGCTCGATGACCTGACGGGTTTCTTCCACCGACTCTTGGGTGCGGCGGGCGAGGTTGCGCACTTCGTCGGCGACCACGGCAAAACCGCGCCCGGCTTCACCGGCACGCGCCGCTTCGATTGCCGCGTTGAGCGCCAGCAGGTTGGTCTGTTCGGCGATGGCGCGGATGGTTTCCAACACCGTACCGATCTTCTCGCTATTGGCCGCCAGCCCTTCGACCTGAACCATCGCCGCGCTCATGTCGGCGGCGAGGGTGTCGATGCTCGCGGTGGTGCGGTCGATCACGGTCAGGCCCTGACGGGTGGCGCGGTCGGCGTCTTTGGCCGCTTCTGCGGCTTGCGCAGCACTGCGCGCAACATCCTGCGCGGTGGCGCTCATTTCGTGGGACGCGGTGGCGACCTGATCGACCTGGCGGTATTGCTGCTCCATGCCGGCGCTGGTCTGAGTCGCGATGGCCGAGGACTGGTCGGCGGTGTTGCGCGCGTCCTGCACCGAGCGTTTCACTTCGGCGATGATCGGTTGCAACTTGTCGAGGAACTTGTTGAACCAGCCGGCCAATTGGCCGAGTTCATCTTTCTTGTCGTAGGCCAGACGGCGGGTCAGATCGCCTTCGCCACTGGCGATGTCCTCGAGCATATTGGCCACGCCGAGGATCGGTTTGGTCACGCTGCGCGCCATCAGCCACACCAACAGCAGGCCGATCAGTGCCGCAAGCACGCCAAGGCTCAGTTCGATCAGGGTGCCGGATTGGTTGCTCGCATCCAGTTGCTGCTTGAGTGCTTCGGCGCGGCTGACCAGCACCTTTTCCGGCACATCGAGCAACACGCCCCACGCCGGGCCGCCGGGGATCGGCTGGAACGGCGACAGCACTTTCAACTGGCCGTTGCTGTGCAGGCTGCTGACGCTGTTGCTGCTGGCGCCGAGTTGACGCAGCAGTTCGGCGCCGCTGACGGTGTCCACGGCATCCAGACGTTTGCTCAGCTTGCTGGCGTCCGGGCTGTAACCGGCGAGCAGGCCGGTGGGGCTGATGATGCTCACGGCGGTCTGGCCGTCGTAGAGTTTTTTGCTCGCGGCCTGGCTGATCGCCTGCAGGCTGTTGAGATTGATGTCCACCGACAGCGAGGCGATGACTTTGCCGTTGACCATCAGCGGAAAGACGATGCTGGTCATCAGCACGTTCTGGCCGTCGATCACATAAAAGTACGGTTCGATCACGCAGGGTTTGAGCGTGGTGCGCGGGCAGGTGAACCAGGCATTGGCCGCCTGACCGCTGGGGCCGGTGCTGGTGTCGGCCATGTCGCTTTCCGGCAGGGCCATCGAGGTGACTTTGCCCGGAGTCGGCTGCGACCAGTACAGGGCGAAGCGACCCTTGTCATTGCTGCCCAGCTCGGCCTGACCGGCGAACAGTTCATCCTTGCCATCCAAGGCGTTGGCTTCGAACACCAGCGACAGACCGAGCAGCTCCGGGTTGGCCTGCAGCGCGGACTTGACCTGACGGGTCATGTCTTCGCGCAGGTCAAAAGCATCGAGGAAGCGCTTCTCGGCCTGTTCACGCAAAAACAGCACCTGCCGCGAGAAGCCGTGGCCATATTGATAGGCATCCATGAACTGCTGGCGAATCCCGGCAGCCTGCACTTCGCCCTGCGATTCAATGCGCGCCTGGGCCGACTCGGTCAGCATCTCCATGCTCGACGCCTTCACCAGCTCGGAACTGTGCTCCATGCGGTACAGCGAAAGACCCACCAGCAGGGTCACGATGCCCGCCAGGCACAGGCCGGCGAGCAGGGTGATTTTCCATTGAATGGAAAGTTGTCTGAGCGACATGGAGACGTCCTTATTCGATAAATATCTGAGACTTTGCACTGTAACGGCCGCGTTGCGGCTTTCTTTATTGTTCAAGCGCAATATGACCGATTGCCGCATGCTGGCGATCAGACACCTGTGGTGAGGGGATTTATCCCCGATGGGGGGCGAAGCCGCCCTCACAATCGTTCAGAGAAATTGCATAGTCAGGTTTGGCGACTGCTGCGCAGCCGATCGGGGATAAATCCCCTCGCCACAGGGTTCTCCATTGCCCGTTACATTGATCTCCTTACCGCAGGGTTCTCCATTGCCAGTTACATTTCAGTTCAGCCGCTCGCTTTGACACCATCGCCACTCTGCGGCACAGTGCGCGCCCTTCTAATAAGACCCTCTTTGCCAATCCGCCGGTTAACCGTTGGCGGACTCATCCTGTCTGGCGGTGATATTTCATCGCAGTGTTTTTGAGGTAGTGAAATGAATGCAGTGATTGCTGCGGTCGGCATCATGCTGATCCTCAGCCTGTCCCGTGTGCACGTGGTGATCGCCCTGATCGTCGGTGCGCTGGTCGGTGGCCTGACCGGTGGTTTGGGCATCGACGCCACGCTCAAGGCGTTCAACAGCGGTCTGGGCGGCGGCGCAACCGTGGCCTTGTCCTACGCGTTGCTGGGCGCGTTCGCCGTGGCGATTGCCAAGTCCGGCCTGGCCCATGCGCTGGCCGACAAGGCGCTGGCGATGGTCGATCGGCAACACGCGACCGGGGGCGGCAGCGTCAAATGGCTGCTGATCGGCCTGCTCTGGGTGGTGGCGATTGCCTCGCAGAACATTCTGCCGATCCACATTGCGTTCATTCCGCTGCTGGTGCCGCCACTGTTATATGTGTTGACCAAGCTGCAACTCGATCGCCGGTTGATCGCCTGCGTCATGACCTTTGGCCTGATCACTCCGTACATGTTCCTGCCGGTGGGCTTCGGCAACATCTTCCTCAATGAAATCCTGCTGGCCAACGTCGCGCGCAGCGGCGTCGACATCAGTGGCATCAACGTCACCCACGCCATGGGCATTCCGGCGCTGGGCATGCTGTTCGGCCTGGCCATGGCGTTCATCAGCTACCGCAAGAAGCGCGTCTATGATCTGCAGAAAATCGAACAGGTCGAGCAAGTGGCCGTGCAGTACAACCCGCTGAGCCTGATGATCGCCGGTGTGGCGATTGCGGCGGCGTTCATTGTGCAACTGCTGTTGGACTCGATGATTATCGGGGCGCTGGTCGGTTTCCTGATCTTCTCGGTGTCCGGCATCGTCAAGTGGCGTGAGACCGATGACCTGTTCACCGAAGGCATGAAGATGATGGCGATGATCGGTTTCATCATGATTGCCGCGTCCGGGTTCGCCGAAGTGATGAAGGCCACCGGGCAGGTGCAGACCCTGGTCGAATCGTCGGCCTCGTGGATCAATCACAGCAAGGGCATCGGCGCGCTGTTGATGTTGCTGGTGGGGCTGCTGGTGACCATGGGCATCGGTTCGTCGTTCTCCACCGTGCCGATTCTGGCGGCGATTTTCGTGCCGCTGTGCGTGCAACTGGGTTTCAGTCCGCTGGCGATTGTCTGCATCGTCGGCACCGCCGGAGCCCTGGGTGACGCCGGTTCGCCCGCCTCGGACTCGACGCTGGGCCCGACCTCCGGCCTGAACATCGACGGCCAGCATCACCACATCTGGGACACCGTGGTCCCGACCTTCCTGCATTACAACCTGCCGCTGCTGGCGTTCGGTTGGGTGGCGGCGATGGTCCTCTGATTAAAAGCTGAAGATCAAAAGATCGCAGCCTTCGGCAGCTCCTACAGAGATGGGTGTAGGAGCTGCCGAAGGCTGCGATCTTTTTTTGGGTTCAACTTTTGCTCGCGCGTGCCGTTAACGCCTTTAACCACGCCAATAAAACCAAAAGAGTGAGCCCCCCAATGCGCTTGAGTCTCAAGGCCAAAGTCCTGTCCCTTGCCGTCCTGCCGGTGCTGCTCTTTGCGCTGGTCATCAGCCTGACTACGCTGTTCATCCTCCAGCAGCAGGCGCACACCGAGGTCGAGCAGACCCGCGAACGCCTGCTCGCCGACGCCAAGGCCACGCTGCAAAGTTACGTCGCCGTGGCGATGACCACGATCAAACCGCTGTACGACGCGGCCGTCCCCGGTGATAACGCGGCGCGGGCGCAGGCGATCAAGCTGTTGTCGGGCATCCGCTACGGCAAGGACGGCTACTTCTTCGGCTACGACTCCGAGACCGTGCGCCTGTTCAAGGCCAACGACCCGGAAGGCGTGGGCAAAACCTTCAAGGACAACCGCGACCCCAACGGGGTTTACGTCAATCGCGGCCTGGTGAGCGTAGCGAAGGACGGCACCCACTATCTGCAATACAGCTCGCCCCTGCCGGGCAATGCCAACGTACTGGTGCCGAAACTCGGCTACACCGAATACCTGGCGAAGTGGGACATGGCGGTGGGCACGTCGGTCAACCTCGACGGCATTGAAGCGCAAGTGGCGGTGGTCGAGGCGCAAGTGCAGGAGCGTATGCAAGGCGTGATTCTCAGCATCGTCGGCGTGGCCGTGCTGGTGCTGCTGGTGATCGCCGCAGCGGGCATGCTGTTGGCCAACACCATTTTGCGGCCGCTGAACCTGATGAAAGCCAACCTCGACGACATCGCCGCAGGCGAGGGCGATCTGACCCGCCGGCTGAACATCACCAGCCAGGATGAACTCGGCGAACTGGCCGGCTCGTTCAACCGCTTCGTCGACAAGATCCACGGCCTGGTGCGACAGATCACCGAGATGACCACGCAACTGACCGGCCTTGTGACCCAAGTGTCGGATCAGGCCCAGCGTTCCGATCAGGCGATGGAGCGTCAGCGCCATGAGACCGATCAGGTCGCCACGGCGATCAACGAAATGTCCGCCGCCGCCCAGGAAGTCGCCAAAAGCGCGCAGAACGCCGCGGTGGCCGCGCAGCAGACCGACGAGGAAGGCCAGAGCGCCAAGCGCGTGGTGGCCGGCAGCATCAAACAGATTCATGCGCTGGTGGATGACATTCGCAGCAGCGGCGTATCGCTCGACAGCCTGCAGCAGGACGTGTCGTCGATTGTCGGCGTGCTCGGAGTGATCCGCTCGATTGCCGAACAGACCAACCTGCTGGCGCTGAACGCGGCGATTGAAGCGGCGCGGGCCGGGGAGGCCGGGCGTGGCTTTGCGGTGGTGGCGGACGAAGTGCGGGCGCTGGCCAGCCGCACGCAGATCAGCACCCAGGAAATTCAGGGCATGATTGATCGTTTGCAGGCGGGCACGCAGTCGGCGGTCGAGGCGATGCGCCGCTCCAGCGAGGCGGGCGATGGCACCTCGGCGCAAGCCAATCAGGCCGGCGCGTCGCTGGATGCGATGGCCGAGCTGATTGCGACCATCAATTCGATGAACGCGCAGATCGCCAGTGCGGCGGAAGAGCAGACGGCGGTGGCCGAAGAGATCAACCGCAGCGTGCATCAGATCGCCGTGGCGGTGGACAGCGTGGCGGATGAGACCCAGTTGGGCGCGCAGACTTCGCGCAGTCTGGCGGAGCTGGGGCAGCGGTTGGGCAAGCTGGTGGGCCAGTTCCGAATTTAACGTTTACACAAACCTATGTAGGAGCTGCCGAAGGCTGCGATCTTTTGATCTTGCTTTAAAAGATCAAAGTCAAAAGATCGCAGCCTTCGGCAGCTCCTACACGGGGGGCGGTGTAAGGTTCAGGGTCTGTCCCAGTAGGGGACTTCGCCGAAACATTCGATGAAGAAGTCGATCACCGTACGCACCTTCACCGACAGTCGCCGGCTACCCGGCCACAGCACCGCAATCTGCTGCGGCTCCAGACTGTTGGACACCTGATACTCGCGCAACACCGGCACCAGCGTGCCTTCACGCACCGCTTCACCAATCAGCCACGACGGAAACATCACCAGTCCCAGGCCTTGTTCGGCGGCCTGGGTGAGGGTGTCGGCGTGGTTGCCAGTGATCGGGCCTTTGACCGAGTAAGGCGTCCAGTCGCCCTGACCTTGACGAAAGAACCAGCGCTGCTGACCGGTTGCGCCTTTGTAGGCAAGACACTGGTGCTGCGCGAGATCTTCCGGGTGTTGCGGGATGCCGTGGCGCTGCAGATAGGTCGGGCTGGCGGCGACCTGAAAACTGTGCGGTGCCAGAATCCGCGCCTGCATGCTCGAGTCGTGCAGCGGGCCGATGCGAAACAGCAGGTCGGCGCCTTCCTGCAACGGGTCGACGTAATGGTCGGTCTGCTGGATGTCGAGTTGCAGCTTCGGATAGCGCGCGCACAATTTTCCCAGCCACGGCGTCAGGTGACGCTGGCCGAACACCACCGGCGCATTGATGCGCACCAGCCCGGTGGGCTCGCTTTGCTGCTCCTGCAGCGCCTGTTCGGCTTCTTCCAGTTGCACCAGCACCAGCCGCGCATGGTGGCCGAGCATGCGCCCGGCCTCGGTCGGCGTCACGGCACGGGTGTGGCGGTAGAGCAATTGCTGGTTCAGCGCCTGCTCCATCAACTGGATCTGCCGCGAGATCGAAGAGGGCGCCACGCCCTCGCGACGGGCGACTTCAGAGAAACTGCCGTGGTCGAGTACCGCCACAAACAGCCTCAACGTCTTGAATCCCAGTTCGGTTAGCCCGTGCATGAATCTGTCCTGTTGTGCGAGTTGCGCAAAAGTGTTGTCTGGATGCTCCCATTTATCGCACAGCGGCGCCAGCCGATAATCCGCACCATCGTTTACTTGCATGGGAATTTGAATATGCAAACGCTGGATGAAGTAAGTGGGGCGGCACCGGCTACCCGGTCGGGGCTGCGCTTGTTGTTATTGCCGTTGGTCATTCTGGCCGGCATGGGCCTGTCGGTGGAGGCCGGATTGCTTGGGCCATTGGGTGAGCAAGTCGGGCATCTGTGGGCGACCTTGAGCATCTTCGGCGTGGGTTCGGCGATTCTGTTTTTGCTGCTGTTGTTCGCCGGCCCCCAGAAAGGCCCAGCGCTGACCGAGCTGCCGCGCTGGCAGTTGATCGGCGGATTTCTGGGGCCAATGTACGTGGTGGTGTTGACCCTGGCGACGCCGCATATCGGGATTGCGATGACGATGATCGCGATTCTCTCGGGGCAGGTCGGCAAGAGTGTACTGATCGACCACTTCGGCTGGTTCGGCGCGACGCGCAAGAAGGTCAATGCCGAGCGCTGGCTGGCGTTGGTGTTGATTGTGGTGGCATTGATTCTGATTGCGCGAGGTTGAAGAGATGAGTCTGGTTATTTTGTTGGCAGTGGTGGTGTTGGCTGGCGCGGTGTTGAGTGTGCAGGCGGCGATCAATGGACGCCTGGGTGAAACGGTCGGGGTGTTGCGCAGTAGTCTGCTGACGTTTGTCGTGGGGGCTGTGACCACCGGATTGTTGATTCTGTTCTTTGAGCCGGCGCAGGCGGTCAGCCTCTTGGACGTGCCGAAGTGGCAGCTCACCGGGGCGCTGTTTGGTGTGGTTTACATGATGGTCATGGTCGGTGCTGTGCCTGTCGTGGGTACGGCGGTGGCGACTGTTGCGGTGATCGTCGGGCAACTGGGGATGGGGATGTTGATCGATAATTTTGGCTGGCTGGGGAATCCGGCGATCGAGCTTTCGTCTTCTCGGGTGTTGGCGATGGTGTGTCTTGGGTTGGCTTTGGTTTTTATGTATCGGAGTAGTGTTCGGGGTTCAGATTGAGTTTTGGGTGTATATCCGTTTTTTTGGTGAAGGCTGGTTAGGGTTCCGCCCTTACGGCGGGTCACTTTTTCCAGACGCCGAAAAAGTAACCAAAAAGGCTTTACCCTGACGTTCGGCCCTCGCTTAGGCTCGGGTTCCTTCGCTGCGGGATTCATCCGGGGGCAGCGCCTACGGTTTGCTTCGCTGCACCTCCTCTCGCTGTGTTTGGCTGCGCCAAACGGTCGCTGCGCTCCCACCCCCGGATAAATCCCTCCACTCAGCCTGCCGACGGGCCTTGAGATCAAAAGCTTTACTCGAGCTAACGCTCATCGTGTTGAGTGGGGCGGCTTCGCCGCATGGGGTGTGCGCGAATAAAATTGTGGGAGCCAGCTTGCTCGCGATGGCGGCCTGACAGCCGACCAATCTCTAACGATGACACCCGATCCCACTGTGGGAGCTGGCTTGCCAGCGATGGCGGCCTGCCAGCCGACCAATCTCTAACGATGACACTCGATCTCACTGTGGGAGCTGGCTTGCCAGCGATGGCGGCCTGATAGCCAACCAAATTTCTAACTGAAAACACCCGATCCCACTGTGGGAGCTGGCTTGCCAGCGAAGGCGGCCTGATAGCCGACCAATTTCTAACTGAAAACACTCAATCCCATGTAGGAACTGCCGAAGGCTGTGATCTTTTGATCTGGCTCTGGCTCTGGCTCTGGCTCTGGCTCTGGCTCTGGCTCTTGATGTGGCTTTTGATCTTCAGCCCCTTCGGCAGGCCGAGCGGAGGTGTTCATCCGGGGGGAGGCGCGCAGCGCCATGCGGCGAAGCCGCATACATCGAGAGGAGGTGCAGCGAAGCAAACCGTAGGCGATGCCCCCGGATGGGCACCGTAGCGAGGGAACACTGAGCCTAAGCGAAGTGCCGTACGCCGGGGCAAAGCCTTTTGGGTTACCTTTTCGCTGGGCCGGCACTCCGGCGTTTGGAAAAGGTGACTCGCTGTAAGAGCGAAACCGCCAGCGGCAGCACCCGAAGAAACGGATATTCACCCAATATCGCCAGCACAAATGGATATTCATCCAATATCGCCAGCACGAACGGATATACACCCAATCCCGCAAAAAACACCAGATCAAAAGATCGCAGCCTTCGGCAGCTCCTACACTGCTATTTACGGCTTATCCCACAAGCCCAGACAACCACCCAAAAAGGAGTCTGCCCCCATGCCCGATAGAAAATGTGACTGCCCAAACTGCAAATGCACCATCAAGGAAGGCGAACACGCCTACGCCGTGCACGGCAAACACTATTGCTGCGAGGCTTGCGCGCATCACCACAAGGGCGGTGAAGAGTGCTCAAGCAAAGGCTGCCATTGCGCCCACCCCAAATAACCGCGCGCAAAAAAAAGTGGAGCCTAATCAGGCTCCACTTGCAGTTTCAGGCTTTCATCATCCAGCCGTTCGGTATGGCGAACCGTGCCTTGCAGACGCCGGCCTTCGACCCTGACCACCACGGTTTTCGCCTGGTCGAGGTCCTCCGGTAACGGCGCCGGCACGCGCAAGGCGAAGCGATAGGGGTCGTCTTCGACAGCTTCAAGACCCACCTGACAGTCCACGCTTCTGGTGATACGTCCGAAAAAGGTGTCCAGGCCATAATCCAGATGCGCCGGGCTGAAGATGCTGGTCATTGTGTACGCCCCCAAAGAGTCCCCACTGCCTGGCGAGAGTCTAGCTCGCCGGTCGCCATGTGACGTTTTCCACGCCGAATTTCTCCGCCATCGGTTTGCTGGTCTTTTGCACTTTTTCCCGGCCGAAACGCGGGATGCGACCCACGCCGGCATCACAGCTTGCCCAGTGCCACGCCTCGGCGTTGTCCATTTTGTCCGAGCGGATAATGAACGACTTGGGCGTGCCGTGAAGGGTGTAATCGATGACAAACAGTTTTGCGTTGTTCATAAAGCCCGTATTCCTCCCTGTGGTATTAGAAGGATCGCGGCGCGTCGCGAAAATTCATTCGGATTGTCCGACGGTATCTATCGTTGGCGGCGCTGTGACCGACTGGTTACCATGCGCCTTCCGCCAACCCCAATGAATACTCGCCATGGCCCTCGCCGCACCCCCCGATCTGACGGATACCGATGTGCCGGTGCAACCGCTGGCGCGTACCTATCCGCGTGGTTTGTTCATCGAGCCGCACGAGCATGTCTGGGGGCAGTTGCTGTATGCGATGAGCGGGGTGATGTGGGTCGAGACCCCGCACGAGGCGCTGGTGGTGCCGCCGCAGCGGGCGGTGTGGTTGCCGCCTGGAGTGCCCCACGGGATTCGCGTGGTGTCGGACTTGCAGATGCGAAATATCTACCTGCGCCCGGTGCTGGCGGCGACGCTGGATGCGACGGTACAGGTGATCGAGGTCGGTGGGCTGCTGCGTGAGTTGATCGTCGGTTTGGTGGAGCAGGGTGACAGCGGCGAGCCGGCTTATTACGACGCCCTGGTCGGGCTGGCGTTGCTGGAACTCAAGCGTGCCCGGCGCTCGCCATTGAAGATCCCGATGCCCGACGATTCCGATCGGCGTCTGATGAACCTGTGTCAGGCGGTGATGGCGGCGCCGTCGCTGGACATTCCATTCGAGCAGCACGCGGAAAACGCCGGAGCCAGTGTGCGCACGCTGGCGCGGCTGTTCAAGGACAGCCTCGGCATGGGCTTCGCTGAATGGCGGCGGCAGGTGCAACTGGCGACGGCGGTGGCCGAGTTGATTCAGGGCGTGCCGGTGAATGCGATCGCTCGGGAGCTGGGGTATTCGCCGAGCAGTTTCAGTGACATGTTCCGGCGTGAACTGGGGGTGGCGCCTTCGCAATTCTCCACCACCTGAACGCGACCCTGTAGGAGCTGCCGCAGGCTGCGATCTTTTGATCTTGTTTTCAAAATCAAAGTCAAAAGATCGCAGCCTGCGGCAGCTCCTACAGGGGAATGTCGGTCTTTTGGCCGAAATTCAGAAGTCCTTGGCCGACACCTCTGCCGATCCTTCCCTAGACTTTGCCCATTCCTTTCACGCGGCGGAGTTTTCCATGAACTACCTGATTTCGCTGGCCATCGGTCTGGGCGTCGGCCTGCTCTATGGCGCGCTGGATTTCCGCTCCCCGGCGCCACCGGCCATCGCGCTGGTGGGGCTGCTGGGCATGCTCGCGGGTGAGCAGCTGTGGCCGCTGGGCCGGCAACTGGTCGCCGGTTGGTTGTCCTGAATGTCCTTTTTTTCCTTTGGTGGATGTCCTCATGAAAGCACTGCAATTCGATAAAACCGGCGACCTGTCCTCCCTGCGTTTCGTCGACGTACCGACCCCGGTGCCCGGCGCTGATGACGTGCTGGTCGAAATCAAGGCCGCCGGTCTGAACCCCAGCGATGTGAAGAACGTACTCGGGCGGTTTCCCTACACCACATTGCCACGGATTCCCGGGCGCGATTTTGCCGGTGTCGTGGTCGAAGGCCCGCAGGCGTTGCTCGGTCAGGAAGTCTGGGGCACCGGGCGCGAACTGGGCTTTTTTGCCGATGGTTCGCACGCGCAATTCGTCAAATTGCCGGCCAATGGCGTGGCGCATAAACCGTCGCACTTGAGCTTCGCTCAGGCGGCCAGCCTCGGCGTGCCTTACACCACCGCTTGGGATGCGTTGGAGCGCAGCCTGGTGAGCGCTGAAACCCGTTTGCTGGTGATCGGCGGTGGTGCGGTGGCGACAGCGGCGTTGGCATTGGCCAAGGTGCGCGGCGCGCAGATCCTCGCGGCTGCGCGGCGGCCGGAGCAGGTCAAGGCGTTGCAGGCACAGGGCTATGCGACGATTCAGCTGGATAAGCCCGAAGACCTCGGCGCGCAGGTCAACGCGGTGTACGGCGGCGGCGCTGACGTGGTCTTCGATACCACCGGTTTCTGGCTGCCCGCCTCGGTGGCGGCACTGGCCGCGTTCGGCCGCATCGCGATCATCGCCGCGCCGGTCGACGGCCACGTGCAATTGCCAGCGCTGGCGTTGTACCGCAAGGGCGGCTCGGTGGTCGGGATCAACTCGCTGCTGTACGGCGTGCAAGCCTGTGCGGCGATGCTCGAACAGTTCGGACGGTTCTTCGATGAGGGGCTGTTGCCGTTGCCGTTGGGGTTGGTGGAGGTGCCGCTGGCGCAGGGAGTGCAGAGCTATGCAGAGGTGAATCATGGGAGTGGGGACAAGGTCATCCTCATCCCCTGATCTTCCAGACACCGCATAACCTGTGGGAGCTGGCTTGCCAGCGATAGCGGTAGAACAGTCGATGAAGATGTTGACTGAACTGGCGCCATCGCTGACAAGCCAGCTCCCACAGGATTCTTTGTCGGGCTCAGGATTGCGGGACGCCGTTTTCCCACGCCGACCAGTTTTTCAGAATGTCCTGCACCAGCGGATTACCCGCGCGATAGAGGTTTTCCAGCGCCGGCACGAACCCGCCCTGATCGGCGTACTTCAGCAGATTGTCCACCTCGCTACCGCCCGGCGCCGGGCGGTCGAAGTCGGAACCGGCGCGCACCACCGCCAGACGCTGCACATCCACCAGACCTTCGCGACTGGCGCGCAACAAGGCTTCATAAGTGGAGTTGTCTTCCTGTTGCGTGGTGCAGTACTCGCCCTTGTTGTCGGTCAACAATTGGGTCCAGACCTCGGCGCGTTCGCTCAGGCGCGTACCGGAGAACCAGGTGTTGCCAGCCAGCGTGTCGCAGCGCGTAACCACTGGCGGCTGATTGGCCGGGGCCGAGGGGTATTTCAGGCGCCAGGCCGCCGATTCCTTGCTTTCACTCAGCTCGACCTTGTGGCTCAGGGCGAAGGCTTTGGCCTGCAGCTTCGGGTTGAGTTCGAAGACTTCGGTCTTGTAGTCCAGCGGCGGTTTTTCGTTGGGGCCCTTGGTGTTGATGCCCAGGTAGCCGGTCGGCCAGCTCGCCGGCGCATCGCGCGAATCCAGCTCCCATTGCGTACCGAACTCCACCAGGTAATGCGCCCACGCGGCGGTGCCGAGGGTCCCGTGTTTCGGGCTGATGCCGGCGATCCCGGCGATCAGGAACCAGCTTTTGCGCAGGTCGAATTTCGGCGACAAGGCCAGTGCCAGGGTTGAAGCAGCGGCGTTGGTCTGACCCATGCCGGTGGTCAGCAGGCACACCTGTTGTGCGTTGCAGCGCACGGTCGGGTACTCGGCGGACAGGCCCGGCACGCGGATTTCCTGCTTGAGATCGAGGCGCTCGATCCAGTGCTGCGCCTCGGGGGCGAACATGGTGATCAACACCACTTTCGGCTGGATCGGCGCTTCAGCCGCCCAAGTGGTGGAAGAGAGCAGGGCCGCAGCGGCCAGGGTCAGACGCGTCATTGCTTGCATGAAAATCTCCTGAATTCAGAACTGGTAGCCGATGCCGGCGTAGTAACCCCAACCGTTGGAGCGCGCGCGGAAATTGCCGTCGCCGAAGTTCAGCTCGCTGCCATCCTCCCAGTTGCCGCCGTTGTGGAAATAACGGCCGACCAGGGTGAAGCGCAAATGGGTGAACGAGTACAGCAAGACGTTGGTCGCCACCGTGGCGTTGGCGGTGCGCGCCGGGTTGTCCTTGTGGATGTCGGAGCCGAAGTCGAAGTTGGTGAAACCGATGTAGGTCAGCGACGCGCCGTTGCTGAACTTGTCGATAGGCACGATGTACTTGAGCTGCGCGCGGTAGCCGTCCCACGAATACTCATTGCTCGCACCGTAGTTTTCCCACTGGTAGCGCCCGTACAGGTTGGCCGACAGGTTGACCCGCGAATGGGTGTCGATGTCGGTGCCGAAGCCGCTGTACAGGGTGTTGGCGCGGTTCTCTTTACGGCTGCCGTGATCGTAGATCCAGTCGAACGCCACGTACCATTCCTTGAACGGGCCGATGGCCAGGCTGCGGCCGGCGAGGTAGTCGATGGAGATGCGCGGCTCGTGCTCCATGAACACCGGTGAGCCATGGTCCCACACGCCTTTGTCGTGGCTGTTGCCGATGTTGAAGATCTTCGGAATGTCGACGTAGCCGTACAGCTCGAACGGCCCCTTGCGCCCGAAGTACTCGTATTCCAGATAAATGTCGTCGGCCGGTTGCGGGCCGAAGCTGATGTCCTTGCTGCCGATCAACGTCAGGTCCTGGTTGTACCAGTCCGACAGATAAGCGCCTTTTTTCGCCGGGGCAGCTTCCGGGCTGAGGGCTTCGCCCTGGGCCGATTCGTCGGGCAGCGCCGGTTGCGCCAATGCGCTGTGGCTGAGAACTCCGGTAACGCCGGTCAGTAGCAGGGAAACAGCAAACGTGCGCGCAAACGGGGCGCGAAGAAGGGAAGCAGCGTGCATTCAAAGTCCTTTTTTGCGGATCAAGGCCCGGGTTCTGCGGGTCTGTACGGTTTTGTTACGAAAAAGCCGATATAGGCAGGTCGCAAACGTTTGCACAACACGTACCAAGTCGCACCGTTCGCCCCTGTAGGCGCAGCGTGCCGCAGCTCCTACAGGGGGATATCGTTTAGGCAAAGTCCTGTGTTTAGGGGCCGAAACCCGCGGTTTAGACGGCCCTAGTATTAAAGTATTAACACCATTTAATCAGTGCCCCATCGCGGGGCGTCTACTAGCTTGTCACCCATAACGCGGTTTTGTGATGACCGTCGCAGTCTTGATTCGCGTGTGGAATAAGCCCGACTTGCACGCCTTCAAGGAAGAATTTGGCCACGACAAGGAGTAGCCCGTGGAAGCAAGGTTTGGTGTCGCCCTCGTTTCGCGTTTTTCCCCTCTTTCCCTTGCCGTGCACCTGAGCGTTGCCGGACTTTTGTTCGGTGGGGTCAGCGAGCAGGCGCTCGCGACATGCTCGGCGGCAGGTTCGACGATTACCTGTTCGGGCGTCCCGACGCTGCCGCTGTTTCTCAATGACTACAGCAGCGCCACCAGCGGCTTGACGGTCAACGTCAACTCCGGGGCGCAGATGAACGCGACGCTGGGTGGCAAGGTCATCAACCTGACCGGGGCCAATATCAACCTGAACAACTCCGGTACCCTCGACCCGGCCTTGCTGGGCCTGGTCTCGATCCTCAGTGGTGGTGCGTTCATCGGTACCGGCGCGACCAGCACGGTGAGCATCGTCAACAACGCCACCGGGATCATTCGCGGTACCGGCATGCTGCTCGGCCTCAACCTGACCAGCATCGACGGGCTGGGGATTGGCGTGAACAACTCGGTGTCGGGCACCACGACCATCACCAACGACGGCACCATCACCTCCACCGGACTGTCGGTCGGCGGCATCACCCTGGCCGATACCCCGGTGGTCGGGGTGTATGGTGGTTCGCAAGTCAACATGACCAACAGTGCCAGTGGCACGATCAACGGCCGGATTGCGTTCGAGACGTCAGTGGCGGGCAACACCTTCACCAACGCCGGCAACATCACCGGCGGTGTGTCGATGGGGGCGGGCAGCACCAACACCTTCTACGCGATCACCGGTTCCAGCGTTAACGTCGGCGACGGTGTGCAAGTCTCCGTCGGCCTCGGGGGCTTGATCGGCATCAACCTGACCTTCGCCCCGACCGGGACGATCGATGGCGGCGCGGCCGGCACTAACACGCTGATCCTGCAAAACCCGATCGGCCTCGGCGGCGGCACCACCGGGACCGGCACGGCGTCCAGCGCGACCTACGTCAACTTCAACAACCTGACCCTCAACAGCGGCACCTGGACCTTGCAGGGGCCGTTGGTCAGCGGTGCGACCACGCTCAATGGCGGTGTCGCGCAGTTCAACGACAACGCGGCGTTCGGCAGCGGCGTGCTGACGTCCAACGGCGGGATCCTGCAGGCCAGCAATGCCGGTTTGACGCTGGCCAACCAGATCAATCTGGGCGCCGGCGGCCTGACCCTGCAGGGCATCAATGGTACGACCCTCAACGGTGTGATCTCCGGCAGCGGCGGCCTGACCAAGATCGGCAGCGGTCAGCTCAACCTCAACGGCATCAACACTTACACCGGCAGCACCGTGCTCAATGGCGGTGTAGTGCTGGTGGGCAACAACCAGTCGTTCAGTACCGGTGGCATCACGGTTGGCGGCTCTTCGAGCATCTCGGCAACGACGCCCATTTCGCTGGCGAACGCGATCACGCTCAACAGCACCCTGACCGCAACCGGCACCGGTGCGCTGACCCTGGGCGGGGTGATCAGCGGCGCCGCCAACCTGACCAAAACCGGCAGCGGCAGCCTGACCCTCAACGGCAGCAACACCTACACCGGGATCACCAGTCTCGGCGCCGGGACCTTGCGCGTCGGCAACAACAATGCCTTGGGCACCGGGGTACTCAACACCAGCAACGGCACCAGCCTCGACAGCACCGGCAACGTGACCCTGGCCAACAACGTCGGCATCACCGGTGCGCTGAACGTGCTCGGCAGCAATGCGCTGACCCTGGGCGGTATTGTGTCCGGCACCGGTGCGATCACCAAGAGCGGCAGCGCCAGCCTGACCCTGACCGGCAACAACACCAACAGCGGCACCACTGCGCTCAACGGCGGCAGCTTGCTCGTCGGCAGCAACACCGCCCTCGGCACGGGCGCCTTGAACGCGGCGGCGGGCACCACGCTGGATGCGACCACCGCGGTGACCCTGGCCAACGCTGTCGCGCTGGCGGCGGATCTGACCCTCGGCGGCACCCAGGCGCTGGGCCTGAGCGGCGTCATCAGCGGTGCCGGCAACCTGATCAAGAATGGCACCGCGAACCTGACCCTCAGCGGCAACAACACCTTCTCCGGCGGCACGGCGCTCAATGCCGGTACGCTGATCGTCGGCAGCAACACCGCGCTGGGCACTGGCGCATTGACCACGGCGGCGGGCACTACCCTCGACGCCAGCACCACCGTCGCGCTGAGCAACGCGGTCGCCCTTGGCGGTAACCTGAACATTGCCGGCAACGCCAACCTGACCCTCGGTGGTGTGGTCAGCGGCAGCGGCGGGCTGACCAAGAACGGCGCGGCCAACCTGATTCTCAACGGCGCCAATACTTTCCTCGGTGCTGTTGCGTTGAACGCAGGCACCATCACGGCGGGTGCCAACGCTGCGCTCGGCAGCGGCGATATCACCGTCGGCGGCGCTGCGACCCTCGACAGCAATACAGCGGTGACGCTGAACAACAACGTCATTCTCAACAACAATCTGGGGATCGGCGGCAGCAACGGGCTGACCCTCGGTGGCGTGATCAGTGGCGCCAGCCAGTTGACCAAGAACGGCACCGCCAACCTGACCCTCAACGGCGCCAACACCTTCACCGGTGGCACCGCGCTCAACGCCGGCAGCCTGACCGTCGGCAACGGCGCGGCACTCGGCACCGGTACGCTGACCGTGGGCGGCGCGGGCGCAACGCTCAACAGCAGCGCCAACGTGACGCTGAACAACGCGATTGCCCTGAACGCCAACCTGACTGCCGGCGGCGCCAACCCGCTGACCCTCGGCGGCGTGATCAGTGGTGGCAGCAACCTGATCAAGACCGGTTCTTCGACCCTGATCCTCACCGGCAACAACACCTACACCGGCGCTACGTCGCTGAACGCCGGGACACTGATCGTCGGCTCCAACACCGCCCTCGGCACCGGCGTGCTCAACGCCGGCAACAACACCACGCTGGATGCCAGCACCGCGACGAGCCTGGCCAACAACGTCAACCTCGGTGGCAACGTGACCGTCGGCGGCAGCAACGCGCTGACCCTCGCGGGCGTGGTTTCCGGCGTCGGTGGGTTGACCAAAAGTGGCCCCGCCGACCTGATTCTCAACGGCGCCAACACCTACTTCGGCAACACCGCACTCAACGTCGGCAAGCTGATTGTCGGCAGCAACACCGCGCTGGGCAGCGGCGCATTGAACGCGGCGGCGGGCACCACGCTGGACACTAATACCGCCGTCACTTTGGGCAATCAGGTCAACCTCGCCGGGGCGCTCAATGTGGGCGGCAGTGCGGATCTGAGCCTTACCGGAACCGTCGCTGGCGCCGGTAGTCTGGTGAAAGACGGCGCGGCCAACCTGAGCCTCAACGGCACCAACACCTACGTCGGCGGCACCACACTGAATGCCGGCACGGTGACCGTCGGCAATAGCTCGGCCCTCGGCACCGGTGCCTTGACCGTCGGTGGCGCAGCAACCCTCGACAGCAGCTCGCCGCTGGCCAGCCTGGCCAACGCGGTCGTGCTCAATGCGGCGCTGAGCGTCGGCGGCACCCAGGACCTGACCCTCGGCGGCGTTACCAGCGGCACCGGCCAGTTGATCAAGAACGGCGCGGCCAACCTGACCGTCAACGGCACCAACACCTTCAGCGGCGGCACCACCCTCAATGCGGGTACGCTGACACTGGGCTCGGCCGCTGCATTGGGCAGTGGTGGCCTGACCGTCGGTGGCGCTTCGACGCTGGATACCAGCACCGGCATGAACGTCGGCAACAACATCACCCTCAACGCCGGCCTGACCCTGGCCGGCAGCAACACCCTGAACCTGAGCGGCGTGATCGATGGCGCCGGCAGCCTGACCAAGGACGGCTTTGGCGATCTGACGCTCAGCGGCAACAACACCTTCACCGGTGCGCTGAACATCGCCTCCGGCAGCGTCACCACCGTGAGCAGCGGGGCGCTCGGCAACACCTCCGGCGCCAACATCAGCGCCGGTGCGAATCTCTATCTCAACAGCAGCGCCAGCCTCAGCGGGCTGAGCGGCAGCGGCAGCGTGCAGGTCGCCGGCGGCAACACGCTGACCGTGGGCGGCGTGAGCAGCACCAGCATCTTCGACGGCGACCTCGGTGGCAGCGGTACCCTGACCAAAGTCGGTACCGGGACGCTGAACCTCACCGGCAGTAACGGCATCACCGGCAACACCGAGGTCAACGGCGGCACGCTGAACCTTACCGGTTCGCTGGCCAGTACCCAGCTCAACGTCAACAACGGTGCGACCCTCACGGGGACCGGTTCGGCGCTTGGCGTCATCACTGTCAACAGCGGCGGTCATCTGGCGTTGTCCTCGGGCAACACCTTGTCCACCTCGTCGCTGATCCTCACGGCCAACAGCAATGTCGACGCAAGCCTCGCTACGCCATCGACCAGCTCGCTGATGAACATCGGCGGCAACCTGACCCTCGACGGTAACCTCAACGTCACCGATGCCGGCGGCTTCGGCGTCGGTGTCTATCGCTTGTTCAACTACATCGGCGCACTGACCGACAACGGCCTGACCGTGGCCGGTGTACCGGTGGGTTACGGCCTTGGCGACATCCTTGTGCAGACCCTTGGCAATCAGGTGAATCTGGTGGTGTCGGCGCCTAACACCAATCTGCGCTTCTGGGACGGCAGCCAGACCATCCCGAACGGTAATGTGGACGGCGGCAGCGGCACATGGACTGCCGGCGGCACCAACTGGACCAACTCCAACGGTACGCTGAACCAGACCTGGGCCGGCGACTTTGCGGTGTTTCAGGGCACGGCCGGTACGGTGTCGGTCAACGGCACGCAACTGTTCACCGGAATGCAATTCCTCACCGATGGCTACAACGTGGTCAACGGCACGTCGGGTCTGCTGACTGCCGTCAATGGCAGCGGTGGAACCACCGCGATGCGGGTCGATCCGGGCGTGACCGCCACGGTCGGCGTGAACATCGACGGCAGCGGCATCCTCAACAAACTCGACGCCGGCACCCTGGTGCTCAACGGCGCCAACAGCTACACCGGCGGCACACAACTGGATGGCGGCACCCTGGTGGTCGGCAGCAACACCGCGCTGGGCAGCGGAGCGTTGATCGCCAACGCCGGCACGCAACTCGACAGCAATACCGCCGTGACCCTGGCCAACGCGGCCACGCTGAACGGCAACCTGACGATCCTCGGCAGCAATGCGCTGACCCTCAACGGTGTCATTTCCGGCACTGGCGGCTTGATCAAGAACGGTTCGGCCAGCCTGACCCTCGGTGGCAACAACGCTTTCCTCGGGCCGGTGGCGCTGAATGCGGGAGGTTTGATTCTGGCGTCGAACAGCGCGCTGGGCTCGGCGACCCTGAACGCGGCGAACGGCACCACCCTGGATGCCGGCGGCGCCTTCACGGCGGGTAACGCGATCAACCTGGCGGGCAACCTCGGCATCGTCGGCAGCAACGATCTGACGCTGAGCGGCGCGATCAACGGCGCTGGCAGCCTGACCAAGGACGGCGCGGCCAACCTGATCCTGAGCGGGGCCAACAACTTTCTGGGTGGCGTCACCCTCAACGCCGGCACCCTGACCGCCGGCAGCAACGGCGCCCTCGGTCTGGGCAACCTGACCGTGGCCGGTGCCTCGGCGCTGGACAGCAACACCTCGGTGTCGTTGGGCAACAACGTGGTGCTCAACGCCAATCTGACCAACACCGGCAACAGCGACGTAGCGCTCAGCGGCGTGGTCAGCGGTACCGGCGGTCTGATCAAGAACGGCGCGTCCAACCTGACCCTCAACGGCATTAACACCTACAGCGGCGGCACCACACTGAACGCCGGCACCGTGACCCTGGGTACCTCGGCGGGCCTGGGCTCCGGCGCGGTGACCGTGGCGGGTGCGTCGACCCTCGACACCACCGCGCCGCTGGTGCTGGCGAACAACATCAACGTCAATGCCAACCTGAGCGTGGCCGGCAACAACAACCTGACCCTCGGTGGTGTGATCGCCGGGGCGGGCACCCTGACCAAAAATGGTCTGGCCGACCTGACACTGTCGGGCAACAACACCTTCAGCGGCACCTTCGATGTGCAGTCCGGCAGCTTGACCACGCTGGGCAATTCGGCGCTGGGCAGTAACGCCGGAGTCAATCTCGGCGCTGCGGCGACGCTGAATCTCGGCGGCTCCGGCAGCCTCGCCAGCCTGACCGGCAGTGGCACCGCACTGATCGGCGGCGGCAACACCTTGAGCATCGGCGGCAACAACGCCAGCAGCCTTTTTGCCGGTGTACTCACCGGTACTGGCGACTTGAGCAAACTCGGTACCGGCACGCTGACCCTGGCCGGTCTCAACAGCCTGACCGGCAACACCACCGTCAACGCCGGCACCTTGAACGTCAGCGGTTCTCTGGACAGCGCCAGTGTGCTGGTCAACAGCGGCGGCACCCTGACTGGCGGCGGCTCACTGGGCGGTGCCGTGACCGTGGCCGATGGCGGTCACCTGGCCGGCGCCACCGGCAGCACCCTGTCGGTGAACTCACTGGTGTTCAACGCCAATTCCAACTTCGATGTCGGCCTCGGTGTGCCGGTTTCCGGTGGCGGCAATGCGCTGGTCAACGTCGGTGGCAACCTGACCCTCGACGGCACCCTCAACGTCAGTGACATCGGCGGTTTTGGCAGCGGCGTGTACCGGTTGATCAACTACACCGGCGGCCTGACCGACAACGGCATGCTGATCGGCACGGTGCCGGGCAGCGTCGCCCCGGGGGATCTGACCCTGCAAACCGCGCTGGCCAACCAGATCAATTTGCTGGTCACCGCACCGGGCGTCACCGTGCAGTTCTGGGACGGCAACCAACTCGTCGCCAACGGTTCGGTCGATGGCGGCAGCGGCACCTGGGGCACCGGCACCACCAACTGGACCGACGTCAACGGCACCACCAATCAGGCCTGGACCAATAATTTCGCAGTGTTCCAGGGCACAGCCGGCACGGTCACCGTCAACGGCGCGCAAACCATCACCGGCCTGCAATTCGTCACTGATGGCTACAGCCTGCAGAACGGCACGGCGGGTTCGCTGAACCTGGTCAACGGTTCGCTGGGTAACGCCACGGTGCGAGTCGATCCGAACGCCACCGCGACCGTTGGCGTAGCGCTCAACGGCAGCGGCACCCTCGGCAAATACGACAGCGGTACGCTGGTGCTCAATGCCGCCAACGGCTACACCGGTGGCACCGCACTTAACGGCGGCAAGATTGTCGTCGGTAATAACGCGGCGCTGGGCACTGGCGTCTTGACTGCCGCAGACGGCACCGCACTGGACAGCAACGCGGCCGTCACGCTGGGCAACGATGTGGTGGTGAACGGTGGCCTGAGCGTCGCTGGCAGCAACGCCTTGACCCTCGACGGTGTGGTCAGCGGTGCAGGCAGCCTGATCAAGTCCGGCGCTTCGAGCCTGACCCTCAACGGCAGCAACACCTACAGCGGCGGCACGCAACTCGCTGGCGGTACGCTGGTGCTGGGCAACAACAGCGCCATCAGCAGCGGTGCATTGAGCGTGACCGGCAACGGCAGCCTCGACAGCACCTCGGCGCTGCAACTGGCCAATGCCGTCAACCTTGGTGGGCAACTGACCCTGGCCGGCAACCAGAACACCACGTTGCTCGGCGCCATCACCGGCACTGGCAGTCTGGTGAAAAACGGCAGCGGTGACCTCGTGCTCAGTGGTGCCAATACCTACAGCGGCGGCACCACGCTGAACGCTGGCACGACCACTGGCGACACCAGCAGCCTGCAAGGCGCCATCGTCAACAACGCGGCGCTGACTTTCGCGCAAAACGCCGACGGCAGCTACACCGGCAACCTCACCGGCAGCGGCACGCTGAACAAAACCGGTACTGGTCAGTTGCTCCTGACGGGCAACAACACCTTCACTGGCAACACCTCGGTGCAGGCCGGCGACCTGATCGTCAACGGCGTGCTCAACAGCGCCAACGTCAACGTCGCCAGCGGTGCGCAAATCGGCGGCAGCGGGCAACTGGGTGGCAACGTGCAACTGGCCAGCGGTGCAACGCTGAGCGGTGGCGGTTCGGCCACGCCGTTGTCGGTCGGTGCGCTGGCGCTGTCCTCGGGGACCAACCTGGACTTCAGCCTCGGCTCGGCGGCCAGTTCGACCACGGTGGTCAACGTTGCCGGCAACCTGACCCTCGACGGTACGCTGAATATCAGCAACACCGGTGGCTTCGGCACCGGGGTCTATCAACTGTTCCGCTACGGTGGCAGCCTGACCGACAACGGTCTGGTCTACGGCAGCCTGCCGGTGTCGGCGGCCAACCTGACCCTGCAAACCGCGATCGCCAATCAGGTCAACCTGCTGGTGCAGGGCACGCCAGGTGAAGTGCAGTTCTGGAACGGCGGCACCACCAATCCTGACGGCAGCATCGGCGGCGGCAGTGGCGTGTGGGGCCCGGGCACCAACTGGACCGATCCGAGCGGCACGCAGGCGCTGGCGGCCAATGGTCAGTTCGCGGTGTTTGGCGGTCAGCCAGGTGTGGTCACCGTGCAGGGCAATCAGAATTTCACCGGCCTGCAATTCCTCGTCGGTGGCTACAGCCTGGTGCCGGATGCCGGTGACACGCTGACCCCGGTCAATGGCCCTGGCGGCACGCCCGCACCGATCCGCGTGAATGCCGGTGCCAGCGCCCAAATCGATGTGCCGCTGATCGGCACCGGCGGGATCGAAAAGCTCGATTCCGGCACGCTGGTGCTGACCGGTGCCAATACTTACAGCGGCGGCACCACCGTCAGTGGCGGTACGCTGATCGGTAATACCACCAGCCTGCAAGGCAACATCACCGACAATGCCACGCTGGTGTTCCAGCAGAATACCAATGGCCAGTTCAACGGAATTCTCAGCGGACTCGGGGCGATGGCCAAACGCGGCAGCGGCACGTTGCTGCTGACCGGCAATCAGCCGTTCAGTGGCACCGTCTCGGTCGATCAAGGCCTGCTGCAAGTTGGCAGCCGTGCGGCCCGGGCTTCTCTGGGGGCACAAGTCACGGTCGCCAACGGCGCAGGCCTGAGCGGTAACGGCAGCGTCGGTTCGGTGGTCAACCACGGTGTGGTGGCTTCCGGTGGTGCTGACGGCACCTTGAGCGTGGCCGGCAACCTGACCAACAGCAGTGATGGTGTGCTGGCGCTGACGGTCAGCTCGCCAACCGCGACACCGTTGGTGGTGGGTGGTACGGCAGCCTTGGGTGGCGGTCTGGTGGTCAACAGTCTCGCGCCGTTCACCGGTAATACCACTTACTCGCTGATCACCGCCGGTGGCGGCGTGACTGGCACCTTCAGTGCCGCCGATCTGCCGCAGTACGCGTTCCTCAGCAGCTCGCTGGTCTACGGTGCAGATTCGGTCACCCTGGCCGTCAGCCGCAACGGCAACTCGTTCGCCGACGTCGCCGCCACGGGCAACCAGCGCGGCACCGCCACGGCACTGTCCAATAACGGTGCGGCCGGCGCGGCGTTGCAGAACCAGATCGTCAACCTCAGCGTGGCCGGTGCGCGCAATGCGTTCGACAGCCTCTCCGGCGAGATCCACGCCAGCACCGCCAGCGCCATGCTTGAGGACTCGCGCTTCATCCGCGAGGCGGTCAATGACCGCATGCGCCAGCCATCGTGCAGCGCTGCGGATGATCCGCGTCGTACCCTGGCACCGAGCGACACGCAACTGAGCAGTAACGGTTGCCACGGTGAAATGGTCGGCTGGATCCGGGCCATCGGTGCCTGGGGCGACATGGGTGGCGACAGCAACACAGCCAAAGTCGATCGCAACCTCGGCGGTTTCATGCTCGGCACCGACAAGGCGCTGGATGACAACTGGCGTGCCGGGATGGCTGCCGGCTACACCCGCAGCAATCTCAACGCGCATGATCGCAACTCGGACGCCAAGGTCGACAGCTACCACTTGGCCGGCTATCTGAACTCGCAATTCGATGCACTGGCGGTGCGCCTCGGCGCGGCTTACAGCTGGCACAGCATCGAGACCAAACGCGACGTCAGCGTCGGCAGCTACAACGATCGCCTGAAGGCCGATTACGACGCACGCAGTGCGCAGGTGTTCGGTGAAGTGGGTTACGCGATCAACGCGGCAGGCGTTGCCATCGAACCGTTCGCCGGGCTGGCCTATGTCAATTACGACAGCGACACCGGCAAGGAAAAAGGGGGAGTGGGGCGCCTGAAGGCCGACGCCGATCAGGACATCACCTACTCGACCCTCGGCGTGCGCGTCGGCAAGTTGGTGACCCTGGCCAACGGCAGCCAGCTGACACCACGCGCGGCCATCGGCTGGCGGCACGCCTACGGCGACACCAAACCTGACGCCGACCTGACCTTCATCGACGGCGGCGCCTCGTTCAGCACCCAGGGCGTACCGATTGCCAAGGACAGCGCACTGCTCGAAGCCGGCATCGACTTCCAGGTCACCCCGACCGGCAAGCTGGGCATCGGCTACTCGGGCCAGGTGTCGAGCGACAACAACGACAGCGCGTTCAACATCAGCTTCAGTCAAAGCTTCTGAATCATGGTCGAAGTACTTTAGCCGCCCGAAAGGGCGGTTTTTTTTGGGAGGCAGAATAGAGCGGCTTTATAGGTCCGGCGATGAAGTGGCGGTGACCGCTCGATAGCTTTCGCGAGCAGGCTCGCTCCCACATTGGCTCTCTGTCACTCACCTACTCTGTGTCCACTGGAGATCCCGTGTGGGAGCGAGCCTGCTCGCGAAGAGGCCCGGACAGTCAGCGCAAAAATCTGCCGGCTCGCGCTCTGCTAGAATCCGCCCCATCAACTGCCAGAGACTCTCCCATGAGCGAGCCGATTCGCCTGACCCAATACAGCCACGGTGCCGGTTGTGGCTGCAAGATTTCCCCGCAGGTGCTGGAAGTGATTCTGGCCGGCAGCGGAGCGCAGAACCTTGACCCGAAACTGTGGGTCGGCAATGCCTCGCGTGATGACGCGGCGGTGTATGAGATCGATGCCGAACGCGGTGTGGTGTCGACCACGGACTTCTTCATGCCGATTGTCGACGACCCGTTCGACTTCGGCCGTATCGCCGCGACCAATGCGATCAGCGACATCTATGCCATGGGCGGCGACCCACTGATGGCGATTGCGATCCTCGGTTGGCCGGTCAATGTGCTGGCGCCGGAGGTGGCGCGGGAAGTGATTCGCGGCGGGCGTGCGGTGTGCGACGCCGCCGGCATTCCGCTGGCCGGCGGGCATTCGATCGATGCGCCGGAGCCGATCTTCGGCCTGGCCGTGACCGGTCTGGTGGAAAAGCGCCACATGAAGCGCAACGACACCGCCACCGCCGGTTGCCTGCTGTACCTGACCAAGCCGCTGGGCATCGGCATCCTTACAACCGCCGAGAAAAAGGGCAAATTGCGCCCCGGCGACATTGGTGTGGCCCGTGACTGGATGTGCACCCTGAACCAACCGGGCAGCCGCTTCGGCAAACTGGCCGGCGTCACCGCAATGACCGACGTCACCGGTTTCGGCCTGCTCGGGCACCTGGTGGAAATGGCCGATGGCAGCCACCTGACCGCTCGCATCAGCTACAACCACGTGCCGCGTCTGGACAGCGTCGAGTACTACCTCGAACAAGGCTGCGTGCCTGGTGGTACCCTGCGTAACTTCGACAGCTATTCGAGCAAGCTCGGTCGTCTGCAGGAGTTGCACAAGCGCGTGCTGTGCGACCCGCAGACCAGTGGTGGTCTGCTGATTGCGGTCACCCCTGAAGGCAACGACGAGTTCCTCGCCGTGGCCACCGAACTGGGCCTGGACCTGGCGCCGATTGGCGAGCTGGTTGAGCGACAGACCCACGCAGTCGAGGTGATCTGATGTACCGCGACTGCACCGATTACCGCGACATTTTCCTCAACGACCGGCCGATGATGGACGCCCGCGCGCCAGTCGAGTTCGCCCACGGCGCATTTCCCGGCGTGGTCAACCTGCCGCTGATGAACGACCGCGAGCGCGAGCAAGTGGGCACTTGCTACAAGCAACACGGACAACAATCCGCCATCGCTCTGGGTGAGCGGCTGGTGTCTGCCGAGGTCCGGGAGCAGCGTATTCAGGGTTGGGTCGAGTTTGCCCAGGCGCACCCCGACGGCTACCTGTATTGCTTTCGCGGCGGCTTGCGTTCGCAGATCGTCCAGCAATGGATCAAGGAGGAGGGCGGGATCGATTACCCGCGTGTCGGCGGCGGCTACAAGGCTATGCGCACGTTCCTGCTGGAAACCATCGATCAAGCCGTGGCCGAGTGCGATCTGGTGTTGCTGGGCGGCATGACCGGCACCGGCAAGACCGAACTGCTGGTGCAGTTGCGCAATGGTCTGGATCTGGAAGGCCACGCCAATCATCGGGGATCGAGTTTCGGCAAGCGCGCCACTGGGCAGCCGACCAATATCGATTTCGAAAACCGTCTGGCCGTTGATGTGTTGAAAAAACGCGCCGGCGGCGTCCAGCAGTTTGTGCTGGAAGACGAGAGCCGGGTAGTCGGCAGTTGTGCCTTGCCACTGCCGTTGTACCGAGGCATGCAAGTGGCGCCGATGGTCTGGCTGGAAGACAGCCTGGAACAGCGGGTCGAGCGGATTCTGCAGGACTATGTGATCAACCTGCACGCCGAGTTCGTCGCCGTGCACGGCGAGCAGGGCTTTGCGCTGTATGCCGAGCGGTTGATTGCTAGCTTGAACAATATCCAGCGCCGGCTGGGCGGCGAGCGCCATCAGCGGATGTTCCTGCAGATGGAAGAGGCCTTGGCCGAGCAGGCGCGCAGCGGATCGGTCGAGCAGTTCCGTGACTGGATCAGCGTGTTGCTGCGTGAATATTACGACCCGATGTATGCGTTCCAGCGTGAGAAAAAGGGCGGGCGGATCGAGTTTGCCGGGGAGCGCGGGGCGGTGCTGGAGTATTTGCGCGAGCGAGTGAACCAGCGGGTTTGAGGGTGGCTTTGCTGGCCCAATCGCTGGCAAGCCAGCTCCCACAGTGTTTTAGGGATGCTGTAAATGTAAGCATCACCCAAACCCTGTGGGAGCTGGCTTGCCAGCGATGAGGAACCGACAAACAGCCAATCCCTCAAGTCGGACAGGTCGCCTTGCCGTTATCCAGCCCCTGCTTGTAGCTGTGACTCTGCAGGCTGGCCTTGCCGTTGTGCCAGGTCAGGGTCAGCACATACAGCGTATCGAAATCGCCCGCCGCCCAGTCGTCGGTGATGGTCTGCTTTTCGCCGACCGCGTTGCCCGCGACCTTGTTGATCAGCTCCGGCAGATAACCGTGGGACCACGCGGTGTAGATCGTCGCGTTGTGGTATTTGTCTTCGGTCAGTTCCCGCGCCAGGTCACTGGTATCGTTGGCGGAGAACTCGATGTTCACCGGCAGGCCGAGCTTGATCGCGGCGGGGCTGATAGTCATCAGCGGGCGGATGTAGCTGTAGGAGTTGTCCCGTTCGCCTTCCTCGACATTGCGTGTCGGGTCGGCGGCGAACACGTAATCGGCCTTGCCGAATTTTTCCGGCAGCAGGGTCGACAGCTCGATCGCCCGGTTCAGGCCCTGGCAGTTGAGCTGGCCGAGGCCGCCGGCGGGCTTTTCCGCGTGGCGCAGGAAAACCAGGGTCTGGGTGCCGTCTACCGGCTGGGCGCGAATCTGGCTCGATTCGAGCGACAAGGTCAGCGCACTGACCGCCAACAGGGAGGGCAGGGCCACGCAGGCGCGATGTTTGAAGCGTTTGGCGAAACTCATGAGGTTCGTCATTGAATACAGAATTCTTCAGAAAATTCGGTGGGGGCTGACCAACCCTTGCACCACGGGCTCCCTGCGCCGGGTGTTGTCCATGTCGTGTGTCGCGCTTCCGTTACGAAGGGCATAGCTCAGAGTCCTCTGAGGCCGGTTTGGTTCATGCACATTACCCGCAGGATGTTACGGTTCGTGTAGCTCCTACATTATGATCAGCGCTTTCCATGTGACTGGATGTTTCCCATGACCGATCTGTCCGCGTTCCCGATCACCCAGAAATGGCCGGCGCAGTACCCCGACTGGATTCAGCTCTATTCCCTGCCGACCCCCAACGGCGTCAAGGTCTCGATCATGCTCGAAGAGATCGGCCTGCCGTACGAGCCGCACCGTGTGGGCTTCGACACCCAGGATCAGATGTCACCGGAATTCCTCTCGCTGAACCCCAACAACAAGATCCCGGCGATCCTCGACCCTCATGGCCCCGAGGACCAGCCACTGGCGCTGTTCGAGTCCGGCGCGATCCTGATCTACCTCGCCGACAAGAGCGGCCAGTTGCTGGCCCAGGAAGGCGCGCTGCGTTACGAGACGATTCAGTGGCTGATGTTCCAGATGGGCGGTATCGGCCCGATGTTCGGCCAGCTCGGCTTCTTCAACAAATTCGCCGGCAAGGATTACGAGGACAAGCGTCCGCGTGACCGCTATGTCGAGGAGAGCAGACGCCTGCTCAACGTGCTCGACAAACGTCTGCAAGGTCGCGACTGGATCATGGGCGAGCGCTACACCATCGCCGACATCGCCACGTTCCCGTGGGTGCGCAACCTGATCGGCTTCTATGAGGCGGGCGATCTGGTGGGGATCAGCAATTTCCCGAATGTGACCCGGGTGCTGGAGCGCTTTCTGGCGCGACCGGCGGTTGTTCGCGGGCTGACCATTCCCTCGTAACCCCACACAAATCCCCTGTAGGAGCTGCCGCAGGCTGCGATCTTTTGACCTTCAAAATCAAAAGATCGCAGCCTGCGGCAGCTCCTACAGTGAACGTGTGTTGCCTGACGGATTATTGCGCTCTCGGTAATGCTGTCTTGATTGATCCAGGTTTGTACCTGCACCCAGCGAAGGCATAAGCTTCGCCCCCTACGACTTTCGTCTCATCTTCCGATTTCAGGAAAGCCTCATGTCCAGCCAGTTCCCCGAAGCACGTCCCCGCCGTCTGCGCCGCAATGCGAGCCTGCGCAGCCTGTTCCAGGAAACAGAGTTCAGCCTGAATGATCTGGTGCTGCCGATTTTCGTCGAAGAAGAAATCGATGACTTCGTGCCGATCAAGAGCATGCCCGGGGTGATGCGCATTCCCGAACGCAAGCTGGCCAGCGAAATCGAGCGTTATGCCCGTGCCGGGATCAAGTCGGTGATGACCTTTGGCGTGTCCCATCACCTGGACGCCAATGGCAGCGACACCTGGCGTGAAGACGGCCTAGTCTCGCGCATGTCGCGGATTGCCAAGGACGCGGTGCCGGAAATGATCGTGATGTCCGACACCTGTTTCTGCGAATACACCGATCACGGCCACTGCGGCGTGATGCACAACCACGAAGTCGACAACGACCAGACCCTGATCAACCTCGGCAAGCAAGCGGTGGCGGCGGCGCGTGCCGGTGCTGACGTGATCGCGCCGTCGGCAGCGATGGACGGTCAGGTGCGGGCGATCCGCCAAGCGCTGGACGCCGCCGGGTTCACCCAGATTCCGATCATGGCCTACTCGACCAAGTTCGCCTCGGCGCTGTACGGCCCGTTCCGTGAAGCCGGCGGCAGTGCGCTGAAGGGCGACCGCAAAAGCTATCAGATGAACCCGATGAACCGCCGTGAAGCCCTGCGCGAATCGCTGCTCGACGAGCAGGAAGGCGCCGATGCGCTGATGGTCAAACCGGCCGGTGCGTACCTCGACATCATCCGCGACATCCGTGAAGCCTCGAACCTGCCGCTGTCGGCGTATCAGGTCAGCGGTGAGTACGCGATGATCAAGTTCGGCGCGCAGGCCGGTGCAATCGACGAGGACCGCGTGGTGCGCGAGAGCCTGGGCGCGATCAAGCGCGCGGGTGCGGACCTGATCTTCACTTACTTTGCGATGGATCTGGCGCTGGCCGGGATCTGACGTCCAACGTTTAGCCCCTGTGGGAGCGAGCCTGCTCGCGAAAGCGGTCTTTCAGCAGACATCCATGTTGACTGACACGACGCATTCGCGAGCAGGCTCGCTCCCACATTTGATTTGTGCTGTGTCAGGGGCAGTTGAAGTAGGGCCGGATGCCGTGATCGCGAAAATACCGCTCAATCACCTTCGGATCCGCACTGTTGTCGGCAATCGCCACATAGGTATCCGGGCGCAGCAGATAAAACCCGTTACGCCCCAACCCCGCCGTTTCAAACGCCGGGCGCCAATCGAACACGTGCAGCGGCAAATGATGCTCGTGGCACCAGGCGATCATCTCGTCGCTGGTGTCGCCGTACACGTGCACCTGCCAGCAGGGCTGGCGTAGCGGCTCGTAATTATCGCCCTCACCATCATGCGCCCACGGCAAGCGGTCGCCGCCGTGGACGTGGCCGGCCGTGCCCTGGCTCAGCGGCATGCCGCGATAGTTGAGGGTGACTTGCGAAACGGTGCGAAAAAGGAATTCGCGGCTGGCCTCGAACGTGGCCATTTTCGGGATCAGAAACGGTGCCAGGCGCGTGCGCAGCAGATCGGCGATGCGCCCCTCGGCGGTGACGAAAGTGAACACCTTGTCGGTGGTCGACACCAGCCGCCGGGCGAAGGCGATGCGCTCGGTTTCGTAAGTGTCGAGCAGTTGCGCCGTGGCGCTGCCGTTGAGCACGGCGGCGAGTTTCCAGGCCAGGTTGATTGCATCGCCAATCCCGGTGTTCATGCCCTGGCCGCCGGCAGGGCTGTGCACGTGCGCCGCGTCACCGAGCAGAAACGCCCGACCGCTGCGAAAGTGCTCGGCCACGCGGTGATGCACACGGTAGGTGGAGAACCAGTTGACCTCGTCGATGTGTACGTTCAGGTGTTCGATGGCGCGGCGGCTGACGTCGGCGAATTGCAGGGTTTCGGCGCGATCGGCACGTTCATCGCGCACCGTGCCGATCAATCGCGCACGGCCTTCGCCGGCCAACGGGAAGACGGCGAGAAAATCCGCTTCGTCCAGATCCAGGTGCAAATCGCCGTTAAGCGCCGGGCCGCTGGCCTGCACATCCGCGACGTAAAAAATCTGCTGATAGGTGCCGCCCGGGAAACCGGTGTCGAGGGTTTTGCGCACCACCGAACGCGCGCCATCGCAGCCCGCGAGAAAGCATGCCTGACAGATTTCCTGCTGCCCGTCGGGCAAGCGCAGATGCGCGGTGAGGCCGTCGCCGAGTTCTTCAAAACTTTCGAGTTCGGTGTTGCGCTCAACCACCACGTCATAGTCTTCGAGGCGTTCGAGCAGCAGCCGTTCGTGCTGGTCCTGGGGAAAGATTTCGATGAACGAGTAGGGCGTCAGGCCTTCGCCGATGCGCTGCAGCGACAACTGCGCAACCGGTTTGCCCTTGACCCAGAAATGCGCCGCCGCGACCTTGTGCCCGTTGCGCACCACGGTGTCGGCCAGATCCAGCTGGCGATACAACTCCAGCGTGCGCGCCTGCACCGCCAGCGCCCGCGAAGTGGTGCCGGGCGCGGACGTCTTGTCGATGATGCGCACGCGCACGCCCAGTTTGCTCAGCCACAGAGCCAGCACCAGACCGGTCGGGCCGGCGCCGATGATCAGTACGTCGCTGCGGTGCATGAGCCTGTCCTCCGTTGGCTGTGCAGCAAGTATGGATCAGATGGAAAGGCTAGCCAGTGCCGGACTCTTCGCGAGCAGGCTCGCTCCCACAGTCGAACGCATTCCGATGTGGGAGCGAGCCTGCTCGCGAAGGGGGCTTACCACCCGCCACAAAAAACAAAAAAGGCCCCGCAACGGTAAAGCTGCGGGGCCTTTGTTACGGCGGGATGACGCTTAGAAATCGATGGTGCCCGACAACTTCGCCACCCGTGGCTCTCCCTGGGTCAGATAGCCGCCCTGCGCCGATTCCCAATACTTCTTGTTCGCCAGGTTTTCGACGCCCAGACGCAGGGTCACGTCTTTCTGCGCGACCTTGAAGGCGTAACGCGCACCGGCATCGAAGCGATTCCAGGTCGGCAGGCTAAGGTTGTTGGCCGCGTCGGCGTACTGGCCGCCGGTGCGCAGCATCCGCGCATTCAGCGCCACGCCTTGCAGGCCCGGTACATCCCAGTCGGCGCCGGCGTTGAACTGGAAGCTCGGCACGCCAATGGCGCGGTTGCCGTCGTTGGCGCCGTTCTGGGTGTTGCGCAGTTCGGTGTCCATCAGGGTCAGGCCGCTGATCAGACGCAGGCCGTTGATCGGCTCGCCGAACACGTTCATCTCTACGCCTTTATTGATCTGCTCGCCTTCACGCACGTAGGTGCAGGTGGTGGCGCTGTTGATTTCACAGTAGCCATCGCTCGGCTGCTCGATGCGGTACACGCCCAGGCTCGCGCCGTAAGTGCCCATGTCGACCTTGACCCCGGCCTCGGTCTGCTTGGAGCGTGCCGGTGCGTAGACTTCGTTGCCGTTGGTCACGCGCAAACCGCCGGTGCTGGTCGGCGAAGTCGGGCCTTGCGCCAGGCCTTCGATGTGGTTGGCGTAGAACGACACGTGCTCCCACGGTTTGAAGACAATGCCGTAGACCGGCGTGGTGATCGATTCGTCGTAGCTCGACTTGCGACTGCCGCTGCCGTAATTGGCGTAGTTGTAGCCTTGCACCACCAGTTGCTGACGACGCAGGCCTGCGGTGATCAGCAGGCGGTCATCGAAGAAACCGAGGGTGTCGGAGAGTGCGAGGCTGCGGTTGAAGGTCTTGCCGACGATGCCCGGATCGCTGAGGTCGCCGCCGGAAAAATTACCGACCGGCGACGGGGTTTCCACCGGGTGGTAGATATTGTTGGCGTACTGGGTCAGGTCGAAATCATAGGCGCTGCGCTGTTCGGCCCACAGACCGCTAAGGCCGAAATTGAACTTGTGGCTGACCGCGCCGGTGTTGAATTTGCCGTTGAGGCCGGCCATCAGGCTGGTGTTGTCCTCGTCGTGGGGGATGAACGAGCCGGTGGTGTACGAGGCGCCATTGTTGCCCACCAGCGTGGTCGAGTTGTAGCGGCCGACTTCGCGGGTGTGCTTGGCGCCGCCGGCGACGTACGCGGTCCAGTTGTCGTTCAGGTCGTATTCGGCACGGAGCATGCCGAAGGTGTCTTCGATGTCGGTGTAGCCCCACTTCGGCGCGTAGTTGGTGTCGGCCGACGGCGCGTCCGGAATGTGCGTGGCGGTGCCGAGGTTGACCGAGTTGCGGCCACCGTTGACGCGTTCCTTCTGGTAGGCGAAGTCGCCGGAAATACGCAGCGCGTCACCGCGATAATCGAGGCCGATGGCGAACAGTTTCGAACGCTGGTTTTCGTGATCGATGCCGGTGTCGCCTTCGCGCTGGGACAGGTTGACCCGCGCGCCAAAGCGGTTGTCTTCGCCGAAACGCTGGCCAATATCGAGGTGCTGACCGATCCGGCCTTCGCTGTTGATGTCGGTGGTGTAGCGGCGCAGCGGCTCGTCGCCGGCACGCTTAGGCTGCAGGTTGACGCCACCGCCGATGCCGGAGCCGGTCGGGGTCACGCCGTTGATGAAGGCGTTCGGGCCTTTGAACACTTCCACGCGTTCCAGGGCGTCGCTGGAAATGATCTGCCGGGGCAGCACGCCGTACAGACCGTTATAGGAAATGTCGTCACCGTTGAGCGGCAGGCCGCGAATCATGAACACCTGCGCCTGGTTGGAGAAGCCCGAAGCCTGACGTACCGAGGCATCGTTGAGCAGGACATCGGCAACGTTTTCCGCTTGCTGATCCTGAATCAGCTGTTCGGTGTACGACGCAGCGCTGAACGGCACGTCCATCATGTCCTGATTGCCGAGCACGCCGAGTTGACCACCACGGGCGACCTGACCACCGGCGTAGACCGGGGGCAGGGCGTTGGGCGTCGGTGCCTGGGCGTTGACGTTGACATTGTCGAGCACCAGCGCCTTGCCGTTTTCATCGGCAGCGTGGGCGGTGACCGTCAGGGAGCACAGCAGGGCGAGAAGCGTCGGGCGGAACGGGACAGCGAGGCGAACTGAAGCGGGCATGTATTCGTACCTGGAGGCGCAGGGCCGGTAAGAAAAAATAGGGCGGCGCGGGGAACTCCTTGCGCAAATACGACTCCAGGTGCAAATGATAGGAGTTCGCAGTAACGTTTTGCAATCAGTTTGTCATCACCCCTGAAAACACCCATGCACCTGTAGGAGCTGCCGCAGGCTGCGATCTTTTGACTTGGTTTCTAAAAGACAAGATCAAAAGATCGTCCGATCGCGGCCCGAGCCTGCGGCAGCGCCTACACGGATTGTGTATGGTGTCCGGGCTTAATGGACTGGATGGAGCAACATGCGATTACTCATTACCCTCGCTGCGCTGCTGGCGCTCGCCGGTTGCGCCGGCCAGCGCAGTCAGGAGCCGGCGCCGCGTGCGCCGGCTGAAGTGAAGGCCGAAATCGTGCGTCTGATGCCGGCCAAGGTGCCCGACCGCGAGGGCTGGGCCACCGACATCTACGCCGCGTTCGCCGCTCAGCACATCAGCCCGACCACGCAGAATCTCTGTTCAGTGCTGGCCGTGGCCGAGCAGGAATCGACCTATCAGGTCGACCCGACGGTGCCGGGGCTGGGCAAGATTGCCCGCGACGAAATCGACCGTCGTGCCGCCAAAGTGCATATCCCCGGCCTGTTGGTCAGCGGCGCGCTGCAAGTGCGCTCCACCAACGGCAAGACCTACAGCGAACGCTTGAACGCGGCGCGCACTGAAAAAGAACTCAGCGCCATTTTTGACGACTTCATCGGCAGGGTGCCGATGGGCCGCACCTTGTTCGGCGGCTTCAACCCGGTACACACCGCCGGACCGATGCAGGTCAGCATCGAATTCGCCGAGCAGCACGCCAAGGACTATCCATACCCGGTAGACGGCACGATCCGCCACGAAGTGTTCACCCGCCGAGGCGGCATGTACTTCGGCATCGCGCATTTGCTTGGCTACCCGGTGAGTTACCGCGAGCCGCTGTACCGCTTCGCCGACTTCAATGCCGGCTGGTACGCCAGCCGCAATGCCGCGTTCCAGAACGCCGTCAGCCGAGCTTCGGGCATTCCGCTGGCGCTGGATGGCGACTTGATTCGCTACGACTCGATCATGCCCGGCAGCACCGAACTGGCGGTGCGCACCCTCGGCAAAGCGCTGGGCCTGCGCAACCCGACGATTCGCGATCAACTGGAAAAGGGCAAAACCCTGGAGTTTGAAGACACCAGGCTTTATCAACGGGTGTTCGAACTGGCCGAGAAGGCTGAAGGCAAGACCTTGCCGCGCGCGGTATTGCCAGGGATCGTCCTGCAGAGCCCGAAAATCACCCGCAAACTGACCACGGCGTGGTTCGCCAAACGCGTGGATGAGCGCTACAAACGCTGCATGGCCAAGGCCGGTTGACGCGGGTTCAAAGCACTTTGACGGCGCGGCCGATCGCCTGAATCGGCCCGGTCGGTTTACCGATCGGCGAGCCATTGGCGCCTTCCAGCGTCAGCTCGAACAGCTGATTCGGTTGCAGCGGCGGCAATTTATCCAGCGGCACCGACAGCGTCTGCCCCGGTTTGACCAGCCCCAGCGACACCGGCCCTTGCCAGCCGTCAGCCTTGGTCCAGAACTCCAGCGCCTTGTCCGCCGGCACTTCGACCACGCCCAGCGGGATCAGCTGAATTTCCCGGGCGTTGCTGGCCTGAATCACCCAGCCCGGTGCCTTGTCCTGCGGCGCGACCAGCACCACCAGATAACTGGGTTTCGGCGTGGTCTGGGTCAGCAGAATCGAGCCCAGGATCAGCGTCGCGGCCAGTCCGAACGCGCTCAGCCCACGCCACAGCGGCAGCAGATTCCACCATGAGGTGGGCGCCGGAGCCGGTGTTTTTCGTGAGAGTTGCTCGACACTGCGCTCGATACGCGGCCACAAGTGCGGCGATGGCTGCTGCGTCCCGGCGAGATCGGTCAGGTCGAGCAAACGTCGCTCCCAGGCGTCCACCGCCGCTTGTAGCTCGGGCTCGTGGGGCAGGCGCCGTTGCACCGCTTCGCGCTCTGGCGCCGACAGGGTGCCGAGCACGTATTCACTGGCCAGTTCATCGCGTTCCTGCGCCGATTCAGTGGTCATCCCATGCACTCCCGCAAAGCGTTGAGGCTGCGTTTGATCCAGGCTTTGACCGTGCCCAGCGGCGTGTCCAACCGTTGGGAAATCTGCGCGTGGCTGTAGCCATCGACATAGGCGTGGAGGATGCAGCTTCGGCGTTGTGGGTCGAGTTGTTCCAGGCAGCGATGGATGCGCCCTGAATGCGCCTGGGCATCGAAGCCGTCATCTTCGTTCGCGGGCATTTCATGATCTTCGCTGAACGGCGTCTCCCGAGCCTGATTGCGCAGCAGATTCAGCGCCAGATGCCGGGTCACGCTGAACATCCAGCCGCGCGCTGAACCGCGCGCCGGATCAAATTGCGCCGCACAGTTCCAGATCTTGATGAACGCCTCATGCACGATGTCTTCGGCCAGCGCCGTGTCACGTACCAGTCGCTTGGCCACGCCGAGCAGGCGCGGGCCTTCCTGCACGTACAAATCGCGCAGGGCCGAGTGCTCGCCGCGGGCGCAGGCCGCGAGACGGGCGTCGTAATCGAACAGCGGTTCAGGCAAAGACATGGGGTGCAATCTAGCTCACATTCTTCAAACATCCAGCCAACAGTCTTCTACTGTGGGAGCGAGCCTTTGTGGTGAGGGGATTCATCCCCGACCGGCTGCACAGCAGCCGTAACCGTTGGTTGCGGTGAATTCCTGACCCCGCTGTTGCCGGATATTGGGGCGCTTCGCGCCCCATCGGGGATGAATCCCCTCGCCACCAGTTCGCTCCCATAGGAGCATCAAGGAACTAGTTCGCCGCCCAGAAAATGTAGTCGGCCTGATACTTCACCACTTCCTGTTTGCCCTTGTTCGCCGCCGTGCATTCGCTGCCCGGGGCCACGCCGCCCTTGAGCGCGACACGCTGGATATAACTCACGCCACTCATCGCGCCTTTGCCTTCGGCGGGGTTGGCCTTGACCAGTTGATAGGGCAGGTTGCCCGGGCTCGACGGGGCGACGGCCAGTTGCGTGCCGGTGACTTTCGAACCGTCCTTGGCCTGCCAGGTGGCGGGCGGGCCGAAGTAGGTGCCGACCTGCTGGCCGCTGCGATCATTGAGCACCGCTTTCGGGCCGACGAAGGTCCATTCGGTCTGCCCGGCCGCGTTGGGCTTGTCGCGGCATTCATAGGTGATCTCGCCGACGCCGGTGGTTTCCATGGCGATCTTGTGGCCTTCCGGGACTTTGATCGCGTCGGGATAGCTGCTCTGGGCGAAGGTTGTCGAGGACAGGGCGAGCAAACCGGTGAGGCCAATCAGTTGAGTGATGTTCATCTGTGTTATCTCCGAAAGGGGTAAACCGCTGACAGCCGAAGAGGGCTGCTACAGGGACTACCCGTGACGGAGGCGTTTGGATGGAGTGGCCGAAAAATATTCTCCAGGCCCCACCAATCCCCTGTAGGAGCTGCCGCAGGCTGCGATCTTTTGCTCTTGAAAAACAACATCAAAAGATCGCAGCCTGCGGCAGCTCCTACACAAGCTCGGCAGTTTTACGCGGGACGCTCAGGCCGGAGGCTTTCAGCAGTTCCTGGGTGTAGGGGTGCTGCGGCGCAGCAAAGATCTCCCGCGACGCCCCTTGCTCGACCACCTGGCCGTCCTTGATCACCAGCAAGTCATGAGCCAGCGCCTGCACCACCGCCAGGTCATGGCTGATGAACAGATAGGTCAGCCCATGCTTGATCTGCAATTGTCGCAACAGCTCCACCACTTGTTTCTGCACCGTGCGATCCAGCGCCGAGGTCGGTTCGTCGAGCAGGATCAGCGCCGGCTCCAGCACCAATGCGCGGGCGATGGAGATGCGCTGGCGCTGGCCGCCGGAGAATTCGTGGGGGTAGCGATGGCGACTCTTCGGGTCGAGGCCGACTTCCTCCAGTACGCGAATCACCGCCGCCTCGCGCTCGGCCTCGGTGCCAATGCCATGAGTCAGCAGGCCTTCGGCAATGATCTGTTGCACCGACATGCGCGGGCTCAGGCTGCCGAACGGATCCTGGAACACCACCTGAATCTGCCGCCGCAACGGGCGCATCAAACGCTGATTGAGCAGGCTCAGTTGCTTGTTGCCGAAGCGGATCTCGCCTTCGGATTCCACCAGCCGCAGGATCGCCTGGCCCAGCGTGGATTTGCCCGAACCGGATTCGCCGACAATCCCCAACGTTTTGCCGCGTTGCAGGCGGAAGCTGACGCCGTCCACCGCTTTGATGTACGCCTGCGAACGACTGAACAGCGCCTTTGGCAGAGGAAACCAGACCTTCAGATCATCGACTTCCAGCAGATTGTGTTGATACGCACTCGGCACCGGAGCACCGCTGGGTTCCGCTTCGATCAACAAGCGACTGTAAGGATGTTGCGGGGTGCGAAACAGCGCCTCGCAATCGGCCTGTTCGACGATTTCACCGTGGCGCATTACGCACACCCGTTGCGCGATGCGTCGCACCAGATTCAGATCGTGACTGATCAGCAACAGTGACATGCCCAATCGTTGTTGCAGTTCGATCAACAGCTCAAGAATCTTCTGCTGCACGGTCACGTCCAGCGCCGTGGTCGGTTCATCGGCGATCAACAGTTCCGGCTCGTTGGCCAGCGCCATGGCGATCATCACCCGTTGCCGTTGTCCGCCCGACAGCTGATGCGGATAGGCTTTCAAGCGCTGCAAAGGCTGGCGAATACCGACCAGTTCCAGCAGTTCCAGCGTCCGCTCACGTGCCGCGCGCCCCTTCAGGCCTTTATGAATTTCCAGCACTTCACTGACTTGCTTTTCCACCGTGTGCAACGGGTTCAGCGAGGTCATCGGCTCCTGGAAAATCATCGCAATCCGGTTGCCGCGTAAACCGCGCAGGTGTTGCTCGCTGGCCTGCAGCAAGTTCACCCCGTTGTAAGTAATCGAACCGCTGCTGCTGACGCTTTTACCCGGCAGCAAACGCAGGATCGAATGCGCCGTGACCGACTTGCCCGAGCCGGACTCACCGACCAGCGCCAGACATTCACCACGGCGAATGTCGAGGTTCAAACCGTGCACCACGGCCTGCTCGCCAAAGGCCACGCGCAGGTCGCGAATCTCGATCAAATGGTTTTGCATGTCAGCTCCTCGGATCAAACGCGTCTCGGCAAGCCTCACCGATGAACACCAACAAAGACAGAATCAGCGCCAAGGCAAAAAACGCCGTCAGGCCCAGCCACGGCGCTTGCAGATTGCGCTTGGCCTGGCCAATCAGTTCGCCCAGTGAGGCGGTGCCCGCCGGCATGCCGAAGCCAAGAAAATCCAGCGCGGTGAGGGTGGCGATGGCGCCGGTCAGAATGAATGGCAAATAGGTCAGGGTGGAGGTCATTGCGTTGGGCAGAATGTGCCGGCACATCAGCTCACTGTCGGTCAGCCCCAGCGCCCGCGCGGCTTTGACGTATTCCAGATTGCGTCCACGGAGGAACTCGGCGCGCACCACATCCACCAGCGCCAACCAGGAGAACAGCGCCATGATCCCCAGCAGCCACCAGAAACTCGGCGAGACAAACCCGGACAAAATGATCAGCAGATACAGCACCGGCAGCCCCGACCAGATCTCCAGCAGTCGTTGCCCGAGCAAATCCACCCAACCGCCGTAATAACCCTGCAACGCGCCGGCAACGATACCGACCAACGCACTGATGCCGGTGAGGATCAGCGCAAACAGGATCGAAATTCGTGTGCCGAAAATCACCCGCGCCAATACGTCCCGCGCCTGATCGTCGGTGCCCAGCCAGTTGCTCGCCGAGGGCGGGCTTGGCGCCGGTTCGGTGAGGTCGTAGTTGACGGTGTCGTAGCTGAACGGAATCGGCGGAAACAGCATCCAGCCGCCTTGATCCTCGATCAGCGAGTGCACGTAAGCGCTGGCGTAATCCGGCTGGAACGGCAGCTCGCCGCCGAAATCGGTTTCCAGGTAATCGCTGAGGATCGGGAAGTACAACGCGCCGTGGTAGCGGATCACCAAGGGTTTGTCGTTGGCAATCAGTTCGCCAGCGAGGCAGATCAAGCACAGGCCGAGGAACAGCCATAACGACCAGCGCCCACGGCGGTTGGCCTTGAACTGCGCGGCCCGGCGCTGACCCAGAGGAGAGAGTGTGAACATCAGGCAGTCCTCGCCGAGAAGTCGATGCGCGGGTCGAGCAGGGTGTAGCTGAGGTCGCCGATCAGCTTGATCAACAGGCCGAACAGGGTGAACAGGAACAACGCGCCGAACACCACCGGATAGTCCCGCGACACCGCCGCCTCGTAGCTCATGCGCCCGAGGCCATCGAGGTTGAAAAGGGTTTCGATCAGCAAGGAGCCAGCGAAAAACACTTCGATCAGCGCCGACGGCACACCCGCCACCACCAGCAGCATGGCGTTGCGAAACACGTGGCCGTAAAGCACGCGGCGTTCGGTCAGACCCTTGGCCCGTGCGGTAATCACGTACTGGCGGCTGATCTCGTTGAGGAAGCTGTTTTTGGTGAGGATGGTCAGGGTGGCGAAGCCACCGATGACCAGCGCCGTGACCGGCAACACCAGGTGCCAGAGGTAGTCGCCGACCTTGCCCAACGTGCTGAGGTTGTCGAAGTTATCCGACACCAGCCCCTGCACCGGGAACCAGTTGACGTAGCTGCCGCCGGCGAACACCACGATCAGCAGAATCGCAAACAGAAACGCCGGCATCGCGTAGCCGATGATGATCGCGGTGCTGCTCCAGACATCGAATGCGCTGCCGTTGCTGATCGCTTTGCGGATGCCCAACGGGATCGAAATCAGGTAGGTGATCAGCGTCGCCCACAAGCCGAGCGACAACGACACCGGCAGTTTCTGCAGGATCAGATCGGTGACCTTGGCACCGCGAAAGAAACTGCTGCCCAGATCCAGCTGCGCGTAATTTTTCAGCATCAGCCACAGGCGTTCGTGCATCGGTTTGTCGAAACCGTAGTGGTGTTTGATTTCCTCGATCAGCGCCGGGTCGAGGCCACGGCTGCTGCGCCCGGCACCGCCCGTCGCAGCGACTTCGCCACCACCGCCCATGCTGTGCCCGCCGAAACCTTGCAGACGCGCGATGGCTTGTTCCACCGGGCCGCCCGGCGCGGCCTGCACGATGAGGAAATTGACCACCAGGATGCACAGCAGCGTGGGGATGATCAGCAGCAAACGTCGACTCAGATAACGCAGCATGTCACTGGCCCCCCGCAAGCTGGGCGTGCATCTGTTGCGTGGTCAACGGCTTGGCCGAGACCTCCCACCAGGTGTTGAGGCCTTCGTCGTAAGCCGGTTGCACCGGCGGCATGCCGAAGCGGTTCTGATACACCGTCGGCGTGCCTTTGGAGTAGTAGTTGGGAATCATGTAGTAACCCCATTGCAGCACCCGGTCGAGGGCGCGGGCGTAATGCACCATGGCATCGCGGGTGTCGGCCTTGACCAGCCCGTCGATCAGTTGATCGACCGCCGGGTTGGCCAGCACCATCGAGTTCGAACTGCCGACTTGCGTGGCACTTTGCGAGGCGTACAGGCTGTACAGTTCGCGGCCGGGGGAGACGATCGGATCGCCACTGCGCGGGAAACTGGTGACGATCATGTCGTAGTCGCGGGCGTTGAGCCGATTGACGTATTGCGCCGAATCGATCCGGCGTAAATTCAGGGTGATGCCGATCTGCGCGAGGGTGCGTTTGAATGGCAACAGCATGCGGTCGAAGCCGCCCTGACCGTCGAGGAAGGTGAACGCCAGCGGCTCGCCATCGGCGTTGACCAGTCGGCTGTGTTGCGGCGTCCAGCCCGCCTCGGCGAGCAGTTTCAGCGCCTGCAACTGCTTGTCGCGTATGTAGCCGCTGCCGTCGGTTTTCGGCGCCTGATAGACCTCGGTGAACACCTCGTCCGGGATCTGCCCGCGCAACGGTTCGAGGATCTTCAATTCCTCGGCGTCGGGCAGGGCGGTGGCGGCCATTTCACTCTTGGGCCAGAAGCTGTTCTGACGCACGTAGAAGCCGCGCATCATCTGCTTGTTGGTCCATTCGAAATCCCACAGCAGGCTGATCGCCTGACGCACGCGGCGATCCTGAAAAATCGGGTTTTGCAGGTTGAACACGAAGCCTTGCGCCGCCGTGGGTTTTTCCGGGGCGAGAATCGCCTGTTGCAAACGCCCGTCACGCAATGCCGGGCTGTCGTAGCCGACCACGTAACCGGACGAAGAAAACTCGCGGTTGTAATCGAACGCACCGGCCTGCAGCAGTTGGCGAGCGACGTCGGTGTCGCCGTAGAAATTCACCGTGAGCGTGTCGAAGTTGTACATCCCGCGACTGACCGGCAGGTCCTTGCCCCACCAGTCCGGATCGCGCTGGAAACTGATGCTGCGCCCGGCGTCGACCTTGCTCACGCGATACGGACCGCTGCCCAGCGGCGGTTCGAAGCCGCCGCCGTTGGCGAAGTCGCGCGTCTTCCACCAGTGTTCGGGCACCACGCGCAGCGTCGCCAGGTCCAGCGCCAGGGTGCGGTTGAGGTTGTTCTTGAAGGTGAAGCGCACCTGCCGTGGACCTTCGATCAGCACGTCCTGCACGTCGGCGTACTGCTGGCGATAACTGAGGCTGCCCTTGGTCATCAGCAGGTTGAAGGTGTAGCGCACGTCTTCGGCGGTGATCGGCGTGCCGTCGGCGAAGCGGGCCTTGGGGTTCAGGGTGAAGCGCACCCAGAGCCCCTCGGGATCGCGTTCCATTTGTTGCGCGACCAGTGCGTAAACGGTGTAGGGCTCGTCCAGCGAACGGAACGCCAGCGGCGCATACACCCAGTCGTTGACCTGCACCACGGAAATGCCCTGATCGGCATACGGGGTGATGTAGTTGTACTGGCCGATTTCCATCGACGCCCGGCTGAGCGAACCGCCCTTGGGCGCGTCGGGATCGACGAAATCGAAATGCTGGAAACCCGCCGGATACTTCGGCGCCTCGCCGTACACCGTCAGTGCATAGCTGCCGGCGGCCAGTGCCGGCACGGCAGCGCAGAGTAAAGCTCCGCCGAGCAGCAGGCCTGCCATGTTGCGCATGAATCTCATGAAGTTTTTCCTCTAAGCCCGAAAACTCACTGGCAACGCTGAAAACTGTGGGAGTGCCCTGTGGTGAGGGGATTTATCCCCGACCGGCTGCGAAGCAGTCGCAAACCCATTGCATGCGGTGATTCTGGTCATCCGCAGTTCAGGTTTTGGGGGCGCTTCGCACCCCATCGGGGATGAATCCCCTCACCACAAAAGCTCAGTCACACAAAGGATGTGTCCAGCCCTGGGGTTAGAAGTGGTACGTCATGCGCGCAAACAGCGTGCGGCCCAGCGGGTCGGTGTAGCGCGGGTCATAGCCGCTCTGGAAGTTGTAGGCCTGGTTGGAGAACGGTGGGTTGCGGTCGAACATGTTCTTCATCCCGGCATCGACATCCAGCACCTTGTTGAAGGTGTAGCCGGCCGACAGGTCCCACACCGAATACGACGCCACGCGCGCATGGGTATCGCGGTCGTAGTCGTTGTAACCGGTGGTGAAACGGTTGGTCAGCGACGCCCTTGCGGCGCCGAAGGTCCAGCTGCCGGTGAGGTTGTGTTTCCAGCGCGCGATCACGCCGTCCCCTTCGAAATCGCCGACCTTGTCGGTGAACGGGCCTTTGATGGTGCTCTGGAAGTCATAACTGTCGACGTAGGTGCCTTGCAGCCCCAGGCCGAACTGGCCGTACGGGGTGTTCGGGAAGCGGTAGTCCAGCGACACATCGACACCGTTGGTTTCGACGATGCCGAGGTTGGCGTTGCCGGTGACGATGTAGTTGAGCGTGCCGTCGGCGTTGCGCACGAAGCGATCCGGGTAGCTGCCAGCCTGATCGAACACGGTGGATTCAGGGAACGGCTGGATCTGGTTGGAGATGTGAATCCACCAGAAATCCAGCCCCACCGACAGGTTGCTGACCGGCTGATAGACGAAGCCCAGCGTCACGTTGCGCGCCTTCTCCGGAGCCAGATCTTCATTGCCGCCGATCTGATTGAGGAACTGCTGACCGCAATCGCGCCCGCCGTTGCCACCCGGTTGCACCACGCCGCCGGTACACAGCACCGGATCGTTGTAGTAGCCCTGGGTGTAGGTGATGCTGCGCGGCGAATACAGCTCGTAGAGCGACGGCGCCCGGAATCCTTCGCTGTACGCGCCGCGCACCACCAGCTCTTTGAGCGGCTGATAACGGAACGAGTATTTCGGGTTGGTGGTGCTGCCGAAGTCGCTGTATTTGTCGTGACGCACAGCGGCGGACAGTTCGAGGCTGTCGAGCACCGGCACGTTGATTTCCGCATAGGCGGCTTTCACACTGCGGTCACCCTCGACGCTACCGGCCGGGTCGATGCCGAGGCTCTGGATGTCACCGGCAAACTGCTCGAAATCCTGATGGAATTTCTCTTTGCGGTACTCGCCACCCAGCGCCAGACCGGCCGGCCCGGCACCGAACCAGTCACCGATTTCGCGGCTGACCCGCCCGTCAAAACCGGCCACGCGGCCGACAGCGGTGGTGTAGGCGCCGTGGTACATCGCGGCGTCGATATATTGCTGACCGGCGGCGGATTGCGGGCCGAACGGGTTGAGCAGACCACTGGCCAGACCGTTGATCATCGCCTGATCGCTGACATAGCCGCTGGTGACGCTGGAGACGATTTTGTTCTGGTTGTACGAGGCGCCGACGTTGTAATCCCAGCCGCCGACCAGACCGTCGAAGCTCAGCAGAAAGCGCTGGCTGGTGTTCTGGTCTTTCGATTCCCGTGGGCCGGCGGCGGTTTCGCGCCAGTTCACATCGACCGGTTGCGTCGGGTCGAGGGCGAAGCCCGTCGGGCCAGGCGTGATGCCGTTGCCGGGGTAGTACGGCGACGAGGAATCCAGGCTCAGGCCGGTGAGCGGGGCCGGGCCGACCGCCGTGGCGTTGTTGTTGCGTGACCAGAAGTATTCGAGGTTGACGTTGTGATCGTCGCCGAGTTTGCCGGTGGTCTTGCCGAAGAACGAGGTCTTTTCGGTTTGCGGAATCAGGTCGATGTATTCGCGGGTGCTGAAGCGGCACAGGCCATCGCGCGCGACCAGGTTCGGCCCGTTGCAATTGCTGTTGGCCAACGGGTTGGTGGCGTTGCCGTTCTGGCTGTAGTTGCCGGGGAACGCGGTGCCGGAGGTCTGATCGAGGCCACGACCAGGATCGTAGTCGCGGGCGAAGGAGCGGTCGTTGGCGTCGAGGTTCTGCTGCTTGTTGTAGTTGAACACGCCGAGCACGTTGAAGCGGTCTTCCTCCAGATCGCCATAGCCCCAACTGGCGCTCATGTCTTTGGTGGCACCGCCGCCGCTGTGGGTCGGGGTTTCGCCACCGAGGGTGAGCTGGCCGTCGGTCAGGGATTTTTTGGTGATGAAGTTGATTACGCCGCCGATGGCGTCGGTGCCGTACAGGGCTGATGCGCCGTCGCGCAGAACTTCCACGCGCTCGATGGCGGCAAACGGGATCATGTTCAGATCCACCGCGCCACCGGCCGAGTTGGTGCCGGACAAGGCATTGTTGGCCAGGCGTCGACCGTTGAGCAGCACCAGGGTCTTGTTTGCGCCGATGCCGCGCATGTCGGCAAACGAAGCGCCACCGGTGGCGGCGCCGACCGAGCCTGCGCTGTTGTTGATCGACTGGCTGCCGGTGATCCGCTGCACCAGTTCGGCGGTGGTGGTCACGCCCTGTTTGCGCAGCTCATCGGCTTTCAGAATGGTGATCGGCACGGCCGTTTCCGCATCGACCCGGCGAATCGCCGAGCCGGTCACTTCCACCCGTTGCAGTTGCGTGGTCGGTGCCACCACTGCGGCTGCAGCGGGGACGGCGGCGTTGTCGTCCTCGGCGGCTTGCACGGTCCCGGCGCCCATCCCCATGGCCACCAGGTACAACGGAACAAAACGGTGACGAGAAATCGTTGCCACCAAAGGTTTGAGCGTGAAGCGTGGAGTGTTCATCAGCATGGTTGTTTCCGACTTGATCAGACGTTATCGAATTGGCCTTGTGAGCCCCTCATTGCTCCGCTTTCGGTGATACCGCATGCGGAAAGCCACTTTCTTCAAGCAAGCCGATCCCCTCCGAAGACGTCTGGCGTTTTTCGGTCGGCTGATTGCGACGGGAAGCGGTTCGCGGTGTCGGGCGCGTTTCTCAACGCGCGCCCGACACCGCACTCAGTGGGTGGTCATCACCGAAATCTTGCTGATGCCCGAGCGTTCGATGGACGCCATGGCCTTGGCCACCTGGCCGTAATTGACGTTGGCGTCGGCCTGCAGCTGCACGCGCACCTCGGCGTCCTTGGCCTTGACCTCCTTGAGGCTGGCCTCCAGAGATTCCGGTGCCAGTTCGGTTTTCGCCAGGTAGAACTTGCCGTCCTGATCGACGCTGACCACCACCGGGTCTTTCTTCTCGGCGGGGGCGACGGCGTCGGTTTTCGGCAGGTTGACCTTGATCGCGTTGGTCATCAGCGGTGCGGTGACGATAAACACCACCAGCAGCACGAGCATCACGTCCACCAGCGGCGTGACGTTCATTTCGCTGAGCACTTCATCGCTGTCTTGAGTGGAAAAGGACATCAGCTGGCCTCCCGCACGGCGGCAGTGGTTTTGCTGGCGATGGCCTGGCGGCTGATGGAAAACGCGCTGCGCGAGGCGAGGGCGTCGAAGTCGTGGGCGAAGTCATCCATGTCTGCCGAGGCCAGTTTCAGGCGGCGCAGAAAGAAGTTGTAAATCAGCACCGCCGGGACCGCGACGGCGATCCCGACGCCAGTGGCGATCAGCGCGTGACCGATCGGGCCGGCGACCGCTTCAAGGCTCGCCGAACCGGTTTCGCCGATGCTTTGCAGGGCTTCCATGATCCCCCACACGGTGCCGAACAGACCAATGAACGGCGCGGTGCTGCCGATACTGGCGAGGATCGCCTGGCCGTTTTCCAGCGAGCGGCGTTCTTTCTGGATCTGCTGGCGCAGGTTGCGTTCCAGGCGATCCGAACGGTTGATGGTGTGCGCCAGTTGTTGCGTGGTACGCGGCGATTCTTCCACCAGCAAGGCTTCGAAACCGCTGCTGGCGATGCGCGCCAGCGAGCCCGGATACTGGCTGGCGTGTTCGGCAGCGGTGAGCAGATCCGGTGCCCCCCAGAAGGCTTTGCTGAACTGTTTGTTCTGGGCTTTCTGGCGCAGGTATTGCGCCGACTTGACCAGCAGGATCGCCCAGCTGACCACGGAAAACAGCACCAGGCCCCAGAGCACACCGGGGACAATCATCGAAGACAGTGAATTGTTCATCGCTACACCTCGCTTGCATTAAGTCGGTTGTGAGTTCGTCGGGTTGTGCCGTTATTGCGGCAATTTGAAATCGATGGTTTGGGTGGCGAAGCCGTCAATCGGCGTGTCACCGCGTTTGGCCGGAATGAACTTCCAGTTCTTTACCGCCGCGACGGCGGCGTCATCCAGTTGCGGCTTGCCGCTGGACTTGGTCACTGTCACCGAGCCGGCGCGACCGTTGGCCAGCACCTGAATGCGCAGCACCACACTGCCTTCCCAATTGCGCCGCAGCGCCAGCGACGGGTATTCCGGCGGCGGGTTGCCAAGGCTGGCAAGGCCGGAAATCGCTGCCGATTCCTTGACCGGGCCAGGCGCGGCGGCCGGGGCCGGTGGCGCGCTCGGTGTCACCGGCGCAGCGGGAGCGGCCGGTTGTGCCGGGGTGGGCGGAGCTTTCGGCGGCTCGACTTTCTTCACCGGTTTGGGCTTCTCGACCGGTTTCGGTTTTTCGATCGGCTTGGGTTTTTCCACCGGTTTTGGCGGTGGCTTGACCGCATCTTCGTCTTCCACCGGTTGTTCCGGTTCCGGAGGTGGAGGGGGCGGCGGTGGCGGTGGCGGTTCCGGTGTGGGCGGTGCCGGCGGCGTCGGGCTGGTCAACTCGACGGTCATTTCCGGAATCTGCGGCGGAGTCGGCAGTGGCTCGGGCCGGGTCTGCTGGAAAAACCACCAGGCGCCGCCGTGTATCAGCGCCGATACCGCCACCAGCAACAGCATTTGCTGTTTGTTCAACCCGCCGGGTTGCGAGGTATTGGCCGTGAAGGCTGGCCTGTCCGGTGACAGCGGGATTGGCGCTTCCCGTAACGACCCCGGCAGGGTTCTGTGCTTTACCGCATCGTTCATTAAAGCTCCCTCGGGTTGATGAAGGGCAATAAGGTGCCGTCCGAACATTTCGGTGATGTTCGAGTGGGTGGGTGTAACTTTCTTTTGGGTGTAAGCAAGCCGATAGTTGAACTATCTATTGAATAGGCTTGTGCAGGCTTACTGGTTTAACGCCAATGACTTCGTTTGTTCATTCGCCATTCCCTGGTGTTGTTCTGTATCGGTATGGATTGTTTCAATGGTCGTGATTCATTTTGCAACCGCTGTGCCAAATATTGCTGAAATGTAGCGCGGTTATTTCATGGCTGTTACTCATGTCGCATTTATATAAGTTTTACAGAATGTCCCGGTTTTCTTTAGTGCATGACTGTCCGCGGCCCCGAACGCCGGGGCTTTTTTGCAGGCGAGTCAGACCGGGCGCTGTATCGGCCGGATTAGCCAGATAGAGCCGCTGAGCTCGGGTCCGCCCAGGCGCTTGATGGTGCGCGACGGACTGATTTGGTGCGGGTCAATGTTTTAGCGGGTCACGGCGCATGTTCCTTGTTTTTGTTTAAATGAAATCAGTATTTCGGATCTGCGTTAGTTGCGTGCGCAGGAACGCTTTTGGTGCAATTAAAAAATCAGTTGAAATTATTGTTCGACAATTCGGCAATCGTTGATTGACGCAGTGCTTGCGCAATAACTTCATGGGTCTTATTTAAAAAATAAATAACACGCTGCTGTCGGCACATTATTCAGCGCCAACACAGTGGTCGTTTGTCAGGTTCAGGTAATGACGTAAATTCGCGGATGGCCGGTACTGTTCAGGTGAACTCGACATTGCGCGGATGGATATAAACAGGCCGTGAAACGGCAGAACGATTGAAGATTCACGCAGTGACCTCCTTGTTGCCAGTTCGGATACGCGAACTTTTGGTCCGGTATCGCACCTTACAAGAACGCGGATAGCGTTCGATGATTGCTCTTGGTGCGGGATGGGCACCGCCAGCGCGGTTTTGCGGGGTTTGAATTCGCAAGTCGCGAATGCATGGGAAAAACGTGCCAAAGCCGATACACCCGCTATAAATAGGGCTACACAGATCCGTCGAGATCGAGGAGGGGGCATGTATCAACTGTACGGACATCGCAATTCGGGTGCTGCAGCCATCGAAGCAGCGCTGGAGTTATGCCAGATCGCCTATCGCTTCATCGATATCGAAGCTTCGAGCGAGGCGGCCGAAGCCCTGGCGCGCCTCAATCCACTGAAACAGGTGCCGACCCTGCAGTTGCCCGATGGCAGTGCGATCACCGAGAGTGTGGCGATTCTGATTCACCTGGGCTTGCGCTTTCCCGGATTCGGCCTGTTGCCGGCCGAGGCCACTGATCGCGATCAGGCGATTCGCGGCATGGTCTACATCGCAAGCAATTGCTACGCGGCCATCGGCGTCATCGATTACCCCGAACGCTGGCTGGTGATGCCGGACGAAGCCTCACGACAGAATCTGATGGCCGGTGCCCGCGAGCGCTTGCACTGGAGTTGGGAAGTGTTTGCCGACCAGTTTTCCGCCGAGTTGTACCTGGACGACGAGACGCCCGGCGCACTGGACGTGCTGGCAGCGGTGGTGACGCGCTGGTCGGGGAGTCGCGAGCACCTGCGTCAGACCCGCCCCGGGTTCTACGCGTGGTTGCAGCGCATTGACCGGCACCCGGTGCTGGCGCCGGTGTTTGCCCGGCATTGGCCGGTTTGACCACCACAAGATCCTGTAGTGAGGGGATTTATCCCCGATGTGGCACGAAGCACCCCCAAAAAAGCCGGGACCGCTACGCAGTTCATCGGGGATAAATCCCCTCACCACAGGGCTCACTCCTAAAGGAGGGAGGGACTTATTCCCCGCGAATGTACTGCTCCAGCTGCTTGATCAGCTCGGCCTGTTCGGCAATCGCCTCTTTCACCAGGTCGCCGATCGACAGCAAGCCGATCAGTTTGCCGTTCTCCACCACCGGCAAGTGGCGCAGGCGTCTGTCGGACATGATGCCCAGGCAGGTGTCGACGGTCTGGTGGGTGTCCACGGTGATGACATCCTTGACCATGATGTCGCGCACCGGTGTACCGACCGAGGAGCGCCCGTGCAGTACCAGTTTGCGCGCGTAATCACGCTCACTGATGATGCCGACCACTTTTTCGTCTTCCACCACCAACAGGGCCCCGACGTTTTTTTCGGCCATCTTCATCAGCGCTTCGAGCACCATGTGATCGGGTTTGATCTGATGCACTTCCTGATTTTTCTGATCTTTGAGCTTGAGCAGTTGGGCGACGGTCTTCATGGTGGTTACTCAGGTGTTGTCGTTGTTCTCCAAGCATCGTAGACGCTGGCGTGCAGGGCAAGGTGGCAAAGCGGCAGATAGCACGCAAAAAACGTCATTTGCCGAAAATACCTACCCCTGAGCCTGCGCGAAGGGAAACCTTGTGGTGAGGGGATTTATCCCCGATGGGCTGCGAAGTAGCCCCAAACTCATGAAGCCGGATTTTTCTGACATATATCACTGGATGGCTTTGGGCCTGCTACGCAGGCCATCGGGGATAAATCCCCTCGCCACAGGGAATGGGGTTATCCCGTGAATGGCAGCGTAGAATGCCCCTCTGATTCAATTCCTGAGGTTGCAGTGGTGGATTTACAGCAGGGCTTCGTCCTGACCCGGCATTGGCGCGACACCCCGGCCGGCACCGAAGTCGAGTTCTGGCTGGCGACCGACGCCGGGCCGCGCCGTGTGCGTCTGGCGCCGCAGACGTCAGTGGCGTTTATCCCCGCTGCACAACGCGAAGCGGCCGAACGTCTGCTGCACGATGAAAAGAATGTCGAACTGCGCCCGCTGGCCCTGCAGGATTTCGAACATCGCCCGGTGCTGGGCCTGTATTGCCAGCAACACGGTCAATTGATGCGCCTGGAAACCGCGCTCAACCGCGCCGGGGTCGACGTCTTTGAAGCCGACGTGCGTCCGCCGGAACGCTACCTGATGGAGCGCTTCATCACCGCGCCGGTGCTGTTCAGTGGCAGTGCCGATGACGACGGCGTCTTGCTCAATGCCCAACTGAAACCCGAACCCAACTACCGACCGCAACTGCGGCTGGTCTCGCTGGATATCGAAACCACCGAAACCGGCGAGCTGTATTCCATTGCCCTGGAAGGCTGCGGCCAGCGTCAGGTGTACATGCTCGGCGCACCGAACGGTGATGCGAGCATGGTCGACTTCGACCTTGAATACTGCGACTCACGCACCGTCCTTCTCAAAAAGCTCAACGACTGGTTCGCCCGGCATGACCCCGACGCGATCATCGGCTGGAATGTCGTGCAGTTCGACCTGCGCATCCTCCACGAACACGCGCGGCGCCTCGGCGTGCCGCTGAAAATCGGCCGTGGCGGTGAAGAGATGCAGTGGCGCGAACACGGCAGCCGCACGCACTACTTTGCCTCGGCAGCAGGGCGGCTGATCATCGATGGCATCGAATCGCTGCGTTCGGCGACCTGGAGTTTCCCTTCGTTCAGCCTGGAAAACGTCGCCCAGACCCTGCTTGGCGAGGGCAAGGCGATCGACAACCCGTACCAGCGCATGGACGAAATCAACCGCATGTTCGCCGAGGACAAACCGGCGCTGGCCAAGTACAACCTCAAGGACTGCGAACTGGTCACGCGGATCTTCGCCAAGACCGAACTGCTGACGTTTTTGCTCGAACGCGCCAGCGTCACTGGTCTGCCGGCGGACCGCAGCGGCGGCTCGGTGGCGGCGTTCACCCACTTGTATATGCCGCTGATGCATCGCCAGGGTTTCGTAGCGCCCAACCTGGGCACCAATCCACCGCAGGCCAGCCCGGGCGGCTTCGTCATGGATTCACAGCCAGGGCTGTACGAGTCGGTACTGGTGCTCGATTACAAGAGCCTGTACCCGTCGATCATCCGCACCTTTCTGATCGACCCGGTGGGGCTGATCGAAGGTTTGCAGCACCCGGACGATGCCGATTCGGTTCCGGGTTTTCGCGGCGCGCGTTTCTCGCGCACCCGGCATTGCTTGCCGTCGATTGTCGCGAGGGTCGCCGAAGGTCGCGAGACCGCCAAACGCGAGCACAACGCGCCACTGTCGCAGGCGCTGAAGATCATCATGAACGCGTTCTACGGCGTGCTCGGTTCCAGCGGCTGCCGGTTTTTCGATACGCGTCTGGCGTCGTCGATTACCTTGCGCGGCCACGAGATCATGCTGCGCACCCGTCAACTGATCGAAGCGCAGGGCCATGCGGTGATCTATGGCGACACCGATTCGACCTTCGTCTGGCTGCGCCGGCCTCACGGTCAGGAGGAGGCGGCGCAGATCGGCCAAGCGCTGGTCAAGCACGTCAACGACTGGTGGCGCGAGCACGTGCGGGAAGAATACGGCCTGCAAAGCGCCCTCGAATTGCAGTACGAAACCCACTACAAACGCTTTCTGATGCCGACCATTCGCGGCGCCGAGGAGGGCAGCAAGAAACGCTACGCCGGACTGGTGACCCGCGCTGATGGCAGCGAAGAAATGGTCTACAAGGGCCTGGAAACCGTGCGCACCGACTGGTCACTGCTGGCCCGGCAGTTCCAGCAGGAACTCTACGAACGGATCTTCCAGCGCAAGCCGTATCAGGATTACGTGCGTGATTACGTGCGCAAAACCCTGGCCGGCGAGTTCGATGAACGACTGGTCTACCGCAAGCGCCTGCGCCGCACTCTTGATGACTACGAACGTAACGTGCCGCCGCATGTGCGGGCGGCACGACTGGCCGATGATTACAACGCGCAGCACGGGCGCCCACGGCAGTACCAGAATGGCGGCTGGATCAGTTACGTCATCACCCTGGCCGGGCCGGAACCGCTGGAAGTGCGCCGCGCCGCGATCGACTACGACCACTACATCACCCGCCAGCTACAACCGGTGGCGGATGCGATTCTGCCGTTTGTCGACGACGATTTTTCAACCCTGATCGGGGGCCAACTAGGCCTGTTTTGAGTCCAGCAGTTGCAGGGTCCATTCGTCGAGGATGCCGTGGAAGTAGCGCTCCAGTGCCTGAGCGAACGGGCAGTCGTCGGCGCTGAACTGCGCAAACAGGGTCATCGAGGAGTGGAATTTCAGGTCGTCGGGGTGGCCGAAAATCTCGGCTATCGAGCGCTGACGGATGTTCAGCACCAGTTGCGTGCAGGTGCGCAGCCGTGCACCGAGCAAATCGTGGGCCAGATAGGCCCGCGCCTCTTCGGCAGACTGAATGGCGAAGCGTCGAGACATTTCACTGCCACCCAGCCCGGCGAACTGCGGGAACACAAACCACATCCAGTGGCTGCGCTTGCGCCCCTCGCTGAGCTCACGCTGGACCCGTTCGAACACCGGATCCTGCGCCTGGACGAAACGCTGCAGGTTGAACGGGTCGTACTGATCAGTGCTTCTCATGACGAAGACCTCGCCAGCAGCCAGCGACTCAGACCATCGCCAGCCGCTGCTTGCGTTGTGGCGCTTTGAATACCTGGTCCAGCGCCGCCAGATCCCCGGCATCCAGTTGCAACTGCGCCGCTTGTGCATTGAGTTGCACGTGTTCCGGTCGCACAGCCTTGGGAATCGCAATCACACCATCCTGGCGCAGAATCCACGCCAGTGAAACCTGTGCCGGGGTCACCTTGTGACGAGTGGCAATCTGCTTGAGTACCGGTTCGGCCAGCATCGCACCGCCCTGACCGATCGGGCAGTACGCCATCAATGGCATGCGTTGCTGTTGGCACCATGGCAGCAGATCGAATTCGACGCCGCGCTCTTCCAGGTTGTACAGCACCTGATTGGTCGCGCAGGCCGGGTTGGCCAGTTCTTCGAGGTCATCGACGTCGAAATTCGACACGCCCCAACGGCCGATCTTGCCGTCCGAACGCAGGCGTTCGAAGGCTTCGACGGTTTCTTCCAGCGGATACTGGCCGCGCCAATGCAGCAGATAGAGGTCGATGTAATCGGTGTCGAGCCGGCGCAGACTGCGCTCGCAGGCTTGCGGAATGCCTTTGCGGCTGGCGTTGTGCGGGTAGACCTTGCTCACCAGAAACACTTGGTCGCGCAGGCCCGCGATGGCTTCGCCGACGACAGATTCGGCACCGCCTTCGGCGTACATTTCTGCGGTGTCGATAAGGGTCATGCCCAGTTCGATGCCTTGGCGCAGCGCGGACACTTCACGCGAGTGCGCCGAGCGGTCTTCGCCCATGCGCCAGGTGCCTTGGCCGATCACTGGAACCTGCACGCCTGCCAGTTCAAGGGTACGCATTCAAACCTCCTGTGCTGATGGTCATACCTTAGTGGGCAGCAGGATAGCGCAGGGGTTCCAATGGAGGGCGATGAACCTGTGGCGAGGGGATTTATCCCCGATGGGCGCGTAGCGCCCCCAAGAAGCAGGGTTGCTGCGCAACCCATCGGGGATAAATCCCCTCACCACAAGGCCGGTGCTATTTAGCGGAGAACTTCAACACCACACTGTGGTTGTAAGTCTGCCCCGGATCGAGACGCGTACTTGGGAAGTCCGGCTGATTCGGCGCATCCGGATAGTGCTGCGTTTCCAGGGTAAACGCGCCCCAGTGCGGATAGACCTTGCCGCCCTTGCCTTTGACCGTGCCGTCGAGGAAGTTGCTGGTGTAGAACTGCACGCCCGGCTCGCTGGTGAACAGCTGCAGATGCCGTCCGGATTGCGGATCACTGACCTCGGCGGCAACTTTGCTCACATCACCTTTTGTGTCCAGCACCCAGTTGAAATCAAAGCCGCCCTGTTTCGGTTCGGCGAATTTCAGCTGCGGGTGATCAGCCTTGATGTGGGTGCCGATGGCAGTGGGCTGGGTGAAATCCATCGGCGTGCCGGCCACGGGCGCCAGTTCGCCGGTCGGGATCAGCTTGCCGGTGACCGGGGTGTAATGGCTGGCGTGCAAGGTGGCCACCTGCTTGAGGATGTCGCCATTGCCGGCACCGGCGAGGTTGAAGTAGCTGTGGTTGGTCAGGTTGAGCACCGTCGGTTTATCGGTGCTGGCCTTGTAGTCGATGCGCAACTCGTTGTTGTCGGTCAGGCGATAGGTCACTTCGGTGGTGAGATTGCCGGGGAAGCCCATTTCACCGTCCGCCGACAGATAGGTGAGGGTCACGCCGACTGAATCCTTATCCTTGGTTTCCTGCGCTTTCCAGACTTTCTTGTCGAAACCCTGAGTACCGCCATGCAAGGCGTTGGACTTGTCGTTCTGCGGCACTTGATAGCGCTTGCCGTCGAGTTCGAATGCACCCTCGGCCAAGCGATTGCCGAAACGGCCGATGGTCGCGCCGAAATACGCCGTGCCTTTCTGGTAACCCTGAACATCGTCGAAACCGAGCACCACGTCAGCGGCTTTGCCGTGCTTGTCCGGCACCAGCAGCGATTGCAAGGTGGCGCCGTAGGTGATGACGGTCGCCTGCATGCCGTGGCTGTTGCGCAGGATGTATTGCTCGACGGGCGTGCCGTCATTGGTTTTGCCAAAGGCTTTGTGTTCGGCGCTGAGGCCGGCCGCGTTGGCGGAGAGGGTGGCGATCATCAGGGACAGTCCGAGGCCGGAGAGCAGGTGTCGGGATTGAAGCATGGTTGACCTTCCTTTTTGTTGTTGTTTTCAAAACACCACAATTCCCCTGTAGGAGCTGCCGAAGGCTGCGATCTTTTGACTTTTGTTTTTCAGGATCAAGATCAAAAGATCGCAGCCTTCGGCAGCTCCTACACGGCACTAGTCAATCTATTTTCGCGTGTGGAAAAGATTTATAGCTGATTGAACGTGTATTTCAACAATAAAGACTGACTAATTAGCTTGGCGCTCATTCGCCGCCAATCAACCGGGCAGATCCGCCACTGCACTTTTTTGCAATTGCCGGCTCTATCCATGGCCAGGATGCGGCGACGCCCGCCGCGCAGGAATGTGCCCGTTCGAGAATCCATGCCGAGAGCTTTTCACCCGATCATCCGATTTGTTCGCCGCCCATGTCTGCTGCTGGCCTGTCTGTCATCGCTGTTTGTCAGCGGTTGCACGCACCAGACCGGCAACGGTTTCATCGCTCAGATGCGTGACGGTCAACCGCAGGAATTCCTGCAGACCAGCGTCGATCGCATGGCCACGTTGGCGATGCGCGACAACCTCAACAGCCTTTATCGGTTGATGGGCAAGCTGTATTTGCGCAACCCGGAAGAACTGCGCAAGTCGGGCTTCCTCGACATCAACACGGCGGTGAAACAGGTGCGCCTGGCGGTCGAGCAGCAGCAACCGTTACCGGTGTTGGGCGGGCGCAAAGATCTGGCGGCGCTCAGCTATGCGATGAGTCCGGAGTTTCTCGGGGATCGGGTCGGCGCCTTCATCTATGCCATCGGCAGCATGCTGGTCACCGCCCACGGCAATCGCATCGAGTTCTACATGACCGATGCAATCAACCCGACCTTCGTCTACAACGCCGCGCGCAATATCGAGAAAGCCACGTGGATTCTGGCCCAGCGGCAGAACAAGGAAGGCCAGCCGCTGCTGTTCTCCAATGAAATCTCGGAGGAGGGCAGCAACCTGAGCTTCGCCACCGAATTCGGCAAGATCGTCGCGCGGCTCGACTTGCTGACGCAGATGCTCGACGAGCGTTACCGGCGTATTGGCCTGAATTACGCGCAGAGCCTGCTGTTTCTGAATTTCCTCCCGGTGCAGTAATCCCTGTAGGAGCTGCCGCAGGCTGCGATCTTTTGATTTTGTTTTCTAAGATCAAGATCAAAAGATCGCAGCCTGCGGCAGCTCCTACAGGGAAGTGTTGTCAGTCATGATGGATAGGTTGTATACAATCCTCCGTCACATTTGACTCAAAGGGAGCTGCACCTGTCATGACCGACTCCGCAAGCACCGACTTCAACCGCATCGACCGCGTCGCCCGTACAGAAAAACTGCCGTACGCCGCGTTGCTGGCGTTCGCCATGACCGGCTTCATCGCCATCCTCACCGAGACCCTGCCGGCCGGGCTGCTGCCGCAGATCGGCGCCGGGCTCGGCGTCAGTGAAGTGCTCGCCGGGCAACTGGTGACGCTGTATGCGCTGGGTTCGATTGTCGCGGCGATTCCGTTGACCGTGGCCACCCGGGGCTGGCCACGGCGCCGGGTGCTGCTGATGACGGTCGGTGGTTTCCTGCTGTTCAACACCATCACCACGTTCTCCAGCCATTACGGCCTGACCCTCGCGTCGCGGTTTCTCGCCGGGATGGCCGCAGGACTGTCGTGGGGCATCATGGCCGGTTACGCCCGCGGGATCGTGCCGGTGCATCAGCAAGGACGGGCGTTGGCAATCGCCATGCTGGGCACCCCGGTGGCGCTGTCGCTGGGCACCCCGGCGGGGACGTGGCTGGGCAATCTGATCGGTTGGCGTGCGTCGTTCGGAATAATGTCGGCGCTCGCATTGGTACTGGCGGCGTGGATTGTGCTGGCGGTGCCTGATCGTCCGGGCCAGTCCAGCGCCGAACGCCTGCCGTTGCTGCAGTCATTGCGCCTGCCGGGCGTGCGGCCGGTGCTGTTCGTGGTGCTGACCTGGATGCTCGGGCACAACATTCTTTACACCTACATTGCGCCTTTCCTGATGCAGGCCGGGCTGGCCGAGCGTGTCGATCTGGTGCTGCTGGTGTTTGGTCTGTGTTCGCTGGTCGGAATCTGGATCATCGGCGTGCTGGTGGATCGCTGGCTGCGCTGGCTGACCCTGATCAGCCTCGCGGTGTTTGCCGTGACTGCACTGGTGCTGGCGTTGATGTCTCCGTCGCCGTGGCTGATCTACACCTGTATGGCGGTGTGGGGTCTGTCATTCGGCGGCTCGGCGACGTTGCTGCTGACGGCTGCGGCGGATTCGGCCGGCGAGCATGTGGACGTGGTGCAGGCAATGCTCACCACGTCCTGGAACGTGGCAATTGCCGGCGGCGGCCTGTTTGGCGGGTTGCTGCTGGATCGGGCGGGAGCGATGTCGTTTCCGTGGGCGCTGTTGATCCTGTCGCTGATTGCGCTGGCGACGGTGTGGATCAACCGGCATCACAGTTTCAAACCGGGCCGGCGCCAGCACTGAACCACACCTCCACTGTAGGAGCTGCCGGAGGCTGCGATCTTTTGATTTTGTCTTTTAATCAAGATCAAAAGATCGCAGCCTCCGGCAGCTCCTACAGTGTTAGATGTAGGAATCGGGCATAACGATAGACCGCATTGATATATGTGGTTATATGAAAAATCGCTATGCTGCGGGCCAGATTTTTCCTGTCGTTTTTCTGGACGTCTTAATGGAATTGGCAAATTTCGGCCTGGTCATCGCCGGGCTGGTGGTGGGTTTTATTGTCGGCATGACCGGTGTCGGCGGCGGTTCGTTGATGACGCCGATCCTGCTGTGGTTCGGTATCAACCCGGCAACCGCGGTGGGCACTGACCTGTTGTACGCGGCCATCACCAAATCCAGTGGCGTGCTGGTTCACAAGAAGAACAACAACATCGATTGGGCGATCACCGGTTGGCTGACCCTTGGCAGCGTGCCGGCAGTCGCCTTGACCTTGTGGTTTCTCAGCAGTCTGCACACCGCGCCCGAGGCGATGAACGCGATCATCAAGCAAGCCTTGGGCTGGGTGTTGTTCGCCACCGCGCTGGCGATTCTGTTCAAGAAGCGCCTGCTGGAATTCGCCCATAACCGTGCGGGCGGCAACTACAACCCGAGCGGCGCGCGCCTGAACGTAATGACCGTGATCACCGGTCTGATCCTCGGCACCATGGTCGCCCTGACCTCGATCGGCGCCGGCGCCCTCGGCACGGTTGCGTTGTTCATTCTCTATCCACTGCTGCCAACCCGGCGTCTGGTCGGCACCGAAATTGCCCACGCTGTGCCGCTGACCCTGGTTGCAGGTCTTGGCCACGCGAGCATGGGCAACATGGATTGGGGCGTGCTGGGTTTCCTGCTGATGGGTTCGCTGCCGGGCATCTGGCTGGGCAGCCACTTGACCGGGCGCATTTCCGATGAATTGCTGCGCCCGTGTCTGGCGACCATGTTGCTGTTGATCGGCTATAAACTGGCGTTCTGATGTAGGAGCTGCCGCAGGCTGCGATCTTTTGATCTTCGTTTTTACAATCAAGATCAAAAGATCGCAGCCTGCGGCAGCTCCTACACTGGGGTATGAAGGATGTTGAATTTCATGACGGTCACCGGCAAATCCTCGTAGACCAGATCCTCGACCACCTCCCAACCCAACCCCGCATACAGTGTTTGCGCCGCATCGGTGTACAGATACAACGTCTGTACGCCCAACGCTCTGGCTTCTTCAACAATACGTTTGACCAGTTGCGAAGCAATTCCGCGTCCGCGATCTTCAGCCTTCACATAAACCCCCGCCAGCCACGGCGTCAGTTGCGGGCGGATCTTCATGTCGCTGTCGATCAACAGCGCGCCACCGAGCAATCGGCCGTCTTCAATGGCCACCACCACGCTGGGAACCGCACCCTTGCCGCAGGCGGCGCGCATCCGTTCGGTACGAGCCTCAAGGGTATCGCCGTCGCGGAATTCGCCCCATTCCTTGAAATTGAGTTCGGCCAGTTCCTCAATCAAATGCGGGTGATCACACAGGTAGTCGATGTGCATGGGCTGAACTCCTTTTCATGGGCGGAACAGCCAGCCTAATGCGCTCACAAAACGTAATCAAATGCGCGTCACGATTACGCCGATGCGGTTGCGCAATGACGCGGCTGACCTAAGCTTCTGACAAGGCGAAACATATTTGCCGGGCACAGGTCCGGAACAATCGCCGCGATGCGCAATCATTAGAGCGTGGATATCAAAAGGAGATGCGCATGCTCATCAGGTCACTGACCCTGACACTCTTGCTGGCGATTGCCGGTCCCTTGTTCGCCGCTGACAACGATTCGCCCATAGCCGGGGATATGGGACGGGCCCGACCGTTGATCGTGATCGCCCAAAGCACCGTCGACCCCGTGTGGGTGGGGTTGAAAAAGTCGCTGGAAGATCCGGCGAACAAGAAAGGTGTGACTGACCGCAACATCAAGGTCTACACCATCCTCAATATGGCCGGTCAGCTTGATGGCAAGGACCTTGGGCAGCAGGACACCATGGCCCTGTTGCGTTCGTTGAAGCTCGGCGCCGGGGCGTACCCGAAAGTGTTCCTGCTGGGCAAGGATGGCGAGACCAAACTCTCGGCCTCGGGCGATGAAGCGAAATCGGTGGACCTGAAGAAAATCTTCGATACCGTCGATGCACTGCCGGCCAGCGAAAAGGAAATCAGCGCACCAACGGTCGCTGAAACCAAGGCCACCACAGCCGAGCCGGCAGCCAAGAAAGGCGAGAAGGGTGCCAAGGCGAGCAAACCGGCGAAACCGAGCAAACCACCGGAAATGCCGGATGATTGATGGCATGGCCTGAATCAAAAAATGGGCGACCTCTACAGGTCGCCCATTTTTATTGTCCGCCAAAAAGATCGCAGCCTGCGGCAGCTCCTACATGGGGCCGGTGCAGGAGCTGCCGCAGGCGGCGATCATTTGATTTTCAGTCGGCCAAAGCGCTGAGGATCGTGTGAGCAATCTTCACCCGCTCCGGAATCGGAAAGTTTTTGTTCGCCAGAATCACCACGCCGACATCCTTCGACGGCACAAACGCCACGTAACTGCCAAAGCCACCCGTAGACCCGGTTTTGTTCAGCAGCACATTATCCGCCTGCGGTTGCGGCGGGTTGAGCCACTTCACCTTATGCGGCTGCATGGCCATTTCCGTACTGTTACCGGCCAGCAAGCGGTCGAGGCTGATCGGGTAACGGTACATCTCCCAACCCAGGCCCTGAGTCATGTCACCGACGCTGTAGTAACCGGTGTGGGTGTTGGCGATGGCTTGTTGCAGTGGAGTATCGAGGCTTGCCGGTTTCAGGTTGGCCTGAACGTAACGCAGCATGTCGGCGGCGCTGGTTTTCACGCCATAGGCTTGCGCATCCATCGCGCCCGGGGTGACGCGCACCGGTTGGTTGTTCTTGTCGTAGCCCTGTGCATACAGGCTCATTTGCGCTTTCGGCACTTGCAGGTAGGTGTGTTGCAGGCCCAGTTTCGGCAGCAAGGTTTCACTCATCGCCTGATCATAGGGCTGGCCAAGAGTCTTGGCGGCCAGATAGCCGAACAGGCCCAGGCTCGGGTTGGAGTAAAGACGCTGGCTACCGGCCGGGAAGCTCGGTTTCCACTGTTGGTAATAGCCGAGCATCTTCTCCGCCGAATCCCACTGGTCAGGGAATTGCAGCGGCAGGCCACCAGCGCTGTAGGTGCCCAGTTGCAGCACGCTGATGCCATCGAAGGCGCTGCCCTTGAGCTCTGGCCAGATCTGGCTGGCCTTGGTCGACAGTTCCAGTTTGCCCGTCGCCTGCGCATAGCCCGCCAGGGTCGCGGCGAAGGTTTTGCTCACCGAGCCGATTTCGAACAGGGTGTTTTCGCTGACTTTCTGTCCGGTGTCCTTGGCGGCGACGCCGTAATTAAAGTAATGCGGCTGGCCGTGGACGGTGACAGCCACGGCCAGGCCCGGAACCTGTTGTTGCTGCATCACCGGGGCGACGGCTTTATTAACCAGGGCTTGCAATTGCTCGTCGCTGGGTGTGGCGGCCATGCACGTGGTAGCAGCGAAAATCACGCCAAATGCGCTGCAGATATTGACTTTTCTCGGGTTGATGAAGGACATGTGTGACCCACTCTCCATGAGTGTTGAGGGTGATATCCCGCTACACTGCGGGCGATCTTCTTGTTGGGCGACTGATCAGCGCCGTCAATTTAGGCAGTCCGGCGATGATCGACAAACGATGAAATCTCGCATTAGCCATTAGAAAAATTTGGGAATGGGCATGATTCGACCTCAACTGCCGCTCAATGCACTGCGCGCTTTTGAAGCTTCAGCGCGTCATTTGAGCTTCACCCGCGCCGCCGTGGAGTTATGCGTGACTCAGGCGGCGGTGAGCCATCAGGTCAAAAGCCTTGAGGCGCAACTCAACGTCACCCTGTTCAAACGCCTGCCCCGTGGGCTGATGCTGACCAGTGAAGGGGAGACTCTGTTGCCCGTTCTGACCACTTCGTTCGATCACATCGCGCAGTTGCTTGAGCGGCTGGCCGGCGGTCAGTATCGGGAAATGCTGACCGTGGGAGCCGTCGGAACCTTTGCGGTCGGTTGGCTGCTGCCACGGCTGGCAGACTTCCAGGCGAAACATCCGCTCATAGATTTGCGGCTGTCGACTCACAACAACCGGGTCGATGTCGCCGCCGAAGGACTGGATTACGCGATTCGTTTCGGTGCCGGGGCGTGGCATGGCATCGAGGCCACGCGCTTGCTCGATGCGCCACTGTCGGTGTTGTGCGTGCCGGAAATTGCCCGGCAGTTGCAATCCCCGGGTGACCTGTTGCAGCAGCGTTTGCTGCGCTCGTATCGCACCGATGAATGGCCGCAGTGGTTTCAAGCCGCCGGTCTGGCGACCCACGCCGCGCCGCCGCAGAGCATCGTGTTCGACTCGTCGCTGGCGATGATGGAGGCCGCGCTGCAGGGCAGCGGCGTAGCGCTGGCACCGCCGCTGATGTTCGCCCGGCAATTGGCGGCGGATGTGATTCGTCAGCCGTTTGCGATTGAAATCACCACCGGCAGTTATTGGCTGACGCGCCTGCAGTCACGGCCGGAGACGGTGGCGATGACGGCTTTCAAGCAGTGGCTGGTACACCTCTCGGCTTGAAACAAATCCCCCTGTGGGAGCGAGCCTGCTCGCGAAAGCGGTGTGTCAGACGACAAAAATGTTGGCTGTTTTACCGCATTCGCGAGCAGGCTCGCTCCCACAGGGACGGCAGTGGACTGCAGATCAGCGTTCAGCGCACCAGACACGGCCGCTTGTTATCGAACGTCCACCCCGGAATCAAAAACTGCATCGCCACGCTGTCATCCCGCGCACCGAGGCCCATGCCTTTATACAGCTCATGAGCCTTGGCCACTTGGTCCATGTCCAGCTCCACGCCCAGCCCCGGTTTCTGCGGTACTTGCACGCAACCGTCGACAATTTGCAGCGGTGCCTGGGTCAGGCGCTGGCCGTCCTGCCAGATCCAGTGCGTGTCGATGGCGGTGATGTCGCCCGGTGCCGCGGCCGCGACATGGGTGAACATCGCCAAAGAGATATCGAAGTGGTTGTTGGAGTGCGAGCCCCAGGTCAGGCCCCACTCATGGCACAGCTGCGCGACACGTACCGAGCCTTGCATGGTCCAGAAGTGCGGGTCGGCCAGCGGGATGTCCACCGACTGCAGCTGAATGGCGTGGCCCATTTCACGCCAGTCGGTGGCGATCATATTGGTCGCCGTCTTCAGCCCGGTGGCGCGGCGAAATTCGGCCATGACTTCACGCCCCGAGTAACCGTTTTCCGCACCGCAAGGGTCTTCGGCATAAGCCAGCACATGATGCTGATCGCGGCACAGGCGGATCGCTTCCTTCAGTGACCAGGCACCGTTCGGATCAAGCGTGATACGCGCCTCGGGAAAACGTTCGGCCAGTGCCGTCACGGCTTCGATTTCCGCATCACCGCTGAGCACGCCGCCCTTGAGTTTGAAATCCTGGAAACCGTATTTTGCCTGGGCCGCTTCGGCCAGACGCACCACCGCTTCGGCGCTCATGGCCTTCTCGTGGCGGACGCGGAACCAGTCGTTATCGGCGTCTGGTTCGCTGCGGTAGGCGAGGCTGGTTTCGCGCTGGTCACCGACGTAAAACAGATAACCGAGCATCTTCACTTGATCGCGCTGCTGGCCTTCGCCGAGCAGCGCCGCGACCGGCACGTCGAGGTGTTGGCCGAGCAAGTCGAGCAGGGCGGCCTCGAGTCCGGTCACTGCGTGAATGGTGATGCGCAGGTCGAACGTCTGCAGGCCACGGCCGCCGGCGTCACGCTCGGCGAAGGTCTGGCGCACCTGATTGAGGATCTTCTGATAGTTGCCGATCGGGTTGCCGAGTACCAGGCTGCGAGCGTCCTCCAGCGTCTGGCGGATGCGCTCGCCACCGGGGACTTCACCGACGCCGGTGTGCCCGGCGTTGTCCTTGAGAATGACGATATTGCGGGTGAAAAACGGCCCGTGGGCGCCGCTCAGGTTGAGCAGCATGCCGTCGTGGCCGGCCACTGGAATCACCTGCATGTCGGTGATGATCGGCGCTCTGGCGGTGTCGTGTGCAGTCATGGTTTTGATCCTAATCAGACAGAATTCAGGCGTGCTTCGGCGCGGCTTCGGCCACGGCAAGGTCAGCAGCAGGTTTTGGTGTGGTGCGGGCCGCGAAGACGATGATCGCGGCGATGATCGAGGTCGCGGCCAGACCGTAGAGGCCGCCCTGAATCGAGCCGGTGTGTTGTTCCAGCAGGCCGAAGGTGGTCGGCGCGACGAAGCCGCCGAGGTTGCCCACCGAGTTGATCAGCGCAATCACCGCTGCGGCGATTCGCGCATCCAGATACGCCTGCGGAATCGGCCAGAACAACGACGAGGCGGACTTGAAGCCGAGCGCGGCAAAACAGATCGCGACAAAGGCAAAAATCGGCCCGCCGGTGGTGGACATGAACATCCCCGCCGCGGCGATCAACAACGCGGTGGCGACCCAGGCCTGCTGGTGCTTCCATTTGGCCGAGAAAGCGGCGAAGGCGTACATGCCGACGATCGACAGCAACCACGGGATCGAGTTGAACAGCCCGACCTGGAAGTCACTCATCTCACCCATTTTCTTGATGATGCTCGGCAGCCAGAACGTCGCGGCGTAGATGGTCAGCTGAATGAAAAAGTAGATCAGGCAGAACAGGATGATTTGCCGGTCCTTGAGCAGTTTGCCCATCGATGGGCGGATCGGCGTCGCGGCTTCGCGGGCCTTCTGTTCATCATCGATGGCGTTGACCAGTGCGTCCTGTTCGGCGCGGGTCAGCCATTTCGCGTCGTGGGGTTTCGCGTCGAGCCAGAACCAGACGAACACGCACAGCCCGACCGAGAACATCCCCTCGATGAAATACATCCATTGCCAGCCGTGCATGCCCAGGCCGTTGATCTGCAACAGCAGGCCGGACAATGGGCCGGAGATCAACGAGGCCACCGCCGAACCACTGAGGAAAATCGCGATGGCCTTGCCGCGTTCGGCGCCGGGTAGCCAGCGAGTGAAGTAGTAGATCACCCCGGGAAAGAATCCGGCCTCGGCCACGCCAAGCAGAAAACGCAGGATGTAAAAGTGCGTTTCGTTCTGGATGAATGCCATGCCGGCGGCGACCAGGCCCCAGGTGAGCATGATGCGGGTCAGCCAGATACGCGCGCCGACTTTTTGCAGGAGCATGTTGGAGGGCACTTCGAATAGCGCGTACCCGATGAAGAACAGACCGGCGCCGAAGCCGTAGGCGGCCGCCCCGATGCCCAGGTCATGTTCCATGTGAGTGCGGACGAAACCGATGTTCACCCGGTCAATGTAATTGACGATGAACATGATCACGAAGAGCGGCAGGACGTGGCGTTTCACTTTCGAGATGGCGGACGCGAGTGTCGAATCGACGCCCTCGTTGATCCCGGAGACGGAGGTTTTCACTTGGTTTTCTCCCACTGATTATTTTTATGCGGGGTAGGGCTGGGTGCTGCGTTGTTGCTAGACATCATACAACTGAGATTTTTTGTCCTACAAGTGGGGTGTGGCGATCAATTTTTTCTGGCGGGCAGGTTTTTTATTGCTTTTTTGTCAAATTGTCCATGTTTGTTGGGGTTTTATGGAGGAATGGTTGGTCGTCAGTGTTAAGGAAACTGCTATCCGCCTTTGTTCCTGTGTCTGTCGGGAATCACATATTTCCTGTTTTCTTGAGTGTTGTCATACAAGTTGGTGTCTGTTCCAGGACTAAAATCAATCTCGTCAGCCACCGCGCAGTGCTACGATCCGCAAGCCCCGATGACCGGAATTGATCATGCAAGTAGACCTTGACGCTCCCGCGCCCAAACGTGCGCACAACCTCGCCCATGATCTGGTGGAGAAACTCACCCAGAGCATCCTGCTCGGCCAGATGTCGCCCGGCGACAAGCTGCCGTCGGAGAACGCTATCGTTCAGGAGCATGGCGTCAGTCGCACGGTGGTGCGCGAGGCGATTTCCAAGTTGCAGGCGTCAGGGCTGGTGGAGACGCGGCACGGCATCGGCACTTTCGTCATCGAACGCGCTGCCGAGCAGGGCTTGCGCCTGAATGTCGACACCGCGCTCGGCGTGCGCAGCATTCTTGAGTTGCGCATGGGCCTGGAAACTCAGGCCGCCGCATTGGCCGCGCAACGGCGCAGCGAACAGCAATTGCTGCACATGCGCCAGGCGCTGGATGACTATCAGCGTCTGCTGGACAGCAACGACAGTTGCGTCGAGGCGGATCGCCGTTTTCATCTGCTGATCGCCGAAGCTACCGGCAACGTCTGCTTCAGCGAAATCATGCAGCATCTGGGCAGCGCGATGATTCCGCGTCAGCGGCTCAACGCGGCCGAGCGTGGGGCGGCGGATCTGAGCAAGCTGGGGCAGTTGGCGCATCTGGAGCACGAAGCGATCCTGAATGCGATCAAGCGCCAGGACCCGGACGCAGCGCGCGCGGCGATGTGGCTGCACCTGACCAACAGCCGCGACCGTTTCAGTGCGCAGGGCTGATTGCCGTTGGTCTGCTCGATGGCACGGCCTGCGCAGGCCTGCTTCCAAGCGGTATGGCCCGGGTTTTCCGGACCTCCTTGGTGAGGTGTGTCATGGCTAATGATTTGCTGTTTCAAGGTGGTGTGCTGCCGACCGATCCGACCCGTCCGGTGCCCGGCACGGATGAGCCGACACTGGCCGATCATGATGCGCCACCGGGCATGAGTCCCGGGCGCGATCCGTTGAGTGATGCCGATCGGCCGGAAGACTGGAAGGACCCGGCGGCGGACGATGATGTGCCGCCGGCGGATGAGCCGACGCCGTTGTCTGATGATCGCCGGTAGTGAAAAACCCGGCTCTGGAGCCGGGTTTTTTTTGGTCGGTCAGTGGCGAGGTGTTTTGTTCATGCCGGCCTCTTCGCGGGCAAGCCCGCTCCCGTAGTAGTTGTTGGTGGCATGGGATTTTGTGTTCAACACAACCCCTGTGGGAGCTGGCTTGCCAGCGATGGCGGCCGCGATGTCGCTGAAGATCAGTGACACCTACAAGGTGTTCCGTGTCCTCAATCCGGATTGGCAGCTACATCACGCATCAGCAACCCAAAGCGCAAATCCACCGCATCCGGAATCGGCAGGTACACCGTGTGCCCATCCCCAGGCGCCACCTCGATCGCCTCACCCTTGGCACTCTGCAACTGGTGCAGATCAAAGTGGAAATTGCCCTTGGGCGTCATCAGTTCCAGGTGGTCGCCCAGTGCAAACCGGTTTTTCACCTTGACCTCGGCCAACCGGTCACGGCGCTCACCGGTGAGTTCGCCGACGAATTGCTGACGTTCCGACACCGAGCTGCCGTTCTGATAATTCTGGTATTCGTCATGCACATGCCGGCGCAGGAAACCTTCGGTGTAGCCGCGCTGGGCCAGTGATTCGAGGTCGGTCATCAGGCTGCGATCAAACTCGCGCCCGGCTACGGCATCGTCGATTGCCCGGCGATAAACCTGGGTGGTGCGTGCGCAATAGAAATGCGACTTGGTGCGACCCTCGATCTTCAGCGAATGCACGCCCATGCGCGTCAAGCGTTCGACGTGCTGCACCGCGCGCAGATCCTTGGCGTTCATGATGTAGGTGCCGTGCTCGTCTTCAAACGCCGGCATCAACTCGTCGGGACGATTGGCTTCCTGCAGCAGGAACACCTGATCGGTCGGCGCGCCAATGCCCAGGGTCGGCTCGGGCTGGAAGGTCTGCACGATCTCGCCGAGATGGTTTTCCGTGGCTTCCTGCGCAGAATATTTCCAGCGGCAGGCGTTGGTGCAGGTGCCTTGGTTGGCGTCGCGCTTGTTCATGTAGCCCGACAACAGGCAGCGCCCGGAGTAAGCCATGCACAGGGCGCCGTGGACGAACACTTCCAGTTCCATGCCCGGCACCTGTTCGCGGATTTCAGCGATTTCCTCCAGCGACAATTCCCGCGACAGGATGATCCGGCTCAGACCTCGTTGCTGCCAGAACTCGACGCTCGCCCAGTTCACCGTGTTGGCCTGCACCGAAAGGTGGATCGGCATCTGCGGAAAATGCCGGCGCACCAGCATGATCAGGCCCGGGTCGGACATGATCAGGGCATCCGGCGCCATCTCGATCACCGGCGCCAGGTCCTTGAGGAAGGTCTTCAGCTTGGCATTGTGCGGGGCGATATTGACCACCACGTAGAAGCGCTTGCCCTGGGCCTGCGCTTCGCGAATACCGAGGGCGAGGTTGGCGTGGTCGAACTCGTTGTTACGCACCCGCAGACTGTAGCGCGGCTGGCCGGCGTAGACCGCATCGGCGCCGTAGGCGAAGGCATAACGCATGTTCTTCAGGGTGCCGGCGGGGGCCAGCAGCTCCGGGGCGGCGAGGGGGAGTTCAGGGATCATGGCGGCATCGGTCGCAAAAGCGCGGCAGGGTAGTGCAGCGGCAAGTGCGGTTTATTGATCTGGATCTATCTTTGCGCGGGTGCTACTGATCTGTGCCGCGCCGGCACCATGACAGGGTCCCGCTGCATCAGGTGCAGCGAGCTGCTTCTACCAGGCGATCTATGCTCCATGAACAAAGATGGCACTCGTGCGCGCCCCGGTGGACTAAGGTTCGAGGCGTGCGTGACGCCTGACTGACATGGATCGGACATGAACGAAAAAACGCTGCAATTCAAATCCCTCACCGTGCTGTTGCTGTTGGTGACGGTCGCCTTCATCTGGATTCTGCTGCCGTTCTACGGTGCGGTGTTCTGGGCGGTGATTCTCGGCATTCTGTTTGCGCCGATGCAGCGCAAGTTACAGCTCAAATTCGGCTGGCAGCGCAACCTGACAGCGCTTTGCACGCTGGGCATTTGTCTGGTGATCGCGATTCTTCCGGTGATCATTCTCAGCATCCTGTTGGTTCAGGAAGGCGCGACGGTGTACAACAACATCGAAAGCGGTCAACTGGACATCGGTGCCTACCTGGCACAGTTCAAACACAGCTTGCCCCCTTACTTTCAGCATTTGCTCGATCGCTTCGGCATGGGCGAACTCAACGGTCTGCGCGAGAAAATCGTCAAGGCGTCGATGCAGGGCAGTCAGGTGCTGGCCAGTCAGGCCTTCAGTTTCGGCCAGGGCACATTCGAGTTTGTGGTCAGCTTCGGCATCATGCTGTACCTGCTGTTTTTCTTTCTTCGCGATGGCGCCGAACTGGTACGCAAGGTACGCACCGCAGTGCCGCTGGAAGAGACCCACAAACGCCGTTTGCAGTTGAAGTTCAACCGTGTGGTACGTGCGACGGTGAAGGGCAACCTGGTGGTGGCGGTCACTCAGGGCGCATTGGGCGGGGCGATTTTCTGGTTTCTCGACATCCCCAGCGCGTTGCTCTGGGCGGTGCTGATGGGCTTTCTGTCGCTGTTGCCGGCGGTGGGCGCGGGAATCGTCTGGGCACCAGTGGCGGTGTACTTCCTGCTCAGCGGGATGATCTGGCAGGGCGTGGTATTGGGGCTGTTCGGGGTATTTGTGATCGGTCTGGTGGACAACGTGCTGCGCCCGATTCTGGTCGGCAAAGACACGCGCATGCCCGACTACATGATCCTGATCTCGACCCTCGGCGGCCTCGCAGTGTTCGGCCTCAACGGTTTCGTGATCGGGCCGCTGATCGCGGCGCTCTTCATGTCGAGCTGGGCGCTGTTTATCGAGACCAAACCGAAAGTCCAGTTGCCTTAAGCGTGGAACGGCGCGCTGACGATTTTCTGCGACAGTGCCTGCGCTGCCGGGAGCGAAGTCAGCGGGCCGCTGATGGGCTCACCGTCGCGCACCAGATACCAGCAGGCGAGCAATCCCGACGCTCTGAGCGATGCGGGAACAGCGCTGCCGATGACCGACATGATTTGAACCTGAGCCATGACCAGTACCTCCATCAATCTGTGGAGCTACCTTAGGGATTCGCTGTGCTCAGGGACAATCAACGCTTTCGATAGTGGTCATTGATAACAGTGAGGACGGGGTCAGTCGACAACCTGGTCGAGCATGTGCACCACTTCGCGCTCGTTGAGCAGGCCCTTGTGCACCAGGTTCTCCGCCAGCAGCGAAAGGAACTTGGCGCAGCGGTGGCCTTCCAGGTGTTTGAGTTCGGTCAGCGCACTGTACACCTTGCTTGAAGTGCACAGGCCGACGATGCGGTGCGGATTTTGAGTAGGCATGGGTCGTCCTTGTTGTTATCAACCTGTTGTTTACGGACGGATTCAGATTGCGGTTCCGTCATGACAAATCGATGACCGTTCTGTGTTTTGCCCCCAGCGGTCAAGTCCATCATGCCGACTTTAGCCGCTGGAACTATCCTCACAGCGACCTTGGCAAGATTTTTTCAGACGTTGCCCGACCGACGGTCATAAAAAAGCCCCGCTATAAAGCAGGGCTGTTTGTTGGCGATTACCAGCGTGGGCCACCGTAGTAGCCGTGTGGCCGGCCGTAATAGCCGCGTGGTGGGCCGTAGTAGACCGGGCCAGGCACGTAGACCGGTTGTTGCACGTAAACCGGGGCCGGCTGGTAATAGACCGGTGGCGGCGGTTGTTGCACATAAACCGGTGCCGGTTGAGCGTAAACAGGCTGTTGCACGTAGACCGGCCGGTCCTGGTTGATCAGTGCCGAGCCGATGATGGCCGAGCCGACGATCGCACCAAACACGGCCGGACCCTGCCAGCCACCGCCGTGGGCTTCTGCCTGACCTGTGATCGCGAATGCACCAATCAACAAGGCCACGATGGGGAGTTTACGAATCATGATAATTCCTCGGTTCTTCGACCCGGCGTCCGGGCCTGCACCAGGCCCAAAGTTGTCGCGGGGATACTTCTATGACAGCGAAATTCTGAAAATCAGCACAGCCGCTGGGTAAATTTTGTGTAAGGTCTGTACCGGCTTCTTTACCGGTGGGTCAAAGGGGCACGCGGTCCGTTGCAGACAGGCGCTTATGATCGTTCAGAACCCGATGGAATGGCTAACTCCGTCCATCCGAAAGTCCGTTTGAAGGAGAAGTTTCATGCAGATGAATCCCAACAAAGACACCCAGCTGTGCATGTCCCTGTCGGGGCGCCCGGGGAATTTCGGTCTGCGGTTTCATAACCATTTGTACGAGCAGTTGGGCCTGAACTTCTATTACAAGGCGTTCAGCAGTCAGGATTTGCCGGGGGCTGTCGGCGGCATTCGTGCGCTGGGGATTCGTGGTTGTGGCGTGTCGATGCCGTTCAAGGAAGCGTGCATCGCACTGGTCGATGAGCTGGATGCGTCGGCGGCGGCGATCCAGTCGATCAACACCATCGTCAACACCCACGGTCACCTCAAGGCCTATAACACTGATTACATCGCCATCGCGCAATTGCTGGAAACCCACGCAGTGCCGAAAGATTCGACGTTCGCCCTGCGTGGCAGCGGCGGCATGGCCAAAGCCGTGGCCAGCGCCCTGCGTGATGGTGGCTACAAGAATGGACTGATCGTGGCGCGTAACGAGCGCGCCGGCCAGGCACTGGCGGACTCGCTTGGCTATCGCTGGCAGGCGGAGCTGGGCGAAGAGCGGCCGCAGATGCTGATCAACGTCACACCGGTGGGCATGGACGGCGGGCCGGAGGCGGGGCAACTGGCGTTTGAGCCTGAAGTGATCCAGGCAGCCGGGATTGTGTTCGATGTCGTGGCGATTCCGTCGGAAACACCGCTGATCGTGCGCGGCCGGGCCGAGGGCAAGAAAGTGATTACCGGGCTGGAGGTGATTGCGATCCAGGCGCTGGAGCAGTTTGTGCTGTACACGGGGGTGCGGCCGAGTGAAGAGCAGTTTGCGGCGGCGGTGGCGTTTGCCCGGAGCTGATGAGTTGTGCTGGCTGGGCGGGCCTCTTCGCGAGCAGGCTCGCTCCCACAGTTGAATTTTTGTCATGCACAGATTGTGTGTTCGCTGTAGATCCTCTGTGGGAGCGAGCCTGCTCGCGAAGGATGCACCACGGTCTCAAGTCAGACATCCATGCCTATACTGCCTCCCCAGCCAGCCCAGACTTGCCACCCACAAAAACCGTGACCGAGGCCCGCCATGCACCCACCCATTCTCAACCTGCATCAGGTCGAACTCGAACCCTTGCCCGAAGCCCTGGCCCCGGAAGGCGAAACCGCCGGGCGTTATCTGCAGCGCATGGCGCGGGTAGGCCAGCAACTCGGCGCGCAAAAACTCGGTTATCGCCTGTACGCATTACCGCCAGGCATGCGCGGCAGTCCGTTTCACAGCCACCGGGTCAATGAAGAGATGTTCTATGTGGTGGCCGGGGAGGGTGAAGTGCGCTTGGGGGCCGAACGCTTTCCGATTCGCGCGGGCGACGTGATCGCCTGCCCGCCGGGCGGCCCGGAGACGGCGCATCAGATCATCAATACCAGCGAAGCGGAACTGCGTTACCTGGCGGTCAGCACCCAGCAGCAACCGGATATCTGCGAATACCCGGATTCCAACAAATACGCAGTGATGGACAACTTCAAGGTTGATGCTGAGGGCAATGCATCAGGTTTTGTTGCCGTGGCGCGGCAGGCGGATGGGGTGGATTACTGGGATGGTGAGTAAATAGAGACCTTCGTCTTGGTGCAGCCCCTGTGGGAGCGAGCTTGCTCGCGAATGCAATGTGTCATTCACATCATTGCTAAATGACACACCGCATTCGCAAGCAAGCTCGTTCCCACAGTAGGATTTCGGGGTTATTCGAGGCGCGCCAGGCGCTCTTCCAGTGCGGCAATCCGTGCTTCCAGCTCTTCGATGCGCTCGACCGAAACGCCGCTGGTCGCGCGCTCCCCAGGATTCTGCCGCGCCGCCAGGATCGCCTCGATGTCCGCCGGATCGCCCAGCGCATGGGTGTAGCGGTCTTCGCGTTGCCCGGCCTGACGCGGGATCAACACCGCCAGCCCATGGGCGATCAGACGCTCCAGCTGATGCACCACCTGCTCGGCATCTTCGAAATCGTGCATGCGGCCGCTGCGGGTCAGCAACTCATTCACTGTCTGCGGGCCACGCAAGAACATCAAACCGGTGAGAATCACTTGGGCCGGCACCAGCTCCAGGGCCTTGTCGAGTTTATGCTCCCAGCGATCAGCGCGACTGCCCATGACCAGTTTGGTGTAACCGTGGCTTTCCAGCGCCCGCAGACTTTGGCCGACCTGGCCCTGAGTCAGGTTCATCACCGGCTCGCGGCTGGTCTTCTGATTGCAGGCCAGCACCAATGCATTGAGGGTCAACGGATAGGTTTCCGGGCTGGTGGCCTGTTTTTCGATCAACGAACCCAGAATGCGGATTTCCGTGGCGTTGAGCCGTGGTTCGTTGGTGGTGGTTGCAAGTTCGGTGGTCATCGCGCGTTCCCTCAGCAGTCGAAGGCGCCTAGCCTAATCCTTGGCTAACAAAAGGCAAGCCGTGTGGTCATCAAGCATGGCTATAATCGCCTCCACGTTCCACCCAGCCACCACACGAGACTGCCATGACCATTTCCCTTTACGCCGCATCCGTCCCGGTTTTTCAACAAATGCTCAACGCCCTGAGCGATGTCCTGAAAAAGGCTGAAGCCCACGCCACCGAGAAAAACATCGACCCGAACGCCTTCCTGCAAGCGCGCCTGTACCCGGACATGTTCCCGCTGGTGCGTCAGGTGCAGATCGCCGTCGACTTCGCCAAGGGCGTTTCCTCGCGTCTGGCCGAAGTCGAAATCCCGAAGTATGACGACACTGAAACCACGTTCGCCGAACTGCAGGCGCTGATCGCCAAGGTGCTGGCCTACATCGGCGAGATCAAGCCGGAGCAGATCAACGGCAAGGAAGGCATCGAGATCGTGACCCGTCCGGGGACGCCGAAAGAGAAGCGCTTCAGCGGTCAGGCTTACCTGCTGAGCTACGGTCTGCCGCAGTTCTTCTTCCACGTCACCACTGCCTATGCGCTGCTGCGCCACAACGGTGTTGAAGTGGGTAAACGCGATTACATGGGCGCGTACTAAAACACCCAGCTACAAAAAAGCCCGCAAGGTTCACGCCTTGGCGGGCTTCTTATTGGATAAAGCAAAAGATCGCAGCCTGCGGCAGCTCCTACAGGGAAACGCATTCCTCATGTAGGAGCTGCCGCAGGCTGCGATCTTTTGATCTTTTGATCTTTTGATCTTTAGACTGAGCGCTGAACTTTCGCCTCTTCACCCAAGCAAGCCGCGGCAGTAAACAGCACATCAGTGGACGAATTCAGCGCTGTTTCCGCCGAGTCCTGCAGCACACCAATGATGAAACCCACCGCCACCACCTGCATGGCAATCTCGCTGGGAATGCCGAACAGGCTGCACGCCAGCGGAATCAGCAGCAGCGAGCCACCGGCCACGCCCGAGGCGCCACAGGCACAGATCGCCGCGACGACGCTGAGCAGGATCGCGGTCGGGATGTCCACGGCAATCCCCAGCGTGTGCACGGCAGCCAGGGTCAGCACGGTGATGGTGATCGCTGCGCCAGCCATGTTGATGGTCGCACCCAGCGGGATCGATACCGAGTAAGTGTCTTCATGCAGGCCCAGGCGCTTGCTCAGTTCCAGGTTGACCGGAATGTTCGCTGCCGAACTGCGGGTGAAGAAGGCAGTGATGCCGCTTTCGCGCAGGCACTTGAGGGTCAGCGGGTACGGGTTGCGGCGCAGCTTCCAGAACACAATCAGCGGGTTCATCACCAGCGCCACAAACAGCATGCAGCCCAACAGCACGGCCAGCAGATGCGCATAACCGATCAGCGCGCCGAAGCCCGAGGTGGCGAGGGTAGACGCCACCAGACCGAAAATGCCCAGTGGGGCGAAACGAATCACTACGCGCACGATCACGGTCACGCCGTTGGACAGGTCGCCCAGCACCTCGCGTGTGGTGTCGCCGGCATGGCGAATCGCGACGCCCATGCCGATCGCCCAGGCCAGAATGCCGATGAAGTTGGCATTCATCAGCGCGCTGACCGGGTTGTCGACCACGCTCAACAGCAGGCTTTGCAGCACTTCGGCAATGCCGCCCGGCGCGGTGACTGACACGTTGTCGGTGGACAGCACCAGATGCGAGGGAAACGCCATGCTGGCAACCACCGCAACCACGGCTGCAGCGAAAGTGCCGAGCAGGTACAGGAACAGGATCGGCCGGATGTGGGTTTCCTGGCCGTGCTTGTGGTTGGCGATCGACGCCATCACCAGCACGAACACCAGAATCGGGGCCACGGCTTTCAGTGCCGAGACGAACACTTTGCCGATGAACGCCGAGCCTTTCGCCGCTTCCGGGGCGAACAGCGCCAGAGCGATACCGGCAATCAGGCCGATCAGGATCTGCGTGACCAGGCTGAGGTTTTTTAGGCGTTGCAATAGAGAAGGGGATGAAGCGGTCATAACGGCATCTCTGATTTTTTATAGGGTGCAAGGTTGCGTGAAACCGGTGGTACATCAAGGGGGCAGGTCACCGGCACGAACCGAAAGGGCTGACGCGCGATCAACGCTGTTAAACGGGGCGCTGAACAGGGTGTACGTTTTTCAGGGCGCGGACTTTATCACAGCGTAGGCGTTATCCTTCAGGCCTGTGACGATCTGCCACCGGATTGATCGGCAAGTCGGCAGGTTTATGCAAGTCACTGCTGAAACACTCTGTTAAGATTCGCCATCCTCATTTTAATCGTTGCCAGCGGGCCTTCCGGCCTTCGCTGGTGTCGTCGTTTTGCTGGAGTTGCTCATGCTGTTGCCCATTCTTCTGTTGTCCGCTGCCGGATTCACGGTGCTGACCACGGAATTCGTCATCGTCGGCCTGTTGCCGGCCATTGCCCGAGATCTGGCGGTAACCATTCCGCAGGCGGGTCTGCTGGTGACTCTGTTCGCTTTCACGGTGGCGATGTTCGGCCCGTTTTTGACCGCCTATTTCGCCCGCTTCGAGCGGCGCAAGTTGTTCATCAGCATTCTGATCATGTTCGGCCTGGCCAACACCGTTGCCGCGCTGGCGCCGAACATCTGGGTCATGGCCATTGCGCGCTTGATCCCGGCCCTCGGCCTGCCGGTGTTCTGGGCCTTGGCCAGCGAGACAGCGGTGGACATCGTCGGCCCGGATTACGCCGGCCGTGCGATTGCCAAGATCGGCTTCGGCATCGTCTGCGCCACGGTATTCGGCATCCCGGTGGGCACGTTGATTTCCGATGCGTTCGGCTGGCGCAGTGCATTCGCGATTCTGGCGGTGATCGCTTTTGCCAAGGCCTTGCTGCTGTTTGTTTACCTGCCGAAAACCAGTCTGCATCAGCACCAGGTCAGCTTCAGCTCGCAGTTCAAGATCCTGCGCAGCCCGCTGATGCTCGGCCATGTGCTGTTGTCGATCCTGGTATTCAGCGGCATGTTCACCGCCTACACCTATCTGGCCGACATACTCGAGCGTCTGGCGGGTTTTAACGGCACCGTGGTTGGCTGGTGCCTGATGGGCTTCGGTGCGGTCGGGCTGATCGGCAATTCGCTGGGCGGGCGTGCAGTGGATCGTCATCCGTTGGGGGCGTCCGTGCTGTTCTGCGCGTTCATGATTGCCGGCATGGTCTCGCTGGTGCCGAATATCCACTCGACGCTGGGCCTGGCGGTGGCCATGGGCATCTGGGGTATCACCCAGGCGGCGCTGTTTCTGGTCAGCCATGTACGCCTGATGAAGGCCGCACCGGAAGCGCCAGCCTTTGCCGCCTCGCTGAATATCGCCGGGGCCAACCTCGGGATCGGCCTCGGAGCGATGATCGGCGGTCGAGTGATCGACAGTGCCGGCCTTGGCTTTCTGGGATTTGCCGCTGCCGGGTTCATTCTGTTGTCGGTATTCCTCGCCATGGTCTTGATGACGCTCAAGCCGCGCGAAGCGTGCGCCCAGGCGTCATAGCGCGGTAAACAGCTCGCGTCGGGCACCTTCGGTAATCGCCACGATGCCGGGGTGCTTGACCTTGCGTTCCACGGAAATGGCATAGAACGACTCGGTCACCGCGTCGGTCTGGCCAATCACCTCGACGCCGTACTGGCGTTTGACTTCATCGGCAATCACGCTTGGGCCGATGAAAATCCCGCTGCCCGATTGGCCGAAGGCCTGCATCAGGGCGCTGTCATCGAACTCCCCGACGATTCGCGGCTGGATCTGCTGCTCGGCAAACCAGCGCTGCAGACGGCTGCGCACCACGGTTTCCGCGCCGGGAATCAGCAGCGGTGCGCCGTTGAGGCTGCGCGGAAAGTCTTGCCCGTATTGCGCCGCCAATTGCGCGGTGGCGAAAAAACTGATCCCGCATTCGCCGAGTTTCTGGCTGTAGCCCTTGATGTCGAGGTGCGACGGCATCGGGCTGTCGGAAATCACCAGGTCCAGACGCTGGATGGCCAGGTCCGCCAACAGGCGTTCGAGTTTGTCTTCGCGGCAGGTGATGCGCAGCGGTTCGTGCAACTCCATGGTCGGCGCGATCAGCCGATAGACGATGGACTTGGGCACCACGTCGGCCACGCCGACGCGAAACAGGATCTGCTGTTCGTTGGGCTGGGCACGCAGCATCAACTCCAGTTCGCCGCCCAACTGGAACATCTGCTCGGCGTAGGGCAGGGCCTGGCGTCCGGCCTCGGTCAGTTCCAGCTGGCGGCCGACCCGCTGAAACAGTTCGATGCCGTAGGTTTGTTCGAGCAGCGAAATCTGCCCGCTGATGGTTTGCGGTGTGAGGTTGAGTTGCTCGCAGGCACGCACGATGCTGCCGGTCTTGGCGACCACCCAGAAGTAATGCAGTTGTCGGTAATTGAGCACTCTAAGGTTCCCCCCCCCTGTAGGAGCTGCCGCAGGCTGCGATCTTTTGATCTTGCTTTAAAAAATCAAAAGATCGCAGCCTTCGGCAGCTTCTACACTGATGGTCATAGTTCGTTAAAGCCGAAGTATAGCCGCTAAAAATACGAATTTTCCTGAAGTGTTTGTCTCCCTAGAATGCCCAGCCATCGACGGGTGGTCTGTGACCCTGTCTGTTCATTCGAAGGAAGTCTCATGAAATACACAATCCCTGCATTGATGTTTACGTCTTTACTGCTCATGGCCGGTTGCGATCAGGCCGAGAAAAGTGCCCAGCAGTTGATGGGCAAGGCTGCCGAAAGCGCCAAACAGGCGATCGACGATACGCACAAAGCTGCTGAACAAGCGCTCAGCGACGCCACCGGCGGCTTGATCGAGAAAAAAGAAGCGCCGGAAAAAGATGCGGAAAAATCCGAATCTTCCTCCAAGACCATCTAAATCGTCATACAAGAGTCAGGACTGACCCATGGAATATCTGTTAGAACTCGCCGCCAGCCCCGCCGCCTGGGTTGCTTTGGCCACACTGGTGGTGATGGAAATCGTGCTCGGCATCGATAACCTGATCTTTATTTCGATCCTGACCAACAAGTTGCCTGTGCAGCATCGGCAGAAGGCGCGCCGCATCGGTATCGGCATGGCGCTGATCCTGCGTCTGGCCCTGTTGAGCACCATCGCTTTCATCGTGCAGTTGACCGAACCTGTAATCGAAATCATGGGCCAGGCGTTCTCCTGGAAAGACATGATCCTGATTGCCGGTGGTCTGTTCCTGGTGTGGAAAGCCACGACCGAGATCCATCACAGCATGGACCCGGCCCCGGAAGACCCGAAAACGGCGACTTCGACCGTGACCCTAGGCTTCGCTGCCGCAATCGGTCAGATCCTGATGCTGGACATGGTGTTCTCCATCGACAGCATCATTACTGCGGTGGGCATGACTGAACACTTGCCGATCATGGTGATCGCGGTGGTGGTGTCGGTGATGGTGATGCTGTTCGCAGCTGAGCCGTTGGCCAAGTTCATCAACGACAACCCGACAGTGGTGATGCTGGCCCTGGGCTTCCTGATCATGATCGGCATGACGCTGATCGCCGAAGGCTTCGGTGCCCATGTACCGAAAGGTTATGTGTACGCGGCCATGGCCTTCTCGGCAGCGATTGAAGTGCTGAACATGATGTCGCGCCGGGCGAAGCAGAAGAAGCTGGCTCAGCAAGCTTAATCTGCAGCAAACCAAAAGGCCGGCTGGACTCGTCGAGTTCAGCCGGCCTTTTTGCTTATGCCTCATGCCGCACGGCTTGTGCCTTATGCAGGAGCTGCCGAAGGCTGCGATCTTTTGATTTTTTAGAGCAAGATCAAAAGATCGCAGCCTTCGGCAGCTCCTACAGAGGTTTTATATCAACTGACCTGTCAGTGCGCAGTCGCGTGGCGGTGCTTTTCTGGCTTGTGATTCGGGGTCGAATCGACCGGATGATGATGGCGTCGCGCAATGCGCAGCACGCCCCACAGCATGGCGCTGGCAACGGCCAGCCAGCCGGCTATCAACATTACGATGGTCATGGTCAGGCTCATCGGTGCCTCCTCTTTGCCCTGCGTCGGGCACACACTTTTTCAATTCGCTCTGTTTCAGTGACAGTCTAGACAATGGGGTGTTTCAGACTATTGACCAAAGGTCGGTGATGACCAATCAGTTCGCTCTATGCAATCGATCGGTCTGCGGGTTAAGGCTATACCGCAGCCGTGCGTCGCCCTATGATCGCAGGCGTTGCCGGAACACGATGACCGGCGTCTGATCAGAGAGTGACAATGGTGCAGGTATTGACTCGATTGCGAGGGGCGTTGCTGGTGGCCGGTTGCGCGGCTGTATTGGCGGGTTGTGCGGGCACTGTCGCGCCGCAGGTCAAGCGCCTGCCGGAGCGGGTCGAACTCAGCGGTACGTTCTATCGCGGTGAAGCCAATCAGAGTGGTCCGCAAGTGCTGGCCAGCCTGTTGTCGCAGCAGGGCATCATGATCACGCCGGGGCTGCTGGAAAAACCGTTGCAGCTGCCGGGTGCACAGGATCAGTTGCAGCAGAATCTGCAGAACCTGGCCCGCGATTACGGCATGGTGGTCTATCCGCTGGACAAGAATCTGCCAGCCTTGCTGACCCAGGTCGCGGCCGGATATCCGGTGATGGTGCGCTTTAGCGAAGGCTCGGCGTTCTGGGCTGAGCCGCGTTACGCCATTCTTTCCGGTTACGACCGCTTGAAACAGAAAGTGCTGTTGCGCGCCGGAATGAATCGCCGCGAACTGATGAGTTTCAGTTCCTTCGAGTCGGCGTTCGAGAAGTCGGGCGGTTGGGCCGTGCTGATCCAGAAGCCGTCGCAGATTCCAGCCGAGGTTGATCGTCAGCGCTGGCTAAAGGCGGCCGATGAGTTGGCGCAGGCCGGGCAGGAGCGTGAAGCGGAGCAAGCCAAAAAAGCTCTGGCTGCACATTAAGCCTCCGTTCGTCATTTGCCGGGCACCCTCACGCCCGGCACGCCTCTTAACGATAGAGCCCGAATGTGCGGGTGAATCAGGAGGCGAGCATGGCAGATTCCCCATCCCCGAAAGGCCCACATTCAAGCGAGCATTCGTCCGGTCATGATCTGGGTTTCGATCCGGATTCACCGGATCTCGACGACCCGCAGGTTGATCCGGTCGGCCCTGCCAAGGCGCCGAAGGATGTGGAGACCGGCGAAGACAGCAAGCGTCCGGCCAAGCCTTATGATCCGTTGGCTGATCTGAAACCCTAAGGGAGGTGCGTATGAGTACCGATTCCAGCTTTAACGATAAAAAACCGGACAGCGTGCCGACCACGCCTGAGGATGACGTAGACCCAGTACTGGATCCGGACAGCCCGCTGCGTGATCCATTGGCCCGGCCTAATGTGCTGACCCCGGAGCATCATCGCGATCCGAGTGCCGGTGATGGCATTCCCGATGACGAACAGATGCCGCTGCCCAATGACTGAGACGCAGGCATTAAAAAGCCCCGAGATGTCGGGGCTTTTTATTGTTTCGCGAACTACTTGGAGGCTTCGACCACGCCGCTCTGGCGCGCCTTGAGGTTTTTCTCGGCCTTGTATTGTTGGGCCACTGCCGGAACGTTGGTGCTGCGACCGGTTTCCATCCAACTGCGGATACGGCTGGCATCGGCGAAGTGCGTGTATTTGCCGAACGCATCGAGAATCACCAGGGCAACCGGGCGGTTGCTCATCCGCGTCACCAGCACCAGGCAATGACCCGCCGGGTTGGTGAAGCCGGTTTTAGTGATTTTGATGTCCCAGTCGGCCTTGTTCACCAAGTGATCGGTGTTGCGGAAACCCAGGGTGTAGTTGGGTTTGCGGAATGACACCGTTTTTTCCTTGGTGGTCGTCAGTTCAGTGAGGATTGGGTGCTTGCTCGCGGCCACCAACAGTTTGCTCAGATCGCGGGCGGTGGAAACGTTACGTTCCGACAAGCCGGTCGGTTCGACATAGTGGGTGTTGGTCATGCCCAGTGCCTTGGCCTTGGCATTCATCGCCGCGATGAAGGCTGCATAACCGCCCGGGTAGTGATGCGCAAGGCTGGCGGCTGCACGGTTTTCCGAGGACATCAGGGCAATCAGCAACATTTCCCGGCGCGGCAGTTCGCTCTTCAGTTTGACTCGGGAGAACACGCCTTTCATTTCCGGCGTGTGGCTGATGTCGACGTCGATCCATTCGTCCATGTTCTGGTGCGCTTCAACGACCACCAGCCCGGTCATCAGCTTACTGACCGAAGCGATGGGTACGATCACATCCGGGTTGCTCGAATAGATGACTTTATTGGTCTGCAAATCCATGAGCAGGGCGCTGCCGGAGGCGATCTTCAGTTGCGAAGCATCGCGTGGCGCAGCAGTGGTTTCAGCGGCGTTGACGGTTGGCGTGACGAATGTGCCTGAAAAAGCAAAAACCAGGCTCAGGATCGAAAGACGAATTTTCACGCGGGCGAACTCATAAAGGTTGGATATTCCGTTAGTTTGTAACGGGTTATTTCTTCAAAGCGTCGCATTCTAGGAGTATGGCTGAAGATCTGTCGATGGTTGTTTGAATGACCTGAAAATCTCGTGAAAAGGCCTGTAAAAAGAGGGGTTTCCGGCGAACGGTTAGTGTTTTTTCTCAGATACAAAAAACCCCGCACAAAGGCGGGGTTCTTTTATTGCGGAAAAAACTCTCAGGCGTGCAGGGTTTCTGCCGCGTAGAGGGTGTTTTCCAGCAGGCAGGCGCGGGTCATCGGGCCAACACCACCTGGAACCGGAGTGATCCAGCCAGCGCGGGGCAGAGCGGTTTCGTACACCACGTCACCGACCAGCTTGCCATCGTCCTGACGGTTGATGCCGACGTCGATCACGATCGCGCCTTCCTTGATCCACTCGCCCTTGACCAGGCCCGGCTTGCCGGCGGCGACCACCACCAGATCGGCGCGACCGACGTGGCCGGCCAGATCCTTGGTAAAGCGGTGGGTGACGGTCACGGTGCAACCGGCCAGCAGCAGTTCCATTGCCATCGGGCGCCCGACGATGTTGGAGGCACCCACCACTACCGCGTCCAGGCCATAAAGGTCCACACCCGTGCTTTCCAGCAAGGTCATGATGCCTTTTGGCGTGCACGGACGCAGCAGCGGGATGCGCTGGGCCAGGCGGCCGACGTTATAAGGATGAAAGCCATCGACGTCTTTGTCCGGGCGGATGCGCTCCAGCAATTTGGACGCGTCCAGATGCTCGGGCAGGGGCAGTTGCAGCAGCACGCCGTCAATGGCCGGGTCGTCGTTGAGGCGATCGATCAGATCGGTCAGCGCTTCTTGAGTGGTGTCGGAGGGCAGGTCGTAGGCTTGGGAGAGGAAGCCTACCTCTTCACAGTCTTTACGCTTGTGCGAGACATAAACCTGAGAGGCAGGATCGCTGCCGACCAGGATCACCGCGAGGCCGGGAGTGCGCAGGCCTTGCTGGCGACGCTCGGCAACTCGTTGGGCGATCTGCTGGCGCAGGCTGGCGGCGATCGATTTGCCGTCGATTAGTTGTGCAGTCATTGCGCGTGATTAACCATCGAGAGGGGAAAAAAAGAGAACGCATTCTCGCATGTCAGACGGTGAGGGCAAAGGCGCTTGGTCAGCAAATTCCCCTAACTCCTTTAATTAAATGAATTTTTTTCAAAAAGGATTTGACGACCTTGGGAGCGCTCTATACTATTCGTCGCACTTGTCGGGCACAGCCTAGCACTGGTTAAGAAGGTTGAGCGGAATTAGCGTTCTGCGAAGCTGGAAAGCATTTAGTTTGTAGTCCTCCAAGAGTACAGATTAATAAGGCGCCCGTAGCTCAGCTGGATAGAGCATCCGCCTTCTAAGCGGATGGTCGCAGGTTCGAGTCCTGCCGGGTGCGCCATTAGGCAGCTTTGGCACAAGTAGCGCGATATGGTGGGCGTAGCTCAGTTGGTAGAGCACGGGATTGTGACTCCCGTTGTCGTGGGTTCGATCCCCATCGTCCACCCCATATTTCGAAAGGCGCCAGATGTAACAGTCTGGCGCCTTTGCTTTAAAAGCTTCATCTGCGGATGTGGTGGAATTGGTAGACACACTGGATTTAGGTTCCAGCGCCGCGAGGCGTAAGAGTTCGAGTCTCTTCATCCGCACCAATTAAAGCTTCATTCTTGCCGCAGGCCTGATGAAGTTCAGCAAAGAAGTTGAATGGCTTTTTTGTGACGCAATATGGTGGGCGTAGCTCAGTTGGTAGAGCACGGGATTGTGACTCCCGTTGTCGTGGGTTCGATCCCCATCGTCCACCCCATATTTCGAAAGGCGCCAGATTTAACAGTCTGGCGCCTTTTTTGTTTTACGGTTTGTGGTTTGTTGTGCTGGGTTTCAGGTCGAAGGGCAGGGCGTTTCGTCGTGTTTACGGGCTTGCAGCCTGCGTGTCGACCACCGGCCATGTTCGCTGGATCGGCCGTCAGGGAGATGGCTCGCAGTCTCTTCTATATATAGAAGCGGTTGAAGCAGAGCCCTGGCGTGATGGTCTTTATTCGTCTTCGGGGTGGAATGCATTGCTGCATTCACACCTATAAATGGCCTGCTGTTTTTTTACCCGTTTTCAGTAGGGTGACTTCTTGAGTTTGACCCACTAGAATGCATGCCCTTGGTGCGACACGCGTGGCGTGTCTCCTAAACTTCGAGGTGTAGAGTCATCTTGAAGGGTTTTCGAAAGAGAGCCGAGAGCTTGGGTACCCAACCCCAAGAAACAAAACCCTCCCAGAAGTCCAATGCCTTCAAGGACTTGCCGCAGCGGCGGTGGCAAACTCAAGGTCGATTAGCGCTCGGTGGCTCGACCGCAGTACTGGATTTCCGGTATTGGAGTGCCTACTACACATCAGCCCTATTCAGGGCTAAACCCATGCGGGAGAGAATCCCCGCTGGGGTTCCCTCCTGCTTTTGAAACAGGAGGTAACAATTCTTTGAGCATGCTGCCTCGGCAGTCCCTGTTCACATCAAACCGGAGACATGAGCGAAAGCTCTGTCTGTCATTGTCCAACCATTGCCTGTTTGGAGTGGCAGCGGACTCGTTGTGCGACCAACGATAGCCTAGGAAGACATGCGTCACTGGTAACGGTGGGGTGTGAAGCTCTTCCAACAATGTAGCCCCCGTATGGGTGCGTCTTCGCCGTGAGGCGGAGCGCAGATGCTCGGAGCAGTACCGGGTTGAGGCGCTAGGCTGGCTGGTATGGGTAACACAAGTGAACTGCTAATAAACGTCGTCAGCATTACGGTGCCTAATCTGCTGATAGGCATTAACCAAAAAGGTGATGCGACCGGTTGTTCTGGTCAAGGGTCGGAACACGTCGTCACATAAGGTCGCCGGCGAATAGGCAGACTCTAACCCAGTCGTGTGACAGGCAGGGAACGTGGTAAGCCCGTATAGCTGCCTTCGGGCAGGTGAACCGCAAGGTGATCCGTTGGCTGTGCGGGTATGGGATCGCAGAGAAAGCGAAAGCCGGGCTGTAATGGCCTGGATAGGGGCTGGAACATTGCTCCACGGGAAACCGGGCAGACTTCTGCGTGGTCTTTCGTCGCATGAACTCTGAGTGAACCTGTCTCAATAAACCTAGAGATCCAGCTGTAACGGATCTTCTATTAATCCAGCCCTGGCGGGAGCGTCCATTCCCGTCAGGGGATGTGTGCGTCTTTCGCTTGGGGCAACTTGAGAGGAAGGCAGCATGTTAGAACATAGCCAATTGGCCGTGTCTGCGCCTTCCGGCGCTCCGCAACAATGGCATGACATCGATTGGTGGCGTGTTCAGCGGAATGTCCGGGCGATGCAGATACGGATTGCGAAGGCTTGTCGGGAAGGCAACTGGCGCAGGGTGAAAGCCTTGCAGCGGATGCTGACCCGCTCACGCTCGGCCAGATACTTGGCCGTACGGCGAGTCACTGAAAACCAGGGTAAGCGCACGGCGGGAGTCGACCGCGTGCTCTGGGATACACCCGATGCCAAATGGAAGGCGGCAAATGGGTTGAGGCGCCACGGTTATAAGCCACGGCCTTTACGGCGTGTGTTTATTCCGAAGTCAAATGGAAAGGAGCGCCCTCTGGGCATTCCGACCATGACGGACAGGGCAATGCAGGCGTTGTATTTGCTTGCTCTGGCACCCATTGCAGAAACCACCGGCGATCCAAACAGCTACGGCTTTAGGATCGAGCGATCTACGGCGGATGCAATGGGGCAGTTGTTCGTATGCCTATCCAAGAAGGTTTCGGCCCAATGGGTTTTGGAGGCGGACATCAAAGGCTGCTTTGACCATATCAATCATGACTGGCTTATCACCAACGTCCCAACGGATAAGGTGGTTCTCCGAAAATGGTTGAAAGCTGGCGTGATTCATAAAGGCCAGCTACAGGCAACGGATGCCGGTACGCCACAGGGCGGGATTGTCTCGCCCAGCTTGGCGAATCTGGTGCTGGATGGGCTGGAGTCACAACTTAAGCAACATCTGGGTGTGACCAAGGCCAAGAAGCTGAAAATCAATGTGGTGCGTTACGCGGATGACTTTGTGATAACCGGAACCTCGCGAGAGGTGCTGGAAACTGAAGTCAGACCTTGGGTAGAGCAGTTCCTAGCAGTGCGGGGGCTGCAGTTGTCACTCGAGAAGACGCGTGTCGTCCATATAAAGGAAGGCTTTGACTTTCTAGGTTGGAATTTCCGCAAGTACGATGGGAAGCTTCTGATCAAGCCAAGCAAGAAAAACGTGAAAGCGTTCTATAGCAAGGTAAGGGAGGTCATCAGTACCAGCAAAACGGTAAGGCAGGAGGATCTGATCCGACAGCTGAATCCGATACTGCGTGGCTGGGCGTTCTATCACCAGCCTGTGGTAGCCAAGAAAGCGTATAGCCGCATGGATTACATGATCTTTCTGGCTCTATGGCGTTGGGCAAAACGGCGACACCCTAAGAAAACACTCCAGTGGATCGGAGCGAAATACTTTAAACCCATGAAGGGGCGGAAAGGGGTGTTTGCTACCGCGACGATGAATGACAAGGGAGAGATGCGAACGATCGAGTTGTACTCGCTAGCGAGCACTCCGATCGAACGACACAAGAAGGTGAGTGGGGAGTACAACCCCTTCGATCCTTCTATGGAGGAAATGGGTGAGAAAAGGCGTATGGAACAGATGCTCAAAAGGCTGGCGTACCGTAAGCAAATCTTGAGCCTTTTCCAGAGTCAGAAAGGATTGTGTCCAATATGTAAGTTACCGATTACGAAGGAGACGGGGTGGCATGATCACCACATTCTGTACCGCACAAAAGGCGGTGGAGACTCCCTAAATAACCGGGTACTATTGCACCCCCTTTGTCACCAGCGGCTACACGCTCGCGGATTGACAGTGAACAAACCGGCTCCCCTTACCGGGGGTTTTGATTAGGCCCGAGCCGTATGCGGGGAAACTCGCACGTACGGTTCTTAGGGGGAGATGGGCCAGTAATGGCCCATCTCTACCCGACATTCTGGGGTCGGAAACGGCCGGCTAACGTCTGTGCAACGAGGAATATCCATGCAAGTTTCTGTTGAAAATACTACTGCTCTTGAGCGCCGCATGAGCGTCACCGTGCCGGCTGAGCGCATTGAGAGCCAGGTCAACAAGCGTCTGCAGCAGACTGCCCAAAAGGCCAAGATTGCTGGCTTCCGTCCAGGCAAAGTGCCAATGAGCGAAATCAAGCGCCGTTTCGGTGCTGACGCTCGTCAGGAAGCTGTTGGTGATGTCATCCAGTCCTCCTTCTATGAAGCCGTGGTTGAGCAGAAGCTGAACCCTGCCGGTTCGCCTTCGATCGAGCCGAAGTCGCTGGAAGCTGGCAAGGACCTGGAATACGTTGCCGTATTCGAAGTGTTCCCTGAGTTCACCGTTGCCGGTTTCGACGGCATCACTGTCGAGCGCCTGAGCGCTGACGTGGCTGATGCAGATCTGGACAAGATGCTGGACATCCTGCGCAAGCAGAACACCCGTTTTGAAGTGGCCGACCGCGCTGCCCAGAACGAAGACCAGCTGAACATCGATTTCGTCGGCAAGGTTGACGGCGAAGCATTCGCCGGCGGCTCGGCCAAAGGCACTCAGCTGGTGCTGGGTTCCGGTCGCATGATTCCGGGCTTTGAAGAAGGCCTGGTTGGCGCCAAGGCAGGCGAAGAGCGCGTTCTGAACCTGACCTTCCCTGAGGACTATCAGAACCTGGACCTGGCTGGTAAAACCGCCGAGTTCACCGTGACCGTCAACACCGTTTCCGAGCCGAAACTGCCAGAGCTGAACGAAGAATTCTTCGCTCAATTCGGCATCAAGGAAACCGGTCTGGAAGGCTTCCGCACCGAAGTTCGCAAGAACATGGAGCGTGAGCTGCGTCAGGCCATCAAGTCCAAGGTGAAAAATCAGGTCATGGACGGTCTGCTGGCCACCAACCCGATCGAAGTGCCAAAGGCTTTGCTGTCCAACGAAGTTGACCGTCTGCGCGTGCAGGCTGTTCAGCAGTTCGGCGGCAACATCAAGCCTGATCAACTGCCGGCCGAGCTGTTCGAAGAGCAAGCCAAGCGCCGTGTAGTGCTGGGTCTGATCGTCGCTGAAGTGGTCAAGCAATTCGACCTGAAGCCTGACGAAGCCCGCGTTCGTGAAATGATTCAGGAAATGGCTTCGGCTTATCAAGAGCCTGAGCAGGTCGTGTCCTGGTACTACAAGAACGAGCAGCAACTGAACGAAGTCCGTTCGGTTGTGCTGGAAGAACAAGTTGTGGATACTGTTCTGCAGAAAGCTAGCGTGACCGACAAATCGGTCTCTTACGAAGAAGCGGTCAAGCCGGTAGAAGCTCCAAAAGCCGACTGATTGTTTTTGCGTTAAGAAGTACACACATAAGCCAGCCTTCGAGCTGGCTTATGCGTATTCAAGACATAACTATTTGGGAGTGACTGCAGAGCATGTTCCGTAATTCGTATATTCAGCAGAACTCTGATATCCAGGCCGCCGGCGGCCTGGTCCCGATGGTTGTCGAGCAATCTGCTCGTGGCGAGCGCGCCTATGACATCTACTCGCGCCTTCTGAAGGAGCGCGTAATCTTTCTGGTGGGTCCTGTAGAGGACTACATGGCCAACCTGATCTGTGCGCAATTGCTGTTCCTTGAAGCGGAAAACCCGGACAAGGACATCCATCTCTATATCAACTCCCCGGGCGGTTCGGTGACAGCGGGCATGTCGATCTACGACACCATGCAGTTCATCAAGCCAAACGTATCGACGACGTGCATTGGTCAGGCGTGCAGCATGGGTGCATTCCTGCTGACGGCCGGTGCTCCAGGCAAGCGTTTCTGCCTGCCGAACTCGCGTGTGATGATTCACCAGCCGCTGGGCGGTTTCCAGGGCCAGGCCTCGGATATCGAAATCCATGCCAAGGAAATCCTCTTCATCCGCGAGCGTCTGAACACGCTGATGGCCAAGCACAGCGGTCGTACGCTTGAAGAAATCGAGCGCGATACCAATCGCGACAACTTCATGAGTGCAGAAGCTGCGAAGGAATACGGTCTGATCGACGAAGTCATCAACCAGCGTCCTGCGTAAAATAAGCAGCTCAAAATAAGGTGGGTCGGCAGGTCCGACCACCAGCGGGCTTGAAAAAGCCCGCAATAGCCTTCATCTTGTGTTGCAAGCCTATCGGATTTGGATCGAACGAATGACTGACACCCGCAACGGCGAGGACAACGGCAAGCTGCTCTATTGCTCCTTCTGTGGCAAAAGCCAGCATGAAGTACGCAAATTGATTGCCGGCCCCTCGGTCTTTATCTGCGACGAGTGCGTCGACTTGTGCAATGACATCATCCGCGAGGAGGTGCAGGAAGCACAGGCCGAAAGCAGCGCGCATAAATTGCCTTCGCCTAAAGAAATCAGCGGCATCCTTGACCAGTATGTAATCGGTCAGGAACGTGCGAAAAAGGTTCTGGCCGTAGCGGTATACAACCACTACAAGCGTCTGAACCAGCGTGACAAGAAGGCTGACGACGTCGAACTCGGCAAGAGCAACATCCTGCTGATCGGCCCGACAGGCTCCGGTAAAACCCTGCTGGCCGAAACACTGGCCCGCCTGCTGAACGTTCCGTTCACCATCGCCGACGCCACCACCCTCACCGAGGCCGGTTACGTAGGTGAAGATGTCGAGAACATCATTCAGAAACTGCTGCAAAAGTGCGATTACGACGTGGAAAAGGCCCAGATGGGCATTGTCTACATCGACGAAATCGACAAGATTTCCCGCAAGTCCGACAACCCGTCGATCACCCGCGATGTTTCCGGTGAGGGCGTGCAACAGGCCTTGCTCAAATTGATCGAAGGCACGGTCGCTTCCGTCCCGCCGCAAGGTGGCCGCAAGCATCCGCAGCAGGAGTTCCTGCAGGTCGACACCCGTAACATCCTGTTCATCTGCGGTGGTGCGTTCTCCGGTCTGGAAAAGGTTATTCAAAACCGTTCCACCAAGGGCGGTATCGGGTTCAACGCAGAAGTGCGCAGCAAGGAAGAGGGCAAAAAAGTCGGTGAATCCCTGCGTGAAGTCGAGCCTGACGATCTGGTCAAGTTCGGTCTGATCCCGGAATTCGTCGGTCGTTTGCCGGTTCTGGCGACGCTGGACGAGCTCGACGAGGCTGCGCTGATGCAGATCCTCACCGAGCCGAAAAATGCGCTGACCAAGCAGTATGCCAAGCTGTTCGAGATGGAAGGCGTGGATCTGGAATTCCGGACCGACGCACTGAAATCGGTTGCCAAGCGAGCTCTGGAGCGTAAAACCGGTGCCCGTGGCCTGCGGTCGATTCTTGAAGGTGTGCTGCTCGACACGATGTACGAAATCCCTTCGCAGTCTGAAGTGAGCAAAGTCGTCATCGATGAAAGCGTGATTGAAGGCAAGTCCAAGCCACTGTATATCTACGAAAACAGTGAGCCGACGGCCAAGGCAGCGCCGGACGCGTAAGTGTCCACACTGCCGGAACAAAGAAGGGGCCTTCGGGCCTCTTTTTTTTATGTCGTTTTTTACATCCGCTTTGCGCTTGTTTTTTTTCAAGGCAGCCCCCATCTTGGTTTCAAGCTTAATTCCATCTGATTACGGCCATATGGCCGCCGTAGAGGCGAAATCATGAAGACAACCATCGAATTGCCTCTCCTGCCATTGCGTGATGTCGTGGTTTATCCGCACATGGTTATCCCGCTGTTCGTGGGGCGCGAGAAATCCATCGAAGCCCTCGAGGCCGCGATGACGGGCGACAAGCAGATCCTGCTGCTGGCCCAGAGAAACCCGGCTGACGATGATCCCGGTGAAGACGCTCTCTATCGCGTAGGTACGATTGCGACGGTGCTGCAGCTGCTGAAGCTGCCAGACGGCACCGTCAAGGTTCTGGTCGAAGGTGAGCAGCGCGGCGCTGTAGAGCGCTTCAGCGAAGTCGACGGGCATTGCCGCGCCGAAGTCTCGCTGATCGACGAAGTCGATGCTGCCGAGCGCGAATCGGAAGTTTTCGTGCGCAGCCTGCTGTCGCAGTTCGAACAATATGTGCAGTTGGGCAAGAAAGTCCCGGCTGAAGTCCTGTCGTCGCTCAACAGCATTGATGAGCCTGGCCGCCTGGTTGACACCATGGCCGCGCACATGGCGCTGAAAATCGAGCAGAAGCAGGAAATCCTCGAAATCATCGATTTGTCGGCCCGCGTCGAGCACGTGCTCGCCTTGCTGGATGCCGAGATCGATCTGCTGCAAGTCGAAAAACGCATTCGCGGCCGCGTCAAAAAGCAAATGGAGCGCAGCCAGCGCGAGTACTACCTGAATGAGCAGATGAAGGCCATTCAGAAAGAGCTGGGTGACGGTGACGAAGGTCACAACGAAATCGAAGAGCTGAAAAAGCGCATCGATGCGGCCGGCCTGCCGAAGGATGCCCTGGCCAAAGCCACTGCCGAGCTGAACAAGCTCAAGCAAATGTCGCCGATGTCCGCTGAAGCCACCGTGGTGCGCTCCTACATCGACTGGCTGGTGCAGGTGCCGTGGAAGGCGCAGAGCAAGGTACGTCTGGACCTGGCGCGTGCGGAAGACATTCTCGATGCTGATCATTACGGCCTTGAAGAGGTCAAGGAACGCATCCTTGAATACCTCGCCGTGCAAAAACGTGTGAAGAAGATCCGTGGTCCGGTGTTGTGCCTGGTCGGTCCTCCTGGCGTAGGTAAAACTTCGCTGGCGGAGTCGATTGCTCACGCCACCAACCGCAAATTCGTGCGCATGGCCTTGGGTGGCGTGCGTGACGAGGCGGAAATTCGTGGTCACCGCCGGACTTACATCGGTTCGATGCCAGGAAGATTGATTCAAAAGATGACAAAAGTGGGCGTGCGCAACCCGCTGTTCCTGCTCGATGAAATCGACAAAATGGGCAGCGACATGCGTGGCGACCCGGCGTCGGCGTTGCTGGAAGTGCTCGATCCGGAGCAGAACCACAACTTCAACGATCACTATCTGGAAGTCGATTACGACCTGTCCGATGTGATGTTCCTGTGCACCTCGAACTCGATGAACATCCCGCCGGCATTGCTGGACCGGATGGAAGTCATTCGTCTGCCGGGCTACACCGAAGACGAAAAGATCAACATCGCCGTCAAGTACCTGTCGCCCAAGCAGATTGCCGCTAATGGTCTGAAGAAGGGCGAGCTGGAATTCGACGAGGAAGCGATCCGCGACATCATCCGTTACTACACCCGTGAAGCCGGTGTGCGTGGCCTCGAACGTCAGATCGCCAAAGTCTGCCGCAAGGCTGTGAAAGAACATGCGCTGGAAAAACGCTTCTCGGTAAAAGTGACAGCTGATCTGCTGGAGCATTTCCTGGGTGTACGTAAATTCCGCTACGGTCTGGCCGAGCAACAGGATCAGATCGGACAGGTGACTGGCCTGGCGTGGACGCAGGTGGGCGGCGAATTGCTGACCATCGAAGCGGCTGTGGTACCGGGCAAAGGTCAACTGATCAAGACCGGTTCGTTGGGCGATGTAATGGTCGAATCGATCACTGCAGCCCTGACCGTTGTGCGCAGCCGTGCCAAGAGTCTGGGCATTCCGCTGGACTTCCACGAAAAGCGCGACACCCACATTCACATGCCGGAAGGCGCGACGCCGAAAGACGGTCCAAGCGCGGGTGTAGGCATGTGCACGGCGTTGGTATCGGCATTGACCGGGATTCCGGTGCGCGCCGATGTCGCCATGACGGGTGAAATCACCTTGCGTGGTCAAGTGCTGGCAATCGGTGGTCTGAAGGAAAAACTGCTCGCCGCTCACCGCGGTGGAATCAAGATTGTGATTATTCCGGAAGAGAACGTGCGCGATCTGAAGGAGATTCCTGACAATATCAAGCAGGATCTGCAGATTAAACCGGTTAAATGGATTGACGAGGTCCTGCAAATTGCGCTGCAATACGCGCCGGAGCCCTTGCCGGATGTGGCTCCGGAGATAGTTTCCAAGGACGAAAAACGTGAGTCTGATTCAAAGGAAAGAATTAGCACGCATTAATACGTTTTTGCCTGGGGGGCTTCCTTGACAGCTTTTTAGAGCCCTTGTTATAAAGCGGCTCTTAAGTGTCTGTAGGCCATTCAGCACTCGTTTTTGCTTTCACCAAAAAACTTAGAATCATCTCAAAATAGATATAAGGGGACTTAGAGTGAACAAGTCGGAACTGATTGATGCTATCGCTGCATCCGCTGATATCCCGAAAGCTGCTGCTGGCCGTGCGCTGGACGCTGTTATCGAATCCGTCACTGGCGCTCTGAAGGCCGGCGACTCCGTTGTTCTGGTTGGTTTCGGCACTTTCTCCGTGACTGATCGTCCAGCTCGCGTTGGTCGTAACCCACAGACCGGCAAGACGCTGCAAATCGCTGCTGCTAAAAAGCCAGGTTTCAAAGCCGGTAAAGCACTGAAAGAAGCTGTTAACTAAGTTAGTTTGTTTCAGGTTTTTACCCATCCGGGTCGGGGTCATGCCTGACTTGGCAGCGGAGCGGTAGAGCAGGTCGCTGGAACAGCCGCCTGTAACGCCGGGATCGAGGGTTCGAGCCCTGTCCGCTCCGCCAGTTACGAGAAGGCGCATCCTCGGATGCGCCTTTCTTCTATCCGGATTCTACCCACGCTCCACGGTTGCCAAATTTTTGAAGTTCAACCGTTTCTGGGGGACGCATGCTGCAGAATATCAGGGACAATTCACAAGGCTGGATTGCCAAGACCATTATCGGGGTCATCGTTGCACTGATGGCTCTGACCGGTTTCGACGCTATTTTCAAGGCCACGACGCACACCAACGATGCGGCCAAGGTCAATGGTGAAGAAATCAGCCAGAACGAGCTGAGCCAGGCCGTTGACATGCAACGCCGTCAGCTGATGCAACAGCTGGGCAAGGATTTCGATGCTTCCTTGCTTGACGAAAAAATGCTCCGCGAATCGGCCCTCAAGGGTCTGATCGATCGCAAGCTGCTGTTGCAAGGCGCAGAACAATCGAAATTCGCTTTCTCCGAAGGTGCACTGGATCAGGTGATCCTGCAGACCCCTGAATTCCAGGTGGACGGCAAGTTCAGCTCCGAGCGCTTTGATCAGGTGATCCGTCAACTGGGCTACACCCGCATGCAATTCCGCCAGATGCTGGCTCAGGAAATGCTGATCGGTCAGTTGCGTGCCGGTGTTGCCGGCAGCGGTTTCGTCACCGACGCTGAAGTGCTGGCATTCGCCCGTCTGGAAAAACAGACCCGCGATTTCGCTTCGCTGAACGTCAAGGCCGACCCGGCCGCGGTCAAGCTGACCGACGATGAGGTCAAGGCTTACTACGACGAGCACGCCAAGGAGTTCATGACCCCTGAGCAGGTGGTTGTCGATTACGTCGAGCTGAAGAAGTCTTCGTTCTTCGACCAGGTTGCGGTCAAGGACGAAGACCTGCAGGCGGCGTATCAGAAAGAGATCGCCAACCTGTCGGAACAGCGTCGTGCTGCGCATATCCTGATCGAAGTCAACGACAAGACCACCGACGCTCAGGCCAAGGCCAAGATCGAAGAAGTCCAGGCGCGTCTGGCCAAGGGCGAGAAATTCGAAGCGCTGGCCAAGGAGTTCTCGCAGGATCCGGGTTCGGCCAACAATGGCGGTGATCTCGGTTTCGCCGGTCCTGGCGTCTATGACCCAGCCTTCGAAAAAGCCCTGTACGCGTTGAACAAGGACCAGGTGTCCGAGCCGGTGCGTACCGACTTCGGTTACCACCTGATCAAGCTGCTGGGTGTTGAAGCGCCGGAAGTTCCGACCCTGGCGAGCCTGAAAGACAAGCTGACCCGCGAGCTGAAGACTCAACAGGTCGAGCAGCGTTTTGTCGAGGCGACCAAGCAACTGGAAGACTCGGCGTTCGAAGCGTCTGACCTGGCCCAGCCAGCGGCAGATCTGAAACTGACTGTGCACACCTCCAAGCCGTTCGGCCGTGAAGGTGGTGAAGGCATTGCGGCCAACCGTGCTGTGGTGAGCGCTGCATTCAGCCAGGAAGTGCTGGAGGAAAATGCCAACAGCACCGGCATCGAGCTGGACCCGGAAACCGTGGTCGTGCTGCGTGCCAAGGAACACCTGAAGCCTGAGCAGTTGCCTCTGGAAGCCGTCAACACGGCGATTCGCGCGCAGTTGACCAAGGAGCATGCCAGTGCTGCGGCCAAGACCAAGGCTGACCAGCTGATCGCCAGTCTGCGCGATGGCAAGACTCCGCTGGACAAGGCTGTCGAGGGTCAGAACTGGAAGGTTGTCACAGCGGCCACTCGCGCTCAGGAAGGGGTTGATCCGACTGTGCTGCAGGCGTTGTTCCGTATGCCGAAACCGGCGGTCAAGGGCAAGCCGACGTTCAGCAGCGTGACCTTGCAGGACGGTAGCCTGATGATCGTGCGCCTGGACGGTGTGAATGAAGCAGTAGCGCCGACTGATGAAGAGAAGGCGCAGTACCGTCGCTTCCTTGCTTCGCGTGAAGGTCAGCAGGATTTCGCGGCGTTCCGCAAGCAGTTGGAAAGTCAGGCGGATATCAAGCGCTATTGATGTTTGACTGAGCGGTAACAGGAAAGCCCCGATCTGATGGTCGGGGCTTTTTTATGCTTGGGATTTGGCTGTTTCCGTTGTTTTGGGTGTGGCGGCTGGCCGTTTCGCCCGTGCGGCGAGTGGCTGCGACTTTTTCTGGCAAACCATGGTCAATAGGGTTGTAACGGCTTTAAGACACAATCCATGCGCCGCAGGGCCAAGTTCTGTTGCACAATACGCCCCGGACTGTTTTCCCTCAGGATGTTCAATGTTGATTTCAACTCCCATGCGTGTCGTTGGGTTGGCGCTGTTGTTGACCGCTGTTGCTGGCTGTTCGAAGGACAAGCCGATCTATGAGCATGAGAACTTCGATGATTCCGGCACGTTCTCGCGCAATTATCCGGTGGCCGACACCGCGAGTTGCGAGGCGGCCCGTCGTGCGTTGCTCAGCCAGGGCTACATCATCACCAGCAGTGACCCGAAACTGATCAGTGGCCACAAAAGCTTCCAGCAAACCGGTGAAACCCACATGGAGATCAGCTTCAACGTGGTGTGTACCGAAGACGGCAGTTCCAAACACCATGCCACGGTGTTCGCCAATGCCTTGCAGGATCGCTACGCGTTGAAGAAGACCAACAACTCTGCCAGCCTCGGGGTCGGCGTGTTGGGTTCGGTGTCGATGCCGATCGGCTCGTCCGATGATTCGATGGTCAAGGTGGCCAGTGAGACCGTGACGTCGCAGAAGTTCTATGAGCGTTTCTTCACCCTGGTTGAGCTGTTCCTGCCAGCCGATGCGAAGAAAGCCGCGCACATCGAAGAAAAACCCAAGACTGATCTGGGGGTCCCGGAGCCGAAGCCTGCGGCTGTAGCGCCGACAACACCTGCCCCGGCAGTCGAGACAGCGCCAGCGCCACCGCCGGCCGGCATTGTCGAGCCAGCCCAGACCATGACGCCGGCCACTCCGGCGGTGACGCCTGCGCCGGCCACGGTTGCACCGACGCCAGCGGGTTCCGAACCCGTGGTGCCGCCTGCGGAATCCGCGCCGATCACCCCGGCACCGAGTGCAGATCCTGCACCGGCTGCCGAAACGATCACGCCGCCGGCCAACCCGACCAATATCCCGCCGCCATCGGAGCCGATTCCGGCGATGCAGTGAGCCGCGCGGGCTCTGCTGTGGGAGCGGGGGTGCTCGCTCCCACATTTGTGTTGTGGCGCACTCAAATCCCGTTACATTCCCCGGACAAAACTCCAGCGATAAATTCCTGACCACCTGCTACGTTTTATTCATGAAGGCGGGATGTCACTTTCCCTTCATACGGGCACGATAAGCTCGAGGCACTGGTCACTTGACCGGGCTGTATTTTCAACGGGCAGTAGGGGGATGAAACGATGGACGATTATCAAGAAGAACTGCTCGAATACCACGCGTATGAACTCGATCAGCCAGAACCGGCCGAAGACGCCACCGAGTTGTAAGGCGTCAGGCGGTTTTGCGGTGACTGCGGCGAAACTCGCCGGGGGTCTGGCCGCTCCAGCGTTTGAAAGCGCGTTGAAACGCCTCGGCTGAAGCAAAGCCCAGCAGATAGGCGATCTCGCCGAACGCCAGTTCGGTGTCGCGGATGTAGGTCATTGCCAGGTCGCGGCGGGTGTCGTTGAGTATGGCGCGAAACTGTGTGCCTTCCTCGGCCAGTTTGCGCCGCAAGGTCCAGGTCGGCAGCTTCAGACGCGCCGCCACTTCTTCCAGGTCGGGTTCCCGGCCACCATTGAGCAACGGCCCCAACAGCTGAGTGATGCGTTCGCGCAGGCTGCGGGTGCGGGTCAATTGCTCCAGTTCCCGTTCACACAACGCAAGCAAGTGTTTCCAGGTGCTTGGGCAGTGTTCCGGGTTGCGCAGAGCGAGGCTGGCGAGGCTCAAGCGCAGTTGATTGCGTTCGGCGCCGAACTGGATCGAGCAATCGCCCAGCACGCTGTAGGCGTCGCGATAGTCCGGCGCGTCAAATTCGATGTCGATGCGCTCGGCGCGCAACGGCTCGCGGCTGACGCTGGACAGCTGATGCAGCCAGCCGGCGATGATCGAATCCACCACAAAGCGGTTATAAGCGTTGTACGGGCTGATCGAATAGAAGCGCAGCCACGCGCCATGGGCATCCTCGTGAAAGCTCGACTGCCCGCGATAGTTGGAACCGTACAGTGGCTCGAAACGGATCAGGCAGCGGGCCGCTTCGCGCACGGTCGGTGCCTGTGCAGCGGTGACCCCGGCGAGCCCGGCCTGACTCAAGCGGCTGAGTTGGCCCATGCTCAGGCCCAGCGCTGGATCGCCGGTCAACTGGATCGCGCTGTGCCCCAGCCGCATGTAACGCGGGATCGACAGTCGCGCGCCGGCTTCGGCCAATCGCGCCGCGTCCAGGCCGTATTGTTCGAGCAGCGGTTGCGGCTCGACGCCGTGGCTGCGCACGGCATCAGCCAGGCTGTGCACGAAGCCTACCGACAGATCCCCAAGGCGCATCGGCAGCGGTTTCATGGCTTACAACCAGATGTTCAGCAGACGCGCGCCACGGGCTTCGCCATCGGCGAATTGCTGGCCGTTGCTGCTGAGGAAACTTTGCCCCGAGCCGGGCTTGTCCCAGAACTGCCCACGCAGGAACACGCTCATGCCGGCGATCGCACGGCTGCTCGGCGGCTGTGCGGTGAGCGTCAGGCGATGCCAGGCCTGACCTTCACTGATTTCCCCGGGCTTGAGGCTGACCGAACCCGGTGTACTTGAGCCCTTATAACCGGCCCACGGCTGATTCCACGCACCGTGACCCACGACGAAGGCCGGCACCGCTACCAGTTGCGCGCCTTGCTCGTCGAGTTGGCGATAGTTGTCCGGGTACCAGCTGTCGCTGCCGATCAGCACGCCCAGGCGTCCGGCCGGCGTGTCGACCACGTTGATCGCGTGGGCGTCTTCGCCCTCGATCACATCGCGCTGTTCGAAGATCGGGTGCATTTGCCGCTGGGGCTGGCCCAGCGGTACACCATCACGGCCAAACACCACGCTGCTGTTGAACAGCGCGCCGCTGCCGGGCTTGAGCTGGCCGTCGCGGATGCTCGGTTCGGGCAGGACGATGGAGCCGGCCACCAGCGTCACGTGGAATTCCTTGGCCAGCCCACCAAACAGTGCCTGGTAATCCTTGGCCATGGCTTTGGACTTCATCCGCAGGTGGGCATCGTCAAGGCGGTTGTCGCCCTTGGCAGTAAGCCAGGCGCGGGCGAACAGCAACGGATTGCTCGCCGCCAGCCAATTCATCGCTTCGACCAGGGTCGGCGCCTGGTACAGCTCGTCTTTCTCGCCGCTGATCATCAGCCAGGTACCGACATGCTCGGGCAGCACCACCACGGTTTTTTCATTCAGCAGCCCCTGATCCTGCGCTTGCTGCAGATAGGCCGCGAGTTTGCGGTGCAGGCGCTCCGGGCTTTGGTAGTCGGTGGGGAACAGTTCCGGCTGGATACCCAGCAAGTTGCCACGGTCGCCGGGCGTGCCCTGATCGACCGCCAGTTTGATGCGCAGGTCCGACAGATAATGTCCCGCCGGCCGGTCCGCCGCCCACATGGCGTAGGTGGTCAGGGTGGCAACGATGGCCATGGAGAAAAACAGGTACAGAAGTTTGCGCATGAAAACCAACAACAACCGGATACAGGGTGTGGCGACTAGGGTAGGGCGCATGCCTGCGCTTGCCAAGGGGCGCTGCGCATTTGGATCAATAACTTGTCAGTTTCGGTCATTGAGTGACAGCAGTGCGACTCTTAGTCTGTCGAACATGACTGACGGGGGACGCAGAGCTCCCGCAATTTCCGTGATCGCACGTTGTGGAGTTACCGATGACCGCCGCTCATTACCCGCACCTGTTGGCCCCGCTGGACCTGGGATTCACCACACTGCGCAACCGCACCCTGATGGGCTCGATGCACACTGGCCTTGAAGAGAAACCGGGTGGCTTCGAACGCATGGCGGCGTACTTCGCCGAACGTGCTCGTGGCGGCGTCGGCCTGATGGTCACCGGCGGTATCGGACCGAACGACGAGGGTGGCGTGTACTCCGGCGCAGCCAAGCTGACCACCGAGGAAGAAGCGCTCAAGCACCGCATCGTCACCCGCGCGGTGCACGAGGCGGGCGGCAAGATCTGCATGCAGATCCTTCACGCCGGGCGTTATGCCTACAGTCCGAAACAGGTGGCGCCGAGTGCGATCCAGGCGCCGATCAACCCGTTCAAGCCCAAAGAGCTGGACGAGGAAGGCATCGAGAAACAGATCAGCGATTTCGTCACCTGCTCGGTACTGGCGCAGACGGCCGAGTACGATGGCGTGGAAATCATGGGCTCGGAAGGTTACTTCATTAACCAGTTCCTCGCCGCCCACACCAACCACCGCACCGACCGCTGGGGCGGCAGCTACGAAAACCGTATGCGCCTGCCGGTGGAAATCGTCCGTCGAGTGCGTGAAGCGGTCGGCCCGAACTTCATCATCATTTTCCGTTTGTCGATGCTCGATCTGGTCGAGGGCGGCAGCAGTTGGGAAGAGATCGTGACCCTGGCCAAAGCCATCGAGCAGGCCGGTGCGACCCTCATCAACACCGGCATCGGCTGGCACGAAGCGCGGATCCCGACCATCGCCACCAAGGTGCCGCGCGCGGCGTTCAGCAAGGTCACCGCCAAGCTGCGCGGGTCGGTGAACATTCCGCTGATTACCACCAATCGCATCAACACCCCGGAAATCGCCGAGCAGATTCTCGCTGAAGGCGATGCCGACATGGTCTCGATGGCGCGGCCGTTCCTCGCCGATCCGGACTTCGTCAACAAGGCCGCTGAAGGCCGTGCCGACGAAATCAACACCTGCATCGGTTGCAACCAGGCGTGCCTCGATCACACCTTTGGCGGCAAGCTCACCAGTTGCCTGGTCAACCCGCGTGCCTGCCATGAAACCGAGCTCAACTATCTGCCGGTACAGCAGATCAAGAAGATCGCTGTGGTCGGTGCCGGCCCTGCCGGCCTGTCCGCCGCGACCGTGGCCGCCGAGCGCGGACATCAGGTGACGTTGTTCGATTCGGCCAGCGAAATCGGCGGCCAGTTCAACATCGCCAAGCGGGTGCCGGGCAAGGAAGAATTCTTCGAAACCCTGCGCTACTTCAAGCGCAAGCTGCAGACCACGAATGTCGAGGTGTGCCTGAATACTCGCGTCGACGTGGCGAAGCTGGTCGAGGGCGGTTACGACGACATCATCCTCGCCACCGGCATCGCGCCGCGTGTGCCGGCAATTCCTGGCGTCGACAACGCCAAGGTGCTGAGTTACCTGGACGTGATCCTTGAGCGCAAGCCGGTGGGCAAGCGCGTGGCGGTGATCGGCGCGGGCGGCATCGGTTTCGATGTCTCGGAATTCCTTGTGCACGAAGGCGTGGCCACCAGTCTGGATCGCACCGCGTTCTGGAAAGAGTGGGGCATTGACACGAACCTGGAAGCGCGCGGTGGCGTGGCCGGGATCAAGGCGGCGCCGCACGCACCGGCCCGTGAAGTGTTCCTGTTGCAGCGCAAGAAAACCAAGGTCGGTGATGGTCTGGGCAAAACCACCGGCTGGATCCACCGCACCGGTCTGAAGAACAAACAGGTGCAGATGCTCAACAGCGTCGAATACCTGAAGATCGACGACGAAGGCTTGCACATCCGTATCGGCGAAACCGGCGAGCCGCAAGTGCTGGCGGTGGACAATATCGTGATCTGCGCCGGCCAGGATCCACTGCGCGATCTGCAGGACGGTCTGGTCGCAGCGGGGCAGAACGTGCACCTGATCGGCGGCGCTGATGTGGCGGCGGAGCTGGATGCAAAGCGCGCGATCAACCAGGGTTCGCGCCTCGCCGCTGAGCTCTAAGCTACGCCGCTTAACCTGTGGGAGCGAGCCTGCTCGCGAAAGCGGAGTGTCAGCCAATACACAGGTCGACTGACACGACGCCTTCGCGAGCAGGGTCGCTCCCACAGGGATTGTGTTGTTCACAGAGGCAGTGAACAACATCGAACCAACGCAGGCGTGAGCCTGCTCGCGATGGCTGCTTATGAGCGACTAGAATGCCGGCTCTACTCAGAATGATCAGTCGCCCATGCTTCTTCCTCCCGCCCACTGGTTGCCCCAAGCTCCCCTCCAAATGCTTGAACTCGACTGGCTCACCCGCGCCGGAATCGAGGTCGCGATCCTGCGTCTGGACCAGATCGACCCGCTGATCAGCGGCAACAAATGGTTCAAACTCGTCGAGCATCTCAAGGCCGCCGACCGCGCTGGCGCGAAGGGCGTCATCAGCCTCGGTGGTGCGCATTCCAATCATCTGCATGCGCTCGCGGCGGCGGGCAAGCGTCTTGGCTTCAAAACGGTTGGCCTGTTGCGCGGCCATCCACAGCAAACGCCGACGGTCAGCGATCTACACGCGTTCGGCATGCAACTGCACTGGCTTGGTTACGGCGGCTATCGGGCGCGGCATGAACCGGGGTTCTGGGAGCCGTGGCGGGCGCAGTATCCAGATTTTCATGCGGTGCCGGAGGGCGGTGGCGGATTGGCGGGCGCATTGGGCTGCAAGGTGTTGAAGGAGCAGGTGATCGCGCAACTGGGCAACCTGGGCTGGAGCAATTATCACGGCTGGTGGCTGGCCTGCGGCACCGGGACGACGCTGGCAGGGCTGGTGCTCGCCGAGGCAGGGGCGCATCCGGTGTATGGCGCACTGGCGGTGCCCGAGGATCATGGCGTGGCGCCGCAGGTGGCGGCGATTATGCAGGAGGCAGGTGTCGCTGCTGCCGACTACGAGCTGCTCGACGCCAGTCGCGGTGGCTTCGCCAAGGTTGACACGCAGCTACTTGCATTCATCGAGAGCATTGAACGCTGTAGCGGCGTTGCGCTGGAGCCGCTGTACACCGGCAAGGCGTTGCTGGCGCTCAAGGAGCGGATCGAGGCGGGCGGATTCGCGTCAGGTACACGGTTGATCTTCGTGCACACGGGTGGGTTGCAAGGGCGGCGAGGATTCACCACAGGATGAATGAGTAACCCTGTGGTGAGGGATTTATCCCCGATGGGCTGCGCAGCGGCCCCTCATTGATCAGCTATTGAGTCTGATCCACTGCATGCATAGGTTTTGGGGCCGCTTCGCAGCCCATCGGGGATGAATCCCCTCGCTACAATGGTCAAAACCGGGCCTCAGCGTGGCGCGCGCTTGGGCATCATCCGCAACAAGGTGTTATCACCCACCACATAATGGTGATACAGCCCCGCCAGCGCATGCAGGCCGATCAGCCAATAGCCGATGTTGCCGATCAGTACGTGCCAGTGCTCCACCTGTTTGGCCAATGCCTTGTCTTCGTGGACCAGCAACGGCAGATCGAAGCCGTAGAACATCACCTGGTGCCCCTCGGCGCTGGTGATCAGCCAGCCGAGGATCGGCATGCTGATCATGAACAGGTACAACAGCCAGTGCATCACCCGCGCCAGCAGGGTTTGCCACTGCGGCGAGGCCGGGAAGATTTTTGGTGCCGGGCCGATGCTGCGGGCCACCAGGCGAAACCACACCAGCACGAACACGGTCAGGCCAAGCATGTAATGCACTTCGCGAATCAGCGAGCGGCCGCCGCTGCCCTTGGGAAAGATCCCGCGCAACTCCATGCTGGCATAGACCAGGATCAACAGGATCAGCATCAGCCAGTGCAGCAGCACGGACACGGTGCTGTAGCGCGATTCGGAACTTGTCCACGGCATACGGTGTTTCCTCACAGATCAGGTCGCCACGTGCCGTTCTTGTGCGACGGCATGCTTTAACTGTAATCCGCTTTGGCGGATTTGCCTGAGGCTGATCGGAGTTTCAATGCGCTGACTCAAGGCTTCAGCCATAAAAAAACGCCAGCGTCGCGAAGACCCTGGCGTTTTTGTTGTTTTGACAAAAGAAGCAATCAGCTCGATTGCGGCATTTCACCGTTGGCCAGACGCTTGTTGATGTCGGCAATCACTTCCGGCAGGTCGCTGATGGTGTCGATCATGTAGTGCGGACGGGAACCGGCGAACAATGCGTGGATGCGTTTGCGTTCGCTGGCCAGTTCGTCGCTGCCCAGCGCACGGTAGCCGGCGTAGTCCAGGCCCAGCGCATTGCCCGAACAGATCAGCGCCACCGTCCACATCCCGGCGCGACGACCTTCGAGAATGCCCGGCACGGTGTCGTCGATCTTCACGCAGGCCGCGACATCATCGATGCCCAACGCAATCACGTTGGCCAGGGCCTGAGCCGGCCATGGGCGACCGTTCGGCACTTCGTCGGTGGCGACCACGTGGTCGGCAACGTAGCCGTTGGTGGCAGCCAGCGCCACGACCTTGTCCATCACCTGTTTCGGGTAGCCGGAGCAGGAACCGATCTTGATCCCTTGCTGACGCAGGTTGGCAATGGTTTCCAGCGCGCCGGGAATCAGCGCCGAGTGCTCGGCGATCTTCTCGATCTGCAGCGGCATGAACCGGTTGTAGATGGCGGTCACGTCATCGTCGGTCGGGGTGCGGCCGAATGCTTTGCGATAGCGTTCGGCGACCTGCGGCTGATCGCACAGGGTACGAATGTGATCCCACTTGCCCATGCCCATCGGGCCACGGGCTTCGTCGATGGACACCTGAACGTCGAATTCGGCGAAGGCTTCGACGAAGATCTGCGTTGGCGCGAACGAGCCGAAATCGACCACGGTGCCGGCCCAGTCGAGGATCGCGGCTTGCAGTTTGCTTGGGTTTACGTAGTTCATGGCTATAAGAATCCTGTGTTGGCAATGCAATTCAAAAGGTTCGGCGATCCTGTGGGAGCGGGCTTGCCCGCGATGGGGCCCTTTCAGTCGACATCTATGCTGATGGTCAGACCGCTATCGCGGGCAAGCCCGCTCCCACAGGTATCGTGGTGATTCAGATCTCCAGCACTTCCATTTCGCGCAGCACTTCACCCACCGCCGCCACGGCCTGGCGCATTTCATCCGGGCTGACGTGGCCGATGCAGCCGACGCGGAAGGTTTCCACCTGGGTCAGCTTGCCGGGGTAGAGGATGTAACCCTTGGCCTTGACCCGTTCGTAGAAGTCCTTGAACTGGTAGCGTGGATCTTGCGGGGCATGGAAGGTGGCGATGATCGGGGCCTGGATCGCCGCCGGCAGGAAGCTGCGCAGGCCGAGTTTGCCCATCTCGTCCATCAGTGCCTGACAGTTGGCGGCGTAGCGCGCATGGCGAGCGGGCAGGCCACCTTCTTCGTTGTATTGCAGCAACGCTTCGTGCAGCGCCGCGACCACGTGGGTCGGCGGGGTGAAACGCCATTGACCGGTCTTCTGCATATAGGTGTGCTGGTCATGCAGATCCATCGCCAGCGAGTGCGAGTTGCCAGCGGCTGCGGCCAGCGATTCCTTGCGAGCGAAGACAAAACCCATCCCCGGCACGCCTTCCAGGCACTTGCCCGAGGCGGCGATCAGCGCATCGAACGGGACTTTTTGCGCATCCACCGGCAGCGCACCGAACGAGCTCATGGCGTCGATGATCAGGCGCTTGCCGTGCTGCTGCACGACGTCAGCGATTTCCGGCAGCGGGTTGAGGATGCCGGTGCTGGTTTCGCAGTGGATCAGCGCGACATGGGTGATGTCGCCATCGGCGCGCAGCAGGCGGTCGACGTCGGCGGCGGTGGTCGGTTCGTCTTCGGCGGTTTCGAAGGTGCTGAACGAGCGGCCGAGCACTTCGCAGATTTTCGCCAGACGCTTGCCGTAGGCGCCGTTGATCAGCACCAGTACCTTGCCGTCACGTGGCACCAGTGTGCCGATGGCGGCTTCGACGGCAAAGGTGCCGCTGCCCTGCAATGGCACGCAATGGTGAGTGGCGGCGCCGTTGAGGATCGCCAGCAATTGCTCGCAGAGGCTGGCGGTCAGTTGATTGAAGCGGTCATCCCATGACCCCCAATCGACCAGCATTGCCTGGCGGGTGCGGGCCGAGGTGGTCAACGGGCCGGGAGTGAGCAGGATGGGTGCGGCAGTACTCATTCGTGTGTCCTCGCGATAGCGCTGTGGGATGAAGCTACGGGGCATACGTTGCAATTCGGTGGTCTATCAATCAAATTGTTTGTTGTTATGCCAGCCATCAGTGAGGGTTATCCATGAATCTGTTCCAGCTGCGCGCCTTCGACGCCGTGGCCCGGGAAGGCAGCTTTACCCGCGCCGCCGCGCGCCTGTTCATCAGTCAGCCGGCGGTCACCGGACACATCAAGGCGCTGGAGGAGCACTACCAGATCACCCTGTTACGGCGCACCGCGCGTCGGGTCGAACTGACCGAGGAGGGCACCAAACTGGCGGCGATCACCCGCGCCATGTTCGGCCTGGCCGAAGAAGCGCAGACCCTGCTCGAAGCCAACCGCCAGTTGCTCACCGGGCGTCTGGAAGTGGCGGCGGACGGTCCGCACATGGTCATGCCGATGCTTGCCAGCCTGCGCGCGCGGTATCCGGGGATCACGGTGAATCTGCGTCTGGGCAATGCCCAGGAAACCCTCGCCGCGCTGTTATCGGAACACGCGGACGTGGCGGTGCTGACCGAGGTCGAACCGCGCAAGGGCCTGCATCTGCAAGCCTTGAGCGAATCGCGGATCTGCGCGCTGGTGCCCGCCGGGCATGCGTGGGCGCAGCGTAGCGGCGAGGTGCGGCTCAAGGAGCTGGATCAGGTGATCATGGTGTTGCGCGAGCCGAGTTCGATCACCCGCCGTACCTTTGATCAGGCGTGTGCGCAGGCGGCGGTCAATCCACGGGTGTTGCTGGAACTGGACAGTCGCGAAGCGGTGACCGAGGCGGTGGCGGCGGAACTGGGGGTGGGCGTGGTGTCATCGGTGGAAGTCAGCCATGATCCGCGGGTGGTGGCGCTGCCGATCGTCGGCGACGGGCTGGTCAATCGGCACATGATTGGCTGCATGGAGCGGCGGCGGGAGTTGCGCTTGATTCAGGCGTTCTTCGGTCTGGCGACAGCCTGATACATCGTAGACAAGTATTGCGCCATGCCCATATCCCCCTGTAGGAGCTGCCGCAGGCTGCGATCTTTTGATCTTGTTTTTTAAAAGCAAAATCAAAAGATCGCAGCCTGCGGCAGCTCCTACAGGTGGTGGGTCAGATCAGGCTCTCGCGCACCATATCGAGAAACGTTGCCACCACCCGCCGCGAACTCTGCTCGCGCAAGCACACCAGGGTCTCGGTCAAACGCCGGGTGCAGTCGGTAATCGGCAACGCACACACCCGCGAATCCGCGCCGAACTCCGCCGCCGAAACAACCCCCACACCAATTCCCACCACCACCGCCTCGCGCGCCGCTTCCCGGCCTTCGACCTGAATCGCCGGACGGATGCGAAACCCGGCGCCGGCCATTTCTTCTTCCAGGGTCTGCCGGGTCACCGAGCCGTGCTCGCGCAGCACCAGCGGCGTGTCATCCAGATCCGCCAGGCAGATCGACTCACGCTCGGCCCACGGATGATGGCGCGAAACGAACGCCACCATCGGGTCATTGCGCAGCGGCACGCACAGCAAACGTTCATCGCTGACATCACGCCCGAGCAGCGCCAGATCGGCCTGATAGTTGAACAGGCGAAACAGCGATTCATCGGTGTTGCCGGTCTCGATCTTCACGCTGATCCCCGGGTAGCGCTCGCAGAACCGCGCAATCAGCGGCAGCACGTGTACCGGGGCATCCACCGCCAGAATCAGGCTGCCGGTCAGCAGCGCCTGAGATTCCTGTAGCAGTTCTTGGGCTTCAGCCTCGATCACAAACAGCCGCTGGGTGATCGCCAGCAGGCGCTCGCCCAGATCGGTCAGGCGCACCGAACGCTTGTTGCGATGAAACAGCAACACACCGAAGCGCTCCTCCAGTTTGCGCACTTGGTCGGAAATCGCCGGTTGCGTGAGAAAAAGCCGTTCGGCCGCTTTAGTGAAGCTTCCGTGTACAGCCACGGCGTGAAAGGCTTTGAGCTGGGCGTGGGACACCGACATGCAGCCTCCAGTAACAAGCTGAGCTTATGTGTGAAATACGATAAATCGATTTTATTTATTAAACAGTAATTGCTTTGATCCGCTCACGCCATCGCTGACTGCCCGCTCGGGCAGCAACGCTGGCGATGAGCCTGTGCGTGCAATAACAGGACTCATCTGACCGCTATCGCCATAGGGATGGGGCGCTGGCGCAGTGCTCAACAATAAAAAACACAGGCGTTTACTTAACGATTCTGCCGGCACACTCACACCCTGAGGTCAGAACCACAATGAACAAGCACATCGGCACCCTTGCGCGTTGGCGCATGCAGATTTTCGCTATCACCTGGCTCGCGTACGCCGCTTTCTACTTCACCCGCAAAGCGTTTTCCGTGGCCAAACTGGGCATCGCGGAAGACCCGACCTTCATGCTCGACAAGATGGCCATGGCCAACCTCGATGCGATCTATCTGGCGGCCTACGCCATCGGCCAATTCACCTGGGGCATGCTCGCCGACCGCTTCGGCCCAAGGGTCGTGGTGCTCGGCGGGCTGTTGATTTCCGCCGCGGCGGCGTTAGTGATGGGCAGTTTTGCCACGCTACCGATCTTCGCCACTTGCATGCTGATTCAGGGCCTGGCGCAGTCCACCGGCTGGTCGGGATTGTGCAAGAACCTCGGCAGTTTCTTCCCGGCGCAGCAGCGCGGGCGGGTGCTCGGATTGTGGAGCTCCTGCTATGCGTTCGGCGGTCTGGTAGCCTCGCCGTTCGCCGGCTGGTGGGCGTATACACTGATCGGCACCTGGCACGCAGCGTTCATATCCAGCGCCGCGGTGGTCGCGGCGGTGGCGCTGTTGTTCTTCATTTTTCAGCGCAACAAACCGGAAGACGTCGGCCTGCCGGCCGTGGAGCCGGAGCCGGAACTCAGTGCAGAAGAAACCGAGGCCAACAGCAAGCTGAGCGTCTGGGAGCCGTTGAAGGAAATCCTGCGCAACCGCACGGTGCTGGTGCTGGGCCTGGCGTATTTCATGTTGAAACCGGCGAGTTACGCGATTCTGCTGTGGGGGCCGGTGATCGTCTTCGAGCAGATGCCGAGTGTCGGCAAGGTCGGCGCGGCAATCATTCCCACCTCGTTTGAACTGGCCGGTCTGCTCGGGCCGATCATGATCGGCCTGGCCTCGGACAAGCTGTTCGGCGCCCGGCGCATGCCGGCCTGTGTCCTCAGTCTGCTGGCCCTGACCGTGACTCTGGCGTTGTTCATGGGCGCGTTGCACACCGGCAGCGTGATGCTGGTGGTGGCGCTGCTGTTTGTCATGGGCCTGACCCTGTATGGACCGGACTCGATGATCAGCGGCGCGGCGGCGATTGACTTCGGCAAGGCCAAGGCCGGCGCCACGGCGGCCGGTTTCGTCAACGGTTGCGGTTCGGTTGGCGCGGTGCTCGGCGGATTGCTGCCGGGTTACTTCGATTCGGTGACGGTGTTCATTGTCTTCGCCGGCTGCGCCTTGTTTTCGGCGCTGGTGCTGATCCCGCACTGGAACAGCCGCCCGGTCGGGGTGATGGAACCGCGCGCGTCTGTGCCCAATTGCCCGCTGACCATCAAACCCCTGCGTAACTGAAAACCCTTGCTTCGCGGCCTGCTGCGGTGCTCGCGGCAGGCTGTGTCGTGGCCATCTGACTGGAGAATCCCATGCGACCTTTTTGGCTCGAGCAAGCCTTGCAGGCCGACGCATCCCCGACGTGTTCGCCGCTGCAAGGTGAAGTGCGCACCGACGTGTGCATCGTCGGCGGTGGCTACACCGGGTTGTGGACGGCGATCATGCTCAAGCAGCAGAACCCTGAGCTCGACGTGCTGATGATCGAAGCGGACATCTGCGGCGCCGGTGCCAGTGGGCGCAACGGTGGTTGTGCGCTGTCGTGGTCGGCCAAGTATTTCACCCTCGAGCGCCTGTTCGGTGTCGAGGAGGCGGTGCGCCTGGTCAAGGAATCCGAGCGCAGCATCCACGCCATCGGCGAGTTCTGCGAACAGTACGGCGTCGATGCCGATTACCGCCTCGACGGCACGCTGTACACCGCCACCAACAAGGCGCAGGTCGGTTCGACCGACGCCGTGATCGCGGCGCTGGAGCGTAACGGCATCAACTCGTTCACCCAGCGGCCGGTGGCCGACGTACAGCGCATGGCCGGTTCCAGCCTGCATCTGGAAGGCTGGTTCTCGCCGGCAGCCGCCAGTGTGCAACCGGGCAAACTGGTGCGCGGCTTGCGCCGGGTGGCGCTGCAACTGGGCGTGAAGATCCACGAAAACACCGCGATGACCGGTCTGGAAGAGGGCCGCCCGGCGCGAATCCACACCGCTCATGGTTGCGTGATTGCCGACCGCGTGGTGCTGGCGATGAATGCGTGGATGGCCCGCGCGTTTCCGCAGTTCGAGCGCAGCGTGGCGATTGTCTCCAGCGACATGCTGATCACCGAACCGCGCCCGGATCTGCTGCAGGAAATCGGTTTGACCAGTGGCGTTACTGTGCTCGACTCGCGGATTTTCGTGCACTACTACCACAACACCCCGGATGGCCGGATCATGCTTGGCAAGGGTGGCAACACGTTTGCGTTTGGCGGGCGGATTCTGCCGGTGTTCGATCAGCCATCGCCCTATGCGAATTTGCTCAAGCGCAGCCTTGGGGCGTTTTTTCCGGCGTTTGCCGAGGTCAAGGTGGATGCGACCTGGAATGGGCCGTCGGATCGTTCGGTGACCGGGTTGCCGTTTTTTGGGCAGATGAGTGCCAGTGGCAATGTGTTTTATGGCTTTGGTTATTCCGGCAGTGGCGTCGGGCCGTGTCACATGGGCGGGCAGATTCTTGCCTCGTTGGTGCAGGGGCTCGATAACCTCTGGACCCGTTCGCCCTTGGTGAACGGGCCGTTGGGGTATTTTCCGCCGGAGCCGATTCGGTATCTGGGGTCGTTGATGGTGCGTAATGCGATTCGGCGCAAAGAGCGGGCTGAGGATCATGGGCGGCGACCGCGGCATCTGGATGTGCGGTTGGCGAAGTTTGCGGCGGCGGCGGGGAAGGCTGACAAGGGGTGATTGGGGGCTGGCGAGCGCTGCGTTCTTTTGGGTTACCGAGTACATATCCGTTTCTGCGGTAACGGCTTCTTATGGTTTCGCTCTTACAGCGACTCACTTTTCCAGACGCCGAAAAGTAAGCAAAAGGCTTGGCCCCGGCGTGCGGCCCTCGCTTAGGCTCGGGTTCCTTCGTTACGGGATTCATCCGGGGGGCAGCGCCTACGGTTTGCTTCGCTGCACCTCCTCTCGCTGTGTTTGGCTGCGCCAAACGGTCGCTGCGCTCCCACCCCCGGATAAACCCCTCCACTCAGCCTGCCGATGGGGCCGGCACGGCAAGATCAAGAGCTGCAGCCGAGCTAACGCTCATCCTGTTGAGTGGTGAAAAGCATGCGGTCTGCCTGGGCTGCTTTGCTTTTCTGTGGGAGCCAGCCTGCCAGCGAAGGCGGCCTATGGGCCGACCAATTTCCAACAGACCGCACCCATTCCCACTGTGGGAGCGAGCCTGCTTGCGAAGACGGCCTGACAGCCAACCGATCTCCAACTGAACACCCCCATTCCCACTGTGGGAGCTGGCTTGCCAGCGATGGCGGCCTGACAGCCGACCAGTCTCCAGCTGCCAACACCCATTCCCACTGTGGGAGCGAGCCTGCTCGCGAAGACGGCCTGACAGCCGACCAGTCTCCCACTGCCCACACCCAATCCACCTGTGGGAGCTGGCTTGCCAGCGATGGCGGCCTGACAGCCGACCAGTCTCCAGCTGCCAACACCCATTCCCACTGTGGGAGCGAGCCTGCTCGCGAAGACGGCCTGACAGCCGACCGATCTCCCACTGCCTACACCCAATCCACCTGTGGGAGCTGGCTTGCCAGCGAAGGCGGCCTGACAGCCGACTAGTCTCCAGCTGCCAACACCCATTCCCACTGTGGGAGCGAGCCTGCTCGCGAAGACGGCCTGACAGCCGACCGATCTCCCACTGCCCACACCCAATCCACCTGTGGGAGCTGGCTTGCCAGCGATGGCGGCCTGACGGCCAACCACTTTCCGGCAGCTGTTCTCAATTCCAATGTCTGCGATGCTTACGGATCGGCCCCGTGGAGCAGCCAGTCGAGCAACAGGCTGCCGTCGTGCGGCGGTGGCGTTTCGTTCGGTGGCGCCGGGGGTGGATGGGCGAGGCAGAGGATCGGTCGATCCGGGTCGCTGTCGAGGAAGCTCACCCACACCTCACTGCCGGCGCGGGGCAGTTGGTGGATGGCGAGCCGGCCGGCGCCGGTCAGCGCGATCGGCAACCACAGGCATGCAGGCTCAGATGTCTGCGTCGGCCACAGACTGACGCCGATGCGCCCGCGATCATCCAGTGGCGCTGGCTGGCCAGGCGATCCCAGCACTCGTGCCAGGTGATAGCCGCCGATGTTCGGGCGCGGCTGCGCCAGGGGCGGGCGAAAGTCGCTCGACCAGGGCAGGGCGCTGAAGTCGTTTCGGTAATCATGCACCTCGGTTGTCGGATCAAGGATCGAAGGGTGCCGGCCTTGATGGTGCAGTTCGGTGATCAGCCATTGCTCGTTGAACGCATGGATCGGGTGTTCGCTGATCTGCAGCAGATGCCCGCTGCGCAACGCGCTGCAATCGCCGGATCCGCGAATCGTGCGCGACTGGCAGCGCTGGCGCTGCAGATGACGTCGGCTTCGTTGTTCGGTGTGACGCTGGTCGCTCGACAGGTTCCGCGGTGTGAGCGCCGGCACAGGGTGGTTGGCCGCGTCGGCGCTGATGACTGCCTGGCCCCGATTGCGAATGCCGGGCGCGGCCATGACCGGTGTCGCGTCATGGCGCTGTAACAGCGTGCTGATACGTGGTGAGGGCGTGTCGTCGGTCACGGCAAACGGCACTGCCAGCGGTTCCTGCGGCAGGCTCAGGTTGTCGTCGGCAAATACCACCACATGCCCGTCCGGGCGATGTTCGAAGTGATAGTGAATGCCTTCCTCCTCACACAGACGGTGAAGGAAGGCCAGGTCGCTTTCCTCGTATTGCAGGCAAAATTCCCGTGGTGGGTAATGGCTGACGCTCATTTCGATCCGGTAACTGTCGGCTGGCAGCTCATGCTCTTCGAGCAGTTGCGCAAGGATCGCCGGCACGCTCGCTTGCACGAAGACCCGACGTTGTGGCGACTGCGCCAGACGTTGCAGGTGCGGCACCAGCGTCAATCGGTAGCCAATGCGGTGGCTGGCGCGATGCTCACAACTGACACTGTGGATCAGGCCGTGAATGCCGTGAGCGTCGCCCAGGCGCAGGAACGCCGGTTGTCGCAGCAGGCTGCCCGGCGCCAAGGCCGGGGCCAGGGCGATCACTTCAATCTCGAAACGAAACGGCTGATTGAGTGCTTCCTTGCCACTGAAACACAGGACCGGCAGGCACAGTGGGCCGTCGGTCAGGGTCAGGGTGAACGGGCTTTGCTGGTCATTGAGCATTCATACGGGCTCTGTCGGGCAATACGGACGGCAGAGGGTACGAAAACGCGAGCATTAATGGTCGTGGCTGGTGGGCTTTTCAGAATCGCCCTACAAGTCGTGGTGAAGATGTCGATTCAACAATGAATTTTTTTGGTCGATTGCCGACTTTAGGCCGTATAAACTTGGCGCCATGCGTCGGCCAATAGATGTCTCGGCGCCACAGATCAAGAGAGTGAGTAATGGGCGCACAGTGGAAGGTTAAACACAAAGAAGCGGCAGCCAACGCCAAGGGCAAGATCTTCGGCAAACTGGTGAAAGAAATCACCATCGCTGCCCGCAACGGTGCCGATACCGCCACCAACGCACACCTGCGTCTGGTGGTCGAACAGGCCAAGAAAGCCTCGATGCCCAAGGAAACCCTGGACCGCGCCATCAAGAAAGGCGCTGGCTTGCTGGGCGAAACCGTGCAATACCACCGTGTGACGTATGAAGGTTTCGCGCCGCACCAGGTTCCGTTGATCGTCGAGTGTGTGACCGACAACATCAACCGCACCGTCGCGGAAATCCGCGTGGCGTTCCGCAAGGGCCAACTGGGTGCATCCGGTTCGGTGGCCTGGGACTTCAACCACGTCGGCATGATCGAAGCCTCGCCGGACACCCCGGACGCCGACCCGGAAATGGCCGCGATCGAGGCCGGTGCCCAGGACTTCGAGCCGGGTGAAGAGGGCGCGACCCTGTTCCTGACCGATCCGACCGACCTTGATGCCGTCCAGAAAGCCCTGCCTGAGCAAGGTTTCACGGTGTTGTCGGCGAAACTTGGCTATCAGCCGAAGAACCCGGTCAGCGGCCTGAGTGCCGAGCAGATGGCTGAAGTTGAAGCGTTCCTGGAAGGCCTCGACAACCACGATGACGTGCAGGACATGTTTGTCGGTCTGGCGGGCTAAGATCAAAAGATCGCAGCCTGCGGCAGCTCCTACAGGTGTACACATAACCCTGTAGGAGCTGCCGCAGGCTGCGATCTTTTTGTCATTGTGCGTGCAATACCTGAATCACTTCGCCAAACCCCGGCCGCGCCAGCACATCCGGCTGACAGCAACGCTGTTCCAGCGCTTGCAGCACTTCGCGCCGCTCGGCACTCAGCCCTGAGTCGATGCGCTCCAGCAATTCCCCCAGCAGAACCCCGAACGCCCGCACTTCGATGCGTTGCAGCGCCCGGGTTTCCAAGTTGTCCGTGGTGGCATGGAATGATGCCGCGCCGAAATCCCCCAGCAAGCAGTCGCCCTGATCGTTCAACAGAATGTTGTGGCCGTAGAGGTCGCCGTGGGTGATGCCGTGTTGATGCAAGTGTTCGGCTGCCGAAGCGATGCCCTTGGCAATGTTCAGCGCCACTTCGGCACTGAAGCGGCAATCTTCGGCATACACATCCCGCGAGCAGCTCGCCAGGCTCGGCAACGCCGCCAGATTGCGAAAGCTCGGGTCGATCAGTTGCATCACCAACCCGTGTTGCCCGTCAGGATGACCGTGAATACGGCCTTCCACGCGGATCAGGTTCGGGTGCAGGCCGGCGGTGATGCAGGCGTTCATCTCATGCAGCGGCGAACCGTCGCTGGTCATCTCGCCTTTGTACAGCTTCACCGCGACCGGCACCGACGAGTCTGCGCTACGTTGCCACTGTGCCCGGGAAATCACCCCGGAAGCGCCTTCGCCCAAACGCTGTTGCAGACGCAGTGTCGACCAGTCGATCAGCGGCGTGGCCTCCAGCGCGGCGGCGTCGGCTTCGGTTTCCAGCGGATTGCCGGCATATGCCAGCCAGGTCAGGCTCGGCAGGGTCAGCAGCCACTGCGGCAGTTCACGCAACTGGTTGGCCGCGATGCGGATCAGCTCCAGACGGTGGCACTGGCTCATCGACGCCGGCAGCGCTTGCAGGCGATTGCCGGCCAGCAGCAGTTTTTGCAGGTACGGGCGCTCGCCCAGTTCGCTGGGCAGGGTGTCGATGCAGTTGTCGGTCAGGATCAACCAGCGCAGCCGCGGCGGCAATGCAGCGCCCGGCACGTGGCGGATGCGGTTGGCCTTGAAGCCGATCATCGTCAGCGCTGCACACTGGCCGACGCACTCCGGCACCTCGGTAAAGTGGTTGTCCGAGCAGAACAGAATGCGCATGCGGGTCAGCCGATGCAGGTCGTCCGGCAGGCTGCTCAAGGCATTGCCGCTGAGGTTGAGCACCTCCAACGTATCGGCCAGATCGAAAATTTCCCGGGGGAACTCGGTCAGGCCGCAGGACAGGTCCAGCCGGGTAATGCCCGACAACTCGCCGGCGCGCAATTGAGCAAGGGTGTGCATGTGCAGGTTCACTATCAAATGAAGAAGCGCCGGGCGCTCGGAATGGGCGACATGATAACGGCAAAGTCCGGGTTTGCATTGATCTGACCTGCAGGCTCGCTCCCACAAGGGACTTGAGTGGATCAGTGGATTTCCTGCAACTGCCCCAGACGGCTGCGGGTGCGGGCCAGATCGATGGCGTTGCCGCTCAGGGTCTCGCGCAGCGGCAAGCGGCTGAGCAGGGTCAGGTGTTTGTCCTGGTCGTAGAGCACGTCGATCAGATTGATGAAGCGCTGTTGCGCGGCGATCGAGCGTTCGTCCAGTTCCGGCAGGTCGTCGATGATCCACTGGTCGAAACGCCGACACAGTTCCAGGTAATCCATCACCGCCGTCGGTTGCTCGCACAAATCGTTGAAGCGGAAAGCCACCCGGCGGCCCTCGCACAGGCGCGCCTGAATGTGGCGGCTGCCCACCGGCAGAGCCATGGCTGGCGCACCCTCGGGCGGCAGATTCAGCGCCTGGCGCTGGGTCGCTGCGGCCGGCCACACATAATGGCCTTGAGTGAAGACCTGGTGCGCATGATTGCTCGCCTGACTGCGGTAATCGTGGGGGCCGCCGACCTCCATCACGTGCATGCGTGCGTTGATCAAGTCGATCACCGGTTTGAAACGCGCGTGATAGAGCGGGTTAGGCAGCAAGCCCTCCGGCGGATAATTGGAGGTCACCAGCAACACAATGCCGCGCTGAAACAGGGCCTTGAACAGCCGGGTAATGAGCATGGCATCGCCGATGTCATGCACATGAAATTCGTCGAAACACAGCACCCGGCAGTCGTGTAACAGTTCATCGAGGGTGACGCCGAGGGCATCGTTCTGTTCGCGATGCTCGAACATGCCCTGATGCAATCGGGCGAAGAATTCATGGAAATGCACGCGCTGTTTCTGCGTGGTGGGCAGGGCCTGAAAAAAGCCTTCGAGCAGCCAGCTCTTGCCGCGTCCGACTGCACCATGCAGGTACAGACTCGGCGGCATTTGCGGCCTGGCACCGAACAACAGGCTGGCCTGTTGTGCCATGTAATCGATCACCCGCTGCTGGCTGTGGCTGAGGGTGTAACCCTGGCTGTGAGCCTTGAGCCGGAAGTATTCGTAGATCGTGCGGGCAGTGGCGTCATGCCCGGCACTGGCTGGCCGGCCCTTGGCGAGCCAGCGGCGCAGCGCCGACCAGCGTTGGGTCAGTGGCGATCGTTTGGGCGCTCGAGAGGGCACAGTGCAGTCACTCCGTAGTCATCAGGCCGGCGCCCGGGAGCGCGGCGCCGTAGTGTAACCAGAGGCGGCGTCAGGCTCCATGGCGGCGTGTCGACAATGGGCGATTACTGAACAACATTGTGTGGAACGTACAGCTATTTGCAGCGATGTAATTCGTTGTATTGCCAACCTTTCGAAACATATCCCGGAAGATCCATGGATCCAATCGACTGGCGGATTCGTCGACTGTTGCTAACCTGAAACACAGTAACGTCATCCGAATGTTCCCTGCCAAGGAATGGGACCGTGATTGCACGTGTGGTGGTGGGCCTGCTCGGGGTGCTTGGGAGCGCGGTATATGCGGCGGATCTTCAGGTTGAAGTCCGCGTTGACGTGATGCGTGGTTGCCAATTGATCGGCCAGCAGCGCGAGGCGGGTATCGAACAACTGGGCGTGCTGGATTTCGGCAGCACCGCGCGCCTCGATGATCCGGCCGGGCCCTTGGGTGCGGCGCTGACCAACCAGCGGTTGCCACGCCTGGAGTGCAACCCCGACACACCTTATCAGTTGCGTGTCGACGGTGGCCTGCACGGCGGCGTCGGTGAGGTTCGCTACATGGCGGGGGCGGCCGGGAGCAAGCCGATTCCGTACCACCTGTTTCAGGACGCGGCGCGCCGGGTGCCGTTGATGGTGAACGTGCCGGTCAGCGGTCGGGTGCCGGACACCGGCACCGTGGAGCTGCCGCTGTATGCGCGGATCGAGCGTCTGGCCCAGGTGCCACAGGTCGGGCGCTATTCGGACCTGGTGAAGGTCACCGTGACCTGGTAAGTGCAGGATTTCAGGCAATCCGCTGGAGGCGGGCTGCGCAGGGAAGGGGCGTTCAGTACTGAGCGCGGGAGACGCAAGCATCCTGAAGGAGTAGGGACGGACGCAATGACAGGCAAGCACTGGATGGTCATCGCCACGGGTACGCTGCTGTTGCTTGCTGACGACGCACATGCAGCGATCAGTGGGCAGATCAACGCGCGACTGATCCTGATCGCCGGGTGCGAAGTCACCAACAGCGCCACCCCGGCGATCCCGGTGAGCAATCTGGGCACCCTTGATTTCGGTCAGCAGGGGCCGACCTGGACTTCGCCCATCAAGGCCAGTCTCGACGGCGACAGCAGCGGCAAGCTGCATGTGGCCTGCAATCCCTCGGTCACCGGTTTCACGGTCACCATCGACGGCGGCACTCATGGCGACGGCACCACCCGCCGCCTGAGCAACGGACGCCAGACCCTGCCTTATCAACTGTTCCTGGATGCCTCCGGCAGCCAACGCTACAGCATCGGCCAACAACACAATTTCGCTGTCACCAGCGGTGCGCAGATACCGATTCCGGTCTTTGGCACGGTGGTGGCGAATACCCGCGCGGTACCGGCAGGTGTCTATACCGACACGCTGACGGTGACGCTCGACTGGTAACCCGTAGAGGACGGACACCATGCGCAAGTTTGCATCAAGGATAGGTTTGTCGTTGCTCGGCCTGACGCTGGTTTCCAGTGCCAACGCCGCCACCACGGTCACCGGCCAGATCACCGCTAGCCTGACCCTGATCAGCAGCTGTCAGGTCAACGGTGCCGGCGGTTCCACCGGGCTGAACTTTGGTGCGCTGAACTTCGGCACCGCCAACAGCCTGTTCACCACCGCGAGCGGGCAGGTTCTGGGCGGTGGCGGCGGGGCGCTGTCGATTCTCTGCTCCAGCGGCACGACCCCGGTGGTCAAGGTGCGCGCCGGCGCCCACGACGGTCAATCGCCGGGTGGCGCTCGCGCGCTGTACGACGGTGTCGCCAACTATGTGCCGTACGACTTCTACACCGATGCCGGGCATTCGCAGCTGCTGCCGATCGACGGCACGATCAACCTGGCGACCAGCACTGGCGTGGCGCAGACGGTGAATATCTACGGTCAGGCGGTGGGCAAGGCCGGGTTGCCGGCGGGGACGTACACCGACACCGTCGCTGTTGAATTGACGTTCTGATGCCATGCGCCGCCAGGGCTGTGCCGCGCTGCTCCTGCTCTGTGCGGGCAGTGTGCCGCTGCCGCTGGGGGCCGCCACCAGTCAGAGCTTTCAGGTCAGCGCCACCATCACCCCGGGGTGCCTGGTGGTGGGCGGTGTCTCGAATTACGGTGGGCTGAATTTCGGTACGAGTTCGGCTCTGGGTACCGGCACGGTGCAAGTGGCGCTGACCGGTGGCGTGCAGTTGCAATGCACACCGGGCGTGACGCTGAACATGAGCGTCGATGGCGGCCAGTACAACAGCAGTGGTCGGCATATGCAGCTCAACAGCGGCAGTGCGCGGGTGGCGTACGCGCTGTTTCGCGATGCGGCTTACAGCCAGAGTCTGGGCATCAGTCAGAGCGTGGCGGTGGCTTACAGCGATGCGAACAACATCAGCCTGCCGATTTATGGGCAGGTGCAGTTGCCGGGCAATCAGCCTGGGGGGACGTACAGCGACGTGTTGCAGGTGCAACTGTCGTGGTGAGGCGACGTTTGAATGGCCGACAAGGAGCAGGTTCATGGGGGCAGTGACTTCACGGCATTCGGTTGCGCAGCGCGTGATGCTGGCGCTGATGATGCTTGGGGCTGGCAATGCGCAGGCCGCCAGTTCGGTGCTGATCTGGCCGATCGATCCGGTGCTGGAGGCCGATCAACAGGCCAGTGCGTTGTGGCTGGAGAACCGCGGCACGGAAACCGCCAACCTGCAGATCCGAGTGTTCGGCTGGAGCCAGAGCGGCTTTGAAGAGCAATACCAGAACCAGCGTGACGTGATCGGGAGCCCGCCGGTGGCGAAGATCGAACCGGGCCAGAAACAACTGGTGCGCCTGACCCGAACCAAGGATGTGCCGCCGGGACAGGAACTGGCTTACCGGATCATCATCGACGAAATCCCTGGCGCTCAGCCACCGGCTGCCGAGGGCGGCAAAACGGCGGCGGCGATTCGCTTCCAGATGCGTTATTCGGTGCCGTTGTTTGCCTACGGCGCGGGGCTGTGGAGCAAGGAGGACAGCACGCGGCCGCGCGATCCCAAAGGCGTGGGGCTGCCGCAATTGAGCTGGCGCACGGTGGCGGTGGACGGCCGGCCGTATGTCGAAGTGCGCAATCAGGGCGCAGTGCATGCGCGGCTGACTGACGTGGCGATCAAACAGGGCGGGCAAAGCAAGCCGTTGGCCGAGGGCCTGTTGGGTTACGTGCTGCCGGGGGCGGTGATGCGCTGGCCGGCACCGGGCCCCTTGGCGAGCGAGTCGGCGCTGCAGGTGCGGGTCAATGGCGGGGCGCAGGTGCAGAGCATTGCGCCGGAGCGCTGAAAAAGGAGCCATGCCGAGTGGACTTTTGTGGCGAGGGAGCTTGCTCCCGCTGGGTTGCGAAGCAGCCCCAAGCCGTGTCAGGTAGTCCGCTCAAACAGTTCTGACGACGGCTGCGCCGCCGAGCAGGAGCAAGCTCCCTCGCCACAATGATTACATCGTGTCGTCAACATTCCAGAGAAAGATAACTGGCTTTGGCAATAGTGGCATCAGGAGGATTCAGTCCATTGACGGACGTAAAGCGTGTATGAGCTCAGGATGGGCTCGTCGTATTCAGCGTCCGTTGTGGCTGATGACTGGCGCGTGGTGCCTGATGGTCGTGCAACCCACCGGGGCCGGCGAATTGCCGCCGCCTCCCAGCGGCATGGAGGCGGTCAGTGATGCACAGTTGTTTCTGGAGTTGGTGGTCAATCAGATGAACACCGGGCGGGTGGTGGCGGTACAGCAGCGTGACGGGCATCTGTTTCTGCCGGCGAGCGCATTACGCGAAACCGGGATGAAACTGCCTGACGGTAGTGCTGACGAAGTCGATCTTGATGGCCTGCCGGGACTGCACATCGAGTACGACAGTGTCGGTCAGCGCCTGCTGCTGGATGTTCCGCCGCAGTGGCTGCCGGACCAGTTCATCGGCAATCGCGAGAACTATCCGCGCACTCCTGCGCTGAGCAGCTTCGGTGCGCTGTTCAATTATGACCTGTACCTCAACGACACCGACGACGCCGGCACCTATCTGGCGGCCTGGAACGAGCTGCGGCTGTTCGACGGCTGGGGCACCCTGTCCAACACCGGGCAGTACCGGCGCACCTTGTCCGGCGATTCGCTCAGTACGCTGGACAACGGCTATCTGCGCTACGACACCACCTGGCGTTACTCGGATGACGAGCGAATGCTCACCTACGAAGGCGGCGACGTGATCAGCGGCGCCTTGCCCTGGAGCAACTCGGTGCGTCTGGGCGGTGTGCAGTTCTCGCGGGACTTTGCCGTGCGTCCGGATCTGGTGACCTATCCCTTGCCGCAGTTCGCCGGGGAAGCGGCGGTGCCGTCCTCGGTAGATCTGTTTATCAATGGCTACAAGTCCAGCAGCACCGACCTGCAACCGGGGCCGTATACCTTGACCAACATTCCGTTCATCAACGGCGCCGGGGAGGCGGTGGTGGTGACCACCGATGCGCTGGGGCGGCAAGTGTCGACGACGGTGCCGTTCTATGTCACCAGCAGTTTGCTGCAAAAAGGCCTGAGCGATTTTTCCGTGGCTGCCGGTACGTTGCGCCGCGATTACGGTTTGAAGGACTTCAGCTACGGCACCGGAGTCACCTCCGGCAGCCTGCGCTACGGCGTCAGTGACAGCTTTACTCTGGAAAGCCATGCCGAAGCGGCGGATTCGCTGACCCTCGGCGGCATCGGCGGCAACCTGCGTCTGGGCAATTTCGGCGTGCTCAACAGCGCCATCAGTCAGAGCCGTTTCGAAGGCGAGGGGGGCAACCAGTTCAGCCTCGGTTATCAGTACAGCAGCCAGCGCTACAGTTTTTCCTGGCAACGCTTGCAACGCCGCGACCAATACGCCGACCTGAGTGTGATCGACACGCCTTACATCAGCCTCAGCCGGCGCAGCGAGCAGGCGACCCTGAGTGTCAACCTCGACCGTTGGGGTAGCCTCGGTGCCGGCTATTTCGACGTGCGCGCGGCGGACGATTCGCGCACGCGCCTGCTCAACCTGAGCTGGAGCAAGCCGTTGTGGCGCAACAGCAGTTTCTACCTTTCGGCCAACCGCGAGATCGGCGACAGCCACTGGGCGGTGCAGGCGCAACTGGTGATTCCGTTCGATCTGCGCGGCAGTCTGGCGATCAGCAGCGAGCGCAGCAAGACCGGGCAGAGTCAGCAGCGGGTCAATTACAGTCGTTCGGTGCCGACCGAGGGCGGGGTCGGTTTCAATCTGGGCTACGCCGAGGGTGATGGCCCCGATTATCGTCAGGCCGACCTGACCTGGCGTCTGCAATCGGTGCAATTGCAGGCCGGGGTCTACGGCACTTCAGACGCCGAAACCCGTTGGGCTGATGCCAGTGGCTCGCTGGTGTGGATGGATCGCCAGGTATTCGCGGCCAATCGTATCGACGATGCATTTGTGGTGGTCAGTACCGATGGCTTTGCCGACATTCCAGTGCGCTACGAAAACCAGCAGGTCGGTCAAACCGACAAGAACGGCCATCTGCTGGTGCCTTGGAGCAGCGCCTATTACCGTGGCAAATATGAAATCGATCCGCTGAACCTGCCGGCCAACGTGCGCAGCCCCAACGTCGAGCAGCGCATCGCCGTGCGCCGGGGCAGCGGTTATTTGCTGGAGTTTCCACTGAGTCGGGTGATCGCTGCGAGTATCGTGCTGGTGGACGCGCAGCAACGTGAACTGCCGTTGGGCGCGGGCGTGTTGCACGAGCAAAGCGGGGCGCGCACGGTGGTTGGCTGGGATGGCCTGGTCTACCTGGAAAACCTGCAGGCACAGAACTCGTTGTTGGTGACGCTGGCGGACGGCAAGACCTGCAAGTCGCAGTTCAATGTGGATATGCAACAAAGCCAGGTGCCGCTGATCGGCCCGTTGGTGTGTCAATGAGCGCGGCGCGGATTTGCCTGTGTCTGGCGCTGCTGCTGCCTGGGGCGGCACAGGCCTTGTGTTCGGTGGTCAGTACCACTGCGGCGGCGTTCGGTTCGATCAGTTCGATTGCCGTGCGCACCACGACGCAGCCCAGTTCCACGCTCAACGCCGGGTTGAGTTGTACGGGTTCGCTGCTGACCCTGCTGACCAGCAATGATCACTTTTACGCCACCATCACCTCGACCCAGAGCGGCTTGCTCGGGCCGACCGGCGATGTCATCGGCTACACGATCTACGCCAACAACAGCACCAGCTACCCGGTGACCCGTGGCACCGCCTTCGACTTCGCCCGCAATGGCATCATCGACGCTTTGGGGCTGCTCAACGGCACCACCCCGAAAACCGTGCCGCTGTACCTGAGTACGACCATTGGCAGCAACGTTGCCGCCGGGGTCTACACAGAAACCCTGAGTATTTTCTGGAACTGGAATTACTGCTCCGGGATCGGTGCCGGCAGTATTTGCCTGGGGCGCGACATCAACAGCGGTACGGCGACGTTGACAGTGAACCTGACCGTGTCCAACGACTGCACGATTACCGCGCCAAACATTGCCTTTGGCAGCGCGCCGGTGATCAGCGCCTTTACGCCGGTGACCGGGCAGACGATCAATCTGGCCTGCACCAAGGGCAGCGCCTACACCGTCGGTTTGAGCGATGGGCAGAACCCGGTCAGTGTCGGCGGTCGGCGGCGGATGATTTCCGGGAGCAATTATCTGGCCTACGACATCTTCAAAAGCGCCGGGACTACTCGTTGGGGCAGTGTCGGCAGTGCGCGCCGGTCGAGCACTGACGCCGAGGTCAATCCAGGAAATGGTCTGGGCACCGGGAGCCAGATCTTCAATTACAACGCGAAAATCTACACCGACCAGACCACGCCGCCGGCGGGGACTTACCTGGACAATGTGGTGCTGGACGTGGGTTTCTGACCCAACACAGTCCCCTGTAGGAGCTGCGGCACGCTGCGATCTTTTGACCTTGATGTTAAAAATCAAAAGATCGCAGCGTGCCGCAGCTCCTACAGGGGGGCTTTCAGAATTGTATTGATTGCTTCAACTGCTGCGCCGCCGGCGAGTCTGTCGGACTGACCATCGCATAATTGTACCCGCCGCCGGACCAGTAATCGGCCTGCAGATCGCCGTCGCTGCGGCTGCCGCGTGGCAGGAAGGTGTTTTTCGGCCCCGGTGGCCGCACGTAGAAACTGACCTTGTGACCGCTGCGATCCTCATACATCACCATCGCCGCCGGACCTTCGTCGGTGCTGAGCAGACGGCCGCTGACCGGTTCGAAGCCGGCGGATTTCAGATCCGGCAGACGACTGGCCTGAGTGAAATACCGGTCGAGCCAATGCTGCATGTCGCCGTCACTGTCGACTTTATAGTCCGCCGGCAATATTCCCTGCTGCGCAATCAGTCGATAGGCCTGCAAGGCATCGGTCATTGGCAGCACAGAGGCGCGCGCGAGGGTCATTTCCCGCGCCTGCCAGCCACTGAAACCACCGAGGCCGACCGCGATCAGCAATACAGCCGCGCTGGCCAGATGACGCCGTGACTGACGCTTGAGACGCTGGCGAATCTGCGCGGGATCCAACTGCGGATTCGCCGGTTGCTGCAACGCACCGCCCAGCGCAGCGCGCAATTGTTGGGCATCCTGCTGCCAGGCGCGAACCTGTGCGGCGGTGTCCGGATGATTGGCCAGCCAGGTGTCGACCAGACGCCGGTCGGCTTCGTTGAGTTGGTGATCGACGTACGCGTGCAGGTCGCGCTCGCTGGGGGGCATGCTGATCATTTGAGTATCCGCAAAGAAGGGCTGCTGATTTCGCCGTCGCTGAGTTGGCGCAAGGCCTGGCGGGCGCGGGACAGGCGCGACATCACGGTGCCGGTGGGGACGTCGAGGACGTCCGCGACTTCCTTGTAGCTCAGGCCTTCGACCGAGACCATCAGCAACAGCGCGCGTTGTTCGGTGGGCAGGCGATCGAAGGCTTGCAGGGTCGATTGGGCAATCACGGTGCGCTCAGTCGAGGGTTCGGCGTCATCGCGACCGGTGAAGAATTCGAGCATCCGCGCATAACGACGGGAGCGCCGATGGGCGTCGAGAAACTGCCGATAGAGAATTGCGAACAGCCATGCGCGCACATCACCCTCGGCGCGTTTCGCGCTCCAGCCGGACAGGGCCCGCTCGAGGCTGGCCTGCACCAGATCGTCGGCGCTGCTGCTGTTGCGGGTCAACGACACGGCAAAGCGGCGCAATCTGGGAATGATTTCTCTCAACTGTTCGTCGAATTCGCTCATGAATTTCTGCTAGTCACTACGCTGTGGACTAGGGGAGACGTCTGCCGTGCGAGGTTATTCCACGTTCGGAAAAATAAATACCGGGCCATGGAATAAATCCCGCTGGGGTGCGTCTTGCTGATTCTTCCTACTTGTGGCCGATGGCCCTGGAGTTATTCATGGTTGATCGCACTTCACCGCCGGGCAGGCCGTCGCGCCCACCCTTGAGTGCCGCGAGCACAGTGTTGCGTCTGACGGCGATTGCCGTGGTAGTTGCCGCTGTCGCCGGGGCGTTTGCCTACGTGCACGGTAACCTTGACCCACAACGTCTGACGCCCAAGGCGCTGGTCGATGTGCTGGAGAAAAACAACGGCGTGCATCCCGGTTTCCGTCGCAACCACGCCAAAGGCGTATGCGTGATCGGGCATTTCGAGAGCAGCGGCGAGGCGCGGGCGTTTTCTACCGCGCAGGTGTTCAACGAGGCGCGGACTCCGGTGGTCGGGCGCTTCGCATTGCCGGCGGGCAATCCCTACGCCCCGGACAGCAGCGTACCGATTCGCAGTCTGGCGCTGCGTTTCAGTCAGGCCAACGGTCAGCAATGGCGCACCGGGATGAACAGCATGCCGGTGTTCCCGGTCGGCACGCCCGAAGCGTTCTATCAATTGCAGCAGGCGCAGTCGCCGGATCCGGTCACGGGCAAACCGGACCCGTCGAAGGTGCCGGCATTCTTCGCCGCGCACCCGGAAGCCGTGCCGTTCCTGACGTGGGTGAAGACCGCCAAACCCTCGGCCAGCTATGCCACCGAAACCTACAACAGCGTGAATGCGTTCTATCTGGTCAGCGCCAGTGGGCAGAAGCAGGCGGTGCGCTGGAGCGTCACGCCACTGGCGCGCGATGCCGCCGGAGCAACAGCGCCGGAGGGCGCGGATTTTCTGGAAAAGGATTTGGTGCAGCGACTGGCCGAAGGGCCGTTGCGCTGGCAGTTGAACATCACCTTGGCCAACCCCGGTGACCCGGTGAACGATGCAAGCAAAACCTGGCCCGACGGCCGCAAGGTGATCAACGCCGGCACGCTGGTTCTGGAGAAAACCCAGCCGCAGCTCAGCGGTGAATGCCGTGACATCAATTACGATCCGCTGGTGCTGCCCGCCGGTATCGAAGGCTCCGACGACCCGTTGCTCGCTGCGCGTTCCGCCGGTTACGCCGATTCCTACCTGCGGCGTACCAGTGAAGTCAGCCAACTGCCCGCCGCCAGACAGGAGGCTCGCCCATGAGCACGCAACCGACTCATTTCGCGCTGTTGGCGCGGCTCCTGCACTGGCTGATGGCGCTGATGATCATCGCTATGTTGTTCATTGGCGCCGGCATGGTCACTTCGGTTTCACAGCGGCATGAATGGTTGATTCACCTGCATAAACCGCTGGGGATTGCGATTCTGCTGTTGGTAGTCGTGCGCCTGTTGGTACGTTTTTCCACCCGACAGCCACCACTGCCAGCGGATCTGCCGGGTTGGCAAGTGATGGCGGCCAAGGCGTCGCATGTGTTGTTGTACGCCTTGATGCTGGTGCTACCGGTGCTCGGTTGGGCGATGATCAGTGCGTCGGGGGAGCCGGTGATGCTCAGCAATACCTTGCAATTGCCGTCGATTTTGCCGGCCGATGCGCAGGTGTTTGCCATGTTGCGCAAGGCGCACGGTTATCTGGCGTACCTGTTGTTCCTGACCGTGCTGTTACACCTGGCGGCGGCGCTGTTCCACGGTTGGGTGCGCCGCGACGAGGTGCTCGACAGCATGTTGCGCGGTCGCGAGCGCGATTAACCGGCCTGTGTGGCGCACCGCTGCGGCGCGCCACTTTTCAGGGTCAGCCACCAGTAACCCAGCGCCAGCGCATTGATAGCGGCGCCGAGCAGGCAGACACCGCTCCAGCCGGCCCACGCGTATGTCGCCGTGGAAAGGATTGAGCCCACGGCGCTGCCAATCGAGTAGAACAGCATGTAGCCGGCAGTGAGGCGGCTTTGCGCTTCGGGGCGCACGCTGTAGATCATGCTCTGGCTGGTGACGTGTACGGCCTGCAAGCCCAGATCCAGAGTGATCACCCCCAGCAACAGCGCCCACAGCGAGGACTGGGTGAGAGCGATCGGCAGCCATGAGGCGAGCATCAGCAGCAGCGACACACCACTGACCCATTGGCCCAGACCGCGATCGGCGAGATGTCCGGCGCGTGCTGCAGCCAGTGCCCCGGCGGCGCCGGCCAGTCCGAACAGGCCGATTTCGCTGTGGGACAACGACAGCGGCGGGGCGGCCAGCGGCAGTACCATCGGCGTCCACAGGACCATGGCGCTGGCGAAGGTCAGCAGGGCGAGGATTGCCCGTTGTCGCAGCACCGGCTCTTGTTTGAACAGGCGGAACACCGAGACGATCAGCGCGCCGTAAGCGCTGGACGGTTGCGCGGACTCACGCTTGGGCAGGACGCGCAACAGTAGAAGGGCCATCAGCAGCGTCAGCCCCGCCGACAACAGATAAATCGCCCGCCAGCCGGCCAGATCAGCCATGGCACCGGCCACGGTACGGGCGAGCAGAATACCGACGACGATGCCGCTGGTGACCACGCCGACCACGCGACCGCGCTGCGCCGGGATGGCCAATGTCGCGGCGTAGGCCACCACCACTTGCGTCACCACCGCGAGCAAACCGGTCAACGACATGCCGAGCAGCAGCCACAGACTGTTGGGAGCCAGCGCAATCATCAGCAGGGCGACTGCCGAGAGCAGGGTCTGGGTGACGATCAGTCGGCGTCGGTTGAGCAGATCGCCGAGGGGCACCAGCAATACCAGACCGATGCCGTAACCGATCTGCGTCAAGGTCATGACGATACCGATGCTTGCCGGTGACATGGCGAATGCGTCGGCCATGGCGTCCAGTAGCGGCTGCGCGTAATACACGTTGCCCACGGCCAGACCGCAGGCAATGGCGAACAGCAGCACCACGCTGCTTTTGAGCGGTTGAGGTTGCATGCCCTGATTCCTTTTTGGGTTTCAAATTAAAACCAGAATCAAAGTAAGCATTCTGGTTTTAATTTGCAACCTTGTTGGTCATGGCGTGTGATTGCGCAAAAAAAGATCGCAGACAAAGCTGCGATCTTTGGGTGGAGCGGGGGAGGGATCAGCGCAGAGTGTCGATCATGTCTGCGATCGTGGTCAGCACGTCCTTGCCCAACTGTTTCGAGCGTTTGCCCGACCAGCCCGTTTCTTTGTTCGGGTGGTCATCGTGATCCTTGAACGGCATTTCCAGTGTCAGCGACAGGCAGTCGTATTTCTGGCCGACCGCGTTGCAGGCCAGGGTCATGTTGGCCTGACCCGGTTCGTCGCGGGTGTAGCCATATTGGGTCTGGAAGTCTTTCGTGGTGTGCTTGAGGTGCGTGCGGAAATGCTCTTCGAGCTTCTCGATGCGCGGCGTGTAACCCGGGTTGCCTTCGCAACCGGCGGTGAACACGTGGGGAATTTCTTCATCACCGTGTACGTCGAGGAATAGATCGACGCCGTACTTTTCCATCTGCTGTTGTACGAAAAGTACCTCTGGGCTGATTTCCTGACTGGCGCTCTGCCAGGCGCGGTTCAGGTCCTGGCCCATGGCGTTGGTACGCAAATGACCGTGGAAGGCGCCGTCCGGGTTCATGTTTGGCACCAGATACAGATCGGCGCTGGCGAGCAGCTTGTTCAGCACCGGATCGTCGTGGCGTTCCAGGCGCTCGATCACGCCTTCCATGAACCATTCGGCCATGTGCTCGCCCGGGTGCTGTTGCGCGATGATCCAGATTTTGCGCTGGCTCTCGGCACCGCTGCCCTTGCGCAGTAACTGAATGTCACGCCCTTCGACGCTCTTGCCGGTGGCCAGCAGTTCGGTGCCGGCCTTGGTCAGCGCCTGCTCGATCAACCAGTCATGACGACCGCGGCTGTAGGGTTCGAAGTAGGCGAACCAGGCGTGGGTTTGTTCGGCTTCAAGGCAAAAGCGCAGGCTGTCACCTTCGAAACTGGTGGGAATGCGGAACCAGTTGACGTGGTCGTAGGAAGCGACAGCCTGATAGCCGGTCCAGGCCTTGTTGTAGGAGGACTGGCTGGCGTTGACCAGGCGAAACCAGTGCTCTTGATGAACATGCAGGCCGCTGGCTTTGAAGTGGAACCATTGAAAATGCGCGCTGCGGGTATCCGGGCGGATGGCCAGAACCGGGTTGAGCGGATTGGAGATGTCGATGACTTGGATGTTGCCGCTGTCGAAGTTGGCGCTGATGTCGAACGAAGATTTGGCCACGGTCATAATCGATTCCTGAATATGATTTTTATGGCGGCTACTTTACACGCAAGGCTGAGGTGAAACCGAGGGAAATTGCGGCTTGCGGTAGGGGGGCGTCTTCCGTGACGCGCAAGCAGCTTAGAGACTGTGCGATTGATTCTCAAGTGCCAATTGTCATTGGTTTGCCCCAATCTGGCCGGGCCAGGCTTGCCAAGCGATATTCTTTTGATATTATCCGCGCCATCGAATTTGCAGCACCCACAGACTTCATTAGCCTGAAGCCATAAGCCCGAAAAACGGGCAAAAAAAGACCCGGCAAAAAGCCGGGTCAAAAACCGTGATTAGCCTGATGAGGAGATAGTCCAGAAGACCGACCTAAGGTCTCTGGTCCATCGACTGATCTCGCGACCAGTTGCTTGCAATAATAATCATTATCATTTGCAAGTCAAACGTTTTTATCTGCGCGATTGGAAAATTCTTTCCTGTCCGTTCATTTCCCGTGTTCGTCAGAGCTGCTCGCCATCAATCGAATGGTCGACCATCGCTCGCGCCATATCCACCATATGCACCACCGAAAAGGCCAGGTCACGGCTTGCGCCCTGCAGGTTTTCGGCTGCCTTGAAGGCGGTGGCCGCTGCGCAACGCAGCAGATCCGGCGCATGCACCAGCGCCTCCTCGCCGCTGAGATGGCGTTTCACGTCAAAAAAACGCTCATCGACCTCGGGTTCTGACACAGCTGGTTTCAAGTAATAATCCAGCGCTCGCTGCGCTGCCGCGTTGCCTTGAGGGGAGGTAAACGTGGTGTCCATTTGCAGATCGGGCAAGTCTTTGCTGCTGATATTCATGGTGAAGGGTCACTCCTTGTTCGATTGGAAGTCCGTGCTTTCAGGATAGTACGATGCGTAGTTGTGACCAGAATTTAAATACTACAATATGTGTTTTGCCGGCCGAAGGCGGGGCAAGTAAGGTGCCGCACATGGATAAATGGATTGAGTTGGTCAAGGCCAAGATGAGTGAACTCAAAATCACTCAAACAGAGCTCGGAGAGCGCGTCGGCATGTCCCAGGGCGGCATCGGCCATTGGCTGAACAAACGCCGCGAACCGGGCATCACCCAAATGAACCGCGTGTTGCAGGCGCTGGGCATGGACTTCCTCGAAGTCGTGCTGGTGATCCGTGAACCGCAGGAAGCGGCGGATGACGAAATGCCATTGGCACAGAAGTACAACCCGTACTTCCGCTACCCGGTCAGTGACTGGTCCACCTCGTGCGAAATCCGCGAGAGTGCAGCCACAACCTATGCTCCGACGCAGGACAAGCAGCGCTTCGAACTGACGGATTATCACGCCCGTGGTGCGGCGTTCTGGCTGACGGTGGCGGGGGATTCCATGACCGCACCGACCGGCCAGAGCATTGCCGAGGGCATGCTGATTCTGGTTGACCCTGAGGTGGAAGCGCTGCCAGGCAAACTGGTGATCGCCCAGTGGCAAGGCTGCGATGAAGCGATCTTTCGCAAGCTGGACGAAGAGGGCGGCCAGCGTTATCTGGTACCGCTCAATCCGACCTGGCCCAAAGCCTTGTTCACCGATGAGTGTCGAATCATTGGCGTAGTGGTTCAGGCCACAGCGCGTTTCTAGCCAGATCGATCCTCGTTCGGCGCAGGATCGATCCTCTGGCTACAAGGCTTCCAGTTCAACCAAAGCGCTGCCTTCGCTGACCATTTCGCCTTCTTGGCAATACAGCGCTTTGATCACTCCCGCATGGGGCGCGCGAATGCTGTGCTCCATCTTCATCGCCTCCAGCACCACCAGTTGCGCGCCGGCCTCGACCGATTGCCCGGTCTCTACCAACACCCGCACGATGCTGCCGTTCATGGGCGCAGTCAGACCGCCCTGATGGCTGTGGCTGGCGTCGACGGCGCTGATCGGGTCGTAGGTCTGAATACGCCGTAACTCGCCGTCCCATTGCAGGTGCAGCGAATCGCCCTGGCGAATGGCGCGCAAGGTGCGGCGCACGCCGTCGCGCTCGACCACCAGCGTTTCACCGCAAAGTCGGGCGTGGCTGGTGATGCCCAGCGTCAACGCCCGGTCTTGGCCCTCGCAGCTCAAGTGCAGAGTGATTTCCGCCGGCAGGCCCGCGCGCAAACCACGGTTCAAGGCCCACGGCGATCCCGGATCATCTTCCCGAACAGCGCTCGGCAAACCCTGTGCGAAAGCCTGTGCTGCGGTTTGCCAGAACTCATCGCTCAACTCCCTCGGAGCAGGCAGCAGCGTTTCCTGATAACGCGGAATAAACCCGGTATCCAACTCCGCATCGGCAAATGCCGGATGCGCGATGATCCGCCGCAGGAAGTTGATGTTGGTCTTCAAACCGCCGATCGCGAACTCATCGAGCATGCTCAACAGCCGCAGCCGCGCCTGCTCGCGATCTTCGCCCCAGGCGATCAGCTTGCCGAGCATCGGGTCGTAGAACGGCGAAATTTCATCGCCTTGCTCGACACCGCTATCGACCCGACGCCCTGGTCCCGCAGCCGATTCACGATACAAATCCAGACGCCCGGTGGCGGGCAGGAAATCATTCGACGGGTCTTCGGCATACAGGCGCACTTCAATCGCATGGCCATTGAGCGGCACTTGATCCTGGGTGATCGGTAACGCTTCGCCGCGCGCCACACGAATCTGCCACGCCACCAGATCGAGTCCGGTGATCGCTTCGGTGACCGGGTGCTCGACTTGCAGGCGCGTGTTCATCTCCATGAAGAAAAATTCGCCACGCGCATCCAGCAGGAACTCCACGGTCCCCGCGCCGACGTAACCAATCGCCTGCGCCGAACGCACCGCCGCTTCGCCCATGGCGCGGCGCAGCTCCGGGGTCAGGCCCGGGGCCGGGGCTTCTTCGACGACTTTCTGGTGCCGGCGCTGAATCGAACAATCACGCTCGTTGAGGTACAGGCAGTTGCCATGCTGATCGGCGAACACCTGAATTTCCACGTGGCGCGGTTTGAGCAGGTATTTCTCCACCAGCATTCGCGAATCGCCGAACGACGACTGCGCCTCACGCTGCGCCGAAGCCAGGGCTTCGGCCAATTGGCTGACGTCCTCGACCACTTTCATGCCTTTGCCACCGCCACCGGCCGTGGCCTTGAGCAGCACCGGATAGCCAATACGTGCGCAGGCATCGCGGAAGGTATCGATATCCTGCGCCTCGCCGTGATAGCCCGGCACCAGCGGCACGCCGGCGGTTTCCATCAACGCCTTGGCCGCCGATTTGCTGCCCATCGCGTCGATGGCCGAGGCGGGTGGACCGAGGAAAATCAGCCCGGCTTGTTCAATGGCGCGGGCGAAGCCGGCATTCTCCGACAGAAAGCCATAACCCGGATGAATCGCCTGCGCGCCGCTGGCCTTGGCCGCCGCGATCAGTTTGTCGATTTGCAAATAGCTGTCAGCGGCTTTGCTGCCACCGAGATCAACGCGGACATCCGCTTCCCGGCTGTGCCGCGCTTCGCGGTCGATGGCGCTGTGCACGGCGACGGTGGTCAGGCCCAGCGCCTTGGCGGTACGCATGACCCGGCAAGCGATTTCGCCACGGTTGGCCACCAGCAGGGTGGTGAGAACAGGTGCGCTCATCAACGCGGCTCCTTGGGGGTGGTTGCAGCTTGCCAGCTTGGCGGGCGTTTTTGCAGAAAGGCGCGCAAGCCTTCCTGGCCTTCAGGGCTGACGCGGATCCGGGCGATGGCGTTTTCGGTGTAGCGGCGCAGCGCCGGGGTCAGTGCGCCGTTGCCGACTTCGCGCAGCAGATCCTTGCTGGCGCGCATCGCGGCGGGACTGTTGAGCAGCAGGTTGTCGATCCATTGTTCGACGGCTTGATCAAGCTCGGCGACCGGGTAGCTCTCGGACAACAAACCGATTTCCCGCGCACGCTGCCCGCCGAAACGTTCAGCCGTCAGGGCGTAGCGACGCGCAGCCCGTTCGCCGATGGCCTGCACCACGAACGGACTGATCACCGCCGGGGCCAGGCCGATGCGCACTTCCGACAGACAGAACTGCGCGTCATCGCTGCCAATCGCCATGTCGCAGCAACTGATCAGACCCAGCGCGCCGCCGAACGCCGCCCCTTGCACCACGGCCACGGTCGGGACTTTCAGCTTGGCGAGGTTGTACATCAGCTCCGCCAGTTCCCGGGCGTCGTCGAGGTTGGTGTGGTAATCGAGCTCGGCCGATTGCTGCATCCACGCCAGATCGGCGCCGGCGCTGAAGTGTTTGCCGCGTCCGCGCACCAGCAGGAAACGCAGGCTGGCATCGCTGGCCACCTTGTCCAGCGCCAGAATCAGTTCGCGGATCATTTCGGCGTTGAACGCGTTGTTCTTTTCTTCGCGGCTCAGCCACAGGGTCGCGAAACCCCGTGGATCGCTCTGCAATTCGAGGGTGTTGAAGTCGCTCATATTCTTCCGTCTCCACGGTTCTTGTGGGAGCGAGCCTGCTCGCGAAAGCGGTGTATCAGTCGAAGTATCCGGAGCTGACAGACCGTCTTCGCGAGCAGGCTCGCTCCCACAAAAAAAGCATCACATCCGGAACACGCCGAAGCGGCTCGGTTCGATAGGCGCGTTCAGCGACGCGGACAAGGCCAGAGCCAGCACGTCACGAGTCTGCGCCGGGTCGATGACGCCGTCGTCCCACAGTCGTGCGCTGGAATAGTAAGGGTGACCCTGCTCTTCGTATTGGTCGAGGATCGGTTGCTTGATCTCGGCTTCCTGCGCGGCGCTGAAGGCCTGCCCGCTGCGTTCGGCCTGCTCGCGCTTGACCTGCACCAGCACGCCCGCTGCCTGCTCGGCGCCCATTACGCCGATGCGCGCATTCGGCCACATCCACAGGAAACGCGGGTCGTAAGCGCGCCCGCACATGCCGTAGTTACCGGCGCCGAAGCTGCCGCCGATGATCACGGTGAATTTCGGCACCTTGGCGCAGGCCACCGCCGTCACCAGCTTCGCGCCGTGCTTGGCGATGCCGCCGGCCTCGTATTTCTGCCCGACCATGAAGCCGGTGATGTTCTGCAGGAACAGCAGCGGAATGCCGCGCTGGCAGGCCAGTTCGATGAAGTGCGCGCCTTTTTGCGCGGCTTCGGCAAAGAGGATGCCGTTGTTGGCGAGGATCGCGATCGGGTAGCCGTGCAGGTGCGCAAAACCGCAGACCAGCGTGGTGCCGAACAGCGCCTTGAATTCATCGAACACCGAGCCGTCGACCAGCCGCGCAATCACTTCGCGCACGTCGAATGGCTGTTTGGCGTCGGCCGAAACCACGCCATATAACTCGTCGCTGGCGTACAGCGGCGCAATCGGCGTGCGCTGCTGCACTTCGCCGAGCTTGCGCCAGTTGAGGTTGGCGACGCTGCGGCGGGCGAGGGCGAGGGCGTGTTCGTCGCTCTCGGCGTAATGGTCGGCCACGCCGGAAATCTTGCAGTGCACATCGGCACCGCCGAGGTCTTCAGCGCTGACCACTTCACCGGTCGCGGCTTTCACCAGCGGCGGACCGGCGAGGAAGATGGTTGCCTGATTGCGCACCATGATCGCTTCGTCCGCCATCGCCGGCACATAGGCGCCGCCAGCGGTGCACGAGCCCATGACCACGGCGATCTGTGGAATGCCCATCGCGCTCATGTTGGCCTGGTTGAAGAAGATCCGGCCGAAGTGCTCGCGATCCGGGAACACCTCGTCCTGACGCGGCAGGTTGGCGCCGCCCGAGTCCACCAGATAAATGCATGGCAGGCGATTTTGCTGGGCGATCGTCTGGGCGCGCAGGTGTTTCTTCACGGTCAGCGGGTAGTACGAGCCACCTTTCACTGTCGCGTCGTTGGCGACGATCATGCACTCGACGCCTTCCACGCGACCGATCCCGGCAATCACGCCAGCGGCGGGAACGTCTTCGCCATACACCGCGTGCGCGGCGAGCTGGCTGATTTCCAGAAACGGCGAGCCCGGGTCCAGCAGGCGATTGATCCGCTCACGTGGCAGCAATTTACCGCGCGAGGTGTGCCTTTCCTGGGCTTTCGCGCCGCCACCTTGCGCCACGTGGGCGAGCAGGGTGTGCAGGGCGTCGACCTGTTCGAGCATTGCCGCGCTGTTGGCGGCGAACTCCGCTGAACGGGGGTTGAGCTGGGTATGCAGGATAGCCATGGACAGCTCCGTTTAGCGGGTTTCGTTGAACAGTTCGCGGCCGATCAGCATGCGCCGGATCTCGCTGGTGCCGGCGCCGATTTCGTAGAGCTTGGCGTCACGCAGCAGGCGGCCGGCCGGGAATTCGTTGATGTAGCCGTTACCGCCGAGAATCTGGATCGCGTCGAGGGCCATTTGCGTCGCGCGTTCGGCGGTGTAGAGGATCACCCCGGCGGCGTCCTTGCGCGTGGTTTCGCCGCGCTCGCAGGCCTGGGCCACTGCATACAGGTAGGCGCGGCTGGCGTTGAGCTGGGTGTACATGTCGGCGACTTTGCCCTGGATCAGCTGGAACTCGCCGATGCTCTGGCCGAACTGCTTGCGGTCATGGATGTACGGCACGATCAGGTCCATGCACGACTGCATGATCCCGGTCGGGCCGCCGGACAGCACGACGCGCTCGTAATCGAGACCACTCATCAGCACTTTCACGCCACCGTTGAGCACGCCGAGGATGTTTTCTTCCGGCACTTCGACGTCATCGAAAAACAGCTCGCAAGTGTTGGAGCCGCGCATGCCGAGCTTGTCGAACTTGTTGCTGCGGCTGAAGCCTTTCCAGTCGCGTTCGACGATGAATGCAGTGATACCGTGCGGCCCTTTTTCCAGGTCGGTCTTGGCGTAGATCACGTAGGTGTTGGCGTCAGGGCCGTTGGTGATCCAGGTCTTGCTGCCGTTGAGGACGAAACGGTCGCCGCGTTTATCGGCGCGCAATTTCATCGAAACCACGTCGGAACCGGCGTTCGGCTCGCTCATGGCGAGGGCGCCGACATGTTCGCCGCTGATCAGCTTGGGCAGGTATTTGCTTTTTTGTTCGTGGTTGCCGTTGCGGTTGATCTGGTTGACGCAAAGGTTGGAATGCGCGCCGTAGGACAGCGCCACCGAGGCCGAACCGCGGCTGATTTCTTCCATCGCCACCACGTGCGCCAGGTAACCCAGACCCGCACCGCCGTACTCTTCCGGCACGGTGATGCCCAGCAGGCCCATGTCGCCGAACTTGCGCCACAGGTCGGCCGGGAACAGGTTGTCGTGGTCGATCTGCGCGGCGCGTGGGGCGATCTGATCGGCGACGAAGGACTGAACCTGATCGCGCAGCATGTCGATGGTTTCACCGAGGGCGAAATTCAGGGATGGGTAGCTCATGGGTCACCTTTTGGCTTTTTTGTAGGGTGGGGAGGGCAGTCGAACGGCTCTCACCTTTACGTTAACGTAAGCCTGCGCTGGTTGGCTGTCAATCACCCTTTACGTTAACGTCAACTTGAGCGAGAGTAAGGGCATCTCAGGATTGAAAGCGGACTGCTTTTTTGTGGGCGCGAGCTTGTGTGGCGAGGGGATTTATCCCCGATGGTTGGCGAAGCCGACCCAAAACCTGTGAATGCGGTTCGACAGGAAAAGCTGAGGGTACGCTTCGCACACCATCGGGGATAAATCCCCTCGCCACAAAGGCCACCCGCAAAAAAGTGAGCTCCGGTAAACCCACTAATAAAGACAATAGGGGTCGTCATGGATCAACCCAGTGCAAACCCGCAGCGCAGCTATACCCGAGGCTCCCAGGACAAAGCCTTGCTGGCGATGACCATCGGGCAGAAGTTCGATGAGACCGTCGCGCAGTACCCGGACGGCGAGGCGCTGGTGGTGCGCCACCAGCAGTTGCGTTACACCTGGCGGCAACTGGCCGATGCGGTGGACGTGCATGCCAGAGCGCTGCTGGCGCTGGGTTTGCAGGCCGGTGACCGGCTCGGCATCTGGGCGCCGAACTGCGCGCAGTGGTGCATCACACAGTTCGCCACCGCGAAGCTCGGCGTAATCCTGGTCAACATCAACCCGGCCTACCGCAGCTCCGAACTCGAATACGTACTCAAGCAATCCGGTTGTCAGTGGCTGGTCTGTGCGGGAGCGTTCAAGAGCTCCAACTATCACGGCATGTTGCAAGGCTTGCTGCCGGAACTGGTCGAGCAATCCATCGGCGAACTGCGCAGCGAGCGCCTGCCGGAATTGCGCGGGTTGATCAGCCTTGATGCACAGCCGCCTTCGGGTTTTCTCCCGTGGTCGCAACTGGCAGATCTGGCCGCCAGTGTCTCTGCCGAACAATTGCGTGAACGCAGCGACAGCCTGCACTTCGACCAACCCGTCAACATCCAGTACACCTCCGGCACCACCGGTTTCCCCAAGGGCGCGACCCTCAGTCACTACAACATCCTCAACAACGGTTACATGGTCGGCGAGAGCATCGGTCTGACCCCGGACGATCGCCTGGTGATCCCGGTGCCGCTGTATCACTGCTTCGGCATGGTCATGGGCAACCTCGGCTGCATCACCCACGCCAGCACCATGATCTACCCCAACGACGCGTTCGACCCGCTGCTGACCCTGCAAACTGTCGCCGAAGAACAAGCCACCGGCCTGTACGGTGTGCCGACCATGTTCATCGCCATGCTCGATCAGCCGCAGCGCTCCGAGTTCGACCTGTCGACCCTGCGCACCGGGATCATGGCCGGTGCCACCTGCCCGATCGAAGTGATGCGGCGGGTCATCAGTGAGATGCACATGAGCGAAGTGCAGATTGCCTACGGCATGACGGAAACGAGCCCAGTGTCACTGCAGACCGGGCCAAACGATGAGCTGGAGCTGCGCGTGACCACTGTCGGCCGAACTCAGCCACAGCTGGAAAGCAAGATCATCGACGAGGCCGGTAACCTGGTGCCGCGCGGCACCATCGGCGAACTCTGCACCCGTGGTTACAGCGTGATGCTTGGTTACTGGAGCAACCCGCAAGCCACCGCCGAAGCTATCGATGAGGCGGGCTGGATGCATACCGGCGACTTGGCGAGCATGAACGATGAGGGTTATGTGAATATCGCGGGGCGTAACAAGGACATGATTATTCGCGGGGGCGAGAACATTTACCCGCGTGAGCTGGAAGAGTTTTTCTTCACTCACCCGGCGGTGGCAGACGTACAGGTGATCGGCATTCCGTGCTCGCGTTACGGTGAGGAGATCGTCGCCTGGATCAAATTCCACCCCAGCCACCATGCCTCCGAACTGGAACTGCAGACCTGGTGCAAGGAGCGCATCGCGCACTTCAAGACGCCGCGTCATTTCAAGTTTGTGGAGGAGTTTCCGATGACGGTGACGGGCAAGATCCAGAAATTCCGGATGCGTGAGATCAGTATTGAGGAGTTAAAAACAATCGAACGGTAACCACCACCCCTGTGGGAGCTGGCAAGCCAGCTCCCACAGGGATGTTCGGGAATTCGGGAATTGCAGAAAGCACAAAGGGGAGCCGAAGCTCCCCTTTAATTTTGTCGTCGCGTGCTCTTTTTTATTATTGAGGGGCGGTCTGTTGTTGTTTTTGGCAACCGTGGCCCTTTACCGCTGTTTTTGGCGACCCCCATCCGGGGTCAAGAGCAAACGTATTTTTTTGAGCGCTGATCTGCTTTCTCGTTAAACGATCCAACCGATTCGGGCGCTACCTGAAGGTAGTTTTATTGTTCTCTGCCCGGTTGCGGGTCATTCCGAGGAACACCCTGAAAAGCACACCTTCTCCAAAAAAATCTGTTAGCTGCGTCTCTGCCGTGTTGTTTTTGTTATGTCAGAGTCGGTACGTCTTATTTTTATTGGTTTGCTGCTTTTTATTCTTGTTATGCCATAGAGATAGCAGAAGCCGTGCCAACTTTTTAAAACTCTTTTAAATCAATGGCTTGAGATTTTTGAAGGATTTTTCCTTCAGGCAAAACCAGACAATTTGTTTCCGTGTTACTCGACTATGCCCACGTTTCAGACACCGCGGTAACACCTTCGCCCTCACTGGGCGTTACGGGCCTTGGCCACACGCGAACCGCTCGGGCGACCGAGCACCGCGCTGATCTGCTGACCCGCCGCAATCAGGGCGTCCAGGTCGATACCGGTCTCGATGCCCAGACCGTTGAGCAGGTACACCACGTCTTCGGTAGCGACGTTACCGCTCGCGCCTTTGGCGTACGGGCAGCCGCCCAGGCCGGCAATAGAGCTGTCGAACACCGCAATGCCTTCCAGCAGACTGGCATAGATGTTGGCCATGGCCTGGCCGTAGGTGTCGTGGAAGTGCCCCGCAAGCTTTTCCCGTGGCACTTGCGCCGACACCACTTCGAACAACCGACGGGTCGCGCCTGCGGTGCCGGTGCCAATGGTGTCGCCGAGGGACACTTCGTAGCAGCCCATCGCGTACAGTTCACGCGCAACCATCGCCACTTGTTCCGGCGCGACCTCGCCTTCATAAGGGCAACCCAGCACGCAGGACACGTAACCGCGCACGGTAACGCCATGCTGTTTCGCGGCTTCCATGATCGGTGCAAAGCGCGCCAGGCTTTCGCTGATCGAGCAATTGATGTTGCGCTGCGAGAACGCCTCGGATGCGGCGGCGAATACCGCAACCTCTTTCACACCCGCCGCCAGCGCATCTTCAAAACCGCGCAGATTGGGCGCCAGTGCACCGTAGATGACGCCGGGCTTGCGCTGGATCTGCGCGAACACCTCGGCCGAACCGGCCATTTGCGGCACCCATTTCGGCGAGACAAAACTGCCGACTTCTATATAGCCGAGGCCGGCGGCGCTCAGGGCGTCGACCAGTTGTACCTTGTCAGCCACGCTGATCGGTTGGGCTTCGTTCTGCAGACCATCGCGCGGGCCGACTTCGATCAGGCGTACTTGGGAGGGGAGGGACATGGGATTGACCTGTTGTAATTGTCTGAAGTCTTCGAAGATGCCCCTGTGGGAGCGAGCCTGCTCGCGAGCGATCTGTCATTCAACATCTTTGGTGATTGACCTGGTGCATTCGCGAGCAGGCTCGCTCCCACAAGGGATTTATTTGGACCACTGAACTGATTGCTGGCCCTTGAGCGTCTGCTCCAACGCCTGCACGCAGCGTTCTTCCGCGGTGTCGAGTTCCAGCTTCATCTGTTCGATGTCGAGCAGCTGCTGCTCGAGCTGTGCCCGGCGCTCGCTGATTTTCGCCAGCATGCTGTTGAGCTGTTTGGTGTTACCGCTGGACGGGTCGTAGAGCTCGATCAATTCGCGGCATTCGGCGAGCGAGAAACCAATGCGCTTGCCGCGCAGGATCAGCTTCAGACTGACCTTGTCGCGCGGTGAATAGATGCGTTCCTGGCCACGGCGCTCAGGGCTGAGCAGGCCTTGCTCTTCATAAAAGCGGATCGCCCGGGTGGTGATGTCCAGCTCGCGGGCGAGGTCGGAAATGCTGTAGGTCTGGCTACTCATGAAAGCGCTCGAAAGAAGGTCTTGGCGCTAAGCTAATGGCGAGTTGACGTTTACGTCAAGGTTCAAAATGTGTGGCGCCAGTGCTGGCCTCTTCGCGAGCAGGCTCGCTCCCACATTCGGTCGTGTTTCTTCAGATGGAACGCGATCAACTGTGGAAGCGAGCCTGCTCGCGAAGAACGAAAACGCGGTAGCCAGCCTTACACCTTATCGAGCTTCTTCTCCTGCGCCGCCACTTGCTGGCACAACTCGATGATCTGCTCACGCATCCAACGGTTGGCTGGGTCCTGGTCGGTGCTCTCATGCCAGTAAAGGTGAGTCTCCACCGGCGGCACGTCGTTGACTGGAAGGTTGAACGCATGCAAGTCGTTGCGCCGGGCAAAACGCTCGGGCACGGTCATGACCATATCGGTCTGCTGCATGACCTGCGACGCCATCAAGTAATGCTGCGAGCGCAGGGCGATCTTGCGCTGAATGCCCATTTTCCCCAGGGACAGATCGACATAGCCCAGACCGCTGCGGCGGCTGGAGATGTGGATATGTGTCAGCGACAGGTAATCGTCGAGGCTGAGTTTTTCCTTGCCCGCCAGCGGATGACCCTTGCGCATTGCACAGACGTAACGGTCTTCCATCAGCTTGACGTGACGCACTTGCGGATCGGTGTTGAGCGGCGCATCCACGGCGAAATCCAGACGCCCGGCCGCCAGTTCCTTGGTGGTTTCACGGCGTTTGGACAGGAAACTCTCGATGATCACCGTCGGCGCCAGACGCCGCAAACGCTGGAACAGCGGCGGCAGAATCACCGCCTCCGTCAGGTCGGTCATGCTGATGCGGTAAGTCTTCACCGCCTGCGCCGGGTTGAAAATCCGGCTCTCTTGGACCGACACCCGCAGTAGCGACAGCGCGTTGCGCACCGGGCCGATGATGTTCTGCGCCATCGGCGTCGGCACCATGCCCTGAGCGGTGCGCACGAACAGCGGGTCATTGAAGGTTTCGCGCAACCGCGCCAGCGCGTTGGACACCGCCGGCTGGGTAATCCCGACAATCTGCCCGGCGCGGGTCAGGTTGGCTTCGGTGTAGATCGCGTCGAAGACGATGAAAAGGTTGAGGTCGACCTTACTCAGATTCATTACGCGGCTTCTCTTGTTCTAGGGGCTGACGATCAGCGGATCATATATCGGTGATGAATGTTTATACATGCCGAGAATAGGCTAGGTAAATTATCAGCGCTGTTCTAGCATCGATTGCATGATCTGAACAACCTCTGCCCATAGAAGGTAATTGCTCATGGATTTCGCTTATTCGCCCAAGGTGCAAGAACTGCGTGAGCGCGTGACCGCGTTCATGGACACTTACGTTTACCCGGCCGAAGCCGTGTTCGAACGCCAGGTTGCCGAGGGCGATCGCTGGCAGCCGACCGCGATCATGGAAGAACTCAAAGCCAAGGCCAAGGCTGAAGGTCTGTGGAATCTGTTCCTGCCGGAGTCGGAACTCGGCGCCGGGCTGACCAACCTGGAATATGCACCGCTGGCTGAGATCATGGGCCGTTCGCTGCTCGGGCCAGAGCCGTTCAACTGCTCGGCGCCGGACACCGGCAACATGGAAGTGCTGGTGCGCTACGCCAACGAAGAACAGAAACAGCGCTGGCTCGAACCGCTGCTGCGCGGCGAGATCCGCTCGGCGTTCGCCATGACCGAACCGGACGTGGCCTCGTCTGACGCGACCAACATGGCCGCCCGTGCCGTGCGTGATGGCGACGAGTGGGTGATCAACGGCAAGAAGTGGTGGACCTCCGGCGCTTGCGATCCGCGTTGCAAGATCCTGATCTTCATGGGCCTGAGCAACCCCGACGCACCGCGCCATGCCCAGCACTCGATGATCCTCGTACCGGTCGACACCCCCGGGGTAAAAATCGTCCGTCCGCTGCCGGTGTTCGGTTACGACGATGCACCGCACGGCCACGCCGAAGTGCTGTTCGACAACGTGCGCGTGCCGTACGAAAACGTGCTGCTCGGTGAGGGAAGAGGCTTCGAAATCGCTCAGGGTCGCCTTGGCCCGGGCCGCATTCACCACTGCATGCGTTCGATCGGCATGGCCGAGCGCGCACTGGAATTGATGTGCAAACGTTCGGTGAGCCGCACCGCGTTCGGCAAACCATTGGCGCGTCTGGGCGGCAACGTCGACAAGATCGCCGACTCGCGGATGGAAATCGACATGGCGCGCCTGCTGACCCTGAAAGCGGCGTACATGATGGACACCGTGGGCAACAAAGTGGCGAAGAGCGAGATCGCACAGATCAAGGTTGTCGCGCCGAACGTCGCGCTGCGGGTGATCGACCGGGCGATCCAGATCCATGGCGGGGCCGGGGTGTCGAACGATTTCCCGCTGGCCTACATGTATGCCATGCAACGCACCCTGCGCCTGGCCGACGGCCCGGACGAAGTGCACCGCGCGGCGATTGGCAAGTTCGAGATCGGCAAGTACGTGCCGAAGGAAATGTTGCGTAGCGAGCGCTGATCCAGTACCGCGTCATCGTTCATCGCTGGCAAGCCAGCTCCCACAGGTTTGTTTGGTGTTCACAAACTTTGTGTTCACTGGAAATCTCTGTGGGAGCTGGTTTGCCAGCGATGACGTAAGCAGGTTCAACACATCAACATCAGATTCAGTACACCCAAACCTCAACCCGCCGATTCTTGATCCTGCCTTCATCCGCACTGTTCGCCGCCACCGGCATCAGCGCGCCAAACCCGCGCACCTCGCGCATCACCACGCCGTTTCTCACCAGTTCGCGACGCACCGCCATCGCCCGCAGTTTCGACAGCAGGTCGGCCCGTGCCGGGTCGTCTTTCTCGTCGCCAAACCCCACCAGCGTCACCGCGCGCTCGGTCTTGGCGTGGCGCTTTATATAGTCGAGCACCCGCGCCAGATCCTGCCGCGCCTTGTTGTCGAGGCTGGCGCTGCCTTCCTCGAAACGGAAATTCACCGTCAGACGCTGGGCGTGGCGGCTGAGGGATTGATAACCCTCGGGCATCAGCGCATTCGGGGTGACGGTCATCGCGTGCACGGTCTGGCTGATGAAACCGGTGGCCGCGACAATCTTCTGGCCCTGTGGGCTTTGCGCAAACGCCACCAGCGCCGATGCCCACGGATTCTGGTTGCTGGGCGGCAAATAAAAGAACAGGCGCCGCGACAGCGGATAGTCCTCGGTGGCAATCAGGCTGTTGAGCGGCAACATCGACTGCGATGCGCCGTCAGCGATGGCCACGGCTTTGGCCTGGCGCACATACGGCAGGCCGATGAAACCGATACCCTGCGGATCGTTGCTCACCGCATCGGACAATTGCTCGCTGGATTCGAAGCGTTTCGCACTGGAACTCAGGTGTTTTCCACGGCGACCCAGCACCAGTTCCTTGAACGTGTCGTAGGTACCGGACTGATCATCCCGCGCATATAAATGAATCGATCCGCCGTGCCCGCCGACATCTTCCCAGGTTTTCACCTCACCGCTGAAGATCCGCGCCAGTTGCTCGGTGTCCAGTTGCTGCAGGGGGTTGCCGGGATGAAGGATGATCGCCAAGCCGTCGATGGCGATCACTTGCTCGGCCTCAGCGCTTTTCAGGTCGCCGAGCGCTTCCAGGTTGAGCAGTTCGCTGTCCTTGATTGGGCGTGAGGAGGCGGCGAGGTCGGCGCTGGCGGTTTTCAGTGCGGTGAACCCGGTGCTGGAACCATGGGCGGCGACTTCAATCACCACCCGTTGGCCTTGCGCAGTCTGAGCCACGATGTGTTGTTCGTTGGCGTTGTCGGGGTTTTCGCGGTGAATCTTCAGCAGACCCTGCTCTTGCAGAAAACCTTCGACCAGCGCCGGGCCGAGATCGGCGCCGATGGTGTTGGAACCCTGAATGCGCAATGCCGGGCCGTTTTCGGGGACGGGCAGGGTGGCGGCACTGACCGTCAGCCATGCACTCGACAGAAAAGCGAACAGAACACGCAGGGTCATGCCGGCACCGAATCAGGCCAAGGGGATTGCCGGGGAGATTAAGTCAGGTGCATGACCAAAACATGACAGATCAAAAGATCGCAGCCTGCGGCTGCTCCTGCATTTGGAATGCGTTCCCTGTAGGAGCTGCCGCAGGCTGCGATCTTTTGATTTAGAGGTATATCAGCTCAACTCAAGCCAGATCGGCGCATGATCCGACGGTTTTTCCATGCCGCGCAGTTCATAGTCCACGCCCGCATCCTTGACCCGTGGCAGCAAGCCATGGGAGGCGAGGATCACGTCGATGCGCAGCCCGCGCTTCGGTTCGTCTTCAAAACCACGGCTGCGATAGTCGAACCAGCTGAACATGTCGGTCACGTCCGGGTTCAGGTGCCGATAGCTGTCGGTCAGGCCCCAGTTTTTCAGGCGGGCCATCCACTCGCGCTCTTCCGGCAGGAAGCTGCATTTGCCGGTTTTCAGCCAGCGCTTCATGTTGTCCGGGCCGATGCCGATGTCGCAGTCCTCCGGGGAAATGTTCACATCGCCCATCACCACCAGCGGCTGTTCGTTGTGGAACTGGCTTTCCAGCAGGGTTTGCAGGTCGCTGTAGAAGCGCTGCTTGGCCGGGAACTTGGTTGGATGGTCGCGGCTTTCGCCCTGCGGGAAGTAGCCGTTCATGATGGTCACCGGCACGCCATTGGCGTCGGCGAAGGTGCCCCAGATGAAGCGCCGCTGGGCGTCTTCTTCATCGCTGGCGAAGCCTTTGTGAATCGCGATCGGCTCACTGCGCGAAAGCAGGGCAACGCCGTAATGGCCTTTCTGACCGTGGAAATAAACGTGATAACCCAGCGCACGCACTTCTTCCAACGGGAATTGGTCGTCGTGGACCTTGGTTTCCTGCAGGCCGATCACGTCCGGCTGATGCTTTTCGATCAGCGCTGCCAGCTGATGCGGACGGGCGCGCAGTCCGTTGATGTTGAAGGAAACGATCTTCATGGTCGGCAGTCCTGGCAAAAGGGCGATGCTAGCTGACATGTGGGATGGGGGCCAGTGTGGGGTAAGCAGATTCCCTGTGTTCTGTCAGATGTGTGCTGTCTGTAGGGGCCCCATCGCTGGCAAGCCAGCTCCCACAGGTTCAATGGTGTTCACATATTTTGTGTGCGACGCAGGCACTGTGGGAGCTGGCTTGCCAGCGATGAGGCCCGCCCGGTCGATGAAGATCCGGAGTTGGTCTATACCTGTGGGGAACTGCGCCACCTGCAACAGGTTCGTACCATCAAGAGCGCAGTCATTTGCGCTGCGCCCCGGGGGAGAATCACCGTCATGCCTGAAACCCAGACTGCCATCGCCGACATCCACATGCTCGACCGCGGTTACTCGCGCGAAGCCCGATCGTTGCTGTATCAGGCGTACCGCCACGAGCCGACCTTCGGTTACTTGTTCGAGGCCGAGCGGCCGGGCTACGAGCAGCGCGTACGGGCCACGGTGCGTGAGCTGGTCAAGCAGCATTTCCTGCAGGACCTGCCGGCCATCGGTCTGCTGGTCAACGACCGCCTGATCGGGATTGCCCTGATCGCACCGCCGCAACGGCGTCTGGGGATCACCGAGAGCTGGGCGTGGCGCCTGCGCATGGTGCTCAGCACCGGTTTCCGGTGCACCCGGCGTTATCTGGCCTATCACGATGCGGTGGCGGCGTGCGTGCCCAGCGACTCGGTGCACATGTTGCCGCTGCTGGGAATCCACCCGCAGTTTCAAGGTAAACATTTCGGTGAGCAGTTGCTGACGGCGGTGCACAACTGGTGTGCGGTGGACGAAACCTCGCAAGGCGTCGTACTCGACACCGGCAACCCGCGTTACCTGGAATTCTATAAACGCCAGGGCTACGAAGAGATTGGCGAAGTGGCCGTGGGCCCGGTGCGTGAACACGTGTTTTTCCACGCCAATCCGCAGGTGTTACAAACTGCAACAGCATAGCAATCGAACTTCTTCGGAAATTTCCTGTTCTATCACGCTCCCAAGCCCGTGATAGCATCCGCGCCTATGAAGTTTCCAGGAAGATTTACCAGTGGCGTGCTCCTGCTGTTAACCAGCTGCGCGGCGCTGGCGCAAAGTGAATTGGACGTGCGGATCAAACCGTCCAACGACGAACTCAAGGCCAATATAGAAGGCTATATCGGCAGCCTCGGCGATCGTGACGAACAAGCCTTGCTGCGCTTCAGTCGCGGGGCCGAGGAGCAGGCGCGCAAAGCCGCGCAGGCCTTGGGTTATTACCAGCCGCAGATCGACAGTGACGTGAAGGGCGGTGAAAAACCGCGCCTGGTGCTGAACATCGATCCCGGCGAGCCGATTCGTCTGCGCAACGTGACTATCCGCGTCGACGGGCCCGCGGCCTCCCTCAAATCCTTTCGTGTGCCGAGCAGTGACACGCTCAAGTCCGGCGCCGTGCTCAACCATGGGCGTTATGAAGACGCCAAACGCCTGATTCAGAACCAGGCCTCGCGCTTCGGTTTCTTCAGCGGCCATTTCACCAGCCAGAAACTCCTGGTCGACCCGCGTGCCGGGGTGGCCGACGTTGAATTGATCTACGACAGCGGCCCGCGTTATGCGCTGGGCAGCGTCAGTTTCGAGGGCGACACGCCGTTCGACGAAGACCTGCTGCAGCGCATGGTGCCGTTCAAGGCCGGCGACCCGTATGACTCCGAGCTGATCGCCGAACTCAACCGCGACCTGCAATCGAGCGGCTATTTCGAAGGCGTGCGCGTCGATGCCGCACCGACGGCGGCGAAAAACAACGTGATCCCGGTCGACGTCAAACTCGACACACGCAAGCCGCGCACCATGGGCCTGGGCCTCGGTTATTCCACCGACGTCGGCCCTCGGATCAAGGCCAACTGGACGCGCCACTGGGTCAACCCGCAGGGCGACAGCTACGGTTGGGAGGCCGAACTGTCGGCGCCACGGCAAAACGTCGGGCTGTTCTACGACATCCCGCTCGACCCGCCGTTGACCGATAAATTGCGCTGGGCCGGTGGTTATCAATACGAAGACATCGACGGCTCCGACACCCTGAGCAAGCTGCTGACCTTCGGCCCGGAATGGCACAGCAAGTTGCCCAGCGGCTGGCAGCGGGTGATCTCGCTGAAATGGCAGCGCGAGGAATATCAGCTCGGCGACGACTCCGGCCTCAGCACCTTGTTGATGCCTGGCATCAGCTATTCGTACCTCAAAAGTGACAACCGCATCGACCCGCACAACGGCTATCGCCTGACCTTTGAAAGCAAAGTGGCGAAGGAAGGCCTCGGCTCCGACAACAACCTGCTTTATGGCACGGCGTTGATCAAAGGCCTGACCACAGTGTTCGACAACCACCGCTTCCTCGGCCGGGTGCAGGTCGGTGGCAGCGCCACCAACGGTTACAACTCGGTACCGCCGTCGCTGCGTTTCTTCGCCGGTGGCGATCAGAGCGTGCGCGGATACGACTACCAAAGCCTGTCCCCGGAAAACGCCAAGGGCGACCGTATTGGCGGACGCTACATGGTCGCCGGCAGCGTCGAGTACCAGTATTCGATTGCCGAGAAGTGGCGGGTCGCGACCTTCGTCGACCAGGGCAACTCCTTCAACAAACTCGAACTGCCGAACCTCAAGACCGGGGTCGGTATCGGTGTGCGCTGGGTCTCGCCGGTGGGGCCGATCCGCCTCGACCTGGCTCACGCGCTGGACGACGACGGCGGCATCCGGCTGCACTTTTCCATGGGGCCTGAGCTGTGAAGCGTGGTTTGAAAATAGCGGCACTGGCGTTGTTGACGCTGGTGCTGTTGGTTGTATTGAGCATCGCAGCCGTACTCGGGACGCAGGCCGGCAGCCGTTGGGCGCTGAGCCTGGTGCCGGGTTTGAGCGTGGAGAATTTCCAGGGGCGTCTCGGTGGCCAATGGAGCGCCGATCATCTGCTGTGGCAGCAGGACAGCAGTCGCGTCGAGCTGAGCAAGGCGATTTTTGCCTGGTCGCCGCTGTGCCTGACGCGCATGACCCTGTGCATCGAACAGCTCAAGGCTGATCAGGTGATTCTGCAATTCCCGCCGAGTGAAGAAACCACCGACAGCGGCCCGATCAAACTGCCGGATCTGCAACTGCCGGTGGCCATCGAACTCGGTGACGTACAAGTCGGCAGCCTGCTGTTCAACGGCAGCGAGCAGCTCAAGGGCCTGCAACTGGCGGCGCACTGGACCGCCCAGGGCCTGCAGATCGACAGCGTGAAACTGCAGCGCGACGACCTCAGCCTGAACCTCTCCGGCCTGCTGCAACCGACCGGCAACTGGCCGCTGAACATCGCCGGTGACCTGAGCCTGCCGTCCCCTGGCACTGGCCCCTGGACGCTGGCGTTGAAAGTCGACGGCGATCTGCTGAAAACCCTCAACCTGCACGCCGACAGCCACGGTTACCTCGACGGCCAGTTGAGCGGCGAACTGCAACCGCTGGCGGAAAACCTGCCGGCCAAGGTGCGCATCACCTCCGAGTCGTTCAAACCCAGCGCCGATCTGCCGGACACCCTGCAACTCAATCAACTGCTCTTGACCGGCGAAGGTGATCTGAAAAACGGTTACCAGCTCAATGGCAACGCCACGCTGCCCGCCGACAAGGGGCCGGTGGCGCTGCTGCTCAAAGGCAAAGTCGACGCCAGTGGCGCGCAGATTGCCGGCCTCGACCTGACGGCTAACGACAAACAAAGCCTCAAACTCACCGGCAGTGTTGACTGGAGCAAAGGCCTCACGGCGCAAGCCAACATCAACTGGCAGGACTTTCCGTGGCATCGGCTCTATAACGAAATCGACGAGCCACAAGTCGCCTTGCGCACCTTCACTGGCGAAGTCTCCTACACCGACGGTCAATACATCGGTAACTTCGCCGCCGCACTGGACGGTCCGGCGGGCGCATTCAGCCTCAGCAGTCCGTTCAGCGGCAGCCTGAAACAGATCGCCTTGCCGCAATTGAAGATGGAAGCCGGGCAGGGCAAGGCTGAAGGGCATGTCAACGTGCAATTCGCCGATGGCATCGCCTGGGACACCGCGCTGGATCTCTCGGCGCTGAACCCGGCGTACTGGGTCGCGGAACTGCCTGGCACCCTGGCCGGGCCGCTGAAAAGCCAAGGCGAGATGAAGAACGAACGCCTGAGCCTCACCGCCGACCTCGACCTCAAGGGCAAACTGCGCGGGCAACCGGCCGTCCTCCAGGCCAAGGCGGACGGCGCCGGCGAGCAGTGGAACCTCAACGCCCTGCAAATCCGCCTCGGCAATAACAGCATCAGCGGCAAGGGCAGCCTGCAACAGAAACTCACCGGGCAGATCGACATCAAGCTGACGCGCCTGGCCCAGCTCTGGCCGCAGTTGCGCGGGCAGGTCACGGGGCTGGTCAATGTCGCCGGTACGCTGAAGGCACCGCAAGGCAAGCTCGGTTTGCAAGGTTCGCAACTGGCGTTTCAGGACAATCGTCTGCAAAGCCTCAATCTCGATGCCACGCTCGACAGTGCGCAACGGGCAAAGATCGACCTCAAGGGCAGCGGCATTCAGGCCGGTGACACCAACCTCGGTGTGTTGACCGCCAGCGCCCAAGGCGACATCAAGCAGCAGAAACTCAACCTCGACCTGCTCGGGCCGAAGCTGAAACTGGCCCTCGGTCTGGACGGCAATCTGGATCAGGGCAACTGGCGCGGACGTTTGGCCAGTGGCGATATTCAGGCCGGCGGCCAGGACTGGAAACTGCAGAGCCCGGCCAAACTCGAACGCCTCGCCGACGGCAAGATCAACTTCGGCGCGCATTGCTGGATGTCCGGCAATGCCAGTCTGTGCGGTGAAGATCAGCGCCTGCTGCCGGAGCCGAAACTGCGTTACCACCTCAAGCAGTTCCCGATCGAAAGCCTCGCGCAATGGTTGCCGAAAGACTTTGCCTGGCAGGGCAAGCTCAACGCCGATCTGCAACTGGACCTGCCAGCCAGCGGCCCGAACGGCGTGGTCAGCATCGACGCCAGCGGCGGCACCTTGCGCATGAAAGAAAAGGATCAGTGGCTGGACTTCCCGTACCAGACCCTGAAGCTCACCAGCAAACTCACCCCCAAGCGCGTGGACACCGAACTCAACTTCGTCGGCGGCAAACTCGGCGAGTTGATGGTGCAGGCGCAGCTCAATCCGTTGCCGAAAAACAAACCGTTGAGCGGCTCTTTCCGTCTCAGCGGGCTGGACCTTTCGGTGGCGCGGCCGTTTGTACCGATGGTCGAGAAACTCACCGGGCGCCTGAACGGCAGCGGCACGATTTCCGGCGGGCTGCTGGCGCCGCTGGTCAACGGCACCGTCAAACTCAGTGACGGTGAAGTATCTGGCGCCGAGTTGCCGATGGAGTTGCAGAATCTGCAACTCACCGCGGTGATTGCCGGCGAATCGGTGCGCCTCGACGGTGGCTGGAAAAGCGGCAAGAGCGGGCAGGGCAGCCTGAACGGTAACGTCGCCTGGGGCCAGGCGCTGGTGGTCGATCTGGCGCTCAAGGGCACGCAATTGCCGGTCACCGTCGAGCCGTACGCCAAGCTGGAAGTGGCGCCGGACCTGAAGATTTCCATGGCCGGCGATGAGCTGAAAATTGCCGGCAAGGTTCAGGTGCCGCGAGGCGAAATCACCGTGCGTGAACTGCCGCCGTCAACGGTGAAGGTGTCCGACGACACGATCATCGTCGGGGCACAGACCGAAGAGGGCAAACCACCGCTGGCCATGAAGATGGACATCGACGTGGTGGTCGGCGAAGACAAACTGAGCTTCGCCGGGTTCGGCCTGACCGCCAACCTGCAAGGTCACGTGCACATCGGCGACAACATGGACACCCGTGGCGAGCTGTGGCTCAACGACGGCCGTTACCGCGCCTACGGCCAGCGCCTGAACGTGCGCCGTGCGCGGCTGCTGTTCGCCGGCCCGATCGATCAGCCGTATCTGGACATCGAAGCGATTCGCCAGACCGACGACGTGATCGCCGGTATTCGCCTGAGCGGCAGTGCCGAGCAACCGACCACGCAGATCTTCTCCGAACCGGCGATGAGCCAGGAACAGGCGTTGTCGTATCTGGTGCTCGGGCGGCCGTTGAGTACCAACGGCGAAGACAACAACATGCTCGCGCAAGCGGCGTTGGGTCTGGGCTTGATGGGCAGTTCCGGGGTCACCAGCAGTCTGGCCAAGGACCTGGGGATTCAGGACTTCCAGCTCGATACCCAGGGCAGCGGCAACACCACCAGCGTGGTCGCCAGCGGCAACATCTCCGAGAAACTCAGTTTGCGTTACGGCGTTGGCGTGTTCGAACCGGCCAACACCATTGCGCTGCGTTACAAGCTGAGCAAGAAGGTCTATGTCGAAGCGGCCAGCGGTGTCGCCAGTTCGCTGGATATCTTCTACAAGCGCGATTTCTAGAGCGCACTTCCTCCTTAAACCGAGTCGCCTCCATCGCTGGCAAGCCAGCTCCCACAAGTCTCTCTGGTGCACCTGAATGTTGTGACCGGCAAGGACCCTGTGGGAGCTGGCTTGCCAGCGATGGCGTCTTCTCAGTCGTCGGCGCAGACGGTGGATCACTGGAGATCTGCGGATTTCTCAGAGGCTGTCGCGTGGCACACCAGCGCCACCCGCTCATAGTTCAGCGCCTTGTTGCGCTCCGGCAACGCGTAAGGCGCTTCGCAGCGCTGGTTCTGCCAGTTGATGATCAGGGTGCCGGCGTCGGCCTCCACCAGCGCCAGTGCCTTGCCGCCCGGGTCGGAGATCGCCAGTTGCTTGCCGGCGCTGTCCTCCAGCGAGGCGCCAAACGGGATCGGCTGGTGCTGCGCATCGAATAAGGCGAACTGCACGCGGCGTCCGGTCTTGCTGGTGTAACGCGCCAGCACCACGGCACCACGGCGTGGCACCACTTGTCGGGTCGCATTGTCGATCTCGACATCGCCGCCCAGATCGCGGGTGTCGAGGTTGATCCAGTTCACGCGATAGGGCTGCGCATTGGGCACCACGGCGAAGCCGTTATTGCCGGTGCTGGCCCCGGTGAAACTGCCGATTTTCACTCCTTCCACGCCTTCGACCTGAGCCAGCGCGAACGTCTCGCCCACGGTTTGTCCGAGGTTGATCCCGCCGGCATGGCCGACGATCGAACCTGCCAGGTTCAGGTTCTGCGAGTTGTAACCGCGGCCCTGACTGTAACCGGCACTGATATCCATCACCGAGGTGCGGGTGCTGAGGTTGACCGAACCGGAGCTGCCAGCGGTGCTGCTGTTGCCGGCTTGTACCGAGTAATAGGTGTCGCTGTCTTCCGACAGATAGCCGTTGATGCCCATTTGCGTGGTGTCGCTGGATTTCTGCGTGCTGGCCGAGACAAACGCCCGGGGAGCGCGGGGCTTGGAACCCAGCGGGAACGACACCGACAGGTTGACCAGTGTGTCGTTGTTCGCCGGCCCGTAATTGCCGACATCCTTGGTATACGTCGCGCCGAGGTTGTAACTCACATCCCCCCAATAGTTGCTGTAACCGGCCGACAGGCTTTGTGAACCGCCGCGTCCCCAGTAACGCTGGTCGCTGGCGTTGATGTAGACGCTGCCATATTCCTGGTTGCGCCCCAGGCTCTGATTGACGGTCAGGTCGGTACGGGTTTTCGAGTTGCCGGTACGTGGCTGGCCATCGCGGCTCAACTCCTCTACGTGCTCGGTGAGGGTGCGATAGCCCTCGGTCGAGTAGCGATAGGCGGCGAGAGTGAAGTTGGTGTCGGTGCCAGTGAACGTCTTCGCATACAGGGCACGCAAGCTGTTGCCGGTGAGCGTTTCGCCGAAGGTGTTGCTCATGGAGTGGGTCAAGTCCAGTGAGATCGCACCGATGGCGGTATTGCGGCCAGCGCCGACGGACAATGCCTTGAAGTTGTCCGTGGCCTGCACCCCGACGATCCCGGACAAGTTGCTGCTGATGCCATACGCCAGTGTGCTGCTGACAAACTGCGGGGTCTTCTGATCCTCGCTGTTGCTGTTGTACTGGCCGGCCGAGACGCTGTACTTCAACTGGCCCTGGCGAACCATGATCGGCAAGCTGGAAAACGCTTGCACCGTCACTCGGCGCCGACCATCGGCTTCGATGATTGTCACTTCCAGGTCACCGTTGGAGCCGCTGGGGTAGATATCGCTGATCTCGAACGGCCCCGGCGGCACGTTGGCGGTGTAGAGGATGTAGTTGTTCTGGCGAATTTCCACGGTCGCGCTGGACTGCGCAATGCCGCGAATCACCGGCGCATAACCGCGTTCGCTGTCGGCACGCATACCGTCGTCGGACGCCAGCTTCAGCCCGCGGTAGCGCACGCTGTCGAACAGGTCGGCATCGGAGAAAATATCCCCGGCGCTGAACTGGCCTTTCACGGCGGTCACGTCATGTTGCAGGTAACTGCGGTTGCTTTTGAACGTGCTGGGGCGGCCAGTGCTGCTGTTGAAGTTCGATTCGTTGCGCAGGCGCCAGCCACCCAGGTTGATCCCGTTGCGCAAGCCGAGGTTGTTGGACAGGGTGTTCTCGGTTTGGGTGCTGTTGCGGCTGCTGCTCAACTGATAATTGATGAACGCGGCGGGTACGCCTTCGTCCCACAGCGCCGAGTCGACGTAACCCCGTCGGCCACGCTCCATGGCACTTTGCGGGACACTGACCATCAGCCGCAGACGCGGCACGTCGTAACGGACAGTAGCGTGATCGATCAACGCGGGCAGATCGACGCAGGCGTTCGGGTCATCGCCGAGCAGTTTGCCGGCGGCCTGCAGTTTGCCGATGTCGACCCCCAGTTGCTGCACCATCTCCAGGGTCAGACAGGCTTCGATCTTTCCCGTACCAGGATGGCGACGGAAATCGATATCGCGCCGGCCGACCAGCGTTTCGTTGCCGTAAAGATCGACCCGATAAATGCCGGGCAGCACGCGACTGCTGGCGAGCAGTGATTGCAGGTCGACAGATGAGGGGGCGCCTTGCAGAAACGATGTATTGAATTGTTCTTCGTCATCGGCCAGGCAGGTGCAACTGATAACCAGAGCAACCGAAAATGGCGCCCATCCGTCGCGCTTGAGTAAAAACATGCAGGAACCCTATATCACCTCCGATACGAACTAACGGAGCGAAGAGAAATACAGTGAATGTGTGCGATCAGTGCGATTCGCGAGTTATGGCGTTTCTTTCTTTGGACTGGCGCGAGTGTCGACGCTGTTGGAAAGTTGCGCGGTGAAGCGATCTTGGGCGCCATAGTCATTAATGCTGCTGAACAACAAACTTGCCGCATTCGTCGAGTGAAGTTGTTTAAGCACGAACTCTTTGCGTTCGCCGGGCGCGATCATCATCGAATCAAACGGGTGCTCACTGAGTGCGCCGGATTGCAGAGTGATATCGGCGATGGACACGTGATAAAGACCGGGGTTATTCACCATCAGCACGCTTTTGCCGGCGCGCTCGGCCAGGCGCCAGGTCAATTCGCCCGGTGCCAGATAGGCGTTGTTTTTCAGGCCCGGCGGGCGGAAGAACACCTTGATGCGCTGGCGCACGGCGAGTTGCAGGGTGTTCTGGGTCTTCGCATTCTGGGGGATTTCCTGCACGTTGAGCCAGACCACCGACTCGCGGTCGGTCGGCATGCCCGCGCCTTCGTAGATCACCCGCAGGATCTGCTGTTCGTCGCCACTGACGCGTACCAGTGGCGGAGTGACGGCAAACGGTACCGCGGCAGTTTCACTGGAGTCGGTGTCGATCCATGATTGAATCAATACATCAGCACCACTGTTACGCACGGTGATTCCGGCTTCCTTGTGCTGGCCGTCGAAGACCAGACGGGTGCTGCTCAAGGAAATGCCGGCCATGGCCTGATTGGCCACGAGCAGGCCCAAAAGGCCCGCGCAAAGGGACAATGAATGACGATAAAACATAAGGGGTACCGCGCTGTTGATTGAGGGTGCAGGGCCGGCCGGCCCTGCACCAGGCGTGAGTGTTCGCGCGGGTTATTCGTATTGCAGCGTGAACGGCAGGGTGGCGTCACCGCGACCGGCAACGGCGGTTGTCACGTCGCCAGTGGTGACGTAGGCGGCCGAGAATTTCAGCGTGGTGTTGCTGTCTTGCAGAGTATTTTCGATCTTCGCAGTTGACGGCGAGCTCAGGTCGATCAACGCTCCGTTGGAGTCGAGCAAGGCGATACCAATGTTCTTCGCAGCACCAAGACCGTCAATCAGCTTCAGCACTTTGGTTCCGGCAACGATGCCCGAACCTGCGCCCTTGGTCGGCTCGAAGATCATCGCAACCTTGGTCCCGGCGTTGCAGTTGATCTTCATGTCGAAGTTCTCGACGCTCAGGGTGCCGTTGCCTTTAGGCGCAGTGGCGGTGCCCATGTCCTTGATCGACACTTCACCCATGTCGACCGAAATGGTTTTGTTCTTGCCGGCGCCTGCAACCGAGCAGGCATCGTTGTTGATGGTGCCGGTGAAGTTGATCGTGCCGGTGCCGGCCTTGGTCGGGGTCAGTGGCGGGTCGGCTGCCAGGACATTGCCGGCCGCAGCGAAGATCGAAAGGGTGAGAAGCGTTCGGGACAACTTTTTCATGTTGCTTTTTCCATTGATGGGGTTAAAGCAACACAATAAAGCGCGGTTTACTAACGGAACATCAGACGATTCCTAGATGTACGAAAGTATCAGAGAGGTGGCTGCTTTATTAGTTGAACAAGTTGCGCTCAATACAATAGGCCATTAACTCTTGGTCGCTACTGACTTCAAGTTTGCGCATTGCCGATATTTTTTGTGTACTGATGGTTTTTGCACTTCTGTTCAGGTGACGGGCAATGTCGTTGACGCCTTGGCCCTGAACGAACAAACGCAGAATTTCATGCTCCTTGGGCGACAGCCGGGAAAAACGTTCATCCAGAGCGGCGCCGTCGCTCACTACGGATGTCGGCGCGGGTGCTTGCCAGCGCACCGGGCTGCCTTTGGCGATGGCTTTGAGGGCGGTCTCGATTTCGTCGTGCAGTTGGTTTTTCTGAATGACCGCCAGCACGCCCAGCTCCCGCAGGCGCGTCAGGATCAAGGGGTTGGAAATCATGGTCAGCACCAATACCCGGAGCTTGGGAAAGTGTCGTGTCAGGTATTCCATCAGTTTCAGACCGTCTCCGTAAGGCGAATCGGCGGGCATGTTGAAATCGGTGATCAACAGATCTACAGGCTTGGTCTCCAGCAGCTTGATCAGCTCATCGGAGCTAACGGCTTCGCCCACCACGCGAAAGCGTTGGTCACGCTCAACCAGTTCCCGCACCCCCAGCACCACGATGGGATGATCATCGGCAATGACAACGTTGAAGGTTTCCATGAGTGATTTATCCAGAGTGAAGTTATTCGAGGGAGTCGAGCAGATCTTGCAGACGCGTCAGATTTTGTCGCACCGCCACGGCCAGAGCGGGCGTCACGGCCATGCCGGTCAAGCGACATTCCAGCTCGACAAAAGCGCTGGCCAAGACGTTGACCTGCACCGCTCCCAGCGCCCCCGCCATGCTGTGCAGTTGCTGCGCCACGTTATTGGCGTCGGCCGCATCCAGTGCCGTCAGGGTGGTCTGAATATCCTGGCGCAGGGTGGTGACAAACAACTCGCGCATTTTTGCAGATAGCGACGGCGGGGCATCGATAACGGGGGCCATAGCGATTTTGCAATGTTGTTCAAGTTGCGCGCGCAGGGTGGCAAGGTTCAGTGGCTTGACCATCCAGGCGTTCATTCCGACGGCTGCGCAACGCTCGCCTTCTTCGCGCAGAGCGTTGGCGGTGACGCCGATGATCGGTAGCGTTGTGTCCTGTTGGCGTATCGCTTCGGCGAGTCGGTAGCCATTCATGACTGGCATGTTGACGTCGGTCAGCAGCAGATCGAAGCGGCCGGGTGTCCACTGCGCCAAGGCCTGTTCGCCATTCGCGGTGACGACCACCGTGCAGCCCAGTGCTTCCAGTTGTTCCTTGATGATTGCCGCGTTGATCACGTTGTCTTCGGCCACCAGCACTTGCAGATTCAACGGGCGGGTCTTTGCCTGCAACGAGGCTGGGCGCTGCGCATTGGCGCCGAGTTGGGCCAGATGAATCGCCCATGCGATCGCGCGCACATCATCGGCATCGACCGCCCAGTCGGTGCCGTTTGACTGCGCCGGATTGGGGCCACCCGGCACGGCGACGATCCGTGGCCCGTTCCGGAGTGGGGCATTGTCGATGGGCGCAAGGTCCACCAACAGCGACGACGGCGGCGGCATCTCGCTCACCACCAAGCGGCAATCAAGACCAAAACGATTGAGCCAGGCAATAAGGTGCTGCGCCAGTTCGCTGACGGGGGCACGAACATAAACGGTGGGACTGCCGGCAGCGAAAGCAGGGCAGTCAGCCAATGCCCCCGGCACGGTCTCCAGCGCGAGCTGCAGGGTAAAACTGCTGCCCAGTCCCGGTTCGCTGACCACGTTCAACTTCCCTTGCATCAACTCGCACAGCCACTTGCAAATAGCCAGGCCCAGACCCGCGCCGGCCTGACTGTCGGCGTCGTTGACCTGATAGAACGGGTCGAACAACTGCTGCTGTTGTGTCAGGGAAATCCCCACGCCGGAATCACTGACCTGCCACTGCACCTCGGTGTTGCCAGCGGCGTTTTGCAACATGCGTAGGCGCAGCGCCACGCGGCCGTTGTCGGTAAACTTGATCGCGTTGCTCAGCAGGTTGTTGAGGATCTGGCGGATGCGCAACGGGTCACCGCGCAGTCGATCCGGCAAGGTCGAATCGATGCAGGCATACAGTTGCAGGCCTTTCGCGCGGGCAAATGCGCTGTAAGTACGCACGACGTCTTCAGTCAGCTCCAGCGGGCAGAAGTCCTGAAGCTCAAGAGTCATTTGCCCGGCCTCGATCTTCGACACATCCAGCACATCGCTGATCAGCTTGAACAGGCTGGCGGAGGAGCGCTGGATGGTGTCCAGATAATCCTGCTGGCGCGGGGCGAGTGGTGTCAGTCCGAGCAATTCAAGGGTGCCCAGTACACCGTAGAGCGGGGTGCGAATCTCATGGCTCATGGTGGCGAGGAAGCGGCTTTTGGCCTGGTTGGCCGAGTCGGCGGCCTGACGGGCCTCTTCCAGCGCTGCTGCGTCTTCGATATGCCGGGTCACGTCATGCAGTGCACACAGCCAGGCATCCTGGCCTTGGTAACGCGTCGACACGAAATCGACGTGCACGTGGCGGCGGTCAATCTCCAGTTCCGCGTGACCAGGCCCGGTCGACTGCTGGAGCAGACTCATCAGATCGCGGGTGTCCTGCCATTGCTGCGCACGCTGGTTTTGCAACAGTACGCGGTGATCGCTACGGCGGATCACGCACAGGCCTGTGGGAGCCGTGTCGATGATCGCGCGGCCGAAAGCCTCGCTTTCGGCGATGCTGGCGTGAGCGCTCTGCGCCGGCAGGATGACCCGGTTCATGTACCAGCGATTGAACGCGCGGCCACATCCGAGCATGGTCAGGACCAGAGCGAACAGGCCCAGCAGTGGCCACAGCGCGTAATCCATAAAACTCTGCACGCTGATGACGTAGATCGCCGTCCAGCGCTGATCTTCGGCACTGCTAAGTTTGAACACCAGACCGTCGCGATTGAAGTTCACGCCCTCATCCAGCGCCTGAGCAGATCGCTGTGCGCCGGTCAAAACCTCGCCAGCGGGACTGATCAAGGTGAAGTCATCGTAAATCGACCACTCCATCAATCGCTCTATGTTGTTCACCTGAGACAGTTTCAGCAACGTGCCGAGCACCACCCAGGAATCGGCGCCCTCAATGGTCAGTGTGGGCTGCAGCAGATTGATCCTGACGTAGGCCAGCAGCGTCGGTGTCGCTTCGTTGTCCTGAGTGGGCGGGTAGGGTGCCCAATGCACTTGATGATCGGCCGTCGATGAAGCCTGTTCGCGTGTGTGCTGGTTCATCTGGCTGATGATCTGGGCAACCGCGCCGATTTGTATCGGGCCGGCACCGCGCAAGCGCCCGGCGGAGGGAACGGCCACGTCGAAGTTGTCGGGGCCATTAAGCAGGATCACTTGCGGCGATTGATAGTGCGATGCCGCCCAGAACGCGCTGTAGTAGGCGGCCAGATAACTGCCCAGCGCGAAAACCTTGGGGTATTGGTCGGCGGCGATTCTCTGCGGATCAATCTTTACACTGAACGGCAGTGAGAACGGCAAGCCACGCCCCTCATAGACATTCGGGCCTTCTTCTGGCAGCGGTTTTTGCGAATAAGTGGGCAACACGACCAAAGGAAAATATTGACCCTTGGCACTGGCCTGAGAGATATCGCGAAGGAACGCTTCCTGCTCATGGATATTTTCCATCAAACGGGCGAAGTGAAACTGCAGCGTGTCGCGCTGTTCTTCAATCATGCGCTGCGCGCCCAGATAACTGACGCCGAGCAAAAACAACACCAGCGCGCCGAGCACTGGCAGGCTTTTGTTCAAACGCAACGAACTGCTGGCCAGTTTATCCAGAAATGCATTGGTCTGCGGCATTAGAGCGCCTGACCAGCGGTGATGGGGCAGCCTTGGGACACAGTGACCTCGGTAGCGAGCGACGTTCAATAACCGCCACGTGCCGCTCAATAGGCAGTCGCCGGCCCGTCGTGGGTCAGCAAGTGCTGGAACTGATCGGCTGAAACGGCATGGGAGATCAGGAAACCCTGAACCTGAGTGCAGTCGATTTTACGCAATAGGGCAAGTTCTTGCGCGGTTTCCACGCCTTCGGCGACTACGGTCAGGCCCAGTTGGCGACCGAGGCTGACAATGCTGGTCAGGGCTTGCGCGAGTTCGGCGTTGGCGTTGCAGCCTTGCACCAGCGCGCGGTCGATTTTCAGTTCGGTGAACGGTGCCGACACCAGGTTCATGTACGAGCTGTAGCCTTTGCCAAAATCGTCCTGCGACAGACCAAAACCTTTGATCCGCAAGCGGCAGGCGCCAGCGTAGAAATTGCTGATGTCGTCGGGCACCGAGCACTCCATCAACTCGAAACAGATCCGCGCGGGCAGGCCTTGATGGGTCAGAACGAACGCGAGAATGCGGTCGGGCAGGTCGTGGCTGTTGAGCAAGTGCGTGGGCAGGTTGACCGAGACCGGAATGTCATAGCCCTGTTCGCGCCAAGTCGCTTGGGCGGCGATCGCCTGTTTCAGCACGCACCAGAGCAGAGGCTCTTCGAGACCGAACGCAATCAACGCCGGCAAAAATACCCCGGGTAACAGCGTGCCATGTTCAGGGTGATTCCAGCGTACCAGCGCTTCGGCGGCGACGATCCGGCCATTGCTCAAAGCCTTCTTCGGTTGAAACCAGGCTTGCAGTTCACCGTTGTCGAGGGCGTTGCGAATACTCTGGCGATCAATGCCGGGATGGCTCGCCGCCGGGGCGCTTTGGCGCAGTGCCTGCAATTGATCGATCAGGCAGCGCAGGGCGGCGGCATTCACCGGTTTGGAAATCAGCCCGATGACTTTCACTTGCAGGTTGCTCGCCACCAGGCTCGCGCCCATCAACATTCGTCGTGAAGCGGCGCTCATGATCGCCAGTGCCGGGCGTGAGCGTTGCGCGGCGAGGCTCTGAATGAATTGCACACCGTCCATGCCCGGCATCAACAGGTCGGTAAGGACCATATCGAAGTCGCGTTGTTTCAGGCAGTCCAATGCTTCTTCGCCGTCCCTGGCGCACGCCAGATCGAAGTCACCCAACTCGCTGAACAGGTTCTGCAAATACAGGTGCTGGAAGGGGTGGTCTTCGACAATCAAAATGCTACAGGGCTTCATGAGCAACTCGTTCGTAGGGAGCCAGGATCGCGGACAAGGCTCGCAGCGTAAAAGGTTTGACCAGACAGTGATTCATCCCGGCCGCCAGACACAAGGCATCTTCGCCGCGCAGGGCGTTGGCGGTGGCGCCGATGATCGGGGTGACACAGCCGGCATGGCGCAGGGCTGCGGTCAATTCGTAGCCGTTGAGCCGGGGCATGTTGACGTCGGTGAGGACAATGTCGAACGCGCCTTCGCGCCAGAGCGACAAGGCTTCTTCGCCATCGCTGGCCAATGTCACGGTGCAGCCGAGCTCTTCGAGCTGATCGCGCAGGATCAACTGATTGATGACGTTGTCTTCTGCCACCAGTATGTATAGTTGTAATGGTCGTAACGTATGGGTTTTTCGATGCTGTGGATGCGGGGCGGTCGCGCCGCCCTGAGCCTGGCTGACCGCGCGCTGGATCGCGGCCAGATCGTTCAGATTAACTTTCCAGCCGTCTCCGCTGAACTGCGGTTCGTGGGCGCCGTCGCTGCTGGCGAGTACGCGCGGCCCGTACCATGCCGGGTTCGAAAACTGTCCGCAGGGTGCGGGATGCAGCTCCAGCAGTACAGCCGTCGCGCCAGCTTCCTGGCTGTCAGGTGCACCGATTTGTGGACGCGCGCCCCAGCGGCGCAACCAGCCGCTGATGCTGTCGGCCAGTTCGCGGATGGGCGATACCACATAAACGATGTCTGCCGCCAATTCCGGCAAAGCGATAATGGAGGCGCCTGAGGAGGGTTGCTCCAGCGGCACGCTCAAGGAAAAACTGCTGCCCAGTCCCGGCTCGCTGACCACGCGCAGGCTTCCGTTCATCAAGTGCGTCAGCCGCTGACAAATCGGCAGGCCCAGACCCGTGCCGGCCACTACGTTGGTGTGGCCTTCAGTCTGGTAGAACGGTTCGAAAATGAACGCCTGATCGTCATGGGCGATGCCTTTGCCGGTGTCCGAGACTTGCCATTGCAGGCACACCCGTTCACCTTCGCGACCGAGCAGTTTGACCCGCAGCACCACGCGCCCGGAGTCGGTGAACTTGACCGCGTTGCTCAGCAGATTGTTGAGGATCTGCCGCACGCGGCTGACATCTCCGATCAACCGGTCCGGCAATTGCGAGTCAAGGCATGCGTACAGTTGCAAACCTTTGCTTTGCGCCGCCGCCGCGTAACCCTGCACCACTTCCTGCACCAGTGTCGCCGGGCAAAACTCGCTCAATTCCAGAGCCAGTTGCCCGGCCTCGATTTTCGAAACATCAAGCACGTCGCAAATCAATTGCAGCAGAGTCGCCGAGGAGCCTTCGATGGCGTGCAGGTAACCTTTCTGCTGGGTATCGAGTTGCGTACGGGCGAGCAGTTCCAGGGTGCCGAGCACGCCGTAAAGCGGGGTGCGGATTTCGTGGCTCATGGTCGCGAGGAACAAGGTCTTCGCCTCGTTGGCGGCGTCGGCCGACTGGCGAGCCTGTTCCAGCGCCGCTTCGATTTGCCGGCGTGCACTGATGTCGCTGAAGGCACACAACAAAACGTCTTCACCTTTGTAGCGGGTAGGTGCGCAGCTCAGGTACAGGTGGCGGCCATCGGCGGTCTCGAAATAATCCGTCAGGAGAGGTTCGCTGGCGTCAAAGGCACCGCGAATCCAGCCTGCACCCAGTTGCTTGCTGCAGCCGCCCAACCACTGCCGGGCGAGGGTGTTTTCCAGCACCACCTGGCCGTCGCTGCGTCGCAGCACGCACAGCGCTACCGGGGCGGTCTGGATCACGTCGCGGCTGAACAGCTCGCTTTCCACCAGTGCCTGAATACGGTGAATGGCCGGGTTGATCACGCGGTGTTCCAGACGCCGGGTCAGCAGGCACACCAGGCTGACACTCAGCAGACAGAACAGCAGCGCACCGAGCATTTGCGGCCATAGTGCCCACAGTACCGCGAGCAGATCGAAGGAGTAGGTGAGCTGCCAATCCGATGATTTCAGCTGCTTGCGCAATACCAACTGTTCGGGCAGCCAGCCGTCACCGACAAAACCGAAAAAATCCTGTTGCCGCAGCAGCGGCAGATGTTGCCCGGGCGGTGGTCTGTGGCTGTTGCTGAACAGCGGCATGCCTTGCGCGTTGAACATGGTGAATTCGCCGGCACTGTGGTCGCTCAAGGCGCTGGAGACTTCGCGGTCGTCCATCTCCAGACCGAGCCAGCCGGAGTTGATGTCGCGCTCGTCCAGCCGAATGAATATGTACAACTGCGAGTGCCCGTCAGCGGCATGAGTCAGCCAGAGTTCCTTCAGATTTTCGCGATTGTGGTGCTTGAGGGTTTGCAGTTGCTCAAGCGTGGCCCGGGGAAAAGCACTGGGCACCGGCGTCGCGTTGTACAGGCGCCACACTTGAGGCTGGGGGGCGCTGCTGACATAGACCAGGTTGAGTTGCCGGGCTTTGAGGTAGTCGCGCATGCGTTGGGTCAGCCAGATGCTCCATTGGCGGCCCGGCGTTTGCCCGAGTAACAGACGGATCTCTTCCTCGGAGACCGGCAGATCTGGGTGGGCCATGCGCGTGGCCGAAAGGCTCAGGCTTTCCAGGAGCGCTTCGCGGGTGGTGAAAAAAGTATGCGCTTCCGCAATGGCGCTGCTCATGTAGCTGCGCCGCTGGGAGATTTCACTGTTGAAGGTAAACAACAGGAAGCTGTATACGCCGCCGAGAATGCCCGCCAGCAGCACCAGGGCAAAAATGCGCAACAGGCGACGCGCCGCGTGGGGCGAGGACAGGATCGGGCTGATCTGGTGGAGGTAGTTCTTCAATCTCATCCCGGCACTCTAGGGACGGCCAGGTGCCGGGAACATCAGATGATCCTTAGTTTTAAAGGTAGTTGACGATGAAGGTGACCTCGGTGTTGGCGCTGCCGGCCTTGAGTTCATCTGTCGCCAGACGGTAGTACGAAGCCGATAAAGGAATTTTGAAGTTGGTGCCAGTAGTGGTGAATGCGCCGAACGGGTAGGTGGTGCCCAGTGCAATGGGCTGTCCGGTGTCGTTCATCAATTGCAGGCCGATGCCCTTGGCGGTGGAACTGTCGTTGAGCGCGACGATGCCTTTGGCTGCATCGATCACAGGGGTGTTGGCCTTGAGCGTATAGGTGACCTTGTTGATGCCGGTCTGGCACTGGTTCAGGTCAATGTTGAATCGCACGGTACGCGGTTTGGCGCCTGACTCACTGAACTCGTGAAGTTGATAGTCGTCGCCCATGGCGACCGGCACAGTCGGGGTTTGGCAGGAGGCCGCATTCAGCACAAATGCATTGGTCAGGTTGAATTTGTTCAGGATCAGCTCACTGGACTGCAGGTTGCCCAGATTGCCGGCATCAATCCTGACTTGCGACGTCAGTGGGCCGGTCTTGACGATTTCCAGTCGGATTGTGCCGGCGTCGACGCGGTAGTGGTTGCCTGGGCTTGGCTTGATCGCATACGGAGAGGGTTCATAGCGACTTAACGAATCCATCCAGATACGGAACGAGAGCCCGGTCTTGCCTATGGGAAAGGTCGTTACGCTCCCGGGTGGTGTGCCTAATGCGGGATTGACTGCCACGCCGTATTGCGAAGTTGCACTGCACGACCAGTTGTGCTCGCTCGATTGCTGCGCGGTGTCCTGGTAGACCACTGTGCCATCGGGTGTGTCGGCGGGGATTGTCAGCCCACCATTGGCAAGGCTTGCGCCAAAGTTGAGCGTTTGGGTGTACGAAGAATTGATGAATGTGCAATTCGCCGCCATCGCGTCCGACGCGCACATGACTACCAGGGTGAGCAATGGGCGCTGAAGTTTTGATCGCTTCATGAAAAGGCTATACGTGTTGGCCAGGGAGGCCCTTACGTTAAACACGCAGTCTGCCGTGTGAAATCAGGCGATTCCTAGAAATCGCGTTCGCGATTCGGAAATGTCAGGATGTATTAGACTCAGCGAAGCCTGAAAGCTCGGTAGGTTGCAACTGCCCCAATGCAACAGGAAGCGCCTATGGTCCGCTTGAGTATGGTCCTGCTCGGTAACGACTTTGTCCGCAAGCGTTGGTCAGCACTGGCGCTGACCGGAATTGTCTGGGGTGCGGCCGGGGTGGCGATCTTCATCGATGCGCTGGATGGCGTTTTGTATTTTCCGCTGCATCTCTTTGGCTATCTGTTGTTGCTCGAAGCGTTGATCCTGCTGCTGGTGCCGGCCCCGCAAACCGGGACCGCTGCGGCCCTGCGTAAAGCGCGAGGTCTGGCATTTCTCTTGCTGGGGCTGCTGATCGTCGACCGGCAACATGCCGCCAGCCTGATTCTGGCGGTGCTGTTTGGTGTGGCGTTTCTGCTCGACGGCGGCTTTCGGCTGGCGGCGGCGGTGGTGGTGCGCTTTGTCGGCTGGCAAGTGTCGCTGCTGGCGGGGTTGTTCGAACTCGGCTTTGGCGTGTTTATCCTTGAGCCGTATCCGACGCTGTACAAGGGCACGGTGCCATTCTGCATCGGCATGAGCCTGTTTCTCTCGGGCTGCGCGTTGTTGCGCCAAGCCGTGCGCTTCAGGCACCTGCCGCCGCTGACAAACCCTGTTGCGCTCAGTGCGCCGGCCAGCAGCGACGCATTGGTCATTCATGTCTGGACACCCAGCGGCACCGTGGATGACACTCTGGTGCGCAACCGTCTGCTCAACCGCTATATCGCCGCAGTCGATATCAACGGCGTGATCTCGGCCGGTCACGCGGCGCTGGAATGTGGCCCGGAGATTTACATCAGCCACTACCCGCTGGATGACATCGATCGTTCGGCGGGGGATTTCGTGCGCTTGCTGCGGGCGACGCCGAACAACGATGTCGCCGGGCGGTTTCTGCCGGACTATGCGGGGGAGGTGGCGGACTGGTGCCCGTCTTCGGTTCAGGTCAGTTTTGCTCACTACGACGCCCGGCGGTTGCAGGCGTTCTGGGCTGAGTATCGACAGAACAGCACATACAACCTCACCAGCCGCAACTGCTCGAGTGCCGTCGCCCACAGCCTCGAAGCAGCCCTTGAAGGGGCGATGAATCGCGGGCATTCGAGCATGCTCGATTTCGCCAGAGTGATACTCAGCCCCGAGTTCTGGGTGGCGGCGCAGGTGCGTAAACGCGCCGAAGTGATGGCCTGGACGCCCGGTTTGCTGCTTGATTACGCCCGGGCGCTGCATGCCGCGATCGAGCCGGCACCGCCGGGCTGGCACAGCATGTATGCGGTGATCAAACGCGCTTGCGGTTATGCGCTGACGGCCTTGCGCGGGCGTGAAGTGCATCCCCTCCAGCCGCCGGCGGCTGCCCGTCCTTCCGATGAAACCTGAGCGTCTTTAAACCGAGTTGCCCCAATCGCTGGCAAGCCAGCTCCCACAGGGTCAGTGGTGTACTCAAAATTCACGTACGCCATAGAAACCTGTGGGAGCTGGCTTGCCAGCGATAGCGTCCGCCCGCCAAACACAAAACCCAGTCCACTGGTCAACTAATTACAAAGCAACCTAACTATTGCGTTGACATTCGCTGCCTAGGCAGTAACATCTCGACATACATTCACTGCCTAGGCAGTTATTAGGTGAGCACATGAAGCATTTCACCCCGGACGAATTCAAACATTGCCATCTCGGCCTGTTGCTGGGCCGTGCTGCGCTGCTCAAGGACCGGATCATCGACACCCACATGGAACCCCACGGCATCACCGCCGCGCAGTTCAAGGTGTTGATCATCATGGCCCAGTACGGCGTCGACACGCCGGCCGAGCTGTGCCGGCACCTGTCGCTGGACAGCGGTTCGATGACGCGCATGCTCGATCGTCTGGAGCAGAAAGGTTTCCTGGTTCGCCAACGCAGCGAAGGCGATCGCCGTCAGGTGCAGCTCAAGCTCACCGAGCAGGGCCAGCAACTGGCCGATCGCCTGCCCTACATCGGCGCCGATGCGATGAATGAACTGGCCGGCGCCATCTCTCGTGAAGAGCTGAAAACCCTGGAATACATTCTCAAGAAAATCCTGCTGGCAGCCGGTGACCCGATCACTATCCAGCGCTTAGGTGAACATAATGAGCGGTAAAACCTTGCGCAGCAGCCTGACCCTGCTGCTGTCGGCGATGATCCTCGCCGGTTGCGCCAACTACAGCGGCCTCGACACTCAAGGCCAAAACCTCGATGCGAAAAGCCTCAACGCCAGCCAATCACTCAACGGCGTGACCCTGTCGCCGGCCGCCTGGCCGAAAAGCGACTGGTGGACCAGCCTCGGCGATCCGCAACTCGACGGGCTGATCCGCGAAGCGCTGCACGACAGCCCGGACATGCAGATCGCTGCAGCCCGCGCCCATCAGGCCAGCGCCGCCGCGTATGCCGCCGATGCCGAACGTTATCCGACCCTCGACGCCAGCGCCGGCATCAGCCGTTCGCGTCTGGCCAAGGATCAGGACCCGCGAGGGCAGGGCGATGCTTACGCAACGGTGCGTAACGTCAGCGCCGGCTTCAACTACAACTTCGACCTGTGGGGCGGCCAGCGTGATGCCTGGGAAGCCGCACTCGGTCAGGCCCGCGCCGCCGAAGTCGATCGTCAGGCTGCGCAGTTGACCCTCGCCGCCGACGTGGCCCGGGCTTACAGCGATCTGGGTCAGGCGCACATCGTCTACGACCTGGCCAGCGACGACCTCAAGCGCACCAAACAGATGCTCGATCTGAGCCAGCGTCGCTTGAGTGCCGGGATCGACAGCCAGTACCAGTTCCAGCAAACCCAAAGCCTTGAGGCCAGCTCCGAAGCCAGCCTGATCGACGCGGAAAAACGCTTGAACAGCGCCAAGATCGCTTTGGCCGTGCTGCTCGGCAAAGGCCCGGATCGCGGCAACGAAATCGCCCGGCCGAAAGTCCTGCAAGCCAGCGCCGTGGCGGTGCCGTCGGTGCTGCCGGCGGAACTGCTCGGTCGGCGTCCGGATCTGGTCGCTGCGCGCTGGCGCGTAGAAGCGGCGAGCAAAGACATCGACTCGGCGAAAACCCGCTTCTATCCCAACTTGAACCTCACGGCCTCGGCCGGTGCCGAATCCTTGTTGGGTGACGCGATGTTCGGGTCGGCCAGTCGCTTCTTCAGCATCGCCCCGACCATTTCGGTGCCGATCTTCGACGGCGGGCGCCTGCGCGCCAACCTCGATGCGCGTGACGCCGATTACGATCTGGCGGTGGCGCAGTACAACAAAAGCCTGGTGAAAGCCCTAGGTGATGTCAGCGACACGATCAACCAGTTGCGTGACATCGGTCGGCAGATCGGCGCGCAGCAACACGCCACCGAGATTGCCCAGGATTCTTACAACACCGTCGTCCAGCGTTACGGTTCCGGCATCGGCAACTACCTGGACGTGCTCAGCATCGAGCAGCAATTGCTGCAGGCCCAGCGTCAGCTGGCCAACCTCAATGCCGAGCAGATCGACCTGTCGATTCAACTGATGCAAGCGCTGGGCGGCGGCTTTCAGGGTGAAACCCTGACCGCAGCCAACGCCACCCCAGCCACGTCGCACAACTAATTCAGGTATTTGTCATGGCCACTGCCGAAAACACCCAAACTCAAGCCAACACGCCCGACACTGGCAATCCGCGCAAGCGCAAATTCATGCTGCTGGTGCTGGCCATCGTGGTCCTGCTCGCCGGTGCCGGCGTCTGGGCGTATCACGAATTCATCGGGCGCTTTAACGAAAGCACCGACGACGCCTACGTCAACGGCAACGTCGTGGAGATCACGCCGCTGGTCACCGGCACCGTGGTCAGCATTGGCGCTGACGATGGTGATCTGGTTCACGAAGGTCAGGTGCTGGTCAACTTCGACCCGAACGACGCCGAAGTCGGCCTGCAAAGTGCCCAGGCAAAACTCGCGCGCACCGTGCGTCAGGTGCGCGGCCTGTACAGCAACGTTGACGGCATGAAAGCCCAGGTCAACGCGCAACAGGCTGAAGTGCAGAAGGCTCAGGACAACTACAACCGGCGGAAAAACCTCGCTGCTGGCGGGGCGATTTCCCAGGAAGAACTGTCCCACGCCCGCGACGATCTGACCTCGGCGCAAAACGCCCTGGCCAACGCCAGGCAACAACTGAAAACTACCAGCGCGCTGGTCGATGACACCGTGGTTTCGTCGCACCCGGACGTGATGTCGGCCGCTGCCGATCTGCGTCAGGCGTACCTGACCAACGCCCGCAGCACCCTGATCGCGCCAGTCACCGGTTACGTCGCCAAGCGCACCGTGCAACTCGGTCAGCGCGTACAGCCGGGCACTGCGCTGATGGCGGTGATTCCGCTGGATCAACTGTGGATCGATGCCAACTTCAAGGAAACCCAATTGCGTGACATGCGCATCGGCCAACCGGTGGACATCGAGTCCGACATCTACGGCAGCAGCGTGAAGTACAGCGGCACCGTCGACAGTCTCGGCGCCGGTACCGGCAGCGCGTTCGCTCTGTTGCCAGCGCAGAACGCCACCGGTAACTGGATCAAGATCGTGCAGCGTGTGCCGGTGCGGATTCACATCAACGCCGAAGAACTGGCCAAGCACCCGCTGCGGGTCGGGCTGTCGACCAACGTTGAAGTGAACCTGCACGACCAGAGCGGTCCGGTGCTGGCCCAGCAACCGCCGCAAAAGGCCTCGTTCAGCACTAACGTCTACGACCGCCAACTGGCTGAAGCCGACGCGATGATTGCGCAACTGATCCACGACAACAGCGCTGCGGTGAGCAAGACCGCGCAACGCTGAATCTTTCCCTGTGGGAACAGGTTCTCAAGGTGATGAGATTTACTGTGGTGAGGGGATTTATCCCCGATGGACTGCGCAGCAGGCCCGGCTTTTCTGAATCAAAAGACGGGCCGCTTTGCGACCATCGGGGATAAATCCCCTCACCACAGAGGAACTTCCTCATCACAAGAGCCTGTTCCTTATGGGCAACTGCTTCTTTAACAGACGCAGCGTCAACCTGGTTTCATAGGATTCACAATGAGCAATAACGCCTCTTTCACGCCGCCCAGCCTGTTGCTCAGCACCATCGGCCTGTCGCTGGCGACGTTCATGCAAGTGCTCGACACCACCATCGCCAACGTGGCGCTGCCGACCATCTCCGGCAACCTCGGCGTGAGTTCGGAGCAGGGCACCTGGGTGATCACCTCGTTTGCCGTAAGCAACGCCATCGCGCTGCCGCTGACCGGCTGGCTCAGTCGGCGTTTTGGCGAGGTGAAGCTGTTTTTGTGGGCCACCATTCTGTTCGTGCTGGCCTCGTTTCTCTGCGGTATCTCGACGTCGATGCCGGAACTGATCGGCTTTCGCGTGCTGCAAGGCCTGGTGGCCGGGCCGCTGTATCCGATGACGCAAACCCTGTTGATTGCGGTCTATCCCCCCGCGAGGCGCGGCATGGCTCTGGCATTGCTGGCGATGGTCACGGTGGTCGCGCCGATTGCCGGGCCTATTCTCGGTGGCTGGATCACGGACAGCTACAGCTGGCCGTGGATCTTCTTCATCAACGTACCGATCGGCATCTTTGCGGTGATGGTGGTGCGTTCGCAGCTGGCCAAGCGTCCGGTGGAAACCAGTCGGCAGCCGATGGACTACGTCGGTCTGATCACGCTGATCATCGGCGTCGGCGCGTTGCAGGTGATCCTCGACAAGGGCAATGACCTGGACTGGTTCGAATCGAACTTCATCATCATCGGTGCGGCGATATCGGTGATCGCCCTGGCGGTGTTCGTCATCTGGGAAATGACCGACCAGCACCCGGTGGTCAACCTGCGCCTGTTCGCCCATCGCAACTTCCGCATCGGTACGCTGGTGCTGGTCCTGGGTTACGCCGGGTTCTTCGGCATCAACCTGATCCTGCCACAGTGGCTGCAAACCCAGATGGGCTACACCGCGACCTGGGCCGGTCTGGCCGTGGCGCCGATCGGTATTCTGCCGGTGCTGCTGTCGCCGTTTGTCGGCAAGTACGCGAACAAGTTCGACCTGCGCCTGCTGGCCGGTCTGGCGTTCCTCGCGATTGGCTTGAGCTGCTTCATGCGCGCCGAGTTCACCAACGAGGTGGACTTCCAGCACATCGCCCTGGTGCAACTGTTCATGGGGATTGGCGTGGCACTGTTCTTCATGCCGACCCTGAGCATCCTGATGTCCGACCTGCCACCGAGCCAGATCGCCGACGGCGCCGGTCTGGCGACGTTCCTGCGCACCTTGGGCGGTAGCTTTGCGGCATCGTTGACCACGTGGATCTGGATCCGCCGCGCCGATCAGCATCATGCGTACATGAGCGAAAGCATCAGTACCTTCGAGCCGGCGACCCGCGAGACCTTGAACCATTTAGGCGGCGCGAGCCAATCGGCTTATGCGCAGATGGATCAGATCCTCACCAGCCAGGCGTACATGCTCTCCACCGTGGATTACTTCACGTTGCTGGGCTGGGGGTTCATGGGGCTGATTCTGATTGTGTGGCTGGCGAAGCCACCGTTTGCGGCGAAGGCCGGGCCGGCTGCTTCCGGTCATTGATTGTGCGGTGATCGCTAAAAGATCGCAGCCTGCGGCAGCTCCTACATTGGAATGCGTTTCCTTGTAGGAGCTGCCGCAGGCTGCGATCTTTTGATCTTGGCTGTTAGATTGCGGGAGCGGGCAGGGCCGGTGGCGGGGCAAAGTCGAACGGCGCCAGGGCAAACCCGTTCTCATCCACCTGCAGCGCCCAACCCTGACGATCCCAATCCCCCAGCACAATCCGCTTCGCCGCCTGCTCGCCGAGCTGCAGCTTGTGGATCGCCGGGCGATGGGTATGGCCGTGAATCAGGGTTTTCACCCCGTATTGCTGCATGATCCGCGGAACTTCCTCCGGCGTGACATCGACAATGTCGTTGGCCTTCATCCGCGTCTGCGCGCGGCTTTCGCTGCGCAGCTTGCGCGCCAGTTTGTGGCGGGTGCTCAGTGGCAGGTGGCGCAGGATGAACAGGGTGATCGGGTTGCGCAGGTAGCGCCGCAGCTTCATGTAGGCTTCGTCGCGGGTGCACAGGCTGTCGCCGTGCATCAGCAGCACCGGCTCGCCGTAAAACTGCACGACACTCGGGTCCTTCAACAGCGTACAGCCGGCTGCTTTGCAGAAGGCCTTGCCGAGCAGGAAGTCGCGATTGCCGTGCATCAGAAAGATTGCCGTGCCGCTGTCGCTCAATTGGCGCAGGGCCTGGCAGATGGAACGCTGGAAGGGCGTCATGGCGTCGTCGCCAATCCACGCTTCGAAGAAGTCGCCGAGAATGTACAACGCACTCGCCGAGCGGGCGCGTCCGGCGAGCAAATCCAGAAACGCCCGGGTGATGTCCGGGCGCTCCTCTTCCAGATGCAAATCTGAAATCAGCAATATCACGCTTCGATGATCTCGGCTTTCTCGATGATCACGTCGTCTTTCGGCACGTCCTGGTGGCCGGCCTTGGAAGTGGTGGCAACGCCTTCGATCTTGTCGACGACGTCGGTACCGGCAACCACTTTACCGAACACGGCATAACCCCAGCCCTGAGCGGTCTTGGCGGTGTGGTTGAGGAAGCTGTTGTTGGTGGCGTTGATGAAGAACTGCGCCGAGGCCGAATGCGGGTCCATGGTGCGGGCCATGGCAACGGTGTACTTCTCGTTCTTCAGACCGTTGTCAGCTTCGTTCTGAATGCTTGGGCTCTTGTCTTTCTTTTCCTGCATGCCAGGTTCGAAACCGCCGCCCTGGATCATGAAGCCCTTGATCACGCGGTGGAACACCACGTTCTCGTAGTGACCTTTCTTAACGTATTCGATGAAGTTGGCCGCGGTGATCGGCGCTTTTTCCGCGTCCAGTTCGATGACGATGTCGCCGTAGTTGGTGGTCAGTTTGACTTGAGTCATGATCGCTACTCTTTATAAGGAATTCGTGGTTCTGGGACATTCAGCCCCGCAACCGGTTCAGCCTGCATCGGCCAAGGTGCGCAGTTTAGCGTGACAGGCGCGAATTTCGAGGCTGTTTTTCCAAAACCCGTCGATTAAATGCACGCCTTTATAGGCCGCGCTCTGTCAGCCCCTTGACAGCATCGGCTATGATAGCGGCTTTGTTTTGTCTGGCCCCCTTTGCGGCCGCGCACATGTAAGTCAAGGATCCTATGAGCAAGCCCACTGTCGACCCTACCTCGAATGCCAAGTCCGGCCCTGCCGTGCCGGTCAATTTCCTGCGGCCGATCATCCAGGCAGACCTGGACTCGGGCAAGCACACCCAGATCGTCACCCGTTTTCCGCCTGAGCCCAACGGCTACCTGCACATCGGCCACGCCAAGTCGATCTGCGTGAACTTCGGCCTGGCCCAGGAGTTCGGCGGCGTCACGCACCTGCGTTTCGACGACACCAACCCGGCCAAGGAAGACCAGGAATACATCGACGCGATCGAATCCGACGTCAAGTGGCTGGGCTTCGAGTGGTCCGGCGAAGTGCGTTACGCCTCGCAGTATTTCGACCAGTTGCACGACTGGGCGGTGGAGCTGATCAAGGCCGGCAAGGCCTACGTCGACGACCTGACCCCTGAGCAGGCCAAGGAATACCGTGGCAGCCTGACCGAGCCGGGCAAGAACAGCCCGTTCCGCGACCGTTCGGTGGAAGAGAACCTCGACTGGTTTGCGCGCATGCGCGCCGGTGAGTTCCCGGACGGTGCCCGCGTGCTGCGCGCGAAGATCGACATGGCCTCGCCGAACATGAACCTGCGCGATCCGATCATGTACCGCATCCGCCACGCCCATCACCATCAGACCGGTGACAAGTGGTGCATCTACCCGAACTATGACTTCACCCACGGTCAGTCGGACGCCATCGAAGGCATCACCCACTCGATCTGCACCCTGGAATTCGAAAGCCATCGTCCGCTGTACGAGTGGTTCCTGGAAAACCTGCCGGTGCCGGCCAACCCGCGCCAGTACGAGTTCAGCCGCCTGAACCTGAACTACACCATCACCAGCAAGCGCAAGCTCAAGCAACTGGTCGATGAAAAACATGTCAATGGCTGGGACGACCCGCGCATGTCGACGCTGTCGGGCTTCCGTCGCCGTGGCTACACGCCGGCGTCGATCCGCAACTTCTGCGACATGATCGGCACCAACCGTTCCGACGGCGTGGTCGACTTCGGCATGCTCGAGTTCAGCATCCGTCAGGACCTGGACGCGAATGCCCCGCGCGCCATGTGCGTGCTGCGCCCGCTGAAAGTCGTGATCACCAACTACCCGGAAGGTCAGGTCGAGAACCTCGAACTGCCGCGTCATCCACAGAAAGAAGAACTCGGCGTGCGCCAGCTGCCGTTCGCCCGTGAAATCTACATCGACCGCGATGATTTCATGGAAGAACCGCCAAAGGGCTACAAGCGCCTGGAGCCGAACGGCGAAGTGCGTCTGCGCGGCAGCTACGTTATCCGTGCCGACGAAGCGATCAAGGACGCCGACGGCAACATCGTCGAACTGCGTTGCTCGTACGACCCGGACACCCTCGGCAAGAACCCTGAAGGCCGCAAGGTCAAGGGCGTGATCCACTGGGTGCCGGCCGCTGCCAGCATCGAGTGCGAAGTGCGTCTGTACGATCGCCTGTTCCGTTCTCCGAACCCGGAGAAGGCCGAAGACAGCGCGAGTTTCCTCGACAACATCAACCCTGACTCACTGCAAGTGCTGACCGGTTGTCGTGCTGAGCCATCGCTTGGCAATGCACAGCCGGAGGACCGTTTCCAGTTCGAGCGCGAAGGCTACTTCGTTGCTGACATCAAGGACTCGAAACCAGGTCAGCCGGTATTCAACCGTACCGTGACCCTGCGTGATTCGTGGGGCCAGTGATTTAGCGTCAAGGAAATATAAAGTGCTGACGATCTACAACACGCTCACCAAGAGCAAAGAAGTCTTCAAGCCGCTGGATGGCAACAAGGTGCGCATGTACGTGTGCGGCATGACCGTGTACGACTACTGCCACCTCGGCCACGGCCGCAGCATGGTCGCGTTCGACCTGGTGACCCGCTGGTTGCGGTTCAGCGGTTACGACCTGACCTACGTGCGCAACATCACCGACATCGACGACAAGATCATCAATCGTGCCCGCGAGAACGGTGAGTCGTTCGAAGCGCTGACCGAACGCATGATCGCCGCGATGCACGAAGACGAAGCGCGCCTGAACATCAAGAAGCCGGACATGGAGCCGCGCGCCACGGATCACATTCCGGGCATGCACGCGATGATCCAGACCCTGATCGACAAGGGCTTCGCTTATGCTCCGGGCAATGGCGACGTGTACTACCGCGTTGCCAAATTCATGGGCTACGGCAAGCTGTCGCGCAAGAAGATCGAAGACTTGCGCATCGGCGCGCGCATCGAAGTCGACGAGTCGAAAGAAGACCCGCTGGACTTCGTGCTGTGGAAGGCCGCCAAGCCGGGCGAGCCGAGCTGGGAATCGCCGTGGGGCGCCGGGCGTCCGGGCTGGCACATCGAGTGCTCGGTGATGTCCACCTGCTGCCTCGGCGAGACCTTCGACATTCATGGCGGCGGCAGCGACCTGGAGTTCCCGCACCATGAAAACGAAATCGCCCAGAGCGAAGCGGCCACCGGCAAGACCTACGCGAACGCGTGGATGCATTGCGGCATGATCCGCATCAATGGCGAGAAGATGTCCAAGTCCTTGAACAACTTCTTCACCATTCGCGACGTGCTCGACAAGTACCACCCGGAAGTCGTGCGTTACCTGCTGGTGTCGAGCCACTACCGCAGCGCGATCAACTACTCGGAAGACAACCTCAAGGACGCCAAGGGCGCACTCGAGCGTTTCTACCACGCGTTGAAAGGCTTGCCGAGCGTTGCTCCGGCTGGCGGCGAAGCCTTCGTCGAGCGTTTCACCACGGTGATGAACGACGACTTCGGCACGCCGGAAGCCTGCGCGGTGCTGTTCGAGATGGTGCGTGAGATCAACCGTCTGCGCGAGAGCGATCTCGACGCGGCGGCCGGTCTGGCGGCACGTCTGAAAGAACTGGCGAGCGTGCTGGGTGTGTTGCAGCTGGAAGCCGATGACTTCCTGCAGGCGGGCGCCGAAGGGCGTGTCGATGCCGCTGAAGTCGACGCGCTGATTGCTGCACGTCTGGCGGCACGTGCCGGCAAGGACTGGGCCGAATCCGACCGCATCCGCGACCAGCTCACCGCCATGGGCGTGGTGCTGGAAGACGGCAAGGGCGGCACGACCTGGCGTCTGGCTGACTGATTGCCTGATCCGCTTTAAAACAAAACCCGCCTTGTGCGGGTTTTGTTTTTTCTTCCTCAGGACCAGCGTTGACCGGGCTAACGCCTTCGCGAGCAGGCTCGCTCCCACAGTGGACTTTCGTCATGTCCGTTTTCCGTGCACGACACGAATTCTCTGTGGGAGCGAGCCTGCTCGCGAAGAGGCCCTCAAGGCTGAGTTGTCATTCAGCCTGCCGCAACCGCTTGTACAGCGTATTCCGACTCACCCCCAACCGCCGCGCCAGGTGCGAAATATTCCCCCCGGCCGCCTTCAACTCGCGGTTCAACGCTTCAACGTCATTCAAGTCCAGCCCCAACGGCGCTGCCGTTTCCACCGGCTCCATATCCAAATCGACAAAAAAATCATCCGGCAAATGCTCCGGCCGTACCGGTTGTTCCTCGGCCATGGCCAGCGCCACCTGCATCACGCTGCTGACCTGGCGCAGATTGCCTGGCCATGGATGACGACTGAACAACTCCAGCACTTCGCGGCTGAGCCCGGCCCATTGTGTCGGTTCACGATGCTGCTCCCACAGGCGTTTGAACAGCGCCTCCTTGTCACTGCGCTCTCTGAGCGGCGGCAGTTCCAGTGTCAAACCGCCAATTCGGTAGTACAAGTCCTCACGAAATCGGCCCAATTGCACTTGCTCGCGTAAAGAGCGGTTGGTCGCCGAGATGATCCGCAAGTCCACCGCGAACAGCTCGCTGCTGCCCACCGGTTGCACGCAGCGCTCCTGCAGCACCCGCAACAACCGCGCCTGAGTCGGCAACGGCATGTCGCCGATTTCGTCGAGGAAGAGGGTGCCTTTGTCGGCTTTGCGGATCAGGCCGATGCTGCCTTTCTGGTTGGCGCCGGTGAATGCGCCTTTTTCGTAGCCGAACAGTTCCGACTCCACCAGTTCGGCGGGGATCGCCGCGCAGTTGACGGCGATGAATGCCTGTTTGCTGCGCGAACTGGCTTGGTGCAGCGCTTTGACGAAGACTTCCTTGCCGACCCCGGTTTCGCCGTGGATCAACAGTGGAATGTCTTTCTCCAGCAGGCGTTCGGCCTGGCGCACGGCTTTTTCTACGCGGCTGTCACCAAAATGCAGAGAGTTGAGGCTGATCACGCTTGGCGCTTTGATCGGCGCCGTTTTCGGTTCGGCAAATACCCGAGGCTGAACAGGCGCCTGTTGCGGTCGCTTCAACAGGCACTGGAAACGGTTGCGCCCCGAGGTCTGCAAGGCAAACGGCAAGCCGTCGGGCTGATTCAGCAGCTCCAGCAGCGACACGTTGAACAGGCTTTCGACGCTGACCCGCGACAGGCGCACGCCGAGCAGATTGTCCGCGCGGCGATTGGCCGACAGCACTTGACCGCTCTCATCGAAAATCAGCAAACCGGCCCATTGACTGTCGAGGTTGTTCAACCCGGTGTTGAAGGTCAGCTGAAAGTACTGGCCATGGAACAGGTTGAGGATCAGCCGGTTCTCCACGGTCTGGCTCATCATCTTGACCATGCCCAAGGTGTGCGAGGGCGGCAGGTAGCTGTCGCTGGACACGTCGAGCACGGCGATGACCTTGCGCTCGGCATCGAAAATCGGCGCGGCGGAACCGGTCATGAAACGGTTGGCTTTCAGAAAGTGTTCATCGTGCTCGATGTGCACCGCTTGCTCGCAGGCCAGCGCGGTGCCGATGGCATTGGTGCCGCTGCAGCGTTCCATCCAGCTCGCCCCGGCGCGAAAACCCCGGGCCAGGTTCGGCTCGATAAAGCGCTGGGTGCCCCACGAGGTCAGCACCTGACCTTGATGGTCGGCGAGCATGATCAGGCAGTTGGAATTGCTGAGGATGTTCTCGTAGTACGGCAGCACTTCCTGATGGGTGGTTTGCACCAGCGCGTGGTGACGGTCGAGCAACTGCGCGATGCCGGCGGCGGGCAATTGATCGAAGGCCGGGGCGCTCTGGTGGTCGAGGCCGAAGGCGCGGCAACGTTGCCAGGAGGTCTGGACAATCGCGTCGTGGGACAGCGGCGGGGCAGGTGCGGCCATGGTGGTGGGCCTCAGCGTCTTTATTATTGTTATGGCCCACACAATTCCCCTGTAGGAGCTGCCGAAGGCTGCGATCTTTTGATCTTGTTCTTGAAAACAAAAGTCAAAAGATCGCAGCCTTCGGCAGCTCCTACAGAGGGGGCGTGAACAGTTCATAGAGTGTTGTTCACTATTGTTCATTGTCAATCGCCAAGCTGTTCAAATGTGTTCAGCAATGAACGCCCGTTCCCCACGTTTTCGACACTTTTCACGACAAATCAACCACTTGCCATTTCTGGCACGAATGTCGCTCTGCTGCACAGGTCGCTTGACTCCAATAATAAAAAAGGCCGAGCCATGTCACTCACCCTGGAGCACGTCAGCCGCACCGTCGAGGGCCAGACCTGGATCGACGATGCCTGCCTGACCTTCGAACCCGGATCCTTCAACGTTCTGCTCGGCCGCACGCTGTCCGGCAAGACCAGCCTGATGCGTTTGATGGCCGGCCTGGACAAGCCCGACAGCGGCCGCGTCCTGATGAACGGCGTCGACGTCACTCAGCGCCCAGTGCGCCTGCGCAACGTGTCGATGGTCTATCAGCAGTTCATCAATTACCCGACCATGACCGTGTTCGAGAACATCGCCTCGCCGCTGCGTCAGGCCGGTGTCGCCAAGGACATCATCCACAGCAAGGTGCAGGAAACCGCACGGATGCTGCGCATCGAGAAGTTCCTGCAGCGCCATCCGCTGGAGCTGTCCGGCGGTCAGCAGCAGCGCACGGCGATGGCCCGGGCGCTGGTCAAGGATGCCGAACTGATCCTGTTTGACGAGCCGCTGGTCAACCTCGACTACAAGCTGCGCGAAGAACTGCGCCAAGAGATGCGCGAGCTGTTCAAGGCCCGCCATACCATCGCGATCTACGCCACCACCGAGCCCAACGAAGCGTTGGCCTTGGGCGGCACCACGACCATCCTTCACGAAGGCCGGGTGATCCAGAGCGGCCCGTCGACTTCGGTGTATCACCAGCCGCAAACCGTGCTGGCAGCGGAGTTGTTCTCCGAACCGCCGATCAACCTGATGCCCGGGCGCATTGCCGGCAACGAAGTCAGCTTTGCCAACTTCGTGCACTTCCCGTTGAACGTCGATCTACGGCCGGTGGGCGAGGGCGAATTCCGCTTCGGCGTGCGCCCCAGCCACATTTCGCTGGTGCCGAGCAACGATGACGATCTGGAACTGGCGGTCACCGTCGAGGTGGCCGAGATCAGCGGTTCGGAAACCTTCCTGCACGTGCGCAACGAACATTTCCTGCTGGTGCTGCACCTGCCCGGGGTTCACGAATACGACGTTGATGCACCGATCCGCATTTACATCCCGACCCACAAACTGTTCGTGTTCGATGCGCAGGGCCGTCTGGTGCAGGCACCGGGCCGGCGTGTCGCGAGGGTTGCCTGATGGCCGAAATTCGTTTGCAGCACCTGGCCCACAGCTACAGCAAGCAGCCGAGCGGGCCTGACGATTACGCGATCCGCGAAATGGACCATATTTGGGAGCAGGGCGGCGCCTATGCCTTGCTCGGCCCTTCGGGTTGCGGCAAGTCGACGTTGCTCAACATCATTTCCGGCCTGCTCAGCCCCTCGCAGGGGCATGTGCTGTTCGATGGCAAAGCGGTCAATGACCTGACCCCGGAGAAGCGCAACATCGCCCAGGTGTTCCAGTTCCCGGTGGTCTACGACACCATGACCGTGTTCGACAACCTGGCCTTTCCCCTGAGAAATCAGGGCATGGCCGAGGCGAAAGTGCACAGCAAAGTGCAGGAAATCGCCGAAGTCCTCGACCTGCAAAACCTGCTGAGCAAGAAGGCCCGCAACCTCACCGCTGACGAAAAGCAAAAAGTCTCCATGGGCCGTGGCCTGGTGCGTGACGACGTCTCGGCAATCCTCTTCGACGAACCGCTGACGGTGATCGACCCGCACCTGAAGTGGAAGCTGCGACGCAAGCTCAAGCAGATCCACGAGCAGTTCAACATCACCATGGTCTACGTCACCCACGATCAACTGGAGGCCTCGACCTTCGCCGACAAGATCGCGGTGATGTACGGCGGCCAGATCGTGCAGTTCGGCACCCCGCGGGAATTGTTCGAGCGGCCGAGCCACACCTTTGTCGGCTACTTCATCGGCAGCCCGGGGATGAACCTGATCGAGGTGCAGCCGCAGCCGGGCGGGTTCGGTTTCTCTTCGACGCACCTGCCACTGTCCGACGCCTTGCAGCGGCATATCGAACATGGTCAGTGGAAAAATCTGAAGGTCGGCATCCGCCCCGAGTTCATCCATGTCTGGGATGAACCGTTTGACGAAGCGATGCAGGCGCGGGTGGTCCACGTCGAAGACCTGGGCACCTACAAGATCCTCACCCTCGACCTCGACGGCGCGCCGTTGAAGGTGCGTCTGGCCGAAGACAAACCGGTGCCGCAGGGCACCGCGTACATCAGTTTTCCGGCGCAGTGGCTGATGGTCTACGCCGACGAGTTTCTTCTTGATGACACCGACTCTACCGAGGTGCAGCCATGAACAAGGTGCAGAACAACAAGGCCTGGTGGCTGGTGTTGCCGGTGTTCCTGCTGGTGGCGTTCAGTGCGGTGATCCCGATGATGACCGTGGTCAACTATTCGGTGCAGGACATCTTCGATCAGTCCAGCCGCTACTTCGTCGGCGCCGACTGGTACAAACAGGTGCTGCTCGATCCGCGTCTGCATGACTCGTTGCTGCGCCAGTTCATCTACTCGGCCTGCGTGCTGTTGATTGAAATTCCGCTGGGTATCGCCGTCGCCCTGACCATGCCGACCAAGGGTCGCTGGTCGTCAGTGGTGCTGATCATCCTGGCGATTCCGCTGCTGATCCCGTGGAACGTGGTCGGCACCATCTGGCAGATCTTCGGCCGCGCCGACATCGGTCTGCTCGGGTCGAGCCTGAATGCGCTGGGCATCAGCTACAACTACGCGGCCAACACCATGGACGCCTGGGTCACGGTGCTGGTGATGGACGTCTGGCACTGGACTTCGCTGGTGGCGCTGCTGTGTTTCTCCGGGTTGCGGGCGATTCCTGACGTGTATTACCAGGCGGCGCGCATCGACCGCGCCTCGGCCTGGGCGGTGTTCCGCCATATTCAGTTGCCCAAGCTGAAAAGCGTGCTGCTGATCGCGGTGATGCTGCGCTTCATGGACAGTTTCATGATTTACACCGAGCCGTTCGTGCTCACCGGCGGCGGGCCGGGTAATGCCACGACCTTCCTCAGTCAGACCTTGACGCAGATGGCGGTCGGCCAATTCGATCTGGGCCCGGCAGCGGCATTCTCGCTCGTGTACTTCCTGATCATCCTGCTGGTCTCGTGGCTGTTCTACACCGCCATGACCCATTCCGACGCCAATCGCTGAGGGCCCGGCCATGCACAAAAGAAAGCTGATTCCGTTGCTGGTGTACATCCTGTTCCTGCTGGTGCCGATCTACTGGCTGCTGAACATGTCGTTCAAGAGCAACACCGAAATCCTCGGCGGGTTGACCCTGTTTCCGCAGGATTTCACCTGGCACAACTACAAGGTGATTTTCACCGACCCGAGCTGGTACACCGGTTATCTCAATTCGCTGTATTACGTCAGCCTCAACACGTTGATCTCGCTGAGTGTGGCGTTGCCGGCGGCGTACGCGTTTTCTCGCTATCGCTTCCTCGGTGACAAGCACCTGTTCTTCTGGCTGCTGACCAACCGCATGGCGCCGCCAGCGGTGTTTTTGCTGCCGTTCTTTCAGTTGTATTCGTCGATCGGGCTTTTCGACACGCACATCGCCGTGGCCTTGGCGCATTGCCTGTTCAACGTGCCGCTGGCGGTGTGGATTCTGGAGGGCTTCATGTCCGGCGTGCCGAAAGAAATCGACGAAACCGCCTACATCGACGGCTACAGCTTCCCCAAGTTCTTCGTGAAGATTTTCATCCCGCTGATCGGCTCCGGGATCGGCGTCACGGCGTTCTTCTGCTTCATGTTTTCCTGGGTCGAACTGCTGCTGGCGCGCACGCTGACCTCGGTCAACGCCAAACCGATTGCCGCGGTGATGACCCGCACCGTGTCGGCCTCGGGCATCGACTGGGGCGTGCTGGCCGCGGCGGGGGTGCTGACCATCCTGCCGGGCATGCTGGTGATCTGGTTTGTTCGCAACCACGTGGCCAAGGGCTTTGCCCTGGGTCGGGTCTGAGGAACGCATGATGGAATGGATGAGCTGGACCACCCCCACGGCGGGGTTCTTTATTGCCATCGGCCTGTTGCTGGTGGGCATGACCACCTGGGAACTGCGCTCGCCGAGCATCCTGCGCCGCGGTTTTCTGCCGATTGCCACCACCCGTGGCGATCGCTTGTTCATCGGTCTTCTCGGCAGCGCCTACCTGCATCTGCTGGTAATCGGCGTCACCGACTGGAGCATCTGGGTGGCGTCCGCGCTGTCTCTGGTGTGGCTGTTGGTTGTGATGCGCTGGGGCTAGTCGAGTCGCTCGGCAATCGTGCTCCGTAACTCTAACTGGAGGTCTCTATGTTCGATAAAAACAATAAGCTGCGACATAGCATTTCATTGGCAGCCATGCTCGCACTCAGCGGTTTGAGCGCTTCGGCCTGGGCCGATGCCTACGAAGACGCTGCGAAAAAGTGGATCGGCAGCGAATTCAAACCGTCGACCCTGACGGCGGATCAACAACTCGAAGAATTGAAGTGGTTCATCAAGGCCGCCGAGCCGTTTCGCGGCATGGAAATCAAAGTGGTTTCCGAGACCCTGACCACCCACGAGTACGAGTCCAAGGTGCTGGCCAAGGCGTTCAGCGAAATCACCGGGATCAAGCTCACCCACGACCTGCTGCAAGAAGGCGACGTGGTGGAAAAAATGCAGACGGTGATGCAGTCGGACAAGAACATCTACGACGGCTGGGTCAACGACTCGGATTTGATCGGTACGCACTTTCGCTACGGCAAGACCGAGTCGATCACTGACCTGATGGCCAACGAAGGCAAGAACTTCACTTCGCCGACCCTCGACATCAAGGATTTCATCGGTATCTCGTTCACCACCGCGCCGGATGGCAAGGTTTATCAACTGCCCGACCAGCAGTTCGCCAACCTGTACTGGTTCCGCGCCGACTGGTTCGAACGCGCCGACCTGAAAGCCAAGTTCAAGGAAAAGTACGGCTACGAACTCGGCGTGCCGGTGAACTGGTCGGCCTATGAAGACATCGCCAAATTCTTCAGCGAAGACGTCAAGGAAATCGACGGCAAACGCGTCTACGGGCACATGGACTACGGCAAGAAAGACCCGTCGCTGGGCTGGCGCTTCACCGATGCCTGGTTCTCCATGGCCGGTGGCGGCGACAAGGGCTTGCCCAACGGTCTGCCGGTGGACGAGTGGGGGATTCGCGTCGAGGACTGCCATCCGGTCGGTTCCAGCGTGACCCGTGGCGGCGACACCAACGGACCGGCGGCGGTGTTCGCCACGCAGAAATATGTCGATTGGCTCAAGGCCTACGCGCCACCGGAAGCGGCGGGCATGACCTTCTCCGAGTCCGGCCCGGTGCCATCGCAAGGCAACATCGCCCAGCAGATTTTCTGGTACACCGCGTTCACCGCTGACATGACCAAACCGGGCCTGCCGGTGGTCAACGCCGACGGCACGCCGAAATGGCGCATGGCGCCGTCGCCGCGCGGGCCGTATTGGGAAGAGGGCATGAAGCTCGGCTATCAGGACGTGGGGTCGTGGACGTTCATGAAATCCACGCCGGAGAAACAGAAGCTGGCGGCGTGGCTCTACGCGCAATTCGTCACCTCGAAAACCGTGTCGCTGAAGAAAACCATCGTCGGCCTGACGCCGATCCGCGAGTCGGACATCAACTCGCAGGCGATGACCGATCTGGCGCCGAAGCTCGGTGGTCTGGTCGAGTTCTACCGCAGCCCGGCCCGCGTGCAATGGACCCCGACCGGGACCAACGTGCCGGACTATCCGCGTCTGGCGCAATTGTGGTGGAGCCACATCGCCGAAGCGGCCAGCGGCGAGAAAACTCCGCAGCAGGCGCTGGATGGCCTGGCCAAGGATCAGGACGCGATCATGACGCGTCTGGAACGCTCCAAGGCGCAAGCCACGTGCGCCCCGAAAATGAACCCGGAACGTGACGCGCAATACTGGTTCGACCAACCGGGCGCACCGAAACCGAAACTGGCCAACGAGAAGCCGAAGGGCGAGACCGTGAGCTACAACGAACTGCTGAAATCGTGGGCGGATGCGCGTAAGTGATGGTTGATGTGTGAAAGCAAACGGCACCGTAAGGTGCCGTTTTTTTTGCTGCCTGATCTACCGTAATCGCTTGCAGGCAAGCTCCCACAGGTTTCAGTGGTGTCCACAACCCCCAAAAACACCCCGACACTCTGTAGGAGCTGCCGCAGGCTGCGATCTTTTGCTCCTGATCTTCAAAGGCCAAGGCAAAAGATCGCAGCCTGCGGCAGCTCCTACAGGACATCGGTCAATGCCAGCTTCATGCTTGAATTTCTTCAAAGGTATCAAGCGTGGCGTCAGGCCCGGGTACACCGCGATTCACTGTGGGAGCTGGCTTGCCAGCGATAGCGGTGTGTCAAAAAAATAAGGATGTGACTGACCCGCCGTCATCGCTGGCAAGCCAGCTCCCACAAGTTTGCGTGTCGTCCAAAAAACTCAAAAACACCCCGATCCCTGTAGGAGCTGCCGCAGGCTGCGATCTTTTGATTCTGATCTTCAAAGGCTAAGGCAAAAGCTCGCAGCCTGCGGCAGCTCCTACAGGACACCGGTCAATGCCAGCTTCATGCTTGGTATCGAGCATGGCGTCAGGCCCGGGTACACCGCAGATTACTGTGGGAGCTTGCCTGCAAGCGATGAGGCCATGTGTGTCGCCGCAGGAAAACCGAGGCGGAATACGGTCATGACGCCGGGCAAGCTCTTCACCTCCGCCACCCCCTGATGCAGGCTCATGATCGAGCGCACGATTGCCAGGCCCAGCCCGGTGCTGCCCTGCGAGCGCGAGCGGGCACTGTCGACGCGATAGAAGCGGTCGAACAGGTGCGGCAGGTGTTGCGCCTCGATGCCGACGCCGGGATTGCTCACCAGCAGTGAAGCCTGCGTTGCGCCTTGCTCGATCAGCAAGGTGATGGTTTTGCCGTTCGGGCAATGGCGCAGCGCGTTGGACAGCAGATTGGAAATCGCCCGCTGAATCATCAGTCGATCGCCCAACACCGAGGCGCTGCCGACAACATTCAAGTGAATCTGCTTGTCCTGCGCCGCCAGCGAAAACATCTCCGCGACCTTCGCCGCTTCTGCCTCCAGCGCCACCGCTTCAAATGGCGCCAGTGCCGACGGATGACTGACCTGCGCCAAAAACAGCATGTCCGAGACAATCCGCGCCACGCGCTCCAGCTCCTCGGTGCAGGACACCAGCACGTCCTTGTACTCCTCGGTCGTACGCTCGCGGGACAGCGTCACCTGGGCCTTGCCCATCAGGTTGTTGATCGGCGTGCGCAGCTCATGCGCCAGGTCATCGGAGAACTGTGACAACTGCTGCACCCCGGCATCGAGGCGATGCAGCATGAAGTTGATGCCCTGCGCCAGTTCGCTCAACTCCTGCGGCATGTTCACCACCGACAGCCGATGCTCCAGATCCTGCGTCGAGACCATCGCCGCCACTTTGCGAAACTCGCGCAGCGGCGCCAGTCCGCGCTGCACCGCGCCCCAGGCTGTGAGGCCGATGAACACCAGCAACAGCGGCAAGGCAATCAGCGTCGAGCGCAGATAGGCGCTGAGCAGCGCCTGATCATGTGCGTTGTCCATCGACAGCAGCACCGGCACGCTGCTGCCGTCCTTGAGCCGAATCAGCTTCGACGCGGTAAGGAACTTTGCGCCCTCGTCATCGATGCTTTCGCTATAGGCCAATTGTTCGGTGGTGGTTCGCACTGCGCGCAATTCGGCGCGTGGATCCTTGAGTCCCGAGCCAGATTTGAGCAGCGGCGTACGCAGGTTCGAACGGTCATAAATCGTCAGTGTCAGGTTGTCATGGCCCATGACCTGATCGAGCAGAATGTGCGGCTTGCCGCTGACTTCATTGGCGTCGACGTACAGCGACAGGCTGTGCTCCACCTGCGCCATCTTCTTTTGCAGGCTGTCGCGGGACAGGGCATTGAGCTCATGGGTCAGGGCGAAATAGGCAAGGATCGCCAGAAACACCACCAACAGCGCGCCGAGAATACTTACCGTCAGACCGAGGCGCATCGACAGGCTGGCCGGCTTCATTCCCGCGCCTCCAGCACGTAGCCGACACCGCGCAGGGTGTGGATCAGCTTGTTGTCGAACGGGTCATCAATCTTCGCCCGCAAGCGGCGGATCGACACTTCGACCACGTTGGTGTCGCAGTCGAAATTCATGTCCCACACCAGCGAGATGATTTGTGTGCGGGTCAGCACCTCGCCGGACTGGCGCATCAACAAGTGCAGCAGGGCGAATTCCTTGGTGGTCAGGTCGATGCGCTGCGCCCCCCGAAACGCCCGATGCCGGCCCGGATCCAGTTCCAGATCAGCGACTTTCAACACCTGCGGCACTGGTATGTTTTCGCTGCGGCGCATCAGGGTGCGCACCCGCGCCAGCAGTTCGGGAAACTCGAACGGCTTGACCAGATAGTCGTCGGCGCCCAGGTCCAGACCGCGAATCTTGTCCGCCAGCCGCCCGCGCGCGGTGAGCATCATCACCCGTGTGGAGTGGGTACGGCGCAGTTGTTCCAGGACGCCCCAGCCGTCCAGTTCCGGCAAGTTCACGTCGAGAATGATCAGGTCGTACGTCTGCTGTTGCGCCAGATGCAAGCCATCGGCACCGGTGGCGGCGTGGTCAACGATATAACCACTTTCGGTCAAACCCTGATGCAAGTATTCGGCAGCTTTAAGCTCGTCCTCGACGACAAGGATTCGCATGATCTTTCACCACTTTCATTTAATGGATGTTTAATTAAGGCGGTCGGGAAAGTTGTTGTTTTTGTAGGGCCTTGCGCACGTTTCAATCACTTGATGCCAGGCACGGTAAAGGCTGAAGTGGCTACAGGGTCAACGAGCGGAGCCTTTAAAACGGCGTTGCGCGACACCCTGTCGCAGTTAAAAAAGCAAATTTCCGCGACTTCGATTTCGGCAAGTGCTGTTTGGCAGATAACCCGTGCGTATGTGTTTCGATGTATTACGACAACGCCTTTTGCACTTCGCATCCTAGAACAAAACAACTTTGCTGAACCGTGGATAACGGATTTGTAATGTTCCAGTCACCTTGTCGATAAGTTAAAAACTCTAACGTGGCGGCATCGAAAAATCCTGAATAAAGGAAGCCCTCCATTGCCCGGTTTAATTGAACTGACGGCGCGATCACGCCTGAACAAAACCGCCAGCGGCCTCTTGTTGCTGGCGTGCAGCAGCCTGACCAGCGCATCGGCCCTGACGCTGGATCAGGCGCTGCAAAGTGCCTTCGCCGGCAACCCCGACCTCGCCGCCGCGCAGTGGGAAATCGGCATCGCCGAGGGCGATCGCCAACAGGCTGGCCTGATTCCAAACCCCGAAGTGTCGTGGGAGGCCGAAGACACCCGGCGCAACTCGCGCACCACCACGCTGATGCTCAGTCAGCCGATTGAGCTGGGCGGTAAACGCGCAGCGCGGATCGATGTTGCCAGCCGCGCGCAGGACGCTGCCAGCATCGAGCTGGAGCGCAAGCGCAATGCCTTGCGCGCCGATGTGATTCAGGCGTTCAACAGTGCGCAAACCGCGCAGCAACGCTTGCAGCTGTCGCGTCAGTCACTGCAACTGGCCGAGCACGGTTTGCGCGTGGCCCAAGGGCGGATCGAGGCCGGTAAATCGTCGCCGGTCGAAGGCACCCGGGCACAGGTGCAGCTCTCGGAAGTGCGCCTGGAATTGAGCCGCGCCGAGCGCGATCAGAGCAACGCGTATCAACAGTTGGCGCAGGTCATGGGCGCGCCGTTGCCGACTTCGACCAACGTGCAAGCCGCCACGCAAAACCTCGCCACGCTGCCGCCGCCCGGCCGCTTGCTCGAGCGTCTGAACCAGACCGCCGAGCTGCGTCTGGCGAAACTGCAGATCGATCAACGCGAAGCCTCGTTGGGCCTGGAAAAGTCCCAGCGTATTCCTGATCTGACCGTGAGCATCGGCAGCCAGTACAGCGAAACCGAGCGCGAGCGGATCAACGTGGTCGGGCTGTCGATGCCGATTCCGCTGTTCAACCGCAATCAGGGCAACGTGCTCGCCGCCGCACGCCGTAGCGATCAGGCGCGGGATCTGCGCAACGCCACCGAGCTGCGTTTGCGCACTGAAGTTCAGACCAGCCTTGAGCAATGGCAGACCGCCAACGGCGAAGTCAACGCGTTCAATCAGACCATCCTGCCCGCCGCACAAAGTGCGGTGGACAGCGCCACCCGTGGTTTCGAAATGGGCAAGTTCGGCTTCCTCGACGTGCTCGACGCGCAGCGCACCCTGATTGCCGCGCGTGGCCAATACATCCAGGCCGTCAGCGAGGCGACCGACGCCCGCGTGCGCCTCGAACGGATCTTCGGCGACCTCAGCGTCAGCCCTTGAATTTCACTTTTCAGACAACTGCGCGATGGCACGGCGCAGAGGAGTTTCCATGGATAAAAAACTGATGGTGGTCGCGGTGGCGACCCTGGCGCTGGGCATTGGCCTCGGTTCGATGTGGCCGGCCAATTCAAATATCGACGCGCATGCCGATGAGGCCTCCGAACATGCCGATCACGCCGAGGAGGGCGCTGCAGCCGAAGGCGAACAGGCCGAAGAAGGCCACATCGAATTGAGCGCCGAGCAGATCGCCGCCGCGGGCATTCAACTGGCCGAGGCGCGGGCGCAAAGCATCAGTCTCGGCCTGTCGTTTCCCGGCGAAGTGCGCTTCGACGAAGACCGCACCGCGCACGTGGTGCCGCGCGTGCCGGGGGTGGTCGAGTCGGTGGCGGTCAACCTCGGGCAAGCGGTGAAGAAGGGCCAGTTGCTGGCGGTGATCGCCAGTCAGCAGATATCCGATCAGCGCAGTGAACAGGCTGCCGCGCAACGTCGCTTGGCATTGGCGCGCACCACCTACGAACGCGAGAAAAAGTTGTGGCAGGACAAGATCTCCGCCGAGCAGGATTTCCTCCAGGCGAAGCAAGCGTTGGAAGAAGCGGAAATCGCCATGAACAACGCCCGGCAGAAAATCAGCGTACTCAGCGGCAGCGTGGTCGCCACCGGCGGCAATCGCTACGAACTGCGCGCACCCTTCGATGGCGTGGTGGTGGAAAAACACCTGACGCCGGGCGAGGTGGTTGATGAAACCACCGCCGCGTTCACCCTGTCGGACTTGTCCCGCGTGTGGGTGACCTTCGGCGTTTCGCCCAAGGACCTGACCCAGGTGCAGGTGGGCAAACCGGTCACCGTCAGTGCGCCGGAATTGAAAGCCGAAGTGACTGGCAGTGTGGCTTATGTCGGCAGTCTGCTCGGCGAACAGACCCGCACCGCGACCGTGCGCGTGACCCTGGAAAACCCGCAAGGCTCGTGGCGACCGGGGCTGTTCGTCAGCGCACGGGTCGCCACTGACAGCCGCGAAGCGAAAGTGGCCGTGCCGGAAACCGCGATCCAGACCGTCGAGGACAAACCCACGGTTTTCGTGCGTACCGACGACGGCTTCAAGGCACAGGCGGTGGAACTGGGCAGCCGCGCCGCCGGCCACGTGGAAGTCACTCAAGGGCTGGAACCGGGCGTGCAAGTCGCCAGCGCCGGCAGCTTCGTCCTCAAGTCGGAGCTGGGCAAAGCCTCAGCCGAGCACAGTCATTAATTCTGGAAGGTCACCATGTTCGAACGCCTGATCCAGTTTGCCATCGAGCAGCGCATCATCGTGCTGCTCGCCGTTCTGCTCATGGCCGGCCTCGGCATCGCCAGTTATCAGAAACTGCCGATCGACGCCGTGCCCGACATCACCAACGTCCAGGTGCAGATCAACACCGGCGCCGCCGGCTTCTCGCCGCTGGAAACCGAGCAGCGCATCACTTTCCCGATTGAAACCGCGATGGCCGGTTTGCCGGCACTGGAGCAGACCCGTTCGCTGTCGCGCTCCGGGCTGTCGCAGGTCACGGTGATCTTCAAGGACGGCACCGACCTGTTCTTCGCCCGCCAACTGGTCAACGAGCGCCTGCAGATCGCCAGGGAGCAATTACCCGAAGGCGCGGAAGCGCTGATGGGCCCGATTTCCACTGGCCTCGGCGAGATTTTTCTGTGGACGGTGGAGGCGAAGGAAGGCGCGTTGAAGGACGACGGCACAGCGTACACGCCGACCGATCTGCGGGTGATTCAGGACTGGATCATCAAACCGCAATTGCGCAATGTGCCGGGTGTTGCCGAGATCAACACCATCGGTGGTTTTGCCAAGGAATACCAGATCGCGCCGGATCCGAAACGCCTCGCCGCGTACAAGCTCACGCTCACCGATCTGATCACCGCGCTGGAGCGCAACAACGCCAACGTCGGCGCCGGCTACATCGAGCGCAGCGGCGAGCAGTTGCTGATCCGCGCACCAGGGCAAGTGGCGAGCACCGAGGACATCGCCAACATCGTCATGGCCAATGTCGATGGCACGCCGATCCGGGTGAAGAACGTCGCCACCGTAGAAATCGGCCGTGAATTGCGCAGCGGTGCGGCCACCGAAAACGGTCGTGAAGTGGTGCTCGGCACGGTGTTCATGCTGATCGGCGAGAACAGCCGCACGGTCTCGCAAGCGGTCGCCAGCAAGCTCGAACAGATCAACAAATCCTTGCCCAAAGGCGTGATCGCGGTGCCGGTGTATGACCGCACGCACCTGGTCGACAAAGCCATCGCCACGGTGAAAAAAAACCTGATCGAAGGCGCGATTCTGGTGATCGCGATTCTGTTCCTGTTCCTCGGCAACATCCGCGCCGCGCTGATTACCGCGATGGTGATTCCGCTGTCGATGCTGTTCACCTTCACCGGCATGTTCAGCAACAAGGTCAGCGCCAACCTGATGAGCCTCGGCGCGCTGGACTTCGGCATCATCGTCGATGGCGCGGTGGTGATCGTCGAAAACACCCTGCGCCGGTTGGCGCATGCGCAGCAACATCACGGGCGTTTGTTGAGCCGTCCCGAGCGTTTCAAGGAAGTGTTCGCCGCCGCGAAAGAGGCGCGGCGCCCACTGATTTTCGGTCAGTTGATCATCATGGTGGTGTACCTGCCGATCTTCGCCCTGAGCGGCGTCGAAGGGAAAATGTTCCACCCAATGGCGCTCACCGTGGTCATCGCTTTGCTCGGTGCCATGCTGCTGTCGGTGACCTTCGTCCCGGCGGCGATTGCGCTGTTCGTCACCGGCAAGGTCAAGGAAGAAGAGGGCGCGGTCATGCGCGGCGCACGTCGGGTGTATGCGCCGGCGCTGGCCTGGGTCATGGCCCATCGCACGGTTGCGGTGGGCGCGGCGTTGGGCGTGATCGTGCTCAGCGGCGTGCTCACCAGCCGCATGGGCAGCGAGTTTGTACCGAGTCTCAGTGAAGGCGATTTCGCTCTGCAAGCACTGCGCGTGCCGGGTACCAGCCTGACGCAATCGGTGGACATGCAGCAGCGCCTGGAAACCTTGATCCTGGCCAAAGTGCCGGAGGTTGAACGGGTGTTCGCCCGCACCGGCACGGCGGAAATCGCTTCCGACCCGATGCCGCCGAACATCTCCGACAGCTACGTGATGCTCAAACCCAAGGAGCAATGGCCAGACCCGAACAAGTCCCGCGAAACCCTGATGGCCGAGTTGCAACAAGCCGCCGCGACGTTGCCGGGCAGCAACTATGAACTGTCGCAGCCGATCCAGTTGCGCTTCAACGAACTGATTTCCGGCGTGCGCAGCGATGTCGCAGTGAAGGTGTTCGGCGATGACATGGACGTGCTCAACGCCACGGCAGCGAAGATCGCGGCGGCGATGCAAAAGGTCAACGGCGCCTCTGAAGTGAAAGTCGAGCAGACCACCGGGTTGCCGGTGCTGACCATCAACATCGACCGCGACAAGGCGGCGCGTTACGGGCTCAACGTCGGTGATGTGCAGGACACCATCGCTGTGGCAGTGGGCGGGCGTCAGGCTGGGACCTTGTATGAGGGTGATCGGCGCTTCGACATGGTGGTGCGGTTGTCCGATGCGATGCGCAAGGACATCGACGGCTTGTCGGCGTTGCTGATTCCGGTGCCGGCGCTGAGCGGTGCGGCGAATCAGATCGGGTTTATCGCGCTGAAGGACGTCGCCAGCCTCGATCTGGTACTCGGGCCGAACCAGGTCAGCCGCGAAAACGGCAAGCGTCTGGTGATCGTCAGCGCCAACGTGCGCGGGCGCGATATCGGCTCGTTCGTCAGCGAAGCGAGTGCGGTGATCGAGCGCGAGGTGCAGGTCCCGGCCGGTTACTGGACCCGTTGGGGCGGGCAGTTCGAGCAACTGCAATCGGCGGCCAAGCGCTTGCAGATTGTGGTGCCGGTGGCGTTGCTGCTGGTGTTCGGGCTGTTGTTCATGATGTTCAACAATCTGAAGGACGGCTTGCTGGTGTTTACCGGGATTCCGTTTGCGTTGACCGGTGGGGTCATGGCGTTGTGGCTGCGGGATATTCCGTTGTCGATTTCGGCAGGCGTCGGGTTTATTGCGCTGTCCGGAGTGGCAGTGCTCAACGGGTTGGTGATGATTGCGTTCATTCGCAATTTGCGTGAGGAAGGGCGGTCGCTGGCCGAGGCGATCAATGTCGGTGCGCTCACGCGGTTGCGGCCGGTATTGATGACGGCGCTGGTGGCGTCGTTGGGTTTCATTCCGATGGCGCTGGCAACCGGCACCGGCGCTGAAGTGCAGCGGCCGCTGGCGACGGTGGTGATTGGCGGGATTCTGTCCTCGACCATTCTCACGCTGCTGATATTGCCGGCGCTGTACCAGATCGCCCATCGCCGGGATGAGGACGTAGTGCCCATCCGGTAGAACAGCACTACCTTTGTGGCGAGGGGATTTATCCCCGATGGGGCTGCGCAGCAAGCCCGCTTTTTTGGATAAAGAGCGGGGCCGCTGCGCGGCCCATCGGGGATAAATCCCCTCGCCACAAGGTATTTCTCAGGCCTGAGATTTTCTGTGTGGCTGCCGTACTTGCCACATTACGAATCTGTAATTCCCCCGCCACCGTCACGAAAGGTACGCCTTGTTACCTTGATCCCGTCAGTTACTTAAACGAGGAATCAACAATGAAAATCGTACAAATGGGTGCTTTTGTGGTGGCGTTGGCGATGTCTTCCCTGGTCATGGCTGAAGGTGGCGGCGACCGCACGTTCGATCGGATGATGACCAACAATGATCGTTCCATGGAGCTGTTTGTGGCCAAGGAAAAAGCCGCCGGCAACCCGGTGGTGGTCAATGAAAAAGCCGTCGACAACAGCAAGAGCCTGTAAGCGACAGCACTTGATCAAGCCCGTCATCGCGCATCGATGCTGGGCTTTTTTATGCCTGGATGGGAAGGAAATGGATATGAAAATACGCAAGTTGATCGCGTTCGCCAGTGTCATGGCGATGTCTTCTCTGGTCATGGCCGAAGGCGGCGGTGACCGCACTTTCGAGCGTGCCTTCAGCGCCAACGCCAAAGCCATGGAGCAATATGCCGCCGAGCAGGGCAAAGCGCCGCCGGTGGTCAAGGAATACGAATACGGGATGAAGCTGGACGTGGTGAAAATCGTCAGCGTGGTGAAGCCGCAGCCGGCTTGCTCGGTGGTCCCGACAGCCATGACCTACGAGGACTCGCAAGGGCAGCTCAATACGCTCAAGTACAGCGTGGCGGGTGTGTGCCGCAACAGTGGTGGCTAATTAATCCCTATCCCTGTAGGAGCTGCCGAAGGCTGCGATCTTTTGATCTTGATCTTAAAATCAAAGTCAAAAGATCGCAGCCTTCGGCAGCTCCTGCACGGGGCACATTTTCAGTATCACGATCGGTATTTCAATTCGGGATGTTTAAGGTTGTGTGGGCAAAGCAGAACCTTCCCACAATGTTTTCAGGTTGTCCCTCGGACGTCCGCTCTCTAGCCTGTATGGGTCGCTGCCAAATCAGCGATCGGGATTGGAACCCCGGAGAACGTGTCAGCGCCAAAGCGTCTTTCATGACGTATGCTTGCCCATCTTCATGGTGTGCAGTCTGTAATGGCGGCTGTGCGTGGGAGACTTTCGAGTCTGCCGGGTTTCTCCGTTCCCCGGGTTCCAACCTGCGTACAGCTGCCACCCCATCGCGTGGAACCGATCGGGTCAGCTCCAACGTTTTGAAGGAGAAAAACCATGAAAAAGCCAACACCGAATCCGCCCGAAACAGACACGCCTGCAGACCCCGATCCAACATCCCCCTACGCCGCCATCGACACCCACAAACTCCACGAAGCCGCCGACCGCGCCCTCGACTACTACCTCAAGCCCGCACCGCCCATCATGGCCACACCTTACACCGCCAACGCGCTGTTCCTGGTCAACCCCAACGCCGACACCGAATCCCTGCTGGCCAACGCTTGCGAATCCCTGGCCTCGGCCACGGTGATGCTCGGTGACTTCGCCGCGCTGCTGGAGGGCACGCATCGCAAGACGCTGCTCGGCATCACGCAGGTGGTCATGCTTGGCGAATTGGCGGTGAACAAAGCGCTGGATAACGTCGAACCCAGCGCCTGACCAATGTCTTCTGTAGGCGCTGCCGAAGGCTGCGATCTTTTGATCTTGATCTTAAAAAACAAAATCAAGGGATCGCAGCCTGCGGCAGCTCCTTGTATCTCGACTATCGCTCCGTCAGGAGCGATAGTTCTCGACTGATCATCGAGGGAGGGACTTGGAAGCCGTGCAGCTCCTTAGGCTTTTTGCCTGTGATGTAGATCGTGCTCCAGCCCTCCACACTCACTCATATAGTTCGAACGGTATCTTGGGCCCGTCTCTGGCGAGAGCTCGCATTCGCAAGGTTGGACAGAGTGCAGTGATGATCGAAAACAGATCAATGGAGAGACACTCATGTCCAGTTTCGTCGGTGTCGATATCGCTAAAAACACCTTTGATATCGCCACGCACTTGCCAAACGGTAAGCACAAAACCAAGGCCAAGCTGCCTAATGACGCGAAGGGTTTCAAAGAGTTTGAAGCTTGGTTGAACAAGCAGGTCGAGCCCACAGCCTCGATCGTGATGGAAGCCACCAGCGTCTATCACCTGGAACTTGCCGAGTTCGTCTACAACAAGGGTTACCGGGTCTGTGTCGTCAATCCGGCCACGACCCATGCTTACGCCGATAGCGAATTGCGCCGGATCAAAACCGATAAAAGCGACGCCAAACTGCTCGCTGATTTTGCTCGGGAAAAGGCTGAAAAGCTTCAGCTTTGGGCTCCGGAGCCACTGAAATACCGCCAACTGAAGGCGATGGTGCGTCGATTGGATGATCTTCAGGAAATGGAGCAGATGGAGCTCAATCGTCTGGATGTGTCCGACGAAAAGGTCAAAGACTCGATCAACTCCGTTCTGCGCCACATCGAAAAAGAGATCGCTGAAACGCACAAAGCGATCAAGAAACACATCGATGATGATCCGGACATGCGCCAGATGCGCGACTTGATCGTGACCATCGACGGTATCGGGCAGAAAACCCTTGAGCGGCTGCTGGCCGAGCTGGGCGACCTGCGCAAATACGACGACCCTCGCAAACTGGTCGCTGCTGCAGGGTTGAACCCTAAGCTGCAGGAGTCAGGAAAACTCAAAGGCAGAACAATTATTTCGAGGGTCGGCTCGGCTCGCGTTCGGGCGGGTCTGTACATGCCAGGCCTGGTAGCGCTGAGGCACAACGAGGCGATCATCGCCATGAAGGAACGCTTGAAGGCCAATGGCAAAGCCCCCAAACAGATCATCTGTGCAGCCATGCGCAAGTTGTTGCACTTCGTCTACGGAGTGCTCAAATCGGGCCAACCATTTGACCCGAAATTGGCACTTGCCCGGTGAGGGGCAAGACGGTATCTACAGGAGTGTGTTTCGGACGGGATAAAAAAGGCGCCCCGAAGGGCGCCAAAAAATTCACCTCTGACCAAAGGAGCAAGGAGCTTCTAAAGGTGAATGGTGTTGCTCGGGAAACTCAGAGAATCGCCAGCGGGTATTCGACGATCACGCGCACTTCATCCAGGTCCGACTCGAATGCCGTGGCGCGAGTGGTGGCCTGGCGCAGACGCAGCGACAGGTCTTTCATCGAACCGCTCTGCACCACGTATTTGACTTCCACATCACGCTCCCAGCGTTTCTGGTCGGTCAGCGGATTGCCCTCGGCATCGCGGCGCATGTACACGGCGTTGGCGTTGGAATAGTCGGCGTCGGTGCCGCGTGCGTAACGGGTCATGAACGACAGACCGGGTACGCCGTAAGCGGTCATGTCGAGGTCATAGCGCACCATCCACGAACGTTCTTTCGGCGAGTTGAAGTCGCTGTACTGGATCGAGTTGTCGAGAAAGATCGAGTCGGACTGGCGCAGGTAATCGAAGTCGTCGTTGCCGTTGTTGCGCTGGTGGGAGAGGGCAACGGAGTGCGCACCGAGTTTCACCCCGACGCGGCCGCTCCAGATGTTGTTGTCGAACTCGCCGAGCAGTTGCTTGCCTTCGTCGACCGCCTTGTAATAGTTCAGGCCGCCGAACAGCGACAGGTCGTCCGCCAGCGGATAGGTCCAAGCGGTGCCGGCGTAATACTGATTCCAGGCATCCTTGAGGCGACTGGAGTACAGGCTGAAACTGAGGTTCTTGTTCAGCACGTAGTCGCCCCCGCCATAAGCGATCCACGGCGAATTGACCGGGCCGGCGTAGAACGTGGCGAAATTTTCGCGCATGTCGCTGGACACCGGTTGGCTCATCGCATGCAAACGACCGCCCTGAATCGACAGACCGTCGATACTGGTGTTGGTCGCCGTCACACCGCGAAAGCTTTCCGGCAGCAGGCGCGAATCACCTGCGGCTACCACCGGGTTGGCCGGGAACACATCACCGACCTTGACCAGGGTATCGAAGGCCCGCACTTTGGCGGCGCCACCGACCTTGGTGTACTCATCCCGCGCCTGGCCGTCACGGTTGACCGGCAACACATCGAACGAACTGCGCCCGCCGTTGCGGCCATCACCGGTGTCGAGTTTCAAACCGATCATGGCAAACGCATCCACCCCGACCCCGACGGTCCCTTGGGTGAAACCGGATTCGAACTTGCTGATCACGGCATGCGACCAGGCTTCGGAATAACCGTTGCCGGTCGGGCTGGACTGGCCGTTGCGATGATCACGATTGAAGTAGAAGTTGCGGTTGAGCACGGTCAGGCTGCTGCCTTCGACAAAACCCTCGGGCTTGTCTTCTGCAAACACCATGGACGGCCCGGCGCCGACTACCACCGCTAAAGCGGCCATCGACATTTTTGTATTGTTAACCATCAAACACTCCTTGGGTTCGGCAGAACGGGAACGTGCGTCGGCGTGGTTTTATTGTTCGGCGGGGCAGGGCCCGCCGGCATTGGTCGCCGGGTCACATCGTTGCAGGCTGCGGATAACGCCAAGGTGATGGGGGAATTACAATTTCGTCATGTGGTTATATGGATTGAGTGAACGCCACATAAACCTGTGGGAGCGAGCCTGCTCGCGAAAGCGGAGTGTCAGGCACTGAAGATGGGGATGTGCCGACGCCTTCGTCGGAACGCCGCCCGGATCAGGCTCGCTCCCACAGTGGGTTGAGTGAGTCTGATAGATCACATGAGAGCAGATGTAGCTTTTTATCGTTCGAAGGTATCCAGCAAACCGTGTGATAGAGAGGCATCAGTTTCGGCGGGAAGTATGAGTTTGCCCTTCGTGTCGCCGATCCGTTTTACACGCGTCTTCTTCAAGGTAATTTTGCCTTGGCGTTCTTCGGCTATCGCATCAAGGCCATCCATCAACTCTGAAAAAATATCCCGCTTCATGGTTCGTGGATCTCCACTTGATAGGTGATCCTCAAATTTAACCGCAACTACCTTCTGCAGAATGTCAGCCATTGCTCACCACTTTGCAGGCAAATTCCTAGAAAGGGGAGAGTGTTATAAGTCAAAAGATCGCAGCCTTCGGCAGCTCCTACAGACCGCATACCATCCCAATGTAGGAGCTGCCGAAGGCTGCGATCTTTTGATGTTGATTCCCGCAAAAACAAAAACGGCACCCGAAGGTGCCGTTTCCGTTTCCAGCCAGCCGAGCAATCAGCCTGCCAGACCCGCCTGCTGAACCAGCGTCAGCAATGGCTGCGGGTACACACCGAGGAAGAACGCAACCACGGCGATAGCCAGCAGCATTACACCGCCTGCTTTCTGTTCCCAGTGCAGCTGGGCGTCGTGGCGGCGCAGGTTCGGTTCGATCAGGTACAGGGTGACCATCACACGCAGGTAGTAGAACACGCCGATGGCGCTGCCCAGTACCAGGGAACCGACCAGCCACCATTGGTGCGACTCGACACCGGTGGCGATGATGTAGAACTTGCCGATGAAGCCGGCAGTCAGCGGGATACCGGCCAGGGACAGCATCATCACGGTCAGTACAGCGGTCAGGTACGGACGGCGCCAGAACAGGCCGCGGTACTCGTACAGCGCATCGGCGTCGCGACCGTTGTACGGCGAGGACATCAAGGTGATCACGCCGAACGCGCCGAGGCTGGTGATCACATAAGTCACCAGATACACGCCGATGGCTTCCACCGCCAGACCCTTGCTCGCCACCAGCGCGATCAGCAGGTAGCCGAAATGTGCGATGGACGAGTAACCGAGCAGACGCTTGAGGTTGCTTTGGGTCAGGGCCAGCAGGTTACCGAACAGGATCGAGGCGATGGCGATGACGGTCAGTACGTCGCTCAGCACGCCACTGCTCGCGGCAGGGGAGATCTGGAACAGACGCACCATCACCGCGAACACGGCAACCTTCGACGCCGTGGCGAGGAACGCGGCCACCGGCGCCGGAGCACCTTCGTACACGTCCGGCGTCCACAGGTGGAACGGTACCAGCGACAGCTTGAACGCCAGACCGATCAGCATCATGCCCAGACCCAACTGAGCCAGCGAGCTCGGCAGGTTGGTGGTAGCCAGTGCCTGACCGATACCGTTGAAGCTCAGGGTGCCGGCATCAGCGTAGAGCAGGGCCATACCGAACAGCAGGAACGCGGAACCGGCGGCCGACAGCACCATGTACTTGATGCCGGCTTCCAGCGAACGCTTGTTGAAGAAGGCGTAAGCCACCAGACCGTAGACCGGTACCGACAGCAGTTCCAGACCGATGAACAAACCGGCCAGGTGCTGCGCGCTGACCAGAACCAGACCACCGGCGGCGGCCATCAGGATCAGCAGGTACAGTTCTTCACGGTTGCCCGGGTAACCCGAGCCGCCATCGCCGAGGTAGGCATGGGCGAGGGTTACACAGGCGAGGGTGGCGACCAGGATCAGCGCCATGTACAGACAGGCGAAGGTGTCGACTTGCAGCAATGGCGTCACGGCCAGAGGCGCGACTTTCAGGGCTGGCAGGATCGACAGCAAGGCCAGATTCAGACCGGCGACCGAAATCAGGAAGGTCTGCGAGTGGTTGCGGCGCCAGGCGATTGCCAGCATCACCACGATAATGGTGAGGCTGGTGATCAACAGTGGCGCAAGCGCAATAAAGTGTTGAATCGTGAATTCCATAGCGCTCTTACCGGGCCGAAGCGAGTTGAGTGAAGGCGGTGCCGAGCCACTGCTGCACGCCATGCATCGTGGCGGCGGAAGTGTCGAGGAACGGTTGCGGGTAGACGCCGAGGTAAATCAGCAGCGCCGCAAGGCCCAGCACCATGGTCAGTTCGCGACCGTCCATGCCGTGCAGGATCGAATCCGATTTCGACGGACCGAAGTAGGCACGGTGGATCATGATCAGCGAGTAGACCGAGCCGAACACCAGACCGGAGGTGGCAATCGCGGTGATCCATGGCGCACTGGCGAACGTACCGATCAGGATCAGGAACTCGCCGACGAAGTTACCGGTACCCGGCAGACCCAGAGAGGCGGCGGCAAAGAACAGGCTGATCGCCGGCAGATAAGCGATACGCGACCACAGACCGCCCATCTCACGCATGTCACGGGTGTGCAGACGCTCGTACAGCTGACCGCTGAGGATAAACAGTGCTGCCGCCGACAGACCGTGCGCCAGCATCTGGATCACTGCGCCTTGCAGCGCCAGTTGGCTGCCGGAGTAGATGCCGATCAACACGAAGCCCATGTGGGAAACGGAAGAGAAGGCGATCAGACGCTTGATGTCGGTTTGCGCGAACGCGAGGAACGCACCGTAGAAGATCCCGATCAGACCGAGGGTCATGGCGATCGGCGCGAACTCGGCCGAGGCATTCGGGAACAGCGGCAGGGCAAAACGCAGCAGGCCGTAGGCCGCGGTTTTCAGCAGGATACCGGCGAGGTCGACGGAACCGGCAGTCGGCGCCTGGGCATGCGCATCAGGCAACCACGAGTGAAACGGTACGACTGGCAGCTTGACCGCGAAGGCGATGAAGAAGCCGAGCATCAGGATGTACTCGGTGGTCATCGACATCTTGGTCTTCAACAGGTCGGCGTAGTTGAAGGTAATCACGCCGGTGTTGTTGAAGTTGACCAGCACCAGACCGAGGATCGCCACCAGCATGATCAGGCCGGAAGCCTGAGTGAAGATGAAGAACTTGGTCGCCGCGTAGATCCGGGTTTTCTTGCCATCCGAAGAACTGTGACCCCAGAGCGCGATGAGGAAGTACATCGGCACCAGCATCATTTCCCAGAAGAAGAAGAACATGAACAGGTCGAGGGCGAGGAACACGCCGACAACGCCGCCCAGGATCCACATCAGGTTCAGGTGGAAGAAGCCAACGTGACGTTGAATCTCTTTCCACGAGCAGAGTACCGAGAGGATACCCAGCAGGCCGGTCAGCAGGATCATCAACAGCGACAGACCGTCGAGGGCCAGGTGCACGTTGATGCCGAAGCGCTGGATCCAGACGTGCTTGAACTCGAGCGCCCAGGTCGGATCGGCGCCAGGCGCCGGTGCAAATGAGTAGTCACCGTGGGCCCACAGCCAGAGGCCGAGGGCGAGTTCCAGGGTCATGGTCAACAGCGCAATCCAGCGGGGGAGGGTAGCGCCGAAGCGCTCACCCATCCAGCACAGCAGGCCGCCGATGAAGGGGATCAGGATTAGCCAAGGCAGAATCATGACGGGCTCGTTTCCTTTCGCAAATTCGCAAGGTTCATATCAGACCGCTACCAGCACGATGGCGCCGATCACCAGCACGGCACCAGCAGCCATCGAGGCGGCATACCAACGCAGTTGACCGGTCTCGGTGCGGCTCAGGGCGGTGTGACCGCCTTTGGCCATACGCGGGATCAGACCGATGGTCTGGTCGAGCGGGTCTCTGCGCAGTACATGGCTGATCGCAAGGTACGGCTTGACGAACAGTTTGTCGTAGATCCAGTCGAAGCCCCAGGCAGCGAACCACCAGGCCGAAAGGAAACGGCCGATGCCGCTGTTGGCGATCGCGGTCACGAAGCGACGCTTGCCGAGGAACAGCAGGGCCGCCAGCAGGATACCGGCCAGAGCGATGGCGCCCGAGGCGATTTCCAGACTGTGCTTGGCTTCGCCACCGGCATGGCCGACGCTTTCCGGCAGTACGCCGTGCAGCGGCGGTACGATCATCGCGCCGACGAACGTCGACAGTACGATCAGCACCGACAGTGGCAGCCAGTGAGCGATGCCGTGACCGGCGTGGGCTTCGGTCTTGGCTTCACCGTGGAACGTGATGAAGATCAGGCGGAAGGTGTACAGCGACGTCATGAACGCGCCGACCAGACCTGCGTAGAGCAGACCGTGGTTGCCGCTGGCGAACGCTTCCCAAAGGATTTCGTCCTTGGAGTAGAAGCCTGCGGTGACCAGCGGCAGGGCGGCCAGTGCAGCACCACCGACGATGAAGCTGGCGTAGGCCAGTGGCAGTTTTTTCCACAGACCGCCCATCTTGAAGATGTTCTGCTCGTGGTGGCAGGCAACGATCACCGCACCGGAAGCAAGGAACAGCAGGGCCTTGAAGAAGGCGTGGGTCATCAGGTGGAAAATCGCGCCATCCCAGGCACCCACGCCCAGCGCCAGGAACATGTAGCCGATCTGGCTCATGGTCGAGTAGGCGAGGATACGTTTGATGTCGGTCTGTACCAGGGCGGCGAAACCTGCCAGCACCAGGGTCACACCACCGACGATGCCGACCAGGTGCAGGATTTCCGGCGCCAGGGTGAACAGGCCGTGGGTACGGGCGATCAGGTAGACACCCGCCGTCACCATGGTCGCAGCGTGGATCAGTGCCGACACCGGGGTCGGACCGGCCATCGCGTCCGCGAGCCAGGTTTGCAGTGGCAGTTGCGCCGATTTACCGACCGCACCACCCAGCAGCATCAGGGTCGCCAGGGTGATCCAGAAGTCGCCGGCCTGGAATTTCTGCGGTGCCAGCACCAGCAGTTCCTGGATGTTCAGCGTGCCCACTTGCTGGAACAGGATGAACAGGCCGATGGCCATGAACACGTCGCCGATCCGGGTCACGATGAAGGCCTTGAGTGCGGCGTTACCGTTGTTGCGGTTGCTGTAGTAGAAACCGATCAACAGGTATGAGCACAGGCCCACGCCTTCCCAGCCGAAGTACAGGAACAACAGGTTATCGCCGAGCACCAGGAACAGCATGCTGGCGATAAACAGGTTGGTGTACGAGAAGAAGCGCGAGTAACCCGCTTCGCCGCGCATGTACCAGGACGCGAACAGGTGGATCAGGAAACCCACGCCCACCACCACGCCGAGCATGGTGATCGACAGGCCGTCGATGTAGAGGGCGAAGTCAGGCTTGAAACCTTCGACCGCCATCCACTTCCACAGCACCAGCGTGTAGTGACCGCCCTCGGGAGGCGCGACGTTGAATTGCCAGATGACGTAGGCGGCGACAATCGCCGACAAGCCAATGGAACCCACGCCGATCAGCGCCGAGAGGTTTTCCGACCAGCGTCCACGGGAGAACGACAGCAGCAGGAAACCGATCAGAGGGAATACAAAAGTCAGAAAGATTAGGTTCATCCGCGCATCTCACTGGCAGCGTCGATATCGAGCGTGTGGAAGCGGCGATACAGTTGCAGCAGGATCGCCAGGCCAATACTGGCTTCGGCGGCTGCCAGGCTGATCACCAGAATGAACATGATCTGTCCATCCGGTTGCGCCCAGCGGGCGCCGGCAACGATGAAAGCCAGGGCAGAGGCGTTCATCATCACTTCCAGACTCATCAACACGAACAAAATGTTGCGGCGGACCATCAGGCCGACCAGACCAAGGCAGAACAGGATGCCGGCAACGGCCAATCCATGCTCGAGAGGGATAGCAGGCATGTCTTACTCCTTCGCCTCGTTACGGCCCAAATGGAACGCCGTGACGGCTGCGGCGAGCAGCAGCATCGAGGCGAGTTCGACCACCAGCAGATACGGACCGAACAGGCTGACGCCCACGGCTTTCGCATCGACGGTGGTGTGGCCGATGGCCTGACCGCTCTGGTGAGCGAACAGCACATACAGCAGTTCGGCCAGCAGCAGGGCGGCGAGAATCACCGGGCCTGCCCAGATGCCGGGTTTGAGCCAGCTGCGTTCCTGCTGAACCGAGGCGGGACCCAGGTTCAGCATCATCACCACGAACACGAACAGCACCATGATGGCGCCGGCGTAGGCGATCACTTCCAGCACGCCGGCGAACGGTGCGCCGAGTGCGAAGAAGGTCATGGCCACGGCGATCAACGAGATGATCAGGTAGAGCAGGGCGTGCACAGGGTTGGTGTTGGTGACCACACGTAGCGTGGACACAACCGCGATACCCGATGCGAAATAGAAAGCGAATTCCATCGTTCTTCCTTAAGGCAGCAAGCTCTTCACGTTGATCGGTTCGGCTTCGTTCTGCGCGGAGCCTTTTGGCTTGCCAGCGATTGCCATACCTGCAACACGATAGAAGTTGTAATCAGGGTTTTTGCCGGGGCCGGAGATCAAAAGATCTTCTTTCTCGTACACCAGGTCCTGACGTTTGAACTCGGCCATCTCGAAATCCGGGGTCAGCTGGATCGCGGTGGTCGGACAGGCTTCCTCGCAGAGACCGCAGAAAATGCAGCGCGAGAAGTTGATACGGAAGAAGTCCGGGTACCAGCGACCGTCTTCGGTTTCAGCTTTCTGCAGCGAGATGCAACCTACCGGGCAAGCCACGGCGCACAGGTTGCAGGCTACGCAACGTTCTTCGCCATCGGGGTCACGGGTCAGGACGATGCGACCACGGTAGCGTGGTGGCAGGTAGACCGGCTCTTCCGGGTATTGCAGGGTGTCGCGCTTGCGAAAGCCATGGCCGAAGACCATGACCAGGCTGCGCAACTGGGTACCGGTACCCTTAACGATGTCGCCAATATATTTGAACATGGGTCAAATCCTCACTGAACCGCAACCGCAGGTGTGTTCCACAACACAACCGCAGCGGTTATCAGCAAATTGATCAGGGTCAGTGGCAGGCAGAATTTCCAGCTGAAATCCATCACCTGGTCATAACGCGGACGCGGGATGGAAGCGCGCAGCAGGATGAACAGCATGATGAAGAACGCGGTCTTCAGTGCGAACCAGACGAAGGACAGTTGCGGCAGGATGCCGAACGGACCGTGCCAGCCACCGAAGAACAGGGTGACCAGCAGCGCCGAGATCAGGATGATGCCGATGTATTCACCGACGAAGAACATGCCCCATTTCATACCGGCGTATTCAATGTGGTAACCGTCGGCCAGTTCCTGTTCCGCTTCCGGCTGGTCGAACGGGTGACGGTGAGTCACGGCGACGCCAGCGATGAAGAAAGTACAGAAGCCGAAGAACTGCGGAATGATGAACCACAGGTTCTGCGCCTGGTACTCGACGATGTCGCGCATGTTGAACGAGCCGACCTGCACCACGATGCCCATCAGGGCCAGGCCCATGAACACTTCGTAGGACACGGTCTGCGCCGAGGCACGCAAGCTGCCGAGCAGGGCGAACTTGTTGTTGCTCGACCAGCCGGCGAACAGCACCGCGTAGACCGACAGACCGGCCATGGCGAAGAAGAACAGCAGGCCGATGTTCAGATCCGCCACGCCCCAGGTCGGGGTGATCGGGATGATCGCGAACGCGATCAGCAGGGCGGACATGGCGACCACCGGTGCCAGGGTGAAGATCACCTTGTCGGCAAACGGCGGGGTCCAGTCTTCCTTGAAGAACATCTTCAGCATGTCGGCGGCGATCTGGAACATGCCGAACGGGCCAACGCGGTTCGGACCGTAACGGTCCTGCCACCAGCCCAGCAGGCGACGTTCGACAAAGCTGAGCAACGCGCCGGCGACCACAACGGCCAGCAGAATCACGATGGCTTTGATGACCGTCAGGATCACATCGATCACTTCAGGGGTGAACCAGGTCATTGCGCTGCCTCCTGCAGACCGTCGACGGACACGCCGGCGAATGCCGGTGGAATGCCGGCGATGCCCGCAGGCAAGGCCACCAGACCAGCGCCCAGTTCTTCATTGATGCGCAGCGGCAGACGCAGGGTCTGGCCGGCCACGTTCAGGCTCAGCAGAGCACCGTCGTTGACGCCCAGGCGATCCGCTTCGGATTTGGCCAGCGCCACGTACGGAGCCGGGATGCGTTCTTGTACCGGCGCGGCTTTCGACGAGTTTTCGTCGCTGCCGAACAGGTGGTAGAACGGCACGGCCTGCCAGGTGCCCGGCGCCGGGTTGAATGCGCGCGGAGCGGCAGCGAACCAGTTCAGCGAATCACCGGTGCTTTCGATCAGGCGGGTGCCCGGGTCGCCAGCACGCAGGTGACCACCGACTTCGTCCTGGAACTTGTTCCAGGCTTGCGGCGAGTTCCAGCCCGGCGACCAGGCGAATGGCACCTGCTGACGCGGTTCGGCCGAGCCCGAGTAACCTTCCATGGAGAAGGCGAACGCGGTGTCTTTGTCTTGCGGGGTGCGCGGTTCGTGAACGCTGATGTCGGCGCGCATCGCGGTGCGACCGGAATAACGCAGCGGCTCACGCGCCAGTTTCAGACCCTTGATGCGGAACGCGGCAGACGGCGCGGCATCGACGATACGCGCCAGTTGCTCGGTGCTCGACGCCACGGCAGCGGTGACGTGGTCGAGTTGCGTCCAGTCGATCGGCTGGTTCAGCAAAGTCGAGCGCAGGGCGTGCAGCCAGCGCCAGCCTTCGTGAACCAGGATGCTCGCATCCATGTATTGCGGATCGAAAACCTGGAAGAAGCGCTGTGCGCGGCCTTCCTGGCTGACCAGCGTACCGTCGCCTTCAGCGAAGCTCGCCGCTGGCAGCACCAGTTGCGCGCGATCGGTGGTGGCGGTTTTCTGGTGGTCGGCAACGATCACTACTTTCGCAGCGTTCAGCGCGGCATCGACCTTGGCTTTCGAGGTGCGGGTGTACAGATCGTTTTCCAGCACGACGATGGCGTCGGCCTTGCCGTCGATCACGGCTTGCAGCGCCGCGTCGACCGATTCGCCACCGAGCATGGCGAGGCCGAGGCTGTTGGCTTCCGGCACGATCAGGCTGATCGAACCGTTCTTCTCGCGCAGCTTCAGGGCTTTGGCGATGTTCGCCGCCGCTTCGATCAATGCTTTGGAACCCAGCGAAGTACCGGCGATGATCAGCGGGCGCTTGGCCGCGAGCAGGGCGTCGGCGATGCGCTTGGCCAGTTCCAGTGCTTCCGCGTCCAGACCTTCAACGGCCGGTGCGCTGGCATCCAGTGCGTGGGCCACAGCGAAGCCGATGCGCGCCAGATCGTCCGGAGCGGCGTGAACGCATTCTTCGGCGATGTCGTCGAGCTTGGTTTCGGCCAGGCTGGCGATGAACAGCGGGTTCAGTTCGTGCTGACCGATGTTCTTCACTGCAGCGTCGAGCCACGGCTGCACGCGCATGGCTTCGGCCATGTCTTCGGCCTTGCCCTTGACCGACTGACGCAAGGCCAGCGCCATACGGGCGGCGGTCTGGGTCAGGTCTTCACCAAGGACGAACACAGCGTCGTGGTCTTCGATGTCGCGCATGTTCGGCACGGGCAACGGGCTGTCTTTGAGCACTTGCAGGACCAGGCGGATGCGCTCCAGTTCGGAGGCTTCGATACCGGAGTAGAAGTGCTCGGCGCCGACCAGCTCGCGCAGCGCGTAGTTGCTTTCGAGGCTGGCACGCGGCGAACCGATACCGACGATGTTGCGCCCGCGCAGCAGATCAGCGGCTTTATCCAGCGCAGCGTCGACGCTAAGCTTGGTGCCGTCGGCCAGCAGCGGCTGACGTGGACGGTCGGTGCGGTTGACGTAGCCATAACCGAAACGGCCACGGTCGCACAGGAAGTACTGGTTCACCGAACCGTTGAAACGGTTTTCGATGCGACGCAGTTCGCCGTAACGCTCGCCCGGGGAGATGTTGCAACCGCTGGAGCAGCCATGGCAGATGCTCGGCGAGAACTGCATGTCCCATTTGCGGTTGTAGCGCTCGGAGTGCGTCTTGTCGGTGAACACACCGGTCGGGCAAACCTCGGTGAGGTTGCCGGAGAACTCGCTTTCCAGCGTGCCGTCTTCAACGCGACCGAAGTACACGTTGTCGTGGGCGCCGAACACACCGAGGTCGGTGCCGCCGGCGTAGTCCTTGTAGAAACGCACGCAGCGGTAGCAAGCGATGCAGCGGTTCATTTCGTGGGAAATGAACGGGCCCAGTTGCTGGTTCTGGTGGGTGCGTTTGGTGAAGCGATAACGGCGCTCGTTGTGGCCGGTCATCACCGTCATGTCTTGCAGGTGGCAGTGACCGCCTTCCTCGCACACAGGGCAGTCGTGCGGGTGGTTGGTCATCAGCCATTCGACAACGCTGGCGCGGAACGCCTTGGATTCTTCATCGTCGATGGAGATCCAGGTGTTGTCGGTGGCAGGCGTCATGCAGGACATGACGATGCGACCACGGGTGTCGTTCTCGTCGGTGTACTGCTTGACTGCGCACTGGCGGCAGGCCCCGACGCTACCAAGCGCGGGGTGCCAGCAGAAATAAGGGATGTCGAGGCCCAGCGACAGACATGCCTGTAACAGGTTGTCTGCCCCGTCGACTTCGAGCGCTTTGCCGTCTACGTGGATAGTGGCCATGGTTCAAAGGTCTTCGTTGGCCCGGTGTCAGCGGGCGTGGCTAATGGAATCTTGTTATCCGTCCGAATCCAGTCAGCCCCGAAAGGCGTCATCGGACGAAAGGCGAAGGGCACGGACCCTTCGCCTTTTTAAGCGTTTACGCGCCGATTACGATCGGCCTTGCCAGAGGCGGGACGGCGGCGCTTGCAGGCGCGATACCGGCTTCGAACTCTGGACGGAAGTATTTGATGGCACTGCCCAGCGGCTCCACGGCACCCGGTGCGTGAGCACAGAAGGTCTTGCCTGGGCCGAGGAAACCGACCAGACCCAACAGGGTCTCGATGTCGCCCGGCTGACCACGGCCTTCTTCGATGGCCATCAAGAGCTTGACGCTCCATGGCAGGCCATCACGGCACGGGGTGCAGAAGCCGCAGGATTCACGGGCGAAGAACTGCTCCATGTTGCGCAGCAGGGAAACCATGTTGACGCTGTCGTCCACCGCCATCGCCAGGCCGGTACCCATCCGGGTGCCCACTTTGGCGATGCCGCCGGCGTACATTTGTGCGTCGAGGTGTTCTGGCAACAGGAAACCGGTACCGGCGCCACCTGGCTGCCAGGCCTTGAGCTTGTAACCGTCGCGCATGCCGCCGGCGTAGTCTTCGAACAGCTCGCGGCCGGTAACGCCGAACGGCAGTTCCCACAGGCCAGGGTTCTTGACCTTGCCGGAGAAGCCCATGAGCTTGGTGCCCATGTCTTCACTGCCTTCGCGGGCCAACGATTTGTACCAGTCAACGCCGTCGGCAATGATCGCCGGCACGTTGCACAGGGTTTCGACGTTGTTCACGCAGGTCGGCTTGCCCCACACGCCGACAGCGGCAGGGAAGGGCGGCTTGGAGCGCGGGTTGGCGCGGCGGCCTTCGAGGGAGTTGATCAGTGCGGTTTCTTCACCGCAGATGTAACGCCCGGCGCCGGTGTGGACGAACAGTTCGAAGTCGAAACCGCTGCCCAGAATGTTTTTACCCAGCAGGCCTGCAGCCTTGGCTTCTTCCACGGCACGGTTGAGGTGCTTGGCGGCGGTGGTGTACTCGCCACGCAGGAAGATGTAGCCACGGTAGGTTTTCAGTGCGCGGGCACTGATCAGCATGCCTTCGATCAGCAGATGGGGCAGTTGCTCCATCAGCATGCGGTCTTTCCAGGTGTTCGGCTCCATCTCGTCCGCGTTGCACAGCAGGTAGCGGATGTTGATGGATTCGTCCTTGGGCATCAGGCCCCACTTCACGCCAGTGGGGAAGCCTGCACCGCCGCGACCTTTGAGGCCGGCGTCTTTCACGGTCTGGACGATGTCGTCCTGGGCCATGTCGGCGAAGGCTTTGCGCGCAGCGGCGTAACCGTTCTTGGCCTGGTATTCGTCGAGCCATACGGCTTCGCCGTCGTCACGCAGGCGCCAGGTCAGCGGGTGAGTCTCGGCCGAACGCTTGATGCGGTTGGCAGGACCGAAAGATGTCAGGGTCATACGTAGCCCTCGAGCAGTTTGGCCACGCCGGCAGGCTGTACGTCGCCAAAGGTGTCGTCGTCGATCATCAGCGCCGGTGCCTTGTCGCAGTTGCCGAGGCAGCAGACCGGCAGCAGGGTGAAACGACCGTCGGCGGTGGTCTGACCCAGGCCGATGCCCAGATTGTTCTGGATCTCGCTGACCACCGACTCGTGGCCGCCGATGTAGCAGACCATGCTGTCGCAGACGCGAATGATGTGGCGGCCGACCGGCTGACGGAAGATCTGGCTGTAGAACGTCGCCACGCCTTCAACGTCGCTGGCCGGGATGCCGAGGATCTCGCCGATCGCGTACAGGGCGCCATCCGGCACCCAGCCGCGTTCTTTCTGAACGATCTTCAGGGCTTCGATCGACGCCGCGCGCGGGTCTTCGTAGTGATGCAGCTCGTGCTCGATGGCCGAGCGCTCGGTTTCACTCAAGGTGAAACGGTCTGTCTGGATAAGCGTGCTGTTCATGCTTAGCGGTCCACGTCGGCCATAACGAAGTCGATACTACCCAGGTACGCAATCAAGTCCGCGACCATGCTGCCTTTGATCACCGAAGGGATCTGTTGCAGATGCGCGAAGCTCGGAGTACGGATCCGGGTACGGTAGCTCATGGTGCCGCCGTCGCTCGTCAGGTAATAACTGTTGATGCCCTTGGTCGCTTCGATCATCTGGAAGGATTCGTTGGCCGGCATGACCGGGCCCCACGAAACCTGCAGGAAGTGCGTGATCAGGGTTTCGATGTGCTGCAGCGTGCGCTCTTTCGGCGGCGGCGTGGTCAGCGGGTGATCCGCCTTGTACGGGCCTTCCGGCATGTTGCGCAGGCACTGATCGATGATCTTGACGCTCTGGCGCATCTCTTCGACGCGCACCATGCAGCGGTCGTAGGCATCGCCGTTGGCGGCCAGCGGCACTTCGAACTCGAAGTTCTCGTAGCCGGAGTATGGACGCGCTTTACGCAGGTCGAAGTCGCAACCGGTGGAACGCAGGCCGGCACCGGTGACGCCCCATTCCAGCGCCTCTTTGGTGTTGTACTGGGCAACGCCGATGGTACGACCCTTGAGAATGCTGTTCTGCAGGGCGGCCTTGGTGTATTCGTCGAGGCGCTTTGGCAGCCATTCAACGAAGTCTTTCACCAGTTTTTCCCAGCCGCGTGGCAGGTCGTGGGCGACGCCGCCGATGCGGTACCAGGCCGGGTGCAGACGGAAACCGGTGATGGCTTCGATCACCGTGTACGCCTTCTGGCGGTCGGTGAAGGTGAAGAACACCGGAGTCATGGCGCCGACGTCCTGGATGTAGGTACCCAGGAACAGCAGGTGGCTGGTGATCCGGAAGAACTCGGCCATCATGATGCGGATGACGTCGACCTTCTCCGGCACCTTGATACCGGCCAGCTTCTCGACCGAGAGCACGTACGGCAGGTTGTTCATCACGCCGCCGAGGTAGTCGATACGGTCGGTGTACGGGATGAAACTGTGCCAGGACTGACGCTCGGCCATCTTCTCGGCGCCACGGTGGTGGTAACCGATGTCCGGCACGCAGTCGACGATCTCTTCACCGTCCAACTGCAGAATGATGCGGAACGCACCGTGCGCCGAAGGGTGGTTCGGACCCAGGTTGAGGAACATGTAGTCCTCGTTGGCCCCGGAACGCTTCATGCCCCAGTCTTCAGGACGGAAGCGCGCGGCTTCTTCCTCAAGCTGTTGCTTGGCGAGGTTGAGGCTGAACGGATCGAATTCGGTGGCGCGCGCCGGGAAGTCCTTGCGCAGCGGGTGACCTTCCCAGGTCGGCGGCATCATGATGCGCGACAGGTGCGGGTGGCCTTTGAAGTCGATGCCGTACATGTCCCAGACTTCACGCTCGTACCAGTTGGCGTTCGGCCAGATGCTGGTGACGGTCGGCAAGCTCAGGTCGCTTTCGGACAAGGCGACTTTGATCATCACGTCACTATTACGCTCAAGCGACATGAGGTGATAGAACACGGTGAAGTCGGCGCCCGATGGCAGCCCTTGACGCTTGGTGCGCAGACGCTCGTCCACGCCGTGCAGGTCATAGAGCATGACGTACGGCTTGGGCAGGTTGCGCAGGAAGGTCAGGACTTCGACGAGTCTGGCGCGCGCCACCCACAGCACCGGCATGCCGGTGCGGGTCGACTGAGCGGTGAACGCTTCGGCGCCAAAACGGTTGTTCAATTCGACGACCACATCCTGGTCGTCTGCCTTATAAGGCGGGATGTACAGAGCGCTGCCTGTAGTCATGGTTATTTTTTCGCTTTCGGTCAACGTAAAGAATGAAGCCAGCTTCTCGTTTCTTTGAAACAGACTGGATCAGACTTCGTCAGGGCTGCGCAGGTTGGTGACTGCGATTCGCTGTTCGCGGCGCTGTTCCTTTTGCGAAGGCATGTCGGCGCGATAAACGCCTTGGTCGCCAACGACCCAGGAAAGCGGACGACGCTCCTGTCCAATCGATTCCTGCAACAGCATCAAGCCTTGAAGGAATGCTTCTGGACGAGGCGGGCAGCCAGGTACGTAGACGTCCACGGGCAGGAACTTGTCCACCCCTTGAACCACGGAGTAGATGTCGTACATGCCACCGGAGTTGGCGCACGAACCCATGGAGATCACCCACTTCGGTTCGAGCATCTGCTCGTAGAGACGCTGAATGATCGGCGCCATCTTGATGAAGCAGGTACCGGCGATAACCATGAAGTCGGCCTGACGCGGTGATGCCCGGATAACTTCGGCGCCAAAGCGCGCGATGTCGTGGGGCGCCGTGAAGGCGGTGGTCATTTCCACGTAGCAGCACGAAAGGCCGAAGTTGTACGGCCACAGGGAGTTTTTACGCCCCCAGTTGACCGCGCCACTCAGCACGTCTTCGAGCTTGCCCATGAAAATGTTTTTGTGGACTTGATCCTCTAACGGATCGGAAACGGTTTCCCGTTCGCCGATCGGATATTGCTCGTTAGGAGCATCGGGGTCGATTCTGGTGAGATTGTATTGCATTGCCAAAGCCTCATTGTTTCAGCTTCGCCTGCCGCTTGCGACGAGCTTCCGGAGCCCAGTCAAGGGCGCCCACTCGGAACAGGTAGACAAGACCTGCCAACAGAATTGCTATGAAAACGAGAGCTTCGACGAATCCGGTCCAGCCGCTTTCGCGGACGGACACAGACCATGCAAAGAGAAAGAGGGCTTCGATATCGAAGATCACGAACAGCATCGCGACCAGATAGAATTTGGCTGAGAGCCGCAAGCGGGCGCCACCTGTAGGTAGCATGCCGGACTCGAACGGTTCGTTTTTGCTGCGGCCCCAGGCTTTTGACCCGAGGAGGCTGGAGACGCCAAGCATGAAGGCACACAGGCCGACGACACCCAGAAGGAAAATGGCAAAGCCCCAGTTGTGGGCCATGAGTCCTGTCGCTTCGGGCATGCTGGTAATCCTTAACAGAGAGCAAAGGTCTCTGAGCTTGATAAAGAAATAGGCAGTGACGATATGTCGCAGCAATCAATCGCGCTGATTTTATGGCTAAACACCCGGCAAGTAAAATTCCTATAGCGAAATTATTTATTGGAATAAGGACATAGCGAACCTCCGATGCCCTGCAGGCCATGCGTTGCGGGCATTAGCCGGGATTCTGCCAATTATGTTTTGTAGGAAATGTAACGAACATAGTTGTCGCTAAATGATAATTAATATCGTTTGGGGTGGTTTTGTAACTGTTTAGCGGTGCAGTAAACAGAAAGTTGTCTTATATGCCTGTTACTGCAAGTAGCGGTGGCGAGCGTTTTAGCTGATTTTTGTGACGTCTATACCGCTCTGGGTCAATGTTTTGTCTCGCGGGCTGAAGGACGAAACCTGTGGGAGCGAGCCTGCTCGCGAATGCGGTGGGTCAGTCGCCGCATGTGCAGGCTGACAATACGCTTTCGCGAGCAGGCTCGCTCCCACAAGGGTCGTTGAAGGATCTACCCTTTGTAGGAGCTGCCGCAGGCTGCGATCTTTTGACTTTGCTTTTTAAAGACAAGATCAAAAGATCGCAGCCTTCGGCAGCTCCTACCGGGCGGGCGGAGAAATCTGCGGGCAAAAAAACGCCCCGAACCAGTCGGGGCGTCAGTCTTGCGGCTTTGCGGTTAGCTTTTTATACGATCCGCAAAGGCCGTTTGCTCAGCGAAGTCGAATCAGTGGAACTGTTCTTCTTCGGTCGAACCGGTCAGCGCGGTCACCGAGGACGTGCCGCCCTGAATCACGGTAGTCATGTCGTCGAAGTAGCCGGTGCCCACTTCCTGCTGGTGAGCCACGAAGGTGTAGCCCTTGGCGGCGTCAGCGAATTCCTGCTCCTGCAGCTTCACGTAGGCAGTCATGTCGTTGCGGGCGTAGTCGTGCGCCAGGTTGAACATGCTGTGCCACATGTTGTGAATGCCGGCCAGGGTGATGAACTGGTGCTTGTAGCCCATGGCGGACAGTTCGCGCTGGAACTTGGCGATGGTCGCGTCGTCCAGGTTTTTCTTCCAGTTGAAGGAAGGCGAGCAGTTGTACGACAGGATCTGGTCCGGGTATTCCTTTTTGATCGCTTCGGCGAAGCGACGGGCTTCTTCCAGGTCCGGCTTGGCGGTTTCGCACCAGATCAGGTCGGCGTACGGTGCGTAGGCCAGGCCACGGGCGATTGCCTGGTCCAGACCGGCGCGAACCTTGTAGAAACCTTCCTGGGTGCGGGTGCCAGTCACGAACGGCTGGTCGTACGGGTCGCAGTCGGAAGTCAGCAGGTCGGCAGCGTTGGCGTCGGTACGGGCCAGGATGATGGTCGGTACACCGGCAACGTCGGCAGCCAGACGAGCAGCGGTCAGCTTCTGTACGGCTTCCTGGGTTGGAACCAGCACCTTGCCGCCCATGTGGCCGCACTTTTTCACGGAAGCCAACTGGTCTTCGAAGTGCACGCCGGCGGCGCCTGCTTCGATCATGCTCTTCATCAGTTCGTAGGCGTTCAGTACGCCGCCGAAACCGGCTTCGGCGTCAGCCACGATTGGCGCGAAGTAGTCGATGTAGCCTTCGTCGCCCGGGTTCTTGCCGGCTTTCCACTGGATCTGGTCAGCGCGACGGAACGAGTTGTTGATGCGCTTGACCACGGTTGGCACCGAGTCCACCGGGTACAGCGACTGGTCCGGGTACATCGATTCTGCGGAGTTGTTGTCTGCAGCCACCTGCCAGCCCGACAGGTAGATCGCCTGGATACCGGCCTTGACCTGCTGAACAGCCTGGCCACCGGTGAGGGCGCCCATGCAGTTGACGAAATCTTTCTCTGGGCGGAAGGACGGCTTGGCACCCTGGGTCACCAGGTTCCACAGCTTCTCGGCGCCCATTTTTGCAAAGGTGTGCTCAGGTTGAACCGAGCCACGCAGACGGACGACGTCAGCAGCGGAGTAAGTGCGAGTCACGCCTTTCCAGCGCGGGTTTTCAGCCCAGTCTTTTTCAAGGGCTGCAATTTGCTGTTCGCGTGTCAGTGCCATGGAGATAAACCTCGTCGCGTCTTTATGAAAAGTTGTTCTGCGGTGGAAAATTCCTGCGCTCGCTGACCAGAAGCTTAGGCGGTCAGGTCGGGTTCGGCGGGGTAGGCGACGGGATGAACGATGGGCTCGAGGGGAAGTGAGCAGGTAGTGGCGGACTGCGGGCGCATTCGGGCGTCGTGGGCCTTTATACGTTCTACAGCGTGAAGCCGGGTTACCTAATTACGCTTCCGTCCCTCGGGACAACTTCGTTCCAGTCGGCAACCTCGTCAAACACACCTTGTGGGCGGTACAGACACGAAGCGGTTCGCGGGGTAGGTGCGAACGTCGCTTCGAAGGCCCTTGCCAGGGCCTCTGATTAGCGGGAGCGAGGCCATCATGCCTTCGCTTTTTTGGCTCGTCAAACGTTTTGTAGTGCTTTTTTTCAAGCACTACATCTTTCGTCTAATACGACTAATCAGTCAGTTTTCGGTGCTTTAGTCCAGGGCGTCGACTTTGACCCGCAAGGTCATGTCATCCCGGCCTTGAGTCGAGTAGCTGCGGGCCAGCCCCTGTTTGTCGGCCTGAGTCTGGCGATTCACCCCGGCGAGAGTGATCCATTCGCCCAGGCGTCCGCTGACCGTTGTGTCGGTACTTTGCACGTTCACTACATCGGGACGTTCCTGGTTCATGCGGTCACGGTTGGTACTGATTGCCAGGTGAACGATGTCGCCGGTGACGCTCGCCGTCACGTAGAAACCCTGGGTGACGTTGCGGTATTGCGTCTGGCTGCTGTAATCGCCGTAGGAGTTGGTCTGGCTGCTGGTGATCGGCACACTTTGACCGACTTGAATCAGCGCCGGCATGCCGTCGGTGGCTTGCACCTGCTGCACGCCGCCATCACGGCTGGCGGTGCTGCGGCTGATGATGCGGGTCTGGTTCGGTTGGGCGCCGTTGACCGAGTAGCCTTCATCGCCACGGTCGTTGTTTTCATTGGTATCGACCGTGATCAGCAGGCGTTTGGGCGCAGTGTCGAGTTGACTGATCAGCGCCTTGAGTTCCTGGATCTTGTCCGGCTCGGCCTTGATGATCAGTTGATTGCCATAGGCGCTGACCTGACCGTCCTTGCCGATGAAGTCCTGCGCCATCGGCAGCATATCGGCACTGGTGCGGTAATTGAGGGGCACGATTTCTGTGGCTGCCATCACCGAAAAACTGCAGCCGAGCAGCAGGGTGGTGAGCAGTGTGCGTAGGGACATGTCCGTTATCTCCGCTTTCGAAAGGCTTGATATTGCCAGTTTGTCGGCCCGGGGTGGGGCAAGTTGAATCGTAGACAGCAAAACGCCCCGGCATCCGAAAATGGCGGGGCGTTTTGAGAGGGCGCTCAAGAGCCTTTGTAGTGAGGGGATTTATCCCCGATGGGGCGCGGAGCGGCCCCAAAAAACCTTGGGCCTGCTTCGCAGTCCATCGGGGATAAATCCCCTCACTACAGGATCTCCAAAGATCACAAGATTTCTGCCGCTCAGGCCGAATGGCGAACCATATCGACATGCGGAATCCCGGCTTCAAGGAATTCCTCACTGACCAGGCTGAAGCCCAGGCGCTCATAGAACGCCGTGGCCTGTACCTGGGCGCTGAGCATCTGCTGCTGCAGGCCGCGGGCTTCGGCTTCGGCGATGACCGCCTGCATCAGCGCATCACCCACCTTCATCCCGCGCCAGTCCTTCAGTACCGAAACCCGGCCAATGTGCCCGTCGGGCAGCAGGCGCGCGGTGCCGATCGGAAAGTCACCTTCGAACGCCAGAAAATGCACGGCGGTCGCGTCATCGGCGTCCCATTCAAGCTCGGGTGGCACCGATTGTTCGGCGATGAACACCGTTTCACGAATGCGCCGGATCTCGGCGTTGTCCTTTTGCCAGTCTGCGACACGTACGCGAATCTTATTCATCGGCAAATCCCAGGCTGCCCTGTTTGACCAGCTCACACAGCAGGCCGCGACCGTCTTCGTCGTTCAGCCACTCGCCGAGGTTGTCGACGTGCAGCGCATCGGCGGCGCAGATCATCTTCAACAGCTCGCGCAGCTTGCCCGGCAGGTAACGGCTCTGACCGCTGGCGAACAGCAGCAGATCGTCATCGACTTCCGACCAGGCCAGGCGCGCGCTCGGGTTGCGGATCAGCACCGCACCGTCTTGCAGGGCGTTGAGGAAGTCGTCTTCTTCAACGTCTTCCGGGCCGACCACCAGTTCCGGGTAGCGCGGTTCGGTCATGTACTGGCCGAACCAGGTCAGCAGCAGGCGTTCGTCGCTCATGTGTTCGGCGAGCAGGCTTTTCAGGCGGCCGAGTGCGTCGTGCTGGATCTGATGCGGATCATCGCTGACCGGCTTCGCATCGGCGTCGGTGTAGCGTTCTTCGTCAGTCAGGAACTGGCTGAGGAAGTCAGTGAAATGGGTCAGCACTTCAGAAGCGCTCGGCGCACGGAAACCGACCGAGTAGGTCATGCAGTTGTCGACGGCGACGCCGCAATGGGCCAGACGCGGTGGCAGGTAAAGCATGTCGCCCGGTTCCAGCACCCATTCTTCGGTTTCGTGGAATTCGGCGAGGATGCGCAGATCCGCGTGTTGCAGCAGCGGGCTTTCGGAGTCGCACATCTGGCCGATCTTCCAGTTGCGCTTGCCGTGGCCTTGCAGCAGGAACACGTCGTAGTTGTCGAAGTGCGGACCGACGCTGCCACCGGGGGCGGCGAAGCTGATCATCACGTCGTCGACGCGCCAGCTCGGCAGGAAGCGGAAGTTTTCCAGCAGTTCGCTGACTTCCGGGACGAATTGATCAACGGCCTGAACGAGCAGGGTCCACTCTTTTTCCGGCAGCTTGCTGAATTCGTCTTCGGCGAACGGGCCGCGACGCAGCTCCCACGGACGCTCGCCGTGTTCGATCACCAGGCGCGACTCGACCTCTTCTTCCAGGGCCAGGCCGGCCAGTTCGTCGGCGTCGATCGGGCTTTCGAAGTCAGGGATGGCCTGACGGATCAGCAGCGGCTTTTTCTGCCAGTAATCGCGCATGAATTCGCGCGCCGTAAGACCGCCCAAAAGTTGAAGAGGAGTATCAGGATTCATGTGTAACCTATTGAAAAAAAGCATTTTTCAGACGGGAATAAAAACGCCCGGCGCGGCCGGGCGTCTCAAACGGGTCAAGCGGTGAATCAGATGCGTTTTGCTTGCGCCACAGCGTTACCGATGTAGTTGGCCGGGGTCAGCTGTTTCAGCTCGGCTTTCGCTTCGGCTGGCATGTCCAGGCCGTCGATGAAAGTCTGCAGCGCTTCAGGGCTGATGCCCTTGCCGCGGGTCAGTTCTTTCAGCTTCTCGTACGGGTTTTCGATGTTGTAGCGGCGCATTACGGTCTGGATCGGCTCGGCCAATACTTCCCAGCAAGCGTCCAGATCGGCAGCAATCTTGTCGGCGTTGAGCTCGAGTTTGCTGATGCCTTTGAGGCTGGCTTCGTAGGCAATCACGCTGTGAGCAAAGCCCACGCCAAGGTTGCGCAGTACGGTGGAGTCGGTCAGGTCGCGCTGCCAGCGGGAGATCGGCAGTTTGCTCGCCAGGTGCTGGAACAGTGCGTTGGCGATGCCCAGGTTGCCTTCGGAGTTTTCGAAGTCGATCGGGTTGACCTTGTGCGGCATGGTCGACGAACCGATTTCGCCAGCGATGGTGCGCTGCTTGAAGTAACCCAGGGAGATGTAGCCCCAGATGTCACGGTCGAAGTCGATCAGGATGGTGTTGAAGCGCGCGATCGCGTCGAACAGCTCGGCGATGTAGTCGTGCGGTTCGATCTGTGTGGTGTACGGGTTGAAGCCCAGGCCCAGTTCGTCTTCGATGAAGGCGCGGGCGTTGGCTTCCCAGTCGATCTGCGGGTAGGCCGACAGGTGCGCGTTGTAGTTGCCTACGGCGCCGTTGATCTTGCCCAGCAGCGGCACGGCAGCGACTTGAGCGATCTGACGCTCGAGACGGTAAACCACGTTCGCCAGCTCTTTGCCCAGCGTGGTCGGGGAGGCCGGTTGACCGTGGGTGCGCGACAGCATCGGCACGTCGGCGAAACGGATTGCCAGTTCGCGGATGGCGTTGGCAGTCTGGCGCATCAGCGGCAGCATCACGTCGTCACGGCCTTCGCGCAGCATCAGGGCGTGGGACAGGTTGTTGATGTCTTCACTGGTGCAGGCAAAGTGAATGAACTCGCTGACCTTGGCCAGCTCCGGCAGCTTGGCCGCCTGCTCCTTGAGCAGGTATTCGATCGCCTTGACGTCGTGGTTGGTGGTGCGCTCGATCTCTTTGACGCGCTCGGCGTGCTCCAGCGAGAAGTTTTCAGCCAGTTCATTGAGAACGGCGTTGGCCTCGGCGGAGAAGGCGGGCACTTCCGGGATACCGGCGTGGGCGGCCAGGCGCTGGAGCCAGCGCACTTCAACCAGGACGCGGGCACGGATCAGGCCGTACTCGCTGAAAATCGGGCGCAGGGCCTGGGTTTTGCCGGCGTAGCGGCCGTCAACAGGGGAAACCGCAGTGAGCGAAGAGAGCTGCATGGGGTGTTCTCGGACAGTCGGGCAACGAAATGGGGCGCGTATCATACATGAAAAAATCCGCCGGTCCGTTGCCAACTGACCGGCGTATTACGCGCTACAGACTACAAACCTTTTATCGCGCGACGATTTACTCGCTGCGCATCAACGGATACAGCTCTTTGAGCAGCTTGCGCCGGCTGATCACCAACTGCCAGCGATGGCCGCCGAGCTGGCGCCACAGGCGTGCCGAGCGAATGCCGGCCAGCAGCAGGGCGCGGATCTTCGAAGCGTTGCTCGGTTGTTGCAGGTTGCGCATGTCGCCATGCACCTGAATCCGCTGGCGCAGTGTGCTCAAGGTGTCCTGATACAGTGCACCGCAAGCGGCGATCACGTTTTCGTGGGCCGGGCCGAAATGTTCGACCTGCGACTGGATCTGCGGCAAGCGCTTGCCAATGGTGTCGAGCATGTCGTCACGCTTGGCCAATTGACGTTCGAGGCCGAGCATCGACAGGGCGTAGCGCAGCGGTTCGCGCTGCAGGGTGCTCGGGTCGCGCTCGAGGGCGCCGATCAATGCCCGATAACCCTCGCGCAGATTGATATCGTCGCCGCCGTACACGTCCAGTGTGTCTTTCGGGTCGCGTACCAGCAGGCTGCCGAGCATGCAGCTCAGGCCGGCTTCGCTGGTCTGGCCGGTCTTGGCGATCCGGTCGACCAGCACGGCGGCGAGAAACACCCCGCCCAGCGCCGTCAGTTGCTCCTGAGTCGGGCTCATGCCTGGCCGCTCCACGGCTCGGCGACTTCGATCACGCCGCCCCCGAGGCAGATTTCATCGTCGTAGAACACCACGGATTGGCCCGGGGTGACAGCGCGTTGCGGTTCGTCGAACACAGCGCGGTAGCCGTTTTCGGTTTTTTCCAGGGTGCAAGCCTGATCGCTCTGGCGATAACGCACTTTGGCGGTGAGGCGCAGCGGCTGGCTCAGGTCGATCGGATTGACCCAGTAGATTTCCGAAGCGAGCAGGGCGCTGGAGAACAGCCACGGATGGTTGTTGCCTTGGCCGACGATCAGCTCGTTGGTGTCCAGATCCTTGCGCAGCACGTACCACGGTTCGTCGCCGGCATCTTTCAGGCCGCCGATACCCAGGCCCTGACGCTGACCGATGGTGTGGTACATCAAGCCGTGGTGACGGCCGATGACCTCGCCTTCGGTGGTCTTGATCTCGCCCGGTTGCGCCGGCAGGTATTGCTTGAGGAAATCGCTGAAGCGTCGTTCACCGATGAAGCAGATTCCGGTGGAATCCTTCTTCTTGGCGGTCGCCAGCTCGTATTTCTCGGCAATGGCGCGCACTTCGGGCTTTTCCAGTTCACCGACCGGGAACAGGGTCTTGGCGATCTGTTCGCCGCCGACGGCGTGCAGGAAATAGCTCTGATCCTTGTTCGGATCGAGGCCCTTGAGCAGTTCGGTGCGGCCATCGATGTCACGACGGCGCACGTAGTGGCCGGTGGCAATCAGGTCGGCACCAAGCATCATGGCGTAGTCGAGGAACGCCTTGAACTTGATCTCGCGGTTGCACAGGATGTCCGGGTTCGGCGTGCGACCGGCCTTGTATTCGGCGAGGAAGTGCTCGAACACGTTGTCCCAGTACTCGGCGGCGAAGTTGGCGGTGTGCAGCTTGATGCCGATCTTGTCGCACACGGCCTGGGCATCCGCCAGGTCATCCATGGCGGTGCAGTATTCCGTTCCGTCGTCTTCTTCCCAGTTCTTCATGAACAGGCCTTCCACCTCGTAACCCTGCTCGATCAGCAGGAGAGCGGAAACGGAAGAGTCCACGCCGCCGGACATGCCGACAATGACGCGCTTCTTGGATGTGTCAGAAGGGGCTGGATCACGCATAGGGATTCAATGAGTGTCTTGAAAAAGGACGCGATTCTAGCAGGCTCACGGCCTCAAGGCTAAAGAGAAGGGCGGATCAGTTCGAGACTGAAGTGATGACCGGCCAGATAGTCGTCGATGCAGCGGATGATCAGCTCGCTGCGCCAGTTGTCGCGCTGAGCGATTAATTCGCTACGGGTCAACCACTTGGCGCCGACGATGCCGTCGTCGAGTTGATAGTCCGGGTGGTGTTTCACCGCTTTGGCGCTGAAGCACACGCGCTGGTAAGTCACGCCGTTGCTCGGTGCGGTGTACAGGTAAATCCCGATCACGCCAGTGGGTTCGACGTCCCAGCCGGTTTCCTCGAGGGTTTCGCGGATGGCGGCGTCGATCAGGGTTTCGTCCGGGTCGAGATGGCCGGCGGGCTGGTTGAGCACGTTACGCCCGGCCTTGTGCTCTTCGACCATCAGGAAGCGGCCGTTGTCTTCGACGATGGTGGCGACGGTGATGTGGGGGAGCCATTCCATAAAACCTTCCTCAATATCCAGGTTTAACCCGATTCCCTGTGGGAGCTGGCTTGCCAGCGATGGCGGCTTATCATTCACCATTGAAGGTGCCTGATCCACCGCTATCGCTGGCAAGCCAGCTCCCACAGGGTTTTGTGTTGTATTCGGAAACAGAAACCCCGGCACTGGGCCGGGGCTTCTTTGCAGCATTACAAGCTTAAACCAGCGCAGCAATCGCCGCGTTGAAGGTTGCGCTTGGGCGCATGGCCTTGCTGATCAGCTCGGCGTCGGCGTGGTAGTAACCACCGATGTCCACTGGCTTGCCCTGCACGGCGTTGAGCTCGGCAACGATGGTCGCCTCGTTCTCGGTCAGGGTTTTGGCCAGGGTCGCGAACTGCGCTTGTAGTGCAGCGTCTTCGGTCTGGGCGGCCAGGGCCTGAGCCCAGTACAGCGCCAGGTAGAAGTGGCTGCCGCGGTTGTCGATGTTGCCGACTTTGCGCGATGGCGACTTGTTGTTGTCGAGGAACTGGCCAGTGGCCTGATCCAGGGTCTTGGACAGAACCAGTGCTTTCGGGTTGTTGTAGTTCACGCCCAAATGCTCAAGGGACGCTGCCAGCGCGAGGAATTCGCCCAGCGAGTCCCAACGCAGGAAGTTCTCTTCGACCAGTTGCTGCACGTGCTTCGGCGCCGAACCGCCAGCGCCGGTTTCGAACAGGCCACCGCCGTTCATCAGCGGCACGATCGACAGCATCTTGGCGCTGGTGCCCAGTTCCATGATCGGGAACAGGTCGGTCAGGTAGTCGCGCAGTACGTTGCCGGTCACCGAAATGGTGTCCTTGCCTTCGCGGGTGCGCTGCAGGGTGTACTTCATGGCATCGACCGGCGCCATGATCTGGATGTCCAGACCGCTGGTGTCGTGATCCTTCAGGTACGCCTGAACCTTCTCGATAACCACGCCGTCGTGGGCGCGCATCGGGTCCAGCCAGAAGATCGCCGGGGTGCTGCTGGCGCGAGCGCGGTTGACGGCCAGTTTGACCCAGTCCTGAATCGGCGCGTCTTTGGTCTGGCACATGCGGAAGATGTCGCCGGCTTCAACAGCCTGTTCCATCAGCAGGTTGCCCTTGCTGTCGGTGACGCGAACCACGCCGTCAGCCTTGATCTGGAAAGTCTTGTCGTGCGAGCCGTACTCTTCGGCTTTCTTCGCCATCAGGCCAACGTTTGGCACGCTGCCCATGGTGGTCGGATCGAACGCGCCATTGGCTTTGCAATCTTCGATCACGGCCTGGTAGATGGTTGCGTAGCAACGATCCGGGATCACTGCCTTGGTGTCGTGCAGTTGACCGTCGGTGCCCCACATCTTGCCGGAGTCACGGATCATTGCTGGCATCGAGGCGTCGACGATAACGTCGCTCGGCACGTGCAGGTTGGTGATGCCCTTGTCGGAATTGACCATCGCCAGCGATGGACGCGCGGCGTAGACCGCTGCGATGTCCGCTTCGATCTGTGCTTGCTGCTCGGCCGGCAGAGCCTTGATGCGCGCGTACAGATCGCCAATGCCGTTGTTCAGGTTGAAGCCGATCTGGGCCAGCACGTCAGCGTGCTTGGTCAGGGCGTCTTTATAGAACTCGGCAACAATCTGGCCGAACATGATCGGGTCAGAGACCTTCATCATGGTCGCTTTCAGGTGCACCGAGAGCAGTACGCCTTGCGCCTTGGCGCTGTCGATTTCAGCAGCGATGAACGCACGCAGGGCGTTTTTGCTCATCACGGCGCAGTCGAGGATCTCGCCGGCCTGAACGCTGGTTTTCTCTTTCAGGACGGTCGCGGTGCCATCTTTGGCAATCAGTTCGATCTTCACAGCGTCAGCGGCGTCGATCAGGGCAGCTTTTTCGCTGCCGTAGAAATCGCCGGTGCTCATGTGAGCCACGTGGGACTTGGAGTCTTTGGCCCAGGCGCCCATTTTGTGCGGGTGCTTGCGCGCATAGTTCTTGACCGACAGCGGAGCGCGGCGGTCGGAGTTGCCTTCACGCAGAACCGGGTTCACGGCGCTGCCCTTGACCTTGTCGTAACGCGCCTTGGCTTCTTTTTCGGCGTCGTTGGTCACGGTTTCCGGGTAGTCCGGCAGGTTGTAGCCCTGGGCTTGCAGCTCTTTGATTGCCGCTTGCAGCTGAGGTACCGAAGCGCTGATGTTCGGCAGCTTGATGATGTTGGCTTCAGGCGTAACGGCCAGGGCGCCCAGTTCGGCGAGGTGGTCGGCTACGGCTTTGTCGCCCAGTTGCTCGGGGAAGCTGGCCAGGATGCGTGCTGCAAGAGAGATATCGCGGGTTTCCACGGCGATATCGGCCGAGGCGGTGTAAGCCTCGATGATCGGCAGCAGGGAATAGGTGGCGAGGGCTGGAGCTTCGTCGGTGAAGGTATAGATGATCTTCGAGCGGGTGGGCATATTCGGATTAACTCTCTCTTCTTTGCTAAAGCGTGCGCAGAAACTCGAGGGGCGCCGGGTAAGCGCGTTCGTTCAAAGTCATCCATGAACCGAATGTCGAGAATCTTCGCGGTGATGTTGGGTGCATCGTTGAGCGTCAAGCAGTCAGGCTGCGGTAACAACCCGACCAATCAGGCGGAAAGTCTCGTGCTAGAGAGGCCAGCCGTCGTGACCCTTTGGTCAGCGGGCGGCATTATACATAGGTAGCTGGCAATCTGCCGATGGTTCATATGCAACCGGTCTCGTCCATTGGTCTAAAGGTCGCAGGGCGGGGTGGGGCGTAGAGTCGCCGGGAATGCTTGAGTTTGGCGCTTTTCCCTTTGCTTTCAGGCTTGTACGAAACCAGATGTGCCCGCGTCGTGAACAGAGGGTTTGCGTGTTGATTTAACTGGGTTACGCTCGAACCAAGCCAGATGTTCAATCCAAACAATGGAGTTCAGCATGGGTTACAAGAAGATTCAGGTTCCAGCCGTCGGCGACAAAATCACCGTCAATGCAGACCATTCTCTCAATGTTCCTGATAACCCGATCATCCCCTTCATTGAAGGTGACGGCATTGGCGTCGACGTCAGCCCGGTGATGATCAAAGTGGTTGATGCTGCCGTGGCCAAGGCCTACGGGGGCAAGCGCAAGATTTCCTGGATGGAGGTTTATGCTGGCGAAAAAGCGACTCAGGTCTATGACCAGGACACCTGGCTGCCCCAGGAAACCCTGGACGCCGTCAAGGATTACGTGGTCTCCATCAAGGGCCCGCTGACCACCCCGGTCGGTGGCGGCATCCGCTCCCTCAACGTGGCCCTGCGCCAGCAACTCGATCTCTATGTCTGCCTGCGTCCAGTGGTGTGGTTCGAAGGCGTACCGAGCCCGGTGAAAAAGCCTGGCGACGTCGACATGGTGATCTTTCGCGAGAACTCCGAAGACATCTATGCCGGCATCGAGTGGAAGGCCGGCTCCCCTGAGGCCACCAAGGTCATCAAGTTTCTGAAAGAAGAAATGGGCGTCACCAAGATCCGTTTCGACCAGGATTGCGGTATCGGCATCAAGCCTGTTTCCAAGGAAGGCACCAAGCGCCTGGTGCGCAAGGCCCTGCAATACGTGGTGGGCAACGACCGCAAGTCGCTGACCATCGTGCACAAGGGCAACATCATGAAATTCACCGAAGGTGCCTTCAAGGACTGGGGCTACGAGGTGGCGAAGGAAGAATTCGGCGCCGAGCTGCTCGATGGCGGCCCATGGATGAAGTTCAAGAACCCGAAAACCGGCCGTGAAGTCATCGTCAAGGATGCCATTGCCGACGCCATGCTCCAGCAGATCCTGCTGCGTCCGGCCGAGTACGACGTGATCGCCACGCTGAACCTCAACGGTGACTACCTCTCCGACGCCCTGGCGGCTGAAGTGGGCGGTATCGGTATCGCGCCGGGCGCCAACCTGTCCGACACTGTGGCAATGTTCGAAGCCACCCACGGTACCGCGCCGAAGTACGCCGGCAAGGATCAGGTCAACCCGGGTTCGGTGATTCTGTCGGCCGAGATGATGTTGCGTCACCTGGGCTGGACCGAAGCGGCTGACCTGATCATCAAGGGCACCAATGGCGCCATCAAGGCCAAGACCGTGACTTACGACTTCGAACGTCTGATGGAAGGCGCCACGCTGGTGTCTTCTTCGGGCTTCGGTGAGGCGATCGTCAAGCACATGTAAGAACGGCAGTCGCAACAAAACCGCCCGGCTCGAGTGATCGAGCCGGGCGGTGTGTTTTCTGGCAGGTGTTCGGGTCGCTTCAGCTGGTCACGGATTGGTGATGAGCGGCTGTCGAGGCGGCATCTTTCGCGACCTCGACATTCTGAATATTTGTGGCGTGCAGGCCTTTGGGCCCTTGCACGATCTCGAATTTGACGGTTTGCCCGGCTTTGAGGGTTTTGTACCCGTCCATCTTGATGGCGGAGTAGTGGGCAAAGAAATCGATGTCCTTGCCGTCCTCGTCCTTCCCCTCGCGGGAGTCGGTGTTAATGAAACCGAACCCCTTGGCATTGTTGAACCATTTCACCTTGCCGACAGCCATGCTCAAATCCCTCTGCAACAGTCTCCATCGCTGGAGTATCATCCAATTCATCCGCAATCGAATCCGTTAAAAAGATTGACTCCGCGGATCTTTTTTACCCACTGTGGGCTCTATTGGTTGTAACACCGTTTTCCCGATAGTCAAGGTGACCGGGCAGTCGGAGTTGAAAAGGTGTACAGCCGCCCCCACCACTGTATTTGCACAACTGACGAACCTTTCTTTCCATGCATGCAATCAGCCAGATTCGACTAACATTCAATCAGGATCGCCCGCTTCTCCAAAAGGATCTTCCACAGGAGCACGACGACGATTCGGCAGGCGTTGCTGTTCAGGAAGCAAAGCCTGCGTTACAGGCGCCGCCGATGTACAAGGTGGTTTTGTTCAACGATGACTACACACCGATGGATTTCGTCGTCGAAGTGCTCGAGGTGTTTTTTAACCTGAATCGCGAGCTGGCGACCAAGGTCATGCTGGCCGTTCACACAGAAGGACGGGCAGTATGTGGAGTGTTTACCCGCGACATCGCCGAGACAAAGGCCATGCAGGTCAACCAGTACGCCAGGGAAAGCCAGCATCCGCTACTCTGTGAAATCGAGAAGGACGGTTAATCGCCGACCACTTGGGTATGAGGTGAAGCTATGTTAAACCGCGAGCTCGAAGTCACCCTCAATCTTGCCTTCAAGGAGGCTCGTTCGAAGCGTCATGAATTCATGACCGTCGAACACCTGCTGCTGGCCCTATTGGACAATGAGGCTGCCGCCACCGTATTGCGTGCCTGCGGCGCAAACCTCGACAAACTCAAGCACGACCTGCAGGAGTTCATCGACTCAACCACGCCATTGATCCCCGTCCATGACGAAGATCGCGAAACCCAGCCAACCCTGGGCTTCCAGCGTGTACTGCAACGTGCTGTTTTTCATGTACAGAGCTCGGGCAAACGCGAAGTGACTGGCGCCAACGTGCTGGTTGCAATCTTCAGTGAGCAAGAGAGTCAGGCCGTGTTCCTGCTGAAACAGCAGAGCGTTGCGCGCATTGATGTCGTCAACTATATCGCCCATGGCATCTCCAAGGTGCCGGGGCATGGCGATCACTCTGAAGGTGAACAAGATATGCAGGACGACGAGGGCGGTGAGTCTTCTTCTTCAGGCAATCCGCTGGATGCTTATGCCAGCAATCTCAACGAACTTGCGCGCCAGGGTCGAATCGATCCGCTGGTCGGTCGCGAAACGGAAGTCGAGCGTGTCGCGCAGATCCTCGCGCGTCGACGCAAGAACAATCCGCTGCTGGTCGGCGAGGCGGGCGTGGGTAAAACCGCGATTGCCGAAGGCCTGGCCAAGCGGATTGTCGACAACCAGGTGCCGGATTTGCTGGCCAATAGCGTCGTCTATTCGCTCGACCTCGGCGCTCTGCTTGCAGGCACCAAGTATCGCGGTGATTTCGAGAAGCGCTTCAAGGCGCTGCTCAATGAACTGAAAAAACGTCCGCAGGCGATCCTGTTCATCGACGAGATTCACACCATCATCGGTGCGGGCGCTGCGTCCGGTGGCGTAATGGATGCCTCGAACCTGCTCAAGCCGCTGCTGTCGTCTGGCGACATTCGCTGCATCGGCTCGACCACGTTCCAGGAATTTCGCGGCATCTTCGAGAAGGATCGTGCGCTGGCACGACGCTTCCAGAAAGTCGATGTCGTCGAGCCGTCGGTGGAAGACACCATCGGTATCCTGCGCGGCCTGAAGGGGCGTTTCGAGCAACACCACAACATCGAATACAGCGATGAGTCGTTGCGCGCCGCTGCTGAGCTGGCATCGCGTTACATCAATGACCGGCACATGCCGGACAAGGCCATCGACGTGATCGACGAAGCGGGCGCCTACCAGCGTCTGCAGCCGGCCGACAAGCGCGTGAAGCGCATTGACGTGCCGCAGGTTGAAGACATCGTGGCGAAAATCGCGCGGATTCCGCCGAAACATGTCACCAGCTCCGACAAGGAACTGCTGCGCAATCTGGAGCGTGACCTGAAGCTGACGGTATTTGGTCAGGACGCGGCGATCGATTCGCTGTCGACCGCGATCAAGCTGTCCCGCGCCGGCCTCAAGTCGCCGGACAAGCCAGTGGGTTCGTTCCTGTTTGCCGGTCCAACCGGTGTCGGCAAAACCGAGGCTGCGCGGCAACTGGCCAAGGCGTTGGGGATCGAACTGGTGCGCTTCGACATGTCCGAGTACATGGAGCGCCACACCGTATCGCGTCTGATCGGTGCGCCTCCAGGCTATGTCGGCTTTGATCAGGGCGGTCTGTTGACCGAAGCGATCACCAAGCAGCCGCACTGCGTGTTGCTGCTCGATGAAATCGAGAAGGCGCATCCGGAAGTCTTCAACCTGCTGCTGCAGGTGATGGACCACGGTACGCTCACCGACAACAACGGGCGCAAGGCGGACTTCCGCAACGTGATCATCATCATGACCACCAACGCCGGCGCCGAGACGGCAGCGCGGGCTTCGATCGGCTTCACTCATCAGGACCACTCGTCCGATGCGATGGAAGTGATCAAGAAGAGCTTCACGCCGGAGTTCCGTAACCGTCTGGACACCATTATCCAGTTTGGTCGCCTCAGCCATGAGGTCATCAAAAGTGTGGTGGACAAGTTCCTTACCGAACTGCAGGCGCAACTGGAAGACAAGCGTGTGTTGCTGGAGGTTACCGATGCGGCGCGCAGTTGGCTGGCGGCCGGTGGTTACGACTCGGCGATGGGCGCACGTCCGATGGCGCGTCTGATCCAGGACAAGATCAAGCGTCCGCTGGCGGAGGAGATTCTGTTTGGCGAGCTGGCCGAGCATGGCGGTGTGGTACACATCGACATCAAGGATGGTGAGCTGACGTTTGACTTCGAGACTACGGCTGAGATGGCCTGACGGTTGTTGGTCTGTTGTAAAGCGAAAGGCGCCTTCGGGCGCCTTTTTTGTTGTCTGATCTTTTTTGGGTGTATATCCGTTGCTGCGGTAACGGCTGCTTAGGGTTCCGCCCTTACGGCGGGTCACTTTTGACAAACGCCTCAAAAGTAACCAAAAAGGCTTTACCCTGACGTTCGGCCCTCGCTCAGGCTCGGGTTCCTTCGCTGCGGGATTCATCCGGGGGCAGCGCCTACGGTTTGCTTCGCTGCACCTCCTCTCGCTGTGTTTGGCTGCGCCAAACGGTCGCTGCGCTCCCACCCCCGGATAAATCCCTCCACTCAGCCTGCCGACGGGCCCTGAGATCAAAAGCTTTACTCGAGCTAACGCTCATTGTGTTGAGTGGGGCGGCTTCGCCGCATGGGATGTGCACGAATAAAGTTGTAGGAGCTGGCTTGCCAGCGACGGCGGCCTGACAGCCGACCAATCTCTAACTGATGACACCCGATCCCACTGTGGGAGCTGGCTTGCCAGCGATGGCGGCCTGACAGCCGACCAATCACCCACTGAAAACACCCAATCCCATGTAGGAGCTGCCGAAGGCTGCGATCTTTTGATCTGGCTCTGGCTTTTGATCTTGACTTGGCTTTTGATTTTTTGCCCCTTCGGCAGGCCGAGCGGAGGTGTCCATCAGGGGGAAGGCGCGCAGCGCCATGCGGCGAAGCCGCATACATCGAGAGGAGGTGCAGCGAAGCAAACCGTCGGCGATGCCCCCTGATGGGCACCGTAGCGAGGGAACACTGAGCCTCGGCGAAGTGCCGTACGCCGGGGCAAAGCCTTTTGGGTTACCTTTTCGGCGTCTGGAAAAGGTGACTCGCTGTAAGAGCGAAACCATAAGAGGCCGTTACCGCAGCAACGGATATACACCCCAAACCCCAAACCCCAAACCCCAGACAAACAAAAACGCCCGGTATAAACCGGGCGTCTTGTATTGACTTGATTAGCGAGCGCGGTAAGTGATGCGCCCTTTGCTCAAGTCATAGGGCGTCAGCTCGACGCGCACTTTGTCACCGGTAAGAATACGAATGTAGTTCTTGCGCATCTTGCCGGAGATATGCGCGGTTACGACGTGCCCATTTTCCAACTCCACACGAAACATGGTGTTGGGCAGGGTGTCGACGACAGTGCCTTCCATTTCGAAGCTGTCTTCTTTCGACATGCAGTAAAGCCCTCGGTGTCCAATGAATGGCCCGGTGCAACTGCGCCAGGCAAAAGCGGCGTGCATTGTGCCCGAAAAAGGGGGTTCAAGCCAAGGGGTTTAGGGCTCGCGATTAGTTCAGGATTACCCAGCGCTGATTGATCAGCAATTCGATGGGGCGATATTGGGTCTTGTAGTTCATCTTTTTGCAGTTCTTGATCCAGTATCCGAGATACACCGCTTCCAGCCTCAGACGCTGGCTTTCGGCGATTTGCCACAGGATCGCGAAGCGCCCCAGGCTGCGGCGCTCCTCGCCAGGTTCGTAAAAGGTGTAGACCGCCGACAAGCCGTTGGGCAGCAGATCGGTCACAGCAACGGCGAGTAACCGTCCGTCGAGTCGAAATTCATAGAAGCGTGAGAAGGGCAGGTCGCGCACCAGAAAGGTCGAGAACTGGTCGCGGCTTGGCGGGTACATGTCGCCGTCGGCGTGTCGCTGTTCGATATAGCGTTGGTACAGGTCGAAATATTCTTCGCTGAAATGCGGTTTTACCGGGCGCACCTGCAGATCGGCATTGCGTTTGAAAATGCGTTTCTGCTGGCGGTTGGGGTTGAACTGTGCCACCGGGATGCGTGCAGGCACGCACGCATTGCAATTCTGGCAATGGGGCCGATACAGATGGTCGCCGCTGCGGCGAAAGCCCATTTCCGACAGGTCTGCGTAGACGTGCACATCCATGGGCTGACTCGGGTCGAGAAACAGCGTCGTCGCCTGCTCCTCGGGCAGATAACTGCAGGAATGAGGCTGAGTGGCATAGAACTTCAAGCGCGCCAACTCGGTCATGATCAACCCTCGGGATAAGCTGGTGAATTAAGTGTAAGCCACGCGCGCAAAAGTCGCTCAGCAAACCCAAGTGGCGCGACTGGATTGATCCAGGTGGCGGGCCAGGTAGTTGGCGAATTCGTGGCGGGGGATCGCCCGGGCGCCGAGGCTGTGCAGATGATCGGTCGGCATCTGGCAATCAATCAGAACGAATCCCGCTTCTTTCAGATGCTGCACCAGCGTGGCAAAGCCATATTTGGAGGCGTTGTCGGCGCGGCTGAACATCGATTCGCCGAAAAATAGCTGACCCATCGCCAGGCCATACAGGCCGCCGACCAGTTGGCCCTGATCCCAGACCTCGACCGAGTGGGCGAAGCCGCGGCGGTGCAGTTCGAGGTAGGCGTCCTGCATCGCTTCGGTAATCCAGGTGCCATCGGCGTAGTCCCGAGGCGCGGCGCAGGCGCGAATCACGGCTGAGAAATCCCGATCGAAGGTCACCTGGTAGCGTTGCTTGCGCAGCAGCTTGGCGAGGCTGCGCGAGACATGCAGTTCGTCGGGAAACAGAACGGTGCGCGGATCCGGCGACCACCAGAGGATTGGCTGGCCCTCGGAAAACCATGGAAAACAGCCGTGCCGGTAAGCCTGTACCAGGCGATCGGCGGACAGGTCGCCACCGGCGGCCAGCAATCCATTGGGATCGCGCATGGCCTTTTCCAGGGGCGGGAAAGTCAGGGAATTGCGTTGTAACCAAGTCAGCATGGCGTCCAGGCTTGCAGAAGGGGAGGGCGGTGCGGGTGCGAGGCCCGCGATAAAGTGTGCCGTTAAATGACAGGAATGTCGTCCAGATACTTCTCCGCGTCCAGTGCCGCCATGCAACCGGCACCGGCCGAGGTCACCGCTTGGCGGTAGACATGGTCGGCCACATCGCCAGCGGCGAAGACGCCGGGGATCTCGGTGGAGGTGGCGTCGCTGTCGCTGCCGCCCTTGACCAGCAGATAGCCGTCGCGCATTGGCAACTGGCCCTGAAACAGGTCGGTGTTGGGTTTGTGGCCGATGGCGATGAACACGCCGGCCAGGGCCAGTTCGCGGGTCTGCCCGGTGTGGCTGTCACGCAGGCGCGCGCCGGTCACACCGCTGGCATCGCCCAGCACTTCGTCCAGATTCTGGTTCCAGTGCAGGTGAACGTTGCCGTTGGCGGCTTTTTCGAACAGTTTGTCCTGGAGAATTTTCTCCGAGCGCAACTTGTCGCGGCGATGGATCAAGTGCACCTCTCTGGCAATGTTCGACAGGTACAGGGCTTCCTCGACGGCAGTGTTGCCGCCGCCCACCACGGCGACCACCTGATTGCGATAGAAAAAGCCATCGCAGGTCGCGCAGGCCGAGACGCCTTTGCCGGCGAAGGCTTCTTCCGAGGGCAGTCCCAGATACTGCGCTGAAGCGCCGGTGGCGATGATCAGGGCGTCGCAGGTATAAGTGCCGCTGTCGCCGATGAGCTCGAACGGGCGCTGCTGCAACTTGGCGGTGTGGATGTGGTCGTAAACGATCTCGGTGGCAAAGCGTTCGGCGTGTCTCTGCATGCGCTCCATCAGTACCGGGCCGGTGAGGCCTTCGACGTCGCCGGGCCAATTGTCGACTTCGACGGTGGTGGTGAGCTGGCCACCGGCCTGCAACCCGGTAATGACCACCGGTTTGAGGTTGGCGCGGGCGGCGTATACGGCGGCGCTGTAGCCGGCAGGGCCGGAGCCAAGAATGATCAGGCGTGAATGCTTCGCTGCGTTCATCAAATACACCTCATAAGCCTTTGTCACAAAAGACAATGCATGCTCAAATTGAACCGCAGGATTTGTGCGGTTGGCTATGCTCAGCTAAGGGGTTTGAAGCATGGCATCAGCCGCGCAAACCCGTACAATGCCGGGCTGTTACAGAATATTTGTAGAGCGCTGTGTTTATAGCTGTGTTTATAAAAGCTGCGGCACAGTGTTAAAAGTAGTCTCAGATGCGCCGGTTCACTTTTTTACCTGCCTGGATTGGGCAGTTTTTTATCGTCATTCAATAGATGGACGCGCCTTGGGCGCAGGAAAAGAAGCGTTTTGAAGAAATCCACCGCAGCACCAAAAACAGTCGTTCCGCTCTGGCGCCAGCAATTGCACTACCGGCTCAAGGAAGGTGCATTGATCGCCATCGGTGCCTTGTGCCTGTTCCTGATGATGGCCCTGCTGACCTACGGCAAGGACGATCCGGGCTGGAGCCACAACAGCAAGATCGACGACGTGCAGAACTTCGGCGGCCCCGCCGGTTCCTACAGCGCTGACATCCTGTTCATGGTGCTGGGTTATTTCGCGTACATTTTCCCGTTGCTGCTGGCGATCAAGGCGTATCAAATCTTCCGTCAACGCCACGAACCCTGGCAGTGGAGTGGCTGGCTGTTCTCCTGGCGCCTGATCGGTCTGGTGTTTCTGGTGCTGTCCGGCGCTGCGCTGGCGCATATCCATTTTCATGCCGCCACCGGTCTGCCGGCGGGTGCGGGCGGGGCGCTGGGCGAAAGTCTCGGTGACCTGGCGCGCAACGCCCTGAATATCCAGGGCAGCACGCTGCTGTTCATCGCGTTGTTCCTGTTTGGCCTGACGGTGTTCACCGACCTGTCGTGGTTCAAGGTGATGGACGTCACCGGGAAGATCACCCTCGACCTGTTCGAACTGTTTCAGGGCGCGATCAACCGCTGGTGGTCGGCCCGTACCGAGCGCAAGCAATTGGTCGCGCAGTTGCGTGAAGTCGATGACCGCGTCCACGACGTCGTGGCGCCGACCGTTACCGACAAGCGTGAACAGGCCAAGGTCAAGGAGCGCCTGATCGAACGCGAGCAGGCCTTGAGCAAGCACATGTCGGACCGCGAGAAGCAGGTGCCGCCGGTCATCGCCCCGGCCCCGGTCAAAGCACCGGAGCCAAGCAAGCGCGTGCAGAAAGAGAAACAGGTGCCGTTGTTCGTCGACAGCGCCGTGGAAGGTACTTTGCCACCGATCTCGATTCTCGATCCGGCGGAAAAGAAACAACTCAATTATTCGCCGGAATCCCTGGCTGCCGTCGGCCACTTGCTGGAGATCAAGCTCAAGGAGTTCGGCGTCGAAGTCACCGTGGATTCGATCCATCCGGGCCCGGTGATTACCCGTTACGAAATCCAGCCTGCCGCTGGCGTCAAGGTCAGCCGTATCGCCAACCTGGCCAAAGACCTCGCACGTTCGCTGGCGGTGACCAGCGTGCGCGTGGTCGAGGTGATTCCGGGCAAGACCACGGTCGGTATCGAAATTCCCAACGAAGACCGGCAGATCGTGCGCTTCTCCGAAGTGCTGTCGACCCCCGAGTACGACAACTTCAAGTCGCCGGTCACCTTGGCCCTCGGCCACGACATTGGCGGCAAGCCGGTCATCACCGACCTGGCCAAGATGCCGCACCTGCTGGTGGCCGGTACCACCGGTTCCGGTAAGTCGGTGGGCGTGAACGCGATGATCCTGTCGATCCTGTTCAAGTCCGGCCCGGATGACGCCAAACTGATCATGATCGACCCGAAAATGCTCGAGCTGTCGATCTACGAAGGCATTCCGCACCTGCTGTGCCCGGTAGTGACCGACATGAAGGACGCCGCCAACGCCCTGCGCTGGAGCGTTGCCGAAATGGAACGCCGCTACAAGCTGATGGCGAAGATGGGCGTGCGTAACCTGTCCGGCTTCAACGCCAAGGTCAAGGAAGCCCAGGACGCCGGCGAGCCGTTGAGCGATCCGCTGTACAAGCGCGAGAGCATCCACGACGAAGCGCCGCTGCTGCAGAAGCTGCCGACCATCGTCGTGGTGGTGGACGAATTCGCCGACATGATGATGATCGTCGGCAAGAAGGTTGAAGAACTGATCGCCCGTATCGCGCAGAAGGCGCGTGCTGCCGGTATCCACTTGATCCTCGCGACACAGCGGCCGTCGGTGGACGTGATCACCGGTCTGATCAAGGCCAACATTCCGACCCGGATGGCGTTCCAGGTGTCGAGCAAGATCGACTCGCGGACCATCATCGACCAGGGTGGCGCCGAGCAACTGCTGGGTCACGGTGACATGCTTTACATGCCGCCGGGCACCAGCCTGCCGATCCGGGTGCACGGTGCGTTCGTTTCCGACGATGAAGTACACCGCGTGGTGGAAGCCTGGAAACTGCGTGGCGCACCGGAATACAACGATGACATCCTCAACGGTGTCGAAGAGGCGGGCAGCGGTTTTGAAGGCAGCAGCGGTGGTGGCGACGGTGATGATGCCGAGACCGACGCGCTGTACGACGAAGCCGTGCAGTTCGTGCTGGAAAGCCGCCGGGCGTCGATTTCTGCGGTACAGCGCAAGCTGAAGATCGGTTACAACCGCGCTGCGCGCATGATCGAAGCCATGGAAATGGCGGGGGTCGTGACCTCAATGAACACCAACGGTTCGCGTGAAGTTCTGGCCCCCGGCCCGGTTCGCGACTGATTGCCAAGCAAGAGGCGGGACAATGATGTGCCGCCGCTCTCCCAACGAGTATTCAAGAGGACTCCCATGCGTCTTATCCGCATGCTGTTGCCAGTACTGGCGCTGACCACGCTCACGGCCCACGCCGATGACAAGGACGTGGCGCGTCTGACTCAATTGCTGGAAACATCGAAAACCCTGACCGCGAACTTCTCCCAACTGACCCTCGATGGTAGCGGCACCCAGTTGCAGGAAACTCGCGGTGATATGGTCCTGCAGCGTCCGGGCCTGTTCTACTGGCACACCGAAGCGCCAAACGAGCAGACCATGGTTTCCGACGGCAAGAAGGTCACCCTGTGGGATCCGGATCTGGAGCAGGCGACCATCAAGAAGCTCGACGAGCGTCTGACTCAAACCCCGGCGCTGCTGCTCTCCGGTGACGTGTCGAAGATCAGCCAGAGCTTTGAGATCAGTGCCAAAGAGGCGGGCGGCGTGATCGACTTCACCCTCAAGCCGAAGACCAAGGACACCCTGTTCGACAGTCTGCGTCTGTCGTTCCGCAACGGCCTGGTCAATGACATGCAACTGATCGACAGCGTTGGTCAGCGCACCAATATTCTGTTCACCGGGGTCAAGGCCAACGAAGCGGTGCCGGCGTCGAAGTTCAAGTTCGACATCCCGAAGGGTGCTGACGTTATCCAGGAATAAACCCCGGACCCCGGGTCGGGTTCTTGTGGCTTGGAGCTTTTGTGGCGAGGGGATTTATCCCCGATGGGCTGCAAAGCAGCCCCAAAAAAGGTGACTGCTGCGTAGTCCATCGGGGATAAATCCCCTCACCACAGGGTCACCAACAGGTGTCCACAGGTATTCCAAAAGGTTTCAGACAATCAGAGGTTTCAACGCTACGTGATGGATCTGTTTCGCAGTGCACCGATTGCCCAGCCGCTGGCCGCGCGTTTGCGCGCGACCAATCTGGATGAGTATGTCGGTCAGGAGCACGTGCTCGCTCGCGGCAAGCCTCTGCGTGAGGCGCTGGAGCAGGGTGCCCTGCATTCGATGATCTTCTGGGGGCCGCCGGGTGTGGGCAAGACCACCCTGGCGCGCTTGCTCGCGGAAGTCTCGGACGCGCATTTCGAAACGGTGTCGGCAGTGCTCGCCGGGGTCAAGGAAATCCGTCAGGCGGTGGAAATCGCCAAGCAGCAGGCCGGCCAGTACGGCAAGCGCACGATCCTGTTCGTCGATGAAGTGCACCGCTTCAACAAATCGCAGCAGGATGCGTTCCTGCCGTACGTCGAAGACGGCACGCTGATTTTCATCGGTGCCACCACCGAAAACCCTTCATTTGAATTGAACAACGCGCTGTTGTCGCGGGCCCGCGTCTATGTGCTGAAAAGCCTCGACGAGACGGCACTGCGCAAACTGGTGCACCGCGCGCTCACCGAAGAGCGTGGCCTGGGCAAGCGCAACCTGACCCTCAGCGATGAAGGCTTCCAGATGCTGCTGTCGGCCGCCGATGGCGATGGCCGGCGCCTGCTCAATCTGCTGGAGAACGCCTCGGACCTGGCCGAAGACAACAGCGAGATGGGCACCGAGCTGCTGCAAAGCCTGCTCGGCGACACCCGACGGCGCTTCGACAAGGGCGGCGAAGCGTTCTACGACCAGATCTCCGCGCTGCACAAATCGGTACGCGGCTCCAACCCCGACGGCGCGCTGTACTGGTTCGCGCGGATGATCGACGGCGGCTGCGATCCGTTGTACCTGGCGCGACGCGTGGTGCGTATGGCCAGCGAAGACATTGGCAACGCCGATCCGCGCGCGCTGAGCCTGTGCCTGGCGGCGTGGGAAGTGCAGGAGCGTCTTGGTAGCCCGGAAGGCGAACTGGCGGTGGCCCAGGCCATCACCTATCTCGCCTGTGCGCCGAAAAGCAACGCGGTGTACATGGGCTTCAAGACCGCGCTGCGCGCGGCTGCCGAGTACGGTTCGCTGGAAGTGCCGCTGCACTTGCGCAATGCGCCGACCAAACTGATGAAGCAATTGGGCTATGGCGACGAATACCGCTACGCCCACGACGAACCGGACGCGTATGCCGCCGGCGAAGATTATTTCCCGGAAGAGCTCGACCCCATTCCGTTCTATCAACCGGTGCCCCGTGGCCTGGAATTGAAGATCGGCGAGAAGCTCAACCATCTCGCGCAACTCGACCGTTTAAGCCCAAGACAGCGGAGAAAATAGTGCTTCCATTGATTGTTGCGGTCTCCGTCGGCGGAATCGCCGGCACGCTGTTGCGCTTCGCCACCGCTAATTGGGTCAATGCCAATTGGCCGCGGCACTTCTATACCGCGACGCTGGCCGTTAATATCGTGGGCTGTCTGCTGATTGGCGTGTTGTACGGCCTGTTTTTGATACGCCCGGAGGTGCCGATCGAGGTGCGTGCCGGGTTGATGGTCGGCTTCCTCGGGGGGCTGACGACTTTTTCATCCTTTTCACTGGATACGGTGCGCCTGCTGGAAAGCGGGCAAGTGCCGCTGGCCTTGGGCTATGCGGCGATCAGCGTATTCGGCGGGCTGCTCGCGACGTGGGCCGGCCTGTCCCTGACCAAACTTTGATAACGAGAAACCGACATGCTCGATTCCAAACTGTTACGTAGCAACCTTCAGGACGTAGCGGACCGCCTGGCTTCCCGTGGCTTTGCCCTGGATACCGCGCGCATCGAAGCGCTGGAAGAACAGCGCAAGACCGTCCAGACCCGCACCGAAGCACTGCAGGCTGAGCGTAACGCGCGTTCCAAATCCATCGGTCAGGCCAAGCAGCGCGGCGAAGACATCGCGCCGCTGATGGCGGACGTCGAGCGCATGGCGGGCGAGCTGAGTGCCGGTAAAGTCGAGCTGGACGCGATCCAGACCGAACTGGACTCGATCCTGCTGGGTATCCCCAATCTGCCGCACGAATCGGTACCGGTCGGTAAAGATGAAGACGACAACGTCGAAGTGCGCCGCTGGGGCACGCCGACCCAGTTCGATTTTGAAGTGAAAGACCACGTTGCACTGGGCGAGAAGTTCGGCTGGCTGGACTTTGAAACCGCCGCCAAGCTCTCTGGCGCCCGTTTCGCCTTGTTGCGTGGCCCGATTGCTCGCCTGCATCGCGCCCTGGCGCAGTTCATGATCAACCTGCACGTCAACGAGCATGGCTACGAAGAGGCCTACACGCCTTATCTGGTTCAGGCCCCGGCGCTGCAAGGCACCGGTCAACTGCCGAAGTTCGAAGAAGACCTGTTCAAGATCGCTCGCGAAGGCGAAGCCGATCTGTACCTGATCCCGACTGCCGAAGTGTCGCTGACCAACATCGTGGCCGGTGAAATCGTCGATTCGAAACTGCTGCCGATCAAGTTCGTCGCGCACACCCCGTGCTTCCGCAGCGAAGCCGGCGCATCGGGTCGTGACACTCGCGGGATGATCCGTCAGCACCAGTTCGACAAAGTCGAGATGGTCCAGATCGTCGAGCCGTCGACCTCGATGGAAGCGCTGGAAGGCCTGACCGCCAACGCCGAAAAAGTCCTGCAACTGCTGGGCCTGCCTTATCGCACCCTGGCGCTGTGCACCGGCGACATGGGCTTCAGCGCCGTGAAGACCTACGACCTGGAAGTGTGGATTCCAAGCCAGGACAAGTACCGCGAAATTTCCTCGTGCTCCAACTGCGGCGACTTCCAGGCCCGCCGTATGCAAGCGCGTTTCCGTAACCCGGAAACCGGCAAGCCTGAACTGGTACACACCCTGAACGGTTCCGGTCTGGCGGTCGGTCGTACTCTGGTTGCCGTGCTGGAAAACTACCAGCAGGCCGACGGTTCGATCCGCGTGCCGGACGTACTGAAACCGTACATGGGTGGCCTTGAGGTCATCGGCTAAATGAAATATCTGCCGCTGTTTCACAACCTGCGCGGCAGTCGTGTGTTGGTGGTCGGTGGGGGGGAAATTGCCTTGCGCAAATCCCGCCTGCTGGCCGATGCCGGTGCGCTGCTGCGGGTGGTCGCACCTGAAATCGAAGCGCAACTGCGCGAACTGGTCACTGCCAGCGGTGGTGAATGCCTGTTGCGTGGTTATGTGGAAGCGGATCTGGACGGCTGCGGCCTGATCATCGCCGCCACCGACGATGAAACGCTCAACGCCCGAGTCTCCAGCGATGCCCATCGGCGTTGCGTGCCGGTCAATGTGGTTGACGCGCCGCAGTTGTGCAGCGTGATCTTCCCGGCGATCGTCGATCGCTCGCCGCTGATCATCGCGGTGTCCAGCGGCGGCGATGCGCCAGTGCTGGCGCGGCTGATTCGCGCCAAGATCGAAACCTGGATTCCGTCGACTTACGGCCAGTTGGCCGGTCTTGCCGCACGTTTTCGCAATCAGGTGAAAAACCTGTTTCCCGATGTGCAGCAGCGTCGCGGGTTCTGGGAAGACGTGTTTCAAGGCCCGATTGCCGACCGGCAACTGGCCGGGCAGGGCGCCGAGGCCGAGCGTCTGTTGCAGGCCAAGATTGATGGCGAGGCGGACATCACCACCGGTGAGGTGTATCTGGTGGGCGCCGGGCCGGGTGATCCGGACCTGCTGACCTTCCGCGCCTTGCGTTTGATGCAGCAAGCTGACGTGGTGCTGTACGACCGCTTGGTCGCGCCGGCGATTCTTGAGCTGTGCCGTCGCGATGCCGAGCGCGTCTATGTCGGCAAGCGTCGCTCTGATCACGCAGTGCCGCAGGATCAGATCAACCAGCAACTGGTGGATCTGGCCAAGGCCGGCAAACGCGTGGTGCGCTTGAAGGGCGGTGACCCGTTCATCTTCGGTCGCGGCGGTGAAGAGATCGAAGAGCTGGCGGCCCACGGCATTCCGTTCCAGGTGGTGCCGGGGATCACGGCGGCCAGCGGTTGCGCGGCGTATGCCGGGATTCCGCTGACCCATCGCGATTACGCGCAGTCGGTGCGCTTCGTCACCGGTCACTTGAAGGACGGTTCCACCGATCTGCCATGGGCCGACCTCGTTGCCCCGGCGCAGACGCTGGTGTTCTACATGGGCCTGGTGGGCTTGCCGGTGATTTGCGAGCAGTTGATCAAACACGGTCGCCGCGCGGACACCCCGGCAGCGTTGATCCAGCAGGGCACGACGGTCAATCAGCGGGTCTTCACCGGCACGCTGGCCGACCTGCCACGCCTGGTGGCGGAGCATGAAGTGCATGCGCCGACGCTGGTGATCGTCGGTGAAGTGGTGCAGCTGCGCGAGAAGCTGGCGTGGTTCGAGGGTGCTCAGGCGCAAGTCTAAAAGACCGAGTTGCCCTCATTCGCGAGCAGGCTCGCCCCCACCTTGGATCTGTGTCGTGCACAAATCCCGTGGGAGCGAGCCTGCTCGCGAAGAGGCCCTCAAACACGCCGAATCAATCAGCCCCTGCGCCAGACTCCTTTGCCAGCCAAACGCGCCCGGTCATGCGCCACACTGAAATCCTGCTCTGGCCCCTTCGGCACAATCCCCGTGGGATTGATGGTCTTGTGGCTGCCGTAGTAGTGATTCTTGATGTGCTGAAAATCCACGGTCTCGCCAATCCCCGGCCACTGATACAGCTCACGCAGCCAGTTCGACAGGTTCGGGTAATCGGCAATCCGCCGCAGATTGCACTTGAAGTGCCCGTGGTACACCGCATCGAAGCGAATCATCGTGGTGAACAGACGCACGTCGGCTTCGGTCAGGTATTCACCGGTCAGGTAACGATTGGCGCCCAGTATTCGCTCCAGATTATCCAGCTCGGCAAACACTTCATCGAAGGCCTGTTCATAAGCCTGTTGCGAGGTGGCGAAGCCGGCGCGATACACGCCGTTGTTCACCGCCGGATAAATCCGCTCGTTCAGTGCATCAATCTCGCCACGTAACGGTGCCGGGTAGAAGTCCAGCTCGTTACCGGTCAGGCCATCGAAGGCGCTGTTCAACATGCGGATGATTTCCGCCGACTCGTTGCTGACAATGCGCTTGAGTTTCTTGTCCCACAGCACCGGCACCGTGACGCGCCCGGTGTAGTCCGGGGTGTCGGCGGTGTAGCGCTGGTGCATGAAGTCGAAGTGATCGAGCTTGTCGCCAGTCGAGCCAAAGGCCTTGTCGAAGGTCCAGCCGTTTTCCAGCATCAGCCAGCTGACCACGGACACGTCGATCAGGCTTTCCAGACCTTTGAGCTTGCGCAGAATCAGCGTGCGGTGCGCCCACGGGCAGGCGAGGGACACATAAAGGTGATAGCGCCCGGCTTCGGCGGCGAAACCGCCTTCACCGCTCGGCCCGGGCTGGCCGTCAGCGGTGACCCAGTGGCGACGTTGCGCCTGTTCGCGCTGGAACGCGCCGTCCTTGCTGCTTTCATACCACTTGTCCTGCCAGTGGCCATCGACGAGTAAACCCATGATCAAGACTCCTGAATCCAATAAGCGTTGGAGCCGAGTCTATTCCGATGAGTTCGAACAAAAAGCGCAAAGATCGGGCGTCTATGATCGGTTAAATCGATTTGTTGCGCGCGTCCCAGTATTGCTTGGCGATTTTAAAGGCTTGCTCGCGGCTTTGACCGAGGCCACGCAGGGCCAGGGCCATGGTCGAGATCAGGGCCATTTGCGGATAGCTGTCGACCACGTCGCCACGCCATACCGCTTTGAGATGTTCAACGTCCAGCGAGGCCGGTTTGACGTGGCGCTGGCTCGACAGTTGCGGCCATTCTTCATCCCAGCTCTCGCCGCCCTTGGTGCCGTACAGATGGCTGTCGGCATCCGGGTTGATCTCGATCTCGCCGCCGTCGCCCTTGACCACGATCGCCGTGTCGCCGAGCAGACCGCTGGCCTCGCGATGCACCGCTTGATAGCCCGGATGAAAAATACTTTGCAGGCCACAACGGGCGCGCAGCGGGTTGAGAATCCGTGCCAGTGAATGGATCGGCGAGCGCAGGCCCATGGTGTTGCGCAGGTCGATCATCTTCTGCAACTGCGGCGCCCAGTCCATTAGCGGCATGAATGCCAGGCCGCCGTTGTCCAGCGCGTTGCCGACCTGCTGCCAGGTGCGGCACAGCGGGATGTTCAGCTCGCCAAGCAGCTGTTCGGTGTACAGACGCCCGGCGGTGTGCGCGCCGCCGCCGTGCATGAAAATGCGCACGCCGTTCTGCGCCAGGCACTTGGCCGCCAGCAGGTACCACGGCAGATGACGTTTCTTGCCGGCATAGGTCGGCCAGTCCAGATCGATGTGCAACGCTGGAGCCTGCAAGCGTTCACGCAAGGCTTCGGTGAAACCGGCCATTTCTTCGGCGCTTTCTTCCTTGTGCCGCAGCAGCATCAGAAAGGCTCCGAGTTGGGTGTCTTCGACCTTGTCGTCGAGCACCATGCCCATGGCTTCCCGGGCCTCTTCACGGGTCAGGTCGCGGGCGCCGCGTTTGCCCTTGCCAAGGATCCGCACGAACTGCGCGAACGGGTGCTCGGCGGGCGTTTCGAGGGTCAGCGCTGGAAAGTCGGTCATAGGCAATTCGTCGGTTTGGGCAGGCCCGCCAGTTTCGCGGCGAGTTTGGCTGGGGTGCCTTTGAACAGTCGGTTCAGGTGCAGGCTGTTGCCTTTGTCCGGGCCGAGCTTGAGTGCGGTGTATTTGATCAGCGGACGGGTGGCCGGCGACAGCTGAAATTCCGCGTAGAAGCTGCGCAGCAGTTCGAGGACTTCCCAGTGTTCGGCAGTCAGTTCGATGTCCTCGGCAGCGGCAAGGGCGCTGGCGACGTCAGGGGACCAGTCGTCGAGGTCGACCAGAAAGCCATCCTTGTCCAGTTCGATGGCGCGAGCGCCGACAATCATCGAGTTCATAGCCAGCTGTTGACCTTGTCGTGGCGGATCGACAGTTCGACGAACGCTGGATAGTCGATGGCCTCGGCCCAGTCGGGAGCAACGATGGCGCGGGCCTGCAGGTCTTCGGCGAGAGCGAACAGTTTGACCCCGCGCTCGTTCAGCGTGGCGAATGGCGCGGTGCCGGGTTGCAGGGCATACACCGCGTCACCGGATAACAGCAGGGCGTCGGCAGCGCCGATCACGCGCAGGCAACTGTTCAGGCGCTCGTCGCCGAACGGGGAATGAGACAACACATGCAAAGTCGACATCAGAGGGTGATCACCTGGTCGTAACGGTCAATAAGGGCGCTGATTTCGCTGGCGCCGAGCGGCTGCGCTTCGTCCAGCGACAGCGTGCTCAGGCCACGGGCGCTGGCGCTGTCGGTGCAGTAGAACAGTTCTTCAACGCCGAACATCGGCAGCGCCTGCAGGTTGGCGCTGAGGTCTTTCTGTTGCAGGGCCTTGGCGTTCTGTCCGGCGGCCAATTGCAGTACGCCGTCATCGAGAAACAGCAGGCCGATCGGCAGATCGAACGCGCCGCCGGCCAGCACGATGTCCAGCGCCTCGCGGGCGCCGGGGCCGGACCATGGCGACTGGCGGCTGATGATCAACAGGGATTTGGCCATCTCACGCACCTCCGAAACAGATCAGTCGATCAGCGTCCTGCACCGCATCGTGCAACTGGCCGAGGCCGGACAACTCCCACGGTGCGCTGACCGCAACGGCATCACGCTGATAACGCCTGGCCTCTTCGTCATTCAGTACGCCACGACGCAGGGCGGCGGCGATGCATACCACGCCGTCCAGTTGTTGCTCGGTGATGAACGCACGCCACTGTTTGGGCAGGTCCAGTTCGTCCTGCGGGGTGACCACCGCGTCGGAGGCGTTGTAGACGCCGTCCTGATAGAAAAACAACCGGACAATCTCATGCCCACCAGCCAGCGCCGCCTGAGCAAACAGCAGGGCACGGCGCGAGGAGGGCGCATGGGCGGCGGAAAACAGCGCAATGGCGAACTTCATGACGGACTCGATCAGCAAAACTGCGGCCATGATAAAGCTTTATGAAGGCAGCCGCGAAACCCAAGTTGCACACACCGATTGCGCGGGAATAACTGTCCGCCTGCTGCTATCGGTCATAGTGCGAATCCATGTAGGAGCTGCGGCACGCTGCGATCTCTCGATCTTTACAAGCAAGATCAAGAGATCGCAGCCTCGTTTCACTCGACAGCTCCTACAGGGGGGAGTGAGGCCTCGATCAGCGGGGCATATAGCCCAGTTGCCAACGCCGCGGAATGCTCAGCGACAGCACACCGAGCGCCGCCGCCAGCAAGCCGCTGGCGAACAGCGCCCGAAGCCCGAAATGATGTTCCAGTACCGCGCCGAGAATCGCGCCGATGAACATCCCGCTCCATGGCACCAGTTGCACCCGCCAGCCGTTACGGCGTTCGCCGAGCATCCAGCGGCCGAGTCCACGGCCGAAGCGCGATAGCGCGCCGGTCACGTAAGTCAGACCGACCGGCAGACCATTCACTTCCTCGACCGCCGCGTTAAGCATGCCCATCGCGATGATCGCCGCCAGCAGCGCCGGCAGTTGCGTGTCATACGGCCAAGCGGCCGCGAAGCACAGCAGGGTGGCGATGCACAGCAGCAAGGGCAGTGTGCGCCGACCACTGAGGCGACCGATCACGATGCCCAAGGCATTACCGATCACGAACGTGACGACGAGGATGACCAGGCGCAGCGTCAGTCCGAGGTCGCCGTCACTGATCGCCACCGCCAGTCGCGTGGTGTTGCCGCTCATAAAGGAAACGAAATCGCCACTGGCCATGAAGCCGATAGCATCGGTCATGCCTGCCAGCACGGACAGACTGGCCACCAGTGCCAGACCGATACGGCCACGCCATTTCTGCCGATGCAAATGCCCGGACGTGGCGCGGTGAGTCGAAGTGGAGGGCAGCATCGGTGACGATATCCTTGAGCGGCGGTTAAGGTTCCAACCCGTACAGATCGCAGTAATCGGCCCAGCTCATGTGGGCCATTTCCGCCACTTCGCGGTGCACCTCCATGCGCTGAGCCTGGTACTCTTCGGGCGTTTGCGCCGTGAGCTGCAAGGTCAGTTCCCAAGCGAACAGGCCTTGATTCTCCGCCTCAGCCTCGAAGGCTTCGTGCAGGCGCTCCTCACGATACTGCGCCGGGGTTTCGCCCTTGGCCTGGGCCAACAGCGGGTTGAGGTGATCGAGGGTTTCGCGCAATTCGGGGCGCGCGTCGAGAAACAGTTTCAGGGCTTGCTCATGTCGCTGGTCGGTGGGCGCCATGTGTATTCCTTGTCAGGCTGATGACCCTAGGGTGCCGGAGCGGCCGGCGTGTGTCGCGCGATAAATGCAGTAAAGCAGAACGATTTTGCCTGTTGCGATGATACAGTCCGCTTTTTTCTGAATGAGCGAATGCAATGCGAATTCTGATGGTAGCGCTGGCCGCGACCGTGCTGGCGGGCTGCGCGGGTTCGGTGATGGACGATTCTCGCACCAAAGCCCCTTACAAGGTTCTGACCTCGGACAAGCCAGAGAAAGTCGTGGCCCAGTGCGTGCAATTCGCCTGGCAGGACGAGGCGGTGTTTGGCGTGGACGCCGGCGCGTATCTGCAACCGGGCAAGAAGGGCGGCTCGACGGTGTATACCCGTTCGGCGGAATCGTTTGTCGACGTGACCAGCGATGCGTCGGGGACGGTGCTCAATTACTACGTGCAGAAGGATGATTTTGTCGCCAAGCGGCGTTTGGCGGGGTTGGCGACCTGTCTTTGATATTGCGCTGAGCGGCTGCAGGCTTGCTCCCACTGTTTGAAATGCATTCCATTGTGGGAGCGAGCCTGCTCGCGAAGGGCTCTTGAGATTCAACCCTTCAGGCGCTTCTGGAAATAGTGCCTGCTATGCCCCGGCGGATAGTCGACGATCTCGCCAAACTGGCTGAATCCCAACTTCTTGTAAAACTCCGGCGCCTGAAAATCGAAGGTATCCAGCCAGATGCCCAGGCAGCGCTTCTCGTTGGCCAGCTCTTCGGCCATGGTCATCAGTCTCGAGCCAATACCCTGGCCGCGCCCCTGTTCCGGCACCGAAAGCAACTCGATGTACATCCACTGGAAAATCACCCGGCCATACAAGCCGCCGAGTATCGCGTCGTGTTCATCGCGCACCAGCAGGGCGAACGGTTCCGACGTGGAGCCCCCGGTCTGGGCGTCGTTGTACGCAATCAACGGCTCGAGGATAGCCTTGCGCTGTTCTTCCGTGGGGTTCTGTGACAGCTCGATTCGCAACGTCATACGCAACTTCCTTGTGAGGTGAACGCGCAGCCTATCCTGCCCGGCGGGCGCTTTCCAAGTCCTTGCTCATCCCTTTGGAACCGCCGCTGTTGCGTCGGGGTCTAGCTTCTACAGCGTCATTTCGAACGCGGTTGATGAGGACCCCCCATGAATATTTTCGAAGCCCTTCGCGAAAGCCACGACCGTCAGCGCAATTACGCCAAAGCTCTGGTCGAAACCAGCGGCGACACCCCGGAGCGGGTCGAAGCCTACAAACAGCTCAAGGCCGAACTGCAGGCTCATGAGACCGCCGAAGAGCGCCACTTCTACATTCCGCTGATGGAGTTCGACAACGGCGTCGATCTCAGTCGTCACGCGATCTCGGAACACCATGAAATGGACGAGATGATGGAAGAACTGGATGAGACCGAGATGTCCAGCCCGGCGTGGCTGGCCACCGCAAAAAAACTTTCCGACAAGGTTCATCACCATCTCAAGGAGGAGGAGCAGAAATTCTTCCAGATGGCCGGCAAGTTGCTCGACGACAAGCAAAAGGAACAGCTCGCCGGGCAATACGAAAAGGAATATCAGGCACAACTGGAGTGATTGATGAATGCGGGTTTTTGCTGTGTCGGCGTGTAGGCCTTTAGCCATGCATCAGGTGGGCGTTGTCGCAATTGACTGTATATTCATCCAGTATTTGCGGCGTTTTCCACTCAATACGCCGATTGCCTGCGACAAAACCGCCGATGGACAAAAAAAACACCTCCGTTAGCTTGAAGGCCTCTCCTCGGACAGGAGAGTTCTTAAATCAACGGAGTGAAAAACATGAATCAACCACAAGCTCAAACCCAACTGCGACACGGTCGCGTTACTTCTCCAGCCAGCCGCGGTGCGGTCGCCATCGAGCAAGGATTGCTCGGTGCCTGGCAGGTCAACGAAATGGAAGGGGGCAAGAATTTCCCGGCGCTGACGGCAGGACCTTTTCCTGCGCCCTATGGCAGTGACAGCGACAGCGTCACACCACCCGCCGACGGTTACATTCTCAGCGGTGGCAAGACCGATGCCCGTGACTGTGTGAACTTCACCGACGAGGAAATGAGCAAAAAGCTCAACCGTCCGTTCAACTGGCCGCTGCTCAGCGTCACCCCGGGCCAGACGCTGGAAGTGAAGTGGGAATACACCGCGCCACACACCACCCGTGGTTATCGCTGGCTGATCACCAAGGATGGCTGGGATCCGAAACAGCGTATTTCCCGTGCACAACTCGAAGCGCAGCCTTTCGCCGAAGACTTCTACACTCAGGTGCCTTATTACAGCTATCCGGGGGAATTGAAGGCCAAGGTCAATCATTCGGTGAAATTGCCGGCCAGCAAAAAGGGTCGTCACGTCATCGTGTTGATGTGGATTGTCGCCAACACCGGTAACGCGTTCTATCAGGCGTTCGACGTCGACTTCAAATAATGGCGTAACGCTCAACCCACAGGTTCTGAAGGATTAGAACATGTCAAATATCGACTTTTCGTTAATGCACAGTCAGGCCGCCGACGCTGCCTCGCTGATGCCAAGCATCGCCGGCAAGAAAATTCTCATGGGTTTCTGGCACAACTGGCCGGCCGGTCCGAGTGACGGCTACCGCCAGGGCCGCTTTGCCGAGATCGCTCTGGAGGCGGTGCCCAAGGAGTACAACGTGGTTGCGGTGGCGTTCATGAAGGGCAGCGGGATTCCGACCTTCAAACCGTACAACGTCTCCGATGCCGAGTTCCGGCGCCAGGTCGGCGTGCTCAACAGCCAGGGGCGGGCGGTACTGGTCTCCCTGGGCGGCGCCGATGCGCACATCGAATTGCGTGCCGGTCAGGAACAGCCGCTAGCCAATGAAATCATCCGTCTGGTGGAAACCTATGGCTTTGACGGGCTGGACATCGATCTTGAACAGAGCGCGATTGATTTCGCTGCCAACAAGACCGTGTTACCGGCCGCGCTGAAGCTGGTCAAGGATCACTACGCAGGCCAGGGCAAGCATTTCATCATCAGCATGGCCCCGGAGTTTCCGTACCTGACCACCAGCGGCAAATACGTCGGTTACCTGCAGGCGCTGGAAGGCTACTACGACTTCATCGCACCGCAGTTCTACAACCAGGGCGGCGACGGGGTCTGGGTGCCGGAAGCCAACAATGGCAATGGTGCGTGGATCGCGCAGAACAACGACGCGCTGAAAGAGGATTTCCTCTATTACCTGACCGAAAGTCTGGTGACCGGTACCCGGGGCTTCATCAGAATCCCGGCGGACAAATTCGTCATCGGCCTACCGGCCAACGTCGATGCCGCTGCCACCGGTTATGTGATCGACAGCACCGCCGTCGGCAATGCGCTCAAACGTCTGGCGATCAAAGGGCTGCCGATCAAGGGCCTGATGACCTGGTCGGTAAACTGGGACAACGGCGTCAGCAAGGATCGCCTGCCGTACAACTGGGAGTTCAGCCGGCGTTATGGACCGCTGATTCACAGCGCTCGAACAGCGGCGCAGGAAACGGATGATGCGTTGTCGCGCATCGCCCGTTAATCGCAAGTAAAGAAGCCCGGTAGCGCTGCCGGGCTTTTTTTGTGGGCGCGATTAATCGACTATGGGCGTTTTCCGATGACAAAGGATCAGGCGTCATGATCAAGACAGCCGAGCGGGTCAACATCGTCGACACTCAGGTGTTGTCCCACGACTGGTACCTGTTGAAGAAGATTACCTTTGACTACCTGCGCAACAACGGCGACTGGCAGCGGCAGACGCGCGAGGTCTACGACCGGGGCAATGGTGCGGCGATCCTGTTGTTCAACCGCGAACAGCGCACCGTGGTGCTGACGCGCCAATTCCGTTTGCCGGTATTCGTCAACGGCCACGACGGCTTGTTGATCGAAGTGGCGGCAGGTCTGCTGGAAGGTGCGGCACCGGAGCAGCGGATCCGCGACGAGGCCGAAGAGGAAACCGGCTACCGCGTGCACGACGTGAAGAAGGTGTTCGAGGCTTACATGAGCCCCGGTTCGGTGACCGAGAAACTGCACTTTTTCATTGCCGAGTACGACGCGAAATCGAAGGTCAGTGAGGGCGGCGGCCTGGAAGAAGAAACCGAAGAACTGGACGTGCTGGAGTGGCGCTTCGATGAGGCACTGGCGGCGTTCCACCGTGGCGAGATCTGCGATGCCAAGACCATCATGCTGTTGCAGTATGCGGCGATGAATAACCTGTTTGTCCGATAAAGCAAAGATCGCAGCCTGCGGCAGCTCCTACAGGGAACGCATTCTCATGTAGGAGCTGCCGCAGGCTGCGATCTTTTGATCTTCTAAAACAAATCCCCAGTTCTGCCCACCGCCGACCAGTTACCACCCTCCAACACCAGCAACCGCTCTTTGGCCTCAAGCCCACCCGCAAATCCGGTCAACTTCCCCGACGCGCCAATCACCCGATGGCACGGCGCCACAATCGAAATCGGATTGCGCCCATTCGCCGCTCCGACCGCACGCACGGCTGTCGGGTGACCGATCTGCTCGGCGATCTGGCTGTAGGTACGGGTTTCGCCAAACGGAATGGTCAGCAACGCTGCCCAGACCTTTTTCTGAAAATCGGTGCCGACAAAATCCAGCGCCAGGTCGAAGCGATCACGCTTGCCGGCAAAGTATTCCTCAAGCTGCTGTGCGGTTCGTTGCAGCAGCGGATTGTCCGGTGCTGCGCTCATCGGACCAAGACGCACCCGGCCCGGTTTGTCGTTTTCCCAGAGGATGGCCGCCAGTCGTGCGTCGTTCGCAACCAGCTTCAGTTCGCCGACCGGTGAGGGCAGGGTGATGAACGTGTAGGGCATGGGCAGAACTCCGGATCAGCGTGGCGAAGGCGTCCAGCATACTGGCTGATCGGGGAGGCGCAAATCGCAATAGCGACCATACTGCTTGGTGCTTTTGCAGCGTTCCCTTCTGCTCTGCACAGAACCCAAAAACAAAAAAGAGATCGACTCATGAAGTACGAACCTTTGGCCAAAACGCTGATCGCGACTTCGCTGGCACTGAGCTGCCTGATGGCCCAGGCCGCTTCCGTGGCCCCGGTTGCCGCCGAGAACGGCATGGTGGTCACCGCTCAACATCTGGCCTCCCATGTCGGCGTCGAGGTGTTGAAAAGCGGCGGTAATGCGGTGGATGCGGCAGTCGCTGTGGGCTATGCGCTGGCGGTGGTGTATCCCGCGGCAGGCAACCTCGGCGGTGGCGGTTTCATGACCATTCAACTGGCGGACGGGCGCAAGACCTTCCTCGACTTCCGCGAAAAAGCCCCGCTGGCGGCGACCGCCAACATGTACCTGGACAAGGACGGCAACGTCGTCCCGGACCTGAGCACCCGCGGTCACCTCGCCGTGGCGGTGCCCGGCACCGTGTCGGGCATGGAGCTGGCGCTGAGCAAGTACGGGACCAAGCCGCGCAAGGACATGATCGCCCCGGCGATCAAACTGGCGGAAGACGGTTTCGAACTGGAGCAGGGCGACGTCGATTTGCTGGACTACGCCACCGATGTATTCAAGAAGGACATGCGTGATTCCGGCTCGATCTTCCTGCACAACGGCGAACCGATGCAGGTCGGGCAGAAACTGGTGCAGAAGGATCTGGCGAAAACCCTGCGCACCATTTCGGAAAAAGGCGCTGACGGTTTCTATAAGGGCTGGGTGGCCGACGCCATTGTCACCTCCAGTCAGGCCAACAAGGGCATCATCACCCAGGCCGACCTCGACAAATACAAGACCCGCGAACTGGCCCCGGTGGAGTGCGATTACCGCGGCTACCACGTGGTTTCGGCGCCACCGCCAAGCTCCGGCGGGGTGGTGATCTGCGAGATCATGAACATTCTCGAAGGCTATCCGATGAAGGACTTCGGCTTCCATTCGGCCCAGGGCATGCACTACCAGATCGAAGCGATGCGCCATGCCTATGTTGATCGCAACAGCTATCTGGGCGACCCGGATTTTGTGAAGAACCCGATCGAGCATCTGCTGGACAAGAACTACGCGACCAAGCTACGCAACGCTATCCAGCCGCAGAAGGCCGGGATCTCCGCCGAACTGAAACCCGGCGTCGCGCCCCATGAAGGCAACAACACCACGCACTATTCGATCGTCGACAAGTGGGGCAACGCAGTGTCAGTGACCTACACCCTCAACGACTGGTTCGGCGCCGGGGTGATGGCGAGCAAGACCGGGGTGATCCTTAACGACGAAATGGACGACTTCACCTCCAAGGTCGGCGTGCCGAACATGTACGGTCTGGTGCAGGGCGAGGCCAATGCCATCGCTCCGGGCAAAACTCCGCTGTCGTCGATGAGCCCGACCATCGTCACCAAGGACGGCAAAGTGGTGATGGTGGTCGGTACGCCGGGTGGCAGCCGCATCATCACTGCGACCTTGCTGACCATGCTCAACGTCATCGACTATGGCATGGGCCTGCAGGAAGCGGTTGACGCGCCGCGTTTCCACCAGCAATGGATGCCTGAGGAAACCAACCTCGAAGACTTCGCGGCCAGCCCCGATACGAAGAAGCTCCTCGAGAGCTGGGGCCACAAGTTCGCCGGGCCGCAGGACGCCAACCACATCGCCGCGATCCTGGTCGGCGCGCCGTCGCTGGGCGGTAAGCCAGTGGGCAAAAACCGCTTCTACGGTGCCAACGATCCACGACGCAATACCGGATTGTCACTAGGCTACTGACAGGGGTAAAAAGGGGGCGGGCGCTGCTCCGCCCCGGTTTCAACGTTCGATCAAGGAAGGCCCATCATGTCTAGCGCATTGCTGATCATCGACGTCCAACAGGCTCTCTGCTCGGGCCAATATCAGTGCTTCGACATTCGCCGCGTCATCGACATCATCAACCAGCTCAGCACGCGCGCGCGCAAGGCTAGCGTGCCGGTGGTGTTGGTGCAGCATGAAGAAAAGGACAGCCCGCTGGCCCATGGAGCCGAAGGCTGGCAACTCGCCGATGGCCTGCTGACGGCAGATCAAGACCTGCGCATACGCAAAACCACCCCGGATTCGTTCTACCAGACCGAGCTGGGCAAACTGCTGCCCGGCGAAGACTTCGAGCGCCTGATCATCTGCGGCCTGCAAACCGACTATTGCGTTAACGCCACCGTGCGCCAGGCCCATCAGTTGGGTTACGACGTCGTCCTCGTGGCAGACGCTCATTCCACTCTCGACAACGGCAACATGAGCGCCGAAGACATCATCGCCGAACACAACAAGGATCTGGCGCACCTGACGGGGGCCACCGGACGCATTGACGTCAAACCCGCAACCGAGGTCATTTTCTGAAGCCCGAAAATACCTCTGTTGTTCTTGCTGGCCTCATCGTTGGCAAGCCAGCTCCCACAGGGTTTGGCATGGATCACGAAGTCTTTGAACAACACATATCATTGTGGGAGCTGGCTTGCCAGCGATGGCGGTGGATCTGTTAATGAAGATGCAAGCTGTACCCACCCAATCGCCAGCAGGCTGGCTCCTACAATGATTGATGGTAATCACCAATCCCCATGTCCAGCGCAAACCTTCTGTGGCGAGCGAGCTTGCTCGCGCCGGGCTGCGCAGCAGCTCTCCCGCTTCAAGTCGCAAACAACACGCCGCGAATCGCCCCGACCCGCGGCGCCTCGACGCCCTCCAGCACCAGCCGCGTAATGGTTCGCGCTGCTATCGCGTAGTCCTCATCCTGGGGGATTTCACGCCCGGTGATGCAGCCCATTTGCCAGCCAATGTTGGTGTAGGTGCGGGTCGCCGACCAGATGAACAGCATCAGGTGTTCCGGGTCCACCGGGGCCAGCAGGCCGCGGTCGATCCAGCTGCGCAGGCAGTCGACGTTGCGCCGGGCTTCGGCGTGCAGCAGGTCGCGGCATTCGGTCGGTAGCTGGCGGCCCCCCAGCAGCAGCTCGCCGCTGAAAACCCTGGCAATCGCCGGGTGTTCACGGGCGATGCGGATGCGCGCGGCGACGTAGGCGCGCAGGCCGATCATCGGATCGTCGCTTTCACGTAACGCCGCCGAGGCTTCCAGCAGCGGTTCGACGAACCCCAGCAGAACCTTGGAGTAAAGGTTTTCTTTGGTCTGGAAGTAGTAATACAGGTTGGCCTTGGGCACGCCGGCACGGGCGGCGATGTCGCGGGTCTGAGTGGCATCGAAACCGTTGGCGGCAAATGCTTCGCTGGCGGCGGCGAGGATCAGTTGCTCGTTGCGTACGCGGATGGCGCTCATGGGAATGCGGTGTGAATGAATGGCATGGACGAATACTGGCAAATTTGGCTTCGCAATATACAAAACTATATAGCGATGAGGCCAGCTCACTCGTTCGAGAGCGCTATGCTGATTCGATCATCAAAAAGTCGGGGGAGGGAACATGGCCATCAACGCACTGCGCGCTACGGCGACGCACTTGGAGGCTGTAGCAAAACTGTTCGACGCCTATCGTGGCTTTTATCAGCAACCTTCGAACCTGACGCAATCGCGCGCCTTCATCGCTGAGCGCATGGCTGGCGAAGAATCGGCGATTTTCCTCGCGCAGGATGAACAGGGCGATGCGCTCGGCTTTGTGCAGTTATACCCGACGTTTTCCTCGATCGACGCTCACCGCACCTGGCTGCTCAGTGATTTGTTCACCACGCCCGCAGCCCGTGGTCACGGTGTCGGGCGATTGCTGATGAACACGGCCCGCGACTTTGCCTTGCAGACTGGCGCCAAAGGTCTGGTGCTGGAAACCGCCACCGACAACTTGATGGCGCAGGGTTTGTACGAGTCGCTGGGTTATGTGCGTGATACCGGCTATTACACTTATATGCTCGATCTGCGTCAGGGTTGATCGAGTTCAACACTGTCGCGCCAGCAATCGCTCGATCTGCGCCAGCTCCCAGGTACTCAGCAGGTCGACTGGATTGGTGCCGTAACGCTGCCACGTTGCCAATGTCCCCTCGCGGCCATCCGGGGCGCGGGCCTGTTCACAGTGGTGCAAGCGTCCGCCCTCAAAGTCCAGCAGCAACTGCCAGCCTTCGATATCGACCGCAACCAGTCCGGCATCACCGGGCCTCTCGGATCTGTTGAACATCAGTACACCCAGCGCAGCCTCGCGCAAGCGCTGGCAAACGTCGCGGGCGGTCAGCCATGCAGTCATGGTCATACTCGGAGGAGGCACAAGCGCGTCAGGATAAATCGCACGGCTAACGGTGTCAGCGATCGCTGGCCCGATTCCGAACTATTCCGTAACATCCGCACCCCTCATTTTCGTGAACATCAGCGGCCGCGCTCGTCGGCCGCCAGTCAGGTAAGCCATGAAACCACAACGTCTGCGCGCCGATGTCCTGGCCGGACTCACCACCTCGTTTGCCTTGTTGCCCGAATGCATTGCGTTCGCGCTGGTGGCGCATCTCAATCCACTGATGGGCCTGTACGGCGCCTTCATCATTTGCACGTTGACCGCATTGTTCGGCGGCCGGCCGGGAATGGTCTCCGGTGCGGCGGGTTCGATGGCGGTGGTGATCGTCGCGCTGGTGGTGCAGCACGGCGTGCAATACCTGCTGGCGACCGTGTTGCTCGGTGGCCTGATCATGATGGCGTTCGGCTTGTTGCGCCTGGGCAAACTGGTGCGCATGGTGCCGCATCCGGTGATGCTCGGTTTCGTCAATGGCCTGGCGATCATCATTGCCCTGGCGCAACTGGAGCATTTCAAGAACGGTGAACACTGGCTCAGCGGCACGCCGCTGTACCTGATGACCGGGCTGGTGCTGCTGACCATGGCCATCGTCTACCTACTGCCGCGCCTGACCCGCGCGGTGCCGCCGGCATTGGTGGCGATCCTCGGCGTGGGCCTGCTGGTCTACCTGTTCGGCCTGCCGACGCGCACCCTCGGCGACATGGCGCACATCGCCGGCGGTCTGCCGACTTTCGCCTTGCCCGACATCCCATGGAGCCTGGAGACCCTGCGCATCATCGCTCCGTACGCGATTCTGATGGCGCTGGTCGGTCTGCTGGAAACCCTGCTGACCCTCAACCTCACTGACGAAATCACCGAAACCCGCGGCTATCCGGATCGCGAATGCGTGGCGCTGGGCGCGGCGAACGTGGTCTCCGGCGCGTTCGGTGGCATGGGCGGTTGCGCAATGATCGGCCAGACCGTGATCAACCTCAGCTCCGGCGGCCGTGGGCGTTTGTCCGGGGTGGTCGCGGGTGTGTTGATACTGCTGTTCATCCTGTTTCTGTCGCCGCTGATTGAGCGTATTCCGCTGGCGGCGCTGGTGGGCGTGATGTTCGTGGTCTCGCAGCAGACCTTCGCATGGGCCTCGTTGCGGGTGTTGAACAAAGTGCCGCTCAACGATGTGCTGGTGATCATCGCCGTGACCAGCATCACCGTGTTCACCGATCTGGCCACTGCCGTGCTCTGCGGAATCATCATCGCCGCGCTGAATTTCGCCTGGCAGCAGGCCCGCGAGTTGTACGCCGATGAACACCTGGAAGCCGACGGCAGCAAACTTTATCGCCTGCACGGCACACTGTTTTTCGCCTCGACCACGCCGTTTCTCAACCAGTTCGACCCGGCCAATGACCCGGCCCGGGTGACGCTGGATTGCCGGCATTTGAGCTTCGTTGACTATTCGGCGATTGCCGCACTGAAGACCTTGCGCGAGCGTTACGCCAAGGCCGGGAAGGAGTTGCAGGTGTTTCATCTGTCCGAGCGCTGCAAGAAACTGCTGAAACGCGCGGGCGTCGAACAGCACTGATCCTCCCTGTAGGAGCTGCCGCAGGCTGCGATCTTTTGATCTTGTCTTTTAAAAGATCAACATCAAAAGATCGCAGCCTGCGGCAGCTCCTACAGGGGCGGTGGGGTTATCTGGCGAATTTCTTTGCGCCGGCTACGCAGAGGATGACGCCCAGCGTCACCGCCAGCATGCCGACGCTGACCTGCTCATGCAGTAACGTCGCCGCCAGCGCCAGACCGAAAAACGGCTGCAGCAATTGCAACTGACCCACTGCCGCGATTCCGCCCTGGGCCAGGCCGCGATACCAGAACACAAAGCCGATCAGCATGCTGAACAGCGCCACATAGGCCAGGCACAGCCAGGCCGACAGGCTGATGTGGTTGAACGAGACGGGCGCCAGCCACAGGCTGAGCACCGTCATCACTGGCAGCGACAACACCAGCGCCCAGCAGATAACCTGCCAGCCGCCGAGGACGCGCGACAGTTTCGCGCCTTCGGCATAACCCAGGCCACAGGCCAGAATCGCGGCGAGCATCAGCAGATCACCGGTGGGCGAAGCGGTCAGCCCCTGTGACAGGGCGAAGCCCACGACCAACGCGCTGCCGAGAATCGAGAACACCCAGAACACCGGTCGCGGACGTTCGCCGCCACGCAGCACGGCAAAAATCGCCGTCGCCAGTGGCAGCAATCCTACAAACACGATCGAATGCGCCGACGTCACATGTTGCAGCGCCAATGCCGTCAGCAGTGGAAACCCCAGCACCACGCCCAAGGCCACAATCAATAACGACCACCCCTGATCGCGTGTCGGGCGTCGTTCGTGAAACAGCCTCAACAGAATGAGCGCCAACACGCCGGCAATGGCTGCGCGCGCGACGGTGAGGAACACCGGATCGAATTCCAGCACCGCCAGACGCGTGGCGGGTAGCGATCCGCTGAAGATCAGCACGCCGATAAAGCCATTGATCCAGCCGCTGGTTTTTTCCAGGGCGGGATTAACCAGGTTCGAAGTCCGTTCCATACAGGTCACGCTCAAAAGGTGGGTTGCTTTCGAGCCATGCTGAGGCTGAGAATCAGCACAATCAAATAATTGTCATGGATACATCCAGCATGCCGCGCTCGCGCTACAAGACGCTCGTTGACGCCTACGCCGCAGACATTCGCGCGGGGCGTCTGGCGCCCGGAACCCGACTGCCCACCCACCGGGAACTGGCAGCGAGTGCGGGGTTGGCGCTGGTCACTGCGTCGCGGGTGTACGCCGAGCTTGAGGCAATGGGGCTGGTCAGCGGCGAAACCGGACGCGGGACATTTGTCCGCGAAACCACGTTGTCGCCGGGGCAGGGCATCGACCAGAAAGACGTGGCGGTCGGCATGATCGATCTGAATTTCAACTATCCATCGCTGCCCGGCCAGGCCGATCTGTTGCGCACGGCGTTACGCCAACTGGCGCTGTCCGGTGATCTGGAAGCCTTGCTGCGTTATCAACCCCACGCCGGGCGCAAGCATGAGCGCGCTTCCATTGCGCAGCATTTGCAGGCTCGCGGAGTGCAGGTCGATGCCGGGCAGGTGTTGATCGTCAACGGTGCCCAGCAAGGGTTGGCCGTGACACTGATGGCCTTGCTCAAACCCGGTGATGTGATTGCAGCGGATGCGCTGACCTATTCCGGCTTCAAGGTACTGGCCGAAGCGCTGCATCTGGAAGTGGTGGCGATTCCGCCCGGTGATCACGGGCCGGATCTGGCGGCGCTCGACAAGCTCTGTCGCAGCCGTTCACTGCGGGCGATCTACAGCATGCCGACCTTGCACAATCCCTTGGGTTGGGTGACGCCGATCGAACAGCGCGAGCAGTTGGTCGCGCTCGCCCGCCGCCATGATCTGACGATCATCGAAGACGCGGCCTACGCCTTTCTGGTGGAAAACCCACCGCGCACCCTGGTCGATCTGGCACCGGAACGCACGGTGTACGTGTCGGGACTGTCGAAGAATATCGCCACCGGCCTGCGCGTCGGCTTCATTGCCGCGCCGCTGCACACGGTGCCGGCGCTGGAGCGGATCATTCGCGCCACCACCTGGAACACTCCCGGGGTGATGACCGCAATGGCTTGCAGCTGGCTCGATGACGGTACCGTCACCCTGCTGGAACAACAAAAGCGCGACGACGCCAAGGCCCGGCAAATGCTTGCCACTGAGTTACTGCAAGGGCTGACGTGCATCGGACATCCAGCTTCATACTTCTTGTGGCTGCCGCTGCCAGAAGACGTGCGCGCCGATCAGATGGTGGTGGAATTGATGCACGAGCAGATTTCGGTGACGACTGCCGAGCCGTTCGCGGTGTCGACGCATGTGCCGCATGCGATTCGGCTGGCGTTGGGGTCGGTGCCGATGGACGTCTTGCGCCAGGCATTGATCACCGTCAGAAAGGTCATCGGCGCTTATCTGTAAAAATACTGACTGTGAAATACACCTGTGGCGAGGGCGCTTGCTCCCGCTGGCCTGCAGCGCAGGCCCATATTGGGGTCGCCACGCAACCCAGCGGGAGCAAGTGCCCTCGCCACAAAATGTTAGCCTTGCCTCGACTGCATCACACCGTTCTGGATTGCCCGATGAAAAACACCGCTTCATTTCTTCTTGCCTTGGCCGCAACCGCCGTGCTGTTCAGCTCAACCGCCCGCGCCGCAGGCGATCCGGCAGCCGGCGAGAAGATCTTTCCACGTCTGTGCGGCGGCTGCCATCAGGTTGGCCCGGACGCGCGCCCGGGGTTCGGCCCGCAACTCAACGGCATCATCGGCCGAGCAGCCGGAACCTCGGCCAATTACGTGTATTCCGAGGCGATGAAAAACTCGGGCAAGACCTGGGACCGCGAAACGCTGACCGCGTATCTGAAAGATCCAAAAGGCGTGGTGCCGGGCACGCGAATGATTTTCTGGGGGCTGAGTGACGAGGAGAAGATCGATAATTTGCTGGCGTATCTGCAGCAGTTCGCCAACTAAAGAGTTTTCTCGACCTGCGCGGCAAACCACTGCATGACCACCGCGCACGCCGCATGCGAAGCCGCCGCCGGTTGCAGGCATAACACGTAAATTCCGCCCGTCTTCAGCAGTGGTCCGAACGGCACCCCCAACACGCCCAATGCCAGCTCATCGAGGTTGTGTTCACCGTGGAGGAGCGGCCGGCGGCGATTGCGCGGTTGTGGACCAAGTTGAAGACCAATACCTGAGTTCGCTCGTTTGATCCGGGTCAGGCACGCAAGCCTGACTCTCCAGCTCATACGGATTCAAGAAATGCAGGTGGCGGGCGATACGACTGTCACCCATGTTCTGGATCCTGCCTGATATGAAGAAGATTCTCGGTATTGTTTGTGCGCTGGCATTGCTCTCTGGTTGCGTAACCAAAAACCTCAGCACTGAAGACCGCCAGCAAATCAGGACCCTCAAGGTGTTGCCGGTGTTTGTTGCGGTCGACAATTTCCAGTACACCAGCATGACTCAGGCATGGGGCGCAGGCCTGGGCGCGGGTGCCGGCGCAGCAACCGGCATGGTGGCCGGTGCATCCTCTGCCGGTACAGCAGCACTGACCGGGGCAGGCTCCGTGGCCGGTACTAAAACGGGCGATGTGCTGACTGGCGATATTTCCCGAGCGATCCAGAACAATATGAAAGCCAACGGTATCTACCTGAGTCAGTTGATCCGCCAGAGTTTCGTCAAACGCATCCAGCAGGAACGAGTCTTCACTGTCGTGGGTGAGGGCGAGCAGGCTGACGCCGAAGTGGAAATCCTCGTGATGCAGTGGGGACTTTCCCTGAAGAACTACAGCACCGTGCTGTACCCGGTTATCGGCGCCAATGCGTCCATCAAGCGCAATGGCTCTGCGGTATGGCGTAACTTCGAAACCATTTCAGTGTTCAACGACGCCAACACCATCGCCTATGCACCTGAGCAATATGCGACTGACCCCGAGGCATTGCGCACGGCGTTCACCCATGTTTCCGATCTGGTGATGAAAAAGCTTGTCGATGACTTGAAACCTTGATTTTTCGGCGAGGGCAACTCGACTCCTTACACCTCGCTGATCAAGCCACCTGATTACGACCCGCCGCTTTCGCCTGATACAGCTGCTGATCGGCACGTTTGATCAGCATCGTGTGACTGTTGTCCGCCGGATCGGCCAGCGCGACGCCAATGCTTACCGTGACCTGTCCGATGTTGGGAAAGTGCGCCTGTGCCACGGCAACACGGATCTTTTCGGCTACCACCTCTGGCGTATCAGGCTGGGCAACTTCCGGCAGCAGTACGGCGAACTCCTCGCCGCCATAACGGGCAACGAAATCAGTGGCGCGCACGCTGACCTGAATGAGTTGCGCCAATTGCTGCAGCACGTCGTCGCCAATCGCATGGCCGTAGGTGTCGTTGATGCGCTTGAAATGGTCGGCATCAATCAGCAGCAGGGCAAACGGTCGCCCGGTGCGGCGGAACAGCAGGCTGTACTCGCTGATTTTTTCGTCGAAGCGACGGCGGTTGTAGACGCCGGTCAGGGCATCGTGGGTCGCCAGGTTCAACAGTTCGGCATTGGCCTGCATGAGTGCGGCGGTGCGCTGGGCGACGGTGGCTTCCAGGGAGGCGTTGGCTTCCTGCAGTTCGCGTTCCTTGGTCAGCAGCGACTGGGTCATGGCGTCAATCGACTGCCCCAACTGGGCGATTTCCCGCACCGGGTGTTGCAGCGGGAAGTGTGCGCCGGGCTGCTGGTTCTGCACCTGTTTGGCTGAATGCGCGAGTTGCTCGATGGGCCGGCTCAGGTACTGCGCCAGGTAATACGCCACCAGCCCGAACGCGACGGCGGCGGCCACACCCAGCAGCAGCAATTTATAGAGCAGCAGGCGTGCCGGTTCGAGCGCGGTGTCCAATGGCTGGCGCACGGCAATCGACCATGACAGCGCGGTGCTCGAAGGCGTCGGTACGGTGACCATGCTGGTCAGGTAACCGTTGCCGACCGACCAGCCCGGCGACTTCGAATCATTCACCGCCAGTTGCTGGCCCATCAGCGCTTCCGGGTACAGCACCTTGCCATCGTGATCAATGATCAGCGCTTCGATATCCGGCGAGGCATTTTTATGCGAGAACGCTGCCGATTCGACGATGCGCGTCACCCAGCTCCAGTGCGCGTGCGCCCCCAGTACGCCAATCACCTGGCCGTCGGCGTTGCGGATCGGGGCGGCGAAATCGATGAAGCGCAGCGGTTCGCCGTTGGGTGTTGCCGGTAGCAGTTTGGCCAGCAACACCGCTTCGTGCGGGTCACCGGTGTATTCGCCCCGCAGACCCGCCTGAAACCATGGGCGTTGCTGCACCGATTGCCCGACCAGCAAATTATTGACCGCTTGATGCACATGGCCCTCGGCATCGGTCACGCCCATCCACGCATACTCGGCACGGGCCTGGGTGCGCAGTTGCATTGACTTGAGAATCGCCGGGTTGTCGAGGTCGCCACGTTCCAGATGCGGCGCACGGCTGAGCAGGTAAACCTCCAGTTGGCGTTCGCGCAACTGGTCACCGAGCAGCGTCGCCGCCGAACGCGCGGTATTGAGCAGGGCACTGCCGCTGGCCTGTTTCATCTGTTCGGTGGCGATATGGCCGACATAGAAGCCGACGCTCACCAGGGTCAGCAGGGACAAACCGGCGAACCAGAGGGTCAGGTGGCTTCTCAGACTGGCTTTGAGCATGGGCAGGCAAATTCTGTTTGGACGTTGTGGCCGCATGGTATGCGCATTAAGCGTCGGGCTGCCAGTCGGTCGCTTCGGATAAGCGCCGTCGGAAGTTTCGCCGATGCTCTACAGGGCAGGATCCGTTCTGACGCTGATTGTTGAAAAGAACCACGCCTGCTAACGACAAAATGAAAAAGCCCGGCTGATCAGGCCGGGCTTTCCTTGACTGCTTTAGAACTGGTGTTTCAGGCGTTACGGCTTTCGATCAGACGATCCGAACCACCTTCGGCTACACGGCGTTCCTGCAGACGATCCGAGCCACCTTCAGCCACACGGCGTTCCAGCAGACGATCCGAACCACCTTCGGCTACACGGCGTTCCAGCAGACGATCCGAACCACCTTCAGCCACACGGCGCTCCAGCAGACGATCCGAGCCACCTTCAGCCACGCGGCGTTCCTGCAGACGATCCGAGCCACCTTCAGCCACGCGGCGTTCCTGCAGACGGTCCGAGCCACCTTCAGCCAAACGGCTTTCAATCAACTTGTCCGAGCCGCCTTCAGCGACCAGGGTGTGAGCGGGTGTTGCTGCAAAAGCGTTAACTGCAAGAACCGAGAAAGCGATGCCGAGGATGGTTTGGCGTTTCATGATCGTGTGCTCCGGGGTGTATTGGGTTGGTATGGAGCTGATGTTACGCCGCGGATTTTTTATGAGAACTTCATTGACGTGATGGTGACTATCGACGCCAGCGATGTATGCCGCAACCCCTGATTTAAAGCTTCGGCGCCCGAATGCACAGCTCTCCAGTGGCACGGGTCAGGGCCAGTTCATGCAGTGCGTCGTGGGTCAGACTCTGCCGAGCCTTGGCCAGCAACGCCTGGCAATTCGGCTCGCGGCGGTGCGGCGCGAAGTCGGCGTACTGGCGCAGCAGGCGGGTTTGCAACTCGTCCAGGCGCGGACGAATCTGCTTCGCCAGATCCGGTCGCGGGGTGTCCGGCGCCGCCCCGGCCGCTTGCCATTGTGCGAGCAATCCGTACTGCACCAGTTTGTTCGCCTCCATCTGCGCGGCGATCAACTGAGCCACGTCTTCGGGGTCGAGCTGGTGTTCGGTCGCCAAAGTGCGGGCATTGGCGATGACCTGCGCTTCGCGCGGGCTGTCCTGAATCGGCTTGCCGCTGTCCCATTTGGTCAGTGCCACCAGATCGCCGATGTTCAGGCGTTCATTCAAGGTTGCCAGCAAGGGGCGCAACGATTCGATGGGGGCGGTGGCTTCGGCGGCGCCAGCCATGTGGCTGAAAACGACCAGCAGGGAACAGGTCAGGGCATTTCGCAACGGGGTCATGGGCAGGTGCGTTCCACGGAAAATAGTGCCGTCATTTAAGCCTTGCGCAGAGGCGATGTCGACCGACTTTAACCTGCGCATCTAGCGTAATATCCAACGCATCTCCCACCCCGAGACGGATCCTCAATGCAAACCCCTGGCACCCGCAAACCGCTCTGGCAAACCTACCTGTTGTTCCTCGCGCCGATGGTGCTGTCCAATTTTCTGCAATCGATGTCGGGCACGGTCAACAGCATTTACATCGGGCAAATGCTCGGGACTCAGGCGTTGGCAGCGGTGTCGGGGATGTTTCCGGTGATCTTTTTCTTCATTGCGCTGGTGATCGGTCTGGGCGCGGGTGCCGGGGTGTTGATCGGTCAGGCATGGGGTGCGCGCGAGGCGCACATGGTCAAGGCAATCACCGGGGCGACGCTGCTCTTGGGGGTGTTGATCGGCTTGCTCGCCGCGGTGCTGGGCAGTGTCTTTGCGCGGCAGGCGTTGCAGGGGCTGGGGACGCCGGTGGATGTGCTGGACGACGCGGTGGCGTATGCGCACGTGATGATGTGGATTCTGCCGTCGATGCTGGTGTTTGTGCTGTTCACGCAATTGCTGCGCGGGGTCAGCGACACCGTATCGCCATTGTTGGCGCTGATGGTATCGACCTCGGTCGGGCTGGCGCTGACCCCGGCGCTGATTCGTGGCTGGTTCGGTTTGCCCCAGTTGGGCATCCAGAGCGCGGCCTTCGCCGGTCTGGCTGGCAACCTGTCGGCCATGGCGTGGCTGGCCTGGCGGTTGATTCGCAACAACCATCCGCTGGCGCCGGACCGCGAGTTCTTCGCGGCACTGCGGCTGGACAGGGCGATTCTGGGCAAGGTGCTGCGCATCGGCCTGCCGACCGGGGTGCAGATGATCGTGTTGTCGCTGTCGGAGCTGGTGATTCTGGCGCTGGTCAACCAGCACGGCTCGCAGGCGACGGCGGCGTATGGCGCGGTGACGCAGATCGTCAACTACGTGCAGTTTCCGGCGCTGTCGATTGCCATCACCGCCTCGATCCTTGGCGCCCAGGCCATCGGTGCCGGGCACCTGCAGCGCCTGGCCGCGATCCTGCGCACCGGGCTGTTGATCAACGTGTGCCTGACCGGTGGCTTGATCGTGCTCGGTTACCTGTTATCGCACTGGTTGCTGGGACTGTTCCTGACCGAAGAATCGACCCGGGCGATGGCTGAGCACTTGTTGCACATCATGTTGTGGAGCCTGCTGGTGTTTGGTTTCCAGGCGATCATCGGCGGCATCATGCGCGCCAGCGGCACGGTGCTGGTGCCGGTGGCAATCGCCATCGTCTGCGTGGTCGGCGTGCAGTTGCCGGCGGCTTACTGGCTGGACGGGCAGTACGGTTTGCAGGGAGTGTGGATGGCGTTTCCGGTGGCGTATCTGGGCATGCTGGTGTTGCAGACGCTGTATTACAAACTGGTCTGGCAGCATCAGAAGATCGAGCGGCTGGTCTGAGCCTGAGCCACACCGGCGGACAGATGACATGGCACAACTGCCGGTTGTTTGCTTAAGTCAATCGAGGCCTCGAAGGTTTGCCCTGTCCGGAGAATCCCATGCGTGTCCGATTCACCGCTGTGGCACTGTTCACCGGCCTGTGCGTCATGACCTGCGCGCAGGCCGCTGAATACAATCGCGTCAACACTACCGCCAGCAAGATCAGCTTCATTTACAAGCAATTCGGCGACCAGGTCTATGGCACCTTCGGCAAGTTCGACGCGACGCTGCAGTTCGACAGCGACAACCTCGCCAACGCCCACACCACGCTGCACATCGACCTGGCCAGCATCGATGCCGGCAGCGACGACGCCAATACCGAGCTGGTGAAACCGGCGTGGTTCGATACCCAGCGCTTTCCTGAGGCGGTGTTCGTATCCAGCCGTTTTACCCGCGTGGCGAACAACCGCTATCTGGTCGCCGGTCTGCTCACCGTCAAAGGCATTACCCGCGAGGTGCAGGTGCCGGTCGAGCTGAAGCCGGACAGCGCGATCGGCATTTTCGACGGCGAGCTGGTGCTCAAGCGCAGCGAATTCGGGCTCGGAGCGGGGGAGTGGGCGGATACCGTGGTGTCCAATGACATTGCCATTTCCTTCAAGGTGGTGGCGCCACAGCAGTGACGCCAGTCTTTCAGGTCAGTAGGCGCGCCAGTGCCCCGGCACCCAGCGCCATTCATGACCACCCCAGCGGTAATGACCAGCGACCCAGTGATAGCCCGGCGCAGGCATCACCGGCACCACTTCCACGGGCGGTGGTGGCCGGTGCGGACGGACCGGTTCGACGACGCAACCGGACAGGGTGATCGCCACCAGTGCGGCGGCGAGCAAGGCTTTAATGCTTCTGGACATGGGTTGTTCCTTATGGAAGAAGTGTGCAGGTCGACGGCCAATCAGCGCACCCAGCGCCCTTCAACCCAGAACCAGTTCGGCCCGCGTGCCTGCCAGTGCCCCGGTCGCCAGTGCGCACCATGACGCACCGGTTGCCAATGGCCGGGCATCCACACGTAACCGCGTCCTTCCCAGCGCCAGTGGCCCTGATCCCAGACATACCCGGGACGCGCGCCGGGCATCACTTCCATGCGCATCGGCGGTGGGGCTTGCTGGACGATCACCACCTGCTGGGCAAACGCTGGCGCACTGGCCAGCGCCGCCAGCGTCATCGGCACCAGCAGCAGGGTCTTTCGCCATTTGAACAGTGAACGCAACACGCTCATGAAAACTCCTCAAGGCCTGCGTGAAAAAGTGAACGCAGCTGAAGAATTGGACGCCAAATCGGCGAAAAATCCGCTTCACGGAGGATGAAATTTTCTTCAGGTCAACCGCGAGCTTCCCTGTAGAAGCTGCCGCAGGCTGCGATCTTTTGATCTTGCTTCTATAAAGCCAAAAGATCGCAGCCTTCGGCAGCTCCTACACAGAGCAGGCGTCGGGACAGGGTATGATGGCGCGGTTTTTCGCCGGAGTTCACCCGTCATGTCACGTATCACCCACTACAAATCCCCATGCCCCGAAAGCGTCAACAGCCAGATTCTGCAACTGGTGGTCGATTACCTCACCGACATCAGCGCGGTCGGTCTTGGCCCGAGCAACCTGCTGTACAACGTCTATCAGTACGCGGTCGGTTATGAGGTGCATCTGTATCTGGAGGCGCTGAACGGCGAGAAGGGCACCGAGGTGGAGTTGCTGGTGGCGACGGCCGAGGATGATCCGGAGCAGGTCACCGGTTTCCTTTTGTACTTGCCGGTGCAGGGCGACTGGGAAGCGTGCAGCGTTGCCTACATGGCCGTGCGCGAAGGCTATCGGCGTCAGGGCGTGGCGCGGGCGATGATCGGCGAGATGGTCAGCCGTTACCCGCATGCCGAACTGACCTGCAGTGTCGGCAAGGTGCCGTATTTCGAAGCGCTGGGGTTCGAGGTGATCGGCGCTCGCGAAACCCAAGTGCTGATGAGCACCCGGCATTACCGCAGCAACGGCCTGCGCGGTTTTATCGACACCACACCGATCTACCGCTCGCTGGAAGTGCAGCAGATCCACACCTACCTGCTGCAGAAGAACGGCAAGCGCGCGATGCTCGATGCCGAGAAACAGCGCGACCGGCATCTGGATCAGGTCACCCGACACACTGAAGAATTCGTGCGCCAGCGGCTGACGTTGCACTGAGTCAGCGGCAAAAAACGGACAAAAAAAGAGCCTCAAGGCTCTTTGATGGGGAGAAGTAGAGCCCATGAGGCTCAAGCTGCGCATGAAACAGGGAACGGGCTTGATTTGGGGTTCAGAACACCCGATCCCTACACAGGCGCTCAGGAGTGAAGCGCCTGCGTATCTTCATCATGGGAACGCGCGGGGGCTGACTCAAGTACCGCGTGTCGAAATCCTGATAGGGCGCCGAGCGGATGATGACGTGGTCGTTGAGCACCGCTGACTCCCTCTGTAGGAGCTGCGGCACGCTGCGATCTTTTGATTTATGAAAGCAAGGTCAAAAGATCGCAGCGTGCCGCAGCTCCAACAGGTCAGCGGGCGCCGGGCCAGCCGGCCTTGGCGAGGGCGGCGAGCAGCGTTTCCTTATCCAGCCCCGGCACCGCATGCCCGTTGCCCTCGGTGCTCTCACTGGCGAGCAGGGCGTTGATGATCGCTTCTTCGACCGCTTCGGTGGCGGCCAGGAACAGCTCGCTGATGTGGTCGTTGTTGACCATGCGCAAGCCGTCGCAGGTCGGCGCGCCTTTGCCTTCGTAAGCCGCGGGCGGCACCTGTTCGTTGCCGGTGGCGAAGGCGATGAAGATGTCGCCGCTGTGATCTTCGTTACCACCGCCGCTGCGCGCCAGACCAAGGCTGGCGCGCTGTGCCAGACGCGTGCATTGATGCGGCAGCAGTGGCGCGTCGGTCGCCAGGCAGACCACGATCGAACCCATGCCCGGATGCGGCAGCGAGGCACGCAAGAACGGCGAATCCACTTGTTCCATATAACGGCCCACCGGATAACCGTCGACCCGCAACTCGCTGCGAATGCCGTGGTTGGCCTGCACGATCGCACCCACCGTCCAGCCACCCTGAGCGCTGCTCAAACGCCGTGAGGCGCTGCCGATGCCGCCCTTGAATTCATGGCAGATCATGCCGCTGCCGCCACCGACAGCGCCTTCTTCAACGGCACCGGCATGCGCGCAATTCAGTGCCTCGGCGACATGCTCGGGTTTGACGTGAAAACCGTTGATGTCGTTGAGCAAGCCATCGAAGGTTTCCAGCACCACCGGCATGTTCCAGTAGAGCCGACCGTCGTCCGGTTGCTGTTGGCGGTCCAGCGCAATCAGTGCATCGCGCACCACGCCGAGGCTATGGGTGTTGGTAAAGGCGATGGGACTGGTCAGCAGCCCGGCCTCGCGAATCCACTCAAGGCCGGTGGCATCGCCGTTGCCATTGAGTACATGCACCCCGGCAAAACACGGTTGCTGGTTGCTTGAGCCACGGCGCGGTTCGATCACGGTGACGCCGGTGCAGATGTCGCGTCCGCTGTCGCTGCGGCCACGCACGTTACTGTGGCCGACGCGCACGCCGGGGACATCGGTGATGGCGTTGAGCGGGCCGGGTTGCAGTTGGCCGATGCGGATGTTGAGGTCACGGGCACGGGGTTTCATGGGTTGTCTCTCTATAACAAGGCAGAAATGAATGAGTGGGGCTGAACACAAAACCCTGTGGGAGCGTGGCTTGCCCGCGAAGGCGTCCGTCCAGCCCATGCATGTGTCGCCTGACACTCCGTCATCGCGGGCAAGCCACGCTCCCACAGGTTTTGTGTGGTTTGCAGGTGGGGTTACTGACCGTTCTTGACCTTGCTCCACACCCGCGTGCGCACGCGTTCGGTGGCTTTGGGCAGCGGCTCCAGGGTGTACAACGTGGTCATCGCCGCCGCCGACGGATACACCGCCGGGTTATCCCGCGTGGCTGCGGCCACCAGCGGGGTCGCGGCGCGGTTGCCGTTGGGGTACGACAGGTGATCACTGACCGGCGCGATCACTTCCGGGCGCAACAGGTAGTCGATGAACGCCAGGCCCTGAGTGCGGTTCGGCGCGTCCTTGAGCAGCACCAGCGTGTCAAACCATACCGGCGCGCCTTCCTTGGGCAGGCTGTAGGCGATCTTCACACCGTTGTTGGCCTGCTCGGCGTTGGTCTTGGCTTCGAGCATCGCCCCGGACCAACCAACGGCCACGCAGATGTTGCCGTTGGACAGGTCACTGATGAATTTCGACGAGTTGAAGTAGGCAATGTGCGGGCGCAACTTGAGCAGCAGCGCTTCGGCTTTCTGATAGTCCTCGGGATTGGTGCTGTTGGGCGGCAAGCCCAAGTAGTGCAGGGCCACCGGGAGCATTTCCGACGGCGAATCGAGCATCGCCACCCCGCACTGGCCGAGCCTGGCGAGGTTTTCTTCCTTGAACACCAGGTCCCAGGAATCTAGCGGCGCCTTGTCGCCAAGGGCGGCGCGCACCTTGTCGACGTTGTAGCCGATGCCGTTGGTGCCCCACAGATAAGGCACGGCGTATTGATTGCCGGGGTCGTTGTTGGCCAGTTTGCTCAGCAGATCGCTGTCCAGATTCTTCCAGCCCGGCAGTTGATCGCGCGGCAGCGGGGCGAGGGCGCCGGCCTTGATCAGCGTCGGCAGGCTGAAGTTGCTCGCCACCACCACGTCGTAACCGCTGCGGCTGGTCAGCAGTTTGCCTTCGAGCACTTCGGCGCTGTCGAAGGTGTCGTAAACCGGTTGAATGCCGCTGTCGCGCTTGAAGTCAGCCAACGTCGTGGGGCCGATGTAGTCGTACCAGTTGTAGACGTGCACGCTCGGTGCGTCGGCGGCACTGGCAGCGAATGTGGCGCCCAGACAGGTGAGCAGGCCAAGGTTGATGCCCCGGTTGATATAGCCACGACGACAACGCATGATGCGGCACTCCTGGCCTGCGGCAGGCCGGTAATTGACAGGAGTGCTCAGCCTATCGGGGCGGGCGCGCCTGACCCATTCCCATCATGGGTTACACAAAAGGGGTAGTGCGTGGACGCGTTGTTGCAGGAGTTGCCGGTGCATCAAAGTCTGGCGCGGGTGTTTGCCGCCGTCGGCCAGGACGGGTTCTGGCGTTCGCTGGTCGACACGCTGCGGCTGCTGGTGCCGCTGGACAACGCGCTGGTGGCGCTGATGAAGGCGGGGCAGGCGCCGCAGTTGCTGATCGACTTCGACAGCAAGGGCCGCGCCGACGAGCAGGAAGAGCTGGCCAGCTACAGCGCCGGGATGTACCTGCTTGATCCGTTTTATCAAACCGCCTCGACCGGCATCGCCGACGGCCTGCACAGCCTGGCCTCGGTGGCGCCCGACCAGTTTCTGCACAGCGAGTATTACCAGAGCTACTTTCGCTCGGTGGTCGGTGAGGACGAGTTGCAGTTCATGATCAACATCGACGGCGGTGTACTGGGCCTGTCGCTGGGGCGCTCGACGGCTTTCGATCTGGTCGAGCAGGGCCGTCTGTTGTGCGTGCGCGACTGGGTGCTGGCGGCGATGCGCCGTCACTTGCAGCTATTGCCGCCGCAAGGGACCGGCACCGAGCCGGTGGCGGGGGATCTGGCGACGCTGCTCGATCGCTTCGACGCGCGTCTGACCCTGCGCGAAGTCGACACCGCGCGGCTGATTCTGCAAGGGTTTTCCAGCAAGGCCATCGCCCAGCAGATGGGGATTTCGCCGGAGACGGTGAAGGTTCATCGGCGCAATCTCTATCACAAGCTCAACGTGAACGGGCATGGTGAACTGTTTGCGCTGGTGTTGCGTCCACCCACTTCCTGACCCACCAAACCCCTGTGGGAGCTGGCTTGCCAGCGATGAGGGCGGCACAGCTGACATCCTCGTTACCAGAAACACCGCCATCGCTGGCAAGCCAGCTCCCAGAGGGATCAGCGATGTTGGCGAGGTGTCGGGTCAGTCGAAACGTTTGAACACCAGCGCCTTCAGGCCGCTCTCGGGATCGACATCCGGAAACTCCGGCGGATTCTCCAGCCGCTGCTCAAAGCGCAGACTCGGCGCCTCTTGAGTCACGCCATCAATCAAAAAGCCCGAACCCAACGACGGATCATTCATGCACGCCAGCACCGTGCCGTCTGCCGTGAGCAATTCCGGCAAGCGACGCAGCACCCGCTGGTAATCCTTGGTCAGCAGGAAACTGCCTTTCTGGAATGATGGCGGGTCGATGATCACCAGGTCGTACGGGCCGCTGTTGATCACCTTGCCCCAGGACTTGAACAGGTCGTGACCAAGAAAACTCACCTTGCTCAGGTCATGCCCGTTCAAGCGGTGATTGTCGCGACCACGGCTCAGGGCTGCGCGGGACATGTCGAGGTTGACTACATGGCGGGCGCCGCCTTCGATGGCCGCCACGGAAAACCCGCAGGTGTAGGCGAACAGGTTCAGCACGCGCTTGCCCGTGGCCTGCTCACGCACCCAGTTGCGCCCGTAGCGCATGTCGAGAAACAGCCCGGCGTTCTGCTTGCGGCCCAGATCGACGCGGTATTGCAAGCCGCCCTCGACGATGCTCATCTCGTCTATTGCATCCCCCAGCAACCATTCGGCGGTGCTTTGCGGCAAATAGCGATGTTGCAGCAGCAGGGTGTGGGCGCCGGACTGCTGCCACTCGGCCGAGGTGCTGAGGTCGAGCAGCACGTGCTTGAGCGCTTCGAGCTGTTCCGGTGCCGGTTCCTTGAACAGCGAGACCAGCACCACGCCTTGCAGCCAGTCCACCGTCAGTTGCTCCAGCCCCGGCCAGCAACGCCCGCGGCCATGGAACAGGCGACGGGTTTCGCTCGGTGCGGCCGCCAGTGCTGGCAACAAGTGAGCGCGGAGGGTGGCGAGGGCTTCAGGGTTCATCATTCACGGTCGGCAAGCAAAAGGGCCGGCATTTTAACCACAAAAACCGCCTGACGAACGCCCGACAGCCAAGGCCACTGACGACTGTTAAGAAAAGACCTGTATCAAAAATGAATTTATACAGGGCGCGCTGCTCATACCTGATAAGCAGCGGATTTGAGCCGCTAAGTCGTTAATGCAATTCAGGGAGTGCCAGTTCATGAGTCCAACACCGACGCCGAGCGCGCACCTTCCTGGCGGGTTGATTCTGGTGGTTGAGGACGACCCGTTGATTCTGGAGTTTCTCTGCGAAATTCTTCAGGAGGAAGGTTTCAAGGTCGAGCCGCAAACCAGTGCGGATGCCGCCAAGCTGTATCTGGAGGCACACGCGCCGGAAGTCGCGCTGCTGCTGACCGACATCACCATGCCCGGTGAAATCAACGGCGCGGGGCTGGCCAATCTGGTCGGCGAGCGCTGGCCGGACAAACCGGTGATGGTCATGTCCGGTTATGAAACGCCGGAGACTTCCGGGGTCAAGCACCCGGTGGCGTTCATCAAAAAGCCTTGGGCCATCGGCCAGTTGCTCGATTGTGTCGACAGCGCGTTCAAATCCAAGGCCGCGCGTCTGCACTGAGTCTTCGGGTCGAACTGCCGGGCAAAAATGCTACATTGCCCGGCCAATCCGCCCGGTTCTGTCAAAGGATGCGACCTTTTGTCTGCTCACGATAACGTCTTTGATCGCGCGTTCGGCGCGTTCCTGTTCGACATGGACGGCACCGTCCTCAATTCCATTGCTGCTGCCGAGCGCGTCTGGGCGGCGTGGGCTGAACGCCACGGGGTTGATGTCGAGAGTTTCCTGCCGACCATCCATGGCGCCCGCGCCATCGACACCATTCGCCGGCTGAACCTGCCGGGGGTTGATGCGGAGGCGCAAGCGGCGTTCATCGCGCAGGCGGAAATCGATGATGTCGAAGGGATTGTGCAGATTCCCGGGGCCGCGGCGTTTCTCGACAGCCTGCCTGCGCAGCGTTGGGCCATGGTGACGTCGGCGCCTCGGGATCTGGCGTTGCGCCGCATGGCGGCGGCGGGGATTGCCGAGCCTGCGGTGATGATTACCGCCGAGGATGTGACGGCCGGCAAGCCTGATCCGGCGGGTTATCGTCTGGCCGCGCAGCGTCTGGGGCTTGATCCCGCCGATTGCCTGATTTTCGAAGACGCCACCGTCGGCATCCAGGCTGCTGAAGCGGCCGGAGCGGCGCTGATGATCATCACCACAACCCACCAGCATCCGCTCGACACCCGCCACGCGACGATCGACAGTTATGAGTCGCTGAGCGTCACCGCCAACAGCCAAGGCCAACTGCACCTGCAAAAGACCTGACACAACACAATCTCTGTAGGAGCTGCCGAAGGCTGCGATCTTTTGCCTTTGATTTTCAAAAGCAAGGTCAAAAGATCGCAGCCTTCGGCAGCTCCTACAGGGTCAGTAGACGCCCGGTAACAAGCGCCAGCTACGTGCGCAATAGGCCTCGTACTCCGCACCAAACTGCCCGCGCAGCAAGGCTTCTTCCGAGTGGATACGCGCGATCAACGGAATCAATGTCAGCGCCGCCAGAATCAACCCGACACTGGAACGAAACGCCAGCGCCCAGCCCACGGCATTGACCACCAACCCCAGGTAGCTCGGGTTGCGCAGGCGCGTGTAAATGCCGTCGGTGACCAATCGATGCCCCGGCTGAATCGCCACCAACCCGCTGAACCGTCGGCCCAGCACAAACACCGGCCACAGACGCAGCGCGCCACCGACGATAAACAGCAGAGCACCGAGCCAGCGCACGCCTTCAGCGCCGAAGGTCCAGAAGTCGATGCGATCGCAGTACGCCGGCAGAAAACCGCTGAGCAGACCGATGACGCCGAACGCCGGAATCACCCAGCGATTGGCCCGGTCCTCGCGCTCGCCCGAGCTCATGTTCACATCGGTGAACAGCGACGCCAGCACCATCAATACCGTGGCCAGCGCCACCAGCACCAGCGCCCGATGGGAGAAGAACACCGCCGGCCCGCCGATGCCCCACACCGCCAGCCCCAGATAGGCAAGGGTGGCCAGCACCGCGACCACGGTCATTTGCGCAGACATTTTCATGGTGTTCTCTAAAAAGCAGCTGACCCTTTCAGTGTAGAACGCCGCTCAACCCGCGAAGGCGTCGGATCGTTCGCGACCGGTCTTTGGTCGGCCACGTCTTCATACAAGCGACATCGCGTCTACGCTGATCCATTCCTTCTATTCGTCCGTGTATTGCCTATCGAAGAGGTGAACCCATGAAAATCGACTTGAGTGGAAAACTGGCCATCGTCAGCGGCAGCACGGGTGGCATTGGTCTGGGCATCAGCCAGTCGCTGGCCGAAGCCGGCGCCACGGTGGTGGTCATCGGGCGTGAAGCGGCCAAGGTCGAGCAAGCGCTGGCGAGCATTCGGCAGCAGGTGCCGGGTGCGCAATTGCGGGGTCTGACGGCGGATCTGGGCACCGCCGAAGGCGCGGAAAAACTCTTCGCCGCTGAACCGCGTACAGACATTCTGGTGAACAACCTGGGGATCTTCGACGCCGTGGATTTCTTCGACACCCCGGACAGCGAGTGGACGCGTTTTTATGAGGTCAACGTGATTTCCGGCGTGCGCCTGTCGCGCCATTACGCGCCGGCGATGGTCGAGCAGGGTTGGGGGCGGATCATTTTCCTGTCTTCGGAATCCGGCGTGGCCACCCCGGCCGACATGCTCAACTATGGCGTGACCAAAAGCGCCAACCTCGCGGTGTCCCATGGCTTGGCCAAGCGTCTGGCCGGCACTGGCGTGACGGTCAATGCGATCCTGCCGGGGCCGACCTTTACCGGCGGCGTGGAGCACATGCTCAAGGACGCTGCGGCCGAGTCCGGTCGCAACCTGCGCGACGAAGCCGACGCTTTCGTCCGCCGGGCGCGGCCGACCTCGATCATCCAGCGGGTGGCCGACGTTGCCGAGGTGGCGCATCTGGTCACGTACATCGCCTCGCCGTTTTCCTCCGCCACCACGGGCGCGGCCTTGCGCGTGGATGGCGGTGTAGTCGACAGCATGGCGATCTGAGTTCAACGGCCTCTATCAGGGTGGCCTTGAGGCGCTGCGGGCCAATTACCCGGCGTGATCATCCAACACAAAAAACGGTGGGAGCTGGCAAGCCAGCTTCCACAGGGGATGTATCAGTTTGAAAGATCGGCGCAAATTCAGGACTGTGAGATCAAACTCTGCCGGCAATCCAGCACCAGCTTCGCACCGCCCAGTTCACTGCTGCCCACCTCAAGATTGAAGCCATGCAGGCTGACAATCGCCGCCACAATCGACAGGCCCAGGCCAAAGCCGCTTTGCGGTTGCCCGCCTTCGGCCCGATAGAAGCGCTGGAACACCGCCTCACGCTCGGCTTCGGGAATCCCCGGTCCGGAATCGTGGACTTCGATCCGCGTATGCCCGTTGTCATTCACGCCGCGCAAAATCACCGTGCCACCCGCCGGGGTGAACTTGATCGAGTTGCTCAACAGATTGGCCAGCGCCTCGAACAACAACGCGCGGTCGCCATTGAGGGGCGGCAGGGTTTCCGGCATGTTGAGGACGAAGAGCAGTTCGCCTTCTTCGGCCAGTGGCAGGTAAAACTCATGCAATTCTTCCAGCAATTGCACTGGATCGAGCTCGACAAATCCTGAGCGCCGTTGACGATCTTCCAGTTCGGAAATCCGCAGCAAGCCGCGAAACCGCGCCATCAGCGTATCGGCCTCGGCCAGCACCAGATCCAGTTGCGCCGCTGCGGGCGAACCTTCGCCGGCCTGTTGCTGCATGCGATACAACTGCGCGCGCAGGCGCGTCAGTGGCGTGCGCAAGTCATGGGCGATGTTGTCGCACACGCCTTTGACTTCGTGCATCAGCCGTTCGATGCGATCGAGCATGGCGTTGACGATGGCGGCGAGCATGTCCAGTTCGTCGCGGCGGTTGGACAGCGGCAAACGGTGAGTCAGGTCGCCGGCGACAATGGCCTGGGCGCTGTCCTGAATCGCGCGGATGCGCCGCAGCGGCCGACGGCGCAGCAAATGCCAGCCGGCAATCCCCGGCAGGATCGTGAGTGACACACCCCAGAACAAGGCATGCAGAATGATCCGTGTCACGGCGAACAACGAACCGTTATCGCGCAACAACACCAGCCAGCGACCGTCGCGGGTCTGGGTTGCCACCGCGTCGCAGCTGTCGGCGGGCAGGGTCGGGTCGTCGGAATCGGCGCAGTCATCCAGGGTGTGGATCTTGCCATCCAGCGGCAGGCCTTCGGGCAGTTGCTGCAAGGCGCCACCGAGGTACACGCCCTGGGCGTCGAACAGGCCGTAGGCGTCGATGCCGCGGATGTCGAAGGTCATGCTGGCGGCGAGTGCTTCTTCCAGTTGTTCACCGCGAAAGTGCGAAAACAGATGCTGACGTTGCATCAGCGAATGCTTGGCAAGGTTATCGAGGTAGCTGGAGACTTCGAAGTACATGACCCCCATGAGGATCGCGCTCCAGGCCACGAACAGCGAACTGTACAGCGCCAGCAGACGACTGCTGGAGGAGCGCCAGCCGTCAGACGGGTTCGGCAATGACATAACCCGAGCCCCGTACCGTGCGAATCAGCGGGACATTGCCCGCCGCGTCGATCTTCTTGCGCAGACGACCGATGTGCACGTCGATCAGGTTGGTGCCCGGGTCGAAGTGATAACCCCAGACTTCTTCGAAAATCATCATCCGCGACAGGATCTGGCCGCTGTTGCGCATGAGGAATTCCAGCAACTTGTATTCGGTCGGCAGCAGCGTCAGCACCTGCTCGGCGCGGCGTGCTTCGTGGCTGATCAGATCCAGTTCGAGGTCGGCCACCTGCAATGTGGTGGCCTGGGTGGCGACGCTGTTCTGGCGGCGCAGCAGCACTTCCACGCGCGCGGCCATTTCGTCGGTGGCGAACGGCTTGGTCAGGTAATCATCGCCGCCAGCCCGCAAGCCGCGCACACGCTCGTCGACATCGGAGAGCGCGCTGATCATCAGAATCGGCGTGGCCACGCCCATGGTGCGCAGGGTGGTGACGATGGCCAGGCCATCGAGTTCCGGCAGCATGCGGTCGAGGGTAATCAGGTCGTAGTTACCACTGACCGCACGGTCCAGACCTTCGCGGCCATTGTCGACCCAATCCACTTCCAGGCCGTGGCTGCTGAGTTCGGCAACGATTTCACGGGCAGTCACGGCGTCGTCTTCGATGGTCAAAATACGAGTCATAGAGCAGGCCTTGATCGGTTCAAACGGGATGGCAGCATTTTGCCAAGTATTTTCCGTCGCGCTTTAAATTAACTTTCATGTATAGCCTGTCACAAACGCAGATTCGGGTGCCCGGCTGTTTTGCCGTCAATGCAGAAAACCCGCCGCTTTGCGTGCATTGTTGCAAATTGCAATGAATAGAGAAGTTCAGTCTTTTTAACTCGTTGAAAAATAGAGGTTTATTTAAAGTTGTAGACTGGCACGGTCGCTGCAATTCATCTGCTGACGAGTTGTAACACCATTTTTCATGCCTGGAGCACTACAACAATGAATAGATCCTCTGATGGGTTTTATCCGGCCTTCGAAGGAGAGTCGAGCAACGTGTCAGGCGTGTCCTGGGGCGCGATCTTCGCGGGCGCGGCGGCGGCTGCAGCACTGTCGATGATTCTGGTGCTGCTTGGCTTCGGTTTGGGATTCTCTGCCGTTTCACCTTGGGCCGGGGAGGGCGTCAGCGCCAAGAGCCTGGGGATTTCCACGATTGTCTGGCTGGCGGCGACGCAGATTATCGCCTCCGGCCTGGGTGGCTACATCGCCGGCCGCCTGCGGGTGAAGTGGGCCAACATGCACGGGGATGAAGTGTATTTCCGTGATACCGCCCATGGCTTCCTCGCCTGGTGTGTGGCGACGCTGGTCACCGCCGTGCTGGTCGTCGGCTCGGTGAGCAGTGTCATCAGTGGCGGCGTGCAGGCCGGTGCCAGTGTCGCCGGTGGCGCAGCCGCTGCCGCGACTCAGGCGGCCGGTACCGCTGCAGCAAACACCAGCAGCGATCAATACGGTTACTTCGTCGACAGCCTGTTTCGCGATGACCGTCCTGCGTCCGTCAGCGATGACGCCGCGCATGGTGCGGTGACCCGGATCTTCGCCCAGAGCCTGGCCAACGGCCAACTCAGCCCTGAAGACCGCACCTACCTCGCGCAACTGGTCGCACAGCGGACCAACCTGAGTCAGGCCGACGCCGAGAAACGTGTCGACGAGGTTTATGCGCGTACTCAAAAAGCCATTGCCGATGCCAAGGTCAAAGCCCAACAGGCGGCTGACACCGCTGCCAAAGTTGCTGCCTGGACGTCGCTGTGGATGTTCATTGCGCTGTTGGCCGGTGCGTTCTTCGCCAGCCTGGCAGCCACCTTCGGCGGCCGTCGTCGGGATGCAGTCGAGTACGTTGAAGTCGAGACTTACACCGCCACCACCACGCTGCCTCCAGTCCGTTAACAAGGAGAATCACCATGCGCTCTCTACTACTGTTTTTCCTCGGTGTGCCAATCCCGATCATTATCCTGATCGCCCTGTTCGTGCACTGATCCTGTTGCTCTATTGAGGCCTTTGCCTCAGCCGCTTTCACTTCACGGTGAAAGCGGCTTTTTGCTTTCTGCGACCACGCACGTTCCCGCAGGACTCATCGTTGTCGCTGAAACTCGGGGTTGAATAATATATGGATATCCGTATATTCAGTTTTCCATATGTTCGAGTCCGCCCCATGCTCACTCCCACCGAACTGTTCAAAAGCCTGGCCGACGAAACCCGCGTGCGCGCCACCTTGCTGATTGCCGAGCAGGGTGAGCTGTGCGTTTGCGAGCTGATGTGCGCCCTCGACGACAGCCAGCCGAAAATCAGCCGCCACCTCGCGCAATTGCGCAGCAATGGGTTGCTGCTTGATCGGCGTCAGGGCCAATGGGTCTATTACCGGCTCAACCCGGACCTGCCGGATTGGGTCCGGCAGGTCCTCAACGTCACGGCCAAGGCCAACACCGATTGGCTCAAGGACAACGCCTGTCGCCTGCACAACATGGATGGCCGTCCTGCCCGCGAAACCGCGTGCTGCTGAACTTCAAATATCCCCGGGAGCTACCCATGCGTGTCCTGTTCATGTGCACGGCCAACAGTTGCCGCAGCATCCTTTCCGAAGCCATGTTCAATCATCTGGCGCGGGAGGGCTTCGAGGCGGTGAGTGCCGGCAGTTTTCCCAAGGGCCAGGTGCTGCCGCGCAGCCTGACGACGCTGCAACAGGCCGGTATCGCTATCGAGGGTTTATACAGCAAGGGCAACGACGCCTTTGAAGGCAACCCGCCGGACATCGTCATCACCGTTTGCGACAAGGCGGCGGGCGAAACCTGCCCGGTGTACTTCGGCCCGGCAATCAAATGCCATTGGGGGCTGGAGGATCCCTCCGAGGTGACCGGTGATGAGGCGGCCGTGGACGCGGCGTTCCGTGCCACGCTGGCGATCATCGAGCGCCGTTGCGCAACCTTCCTCGGTCTTCCTTTCCAAACACTCAGCCGCGTTGAGCTTCAGCGTGAACTGGATCGCATCGGCTCCCTTTGAGCCGGAGGACATATGTCAAAGCACCTGCCCAATCTTGATCACAGCCTGTTCGAAGGCCGCAACACGCCACCTTCGCACGAACACAAACCGCGCATCCTGCTGCTCTACGGCTCGACCCGCGAGCGCTCCTTCAGCCGTCTGCTGGTGGAGGAGGCCGCACGTTTGCTGGAGCATTTCGGCGCCGAAACGCGTGTCTTCAATCCGTCCGGTTTGCCGTTGCCGGACGATGCTCCGGTCGATCATCCCAAAGTGCAGGAACTGCGCGAATTGGTGCTGTGGTCGGAAGGCCAGGTGTGGTGTTCGCCGGAACGCCACGGCGCCATGTCGGCGGTGTTCAAGGCGCAGATCGACTGGATCCCGCTGGAGCTCGGCGCGGTGCGTCCGACCCAGGGCAAAACCCTCGCGGTGATGCAGGTCTGCGGCGGTTCGCAGTCGTTTAACGTGGTCAATCAGCTGCGTGTGCTGGGGCGCTGGATGCGTATGTTCACCATCCCCAATCAGTCTTCGGTGCCCAAGGCTTTTACCGAATTCGACGAGGCGGGGCGGATGAAACCTTCGCCGTTCTATGATCGCGTGGTCGATGTGATGGAGGAGCTGGTGAAGTTCACCGTGCTGCTGCGCGAGCGCCAGGATTTTCTGGTGGATCGCTATTCCGAACGCAAGGAAAGCGCCGAGCAACTGATGGCCCGGGTCAATCAGCGCTCGATCTGAAGCGCCGCGACACGCCTTCATCGGTCGGGCAGTGCACAAACGTTCTAGCCGTTCCGGGGCATTTGTGGATTACTGGCGCCAGCCCATTAGCGTATTCAAGTCATGAGTAACTGGATCGACCTTGCCCACGACCGGGAAACCGGCATCGAAACCCTGCACGCGCATTTCGCCGGGCATGCGCATGCCTACGATCCGCACTGGCATGAGACCTATCTGATCGGTTTCACCGAGCAAGGCGTGCAGCGCTTCAACAGTCGTCGGGCGCGGCACGACAGTACCCCGGGCAAAGTCTTCATGCTCGAACCCGGCGACATTCATGATGGCGACGCGCCGAGCCCGGACGGCTTCACTTATCGCATGCTGTACCTGCAACCGGCATGGCTGGAGCAAGCGCTGGACGGTTTGCATCTGGGCAGTTACGGCAGCGGCCTGCCCGGCATCGGCAGTGTGCTCAACGATGATCCCGAATTGGCCCGCGCCACCTTGTTTGCGTTCAATGCGCTGCATCAGCAGGACGTGCGCATGGTGCGCGAGGTGGCGCTGGACGCGTTGCTCGAACGACTGGCGATTCATCTGTACCGGCGACCGCAACCGACCGCTGCCAACCGCGCGCCCTTGATCGCCCGTCAGGCACGCGATTATCTGGTGGCCTTTCACGAACAGGACGTCAGCCTGCAAACTCTGGCCGAGGTCTGCGGCACCGACCGCTTTCGCCTGACCCGCGCCTTCAAGGCAGCCTATGGACTCGCGCCGCACGCGTGGCTGATCCAGTTGCGCCTCAGCCGGGGCCGGCAGATGCTCGCCGCCGGCATACAGCCTGTGGACGTCGCCAGTCGCCTCGGATTCGCCGACCAAAGCCATCTGGGCCGCTGGTTCGTACGCGCTTACGGCATCACGCCGGGCGCCTATCAGCAACGCGCCATCGGCGCCTCTCGACGCTGAACAAACGTTCAAGACCGCAGCCCTGCGCAGCCGTCAGAGTAGGCCCTGACTTTCTACAGGGCCGTACCATGCTTGCGTTCATCCTCTTTGCCTTCGTGGCCTCGGTTACTCCGGGGCCGACCAATCTGATCGTGCTCAGTACCAGTGCCCGACGTGGCTGGCGGCCGTGCCTGCCGATCATCCTCGGCGCGGGAGCGGGTGCTGCGTCGCTGGTGTGGGTGGCCGGTGCGGGTGCCAGCACCTTGATGCTGCCCGGCGTGCGCCCGGTGATCAGTGCGCTGGGAATGGGCTGGATGCTCTGGTTGGCGTGGCAGATCTTCAGCGCGCCGGCCACCGCCATCGACCCCGCCGCCGGCGAAGAGAAACCCGAACTGGGGCTGGTTGGCGCCGCGCTGTTGCAATGGGTCAACCCCAAGTCGTGGATGATGGCGATTGCGGTGATCAGCGTGTTTACCGCACAAGGGCAGGGCTTGAACGCGTTGTGCCTGGCGTTCTTTCTGGTGTCGTTGCCGTGTCTGGCGCTGTGGGCGTTGCTCGGTCGCGGTGCAGCGCGCTGGCTGAGCAATCCGGCGCAGTTGCAGTGGCTGAACCGGATCCTCGCGGTGCTGCTGGTCGTCTCATCCGCCGCGGCGTTGCTGCACACCTGAGCTGATCGGCACTGACAACGTTGCGCACAAGCCGCCCTCGGCCCGGTTGACCAACGTAATCCGTCCGCCCAGGCGCAACGCAATGGTGTTGACGATGGTCAGCCCCAGGCCTGCACCGTTGGCGTTGCCACGACTGTAAAAGCGTTCGAACAACCGTGCCCGATCGGCCTCGTCGATGCCCGGGCCCTGATCTTCGACGCTCAAAAGGCACCAGCCATCGGCCTCGCTCAGCTTGACGGTGATCACCCCGTTCTCCGGGGAGAAGTTGGCGGCGTTGGTGATCAGGTTGCTCAGGGCGATGTCGATGGCGGCGGTGCTGGCCATGACGTGCAGCGCTTGTGCGCTGTCTTCGAAGGCCAGTTCGAGATGCTTGCTCAGCAGCCACGGCGTGAGTTGCACCAGGCTGTTGCGCACGGTTTCGCTGAGGTCGATGCGTTGCAGCGGCGGCGGGTTGGATTTCGGTTCCAGGCGCGCCATGGTCAGCAATTGATTGACCAGGCGACTGGCGCGATCAACCCCGGAAATCAGGAACTGCAACGACTCGCGGCGCTCCTGTTCGGTGCCGGCCTCCAGCAGGTTCTGCGCATGCACCCGCAGCACCGCCAGCGGCGTACGCATCTCGTGAGCGGCATCGGCGATGAAGCGCCGTTCACGGCCAAGCACTTCCTGGATCTGCGCGAGCATGCGGTTGAGCGCCGCCTGCATCGGTTCCAGTTCGCTGGGCAGGGGCGTCAGTTGCAACGGTTCCAGCGAGCCGCTGTGGCGAGCACGCAGGGTCGCGGCCATGTTCGCCAGCGGCTTGAGGCCCCAGCCGATGGCCAGCCAGACCATCGCCGCGAGGATCAGACTGCCCAGCACGTTCGGCCACAGCGTATGGCGCACGATGCGGTCGACCAGATCGGCCCGCACATCGTCGCGTTCGCCAACCCAGATACGCAGCCCGTTTTGCGGGTCCTCGAGCATGAAGGCGCGCCAGTGGCGACCGTTCAAGTCCACCACATCACTGAAACCCGGTTGCGTCGGCGGCGCGGTGAACGACGGCGCACTGGCGGTGTGCACCAGCACTTCGTTTTTCGGGTTCCAGACCTGGAAGGCGATCTTGCTTTCGTAAGGGTGACCGTCGACGCGCGGCTTGGCTTCGCCGAGCGCCTGATTGAACGCCTGATACAGCTGCGAGTGTTCCTGGCTCGCCAGCGGCATGCGCATCACGCCCTGCAGCAGCCGAGCGTTTTGCGCCAGTTGCGCGTCGTAGACTTCGGCGATTTCGTGGTTGCTGTCATGCAGGTTGAACACGCTGAGCACCGCAAGACCCGCGAGCAACAGCCCGATGATCAGCGTCAGCGTGCGGCGACGAATCGAGGTCATCGACGCTCCTCCACCAGATACCCCACACCGCGAATGGTGCGGATCAGGTCGGTGGAGAATTTTTTGCGCAGGTGATGGATGTGCACTTCGAGGGTGTTGCTTTCCGCTTCCTCGTTCCAGCCGTAAAGCAGCTGGATCAATTGATCGCGGGTCATCACCCGGCCGGGCGGCGAGAGCAATTCATGCAGCAACTGATACTCCTTGGGCGTCAGCGCCACAGGTTGGCCCTGATAGCTGACCTGCTGGGTGCCGGGGTTGAGGCTGATCCCGGCGTGCTCGATCAGCGCCTGAGCGCGGCCCGCACTGCGCCGCAACAGAGCGCGCAGGCGTGCCTTGAGTTCGGCGAGGTCGAACGGTTTGACCAGATAGTCGTCGGCGCCGGCATCCAGCCCGGCTATGCGGTCTTCGGTGACATCGCGGGCGGTGAGTATCAGCACCGGCAGGTTCGAACCGCTGTCGCGCAGGCGCTGCAGCACTTCGAGGCCGTCCATGCGCGGCAGGCCCAGATCGAGCACCGCCACGTCAAAGGTTTCACTGAGCAGCGCATGCAACGCGCTGCTGCCATCCTTCAACCAGTCGACGGTGTAGCCCTCACGGCCCAATGCCCGATGAATGCCTTCACCGAGGGCCACGTCATCCTCAATCAGTAATAAACGCACGCGGACTCCTGTCAGTCGAGTTTCTTGTTCACGTCCACCAGCAGCGCAGCGATCTCTTTGCGACGCCCGGCGTCAGCGGTTTCCCGGCCCGGGCGCGGTGCAGCCTGCTGAGCTTTGAGCAGCGCAGCCTTGGCTTCAGCGTAGCGCTTCTGACGGTAGAGGTGATCACCCCAGAAGTACAGGCTGTCGATGCCATCCGGATTCAGTTGCAGCGCTTGCTTGAGCAGTTGCTCGGCCTTGTCGCTGTCGCCGAAACCGATCGGCCAGCCCGGGACGCGATCATACAGCGCCGCCAGGCTGGTATAGGCCGAACCTTGCAGGGCCTTGGGGTCGAGCGTCAGGGCTTTTTCCAGATCGGCCTTGGCGTCCTTGGCCTTGCCCAAGGCACCGAGCCCGCCCTGAGCGCCGGCCCAACTGCTGGTTACAATGCCTTTCCAGATCCACGCTTCGGCCACCGCCGGGCGCTGTGTAGTAAAGGCAGTGGCTTCGGACGACAACTGCTCGAACGCGGCGGCGCGTTGCTTTTCCGCCACTTCATACTGGATGTGCGCCCAACTCTGCTGGATGCCGTTCAGACGCTGCTGATCGGCCGGTTCCAGTGCCCAGACGCTTTGGCTGAGGGCGGCGAACAACAGGCATGCGCTAAGTTTTTTCATGGCTTCAGGGACTCGTTGTCGGTTTTTTCACTGAGGCGGCGGATCAGCGGCAGTTGCTTGCGCAAACCGCGATCCACCAGGTGCGGCAGCAGGTTGTTCAGGCGTACGAAGAAGCGCTCCGGCCAGCCCAGGTACAAGTCGCGGCGGTCGCCGGCAATCGCGTGGATCACCGCCGAGGCGACGGTTTGCGGGTCATCGACGCTGGACTTGAGGGCATCGTTCAAGGCTTGCGCCGCCGCACTGTTCATCGACGTGCGCGTGGCCCGGGGCGCGACATACAGCACGTTGACCCGAGTGTCGGCCAGCTCGCGGCGCAGCGCTTCGGAAAATCCGCGCAGGGCGAACTTGGTCGCGCAATAACTGGCGTAGCCTGGGTAGCCGATCGAGCCGTAAGTGGAACCGACGTTGACCACCATCGCGCTATCGGCCTGTTTGAGCAGCGGCAGCAGCAATTTGGTCAGGCACATCGGCGCGCTGATGTTCACCGCGAGCATCGCGTTGATGTCGCTGTCGTCGAGCTGTTCGAGCATGGCGAAGTGATTGACCCCGGCCGCGTTGATCAGCAGGTTGATGCCGCCGATGGCTTCGGCAGCGGCCAGCACTTTGCGTCGGTCGCTGAGGAAGGTCAGGTCGGCGGCGACCCAGCACAGGGTATCGGGATAGCGTGCGAGCAACGGCGCCAACGCCTGCTCATGCCGCGCCACCGCCAGTACCTGGGCGCCGGCGGCGCACAAGGCCTCGGTAATCGCCAGGCCGATGCCGCCACTGGCACCGGTCAACACCACCCGTGCGTCACGCAGCTGCATGTTGAGTCTCCGCGTCACGCGGCAGGCCACGGAACATGTCGGTGTACAGGCGATAGACGACTTTCGAGGCGTGAATCACGGCCGCTTGGTCTTCGGGATCTTCCAGTTGATTCATCAAGCGGCGATAGGTCTGCATGTGCTCGATGTCCAGCGAACCGTGCGAGCTGAGGTAGCTGAACGCGGTGTCCGGCAGCGCCAGACGCTCGCGAATGCTCCCCGCCGCATGGGTAGCCAGCGCAATGCTGGTGCCTTCGAGCACATTGACCATGCCGAACAGACCCACCGGATTGCCCCGGGCGATCAAGTCGTAGAGAAAGCTCACCATCAGCTCGATCGGCAGCGAGGGCTGGCCGTCGCGGACCGCATCGCGGTCACCGCCACACGCGGCGATGTCGTTGAGGACCCAGTGTTCATGGCCGTATTCGTCTTCGATGTACTCGGCCACCGCTTTGCGCAGCCATTCCAGACGTGTCGGCAGACGCGCGCCGCAGGCCATCATCAACGGCACGGTGTGACGCACGTGGTAGTACGCCTGCGCGAGAAACGCCCGATAGCTTTCCAGGCTGACCTTGCCTTGCAGGGCGTCAAGAATGATCGGCAGATTGAACAGCTCGTGGCGTTCCTGATGCGTGGCTTCTTGCAGGGTGTCGAAAAAACTCATGATGCGGACTCCTCGGAAACAGCGGATTCAGTCAATTGGGCGTGGTACAGCGCGGCAATCGCCTCGCGGCGTGGCCGACCGTTGGCCGTGAGCAAGCCATTGGCGGCGGTGAACGGTTGCGCCAGGCGCGTCCAGCCATGCACCTGGGCGTAATCGGGCAAGGCTTCGTTGGCTTCGGCGACCGCGGCGGCCAGCTCCGCGTCGCTGCAATCGGCACGGTGCGGCCAGAGCAGGGCGTGGTTGCGCGGCAAGGCCTCGCCATAGACAAAGGCCTGGGCGATGTGGCGGCGCTGGGTCAGTTCCGACTCGACCCATTCCGGGTTGACGTTGCGCCCGAAACTGGTGACGAACTGGTGCTTCTTGCGACCCTTGAGGTAGAGGAAACCTTCGGGGTCGAACTCGCCCAGATCGCCACTGGGCCACCACTCATCGGCGTACGGCGCGTCCCCCAGATAACCGAGCAGGGTCGAGCCCTTGATCAGCACTTCGCCGTCTTCGGCCAGGCGCACTTCAACGTGCGGCAGCGGCTGGCCGACGCTGCCTGGACGCCGCGCGCCGGGGCGATTGAGGCACACCACCGAGGCGCATTCGGACAAGCCGTAGCCCTCGAACACCGGCAGGCCGACACGCTGCGCGCGGTGCAGCAGATCTTCCGAGACCCGCGCACCGCCGACGGCGGCGAAGCGCAGTTTTTGTGGGTCGAAGGCTTTCTGCTCGGCAGCGCTGACCAACATCAGCAACAGTTGCGGCACCAGAATCAGACTCTCCGGCGCACGACCGGCCAGGTAGCCCAACAGGTGCGGTACATCGACGCCGCTGGCGCCCTGAATGCCCAGGGTTTTCTGGCTTGGCAGACTCAGCGTCGCACCGGCGTACAGCGCGGCGTAGCAGCCGAGGTTTTCCAGCAGAATCGCCAGTGGCAGCAACGCCAGATGATGCTGTGGATCGGTGGGTTTGCTCGCGTGATCCAGCTCCCGCGCCACACGCAGCAAGCTGTCGGCGCTCAAGCACACGCCTTTCGGTGTGCCGGTGGTGCCGGAGGTGAAGGTCAGTTTGGCGGTGCCGGCTGGCATCCGGCTCGGGCCGCTGAAGGTGCGGCACCAGAACTCGCCGCGCTGTTCATAGCCGGCGGCGAGCAGCTCGGCCGCCAGCTCCGGTTCGGCAATCACCCGTTCGGCCTGGCTCTGTTCCAGACAATGCGCCCGCTGCGCAGGGCTGAAAAACGGCGGCAGCGTCACGCAGGTCAAGCCCTCGAACAGCACGGCCAGATCCCACAGCATCGCATCGACGCCGTTATCCAGCGCCAGGGCGACGACTTGCGCCTGTTCATCGCGCAGGCGTTCCTGGCGATACAGCACCTCGGCATACACCGTGGCGTAATCAAGTTTCAGCGTATCGCCCCACAGCGCGGTGCTGTTGTCATTGCGCCGGGCATGATCGCGCAGGGTCTCCTGGAAGCGTTGCAGTTCAAGCGACATGGCAGGCTCCTTCAATCGAAGTCGGCAGGCCCAATCGAGTGAACAGGCCGATATTGCGCAAATGGACGAAGCCGGCGCGGATGTTGCCGACATGCACCCACGGCTTGCTTTCGTAATAACTGCCCCAGTGTTGACGCTCGTCACCCAGGCGCTCCGGGTCGGCGGCGCATAATGTCACTGGCTTCAGACCGAGCCGATGGAAGCTGTTGACCAGCCCGATGTTGCCGGTGAAGGTCACCCATTCCAGGCCGCCCATGGCCAGCAGGTAGGTGATGGCGATGATGCTCAAGCGTGCGCTGCCGGTGTCGCTGGCAGCGAGGTTGCCGACTTCGACGATGGCGCTACGCTCAACCGGACGATCCGCCGCCGCACTGATCAAGGGTTCGATCGGTTCATCCAGATAGCGCTCGAGAAACAGCGGCTCTTGATGGGCACGACGTACACCGGCCACCGCACACAGCGCACCGTCGCCGTTGTGCATGCCGAACAGCTCGGGCATAAAGTGTCGAATGTCGGCGCCGTGGGCCTTGCGAAAACGCTGCTGGATGAAGGCTTCGAAAGTCTCTCGCAGCGCGTCGTCGGGCAGGGCGCCGGTCAACGTCATCTGCGGCGTTTCGGCCTGGCCGAAACGTAGAGGAAGGGGAATGTTCCAGTGGTAATCGGGCATGGGCAAAGCGCCTCCCTCAATGGTTTGAGCGCAGTATCGGAGGCATTTCTTAACGAAGTCTGAAGGTGAAAAAAGGTTAATCAACGGGCAATCTTCAGATTGTCTTAAGACTGCAAGGGCAGGGTGGCACCGTCGGTTCGCCCTGCAACCGGATCGAGACTGTCGAACGAATCGACCGTCGCTCACGACAATCACGAGGCGCATCTTATGACCCGCGACACCGCCGTCACCCGTTATGGAAAACTGTCAATTACGTTGCACTGGCTGATGCTGGCGCTGTTCGTCGGCGTCTATGCCTGCGTCGAAATCAAAGGCTTCATGCCCAAGGGCAGCGAAGCGCGCGGCCTGCTGATGGGCTTCCACGGCCTGTTCGGCACGAGCATCTTCATCCTCGTCTGGGTGCGCCTGCTCGGCCGCCTGACCCCACGCCCGCCCATCACCCCCAAGCCGCCAGCGTGGCAGACCGGCATCTCGCACCTGATGCACCTGGCGCTGTACGTGCTGATGATCGCCACGCCGATCTTCGCCTGGCTGATGCTCGCCGCCGCCGACAAACCGTTCCCGTACTTCGGCTTCCACGTCCCGGCACCGGTCGCCATCGACCCGGACTTCGCCAAACAACTCAAGTACTGGCATGAAACGCTGGGCAGCGCCGGCTACTGGCTGATCGGCTTGCACGCGGCGGCGGGGCTGTTTCACCACTACTGGGTGCGGGATAACACGCTGGTGCGGATGTTGCCGGGCCGCACCGAATAACCCTGACCCCAAACCCGTGTGGGAGCGAGCTTGCTCGCGAAGGCAGTGTGTCAGTCAGCGATGATGCCGGCTGACACGACGCCTTCGCGAGCAAGCTCGCTCCCACAGGTTTTTGTGGTGTCTTGAAGCGCGCTGCAGTTGCCCGAATCGTACTTCGCGTCCACGCTATGGCATGCCAACGCGCCGGGCGCGCATCACCTTGGCAACACCGACAATAAGGGGCAGGGCAGCCATGAACTTTACCCACCGGCCAGTGACGGCCGACGACGTCAAAACCCTGTGCGGCTTTCCGCAGGGCGTTCAAGAGTTGTACTTCATGTTCCCGAAAGCGCATTACCCGCTGACGGAAGAACAGATGCACACCGCGATCAGCCAACGCTTCGACTCCACGGCGTTTCTGGCCAACGGTGAGTTCGTCGGTTTCGCCAATTTCTACCGTGCCGAACACGACGGCGTCTGCTGCATCGGCAACGTCATCGTCGCGCCATACGCCCGGGGCCAGGGTGTCGCTCGCTACATTGTCGAAACCATGACCGCCGTCGGCTTCGAAAAGTATCAGGCCAGGGAAGTGCAGCTGTCCTGCTTCAACGAAAACACCGCTGGGTTGCTGCTCTACCCGAAACTCGGCTTTACCCCGTTCTCCATCGAAGAGCGCGCGGCGCCGGGTGGAAGACGCGTGGCGCTGATCAACATGACCCGCCACAGACAATAGCCATCCCCCAATCCCTGTGGGAGCCGGGCTTGCCCGCGATGGCGTCCGCCCGGCCAAACGCCCTCCCGAGCCTTGCGCAGAACCTGTGGGAGCTAGCCTGCTAGCGAAGACGCCAGCCCAAACGACACCGTACTGCATCCATAAACACGATCATCCAGGCAACCAATGACTCAAACCTCCTCACCCCTGAGCTGAAGACTCATCAGATCGCAACTCGCCGACCACGACGTCAACCACGCCGGCATCTCCGGCGACTGCTCAGGCAACCCCAACGCCCTGACAAACTCACCCGGCGCCATCGTGCCTCTCGCCGACCGAAACAGCCCACGCATGACCACCACGCCGATCACCCGTCCCTTGCTCACGAAGCGATGCTCCATGAAGCTCCATTTATCGTCCCAGCCAAGCATCCGGCTGTGAATTTCAAACGCTTCAAACAGCTTCAGCTCACGCCGAAATTTACCCCAGGTATCGCCAACAATCGGCAACGCCTTAGCGCGCAACGCCACCCGAAACGCGCCACTGCGCAACACAAAATCCATGCGCCCGACGTCAGCCATAGTGAAGTAGCGACCATTGGTAACGTGCCGATTCAAATCAAGATCCAGCGGCCACACGCGCATGCGGATCACGGTGGATTCCAGCGCATTGACCGGCTTGCGCCACGGTCGGCGAAAAAGCATGCAGAGCAATCGAAACCACAGATTCATCAGTACTTCAGCCCGTTGAAAAGAGCGCTGCACTCTAGCGAGCCGGGCGATGGCGAGGTAGGTGCGTAAATGACTTTTTTGGACGGAACAGTGCATTCCGATCATTGCGGGGTGGGTGCTGGATCGGTAGATCGTTCAACCGGCGGATAAACAGGAAATAATCGGGATGTTTATTTGAAGCCTGCCGTTAACACCGAAGCCCTACAACGCCTTGCGCCATCGCCTACGAGTACGCCAGAATCCGCCGGCTTGTGCGTCTAGGGCGCGGGTTCTATCGTCTGTCGGTCACTGAAAAACAGTGATCGGGTTTGGTAGCCCGCCATAACTAGTCGCATCGCGCACCGTTCGCAGACCTCATCAGGTCGCTGCTCAATGGTGGCCATGCGCAGGACACCTTCGGGTGTGCCGGGTCCTAGTTACCGGTCTACCAACCCGCGTGTGGCCGCCACCCTTCGTTTGGTAGCGAAGGTGAAGGCTCCTCTTCAATAACTAGGAGTTTCACCATGATCAAACCAACACCCAACCCGCCAGAAACCGACCTCGCATCCCCCTACGAATCCCTCGATTCCAAAAAACTCCACGAAGCCGCCGAACGCGCCCTCGACCATTACCTCACCCCGGCCACCCCAATCATGGCCAGCCCCCAAAACCCCGAACCCATGTACCTCGCCAACCCGAAGTGCGACACCGAATCCCTGCTCGCCAACGCCAGCGAAACCCTCGGCTCCGCCAGCGAAATGCTCAACAACTTCGCCGCCATGCTCGACACCTCCCACCGCAAAACCGCACTGGGCATCGCCCAAGTCGTCATGCTCGGCGAACTCGCCGTAAACCAGGCCCTCGACAACGTCGAAATCGCCCACTGACCACCCCGGTGCGACGAGCCCAAACCCTCGCCGCACCCAGCAATTTCAACCGAGCTGGCACAGAGCCACGCCTTGCGCCCCCAAGCCTCGGCTGTCACCCTTCGGCCCGTTCTTCAAGGATCAGAACAAGGAATCAAGGATTGAGTGGCTACGTTCCCAACCCCCCGAAAAACTACCGCTACGAAGAAGCCAAACCCATCGACATTCATGCCCAGCGTTGGGCTGAGTACGAGAAACACGGGAAAGAACCTGCGCGCGAGCCCGAGAAAATCGGCATTGCGTTGAGGATTGGGGTGTTCTTTGATGGTACTGGTAACAATGCGAACAACACGGCAGCAGGGTTGCTGTGTGGTGCGCAGCATCCGATTGCGCCGCAGGATATTCCTGCGAGTTGCATGCCTTACATGAGTGATCCGGATAGCAGTTACGGTAACGATGTCAGCAACGTGAAAAAGCTGAGCGAACTGTATGAGGCGCCGCGACGCGCTGAGGGGGAGGGGCCACGAAAGAAGGCTTCCGGTATGGTCTACGTCGAAGGCATAGGCACCCGTTCAGGTGAAGAAGACAGTAAATTCGGCGCTGGTACAGGACGTGGCGAAACCGGTGTTGCCGGGCGCGTCCAATCTTCTTTCGTGTTGATCGAACAGCGTATCACTGAGGTATTGGATAAAAATCCCGATAGTGAAATTACTTCGTTGACCTTCGACACTTTTGGCTTCAGTCGCGGTGCGGCAGCCGCCAGACATTTCGCCAATGAAATCGTGCGTGGCAAACAAGGCCCTTTGGGCGAGATTCTCCGCAGTAAGTCCGATGCCTTCAGTTCGACCTTTGTCGATCAATACAACAGCGACATCAACATGGGCTTCATTGGGTTGTTCGACACTGTACCGTCGATTGCTGGATGGTCCAATTTAGGCAACATCAAAAGTGCAGTCGCAACGGGGATCAAACTCTACCTCGACCGACGTTATTTCACCGACGTTGTGCAATTGGCTGCTCGGGACGAATGTAGGGCTAACTTTGCTCTCAATCGAGTAGCGATGGATCATCCGGAAATTGTTTTGCCAGGAGTGCATTCTGATGTGGGCGGGGGTTACCTCGAGGAGGCTGAAGAATGCGTGCTCGTTAGCCCAATGCAAACGCTAGAAGTCGGCAATTACGCGGATGTCACCACCACATCGATCTATCAGGATGCGGTCAATGTGAGAAATCAGTGGTTAGCCAACGGCTGGCCTTCCGAAATGCTGGAAATAGTTACTCCAGCTCCATTGCTGATGCCGATCAGTCCTCAGGATCGACTGAGTCCTCGAGTCAAACGAGTCTATGCCGCCGTTCAACTCAAACGTCCGGTGAGTGGATTACTGTCGAGAGTGAGCCTGCGCGTGATGCATCAACTCGCTAAAGCTAAAGGCGTTCGCTTCGAAGATATTCCCGAGTCGCCTGGCTTCTTCGTTCCTGAAGAACTCCAGCCTATGTGCGATCGTTTCGTCTCCGGCGACTACCGCACCACCCCCGAGGAAGAGCAAATGCTCAAGCTCAAGTACATTCACACATCTGCCAACTGGAATCATCCGCTTGGCAGGAGAGATGGAAGTGGTCTCAGAGCTGTTTACATTAACGCCCCCACGGAAGATGCAATCCGGGTAAAACACCCTCACGTACCTGACTGGACGCTTTGGTAATGAAGTTATTTGCAGCCCTGCTGTGCACGCTTTTTGTGGCCGGTTGTAATGCCGATCCGCTTTCAGCAAAGAACGACCCTAAATCTCCATGGTGGGAACTCGGTTTTACCGAACCTGACTACATGAAGGTCTGGGTTGAAGACAGCGCCGTGGAAGACATAAAGGGCAAGACGTTTCTACGCACTGGCGGTGGAATTGCATCGGGCGGGCAGCCTGAAGACGGTACAGAATCAGCCCGAGGTTGGGACGGAGTGGGTGCATCTGCCAAAGCAGTAGTAGGCGCTGATCTCCCAAAACGAATTTTTGTTCGCTGGCAGTCCATCGTGGAGCCTCAGACCTATCGCGCATGGGTGGACATACCCGAAGAAGCCAGACAATTGATGCTGACCTCGGTCAACCAGCGCTGTGCGAAAACCCCGGACCAAAAAGCTACCTATATTTCTTCGGTCTACCTGGGGTTGGCTCCCGGAGGTGTCGTACAAGTGTGGGTCAGAGACTCCTGCCACCATCCAATCAAAGTGGCTAAAGCCCAAGCTGAAATCGAACCGCTAGGTCCAAGCCAAGGTAAAACCCAAGGGCGTTACGCTTATCCTGTCAGTGAAAAGTCCAAGCGATATATCGAGAAATTCGGCATCCCTTACGGGAGTTGGTAAGCGGTAAACCAATGAAGCTATGCATTGTCGCGGTATGCATGTTGTTCCTGAGCGGCTGCCAGTCTACCTCTTCGCTATCCGTAAAAAACGACCCGAAATCCGATTCGTGGGAGCTTGCGTTCACCGAACCCTATTACATGAAGGTTTGGGTTGAGGACAGTGCCGTCGAAGACATAAACGGCAAGCTATTCACGCGGACGGGAGGAGGGACGGCCGCTGGCGGGGAGCCAGAAAATGGTAAAGAGTCCGCGCGCGGTTGGCATGCGGTGGGCGCGGCTGCGAAACCAGTGATTGGCGCTGACTTGCCCAAACGCATTTACGTGCGCTGGCAATCCATTGTCGAGCCGCAGACCTATAAGGTTTGGGCAGATGTGCCTGAAGAGGCGAGGCAACTGATGGTGCAATCGGTCACTCAGCGCTGCCCGGAAACACCAGAAGAACCGGCCAGCTACAGCGCATCTATTTATCTGGGATTGGCTCCAGGGGGCGTTGTACAAGTTTTTGTTCGGGACGAGTGCCATCGCCCTGTCAAAGTCGCCAGAGCGCAGGCAGAGGTTGAGCCGCTGGGGCCTAGCCAAGGTAAGAACCAAGGGCGCTATGCGTATCCCGTCAGCGAAAAGTCCAAACGGTATATCGATAAATTCGGCATACCGTACGGGAGTTGGCAGTAGACAGGCAGGAGACACTTCTCTTGTCTGTCTTCAGCGGCTTGTTCTGAGTAGTCATATTTGACAGCTACCGAGTCAATGTCGGGTTCAACGAAGGTCCGCTTTCGGCCAGAAGCGGACATCGGCAAGGGACCTACCGGCCAAAAGCGGACGCTCCCGCGGAGAAGTTTTGTAGCTACCACGACAGCAACGTTTGAAAGCTATTCAGAGGCAAGAATTCCGCTTATACAACCACGTTGGGCATAGTGCCAGAGCGGGATGAGAGCAAAATGCAGTTAATCGTTTGCCCAGACTGGATTTCCGCCCATCTATCGCTATTGTTTAAAGGAAGAGTAGGACCATTCCGAGCCCGCACGATGGCCATTCTTTAGTAAGCGCACATAAATATCGTTCACTCCAAGGATGATCAGAATGGCGGCAGAGAAGAGAGTGCGATCGGTTGGCTCTGTAGCTGACGAGCTTATAAAGAAATCCAGGGAGGCGGCCCTCGCCTCTGTGCAGATATTCAATAACCCTGCGCTCACCTTCAAGTCTGAAATATTCATTGTTTTGATGATGATATCTTGGACCTATCTCCTTCACGCATTTTATCGAAAAAATGGAGTTGAATATCGATACTTCAAGATGGAAGGTACGCGAAAGCGATTTCACAAAACTGCTAAAGGTGCTGTAAAGCATTGGGAGCTAGAGAAGTGTTTGAATCAACCTGAATCGCCGGTAGCCTTGAGCGCCGCTAACAATCTTCGATTTCTGATCGGTTTGAGGCATGAAATCGAACACCAAATGACAACGAAGATCGATCAGTTCTTAAGCGCTAGATTTCAGGCCTGCTGCCTAAATTATAACGAACTTATAAAATCTTTATTTGGCGCAAGCTTTGGCATAGACAAACATTTATCTTTTAGCCTTCAGTTCTCCTCTTTGAACAAGGATCAAGTTGACAGATTATCCCAAGCAGACGGCCTCCCTGAAAATATTCGAGCCTATATAACTTCGTTTGACTTAGCTCTAACCGATGAAGAATTCAACGATCCGAAATTTTCTTATCGTGTTTTCTTTGTTCCTAAAACCGCAAATCATAAAGGCCAGGCGGATCAGGTAATTGAGTTTATCAAGCCAGGATCTGAAATGGCTCAAGGAATGAATACCAAGTATATTCAAATCAAAGAGACCGAGCGTCCTAAATATCTGCCTTCAAAAATTGTCGAAAAAATAAAGAGCGCTGGCTATCCAAAATTCAATATGATGCATCACACTCAGATGTGGCAATCCAACGAAGCAAAAAAACAAGGCAAAGGTTTTGGTGTTACCGTCATGAATACCTGGTACTGGTATGAGACATGGCTGGAGAAAGTGCTAGCCGAGTGTGAGATTCGAAAAAGTGAATTCCTATAAGTATACGCTGCTGTTTTTTGACTTTTAGCAGCTGCTCGAATATCGTCGAAGGCTCATATTCCGTGAAACTATCTAGATACTGGAGTAAAAATTGTTAAAGCTACATACTCAGTTGATTTGCGTTCATCACATGAACAATGCAGACGATCCTTCTGAAATTGTGCCAGCACCTGATAAACGTGCAAATAAACCAATTGGCATTCACGAGACCTCCACGAACAAAACAGCTTTTTTTCAAAAAATAATCAAACCAAAAATTGGTTCAAATACAATTACATTGGCGCTCCCCAATGAGATTACTTTAGCCATAAGCGTCGCAACCAAGGCTTTGCAGCAAGCCCAAAAAATCAAAGTAGATCTCGAGCGGCTATCGGAATTCACCGAGTCTATATATGACCGCAATGTAGGCCTTGCCTATGATTATCTTGAAAGCATTCAAGTGGCGACGATATTTGCATACAAGGCAGTGGAGTCGTTTTGCAATGCGGTAATTCCTGATACATACACATACAAAAAAACCACGAGCAGGTCTACTGAGCATTATAGCAAAGAACAGATAGAACGATGGATATCAACTTCGGAGAAGGTGGCATCCATATTGCCACCAATACTGAAGTGCTCGCCACCTCAATCAGAGAATTTCTGGTCTGACTTCAAGAGTCTTGAGCGCTTAAGAAACGAAATCATACACAGCAAGTCAAGTAATACGGATGCAATTTTGGAAGAGCTATTCGCGAAGCAGGTATATCGATATATACAGTCCGCCATGGCTTTACTCGAACACTTCATCTCTATAGACCCATCTAATCCAATTTTTCCATTAGGTTTCGGCATGTCCATGGTGCGAGTTTTGAACGTAGAAAAAGCGGAAGATATATTGGGTAAAATCGAGGGGTGAATCACCCATGGTGTCGTGGACATTTCAGACTGACTACTTATGGCCGACATCTGCCGGACACAACCGGCAGATGTCGGCCAAAAGCTGTGGTTGATGAAGTCCTGCCAACTAACAGTTTCCTCAAACCGCTCTGAGATTTATTCGCGGCTCATGTTGGTCTTCCAGGCATAGCTTTGTTCATCTGAGTGAGCCAAACCGCAGGATGGTAAGTATCCAGCTGAGCTGTTGCTTTAGCGCCAAATACTTGGTCTATAAGTCCAATTCCAACTCCAACGGAGCCAGCTATGACTGGATCTGTTAAAACCAACCCGGCCAATGTCCCAAGCCCACTAGTGGCTCCAAATCTCATCCAGCCCGACCACTGGCTTTTAGAGGGAAGCAATTTTTCAGCACGATTATATGCCGCGCGGACGTCTAGATCTGCTGCCAAGTTTGACTTTAGCCAATCTCTCAGCTCTTGCGATTCGTCACTAAGGATCAGCTTAACGATGTCGCCAACCTCATCGCGAGGCCTAGTGATAGGCCTGTATTCCTTAATTTCAAACGATGGCAAATTATTTATACCGTGAAGGTCTGAAATTATTTTTTGTGCATCATGTCGTACCGCGCTTTCATCAACACCTGCCTCTCTCTTGACTGGAAAACAGAGTTCCAACAGCCAGGGTAACTCTCTATCCATTTCCATCGTCGTTATACCTGAGGACACAAGGTTGCTAATGCGACTGACACCAGTTAGCGCCCCAACTTGATAGTAATACCTCCCGGGAGCCAAAAGACCCTCATCTCGAGGGAAAAGAAATTCGTAACCTGGGCGGGAAGCATAAAACTGGAAAGCCTCATCCACCTGTTTGTTAATCTGTGCCAAGGTATTAATGGACCGCGCAATCGGATCTATGAAACTTTTAGTTATTTCTGCGAAAAGCGCAGATCTATCGTCGCCATGCTTAAAAAAATCTTTTTCACGAACTTTGGAAATATAGCGTTCTCGGTCAAATACAGAATCTTCATCGCTACCGTGAGCGTTGTATGCGGGATCGTGGCAGAATATAATCTTTTGGCTCTTGATAAGTTCGAATAGTGGAGGACTATCAAAAGCGGCCTCAAGCCTATTGAGTGCCTGAGAATTCAAGGGAACTACGACAGAATCGTGAACTAAGAGGCAATCAGCCAAATAGCCAACATGATCTGGAACGCTAAAGCAAAGATCAGCCGCAATACCCAGTTGTTTGGGCAGAACGAAATTGTCGGTGCTCGGAGGCATCGCTTCCATATTGAAAGTCCTTTTAAATATACATTATTCGTAGGTCGTTAATATCTGTAATTCCGTTGATATAGTGCTAGAGATGTACTTATTTAGACTGGTGTAGTCGACTGTCCGCAGCTGCCTACATTTGATCATTTAGCGCAAATTTCTAAATTAAGAAACGCTCATGAAAAAGACCACGTCCAGTTGGAGCTATAGATGTCCTTATTATCCATTTTTGTCCAGAGCCATTTTTTCCACATGTTTTCACCGCTAGAAGATTTACGGACACTATCAGATAACCCGTCGTGCACGTCCTTTGTGATCCAGGTAGTGGGAAGATCCGCGTATAGGTCGGTTAGCTTTGCTGCATAATTTGCTGCTCTACCCACCCAAACCAAGTCATTGTCTCCCCGCACCCCTGTTCTTGCTACATGAACATCAGAAATATCTATACCGATTGAATGACTGACAACAAAATTGGTATTTGGATATGCACTCTTTAACTCAGCAGCTATTATATTTTTTACGGCCCACTGTAGCTGTAATCCGGCCTTAGCAGCTCTATCACACTTATCTTCGCCAATGAACACAGCCATAATTCGATCGCCGTCATAAGCTGTTATTGTGCCGCTCTGAAACTTTACTATTTTAGCTGCGCAAAAAAGATATGCCTTATAAATTTCAGCTGAAAACCACCACTTATATCCGTCGACCATTTTAGTCGAACCTGCCATGTCCGCATATAACACAACCGCCTTTTCTAGAAGAACGGCCTTACTACCTAAGCCGACGTCCGTCGGCGCCGGAACTACTCGCCCGGTGGTAACATCCCAACGCGTAACAAACAACTTTTTAACTTCTGCTGAAAGATCATCCTTGAGAGTCATAATCCACCTTATGCTATCGGGCCAAGACGAGCAATGTGTTCACGAAGTGCATTACAAGCAGGCGCAATTTTACTCTGCGCGTCTTTACCGGCTTCGTACTGATATGGAATTGTAGTTACTCCAGACATATCGCTTGGCAATTTCACTCGCTCGGCGCGGGGTTCCATGAGAATAGCTCGTTGCCTCCCGAGTCTGCCCATGAAAAGCCCTAGCTCAAAAATCACATTATCACGTGGAGCAGGCCACTCCTGCTCTCGAAACTCAACCACATCATCACCATGAGCAATTGCAACTGCAAAGTCAGCCTGATCTACCTCCTCTTCCAAAGTCTGAAGCGTATAGTTTGTAACTTTAAACACCCCATCGCTCCAAAGAACAACATCAAAAGGGTCATGTTCAAGAGCATTTTGAACCAGCCGGGCAACGGGCAGCGCTTCCGCAGAGCAAATTATGAAAACCCGAATTTTTTCGTGTACAGTTTTTACCAAATTATTTCTTTCAACAAGCCTTTTCAGAAGTTCCATTGCGATACTTCTGTACATCTCAGCATACCGACTGGCAACTGATTCAAATCTAGGTTCGTCAAGCTTGGCTACCAAACATCCCTCTTCAGTCATAACAGTAGCAGAACGTTTCTGGCCAGGGTCAATAGCTGCAATCTCACCCACATGATCATTAACAATACGAGTCGCGACTATTCGCCCATTCACAACAACTTTCAACGAGCCCGCGATAACAAAATAGATACAGTTGTCGCTATCTCCTTGAGTAATCAATACCTTACCTGGAGCTAAGTCAATAAACTCGACGATATCAGCCAGTTCTTCTGCTAGCGCCCTATTTCGTCCAACCATTTTCTGGGCAAGCAATACAGACACTCGCAAACGCCGACCATCTTCCCCTTGAAAACGTTCAATCATCTTAGTTATTCCGGTCGCGCAAAATTCTAAAGATCCGATGTTGAGTAGACCAAGCTTTGCTAAAGCGATCAAGGTCAAACTACCGCGTCACGGCATACGAAAGTGCCCCAGCCTAGCTTGCTACATGGGGCGACGTAAGACTTCACGATACAGTAAAAGCTTTAAAACAACCTTCCTAGATCGGCAGGCTCTCAATTCATGATCAACAGCTCATCGAGTTCATATGCGACCGCCTCAATGGTGCTAAATGCCTGACGACTGGATAGGGGGCATTCCGACGCAAACGAATGTCTGCTTTTGGCCGAAAGCAGCCCCATCCGTAATTCCCTATCAGTCCGAGTCCCGCCAGATCAACGGAATCTATTACCGGTATCAATCGGCAACGATCTCAAACGCAGCACTCCCCAAAACCTCCCCATTCACCAAAACCCTAACCCCATGCCGCCCCACAAAATGCCTCCGCGTCGTAAAATCCCGAATCACCTGCCGCCTCCCCACAACCACTTCCCCAAACCCCGCCAACACCACCGTCTTCAACTTGAAAACCTTCCCCGAAACCCCGCCATTCGCCTTCACATAGTCAATCGCATAATCAATCACCAACCGCTGTTCATGCGCCACCGTCGACTTCACCGTAAACGACAACGTAATCGCCTCACCCAACCTCACCACTGCCGGCTCAACCCGCACATCCAGCAACTCAACCTCTGCCTTGGCCCCCGCACCAATCACCGTCAGCGCGCGCAGATCTCCCTGTTTGATCAAGCTGCGCAACGCATGCTTGGCAATCCATGCCGTGTGTTTGTTCTCCAGTGGCCAGCCTTCAATCGTGTCCAGCACCCATTCCGGATGCTCTTTGGTCACGTCATTCAGATGGTTTGCCACGGACTTGCGCACGTACAGGCTTTCGTCTGCCTTTAACCGATCGAGGATGCCGGCGGTCAGTTGCGGGTTGGCTTGCACGGCTTCCAGGCGGAATGACCAGGGCAGGCGAGGGCGGGTGCCTTCGCTGGCGAGGCGGCGGACGTGGTGGTTTTGGTCTTGGGTCCAGTCGTGCAGGAGTTCCAGCGAGCGGTCGAGGTCGCTGCGCAGGAAGTGGCGGATGGCGAATTCGGAGGAGCCGAAGGTGGTGAAGTATTTCAGTGCTTGCATCGAGGTATCGAAGGCGTGGCCGCCGTAGCTGGCGACGTAGTGCGGCAGGCACATGCTGACGAATCCGCTGTTGAGGCGGGGGGCGAGTTCGCGCAGGACTTCGAGGGAATCTTCGTAGTCCAGCGGCAGCACGGCGTGCAGGCTTTCGCTGACGCGGGCCATGCGTTGCATCACCGACAATTCCGCCAGCCCTTGGTTGGCGTGCTTGAGAAACGCCTTGGCCTTGAACGCCGGGTACACGGCGCTCATTTCGCTGGCGATGTGTTGCAGGCGTTCGGCGTTGAAGATTTCCTTTAACGCCGGGGCGGCAGTGTCGGTGGTGCTCATGGTCAGGTCATCGGAGTGCTGACGAACGCTTCGAGGGTTTCGGCGTACGCGGTGTATTGGGCGATGTGCGGGTAGCGGTGGGTGTCGATCTGGTCGGGGACGACGAGGCCGGTAAAGCTCCAGGCGACGGCGAGGCTGATGCCGGCCTGGGTCAGGGTGCCGTCGGTGGGCAGGCCGGTTTTTTCCAGTTCCTGTTCGAGGGCGGTGAAGGCGGCGGCGAGTTGGCCTTCGACGCGTTCGACCCACGGCTGGTATTGAATGTCCGCCGGGCGCAGGTTGCGTTCGTAGTAGAGCTGCACGGCTTTTTCGCAGGCGGCGAGGCTGAGGCCGATCAGGCGCAGGGCGTGGGCGCGTTGTTTGAGGTCGCTCGGCAACAGGCTTTTGCCGCTGGCGGCTTCGAGGTAGTCGAGGATGAGGGTGGAGTCCATCAGGACCACGCCGTCATCGAGGATCAGCGTGGGCGCCTTGACCACCGGGTTGATCTGCTGGAATTGCTCGAAGTGGCGGAATACCGAGACCGATTCATGTTCGAGGTCGATGCCGAGGCGTTTGGCGGAGATCGCCACGCGGCGCACGTATGGGGAGTCCAGCATGCCGATCAGTTTCATGACGCGTTCCTTCAAGTCGAACCGGTGGGAAGGCATAACCTAGCCGAGCCTGAGGCAAATGTCAGTCGTCAAAACCGGCCTGCTCATGAATCTCGTCCACATTCAATTCCAGCCGATACGCCACCGCCACGAACAACGCCTGACACAAACACAAGGTCGCACTCAGCGAACGGAACGCCAATGCGCTGCCTTCATTCACCAGCAGCAGGCTGTTGGCGTTTTTAGCCAATGGCGAGAGGTGGCTGTCGGTGAGGATCAGGGTGTTGGCCTGTTGTTGGCGGGCGTAGCGCAGGCAGTGCTGGGTTTCCTTGGCGTAGGGGGTGAAGCTGATGGCGATCACCAAATCACCGCTACGCACGCTGCGCATCTGTTCGCGATAGCTGCCGCCCAGCCCCGAAACCAGGTGAATGCGCTTGTGAGTGTGTTGCAAGTTGTAAACGAGGTAGTCGGCGACGGCGAAGGAGCGGCGCACGCCGACGACATAGATGTTGTCGGCGTTGACGATCAGGTCGACGGCTTTTTCAAACGCGACGTCGTCGAGTTCGCGGCCCAGGCGTTCGATGCCGGAGCGGGTGGCGTCGATGCATTCGCGGGCGAGGTCGCCGCCGCTGGCCTGATGCGACTGGTTGGCGATCATGCTGCGGATGCGTTGCTGGTAGTTGTGCACCGGTGAGGCTTTGTGGGTGTAGGCGGCACGGAACAGCGCCTGCATTTCGCTGAAGCCGCTGAAGCCGAAGCGCTGCGAGAAGCGCACGATGGCGGAGGGATGCACCTCGCATTCGCGGGCGATGTCGCTGATGCGATCGACCATGATCCGCTCGCTTTGCTGGCTCATGTAGCTGGCGATGCGTTTGAGTTGGCGCGGCAGGGTGTCGTATTCGTCGGTGATCAGTTGCAGCAGACGCTCGGCATTGATCGGGGGGCAGGCGAGGGCAGGCTCGTCGTTGGCCGGCAGATCGGGGCGGGGCATAAGTCTTCCTTCAGGCTGATCAAATCACACTGTGGCGAGGGAGCTCGCTCCCGCTGGACTGCGCAGCAGGCCCAAAGTTGGGGGCCGCTTCGCGACCCAGCGGGAGCAAGCTCCCTCTCCACAGTTATTTACGGTGTGCCTGATGATAGGCGGGGTGCGGGGAGTTGGCTGGGGAGATTTCCGGCGTCTGCGCAGCTGAAACGATGCACTGCGCGGGCGGCATGGCTGAAAAAAATGCGATCAACTGCCGCTCGGTTAGCCGTTTGTCTTCTATATACAGCCGTTGGACTGAATTTCTTGCTATAAACGCACTCCGATGACCGCCATGACGCCTGTGTCAGAGCTGTTTACTGGGCTTGTCGGACAAATTCCCGGTATTTACAGTTGCTGAGGCCTCAAACGGGCCTTAGACTGCCGCCCCTTCGTAAATTGAGTGCCGGGTGGCGTTTGCAATAAACGATGCCTTTTCGTCGACCGGACACGGTTCGCCGGAACGCTCCCTATTTCGCCTTAATGCACGTTTTTTTATAGAGATATCAATGACAAAGGACAAGTTGCTGGCCATGCCGGCAGATGACTACATGAATGCCGAGCAACACGCTTTCTTCACTGAGCTGTTGCAGAACATGAAAGTCGAAACCCATGAGCGCATTGAGCAAAACCGTATCGCCATCGAAAGCCTGGACACTCCGGCCGACCCGGCGGACGCGGCTTCGGTTGAAGAAGAGCGCACCTGGCTGGTGAACGCGATCGATCGCGACCAGCGCATGCTGCCGCAACTGGAACAAGCCCTTGAGCGCATCAAGGAAGACAGTTTTGGCTGGTGCGACGACAGCGGCGAGGCCATCGGCCTGAAACGCCTGCTGATCAGCCCGACCACCAAGTACTGCATCGAAGCTCAAGAGCGTCACGAGCAGATCGACAAGCACCAGCGTCAGGCCTGATTCCATGGCTGCCCCCTGAATCGGGGGCGCCTGCAAAAGATCGCAGCCTTCGGCAGCTCCTAGACGAGCTGACGGGGCTGCGATCTTTGCTTTTGCTCGTCCGCGATATCTTGCGCACCGTTCCATTGACCTGCTGCAGACCCCACGACTAACGGACCATGGATAATGGCGTTCTAGTGGCGTTTAATGCAGTCACAACAATGAGAACACGCGTGGGGTGTTGAAATGACGAGAGATGGATCTCTGGTTGGGGCTTTGCCCGCACCAGTGCTGTTGCCGAAAAACCGCTGGATCGCTCCGACCCTGCAAAGCATCGCCCTGATGCTGTTGCTCGCCGGCATGACGCTGGGTGAATGGTCGCTGTACATCGGCCTGCCGCTGGCGGTGCTGATTGTCTGGCTGCCGCGCCTGCGCTCGCGTGCCATCCCCGATCTTGCCCCTGTCGATGCCGGCAGCGCGATTTCCGAACTCACTCGCGACCTTTCCTACACCACCAGTCATAACGCGCTGTCAGCCGCCGGTGTGGCGTTTTCCGTCAAGCAACTGGCGAGCAAACTGGAATCGCAACTCGACGCGGCGGCGCAGATTGTCAGCAACGCCGAAGTGATGATCGCCACCGAACACGCCACTTCGCAGCTCAGCCGTGAAGCGCTGGACGCCGCCAGCGAAGCGCATCACAGCAGCGCGGCGGGGCGCACCGAACTGGTGGATTCGATTGCGCGCATGCATCAACTCAGTCAACGCGCCAACGCCAGCCGTGAGTTGATCGAAGCCCTGAGCCTGCGCAGCGACGACATTCAACGGGTGACGCTGGTGATTCAGTCCATCGCCAGCCAGACCAATCTGCTGGCCTTGAACGCGGCGATTGAAGCGGCACGGGCCGGCGAGCATGGCCGGGGTTTTGCGGTGGTGGCGGATGAGGTGCGCGGTCTGGCGGCGCGCACGGCGTCGGCGACGGGCGAAGTCGGCGAGATGGTCGCCGATATTCAGCAGCGCACGGCGCAAGTGGTGGAGCAGATCCGCGAGCTGTCCAGTGATCTGCAGACCGGCGTCGAGCAGGTCGAGAACACCGGTCAGCATCTGGAAAACATCGCCCGGTTGGCCGCCGGGGTGGAAGGTCAGGTCGGCGAAATCGCCCGGGGTGCGGAAACCAATCGCGAGCAGCTCGACAGCCTGTTCAAGGCCATCGAACAGATGCGCAGCGATCTGGCGATCAGCGATCAGCAGACCCGGCGCCTGGCCGAGGCCGCCGTGCAGATGGAAGGCCAGGCGGAAACCATCAGCGAGCGCCTGGCCGAAGTCGGTCTGGATGACTATCACCAGCGCGTCTATGACTTGGCGCGTGAGGGCGCGAGTCAGATTGCGGCGTGGTTCGAGGCGGATGTCGAGCAGGGGCGGATCAGCCTTGAGGATTTGTTCGACCGTCAATATCAGCCGATTCCCGGAACGCAACCGCCGAAGTTTCAGACCCGTTTCGACCGCTACACCGATCAGGTATTGCCGGCGATTCAGGAGCCGTTGCTGCCGCGTCATGAGGGGTTGGTGTTCGCCATCGCCTGCACGCAGCAGGGTTATGTGCCGACGCACAACCTGGCATTCAGTCAGCCGTTGACCGGTGACGAGCAGGTCGACGCGGTGGGCAACCGCACCAAGCGCAAGTTCGCTGACCGCACCGGGATTCGCTGCGGCAGTCATCAGCAAGCGGTGCTACTGCAGACGTACACCCGCGATACCGGCGAGCTGATGCATGACCTGTCGGTGCCGATCATGGTCAAGGGCCGGCATTGGGGCGGTCTGCGCCTGGGTTATAAACCGGAGAGTCCGCGCTGATCGATTGTTACCGCTCGCGCAATGAATCTGTGCACGGGCATTGCTGTTTCCTCTGCGACGAAGTCATTAACATGGCTATTAGTTAGGTAGCTAATGAAGTCGAGAGGTCAATATGTGCAGAGTCGATGTCGCGGTGATGATTGGCAGTGGCGTGCCCGCCGGATTGCGCGCGATGGGCCAGAGTGTCTGCTGGGTGGTGCTGCTCAACGGTGAGCGGCGCGGCACTGCGTTCGCCAGTCGCGACGAGGCGGAGGAGTGCAAGGCTGCCTGGCTCGCGCAATTGATGGCCGAGCCTGGCGACAGCCTGCACTGACATTTATTAACGTCCGTCGTGCAGGCGTACGTTCAACTCATCGACCATCACCGCTTCTTCGCCGTCGGCGCGCAACCACTCTTTCAGAAGTTGCGCCTGTTGCGGCGTCCAGAACTCGGCATCAATCAACTTGGTGTTGGCGTCCAGCGGATGCGCTTCGATGAAATCGTCGATTGCCTCGTTTTCCGAAGGCAGGCCCAGTTGGTCGAACAGGGTTTTCAGATCATAGGCTGGCAGTTCCATCGTTTACTCCTTTTGCGTTGGCCGGAATGGCGCTCTCGCTCGCTCTTTATCTGAGGCGGCCGTTGGACAAGAGTTCGATTCGTGATTCAAGCGAGCGGGCAAGGGCGCATGCTTCGTTATGATCTTCGCGGAAACCTCTTACACGACCGGTGGATGATTCTTTGATATGAAAGAACGCATTGCCCGCCGGAACTACCTGAAATCGAGGTCTGTGATTGCCTGGTCCGTGCTCCGCCAGTTCAGCCAAATCGGTGCCTTGCAGTACGAATGGCGAGTCAATGCCAAGGTTGGAAGGCTGGGCAAAGTGAGTCAGAGTGCACATATGAAGTCCTTTTCATGAGATAGCCGACGGTTACAGGTCGGTTCGGGTAGTCGGAAGGAGCATTGCTGCTCTAGAATCGCCAGTGTCTGTTGGCGACAGGTGCCTATCTAAAGCAATTTTTTACCGGCGATATGTCGGAAAAGGGCTTTTTTTCGTCAGCTTTTTCCCTAAAGTTTGTAGTCCGTCTTCGTTGCGCTTCAATGAAGATTTTTCCTTCAAAGCCTGGCGAACGTCGAGGCAAGTTTCTCGCCTGACTTTCCAGTAGTCTTGCGAACTTGTGATGTATGGGCGCTCCGCTTGTTTCAGGTGTACTGAAGTCAATCGGTAATAGCATCGGCCTGGCCGTTTTTTTGCCGTGCGCGTTTTGGCGCAGGGTACTTTTCAGATGTGGGGATGTTTCTTTGGCAGTCAGTAATCTCGATATGCATGCTTTGTTCGTGTTGGGTGATTTGCGTGCAAAGCTGGTCAAGCTGTTTCAATCGCGTTTTGTTTACATCACCGAACAGAACGCCGAAGGTATTTACGTGGCCGAGATCGACACCGAAAGTGCATTGGTGGTCGATGACAAACCGGGGCTCAAGCTCAAGGTCGGCGATCATTTCAGCGCGGCGGTGCTGCCCAGCCGTGAAGGCGGCAAGATGGACATCCGCTTTCGCGAAATCAAACTGACGGTGTACGGCCTGGGCGATTATGCCTTTGTCGATACAGCGGAGGGTCACGCGATCCTGTTCAAGGAAGGCCACAGCGTGGTGACGGTGTTTGCCGCGCATCAGCAATTGCAGGAAGGCCTGACCAAAACCCTGAAAGCGGTCACCGGCAAAGCCGCGAAGTGGCGCAAGGGCGAGCTGGTCACGTTCAAGGCCAGCGAGTGACTGGCGATTTGAATCGCGCTGACTTCCATTCCCGGCACCTCGACCGAGCACGTGAAGAGGCTTTGCGGCTGTTCAACGCCAAAGCCGGAATGCAAGGCGCGTGGCTGAACTGGGTGGCTGCGCAGATCTACACGTTGCGGCCTGCGGAATACGCCAGCATGGTCAGACGCGAGCTGCAAAGCTTGCAGGAAAAGTCTGAAACGTAACCTCGTCGGGATAGGGTCCCGGAAAAAGCAGGAACCTCGGCTACAGTCAGTTGACTGAGTATTCAGAGGCTTGCGGTCTTCTGCCAGGCCATCCTGCTATTGCTGTGAACAGCACGAGGTGCAAAAGCATGAAAGGATTTCGACGGCTACTGGCCGCCAGCATGGTCACGTTTGGTGTGCTGACATCGGCACAACCGGTGACGGCGGCGCAAACGCCCATCCATTTTGCCGACCTGAACTGGGAAAGCGGCAGCCTGATCACCGATGTCCTGCGGATCATCGTCGAGAAAGGTTACGGTTTGCCGACGGATACGCTGCCGGGCACCACCATCACCCTGGAAACGGCGCTGGCCAACAATGACATTCAGGTCATTGGCGAGGAGTGGGCCGGACGCAGTCCGGTGTGGGTCAAGGCCGAGGCGGAGGGCAAGGTCGCCAGTCTCGGTGATACGGTCAAGGGCGCTACGGAAGGCTGGTGGGTGCCGAAGTACGTGATCAAGGGTGACCCGGCCAAGGGTATCAAGCCGCTGGCGCCAAATCTGCGCAGCGTCAGTGACCTGAAGCAATACAAGGACGTGTTCAAGGACCCGGAAAACCCGAGCAAGGGCCGTTTTCTCAACAGCCCGATCGGCTGGACCTCGGAAGTGGTGAACAAGCAGAAGCTGAGCGCTTATGGCCTGCAGGATGACTACACCAACTTCCGCAGCGGGTCGGGTGCGGCGCTGGATGCCGAGATCAGTTCTTCGATCCGCCGGGGCAAACCGGTACTGTTCTATTACTGGTCGCCGACACCGTTGCTGGGCAAATTCAAACTGGTGCAACTGGAAGAGCCACCGTTTGATGCCGAAGCGTGGAAGACCCTGACCGATGCCGATAACCCCAATCCGAAACCGACCCGTTCCCTGGCCTCGAAACTGTCGATCGGGGTGTCTACGCCGTTCCAGAAGCAGTATCCGCAGATTACCGAGTTCTTCAGCAAAGTGGATTTCCCGATTGCGCCGCTGAACAAGGCGTTGGCCGAGATGAGCGAGAAACACACTGCGCCACGGGAGGCCGCAGAGGCATTCATGAAGGCGCATCCAGAGGTGTGGCAGGCGTGGGTGCCGAAGGATGTGGCGGAGAAGGTCTCCGCCAGTTTGTAATTGCTCTTTGTAGGAGCTGCCGCAGGCTGCGATCTTTTGATCTTGATCTTAAAAAATCAAAGTCAAAAGATCGTCCGATCGCGGCCCGAGCCTGCGGCAGCTCCTACAAGGGATCCGGTTAAGTTCAGAACCTGGTTTGCACCGCCAATTCAAAGGTGCGCGGCGTACCCAGGTAGTAAGCCGGCGACACATGCGCAAACTCGGCATACACCTCATTGGTCAGGTTACGCACTCGGCCGGTAACGGTGGTATGCGAGTCGACCTTGTAGCTGAGGAAGCTGCCGAACAGTGTGTACGACGGCACGGTCATGGTGTTCGCCGTGTCCGCATACACCGACGCCACATACCGCGCATCGACCCCACCTTGCCATTGCGGCGAAAAATCATAAGTCAGCCACAGATTGCCGACCCGGTCCGGGACGTTGGTTGGCGTGTTGCCCTTGCGTGAAACCACCACGCCGGCGGCATTCTTTTCAGTGAAGTCGTCGTACTGCGCATCGACCCAGGCGAAGTTGCCTTCGGCCAACAGCTTGTCGGTGATCCGCAGGGAACTGGCGATTTCTATGCCTTTGGAGGTTTGCTGACCGACCGGGATGCTGCTGGTCGGGTCCAGCGGGTCAGTCACGGCGAAGTCCTTGCGCTCGATGGTGTACGCGGCAACCGTCGCCGCGCCACGGCCATTGAGGTAGTCGAACTTGCTGCCGATTTCCCACTGTTTACCGGTTGAAACATCGAAGTCCTGCGTGCCGTTCGGTTGTTCGGCGGCGGTGCTGTATTGCACGTAGACGTTGGCCGACGGGATGAACTGGTAGGTCAGGCCGACGCGCCCGGTGACCGGCTCCCAGCTGCGTTTGAGGTGCTTGGGGTTGGTGGCCGTCACCGTGCGATGGTTGGTCACGTCGAGGTCGATGTCGTCGTAGCGCAGGCCGGTGAGCAGCGCCAGTTTGTCGGTCAGGGCCAGACGGTTTTCTGCGAATAGCGCTTTGGTCGTGACTTCGTTGGTCTTGTCGCTGATCAGCGCCGGGTTGGTGCCGGGAATATCGTAGAAATGCCCCGGGCGGTAGTTGTTCGGATCGACGGTGCTCGCGCCTTTGATATTCAGCGGCGAGTTGGTGGTCTGGTTGACCTTGTACTCGAAACCACCGGACCACGTCGTGTCGAGACCGAAAAACCTGTTGTCGTGGCGCAGTTCGAACTGGTTGCCGTTCTGCTCACCCTGATGCCGCACTTGATACGCGGTGGAGCGGTTCACCGCGCTGTTGTCGGCGTTGTACTGATAGGTTTCGAGGTTGCGGTAGTCGCGCTGGCTGTCGAGGTGATACAGCGTGTTGCGCAGGGTGGTGCTGTCGTTGATCCGGTAATCGATGATCGAGCGCACCCAGATCGTGCGCTGTTCGTAGCGCCCGTCCTCGACGTTGTAGTTGTTGAAGCGGTTGTGTTTGTCGATCTTCAACTCGCCAGCCTTGGGGTTGAGCACCGGCGTGCCCCAGTACGGGCTGTCTTCGTGTTCGTCTTGATATTCCAGGGCCAGCGTGTGCGACAGATCCGGCGTAAGGTCGCTGAGCAACGAAAACGCCACGCTCCAGGCATCGCGTTCCTGGCGGTCGATGTAGCCGTTGCTGGTGTTGTGGCTGACATCGAGGCGCGCGTAGTGCTGCACGTCGGCGTTCGGTTCGGTCAGCGCATGGTTGAGGCCGAACGCGGTTTCGGTGGTGTCATAGCTGCCGTAGCTGACGCGGCCTTCGACCGCTTGTTCTTCGCGGGTTGCCAGTTTGGTCACGTAGTTCAGCGAACCGCCGACCGAGCCTGCGCCGTTGATCAGCGACGACGGGCCGCCCACCAGTTCGACTCGGTCATAGATCCACGCATCCACCGGTCGGGCGAGGCCGCCGGAGACGTTGATGCCATTGAACATCTGGGTGATCTGGCTGCTGGTGAAACCACGGTAGGAGACGAATCCGCCAAAGCCAGGCGGCGCACTGGCATTGACCCCGGGCAGGGTGTTGGCGGCGTCCTGGAAGTTCTGTGCGCCGTGGCGCTCGATGTCGTTGCGGTTGGCGACCGCCACTGACGCAGGTGTGTCGCGCACGCTCAAGCCGAGACGCGAAGCCATGCCGCTGGATTGATCGAGGCTCAGGCCCGGTTCGCTGGTGGATTCGCCGTCGATGGTGATCGGCGCCAGATCCACGGTGGATTGCGCCCAGGCGTTAAGGGACAGGCAGCCGCACAGGCTCGCCAGTAGAGGAATATGTTTCATCGTTGAATCCTGAATGCTTGTCTAGGAGTCAGCGCACAGGCAAACGCCGCGCGTTGGCGCAGTGAGCTGAAAAATCAAAAAGGCAAGGACACTCAGGCGAGCGGCGGGGCGCGAGGGTTGGCCGAAGGCCAGGTGAAGCGGGCAGGGAGGTCAGCACTGACGATGGGCGCCAGCGGCGGGCTGTGCTGTTCGGGCAGCACCGCGAGGGTCAGGCTGGAGTTGAACGCCGGGCCCATGCCGCCGCCGACCGAGCATAGCGGGCAGCCGAACGCCTTGGACAGGGTCGGCAGTTGTTCTTCGCTGGGATTACTGGTCAGCGGCGCTTGCGTGGCCGGGTCGACCGTACAGAACTGCCCGCCGATGCCGTTGAGCTGCATCCCGACCATTTGCCCGTGACCGATGCTGCAGGCGAACACGTTGAACAGGACGCAGCAATAAAGCATCCAGGCCAGCAGTGAGCGATCGGAACGGGTGAATTTCATGGGGCGGCACTTTACCGTACCGCCGATCGGTCGTGCACTTCAAAAAATGCCGACTAGGATGTTTTGTTCAAATCCCCAGAAGGATTCTCGACCATGACCTTTGTGTTGGCTCAATGGCTGGTGACGATATTTGCGGCAATCGCTCTGGTACACGTGTATTGGGCGCTGGGTGGGCAGTGGGCGGCGGTGGCGGCGGTACCGCAAGTGCCGGTGCGAGGGCTGGTGGCGACGGTGCGACCGGCATTCAAACCGTCTGGCTGGATCACGCTGTTGGTGGCGGCAGCGTTATTGGTGATCGCCGCGCTGGTGTGCATGCGGGTCGGCTGGGGCATGCCGCCGGTGCATCACAAGGCGCTGCAGTGGGTGATCAGTGCGATTGCGTTACTGATGTTTGCCCGGGCGATCGGCGATTCGAATCTGGTGGGGTTTTTCAAGGAAGTGAAGGGGTCGCGATTTGCGCGGCTGGATACTTGGGTGTATTCACCGCTGTGCCTGTTGTTGGGGGCGGGGTTGCTGGCGGTGGCTTGGGTCTAGAAAGATCGCAGCCTTCGGCAGCTCCTACAGGGGATTGCATGCCAATGTAGGAGCTGCCGAAGGCTGCGATCTTTTAAGGGTTAGCTACCACTCTCGGTCCTGCGGCTGCTGACCTCAGCCGGCACATCATCCCCGGCCATGCGCTTGCGGAACAACGCTGCCCGCGCCAGCAGCAACGTGGTTACCGGCACAGTAATCGCCAGCAGGATCGGAATCAGCCAGGCATGCATCACCGGCCCGGACTTGAGTGCCGAAAAGCAGATGATCGACGCCAGCGCCACGCACCATGCGCCCAGCGTAGAGGCCAGCGCCGGTGGATGCATGCGCTGGAAGTAATCCTTCATGCGCAGCAAGCCGGCCGCGCCAAGCAGCGCAAATACCCCGCTAAGCACCAGTAGAATCGCCACCGGAATCTCGACCCACAACGACAATTGCGCAGTCATTCGATCACCTCGCCACGCAGCAGGAATTTCGCCAGGGCAAACGAGCCGACGAAGCCGAACAGCGCGATCAGCAGCGCTGCCTCGAAGTAAGTGTCACTGGAATAACGAATGCCCAGCGTCAGCATCATCAGCATGGCGACGATGTACAGGTAATCCAGCGCGAGTACCCGATCCTGTGCCGACGGCCCCTTGAACAGACGAATCAAGGTCAGAACCATTGCCAGCGAGAACAGGAACAGCGTCAGCAGAATCGCGTTCGACAGCAGCGGGCTCATTCGAAAATCTCCATCAACGGCTGCTCGTAGGCAGTCTTGAAGTGGTGGATGAAGTGCGCCTCGTCATCCAGATCCCAGACGTGCAGCAGCAGAATGCTGCGATCCAGCGCCAGCTCCGACCACACGGTGCCCGGCACCACGGTGCAGATCATCGCCAGCGCGGCCAGACCGTTGGCGTCGCGCAGGTCCAGCGGCACTTTGACGAAGCGCGAGCGTGGCGGTCGGCGACCCGCGTTGAGCACGCCCCAGGCGACGATCAGGTTGGAGAGGATCACGTCACGACCGACCATCACGAACAGGCGCAAAATTGTCAGCGGGCGGCGAATGCGCACCTGTTTCGGGCGCAGCTTGCGCATCATCAACGGTGCGGCGAACCCGAGTATCGCGCCGAGCAGCAGGTTGCCCGGGCTGACGGAGAGGTTGAGTGTCAGCCACAAAACCCATAAAGCCAGTGACAGCAGCGGAGCCGGGAACACGCGCTTCATGGCTGCACCTCCAGCATCGCGGCTTTGGCTTCCGGGCTGGGAACGGCGCGGGTGCCGAGCACGGCCATCACGTATTGCTGCGGGTTGTTCAGCGCGTCGGCGGTGGCCTGGGTATAGCGCAGCAGCGGTTCGGCCTTGAAGGTCAGCGCGATGCTCAGCCCCAGCAACAGGAAAACCGGCGCACATTCGAGTTTGCGCAGCAGCGGTGAAGGGCGCTCTTCCGGCGTCCAGAAACGCTGGACACCCATGCGCGCGAACGCCATCAGAGAGGCCAGCCCGGAGAGGATCAGCAGCGCCAGCAATGCCCAGGACGCGTTGGAAATCGGCGCTTCATCGCCCAGCCCCAGTGGATTGAGCAGCGCACCGATCAGACTGAGTTTGCCGATGAACCCGGACAGCGGCGGCATGCCGATGATCAGTAGTGCGCAGGCAATGAAGCTCAGGCCGAGAAACGCCATGGTCCACGGAATGACCTGGCCTACCACGGCTTTCTGCTCGTCATCGAGGTTGATGCCCTTGGGCGGTTGCAGGGATTCCTGCGGACGCGGCAGCAGTTCGCTTTCATCCTCCAGCGGGATTTCGTTGGCCGAACGCGACCGCTCGATCAACTCCGCCAGCAGGAACAGCGCACTCAGGGCCAGCGTCGAGCTGACCAGATAGAACAGCGCCGCGCCGATCAGGTTCGGCTGGGCGAAACCCACCGCCGACAGCAGAATCCCCGCCGACACCAGAATGCTCAGGCTGGCCATGCGCTCCAGGCGTTGCGCAGCCAGAATCGCCAGCGCGGCGCAGGCGATGGTCGCCATGCCACCATAGATCAGCCAGTCACCACCGAAGAACGCCGATGCCCCGGCCTGGCCGGAGAACAGCAGCGTCCACAGGCGCAGCAGGGTGTAGACGCCGACCTTGGTCATGATCGCGAACATCGCCGCGACCGGTGCGCTGGCCGACGAGTAGGCCGGCACCAGCCAGAAGTTCAGGGGCCACATGCCGGCCTTGGCCAGAAACGCCACCGCAAGAATCCCCGCGCCAGCATGCAGCAAGCCACGGTCGGCTTCCGGCACCAGCGGGATCTTCAGCGCCAGATCGGCCATGTTCAGGGTGCCGGTGACGCCGTAGATCAGCGCCGCGCCGATCAGAAACAGCGACGAGGCCAGGAGGTTGATCGAGATGTAATGCAGGCCCGACGATACCCGCGCCCGGCCCGAGCCGTGCAGCAACAGGCCATAAGAGGCCGCGAGCAGCACTTCGAAGAACACGAACAGGTTGAACAGGTCGGCGGTGAGGAACGCGCCGTACAGGCCCATCAGCTGAATCTGGAACAACGCGTGGAAGCTCGAGCCCGCGCCATCCCAGCGCGCCATGGCGAACAGCAGGGCGCTGACGCCGATGATCCCGGTCAGTACCAGCATCAATGCCGACAGGCGATCGACCACCAGCACGATGCCGAACGGCGCCTGCCAGTTGCCCGGCAGGTACACGCCGATGGAGCCGGGCACGCCGGTGGTTTGCGTCCATTGCAGCAGCATCACCGAAATGAACAGGCCGACGAGGCTGGAGAACAGGTTGATTTTCGCCTTCAGCGGCCGGTGTTTCTCGCCCAGCATCAACATCACGGCGGCGGTCAGCAGCGGCAGCAGGATCGGTGCGGCAATCAGGTGAGTCATCGCCATCATTCCTTGGGCTCCCGACCGTCGACGTGGTCAGTGCCGGTCAGGCCCCGCGATGCCAGCAGCACCACCAGGAACAGGGCGGTCATGGCAAAGCTGATGACAATGGCCGTCAGCACCAGTGCCTGTGGCAGCGGATCGGTGTAGTGCAGCAGGTCCTGGGTCACGCCGTCCTTGATCACCGGTTCTTTACCGATAAACAGGCTGCCCATGCTGAAGATGAACAGGTTGACCGCGTAGGACAGCAGGCACAGGCCCATGACCACCTGAAATGTCCGTGGCCGCAGCACCAGCCAGACCCCGGAGGCGGCGAGGACGCCGATGGCGATTGCGATGACTTCTTCCATCAGACGGCTCCTTTGCTGGCGACGGACTTGGGCAGCGACGCGGTTTTGTGACCACGCACCGATTGATGGGCGAGAGCGGTGAGGATCAGCAGCGTCGAGCCCACGACCACGGCGTACACGCCGATGTCAAAGAACAGCGCGCTGGCGATATGGATGTCGCCCAGCAGCGGCAAGGCGAAATGCCAGGTGTGGGTGGTCAGGAACGGATAACCGACCGCCATCGCCCCGAGACCGGTGGCGGTGGCGAACAACAGGCCGGTGCCCATCCAGCGCAACGGTCGCAGGCTCATTTGCGCCTCGACCCACTGCGTCCCGGCGACCATGTATTGCAGGATGAACGCCACCGACATCACCAGCCCTGCAACGAAACCGCCGCCCGGTTGGTTGTGGCCGCGCATGAACAGATAGCACGACACCACCAGCGCAATCGGCAGCAGCAGGCGCACCAGCACCGCCGGCACCATCATGAAGCCGAGCGCGGTATCGCTGGCGCTGCGCGGGTTGACCAGATCGGTGACCACGTCGGGCGCGAGCAGGCGTTGCTGGGCCGGCAGTTGCAGGCTTTCTTTCGGCGGGCGGAAACGCCGGAGCAGGGCGAACACGGTCAGCGCCACGGCCACCAGCACGGTGATTTCACCCAGGGTATCGAAGCCACGGAAGTCCACCAGCATCACGTTGACCACGTTGCTGCCACCGCCCTCGGGCATGGCCCGGCTGAGGTAGAACGAGGAAATGTCGTTGGGCGTCTGCCGCGTCAGCATCGCGTAGGACAGCAGCGCCATGCCGGCGCCGACCGCAATCGACAACAGCAAGTCGCGCAGGCGCCGCACCCGGGCCTTGCGCAGGCTCGACGGCAGTGGCGAGACTTCTTCGATGCGTCGCGGCAACCAGCGCAGGCCGAGCAGGATCAGCACCGTGGTCACCACTTCCACCGCCAGTTGTGTCAGGGCCAGATCCGGCGCCGAGAACCAGACGAAGGTCACACAGGTCATCAGCCCGCAGACGCTGACCATGGTCAGGGCGGCGAGACGGTGATACTTGGCTTGCCATGCGGCGCCGAGGGCGCAGGCAATCGCCAGCAGCCACAGAGTCACGAACACGATGGAGCCCGGAATCTTCGGCCGGTCGCCCCAGCTCAGCTGGCTGTGCAGCATCGGGATCAGGCCGGCGAGCACTGCCGCCAATACCATCAGGAACAGTTGCATCTGCAGGCGGCGGGTGCCGAGTCGACGTTCTACCCGGCGGGCCATGCGCATCATCAGCACCAGACTGCGCTCGAACAGCCGCTTGCCGTTGAAGCGACCTACCAGCGGCGGGTATTTGAAGCGGCCACGCTTGAGCTGATTGCGCAGCAACAGATAAACCACGATGCCACCGGACATGGCGATCAGGCTCATGATCATCGGCGCATTCAGACCGTGCCAGATGGCCAGGCTGTACTCGGGCAGCGTGCCGCCCACTACCGGCAGGGCGGCGGCCGCGAGCAGCGGACCGACCACTTGCGCCGGGAAAATCCCGACGATCAGGCAGGTGAACACCAGCAACTCGACCGGCGCACGCATCCAGCGCGGCGGTTCGTGCGGGGTGTGCGGCAGGTCGGTGGCGGTCGGGCCGAAGAACACATCGACGGTAAAGCGCAGCGAGTAGGCAACGCTGAAGGTGCCGGCGATGGTTGCGACAATCGGCAGCGCCGCTTCGACCCACGCGGTGGCATTGATGAACACGGTTTCGGCGAAGAACATTTCTTTCGACAGGAAACCGTTGAGCAGCGGTACGCCGGCCATCGACGCGCTGGCAACCATCGCCAGGGTCGCGGTGAACGGAATCAGTTTGATCAGGCCGCTGAGCTTGCGGATGTCTCGGGTGCCGCTCTCGTGGTCGATGATCCCGGCGGCCATGAACAGCGAGGCCTTGAAGGTCGCGTGGTTGAGAATGTGGAACACCGCCGCGACTGCCGCCAGCGGGCTGTTCAGGCCCAGCAGCAAGGTGATCAGGCCCAGATGGCTGATGGTCGAATAGGCCAGCAGACCCTTGAGGTCGTTCTGGAACATCGCGCAGTAGGCGCCGAGCAACAGCGTACACGCGCCGGCGCCGCTGACGATGTAGAACCATTCTTCACTGCCGGACAGCGACGGCCACAGGCGTGCGAGCAGGAACACCCCGGCCTTGACCATGGTCGCCGAGTGCAGATAAGCCGAAACCGGGGTGGGCGCCGCCATGGCGTGCGGCAGCCAGAAGTGGAAAGGGAACTGAGCGCTTTTGCTGAGGGCGCCGATAAGGATGAGGGGAAGCAGGATGGGGTAGAGGGCATGTGCGCGAATCTGATCGCCGGCGGCCAGGACCTTGTCCAGGTCATAGCTGCCGACGACATGGCCGAGGATCATGACCCCCGCCAGCAGGCATAGTCCCCCGGCGCCGGTGACCATCAGCGCCATATAGGCGCCACGCCGGGCATCGGAGCGGTGGTGCCAGTAGCCGATCAACAGGAATGAGAAGAGGCTGGTCAGCTCCCAGAAGAACACGATCTGGATCAGGTTGCCGGAAATCACCAGGCCGAGCATGGCGCCCATGAACGCCAGGAAGAAGGCGAAGAAACGTGGCACCGGGTCGTCCGGCGACATGTAATAACGCGCATATAAAGAGACGAGGGCGCCGATGCCCAGCACCAGCAGCGAGAACAGCCAGGCGAAACCGTCCATGCGCAGGACGAAGTTCAAACCGAGGCTGGGCAGCCACATGAATTCTTCGCGGATCACGCCGCCGTGGGCGATTTGCGGGTACAACAGCGCGACCTGCACGGTGCCGATCAGAGCGACCAGGCCTGCCAACAGGGATTCGGTATTACGCGCATTGTGTGGCAGCACCGCTGCCAGACAGCTGCCAATGAATGGCAGAAGCAGTAGAACTATCAGGGACATAGGCTTCTAATCTGCGGAAGTTTGTGAAGCATCATACGTGCCAGCTCCCTGATTACCAAACCCGAGGATGTCTCAGAATCCTACAAAGTAGTCTGAAAAAATTGGTTTGGCTTTGTTTCAGGGGCGAAAAGATCGCAGCCTGCGGCAGCTCCTACATTGGAATGCATGTCCCTGTAGGAGCTGCCGCAGGCTGCGATCTTTTGATCTTTGCGCTCAATTGCCGCTGTCGTTCTCCAGGGCACCATCAACTTCGACGTCAACCTTACCCTTGGTCTTCAACTCACTGACAATCACCGCCGCGACAATCAACCCTGCACCCACCAAGGCAATCGCCGGCAAGCGCTCCCCGGCGATCCGCCCGACGATCCCGGCCCACACTGGCTCACCGGCATAGATCAACGTCGCCCGGGTCGGCGAAACGCTTTTCTGCGCCCAGTTCATCGCCACCTGAATCGCCGCACTCGCCGCGCCGAGTCCCAGTGCGGTCACCAGCAGCGTCCAGGAAAAATCCGGAAGTGCCTCACCGGTCGGCACCACCAGCAGGAATGACAGCACCGAGGTCGCTGCCAGTTGCACCACGGTCACCCGGCGTACATCGACCTGGCCGGCATAGGTGCTGATCAGAATGATCTCGGCGGCAATGGCAATGGCGCTGATCAGCGTGGCGATTTCGCCGGGGCTGAAATTCAGCGCAGCCCCGGACGGCCCGGACAGCAGCATCAACCCGGTAAACGCCAGCATGATGCCAATGCTCGGCATCAGCCCCGGCCGACGGCCCAGCACCAGCCATTGCAGCAACGGCACGAAGGGCACGTACAACGCGGTGATGAATGCCGACTGGCTGCTCGGGATCGTTTGCAGGCCAACGGTTTGCAGGCCGTAACCGAGCATGATAGCCACGCCGATGAAGGTGCCGGCTTTGAGTTCGAACAGGGTCAGGTTGCGCAAGTGGCGCCAGGAAAACAGCGCGACAATGGCGGCCGCAGCGGCAAAGCGCAGGCCGACGAAGAACATCGGGCCACTGACGGTCATGGCGTGTTGCACCAGCAGGAACGTACCGCCCCAGACCATGGTGATCAGCACCAGCACGCACTCGGCCTTGCTGAAGCGGGAGAAGCGAAGAGGTGTGGGGGAGCTGTTCACTGACGTCATGACCTTGCGCACTATAAAAGGCAGGACGCACAATGCGCCCAACGTTGCGCAGTATACTGCCCAACCCCACCGAGTGAGCAATATAGTGCACAAAGATTCCAGCCAACGGGCGTCCGTCCTGCAACACGTCAGCCACAACGTTCGGCGCCTGCGCCACGCCGCTGACATGAGCCAGACCGCGCTGGCCGAAAAGTCCGGCGTCAGTCGGCGCATGCTGGTGGCGATCGAGGCCGGGGAAAAGAATGTCAGCCTGACCACCCTCGACCGCGTTGCCGAAGCGCTCGATGTGGCCTTCAGCGACCTGATCCAGGCCCCCGACGCACGCGATACCAGTCGCATCAACGAAGTGGCGTGGGCCGGCGTCATTCCGGGGAGCAAAGCGGTGCTGCTGTCCAAGGCCACCGCCACCCGTGAAGTCGAACAGTGGGAATGGTGCCTGCAACCGGGCGAGGTCTACCCGTCGCAACCCGACGCCGATGGCTGGAGTGAACAGATCTATGTGTTCGAAGGTTGCCTGACGTTAACGGTGGGTGAAGTAACCAATACCATTGCGACTGGCGAGTTTTTCATGTTCGCCAGCAACCAGCCGCACGGCTATCGCAACGACGGATCCGTCGCGGTGCGCTTTGTGCGCAATGTGGTGATTTGAATGGCCCAGAGCGCAGACATCTTGATCATCGGCGGTGGCCTCAGCGGCACGATGCTGGCCGTGCAATTGCTGCGACTGCCCGGCCAGCGGCGGATCCTGATCATCGAACCGCGCGTCGAACTCGGCCGTGGCGAAGCCTACAGCGCCGTCGAACTGGGCCACACGCTCAACGGCAATGCGGCGCGCATGAGTGTCGACCCGGACAACCCTGATGACTTGACCCAATGGCTGACTGCGCACATTGCCGCCGGCGGCTGGCCGGAGTCTGCCGAGCAGAACGTGCCGATCAGTGAACTGTTCCCGCCGCGCGGGCTGTTTGGCGTGTATGTGCAGCAGCGCCTGGCCGAGGCGCGAGTCGTTGGTGCGCGACACGGTTCGACCGTCGAGCACGTTCGCGCCGAAGTCGTCGATCTGCAAACCGATGCTGATTCGGTGCAACTGACCTTGAACGATGGGCAGCACCTGAACGGCGCCTTTGCCGTGCTCGCCACGGGCATGTTCCCCGCCGCGCGCACGCCGCAGAAGGATTCCAGCGGCCTGAATGCCGCTGCGCTTGATCCGTGGGACGTCGCGGCCATGCGCCAGCTCGATCCGCAGTCAACCGTGCTGATCATCGGCTCCGGGCTGACCATGGTCGATGCCGTGGTTTCGCTGGAGCAGGCCGGGCATCGCGGGCCGATCGACGTGTTTTCCCGCCATGGACTGTTGCCCCATGTACGTCGGCAACCGCCGGCGTGGGTGGATTTCCTTGCGCAAGATCCGGGCATTCGCACGCCGCGACAGTTGCTGCACGAACTGCGCAGGCATTGCCGTGACGCCATTGCCCAAGGCATCGACTGGCAGGCGCCGCTGGACACCGTGCGAGCTAATATCGGCCGGCTGTGGAGTCAGGCGACTGACGTGCAGCGAAGACAATTCGTACGCCATGTGCGGCCATGGTGGGAGAGTCATCATCACCGTTCGCCACCGTTGAGTGCGGCGTTGGTTGTGCGCTTGCACAACGAGGGACGGTTGCGGATTCAGGCAGCGTCGTTCAAGGGGCTTGAGCCGAGTACGCAAAATGGTGTCAGCATTCGCATTCGGCCACGCGGTGAGTCTGAGACTCGCGTGGTACACGGCGCAGCGCTGATCAATTCCAGTGGCATCGAGTACGACTGGCGGCGCGTGGCGCGACCGTTGCCGCAGCAGTTGCTGGTGCGTGGGCTGGTGCGTCCGGGGCCGTTGGCGTTGGGGATTACCGCAGCGGTGGACGGCGCGGTGCTGGACGCCGAGGGGCAAGTCGCCAGCCGTCTGTTCGCCATGGGCCCACCGCTACGCGGAATGTGGTGGGAAAGTACGGCAGTGACGGATGTGGCGTTGCAGGCCAAGGCGTTGGCGGTGCGGCTGGTGGATTGATGTTGTTCTTGCTGGCCCCATCGCTGGCAAGCCAGCTCCCACAGGGTTTTGCATGGATCACAAATCTGTGAGCAACACAGAAAACTGGGGTAGCTGGCAAGCCAGCTCCCACAGGGTTTTGCATGGATCACAAAATCTGTGAACAACACAGAATACTGGGGTAGCTGGCAAGCCAGCCCCAATAGGGTTTTGCATGGATCACAAAGTCTGTGAACAACACAAACCACTGTGGGAGCTGGCTTGCCAGCGATGGGGCCAGTTCAGCCAATGATTATCTCGGCAGTGCATTCATCAGCCAGCGCTGGCGAATCTGCTCCAGGCGCCCGTCGGCGCGCAAGGTTTCCAGCGCCTGTTGCCAGCGTTTGACCTGACCCGGATCGGTCTGCAGCGAAAAGGCGATGTAGGTGTCCTGTTTCATCAGCGACATCTGATACCGCAAGCGTCCCGGCTCCATGCCCTGGGTGCGGGCCAGCGCGGCGGTGGACAGGGTGTCGGAGACCACGAAATCGGTCCGGCCCAAGCTGAACAGACGCATCATCTGTTCCGGGGTTTCGACACCGTCGAGGTTCTTCAGATTTTGCTGCTGAAGGTAGCTGTAGATCAGCCATTTGCGCGGCACGCTGATGCGCCCGGCCTGATCCGCCTGCTGCAGGGTTTTTACCGGCGGCTGGTTGTTGGCATGGGCGTAGAGCGCGGTTTCGACTTCGATCAGCGGCCCGACCCATTGATAGCGGTCATCGCGCTCATCAGTACGCAGGACGGTGAATACGCCAGTGTTGGCTGTTTCGCTGGCCGTGCGCAAGGCTCGCAGCAAGGGGACTTGTTGCAGGTCGATCCGGTCACCGGTTTGCTCTGCCAGCGCGCGCACCACGTCGACTCCGTAACCCTCTAGGTGATCGCCTTGCTGAAAGTGCAGGGGGCGATGGTTGTCGGTGAGCAGTTGCAGATCTGCTGCATCGGCTGCCAGGGGCCAGGAGTGACAGCAGACACGCGGCAATCCGTTTCATGAATCGTCCCTGAAAAATTGAGCGCGAAGCTAGTACGGGCCGGGGGTGGCTTTCGTGCGGAATGTACGGGGCTTTTGCGTCAGAAATAAAGGCTGATTGGCAGCATCGGCGCACGCAGAAACATTGTGGGGTGCCTGGTATTTCTGGCTGGCGCACAACCTGTGGGAGCGAGCCTGCTCGCGAAAACGGTGGATCAGTCAACATCTGAAGTGGCTGATCTGGCCTATTCGCGAGCAGGCTCGCTCCCACTTTGGTTTTGTTGTGCTTGCATGGGTGGCTGGCACAGGGGGATGCGGTGGCCGGAAGAGTTACGCCACCACGCGATAGCACGGCACATACGCCGCGCCGCCCGGCAGTTTCATCCGGTGCTGGGCGACGAAGGCTTTGAGCAGCGCATCGAGCGGTTGCATGATCGCTGCGTCACCACGGATCTGGTACGGCCCGTGTTCCTCGATCAAGCGGATGCCCTTGTCCTTGACGTTGCCGGCAACGATCCCGGAGAACGCGCGGCGCAGGTTGGCGGCCAGTTCGTGGGGCGGCTGGTCGCGGTGCAGCTTGAGATTGGCCATGTTCTCGTGGGTCGGATCGAATGGACGCTGGAAGCTTTCGTCGATCTTCAGCAGCCAGTTGAAGTGGAACGCGTCGTTGCGCTCGCGGCGGAACTGCTTCACCGCTTTGAGGCCAGCCGTCATCTGCCGGGCGACTTCGGCCGGGTCGTCGATGATGATCTCATAGTGCTGTTTGGCCGCATCGCCCAGGGTGGCGGTGACGAAAGCATCAAGTTGTTCCAGATACGGCGCGGCATGTTTCGGCCCGGTCAGAATTACCGGGAACGGCAGGCCCTGATTGTCCGGATGCATCAGGATACCCAGCAGGTACAGGAACTCTTCGGCGGTGCCGGCGCCGCCCGGGAAGATGATGATGCCGTGGCCGACACGCACGAACGCTTCCAGACGTTTTTCGATGTCCGGCAGGATCACCAGCTCATTGACGATCGGGTTCGGCGCTTCAGCGGCGATGATCCCCGGCTCGGTCAGGCCAAGGTAGCGCCCACCATGGATGCGCTGCTTGGCGTGGGCGATGGTCGCGCCCTTCATCGGGCCTTTCATTACACCGGGGCCGCAACCGGTGCAGATGTCGAGGCTGCGCAGGCCCAGTTCGTGGCCGACTTTCTTGGTGTATTTGTATTCTTCGGTGTTGATCGAGTGACCGCCCCAGCACACGACGATTTTCGGCTCGACACCCGGGCGCAAGGTGCGCGCGTTGCGCAGCAGATGGAACACGTAGTCGCTGATGCCTTGCGAGGTGCTGAGGTCGATGCGTTGGCTGTCGAGTTCGTTTTCGGTGTAGACGATGTCACGCAGGGCGCTGAACAGCATCTCGCGGGTGCTGGCAATCATTTCGCCGTCGACGAACGCGTCGGCCGGGGCGTTCAGCAGTTCGAGGCGCACGCCGCGATCCTGCTGGTGAATGCGGATTTCGAAGTCCTTGTAGGCTTCGAGGATAGTCTTGGCGTTGTCGACATGCGCGCCGGTGTTGAGGATGGCCAGGGCGCACTGGCGGAAGAGGGTGTAGGTGCTGCCGGATCCGGCTTCGCTCAGTTGCTGCACTTCACGTTGAGAAAGGGTTTCCAGGCTGCCTTTCGGGCTGACCGAGGCGTTGATTACGTGTCGTTGGGTCATGCAATGATCCTTAAAACGATGTCATTCCAATGGCAGGCAAATGGCATCCGAATAGTGTGTATCCATGAATGAAGATGGCACGATCTGCGCTGTACCGCCATGTCCCCGTTGGACGCTGAAAAGATGAAAAGGGCCCCCAGCATAGCTAAATCGTGCACAGAGGCGATAATGCGCAACGAGTTTTTTCCGTTGCCCTTTTTATCGTTCAAGGAAGTCATGCCTGATGTTCGAGATCCAGCCGATGGACCCAGCAACGTTTCGCCAGCAGACCCGTCGCAGCACACTGATCATTGCCGTGCTGTTCCTGGTGTTGGCGATGGCGCTTTCGACGGCGGCGGTGGCGCTGTTCGGTGAACCCGGCGGCGATAATCTGCGTTTCAATGTCGGCGGAGTGTTCGTCGCGTTTCTGTTGACGGCGGCGCTGATGCGCGGGCAGTTCTGGCAGCAGCCGTGGATGGCCCCGGCGGTCTATAGCTGGCGGCTCAAGCGCAGCCTGATGAGTGTGACCAACGTGATGCATCAGGTGACAGCGGCCGTTGAACAAAACGATCCGACGGCGATGAAGGTGCTGCGTTTCTATCATCTGGGGTTGACCCAGATGCACGAACTGGACGGTAACTCCAGCGATCACGCGCAGTTGCAGCGGGAGGTCGCAGCGCACCAGGAGCGGATGCAGGCGCTGGGTCTGGAGATCGACCAGAAGCGCCTGGATCCGGCCTGGCTGCAAGCCTTGAAACCCGCCGCTCGTTAAAACGGAATACGGCTGGCGCGGCGCAGTTTCCACGCACGGGCCAGACGCCCGTAGACCAGCAAATTGACCACCAGCACCACGCTGCCCAGTGCCAACTGGATCTGTGGCGTCAGACCTGCGGGGTAGATGATCGGCCAGATGTAGTGCTCGATGAAGCCGCCGGCGTATTCGGTCTGCCCGGCGGCGTGGCGCATCAGGTTTTCCCAGTAGGTCAGCGGACAAGTCAGGTGCAACACCTCGACCGCCACGCCCCATGCAGCCGCCGGCAGATGCAGCCACATCAGGCGTGGCCACTTGAGCACCAGCAGCCCGCCGAACAGCACGAACAGAATGAATGACAGATGGAACAGCACCAGCCCGTCGGCTGCGATTCGGTACAGCATGTCGTCTCCCTGACACGGTTGTGAAGGCCTCCATGGTACGCCGACAGAGGCGCCGGGGCGCGACGATTCAGCGTAAGTGCGCAAGATTGTTCAAGCCACGAAGGGGCATTTGCTGGCAGAGTCTGCGACCGTTTCCTCGGTTGAAGAGCGTTATGTCTGACTCACTTATGCCGCGCCGTGCGTTTCTTCGCGGCGCTGCGGCGATCATGCCGTTATCACTGGCGACGGCGCCGTGGGGGCTGCTGGCCGGCTCCATGGCGATCGAAGCCAACCTCACGCCGTTACAGGGGCAGGGCCTGTCGAGCATCGTGTTTGCAGGGGCCGCGCAACTGGTGGCAATCGGCATGCTCAAGGGCGGTGCCGGGATTTTCTCGATTCTGCTGACCACGCTGCTGCTGACCTCGCAGCACCTGTTGTACGGAATGAGCATGCGCTCGGTGATCTCGCCGCTGCCCGGGCGCTGGCGCATCGGTCTGGGCTTTTTGCTCACCGATGAACTGTTTGCCCTGACCAGCCAGCATGACCGCCAGCAGTTCAATCGCTGGTATGCCTTGGGCGTCGGTCTGACGTTCTACATTGCATGGAACCTGTTCACCCTGGCCGGCATCGTCCTGGGCAGCAGTATTCCGGGGCTTGAGCATCTGGGCCTGGACTTCTCGATTGCCGCCACTTTCATCGCATTGATCACCCCGGTGGTGCGTAACGTGCCGACCGTGGTTTGCGTGGCGGTGTCGCTGTTCTGCTCGGTGCTGTTCAGCTATTGGCAATGGGGCTCGGCACTGGTGCTGTCGGGGCTGGCCGGGATGACCGCAGGATTTGTCTGCAACAAGTTGTATCGGGGGCGCACATGATGGTCTGGGCAGTGATTGTCGGCATGGGGATTCTGGTGTTCCTCAACCGCTACGTGTTTCTCGAACCGCGCCTGCCATTGCGTTTGAGCAGCAACGCGCGGCAGTTTCTCGGGTTTGCCGTCCCGGGAATGTTGACGGCGATCTGCGGACCAATTGTGTTCATGCCGGACAAACAATTGAATGTGCAGTGGGATAATCCGTATTTGCTGAGTTCGCTGGTTGCGATCGGCTTGGTGCTGTACACCCGCAATACGTTGCTTAGCATGCTTTTAAGCATGGCGTTTTTCTTTTTGTTGCGCTGGTGGTTGTAAGTTGACGGGGAAAAACTGTTCTACGCTTATTGGATGATTATTGTCGACGAGGCAAAGTTCACATGACGACCGAGCAGAAGCGTCCGGATGAAAACCAGGCAGTAGACGACGAAGTGGACGAACCGAGCGAAGAGGAAATCGAGCGCGAGAAACGCAAGGAACAGACGTGGAAGCACGACGATGACAAGGAACTCACCGGGCCCGACGTGAAATTCTGACAGCCCCATGCAAAAAGCCCCGCAGCAGCGGGGCTTTTTGTTGTTTCACAGGTCTTCCAGGTGCGGGAAGTCCGGATGTGACGCCCGATAGCCCAGCGTCTTGTCGATCCACGCATTGAGCTCATTGACCATCACCGGTGGGTGGCCGGGATAGCCTTCGAGCGTGGTGCGCAGAATACGTTCGATGTCCGGCACTGAACGCAGGTTTCGGGTCTTGATGTAGTGGCCGATAAAACAGTCGAGTTGAAAGCGTTCTGTCATGGACAGATAAATACACTCCAGGCCGTTGGCCTGTTTGATTGCAAAATCGTCGCGCAACTTAGTTCTCTGCAAGGCTTGGTAAAAGTTGTAGGGGATTCCTGGTTTGTTGACTCTTTGGTCAACTGGTATGCCAATTGGAAATGCGGCGCGCATGCTATCCGTAGTGCATCTAAATGTATGTATGACGGTTGAAATGTCAGACAAGCGGTTAAATCGCTCAAACGACTGTTTTTTTGAGGCTGTTTCAGCGATGAAACACCAGCTGTAAAGATCGAGTATCACCTGTAATCACCTGTAGGAGCTGCCGCAGGCTGCGATCTTTTGATCTTGCTTTTAAAAAATTAAAAATCAAAAGATCGCAGCCTGCGGCAGCTCCTACAGGGTAAACGCGTGAGATCACGGATCTTTAAGCCACTTCTTCAATGAGGTTGGCGCCCTGATTGCGCGAATTGCCGACGGCTTTGCCAACCTTGTGCCAGGCAAATGCCTCGCTGGCTTCACCTTCGAACAGCAACATCTGTTCGGCACGTTCGGTCGGTGTTGCCGGGTCCAGCCACTCGGCAGCCAGCTCCGGGCGGAACACCACCGGGCGGCGATCATGGATATCGAGCAGGCCGCCGACGCTGTCGGCGGTGATGATCACGAAACCATCGTCGTCCCGGGCGTCGTTGCCGGGTGTCGGAAACTGGCCGATGGCCGCACAGAACACCGGCCCGTGATCGGCACGCCGGATCAGCCACGGCTGTCGGGTGTCATCCGGGCCGTCGACCCATTCGAACCAATTGTCGACCGGCACGATCAACCGATGACGCCAGATCGCCCGGAAGAAGGGGCCATGGGCGACTTTTTCCACACGGGCGTTGATCGGCGCCGCGCGGTCTTTGGCCCAGTGCGGACGCCAGCCCCAGCGCAGGTTGTCGGCATACAGGCGTTGATCATATTGATGAAGAATGGCGAGAGACGTGGTCGGCGCCGCGTTGTAGTGTTCCAGCGCGGCGTCGCCGACGTGATTGATCAGCGCATCGGGAATGCTCAGCACCGCGACAAAGTCGTGAATGCCACGGTACTGCGAGAGTCTTCCGCACATGCGCTGAATCTCCGGTTGCACGCTTTCAGCTTAGTTGGCTCTGGCCAATCAGTCCTGTGCCGCCTGACCGGTGAACGTGTCGCGCCAGACCAGCCAGCGGCGCTCCAGCAGCGCGAGCACGCCATCGCTGAGTTTGCCGAGCACGGCGAGCACGATGATCGCTGCCAGCACGATGTCCGGTCGCGAGGTTTCGCGGCCGTCGCTGAGCAGATAGCCCAGGCCTTTGGTCGCGGCGATCAGCTCGGCGGCCACTAGAAACATCCACGCCAGACTCATGCCGCTGCGCAGCCCGGTGAACAGGCCGGGCAGGGCGGCCGGCAACAGAATCCGCCGTACCAGTTGCAGGCGGCTGAAGCCATAGATGCGCCCGACCTCGACCAGTTTGCGATCGATGTTGCGAATCGCCGCGACCACGTTGACGTACACCGGAAAGAACGCGCCGATGGCGATCAGCACGATTTTCGAGGTTTCATCGATGCCCAGCCACAGCAGCAACAGCGGCACCCAGGCCAGACTCGGAATCGAACGCAGCGCGGCGAACGTCGGTTCCAGATACGCCTCGGCCTCACGACTGAGGCCGACCCAGGCGGCGAACACCAGCGCCAGGCTGGCGCCAATTGCAAACCCGAGCAACACGCGGATCAGGCTGGCGCCGATGTGTTTCCACAGCGCGCCTTCGGCGAGGTCGGTGAGGGTCAGGGCGATCTCGCTGGGGGCCGGCATTTGGTAGGACGGCAGCCAGCCGAGACGCACGATGAACTCCAGGACGACTACGATCAGCAGCGGCAGGGCCAGACCTTTGAAGTGCCGTCGCCATGTCGGGTTGAGGGATGACGCTCGCGGCCTCGACAAGCGCCGAGGAGGGGCGGGCAGTTCGTTACTGCGAGTGGTCATACATGAGCTCCGCTCACAGCGAATCCGCAGCGGACGCGGATGGGCTGTGAGTCTGGTCGGTTATTGGCGGGCGACGGCTTGCTGCACACCACTGTCGAGCAACTGATCGATGACTTGATCGACATTCACCCCACGCCGCACCAATTCCTCGGACACCAGAATCGGTGCCGCCGCCTTGGACGCCTGCACGTCGTTGGCGGTCAGTTGCGGGCTGCTCAAGTCGGTGCGCGACAACTGCAGTTTGGCCACGTCCAGCGGCAGGCCGGATTCCTTGGCGAGCAGGGCGGCGAACTCGTCGGGATTTTGCAGCGCCCATTGTCGCGCCTGCTCGTAGGCTTTGATCACCGTGTCGATGGTATGCGGATGCTCCTTGGCGTACTGCTCGGTGACGCTGACCACGCCGTAACTGTTGAACGCCGGGTTGCGGTACAGCAGACGCGAACCGGCCTGCACCTGACTGGCGGCCATGTGCGGATCGAGTCCGGCCCAGGCGTCCACATCACCTTTTTCCAGCGCGGTGCGGCCGTCCGGGTGTTGCAGGTGCACCAGTTCCACGTCGTCTTTCTTCAGCCCGGCCTGTTGCAGGCTGCGCAGGGTGAACAGGTAGGGATCGGTGCCTTTGGTGGCGGCGATTTTCTTGCCTTTGAGGTCGGCGACGCTCTGGTACGGCGAATCCTTGCGCACCACCAGCGCAGTCCATTCGGCGCGGCTGTAAACGTAGACCGATTTGATCGGGCTGCCGTTGGCGCGGCTCAGCACTGCAGCAAGGCTGGCGCTGGAGGCGAAATCGACGCCGCCGCTATTCAGATATTCCAGCGAACGGTTGCTGCCCTGGCTGAGCACCCAACTGACTTTGGTCTGCGGCAGGGCTTTTTCGAGGAAGCCGAAATGCTTGAGCACCAGGCTGACCGGTGAGTAGTAGGCGTAGTCCAGATGAACTTCGGCGGGCACCGTTTCGGTGGCGTGAGCCAGCGGTTGCAGGCTTAGCGCCATGGCGCTGGCAACCAGCAGCGTTTTGAGGCGGAAAAAAGGTGAGAAGGATGTCATGGCGGCGCTCCGGCAAAGGCACTGTTTTTTATGTCCAAAAATATATTTTCAATGGCTGCTTCCTGCATGAATGGAATATTGCAGGCTCTGTGCCATGTGCGTACCAGCCAATGTTTACGGGGTTTTTGCCGGGTTTGACGGCTTTCAACTGTTGCTGGGACAACACGCTGGTATCGCACTGTTGCGCAGCGAACAGTGAGCATTCGGTGTGCTGAGCTTATGCATTAATCGAATTTAAAAAGCGCCGATCAAGAGCGTTATCGTCTATGCAAAATCCCATTGCAGGACCCGACATGAAGCTCTCCAAATTCTTGCGTATCACACTGACTGCTGGACTGTTCAGCTCACCGCTTGCCTACTCCGCCGAGCCGTTGGTCCTGCACGTCGGTGATCAGAACTACTACAACATCCGCGCCTCGATCGAGGCCTCCGGCGTGTTGAAAGACGCGCCGTACAGCGTCGACTGGAAACATTTCCAGGCCGCTGCACCACTGGCCGAGGCATTGCAGACCGGCTCGCTGGATCTGGGCTTTCTCGGTGATTCGGGCTTTCTGTTTCTTGCTGCCAAACAGGCGCCGGTGAAGCTGATCGGGGTATCGCGGCAGAACCCGGACACCATCGCCTTGCTGGTGCCGAAGGATTCTCCGGTGAAAACCATTGCTGATCTGAAGGGTAAAAAAGTCGCCTACTGGCCTGGCGCGTGGAGCCAGCAGCTGACCTTGCGCGCCCTGGAGCAGGGCGGTCTGCCGGAAAACTACGTCGACTTCGTCAAGCTGATGCCGATTGACGCTGCGGCGGCATTGCCACAGGGCAGCATCGACGCTTTCCCGGTGTGGGAACCGTACATCTCCCAGCAAATCGTGTTCTCCGGTGCGCGGCCGATTCTCACGGCGAAAAACCTGATGCCGGGCCTCAGCGCGATTGCCGCGTCGGCGCCGTCGATCGACAGCAAGCGTGCGGCGATTGCCGATTTTCTCGAGCGTTTGAAACGGGCGCGGGCGTGGGTCGACAGCCACACCGATGAATATGCGGATCTGTGGGCGAAGAAGGCCAATCTCGATCAGCAGGTGTCGCGGCACTGGTTGCGCCAGGCGCACATGAGCATTGGGCCGGTGGATCGACAGGCCGCCGCCGACCTGCAAAGCACCGCCGACTTCCTGTTCAAGGTCAAGGCCTTGCCGGCGCCGCTGGCCACTGCCGGGATCATCGACACCTCGTTTCAACAGGCATTGGCGGACTGAGCGAGCGCCGGAACCAAAGCCTGTGTACCCTATCCAACGCTGGCTCGAATAGCCGGGCGCAGGGATGGATCAGGGCGAGGGAGTTTTGCCGGACGACAACAGGACCGCAACGGTCAGGCGCAAGGCAAAACATGAAATACGCGTTCAATCTTCTCTGTGCAGCGGCCATCGCGTTCGGGCTGGCCGGCTGCATTGCCGCGCCGATCGAAATGACCGCGCAGACCGAAACCCGGCTCAAGGCCCAGGCGCCGGTACGGTTTCTGCTGACGTTCGATGACGGCCCCAGCGCTTCGAGCTTGTGGAACCCGTCGGCGACAGTGCTCGACAGCCTCAAGGACAATCCGGTGCAACCGGACATCAAAGCGGTGTTCTTCGTGCAGACCCGCGCGCCCCGCGCCGGCAACAGTGAGATTGGCCGCGGCATCATGCGACGCGAATACGCCGAAGGGCACATCCTCGGATTTCACACCGCCACCCATTGGCACACCAACCATCGCTCGCTCGACCCGCAAGAGCTGGAGCAGTCATTGAGCAACGGCACCGCCGATATCGCCGCGATCACCGGAACCGCGCCGATCCTGCTGCGTCCGCCCTTCTGGAATTACGACAAACGCACGTTCGCCGCCTATCAGCAACACGGTCTGCATGTGTTGCTGACCGATTTGAGCGCCAATGACGGCAAGATCTGGGGCTTCAACGCCAGCCCCCGACGTCGGGCGAATATGCTGCGCCAGCTATCGGAAGTCCGCGAGCGCATTGCCCGCGGCGAATTACCAACCGTGGACGGCGTCATTCCGGTGGTGGTGACCTTTCATGACCTCAACCGTTACACCGCGCGACATACTCGCGAATACCTGCAGATCCTCCTCGACAGCGCCGCCGCCACGGGCGTGAGGCTGGCGGACAAAGCGTTCTACGACGATCACGCGGCGCTGCAGAAAGCGGCGCTGGCGCGCACCGTTCAGCAGAGTTCGCAGCCGGTGCAGTTGCCGGGCATCTGGAACTGGATCTGGGATCACGACGCGCATTGAGGCGGGGTCAAATATGTGAGCGGGTTGGCAATTGCCGGGGCGGCAGGTTGCTGATGGCTCATCTATGCTCAACGGGTCGACCGACTCAACGCCTGCGAGGCGTGTACCCATGTTAGCCATTGCCGACATCTGCCGGATTGTCGAGTCCGGCTTTCCGTCGCTTGAATGCGAATGCACACAAGTGGAGCAGGGACTGCTGCGGATCAAGGTTTATGAGCCTGACTCCGGGCGAGTCGAGTTGTTGCTCAATGGGGTTTCGCCGGAGCATCTGGTGACGATCCGCGATCTTTCCAACTTCATCGGCGAATTGCGCACGGAAATCAGCGCCGGGCGCCGGGCGTTTGCCGGTTGAAACCTCACAAGCGTCGTTGAAATGCCTGCACGATGCGCAAGGTCGCGTCGCTGGTGGGCAGATTCTGCACCGCGTCCAGCGGATGCCAGATGCATTCGATGATCTCGTTTTGCGGGCGCAACGGCTCAAGGTCGAGCACCGAAGCCTCGTAGACATGATGCTGGGTGCTGCCGCTGTGCAGTTCCATCAGATACAACATTTGCTCGGCATTCAGTGCCGTTTCTTCCTGCAGCTCGCGCGTCGCCGCCCCGGCTTTGGTTTCCCCAGGCTCGACCTTGCCGCCGGGCAGTGTCCAGCGACAGCGGGGTTTGCGGACCAGCAGAACGTGTCGATCCTGCTCGCAAATGACGGTTGCGCGTACTTTCATCTGTTACCTGTTTGTTGCGTGTCACATAAATGAAATAAAACTGCAATATTCGAGCCGGGCCCGGATTCAAAGGTTCCGTCAAGGTTTTGAGCGTGTGGCGAGGCGGAAAGTGCCAGAGCCTTGGCACATGACTGTCGCGACACCCGGTCGGCACATCCGCGACAACAGGGTGTAAGGTAAAAAAGCTCAGCTGAAACCACCGTCAGCAAAAAGGAGGTACCCATGAGCATTCCTGTTCTGAACAAAATGCACATGAACGGCTACGACGTACTCAGCGTGAATAACGGCCCTTGGCGGGTTTGTACCCAAGGCGACCGGCTGGCATCGTTTGGTCGCAGAGAGGAAGCGCTGGCCTACGCCGCTGCGTTGCCGGGTTACAGACAACGCTCGGCGCGAGCGCGAAGTCACACTGCAAATTGAAGCAGATGTAACGAAAGAGCCCCGGTGATGACCGGGGCTTTTGTCGAGGGCAGGGGGATCAGTGAACCTTGATCCGGCTGATGGAGCGCGTCTTCACTTCCTTGGCATAGGACTGCAAGCGTTCTTCATCACTTTGCAGCACCTCACAAGACCTCAGAACCGCTTGGGCATCGGCTTCATTGCCGCTCTTGCGCAGCTGTTCGGCGATGCGCTTGAGGTCGACCGCCGACCATCTCAGATCCGATGCAACGGCTTGCAGGTCGCGTTGAAGTTCGTGTTCGTATTCATTGAGCCGCATGATCACCTCCGGAACATTCTCGGTAAAACAGAGTAGCCGCATTTTTCAGCGATGATGCGCAGCTCGTCTGCCATCGGGCTGGATGCATGTAAATATTTGTCCAATCCCCCTTGTGGGCGAGGCGTCGCGCTGGATGTACATCCGGTTACACGTTACATTCGCTTTTTTTCAAAACAGGGAAACACCATGCGGATATGGATCGGGAGTTTGGCGTTGGCATTGCTGGCGGGTTGCTCATTGCCAGCATCGCTGGTTCCGGGCGAGCCGAATCTCAGCAAGACCACCACCAAGGCGCCTAAAGACTATGCCGCGTGCTTGTTGCCGTTGTGGCAGCAGGACATTCCGAAGACCACGCAGACCGCGATTTCCAATGGTTACCGGATCACGGCACCGAGCATTGTTACCGCCGACGAGATTCTTGACATCATCAAGTACAAGGACGGCAGCCGGGTTTCCCTGTATCAGGGACCGCCATGGGCCAAGTCCGGGTCGTTGCGCAAATCGGTGCGTGACTGCCTGTAAAGCACAGCCTCAGCTGCAGAACCCGCCGCCAGAAAAGCAGAAACCGGAGCAATGGTTTCTGCTTTTTTGCTTTGTGAATTTGCGAAATGCGTTGTGACAGATCGGCACGAGGCGTTTTCCAGTGTGCGCTAGGCTTTTGAGTGCTGCCCGGTAACCAGTGGGGCATGCCTTTAAAGGAGCCACGGATCATGGATGATCTGGTCAAAGAAGTTATTCCGTTGTTGCAGTATCTGATTCCCGGACTTGTCTCGACCTGGATTTTCTACACGCTCACTTCATTCAAGCGACCTGATACGTTTGGGCAGATTGTGCAGGCGTTGATTTTTACGTTTGTGATTCATGGGGTGGTAACAAGTATTGGCGAGATCCTTTTGTGGGTGGGGATGAAGGGGGTTTCCGTAGGAATATGGGATGGCAAGGCGCAGACGTCTTGGGCATTCTTTTGTTCGCTGGTACTTGGATTGCTGTCCTGTTGTCTGGCGACCAATGACAAGCTACATGGTTGGTTGCGTAGCAGAAACGTAACGAAACAATCTTCTTACCCAAGCGAATGGTTCTGCGCATTCGCCCAACTTGATCGACTCATTACCCTGCATTTGCATGACGAAAGGCGCGTACTTGGTTGGCCGGCCGAGTGGCCGCCGGAATCAGCCAACGGTCAGTTCGTGATCCATAAGCCGCGTTGGCTGCATGAAGATGGCAATGTGGCGCCTTTTGGCGCCGAATATTTGTTGATAGATTCCGCGAAGGTTAAATGGGTTGAATTCAGCCCGGCATCAGAGGATTGATTATGAGCGCCCGCGCACCACAACCAATGCCAAAGAAATATGAACACCTGTTCTTTGGGCCAGACGGAAAACCGTTGGATAGTCCACTGTTGAAGGGGCCGAGTGCGCCTCCACCTTTAAAAAAGCACTGCTGCTGTTCACAGCGTATCCACCAACCAGTCCCTGAACGCTTTCAATGACGGTAACGCCTCATTGCGCGGCGGATACACCAGGTAATAGCTGCGCCGGCTGGTGATCGGCTCCCCCAATTGCAGCAGTTCGCCGTTGAGCAATTCATCCTCCACCAGAATCCGCGGCACCAGCCCGACGCCAATATTCGCCCGCACCGCCTGAATCAGGTGCGAGGTCATTTCAAAGCTCGGGCCGATGCGCATGCTGCGGTGTGGCAAACCATGATGGGTGAACCATTCCGCCCACGCCTGGGCATTGCTGCTGACATTGAGCAGCAACTGCCCGGCGATGTGCTGTTCGGCGTCGTCGCGTTCGGCCGTCGACAACTGCGCGCTGGCGATCACCACCAGTTCCTCAGTGTGCAGTGGCAGGGCGCTGAGGCCGGGCCATTCACCGCCGCCGACACAGATCGCGGCGTCGATTTCGCTGGTGTCGAAGTCGATTGCTTCAATGCGCGAATGCAAGTGCACGGTCATGCCCGGGTGCGCGGTGTAGAAGTCCTTGAGCCGTGGCAGCAGCCATTTCGAGCCGAAGGTCGGCAGCGTCGCCAGACGCAAACTGTGAATGCCCGAACCGAACGCCATGGCCTGCAACGTCGCGCTGCGGATCTGCCCGAGGGCTTCGGCCAGTTCGCGCTGATACATGCGCCCGACATCGGTCAAAACCACTTGCCGGCCTTCGCGGCTGAACAGGCGCATGCCGAGCATCTTTTCCAGAATCTGCACCTGCCGGCTGACCGCGCTTTGCGTCAGCGACAGTTCGTGGGCGGCGCGGGTGTAGCTTTCATGGCGTGCAGCGGCCTCGAAGGCCAGCAATAACGACATGGAAGGGGTGAGGGTTCGCGGATTCATTCGTTTTAGTCATGGATTACGGGGCGATTTTACGTTTGTCCCGATAGCACCAAGCAATGAACATAAGCACCATGAGATGGCGGGAGCGTGACGCAATCATTCATTGCGCACAACTGTTCACCGCCACACGGCCCGATATTGACCGAGATTTCCCGACCCATGATTGCCCAGCTGTCGCCCGCCACCGCATTGACCACTGATTACCAACAGTTCCTCAAAGCCCTGAAAGCCAGTGGCTTTCGTGGTGAGATCAGTGCCGATTACGCCAGCCGCGTAGTGCTCGCCACCGACAATTCGATCTATCAGCGCCTGCCGCAAGCGGCGGTGTTTCCGATGGATGGCGAGGATGTGATGCGGGTCGCTCGGCTGATCGCCGAACCGGCTTATCAGCAAGTGGTGATCACTCCGCGCGGCGGTGGCACGGGCACCAACGGTCAGTCGCTGACCGATGGCATCGTCGTCGACCTGTCGCGGCACATGAACCGCATCTTGGAAATCAACGTCGAGCAGCGCTGGGTACGGGTGCAGGCCGGGGTGGTCAAGGATCAGCTCAACGCCGCACTGAAATCCGCCGGGCTGTTTTTCGCCCCGGAGCTGTCGACCTCCAACCGCGCCACCGTCGGCGGCATGATCAACACCGACGCCAGCGGCCAGGGCAGTTGCACCTACGGCAAGACCCGCGACCACGTGCTGGAACTCGACATGATTCTGCGCGGCGGTGAACGCCTGCACGGTGCAGCGCTGGCGGAGGACGACCTGACAGCGTTGTGTGCCCGTGAAGACCGGGTCGGTGAAGTCTATCGCTGTGCGCGGCAGATCATTGATGAGCAGGGCGAGCTGATCAAGCAACGCTTCCCTGATCTCAACCGCTGCCTGACCGGCTACGACTTGGCGCACCTGCGTGAGGCCGACAATCGTTTCAACCTCAACAGCGTGCTGTGCGGCGCCGAAGGCTCGCTGGGGTTTGTGGTGGAGGCGAAGCTCAACGTTCTGCCGATCCCCAAACACACGATGCTGGTGAACATTCGCTACGCCGGTTTCATGGATGCGTTGCGCGATGCCCGGGCGCTGATGGCGCTCAAGCCGCTGTCGATTGAAACCGTGGATTCCAAGGTGTTGCTGCTGGCGATGCAGGACATCGTCTGGCATGGCGTCGCCGAATATTTCCCGGAAAGCGCCGAGCGGCCGACACTGGGGATCAACCTGGTGGAGTTCTGCGGCGACGATCCTGAAGATCTGCAACGCCGGGTCGAAGCCTTCCTCGAACACTTGAGCAGCGACACCACCGTCGAACGCCTCGGCCATACCCTGGCGGTCGGCCAAGCGGCGGTGAACAAGGTCTATGGCATGCGCAAGCGCGCCGTCGGCCTGCTCGGCAACGTTGCCGGCGAAGCGCGGCCGCAGCCGTTTGTCGAGGACACCGCAGTGCCACCGCAGCACTTGGCCGAATACATCGCTGAACTGCGCGAACTGCTCGACAGCCACGGTTTGCAGTACGGCATGTTTGGCCATGTCGATGCCGGCGTGCTGCATGTGCGGCCGATTCTCGACATGAAGGATCCACAGCAAGCGGCGTTGGTGCGTCCGGTGTCCGACGGTGTCGCGGCGCTGACTCAGCGCTACGGCGGCCTGTTGTGGGGTGAGCACGGCAAAGGCCTGCGCTCGGAATACGCGCCGGCGTTTTTCGGTGAGCTGTACCCGGCGTTGCAGGCACTCAAAGCCGCGTTCGACCCGTTCAACCAGTTCAACCCGGGCAAGATCGCCACCCCGGCCAACACGCACGCGCAGCTGTTGAAGATCGACGAAGTGACCCTGCGCGGCGAACTCGACCGGCAGATCGACGAAAAGGTCTGGCAAAGCTACGGCGCGGCCCTGCATTGCAACGGCAATGGCGCCTGCTACAACTTCGATACCGACGACGCCATGTGCCCATCGTGGAAAGCCACCCGCGAGCGTGCGCAATCGCCCAAGGGCCGCGCATCGTTGATCCGCGAATGGCTGCGTTTGCAGGGCGAGGCGGGGGTGGATGTGCTGTCCGATGCGATTCGTCGTCCGGCGTTTTTCCGCAACCTGTGGACCCGTTGGCGCAACAGCCGTGGGCAGAGTGCAGACTTTTCCCATGAAGTGTATGACGCCATGGCCGGCTGCCTGGCGTGCAAATCCTGCGCGGGGCAGTGCCCGGTCAAGGTCAATGTGCCGGAGTTTCGTTCGCGGTTTCTGGAGCTGTATCACAGCCGTTATCTGCGCCCGGCGCGGGATTATCTGATTGCTTCGCTGGAGTACAGCATTCCGTACATGGCGCGGATTCCGGCGCTGTACAACGGTTTGATGGGCGCTGCGTTCGTGCGCCAACAGTTGGAGCGCCTTGGTGGCATGGTCGATGTGCCGTTGCTCAGCCGCTTTGATTTTCACGCTGCGCTGCGTCGCTGGAAGGTGCAGCCAGCGACGGTCTCGACACTGTCGGCGCTGACCCCGGCCCAGCGCGAGCGCAGTGTGGTCTTGGTGCAGGATGCCTTCACTCGTTACTTCGAGGCGCCGCTGCTGGCGGATCTGCTGGAGTTGATTTCACGACTGGGCTATCAGGTGTATCTGGCGCCGTTCAGTGCCAATGGCAAGCCGCTGCATGTGCAGGGCTTCCTGTCGGCGTTCAACCGCGCGGCACTGCGCAATGCGCGGCAACTGCGAGAGCTGGCCGACATCGGCGTGCCGTTGTTGGGGCTGGATCCGGCCATGACGCTGGTCTATCGCCAGGAATACCAGAAAGTGCCCGGCATGCTGGAATGCCCGGAAGTTGCACTGGTGCAGGAATGGTTGCTCAAGGTGATGCCGGAGCAGCCTGGTGCCGACGCGCCGCAGTCATTCCGGCTGCTGGCGCACTGCACCGAGAAAACCAACGCGCCGGCCGCCACTCGCCAGTGGGAACAGGTCTTCGAACGGGCCGGATTGAAACTGGCGACGCAGGCGACCGGTTGCTGCGGCATGTCCGGCACCTATGGCCATGAAGCACGCAACCGTGAAACCTCGGCAGTGATATACGAGCAATCCTGGGCGCGGCAGGTCGAGGCGCCGGCGGAGCAGGGCGAAGCGCTGGCCACCGGTTATTCCTGCCGCAGTCAGGTCAAGCGCCAGTCGGATCGGGCGCTGCGCCATCCGTTGCAGGTGCTGCTTGAGGTGGTGCGTCGCTGAGCGGTTCGTCGTCCGGGGCATTGTCCCAGATCAGCCGTGGGTCGAAACTCATCGCCGAGAGCATGGTGAACACCACCACCATGCCGAAAAACAGGATGCCCGGGCGTGGTTCGATATCGCCCAGCGCCTGGAACTTCACCAGCGCCGCGACCAGGGCGACCACCAGCACGTCGAGCATCGACCAGTAGCCGATCAGCTCGACGAAACGGTACAGCTTCGAACGTTCACGGCGCGCCCAGTCGCTGCCCCGCTGCACGGTGATCAGCAGCAGCGACAGGGCGACGAATTTGATCCCCGGCACCGCGATGCTGGCGATGAAAATGATCAGTGCGATGTCCCACGCGCCGCCCTCCCAGAACTCCAGCACGCCGCTCATGATCGTGCTGTCGGCGCCGTTGCCGAGCATCACCGTGTTCATCACCGGCAGCAGATTGGCCGGCACGTAGAACGCCAGCGCGGCAAACAGATAGGCCCAGGTGCGCGCCAGGGAGTTGGTCTTGCGCCGATGCAGCGGTGCATCGCAGCGCGGGCATTCGTGCGGTTCGTCGGTCATGTCGCAGGCCAGCCCGCAGCTGTGGCACAGGCACAGATTCAATTCGCTGGCGGTCGCCGGTCGCTTCATAGAATGTCCCACAGATCACGAATGTCGCGGCCGGCAATGCGGATCATCATCAGGCTCAGCACCGCCAGGGCGAACAGACCGATGCCCGGCAGCACATCCAGCAGTCCGGCGAGTTTGAACACCGCCACCATTGCCCCCAGCAGACACACTTCGAGCATGCTCCACGGGCGCAGGGTTTCCAGCCAGCGCATGCACAGCTTGAATCCCGGTGCCCGCCGAGAAGACAGTGCGTAACTCAACACCCAGATCAACAGCACCAATTGAAAGGCCGGGGCGATGATGATCGAAATCGCCGCGACCATCGCCATGAACGTGATCGGTCCCTGACTCAAGGCCAGCACCGAATCCCACAGCGTCGCGCTGTTCTTCAGGCCTTTCATGCTGATGCTCATCACCGGGTAGAAATTGGCGAACAGCCACAGCATGGCGGCGGTGAACGTCAAGGCCAGCCGCTGTTCGACGGTCAAGCCGTTATAACGCTGCAGCACACCGCCACAGCGCACGCAGAGGGTTTTCTGGTGTTTGCCGAGCACGACTTTTTCATACACGCAATCGCAATGCTCGCAGATGATCAGGTGTTCGGTTGAAGTCATGGGCAACGCTCGACAGCTGGCGCAAAGGGCGGGGGGCGCCTGATCACTATAGAAGCCTGACGTGATTGGGCAAATGTCGATTGGCTTGGGGATCGACTTTTTATGTTATAGAGTAACGCGAATTTTTGCTGAGGCTCGCCGTTGCGACCCCTGATTCATTGACTCGATGGCGAAATGTCCATGACGATTACCTGTGCTCGTTCCAATCCGCCGCCGACCGGTCGTTTGCTGTCCATTGATGCCTTGAGAGGTCTGGTGATCCTGTTCATGCTGCTGGATCACGTGCGTGAGACGTTCCTGTTGCACCGTCAGGTGTCCGATCCGATGGACATCGCCAACACCGAGCCGGCGTTGTTTTTCAGTCGCACCCTGGCGCATCTGTGCGCACCGGTGTTCGTGTTGCTGACCGGGCTGTCTGCGTGGTTGTTCAGCGAAAAGTACGCGGGCAAGGCCGATGTCAGCGCCTTCCTGTTCAAGCGGGGGCTGTTTCTGGTGCTGCTGGAATTCACCTGGGTGAACTTCGCGTGGACGTTTCAGTTGCCGCCGAGCGTGATCTATCTGCAGGTGATCTGGGCGATTGGCCTGAGCATGATCGCGCTGTCGCTGCTGGTCTGGTTGCCGCGCTGGCTGTTGCTGACGCTGAGTCTGGCGATCATTGCCGGGCATAACCTGCTGGATGGGCTGCATTTTTCGCCGGAGTCGGCACTGCATGTGCCATGGGCGATCCTGCATGACCGGGGCTGGATCGAGGTCGGTGACAGTCTGCGCTTGCGCACTTCGTACCCGCTGTTGCCGTGGATCGGCGTGATCGGTCTGGGTTATGCACTGGGCCCGTGGTTCGCCCGCGGGGCTGATGCCTGGAGCCGTCAGCAGGCTCTGTTGCTGGGCGGTATCGCCGGTCTGCTGGGCTTCGTCGGGCTGCGGCTGATCAACGCTTATGGCGAAAAGCCTTGGGCGGTTGAAGACACGACCGTGCAAACGCTGATGGCGTTTTTCAACATCACCAAGTACCCGCCATCGCTGCTGTTCATCACCCTGACGGTGAGCATCGGGTTGCTGTTATTGCGGGTGTTCGAACGGCGGCAGACGCGCCGCTGGATTCACTGGCTGACGGTCTTCGGTTCGGCGCCGATGTTCTTCTATCTGCTGCACCTGTACGTGCTGAAGGTGCTGTATCTGATTGCCGTGGCGCTGTTCGGCCTTAACCACGGTAGCTATTTCGGCTTCGATTCAGTAGCGGCAATCTGGCTCGTGTCACTGCTGTTGGCGCTGGCACTGTACCCGGCGGTACGCTGGTTCTCTGCGCTGAAATCGCGGCGTCGCGACATCGCCTGGCTGAAATATCTGTAAGCCCTGGGGTCATTGCGCTCGCGCAATCAACGCACGACGTAAAACCCTGTAGGAGCTGTCGAGTGAAACGAGGCTGCGATCTTTTGATCTTGATCTGGAAAATCAAAATCAAGAGATCGCAGCGTGCCGCAGCTCCTACAGGGGGCGGTGTTATTTGCGATCCAGCCACACCGTCTGCGCGTTGCAGAACTCACGCACGCCGAAGTGCGACAGCTCGCGACCGAAACCGCTTTTCTTCACGCCGCCGAAGGTCACGCGCGGGTCGCTGGCGGAGTAGCCGTTGATGAACACACCGCCGGTGTCCAGTTCGCTGGTCAGTTGCTGGGCCAGTTGTACGTTGGCGGTGTAGATCGTGGCGGTCAGGCCAAAGTCGCTGTCGTTGGCCAGAGCCACGGCGTGGGCGCAATCGCGGGCGGTGATGATCGACGCGACCGGGCCGAACAGCTCTTGTTTGAACGAGGTCATGCGGTCGGTGACATCGGCCAGCACGGTCGGCTCGTAGTAGTTGCCCGGGCCTTGGGCCTTGCCACCGCCGAGCAGCAGGGTCGCGCCTTCTTCGAGGGTGTCGCGCACTTGCTGGTCGAGTTCGTCACGCAGATCGAAACGTGCCATCGGGCCGATATAGGTGTCAGCGGACAGCGGATCGCCGACCTTCAGTTGACGCGTGGCCTCGACGAATTTGCGGGTGAACTCTTCGACCACGCCTTCTTCGATGATCAGGCGCTTGGCGGCGGCGCAGACCTGGCCGGAGTTCTGATAGCGCCCGATGACGGCAGCCTGCACGGCCTCATCCAGATCAGCATCATTGAGCACGATGAACGGGTCGGAACCGCCCAGTTCCAGCACGCATTTTTTCAGTGCGGCACCGGCCTGAGCACCGATGGCCATGCCGGCGCGTACGCTTCCGGTCAGGGTCACGGCGGCGATGCGCGGGTCGGCGATGGCGGTCGAAACGCCTTCGGGGGTGACGTTGATCACTTCAAACACGCCGTCCGCGAAGCCGGCGTTCTTGAAGGCATCGCGCAGCAGGTAGGCGCTGCCCATCACGTTCGGCGCATGTTTGAGCACGTAAGTATTGCCGGCGATCAGCGCCGGTACCGCGCCGCGCAGCACTTGCCAGATCGGGAAGTTCCACGGCATCACCGCGAGGATCGGGCCCAGCGGACGGTACTCGATGCGCGCCTTGCCACCCTCGACCTGAGTCGGTTCGGCGCTGAGCATGGCCGGACCGTTTTCGGCGTACCACTCACAGAGCTTGGCGCATTTTTCAATTTCGCCACGGGCCTGGGCGATGGGCTTGCCCATTTCCTGGGTGATCATGGTTGCCATGGCTTCGGCGCTGTCGCGCAGGGCACCGGCCAGCGCAGTCAGGGCGCGGGAACGATCCTGCAGCGGCTTGCGTTTCCACTTCGAGAAACCGAATGCGGCGCGGGTCAGCGCAGCGTCGAGGGCCTCAGCGGATTCAAAGGCGTAGTGACCGATCTGTTCGCCGGTGGCGGGGTTGATCGAGATGGCGTGGGTCTGGCTGGAAATCTGGCTCATGGCTGGCTCCTGCGAATTCAGTGGATGGGCCTAGAGTAGGGTGGCGTTTGTTTTCTGGAAACTGAATAATAAAGATCGATTCCTTCACGATTGGAGAATGACTGTGGATCTGGTGCAGCTGGAAATCTTCAAGGCCGTTGCCGAGCACGGCAGCATCAGTGCGGCGGCGGCGCAGATACATCGCGTGCCGTCGAACCTGACCACGCGGATCAAACAGCTGGAGCAGGACCTGGGCGTCGACCTGTTCATTCGCGAGAAAAGCCGTCTGCGCCTGTCGCCGGCTGGCTGGAGCTTCCTCGAATACGCCCGGCGCATTCTCGATCTGGTGCGGGAGGCGCGGGCCACGGTCGCCGGTGAAGAGCCGCAGGGTGCATTCCCCCTCGGTTCGCTGGAAAGCACCGCCGCAGTACGCATTCCCGAACTGCTGGCGGCGTACAACCAGTTGCATCCCAAGGTCGATCTGGACCTGTCCACCGGCCCGTCCGGAACGATGATCGATGGCGTGCTGGCCGGGCGCTTGGCGGCGGCGTTCGTCGATGGCCCGGTGCTGCACCCGGCGCTGGAAGGCGTGCCGGCGTTCGAAGAAGAAATGGTCATCATCGCACCGCTCAATCACGCCCCGGTGCAGCGTGCGGCGGACGTGAATGGCGAAAACATTTACGCGTTCCGCTCCAACTGTTCCTATCGTCACCACTTCGAAAAATGGTTCAGCACCGACGCCGCTGTGCCGGGCAAGATTTTCGAGATGGAGTCGTATCACGGCATGCTCGCCTGCGTCAGCGCCGGGGCCGGGCTGGCGCTGATGCCGCGCAAAATGCTGCAGAGCATGCCCGGCAGTGCGACGGTCAGCGTCTGGCCGCTGGCGGCGGATTTCCGTTATCTGACGACGTGGCTGGTGTGGCGCCGGGGTACGGTGTCGCGCAGCTTGGGTATGTTCGTGCGTTTGCTGGAAGAGCGCGGCGTGGTGCGTGCAGAAGAGTAATTGACACGTTGTGTCATGGCTGTATCTTGATCGGCGTTTCGCAATATAAAAAACTATACAGCGTAGCCATGAGGAACAAGCAAATGAGTGCAGCCCTGAGCGGTAAAGAAGCAGTCGGTGAGCGGTTTGTGCTGGAAACCATGCGTCACGCGCAGAATCTGACTTGGCAGGCCGTCGATGCCATCGCCCAGGTGATCAAGCCCGGCATGCGCGAATCCGAAGCCCAGGAGCAGGGCAAGCAGATCCTCGCCGGACTGGGCATGGACCGCATCTGGCATCCGCTGCTGATCCGCTTTGGCGCCAACACCCTGAAGACTTTCAAGCAACGCTCCGATGGCGATCCGGTGCTGGGTGAAAACGACATTTTCTTCATCGACATGGGCGTGGTCTGGCAGGGGCACGAAGGCGATGCCGGGGCGACGTTCACCACCGGTTCCGATCCGGAAATGATGGCTTGCGCGGCGGCGGCCAAGGAGTTGTTTGACCGGGTCGAAGCGTTCTGGCGCCAGGGCGTGTCCGGGGTCGAGTTGTACCGCTACGCCACCGATCAGGCCAACACCATGGGTTGGGTACTGCACCTCGATATCAAGGGCCACCGCGTCAGCGGCTTCCCTCACGCGATTTACAAAGGCGGCAATCTCGGTGATTTCGAGCAGGCGCCGAATGCCGGGGTGTGGATTCTGGAAATCCAGATTGCCCACCCGCAGCGCCCGTTCGGCGCGTTTTATGAAGATCTGCTGATTTGATCGTCACGGCGTACCGTTCCTGCCATACAGGCGAAAGCCTTCGCGTTGGCTCAGACGCTCGTAATACGCCCTGACGGCGGCATAGTCCGGATGCGCCAGCGGCGTTTCGAACCAGCGGTTGACCGACAGCCCAATGGGGATATCGGCAAGGGAAAACTGTTCGCCACTGACATAGGCGCCAGTCTTCTGTAATTGCTGATCGAGGCCAATCCTCACGCTCGAACGGGATCTGCAGTTCGGCGCAGGTCCACAGCACTTTGCGCACGTTGATCGATGAGGCCTTGCCCAGTATTCGCAACATGGGATTCCCTGTGTTGTGGCTGACTGTCCAGCCACAGGAAATACCACACCACAACGCAGAAGGCCCGCGCATGGCGGGCCTTCTTTTGTCATGCGGACATCGTCACAGACTGCCCACCAGTTTGCCGCCCATCATCCGCCGCCGATAGGCGCTGTCACGACTGGCCAGCCAGAAGTACAGCGGCGAGGTCACCAGCAGCCCCACCAGCCATGACAGGTCGGCGCCGTTGATATGCGCCGACACCGGGCCGACGTACAGCGGGGTGTTCATGAACGGGATCTGCACCGCAATGCCGATTGCGTAGGCCAGCAGCGCTTGCGGGTTGTAGCGTCCGTAGATGCCGCCGTCGACCTGAAAGATCGACTGGATGTCGTACTTGCCCTTGTGGATGGCGTAGAAGTCGATCAGGTTGATCGCGGTCCACGGCACCAGGACCACCAGCAGCACCAGCACCATGTCGACGAAGTGACCGATGAAGTCCTTCGAGGCGCCGACGGCGGCGAAGCAGCAGGCCAGCAGCACGATGATCGAGATCACCGCACGGCTCTTGGCGGTCGGAATCCAGCGGTAGGCGAAAGTCTGCACCAGGGTAATCAGCGACAGCACCGCGCCGTACAGATTGAGGGCGTTGTGGCTGATCACGCTGAGCAGGAACAGCACCAGCATCAGCGGCCCGATCGAGCCGGTGGCAAGTTTGACCGCATCCATGGTGTCCATGCCCACGGGCGTTGCCAGCACGGCAACGGCACCGAAGATGAACGCCAGGCTCGAGCCGAGCGCCGAACCCAGATAGGTGGTCCAGAATGTCGACGAGACTTTCACGTCCGCCGGCAAGTAACGCGAATAGTCGGACACGTACGGGGCAAACGCGATCTGCCACAGCGCGGCGAGCGACACGGTGGCGAGCCAGCCGGAGAGGTTGAAGCTGCCGCGGGTGAGAAAGTCATCGGTTTGAATATGGGTGAAGATGTAGCCGAAGCCGACGACGATGCCGATCCCCAGCACCCAGGTGCCGATGCGGTTGAGCACGTGGATGAAGCGGTAGCCGATGATGCCGATGATCCCCGAACCGAGGGCGCCGATGACGATGCCGACCGGCACCGGCACGCTGTCGACCACGCCGTGCAACGACTTGCCGGCCAGTACGATGTTGGAGGCGAAGAAGCCGATGTACATGACGCCGGCAATCAGCACCACCAGCAGCGCGCCGAGCGAGCCGAACTGCGCGCGGCTCTGGATCATCTGCGGAATGCCCATCTGCGGGCCTTGCGCCGAGTGCAGTGCCATCAGCACGCCGCCGACCAGGTGACCGACCAGAATCGCGACGATGCCCCAGACCAGATTCAAGTGGAACAACTGCACGCCCAGCGCGCCGGTGACGATGGGCAACGGCGCAATGTTGCCGCCGAACCACAGCGTGAACAGATCCCTGACCTTTCCGTGGCGATCTTCGGGGGGCACGTATCCTATCGTGTGTTTTTCAATGAGCGGCGCGGATGTTGTTGCAGAGGTGGACATGACGAACTCCAAGGCAAGGATGAGTACGTGGACGTACTTCGGCAAGCGCCGACACGGACGGCGCATTTCTTGTTGAAGCGATCATGTGCAAAGGCCCGGGATAGATAAATTAGTAAGTTTGTTGCTTCAGACCTTAAAAAATATATGCCGCGTGTAATGCGTAGCTCCGGTATGTTCAGGCTTCGCTCTTTTCTGGATTTACACAGTTTTGTGGTGAGGGGATTTATCCCCGATGGGCTGCGAAGCGGCCCCTCTTTTGACTTTAGAAACAGGGGCCGCTTCGCGCCCCATCGGGGATAAATCCCCTCACCACAGAACCCCCTGACTACAGACAAATGCCCTGACCACAGACAAATCTCCTCACCACAAAAGCGTCGTCTTACTTGCAGAGGTTTTCCATGGCCGCCTACAACCTGCGCCAGCTCAAATACTTCGTCACCACCGCCGATTGCGGCAGCGTGGCCGAAGCCTCGCGCAAGCTCTATATCGCCCAGCCGTCGGTCTCCACGGCGATCAAGCATCTGGAAGAAAGCTTCGGCGTGCAGCTGTTCATCCGCCATCACGCCCAAGGCGTGTCGCTGACGCCCAGTGGCTCGCGGTTTTATCGCAAGGCGCTGGAGTTGCTGCGGGTGGCGCATGAGTTCGAGCAGAACGCGCTGGCGGACAACGACGTGGTTTCCGGGCAGATCGATATCGGCTGTTTCGAAACCGTCGCGCCGTTGTACCTGCCGCGCCTGATCGCCGGGTTCAAGCAGCGTTGGCCGGGGGTGGAAATCCGTATTCGCGACGGCGAACAGCAGGAACTGGTGCAGGCACTGACCGCCGGCAGCATCGATGTCGCGATGCTGTTCGAGCACGACCTCGACAGCACCATCGAAACCACCTCGCTGATGCCCCCGCAGCAGCCTTACGCCTTGCTGCCGGCCGACCACCGCTTTGCGCAACAGGCGAAAGTCTCGCTGCACGATCTGGTGCTTGAGCCGATGATCCTGCTCGACGTGGTGCCGAGCCGTACCTATTTCGTGAGCATCTTCGAAGAGCGCGGACTGGCCCCGCACATCGTTTTCAGCTCACCGTCGATCGAGATGGTGCGCGGCATGGTCGGGCGCGGTTTCGGCTTTTCGATTCTGGTGACCCGGCCGTTCGGCGAGTACACCTACGACGGACAGAAAGTGGTGTGCGTGCCGCTGGCGGAAACCGTGACCGGTTCGGGCCTGTCAGCCGCCTGGCTGCGTCGGGTGCAACTGACCAAACCGGTGCAGTTGTTCGTCGATCACTGTCGGGAGGAATTGGCTCGACTGTACGCCTGAACGTACGTCGAGCCGTGTTTCAAGCGCGGATAAAAGCCAGCAGCCGTTGCAGCATCGCATCACAGGCATCGAGTTGCGCGCGACTGACAAACTCGTCCGGTTTGTGCCCCTGATCCATGCTGCCGGGACCACAGACCACGGTGGGAATGCCCGCCGCATCGAACAGCCCGCCCTCGGTGCCGAACGCCACGGTGCCGAATTCCCGTGAACCGCAGAACGCCGCGATCAGCTCCGCCGCCTGACTTTGCGCATCGGTGGCCAGGCCGGGATAAGCCGACAGCTCACTGAAACGAATCGCGCTGTGTTCGCTGACCGCCCGCATGCGTGGCAGCACGTGCTGCTCGGCGTAGGTCTGCAACTGCTGCGCGACCAGGCTCGGATCCTGCGAGGGCAGGGCTCGGATTTCGAAGTCGAAGCGGCAATCGGCGGGGACGATGTTCAAGGCCTTGCCGCCGCTGATCACGCCGGTCTGCACCGTGCTGTAGGGCGGATCGAAACGGCTGTCGTGCTGCTCGGGTGCCTTCAGTTGTTGGCCGATGCGCCCCAGTTCGCCGATCAGCTCGGCGGCGTACTCGATGGCGTTGACCCCCAGCGGCGCGTAGGCCGAATGGCACGGATGACCATGCACGTCGCAGCGCATCGCCAGTTTGCCTTTATGGCCGAGCACCGGTTTCAGTTCGGTGGGTTCACCGATGATGCACAGCAAAGGTTTGACTGGCCGTTGTTCCAGCTCGGCGAGCAACGAGCGCACGCCGAGGCAACCGACTTCTTCGTCGTAAGACAGGGCAATGTGCACCGGCATGCGCAATGTTGCTTGCACCAGCGCCGGCACCAAGGCCAGCACGCAGGCGATGTAGCCCTTCATGTCTGCGGTGCCACGGCCGAACAGCTTGCCGTCACGCTCGCTGAGTTCGAACGGCGCTACGGTCCACGGTTGGCCGTCGACCGGCACCACATCGGTGTGCCCGGAGAGCACGATGCCCGGTTGCCCGGCGGGGCCAATCGTCGCGAACAGATTGGCCTTGCTGCGCTCGGCGTTGTAGATCAGCTCGCACGGCACGTCGAAGCCAGCGAGGTAGTCACGCACGAACTCGATCAGCTGCAGGTTGGATTCGCGGCTGGTGGTGTCGAACCCCACCAGCGTTTTGAGCAAAGCGACGCTGCTGCTCATCGATCGTCTCCGGCAACGCCATACCCCGGTGCCTTGGCCGGGTCGAGCGCGCGATCGATGTAGTCCTGCAGCTGCGGCTGATAGGCGTCCCATAGTTTTTGCAACTCGCCGATCGGATTCTCGTCGGCCCAGTCGACCCGCAGATTGACGATCGGCCAGGTCTGTTCGCCGACCACCACCACCGCTGCCGAATGCACTGGCCCGGCTTCGCCACCGAGGGCCTGGGCGGCGTGCAGGGCCTTGAGCAAACGGTCGGCCAATTGGCCTTCGCCGTCTTCAAAGGCGCTGACCATTGCTTCGATCACCGCGCGCCCGGCGAGCATGTTGCCGGCGGCCACGCATTGTTCGCCGCACACGGCGTTGTGCACGCCGAGGGTTTGCGCTCCGCTGAAATGCGCGGTCTGGCCGAGGTGGTTGATCGCGGTGATCTGCCGGTACTGGCTATAGCCGTTGCGGGTCAGCACCTGGTCCAGCGCCGCATCGGGCGCGTGACCTTGTTCCATCAGCGCGAGGACTTCCGGGCCAAGGGACGGCAGGGTGATGTTCTGGCTCGACACCGCGCCAACCCCCGGCAGCAGCCACGGGCAACGCGCACCGACGGCGATGCTGGAGGAACTGATGGCGACACCGAACTGGCCGGTTTCGGGGCAACGGGCTGCGATTGAAAAGGTCATGGTCTAACTCCTTTCGAGGAATTTGTTGTCCTTGTGGGCCTCATCGCTGGCAAGCCAGCTCCCACAGTTATTGGGTTGGTCACAAAATCTGTAAGCACCTCAAACCTGTGGGAGCTGGCTTGCCAGCGATGGCCGCGACGCGGTGCGTCTGATTACTCGGGAATCACCGCCACCACATCAATCTCCATCAGCCACTGCGGCTGCCCGAGTGCCGACACCACCAGCCCGGTGGAAATCGGGAACACGCCTTTGAGCCACTTGCCGACTTCCTGGTACACCGGCTCGCGGTAGCGCGGGTCGATCAGGTAAGTCGTGGTCTTGACGATGTGGCTCATGTCGCTGCCGGCTTCTTCCAGCAGTTGTTTGACGTTGCGCATTGCCTGTTCGGCCTGCGCGCGCGGATCACCGAGGCCCACCAGATTGCCGTCGAAATCAGTGCCGACCTGACCCCGGACATACACGGTGTTGCCGGCACGCACGGCCTGGCACAGGTCGTTGTCCAAGGTCTGGTTTGGGTAAGTGTCCTTGGTGTTGAACATACGGATGCGGGTGTGAGTTGGCTTGCTCATGTACAGCTCCAGACTGGGTATTCAGCGGCGCAGAAGCACCGCCGCGAAAGTAGGCAATCAAGCGTCGACGGTGTCGGCGGCTTTCGTGTTGGCGGTCGAATGCAGGGCGGCTTCACGCTGCTCGGCATCTTTGTAATCAAGGTATTTGCGCTGGGTGGCGATGTGGTCGGCCACGTGTTTGGCGTCATGCCAGACGCCCCAGATAAACGACGAACCGCGTCGCGACTGCCATGGCAAGCCGAGGAAATACACCCCCGGCTCGCTGGACACGCCGCGCTGGTGCTGCGGTTTGCCCTTGTCATCAAATGCCGCGACTTGCAGCCAGGAATAATCCACGGCGAAGCCGGTGGCCCAGATGATCGAGGTGATCCCGGCTTCGGCCAGATTCAGATCGAGCAGCGGATTTTTCACGCACTCCGGATCTGGATAGGTCGCTCGCGCTTCAGGTTCTTGCGGCAGGTCGAGGCCGTTGCGCTCGATGTAGGCATCGGCGGCATCCAGCAAGGCGAGGTAGTTGTCATCGCCACGTTTGAGGTTGTCGACCAGGTCCTGCTTGAAGGTCACCACGCCGTTATTGAACGACTCGGTCACGCCGACCAGGGTCATGCCGCGATGGGCCAGACCCCGGAAATCGATGGTGCGTCCGCCATGCGCGCCGCTGACCGCAATGGTCACGTGCTCACGGCCGGGTTTCATCGCCGCCTGATCCCACTCGCCGAGAACCCCCAGCCACCAGCAGAAATCGCGGTTGCGATAGGCACGCGGCGGACGGTCGTGAGCGCCGACCGAAAGGTAAACCTGCTTGCCGGAACGCTGCAGCTCATCAGCGATCTGTACGCCGGACGAACCGGCACCCACTACCAGCACCGCGCCGTCGGGCAGTTGCTGCGGATTGCGATAGTCGGCGGAGTGGATCTGCAACAGACGTGGGTCGTGCGGCGCAATCGGCGGGATCACCGGGCGCTGGAAAGGACCGGTCGCCGCGACCACCCGGCTGGCCTCGATCACGCCCTCGGAGGTCTCGACGGTGAAGCCCGGACGCCCGACATTGCGCACCACGCTTTTGACCTCGACGCCGGTGCGGATCGGCGCGTTGAATTTCTTCGCGTAGGCTTCGAAGTAGTCCGCCACACGCTCCTTGGGGGCGAAACCATCGGGGTCGACATCATCGAATTCCAGCCCCGGAAAGCGGTCGTGCCACGCCGGACCGTTGGCCACCAACGAGTCCCAGCGCCCGCTGCGCCAGCGTTCGGCAATGCGGCTGCGCTCCAGCACCAGGTGCGGTACACCGAGTTTGCTCAGGTGCTCGCTCATCGCCACACCCGCCTGTCCGGCGCCCACGACAAGCGTGTCTGTTTTTATTGTTTCAGTGCTCATTTGTACATCCTTCCTGGCAAGGCAAGTGGATTCGGATCGCTTCAGGCTTGTCCGTTTTGCTTGCGGTCAGACTAGGCAGGAGGGGGGTATCGGTAAAATATTATTAAGCTGGGATGTGAATACAAATTGCTGAAGCAGAACGGCCTAACCCAGTTAAAACGGGCCTTTGCGGGCAGGGGGTGAGCTGTCCCGGGCAGGAAAACCCGGGACACGGAAGAGAAATTTCTATTTCAGGACTGACGCCGACCTCATGCAATCAGCTCAGGTGACTGGGCGCAATGCCCAGCAGCCCGGTCAGCGTATTCATGATCGCCTGCTGCCGCGCGCGATTGCTCTGGTGCTCGGCTTCGGCGGCGGCGACATCGGCGGCGCAGTGCGGACAGATCACCTCGTGCGGATAGATGTACTGCAAGCAACTGCGGCACAGGCTCAGTTGCGGGGCGATCCGGCCTTGTTCCGGCGATTGCTGGCCCTGATTGATCCATGCCAGTTTGATCACCTGACCGCTGTCGCTGACGCTGCTGACTTTTTCGCCGGTGTCGATGCGTTCGGTGATCAGGTCGAAGCGGCCGACCGCAAATGATTTCTGCGCCGCATCCTCGACCTTGACGATGCGCTCGCGCAGCCCGCGCTTGTGCAGCTCCAGGGTGCGGTAATGGCAATAGGGGTTGTTGCCGGGTTTGCCGAGCAGCGAATGCGAAGTCCAGGTGCAGCCGCCGCGACAGACGTCGTTGTAATAACAGCCACGGCAGTAACCCCACATGTCATCCACTGAGCGCAGGCGCCCGAAATGCATGCCTTCGCTGTAATGCCAGATGTCGTGCAGGCTCATGTTGCGCACATTGCCGCCGGAGAAACCCACGGTGGCCAGGGACGGGCAGCCTTTGACCGTACCGTCGGCCTCCAGCGCCAGAACGGTCTGGCCGGCGGCGCAACCGGTCCAGTGCACGCGCTCGTCGCCGAAGCCGCGCCACAGGTGTTCATACGGGCCGTAATAGCCGATGTTGTTGCCGACATTCATCAGCAAGCCACGGTCGACACCTTCGCGATACAGCCGCGCAAGCAGCGGCATCACTTCGAGCAATTGATAGGGTTGCAGCAGCAACTCCGGATGATCCACCGCGTTGCCCATGGCGACGGTGATCTGGATCTGCCAGTGGGTGGCGCCGAGTTCGATGATGGTGTCCATCAGCGCTGGCAAGTCGGGCAGGGTCGCGGCGCCGATCTGGGTGTTGACGCTCACCGCCAGCCCCGCGGCTTTGGCCCGGCGCAGGGTGTCCACGGCCTTGTCGAACGAGCCGGGAACGTTGCGCACCGCGTCATGCAACGGCGCAAGTCCATCGAGGGAAATGCCCACGCCGTCGAGCCCGGCATCCACCGCCGCCTGCATCTTCGCCGGGGTCAGGTTGCGCCCGCCGGTCTGGATTGCGCAGTACATGCCGTGGTCGTGAATGGCCTTGATCAGTTGTGTCCAGTCCTTGCGCAGATAGGCTTCGCCGCCGATCAGGGTGATTTCGCGAGTGCCGAGCGCGGCCAGCGAGTCGATGACGTCCAGGCATTCGCGGGTGTTGAGTTCGTCAGGCCGGCGATGCCCTGCGCGGGAGCCGCAATGCAGGCATTTCAAGTCGCAGGCCAGGGTGATCTCCCAGACCACGTGCACCGGCACGTAGCGTTTGAGATCGGTGTCGCTGAGATAACGGGCAGGGCGCACGTCTGACATGGGAAATCCTTGCGCACCATCCTGTGCGCGCTACGAAGGAATTGACCGCCGTTGAACAAGCCCCGGGCACGATCCTGTGCAATCGCGCCCGGGGCCGGTCGGTTAGCGTGTTTCCAGACGCGTGATTTCCGCTTTCAGATGCTCAAGCGCACTGCGCAAGGCGCCCTCATGCGCCACTTGTTGCTCGGCCTGTTGCACCACGGATCTGAGCTGCGCCAGATCGCCGCCGGCCTGCGCCTGCTGCACGGCCACGGCGTACAGGGGTTGCGGATGCGGCGTGGGGTGCGGTTGCTCGCTGGGTGCCGGATGCACCGCAACGTGCTTTACCTCGTGCCACTGGCCCTTTTCTTCATAGCGATAATCGACAAAACCACTGGCCCAGTCGCCGCCCAGGATGCCTCTGAGGTGGAAGGTCTGGGCGATCTGGCTGAGCGGGCCGCTCGGACCGCCGTCAAGGGTCAGGATGATGTGGTTCTCGACGTTTGCAGTCAGTTTGGTTTCGGAAAAACTGCCCCAGACCTGAGTCCGGAAATTGACCGTCGGCCAGGTGGCCTGGAACACGCTGGCAATCCCGCTGACCCGTTTATGCGCGGTGTCGACCAGCAGATCAAGGGTCAGAACCGGTGCGCCAAGCAGTGAGTTGCTGATGTAGAGACGAGTGTGAAAAAGTCCAATCGACATGGTGCTACTCCCTGAAGTGAATGGTGAATCAAGTGGCCTGACTCAGCGGCTCTGCAGCCGGCTGACCTCTTTCTTCGCGGTGTCCAGTGCGTCGCGCAATTTCGGCAGTTGCTCCAGTTGCTGTTCGGCGAGTCGGGCGAGATTTTTCATCTGCGCCAGATCACCGCTGGCAATGGCGCTCTGAATCGGCGCGGCATACAGCGGCAGGATCGGTGGGTGCGGGTTGATCACCGGGCCGGGATTGAACGGTGAAGGTATCGACTCCACCAGATGCGCCGGGGCGTTGTTGACCTCATGCCAGCGTTGACCATCGAAGTAGCGATAGTTGGCGACACCTTCGCGCCAGTCAGTGCCCACCACCAGCCGCACCTCGAAGTTATCGAGGGAGTTGGCGCCTGGGCCGCCGTGATTGCCCTGGGCCGTCACGAGAATCTTGCTGACGCCGGGCGACATCACGGTGAGGTAGGTGTACTCGCCCCAGACGTCGGAATGCACGTCGAGCGGCGGATTGGTCGCCTGGGTGATCGCGGCGGTGCCGTTGACTTTCGTATCGGGTGTCGAGACCAGCAGGTGCAGCGCCAGCGACTGCGCACCGGGAGCGCCGGTGCCGATGCGATAGCTCACCGGGAACAGGCCGACATTTTCAGTGGATCCGGACATGTTGATTGCCTCCATTGCAATGTGATTGATGGCTTCAGGACTTTTCGTGCCTGGAAACTTCCCTGGCCAGTTTTTCGTACGCGTCTTTCAGGTCTTGCGCTTCAGGCTTGCTGGTGTCGCGTTGCTGCAACAGCGTCTTCATGTGCTGCACATCGCCTTGCTTGATCGCACTTTGAATGGCGACGCCGTAAGGCGGGATGTTGGCCGTTGAACGGGACATAGCGAGGGTTTCCTCATCGGTGCTGCAAAACCGCCCCCTGACGAGAAGGGGCGCCTTACCTGACAGACAGGCAGCCTCTGCCTTGTGGAGCACCGGCAGGCGAGCAACCTGATCCGTCGGGATCTGTTCAAGGGTGATGTCCGGGTGCACGGCGCAGGCGCCATGCGCCGAGGCCGCGCGTGTCCTCAGCCGAAACCGCCAGGCGGGACGTCGGGTGTTTCGCAAGTGGCCTGCCTCAGGGGCTGGCAAGGGGAAATGACCGGTACGTTGTTCATCTTTCTATCCTTGAGAGAACACAACGAAACGCAGGGATCAGTGGCGCGCCCGGTGGCGCGCAGAACAGCCGCAAGCACAAAAACCATCCCTGATTTCTTTTCCAGTGCTACTACGGGCGAGCGCGTGACCGCCGCTCGCGGGTCGCTGGCACATCGCCAGCCACGCAACCCTAGATGCGATTTGGCGGCCCTGCCAGCGAAAGCGCCGAACGGTCGTGGGCGGGAGTTTGACGGTCAGCAGAACGTATCCGCTCCAGACCTTCAAGTCTTTGAACGGACACAGTTATCGGGAGGGAAGAGAGGCGCGCGCAACGCATGGAATCATTGGCAATAAGCAATCCATCCAACGCGCATATTCGCGCAACGCTACCCTGTGTTCGACGAATTAATTGCCGTCGGCGACTTTGCGCTCGATCGCATCGGTCTTGCGCTTGAGTGCCTCGGCCTCCTGTTCCTTGGTGCGGATCGAGGTCGGCGTCAGCACTTCGTCCACAGCCTTGGTGTCGTCGTCGCTGTCCTGCAGATACCGGCGAACCACATCCACCGGTTTGCCCGCCGCATCCAGCGGTGGTGCGTTGTGAGGGGTTGCAGGCTTGCTGTCGTCGGTGCTTTTCATTTCTCATACCTCCATTGGCTTACAACGTTGGATACGACGACATGACACGAGTTCTAGAAATTTCAAGGGTGACCGCCGCGGCCCTCGGCTGTGCGCTGCTGATCGCTGCCAATTCAGCACACGCCGCCAGTTTCGACTGTGCCAAGGCCAAAGCGGCAGACGAGAAAGCAGTCTGCGCCAACCGCTCGCTGAACGACCTGGACGTGACCATGGGCGAGCTGTTCAGCCTCGACAAACGCCTGCTGCCGATGGGCGGGCGCGATGCGCTGATCGGCGAACAGCAGGCTTTTCTGAAAAGCCGCAAGGCCTGTGGCGCGAAGGTCGGTTGCTTGACTGAGCTGTACCAGAAGCGGGTTGACGCGCTGCGCAACATCATCGAGACGCGGGTGATGACGCAGGGGCCGTTTTGACCCGCTGTTTGTTGCCGCTACGGGTCAGATCCTGCGGTCAGAGCAAACTCCACGACACCCCGACATAGACCCCCAACCCTTCACCCGGCGTAGACCGCGCCGCATCCTGGCCTTTGTCGTCATACCCCGGCGTAACGGTGGCGGCGTAGTGCTTGTTGGTCAGGTTGCGCAAGTCGAGCCAGGTTTGCCAGTCGTTTTTCGGCGCGTTGTAGCCGACGGTGGCACCGAACAGTGCGTAGGGATCGGCGTAGTAGCTGTTGGCGTAATCCACCGCGACCTTGGACACCAGTTGCGTGTTGACCGCCGCGAAGAAGCCCTGAGGCCAGTCGTGGCGCAGTTCGCCCTGGTAGTAATGCATCGGCAAACCCGGCAGGCGGTTGTCGCCAAAACGCTGATCGTCGCGGTAGTGGAAGTCGCTGAACGTGTAGGCCTGACGCAGGCTCAATTTACGTCCGTCGGCGGCTGACCACAGCGTGCTTTGCAAGCTGGCTTCGACACCCTGATGCACGGTGAGGCTGGCGTTGAGTTCGTACGGGGTGACGGCGTTGGCGTCCGGCAGCACCGACAGCAATTCGTGGCGCACCTGCGCGTAGTACCACGCCAGGCTCCACTGGCCGAGTGTGCTGTCGCCGCGACCGCCGAGTTCGAGGGTGGTCGCGGTCTGGTTCTGCAGTTTGATCGGATCGCTCTGGGTGCCGGTCGCCGCACCGTTGCCGGCCGGGAAGCGGATGTTCGAGCTGTAGATCAGCGACCACGGGTGCGGTGCTTCGACCGAACGGCTGAGGTTGCCGAACAACTGCAGGTCCGGCGTGACCTGATAGCGCAGGCCCAGACGCGGCGCATAGTCCCAGTCGCTCATGCTGGTCTTGCCGCCGCTTTGCGGGTAGGTGACGGCGCTTTCGCGGCGGGTGTAGAGGGCGGCGAGGCCGGTGGTCAGCCACAGGTCGTCGGCGATTTCCAGGTCGTTGCCGACGTGCAGAACGGTGTCCGAACCCTGATAGGTGAAGTTGCGCATGCGGGTGCCCGGCGCATACGCGGCGGTGTTGCCGGACGGGATGCGCACGAATTCACTGGCGCCGTCGTTGGGCAGGTGTTTGGTGGTGCGCAGGCCCACGGTGCTATGGCTTTCCATACCCAGAAAAGTGTCGCGGCGCTTGTAGTCGAAGGTGCCGCTGACGTCGGTGTAGGCGACTTTCAGACGGTTCGGGCCTTCGCGCAGGTCCATCGGGTAGTCGTGATAGACGAGGCCGGTCTGGATGCTCGAATCATCGTCGATGTAGTAGGTGGTCTTGTTGCCGATGAAGGTGCTGCCCGGTTGTTTGCGGCTGTCGTCGCGCGCCACGTAAGCCGGGTTGGCCGCCCGTGGCGTGTGCTCGATCGAATGCTTGGTCACACGGCCGGCGAGGTCGTTGTCGGTCTCGCGGTAACGGAAATAGAAGCGGGTCTCCAGGTTCGGGCTGAAGCGGTAGCCAAAGTTGGCGATCACGCCCTGGCTCTCGCTGGCGGTGTGATCCTGATAGCCGTCAGCGTTCGCGTCGGTCAGCGACACGTAGTAATCGAAGTCGCCCAGCACCTGCCCGGAACTCACCTGACGCTGCTGGTAACCATGGCTGCCGGTGGCATAGCGCACCTGCAGTTTCGGCGCGTCGTAGCCGGTGTGGCTGACGTAATCGACGGCGCCGCCCAGCGCCAGCGCACCACGATCAAAGCCGTTGGCGCCGCGCAGCACCTCCACATGGTCGAGCCACAGCGGTTCGAGCAATTCGTAGGGCGTGCCGCCGGGGCCGGTCAGCGGCAGGCCGTCGAGCATCGTGTACAACCCCGAAGCGTGCGCGCCGGGTGCGCGGTTGATCCCCGAACCCCGGATCGAAATCTTCACCCCTTCGTTGCCCGCCGACTGCGCGTAGACCCCCGGCTGATACGCCAGGACGTCCTGATTGCTCGCCACCCGGCCCTGCAACGGCTGACGCATGTCGACCACATTGCTGCCGCCGGGCACTTGCGCCAGACGCGCTTCGGCCTCCGCCACGGAGGCATCCGTGCCACTTTGCTCGTCAGCGGAAATCAGCACCTGTCCCAACTCCATGCCTTTGGGTTCCTCGGCCATGACCGGGCAGGCGAGGGCCAGGCCCAGCAGGGCAGAGGGCAGGGATTTGGGCGACGGCATCGAGAAACTCCAGACAGACAGGGACGGGCAATGAACAGTGCGACGCCAGAAGGAACGATGGAAACACATGGCAATTTTGCTTTTTCGCCGGGGAGTCAGGGATGGAAGTGCTGGAGGTCAAGTCCGGAGACGGCATTCATGGCCGCAAACGCAGACGACCGGCCGCTGGTGATCGCGGCCAGTCGTTCGGGGGAAGGGATCAGGCAATCTTCAACGCCATGAGAATGTCCAGCGGTGTCTGGGCAAATGCCCGGGCCTGCTCAGTCATCTCGGCAAGGTTTTCTTCGGCGGTGAGCAGCGGCTGGTCACCCCTGAGCAGCACTTCGCCCTGTTCACCGATGACGGCCCACGCCAGTTGCGCCCAGTCTTGCGGGTCAGTCATGCCTTGTTTGAGCGAAATCAGGAACAACTGCTGGACGCGGCTGACTGCCACGCCACCGCCGGTGACCGGGCTGGCCAGCACCTGAATATCGCTGTTGAACAGCGCCCGTTTGCACAGTTGCAGGTTGAGGGTGTCGCAACGTTCCTGCACCTGTCTTTCAGCGGCTTCGCTCTGGCACGGGGCGGCGACGCCCATGCCGATCAGCACGGTGACAGCCTGTACCAGGTCGTCGTAAGACACGGAGCCCACAGCCATCGACAACTGCTGCAGGGTTTTCGCTGCATAGGCATTGGCTGCGAGCGCTGCGAGCACCGGGCTGTAAATCTCCGCTTGCAACGAAGCCGCACCGGCCGGACCGGTGACCGTGTCGGGAATGTTTTCAATGGCTTGCAACAGGACAAACCGGCTTCTCAGCAGGGCATCGCGCTGTTCGGCGGCAGACAACCGATTGGCACCGCGTATGTACAGATCCCGGCGGAAGTTCTGATTGATGAAGTAGTCGCGCGCCTGTTCGCGCATGACCGGATGCTCGATCCCCTGCAGAAAGTCCATGCCTTCTGCACTCAGATTCAGCGCAGCAACGGTATCCAACGGCACGGCGGTCGCGGCGTAGTCCAGTTTGGCCGCCGCCATGGCGTCGACCACGTCAGTGAAATACATGCAGTTCCAGTCGCGATTGAAGTACTCATGGGCCACGTACTGACGATTCTGGCCCTTGATGCTCTGCAACTGGGCACCGAGAGCCGGCGCCGTTCTGGCGTACTTCGGATTGGCCGCCAACAGTGCTTCGGAAAATTGCATCGCGGCATCGATACGTTTGGCCGGGCTGGTGGAGGCGTGGCTGGCAAAGCGGTTGTGCAGACTGAACAGATTGCGCAAGGGCGCCGAAGGCGACCAGCCCGGGAAACAATTGTAGCTGACATACAACAGGCCGCCGGGTTTGAGGTGACGGCGGGCGAATTCGACGATCAGTTGCTGATTGTCGCGGCTGACCCAGGTCCAGATGCCATGCAGGCTGATACTGTCGAAGGCCGGCAGGTCATCCCGGGCCAGCAGTTGCTCGAAACTGTCGTCATAAAGGCGGGCCTGGCTGTTCCAGTCGCTCGCCAATGCAATGGCATGCGCGGCCTGGGATGGCATGAAATCGGTGCCGACGTAGTTTCCCGGGTTGGCGGCGGCATGGATGTTGATCGACACACCCTGGCCGAAGCCCAGTTCGCAGTGGTAGCCACCAGCACTCTCCAGCGTGGCAAAGCCGCGCAACAACAGGCAAAAACGCTGGAACACCGGATTGATTTCCCGGCTATACGAGTAGGTGTAGCCCTCGTCGGTGAAATACCCTTCGTTCCAGGCATTGCTCATGGTGAACCCTTTATTTCGAGAGAGAAGCCGCTCTTATAAAGGGTTGTCCTTGGGCACCACAAGCGGAAAAACAGCTCAGTGGCACTTACCCTTGCAAAGGCACGTACACGTCCGTCTGCCACTGCTCTTGCGGCGTCTCGGGATAGACGCTCAGGTAATGGAAAAACAGCGGATGATCGCGCAATTCCTCACCGCTGGTGGGCAGCCAGTCGCGATAGATCGGGTAGATCGTTTCACCGATGTGGTCGGGTGAACCGACGTGCCGCACCACCACACAACGACCTCCGGGAATAACGAGTTCCTCCACGCCGAACGTATTCGGTGCTACCGGCTCTTCAATCTCGCCACAGATGGCGAAGCGAAAATCCTCCGCAGGCGTGGTGTCGGGGTTGTTGAAGGGAATGCCGAAGGTGCGACTGGACGCCACGGGCGACTGCCCGCTGTGCAGGCGCCAGGCGATGAATGTCTGCACACTTTGCTGAACTTCGCCCGGCGCGCCGCGGTGCTCAAGCGCGGCGACCCGCACGGTCGGGAAGTCGATGATTCTGGTTTGCATGATGACGCTCCTGGAAAAGTGAGGGATGGCGAATACCGCATTCCAGGTCTGCCAGTTCGGTTGCTTCCTGAAGGCACTGGGCGTCATGCCGAAGTCGCGCCGGAACGCCCGGCTGAACGCTTCCGGACTCTCGAACCCGGCGTCAGACGCGGCGTCGAGTATCGAGTGCTGCGGTTGCGCGGCCAGCCGATGGGCGGCCCGGCGCAAGCGCATCAGCTGCACATAGCGCGACACCGGCACACCAATGAACGCGCTGAATTGCCGATGGAAGTGAAACGCCGAAAAGTTCGCTACCTGACTTAACGTGTTCACCGACAGGTCACCTTCGAGATGGGCATCGATGTAGGCGAGCACGCTGTGGAAGCGCCGGGTATAGGCGCGGTGGGTCGGCAGGTCGGACACTTGGTGGAGACTCCTGGAAGTGCGGTCGGCTATAGCCTCGTCGATTTTGGCGTAGGCGCGCCTAGCCGGGTTTGCTCAAGTATCGGTTCTGTAGGAGCTGCCGAAGGCTGCGATCTTTTGAGGTTGATTTTTGGCGTCCTCCATCAAGGTCAGAATCAAGAGATCGCAGCCTCGTTGCACTCGACAGCTCCTACAGGAGAGCGTGTGGAGTCAGCGGCCGTGCGCCGCGTCCGCCAGTTGCCCGGTATCGACCCGCACGAACACCGAATCGCCCACCGCCGTCAGCACTTCCCCGGCGTACACCTCGCAGATCACCCGAGTCTTGCGCCCGACGTCGCCTTCGACCCTGGCGCGCAAGGTCAGGGTGACGCCCATCGGTGTGGGTTTGATGAACTTGAGGCCGAGGTTGCCGGTGACGCAGTCGATGCGCGGCAGGCTGCCCGGGGCACGCTGTTCGGCGCGGTAGTGGTAAGCCATCGCGGTCCAGTTGGAATGGCAGTCGACCAGCATCGCCAGCAACCCGCCGTACACCAGGTCCGGCCAGCCGCAGTATTTGTCGTCCGGCAGGTGTTCGGCCATCACATGCACGCCGTCCTTGTGCCAGAAGCTTTTGACGTGCAGCCCATGCGGGTTGCGGCCGCCGCAGCCGTAGCAGATGCCTTCGGGGGCGGCGAGGTCTTGCAGGGGCGTTTCGGAACGGGTCATGGGGCTGGTCATCCTGAAGGGGTGATTCCGGTCAGGCGCAGGCGGTTGCGCCCACCGCGCTTGGATTCATAGAGCGCGGCGTCGCCTTGTTCGATCAATGCCGCGAGACTGGCCGGCGGCTGGTTGAACAGGCTGGCGCCGATGCTCAACGTCACCGGCTCTGGTGTCGGGAATGCCTGGGCGGCGCTGCGGTGAAACTGATCGCGCAGGGCGTCGCCCAGTCTGACGACGTGATCACTGGGCGCGTTGCTCAGCAAAATCACAAACTCGTCGCCGCCCAAACGGGCGGCGAGCGCCTCATCGGAGGTCTCGGCGCGGATCATTTCGCTCAAGGCCACCAGCAAACGGTCGCCGGCGCTGTGGCCATACTGATCGTTGACCGATTTGAAGTTGTCGATGTCGATCAGCAGCAGGGCACCCGGATGCGCCGGGGAGACGTCCTGCAGCAAGCGCGGCGCGCGCACATCGAGGGCGCGGCGGTTGTAGAGAGCGGTCAGCGGATCACGGGCGGCCAGTCGGGCGATCTGTTCCTCGCGCCGGTAGCGTTCGGTGCCGGTCATCGACAGCGCAATCAGCATGATCGCCATTGCGCCTTCGACCAGCGAAATCTGAATGATTTCACCCCGGAACGCCGCCAGATCGATCAGCGTGCCCGGGATCATCACGGTCAGGGCCTTGGCCACATAGAACAGCCCGTGACCGAGCAACACGTAGCGCAGTTGCACCGCGCCGACGCTCAGCGAGCTGCCATGGGGGCGCAGCAGCAGACTGGCCTTGAGCGTCGAGGCGGCCACCAGCAGCGAGTTGGCGGCCAGCATGACTTTCGACCACAGCGGCCCGTCCGGCAATAACAGCATGACCAGCCAGCTGACGAAAATCAGGTACCAGGCCGGGGACAGACGGATCTGCGTGAAGCGCGCCACCCCCAGCAGAAACAGAAAGTGCGCGGTCACCAGCAAGCCGTTGGCGAACCAGATGCCGATCAGCAGAAAACCGTTGCTGCGCAGCAGGGCCAGGGTGGAACCGATGGTGATAGTGGCGAAACCGGCGCTCCAGAACAGCAGCGAAGGCTCACGAATGCTGCGCCACTCGACCGCCAGATACAGCGCGGCGGCGGCTGCGAGAGCGATCGAAATGGTCAGCATCGTCAGTGGGTCGAGCGGCATTTCCGGGGGAGCCTGTCAGAAGGTCGGTAGGGCCGGCGATTGTAAGCGTTCGGGGCCGTTTTGGCAGGCTCCGCACGCTGATGTCATGGCCGGGCGTTCGCCGTCATGACTGTGGCGCGAGCCAGGTGTCGACGACCCGCCGATCCAGTTCTTCCCAATAAGCCATGCCCAGCACCCGCGTGGTGTTCAGCCCGCGCAGATAGCCACGCAACTGATTGGCCGTATCGCGTTTGAGCTGGACATCGGTGATGTCCTTGTCCAGCAGCACGTTTTCGTACTGCACCAGGTATTCCGCCACCCGCTCGCGAAAGTCGGGCAAAACCGCGTCGCGGATCAGGTCAAAGGTTCTCAAATCGGCGTCCTCACTGTTGTTTTAGTCATTAGAGATGAGCATGGATCAAACGTTATCGTCAGTAACTATCGCTAGAAGTAATAGTGACCATCACGAAACGCAAGTTCAGCTTTGCTGGCAATAGGCGGAAAATTGCCCTCATTGAAAACGCAGCTCAAGGAAATTGCGCGATGAAGACACTGACCCGACTGGCGCTGACCGCTCTGCTGATGAGCGGCATGGTAGCCACGGCACCGTCTTACGCAGACGACGCTTGTGCGTGTCATCTTCAGCCAATCGCCGGCAGCAGCGCGACATTGCAACATTCACAGACCGTGGGTGTGCTGTACAGCGAAAACACCCGGGAAAACCTGCAATACCTGACGCGCTACCACGACATGGCGTTGCACGGCGCCAAGGATGCGCTGGATTCGCGAATTCGTGCAGCCTTTGTCAGCAGCTCCGACCCGGAACTGGCCATCGATTGGTTGCTCAGCTCGCTGCAGCGTCATTTTTCGTCGGTGACGGTTTACGACAGCCTTGATGCGCTGATTCAGGCACACCCGGACGTTGTGGTGAAACTCGACACCTTCAACCGCTTGCTGACCCAGCAAAACAGCCTGTACGAGGCGCATTTCATCGCGCGTTTCTACGATGCCGACCTGCAATACATCGGCAAGGCCGAGGGCTCGGTAGAGAAACAGATTCCGTCGGTCTGGGTACACGACAAAGCGGCGCAGGAGATTGCCGCGCAGATCGAGCAACAACGTGATCTGCAACTCAATGCCTTGAAGCAGTTCGATGCCTCGCTCAAGGCGCTGGTGGCTTCCAGCTGAACACTCAAAACCAAAAGGGCAGCGGCGGCGCCGTGACGCTGAACCGTTGCCGGATGAACCGGACTTTTATTTTCAGGATTACACCGATGCGTACTTTTTTTGCCCCGACCCTGGCGGTTGTCTCCTTGCTGCTCGCCGGTTGCGCCTCCGCACCGAACGACCCGACGCTGACCTTGCAGACCCGCAAAACCCCGGCGCAATACGCCGATTGCGTGGTGCCCAAGCTGCAGAGCAGTGCGCTGAACCCGACCGTCTCGCAGACCCAGCGCAGCTACCGGATCGTGGTGCCGAGCAAGGTGTCGGCAGACAACGTGCTGGAAGCCTACAAGGCCGGCAACGGCGGCAAAGTGTTCATCTATGAGCGCCACTTGCTGGCTTCCAATTTCCTGCCTTCCAGTTTTGAACGCGCTGCCCAGGATTGCATCTGACCCGGCCGCGCAAACCGTTCTGACCGAGCTCCTTTGGTTGGCCGCAACCAACCAATACTTTGCCCCGCACCTCATTCGGTAGCGGGGCTTTTTTTGCCTGACATTTGCTGCTCTGGTGATGTCGGCACGCTAGCGTTTGCCCGGCGTGGTTGGCTGCTTGCGTCGGCGTGGGGGAATATGGTTGTATGGTGCAACTAAATTTCAGCAGTGATGTGTCATGAGTGTCCCTAAAGCCTTGATCGAAGAAATCCGTACAGCGTCGCGCACAATGGTGCGTGAGTTCGGTTTCCTGCGCGCCACCCTGGCGGCGACCGACTATTCAGCCTCCGGCGTGCACGCATTGCTGGAAATCGAGGCCGGGGACGGCGTCAGCGCTGCACAACTGGCGCAAAGCCTTGGTCTGGAAAAGTCCAGTGTCAGCCGCATGGTCGGCAAACTGATCAAGGCCGGGGAGATCGAGGAGCGCGCCGCCGAGGACGCCCGGGTCAAGCTGTTGCAGCTGACCGCGCAGGGCCGGCAGACCGTCGCCGACATTCATGCCTACGGCCGGGCGCAGGTCAGCAACGCACTGAACACGCTCAATCCGTCGCAACAACAGAGCGTGGCGCAAGGCCTTGCAACTTACGCCCATGCGCTCAAAAGCATCCGTCTGGGCGCTGACCGGCCACTCACGCCGAACCTGCACATCAGCGCCGGCTATCGCCCCGGCCTGATTGGCCGCGTGGCGCAAATGCATGCGGATTATTATTCGCGGCATTCCGGTTTCGGCGCGATTTTCGAACGGCGTGTTGCCAGTGAAACGGCGGAGTTTGTCGGGCGTCTCGATCAGCCCAGCAATCAGATCTGGGTGGCGATGCTTGATGAGCGCATCGTCGGCTCCATCGCGATCGACGGGCAGGATCTGGGTAACAATCAGGCGCATCTGCGCTGGTTCATCCTCGACGACGGCTGCCGCGGCAGTGGCGTCGGTCGGCAACTGCTGAGCGCGGCGGTGGAGTTTTGCGATCAGCACGGCTTTGACGCGATTCAGCTCTGGACCTTCAAGGGCCTCGACGCCGCGCGCCGACTGTACGAAGCGGCCGGGTTCGAATTGACCATGGAAGAGCAGGGCAGCCAGTGGGGCAGTGTGGTCACGGAACAGCAGTTCACCCGTGCAGCCGCCTCACGTTGAAGGTTGATTCAGCGTCATCACGCAGGTGCTGAATGTGTCCGCCAATCAGGCTTCCTGCGCCTTGGCGCTGGCAATCGAAAACGCCTTCGGCAGGCTGGCGCCATTCTTCGCGGCCAGGATCTCGGCCATCACGCTGACCGCGATCTCCGCCGGTGTCTTGCTGCCAATGTAAATGCCGATTGGCCCGTGCAGCCGTTCGAGTGATGTCTGGGTCTCACCAAAATGCTCGATCAGCCGTTCGCGACGCAGCTGACTATTGCGCCGCGAACCGATGGCGCCGATGTAAAACGCCGGGCTGTGCAGGGCTTCGAGCAGTGCCAGATCGTCGAGTCGCGGATCATGGCTCAAGGCGACGATGCAGGTGCGCAGATCGACCGCGAAGTCGCGTACCACGTCATCCGGCATGCCAATGATCCGCTCCACACCGTTCACCGCCCAGGTGTCGATGTATTCCGCACGCGGGTCGCACACCGCGACCTTGAAGCCGTTGAACAGCGCCATGGTCGCCAGATACTCGGCCAGTGCGCCGGCACCGATCATCAGCAGCCGATACCCCGGCCCGAGGGTATTGCGCATCCGTTGGCCGTCGAAACTGAATTGCTCCGGGGTGGCTGTGGCTTGCAGTGTGACGCGACCGTTATCCAGTGCCAGGCAGCGGCGTACCAGTTGCCCGGCATCCAGTTGCTGCAGCAGTTCGTCCAGCACCTGCCACGACGGATTGAACTCGAGAATCAGCTCAAGCGTGCCGCCACAGGGCAAACCGAAACGATGCGCCTCGTCGGCGCTGACGCCGTAGCGCAGCACCTCGGGCGCACTGTCCTTGAGGCCGCTGCCGCCCTGCGCGGTGGTGTAACGATGGATCAGATCGTCCTCGATGCAGCCGCCGGACACGCTACCGACCACGCGCCCGTCATTACGCAAGGCCATCATCGACCCTGTCGGGCGCGGCGAAGAGCCCCATGTGCGCGCGACCGTGGCGAGCAACACCTGCTCGCCGGCGGCGAGCCAGTCCCGCGCGGTGCGCAGGACCAGCAAGTCGATGCTTTCCATCAAACGTTCCTCTAACGCATTTGCAGGATGATCGGGCTGCTGTTGGCCGGATCCGTACGTTCACGCAGCTTGTTGACGGCCTGCGCTTCAATGGCACCGCCCTGATTGCCCCAGGTGCTGCGCATGAAGGTCAGCACTTCGGCGATCTCTTGATCCGACAACTGCTCGCGGAAGGCCGGCATGCGATAGGCGTCCGGCACTCCGGCGGCCACCACCCGCTGCGAACCGTTGATGGTGATGTTGATCGCCGAAGCACTTTCCTTGGCCAGTGCCGAGGTGGCGCCGGCCAGCGGCGGCATCCATTCGGACTGGCCCTTGCCGTCCAAACCGTGGCACGAAGCACAGCGCGTGACGTAGGTATGAGCACCGGGCGCGTCCAGACGTTCCGTCGCCGAAACCGTTTGGTACTGCCATGGCTGGCCGTCGCGCTGACGGTCCCCCGGCAATGACTTGAGATAACGGGCAATCGCGCTCAGATCGTCATCGCTCATGAACTGCGTGGAGTTGTTGAACGCCTCGGTCATCGAGCCGTAAACCACTGCATGTTTGTTGCGCCCGGTCTTGAGGAACTGCACGATCTCCGGCTCGCTCCAGCGGCCCAGGCCGGTGTTGTGATCATCACGCAGGCTCGGCGCGTACCAGCCATCGAGCAAGGCGCCGGCGAGGTACGGCGAGGCGGATTCATCCAGAGCCTTCTCGTTGAACGCCAGACCGCGTGGCGTATGGCAACTGCCGCAGTGCCCGGCGCCTTGCACGAGATAAGCGCCGCGATTCCACACGGCATCCTGCGACGGTTTGGCCACGTAAGGTTCGGTATCGGCGAAGACACCGTTCCACAGCGCAATCGGCCAGCGCAGGTTCAACGGGAAAGGAATCGCACTCGGGATATTCGCCTGCTTGACCGGTGCCACGCCTTTCATGAAGAACGCGTACAGCGCGCGCACATCGTCGTCACTGAGCTTGGCGTAGGACGGGTAGGGCATCGCCGGGTACAGACGACGGCTGTCGGGTGCCACGCCGTGGCGTACCGCACGATCGAAGTCCGCGAGGCTGTAGCGGCCGATGCCGGTTTCCGGCTCCGGGGTGATGTTGGTCGCGTGGATCGCGCCCAGTGGTGTGGCCATTTCCAGGCCGCCAGCGAACGGCGCACCGCCCGGCACGCTGTGGCAGGCCACGCAATCGCTGAGTCGGGCGACGTATTCGCCACGCGCGACCAGCGCCGGGTCGATATCAGCCACGGCGGTGTGGTTGTTTTCAAGGCGCGAGACAGGCTCGCGGGTGACGTACCAGGCCAGCAGGCCTGCCGCGACCAGACACGGCACTGCCAGCCAGCCTGCGGTTCTTGCGAATCGGCGGTTATTCATGGACGCTCCGGCGCTGATCAAGTGAAGGTGTGGCGGCTCATGGGCAGGCTGCGCACCCGTTGCCCGGTCAGCGTTGCCACCGCATTGGCGACGGCGGGCGCGACGGCGGGCAGCGGTGGTTCGCCGATACCGCCCATTTTTTCCCCGCTCTCGATCACACGCACGTGGACCCGGGCCATCCGCGCAGGCGGCAGGATCGGATACAAGTCGTAGTTGCGCGCGCGCGGTTTGCCATCAATCCACACGGCTTCCTCCACCAGGGTCTGCGACAGTCCCAGCGCCACCGCGCCATTGACCTGCGCTTCGACAATCGCCGGATTGACGATGCTGCCGGGGTCGATTGCCTGCCAGATGTCGTGCACCTTGACCTGACCGTGCTCGATGGAGACTTCGGCGATCACCGCCGTCTGGGTACCGAACGGCGACGCCATCGCCACGCCTCGGGCACGTTTGCTGCCGTCCGCCGCGGTAAACGGCCCACGCTTCCAGCCACCCGACAGCTCGCCCACCGCTTGCAGCAGCGTGGTCAGTCGCGGGTTGTCGCGCAGCAGATGCAGGCGCAGTTCGAACGGGTCCTTGCCGCCCTTGTCGGCCAGTTCGTCAAGGAACGACTCATAGAAGAAATCGTTGAGCGAATTGCCCACCGAACGCCAGTAACCGAGCATCGCCGGGCCTTTGGCGTAGATCTGCGCGATGCGCTTGTTGGGGATTGCATAGGACTTGCCCGACAAGCCTTCAAGCGCCGTCGGGTCGAGCTTCTCACCCTGTTTGCCGGCCAGCGCCTCGGTCGGTCCTTCGGTGGCGCTGATCGCTTCGATTGCCAGCGGCCAGCCGTCATTGTCCAGCGCGGCACGGAAATTCACCGCGGCTACAGGACGCAGCACGTCGCGCAGGAACTCTTCCTCGCGGCTCCAGATCAGTTTGACCGGGCGGCCAACCGCCTTGGACAACTCGATCGCCTGGGGGTAGGGACTGGCGGCGTCGTAAAGGAAATGCCGACCGAAGAAACCGCCCAGCAATGGCGAATGCAAGGTGATGCGCGACGGATCCAGCCCGGTGCGTTTGGCGATGTCGGCACGGAACATGTCCGGCGCCTGATTCGGCAGCCAGACTTCCAGCGAACCGTCGGGATTGAAGCGGGCCAGCGCCGACGGCGGCTCCAACTGACCGTGGTTCAGGTACTGGTTGTGGTAAGTGGCGTCAATCCGGGTCTTGGCGCTGGCCAGAACTGCAGCCACGTCGCCCTCATTTTCATCATCCCTGGCCGGGCCTTTGTCGTCAGCCAGGCGTTTGAGCCAGGCATCACTGGAAAAGTCTGCGGGCATCGGCCGAACTTTGCTGTCGGCGGTTGGCTCTTGCCAGTCGACCTGTATTGCTTCCACTGCACGTTTGGCGTGCCACCAACGCTCGGCGACCACCGCCACGGCACCCGGCAGACGATGCACGGAATGCACGCCTTTCATCGCCTTGACCTGCTCTTCGTTGCGCAGGTTGCCCACGGTCATACCCAAACGCGGGGCGTGCTGAACGGCGGCATGCAGCATGTCGTCGACCTTCAGGTCGATGCTGTACAGCGCCTTGCCGGTGGACTTGTCGTAGGCATCGACGCGCTTCACCGGTTTACCGATCCAGCGGAACTGGCTCGGATCACGCAGTTGCACCGAGGCCGGATCGGGAACCGGCAGATCCATGGCGTGTTCGGCCAGTTCGCCGTAGGCCAGCGAGCGGCCCGATTTGGCGTGCACGACTTTGCCGGGTTCGGTAGTCAGTTCGCTCACCGGCACCCCAAGTTTCTGCGCACCGGCCTGCAGCAGCATGGCGCGGGCGAGGGCGCCGAGGCGGCGCATCACCGGGTAACTCATGCGCACCGACATGCTGCCGCCGGTGATGCGCATGCCGTTCTCCATCACTACATAGGCTTCGCCGGGCGGCGCGGCTTCTACCAGGAACGTCGCCGGGTCGGCATCCAGTTCTTCACCGACGATCTGCGCCATCGCGGTGAACGTACCTTGTCCGCCTTCCATGAACGGGCACAGCAGGCGCACGCGGTTGTCCGGGCGGATTTCCAGAAACGCTGGCACCTGCGTGCCGCGTTCGGCAGTGGCCGACGCCACTGCCGCTTGCACGCGCGTCGTGCCCAGCGGCAGGCCGAAGCCGAGCACCAGTGCGCCGACGGCGGTGCCGGCCAGAAAGCGTCTGCGCGACACATTGATCGGTTCGTGCAGCGTCAGTGCTGATGCTTCCTGGGACGGATCGATACGCACGTTCATCAGGCGTCTCCCTTGCCGGCCAGCTCATGCACAGCGGCATGAATGGCGTTGTACGTGCCGCAGCGGCACAGGTTGACCATCGCCGCTTCGATCTGCGCGTCACTCGGTTTTGGGTTTTGCTTGAGCAGCGCCGTGGCGGCCATCACCTGGCCGGACTGGCAGTAGCCACACTGGGCGACCTGCAGATCAACCCAGGTCGAGACCACCCGTTTGCCGACGTCATCGGCCTCGATCGCCTCAATGGTGGTGACCTCGCGGCCGACCACACCGGCCACCGGCGTGACGCACGAGCGCACCACGTTGCCGTCCACCAGCACGGAGCAGGCGCCGCATTGCGCCAGGCCACAGCCGTATTTGGTGCCGGTCATGCCCAGATCATCGCGGATCACCCACAGCAAGGGCGTATCGGCGTCGGCATCGACCTGATAGGTTTTCTGGTTGATTCGTAGTTCCATGGTTCACCCGCTCGATCATCGGTTGACGTGCATTTTTATAAGCGGTGAAACGCGGCGTGGCGCCTCACCGGTGAAGCGTGTTCTTTGCTCAACTGGCCGCGTTGCCCAGCGCTTCTGCGGCGAAGGGGTCGCCACGCAGTAGCGCGATGTCCCGACTGGGTGCGGTGCCGTACAGGCGGGCGTATTCGCGGCTGAATTGCGAGGGACTTTCATAGCCGACCGCAAACGCCGCTCGCGAAACGTCCAGACGCTCCATCCACATCAATCGGCGCGCCTCGTTCAGTCGCAGCCACTTCTGGTACTGCAGCGGGCTCATGCCGGTGAGTTGGCGGAAGTGGTGGTGAAAAGTCGGTGCGCTCATCTGCACTCGCGCCGCCAATTCATCGATGCGCAGCGCCTCGGTGTAGTTGACCTTGAGCCAGTCGATGGCTTTGGCGATGCGATAACCCTGGCCATCGACGGCCGTGATCTGCCGCAGCCGCGCACCTTGATCGGTATGGAGCAACCGATAGTGAATTTCCCGCAGCACCAGCGGCGCCAGTACCGGGATCGCTTCAGGCTCGTCGAGCAATGCCAGCAGGCGCTCAAGCGCGCCTTCCAGCGCGCACGACAGGTTGCCAATGCCAGCGCCCGCGTTCATCGACGGCGGCCGTTTCGCAGGCAAGCCACCTTTGCTGAGGATCTCGGCGAGCATGCCGACGTCCAGTTTCAGCACCAGCCCGACACAGGGCTGTTCGGGGCTGGCAAGCATCACTTCGGAATTGGCGGGCAGATCCAGCGAGGTGACCAGAAACCGCGAAGGGTCGTAGCTGTAACCCTCACCGCCGACCCACAAGCGCTTTTCCCCACGGCCCACCAGAATCAGGCTCGGCTCGATCATGCACACGGTCGGTGGCGCCGGCTGATCGCGACGAAACAGCGACAGGCCGGGTATCGACGTGGCGAAGTCGCCCGCTACGCTCACGCGCGAGTCGATGTTCAACGCCAAAGGTGATTCGTGGCGCAGCGGGGTAGGGATCATGTCGGCAACTCCTGTTGAACGAACTCTAATCCGCTGCACAGGCGTTTCCTATACACCACCCTGCAACCTCAGAGGATCAGGCAAGCATTCAAGAGGAATGCACTAGGGCAGAGGTGAATCGACCGGGAGAATGTGTCAAACCATTACAGGAGAGCCACCATGCAAGTCTTCGCTTATGGCGCCCATGCGGGCGACAAACCGCTTGAACCTCTGCGCATCACCCGTCGCGATCCCGGCCCGGAAGACGTGCAGATCGAAATTGCCTATTGCGGTATCTGCCACTCCGACCTGCACCAGGTGCGGGCCGAATGGGAGGGCACACAATATCCTTGCGTGCCCGGTCACGAGATCGTCGGTCGGGTCACCGCCGTAGGCCAACAGGTCAGCGGCTTCGCTCCGGGTGATCTGGTCGGCGTCGGCTGCATTGTCGACAGCTGCAAACATTGCGAAGAGTGTGCCGAGGGTCTTGAGAATTACTGCGACGGCATGATCGGCACCTACAACTTCCCGACTGCAGATGCGCCCGGCTGGACCCTGGGCGGTTACTCGCAAGCGATCGTGGTGCACCAGCGCTACGCATTGCGGATTCGTCATCCTGAAACTCAACTGGCTGCGGTGGCGCCGCTGCTGTGCGCGGGCATCACCACCTGGTCGCCGCTGCGGCACTGGAACGCTGGCCCGGGCAAAAAAGTCGGCGTGGTCGGCATCGGTGGTCTGGGCCACATGGGCATCAAACTGGCGCACGCGTTGGGCGCGTACGTAGTGGCGTTCACCACGTCCGAATCGAAACGCGAGGCCGCGAAAAGCCTCGGCGCCGATGAGGTGGTGGTTTCAAGCGATGCCCAGCAAATGGCCGCGCACCTGAAAAGCTTCGACCTGATCATCAACACCGTGGCCGCCCCCCACGACCTCGACGCTTTGCTGGTGCTGCTCAAGCGTGACGGCGCAATGACACTGGTGGGCGCTCCGGCGTCACCGCATCCATCGCCGAACGTGTTCAACCTGATCATGAAGCGTCGTACCCTGGCGGGATCGATGATCGGCGGTATTCCAGAGACTCAGGAGATGCTCGATTTCTGTGCTGAACACGGCATCGTCTCGGACATCGAGCTGATCCGTGCCGAGCAGATCAATGAGGCGTACGAGCGCATGCTCAAAGGTGACGTCAAATACCGTTTCGTGATCGACAACGCGACGCTGGCACCGTGAAAACAGTGCGTCCGGGCCAATGCCCGGACGCCTCTCGCGATTGTGAGAGAGTGATGGTGGAGTTGTCAGCTCAACTCCAGCAACGGATTTGCAAATGACACAAAGTGTCATATAGTCTTTCGCGCAACACTCACCCAGCCCCCACCAAGGATTTTCAATGAACGTTCATTTCGTGGTTCACGAAGCATTCGAATCGCCCGGCGCCTATGAAACCTGGGTGCGCGAACGTGGCCATGAAGCGAGTTATTCGCGCGTGCATGCGTTTGAGGCCTTGCCCGCGAGCGTCAAGAACATCGACCTGCTGGTGGTGTTGGGCGGCCCGCAATCGCCGGCGACGAGCAAAGAGGAATGTCCGCATTTCGATGCGGCTGCCGAGTGCGACCTGATCGTTAGAGCGATCAACGCGAACAAGGCAGTGGTAGGCGTTTGCCTGGGGGCGCAATTGCTCGGCGAAGCGCTGGGTGCTGCGCATGGTCACAGCCCGGAAAAGGAAATCGGCAATTTTCCGATCACCTTGACCGAGGCGGGCAAGAACAACGCCAAGGTGGCGCACTTCGGCGATGCGCTCGACGTCGGTCATTGGCACAACGATATGCCGGGGCTGACGGCGCAGGCGAAGGTCCTCGCCGTCAGTGAGGGCTGTCCGCGCCAGATTGTCGAGTACGGCGATCTGGTCTACGGCTTCCAGTGCCACATGGAGTTCACGGCGGAGGTCGTGGAGCGTTTGATTGCCGCGTCCCCTGACGAGCTGGCGGCGGCGCTGGATTGTCGTTTCGTTCAGCAGCCGGCGGCGCTTCGCACCAACGCTTATGAGCAGATGAACCTTAAGCTGTTCGAGTTCCTCGACAAGCTGGTGGCGCAGTATCAACAGCAACGCAAGGGCTAGGAATAGCGGGCCAAACGCTCACGCCAGTTGCCACCGTGCGAACGCATGCACGCTTGCTCTGAGTCGAAACACACGTTGCGCTCTGATGCGGGCAGGTCGATATCGGCCTCCCTCAGCGCGGTGGCCGTCAGTTCGAAGATCCGTGCTTTGGCTTGTGTGAGGGCGAGATGTTTGTCGGCCTCAGTATCGAATACCCAGATCACTTTCAGGGTCGCCGCCAATGCGTTCAGGTCAGCGGTGTGGGTCAGCCAGGTGAAGCCCTGGATTTCAGCTTTTGCGGCTTCACATGCGTCGGTGAGCGTGGCAATCAAGCGCCGCTCGATCCGCGCCAGTTCTCGTTTTCCAGCAGGCATTGCAGATCCTTATACGACAGTGGTGGTGTGGTCTCACTGTAATTGCTGAGGTTCACAAATCCTCATGTCCAACCCGAATTTCCTGTGGGAGCGAGCTTGCTCGCGAAAGCGGTAGGTCTGTTATGTCAGTGTTGACTGACCTGGCGCCTTCGCGAGCAAGCTCGCTCCCACAAAGGTTGCTATGAACCGGGATGCCCCTGTCCAGTACAAATCTTTGTGGGAATGTGGCGTCAGTCCAGATCGCTGGCCTGATGCCGTTCAGCAACCTGGCTCGCCTCGTCACCCCAGGTGCGATTGACGCGCTGGCCACGCTTCACCGCAGGGCGTTGGGCGATGTCTTCGGCCCAGCGCTGCACGTGTTTGTAGTCCTGAGCCGATAGAAATTCGGCGGCCGAATACACGTTGTTGCGCACCAGTTGGCCGTACCACGGCCAGACCGCGATGTCGGCGATGGTGTAGCTGTCGCCGGCCAGATAGCGGCTTTCCTTGAGGCGTCGGTCGAGCACATCGAGTTGACGCTTGGCTTCCATTGTGAAGCGGTTGATCGGGTATTCGAGCTTCTCCGGCGCGTACGCATAGAAGTGCCCAAAGCCGCCCCCCAGATAAGGCGCAGAGCCCATCTGCCAGAACAACCAGTTCAGGGTTTCCGTGCGGCCAGCCGGGTCTTTGGGCAGGAAGGCGCCGAACTTTTCCGCCAGATACAGCAGGATCGAACCGGACTCGAACACCCGAATCGGCGGCTGTGCGCTGCGGTCGAGCAGCGCCGGAATTTTCGAGTTCGGATTGATCTCGACAAAACCGCTGGAGAACTGATCGCCCTCGTTGATGCGGATCAGCCAGGCGTCATATTCGGCCCCGGAATGCCCCAACGCCAACAGCTCCTCCAGAAGGATGGTCACCTTCACGCCATTGGGGGTCGCCAGGGAGTACAGCTGCAGCGGATGTTTGCCGACAGGCAATGTCTTGTCATGCGTCGGCCCGGCAATCGGGCGATTGATGCTGGCGAAATGGCCGCCGGACGGCGCTTCGTGTTTCCAGACCTTGGGCGGAGCGTAGGGCGCTTTACTCATGAAATGGGCCTCATGGTGAACTTGCCGAGAATGACCTGACGGATATCAGACACGACAGCATAAACGCTCTAGCTCAAGACTGCGCAACCCCCGGAATGATCAAACACGCCGCCAGCCCCATCAGCGCAATCCCGATGACCTTGTCGAGGAGCCGCTGTTTTTCCAGCAGGCGACGGCGTAACCGTTCAGTGGAGAAAAACAGCGCAACCAGACTGAACCACAGCCAATGAATGACCGACATGAACAAGCCATAGGCGAAGTTCACCGTCAGTGAACTGCCTGGCTCCACCACCTGGCTGTAGGCCGCCACAACGAACAACATGGTTTTCGGATTCAGTGCATTGGTCAGAAAACCTGAGCAGAACACCTTCCAGGCACGGGGTGCCGAAGCGCTCCCATCGGTAAATGTCAGCACGGATTGATTGGTAAAGGACTTGATGCCCAGATAGACCAGGTATCCGGCGCCCAGCAGTTTCATCATCCAGAACAGCAGCGGCGATTGGGTGATGATCAGCGCCACCCCGAACACCGTGTAGAACACGTGAACCTGCACGCCACAGCCGATGCCCAGCGCAGCCAGCAAACCACTGCGCCGTCCGTAGGCATAACTGTTGCGAGTGACCATGGCAAAGTCCGGACCCGGGCTGATCACCGCCAGAACAGTGATGGCGATTACCAGAAACAATTCATTCATGCCTACGCTCCATCGCGTCATTTGCGCTACTTGATTTCACAGATGCACTGTCCGCAGTCATTCTTGCAAAAGTTTGGAAGGATGCAGCAGGCTCCGAGTGGCGCCATGATGAGAAATTGTCACTGGCAAAAAAAACGATTTATAGTCGCGAAAATCTGTGAGAAATCATCGTCTATATGAACCTGCCTCCGCTGGCTGCCTTTCGCTTCTTCAACACCGCTGCCCAGACCCAGAGTTTCGTCAAGGCTGCCGAGCTGCTGCACGTCACCCACGGCGCGGTCAGCCGCCAGGTGCGTTTGCTGGAGGAGGCGATCGGGGTCGAGTTGTTCGAACGGCGTAACCGCGCGATCTTTCTCAATCACGCGGGACGTTTGCTGTTCAATGTCACCGCGCCGATGTTCGAACAGTTGCAGAGCACGGTTTATCGCCTGCAACGCGAAGTCCACGATGACGTGCTGGTGGTGTCCTGCGAGCCGACCATCGCCATGAAATGGCTGATCCCGCGTCTGCCCGACTTCCACAGCGCGCATCCACAGTTGCAAGTGCAATTGCTGACGGCCGGCGGGCCGATCGACTTCGCTCGTTCAGGGGTGGATCTGGCGATCCGCCGCGATGATTTCCATTGGGACGAAACCGTGCACGGCGTGACCCTTTGTGAAGAGTGGATCGGCCCGGTCTGCGTGCCGTCCAGTCGTCCTGACGGTGATCATTTGCGTGGCGCCTGCCTGCTGCACAGCAAGACGCGCCCGCAGGCGTGGGACAACTGGATGCGACAGACCCGGATCAGCGCGGCAGGGGGCAGTCGGGTCGATTACGAGCATTTCTACCTGTGCATTCAGGCCGCGCTGGCCGGGCTGGGCGTCGGTATGACGTCGTTTCTCATGGTGCAGGACGAACTCAAGTCCGGCCAGTTGATCGCGCCGTTCGGCTTTGTGCGGGACGGTTCGAGCTATTGCCTGCTGTCACCGCGACCCTTCGAACAGAGCGCCAATGCCATGCTGTTTCGCGAATGGATTACCCAGCAGATGAGTGCGTGTAGCCGGCAGTTCGGAGACGGAATTACGGTTAGCTCCTCCGAGCCTGTTTAACTCTGCAATCTGTCGCCGCTGTTTACCATCAGTGCTGGGAAAAGTAGGCCTGTGATCAACGGTTCAACGCTCGCGATGTGGCCAGTGATCTTGAATTTCATACCATGACGCTTTGGATGTCACCTCGACATGCTGCTGTTTACCGGGGGTGAAAGCGGTATCCAGTGTTCCCAGTGCTATTGAGATCCACTCCGAGAACTCGCCTTGAATGCGTGACCAGAACAACGAAGCGCCGCAGTGAGAGCAGAATTGGCGCAACACTGCTTCAGAGGAGGGATAAGACTTGATGTCTTCGGTGCCCTCCAACAATTCAAGGTCTTTACGCAGCACGCTGCCATAGCTGGCAAATGCGGCTCCATGGCTTTTGCGACACTGCGTGCAGTGGCAGTGAGAAACCGCTTTTGGATTTGAGTTGATCTGGTATCTGACGGCACCGCAAAGGCAACTGCCTCGCAAGGTTCGGGAAGAGGCTTTTAGCGACTCCGGATCGAATGATGTGTTGGCAATCCTGCTGGCGTCAGATTCCAACTGCCATTGGTCGCAGCTGTTGGAAATCTGGCGTACAACCCACTGCTGCGGGCCAGTCCAGGAAAGCTCTAGGTACGGGCCCGCAAGCTCTGCGTTGGCGATCAGTAACGCCGCCTCATCCGCGGGGCCGGGGCACATGCCTCCGACAGCGAAAGGTACACGCGCAAGCATCAGTTCGTTGAGCAAGCGCACCAGCTCGGCATGTGAGGTGAAGGGCATTGTGCGTTCTCCGGCAGCAGAGCCGGCGAAGACCAGATCGCCCGTAGTCGAGTCGGACGAGTTGATCGACGCCAGATGTACCGGTGGCTGCCCTGAGCCTTTTGCATAACGTGGTGTGTTCACTGCAAATCCTTTTCAGCGGGTGTGCGAGACGATGTGGCCAAAAGCATTTTCCAGCGCCCAGCGTCTATTCAAGTGCTCAGTCAAATAATCCATGAAGGCTCTGACCTTCGGCGTCATCGCTGCTCGTTCCTGCACGCACGCATAGATGTCCATCGGTTCGACATACCCGTGGGTTTCACCCGGAAGATCTTCAAACAGTTGCACCAGTTGACCGCTCTCGAGATAGGGCGCAGCGACGAATTCGGCCAGGCGCGTGACACCTGCGCCGTTGACTGCCATTTGCGCCAGGGCGTCGATGTCGTCGCTGATGGCGGTGGCGTTGATCGGGGCGTCGTAGTGCTGGTCGTCGCGGATGAAACCCCAGCGCAGAAAACGCCCATCTAACGGGTAACGGAACGCCAGGCAGGCGTGGTGTTGCAGGTCTTGCGGTGATTGCGGCACGCCGGCGCGTGCAAGGTAGGCGGGTGCGGCGCAGAAGATGAAAGGCAGGGAAACGATTCGGCGTGCGACGATGCCGTCTTCCAGTTGTGGTTTGATCCGCAGGCTCAGGTCGATTCCGTTCTGGATGTGGTTGATTTTGCCGTTGCTGGTCGACAGCTCGACCAGCAGGCGCGGATGCAGTGCGGCGAAACTGGCGAGTAACGGCGCCAATACGTGGCGACCGAAGGCGCTGGTGGAGGCAATGCTCAACCGGCCTTGCAGTTCGCCTTCGTCGCCGATGATCGCGCTTTGCGCCGACTCCAGATCCGCCGCGATGCGTTTGACTTTCTCGTAATACAGCGCGCCATTTTCAGTGAGGGCCATGCGGCGGGTGGTGCGCTGCAGCAGGCGCACGCCGAGGTGTGTTTCCAGGCGATTGAGGGTCTGGCTGACCGCTGCCGCACTGACGCCCAGAGCCTTGGCGGCGCCGACGATCGAGCCGGCCTCAACCACTTTGATAAAACTGGCAATCGCCGCCAACAGATTCATCCATGTCCCGCCGTGTGGGTTTGATTCGTAAGTTGTGCTTTATAAAGTACCTGTGGCAGGCCGTCTAGTTGAGGGCTGGGGGCTTTGCTAAGGTGCCGGCTCCCTGTCAATGGATGGAAAAGCCATATGAATCAAAGAACCACTACCGATGCCCTGTATTCGCCGCGTCGCAAGTTGTCGTCACGAGCGACGCCCTACGTGTTTGCGTTGTACATGGCGACGATCATGGCGTTCCTGATGTCGCTGGTGATCACCGCCGCCAACTCCGGGATTGATAACGACTACCTGAGTAATGCGCTGCACGCCTACAAGCTGGCGATGCCGGTGGCGTTTTTGTGCATCCTCGTGGTGCGGCCGATCGTGATCAAACTGGTGGCGATGACGGTGCATCCGCATCGTTGATGATCCCCGTGCAGGAGCTGCCGAAGGCTGCGATCTTTTGATGTTGTTTTTGCAGATCAGAAGATCGCAGCCTTCGGCAGCTCCTACAGGGAGCGGTTCGGCAATGCCGTCGGGCAAAAACAATCGAAACTTCGCGCGCTCCCAAACTGTCCAGACCCATGTACCGCCCGGCGGATGTCTCGCCGGGCAGGCTTCATGCATCGGTGACAGGCGAGGAACGAAATGACGACGACAGTGGGCGATTTTCTGGTTGAGCGGCTCAGCCAATGGGGCGTCACGCGGATTTTTGGTTATCCGGGAGACGGCATCAATGGCGTGTTCGGCGCGCTCGCCCGAGCCAATGGCAAGATCGAATTCGTTCAGGCCCGGCACGAAGAAATGGCCGCGTTCATGGCGTCGGCCCACGCCAAGTTCACTGGCGAGTTGGGCGTGTGCATCGCCACTTCGGGACCGGGTGCTTCGCACCTGATCACCGGCTTATACGACGCACGCATGGATCATCAACCGGTACTGGCGATTGTCGGCCAGCAGGCACGGACGGCGCTCGGCAGTCATTACCAGCAGGAGCTGGATCTGGTCTCGATGTTCAAGGACGTGGCCGGGGCGTTTGTGCAGCAGGCGTCGGCGCCGTCGCAGGTGCGTCATCTGCTTGATCGCGCCGTGCGCACGGCGGTTGGCGAGCGGCGGGTGACGGCGATCATTCTGCCCAATGATTTGCAGGATCTTGAGTATGAACCTCCGGCGCGGGCGCATGGCACCGCGCATTCCGGCGTCGGATACACCAAGCCGAAAGTGCTGCCCTACGAGGCGGATCTGCAGCGCGCTGCCGACGTTTTGAACAGCGGTGAAAAAGTCGCGATTCTGGTCGGCGCTGGCGCGTTGCAAGCGACGGATGAAGTGATCGCCATCGCGGAAAAACTCGGTGCTGGCGTGGCCAAGGCGTTACTTGGCAAGGCCGCGCTGCCGGACGATTTGCCGTGGGTCACCGGCAGTATCGGCCTGCTGGGCACCGAGCCGAGCTATAAGATGATGAGCGAGTGCGACACTTTGTTGATGATCGGCTCGGGTTTTCCCTATGCCGAATTTCTGCCCAAGGAAGGTCAGGCGCGCGGCGTGCAGATCGACCTGCAGCCGGACATGCTCAGCCTGCGTTACCCAATGGAGGTCAATCTGGTCGGTGACTCCGCCGAAACCCTCGCTGCGCTGCTGCCGTTGCTCGAACAGAAGACCTCGCACAAGTGGCGCAAAAAGATCGAGGGCTGGCGCGGCAGTTGGGAGAAAACCCTGGAAAAGCGTGCGATGGCCAAAGCCGATCCGATCAATCCGCAGCGGGTGGTGTACGAGCTGTCACCGCGCCTGCCGGATCAGGCGATCATTACCAGTGACTCGGGTTCCTGTGCCAACTGGTACGCGCGTGATCTGAAGATTCGCCGCGGCATGCAATGTTCGCTGTCCGGTGGCCTGGCCTCGATGGGCGCCGCCGTGCCGTACGCGATTGCCGCCAAGTTTGCCCATCCCGAGCGCGCGGTGATTGCGCTGGTGGGTGACGGTGCGATGCAGATGAACAACATGGCCGAACTGATCACCGTTGCCAAATACTGGCGCCAATGGAGCAGCCCGAAATGGATCTGCGCGGTGTTCAACAACGAGGATCTGAATCAGGTCACCTGGGAGCAGCGGGTGATGGAGGGCGATCCTAAGTTCGAAGCCTCGCAGAGCATTCCCGATGTGCCGTATCACCTGTTCGCCATTTCCATCGGCCTGAAAGGGATTTTCGTCGACCGCGAAGAAGACGTCGCTGCCGCCTGGGAGCAGGCGCTGGCCTCGGACGTGCCGGTGCTGATCGAGTTCAAGACCGACCCCAACGTGCCGCCGTTGCCGCCGCACATCAAGCTCGAACAGGCGAAGAAATTTGCCACGACCTTGCTCAAGGGCGACCCGGACGAGGCGGGGGTAATCGTGCAGGCCGCCAAGCAGGTACTGGCCAGCGTTCTCCCCGGCAAAAAATAACCACGACAGGCGCTTCCCGCCCCCCACGTCGGTGAGCGCCGCCGAAACCTGTGGGCGCGAGCTTGCTCGCGAAAGCGTTGTGTCAGGCGCAGCGATTGTGGAGGTGCCGACGCCTTCGCTGGCAAGCCAGCTCCCACAGGTATTTCGTTGTGCCTGAAATCTGTGAACGAGACCGTGGAGATTTTCATGCGTGAAGCGGCGAAGGTACTTTTCTGATGTTCATCGGTTGCGCGGGCTGGAGTCTGGGGCGTGAGTATTGGCCGCAGTTTCCGGCCGAGGGCACGCATCTGCAGCGCTATGCGGCGCTGTTCGACTGCGTGGAAATCAACAGCTCGTTTTATCGGCCGCATCGGCGTCAGACCTATGCGCGCTGGGCGGATTCGGTGCCGCCGGGCTTTCGTTTTTCGGTGAAGGTGCCAAAGCAGATCACTCATGAGTTGCGTCTGCAAAACTGTGATCAAGCGCTGGACGAGTTTCTCGGGCAGTGCGAGGGCTTGGCCGATCGGCTGGGGTGTTTGCTGGTGCAACTGCCACCGTCGCTGGCCTTTGAGCCGGCAAGTGCAGAGGCGTTTTTCGTGGCATTGCGTCAACGCTTCGCCGGTGACGTGGTGCTTGAGCCACGGCATGAGTCATGGGTAACGGCAGCGCCGATGTTGCAGGCTTATCGGATTGCCCAGGCCATGGTCGATCCGTCGCGGATCAGTACCGACGGTTCGGCGCAGGGCTGGACGGGAGTGCGCTATTGGCGACTGCACGGGTCGCCACGGATTTATCACAGTGCTTATGAGATGCCTTATCTGCAGCAACTTGCGCAGGACATGCAGCTTTGCGCTGCTGATGGGGCCAGCGTCTGGTGCATCTTCGACAACACCGCCAGTGGCGCCGCGTTGGGCAACGCGATGACACTGGCGGCGCTGAGCCGGGCCTGAATCAGGCTGCCAAGTGCTCATACAGAATGGTCGCGCCGACGATCATCAGCACCACGCCACCAACCATTTCCGCACGCTTGCCGACGACCGCACCGAGCACCCGGCCGAGCATCACGCCAATGGTCACCATGGTCATGGTTGCCACGCCGATGGCCGCTGCCGCCACCCAGATATTCACGTCGACAAACGCCAGACCGACGCCGACCGCGAGCGCGTCAATGCTGGTGGCGAACGCGGTGACCGCCAGAATCAGGAACGAGTGCTGACCGGGTTTTTCTTGTTCCTCGTCTTCGTGCTTCAGGCCGTTATAGATCATGTGCAGACCGAGGATCAACAGCAGGGTGAAGGCGATCCAGTGGTCCCATTCGGCGACCCAGCGGGTGGCAGCCTGGCCGATCAGCCAGCCGATGATCGGGGTGATGGCTTCGATCACGCCGAAGATCAGGCCGGTGCGCAGCGCTTCGCTCAGACGTGGTTTGTGCAGGCTGGAGCCTTTGCCGATGGCTGCGGCGAACGCATCCGTGGACATGGCCAAAGCAAGGAATATGAGGGAAACAGGATTCACGGGGGCACACTTCCAGTCGGGCTATGAGTCAACGACACAACCACACGCCCGACTTCAGGCATGGATGTGTCGTCGGTCTCACCAACCAAAAGGTGTTCGTACCACGGCAGGTTGCCGAGAATGTTGATACGAACGCTTCCGAGGGACTCGGAAACAGGCTACTCCCCAACGAGGCTGCGAATCTTATGGGGGCAAACATGAAAATTTTGTCAAAAGCATTGAGGCGATCGATAAACGCAAGACTCTGTGGCGAGGGAGCTTGCTCCCGCCGGGTCGCGAAGCGGCCCTTCTTTTGTCGAACAGCAGAAGGCCTGCTGCGCAGTCCAGCGGGACGGTGCGACGATTCGACAAGCTCCCTCGCCACAGATATCTTCACACAGAGTTACGCTCGAACCTGTCAGCTCAGCGCTCCTCATTGATCCGCAACTGCGCGCACAACCCGCCCTGCGGCCGGTTGTACAGCTGCAACGTGCTGCCGATCTTGCTGACGATCATCTGCACGATCGCCAGCCCCAGCCCGGCGCCGTTGCCGTGGCCGTGGCTGTAGAAACGCTCGAACAGCCGCGCGTATTCCTGCTCGTTGATACCGGGGCCGGCGTCCTCGACGCTGATGTACACCGCGCCGCCCGCCTGCGGTTGCACCTGGACTCGCACCTCGCTGCCCGGCGGGGCGAAATTCAGGGCGTTGGTCACCAGGTTCTGCAAGGCGATGGCGAGGGCTACCGGGTCGGTGTCGACCGGGCAGTGGTGGTCGCTGTCGAGGAACAGTTCGACGTCCTTCTCCATGGCCAGCGGTGCCAGTTCGGCAAGCTCTTCGCGCACCAGTTCGGTCAGATCCACAGTGCGGGTGTCGGGATTGGCCAGGTGCGGTTCGATGCGCGCCATGGTCAGCAATTGACTGGCGATGCGCGTCGCCCGATCCACTGCGCTGAGCAGATATTCCAGTGCCTCTTCGCGTTGTTGCGGCGTGGCGGCCAGTTGCGCGTTTTGCGCGTGGATCCGCAGAATCGCTAGCGGAGTGCGCAGTTCATGGGCGGCGTCGGCGATGAAGCGTCGCTCCCGCGCCAGCAGATTGTCGATCTGCTGCAACAGGCGATTGAGCGCGGTCTGCATCGGCTCCAGATCATGCGGCAGGGGGCTGAGGTGCAGCGGTTTCAGGGTTTCGGTATCTCGTCCGCGAATGCTCTGCGCCATCGCCCGCAGCGGTTGCAGGCCCCAGCCGATGGTCAGCCAGATCAGCGCGGCCAGCAGCGGTACGCCGATCAGGCTCGGCCATAACGTGTGGCCGACGATGCGCTCGATCAGGTCCTGACGGATGTCGTCGCGCTCGCCGACCCAGATCAGCAATCCTTGCTGCGAATCCTTGAGCAGAAACGCGCACCAGTCGCGGCCATTCTCCATCAGGTCATGCGAGCCGAGGGTGGTGGGCGGCGCTGCAAGCTCCGGCGCTTCGGCCGAGCGCACCAGCAATTGCCCGTCGCTGCGCCAGACCTGAAAAGTCAAACGGGTTTCGTAAGGGTGCGCAGCCTCGCCGTCGCCGACCCGGCTCATGGCGTCATCGAAGGCCTGATAGAGCCGGCTCCAGTCGTTGTCGCCGGGTGCGCGCTGGGCCAGCACGCCTTGCAGCAGGCGCGCGCTTTGTGCCAGCTGGGCATCGTAGACTTCTTCGATTTCATGGTGACTGTCGCGCAGCACCAGCCAACTGATCAGCAGGTCGCCGATCAATACCAGAATCAGTACCGGCACCAGAATCCGCGCACGGATGGAAATCATGGCTTTAGCTCCAGCACATAGCCGACGCCGCGCACGGTGCGGATCAATTCGCTCGAGAGTTTTTTGCGCAGGTTGTGGATCAGCACTTCGAGGGTGTTGCTTTCGACCCGGTCCTGCCAGCCGTACAGCGCTCGCGACAGGCGTTCGCGGGTGACGACCTTGCCCGGGCGAGCCATCAGTTGATGCAGCAGTTGATATTCCATCGGCGTCACCACCACGTCAGTGCCGCGCCAGCTGACCTGCTGCGTGACCGGATCGAGACACACGCCCGCATGCTCAAGCACCGGTTGCGCACGGCCCTGACTGCGGCGCAGCAGGGCGCGAATGCGCGCCTTCAATTCATCGACGTCGAAGGGTTTGATCAGGTAGTCGTCGGCGCCGGCATCCAGCCCGGCAATGCGCTCGGCGGTGCCGTCGCGGGCGGTGAGGATCAGCACCGGCAAGTCCTGTTGTTCGCCACGCAAGCGTTGCAGCAGCGCCAGACCGTCGAGCCGTGGCAGGCCGAGGTCGAGCAACAACAAGTCGAAGCTTTCACTGCGCAGGGCGTGCAGGGCGCTGGCCCCGTCCTGCAACCAGTCGAGGGTGTAGCCTTCACTGCCGAGGGCAACGCGAATGCCTTGACCGAGGGCGCGATCATCTTCGACCAGCAATAGGCGCATAACGGATTCTCTTGAGGAAACATGGCGGTTGACCGGCGGCATCATGCCGCTGTGCAGCCGGCTGTGGCAGCTGACCCGACGGGAAAGATGTAACGACTCGTTGCCAACTAAGCTTCGACTAAGGTTGCTTTTGCACAGTGAGGCCTTCCTCATCGAGCGAGAGTGTTTCCATGCGCAAACTTCTGCTGTTGTCCCTCATCGTTGCCAGCCCATTGGCCGTCGCCGGCCCGCAATGCACCACCGCCGAACGCTCGCAATGGCAAGACCAGAAAGCCTTTCAGGAGCAGCTCAAGGCTCAGGGCTACGAGATCAGCAAATTCAAGGTTACCGACGGCAACTGCTACGAGATCTACGGCTTCGACAAGGACAAGCGCAAGGTCGAGATCTACCACGACCCGGTCAGCGGCAAAGCGGTGAAAACCGAGATCAAGGGTTGATGCCGAGCGCGTCCGTGCGCCTGTGGGACCCCGTGGTGCGGCTGTTTCATCTGTCCATCGCGGGCGTCTTCGTCGCCAACTACTTCTTCAATGAAGCCGGTGACGTCTGGCATGTCTGGCTCGGCTATTACGCCATGGGCTGGCTGCTGGTGCGGCTGGTATGGGGCTTTGTCGGGCCGCGCAGTGCGCGCTGGGCGGATTTCTGGCCGACACCGACGCGGTTGATCGCTCATGCGCGCTCGCTGATTGCCGGACGGCCCGAGCATCGCCTCGGGCATTCGCCGATGGGTGCGCTGGTGATGATTTTGATGCTGCTGGCAATGTTCACCGCTGGCGTGAGCGGTTGGGCCATGGAAGAGGTCGATGCCTTGTGGGGCGCCGATTGGCCGTTGCAGGTGCACGAAACCGCTACCGACACCTTGCTGGTGCTGGTCTGCCTGCACATCGCCGCCGCGCTGTTCGAAAGTTTTCTGCTGCGCGACAACTTGCCGTTGTCGATGCTCACCGGACGCCGACGGCGCTTGCCGGACGATCCGCCGCGCTGACAGGGATGTTTTGTCGATTGCCCTCCATCCTGTTTTTGCCGTGAGTCCACTATGCGTGCGCTTCCCGATCGCTTGAAACTTATCCTCGGCGGACTGGCCGTGAGCCTGATTTTCTGGGGTGCCTGGCGCAGCCATCCGGCCCATGTGCTGGCGCCGTTTGCCGTAACGGCGCCGCCGGTCGATGCCTCGCTGCAGGCACCTGAGCCGCTGTACAGCAGTCGCTTCGTCTCCTCGCAATTGAATGATTTCGTGCACTCGTCGTCGGTGACCGCACTGCCGGGCGGCGACCTGATGGCGGTGTGGTTCGCCGGTTCCCGCGAAGGCGCCGCCGACGTGCAGATCCGTACCGCCCGCTATGACGCCGACAGCGCGGAGTGGGGCGCCGAGCAGGTGTTGGCCACCCGCGAATCGACCCGCGACGGCACCCGCCGCTACATCCGCAAACTGGGCAATCCGGTGATCGCCCTCGCGCCGGATCAACGGTTGTGGATGTTTTATGTCTCGGTATCCGTGGGCGGCTGGGCCACCAGTGCGATCAACGTGATGGTCTCGGATGATTTCGGGCGCAACTGGTCGGCGCCGCGACAGCTGATCACTTCACCGTTCTTCAACATCAGTACGCTGGTGCGCGCCGCGCCGGTGTTCCATGCCGACGGCTCGATCGGTTTGCCGGTGTATCACGAGTTCATGGGCAAATTCGCCGAGTACCTGTACCTGAGCGCCGACGGCGCGGTGATCGACAAATTCCGTATCAGCCGTGGCAAGCATTCGTTGCAGCCAACCATTGTGCCGCTGGACGGACAACGTGCCGTGGCCATGCTGCGTTATGCCGGCGACACTCATCATCGAGTACTGGCCAGCCGCACCGAGAATGCCGGGCAGACCTGGAGCGAGCCGTATCCGCTGGAACCGGCCAACCCCAATTCGTCGCTGGCGGCCGTGGGTACCGACGACAACGGTTTGCTGGTGGCGCTCAATGATCTGCAGGACGGACGCTTCAAACTCAGCCTCTACGGCACCGATGCCAACCTGAGCAACTGGCGCAATGTGATCGAACTCGATCAGTCGCCCGATCCGCTTGGCCAGCCGTTCGCCCCCGAAGCCTACAAAGCAATCATCGGCGAAGGCTTTCGTGCTTCCAGCGGGGCGCGTCGTCTGCCGCTGGAAGCGCGCTTTCTGAGCAATCTGGACTACCGGGTGTGCAAGCCGCAGGGCTGTGATTTCGAGTACGAGTATCCGTACTTCAGTCGCGGCAGCGATGGGCTCTATCACCTGGTGTATTCGTGGAATAACACCTTCATCAAACACGTCAGCTTCAATGAAGCGTGGCTCGAGGAGCGCCTGTGATGCTGTTGCTCTGGCAAGCCCATTTGACGTTCGTCCTGCTCGCTTTTGTCTTGCTCGGCTCGCTGCACTTCACGCAACGCTGGCGTCCGTGGCTGTTGCCGCTGCTGGCGCTGGTCAGCTTTGTGCCAGTCAACGATCTGCCGTTAGCGGCGTACGTGCGCAGTGTCACCGATGATCTGGCGATTACCACGCTGGTGTTGCTCGGCTGGGCCAGTCTGGTCCGATTGGGCGTGGTCGAGCGGCAGACGTTGTCGGCACGGGTGCAGGTGCTGGTGTTGTTTACCGTGCTGGCCGCGCTGTTGTACCCGGCGACGATGGGCCTGACCTATTTCGATCCGTACCGCTGGGGCTTCAACCCACGGCCGATGATCGTTTGTATCGGTGTGCTGGCACTGACGCTGTTGTGGCTGCGCAACACGCTGGCCGTGTCGATGTTCGCGCTGGGCACGCTGGCGTTCGCCTTGCGTCTCAAGGCTTCGGAAAACTATTGGGACTACCTGATCGATCCGCTGCTGCTGGGTTACTGCCTGGTCACCGCTGCGGCGCTATGCATCCGCGAGGTCTGGCGTCTGCTGCGAGCCGCACCGGCAAGCACGACATCTTCTATTTGAACCAACGACACTGAGGTCAATGATGGGCTGGTTGCAATCGCGACGCCTGCGCTACGGCGTGGGTGCGGCAGGTTTGGCGTTCTTGTTGTTTGCCCTGCTCAGGCTGGTGTTCGTGCTGGGTTTCTCCGGGATCGCGCCCAGTGAGTTCCTCGACAACCCGGCACTACGCGAAACCCTCGGGATCGGTTTGCGCTTCGACCTGCGCCTCGCCGTGTTGCTGATCCTGCCGTTGGCGCTGCTGGCCTGGGTGCCGCGCTGGAATCTCACGCGTCTGCCGTGGTTACGCTGGGTCGCACGGGTTTACTGGCTGCTGGCGCTCGGTGTGATCGGCCTGTTGTACATCATCGATTTCGGTCATTACGCCTATCTTGGCGTGCGGATCAACGCCACGGTGCTGCGTTATCTGGAAGATGCGCAAATCTCACAACAGATGGTCTGGGAAACCTACCCGGTGCTGTGGATTGCACTCGGCTGGCTGGCGGTGCTGGGCGTCTGCTTCTACGGACTTTTGCAGCTGGAACGGCTGACGCTGGCCCGCGAACCCAAGGTTATCCAGCATCCATCGCTGGCATTCGGCACCGGGCTAAGCGTGGTCGTGGTGCTGCTGGCGCTGCTCGGTCGGGTCGACAATCTCAACCTGGAAAACCCGGTGCCGCTGCGCTGGAGTGATGCGTTCTTTTCCGGTAACGCGCAGATCGCCGCAGTCGGTCTGAACCCGGTGCTGTTCCTGTACGACACGCTGAAAACCGGGCAGGCGCAATTCGATGAGGCGCAGGTGCGCGAGCACTATCCAGTGATTGCCCGCTATCTGGGCGTGGATCGACCGGACCCGCAAAGCCTGACGTTCGAACGTCAGCAAGGCGTGCAGCCGTATCGGCTGCCGGGCACGCCAAACGTGATGTTCGTCATGCTCGAATCGCTGGGCACCAGCGCTGTCGGCGCCTACGGCAATCCGTTGAACCCGACGCCAAACCTCGATCAATTGGCGGCCCAAAGCTGGTTCTTCAAACACTTTTATGTGCCAGTCACCGGCACTGCGAAAACCGTGTGGGCGAGCATCACCGGTGTTCCCGACGTGACTCGCCGCGAGACCGCAACGCGCCATCCGCTGATCACCCGCCAGCACACGCTGATCAACGCGTTCACCGATTACCAGAAGCTCTACATGATCGGCGGCAACGCCGGCTGGGCCAATATCAATGCGCTGATCCAACAGAGCATCGACGGCGTGCGCCTGTATCAGGAAAGTGACTGGCGTTCGCCGCTGGTGGACGTGTGGGGGATTTCCGATCTGGATCTGTTCAAGGAGAGCGACCGCATCCTGCGCGACTTGCCGAAGGACCGACCGTTCTTCGCTTACGTGCAAACCTCGGGCAACCATCGGCCGTTCACCATTCCCAAGGACAACGACGGCTTCCAGGTCAGCAACCTGTCGCTGGAACAGGTGCAGGCCGCTGGGTCACGTAGCGTCGAGCAATACAACGCGGTGCGCCTGCTGGATTTCAATATCGGCAAGTTGATGGAGCTGGCCAAGGCCGGCGGCTATTACGACAACACGATTTTTGTGTTCTTCGGCGACCACAACACCCGCATCAGCCAGATCCCGCACATGCCGCCGGCGTTCGAGCAACTGGGGCTGGAAAGCAATCATGTGCCGATGCTGATTCATGCGCCGGGGCTGCTGGCGCCAAAGGTCATCGAGGAAGCCGTGGGGCTGATGGATCTGCTGCCGACGGTGGCGGGGATGGCTGGCGTGCCGTTCAGCAATGGTGCGATGGGCCGCGATGTCCAGCAACCGGCGCCGGAAGGTGAGCGCGTAGTGCCGCTGGTGCTGCGCGAGGGCACGTTTCCGGTGATTGGCGGGGTGACCAAGAATTTCCTCCTGCAAATGCAGCATGACGGCAGCTCGCCGACTCTGCATGACCTGGCGTCGAACACGCCGCTAGACAACGTCGCCGGGCAAAATCCCGAGGAATTCCAGCGCCTGGTGGAGCTGACGCGGGGCCTGCACGAGAGTGCGCGGCTGATGCTGTATCGCAACGTGCGCTGACCGGGCTGCACCCGGTCAGCGCAGTGTTTTCAGCGGTTGAGGAAGGCCAGCAGATCCTCATTCAGCGCCTGAGCGTGGGTCACGGCAAAACCATGGGGCGCGCCGGCGTAGACTTTCAGCTCGGCGCCCTTGATCTGCGCGGCGGCCTGTTTGCCGGTGGTTTCGAACGGCACGATCTGATCGCCGTCACCGTGGATTACCAGAGTCGGCACGTCGATCTTCGCCATGTCCGGGCGGAAGTCGGTTTGCGAGAACGCGGTGACGCAATCCACGGTGCCTTTGAGCGAGGCGAGCAGGGCGACGTTCAGGGTTTGCGTGAGCACGCCGTCGGAGACTTTTTGGCCCTGATTGGTGCCGTAGAACGGCGCGGCGAAATCAGCGATGAATTGCGCGCGATCCTTGAGCAGACCTGCCTTGATCCCATCGAACACCGAGGTGTCGACACCTTGCGGGTAGTCGGCTTTTTTGCCGAACAATGGCGTCACTGCACCGAGCAGCACCAGCCCGGCAACGCGCTCGCTGCCGTGACGAGCGATGTAGCGGCTGACGTCACCGCCGCCCATGGAGAAGCCGACCAGCGTGACATCGCGCAGGTCGAGGTGGTTGATCAGTTGCGCGATGTCATCGGCAAAGGTGTCGTAGTCGTAGCCGGTCCATGGTTGATCGGAGCGGCCGAAACCACGGCGGTCGAAGGCAATTGTGCGGTAGCCGCGACTGCTCAGGTATTCCATCTGGTATTCCCACATGTCGGCATCCAGCGGCCAGCCATGGCTGAACAGCACGGGCTTGCCGCTGCCCCAGTCCTTGAAATAGATCTGTGTGCCGTCATCGGTAGTGAATGTGCTCATGGAAACTCCTTGCTTGAGTACGCGTTGGGGAGGGGCTGTAAAAGCAGGATTCACTATCCGCGCAATCGACCGTGGCCACTTGTATGCAGGTGCTGCGCTGGCGGCGTGGTTCTTTTCCGCGAACACAGTTGTAAGATGCAACCACACGCTGGATTTGACGGAGAAACACCCTGTGAAGCGCAAAAGCCTGCACGGCAACGCCTGCCCGGTCGCCCGTACGCTGGATCTGATCGGCGACTGGTGGTCGCTGCTGATCATCCGCGATGCGCTGGAGGGCATTCGCCGCTTCAGCGATTTCCAGAAGAATCTGGACATCGCCAAGAACATGCTCAGCGCTCGGCTCAAGAGCCTGGTGGAGCAGGGGATCCTGCAAACCGTGCCGGCCGCCGATGGCGGTGCTTATAAGGAATACGTGCTGACCGAACGCGGCAAGGCTTTGCAGACGGTGATCGTCGCGCTGTCGCAGTGGGGCGGCGAGCACCTGTATGCGCCGGGGGAACCGGGTTCGGTGATGGTTGACGCGCAGCAGCGGCTGCCGATCAGGAAGCTGGAGTTGCAGGCGGCTGACGGCCGTGTGCTGGGGGCTGGCGAGGTATCGACGAAACTTGGCGTAGTGCACTGATTGAAGGTTTAAATGCAAACGCCCCGACACAGCGTTGGAGCGTTTGTTTGTTCGGTTTCAACCTGTAGGGTCCTTAGCGAAACGCCGGCACCACATGCTTGATGAACAACGCCAACGACTTCTTCTTCTCCGCATGCGGCAAGCTGTTGTCACACCAGAAACTGAACTCATCCACCCCCAGTTCCTGGTAATACTTGATCCGCGGAATGATCTCTTCCGGCGTACCGATCATCGCTGTCTTGTGCAAACTCTCCAGCTCAAACTCTGGACGCCCGGCAAACTTCTCTTCCGGGCTAGGGGCGAGGAAACCGTTGACCGGTACTTCCTTGTTGCCGAACCACGCATCGAAGGTGCGATAGAACCGTGAGATGGCTTTGGCGCCGACTTTCCAGCCGTCCGGATCGTCCGCCGAGTGCACGTGGGTGTGGCGCAGCACCATCAGTTGCGGACGCGGGACGTCGGGGTTGTTGTCCAGGGCGGTCTTGAACTTGTTCTTCAGGTCGACGACTTCTTCGTCGCCCTTCATCAGTGGCGTGACCATCACGTTGCAGCCGTTGGCCACGGCGAAGTTGTGCGAATCCGGGTCGCGGGCGGCGATCCACATCGGTGGGTTGGGCTTCTGAATCGGCTTCGGCACGCTGGTCGAGGTCGGGAATTTCCAGATGTCGCCGTCGTGGGCGTAGTCGCCTTGCCACAGGGCGCGGACCACCGGGACCATTTCGCGCAGGGCCTGGCCGCCGCTGGAGGCGGGCAGGCCGCCCGCCATGCGATCGAATTCGACCTGATAGGCGCCGCGCGCCAGGCCGACTTCCATGCGCCCGTTGCTGATGACGTCGAGCAGGGCGCATTCACCGGCCACCCGCAGCGGGTGCCAGAACGGCGCGATGATGGTGCCGGCGCCGAGGTGAATGGTGGTGGTTTTGGCGGCGAGGTAGGCCAGCAGCGGCATCGGGCTCGGCGAGATGGTGTATTCCATCGCGTGGTGTTCGCCGATCCACACGGTGCTGAAACCACCGGCCTCGGCCATCAGGGTCAGTTCGGTCAGGTCTTCGAACAGTTGGCGGTGGCTGACGCTTTCGTCCCAGCGTTCCATGTGGATGAACAGGGAAAATTTCATGACGCTTCCTCGGATCTTTTATTGTTGAGGCTACAAAGCTGTGTGGGAGGGCTGAAATCTTGCTCAGGCCAGAACGGGCAGGGCGCCCATCTTGCCGTGGCAATACACCAGCGGCCCGGTGTGCTGCTCCGGGACGATCAGGTTCTTCACCGCGCCGACCATGATCGCGTGGTCACCGCCTTCATATTCGCGCCACAACTCACACTCGATGATAGCCGTCGCGTTGGCCAGGATCGGGTTGCCCAACTCGCTCAATGTCCACTCGATGCCTTGCGCTTTGTCCTTGCCTTTACGGGCGAAGGCGTAGGCTTCGCTCTGTTGGCCGCCTGACAGAACGTGGATCGCGAAGCGCTTGTTCTTGATCAGCACAGGATAGGAGTCGGAACTGTAGTTGGGGCAGAACAGCACCAGGGCCGGGTCCATCGACAGTGAGCTGAAGGCGCTGGCAGTGAGGCCGACGATCTGGCCGTCATCGTCCAGCGTGGTGATGACAGTGACGCCGGACGGAAACGAGCCCATGACTTGTTTATAGATGGCTGCATCGATCATTGGACGGTCCTCGGGTGTTGTGACGCGATTTTTTATATGTTTGTTGGTCTGATGGTATACCAGTATTTTTTCTTTGCAAGAGCTTTTAGGCTGAACCGATAAACGTGGTGCTTTCGTCGGAAACTCTGCATTTATTGGGCTTCTGGCTGGCCTGCAGGCCGCAGAATCAGGGAGGATGGCGCATCAGATAGCGCCGTAAACTACGGATCAGTCTTGTGAAATGTTTGGAATACCATAATATGGTCTGCATCTGAGGGGCGGCCGCAGAGTCCCCCCGGTTTGGCTTCATACAAAGATAAGAACAGACAAACTCGAGTTCATGCATATGTCCCAGATGTCCCGGCAAGATCCGTTGATCGAGAATCACACGGTCGACTACGTCCCACTCGCGGAACGCCACGGGAAGGCCCGCGACCTTTTCACCTTATGGTTCAGCACCAACATTGCGCCACTGCCCATCGTCACCGGCGCCATGGTGGTTCAGGTGTTTCATCTCGATTTGCTCTGGGGGCTGCTGGCGATTGCGCTGGGGCACTTGATCGGCGGGGTAGTGATCGCTCTGGCGTCGGCGCAAGGCCCGCGCATGGGCATTCCGCAAATGGTCCAGAGTCGCGGTCAGTTCGGGCGTTACGGCGCATTGTTGATCGTGTTTTTTGCAGCGCTGATCTACATCGGCTTCTTCATTTCCAACATCGTGCTTGCCGGTAAATCGATTGTCGGCATTGCGCCGTCGGTACCGGCGCCGTTGAGCATTCTGATCGGTGCACTGGCGGCCACCGCAATTGGCGTGATCGGCTACAACTTCATTCACACACTCAACCGCATCGGCACCTGGGTGATGGGCAGCGCACTGCTCGCCGGTTTCCTCTACATCTTCGCCCACGACTTGCCTGCAGACTTCCTGACGCGCGGCAGCTTCAACCTGTCGGGCTGGCTGGCGACGGTGTCGCTGGGGATCATCTGGCAGATCAGCTTCTCGCCGTACGTGTCCGACTATTCGCGTTACCTACCGGCGGATATCGGTATCGCCAAACCGTTCTGGGCCACTTATCTGGGGGCGACGCTGGGGACGATTCTGTCGTTCAGCTTCGGCGCCGTGGCGGTGCTGGCGACGCCGGAAGGCACCGAGGCGATGGCGGCGGTCAAGCAGTCGACCGGTTGGCTGGGGCCGATACTGATGGTGTTGTTCCTGCTCAACATCATCAGCCACAACGCGCTGAATCTGTACGGCGCAGTGCTGTCGATCATCACCTCGATCCAGACGTTCGCCAGCCAGTGGACGCCGAGCATCAAGGTGCGCGTGGTGTTGTCGAGCGTGGTGCTGGCGGGTTGCTGCGTGGTAGCGCTGGGTGCTTCGGCGGATTTCATTTCGCAGTTCATCGGGCTGATTCTGGCGTTGCTGCTGGTGCTGGTGCCGTGGGCGTCGATCAATCTGATCGACTTCTACCTGATCAAGCGCGGCAGCTATGACATCAGCTCGATTTTCCGCGCGGACGGCGGCATTTACGGGCGCTTCAATCTGCACGCGATCATTGCCTATTTCATCGGGATCATTGTGCAACTGCCGTTCGCCAATACGTCGCTGTACGTCGGGCCGTACGCCAATCTGGTCGACGGTGCAGATCTGTCGTGGCTGTTCGGCCTGGTGGTGACGGTGCCGTTGTATTACTGCCTCGCCACGCGCGGGCAGACGCAGAAGCAACGTGGCGAGGGGATTTATCCCCGATCGGCTGCGAAGCAGTCGTGAAATCAGCGAGTGCGGCCCCCTTTGAGATTTAAAGGGGGCCGCTTCGCGTCCCATCGGGGATAAATCCCCTCACCACAAGTGATCCCCCGTCCAGCTTCCGCATTCCAGTGGTCATTCAAATTGGCCATTTCGATCCCCTTTTGGCCCATCACCCACTGTGCCGCGACCCCGCGGTCGGCAAGAATCAAGGCCACAACAAAACGCTGGACTTTGCTTGCCCTTGGCTACCTTTACAGCCGCTGCCGTGTACAGAACATAAAAACCATCGATCTCACGTCGCATTCCGGGGAAACAACCATGGTCACGATGAAACGCATTTTGGGTGCCACCGTGTGTGGGCTGACGCTGCTGGCCAGCGCGGTACACGCCGAGCAGCGCGAGCTGCGGGTCTACAACTGGGCGGATTACATCCTGCCGTCGGTGCCCAAGGATTTCGCCGCAAAGACCGGCATCAAAGTGACCTGGGACACCTTCGACACCAATGAATCGCTGGAAGCCAAGTTGCTCACCGGCAACTCCGGCTACGATCTGGTGGTGCCGTCGAACCAGTTCATCGACACCCAGATCAAGGCCGGGGTGTTCCAGAAACTCGACAAGTCGAAACTGCCGAACTGGAGTCACCAGGATCCGGCGCTGCTCAAACTGCTCGACGCCAATGACCCTGGCAACCAGTACGGCGTGCCCTACATGTATGGCACGGTGCTGATCGGCTTCAACCCGGCCAAGGTCAAGGCCGCGCTTGGCGACAACGCGCCGGTCGACAGCTGGGATCTGGTGTTCAAGCCGGAAAACATGGAGAAGCTCAAATCCTGCGGCGTGGCGATGCTCGATTCGCCGTCGGAAATCCTCCCGCTGGCCCTGCATTACTTGGGCCTCGACCCGAACAGCCAGAACCCGGCCGACTATGAAAAGGCCAAGGATCTGATGCTGAAGATTCGCCCGTACGTGACCTACTTCAACTCCGCCAAGTACATGACCGACATCGCCAACGGCGATATCTGCGTGGCCATCGGTTACTCCGGCAGCTTCTATCAGTTCGGCAACCGTGCGAAAGAGGCGGGCAACGGTGTGGTGGTCGACTGGCGTTTGCCGAAGGAGGGTGCGCCGATCTGGTTCGACACGTTCGCCATTCCGAAGAGCGCGAAGAATGTCGAAGAGGCCCACGAATTCCTCAACACTTTGCTCGATCCAAAAGTCATTGCGCCGATCAGCGACTTCCTCGGCTACCCGAACGTGAACAAGGACTCGATGCCGCTGGTGAACAAAGACATCACCGCCAACCCGAACCTGACGCCAACGCCTGAAGCCCTGAAAACCCTCTACGTCGTCCAGCCCCTGCCGCAAAAACTCGAACGCGTACGCACCCGGGTGTGGACCAGCATCAAGTCCGACAAGTAACCGCCTCCTCCCTGTAGGAGTTGCCGCAGGCTGCGATCTTTTGATTTTGCTTTAAAAAAGATCGCAGCCTGCGGCAGCGCCTACAGGGATTGAGTTTGGTCTTCCTTGCGAGTGACGATCAGGCTCAACACCACTGACCCCAGAATCACCCCGCCGACCACCGCCAGCGACCATTCCACCGGCATGTGAAACCACGGCATCAGCGTCATCTTGCCGCCGATGAACACCAGCACGATCGCCAGTCCGTACTTGAGCAGATGAAAGCGGTCGGCCATGTCTGCCAGCAGGAAATACAACGCCCGCAGGCCCATGATCGCGAAGATGTTCGAGGTGAACACAATGAACGGATCGGTGGTGACTGCGAAAATCGCCGGGATGCTATCGACCGCAAACATCAGGTCGCTGGCCTCGATCAGCGCCAGTACCAGAAACATCGGCGTTGCCCAGCGTACGCCGTTCTGCAGCACGAAAAAGCGTTCGCCGTGAAAGCCCTGCGTGATTCGCATGTGCCCGCGCACCCAGCGCAGTAGCGGGTTTTTGTCGAGATCCGGTTGCTGCTCGGCGAACATCAGCATCTTGATCCCGGTGATGATCAGGAACACCCCGAAGGCATACAGCAGCCACTCGAACTGCGACACCAGCCACACCCCGGCAAAGATCATCGCCGCGCGCATCACGATCGCCCCGAGCACGCCATACAGCAGCACCCGGCGTTGCAATTCCGGCGGCACCGCGAAGTAGCTGAAGATCATCACGAAGACGAACATGTTGTCGATCGACAGTGACTGCTCGATCAGATAACCAGTGAGGAATTCCAGCGTCTTGCGCTGGGCAATGTCGGCGCCGAACTCGCCGTGCAGATACCACCAGAGCCACCCGGCAAAAGCCATCGCCAGCGCGCACCAGGCGATCACCCAACAGGACGCTTCCCGCACTGAAACACGGTGCGCCTTGCGTCCGCCGAAGACGAACAGGTCCAGTGCAAGCATGGCGAGAACGAAGACGATAAACGCGCCCCACATCCATGGTTCGCCAATGTTGATATTGTCAGTTGGCATGGCGGGCTCCCTGGCTTTATGTCGTTGGAGATAGACCGGGACATGCTAGCGAGGAGTGAGTGCCAAGGAAAAATCGTATATTCCTGAGATAAAGTTCGATAAAAACGAAGTGTCTGGCGTTTTTTTGCAGCAGGCGTCTTTGCAATGGCAAGCGGCATTGATGCGTGACTGCGAGAGATATTTTCAAGTGAATTAATTTAAAAGTTGGAGCTGCCAAACACTGCGGGCAGGCACTTACCCGTTTGGCATTGATGTGTGTTTGCAACCAGCTTTCCTATTGCTGAAAGTTTTAAAGAGGGCCCGTCGCCAGTAGTTCTAATGTGCCCTTTACTTTGTAGGATTTTTCGCCGGACTCTATTTCAAAATTAAAATCTGCGAATATTGATTCTTTTATGTTGTCTCGCAGAAGTTTGATTTCGCCGTTGCCACCATGAAGCCACCCTCCAGTGGAAATGACGCTGGCAAGTACATGGCTTCCTTCACCTTTCTTAATCGGATATGTGCCGCTTTGGAGTTTGCGACCAAAGATAATGGCTATTTGGTAGAAATCGTCTTGTGTATGATATCGCCCAATGGCACTGACTGATTCGTCGGTCAGGGAAGCATAAATAAACACGTTCGGCTCGAACCTCGGAATGGGCGGAAAATCAGGGGTGAATGTCGCTTTGTAGTATTTGTCAAGCGGCTGTTGTTTTACTTTGATAGGTAATGGCTTCAAGTTTTCATCGACGCCAAGTTGTTTAAATAGATTGGCATTGCTCATGGTCTGCGTTCCTTTAGTGATTAGCGATTTCGCGGATTTTCTAAATGGAAAGTCCATCGAGCGAGAACGTTACTCGCGGTCCTGTTCGACCGCTACTGTCAGAACTGTCAGTTGTCAGGCACGGGAGGGTATGTTGAAGGGGTATTGACGCAGAGATGAGCGACAGGCCATTGCAGCCGAGAGCGGATTGAGACCCTTTCGAGCCTCAATCCAACCCTCCTTGTTACTTGCCGGCAGTCAGCGCCGGAGTGCGCGGCGGCACCTGACGCTTGGAGCCGGTCGCCTCGAACGCCGAGGCCAGGCGCAGCAGGTTCGAGTCATCGTAGGCGCGACCGGCGAAGGTCAGGCCGACCGGCATACCGATGTCGGCCATGATCCCCATTGGCACAGTGACGGTCGGCACGCCGAGGTGACGGATCGCCAGGTTGCCGTTGGCGACCCAGATGCCGTTGCTCCAGGCGATGTCCGCCGATTCCGGATTGATATCGGCATCTGCCGGGCCGACGTCGGCGTTGGTCGGGAACAGCACCGCGTCGAGTTTCAGTGTGTCCATCCAGTCTTCCAGATCGAGCTTGCGGGTCTTTTCCAGGCCGCGCAGGCCGTCCGGCAGAGTCGGAATCTGATCCCACGGGGTGATGCCGCGCTCGGCCATGCGCACGTATTCGTCCATGCCGGCGGCCAGGTCGCCCTCACGGTTGGGCAGGGTGCCCGGGTCGTGCGGGAAGATCTTCGGCCCGTCGACATCGGCCAGACGGTTGAGCTTCGGATCGCCGTTGGCGCGCAGGAAATCGTCGAAGGCCCAGGCCGACAGGTCCCACAGTTCGTGGTGCAGGAACTCCTTTGAGACGATGCCGCGATTGAACACGGTCGGCGCGCCCGGACGGTCGCCTTCGCAGTTGGAGACCAACGGGAAATCCACTTCGATGACTTCGGCGCCGGCCGCTTCCAGAGCCGCGCGGGCCTGTTTCCACAGGTCGATCACCGAAGGGCGGGTGTTGATCCGCTGCCCGGTCGGGCCGCCGATGCCCGGCGCTTCGCTGGTGCCGGCTTCAGGGTCGGCATTGATGTACATCTTCGGCACACCGAGGCGTTTGCCGGCCAGTGCCGCGGGTTTCACTGCCAGTTCGGCGTAGGACGCCGGACGCACCGAGGCGACGCTCGGGATCGGCACCCACGGCTGCAGGCGCCACAGGTCGCCACGGGTGTCGGGGTCTTCCGCGACGACCACGTCGAGCACTTCAAGCAGATCGGCCATGGTCCGTGCGTACGGCACCACCACGTCCATGGTCGGCGTCAGCGGCCAGTTACCGCGTACCGAGATCACCCCGCGCGACGGCGTGTAGGCGCACAAACCGTTGTTCGACGCCGGGCCGCGACCGCTCGACCAGGTTTCTTCCGCCAGGCCGAAGGCCGAGAAACTCGCGGCGGTGGCGGTGCCGGCGCCGTTGGACGAGCCAGAGGCAAACGGCGCGGTCAGGTAGGCGGCGTTGTACGGGCTCTCGGCCCGGCCATAGACGCCACGCTGCATGCCGCCATTGGCCATCGGCGGCATGTTGGTCTTGCCCAGGCAGATCGCCCCGGCGGCGCGCAGGCGTTCGATGGTGAAGGCGTCGCGATGCGCCACCAGATCGGCGAAGGCCGGGCTGCCGGAGGCGGCGGTCAGACCCTTGACCAGATAGCTGTCCTTGGCGGTGTAAGGGATGCCGTCGAGCGGGCCGAGGGTTTCGCCCTTGGCCCGGCGCGCATCGGATGCCTGGGCTTCGGTCAGCGCTTCAGGGTTGCGCACCACCACGGCATTCAGTGCGGTGGCGGTGTGCGGGCCGTCGTAGGCGTCGATCCGGGCCAGATAGGCCTGCACCAGTTCAACCGCGGTGGTTTGGCCGGCTTCTAGCGCCGCGCGTAATTGAGCAATGGAGACTTCAGTGACTTCGATCATGCTGTTACCGCCGACAGGTTCGCTAAAGGGTTGGGTCATTAGGGTTATCGTCGAAATGCGTGAAGAATTTCGTATGGGCGAAACTCTACCCTGAACTTTGCCGAATGGCATGTGCTAATTCGATAAATATCGACAAAACTCAGCGAAAAAATTCCCCCGGTGTCTCGCCAAACTGTTGGCGGAAGGCTGCGATGAACGCAGAGGTCGAGTCATAACCGCAGGCCAGCGCCACGTCGGTGACCCGTTCGCCGCGTTCCAGCGGGGTCAGCGCGCCCAACAGACGCAAGCGCTGACGCCAGGCGCGGAAGGTCAGGCCGGTGTCGCGTAAAAACAGTCGGCTGAGGGTTTTCTCGGTGACACCGAATTTTTCGCTCCAATGGTTCAGTGTGGTCTGCTGTTCCGGATGTTGCTCCAGACTTTGATAGATCTGCCGCAGACGGCTGTCCTGCGGCAGTGGCAGCATCAGGTCGATCTGCGGCGCCTCGGCCAGTTGATCGAGGATCACCTGGGCCAACCGGCCATGCGCGCCACTCTCGTCGTATTCCACCGGGACCAAACTGAAGGCGCGAATCAGCTCGCGCAGCAGGTCGCTGACGCCCAGCACATGACAGCGCTCAAGCGCCCAGCCGGCCACGCTGCAATCGATATACAGGCTACGCATTTCGGTGTGCGGCGAGCTGAACACTCGGTGCGGCACGCCCGCCGGAATCCACACCGCACGCTCTGGCGGCGCGACGAAACGCCCGACGCTGGTCTGCACCTCAAGCACGCCCTGAATCGCGTACGACAATTGCACCCACGGGTGACTGTGACGTCGGGTCAGCGCGCGATTGGGCAGCGATTCGGTGCGCCCGTACAGCGCACGCGGCAGGCTCGGCAGCCCGGGAATGCTGCGCCGGAAGCTTTTCTCGTGTCCTTTAGGCGGCATCTGTTGGCTCTTCGGCGTTAGTCGGTAATTTCTGCTCACGTTAGAGTCGCAGTCACGTACTGGCAACCCCCGGATGAACAGACCCATGACCCGACCAAGATTCCTGCCCGACAACTTCACCCTGACCCTGATCGGCGTCGTGCTGCTGGCCAGTTTCCTGCCGGCCAGCGGTCAGGTCGCGGTCGGGTTCGGCTGGCTGACCAACATCGCCATCGCGCTGCTGTTTTTCCTGCATGGCGCCAAGCTCTCGCGTGAGTCGATCATCGCCGGTGCCGGCCACTGGCGCCTGCACCTGTTGGTGTTCGGCCTGACCTTTGTGCTGTTCCCGCTCCTCGGTCTGGCATTGAAACCGCTGCTGTCACCGCTGATCGGCGACAAGCTGTACATGGGCATGCTCTACCTTTGTGCGTTGCCGGCCACCGTGCAGTCGGCGATTGCTTTCACTTCGCTGGCCCGGGGCAATATTCCGGCGGCGATCTGCAGTGCGGCGGCATCGAGCCTGTTCGGGATCTTCCTCACGCCGTTGCTGGTGACGCTGCTGCTGAACGTGCAAGGTGACGGCGGTTCGACCGTCGATGCGATTCTGAAGATCAGCGTGCAACTGCTGCTGCCGTTCATTGCCGGGCAGATCGCTCGGCGCTGGATCGGTGCGTGGGTCGGCCGCAACAAAAACTGGCTGAAGTTTGTCGATCAGGGTTCGATTCTGCTGGTGGTGTACGGCGCGTTCAGCGAGGCGGTCAACGAAGGTATCTGGCACCAGATTCCGCTGGTCGATCTGTTGGGGCTGGTGGTGGTTTGCTGCATCTTGCTGGCGCTGGTTTTGCTGGCGTCGACCTTGCTGGGCAAGGCGTTCGGTTTCAGCCAGGAAGACCGCATCACCATTTTGTTCTGCGGTTCGAAGAAGAGTCTGGCCACTGGCGTGCCGATGGCGCAGGTGTTGTTTGCCGGCAGCACGATTGGCGTGTTGATCCTGCCGCTGATGCTGTTCCATCAGATTCAATTGATGGTCTGTGCAGTGTTGGCGCAGCGTTACGCGAAACGGCCGGAATCGGTGCCGGAGTTGATGGCGCAGGTTGATCCGTAAACGCTGCATTCCCTGTAGGAGCTGCCGCAGGCTGCGATCTTTTGATCTTGAAAGTTAAAAGATCGCAGCCTGCGGCAGCTCCTACAGGGGTTTTTGTTGTATCAATCCTGCGTAACGTGTTTCGGGCCGGCCAGTGCCCAGGCAATCAGGCCAAACAAGGGCAGGAACACGATGGCGATAATCCACACGCCTTTATTGCTGCCTTTGCCTGCGCTCTTGCGCACCCTGTTGATCGCCCACAGTTCAATGATCACAAGAACGACGGCGAGTACGATCCAGACGGGTTCAATTTGCATGGGCTACCTCCTGATGGTCTTTCAGTTAGGTGAGCCCAAGCCCGCAGGGTTCATTTAAATTGCGCCACTGCCTCCCGAATACTTCACCGCAGCGGCTGCCCGCGACGGCACATTGAGCGTGCGCAACAACGACGACACGTGGATGCGCACGGTGAATGGCGAAATATCCAGCTCCCGGGCGATTTCCTTGTTGGTCTTGCCTTGGGCGATCAACCGCAACACATCCTGTTGACGCGGGGTGAGGGCGGTGCCGGTCTCCAGTGGCAGCAACCCGGAAGGGGCGAACCTGACCAACACTTCGCCTTCGCGGATCGCCAGAATCGCCTGGCCGATCTCATCCGGGGCGATGTTCTTGCCGATGAAGCCGTCGATGCCGGCCGCCATCACCTCACCGATCAATGTCTCGTCGTCGACCATCGACACTACGATCAATGTGGTGCGTGGCAGTTTTTGGCGCAGCGCGGCGAGTTGGCTGATGCAGGTCAGGCCGGGGAAACGCAGGTCGAGAATCAGCGTGTCCGGCTCGTTGCCGGCGGGCAGCAAGGCCAGCACGGCGTCGAGATCGCCGGCCTCCTCGATAGTCGCCTCGGGCAGCAGGCGCTGCACGGTGCGCCGCATGGCTTCGCGAAACATCGGGTGATCGTCGGCTATGATGATTCGGCCGGTCATGGCGTGACCCTCCCTGGATCAGGCGTGGTTTACGGCATGCACCTTAGCACCGCAGACGCGGATTGCCTGCTGGCCGGTGCTGATTCTGACGACTGTCGCACAAGGACGTTGCCCATGAAGTTCGAAAAAAACACCGAGCTGGATCAGGCCAATCTGCGCATCATCATCGCCAGCATTGCCATGGTTTACATTGGCGTGCTCGGCGTGTTGCCGGGTCAACGCTTCGCTACCTATCTGCCGGTGGTGGTCTACATCGCGCTGTTTCTGCTGGCGTCGATTGGCTTGCGCCAGGCCATTGCGCGCTGGCCCGGGCATTACCCGGCGCGGCGGATTTTCGGCATGGTCCACGATTACACCGGCACCTGTTTCGGCCTGGTGCTCGGCGGTGAAGCGGCGTTGCCGCTGTACGCGGTGATCATCTGGGTCAACCTGGGCAACGGTATGCGCTATGGCTCGCGCTATCTGGCGATTGCCACGGGGTTGGCGTTGCTGGCGCTGCTGGCAGTCTATCGGTTGACGCCGGTGTGGCAGGCGCAACCGTACATGGTGCTGATGTTGATGCTCACCAGCACGGTGATTCCGTTCTACGCGCACTTGCTGCTGGAGCGCACGCGCAAGGCCTCTGAAGAAGCCGTCGCAGCCAATCTGGAAAAGTCGCGGTTTCTCGCCCAGGCCAGCCACGATCTGCGCCAGCCGATTCACTCCATCGGTCTGTTCACGGCGTGCCTGCGTGAATCGCGGCTGGGCGAGCAGGAGCGGCAACTGGTCGACAACATTGACCGGTCGCTGCTCAACGTCTCGCAGTTGTTCCGTTCGATTCTTGACCTCTACACCCTCGACAACGGGCGCGTCCTGCCCAGGTTGCAGGTGTTCAATCTGGGCGAGTGGCTGGCCGACCTGATCCGCCAGAACGCCGAGGCGGCACGCTGGGCCGGTGTGGAATTGCGCCTGCGTCCGTGCCAGCACTGGGCACAGAGCGATCCGGCGTTGCTCGCGACCATGGTGCAGAACGTGCTTTCCAATTGCTTCAAATACGGCGCGCAACGCCCGGTACTGATCGGCGTGCGCAAGCGTGGCACCGGGCTGGCCATCGTGATTTATGACCGTGGCAACGGCATTGCCGAGGAGCATCTGCCGAAGGTCTTCGAGGAGTTTTATCGAGTGCGTCAGGTGCGCGACAAGGACGTGGAAGGCGTCGGCCTCGGGCTGTCGATCGTCAAGCGTCTGGGGCAGTTGATCGGCGTCGATGTGGCCTTGCGCTCGCAGCTTGGGCGCGGCACGGCGGTCTCCCTGTATGGCTTGCCGGTGGCCGTGGCGCCGCAGTTGCCGGTCATGCGTGACGATGTGCGGCAGGCCGGCCTGTTGACCGGGCTGAAGGTGTGTCTGGTGGAGGATGATCGCAACGTCTTGCTGGCGACCTCGGCGCTGCTCGAGCGCTGGGGCTGCGTGGTGCAAGGCGAATTGAGCGGGCAGGGGCTGGTCACCGATTGCGACATCATCGTCGCCGATTACGATCTGGGTCCACATTCCACGGGCATCGAGTGCATTGACGAGGTGCGGCGCCAGCGTGGTTTTGCGGTGCCGGCGATGATCATCACCGGGCATGACATCGAGAAAATACAGGCGGCCTTGCACGACCGCCAAATTGCCATCCTGTCCAAACCGGTACGCCCGGCCGAGCTGCGCGCGACCTTGCGCAGCCTGCGCGACCGGCAAACCGAGCCGGCCGAGCAGGTTTGACTCAACGCTTGCAGAGGTAGTCCTGAGTGATGGTGGTTTGCAGGCAGTTGAACTGGCCCATGGTGCGGCAGATGTTCTTCTCGGAACCGGTCACCTCGGCGTTCTTGTAACCCCAGGTCTTGCAGCGCTCCATCGCCACAGTCAGGCCTTGCGCGGCGTTGGTCTGGCCGCTTTCGAACTGGCCCAGTTCGTAGGAAACCTGAACCACGCCGTCGTTCTTGCTGCCGCCGGTGGCTTCCCACTGTTTGGGCGTGGCGCAGCCGGTCAGGGCGAGGGCGGTGAGGGTGAGAGTAGCGATCAGGATTTTCATGATGAACGTCGTCCTTTACCGGAGAAATCAATTACTGAACGGGGATCGGTGAGGCACCTTTGGGCAGGCAAGACAGCGGCGGAGTCATGATGCCCATGCTCGCCACCGCGATAATCGCGCCGCTGGGCAACTCACAGTTGTACTCGCCGGCCGAGGTATACGCGGTGTAGTAGGTGAGGGTGCTGTCGCTGCGGATGTTGTCGATTTTCGACACCGGTTTGCCGATGACGGTCTGGGCCCGTTCTTTCATGCTGGCTTCGGTGGGTTTGGCAGTCTGGCAACCGCTGGCGCCCAGCATCAGGGCGCCGACAATGGCCACTTTGCACAGATTGGAATGCAGTTTCATGGTGCTTCTTCCTTGGTGTTGTTCTGATTTCCAGGCACAACCATCCCGCGCACTGCACAGTGGCAATGTTGGGGAACATCGGGGGTTGCGAGGGAATATAGCGCCGGGGGGCGGGGCGGTCGATTAGCACAAATGTGCTAGTGAGCCGTGAAGCCGATAGTCTTTTCGCTTCCTTGCAAGGGGGCGCAGAAAGGAAATCAGTCTAAAAACACTCACCCATCAGCCGATGGCGTTTGCTAGCCTCAAAGGTGTAGGCGAAGACGCAGACTGATGCGCAAGCGGATAGCAAGGGGACGTGGGGCGCGTTCCGAAGGGTACACGGTTAGAAAGATCTCCGCGCTGAGATCCAGCCCTTATGCCGTGTGAGGCAGCAAAGCACCGTTCTTTTTCCATGGTTGCTTTTGTACTGTGAGAGGCCCGATAAACCTTGTAAGCCAGAGACCAGCACTGGCCGCCTACTCGAATAACCAAAGCCCGCATCACTGCGGGCTTTGTCGTTGTTGCAGGATCAGATTTTCGTCAGCGCATACGCCAGATCGGCGCGCAGGTCTTCGAGGTCTTCCACGCCCACCGACAGACGCACCAGGCCATCGCCGATGCCCAGTTTTGCGCGGGTTTCCGCGGGAATGGTCGCGTGGGTCATGATCGCCGGATGCTCGATCAGGCTTTCGACGCCGCCGAGGCTTTCGGCCAGCGCGAAGATCTTCACGTTTTCCAGAAAGCGCCGTGCACCCTCCAGATCACTGTTCAGATCCACCGAAATCATCCCGCCAAAACCATGCATCTGCCGTTTGGCCAACTCGTGCTGCGGGTGCGACGGCAGGCCTGGGTAGTAAACGCGTTTGACCTGCGGCTGCTGCTCCAGCCACTTGGCCAGTTCCAGTGCGTTGCTGCAATGACGTTCCATGCGCAGCGCCAGGGTTTTCACCCCGCGCAACGTCAGGAATGCATCGAACGGCCCGGAAATCGCGCCAACTGCGTTCTGCAGGAAGCCGAGTTTGTCCGCCAGTTCGGCATTCTGGCCGACTACTGCGATACCACCGATCACGTCGGAGTGACCGTTCAGGTACTTGGTGGTCGAGTGCAGCACGATGTCGAAACCCAGCTCCAGCGGGCGCTGGATATACGGGCTGGCGAAGGTGTTGTCGGCAACGCTGATGATCCCGCGTGCGCGGCAGATCCGTGCAATCGCGGCCAGATCCGACAGGCTCAGTAGCGGGTTGGTCGGCGACTCGACAATCACCAGGCGCGTGTCGTCCTGCAGCGCCGCTTCGAACGCCGCCAGGTCAGTCAGATCGACGTAGCTGAAACGGTGTCCGGCACTGCGCTGGCGTACCTTGTCGAACAGGCGGAATGTGCCACCGTACAGGTCATTGCCGGAGATCACGTGCGAACCGGCATCGATCAGTTCGAGCACGGTGGAAATGGTCGCCAGCCCGGAAGCGAACGCGAACGCGCGGGTGCCACCTTCCAGATCCGCCACGCAGCGTTCCAGCGCAAAACGCGTCGGGTTGTGCGAGCGCCCGTAGTCAAAGCCCTTGTGCACGCCGGGGCTGTCCTGCAGGTACGTCGAGTTGGCGTAGATCGGCGGCATCAGCGCACCGGTGGTCGGGTCAGGCGTTTGCCCGGCGTGGATCACCCGGGTCGCGAAGCCTTGGGATTTATCGTCGTGCTGACTCATGCGAGGGATCTCCGTAATTGGTTGAGCATGTCGGTGCGGGTAATCAGACCGTGGAAGCCCGAAGCGTCGGCAATGATCGCCACGAGGCCGCGACTGAGCACCGCTTCCAGCTCGGTGAGATGGGCGCCAGGTGCGAGGGTTTGCAGTTTGTCGGTCATCACGCTGGACACCGATTGACTGAAGCGCGCGGCGTCTTCGTGCACCGCGAGCAAGATGTCGGATTCGTCGATCACGCCGACCAGTTGTTTGCCTTCAACCAGCACCGGCAGTTGTGAGACATCCGCCAGACGCATGCGCTGGAACGCGGTCAGCAGGGTGTCGTCGGGGCCGACGCTGATCACGCGGCCGTCTTCGAAACGTCGGGCGATCAGATCGCGCAGGTCGCCATAGCGTTTGCGCTGCAACAGGCCCTGATCGGTCATCCACTGGTCGTTGTAGACCTTCGACAGATAGCGCGTGCCGGTGTCGCAGACGAAGCTGACCACGCGTTTGGGCTCGGTCTGTTCGCGGCAATAACGCAGCGCGGCAGCCAGCAAGGTGCCGGTGGACGAACCCCCGAGAATGCCTTCGGCCTTGAGCAACTGACGGGCATGATCGAAGCTTTCTTCGTCGCTGATCGAGTAAGCGTGGCGCACGCTGCTGAGGTCGGTGATCGACGGAATGAAGTCTTCGCCGATGCCTTCCACCGCCCACGAACCGGGCGTCGGCATCGTGCCGTCGCGGCTGTATTGCGCCATCACCGAACCCACCGGATCGGCGAGGACCATTTCCAGATCCGGCTGTACGCGTTTGAAGAAGCGACTCAGCCCGGTCAGGGTGCCGGCGGAACCGACGCCGACCACGATCGCGTCCAGATCATGTTCGGTCTGCGCCCAGATCTCCGGTGCGGTGCTGCACTCGTGTGCCAGCGGGTTGGCAGGGTTGTTGAACTGGTCGGCGAAGAACGCGCCGGGAATGTCTTTCGCCAGGCGGGCGGCGACGTCCTGGTAATACTCGGGGTGGCCCTTGCCGACGTCCGAGCGGGTGATGTGCACTTCGGCGCCCATGGCTTTCAAGTGCAGGACTTTCTCGGTGGACATCTTGTCCGGCACCACCAGCACCACGCGGTAGCCCTTGGCCCGGCCGACCAGTGCCAGACCCAGACCGGTATTGCCGGCGGTGGCCTCGACAATGGTGCCACCTGGTTGCAGGCGCCCATCGCGTTCAGCGGCGTCGATCATCGCCAGACCGATGCGGTCCTTGATCGAGCCGCCGGGGTTTTGTGATTCCAGTTTGAGAAACAGTGTGCAGAGGCCGGTATCGAAGCGGGTAACTTGTACCAGCGGCGTGTTGCCGATCAGCCCAAGTACGGCAGGGCGTGAATCCTTTGACATTTCTTCACCTCTTGTAGTGGTGTTGATCGCGTTCCATTCGCGGGGAAAAGCTCGCGTGCAACATAGGCGCAGACAGGATCTGTCGCAACCATTAGTCAGCCGCAGATACTGCCATTTCGATCTAACCATAGAACAGAATCGAAGCCTGCAACGGCGCGGTTTCAGAGGGTTTACATCAAGGCGCCATTGAGTATTCAAAGGGCGTCGTGACCGCGCTCGCCAGCTTGATTCGCGGATGAATATCCTGCAGGGCAAAACATGTTTTCAGCGGGCATACAGGTGACATTCGATCATGAGGGAAACTTGTGATCATCAAGATTAAAATGAGTTTGTCTCACCAGTGCCTGATCCCGACAATGGCCGCCATCAACAAGACATTGGAGTTGTTTGTCATGGCACTGGCCCATTCCCTCGGATTTCCGCGCATCGGTCGCGACCGCGAACTGAAAAAAGCGCAAGAGGCGTTCTGGAAAGGAGAACTGAACGAGGCCGGCCTGCGTGACGTTGGCCGCGAGTTGCGCAAGGCCCATTGGGACTTGCAGAAAAACGCTGGCCTCGAGCTGCTGCCGGTGGGCGATTTCGCCTGGTACGACCAGGTGCTGACTCACTCGCTGATGTTCGGGGTGATCCCCGAGCGTTTCCGTCCGCACGACGGCAAAGCCACGCTGCAGACCCTGTTCGGCATGGCCCGTGGTGTCAGCGACAGCTGCTGCGGCGGTGCACACGCTCAGGAAATGACCAAGTGGTTCGACACCAACTACCACTATCTGGTCCCGGAATTCAGCGCCGATCAACAGTTCCAGCTCGGTTGGGAACAGTTGTTCGAAGAAGTCGAAGAGGCACGTGCCCTCGGCCATAACGTCAAACCGGTGATTATCGGCCCACTGACTTATCTATGGCTGGGCAAGGCCAAAGGCGCCGAATTCGACAAGCTGGAATTGCTCGACCGCCTGCTGCCGCTGTACGGGCAGATCTTCGCGCGCCTCGCCGCACTCGGTGTGGAATGGGTGCAGATCGACGAGCCGATTCTGGTGCTCGACCTGCCGCAGGAATGGAAGAACGCTTTCGAGCGTGCGTACAACCAGATCCAGCGCGATCCGTTGAAAAAGCTGCTCGCCACTTACTTCGGTGGTCTGGAAGAAAACCTCGGCCTGGCCGCCAACCTGCCGGTCGATGGGTTGCACATCGATCTTGTGCGTGCAGCGGAACAGTACCCGACCATTCTTGATCGCCTGCCGGCCTACAAAGTGTTGTCGCTGGGCCTGGTCAATGGCCGTAATGTCTGGCGCTGCGATCTGGAACATGCGCTGGCGACTTTGCAGCATGCGCATGAGCGATTGGGTGATCGGTTGTGGGTCGCGCCGTCCTGTTCGCTGCTGCACAGTCCGGTGGACCTGAGCCGCGAAGACCAGCTCGATGCCGAGCTGAAAAGCTGGCTGGCGTTTGCCGTGCAGAAGTGTGAAGAAGTCGCCGTGCTGGCTCAGGCCGTCAACGAGCCTGAGTCACCAAAAGTGCTCCGCGCCTTGACCCAAAGCCGCTCGGTACAGACCAGTCGCGCCGCCTCGCCACGTATTCACAAACCGGCGGTGCAGGCCCGTGTGGCGGCCATAACAGCGCAGGACAGCCAGCGCCAATCGCCGTTTACCCAGCGCATCGCCAAGCAGCGCGCCGGCCTCGACCTGCCGCTGTTCCCGACCACCACCATCGGTTCGTTTCCGCAGACCGCCTCGATTCGTCTGGCGCGTCAGTCGTTCAAGCAAGGCAAGCTCAGCGAAGCCGAATACACCGAAGCCATGTACAGCGAAATTCGTCACGCTGTGGAGATCCAGGAGCAACTGGGCCTCGATGTACTGGTGCACGGAGAAGCCGAGCGCAACGACATGGTGGAGTACTTCGCCGAGCAACTCGACGGCTACGTGTTCAGCCGTTTTGGCTGGGTGCAGAGCTACGGTTCACGTTGTGTGAAACCGGCAGTGATCTTCGGTGATCTGAGCCGTCCGCAAGCCATGACCGTGGACTGGATCCGCTATGCTCAGGGCCTCACCGGCAAGGTCATGAAAGGTATGCTGACCGGCCCGGTGACCATGCTGATGTGGTCGTTCCCCCGTGAAGACGTGTCCCGTGAGGTGCAGGCGCGGCAACTGGCGCTGGCGATCCGTGACGAAGTGGTGGATCTGGAAGCCGCCGGAATCAAGATCGTGCAGATCGACGAAGCCGCCTTCCGCGAAGGTCTGCCGCTACGCCGCGCGCAGTGGCAGCATTATCTGGACTGGGCCACTGAAGTGTTCCGCCTGTGCGCCTCGGGGGTGCGTGACGAGACCCAGATTCATACCCACATGTGCTACAGCGAATTCAACGATGTGATCGAGTCCATCGCTGCGATGGATGCCGACGTGATCACCATCGAAACCTCGCGTTCGGACATGGAGTTGCTCGACGCCTTCGAAGCCTTCGCCTATCCGAACGAGATCGGCCCGGGTGTCTACGACATCCACTCGCCACGCGTTCCCGATGCTTCGGAGATGGCCAATTTGCTGCGCAAGGCAGCGCAGCGGATTCCGGCCGAGCGGTTGTGGGTCAACCCGGATTGCGGCTTGAAAACCCGTGGCTGGCCGGAGACTGAGGCGGCGCTGGTGCATATGGTTGCCGCTGCCCGGCAACTGCGCAAAGAACTGGCCTGAGCAGACACCCACCAAACCCTGTGGGAGCGAGCTTGCTCGCGAAAGCGGAGTGTCAGCTGAATAATTCTCGACTGACACTCCGCCTTCGCGGGCAAGCCCGCTCCCACACTGGAGTGTGTAGGGTATCAGTGCCGGCTCATCAAACCATGCAGCACACCCAGGCGCAGCCCCGGTTCCGACGGCACCATCTGCGAAATCCCGAATGCCTTGAACGCCGCCAGCATCAATACCAATCCGCCGGGCAAAATGCTCTGGCGATGCGGCTGCAAACCTGCCAGCTTCAACTGCTGAACGTTTTTCACCTTCAGCAGCAACAGCGACAAGCGCAACAACCCACCATAGGTAATGCCATCCTGGCCGAAGTCGTTCAAGCGATTGGCCTTGAGCACTTTCGCCAGCATCCGCGCCGTGCCGGACGAGCCAATGGTCTGCTGCCAGCCCTGTGCGCGGTAGCGGCGGGCGACTTTTTCGAATTGCAGGATCGCCACGCGTTCGGCTTCCTGCAGCGCACCGGGCGCGATGCGCCCGTCAGGGAAATAGCGTGCGCCCAAGGTGCCGCTGCCGATGGCGATGCTTTCGGTGAGCAGCGGCTGCGACCCCTGGCCGAGAATCAGCTCGGTGGAACCACCACCGATGTCGACCACCAGCCGCATGTCTTCTGCATCCGGCAGGGAATGGGCGACGCCGGCATAGACCAGTTGCGCCTCTTCATGGCCGGAAATGACATCGATGCGAAAACCCAGATGACGTTCGGCGCTGTGCAGAAACAGCTGCGCATTGTCGGCCTCGCGTACCGCGCTGGTTGCCACGGCCCGCACTTTGCCGGCCTCGAATCCGCGCAGTTTCTTGCCGAACCGCGCCAGCGCCTGCCAGCCCCGATCCAGCGCCAGCGCGTCCAGAGCACCGCCTTCGAAACCTTCGGCCAGTCGCACCGGCTCACGCAGGGTTTTGACCTCCTGAATCATCAAGCCCTGTCGACTGCGTACCGACTGGCCGATCATCAGGCGAAACGCATTCGAACCCAGGTCGATGGCGGCAAACAGCGAGGCGTCTTGTTTCATGGGAATCCCTGCAAAGCGTCCGTCGAAGGCTCAAGACGGTTTGCGAGGATTTTGCGGTGCGGTTGATGACATCCTGATGACGGGGCAGGGGCGCTTCAGTGAAGGGTTGGCTGTCATGACACTGTCATTATCCGGCGTCTATCCTGAACCCAATACATCGCGTGTTCTTAAAGTATTTGCTGCCTCTTTGGGCAGCTTTTTTTTGCCTGAAATTCGGCATGTTTCCCCCAAGCCGACACCAAACCCTGTAGGAGCTGCCGCAGGCTGCGATCTTTTGATTTTGGTTTTTATAAACAAAAGCAAGATCAAAAGATCGCAGCCTGCGGCAGCTCCTACACGGTTATGTCAGCAGGTTTGCGGAGTGTATTTGCAATTCGGCGCCAGGCTTGTCTAATATACGATCCATATACACTTCGTATTGGATTTGGATATGGGCATCGTAAAGATTTCTGAAGACATGCACGAGAACCTGCGCATCTCCAGCACCGCGCTCAGCCGCTCGATCAACGCGCAGGCCGAGCACTGGATGCGCATCGGCATGCTTGCCGAACTGCACCCCAACCTCGACCACAGCGCCATTTGCCGCTTGCTGATCCGCGCCGTACAGAACGGCGGGCTGGATCTGCACCAACTGACTCAGGAAGCCGTCAGCGCATGAGAAACCAGATCAAGATCAACACCCCCGCCGAAATCGCTCAGTCACGCGCTGCCGGCAAGCTGGCCGCCGAGGTGCTGGCGATGCTGGTACCGCATGTGAAGGCGGGCGTGACCACCGATGAACTGGATCGCCTGTGCAACGACTACATCGTCAATGTGCAGAAAGCGATTCCGGCTAACGTCGGTTATCACGGCTTCCCGAAAACCGTCTGCGCCTCGGTCAACGACGTGGTGTGCCACGGCATCCCGTCGGGCACGCCGCTGAAGGATGGCGACATCGTCAACCTCGACATCGCGGTAATCAAGAATGGCTGGTTCGGCGACACCAGCCGCATGTACGTGGTCGGCACGGCGTCGTCTGAGGCGCAACACCTGATCAAGACCACCTACGACGCCATGTGCGCCGGCATTCGCAGGGTGCGTCCCGGAGCGACGCTGGGTGACATCGGCCATGCGATCCAGAGTCTGGCGGAGAAAGAAGGCTTCAGCGTGGTGCGCGAGTATTGCGGGCATGGCATTGGCAAGGTCTACCACGATGAACCGCAGATCCTGCATTACGGGTTCCCCAATCAGGGCCTGAAGCTCAAGGCGGGGATGATCTTCACCGTCGAACCCATGCTCAATGCCGGCAAGCGCCATGTGAAGAACATGCCGGACGGCTGGACGGTGCTGACCAAGGATGGCTCCTTGTCGGCGCAGTGGGAGCATATGGTCGCGGTGACCGACACCGGCTTCGAGATCCTAACGGCGTGGCCGGACGAAATCGAAGGGTTCACTCCGATCAACTGAACACCACCGGCCCCTGTGGGAGCGAGCCTGCTCGCGAAGAGGCCGTGTCAGTCAGCATTAACGTTGAATGACGCACCGCATTCGCGAGCAGGCTCGCTCCCACAGTTGAAATGCAGCTCCTTCACGGATTGTCAGTGAGAACCGGCGGCTTTGTTGAGGTCGCTTTCAGCCCATTCGCTGTAGACACAGGCATCCGCCGTCGCCCAGCGCACTCGCACCGGGTCGCCAGCCTTGAGCGGCATGCCCGCCGCCGACAACGCTTTGACCGTCATCGAAGTCCCACCCGAAGTGACCACGCTGCACGTCTGGCTCTCACCAAGAAACAACACCTCCACAACCTGCGCCGACACCTCATTCCAGCCCGCCGCCAACGGCTCGTCGCTCGCCTGCTGCACGCTCAGCGCCACAGCCTTTTCCGGACGCACCATCAGCAGCACATCCTGATCGGTGTGCAACCCGGCGGTCAGTCGAATCGACAATGACTGTCCTTCAAACGAAGCCGCCGCATTGCCTTGCGCCTTGAGCTTGAGGAAGTTCGAGTTGCCGAGGAACGACGCGACAAACGCGTTCGGCGGATTCTGGTACAGGTCATAACCGCTGCCTAAACCCACAATCTTGCCGTGACTGAAAATCGCAATGCGCTGCGACAGGCGCATGGCTTCTTCCTGATCGTGGGTCACGTAGACGATGGTGATGCCCAGACGCCGATGCAGCTGGCGCAGTTCATCCTGCAAGTCTTCACGCAGTTTTTTATCCAGCGCTCCGAGGGGTTCGTCCATCAACAGAATGCGTGGCTCGTAGACCAGCGCGCGGGCGATGGCGACGCGTTGCTGTTGCCCGCCAGAGAGTTGCGAAGGGCGGCGATGAGCGAATTGTTCCAGTTGCACCAGCTTCAACATCGCATCGACACGCTTGTCACGTTCGGCGGCGGCGAGTTTGCGGATCGCCAGCGGAAAGGCGATGTTGTCGCGCACCGACAAATGCGGGAACAGCGAATAGCGCTGGAACACCATGCCGATGTCGCGCTTGTGCGGCGGCACGTTGACCAACGACTGACCGTTGACCAGGATCTCGCCGCTGCTTGGGGTTTCGAAGCCGGCGAGCATCGACAGCGTGGTGCTTTTGCCCGAGCCGCTGGAGCCGAGGAAGGTCAGGAACTCGCCGTCCTTGATGTCCAACGAGATGTTGTCGACGGCGGCAAAGTCGCCGTAGTGCTTGTTCAGGTTGCGCAGGCTGACCAGAGGTTTGTCGTTCTGCAGGGAGGCGTCTTTGATCACGGCACTCATGTCGTACTCCTGGGCGCTCAGGCGCTGATTTCGTTGCGCCGGCGCAGCGCGGCGGCGATCACCATGACCAATACCGACAGGCCGATCAGCAGCGTCGAAGCGACGGCGATCACCGGGGTCAGGTCCTGGCGCAAAGTGGTCCACATTTTCACGGGAAGGGTTTGCAGGGTCGGGCTGGCCATCATCACGCTGAGCACCACTTCGTCCCACGAAACCAGAAAGGCGAAGAGGGCGCCGGCGACCATGCCCGGACGGATCGCCGGAAAGGTCACCTTGAACACCGCTTGCAGGCGTGAGGCGCCGCAGATCACCGCCGCGTCTTCAATCGACTGATCGAACAGCTTCAGCGAGTTGATGATCGAGATGATGGTGAACGGCAGCGCGACGATCACATGGCTGACCACGAACGCGAACATGGTCCCTGTGTAACCGAGCTTGAGAAACAGCGCGTACACCGCCACGGCGATGATCACCAGCGGCACGATCATCGGCAGGGTGAACAGGCCGTAGAGCATTTCCCGACCGGGGAAGCGCCCGCGCACCAGAGCGAAGGCAGTCGGCAAACCAAGGGCCACGGCGCAAATCGTGGTCAGCACGGCAACCTTGAGGCTGGCCGCCGCAGCGTTCATCCAGTCGGCGTTGGAGAAGAACTGGCCGTACCATTTCAGCGTCCAGCCCGGCGGCGGGAACACCAGCCACTGCGACGAGCCGAACGACAGCAGGACGATGAACACGATCGGCAACAGCAGGAACAGACCGATCAACCCGGTGGTGGCGTACAAGCCGAAACGCATCCGCCGGCTCATGGCATTGGGAGTCAGGAGCATCTCGGTTTACCTCGCGTTGCTGGCGCCAACCGGGGATTCCGGCTGAAGCTTCAGGTAGAAGTAGAACAGCACCAGCGTGATCGCGATCAGCAACGCGGCGCCGGCACTGGCCAGGCCCCAGTTGAGGAACGATTGCACCTGCTGAATGATGAACTCCGGCAGCATCATGTTCTGCGCCCCGCCGAGCAGCGCCGGGGTGACGTAGTAACCGAGCGACATCACGAACACCATCAACCCGCCGGACGCCAGCCCCGGCCGGCACAGCGGCAGGAACACCCGGAAGAAGTTGGTCCAGGGACTGGCGCCACAGATCGAGCCGGCTTGCAGGATCATCGGGTCGATGGCCTGCATGGTTGCCTGCAACGGCAGGACGATGAACGGGATCATGATGTAACTCATGCCGATCACCACGCCGGTCAGGTTGTGCACCATTTCCAGCGGCTGATCGATGATGCCCAGCGCCATCAGCGCCTTGTTGATCACCCCCGAGGCCTGCAGCAATACCAGCCACGAATAGGTGCGGGCGAGCAGGCTGGTCCACATCGACAGCAGCACGATGTTGAGGATCCAGCGCCCCCAGCCGCGTGGCACCAGGGTAATCGCCCACGCCAGTGGAAAACCCAGCAACAGGCTGAAAATCGTCACCAGCCCGGCCACCGAAAAGGTGTTGAGCAGCACCCGCGCATACGCCGAGTTGGCGAACAGTTGTTCGTAGTTGCCAAGGCCGGGAGTCGGTTCCAGTACGCCGCGCAACAGCAGGCCAATCAACGGCGCGAGAAAGAACAGGCCGAGGAACAGCAGGGCCGGGACCAGGTTGCCGGCACCTTTCCAGCGTTGTCTGAAGGTGGGGGACGAGCCGGCAGCGCCAGTGGCGCTACCGGTCACCGTTGCGGGGCGGGGCGCAGTGGCCGCCATTTTCATTTGACCAGCCATTCGTTCCACCGTGTCGCGATGGCTTGACCGTTCTTGGCCCAGTACGCGAAATCAAGCGTGATTTGATCCTTGGCGTAGGCCGTCGGCAGGTTCGGGGCCAGCACCGAGTCCAGGCGCGCCACGCTGTCGACGTTGACCGGGGCGTAGGCGGTCAGGTTGGAGAAGTCCGCCTGGCCTTTGGCACTGCTGGCGTTGGCCAGAAACTTCATCGCCGCGTCCTTGTTTTTCGAGCCTTTTGGAATCACCAGAATGTCGGCCATGACCAGGTTCTGTTTCCAGCTCACACCGACGGGGGCGCCGTCTTCCTGCAGGGCGTGAATCCGGCCGTTCCAGAACTGACCCATGCTCGCTTCACCGGAGGCCAGCAGTTGCTGCGACTGCGCGCCACCGCCCCACCAGACGATGTCTTTCTTGATGGTGTCGAGTTTCTTGAAGGCGCGATCCAGATCCAGCGGGTAGAGCTTGTCAGCCGCTACGCCGTCGGCCAGCAGCGCCAGTTCGAGCACGCCGGGGCTTGGCCATTTATAGAGCGCGCGTTTGCCGGGATAGGTCTTGGTGTCGAACAGGGCGCTCCAGTCTTGCGGCTTGGCAGCGCCGAGCTTGCCCTCGTTGTAGCCGAGGACGAAGGAGAAGAAGAACGAGCCGACGCCGTAGTCGCTGACGAAACGCGGGTCGATCTTGTCGCGCTGGATGACGTTGAAATCGAGGGGTTCGAGCAGGCCTTCGGAAGCGGCGCGCAGGGCAAAGTCGGCTTCGACATCGACCACGTCCCATTGCACGTTGCCGCTCTCGACCATGGCCTTGAGTTTGCCGTAGTCGGTCGGGCCGTCCTGCACGACGGTGATGCCGCTGGCCTTGCTGAACGGATCGGCCCAGGCCTGTTTCTGCGCATCCTGGGTGCTACCGCCCCAGCTGACAAAGTTCACACTCTCGGCGGCCATTGCAGCCTGGCCGGTCACGCTCAGCAGTCCCGCAAAAAGGATTGCGGTTGCAGCTTTGTTCAACACCATTTTTACGCCCTCATTGTTGTGTTTTTGAGCGGGCTTGCGTTGTTGCCCGCCTGTCGGGAGCAGTAGCTGGACGGTTTTTCAGGTCGTCCGGTCTATGGAATATCATATTATGGTATTCCAAACTTTGTGCAAGCACTTTGCCTTACCGGTTATCTGCTCGCGTGTTGTTTATTGTCAGGGAAATGGGTGAACCGCGTTTTGTGGCGAGGGGATTTATCCCCGATGGGCCGCGAAGCGGCCCCTGAAATCAGCGATTGCGATGTGTCAGGTTGATCGCAATATCTGGTTTTACGACTGCTGCGCAGCCGATCGGGGCGGTGCGACGTTTCGCTAAATCCCCTCGCCACAGGGGATCTCCAGATCTGAGCGTTATTCGGTAAACGGAATGCTCTCCACCACCTCCAGGTCATACCCGGTCAGCCCCGCATACTTCAGCGGCGGCCCAAGATGGCGCAGTTTGCCGACGCCGAGGTTCTGCAGAATCTGCGCCCCGGTGCCGACCTCCGAGTAAATCCGCGATTGCGAACGACTGAACTGCCGTGGCGGCTGAGTCAGTTGCGGCACGCGCTCAAGCAGCGCCTGTGACGATTCATGATTGGCCAATACCACCACAACCCCATGACCTTCCGCCGCGACCCGTTGCAGCGCCGCCCACAGCGTCCAGTTGCTCGGCCCGCTGTACTCGGCGCCGACCAGATCACGCAGCGGATCGATCACATGCACGCGCACCAGCGTCGGCTCTTCGCGGCGCAGATCGCCCATGACCATCGCCATGTGCACGCCACCCTCGATGCGGTCTTCGAAGGTGATCAGGCGGAAGGTGCCATGCACCGTCGGCAACTCGCGCTCACCGATGCGTTCGACGGTGTGCTCGGTGCTCAGGCGATAGTGGATCAGATCGGCGATGGTGCCGATCTTGATCCCGTGCTTACGCGCGAACACTTCCAGATCCGGACGCCGGGCCATGGTGCCGTCGTCGTTCATCACCTCGACGATCACCGAGGCCGGGGTGAAACCGGCGAGGCGCGCCAGATCGCAACCGGCCTCGGTGTGGCCGGCGCGGGTCAGCACGCCGCCTTCCTTGGCGCGCAGCGGAAAGATATGGCCGGGTTGCACCAGGTCTTCGGCGCGAGCGTCTTTCGCCACAGCGGCCGCGACCGTGCGTGCGCGGTCAGCTGCAGAAATGCCAGTGGTGACGCCGACCGCCGCTTCAATCGATACGGTAAACGCGGTGCTGAACACGCTGCCATTGCTCGGCACCATCTGCTCAAGGCCCAGGCGCTGGCAGTGTTCGTCGGTCAACGTCAGGCAGATCAACCCACGTGCTTCACGGGCCATGAAGCTGATCGCCTCGGGCGTGCAGCAGTCGGCGGCCAGCAGCAGGTCGCCTTCGTTTTCCCGATCTTCATCATCGACCAGCAGGACCATTTTGCCGAGGCGATAATCTTCGAGGATTTCTTCGATGCTGTTGAAGGCCATGCTGGACTCTCAGGGTTTGTTCGAAATAATATTGGTATACCATAATACAAAATCAACAATGAGGTCACTATGAAGGCGTACTGGATTGCCCACGTGGATGTCGACGATGCCGAGCACTACAGCCAATACACCCAGCGCGCACCGAAGGCGTTCGCCGAATTCGGCGCGAAGTTTTTAGCGCGTGGCGGACGCAGCGAAGCACTGGAGGGCAGGCCTACTCCACAGCGTAGCGTGGTGATCGAGTTCGAGAGCTACGAGCAGGCGCTGGCGTGCTACCACTCGGCGGCGTATCAGGAGGCGAAACGTTATCGCGAGGAATGGGCGAGGGCGGAGATCGTTATCGTCGAAGGTCTGGCGCCGTAGCCATTGTAGGAGCTGCCGCAGGCTGCGATCTTTTGATCTTGTTTTTTAAAATCAAAGTCAAAAGATCGCAGCCTGCGGCAGCTCCTACAGGGGTGAGGTATCAGCGGATAAAGTGGATCTTGCCGCTGTCATCATTACCCATGTAGATCCCATACACCCCGGCCTGGCGTTCCTCGATATAGCGCTCGAGGATCTGCCGGATCGCCGGGTAGTAGATCTGCTCCCACGGAATGTCTTCAGGGGCAAAGAACTTGTAGTCGAGAGTCTCGGGCCCGTACTGCCCGGTGATCTCCAGCGCGATCGCGCGGAAGATGATGTACACCTCGCTGATTTTCGGCACGCTGAAGATCGAATACGGCGAGACGATTTCCGCACGTACGCCGCTTTCTTCCCAGACCTCGCGCAGGGCGGCCTGCTCGGTGGTTTCGCCGCTTTCCATGAAGCCGGCGGGCAGCGTCCAGGTGCCGGGGCGCGGCGGGATCGCCCGTTGGCACAACAGGTATTTGCCGTCCTGCTCGATGATGCAGCCGGCGATGATTTTCGGGTTCACATAATGGATGTAGCCGCAGCCGCGGCACATCAGGCGCTCGTGCGTATCGCCCGGCGGTACCTGCTGACCGAGGTCAGGGCCACCGCATTTAGGGCAAAAGCTCGGGCTGAACATGTCAGTGACCTATGCGCGGTTCTTTCAGCGCGATGGGCAGGGTGATCGTCGGCGTGGCGCCGGTCTCTTCCTGTTTGCGCTTCAGATAATCGAGGGCCACGGCGGCAGCGGCGCGTACGTGATCGACACAGGCCTGATGCGCCGCCAGCGGATCGCCGCTCTTGATCGCCTCGACCATTTTTTCCATCTCGTGGTTACTCGCGCCGCGCCGGTTTTCCTGGGACACCGAGGTCGCCCGCAGGTAGCTGATGCGCGCCTGCAACTGGCGCAACTGCGTGGCCGCAACATGGTTGCCCGAGCCTTCGAGCAGCACGTCGTAGAAGCCCTGCACCGAGTCGATCACCTGTTGCAGTTCGCCGTCCTTGAGTGCCTTGCGGTTCTCGTCGAGGGCTTTTTCCAGGGCCTTGATGTCCTTGGCCTTGGCGCGCAGGGTGAACAGCTGGACGATCAGGCCTTCGAGCACGCAGCGCAGTTCATAGATGTCGACTGCATCGGCGAGGGTGATGATCGCTACGCGCGGGCCTTTGGCATCGGCGAATTCGACCAGGCCTTCGGACTCCAGGTGACGCAAGGCTTCGCGCACCGACGTGCGACTGACACCGAGGCGATCGCACAGATCGCGCTCCACCAGACGATCGCCGGGCATGAGCTGGAAATTCATGATCGCGCTACGCAGTTTATCCAGCACGATTTCGCGCAGGGTAACGGGGTTGCGATTGACCTTGAAGCTGTCGTCGAGTGGCTGGCGTTTCATGGGGTCCGCTCTTTAAGTTGGCTGTCCATGCCAGACGGGCATCTAAACAGCCGAGGGGTTAACTGGAGGCCTCGGCGTCGGCTTCGGCGAAGGCTTCACGGGCGAGCCGGAAACTGTCCACGGCTGCCGGGACGCCGCAATAAATACCGACCTGAAGCAGAATTTCGCGTATTTGCTCACGACTCAGGCCGTTACGCAAGGCGCCGCGCACATGCAGCTTGAGTTCGTGCGGGCGGTTGAGCGCCGAGATCATCGCCAGGTTGATCATGCTGCGCTCCTTGAGCGACAAACCCTCACGGCCCCAGACATGGCCCCAGCAGTATTCGGTGACCATTTCCTGCAGCGGGCGGGTGAAGTCGTCGGCGTTCTCGATCGAGCGTTGCACGTAGGCTTCGCCCAGTACCTGGGTGCGGATTTTCAGGCCCTTTTCGTATTTTTCGTTACTCATCATTCCTCCTCGCACCACATATCCCTTTGCTGGAATGAACCCTGTGGTGAGGGGATTTATCCCCGATCGGCTGCGGAGCAGTCGTAAACCATTGCACGCGGTGTTTCTGGAAAAACGCGGGTGCAGGTTGTGGGGGCGCTTCGCACCCCATCGGGGATAAATCCCCTCACCACAATGGGCAGTTCCAAAGTGGGACCTATGTATCCATCAGGCCAGGGTCGGCAACGGCCCGAGCTTGCCCTTGTGATAAATCATCGGCGTCACCGGTTGCGCGGGCAGGATCAGGTGCTTCACCGCGCCGACAATGATCGCGTGATCACCACCGTCGTATTCACGCCACAACTCGCACTCGATGATTGCTGTGGCCTTGGCGAGGATCGGGTTACCCAGTTCGCTCAAGTGCCACTCGATGCCTTTGGCCTTGTCCTTGCCTTTGCCGGCGAAGGCGTAGGCCTCGGCGGTCTGCTCGGCGGACAGCAAATGGATCGCGAATTTCTGGCTGTCGCGCAGCACCGGGTAGGTGTCGGAGGCGTAGTTGGGGCAGAACAGCACCAGCGCCGGGTCAATCGACAGCGCACTGAAGGCGCTGGCGGTGATGCCGACGATGGCGCCCTCCGGGTCGAGGGTGGTGACCACCGTGACCCCGGACGGAAACGAGCTCATGACGTCTTTGTAAATGCCGGGTTCGATCATGTCGCAGGACTCCTAGCGCATCACAAACGGGTCAGGCATCGGGGCCTGAGAGAGATTGATCCACACCGTTTTCAGTTCGGTGTAGGCCAGCACCGAATCGATGCCGCTTTCGCGTCCATAGCCACTGTTCTTGAAACCGCCAATTGGCGCCATGGCCGATACCGCGCGGTAGGTGTTGACCCAGATGATCCCTGAGCGCACGTCCCGGGCCAGACGATGGGCGCGGCCCAGGTCGCGGGTCCAGATGCCGGCGGCAAGGCCGAACTGCGAGTCGTTGGCAATCGCCAGCGCTTCGGCTTCGTCCTTGAAGCGAATCACCGAAGCCACCGGGCCGAAGACTTCTTCTTGCATGATCTTCATCGAGTTGCGGTCGCACTCGAACAGCGTCGGCTCGTAGAACCAGCCGTCACCGAGGCCGGCCGGACGCTTGCCGCCGGTGCGCAACCGCGCGCCTTCAGCAATAGCGTCAGCCACCAGACCTTCGACCACCGCCAATTGCTGCGCGGTGGCCATCGGGCCCATTTCGCTGTGGTCTTCCTGCGGGTTGCCGATGCGGATGCGCTGGGCGCGTTCCACCAGGCGGTTGACGAACTCGTCGTAGATTTCGTCCTGCACCAGCAGGCGCGAACCGGACACGCAGCTCTGGCCCGAGGCGGCGTAGATCCCGGCGATGGCGCCGTTGATCGCGCTGTCCAGATCGGCGTCGGCGAAGATGATGTTCGGCGATTTGCCACCCAGTTCCAGCGACAGCTTGGCGAAGTTCTCGGCGCTGCTGCGCACCACATGCCGGGCCGTGGCCGCGCCGCCGGTGAAGGCGATCTTGCGGATCAGCGGATGGCGGGTGAGGGCGGCGCCGGTGCTCGGGCCGTAACCGGTGACAACGTTGACCACGCCCGGTGGAATCCCGGCTTCCAGCGCCAGACGCGCCAGCTCAAGGATGGTCGCCGAGGCGTGCTCGGACGGCTTGATCACGATGGTGTTGCCGGCGGCAAGGGCCGGCGCGAGTTTGATCGCGGTCAGGTACAGCGGGCTGTTCCAGGGAATGATCGCGGCGACCACGCCCATCGCTTCGTGCACGGTGTAGGCAAACAGGTCGGGCTTGTCCAGCGGCAGAGTGCCGCCTTCGAGCTTGTCGGCCAGACCTGCGGTGTAGTGGAAGAACTCCGGCAGATAACCGACCTGACCACGGGTTTCGCGGATCAGCTTGCCGTTGTCGCGGCTTTCCAGCTGCGCCAGTTGTTCCTTGTTTTCCGCGATCAGGTCACCGAGACGCCGCAGCAGTTTGCCGCGCGCGGTGGCGGTGAGGCCGCGCCAGGCCGGGCTGTCGAAGGCAGTCTGCGCCGCTTGCACGGCGCGTTCGACATCGGCTTCATCGGCGTCAGGCAGTTCGGCCCAGGCTTGCGCGCTGGCCGGGTTGAGGCTTTCGAAAGTCTTGCCGGAGAGGGCGTCGACCCATTCTCCGCCGATGCACATCTGGAAGCGTTGGAGTGTCATGCAACGATCCCCTTTATAGGGTTTTGTCGGGCGTGTGCGTAGTCGAGAAATTCCAGCAACGTCTGGTTGACCAGGCGCGGCGACTCTACCGGCATCATATGCCGTTGCTCGGGCAGTACCGCAACCTTCGCACCGGGGATGCGCCGGGCCAGTTGCTCGGCCATTTCCGGGGTGGAACCGGGGTCCAATTCGCCGGTGGCGATCAGCGTCGGCGCCTGGATGCTGCCGAGGTCGTCGGCGCGGTACATGTCCTGAGTGGCGAACAATTCATAGGTAGTCAGGTAACCCTGCGGGTCGTTGCCGGCCAGGGTCTGACGAATGGCCGCGATCTGCGCCGGGTTCGCCGCCTGATATTCGCGGCTGAACCAGCGCGACAGCGCCGCTTCGGCATTGGCGTCCGGCCCGTGTTCGGCGGCCTGCGCGGTGCGGGCGATGACCCCGGCGCGTTGTTCTTCGCTGCGGTTGAACACGCTGTTGAGCACCACCAGGCTTTGCAGGCGCTCCGGGTAATGCAGGGCAAACGCCCGCGCCACCAGGCCACCCATGGAAAAACCGATCACCGCTGCCTGGGGCAGATTCAAGTGATCGAGCAGTTCCAGCAACTGATCGGCATAACCGAGCAGGCCGGTGCCGCTGGCCGGGCGCGGGCTGGCGCCGTGACCGAGCATGTCGTAGGCGATCACCTGGTATTGGGCAGACAGGCCAACGATCTGGCCGCCCCACATTTCTTTGTTCAGGCCCACGCCGTGGATCAATACCACGGGCTGGCCTTGGCCGGTCGCCAGGTAACTGGTGCCAGCCGGGGTGAGTTCAGCGGTGAGCCGAATCATGGAGCGCTCCTGCAGTGCCTTTTTATTGTGATTACTGGGCTTTTTCGGCGGCCAGTTCTTCCAGATCGATGTAGCGGTTGCCGATGCGCGGGTGCAGGCGACCACCGTCGGCGCAACCGAGCACCACCACGATTTCGTCGGCACGCGGCGCGTCTTCGATCTGCATTTCCAGGGTGATGTAGTGCGAGCGCAGACCTTCGTCGTCCTTGTGCATCATCGGGATCTGGATCGACGTGCCCGGGCCGCCGCGCTTGTTGGTGAAGCTCAGGTAGCTCTTGGCCTTGACCGCTTCGCGGTAGTGGTTGCCGAAGCGCAGGGTGTGGATCACGGCCGAGGCGTGTTCGATTTCGCCGTCAGCGCCGACCACTGCCGCTTTGCCGTAAGCCTCGATCTTCTCGGCGCCACCGATGATGCCCACCAGACGCTCGACCATCATTGCGCCGAGGTCGGAGCAGTTGGCGCGGATTTGCGGTTTCAGGTCCTCGACGAAGCCGTTGCCGACCCACGGGTTCTTCATCACCACGGCCAGGCCAACCATGGTCACTGGCTTGTCAGTGGCCTTGCCGCCTTCGATGAAGGTTTCTTCGACATAGCTGACGATCTTGCGAATTTCGAAACTCATGAGCTGCTCCGTAGGGGAATTGAGAGTGTCTGTGCGTCTTATGGTATACCATAATACCGATCGTGCAAGTCCCCCACGCAAGATTTGCCGCATCGATCCGGCGAATGGCGGTGTATTCGCCTGCCATCCTCATCAATCCGCCACAACGCGATATCGATGTAGGAGCTGCGGCACGCTGCGATCTTTTGATCTTGTTTTTAAAAAACCGGATCAAAAGATCGCAGCGTGCCGCAGCTCCTACAGGGGGTTGTGTCGGGGTCATTTGGTTAACAAAAGATAACGTGGCGCCGATTGTCAGACGTTTCCAAAGCCCGATAGGATGAGCCAGCTTCCCAAGGCGCTCTGGACTGCGGGTTTCACGGCTATGCTTGTGACCCATCAGTCACCACGAGCACCCTTGCGGCGCCCTAAGGCCCAATGGCCTAACAATAATAAATAGGGGAAGAGGTCTATGAGTCGTTGCCGCCCGCCGGCGTTACGCAACACCGCGTTGCTGGCCACAGCACTCACACTGCTGGGCTGTGCTGCCTTGTCGGCACCCGTTCTGGCCGCCGAAGCGCCCGCCGACGGGGTGTATTCCACCGAATCGGCCAAAGCCGCCAAAAGCCTGATACTCGATGTTGTCCACGCCGGCACCCGGTTGGTGGCGGTGGGTGATCGCGGGCACATTCTCTATTCCGATGACCAGGGCAAGACCTGGACCCAGGCCAAGGTGCCGACCCGGCAACTGCTGACGGCGGTGTACTTCGTCGACGACAAGCACGGCTGGGCGGTCGGCCACGACGCGCAGATCCTCGCCAGCGCTGACGGCGGCCTGACCTGGAGCAAACAGTTCGAAGACCTCAAGCGCGAAGCACCGCTGCTCGACGTCTGGTTCCAGGACGTCAACCACGGCGTCGCCGTAGGCGCCTACGGTGCCTTGCTGGAAACCACCGACGGCGGCAAGAACTGGCAGGACGTCAGCGACCGCCTCGACAACCAGGACCAGTTCCACCTCAACGCCATCGCGGCGGTCAAGGACGCCGGGCTGTTCATCGTCGGCGAGCAGGGCAGCATGTTCCGCTCCCCGGACTGGGGCCAGACCTGGGAAAAACTCCAGGGCCCATATCAAGGCTCGCTGTTCGGCGTGATCGGCACCGCCCAGGCGCAGACCTTGTTGGCCTACGGCCTGCGCGGCAATCTCTATCGTTCCAGCGACTTCGGCAGCACCTGGCAGCAGGTCGAACTCAAGGCCGCGCGTGGTGCGCTGGAGTTCGGTCTGTCCGGCGCCACGCTGCTCGCCGACGGCTCGATCGTGATCGTCGGCAACGGCGGCTCGGTGATCAGCAGCAGCGACAACGGCGAAACCTTCAGCGTGTTCAACCGCCCGGACCGCATTTCGCTGTCCTCGGTGACAGCGGCCGGCGACGGCAATCTGATTCTGACCGGGCAGGGCGGCGTGCACACCACGCAGCCAAACGGCGCCGAAATCAATAATAAGAAGGCGGGGCTATGACTTCCTTGAGCACTCATCATCAGGACAAGGCGACGTTCCTCGAACGTCTGATTTTCAACAACCGCCCGGCCGTGATCCTGATCTGCCTGGTGGTCAGCATCTTCCTGTTCTGGCAGGCCACGCTGATTCGCCCCTCCACCAGTTTCGAAAAAATGATCCCGCTCAAGCATCCGTTCATCGAGAAGATGATGGAGCACCGCAACGATCTGGCGAACCTGGGCAACACCGTACGGATTTCGGTGGAAGCCAAGGACGGCGACATCTTCTCCAAGGAATACATGGAGACCCTGCGCCAGATCAACGACGAGGTGTTCTACATCTCCGGCGTCGACCGCTCCGGCCTCAAGTCGCTGTGGAGTCCGAGCGTACGCTGGACCGAAGTCACCGAAGAAGGCTTTGCCGGCGGCGAAGTGATCCCGCAGAGCTACGACGGCTCGCCGGACAGCCTCGACATGCTGCGCAACAACGTCCTCAAATCCGGGCAGGTCGGGCGCCTGGTGGCCAACGACTTCAAATCGAGCATCGTCGACATCCCGCTGCTGGAGTCCTACCCGGACCCGCAGGATCAGGGCAAGCTGCTGGCGCTGGACTACCGCCAGTTCTCCCATGAGCTCGAAGACAAGATCCGCAACAAGTTCGAAGCGCAGAACCCCAACGTCAAAATCCACATCGTCGGCTTCGCCAAGAAGGTCGGAGACCTGATCGACGGTCTGGTGATGGTGGTGATGTTCTTCGGCATCGCGTTCGTCATCACCCTGATTCTGCTGCTGTGGTTCACCAACTGCCTGCGCAGCACCATTGCGGTATTGAGCACCACGCTGGTGGCGGTGGTCTGGCAGCTCGGGCTGATGCACTTCTTCGGTTTCGGGCTGGATCCGTATTCGATGCTGGTGCCGTTCCTGATCTTCGCCATCGGCATTTCCCACGGCGTGCAGAAGATCAACGGCATCGCCCTGCAGTCGAGTGAGGCGGACAACGCCCTGACCGCGGCGCGGCGCACGTTCCGGCAACTGTTCCTGCCGGGGATGATCGCGATTCTCGCTGACGCCGTGGGCTTCATCACCCTGCTGATCATTGATATCGGGGTGATCCGCGAACTGGCGATCGGCGCGTCCATCGGCGTGGCGGTGATTGTGTTCACCAACCTGATCCTGCTGCCGGTGGCGATTTCCTATGTCGGCATCAGCAAGCGTGCGATTGCCAAGAGCAAGAAGGACGCGAATCGCGAACATCCGTTCTGGCGCCTGCTGTCGAATTTCGCCAGCCCGAAAGTCGCCCCGGTTTCGATTGCTCTGGCGCTGCTCGCCTTCGGCGGCGGCCTCTGGTACAGCCAGAACCTGAAGATCGGCGACCTCGACCAGGGCGCGCCGGAGCTGCGTCCGGACTCGCGCTACAACAAGGACAACAACTTCATCATCAACAACTATTCCACCAGTTCCGACGTGCTGGTGGTGATGGTCAAGACCGCCACCGAGGGCTGCTCGCGCTACGAAGCGATGGCGCCGATCGACGAACTGATGTGGAAGATGCAGAACACCGAGGGCGTGCAGTCGGCGATCTCGCTGGTGACCGTATCCAAGCAGATGATCAAGGGCATGAACGAGGGCAACCTGAAATGGGAAACCCTGTCGCGCAACCCGGACGTGCTGAACAACTCGATCGCCCGCGCCGACGGCCTGTACAACAACAGCTGTTCGCTGGCGCCGGTGTTGATTTTCCTCAACGACCACAAGGCCGAAACCCTCGACCGCGCGGTGCATGCGGTGCAGGAATTCGCCAAGGCCAACAACAAGGACGGTCTGGAATTCATCCTCGCCGCCGGTAACGCCGGGATCGAAGCGGCCACCAACGAGGTGATCAAACAGGCCGAGCTGACCATCCTGATCCTGGTGTACATCTGCGTCGCAGTGATGTGCATGATCACCTTCCGTTCATGGGCGGCGACCCTGTGCATCGTCCTGCCGCTGGTGCTGACCTCGGTGCTGGGCAACGCGCTGATGGCGTTCATGGGCATCGGCGTCAAAGTCGCGACCCTGCCGGTGGTGGCACTGGGCGTGGGGATTGGCGTGGACTACGGCATCTACATCTACAGCCGTCTGGAGAGTTTCCTGCGTGCCGGTCTGCCGTTGCAGGAAGCCTATTACCAGACCCTGAAATCCACCGGTAAAGCGGTGCTGTTCACCGGCCTGTGCCTGGCCATCGGCGTGTGCACCTGGATCTTCTCGGCGATCAAGTTCCAGGCCGACATGGGCCTGATGCTGACCTTCATGTTGCTGTGGAACATGTTCGGTGCGCTGTGGCTGTTGCCGGCCCTGGCCAAGTTCTTGATCAAGCCGGAGAAACTGGCGGGGCAGAAGGGCAATTCGCTGTTTGCTCACTGATCCGGATGCCTGAAACGACAAGCCGCAACCTCAGGGTTGCGGCTTTTTTGTAGCTCAAGATCAAAAGATCGCAGCCTTCGGCAGCTCCTACATGGGCACAAGTACACCCGATATTCACCGGTGCACATGATCCCTGTAGGAGCTGCCGAAGGCTGCGATCTTTTGACTTTGCTTCAAGAGAACTCGGTGCCGAGCACCGCACTCAACGCACTGCGCGCATCATCCAGCTGCACCAGCGTCGCGTGGCGGGCACCCAGTGCATCGCGGTTCTCGATCGCCGTAAGAATCGCCTTGTGCCGCGGCAACGCCAGTTCATGCAGATTCGGTCGCTGGTTGGAATGCTTCAACGCCTCGGCAATCGCCACCGAAAGCATGTTGCACAGGTTCGCCAGCAAATCGTTGTGCGTCGCATCGGCAATCCGGCTATGGAAGTCCAGGTCCGGTTGCAGCAAGGCTTCCGGTGTCGGCGCGGCTTCCATGCGTTGATAGGCCTCGCCGATGGCGGTGATGTCGGCCTCGGTCGCGTGCTGGGCGGCGAGGGCGGCAGCGGCCGGTTCGATGATGCTGCGCACGCTGGTCAGCACATTGAAGAATTCATTCTGCGGACTGCTTTGCATCAGCCAGTGCAGCACGTCCGGGTCGAGCATGTGCCATTCGCGACGGGCCTTGACCACCGTGCCAACACGCGGTTTGGAGTACACCAGCCCCTTGGCCACCAGCACTCGCGTGGCTTCGCGCAACACCGGGCGGCTGACCGCGTATTCCTCGCACAGCAGTGCTTCGGCGGGCAGTTTGTCGTCGGGCAAAAAGCGTCCGGAGACGATCTGCATGCCCAGTTCCTGGACAATGCGCGAGTGCATGCTTTTACGGTCGGAAGGTTTGCGGTAATCCATGGGGAACGGCGCGATCCTGAGCGATGGAGATGCCGCGCATCATAGCAGGCACGGGCGGTGGGCGATCCAGCCCTTGAAAAGATCGCAGCCTGCGGCAGCTCCTACAGGGAAATGCATTCCAAGGTAGGAGCTGCCGCAGGCTGCGATCTTTTGATCTTAATGAGAATGGCGCGGCACTTCGGCCCCTCGGCAACCCACCAGGAAGTCAAAGTCACAACCCTGATCCGCCTGCAACACATGGTCGATGTACAGCTGACGATAGCCGCCGACCAGTAGCTGCTGCGGTGGCTGCAGATCCGCCATGCGCGCTGCCAGTTCGGCATCCGGAATGTCCAGATGCAAACGCCCGCTGGCGCAATCGAGCTCGATCCAGTCGCCTTCCTGCACCACCGCCAATGGCCCACCGGCAGCGGCTTCCGGGGCAACGTGCAAAACCACGGTGCCGTACGCGGTGCCGCTCATCCGCGCATCCGAGATGCGCACCATGTCGGTCACGCCTTGGGCCAGCAGCTTGGCCGGCAAGCCCATGTTGCCCACCTCGGCCATGCCTGGATAACCCTTCGGCCCGCAGTTTTTCATCACCAGAATCGAGTCTTTATCGACATCCAGCTCCGGATCATTGATCCGCGCCTTGTACATGTCGAAGTTCTCGAACACTACTGCGCGTCCACGATGCTGCATCAATTCCGGGGTCGCGGCGGACGGCTTGAGTACCGCACCCAGCGGCGCCAGGTTGCCGCGCAATACACAGATACCGCCGTCCGCGCGGATCGGATTGTCGAGGGTGCGGATCACTTCGTCCTCGCCATAGATCGGCGCGTCCTTGGTGTTCTCGCCCAGCGATTTACCGTTAACGGTCAGCGCGTTCGGATTGGGGATCAGATTGGCCTCACCGAGACGCCGCAGCACCGCCGGCAAACCACCGGCGTAGTAAAACTCTTCCATCAGGAAACGCCCGGACGGTTGCAGGTCGACGATGGTCGGCATGCCGCGCCCGATGCGCGTCCAGTCATCCAGATCCAACTCGACGCCGATGCGCCCGGCGATGGCTTTCAGGTGAATCACCGCGTTGGTCGAACCGCCGATCGCCGCGTTGACCCGAATGGCGTTTTCAAAGGCTTCCTTGGTCAGGATCTTCGACAGGCGCAAATCTTCGCGCACCATCTCCACTGCGCGCATGCCGGACATATGCGCCAACACGTAACGTCGCGCATCCACCGCCGGAATCGCCGCGTTGTGCGGCAGGGACGTGCCGAGTGCTTCGGCCATGCAGGCCATGGTCGACGCGGTGCCCATGGTGTTGCAGGTGCCCGCCGAGCGTGACATGCCGCCCTCGGCTGCAAGGAAATCGTCAATGGTGATGGTGCCGGCCTTGACCTGCTCGCTGAGCTGCCACACAACCGTGCCGGAACCGATGTCCTTGCCCTTGTGCTTGCCGTTGAGCATCGGCCCGCCGGTGACGACGATCGCCGGCACGTCGCAACTGGCCGCGCCCATCAGCAGCGCCGGGGTGGTTTTGTCGCAGCCGGTCAGCAGCACCACGCCGTCAATCGGGTTGCCGCGAATCGCTTCTTCGACGTCCATGCTCGCCAGGTTGCGGGTGAGCATGGCGGTCGGGCGCAGGTTCGACTCGCCATTGGAGAACACCGGGAATTCCACCGGAAAGCCACCGGCCTCGATCACGCCGCGTTTGACGTGCTCGGCAATCTGGCGGAAATGCGCGTTGCACGGGGTCAGTTCCGACCAGGTGTTGCAGATGCCGATGATCGGCTTGCCGTGGAACTGGTGGTCGGCGATGCCCTGATTCTTCATCCAGCTGCGGTACATGAAGCCGTTCTTGTCGGCCGTGCCAAACCATTGGGCGGAGCGCAGGGTGGGTTTCTTCTCAGACATGATCGATTCTCTTATTGTAAGACTATTGTTTGCAAGTCATGGCTAAACATAAGCGCAAAATCGCAGCTTTGGAAGTGTTGTTGGGTAATTAGTAATACTATATAGTCGTTTTCGACGGAGGGATTGGCCCTGGCGATTTTTCGCGAGAGGCGTCCCCCGAGGTTCTATAAAAACAACAATCGGAGACCGATCCCATGAGCCAGGAATTGCGGCTTATCCGCCGCATCACGCTGAAACTGATTCCCTTCCTGATCCTGCTGTACCTGATCGCCTATGTGGATCGCTCCGCCGTCGGCTTCGCCAAGCTGCACATGGGCGCTGACATCGGCATCGGTGATGCGGCCTACGGTCTCGGTGCCGGGCTGTTTTTCATTGGCTACTTTCTTCTCGAAATTCCCAGCAACCTGATGCTCGAACGCTTCGGTGCGCGGCGCTGGTTCGCGCGGATCATGATCACCTGGGGCGCGATCACCATCGGCATGGCGTTCGTCCAGGGCCCGCACAGTTTCTACGTGATGCGCTTTCTGCTCGGCGCGGCGGAGGCGGGGTTCTTTCCCGGTGTTCTGTACTACATCACCCAATGGTTCCCGGTGCGCCATCGCGGCAAGATCCTCGGCCTGTTCATCCTCTCCCAACCGATCGCGATGATGATCACCGGCCCGGTGTCCGGTGGTTTGCTCGGTATGGACGGCATCCTCGGGCTACACGGCTGGCAGTGGCTGTTCATCGTCATCGGCACCCCGGCGATCCTGCTGACCTGGCCGGTCCTGCGCTGGCTACCCGATGGCCCGCAAAACGTGAAGTGGATGGATCAGGCCGAGAAAGACTGGCTGACCGGCGAGCTGAAAAAGGATTTGCAGGAATACGGCCAGACCCGTCACGGCAACCCGCTGCATGCACTCAAGGACAAACGGGTGTTGCTGCTGGCGCTGTTTTACCTGCCGGTGACGCTGAGCATTTATGGCCTTGGCCTGTGGCTGCCGACGCTGATCAAACAGTTTGGCGGCAGCGATCTGGTGACCGGTTTCGTCTCGTCGGTGCCCTACATCTTCGGCATCGTCGGCCTGCTGATCGTGCCTCGCAGTTCCGACCGCATGAATGATCGCTACGGTCATCTCGCGGTGCTTTATGTGCTGGGTGCACTGGGCCTGTTTTTCAGCGCCTGGCTGACCCTGCCGGTGGCACAACTGGCGGCGCTGTGTCTGGTGGCGTTCGCGCTGTTTTCCTGCACGGCGGTGTTCTGGACCTTGCCGGGGCGGTTCTTTGCCGGCGCGAGTGCGGCAGCGGGGATCGCCTTGATCAACTCGGTGGGCAACCTCGGCGGCTACATCGGGCCGTTCGTGATTGGCGCGTTGAAGGAATACACCGGGAATCTGGGTTCGGGGTTGTATTTCCTCAGCGCAGTGATGGTGTTCGGTTTGATTTTGACCGGCGTGGTTTACCGCGTGCTTGAGCGCAAACACGTCCTGCCAACCGAGCAATTCGCCGCCAGCGCACGCGGTGCCACCCGAACCTGATATCAAACGAACCATCACCGCAAACCCTGTGGGAGCTGGCTTGCCAGCGATAGCGGCGGCACATCCAACATAGCGGTATCTGACAGATTGCTATCGCTGGCAAGCCAGCTCCCACAGGGTTTTGCAGTGTTTCGAAGTTTTGTTTACAGGAGAAATTTATGCATCTGGTTCAATTCGAATTGATCAACGGCGAGCGCCGCGTCGGTGTGGTCGACAACGGTCTGATCCGCGACGTGCAGGACGCCCGTAGCGTACGCGATCTCGCGCTGGCCGCCATCGAAGCCGGCGGCACTCTGGAGCAGCAAGTACAAACCCACGGCCTGGGCATCAGTCATGACTACGCCGAGCTGCTGAGCACGCGGCGAATTCTGCCACCGCTGGATCACCCGGACCCGGCGCACCTGCTGGTCAGCGGTACCGGCCTCACGCATCTGGGCAGCGCCTCGGCGCGGGACAAGATGCACCAGCAGGCCGGCGACGAAGCGCAAATGACCGACACCATGCGCATCTTCAAATGGGGCGTGGAGGGCGGCAAACCGGCGGCAGGGCAGGCCGGTGTGCAACCGGAATGGTTCTACAAGGGCGACGGCAGCATCGTCGTGCGTCCGGGCGAAGCCTTCCCGTTGCCGCCGTTCGCCGAAGATGCCGGCGAGGAGCCGGAAATGGCCGGGCTCTACGTCATCGGCCACGACGGCAAACCGTATCGCCTCGGTTTCGCCGTGGGTAACGAGTTCTCCGATCACGTCATGGAGCGCAAGAACTACCTGTACCTGGCCCACTCGAAACTGCGCAGTTGCAGCTACGGCCCGGAACTGCGCACCGGCGAATTGCCGCAGCATCTGGCCGGCAACAGTCGCATTCTGCGTAACGGCGAAGTGCTGTGGCAGAACGAATTCCTCAGTGGCGAGGCCAACATGTGCCACAGCCTCGCCAACCTCGAATACCACCACTTCAAGTACCGCCAGTTCCTGCGCCCGGGCGACGTGCACATTCACTTCTTCGGCACGGCGACCCTGTCGTTCGCCGATGGCGTTCGCACCCAACCGGGCGACCAGTTTGAAATCAGCCAGGCCGAATTCGGCGCCCCGCTGGTCAACGGCATTGCGCCGGCAGCAGCGGCCTTTCAACCGGACAGCATCGGCACCCTTTAAGGAGCTCCCATGACGCAGATTTCTGGATACAACTTCATTGGCGGACAGCGCAGCGCAGCGGGCGACGTGACACTGCACAGCGTCGACGCAACCACCGGCGAACACCTGCCGTACGCATTCATTCAAGCGACTGAAGCCGAAGTCGATGCCGCCGCCAAAGCCGCCGCCGCAGCGTACCCGGCCTATCGCAGCCTCAGCGCCGAACGCCGCGCGCAATTTCTTGACGCGATTGCCGACGAACTAGATGCGCTGGATGATGATTTCGTAGCGTTGGTCTGCCGTGAAACCGCGCTGCCCGCCGGACGCATTCAGGGCGAGCGCGGGCGCACCAGCGGGCAGATGCGCCTGTTTGCCAAAGTCCTGCGGCGCGGTGATTTCTACGGCGCGCGAATCGATCTGCCACTGCCCGATCGCCAGCCGTTGCCGCGCCCGGACCTGCGTCAATACCGCATCGGCCTCGGCCCGGTGGCAGTGTTTGGCGCGAGCAACTTTCCGCTGGCGTTTTCCACCGCCGGTGGTGATACCGCTGCCGCGTTGGCCGCCGGTTGCCCGGTGGTGTTCAAGGCGCATTCAGGTCATATGGCAACCGCTGAACGTGTGGCCGAGGCACTGATTCGCGCCGCCGAAAAAACCGCGATGCCGGCCGGTGTGTTCAACATGATTTACGGCGCTGGCGTTGGCGAGTGGCTGGTCAAGCATCCGGCGATTCAGGCGGTCGGCTTCACCGGTTCGCTGAAGGGCGGTCGGGCACTGTGCGACATGGCCGCGGCACGGCCGCAACCGATCCCGGTGTTCGCCGAAATGTCGAGCATCAACCCGGTGATCGTTCTGCCTCAAGCCTTGGCTGAGCGCTCGGAAACCATCGCCCGCGACCTGACCGCATCCGTGGTGCAGGGCTGCGGCCAGTTCTGCACCAACCCGGGTTTGGTCATTGGGATTCGCTCGCCGCAGTTCAGCGCCTTCGTCCAGCAAGTCGCCGGGCTGATTGGCGACCAACCGGCGCAAACCATGCTCAACGCCGGCACCCTTGGCAGTTACGGCAAAGGTCTGCAAAAGTTACTGGCACATTCCGGCATCGAGCATCTGGCGGGTAATCCGCAACAGGGCAATCAGGCGCAGCCACAACTGTTCAAGGCCGATGTCAGCCTGTTGATCAACGGCGATGAGGTGCTGCAGGAAGAAGTGTTCGGCCCGACCACGGTAATTGTCGAAGTGGCGGACAAGGCCGAGCTCAGCGCGGCGCTGTCGGGCCTGCACGGCCAATTGACGGCGACGATGATCGGCGAGCAGGCTGACTTCGAACGCTTCCCGGAACTGACGCCGCTGCTCGAACAGAAAGTCGGACGGATCCTGCTCAATGGTTATCCAACGGGTGTGGAGGTGTGTGACTCAATGGTGCACGGCGGGCCGTATCCGGCGACTTCCGATGCGCGCGGTACCTCGGTGGGGACGCTGGCGATCGATCGGTTCCTGCGCCCGGTATGCTTCCAGAACTACCCGGATTTCTTGCTGCCGGAACCGCTGAAAAACGCCAACCCGTTGCGCATTCAACGGCTGGTAGACGGCAAGCCCTCGCGCGACGCCCTCTGACCCATCACTCTGTAGGAGCTGCCGAAGGCTGCGATCTTTTGACTTTGATTTTAAAAAACAAGATCAAAAGATCGCAGCCTTCGGCAGCTCCTACAGAGGGATCGAGGCGCTATAAGCTATCATTGGCCCTTTCCCCCCTAGAAAGACTGTTTGCCATGACTGCCCAAACCCTTCTCAACGCCCTCGAACACTGCGGCATGGTCGAAATCGATGGCTTGCACGCCTTCGAATTCGCCCTCGACGAAGACGACAACCTGCACATCGAATGCATCGATGGCCGCGCGGCCAAGCATTGGGAGTTCACCCCGGCGCAGGTTGCGGCGGCGACGTTTGATGAAGACCTGCAAAGCTGGCTGATCATTGGCTACGCCAGCGACACCAAGACCACCGGCGAACACCGTCTGGTGTGCCTCGGTGATGTGCTCAGCAGCAGCGACGACGAGGATGACAATTAATGAACATGCGTAAATTCTGGCCATTGCTGATGGCTGGCAGCGTCGGTGCGATGGGCCTGTCCAGTGCCAGCGCCGAGAGCTATCAATTGCTGGTCGGCTCCTACACCGCCGGCACCAGCCAGGGCATCTATCGAATGAATTTCGACAGCGCCACAGGCCAGATCGCCGCCAAGCCGCTGCAAGTGGTGAAGAGCGAAAACCCGTCATGGCTGACCTTGTCCAAAGACCAGAAGCAGCTGTTCGTGGTCAATGAAAACGGTCCCGGCCAGAAAGATCCGGTCGGCCGCGTCAGCAGCTACTCGATCGATCCCAAGACCCACCTCCTGACGCTGATCAATCAAGTGCAGAGCCTGGGCAACGAGCCGACCCACTCGAGCCTCAGCGGCGATGCCAGCCATCTGTTCGTCAGCAACTATTCGGTGGTCGAAGATCCGGGCGGCACCCTCGCGGTGTTGCCGGTCGGTGCCGATGGCAAACTCAAACCGGTGGTGCAGATGAGCGCGCACCCGGCGAGCCGGGTCAACCCCGAGCGTCAGGCCTCGAACCACGTGCACTCGACGGTGTCCTCGCCGGATGGCCGCTACGTGTTCTCCAACGATCTGGGGGCGGACAAGGTCTTCATCTACCAGTTCGACCCGAAAGCCAACCCAGAGCTGCCGTTGACCCCGGCGAAAACTGCTTCGGTGAGCCTGCCGGCCGGCAGCGGCCCGCGTCACTTGCTGTTCAGCGCGGACGGTAAACATGCCTGGCTGACCATGGAAATGAGCGCACAGGTTGCAGTGTTCGACTATCACGACGGTGTGCTGACCCAGACGCAACTGGTCGATCTGGCTGCCGGTCAACCGACCTCGGACAAAGCCGCCGCCGCGCTGCATGCCTCGGCCGATGGCAAGTTCCTCTACGTCAGCAACCGTGGTACCGCCAATCAGCTACTGGTTTTCAGCATCGATCCGGCAACCGGCCAGCTCAAGGAGCTGCAAAAACGTTCGGTGGAGGGCGATCACCCGCGCGAATTCAGCCTCGATCCAAGTGGCAAATTCCTGCTGATCGCCAACCAGAAGAGCAACGAAATTGTCGTCGTCGAGCGTGACGCCAAGACCGGTCTGCTCGGCAAAACCGTGCAGAAACTGCCGATGGACGCACCCAGTGACCTGAAGTTTATCGTGCGACAATAAGCCACAGGCCCCGGTTTACGGGGCCTGTCTCTTTGTATTAATCGCGCTGATATCCGGTAATGCTACAAAGCATTTCAAGCGATCAACCCTCGAGCGTTAAGTTTGCTTCACGGCCCAACCGGGCAAAGCAAGCCAACCGAACACGAGGGTTACCGCCATGAACTTCAATCTCTTCTCCGTCATCGCCGCTTCCGCCATTTCCGCCACCGTTGCATTGCCAGCCAGTGCCAACGTTGAAATCGCCAGCAAAAAATCCCACACCCAGAGCTACACCCAGAAATACCTGCAACAGAGCGCCAACTTCTACGCCGCACTGGATCACAAAGCCCAACACTGAAAGTCCGATTTGGCATCACTCCCTGTAGGAGCTGCCGAAGGCTGCGATCTCTTGATCTTCAACGTCAAAAGATCGCAGCCTTCGGCAGCTCCTACACGTATGCGTGATCAAAAATCTCCGCTCGATAGGTTTTCTCCAATGCTGAGATAGACGGCCTAAATAATCAACCAAGCTGATGTTTACTATGGCAAACCCTGAGTGGTTACCACGGCTTTTTTGATTGATCCTGACGGCACTGAAACATGCCCACGGAGCACATCATGGCCAGTTCAATCATTACCTCAGCCAAGCGCGGCGCCTACCTGGCCATCGGTCTTTACCTGGCCCTGGTGCTGTTCGTCAGCATCGCCGCGCAAACCCAACACAGCGTCGACGCACCGATCGAAGTCGCACACCCCGGCATCCAGTTCGAACACCGCGCAGACGTGCTGGTTGATCGTGCTGAAATCACAGGAGTGAGCGGCGCATGAAAGGCTATAGACTCTGGGTCATCGCCGGTCTGGCATTGATGACCAATGGCGCGGCGTTACTCGGTTTTGGTCAAGGCTCGGTCGGTGCGCTGGCCCGGGCCATAGAGGCCAATCACAGCATTGCGCACAATATCGAACGGGCCAACTCGCAGGGGTTGCTGGCCGGTAATCCGCCGATCAAGGCTGAGGTCGATTTTCTTGGGCCGTTTGAAGTGGATTGCTTGGCACTGGGCATGTGCAACGCACTGGCCTGAAACACATTCCCTGTAGGAGCTGCCGAAGGCTGCGACCTTTTGAATTTGTTTTTAAGATCAAGATCAAAAGATCGCAGCCTTCGGCAGCTCCTACAGGGGTTATTTCTTCATGATGGAGGTGAAGAGGTTGGATTCGAGGAAGCGCTGTAGCCACGCCTGCAAGCGAACATAGGGCGTCTGCGCGAACCACTCGCGATCCACATGCGCAAACTGTCGAACGAACGGCAGCAACGCCACATCTGCCAGACTCAAGTGATCACTCAGCAAATAATCCCGACCTTCAAGCAACCCATCCAGCCGCTGCAGAAACACCGCGCCCTCGGCCCGATAAACCTCCATCGGTTGCTCCGGATAGCGTTCGGCGTACTTGTAGCGGTTCAGCTGCACCTTGAATGCCTGATCGTTAGCCTCGATCAACTCGGCAATCCGTGAATCCCCACCGAGCAGCCAATCGTCCGGATCATGCTGAGCCAACGCCCAGCGCATGATTTCCAAGCTTTCATCGATCACCCGGCCATCGGCCTCCAGCACCGGCACCGTGCCTTTGGGGGAGATCGCCAGCATCGCGGCCGGTTTGGCCTTGAGGCTGACTTCGACGATCTCCACCGGTACCCCCGAATAGCGCAGGGCCATCCGCGCGCGCATCGCGTACGGGCAGCGGCGGAACGAGTACAGCGTGTTCATTTCACCTCCAGCGTACTTAAGCCGTTGCCCTGGCGCTGCACCTGAATCTGCACCGGAATTCGCTCGTGCATTTCCTGCACGTGGGAAATCACCGCGACCTTGCGCCCCTGCGCCTGCAAGCCGTCGAGGGCATCCATGGCCAGTTGCAGCGATTCCGGATCGAGGCTGCCGAAGCCTTCGTCGATGAACAGCGATTCGATTTTCAGCGTGCTCGACGCCATCGAGGCCAGCCCCAGTGCCAGAGCCAGTGACACCAGAAAGGTCTCGCCGCCGGACAGCGAATGCACCGAGCGCAATTCGTCGCCCATCTCGGTGTCCAGCACCAGCAGGCCGAGCATGCTGCCGCCACGTTTGAGGCGATAGCGTTTGACCAGTTGGCGCAACTGCACGTTGGCATGATGCACCAGCAGGTCGAGGTTGTAGGCCTGGGCGATCTTGCGGAAGGTGTCGCCGGTGGCTGAGCCGATCAGCGCGTTCAGGCGCGCCCAGCGCTGGTACTCGGCGTAAGCCTCGGCGATCTGCTGCGCCAATGCCTGATTGGCGTTCTGGCGGCGCTGATCTTCGGCTTGTTCGGCGCGCAGTTCGGCACACTGTTGCTCGCTGAGGTTGAACTGGTTCTGCAGCTGGGCGAGAGCGCTGGCGAGTTGCTCGGCATCGAGATTGCCGTTGTGCTGCGCCTGATGATCGGCCAAGCGCTGATCGCGCTCCTGCAGCAGCACCTTGGCCTGTTCGATGGCTTTTTCGTTGTGCTGCAAGCGCTGGCGCAGTTCACTGAGTTGCGTGTCATCGACGCGCAGCAGATCTTCCAGACCGCCGTCATCCAGTTCAGGATGGCGTGCGCGCCAGTCGGCAATCTTCTGCGTCAGTTCGCTGTCTTCGCTTTGCAGTACCTGCAAGCGTTCCTGCTGCGCCTTGAGTTCGGCACTGATTTGCACCTGTTGCGTGCGCACGTTCTGCAGTTGTGCAGCAGTGCTGGTTTCGGCGTTGCGCGCCTGTTCCACGGCCTGTTCCAGCTGCTGCTGCCAGTGCTCGGCGCTGCTGTGCTCGCCCAGCAGCTGCGCGAGTTTTTCCTGACTGGCCTGTTGCTGTGCGGCCAGTGCGCCGAACTGCTGCTCGGCGCTTTGCAGCTGCTGGACGCGGCTGAGCTGGCGGTCCTGTTCTTTCTCCAGCGTTTGCTGGCGTTGTTGCTGTTCGGCCAACTCTTCCTTCTGCTGCTCGACCTGCGCCAGACGCTCGGCAATCTGCCGATCCAGTTGCATGAAGGTTGCCGCCGGTTCAACGCGCAGGGCTTCGAGGGTGTCGGCTGGCAACAGGCTGGCGAACGCGCTGAGCTCTTCGTCGAGACGCTGACGGTCGCTGCTCAGTTCGCGCTGTTGATTGCTCAGGTGCTGCGCCGCTTGCTGATGTGCGGTTTCGGCATTGCGCAGTTGCTGGGTCAGGCGCGCCGCATCCTGTTGCAGGGTGAGCAGGGCGCTCTGGCGTTGTTCGTCCTGAGTGATGCTCTGGTTCAGTTGCTCGTTTTGCCGGGTCAGCCAGGCATCGCGCTTGTCGGCGTCCTGATTGAGCAACTGAGGCGCCAGCGGATGCGCCTCCAGACTCGGCGCCAGTGCCTGCAGCTGGACGCTCAATTGTTCCTGCTGTTGCAGCAGCTCTTTCTGCCGGGCGATCACGCCACCGACTTCAGCGCGCAACTCGGTGAGTTTTTCCTTGAGCTGATCCACCGCGTGCTGCGCGCTGGCCTGCTCGGATTCATCATGACGGCCGAGGCTTTGCAGCAGCGCTTCCGGCTGATGATACGGATGCTCGTTGCTGCCACAGACCGGGCACGGCTGATCGTCCTGCAACTGCGCGCGCAGCTCTTCGACACTGGCGCTGCGGGCCAGACGCTGGCGTTCAAGCAGCTCACGGGTGACGTTGAGGGTTTGTTCAGCGACAGTCAGTTCGGCCTTGGTTTTCACCCCGTCCTGGGTCAGGCGCTCGCGTTCCTGCTGCGCATCGAGCAGGCGCTGTTGCACCTCAGCGCTGCGTTTTTCCAGCTCCTGCTGACTGGCCCAGAGCCGCGTCAGGTCTTCGATAGCGCGCAGTTGTTTGCGATTGTCCTGCAGCAGATTGCCAAGGATGCCGATCTGTTCGGCGACGGCATCCGGCTCGGCGCCGGCCTCCTTGAACAGCACTTCCAGTTGTTGTTTTTGCGCGGCCAGCGTCTCGGCGCTGAGCGCCGCGTTCTGTTCGAGGGACGCCAGTTCGGCCTGGCCCTTGTTCAGGCGATTGCCGATCAGCATCAGCTGTTGCAGGCGATCGCGGTAGGCATTCCATGCATCGCTGAGCGGCGCCAGACCCGCACTCTGCTCCAGCCCGGCGGCGATTTTCTGCAGGCGTTCAGCGACTTCTACCTGTTTCGTCTGCAAGGCCTGAATTGCGCTCTGGCCTTCGCTGCAGGCCAGCTCGGCGGCTTGCCGGGTTTCGGCGCTGAGGGCTGTTTCCTTGGCGAGGCGGGCGAGGGTGCTTTGCTCGTCGAAGGCCTGACGCAGCAGCGGGCCACTTTCGCTGTGCCGCTGCTGCGCTTCGCTCAGGGCGATGTTTGCCGCATTGAGCGCCTGTTCCAGTTGCGTCTGGCGCTCGTTGAGCTCGCCGTGTTGCCGGGTATGCGCGGCAATCTGTGCCGCCAGCGGCGTCAGTTGCGCATCGAGTTCAGTCTTGCGCGCGAACTGGTGGCGTTGCGGCGCGAGTTGCTCCAGGCGCGTGAGCTTCAGGCGCTCGCCAGCCAGACCTTCCCACTGCTGCTGTGCACTCTGCAGTTGTTCGGCGGCCGCTTGTTGCGCGTCCTGCAATTGGCGCAAATCCTTGAGCCAGCTGTGCTGTTGTTCCAGTTGCTTGAGCTGCGCCTGCTGCAACTTCAACTGTTGCTGGGCGGCGTTGAAGCGTTCGTCCAGATCGGCCCGCGCTTCGGGCGTCAGCGGAGTCACGCCAGTGGCCTGATCCTGCAACAGCTTGTGCGCTTCGCGGGCCTCTTTGGTCTTGTCGAACGCGCGGCGACCGAGGCGGGTGTAGAGCGCGGTGTCGGTGAGTTTTTCCAGCAGTTCGCTGCGGTCGTTGTCGTCGGCCTTGAGAAACGCGCTGAACTCGCTCTGGGCCAGCAGCACGGCACGGGTGAATTGTTCGAAGTTCAGGCCCAGCGCGGCTTCGAGTTGGGTCTTGTATTCGCCTTTCTGACTGGCGAGCAGTTGATCCTGATCGATGTCGCGCAGGCTCTGGCGACTGGCCTGCAACTTGCCGCCGGCCTTTTCCCGGGCGCGGTTGGCTTCCCAGCGCGCGCGATAACGCCGGCCATCGACGCCGACAAAATCCACTTCCGCGTAACCTTCACCGGTACCACGGCGCAGCAAGGTACGCGGGTCGCCGGTGGCGATTTCGCCGTCGGCATCCGGCACCTTGGCGTCACGACCGGTGTTGTTCAGCCGTGGCACGGCGCCAAACAGCGCCAGGCACAAGGCGTCGAGCAAGGTACTTTTACCGGCGCCGGTCGGCCCGGTGATCGCGAACAGGCCGGCACTGGCCAGCGGTTCGGCGGTGAAATCAATCTCGAACGGCCCGGCCAGCGAGGCGAGGTTCTTCAAGCGAATGGCGAGAATCTTCATGGCTGCTCGCCCTCCAGTTGCACGTCTTGCAGCAATTCGGCGAAGTCCTTGAGGGTTTGTTCATCGACCTCGTTGCCGTAGTTGTCGAGCCAGGCACGGCTGAACAGTTCCTGCGGGGTGAGTTGATCCAGTTCGACCAACGCGCTGCCGTCGTCGCTGCCCTCGGCGCCACGGTTGCCGGCGTACTCGGCGGCGATCCGCACCAGGCGCACGGCTTTGCCTTGCAAGGCGTTTTCCACCTGATGGCGCAGATCCGGCTGCGGCTCGTCGAGGGTGACGCGCACTTCCAGCCATGGCTGACGCTGGGTTTCAGCGAGCAGATCGATGTTCGGCAGGTCAGCCAGTTGCAGCAGAATCTCCGCCAGCGGCGCCGGGCCGATGCGTTGCAGGTTGACCGAGCGCGGGATCAGTTTCGGCTCGACGCTGACCAGGGTTTCGCCGTCGAGGGTGATGTCGAGAATCTGATGCTGATAGGCGATCTCTGAAAACGACAGCGGAATCGGCGAGCCGCTGTAGCGAATGCGTTCTTCACCGTTGACCTTTTGCGGCTTGTGCAAATGGCCGAGCGCAACGTAGCTGATGCTCGGTCCGAACAGGCTGGCGGGCAGCGCCTCGGCATTACCGATGATCAGGCTGCGCTCCGAGTCTTCCGAGACCGAGCCGCCAGCCATGTGCGCGTGGCTGATGGCGACCAGCGCCTGACCCGGCTGGCGCTTGGCATTCGCCGCTTCGATCAGCCATTCATGCACCTGTCCGATACCGCGCAGATAGTCGTCGCCCAGATGCGCACCGGTCACTTCCGCCGGACGCAGGAACGGCAGCGCCAGGCACCACGCGGCGACTTCGCCGGTTTTATCCGGCAACGGCAGCAGCAGGCGTTCGGCATCCAGTTGCCCGTCATCCAGCCACAACACCCGACCCAGCGCATGGGTGCGCAAACGGCGCATCAACGGCGCGGGCAGTTCTATGCGCGAGCCGGAATCGTGGTTGCCGGCGATCATTACGATGGTCAGCAACGGCTGCTGTTCGTGAGCGCTGACGATGAAGTCGTAGAGGCGTTCCTGGGCTTTGACCGGTGGGTTGACCGTGTCGAAGATGTCCCCGGCAATCAGCAGCACATCCGGCTGCGCCAGTTGCAGTTGGCGCAGCAGCCATTCGAGAAAGCACGCATGCTCGAAATCGCGCTCCTGGCCATGCAGGTTTTGCCCAAGGTGCCAGTCGGAGGTGTGGAACAGACGCAAGGTGGACTCCGCTACAGAAATAGGTGATGGCCGCGGGGGAAATGATGGGCGGCTAAAGAGGGGGGAGTTTACTGGCAAACGAGCGGGCTTGCCCAAAGGCTTGCAAGATCAAGAGGCCGTAGCCGCTTCCGTCTGTCGCTACTGTCAGATCTGACAGTAGCGACAGACGGCGTCGGGTGATGGGATACCGCAGTCGCCAAGGCGTCAAGCCAGGGCTTTCTGTCACCTGAGGAATTGCCTGTATGAAAACGCAATCATCGTCGACCTCTACGTCTTCTGATCCAGGCGTGAGCGCACTCAAGCCCTTAAAAATCATCAAGCTCAGGACTCCCGTGCAGGGCTATGACGGTGGGTTGCCGGTGGCCGCTGTGGAGGGAGGCGTCGAGTTTCTGGTGCCTCCCTGGCTGGTCATGAAGGCGGGTGATCTGCTTGAGGTGTTCTGGGGCGACCTGCAGATGCCGGTCTGGAGCAAAGACATCGAGCCAGAAGATGAAAACGAACTCATCAAAGGGGTTATCGATGAGGGGCATATCCGCAGAGGGGAGGCCTATCCGGTTTTTTATCGCGTGACCCGACCGTTTCAGGAGCCTGAGTCAACTCCGCCGGAGAGGTTCTTCGTCAAACTGGATCGCCCCGGCGGCTTCGATGACGACCAGTCGACGCCCGGTAACCAGAACCTGCGTTACCATATTCCGCAGAGCATCATTGACGGCGGTGTTGGCCCCGAAGAGGCCGCAGCGGGTGTGCCAATCACGATCCTGCCGTACCTCTTCATGCGCATCAACGACCTTGTCAAAGTGGCATGGGGCAGCGTAGAGAAAACCGTCCTTGTCGAGCAAAGACATATTGATGACCCTGACGATAACCCGCTGGTCGTGACCATCGATAAGTTACTGATCGAGCAGGCGGGCGACAGCGCCGGGGTGATCGTGACGTACCAGGTGATCGATGAGTGCGGCAATTATCCCGATCTGCGTTCACCGTGGTCAGCGGAAATCCGACTCGTGGTGGATCTGAAAGAAAATCGCCTCGATGCGCCTATCGTGCTGGAGGCCGATCCGCAGACTGACGAAATCGACCTCGACGAATTGAACGATGACGATGTGAACGTTCTGGTCAACACCCCCGCCGGCTCCTTCCAGGTACAGGATGTCGTCGCATTGACTTGGCTGGGAACCAACGCCCAGGGCGCACCGATCAACCATGGCCCGGTAGAGCTGACGGTGACGCGAGTCGGTCTTGCGCTGCCGTTCACCATCCCGAACGACAAGGTACGGGCCATTGCCAAAGGCCGGGCCAGTGTCTCCTACATACTCAAGCGAGCGGGCGAGGCCGATCGGCCGTCCAAGACCGTCGGTATCTCGGTGATAGGGGAGGCCTTCCGACTGCCTTCTCCTACGGTGGACGAAGCCCCTGCCGGTACGCTGAACCCGGACGAACGCTGGGCCACCGTGCGCATTCCATGGTTTGCGGGGCGTGCCGCCAGTGACCTGTTGACGCTGATCTGGCAGGCCACGCGCCCCGGCGGCGGCATCGTCTATTACGAAGATCCGCGTCCGGTTGGTGATGTGCCGGATGACGAGCCGGTTTTGCGCAACGTCTCGAATGTGGTGATCCAGCGTTTCGACGGGTTGAAGGTTTCGGTGTTCTATTCCGTCGCCAATGATGACGAGGCGACACTCAACGTGCGCGAGTCGTTGCCGTTCGAGATGCAGGTGGGCGAGGTGCAACCGCTTTTCGTGACGCCGCGTGTGGAAGAGGCAGTGCCTGGCACGTCGTTGATCGATCCGGAAGCCGTACCGCCGCTGGGCTGTAAATTGATTGTGCCGTATCTGGAGACGCTGCCCGAAGACGTGGTGAATTATCGCTGGCGCGGCTCGGCCACCAGCGGCAGTACCAGCGGCTCGCTGCAACTGACATCGCAAACCGCCGGCAAGGAGGTGCCGTTCACCGTGCCTAAACAGTTTGTGACCAACAACCTCAATCGGCGGATCGTCATTGACTACTTTATCGTGCGTAACGGCAAGACCCTGGGTTACTCCTTTCCGCTGACCTTGCGGGTCGGCAATGCCCTGCTGGATTTCGATCCGCCCTCAATCGATGGCGCACGCGGCGACCAGATTGATGCGAGCGCGGTACCTGCGGTGGGTGCCACTGTGCGCCTTGCCGCGACGTATGGCCTGAAGGTTGGCGACCGCGGCGAGATCCGCTGGATCGGCGTTGCCGGAGAGGGCACGGCGATGGTGCCATTTCGCGTGGAAAGCGGAGAAGCGGGACGCGACAAACTGATCAGCGTGCCGCTGTCGGTGGTGTTGGCCAACGTCGGGCAGGAGATTTCGCTGGATTGCACCGTGCTGCGTCAGGCCGGTGGTCAACAGTACTCGCGCGTGGCGGTTTATGACGTGCGTGCTTCGCTGGGGACAGGCCGCTTGCTCGTAATGGGCGCGCGCTCGCGGGGCAATTATCAGATTTATGGCGGCGGGACTGCGTGGCTGACCGCGCTGGATGCAACCGACCGGCAGCCGGTCAGGGCCTGGTGGCGTTATAACGGCGAGGAGGGCGAGTTCAGTGGTATGACGTTTCGTGACACCCGCCCGGACCGACTGCTGCACGTGCGGATCAGTGACGATCAAGTGACAGTCAATCCGCTGAACCTTTGCGGGAACGGTAATTTTATATCTGGCCATGAAGCAAACAACGCAGCCTTTGCCGCGCGGACGGAGCGTGGAGCACTGGTGGCATGGGGCAGTCCTGACCGGGGTGGAAATTTAGGAGATTCGTTACCGGCCATTTCTGATGCCCTATCGCTGAGTGCTTGCGGTTATGCGTTTGCGGCGCGTCAGGCAAGTGGCGGGGGGGTGGCTTGGGGGCGGAAAGAAGACGGAGGCGAGATACCTGAACCCATCAGTCTTATGCGGGATATCTTGGCAGTGAGCGGCAACGGTTATGCATTCTGTGCGCTGCGTCGCGATGGGAGTCTGGTGGCGTGGGGAAACCCTAGTATGGGGGCGGCGCTTCCACAGCCGATCCCTGCATTGAGGGATGTCGTCAGAGTGATTGGCAACCTCTACGCCTTTGCTGCGTTACGGGCCAATGGTTCGGTCGTGGCGTGGGGGCACCAAAGCAACGGAGGTAATGTGCCTGCGGCCATCGCGGTATTGACTGACATCGTTGATATAGTCGCTACCGCATACGCCTTTGCAGCTCTGCGTGCCAATGGTTCGGTAGTGGCATGGGGAGCCGGCACTATCGGCGGAAACGTGCCTGCCACGATTGGAGACATGACAGACATAATCGAGCTGAGCGCCACTCAAAGGGCCTTTACCGCCCGACGAAGCAATGGCAGCGTTGTTGCCTGGGGGGATGGGGCACATGGCGCCAACGTTCCTGCGCCGATCGCAGCCCTGACGGATATCCGGACCGTGACGGGTAACTTTGGATCTTTCGTCGCACTGTTGAGCAGCGGGCGTGTAGTGGGGTGGGGAGCCCAGGCTATTCCGGCGCCGGTTGCAGCTCTGACAGATATCGTACAGGTTGTATGCGGGCACGTTGCTTTTGCCGCGCTGCGGGCCAACGGCACTGTTGTAGCTTGGGGCTTTGCTGATCGAGGCGGTGAAATCCCGGATGCCATTACGGCCAGATTGATCAACGTCCGGGCCATTTATGGCAACACCCATGCCTTCGCTGCACTGACGTCCAGCGGCGACGTCGTGACCTGGGGGCGTGGCCCCGCCGGAGGAGATAGCGATGCCGTCGCCGATCAGCTCAATGGCAAAATCTTCTACGAAGCTACAGCGCTGTCCCGTGGTCTGGGAATGCGTGAGAAGCGACTGCTTGAAGCGGCAGCAAGTGAACAAACCTCATAACACCGTCAACGCCTGAAAGATCGCAGCCTGCGGCAGCGCCTACGACTAAATGTAGGAGCTGCCGCAGGCTGCGATCTTTTGCTTTTTACTTCGGATAAAGCGGCGGCAACCCGCTGTCACCCACCGGATCCTGCACCCGCTCCGCCGCCGGAATCGTGCGGATCGCCCGCCACAGATCCTCGCCTTGCCAATGCTGCCCGGTCTCGCTGTACAGCGCGCCATTGAGCCCGTCCAGCGCGTCGGACAACGGCACAAACCGCGCCGCCATGTCCGCCAGTGTCTCCGGCTGTTGCCGCGCCCAGGCATCGAGTGCCTGCCGCGTCGCTTGCGGATCATTCGCCTGGCACGCCCGCTTGATGTCGTCCAGCAAGGTGCGCGGGCTTGGGCCGGTCTGGGCGGCGCGATGCACCGCCGGTTGCCAGCGCGCACGCCACCACAGGCCGAAGCCGAGCAGGGTGGTGCAGGCGAGGATCAGGGTGCTGAGTTTCCACCACCACAGGGTATCGCTGTCGACAATGGCCGATTGCAGGGTGCCCGCCGGGGTGTCGACTTGCAGGCTCGGGTTGTTCGCCACCTGCAGGGTGCGCGCCGGCAGGCTGGTGTGTTCCAGATGATCTTCGAAGGTGTTCCACCAGACCACATCGACGGTGGGCAGCTCGATGCTGCCGCTGCGGCTGGGCACCAGTGCTTCGCGTTCTTCACGACTGCCGATCAGGCCGCGCTCGCCGCTCTGGTTGCTCAGCACCGGTTGATCCGGGTAACGGCGCAGGCCGTTGGCTTCGGTACCGGGCAGGGCCGGCAACTGCGAGCTGGCCAGGCCTTCGGCTTTCAGTGTCAGGCTGCGGGTCAGCGAGTCACCGACCTGAATGTGCTCCGGCTCCGGGTTCCAGCTTTCGCTCAGGCTCAGGCTGCGAGCGGGCAGCCACGGCGCATCTGCCGGATAGGTCAGCGGTTTCGGTTTGACCGTCAGGGCGATCTCGGCGGAATTGACCCGCAGCAATTTGCCCGGTTTCGGGCCTTGCGCGGTGGCGTCCTGGCTGGGCTGGGTGTCGACCAGCGTGGCGCTGAACGTCTGCGGGGCGATGAGCAGCAAACCACTGTGCTGCGGGTAGATCGCATAGCGCATCTCGATCACGCCATGGCGCACGCCGTTGATGTCTTTCTCATAGGTACGCATGTCGCCCAGCTGTTCGATACGCGCATCGGCGATTTGCAGCGGGGTCAGGCTGCTGTCGTCGTACAGCGACACTGAATGGTAGATGCGCAGGGTCAGAACCGCCTGGGCTTGCACGTAAACGCTGGACTGATCGAGGCTGACCTCGATGAACACCGGGTTCGGGTTGTTTTTTTCTGCGCGAGTATCGCTCTCGACCACTTGCACGGTGATCGGCTGGCTCTGCACATCGCCCAGTTGCAGCGGTGGAATGACCACGCTGCCGTTCTCTTTCGGCAGCAGGGTGATGATCCAGCGCGTGGTGGCGCGGTTGTCGCCATTAAGCGTGTTCAACTGGTTGACCTGACGCGTGCCGCGCACCTCGAACAACGGTTCCAGCGGGGTCAGGTCGGGTTTGCCGAACTGGGTGACATCGCTGGTTTCGAGGGTGAGCTCGACCGTCTCGCCGGAGTTCAGGCGACTGCGATCCACGCTGGCCGTCAGCTCGGCCGCCTGGGCGGTGGCTGTGCAGAGCAGCAGGGGTAGCAAGAGGGCGCTGAAGCGGGTCATCGAGTTTTTTCCTGATCCTGATGTTGTTGCTGTTCGTACCAGAATTTGCGTCGCAGCAATTCGCCCGGGTTGTCCGGAATTTTGCCCAGCCATTGTTCCAGTGCCTGACGTTGCTCGCCTTCGAGGTTGTCCTCGGCCGGTTGCAGCGTCGGTGCCGTATTCGGTGCTTCTTCCGGCGGATTGCCCGGCACTTCGTCAGGGCCCGGCTGCGGAGGCGTGGTCGGCGGCGGCTCGGTAGCCGACTCGCCGGGCTGAGCCTCGCTCGGGGTCTCGTTTTTGACCGTCGGTGGCGGCGCGGTCGCTGGCGGTGGTTCATCGCCGGGCACGTTCGGCTGGGCCGTTTGCGGCTGTGGTTCGGCCGGTGGCGGGGTGTTCTTCTGCTTGAGCAGGTTTTCCACCAGGGCCTTGTTGGTCAGCGCCGGGCGCAAATCCGATTGCAGTTCCAGCGCTTGCTCGTAGGCATCAATCGCCGCTTCCAGCTCGCCACTTTTCGCCAGCGCGTTGCCACGATTGTAGTGGGCGCGGGCATCGCTGCCTTCGGCGAAACGCTGAGCGGCGCCACTGTAATCGCCGGCCTCATACAACGCCAGCCCTTGCCACTGGTGATCTTCAAAGTGTTCGGCGGCCTCGGCCGGGCGCTTCTGCTTGAGCAAGTGCAAGCCCTGTTGGTCAGGACGCAGCCACAGGTCTTCGAAGTCGAAAGCGTAGCTCGGCTGCGGCAGGCACAGCAGCAGCGGCAGGCAGAATAACCAGCCACGCCGTCCGGCACACGCGGCGAGCAGCAACAGCGGCAACAACAGCCAGTAGCCCTGATCTGCCCAGGTGTCCAGGCGCACGGTCTGACCATCGTTGCGCAGGCTGCGCGGGCCATCGAGCAGGCCGAGGGCGCGCAAATCGGATTCGTCCAGACGCGCGCTGTGGTATTCACCGCCGACGCTGGCGAGGAACGCGCCGAGGCCCGGGCTGTCGAGTTGCGGTACGCGAATCGCGCCTTGTTCATCCTTGAGGAAACTGCCGTCCTCCTGAGCGATGGGCGCGCCTTCAGCGGTGCCGATGCCGAGCATCAATAGTTGCGCCGATTGCTCGCCGAGGGCACGGCGGATGCCTTGGCGTTCCTCCTCGGTCAGCAAGGAGCCGATCAGCAGGATGCGTCCCTGGCCCAGGGCGCCTTGCTTGAGCAACGCCAATGCTTTGCCCACGCCGAGGTCGGCGCGGTGGCCGCTTTCCGGCATCAGCGACGGCTTGAGGGCGTCGAGCAGGTTGCGGCTGGTCGCCAGGTCATCCGACAGCGGTACCAGCGTGTGCGCGCTGCCGGCGTAGACCACAATCGCGGTTTGCGCATCGCTGCGTGCCTGCAACAGGTCGAACAGCTTGCGCCGGGCCTGTTCCAGTCGCGTTGGCGGCGAGTCGGTGGCGAGCATTTCCGGGGTCAGCTCCAGCACCACCACCAACGGATCGGCGGGTTTCTGGCTGGTCTGTTCGACGCGCTCCCAGCTCGGCCCGAGCAGCGCGACGAGGGTCAGCAACCACGCGACGCCGAGGGCAACCCACGGCAGCTTGCTGTCGCGTCCACCGCCACCGCTGAGCAACGTCGAGTGAAACGCTGGCGGCAGAATCATCTGCCAGCGTCCGGCGCGTTTTTGTCGGTGCCAGAGTTGCCAGATCAGCCAGCCGAGCAGCGGCAGAAGCAGCAGCCACCAGGGGCGGAACCAGTGCGGCCAGAGCGCGATCATCGGCGCCTCCGCAAACGCAGGCGCTTGAGACGCTCACGCCAGTCAGGCAACGGACTTTGCAGATACAGCTCCTTGGTAAACAGGCGTTGCAGCGGGTTGTCCGGCCACAATTCGCGGACGACCAGCAACAGGCTCAGCAGCAGGGCCAACGCCAGCGGCCAGTGATACAAGGCTTGCGCCGGGCGTGCCTGGGTCGGTTGCTGGGTGACCGGTTCGAGTTGGTCGAGAGTGTCCTTGATCGTTTGCAGCTCTTTGCCGTCGCGGGCGCGGAAGTATTGGCCGCCCGTGGCGTTGGCGATGGCTTGGAGAGCCGGTTCGTCGAGGTCCAGACTCGGATTGACCCCGAGCAGGCCGGTGCTGCCACTGTCTTCCGGGTCCGCACCAATGCCGATCGGGTAGATTTTCACCCCTTCGCTGGCGGCCAGTTTTGCGGCGGTCAGCGGATCGATTTCGCCACCGTTGTTGGCACCGTCGGTGACCAGAATCAACACTCGGCTTTGCGCCGGACGCAGGCGCAGCCGCTTGAGCGCCAGACCGATTGCGTCGCCGATGGCGGTGTTCTTGCCGGCAATGCCGATGCGCGCTTCATCAAGCCAGACGCGCACGGTGTGGCGGTCAAACGTCAGCGGTGCCTGCAGATACGCCTGACTGCCGAACAGGATCAGACCTACGCGGTCGCCATCGCGGCTTTCGAGGAAATCCCCGAGCAGATGCTGAACCAGCGACAAGCGGCTGACGTCTTCGTCCTGCCACTGCATGTCGGGAAAATCCATCGAGCCGGACACGTCCACCGCCACCAGCAGATCACGGCCGCTGGCGGCAATCGGCAACGGTTCGCCGAGCCATTGCGGGCGCGCCGCGGCGCTCAGCAGTAGCAGCCACAGCAACAGAAACGGCGCCTGCTGACGCCACGCTGGCAGGTTGGCTCGGGCGCGGCGACGGGCGAGGCCTTCGAGGTCCGAGAGGAAACTGACGCGCAACGCCGGCTCGCCGCTGTCGGCCACCGGCAACACCAGACGCATCAGCCACGGCAGCGGCAGCAGCACGAAGATCCACGGCCAGGCGAACTCAAACATGCTTGCGAATCCAGGTGTCGACGGCTTGGGTCAGGCCGGCGATGGCTTTGTCGTCAAGTTTGCATTCCGGTTTGTAGGCGCCTTCGACCAGCACCATCCAGCGCGTCAGACCGGCCGCTGGGCAACGGTTGTCGAGAAATGCCAGCCATTTGCGGCCATTGAGCGTGTGGCTCTGGCTGTAAGGGTAGTGGTTGCGGCACAGGCGTTTGAGCAGGCCGTTGAGCTGCTGCAGCCACGCCCCGGCCGGTGCACCGTCGTAGGGTTTGGGCATTTGTGCCAGTTCGGCCAGCGCGGCGATGCGTACCGGATCGAGCGGCTGTTCGGCGCGCACGATCGGGCGTTTCTTGAGCGGAATGAACCGGCGCAAACGCCACACGGCGAAGCCCAGCAGCGGCAGCAATAACAGCAGCAGCCACCAGCCCGGCGCTGGCGGCCAAAAGTCGATCGGCGGTGGCGAAATCAGCGGTTGCAGTTGCTCGAGGCCGTTCATCGACTGCTCCCCGGGCGCTGCGGATTGAGGAACTCGCGCATCTGCTCGACCATTTCGCTTTGCGTGCTCAACGGCATCAGCAGCACCCGCAGTTTTTGCGCGAGCAATTCCCAGCGGGCGATACGGGCCTCGGCCTGGGCGCGATAGGTTTGACGCAGCTCGAAATTGAGGGTGTCGAGTTCCAGTTGCGCGCCCCTTTCCGCGAATCTGAGCAGCCCGGCGGCGGGCAGGGCGTGGTCCAGCGGATCGGACAGCGGCAGCATCAGCAGGTCGCAATGGCGCGCCAGCAGGCTCAGTTGCTGCTCGGCGCTGTCGGTCAGCGCGCGCTCGTCACAGATGACGATCACCAGACTGCCCGGGCGCAACACTTCACGCGCCCGGCGCAACGCCACGCCGAGGGCATCGCGGTCCGGCTCGCGTTCGCTGTGCAGCGACTGATTGACCTTGACCAGACGGTTGAGCAATTGCAGCAGGCTCTGCTTGCTGCGGCGCGGTTTGATTTCGTAGTGCTCGTTGTCGCCGAACACCAGCCCGCCAACCCGATCATTGTGCCCCAGCGCGGCCCAGCCGATCAGCGCCGCCGCTTGCGCCGCCAGCACTGACTTGAACATCAGCCCGGAGCCGAAAAACAGCCGCGTGCTTTGCTCGACCATGATAAAAATCGGTCGTTCGCGCTCCTCGTGGAACAGCTTGGTGTGCGGCTCTTGGGTGCGCGCGGTCACGCGCCAGTCGATGGTGCGCACGTCGTCGCCGGCCTGATAGACCCGCACCTGATCGAAGTCGACCCCGCGTCCGCGAAATTTCGAGTGGTGCAGGCCGATCAGCGGGCTGCGCTGACTTGGCGTGGAAAACAGCTGCACTTCGCGCACACGGTGACGCATCTCGATCAGGTCGGTGAGGCTGATGCGGATGCCCGGTTCGGACGGCAGGGGGGCGTTCATGGGGGTCAAGCGACGGCTACGACGTCGAGAATCCGCTGCACCACCCGATCCTGATCGATGCCGGCGGCTTCGGCTTCAAACGACAGAATGATGCGGTGACGCAACACGTCGAACAGCACCGCCTGAATGTCTTCCGGGCTGACGAAATCGCGACCCGCCAGCCAGGCGTGAGCCCGGGCGCAGCGGTCGAGAGCAATAGAACCACGCGGGCTGGCGCCGTAGGCGATCCACTCGGCCATCTCCGGGTCGAACTTGGCCGGGGTGCGCGTGGCCATGACCAGTTGCACCAGGTATTCCTCTACGGCGTCCGCCATGTACAGACCGAGGATTTCCTTGCGCGCGGCGAAAATCGCCTGCTGGCTGACCCGGCGTTCAGGTTTGGTTTCGCCGTTGAGCGCTTCGCCACGGGCCTGCTGCAGGATCCGGCGTTCGACGGCGGCGTCCGGGAAACCGATCTTGACGTGCATCAGGAAGCGGTCGAGCTGCGCTTCTGGCAGCGGGTAGGTGCCTTCCTGCTCGATCGGGTTCTGCGTCGCCATCACCAGAAACAGCGGCGACAGCTCGTAAGTGCTGCGCCCGACACTGACCTGACGCTCGGCCATGGCTTCGAGCAGCGCCGATTGCACCTTGGCCGGGGCCCGGTTGATTTCGTCCGCCAGCACCAGGTTGTGGAAGATCGGCCCTTGCTGGAACACGAAACTGCCGGTTTCCGGGCGATAGATCTCGGTGCCGGTGATGTCGGCCGGCAGCAGGTCCGGGGTGAACTGGATGCGATGGAACTGGGCTTCGATGCCCTCGGCGAGTTCTTTGATCGCTTTGGTCTTGGCCAGACCCGGAGCGCCCTCGACCAGCATGTGGCCGTCGGCGAGCAGGGCGATGAGCAAACGCTCGATGAGTTTTTCCTGGCCGAGAATCTGCGTTGAAAGAAAGGTTCGCAGCGCCAGCAGCGCTTCACGATGTTCCATCGGTGACTGTTCCTGGAAAGGGTGGCCGCAGGCGTTCGGATAACGCCGGGGCTGGGGGCGTTACTTTAATCCATCGAGGGGGGTGGCGACTAACGGCATTTTGCGCAAAGTGCGGGAAATGAACGGGGGATTTGTTGGAATTTTGTAGCAGGGGGAGTGGTGAGGTGGCAGTTCTGGCCCCATCGCTGGCAAGCCAGCTCCCACAGGTATCAGCGGTGCGAATGCGATTTATGCAACACATCGCTCTCTGTGGGAGCTGGCTTGCCGGCGAAGAGGCCGGCTCAGTCACCCTCAAATCTGGCTGATATAGGTGCCGGTGCCATCCAGAATATTCTTCAAGGTTTCCTCAACCTCCTCCAGATCCACCATCTCCGGATTGAAAGTGATCTCCAGCACATCATCGCCATTCAGCGCATCGGCATCCGCCGCCGCGATCTCGATCTTCAACTGCGTTTTGCTCAGGGTGACCTTTACGCCGTCGAGCGTCGAAGGCTCGCCATCCAGGGTGATCTCCAGCTCGTCCTCGTCCGGATAGCGGCTCATCAGAAACATATCGCCCTTGTCGCTATGGCAGCAGAGCATGGCCATGTTGTCTTCTTCGTCGTCGCACGGGTTGACGATCAGTAGGGCGGTGGTCATTTGCATGGGGAGTTCCTGGCCGACGGGCGCTAAGTGCAATCGAAAGCGCGATTTTGCCAGCGTTGACGAAATTGCGCTGCTCTCTTGCGCGGGTTGCTTTATGGATGCCTGCGATAAAAGGGCGCGTGAAATTTGGCTGAATCAATGAAGAAGGAGAATTCCGACAGTTGAATCCTAGGTTGAGCGCTGAAATTTCCGAGGACGCCGCAGGAAAAAATACATGTTTGAACTTGGCAGCCATTTTTTGCTTTTTCGCTTGTTTTATCGACACGATTGTCATTATTTTGCCGTTCAAACGCAAAGGAGTGCGTCAATACAAACTGAAAAAAAGGACCTCTTTCAATGCATCCGTATTTCGAACGCGCAGAGGAAATCGCTCACCTTTCTGACGCTCAGGTCGAGCAGATTTATCAACGGTATCTGGACGGCGAAAAAAGCGCCGCGCTCCTGGTCGAGTATCAGATCCCTGTCACTGTTCGCAGCTTGCTCAAGGTATTGCCGCCGATTGTCAGTCAAGACCTGAAATGCCCTTATTGTGATTTACCCATGTGGATACGTCGGCACGCCCGGGGCACTTCGGTCTCGCAGCGTCATCCTTACAAGTGCGTACGGTGCGAGCACCGATACTCTGAATTCGCCCGCCATGGCCGGCGCATGGCCTGTACTTGCCAGGCGTGCTGGCAGGTTCATCAGCAACACTTGGCGGCGCAGGCCGAGCGTGACCGACGGGAACTTGAATCGCACTTCGGCATACCGAGGCTCGCGGTGCCATATGGGGCCCTTGGGTTTGTGCAGAAACTGACATTGTTGGCCTTGCTGGACGATGGCAACGTCAGCCGTCCCGAATGGATCGCTCCGTTGAACGCGTCTTCCCGAAGCGAACGTCTGGCACCGAGCGTTGAGGCAAGTGAGGAAAGATTGAAGAGTCTGCACGAGGCCGGCGTGGTAACGGTCGCGACGAGCTCTGATATCAGGGCCTTTGATCGCACTGAGGGTTGCAGTATCAGTGACTATTCTGCAGTGCGCTGGCAGCCCAATGTGGCACTCGGCGGGGTTGCGCGCTGTAATCGGGAAAGCCTTTACCTGGCGCTCTATCAGGAATTGTCCGGCGACATTCAGGTCGCCTGGAAGAGCGAACTCTACGGGCTGATCTTCGATTTGGCCCGAGAAGAATCGCTTCAATACATCCGTGTACTGGCCAATGAAGTCAGTTTTTCGTTCACGGCCGAGGCGCGTGCTGAAACAGTTGTGGGGCAACTCCTGCAGGATTTTTCTGTAAGCCAGCTCTATTACTTTGCCCGTCTGGCAGTAAAAAACGCTGCGCATTTCTACGCTACCGGCAATTCCAAAGGTCGCAATCATGCGTCCAACACCATCCCGCGCAACATGCTCGGGACCGCTCAGGATGCCCTGACTCGGAACTGGCGCAAAAACGCACACCGCGATTCGCGGGTACCGCAATCGGCGCTGCATCGGCTGTTGTACGACGTAGTGCTCAAGGACAGCGGAGCCGGCTTTTCCAAGTCGCCGGGAATGTATTGGCGCGATGAACTGGTGCCGCAGTTCTTCTCCCGTGCAGCTTTTGACAGCGACCTGCTCGGTCATTTGAGGCTGTTTTGCCGAGAGTGTGACTCCAGCAATATCGACGCCAGCATGGATAAACTGGTCCTGAAAACCCTGTGTTACGACTGTGCCACGGTTAGTAAATTCAGGGCGTTCGAGGAGCTGCCTGACTGATGTTGATGGGGGGCTGTAAACAGCTCAGGAAAAAGGGAAGGCATAGCGCTCAATGAGAGTGGCGGCGTTCCCTTTTTTCCTTCCAGTTCTTGATCAGCAAGTACGGAAAGTAAAAAAAGATTCGATGGATCAGAAATGGGATGACAAAGAAAAGTATCAACATGCCTGAAGAGAATATCGAGTAAAACAATATGTTTTGTCCAAACAGGTTTCCATATTTTCCGGTGCCTTTTCCAAGATCTGTTTCGGTTAAATAAAAAGCTAATATAAAAAATATAATCATAAAGGCTGTAAAGAATATTCCGGTGATGAATCGAGTTAAAATCCTGTTTTTGTACTGGGTCGGGTCAATCTTCATTGTTTTGTAAATTTTGTAGAATAGAATTGGTGCAAATATTGGCCCGACAACCGCTACATAGTTTGCGGTTGCTTTGGAACTGAAGGGGAATAAGGAAGACCAGAATCCGCTCAAGCCGAAAAGCTGGTTGTCCAGGAAGTCGTTGATAGCAAAATCCAGGCTGCTTTGCGGGAGTGCAGGAAGAAGAAGGTTTATAAAAAAGATCGGCGCGCAGAAAAGGGAAATCAATAATGGAGGTACAGTCAGTTCAGGCGGGTTTTTATTCATCTTGGTGTTCTCCAGTAGGCTGGCTGTGTTGTCTGTTTAACAGAGCCAGCCGGAAGGCTGGCCCGTTACAGATGTTTGCTATCCTTTTGAGGAAGCGCTATTGAACTGATCAAGGATCAGTGTATTTATTTTTTCCACGTTATCAGCGCTCAAAAAGGCTGCTGCCAAGGCAATCAATAAGCCGACTACTGCTATACCGGGTACGGTAGTAACCAGTGCCGGGAAAAAGTAGGCGGCGGTCACTGCCAGTAGTGCGCCTGCCCCCATACCAGCCGCAATACTCTCAAGCTCCAGCATCAACGGTTTCCAATTGCCTTCTTGGAAACCAATCGCAGTTTTCTCGATCACCGAGTGCACCTGCACGATTTTTCCGGTTACGCCAAATCCTTTGGCGAGCCGATTGACACTGTCCGTGTAGGTCGCCTTGTCCAGCGCGTTCAGTGCGTCGACAACCGCACGGGTATCCTGCGGGCTGAGCCTTGCATTCGGGTTGGTGCGCACTTTTTCGAAGGTCTGCATGGCTTCGGTGTAGCTTCGGATCTTCTTGCCTGAAATGTCCTTTTGAAGATCCATAACGACCTGATGCAGGTTCGCGCCGTATTTCTCCAGGATGTATTTATTGGCGTCGGCAACGAACGCCACGGCGCGCTTGTGCTCGTCGATCTGCCTGGCTTCCTCTGCTGCCGCGAGCCTCGCGTTTTCCTCGGCGATTCGTTGGGCTTCGGCAAGGGCTGCGAGGCGCGCCTGCTCCTGCGCTTGCCTGCGTGCTTCTTCTATCCGGCGCGCGGCTTCGGCAGCCTGTTGCAAGGCCAGAGCCTCGGCTTGTCGGCGGTTTGTTTCGGCATATAACTGTGTTTGCCGGGATTGCAGGCTTGCAATCTGATCGGTGAGGATCATGGCGTTGTAAGTTGCTTCCAGCTTTGCATAAAGTTTTGCAGTATTTACAGTTTTCAATTGTTGTTGAAGTTCGGCGTTTTTCTGAAATAAAAGTTCGTTGACGATGTTTGTTGCCCGGGATAGCCATGAGTCCGGCGTAATGGCTGTCAGAGGCGGATAGCTGCTTTCTTTGATGTTCAGTTCGGATTGAAGGTTGGCTTCAAGATTTTGCTTGCGTGTGTTGTAGTCATTTTGTAGTGCGAGGGTGAACCCATGCATCGGATTTCCCAAGGGATAGTTTCTGCGGATGTCGCCTCTTATCGTGTTTGGGTTTAAATTGATTATTTCCCACGTGCCATCGGCATAGGTGATTATCCCGGGAAGTTCCAGTTGTGACATGTGCAAGTTCCTTGTGCATTGAATGCCCGATCCTTCGGGTGGAGAATGTTTTTACATTGATAGCATTGCGTTGAAATTCAAACAATTCAGGTTGTAAGAATATGTTCTGAAGTTTCTGTGGGCTTTTTCTTTGCTGTTTGTAAGAAGGTGGAAAAGCCTTGTAACTACTTGTTTTTTCTCTAAATCGTTGCCATTTTTTTGGAGGGGGGGCTGAAAGCAGGGAGGCGCAGGGCCGAACGCGCGGGAACGTTCGTTGTTCAGGCAGTCATTTTCGATACGAATGTGTGGAAAATAGGGTTTTAATCCGACCAGTTCGCCCATCCACTGCTAGTGTTGTGCCATGCCCCAGCCTTGGTTTACGTGCCAATGACCGAATATGTCGCAGCACCGCAAGCAGACACATTGTCGCACCCATTAAGCTGCGCAACGAATGAGCACCCGTAAAGGCATTGTCGGCAGCCTCGACAGTCGTTTTTGCAGATGCCCATTCAATGGAAGGTGAATGTGACCTGAGTGTCTCGTCCAGCTTCACCCACCTGTCCCCCTGTTTCCTCTGCCCGAGATTCAGGAACAGGGCGACACAAGCCCCGCAAGGGGTGTTGCACGCGACGCTTTCCATCAATAACAAGCTTAAGCGGAGTACCACAGATGGCGTTCTTCACCGCAGCCAGCAAAGCCGACTTCCAGCACCAACTGCAAGCGGCACTGGCGCAGCACATCAGTGAACAGGCACTGCCACAAGTGGCGCTGTTCGCTGAACAATTCTTCGGCATCATTTCCCTGGACGAGCTGACCCAACGTCGCCTCTCCGACCTCGCTGGCTGTACTCTTTCCGCGTGGCGCCTGCTTGAGCGCTTCGATCACGCGCAACCGCAAGTGCGCGTCTACAACCCTGATTACGAGCGTCATGGCTGGCAGTCGACCCACACCGCGGTCGAAGTGCTGCACCACGACCTGCCGTTCCTGGTCGACTCGGTGCGCACCGAGCTGAACCGTCGCGGCTACAGCATCCACACCCTGCAGACCACCGTGCTCAGCGTGCGTCGTGGCAGCAAGGGCGAGCTGCTGGAAATCCTGCCAAAGGGCAGCACCGGCGAAGGCGTGCTGCACGAGTCGCTGATGTACCTGGAAATCGACCGCTGCGCCAACGCGGCCGAACTGAATGTGCTGAGCAAAGAGCTGGAGCAAGTGCTCGGTGAAGTGCGCGTCGCGGTCGCTGATTTCGAGCCGATGAAGGCCAAGGTGCAGGAGATCCTCACCAAGCTCGATCACAGCGCATTCGCCGTCGATGCCGACGAAAAGAGCGAAATCAAGAGCTTTCTGGAATGGCTGGTGGGCAACCACTTCACCTTCCTCGGCTACGAAGAGTTCACCGTTGTCGATCAGGCCGATGGCGGCCATATCGAATACGACCAGAATTCCTTCCTCGGTCTGACCAAGCTGCTGCGCACCGGCCTGACCAACGAAGACCGGCACATCGAAGACTACGCGGTGAACTACCTGCGCGAACCGACCCTGCTGTCGTTCGCCAAGGCTGCGCACCCGAGCCGCGTACACCGTCCGGCTTACCCGGATTACGTGTCGATCCGTGAAATCGACGCCGACGGCCACGTCATCAAGGAACACCGCTTCATGGGCCTGTACACCTCCTCGGTGTATGGCGAGAGCGTGCGGGTCATCCCGTTCATCCGCCGCAAGGTCGAAGAAATCGAACGCCGTTCCGGCTTCCAGTCCAAGGCTCACCTGGGCAAGGAACTGGCGCAGGTGCTTGAAGTGCTGCCGCGTGACGACCTGTTCCAGACCCCGGTCGACGAACTGTTCAGCACCGTGATGTCGATCGTGCAGATCCAGGAACGCAACAAGATCCGCGTGTTCCTGCGCAAAGACCCGTACGGTCGCTTCTGCTACTGCCTGGCCTACGTGCCGCGCGACATCTATTCCACCGAAGTGCGCCAGAAGATCCAGCAGGTGCTGATGGAGCGTCTGAAGGCCACCGACTGCGAGTTCTGGACCTTCTTCTCCGAGTCCGTGCTGGCTCGCGTGCAGTTGATCCTGCGTGTCGATCCGAAGAACCGCATCGACATCGACCCGCTGTTGCTGGAAAAAGAAGTGGTACAGGCCTGCCGCAGCTGGCAGGACGACTACGCCGCCCTGACCGTCGAAAGCTTCGGCGAAGCCCACGGCACCAACGTGCTGGCGGATTTCCCGAAAGGTTTCCCGGCGGGTTACCGCGAGCGTTTCGCGGCGCATTCGGCCGTGGTCGACATGCAGCACCTGCTGAGCCTGAACGAAAAAAATCCGCTGGTGATGAGCTTCTATCAGCCGCTGGGCCAGGTGTCCGGTCAGCGCGAGCTGCATTGCAAGCTGTACCACGCCGACACCCCGCTGGCGCTGTCCGACGTCTTGCCGATTCTGGAAAACCTCGGCCTGCGCGTGCTGGGTGAGTTCCCGTACCGTCTGCGTCACACCAATGGCCGCGAGTTCTGGATTCACGACTTCGCGTTCACCGCAGCCGAAGGTCTGGAGCTGGATATCCAGCAACTCAACGACACCCTGCAGGACGCGTTCGTCCACATCGTCCGTGGCGATGCCGAGAACGATGCGTTCAACCGTCTGGTGCTGACCGCCGGTCTGCCATGGCGCGACGTGGCGCTGCTGCGTGCCTACGCCCGTTACCTGAAGCAGATCCGCTTGGGCTTCGACCTGGGTTACATCGCCAGCACCCTGAACAACCACACCGACATCGCTCGCGAGCTGACCCGGTTGTTCAAGACCCGTTTCTACCTGGCGCGCAAGCTGGGCAGTGATGATCTGGAAGACAAACAACAACGTCTGGAACAGGCGATTCTGACCGCTCTGGACGATGTTCAGGTGCTCAACGAAGACCGCATCCTGCGTCGTTACCTGGACCTGATCAAAGCCACGCTGCGTACCAACTTCTATCAGACTGACGCCAACGGCCAGAACAAGTCGTACTTCAGCTTCAAGTTCAACCCGCACGCGATCCCTGAGCTGCCGAAGCCGGTTCCGAAGTTCGAAATCTTCGTGTACTCGCCACGCGTCGAAGGCGTGCACCTGCGTTTCGGCAACGTTGCGCGCGGTGGTCTGCGCTGGTCCGACCGTGAAGAAGACTTCCGTACCGAAGTCCTCGGCCTGGTAAAAGCCCAGCAAGTGAAGAACTCGGTCATCGTGCCGGTGGGTGCGAAGGGCGGCTTCCTGCCGCGTCGTCTGCCACTGGGCGGCAGCCGTGACGAGATCGCGGCCGAAGGCATCGCCTGCTACCGCATCTTCATTTCCGGTCTGCTGGACATCACCGACAACCTGAAAGACGGCGCGCTGGTGCCGCCGGCCAACGTCGTGCGGCATGACGACGATGACCCGTACCTGGTGGTGGCCGCGGACAAGGGCACTGCGACCTTCTCCGACATCGCCAACGGCATCGCCATCGACTACGGCTTCTGGCTGGGCGACGCGTTCGCCTCCGGTGGTTCCGCCGGTTACGACCACAAGAAAATGGGCATCACCGCAAAGGGCGCGTGGGTCGGCGTACAGCGCCACTTCCGCGAGCGCGGCATCAATGTTCAGGAAGACAGCATCACTGTGGTCGGCGTCGGTGACATGGCCGGTGACGTGTTCGGTAACGGCCTGTTGATGTCCGACAAGCTGCAACTGGTCGCTGCGTTCAACCACATGCACATCTTCATCGATCCGAACCCGAACCCGGCCACCAGCTTCGTCGAGCGTCAGCGCATGTTCGACCTGCCGCGTTCGGCCTGGACCGACTACGACACCAGCATCATGTCCGAAGGTGGCGGCATCTTCTCGCGCAGCGCGAAGAGCATCGCCATCTCGCCGCAGATGAAAGAACGCTTCGACATCAAGGCCGACAAGCTGACCCCGACCGAACTGCTGAACGCCTTGCTCAAGGCGCCGGTGGATCTGCTGTGGAACGGCGGTATCGGCACTTACGTCAAGGCCAGCAGCGAAAGCCATGCCGACGTCGGCGACAAGGCCAACGATGCACTGCGCGTGAACGGCAACGAGCTGCGCTGCAAAGTGGTGGGCGAGGGCGGTAACCTCGGTATGACCCAACTGGGTCGTGTGGAATTCGGTCTGAATGGCGGCGGTTCCAACACCGACTTCATCGACAACGCCGGTGGCGTGGACTGCTCCGACCACGAAGTGAACATCAAGATCCTGCTGAACGAAGTGGTTCAGGCCGGCGACATGACCGACAAGCAACGCAACCAGTTGCTGGCGAGCATGACCGACGAAGTTGGTGGTCTGGTGCTGGGCAACAACTACAAGCAGACCCAGGCCCTGTCCCTGGCAGCGCGTCGTGCCTACGAGCGCATTGCCGAGTACAAGCGTCTGATGAGCGATCTGGAAGGCCGTGGCAAGCTGGACCGTGCCATCGAGTTCCTGCCGACCGAAGAGCAGATCAACGAGCGCGTTGCGGCAGGCCATGGTCTGACCCGTCCCGAGCTGTCGGTGCTGATCTCGTACAGCAAGATCGACCTCAAGGAACAGCTGCTGAACTCGCTGGTGCCGGACGACGACTACCTGACCCGCGACATGGAAACGGCGTTCCCGCCGACCCTGGTCAGCAAGTTCTCCGAAGCCATGCGTCGTCACCGTTTGAAGCGCGAGATCGTCAGCACCCAGATCGCCAACGATCTGGTCAACCACATGGGCATCACCTTCGTGCAGCGACTCAAAGAGTCGACCGGCATGAGCCCGGCGAACGTGGCTGGCGCCTACGTGATCGTGCGTGACATCTTCCACCTCCCGCACTGGTTCCGTCAGATCGAAGCGCTCGACTATCAGGTTTCCGCTGACGTGCAGCTGGAGCTGATGGACGAGCTGATGCGTCTGGGCCGCCGTGCTACCCGCTGGTTCCTGCGTGCCCGTCGCAACGAGCAGAACGCTGCCCGTGATGTCGCGCACTTCGGTCCGCACCTCAAGGAGCTGGGTCTGAAGCTCGACGAACTGCTGAGCGGCGAAATCCGTGAAAACTGGCAGGCGCGTTATCAGGCTTACGTCGCGGCCGGTGTGCCGGAATTGCTGGCGCGTATGGTGGCGGGTACCTCGCACCTGTACACCCTGCTGCCGATCATCGAAGCGTCCGACGTCACTGGCCAGGATCCGGCCGAAGTGGCCAAGGCCTACTTCGCCGTAGGCAGTGCGCTGGACATCACCTGGTACCTGCAACAGATCAGCGCGCTGCCGGTTGAAAACAACTGGCAGGCCCTGGCCCGTGAAGCGTTCCGTGACGATGTGGACTGGCAGCAACGTGCGATCACCATCTCCGTCCTGCAACAGGGCGACGGCACCCAGGACGTGGAAGCACGTCTGGCGCTGTGGATGGCACAGCACGAAAGCATGATCGAGCGCTGGCGCGCCATGCTGGTGGAAATCCGTGCTGCGAGCGGCACGGACTACGCCATGTACGCCGTTGCCAACCGTGAGCTGCTGGACCTCGCGTTGAGCGGGCAGGCGGTGGTGCCTGCGGCTGCTGCGAATGCCGAGCTTGAACTGGCCTGAGTAGTGGTTGAATGAAGAAGCCCCGGTGTCGTGAGATGCCGGGGCTTTTTTATGCTCGTTGATGCGCTCCCTGTAGGAGCTGCCGAAGGCTGCGATCTTTTGATTTTAAAAGTCAAAAGATCGCAGCCTTCGGCAGCTCCTACAGGGTTTGAGTGTCACCACAAATCCTGTGGGAGCTGGCTTGCCAGCGATGAGGGCCTTACTTTCAATACAAGTCAGGTGCTTGTTTGTTATCCAGCATCGACACTTTATCTGTCGGTCTGGTCAATAAATTACTCAGCGACTGATCAAACTTCTGCAGCGCCCGAACTTGCACATCCTGCTGCTGATTAATATCAGCGACGATCTCGTCCGAACCTTTGAAGTCCGCCCACACCGGCGTCAGTTCCTTCGCTTCAGAACCTTTCGCCGTACCGATGTAGTTCAACTTCGCATCATAAAAATCCGCACTCACATCAGCCTTGATGTCGGAGCTGCGCGAGGTGATCAACTGGCTGTGGGTGTCGATGATCGCCACCACGTCGGGATGCGCTGCACGCAAACTCTGCATGTCCGGGTACACCGTTACTGAACCGAACTGCCGTTGCAGCGAGGCCTTGACCCAATCCACCGCCATGTCCGGTTTCGAGGTGTTGACGTAGGCGTCATGGATCGGCTGCACCAGCAGGCTCTGGCCGAAACCGGTGCCGGCGTTGGCTTGATAGTTACGCAGGTATTCGCGGTTGGTCAGGGTGCTGGGGCTGTAGACCACGCCCAGTGACACGCCGGGGCCGCTTTGCACTTGGGCGGCGCTGCTGCGGCCAACCGGTTGGGTGAACAGCGTATCGAGGGACGAAACCGCTTTCGGCGCGGTGGGTACTGAGCAGGCGGACAAAGCTAAAACCGATATCGCCAAGGTACTGGCAAACGCAAGTTTCATGGTGAGTCTCCCGTGAAGCAACTTCAGTCGGAACGTCATAGTTGTCGCGGCTGTTTGTCAAAGGCGCACGACAGTTGACTCAGACTAAACCCGCCAACCTGTAAATAAGCTGACAATTTTCCGTGTTGTGGCAATGCATTAGTTTTATTGGCTTTAAGGCAAATCGGTTAATTGCCTCGGGAAATAAAAAGGCGCAAAACAGTGTTTTGCGCCTTTTTATTTATGGCTGTGCCAACAACCATCAGTTTTTCAAAGGGATCAGCACTTGTTCGTCCGGCGCCAACACCATGAACACCAGCAACTTCGCCGGTTTGCTGTTGCTGGCGTTTTTCGACACCAGATGTTCGGAGCCGGCCGGTTCGTACCAGAACTGGCCTTTCTTGTAGGTGATCGGCTGTTCGCCCTTGACCTGGGAAATCACTTCGCCTTCGAGCACATAGGCCATGGCGGTGCCGTCGTGCTTGTGGGCGATGGAGGATTGGCCGGGTTTGTAGTCGACTTCGATCATCATGGCTTTTTTGCCGGGGGCGTTTTTCAGCATCTGGTCTTGCAGGACGGTGACTTTTTCGGACGGGTCGTGGGCCAGCGCGGCAGCGGACATGGACAGGGCGAGAGTGGCGGTGAAGAGGTGCAGGGCTTTCATGGCGGATCACCTGTGGGAGGAGGGGGTGGTGACCACAGTAGTCTGCGGGGTGGGGCATGCAAACGGCCAATATTCGGGAAGATCGGGTGACCAATCGGCTACCGCCAAAAAGCAAAAGATCGCAGCCTTCGGCAGCTCCTACAGGGATAGTGTAGATACCGTCTTGCCCCTCACCGGGCAAGTGCCAATTTCGGGTCAAATGGTTGGCCCGATTTGAGCACTCCGTAGACGAAGTGCAACAACTTGCGCATGGCTGCACAGATGATCTGTTTGGGGGCTTTGCCATTGGCCTTCAAGCGTTCCTTCATGGCGATGATCGCCTCGTTGTGCCTCAGCGCTACCAGGCCTGGCATGTACAGACCCGCCCGAACGCGAGCCGAGCCGACCCTCGAAATAATTGTTCTGCCTTTGAGTTTTCCTGACTCCTGCAGCTTAGGGTTCAACCCTGCAGCAGCGACCAGTTTGCGAGGGTCGTCGTATTTGCGCAGGTCGCCCAGCTCGGCCAGCAGCCGCTCAAGGGTTTTCTGCCCGATACCGTCGATGGTCACGATCAAGTCGCGCATCTGGCGCATGTCCGGATCATCATCGATGTGTTTCTTGATCGCTTTGTGCGTTTCAGCGATCTCTTTTTCGATGTGGCGCAGAACGGAGTTGATCGAGTCTTTGACCTTTTCGTCGGACACATCCAGACGATTGAGCTCCATCTGCTCCATTTCCTGAAGATCATCCAATCGACGCACCATCGCCTTCAGTTGGCGGTATTTCAGTGGCTCCGGAGCCCAAAGCTGAAGCTTTTCAGCCTTTTCCCGAGCAAAATCAGCGAGCAGTTTGGCGTCGCTTTTATCGGTTTTGATCCGGCGCAATTCGCTGTCGGCGTAAGCATGGGTCGTGGCCGGATTGACGACACAGACCCGGTAACCCTTGTTGTAGACGAACTCGGCAAGTTCCAGGTGATAGACGCTGGTGGCTTCCATCACGATCAAGGCTGTGGGCTCGACCTGCTTGTTCAACCAAGCTTCAAACTCTTTGAAACCCTTCGCGTCATTAGGCAGCTTGGCCTTGGTTTTGTGCTTACCGTTTGGCAAGTGCGTGGCGATATCAAAGGTGTTTTTAGCGATATCGACACCGACGAAACTGGACATGAGTGTCTCTCCATTGATCTGTTTTCGATCATCACTGCACTCTGTCCAACCTTGCGAATGCGAGCTCTCGCCAGAGACGGGCCCAAGATACCGTTCGAACTATATGAGTGAGTGTGGAGGGCTGGAGCACGATCTACATCACAGGCAAAAAGCCTAAGGAGCTGCACGGCTTCCAAGTCCCTCCCTCGATGATCAGTCGAGAACTATCGCTCCTGACGGAGCGATAGTCGAGATACAAGGAGCTGCCGAAGGCTGCGATCTTTTGATCTTGCTTCTAAACGATAGGGAAACTATTGAAATCCACACTATTGGCCAGACGGCTATCGATCAGGTCAATAAACCCCTGCGCCTCGGGCCGGTTGAAGTGCGCCTGCATCGCCGCTTCCGACTGCCAGCGTGCGCTCACTGTCCAGCGTTGGCTGTCCTCGGGGCAGCGGTCGACCATATAGGCGTCGCAGCCCGGGGTCTGGCGCAGGGTGTCGACGATCTTCTGCAACTGCCGGCCGAGCTCTTCCGAACGGCCGGCGGCGGCGCGCACCTGAACGGTGTTGATCACTTCGATGGACATTGCTCACTCTCCTGAATCAGGCCGGACGAATCCTGCTCATTGAGGGATAACGCCCATGCAGAATAGGCCTGCACCCGTTGATCACCAATAACCAATCGGCGGTTAATCGCGCAGACCAATCATTCACGCCACTTGTTGCAGAATGTCGCGCAGGCGATCCAGAGCGGTGTCGATGTCGAGGGTTTCGATGGCGCCGAAGCCGAAATACAGGCCGCTCCTCACCGGCTGTTGATAATAGAAAATGTCGATGGGATATAACCCGACCTCGACCTTTCTCGCCAGCTCGATCACCAGCGCCAGGTCGACCGGCACCTTGCACAGCACTGCCATGTGGAACCCGGCACTGGGCGGTATCGCCTCCAGCCACGGCGACAGATCCGTGGCCATGCGCGCCAGAATCCGCTCGCGGCGCTGGGCGTAAATCGCGTGGCAGCGGCGGATGTGCTTGAGCAGACAACCTTCGGCAATGAACTTGGCCAGCGCCCATTGCGGCAAGGTCGAAGCGTGCTGGTCAGTGAGCTTTTTCGCGCGGATCACCGCTTCGAGGATCGCGGGCGGCAGAATTGCGTAACCCAGGCGCAGCTCCGGCAGCAGGGTTTTGGAGAAGGTCCCAACGTAGGCAACGATCCCGCGCTGGTCGAGGCTGAACAGTGAGTCCGTAGGCCGGCCTTCGTAGCGGAATTCGCTGTCATAGTCGTCCTCGATGATGATCGCGCCCAGTTCATACGCCCGGGCGAGCAACGCCTCGCGGCGCGCCTGGCTCATCGACATGCCCAGCGGAAACTGGTGCGACGGGGTGACGTAAATCAGCCGCGTACCCTCGGGAATCTGTTCGACCACAATGCCTTCGGCATCCACCGGAACTCCACTGACTGCGGCGCCGTGGCTACCGAACAGCAGTCGGGCCGGCGGATAACCCGGGTCTTCCATCGCCACTTGGCTGCCGGGGCTGATCAGCACGCGGGTGATCAGATCCAGCGCCTGCTGCGCGCCGTTACACACCACGATGTCCTCGTCCCGACCGTTGATCCCGCGCGAAAACGCGATGTGCCGGGCAATCGCATTGCGCAGTGCCGGCAAGCCTTCGGGAACGCTGTAGAAACCTTTGGAGCCGGCCATCTGGCGCATCGCATGCGAGACGCAACGGCGCCAGTCGTCATGCGGGAACTGGCCCTTGCTGGTGGCGCCGCCGATAAAATCGTAACGCAGCGAGCCTTCCAGCGTCGGGTGCTGCAGGAACATCGGCAGGTTGCGCCAGCGCTCGATCTGTTCGGCGCTGGCCAGTTCGGTGTGGCTTTGCTTGCGCTGAACCTGCGCCGGACGGGCGTTGACGTAGGTGCCTTTGCCGATGACGCCGGTAAGGAAGTTTTCGTAGGTCAGCTGCGCGTAGGTGTCGGAAATGGTCTTGCGCGAAATCCCCAGTTGCTCGGCCAGCAAGCGGCTGGGCGGCAACTGCGTGCCGGCGGCCAGACGCCCGGACTCGATGGCGCCGCGCAGCTGGTTGTACAGCTGGCCGGCCAGGTCCTTGCGGCCATTGATCACGACGTGAAGTTCCATACCGACGCGGCTCCGGGGGGCGATTGGGGTGTCGGCCAGATTACCGCTGTTGCGTGATGGGCAGTAGTTGCGCAGCACAAAAACCCGAAATTGGTCACCATCCCTGTAGGAGCTGCCGCAGGCTGCGATCTTTTGACTTTGATTTTTTATAAGCAAAAGCAAGATCAAAAGATCGCAGCCTACGCCAGCACCTACAGGGGAAATGTGTGGGGCCGGGATTTCAGTGGTGTGGCGGTTTTTCGTGGAATTGGGGCTGTAACGCTGGCGCATCAGCGCCTACCGTAAAACCACTATCCCGCATTCCGAGACCTGCCCATGTCCCCGCGTCTGGACTACTACAACGCATCGCCCAAGGCGATGAAAGCCATGCTCGCCATGGAAGCGCTGACCCGCGACCTGAGCATCGAGGCGCCACTGTTGCAACTGATCCGGATCCGCGCCTCGCAGCTCAACGGCTGCGCGTTTTGCACCGACATGCATTCAGTGGATGCGCGGCGCGCCGGGGAGAGTGAACGGCGTTTGTATGCGATTGCGGTGTGGCGCGACAGCGGCTTTTTCAATCCCCGCGAGCGCGCCGCGTTGGCCTGGGCCGAGGCAGTGACGTTGTTGGCTGAAAGTCATGTGCCGGATGATGTTTACCAGTTGGCCAAAGCGCAATTCAGTGAGGCCGAACTGGTGGATCTGACCATGGCAGTGACCACGATCAACAGCTGGAATCGCCTGGCGGTAAGTTTCCGCCAGATCCCAAGCGACTGACGTGCATACCCTGTGATTGAGGTGTTCCTTGTGGTGAGGGGATTCATCCCCGATGGCCTGCGCAGCAGGCCCAACACTATCCGCCGCGGGTCCTTCAGATAAACCGAGTCAGCGGGATTGACGACTGCTGCGCAGCCGATCGGGGATAAATCCCCTCGCCACAGGTGTGTTTCCCCTTCCTCTAGGTGTGTGAGCTTCTTAGCCTCAGGTGTTTGACTCATTTATTGGTTAATGGGGAGGTTCCGTTATTGGCGGGTGGGCGCTGTGGTTTGACTGAGGTGCCGAAGGTGTTACCCATGCGTGTGCCAGTTGCGGCCGGGGTCGCCAGCCCAACCTGATTCGGCGGCCGCTTGTTCACCGGCACATTCAGCGCTTCCTGATTCTTCTGCGCGGCGGCTGCACCCTCGGGATTGTTGCCCATCTGCTGACTCAGACAGTCATAATTCGGCGCCTTGTAGCCACCCACCGTTACCTCCACACAACCCAACGGCTGTTCGGCGTGGGCGCTGGCGAAGACGTTCAGCAGCAGCCCGCCGAGGGCGATTTTCCACAGTGATTTCATGCAAGCCTCCTGGCCGGCCCGAAGCGGCCGTTGTCTGCTTGCAGTCTAGTGCAAGCCTTGGGCGAATCCCGTGATGGTTTTTTTGCACCGCCCGTCACACCAGATTCATAAACAGCCATCAGGATGACGGTTTTCAGGGGTACTTCAGCCGTGCAGCGAGGCAGTTCCAGGGACGGTCTTCAGGGTTCAGCGACTCTTGTGCGCCGGGTGAGTCTGGGGCTGCTGCTTGGCTGGTTCAGCGGTGCGGCGACAGCCGAACCGGTGCCGGCCGATATGCGCATGACGCTGCACATCCCGGCGCAGGATCTGGCCCGGGCTCTGGATCAGTACAGCCATGCCACCGGGGTGGCGGTGCTGGTCGACAGCCAGTTGAGTCGCGGTCGGCGCTCGTTGGCAGTCGATGGCGAATACACCACTGCAGACGCCTTGCGCCGTTTGCTCGGCGGCAGTGGCCTGATGGCGCGTTACGCCCGCGACGATGCGTTCACCTTGCAGGTGGCGCAGGTCGAGGACGTGCCGTCGGCCCTGGACAAAAACACCCCGGCCAGTGCCGCTGTCAGTCGCAGCTACGCCACGGCGGTGCAAGCGGCGATCGAGCGCAACCTGTGCCGTTCGCCGCTGACTCGTCCGGGCAGTTATCGCGCGGTGTTGCAGGTCTGGGTCGGGCGTGACGGCGTGGTGCAGCACAACCGGTTGGTCACCACCACCGGTGATGTACGGCGCGATACCGCGCTGGTGGAGAGCTTTCGCAATCTCAGGATCGACCGGCCGACGCCCAGCGCGTTGCGTCAGCCGGTCACGTTGCTGTTGTTACCGGAGTCGTCAGGGAAACGCATGGAATGCACCCAATGGGAAGGAGTTTCCGGGGGATGAAAGACACCGGACAAGGTTCGATGGTCCAGCTGTTCCTGACGTCCTACGAGGACTTTCGGGTGCGCTTGCGCAGGCGTCTCGGCTCGGAAGATCTGGCCAACGACGTGTTGCACGAAACCTACCTGCGGGTCGACCGCATGGAAACGCCGCCCAACCTGCTGCGGCCCAACGCTTACCTCTATCGCATGGCCCTGAACATCGCCGCCGACCGCCGTCAGGCCGACGCGCGCCTGCTCACCGGTGAGGAAGTCGAAGAGCTGCTGCAGATCGGCGACGAGGCGCTGGACCCGGCGCGGGTGGTGGGCGGGCAAAAGGAAATCCAGTCGCTGCTCAGCGCCCTCTACGAACTGCCAGCGCGGCGTCGCCGAATCTTCATCGCAGCGCGGCTGGAAGAGGCGCCGCACCTGGAAATCTCCCAGCGTTTTGGCATCTCCACGCGCATGGTCGAAAAGGAAATCAAAGCTGCATTGGGCTTCTGCGCCGCGAAACTGGAAAGAAAAGTGTTTCAGCGGTTCGGTCGCGGGGCCGGAAAACCGTCTTCTGAATAGTGCCCGATCATTTCGTTGAGAATCTGCGCGTTTGAACATCTTTCGACTGACATCTGCCAAGCCATCGGCGGCCGACAATCTGCACAGCGAAGCCCACGACTGGTTGGTCCTGCTGACCTCCGGCCGCGCCACCGTGGCCGACGCCCGCGCCTTGCGCCAGTGGTGCGCGCAGAGCGCCGAACATGCTCAGGCTTTCGAGCAGGCCAAGGTGTTGTGGCACAACCTGCAGCCTGCCGCTGAAAGGCTGCAGTCGCCTCGGCGCTTTGGCCGACGGGCGTTTCTCGGTGGCGCCATCGCGGCGTCGGCGGCGTTCCTGCTGGTGCGCGGGACGATTCCCGGTGGCTTTGAAGGGCTCGGCGCCGATTACATCACCGAAGTCGGCCAGCAGAAGCGTTTCGAACCGGCCGACGGCGTGCGCCTGGAACTCAACACCCAGACCCGCATTAACCAGCGCGCCGGCGATGACGATGTGCAGAGGTTCGAACTGGTCAGCGGCGAGGTTGAAGTGCAGACCGCGCGGTTGCCATTGGCGATGCAGGCTGGAGGAGGGTGGTTGCGCGCCAGTCAGGCGCGGTTCAATTTGCGCAATACGGATCAGCAAGTGTGCGTGACGTGCCTCGATGGTTCGGTGGACGTCAATGTCGATGGCCACAGCCTGCGCCTGCAGCCCGGTGAACAACTGACCTACGACTCGCAACGAGTGGGCGCAGTGCAAAGCGTCGACACCGCCGCAGTGATGAACTGGCGCCAACAAGTGCTGGTATTCAACGGCGCAACCCTCAGCCAGATGATCGACGAAATCAACCGCTACCGCCCCGGCATGTTGCTGCTGCTCAACCGCGACCTCGGCCAACGCCGCGTCCAGGCCCGCTTCAGCCTCGACCAACTCGCCGGCGTCGCCCTGCTGATCCGCGACGCCTACGGCGTCAAATGCACCGAACTGCCCGGCGGCGTCGTCGTCCTCAGCTAACCCAATTCAGCCAACCCCACTACCCCCTGTGGGAGCTGGCTTGCCAGTGATGACGCCCTAACAGCCAACCACCCCCCAACTGACTGCCCCCATTCCAATGTAGGAGCTGCCGAAGGCTGCGATCTTTTGATCTTCAAAATCAAAGTCAAAAGATCGCAGCCTCCGGCAGCTCCTACAGAAATCTCCGATGCGCAGTGATATCGACATAACCTGCATGCATCACTCAAACGGCCCCATCACCTGCCGATACCGCTCCACCCCCTGCGCCGTCTCCCGCGTCAACCGCACCTCCAACCCCAACGGGTTCTCCCGCCGATTGCCACTCAACTGCCGCCAACCCTTATCCACCTCCCAAACCCGCACCTGCACATCACTCACCCCCTGCAACACCGCCACCCCGCCAGTCGGCGCCGGCAACGGATACCGACTCCGCGCCTCAGCTACCGCCCGATACAACGTATCCCCCTTGACCCACCAACGCACCCGCTGCAAAGCCCCCGGCTGATCCGCCGCACGGCGAATAATGTCCAGCCGAAACCCTTTGCTGTCACTGCTGCGCACCGTCAGCGCAGGCGGCGCACTCGGCGGCTCATCATCCACGCCAACCTTCTTCGGCTCACTCAACTCCACACCCGCACGCATCTCCACATCACGCTGCAACTGATTCAACGCCCGCAACAAACCGTCACTCTGCTCACTGCTCGCCTGCAAATGACTGTCCGCCCGCGTCACACTGTCCAGCCCGCGCCAGGCAATCAAACTGACCACCGCCATCAGCAGAATCGCGACCATCACCTCAATCAGGGTAAAGCCCCGTTGAGCGTTCATTGCACACTGATCCTGCCACTGGCATCACGCAGCACACTCAGCCGATTGAGCCCATCAGACAGGGTCAATTGCAGCGGCGGATTGATCCACTCGGCGTTAAGCACCACCTTCTGCTTCGGCTCCACCCGCACCCCCAGCTTCGGACTCTGCCAGGTGCGTGGCCGCAACTGCGGATCATCCTTGAAATGCTCAAACCCCCGGCCACTCTCACTGCGCCGACTGAAGCGAAAGCCCTTGCCATCACTCACCCACACAATCGGCCGACCATCCGCACGGGCCTCGGCCTGCGCGACCTGCAGCAACTGCGCCACCCGCTCGGCGTCCTTGCGCAGCAACTGCAGCGGATCCGGCTTGATACTCAGACTGATCGCCGCACTGGCGATCCCGATGATCACCAGCACCACCATCAACTCGATCAGCGTAAAACCCTGTTGCTTGCCCACCTTCATCGGTTGCGCACTCCGTTGCGTCCTGCCCCGTCCCAAAAAAACATCCTGCACGGCCAACATGTAAGACGTGTGAAATAAAACCGTGAGAATTGCCGCGTAGCCTGTCAGCAGGGACAAAAAGGAGATTCAGCCCATGATGCTCACCGCACGCATTTCCCCCCCGCAAACCGTCCAGGCCCTCGCACTGCTCGCCGCATTGGTCGGCGTCGCGACCTGGTCGTCGCTGCTCCTGACCTCCGCCGAATCCCACACCCCACCCGCACCCCCGCAAATGCTCACGGCACGCAGTGATAGCCCGGCGTTGCAGTGGTTTTCCAACCAGACGGCGCCGATGGACATCAAGGTGAGCGGGGTGATGGCGGGGAGTCGCGGGGCGGTGGCGATTTTGAGTTTGAACGATGGGCCGCCGAGGAGTTTTTTGCAGGGGGAGAGGGTGGGGCCTGGGGTGAAGTTGGTGACGGTGGAGGGGGATGGGGTGGTGATTGAGCAGGGTGGCGAGAGGGTGAGGTTGGAGGTGGAAAGGTTGGCGGAGGGGCCGCCGTTGTCGCCACTCATCCGGCCTGAGTAGAGCCTGTTCTTCCGCTTCCAGGAAATGACCATTCGTCATAAAGCCCCACTCACCTGTCAGATGTGACGGGTGACAGCCGCTCTGCATCAAGCCTTCAATCATCCCGAGTCTGCATGGCTGAACAGAAGTCTTCGCCATGCATAACTAATGATTGCCTGACAGTGAACCGGGTTATTCCAGGGACTGTTCGAAGCTTGAGATCAAGGCGGAGCATCATGCAAATCGAATGGACGCGGGTCAGGGCGTGGCTGTTGGTATTGCTACTGTTCAATAGTCTGGGTGAAGCCGCAACCGGCCCGGAAATCGCACAATTGCTCAACAAGCGCTATCAAAACGTGCAAGCAGAGTGTGTGGGCGGCAACCCGGCGTATTTTTGCAGCGGCGTCATGTTGCATGGCAGCGCTCCGATGAGCGAATTCTGGAAACACGATGATGTAGCCACGCAATTGGGGGCGGAAAGTTTTGTCTATCTGCGCGCCGATTTGGGTACGCAGACATTGCCGTCAGCCAACGGGGTGGTGTTCAGTGATTCGTTCACGGCTATCGGCAAGGACCAGCCACTGGATGTCCTGTGCGCCTATCCTTTCGCGTTCATACCTGTTGGGAGCCATGCGGGTTTCGGTTGCGGCCTGTCAACCGCAAGTCGACAGGCCGACGACGCGAGCTCTTGCGCAAGCGAGGGCGTAAGTGATTCAGCGAGTTGGTTGGCGCACTTCGAGCAACAAGGCCGACAACCGACAAAGCAATGCTCGTTGAGCAGTCTCAATCCCACGTTATTCAAGGCCAGCCTGCTGGCGCATCAAGGCATCGACAGCGATTGGTCGGCCCGACCTACCCAGTTGCAGATACGAAACTGGGACGAAGCCGCACCGAAAAAAATGCCGATCCAGGCGCTTTTTTACGATACGAATAAATCAGGTTCGTTGTTCGGGGCACAGAGAGATCAGTATGACTACTTTGCAACTACCGGGGATTGGCTGCCAATTCTGCGAATGGATTTGGCTCAGGCAGACCGTGCGGTATTTGGATTCAATCAGCAGGATCAGTTGTACATCGGTTATCAAGTGGCCGATAAACTGAATGCACGGTATGCCGACACCACGCCAGCCTGTCGTGGCAACACGCCGGCCTACGAGTGCAATGGCGTGTTGATCAGAGTGACAAGTGCTTCACCGGACTACCATGCGTGGAACCCAAGCTCGGGATCAGTACAGCGAAACGGCGTGTCATTTTCCTATATTCGAGAAGATGTCGGCACCAAGGGCTTCTTGTATGCGAAAAGCCAAGGTTTGATTCTCAAGGAAATGGCGGCACCCACCGGTTTTCCCCTTACCGTGCGCTGCGCCTATCCGTTTGATGCGGCAACCGATCACCGGAGCGACAGTTGCAACGAGTACGAGGAGTTACCCATTAGCAAGCCGTGTGTGGAGCAAGGTGTTATCGATATTACGACGTGGCGCGTTTATTACGATGAGTTGAACGGGGCTTATGGGCGCCATTGTAGTTTCGGTGCAAATCAATCCGAATTTGCGATGAGTGTTGATGTTAGATCTCACCTCCCTGATCCGAATATGCGCAGGCTTCATAACGAGGTCATCATCGCCGCGTGGCCCCAGAACATTGCGACGCAGCTCCCCATTCAAGCCTTTTTCCATACAAGTGAAACGGCGTTAACGAGCGCGCGCTTTTTTCAGCGCGATTACTTTCAGGAGACGGGGCAGTTCTTGCCTATTGTCCGGGTGAACTTGAGTGGCTCTGATGGTCGCACCTTTGTTTATGAACCTCATGACCAAACCGCTCAAGTTCCCATACTGCAAGTGCCACACGCATCAGATGTCGAGGCCAGTGTGACCCTGGCCGCTCTCGACGCCAAATCAGGTGTACGGGTGAGCGTTGCCTACCCTGGTATGAATAAGGACCAAAGCATTCAGTTGATAATGTCCGGCACGCCGGGAGCCGGCTCCCCGACGATTCCACCCATGCCGGGTGCGGAGAGTGGGAGTGCGGAGCTTTGGATTGATTCTGAGGCCATTGCTGCCAACGTCGGCAACGCCACTAAAAGCTTCATGCTCAAGTACGAAGTCACGGAAGGCGACAGTAAAACCGCGTCGGGCACGCTGACTGTAAACGTCCTGCCGTTACCTGCCGCGGAACTGGATAAACTCAGCATCGTGCAGGCTGAGGGCGATCAGCTGGATCTGAGCAAAGTTACGGAGGGCGGTACTCTCCGGGCGGGAGTCTGGGCATTCATGCAGGCTGGTCAGCCTGTTTGGCTGGAATTGAAAGGCAGGACTGCCACGGGTGCAGAGCACAATCTTCAAGTGTGGAAGGTCCCTGGCGCGGCAGTGAATCAGAGTTGGATTAATACCGGCCAATATGTTCGGACCGTGCCATACAGCTATCTTGAAGGGCTTGGAAACGATAGCTTGCTGGAGCTGCATTACAAGTTGGCTTTGACTATGAGCCAAGTCAAAGCGGACGCTATTGACGGGCCAGTGAAACGGTACAGGATCAAAGCGATGGATCTTGCGAAACCTTCTGTTAACCGGTCGCGCGCTCCGTTGCGGCCAGCCCCTTCCCAAAAAAACATCCTGCACGGCCAACATGTAAAACGTGTGAAGTAAAACCGTGAGAATTGCCGCGTAGCCTGTCAGCAGGGACTGAAAGGAGATTCAGCCCATGATGCTCACCACCCGCATATCCCCCCGCGAACCGTCCAGGCCCTCGCACTGCTCGCCGCCCTGGTCGGCGTCGCGACCTGGTCGTCGCTGCTCCTGACCTCCGCCGAATCGCATACCCCTCCGGCGCCACCGCAAATGCTCGCGGCACGCAGTGATAGCCCGGCATTGCAATGGTTTTCCAACCAGACGGCGCGGGTGGACATCAAGGTGAGGGGTGATGGCGGGGAGTCGCGGGGCGGTGGCGATTTTTAGTTTGAACGATGGTCCGCCGAGGAGTTTTTTGCAGGGGGAGAAGGTGGGGCCTGGGGTGAAGTTGGTGGCGGTGGAGGGGGATGGGGTGGTGATTGTGCAGGGGGGGAGAGGGTGCGGTTGGGGGTGGAGAGGTTGGGGGAGGGGGTGGAGATGCCTAGGTTGATTAGGCCGTGAATGGTACAGATTGAAGGCGGTTATTTTGCTGTTTCAGGTTGGATAGTAGCTACTGAAGTAACAGTTCATACCTTTGGTGCAGAGGAACCGCACAAGCTAAAAGTTTTTTTGGTTGCTATCGGCCTGAAGCGCACAGGAGCTCAAGGGACTGTCAGACGCAGGGCTACAGATCACATCTGTTTGAAATGGACTTGGCTTCGCCTGTGCCGTGACAACGATCGCCAAAAAAACGGCTACATTTGTAATGGAATAATGTGCTTTCCACATTTTTGTTCATAGATGATGAGTTGAAGGAAGAAGGAATGTCCACGAAGACCGGTAAGGCAATAAGCGGAGTTTACAATGAGGCAAATAACTTCCTGATAATCGGTCTTACGGGGCGTACCGGTTCAGGTTGCTCTACGGCTGCCAGCAAGTTGGGCGGAGTAAGCTTCGAATTCCCTGCAGAAGGTTATGAAGGGCTTACAGAGAATGAGTTAAAAAAACATAAAATAATTCACAAATATCTAAAGGGTAATGAGTGGGCTCCCTTTTATAAGGTCGAGGTGCGATCGTTAATTACATACCATCTGTTACTTTTGGAAAGGGATTCATTTATATTACATTTGGCTGGGGTTTCTGGCGCCGGGATTTCGCAAGAAATCGCAGCAACGATTTATGACGAGTCAAATGGAGTTCGAGAAGAGATTCTTAGGCTTAACTCATTCAGTGGGAGAGTTGATCCTCACTAAGTTGAGTCGTGGATTGAGCTTTACTTTTCAACTTTGCCGCTTGCTACTGAGAGCTTAAGAGACAAATTGGGGGGCGCAATTTTCACCAAGCTCTACCAAGAGTCAGGAGACAATATCAGATCTTCAGGGGTTGCGGATATAAGTGAGTTTGATGCTGATAAGTTATTTAACTTCCCAAAGCACTTGAATTTTCTGATTAAGCTTGTTCGTAAATCCACGGCGGCAAAAGGAATACCATGTAGGATTGTTATAGATGCCATTAGAAATCCGTATGAGGCATTTTTTTTAAAAAGAAGGTACGCAAATTTCTACCTTATATCGGTAAATACATCAAACTCAAAAAGATTGAATAGCTTGCAAGAGTATAGAAAGCTATCAATAAAAGAAATATCAGATCTCGATAATAAGGAGTACCCTGGGAAGATTTCTGGGGCAAATAAGTTTGTCGCACAAAATATTCAGGCTTGCATTGAGATTGCCGATATTCATGTTCATAACTCAAAGGCTAGTGAGTTTAACCAAAATGATTTGGTGAGTCAGCTAGCGTGGTATCTGGCACTTATGATGCATCCTGGCTTAGTGATGCCAACATCAGTCGAAAACTGTATGCAAATAGCATATACAGTAAAGCAAAGTTCTGGATGTATATCGCGGCAGGTGGGGGCTGTAATAACGGATATAAGTTACAGTGTAAAAAGCGTTGGCTGGAATAGTACTCCACAGGGGCAGACTCCATGCTTGTTGAGGAGCGCTGAAGACTTGTTGAGTGGAGTTAATAGTTCTGATTATAGCGAGTATGAGAGGAATGATAATGTGTTTCGTAAGGCGCTGAGTGACAAGTATTTTGATTTGATAAAGGCTGGCGCCACTCAGAAACGAAATATCCCGTTTTGCTTCAAGACTATACAAAATGAAATTGAGGGTGAAAAGAACCAGGTTCATACAAGGTCGCTGCATGCAGAAGAGAATGCTTTTTTGCAAATCGCAAAATACGGTGGGCAAGAACTTATAGGTGGCGTCTTGTTTACTACCGCAAGTCCATGCGAGCTTTGTGCAAAAAAAGCTTATCAATTGGGTATTACAAAAATTATATACATTGACCCATATCCAGGTATTGCTACTGATCATATTCTTTCTATTGGTGCAAAAAAGCCAATGCTTGAATTGTTCAGAGGTGCAGTGGGTCGCGCTTTCTATCAGCTTTATCAGCCTTTGATGCCTTACAAAGATGAACTGGAATTGCTTTATGCTATTCCGTCTTACCATAATCCTGAAAGTCCATCGAAAAGCTTTCTTATTAAAGAAAACGAAAGCCTATTAGCTCAAATTGAGGGTCTGAGAGAAGAACTTCGTAAGTCAAAAGCTAATTAGAGTTTCGTGCTCTGTGTTCATTGGGCGAAGGGGCAAAAAAGGAAATAGATTAAGCGGAAAATGAATTCACATTTTTATTGTTTTAAAAAAGAAAATACTCATTAAGTAGAGATTGTCAATGCCGCTCGATAAATACGGCACTATCTATTTTTTGACCGGGGAAGGATGGGTTGAAAAACCAAATTTTAAAGGGAAAGAGGTGGAAGTCATTGAAGAGTGGTGCGTTTCGGTTTTTCAAGCTCCATCAGGTCAATCGATGTTGTATAGGCACAAATTGGCGAGACCAGTCCGAAACTGAAGGGGCTCGCGGATAAACTGCGAGCCAAGTTATCTCGCCCCGCGGATTCTACATTTTTATCGCTACTAGCCAGAATTTGCTTTGGCGAAATAAATTAAAAAAACGTCTGGTTTTTTCAAGAACATGGATTTGTGCCCTTTCCTATTGAAAGAAAGTGCCAAGAAAATGGAGACGCTCATGGGCAAGAAAGACTCATCGCGTGGTTTAGAACTCGCGAAAGTAATACGATCTGGCGCAATGGGAGACGCAGCAAAGGAATATGCCGAACTCGGAATAGATGCCTTACTCGCCTCAGAGGCTGCGAAATCAATCCCGGTCATTAGCACCATAGCCGGTATCTTCAGCGCGACATTATCTATCAGAGATCACATTTTTTGCGGCAAGCTTCTTCGTTTTCTCAGTCAGCTTTCCGAGATTTCAGAAGATAAGCGGAATGAAATGCTTCGTAAGCTTGGAGAAAACGAAAAGTTCGCGGGAAAAGTAGGTGAAACAATAATCGAAATTCTGGAAAGAATGGAGAGTTCGAAAAAGCCTGAACTGGCAGCAAAGTGTTTCGCGGCTTATGCCAGAGAAGGTATTTCGTTTGAAGAGCTTAGCCGAATCTTATTCGCTCTTGAGCGAGTCCCGTCCCTTGATATCGATAAAATTGGAAAATTTTCCAAGGCGAAAATTGAAGATGCAGTCAAAATGGATGAGTCTCTTCTGCTTGCATTTGTGAACGCCGGTCTGGGAATGAACAATGGCGGCCTTGATGGTGGTGTCGTTCGCCCGACTAAACTCTGTCAGCTTTTTCTGAAGGTGGGCCTGGTGGCATAGTCACGTAGTGGCGTTATCGCGCCCGCCCGGCAGCTTTTGACAAAAAAGATAGCCGTTCGACGAAGAAAAGGAGAGGGATATATTATTTAAAAAATAGATCCGTCTCCTTTTTCGCGATCGCAATAGGTGATTATTCTATTGTTGGTTTTGCTACTCAACTCTCCGCATTGCCTTCTTTTGTGGGATATTTTCTTTCATCCCAGAAAGATATGTTCTTGTTCTTTCGAAAATCAGACTCCATGCTAATAAACTTTTCACGAAGTCGAGCGATATCGTCGTCGCCACCCTTAAAATGATCAAGCATATCGAAAAGCTGATCGGTCATTTTCAGCATTATTTGACGCTTTCGAATTAGAGCGAAGAAGCACGAGTGTCCGATAGCGTAAGTCTCTGGGGTCGTATCAATACTTGCGAATCCGTTGATGTAAGTGTTCGTTACATCCTCCCACTCATTGCCATCTGCAATTTCGTCCAGGTGTGCTGGCGTTGTTTTACTCGGTTCTCTTTCTGGTATTAGTTCAATGTTTGCGAGAGAGTAAATTTTTGCGGTAAGCTCCGAGCAAAAGGATGAAGCGTCGTCACCAGTTAAGAAAAATTTATAGTTGTACGCTTGGCCAGCGTAAAACATTGTGGCTCTCTGAAGTTGCTCGAAATCTTCTTGAGTTAGCCCAGCTTTTCTAATAACCCGCCAACCGTCCTTAACCGACTTGTTTATAGACGGATATGCTGTGAAGTGTACTCCCCCATCAGGTGTTGCGTGAACAAATGCACCGTCTCCCATGGACACCATAACATGGCTAGACTTAGCTTTTTTGTATATAAATTTTTGAAGCGTCGCGAGCCACTCCGATCCCTCGCCGCACATCAAAAAAATATCTCCGGGCATCATGAGGGTTGTTTCATCGGTTTCGTTATGCATTGCAGCGTCCTTGGTGGTGATTCATTGGTTTTCTATCACTGATTATTATATTAGGTGTCCATCCACTAATTTTTTTTTCGAACGTTTCGAACAGATTTTTGCAAAGGCGCGTAAAAGGGACAGAGGAATCGGCCAATGAACTAGTCATCTAGATTCATCGGGAAAAAGGGGGCTGATTTAATTCAATCGCAGAGTATAAATTAGTTCCCTTTTCAGTACTTTTAAGTTAGGTGAGCTACTTGTGAGCGCGTTGCCACAGTTCGTGAGCGTCATCCATCAGGCCGACAGTAATTGACTCCTTGGTTTCGGGATCTCGTAGGAAAAAGAGACAGATCTATTTGAAAAAATAGATGCGTCCCCATTGTTCGAATATATGTGTTAAATTTAAGTCACTTGATGGGCCGACGAGCGGCCCTTTAGTTACTCGATCTCTTTAGGTGTGGATTCATGCCCTAATATAGGCGCTTCGCTACTAGATGGCAGGCCCTCCGAGTGAGCATGCGTTCTCCAGGAAATCCCCATAAGTTCTTTTGCAGCCTCAAACAGCGGCTTAGCATTCTCACCAATTTTTCCAGCTACGATGCTTGCTTCAATTGCTAGAGAGTATATGTGATCAAGGGACGATACTTTTTTGTGAAGCTCCTGCTGGACTTGTTCCAGTTTTTTGTGTAGGCGCCTTTTATGGTCGGCATCAAGGTCTTTGCAACTGGCTATAAAATCCCTTAGCTTGTTGATTAGAGATTGCAGCTCTTTAAAGTCACCATCAGTGAACTCATAGCCGAAACTATTTTTAATGCTTCGGGTAAATCTTGCATCTATGTCAGCCTCCAACTGGAGGGTCTTGTGATGTTTTAGAATGACGTTAACTTCGGCTAGAACTTTCCCTACGAAATCACGAGTGGCATCTTTGCTGACCAACCCACTGCTGATTTCTGGAATATCTGCCTCGAAGTCAAGAGCGCCACTTTTCTTCATGTAAAACAGAAACTTTACAATTTCCAAACTCTCACTCTCTAAACTAGAGAACATCTCTTTTTTTGAGGCGGCTATGTAAAGCGTGCACGCTTCTACCACTACGGCGAGTGGCTCCTCGCTGGCTCGTTCAAGAAGATTATCTGAAATCAACATAGGTGCCTCCTAGCGTATGAGATGCAGCGATGATGGCATACTGATGCTTGTTGTTGGAAGAGGTTACATATCGTCATTCAAATACCTAATACCTTGCACCAAGGCTTTTTTTGTCGATGACGCAGCGATAGAACATAGGTGGGCGAGGTAAGATGCGCCCCAACGACGACTGAGAGCACACGGGGCATCGTAATATTGGCACGAACGCGGATGTTAGTTGGCTCTGGAAAAAGGGGACTGATTTTTTACCAGAAAATACATCTGAGAATCATCTGGCCGACCTCCCAACCACATGGAGGTGCCGCAGTCAGGTCTCGATAAACACCAGCGTTTAAAAAGACATCTCCAGACACTCTCTCAGGCTACATATCCTTGCGCCTTTGCCTACAGCTACGCCAGAATCCGCCGGCTTGTGCGCTTTGTACCTGGTCTTTATCGTCTACGTGTCGCTGGCAACCCAGTGACCGGGTTTAGCGACCCGACCAGGTATAAGTGCAACGACGCTCCAGTTTGTCGCAGACGTTTGCGACGACGACATGGTGGCTGTGCGTGGGAGACCTTCGGGTCTGCCGGGTCTTATACCTCTCGGTTCGCTAACCCGCGTACAGCTGCCACCCTTACTTGTTTAGCGACGGGTTTTGGTGGTTCCACCAGGTATAAAAATGGAGCTTCACCATGATCAAACCAACACCTAATCCGCCCGAAACCCCCTCGGTTTCCCCCTACGAATCCATCGATTCCAAAAAACTCCACGAAGCCGCCGACCGCGCGCTCGATCATTACCTCTGTCCGCCCGGTTCCACGCCGCCACGTAAAACTCGTGGGATGTATGCCGTGACGGCGGATAACAAAACCGAAGAGCTGCTGGTGGATGCCAGTGAGACGCTTGCTTCGGCCAAAAACATCGCGCAGAACATTGCCAGCCTGGTGCCGGTGTCGCAGCGTCGGGCGCTGTTGGGGATTGCGCAGTTGATTATGCTCGGGGAGTTGGCGGTGAATCGGGCGTTGGATAATTTGCAGTTGCCGGGGTGATGGTTGTGCTGGGCGTGCCTGCTGATTGATTGGGTGTCGGTTCTGGCGCCTTCGCGAGCAGGCTCGCTCCCACAGGGTTTCAGGCTGATTGCGGATGTCGTGTGGGCATGCGTTGTTTTGTTGCCTGAGATGTTTGTGTAGGGGCTGCCGGAGGCTCGGGCCGCGTTCGGACGATCTTTTGATTTTGGTTTTAAAAGATCAAAGTCAAAAGATCGCAGCCTTCGGCAGCTCCTACAGGGGGCGATTTAATAGGGTTTCCAGGCGGGCTAGGGCCGGGGCGTCTTGGTTGCGGTTGAAGACTTGGATGGCGACTTTGAGTAAGCGGCCATTTTCAGCCGCTGCGATTACTTGCTCACACCGCAACGACAATCGTCCCAGATCACAATCAACGGCTTTCACACCGGTCGGCAATCGACCTTCCAGTTGCAGCTCCGCCATGCGTGTTTGCGCCGCGATCATTGCAATTGAGCGATCCCGCAGAACTCCGCTGCTTTGGGTCATCAGCCCGGCCACGCGCACGGCCGCCGACATCGCCACGGCAATGATCGCCAGCGCCACCAGCACTTCAATCAGGGTGAAACCCGCTTCTCGGGAACACGCGCGCATATAAGGCCCAAAACCAAAACACAGCCCTCGACGCTAACCCCCGTCCTTGACGGCTTGACGACGAAAACTCCCGAGGATTTTCAACATCCCTGACATATCTTCTTGCAACACTGCGCGTCGAATCGAATCAAGCCAAGGGAATGTCGAGATGGATATCGCGCAGTTCAAACAGCCCGGACGACCGAGCCGGATGCCGCGTGGGCAGCAGGGTTTTACCCTGATCGAGATCATGGTGGTGGTGGTGATTCTCGGGATTCTGGCGGCGATGGTGGTGCCCAAGGTGCTCGACCGGCCGGATAAGGCGCGGGCCACGGCGGCGAAGCAGGACATTGGCGGTTTGATGCAGGCGCTGAAGTTGTATCGCCTCGATCACGGCACTTACCCGAGCATGACGCAGGGTCTGAAAGTGCTGGTGGAGCGGCCGGCGGATGCGAAGAACAGCAACTGGCGTTCGTACCTGGAGCGTTTGCCGAATGACCCGTGGGGTCGTCCTTATCAGTACCTCAACCCCGGCGCGAATGGCGAGGTCGATATCTTTTCCCTCGGTGCCGACGGTCAGCCTGACGGCGACGGCGTGAATGCCGATATCGGTTCCTGGCAGCTGTAAGGCCGGTGATGAACAGCCAATCGAATCAGCAGGGGATGGCGATCATCAGTGCGCTGTTGATCGCGGCGGTGGTCGCGGTGATTGCGGCGGGAATGTTGACCCGGCAGAGCGTTTCGACCCGCGCGCTGGAGGCGGATCAGCAGCGGGTGCAGGGGCGCTGGGTGTTGCACGGCGGTCTGGAGATCAGCCGGCAGTTGCTTTGGGATGCGCGGCAGCGTGATCCGCTGACCCGGCTCGATCAGCCGTGGGCGCAGCGTTTGAACGCGCAGGGTTTCGAGGGGCGGCTGGAGGATGAGCAGGGCAAGTTCAACCTGCGCAATCTGGTGGCCAACGAGCGTGTCGATGAGGCGCAGGTGCAGGCGTTTCAGCGGCTGTGCGCGTTGATCGGCATCAGCGCCGGGTTGAGTCAGCGCATCAGTCAGCGGGTGATCGGCTCTTATCCGTATCTGTTGAATCCGCAGATTGCCGAAAACACCACGAGCAAAAACGCCTTTGACAGTGGCCGCGCCACGTCGCCGAATGCGTCGCGCAAGCCACAGCATCCGAAGTTGCCGATGCTGCGCAGTGTCGATGATCTGCGCAGCGTCGAGGGTGTGAATGAGGCGGTCATCGACAAACTGGCGCCGTATCTCACGGTAATTCCGGCGACTACTTGGCTCAATGGCAATACCGCCACCGCGCCGGTGCTGGCCGCGTATGTGCCGGGGTTGTCGCTGGAGCGCGCGCAGGCGCTGATCAATGAGCGTGACGCCGGGCGCTGGTTCATCAACCGGGGCGATTTCGTCAACCGCTTGCGCATGCCGAACCTGGAGCTGACCAGCGTCAAGGTCGGCATCACCAGTGACTGGTTTCGTCTGCGCGGCGAGGCGCGGCGGGATCAGCGCCGAGTCAGTCTCGATGCGTTGCTGCACCGCAGCGAGGATCGTCTGCCGCAGGTGATCTGGTCGCGGGTGGGGGCATGAGCCAGTTGCGTGTGAGTTTGCCGCCACTGGCGCAGTTAAGTCTCGACAGTGAGATGGACTGCGCGTGGCTGGACCGTCAGGGGCAGGTCATTCGTGAACAGCGCCAGACCTTTAGCCAACTGGGGCAGTCACCCAAGCAGCCACCGCTCAGCGCTTATCTGCACCCGGCGGACAGCCTGTTGGCGAGCATCGACCTGCCACCGCTACCGGCGAACAAGACCGCAGCGGCGGTGCAATGCGCGGCGCAGGCCTTGATGCTCGGCGATAGCAACGACATGCACATCGCTCACAGTTCGCGGGATGAAGCGGGGCAGGTGCAGATCGCCTGGGCGCCGCGTCAACGCTTGCAGCATCTCGGGCAATTGCTCAAGCAGGCCGGTCTGAATCTGCGCGGTCTGTACCCGGCGGCGTACCGCTTGCCGGTGCTGCCGGGCACGGTGGCCTGTCGGCAGGACGGCCATTTGTTGCTGCGCGAAAGCGTGCAGGTGGCGCGGGTGCAGCCGCTGTTCGACGACGAGATTGGCGATTGGCTGCTGACCTGCGGTACGCCGCTGCACTGGATCGGTTCGACGCCACCGCCGGATGCGCAATTGCCGATGGCCGAGGCGCAACGCTGGACCGGGCCGTTGCCCGGTTGGGGCCTGCACGGCGCGGTGCAACAGCAGCGCAGCGAGCATCGCGGTTGGGGCCGGGCGCTGGGGCTTTGCGCCTTGGCGGTGGCGGTGTGGGTCATCGGCTTGAACCTGTATGCCGCCCGCGAAGCCAGTCAGGGCCAGCAGCTCAAGGCGCAGATGGCGCAACGGGTGAAGCAGGCCTTTCCCGAGTTGCCGGTGATCCTCAATCCGCTGCAGCAGGCGCGTCAGCAATTGGCGGCGCGGCAGAAGGGCGCGGCGGAGGACCCGGCGCAGCCGTTCAATCGGCTGGTGTTGCAGGCCGGCAGTGGCATGCCGTTCATGGCCGGCACGGTCGAGCGCCTGACGTTTGTCGATGGCACCTTGCAGTTGAGTCTACTGGCCGACGCCCGACGCAGCGCCAATGACAAGGACAAGGATTGGCAAGCCGCATTGGCTCAGGTCGGGATCAGTGCGACGGCTGACGATGAAGGCTGGCTGCTGCGCCCAAGCGACGAAGTCACCAACCCCGACGACAGCGCTGACGACAGCGGAGCAGAAGATGAATAAGGCATCGCTCGCGGCCTACCGCGCCCGTTGGCAGCGTTTCAGCGCGCAGCTTCAGGCGCGTTGGCAAGCGCTGGCCCTGCGCGAAAAACGCATGGTCGGCGGCATGGCGGTGGTGCTGCTGTCGCTGTTGGTGTGGGTCGCATTGATTCAGCCGCCGCTGAAAAAAATCACTTACTGGCAAAGCGAAACGCCGAAGTTGCGTGCGCAGGCCGAAGCCCTTGAAGTGCTGCTGCGCGAGGTCAGCGTGCGCCCCGAAGGGCAAAGCTTGGCGCAGTCTCTTGAGCAAACGCTGCAGGCCAGCGGCCTGGCCGGGCACTATCAATTGCAGGCCGGGGAGACTGGCGCGTGGCAGTTGACGTTCGACGCGGCGCCAGCCGATGCGCTGCTCGACTGGCTGCTGAGCACTCCGGCACAACTTTCTCTGCAAGTGGTCGAGGCCCGTCTGCAACGCGCCGACAACGCTTCGACCGAAGTCACTGCCGGCACATTGTCAGGCACCGTTCGCATGGATCAGGCGCTGGGCGCTAAGGAAGCTTCATGAAGGGGTCAGGATCCAAACCGGCACGTCTGGCGTTGCCGATGCTGCTGATGGCGTTGAGCGCGTGCAGCAACACCACCACGCCGCCGAATCAGCCGCCGTTGCTGGTGGACAGCGAACTTGGCCGCCCATTGGCCAACACCCAACGCAGCGGTGATGCGCTGCTCGATCGGCAACGCGCCCAGGCTCAAACCGCGCCGCAACCCCGGCAACTGCACAACATCACCGAACGCGCACGCAGTGGCGGCGCCCCACGCGGCAGCACACTGCCGAGCAATCCGCTGGGCGATCAGCCGGTGACGCTGAATTTTGTCGATGCCGATATTCAGGCTGTGGTGCGCGCGTTGTCGCGTTCCACCGGCCAGCAGTTTCTGGTCGACCCTCGGGTCAAGGGCAGCCTGACGCTGGTCTCGGAAGGTCAGGTGCCGGCACGCCAGGCTTATGACATGTTGCTGGCGGCGTTGCGCATGCAGGGTTTCAGTGTGGTCGATGTCGGCGGCGTCGCCCAGGTGGTGCCGGAAGCCGATGCGAAACTGCTCGGCGGACCGATCTACAGCCCGGACAAACCCGCCGGCAACGGCATGCTCACCCGCACCTTTCGCCTGCAATACGAAAACGCGGTGAACCTGATTCCGGTGTTGCGCCCGATCGTGTCGCCGAACAACCCGATCAATGCCTACCCCGGCAATAACACCATCGTGGTTACCGATTACGCCGAGAACCTGACCCGCGTCGCCCAATTGATCCAGACCATCGACACCCCGAGCGCGATCGACACTGACGTGGTGCAGATCCAGAACGGCATCGCCGCCGACATCGCGCCGATGGTCGCCGATCTGCTCGACGCGCCGGGCAACGATCCGACGCAGAAAATCGCGGTGATCGGCGACCCGCGCTCCAACACCATCATCATCCGCGCCGGCAGCCCCGAGCGCACGGAGCTTGCGCGCAACCTGATCTACAAACTCGATAACGCACAGAGCAATCCGAGCAATCTGCATGTGGTGTATCTGCGTAACGCGCAAGCGGCGAAACTGGCGCAGGCCCTGCGCGGTTTGCTGACTGGCGAAAGCGACAGCGGCACCAGCGACAGTGCGCGCTCGGTGCTCAGTGCCATGGGCAGCAACGGCAACAACAATGGCGGTTCGAGCGCGCAGAGCGGCACGCAAACCAGTGGCAATACTTCGACCACTTCCAGCACGGGTAGCACTGGTGGCAGTTACGCCCAGGGCAGCAGTTCGACCGGCAGCGGCGGCAGTCAGGCCAGCGAACAGAACGTTGCGTTCAGCGCGGGCGGGGTGACGATTCAGGCTGACGCCACCACCAATACCTTGCTGATTTCCGCGCCGGAGCCGTTGTATCGCAACCTGCGCGAGGTCATCGATTTGCTCGACCAGCGCCGCGCGCAAGTGGTGATCGAGAGCCTGATCGTCGAAGTCGGCGAAGACGATGCCAGTGAATTTGGCGTGCAATGGCAGACCGGCAATCTCGGCGGCAACGGCGTGATCGGCGGGGCGAACCTTGGCGGTTCGGGGATCAATCTCAACGGCAAGACCAGCCTAGATGTGCTGCCGCAAGGCTTGAACCTCGGTTATGTCAACGGCACCGTCGACATCCCCGGCATCGGCAAGATCCTCGACCTGAAAGTGCTGGCTCGGGCGTTGAAGAGCAAGGGCGGCACCAACGTGCTGTCGACGCCGAACCTGCTGACCCTGGATAACGAGGCGGCGAGCATTTTTGTCGGCCAGACCATTCCGTTTGTCAGCGGCAGTTACGTCACTGGCGGCGGGGGCACCAGCAATAATCCGTTCCAGACCGTGACCCGTGAAGAGGTGGGCTTGAAGCTGAATGTGCGGCCGCAAATTTCCGAGGGCGGCACGGTCAAGCTCGATATCTATCAGGAAGTCAGCAGCATCGACGAACGTGCTTCGGTCAGCGCGCGAGCGGCGGGGATCGTCACCAACAAGCGCGCGATCGACACCAGCATCCTGCTCGACGACGGTCAGATCATGGTCCTCGGCGGCTTGCTGCAGGACGGCTACAGCCAGAGCAACGAAGCGGTGCCTTGGCTGGGGACGTTGCCGGGAATCGGTGCGCTGTTTCGCAACGAGCGCCGGGCGATCAGCAAGACCAACCTGATGGTGTTCCTGCGCCCATACATCATCCGCGACAGCGAAGCGGGGCGCAGCATTACCCTCAACCGCTACGACTTCATGCGTCGCGCCCAGGGCGGCCTGCAACCGGAGCGCAGCTGGGCGATGCCGGACATGCAGGCGCCGCAGTTGCCGACGGCGGCGCAAGGGGTGCCGAGTCCGGTTCCGGCTTCGGGACCTCGCGCGACGATCAAAGCTGTGCCGATTGAAGGGAGTACACGCTTTTGAATCCGACCCTCAATCTGAGAAGTAAACCTGTGGTGAGGGGATTTATCCCCGATGGGCAGCGAAGCGGCCCCAAAACCTATGCACGCGGTCAGCCAGATGTATTCGGATGTCAGGTTTCGGGGCTGCTGCGCTGCCCATCGGGGATAAATCCCCTCACCACAAGAATTCCCCTCACCATAGAGAGCCGGGACGACGCTGGACCTGTAGGAGCTGCCGCAGGCTGCGATCTTTTGATCTTTAAACGCAAAAGATCGCAGCCTGCGGCAGCTCCTACACGGGATCGTATTGCCACGGGAGGAGGGCTTTAGATGAGTGCGTTGCCGTACGCCTGGGCCAAGGCCCAGCGCATTCTGTTGTGCGACGGCGTGCTGACCGTTTGCCCATCGACACCGGGCTGGTCGATCAGCGAGGTGCGGCGCCAGTTCGGTGAAACCCCGCTCCGGCGCGTGCGCGACGATGAACTCGACGGCTTGCTCAATACGGCTTACGCGGATACCGGCAGTGCGGCGGCGGTCGTTGGCGCAGCAGAAAACGAAGTCGATCTCGACCGCCTGATGCAGGACATGCCGGAAATCACTGACCTGCTCGACACTCAGGACGGCGCGCCGGTGATCCGCATGATCAACGCCTTGCTCACTCAAGCCGCGCGCGATGAGGCCAGCGACATTCACATCGAACCGTTCGAAACCCATTCGGTGGTGCGCTACCGGGTCGATGGCACCCTGCGTGACGTGGTGTCGCCGCGCAAGGCGCTGCACGGCGCGCTGGTGTCGCGGATCAAGATCATGGCCCAGCTCGACATCGCCGAAAAACGCTTGCCGCAGGACGGTCGTATCGCGCTGCGTGTGGCCGGGCGGCCGATTGATATTCGCGTCTCCACCGTGCCCACCGGGCATGGCGAGCGCGTGGTGATGCGCTTGCTCGACAAACAGGCCGGGCGCCTGCATCTGGAAACCCTCGGCATGGACGCGCAGGTGCTGGCCAAACTCGATCACCTGATCCGCCAGCCCCACGGCATCGTGCTGGTCACCGGCCCCACCGGCAGCGGCAAGACCACCAGCCTCTACGCCGCGCTGGCGCGACTGGATGCCAGCACCAGCAACATCCTCACCGTCGAAGACCCGGTGGAATACGACCTGCCGGGGATCAGCCAGATTCAGGTCAACGCCAAGATCGACATGACCTTCGCCCTGGCGCTGCGGGCAATCCTGCGGCAAGACCCGGACATCATCATGATCGGTGAGATCCGCGACCTGGAAACCGCGCAAATCGCCGTGCAGGCCTCGCTCACCGGGCATCTGGTGCTGGCGACGCTGCACACCAACGACGCGGTGTCGGCGGTCAACCGCTTGATCGACATGGGCGTCGAGCCGTTTCTGCTGGCTTCGTCGATGCTCGGCGTTCTGGCGCAACGCTTGGTGCGACGGCTGTGCAATCAGTGCAAGCAGGAAGACCCGGCGGCACCGGGCACGTGGCGGCCAGTGGGCTGCGCCGCCTGCAACCACACCGGCTACAGCGGACGCACCGGCATCCACGAATTGTTCTGCATCGACGACGACATCCGCACCCTGATTCACCAGGGGGCAGGGGAGCAGGCCTTGCGCGCGGCAGCGGCCAAGGCCGGGATGTTCAGCCTGCGCGAGGACGGCGAGCGCTGGATTCGCAGCGGCGCCACCGCGCCTGAAGAAATCCTCCGTGTGACCCGGGACGCCTGATGAATCGCTATCGTTTTGAAGCCGCCGACGCTACCGGCAAGATCGAGTCCGGGCATCTGGAGGCGGACAGCCAGGGCGCGGCATTCGGCGTGTTGCGCAGTCGTGGATTGACCGCGTTGTCGGTGCACAAGGAAAGCAACGTCGCCCAGCATGGCGGCGGCAGTGGCTTGTTCAGTACGCGGATGTCGGACAACGACCTGGCCTGGGCCACCCGGCAATTGGCGAGCCTGCTCGGTGCCAGCCTGCCGCTGGAGGCGGCGCTCAGCGCGACAGTGGAGCAGGCCGAGAAAAAACACATCGCCCACACCCTTAGCGCGGTGCGCGCCGACGTGCGCAGCGGCATGCGTCTGGCCGAATCACTGGCCGCACGACCACGGGATTTTCCGGAGATCTACCGCGCGTTGATCGCTGCAGGGGAGGAGTCCGGCGATCTGGCGCAGGTCATGGAGCGGTTGGCGGATTACATCGAAGAACGCAACAACCTGCGCGGCAAGATTCTCACCGCGTTTATCTATCCCGGTGTGGTCGGGCTGGTGTCGATCGGCATCGTGATCTTTCTGCTGAGTTACGTGGTGCCGCAGGTGGTCAGTGCGTTTTCCCAGGCTCGGCAGGACTTGCCGGGGCTGACCTTGGCGATGCTCACCGCCAGTGATTTCATTCGCGCATGGGGCTGGTTGTGTGCGGCGCTGATCGCGGGGGCATTCTGGAGCTGGCGCCTGTACCTGCGCAATCCGGCGGCGCGCTTGAGTTGGCATCATCGGGTGCTGAAATTACCGCTGATCGGGCGTTTCGTGTTGGGCCTGAACACCGCACGGTTCGCCTCGACCCTGGCGATTCTCGGTGGTGCCGGGGTGCCGTTGTTGCGGGCGCTGGAGGCGGCGCGGCAGACGTTATCGAATGATCGCTTGAGCCTGAGTGTCAGCGACGCCACGGCCAAGGTGCGTGAAGGGGTGAATCTTGCGGCGGCGTTGCGGGTGGAAAACGTGTTTCCGCCGGTGCTGATTCACCTGATCGCCAGCGGCGAGAAAACCGGCGCACTGCCGCCGATGCTCGAACGTGCGGCGCAAACCCTGTCCCGCGATATCGAACGGCGGGCGATGGGCATGACCGCGTTGCTCGAACCGCTGATGATTGTGGTGATGGGTGGGGTAGTGCTGGTGATTGTGATGGCGGTGTTGTTGCCGATCATCGAGATCAACCAGTTGGTGCAATAACCCCCTGTAGGAGCTGCCGAAGGCTGCGATCTTTTGATCTTGATCTTGATCTTGAAAAGCAGAAGCAAAATCAAAAGATCGCAGCCTTCGGCAGCTCCTACAGAGAATGGAGTAAGCACCATCCACCTGTGGGAGCTGGCTTGCCAGCGATAGGGCCATGCAGAACAACAAATAACTCAGACTTATTTACCAGGACTTCAGCATCACCCGACCCTCAAAAGCACCATCCTCGGGTTCTCCTTTCTGTCATCTGCAACCACCCCGCAACGGCTGCAGCCAGTTTCAGCCAAACCCACGATCCAGCCCCCTCGCCATCCCCCGCAAACACCCGAGAACCTCCCCTGAAATACCCCGCGCAGCTCCCGAGGTTTTTTCCTTTATCTGTCACCGGAAACTGCGAATTTCTGACTGCGACTTAACCCCGGGCCCCGCTTGCGAAGGTCAGCGGTGAGTCTTCCCAGTGTCATGCAAGACCCCTGAAAACCTGTGTTCACAACCATCGTTGAAAAGGAGATTCTTCATGTTCAAGCGCACTCTGATCGCCGCTTCCCTGACCGTCGCCGCCCTGGCTTCCGCCCAGGCCATGGCCGTTACCGGTGGCGGTGCCACCCTGCCAGCTGCACTGTACAAAGGTTCGGCCGACAGCATCCTGCCTGCCAACTTCAGCTACGCCGCCGTGGGTAGCGGTGCCGGCAAGACCGCTTTCCTGACCAACAACCCGGCCGGCTTCAGCACCACCGGCACCGTGCATTTCGCCGGCAGCGATTCGATCCTCAGCGCTGCGGAAATCAACACCTACAACACCACCTACGGCGCTTCGTACGGCCCGCTGATTCAACTGCCGTCGGTGGCCACTTCGGTTGCCATCCCGTACAAAAAAGCCGGCCAGACCGCGCTGAACCTGACCAGCGCTCAGCTGTGCGATGCGTTCTCCGGTGCCAAAACTACTTGGGGCCAACTGCTCGGCACGACCGATACCACACCGATTCGCGTTGTTTACCGCAACGTTTCCAGCGGCACTTCGGAAATCCTCAGCCGTCACTTGAACTCGGTCTGCCCGACTCAGTTCGCCACCAGTTCCACCTTCACCAACGCGCGTCTGCCAGCCGGTTCGGCACTGCCGTCGAACTGGGTCGGCGTCGCCAACACTGCCGATGTCGCCACTGCCGTGAACGCGGTCGACGGTTCGATCGGTTATGTCGGTCCGGACGGTGTCGATGCTACCAGCAACGCTGTTGTTGCTCGCGTCAACGGTGTTCAGCCAACGTCGCTCAACATCACCCTGGCACTGTCGTCGGTGTCGGCTCCTTCGACCCCGGCCCAGGCTGCAAACCCTGCCAACTGGTCGCCAGTGGTGGCTAACCCGGCTTCGGGCTACAAACTGGCTGCCTACACCAACTTCATCTTCGGTCAGTGCTACAAGGATGCAACCGTGGCCGCGGCCGTCAAAGCCTTCCTGACTCAGCACTACAGCAACCCGGGCAACAACACTGCGACTCAGGCCCACAAGTTCGTCGCCGTGCCTAACGCCTGGAAAACCGCTGTAACCGCCAACTTCATCACCAACACCTCGGGCAACAACCTGGACATCAACAACGCCAGCGTCTGCAACGCTATCGGTCGTCCTTTGTAAGCTCGCGCGGTCGTAACACCGATGACGGCAACCTTCGGGTTGCCGTCATTTTTTTTGGCTCGAATACACGCCGAACATGAAGTTTGTGTGACATCCGTTCGGTCGCGCCCCTCGCCAACGGCCTATGTCGTAACAGCAGGTTTTTGCAGGCCTGCGGCATCTTTGGCAACCCAAGTGTGGCAATCAAAAAGGATCTCGTAGTGATGCTCGCTCGCCCATCCCGTCGTCGTACCCACGTTCAGTCCTTCCAGCGTGATGCCGTGGAGCCGGCGCTGTGGCTGCTCAAGCCATTGGCGCACGCGGTGGCGTTGTGTCTGGTGGCGGGCAGTGCGCAGGCGCAGACGGCGTTCAGTTCGAGCTGGTTTGCCGCCAAGGGTGCGGCGCAACAGGCTGCGGCGGCGCGTCCGAGCGTGGGTGGCTTGCCGGGGATGACACCGCCATTGGCCCAACAGCAAAAAGCCAATGCGCAGTTGCAGCGTTCGATCCAGACCCTGAACAACACGGTTGCCGCGATTGCTGCGCAACAGGCGGCACAGGCGGCCGGACGCACGGCGGCGTTGGGCACGGTACAGTTTGTACCGGACGGTCTGGGCGAGGGCGGTTTGAAAGTCGATAACAGCCTCACCCAGGGTTGGCAGAACGCCAAGGGCCCGCAACAGACCCGGGCCGACGGCAAGACCACGGTGAAGATCGAGCAGACCGCCGACAAGGCGATCCTCAACTGGGAAACCTTCAACGTCGGCCGCAACACCACTGTTGAATTCGCCCAGCAGTCGAACTGGGCGGTGCTCAACCGCGTCAATGACCCGAATGCCCGAGCCAGCCAGATTCAAGGCCAGATCAAGGGCGACGGCACGGTGATGCTGATCAACCGTAACGGCATCGTCTTCAGCGGCAGCAGTCAGGTCAACGTGCGCAACCTGGTGGCGGCAGCGGCGAATATCACCGATATCCAGTTCCGCGATCGGGGTCTGTATTTCGACAGCAGCGCCACCCAACCGACCTTCACCGATGCGGCCGGCAAAGTGTTGGTGGAACGTGGTGCCTCCATCGACACCCACACGCCGGCATCGTCTACTGCTGCCGGGGGTTATGCCTTGCTGCTCGGCAGCGAAGTACAGAACGACGGCAGCATCAGCACCGCCAAGGGCCAGACCGTGCTGGCCGCCGGTGACCGTTTCTACATTCGCAAGGGCTCGGGCACCGAGGGTAATGCGCTGTCGACCACCTTCGGCAGCGAAGTCATTCCCGGCTTCAAGGCCGGTGCCGTTGCGGGCAAAGTCACCAACAACGGACTGATCCAGTCGTCTACCGGCGACATCACTCTGACGGGTCACGAGGTCGTGCAAAACGGCGTATTGCTCGCCAGCACGTCAGTGGCGACGCGGGGCACGATTCACCTCACCAACCCGATCACCGATACCAACGGCAGCGTGACGCTGGGGCAGGGCAGTGCGACGGCGATCATGCTCGACAGCAGCGACATGACCGCCCTCGACAGCCAGCATCAGGCCGCGCTGACGGGCGTCACGGCCAATAACCGGATCCGTAGCGACCAGTCACGCGTCGAGATTCAGAGCGGCGGCACTGTCGAGTTCCAGAGCGGTTCGATCACCTTGGCCACCGGCGGCCAGGTCGCGGTCAACGCACAACGGCGCAGCCTGGTGCGCGACGGTGCAATGATCGATGTGTCCGGTGCCCTCGGCGTCAAAGTGGCGATGGAAAACAACAGCATCAAGATCAACGTGCAGGGCAACGAGCAGCGCGATGCCTCGGTCAACCGCGAGAAAGGCGCGCTCAACAGCAATGACATCTGGGTCGATGTGCGCGATCTGGTGTATGTGCCGGCGGGCACCAACGGCTACGCCACGGATCGCTGGTACACCGCCGGTGGCCTGTTGGAAGTCGGTGGTTATCTCGGCACTCAGGGCCACAGCGTCGGCGAATGGATGGCTCAGGGCGGCACGGTGAGTTTTGCCGGCAACGACGTGGTGACTGAAAAGGGTTCGCTGATCAACCTGTCCGGCGGCACCCTGGATGTGCAGAGCGGCGAGATCCGCCAGAGCTGGTTGCGTGGCGCCGACGGCAAGTTGTATGAAGTGTCGCGCGCGCCGGGGGACTTGCTCTACACCGGCCTGTACAAAGGTTATGAAGACAGCAGCCAACGCTGGGGCCAGACCAGTTATTACTACAGCCCGCTGATTGCCCCGCGCTCGCGTTTCGAGTCGGGCTACACCGTCGGTCGTGACGCCGGACAACTGGTGATCGCCACGGCCAACGCCGTGCTCGACGGGCAAATGATCGGCGAGGTGTATCAGGGCGAACGGCAGAACCAGGCGCCGAAACCGTTGCTCGACGGCTATCAGCAGAGTCAGACCGCACTGGCGCGGCGGGCGCAGTTGATCGTTGGCAGTTATGACCCGACCTTCGTCGCAGCGTCGAATGGCCTGCTCTACACCCTCAATCCATTGCTCGATCAGGTGCAGATCGGTGGCGCCCGCCCGGTTGCCGGCAGTGATCTGAACCTGAGCGCCGTAGTGTCCGAGTCGCGCAAGGGCAAGTTGTATCTGGATAACGATCAACTCAATGGTTTCCGGCTCGGTGCGCTCAAGGTCGCGGCCAGCGATCAGATTGTTGTTGACGGTGCGCTGACGGTCGATAGAGGTGGCGACATCACCCTGTACTCCCCGGACGTGCAGATCGGCGCCGACCTGACCGCGCGTGGCGGTAGCCTGCGTCTGGGCAATGTGCTCAATCAGTTTCTCAGTAGCGATACCGCTGACACTCGGCTCACGGCGAAGGTCGGCAAGGCGACGCAAGTCACTGTGGCCGACGGTGTGCAACTCGATACCCGTGGTGTATGGAGCAACCTGCGCAGCAACCCGAATGACGGTGCGAGCCTGGCGTCTCTCAATGGTGGCCTGGTATCGATCCGCAGCAGCGGCGATATCGACCTTGGCGCAGGCAGCCTGCTCGATGCGTCCTCCGGTGGCGCTGTGCTGGCCAACGGCAAGACCCGGGGTGGCAAGGGCGGGGACCTGACCCTGGAATCCAGTGCGATTTCGGCGCCCGGTGACACCCACCTGAACCTTGCGGGCGATCTGCGTGGCTACGGTGTCACGGGCGGCGGCACGCTGACAATGCAGGCCAACAGGATTCTCATCGGTCAGACCGACAAGGCGCTGGCCGACAATACCCTGCAGCTGTCTGCCGATCTGTTGCGCAAGGGCTTTTCCGCCTACAACCTGATTGGCCTGAATGGGCTGGACGTTGCTGAAGGTACGGCGATCGATGTGCACATGCCGGTGTACCGTTTCGCTGATGCCGCGCCGAATCAGGTCAGTGGTGTCGATCCGCAAACGGCGCTGGAGCTGTGGACGCCGACGCTGTTCCAGGAAAACCCGACCAAGGGCCTGTTGACCCAACGCGCCGGCGCCAGCCTGACGTTGCAGGGCGGGGCCAGCCTGATCGGTTTGATCGATGCCGCCAACAGCTCGTTGACCCTGGGCCGCGGTTCGCGGATCAGTGTCGATCCGGGGCAGAGCATCAAACTGCGCGGTGCCGGGCAGATCACCGTGGAAGGTGAACTGAATGCCTGGGGTGGTGCGATTGATATCCGTCAGCAACAGTTTGGTTCGAACAAACCGGCGACCGCCATTGTCGTGGCCGATCCGAGCGCACATGACCGCTCCATCTGGATCGGTGAACAGGCTGTGCTGGATGTCTCCGGACGCACCACTACGGCAGTCGATGCGCTGGGCCGCACTTACGGTCAGGTCGGCAAGGGCGGCAGCATCATCATCGGCGGTGAAATCGATGCGAAACTGGCTACAGCCACGGCCGCCGATGCTTATGTGATCGTCCGTGAAGGCGCCCGGCTGGAGGCTTCCGGCAGCGAGACCGTTCTGGATATCGCCGGCCAGGGGCCGACCCGCGTCGCAACCGACGGCGGGCGGATCAGCCTGAGCTCCTACAACGGCCTGTTCGTTGAGGGCAACCTGCGTGCAGTGGCGGGCGGTGTCGGGGCTGCCGGCGGTCGTCTGGACGTTGCGCTTGAAACACCGCTGTACGTTGACTCGGCAAGCAATGCCGTGCGGGCGCCGCGAGAGATGATCATTGGCCAGGCGCCGACGGACAAACCGCTCGCGCCGGATCTGCGTCCGGGCGAGGGCGCCGCTGACCTGCGCTACGGTCAGACGCGCTTGAGCGCAGACAGCCTGATGGCGGGCGGCTTCGATAACCTGAGCCTGTTGAGCAACGGTTTGCTGTCGTTTGACGGCGACGTCAATCTGCACATGAACCAGAGCCTGACGCTGTACGCCGGAGCGCTGTCGCTGGCCGAAACTTCCGCAAATACGACTCGCGTCGATTTGAGCGCGCCGTACCTGCGTCTGTCCGGCGTCGGCACTTATCACGCCGGCTTCGGCCTGATACGGCCGCGATTGACCAATAATCCGACGACACAGCTGTCGGACGCGACCTTCAGCGCGTCAGCGGACTTGCTGGACGTGAGCAATGGCCTGTCGTTCGGTACACAGGGTTCGATCCTGCAACTTGGCGCGCCCGCGGTTGCGTATGGCCGACGGGCATTTGGTCAGGTGAGCCTCGACAGTCGTGGCGATCTGCGTTTCCTCGCGCCCAATGACGGTGCCGAAAAAACCCGGCTGTGGACGCCGGGTGACTTGAACCTCGGTGCTACACAAATCTATCCCGCCAGTGACGTCCAGGCTGAAGTGCGCGTTGGCTATCAGGGTGCCGTTGCGGTGTCCGACCATACGCTGCGGATCAGCAGCCACGGTGCGGCACCCGCTGAGGTGCCGTACTCGGTCTTCGGCAATCTGAGTTTTTCCGCGGCGTACATCGAGCAGGGCGGGGTGGTGCGGGCCCCGCTGGGCAAGATTGTTCTGGGTGACGATCTGCAGACCACCAGTCATGAGGTTCGACTGCTGTCGGGTAGCACCACGTCGGTCAGCGGCGCCGGTCTGGTCATGCCATACGGTGGCACTACGGACGGCATCGACTATCTCTACAACGGTAAATCGGTGGTGTTGAACGGCATCACGGGCGATAAAAACGGCGTGGCCATCGGTGGGCAATACATCAAGGTGCAGAACGGTGCGCTGATCGATCTGTCCGGCGGTGGCGATCTTCGCGGCGCCGGCTTCATTTCCGGACGCGGCGGTTCTACCGATGCGCGCTTCAATCCGCTGGTGCGCAATGCTACCGATGGCACCTTCAGTCTGCCGGGGCTGGCGAGTAATCCGGTCTATGCCATCGTGCCGGGTAATCAGAGCCGTTACGCGCCGGTCCTGGCCGAAGCCGGAGCGGTCGATCCGCGCATCGGCCAGCAGGTCACGATTGGCGCCGGCGTGCCGGGGCTGGCGGCGGGGACATACACGCTGCTGCCGTCCACCTTTGCCTTGTTGCCGGGCGCATTCCGGGTCGAGGTCAACGGTCAGGCGACGCCAGCTGCGACGACGGCAGCGTTGCAGCTACGCAACGGTTCGTGGACCAGCAGCGGGCAGATGTCGATTGCCAATACCGGACTGCGCGACAGTCTGGCCAGTCAGGTGATCCTGACGTCGGCTGACGTGCTGCGCCGTTACTCGCAGTACAACGAAACGTCGTTCACCCAGTTCATCCGCAGCGATGCCGCCCGGCGCGGCGTGCCCCGTGCGTTGGCGCCAATGGACGGCAAGGTGCTCGATCTGCGCCTGAGTACGGGTGGCAAGCAAGAGACTGCGTTGCAGTTTGATGGGCGAGCGCTGTTTGATGCCGCCGAAGGCGGGCTGATCGGCACGGCGGCGCTACGCGGCGGTTACGCCGGCGCCGAGTTCGAGGTGCTCGGTGCGGGGCATGCGCCGACGCCGGGTTTCAGTGGCGTGTCGGTGTACGCCGACACGCTGAACAACTTCAATGCCGGACGTCTGACGCTCGGTGCGCTGCCGGAGGTGATTTACAACACGACCGGCAACATCATCAATTTCGTGGGGACCTCCAGCAACATCACGCTGCGCGAAGGGGCCATCCTGTCAGCGCCGGAAGTCGTGCTGCGCACCACCTCGACCACCGGTGGCATCACGGTCGAAGCGGGTGCCGGGATCAACACCCTGGGGCGTGGCAATGTGGCCTTCGATTCGACGTCCGGCTACCTCTACCAGCCTGAAGCCTCGAGCCTGTTGGTGGTATCGAACGGCTGGTCCCATGTGCTGGCGCCGGCAGCGGCCAGCGGCATCAGCGGCGCGGGCAGCATCCGGATTGGCGTGTGTGCCTCGTCACCCTGCAACGATCCGGCGCTGCTCTATTCGAACGGCAGTATTACGGCGGCGACGGACAATCAGTTCGAACTGGGTGAAGCGGTACGTTTCGGCACGCGCCGACTGGCACTGGCAGTGGGCTCGGTCAACGCCGGCAGCGCCGATGCGCTGGCGGCGGCCGGCGGTCGCGTACCGGCCGGTCTGACCCTTAACCAGAACGTGCTCGACCGCCTGCTGCGCGGCGACACCCAATATGGCGCGCCAGCGCTGGAAACCCTGAGCCTGACCACCCGCGATGCCTTCAATTTCTTCGGCAGCGTGAGCCTCGACACAATCGATCCGCAGACCGGCCAAAGCAAACTGCAGAACCTGGTGCTGGTTACCCCGGCGATCTACGGTCTGGGCGATGCCAACGATGTGGCGAGCATCCGCACCGCCAACCTGATCTGGAACGGTGCGACGCAAAGCCCCGGCAGCGTCATCACCGGTGGCGCCGGTACGGGCAGCGGCACACTGGACATTCAGGCCCAGCGGATCGAGCTGGGTTACGGCCCGATGCCTCAGGCCAGCGGACTGGATCAGAACAATCGTCTGGCGCTGGGTTTTGCCAACGTCAACCTCAGCGCCAGCGAGCGCATCACCGCCAATCACAAGGGCAGCCTGGCGGTTTATCAGGAGCAGGGCGCTTACGATCCGCTCAAGGGTTACAGCTACAGCGGCGGCAATCTGAACCTGCGCACACCGTTGCTCACCGGTGAAGCGGCATCGGTCAGCCTGCTCAAGGCCGGCAACAGCCTGACCCTCAGCGGCGCCGGGGCTGCCGGGGTGGCGAATGCTTTGGGGGCGGAGTTGAACCTTGAAGCCCGCGATGTCGTGCTGGACAGCCGTATCGCCTTGGCCAGCGGCAAGCTGACCGTCAAGTCCGAGGGCGATTTGACGCTGGGCAATGGTGCGGTGCTGGACTTGGCCGGACGTACCTTGCCGTTCAACGATGTCAGCAAATACAGCTGGGGCGGCGACGTATCGCTGTACAGCGCCAACGGCAATATCCGTCAGGCCGCGGGCTCGCGGATCGACCTGTCGGCGAAGAATAATCAGGCCGGTAATCTCAGCGTCGTAGCCTTGGCCGACGCGGCCGGGGTGGTCGATCTGCAAGGCGAGATTGTCGGCGGCAGCAGCGGTTACTACGACGCCGGCGGCACGTTGGTGCCGTACAAGGCCGGTGGCGTGGACATTCGCGCGCAGCGCCTGGGTGGTGACGCCACCGAGCAGTTCGCCGCACTCAATCAGCGCTTGAATGCCGGGCAGGTTTACGGCAGCCGCAGCCTGCAGCTCAAACAAGGCAACCTGGTGATCGGCGATGGCCTCAAAGCGAGCGAGGTCAATGTCTCGCTGGACAATGGCAGCCTGACGGTGGCCGGTCTGATCGATGCCAGCGGCGAGCGTGTCGGCAGCATTCACCTGTCGGCGAAAAATGGCCTGACCCTGGCTGGCAGCAGCGTGCTCGATGCCCATGGTCGCGTGCTGCGGGTCGACAGCTACGGCAAAATCATTGATGCGCCGAACCGTGCCACGGTCGAACTGAATTCCGGCGATGGTTTGCTTACGTTGGGCAGCGGCGCGCGTATCGACCTGCGCCACGGCACTGATGCCGTGCCCGGTTTCCTCGCCGGGCAACACGATGGAGTGCTGCGCGGTACGCTGGAGCTGAACGCGCCGCGTCTGGGCAGCAATGACATCGCCATCGACGCCAGCGGTGTGTTGACCATTCAGGGCGCTCGCTCCATCGGCCTCAACGGTATGCGTCGCTACACCGATGCCCGCGATGGCGTCGATCCAGCGGTCAGTGGCCGACCGTATCAGGTGATTGATCAGGCCATGCTCGAGCGCATTCACGGCGACAGCAATGATTTTATAAACGCCGCACTGGGCAATAACGATCTGCTGCAACGCAAACTCGCCGGGTTGAACAACGCCACGTATGCCGATGCGTTCCATTTGCGGCCCGGTGTGGAGATCGCCAGCAAGACGGCTGACGGTGATCTGGTGGTGGAGGGCGATCTGGATTTGTCCGGTTATCGCTACGCCAGTCTCAATCCGCACACGCAGCTGAACCCCGCCGTATATGGTTCCGGGGAAGCGGGCAGCCTGGTGATTCGTGCCGGTGGCAGCCTCGATATTTACGGCAGCATCAATGACGGCTTCGCGCCGCCACCGGAAACCCAGGATGACGCCGGGTGGAAACTGATTGCCGGTGTGCAGCCGTTCGGTGGCGATCTGATCGTGCCGGGCAGTGGGGTGACGCTGGCCGAGGGCACGCAGTTTCCGCTGGGGGCGACACTCAATTACGACGTGACGATTCAACCAGCGGTTCTGGCCAGTGGCACGTTGCTGCCGACTCAAGCTGTGCTGAACGAGGCGTATACCTTCAGCGCCGGCACCGTGCTGGCGGGGGCGATTCACGACAGCAACGGTCATCTGCTGTACGCCGCCGGTACGCTGCTCAGCGACAGCGTGACGTTGCCTGCCGACACACGCCTGGGCGCCGGCATCCGTTTGAACAAGACCACCGCCCTGCAAGCGATGAACTGGCCCAAGGGTGTGCCGTTGCCAAGCGCTTACGATGCAGACCTGACGACGTTCTCCGGGGTGAAATTAAAGGGCGAACTGGCCTTGTTGCGCGGTTCGCTGATTCCGTCGATGACCGATGTGAAGCTCGCCGAGGGCACTTCGCTGATCGAGTTGCGGCCGTTCAACGGCACACAACAAGGCAAGAACTGGGCGCTGGCCAGCATGCTGCCGTCGGGCAGTGCTTCCTGGTCGATGCGCGTGGTGGCGGGTGCAGATCTTGCTGCGGCCGACAGCCGTGCGGTCAAACCGCTGACCCCTGAAGGCAATCTGCGGCTGGCGGACAGTCATTACGGCGTCAACATCACCACGGCGGCGGGCAAGCTGGTCTGGGCTCCGGATAATCCCTTCTTTACTCCCTACGAGCCGGTCCCTGATGACATGCTCGAGTACTGCCAGCAAATTGCCGATTTGTGCGTACCCATGGCCCGGTGGGTCTGGGCGCCAGGTAGCGGAATGGGGCCGGACTACGAACCGGTTCCCGAGGAGGCTCAATTCATTTGTGATCTGCAGCCGGAACTGTGCATCGGCAACAATCCCGGGAAAACGGCCAAGGCCCATATGCAGATGTTCAGTGTTCTGCGCACCGGCACGGGTGATCTCGACCTGATCGCCGCAGGCAATCTGAGCATGGATTCGCCGTTCGGCGTGTACACCGCCGGCACCCAGTCAGCGAATATCGATCCGCTCTATAACCAGCCGCGCGGGCATCTTTCGGATAACAATTCGGTGTTGGGCACGGCCGGTGCCGCTTATGAAAAATGGGTCGACGGTGGCAGCGACAGCCTCTACCAGGCCTGGTATCCGCAATTGGGTGGCAATCTGCACATCAATGCCGGTGGCTCGGTTTCCGGTGATTCCGTCGGCACAAAAGCACAATCGGTGAATGGCGGTTTCCGCGAACAGATCGCCAGTGTGGCAATGGGTAACTGGCTGTGGCGCCAAGGCACGGGCAACCCGGATGTGCCCACAGCGTGGTGGATCAACTTTGGCAGTTATGCCACGCAGTTGATGAAGTCTGACGGCAATACCGAACCTTACTTGGTCGGCTTCACCGGATTCGGCACCCTGGGCGGCGGCAACATCAGCCTGCGTGCCGGTGGCGACGCCGGGATGCTCAGACCGTTGGGCGATGCGGTCAATTATCCGCGCAGCCAAGGGCTGATCGTTGCCGTGGGCAGCACCGGGCGTGTCGCCGACGATGGCAGCGTGCAGATGACCGGCGGTGGCGATATGGACATTCACCTCGGCGGCGCATTCAACCCATCGCTGCAAGCGCGGGCCGGGGATAACGGGACTCAGCCGCCGAGGCACGACCTGCAAGGCGCACTGATCAACTTGCGCGGTGCGGCGCAATTGACGGGTGGGGCGCTGGGCGGCATCAATCTGCAATACGGTGCCAGCTCGCAGTTGCATGATGTCCGTGAAACCCGACCGCTGGATCCGTTCACCTCGACGACCAGCAACGCTTCTGGTGGCCTGGTGCTGATACCCGGAGACTCCGGCATGAGTCTCAGCACCCGTGGTGATCTGGTATTGGGCGGGGCGGCCGATCCCGGTCGTGTGAGCCAATTCAACGCCACGCCACTGCTCGATAGCGACGCTAATATCCTTACCGGCGGCATCCTGAGCGGCTTCTCACTGTGGACCGATCACACCGCCATCGATCTGTTTTCCGCCGGCGGCAATCTCACGCCCAGCACTCAGTTGGCGCAGGTCGATGGGAGTCTGTCTCCTGTGAGCGGCGCCAATACCTCGCCCACCGATGGTCGTTTTGTCTACCCGGCGATTCTTCGGGCCGTTGCCGCTCAAGGTTCGATTTATGCGGGGCCATCAGCGGCTTACGGGGTCGGCAATGCTGCGCCGAAAACCGCGTATTCCCTGCTTTTGGCGCCTTCTCCATCCGGGCAACTCGAACTGTTGGCGGGCGATTCCATCTATGCCGGCGGCTACGCAATCAATCAGTCCGGTGCCAGCCCGCTGGCCATCGCCACCCCGTTCAGGCCGTCATTCCTCGCCTTTTCCAGCAATAACCCCAACAAGCCTCTCAACAGCAACTACGGCAGTGACGGTGTTAAACCGGATGGTAATTCGCGTTATCCATTGTTCGCTTTTGGGCCCGACAGCTATTCCGGTTTGAGTGATGTGCAGGGGCCCGCACGGTTCTATGCCCTGACCGGCGATCTGGTCGGGATACGCAGTGGTGAGACGTTGAGTTTCGATACCTCGAAACGCACTTGGTACGAAGCAGCAGGCCCTGTCTGGATGATTGCCGGACGTGACATCGTGGCATCCGGAACCCACCTGGGCCAACCGACAGCCGTGCAGCCCGATGAGATGGGCGTGGGTCGGGAAGGCATTACCTCGACCGGCAACCTGTTCGTTCATAACAATCCGCGAGATATATCGCGGGTGTCGGCGGGTCGCGACATTCTCTACAGCAGCTTCGATATCGCCGGCCCTGGCACGCTGGATATCAATGCCGGGCGCAACATCCTGATGGAAAATCGCGCCAGCATTACCAGTCTCGGCGCGATAGTGGCCGGGAATACGCAGCCCGGTGCCAGCGTGGTATTGCAGGCGGGCACGGGCGCGCAGGGGCCGGATTACACAAGGTTCATCGCGCGTTACCTGAATCCGCAGAACCTCGCCAATCCGGATGCCGCTCTCAACAGCCAGCCGGGCAAAGTGGTCAAGACCTACCTCGACGAGTTGCAGAGCTGGCTGACCCTCGGCTACGGCTTCAGCGGCAACGCAGAGCAGGCACAGGCGTTCTACGCCGCGCTGCCGAGTGCCGAGCAGGCGATCTTCGCTCGCCAGGTGTACTTCGCCGAACTGCGCGCCGGCGGCCTGGAATACAACGACGCCGACGGCCCGCGCAAGGGCAGTTATCTGCGCGGTCGCAACGCCATCGCCGCACTGTTCCCGAGCACCGATGTGGCGGGCAATCCGCTGCGTTACGACGGCGACATCACGCTGTACGGCGGCGCCGGGGTCAAGACCCTGTTCGGCGGCGACATCCAGATGCTCACGCCGGGCGGCGGTCAGGTGTTCGGCATCGAAGGCGCGGCACCACCGTCCACCGCCGGGATCATCACCCAGGGCTCGGGCAACATTCAGCTCTACTCGCAGGGCAGCATTCTGCTGGGGCAGAGCCGGATCATGACCACCTTCGGTGGTTCGATTCTCGGTTGGTCGGCCGAGGGCGACATCAACGCCGGTCGCGGTTCGAAAACCACCGTGGTCTACACCCCGCCAAAACGCGTCTATGACACTTGGGGCAACGTGACCCTGTCACCATCGGTGCCGAGCACCGGTGCTGGTATCGCCACACTCAACCCGATTGCCGAAGTCGCACCCGGCGACATCGACCTGATCGCGCCGCTGGGCACCATTGATGCGGGCGAGGCGGGGATTCGTGTCTCGGGCAACGTCAACATCGCCGCGCTGACCGTGGTCAACGCCGCCAACATCGCGGTGCAGGGCAAGACCAGTGGCGTACCGGTGGTGGCTTCGGTGAATACCGGCGCGATCACCTCGGCCAGTTCCGCGGCCTCGTCGGCTACCCAGGCTGCGGAGGACGTGGCGCGCCAGCAGCAGGCGGCAGCACGGCAGAATCAGGCGTCGGTGTTCACCGTGCAGGTGCTGAGTTTCGGCAACGAACAACTGGCGCCAAACCGCGATGGCGCCAGTCGTGCGCCGGCCAGCGGATATAACCCGAACAGCCCGGTGCAGGTGCTGGGCGCCGGGGTGCTGGATGAACAGGCCAGGCAGCAGTTGACCGAGGAGGAGCGTGGGCAACTGACGTTGTAAAAGGCTCTCGTGTAGTACTTTGGGCGACCGGTGGGGCGCCCTTTTTTTGTGTGGGTGGGGAAAGCTCAGGGATACGCTTGTCGAGCGTGCAAAAGGTTGAGAATCTCGATCCGCTCGGTCACCCGATAAACCACGACATAGTTGGGATGGACAACGATTTCCCGGGTGCCGGCGACCTTGCCGAAGCGATAAAGGTAGGGGTGAAGTGGGAGGGCGGAGGTAGCCGCTTCGATGGCGGCGTTCAGTTGACTGGCCGCAACGGCGTTACGGTCAGCGATGTAGTTCAGGGTTTGCCAGAGTTGAGTGCGAGCTTCAGGTCGCCAGTCAACCCGCACTGTTTTTGTTGAGTTTCGATTCGATGAGGGCGCGCATCTCGGCCATCACCTGCTCGTGGGGGATGTTGGGCCGCGGATCATCCATCGAGGCCTGTACCTGTGCCCGGAACCAGCGATCGTAGCTGGCGGCCTGCTCTGGGGTTTCGAAGTCTGAAACGATAAGGGAAAGTTCGGCGCTCATAGTGACCTCCATGATCAATGTGAAGCAGTCTAAGGGGGATGTGGCTCGCTGTCGTCACTGGCAAGACGAAGTGCGAAGTATCCCCAAGCGCTGGCGGGAAAGATGTCAGACGTTTCCCTTGCCCATAAGGGAAAAACGACGCACGTTGTCATCGGATTCCTCCACAACACCGCCGTCTGTGTAGGAGCTGCCGCAGGCTGCGATCTTTTGATCTGGCTTGTGAAAACCAACGTCAAAAGATCGCAGCCTGCGGCAGCTCCTACAGGTCGAGGTCAGAAGGCGTAGGGGATGCTGACCTTGGCCCAGAGCATCTCGCCTTCGGGGCGGTTCTCCACGTCAAACTCCTTGGCCCAGCGAATCTCCGCGCTGGCGTATTTGAGAAAGGTGAAATGCAACGCCGGGCCAATCGCGAAGACCTTGCCGCGCACGCCGTCGTCCACATCCTGCCCGGCGAACTGCACGGTATGGCCGTACTGTTTGTCGTCGGTGGTCTGCTTGAGGTAGTAGCCGTTGATACCGAACATCACATCGTCGGTGATCTTGTAACTGGCCGAATAATCGAAGTGGAAAATCTGTCCGGACTTGTAGTCGGTGTCCTTGTTCTTTTCGTTGAAGCTGTAGGTGGTCTTGAGTGACACCTCGGTCTTGTCGGTCGGCAGCCAGGTGAACGAGAACAGCGGCTTGTAGGTGTAGAAATTGTTGCTGGTATTGGCCAGCCGATCGACGCTGTATTCACCGGTGGGCACGGTGATTTCCAGGGCGGCGCCGAGGGTCAGGTTCTTGCCCATGTCCCACAGGATGATCGGTGCAATCGTGGTGTCGCCCATGCCTTCGCGGGTATCGCTGAGACCGAATACCGACACTTCCTGCTTCAACCAGGGCTGGGCGATGTAGCCGGCCAGGCGTCCGCCGAACACGCGTACCGGGCTCAGGTAATCGATGCGCGGAATGACCGCCGTGGATTCGATGTCGACATTCGGCACCTTGCCGCCCAACGAACTGATGTTGAGCTTCGTCGACTTGTAATGGTTGTAGTAAAGGTTGAAGGCGACCATGTTCTCCGGAAGGCTGTCGACTTCCAGCGGCAGCATGAAGAACCCGTCGGTGCCGGGGCCGATGTTGTCGACGCCGGCTTCGGTGGCCAGGGCCGGCAGGCACGCGGTGCAACCGAGCAAGGTCAGTGCCAGACGCAAGGGGAAAGTGGCGCGGTTCGGGCTCATGGCTGTCCTCATTATTATTGTGGTGGGACGTGGCGCCGGTACGCGGAACGTCCGGCACCATAGAAATAAGCGCTAGAGGCCCGACGGGGCAGGGTATTGGCGGACAGTTAGGGGGACTTCTGCGGACAGTCGGCCAACCCTGTGCTAACTTCCTTCGACATAACCGGTAACAAAGATAACAATCAAGCGTGATCCGGAATGTCAGCCCCCATGAACGTAAAAGTCCAAGACCCCACTTTCGAATTGGCGCTGGTCTCGCCCTTTCTCCTGCAAACCCTCGCCGAAGTCGTGCACAACAAAGGCATCGACCCCGAAAGCCTGTGCCGCGGGCTGGGCTTCACCCTCGAAGATCTGCAGGATCCGGCGCAACGGATTTCCTATCGCCAGGCCGTAGCGATGATTCAACGGGCGCTCAAAGTGTTGCCCAATCAGGGGCTGGGTTTGTGGGTCGGCGCGCAGAATGTGCTGGGTACGCTGGGCTTGCTCGGGCATGTGCTGTCGCTGTGCAAGACCTTGCGCGATGCCTTTGCCCTCGGTATCCGCCACCAACACACCTCCGGCGGGATCGTGGTGTCCAGCGTCGATGTGGTGGGTGAACAGGTGCACCTCGACGCCGAGTGCCGCTTGCCGTTCGCCGACGTTCAGGTGTTTGCCGTCGAAGAGTTTTTCGCCAGCCTGCTGGTGTATGGCCGGGCCTTGGCCGGGAGTGAATTCAAGTCGATTGCCGTGGAGTTTGTGCATGCCGCACCGGATTACCTGAGCGAATACCACCGCTTGCTCGGGCCCGATGTGCGCTTCGGTTGTCTGCACAATCGTATGTTGATCGATGTTCAGTGGCTGGACGTCAACTTGCCCAATCATCATTCGCTGGCGCTGCGCCAGGCGGTTGCATTGCTGGAGCTGGAAGCGGCGCAGGTGCACCAGAAACTCGATTTGATTCAAGCCGTGGAACGGGCGATTGCCCGGGACCTGAGCCGGGGCAGTCATATCGAAAAAATCGCCGGCGACCTGAACATGAGCAGTCGCACCTTGCGCCGCCGTTTGACCGAGCATGCGCTGACCTTCGAAGCGTTGCTGGAACAGGTGCGGCAGGCGCGGACCCTGAGTCTGCTGGCGAATCCGGACATGTCCATCGAGCGGATTACCGAAGAGGTCGGCTATAGCGACGTGCGCAGCTTCCGTCGGGCGTTCAAGCGCTGGACGGGAATGAGCCCGAGTGCGTGGCGCCAGGATGCAAGCACCGCTTAGACATCGGTCCCCTGTGGCGAGGGAGCTTGCTCCCGCTGGGCTGCGCAGCAGCCCCAAAACCTGCCACGCCATTTCTTCAGACACACCATGCCGGCGGGGTTTGCGGGTGCTTCGCCCCCGAGCGGGAGCAAGCTCCCTCGCCACAGGTTTCCGTGCGCCACTCATCAGTATTTCAACCCCACAAGCCCTTCAGCTACAGGTAAACTCCCGCGCACTTTCCCAAGGAGTTCACATGAGTTACTACCAGCCGGGCATTCTCGCCACCCCTGTTCCTGCGCAAGCACGTCACCTGTTTTTCGCCCTGGCGTCGGTTGAAGCATTGCCGCAGGCGATCGACAACCTGCTGAGCCTGGTGGACGGCAAGTCGGCGGTGGTCGGTTTCGGTGAATCCCTGACCAAGGCGCTGAACGTACAGATTGATGGTCTGCGCAGCTTCCCGGCCATAACCGGCGTCGGCGTGGAAAACCCCTCGACCCAGCACGCGCTGTGGGTCTGGCTGCACGGTGACGACCGTGGCGAACTGCTCAACCGCTGCAACGCCGTCGAGGCCGCACTGGCCCCGGCGCTGCGCCTGGTCGACATGCAGGAAGCCTTCCGCCACAAGGACGGCCATGACCTGACCGGCTACGAAGACGGCACCGAAAACCCGCACGACGAAGCCGCCATCGCTGCAGCCTTGTTGGGCGAGGGCGCAGAAGGTCTGGTCGGCGGCAGCTTCGCCGCGATCCAGCAGTGGCAGCACGACCTCAAGGGTTTTCATCAATTGTCCGGCGAAGACAAGGACAACATCATGGGCCGTCGCCTGAGCGACAACGAAGAGATCGACGATGCGCCAGTCTCTGCCCACGTCAAACGCACCGCCCAGGAAAGCTTCGCCCCCGAAGCCTTCGTCGTGCGCCGTTCGATGCCATGGATTGAAGGTGACCGGGCTGGTCTGATGTTCCTCGCCTTCGGGTTCTCGCTGGACGCCTTCGAGGCGCAACTGCGGCGCATGAGCGGTCTGGAAGACGGTATCGCTGATGGTCTGTACCGCATCAGCCGACCGATTACCGGCGGCTATTACTGGTGCCCGCCCATCAAGGACGGCCACCTCGATCTGCGCGCGTTGCGCATCGGCTGAGTGTTTCAAACAAAGGGAGTTGAGCATGGACGTGGTGCGTTGGGGCATGATCGGTTGCGGCAGCGTCACTGAACGCAAGAGCGGGCCGGCCTTTTACAAGGCGCCCGGTTCGGCGCTGGTGGCGGTGATGGGCCGGCGCCTTGAAGCGGTGAGCGATTACGCCGCACGTCATGGCATCGCCCGGGTCTACACCGATGTCGATGCGCTGATCAACGACCCCGAAGTGGACGCGGTGTACATCGCCACGCCACCCGACAGCCACCACGCCTACAGCCTCAAAGTCGCTGCCGCCGGCAAGCATTGCTGCGTCGAGAAACCGATGGCGCTCAACGCCGGGCAAAGCCGCGAGATGCAGCAGGCGTTTGCCGACGCTGGTCTGCACCTTTTCGTTTCCTACTACCGCCGGTCGTTGCCGCGTTTTGCTCAAGTGCGGCAATGGCTGGCGCAGGGCCGCGTCGGTGAGGTACGACACCTGAGCTGGACGCTGACCAAAGCCCCCTCGGCGGCGGATCTGGACGGCAGCGCCAATTGGCGAACCGACCCGAGCGTCGCCGGTGGCGGCTACTTTGCCGATCTGGCCAGCCATGGTTTTGACCTGTTCCAGTACCTGCTCGGCGACATCGTTGAAGTCGCCGGTTTCACCGCCCGGCAAGCCGGGTTGTATGCGGCGGAAGACGCGGTCAGTGCCAGTTGGCGCTTCGCCTCCGGAGCACTGGGCATGGGCTGTTGGAGTTTTGTCGCGGATCGGCGCGAGGACCGGGTGGAAATAATCGGCAGTCAGGGGCGCATCGCGTTCTCCGTGTTTGACGAACATCCGGTGCAGCTATTCGCCGATGAGCAGATCAGCCTGGAGATCCCGCATCACGAGCACATTCAGTGGCACCACGTGCTGGGCATGAATGCGCATATTCGGGGCGATTCGCAGCATCCGGCCGTCGCCGAGCAAGCCGTCAAGACCGACTGGGTGATGGACCAGATCCTTAAACGCTAAAGTCAAAAGATCGCAGCCTTCGGCAGCTCCTACAGGGGATCGCATTTTCAAACTGTAGGAGCTGCCGAAGGCTGCGATCTTTGCTTTTCAACAGCGCGTCTAAGGTTATGCCCAAACAATATTTCTCAAGCTTGTCATAACGTCTCTAAGATCACGTCATAACTCGTTATAACAAGTGATTCCGTGATGACCGATAACGTACTGTCCCTGGCAAGTGTCCCGTTGCACACGCAATTGCGCGACGTGCTGCGCGCCCGCATTCTTGACGGCGAATATCCGCAAGACAGCCAAATGCCTTCCGAAAGCGAGCTCGGCGCGCTTTTCAAAGTCAGCCGCATCACCGTGCGTCAGGCACTGGGCGATCTGCAGAAAGAAGGGCTGATCTTCAAGATCCACGGTAAAGGCACGTTCGTCGCCAAGCCGAAAACCTTCCAGAACGTCAGCAGCCTGCAAGGTCTCGCCGAGTCCATGACCGGGCGCGGTTACGAGGTGATCAACCGCCTGCGCAGCTTCAAATTCATCCCTGCCGACAAACGCGTGGCCGAGCGCCTGCAGGTCGCGGAAGGCGAGACCGTGGCGCAGATCAAACGCGTCCGCCTGATCAACCGCGAACCGATCTCGCTGGAAATCACCTACCTGCCCAAAGCCATCGGCGAACGCCTGGAGAAGGCGGATCTGGTGACGCGCGACATCTTCCTGATTCTGGAAAACGACTGCGGCATTGCCCTCGGCCACGCGGATCTGGCGATCGACGCGGTACTGGCCGACAGCGATTTGACCCAGGCGCTGAACGTCGAAGCCGGCTCGCCCATCATGCGCATTGAGCGCCTGACCCACGACGCCGACGGCCAGCCGCTGGACTTCGAACACCTTTACTACCGTGGCGATGCCTTCCAGTACCGCCTGCGGATCGACCGGCAAAAAGGGGAGCAGGCATGACGCGCAACACGTTGGAACAGGAATACGACATCGTCGTGATCGGCGGCGGCACTGCCGGGCCGATGGCAGCGATCAAGGCCAAAGAGAAGAACCGTGATTTGCGCGTGCTGCTGGTGGACAAGGCCAACGTCAAACGCAGCGGCGCGATCAGCATGGGCATGGACGGCCTGAACAACGCGATCATCCCCGGGCACTCGACGCCGGAGCAGTACACCAAGGAAATCACCATCGCCAACGACGGCATCGTCAATCAGGCGGCGGTGTACGCCTATGCCACCCATAGCTTCGAAACCATCGAGCAACTGGACCGCTGGGGCGTGAAGTTCGAGAAGGACGAAACCGGCGATTACGCGGTGAAGAAAGTCCACCACATGGGCGCCTACGTGCTGCCGATGCCGGAAGGGCACGACATCAAAAAAGTTCTTTACCGCCAGTTGAAACGGGCGCGGGTGAGCATCACCAATCGCCTTGTTTGCACCCGATTGCTGACCGACGAGGAGGGCGCGGTCAACGGGGTGATGGGCTTCGATTGCCGCACCGCCGATTTCCATGTGATCAAGGCCAAAGCGGTGATCCTCGCCTGTGGCGCGGCCGGTCGCTTGGGTTTGCCGTCCTCGGGTTACCTGATGGGTACCTACGAAAATCCGACCAATGCCGGCGACGGCTACGCGATGGCGTATCACGCCGGGGCCGAGCTGGCGAACCTGGAATGCTTCCAGATCAACCCGTTGATCAAGGACTACAACGGCCCGGCCTGCGCCTACGTCACCGGCCCGCTCGGCGGCTACACCGCCAACAACAAGGGCGAACGCTTCATCGAGTGCGACTACTGGAGCGGGCAGATGATGTGGGAGTTCCACCAGGAACTGGAAAGCGGCAACGGCCCGGTGTTCCTCAAACTCGATCACCTGGCCGAGGAAACCATCCAGAACATCGAAGAGATCCTGCACAGCAACGAACGCCCGAGTCGCGGCCAGTTTCACGCCAATCGCGGCACTGATTACCGCACGCAGATGGTCGAGATGCACATCTCCGAGATCGGCTTTTGCAGCGGCCATTCGGCGTCCGGGGTGTGGGTCAACGAGCGCGCCGAGACCTCGGTCAAAGGTTTGTACTCGGCCGGTGACATGGCCGCCGTGCCGCATAACTACATGCTCGGCGCGTTCACTTACGGTTGGTTCGCCGGCCAGAACGCGGCGGACTTTGTCGCCGGGCGCGAGTTCTCGGCGCTGGATGCCGCGCAGATCGAAACAGAGAAAGCCCGGGTCTACGCGCCGCTGGATCGTGAACACGGTCTGCCACCGGCGCAGGTCGAGTACAAGCTGCGACGCTTCGTCAACGACTACCTGCAACCGCCGAAAGTGACCAAAAAAATGCAGATCGGCTTGCAGCGCTTCAGCGACATCGAACGCGACCTTGAGCAGATGAAGGCCAACAACCCCCACGAATTGATGCGCGCCATGGAAACCAGCGTGATCCGCGACTGCGCCGAAATGGCCGCGCGCGCCTCACTGTTCCGCGCCGAGAGTCGCTGGGGCCTGTACCACTACCGCGTCGATCATCCGCAACGCAATGACAGTGAATGGTTCTGCCACTGCCACCTGAAAAAGGGCGAGGACGGGCGCATGACCAGTTTCAAGAAACCCGTCGAGCCTTACATCATCGCGCTCGATGCCGAAGACATGCAGGCTTACGACCGCTTGCGAGTGGGCGCTTTTGCCGCTTGATGCATCACCAGAGAGAGTCCGAACCATGGCCTATCAAGCCCAGGAAATCTTCTTCCGCTCCAACGCCCCGGTCACCGTGGACGAGGACAAATGCATCGCCGACAAGGGCTGCACCGTGTGCGTCGACGTCTGCCCGATGGACCTGCTGGCGATCAACCCGGCCACACAGAAGGCCTACATGGCGTTCGATGAATGCTGGTACTGCATGCCGTGTGAAAAGGATTGCCCGACCGGTGCCGTAAAGGTCGACATCCCTTATTTACTGCGGTGACCCCGCCCCCTGTAGGAGCTGCCGAAGGCTGCGATCTTTTGATCTTGTTTTTTAAAATCACAATCCAGATCAAAAGATCGCAGCCTTCGGCAGCTCCTACAGGGGATTTGTGGCAAGCCATAAGCCATCCGGAACACCCGGACGCTGGAAAAACTGAAACCCCTCGTTTCCCACCGCGCCCTGATCGCGGCGGAGACGAACATCCAATAAACGATTCGAGGGGAAACACACCATGTTGCGTGCAGCACTCGCCGGTCTGGTACTGGCTTCATTCACTCTGTCGGCCTCGGCCGAAACCATCCGCATTGCCATCGGTACCCAGGACACCACCATCAACTGCGCCGCCGGCGGGCTGTTGATTCGTGAACTCGGTCTGCTCGACAAATACCTGCCGCACGACGGCGCCTACAAAGACGCGAAATACGACGTGCAGTGGAAAAACTTCACCAGCGGCGCGCCGCTGACCAACGAGATGGTCGCCGGCAAACTCGATTTCGGCGCCATGGCCGATTTCCCCGGGGCGTTCAACGGGGTGGCGTTCGAAACCGCCGGCAAGCACAGCCTGTTCATCAGCGTCCTGTCGGGCAGCATCAAGGGCAGCGGCAACGGCATCGTGGTGCCGAGTGCGTCCGGGGTGCAGGCGCTGAGCGAACTCAAGGGCAAGACCATCTCCGTGCCATTCGCGTCGACCGCCCACGGCATGTTGCTGCGCGCGGTGGCGGAGCAGGGTTGGGACCCGCTCAAGGACGTGAACATCATCGCCCAGCCACCGGAAGTCGCCGGCTCCGCTTTGCAGGTCGGCAAGATCGACGCCCACGCCGACTTCGTGCCGTTCGCCGAACTGTTCCCCAGTCGTGGTTTCGCCCGCAAGATCTACGACGGCGCCCAGGCCAACGCACCGACTTTTCACGGCGCACTGGTCGATCAAGCCTATGCGAAACAGTACCCGGAAATCGTCGTCGCCTACCTGCGCGCAAGCATCGAGGCCAATCAGTTGCTGGCCACCGAGCCGGAGAAGTACAGCGAGCTGATCGCCAAGGTCACCGGCGTCGATGCCGAGGTCAACTACCTGTTCCACGGCCCGCTGGGCGTGCAGACCCGCGACCTGAGCTGGAAGCCGGAATACCGCCAGGCAGTGGGGACGGCGATTGACACCCTTAAGCTGCTGAAGAAAGCCGATCGCGGCCTCGACCTCAACACCTTCATCGACGATCAGTACATCCGCGCCGCCTTCAAGGCGTCGAACCTGGACTACACCGCGCAACTCGCCAACTACGCGCAGACGCCGTTGAAAGCCGTGGATGCGGCGACTGGCAAAGCCATCACGGACTTTAGCCACGTCGCCGAAATCTGGGTGCGCGGCGAAGACAAAGTACGCCAGTACACCTCCGCCGAATCCGCTTTCACTGCGCTGGCCGCATTGAAACAGGAAGGCAAAAACATCCGCGCCGTGTATGCCCAGGCCAGTGACAGCGGGATCAAATTACTCGCCGATCAGGCGTGGTTTGCCAGTGATGCCAAGGGCCGCCTGAGTGCGTTCCTGCTCAAGGGCCAGGCGCAGCAATATGCGGCGGCGCAGGGCGGCAAGGTTTTCGACTTTACCGATGCCACAACCCAAGCCGTAGCCAGCCGCTAACCCGAAGAACACCGCGCCTCTCTGTAGGAGCTGCCGAAGGCTGCGATCTTTTGATCTTGCTTTTTAAAATCAAAGTCAAAAGATCGCAGCCTTCGGCAGCTCCTACAGGGGATCTCGGTTGAGAGGAAGAATTGTGTACCGATCCTATTTACGCTGGGTTCCAAGGGCCGCTTCTTTGCTGCTCTGCCTGCTGTTCTGGCAACTCGCCGCCAGCCACCACTGGAATCTCGGTCTGGTCACTTTCGCCAACGTGCCAACCCCATTGGCGGTGATCGAAGCGGCGTTGGGCCTGGGCGATTCCGGCAAGCTGCTGCAACACCTGAGCGCCAGTCTCAGCCGGGTATTCGCCGGTTACCTCGCGGCACTTTTCATCGGCATCGCTCTGGGCCTGGCCATCGGTCGTTCGAAATGGGCCGAGGACCTGTTGCTGCCACCGCTGGAAGTGCTGCGCCCGATCCCGGCGGTGGCGTGGATTCCGTTGGCGATCCTGATGTTCCCGTCGTCGGAGCTGTCGATGGTGTTCATCACCTTCACTGGCGCGCTGTTCCCGATCCTGCTCAACACCGTGCACGGCGTCGAAGGCGTCGACCGGCGGTTGATCGCTTCGGCAAAAAGCCTCGGGGCAGGGCGCCGGGCGATCCTGCTTGAAGTGGTTTTGCCCGGCGCTGCACCGAGCATCATCACCGGCCTTGCGATCGGCATGGGCACCTCGTGGTTCTGCCTGGTGACGGCGGAGATGATCTCCGGCCAGTTCGGTATCGGCTACTACACCTGGGAGTCCTACACCATCCAGAACTACGCCGACATCGTCGTCGGCATGCTGCTGATCGGTGTGCTGGGCATGGGCAGCAGTCTGCTGATCAAGCGCCTGGGCGAGCTGTTCACGCCTTGGCACCGACCGAGAGGAAAAGCCTGATGAGCTCGATGCAAAACCCGGAAGGGCGAATCGATATTCGCCAGTTGTCGATCGTGCTCGGCGAAGGCCAACACGCTTTTGAAGCCGTGCACGGTCTGGACTGCCAGATCGAACCGGGCCAGTTCGTGTGCATTCTCGGCCCGTCCGGTTGCGGCAAATCCACCTTGCTCGGTGCACTGGCCGGGCACCTGCACGCCCACTCTGGCGGCCTTAAAGTCGATGGCAGCGAGGTGTCCGGGCCGTCGCCGCAGCGCGGCATGGTGTTCCAGCATCACACGCTGTTTCCGTGGCGCACCGTGCGTGACAACGTCGCTTTTGGCCTGAAAATGCGCGGCATCGGCAAAACCGAGCGCCATCGTGTTGCCGATGAAATGCTCAAACTGGTGGGCCTCGACGGCTTCGCCGAGCGCTGGCCCGATCAGCTCTCCGGCGGTATGCAGCAACGGGTGGAAATCGCCCGGGTGCTGGTCAACCGTCCACGGCTGCTGCTGATGGACGAGCCGTTCGGCGCGCTGGATGCCTTGACCCGCCTGAACATGCAAGAGCTGCTGCTGGATATCTGGACACAGATTCGCACCACTGTGGTGTTTGTCACTCACGACATCGATGAGGCGCTGTTCCTCGCCGATCGACTGTTGGTGATGAGCGCACGTCCGGGGCGAATCATCGAAGACCTGCGCCTGGACTTCCCGCGTCCGCGTACCTCTGAGCTGGTGACCAGCGCCGAATTCTCCCGCCTCAAGCGCCATTGCCTCGACCTGCTGCGCCACGACAACTCCCGACCGCTGCCGCGCCTCAACCCGCTCGGCTTGCCGCCCGAAAACCCCTTGCCGCGATTTGCCTTATGACCTCATTTTTTGCTGTGACTGACAATGACGACATCCTCGCCCTGCAACCGCGTCTGACCGCTGACGATGCCGGTATGCGGCGCATTGCCTTGATCGAGCTGGCAGATCTGGAAGAACCGGACGGCCTGCTGTGGCTGGTCGAAAGGCTGGCCGATGATCCGGCTGAAGACGTCCGAGCAGAAGCCGCGCGGCTGCTGGAAGCGTGGGAAGACGAACCGGTGGTGGCTGCGCTGTGCCAGGCGCTGACCGATCCGTCTGCGGCAGTGCAGGCCGCCGCCGCACAAAGTCTGAGTCTGCTTAAATCTGAAGCCGCCGGCCGGGTGATTCTGCCGTGGACCGATCATGCGCAAGTCGGTGTGCGGATCGCCGCGTTCCGTGCCTTGCGCGAACTGCGTTTCGCCGCTGCAGCGCCTGCTGCTGTCGCGGCACTTGATGATGCCGACGCCAGCGTGCGCCGCGAAGCCATCGGCGTGCTTGGCTGGCTCAAGCAGCTCGACGCACTGCCGGCATTGGCGCAACTGGCCAGCGCCGACCCGGACACCGAAGTGCGCCGCGCCGCCACCGGTGCTCTCGGTCTGGCGTCTGGCGCCGAGGTATTGCCGGCGCTGCGTCAGGCCTTGCACGATCACGCCTGGCAAGTGCGCGAAGAGGCGGCCACCACGTTGGGCAAGGTCGGCCACAGCGACGCCGGTCCGGCATTGATCGCAGCCCTTGGCGATGACTACTGGCAAGTGCGCCTGCGCGCCACCCGCAGCCTCGGTCGCCTGCGTTTTGCGCCAGCGCTGGACGCCCTGATCGAAACCCTCGGCCATCGCATCAGCAACCTGCGCAAGGAAGCCGCGCTGGCCCTCGGTGAGTTGAATGATCGCGGTGCGGTGGCGGCGTTGCAGGCGGCACAGGATGACGGTGACCCGGAAGTGCGCAAAGCGGTGCGGATTGCCTTGAGTCAGCTGCAATGAATCCGCTGTCGGTGAGCAACTCGCAAAGCGAACGGACACTGCGCCTGAGCTGGCCGGACGGCCGTGAATCGCTGTTCAACCACGCCGAACTGCGCCGCCAGTGCCCGTGCTCACAGTGCCGCGCGTTTCGTCTGAAAGGTCTGACGCCGCGGGTCGATGAGCGTGTTCGCATGATCGAGATCAACCCGCAGGGCTACGGTGTGCAACTGGTGTTCAGTGACGGCCATCAACGCGGGATTTACCCGTGGGACTATTTGGCACAACTCAGTTCTTAGGTTCACCACAATCAACTGTGGGAGCGAGCCTGCTCGCGAAAGCGGTGGATCAGTCAATATTGATGGCGACTGGCACACCGCATTCGCGAGCAGGCTCGCTCCCACAGGGGCGTTCAGTGTCTGGGCTGTTATTGCCCGGCCGTCATGGCTGGCCGGCACCCGCGAAACACATCCAGCCCCGGCTGATACAGCGCGGTTTTCACCTCGAACAACCCCAGCACCGAATGAAACAGGTTGTCATGGCTCAGATCCGGCTGTCCGGTCTTGCCTTGCAGGCAATCGCGATCAATCCCCAGTTGCGCCAGCGTGTTGTTGCCAAACCACATCACCATCGGCACATGCGTCTGCGCTTCCGGCGCCAATGCATACGGCGCCGCATGCAGGTACAGGCCGTTTTCGCCCAGCGATTCGCCGTGGTCGGAGACGTACAGCATCGAGGTATCCAGGGTGTCCTGATTGCGCTTGAGCAACTCGATCACCTTGGCGAGGAAGTGGTCGGTGTAGAGGATGGTGTTGTCGTACACGTTGACCAGTTCATCGCGGCTGCAACTGCCCAACTGGTTGGTGTGGCAGATCGGGGTGAAGCGCTCCATGCTTTTCGGATAGCGCTCATAGTATTCCGGGCCGTGGCTGCCGTCGGCGTGCAGGACGATGATCGCGTGGCCCTTGAGGCTGTCGATGTAGCCTTGCAGGTCGGCCAGCAGCGCTTCGTCGAGGCAGTTGTTGCCATCGCAGAACGTTCCGGGCTGGTTCTTCGCGATGTCGCGGTGCGGCACGCGCAGGCAGGTGCCCTTGCAGTCGCTGTTGTTGTCCAGCCACAGCACCTGCACGCCGGCGCGTTGCAGGATATCCAGCAGGCCTTCGTAGGTTTTGCCTTTCTTGTCGCTGTAGTCCTCACGGGGGAACATCGAGAACATGCACGGCACCGACACCGCCGTGGACGTGCCGCAGGAATGCACTTGGGTGAAGTTGAGGATGTCCAGTTTGCTCAGCTCGGGATTGGTCTCGCGCGCATAGCCGTTCAGCGAGAAATGATCGGCGCGGGCGGTTTCGCCGACCACAAACACCATCAGCGACTTTTTCTCGCGGCTGGCGGCTTTGGTGCTCATCACCGCGTCTTCCCCGATGGTCTGCACCACAAAGTGCTTTTTGATACCCAGGCGCTGCTTGGTGTACTTGCTGATGGCGTAGATGTAGTTGGTTGGGTTGATGAAGTGGGTGAGCTTGTCTTCTTCGCGGAAGATCGGCGCGTAGGTCGAATAGAACGCGCCCACCGATGCGCCGATCACCAGCACGCAAGCGGCAATCACCAGCACCTTGTTGAGCACGCCGCGAAAGAACGGCCGATAACTCACCGGCCAGCGCCAGATCAGCACCGCTGGCAGTACGCCGAGCAACAGCACGTAGGCCAGCAGCTTGCCGTTGAACAGCGCCGCAGCCTCGGCCGGGTTGGTTTCGAACACATTCTGGATCATCACCGTGTCAATGGTGATCCCGTATTAGTTCATGAAATACGCCGCGCAGGCCGAGAGCAGAGCGACCACGGTCAGCGCCGGTTTCAGCGTCCAGCGAAACGAAACGAGGGTCAGCAGCAGGGTGATCGCCGCCCACAGGAACAGCCCGAACGAGGCGAAAAACGCCAGTTTGTGCGCGCCTTGCAAGGTGATCAGATTCCCCAGCGCCTTCCAGGTTGCCAGGTTGTACAGCGTCACCAGTGCCAGGGAAAACAGCAGCACCAGACGGGTTGAAGTGATGGACGGTAAACGCAGTCCTTTGCCCAAAGCCATTACAGACATTCCTCTAGCAGAATAGAAAACACGCGCGGTAACGCGCGTAACTGTAGAAGAACATTGGTAAAAATTTTGTAAACATCCTGTAACAACTACTCCGTTTCCCCGTAGGAGCTGCCGCAGGCTGCGATCTTTTGATCTTGCTTTTCAGAATCAAAAGATCGCAGCCTGCGGCAGCTCCTACACAAGGCGGGGTGTCAGAAAGATTTGCTCACGCTTGCCACCACCGTCGCCGTGCACACATCCTTGAATCCCCAGTTGCTCAGGCACTGGCTCTGCGACAGATCGGTATCGATGTAGCTCAGGCCCAATACCACGCCGGCCAGGTTGTGCGTCAGTTTGACCTCCCATTCGCGGTAGCTGTCCTCGGCATGCCCGGACGCCGAGTACAGGTGTGGGTCCTTGAAATCCATGTTGCCGTAACGCAGTTTCAACCCGGAATCGAACGGCAGCTCGGTTTCATAACCGACATAGGTGTAGAGCGAGCTCTGCTTGCTGTCGATCCCCGGTGCATCGCTGGAGTAATACGCCGCCAGCTTCACCCCGTAGACGCCGAGAATGCCGTACACCTCGCTCTGGTTGAACTGGCTTTCTTTGGGATAAGCGTACTTGATGTAGCCCAGATCGAGGCTGACATCCTCGGTGGCCTGCCACAGCCAGCCGGCGTAGTAATCGACTTCCTGACGGGTTTTCAGGCCGCCGCCAAAATCGACGTTGGAGCTCCAGGCCCCCACGTACAAGCCGCTGCTGTGGGCCAGGGTCAGACCGGCCTGCACGGCCGGGTCATTCTGGGTTTGCGATATGCCGCGGGTGCGGTAGTCGCTGGCCAGCGTCAGGTCGATCAGCAAGGCGAAATCGTCGTTCAAGGGAATCGCGTGGCTGCTCAGGGGCAACAGGCTCAAGGAACTCAGGGCGAGCAAGGGCAAGGCTTTCATGTGAAGTCCCGGTGTTGTGATTATTTTTGGGCAGTACGAAAACTGTGGAGGGAATGCAATCTCGGCCACCCTCACAGCCCCTGTGGGAGCGAGCCTGCTCGCGAAAGCGGTGGTTCATTCAGCATTGATGGCGACTGATACGCCGCCTTCGCGAGCAGGCTCGCTCCCACAGGGGGCAGCAGTGTTGTTATGGGATGGCGGTGTAGACCTGACGGCCAGCGAACCAGGTCTGCAGGACCTGGGTATCATGCAGGGCTTTTTCGTCGACGCTGAATACGTCGCGGTCGACCACGATGAAATCAGCCTGTTTGCCCGGCGTCAGTGAGCCGATCTGTTTGTCCAGGCCTATGGTCCGCGCCGCGTTGGCGGTATAGGCGTAAAACATGGTTTCGCGATCCAGACGCTCGTCGGCATTCAGCACCCCCAGCGGGCCGACGCGGGTGATGGCCTGGGCCATGGCATTGAACGGGTTGGGTGACGACACCGGCCAGTCGCTGGCACCGGCAATCGTCGCACCCTGTTTCAGCAGTGAGTGCGCCGGGTACTGATAACGGAAGGCGAGGGCACTGACGTAGGGTTTGATCATGTCGGTGGTGTAGTCGTCGGCACTGGCCCACAGCAGCTGCATCGAGGCGATCACGTTCAATGGCTTGAAGCGCGCGAACTCTTTCGGATTGACCATCTGCAGGTGGGTGATCGAATGGGTGATGCCGCTCTGCCGATCCTTGCGCGCGCGCTCGATGCCATTGAGTGATTCACGCACCGCGCGGTCGCCAATGGCGTGAATGTGCACCAGCCAGCCGCGTTGATCGATGGCGCTGACCAGTTCGCCGAAATGCGCTGGATCGATCAGCAGCTCGCCCTGTTTGTGCGAATTGCGGTACGGATCGATCATCGCCGCGCTCTGCGCCGGGTACTCGATCACGCCGTCAGCGAAGATCTTGACCCCGGGCAGGGTCAGATTGGGGATGCCCTGAAACTGTTGGCGCACTTTATCCAGCGTGTCGAGATCGGCCGGCAGGCTTTTCGGGTTGGCAACCAGCAACGCTGCGACGTGCACGCTCATGTCGCCGCTTGCCGACAGCGCTTTGTAGGCCGGCAGCACGCCGACGGTTTTCTCGGTGGGTTTGAGCGCGAACACGGCCTCGCCCGGGGCGGCGTTGGCGGCGGGGTCCATCCACGCGGTGATGCCGAGGCTGTTGTTGAAGCGCACGGCGGATTTGGCTGCGCTGAGCATATCGGCCGGGCTCGGCACCGGCATTTTGGCTGCGACCCGGTCCCAGCCGGCATCGACCAGAAAACCGTTGGGTTCACCGTTCGCCAGTGTGCCGATCGTGTCTTTTTCCGCAGCGGGCAGGGTTTTGAGCAATGCCGCGTCGATGCCGGCGCGCTTGAGCATCACGTTGTTGGCCCACGCGGTGTGGTGGTCACTGCCGGTGAACACCACCGGCACGTCGGCCCATTCGCCCTGGTTGAACGTCTTGCCCAGCGCTTCGGCCTGCGCCCAGTACGCCGAACTCATGCCGGCGATGCTCAGCACGTCGCCGTGTTTCGCCTTGCCGTCATCACGCCAGGCGCGCAGACGCTTTTGCAATTCATCGAGGGCGACGACTTCGTCCTCCATGTTGGCCGAGACCATTTCCAGACCGCCGAAAATCGCGTGGGAATGGCTGTCGATCAAGCCTGGCATCAGGGTCTTGCCGCCGAGGTCGATCACCTGCGTTCCGGGTTCGATCAGCGCCTTGATCTGCGCATTGGTGCCGACTTTCAGCACTTTGCCGTTCTCCACGGCCAGCGCCTGAACCTTTGGTTGTGCACGGTCGGCGGTGAAAATCTTGCCGTTGACCAGCACCAGATCGGTGGCGGCCATGGCTTCCATCGAGGCAAAACTTACAGCGCCAACCAACAGGCTCGGGATGAATCTTTTCATTGAAGATTTCCTTGTTATTGCGTCTGATGGCCAGATTAGTGGCTGACACTGGCCGACAGAACGCCTTCCTCACGAAAAACGTTTTTGCCTGAATGGAAAAAGCATGGACAAGTTGGGTGCACTGAAAATGTTCGTGGTCACCGCGCAACTCGGCAGTTTCAGTCGCGCGGCCGAGCAACTGGGCAAGACCCCGTCGGCCCTGACCAAAGCGGTCAATCACCTGGAGGCGGAACTCGGTGCGCGACTGTTCGAGCGCAGCACGCGGCGGATCCTGCTGACCGAAATCGGCCGGGTCTACCTGGAAACCGCACGGCTGGTGTTGCAGCGGCTGGAGGAGGCCAGCGAAGAGATCGAGCAATTGCAGCACGGTCTGCGCGGCAATCTGAAAATCACCGCGCCACTGGCTTATGGGCGGGCGTTTCTTGATCAGGTGTGCGACGGTTTCTTGCAGCAATACCCGCAGATCAGCCTGCAAGTTGACCTGTGCGACGCGTTTGTCAATCTGCTGGAAAGCGGCTACGACCTGGCCTTGCGCGAGGGCCATGACGACCTGCCGGGGCTGATCGCCCGGGTGGTTGGCAGCAATCGTCTGGCCTTGTGCGGCAGCCCGGAGTATCTGGCGCGCAAGGGCTTGCCGGTGAATCCGCAAACCCTTGAACAGCATGAATGGCTGTTGTATCAGCACCCATTGCTCAGTCGCGAATTCTGGTGGGCCGAGCGCGACGGCCAGCGCCTGAGCCTGCCACAGCCGACGGCGCCGCGGTTGCGCAGTGACAATTACGACCTGCTGCTGGCCGGCGCCCTGGCCGGACGCGGCTTGCTGCACACGCCGTTGTGGAGCGCCGCACCGTACATCGCCGACGGGCGTCTGGTACGGGTCATGGCTGACTACGAAATCGACCCCGACAGCTTCGGCCCGCACATTCTCGCGGTGTACCCGAGCCATCGACGAGCCACGGCCAAGGTCGTCGCGTTCATCGATTACATCGCCGCCTTCCTTGCCGAACGCGGCCTCAACTGAAGCCCCGTCCCCCTGTAGGAGCTGCCGCAGGCTGCGATCTTTTGATCTTGCTTTTTAAAATCAAAAGATCGCAGCCTGCGGCAGCTCCTACACAGTCCCCGAGTCGCCTCTTTTGTAGGAGCTGCCGAGTGAAACGAGGCTGCGATCTTTTGATTTTTGTGGATCGCCAGCTCAGGCCGACTGGCGGTGCTTGTCAGTAAAATCCCACAGGAGTACAAATGTACTCCATGACCAATCTTACTCCCCGCCGTACCGCCATCCTGACCTTTATCCGCGAACGCATCGCCGAACACGGTCAGCCCCCAAGCCTCGCTGAAATCAGCGAGGCTTTTGGTTTTGCCTCGCGCAGCGTGGCGCGCAAGCATGTGCTGGCGCTCACCGAAGCCGGGTTTATCGAGGTCAACCCGCACCAGGCCCGGGGCATTCGCCTGCTCGGGCAACCCGCGCGGCCGGAGCTACTGGACATTCCGGTGCTCGGCCGGGTGGCTGCCGGTGCGCCGATCGGTGCCGATGCCGACATCCATAACCGCTTGATGCTCGACCCGGTGCTGTTCTCCCGTGCGCCCGACTACATGCTCCGGGTGCAGGGCGATTCGATGATCGAGGACGGCATTCTCGACGGCGATCTGGTGGGGGTGAAGCGCAATCCCGAGGCGCTCAACGGCCAGATCGTGGTGGCGCGCCTCGACGGTGAAGTGACAATCAAACGCTTCGAGCGCGTAGGCGATGAGGTTCGGCTGCTGCCGCGCAACCCGGCGTACCAGCCGATTGTCGTGCGCGACGATCAGGACCTGGCCATCGAAGGGGTGTTCTGCGGTCTGGTGAGGCAAGGCTGATGGGCGCCGTCGTTGCACTCGATACGCTGTTCAATGGCGGCCAGGTCTGGAAGGGCCGGCCTGCGCCGCCGGCGGCCAGCCCGCAACCCACCGGGCATGCAGCCCTCGATGCGGCATTGCCCAGCGGCGGCTGGCCGGAAGCGGCGCTGAGTGAAATCCTCCTGGCCGGCCCCGGGGTTGGCGAACTGCAACTGGTGTGGCCGACGCTCGCGCGGTTGTCGGCGGCGGGCGAGCGCATCGTGCTGGTGGCGCCACCGTTCGTACCGTACCCGCAGGCGTGGGCGAACGCCGGGGTCGATCTGCGTCAGTTGTCGGTAATCCAGGCCAGCGAACGCGATGCCTTGTGGGCGGCGGAACAATGCCTGCGTTCGGGCAGTTGCGGCGCGGTACTGTGCTGGCCGCACAAGGCCGATGACCGCGCGTTGAGGCGCTTGCAGGTGGCGGCGGAAACCGGCCAGACCCTGGCGTTTGCCTGGCGCCCACTGAGCGAGGCGGTCAACCCGTCGCCGGCCGCGCTACGGATTGCCATCGATGCCAGACCGGCCCAGTTGCGCGTGCTCAAATGCCGGGGCGGACTGGCGCGCACGGCGCCGATTGCGTTTGCCGTGGGGCACTGAGGTCGTCATGCGCTGGGTGTGTATTCTGTTCCCGCAATTGGCCCTCGACGCGGTGTTGCGTCAGCGTGCCGATCCTGCTGAGCCGTTGGTGCTGCTCAGCGGCCCGGCCCAGCGCCGGGTGCTGCAAGCGGTCAATCCGGCGGCGCGCCAGCTCGGGCTGCGTGCCGGCCAGTCGATGACCGCCGCACAAGCCTTGTGCAAAGGCTTTGCCACGGCCGATTACGACCTTGCCGAGGTCGAGCACTGGCAGCAATTTCTCGCCGCGTGGGCTTATCGGTTCAGCGCCCAGGTCAGCGTGCATTACCCGCGTACCGTGGTGTTCGAGATCGAATCCAGTCTGGGCCTGTTCGGTTCCTGGACGCAGTTCGAAGCGCGGCTGCGCAAGGAACTGACCGAGCTGGGTTTCCGCCATCGCATCGTCGCGGCACCGAATCCGGTGGCGGCGCGGGTGCTGGCCAACGCCTACGACGGTCTCGTCGTACCGGACGGTGAAGCCCTGCAACATCACCTCGGGCAGTTGCCCGTCGACCGCGTCGGGCTGGAGCCGCAAGTCGCCACGGCGCTGACGCGCATGGGCCTGCGCCACCTGAGCCAGCTGCAGAGCCTGCCACGTCAGGCCCTGGCCCGGCGTTTCGAAGCGTCGATGCTCAAACACCTCGACACCTTGTTTGGCGCGCGGCCGCTGGCCCTGGCGTTCTACCTGCCGCCGGATCGTTTCGATGTGCGCATCGAACTCAATTTCGATGTGCAGTCGCATCAGGCGCTGCTGTTCCCGTTACGCCGCTTGACCGCTGACCTGTCGGCGTTCCTCTGCGGACGTGACAGCGGCGTGCAGCGTTTCGACCTGCATCTGGAGCACGCCGGGCTGCCGGACACGCTGATCAAGGTCGGCCTGCTCAGCGCCGAGCGCGACCCGGCGATGCTCTTCGAACTGGCCCGTGGGCGGCTGGAGCAAGTGCAGGTCGAGGCCCCGGTGCGTGGTTTTCGCCTGCGTGCCGAAGACCTGCCGAGTTTTGTGCCGCAGTTTCAGGAACTGTTCGATGACCGTCCGCAACAGACCTTGCCCTGGGAACAGTTGCGCGAACGCCTGCGCGCACGGCTCGGCGATGACGCGGTGCAGGGTTTGCGCTTTCAGGCCGACCACCGCCCCGAATGTGCCTGGCAGAACGGCGTCGACAAGCAGCGTTGCAGTGGTTTGCCGAGTGTGCAGCGTCCGGGCTGGTTGCTCGGCGAACCGCAAAGCGTGCCCGAAGGTTCGGCGCGAATCCTCATGGGGCCGGAGCGCATCGAATCCGGCTGGTGGGACGGTGACGACGTGCGCCGCGATTACTACCTGATCCAGAATCGCGCCGGTCAGCAGGGCTGGGCCTATCGAGCCGTGGGTGAGGGCGGGCCGTTGTGGCTGCAGGGCTGGTTTGCATGAGCGATGGTTATGCCGAGCTGCATTGCCTGTCGAACTTCAGTTTCCAGCGCGGTGCCTCCAGCGCCCTTGAGCTGTTCCAGCGGGCAAAAAAACACGGTTATCAGGCGCTGGCCATCACCGACGAGTGCACGCTGGCCGGGATCGTCCGCGCCTGGCAAGCGGCGAAATCAGTGGAACTGCCGCTGGTCATCGGCAGCGAAGTGCGCATCGATAACGGTCCGAAACTGCTGCTGTTGGTAGAGAATCTGGCGGGCTATCAGACCTTGTGCGGCTTGATTACCCAGGCTCGGCGGCGCACGCAGAAGGGCCAGTACCAGGTGCTGCGTGAGGATTTCAGCGAGCCGCTGCCGGGACTGTTCATCGTGTGGGTGCCGGACAGCGTCGATGACGTGCAAGAGGGGCGCTGGCTGAAACAGACGTTCGGCGCGCGCCTGTATCTGGCGGTGCAGTTGCATCGCGGGCAAGACGATCAGCGCCGGCTGGCGGCGCTGCTGAGTCTGGCCGAGCAACTGCAGATTGCCGCCGTGGCCAGCGGTGATGTGCACATGCACGCCCGTGGCCGGCGCGCTTTGCAGGACACCATGACTGCGATCCGCCATCACGTCCCGGTGGCCGAGGCCGGGTTGCGCCTGCATCCCAACGGCGAGCGCCATCTGCGCAGCCTCGACGTGTTGCGCGAGCTGTATCCGCAAGCGTTGCTCGACGCCTCGGTGCAACTGGCGCGGCGCTGCACCTTCGATCTTGGCGAGTTGCGCTATGAGTATCCGAGAGAGCTGGTGCCAGAGGGACACACCGGTAGTTCCTGGTTGCGGCAACTGACCGAAGAAGGCATTGCCTGGCGCTGGCCGCAAGGACCACAGGCCAAAGTGCTCAAGCAAATTGATGACGAGCTGAAACTGATCGCCGAACTCGGCTACGAAAGCTACTTCCTCACCGTGCACGACGTGGTGCGCTTTGCCCGCGAGCAAAGGATTCTCTGTCAGGGCCGCGGCTCGGCGGCCAACTCGGCGGTGTGTTTTGCCTTGGGCATCACCGAGATCGACCCGGATCGCACCACGCTGCTGTTCGAACGCTTCATGTCCAAGGAGCGCAACGAGCCGCCGGACATTGATGTGGATTTCGAGCACGAACGCCGCGAAGAAGTCCTGCAATACGTGTTTCGCCGCTATGGTCGCCAGCGGGCAGCGCTGACGGCGGTGGTCAGCACTTACCACGCCGCCGGTGCGGTGCGCGATGTAGCCAAGGCCTTGGGCTTGCCGCCGGATCAGATCAATGCGTTGGCCGATTGCTGCGGTCACTGGAGCGATGAAACACCGCCGCTGGCACGCTTGCTCGAAGGCGGCTTCGATCCCGACAGCCCGGTACTGCGCCGGGTGCTGAGCCTGACCGGGCAACTGATCGGCTTCCCCCGGCACCTGTCGCAGCACCCCGGCGGTTTCGTGATTTCCGAACAGCCACTGGACACCCTGGTGCCGGTGGAAAACGCGGCCATGGCCGAGCGCACGATCATTCAGTGGGACAAGGACGACCTCGACGCGGTCGGCCTGCTCAAGGTCGATATCCTCGCCCTCGGCATGCTCAGTGCGATCCGTCGCTGCTTCGACTTGCTGCGTCGGCATCGGCATCTGGATCTGAGCCTGGCGACAATTCCCGCAGAAGACAAACCGACCTACGAGATGATCAGCCGCGCCGACACCATCGGCGTGTTCCAGATCGAATCGCGGGCGCAGATGTCGATGCTGCCGCGCCTGAAGCCGGCGAAGTTCTACGACCTGGTGATTGAGGTCGCCATCGTCCGCCCCGGGCCGATTCAGGGCGGTATGGTTCATCCGTACCTGCGTCGCCGCAACAAGGAAGAGCCGGAAACCTATCCCTCGCCGGAGCTGGAAGTGGTGCTCAAGCGCACCCTCGGCGTGCCGCTGTTTCAGGAACAGGTGATGCAGATCGCCATCGTCGCCGCCGACTACAGCCCCGGTGAGGCCGATCAGTTACGTCGCTCGATGGCCGCGTGGAAACGCCACGGCGGGCTCGAGCCGCACAAGGCGCGACTGGCTGCCGGCATGAAGAAAAACGGCTACACCGAGGAATTCGCCGCGCAGATTTTCGAGCAGATCAAGGGGTTTGGCAGTTACGGGTTTCCCGAATCCCACGCTGCCAGTTTCGCCTTGCTGACCTACGCCAGTTGCTGGCTCAAGTGCCACGAACCGGCGGCGTTCGCCTGTGCGCTGATCAATAGCTGGCCGATGGGTTTCTACAGCCCGGATCAGATCCTTCAGGACGCGCGCCGCCATCAATTGCAGATCCGTCCGGTGGACGTGCGCGCCAGTGACTGGGATTGCAGCCTGGAACCGATCAGCGGCGCGCAACCGGCGATCCGCATGGGCCTGCGGATGATCAAGGGCTTTCGCGAGGACGATGCGCGGCGCATTGAGGCGGCGCGGGCGCGGGGGGCGTTTGCCGATGTCGCCGACCTGGGCGAACGGGCCGCGCTCGACAGCCGCGCCCAGGCGTTGCTCGCCGATGCCGGGGCGTTGCGCGGGATGGCCGGGCATCGGCATCGCGCGCGCTGGGAAGTGGCCGGGGTGCAGAAACAGCTGGGTCTGTTTGCCGGCTTGCCGAGTCAGGAAGAACCCGATGTGCTGCTGCCCAAGCCGAGCGTCGGCGAGGACTTGCAGGCCGATTACGCGACGCTTGGCACCACCCTGGGGCCGCATCCGTTGGCGCTGCTGCGTGGCGAACTCAAGGCCCGGCGTTGCCGCAGTTCACAGGAATTGCTGGACGTCGAACACGGTCGGCCAGTGAGCATCGCCGGGCTGGTCACCGGGCGTCAGCGACCGGGCACCGCCAGCGGCGTGACGTTCGTCACCCTCGAAGACGAATTCGGCAACGTCAACGTGGTGGTCTGGCGCGATCTGGCCGAGCGTCAGCGTCAGGTGCTGGTCGGCTCGCAACTGCTCAAGGTTGACGGCCGCTGGGAGCGTGAGGGCGAAGTGCGGCACCTGATCGCCGGGCGGCTGAGCGATCTGAGTCCACTGCTCGACGGCATCCGCGTACAGAGCCGCGACTTCCATTAACACCGATCCCCCTGGAGCTGCCGAAGGCTGCGATCTTTTGATCTTGTTTTTAAAAAGCCAAGTCAAAAGATCGCAGCCTGCGGCAGCTCCTACAGGGCGGAATTTGTGGTGTTCGGATCAGCCAATTCATTGGCGTCAAAAAAATCTGTCGCGAATGATGGCACTTTGTCATAATGCCGCCCCTTTTCCTGCTCCCCACCGCTTTGCCGTGCCGGGACACACCGTTTTTTCAGAAGGAATGCACAGTGAGAATGATCTCCCGGATGTTGGTCTCAGGCGTTGCGATTGCCGTGCTCGGCACCCTTGCCAGCTCCCTTGCCGGGTGCGCCACCGAAAGCTCCCGCGCACTGCCGGTGGCCAAGGTCGAGAGCGCCACGCAAGTCTGGACCGGCGTTCGCGTACCGATGGCGGTGGGCAAGTTCGATAACCGCTCCAGCTACATGCGCGGGATCTTCTCCGACGGTGTCGATCGTCTCGGCGGCCAGGCCAAGACCATCCTGATCACGCACTTGCAGCAGACCAACCGTTTCTCGGTACTGGACCGCGACAACATGGGCGAGATCCAGCAGGAAGCCGCGATCAAGGGCCAGGCCCAGCGCCTCAAGGGCGCCGATTACGTGGTCACCGGTGACGTCACCGAGTTCGGCCGCAAGGAAACCGGCGACCACCAACTGTTCGGCATTCTTGGCCGTGGCAAGACCCAGGTCGCCTACGCCAAGGTCAACCTGAACATCGTCAACATCAGCACCTCCGAAGTGGTGTATTCGACGCAGGGCGCCGGCGAGTACGCCTTGTCCAACCGCGAAATCATCGGTTTTGGCGGCACCGCCGCGTACGACTCCACCCTCAACGGCAAAGTCCTCGATCTGGCCATGCGCGAGGCGATCAATCGTCTGGTCGATGGCATGAACGCCGGTGCCTGGAAACCGGCTAACTGATCGTTATTCATTGCAAGGAGCAACACCCCATGAATCTGACTTTGTCGCGGTCGCTGCTGGCCCTGACGCTGGCCGCCAGCGCCTTGCTGGCCGGTTGCAGCAGCCCGAAAACCCTGTACCAGTGGGAAGACTATCAACCGCAGGTCTACGAATACTTCAAAGGCGAAGAGCCGAAGGAAGCGCAGGCCGAAGTGCTGGAGCGCGATCTGCAAAAGATCCGTTCCACCGGCAAGGCTGTGCCGCCGGGCTACCACGCGCATCTCGGACTGCTGTACCTGAGCATGGGCAAGGACGATCAGATGGTGCAGCAATTTCGCACCGAAAAAGCGCTGTTCCCCGAGTCCGGCCCATACATGGATTTTCTGCTTAAAAACGCCAAGACCGGAGACGCCAAATGATCTCGCGCACCCTGAAACTGCTGGCCGCCGGTTTGGCCCTGATCGTACTCGGTGGCTGTGTTGCGCCGAAAACCGTCGACTATTCGGCGTACAAGCAGGCACGGCCGAAGACCATTCTGGTGCTGCCGCCGCTGAACACCTCGCCGGACGTGAAAGCCTCGTACAGCCTGTTGTCGCAAGTAACGTTTCCACTGGCTGAAGCCGGTTACTACGTACTGCCGATCGCGCTGGTGGACGAAACCTTCCGCCAGAACGGTCTGACTACGCCGGATGATATCCATCAGGCTCCGGCGAACAAACTGAAGGAAATCTTCGGCGCCGACGCTGCGTTGTACATCACCGTGACCGAGTACGGTACGCGTTACATGGTCATCAGCAGCGAAACCGCGGTGACCGCTACCGCCAAACTGGTGGACCTGAAGTCCGGCACCACGCTGTGGACCGGTTCGGCGCGGGCGTCGAGCGAAGAGGGCGGTAACAACAGCGGTGGCGGTCTGGTCGGCATGTTGATTACCGCCGCAGTGAAGCAGGTGATCAACAGTTCGACCGACGCCGGGTATCCGATTGCCGGTGTGGCGAGCAATCGTCTGTTGTCGGCCGGTCAGCACGCCGGTCTGTTGTACGGTCCGCGTTCGCCCAAGTACGGTACCGACTGAAGATCAAAAGATCGCAGCCTGCGCCAGCTCCTGCAGGGAAACGCATCCCAAATGCAGGAGCTGCCGCAGGCTGCGATCTTTTTGCATCATGACGGCCTCCCGCTCACTTGACCCCGCCTGACTTGCGATTCATCCCCTGCATCTCGCCACCAAAGGCGATATCCTGCGCCACACTTATCGAAGCAAACAGCGCAAAACTCTGGAACACCGTGTTTGCCTGAGGCTAAAGGAGTGTTCGAATGACCGAGAAGAAACTGGAAACCACGGTCGACCGCGTCTACCAAGGGGTTTACCAGGCGATCAGCAAGCGTTCGCTGCGTCCGGGGATGAAGCTGGGCGAGGCCTCGCTGGCCGAACTGTTCAATGTCAGCCGTACGTCGGTGCGCGCTGCGCTCAAGCAACTGGAGGCTGATGGCCTGGTCACCACCGAGCCCAATAAGGGTGCGCCGGTGTCTTTGCCCAGCGATGAAGAGATCCGCTCGCTGTTCGAAACCCGGCGGCTGATCGAGATCGGCATCGTCACCGAGCTGTGCCGCCGCAAGGACACCGCGGCGATGCAAGACCTGCGCAAACATCTGTTGCTGGAAGATGAAGCCCACGCCGCCGGCGATCATGAACGACTGATCCATCTGCTCGGCGAGTTCCATATCAAACTGGCGCGCAGCCTCAATAATCCGGTGCTGCTGGACTGGTTCCAGAAGCTGATTTCCCGTGCCTCGCTGTACGTTGCCGCACTGGATGACGACAGCCACGAGGCCTGCCGCGACAACGAACATCTGCGCCTGATCGAATACATCGAGGCAGGCGACCAGAACGCCGCCATCGAGCTGACCTGCCTGCACCTCAATGGCGTCGAAAAGGCGATTCTCGACGTCGCTGCGAAGATGAAAACTGGCTACCATCCGCTCAAACACCTGATCGGGGTCTGAACCCGGGGCGCCGCGAGAAATCGGCTATACCTTCAATGAAACCAATGCGACCGACGGCGCTCGAAACACAGGGGCGCTGCGTTCGTTCAGCGTTGCGATATATCGGGCAAACACCACAGGACACCGAGTCAATCGATGCAGTTTTTATCCGATAGCCACGGTTGTGACGGCTGGAAAGGCGAGATGGCCGAACGCATTTGCGCGTTCGACTGGCGCCACACCGAACTCGGCCCGCTCGACACCTGGCCAGCCAGCCTGTGCAGCACTGTGCAATTGATGCTGGCCTCGCCTTTGCCGATGGTCATGCTCTGGGGCCACGCCGGGTACATGATCTACAACGACGCGTACTCGCAGTTTGCCGGTGGCCGCCACCCGTATCTGCTGGGTGCACCCGTGGAACTGGGGTGGCCGGAAGTCGCCGAGTTCAACCGGCACGTGGTCGACACCTGTCTGGCGGGCGGCACCTTGTCCTACCGCAACAAGGAACTGGTGCTGTTGCGCGATGGCGTGCCTGAAGATGTCTGGATGGATCTGTATTACAGCCCGGTGGCCAACGATGATGGCGTGCCTTCCGGGGTGATGGCGATGGTGGTCGAGACCACCGAGCTAGTGCGCTCCGAACAATTGCGTCAGGCCGCTGAAGACGCCTATCGCGCCGATAACGAACGGGTGCGTCTGGCGCTGAATGCCGGGGCGTTGCTCGGCTCGTTTGTCTGGGATGTGAAGAACAATGTGTTGTCGGCGGACGAGCGTTTCGCTCGCACGTTTTCGTATCCGCCGGAGCAGGATCTGAGCAACCTGCCGCAATCCTTGACTGAGTCGCGGATTCACCCGGATGACCTGGCGTGGGTGCAGGACCGGGTCAATCATTCGCTGCACACCGGTGAGCCGTACAACGCCGAGTACCGCGTGTTACGGGCCGACGGCAGCTATCTGTGGGTACTTGCCAGCGGCGCATGCGAGTTTGACGAGCAAGGCAAGCCGCTCCGTTTCCCCGGGGTGTTGATCGACATCCATGAACGCAAGATCGCCGAAGAATCCCTGCTCAAATTCACGCGCAACCTGGAGCAGCGGGTGGCCAGTGAAGTGGATGCCCGGCTGGCGGCGGAAGAGCAATTGCGCCAGTCGCAAAAACTTGAAGCCATCGGCGGACTCACTGGCGGCGTGGCCCACGATTTCAACAACCTGCTACAAGTGATTGCCGGCAACCTGCATTTGCTGGCGCGGCATGAGCCGGACAATGCCAACGTGCAACGCCGGGTCAGCGCCTCGCTGGCAGCGGTGGAACGCGGTGCGAAACTGTCGTCGCAATTGCTCGCTTTTGCCCGGCGCCAACCGTTGTCGCCGGCGGTGTGCGATCCGCGGCAGATCTTCGACGGCGTCGGCGAATTGCTCCAGCGTGCGCTGGGCGAAACCATTCAGATCGACGTGCAATTGCCGCAGGAACCGTGGCACATCAACGTCGACCGCAATCAGCTGGAAAACGCCATTCTCAATCTGGCGATCAACGCCCGGGACGCGATGAAAGGCGAGGGCACGATTGTCCTCAGCGCCATCAATACGCGGCTGGACAGCACTTTTTGCGCAGGCAAAGGCATCGTCGCCGGCGATTTCGTACGGGTGATGGTCAGCGACAGTGGCGTCGGCATTGCGCCTCAAATGCTCGAGCAAGTGTTCGAGCCGTTCTTCACCACCAAGGCTGACGGCCAGGGCACCGGGCTCGGTTTGAGCATGGTGTTCGGTTTCGTCAAACAAAGTGGTGGCCATGTCGAGATCGACAGCACCGTGGGCGAAGGCACGCGGGTGCAACTGTACTTTCCGCGCAGCCTGCGTCCGGTCCTTGATGAGACGCCGAGTATCGACAAGCAACAGGGCGGCGGCCACGAGACCATTCTGGTGGTCGAGGACAACGACGCGGTGCGCGCCTCGGCCGTGGAATTGCTGCGCGAAGAAGGTTATCGCGTGTTGACCGCCGGTAATGGCGACGTGGCGATGCAGAGGCTGCTGGAAGGTATCGAAGTGGATCTGATTTTCACCGACGTGGTGATGCCGGGGCTGATCAAAAGCTCCGATCTGGCGGCATGGGCCAAGGTGCAGGTACCGCCGGTGGCGGTGCTGTTCACCTCTGGCCACACCCGCGACATCATTTCGCGCAACCACCAGTTGAGCCCGGACACGCACCTGCTGAGCAAACCGTATGGCCCGGAGTCACTGTTGCAGATGATTCGATCGGTGCTCAGTGCCTAGCTGGCCAATTCCCGATTCTCTGTGGCGAGGGGATTCATCCCCGATGGAGTGCGCAGCACTCCCCTGCATTTTTCCAGCTATATGGCATTTGCAGTGACTGCGCCGGCTGCGCCGCCGATCGGGGATAAATCCCCTCACCACAGGGCTCAGCTTCGCCCCTAATTTTTTCTGCAGGGACAGCCAATGACTTCCAAGCGTAATTCCAAAGCACCTACCGGCATGGTCCGGGTGCGTGGCGCCCGTGAGCACAACCTGAAGAACGTCGACGTCGACATCCCCCGCGATGCGCTGGTGGTGTTTACTGGCGTTTCCGGTTCGGGCAAGTCGTCGCTGGCCTTTTCGACCTTGTACGCCGAAGCCCAACGGCGCTATTTCGAATCGGTGGCGCCGTACGCGCGGCGCCTGATCGATCAGGTCGGTGTGCCGGATGTCGATTCCATCGAAGGCTTGCCGCCCGCCGTGGCTTTGCAACAACAGCGCGGTACGCCGAGCACGCGGTCGTCGGTGGGCAGCGTGACCACCTTGTCCAGCCTGATCCGCATGCTGTATTCCCGCGCCGGCAGTTATCCGTCAGGGCAACCGATGCTCTATGCCGAGGATTTTTCACCGAACACGCCGCAGGGCGCCTGTCCTGAGTGCCACGGCCTTGGCCGGGTCTACGAAGTGACCGAAGCGCTGATGGTGCCCGATCCGAACCTGACCATCCGCCAACGCGCCGTGGCGTCCTGGCCGCTGGCGTGGCAAGGGCAGAACCTGCGCGACATTCTTGTGACCATGGGCATCGACGTCGACATTCCGTGGAAGAAACTGCCGAAAAAACAGCGCGACTGGATTCTGTTCACCGAAGAAACGCCCACCGTGCCGGTGTACGCCGGGCTGACCCCGGAGGAAACCCGGGTCGCGCTCAAACGCAAGATGGAACCGAGTTATCAGGGCACCTTCACCGGCGCCCGCCGTTACATCCTGCACACCTTCACCCACTCGCAAAGTGCGCTGATGAAGAAGCGCGTTGCGCAATTCATGCTCGGCAGCCCGTGCCCGTTGTGTGACGGCAAGCGCCTCAAGCGTGAAGCGTTGTCGGTGACCTTTGCCGGTTACGACATTGGCGAGTTGTCGCAGATGCCGTTGCTGCAAGTCGCCGAAGTATTGAAGCCCGTGGCTGCGGCGACGTATCTGGAACAGGCCGAGGAAAGCGGTGAAACCCTCAGCCATGCGCAAACCCGCGAGGCGCGTCAGCAACGCGTCGCCCACGGTGCCAGTGGCCACGCCAGCGCGCCGGACGTACGCCACACGCCGAACCTGTCGCTGGAAAAGCGTCTGGCGGCGCAGCGCATTGCCGAGGACTTGCTGGAACGGGTGAGCACCCTGACCGATCTGGGCCTTGGTTACCTGGCGCTGGAGCGCAGCACGCCGACCTTGTCGTCCGGTGAGCTGCAGCGCCTGCGTCTGGCGACGCAATTAGGCTCGCAGCTGTTCGGCGTGATCTACGTGCTCGACGAGCCGTCCGCCGGCCTGCACCCAGCCGATGGCGAGGCGCTGTTCGAAGCCTTGCAGCGCTTGAAGGCCGACGGCAATACGCTGTTTGTGGTCGAGCACGATCTGGAAACCATGCGCCGCGCCGACTGGCTGATCGATTTCGGCCCGGCGGCGGGCGAGAAGGGCGGGCAAGTGTTGTACAGCGGCCCGCCAGCGGGCTTGGCCGAGATCGACGAATCGCAGACCCGCGCCTATCTGTTTGCCGAGAGCCAGCGGCAGACCCGCACCGCGCGCAAGCCGACCGGTTGGCTGAAACTTGACGGGATCAGCCGCAATAACCTGCACAACCTCAGCGCTGAATTTCCGCTGGGCTGTTTTACCTCGGTGACCGGGGTTTCCGGTTCGGGCAAGTCGAGCCTGGTCAGTCAGGCGTTGCTGGAACTGGTCGGTGCGCAACTCGGCCGGCCGGTTATTGAAGAGGCGCAGGAAGCACTCAGTCTCGAAGACGACGCGCCGCAGGCCAGCAGCGGTCAGGTGACTTCAGGGCTGGAGTCGATCAAACGACTGGTGCAGGTCGATCAGAAGCCGATTGGCCGTACGCCGCGTTCGAATCTGGCGACCTACACCGGGTTGTTTGACAACGTCCGCAAACTGTTCGCCGCCACCCTCGAGGCACGGGCGGCCGGGTACGACGCCGGGCAGTTCTCCTTCAACGTCGCCAAGGGCCGTTGCCCGACCTGCGAGGGTGAGGGATTTGTCAGCGTTGAATTGCTGTTTATGCCGAGCGTGTATGCACCGTGTCCGACCTGTCATGGCGCGCGGTACAACCCGCAGACGTTGATGATTCAGTGGCAAGGCCTGAGCATTGCGCAGGTGCTGCAACTGACCGTGGATGAGGCGGTCGAGGTGTTCGGCGAACAACCGACAATTCGCCGTTCGCTGGAGGTGCTGCGAGACATCGGCCTCGGTTATCTGCGGCTCGGGCAGCCCGCCACCGAGCTGTCCGGTGGCGAGGCGCAGCGGATCAAACTGGCAACCGAACTGCAGCGCAATCAGCGCGGCGCGACCTTGTATGTGCTGGATGAACCGACCACCGGTTTGCATCCGCGGGATGTCGATCGGCTGCTGGAACAACTGGACAACCTGGTGACGGCAGGGCACACGGTCATCGTGGTCGAGCATGAAATGCGCGTGGTAGCGCAGAGTGACTGGGTGATCGACATCGGCCCGGGGGCCGGGGATCAGGGCGGCCGGATTGTCGTGGCCGGCACACCGCAGAAAGTCGCAACGAGCAAGAAGAGCCGAACCGCGCCGTTTCTGGCCCGGGCCTTGAGCCGATAGCCCACCGGTTCTGCGGTGTGCACAAGGCTGATGATCAACAAAAACGTTGTGGGAGCTGGCTTGCCAGCGATAGTGGAATGTCAGGCAATGAGAGGCTGAATGTGCCGACGCCATCGCGGGCAAGCCCGCTCCCACAGGTTTTTGCGGTGTTCACAACACCTGCGGACGGCATCAGTCCAGTGGGAGTTGGCTTGCCAGCGAAAGCGGTGTGTCAGGCAATAGAGAGGCTGGATGTACCGATGCCTTCGCGAGCAGGCTCGCTCCCACAGGATTTTGTGGTGTGCACAAAAATCTGCGGATGACTCCCGTCCTGTGGGAGCCAGCAGGCTGGTGATGGCGTTGTGTCAGGCGCCATCAAGCGTGCGCCGGACCTTGTCCAGCAGTTCGCTGATCTGGAATGGCTTGACCAGCATTTCCATGCCGCTGCCCAGAAATACCTGGCGATTGATCGCGGTCTCGGCATAACCGGTCATGAACAGAATCGGCAGGTTTTCGCGCCAGCCCCGCGCCACGTCCGCCAGTTCGCGACCGCTCATGCGCGGCAGGCCAACATCGCTCAGCAACAGGTCGATGGTCGGATCATTCTGCAAGCGCTCCAGTGCGGTTTCGATATCCGCCGCCTGGGTGCAGCGGTAACCCGCATCCTCCAGCACTTCGGTGACGAACATGCGCACCGCCGGCATGTCTTCGACAATCAGGACATGCTCACCGGCGCCCTGCGGATCCACCTTCGGCGCCGGGATATCGGCCCCGGTCGGGTCGTTGGTCGCCGGCAGCATGAGGGTCACTTCGGTACCGCGCCGTGCCACGCTGCGAATGTGCGCATCGCCGCCGGACTGGCGGGCGAAACCGTAGATCGTCGACAGCCCCAGACCGGTCCCCTGACCCAGCGGTTTGGTGGTGAAGAACGGATCGAACACTTTGTCGATCACACTGTGCTCGATACCGGTGCCGTCATCGCGCACCGACAGCGCCACATACGCACCATCGGCCAGGTTCGGGTCGCCGTGGGAATATGCCGCATAGGTGTTGACCCAGATATTGCCGCCCCTGGGCAGCGCATCCCGGGCATTGATCACCAGATTCAGCACCGCGCTTTCCAGTTGCACCGGGTCGACCAGGGCAATCGCCGGTTTGTTGGTCAGCTCCAGTTTGAGCGTGATGCGTTCACCGATGGTGCGCATCAGCAACTCTTCCAGCGAGCGCACTTGCTCATTGATGTCTACCGGTCGGGTATCCAATGGCTGTTGGCGAGCGAAGGCCAGCAGGCGATGAGTGAGTGACGCGGCACTCATCGCCGAATTCAGTGCGGCTTCGGCGTAGAACTGCACCTTGTCCGGACGCGCATCAGCCACGCGTTTCTGGATCAGTTCCAGACTGGTGATGATCCCGGTCAGCAGATTGTTGAAGTCGTGGGCAATGCCTCCGGTGAGCTTGCCCAGCGCGTCCATTTTCTGCACTTGCAGCAGCTGCGATTCGGCACGCACGCGCTCGGCGACTTCCTTGGCCAGTTGTGTGGTGGTGTCGTCCAGCTGTGCCAGGTGCGAGCGTTCGCGGTGGCGATGCTCGGTGACGTCTTCGACGAATACCAGGCTGAGCTGCGGCGTGCGGTACGGCGAAATCTGCCACTCGGTTTCGCGAATCTCGCCCTGTACGCGCATGTTCAACGTGCCTTTCCAGCGCTCGCCATCGACCAGTCGCAGGCGCAACTCGTCGAGGATCGCGCCCTGGTCAGCGTCGAAGCATTCGCTGAGGGTGTGCGGGTTGCGGTTGTCCTGAATCATTTGCGTGAAGGCGTGGTTGCATTCATGCACTTTCAGGTTGGCATCGAGCACGGCAATCGGTGCCGAGACATTGACGAAAATCTCACGGAACCGAGCCTCGCTCTCACGCAGCGCATTTTCGGTATCACGCACTCGCAGCAGGGTGCGCAGGGTCGCCAACAGCACGTCCGGGTCCACCGGGTGAATCAGGTAGGCATCGGCCCCGGCGTCCAGCCCGGTGATGATGTCGCCGGTCTGGATCGACGCGGCAGACACGTGGATCACCGGCAGCAGCGCGGTGTGTGCATCGGCCCGCAGGATGCGCACGATATCGAAACCGCTCATGTCCGGCAGATTGACGTCGAGGATCAGGGCATCGAGCGCTTCGCTGGCGATCAGCGTCAGGCCCTCGTTGCCGGTACCGGCCTCCAGCACCTCATAGCCATGGCGCTCCAGACGCCGGCGCAAGGCGTAGCGAGTGGCGACGTTGTCGTCGACGATCAACAGACGGATGTCACGTTTCATCGACATTCTCCAGGGCGAGCGCCAGTGGAATGATCACGAAAAAGGTCGAGCCGACACCCGGCGTGCTGTCCATTCCGACTTCGCCGCCGAGCAGGGCGGCGAAGCGCTTGCACAGCGACAAGCCGAGACCGGTGCCGCGCAGGCGTTTCTGCAATGGCGAGTCGACCTGAGAAAAGTCCTCGAACAATGCACCATGCAGCTCCGGCGCGATACCGATGCCGGTGTCGCTGACGGCAAAACGTACTCTGTCCGCACCTTCCAGGCGCGCCGAGACCCGGACTTCGCCACGGGTGGTGAATTTCAGCGAGTTGGAAATGAAATTGCGCAAGATCTGCGCGAGTTTCTTGTCGTCGGTGTACAGGCGCGGCAATCCGACCGGCTCTTCGAAAATCAGATCAACCGCCGACGCATCGACGATCGGCCGGAACATGCCACGCAACGCGCTGAACAGATCGAACATGTCGAACCACGCCGGAGAAATACTGATTCGTCCGGCTTCGATCTTCGCCAGATCGAGCAGGTCATCGACCATGTCGCTCAGTTCCCGGGCGGCGCTGCTGACGAACGCCACTTGTTTGTGCTGCTCGGGGCTGAGCGGACCGTCGAGCTCGTCGGCGAGCAGACTGTTGACGCTCAGGATCGAACCCAGCGGCGTGCGGAACTCGTGGCTCATGTACGACAGGAAACGGCTTTTCAGATCCGAAGCCTGGCGCAGTTGTTCGGCCTGGGTGTCGAGCTCGGCGTAAAGCGCAAGCACGCCCTGGTTGGTTTCGTCGAGTTCGTCGCGCAGGGCGGCGGTCTCGCTTTGCAACTGGGCGATCAGGGCAGCCTGCTCCGCCGCGTTCAGGGTGGGCGACTCAGCCATGGGCGGCCTCCAGGGCAACGACCAGCACCGTTACGTCGTCGCGGCCGCGACAGAAGTCGCGGTGCAGGACGCTGGCTATCACGGCGGGATGGCGGTGCACCAGACCGGGGTAGTCTTGAAGATTCCAACGGGACTGCAGGCCGTCGCTGTACATGATCAATAGATGTCCGTTCACGTGAGCATAGTCAAAGGGCTGGGCTTTCCGGTATTGGCCGCCGACGATCCCCGGATGAGAGGCCAGCCCGCGCGACTTGTCGGCGGTGATCAGGCTGGCGCCGATGTTGCCAACGCCGGTAAAGGTCAGGCCGCCGCGGGCGGCATTGAACTGCGCGAACGCGGCAGCACCACCGCGGCTGCCGATCATGTCGCGGTGCATGTCCTCCATCAGCAGCACCGGGCTGGCGAACGGGCTCTGGGCGAACACCTGTTCGCCGGCCTTCGCCGCCCGTTCGGCGTCTTCACCGTGGCCGAGGCCGTCGATGATCAGCGCACTGACGTTGGCACCGTTGTACGCCAGGTGCCAGGCGTCGCCGCACGCCGGATCGTTGTGCAGTGAGTGCTGGCTGACGCCGTAACGCAGGTCGGGCTGACGGTCTGCGCGTGGATACAAACGCGCCAGCAGCACCGCGCCACGGGTGTCGGCATAAACGTCAAATACTTCGGTCTGGCGCGCCACGGCGCCCAGCCCGATGCCCTGGGTGCCGCCGGTGGAAAAGCCATCGGTCAGGCACGCGTCCAGGTCAAAGCCTTGAGCGCGATCGACCGCAAGCATTTCGATGCCGAAGCCGCCGGTTCGCGGTAGCAGCCGCAGATGAAACTCGCCACGACTGGCATGCTTGAGCACATTACTGGCCAGTTCGGTGGCGACCAGCGCCACACGTCCGGCTTCGGTCGCATCGAAGCCATGTTGCTCGGCGAGCCGTTGCGCGGTGCGCCGGGCGTGGCCGATCTGGCTGCTGTCTTCGATCAGCAGCACCTGGGTCAGCGACCCAGCGATATTCATGTCCATCGGGTGATCGTTATTCGAGTGCCCTTGCCGGGCTCGGTGTCCAGTTCGAATTCATCGACCAGCCGTTTCGCGCCCGTAAGCCCCAGGCCCAGACCGCTGCCGGAGGTCCAGCCATCGGTCATCGCCAGTTTGATGTCGGGAATGCCCGGGCCTTCATCGCGGAAGGTCAGGCGCAGGCCGACACGAGCGTTTTCGTCGAGGATCTGCCAGTCCATGTCGCCGCCACCGCCATAGACCATGGTGTTGCGCGCCAGCTCTGAAACGGCCGTCACCAGTTTGGTCAGGTCGATCAGCCGCATGCCGCATTCGGTGGCCAGTTTGCGCGCCGTCTGCCGGGCGAGCACCACGTCCTGCTCGATGCTGATCGGTTGAGTACCGCTGCTGCGCACGGTCATTGTTGGCGTACTCGTTCCTGCAGCAGTTTCATTCCGCGCTCGACGTTCAGCGCGGTGCTGACGCCGGGCAGGGTCAGGCCGAGCTCGACCAGAGTGATCGCCACGGCGGGTTGCATGCCTACCAGCATGGTTTCGGCATCCATGATTTTTGACAGGCCGGAGATGGTGCCGATCATCCGCCCGATGAACGAGTCGACCATGTCCAGCGCCGAGATGTCGATCAACACACCGCGCGCCGACGTCCTGCTGATGCGCTCGGACAGGTCGTCCTGCAGGGTCAGGGCCAGTTGGTCATGCATGTCGACCTGGATGGTGACGAGCAGAAAGTCACCCATTTGAAGAATCGGAATACGCTCCATCGGCTCAGACCGCTTTGCCGAGGCTGATGCCCAGGCGGGTGAGCGCGAGTTTCAATGCATCGGCCAGGTTGGCCTTGGTGACCACGCCTTGCAGGTCCAGGCCCAAGTGCACGATGGTCTGGGCGATCTGCGGACGCACGCCGCTGATGATGCAGTCGGCGCCCATCAGGCGAATCGCGGTCACGGTTTTCAGCAGGTGTTGCGCGACCAAGGTGTCCACGGTGGGGACGCCAGTGATATCGATGATGGCGATTTCCGAACCGGTGTCGACGATGCGTTGCAGCAGGGACTCCATCACCACCTGGGTGCGTTGCGAATCCAGGGTACCGATCATGGGCAGCGCCAGCACGCCATCCCACAGCTTGACCACTGGCGTGGAGAGCTCCAGCAATTCTTCCTGTTGACGTTTGATCACCGCTTCGCGGGACTTCTGGAAGGTACGGATGGTGTGCATGCCGAAGGCGTCGAACAGTTCGGAAATCTCCCAGAGTTGTTCGGCCAGCAGTGCCGGTTGTTCGCGATAGTGACTTTGCAGCAAGGCAAACAGCGGGCCTTTGAGCGCGAAAATGAAGCTGGCGGTCTGTTGCGAATCCTGACCGAGCAGGGCGCGGCTATGGGACAGCTTTTCGAGGAACTGGCGGGTGGCTTCCCAACCCGGCGCATTGATGTTGGTGCCGTTGTCATCCTGCAGGCCATTGATGACCAGTTGCAGGAAGTCGCTGGTCTGTTGTTGCAGGTCATGGTCCTTGAGATTGCGGGTGGCGCCGCTGGCTTCCAGGCCGTTGATCCATTCGCTCAGCAGTTGGGGTTGTTTGTTTTTCATCGCATCGAATGTGCTGTTCTGCAGTGCTGCCATGTGCCTGTTGCTCCGTAGCGTATGGGGGCCGGTTCTGTAAAAAATGACCGGTGCGAAGTCAGTGACCTTTGCCGTTCAAAATAGTTGTTCCATTGCGCAAGGATATTTTTGATCTGGCGCAAGAAAGGCCCCGGTAACTCTAGTCGGGATGGCCGCATTTGGCGGTTTTTTGCGCGCCGGGCGTGCGCAGGGTGCGGGGCGCAGAATGAAAAAAGCCGCATCGGCAGGATGCGGCTTTGTGGGGCAGGCGCGCGGATTACTTGCTTGGGTGCTTGGCTTGCAGCTCTTTGGCGGCCGTCAGGTGTTTTTCCAGCGCCGGCAACATCTTCTGCGCGAAGGCTTTCAATTCCGTGGCGCCCTTGACCTTGTCGTCGGTCACCGTATTCGCTTCTTTCTTGAATAATTCGATGGTTTCTTCGTGGGCTTTGACCTGATTGTTGGCGTAGGCCGCGTCGAAGGACTCATCGCGCATGTCGAGGATCTTCTCCTTGGCCTGCTTGACCAGGGTGGTGCTGTCCGGCACCTCGATGTCATTGGCCTTGGCGATGCTCGCCAGTTCATCGTTGGCCTTGCCGTGGTCGGTGATCATCATGTTGGCGAAGGCCTTGATGTCGGCCGACTGGCTTTTTTCCAGGGCCAGACGGCTGGTCTCGATCTCCGCAATGCCACCGGCTGCGGCATTGTCGACGAAGCTGTTGGAAGTGGCGGCAAAGGCACTGCCCATGCCGCTGCTCAACGCGACAGCCAGAACGAGGTGACGCAGGTTGAATCCGTCCATTGGTATTTCTCCACACAGGTTTTTGTTGACGTTATGCAATGGAGGCAATGGCGCGGGCAAAGGTTTGATCGCGTTTACGACAGGGCGACGAACGGCCACCGCTGGTCTGACAGGTGGTCGACAGAACCCCTCAACCGAGGCCATTCTGATAAAGGCTGACGCCATCGGTCGCGTTGGCTGCCGATCAACTGACGGAGGTGTTCCATGCCGGTGACTCATGACCTGTATCAGGATTTGAAGCTAACGAAGGAAGAGGTCCAGCAAAAACGCTCCGAGGATCCATTTCTGGATGCACTGATCAACAAGTATTCCGAGGCGGACGCCGACGTCGTCAAGGCCGAGACGGCAACCTCGGATGCGCCCAGCGATGACACATTGAAAAAACTCAAAGAAAAACGCCTGCAGGTCAAAGACAAGATCGTCGCCCAGTTGCAGGCTCGATCCTGACCGTCAGTCGCTTCACCGCTGCGCGATGGTGAAATGACTGAACGCCGCCCCCGACCGGCACCTCGAATGTACAGAGTCTTCACTTAGCGACTCTTTGCGAGGTGCCACATGAACACACCCAGATTTCCCAGTGAAGAGCAGGGCGCTTTCGACCCGGTGCCCACGCATCCGGAACCCGATAGCCCGGCACACACCACAAGTCATCCAGAAGAGCCGGATGATGATCTTCCTGAAGACGAAGATCCGGATACGTTCGACCGATCCGGCAATTGACAGGCCCTAAGCGCTGGCAAGCCGGTTATCGCAGGGGATGTGTCGTTTAGTGGCGTCGGGACATTTGCCACTTGGCAGCACAAGCGTGCCGCTCGGGCGTTTCGCGGCTACAATGCGCGCCTTGACCGTGACCGCCTGACTAAAAAAACTATGTCCTTGCCCAAGCATCACCTGGAACTGCTCAGCCCCGCCCGTGACGTGGCCATCGCCCGTGAAGCCATCCTGCACGGCGCCGACGCCGTGTACATCGGTGGCCCGAGCTTCGGCGCGCGCCACAACGCCTGCAACGAAGTGAGTGAAATCGCCGAACTGGTGGAGTTTGCCCGCCGTTATCACGCGCGCATTTTCACCACCATCAACACCATTCTGCACGACAACGAACTGGAGCCGGCCCGCAAGCTGATCCACCAGTTGTACGACGCCGGCGTCGACGCGCTGATCGTTCAGGATCTGGGCGTAATGGAGCTGGACATCCCGCCGATCGAGCTGCATGCCAGCACCCAGACCGACATCCGCACTCTGGAGCGGGCGAAGTTCCTCGATCAGGCCGGTTTCTCGCAACTGGTGCTGGCCCGTGAGCTGAACCTGAAAGAAATCCGCGCCATCGCCGATGAAACCGATGCCGCCATCGAGTTCTTCATCCACGGCGCGCTATGCGTGGCGTTCTCCGGGCAGTGCAACATTTCTCACGCGCAGACCGGGCGCAGCGCCAACCGTGGCGACTGCTCCCAGGCCTGCCGTCTGCCGTACACCCTCAAAGACGAAAAGGGTGGCGTGATCGCCTACGAAAAACACCTGCTGTCGATGAAGGACAACAACCAGAGCGCCAACATCCGCGCGCTGGTCGAGGCCGGTGTGCGCTCGTTCAAGATCGAAGGTCGTTACAAGGACATGGGCTATGTGAAGAACATCACGGCCTATTACCGCCAGCGCCTCGACGACGTGCTCGAAGACCGTCCGGATCTGGCCCGCGCTTCCAGCGGCCGCACCGCGCATTTCTTCCTGCCGGACCCGGAAAAGACCTTCCACCGTGGCAGCACCGACTACTTCGTCACCGATCGCAAGATCGACATCGGCGCGTTCGACTCGCCGACCTTCACCGGCCTGCCCGTGGGCACCGTCGAGAAAGTCGGCAAGCGTGACATGCAGGTGGTGACGCAGGAGCCGCTGTCCAACGGCGATGGCCTCAACGTGCTGGTCAAGCGTGAAGTGGTGGGTTTCCGCGCCAACATCGCCGAGCCGAAGGGCGAGTTCGAAGAAGACGGCGAGAAGCGCTACCGCTACCGCGTCGAGCCGAACGAAATGCCCGAAGGCCTGTACAAGCTGCGGCCGAACCATCCGCTGAACCGCAACCTCGACCACAACTGGCAACAGGCACTGCTGAAGACCTCCGCCGAACGCCGCGTGGCCCTGAGCTGGGTGGCGCGCCTGCGTGAAGAGCAGCTGGAACTGACTGCCACCAGTGAAGAGGGCATCAGCGCCAGCGTGACCCTGAACGGCCCGTTCGGTGTGGCCAACAAGCCGGAGCAGGCGCTGGAGCAATTGCAGGATCTGCTCGGCCAGCTCGGCACTACCCAATATCACGCCATCGACGTGAAACTGGACGCACCGCAGGCGTTCTTCATCCCGAACTCGCAGCTCAAAGCCTTGCGCCGTGAAGTCATCGAAGCCCTGACCGCCGCCCGCGTTGCGGCGCACCCGCGTGGCAGCCGCAAGGCCGAAACCACGCCGCCGCCGGTGTACCCGGAGTCGCACCTGTCGTTCCTGGCCAACGTCTACAACCAGAAGGCCCGCGACTTCTATCACCGTCACGGCGTGAAGCTGATCGATGCGGCCTACGAGGCGCACGAAGAGGCCGGTGAAGTGCCGGTGATGATCACCAAGCACTGCCTGCGTTTCTCGTTCAACCTGTGCCCGAAACAGGCCAAGGGCGTGACCGGGGTGCGCACCAAAGTCGCGCCGATGCAGCTGATTCACGGCGACGAAGTGCTGACCCTGAAGTTCGACTGCAAGCCGTGCGAGATGCACATCATCGGCAAGATGAAAGGCCACATCCTCAACATGCCGCAACCGGGCAGCGTGGTGGGCCACATCAGCCCGGAAGACCTGCTGAAAACCATCCCGCGCGCGCCACACTGAGTGACGGGCGGGCGTGGCGCTACGGTGTCACGCCTGCTCGGGCTCGCGCTCCGCGAGGTCTTCGAGCAAGTCGGCTGACGGTACAAAAAACAATCCTCCGGTAACCGCCGTGCTGAAGTCCAGCAAACGGTCGTAGTTGCCGACGGGTTTGCCGACAAACATGTTCTCCAGCATCTGCTCGATCGGTTCCGGCGAGCGCGCGTAACCGATGAAATAAGTGCCGAACTCGCCAGCCCCCGGGCGGCCGAACGGCATGTTGTCGCGCAGGATCTTCTGCTCCTGGCCGTCCTTGGTGATGGTGGTCAGGGCGCTGTGGGAGTTGCTCGGCTTGACCTCCTCACCGAGTTCGATGTCAGCCAGCTTGGTGCGGCCGATCACCTTTTCCTGAGCTTCGACGCTCAGTGCATTCCAGGCCTCCATCTTGTGCAGGTACTTCTGCACCAGCACATAGCTGCCGGATTCGAACGCCGGATCTTCGTTGCCGATCAGCGTGAAGTGATCGGCCTTGCGGCCCACCGGGTTCTCGGTGCCATCAACGAAACCGATGATGCTGCGCATGTCGAAGTAGCGGAAACCCTGCACCTCATCGACTACCGTGATTGCGCCGTTGAGTGCGCTGCACAACTGCGTAGCCAGTTCGAAACACAGGTCCATCTGCTCGGCACGGATGTGCAGCAGAATGTCCCCCGGCGTCGCCACCGCACGGCGGCCCTCGACGCCGAACTCACGAAACGGATGCAGCGAGGCCGGGCGCGGGCTGCCGAACAGGGAGTCCCAGGCGCTGGCGCTGAAACCGCAGACACATGACAAGTTGCCGTTGGGCACACGTTTGCCGACCGAACGGGTGAGGGCGGCGATGTCGCCGCACCAGCCGCGCACCTGACTGGCGGCGTCGCTCCCGGGCAGTAACGTGGCGACGATGAAGATCGCGCTGCTGGTGATGGGGTTGCAGATCGCTTGCGGCTCGGGGGTATCCATTGCTGAGGTCATCGTCGGTTCCATATGCGCGGGGCCAAGGTCGGCGCTCAGTATGAAACCAAAAACGTTTCATCGGTATCTCAGAAACGATCCAGTCGATAGGCCTCCTGTGCCGGCAAGCCAGCGTTTGCCGAAGGGGATATCAGCTGCGCGACCATCTGCGCCGTCACCGCCGCCTGCGTCAGACCCAAATGCTGATGACCGAAGGCGAGCAGCACCTTGCCGTCGCAAACCTGGTCGATGACCGGCAGCGAGTCCGGCAGCGACGGGCGAAAGCCCATCCACGGCGTCGCGTCCTCCGCGCTCAAATCATGACGGAACAAACCTTTGCTCAAACGGTGCAACTGCCAGGCGCGCTGCATGAACGGCGGGCGCTGCAGGCCGGCGAACTCCACGGTACCGGCCAGGCGCAGACCGCCGGTCATTGGCGTCATGATGAACTTGCGCTCCAGTGACGTCACCGCAAACGGCAGGCGCCCGTGCTCGTGCGGCAACATCAGGTGATAGCCGCGTTCGGTGTCCAGCGGCACCTGCTTGCCGGTCAGCGCGGCGGTGAGCTTCGCCGAATGCGCACCACAGGCGATCAGCACCTGCCGCGCGCTGAAACGCCCCTGATCGGTAAGCAACGACACGCCATGCGCCTGCAACTGGCCGCCCTGAACTTCCTGCTGAATGAACTGCACGCCGGCCGTTTTCGCCGCACTCACCAGTTCACACACCACCTGATACGGGTCGAGAAAGTGCCCGGTGCGCGGGTAGAACAATCCGCCCTGAATCTGTTCGCTGAGCTGCGGCGCACTTTCTCGCACGGCGCTGGCCGACCAGAAATCCACCGGCACCTGTTGCTGACGCATGCGCGCCTGCAAGGCGTCGACGGCTTGTCGCGATTCGACGCGCTCGAAGACCAGCAGCGAGCCGTCCTCCTTGAGCAGGTCGGGGCGGGCGATGCTGTGCAGCAAGCGCTTCCAGGCGTCGAGGCTGCTTTCATTTAGCGCGCGCAAGCCGGCTACGGTGCGCTGAAACGGCGCCGGGCGCAGGTTCAGCAACAGACGGGTGAACCACGGCACGGCGCACGGCAGGTATTTCCAGTCCAGGCGCAGCGGGCCCATCGGGTCCATCAGCATCGCCGGCAGACGCTTGAGGATCGACGCGTCGGCAATCGGAAACACCTGCTCAGTGGCCAAGTGTCCGGCGTTGCCGAACGAGGCGCCATGACCGGGCGGCTGCTTGTCGATGACTACCACCCGTTTACCCTGACGCGCCAGTTGCAGAGCGCAGGCGACGCCGATGATGCCGGCACCGATCACCGCGATATCGGCGTGGTCCGCTGTGAGGTTGTCGGGCATGTTCAGGCTTCCCTCAGGCCGTCGAGCAAGCGCCGCAAGTGCAGCGGATTTGCCTGTTGCAACGGTAGCGGCAGCAAAACGTCAGGGAAGTCCTGATAGCACACCGGGCGCAGGAAACGCAGAATCGCCGCGGTGCCGACCGAGGTGCTGCGCGCGTCCGACGTCGCCGGGAACGGCCCGCCATGCACCATCGCGTCACACACTTCGACCCCGGTCGGCCAGCCATTGACCAGCAAACGTCCGGCCTTGCGTTCCAGTGTCGGCAACAAGGCCCGGGCGCGATCCAGATCAGCGTTATCCAGTTGCAGCGTGGCGGTCAACTGGCCTTCGAGGTGTTCGCAGACCTGACGGATTTCATCGTCGTTGGCGCACTGTACGATCAGCGATGCGGCACCAAAGATTTCACCTTGCAGGCGTGCGTCGGCGAGGAAGTCCTGCGCCTGGGTCATGAACAATTGCGTCTGGCACTGGTTCGGCCCTTCAGCCGCTAGACCGCTCGCCACGTGTTGCGCCTGCGGATGTTCGGCCAACGCGGCGACTGCGCTCGAATAGGCGCGGAAGATCCCCGGCGTAAGCATGGTCTGCGCCGGGCTGCGCTGGACCCCTTCGGCGGCGGTGGCGATGAAACTGTCCAGCGCCGGCCCTTGGTGAGCGATGACCAGCCCGGGATTGGTACAGAACTGCCCGGCACCCTGAGTCAGCGAGGCGACAAAACCCTGCGCCAACGCCTCACCGCGAGCAGCAAGCGCTGCGGGAAACAGCAGCACCGGATTGATAGAGCTCATTTCCGCGTACACCGGAATCGGTTCCGGCCGCGCTTGCGCCGCTCGGCTCAGGGCGAGGCCGCCACTGCGCGAGCCGGTGAAGCCCACAGCCTTGATGCGCCAATCACTGACCAACGCAATTCCCACTTCATTGCCGGAACCGAACAGCAGGGAGAACACACCTTCGGGCAACGCGCACTTTTTCACCGCGCGCGTCAGCGCCTGGCCGACCAGTTCGCTTGTGCCGGGATGCGCGCTGTGCGCCTTGACGATCACCGGGCAACCGGCGGCCAGCGCCGAAGCGGTGTCGCCGCCCGCCACGGAGAACGCCAGCGGAAAATTGCTCGCACCAAACACGGCCACCGGCCCCAGCGCGATCTGCCGCTGGCGCAGATCAGAACGGGGCAGTGGCTGGCGTTGTGGTTGTGCCTGATCGACCCGCACGTCCAGCCATTCGCCGGCACGGACGGTGCGGGCAAAAGTGCGCAATTGTCCGCAGGTGCGTCCGCGTTCGCCTTGAATACGTGCGCGCGGCAGGCCGCTTTCGGCCACGGCGCGGTCAATCAGCGCATCGCCGAGGGCTTCGATCTCATTGGCGATGGTTTCGAGAAATTCGGCGCGAGCACTGAGGGATGTCTCGCGATATGGATCAAACGCTTGCCACGCGAGTTTGCAGGCCTGTTCGACATGCTCGCTGCTGCCCCCGGCGTACGCGGGTTCCAGCACCGCATCGGTGGCGGGATTGATCGCACGGATCGCTTCACGGCTGCCGGCAATGGCTTGGCCGCCTATCAACATGTGGCCTGTCAGAGTCATGGCGCTTCCTTGATAAAAGAGGTGAAGCCCCGATACCGCACCGGGGCAGGGACTGCGGTCAGGCGAGGTTCTGTTCGGCGGACCAGTTTTTGTACCACTGACGGAACAGCGCGTACTGGGTCTCGGCGTAACGACGCTGGGCATCGCTCAAGGCGTCGGTTTCATTGAAGTGCAGGGCGTATTCGCGGTCGCCGTTGAGCACCATCAGGTGCTTGTAATACAGCACCAGATCGCAGCCTTCATCGAACGACGACAGCACCGCCAGCGCCGCTTCCAGTTCGCGCGCCAGACGCCGGGCCTTGGCATCGCCCTTGGCCGCTTGTTTGCTCAGCGCCACCAGTTGCAGGACTTCGCGCGGCAGGGCGTTGCCGATGCCGGTGATCGCGCCGGTGGCGTTGCAGTTGACGAAACCGTGCACCACTTGCGTATCGACACCGACCATCAGGGTCACGGCATCGTCCTGCGAGGTGATGTTTTCAGCGGCGTAGCGCAAGTCGGCGCCACCGCCAAACTCCTTGAAGCCAATCAAATTCGGATACTCGCGGCGCAGTTCGAAGAACAGCTCGGCGCGGGTAGCGAAGCCGTAGTAAGGGCTGTTGTAGATCACCGCCGGCAGGTTTGGTGCGGCCTTGAGGATGGCGGCGAAGTGGGCTTTTTGCGCAGTCGCCGAAGCACCACGGGACAGCACGCGTGGAATCACCATCAGGCCATGCGCGCCGACTTTTGCAGCGTGGGCGGCGTGGGACACCGCTTCACGGCTGTTGACCGCGCCAGTGCCCACGATGGTTGGCACCCCGGCGGCCACCAGACGCGCCACACCTTCCTGACGTTCGGCTTCGGTCAGCAGCGGCCAGTCGCCCATCGAGCCGCAGTAAACCACCGCGCTCATGCCGATATCGATCAGCTCGCGACCTTTGGCGACCAAGGCGTCGAAGTCCGGTTTGCGTGCGGCGGTGCACGGGGTCATCAGCGCGGGAATGCAGCCAGTGAAGATGTTATCGCTCATTGTTGTAGCTCCTCGGGAGATTCATTCAGATCGTTAAAAAAGCGGGGCAGGTCAGATGCCCCACGCGAAAGGGTCCTGCTCGTCGATCAGCAGGGTGGCGTCGGCGGTCATGTAGGCGCGCCCGGTAATGAGCGGGCGCACGCGTTCGCCTTGCCATTCGAAGCGCCCTTCGAACTGGCTGCCGGTGATGCTCGCTTGCGTCCAGACCTGGCCTTCGGCGAGCTTGCCGTCGGCGGCGAGGCAGGCCAGTTTGGCGCTGGTGCCGGTGCCGCAGGGCGAGCGGTCGTAGGCTTTGCCCGGGCACATGACAAAGTTGCGGCTGTCGGCCTTGGCATCGTCGGCGAACAGTTCGACGTGATCGATCAGCGCGCCGTCCTCGCCGTGAATGCCCTGGGCTTCGAGGGCCTTGAGCATCGCCCAGGTGTAATCGGTGAGGGCTTCGACGTTGCTCATCTGCAGGTCCTGGCAGTGTTCGGAAACCAGGAAAAACCAGTTGCCGCCCCAGGCAATATCGCCGAACACGCGGCCGTGGCCGGGCACGTCCACCGGCACCTGTTTGCGATAGCGGTACGCCGGGACGTTGCCCAGGGTCACCGCGCCGTCCTCGTGCAGGGTGGCGCTGACCGGGCCGACCGGGGTGTCGATCTGGTGCACGCCCGGTTCGATGAGGCCCAGGTAATGCAGCGAGTTGACCAGGCCGATGGTGCCGTGGCCGCACATGCCGAGGTAACCGGCGTTGTTGAAGAAAATCACTCCGCAGGTGGCGTCCGGCGAGACCGGCGCACAGTACAGTGCGCCGACCAGCACGTCGTTGCCGCGCGGTTCCAGCAGACAGGCGCGGCGCCATTGATCGTGGCCCTCGCGCAAGGCATCGCGCTGCTCGGCGATGCTGTTGCCGGGCAAGTCGGGGAAGCCCTTCATCACCAGGCGTGTGGGTTCGCCGCCGGTGTGAGAGTCGATGATGTGCAGTCGTTTCATGAACGCGTCCCTTCAGTGAATATCAGGCGTGCGCCGGGCGTTGGCCCGTTGCCGAATGGGTGGAGGATTCAGCGGCTTCACTTTCGTCGTCTTCGGTTTCCAGACGAATCAGGTGTGCCGGTACGCCGGTGGCCGCGCCCCAGTAGTAGATGCCCAGTGCGCAGACCGCGACGATCACGGTGTCGAACGGATGACTGAGCACGCCGATACCACCGAAGCTGCCGAGTTTGGAGAGGAGGATGGTCAGCGCGTAGAAGCCGATCAGCCACGCCGACGAGCGCACTTGCTGGCCGAGGTTGAGGTGCGCGGTCGGTACCATGCGCCCACACAACAGGTAGATGACGAACATCAGGATTTGCAGGCCGAGCAACCACGACACGGTGCCCCAGCCTGACCAGTAGACGATCAGCGCGGCGATGATGAACGACAGCGGCCCGAGCACACTCATGCCCTTGACCCGGAACGGACGCGGCATGCCCGGCGCGCTGCGGCGCAGGGCGGCCACCGACACCGGGGCCACGGCGTAGCTCAATACCAGCGCGGCGGAGACCACGTTGATCAGCGCTTCCCATGACGGGAACGGCAGGGTCCAGAACACCGACAGGCCAAAGGTCAGCCACAGCGCGGGGCGCGGAATGCCGGACTTCTCGTCGATGCGGGTGAAAATCTTGAAGAAGGTCCCGGTCTGCGCCCAGCCGTAGATCACCCGTGGCGTGGCGTTCATGTAGATGTTGCCGCAACCGCTGGGCGAGATCACCGCATCGGCCACCACCAGATACGCCAGCCAGCCGACGCCCAGTGCCAACGCGATGTCGCGATACGGCAGGGCCAGTTCCTTGGCGACGCCGGCCCAGCCATTGGCGAGCATTTCGGTCGGGATACCGCCGAGGAACGCGGTCTGCAGCAGCACGTAGATCGCGGTGGAGAGCAGCACCGACAGGATCAGCGCAATCGGAATCGTGCGTTGCGGATTCTTCACTTCACTGGCCACCGAAATGATCGGCGTCAGGCCCAGATACGCGAAAATCACCCCGCCGGCCGACACGGCCATTTCGATCCCGGACAGGCCGAATGGCGCAAAGCCGTGCATCTGGAAGTTGGCCGGTTTGAAGAAGCTGAACAGCACGCCGATCACCAGCAGCGGCACGATGAACTTGAACACGCTGACCAGATTATTGGCCATGGCGAAGGTCTTCACGCTGCGGTAATTGAGCAGGAAAAACAGGCACAACAGCCCGAACTGCACGAACCAGCCAAGCACGGTCGGGTCGCTGGAGCCGACCTTGGTCAACTCGGGAAACCACGCTGCTGCATATTGCCGCGAGGCGACCACTTCGATCGCCACCAGGCTGGAAAACGCGATCAGCGTGATGAAGCCCATCAGGTAACCGAGCAGCGGGCCGTGGGAGTAAACCGGGTACCGCACCACGCCACCGGCACGGGGCAGCGCGGCGCCCAATTCGCAGTAGACAATGCCCAGCAGCAACACGGCGAAACCGCCGAGCAGCCAGGAAAAAATCCCCGCCGGGCCGGCGATGGCCGACACATGACTGGCCGCGAACAACCAGCCTGAACCGAAGATCGCCCCCAGTCCGATGAACGTGAGGTCTATCAGTGAAAGTTGTTTCTTGAACTTGCCTTGGCCTGTCATAGCGTCGCCTTCTTGTTGGTTGTTGGAGGGGCGTGCAGTGGCGCTACAGTGAACTTGTCAGGCGCTGCGCGATTGATGTTTTTTGCCGGTGTCGATGACGAAATCAGCACAATGGCCCACGGCAAAGGCCCGGCTCGACAGGCTGCCAGCCATCGGGCAATCTGCGCGCAAGCCAATGCGCACAGTGGGGAGTGACAGTCATGACGCAGAATGCGTTTGCGATCCTGAGCCAGCAGAACGAGGCGAGCCGAGCGCAATGCCTCGACGATCTGCTCGCCAGCATGGCGCTGCTGTTGCCCATGCTTGACGTGATTCCCAACGCGGCGATCTTCATCAAGGATCCGCAGGCACGCTACGTCATGGCCAACCAGACGCTAGTACAGCGCTGCGGTTTGAAAGACCTGCGACCGTTACTCGGCAAGACCAGCGCCGAAGTGTTTCCGGCGCAACTTGGCCCGGGCTACACCGAGCAGGATCGGCGCGTGCTGGAAGAGGGATGGGTGCTGGAGGATCAGCTGGAGCTGCATTTGTACGGCAGCCGCGAACCCGGCTGGTGCCTGACCCACAAGCGTCCGCTGTACGATCGTGATAACCGGATCATTGGCCTGGCGGGCATTTCCGTCGACCTGCAAACCGCCAGCGAAACCCATCCGGCGTATCAGCGACTGGCGGCGGTGGACGAGTACATTCGGGCGAACTTCAATCAGCGCGTCAGCCTGAGCGAACTGACACGCATCGCCGGAATTTCAGTGGCGCAACTGGAGCGCTACTGCAAACGGGTGTTCCACCTGACGCCGCGGCAGATGATCCAGAAAGTGCGTCTTGAGCACGCGCATCGGCTGTTGCACGGCGAGTTGCCGATCACCGAGGTGGCGCTGCAGTGCGGCTATACCGACCACAGCGCCTTCACCCGGCAGTTCAAGGCCTCGACCGGATTCACCCCGCGCCAGTATCGGTTGGCGACGGCGCAGTGAGGCTTGCCTGTCAGGCCTTGACCCAGCGCTGCCGGCTCCAGGCACTCAGCGAATCCACGCCCAGCACCAGAATCAGCATCGCCAGAATCACCGTGCTCGCCTGCGCTTCCTGAAACAGGCTGAGGCTGACATACAGCATCTGCCCCAAACCACCGGCCCCGACGAAGCCCAGCACGCTGGCCATGCGGATGTTGTTTTCCCAGCGATACAGGCAATAGGCGAGCAATTGCGGGGCGAGGTTGGGCAGGGTGCCGTAGCAGAAGGCAAGCACGGGATTGCCGCCCTGCAAGCGGATCGCTTCGGCCGGTTCTGGCGGGGTATTCTCCAGCGCTTCGGCGAACAGTCGACCGAGCACGCCGGTGGTGTGCAGGGCCAGCGCCAGGGTGCCGGCGTTCGGGCCGAGGCCGGCGGCGAGCACCATCAGCGCCGCCCACACCAGTTCCGGAATCGCCCGCAAACCGTTAAGCAACAGGCGCGAGGCGCTTTGCAGCGGCCAGCCGAAACGCCCGGCCGCAGGCAGCGCGACGAGAATGCCGAACACTGCCGCGAGCAGGGTGCCGAGGGCCGACATGGCGAGGGTTTCCAGCGCGCCCTTGAGGATCGCCTGCAAATGCGTGGCGCTCAGGTCCGGGCTGAGAAAACGTTGTGCATACGCGGCCATTTGCTTGAGGCTGGTGGCGCCGCCCAGTTCGCCGAGGTCGAGTTCGAGGTAGCCGAACGAGGCGATCACCGCGACGCCAATCACGACGATCAGCAGCAGATTGATCAGGCGATTCATGTCAGCCTCCAGCGCAGCAGGCGGCTGAGTTGGTCGGCACCGAGCACCAGAATCAGGAAGGTCAGCAACATGCTCGCCACTTCACCGCTGGCGAACATGCGCAGCGACAGGTCGATCTGCTGGCCGAGGCCACCAGCGCCAACAAACCCCATCACCACCGAGGCACGAATCGCGCACTCCCAGCGATACACCGTGTACGACAGCAGCTCCGCCGCGACATTCGGCAGAATCCCGTAGGCGAACGCCGCGAGTCGTCCGCTGCCGGCCTGCATCAAGGCATGCGCCGGGCGTTGGTCGGTGGACTCGAAAATCTCCGCGTAGACCTTGCCGAGCATGCCGCTGTAGGTGATTGCGATCGCCAGTACACCCGCCGCCGGGCCGAGGCCGACAGCACGCACGAACAGCAGCGCCCAAACGATTTCCGGCACGCTGCGCAAGAAGATCAGCAGTCCGCGCACCGGCCAACGCAGCAAGCGCCCGAGCCGACTGGGAATGCCGCTGCGGGACGCCGCCGACAACGACAGCGCGCGGCTGGCTATCAGGCTGGCCGGCACCGCCAGCAGCAACGCCAACGCCATGCCGGCGGTGGCGATGGCCAGGGTTTGCAGGGTCGCCTTGAGCAGTAACTGGAGAAAATCGTGGTCGTGCGCCGGAGGCCAGAACCCGGAGATGAAGCGGCCCATTTCGGTCTGGCTGTCGCTGTGCAGCAGCACGCCAAGGTCCAGTTCGCTGAGCTGGATGCCCGGCCATAGCAGGGCAATCGCCAGCAGGGTCAGCAGCAGTCGCGGCGCGGCGGCCGGGTCGCGGGAATCAGCCGTCAGCATCGCGGGATCTGCACAATCAGCGGCGCACTGGGCGTCGTCGGGCTTTGCAATTGCTCATTGGCGTACAGCGTGTCGAGCATTTCGCGGCTGACCTGCTCGGCAGGGCTGTCAAACAGGATCTGGCCGTCGCGCAAGCCGATGATGCGCGGAAAGTGCGCCAGCGCCAGCTCCACCGCATGCAGGCTCGCCACCAGCGTGACGTTATGCGCCCGCGCGTGCTGGGAGAGGATCGACAGGGTGTGCCCGGCGAGCACCGGGTCCATCGCCGACACCGGTTCGTCCGCCAGCAGAATCTCCGGTGCCTGATACAGCACCCGGGCAATGCCTACGCGCTGCAATTGGCCGCCGGACAATTGCTGGCAGTAAGCGAAGAGTTTGTCGCCCAGATCCAGGCGGGCGAGGGCGGCACGGGCACCGGGAATATCCGTCGGATGCAGCAGATTGAGCAGGCTCTTGCCCAGACTCCACTGCCCGAGCTTGCCGGCCAGTACCGCCGTCACCACACGCTGGCGCGGCGGCAGCGGTGGGGCCTGATGCACAAGGCCAATTCGTGCGCGCAGACGTTGCCGTTGGCGGGCGGAAAGGTGCCAGGGGCGTTCACCCAGCACCTCGATTTCACCGCTGCTGGGGCGCAACGCGGTGGCGAGCAGGTTCAACAGGCTGGATTTACCGGCCCCGGACGGACCGATGATCGCCACCTGTTCACCCGCCGCAATCTGCAGATCGACTCCACGTAGTGCGTCGACCCCATTGGCGTGGTGCAGGCGGCCTTGTTTGAGGCTCAGGGTCATTTCAACAGATCGGCGGCGCGAGCAGCTTCCTCGATGCCCTTGTAGTTCTCGGGCTTGGTGTCGATGAAACGGCTGGCCGCCTGCAGATCAAGAATCTTCTTCTGCTCCGGGTTGGCCGGGTCGAGGTCGAGGAAGGCTTTCTTGATCTTCGCTGCCAGCGCCGGGTCGAGGGTGCCGCGCACGGTCCAGTTGTAATCGAAGTAGGCCGGGGTCGTGGCGAACACGTGCACCTTGCTGGTATCAACTTTGCCGGCGTCCACCAGTTTCTGCCAGACGCTGGCGTTCAGCACACCGGCATCGACCTTGCCGGCCTGAACCCAGGCGACGGTGGCGTCGTGCGCACCGGAGTAGGCGACGCGGCTGAAATAGGCTTCAGGCTTGATGTTGTCGTTCTTGAGCATGAAGTAACGCGGCATCAGGCTGCCGGAGGTCGACGACACGGAGCCGAAGGCGAAGGTCTTGCCCTTGAGGTCGGCCAGGCTCTTCACGTTCGGGTCGGCAGTGATGAACTTGCTGGTGAACTGCGCATCCTGCTCGCGCTGCACCAGCGGGATCACCGGGGTGGTGGCGTCGGTCTTCAGGCGTGCCTGAACGAAAGTGAAACCGCCCAGCCAGGCCATGTCGAGGCGATCGGTCGCCAGCGCTTCAACCACTGCCGGGTAGTCGGCCACCGGAACGAACTGCACTTTCATGCCCAGTTGCTGCTCCAGATAGGCCCCCAGTGGTTCGAATTTGCGCAGCAATTCGGTCGGGGCTTCATCGGGAATTGCACTGACCCGCAACACATCGGCGGCATGCGCCACCAAAGCAGAAAAAGACAGGGCCAGACCAGCAGTCAGTGCCAGGGTTCGTTTGAGCATGGAAATCTCCGTTTCATGAGCGTCGCATTCTAAGCGCCACCGGGCGCGGTGTCGCGCGCGGGCGCTCAATCAGGTTAGACGAAACGGCCAGGTTATACGCAGCCGCGCCGTGAAAGGCCAGCGCGCTTGTCCGGCGATGTTTTGCTCCACATTTCCTGCAGCCCACTGCCGCTGTCACCACGAAAACACCTGTAGGAGCTGTCGAGTGAAACGAGGCTGCGATCTTTACATTTCGATTGAAGATCAAAAGATCGCAGCGTGCCGCAGCTCCTACACGGGGATTCTGGCAATCACCTTGATCTCGAACTGAAACCCGGCCAGCCAGGTCACGCCGACCGCAGTGATCGTCGGATACGGCGCGCTGCCCCAGAATTCCGGGACCACGGCCCAGATGGTTTCGAAGGTCGCTTGCGGATCAATCATGAACACCGTGACGTCCACCGCGTCGGCGAAGCTGCAACCGGCGGCCTCAAGGATCGCATTGAGGTTGTTGAACGCCAGGCGCACCTGATCCTGCAGATCCGGCTCGGGCGAACCGTCTTCACGGCTGCCGACTTGCCCGGAGACGAACAGAAAGCCATTGGAACGAATGGCCGGTGAATAGCGATGACGCTCATAAAGTGCATGGCGGGCAGGCGGGAAAACGACGTCGCGTTGGGTCATGGGTGTCTCCATCATTGTTTGGTGGTTGTTGATGGAGTGACTTTAGGGGCTTGCGTAAGGGGGATAAACGCGCAACCTTGGCGTTCACTGTTTGCATTTTCCAAACAATCAGAGGGCGCGAAGTGGACCGTTTCGATGCAATGCAGGCGTTCGCCCGGGTGGTCGAGGCGGGCAGTTTCACCAAGGCTGCCGAGACTTTGCACATGAGCAAGACCACGGTGACGCAGCTGGTGCAGCAGTTGGAGGCACGGCTGCGGGTCAAGTTGCTCAACCGCACCACGCGCAAGGTCAACGTCACGGCCGACGGTGCGATCTATTACGAGCGAGTGATCAAACTGTTGGCCGACATGGACGACGCCGAAACCAGTTTGTCCGGCGCCTCGGCATTGCCCAGAGGGCGCTTGCGCGTCGATGTGCCGAGCCCGCTGGCGAGACTGATTCTGATGCCGGCATTGCCTGAGTTTCACGCGCGTTATCCGGATATTCAGATCGACATGGGGGTCAGTGACCGCATCGTCGACATCATCGATGAGAACGTCGATTGCGTGGTGCGCGGCGGTGAATTGCTCGACCAGTCACTGATGGCCCGGCGGGTAGCCGACCTGCAACTCGGTGTCTTCGCCGCGCCCACTTACCTGGCCCGCGCCGGCACGCCGCAGCATCCCCGCGAGCTGGAAGACTCCCATCATCGGGTGGTCGGCTTTCTCTGGGCGCGCACCGGCAAACCCGTGCCTTACGCCTTGCACAATGGCAGCGAACACCTGCAGATCAAGGGCCGCCACGTACTCGCCGTCGATGACGGCAACGCTTACCTTGCGGCAGGTCTGGCCGGCATGGGCGTGCTGTGGTTACCCAGGTACATGTCGCACGCACATCAGGCTCGGGGCGAGTTGGTGCCGCTGTTCGAGGACTGGCAACTCGAGCCGATGCCGCTCTACGTGGCGTACCCGCCGAACCGGCATGTCAGCCTGAAGCTGCGGGTGTTCATTGACTGGATCGTCGAGCTGATGGCGCAACATGCGCCGCTCATGACTCGCCAAGTTGATTGATCAGCCATTCACTGAAGCATCGCGCCATCGGGTCATTCTCGCTGTCGCGATGGGTCAGCAGCGCCCAGTTCGGGCCGCGAATGGTTTGCTCCACCAGGGGCAGCAACAGTCCGTTTTGCTGCGCCTGGTGGCTGAGCAACTGACTGACCAGCGCGATCCCCAACCCCGCCGCAGCGGCATCGAGCAACAAGCCCGGATCGGAAAAATTCAGCCCCTGATCCTGCTGCCCGACATCGACCCCGGCTTCCACTGCCCAATGGCTCCAGTCCATTTCCCGCTCACCGTGGAGGGTGGTGCGCTGCGCGGCAGGCTGCGCCAAAACGCTTGGATGACACGCCGGAAACAGGCGGTCGGCATGCAGCACCTTGAAGCTGCATTCAGCCTGCGAGCTGATGTCGTCGCGCACTGCCAGATCGATGGTTTGCGTGGCCATGTCCGGCACTTCATCGGTGCTGTAGATCCACAGGTCCACCTCTGGATATCGAGCGCGAAAATCCGCCAGACGCGGCAACAACCAATGTCGGGCGAAGGCTGGCGTGGTGTTGAGCACCAGTTGATTGGGCTTCTGGTATTGCCCCAGACGCCGGATGCCGACCGCCAGTTGCTGCAACATCGCCTGAGTAGTGCTGAGCAAATCGTGGCCGGCATCGGTCAGGGCGACGCTGCGTCCGCTGCGAAAAAACAGCGGCTGTTCGAGGTACGCCTCAAGGCTGCGGATCTGCTGGCTGATTGCCGATTGGGTGAGGTGCAACTCATCGGCAGCCTTGTGAAAACTGCCGAGGCGAGCTGCCGCTTCGAAGCCGCGCAGAGAGCTGAGCGGTGGCCAGTGTTTAAGCATATAGATAAGTTCCTCTAATCATTTCTGCGCAAAATCCATCGTTTGTTTGCCTGTTTGCGCGTCCGTAGCATGGTCGGCGTGAACACATTGGCTTAACTTACGAGACTTATCATGCAGCACAATGACAATAAAAACAGCGCTTGGATGATGCCGGCGGAGTGGGCCACCCACGCTGCCACCTGGATGGTCTGGCCGCACAATCAGGCGCTGTGGGAATCGGGATGGCGTGTGACTTTGCCGCAGGTGCAAGAGGATTTCGCCCGAGTCGCCAACGCCATCGCCCGTTTCGAGCCGGTGAAAATGGTCGTCGATCCGTCGGCGCTAGCGAGCGCCAAAGCGCTGTGCGGACCGAACATCGAGCTGATCCCGTTGGCGGTCAACGACAGCTGGTGCCGCGACTCTGGCCCGAGCTTTGTCTGCCACCCGCAACAAGGACTGGCCGGTGTCAGCTGGCGCTTCAATGCCTGGGGCGGCAAGTCGGCGCACGAGCTGGACGAAAGCCTGGCACGCCGTGCACTCAATCACCTGGGGCTGGAATGCTTTGGCACGCCGTTGAGCAACGAAGGCGGGGCGATTCACGTTGATGGCGAGGGGACGCTCATCACCACCGAGTCGGTGTTGCTCAATCCCAATCGCAACCCGGACATCGGCAAGGCTGAAATGGAAGAAATCTTCAGTCGCTTGCTCGGCGTGAAGAAAACCATCTGGCTGCCGGGCGATCCTGATTACGTCACCGGCGACATGACTGATGGCCACGTCGATGGCGTCTGCGCCTTCGCCCGTCCCGGTGTGTTGCTGGTGGATGCGACCCACGACCAGCACTCGGTGTACGCCGAAGTGGTGCGCGAAAACCGCCGCGCTCTGGAGCTGGCGACCGACGCTCAGGGGCGCAAGTTCGAGCTGATCGAACTGTTCGAAGCCAGCGAAGCCGTGGATACCGAAGCCGAAGTGTTCTGCGCTTCGTACACCAATTTCTACATCGCCAACGGCGCGATCATCATGCCGGCCTACGGCATCGAGGCCGACGAGGCGGCGGCGAAAGTGCTGGCGCAGGCCTTCCCCGGACGCGAAGTGGTGCCGGTGCGCATCAATCATCTGGCCCATGGCGGCGGCGGGGTGCATTGCATCACCCAGCAGCAACCCGCCTGGCCAGTGGAGGGTTGAGCGATGAGCCATCTGACCATCGCCACCACTCAGATGCCGTGCACCTGGGACCTGCCGCGCAACCTCGATCAGGCCGAGCAACTGGTGCGTGAGGCCGCCGCGAAGGGCGCGCAGGTGATCCTGTTGCAGGAGCTGTTCGCCACCCCGTATTTCTGCATCGAACAGAGCCACAAACATCTGGCGCTGGCCGAAGAGTATCGCGACAGCCGCCTGCTGCAGCGTTTCGCCGCGCTGGCCAAAGAGCTGGGCGTGGTGCTGCCGCTGAGCTGGTTCGAAAAGGCTGGCAATGCCTACTTCAATTCGCTGAGCGTGGCCGATGCCGACGGGCGTCTGTCGGGGGTGTATCGCAAGACCCACATCCCCAACGCCATCGGCTATCAGGAGAAGGAATATTTCAGCCCCGGCGACAGCGGCTTCAAAGTCTGGGACACCGCGTTCGGCCGCCTCGGCGTGGGCATCTGCTGGGATCAATGGTTTCCCGAGACCGCGCGTTGTCTGGCGCTGATGGGCGCTGAAGTGTTGCTGTTTCCCACGGCTATCGGCTCCGAGCCGGGTTGCGCGGCGCTGGACTCTCGCGACCATTGGCAGATGACCATGCGCGGCCATGCCGCCGCCAACCTGCTGCCGGTGGTGGCGGCCAACCGGGTCGGGCGAGAAGTGGCGAGCACCGATCAGGCGCTGCAGATGAACTTCTACGGTTCGTCGTTCATCAGCGATCACAAGGGCAAGTTGCTGGCCGAAGCCGACCGCGACAGCACTGGCGTGCTGGTGCACAGCCTCGATCTCGACGCGATGCGCGAAGAGCGCCTGAGCTGGGGCATTTACCGCGACCGGCGCCCGGACATGTATGGCGCGCTGCTCAGTCAGGACGGCCAACACCTTCACGCACGCTGGACCACTCAAGGGGTTTGAACATGGCTTCGCACCACCAACGACTGCTCGGTGTTCTGGGCTTGACATTGATTTGCGTGATCCCGTCGCTGCATGCCGAGGACAAAACCCTGCGGCTGTACAACTGGGCCGATTATTTTGCCGAAGACACCCTGAGCCGCTTCACCGCCGAAACCGGGATCAAGGTGATCTACGACGTCATGGACGGCAGTGAAACCCTCGAAGCGAAGATGCTTTCAGGTGGCAGCGGCTATGACCTGATTTTCCCCGGCGACACCGTGGCCGAGCGCCTGATGCGTGCCGGCAGCCTGATGCCGCTGGATCAATCGAAGCTGACAGCGCTGGCCGACATCGAGCCCGGTTTGCAGAAACTGCGCAGCCATTACGAACATTCCAGCCAGGCCACCGTGCCCTACACCTGGGGCACCATCGGCCTGACTTACAACGCAGCGCAGATCAAACAGCGCATGGCCGATGCCCCCGTCAATAGCCTGGACATGCTGTTCAAACCGGAGCTGGCCGCGAAGTTTGCCGACTGTGGCATTTCGTTGATCGACTCGCCGGATGAAGTGCTGGCAGTCGTGCTCAATTATCTGGGCCGAGACCCGCGCAGCGCGAAACCGGCGGATCTGGCGGCGGCCAGTGAGGTGCTGATGAAGCTGCGACCGTACGTGCGCAAGTTTCAGTCGCAACCGGTGACCGATCTGGTCAACGGCAACCTGTGCCTGTCGCTGGGTTACAGCGGCGACATGACCCAGGCCCAGCGCACCTCGGACAGCGCTGGCAAGAGCACCCGCTTCGAGTACCGCATCCCGCGCGAAGGCACCACGGTGTGGATGGACACCATGGCGATTCCGGTCGATGCGCAACACCCGGAATACGCCTACGCCTTCATCAACTTCGTGATGCGCCCGGAGAACATGGCGGCGATCAGTAATTTCACCGGTTACCCGACTTCCAACGCCAAGGCACGGGCCAGCGTCGACGCGGCGATGCGCAATAACCCGGACATCTACCTTGACGAGGCGACCTATGCTCGATTGATCCCGGGCAAGGACATTCCTCAGGCTGATATGCGCGCCCGCATGCGCACCTGGACCAAATTCAAAACCGCCACCCACCCATGATTCAACGGCCGGCGCCCGGTCGCCGGCCCCTTTCAGGAAAGCCCGTTATGTCGACGCGTCGTGAGTTCATCAAACAGGTATCGGTCGCTGCAGGTATCAGCGCCGCGGTCATGGGCCTTGGCCTGGCACCCGGCAAACTGCTGGCGGCCAGCACGGGGGATTGGTTCATGCCCGACGAGGGCGACCCGCATGAGCGCGCCTTCATCGCTTTCGGCGCACAGGAAGCGATCTGGGAAGATTTCACCGCGGATGTGCAGGCAGCGCTGGGCCGGATTGCCCGCACCATTGCCCGTTATGAACCAGTCACGGTGTTATGTCGCAGTGGCGAACGCAGCCTCGCCGAAGAGTATTGCGGCACCGGCAACGTCACCTACGTGACCGCCGCGCTCGACGATATCTGGATGCGCGACATCGGCGCCAATTTCGTCATCGACGACAAGGGCGGACTCGGCGCCGTGGACTTCAATTTCAACGGTTGGGGCAACAAGCAGCGGCATAACAAGGACGCGAAAATCGCCGCGCGAGTGGCCGCCGATGCACAGGCGACATACCTGCGCAGCGAGCTGGTGGGCGAGGGTGGCGGCATCGAAGTCGACGGCCACGGCACCGGGATCATGACCGAAAGCAGCTGGATCAACAGCAACCGCAATCCCGGCTGGAGCAAGGCCGATGTCGAGGCTGAATTGAAGGAGCGCCTGGGCCTGCGCAAAATCATCTGGCTGCCGGGGATCAAGGGCAAAGACATCACCGACGCCCACGTTGATTTCTATGCGCGGTTCGTCAGGCCCGGCGTGGTGATCGTCAACCTCGACACCGACCCGCAGTCCTACGATCACCAGGTCACGCTGGCGCACCTGGAAATTCTCAAGAAAGCCACCGACGCTGACGGTCGCCCGCTGCAGATCCACACGATTTCGCCTCCGCTCAAGCCGCGCAAAAGCAAGTTCAACCAGAACAACCCGGACTTCGCCGCCGGTTACATCAACTACTTCGTAATCAACGGCGCGATCATCGCCCCGGAATTCGGCGACAAGGCAGCCGATCAGAAGGCTTGCGACTTGTTGTCGAAGCTGTACCCGGAGCGCAAAGTCGAGCTGCTGAACATCGATGCGATCGCTGCCGGTGGCGGCGGGATTCACTGCGTGACCAGTCATCAGCCGCAAGCGTGATTGACTCTTTGGCCCATCAAGCCAACTATCGGCGCATAACAACATGACCGATGGGCCAGACCTTGATCGAACGACGTCAATTCAGCGGAGGCATGAAGGGCAAAAACCTCCGCTATCTGAATGAGCAAGCCGCCGAGACCCGCATCACCCGCACCGGTTTTCTGTTGCTGGAGCATTTTTCGCTGCCGGCCTTCACCCAGGCGCTGGACACGATCATCACCGCCAACCTGTTGCGCGCCGGACTGTTCAGCTCGCGCACGTTCGGGCTGGGCGAGGGTGAGGTGATCAGCGACCTGGGGTTGGTGATTCGCCCGGATGCGCGGATTGACGCCGCCAGCCTTGCGGATCTGGACTTGCTGGTGGTGTGCGGCGGCTACCGCACTGAGCTGAAGGCGAGCGAGGAGTTGATCAGCCTGCTGCGCTCGGCGCCGGAGCGCGGGGTCAGTCTGGCCGGTTTGTGGAACGGTGCGTGGTTTCTCGGCCGCGCCGGCCTGCTCGATGGTTACCGTTGCGCGATTCATCCGGAACACCGTCCGGCGCTCACGGAAATTGCCAAGGCCACCCAGGTCAGCAGCGAGCCTTATGTGATCGATCGCGACCGGCTCACGGCGGCGAGTCCGTCCGGGGCTTTCCATATGGCGCTGGACTGGATCAAGGGCCTGCACGGCAAGGCGCTGGTCGAAGGTATCGAGGACATCCTGGCGTTCGAGGAGTCGCGGTATCGGCGGATCAAACCGGATGAAAACCTTTGCGTCAGTGCACCGTTGCGCGAGGTGGTCAAGCTGATGGACGCCAACCTCGAAGAGCCGCTGGAGCTGGAGCAACTGGCGGTGTACGCCGGGCGCTCGCGGCGACAGCTGGAGCGTTTGTTCAAGGAGCAGTTGGGCACCACGCCGCAACGCTATTACCTGGAATTGCGCATCACTGAAGCCCGGCGCCTGTTGCAGCACACCGAGCTGTCGCAGATGGAAGTGCTGGTGGCCTGTGGTTTCGTTTCGCCGAGCCATTTCAGCAAGTGCTACAGCGCGTTTTTCGGTTATCGACCGTCCAGGGAAAAACGCCTGGTCAAATAGACCGTGGCGTTTTCTGCCTTCGGTCTCAGAGGTGATCGGCGTCGATCACCGCCTGAGCAAACGCCTGCGGATCTTCCTGCGGCAGGTTGTGGCCGATGCCGCCGTTGATCAGGCGGAACTGGTACTTGCCGGTGAAACGCTTGGCGTAATCCTCGGGCGCCGGGTGCGGCGCGCCGTTGGCATCGCCCTCGAGGGTGATGGTCGGCACGCTGATCGACGGGGCGCTGGCGAGTTTCTGTTCCAGCGCCGCGTACTGCGGTTCGCCCTGCACCAGGCCCAGACGCCAGCGGTAGTTGAACACGGTGATCGCGACGTGATCGGGGTTCTCCAGCGCTTTGGCGCTGCGGTCGAACGTGGCGTCATCGAACGCCCACTTCGGCGAGGCGAGCTGCCAGATCAGTTTGGCGAAGTCGTGGGTGTTTTTCCGGTAGCCGTCACGGCCTCGTTCGGTGGCAAAGTAGAACTGATACCACCACTGCAATTCGGCCTTGGGCGGCAATGGATTCTGCCCGGCAGCCTGATTGCCGATCAGGTAGCCGCTGACCGAGACCAATGCCTTGACCCGCTCTGGCCACAACGCCGAAACGATGTCCGCCGAACGCGCGCCCCAGTCGTAACCACCGAGCACCGCTTGCTGGATATTCAGTGCATCCATGAAGTCGACCACGTCGCTGGCCAGTGCCGCCGGTTGACCGTTGCGCAGTGTCTGGTCCGAGAGGAAATGCGTGTCGCCATACCCCCGCGCATACGGCATCAACACCCGATAACCCTTGGCGGCGAGCAATGGCGCGACCCCGTCATAACTGTGAATGTCGTACGGCCAGCCGTGCAGCAGAATCACCACCGGCCCCTGCGCCGGACCGGTTTCGGCGTAGGCCACATCCAGCAGGCCGGCCTGCACATGCTTGAGCGGGCCGAACGGCGAGGGGGCGGCATAGCTGACGCGGTGGTCGCCGGGTGCCGGCTGCGCGGCGGCGGCCGTTGGCATTTGAGTCGCCGCCAGCGCGCCGAACAGCGCCACGGCGAAGATGTGCATACGGTTGAATGCTGCGTTTTTCATGCTGAAGTCTCCTTGGCAATCCTGTCGGGGGCAGGTGCGGGCTGAACCCGCCAAACCTTGCAGGCATTTGAACGCCGGGACGTATCTGGCCCATGTCGAAAAAGCGCGGTGATTCAAGTTCATGTATCGCCGGGGCGTCTGTACACACTGAGATACACAGCCGGTGTGCTTTGTATGGCCGTGTATTCGGCGTTGCGCACGATACACAGCGAGACCAACCCCGGGTTTTTCGACACATGGCCGCTACACCCGGCAGTCACAGTGCAGGCCTTCACACCACCACTGTCGAGAGGGCAACTGCATGCAACGCACACTGATTCTGGCCACTGTGGCCGCACTGATTTCATTCACCGATCTGGTGCAAGCGGCGGACGCTCAAGCCATGAGCTGGCAGCAGGGCTTGAGCCGTACCGACCTGATTCGTCAGGACCTGGGCGACGCGGATCGCGAGGTGATACAGGCACGTATCGATTTCGACCCGGGTGTCACCGCGCCGCGGCATGCGCATCCGGGTGTCGAAGTGGCGCACGTGCTCAGCGGCACGCTGGAGTATCAACTGGAGGGGCGCCCGGCGGTCACGCTAAAGGCCGGCGACTCACTGTTCATCCCGGCAGGTGTTGCTCATGTGGCGAGGAACGTCGGTCAGGACCAAGGCGTGGAACTGGCGACCTATGTGGTGAAAAAGGGTCAGCCGCTGCTGCAACTGAAGCCGTGATCGGGCTTATCTGGCGCGCAGCAACTTGCGGTAATCCACCGGCGAAATCCCGCGAGCCTGACGGAAGGAATGGCTGAAAGAACTGGCCTGCGAGTAACCCAGCATCAGGGCGATGTTCATGATGCTGGTCTCGGTGCGGCGCAGGTAATGGTCGGCCAGTTCCATGCGCATGGTTTCCAGCACCTGATTGAAGTTTTCCCCTTCCGCCGCCAGTTTTCGCTGCAAGGTGCGCGGCGAAATCGCCAGCTGCCGGGCCAGGCTTTTCAAGCTGAAATCGCCGGTCGGCAACTGTTCGGTGAGCAAGGCACGCAAGCGGTCGGTCACGGAAAATGCCGGGTACGACAGACAGAGCTGCCAGTCGGCCTCCAGCAGCATGCTGCGATGCATGCGTGGGTCGGCGCCCTGGATGCGTGACGAGAGGGTCGATTCGGCGAACACCAGCGCGTTGCTCCCGGCTTCGAACTGCACCGGACAACCAAAAATCGCTTCGTAGAGTGCCGGCTCGCCGAGCGCCGGGTGCCTCATTCTGACCTCCAGCATCGGCGAGTTACTGGCGATCAACCAGCGGCCGAACGCCGCCCAGCCGGCCATTAACGTTTCCTGATGCAGGGCGCAGTAAGGCTCCAGCTCACTGATGCGTTGGTCTTCGAGGGTCACGCGGCCGTCGCCGATGACGATCCGGGTCTGGCTGGACGGGCTGTCGTAAACGATCTTGCCGAACCGCAGAATCATGTTCAGCGACTCGCCGAGCGTCGCACTGGTCATCAGCACGTAACCCAGTACGCCGTAGGTGCCGGGGCGCACGGCGGCGCCGACCAGCAGACCGAAATGCGGCAGGTTGCTGCTGCGCGCCGCCAGTTCCAGCAAGGTCCGCAGTTGGCGCATGGGAATGCGCACAATCGAATCGGACAACTGCTCGCGTGAGAGTCCGGTCTGCTGCAACAGCCAGTCGCCATCGCAGCCGTGTTGCTCGGCGACATCAAGGACGTGGTTCACGAAAGCAGCGCTGGAAGTGGCGGGTCGCATGGGGGGAGGGGAAGTCCGGTCATCCGGTGATCTTGCTTTTCCGAAAGGTGAAGAAAGCGACGTCGCCAAGGCGCGCGGCGTCAGTAGACCCTACATGCGCCCGATCACCGGAATGCCGGTGCCGGTGACCGCAGACGCCTGTTCCGAAATCAGAAACAGAATGACCGCCGCCAGCTGCGCGGGTGTCACCCAGCGCTGGTGCTCGGCGTCGGGCATGGCCTCACGGTTTTGCGGGGTGTCGAGCACGCTCGGTAGCACGGCATTGACCGTGATGCTCATGTCCTTGAGCTCTTCGGCGAGGCTTTCGGTCAGGCGCAGTACGCTGGATTTCGACGCAGCGTAAGCACCCATCCCCAGTCCGGCCCTGGCCGCCATGCTCGCGCCGATATTGACGATGCGCCCCGCCGAGGATTGCAGCAGCAATGGCAGCAGGGCTTTGCTGGCATTCAAGGCGGTTCGCAGGTTCAGCGAGTAGAGCCGATCCCAAGCCTCTATCGCACCACCGAGCAATGGCTCCCACGCGTAACCGCCAGCGCCGTTTACCAATGCATCGAGGCGCCCGAAGTAGCGATTGATCTGGTGGGCGACGTCCTGGCAATCGGCAAAGGAAGTCAGATCGATGCCGGACAGGACCAGTCGGTTATGGGAACTGGGTAGCGTAATCGTCGCCTGATCGATCAGCACCAGATCCGCGCCCCGGGCGGCGGCCATGTCCGCCAGGGTCTCGCCGAGATTCCCCAGGGCGCCGGTAATCGCCACAACGCGCCGTGAGAGTGACTGAGTCATCAAGAGTCCTTTCCTTTTTAAGGGCGCATACTCTAATGATATCGGTCGCCCGTGGCATGCTTTTGGATGTCAACTTGTTGTGCAAAAGTGCCAATTTTTTTTGCTTGGCAAATCTTCGGCCAAGGGTCGTGAAACAGGCGTCAGAAAGTTGGCTTCTGCCGCTCTTCAGCCGTCCAGTCCTGAAAGCCTGGCGATGGTTTGGTCTGGCATGCTTGTCATCGTTTCCCCAGGCGCGATGGCTTTTCTGAAGTCTGCGGCGTGTTTTTTTGCGCCACCTATTCTGTTGCTGCAGCAAGCCCGTGCGACTTGTATCCTTGCCCGCGACAAGGACAAGCGGCTGTAGTCATCGAGTCGGTCGACCCGCCGCAAGAACGGAAACCGGATTTTCCCAAAGGTAGTGATGTGAAGCGTGATACCCGCCTGGTAGTGCTGTTGTTGTTGGTGATCGGCTGTTCCCTCGCGTCGCTGACGGTATGGAAAGTGCTGGCCTCTCGCGAGCGTGCGCTGGAGGAAGTCAACGTTCATGGCTTGAACCTGACCCAGGCGCTGGCGACGTATTCCGAAGGGATCGTGCGCCAGAGTTCGTTGCTGCTGCTCGGACTCGTCGAACGTCTGGAAACCGAAGGCAGTGGCCCCGCGCAGATCCAGCGTCTGAGCGCACTGGTCAACCGTCAGGAGCCGCTGATGCCGCAGCTCAGCGGCATCACCATCTACGACAATCAGGGCCGCTGGCTGATGTCGTCCAACCGACCGATTCCGGCCGGGGCCAACAGCCGTGATCGCGCCTACTTCATCCATCATCGCGACGATCCGAGCCGCGAGACCTTTATCGGTCCGCCGATCCAGAGCCGCTCCAATCAGGAGTGGGTGATTACCGTCAGCCGCCGTTTCAACGATGCGCACGGCGAGTTTGCCGGGGTGGTGGCGGTGACGCTGGGGGTCGAAAACTTTCTGCGCCTGTTCGGCAAGATCGATGTGGGGCAGGAGGGCGCCATTGGCTTGTCTTATACCGACGGTACGTTGCTTGTGCGCTATCCCTTCCGCGAGCAGGACATGGGGCGCAACTTTTCCAAGTCGCCGATCTATGCGAAGTATCTGGTCGATCGATCCGTCGGCACCGCGTCGTTTACCTCCAGCCTGGACGGCGTCGAGCGGCTTTACGCCTTCCGCAAGAGCGACCGGCTGCCGCTGATCACCACCGTTGCTCTCGGCAAGCGCGAGGCCCTCGCGGCGTGGCGCATGGAAGCCTGGTTGTCGGCTGTGGTGGTCACGGGATTGCTGGGGCTTACCGGGCTGATCGGCTGGTGCCTGATGCTGGATATCCGCCGGCGTACCAGGGCTGAAGATCAATTGCGTGGCACGCAGCAGCAGTTGCTCTCATCCAATCGCCAGCTTGAGTTGCTGGCGATGAAGGATGCCTTGACGGGTCTGGCCAACCGGCGCTGCTTCGATGAGAGCCTCGCCATGGAAGCCCGGCGCGCCCAACGTGACGGCACGACACTGGCGTTGCTGATGATCGATATCGATTACTTCAAGCTGTTCAACGATTCATTCGGGCATGTCGCCGGCGATGCTTGTCTGCAGAAGGTCGGCAGAATCCTCGAGGGTTGCGTACGGCGCCCGTCGGATCTGCTGGCGCGGTATGGCGGAGAAGAAATGGCGGTGATCATGCCGGACACCGACGGTGCCGGTGCAACGGTCGTCGCGCAACTGATCCTTGATCGTCTGGCGCAAGCGCATATTGCGCACGCCTCCAGCCCGGTCGGGCGTGTGACCGTGAGCATCGGGATTGCGGCAGCATCGGGGGCACAACTGGATCACGTGCCAGGTTTGATCGAGGTGGCCGATCAGGCGCTGTATAACGCCAAGACGACGGGACGTAACCGGTTTGTACCGGCCGAGTGGTGACGGGGGCGAACAGGACGTTGTCAATCAGTGGCGTCGGGCGCCTCCCGCAGAGTCTCAGGGCGTCAGCACGACGGCGCCGTTGAAGTGCCCGCTACGTAGACACGTCAGCGCCTGATTGGCGTCCTCCAGGGCAAATCGGGTGACGTCGCAATGCACGGGTGTGTGCTGCAGCTGCGCAAAAAACGCGGTGCCGTCTTCACGGGTCAGGTTGGCCACGGAGCGTACGCTGCGTTCGCCCCACAGCAAACGATAGGGAAAGGCGGGGATATCGCTCATGTGGATGCCGGCGCAAATCACGCAGCCGCCCTTGACGGTGGCGGACAGCGCCAGTGGCACCAGCGCCCCGACGGGCGCAAAGATCAGGCTGGCGTCCAGCGCATGGGGCGGTGGCTGATCCGAAGGGCCAGCCCATTCGGCGCCGAGGGTGCGTGCATAGGCCTGGCCTTCGTGGTCATCCGCTCGGGTAAAGGCGTAGACCTGTTGCCCGCGACCGCGGGCAATCTGAATTGCCAGATGTGCCGCCGCGCCAAATCCGTACAGCCCCAGGTGTTGCGCGCCCTGAGCCATTTGCAAGGCGCGAAAGCCGATCAGGCCGGCGCACAACAACGGCGCCGCCTGACTGTCGCTCAGCGTGTCCGGGATTTCAAAGCAGAAGCGCTGATCGGCGACGGTGTATTCGGCATAGCCGCCATCCAGCTGACAACCGGTGAACTGCGCCTGATCGCAGAGGTTCTCCCGACCCGAGCGGCAGAAGACGCATGCGCCGCAGGTCCAGCCCAGCCACGGCACGCCAACCCGCCGGCCAATCCATTCAGCGGCCACATCGGCGCCTGCGGCGATGACTTCTCCGACGATTTCATGCCCCGGCACGCGGGGCAGAACCGCTTGTGGCAACTCGCCGTCGAACAGGTGCAGATCGGTACGACACACCCCGCAAGCCAGTACCCTGAGCAACAGTTGCTGCGCGCTGGGCGTGGGGATCGGCCGTTCTTCGCATTGCAGCGGTTGCCCGGGTGAATACAGGACCATGGCACGCACGATGATTCTCCTCGCGTTGCAAGAAAGCGCTGAGTTGCGCTCCCTCCTGCAGCGTCTGTTTCCCATAGAACCGGAGCACTGATGACGGCGCTTGATTTAAATCAAGTCTTGCAGGTTTCAGGCTTTCAGAATCGACGGACGAATCTCTGTTCAGTGAACCCGGGGCGGTAAACCTCATGAGCGATTTCCTCAATGCGCAACAACTGGAAGGCCTGGACGCTTACTGGCGCGCTGCCAATTACCTGGCTGTCGGGCAGATTTACCTCAAGGACAACCCGCTGCTCAAGGAGCCTTTGCGCCGGGCTCATATCAAACCGCGTTTGCTGGGGCATTGGGGCACGACGCCGGGGCTTAACCTGATCTACACCCACCTCAACCGGTTGATCAAACAGTACGACCTCAACATGCTTTTTGTGACCGGCCCCGGTCATGGCGGGCCGGCGATCGTGGCGCAGACCTATCTGGAAGGCACCTATACCGAGTGTTATCCGGCGGTGGAGCGCAATGCTAACGGTCTGCTGCGCCTGTTTCGGCAGTTTTCCTGGCCGTACGGAATTTCAAGTCATGTGTCGGCCCAGATTCCAGGGTCGATTCACGAGGGTGGGGAGTTGGGGTACAGCCTCGCGCATGCCTATGGGGCCGCGTTCGATAATCCTGACCTGGTGGTCGCCTGCGTGATCGGCGACGGTGAGGCGGAGACCGGCACGCTGGCGGCCAGCTGGCACTCGAACAAATTCCTCAATCCTGTGCGTGACGGGGCGGTGCTGCCGATCCTGCACCTCAATGGCTACAAAATTGCCAACCCGACGTTGCTGTCCAGAATCAGCGAGGATGAACTCTCGGCGCTGATGTACGGCTATGGCTACGATCCCTTTTTCGTTGAGGGCGACGATCCGGTGCAAGTGCATCAGGCATTGGCGCAGACACTCAACACCATCGTGCTGAAGATTCGCCAGATTCAGCTCGAAGCGCGGCAACGGCCGCCGTCCAGGGCCGTGTCACGGCCGTTCTGGCCGATGCTGGTGTTACGCACGCCCAAGGGTTGGACCGGCCCCGGATTTGTCGACGGCCATCGGGTTGAAGGCACGTGGCGCGCGCATCAGGTGCCGCTGGCCGACTTCACCCAGCCGCTCCATTTGCAACAACTGGAAGAGTGGCTGAGCCGTTATCGTCCCGAGGAATTGTTCGATGCCCAAGGTGCCTTGATGCCGGAAATCGCCGCGCTGGCGCCCACCGGACACCGGCGCATGAGTGCCAATCCCCACGCCAATGGCGGTGTGATGTTGCGTGCGCTGGACCTGCCGGGTTTTGCCGATTACGCCGTGAGCGTGGCTGGGCCGGGGACTTTGCGCGCCGAAGCCACCCGAGTGCTGGGAGAATTCCTGCGTGATGTGATGAAAAACAGCCTGGCCAGCCGCAACTTTCGGCTGTTTGGCCCTGACGAAACCGCCTCCAATCGCCTTGATGCGGTGTATGAGGTCAGCGCCAAGACCTGGATCGATCCGCTGGAACCTGACGACCTGAACTTGTCGGCGGACGGCCGGGTAATGGAAATTCTCAGCGAACAGGTGTGCGAGGGGTGGCTGGAAGGCTATTTGCTGACGGGTCGACATGGATGGCTGTCGTGCTATGAGGCGTTTATCCATATCGTCGATTCGATGGTCAATCAGCATGCCAAATGGCTGAAGACAGCCGCCGAGGTGCCGTGGCGCGAACCTGTGGCATCGCTGAACCTGCTGTTGACCTCCCACGTCTGGCGTCAGGACCACAATGGGTTCTCACACCAGGATCCGGGATTCATCGACATGCTGGCGAACAAGAAGCCGGACGTGGCGCGCATCTACTTGCCGCCCGATGCCAACTGCCTGTTATCGGTCGCCGACCACTGCCTGCGCAGCCGTAATTACATCAACGTCATCGTCGCCGGCAAGCAACCGGAATGGCAGTGGCTGAGCATTGACGCGGCACAGCAACACTGCCAGGCAGGTGGCGGCCGATGGGCGTGGGCCAGTCACGATGATCAGGATCCGGACGTCGTCATGGCCTGCGCCGGCGATGTGCCGACGCTGGAAACCTTGGCCGCCTTGACCCTGTTGCGCGACTACGTGCCGGACTTGCGCGTCAGGGTGGTCAATATCGTCGACCTGATGCTGCTGCAGCCGTCCAGTCAGCACCCTCATGGCTGGTCGGATAGCGCGTTCAATGCGCTGTTCACTGTCGACAGACCGGTGATTTTTGCCTTTCACGGGTATCCGGCGCTGATCCATCGGCTGGTCTACAAACGCGCCAATCATGCCAACTTTCACGTACGAGGTTTCAAAGAGGAGGGCGCGACCACTACGCCATTCGACATGGCCGTGATCAACGATCTTGATCGCTACCGACTGGCGCTGGACGTGATCGAGCGGGTGCCACGCCTGCAGGATCTCGTAAACGTTGCGCGGGAGCGTTACTGGTCCGTCATGGAGCAACACAAGCTGTACCTCATCGAGCACGGCGAAGACCTTCCCGAAGTGCGCAACTGGCAATGGACACCTCGCCAGACGCCATGAGCGGTTATTTGTTCTTCCAGTATTTCTGCATTTCCAGAAACAGAAACGACGCGGTCCAGGTTATGAGGACAAGGCCGGTCAAGGCCTCAAGCCCGGTCAGGTACTTGAGGTGGCCAACCGGCGAAATATCGCCGAAACCGATGGTCGTGTACGTCGTGAAGGAGAAGTACACGCAATCCATCAAAGAACCGTCGAAGTTGCCGGTCAGCTGTCCCCATTCGCCCGCGCGGGACATCAGGAAATAAACCACGGCGAATGCCCAGACCTCGATGGCATGGGCCAGCAGGCTGCCCAACACCCCGACAACGATTCTGAACCGGCTCCAGATTTTCAGGCGCGGCATCCAGTCATTCAGGCGCAGCAGACACTCATAGTGGATCACTACCGCGATGATCACGACCAGGCTGTTGATCAGGGTGACGGCAAGCATTGGCCTGGCTCCAGGAAGACGAGCGTGTCACGCCAGCAGCAGATGGTCTTCGACCCGGCCGACGCCGGGCACTGACCAGGCCGCGCGCTCGGCAATCTGGCGTTCGCGCCACAGGTGAACCCGGCCTTCGAGCCGCACCACATCGCCTTCGACTTTGACGTGAATGTCCTGGGCATCGACTTCGGCGTTACGTTTGAGCGCGGCCTCGATGCGTTGCTGAATATCGAAGACATCCAGCCGTGGACGCAGGGTGATGCAATTGCTCACGCCGGTCACACCGGACAGCTTGCGTACCGAACGCTCGACGGTTTCCTTCTGATACTGCCAGTCGACTTCACCTTCCAGGGTGATGCGTCCGCTCTGCACGATGACCTTGACGTCACCTTCGGGAATGTCGCAGCTCCAGTGGATTATCTTCAGCGCCCGGGCAGCGATGGTGTCATCTGCGGTGCCGGCATTCCTGTCCAGTCGTACCTGGAGCTCTTCAGCCACTGCGCGCACGCCTTTCATGCGTTTCACCGCGCGCTCGGCACTGACCTTCTGAGCATAGCTTTTGACATGCCCGCTGAGGGTGACCACACCGTCCTCCACCGTGACGCCGATGTTGGCGGCATCGATTTCCGGCTGGAATTCGAGTTCTTCGAGAATATTTTTGCGCAGGTTCAAGTCGCTCATGACGGTGTCCTCTTTCGGGTAGGTGTCGATGGGTCAAACGTGCCTGTTGTTGTTTTTCTACACCGCGGTGACGCGCGCGCATTGAGGTATATCAACAATGCCGGCCTCGCCCTCGCATTGGCTGATGGCGTCTGCAAGTCGGTGATTGTTTGACAAAGATCAGAGTGGTGACCGGATAACGCCAGATACTCGAATCATTACCTTTGCCGTCGAGAGCAATCGAGGGAACAAACATGAACAAGCGCTTGCCGATTGTGGTGCTGAGTGTGCTGCTGGCAGCGACCACCGGTTGCAGTCATCGGCAGGCCGATGAACTCAACGCGCGGCTGGAGTCCGCTGAAGACAACGCGGCGACTGCCAGGCTGAGGGCTGATGAGGCGGTGCTCAAAGCGGAACAGGCGCAACGTGCTGCCGATGAAGCGAATGAGCGCGCCAAACGGCTGGCTGAGAAGGCCAATCGCAAGTAGCCGGCAACCATCTCGAAACAGCCATGAATCGGTGTTTTGGGCTGAAAGTGCCGGCGTTCTCATCCACATTCAGGAGACGGCCATGCGAATCACTTTTCTGGGGGCGGCTGGCACCGTCACCGGCAGCAAATACCTGTTGGATCACCGCGACCGGCATGTGCTGATCGACTGCGGGCTGTTTCAGGGTTACAAGCAATTGCGCCTGCACAACTGGGATCCTTTCCAGCTGCCCGTGCGGGATCTCGACGCGATCGTGCTGACTCACGCTCATCTGGATCACAGTGGCTACCTGCCGGTGCTGGTGCGCAACGGCTACCGTGGCCCGATCTATGCCACCGCAGCAACCTGTGAACTGGTGAAAATCCTGTTGCTCGACAGTGGGCGCCTGCAGGAAGAAGAGGCCGGATTCGCCAACCGCCATGGTTTTTCCAGGCATGCGCCGGCGTTGCCGCTGTACACCGAACAGGACGCCGAGCAGGCATTGAAACTCTTGCAGCCGGTGGAGTTGCATCATCGGGTCGAGATTGTTCCCGGCCTGAGCATCTTGCTGCGCGGTGCCGGACACATTCTGGGCGCGGCCACGGTCGAGGTGGTTGCCGACGGTGTCACGCTGGTCTGTTCCGGCGATCTGGGGCGGCCCAACGACCCGTTGATGCTTGCCCCCGAAACCATCGAACACACGGATTACCTGTTGATCGAGTCGACCTATGGTGACCGCCAGCACCCTGACGACGACCCCGAGCAACAACTGACCGACGTGATCAACCGCACGGCGTTGCGCCACGGCATTACCCTGGTACCGTCATTTGCGGTCGGTCGGGCGCAACTGCTGATGTATCACTTGTATCGCTTGAAGCAGAAACACGCGATTCCGGATCTGCCGATCTACCTCAACAGCCCGATGGCGACGGATGTCACGCGTCTGTATCAGCGTTTTCGCAGTGAGCACCGGTTGTCGCTGCAAGAATGCGAGGGCATGTGCCAAGGCACGCGTTTCATACGTTCGACTCAGGAGTCGATCGATCTCGATCATCAGCGCATTCCGGCCGTGATCATTGCCGCCAGCGGCATGGCCACCGGCGGACGGGTGCTGCACCACCTCAAGGCATTGGCGCCGAGCCCGGCCAACTCGCTGCTGATGCCCGGTTTCCAGGCCGGCGGCACGCGGGGCGCACAGATCGTTGCCGGTGCGCCGTCAGTGCGTATCCACGGTCAGGAGGTGCCGATCCGCGCTGAAGTGGTACCGATGCAGACTCTGTCCGCGCATGCCGATGCCGATGAAATCATCCAGTGGCTGCGCGGTTTCAAACGTGCACCGAAACACACGTACGTGGTGCATGGCGAACCCAACGCCTCGGACGTTCTGCGGCGGCGTATCAGCCTGGAACTGGGCTGGTCGGTGTCAGTGCCGGAGTACCGAGACAGCGCCGAACTGGGTGCCGATGCGCCTTCAGCCGAACGGCAGGAGTGACAGCGTCAAATCCGCTGGTGACGATCTTGACCGTTCCGCACGGTTCATCCGACTGGAGAACATTCATGAGCCAATATCAAAGTCTGTTGCTGGTAATCAATCCGGCTCTGCGCCGCTCTCCGGCGATCAGCCATGCGGCTGCTCTGGCCAAGGCCAGCGGGGCGACCTTGCATATCGTGGCGCTGGTCAAGTCATTGGACATTCTCTGGTTGCTTGAAGAAGGCGACCGGGAAACAGCCCGGGCGAACTATTTGCAGGATCACCGCGACTGGCTCAAATATCAGGCCGGCAACCTGCGCGACAGAGGCATTGACGTGACAGTCGAAGTCGCCTGGTCGGATGACATGAAGCAAGAGATCCTCGACCTCGTCACCGAGATGATGCCCGACCTGCTGATCAAGCAAGTGCAGCATGAGTCGTTGCTCAAACGCGCCTTCTTCACCCCGCTGGACTGGCACCTGTTGCGTCATTGCCCGGTCCCGGTCTATCTGCTGGGCGGGGCAGGACAGGCATTGCCACGCAAGATCGTGGCAGCGGTCGACGCCTCCGCAAGCGACCCGGTGAACGACCAATTGAACAAGCGCATCATCGATCAGGCCACGGCCATGGCGATCCAGTGTGACGCCGAGTTGCATCTGTTGTACGCCTACGACATTTCGCAGGAGTACCTGGAGGAACTGGGCGAAGGCTTGACGGTTTCAGAGCTGACCAAGGAACTGCGCAGAGAGTTCGAGAGCGCGTATATCGACCTGGCCAAGCGCTATGGAGTACCCGCCGAGCGCCGGCATTTCGTGGTCGGCCACCCGGTTGCCGCACTCAGTGAGTTCGCCGATGCACAGCATGTGGATGTGATCGTCATGGGCCGGGTGCAATACCACGGGCTGGACAAGCTGCTGGGCAGCACCACCGAACATATTCTTTATCAGGTGCCGTGCAATCTGTTGGCGGTCTGACAGCGACGTCTGCCTGCGACAAATGCCGTGATGGGTTTATTGCAGTGTCGACCGGTGATTAACACTGCCAACATCCAGTTGCCTGCCGGTTGGCCGTTCATTGACAAAAATCAGAGGCCGGCCGTGCTGACGCCAGATACTTCAGGGGGCGCCGGACTTTTCCCGGCGCAATCACCCAAGGAGAGTCATCATGAACAAGCGTTTATCTGTGGTTCTGCTCAGCGTCCTTTTGGCGATGAGCGCGGGGTGCAGCAATAAAAAGGCGCAGGAAATGGACACGCGAATCGACGCCGCCCAGAGCACTGCAAACGCGGCACAATCCCGTGCCGACGCGGCTTACTCCAGGGCGGATCAGGCAGCCGCTGCAGCCAGTCAGGCACAACGTACGGCCGATGAGGCCAATGAACGCGCCAGCCGGATGCTGGAAAAGGCCAGCCGCAAATAGTGAGTCCGTGCGGCCAGCGTTTGCAGCAGTTGTGCAAAGGGTGGCGTAAAAAAAACCTTGCCGGTTTCCCGGCAAGGGGTACGACAGCGCGAAACTTACTCGCCCTTGATCGGTACGACTTTGTCCGCTTTAATGGCTTCAGGCTTTTTCGGCAACGAGATACTCAGCACACCTTTGCTGAAACTCGCGTCGATCTTCTCGGCGTCGACGCCTTTGGGCAGGTTGAAGACCCGCTCGAAGGAACCATAGTGACGCTCGCTCAGGTGGTAGCCCTTCCTTTTTTCTTCCTTGTCCTCTTTCTTTTCGCCCTTGATGATCAGGCTGCCGTTCGACAATTTGATCTCGATGTTCTTGTGATCCATGCCGGGTAATTCGGCGGTGATCTCGTAGCTTTTGTCCTTTTCACTGATATCCACGGCCGGCATGCCGTGACCGATCAGTTCGCGCCGCCAGAGCGGTTCGACGTCGAACAGCCCACGACCAAAGGGTGAAAGCCCCGAACCGCGGTTGAAGTCTTCGAACAGGTGATCTACCTGCTGGCGCAGTTTTTCCAGAGGGCGCCACAAGTCTGCATTCAGCGGATGCTGAAGGGATTTGTCTTTGGTATCGGTAGTGACCGGCATTTTCTTCACGGAGTTGCTCATTTTGAATTCTCCTTTGCGAATGGACGGCGGCTTACGGACATCCGAACCGGAGCGCTCACTGGTCGGCATAGATTTCGCCCTGCCACGTCAGCTTCAATGTCGGCGAGAACAGCGTGTCAGTGGTTGATAAAAGTCAATTACGGGGGGAACGGCGTTTCGCTCAGAAGCCAAATGGCAGCGTGCGGCCCAGCCCTATGCAAACGTCGGCCCGCTCTTGGGCGACGGACTGGTAGCTCCTGTCCTGGAACCAGGTTTTGCGCACCACGTCGATGTTTCCTGCGCGGTGTTGAAGGAGGGAGCGCCAATCTCACACGCCAGAAATGAAACAGCCCTGAATATTCAGGGCTGTTTTTTAGTTATTCGAAAATACTTCATCCGTTCTTGCTGTAGCCGCTGCCGACGTCTGTCAGATTCGAATAAAAGATACAGCCGATCAGCCTCGCGAACAGGCCTAACGTGTCCGCCAGATCCGGGTCGTCGAATATGACCGCCCTGGAGTCCAAGGCACACAGTGCGCCCCACAGTTGACCGTCGGGAAGAAAAATGGGCGCGCCGGCGTAGCTTTCAATCAAATATTGCTTCACTACGGGACGCGTGGAAAACCTGCCGTCGCGACTGATTTGTGGCACGAACAGCACTTGGGGGTCTCTGCGAAACTCACTGCACAGCGTGGTTTCCAGTTCCAGCGTGTCACCGGTGTGGATTCCAAGCTCGATCGGATCGTAGGCGGAACAGACAATCCATTCCGTGTCGGTGAATTTGGCGATCGCCGCAAAGCGCGTCCCGGTCATGCGTGTGACCAGTTGCAGAATATTGGTAGTGGCTTCAATTTCAGCGATAGAGGAACGTTCCTCTGCGCTTAGCAACGCTCTGTGAATGGTGTCACTGAGAGGCATGCAGTGTTCTCCGGTCATGATTGTTCGAGCTGGCAACGGCTAAACGCGTTTGAAACTTCGCGTTTGATTGCCGGCAAAACGGATTCGTTCACTTGAAGGGGTCTGATGGCTACCATAATTAAGGATCGTTTGCGTGTGGCTTGAGGCACCGTTATCGGCGGCGTAGCCTTGAACACACATTTGTTCTATGTCGCATTGAAGGCAAGGTGAGAAAGTGGAAGGCGTAGTGTTGAGCGAGAAGATGCAGCGTGAAGCTGATCGGCTGCTGGCGCAGATTGTCCGGGCAGATTCGATGATCATTGCGGTGAAGGCGGGGGCGCGTGCGGATGGCTTCGTGCTTGGGCTGGAAACCAGTGAGGTTTTGCGTGCCTGCGATGCTGAAAAGCTGTACGTCATTTTTGAAGCGGCTTTGGTGGAGCGTCTGAAAACGCTTTCACGGTCTTGAGCGGCTTGTCAGGCTTCAACTGTATTTTGCAGGCAGGTCAAGACCGGTGAGCCAAGCACCGCTGTCTGTCGAATCCAGTTGATTAGTGTTTGCGGTTTGTCTTGGTTAGTATCAAGCACGAAGCCGCCGCACCGCGAATGATTCTCTCCCGTCACCCCATTGAGGCATCCAATGCAGGCCAGTCGTGCCAATCTTGCCGATTTCGTTTATTTCCTGGCCATTGCTCGCCACCAGAGTTTCAGTCGCGCCGGGAAGGAAGTCGGTATCAGTGCTTCGGCGTTGAGCCATGCGATCAAGGGGCTTGAGTCGCGGTTGGGGGTCCGTCTGCTGAACCGAACGACGCGCAGTGTCACCTTGACCGCTGCGGGCGAGGAGCTGCACAGCGTCATCAGCAAACCCATGGATGAAATCGGTTTGGCGACGGAAGCGCTTAATCGCTTTCGCGATGAACCGATCGGACGTATTCGTCTGAATACCTTAAGCGATGCTGCCGACTTGTTACTGGGGCCCGTATTGCCGGTGCTCAATGATCGGTATCCGGAAATCCAGGTCGATCTGACGGTCACCAATCTCATCGTCGATGTGATCGGCGGCGGCCATGATGCCGGGATCCGCTATGGCGGAACGGTACCGGAAGACATGATCGCTCAGCGCTTGTCACCGGATATCCGCTGGGTGGTCGCGGGTAGCGCGGACTATCTTGAACGCTTCGGCGTTCCCCAACATCCGAACGACTTGATGCACCACCGTTGCCTGCGGATTCGGCTGGGCAATGGCGCCATGTACGATTGGGAGTTCGAGAAAGAAGGACAGCAGCTCTCCATTGCTGTCCCGGGGTGCATCACCATCGATGAAACTCGCGTCGGACTTTCACTGGCTCGTCAAGGCGCGGGCCTCATGTACGCCCCTGAGCCGGCGATGATGCCGCTGCTCGAAAGTGGTGAGGTGATCAGGGTGCTCGACGACTGGTCCAGCACAGGTTCCGGGTTTCACATGTACTATCCCAGTCACCGTCAATTGCCGGTAGGGCTGCGTCTGTTGATTGACTTGATCCGTGAACTTCAGCCCATCGGCGATTACCAGGCGTAAGCCCGTGACGCGTTGCCTGCTTCCGGCCTGATACCCGCGAGGTGTCGCGGCGGGCATCGATGCGCCCACGCCTGAGCTCGGCGCATCGTTTCAGTGTTGTGTGCCAAGCAATGCCTGGTACTGCGCGTCGGTCACCGGTTCCAGCCACTCGACGTTCTTGCCGTCCCGAGCTTCCTGAATGGCAATGTGGGTCATGCCGTTCGTGGATGTGGCGCCGTGCCAGTGCTTCACGCCCGGTGGTGTCCAGACCACATCACCCGGTTTGATGACGATCTTCTCGCCCCCGGCTTGTTGTATCCAGCCTGTGCCTGAGGTGACCACCAGCGTCTGGCCCAGAGGATGGGTATGCCAGACCGAGCGTGCGCCGGGCTGAAACGTCACTGCGCCTGCCGAAACAGTCGAGGGTGCCCGCGCTGCAAACAGTGGATCGATGCGCGCGTTGCCAACGAAGTTGCCGGGCGCCCCGGTGATGGATGCTTGTTCGCCATTTCTGACCACGCTCATAGTCTCGTCGGCAGGCAGTTCGGCAGCATGGCTTGCGAACGCAGGCATCAAGGTCATTGCCAGCATGGGTAAGGCGACACGTGTTTTCATCGGCAGATTCCTGTTGATTGAAGAAATGCGCCTCCACGCTAGTGCACCAACTTCCGCGCGACTACCGGGAAAAACCTGCATGAAACGATGAGCAGCGCTCACTAATCGTCTGTTTCATCGCACTCGGTGTTTTGTCACGGCGATCTCGCCTTTCTTCACGATTGATGAGTATTGCTCATCGGAACATCCCACTCAGGGCCGGTATTCAGCTCTCCGAGCGTCGATTACCTTGGTTACATCAAACAATGTCTGCTCAGTGCGTTATGAGGCTATTGCTCATAAACATTCTGCGCAGCTGCAAAGTGAGGAACATTCGATGAGTTTTTCGTTCGAGAACAAGGTCGCCCTGGTGACCGGCGCGGCTTCCGGTATCGGTCTGGCCACCGCGCAGGCGTTCGCACGGGCCGGCGCTGCCGTAGCGTTGGCGGATATCGATGGCGGCGCTGCACAGGCAGCGGCGCAGGCCTTGATAGCTGCAGGACATCGCGCTATCGGCATTCGCTGCGACGTGGCGGACGTCGGTCAGGTTCAAGCCATGGTCAAGGAAACGGTCGCGACATTCGGTCGTCTGGACGCTGCGTTCAACAACGCCGGTATTCAGAACCTGTTAGCTGAGACAGCCGACGCCACGGTCGAGGATTACGATCGGGTCATGTCGGTCAATTTGCGCGGCGTCTGGGCGTGTATGAAATTCGAACTCGAACATATGCGCCGCCAGGGCGGCGGAACGATCGTCAACTGCTCGTCTTTGGGCGGTCTGATCGGAGGTGCCGAGCGGGGCAACTATCACGCGGCCAAGCACGGTGTCCTCGGCCTGACCAAAAGCGCAGCGCTGGAGTATGCCGCACGCAACATCCGCGTCAATGCGGTGTGCCCTGGCTTGATCTGGACGCCGATGGCCGAGCGGATGGTCGAAGCGGGGCAGGGTGAAGCGCTGGCAGGCATGACCAAGGCTATCCCCATGGGACGTCACGGCAAGCCGGAAGAAATCGCTGACGCTGTGCTTTGGCTGAGCAGCTCGACCTCAAGCTACGTCACGGGGCAGTCCATCTCGGTGGATGGTGGTTTTGTCATGCGCTGAGGCGCGTCCACCGAAGTATCGGTAGGTCGAAACATACGGCCTGACGATCGGCCAACCGCAGGCTCTGTCGGTAATCACTTAAAGGAGTAAGCCATGCCGCCATCGAACACTTCCCGGTTAACCGCCACGCTGCTGATTGTCCTTGGCTCCTTTATCTTGCTCATCGGACTTTCGCTGCTAGCGGGTGGTTTTTATCTCGTTGCGCTGGGCGGCTCGTGGTACTTCGCCCTGGCAGGTGCAGGATTGGCCATCAGTGGTGTGTTGATGTTGCGTCGACGTCGATCCGGAGCACTGGCGTACCTGCTGGTGTTCGCCGGCTCTGTCTGCTGGTCGGTTCTGGATGTGGGGTTGACGTTCTGGCCGCTGTTTTCGCGCCTCTTCGCGCTGGCTGTCATCAGCGTACCGGTGCTGGTGGCGATCCCGTATTTGCGCAGTCGCCAGCGTGGCACACTGGCGCGGCTGGCTTGCGTGGCGGCTGCGGGCATGGTCGTGGGGCTGTGCGCAACGCTCTACGCAGCCTTGCAACCGCAACCCATTCTGACCGCCGAGAGGATGCCGGCGCCTGTACCGGGGAAAGCGGTCGGCACAGTCGAACCCACGACCGACTGGCGTTATTTCGGTCATACACCTTCAGGAACACGACATGCCGTGAGCGATCAGATAACGCCGCAGAACGTGTCGAATCTGACGCTTGCCTGGACATATCGCACAGGTGAAATACCCAAAGGTGCGCAAGGGCATGTGGTGACCCCCCTTCACGTCAATGGCGTGCTCTACGGTTGTACGCAGTCGAGCCAGTTGTTCGCCCTGGACGCGGATACCGGCAAAGAGATTTGGCATCACGACCCCAAAACCCAGGCAAACAATGTTTACCCGCGTTGCCGAGGCGTGGGCTATTACGAAGAAGCCCACGAGCTGGCCGCCTCAAACAACGCTGTTGCAGCGCAGCCCTGTTTGCGGCGAATCATCGCGACCACGGTTGACGCACGGTTGATTGCAGTAGACGCGCAGACTGGCCAGGCGTGCAGCGATTTTGGTCAGCATGGCAGCGTAAGCCTGCGTATCGGCGTGGGCGATACAGATCAGGATTTGTACTTTCCGACGGCCGCACCGACGGTTGTGCGTGATCTGGTAGTGGTCGGTGGGCTGGTGTGGGACAACCAGAAAACAGGTGAACCGTCTGGCGTGGTCCGCGCCTTCAATGTGCGCTCGGGGGCATTGGTGTGGGCCTGGGATCTGGGCAATCCGGCGATTACCCGCGAGCCTCCCGAGGGGCAGACTTACACCGCAGGTACGCCGAATGTCTGGTCGACACCGGCCTTTGACGATGCGCTTGGACTCATCTACTTGCCCACCGGCAATGCCACTCCGGATTTTTGGGGCGGTCATCGCTCCGAGGCCGATGATCGCTACTCGTCTTCCGTCGTCGCACTCGACATCGCGACTGGCCTCGAGCGCTGGCGCTTCCAGACGGTTCACCACGATCTCTGGGATTACGATGTACCTTCGCAACCAGCGCTTTACGATGTTCCTGATGGCCATGGAGGAATGCTCCCGGCACTGATTCAGACCACCAAGCGTGGCCAGATCTTCATGCTTGACCGGCGTAACGGAAAGCCAATTGCGACAGTCGAAGAACACCCTGTTCCTCAAGGTGGTGTGGCGGATGAGCGAATTTCTGCGACTCAACCCTATTCGACCGGAATGCCCGCCATCGGCACTGAGCCGCTCAGCGAAAAGCGCATGTGGGGGCTTACGCCGCTGGACCAATTGATATGCCGGATCGACTTTCGCAAGGCTAGATATGAAGGTGAGTTCACGCCGCCGAGCGAGCACCTGACGCTCCAGTACCCAAGCTGGTTGGGCGGCATGAACTGGGGATCGGTGTCCATTGCGGAAAACCTCGGCTACATGATCGTCAATGACACCCGGGTAGCCATCTGGAACCGAATGATCCCCCGTGCCGCTTATGACGCGAAAATCCTTAGTGGCGGCGGCCATGAAGGGAACGCTCCGCAGGCGGGGACACCGTGGGGTATCGAGCAAGGCCGCTTCCTGTCGCCGTTGGGTATTCCGTGCCAGGAGCCGCCTTTCGGCACCATCAGTGCAATCGACCTGGCGACTCGAAAGGTGGCTTGGTCGATGCCCTTGGGGACCACCGAGCAAACGGGTCCGCTGGGCATTGCCACGCACTTGCCGATGCCGATTGGCATGCCCACTCGGGGCGGTCCGGTGACTACATCAAGCGGCCTGGTGTTCATGGCCGGCACTCAGGACTTTTACCTCCGTGCCCTTGATGTTCGCACCGGCAAAGAACTGTGGAAGGGCCGTCTGCCTGTCGGAGCCGAAGCGACTCCAATGACTTATGTTTCCCCATACACCGGCAGACAATTTTTGGTCATCAGTGCCGGCGGTAACTCGGCGACGACGCAAAAGGGGGACTATGTGATGGCCTTTGCGTTACCTGAGCACGGCGTGCAGTAACTCCGCATGCCTGCTTACGGAAAGCACAAGCACGACTCAATTGATGAAAGGCGCGCCACTGACTGGACAACGCCTGCGCGTGAGGGGATTGACAGATCTTCCGAACAGAAATGATTGATGCAGCCACCGGAAGTTGTGTCTGCTGCGCGGACTCACTGTGGTACGACACGCAGAAAAAAGCCCGCGAGAGAGGCGGGCTTCAAGGGGCGGGCTTCAGAGGCAGTCGGACTTGCCTATCTGAAAATTGACGATCGGTGAACGGGTTGAATCTTTGTAGAGGAGGTCAATGGAAAGACCCGATTTCACGAACTGTCCCAAACCTTTTTCATTACAGAATGCAGAAGCTGCAATCGCTCTTGCATCCTTGGTGAACTCATCAGAATCGATTTCGTCTTTGGTAACTTTTGTGAGTGTGTAAGAGATACGCATGACCTCATCGCTGTAGGTCACAGAATCGACGCGAGTTGAGTCATCAGATACTTTTCCGGACTGCACACTCATGATGAGCGCGAGCCCTTTGAGTTGGCGCTCCCGCTCCTGCTTTTTCTCTTCCTGGCCAGATTTTGCGTGCCACACCTGTACCAGGATAAAGAGCAAAGTCATTGCCGAAAAAAATAGGATGATTCCGCGATTCTGTTTCAATTGAGAGTACCGTAGCAAAAGGCCATTACTTATTTGAGCATGTTGATCGCACCATCTCAAGTTGGAGAAGTTTCATCATTGATGAACCAGAAATCTCGACGGCATCGATCCGCTGAGAGATTGCGCTAGTCAGTCATGACAGGCAGGAAACAGTCAGAAGCGGACATCGGGAAACCGACCGCTACCGGCCAGAAGCGGTCTTTGGGAACGACGCTTTAACATGTTGAAATCGCACCAGGTTAATGATCAGGTTGCCCTTCGTGACAGGCGGGTTTCGGCCAGGAGCGGTCATCCTCGGCCGTCAGCTTTCGGCTGTCACTCCTGACCCTCCACATTCGGCCAGAATCTGACATCGCCGGCGCAACCCTACATGTCTATGAAAAGGGCAGTGGGGCAGCCATTCGTCAGCAGGACGAACAGCCGCTTCTTGACAGGCAAGTTATCTGGGCAAATACTCGCGGCAAGATTCATATAGATGACTAGATAACAAGGTGAATAAAGTCGATGAATTCTTTATCCAGTGATGCCCGACTCCCGCTGTACCAACGCCTGCGTGACCAATTGGCTGAGCAGATCGCCAATAATCGCTGGCGTCCGGGGGAGGCGATCCCTACTGAAGCGGCGCTGTCTGCTGAATACCAACTGTCCACCGGCACGGTGCGCAAGGCGATTGATGCGTTGGTCAGTGAGGGCATTCTGGAGCGTCAGCAAGGGCGAGGGACGTTCATTCGCCGGGCGCAGTTTCAATCCTCATTGTTCCGTTTCTTCCGATTCCAAACTGTTTCCGGTGAGCGCCAGGTCCCGGAGAGTCGCATCCTCTCGATCGAGCCCGTTGCCGCACCTTCGGCCGTAGCGCAAGCACTGGGGTTGCCCGCCGATGCGCCGGTCATTCGTATTGTCCGTGTGCGTCTGCTCGATGTTAAGCCGGTGCTCGCCGAAGAAATCTGGTTGCCCCGCCAGCGGTTTCAGGCGCTGCTGGAGATCGACCTCAGTCGCGAAGGGCCGCTGCTGTATCCGATCTACGAAGAAGTGTGCGGACAGGTTGTTGCATCGGCCGAAGAAACGCTGACCGCTGAATCGGTGAATGACGTGCATGCCCGATTGCTCCAGGTAGCGGTCAACAGTCCGGTGATCGTGATCGAGCGTCTGGCCCGCGACTACGCGGGTAGCCCGCTGGAGTGGCGTCGCTCGCGCGGCCACGCGGAGCACTTCCGCTACAGCGTGGATATTCGCTGACGCTTGCCTGTGTAGCGGAGCGTTCTGCGGCGGCTAGATCGCCGCCCGATTTCTGTTTGTTTGCCAAAGCTGACCCTGTCGCGGTGCGGTTGGCTGTCGGCTGCCTTGCGTAACACCTATAAGGATAAGAATCATGTTCAGCTGGTATCGCCAAGTCACTCCTCGGGAGCGCAAAACGTTTTGGGCCTGCTTCGGCGGATGGTCGCTCGACGCGTTGGAAGTACAAATGTTCGGTCTGGCGATTCCGGCGCTGATCGCCGCTTTCTCGCTGACAAAGGGCGATGCAGGATTGATCAGCGGCGTTACCCTCGTCACCTCGGCACTCGGTGGCTGGGTGGGTGGGACGTTGTCTGACCGCTATGGCCGTGTGCGCACGTTGCAGTTGATGATTGTGTGGTTCTCGTTCTTCACCTTTCTCTCGGCCTTCGTCACGGGCTTCAATCAGCTGTTGGTGGTCAAGGCGCTGCAGGGTTTCGGGATTGGCGGGGAGTGGGCGGCCGGTGCGGTGCTGATGGCCGAGACGATCAATCCGCACTATCGCGGCAAGGTCATGGGCACTGTGCAAAGTGCCTGGGCGGTGGGTTGGGGCCTGGCGGTCGGGGTGTTCACGCTGATCTATACCTGGGTGCCACAGGACATGGCCTGGCGTGTGATGTTCCTTGTCGGGTTGCTGCCGTCGTTCCTGATCATCTGGGTACGTCGTAACGTTGAGGAGCCGGACAGCTTCCAGCGTCTGCAAAAAGACAACGCCATCCCACAGAGTTTCTTCAAGTCGCTCGCCGGCATTTTTCGCCCGGAACTGATTCGCGTGACCCTGTTTGGCGGGCTGCTGGGACTGGGCGCGCACGGTGGCTATCACGCGGTAATGACCTGGTTGCCGACCTTCCTCAAGACCGAGCGCAATCTCTCTGTGCTGAACTCGGGCGCGTATCTGGCGGTGATCATCTTCGCCTTCTGGTGTGGTTGTGTGGCCAGCGGCTATTTGATCGATCGCATTGGCCGTCGTAAAAACATTGTGCTGTTTGCCTTGTGCTGCGTGGTCACGGTGCAGTGCTACGTATTTTTGCCGCTGACCAATACGCAGATGCTGTTCCTGGGGTTCCCGTTGGGGTTCTTTGCCGCCGGTATTCCGGCCAGTCTGGGAGCGCTCTTCAACGAACTTTACCCTGCCGATGTACGTGGCGCCGGCGTTGGCTTTTGCTACAACTTTGGCCGGGTGCTGTCCGCTGTATTTCCATTCCTGGTCGGGCACATGAGTGACTCCATGTCGCTGGGTTCGGCGATTGGTATCGATGCCGGGATCGCCTACGGCGTGGCGGTGTTTGCCGCACTGTGCCTGCCTGAAACCCGGGGCAGGGACCTCGAAGCCAATGCCACCTCCGTTTCGGCCGGTATCAACGGCAATCAACGCGCTCGGGCGTGATGATCCTAACCTTCAGTAGATAAAACCCATGTCAGATACCCGCTCCAAGTCGATCACCGGCATCGACTCCCATGCCCATGTGTTCAGCCGTGATCTGCATCTGATCGGTGCACGGCGCTACACCCCTGAGTACGACGCCACGCTTGGCCAGTACCTTGAGCATTTGCAAACGCATGGTCTGAGTCACGGTGTATTGGTGCAACCCAGTTTCCTTGGCACCGACAATAGCTACCTGTTGGCAGCGTTGAAGCGAGCGCCGCAGCAGTTGCGCGGTGTGGTGGTGCTGGAGCCAAGCGTCAGTCGTTCCACCTTGAATGACATGGCTCGACTGGGCGTGGTCGGCGTGCGCTTGAACCTGATCGGCAAGGCGTTACCGGATTTTCGTGACAGTGCCTGGCAAGGGTTTTTCAGCGATATCGCTGATCTCGACTGGCATGTCGAGTTGCACCGGGAAGTCAGGGATCTGCCGGGCCTGATCCAGCAATTGACGCCGTTCGGCGTGAAGTTGGTGATCGATCACTTTGGGCGGCCGGACGCGAATGCGGGTCTCGATCAGCCCGGGTTTGGCGAGTTGCTTGAGGCCGGATCTAAAAGTCCGATCTGGATCAAGGTATCGGGAATCTATCGTTTGGGAGGTACGCCACAACAGAACATTGATTTCGCTCGAAGGGCATTACCGTTGCTGGAACAAAGCTTCGGCCTGCATCACTTGGTATGGGGCAGTGACTGGCCGCATACGCAGCATGAGCAAAGCATCGGTTTCGCCACCGTCGTCGACCAGTTGCAAGCCTTGGAACTTTCGGCGCAAGCCAGCGACTCGCTGCTGGTGCAAGCGCCTCGAAGGTTATTCGGTTTTTAGAAAGTCGAACGCTGAAACTCAGCCGTTGCAGATGCCATTCATTTCACCCACACACACAAGAATTTGGGCACCAGCCCAACCGAGAACCTTTCATGACTCCCTTAGATATAGATCTGTTACTGACCGCATTGATCAGCGTCCTGGTGCTGGTAGCGCTGATCGTCTCGCGCCTCAAAATGCACCCGCTGCTGGCTTTGCTGGTAGTTTCCGTCGGCGTAGGCTTTGCAACCGGAATGGAGCCAGATGGCATCGTCTCCCACTTGGTCACCGGCGCCGGCAAGACACTGGGGGCAGTGGGGGTGGTCATCGCGCTGGGGGCGATGCTCGGCAAAATTCTTGCTGACGCCGGCGTCACCGAGCAGATTGCTGCGGTCATCCTCAAGCGCACAACGGATCGGATGATTCCGTGGGCGATGATGATGGTCGCGTTTGTGATTGGCATTCCGATGTTTTTCGAGGTCGGCCTGGTGATCATGCTGCCGCTGATCTTCAGCGTCGCGCGCAAGCTGGAAGGTCAGGCGCGCTTCAAGGGTTCAGCGTATGTCTATGTGGGCGTTCCGGTGATTGCCGCACTGGCCGCCATGCACGGCATGGTTCCGCCGCACCCTGGCCCGTTGACGGCCATCGCCGCGCTGAAAACCTCGGTCGGGCCGACCATGCTCTATGGTTTCCTGGCGGCTATCCCGGCCATGATTTTAGGCGGCCCACTGTATGGCGCATTCATTTCCCCGCGCATGAGCACTCGGCCCGATCAGGTGTTGCTGGATCAGTTCACCCTGGCTGAAAAAACCGACGATAAACCAAGCCCCAGCGTATACCTTGGCGTGCTGGCAGCCTTGCTGCCGGCGATCCTGATGCTGATCCATGCCGTCGCCGAGATGGTATTGGCCAAGGACAATGCGCTGCTGAAAATGGCCGGTTTCCTCGGCAATCCGCTGATAGCGATGCTGCTGGGCGTGCTGTTCGCCGGGGCCAGTCTGGTACTCGCGCGCGGCGGCGATGCGGGGCAATTGCGAGAGTCGCTGGGCAAGAGCCTCAAGCCAATCGCCTCGATCATCATGATCATCGCCGGCGGCGGTGCCTTTCAGGAACTGCTGACCAGCGCCAAGGTGGGCGATGCGATTGTGCACCTGACTCAGCAGTCGGCGTTCCCTCCGCTGATCCTCGGTTGGTTGATCGCCATGTTGCTTTCGGTGTCTACCGGTTCCGCCACGGTAGGTATCGTGGGGGCTGCCGGTTTGCTCGCGCCGCTGGCCGGTGCTGATCCCAGCCTCAACCTGCCGCTGCTGGCCTTGTCCATTGGCTGCGGCTCGTTGTTCTTCAACTACGCCAACCATGCAGGTTTCTGGATGGTGAAGGAATCCTTTGGCATGACGATGGGCGAAGCCACCAAGACTATTTCGGTGGTGCAATCGATCGTCGCCGTGGTTGGTTTGATTGTGGTGTTGCTGTTGAACGTGGTCGTGTAATGACCTGAGGCGGCGTCCAATCAGGACGCCGCCATCTGTGAAACCCCTTATTGGCCGTCGATCAGGCGCGGCAGTTGCAGCGGATTGGACTCGCCCAGTGCCTCACCGACCGGTTGAATCCACAGTCGAAAGTTGCCTGTCGAAGACAGCCACATCTCCCATCATTTCAAGGTCGAACAAGTGATGTCGGAAGACGACGGGCGAGCGGTGGACGGTCCGGCCTTCGAGGATCTTCGCGGCCACCAATATCAACCAGGCCTCAATCTTGCGGCGGATGAAGCGCTTCATGCCGCCACCTGCGTCGGCTGTTCTTGGCGCAGCGCCTGGTCACTGCGGCGAACTCCAGACCTGACTGCCGAGCAGTACTCCTTGCGCGCCTGGGTGAGCTTTCTGTGTAGGGACTCATAGGCATACATGGCGAGCCGAAAGTTTGGGATCGCGACTGGAAGGAGGTGTGGAATTTCCTGCGTGAAGCTATTTCAGAAGTGGATGTTCAGGCGTTGCAGTCTGTGTGGCAGGTCATCTTTGATGAAAATTCTGAAGATGCGGCATAAAGGTATTTCTATGTTGGGATTTGTAAGGTAGTTTTCCCATAGTGCACAAGTAACGCGAAACGCACATAGACATTCAAGCCCGGCCAATCGCCGGTTTTTTGCTGAGGTGATATGGATACTGCCGGCCACGAGCTCGACCAAATCTACTTCGTGACACTTTACCTTCCCGGTTTCTTTTCGTTTGTATTAGTCATCGCCTTAGCAGTGCTTCGGAGGCAGTTTCTCGTCATACCGCAATGGAAAGCTTTTGCGCTTTTTACGATAGGGTTGCTGATGATCGGCGGTGCGTTACCAGTATGGCGGGCACTCTTTCCTGAGCCATGCCTCTACTATCCTTTTAAGCCATTGAGCCCTTGTTGGATGGAGCCATCAGCAGCATTTCAGATGGGACTATTTGGCGGGGTTGTCGGTGCGCTAATAGCGCTGGTAGTACTCAAGGTTTCGCGAGTAGCCGCCAGGAAAATAAGTAGTGTCAGGTAACAGAAAGCCCGCCCAGTGCGGTTTTTTTGTAGCCAGGGCAGCACTCGGGAATGGCTGGACGTCGATAGCCGAATAGTGCGACGTACGGAATCAACACCGGCAGCCCGCGTACCCTCCTCAAACTTGCTTTCGGGGTGGGGCGAGATTTAAAGCTGGAGACGCTGAGCATGAATCCTGCTCGGCGCCTCCTAGATCATTTTTGGATCAGAGTGCCGAATTGGTATCGAGCATTGCCTTTTTCGCAGCCTCGAAGTTTTCTGAAGAGAACTTGACGACGTCGCCGCCCTCAATCACTACGGTTGCTGGGCCGCCGAGGATTGCATTAGCCAAGAAGGCTTTTCCTTTTTCAGTCTCCGGAGACAGAACTCTTTTCCCACCGAGGCAGGCTTGAACGAACTTCACATTGGTTCCGTTTATTTGAAAAGGGCCTGCGGGTCTAGGATTAGAGTTTTCCCCTTTTTCACAAAATGCCCCCGACAAGTCCACCAAATTCATGACCACGTGTTCGCCTTCAAACAAGCTTGCCATCGCAAGCAACGGTTGCTCTCCGGCCGGGTCGAGAACGTACATCGTTGAGGTGAACTGCCGCCACTCGTTTGCTTGGGCGGTAAAAGACAGGGCAGATGCAAGTGCAAAGGCGAAGAGCTTGCGCATTTATAACTCCATTCTTGAAAGCATTGGTTGTTTCCGGCGCTTTCCAAAGCGCTCGATCAGCAGTGGGCTGATGGCGACGTAATATTACACGTGCTCTACAGATTGGTCATAAGTTAAGTCGTCCGAGTGTAGGCAGGCCAAAGACTGCTATAGATTTCAGTTGATTTTCGATTTTTTTCGTGCAAAGACTGTCGCGAAGACGAGTTTTTCGTGTTAAGGAAGTCAACGAGCCTCGGCATTTGCCGGGGCTTTTTCGTTTCCGGCTCCCCACACCCATTTTTCCGAGCTAGCCTATGTGCGTGAAATTTCTCAGTAACGCTGCTCATTTTTGCATTCGCGGCGGCACGCTCCTATTTTTTATAGGGGCTACCATGAAAATCCTGTGGGCATGCGTTCTGGCGTTGTTGGTCACCGGCTGTTCTAACCATCATCCGATAGGCTCAATCAGGTCGGGGCCTTGATTCCGGACGTTCCCCACGGCCCGGTCAACCTTGAACCACTCGAACGCCTCTGTCGGTTCACCTTGGTGCAGCGCCATCTGTTCGGCGCGTTCTTTCGGCGTGGCCGGGTCCAACCATTCCCGGGCGAGTTTTCGTTGATCTTGAAGAGCAGGGAAGGGAGCAGGTCGGAGTTGGGCATTTTGGTTTCCTTGGCAGCCAAGGCATCAGCGTAGCACCGTGTTACATGAAGAGTGTTTTAACGATTGGCAGGACGCCGGAGAGGGGAGAAATCGGTCGGAGTTATGGAACCCGCCCACAAAAGTTATGGAACACATATCGAAAGGCAGAATTTTTCGTAAACGCCAGAAACGACAAAGCCCTGAATAATCAGGGCTTTGTCGTACATAAGATGGCGGAGGCGATGGGATTCGAACTCATGGACCTGTTACAGTCGACGGTTTTCAAGACCGTTGCCTTAAACCACTCGGCCACACCTCCGTTTGCGTTGCGGGCGCCATAATACCTGAATGAAACACACTGTCAAACTCTGTGCATGGCTTGTTACAGAGCGTCTGTTATGATCTTTGCCACTGAACGTTTCAAACCAACAGGAGTGTCGCCATGCGCGAACAGGATTACGCAGTTCACAACAGCGTGCAGGCTGAGCAGCTAGAGGTTAGCCGCGTCCTGCGCAACACATACGGCTTGCTGGCGCTCACCCTCGCATTCAGCGGTGTGATGGCGTTTGTGGCGCAGCAGATGCGTGTCGGCTACCCGAACATTTTCGTGGTGCTGATCGGCTTCTACGGGCTGTTCTTCCTCACCAACAAACTCCGTGATTCGGCATGGGGCCTGGTGTCCGCCTTTGCGCTGACCGGTTTCATGGGCTTCCTGCTCGGCCCGATCCTCAACCGTTACCTGGGCATGCAGGGCGGCGCTGAAGTGGTCAGTTCGGCATTCGCGATGACCGCACTGGTGTTCGGTGGTCTGTCGGCCTATGTGCTGATCACCCGCAAGGACATGAGCTTCCTCGGTGGTTTCATCACCGCCGGTTTCTTCGTGTTGCTGGGTGCCACTCTGGCAAGCATGTTCTTCCAGATCAGCGGCCTGCAACTGGCGATCAGCGCCGGTTTCGTGCTGTTCTCGTCGGTCTGCATTCTGTTCCAGACCAGCGCGATCATCCACGGTGGCGAGCGTAACTACATCATGGCGACCATCAGCCTGTATGTATCGATCTACAACCTGTTCATCAGCTTGTTGCAGATCTTCGGCATCATGAGCCGCGACGACTGATCGCTGGCCTGAAACAACAAAAAACCCGCATCGGCGGGTTTTTTGTTGTCTGCGAAAAGCAGATCAGTTGATCACGATGCTGCCATCAGCCTGTTGCTTGTAAATGGTGTAGGGCAGCAGAAATGTATCCAGCACACCCGAAACCGCGGCATCTACCACCAGGCCAAAAGAAGCATTGTTGTAATTGAACGCGTCGACATCATCCGGTTTTTCGGCGTGCAGCATGCAAAAGTCGTAGGTTGCACCGCTGTAAACGCGCGGAACGGCGCCGCAATAGGTTTTCTTGGTTTTCAGCTGGTCCACGGAAAACTTGTCGTTGAACGCAACCGTTTGCACCGTCCCGCACCCGGTGAGCAATACTGCCGACAGCATCAATGCCTGAAATTTCATTACCGCCAATCCTTCGCCGGAAAAATCCCAATCTACGCCGAACACGCGCAAAAAGCACTCACGCCATCGGCGGTAACCGGCGCTTGACTGGCGTCTTCTTGACGATCGCAGTGTTGGTTTCGGCCAGTGTGTTGAGGCGGTCGAGCAGGGTGTCGAGCTGTTCCATCGAGCGCACGTGCAGGCGGGCGATGAAGCAGTCCTCCCCGGTGACTTTGTCGCACTCGGTGAATTCCGGAATCGACAGGATCTGTCGTTCCACTTCCTGCAATTGCCCCGGTAACGGTCGCACCCGAACGATGGCCTGCAGTTGATAGCCGAAGCATTTCGGGTCGATCTCAACCGTATAGCCCTTGAGCACGCCGCGCTCCTCCAGGCGACGCAGGCGCTCGGCCACGCTGGGCGACGACAGGCCGCTGATCTGCGCCAGTGCCTTGAGCGAGCGGCGTGAGTCTTCCATCAAGGCGCTGATGAGGATCTGGTCGATATCGTCGGTCATGGCGCAACTCCGGCATTAGGCATTGACGGGAAACCACCCGCGATAAAAAAGGCAGAAACCGAGTTTAGCCTGCTTTTTGCGCTGGAGGCGCAGGGAGCCGGCTTGGCATACTTTGCCCACGCTTTCGTCAAAACGTTTAGGGAGATCGATGATGGACAACTCAATCCGCCGTGGTTCATTGGAAATGACCGCCGCCATGCTGATTTCCGGGACCATTGGCTGGTTCGTGCTGGTCTCCGGGCAGCCGGTGCTGGACGTGGTGTTCTGGCGTTGCGTGTTCGGCGCTGGCACCTTGCTGCTGATCTGTGCCGCGTTCGGCTTCCTGCGTCCGGGCATTCTGACCCGCACCACGTTCCTGCTCGCGGTGCTCAGCGGGGTGGCGATTGTCGGCAACTGGGTGTTGTTGTTCGGCTCGTATTCCCGTGCCTCTATCGCCATCGGCACGGCGGTCTACAACGTACAACCGTTCATGCTGGTTGGCTTGGCGGCACTGTTTCTCGGCGAGAAAATCACCTTGCAGAAGCTGTTCTGGCTAGCGATTTCCTTTCTCGGCATGCTGGCGATCGTCAGCGCCCACGGCGGGCAGGGCGAGAGCGGTCACGAATATCTGCTGGGGATCGCGCTGGCGCTGGGCGCGGCGTTGCTTTACGCGATCGCGGCGCTGATCATCAAGCGCCTGACCGGCACGCCGCCGCATCTGATCGCGCTGATCCAGGTCTGCACCGGAGTGCTGTTGCTCGCGCCGTTCGCGCACTTCAATGGCCTGCCGCAAACCAACGAAGCCTGGGCCAGTCTGGTGACGCTGGGCATCGTCCACACCGGCCTGATGTACGTGTTGCTGTACGGCGCGATCCAGAAACTGCCGACCGCCCTGACCGGCGCACTGTCGTTCATCTACCCGATTGCGGCGATCTTCGTCGACTGGTTTGCCTTCGGCCATCGCCTGCAAATCCTGCAATGGGTCGGCGTGGCGGCGATTCTGCTGGCCGCCGCCGGGATGCAACAGGGCTGGGGCTTGAAAGCCCGGCGCCAGCTCAGATCGGTTTGAGCAGATCCTTGAACAGGCCTTTAAGCTGCTGATTGCCGGCATCCACCAGATGGTTGTCGTCAAAGTACAGCGGGACGCCGTCCATGGAGCCCATGCAGTGGCCATCGGGGCACAGGTACGGCGTCGGGTCGATTACCGTCGCGTTGCAGCGGCTGGCCGCAGCTTCGATGGTCGCGATGGCGATGCGATTGCGTTTCTCGTAAGCCTGTAACGGCAGGGAAATGTCCGAGGTTTGCCGGAACAACCGCTGATTAAGATTTAAACCCTTGTAGACGCTGAAAGGCATTTCCGGGATCGGTTTGACGATATACACCGGATGGTTTTCAGCGATCGAGCAGACCGTGCTGACGTACTCTTCGGTATAGGCTTCGGCAAACGCGTTCTGGCGCTCGGGAAAGGAAATCCGATAGCTGTTATCCCGCCCTGAATCCGCGTACAGCGCCGCGCGGCTGAACAGCACCACCGGGATCCCGGCATAGCCGGCCTTCAGTTGTTGCAGCTTTTCCTGATTGAAGCCTCGACATTGGCTTTCGACGGTTTTGTCGTGCATGGCGAAGTGGGCCAAGGTCGGGCAACCGCCCCGTGACCAGGACAGCGCTGCGTTAGGGTTGTCCATCTGCACCGCCGCTGCGGTGGATTGCGCATGACTGTCGCCGTACAAAATCACCGACACATCCCCCGTGCCCAGTTTGCAATCCGCCGCCGCATAGGCATTCGGGTAGCACTCCTGCGGATACAGCTTGCTGGTGTATTCCGGCTGACCAAATTCGACCAGTGCCGGGCGCCAGTCGGGATGCTGCTTTACCAGCGACGACGTCGTTGCAGACACGGCCACCACCGCTACCGTCAGCGACGCGAACTTGATCACTGTTCGAGTAGCGCTCGTACCTTTCTTCACCTTCGATTCCACCAGGTAGAAGGACAGGGTGCCGAGGACGAACGAGGCGATGATTGCGCCGATCACGTGCGGCCAACTGCTCAAAAGCCCGCACAGGTAAAGCAGCACCACCAGCGGCCAATGCCACAGGTACATCGAGTAGGAAATGCTCCCGACAAATTGCAGCGCAGGATTGCTGCTGAACACCGACCGGGTATTGCCGTGAATCACCAACATCGTCCCCAGCACCGGCACCAGTGCCAGGTAGCCCGGCCACAGGTCCGCTGCCGAAAAAACCAGCACGCTGACGGCAATCGCCAGCAGGCCGAATCCTTCGCAAATTGCGCCGCCGCGCTGGCTCAATCGTAGCGGAAACAAAAAAACCAGGCCGCCAGCGATCATTTCCCAGGCACGGGCGGGCAGCATGTAGAAGGCGAACGTCGGGTTGACGGGGGGCACGACGATGGACGCCAGCAGCGAAATCAGCGCCACGGCCAGCAAGGCAAAGCGGGTTTTATCGGTGCCGAAGAACCGGTGCAGCCCCATGATCAGCACGGGATAAAGCAGGTAGAACTGCCATTCGACCGACAGTGACCAGGTATGCAACAACCAGTTTTCATGCAGTGGCGCGGCAAAATAATTGCCGCTTTCGGCGAAACTGAAGTTCGAACTGAATAGCAGACTGCTCTTGATCGTGCGGATGGTTTCGCGCAAGTCGTCCAGCGGCAGGTACAGGTAACCGAAGACCAGCAGCGTAACGCACAGGATCAGCAGGGCAGGAATAATGCGGCGAGCGCGGGAGGCGTAGAAACCGAGGAGGGAAAAGTTCTGTTGTTGCACGCGATTGACGATGATGCCGGTCATCAGGAAGCCGGAGATGACGAAGAACACGTCTACGCCGACGAACCCGCCCTCGAACCCTGGCACCTTGAAATGAAACAGCACGACCGACAGCACGGCCAGTGCCCGCAGGGCGTTGATACTCTTCCTGAATTGCATTTATGCGTCCATGTCACATCCGTTGTGGGCGCATTGTAGTGATGGTGTCCGCTTTGTTACACGGATTTTTCCGCTGGCTCAGATGTTCCAGCGCGGCGCCGTCATCGCCAGACGCTGGCGCAGTTCGCCGATGTTTGCGGCCAGTTGCCGGGTCAGCAAACGGTAACCGTCCAGCGTACTGTAGACCGGCGTGTCGAGACTGGCGTCCGGCAACTCCAGCGGGCGCTCCAGGCGCTGAGTAGCGCCGGACTTCAAGGCCCGTGCCATGCCGATCAGTTGCACGCGGATCACCCGGTGCTCGGCCCGCAGCGCTGACTGCAGGTGCGCCATGGCGTCGGGGTCGTTGGCATCCGGGCGGGTGTTGCCGAGGATCTCCAGCGTGCTGACGCACATGCGCAGGTTGCGTTGAATCGCGTCCAGTTCGGTCATGGAGATTTTCACTTCCTTGGACACCGAAGGCATCAGTGAGCGCAATTGCACCATCACCGTGGTCACCCGGCCCATCAGCTTCAGATGTTCATCGGCGCTGACCGGTTGACCGCTGATGATTCGCCCGTACAAGGTGGCGCAATCGCGCAGGGCATCGGCCAGGTTGTAGCGCCACGAATACACCGCGTACAGCGGCAGGGCGAAGGAAAAGGCGAGGGCCAGGGCGATGCCGATCAGGATGTCGACCCCGCGCCACAAGCCGTCGGTGATCGGGTTGTCGCCATGTCCGGCGACAATGAACACCGTGATCGCCGACAGCAGGGCGGTGTAACCGCCCTTGCCGATGGCGTGATAGGAGAAAAATCCGCAGACCACCGCCATGGCAAAGTACGTCAGCCATGGCAGGCCCAGCCATGCCTGTTGCGCCACCAGCACCAGTCCGACGCCGGCACCGATCAGGGTGCCGGTGGCGCGTTCGGCGGCTTTTTTGCCGATGTTGCCGTGGTGCTGCAGGCCACCAATCACCACCAGCATGGTCACCGACGCCCACTCGCCGTGGGGCAGGTTGATGCCGGTGGTCAGCAGGATAGTTGCCAGCAGACCCAGCGCTACCCGCACCGCGTGAATCAGTCGGGCGTGCTGGTAGCGGCGATACGGGTCCAGCAACGGACGCAGGATTCGCCGCAGCAGCGGTGGCAGTCGGTGGGTGCTGAAGGTGCTCAGTGCAAAGTCCTCGTCAGAAGATGTAATCGGTGGTCAGGAAGCTCGAATCGCGGCCGCGAATGATTTCGCTGATCAGGTCCTTGTTGCTGTCCTGGAACTTGGTCGCCACCAGTGTGCGAATCGAAAACACCCGCAGTGCATCGTGTACCGACAGCGTGCCTTCGGCGGAGTTCTTGCGCCCGTTGAACGGGTAAGTGTCCGGGCCGCGCTGGCACTGGGCGTTGAGGTTGATCCGCCCGACCTGGTTGGCGAAGGTGTCGACCAGTCGGCCGATCGCCACCGGGTTGGTGCCGAACAGGCTCAGTTGCTGGCCGAAGTCCGATTCCAGCACGTAATCGATCACGGTATCGAGGTGGCGGTACGGCACGATCGGCACCACCGGACCGAATTGTTCTTCGTTGTACACGCGCATCTGCGGCGTCACCGGGTACAGCACGGCGGGGTAGAAGAACGACTCGCGACTGGCGCCGCCATTCGGGTTGACCACTTGTGCGCCCTTGCTCTGCGCGTCAGCCACCAAACCGTGCAGGTAGTCGACCTTGCCCGATTCCGGCAGCGGTGTCAGTGCCACGCCGCTGTCCCACGGCATGCCTGGCTTGAGCGTGGCAAGTTTGGCGTTGAATTTTTCGATGAAGGCGTCGACCACGTCCTCATGCACAAACAGGATCTTCAGCGCAGTGCAGCGCTGGCCGTTGAACGACAGCGAACCGGTGACCGCCTCGCTGACTGCGTTGTCCAGATCGACTTCCGGCAGGACGATGCCCGGATTCTTCGCATCCAGACCCAGCGCGGCGCGCAAACGGTGTGGTTTCGGGTGCAGTTTTTTCAGGTCGCTGGCGGCCTTGTTGGTGCCGATGAAGGCGAAGATATCGATCTTGCCGCTGGCCATCAGCGCGCTGACGGTCTCGCGGCCGCTGCCGTAGATCACGTTGATCACGCCGGTGGGGAAGCTGTCGCGGAACGCTTCGAGCAACGGGCGGATCAGCAGCACGCCGAGCTTGGCCGGTTTGAACACCACGGTGTTGCCCATGATCAGCGCCGGGATCAGCGTGGTGAACGTTTCGTTCAGCGGATAGTTGTAAGGGCCCATGCACAGCGCGACACCGAGCGGCACGCGACGAATCTGGCCGAGAGTGTCCTGTTCCAGTTCGAACCGGCTGGAGCGGCGGTCGAGTTCTTTGAGTGCGTTGATGGTGTCGACGATGTAGTCGCAGGTGCGGTCGAACTCTTTTTCCGAGTCCTTGAGGTTCTTGCCGATCTCCCACATCAGCAATTTGACCACGGCTTCGCGCTGCTGGCGCATACGCCCGAGGAACGCTTCGACGTGCTGAATGCGTTCGGCCACGCGCATGGTCGGCCACAGGCCCTGACCGCGATCGTAGGCACGCACGGCGGCATCAAGGGCGGTGAGGGCGGTGTCGGCATCCAGCAGCGGGGTGCTGCCGAGAATCACTTGTTCATCGCCGTTCTCGCCGTGCAGGTACACCGGGCTGCGCACCGTGGCGAGCGGGCCGTCCCAGCGCCGCAGTTGGCCATCGACGAGATATTCGCGTTGCTCGACCTGACCGTCGAGGCGGTATTTTTCCGGGATGTCGCTGACAGAAGGGAACAGGTTGCCAAGGATGTTTGCTGTGGTCATGTCGCTACCCCGTATTGATGTCCGTATGCAGATCAAAAAGTCTGTACAGGTTATACGCCTGAATACGCGGGAATTTAAACCCGCGAATGTCACGCGAATGTCACGCAGAGAGGCGGAACAGAGCGGGATGCTCACCCCAATCTCTGTAGGAGCTGCCGCAGGCTGCGATCTTTTGACTTTGCTTTTGAAGGTCAAGATCAAAAGATCGCAGCCTGCGGCAGCTCCTACAGAGGGCATCGGTGTGTCCCCGGATGGCCCCCTCGTTGTCCCGCAATGCCCTCAACCCGCTGCCGTGCCTGCCTTAAGGTGTGATCACAACAAAAAGCGCTACCCAGGCGAGGATCGTTATGCGGGTAATCCCACTCACTTTATTGCTGGCGCTGTCTGTCACCCTGTGCGGCTGCGGCGAAAAAGCTGCACCGCCGGCGACCACTCACAACGCCACGCCCTCCGACCCGGCACTGGCGCAGATCTACGCCAACAGCTGCCAGCTGTGCCACGCCAACCCGGCCGCCAACGCGCCGCTGACCGGCGACCGCAAAGCTTGGGAACCGCGCCTGCGACAGGGCGCCGACACCCTGCTTGATCACGCCATCAACGGTTACAACGGCATGCCGCCGATGGGCCAGTGCGTCGAGTGTTCGGAAGAACAATTCCTGCAACTGATCGGCTTCATGGCCGATCAGCCCCTCCCACAATAAGGGCGCGCGCATGAGCATGGATCTGACACGCCGTCAGTTGTTGCAACGGGCAAGTATCGTCGGCGCCTTCAGTGCGCTGGCTTCCAATCCGGCGCTGGGCCAGTTGATGCGCGCGCCACGACTGATTCCCTGGCGCAACTGGTCGGGCGGGCAGAGTTGCCTGCCGGCGACGCGGATAGCACCAAAGAATCTGGACGAATTGACCGCAGTCATCCAACAGGCACCGGGCAAGATTCGTCCCGTCGGTTCGGCGCATTCCTTCAGTGCGCTGGTGCCCACCGACGGCACGTTGCTGTCGCTGAGCTACTTCAACGGTCTGCTCGATCACGACCCGAACACCCTGCAAGCCGAATTCGCCGCCGGCACGCCGATGTCGCGTATGGGCAAGCCGCTCAAAGACATCGGCCAAGCCCTGCAAAACATGGCCGACATCGATTACCAGACCCTCGCCGGCGCCATTTCCACCTCGACTCACGGCACCGGCAAAACCTTTCAGTCTTACTCGGCGCACGTCTGCGGGATGCAGCTGGTGACCGCCAGCGGCGAAGTATTGGACTGCGACAGCCAGCGTCATCCGGACGTATTCAAGGCTGCCCGGGTATCCCTCGGCGCGTTGGGTGTTGCCACTAAAATCCGCTTGCAAAACCGTCCGGCGTATCGCCTGCGGGAAACTCAGTGGATCGCCAGGACCGAAGAGCTGCTTGAAGATCTGGACAAGAACACCCGCGAAAACCAGCACTGGGAAATGCTCGTCGTTACCCACTCCGACTACGCCTTGTCCATCGCCCTCAACGAAACCGGCGACCCGGCCACGCCGCCGATCCCACCCGAGGAGGAGGGTGGCAACGAGTTCGTGACCCTGATCGAGAAGATCGACAAGTACGGCAGTGACTTCCCCGGCCTGCGCACCTCGTTGCTCAACAGCTTGCGGCATCTGGCGAGTTTTGATGATCGGGTCGGTGACTCGTTCGACATCTACGCCAACGTGCGCACCGTGCGCTTCAACGAGATGGAGTACTCGGTGCCCGCCGAATACGGCCCGGCCTGCCTGCGCGAAATCCTCAAGCTGATTCAGGACAAGGACCTGCGCACCTGGTTTCCCATCGAGTACCGCTACGTCAAGGCCGACGACATTCTACTGAGCATGTTCGAGGGCCGCGACAGCTGTTCGATCTCGGTGCACCAGCATTATCAGATGGACCATCACAACTTCTTCGCCGCGGTCGAACCGATTTTCTGGAAGTACAACGGTCGCCCGCACTGGGGCAAATTGCACACGCTCAATGCGCGCACCCTGCAACCGCTGTACCCGCGCTGGCGCGAGTTTGTCGACGTACGCCAGGCACTGGACCCGAGCGGACGTTTTCTCAACGCGCATCTGTCGTCAATTCTGGGGGTGAGCTGATGGCGGTCAATCGACGCAATTTCATGCTGGGCACCGTGGGCGTTGGCGCCTTCTTGCTGGGAGTCGGTGCCTGGTTGCGACCGGGCGATCACGGCGGCCCGTACAGCGAGTATTTCCGCGCCCTGAATAAAGAGTTGAAAGACCACGGCCCAATGCGTCCGGTGCTTTTGATCGATCTGGATCGGCTCGACCACAACATCGACGTGGTCATGCAGTCGGTGCGACGCGGCGGCAAGCAATTGCGATTGGTGGAGAAATCCCTGCCGTCACCGGGGCTGTTGAGCTACATCGCGCAACGGGCCGGAACGCAAAAGCTCATGTCGTTTCACCAGCCGTTCCTCAATCACGATGCTGTCATGTTTCCCCAGTCCGACATCCTGCTCGGCAAGCCGTTGCCAGTGCGTTCGGCACAGCTGTTCTATCAAACCCACAAAGGCCCGTTCGATCCCGCGAAGCAACTGCAATGGCTGATCGACAATCCCGAACGTCTGCAGCAATACCTGGCGCTGGCGCAGGGATTGGGCACACGGATGCGCATCAACATCGAGCTGGATGTCGGCCTGCATCGCGGCGGGGTCAGTGATGTAAGTGCGTTGGGGCAGATGCTCGCGCTGATCAGCGCCAACCCGCAGCACCTGGTGTTCGCCGGGTTCATGGGTTACGACCCGTTTGTGGGCATGGGCGTGCCGGGGATACTCGGTTCGCCCGAGGAACTGTTCGCCAAGGTGATGGTGATTTATCAGCGCTGCGTGGATTTCACTCGCCTGCAGTTTCCGGCGTTGTGGAATGACCACCTGTGCCTGAACACCGCCGGCAGCCCGAGCTACCGCATCCACGAAAACGAGACACTGAGCACCGAGGTGTCGGTGGGTACGGCGATGCTCAAACCGACGCATTACGACCTGCCCTCGCTGGTTGACCATGTGCCGGCGACCTACATCGCCACCCCGGTGTTGAAGAGCACCGGCGCGGTGAACATCCCGGCGCTGGATGACCAGTCGAAGCTGCTGTCGTGGTGGGATGTCAATCAGCGCCAGACCTTTTTCATTTACGGCGGCAACTGGATGGCCGAGTTCGAATCACCGACCGGACTACAGAGCAACGGCGTGTATGGCCGCAGTTCGAATCAGGAAATGGTCAACGGTTCTGACGCGGTCGGCCTGACCGTCGAAGATCAAGTGTTCCTGCGTCCGACCCAGACTGAAGCCGTCCTCCTGCAATTCGGTGATCTGCTGGCGGTGCGTGGCGGCAGAATTGTCGACACCTGGCCGGCGTACACCTGAGGCCAGATCGCACAACATGTGACCAATATCCGGCGCCGTCTACTGTCAGGTTTTACAGTAGACGGCATGTTTCTGCTGCGCGCAATAATTGGCCCTCGCGTCGTCGTTGAAGGGACAAGTATTACCTTCAGGCGTTATTGATAACCCCTCTATAGATAGGTGATGCAAATGGCGACTATCGGTAAGTTTAACTTTGACACCAGCGAATTCGGGAAATTTGAAGCCAGTGAGCTCGCTCTCAGCGAGGTCGGCAATTTTTTTCAAGTGAATGTAAGCCACTCTATGGGTGCCAAATTTCACACTTCCTTATCTATGAATATCGAGAAGTTTGAGGGAACAAAAACCTTCATAGATGCACAATTGCCCGTGATTAAATATACCTTTAGGGAGGATGATTACATGTTTAGGTATACCGTAAAGTCTGGTTCCCTGACGGCCACCATCTCGGCCGGGACCGTGAAAATCACTGGGTCATTTAACCTTAAAATGATTGCCGATGCCGGTAGTGAGCCGACAGGACCTAAAGAAGTCGCACTCTCCAATGGTGTCTTTGAGCTTAAAAACTGACGTTCTGCGTCATCCAAAAACATGGCAGTGAACCTGGCTTCCATGTTTTTTTTCCTGTTCGTTTTCCTCTGAATCATTGATGAAGCTTTCATGACAAAAGTTCGGTAGCACATAGCCAGTCCGGTCATGCCTATGTAACGCGCTTGAGGGGCCCAATGGGGCGCTTTTCACAAGCCGAGGCGGGACGCCGGGAGTGAGGCAATGGGGACTATGGAACGCTACTCGAAAGTGGGCATGCAGGAACTCGATCAGCGCCTGTCGAAGATCGTTGAGGCGGCGCGCAAGAAACCGGTGTCGGTGTATCGCTACGGCGCGCCGTGGGTCTGGATCGTCTCGCAGGATGACTGGCAGGGCGCCTTGAAAGAGGTCTCCAGCTACATTCCGCCCGGCCATTCGCTGGTGTTGCTGCGCCCGCAAATCGACGACTTGCTCGACGCTCACCAAGGCCTGCTGCACGAACTCAATGCCGAGCCCGGCATGCTCATCCCCGCGCAAACCGTCATGCACATCCTGCTCCTGCAACTGCTGTATTCAGTGCCTAGCGAACAGCAGCTGTATGAGCAGCTCAATTACAACTTGCTGTTCCGTTGGTTCGTCGGTCTTGGCCTGAATCAGAAAGTCTGGAGTTTCAACGTCCTCAGTCGCGACATCGCCACGCTGCTCAACGAGCCGCGTGCGGTGCTGCTCATCCAGAAAATCATTGGCGAAGTGTTCTGCGGTGCCTTGCTGCAAATGCCTGAGTTCTCCTTGAACTTCGCGCTGCTGCACACCTGGCTCGGCAAGCACAGCGGTGCCTCGACAGCCAGCAACTGACGCAACACACAAGGCGCGCGACAGCGCCAACAGGTCATCGCGAATTCAGGGGGTAGTGTGGATCGAATTTTCACGTCACGGCTGGCGCTGTGGGGCTGGCTGCTGGTGACGGCCGGCGCGCAACCGGCATTCGCCGAAGAGGCTGCCGAAGCTGCTGCGCCGCAACGTCTGGTGGACGTCAACGAATACTTCGTGCGCGGCAACACCGTGCTCGACGCGCGGGCGATTGAAGAAGCGGTGTACCCGTTTCTCGGCCCGCAAAAAGCCATGACTGACATCGAAGGCGCCCGCGATGCCTTGCAGAAGGCTTATCAGGAACGCGGCTACCAATCGGTGTTCGTCGAACTGCCGGAGCAAGCGGTGGCGGATGGCATCGTCTACCTGCAAGTCAGCGAAACCAAGGTTGGTCGGGTGCGCGTGGTCGGCGCCAAACACTATTCGCCGCTGGACATCCGTGACAACGTTCCGGCGCTGAAAGAAGGCGAGGTGCCGGACTTCGCCAAGGTTCAGGGCGAACTGGCGCAGCTCAATAAAACCCCGGGGCGCCAGGTCATGCCGCTGGTGCGCGAAGGCCAGCGCCCCGGGACCATGGACGTCGATTTGCAGGTCGAAGACCAGAACCCGTGGAGCGCCAGCGTCGGCCTCAACAACGATTACAGCGCCGACACCGAGAAGCTGCGCGCCGTTACCAGCCTCGGCTACAACAACCTCTGGCAACTCGGCCACAGCATCAACCTGACGTACTTCACCGCGCCGCAAGACACCGACAACGCCAAGGTCTGGTCGGGCTCCTACACCGCGCCATTGAGCGAGCGCTGGAGCGTGCAGTTCTCCGGTTATCAGTCCGACAGCAACGTCGCAACCATCGGCGGCAGTAACGTGTTGGGCAAGGGGCACTCCTACGGCGTGTCGGCGATCTACACGCTGCCGTCCAGCGGCAACTGGTCGAACTCGCTGTCGGCCGGTATCGACTTCAAGGATTTCGACGAACGCCTGACCCTGTCCGGCGAGAGCGACAAGGTGCCGCTGAAATACGCCCCGTTCACCTTCGCCTACAACGGCTTCCGTTACACCGAAAAGAGTCAGCTAGGCCTCGGCCTGAGCCTGGTTGCGGCCACTCGCAGCATCTTCGGTTACGGCAGTTCCGACGAAGACTTCGACTACAAGCGCTACCGCGCCAACCCGAGTTTCGCGGTGGTCAAGGGCGACAGCACCTTCACCTGGACCTTCGACAACGATTGGCAAAGCGCGAGCAAAGGCGCGTTCCAATTGGCGTCGGGGCCACTGGTCTCCAACGAACAATTCTCCGCCGGCGGCGCCACTTCGGTGCGCGGTTATCTGGCCGCTGAACGCACCGGGGATGACGGCGTGCTGCTCAGTCAGGAACTGCGCACGCCGTCACTGGCGAAATACGCCGGCAGTTGGATGCAGGAATGGCGCTTCTACGCCTTTGCCGAAGGCGCGCAACTGTACCTGCGCGACGAGTTACCGGACCAGGACGCCAGTTACGCCCTGGCCAGTGTCGGCCTCGGCACCCGCGCCAGCCTCAGCAAATGGCTGTCCGGCAGCCTCGACTGGGGCTACCCGCTACTCGAAGGGCCGAACACCTCGAAGCAGGAATCGCGCCTGCACTTCAACCTTCAAGCCACGTTCTAAAGGAGCACGTTCATGCAGCGCCTCATTCTTTCGTTGTTGATCTGCCTGGGCTTCGTGCTCCCGGCCACGGCGCAGGCCTGGTGGCAGGACGACTGGCATTACCGCAAACAGATCGCCGTCGACACCACGCCGCAGGGCGCCGGGATCAACCAGGCGCTGGGCCGCACCGCGCTGCTGGTGCGCCTGCACACCGGCAATTTCACCTTCGACGGGGTCAAGGAAGACGGCGCGGATTTGCGCTTCGTCGCCGCCGATGACAAGACCGTGCTCAACCACCAGATCGAAAGCTTCGACGCGTTGATGGGCATGGCGCTGATCTGGGTCGATGTGCCGAATGTCGAGGGCGGACAGCGTCAGGACATCTGGATGTACTACGGCAACCAGAAGGCTCCGGCCACCGGCAACGGCCAGCTGACCTTCGATCCGAATTACACCGCGCTGTATCACTTCGACGGCGCTACCGGCACCCCGGCCAAAGACACCACCGCCTACGGCAACACCGCACAAAGCGCCACCGGTGCGGCGATTGACGGTGTAGTAGGGCGCGCCTTGCAGTTCAGCGGCCAGCCGTTGCTGCTGCCGGCCAGTCCATCGTTGCAGCACAGCGCTGGCAGCGCATTCACTTTCAGTGCTTGGCTGCGGCTGGATCAGGCCAATGGCGAGCAACTGATCTTGACCCGTCGCGAAGGCGCTAACAGTCTGCTGGTCGGGGTCAATCAAGGCGTGCCGTTCGTGGAGATCGACGGCCAGCGCGCGGTGGCCTCTCAGGCGCTGAATCCCGGCCAATGGCAGCACGTTGCGCTGACCGCCGAAGGTTCGAAAGTCAGCCTGTACATCAACGGTCGTGAGGGCGCGACCCTCGCGCAAACGATGCCGGCGTTCAATTCGGTGATGGCGGTTGGCGGTGATCTGGCCGCTGGCCCGTACCAGCCATTTGTGGGGGCCATCGACGAACTGCGCCTTTCCAAAGTTGCCCGCCCGGCGACGTTGCTGCTGGCCGACGCCACCTCGCAAGGCGCGGAGTCGAAACTGGTGGCCTACGGCGTCGACGAAGAGCAGTCCGGCTTCGGTTTCGGCAGCCTCGGATTCCTGCTCAACGCGGTACCGGTGGACGCCTGGGTGATCATCGCCGTGCTGGTGCTGATGATGTTCCAGTCGTGGATCATCATGCTGCGCAAGAACCGCACCCTCAGCCGCGTGAGCAAGGCCAACGAGGATTTCCGCGAGCAGTTCGCCAAGGTCGGTACCCGTCTGGAGATGTTCGCCGACGACGCGCAACTGGCCCAGCGTCTGCAGCATTCGCCGCTGTGGCGCCTGTACTCGGTGGCGGTCAAGGAAATCCGTACCCGCCGCGAGCAGGGCGCCGATACCTCTTCGGTGTCGGCAGCGACGATTGAAGCGATTCGCTGCTCGATGGACGGCGTGCGCACCCGCGAGAACCAGGCGCTCAGCTCGAAACTCGCGACGCTGTCCAACGCCATCGCCGGCGGCCCGTACATCGGCCTGCTCGGCACCGTGCTGGGGATCATGGTGGTGTTCCTCGGTACGGCCATGGCCGGCGACGTCAACATCAACGCCATCGCGCCCGGCATGGCGGCGGCGTTGCTCGCCACCGCCATGGGCCTGTTTGTCGCGATCCCGGCGCTGTTTGGCTACAACCGTCTGATCACCCGTAACAAGGAAGTCAGCGCCGACATGCGCGTGTTCGTCGACGAGTTCATTACCCGTCTGGCGGAGATGCACGGTGAAGGTCAGTCCAGTGAAGCGGCGCATCAGCGCAGCCATCACGCCAACCACTCCGTACCGGCCTGAGGAGCATTGCCATGGCGTCTGTAAATGCCTCCCACGACGATGACGAAGATGCAGCGGTGGACAGCATCAACATCACGCCACTGGTGGACGTGCTGATGGTGGTGCTGGTGATGTTCATCCTCACCGCCACCGCGCAGGTCTCCGGGATCCAGATCAACCTGCCCAAAGCCAGCGCTTCAGTGTCGCTGTCCGAGGCCAAGACCAAGGCGATTTCGGTCAACGACGGCGGCCAGGTGTTCCTCGACGCCTACCCGGTGACCCTCGCCGAGTTGGAGGAGCGCCTGCGCATCGAGAAGGCGCAGAGCCCGGACTTCCCGGTGATCGTGCGCGGCGACGCCACGGTGCAGTACCAGAAGGTCATTGAAGTGCTGGATCTGTTGCGCCGGCTCGAACTGTCCCAGGTCGGTCTGGTGACCGGCAAACCGACGCAGGGCTGAGTGATGACCGCACAACTCCCGATTGAGCCACTGCCGGTGAAGCGCTCGCCGTTGCGTTACCTGAAGTGGGGCGCCGGGCTGCTGCTCGGCGCGCTCGCCGCGTGGTTCCTGTGGCAGTGGGCCAATGACATGAGCGGCATCCGCCGTGAAGCGCCGAAGGTGCCGACGATCATTCCATTGCCGCCACCGCCACCTCCGCCGCCGGAAAAACCGCCGGAACCGGAAACCCCGGTGGAAGAAAAAATCGTCGAGCCCGAGCCAACGCCCGAGCCGCAAGAGGTCAAGCCCGAGGAAGAGGCGCCGCCATCACCGGCGGACGATCTGGCCAACCCGATGCAAATGGACGGCGACGCGCAGAGTGGCAACGACGCGTTCAACATCGGCGCCGGCAAGGGCGGCGGCATGGCCGGTGCGGGTGGCGCACGCTTGGGCACCGGCACCTACAGCCAGTTCCTGGCGTTCACCTTCCAGCGTTTGCTGCGCGAGAACCCGGACCTGCGCAACCTCGCGTTTTCGCTGCAGGCCGATGTCTGGCTGAGCAGCGTCGGCGAAATCACCCGGGTCGAGCTGGTCAAGTCCAGCGGCAAGCCCGAGATCGACACTCAGGTGCTGGCCGCATTGCGTAACGCGCCCCATCTGAGCGAACGGCCACCGGCCTCCATCACCTTGCCTGTGCGCCTGTCCCTGCAAGGGCGGCGTCCGGGTTAACCGAATTCATAAAGCTGTATGAAAAGGAGTTGTGTGCAGATGATTTCCAACGTGAATCGATTGTCCCTGGCGGTCGGCATGGTCATCGCGACCCTGGTCGGTCAGGCCGCGGCAGCGCCTGCGCCCTCGGAGAACGCCACGATCAATCTGATCCGCTTGCTGGTCGAGCAGGGCATTCTGAAACAGGACAAGGCCGATGCGCTGATCGCCCAGGCGCAGAACGAAGCGGCGCAGGCCAAGCAGGCCGCCGCTTCCACCGCCGTAGCGGCCGGACCGGTGGCGGCACCGGGCGATGTGCGCGTGCAATATGTGCCGGCCGCGGTACGCGACCAGATCCGCGATCAGGTCAAGGCCGAAGTCATGGCCACCGCCAAGCAGGAAAACTGGGCCGCGCCCAACACCTTCCCGGACTGGGCATCGCGCATCAGCTTCGACGGCGACATTCGTCTGCGTGACGAATCGCGCTACTACTCGGGCAGCAACAGCAACGAAATCGTCGACTTCGCCAAACTCAACAACAACGGCCCGTACGACGTGAACCCCAACAGCAGCACCAACCTGCCGCCGTTGCTCAATACCCGTGAAGACCGCACCAACCTGTTCCGGCTGCGCGCGCGGCTAGGGATGAAAGCGGTGATCTCGCCAGAATGGACTGCCGGCATCCGCATCGGCACCGGCTCGGACAACAACCCGGTATCGACCACGCAGAACCTCGGCGGCGGTTTTGCCAAGAAAGACATCTGGCTCGATCAGGGTTACCTGAACTGGAAACCGACCGATGAGCTGACCCTGACCGGCGGGCGTTTCGCCAACCCGTTCATGTCCACCGACATGCTCTATTCCAACGACCTCAACTTCGACGGTGTGGCGGCGATTTTCGACCACAAGCTCAACCACGACTGGGGCGTGTTCGGCACCGTCGGTGCATTCCCGGTGGATTACACCAATGACACCAGCACCAGCAATGGCTTCGACAAGGAAGAAAGCGACAACAAGTGGCTGTACGGCGCGCAGCTTGGCGCCAAGTGGGCAATCAACAGTAACAACCGCCTCAAGGGCGCGTTGGCTTACTACCGTTTCGACGACATTCAGGGTCAGCGCTCCAGCCCTTGCGTACCGTGGGCCGGCGCCCCGGGTTGCGACACCGACGGCACTCGAGCGGCGTTCATGCAGAAGGGCAACAGCGTGTTCCTTTTGCGCGACATCACGCCGAACCCGGCCAACCCGACCACCACGCCGCAGCCGCAATTCGTTGGTCTTGCGTCGGAATTCAACCTGCTGGACCTGAACCTGGTATGGGACGCCGATCTGCCGCAAGACTTCAAATTGCGCAGCCAGGGCAACTACATCCACAACCTCGGTTACGACGAAGGCGACATGCGCAAGCGCTCCGAGGGGCAGATCGTCAACAACCTCAACAGCAACGGCGAGATCCAAAGCGGCGCCAATGCGTGGATGGTCCAGTTCACCCTTGGCAACGCGCTGGACCTGAAGAAGCAGGGCGACTGGAACCTGTTCGCCGGCTACAAGTACATCCAGCCGGACGCCTTGCCTGATGGCTTCAACGACTCGTCGTTCCACCTCGGCGGCACCAACGCCAAGGGCTATATCCTCGGCGGCAACTACGGTCTGGCGAAGAACGTCTACGCCACCGGCCGCTGGATGAGCACCGAGGCCGTGTACGGTGCGCCGTTCGACATCGACGTCTTGCAGCTTGAGATCAACACGCGCTTCTAAGGCGCCGGGAGTACGGTCATGCACGCACGAGTTTTACTGTTGGGGCTGAGTTTTTTCATTGCACATGGCGCGCACGCCGAAGGCATGGAGGAGCGTCTGCGTACCCAGTTGCGCAGCACCACTCAGCAGTTGCAGGCCCTGCAAAGTCAGCAGGCCCAGGCCAGCGCCGCGCAACTGGCGGCGCAGAATGAGGCCAAGGCCGCGCAGGCGCAGATCAAGCAATTGACCGCTGAACTGGCCAAGGCCAGAGGCGTGGCCGAACAGTTGGCCGGCCAGCAGCAGAATCTGCACAGCCAGGCGCAAGCGCAAGTCGCCGCCAGCAGCGAACAGGTCGGCAAATTCAAGAAGGCCTACGACGAGTTGCTGGTCATGGCCCGTGCCAAAGAGGCAGAACGGTCTAAGCTTCAAGCGCAATTGGCTGAACGTGACACACAAGTGCAGCAATGTTCAGTCAAGAATCAGCAGATGTACGGCGTCGCCAAACAGATCCTCAGCGCCTACGAAAACATCGATGTCGCCGAGGTGATGAAGATCCGCCAGCCCTTCGCGGGCAGCGCCCGGGTCAAGTTTGATGAACTGGCGCAGGGGTTCGGTGACGAGCTCTACAAGACTCAATTCGACGCGCCGCAAGCTGCGCTCGCGCATTGATTAACAAACAAGGAAGAAGTCATGACTCAATTGATCAGCCATGTGTCCCCGCAATCCCTGACCGACGTCCTGCAAGCGGCCGGTTATCGCGTCAACCAGACCGAACAGAACGGCATCGTGCAGTTGCTCAGCGCCAGTCAGGGCATCGGTTATGCCGTGCGTTTCGGCAACCCGGCGGTGGAGCAGGGCAGCTATGTCGATTTCACCTTCAGCTGCGCGCTGCGGGTGCAAGGTGAGTTGCCACAAGGTGTGGCCGAACAGTGGAACGCCACCCGGCGTTTTGCCCGGTTGTCGTTGCAGGGCGAGTTTCTGGTGATGGAAATGGACGTGGTGGTCGCGGCGGGTGTGAGCAACGAACACCTGCGTGGCAGCCTGGAGCTGTGGGACCGTTTGCTGCAGGAGTTCATCGTCTATCTGCGTGATTTCACCCAGGCCGCGCAAGCCTCGACAGCCAAAGTCGCGGTCGCCGAACAAGAGGAAGTCGCGCTGTGAAAAAGCCTGCCATGGTGATCGGCGCCGGGGCAGTGGCGCTGTTGGTGGTAGCCGTGGCACTGGTGCTGCGACCGGGCACTGACCCGGTTGCCGCCCAGCAATCGTCGCCCTTGGCGGCGGTTGCTGCGGGGCCGGCAGTGGCGCGGTTGGGCAATCAGCAGGTGACGCCACAGGAGTTGCAGGCATTGCTGGCGACATTGCCACCGGCAAGTGCCGAGCAACTGCGCGGCAACCGTGAAGCACTGGAGCGCTGGATTCGTACCCGTCTGGCAGAGAAAGCGGTGCTGGAGCAGGCCGATGCTCAGGGCTGGGCGCAGCGTCCGGACGTGGTGCGGCAAACCCGCGCTGCCACTGAGCAGATCGTCTTTCGCGATTATTTGCGCTCGGTCAGCACCGTGCCGGCGGACTACCCGAGTACGGCCGAGTTGCAACAGGCGTACGACGCCGGCAAAGCCAACTGGATGACCCCGCCGTTGTATCGGGTCAGCCAGATTTTCCTCGCGGTGCCGGATGCCCAGAGCCTGGACGCCGTGCGCAAACAGGCGGCCGAGCTGAGCAAGAAAGCCCAGAACACGCCGGGGGATTTTGCCGCGCTGGCGACTCAGTATTCGCAGGATCGCCTGACCGCCGAACGCGGCGGCGACACCGGGCTGCAACCGTTGCAGCAACTGGTGCCGGAGGTACGGGGTGCGGTGGCAAAACTGAAGGTCGGTGCGGTGTCCGAGCCGGTGCAGAGCGCGGCGGGTTTCCATGTGATCAAACTCACCGAACAGCAACCGGCGCGTACCGCGACCCTCGACGAACTGCGCGATCAGTTGACTCAAGCCTTGCGGGCGCAACGGCAGGAGCAGATTGCCCAGGCGTATCTGGACGGCATGCTCAATACCGCGACGCTGAGCATCGATGGGGCCGAGCTGAACAAGGTCCTCGAAACCAACCAATAAATCACCTTGTGGGAGCGAGCCTGCTCGCGAATGCGGTGTGTCAGGCAGCGTAATTGTTGAATGTGCTGGCGCCTTCGCGAGCAGGCTCGCTCCCACAGTGGATTGTGGTGCACTCAAGACCAACAAAGATCGACAGGGAGTCATCGATGTCATTCACCGAACCCGCAGGACGACAGGGTAGCCCCGACTATCGCTGGGCACAGGGCGAGCGCGAGCCGTGGCTGGCGCAAGCCGCGACCATCGAAGCCGAGGTCGCGCAATATTTTCTGGTCAGTGCTCGCTGCGGTTGCTTTATGCAGGCGGCGCGCAGCCTCAACGTGCGCTCGACCTTGCTGCGCAAACAATTGGCGCAGCTTGAGCAAACGCTGCAGCACGCGCTGTTCAGCTTTCAAGGCAGCGCCTTGAGCCTGACCCGTGAAGGTCAGCAGTTGCAGGCGCAACTGGTGGCGCTGGCCCACGAACGCAGGCTGCCGGTGGTCGAGCAGCCGCTGATCCGCTTGGCGGTTGCCGAATCAATTCTGCATGACATCCTCGGTCGCGACCTGATCGCGTTGCTGCGGCGCAATGCCAGCGTGCGCCTGGAGATCATTGCGCTGGACAGCGAACTGGCGCTGCGCGCGGTCAGTGCCGACGTGGTGCTGTGGCTGGCCCACGGCGAAACCCCCAGCCCCGGCCCGACCTTCGCCACCAGCCAGCCGCAGGCACTGGCGCGGCTTGACTACCTGCCGCACATCGCCAAACGCTATTCCCGCGTCACCGCGCGCCCGGCCAGTGCCGACGACCTCAGCGACTTCATGCTGGTGCAATGGCAGCACGACCGGCAGATCGACAGCTTTCGGCCGTGGAATGAGCTGGTTGAACAGCGTCTGGCCGGTGTGGTGCAGATGCAGTCTTACGAGCTGATGCTGGAAATGATCCGCTGCAGCGCGTGCATCGGTCTGCTGCCGGCGTACATGAGCCGCTTCGACCGCGGGTTGATCGCGTTGCCAGGGCTGTTTGATGAGCCGATGCAGCTACAGGCGTGGCTGGCGGTGAATGCTGAATCCCGGCACGTCGCCGCAGTGCAAACTCTGGTCGAACTGATTCAGCACACCTTCAACGAGCGCCAGGAGTGGTTTCAGACCTGACCCGATCCCCTATGCCCACAATCCCTGTAGGAGCTGCCGCAGGCTGCGATCTTTTGATCTTGCTTTTAAACGACAAGATCAAAAGATCGCAGCCTGCGGCAGCTCCTACGGTTTGTATGTGTTTGAACAAGCAGTTTAGAGTGATTGGCCACCCATCGGTCCAGGAAGGATCCGCCATGCCCGAGCACAACCCCGCCATCACCCTTGAACGCTTCAATGAATCGCACATCGAGGCCGTCACCGCGCTGTACAACGATCCGGCAGTGACCCGGCAGGTGTTGCAGATGCCGTTTCAATCTACCGAGATTTGGCGTCAGCGGCTGCTGGCGGAGAATGAGCGGATGGTCAAACTGGTGGCGCTGCATCAGGGCGCGGTGGTCGGTCATCTTGGCCTGGAAAACTATTCACGAATCCGCCGCGCCCACGCCGGCAGTGTCGGCATGGCGGTTGCCGTGGCGTGGCAAGGCAAAGGGGTCGGTTCGACACTGCTGGCGGCGGCGCTGGACGTCGCCGACAACTGGATGAACCTGCACCGGGTCGAACTCTCGGTGTACGCCGACAACCAGGCGGCCATCGGTCTGTACCGCAAGTTCGGCTTCGAGAACGAAGGCCTGTTCCGTGACTACGCGGTGCGCGACGGGCGATGGGTCGACACCCTGAGCATGGCCCGCCTGCGCCGTCGATAAGCCAAAAAAATTCTGTGGGAGTCAGTCGCTCAATGCAAACGCCACCGCCGCCTGCGCATGCAGTTCGGTGGTGTCGAGCAGCGGCAGGGCGCTGTGTTCGGGTTTGACCAGCAGACCGATTTCCGTGCAGCCGAGGATGATCGCCTGGGCGCCGCGCGCGGTCAGCGTTTCGATCACTCGTTGATAGATTTTGCGTGATTCGTCACTGATCACCCCGACGCACAATTCGTCGTAGATGATCCGGTGCACGTCCTTGCGCTCGACGTCGTCCGGCACCAGTACCGTCAAACCCTGCGCAATCAGCCGCTGCTTGAGAAAGTCCTGCTCCATGGTGAACGCCGTGCCGAGCAGGCCCACCGTGTGCGCATCAATATTCAGCGCGGCCTGCGCCGCCGGTTCGGCAATGTGCAGGAACGGAATGCTGATCGCTGCCTGAATCTGCTCCGCGACCTTGTGCATGGTGTTGGTACATAGCACCACGCATTCGGCGCCGCCGGCCTCGAGCCTGCGTGCGGCATCCACCAGAATCGCCGCCGCATCGTCCCAGCGCCCAGCGTGCTGGGCCTGTTCGACCGGGCCGAAGTCGACGCTGTACATCAGGATTTGCGCCGAGCGCAGCGGGCCGAGGCGGTCGCGGACCTGTTGATTGATGAGTCGATAATATTCAGCGCTGGATTCCCAGCTCATGCCGCCGATCAAGCCGATGGTACGCATTGAAATTCCTCGTTCAATGGCCCGTATTGGAAAAGTCGGGCTCCGGCCGAGTGTCCATCGGTTGCACGACGGATGCCAGTACAAAGCAACTGTACCGTTGATCCATTTGCCAAGTGTCACGGTGTCGACGTTCGAGGTTAAACGTACGCCGGCGCCTCGATCTGTCACTATCGACTCTCGCAGGCTCTCCCCGAGGAACGTACCGATGAACGACGTACAACAACTGGGCGAAATGCTTCGTCACTATGCCGAGAGTGAAGCGCACAAGAAGCAACTGTTCGAAACCCAGTCGCAGGCGTGGGCCAGGCGCATCACCGAACTGTTCGGCCAGATCCAGCAATGGCTGGAACCGGTGCAGGCACCGAACCTGCTGGAGGTGAGCCGCGAAGCTTACGTCGCATTCGGGCCGAGCACCCCGGTGGAAACCTCGACCTTCAACACCGAAAAACTGAGCATCGTGATCGCCGGCAAAATGGTGGAATTCGTGCCGGACGTGATGGGCAGCGCCGGGCAGATTTCTCTGGCCGTGATGGGCCTGACGGCGGCGCGCTATGGCAGCATTTCGCTGGTGGGGTTGCCGAGCGGCGAGTGGCAGTGGCGCAAAACCAATGGCCTGAAGGATCCGGACACCTTTGTGTTTGATGCGGACTTTCTTGCACAGCAGTTGCAGAGCCTGATTCCCCGCGACCGCGCCTGACCCGCCACAAACCCTGTAGGAGCTGCCGAAGGCTGCGATCTCTTGACTTTGATTTTCTAAAAACAAGATCAAAAGATCGCAGCCTTCGGCAGCTCCTACACGGGGCGGGGGATTACATGTCGAGGTTGATCCAGCCCGGTTTCGCCTCTTCCGGCGCCACCGCTTTCACGGTTTTGCCGGTGGCCAGTTCCACCCGCCGTGCCACCTCCGGATCATCGGCAAATGGCACCATGCTCGCATCGTCGAGGCTCTCCGCCGTCTGGTGGCGCAGGCAGTACTCCACCGCCAGCCACAGAAACACCACGCCCAGCACATTCAAGAAAATATCCATCCTCTTCAGCTCCCGGACTCAGGCGATCTGCGCCTGACTGCGCGCCAGCGCCACGTCGGCGACCCGCACCGTGCGCCAGACGTTGTAGGCCATCAGCAGCATGCCGCTGAGGAAGAACACCCCGCCAGCAAAGCGCACGATGAACCCCGGATGACTGGCCTGCAGCGCCTCGACAAACGAATAGGTCAGCGTGCCGTCCTCGTTGATCGCCCGCCACATCAGGCCCTGGGTGATGCCGTTGACCCACATTGAGGCGATGTACAGCACCGTACCAATGGTCGCCAGCCAGAAGTGCAGGTTGATCAGCGGCGTGCTGTACATCTGCTCGCGGCCAAAGACTTTCGGCACCATGTGATACGTCGCGCCGAAGGTGATCATTGCCACCCAGCCCAGCGCCCCGGCGTGTACGTGGCCGATGGTCCAGTCGGTGTAGTGGGAAAGGGCGTTGACGGTTTTGATCGCCATCATCGGGCCTTCGAACGTCGACATGCCATAGAACGCCAGTGACAGCACCAGAAAGCGCAGGATCGGGTCGGTGCGCAACTTATGCCAGGCGCCCGACAAGGTCATCATGCCGTTGATCATCCCGCCCCAGCTCGGCGCCAGCAGGATCAGTGACATCGCCATGCCGAGGGACTGCGCCCAGTCCGGCAGCGCGGTGTAGTGCAAGTGGTGCGGGCCGGCCCAGATGTACAGGGTGATCAGTGCCCAAAAATGCACGATCGATAACCGGTACGAATACACCGGGCGATTGACCTGTTTCGGCACGAAGTAATACATCATTCCGAGAAAGCCCGTGGTCAGGAAGAACCCCACCGCGTTATGCCCGTACCACCACTGCACCATGGCATCGGTGGCCCCGGAATACACCGGATAGGACTTGAACCAGTCCACCGGGATCGACAGGTGATTGACCACGTGCAGCATGGCGATCACCAGAATGAACGCGCCAAAGAACCAGTTGCCGACGTAGATGTGTTTGGTCTTGCGCTGCACCACGGTGGTGAAAAACACGATGGCATACGCCACCCAGACCACCGCCATCCACACCGCGCCGGAGAATTCGATCTCGGCGTATTCCTTGGTGGTGGTGTAGCCCATTGGCAGGGTGATCAGCATGATCACGATCACCGATTGCCAGCCCCAGAACGTGAAGGCCGCGAGCTTGTCCGAATACAGCCGCACCTGGCAGGTGCGCTGCACTGCGTAGTAACTGGCGGCGAATTGCGCGCTGCCGGCGAAACCGAAAATCACCAGGCTGGTGTGCAATGGTCGCAAGCGGCCGAAGGTGGTCCAGGGCAGGTCGAGGTTCATGTCCGGCCATACCAGTTGCGAGGCGATCCATACCCCCATCGCCATGCCGACGACACCCCAGAACACCGTCGCGATAACGAATTGGCGGACGACCTTGTAGTTATAAGCCTGTCCGATTGTTGCTGTGCTCATGGTCAATTCTTCCACGGTTGCAAAGTCTTGCCAGGCCACCCTGGTCTGGCACGAGCTGCACTGTAGGAATACCGCCAGAAACAAAACAGGCTCAGGAATCTTTCATTTGTACGGATCAGATTGGAGTGCTGACTGCGGCGTTCTGCCGCGCCCTGATACGGTTTTTATCGTTTCAGGTGAATCTGTTGTGTGCTGCGCTGCTCGTCCATAGTGCCTTTACGAAAACTGTGGGAGCGAGCCTGCTCGCGAATGCGGTGTGTCAGCCAACAATGCAGTTGCCTGACACACCGCATTCGCGAGCAGGCTCGCTCCCACAGAATTAATTGATGAGGTGGGGCAGGCACATGTATCAATACGACGATTACGACCGCGCACTGGTGTTCGAGCGCGTCGCGCAGTTTCGCGATCAGGTCGAGCGCTTCATGGCCGGTGAATTGAGCGATGAGGAGTTCCTGCCGCTGCGCCTGCAAAACGGCCTGTACCTGCAAAAGCACGCGTACATGCTGCGGGTAGCGATCCCCTACGGCACCCTGAGTGCCGAACAGATGCGCACACTGGCAAGCATCGCCGCCGATTACGATCGCGGTTACGGCCACTTCACCACGCGGCAGAACCTGCAGTTCAACTGGATCGAACTGGCGCAGGTGCCGGACATCCTTGAACGTCTGGCGCAGGTCAACATGCATGCGATCCAGACCTCCGGCAACTGCGTGCGCAACATCACCACCGAAGCCTTCGCCGGGGTCGCGGCGGACGAGCTGATCGACCCGCGCCCGCTGGCAGAAATCCTCCGGCAATGGTCGACGATCAACCCGGAATTTCTCTTCCTGCCACGCAAGTTCAAGATCGCCATTTGCTCGGCGAAGCAGGATCGTGCGGCGATCATGATGCATGACATCGGCCTGTATCTTTATCCGGGGCGCGACGGGCAAATGCTGTTGCGAGTGATCGTCGGTGGCGGGTTGGGGCGCACGCCGATTCTCGGTGTGCAGATCCGCGAAGGTTTGCCGTGGCAGCATCTGCTGTCCTACGTCGAGGCGATCCTGCGGGTCTACAACCGCCATGGCCGGCGCGACAACAAGTACAAGGCGCGGATCAAGATTCTGGTCAAGGCGCTGGGCATCGAGGCGTTCGCCAAAGAGGTCGAGGAAGAATGGCAACACCTCAAGGACGGCCCGGCGCAGTTGACCGAGGCTGAATACGCGCGGGTCGCCAGTGCCTTCGTGCCTCCGATCTATCACACCCTGGCCGATACCGATCTGGACTTTGGCACGCGTCTGGCCGAAAGCCCGGCGTTCGCTCGCTGGGTCGCGCGTAACGTGCAGGCGCACAAGAAACCGGGTTACACCAGCGTAGTGCTGTCGACCAAGCCGGGTCTGAGCGCACCGCCGGGGGACGTCACCGGCCAGCAGATGCTGGCGGTGGCCGACTGGGCGGAGCGTTTCGGTTTTGGCGAGATTCGCATTGCCCATGAACAGAATATTGTCCTGCCCGATGTGCAGAAGTCTGATCTGTATGAACTCTGGCGACTGGCCTGCGAGCGCAATCTGGGCAGCGCCAACGTCGGCCTGCTGACCGACATCATCGCCTGCCCGGGCGGCGATTTCTGTGCGCTGGCCAACGCCAAGTCGATTCCGATTGCCCAAGCGATACAGGCGCGTTTCGCCAACCTCGATTACCTGCACGATCTGGGCGACATCAGCCTGAACATCTCCGGCTGCATGAACGCCTGCGGCCACCACCACATCGGCAATATCGGCATTCTCGGTGTCGATAAAAACGGCAGCGAGTGGTATCAGATCACCCTTGGCGGCGCGCAGGGCAAACACAGCGCATTGGGCAAAGTCATCGGTCCGTCCTTCAGCGCGGCTGAGGTGCCGCAGGTGATCGAGCGGATTATCGGCACCTTCGTGCGTTACCGCGAAAGCGAGGAGCTGTTTGTCGACACCGTGGCGCGCATTGGCCTGGAGCCGTTCAAGGAACGGATCTATCCGAAAATGCTGGAGGTCTCGGCATGAACAATCTGCTGCGGCTGGAGCAGGGTGTGGCGCGGTTGGTCGAGGATGATCCGTGGACGCTGATTCGCGAGCCGGAGCAGGACAGGTCGCAAGGATTGCTGATTCTGCCGCTGGCGCACTGGCTGCAATCGCCATCGACCCACGCGGTGTGGCTGGGGCCGGACGACGACGTTGAAAGCGTGGTGCCGTGGCTGGCTTCGCTGCCGCTGATTGCCCTGGATTTCCCGAGCTTTCGCGATGGTCGCGCCTACAGTCAGGCGTATCTGCTGCGCAGCCGGTTTGGCTGGAGCGGCGAGTTGCGGGCGATTGGCGATGTGCTGCGTGATCAACTCAGCCATATGCGTCAGTGCGGATTCGACAGCTTCGCAGTGCGCGAGGACAAGTCGGCCGAAGATGCCCTGAAAGGACTGGCCGGCATGAGCGTGCTGTACGGCCGCTCGGTGATCGAGCCGCGCCCGCTATTCCGCAGAAGGTAAATCCCGAGTCGGATGACCCTGTGGCGAGGGGATTCATCCCCGATCGGTTGCGTAGCAGCCGCAAAAGGATGCGATCCTGTCAGATTTTGGGGCCGCTTCGCAGCCCATCGGGGATGAATCCCCTCGCCACAACTGGGTGTGGTGGCCATAACAGGTGTCTGCCATTGCTCGTACAGGGGAAACCCTTACATCCCGCACCATTCCCGGATTTTCCCTTGGGTCGATGCTGGCCTTTTGGTAGAGTCGCCGTCGCCAGCGGGTTTTCGGCTGGACGACGGAACGAAGAAGGGAGTCTGGGTAGTGAGTGCGGGCAAAAAGATTTTGGGCCTCACGGCGTTGCTGTTGATGCTGACGCTGTGGGCCAGTTACTTCTATGTGTTCAAGGAAAACCGCGACGGCCAGTTGGGCGGCGCCGGTGAAAGCACCGCGTGGTGCGGCACGCCGCCGTCCACCGAAGCGGCGCTGCTGGGCAAGGATCAACTGACCCTGCGCGTCACCAACAACCTGCGCGGCGAGTTCATGCTCAGTGGCTCGCTGGTGGTCTCCGAACGCACCTTCAACCGCTACGATCTGGGCCGCAACGAACTGCGTCTGCGCCTCGAACCGTTGCAGTGGTCATATGGCGTCACGCCGATCTTCCTCGAACAGGTCAAGGTCCAGCCGCTGAGTCGCAACCTCGCCTCACCGACCAAAAGCGCCTACGCCGAGCTTGAGCCACGGCCAATCGGCGTGCAGGGCCAGGTCACCGACTTTCCGTTCGACACCTATCGCTACGGCTACAAACCGGTGCTGTATTACCTCAAGGGCAGCGAGCGCATCGACCTGCGCTTCAAGAACATCACCACGCTGATGGACCTGTCCAACACCTTCACCCCGATTCAGAAATACAACCGAGTCGAGTACATCAACGAGAAAAATTCGATGATCCGTGACGAGGACTACAAGGCCTACGGTCCGCACGAGTGCGCGTTCAGCGTCGAGCGCAAAGGCTCGTTCAAGGTTGTGGTGCTGTTGTTGCTGCTGGTGCTGTGCCTGCCGCTGCTGCACGTGTTCTATCGCGACGAACCGGGGATCGACTTCCTCGCTACGCTGGTGGCGATTGCCGTAGTGCGCGTGCTGCTGGTGGGGCCGGTGCAGGACTTCCAGCTGTACAACATCGACTTCCTGTTTGGCGCAGCGATTCTGCTGGTGGGCTCGGTGTCGCTGATCAAGGCGATGCGCGCCAACAGCCGCCGGGAGATGGCGTTGAAGAGCGGGGCGACATCCTCCTGGTGACACAGGCCTGAACATGACCCTGTAGGAGCTGCCGCAGGCTGCGATCTTTTAAAAGCAACATCAAAAGATCGCAGCCTGCGGCAGCTCCTACAGGGTCGGGTTATTTCAGCGCCGGATCGCCCATGTTCATCTTCTTCCAGCCCTGCAACAGCACTTGCGCCTTCGGCTCCTGGCCGTTCTCCAGGTAGTACTGGATCAGCGACAGCCGGGCATTGCGGTTCGCCGGCTGGACTTTGAGCAGACGCTCCAGCTCGTCACACGCCTCGGTCACCTTGCCACTGTCGTGCAACGCCACCGCCAGCACGTAACCGTACTGCGGGTTCTGCGGCTCCAGTTGTGCGGCTTTGTGCAGCGCGGTCATGGCTTCGGCAGTCTTGCCGGCGCGGATCAATGACAGGCCACGGGTGTGCTGCAGCAATGCAGCGTCGGGGTGCGCCTTGAGGCCGTCGTCCAGCAGGGTCTGCGCTTCCTGAACCCGACCATTAGCCTCCAGCCATTGCACCAGCGTCACCAGCGCCGGGTAGAAATCCGGATCGCGTTTGAGTGCGGTGCGCAGCAACCCTTCGACCTCGGCAGCACGGCCACTGGCCTGATACAGCATTGCCAGGTTCAGGTTGGCCTCGGCCCGTTCCGCGAGACTGTTCTGCACCGCCTCATACTCGGCAATCGCCGCGTCCCAATGGGGCTGTGCGGCGCCGAGGCCGTTGTTGCGCGCCACGCTGAGCAGGTCCCGCGCCGCGACGATGCGCACGGCTTTCACCGGATCGCTGAGCAGCGGTGTCAGCAACGAGGCGCGCTCGGCGGGCGGCAGGAAGGCACTGATGGCGCGCACCGCGCTTTCGCGAACCTGCGGCGCTGGATCTTTCAGATTCTGAGTCGCCAGTTTCAAAGCCTGATCACTCGGATACAGCGGCAGTTCGGCCAGCAACGTTGCCCGCTGAATCGCCGGCAGATCGCTGCGCTGCAATTGCTCATACAGAGCGTTTGCTGCACCGGGCTGGCCGTTGCGAATCAGCCACAGGCTCTCGTCATAGCGCGGTGCCTGCGGTGTCGCTGCGGAGGCGTTCCACACCTTGAATTGCGCGGTGACCTTGTCACCGGCCTTGCCTTGGTGGCAGCTCAGACACGCATCGGGCGTACCGAGCTTTTGCGCGCGTTCCGGGTTGGGGATGCTGAAGCTGTGGTCATGGCGCCAGTCGTTGCCCATGTAGAACTTGCCGGGCATGTGGCAATCCACGCACTGCGAGCCGGGCTGGCCCGGGGTGTGGCGGGTGTGTTCGATGGAGTCGTAGTTCTTCGCTTGCAGGCCCTTGCCATCGACACCTACGATCGAGGTCTTGCCCGCCGTGTTGTGGCATTGCAGACACACCGCGTTGCCCGGCGCCTTGAGTTCGCTGCTGTGCGGGTTGTGGCAATTGCTGCAGCGCACCCCTTTGTCGAACATTTTGCTCTGCAGAAACGAGCCGTGCTCGAACACCTCATCCTTGATCTTGCCGTCCAGTGCATACAATTCGCGGGTCAGGGTGCTGGGCAGGTAGTCGTCCATCAAGCGCTTGCCGACGGTGTAGCCATCACCCAACGGCGCACGGCGCGCATGGCAGCGGGCACAGGTTTCGATTTCGACGGTAGCATTCTTGTCCTTGAGGTCGACGGCAAAACCCTTGTGGATCAGGTCGTCTTTTTTCTGCGTCCACTCCAAGTGATTCGAGGCGGGGCCGTGGCAGGCCTGACAGCCGACCCCAAGGCTGTTCCACTGGCTGTTGAACGTGTTGCTGGCCGCATCGAAATTGCGCTTGAAGCCAGTGGTGTGGCATTCGACGCACATGAAATTGGCGTTCTGGCTGGGCTTGCTCCAGTGCAGCGGATTCTTGAAATTCACGCCCTGACCGGGATAGAGGTGAAACCAGCGGTTTTTCTCGGTATCCCACGCCACACCGAGCGCCTGCAAACGGCCTTCGCCGACGTCGATCAGGTATTGCTGCAACGGTGCAATGCCGAAGGTGAAGGCGACTTTGAAGTCAGCGTTCTTGCCATCGATACCCGGCGTATTGACCCGAAACTGGTCGTCTTTGCGGGAGAACCGGGTGGTCTCGTTTTCGGCCCTGAAGGTGACGTTGTTGAAGTCGCCAAGCACGGTGTCGGCATTCGCTGGTTGCATCGCCAATTGGTGATGCGAGCCTTGCCAGTCCTTGACCTGCTCGGTGTGGCAGCCCTGGCATTGTTGCTCATCGACCATGCTGGCGGGTTTCAGTGCAACTGGTTGCGGTCTGGCGACGACAGGCGCCGCCGCGCTGATCGGCGGGGCCGTGTATGGCGCGGGCGCAGTGCTGAACAGAAACCAGCCAATGCCCGCCACAACGGCCAGCAGCACGCCAATGGTGAGAGGGAACAGAAAACGCGAAAGGGACGGTCGGGAAGAATCAGGTTCAGGCGGTGCGACTTTATTTTTATGCTTGGGCATTACGACTTCCGTGGTCAGATGCATTGGCCTGCTGGCATGCGTTCAAGCTTGATGCAGCTTTGCCGGATGCCCGGCGTCTGTCAAACGTCAGTTGTGACAGACGCCCGGTGTTGTGTGAATTTTCTGGTTTTCAGCGCAATTGCCGCGGTTTTAGCTATACCTGTAACTCCCCCCAACGCAATACATTCAGGCCTTCTGACAGGAGTTACAGCATGAAGCTAGCAGTAATGATGGGCACCCTCTGCATTGCCACCCTTGGCGTGGTGGGTTGCTCCAGCAAAACCGTCGCTCCCGATGAGTATTCCGGCTTTCTCAAGGACTACAGCCAGCTCAAGGAGGCCAAATCGCCGTCCGGTGCCGAGGTGATGCGCTGGATCGATCCGAAGGTGGATATCAGCAAGTTCACCAGCGTGTACATCGAGCCGACCCAGCTCTATCCAAAGCCGCAACCGACCGCGAAGATTTCCCAACAGACCCTCAACGGCATCACCTCCTATTACGATCAGGCGCTCAAGCGTGAAATCAGCAAGGATCTGCCGTTGGCCAACGGCCCTGGCCCTGGCGTGATTGTGGTGCGTGCGGCCATCACTGCTGTGAGCAGCAAGACCGAAGGCCTGCACGCTTATGAAGTGATCCCGGTGGCGTTGGTGGCAGCAGCCGTCAGCACTGCCAGCGGTATCCGCGATCAGGAAACCACGCTGGCCACCGAAGCGGTGTTCCTCGACGGTGCAAGCAACAAAGTCGTGGCACAGGTGGTGCGCAAAGGCACCGGCAAACCGTTGGAAAACGACACGCAAGCCATGAAGGCCACTGACGTCAAACCGGTGATTGATGGCTGGGCCAATGACATGCATCAGATGTATCTGAAGCTCAAGGCCAGCAAATAACCCGGGACCCCATGTAGGAGCTGCCGCAGGCTGCGATCTTTTGACTTTGATTTTTTAAAAACAAGATCAAAAGATCGCAGCCTTCGGCAGCTCCTACAGGGGGCAGCGTTACTGCCCGGTAAACCAGCGGAAGTACGGGTTGCCGCCATCCCCGCGCATCACCTCACGCATATCTCGTCCCCACGCATCCCGATCCCCGTCATACGCATGCAGGCTGGCGCGGTAGAACTGCATCAGGCGCTGACGGTGTGTCTCCAGTCGCTCAGTGAACCCGGCATCGGCATTCACCAGTGGTGGTGGCTGATACAAGTCCAGCAGTGCCGGCAACACCCGAGTGATTTCCTTGCTGCGCACCCACGGCGCGTATTCGATCCGGGGCTGATCGTCCGTGACCGCCGGAGCATTGGCTGCGAAACGTTCAAGGCCTGCGCGGTCGGTGACCCAGGTCGCGAGCAACGCGGCCGTCGAGCCAATCCCGACATCCTGCAAAGTGCTGCGCACGCTGGCCTGCTGGAAGCGCTCGGTGATTTTCGCTGCGTCCAGTTGCATTGGCTGCAGTGAACCGACCAGCAGCATCTCGTGGAACTCGCTGGTCCACAGCGAGGCATACGGGAACACGTCGAGGAAGCTGCGTACCAGTGCGCGCGAGTCGTCGATGTTCTGGGTCGGCAACGGTAACCACTGCGCGACGATGCCGTGTTGCTCCAGCCGACTGGCCGCCAACTGATAGAAGTCTCGCGAGTACAGATTGACCACGCCGGCTGCCGACGGCGGTGGCGGTTCGAGGGTGATCAGGTCGTAGGTCTGCGGGCTGCGCAGCAGTTCCTGGCGACCGTCGCGAAGGCGCACATCGACGCCCGGATCGCTGGCGGCGTTGAAGTTGCCCTTGAACAGGGGCGCCGCCTTGACCACCGACGGTAACAACTCGGCAACTACCCGATGTTCCAGGCCCGGATAGCGCAGCAGGGCGCCGGCGGTGATCCCGGTGCCGAAACCGATCACCAGTGTCGAACGTGGCTCGCCGTTGTGGATCAGCAACGGCAGCAGGGCCTGGATGCGCATGTAGCGCAGCGACGGCATGGCATCGCCGGTGTTCGACACACCTTGAATGTACAAGCGGTGGAAGGTGTTTTCACCACGGCCCTGAGCGACCACCGCCACGGTGCCGCCTCGGCCTTCCTCGTAGAACGCCAGCGTGCCGTTGCGCGCACCGGGCAGCAGACGGGCAAGTTTGTCCACCGGAGTCAGCACGGCGAGTGCTATCGACACGAGCCCCAGCGCGACTACCGCTTGACGCCGGCCTTTTTTGACGTGATGGCCCTTGCGTACGGCCACGTAGCCGATGCCGGCCGCGATGATTGCCAGCAGGCCTAGCGTACGCACCAGCCCCAGCAGCGGAATCAGCAGAAAACCGCAGAGCATCACGCCGACGATCCCGCCCAGCGTATTGAACGCGACCACGGCACCGACATCGCGCCCGACGCGTTCACGTCCCACGCTCAAGCGCAGTGCCAGCGGAAACGCCGCGCCGAGCAACAGCGTCGGGACGAACACGATGCTCAGTGCCGCCACTGCAAAACGTGCGCTCATGCCGGCCAGTTCGCTCGCGCCGAACGTCAGCACCCAGTACTCGGCCTGACTTTGCGCCAACACCAGCCAACGCCCGAGCACAGCAATTTCCAGCAAAGCGATGAGCCCGGCACCGGCAATCAGCAGACCGAACACGCCCCACGGATCGCGAATGCGCTCGACGCGACGAGCGAGCAGAGTGCTGCCGATGAACAGTCCGGTCAGGTACGTGGCGAGCACCACGGCAAACGCGTAGGTGCGAGTACTCATGAACTGCACGATCGACTGCGACCAGACCACCTCATAACCCAGCGCCACGCCGCCAGCGATGGCGTATAACCACAGGGCGGTGCGGTCTGCGGCTTTCCCGGTGTGAGGTTTGACGGGCGCTGCAACTGGCGTCGGACGCTGACGTTGCAGCCACAGCGCACCGGTTGCCGCCAGCAGGTTGAGCATCGCTGCAAACAGCGCACTGCCGCGCACGCCGAGGGTGGCGATCAGCACGAACGCGGCGAGCAGGGTGCCGACAATTGCGCCGAGGGTGTTGGCCGCATACAGCTGACCGCCGGCCTTGCCCGGGTCAGCCGCCAGCGAGCGCACCAATACCGGCAGCGTGCCGCCCATCAACACCGCCGGAATCCCCACTAGCGCGAATGGCAATAGCCAGGCCAGCAGGCCGACATGGCTTTGCAACCAGGCAAACGGGCTCGCCGCCAGGCTCATCGCAACCGTGGCGCCGACACCAAGTATCGCCACCAGCACTTCCAGCCCGGCGTAGAGCAGCACCGGTTGCTGCAAGCGATCAGCCCAGCGCCCGAACAGCCAGCCGCCAATGGCCAGCCCGGCAAAAAACGCGCTGATGCCGGTGGTGATGGCATAGACCTCGACGCCGACCACCAGCGACAACTGCTTGATCCACAGCACCTGATACACCAGCGCGGCGGCGCCGGAGGTGCACAACAGCAGGGCAGGGATCAGCAGCGCCGGGGTGGCGGCTCGGGCGGTGGGTATGGCCGACGGCTTGCTGGCGATACGTGAGGACATGCGGGGGGGGCCTTGTTCAAATCACACAATATCTGTGACGGTACGGGCCTCATCGCTGGCAAGCCAGCTCCCACAGGGATCTTCAGTGAACACTCATGTTGTGGTCGACAGAAATACCTGTGGGAGCTGGCTTGCCAGCGATTGGGGCCGGCACGGTCTCAGGTGAAAATCAGGGCCGCCTGCCGCTGAGGGCGGGCGGCAGTTCAACGGTCTTACTGTGCAGCCGGAGCCGCTTTGATTTTTTCTGCGATCTTGGCGTCAACCGCAGCACGGATCTGGTCGATGCTGAAGCTGGCCGGTTTCTGGCTTGGCGGGTACTCGATGAAGGTCTGCAGGAACTTCGCAGACTTGGTCACCGCTACGCCGGCCAGATAGACGTTCTTGGTGCTCCAGTCATAGAACTGGTCAGACACCACATCCGCCCGCTCATACGGATCCATCCGCAGGTTGAGGATTTTCGGCACGCGCAGGCACACGAACGGCTCGCTCCAGACCCGGAAACCGCCCGGCTGGCGCTGTTCGCAGAACACCACTTTCCAGTTGTCGAAGCGCATCGAGACCAGCATGCCGTCGTCGTTGAAGTAGTAGAACTCGTTGCGCTCGCCTTTGGGCTGCTGGCCGGTCAGGTAGGGCAACTGGTTGTAGCCGTCCAGATGCACTTTGAAGCTGGTACCACCGGAAGTCGGCGCCCAGCCCTTGAGCAGTTTGTCTTTCACGTCGGCATCGCCGGCAGCAGCGAGCAGGGTCGGGAACCAGTCCATCCCCGAGAACATCTCGTTGGAGACTTCGCCGGCCTTGATCTTGCCGGGCCAGCGGACAATCGCCGGCACCCGGTACGCGCCTTCCCAGTTGGAGTTCTTCTCGTTGCGGAACGGCGTGGTCGCCGCGTCCGGCCAGGAGAACTGGTTCGGGCCGTTGTCGGTGGTGTAGACCACGATCGTGTTGTCGGCGATTTTCAGGTCATCGATGGTTTTCAGCAGTTTGCCGACATCGGCATCGTGCTCGAGCATGCCGTCCGCATATTCGTTGCCGGGCATACCGCTCTGGCCCTTCATCGAATCACGTACATGGGTGAACACGTGCATGCGCGTGGTGTTCATCCAGACGAAGAACGGCTTGTCGGCCTTGGCCTGTTTCTCGATGAACGCCTGTGCGGCGGCAGTGGTTTCGTCGTCGATGGTTTCCATGCGCTTGGTGGTCAAGGCGCCGGTGTCTTCGATCTTGCCGTCGGCGAAGCTGTGGATCACCCCTCGCGGGGTATTGGCCTTGACGAATTCGGCATCGTCCTTGGGCCAGTACGGACGCTCTGGCTCTTCTTCAGCGTTGAGGTGATACAGGTTACCGAAGAACTCGTCGAAGCCGTGGTTGGTCGGCAGGTACTCATCGCGGTCACCCAGGTGGTTCTTGCCGAACTGCCCGGTGGCATAACCCAGACCCTTGAGCGCCTGGGCGATGGTGATGTCGCGTTTTTGCAGGCCGACCGGAGCGCCGGGAATCCCGACCTTCGACAGACCTGTACGCAGTGGCGTCTGGCCGGTGATGAACGACGATCGTCCGGCGGTGCAGCTGTTCTCCGCGTAGTAGTCGGTGAACATCATGCCTTCTTTGGCAATCCGGTCGATGTTTGGGGTCTTGTAGCCAACCACGCCCATGGAATAGGCGCTGATATTGGTCTGGCCGATATCGTCGCCGAAGATCACCAGAATGTTGGGTTTCTCAGCCGCTGTGGCGGTTGCCGACAGCGCCATCACCGAGGTTGCCACCAGGGCGAGTTTCGGTAGCCACTTGCGTATGCGAGTCATCTGACTTGCTCCTTTTGCGCGGGGGTGTCGCTTGCTGCGACTTACGTTTACTGCAGTCCTGCGTCACGCTTTTTCTTATTGCACCTGCTCGTTTGCCGGTGGATCGTACGGGTAGATCCGGCGCCATTCGGTCGCCATGTCGACCACGGTCCAGCCACGGGAATTTGCTTCGTCGAGGGCTTTGTCGAGCCGCCCGATATCGGATTTTCGGTCATAGGCCCACTCGCGTCTGGCGTCGGTGTGGTGCACCAGCCCCATGAAGCGTTTGCCGGGGCCAGCGGCGGTCCACTGCAGCATTTGCAGGTCGCCGTCGGAATTGCCGAACGCGAGAATCGGGCGTTTGCCGATCACCGCATCAATGCTCTCCGGTTTGCCCGGGCCATCGTCGTTGTGCGCCAGTTTTGGCGTGCGCAGGATCGAGGCCTGGCCGTCCTTGAACTGGAACGCGGTGACGAACGTGGTGCCGATCACCTGTTCCGGCGGAATGCCGTAGACCTTTTCGGCGAAGGCGCGCATGAAGCCGGTGTCGCCGCCGGAAACGATGTAGGTCTTGAAGTCCTGGCTGCGCAGGTAGTCGAGCATTTCCAGCATCGGCTGGAAGATCATTTCGGTGTAGGGCTTGCCGGTCTTCGGATGCCGCGCCTGACTCAGCCAGGTCTTGGCGTAATCGTCGAAAGCCTCGGTGGTCATGCCGGTGTGGGTGGCGCCGAAGATCTTGATAATCCCGTCCATGCCGGCGGCGGCCAGTGCCTTGTGATCGTTTTCCAGCACCGCTTTGAATGGCTGGGTGGTTTTCCATTCCGGGTGCTGCGGCGCATTGCGCTTGACCTCGTCGAGGGCGAACAGCAACTCGAAATACATCGGCTGCTCGCTCCACAGGGTGCCGTCGTTGTCGAACACCGCGATACGCTCGGCGGGTTGGACGAAGTCCCTGCTGCTCTGGTCGGTAACCGCTTGCACGAACGCAATGATGTTGTTTTTCGCAGGTCCGTCATTCCATGACGGCAAAGGTTCGCTGGCCTGGGCCAGCAATGGCAACGCCAGCGCAAACAACAATGCCAGGCTGAAACGTTGACGCTGTGGCGGCGGGGTGGTCATGGGAATTCCCTTTCCTGAACAGGGTTGAGTGGGCGCAGGGCCGACGCCGGTTTGTGCGGCTGTTGTTCGACCTGACTGTGAAGCGTAGTCAACGATTGGCGCAGTTGAACAAGTGTTTGTTCAGTCTGCGGATCACGCCCGTAAAGTCCGCGCAACAAGCCCTGCAAGCGCGGGCCGGCATTCACCAGTCGCAGCCCGAGGCGACGGCGGCGCAGCCACAGATACACCGCGCTCAATTGCGTCGGATGAGCTTGCAGTTGCGGGTTGATCTGTTGCCAGGCGAAGTCCGCCGATTGCTCCCAGGCCAGTTGCCGCGCGTGCTTGCGTACCTGCCATTGGCGCCGGGCGCGCAACAGGGCAGGACGCAGCCAATAACCGACGCCAGTGCACACGGCGAGTAGCGCCAGCCACAGCAGCCAGCGTGTGGAAAAGTGCGGGTTGTTACGGCCGAGCTGCTGGAGATCGTCGGTGATCGAAAACACCGGTTTGTAGGCGCTGTCGGCTGCGGCTTCGAAGGTCACGGCGGGCACTTGCGCAATGCGGCTCTGCTGCGTTTTGACGTCCCACCATTTCACCGCGATGTCCGGCAGGGTGTAGGCGCCAGCCTTGTCGATGCGGTAGGTGACAGCGTCGATCCGCTGACCACCGAGTACGTTGCCGCGGCCGTCATCCAGACGGCTGACTCGTGGGGTCTGCGGATAACGACTCAGACCGCCTACCTCACCCAGTGGCGGAATCGGCAGTGCCATCGCCAGTGCGCCATCGGCCTGCAGGGTCAGTTGGCGGGTCACGCTGTCGCCGGTTTTCAACGGGGTTGCCGAGTTGATCAGGCTTTGGCTCAGGCGCACATCGCTGGCCACCAACGGCGTTTCTCCGGGTTTGAAGCCTGGCGGCTGGGCGGCACTGAAGTGCAAGGGTTGGCTGTGTGCATAGATTGCAGTGCTGGCCTGACCCGGTGTCGCGGAGACCGTCAACGGCGGGATGTCGAAGCGGCGGGCGACATTCGGGGTGATCAGGTAGCTGTAGCGCAAGCCGCTGAAGGATTGTCCGTCGATCGTCTGATTCAGGTGTTGGGCCCGGCCATCGGGCGGCGTCACCAGGGCGCCGTCGAGTTTCAGTTCGGGCAGGCTCGCGGCGCTGGTGAACCAGGTGTCGGTGAGCACGTCGACTTGCAGCTCCACCAGACCGCCGACCATGGCGCCTTCGGCGGGTTGCAGGTGGGCGTGGATTTTCAGTTGGGGTTCGGCGGCAGAGGCATTCAGGCTGAGCAAGCTGGTTATGAGCAAGGTGCAGATTTTTTTGCCGGCAGATCTGGCCTCATCGCTGGCAAGCCAGCTCCCACAGGCGGTGTCTGTGTTATCGCCAATCGAGTTAACAGCGCCAAACCTTGTGGGAGCTGGCTTGCCAGCGATGAAGCCAACCCGGTTCATGGCCTGGCCCCCGTTTGATCCTGCAAACTGAATTTCTGCTTGAGAAACTTCGCCGGCGAGGTGTTCAGGTTCTGCAGCCACAACGCGTCGGACGCTGCCTGTTCGGTCTCGACCTTTTTGCTCTGACCCTTGCCCGGCGTCTTGTCGAATTTCACTTCATCCGGTTTGGTCTCGGGGGCATTTTTTTCGGCGCTGTCGGTGTCCTTGAGCAACGTCTGCGCCAGCGCCAGATTGGCCGTGGCCTCGGGAAATTGCGGTTGTCTTTGCAGGGCCTGGGTGTAAGCGGCAATCGCCTGATCGAACTTGAAACGCCGCACGTAAATGTTGCCCAGATAAAACCATGCTTGCGCTGTGTCCAGGCGGGCAAAGGTTGCCAGCGCGAGGTCGTAGTCCGCCGCGTGATAGGCCGCCACGCCTTTCCAGTACGGATCGACAAACAGCGCCGCCGCTTGCGGCCAATGCTCATGTTCGGCGGCCCAGCGCCCTTGCTGATCGCGGGTGAAGAATGCATCGGTCAGTGCACTGGCCTGGGCTGGCGCGGCGGACCAGCCAAGGCTTGTGGCCAACAGCAGCGCCGGCACCCAGTTGACGCTCCAGCCCTTGCGCACACCGAGCAGCGCCAACAATAGAAGGGGCCAGCACAACCAGTAACCGGCGTCCTTCCAGTGCAATTGCTGTTGTTCGGCGCTGGCACTCTGGAAGTGTTGTTGCGCGTGCAACTCGATCCAGTCCAGATCATCGTCGTCGAGGGTGAGGCTGCCCAGCGGCGCGTCAAGGGCGGCGGCCAGTTGCTTGAGCGCCGCCATATCGAAGCGGCCGACTACCGGGCGCCCGTTGCTGTCGACTTTCGGCTGTCCGCCGGCTCCCTGAATCATGCCGCCGTCCTCATTGCCGACCGCAAGTACCAGCACCTGCAACTGGCTGTCATCGAGTTGTTTGTCGAGGCCATCGAATTGCGCGGTGTCGGCACCGTCGGTGATCAGCAGCAGGCTGCCCGGGTTTTTCTCGGCACGGAGCAGGCGTTTGGCCTGCTCGATGACCGCGCTGACGTCCTTGCCGGGTTTGTCGATGAGGCCAGTGCCCAGCGCCTGAATGAAGGTGTCGAGCAACGCCGGATCGTCGGTCGGCGGCAACACCAGATGCGCGCTGCCGGCATAGGCGATCAGCGCGGTGCGGGCGCCGGCGCGACGCTGAATCAGGTCGTGCAGTTTGTGCTTGGCCGCTTCCAGCCGCGTCGGCTGAACGTCGTTGGCGTCCATCGACGGCGACAGGTCCATGGCGACGATCAGCGGCGCACGATTCTCCAGAAAGTCCGGGCGATCCTGCTCCCAGGTCGGCCCGGCGGCGGCAATGGCGCCGATGAGCAGCATCGCGCATAGCCAGTGCACCGGGCGCAGGTGCTGCAGATCCTTTGGCGTGACCAGCAGATGCGGCAGCAAATGTTCGGCGATGTTGTTGCGTAGCCGGCGCTGCAGGTCGCGGCTGCGGCGCCAGAGCAGCGGCAGTAGCGCGGCGAACAGCGCGAGCAGCAACCACAGCGGGCGCAGGAAGTGGAAATCACCGAGATTGATCTCCATCTCAGGCCTCCTGCCGCTGGCGGGCAAGCGCCAAGCGCGGGCGCAGCAGGGCGCCGAGGTGATACAGCGCCAACAATCCCAGTGCCGCACCCAACGGCCAGTGGAACAACTCGCGTTGCGGCTGATGACTGAGGGTTTTCACCTGATGCGGCGTGAGGCGGTCGAGGGTGGTGTAGACCTGATCCAGCGCTGCGCGGTCTTCGGCGCGGAAAAACTGCCCGCCTGTGGTCTGGGCGATCTGTTGCAGCCCGCGCAGATTGACCTGCGCCTCGCCGGAAGCCGTCGGGTCGCCGATGCCGATGGTGTGAATGACCACGCCCTTGTTGGCGGCCATTTCGGCGGCGTGGTCAGGAGTGATCGCACTGTTGGTGTCGTTGCCGTCGGTGAGCAGGATCAGCACTTTCTGCTCCTCGTCGGCCTGGTCGAGCAGCTTCAGGCTCAAGCCGATGGCGTCACCGATGGCAGTGTTCGGCCCGGCCATGCCGATGCCGGTATCGGCCAGCAACAGCGACAGGCTGGCGTGATCAAGGGTCAGCGGCGCCTGCGGATAGGCGCCGCTGCCGAACACGATCAGGCCGATGCGGTCGTCCTTGCGCTTGTCGATGAACCCTTGCACCACCTGTTTGACGGCGGCGAGACGATTGATGGTCTGGCCGTCGGCATTGCTGAAATCTTCGGTTTCCATCGATTGCGAGATGTCGATGGCGAGCATCAGGTCGCGCACCGGTTGCTGGCGCTCGATGGGTTTTTCAACGAACACCGGGCGCGCCGCGGCGAGCAGGATCAACATCCACACCAACAGATTCAGCAACCGCTGCCAAGGGTTCTGACGATTGCCGACCCGGCTCGGCGCTTCCCCGACGGCGCGGCTCATGGCGCCGAAAAACGGCACGCGCACGGCGCTGCGGGCTTCCTGATACACCGGCAGGTATCGGTAGGCCAGCCACGGCAGCGGCAGCAGAAGCAGCAACCACGGGTAATCAAGCTGCCACATGGTGCTGCTCCATCCAGTATTGACAGGTGTCGAACAGCGCCTCGCGCTGTTCGGCGGGGAGGGCGCGCAGGGTGGTGTCGGGGGCGTAAGCGAGTTGGGCGAGTTGTTCGCTGAAATTGGCCGGTAGAGGTTTTTTACTGTGTTGCTGCAGAAAGGCCTGCCAATCCGATCTTCCCAACGCCGCAGGACCCTGTGGGAGCTGGCTTGCCAGCGATGGCGTCGTGTCAGTCAGCTCGGATGTTGCAGGAGATGGCCTCATCGCTGGCAAGCCAGCTCCCACCGTTATTGTGTTCCACCAGCGAGCCTCCGGTAGGGGCATCGAGAGCGCCACGCGCTTGAGCAACTCGGGCAGCTCGCGCAGGGCATTCAGATCATCACTGCGCACACGCAACTGCGCCAGCCGCACCAGCGCTTCGCGCCGATACTGATCCCGTCGCCACTGCACATAACGGCGCACGCCAACCATCAACGCCAGCACAACCAACAGCGCCAGTAACAGCCACCAGCCCCAGGTCTGCGGCGCATAACTCACCGGCGCCGGCAGGCTCAGCTCCTTGAGCTGGCTGATGTCGGGGATATTCGGGTTCATCGCCGTGGGCCGGCAGACTTGCCAAGCTCGGCGCGCAATTGCGCGTGGGCCTCTTCGGCGGTGCTGAACATCATCAGCGGCACCTGACTGCGGCGCAGCAGGGTGGCGACGTCCTTAAGGCGGCCACCGAGATAATCACCCAACGGCTGATGCACACTGCGTTTCTCGACAGCCAGTTCCACCTGCAATTGGCCTTGGGTGACCAGCAGCCGGCCATCACTCGGCAGCTTCAAGGCCAGTGGATCGTAGACTTGCAGGGCAATCACGTCGTTATGCGCGCGCAGTTGCCGCATCAACTGCAAGGTACGTTCACCCGCCCCGGCGAAGTCGCTGACGATGCAGATCAAATGGTCGTGACCGGCCAGCGCCAGGCAACGCTGCAAGGCCTTGTCCAGTTGGTCTTCGTCTTCGGCATCGGGATTGGACGCGTTCAGCGCCTGATTCTGTTGCACCACGCGGCTGAGCAAGGCTTCGACCCGTTTGCGGCTGCGTAGCGGTGCAATGCTGTCGATGCGTTGATCGTTGAACACCAGACCGCCGACCCGGTCACCAGCGTTGAACACCATCCACGCCGCCAGTGCGCCGAGTTCAGCGGCGAGGGCAGATTTGAAACTGCGTTGCGAGCCGAAGAACATCGACATGCGCTGATCGACCACGATCAATGCCGGGCGATCGCGCTCTTCAGTAAAAGTGCGTACCACCGGTTTGCCGGTGCGCAGCGAAGCGCGCCAGTCGAGGTGACGTAAATCATCACCGGGCTGGTAGCGGCGCAGCTCATCGAAGTTCAAGCCACGGCCGCGCAAGCGCGAAGCATGGTTGCCAGCAAGAATGCTGCCCTGGGGCTGGCGCGCCAGAAAACTCAGGTCACGGGCCTTGAATTCCAGCGCCATCAATTGCGCCAGAGAAACGTAGACCAGGCCCTCCGTGTTCATGCCGGGATTGCTACTTTATCCAGCAAACGGTCGAGCACCTGATCGGCCGTCACGCCATCCGCGACTGCGTCGTAGCTCAATTGCAGGCGATGGCGCAGCACCGGATGCACAACCGCGCGCACGTTGTCCGGCGAGACGAAATCCTGGCCCTGCAACCACGCGTCGGCCCGCGCGCAACGATCCAGGCCGATGCCGCCACGGGGACTGGCACCGAGGCTGATCCAGCGTCCGAGGTCTTCGTCGTAATCGGTCGGGTGGCGAGTGGCGTTGATCAAGTCGATCAGATAGCGGTCGATGGCCGGTGATACGTGCACCGCGCTGACCTCCTTGCGCGCGGCGAAAATCACTTCCTGTGACAGGCTGAAGCCCTTGCCCGGCGCGGTGTTCGCGCCCTGGGCAAACTCTTCGGCGCGCAACAGGCGCAGCACCTGGCTTTCATTGTCGGCGCTGGGGTAATCGAGCAACACCTTCATCAGGAACCGGTCCATCTGCGCTTCCGGCAACGGATAAGTGCCTTCCTGCTCGATCGGGTTTTGTGTGGCGACCACAATGAACAGCTCCGGCAGCACATGACTGGTGCCGGCCACGGTAATCTGCCGTTCCTCCATGGCTTCCAGCAGCGCCGCCTGCACCTTGGCCGGGGCGCGGTTGATCTCGTCGGCGAGGATCAGATTGCCGAACAGTGGGCCGGGCTGGAAGCGGATCTCGTTTTGCCCGGCGACCTGATGCAGCACTTCGGCGCCGGTGATGTCCGAGGGCAGCAAGTCGGGGGTGAACTGGATGCGGCTCATCTTCGCGTCCAGATGGGTGGCCAGCGCCTTGACCGTGCGCGTCTTGGCCAGCCCCGGCAGGCTTTCCAGCAGCAAATGCCCGTTGGCCAGCAGGCCAAGGAGGATCTGCCGAATGACCTGATCCTGGCCGAGTACGGCTTCAGCGATGCTCGCTTGCAGGGCGTTGAGGTCGGTGAGTGCGGTCATGGGACAGTCCTTTGTGGCCGGTCTAGAAAAACGCCAGGGTCATGTTGACGGCAATGCCGTTGCCTTCAGGGCGGTTCTTGGTGTCGAACTCCGGCACCCAGCGCGCACTGATGTTGGCTTGGGCATCGGCGAATTTGCCGCTCCAGGCCACCACCGGCCCGGCGCCGACGGAGCGGCCACGGAAGCCATTGAGGCTGTCGGCGGTCTGACCCTTGTCGTCGGTGACTTGCTGGATATAACCGGCCGCGAGACCTGCGCTCCAGCCACTGCCGAAGCCGTGAGTCCACAAGGCATCGAGAGTGAAGATGTTGCCGTTGCGATAATCGGTGGCAGTGTTTTCGGTGTAGAACTCCAGGCCACTGGACAGGGTGAACTCGCCCCCCTTGCCGTCCAGATGGGTGAAGGCCACGGTGGGCATGAACGTGTAATTGTTCTGCCCCGGGTTGGCCAGGCGATTGTCGTTGTAGGCGCCGGTCGGCACGTAGATCGGCAGGGAGAACGCGATGTGATTCAGTTCGTCGAAGTGGTAGCCGGCGGCAATCGGGGTGACCAGCGCGTCGGCGAACTGGGTGCCGGAATCGCTGGTGCCGAGGGTGCGCCCGCGCGGGCCGGTGATGGCCGCGTCGATGTCGGTGTACTGCAGTGGAACACCGATTGCCGAGGCGAAGTTCCAGGGACCTTTGCCGGTGTCCCAGATGTGGGTCAGGTTGGTCATGGTGTAGGAGACTTTCATGTCGATCCCGGCACTGACTTCACCGGAAATCGGCGCACCGCGGCTGCCCTTGAGCGAGCCGTCGTACCAGATGCTGGTGACCGAGACCACCCAGCCCGGTTCGGGCGGGATGATCCCGGCGTTGGAAAACACCTGTTGCCCGGTGATCGGCCGGCCTACACCACCTTCGGCTGCATAGAGTTGAGGACTGCCGATCATGCACAGCGCCAGCAGCGGACGCACAACGTAAGGCTTGATCATCACTGGCTCCGTTTATTGTTTTGAGTTGACCGGGTCGAGCTGCGGCATCTTCCATTCGCCGCTGGCCACTTCCGGTTTCGGCAGGTACAGGCGCAACACGCCGTAGAACGGCCCGTTCGGTGCCGGCAGCCAGTTGGCCTGCTTGTCCTTGCCGGGATTGGCGTGCTGCACGTAAAGGGTCAATCCGCCGTCGGCGTCGAGCGTCAAGTCGGGCAGCATTCGCGAGTTGATCAGGTAGCGATTGAGCGGGTTGGCCACCAGCAATTTGCTCTTGCCGTCATACATAGTCAGCGACCAGAAGGCGTCGGCCGGGGGCAGGGCGCCCTTGGCGAAATGCAGGGTGTAGTCGTGTTTCGCTGCGTCGGCCGGCTGGCCGTCCTTGTCGACGAAATAACCGATGTAGTTCGCCTCTTCGGCGGAGTTGCCAAAGATGCCCATGTTGGCGCCGGCGTAGCGATACAGGTAATTGCCCTTGAGGTGATCACGGGTGCCAAACAAGTCACCGCTGCTGAGTTCGTGCGTGTCGACCTTGTCTTTCTTGAACGCGGCGAATTCAGCCTTGGCGTCACTGATGCCGTCTTCGAGAGCCTTGCGTTGCTCGGCGCTGAGCTGTTTCAGGTCGAATGGCTGACCGGCACCGATGCCGATTTTGGCAAAGCGTGCGAGCAGGTCTTTTTCAACGTCCTGCGGCGGGGTGAAGGCGAGCATGAAGTTCAGGTAGCGGAACAGCTCCGGGGTTTCGCTCATGGTCGGCGTCGGTTTCGGCCAACTGATTTTCGGTGCCGGCGCCGGGGCTTTCTGTTTTACGTAGTGGCTCAGCGGTTCGACCTTGTAGCCTTTCTGGATCTGCTTGACCTTGCCCAGATCTTTTTCATCGAACAGCTGCGTGCGGTACAGCGCGTAGGCGATGTTGCTTTCGCTGCGCACCAGGCGGTCGATGTTGATCGGTTGCTGACCCTGCCAGTCAGGCCCGGCGATCATGAAATGACCACCATTGTTGCCGGTGCTGCGGGTGCCCAGGTAAGCGAAGTTCTGCGTATAGGCGTCGATCAGTTGCACCGAGTAGTAACGGTGCTCTTCGATCGGCGGCAAGGTCAGGATCAATGGCTCGCTGCGCAGGTCCATCCAGACGAACGAGTAGGGCGTGTCGGCGTTCGGCGTGACGAACGCGGTGTCCTTGGCGGTGAAGGCCTTGGCGGTGTTGCCGATCTGGTTGAACGGTGCTTTGAAGTTCGGGCTCTTGCGGTCCACGGCCTGGGTGTACAGGGTCTTGTACATTTCCACTACCGGGAAGCCATACAAGTAGGCGTCCTTGGCGATGCCTCGGGCTTCTTCGGGGCTGGCGCTGAAATCGGCCCAAGCGCTGCTGCTCAGGGCGAGGGTCAGACCGGTCAGCCATAGATTGCGTGTGTTCATGCGGCGTCCTTATTCATTGCACGACCGTGATGTCGTCGAGTTTCCAGCTCTTGTCGAAATAGGCTTCGGTCGGCGCGTACAGGCGGAAGTAGCTGAACCAGTGCTTGCCGGGCACGGTTTGCACCCAGTTGTTCTCGAAGCCTTTGGGTGCGCTTGGGCCGAAGTACAGGTCCACCGAGCCGTCGGCGTTTTTCTTCAGATCCTGGCGCGAGGACAGGTCGGCCTTGCGCTGCGGATTGTCGATCAGGCAACGGCTGTCGATGTCGTACACGGTCATCGACCAGAACTGCTTGGCCGGCGGGTTGGCGCCCACGTGCAGGCGATAGGTCTTGCCGCCGTCGAGCCAGTCACCCTTGGCATCGGTGTAGGCGCCAAGGTAGGTCTGGCCGAGCCCCGGGGTTTTGGAGACCATGCCTTTGGTGTTGGTCACCGCTTCATAGAACCAGGCGCTGCGTTCCCACAACTGGTCGTAATAGGCCACGCGTTGCGACGGTTCGGCGATGTTCAGCACCGTATCCCAATGCCGGTCGGGCCAGTACTGCGCGTCAGGAAAGCGCTTGGCAAACGTGTTGGCCTTGGCGATCAGCTCACCGACCTGCGCGCCGGACTCCAGGGCCTGACGCTGCTGAGTGTTGGGGTTGAAGGGTTTGTCCTTCTCGATGCCGAGACTGGCGAGCATCGCCATGTAGAAGCGATCACGTTCATTGACCGGCTCTTTCTGGATGATCTGGTGCAGCCGCTGCCAGTAAGCGATGCCGCGTGGCTGGGTACCCGACCACTTTTTACCGTCAGGCGACAGCAGGCGGGTCTTGCTCGGCTCGGCACGTTTGGCGTACGGGTACATCTTGAATTTTTCTACCAGCGCCTTGCCCTTGGCCGGATCCGGATCCAGCACCCGGAAGCCCACGAGCACGTTCATGGTTTCCGATTTGGCCAGGTAATACTTGTCGGCGTCGGCGGGTGGTTCCGCGCCCGGTGGCAGCACCAGGTATTGGCCACCCTGGCCTTTGTCCGGGCCGGTCTGGCCCATGTCGATGATCGCCCGCTGCCAGAAATCGCCAATGCCGCCGGCGGTCGGTCCCGGTGGCAGTTCAATCACCAGCGGCCCGGTTTCGCTGAGGTCGACGAAGCCGAGAATGTACGGCGTGGTGGCGTTGGCGGTGATCACGCCGAGTTTGTCTTCGTAGCTGTTGAGCACCAGCAGATCGCCGCTGCGTGCGCCAAGCTTGTCGCGAAACTCTTCCTGCCACTGCGCGTAGGACACCAGTGGCAAGGCCCACAGGTAACTCTGGGTCGCCTGCTGGAAATCCAGCTCGGCGTAGAGTTTGGCAATCGACTCATGGGCCGGCAGTTCGCCCTCCATGGCGATCTTGCCGATACGGGTGTCGAGCTCCTGAGCACCGACGCCGCAGCTGGCGAACAGGGTCATCAGGCTGAAACCGGCTGCGCGTAAAGCGATGTGCATGGCGATGTCCTTATTTTCCGAATGTCACGTTGATCCCGGCAAACAGGGTGAACTGCGGCACACCGTCGCCTTTACGCTCGACGGTCCACTGCGGTTCGAGGAAGGCGTTGAGTATGTTGCTGCCGGACTTCCAGACCTTGCCTGCACCCAGGCCGATCGGGATGTAGTGAGTGTTGTTCTTCAGGTCGAACGTCCAGGTGCCGGTAGAGCGCAGGTACCAGCCCTTGTTGAGGTTATGAATGATGAACGGCTGCAGGGTTGCGGTTTCGACATGCGCGCGGTCGTGGTCGCCGGCAAACGAGCTCTGGTACTGCACCAGCGCACCGAGCAAGCCGCGCGGCGACGAATCGATCGCTACCGCCGCGAGGCCGGCCTGCCATTTGCCCGTGCCCAATTCATCTTCGGCAGCGGTCGGTGCGGTTATTTGCGGGCCGATGCCCAACTGCACGCCGTCGGTCTTGAGCAGGAAGATGTCGAACAGATTGAGATCGCCGATGCCGGTGCTGTAGCCGCCGTGCGGATCGGGTCGGGTGCTGATCGGCATCGTTGCGCGCAGCAGTTGCGGTACGCCGATGAAATCGTTGGGCGCAATCGGCAAAGTGCCGCGCAGCAGAGCGTCGTTGGTGTGCAGGTTGCTGTCGAACAGCTTCGGGGTGTAGTAATCCTGCAGGTTGGCGCCGGGCGCCAGGTTCAGCGGGTTGTTGCTTTTGTTGGCCTCTTCGGCGTTATTCGCCAAGGCACAAACTGCAGGCGCCAGCGAACTCGCCAGCAGCAAGGCGTGAATCCCCAATTTTTTTGACATGGTCCCCGTTTCCCTGGTGGCTACTGCATGGACGTCCCGGCGCCTCTCGGCCGTTGGACGTATTTCCTTTTTTATCAAGCCTGTAGGACACGTCTGAATGACGCTAGCAGCTAATCGGGAGTTAGCCAGTCGAAGGGATTAATTCTTTGGTTTTGTCTACAGAGTCAAACTAAAGGTGGGCGCTGAATTTTTACGACCCTGTAGGAGCTGCCGCAGGCTGCGATCTTTTGACTTTGATTTTTTAAAAGCCAGATCAAAAGATCGCAGCCTGCGGCAGCTCCTACAGGGGGCGGGGATTACAGATTTTTCTTCGCTTGCTCGCGAACGCGTTCTTCCTGCGCCCGTGCTTCAGGCGTGAACTCGGCACCGAAATCCTCGGCGGAGAAGATCTGGCGGATTTCGATATCGGAATCGCCCGGCATCGGATTGGGGCAGCGCTTGACCCACTCGATAGCGTCTTCTTTCGACTTCACTTCCCAGATCCAGTAGCCGGCCACCAGCTCCTTGGTCTCGATGAACGGACCGTCGATGACGGTGCGCTTGTCGCCGGAGAAATGCACGCGGGTGCCTTTGCTGCTCGGGTGCAGGCCATTGCCGTCGATGAGGATGCCGGCCTTGACCAGTTCTTCGTTGAAGTTGCCCATGGCGGTGATCAGCTCTTCACTGGGCATGATGCCGGCTTCGGAGTCGGCGCTGGCTTTGACAAGGATCATGAATCGCATGGTGGTTTCTCCAGGGGATGGGGTTGATTCACTGCTTAGTCGAACGGGCAGGGCGTGAATCGACAGGTCTCTGAATAAAAGATGCAGTCCGGCGTTTTAACAAACGCAATCCGACACACTGCAACTGCCAATGCAGGAGTTGCCGCAAGCTGCGATCTTTTGCTCCTGTCGTTAAAAACCAACATCAAAAAATTGCAGCCTTCGGCAACTCCCCGTGCGTATTTCAATTCAGGATGTTTAAACGTTGTTTCGATTTTGCGGAACGTTCCCACAAGGTTTTCAGGTTGTCCGTCGGATGTCGGGTCTCTAGCCTGTGTTCGTCGCTGCCAATTCAGCGACCGGGACTGGAAACCCCGATGGGTATTAGTGGCACGTACACGCCTTTCATAACGTATCCTTGCGCACATTCGAATGTGTGCACTCCGTTATGGCGGCTGTGCGCGGGGGATCTTCGGGTCATCCGGGTCGCCGCTGCCCGGGTTTCCAACCTGCGTACAGCTGCCACCTCTTCGTCCGGAAACCGAAGGGGGCAGCTCCGACTATTCAGTGGAGTTACACCTATCATCAGACTACGAATAACTGCACAACCGTGACAATTGCAGGAGCAAAGGTTTCGGGAAAGTCAATTGTGCAGAACCCGGCGAAATTCAATGAGGTGCGAGGTCTTTCATCGAAAGACAGGCAGCGCGTACGCAAAGTAGTCCGAAGGACGGTATTTTCATGCCTGCGGATTTACAAGCCATGCTCGAAGCAAATACCGAGGCCCCTGTGATAAGAAAAATGTTTACAAATAGACGTCTTGGCATATGGCTGGTGGCAGTTTTATCCGTCAATGCGATTTTTTTGGCTTTTCTGATTTTTGGCGATATTGCGAAAGCGCCCAATATGAAAATGATCAAGAGCAAAGAACCGTTGCTGATTGAAGGGCCGAATGGCGACGAGAATTACTATGTCCTGCCTTTGGGTACTACCCTTTATCACGATAAAAGCTTTCCTGAAGGGCATGACCGTTATGTGGTGTATCTCAATCATAAGGGTGCAATTGCACACGAAGAAGTACCCATGAAGCCTGAGTATGGCGGTTCATTTATAGACCCGCTCTGGCTGGCCAATGTTGATGAGGAAACCTTGAAAGAAATTTTCAAACGGTTTCCGCTCTCCAAAACCGATATTGCCGCTGCGATCAAGGCCAATGAAATAACCAAGGATGATCTAGCCGACATCATCCGATCCATGCCCGACTGACCAATTCTTTTAGCTGTCGGTGAAACGAAGCTGCGGTCTTTTGATCTTGATGAAAAGATAAAGTCAAAAGATCGCAGCCTGCGGCAGCTCCTACACGAGGGTTGTATACAATTTTTTGCGCGGCCCCTGACAATTTTCAGTCAGGGCATAGGTCGTCGGACAATTTCGTGGTTAACTTCGGCCTCTTGCATGCTCAATCACCACGTTAAGAAGGACTAAAGTCATGGCTCAAGTCACCCTCAAAGGCAACCCGGTTCAAGTCAACGGCCAGTTGCCACAAGCCGGTTCCAAGGCGCCAGCCTTTTCCCTGGTTGCCGGCAATCTGTCCGACGTCACCCTGAAAGACTTCGCCGGCAAGCGCAAAGTGTTGAACATCTTCCCAAGCGTCGACACCCCGACCTGCGCGACTTCGGTACGCAAGTTCAACGCTCAGGCCAACGAACTGAACAACACCGTGGTGCTGTGCATTTCGGCTGACCTGCCATTCGCCCAGGCCCGTTTCTGCGGCGCCGAAGGCCTGGAAAACGTGCAGAACCTGTCGACCCTGCGCGGTGCCGAGTTCATCGAAAACTACGGCGTAGCCATCGCTGACGGCCCGCTCAAAGGCCTGACCGCCCGTGCCGTAGTGGTTCTGGACGAGAACGACAACGTGCTGCACAGCGAACTGGTCAAGGAAATCGCTGAAGAGCCGAACTACGACGCAGCACTCGCCGTACTCAAATAAGCGCTTTTACAATTGTTAACGGCCTGGCCCTGTCCAGGCCGTTTTCATTTGTGTATCAGTGTTTTGCCTCACACCTTGAAACGTAAGTTGAAGGTAAATTGCCGGTAAAGCTGCTTTGCTTAAATCCCATCAGTGCTTATCGTTCAGCCTCCCGTAAAAGAAGCCCACGCGCCCAATGGTTAATCAATCCATGCAATCGTCCCCTCGCAACGCCCGTCGCTGGCTGATCAGCCTGCTCGTCCTGTTGGTCATCGCCGTCCTGTGCTGGAAATTCTGGCCCGCCGGTTCGGCCCACAAGGAGGGCGCCGACAAGGCGGCGAGCGGTCATGCCGGGCGTTCGGGGATGATGCGGCCGGGCTTCGGCGGCGCGGCCGGGCCGATTCCGGTGCGGGTGGCCCCGGCGGTCACGGGCGACTTCCCGCTGTATTACAAGGCGCTGGGCACGGTGACCGCGCTCAACACCATCAACGTGCGCAGCCGGGTCGGCGGCGAGTTGGTGAAGATCAATTTCGAAGAAGGACAGATGGTCAAGGCCGGCGACTTGCTGGCAGAGATCGATCCGCGTCCGTACCAGAACGCCTTGCTCCAGGCTGAAGGCACCTTGCTGCAGAACCAGGCGCAGTTGAAAAATGCGCAGGTCGACGTCGAGCGTTATCGCGGCCTGTACAAGGAAGACAGCATTGCCAAGCAAACCCTGGACACCGCCGAAGCACTGGTCGGCCAGTACCTGGGCACGGTCAAGACCAATCAGGCGGCGGTCAACGACGCCAAGCTGAATCTCGAATTCACCAAGATCCGCGCACCGATTGCCGGCCGCGTCGGTCTGCGTCAGGTCGACGTCGGCAACCTCGTTGCGGCCAACGACACCACGTTCCTTGCAGTGATCACTCAGACCCAGCCGATCAGCGTGGTCTTCACCCTGCCGGAAAACAGCCTCGAAACCGTATTGGCACGCTACCACAGCGGCGCCAGGCTGCCGGCCGAGGCATGGGATCGCGGCGATACCAAAATCCAGGCCAGCGGCGTGTTGCAAAGTCTCGACAACCAGATCGACGTCGCCACTGGCACCCTGAAATTCAAGGCCCGTTACGATAACCGCGACCAGTCACTTTTCCCCAATCAGTTCGTCAACGTTCATTTGTTGGCCGACACCCTCAAAGGCGTGGTGCTGGCACCGTCGGCCGCGATTCAGTTCGGCACCAACGGCACCTTCGTCTACGCGCTGGACGGCGACAAGAAAGTCACCATCCGCCAATTGAAGATCGGCGCCAGCGACGGCACCAACACCGTGGTCACCGAAGGCCTCGCTGCGGGCGATCGCGTGGTGCTGGAAGGCACCGACCGTCTGAAGGAAGGCAGTGAAGTGGAAGTGGTCAACGACAGCAATGACGTGCCGACCACCCCGACCGGCCACCTGCAAGGCAAACCCGCCGCCAGTGCACCGGACGCTGCCACAGCTGACAAGGCCAAGAAGGGCGCATGAACATTTCGCGGCTGTTCATCCTCCGTCCTGTAGCTACCACCCTGAGCATGCTGGCCATTGTTCTGGCCGGCCTGATTGCCTATCGCTTGCTGCCAGTCTCGGCGTTGCCGCAGGTCGATTACCCGACCATTCGCGTCATGACCCTGTACCCCGGCGCCAGTCCCGACGTGATGACCAGCGCCGTGACCGCGCCGCTCGAACGCCAGTTCGGGCAGATGCCGGGCCTGACGCAAATGGCCTCGACCAGTTCCGGCGGCGCGTCGGTGCTGACCCTGCGTTTCAGCCTCGACATCAACATGGACGTCGCCGAACAGCAGGTGCAGGCCGCGATCAACGCCGCGACCAACCTGCTGCCGACCGACTTGCCGGCACCGCCGGTGTACAACAAGGTCAACCCGGCGGACACCCCGGTGCTGACCCTGGCGATCACCTCGAAAACCATGCTGCTGCCCAAACTCAATGATCTGGTCGACACGCGCATGGCGCAGAAGATCGCTCAGATCAGCGGCGTCGGCATGGTCAGCATTGCCGGCGGTCAGCGGCAGGCGGTGCGGATCAAGGTCAACCCGGAAGCTCTCGCGGCGAACAGCCTGAACCTGGAAGACGTGCGCACCCTGATCGGCGCGTCCAACGTCAACCAGCCGAAAGGTAACTTCGACGGCCCGACCCGGGTCTCCATGCTCGATGCCAACGACCAACTGACGTCGCCCAAGGACTACGCCAACCTGATCCTCGCCTACAAGAACGGCGCGCCGCTGCGTCTGAAGGATGTGGCGGAAATCGTCGACGGCGCCGAGAACGAACGTCTCGCCGCGTGGGCCAACCAGAATCAGGCCGTGCTGCTGAACATCCAGCGTCAGCCGGGCGCCAACGTGATCGAGGTGGTCGACCGGATCAAGGCCTTGCTGCCCAGCATCACTGACAACTTGCCGGCTGGCCTCGACGTCACCGTGCTCACCGACCGCACCCAGACCATCCGCGCCTCGGTCACCGACGTGCAGCACGAACTGCTGATCGCCATCGCGTTGGTGGTGATGGTGACGTTCCTCTTTCTGCGGCGCGCCAGCGCGACGATCATTCCGTCAGTGGCGGTGCCGCTGTCGCTGATCGGTACGTTTGGCGTGATGTACCTCGCCGGCTTCTCGGTCAACAACCTGACCTTGATGGCGCTGACCATCGCGACCGGTTTTGTGGTCGACGACGCGATCGTGATGCTGGAAAACATCGCGCGCTTCATCGAGGAGGGCGACAGCCCGATGCAGGCGGCACTCAAAGGCGCCAAGCAGATCGGTTTCACCCTGATTTCCCTGACCCTGTCGCTGATCGCGGTACTGATTCCGTTGTTGTTCATGGCTGACGTGGTCGGGCGGCTGTTCCGCGAGTTCGCCATCACCCTGGCGGTGGCGATCCTGATTTCGCTGGTGGTTTCGCTGACGTTGACGCCGATGATGTGCGCACGCCTGCTCAAGCGAGAGCCAGAAGCCCACGAGCAGGGCCGTTTCTACCGGGCCAGCGGCGGCTTCATCGACTGGATGATCGCCGCCTACGGGCGCAAGTTGCAGTGGGTGCTCAAACACCAGCCGCTGACCCTGTTGGTGGCCATCGGAACGCTGGCACTGACCGTGTTCCTGTACATGGTAGTGCCCAAGGGCTTCTTCCCGGTGCAGGATACCGGGGTGATCCAGGGTATATCCGAAGCACCGCAGTCGATTTCCTTCGCGGCCATGGGCGAGCGTCAGCAGGCGCTGGCCAAGGTGATTCTTGAAGATCCGGCGGTGGAAAGTCTGTCGTCCTACATCGGTGTCGACGGCGACAACGCCACGCTCAACAGCGGTCGTCTGCTGATCAACCTCAAGCCTCACGGCCAGCGTGACCTGAGCGCCACCGAGGTGATCGCGCGCCTGCAGCCGCAACTGGACAAACTGGTTGGCATCCGTCTGTTCATGCAACCGGTGCAGGATTTGACCATTGAGGATCGGGTCAGCCGTACCCAGTACCAGTTCAGCATGTCCTCACCGGACGCCGAATTGCTCAGCCAGTGGAGCGGGCGTCTGGTCGAAGCCTTGGCGCAGCAACCGGAATTGACCGACGTTGCCAGCGACTTGCAGGACAAAGGCTTGCAAGTCTATCTGGTGATCGACCGTGACGCGGCTTCACGCCTCGGCGTTTCGGTGCAGAACATCACCGATGCGCTGTACGACGCCTTCGGCCAGCGGCAGATCTCGACCATTTACACCCAGGCCAGCCAGTACCGCGTGGTGCTGCAGGCACAGGCCGGGGAGAAAATCGGGCCGGCGGCGCTGGACCAGATTCACGTCAAGACCACTGACGGTGCGCAGGTGCGCCTGTCGAGTCTGGCCCATGTCGAGGAGCGTCAGGCGCAACTGGCGATCACCCACATCGGCCAGTTCCCGGCGGTGATGATGTCGTTCAACCTGGCGCCCGGCGTGGCGCTGGGGCATGCGGTGGACATCATCGAACAGGTGCAGAAGGACATCGGCATGCCGATTGGCGTGCAGACCCAGTTCCAGGGCGCGGCCGAGGCATTCCAGGCCTCGCTGTCGAGCACCTTGCTGCTGATTCTGGCGGCGGTGGTGACCATGTACATCGTACTCGGCGTGCTTTACGAAAGTTACATTCACCCGATCACCATCCTCTCGACCCTGCCGTCGGCGGCGGTCGGCGCCTTGCTGGCGTTGCTGCTCAGCGGCAATGACCTGGGCATGATCGCGATCATCGGCATCATCCTGCTGATCGGCATCGTCAAGAAAAACGCGATCATGATGATCGACTTCGCCCTCGACGCCGAACGCACCCAGGGCATGGCGCCGGAACAGGCGATCTATCAGGCGGCGCTGCTGCGTTTCCGGCCGATTCTGATGACGACACTGGCGGCGCTGTTCGGCGCCGTGCCGTTGATGCTCGCCACCGGTTCCGGGGCTGAGTTGCGTCAGCCGTTGGGTCTGGTGATGGTCGGCGGCTTGCTGGTGAGCCAAGTGCTGACTTTGTTCACCACGCCGGTGATCTACCTGTATTTCGATCGCCTCGGTCGGCGCTTTGGCAAGACCAATGCCGACCGTGATGAGGTGGTGGTATGAATTTGCTGCACCTCATCCACTGTGGGAGCGAGCCTGCTCGCGAAAGCGCTGGATCAGTCACCATCAACGTTGAATGTCAGACCGTATTCGCGAGCAGGCTCGCTCCCACAGTGGGTAGGTGTGTTGATGGGGATTGCGGTCAATGAACCTCTCCGGTCCTTTCATCAAGCGCCCGGTCGCGACCATGCTCCTGAGCCTGGCGATCATGTTGCTGGGCGGTGTCAGTTTCGGCCTGTTGCCGGTATCGCCGCTGCCGCAAATGGATTTTCCGGTGATCGTGGTTCAGGCCAGTCTGCCCGGCGCCAGTCCCGAGGTGATGGCGTCCACGGTGGCGACGCCGCTGGAGCGTTCGTTCGGCGCGATTGCCGGCGTCAACACCATGAGCAGCCGTTCCAGCCAGGGTTCGACCCGGGTCATTCTGCAATTTGACCTGGACCGCGACATCAACGGCGCGGCGCGCGAGGTGCAGGCAGCCATCAACGCTTCGCGCAACCTGTTGCCGAGCGGGATGCGCAGCATGCCGACCTACAAGAAGGTCAACCCGTCGCAGGCGCCGATCATGGTGCTGTCGCTGACCTCGGACGTGTTGGAAAAAGGCCAGCTCTATGACCTGGCCTCGACCATCCTGTCGCAGAGCCTGTCCCAGGTGCAGGGCGTGGGAGAGGTGCAGATCGGTGGCAGTTCGCTGCCGGCGGTGCGTATCGAACTCGAACCGCAGGCGCTGAACCAGTACGGCGTGGCGCTCGACGATGTACGCAAGACCATCGCCGCGGCCAACGTACGTCGGCCCAAGGGCTCGGTCGAAGACGGCGAGCGCCTGTGGCAGATCCAGGCCAACGACCAGTTGGAGAAAGCCAAGGATTACGAGTCGCTGATCATCCATTACAAGGACGGCGCGGCCCTGCGTCTGAAGGACGTGGCCAAGGTCAGCGACGGCGTCGAAGACCGTTACAACAGCGGTTTCTTCAACGATGATGCGGCGGTGCTGCTGGTGATCAACCGCCAGGCCGGCGCCAACATCATCGAGACGGTCAACGAGATCAAGGCGCAGTTGCCGGCCTTGCAAGCGGTGCTGCCGGCCAGCGTGAAGCTGAATCTGGCGATGGACCGCTCGCCGGTGATCAAGGCCACCCTCCACGAAGCGGAAATGACCTTGCTGATCGCTGTGGCGCTGGTGGTTCTGGTGGTGTTCCTGTTCCTGGGTAACTTTCGCGCCTCGCTGATTCCGACGCTGGCGGTGCCGGTGTCGCTGGTCGGCACGTTCGCGGTGATGTACCTCTACGGTTTTTCACTGAATAACCTGTCGCTGATGGCGTTGATTCTGGCCACCGGGCTGGTGGTGGACGATGCCATCGTGGTGCTGGAAAACATTTCCCGGCACATCGACGAAGGCGTCAAACCGATGAAGGCCGCGTACCTCGGGGCCAAGGAAGTCGGTTTTACCTTGTTGTCGATGAACGTGTCGCTGGTGGCGGTGTTCCTGTCGATCCTGTTCATGGGCGGTATTGTCGAAAGCCTGTTCCGCGAGTTTTCCATCACCCTGGCGGCGGCGATCGTGGTGTCGCTGGTGGTCTCGCTGACATTGACGCCGATGCTCTGCGCGCGCTGGCTCAAGCCGCACACGCCGGGCCAGGAAAACCGTTTGCAACGCTGGAGCCGCCGGATCAACGACTGGATGGTCGGCAAATATGCGACCAGCCTCGATTGGGTGTTGCGCCACCGCCGCCTGACCCTGCTCAGTCTGATCATCACAGTCGGGGTCAACGTCGCGCTGTACGTGGTGGTGCCGAAGACGTTCATGCCGCAGCAGGACACAGGCCAGTTGATCGGTTTCGTGCGGGGCGACGACGGCCTGTCGTTCAGCGTGATGCAACCGAAAATGGAAACCTTCCGCCGCGCCGTGCTCAAGGACGAAGCGGTGGAGAGCGTAGCCGGGTTCATTGGTGGCACCAACGGCACCAATAACGCGTTCATGCTGGTGCGCCTGAAGCCAATCAAGGAACGCAACCTGTCGGCGCAGAAAGTCATCGAACGCCTGCGCAAGGAGATGCCCAAGGTCCCCGGCGCCCAGTTGATGCTGATGGCGGATCAGGACCTGCAGTTCGGCGGCGGCCGCGAACAGACCACCTCGCAATACAGCTACATCCTGCAAAGCGGAGACCTGGGCGCCCTGCGCGAGTGGTACCCGAAAGTGGTGACCGCGCTGCGGGCACTGCCGGAGCTGACTGCGATTGATGCCCGCGAAGGACGCGGTGCGCAGCAGGTAACGCTGATCGTCGACCGCGATCAGGCCAAGCGCCTCGGGGTCGACATGAACATGGTCACGGCGGTGCTGAACAACGCCTACAGCCAGCGGCAGATTTCGACCATCTACGACAGCCTCAACCAGTATCAGGTGGTGATGGAGGTCAATCAGAAGTACGCGCAGGATCCGGTCACCCTCAATCAGGTGCAGGTGATTACCGCTGACGGTGCGCGGATTCCGTTGTCGACCATTGCCCATTACGAAAACAGCCTGGAGGACGACCGCGTCAGCCACGAAGGCCAGTTTGCGTCCGAAAACATCGCCTTCGACATGGCCGAAGGCGTGACTGTGGAGCAGGGCAGTGCCGCCATCGAGCGGGCGATTGCCAAGGTCGGTCTGCCGGAAGACGTGATCGCGAAAATGGCCGGCACCGCCGATGCGTTTGCCGCGACGCAGAAGAGCCAGCCGTTCATGATCCTCGGTGCGCTGCTGGCGGTGTATCTGGTGCTCGGTGTGCTGTATGAAAGCTACATTCACCCGCTGACGATCCTCTCGACCTTGCCCTCGGCCGGGGTCGGCGCGTTGCTGTCGATCTACGCGCTGGGCGGCGAGTTCAGCCTGATTTCGCTGCTCGGACTGTTCCTGCTGATCGGGGTGGTGAAGAAAAACGCCATTCTGATGATCGACCTGGCGCTGCAACTGGAACGCCATCAGGGCCTGTCGCCGCTGGAGTCGATCCGCAGCGCCTGCCTGCAACGGCTGCGGCCGATTCTGATGACGACCCTGGCGGCAATCCTCGGTGCCTTGCCGCTGTTGCTCAGCCGTGCGGAAGGCGCGGAAATGCGCCAGCCCCTGGGTTTGACCATCATCGGCGGCCTGATCTTCAGTCAGGTCCTGACCCTTTACACCACGCCTGTGGTTTACCTCTATCTCGACAAGCTGCGCCACCGCTTCAACAAGTGGCGTGGCGTGCGTACTGACGCTGCTCTGGAAACTCCGCTATGACCGACCGTTCGCTTCTCAATCTGGCCACTGCGCGCGGTTCGCGGCTGTTGAGCCTGTCGCTGTGCGTGGCGATGCTCAGCGCCTGCGCCGTCGGCCCGGACTATCAGCGCCCGCAGACTGCCGAGGTTGCACAGTACAAAGAGGCCGAGGGCTGGCGCCAGGCCAATCCGAGTGACGCGCTGGCGCGTGGTGCCTGGTGGGAGCTGTATGGCGATCAGCAGCTCAATGGCCTGATCGAGAAACTCAACAGCTCCAACCAGACCGTGGCGCAATCCGAAGCGCAGTACCGTCAGGCCCAGGCCTTGGTGCGCAGTGCCCGTGGGGCGTTTTACCCCAGTGTCGACCTGAGCGTGGGCAAGACCCGCTCCAGTCAGGGCACCGGCAGCAGCAGTTCGAGCCTGAGCAGTTCTTCCAGCGGGATTCGCGATACCTACAACGCGCAGTTGGGCGTGAGTTGGGAAGCGGATATCTGGGGCAAATTGCGCCGAGGCCTGGAGGCCGACGAGGCCAGCGCCCAGGCGAGCTTCGCCGATCTGGCCGCGATGCGTCTGAGCCAGCAGTCGGAACTGGTGCAGAACTACCTGCAACTGCGGGTGATCGATCAGCAGAAACGCTTGCTTGAAGCCACGGTCGCGGCGTACGAAAAATCCCTGCAAATGACTCAGAACCAGTACCGCGCCGGGATCTCCGGGCGCGATGCGGTGGCGCAGGCACAGACCCAGTTGAAAACCACCCAGGCCGATCTGGTGGACCTGATCTGGCAACGGGCGCAATTCGAAAATGCAATCGCCGTACTGACCGGACAGGCGCCGGCCGAGTTCAGCGTCGCCGAGACCCAGAACATCCCGAACCTGCCGCAGATTCCTCTGAGCCTGCCGTCGCAGCTACTGGAACGGCGCCCGGACATTGCCTCGGCGGAGCGCTCGGTGATCGCTGCCAACGCCAATATCGGTGTGGCCAAAGCCGCGTATTACCCGGATCTGACGTTGAGCATGAGCGGCGGCTACAGCAGCAGTACCTCGAAAAATCTTTTGACCATACCCAACCGTTTCTGGTCGGTCGGGCCGAAACTGGACTTACCGATCTTCGACGGTGGCATCCGTTCGGCCGAGGTTGACCGTACCGAGGCGGTGTACGACCAGACTGTCGCCAAGTACCGCCAGACGGTGCTCGATGGTTTCCGTGAAGTGGAAAACTATCTGGTGCAACTGAAAGTGTATGAAGACGAGGCGGCGGTGCGTCAGGAAGCACTGGATGCGGCGCGCGACTCGCTGCGTCTGACCCAGAATCAGTACAAGGCCGGGTTGATTGCCTACATCGATGTGGTTGTGGTGCAAGCCACGGCGCTGAGCAACGAGCGCACTGTGCTCAATATCCTGCAGAATCGCCTGATTGCCAGCGTGCAATTGATTGCCGCGCTGGGGGGCGGGTGGGACGGTCAACTGGCCACCGAATAAATCGTGTAGGAGCTGCGGCACGCTGCGATCTTTTGATCTTAAAAAACAAGGTCAAAAGATCGCAGCGTGCCGCAGCTCCTACAGGTTGTGATGGTTGCTCCAGAGCCTTGCAAAACCATCAAACAAGCGTTTCATCGGGTTGATGGCAAAATGATTACTTTGTCAGTGCGTTCTTCCGCGCAATCAGTACAATCGCCGCATTTGCCCGGCCGAGAATGGACGCAGTACGGCGCGGGTGGTCGCGAGAATCTTCATGCTCATCGGTAATTATTCCTTCACCCTGGTTTTCATTTCTTTGTGTGTGGCGATCCTCGCGTCCTACACCGCGCTCGACCTGACCGGGCGCATCGCCAGCGCCCGTGGGCGCGCAGTGCATTTCTGGACGGCGGGCGGCGCGCTGGCGATGGGTGTCGGCGTCTGGTCGATGCACTTCATCGGCATGCTCGCCTTCAAGCTGCCGATCGAACTGGGTTACGACATTGCGATTACCGCGCTGTCGCTGCTGATTGCCGTTCTGTCGTGCGGGTTTGCCCTGTGGCTGGTCAGCCAGCCGAAACTGCCGATCCTGCAATTGGGTTTCGGCGCCTTGATCATGGGCGCCGGCATCAGCGCCATGCATTACACCGGCATGGCCGCGCTGCGCATGACGCCTGGCATCGATTACGACCCGACCCTGTTCGGCGCCTCATTGCTGATTGCGGTCGGTGCTTCGGCGGCGGCGTTATGGATCGCCTTTCGCCTGCGCCAGCACTCGCCTTATGTGCGCCTGATTCGCGGCGGTGCGGCAATCATCATGGGCATTGCCATTGTCGGCATGCACTACACCGGCATGGCTGCGGCGCAGTTTCCCGCAGGCAGTTTCTGCGGCGCGACGCTCGCCGGTCTCAAGGGTAACGGCCTCGACAATCTGGTGCTGATCACCACGCTGGCGGTGCTGTCGATCGCCTTGCTGACCTCGATTCTCGATGCTCGCCTCGAAGCACGCACTGCCGATCTGGCGCATTCGCTGACCCTGGCCAACCGTGAGCTGACGCAACTGGCGTTGCACGATACCCTGACGGGCCTGCCGAACCGCATGCTGCTGGACGACCGGATCAATCAGGCGATGAAGAAGGTCGAGGAGCAGGGCGGCTGTTTTGCGTTGATGTTCATCGATCTGGACGGTTTCAAACCAGTCAACGATGCCTTTGGCCACCACATGGGCGACCAGTTGCTGCGCGAAGTCGGGGTGCGCCTGCGTGAGGATTTGCGCAGTCAGGACACGCTGGCGCGAATTGGCGGCGACGAGTTCGTGCTTCTGGTGCGTCTGACCGAGCCCAACGATGCCCTGAGCCTGGCAGCGCGCCAGGTCGGCCTGATCGGCCAGTCATTTCGCGTGGCCGAGCATGAGTTGCAGATTTCCGCCAGCGTCGGCATCGCCCTGTACCCGGGTAATGGCCAGAGCGCTCAGGAACTGCTGATGAACGCCGATGCGGCGATGTATCACGCCAAGGGCGGCGGTAAAAACGGCTACAGCTTCTTCGATGCCTCGATGAACAGCAACGCACGCAAGCAGCTGCAGTTGCTGCAAGATCTGCGCGCCGCGCTGGAGCACCGGCAGTTCAGCCTGTATTTCCAGCCCAAATTCGACGCTGCCAGCGGTCGTCCGGTGGGGGCCGAAGCGTTGCTGCGCTGGCAGCATCCGACCCAAGGCATGTTGCTGCCGGACAAGTTCATCGATCTGGCGGAGAAGACCGGCCTGATCATCGCCATCGGCGACTGGGTGCTCAACGAGGCCTGCCGGCAGATGCGCGAATGGTATGTGCTCGGTTACACCGACTGGCGCATTGCAGTGAACCTCTCGGCGTTACAGTTCTGCCACGCGGGGCTGGTACAGAGCGTGGCCCGGGCGCTGGCCACGCATCATTTGCCGGCCAACAGCCTGACGCTGGAAATCACTGAAACCACGGCCATGAGTGACGCCGATGCCAGCATGACGGTGTTGCAGGAGTTGTCGGACATGGGCGTCGACCTGTCGATCGACGACTTTGGCACCGGCTATTCGAGCCTGATGTACCTCAAGCGTTTGCCGGCCAACGAACTGAAGATCGACCGAGGGTTTGTCCGCGATCTGGAGCACGACAGCGATGACGCGGCCATCGTCTCGGCGATTGTGGCGCTGGGGCAGGCACTCGGTTTGCGCATTGTTGCCGAGGGCGTGGAGACTGGCGTACAGCAGGACTTCCTCACGCAGTTGGGCTGTGATTCGTTGCAGGGCTATCTGTTGGGCCATCCGATGCCGGCTGACGCGTTCATGCAGAACCTCACCCGTGGAAAGGCTCAGGCGGCTGTCTGACTGCAAACGGTGGCGAGGGAGCAAGCTCCCTCGCCACAAAAAACATCTCAGTCTCATGCAGGGTTTTGTCTTGGACAGAGCCCATGCAAAACCGCCCAATGACGGTTATTCTTCACCCCGACTGTTACGTGTGCATTGGGGGAAGGGCCAGCATGGATAAAGTCATGGTAATCACCGGTGGCGGGCGCGGAATCGGCGCCGCTACGGCGTTGTTGGCTGCCGGGCAGGGCTATCGCATCTGCATCAACTATCAGTCGGATGAACAGGCCGCGCAAAGCGTGCTGGAGCAAGTGCGGGCGCTGGGGGCGCAGGCCATTGCGGTGCGCGCCGATGTCAGCATCGAAGACGAAGTCATCGCACTGTTTCACCGGGTCGACACCGAGCTGGGACGGGTCACCGCACTGGTGAACAATGCGGGCACCGTCGGCCATAAGTCGCGGGTCGATGAAATGTCCGAATTCCGCATTCTCAAAATCATGAAAACCAACGTCCTGGCGCCGATCCTCTGCGCCAAGCACGCGATCCTGCGCATGTCGCCCAAGCACGGCGGGCAGGGCGGCAGCATCGTCAACGTCTCCTCGGTCGCCGCACGCCTGGGCTCGCCCAACGAATACGTCGACTATGCCGCGTCCAAAGGTGCGCTCGACACCTTCACCATCGGTCTGTCCAAGGAAGTGGCGGGCGAGGGTATTCGCGTCAACGCGGTGCGTCCGGGCTACATCTACACCGACTTCCATGCGCTGAGCGGCGATCCGGATCGGGTCAGCAAGCTTGAGTCGGCGATTCCGATGGCTCGGGGCGGGCGCCCGGATGAGGTGGCGGAGGCGATTGTCTGGTTGCTGTCCGACAAGGCTTCTTATGCGACGGGGACGTTTGTTGATCTGGGGGGCGGACGTTAGAGCCAATGTTCTGACGCATTTGTGTTTTGTATCGTTGTCAACTGTCAGTTTTGACAGTTTGATCTGTTTGCTGCTGCGCCTAGAGTAGACGTGACGGACATTGGCAAATCGACTCCCGAATTGCGCTGTTCGCCGTGGCTAAACGGGAGCAGCGAAATGTACACGATTTCAGGTGGGAACTTCGAACCAACGGCGCCCCTGTCAGTGCCGCGGGCGTTGCACAGTGCGACATTGCTGACGAGCGGGGAAGTGTTGGTAGCCGGAGGGCTCAATACGGTGGGGGCAACTCTCACCCCCCTCACGTCCGTGCGTTTTGATGCGCTGTTTCCTGGCGGCATGCAATTTGACTTGCACTCGGTGACATCAAGCGTTGAGCGCTATGACCCGACTCGGCAAATGTGGTTATCGGCGGCCCCCCTTCGTATTCCACGTTGGTCTCACACTGCGCTGATTCTTCATTCCGGCTTGGTCATGGTCGTAGGCGGGAGCAATGGAACTACACTGCGCAGTGTCGAGTTATATGACGCCAACAGCAATCGATGGAGCGCCGCTGCTGACGTGAAGACGCCGCGTTTTGCTCACACCGCCACGTTATTGCGTTCCGGAGAGGTGTTAGTGACAGGTGGCAACAATCTGCAGCCCAGCGGCGGTGAAGTCCTCGATAGTGTCGAGCTGTTTGACCCGTCAACGGGCCAATGGGTGGATGTACCCAGTCTGCCTGTCGCAAGAATGGATCACACCGCGACATTGCTCGACTCAGGGCAGGTGCTGGTTGCTGGCGGCTACTCGGCAATTGAAAATGCTGCACTTCGTAGCGCTTTTGTTTTTGATCCGCAGCGTCGAACCTGGAAAGAAGTCGAAGCATTGCCTGCGCCGCGAATGCAGCAAACAGCGACACTGCTCAAAGATGGACGCGTTCTGCTGGCCGGGGGCGCTGGCGAACCATTTGGGGCTGCGTTGCGCAGTGGCGTCCTCTATTGCCCGAATGATGGCACTTGGCAAGGGACGGCTGAGTTGATGGTTGCTCGCAATCGGCACACAGCGACCAGGCTGGCGAGTGGCGAGGTGCTTGTGACAGGTGGGAGCGGGGCATTCGATGTAAATGATCCATGGTCCGCCGAAATCTACCAATCTGCGAAAGATGAGTGGATCCGTGTCGGTGACTTGAGCGACGGCCGTCATTCCCACAGTGCGACATTACTTGGCTCAGGTGCAGTCCTGATCACCGCAGGACAGCTTCCAACACCTGACCCGGGTTACACAAACAGCGCTGAATTGTTCACCAGTGCGCTTTGAACGGCTTTTTGAAGCGAACGTATATTGGTGCGTCCGATGGTCTGGAACGTTTGTTGATTTGGGGGGGAGGGCTGATTTTTGACATTTGTGTTGGGCGATCTTACCTCATCGCTGGCAACATCTGACTGTCAGAACGACCGCACAATCCGCCCCAATGTCTCCATTGCCTTCTCCGAATCCTCGGTCCACGGGCTGCCGTAATTCAGGCGAATACAATTCCTGAAGCGCTGAGTCGGCGAGAAGATCGGCCCCGGCGCGATGCTGATGCCCTGCGCCAATGCCATCTGAAACAACTTCAAGGAATCCATCTGCGGCGGCAATTCCAGCCACAAAAAGTAGCCACCCGCCGGCTGGCTGACCCGGGTCTGGGCCGGGAAGTAGCGGGCAATCGCCGCGAGCATCGCGCTTTGCTGTTCTTCCAGGGCGTAGCGCAATTTGCGCAAGTGGCGGTCGTAGCCGCCGTGTTGCAGGTAGTCGGCGATGGCCGCTTGCGCCGGCATTGAGGCACAGAGCGAGGTCATCAGTTTCAGCCGCTCGATTTTCTGTGCATAGCGCCCGGCGGCGACCCAGCCGATGCGGTAGCCGGGGGCCAGACTCTTGGCGAACGAACCGCAGTGCATCACCAGCCCTTCGGTGTCGAACGCCTTGGCCGGTTTCGGCGCTTGCTGGCCGTAATAAAGTTCGGCGTAGACGTCGTCCTCGATCAGCGGCACCTGATGCCGGCGCAGTAGTTCCACCAGTTCCTGTTTCTTGGCTTCGGGCATGGTCGCGCCCATCGGGTTCTGGAAACTGGTCATGCACCAGCAGGCCTTGATCGGATGGCGTTCCAGGGTCTGGGCGAGCACGCCGAGGTCGATACCGTCGCGCGGGTGCACGGGGATTTCCACGGCTTTGAGTTTCAGGCGCTCCAGCACTTGCAGGCTGGCGTAGAACGCCGGGGCTTCGATGGCCACCAGATCGCCCGGTTCGGTCACTGCTTGCAGGCACAGGTTCAGCGCTTCGAGGGCGCCGTTGGTGATCAGCAGTTCTTCCATGGGCAGCATCAGCCCGCCGACCATGTAGCGCAGGGCAATCTGCCGACGCAGTTGCGGGTTGCCCGGCGACATGTCGGTGACCACCATGCGCGGGTCCATCTCCCGCGCGGCACTGGCCAGCGAGCGCGACAGACGCTGCAATGGGAACAGGGTCGGGCTGGGGAACGCCGAGCCGAAGGGCACGGTGCTCGGGTCCTTGATCGATTCGAGCACCGAGAACACCAGTTCGCTGACGTCGACTTCGGTGGAGTCGTTGACGTGGCTACTGATCACCGGCTCGGAAAACGGACTCGGCGCGTGGGTGTTGACGAAGTAGCCGGAGCGCGGCCGCGCGCGAATCAGTCCGCGACGTTCGAGCAGGTAATAGGCCTGGAACACCGTGGACGGGCTGACCCCGTAGGTCTGGCTGGCGTAGCGCACCGATGGCACTCGCTGCCCGGGGCCGAGGACGCCGGAGCGGATCAGTTCAGCGATGTCGTCGGCGAATTTTTCGTAGCGTTTCATCTTGCGTCCGGGTTGGGTTCATTCTGGAAGACCGCGCTGCCTTCATTCGCGAGCAGGCTCGCTCCCACACTGGATCTCAGTGTCCACAAAACCCTGTGGGAGCGAGCCTGCTCGCGAATGGCCGCGCCGCAGTCTAAGGGATCAGCGATTCATCGGCGCCACAAACCTGCTTTTCGCCACGCTATAAATCTGCGGCTCGTCGCTGTCGGCGATCTTGAAGCTCAAGGTCTGCGAGCTGCTGGCCGGGCGTTCGGTGGTCATCGCCACCGATACCGGCACATCGACAATCTCGCCCGGCGCCAGGCTCAGTTCGGTCTTGCCCTGTAACTGGAAGCCGTCGCCATCCACCAGGCTCAGGGTGTAGTCCTGGCGCTGTTGGGTCTTGTTGATCACCTTCAGGGTGTAGATGTTTTCGATCTGGCCCTGACCGTTCTCGCGGAACAACCCACGATCCTTGGTCACGTCCAGCGAGACCATGGGCCGTTCGACCAAAGCCAGTGCCAGTGCGCCGATCATCACCAGCAGCACCGCGACGTAGCCGATCAACCGTGGCCGCAGCAGATGGGTCTTGCCACCCTGCAATTCGCGCTCGGAACTGTAGCGGATCAAGCCGCGTGGGTAGTTCATTTTGTCCATGATCGAATCGCAGGCGTCGATGCACGCCGCGCAGCCGATGCATTCCATCTGCAAACCGTCGCGGATGTCGATGCCGGTCGGGCAGACCTGCACGCACAACTGGCAATCGATGCAATCGCCGAGACCGGCTTCGGCGGGCTTCACGTCGCGTTTGCGCGGGCCACGGTTTTCGCCACGCGCCGCGTCATAGGAAATCGCCAGGGTGTCCTTGTCGAACATTACGCTCTGGAATCGCGCATACGGGCACATGTGCATGCACACCGCTTCGCGTAACCAGCCGGCGTTGATGTACGTGGCAGCGGTGAAGAACAGTACCCAGAACAGGCTGACCCCGCCGATCTGCAGGGTGAACAGCTCTTCGGCCAGCGGGCGAATCGGTGTGAAGTAGCCGACGAAGGTCAGCCCGGTCATCACGCTGATCGCCAGCCACAAGGTGTGCTTGGCGGCGCGCCGCGCCAGTTTGTTCAGGCCCCACGGCGCTGCTTGCAGTTTGATGCGCTGGTTGCGCTCGCCTTCGGTGACTTTCTCGCACCACATGAAAATCCATGTCCACGAGCTCTGCGGGCAGGTGTAACCGCACCAGACCCGACCAGCGAACACGGTAATGGCGAACAGACCGAACGCAGCAATGATCAGCAGCGCCGAGAGCAAGATGAAATCCTGTGGCCAGAAGGTTGCGCCGAAGATGTGGAATTTGCTTTCGGCGAGGTCCCACAGTACGGCCTGACGACCGCCCCAGTTCAACCACACGGTGCCGAAAAACAGCAAAAACAGAAAACCTGCGCCGCTGATGCGCAGGCGGCGGAACAGCCCGGTGAAACTGCGCGTGTGGATCTGCTTGTCGGTGGAGCCGGCCTTCGCCTTCATTGGGCGACCTGGCACATTTTTAATGGTGGGGCTTGCTTCTACGGTTCGGACGGGGATTTGTTCGCTCATGGTCATTCGCTCATCAGCCTCCATCAGGCGAACGAACTATGAGCGCCGATCTGTTTGCATAACAGACTCAGCTATTTGAATAAAAAGCGGATCAGATGGCGTCTGAGCGACGCCCTGCGACAACTTGAAGCAGCCCGCAGGCGCAGGCGCAAACGCCTATCGCAGGCGTCTGCACCGGGTGTTGATCAGGGTCAGTCAAATCACCGAATCACTCTCGTCAGCCTTCAGGTGCTTGCGGCCGTCTTTCGCGCCGGCGACGGTCAAGGCATCCGCCTCTGCTTCAGTGATGTAAACGCGCCGGCTTTCAATTTCCACGAACGACATGGCTTTTTCGCTATCCGTTTTGACTTCCAGGGTGTCGCAGATACGAATTTCTTCGCCATTTTCGACGGTGAAAAAACACACTTTTGATTCGGGGTTGGATTCATCGATTCGAACGGGCATGAGGCTGTCCTTTTTTCATGGGTACCTGAGAGGTTAGGGCGCGCGCGTGGCCGATCGTTCTGCGCAACTGATTAATGGTCGCTGCTGTCCATCCATTAACGACAAATAAAAAGGACGGAGCGATGAACGCTTGGTGGCATGAAGTGTGGGTAACGCTGCAAGCGGAGTTCGCCGATGTCGGCGACGCTTCGCAACTGACGCGCATCACCGTGCGCCTGCTGATGGCGGCGGTGCTCGGCGGGATTCTTGGTTTTGAACGTGAGCACAAAGGCAAGGCCGCCGGGGTGCGCACGCACATGTTGGTGGCACTCGGCGCGGCGCTGTTTGTGCTGGTGCCGCAAACCAGCGGGGCGGAGTCCGATGCCATGAGCCGGGTGTTGCAGGGCGTGATCGCCGGGATCGGTTTTCTTGGCGCCGGAACCATCCTGAAAAACAAGGAAGGCGATGAGGGTCATGTCAAAGGGCTGACCACTGCAGCCGGGTTGTGGATGACGGCGGCGATCGGCGTGGCGGCGGGGTTGGGCAGGGAAGCGACTGCACTGCTCAGCACCGTGTTGGCATTGGGGATTTTCAGCGTGATGCCACGGGTGGTCAGGTTGTTCGAGAAAGAAGACGAGAAAAACCAGCATCTGTGAACACCGCGAACAACCTGTAGGAGCTGCCGCAGGCTGCGATCTTTTGACTTTGATTTTTAAAAACAAGATCAAAAGATCGCAGCCTGCGGCAGCTCCTACAGGGGGGCGTGTTGCTCAGACGATGACGGGCGGCATTGTCGTCGGCGGTTCTTCCTTCGGCGGTGGCGTGGTGCCTGGGGGTTCCTGCTCGGGAATCGGCTGCGGTTCGGTCTCGGGCAAGGTGGGTTTGTCGATGTTCGGATCAGGCGTTTCTGCCGGGATCGGGATGTTCATCTGTAGACCTCCGTGTGGCACATGGCGTGAGAAGTGCTTAAGTGGATTGACCACCTGCTGGCGAATTCGATCCGCTTTTTTGCCCAGGCAAATCCCTGTGAACTTTTCCCCGCGCCGGTCGCTCGGAACCTAAGTGAGTTCATGTCGGGGCCGGTGCCTCCTTGTGGACACGGATCCGGCACAAGAGCGTCCTTGGGGCGTAAAGGAGAGAGGCTCGATGTCCGCTGAAAAACCTTCAGAGCAGAGCTATAACCCGCATATGCCGCTGTCGCAGGCGTTACTGCTGCCGCGCATCGTGATCGAAAACACCATGCCGACCCTCGATGGCGGGCAGTTTGCCGTCAAGTCGATCGTCGAGCGTGACGTGATCGTCACCAGCAAGGTCTTTGCCGACGGCCACGACAAGCTGGCGGTGCGCATCCGCTGGCGTGCGGAGGGCGAAGAGTCCTGGCACAGCGAGGTAATGAACGAGCTGGGCAATAACAGTTGGCAGGGGCAGTTTCGTCCCCAACGCCAGGGTCGCTACCTGTATTGCATCGAAGAGTGGATCGATCACTTCGCCAGTTTCCAGTACGAACTGGAGAAAAAGCACAACGCCGCCGTCCCGGTGTCGCTCGAACTGCAGGAAGGCCGCACTATGGTGCAGCAGGCCGCCGAGCGCAGCGACGGTCAGCTCAGCGAACAGCTCGCCGCCTTGCATCATGAATTGTCCGGCCTGCTCGAAACCGAGCAGGTGGCGCTGTTTTTGCACTCGCGCAGTGCGCAATTGATGGCGCAGGCCGATCACCGTGCCTATCTGAGCCTGAGCGCCGAATTCCCGGTGGACGTCGAACGGGAGCTGGCCGAGTTTGCCAGTTGGTATGAGCTGTTTCCGCGCTCGATCACCGACGATCCCAAGCGTCACGGCACCTTCAACGACGTGCACGCGCGTCTGCCGATGATTCAGGACATGGGCTTCGACGTGCTGTACTTCACGCCGATTCACCCGATCGGCCGCGCCCACCGCAAGGGCCGCAACAATTCCCTGACCGCCGGCCCGGATGATCCGGGCAGTCCTTACGCGATCGGTAGTGAGGAGGGCGGGCACGAAGCGATTCACTCGCAGCTCGGCACCCGCGAAGACTTCCGCCGGTTGGTTGCCGCCGCCGCTGAGCATGGTCTGGAGATCGCCCTCGATTTCGCCATCCAGTGTTCCCAGGATCACCCGTGGCTCAAGCAGCATCCGGGCTGGTTCAACTGGCGCCCGGACGGCACGATCAAATACGCGGAAAACCCGCCGAAGAAATACCAGGACATCGTCAACGTCGACTTCTATGCGCCGGACGCGATCCCCAGTTTGTGGGTCGAGCTGCGCGATATTGTGGTCGGCTGGGTCAACGAAGGCGTGAAGATTTTTCGCGTCGACAATCCGCACACCAAGCCGCTGCCGTTCTGGCAATGGCTGATTGCCGATGTGCGGGCACTGCACCCGGAAGTGATCTTCCTCGCCGAGGCGTTCACCACGCCGGCGATGATGGCGCGTCTGGGCAAGGTCGGTTACAGCCAGAGCTACACCTATTTCACCTGGCGTAATACCAAGTCCGAGTTGGCGACCTATTTCACTGAGCTCAATGAGTCGCCATGGCGTGAATGCTACCGGCCGAACTTCTTCGTCAATACGCCGGACATCAACCCGGCGTTCCTGCATGAGTCGGGGCGGCCGGGCTTTTTGATCCGCGCGGCGCTGGCGACCATGGGATCGGGTTTGTGGGGCATGTATTCCGGTTATGAACTGTGCGAATCGGCGCCGGTGCCGGGCAAGGAGGAATACCTCGATTCGGAGAAGTACGAGATCCGCGTCCGCGACTTCAATGCGCCGGGCAACATCATTGCCGAAATTGCCCAGCTCAATCGCATCCGCCGGCAGAACCCGGCGCTGCACACGCACCTGGGCCTGAAAATCTACAACGCCTGGAACGACAACATTCTGTATTTCGGCAAGCGCAGCTTTGATGGCAGCAATTTCATTCTGGTGGCGGTGAGCCTCGATCCGCACAACGTGCAGGAGGCCAATTTCGAATTGCCGCTATGGGAGATGGGCCTGCCCGACGACGCAACCACGCACGGTGAGGACTTGATGAACGGGCATCGCTGGGACTGGCACGGCAAGTATCAGTTCATGCGCATCGAACCGGCGTACCAGCCGTTCGGGATTTGGCGGATTACTGCCGCGTAAGACACACACCGACCCGTGTAGGAGCTGCCGAAGGCTGCGATCTTTTGCCTTTGATTTTTTAGAAGCAAGATCAAAAGATCGCAGCCTTCGGCAGCTCCTACAGAAGTATCAGCACGATCACATTATGTGCAGAGACGAATTGAACAGGAGTTTCACATGGCGAAGAGACCCAAGGCAGCCACCTTCATCAAAGACCCGCTCTGGTACAAGGATGCGGTGATCTATCAAGTTCACGTCAAATCGTTTTTCGACTCCAACAATGACGGGATCGGCGACTTTCCCGGCCTGATCGCCAAACTCGACTACATCGCCGAACTCGGCGTCAACACCATCTGGCTGTTGCCGTTCTACCCGTCGCCACGTCGCGATGACGGTTACGACATCGCCGAATACCGGGGCGTGCACAGCGACTACGGGACCATGGCCGACGCCAAGCGCTTCATCGCCGAGGCGCACAAACGTGGCTTGCGGGTGATCACCGAGCTGGTCATCAACCACACCTCGGATCAGCACCCGTGGTTCCAGCGGGCGCGCAAGGCCAAGCCCGGTTCGGCGGCGCGGGACTTCTATGTGTGGTCGGATGACGATCAGAAGTACGACGGCACCCGGATCATCTTTCTCGACACTGAAAAGTCCAACTGGACGTGGGACCCGGTCGCCGGCCAATACTTCTGGCACCGCTTCTATTCGCACCAGCCCGACCTCAACTTCGACAACCCGCAAGTGATGAAAGCCGTGTTGTCGGTGATGCGCTACTGGCTGGACATGGGCATTGACGGTCTGCGTCTTGACGCCATTCCGTACCTGATCGAGCGCGACGGTACCAACAACGAAAACCTGCCTGAGACCCACGACGTCCTCAAGCAGATCCGTGCCGAGATCGATGCCAATTACCCGGACCGCATGCTGCTGGCCGAGGCCAACCAATGGCCGGAAGACACCCAGCTGTACTTCGGTGACACCGATGCCGAGGGCGTCAACGGTGACGAATGCCACATGGCCTTTCACTTCCCGCTGATGCCGCGCATGTACATGGCGCTGGCCCAGGAAGATCGCTTCCCGATCACCGACATTCTGCGGCAAACCCCGGAGATTCCTGCCAATTGCCAGTGGGCGATTTTCTTGCGCAATCACGATGAGCTGACGCTGGAAATGGTCACCGACAAGGAGCGCGATTACCTGTGGAACTACTACGCCGCTGACCGTCGCGCGCGGATCAACCTCGGCATTCGTCGGCGTCTGGCGCCGTTGATGGAGCGAGACCGCCGCCGCGTAGAACTGCTCAATAGCCTGCTGCTGTCGATGCCCGGCACGCCGACCCTGTATTACGGCGACGAAATCGGCATGGGCGACAACATCTACCTCGGCGACCGCGACGGTGTGCGTACGCCGATGCAATGGTCGATCGACCGCAACGGCGGTTTCTCCCGCGCCGATCCGGCGAGCCTGGTGCTGCCTCCGATCATGGACCCGCAATACGGTTATCTCTCCGTCAACGTCGAGACTCAGGCCGGCGATCCGCATTCGCTGCTCAACTGGACGCGACGCATGCTCGCCGTGCGCAAGCAGTCCAAGGCGTTCGGGCGTGGCACGCTGAAGATGCTTTCGCCGAGCAACCGACGGATTCTGGCCTACACCCGCGAGTTCACCGACTCCGACGGCAAGCACGAGATCATTCTTTGCGTGGCCAACGTCTCGCGCAGCGCGCAGGCGGCGGAACTCGACCTGTCGGCCTACGTCGGCATGGTCCCGGTGGAGATGCTTGGTGGTAACGCGTTCCCGCCCATCGGCCAGTTGAATTTCCTGCTGACCCTGGCGCCGTACGGCTTCTATTGGTTCGCCCTCGCGGCGGAAAACCAGATGCCGAGCTGGCACGTCGAACCGGCGCAGAGCCTGCCGGACTTCACCACGCTGGTGCTGAAAAAACGCATGGAAGAACTGCTTGAAGCGCCGACCCGCAACACCCTGGAGCAGAGCGTCTTGCCGAGCTGGCTGCAGAACCGCCGCTGGTTCGCCGGCAAGGACGCGGCCATCGAGCAGGTCAATCTGGCCTACGGCGTGCGTTTTGGCGATGCGCAGCATCCGGTGCTGCTCAGTGAGATCGAAGTCACCAGCGCCGGGCAGACCAGCCGCTATCAACTGCCGTTCGGGTTTATCTCGGAAGATCAGGTCGGGGCGGCGCTGCCGCAGCAATTGGCCTTGTCCCGAGTACGCCGCGGACGTCAGGTGGGGCTGATCACTGATGCGTTCAGCCTCGAAACGTTTGTGCACGCCGTGCTGCACGGCATGCAGAGCAGCACCGTGCTCAATTCCGAACAGGGCGAGATTCGTTTCGCGCCGACCGCGCAGCTGGAAAAACTCGGCCTCGGTGCTGAGTCCGAGGTGCGTTATCTGTCGGCCGAGCAATCGAACAGTTCGGTGGTGATTGGCAACAGTCTGGTGCTGAAGCTGATCCGCAAAGTCGCCTCGGGGGTGCACCCGGAACTGGAAATGAGCGCCTACCTGACCGAGGCCGGGTTCGAGAACATCTCGCCGCTGCTGGGTTCGGTGATTCGCCGTGATGCCCAAGGCGAAGACAATCTGCTGATGATCGCCCAAGGCTATCTGAGCAATCAGGGCGATGCCTGGGAATGGACGCAGAACAACCTCGAACGGGCGCTGCGCGATGAACTGGCCGACGCCATGTCCGAGCAGGAACAGCATTACAACGCCCTCGGCGAGCTCAAGGACTTTGCCGGCATGCTCGGCCAGCGTCTGGGCGAAATGCATCAAGTGCTCGCGGCGCCGAGCGACAATCCCGATTTCGCCCCGCAAACCACCAGCGCCAAAGACGCCCAAGCCACCGGCAAGGACGTTGCCGCGCAGGTCGAGCATGCGTTGAAGCTGCTCAAGCAACATCAAAGTCATCTGAGCGCGGCAGATCAGAAAATGGTTGCGCGGCTGCTGGACAACAAAAAAATCATCCTCGGCCATGTGCAGGAACTCGCGCAAAAAGCCGTAGGCGGCCTGCGGATTCGGGTCCACGGTGACCTGCACCTGGGCCAGGTGCTGGTGATCAAGGGCGATGCCTATCTGATCGACTTCGAAGGTGAACCGGCGCGGCCGCTGCACGAACGGCGCGGCAAACACAGTCCGTACAAGGACGTCAGCGGCGTGCTGCGGTCCTTCGATTACGCGGCGGCCATGACCATCAACGTGCATAACGTCGATCACAGTGCGGAGTCGGAAGCGGCCCGGCATCGGGTTGCCGAGCGCTACCTGCGTGAGGCGCGCGAGGCATTTGTTCAGGCATATCGCCAAGCGGCGACTAGTCTTGATCATGCCTGGCAGGATCCTGCGGGTGCCGACGCAGCGCTTGCGCTGTTCGGCCTGGAGAAGGCGGCCTATGAAGTGGCCTATGAAGCCGAAAATCGCCCCACGTGGCTGCCCGTGCCGTTGCACGGTTTGTATGGGTTATTGACGGGGCTTAAACCCTTTTCCGATCTTGGTGGAGAGTAGTCATGAGTGTCTCGAACAAGGAACAGGGTCACGCTAAAGAAGCGTTATTGCCGACGGCGCAAGACATCGACGCGTTGGTACGTGCGGAACATCACGACCCGTTTTCCATTCTCGGCCCGCACGGTGATGGTGCCGGCGGGCAGTTCATCCGCGCCTATTTGCCGGGTGCGTTGAAAGTTGAAGTGCTGGACAAGGACAGCGGTGAAGAACGTGGCGAACTGACCGCCACCGAAACCCCGGGGCTGTTTGTCGGGCACTTCGCCCAGGCCCGGCCCTATCTGCTGCGCACGCGCTGGGCCGGCGGCGAGCAAGTGGCGGAAGATCCCTACAGCTTCGGTCAGTTGCTCGGCGAAATGGATTTGTATCTGTTCGCCGAAGGCAATCACCGCGACCTGAGCAGCTGCCTCGGCGCTCAGCTGAAAACCGTCGATGGCGTTGACGGCGTGCGTTTCGCCGTGTGGGCGCCGAACGCCCGGCGCGTCTCGGTGGTCGGCGATTTCAACGTCTGGGACGGTCGCCGCCATCCGATGCGCCTGCGCCATCCATCCGGTGTCTGGGAATTATTCATTCCGCGCCTGCAGGCGGGCGAGTTGTACAAATACGAGATCCTCGGCGCCCACGGCATCTTGCCGCTTAAGGCCGACCCGATGGCGCTGGCCACCAGTCTGCCGCCGGACACCGCGTCGAAAGTCGCCGCGCCGCTGCAGATCAACTGGCAGGATCAGGACTGGATGAACGGCCGCCGCGAGCGGCAGAAACATTCAGCGCCGCTGTCGATCTACGAATTGCATGCCGGCTCGTGGCAGTGCGAACTGGACGATCTGGGCGAAGTCGCTCGCCAGTACACTTGGCCGGAACTGGCCGAGCGCTTGATTCCTTACGTCAAGGAACTGGGTTTCACCCACATCGAACTGATGCCGATCATGGAGCACCCGTTTGGCGGTTCGTGGGGCTATCAACTGCTCTCGCAATTCGCCCCGAGCGCGCGATATGGCACACCCGAGCAGTTCGGCGAGTTCGTCAACGCCTGTCACCAGGCCGGAATCGGGGTGATCCTCGACTGGGTGCCAGCGCATTTTCCTACCGATACCCATGGCCTGGCGCAGTTTGACGGCACGGCGTTGTACGAATATGGCAACCCGCTGGAAGGCTTCCATCAGGACTGGGACACGCTGATCTACAACCTGGGGCGCACCGAAGTGCACGGCTACATGCTGGCATCGGCGCTGCACTGGTTGAAGCATTTTCACGTGGATGGCCTGCGCGTCGATGCGGTGGCCTCGATGCTGTATCGCGACTATTCGCGCAAGGCCGGCGAGTGGATTCCGAACCGCCACGGCGGGCGCGAGAACCTTGAGGCAATCGATTTCCTCCGGCACTTGAACGATGTGGTCGAGCTGGAGGCGCCGGGCGCGCTGGTGATTGCCGAAGAGTCCACCGCCTGGCCGGGCGTCAGTCAGAGCACCCAGCAGGGTGGCCTCGGTTTCGCTTACAAATGGAACATGGGCTGGATGCACGATTCGCTGCACTACATTCAGCAAGACCCGGTGTACCGCGCGCATCACCACAACGAACTGAGTTTCGGTCTGGTCTACGCCTGGTCCGAGCGCTTCATCCTGCCGATCTCCCACGACGAAGTGGTGCATGGCAAGCATTCGTTGATCGACAAGATGCCCGGCGACCGCTGGCAGAAATTTGCCAACCTGCGCGCCTATCTGAGTTTCATGTGGACCCACCCGGGCAAAAAGCTGTTGTTCATGGGTTGCGAGTTCGGCCAGTGGCGTGAGTGGAACCACGATCAGCAGCTGGACTGGTACCTGCTGCAATACTCGGAACACAAAGGCGTGCAGAAACTGGTCGGCGACCTCAATCGCCTGTATCGCGAAGAACCGGCGCTGCACGACCAGGACGACGCGCCGCAGGGCTTCCAGTGGTTGATCGGCGATGACGCCATAAACAGCGTGTACGCGTGGCTGCGCTGGAGCAAGGACGGCAAACCGGTGCTGGTGGTCGCCAACTTCACCCCGGTGCCGCGTCAGTCGTACCGCGTCGGCGTGCCGTTTGCCGGGCGCTGGAATGAATTGCTCAACAGCGATGCCGACACCTACGCCGGGTCCAACTATGGCAATGGCGGCGGGGCGTTTACCGAAGAGGTGCCGAGCCATGGGCAGTCGCTGTCGCTGGAACTGAATCTGCCACCGCTGGCGGTGTTGATTCTCAAGCCGGAGGGCTAGTCCAGCCACCGCTAACCCTGTGGGAGCGGGCTTGCCCGCGAAGAGGTCGGAACATTCAACATCTCTGTTGCCTGATCCGCCGTCATCGCGGGCAAGCCTGCTCCCACAGGCGTTTTCGGTGATCCGGGGTTCGCTGCCGCAGCAGGATTACAGGTGCACCTCCACCGCCAATGGCAAGTGGTCCGACAGGTGCGTCCACGGTTTGTTGCCGAGGATCTGCGGGTCGTGGCTGCTGGCGTTGCGCAGGTAGATGCGGTCCAGGCGCAGCAATGGAAAACGCGCTGGATAGGTCTTGGCTGGACGGCCATGGTGGCGTTCGAACGCTTCGTGCAGGTAATCGCGGCGGGCGAGGGCGACATTGCCCTGCAGTTGCCAGTCGTTGAAGTCGCCGGCAATGATCACCGGCGCGTCCTCGGGCAAGGATTCGAGCAACTGGCAAAGCAGCTGCAACTGCAATTGGCGGTGACTTTCCAGCAGACTCAGGTGCACACAGATGGCGTGGACTTCGGCGTGGCCCGGCACGTCCAGTACGCAATGCAACAAGCCTCGGCGCTCGGGGCCGGTGATCGACACGTCGAGGTTGCGGTATTCGCGGATCGGGTATTTTGACAGCAGGGCATTGCCGTGGTGGCCATCGGGGTAAACCGCGTTGCGTCCGTAGGCAAAATCGCTCCACATGCTGTCGGCAAGAAATTCGTATTGCGAGGTTTGCGGCCATTCGTTGTAACGATTGGAATGGCGCTCGTGTTCGCCCACGACTTCCTGCAGAAACACCAGATCGGCCGAGGTGCTGCGCACCGCTTCACGCAACTCCGGCAAGATGAAGCGCCGATTGAGGGCGGTGAAGCCCTTGTGGGTATTGACCGTCAGCACGCGCAGGCGTTGGATGACGGGGGCGTCGACGACGTGACGCTCGGGATCGCTGGACACGTTCACTCCTCTGAAAAAACGGCTTCCTGTTCATGCGACTGGTCTGTGCGCGGGCAGTTCCTTCCAGATGCCTCAGGCCGTAACACGAATCCCCCGAGCCGACAGAAAACCTGTAGGCGCGAGCCTGCTCGCGAAAGCGGCCTCCTGATCGACCAATCTCTGACTGAATGCACTCGGTCAAATTGTGGGAGCTGGCTTGCCAGCGATGACGGCTCACAAGCCGACCAACCTCCCACTGAATGCAAGCATTCCAAGTGTGGGAGCGAGCCTGCTCGCGAAAGCGGCCTGCCAGACAAAATCAGAACAACAGACCAAACCCCGCACATAAACATAACCCCGCAACCACGTTTAAAGTACACGAACCGTTACGCCATACCGGCTACAACGCCTTGCGCCGTTACCTACGCGTACGCCAGAATCCGCCGGCTTACACGGCTATGCGTTGGGCTTATCGTTTCCCTGTCACTGGAAAACAGTGATCGGGTTTGGTAGCCCATTTCGGTACGGTCGTATGGCGTCACCTTATGTAGCCTCTTTTTGGGGCTCAGTTTTATGGTGGACATGCGTGGGGCTCATTCGTGAGCGCCGGGTTCCGTATCGACCGGTCTACCAACCCGCGCATGGCCGCCACCCATCGTTTGGTAGCGAGGGTGATGGCTCCTATTTCTCGATACGGAGTTTCATCCATGTTCAAAGCCACACCCAACCCCCCGGACACCTCAATCCCCTACGACCCAGCCCTCGACCCGCAGAAAATAAAAGCGGCAACCGACCGCGCCATCAACTTCTACCTCAACCCCGGCGCACTGAAGATCTCGATCCCTTCAGCCTCGTCACGCAAATCGAGCAGAATCTTCCTCATCGACCCCACCGTGGACGAAGAAACCTTGCTCGTCGAAGCCTGCGAATCCTTAGCCGCCGCCAGCGACATGGCCCGTGATATCGGCGACACCGTCGACCACCCACAGCGCCGGGCCATGCTGATGCTGCATCAGGTGATCATGCTCAGTGAACTGATGGTCAACCGAGTACTGGACGGCCGCCGCGTGCCGAACTAACTGCCCGGTCCCCTGTAGGAGCTGCCGAAGGCTGCGATCTTTTGATGTTGCTTTTAAAAACAAGATCAAAAGATCGCAGCCTGCGGCAGCTCCTACAGGTCATCATTCTTCCAAAGTGCCTCGATCGGAGTTCCAGCTGATGTCCGAAACCCCACCCAATCCGCCGATCACAGAATCGGTATCACCCTACGAATCCCTCAACACCAGAAAACTCCACGAAGCCGCCGAACGCGCTCTCGACCATTACCTCGCCCCCGCACACATCATGGCAACGCCCTATACCCCCAGCAGCATGTTCCTGGTCAACCCGCAAACCGATACCGAATCGCTGCTGGCCAACGCCTGCGAATCCCTGGCCTCGGCCACGGTCATGCTCGGCGATTTCGCCGGCACGCTCGAAGGGACGAGCCGTCATACGGCGCTGGGCATTGCGCAGGTGGTGATGCTGGGGGAGCTGGCGGTGAACAGGCGCTGGATAATGTTGTGCCAGAGGATTAGGCGCCAGCCGTTGTAGTTACATCGCGAGCAGGCGAAGGCCTGCTTGGGATCTGCGTTGGTCACAGGTTAAGTACCCGGCAAAGATTTCTTGTAGGCGTGAACTTGCTTGCTATTGTCATTAAATAAATCCGTCAGGCTATATTGTATTTGCAACTTTAGTTTATTCCCTGAGTGCGAAAGAAGGACGGGGGCGGGTATTTTAGCCGCCCCTGTAGTTTCAATGTCTGTTACTTTTTATAAGGTTAGGGGGTGAGTATAAAGTTATCAAACAAAACAGCCGAATTAGTGGTGGTGACAATCATTTTTCTTATGCCATTCCCTTGGAAATGAACAGATTTCGCTTGGAACTCGCTCTCTGTTAGAAGTGCTATTTCTCCTAGCAGTCCATCCGTGGAATCATAAAATTTAGCTTTCGCTGGGTAGAGTGTGTGTGCGTAATCGAACGATATAGATGAGTAATTATCCTTGAATGTAAATGTAGACGTGGAGTCGCCACCATTTATCAATAAAAATTTTCCAGCGAGAGGTGGTTCGTAACTGCTATTAGTCCAAATTCCTATATATAGTCCTGATCCCCGGTTGCGCTCTATTGTCATAGTAGGAAGATCCATTCTTCTTGGATAAGTACCACTCCTGTTCTCAAAATCCTCCCTCAGTGGGATTGGTGGCGATACGACCACGACCCGCGATCCCGACACCTGTCCACTGCCATACAGCGCGGTGGCAGTGAAGCTGTGAGTAGCCACGCTCAAGCCCGTCACGGTCAGTTCCCACAGGCCGGTCGTCAGGTTAACCGTCGCCACACCTTTGACGGTGGCGCCGTCCTTGATCCGGACTTTCTGACCTTTAGCCCCACTTCCTTTAAGCGTGACAGAAGTTTCAAAGGTCGAGCCGCCCGGAAGAATTTCTTCCCCTCTAGAGTTCTCCGCCCGAGTGATGGTCGGCGCGATATTGGCCGTCACCGTCAGCGTCCACGCCGCAGAGACCTGCCCACTGCCATACAGGGCGGTGGCGGTGAAGCTGTGAGCGGCCACGCTCAAGCCTGTCACGGTCAGTTCCCACAGGCCGGTCGTCAGGTTAACCGTCGCCTCACCTATGACGAAGGTGCCATCCTTGATCTGGACTTTCCGGCCTTTGGCCCCGGCCCCTGACAACGTGACCGTGGTATCGACGGTCGTCCCGCCGTTGTCAATTGCTGCCCCTTTGGAGTCTACGGCCTGGGTGATGGTGGGCGGGTCGAGCTCTTGGGCAGCGCCCACATTGAAGTCCAGTGGCTGCGAATACCGGGTGCGCTCTCCCGCACGTTCGACGAAGTACCTGGCCTGAACCGTGCCGTCCTCGTTACCTTTGATCAAATCGGCGCTGATGGGGAACGGCACCTCGCTACCGGCGGTGATCGAGTTCAGTATGATCCAGTCGCTGTCCAGGCCGGTTTTCGAGCCCACCCACTCTCGTGTCACCTTGTCGTCGACCAGGGTATTGAGCCAGGTGGCGCTCAGCGTGGTGCCTTTGCGATCGGGGTCGAGGACGTTGTCGACCACACCGTCTACCCTCGGCATCGGCAATTCCAGGCGTGGCTCGCCGACCGCGAGCAGCGGCGCGTGTTCGGACTCGCGGATCGCATTGATCGCGCTGTAGCGATCCAGCTTCGCCAGTACGCCGTCGTCGCTCAGCAATTGGTAATAGAGCTCCAGCGTGCCACCTTCCAGAACCTTGATATGGGCACTGTCGACAGTGATGTACAAAGACACTTTATCGTTGACGTCGCCATGGGTGATCGGTCGCAATGGCAGGTCGGGCAGGTACGGGGTGAAATCCGGCAGGGTGCCGAGCCAGAACAGTTTGATTGCCTGACCGGACTCGAACGAGTCATCCCAAGGGATTTCAATGCGGGTACGCGGCAGGTCCGGATCGAGTGCCCCTTGCTCGGCGTCTTCGGCGATTGGCGCCTTCAGACGCTGGAGTTGACCGATGACGCTGATGAACTGCCCTTTGGACAACATATCGGCCGAGCCATCGGCTTTCAGGATGCGGTACAGCAGCACCATCTGGACTTTGGCAAAACGGCGCAGCAGGGCATTGTCGATCGGTATCTCAAGGATGCTCGGTACGCTCTCCAGGATCACGCCCGGCAGTTCGTGGTCGATTGGTGCCCCTTCCACCGGCGTGCCTTTGAGTTGGAGGAACACGGTGTCGCCCTTCGCGAACAACTTGCCGTCCACGGCAACGACCTGCCCGGTGCCCTTGGCATCGCCCAGCTTGTCGAGATCCAGCACGTTGTTCAGCGTTTCCTTGAGCAGGGGTGCCAGTGGGCGCGACGTGTCGATGCTGACCACCACCCGCTGGGCGGCACTCCAGTCTTCGGAACGGTTGTCGACTTTGTCGTAGAGTTCGAAAGCCACTGCCAGCCCGGTGCTGTCAGAGTCACCCGCTTTACGGATCGTGGCTTCGTCGACATGGATGACGATGGGGGTTTTGCCTTCGACCTGGTCCTGGGTCAGTGGCGGGCTTGACACGAAGACCCCGCCCCAGCTCAGGCGGATCACGTCACCGGGGGCAATGTTCGGGTAAGGTTCAATCCTGATGTCGACGCCCGCAGCCACGTTGTCCTTATCGATGCCAGCTTCGAGAATCTCGCGGGGAATGTGCATGATCAGCTTGGAGTGGCCCGGTTCTTCGTTGTCATCATGACCACCGGGGCGGGTGAGCTTGACGAACACCTTCATCACTTCGGAGGGCTCGGCTGTCTGGCCCAAGCGGGTCACGCTGTAGGAGACATCGAAGTTGCCGGCCAGGATGTGCCGCGGCTCCACGAACAACTGCAGTTGGGTGCCGACCTCATTTTTCTCCACGGTCTTTTGCAGTACCTGATTATTGGGACCCCAGAAAATGACCAGGCTGTCGCCTTGCCCCATGGTTCCCCAGGGGCCGGCTGTGCATTGCAGGCCGTGGCGCGGAAAATTGTCCAGTACCGCCGCAATGTTCAAGCCCCACACATCAGGACTGGTGGAGATCGGTTCCTTGGTGCGCCCGGGAATGCCCAGCTCACGCAAGAGGTTGGTGTGCTCGTCGGGGGAAGGGGATGAGGCCATGGGAGGTACTCCGGTCGAGGGCTGGGGGACTGAATGATTTAAAGCCTGACGGAGTGGAGCTGCCTACTGTCAGATCTGACAGGTCGGGAGGGATTTTCGATGAGTGGTAGATGTTTCGACGGGGATGATTCTCGGCCAATGATACTGGGGTGTCGATCTCACCTCGTGTCACAGGGCGTTTTAGCAAGAGACTTTTTTTTAAACTGGATCTGCCCTGACGAAAATCCCTTGTGGCAGCGGGCTTGCTCGCGAATGCGGTGTATCAGTCAGCAATTCAAGCGCCTGACACTGCCTATTCGCGAGCGAGCCCGCTCCCACAGGGGAAAAGTGTTTCAGATGAGGACGATTTCGTACGGCAAGCGCATGCGCTCGAGGATCACCCGTGGCAGCATCGGCGCGATGCCGATCGCCGGTTCGCCCTTGAGCTGGCTGGCATAGGCATGGGTGGCGTGGCTTTTGCGCGCCACGGTCCAGGTGTCGAGGCGCAGTTTGCGCGCACGTTCCCAGGGAATCAGGTTCTGCTCGCGCTCCGGCCAGTGCCAGGCCCAGACAGGCACGTCATGGAAGGTCGCGCCGACTTGCGCAGCCGCTTGGGCACTGGCACGGCCGACCGCTTCATGGTCGTCGTTGCTGTCGTTGCGCCAGGTGCTGAACACCACGTCGCCGGGGCGCAGGTAGCGCGCGATGAAGTGGGTGATGTCAGCCTCGCAGTCGAGCAGCGCATTGTCGGTAAACCCGCCGCGTACCCATTTCAGACTGTGCATCGGCAGGCCGAGCCGGCGCAGGGCTTCGACGCTTTCCTGGGGACGGAATACGCTCAGGCGTTTTTCCGACCATTGTCGTGAACCCGGGTGGCTGGCGCTGCCGTCGGTGATCGACAGCAGTTGCAGCGGATGACCGAGGCTGGAAAGCAGTTGCAGGAGACCGCCACAGGTCACCACTTCATCACCCGGATGCGGGGCGACCACGACGGCACGGGCACCGGGGGGAACGAGGCTGTGGGTGTTGATGACGGGAATGTTGTCCAGCTGCGCAGCGCTGTTCCATATCTGCGCCGGCAGCGAGTGTTCGCTGAGGAATAACGGTTTCATGGGTATGACGTCCTTGTTGTGTCTGGCCCTCAGTCGTGTCTGCACCGTGGAAAATCAGGCGCGCGCGACCTGTGAAGGCGGATGGATTGCTGTGCGACGCTCCGAACCCTGGATTGCCGCGCAGCAGAGTATTGCTCATGAAAACCGGTTCGTCGCGTCACAGATCAATCTGATCCGCTTTTTTTATGTCTATCTGTACCATTTTTCGCAAGTAATCACCGAATCCGCCCCGGGCTCGGCTGTCCAGACGGGCGCTGGTGTGCACTTGCGGGCGATGGCTCCAGGCGATGTCGGCACCGGACAGCTCCAGTTGCCGCACCAGTTGGACATCTTCATCGCAGGCCAAAGGTTTGAACCCCCCGGCCCAACGATAGGCGTCTGCGCTGATTCCGAGGTTGGCACCGTGAATGTGCCGATGCCCGTCACGCGCCTGATAGTGGCTGTGATAGCGGATTTGCGCGGCTTCGTCGAACGATTGATCCCAGTGTTCGACGGTTACCGTGCCGCATACCGCGTCGGCGCCCAGGCCCAACTGCGCCACCAGCCAGTCGTCGGCCACGCGGCTGTCGGCGTCGGAGCAGGAGATCCAGCGTGCACCACGCTCCAGCAAAATCTGCGCGCCGGCGGCACGGGCCTGGCCGACGTTGCGAGCGTCGATGTGCAGGCTCAGTACCGGAAAGCCGCTGACAATCTGTGCCGAACGGTCGGTACAACTGTCGAGCACCACCAGCACCTCCACCGGTTCGCCGGCCAGCAGTCCATGTTTGCTGGCGCGCAGGGCGGCTGTCAGGCACTGCTCGAGCAAGTCTTCTTCGTTGTGCGCGGGAATCAGAATGCCGATCATCGCAGGCCCTCCAGTGCGGCCACCGAGCGCGGCTCGCGGCTCCAGACCTCAAGGATGAAGTCGGCTTCCTGATGCAGCGCCAGACGCGGCAGCGGCAGTTGTTCGTGAATCAAGTCATGCACCTGGCGGGCATTGAGCGGGCAGCCGTCGATGGGCGGGCGCCAGTGGCACGCGAGCAATTGCCCGTCTGCGGTCAGGGAATCGCTGATGCGCCGGATCACGTCTGTCAGATCCTGGGCATCGAGGTAGTAGCCGACTTCGCTCAATACAATCAGGTCGAATTTTTCTTCCGGCCAGTCGCCGGGCAGGCGGCTCTGGCGGACTTCGGCGTGGTCAAACAGGCTCAATCGGTTGCGCGCCAGGTTCACCGCCGCACTGGCGGTGTCGCAACACAGCAGACGGTCACAGCGGCCAGCCAGTTCGGCGCTGAGCTCGCCATTGGCGCAACCGGGTTCGAAGATCGCCCGATAGTGCGCGCGGGGCAGGGCGGCGAGGGTGATCGCGCGTTTGCGTTGTTCGTACCAGCGCTCGCGAAACGCCCAAGGGTCATCGCTGGCGCGGAACAGGCCTTCGAAGTAACGATCATCGACACTCACAGGAACACCACTTCGAAGGGTTGCAGCAGACGATCCAGCACGTACGGCGCCAGCACCGGTTGCAGCCCGGCTTGCGGGTCGCCTTCCAGTTGGCTGGCAAAGGCATGCACCGCGTGGCGTTTGCGCGCCACTTGCTCGGGTGACAACAGGATTTTGCGCGCGCGCTGCCACGGCAACGCGGCGTCTTCGGGGGAGGCCCAGTGCCAGGTCCATACCGGCAGTTCGTGGCAGGTGGCGCCGACCCGGCGTGCGGCTTCGATACTGGCGCGACCGGCGGCTTCGTGATCGCAATGGCCGTCCTCGCACCAGGTGCTGAACACCACATCGCCGGGGCGCAGGTGGCGTTCGATGAACGTGACCAGCGACGGCTCATCCGCGGCAACCTGGCTGTCGCTGAAACCGCCGCGCAGCCATTTCATCCGGTGCAGTGGCACACCGAGGCGGCGCAGGGCTTCCGCCGATTCCTGCGGGCGCACCACGCTCAGACGTTCGACTGGCCAGCGCTCGGAGCCGGGATGACTGGCGCTGCCATCGGTGACCGAGATCAGTTGCAACTGACGCCCGGCGGCGGCCAGTAACTGCAACATCCCGCCGCAGCCAAGCACTTCATCGTCCGGGTGCGGGGCGACAATCACCGCCCGCGCGCCCGGCGGCACCAGACTGAGGACATCGACGCTGTCCAGCGCCGCCAGGTGCCGGGAATGTTGCCATTGCAGCAGGGAAGTCCCTTGGTGGCCGATGATCGGATCGGGTTTATTGGCGACATTCATAGCGTCCAGGCCTCCTCGGGGTGTTCAGCCAGCACTTGGCCAAGGGCCGCCAGATCACGCTCGGCATGGCTCTGGCGCAGGAACACCGGCAGATCGGCGCTCAATCGGGCGAAGTGCCGATCCTTGCAGAACGGAGCGGCACCCAGCGCCCGACCGGTCTCGCGCATCACTTGCTCAGCGGATTGTTCGACCACAGCGCGGGCGCGCTGGGCCAACAGTCGGGCATCGGCTTCGGGGAGCGCATCAATGTGCAGAGCACTGAAACGCAGCACATTCGCCGCTGCGTACAACGCCGCATCGACCGCACCGAGGTGGGCGAGGGCGTGTGGCTCCTGGCGTTGCGCGCAGTGTTGCCGCAGTGCCTCGGCGATCTGCCGTGCCGCGCCGTACCAGCATGCGGCAATACCAATTCCGCCTTGCCAGAAACCGGGGCGCTGCAGGTAATCGCCAGGGTTGCCGATAGCCTGGGCTTCGACGCCGTCGAACAGCACTTCGACGCTGCCGGTGGCCCCCATGCCAACTGCCTGCCAGCCCTGATCGGTGATGGTCACCCCCGGTTGATCGAGCCCCACCGCCACCAGTTGCTGGCGATCTTCGGCGTCCCACGCTGTGAGCAGTGCGTGGCTGAGCACCGCCGCACCGGAACACCAGGCCTTGCGCCCATCAAGGCGCACCATGTGCCCGGCCGGTCGCACGTGCACCCGTGCCTGCGGCGGTTCCGCCGCCCACATGCCCCAAGTGCTGCCCGGCGTGGGCGTCCCCCCCAGTTGTTCGATGATCGCCAGTGCGTCGGTGTGGCCTTCGTAGAGTTTGCACAAGCCCAAGTCGTGTCCGCCGACTTCGGCCAGACGCTGAAAACGCTCCAGCGTAAGACCACTGCCCGGTAACGGCAGTTGATCCAGCCCGGCTTCGACCAACGCTCGCAGGCAGTGGCCGAGGGCGGCGGTGTCGGCGTAGTCCGGCGGGCGGCGCGCCAGATAGTGCTGCAGGTCCATATCAGTCTTCTTCTTCGCGTTGCAGTTCGAACAGCAGCAGCGAACGGCCGGTGACCGAGTATTCATGGCCGAACTCGAAGCGCTCCTGACCGCGAATGGCCGGTTGATTGGTATCGATCATGCAGGTCCAGAAACTGCCTTCCGGCACTTCCGGCAGGCTGAAATTGACGATGTCGTGATGGGCGTTGACCACCAGCAGCAGCGTCGCGTCGGCACCCTTGCGGCGGATCCCGGTCTCCTGCGCACGGCCATCGAGCAGCATGCCCAGGCAACGGTTATGCGCGTCATGCCAGTGTTCGGTGGTCATCTCGGTGCCGTCCGGCGCCAGCCAGGTGACGTCCTTGACGCCAATGTCCTCGTTGTACTCGCCGACCAGGAAACGCCCACGGCGCAGAATCGGATAAGCCATGCGCAACTTGATCAGGCGTTTGACGAACTTGAGCAGCGCCTTGCCGTCTTCGCTGAGGTCCCAGTTGACCCAGCCGATCTCGCTGTCCTGGCAATAGGCGTTGTTGTTGCCGTCCTGCGTGCGGGCGAATTCGTCGCCGGCGACGATCATCGGCGTTCCCTGGGACAGCAGCAGCGTGGCGAAGAAATTACGCATCTGCCGGTGGCGCAGCGCGTTGATCTCGGGATCGTCGGTCGGGCCTTCGACGCCGTGGTTCCACGACAGGTTGTTGTTGCTGCCGTCCTGGTTGTTCTCGTCGTTGGCCTCGTTGTGCTTGTCGTTGTACGACACCAGATCGTTGAGGGTGAAACCGTCATGCGCTGTGATGAAGTTCACCGACGAGTACGGCCGCCGCCCGCGCTGGTTGAACATCTCGCCGGACGCGGTCATGCGGCTGGCGAAGTCGGCAACCTGGCCGTCGTCGCCTTTCCAGAACGCGCGCACGGTGTCGCGGAATTTGTCGTTCCACTCGACCCAGCCCGGCGGAAAGTGGCCGACCTGATAGCCACCGGGGCCACAGTCCCAAGGCTCGGCGATCATTTTCACCTGACGCAGCACCGGGTCCTGACGGCAGGCGACGAGGAAGCTGTGGCGCTCGTCGAAACCGTCGTGATAGCGCCCGAGAATCGTCGCCAGATCGAAGCGGAAACCGTCGACGTGCATCTCGCTGGCCCAATAACGCAGCGAGTCGGTGACCATCTGCAGCACGCACGGGTGGCTCAGGTCGAGGGTGTTACCGGTGCCGGAATCGTTGATGTAGTAGCGCTTGTCGTCCGGCATCAACCGGTAATACGAGGCGTTGTCGATGCCCCGCATCGACAGGGTCGGGCCTTGTTCGTTGCCCTCGGCGGTGTGGTTGTAGACCACGTCGAGGATCACTTCCAGGTTGGCTTCGTGCAGGTGCGCGACCATCTCCTTGAACTCGGCGATCTTGCCGCTGGCCAGATAGCGCGGGTCGGGGGCGAAGAAGGCGATGCTGTTGTAACCCCAGTAGTTGGTCATGCCCTTGTGCAGCAGGTGCTGGTCATTGACGAAGGCGTGAATCGGCAGCAGTTCCACCGACGACACGCCGAGTTTGCGGATGTGTTCGAGCACATCATCGACCATCAACCCGGCGAAGGTGCCGCGCACGTTATCCGGCACCGACGGATGACGCATGCTGATGCCGCGTACGTGGGTTTCATAAATGATGGTCTTGTCCCACGGCACGCTGACGCGATGGTCATTGCCCCAGGTGTGCGCCGGGTCGATGACCTTGCACTTGGGCACGAAGGGCGCGCTGTCGCGCTCATCGAAACTGAGGTCGGCGTCGGGATGGCCGATGGTGTAGCCGAACAGCGCCTCGGACCATTTCAACTCGCCGACCAGTTGCTTGGCATAGGGGTCGATCAGCAGTTTGTTGTGGTTGAAGCGGTGGCCGTTGGCCGGGTCATACGGGCCATAGACGCGGTAGCCGTAGATCAGCCCCGGGTGGGCGTCGGGCAGATAACCGTGATAGATCTCGTCGGTGTATTCCGGCAGTTCGATACGTTCGAGTTCGACTTCGCCGGCGTCGTCGAAGATGCACAGCTCAACCTTGGTGGCATTGGCGGAAAACAGCGCAAAGTTGACCCCCAGACCATCCCAGGTCGCACCGAGCGGGAAGGGCAGGCCTTCACGGATTCTCGACGGTTCAGCGTGCGCTGCGGGCTCGGCTTTTTTTGGACTGGTCATGATTGCTCCTGCAAAACGGGTTGGTTCGAATAATCAACTGTGGGAAAAGAATCTGTGGTGAGGGGATTTATCCCCGATGGGTCGCGCAGCGGCCCTGCGACTGCTTCGCAGCCGATCGGGGATCAATCCCCTCACCACAGACATCTCTCCCTGACAGGGGTTATCAGGTTTTTTGAGGACGAGTTGTCCCTGCGTGACGGGCGAACCCGCCACACGGTCATTCAGTTCAACAATCCGGGTGTGTCAGTTGGCCGGGGGCTTGCGTGGGGCGCGGGGCTTTTTCTCGGCGGCTTTTTCACCCGGCGGGACGACCTTGGCGGCGCCTGCCGGTTTGGCCTTGGCGGCCGCGGGCGCCTTGGGCTTGGTCGCCGCAGCCTTGCTGTCGGTGCCTTTGCCGGCGGTTTTGCTGCCCGCCGCTTTCGGCGCTTTCTTCGGTGCCAAAGCTTCGGCTTCAGCCAGTTTGCGCGCCATCTCCCAGTGGCGTGCTTCATGACCTTCAGGTTTGCCCTCTGATTCCCAGATCTGATAGGCGAACTCGCGGATGCGTTTATCGTCGGTACTCATCGCAATGCTCCTGAACTGAACTCGTCGTTACGTAAAGAGTTGGATAAACAGATTGACCGGGATATCCCCCAGCGCGGCGCTGACGTTCAGCTCCCTGTTTTTTGTGACTGCGCTGCTGTGAAAAAGTCCCTTCAGGTTTGTGTCAGAGGCGGCGAACGGTAAAACCACCCGTGTATCGCCCCAGCGCAGCGCATCAACTTGAGGGACGGCACCGTTTTCCAGCAGCGTCGCGCAGCGCACCGGGACGATCACGATGGCGTACATCCCCTCGTGCTCACGGGCAAACGCGAGCACGTTGTGCGCCTGCTCGCCCAGTACCTCCAGGGCCTGGTACGCGCCGCGCCGGAACAGCTCGGCGTGTTCGACGCGCAGGTTCAGCACCTCGGCGATCAACGCTTGCTTGATACGCCCGTCACGCCAGTTCGCCAGCAGAGTCTCGACTTCAATGCGTTGATGCAGGGCCTGCTCGCGAGCGGCGTAATCCACCGGCCGGCGGTTATCGGGATCGACCAGGCTGAAATCCCAGAACTCGTTGCCCTGATACAGATCCGGTACCCCCGGCACCGTCATGCGCAGCAAGGTTTGCGCCAGACTGTTGAGGGCGCCAGCCGCAGCGATACTGTTCACGGTCTTGCTCAGCGCGGCGCGCAGCAACTCGCCTGCTTCACCGGTGAGCAGGCGTTGAGTGAACGTCTGCGCAGCGTTTTCATAGGCTTCATTCGGCGCACTCCAACTGCTTTGCAGCTTGGCTTCGCGCAGGGCTTTCTGCTGCCATTGCCAGATCCGCTCGGCGTAATCGGCCAAGCCGGCCTGATCATCATCGCGCAAGTGCAGCGGCCAACTGCCGAGCAGGGCTTGATAGAGGATCAGTTCATCAGCGGACGAGGGTTGTTGATCATCGTCACGCAGCGGACGGGCGAGGGCGCGCCACAACTCGACCTGTTCGGCGTACCAGTGGCTGCGCTCGCTGAGCACCGCCAGCCGCGCACGGGTGTCCTCGCCGCGTTTGTGGTCATGGGTGGCGGTGGCCAGCAAGTTGTCGGGAAACGCCTCCATGCGCTGTTGATTGATCGCGTGGAAGTCACTCAGCGGTGCGCTGAACTGTTCGGTGTTGTAGCCGACGTCATTGCGCGACAGCAGCACCGCCGAGCGGTACAGCGCGGTGTCTTCGACGGCTTTGGCTGCCGCTGGGGAGGTCAGTTGCTGGAAGCGTACGCAGGCGTGCTTGAGAATCTTGCGTGAGCGTCCGCGCGGTGTGTGCCGCCACGGCGTGCCACCGAGCCATGCGGCCACGCAGTCGAGCACCGGCCAGTCGCCTTCGCTCAGGGTCTGCCGGGCGCCGTCCATGGCCTGCTGGAAGAAGTGCTCATCCTGCGCCGAGCGACCGAGTGCGCTGATGTAAGTGCGATACACCGGGAAATGCACGATCAGCGCCTGCAACACACGGCGAATCGCGCCGAGGGTCAGGTCGCGGGTCATCAGGTCGTCCCGGGCAACCTGCAGCAGCGCCTGGGCGACGCTTTCGAAGTCGCTGGCCAGCGAGCCATTGAGAATCTGCTGGCGCGCCAGTTGCGCTTCTTCGATGAACGCCGCCGGACGCTCGGTACGCCGCTGCCACAGATCGCCGAGGACGTGTTCGCCATCGGGGTCGTGTTGCAGCAACGAGAGCTGATTCATGAACTCGTAACCGGTGCTGCCATCCACTGCCCAGTCGGTGCGCAGGGTTTCGCCGGCACCGAGAATCTTCTCGACGTAGATCGGCAAGTGCCGACCCGGTGCGAGCAAGTCGAGGCGCCGCCGCAACTTGCGGCAATAGCCACGCGGGTCGGCGAGGCCGTCGATGTGGTCGATGCGCAAACCGTCGACCAGCCCTTCGGCGATCAACTGGAAAATCTTGCCGTGAGTCGCTTCGAACACCGCCGGGCGTTCGACACGCAGGCCGCCGAGTTCGTTGATGTCGAAAAAACGCCGCCAGTTGATGTCATCCGCTGCGGTACGCCAACTGGCCAGACGGTAGCTCTGGCGTTCGAGCAATTGATGAAGCTTGTCGAAACCTTCGGCAGTGGTGGAGTCGTAATGCGCGAGACTTTCCTCGATCGCGGCGAAGATCTGCGGATCGCTTGCCAGCTCCTTCAATTCAGCTTTGAGCGGCATCGCCAGCGCATGCGCGTCGTTCTGATAGCTCAACGCACTGAAACGATCAGCCAGTGACTTCAGTGTCTCAATGGGTTTGAGCAGTTCACCGTAGTCATTCGGGCAGATCGGGAAGTGGTGTTCGTAATGCTCGACGTAAAAGCGCCCTTGCCGTGCGTCGAAGTGCAGTTTCAGCGAACCTTCCTGCAACGCGACGCCGTAATCGCTGCCCAGAAACGGCAGCAGCAACTGGCCTTCCATCAACGGATCCGGCGAGTGCCACTGGATGTCGAAGAACTCGCCGTAAGGGCTGAGTCGGCCCCATTCCAGCAGGTCGAGCCACCACGGGTTGTCCCCGCCGCCGACGGCCATGTGGTTGGAGACGATGTCGAGGATCAGCCCCATGTTGTGTTCGCGCAGGGCGCTGACCAGACGCCACAGCGCCGGTTCGCCGCCGAGTTCCGGATTGACCTGGGTCGGGTCGACCACGTCGTAGCCGTGCATGGAGCCGGCGCGGGCCGCGAGCAGCGGTGAGGCGTAGAGGTGGCTGATGCCAAGGCGGGCAAAGTACGGCACCAGCGGCACCGCTTGCTCCAACGTGAAACCCTTGTGAAATTGCAGGCGCAGGGTGGCGCGTAGAGGCTGGATAAACGTCTGGTTCATTGGTCACGCTCGGCAGCTTGCAGGCGGGCACAGGCCAGCAGTTCCAGACGCCGCGCGGCATCGGTGCCGTCGAGCAACGCTTCGCTGTTGCCGGGCAGGCGCCGCGACCAGTTCGGGTGGCTGTCGATGGTACCCGGCAGGTTGGCTTGTTCGTCGATGCCCAGTGCATCCTCCAGCGGCAGCAACACCAGCGGTGCGCGGGTATGACCGAGGAAACGCACGCTGGCATCGACCACTTGATCGGCTTCGTGGGACTCTTCGCGAAAGTTCTGCGGGTCCTGACTCAGCGCCCCGCGCAGGCCTTCGCGTTCGCGCTGGCGATGACGGCGCCAGTCGATTTCACCGTTGGCATCGACAAAGCCCAGGCGCGCATTCCAGTCGATGTCACGGCCATGCCACCAGCCGTTGAGCGTTGGCAGATCGTGGGTGCTGGTGGTCGCCAGCGCGTTGTCCGGCCAGTCGAGGATCGGCTTGAAGCGGGTGTTGTCCTGTTCAAACAACAGCACGCGCATGCCGAGAATCGAACGTGCGCTGAGTTTTTCTCGCAGCCCCTCGGGCACCGTGCCCAAGTCTTCGCCGAGGACGATGGCCTGATGCCGATGGGATTCGAGGGTCAGCAGGCGCAGCAGGTCGTCGAACGGGTAATACAGATAAGCGCCATCGGCCGGAACGGCGCCATTGGGGATCACCCACAGGCGTTGCAGGCCCATCACATGATCGATGCGCAGTCCGCCGGCATGGGCGAAGTTAGCCCGGAGCATGTCGATGAACGCGCGAAAGCCGTTGCGTATCAGGCCCTCGGGGGAAAACGCGGAAATCCCCCAGCCCTGACCAGAGCGGTTGAGAATGTCCGGGGGCGCGCCCACGGTGAGCGAGGCGAGCAATTCGTCCTGAAAGCTCCAGGCCTGACTGCCGGCGCCGTCGGCACCGACCGCGAGGTCGGCGATCAGGCCGATGCCCATGCCGGCGCTACGGGCAGCCGTCTGCGCGCGCTCCAGGCAGCGGTGGATCAGCCATTGGCAGAAGGCGAAGTAACCGATGCGTTCGGCGTATTCCTCGGCAAAGGCTTCAAGGGCGGCACCGCGCGGGTCGTGCCAGTGTACCGGCCATTCCCGCCAGTCGAGGCTTTCGCCACGGGCAGCGCGCATTTCTTGAATCGCTTCGAAGCGGCAGTGATTTTCCAGCGCTTCGCCACCGGCATGACGGAAACTGGCGAAGTCCGGGTGCAACGGATGCTCGCCGGCGACAAAACCATCGTACAAGGCTTGCAGCAATGCCTGTTTGGCGTTGGCGGCGGTCGGCCAGTCGATCAGTTTCGAATCTTCCAGTTGACGAAATTGTTCCGCCAGCCCGCTGGCGTCGATCGCATCGCGCAAGGCCCGTTCGCCAAGGATGGCGCCCGGTGCGGCATACAAGGGGTTGAGAAACAGACGGCTGGAGGGCGAATAAGGGCTGTAGCGCCCGGTATCGGCGCTGAACATCGCGTGCAACGGACTGATCGCCAGCGCATCGGCGCCGCGTTCGCCGGCCACACGAGCCAGTTCCTCCAGCGCCTGCGTGTCACCAAAGCCGCAGTCGCCGGGGCGACGCAGACTGTACAGTTGCGCACTCAGGCCCCAGACGCGAGGGATCGGGTTGTCCACCGCATCGCCCACGCTGAAGCAGCGCTCGGGGGCCACGGCCAGAGTGAAATACTGATCGGCGATATGCACCTGCTGATAACCGACCGGGATCAACCCGGGCAGTTTCGCTTCGGCGTCGAGTTTGAGGTTAAGGCGGGAACCGTCTTCGAGGTGGATTTCGCAAGGCGTCTCGGGCTCGAAATAGCGAGCCAGATCAACGCCGACCCCGACATCGGCGGTCAACAGCGGCGGCAAGTGGCGATCTTGCTGTACTTGTTGCAGTTGCAGCAGGCTGGCATCGATTTCCTGCGCGGTGTTGGCCGGATGACCCAGCCCGGTAAGGACATTGCGCAGTACCGCCGGGGCGACTTTCTGCGGGCGGCCATTGGCGTCGATCCAGTCGACGGCGAGGCCGGCGCGGCTTGCGAGTATTTCCAGTTGCGCATCGCTCATAGGCGCTCTCCATCCAGAGGTTGCAAGGGGGTTGCGGCCGTGAGGCTGACAAGCGCGCAATACGCGGGCAGTTGGCCCGGTTCCGACAGGGCAACGGCGGGCGGTTGCTGAAACAGCCACACAGCGTCGCTCTGTGCTGGGTTGACCACTGGCGTGTCGCTGAGGTTCAGGTCAATTCGCAGCTCACTGCCATCGCCCAGGCGCCAGCGCGCACTGACCGCGCCACGACCGAGCATGTGCGCCCCAAGCGCCTGGGTGCCGGACAGGTTGGGAATGATGTATTGATGGCGCAATTGCAGCAGGCGCCGGTACAGCGCGAGGGTTTCCTGCTGTTTTGCGCTGCCACTGCCGATCAAGCGTGGCTGTGAGGCGTGGAAGGTCTGTTCGGCATTCGGATCGGGAATTTTTTCGCGCTGGTGCGGATCGGTGAAGGCGCTGAACGCGGCGAACTCATTGCGCCGGCCTTCGCGCACCAGATCCGCCAATTCACCGTGGTGGCTGGTGAAGAACAGGAACGGTTGCTCGGCGGCGAACTCATCGCCCATGAACATCAGCGGAATCATCGGCGACAGCAGTAACAGCACGGTGGCGGCCTGCACGGCACGTGGGTCGGCCAATTGATGCAGGCGTTCGCCGAAGGCCCGGTTACCGATCTGGTCGTGGTTTTGCAGAAACAGGATGAAAGCGGTCGAGGGAAGGTGTTCACTGGGCTCACCGCGAGGTTCGCCGTGGCGAGTGATGTGGCCTTGAAACACGAAGCCCTGGCTCAGGCAGCGGGCCAGTTGCTCAGTGGGTTGCAGCGCATAGTCCGCGTAATAGGCATCGGTTTCGCCGGTCAGCAGCACGTGCAGGGCGTTGTGCCCATCGTCGTTCCACTGGGCGTCGTAATCCTCTTCGAGCAGGCTTGACTGGTTGAGCTCGTTTTCCACGGTCAGCCAGACGTGACGCGTCGGATCGATCTGTTGCCGGATGCGTTGTGCCAGCTCCGGCAGGAAATCCGGGCTTTCGATCGCGTGCACTGCGTCCAGGCGCAGACCGTCGAAACGGTATTCGAGCACCCACATCAGCGCATTTTCGATAAAGAAGTCCCGCACTTCACGGCGGCGGAAGTCGATCGCTGCCCCCCAGGGTGTGTCCTTGTCTTCGCGAAAAAAACCTTTGGCGTAGCGACCCAGGTAATTGCCGTCAGGGCCGAAGTGGTTGTAGACCACGTCGAGAATTACCGCCAGACCATGGCCGTGGGCGCTGTCGATCAGGTGTTTGAGTTGTTCCGGGGTGCCATATGAGGCTTGCGGTGCGAAAGGCAGGACGCCGTCGTAACCCCAGTTGCGGGTACCGGGAAATTGCGCGACAGGCATCAGTTCGATGGCGGTAATCCCCAGCTCGACCAGACGTGCCAGATGCTGCTCGACTTCCGCAAAACCGCCGAGTGCGCCGACGTGCACCTCGTAGATCACCGCTTCGCTCCACGGCCGGCCGTGCCAGGTGGTGTGCCGCCAATCATAGGCCAGCGGATCGACCACCACGCTGTGGCGGTCAAGGTCACCGTCCTGAGCGCGGGAGGCCGGGTCGGGCACCTCCAGTTCACCGTCGATGTTGAAGCGGTAGCGGGTGCCCGCCGGGCACCGGGCCTTGATCACGAACCAGCCATCGCCCTGCGGCAACATCGGCAGGGACTGGCCGTCTTCAAGTTCGACACTGACGTAAAACGCATCCGGTGCCCACAGCGCAAACTGAGTGTGTTCGGCGTCCTGCATGATCGCGCCGTGGGGCCAGTTTTCTTGGGTCCGTAACGGCATCGTGAAAAGCTCCCTGAGTTATTTGTGGCCGGCTTTACCCAGCGCCTTGGCGACCAGTCGTTCGTAGAGTTCGGCGTAGGGTTCGACCGCTTTGCACCAGTTGAACGGCGCGGCCATGGCCCGGCAACGCATCGCGTTGAGCAATTCGGGGAAGGCGAAGACCTTGAACGCACGGCTCAGGGCTTCGCGGTAGCTGTCGGCGGTGGATTCGTCGAAAAGGAATCCGGTGACGCCATTCTCGATGGTGTCGGCCAGCCCGCCGGTATTGCGCGCCACCGGCAACGAGCCGAAACGCTGGGCGTACATCTGACTGAGGCCGCAAGGCTCGTAACGCGACGGCATCAGCAGGAAATCGCTGCCGGCGAACATGCGGCGGGCGTCGGTTTCATTGAAGCCGATGCGCACGCCGATCTGCCCGGGGAAGCGCAGCGCCAGCTCACGCATGGCCTGTTCCTCTTCCGGCTCGCCACGGCCGATGATTGCGATCTGGCCGCCGTTCTGCACGATGTATTCGGAGACGGCTTGCGTCAGGTCCAGACCTTTTTGATAGACCAATCGCGAAACCACGGCAAACAGCGGACCACTGGAGTCGCTCAGGCCAAACAGTTCACGCACATGGGCGGCGTTGATCGCTTTGCCTTCCCAGTCGCCGATGGCGAACGGCGCGAACAGGTGCGGATCCGTCGCCGCATCCCAGCTTTCGTCGATGCCGTTGGGAATGCCGCTGAGCAAGCCTTGCTGGGTCTTGGCGGCGAGAAAACCGTCGAGACCGCAGCCAAAATCCGGGGTGGTGATCTCTTGCGCATAGGTCGCGCTGACCGTGGTGATGTGGCTCGAATAGGCCATGCCAGCCTTGAGGAACGACATTTTGCCGTAAAACTCCATGCCTTCCTGTTGCAGAGCATGGGTCGGGATGCCGAGTTCCGGGCACGAGCCAAGGCTGGTCACGCCTTGATAGGCCAGGTTGTGAATGGTGAACAGGGTCGGCGTGCGCTGCCCGCGCCAGTGCATATAGGCAGGAGCCAGACCGGCCGGCCAGTCGTGGGCGTGCACCAGATCCGGGCACCAGTGAATTTGTGCGAGGTTGGCGGCGATGTCGGCAGCGGCCAGACCCAGGCGGGCGAAACGGATATGGTTGTCGGGCCAGTCGCGGCCATTGTTGGCGCCGTAGGGCGAGCCTTCACGTTCATACAGTTCAGGGCAGATCAGGACGTAGATCACCAGTCCGTCCGGCATGTCCATGCGCCCGATCTTGCACGGGGGCAGTGCGGCATGGCCGCCGAGTTCGCCGATGATATGGATCGGGTTCTCGCTGTGCATCACCTGCGGGTAGCCGGGGATCAACACCCGCACATCGTGCAAGTGCGCCATGGCGCGGGGCAGGGCGGCGGAGACGTCACCCAGACCGCCGGTCTTCACCAGATCGGCAATTTCCGAGGTGACGAACAGCACTTTCTTCTTGTTCGGATTCTGGCTGGCGACTGGCGTCAGCGTTTTGGTGCCCGGGACGCTGATCGACCGGCTGCCGGGAAGACTCATGGTGCTCGATTCACCAACCGCCTGCTGAGCACGCTCTCCCTGAATATCCAATGCCGCACTGATCATATGAATCTCCCGTGTCGTTGATCTGATTCTTGTATCGAACAAGCTGTGGCCAAATCCTGTGGCCGGGCGCAAACGCGCCACGCATCGGTGAGCAAACGCTACCCAACACGCGCAAGCAGAATGGGTGAAAGGGCCGTTGCAAGGATTGCACCAGTCGCGTTGACCCTGCCTTTCAGATGACCCGCCGCCATCGGCAAAAGTTTCGACAATTTTTCGGCTTTGTGACTGGCCGGTTTTAACCCGCGAAAATCAGTCTAGGCCAGATCCTAGAGCGGGCGAGAGCAAACGGGTAAATTGTTCGACAATCGGTTTGCAGGCAGCGAAAACCGTGGTGTTCAAGCGGGAACGCACCGACGAAGGGCAGGTTTTTTTGATGGAGAGGGCTAAAACGGTGACTGGCCGGTCACGATTTTGTGCTAGCGGAAAGGCGAAGCGCACTGTTGTGGTGCGGTCAGTTTGTTGATCTGCTGAACACGGATGCACCTGTAGGAGCTGCCGAAGGCTGCGATCTTTTGATCTTGTTTTTTTAGATCAAGATCAAAAGATCGCAGCCTTCGGCAGCTCCTACACGGGGTCAATTGAGGATTCGGATTGGGTTGCCGGCCGCCCAACCCTGAATATCGTCGATCATTTGCGAAAAGAACTGTTGGTAGTTCTGTCGGCTGACATACCCCACATGCGGTGTGGCCAGCACATTGTCCAGCGTGCGAAACGGATGCAGTTCAGGCAATGGTTCCTGATCGAACACATCCAGCGCCGCTGCGGCGATCTTGCGTTTCTGCAATGCCTTGATCAGCGCCGCTTCATCGACGATCGGCCCGCGGGCGGTGTTGACCAGCAGCGCGCCGGGTTTCATCCAGTCCAGCGCCTGTGCGTCGACCAGCCCACGGCTGCGCTCGCTCAATACCAGATGCACCGACAGCACATCGGCCTGCTCGAACAGTTGCTGTTTGCTGACCCGGGTCACGCCGACGGCTTCAGCGCGTTCGGCGGTGAGATTCTCACTCCAGGCAATTACGCGCATGCCAAACACCTGACCGAATTGCGCGACCTTTTGACCGATGCTGCCCAGACCAAGAATGCCCAGGGTTTTACCGTGCAAATCACCGCCCAGCCCTTGCTGCCAGCCGCCGGCGCGCAGGGAATTGGCTTCACTCACCAGATTGCGCGTGGCGGCCATGATCAGCGCCCAGGTCAGTTCCGGCGCCGCGTGCTTATAGCTGTCGGTGCCGCAGACCTTGATCCCGAGGTCGGCAGCCGCCTGCATGTCCAGCGCCGCGTTGCGCATGCCGCCGGTGACCAGCAGCTTGAGGTTGGGCAGGCGCTGCAGCAGGTCCTGGTCGAAACGCGTGCGCTCGCGCATTACGCAGATCACCTGGTACTGGCCAAGACGTTCGACCAGTGTGGCGTTGTCCGCCGGGTAGTCGTGCACAAACGTCACTTCGCCGATGCTGTCGAGCACCGACCAGTCGACCACGTCACGCGCCACGTCCTGCCAGTCATCGATCACTGCAATCTGCACCGCCATCAGCCTTACCTCATCAACGAACGGGATTGGGGTTGTTCAGCCAGCCGAGCAAGGCCTGGTGAAATTTCGCCGGCTCTTCCATCTGCGGCGCGTGGCCCATGCCGGGGAATTCCACCAGCGTCGACTGTGGAATCAGCTTGGCGACCTGCTTGCCGAGCACCTCATAGTGGCCGATTTTCGCCTTGACCTCGGGGGACGCGAGATCCTTGCCGATGGCCGTGGTGTCGGACGTGCCGATCAGCAACAGGGTCGGCATTTTCAAGTCCTTGAACTCGTAGTACACCGGCTGGGTGAAGATCATGTCGTAGATCAGCGCCGAGTTCCATGCCACCTGGGTCTTGCCTGGCCCATTGCTCAGGCCGGCGAGCATGTCGACCCAGCGGTCGAATTCGGGTTTCCAGCGGCCGTCGTAATAGGTGTTGCGTTCGTAGTCGCGAATGCCTTGGGCGGTGACCTTGAGTTCGCGCTGGTACCACTGATCGACGGTGCGATAAGGCACGCCGAGGGCTTTCCAGTCCTCCAGACCGATCGGGTTGACCAGCGCCAGTTGTTCGACCTGTTCCGGAAACAATAGCGCGTAGCGGGTGGCGAGCATGCCGCCGGTGGAGTGGCCGAGCAGCGTGGCTTTCTGGATGCCGAGGGCCTTGAGCAGTTGTTGGGTATTGGTCGCCAGTTGCTGGAAACTGTACTGATAGTGGTCGGGCTTGCTCGAGGTGCAGAAGCCGATCTGATCCGGCGCGACGACGCGGTAACCGGCCTCGCTCAAGGCCTTGATCGAGCTGTCCCAGGTGGCGGCGCAGAAATTCTTGCCGTGCATCAGCACCACGGTGCGGCCGTTGGCCTTGCCATGGGCGGCGACGTCCATGTAACCCATCTGCAGGGATTTACCCTGGGACTGAAAGGCAAAGTGCTTGAGTGTGTAGGGATACTGAAAACCCTGCAGCTCCGGACCATAGGTCGGGCCGTCGGCGGGGGCTGCTTCAGATGCGGCGGCATGGGCAAACAGCGGCAGCGCAGCGCTGAGGAACAGGCCGGGCAGCCAGCGGGAGAGCGTGACGGACATAGGGACAAACTCCATGAAAATCGGCCGATGCTGGAACGCCCGGATTAGGGCGACGTTAACGACAGGCAACGCCGCGAGCGGAATGTTCAACCGAGCCAGCCCAGGGTCAGCATCGCCACCACCGCGTAGCGCGCGCCCTTGGCCAGGGTGACGATCAATAGAAAGCGCCCGAGTGGCTCGCGCATGACGCCGGCGATCAGGGTCAGCGGATCACCGATCACCGGCAGCCAACTGAGTAGCAGTGACCAGTGACCGTAACGCTCGTAATGTTTGCGTGCAATGGCCATGTGTTTCGCGCTCACCGGAAACCAGCGGCGATCCTGAAACCGTTCGAGGCCGCGCCCCAGACACCAGTTGACCAGCGAACCGAGGACATTGCCCAGCGTCGCCACGCCCAATAGCCCCCAGAGCCAGTAACGATCGCTGGCGATCAGCCCGACCAGAAGTGCTTCGGATTGCAGCGGCAGCAGCGTCGCAGCGCCGAACGCCGCCGCGAACAGCCCGAGGTAACCGGCAGCCATCAATGCGCCGGATAGTCCGCCACCACCACATCCGTGCCGTCTTTCTTCAGGCCGATCACTTGATAGGCATCGCTCATGCCGTCCATTTCCATGCCCGGCGACCCCATGGGCATGCCCGGTGCGGCGATACCCAACAGATCGTCACGCTTGCTCAGGGCCAGTACTTGTTCAGCCGGCACGTGGCCTTCGACGAACTTGCCATTGATCAGCGCGGTATGGCACGAGCCCAGGCGCGGTGGTACGCCGTGTTGCTGCTTGAAGCTGCTCATGTCGCTTTCGACGTGGTCTTCGACTTTGAAGCCGTTGGCTTCGAGGTGGCTGATCCATTTTTTGCAGCAGCCGCAATTGGCGTCGCGATGGACTTCGATCGGAATCAGGTCGGCCGCCTGGGCCAGGGAGGAGAGAAGCAGGGCGCTGAGGGCGGTCAGTCGCAGGGAGGTTCGCATAATGGATTCTCGGCTCGGATGACGATCAAAAAGGAAAGCATTTTGACCGGATTATCCTGCCCGGCATCAACGGAGTGTTTCAAGTTGATACAAGACAGGCTGGCAGGATGATCATTGATCAAGCCTGACAGCCTGCTGAGTGAAAGATTACAAATCTGTCAGGCTCAACGAACCTTGAACCGCCCCATGATCGCGCTCACCCGGTTATTGGCTTCCAGCAACTGGTGGGTGTTGCGTTCGCTGGCCTGGCCGCTGTGCACCAGTTCTTCGACCATGTGCCGGATCTGCACCATGCTGCGGTTGATCTCTTCGGTGACTGCGCTCTGCTGTTCGGCAGCGGTGGCGATCTGCGTGCTGAGGCTGTTGATGTGACTGACCGAGCCGGCCATTTCATCCAGACCCGAGTTGACCCGCGCGGTGGCGTCGGCGGCGGACTGGCAACTGGCCTGAGTGTTTTCCATGGCGCTGACCGAGGAGCTCACGCCTTGGGTCAGGCGAGTCAGCATTTCGTTGATCTCCGAGGTGCTGGCCTGAGTGCGGGCGGCGAGGGCGCGAACTTCGTCGGCCACCACGGCAAAGCCGCGACCCTGTTCACCGGCCCGGGCGGCTTCGATGGCGGCGTTGAGCGCCAGCAAGTTGGTCTGGCCGGCGATGGCGCCGATCACCCCGAGGATCTCGGTGATGCGCTGGGCGTCCTGCTGCATGTTCTCGACTTTTTTGGTGGCACTGGCCACTTCATCGATCAAGGCCACCACGCTGTTGGTGGCTTCACCGACGACCACCCGCGAACGGTCGGCGTTTTCGTTGGCGCGTTGGGTGAACGCTGCGGTTTCTGCGGCGTTCTGCGCGACGCTTTCGGCCGTCGAGCTCATCTCGGTGATGGCGGTAACGGTCTGATCGGTTTCCGATGCATGGCGCAGCAGAATCTGGCTGGTGTTGGCCGACGTGCGTTGCAGATCGTCGAGGCTTGAGGCCATGGCGCCGGTGGCCTGCGTCACTTCACCGATCATGTTCTGCAAGTAGGCAATAAAGGTGTTGACCGAGTGGCCGATGGCGCCCAGTTCATCTTCGGCGCGGATGGTGATGCGCCGGGTCAGATCGGCATCGCCGCTGGACAACGAATCGATATTGGCCTTGAGCGCCTTCATTCGCGACACCAGTTGGCGGATCGCATACACCTGCAACAGCACCAGCAGAATCACCAGCGGAATCTGCAGCAGGCTCAGGCTGCTGAGCACGTCGTCACGCTGGGCAGTGAGCATTTTCGTTGGCAGGGCGGTGGCGAGGAACCACGGCGTGCCTTCGATCGGGCGCATGAAGAACGTGCTGGCCTCGCCATTGTTGTCGAACTCGACGCGTTGCGCCTGATCACGGTTTTGCAGACCCGCCTTGACCTGACTGGCGAAAGTCGAACCGGCGGCCAGCTCGCTGATGTTCTTCAGCACGATCGGGCCGCTGATGCGCGAGCTGTTGCTGATGATCTTGCCGTCGGCCTCGACGATCAGCATTTCGGCGTTGAGGTCTTTTTCCTTGCGCGCCACCAGATCGTTGAAGAAGCCCAGCGTCACGTCGATGGTCGACACGCCCCAGGCCGCACCGTTTTTCTGGATCGCCATGGCGCAGTTGGTGCGCGGCTCGGCGCTGGCGTCGTCTTTATAGGCGGCCGCCCAGGCGCACTGGCCGCGCGGGGTCTGCATGCCACCCTTGTACCAGCTCTGATCGTAGTAATTCGGCGCCGCGTCGCTGTTCCAGAAGGTGTTCACCGCCAGTTTGCCCGAGGCATCGCGGTGCCAGAACGTGCTGAACTTGTTCCGTCCGGCTTCACGCTGACCCGGCAACGGCCAGATCCCGCCACCAAACACTTTCAGTTCGCCGTACTGATCCACCAGCCCCGGCAACACCGTGTCGATGGCCGCGCTGTCGAGCAGCGGAATGGTCTGAGTGATGCTGCGCTGCTGCGACTGAACCTTATTGAGTTCGCCCTGAATCTGCTCGGCGACTTCGGCGATGCGATTGAGCACCACCTGTTCTTCGGTATGCCGCAGCTTGGGTGCGACCAATTGGCTGATACCGACCACGGTCAACACCGACAGCAGCAGGATGAAAAGAACCAGAAATAACGTGTAGCGAGCCTGAATGGTGCGGAATGCGGGCATGGAGACCGGTCCTTGAGCTGCGATTCTTATTGTGGGGTCGAGGGAGAAACGGCGGGGTTACACCAGCGTATCGTCGGCGAAGGGGGAAGCTTTAGGTACTTTCGTGCAAGAAAGTTTCGGGCTGACAGAAGGGGCGTATCGACCCTGATACAAATGAATTGACCGCCTGTTTAACCGGTACGGAAAAAGCATCGCCAGCCATCGTCAAACTGCCATGAAGCCCAGTGATAGTGAGCTTGCGGTGATTTGTATCGAGAATGTACAGAAATTGTAAGCGACTGCACTAAAAGGGTTGGTGCCACTAGTTGGCCGGTAGATACTTCGCGTCATTCAAAGTGTCACCAAGGACATTTCATGGTTATTTCACAGGGAGTCTTCTCATGACGATCGGCATTGTCGGTGGTTGGGAAAGCAAGGCAGGGGTGCTGGTTCGCAATACGGGCGCGAAAAAGCAGGTGAATCAGAGCGTCAAGGTGCAGCAGATGCTGACCATGGTCGGCAACGATCCGAACGCGCTGAATACCGCGGAAATGGACAAGCAGGGCCTGCGCAAGAACATCAAGGGCTTCGACCCGTCGAACACTTCGGTCAAACAACTGGGCAATCTGAGCGTTTTCCTGCGCAGCCGCGGGCTGATCTCCGAGATCACCTCGTTCACCTTGCTCAATGCTGGCGACAAGTTCGACCGGTTCGGCGTGACCAAAGACGTCGATGCCAAATTCAACGCACTGGAATATTTCGCGACCCAGCTCGACGCGATCCAGAGCAATGGCCTCAATGGCAACGCTTACGGCAAGAACCTGATCCCCGAATTCAAAAAGGCGATCTACGTGCTGCAGAACCTGAAAACCTACGGTGAAGGCAACGCGCCGAAACCGGTGGATCAAGGCGTCAAAGCCAAGGCCTGAATCTTGAAAACGGCCCGCCCATTTTGTGGGCGGGCCGTTTTTTCAGCCTCGGTACATTTGCCCGACCTGTCGGGCTTGGTCGTGCAAGCGTTGCATGTGCGGACAGTGCAATATCAGCGTAGATGGCTGGTAGCCGCGATGAAACAGCGCCAGCCAGCCTTCGCTACGCTCATCGGGGACGATCCCGGTGAAAGCCAAACCTACATCGGCAAGTTGGCCCATTGCGGCGGGAAAACCCTGGGCGAGCCTGAGCCTGAGCGAAACCAGCCATTGCACCGGCAGTCGCTCAAGTTGCCTGAGCAGGTTGTCATCGAGTTCCTTGAGCACGATGTCATAGCGCCCCGAGGCGTGTTCGACATGGACCTTCGGGCCTCTCCAGGGCGCGGCTTTGTCGGTGGTACCAAACGCCCCCTCCAGATGCGACATCAATTCGCCGCAATCCGTTGGCCAGACCAGCGCGGGCAGTGGGCGTCGAAAACCCTCGATGTCGTAGTGGCCGACAACGATCGTCTCTCGGCCCTGTCCATCGAAGGGCGAAGAGGCGTAATCCGGCAACAGACCGCAGCTGTGAAAACCGAGACTGGCGGCCATACGCTGAGTGTACGGATGGTGCGTGACCTGCTTGATGGTGACGCCCCGGCAATCCAGGGCCTGGGCATGAATCAGCAATTGCCGGCCCAACCGTGTGGCGATGTTCTGCCCGCGGGCATCCGGATGTACCACCGTCAGTGCCAGTTCTGCCAGTGAGGATCTGCCAGACCAGCGAAACAGGGTGGCATGCCCGCGAATCTGCCCGTTCACCTCCGCCACCAGCGAGTGCCAGCGTCCGTCACTGTGATTCTGATTGATCATGCACGGCAGATACACATGCGGTTGAGGATAACGAGTGCTGTAAATGGCTTCGAACAGGCCATTGACTGCCGGTGCGTCGGTGATGCGATAACGCCGCAGGATGGTCTTGGCCATCAAGCTTGCTGCTCGCACGGAGTCTGATAGTCGCGCCGGTCCACAACCCGCTGATGCTTGCCGGAACGTGGGTGACACGTCAGTTCATCGCTGGCGCAGGCGATCACATGCAGATCGAGCAATTGCTCGCCGTGCAGCTTCTCGATCAACGGATATTGCTCGATCAGCGTGCTGCGCAGGTTTGCGCTGGCCTGGGCGATATCAGTCATGTGCCTGTCGGGTACCCATCTGAGACTCAGCAGGTCTTTTTTTCCCTGCTGCTCGATGATCAATTGCCAGTCGGCGCTTTTCCCGAGGCTTTGCACCAGGTCGCCAGTGTCACGCATGTCCAGACTCAAAACGCCCACCCGCACTCGCTGGCTGCTCATACTGCGTCCCATCAGCGCGAATTTGCGCATGGGCGTGCCGGGCGGTTCACGCCAGCACGCCAGATCGCCGACGGGATAGCGGATGACGGGCATCAGGCGACGGGTCAGATTGGTCATGACCAGTTTGCCGTTACGGTCGCATTCTTCGATGACTGCGCCGCTCACCTCATCGATGATCTCCAGCACGCTGTGGTGCTCCAGCATCCGGTGTTCGCCCAGGGCGCAATCGCGGGTGCTGACGCCGATCAGTCCGGCATCGACGCTGGCGTAACCGATGGAGGCAATACGCGCGTTCGGAAGCACCCGACGCAGCATTTGCAGTTGTGCGCCGAACAGGCTCTCGCCACCGTAGAGAAGGGTTTCGACGCCCTCCAGAACCTGCGACCGGCGTTCGAGCCAGGCGGCAAATTTCAGCAACTGCGCCGGCACCCCGGCCAGCACGTTGATCCGGTTCGCCACGATCGACTTGGCCAGTACGGCGCTATCGACGGCCCCGGTGAACGGAAACTCGCTGACGGGCGTCTCGACATGTGCCAGGGCATCGTGGACAAAGATGAAGCTGGCATACAGGTCACCGACGAAAAACAGATTGGCGACTCGGTCGCCGGGGTTCAGGTGTGCCGTGAGCTGGCTGCCGAAGTCGCGCGTCAGGGTTTGCCATTCGCCGCGGGTGAACAGCGACAGTTTGCCTGAGCCGGTGGTCCCCCCGGTCTGGAATACCAGCGCATCCGCGGTCGGGCCGGTCAACGGCGACCACTGCTGCAGGGGCTGGCTGCCGTGCCAGTACTGCCCGGGATCGACCAAGGGCAAGTCGTTCAAGCTGCTGACGGGATCTGCAACGTCCTTGAAGTGTTCGCGGTAATAAGGCGAATGTTGGCGGGCAAAATCGAGCAAGGCATTCAAATCTGTGGTGGTGTTCATGGTGGTTTCATATGCAAAGGAGCGGTGGGGCGCCAGCAGGCGCCCGTCTTCAGCGGCGTGAATCAATCACTGAGGGTGTCTTGCCGCTGTGTCTGTTGCGGACGAATTGCGCAACGGCGCATTGCTCGACGTCCACGGTGAGCAGTCCGGTCTGCACCAGTGTGCTCAGCGTCTGATAGCCCTGCAGTTGAAGATGGGCCTGAGCCGGCTCCAGAGGGCTGCGCAGTCGCATGCGTTCCCGGCCGTCTGGGCCGTGGTCGAGGATCAGTTGAAACGGTGCTTGCAGGCGCTGCGCCAGCGTTGCCAGCGAGATGAAGTCAGTGGCGATGCGCAGCAATTTGCCGTGCCGTTGCAGCAGCTCGAAGCGCGGTGAGGTCAGACCGCAGGGACATGGGCCGGATAGCCAGCGTCCGCTGTCACCGATGTCATAGCGCTGCACGGACTGGCCCTGACGCGCCCGGGAGGTCACCAGCAGACGCCCCGACTCACCGTGATCGACCGGCGCGTCCTGATCGAAACGGACGATTTCCAGGTGCTGGATGTCGCTCATCAGGTGGAACACACCGTCTGCCGTGGCCTGGCAGGCATGGCCGAGCGGACCGGCATCGACACTGCCGTAAATCGCCGACCGGATCAGCCTGACTCCGCAGTTTTGCAACAACTCGCGGGTGGGCGCGCTTACGTGCTCGCCACCGAGAAAGACCTTGTCGATGGCGCCATAGCGCTGCAGCGTCTGCTGTTCATTGAGAAACAACCGGTGCACGGTGCTGGGCATGCCGATCAGCACCGTAATCCGTTGTTGCACGATCAGTTGCGCGATCTCTCGGTAATCGTCATCCGCTGGAGCGCCCATCGGCCAGTGTCGGGCCTCCAGTTGTTCCAGCGCCTTGGCAAAACTTGAAAACCCGCCGTACAGCCCGCCGCTGAAGAACAGGTTCATGACGTTGTCTTGCGCCGGATCGAGGCCGGCCGCGAACAGGCCGTCGGCGGTGGCACGCATCTGAAGCTGGAAATCGTGGTAACTGAAAGCGGAAAGTGTGGGCGTACCGCTGCTGCCGCCGGACCGAAAGTACAGTTGTGCCTTGGCATTCGGTGGCTGACTTGCAAATGTCGCCTTGTCCATGATCGAAACCCCCGATAGCGCTGGCTCAGGAGGCTGACGGTCAAGCGTGGCACACCCCGCCAGCGCGTCCGGCGGCAGGCTGACCGACACGCGACGGCTCAGGCGCTGCAGGGCGTAAACACCGTCATGGGGTTCGCCGTCGTAGCCGTCGTGGATGGCTTCAATCGGGGCGATGCGGGTCACACCGGCGGCGATCAGCGTCTGCGCCAGTTCAGCGATTTGTGCCTCAGGACACAGCAAGGCACAGCTCTGCAGTACGTTGCGCCACGGCAACAACGTAGCGCCGAGCAGTTCGCGGGGCAGGGGTTTGAGCAGCAGGCTGCGAAATAGCGCAGAAGGTTCGAGCTGACGGTCATGGCTCCAGATCACCCGCCAGTGCGGCGTACTCCAGACCCGGCCGGTCTGCCCGGCAAAACTCTGCGCCAGCCGCGCCATCGCCGTACTGGTGGTGATTTGTGAGGCTTCTTCGAGCGTCGGGGTGAGCGCCGGCCAGTGCCCGGTGCGACGCTCGAACGCGGCAGCCAGTTGCGCCCCGATATCGTTCAATACGCTCGCATCGTCGCTGTCCACCAGCAACCATTGCGGGCTGGAGCAGGCTTGCTGATCGAGGCGGCAGACTTCATCGGCAATGGCATCGAGGACGGCGGGCGATACCGCATCCGGGGTCAGGTAGGCGAAGCTGATGCGGTGACCCCAGTCGATCCAGCGACAGCCCGGTGGGATCTGCTGGCGGATGGCTTGCAGCGCGGTTTCGCCGCCCCAGGCGGAGACCCCGTTGGCGTGTCTGCACAGCTGACCGATTTGTCCGGTCGTTGTCGGCAACACCGCGACGTAACCAGCGAGTTGCCCGCTCGGGTCACATTCCAGCAATTTCTGGAGCAGGCGCGCAGTGAGTCCGCCGTCGCTGCTGCTGGGCCGCAGCCAGTTGACGTTGCCGCTCAACAGACCTTCCAGGACTGCACAGAACGCCAACAGCGGCGCGTTGGCCGGCGTGATGTGAACCACCAGTCCCAGAGGGCTCCAGCGCTCGAAACGCGACTGCCGATAGTCGACGCGGCGCAGGGAATCGGGTCGCAGGCCCAGCTCATGATCAAGCTTGGCCTGCAGCGTCGCAGGCTGGCAAAAGTCGATCAGGGCCTGGCGCTGGCTGGTGTCGAGTGACAGCTCCAGAGGTTGATGCTGCAGGCGTTCGGCGAACGCCCGCGCAGCGGTCAGTAAAGTGGAGGTCTCAAGGGGAGTCTGCAGCCGATTTGGCAGTTGCGGGTAAAGTTGTTGCAGCGCACTGTCGAGATCGCAGTCGCAGCGCAGTTTTCCGTTGATCAAGTACATATCAGTGTTTCCCCAGGAATTCGGAAGCGGCCATGGCGCAGCTCCTCGCGGCCGTCGTGCCGGCGCGGCCATGCAACTGGAACCAGTCGCTCGCCAGACCACAACCGCAACTTGCAGCGGGATACAGCGTGGCGAGGTCGCTCATGACCACCGCGTGGGCGGGACTTGACGAGATGTAAGGCGAGACCAGACTGAGCAGACCGCACTGCCCATAGGGCAGGACCGAAAAGTCCACGGGGCTGCGTACGTACACTTTCGAATAGACCGGCACATGAAAATGGTGGTGGGCACACTCGATGTAAGGCACCGCGTGCTCGACGGCGCCGTAGCCATCGCGACAGTCTTTGGCATCCATGCCCAATTGCTGCTGGATCCGTGCGTACAACTGTTGCTTGGGGACCTCTTCAGCGGCACGGGTTTTCCAGCCGCCGCCAAAGAACGCCAGCGACCCGGCCGGCATTTGCAGATCCGTCGTGCCGGTGGCGCGCATGCGTTGCAGGGTTTCCCATAGAAAAGCCGGGAAACCGAAGATGCGCACCGGCAAACCTTCTTCAGCAAACGCTTGCAGGGCCGTGATCACGCCGAACAGATCGAACCGATGACCGTCACCGTCGGCCCGTAGCGCATACACCACCCGATTGACGGGGGCGAAGCCACACAGAAACTGATCGGTGAACGATGTGCCCAAGGTAATTCGCGCCTGGGGTTCGTAGCTCAGCAACAGGTAATTGCAGGGCGTATGCGGTGTAATCCAGCCGTACTGCGCAAAGATCCGCTCGACCATGTACTGCGCCGCACCCAGGCTGCGCGCGTCATAACGCATGCGGCTCTTCTGCCCGCTGGTGCCGGAGGACGTCAGTTCCAGTGCGTCCGCGCCAGTGGGGCTGAGCAGCAAATGCTGTTTGAAGAAATTGGCAAAAATCGGTGGCAGGTGCGACCAGTCCTCCAGGGTCTCGAGGTCTTTGGCTGCAATGCCATTGGCGTTCAACCAGTGCTCATAACCTGGGGTCTGTTCGATGTGAAAACGGGTGATTTCGAGCATGGCCCGATCAAACAGACCGGGCGCCAACGAGTCCGCACAGTAGGCGGCCGTGGATGCACAGAGTGCGTCACTGTGAGGGAAAAGGTGCATTAGCGGGCCTCCTCAGGTGTAGCCGGTGCAAGGTTGAGTGGCTTCGACAGGTGCACAAAACGCTGGATCAGCGGCAGGCACAGCAAACCAGCGAGTGCCGCGCACAGGGCGAAACCCTCGAGACTGTCGGCACCGCCAACAGCGGCTATCAGCGAACCGCCCGTGCCCATTACGACAATCGAGAGCATGCCGATGGTCGCGGAAACCAGGCCCTTGCTGTCATCGCTGGCGAAAAGTGCCAACCGGTACAGCGCCGCATTGCTCATGCCCAGGCCAATGGCATACAACGACAGACTGGCAATCAACAGCGGTAGCGCAGCGCTGGACAGGGCTGTGCCGATCAATGCGGTCAGGCCCAGGCACAGTGGCCATAGCGCAATGCGAATGACCCGGGGCAACGAGTGGCTGGCGAGCAAACGATCAAGGATCAGATTGCCGACAATCACGGCGCCGAAGATCGGGATTTGCCACAGCCCGTATTCGCGCGAGGACAGGTCAAGCAACTGCATCAGCAGCAGCGGCGACAGCCCGATCCAGGCAATCAGGGGCAGGCTCATCAAGCCTAGTGCGAGGCTGGCGTACAGGAAGTGGCGGTTGCCGAGCAACGTCAGATAGCGCTGCCCAATTTGCCGTGCATTGAACGCCACGGGTGCCTGTTGTTGGCCGTCGTTGCGCATGACGCCGATGGTCTCGGGCATGCAGACATACAGCCCCAGCCAGGCAACAGCCGCCGCCAGGCCCAGGCCGAGAAACAGCGTCCGCCAGCTCAGCCATTCGAGCAGCAGGCTGCCAAGCAATGGCCCGAGCAGCGGCGACAGCAATGCCACATTGCCCAACAGTGCCATCAGGCGCACGGCATCCGCTTCACGGAAAACTTCCTGCAGGGCCGGATAACTGACGGCCACGACGAAGCCCAGGCCCATCCCTTGTATCAGCCGCAGCAGGTTGAACGCCTCAATGCTGCTGGCGCCAAAGGTCGCGGCACAGGCCACGCCGAACAACAGGCACCCGCTCAACAGCAGCCGCCGCCGGCCAAAACGGTCGGAGAGTGGCCCCATCAGCCATTGCAGGCAGACGCCACCGATCAGGTACAGATTGAATGCGTAGGGAACATGCTGCGCGTCTGCTTCGAATTCCAGGGTAACGGCCAGCATTGCCGGCATGATCAGGTCGCTGGCCATGTAGGTCAGCAGTTCAAACAGGGAGACGGCCAGACAGAAGCCGAGGGCCTGTCCGGGGCTGATATCGATAAGTGTTCGTTGCATGCGCGGGTGTGCTCGTGGTTGGGCATCAGGAGCGCAGAGGGTAGGGTGGTGGGGAGGGGGATTTACACCCGGCAGGTGTGTCCAGAAATATCAAAAATGCGCAAATCGTTGCAGCTCGAAGAGTCCTACAAAAGCTTGATCAGCGTCTTACACGCGCAGGTCACATTAGAGACAGAAAACGCCTGCTATTCAGCAGGCGCGGTCGTTCCGGGAACACAGTTTTTAACGTTTATGCGGGGAGTCATCGCCTATCGATGTTGGTAATAACCGGGACCTTCCTGGTACCGATGGTGGTCGTCATGCCAGCCGCCGTGGGGGAAAATGATGCAGCCGCTCAAGGTCAGTACGGCAAGGACGGGAATCAGCCAGGTGATTCGACGGAACATTTCAAAAATCCTCATGGTTACGCCGTCATGAAGCCAAAACTCTTCATCGGCTGTAACATGAGACCGCGTTTATCAAAGCCCATCCCCGCAACACGGTATGTGCATGGCATGCAACCGGATACAAACCGGATACATTTGAAAGGTTCAGGAACCCGCAATGACCCAGAAGCAACGTTTGAAATATTCGATACTGATCGCGCTGTCGGTGCTGGCGATCATGCTCGGCCTGTCGTGGCTGCAAAATGCCGGGATGATCAGCGAGAAGACGTTCCAGTACATCGCCATCGGTGTGGCGGTGGTCGTGGTGGTGATCAACGGGGTGATGCGCCGCAAGGTCAAACCCTGACGGCGATCGCGGGACGCTTCAATCGTGATTGAGCACGGCAGCAGCCTGTGGATGCAGGCTGTAACTCTTGTCCGGGTTGAAGGTGACCACACCTTCGGCACACAGACGCTTCAACACTTCGCGCACGCTGAGAAAGGACAACGGAATATCCAGGTCCAGCAATTGGCTGTGCACACCGCGCACGCCCAGGCGTCGATCGTTTTGCGCGGCGACCAACAGCGCGTCGATGACCTTCAGGCGAATCAGGCTGGTACGCAGACCGAAGCTTTTGAGCAGCAGGCGAATGCGCTCATTGCCCTGGCGTTCCGGGCTGGGTGCGAAACTGCTCGCGCGGGGACTCATGGAAGCTCCTTGTGACGCCTGGCTACCGTCCGTTGGTAGTTGCGAGTTGTACATGGGTTACTCCTTTGCAGAGCCTGTTCAGGAAACGTTTTGGCTGCTCTCAGTAAACAAGACGTTTCAGCACGACAAATCATGAAAGGAAATATGTAGAAATTTTGTCGGTTATTCGTTGTTTTCCCGTCATCGGCGGTTTGTCCCTTGGGCAAACGGGCTAAATATTTTTTTGCTGCATTCGTTTTCTGAACAGCCACCTTGCGCCCAGGCGCAGGCGTCAACTTCAGACCGAGTTCGGACCTTGCGCAAAGCACGCGTCGAACCGCGTCCTATCGATCAGGAGCGAGTGTGATTATTTCCAGGCAGTTAACCGGGCTGGCCCTCGCCAGCGCGTTTCTCGGGCTCAGTCTGTCGGCCCATGCATTCAGTCCCGCCACGCCAGCCAGTGCCGATATCCGCCGCACCGCGTTTGGCGTACCGCACATCCGCGCCGAGACCGAGCGCGGGCTGGGTTTCGGCATCGGTTACGCCTACGCGCAGGACAACCTGTGCTTGCTGGCCAACGAAATTGTCACGGTCAACGGTCAGCGCTCGCGCTATTTCGGGCCGGAGCAGTTCACTGTCGAACAACGCGAGAATCGCGTCAGCGACCTGTTCTTCACTTGGCTCAACACCCCCGAAGCGGTGAAAGCCTTCTGGGACGCGCAACCGGCGCAGGTGCACGATCTGGTGGAAGGTTATGCCGCCGGCTACAACCGCTATTTGGCCGAACGCCGCGAGCAAGGTCTGCCGCAACAGTGCCAGGGCGAGTGGGTGCGCGATATCGCTGCCGAAGATCTGGTGAAGCTCACTCGGCGCTTGTTGGTCGAGGGCGGTGTCGGGCAGTTCGCCGAAGCCCTGGCGGGCGCGACCCCGCCGCAGGCCACGGCGCAGTTCGATAGCAAGGCGCAGGCCTATCAGTTGGCGGACGCGCGCTTGCAGCGCTTCGCACTGGATCGCGGCAGCAACGCCGTGGCGGTCGGCAGTGAACGCTCATTCAACGGACGCGGCATGTTGCTGGCCAACCCGCATTTCCCGTGGGTCGGCGGCATGCGCTTTTACCAGATGCACCTGACCATCCCCGGCAAACTCGACGTCATGGGCGCCGCCTTGCCGGGACTGCCGATGATCAACATCGGTTTCAACCAGCATCTGGCCTGGACCCACACGGTCGATTCATCCAAACACTTCACTTTGTATCGCCTGCAACTCGACCCGAAAGACCCGACCCGCTACCTGCTCGACGGCCAATCGTTGCCGCTGAACAAGCAGACCGTCACCGTGAAGGTCAAACAGGCGGATGGCCAAGTGGTGCCGGTTTCGCGCGATGTCTACAGCTCGCAGTTCGGCCCGATCGTACAGTGGCCGGGCAAACTCGACTGGGATCATCAGTACGCTTACAGCCTGCGCGACGCCAATCTGGACAATGATCGCGTGCTGACGCAGTGGTACGCGATGAACCAGGCATCAAGCCTCAAAGCCCTGCAGGATTCGGTGCACAAGATCCAGGGCATCCCGTGGGTCAACACGCTGGCCGTGGATGACAAGGGGCAAACGCTGTACATGAACCTGTCGGTGGTGCCGAACGTCAGTGCCGACAAACTGGCCAAGTGCAGCGACCCGCGCATCGGCTTGCAGATGATTGTGCTCGACGGTTCCAACAGCGCTTGCGCCTGGGATATCGATCCGCAAGCGGCGCAGAAGGGCATCTATGCCGCCAGCCAGCTGCCGCAACTGTTGCGCAAGGACTTCGTTCAGCACTCCAACGATTCCGCGTGGCTGGCCAACCCGGCACAACCGCTGACCGGGTTCTCGCCACTGATCAGTCAGGACGGCCAACCACTGGGGCTGCGATCACGATTTGCGTTGGAGCGTCTGAGTGCACTGGGCAAAAAGGGGCCGCTGGCGGTCAAGGATCTGCAGCAGATGGTGATGGACGACAACGTCTATCTGGCAACCCAGGTGCTGCCCGATCTGTTGAAGTTCTGCGCTGCGGATCTGGGGGCGGACGCGGCCGCGTTGAAGCCGGTTTGCGTCAGCCTCAAGGGCTGGGATGGCCGGGCGAATCTGGATTCGGGCATTGGTCTGGTGCACTTCCAGAACATCATGCAGGCGTTGCAAGCGTCGCCGGATGTCTGGCGGGTGCCGTTCGATCCAAAAGACCCGCAACATACGCCACGCGGGTTGGCGATCGAGCAACCGACCGTGAGCAAGGCCCTGCGTGAAGCGCTGCTGGCGTCGGCCGCCACCGCGCAGAAAATGGGGCTCAAACCTGAAACCCGCTGGGGCGATATTCAAGTGGTGAGCAGCGGCGCTCGACAAACTGCGATCCACGGCGGGCCCGGGACGCTGGGAATCTACAACGCGATCCAGAGCGTTCCGCGTGAAGACGGCAAACTCGAAGTGATCAGCGGTACCAGTTATCTGCAAGTGGTGAGCTTTGACGACAACGGTCCGCATGCTCAGGGGCTGCTGGCGTTCTCGCTGTCGAGTGACCCCGAGTCGAAATATTCCCGGGACCAGACCGAGGCGTTTTCGAAAAAGCAGTGGAGCGTGTTGCCGTTCACTGAGCAGCAGATTGCTGCCGATCCGCAGTATCAACTGCAGACTGTTCGCGAAGTGGCGGGCAAGAGCGCTGAGGTGGTTGCGCGGTAAGTCAGCCTGAACGAAAAAGCCGCTGCCCCCTGAATGGGGACAGCGGCTTTTTATTGCTCTGGGTTCACCCTGGCAGGTGGTGTCGGGTTTCAGGTTTTCGGCGGCTGCCGCGGCATCGAATTGATTACCGGATCACCCTCGGTATTACGGGTCAGGTAGACCGGCAACACTTTGGGCAGGGTGTTGACGAGGCCGCCGAGTTCTTTGACGTTGTAGACACCGCCGACACGGATGGCACCGGTATTGGCGTCAGCCAGTTTCAACGGTTTGCTCAGATAGCGATTGATCAGCGGCAAGGCCTCATTCAGTGCCAGGTTGTCGAGCACCAGTTTGCCACTGCGCCAGGCCAGAGCGTTGTCGTTGGCGTAGGTCTGACTGATCTGTGGCATGTAATCGCCATGCCGGTACTGCGCCTGCATGGCGGGCCCAAGGCGCAGACCGTCGCCGGGCAGTGCGGCGTTGCTGGTTACCAGCACCGAGCCTTCGATCAGATTGACCCGCACCTGATCTTCGTAGAGCCAGACATTGAAGCGGGTGCCAGTCACGCGGATCTTGCCTTCGCCGGCCCTGACCACGAACGGGTGGGAGAGGTCATAACTGACTTCGAAAAACGCCTCGCCTTTTTTCAGGGTGACTCGGCGTTCGTCCTTGTAATTGCTGAACGTCAGCTCGGTGTTGAGGTTGAGTTCGACTTGACTGCCATCGTTCAAGGTAACTTGACGGACATTGTCGGTGGCTTCGAAGTGCTGATAGCTGTTGGGCAACCAGCCCAGATTCCAGCCACCGTACGCCGCCAGTGGCAAGGCCAGTGCGCAGACGCTCGCCGCAATTGCATAGCGACGCCAGGCGGGAACCGCTTTATTCAGCGGTACATTTGGCAGCGCCTGCGGACGGGGCAAGTGCTCGGCAACGTCCCAGATTTCCAGCATGGCGTCATATTCGAACGCATGCAGCGGATGCGCATCGCGCCATTGCTCGAAAGCCAGACGCTCTTCGGCGGAGCAGTCTACGGCGTGCAGACGCATGCACCAGTGCGCGGCGGCATCGGTGATTGCATCGTATTCGGCTTCCGAGAGGGATTCTTGGGTCATTGACTCGTCCTGATTTGCTGCATTCTAACCTTGCGGGTCGGGTGCCGAGAACATCCGTCATGGCAATTGCCCATCAAAGTGGAACTTATTTTTCCGTGTGGCGCCCAAAAACAGGACGTTAGACGAACATCATCCACAAATGGAGTGAAAAAATGATCAAAAAAACCTTGGCCGCTGCAATCGCCACCGCCGCCTTGTTCAGTGCCGGTGCTGCCATGGCTGACCGTCCCGGTGCGGGCTGGGTCACCATCGAAAAGGCTATCGAGATCGTGAAAACCAAGGCCGGTTACGTCGAAGTCTATGAAATCGAGGCCGACAATGACGGCTACTGGAAAGGTGAGGGACGCAAGGCCGATGGTTCGGTGTATGAATTCCGTATCGATGGTGCCTCGGGCAATGTATTGCGCGACCAGAAAGACTGACCTTGCCTCGCGATAAACAATGCGCAGGCCAACCGCCTGCGCATTTTTTTTGCTTCAGTTGAGCCCTTCTTGAGCTTGGGGCACCGGATCGAGCTGGCGGCCCATTTCACAGATCAAAAAGGCGATCGAATCGGCATTGCGCAATATCGTGTCGATTCGTGGAGTCGGGTTGGAAGGGTTGAGAAAAGCCGTCCGCGCGTCATCCAGATTCGCGCTACGCGTGGTCTTGAGAATTTCCTTGCGTACATGATTCATGCCTTCAATCATGTCGATATCCAGCCACTCCTGAAGTTCATGGCTCCAGCGCGAGAACAGCTCTTCACGGGGGGTAGACAGTGACAGAGCTTCGCGTTGAAAACGTGTCTGCAACTGTTTGCGGGAAGCTCCGTAACCGGTCACCGTAGCAATCAGATCAGCAAACGGGCGCCGCGCTTCCAGCGAAGCAATGTCTACGGTCTTGCTGAACTGATGGGAAAACTCGTGGATGAGCGTCGCGGCCCGTGCATGCCCTTCGACATTGAAGGGCTCGGTCAGCCCGGTGTTGTACCACTCCAGTTCTTGATTGAAGAATTTTTCGGTGAAATGGACCTTCTTGAGTAAATCGCCATCCAGTACAAAGGCGATTACACCCGAGTCGGGCTGTCTGTTCGAGCCGACCACAAAGCGACGAGTATTCAACAGGTCTTCTGTTGGATCGACCAATGCATTACAGATCGGCACGATGGACAGCTTCAACTTGTGGAGCATGTCGGCATCAATCCGTTGCACGTCAAAAAACGACTTGAGAAAAGTATCGAGGCGCGTGCCCGGCACATCGTTTCTTAGCTGAACAAGATTGTGCAGGCTGTTGAACGCGTAATGCCGGGCCAGATCAATTGCCTCGATCAACATGAGTGCTTTTTCCGGATGGCGGGCGCGGATTTCTTCCATGCCTTGCGCTTCGATATTCAGCATGTACCGGGCCTGGCGATGGGTGGTGTAATGGTTGACCATCTTCGACAAGGCCTTGCCGTAATGCACGGTATGGCGATCCGGATCCAGCACCAGCTGCCGCGAAGCGGTGTGCTGCAACACCGAACCTGGCTGGCCGGCGCCCTTGATTTGCCAGACGACTCCCGGCCGCTCCACGGGATAGACTTTGCCGGCAATGGGGGCGTAGGTCGCTCTGGTGTTCAGGTCCTGATACGTGCCCTCGGCAGCATTATGGGTCAGATCCTTGAGGGCGATCTTCGAGGTTTCGAATGCCTGCAACGCGGTGCGCTGCGGATCGGTCGGCTTGGTCTGCGCAAGGACAGGGGCGCTCGGCGCGGTTGGCTGCGGCGGCACCGCCTCTTGAGATTCCAGACGTGACTCCAGAGCCAGCCGCCCGAGAGTGATCATTTCCGCTGCGCCGGCGGTAAAGGTTTCCAGTGCACGTTTCCAGTGGTGATCCTGCAACGCTTCGGCCGAGCCCTTGAAATCCTTGTAGCTTTGCCAGAGAAACTGCGCACAGGCGAGTTTGCCCGGCAGCACGCCCCGGACCAACTGGATGCCTGAACTGAACAGGTGCTTCGCGGCGTCCCAGTCCGTTTGCGCCGACGGCATTGAATGGCCGCTCAGCAAACGTGGCAACAAGGCCAGGTTGTCGTCGAACAACTGCAGCAACCAGTTACCCTTGACCGGAGTGGTGGCCAGGGTCATCTCGCTCGCCTGGCCGCTGCTTGCGTTGAACAACGCGCTGAAGATCGAACGTTGAGTTTCCGGCAAGCGGCGCAGCAACAAGTCCTGCAGTGAGCCCGGCGTATTCAGCGCGGCGATGACTGACGCCTCATCCTCGAATTCACTGAATGCGTATTCACCATGGTAGGGCGCATACAACACTTGGGGACCGGGTTTTCCTGCAGGTCCGATCAAGTACAGGCCCAACGCCTTGACCGCTGCAGCCCCGGCGGTCTTGATCAGCGCCAGCGGCCGGGCAATGGCATCGGCGCCTTGCACGGTCGCGCGGGCCACGGCGTCGGGCATGTCGAGCACCTGAGCAATCAAGCCGAAGGCCTTCGGCGACAAGCGTTGTTGCAGTTGTAACTGATGGGCATGCTGCAGCAACTGCCACGGCAGCTGGCGGAGGAAACGCTGCTTGCGTTGTTCAGCAGCGACGTTACTGGCGGACAACGCCGAGGTGATTTTATCGGCAAACGTCGTTGCAACGTTCAGGGACAGCAGCAGGCTCCTGACGGCTTGCGGGTCAAGCCCTGTCGGCAGCGCCCGGTCGGTACCCGAGCTGAGGGTGAATGCCGTGCTCTGTGCGAGATGCGCATGGTTCAAGGCGAAATCGGTCAGGCTCATCGCAGGCCCGATCAGCGTCTGTGCCGGGGTGATGGTGATCTGTTCGGGGTCGAGATCCTGCCTCTGCAAGCGGGTCCTCAACAGCGTTTGAAGGGTCTGCCTGATGTAGTCACGCACGGTTGGCAGCGCGTGGAGATAATCCTGATCGTCAATGACGTTGTGGCGCCACTGTTCCAGCAGCTCCAGATGCAACTGCTGCGCTTCAAGCGTGGCCATGCCCAGCCAGGCAGGCAACGAATGCTGTTTGCCGATCGCCCGCGCCAGAGCGGTGGCGCGCTGCAGGTTGGTCTCTACGACGTGCTCACGCAGCGTCCTGAGGATTTGAGTTTCCCGCGGCTTTGGCCATTGACGGCCCCGTACCTGTTCACAGCGCTGGAGAAAATGTTCGATCGCCGACTCGGTCCGATCCTGCAAGACACTGCGGCTGATCAGCTGCCACTGTCCCAGCGTGAAGTGTTGATGGAGCCCTTGGTGCCGGGGGGAAAGGTTTTCGAACAGCGTCAGGCGTTTTTGCGGATCCGCCAGTCGCTGGTCCAAAACCTGTCTGGCATGCTCGATTGAGCGGAAGACTTCCAGGCCCAGGGCTGGTGTCCACACCATCGCGCGTCCTGAGTGCTGCGTATCGCGGCCACCGCGTTCCGTGAGCAGGACGCAGTTGGCCAGCGGCAGCATTTCGCTTTGCCCGGCGACCTGCAATGTCAATGACCAGGCATCCGGCTGAAACCCGTTGAGTGCCCTGCGGCGGCTGCGATCCGGTTGATCCGGATTGAATACGGTGTCGACCAGCGCTTGCTCATGGCGACTCAGCGTCCCGTTCAGGACTCTCAACCGTGCTTCACCTGTGATGCCGACAGACAGGGCGTGCGCCAGCTTCGCGGCGATTCCTTGCAGGTAGGTGCGCTGCAGCGCCGTGACGGTCAGCGGTTGGGCGGCGAAGTCGGCGGCGAGGGTAGGCATGATGCTGCCGAACTTGCGCACTTCGCCCGCGGCGGTGTCCGCCAGCACCCTTGAAGGTAATTGGTTGCCAGTGAGCATCGGCCGGGTGCTCCAGCGCCCGTGGGCATCCAGGGTCTCAAGCCGCTCGTGGAGCATCGAACGGATGTCCAGGGCCTTGTCGAACAGTGCGCGAATATCCAAGGCGCCGTCGCTGTGCCGATACCACTGCAGGGCATAGTCGATGTTCTGTCGCTGCTTGGTGATGATCAACTCGAGCAGCACGCTGAAAACATCTCCGGCAATCGATTGGCCGGAAACCTGCGGCTTGTCGAAACCGAGGAAGCGTTGCCGCTCATCGAGATTCAACAGGCCGTAGAGTTCGTCTTCGTGCCCGGGGCTGGCAAATTTGCTGAGCAGCATGGCTTTGAGATCTTCGTAATCCCTGAGCACCTGCAAGCCGTGGGTCGGGGTATACAGGCAACTGTCGGAATGGCTGATCATCAGCGCGCCGGCCAGCTCCACGAAGTTTGCCTGATGCTCCCACAAGCGCACGGTTTCCAGCGTCGCGCGGCGTGCCGGACCGTCGCTGAAACCCAACGAGGTCAGCAGGCTGTCGAAGGTGTGCTGCTCGATAATGCCAGCCTCGCGTTTGAGCAAAAAGTCAGCCAGCGCCTGCTGTCGAATGCTTTGTGTAAATACGCTGCGCCGCGGGCCCCCGGCAGCGCTGGGCCCATTCCAATAGCGCTCCATTTGCTGATACAGCAATACCAGCAGTTTGCCCGAAGCCGTGGTGATGGCTGTTTCCCAGTGTTGCTGATCACTGGCCTGGACTGTCCGGTCCGGGTGCGAAAACTCATGGGTCTGGCCAATCGGCCATCCGGTGTGGCGATAGTGCAACAGCAGCGCATCGCCAAGTGACAGCGCTTCAAACCCGCTCCGTGATGGGCGGTCGGTCGATGCCGGACCGCTTGCTGCGGCGGCTGTGTAATGGTTCGCGCGTGTGCGGGTCTGGTCGACGCCACGCATGGTCGGCGTCAGGAGCGCGTCGAGTATGCTTTGGAGCAGGCTGTCTAGTTCGGGCAATTGCATCAATTCATCGAGCATTGCCTGAGCGTTGAGTCGCAGGCAGTGTTCGATGGCAGCGCGTTGATCTTCGAAGATATCGCCTTCGACAAGCTGGTAGGTCACGCTGACAGCGCGTCGCTCAACCAGCCGTTTGCGTTGTGACAGGGCGAGCAAGGCCAGCAGCCGATCATCTTCGGTGACACGCTTCAGGCGCTCTTCCAGGTGTGCGGTCAGGCTGGCGAGGCTGGCATGTTTTTTCAGCCCGTCGAAGGGGGTGTACAACATGACGCCGCGATCCTCGGGGGTGGCACTGAGTATGAAGCTGCCGGCCAGAGGCACTGCAGGCGTATCGTCGGTGTTGAGCAGGATTCGATGGGCAAGCATGGGCGGGGTTTGCTGACTGCGCAGTGCATGGGTGGCCAGTTGCACGTGGTTCAGCCACTGGAAGTCAGCGATGGACAAGTGATGGACATTGCCGAGTTCACGCCACAATCCGGGGGAATCGAGAAAGGACAGGAACAGCAGGGGAGGCAGGTGAGCAGGCATCATCGGGTCTCGTTCAGGGCACCGTCTGGTGCACCGGTAAATTGAGACTCGAGACTAATGACCGGCCAGATGACGCGGGTGGTACATAGTTACCGCACCAGCGGCAGCGCCGTGTGCTTGCTGCGACACGCCTTCACCGCAACGGTTGACAGCACCCGTGTCTGACGTGGTTAATCGGTGGGCTGGATATTCGTACGCTGTTGTTCCCTCCAATAATTAGTCTGGAGCTTCAGATGTCTGCGCCACACGAACCCCTGTCTTCCCTCGCTGCGTCCACACTTTCGCTCGAAGCGTTGACGCAATTGCTTGAAAAGGTTTTTCTGCGCCATGGTACGTCGGCGTCCGTCGCCCGCACCCTGGCTACCAACTGCGCCGGTGCCGAGCGTGACGGGGCGCACAGTCATGGCGTGTTCCGTATTCCCGGTTATGTCTCGACCCTCAACAGTGGCTGGGTCAATGGTCAGGCGGTGCCGGTGGTCGAGGACGTGGCCTCCGGTTTTGTACGAGTCGATGCCGGCAATGGTTTTGCCCAGCCGGCGCTGGCCGCTGCCCGGTCGCTGCTGGTGGAAAAGGCGCGCAACGCCGGGATCGCCGTATTGGCGATTCGCAATTCCCATCACTTTGCGGCGCTCTGGCCGGACGTCGAACCGTTCGCCGAGGAAGGCCTGGTGGCGCTCAGCGTGGTCAACAGCATGACCTGCGTGGTGCCCCATGGCGCCGACAGACCGCTGTTCGGCACCAACCCGATTGCCTTTGCCGCGCCCCGGGCCGGCGGAGCACCGATCGTGTTTGATCTGGCGACCAGTGCCATTGCTCACGGCGACGTGCAGATTGCCGCACGCAAGGGCGAACGGCTGCCCGCCGGAATGGGTGTGGACGGTTTGGGTCAGGCGACGCAGGATCCGAAGGCCATTCTTGAGGGCGGCGCACTGTTGCCGTTTGGCGGCCACAAAGGTTCGGCGCTGTCGATGATGGTCGAGCTGCTGGCCGCGGCGTTGACAGGCGGGAACTTTTCTTTCGAATTCGACTGGTCGAACCATCCCGGGGCCAAAACGCCGTGGACCGGGCAGTTGCTGATCGTCATCGATCCAAGCAAAGCTGCCGGGCAACCGTTTGCCGAGCGCAGCGAAGAGCTGGTGCGGCAGATGCACGGTGTGGGGTTGAAACGTTTGCCGGGCGATCGTCGGCATTTGCAGCGCGCGCGATCAATGGCCGAAGGGATCGTGCTGGATGAGCAGACGCTGGCGCAGTTGCGAGCGCTGGCGGGGGAATAATGGTCAGATAAGCAATGTGGCGAGGGAGCTCGCTCCCGTTGGGTTGCGAAGCGGCCCCTTTGTCTGCTTGAGAATAGGGGACTGCCGCGCAGTCCAGCGGGAGCAAGCTCCCTCGCCACAGATTTATTGTCAGGCCTTGAACAATGCGCTCTGGCGAACGTCGCTTAGCGACGACCGAGCAACAAGCCCACCACCAGGCCAAAACCGGCGGAAATCGCCACGGTCTGCCACGGATGGCCGCCAATGTAGCTCTCGGTGGCCTCGACCGCCGGTTTGGTGCGCTCACGCACGCTGGAGACCGAGTCCAGCGCCTGTTGCAATTTCAGAGCGATTTGTCCGCGCAGGGTCTCGGCTTCTTCGCCTACCAGTGAGGCGCTGCTCTTGAGCAGTTTGTCGGACTCTTCGATCAAAGCCTGAAGTTCGCTGAACGCCTGATCCTTGATTTGGTCTTCGACGGCTTGCACGCGGGATTTGCGGGCCATTGGGTGACTCCTTGCAGATGGATGAACAGTGATCAATGGAGTGTGGCGCTGACGGAAAAGTTGCACTGATTTTAGGTGCGAAAGAAAAACCTGCGCGGGAGATTTCCGCCGAGCGTGTAAGATGTCGCCATTTTACGCAGCAGGTATTTCCCCATGAGTTTCAATCTGGCCGACAAATCCCTCGCCGAGCGCGCTGCGCTGGAAGACGAGAAATCCCGTCTGTTCGAACTCTGGCAGAACAATCTGGGCAAAGCCAAAGGCGAAGCCGCGCGGTTGTTCGGCGAACGCTCCAAGCGCAAGGGCAAATGGGCCGAGTGGGTGCGCGCCGAGCTGGATGGCATGTCCCCGCCGGAATTCGCCAACATGGTGCGCAGTGAAGTCAATCGCCTGATGGCAGCCAACAAGTAACATGCGCCTCAGTCCGCGTTGAAACACCCGACAATCGCCTCACGCACCTTGATCACCACCGGGTCGATCTGCGTGCTGGTGCGCCAGCCCAGTTCGATCGGGTAACGCGGCAGCGCCAGCGGGCAGGGCAGCAGCATCAGTCCGCTGAGCTGGGCAATGGCCCGGGCGGCATGGGTCGGGATGGTTGCCACGGCGTCGCTGCCCTTGAGCAGATGCGGCAGCGCGGCAAAGTGGGTGGTCGAGGCGCAGACCCGCCGGCTCAGCCCCAGCGCCGCCAGCCCCTCATCGGTGATGCCGATAAAACCGCCCGAGGACACCAGAATGTGCTCGCGAGCGACGAACTCCGGCAAATCGATGCCCTGTTGACCGGGCGCCAGACTGCCCGGATCGACCAGGCAGGCATAATCCCCTTCACCCAATACCAGACGACTGAGCAAGCGCTCGGCAAACCCGCCGGCGGTGATCGCCAGGTCGATGCTGCGCTCCATCAGGGCGCGAGCGACGATCTGGCTGTGGGTCTGGCGGAAGATCAGCCGCAGCTTGGGTGCACAGCGGGCGATTTCTTCGATCAGGCGCCGGCCATAGGCTATTTCGAAATCATCCGACAGGCCCACCGTCACCGAACGGCCGTCATAGTGATGGGCCGCCGGGTCGACCATCGCCAGGCTTTGCCGGCATTTGTTCAGCGCCTCGCTGACGACCGGCTTCAGTTGATTGGCCTTGAGCGTCGGTGCCAGACCGCGTCCGGTGCGCACGAACAATTGATCACCATACACGTCGCGCAACCGGCGCAATGCCGCGCTGACCGCCGATTGGGTCACGCCCAGACGCAGCGCCGCACGGCTGGCGCTGGACTCCTCATGCAGCGCTTCGAAGACTTTCAGCAGGTTGAGGTCGATGGTTGCGATATTCATTTGGCTCATATCATTCAGCAGTGAATCGGTCTTTATTCATGATCCCGCGCCGCCGCAGAATCGGCAACACTTGAACCTGATGGAGTGACTGCAATGCCCAAATCAATCGTCGCCGCCCTGCAGATTGGCGCCTTGCCCGGTGGCAAGGGTGAAACCCTGGAACAGATCCTCAGCTGGGAAGATGCGATCAGCGAGTCCGGCGCGGCGTTGGTGGTCATGCCGGAAGCGTTGCTCGGTGGCTATCCGAAAGGCGAGGGCTTTGGCACTCAGTTGGGCTATCGCCTGCCCGAGGGGCGCGAGGCCTTTGCACGCTATTTCGCGAACGCCATTGACGTGCCGGGGGCAGAAACTGAAGCACTGGCCGGTTTGTCGGCACGCACCGGGGCCAATCTGGTGATCGGCGTGATCGAGCGTGCCGGCAGCACGTTGTATTGCACGGCGCTGTATTTCGACCCGCAGGCAGGGCTGGTGGCCAAGCATCGCAAACTGATGCCGACTGGCACCGAGCGACTGATCTGGGGCAAGGGCGACGGCTCGACGCTGCCGGTACTCGACACGCAGGTCGGCAAACTCGGTGCGGTGGTGTGCTGGGAAAACATGATGCCGCTGCTGCGCACGGCGATGTACGCCAAAGGCATTGAGGTCTGGTGCGCGCCGACCGTGGACGAGCGCGAGATGTGGCAGGTCAGCATGCGCCACATCGCCCATGAGGGCCGTTGCTTTGTGGTCAGTGCCTGTCAAGTGCAGGCTTCGCCAAATGCGCTGGGCGTGGAGATTGCCAACTGGCCGGCGGATCGGCCGTTGATTGCCGGCGGCAGTGTGATTGTCGGGCCGATGGGCGATGTGCTGGCAGGTCCGCTACGTGGCGAGACGGGGTTGCTGACGGCTGAGATCGATACTGATGAGCTGGTTCGGGCGCGCTATGACTACGACGTGGTTGGCCACTATGCGCGGCCGGATGTGTTTGAGCTGTCGGTTGATGAACGCGCCAAACCCGGCGTGCGGTTCACCGCATAACGTCGGGCTGATTGAAAAAACTGTGGGAGCTGGCTTGCCAGCGATGGCGGACTGTCAGCAACGACGATGTTGGCTGACGCGACCCTATCGCTGGCAAGCCAGCTCTCACAGGTATTTATGAGCGGTTTCAAAATTGTGCATTTACCACGTCGCAGCAGTGGCCTTTGGCAAACTCAGCTTGCCACTGTCGACAAAACGCAGGGTGCCGAACACCCCGCCCGCGAGTTTGCCGCGCAGTACGTAGGGCAGGTTGTCGAGGGTTTGTGTCTGGCTCAGGCCGAGGGTCTGGCGCAGTACCGAGAACGCGGAAACGCTGACCGGCACGCTGACCGCGGTTTCCGAGAAGCGCGGGATCGAGCCGGTCTGATCACTGACGCCCGAGGCCAGGGGACGGCCATTGACCTCCAGATCCAGGGCGATACCGTTGTAATCGATGGCCGTTTCATTGGGGTTCTGCACCCGTAACTTGATCGCGAAGCGCACTTCCAGATCCTGGCTCGGCAACGGTTCGAGGCCGACCACGTTGATGTTCACCGGGTCTCGGTTGGGAAACAGCGCGCACGCGCTCAGGGACAACAGCAGCAGGGACAGGATGACGGCGTGGACGCGGCGCATAAACAGTCTCTCAACGAAAAGGGCTGAACCGTTGCCGGTTCAGCCCTTTTTTCATGGCGTCGCGTCAGCGGTTCAACTGTGCGACCGCCGCTGCGCTTGCAGGTTCAGCTTTGGCCGGCAGATCGGGGTTTTCCATGACCTGCAGAATCGACGCTTCCGGATCGAAATCGTCTTCTTCCAGCTCAATGAATTCTTCCGGCAGGAAGATATTCAGCACGATAGCGCACAACGCACCGACGGTGATCGGCGATTCGAAGATGTTACGCAGCGCTTGCGGCAACTCGCGCAGCACTTCCGGCACGGCGGCGATGCCCAGGCCCATGCCCACGGAGATCGCCACGATCAGCATGTTGCGCCGATGCAGGCCGGCCTCGGCGAGGATCTTGATCCCGGCCACGGCCACAGTGCCGAACATCACCAGTTCGGCGCCACCGAGCACCGGTTTGGGCATCAGTTGCAGCACCGCGCCGATCATCGGGAACAGCCCCAGCAGCACCAACAGGCCGGCGATGAAGAACGCCACGTAGCGGCTGGCGACGCCGGTCAACTGGATCACGCCGTTGTTCTGCGCGAAGGTCACCATCGGCATGCTGTTGAACACTGCAGCCATCGCCGAATTGAGGCCATCGGCGAGCAGGCCGGACTTGATCCGGCGAATGTACAGCGGGCCTTTGACCGGTTGCCGCGAAATCATCGAGTTGGCGGTCAGGTCGCCAGCGGCTTCCAGTGGCGAAACCAGGAAGATCACCGCCACCGGCACGAACGCCACCCAATCGAAATTGAAGCCGTACTTGAACGGCACCGGCACGCTGACCAGCGGCACTTCGGGCATTGAGGCGAAATCCACGGTGCCCATCAGCCACGCGACCACGTAGCCGAGGGTCAGGCCGATGACGATGGCGCCTAGGCGCAGAAACGGCACGTCGACGCGGTTCAGCACAACGATGGTGCCGATCACCAAAGCGGCCAGGAACACATGGCTGGCCGCGCCCAGATCAGGCGCGCCGAAACCGCCGGCGATGTCGGTCATCGCCACTTTGATCAGCGACAGGCCCATTAACGTGATGATGGTGCCGGTGACCACCGGAGTGATCAGCATCCTGAGCTTGCCGATGAACTGACTGAGCACCACTTCGATGAATGCCGCGAAGAAGCACACACCGAAAATGGTCGAGAGAATTTCATCGGTACCGCCGCCACGTGCCTTGACCATGAAACCGGCGCTGAGAATCACACTGATAAAGGAAAAACTGGTGCCTTGCAGGCACAGCAGACCGGAACCCACTGGGCCGAAACGCTTGGCTTGAACGAACGTGCCGAGGCCCGAGACGAACAGCGCCATGCTGATCAGGTAAGGAATTTCACTTTGCAGGCCCAGGGCGCCGCCCATGATCAGGGTCGGGGTAATGATGCCGACGAAGCTCGCGAGCACGTGTTGCAGTGCGGCGAACACCGTGGCGGTCAAGTGCGGTCGGTCGTTGAGGCCGTAGATCAGATCGTTGTTGCGCGGGACTTTTTCAGAGGCGGTCATGGTGTTTTGCGCGCCGTGAGGCGGGGCCGGGTCAGAAAATGGAGGCGCAGGATGCCGGAAGCGGGCGGCGAGGGCAACGAGCAAAAATTGCCTGAAAGGTCAGGTTTTATTGGGTTTGAGGAGGATTTTCCCTTAAATCAAAAGATCGCAGCCTTCGGCAGCTCCTACAGGAATGCAAAATGTAGGAGCTGCCGAAGGCTGCGATCTTTTGATCTTCAAACAAAGGCGGCGAGCAAATCCTCCTCAAACGCCTTCTGCGCATCCCCCGGTACCTGTGCGCGGTGCCGGGCCAGATGAAACGCCACTTCGAAACTCAGTTCCCCAGGCCGCAGCGCGCGCAGCAGTCCCTTGTCCTCCCAGACCCGCGCATAGTGATCGGGCAAATAATCGATGTGCTTGCCGGAAAGAATGAACGCGAGGGTACCTTCGACCTGCTCCGAACGCGCGGAACAGCGCTGGTCCGCAAACGGCTCGCCACGGCGCATGAACCGATACGGATGATCGACCCGGTCGCAGGCTTGCAACGCCTCGTCATCCGGCGCATCGATGCTGAACAGTGGATGCCCCTGCGCGCAATACAAATGCTGGGTTTCCTGGAACAGTTCGCGGTAATCGAAAGCGCTCTGCACCTGTGAGAAATAACCGATGGCCAGGTCCAGCCGCTGTTGCAGCAGCAGGCGCTCCATCTCCCCGGGCATCGCGCTGATCAACTCGATGCGCACCGACTCGTCGCGTTCGCGAAAGCGCCGGATTGCATCCGCCACCCGCAGCAGCACCGACTGATCGACGGCTTCGGAAAGGCCCAGCCGCACCTCACCGATCAACCGTCCAGCGACGCCGTTGGATTGATGGCGGAAGGTCTCGATGGATGCAAACAGCGTGCGAATCGCGATCAGCATTTGCTCGCCCTTGGGCGTCACGCTGAACCCACCCTTGCCCCGGCTGCACAGACGATAACCGAGGCGGGTTTCCAGCTTGGCCATTTGCTGGCTGATGCTCGACTGGCTCAGGCCCAGCTCACCTTGCGCCGCGCTGAAGCCGCCACATTCCACGACCCGCACAAACAGGCGCAGCAACTGCAGGTCGACGTCGTGAAGCTGACCGAGCATCACATTACTCCCGGATAAAGTCAGGTTAACAAACTTGGTATTTCTGCAATGTATCCGACGGCGCATCCTGCCACCACTTCCTCCGGTCAGGTGTTCGTCATGGCTCCCGTATTCAAGCTATGTTTTCCCGCGCTGTTGTTGTCCGTGGTCATCCAGGCACAGGCCGAGGACAAGGCCCTCAATCTCTACAGCTGGGCCGATTACGTGCCGGCGCAGACGCTGCAGCGTTTCGAGCAGGAGACCGGCATTCATGTGCGCTACGACACCTTCGATACGTCCGAGGTGTTGGAAACCAAACTGCTGACCGGTGGCAGCGGTTATGACGTGGTGGTGCCGTCGTCCAGCGTGCTGGCCCGTGGCTTGGCGGCGGGCGCGCTGAAGGAAATTCCCCATGAGGGCCTCAAGGGTTACGCCAACCTTGATCCCGATCTGCTGGAAAAACTTGCCGCCGTCGATCCCGGTAATCGCTACGCCGTGCCTTATACCTGGGGCACACTCGGGTTGGGGCTGAACGTCGAGGCGGTGAAAAAGCGCTTGCCGGACGTGCCGCTGAACAGCCTCGACCTGCTGTTCAAACCCGAGTACGCGAGCAAACTCAAGGACTGCGGAATTGCTGTGCTCGATTCGCCGCAGGAGGTCATTGGTCTGGCGCTGCATTACCTCGGGAAGGATCCCTACAGCACCGACAAAAATGATCTGGCCGCCGCCGAAGCCTTGTTGCAGAAACTCCAGCCGTCAGTGCTGTACGTCGCCACCGGCCGGCAGATCAACGATTTGGCCAATGGCAGCGTATGCCTGGCGCTGACCTACAACGGCGATGTGAGCATGGCAGCCGATCAGGCGCACAAGGCCAGCAAACCGTACGAGGTCGCTTACCGGATTCCGCGCGAAGGCACGTTGATCTGGCAGGACAACCTGGCGATTCCCAAGGACGCGCCGAACCCGCAGGCGGCGCGGGCGTTCATCGAATTCATGCTGCGCCCCGAATCGGTCGCCGAGCTGACCAACACGCTGTTTTTCGCCACCGCCAATCAGGCTGCAACGCCGCTGGTGGACGAGGCGGTGCGCAATGATCCGGACATCTATCCACCCGCCGAAATGCGCGAGCGCTTGTACGCCGACCGCAGCATGAGCCTCAAGGACATGCGTCAGCGCACGCGTCTGTGGACCACTTTCCGTAGCCATCAATAATCAAAGGAGCACACCGATGGACGTGCCGATGCTCAACGACCAAGCCATGACCCGTGACAGCCTGTACGGGACTGCCGCCGAAAGCACTTACGCCGGGATCACCAGTTTCATGCGTCGCCGCTACAGCCGTGATTTGCGCGGCGTCGACGTGGCGGTCAGCGGGGTGCCGTTCGACACCGCCACCAGCAATCGCCCGGGTGCACGCTTCGGGCCACGGGGGATTCGCGCCGCGTCCACCGGGATCGCCTGGGAACGCCACTGGCCGTGGGCGTTCGATCCGTTCGATCATCTGGCGGTGATCGACTACGGCGATTGCGACTTCGATTACGGCTCGCCGCACACCATTCCGGAAAGCATCGAGGCGCATGCCGAGCGCATTCTTGATTCCGGCAGTGCGATGCTGACCTTTGGTGGCGACCACTTCATTACCTATCCGCTGCTCAAGGCCCATGCCCGCAAACACGGCGCGCTGTCGCTGATCCACTTCGATGCGCACAGCGACACCTGGCCGGACGAGGGCGGCAAACGTGTCGATCACGGCACCATGTTCTGGCATGCGGCCAAGGAGGGCTTGGTCGATCCGGCGCGCTCGGTGCAGATCGGTTTGCGCACCACCAATGACGATCATCAGGGCTTTGCCGTGCTTGATGCACGTCAGGTACATCGGCGGGGCTGCGAGGCGATTGTCGAGGCAATTCGCGCACGGGTTGGCGACCACCCGGTGTATCTGACGTTCGATATCGACTGCCTCGATCCGGCCTTTGCCCCGGGCACCGGCACTCCGGTGTGTGGCGGGTTGAGCACGGTGCAGGCGCTGGAAATCCTCGGCGGCTTGCGCGGAATCAATCTGGTGGGCATGGACGTGGTGGAAGTGGCACCGGCCTATGATCATGCGGACGTGACGTCACTGGCAGCGGCAACCCTGGCCATGGAAATGCTCTGCCTCTACGCCGCCCGACATAAAGTCGACCGCTGACACCCACAACCCCTGTGTAGGAGCTGCCGAAGGCTGCGATCTTTTGATCTTTAAAACAAAATCAAAAGATCGCAGCCTCATTACACTCGACAGCTCCTGCAGGGATATATACTGCCGCGCATGACTTTCGACTCTCCTTTAAGCGCCTGGCAACACGCGATCGAGCACAAGGGTTTCATCCAGGATGAAGCCCAGGAGCATGCGGTCTGGGCGCTGCAAAAATGCCATGAAGCCTTGCATGCCGGTGCCCGTTCGGTCGCCGGCGTGTATTTGTGGGGCCCGGTCGGGCGTGGCAAGACCTGGTTGATGGATCAGTTCTATCAGAGCCTGCGGGTGCCGGCCCGACGGCAGCACTTTCATCATTTCATGGGCTGGGTGCACCAGCGCTCATTCCAGTTGACCGGGATCGCCGATCCGCTGCGAGCGCTGGCAAAAGAGCTGGCGGCGCAAGTGCGGGTGCTGTGTTTCGATGAGCTGTTCGTCAACGACATCGGCGACGCGATCATCCTCGGACGCCTGTTTCAGGTGATGTTCGACGAAGGCGTGGTGGTGGTCTGCACCTCCAACTTGCCGCCGGATGAGCTGTATGCCGACGGCTTCAACCGTGACCGGTTTGTCCCGGCGATTGCCGCGATCAAGGCGCACATGCAAGTGGTGGCGGTGAACGGTGCCGAGGATCATCGCCTGCATCCGGGTGCAGGTCTGCAGCGGTATTTTGTCGTTGCGCCGGGGCAGGACAGCGCGCTGCAGCAGGTCTTCCAGTCGCTCAACGCCGGGCAGCCCGCCAGCAACAAGCCAGTGCCCGTCGGCCATCGCCTGTTGAACGTGGTGCAGGCCAGCGAATCGGTGCTCTGGTGCCGCTATACCGATCTCTGCGAGCAACCGTTCGCCGCGATGGACTTCATCGCGCTGTGTGATCGCTATCGGGCTATTCTGTTGAGCGATGTGCCGAACCTCAGCGCACAGAAACGCGAAGGGCGCATCGCTCGCGGCACCGAGGACGGCTCGGCGCAGGTGGTGGCCGGTGACCGTGAGTTGCCGCAACTGTCGGTGCACGACGACGGCGTGCGTCGCTTCATTGCCTTGGTCGACGAGTGTTACGACCGTAAAGTCCCGCTGTACATCGAGGCGCAGGTGCCGATGGAGGCGCTGTACACCGAGGGTTATCTGGAATTCCCGTTCCGGCGCACCCTCAGCCGATTGCAGGAGATGCAGCTGCTGCGTTTTGCCGAATCCTGAGCGAAGAGGGCGCGAACATGAGCCAACCGCTGTCGCATCATTTACTGACCATGGCCTACCAGAACGCGTGGGCCAATCACCGCCTCGGCAAAGCCTGGAATCAGCTCGACGCCACTGAGCTGGCGGCGCCGCGAACGAGCTTCTTTCCGAGTATCCGCCTCACCCTCAATCACATCCTGACGTGCGACTGGTTCTACGTCGACGCGCTGGAACGCGAGTTGCGCGGTGACGAGCCGCATCCCGACTGCTATGTGTTTTTCAACCGTGACGAGCCGTTTACCGAGGCCTCTGCGCTGCGTGAAGAGCAGGCGCACGTGGACCGTCGGTTGATCGCTTATTGTGAGCAACTGCGCGATGCCGATCTGGGGCGGATCGTCACCATCGCCCGGGAAACGCCGCAGCATGACAGTCGCTTGCGTATGCTGTCGCACCTGTTCGAGCACCAGATTCATCATCGTGGGCAGGTGCACGCGATGCTCAGCGCGACCACGGTGAAACCGCCGCAGCTGGATGAGTTTTTCTGTGCTGGCGAGAGCGGCCTGCGTGCTCAGGATTTTGCCGAACTGGGTTGGACCGAGGAGCTGATCTGGGGGCGCTGACGCTGGAAAATCAAAAGATCGCAGCCTGCGGCAGCTCCTGCAGGCGTTTGCTATCAGCGTTTCTCCGGTTGTGACCCAGGCAGCCTCGCGTTAAGGTCGAGGTGCCTTTCAGGTGCGCACCTTGCACGCCGGGGCTTTGATCGGGGATGGAAATGGATTCCGCAGAAATACTTGTGCTGCAAGCCAGCTACACCAATCCACTGCACGCCGAAGCCATCGGCATTGTGCTCAATCACTACGCAGAAGATCCGATGGGCGGCGGTCAGCCGATTGCCCCCGAGCTGCTGCGTCGTCTACCTGAAGAGCTGGCCCGCCGGCCCCACGCGTTCAGCGTGCTGGCGTTCGTCGGTGGTGAGCCGGCAGGGCTGGTGAACTGCTTCGAAGGGTTCTCGACGTTTGCCTGCAAACCGCTGGTCAATGTTCACGATGTGTCAGTGCTGGCGAAATTTCGCGGCCTCGGGCTGAGCCAGAAAATGCTGCGCAAGGTCGAGGAGATTTCCCGCCAGCGCGGCTGCTGCAAGATCACCCTGGAAGTGCTCGAAGGCAATGCGGTGGCGCAGAACGCCTATCAAAAGTTCGGCTTCGCCCCCGGCATGTTCGACCCGGAACATGGCCGCATGCTGTTCTGGATCAAGGATCTGCAGGCATAAAAAAAGGCGCCCCGCACAGGGCGCCCAACTGTCGTCTCCGAGGCCAGAGCGGAGCCATCGGAGGTCCATCGGTTGCTCGGTGAATCAGTCGCGATAAGACTCGGTGACTTGCGCGGTCTGATCGTTCGGAACCTGCAGTTCCGCTGTTTTGCTATCGGTCGGCTGTTCGCTTGGCGCGTGGTGGACCGGGAAGTTGTCGTAGTAATGCCGCATGCGTTCGGCGCCGCCCTCGGCAAAGGCGCTGGCGGAACCGAGGGCGAGTAGCCCGGCAAGAATGGCGGTGGTGGTTTTCATGGTGTCTCCTACTGAAAAACGTGGGAGCCGTTCGTCCATGAAGCAGATCTCGGGGCACAGTGTCCCGGCACGGCATTAACTCGGGGTTAACGGCGGTGGTGAGGGGATTGGGTGACGCATTGTGCGTCACCTCGAGCGTGGGGCCGCTTCGCGACCCATCGGGGATGAATCCCCTCACCACAGGGTTTGGTTTGATTGGATTGGATTGGATTGGTCAGAGCTTCCAGTCCAGGCTCAGCGTTACCGTGCGCGGGTCGCCCCAGTACACGCCGTTGTAGAAGCCGACGTTGTCGTAATACTTCTTGTCGAACAGGTTATCGACGTTCAGCGATGCCGACAGGTGCTTGTCGAATTCATAACGCGACATCAGCTTGACCACGCTGTAGGCCTGCTGATTGATCCGCGCCGGTTCGGTGATGATTCGGCCGTTGGCGCCGCGCCCAATCGGGCGGTTGGCCGCGCCATAGACGTCGCTCTGCCAGTTCACCGCGCCACCGACAGTCAGTGCGTGCCAGTTGCCCGGCAAGCGATAGGCCGTGGACAGCCGCAGCATGTTCAGCGGTTGAGCAGTGTTGCTGCGCTGTTTTTCACCGTCGACGGAATGGGTGTAGGTGTACCCGGCGGTCATGTTCCAGCCGCTGAGAATTTCCCCGGACACTTCGGCCTCGAAGCCATTGACCTTGTTGCCCTTGCCGCCGGACTTGAAAAACTCCTCGCCGCTCACCGGGTCTGGGGGCACCGAGTTGTCGCGCTCGGCGACGTTGTCCTGTTTGCTCCAGAACACTGCCGTTGCCAGGTTCAGGCGTTCGTCGAGCAGGCTGCCCTTGAGCCCGACTTCGTAGTTGCTGCCAACCACGGGGTCGAGGTAATTGCGGTTGCTGTCGCGTTTACTCTGCGGTTTGAAAATGTCGGTGTAGCTCACGTAAGCCGTGTACTCCGGCGTCAGGTCATAAAGAAGGCCGGCGTAGGGCGTCCAGATATCGTTCTGACGCTGATGGGTGGCATCGGTGCTGCTCAGTTTTTGCTGCGCCTCATAGTAGTAATCGGTGCTGGATTCGTCCCAACTGCCATAGCGGCTGCCGATGACGGCATGCAGCTCATCGGTCAGGCTCAGGCGGGTCGCGAGGTAACCGGCCTTTTGCCGAGTGATGCCTCGCGCGCCCGGCAGGCCGGTAACGGTGTCGGCGAATTTGCCGATGTCACCCATGTATTTCCAGTCGCGGATCTTGCCGTAGTCGGCGGCTTGGGGGCTGTTGAAGGCGTAGGGCGAAGTCGAGCGGTTTTCCGCCTCGCCGTAGCCGAACATCATCTCGTGTTCGCGGCCGAACAGCTGGTACGGCCCTGACAGGTTGAAGTCGTACACGCTCATTTTCTGCGTGCCGAGCATGTGCCCCATGTAGGCCGTCATGCCGCTGCGGTCGGCCTCGGGAAAACCGGAGCCGCCGTAATAGACCTTGCCGTCGGTATCACTTTCGCGGTGGGTGTAGGCGGCCTTCAGCTTCCAGCCATTACCCAATTGCTGGTCCAGGGTAACGAACGCGGTCTTGTCCTTCAGCGGCCAGGAACTCCAGGAGGTCGCCATGTTCGTTGACCGGCCAAGACCCGCCTTGCTGCCGTCGGCGTTCCAGTACGGCACGGTGCCCCAGGAGGTGCCTTGTACCTGCTTGTCCTGATAGTCGTAACCGACGGCAAGCACCGTGGAGTCGGTCAGATCAGCCTCGAGAATGCCGTAGCCGACCTCGCGTTGCAGCGCGTATTTGTCACGGAACGACTGGCTGTCACGATAGGCCAGCACCGTGCGCCCGCGCAGCCGGCCGTCGAAAGCCAGCGGCCCACCAACATCGACATAGCTGTAATAGTTGTCATAGCTGCCACCGCTGACCCCGGCCAGTGCCTGCCACTGGGCAGTCGGGCGTTTGCGCACCATGTTGATGGTGGCGGAGGGATCACCGGCGCCGGTGGTAAGGCCGGTCGCGCCGCGGACCACTTCGATGCGGTCGTAGATGATGGTGTCCGAATCCGACTTCATGCGCCCGAAGGTGTTGAGCATGCCGTCGATCTGGAAATTGTTGATCGGGTAACCCCGCGCCGAATAGCTGACTCGGTCCGAGTCGTTGTGTTGCACGACGATGCCGGTGGTCTGGCGCATGGCTTCGGACAAGGTACCGAGCTTGAAATCATCCATCTGCTGGCGCGTGACCACGGACACCGATTGCGGGGTTTCCTTGATCGACAGGTTCAGCCGCGTCGCGGTGCTCATCGCGCCAGTGGTGTAGGAATCAGTGTTTTCAGTGTTAACGCCGAGGCCTTCGGCGCTGACGCTGGTGGCGTCCAGTTCCAGCGCCTGGGCGGCGGATTGTGGCGCTGTTTCAGGGTCGGTTTCAGCCAGCAGATCGGGACTCAACGCCATGCTGAACAAGCCGACAGTCAGGGTCATGGAACGGGTAATGGGCGCGAACATCGCAGCAGACTCCTTGTCTTCGAGGGAAAAAATCCGTTGGTTCAAAGACGAGGTGCAGCCCGACGATTTAGTATCAAACAAGAAATATTATTATTTGGAGATATTTCCCGACTTCGCCGAGACGGGCGAAAAGCTGCTCACGGCGCTTGCCCAATGGACGGCGGCGGGTATGCTGTTGGCCTGCCGAGGAGATAGCAATGGCCTACGATTTTGACCTTTATGTGATTGGTGCCGGTTCCGGCGGTGTACGTGCAGCGCGCTTCGCGGCCGGTTTCGGCGCGAAAGTGGCGGTGGCCGAGAGTCGTTATCTGGGCGGTACCTGCGTCAACGTCGGCTGCGTGCCGAAGAAACTGCTGGTGTACGGCGCGCATTTCGCCGAAGACTTCGAACAGTCGTCCGGTTTCGGCTGGAGTCTGGGTGAAGCCAATTTCGACTGGGCGACCCTGATCGCCAACAAAGACCGCGAGATCAATCGCCTCAACGGCATTTATCGCAACTTGCTGGTCAACAGCGGCGTGACCCTGCACGAAGCCCACGCGAAAATCGTCGGTCCGCATGAGGTCGAGGTCAACGGTGAGCGCTTTACCGCGAAGAACATCCTGATCGCTACGGGTGGCTGGCCGCAGATTCCGGAGATTCCGGGGCACGAACACGCGATCAGTTCCAATCAGGCGTTCTTCCTCAAAGAGCTGCCGAAACGGGTACTGGTGGTCGGTGGTGGTTACATCGCGGTCGAGTTTGCCGGGATTTTCCACGGCCTGGGCGCGAACACTACGCTGCTGTATCGCGGTGATCTGTTCCTGCGTGGGTTCGATGGTTCGGTGCGCAAGCATTTGCAGGAAGAGCTGACCAAGCGCGGTATGGATCTGCAATTCAACGCCGACATCGCGCGCATCGACAAGCAGCCTGACGGTAGCCTCAAGGCGACCCTCAAGGATGGCCGCGTACTGGAAGCCGACTGCGTGTTCTACGCCACGGGCCGCCGTCCGATGTTGGACAATCTGGGCCTGGAAAACACTGATGTGCAGCTGACAGACAAGGGCTTTATCAAGGTCGACGAGCAGTATCAGACCAGTGAACCATCGATTCTGGCGTTGGGTGACGTCATCGGTCGCGTGCAACTGACGCCGGTTGCACTGGCCGAAGGCATGGCGGTGGCGCGGCGCTTGTTCAAGCCGGAGCAATATCGTCCAGTGGATTACAAGATGATCCCGACGGCGGTGTTCAGTCTGCCGAACATCGGCACTGTCGGCCTGACCGAAGAGGAAGCGCGGGAAGCGGGCCACGAAGTGGTGATTTTCGAGAGCCGCTTCCGTCCGATGAAGCTGACGCTGACCGAATGTCAGGAGAAAACCCTGATGAAACTGGTGGTCGACGGCAAGACCGACAAAGTCCTCGGTTGCCACATGGTCGGCCCGGACGCGGGGGAGATCGTCCAAGGCTTGGCGATCGCGCTGAAGGCTGGCGCGACCAAGCGTGACTTCGACGACACAATCGGGGTGCACCCGACGGCCGCCGAAGAGTTCGTCACTATGCGTACGCCGGTCGGCGCTTAAGCGTCTTTCGCCTTGGCTGTGTCTGGCGCTGCCGCAACGGTAGCCGCCAGACGCAAGCTGTCCTCGAGGCTGGCCTGAGTCTTGGTCAGTTCCTTTTCCAGTGACTGATTGAGCTGCCGCTGTTCGTCGGCATCCTGTTTCAGCGTCTGACTTTCCAGCAGGGCCACGCGCAGGCGTTCCTGGAGGAGGGTGCGTTCGTTGTCGACGCGAGTGGCTTGCTCCAGCAACTGATCCTGACGCTGGTTGCTGTGCTTGAGCTGATCCTGCATCAGGCTCAGTTCGCGCTGAGTTCCACGGTTTTCCGTGAGCAGACGTTCGTTGTCGCGGTGCAGCTGGGTGATCTCGTCCTGACGCACCAGCGCACTTTGTTGCGCCTGACGTAGCTCCATCTGCAATTGCTGAAGCTGGCCTTCGTGACGTGCCTGTTCCTGCTCGCGCTGCTCTTTTGTGGCATTGCGATAATGTTCGAGAGCATCGCGGGCGTGCAGATGTTTTTCTTCCAGCGAGCGGATCTGCTCGTCCTTGTCTTGCAGGCGCAACTCGAAGTCGGCCAGTGCCTGATTGAGTCCGGCGTTGCGGGTTTGCTCGGTCTGCAGCATCGAGCGGGTTTCTTTCAACGCCTCGGACTCCCGGGCCAGTGCTGCGCCCTGGATGTCGTGCTGATGCTCCAGTTGTTCGAGTGCCTGGCGTACCTGTTTGAGTTCCGCTTCCAGCGTTTCACGCTGCTCTTCGAACTGCTCGCGCGCTTGCTCGATGGGCTCTTGTGCCTGTTCTTTCAGGCGCTGGGCGAGGCGTGAGACCAGCGCCGTCAGCTCATCGTTGATCGGTTCCGCGGACGCTTCGACCGGTTGGCTGCCGTCATCCAGCTCTTTCAGATAGCGATGGATCGTGGTTTTCGAACCGGTGTTGCCCAGTTCGATGCGTACTGCATCGATGCTGGGGTGTTCGCCTCGGGCCAGAATCGCTGCGCGCGCGATCTGCACCACTGCCTTATTTACGCCGCCACGGGCCATGTGAATTCCTACCGTTTCGTACTGTGGTACATGCCACCAAAGTACGCAGTGTACCACGCTGAAAATAAAGTTAAATGCTTGATTATTCACAGGCGGGATATACTGGTATTACCCAATGTCAGGTGATTAAATTGCTTTTTTGCGCCCTGAATCAGTACGCCAGCGAGAACACTGTCCATGAGCGAGATTGATCGCTATCTGCAAGCCGCCACCCGTGACAACACCCGCCGCAGCTATCGTTCGGCGATTGAACACTTTGAAGTCAAGTGGGGTGGATTCCTGCCGGCGACGGCCGATAGCGTTGCGCGTTATCTGGTCGAGCATGCTGGCGTGCTGTCGATCAATACGCTGAAGCTGCGTTTGTCGGCGCTGGCGCAGTGGCACAACAGTCAGGGTTTTGCCGACCCAACCAAGGCGCCAGTGGTGCGCAAGGTCTTCAAAGGCATTCGCGCACTGCATCCGGCGCAGGAAAAACAGGCCGAGCCGCTGCAATTGCACGATCTGCAGCAAGTGGTCGACTGGCTTGAACAGGAAGTCCGCAGTGCGCGGCAGCAGCAAGATCGCCCGCAGTTGCTCAAGGCCTGTCGCGACCGGGCGCTGATCCTGCTGGGTTTCTGGCGCGGCTTTCGCAGCGATGAGCTGTGCCGTTTGCAGATCGAGCATGTGCAAGCGCACGCCGGCAGCGGCATCACCCTGTACCTGCCGCGCAGCAAGGGCGACCGCGAGAACCTCGGGCAGACCTATCAGGCACCGGCGCTGCTCAAGCTGTGCCCGGTGCAGGCTTATATCGACTGGATCACCGAGGCGGCGCTGGTACGCGGTCCGGTGTTTCGCGGCATCGACCGCTGGGGACATCTGAGCGAGGAGGGCTTGCACGCCAACAGTGTCATTCCATTACTGCGTCAGGCGCTGGAGCGCGCCGGCATCCCGGCCGAGCGCTACACCAGCCATTCCCTGCGTCGCGGCTTTGCCACCTGGGCGCATCAAAGTGGCTGGGATCTGAAATCCTTGATGAGCTATGTCGGCTGGAAGGATATGAAGTCAGCTATGCGCTATGTTGAAGCGAGCCCCTTTCACGGGATGGCTCGGATTACGGATAAGCCGGCTTCGTCGTAGATATGGTTTTCTTCTATTAATACAGTCAGCTAATAGCGAAAACAAATCAGCAGCATCAGGTTTGCCAATGAGCCATCCGTCGAGTGAGTGGGTAGGATTCACCCATCGAATTCACAACCCTGACGGAGAGTCATCAATGCCTATCATCAACAGCCAAGTAAAACCGTTCAAAGCTACCGCATTCAAAAACGGCGACTTCGTACAAGTCTCGGACGCTGACCTGAAAGGCAAATGGTCCGTAGTGTTCTTCTACCCAGCCGACTTCACCTTCGTGTGCCCAACCGAGCTGGAAGACCTGGCCGACAACTACGCTGCGTTCCAGAAACTGGGCGTGGAAATCTACAGCGTTTCGACCGACACCCACTTTGCCCACGCTGCCTGGCACAACACTTCGCCAGCCATCGGCAAAATCGAATACACCATGATCGGCGACCCGACCCACGTCATCTCCCGCAACTTCGACGTGCTGATCGAAGAAGCTGGTCTGGCTGACCGTGGCACCTTCGTGATCAACCCTGAAGGCCAGATCAAAATCGTTGAACTGAACGATGGCGGCGTTGGCCGTGACGCTTCCGAGCTGCTGCGCAAGATCAAGGCTGCTCAGTACGTTGCTGCTCACCCAGGCGAAGTTTGCCCAGCCAAGTGGAAAGAAGGCGAGGCCACTCTGGCTCCGTCCCTGGACCTGGTCGGCAAGATCTGAGTCTGTGAGACACGCAACACAGGGCGGGACTCCGCACCTACTTCAGTAAGCTGCACCGCCCATTGAAAAAGCCCGGGCGAAATTCGCTCGGGCTTTTTTTCGCCTTGAATAAACACACAGGAGATCGCCCGTATGTTGGACGCCAATCTTAAAGCCCAGTTGAAATCGTACCTGGAACGGGTCACCCAGCCGATCGAGATCGTTGCTTCCCTCGACGACGGTGCGAAATCCCGGGAAATGCTTGACCTGCTGAAAGACGTTGCCAGTCTTTCGAGCCAAATTACCCTGATCGACAGCGGCACCGATGCCCGCAAGCCGTCGTTCTCGATCAACCGCCCAGGTGCCGACATCAGCCTGCGTTTCGCCGGCATCCCGATGGGCCACGAATTCACATCGCTGGTGCTGGCCCTGTTGCAGGTCGGTGGCCACCCATCGAAAGCCAGTGCTGAAGTCATCGAACAGATCCGCTCGCTCAAGGGCGAGTTCAGCTTCGAAACCTACTTCTCACTGTCGTGCCAGAACTGCCCGGACGTGGTCCAGGCGTTGAACCTGATGGCCGTGCTGAACCCGAACATCCGTCACGTCGCCATCGATGGCGCGCTGTTCCAGGACGAAGTCAACGATCGCAAGATCATGGCCGTGCCAAGCATTTACCTCAACGGTGAAAACTTCGGTCAGGGCCGCATGGGCCTGGAAGAAATCCTCGCCAAACTCGATAGCGGCGCCGTCGAGCGTCAGGCCGAGAAGATCAGCGCCAAACAAGCCTTTGATGTCCTCGTAGTTGGCGGTGGCCCGGCCGGTGCTTCGGCTGCTATCTATGCCGCCCGCAAAGGCATTCGCACCGGGGTTGCGGCTGAGCGCTTCGGCGGTCAGGTGCTGGACACCATGGCCATCGAGAACTTTATTTCCGTGCAGGAAACCGAAGGCCCGAAACTGGCGACGGCGCTGGAAGAACACGTCAAGCAGTACGACGTCGATATCATGAACCTGCAGCGCGCCGACAAGCTGATCCCGGGCAAGAACGGCGAGCTGCACGAAGTCCATTTCGCCAGTGGCGCGACCCTGAAAGCCAAGAGCGTGATCCTGGCGACCGGCGCACGCTGGCGTGAAATGAACGTGCCGGGTGAGCAGGAATACCGCAACAAGGGCGTGGCGTACTGCCCGCACTGCGACGGTCCGCTGTTCAAAGGCAAGCGTGTGGCGGTGATCGGCGGCGGTAACTCCGGCGTCGAAGCGGCCATCGACCTGGCCGGTATCGTTTCCCACGTGACGTTGCTGGAATTCGACGTGCAACTGCGTGCCGACGCGGTGCTGCAACGCAAACTGCACAGCCTGCCAAATGTCACCGTGATCACCAGTGCGCAAACCACTGAAGTCACCGGCAATGGCGAGGAGGTCAACGGCCTGCGTTACAAGGATCGCAAGACTGACGAACTGCGCAACGTCGAGTTGGAAGGGATCTTCGTACAGATCGGTCTGCTGCCGAATACTGACTGGCTCAAAGGCACCATCGAGCTGTCGCCACGTGGCGAGATCATCGTCGACAACCGTGGCGAGACGTCGATCCCGGGGATCTTCGCGGCGGGTGACGTGACCACCGTGCCGTACAAGCAGATCGTGATTGCAGTGGGCGAGGGCGCCAAGGCTTCCCTCAGCGCGTTCGATCACTTGATCCGCACTTCTGCGCCGGCGTAAGCATCAGTCGCTGAAACGCAAAAACCCATGAGCGATCATGGGTTTTTTTATGGGTGAAGCAAAAGAACGCAGGCTGCGGTAGCTCCTACAGAGGATGTGTAGGAGCTGGCGAGGCCTGCGATCTTTTTACAGCGGCGCAGGCTGAATGATTTCAACCCAGTAGCCATCCGGGTCCTTGATGAACGCCAGGCTTTTCATGCGGCCATCGGTCAGGCGCTTCTGGAAGTCACAGCCCAGCTCTTCAAAGCGCGCGCAAGCCGCAACGATGTCCGGCACCGAAATGCAAATGTGACCGAAACCGCGCGGGTCGGTGTTGCCATTGTGATAAGCGAAGTCGGCGTCGTTTTCGGTGCCGTGGTTGTGAGTCAGTTCGAGGATGCCGGGAATCGACTTCATCCACTCGGTGCGGGCCGCGGCGTCGGCCGGGATCTGCGACTTGTCGACGAGGGCGAGGAAGTACAGGCTGAATTCGGCCTCCGGGAAGTCACGCTTTTCAACCAGCGAGAAGCCCAGGACGCGGGTGTAGAAGTCCAGGGACTTGGTGATGTCCTTCACACGCAGCATGGTGTGGTTGAAGACGAAGTTGCGGGTTGCGCTGTCTGGCGTGGCAGTGACGCCGGGGAAAGTGTTCAGTTCGTGCAGGCTCATAGGCCCTCCGTAACAATGGGGCGAGTGAATGGGCGCAATGATACGCATGCGGGGCGGCATCGCCAAACCGAATGCGCGGCTTGCTCTGGGGGCGACCGGGCCTCAGACTTTGCTGCTCAATCTGCGAGTGCCTCTGGTAATGATCCGACCGTTCAACGTGCTATTCGTTTGCCTTTTCTCGTCGCTGCTGGCCGCTCCGGCATGGGCCGATCAGCCGAGTATCACCTGGCCTGCGGGGTGGGAAATCCAGGCATTGCCCGACACACCGCCGCAGGTGTCGCGCCAGCGTGCGGTGAAAAACGACGCCGATGGCAATCAGGTCATGGTGATGGAGTTGACCATGACTCAGGTTGAAGCTGGTCATCAGGTCAATGTGCCGGGCGTGCTGCTGGAGATGCGCAAGTCGATTCAGAAAGACTTTTTCCAGGGTGGTTATCAGAGTGTGTGCAATAAGGTGCACCCGGCGAAACTCGGCGCTCTGGACGCACTGGAAACCACCTGTACGATCACTGAAAATGGCCGACATGTGTTGTCGCAAACATTGGTTGCGGCGGTCGGGGCGGATAAGGCTTATGTACTTTCTTACGCGGGTCAGGCTGAGATTTATAAGGCCAGTGCTGACGAAATAGTCGCCGTGAGAAACAGCTTGAAACTTTAAGCCTCTGTATCACCTCGGCCAGGTTAGATACCTCGAAGGCATTAAGCACAAAGTTTAGCAGCGGTGACCGTCGCAACATCCCGGCATGAATTTTTAGCCTCACGTCTTGTGGGTGTTAAAGCGGATTGATAACTAGCGCGGGGGAAATCGTTGCTTTTGTTAGATATTGTCGAAAAAAAAGCCCTGCATACAGCAGGGCTTGTTTGTTGGCGCAAGATTAACCGCGCAACCAGGAATCAACGGTGGCTGCACCGTATTGTTCCTTCCAGGCTTTCAAGCCACGGTGGTTGCCGCCCTTGGTTTCGATCAGTTCACCGGTGTGCGGGTTCTGATAAACCTTGACCACGCGAGCGCGGCGGGTTTTTGGTGCGGCGGACACTTGCAAGCCGGACTTGGACGGGTTCGGATCGAGAATGGCGATGATGTCTTTCAGGCCTTTGCCGTAGGTTTTCATCAGCCCCTGGAGCTTTTCTTCGAATTCGATTTCTTTCTTGAGCCCGGCATCGTTCTTCAGCGATTCCAGCTGCTTGAGCTGTTCCTGAAGGGCCTTTTCAGCTGCACGAAATTCAGCGAGTCTGGACAATATCTTTACTCCAATAGTGTGTTTGGCTGATACCAACCGCAAACAAAGCTATAAGCCAAGAGCCTTGAAGCGACTCGGTGATAATGGCTCACCTGTCAATCTTGCACAGGCTGAAAAAATTGTAGTAGTTAATGCGCCAAGAGTAAATCCTGATCTTGTCGTCATGTAACAACAGTGGTGTTTTGTATCAATTTGGTGCGTCGGGTCGAAGCGTCGGGCTTAATTTATTTTTAGTTAACGATCACTTAATGCAGCGATGAAGTCAGCGCCGGGCATGGGTTTTCCGAACAGATAGCCTTGCAGGAAGTTGACGTGGTGTGCGGTCAGGTAGTCAGCCTGTGCCGGAGTTTCTACACCTTCGGCAACAATACCCAGATCAAGCTTGGCCGAGAGTTCGATAATCGTGTCCAGAATATGCCGCGACAGCGCATCAATGCCGATCATCGCGACAAAACTCTGGTCGATCTTGAGAAAGTCGACATTGAATTTTCGCAGGTAGCCCAGGCTTGAATGCCCGGTGCCGAAGTCGTCGATGGCGATCATCACGCCGAGCGTGTGCAACTGCTCGAACAACTGGTGCGTGACATCGGTCGGCTCGATCAGTTGGCGCTCGGTCAGCTCCAGCACCAGGTTGATACTGCCGGGGGCAAACCCGGCGAGAAATTCGCGACAGTCCTCCACTAGCTCCAGGTCCTGGCAGTGACTGGCGGTGATGTTGATGCCGATATGGAACGGTTGGTCGAAGTCCACAGAAAGCGGGCCAAGCAGGGCGGCAGTCTGTTGCATCAGCGAGCGGGTCATGGGCACGATCAGACCCGAATGTTCAGCGAACGGGATGAACAGGTCCGGGCGCACCAGACCTTCCTTGGGGTGTTTCCAGCGCATCAGCACTTCGGTGCCGGACCATTTCCTGCTGTCACCATGCACCACCGGCTGAAAGTAAGGGATGAACTCGCCGGCCTCCAGAGCGCGGAGCATTTCATGGCTGGGCGAGGTGGCGCGTCGTTGCAGGACGTGAGCGATCGCGCCCGAGATCACCCCGAAAAAGATCAGCAGGCTGAACAAGGGTGGGTATTCGGCGGCCATGTAGCGCCACGTTTGCCCTTGCGCGAACCCTGCGCTGACACTGAAAGCGTAACGTGAAGACACCAACGTACTTTGCGCTATCGGCAGCGGCGGCAGGGCGCCCTGATGCACTTTGCCATCGGCCGACAGCCAGTTGTCGCCGACCTGCAGCACCAACTGCGTCTGCCGACCGATCAGGCGCAGGATGTTGCTCAAGTGATAGCCATCGAGCGTAGTCAGCGCGCCACCGCGACCTTCGCTGAGCCGATACACCAGCAGCGCGGTGTCGGGCGTGACGGGGTTGCCATTCATCAACCACAGTTTGCCTTGCGCATAGTCGCCCGGGTTCACGGCTTCCTTGAAATCACCGAACAGCGAGCTGCAATAGAGGTTGTTGTCCCACACCAGGTTGGTCGAGCGCACGAAAGGCCGGCGGGTCACCTGTTCGCGCAAAGCCAGTTTTACGCTTTCGCAGGGCTGGCCTGCCAGGGGCAATAATTCACTGGCGGCCTGGGCGGTGTTGTCGAGCATCAGCTCGAATTGGCGCAACGCCTCATCGGCGGTGTTTTGCGTGCTCTGCTGCAAGGCCCGTTCGGCTTGCATATACAGAATCCCGCCGCCCAGCAGCACGGGCAATACACCGCAAAGCAGGGTCACCAAAATGCGTACGCTACGTTTGCGGCGGGGTCTGACGGTCAAGGGCATAGGCGCATCCTGTTGCGATGAGGTGGAACGCTCGAATGCAGGCCTGGCAAAGGCGCACCGGTGAAGAACAGCGGAGTCAGAAGGGATGATAGATGGCTGCTGGCGCTTGTGCCGCTCACGGCTGATTGATCTGCTTGGCGAGTTCGATAAATGCCCGCGTGGCGGGCGAAGCCTGACGCTGATCGAGAACAGCGAGGCCGATCAGACGTTGCACCGCCGGCGACAGCGGCTTCTTCACGTAGCGCGGCGCTGGATCGTCTGGCAATGAGCCTTCGGCGACGACCGTGACTGCATCGCCCCGGCTGACGACGTCAAGGGTGCTGAGCAATTGCGAGCAGCGGTAGCGAATGTTCGGTTGCAGCCGCGCGGCAGTGAACAGGCGTGAAACCAGTTCCGCTGAACCGGCCTCGGTCAGCACAAAGGGGTCGGCACATAAATCCTGAAGGCTCAGCGCCGCGCTTGCGGCCAGTGGATGACCGAGCGGGAGCAGGGCAACCATCTGGTCTTCGACCAGCGCAAAAGTGTCGAAGCGCTCCTCGGGCAACACCACGAAACCGACGTCGATTCGCCGCTCTTCCAGCCACTGCAGCACCTGCCGGTCCGGCCCCTCATCGATGTGCACTTCTATGCCGGGATGGACTTGGCGATAGCGCTGAAGAATTTTCGGCAGCAATTTGATCGACGCCGTCGGGCCGAACGAGCCAATGCGCAGCGTACCGCTTTTCATACCCCGCGCATCGGCCGCCTCCTGGCGCAGAGTGTTGGCCAGGCCGAGCATGGCGCGTGCGCGCTGGAGCAACTGCTCGCCGATATCGGTGAGCTCCACCTGCGACGGGTGTCGGCGCAACAACTCGACGCCCAACTCCTGCTCCAGGGATTTCATGGCGTGGGATACCGCTGACTGCGAAATCCCCAGACGATGGGCGGCGAGGGTGAAGCCGCGCAGTTCCGCGACCAGTGAGAAGATCTCCAGTTGCGTGAGGGTCATGAGTGTTTGCTCATTTTACGATGAGAGGGAATGAGGTAAATGATACGCCATCCTTTGGCTTCTCTGGTTTGGAGCGTCATGCGCAACGTGGAGCAAACTCGCAATAACGTTTCTGATCGGTCGGTTTATCTGACGCTGGCAGCCGTGACCATGATTTGGGGCGGGACCTTTGTCGCCGGGCGTTTTCTGGCGGGCAGCCTCAGCCCGCTGTTCGCCGCCAGCCTGCGCTTCCTGCTCGCCAGCGTGGCGTTGCTCGGGTTTGTATGGATTGCGCGTATCCCGCTGGTACGACCAACGCCTCGGCAATGGCTGCAATTGACGCTGCTGGGGTTCTTCGGGATCTTTTTCTACAACCTCTGTTTCTTTTATGGCCTGCAGTACATCAATGCCTCGCGCGCTTCGTTGATCGTCGCGTTGAATCCAGCCGTGATCGGCCTGGCTTCCTGGCTGTTGTTCAAGGAGCGCCTGGGCCGGGTGAAAGTCGCCGGCATCGCCCTGTGCATTGGCGGCGCGAGTCTGGTGATCGTCAGTCGCAACCCGCAATTGCTCGCCGTTACTCCGAATGCCTGGATCGGCGATTTGTTGATTCTCGGTTGCGTAGCGGGCTGGGGTATTTACTCGCTGTTTTCCCGCGAGTTGAATCAGGCACTCGGCCCGCTGCAGACGGTGACGTTTTCGGTATTGATCGGCTGCGTGATGCTGTTGGTGCTGGCGACATTGCGTGGCGAGATGAGCGCGGCAGCCTTGCTCAATCTCGACACGCCGCAATGGCTGAGCCTGAGCTACCTCGGTGTGTTCGGCTCGGCATTGGCTTACATCGGCTACTACGACGGCATCCGCAAAATCGGTGCGACCCGTTCCGGCGTGTTCATTGCCCTCAATCCACTGACCGCAGTGCTGCTCGGCGCGCTGTTGCTTGGCGAGCAACTGACCTTGACTCTGTGCTTTGGCGGCGCGCTGGTGCTGGCGGGAATTTACCTGTGCAACAAACCCCTTGCACCGATGCGAAAAAGGCGGATTTTATAGAGAGGGCAGACAACCCTATTTACGCTGTGTAGAATCCGGTTACGCATACAATAATAAACGTCTTCTGGCAGCAGAAGCCTCGCCCGCAAGAGCCTTGGGTCGACAATGAAGATATTCGGGTTTCAACTGATCTACGGTGACTTCCTCGCCCGCAGTGTGCGAGGCATCTCCTGCGCACCACCCGCCGGTCTCAGCATTACTGACAACTAACTCTGGTTAATTGATAAGAATGATGAGGCGTCACCATGGCAGATTTATACGAAAACCCAATGGGCCTGATGGGCTTTGAGTTCATCGAGTTCGCATCGCCGACTCCTGGCACCCTGGAGCCGATCTTCGAGATCATGGGCTTCACCAAAGTCGCGACCCACCGTTCCAAGAACGTGCACCTTTACCGCCAGGGCGCGATCAACCTGATCCTCAACAATGAACCGCACAGCGTAGCGTCGTACTTCGCTGCCGAGCATGGTCCGTCGGTGTGCGGCATGGCGTTTCGGGTCAAGGATTCGCAGAAAGCCTACAACCGCGCCCTGGAATTGGGTGCTCAGCCGATTCATATCGAAACCGGGCCGATGGAGCTGAACTTGCCGGCGATCAAAGGCATTGGCGGCGCGCCGCTGTACCTGATCGACCGTTTCGGCGAAGGCAGCTCGATCTATGACATCGATTTCGTGTTCATCGAAGGCGTTGACCGCAACCCGGTCGGTGCCGGCCTGAAGATCATCGATCACCTGACCCACAACGTGTACCGCGGCCGCATGGCCTACTGGGCCAACTTCTACGAGAAGCTGTTCAACTTCCGTGAGATCCGCTACTTCGATATCAAAGGCGAATACACCGGCCTGACCTCGAAAGCGATGACCGCACCGGACGGCATGATCCGCATCCCGCTGAACGAAGAGTCGTCCAAGGGCGCCGGGCAGATCGAAGAGTTCCTGATGCAGTTCAACGGCGAGGGCATCCAGCACGTGGCGTTCCTTACCGACGATCTGGTCAAGACCTGGGATCAGTTGAAGAAGATCGGCATGCGCTTCATGACCGCGCCGCCGGACACCTACTACGAAATGCTCGAAGGCCGTTTGCCGAACCACGGCGAGCCGGTGGATCAACTGCAATCGCGTGGCATCCTGCTCGACGGCTCGTCGAACCCGGATGACAAGCGTCTGCTGCTGCAGATCTTCTCGGAAACCCTGATGGGGCCGGTGTTCTTCGAATTCATCCAGCGCAAGGGCGACGATGGTTTCGGCGAGGGCAACTTCAAGGCGCTGTTCGAATCGATCGAGCGTGACCAGGTGCGCCGTGGTGTACTCGCGACCGAGTAAGCCATAAAAAAGCCTGGCTTATGCCAGGTTTTTTCAAGATCAAAAGATCGCAGCCTTCGGCAGCTCCTACAGAGAATGTATCCAATGTAGGAGCTGCCGAAGGCTGCGATCTTTTGCTTTTAAGAGCGGCGTTGCCGCATCAAGTGCTTGAAGCCTTCAAACACCAGCACCACCACCGCCAGCCAGATCGGGATGTAAGTCAGCCATTCACCGGCCTTGATACTTTCACCGAGCAACAGCGCGACACCGAGCAGCAATACCGGCTCGACGTAACTGAGCAGACCAAACAGGCTGAATGGCAACAAGCGGCTGGCAATGATGTACACCACCAGCGCCGAGGCACTGATCAAACCGAGCAGCGGGATCAGCCAGAGCAAGCCCGGATACTGATCGAACACGGCAAAGCCTTGCTCGCCACCGCGTACAAACCAGTACGCCACTGGCAGCATCAGCGTCATGTCGACCCACAGACCGCCGAGGTTGTCGGTCTTCAGGCGTTTGCGCAGCACGAAGTACAGCGGGTAACCGACAACGACCACCAGGGTCGCCCAGGAAAAACCGCCGACCCGATACAGCTCGTTCGCCACACCCAGCGTGGCAAAGAACACCGCGATTTTCTGCAGGTACGACAGGCTGTCGCCGTAGACGATGCGCCCGGTCAGCACCATCGCCAGCGGCAGCAGGAAATAGCCCAGCGACACGTCGAGGCTATAACCGTTGAGCGGCGCCCACATGAACAGCCACAACTGCACGCCGAGCAACGCTGCCGAAACGATCAGGCCACCTGTCAGCTTCGGAGAACCGGCCACGCGCCGCAGCAATTCCAGCACCCGCCGCCATTCACCGGAAACCAGCATGAACACGGTCATGCACGGCACAGTCAGCAGCATCCGCCAGCCGAAGATTTCCACGCCGCTCAACGGAGTGAGCAGCGAGGTGTAGTAATACATGACGGCAAACAGCACCGAAGCTGAAACCGATAGAGCGATACCTTTAGACAAACTGTCCTCGCGGATGGGTGATCAAACAGGGCGCGCAGGATACGTGGTTTTTGTTCTGAATATTGGCCGAGTGCTCAATATTTCCCACATTCTGAACCGGCTGCCGCCCTGTAGGAGCTGCCGCAGGCTGCGATCTTTTGCTTTTGAGCTTTTAAAATCAAAAGATCGCAGCCTGCGGCAGCTCCTACAGGGCGGCGGTATTAGCTATGACGCGGTTTACGGCCGGACACAAAATGGCTCACATCATTGAACCCCGGTGTCGACGCGTGCCCCGGGGTCACCAGCGAGTCGATAAACGCTTCATCCTCCGCCGTGATCTGCACCGCCTGCGCCTTGGTGTAAGCATCCCACTGCTGCTCGGTGCGCGGCCCGACGATCGCCGAAGTTACCGCACTGTTGTTCAGCACCCAGGCAATTGCGAATTCGACCATGCCCACGCCACGGCCTTGGGTGTATTGCTGGATCTGCTGAGCAATGCGCAGCGATTCAACCCGCCATTCGGTTTCCAGAATGCGTTTGTCCTGACGTCCGGCGCGGCTGTTGGCATCCGGAGTGACATCGGGTGCGTATTTGCCGCTGAGCACGCCACGGGCCAGCGGGCTGTAAGGCACCACGCCGAGGCCATAGGTCTGCGCGGCGGTGATCTGTTCGGTCTCGGCCTGGCGGTTGACGATGTTGTACAGCGGCTGGCTGATCACCGGGCGGTCGATACCGAGCTTGTCAGCGATGCGAATCACCTCGGCGATGCGCCAGCCGCGATAGTTCGACAAGCCCCAATAGCGAATTTTACCCTGACGAATCAGATCGCCAATCGCCGACACGGTTACTTCCAGAGGGGTGTTGTGGTCCTCGCGGTGCAGGTAATAGATGTCGAGATAGTCGGTACCCAGGCGCGTGAGGCTGGCTTCCAGACCGTTGAAGATGTGTTTGCGGCTCAAACCGCTGCGGTTCGGCACGCCATCCACCGGGCCGAAACCGACCTTGGTTGCCAACACCCATTCGTGACGATGGCGGGCAATCGCTTCTCCGACGATTTCTTCCGAGCGGCCGTTGGTGTAGACGTCCGCGGTGTCGATGAAATTGATGCCCTGATCCCAGGCCTTGTCGATGATGCGCAGCGAATCCTCGGCGCTGGTCTGTTCGCCAAACATCATCGTGCCGAGGGTGAGGGTGGACACCTGCAACCCCGAGTGCCCCAGTGTGCGATAGCTCATGCCGAAATCCTTTTATCGGTGGGAAAGCTTCCATCAAATACCAGAAGCGTCCGCCGGGGCAAAGTGAATTATCGGCTTAGTGCCGCGCAACGCGTCTGCAAAAACGCCTGCAGCACTCGAACGCGTTCGGACACTTGGACCCGATGCGGGCAGAGCAGATTGAACGGCACGCTCTCGCCATGCCAGTCATCGAACAGCGTCAGCAGGCGTCCGCCGCGCACGTCCTCGGCGATGTCCAGCCACGCCTTGTAGGCAATGCCATGCCCGGCCAGCGCCCAGCGCCGCGCGACTTCGCCGTCATCGCTGAGATAGTCACCGTGGACTTCAACTTCCAGCGTTTCGTCCTCGCGACTGAAGCGCCAGGTGTTGTAAGGCCGGCCGTTGCGCCAATAGAGCAGGGCGCTGTGCTCGTTCAGTTCACCGGGATGTTGCGGGGTACCATGGCGAGCCAGATAGTCCGGGCTGGCGCAGGCTACTCGTCGATGCGCCGGCAGAATCGGCAGCGCCACCAGCGTCGAGTCGCTGGGCACGCCGAAGCGCAACGCGACATCCACGGTTTCGCGAAACAGATCGGCGTGCCGATCGTTGAGCAGCAGTTGCAATTGAATATTCGGGTGTTCGCGTTTGAATTCATCCAGCCATGCCAACAATACGTTGCGCCCGAAATCCGACGGCGCCGCCAGTTGCAGCACCCCACTGAGGCCTTCGCCGTGTTGCTTGAGCGCTTGTTCGCCTTCGGCCAGGGCGGACAAGGCGATGCGTACACTGTCGAGATAGCGCCGACCTTCTTCGGTCAAGCGCATGCTGCGGGTGGAGCGCGCGAGCAGGCGAATGCCGAGACGGGTTTCCAGGCGCTTCAACGCAATGCTGGCGGCGGCCGGCGTCAGTTCCAGCGCGCGGGCAGCGGCGGAGATGCTGCCGGAGTCGGCCACGCGGACGAAGATCTCCAGATCGAGAATCGAGCTCATTGGTAAAAATCCTTTAAAGATCTGTGCGTTTTTGCGGGATTTTTACGTGATTGGCAAGTTCGGGCGTTGCAATCAGTAAAGAAAAAAGATCGCAGCCTGCGGCAGCGCCTACATGGAAATACGCGTTTTCCTGTAGGCGCTGCCGCAGGCTGCGATCTTTTGATCTTAAAGCGTGATGATTAAGCCCGCAGAGTGCGCGTCATACGCAGCGCCAGCAAACTCCCGCCTACAATCACACCCGCCAGCAGATACAACGCGGCATCGGTCGACCCGGTGCTGTCCTTGACCCAACCCACCAGGTACGGGCTGAGGAAACCGGCCATCTGCCCCATCGAGTTGATCAACGCCAGTCCGCCGGCCGCTGCGCCCGCGCTCAACAGCGCGGTCGGTACTGGCCAGAACATTGGCAGACCGGTCAGCGCGCCCATGGTCGCAAGGGTCAGGCCGAGGATCGCGATGGCCGGGTTGGCGGCGAAGTTCACCGCGATCAGCAGGCCGAGGGCGCCCATCAGCATCGGCACCACCAAATGCCAGCGACGCTCTTTGCGCAAGTCCGCCGAACGCCCGACCAGCAGCATGAACACCGCCGCCAGCAGATACGGAATCGCGCTCAACCAGCCGATCACCAGGTTGTCGCTGAAACCGAGGTTTTTGATGATCGACGGCAGCCAGAAGTTGATCGCGTACACGCCGCTCTGGATGCAGAAGTAGATCAGGCCAAACGCCCAGATCGCCGGGTTCTTGAATACCGCAAGCAACGAGTCGGAGGTGGTTTTCGGTTTGTTCGCCAGGTCTTCGGCCTGATCGGCTTCAAGCACCGCGCGCTCGTGCGGGCTCAGCCACTTGGCGTTGGCAAAGCTGTCACTCAGCAGGAAATAGGCGAGGGCGCCGAGGATCACGGTCGGAATGCCTTGCAGCAGGAACATCCACTGCCAGCCCGCCAGGCCGCCCTGGCCGGCGGCGAAGTGGTTGAGGATCCAACCGGAAAACGGGCTGCCGAGCAGGCCCGAGACCGGAATTGCCGACATGAACAGCGCCATGATCCGCCCACGGCGGAACGTCGGAAACCACTGCGAGAGATACAGCACCACACCGGGGAAGAACCCCGCTTCGGCCGCACCGGTAAACAGGCGCAGGGTGTAGAACTGGGTCGGGGTGGTGACGAACAACAGGCAGGTCGATAGCGTGCCCCACGTGATCATCATCAGCGCGATCCAGCGCCGTGGACCGAACTTGGTCAGCGCGAGGTTGCTCGGTACGCCGCACAGCACGTAGCCGATGAAGAAGATCCCGGCGCCGAGGCCGTACACGGTTTCGCTGAATTTCAACGCGTCGAGCATCTGCAGCTTGGCAAAGCCGACGTTGACCCGGTCGAGGTAGTTGAACAGGTAGCAGATGAAAATGAAGGGAATCAAACGCAGGGTGATGCGTTTGTAGACGGCGTTTTTACCGTCGTCGATGGTCTGGGTAGCTGCGGCGCTCTGCGACATAGCGGCTCTCTCTTTATTATGATTTTTTGCGATGCACAGGTTAACGTTGATCGCCCTGAGAGTCTCGGCCACCTGTGGCCGGATTGTCTTTGTGCCTGAGCACAGGGTTTGCCGCCAGACCCTGTGCGGGTGAACAACCGTCCGCCGCCGTTGCTTAAGGATTTTGCCGATCATGTTCGAACTCGATCACGACCTCGCTCAGGATATCGTCGACCGGGCCATGGCCATTTTGCCCTATAACGTCAATGTCATGGACAGCCAGGGCCTGATCCTCGGCAGTGGCGAACCGGAGCGCATCAACACCCGTCACGAAGGCGCGCAACTGGTGCTGGCCAACGGCCGCGTGGTGGAAATCGATGCGCAAACGGCGATGCATCTCAAAGGTGTGCAGCCGGGGATCAACCTGCCGCTGTTACTCGATCAGCGCCTGATTGGCGTGCTCGGCATTACCGGCGAGCCGGAGCAACTGCGCACCTACGCCGAACTGGTGCGCATGACTGCCGAAATGCTCGTTGGTCAGCGCAATCAGCAGGCCGAGCAGCAATGGCGGCGCCAGCGTTGCGATGACCTGCTGGCGTTGCTGTTGAGCGATGCCGGCGACTCGCCGCGGCTGGTCGATGAGGCGCAGCAACTGGGGCTCAAGCCGCAGTTGACCCGGGTGCCGTACCTGTTCGAGCTGGGCCTGGAACAAGGGCCGGGACAAACCGTCGAGGCGCTGAGTGCGTGGTTGACCTCGCGCTACCCGGACAGTTGGTGCGTCAGTTCGGCCAAGTCATCGCTGCTGTGGTGCCGACCGGCAAGTCAAACGGTTGAGCATGATCGTTTACTGGAAAAACTCGATGGCCTGGGCTGGAACATTCTGCGCATCGCCGTGGGCGGGCAGGCGGATGGGCTGGCCGGTTTGCGTCGCTGTTATCGTCGGGTCGGCGATCTGCTGGCGTATGGGCGGGAGGTGCTGCCGCAGTCGCGACTGCTGACGCTCAATCGCTATCGTTTGCCGGTGATGCTCTGGCGCCATCGCAATGACGACGCGCTGGATGAACTGCTCAAACCGTTGCGCAAAGTGATTGCCAAGGACGGTAACGGCCAGTTGCTCGCGACCCTGCGCAGTTGGTGCGAACACGACGGCCAGAGCCAGGCCTGTGCCGATGCGCTGGGCATTCATCGCAACAGCTTGCGTTACCGAATGGAGCGGATTGCCGAGATCAGCGGAGTTGATCCGTTGCGGCTGGACGGGATGTTGGCGTTGTACCTTGGGGTGCAATTACTGCCGCAGACTGATCCGGCGGTATGAGTTGTTCTTAAGGCCGCCATCGCTGGCAAGCCAGCTCCCACAGGTTTACAAGGTGATTACAAGTTATGTAGCCACTGAAGATCCCTGTGGGAGCTGGCTTGCCAGCGATGAGGCCAGAGCATTCGGCATCAAGTCCAAGGCTTTTGTAGAAATGAACAATAAACGCCAACCGCCCTTGTGCAGCGGACAGGCGTCAATGCGCGTGCCGACTGGCAGCATGAAGCGCATTGGAACTGGAGAATTCGCATGAAGATCGTCATTGCCCCCGATTCGTTCAAGGACAGCCTGAGTGCCCAAGGCGTTGCCGAGGCCATTGAGCTGGGCCTGGCGCAAGTCTGGCCGCACGCCACGCTGGTCAAATGTCCGATGGCCGACGGCGGCGAGGGCACGGTGGAGTCGATTCTTGCTGCCTGCGAAGGCGAACTGCGCCGGACTCGGGTACGCGGGCCGCTGGGCACTCCGGTCGATGCGGCGTGGGGCTGGCTGCCGCACAACCACACCGCGATCATTGAAATGGCCGAGGCCAGTGGTTTGCAGTTGGTGCCTACGGGGCAGCGCGATGCCTGCATCACCAGCACCTTCGGCACCGGTGAACTGATTCGCGCCGCACTGGATGCCGGCGCGCAACGGGTGATTCTGGCCATTGGCGGCAGCGCCACCAACGATGGCGGCGCCGGCGCGATGCAGGCGCTGGGGGTGAAATTGCTCGATGCACAAGGTCAGGTGCTGGTACCGGGCGGCCTGGCCTTGGCGCAACTGGCGCGGCTGGACTTGAGCGAGCTTGATCCGCGTCTGGCCCAAGTGCGCTTCGACATCGCCGCCGACGTCAACAATCCACTGTGCGGGCCGCACGGTGCCTCGGCGATTTTCGGCCCGCAAAAGGGCGCGTCACCGGTACAGGTGCAACAACTGGATCAGGCCCTCGGTCACTTCGCCGACTTCTGCGCGCAAGCGTTGGGCAAAGATGTTCGCGATGAGCCGGGCAGCGGTGCGGCGGGGGGATTGGGCTTTGCGGCCAAGGCGTTTCTCGGTGCGCAATTTCAGGCTGGCGTTGAAGTGGTGGCCGAGTTGGTGGGGCTGGCCGAAGCGGTCAACGGCGCCGATCTGGTGATCACCGGAGAAGGGCGGTTCGACGCGCAAACCCTGCGCGGCAAAACGCCGTTTGGTGTGGCGCGGATCGCCAAAAAACACGATGTCCCGGTAATTGTCATCGCCGGCACGCTCGGCGAGGGTTATCAGGAGCTCTACGAGCACGGCATCGACGCCGCATTCGCAGTCACCAGCGGCCCGATGACCCTGGAGCAGGCCTGCGCCGAAGCCCCACGCTTGTTGCGAGAACGGGCGACGGACATTGCCCGCGTCTGGCGGATGGCAGCGAAATCCTGAGCAAACCCTGTAAGAGCTGCCGAAGCCTGCGATCTTTTGATTTTGTTTTTAAAGATCAAGATCCAAAGATCGCAGCCTTCGGCAGCGCCTGCAGGGGGGGCGTATGAGTGTTTCAGTGCTGAAACACCTTGAAAAATATTTTCGCTTTACACGAAATCTTCCTAAAGCCCAGCCGATACAGAGGTCAGGCGCACACAGATTCCCTCGAACAGTGCCGCCGGACTGACCCCGCTCAAGGGCCAGTGATGACGGCAAGGACGCTCGCAGTTACCTCTATCCGAGAGTCCAACCATGTCCTTGCGTAACCTGAATATCGCGCCCCGTGCTTTCCTCGGTTTTGCCTTTATCGCCTTGTTGGTGATTGTCCTTGGTGTGTTCGCCGTCAACCGCATGTCGACCATCCGCCAAGCCTCCATCGACATGGAGACCAATCAACTGCCCAGCGTCACGTACCTTGGCGTGGTAACGGAAAACGTTCTGCGCCTGCGGATTCTGTCGTTCCGGATTCTGGTCAACCGCGACCCGGCAGGCCTGCAAGAAGCGCAAACGCGCATCGGCGTGCTGGTGGACAAGGTGCGCAGTGCTCAGGCCAGTTACGCCGCGTTGCCGGCAGAGGGCGAAGAGCGTGCGTTATATCAGACGTTCGCGACCACACTCGACAACTACCTGCAAGCGCAAAACCAGATGATGGAGCTGTCGCGCCAGGACAAAGTCGACGAGATGCGCACCCTGATCAACACGCGGATCAAGGACGGCACCGACCAGATGGGCGAACAGCTCAACAAGCTGATCGCAATCAACGCTGCAGGCGCGAAAGTCGCCTCCACGCAGGCCGGTGAGCATTACGACAGCGCCATTACCGGCATCGTCATTGTGGCTGTTGTCGCGGCGCTTGCCACCGTCCTGCTGGCCCTGCTGCTGACCCGCAGCATCGTCACCCCATTGAACCGTGCCGTACAGGCGGCGCAAACCATCGCTGGCGGCAACCTGACCCAGTCGATTGAAGTGGATGGCAAAGACGAAGCCACACAATTGCTGCAAGCCTTGTCGACGATGCAGACCAATCTGCGCAAAACCATCGAACAGATCGCCGGCTCCGCCACCCAGTTGGGCGCCGCGGCCGAAGAGCTGAGCGCAGTCACCGAAGAAGCCTCCCGTGGCCTGCAACAGCAGAACAACGAGATCGAACAGGCCGCCACCGCGGTCAACGAAATGACCGCCGCGGTGGAAGAAGTCGCACGCAACGCGGTGTCGACCTCCGAAGCGTCGAACCAGTCGACCCAGGCCGCCCGCGAAGGGCGCGATCAGGTGGTGAAAACCGTCGACGCGATCCAGACCATGACCCATGACGTGCAGAGCACTGCACAAATGATCGAAGGCCTCGCCGCGCAAGGGCGTGACATCGGCAAGGTGCTGGACGTGATCCGCGCCATCGCCGAACAGACCAACCTGCTGGCCCTTAACGCGGCGATCGAAGCGGCGCGCGCCGGTGAGGCCGGGCGTGGTTTTGCGGTGGTGGCGGACGAAGTGCGTGCCTTGGCCCATCGCACCGCGCAGTCGACTCAAGAAATCGAAAAAATGGTCGCCGGTATTCAGAACGGCACCGGTGAAGCCGTGTCGTCGATGCAGCAAAGCAACCAGCGCACCCAGACCACCCTGGAAATGGCTCGTGCCGCTGGCGTGGCACTGGAGCAGATTACCCAGTCGATCCATCAGATCAACGAACGCAACCTGGTGATCGCCAGCGCCTCGGAAGAACAGGCGCAGGTCTCGCGTGAGGTCGACCGCAACCTCGTCAACATCCGTGATCTGGCCACGCAATCGGCCGCCGGGGCCAACCAGACCAGCGCCGCGACCCATGAACTGTCGCGTCTGGCGGTGGATTTGAATGCGATGGTGGCGCGGTTTGTGATTTGACCTAGGGTGAAGGCTGGAGACCGCGCCATCAGGAGACGTACATGCGCTATTCAGCCTTGACCCAACGCATCGCCGGGGAGGGCGCAGCGGCCTGGCAGATTCATGACCGCGCGCTGGCGTTGCGCGCCGAGGGAGTCGACATTCTGCTGCTGAGCGTGGGTGATCCGGATTTCGACACGCCGCTGCCGATCATCCACGGCGCCATCGACAGCCTGTTGGCTGGCGATACCCATTATTCCGAAGTACGTGGCCGACTGGCGCTGCGCAAGCTGATCGCCGCTCGCCACCAGCGACGCAGCGGTCAAGTGGTGGATGCCGAGCACGTGATCGTGCTGCCCGGCGCGCAATGCGCGGTGTATTCGGTCGCTCAATGCCTGCTGGATCCGGGTGACGAGGTGATCGTCGCCGAGCCGATGTACGTGACCTACGAGGGCGTGTTCGGCGCGTGCGGCGCGACGGTGGTGCCGGTGCCAGTGCGGCCGGAAAATGGCTTTCGCGTTGACCCCGCCGATGTCGCCGCGCGGATCACGCCGAAGACCCGCGCGATGTTGCTCAACAGTCCCAATAATCCTTCCGGCGCGAGCCTTTCCCTGCTGATCTGGCAAGAACTGGCGGCGCTCTGCGTGCGTCACGATTTGTGGTTGATCAGCGACGAGGTCTACAGCGATCTGCTTTATGAGGGCGAGCACATCAGCCCGGCGAGTCTGCCGGGCATGGCCGAACGTACGGCGACCATCAACAGTTTGTCGAAATCCCACGCCATGACCGGTTGGCGCATCGGCTGGTCGATCGGGCCGAAAGCGCTGGCCGAGCATCTGGTGAACCTGTCGTTGAGCATGCTTTTTGGCCTACCGGATTTTGTGCAGAAAGCGGCGGAGATTGCGCTGCACAGCGATCTGCCGGAGGTGACGCAGATGCGCGAGGAATATCGTTTGCGCCGCGATCTGGTCTGCGAGCATTTGCGCGGCTGCCCGGGGTTGCAACCGATTCGCCCGGATGGCGGGATGTTCGTGATGGTCGATGTGCGCCAGACCGGGTTTGGTGCGCAGGCATTTGCCGAGCGGCTGCTGGAAGGTTACGGGGTGTCGGTGCTGGCCGGTGAAGCGTTCGGGCCGAGTGCGGCGGGGCATATTCGCATCGGGCTGGTGCTGGACAGGGTGAAGTTGGCGGATGCCTGTGCGCGGATTGCGTTGTGTGCGGTGCAGTTGTTGCAGGCGCGTAGTGCCTGACAGTTTTGTGTTGCCTGTCCCGGCCTCATCGCTGGCAAGCCAGCTCCCACAGGTTCTTCAGTGTTCATTACAGTTCAGAACGACACAAAACCCTGTGGGAGCTGGCTTGCCAGCGATTTGGCCAAAACAGGCACTGAAGATCTCAGCCCTGCCAAGCCACCGGATTCACCAGATTCACCGGCTTCCCCCCAGCCAAAGCCGTCAGCAGATTGTCCACAGCACACCTGGCCATCGCCTCCCGCGTCTCATGCGTCGCCGAACCCATGTGCGGCGTTGCCACCACATTATTCAGCTGCAACAACGGCGAGTCATGATTCAGCGGTTCACGCTCGAACACATCCAGCCCCGCCGCGCGAATCCGCTGGTGGCGCAACGCGTCGATCAGCGCCGCTTCATCCACCACTTTGCCGCGCGAGATATTGATGAAGATGCTCTCGGGTCGCATCAGCGCAAATTGCTCGGCGCCGATCAAACCTTCGGTCTGCGCGGTCAGCGGCAAGGTAAGACAGATGAAATCCGCCTCTTGCAGCAGCGCTTCAAGGCTACGGTACTGCGCGTCAAAACGCGCCTCGACTGCCGGTTTGCGCGACTGGCTGTGATAAAGCACCGGCATGCCAAAACCGAAATGCCCGCGCTGCGCCAGCGCCTCGCCGATGCGACCCATGCCGATGATGCCCAGGGTCTTGCCGTGCACATCGGTGCCGAAATGCGCCGGGCCGATGTTGCGGTGCCACTGGCCGCTGCGCACCATGTTCGCCAGTTCCACCACGCGCCGGGCCGTGGCGAGGATCAGGGCGAAGCCAGTGTCGGCGGTGGTCTCGGTGAGCACATCCGGGGTGTTGCTGAGAAGGATCTTGCGTCGGCTCAGGTAGTCGATGTTGTAGTTGTCGACGCCCACCGAAACGCTGGCAATCGCCTGCAGTTGCGGCGCCAGATCGAGTAGCGCGGCGTCGAGTTTCAAGCTGGCACCGAGCAAACCGTGGGCGCTCGGCAAGGCGTCGCGCAGCTTCATCAGGCCGTCGGCGTCGAGGCTTTCGATCAGCGTCACGTCACAGTGTTGCTGCAGGCGCGTCATCAGCGCTGGCGACAGTTTTTTGTACAGCACGACTTGCTTTTTCATGGGCAAAAATCTCTTCAGGAATGCGCCGGCACGGGACGCGTGGCAACGGCTTTGGCCACGACACGATCACTGGCGCCGGGCTTGAGAAAAATCGTCAGCACCACCGACAGCAGCAACGCGCCGCTCATCAGCAGGTACGAAGCACCGGGAGAACCGGTGGAACTGTTCAGATAGCCGACCAGATACGAGCCGCCGAACGAACCCAGCGCGCCCATGCTGTTGATCAGCGCCATGGCACCGCCGGCGACGTTGGCCGGCAGGATCTCCGGAACGATGGCGAAGAACGGCCCGTAAGGTGCGTACATGCAGGCACCGGCGATCACCAGCAGTGTGTACGACCACCAGAAATGTTCCGCGCCCAAGGCGTAGGAACCGTAGAACGCAATGGAGGCGATCAGCAGCGGCGGCCAGACGAAGCGTTTGCGCTTCTGCAGTTTGTCCGAGCCCCACGACACCGCGAGCATGCCGATCACCGCCGCCAGATACGGCAACGCCGACAGCCAGCCGGCTTCGATCATGTCCATTTGCGCGCCGGCCTTGAGGATCGACGGCAGCCACAGCACGAAGCCGTAGACGCCGATGCTCCAGCAAAAAAACTGCAGCGCCAGAATGATCACCTTCGGCGAACGGAAGGCTTCGGCGTAGTTCTTCACCGCTTTGATCCCGACCTGTTCGGCGGCGAGAGCGCTTTCCAGATCGTGCTTTTCCTGATCGCTCAGCCACTTGGCCTGAGCCGGACGATCATCGGCCAGTTTCCACCAGATAAACGCCCAGAGCACCGCCGGCAAGCCTTCGATGATGAACATCCAGCGCCAGCTGAAGTGCTGCACCAGATAGCCCGAGACCACCGACATCCACAACATCGTGACCGGGTTGCCGAGGATCAGAAAAGTGTTGGCCCGCGAGCGCTCGGCACGGGTGAACCAGTGGCACAGGTAGACCAGCATCGCCGGCATCACCGCGGCTTCGACCACGCCGAGCATGAAGCGGATGACGATCAGCCAATAGGCGTTGGACACGACGCCGGTCAGCGTGGCGAGCCCGCCCCAGAAGATCAGGCTGAAGAAAATCAGTTTTTTCACGCTGTGCTTTTGCGCGTAGATCGCCCCTGGCACCTGGAAGAAAAAGTAGCCGAGGAAGAACAGCGCCCCGAGCAATGAAGACAGGCCCGGGGTGATCATCAGGTCGGCGGCCATGCCGGACGCGGCAGCGAAGCCGTAGTTGGCGCGATCGAGGTACGCCAGGCTGTAGGTGATGAACACGATCGGCATGATGTACCACCAGCGGCGGGCGGCGAGGGTTGCGGTTTTCATGGTGTTGCTCCTGAGCTTGTTGTTTTTGTCGCAGCAGGTTCAATTAATGGGTTGTCTGAGCGGGCCTCATCGCTGGCAAGCCAGCTCCCACAGGTATCTCGGGTAAGTCGACTATTGCATTCCCACCGCCGAACCCTGTGGGAGCTGGCTTGCCAGCGATGGCGGACTGGAATTCAGCGATGAGCTCGGACCGGGTCGGCAACCCCTCCATATCCCCGCGACTCTGCACCGCCCGACTGCCAACCCAGTTGGCGCGTTGCACCGCCTCGGCAAAACTCTGATGCTCAAGCAGGGCACTGATCATGCCGACGGCAAATCCGTCGCCCGCACCCACGGTGTCGACCACGTTGGCCACCGGCACTCCGGCGACAAACCCCTGATCCAGTTGCGTGCGGTAATAGGCGCCTTGCGGCCCAAGCTTGATCGCCACGGCTTCAGCGCCCTGATCGAGATAGAACGCGGCGATGTCCGCCGGGTCTTCGAAGCCGGTCAGCAAGCGACCTTCGCTCAAACCCGGCAGTACCCAGTGGGCGAGGGCGGCGAGGCGATTGATTTCGCGGATCATCTCCCGTTCGCTGGCCCACAGGCTCGGGCGCAGATTGGGGTCGAACGACACGCTGCGCCCGGCATGGCGCATGCGTGTCATCAGCTCGAACGACATTTCCCGAGCGCTGGCTGACAGTGCCGGTGGAATCCCGGTGGCGTGCAGGTGATGGGCGCTGAGCAAGGTATCGGTGATCGACTGGACGGACAGACGACTGGCCGCGGAGCCACGGCGGAAATACTCGACCTGTGGGTCGCTGCCATCGTCGTTACGGGATTTGAACTGGAAACCGGTCGGGTGCTGGTCATCGACCGCGACGTGACTGCAATCCAGACCCTCCTTGATCAAGGTATTAACCACAAACCGCCCAAGTGAATCGTTGCCGACCCGGCTCAGCCACGCCACATTGAAACCCAGGCGCGACAAGCCGATCGCCACATTGCTGTCGGCGCCGGCAATGCGTTTGTGAAAATGTTCGACCGCCGCCAGATCACCGGTCTGCTCGGCGACCAGCATCGCCATGGTTTCACCGAACGACAGAATATCGATCTCAGACATGGGCAGGCTCCAGACGCGATTGGCCAAGGCGGGCGAGGGCGGCGACATGTTCGGTGGTCAGTGCCACCAGGTCATCGCCCTGCAATGGGTATTCGGCGGCGCGCATAACGCCTTGGGCCATGTGCCGCAGCAGTTGTTCCCACAAATGCAGGTCGCTGACGGCGGGCGGCACGGCGATCAGTTTGCCGTCGGCGCGCCGGGCCACGGCTTTGCAGTGCACGTAGCCGACATGCCGTCCGAGCAGACGTGCGGCGTTGGCGGCGGACTGGTCCTGCCACTGCCAGTTGCCGATGTCGAAGGTCATCTTGATCGGCAAATCATGCTGCTCGACCGCCGCGAAAAAGCGCTGGAACGGCTCGATGCGGCCGCCCTGCAAGGTCTGGTCGTTTTCCACCAGCAGCTGCACCGGACTGTTGCCCAGCAGTTGCTGCAGCGCCTGCAGATCACAGTTGTCGGTGAAGTAGCCGAGTGAGACTTTCAGCCATTTCGAGCCAAACGCCTGGGCGTGTTGCAGGGCGTTGATCAATTCGGGATTGGGCCGCGCCTGACCGGCGAGCCACAGTTCGGTCGGCGACGAATAGATGCTTTGCAGACCCTGCGCCTGGGTGGCGGCCTGCAGTTGTGCAGGCACTTCGCGGGTCAGCAACTCTTCGCGCCATTCGATGCGATCGGCACCGGCGGCGGCCAGCACGTCGATGAAGAAATCTTGCCCGCGTTGGCGCACAAGCTCGGCGCCGTAGCTGGACAGGCTGATGGAAACGGCGGGTTTATTCATTGTTATCTGCCTCTGAAACCGGTTTCATTTTTGTTCAAAAAAATATCAGGTGGTTCTGTGATGGCCTTTCGGGCTTCGTCGCTGGCAAGCCAGCTCCCACAATGTTCTGGGGTATTGGATGGATTGCATTAACACCACAAAACCCTGTGGGAGCTGGCTTGCCAGCGAAGGCGTCAGCTCACACACCACCATTCCCTCGGGTAGAACCGCGCTCAATCAGCACGGGGGCAAAATCGAGCCTGCGTGGGATCTCGACATCCCCCCGCAAACGCTTCAACAGACACTCAAACGCCCGCGCGCCAATCTCGGCCGTTGGCTGGGCGAGGGCGGTAATCCCGCTGCCCACCAACGGGTACCAATCCAGGTCATCCAGGGCAATCAGGCCGACATCCGCGAATAGCCCGCAGCCGATTTCACGCAAGGCGAGGGTGCAGGCCAGCGCCGCCACGCCGTTGGCGCAGAACAGTGCTTTAGGCCCGGTAGCCGGTGTGTTCAAAAAGGTTTGAAGATCAGTGGCGAGTGTGTCGCCGGTTTCCAGCACGGCCCCGGTCAATTCGGTACGCTGGGCAATGTGCGCCTGAAAACTGCTGACCCGCTCGATCCGCGAACTGGTGCCGTCATAAGGTTCAGTCACCATCAACACATCGCGATAGCCGCGCTGCTCAAGGTGCGTCAGGGCCATCTCGACAGCCTGCGCGTTGTTCAGCCCGAGCATGTCGCTATTGAGGCCATCGACCTTGCGATCCACCAGCACCAGCGGCATTTCCCGGTGCAGTTCGTGGAGTTCGTCACGGTGATGACCGAGGGTGTTCACGATCAGCCCTTCGATGTTGTACGAGCGCAACAACGCCAGGTGTTGGCGTTCCTGCTCGTCATCGCGGTCGGTGTTGCACACCACCAGGCTGTAGCCATGCGCACGGCAGGCGGTTTCCACCCCGTGCATCACGGCAATCGAATAAGGGTTGCGGATATCGGCCACCAGCATGCCGATCAGGCGCGTGCGCCCGCGTTTCAGACCACGGGCCATCTGGTTCGGGCGGTAACCCAGTTCGCTGATCGCCTGCTCGATACGCAGGGCGATGGCGTCGGAGAGCAGGGCGCGGTCATCGCCGATGAAGCGCGAGACGCTGGCCTTGGACACGCCGGCGCGTTCGGCAACATCGAGCATGGTCACGCGGCTGCGCTGGGCGGCGGAAAAGTCGTTCACGGTGTGAAACCTTATTATTGGATTTATTCGTTTCGCGCGCCGCGATGGCGCTGAAACCGGTTTCAGGAAACACCAGAAGCCGACGCTCCGTCAAGTGAATGCGCGTGGTACTTCAACGTGGCGCCGACGGGCGGTGCTTAGCGTTATTGAGGTATCTGCGCAATGCTCAGCCAAACAGGCCGGCAGCAATGTTGATCGAAAAGCCCAGAATCGCGGTGTTGAACACAAACCCGATCAACGACTGCGCCAGGACGATCTTGCGAATGTCCCGGGTAGCCACGCCGACATCGGCCGTCTGCACCGCGACGCCGATGGTGAAGGAAAAATACAGGAAGTCCCAGTAATTGGGCGTGGTCAGGCCTTCGGCAAAACGCAGGGCCGGTTCCTTGCCGTCCCAGGTGTAAAACAGGCGTGCGTAGTGCACACAGAAGATCACCCCGATCACCAGCCATGAACCTACCACGGTGACGGCGGTGAAGGCGTAATGCAGAAGTTTGCGATGGGGATCCAGATCCTTGGTGCCGGCCAGTTCCAGGGTGATGGCGGCGAGACTCGCCAGGGCTGCGATACACACCACGAAGAGCACCAGCCCGGCGTTTTCGTCTTCGATGACGGCAATACGTTTGACGTCCGGCGCCTTCGCCCGGACGGTCAGCCAGAACATCAGGATCAGGTAGGTCCAGACGCCCGCATTCCAGCCGATGAGGATTTTGCTGACGATGGCGTCGGCAGGAACCAGCAGGCCGGTGGCAAGGCCAACCAGAGCGGCGGCGGACAGGCGAGGGTGGGTGCGGGCGAGAAAGCGCATGGGGATTCACAGTGATGATCGATCCCTGCACCTTAGCGCACGCTATCGTGCTTTTGTAGGCGCTGCTGGCTGCGATTCTTTTGATTCTGTTCTATCAAGATCAAAAGATCGCAGCCTGCAGCTCCTGCAGTGGGATCAAGGGTGTTTGCTGAAGCGTTGGACGAGCTTCATGACCACCACGAAAAACAACGGCACAAAAATCACCGCCAGGGTCGCCGTGATCATCCCGCCGATCACCCCGGTACCGATCGCCTGCTGACTCGCCGAACTGGCACCGGTGGCGATGGCCAAAGGCACCACGCCAAGGATGAACGCCAGCGACGTCATGACAATCGGTCGCAGACGCAGGCGCGCTGCCTGCAACGTTGCATCGATCAGGTCGTGGCCTTCGTCATACAGGCTCTTGGCGAATTCGATGATCAGGATCGCGTTCTTCGCCGACAGACCAATGATCGTGATCAGCCCGACCTTGAAGAACACGTCGTTGGGCATGCCGCGCAAGGTCACCGCCAGCACCGCACCGAGTACGCCCAGCGGTACCACCAGCAGCACCGAGGTCGGAATCGACCAGCTCTCGTACAGCGCCGCCAGACACAGGAACACGATCAGCAGCGACAGGCCGAGCAGGATCGGTGCCTGACTGCCGGACAACCGTTCCTGCAGCGACAGCCCGGTCCATTCCTGACCCAGGCCTTTCGGCCCTTGGGCGACCAGTCGTTCAATCTCTGCCATCGCTTCACCGGTACTGTGCCCCGGCGACGGTTCGCCAGAAATCGCAATCGCCGGGTAACCGTTGTAACGGGTCAGTTGCGCCGGGCCTTGGGTCCATTTCGCCTGGACGAACGCCGACAGCGGCACCATGTGCCCGGCGTTATTGCGCACGTGCATTTTCAGCAGATCATCGACCTGACTGCGCTGATCGCCTTCGGCCTGGACCACCACCCGCTGCATGCGCCCCTGATTGGGGAAGTCATTGATGTAGGAAGACCCCACGGCGGTGGACAGCACGTTGCCGATGTCGGCGAACGACACACCCAGCGCGTTGGCCTGCTTGCGGTCCACTTCCAGTTGCACCTGCGGCGCTTCGGCCAGCGCGCTTTCGCGCACGTTCATCAGGATCGGGCTTTTCTCGGCGGCGGCGAGCAATTCGGTACGCGCCTGCATCAACGTCGCGTGACCGAGACCGCCGCGATCCTGCAGACGGAATTCGAAGCCGCTGGAAGTACCGAGACCGTCAACCGGTGGCGGCAATACCGCAAACGCGATGGCGTCCTTGATCTGGCTCAGGGCGATGTTGGCGCGGTCGGCAATCGAAGTGGCCGAATCGTCGCTGCCGCGTTCCGACCAGTCTTTCAGGGTGGTGAACGCCAGTGCCGCATTCTGCCCGCTACCGGAGAAACTGAAGCCGAGAATCACCGTGCTGTCGCCCACCCCCGGTTCACTGGCGTTGTGCGCCTCGATCTGCTCGACCACCTGCACCGTACGGTTCTTGCTCGCGCCCGGCGGCAGCTGGATATCGGTGATGGTGTAACCCTGATCCTCGACCGGCAGAAACGAGGAGGGCAGCCGCGCGAAGCACAACCCCATGCCGATCAGCAGCACGCCATAGATCAACAGATAACGTCCGCTGCGCTTCAGCGCGTAACCGACCCAGCCTTGATAGCGATCGGTCAGTTGCTCGAAGCGGCGATTGAACCAACCGAAGAAGCCGCTCTTTTCATGATGCTCGCCCTTGGCAATCGGCTTGAGCAGCGTGGCGCACAAGGCAGGCGTCAGCGTCAGGGCCAGGAACGCCGAGAACAGGATCGACGTCGCCATCGACAGCGAGAACTGCCGGTAAATCACGCCCACCGAACCCTGCATGAATGCCATCGGGATGAACACCGCCACCAGCACAAGGGTAATGCCGATGATCGCCCCGGTGATCTGCTTCATCGCTTTGCGTGTGGCGTCTTTTGGCGACAAGCCTTCGGTGGCCATGATCCGCTCGACGTTTTCCACCACAACGATGGCGTCGTCCACCAGAATGCCGATCGCCAGCACCATGCCGAACATGGTCAACACGTTGATCGAGAAACCCAGCGCGAGCATGGTGGCGAAGGTGCCCATCAGCGCCACCGGCACCACCAGTGTGGGAATCAGGGTGTAGCGAATGTTCTGCAGGAACAGGAACATCACCGCAAACACCAGCAGCATCGCTTCGCCGAGGGTGTAGACGACTTTGGTGATCGAGACTTTGACGAATGGCGAGGTGTCGTAGGGAATCTTGTATTCGACGCCGGCCGGGAAGTAGCGCGACAGCTCGTCCATCTTCGCCCGGATCAACGTGGCGGTCGCCAGCGCATTGGCCCCCGGGGCCAATTGCACGCCAACAGCGGTGGACGGCTTGCCGTTCAGACGCGTGCCGAACTGGTATTCCTGACTGCCGATCTCGACCCGCGCCACATCGCCGATGCGTACGGTAGAACCATCGGGGTTGGCCTTGAGCACGATGTCGGCGAATTCTTCCGGCGTCGACAACTGACCCTTGACCAGAATGGTCGCGGTGATTTCCTGCGTAGACGGATTGGGTAAATCGCCAATACTGCCTGCCGATACCTGGGCGTTCTGCGCGACGATGGCGGCGTTGACGTCGGCCGGGGTCAGGTTGAAACCGATCAGCTTCTGCGGATCGATCCAGATCCGCATCGCGCGTTCAGCGCCGTACAGTTGGGCCTTGCCGACGCCGTCGATGCGTTTGATTTCGTTCATCACATTGCGCGCCAGGTAATCGCTGAGCGCTACGTCATCGAGTTTGCCGTCGCTGGAGGTCAGGGTGATCAGCAGCAGGAAGCCGGCGGAGACTTTCTCCACCTGCAGGCCTTGCTGATTGACCGCTTGCGGCAGGCGCGACTCGACCACTTTGAGGCGGTTCTGCACATCAACCTGGGCCAGTTCCGGGTTGGTGCCCGGCTGGAAGGTGGCCTTGATCGTCGCGCTGCCGAGGCTGCTCTGCGATTCGAAGTACAGCAGGTGATCGGCGCCGTTGAGCTCTTCTTCGATCAGGCTGACCACGCTTTCATCGACGGTTTGCGCCGAGGCACCGGGGTACACCGCATAGATTTCGATTTGTGGCGGCGCGACGTCGGGGTACTGCGCCACCGGCAATTGCGGGATGGCCAGCGCACCGGCCAACAGGATGAACAGGGCGACAACCCAGGCGAACACCGGGCGGTCGATAAAGAACTGCGGCATAGAAGAGCGTCCTGCTTACTGACCAGAAGTCTGGGCAAGGGGAAGAGGGGTGTCGTCGATCTGCACTTTTTCGCCGGGACGGGCGTGTTGCAGGCCTTCGATGACAATACGGTCGCCGGGCTTGAGGCCGCCGTTGACGATCCAGCGGTCGTTTTGCACTGCGCCCAGTTGCACCGGTTGCTGCGCCACGCGCATCTGCTCGTCGACAGTCAGCACCTGAGCGATACCTGCGCTGTCACGCTGCACCGCACGTTGCGGCACGGTGATGCCGTTCTGCACGGTCGCTTGTTGCAGGCGTACGCGGATGAAACTGCCCGGCAACAGGTCGAGATCGGGATTGGGGAACTCGCTGCGCAGGATGATCTGGCCAGTGCCTGGATCGACCGTGATGTCGCTGAACAGCAACTTGCCCGGTAACGGGTAGAGACTGCCGTCATCCTGAATCAGCGTGGCCTTGACCTGATCCTGACCGACTGCCTGCAACTGCCCGGAACGGAACGCGCGACGCAGTTCGTTGAGTTCACGGGTCGACTGGGTAAGGTCGGCGTAGATCGGATTGAGTTGCTGGATCAGCGCCAGTGGCGTGGTTTCGTTCTGCCCGACCAGCGCGCCTTCGGTAACCAGGGCACGGCCGACACGGCCGGAAATCGGCGCGGTGACGGTGGCGTAGCCGAGGTTCAGCTTCGCGCGTTCCACTGCAGCTTTATTGGCGGCCACATCGGCGGCGGTTTGCCGGGCATTGGCGCGGGCGTTGTCGTAGTCCTGAGCGCTGATGGCCTTGTCGTCGATCAACTGCGCGTAGCGCTGCTCTTGCAACTTCGCCTGAAAGGCGTTGGCCTCGGCCTTGCGCAGCGCGGCTTCGGCGCTATCAAGATCAGCCTTGAACGGTGCCGGATCGATGCGAAACAGCACGTCGCCCTTTTTCACGTCGCTGCCTTCACGAAAGGTTCGTTGCAGCACCACACCGGCGACCCGGGCGCGTACTTCGGCGATGCGCGGTGCAGCGATGCGCCCGCTCAGTTCACTGCTGATCGACAGGGGGCGGGCCTCGATGGTTTCGATACGCACGGTGGCCGGCGGCGCTTCTTCTTCGGCCTTCGAAGACGAATCACAGGCGCTCAGCAACGACGCAACAGCGATCAGGCCGAGCCCGGCCAGAAGTTTTTTCGACATGTACCACCCCCAATATTGAAGCCCGCATCCTAAGGCCAGACGCCGAGGGTAGCGGTGAAGCTTTGTAGGCGCTGTGTGAAATTGTGTAAGGGTTTTACTCAGGGACGCGTGAGGGCGTATATCCTTTACGCCTTGAATTCTTTTGTGACGGTTGGACCGCTTTCGCCAGCAGGCTCGCGCCCACACAGGTTTTGTGAACGAGGCAAAATCGATGTGGGCGCGAGCCTGCTCGCGAAGAGGGTCTGACATCCACCACAGCAATATCTGGAACACCCTCATGCCCAACATCCTCCTGGTCGAAGACGACACCGCCCTCGCCGAACTGATTTCCAGCTACCTGGAGCGCAACGGCTATTCCGTCAGCGTGATCGGTCGTGGTGACCATGTGCGTGAACGGGCACGGATCAATCCGCCGGACCTGGTCATTCTCGACCTGATGCTGCCGGGGCTCGACGGCCTGCAAGTCTGCCGTCTGCTGCGGGCCGATTCGGCGACGCTGCCGATCCTGATGCTGACCGCCCGCGACGACAGTCACGATCAGGTGCTGGGCCTGGAAATGGGCGCCGACGATTACGTCACCAAGCCCTGCGAGCCACGGGTCCTGCTGGCCCGGGTGCGCACCTTGCTGCGACGCAGCAGCCTCGGTGAACCGATGACGGTCAATGACCGCATCGTCATGGGCAATCTGTGCATCGATTTGTCCGAGCGCACCGTGACCTGGCGCGGGCAGCCGGTAGAGCTGTCCAGTGGCGAATACAATTTGCTGGTGGTGCTGGCCCGGCATGCCGGTGAAGTGCTGAGCCGCGATCAGATTCTGCAGCGCCTGCGCGGCATCGAGTTCAACGGCACCGATCGTTCGGTGGACGTGGCGATTTCCAAGCTGCGGCGCAAATTCGACGACCACGCCGGCGAGGCGCGCAAGATCAAGACCGTGTGGGGCAAGGGTTACCTGTTCAGCCGTTCCGAATGGGAATGCTGAGCTGATGTTCAGAATCCTGTTTCGCCTGTATCTGGTGACGATCGTCTCCTACAGCGCGGCAATCTATCTGGTGCCGGATCTGGTGATCATGGCGTTCCGCGAGCGCTTCATCACCTACAACCTCGACTACTCGCGCGGCTTGCAATCGCTGATCACCCGTCAGTTTCACGCGGTGCCACAGGACCAGTGGCCAGCCTTGGCGCAGTCGATGGACAAAGACTTCCAGCCGCTGCACATCGTTCTGGCGCGCATCGACGACGCCGGTTTCACCGCCCCCGAGCAGGCACGTCTGCGCGCTGGGGAAAACGTGGTGCGCATTGGTGATTGGGGATGGCGCACCTTGGCGGTCACGCCGCTGAACGACGATGTCGCGGTGCAAATGGTGGTGCCGCCGGATCCGTTGGACGTCAATCTGTTGTACTGGAGCATCAACGTGCTGATCGGCGCGACCATGCTCGCCTGCCTGCTGTTGTGGATTCGCCCGCACTGGCGTGATCTGGAGCGCCTCAAGGGGGCCGCCGAACGCTTCGGTAAAGGCCACTTGAGCGAGCGTACGCAGATTCCCGCCAGCTCCAACATCGGCAGCCTGGCCAACGTGTTCGACACCATGGCCGGCGATATCGAAAATCTGCTCAACCAGCAGCGCGACCTGCTCAATGCGGTGTCCCACGAATTGCGCACGCCGCTGACCCGTCTGGATTTCGGTCTGGCCCTGGCACTGTCCGATGATTTGCCGGCGACCAGTCGCGAGCGCCTGCAAGGGCTGGTGGCGCACATTCGTGAACTGGATGAACTGGTGCTGGAATTGTTGTCTTACAGCCGCCTGCAGAATCCGGCGCAATTACCGGAACAGGTTGAGGTTTCGCTGGATGAGTTCATCGACAGCATTCTGGGCAGCGTCGATGAAGAGCTGGAATCACCGGATATCGTCATTGATGTGCTGCTGCACGGTCAGCTCGAACGCTTTTCGCTCGACCCGCGCCTGACCGCGCGGGCGATCCAGAACCTGCTGCGCAATGCCATGCGCTATTGCGAGAAGCGTATCCAGATTGGCGTGCAGGTCAGCCCTGATGGTTGCGGGATCTGGGTCGACGACGATGGTATTGGTATCCCGGATGATGAACGGGAGCGAATTTTCGAGCCGTTTTATCGCCTGGATCGCAGCCGCGACCGTGCTACCGGTGGTTTTGGTCTGGGCCTGGCCATCAGCCGCCGGGCGCTGGAGGCGCAGGGCGGGACACTGACGGTGGAAAGCTCGCCGTTGGGTGGGGCGCGGTTCAGGTTGTGGTTGCCCACTGCAAGCTGAGCATCAACCCACTGTAGGAGCTGTCGAGTGAAACGAGGCTGCGATCTTTTATCTTGTTCTTGAAATCAGAATCAAAAGATCGCAGCGTGCCGCAGCTCCTACAGGGTCAGATGAGTTGGTTCGACTGAATCAAGCCAACCCCGGCCGTCTGCATCCGCTCCATGGCCGTCGCCAGTGAGCCCTCCATATCAATCGCGCGACAGGCATCCAGCACCACAAACGTATTGAACCCCGCCGCCCGCGCGTCCAGCGCCGAGAACATCACACAGAAATCCAGCGCCAGACCAACCATGTACACCGTGTCGATACCGCGTTCTTTGAGGTATCCGGCCAGCCCGGTGGTGGTGCGCCGGTCCGCCTCGAGAAACGCCGAATAGCTGTCGATGTCCGGGTTGCAGCCCTTGCGGATGATCAGTTGCGCATGAGGCAGTTTCAGGTCGGGGTGAAACTCGGCACCGGCGCTGCCTTGCACGCAATGATCCGGCCAGAGGGTCTGCTCGCCGTAGGGCAACTGAATCACCTCATACGGTTGGCGCCCGGGGTGACTGGAGGCGAATGACGCGTGGCCGCTCGGGTGCCAGTCCTGGGCAATGATCACTTGTTTGAACAGGCCGCTGAGGCGATTGATCAGCGGGACGATCAGATCGCCCTCGGGTACGGCCAACTGGCCGCCCGGGGTGAAGTCGTTCTGCACGTCAATGACCAGCAGGGCGCTGCGGGGTGAAATCTGCATCGGGGGTTCCTCCTTGGATAATCACTCGCTCAGCATAGTGGCAGCGACTCTCATGCGCTCAACCGTTCGATCAAGCGCCTGGCCAGATCTTCCAGTTCCGGCGCCGGGTTGTGCCCGATCAACATCCACGCATGTTCGCCTTCGGCCCAGTACACCACGTTCATTTCATGGCGCCGTTCGTGCGCCAGTGGTCGGCTGCCGCTATTGGAGCGGGTCACGCACAAGGCCATCGGCCCATGTCTGGCGTCCAGATAGGTCAGTTGCGCAATCGGTACGCCGTCGTACTCGAGCATCTGTGCACGTTTGAGTTCCGCGCCCGGCAACTTCAGCAGCGCCGGTGACAGCTTTAGACCGAGCCGCGCGTCAACCGCACGCAATTGCGCGCGTTGGCTGGCTTCGTCGCCCGGCAAATGATCAAGCGTCTGCGGCACATACAGCGCCATATAGTCGCCCACCAAGGCGCGCCAGTTATGCGCCTGCTGTGACTGCCAGGCGAGAAACAGGCGATCGGCCAATACGCCGCCCGCCAACAGACTCGCGGCAGCCGCACCGATAAACCAGCGTCGACTCAAGCCCGGCCGCTGGGGGGCGGGGATGGCATCGAGGCGCGCCTGCAAACGCTCCAGCGGCGCCTGTTGCGCCAGTTCGTCATAGGCATCCTTGTACGGCAGGCTGCTGCGTTCAAACCATTGCACGCGCAGGCTGAGCAACGGGTCGTCGGCAATCGCGCTGTCGAGCTGATTGCGATACGCCGGATCCAGCTCATCATCAAGGTAGGCCACCAGTTGTTCGTCGGAGGGCTTGTTCATGGGCGGTCACCTCCGGTGGTTTTCGGCACGGCTTGCAGCGGCGGGTATTCGGCCAGTTTCAGCCGCGCGGTGGCCAGACGACTCATCACCGTACCGATCGGCACTTGCAGGATCTCGGCGACTTCGCGGTAGGACAGGCCTTCGACGTAAGCCAGGTATACGGTTACACGCTGGGTTTCAGGCAACGCATCGACCCGGCGAATCACCTGCGCTGCCATCACATGAGTCTGCGCGGCGTATTCGCCGTCGAAGGCCAGTTGCCCGTCGGCATCGACCTGGCCCGCACCCTGACGCACCCGGCGGGCGCGCACTTCATTGAGCCAGATCGAATGCAGGATGCTCAGCAACCAGCGATCCATGCGCGTGCCGGCGACATATTGCCCGGCACGTTCCAGCGCCCGCACGCATGTGGCCTGCACCAGATCCTCGGCCACGTGCCGATTGCGCGACAGCAGCAGGCCGTAGCGCCACAGTCGCGCCAGATGCTGTCCGAGTTCCGCTCTGAATGCCTGATCGCTGACGATGATGGCGTTCCTTTATCTGTTTCAGGTTTTCGATGAATCGTTGATGGCTTCAGCCAGGTCCTGGTATTCCTCGCAAGAGGTTCCGCAAATCGATTTGATCTGCTGCAACTGTTCCTGCGCCAGGTCGACGCGGCCTTTGATTACATAGGCTTCGCCGAGGTATTCACGCACTTGCGCGTACTGCGGATCGAGTTTCACCGATTGCAGGTAATAGCCGATGCCTTCATCGGTACGCCCCAGTTTTCGCGTGGCGTAACCGCGATAGTTGAGGGCTTTGGCGGTGTTCGGTTGTTTGAGGGTGTCGAGCAGGGCCAGGGCTTCTTCGTATCGACCGTCCTTGGCGAGCCTGTAGGCGTAATCGGTACGGTCGGCATCCGGCACGGCACGGCTGGTCTGCATCACGCATTTCTGCGATTTGCTGTCCCAGACCTGGCCTTTGGGGCAATTGGGTTTCTGCACCGGCGCACTTTCATCACCGTTGGCAAACGCCATCGATGCAGACAGCGCGGTCACCAGCAGCAACGGGGCGGCGAACATAACGGAACGGATAGTCATGGGCAAGGCTCCACAGAGGGTTATGTTTCACTTTGAACACCACAGCACGGCATTTTATTCATTGCTTTGTCAGGCTCTGTTCAAGGTAAGCGCAAATTGTGGCGTTATGCTCGGGAACGCCTGCCGTCCATCCAGCGCTTTGTCATGACCCGGCGCTGACACATGAGGAACTGCCATGAAAGATCAGGTCCATCACTCCGCTGCTGCCGGCTACAAGACTGCCGCCGACACCTACATAAGGGGCCGCCCGGACTATCCGCCGCAGGTCAGTCAGTGGCTGACGCAGACGTTGGGTCTGGACAGTCACAAGACTGTCATCGATCTGGGCGCCGGCACTGGCAAGTTCACCGGACGGCTGGCGGCCACTGACGCGCAGGTGATCGCCGTGGAGCCGGTGGCGCAGATGCTGGAAAAACTTTCCGCTGCCTGGCCGCAGGTGCTGGCGGTGAGCGGTACGGCGACCGATCTGCCACTGCCGGATGCGTCGGTGGATGCAGTGGTCTGCGCGCAGGCGTTTCACTGGTTCGCCACGCCCGAGGCCTTGAGCGAAATCGCTCGGGTGCTCAAGCCCGGCGGCAAGCTTGGCCTGATCTGGAACCTGCGCGACACGCAAGTCAGTTGGGTGCCGAAACTCGATGCCATCGTTAACGCGCTGGAAGGCGACACGCCGCGTTACTACACCGGCCAATGGCGTCAGGTGTTTCCGCATCCGGCGTTCGGGCCGCTGCAATTGCAGCAGTTCCACCATGGACATACCGGCTCGCCGGAGGACGTGATTTTCAATCGGGTGCGCTCCACCAGTTTCATTGCCGCGTTGCCGCAGGCGCAGCGGGACAAGGTCGATGAGCAGATCCGCGCGCTGATTGCCTCGGAGCCGGCGTTGCGTGGGCGGCATGTGTTGACGGTGCCTTATGAGACGGCGGCGTATGTGGCGGTGAAGGTCAGTTAGATTTTTTGCTGCACATACAAAACCCTGTAGGAGCTGCCGCAGGCTGCGATCTTTTGATCTTGAAAGTCAAAAGATCGCAGCCTTCGGCAGCTCCTTGTATCTCGACTATCGCTCCGTCAGGAGCGATAGTTCTCGACTGATCATCGAGGGAGGGACTTGGAAGCCGTGCAGCTCCTTAGGCTTTTTGCCTGTGATGTAGATCGTGCTCCAGCCCTCCACACTCACTCATATAGTTCGAACGGTATCTTGGGCCCGTCTCTGGCGAGAGCTCGCATTCGCAAGGTTGGACAGAGTGCAGTGATGATCGAAAACAGATCAATGGAGAGACACTCATGTCCAGTTTCGTCGGTGTCGATATCGCTAAAAACACCTTTGATATCGCCACGCACTTGCCAAACGGTAAGCACAAAACCAAGGCCAAGCTGCCTAATGACGCGAAGGGTTTCAAAGAGTTTGAAGCTTGGTTGAACAAGCAGGTCGAGCCCACAGCCTCGATCGTGATGGAAGCCACCAGCGTCTATCACCTGGAACTTGCCGAGTTCGTCTACAACAAGGGTTACCGGGTCTGTGTCGTCAATCCGGCCACGACCCATGCTTACGCCGACAGCGAATTGCGCCGGATCAAAACCGATAAAAGCGACGCCAAACTGCTCGCTGATTTTGCTCGGGAAAAGGCTGAAAAGCTTCAGCTTTGGGCTCCGGAGCCACTGAAATACCGCCAACTGAAGGCGATGGTGCGTCGATTGGATGATCTTCAGGAAATGGAGCAGATGGAGCTCAATCGTCTGGATGTGTCCGACGAAAAGGTCAAAGACTCGATCAACTCCGTTCTGCGCCACATCGAAAAAGAGATCGCTGAAACGCACAAAGCGATCAAGAAACACATCGATGATGATCCGGACATGCGCCAGATGCGCGACTTGATCGTGACCATCGACGGTATCGGGCAGAAAACCCTTGAGCGGCTGCTGGCCGAGCTGGGCGACCTGCGCAAATACGACGACCCTCGCAAACTGGTCGCTGCTGCAGGGTTGAACCCTAAGCTGCAGGAGTCAGGAAAACTCAAAGGCAGAACAATTATTTCGAGGGTCGGCTCGGCTCGCGTTCGGGCGGGTCTGTACATGCCAGGCCTGGTAGCGCTGAGGCACAACGAGGCGATCATCGCCATGAAGGAACGCTTGAAGGCCAATGGCAAAGCCCCCAAACAGATCATCTGTGCAGCCATGCGCAAGTTGTTGCACTTCGTCTACGGAGTGCTCAAATCGGGCCAACCATTTGACCCGAAATTGGCACTTGCCCGGTGAGGGGCAAGACGGTATCTACAGGGATGAAGGCGCGCCAGCATTTTTTGTGGAAGTCAGTCCCGCATTTGGCCGAACCGCCCTCGTGATGCCTTGTTATAGTTCGGGCCTCATTTTCTGCCCGGTAAAGGATCACTGCCATGACTCAATACACCGCCTTCAGCGTCGAACTGGCCGACAACATCGCGCACGTGCAGATCAATCGTCCGGAAAAGATCAACTCCATGAACGCCGCGTTCTGGAGCGAGATCGTCGAGATTTTCCAGTGGATCGATGACACCGACGAAGTGCGAGTGGTGGTGCTCAGCGGCAACGGCAAACACTTTTCCTCCGGCATCGACTTGATGATGCTCGCCGGCGTCGCCAATGAGCTGGGCAAGGACGTCGGTCGTAACGCGCGTCTGCTGCGGCGCAAGATCCTTACTCTGCAAGCCTCGTTCAACGCCGTCGATAATTGCCGCAAACCGGTGCTGGCGGCGATTCAAGGCTATTGCCTCGGTGGTGCCATCGACCTGATCGCCGCCTGCGACATGCGTTACGCTGCCGAGGACGCGCAATTCTCGATCAAGGAAATCGATATCGGCATGGCCGCCGATGTTGGCACTTTGCAACGGTTGCCACGGATCATCGGTGACGGCATGCTGCGTGAACTGGCTTACACCGGTCGTACGTTCGGTGCCGACGAAGCGCGCAGCCTCGGTCTGGTCAATCGCGTTTATGCTGACAAGGACCTGCTGCTCGAAGGCGTGATGGACATTGCTCGCGACATCGCCCGCAAATCGCCCATCGCGGTCACCGGTACCAAGGAAATGATCAGCTACATGCGTGACCACCGCATTGACGACGGCCTCGAATACGTTGCCACCTGGAACGCCGCCATGTTGCAATCCACCGACTTGCGCGTGGCCATGGCCGCCCATATGAGTAAACAGAAACCCGAATTTCTGGATTGAGAAACCATGACAGCTCGCTGGACCACTGCAGTACTGGACACCGATCAACCCGGCGGCTGGGCCGTGGCGCGCAGCCCCGAAGGCTTTCTGTTCGATGACAACGGCGCGCTGTTCCCCCGGGAATGGCTCAAGCGTCAGGACTTGTCGATCCTCGCCGAGCATGGCATTGGCCATCTCGATGGCGAGCCGGTGTATCTGCTGGAACTGCACAGCCACAGCGAAGTGCCGGGCTGCAACTGGAAGGGGCTGCGGGCGTTCATGCTCGATGGCGATCACACCGTCTACAAGGTGTTGGGTTATGCCGCGCAGATCGGCACCTGGGCGCGCGAACATCGCTTCTGCGGCAACTGTGGGCAGGCGATGATGCAGGTGCCGAGGGAGCGGGCGATGTATTGCCAGCCGTGTGAGCTGCGCAGTTATCCGCGGATCTCGCCGAGCATGATCGTGCTGGTCACCCGTGGTGACGAGATCCTGCTGGCGCGCTCACCGCGTTTCGTCACCGGGGTCTACAGCACGCTGGCCGGGTTTGCCGAGCCGGGCGAGTCGGCCGAGGATTGTCTGATTCGCGAGGTACGCGAGGAAGTCAGCATCGAGGTGAAGAACATCCAGTACATGGGCAGTCAGTGCTGGCCGTTCCCGCACTCGATGATGCTGGGCTTCCATGCCGAATATGCCGGTGGCGAGATCGTCTGCCAGGAAGACGAGATCGAAGACGCCCAGTGGTTCAACGTGCACGATCTGCCGCCGTTGCCGGCGTCAAAATCGATTGCCCGTTACCTGATCGACGTCTACGTGGCGCGCCGTTTAGGCCACGCTGAACCAGTGTTGCCAGGCTAGGCGCACGGTCAGGCCCAGCACCACGGTAATGAACACCGGACGAATGAACTTGGCGCCGCCGCTGATCGCGGTGCGCGCCCCGAAGAATGCGCCGACCATCACCGACAGGCCCATGCTCAGGCCGATGATCCAGTCCACTTGCCCGGAAAACATGAACACCGACAGCGCCGCAATGTTGCTGACGAAGTTCATGCTGCGCGCCACACCGCTGGCCTTGACCAGGTCGATGGGGTAGAGCAGCAGGCTGCTGACGGTCCAGAACGCACCCGTGCCGGGGCCGGCCACGCCATCGTAGAAACCGAGGCTGAAGCCTTGGCTCGATTGCCATTTCTTCTTGATTGGCGCGTCGCTGTCCAGCGGCGCTTTTGGCGTACCGCCGAACAACAGATAGAGGCCGCAGGCGAAGACGATCACCGGCAGCATCTTGTTCAGCCATTCCGCCGGCAGGTAGTGCGCGACGACAGCACCGGTCAACGCACCGACCAGAGTGCCGACGATCGCGTGCATCCATTGCCGAGGGTGGAACAGTTTGCGCCGGTAGAAGGTGAAGCTGGCGGTGGCCGAGCCGAACGTCGAACTGAGTTTGTTGGTGCCCAGCACCAGATGCGGCGGCAGCCCGGCAGTCAGCAGCGCGGGCGTGGTCAGCAGACCACCGCCGCCGGCGATGGCGTCGATGAAGCCGGCAATGAAAGCGACAAGGGCCAGAACGGCCAGGGTAGTGAGGTCAACGCTGAGTTCGAAAGGCATGGAATCGGCTTGTGTGGCAGGAAGGAACGGGGCGTCATCATAGCCCGTAACACAGGCCTCCTGCGACACGGATCAGTGCTCGTCATGGGCGTCGGGATTTCACTTTAGTCGAGGGTTAAAAACTGAAAATTGTCGAGAAAATAACAGCCCTTGTTGCCGAACGGATCACTGGGTATGGCGACCTGAATATCCACCCGGCCGTAACCCTCTGGCGTAATGCCTTCCACCGTAATTGTCTGTGATTGCCGATCGACGTATCGCCAGCTGGTCCAGATAGTTGATTCGCCCTGAGCATTGGTCATCCAGATGGTATAAACGACGAATGCATTAATCAGCGGGTTGTCTGCCGTCTCGCGGCCCTGGATGTGAAAGGTTCTATGCTGGGTGTCTTCAAGAGGCACGGCATCGGGTGCCTCGATGTCGAAATCGAACTTGAAAGCTCCGGGCTTGACGCTGAAAATTTCAGCAGCCAGATTTTGTCCTTGATTTCTGCCGCCGACCATTCGAGCGGCAAAGTTGCCTTCGCGAAGTTCTACGGTTATTGGCGTGTCATATCCCTTGGGACGCCAGTAGTCGAAGTTGCCGCTGCTGAAATCACCATTTTTGATGCGATTGGTCTGTTTCATAGAGAGTCCTCAACGATCATGAAGTTGGCGGTACGCTCCGATCATTCAGTCAATCAAGACTTGTGACTACTGTCATAAATGACAGTCAGTTAGACATTTTCGCGATAAATCGATGGCGATCATCTTGAAACGGGAAGAAGGCTGCGATCGATTGACCTTGTTGTTTTCGAACAGGCCAATATCTCGCAGCCTCCGCATACTGCGACAGGGATTGTCGTGAGCTTATAGACCCAGGTCCGACAGCCCAGGATGATCATCCGGACGCCGACCCAGTGGCCAATGGAACTTGCGTTCGCTTTCCTTGATCGGCATGTCGTTGATGCAGGCATAGCGCTGGAACATCAGGCCGTGCTCATCGAACTCCCAGTTTTCATTGCCGTAGGAACGGAACCAGTTGCCCGAATCGTCGCGCCATTCATAGGCGTAGCGCACGGCAATCCGCGTATCCGAATAGGCCCAAAGTTCCTTGATCAGGCGGTAATCGAGTTCCTTGGCCCATTTACGGGTCAGGAACGCCTTGGCTTCTTCGCGGTTGTTGGCGAACTCGGCGCGGTTGCGCCATTTCGTGTCGAGTGTGTAGGCCAGCGACACCTTCTCGGGGTCGCGGGAGTTCCAGCCATCTTCGGCCAGTCGAACTTTTTCGATAGCCGATTCACGATTGAACGGCGGTAGCGGTGGACGCACTTGGGCAGCAGTCGACATTGTCAGTCTCCCGATCTAATAAACGATTAAACAACGGTTCAGGCTTATTTAAGGCGTTACAGGTCCAATAACTTACGCGCCATGCATTGCGCATTATCAGCGGCACTGTGATCACCCATCACAAGCGCTACGGTAATGGCGCCGTCAATCAGGATCAGCAACTGCCTGGCCAGACGTTGCGGATCTTCGACGCCATGTTCGGTGCACAGCTCGCACAGGTAGTCGAGCAGCTTCTGTTTGTGGTCTTTGGCGACCTGGCGCACCGGGTCCTCGGGGTCACCGGTCTCGCCACTGGTATTGATGAAGGCGCAGCCGCGGAAGCCTTCCGAGGCGAACCAGCTCTTGAGTACGGTAAACAGGTTGAGCAGGCGGTCGGCCGGGGTTTCGGCCTGATCGACAGCGCTGCGGTACCAGTGCATCCAGCGCACGTCGCGGCGTTGCAGGGCAGCGACGGTCAGCTCCTCCTTGTTGGCGAAGTAGCGGTAAATGCTTTTTCTGGAGACGCCGGCGGTTTTCACCAGAAGATCCATGCCGGTGGCCGCAATGCCACTTTTGTAGATCAACTTTTCGGTGACATCCAGAATGATGTCGCGGGTCGAGGTGTCATTGATTTCGTTCATGTGGCGAACAGTAGAACGATCGTTCTCCTTTCGCAAGCTATTTTTAAGATCAAAAGATCGCAGCCTTCGGCAGCTCCTACAATGATCCCTGTTGGAGCTGCCGAAGGCTGCGATCTTTTGATCTCTTTACAGACACTCACAAGACCCGAACCGGTTGATGGTGTAAGCTCTCGGGTTCTTCGGATTCGACCCATTGCGAGCCCTATGCCGTTGCTTTTCAAACGCTCTTTGCTGCCCAAACTGCGCAGCTTTCCCCTGACTGCCGAGGCCGTGACCATTCTGTCCGGCGCCGCCGAGTTCCGTCGTTGCCTGCTGGAGAAAATCGCCGAGGCGACCCGGCGCATCTACATCGTTGCGCTGTATTTGCAGCACGACGAGGCCGGTCAGGAAATCCTCGATGCCTTGCACGCCGCCAAGCTCAAGCGCCCGGAGCTGGAGATCGTCGTGGTGGTCGACTGGCTGCGCGCCCAGCGCGGGTTGATCGGTGCCGGCAAGCAGCCGGGCAACTCGGCGTGGTATCAGGAAATGACCCGCACGCATCAGAGTGAAGTGCCGGTCTACGGTGTCCCGGTGCAGACCCGCGAACTGTTCGGCGTCCTGCATCTGAAAGGCTTCGTGATCGACGATTGCGTGGTTTACAGCGGTGCAAGCCTGAACAACGTCTACCTGCACAAGTTCGACAAGTACCGTTTCGACCGCTACCACGTGCTGCACAGCCGCGAACTGGCGGATTCAATGCATCACCTGGTCAAGCACGGCCTGATCGAATCCAAGGCTGTGCATCGCCTCGACCTGCCGAACCTGCCGACCACCCGCAGCCTGCGCAACGACATCGGCGACCTGCGCAGCCGTCTCAAATACGCGGCGTACGACACCAGCGCCGGCAGTACCGCGCATAGCGGCCTGTCGGTGAGTCCGCTGCTGGGCGTGGGCAAGAACAACCCGTTGAACCGGGTGATTGTCGAACTGATCGCCAGTGCGCAACAGCAGCTGACGATTTGCACCCCGTATTTCAATCTGCCGCTGCCGATCATCCGCGAGATCAACCGCGCGCTGGCCCGTGGGGTGACGATCGACATCGTGGTCGGCGACAAAACCGCCAACGATTTCTACATTCCGCCGAGCGAGCCGTTCAAGGTGATTGCGGCGCTGCCGTACCTGTACGAAATCAGCCTGCGCCGCTTCGCCAAGCGTCATCAGCGCAACATCGACAGCGGCCAGTTGAACCTGCACCTGTGGCGTGACGGCGACAACAGCTATCACCTCAAAGGCATGTGGGTGGATCAGCGCTATACGCTGCTGACCGGCAACAACCTCAACCCGCGGGCGTTTCGTCTCGACCTGGAAAACGCGCTGCTGATCGATGATCCGCAAGGCGAGTGGCTTGAGCCACGGGCGAAGGAGCAGGCAGAGATTTTCCGCAACACCACACGGATTGCCAGCTTCCAGAACCTTGAGACTCTGCCGGAGTATCCGGCGGGAGTGGCGAAGTTTCTCAAGCGGGTGAGCCGGGTGCGGATTGAGCGGTTGCTTTACCGGATTTTGTAACCGTTAAAAGCAAAAGATCGCAGCCTCCGGCAGCTCCTACATTGGGTACGTGAACACCCTGTAGGAGCTGCCGAAGGCTGCGATCTTTTTTACTGGCGACTCAAATCCGTCAGTTCAGCCCCAACTTGCCACGCAACGTGGACAGGTCTTCCGCCAACGTATTGACCGGGCCAACCAGCGCCTTGCGATCGTTGTCCTTCACCTTGTCATACGTCTCGAAACCACCGTCCTTGGTCTTGTACTTGGCGAGGATCTTGTCGACGGTGGCGAAGTTCTTGTCGACTTTGGCAACGAACGCCTTGTCCTGCTTTTCGATCTGCGGACGGAACAGGTCGACGATCTTCTTAGCGCCGTCGATATTGCCCTGGAAGTCATACAGGTCGGTGTGGCTGTAGCGATCTTCTTCACCGGAGATCTTGGTCGCGGCAACTTCTTCTAACAGCGCGGCCGCACCGCCGACGACTTTCTCCGGCGGGAAGGTCAGGCCGGCGACGCGGGTCTGCAGGTCTTTGACGTCGCTGTCCAGCTTGTCAGCCAGCGCCGTCAGGCCTTCGGTGCTCTTCTCCGAGAACAGCGAATATTCAAGGCGATGGAATCCGGTGAAATCTTCAGCCTTCACGCCTTTTTCGTGGTCGTCGACGCGCGAGTCGATGGATGCATCAAGGTCACTGAACAGCTCGGCAATCGGCTCGATCGACTCGTAGTAGACGCGAGTCGGCGCGTAGAGCTTTTGCGCGGTGGCCAGATCGCCTTTCTTCACCGCATCGGTGAACTGCTTGGTGTGGCTGCCCAGTTCATCCAGTTGCTCGGTGACGTAGATCTTGTAGTCCGACACCGGGCCGACCAGATCCAGCGGTGCTGTTGCGGCGAACGCCGACAGCGGGGTGTTGAGCAAACCGAGGGTCAGCAATAACGCGAGTGGCGACTTTTTCATGGAGCGGCTCCGAGGTTTTTTTGTGGTTAGGCAGCTGTTTTGGGTTGGGTGGCGTCAAGCAGCGAGCGACCGATGAAATCCTTGTCGCCGGTGACACCCGGGAGGGTGAAGAAGTAACCGCCGCCGACCGGTTTGAGGTATTCCTCAAGCGGCTCGCCGTTGAGGCGGGTCTGCACGGTGATGAAGCCTTTTTCCAGATCGGCCTGGTAGCAGATGAACAGCAGGCCCATGTCGAGCTGGCCGTTCTTATTCACGCCGTTGGAGTAGTTGAACGGCCGGCGCAGGATCAGGTTGGCCTGGCTCGCGGCGGTGCGCGGGTTGGCCAGGCGGATGTGCGCGTCGAGCTTGGTCAGCTTGCCTTGCGGGTCTTTGCTGTAATCCGGGACCTCGGTTTCATGGTGGGCGCCCATCGGCGCGCCCGTGGTCTTGACCCGACCGATGATGCTTTCCTGTTCCTGCAACGGCGTACGGTCCCAGCGCTCGACGAAATTGCGGATGATCCGCACCGCTTGATAGCTGCCGTGCGCCGCCCAGGCCGGCTCATCGCTGCCCGGTTGCACCCAGACAATCTTGTCCATGGCCTTGGCGTCGTTGGAGTCGGGGTTGGCCGAGCCGTCGCGGAAACCGAGGAAGTTACGCGCCGATTGCGCCGGCACACCCGGTTTGGCCGGGGCTTGCGGCGGCACGCTGCCTTCCTGTTTCCAGCGCACCAGCAGCAGGTCCGGCAGGTTCTTGACGATGTCGCGCAGGGCGTGAATGTTGGTGTCGGCGGTGTTCGAGCAGAACTGCAGGCTCAAGTCGCCGTGGCAGCAATCGGCTTCCAGCGCATCGTTGGGGAAGCCGACCATGCGTTGCAGGCGCTTCGGTTTGGCGGCGGCCAGACCGAAGCGTTCGTCGAACAGCGATTCGCCGACCGAGACGGTGATGGTCAGGTTGTCCGGGGTCACCACCGGGCCGAGGATGCCGGAATCCGGCGGTGGCAGTTTCGGGTCGATCTGCGCCACCGGGCCGCCCTTCATCAGGAACGCGATGCGCTCGTTGAGGGTACGGAACAGCCGCTCAAGGTCTTCGCGATCGCTGGCCAGTACGTCGAACGAAACCAGCATGCCGGACGCCGGGCGCGGGGTGACGATGCCGGTCTGGTGCACGCCGTGGAAGTCGTGGCGGTCTTCGGTCTTGTCGCTGCTCGGCGCTTCGGTGACTTGCGCCGGGGCTGCAGCCATGGCTGGACAGCTCAGGGCCGACCCGGCCAGGGCGACACCGGCGACACCCATGCCCATCAGCAGGCGGCGACGTTGCACATCGAGGTTTTGCAATTCTTTCATCGGTATTCGTCTTCTGCTTACAGGCCGGAGAGGCCGAGGGCGGGGTCGATGCCATCCAGAGCGTCGGCAAGTGCCTTGGCCTTGTCGGCGATCTGTTTGCGTTGTACGCCACTGACCGTGTCGTATGTGGCGTAGCCGTCCTTGACCTTGAAGCTGTTCAGTACGCTGTCGAAATCACTCAGCGCCGCGTCAATTTTCGACAGCAGCTCCGGCGCCGACTTGCTCAGCATCGGCCGCAGCAGCTCGACCACTTTGTGCGCGGTTTCCAGATTGCTGGCGAAGCCACTGAGGTCGGCGTGGCTGTAGCGTTCCTCTTCACCGCTGGCGGCGCGCACGTCGGCCAGGGTGTTGAGGTTGCGCACCACGATGCTCACCAGCTGTTCCGGCGGCAGCGATTGGGCCAGCAGTTGCTGTTTGAGCGTGGTGACGTCGACCAGCAGACGCTCGGCGACCGGGTTCAAGCCGTCGAGGCTGCGTTGCTGGAACAGTGCATATTCGACGCGGTGGAAGCCGACGAAGGCCGGATCCTGTTCGCGTTTTTCGAAGTAATCGGCGCGGGCATTGATGCTGTTGTCCAGTTCCGCCAGCCGTTGCGCGGCAGGTGCCAGACGCTGGTAAGCGGCACGGGCCGGCAGGTACAGCGCTTGCGCCTGCGCCAGGTCGCCGCTGGCAACTGCCTGATTCAGCGCGGTCACGGCTTTGATCAGCGCGCTGCCCTGAGTGGCCAGATACACGCGGAACTCCGATAAAGGCCCGACGAAAGCGACCATCGACGGCTTGGCCTTGGCGGCAGCATCGGAGGCCGCTGTCGGCGTCACGTGCAGCACGCCGCGAGGGTTGCTCAGCAGACCGCAAGTGATCGCGTAGTCGCCGGGTTGCAGGTTGGCGTTGATTACCTGACTGAGGCCCGGGGCAATGTTCTCGCGCTCTTCGATCACCAGCACGCCGTCGAGGATTTCCCATTCCACCGCGCGGTCGGAGCGGTTGACGATGCGGAAACTGGCGCGACCGGCGGGAACCGTCAACTCGTTCGGATCACAGCTGTGCGCATTGATGTTGACCACGACTTCATCATGGTTGTGCTGACGCTTGGCCGCGGCCATTTTCGAGGCGTAGTAGAACAAGCCGCCGGCGGCGATCATCACGACCACCGAACCGGCCACCGCCCAGCGCAAGGCGCGGGGAGGCGAGGCCTGAGGAGTATTAGGCGTTGACATGGGTGCCCTTATTGGCTGGAAACGGAAGACGATTTGCCGGCTGTGTCTGCGCTTGAGGCCGGCGCGGCGGGGTAGAAAAACATCACCAGCGCCAGCACCAGATAGATCAGGTACGCACCGAGGGTGCTGACGGTCGGCGCATCCTGATACCCGAACATGCCGGCCAGCACCGAACCCAGCGGGCCGTCCATCGGCAGCGTCGCGCTGAAATCGAACAGCACGCTTTGCAGGTGATTCCACACACCGGCTTCATGCAGGGCTTGCACCGAGTTGGCGAGGATTCCGGCGGCGACCACCAGAATGAACAACCCGGTCCACTTGAAGAACGCCGACAGGTTCAGGCGCATGCTGCCGCTGTAGATCAGGAAACCGACGACGATTGCCAGCACCAGGCCGAGCAGGGCACCGATCGGCGCGCCTGGGCCCTCGCTCTGCTGGAATACCGCGAGCAGAAAGAACACGGTTTCCAGTCCTTCGCGAGCCACGGCGAAAAACACCATGGCGATCAGTGCGATTACTTGATGCTTTGACGAGGTCAAGGCGTGATCCAGCGAGGCCTGTAATGAATGCTTGATCGAACGCGCGACCTTGCGCATCCAGAACACCATTGAACTGAGGATGCCCACCGCGACCAGTCCGACAATGCCTTCGAACAATTCCTGCTGTTTCTGCGGGAATTCGGCACTGACCAGTTCCAGGCCACCACCGACCAGCAGCGCCAGCGCAGCGGCGAGGAAGACACCGATCCACACCGCCGGCATCCATTGGCCACGACCGGTCTGTTGCAGGTAGCTGGCGATGATGCCAACGATCAGCGCGGCTTCAATGCCTTCGCGCAGCATGATCAGAAAGGGAACGAGCATTCAGGCAACCACGAGTAATTTAGATAGGTGGCTAAGTTGTAACATAATGACACTCATTCCCAAATGGGGATGGTTGACATTTACCTGAACATTCGCTGAACGGCATGTTTTTCGTCCCCCGCACAGCCCCCCCCTGTAGGAGCTGCCGAAGGCTGCGATCTTTTGATCTTTTTTTTAAAAATCAAAGTCAAAAGATCGCAGCCTGCGGCAGCTCCTACAGGGGATTCGTGCTGAATTCGCATCCTGCGTTAAGATGCCCGTCACTCGAAAACCACAAGGTCTGCCTCGCTCCATGTCGGAAAAAGACACCATCGCCGTGCAGCTGGTGCGTGAAGCGCTGCTGCAAAGTTGTGCCCCGGGCGTGGCCACGGATGAGGTCTTGAACAAGGTCGGGATTGCGCCGACCCTGCTGCACAGCGAACAGGGCAGGGTGCCCGCCTCGCAATACGCCAGACTCTGGCGTCTGCTGGCCCGGCGCGGCGATGACGAGTTCTTTGGCATGGATCCGCGCCGGCTCAGGTCCGGCAGCCTCGAATTCCTCTGCCGCAGCGCCATGGCGCAATCGACGCTGGCCGCCGGCCTGAACATGGGCCTGAGTTTTCTCTCGCTGATGCTTGAAAAAATGCCCGCGCAACTGGTGCATCAGCAGAGCCTGGCGGAAATCGTCCTGCTCGAAGACGACCCGGAGCCGCGCCGCGCGTTCACCTATTTCACCTATTGGATGATCGTCCACGGCGTGGCCTGCTGGCTGGCGGGGCGGCGAATTCCGATTCTGGCGATCGAATTGCGCTGCGCCGAGCCGGATTTCTGCGACGACTATCGGGTGATGTTCTCGGAAAACCTGCGCTTCGAGCGTCCGCGTACGCGGATGATTTTCGCCGCTGACTGCCTTGATCTGCCGATCAAGCGCACGGCCGAAGAATTGAAACGCTTTCTGGCCCATGCGCCAGCGAACATTCTGGTGAAGTACCGCGATCCTGAGAGCCTTGCCAGCCGGATCAAGCAGGATCTGCGGCAGTTGCCCGCCGAACATTGGCCGGAGACCGAGGCGCTGGCGCAGCAACTGTGCATGTCCGCTTCGACTCTGCGCCGGCGTTTGTCCGAGGAAGGGCAGACCTATCAGGGTCTCAAGGACAGCGTGCGCAAGGAATTGGCGATCAGTTGGCTGGCGGAACCGTCGATCAGCTTCGTCGAGATCGCCACGCGGCTGGGGTTTGCCGATGCGAGTTCGTTCTACAAGGCGTTTCGCAAGTGGTCGGGGTCCAATCCGGGGCATTACCGTACGTTGATCCTTAACGAAGCGGTCTGATCCGACGCACATTTGGAATGCGCTTCCCCTGTAGGAGCTGCCGCAGGCTGCGATCTTTTGCCTTTGATGTTCTAAAAAACAAGATCAAAAGATCGCAGCCTGCGGCAGCTCCTACAGGGGGTTGTTTGTCATTCTGCAAGCATGGCCAAACCAGTCAGCCACTTTGATGGCTTTGACCATTGCCGCCTCCGCGCCGCAGCGCGACTATCCCTGTGTTGTTTACGGTTCCCAGCCTAATAAAAACACCGAGGGATTCTGGCAATGCGCGATTACTTGTCTGCCACCAAACAGTTCAACTATCAGCACACCGTGGACGCTGCGCTCAGCGGCACGCTGGAGGCGCTCAACGCCTGCGTCGAATGTTGCGACCGCCATGCCTTGCCGGGGCGCATCGCGCTGTTCTGGGAAGGCCGCGACGGTGCCAGTGCCACGTACACCTTCAGCGAACTGCAAGACAAAGCCGCGCGCTTCGCCAATTTCCTTCTCGAACAAGGCGTGCAGAAGGGCGACAAGGTCGCCGGCCTGCTGCCACGCAACATCGAATTGCTCATCACCGTGTTCGCCACCTGGCGCATCGGCGCGGTGTATCAGCCGCTGTTCACCGCGTTCGGCCCCAAGGCCATCGAGCATCGCCTGAACAGTTCCGGCGCCAAAGTGGTGGTCACCGACGCGGTCAACCGGCCGAAACTCGCTGAAGTCAGCGAATGCCCGACCATCGTCAGCGTCGGCGGCGCCAAAGGTCAGGGCATCGTCCGTGGCGATTTCAGTTTCTGGGCCGAGCTGGCCAACTATTCCAATGTCTGCGAGCCGGTGCTGCTGAGCGGCGAAGATCCGTTCCTGCTGATGTTCACCTCGGGCACCACCGGCCCGTCGAAAGCGCTGTCGGTGCCGCTCAAGGCCATCGTCGCGTTCCAGAGCTACACCCGCGACGCGGTGGATCTGCGCCCTGAAGATTCGTTCTGGAACGTCGCCGATCCGGGCTGGGCCTACGGCATCTATTTCGGCGTCACCGGCCCGCTGTCGATGGGGCATCCGATCACCTTTTACGATGGCCCGTTCACCCTCGAAAGCACCTGCCGGGTAATCAACAAATACGCCATCACCAACCTTACCGGTTCGCCGACCGCGTACCGCTTGCTGATTGCCGGTGGCAACGAATTCGCCAAGTCGATCAAGGGCAAGCTGCGCATTGTCAGCAGCGCCGGCGAACCGCTCAATCCGGAAGTGATTCGCTGGTTCGCCGACAACCTCGGCGTAGTGATTCACGACCATTACGGCCAGACCGAACTGGGCATGGTCCTGTGCAACCACCACGGTCTGCAGCATCCGATCCACCTCGGCGCCGCCGGTTTCGCCTCACCGGGCCACCGCATCGTGGTGCTCGACGAGCACCACAACGAACTCGGCGTCGGCCAGCCGGGCATCCTCGCGATCGACCGCACCCAGTCGCCGATGTGCTGGTTCGGCGGCTACGAGGGCGTGCCGACCAAAGCCTTCGTCGGCGATTACTACCTCAGCGGCGACACCGTGGAATGGAACCCGGACGGCAGCATCAGCTTCGTCGGGCGCAGTGATGATGTGATCACCACCTCCGGCTACCGCGTCGGCCCGTTCGACGTCGAGAGCGCGCTGATCGAGCACCCGGCAGTGGTCGAAGCGGCCGTGGTCGGCAAGCCCGATCCGGAGCGCACCGAACTGGTCAAGGCGTTCGTCGTGCTCAACCCGCAATACCGCGCCGAACCGGCGCTGGCCGAAGAGTTGCGCCAACACGTGCGCAAGCGTCTGGCCGCGCATTCGTACCCCCGTGAAATCGAATTTGTCAGCGAATTGCCGAAAACCCCAAGCGGCAAATTGCAGCGCTTTATCTTGCGCAACCAGGAAATCGCCAAGGCTCAAGAGGCCGCGGCGCACAACGTTTCAGCTTGAATCAGGAAGTCCGTCATGCAGATCGAGAACAAGGTTTTTATCGTCACCGGCGGCGCGTCCGGCCTGGGTGCCGCCACCGCCGAATTGCTGGTCAACGCCGGCGCCAAAGTGATGTTGGTGGACATGAATGCCGAAGCCGTCGCCGCGCAGGCCCAGCGCCTTGGCGCGCAAATTGTGGTGGCCGATATCAGCAATGAAGCCGCTGCCGAAGCTGCGGTGCAGGCCACGGTGAAAGCCTTTGGCAGCCTCAACGGTCTGGTCAACTGCGCCGGTATCGTCCGTGGCGAAAAGATCCTCGGCAAGAACGGCCCGCATGCGCTGTCGAGTTTTGCCCAAGTGATCAACGTCAATCTGATCGGCAGCTTCAACATGCTGCGACTGGCCGCAGCGGCCATTGCCGAGAGCGAAGCCAATGCTGATGGCGAGCGTGGGGTGATCATCAATACCGCCTCGGTCGCAGCGTTCGACGGCCAGATCGGCCAGGCGGCGTATTCTGCTTCCAAAGGCGCGATTGCCAGCCTGACCCTGCCGGCCGCGCGTGAACTGGCGCGTTTCGGCATCCGCGTGATGACCATCGCTCCGGGCATTTTCGAAACGCCGATGATGGCCGGCATGACCCCGGAAGTGCGCGAGTCGCTGGCCGCTGGCGTACCTTTTCCGCCGCGCCTCGGGAAACCTGCCGAGTACGCCGCGCTGGTTCGGCATATCATCGAAAACAGCATGCTCAACGGTGAGGTGATCCGTCTCGACGGCGCCTTGCGCATGGCCGCCAAGTAAGGAGGATTTGTCATGACTCTTGCCAACGATCCGATTGTTATCGTCAGTGCCGTCCGTACCCCGATGGGCGGTTTTCAGGGCGAACTGAAAAGCCTCACCGCACCGCAACTCGGTGCCGCCGCGATCAAGGCCGCAGTGGAACGCGCCGGCGTCGCCAACGACGCGGTCGACGAAGTGTTGTTCGGTTGCGTATTGCCCGCCGGCCTCGGTCAGGCACCGGCCCGTCAGGCGGCTCTGGGTGCCGGGCTGGATAAATCCACCCGTTGCACCACGGTCAACAAGATGTGCGGTTCGGGCATGGAAACCACCATCCTCGCCCATGACATGCTGCTGGCCGGCAGCGCCGACGTGGTGATCGCCGGCGGCATGGAAAGCATGTCCAACTCGCCGTACCTGCTGGACCGCGCCCGTGCCGGTTACCGCATGGGCCATGGCCGCGTGCTCGATTCGATGTTCCTCGACGGCCTTGAAGACGCCTACGACAAGGGCCGTCTGATGGGCACCTTCGCCGAAGACTGCGCCGAAACCAACGAATTCAGCCGCGAAGCCCAGGATGCCTTTGCCATCGCCTCGACCACCCGCGCCCAGCAGGCGATCAAGGACGGCAGCTTCAAAGCCGAGATCGTTCCGCTCACAGTGACCGTCGGCAAAGAACAACTGCTGATCAGCAACGACGAGCAGCCGCCGAAAGCCAAACTGGACAAGGTCGCCTCACTGAAACCGGCGTTCCGCGAGGGCGGCACGGTGACGGCGGCCAACTCCAGCTCGATCTCCGACGGCGCAGCGGCCCTGGTGCTGATGCGTCAGTCGCAAGCGCAGAAACTCGGGTTGAAACCGCTGGCGGTGATTCACGGTCACGCGGCGTTTGCCGACACGCCGGGCCTGTTCCCGGTGGCACCGATTGGCGCGATCAAGAAGCTGGTGAAGAAGACCGGTTGGGCGTTGAACGAGGTCGATCTGTTCGAAATCAACGAAGCGTTCGCCGTGGTAGCGATGGCGGCGATGACTCACCTGGAAATCCCCCACGACAAGCTCAACGTGCACGGCGGCGCCTGCGCGCTGGGCCATCCGATCGGTGCCTCGGGCGCGCGGATTCTGGTGACCTTGCTCTCGGCCCTGCGCCAGAAAAACCTGAAACGCGGGATTGCGGCGATCTGCATCGGCGGCGGTGAAGCCACGGCGATGGCCGTGGAATGCGTCTACTGAGCACCCTCTCTCTGTAGGAGCTGTCGAGTGCAACGAGGCTGCGATCTTTTGATCTTGTTTTTAAAATCAAAATCAAAAAATCGCAGCCTGCGGCAGCTCCTACAGGGGGCGGTGTGTAACCCGGATTTAAGTTAAGGATTCACCATGATTCCCAACGAAGACCAAACCCAGATCCGCGACATGGCCCGGCAGTTCGCCGAGGAACGGCTGAAACCGTTCGCCGCCGAGTGGGATCGCGAACATCGTTTCCCCAAGGAAGCCATCGGCGAAATGGCCGAACTGGGCTTCTTTGGCATGCTCGTGCCGGAACAGTGGGGCGGTTGTGACACCGGTTACCTGGCTTACGCCATGGCCCTGGAAGAAATCGCCGCCGGCGACGGCGCCTGCTCGACCATCATGAGCGTGCACAACTCGGTCGGCTGCGTGCCGATCCTCAAGTTCGGCAACGACGACCAGCGCGAGCGCTTCCTCAAACCGCTGGCCAGCGGCGCCATGCTCGGAGCCTTCGCCTTGACTGAGCCGCAGGCCGGCTCCGATGCCAGCAGCCTGAAAACCCGCGCCCGTCTGGAGGGCGATCACTACGTGCTCAACGGCTGCAAACAATTCATCACTTCCGGGCAGAACGCCGGGATCGTGATCGTGTTTGCGGTGACCGATCCGAGTGCCGGCAAGCGCGGCATCACGGCGTTCATCGTGCCCACCGATTCGCCGGGTTACAAAGTCGCCCGGGTCGAAGACAAGCTCGGCCAGCACGCGTCAGACACCTGCCAGATTCTGTTTGAAGACGTGAAGGTGCCGGTGGCCAATCGCTTGGGTGAGGAGGGCGAAGGCTACAAAATCGCCCTGGCCAACCTTGAAGGCGGACGTGTCGGTATCGCTTCGCAAGCGGTGGGCATGGCCCGTGCCGCGTTCGAAGCGGCCCGCGACTACGCCCGCGAGCGCGACACCTTTGGCAAACCGATCATCGAACACCAGGCCGTCGCATTCCGCCTCGCCGATATGGCCACGCAGATCGCCGTCGCCCGGCAGATGGTGCATTACGCCGCGGCCCTGCGCGATAGCGGTCAGCCGGCGCTGGTCGAGGCTTCGATGGCGAAACTGTTCGCCTCGGAAATGGCCGAGAAAGTCTGCTCGATGGCGTTGCAGACGCTGGGCGGTTACGGTTACCTCAACGACTTCCCGCTGGAACGCATTTACCGCGACGTGCGCGTCTGCCAGATCTACGAAGGCACCAGCGACATTCAGCGCATGGTTATTTCGCGCAACCTTTAACCCCAACCCTTTGCAGGAGCTGCCGCAGGCTGCGATCTTTTGCTTTTGATTGTTAAAAACAAGATCAAAAGATCGCAGCCTGCGGCAGCTCCTACAGGGTACAAATTCAGGAGTCATGTATGAGCTACGAAACGATTCTGCTGGAAAACCATGGCCGCGTCGGCCTGATCACCCTGAACCGTCCGCAGGCGCTGAATGCGTTGAATGCGCAACTGGTCAGCGAAGTGAACCACGCCCTTGATGCTCTGGAAGCGGATGCGAACATCGGTTGCATCGTCATCACCGGATCGAAGAAAGCCTTCGCCGCCGGCGCGGATATCAAGGAAATGGCCGAGCTGACCTACCCGCAAATCTACATGGACGACCTGTTCAGCGACAGCGACCGCGTGGCCAACCGCCGCAAGCCGATCATCGCTGCGGTCAACGGTTTCGCCCTTGGTGGCGGCTGTGAACTGGCGTTGATGTGCGACTTCATTCTGGCAGGCGACAACGCCAAATTCGGTCAACCGGAAATCAACCTCGGCGTGCTCCCGGGCATGGGCGGCACCCAGCGCCTGACCCGCGCCGTGGGCAAAGCCAAGGCCATGGAAATGTGCCTCAGCGGGCGGATGATCGATGCGGTGGAGGCCGAACGTTGCGGCATTGTTGCGCGGATCGTACCGAGCGATGAGTTGCTCGACGAGGCATTGAAAGTCGCCGCCGTGATCGCCAGCAAGTCGCTGCCGATTGCGATGATGGTCAAAGAAAGCGTCAACCGTGCGTTTGAGGTCAACCTGACTGAAGGCGTGCGCTTCGAGCGCCGGGTGTTCCACGCGGCGTTTGCGACGCAGGATCAGAAGGAAGGGATGGCGGCGTTTGTGGCGAAGCGTGCGCCGGAGTTTACCGGTAAGTAATGTTGCGTCCTCACTGACGCTATTGCGGGCAAGCCCGCTCCCACACTGGATTTGTGTACGACACAGATCCAGTGTGGGAGCCAGCCTGCTCGCGAAGCTTTTGAGGCAACATCAAAAGATCGCAGCCTTCGGCAGCTCCTACACCGGTTTCCTGTAGGAGCTGCCGAAGGCTGCGATCTTTTGGCTTTTACAGTGGATAGTTCTTCAGCTCACGCGCAATTACCATCCGCTGAATCTCGCTCGACCCCTCATAGATCTGGGTGATCCGCGCATCGCGGTAGTACTTCTCGACCGGATAATCCTCCAGATACCCGTACCCGCCATGAATCTGAATCGCCGACGAGCAGACCTTTTCGGCCATTTCCGAGGCGAACAGTTTGGCCTGCGACGCCTCTGACAGACACGGTTTGCCCGCCGAGCGCAGGCGCGCCGCGTGCAGGATCATCAAGCGCGCCGCGTTGATTTGCATGTGCATGTCGGCCAACAGGTTGGCGATGCTCTGGTGTTCGTTGATCGGCTTGCCGAACTGGATGCGATCACGGGAGTACACAAGCGCCGCTTCAAACGCCGCCCGGGCGATGCCCAAGGCTTGCGCAGCAATGCCGATGCGCCCGCCTTCGAGGTTGGACAGGGCAATCGCCAGGCCTTTGCCGCGCTCGCCGAGCAGATTGGCCTCGGGAATGCTGCAGTTGTTCAGGGTCACTGCGCAGGTGTCGGAGGCGCGGATGCCCATCTTGTGTTCGGTGCGATCAACGATGAAACCCGGCGTATCGGTGGGCACCAGGAACGCAGAAATGCCTTTCTTGCCCAGATCCGGGTCGGTCACCGCAAACACGATCGCCAGTTTCGCCCGTTTGCCGTTGCTGACGAATTGTTTGGCGCCGTTGATCACCCACTGGCCGTCGCGCAGTTCGGCGCGGGTGCGCAGGTTGTGCGCTTCGGAGCCGGCCTGCGGTTCAGTGAGGCAGAAGCAGCCAATCGTCTGACCACTGGCGAGATCCGCCAGCCAGGTCTTTTTCTGTTCTTCGCTGCCGTAATTCATGACCGGCCCACAACCCACCGAGTTGTGGATGCTCATGAACGCGCCAGTCGCGCCGTCACCGGCTGAAATTTCTTCGACGGCCAGCGCATAGGCGACGTAATCTACGTAAGTGCCACCCCATTCCTCGGGCACCACCATACCGAGCAAACCGAGTTCGCCCATCTTCGCCACCAGCGCGTCGTCGATCCAGCCAGCTTTTTCCCAGGCTTGTGCGTGAGGTGCGATTTCGCCACGGGCAAAATCCCGGGCCATGTCGCGGATCATTACTTGTTCTTCAGTCAGTTCGAGATCGTGCATGGCTCAGCTCCCGCTCTCATCAAAACCGTTAAAGAAACTCGCGACATGCCCGGCGTCCAGCGCAGTGAGGGTCGGCGGGTTCCAGCGTGGTGTCTTGTCTTTGTCGATCAGCAGGGCGCGCACGCCCTCGATCAGGTCGCCGCGTTCGAACCACTGACGATCCAGATGCAGTTCGAGGACGAAGCAGTGTTCCAGGCTCAGTTGCCGACCGCGACGGAGCATCTCCAGGGTCACGGCCATCGCCAGTGGCGAGCGGGTCTCCAGCAGGTCAGCGGTGGTCGTCGCCCACTCATGGCTGTCGGCGACGGTGACGGCGCGCAGTTGCTCGACAATGCTCGGCACGTCCGGCAGGGCGAAGAAATGGTCGATGGCCGGGCGCAACTTCTCCAGCGGTGCATCGCTCAGGGTTTGCACGCCGTTTTTCGCCAGCAGGCCCTGCAGATCCTTGAGCGGCGTGTCGCGCCATTCCAGATGATCGAGTTGTTCGTCGAGGCTCGGCAATTTGCTGCTGTCGACAAACCAGTCGGCCAGCCCGCAATACAGCGCATCCGCCGCACGAATCTGCACACCGCTGACGCCCAGATAGATCCCCAGTTCACCGGGAATGCGCGAGAGGAAATAGCTGCCGCCGACATCGGGGAAATAACCAATGGCCACTTCCGGCATCGCCAGACGGCTCTTCTCGGTGACCACCCGCAGGTCCGCACCTTGCACCAGGCCCATGCCGCCGCCGAGGACGAAGCCGTCCATCAACGCTAGTACCGGTTTGCGGTAGTGATGAATCGTCAGGTCGAGGGCGTATTCCTCGACGAAGAAATCTTCGTGCAGCGTGGCGCCGCTTTTGAAACTGTCGTACAGGGAACGAATATCGCCACCGGCGCAGAAAGCTTTTTCACCGGCACCGCGCAGCACCACCGCGTGCACATTGGCATCAGCGGCCCAGGCATCGAGTTGCTGCTGCAACTGCCGAACCATGTCGAGGGTGATGGCGTTGAGACCGGCGGGGCGGTTGAGGGTCAGGTGACCGATGTGGTTGCGAACCTCGGCCAGCACGTCGTTTTGCGTGGCATCCATGGACGGCGTCCGCGGGGATGAAGCCTGAGCAGTCATCACTAACTCCCTGCTTTTATTGTCTTTATTCGAGAAGCTCGCGCGCGAGCGTTGACGGATCGTAACAGTGCAAATTTGCCGTGTACAACGGGGATATGTGCAGGGGGAGTTTGCGTTTTTGCCTTAGGTAAAAATCGGATGTGCTTGTGCAGGAGCTGCCGAAGGCTGCGATCTTTTGATCTTGAAAAGATCGCAGCCTCGTTGCACTCGACAGCTCCTACAGGGAGAGTGAGGTGTCAGGTGAAGACTTCGCCGATGCTGCGGCGTTTGGCGTGCAGTTCGCTGGCGTGGATCAGTTGTTCGAGGTCTTCGGGAGTGACGTCGATAAAGGCTTCCATCTCAGCCAGTGCCCGTTTCAAATCCTCGGCGGTAATTGACTGACTGTCGACGGGAGTCTGCAGCGGCGCGGGTTCGGCCGGGCGTTTCGGGTAGCGGATGCGCGTCAGGTTGTTGTAGGCCAGCGCACTGAGCAGCATGCAGGCGGCGGCGAGCATCACCGGTTCCATGGCTTTCCAGTCCAGGGCGATGGTGGCGGGATCGGCCAGCACCAGTGTCAGCGCCAGTGCGCCGGCCGGTGGGTGCAGACAACGCAACCAGCACATCAGAATCAGCGCCATGCCTGCCGCCAGACAAGCACTGCCCAGGGTTCGCCCCAGGACATGAGCCACCAGCAACGCAATCACACTGGCGCACAGATAGCCGCCGATGATCGACCAAGGCTGCGCCAGCGCACCGGAGGACACGGCGAACAACAGCACCGCCGAAGCGCCCAATGGCCCGATCAGGTGATACGCCACTTCATGGCCGAATACCTGACTGCACGCCCAGACACTGAACAAGGTGCCCAGCGCCATACCGATGGCGGCGCGGCTCCATTCGGTGGGGCGGGTGTTGATGGCGGCGGGGAACCAGCGAGCGAGCATGTGAATCGGGTCCTTGGCAGTAAAATCGAGGCAAAAAAAAGGACTTGTCCGTTTCGGAAAGTCCTCTAAGCGTTCCAACTATTGGGGGAGGAACGCGCACAGTGTGCCGTGCAAATTCGATGCTGACAAATTCATATAAATGCTGCTTCAGTGCATTATTTTTGAATTGTGGCCACGCGACGTCCACTGACAAAACACCAATAACCCCCCAGCGCGGCCAAAGCGCTCAGGGCGTAGAACATGCTCGGCGCTGGCGTGTGCATCAGCAGGAACCCGCACATCACCGGACTCAGCGCACCGCCCAGTGCCGCGAGGTTTTGCGCGCCGTAATAACTGCCGCGCAGCTCCTCGGGAGCGAGGGTGTCGACGAAGAGGAAATCCGCCGGGTAAATGATCATCTCGCCGAGGGTGAAGATGAACATCGCCACGCACCAGCCGACGAGGCTGTCCGCCAGGCTGAAACCGATCAGACCGACGATGAACAACGCCGTGCCGCCGGCAATCCAGAACCGCAGGTGCTCGCGCTTGAGAAAGCGCCCGATCTGGTATTGCAGCAGGATCACCGTGATCGCGTTGCAGGCCAGCAGGGCGGCCATGGTGTCGAGTGTCTGTTCTTGGGTATGGGTCACCAGCAGGTATTGCGACAGGTACAGGGTAAAGCGCCCGTGAACCAGGGTGCTGAGCAGACAACCGAGGGTGAACAGGATCATCGTGCGGTCGTTTTTCAGGATGATCAGGGTGTTCAGGAAACTCTGTGGTGGGCTGGCCTGCGACAGCGTATTGGTCTCGCGGGACACGCCCAGCAGCAGGAAAACGCTGCCGGCGGCAATCAGCCCGGCGACGATAAACGGCGCTGAAGGCTGAACCCCGGCAATCACAACACCGATCATGGGGCCAACGGCGTAGCCAATATTGGTCAGCGTGTAGTTCAGTGAAAACGCCTTGACCCGCTGGCCGACCGGCAGGTTTTCACTGAGCATCGCTTTGGAGCAGATCAGGAACAGTGCCGACGCCGTTTCACTGATGATCAGCACCAGCGTGACCAGGTACAGATTCTGCGCGAACGTCAGCAGCATCAGGCCGACACCGCTGGAGAGCATGGTCAGGATCAACAGCTGACGCTTGTCGAGGCGATCGATGATGTAGCCGCCGTACAGCGACAACAGCGTGGCACTGAACACGGCGATGCCCAACAGCAGACCGACGTCCTGCGGGTTGAGGCCCAGTTTGTTACTGAGGAACAGGGTCAGTAGCGGACTTATCAGGGCACGGCTGATGACGATGCTCAGCGAGGTGATCATCAGTCGGCGTATCAGGCGGGAGTAGGTGGCCACGGCAGTGCAAATATCCTTATTTTTATGATGAAAACCCGCGTGGCAGCGAGCCTGCTCGCCAATACCGAGTGTCAGGCGCCAACGCAGTTGACTGACAGGACGCTATCGCGAGCAGGCTCGTTCCTACAAGGGATTTGTCCTGTCAGGGCAATCTCAGTTGCATGGCGCAGCGTCGCTCGGCGGTAAAACCCTGTTCGATTTCGTTCTGCAGGGCATCGCGCAAATGCGCTTCGTGCTCACCGGGTGCAACTACCACAAACCCCATCCGCTGATAAAACGGCGCATTCCACGGCACGTCGCGGAACGTGGTCAGGGTCACGGCGCGCATCTGTTCGCGGCGGGCATGTTCAATCGCGGCCAGCAGCAGTTGACGGCCCACGCCCTGACCCTGAAACACCAGGCCGACGGACAGTTCCTCAATGTGCAGTTGGTTGCCGACATCCAGCGCGCGGATAAACCCTGCGAGCTGCGCCGAGGTGTTTTCGGCGACCCAGACGTGGGCATGGTCGATGAATTGGCGATGTTGCGCGGCGCTGGCCACGTCGGTGTCGGCCAGCCAGGCGAGGGTCGGATCTGTGCGAAACAGCTCGGCGGCCGAGCGTTCGATGGCGGGGAGGGCGGCGGCATCATTCTGCCGCGCCCGGCGTACAACAAAACTCATGGTCAAGAAATCCCTGTAGGCGCTGTCGCTGGCTGCGATCTTTTTCCCGAAAGCGCAAAAGATCGCAGCCTCAATCAGTTCCTACAAGGGTTTCAGGTACAGCAGCACGTAATCGTTCTTGTCGAAACGGCCGGTCAGTACCGGTTGCAGACCCGCCAGCGAGGTGCCCTGCAGCGATTGCAGGTCCTTGCTGTCCATCATCAGCCAGGCCGGGCCTTTGAGGGCTTCGAGTTGCTGCACCGTTTCGGTGAACTGCGGTTGCAGGTCCTGCTCGACGTTGACCATGAACTTGATCGCCTTGGCGTCTTTGCCCATGCCGTGCAGCACCAGCAGTGCCGGGTTCTGCTGCACCTGCGCGAACGCGGCGCGACTGAACGCCTGCGTGTCGTACAAGCGTCGCTCCACCGGTTCGAACACCGCGGCATACACCATCCACAACGCGAGTACCGAGCACAGCGCCAGCACTTCGGCACGCCAACGCGGCATCAACAGGCGCGACAACGCGAGCAATTGCAGAGCACCAAGCACGATCAGCACCAGGGTCAGACCGTCGAGCTGCTCGGGGAAGCGGCGTTTGGCAACCAGCAGGGCCACCATCAACAGTCCCGGCGTCACCAGCCAAATGCCTTGGATCACCCCACGCAATACGCGGAACACCCGACCGTGCAGCACCTGAAACGGGTACGCCGCGATGATCGCCGCCATCGGCAACATCGGCAGCAGGTAACGCGCCTTCTTCGCTTGCGGAATCGACAGGCCAACCATGACGATCAGCCCGGCAGCCGCGCAGTATTGCACCAGACGCAAGGCCGGCCCGCGCTGATGCGGTTTGCTCAGCCAGGTCGCCGCCAACGCCAGGATCGCCAGCGGATACGCCAGTGCGTAGTTGCCCATGGAACTGGTGAAGTAATACAGCGAACCGCTGACGCCTTCACTGCCGTCCATGCGCCCCATGAACTGCATGCGGATCACGTCTTGCAGGAACGCTTCGCCGCCACTGAGTCTGGCCAGCCACAACAGCAGCCCCACGCACGCGGCGAGCAGGATCGACGCCAGCACACCGAACACCAACAGGCGTTTCCACTCACGATTGAGCAGGTAGTAACTGCAGAGCATGCCGGTCGGCACCACCAGGCCGATCGGCCCACGGATACCAAAACCCAGCAGCAACAGGACAAAGATCAGCGGCCAGCGTCGGCGCGAGCCGAAGTGGTCGTGCGCGTAACCCAGATAAAACACCGACAGCGCCACGGCTGCCAGCATCAGGTCTTGCGACACCGCGCGCACTTCGGTGACGAAGGTGCTGGTGAGCATCAGCAGCGCAATGCTGATCAACGCCCAGCGTTGCGAATGCACCGCCAGCAAGCGGTACATCAACGTCACGATCACGCCGCCGGCAATGGCGCTGGGCAGCCACGCCGTCAGGGTATTGATCGCGCCGAAGGGCAGCGACAACAGCCAGATGAACAGCGTCGAAAGCGCCGAATAATCGGCGTACGGCTGCCCGTAGGTCGTCGGGAATACCGTTGGCCCGTGCCTGAGCATCTCTTGGGCAAACAGCACAAAACGTGAATCGAAGCCAATGGGAGCCTGTCCGTAAACCCCGGCGATAAACAACAGCAGTGCCAGCAGCCCTGCGATCAGGGACTGCCGGCGGATGACAGGCGACAACGTGGTCAAGCGACGTCCGCTTTGTGAGGCCACTGCTGCAGTGGCATCGGCAGTTTGCGCGAATCGCCTCGGCCGATCGGGAAGTACTTGAAGCCATTGCGCGCCAGACGCTCGGCGTCGTACAGGTTGCGGCCGTCGAAGATCACCGGGGCTTTCAGGCGTTGCTCGATCAGGTCGAAATCCGGCGCCTTGAATTGCTGCCATTCGGTGCAGATGATCAGCGCGTCGGAACCCGCCAGCACCGATTCCGGGGTGCCCATCAGCATCAGTTTTTCTTCGTTCGGGTACAGGTGCTGGGTTTCCTGCATCGCTTCCGGGTCGAACGCGCGCACACTGGCGCCGGCGGCGAACAGCGAATCGAGCAGCACGCGGCTGGGCGCGTCACGCATGTCGTCGGTGTTCGGCTTGAACGCCAGGCCCCACAGGGCGAAGGTCTTGCCGCGCAGGTCACCTTTATAGAACGCGTTGATGCGGTCGAACAGCTTGTGCTTCTGCCGCTCGTTGATCGCTTCGACCGCTTGCAGCAGGTCGCTGGAGCAATGCGCCTGCTCGGCGCTGTGAATCAGCGCGCGCATGTCTTTGGGGAAGCACGAGCCGCCATAACCACAGCCCGGGTAGATGAAGTGGTAACCGATGCGCGTGTCGGCACCGATGCCCTGACGGACCGATTCGATGTCGGCGCCCAGGTGTTCGGCCAGTTCGGCGATCTGGTTGATGAAACTGATCTTGGTCGCCAGCATGCAGTTGGCGGCGTATTTGGTCAGCTCGGCGCTGCGCAGGTCCATGAACATGATGCGGTCGTGGTTGCGGTTGAATGGCGAGTACAGATCGCGCATCACATCGCGCACGTCGTCACCTTCGCAGCCAATGACGATGCGGTCCGGACGACGGCAGTCGGACACCGCCGAACCTTCCTTGAGGAATTCCGGGTTGGAGACGATATCGAACTGCAGCTCACGACCTGCCTTGTCCAGCGCGGCTTGAATGTGCGCACGCAGGGTGTCGCCGGTGCCAACCGGTACGGTGGATTTCTCCACCAGAATCAGCGGCTGCTCACGGTGGCGCGCCACCGCGTCACCCACCGACAGCACGTATTTCAAGTCAGCCGAGCCGTCGTCGCTGGACGGTGTACCCACGGCGATGAATGCGACACGACCGTGCTGCACGGCGAGTTTTTCATCCGAGGTGAAATGCAGGCGGCTGGAGTCCAGACCTTCGCGCACCAGGCTCGACAGGCCCGGTTCGAAGATGCTGACGTGACCCTGGCGCAGCAGTTCGACTTTCTTCTGATCGATGTCCATGCACACGACGTCGTGACCGACTTCGGCCAACACGGCGGCCTGCACCAGACCGACATAACCGCTACCAAATACTGTGATTTTCATGGAGCACTCCTGAATTCGGGCGCACGAGACGGACGAGTGTTAATAGTGATGACCCCGAGCATGACCAGTGCCACGCCCAGCGATTTAGTGAAACTGAACGATTCGTTGAACAGCGGCAGACTGGCCGCCAGCAGGTACACCAGCGCATAGCTGATGCTCAACAGTGAATAGGCCCGCCCCAGCGGCAGATCGCGCAAGGCCGCGAGCCAGCAGAGCATCGACAGGGCGTAGGCGAAAATTGCCGCCACCACCACGGCCAGTGCCGACAGATCGACACTGCCAGTGCTCAACGCCGCCAGCCATTGTTCCGGTTGTGGCAGGCGCGTCATGCTCCAGCGCATCCCCAACTGGGCAGCACTGACCAGACCCACGCTGGCCAGCGCAAAACCGATACCTCGTGCCTGGTTCATGACTGTTGCCCCAGCAAAACCACGCCACCGATCACCAGCGCCACGCCCAGCCAATGCTGGCGGTCGATGGGCTCGCGAAAGACGAAGCGGGCGATCAGGGTGATCAGCACGAAGTTGAGGCTGAGCATCGGGTAAGCGATGCCTACTTCAAGACGTTGCAGCACCAGCAGCCAGACCAGCAGCCCGCTGCCGAGTGAAAACAGCGCCAGCCACAACCACGGCGAACGCAGTTTGTCAGCCCACGACGACTCAACGCCGCGCCAGCTCTCCACGGCGAATTTCTGTGCGACTTGCCCCAGACACGTCAGCAGACACGCCGTCAGTAACAGCAACCAACTCATGACGGATCCTTGGGCAGCACCATGATCACCAGATTGCCCGATTCGTAACGGGTACCGTCTTTAGGCAGCAGATCGAGTTCTTCAAGTTCGTCCTGACCCTTGACGCGCATCAGCACGCCGACCGAGCCGCTGCGGCGCGCTTCACGGACCCATTGCTGAACGTTGTCTTTGGTGAGTCGGCGTTCAGCACCTTCCGGGTAGGACAGACCGTATTTGAGTTCGCCGACCGTGTTGTACAGCGCGACCTGCGGTTGTTTCATGCGCCAGGCCAGTGCCGCTGCGGCGCCCAGATCGTTGCTCAGCAAGTGCGTGGCACCGGACAGTTCAGTGACGTGATGGCGGATGAACTGATCCGGGGTTTTGTTGGCCACCACCGATTTGGGCAACGCCGCCGGCAGGATCCCGGCCAGCAACAGGCTGCCCAGCGCCGGTGCCGCCCAGCATTGCAGCGGCAGGAACGCTTGCGCCAGGTTGGCGATGATCCAGCCGATCAAGGCAATGAACACCAGCACCATACTGTGCAGTTCGTGGTCGTACACCGGTTTGTTCAGTTGCAGGTAAACCAGTGCGATCAGGGTGACCACACCCAGCAGCAGGTTCAGCAGACCGTTGATCCCCAGCGCCTGACCTTGTTCCAGACGCAGACGATCAGCCAGCGCATTGCCCAGCAGCAGTGCCAATGGCAGCAGACATGGCAGGATGTAGGTCGGCAGCTTGCCGTTGCTCAGGCTGAAAAAGCCCAGCGGCAACCACAGCCACAGCAACAGAAAGACCATGTTCGGCTGGGCCCGGGTTTGCCAGGCTTGCTTGAACGCGGTCGGCAACAGGCCAACCCACGGCAGACTGAACGCCACCAGCAGCGGCAGGTAAAACCACCATGGCGCATCGTGCTGCGCATCGTCACCGGCGAAGCGGCGGATGTGTTCGTGCCAGAAGAAAAACCGCCAGTAATCCGGTTCCTGTGCGTGCACCGCCAGTGCCCACGGCAAGCTGACGACGATCGCGATGGCGATGGCCACCGGACCGAACACCAGCAGTTCACGCCAGCGTTTTTGCCAAAGCATCCACGGCAACGCGATCAGTACCGGCAGCAACCAGGCAAGAAAGCCCTTGGTCATGAAACCCATGCCGCAGGCAAGCCCCAGCACCGCCCAGGCACCCAGACGGTGCCCGGTGCTTTTGCTGTCGAGCGCAAACCACAGCGCCACCAGACTCAGGTTGACCCAGAAGGTGAATTGCGGATCGAGGTTGGCGTACCCTGCCTGACCGGCGACGACTGTGAAACTCATGTAGAGCAGGGCGCAGACGAAGCTCTTGCGCGGATCGTTCCATAGCCTGCGCGCGACCAGGTAGGCCAGCAACACACTCAAAGCCGTGCTGAGGGCCGACGCGAAGCGCACGCCGAACAGGTTCTGCCCGAACAGTTCCTGGCCGATGGCGATCATCCAGTAGCCGGCAATCGGCTTCTCGAAATAACGCAGGCCCATGAAATGCGGCGACACCCAGTTGCCACTGAGTAGCATGTCCTGGCTGATCTGTGCGTAACGGGTTTCGTCGGGGATCCACAGGCCATGGGTGCTCAACGGCAACAGATAGGCCAGCAGACAAAGGCCGACCAACAGCGGCAGTGCCCAGCGTCTGGTCATGCGCCTTGCACTCCCAGCCAGCCTTCGCGGCCTTCGAGCGCACCGCGTTGCACGCGGCCCACGGGCAAGGTGTTGAAATACTCGGGCAGCAAGTTGCCCAAGGGTTGGAAGTCAATGTGGCGCTGGCGTGCATCGGCCAGCAATTGACGAAAGTCCTGAGCCATCAGAATCCCTTCTACTTCGGCATGAATGGTGTAGACGTTGAGTGCTTGCGACTGGAACCGGTCGAGGATGAAGGCGTTGAAGTCCTTCGCCGCCACGTGCGGGCCGACGACTTCGTCGAAGGTCGGCAGGTCCACTGGAATCTGCGGCGTGCCCGGTGTGCCGTCCGCCAGCAGCGGACGGAACAGGCTCTGCCCACGGCAATCGCTGTTGTAGCGAAAGCCGAAAGTCTGCTTGGCCTCGATCACGCGCTCGTCCGCACGCCAACCGGCGGCGGCCGAACACTGGATCTTTTCGCCGAGGATGTCGCTCAAGGTGTCGACGCCGCGACGGATCTGTTCGATCAGTTGCGCGTCACTCCAGCGACCGGCATTGGCCTGCCAGCCATGGTGATCCCAGGCGTGCAGGCCAACCTCGTGACCGGCGTCCCGGGCCTGACGCATCAGGTGCCCGAGATCACGGCCAATCGGTTTGCCGGGCCAGGCGGTGCCGGCCAGCAGAATGTCCCAGCCGTACAGGCCGGCAGCGTTGGAACGCAGCATTTTCCAGAGGAACTGCGGGCGAATCAGGCGCCACAGATGCCGGCCCATGTTGTCCGGGCCGACACTGAAGAAAAACGTTGCCTTGACCTGTGCCTCGTCGAGCATCTCCAACAGACGCGGCACACCTTCTCGGGTGCCGCGGTAGGTGTCGACATCGATACGAAGACCTGCCTGCATTACTTCTTGTCCGCGATTTCGAGCATGGCTTCACGCAGGAAGAAGTCCAGGGTGTTGCCGATGGTCTCGCGCATTTCCACGGTCGGCTCCCAGTTCAGCAGGCGCTTGGCGTTGGCAATGCTTGGTTTGCGGTGTTCCACGTCCTGGTAACCGGCACCGTAGAACGCCTTGCTTTCCACGTCGCGGAAACCGGCGAACGGCGGGAAGTTGTGACGCAGCGGGTGTGCTTCGAACTGACGCAGCAGCTCCTCGCCCAGTTGACGGATGCTGGCTTCGTTGTCCGGGTTGCCGATGTTGATGATCTGACCGTTGCAGACATCGTTGTCGTTGTCGATGATGCGCGCCAGTGCTTCAACGCCGTCAGCGATGTCGGTGAAGCAACGCTTCTGCTCGCCACCGTCGAACAGGCGGATTGGCGTGCCTTCCACCAGGTTGAGGATCAACTGGGTGATGGCGCGGGAGCTGCCGATACGCGCCGAATCCAGTCGGTCCAGACGCGGACCCATCCAGTTGAACGGACGGAACAGGGTGAAGTTCAGGCCCTTGGCGCCGTAAGCCCAGATCACGCGGTCCAGCAGTTGCTTGGAGACCGAGTAGATCCAGCGCTGCTTGTTGATCGGGCCGACGATCAGGTTCGAGCTGTCTTCGTCGAAGTTCTTGTCCTGGCACATGCCATAGACTTCCGAAGTCGACGGGAAGATCACGCGCTTGTTGTACTTGACGCAGTAGCGAACCAGTTTCAGGTTTTCTTCGAAGTCCAGCTCGAATACGCGCAGTGGGTTGCGGGTGTATTCGATCGGGGTGGCGATGGCCACCAGCGGCAGGACCACGTCGCACTTCTTGATGTGGTACTCGATCCACTCGGAGTGAATGCTGATGTCGCCTTCGACGAAGTGGAAGTTCGGGTGGCTGCGCAGACGGTCGATGGCGTCGGAGCCGATGTCCAGACCGTAGACTTCGTAGCGGTCGTCACGCAGCAGGCGCTCGGACAGGTGGTTACCGATGAAGCCGTTGACGCCCAGAATCAGTACGCGGGTACGACGTGGCGCACGCCCGGATTCGGCGCCGCGCAGCAGCGAGCCATCCACCAGACCCAGTTCGTTGGCCAGTTGCGGGCCGCTGAGGTACAGACCGTTGTCGTTGCGCTGACCGGCGTTGATCACCAGCGAGTCCTGACCGCAGGCAATGCGCAGCGGATCGACGCTGATCACGCGGCCTGGCGCCTGGCCTTCGTTGCCTTTGACGACTTCGGCGCTCCAGACGATCAGTTTGTGCTCGCCCACGGCGCAGAACGCACCTGGGTAAGGACGGGTCACGGCGCGCACCAGGTTGAACAGTTCTTCGGCCGGTTTGGCCCAGACCAGTTTGCCGTCCGCCGGGGTACGACGACCGAACACGGTGGCTTTCGATTCGTCCTGTGGGGTTTCAGTGATCTTGCCTTGCAGCATGTTCGGCAGGGTGTCGCGCAGCAGGTCGCTGGCGGCGGTGCGCAGTTTGGCGTGCAGGGTCAGGCCGGTGTCGCTGCGTTCGATGGCAACACGCTGTTGAGCAACGATGGCGCCGGCATCGGCGCGCTTGACCATGCGGTGCAGGGTCACGCCGGTTTCGGTTTCGCCGTTGACCAGCACCCAGTTCGCCGGAGCGCGACCGCGGTAGCGCGGCAACAGCGAACCGTGCAGGTTGAATGCACCTTTTTTGGCCAGGGCCAGCAGTGGCTCGCTCAGCAGGTTGCGGTAGTAGAAGGAGAAGATGTATTCCGGGTCCAGCTTGGCGATGCGCTCGATCCACAGTGGGTGGTTGGCGTCTTCCGGCGCGTGCACCGGGATGCCTTTGTTGGCGCACAGCTGGGCCACCGACGCATAGAACGCGTTTTCTTTCGGATCATCGGCGTGAGTGAACACTGCTGCAATGTCAAAGCCGCTGTTGAGCAGGGCTTCAATGCCGGCGCAGCCAATATCGTGGTAGGCGAAGACAACAGTTTTTGCACTCATGAGAGAACCTGATCGGAAGTGGAAGAAGTAGCGGTAGAAGAAAGACCATCAACGGTGACGGCAGGGGCCGGATCGGCCGGCTGGCTGCGCAACACCTTTTCGATGAAGAAACGCGGACGGGCGCGGACATCGCTGTACATGCGGCCCAGGTATTCACCCAGCAGGCCCATGCCGATGAACTGGCCACCGGTGAACACGAACAGCACGGCGAACAGCACGAACGTACCGTCACCGGCCCAGCCGGCACCGAAGGCCAGACGCAGAACGATCAGCGCGACGGCGAACAGCACACCCAGACCGGCCATGGCGAAGCCGACGATGCTGAGCAGGCGCAGCGGCGTGGTGGTCATGCAGGTCACCAGATCGAACATCAGGTTGATCAGGCGCATCGGGCTGTATTTCGAGTCGCCGTGTTCACGCTCGGCGTGGGCCACGACGATTTCGGTGGTGTGACGGGCGAAGCTGTTGGCCAGGATCGGGATGAACGTGCTGCGTTCGCGGCAGGCGAGCATCGCGTCGATGATGGTGCGGCGGTAGGCGCGCAGCATGCAGCCGTAGTCGCTCATGGCAACGCCAGTGGAGCGCTGCACGGCAAGGTTGATCAGCTTCGACGGATAACGGCGCAGCGCCGAGTCCTGACGATTGCCGCGCACGGTGCCGACCACGTCGTAACCTTTTTCGGCCTCGGCCACTAGCCGCGGGATTTCTTCCGGCGGGTTCTGCAGGTCGGCGTCGAGGGTGATCACCACGTCGCCCTTGCACTGTTCAAAACCGGCCATGATCGCGGCGTGCTGACCATAGTTGCGGTTGAGAATGACCGCCACGAACGGGCTGTTTTCACGCCCGGCGGCTTCTTCAAGCATGTTTGCCGATTCGTCGCGGCTGCCGTCGTCGACCAGCACGATTTCGAAATCGTGATGCAACTGGCGGCAGGCCGCCTCGGTACGACGCAGCAGCTCGGGCAGGCTTTCCTGTTCGTTGTAGACCGGGATGACGATCGACACGCTACGGATTGGATAAGGTTTCACAGGCGTTTTTCCATGATGTGTGCGATGGCACCGACCACACGGTCAAGGTCTTGACCGGTCATGTCGGGGAACAGCGGAATCGAGCACAGCCGCGCCGAGTTCCATTCGGTGTTGGGCAGGTAGAGGTCGGGGTCACGCTGGCGATACCAGGTGTGCAAGTGGGTGGCGATGAAATGGATACCGGTGCCGATGCCCTGATCCTGCAACGCCTTCATGAAGGCTTCGCGGTCCATGCCGCAACGCTCGCTGTCGATGCGCAGGATGAACAGGTGCCAGGCGTGTTGCTGGGCATAGTCGGGCAGGGCCAGCGGTTGCACTGGCAGGCCTTCGAACTTTTGCAAATAGGTCGTGGCCAGTTCGGTGCGGCGGGCGTTGATTTCGTCCAGGCGCTGCAACTGCACCAGGGCAATCGCGGCGTTGATGTCGGCCAGGTTGTACTTGAAGCCCGGCTCCATCACTTGTGCCTGCGGCTTGCGGCCACCGGTCAGACGGTCATAGGCGTCGACGCCCAGGCCGTGGAATTTGAGCATGCGCACGCGGCTGGCGAGGGCTTCGTCGTCGGTGACGAACATTGCGCCTTCGGCACAGGTCATGTTCTTGATCGCGTGGAACGAGAAGATCGCCGTGCCTTGCGAACCGACGTGCCGGCCCTTGTAACGCGTGCCGGCAGCGTGGGCGGCGTCTTCGATGACCGGGATGCCGTGTTTGTCGGCCAGGGCATACAGCGGATCGAGATCGAATGCCGCGCCGGCATAGTGCACCGGGATGATCGCTTTGGTTCGCGGAGTGATGGCCGCTTCGATGCGCGCAGCGTCGGTCATCAGCGTGTCGCGGTCGACATCGACGAACACCGGTTTGGCGCCCAGCAGGGAGATCATGTTGGCGGTCGAGACCCAGGTCTGCGACGGGGTGATGACTTCGTCGCCCGGGCCGATGCCCAGGGCCAGCAGCGTGATGTGCATCCCGCCGGTGGCCGAAGACAAGGCCACCGCGTGCTTGCAACCCACGTACTGCGCAAATTGCTCTTCGAGTGCCTGGTTTTTCGGCCCCGTGGTGATCCAGCCCGAGCGCAACACCTGCTCGACAGCGGCAATTTCCTCATCGCCGATACTGGGGCGAGAGAAGGGGAGAAACGCCTGACTCATGGGCACCTCATTGCAAAAAATAAAAGGATGGACTCACGCAACTGTTGGATCCAACCACAGCGTAGACGCAGAAAAGCGCTCCTGCATCAATAACTTGGCAAAAAAAGCATGACGTCGGGGATAGATTGACTTTTCACGATTTGCCCGGCAGGTTGGGGCATAGCCACTACCGAACCTATGGGAATTAAGGTTATGCCGGTTTTTGTGAAAGGAACATGAAAAACCGGTTGGCGAATCGTTTATCTGTCACTTATACAGCCGCTGTTCAGGCTTCTGCCGTCCATCGCGGTTTTTTGTCCGACAGTGCAGCTCAAGTACCTTCTTTACTTCAAGTACATTGCATTTGTTAGTTGTTGTAGTGCTGTACGTTTTTTACTCAAGGTTTAACGTTTGATTGATTTAGTTGCTGCAACCCCCGACGCTCCAAAAACCAACCCGATGAGCCTGTACCTCGCGCGTTTGGCGCCCTCCAGCCAATTGACCATGCGTTACGTGCTGCAAGATGCGGCCGATCGCCTGGGCTTTGAAGACATGAATGTCGAAGAGATTCCCTGGCATGCCTTGCAACCAGAAGATGTTGTTGCACTGGTTGCTGCATTACGCGCAGACAACTACGCACCGAACACTTCTTCGTTGTATGTGAATGCGGTGCGCGGCGTCATGAACGAGGCCTGGCGCATGAGCCTGATCAGCCAGGAACATCTTTTGAAGATGCGCTCGGTCAAGGGCATTGCCGGCACACGGTTGTCCCAGGGACGCAATCTCAAGCGCACGTTGATTCACGAATTGATGGAAGTCTGCGCCGCCGACCCGCGTCCGCAGGGCCTGCGCGATGCGGCGATCATCGCGTTGCTGTACGGCACGGGTATGCGCAAGTCGGAATCGGTGGACCTGGACCTGAATCAGGTCGACTTCACAGAGCGCAGCCTGTGCGTCACCGCCAAGGGCAACAAGCAGTTGATCAAGTACGCGCCGGCGTGGGCATTCAGCAAGCTCGATGCGTGGCTCGAACTGCGCCGTTCGCAGCTCAAGGAAGGTGAGAGCGATGATGCCTTTCTGTTCAACCGCATTCGCCGTGGCAGCCACATCACCCGCGAGCGCATTACCAAGCATGCGATCTACTACATTGCCCGTCAGCGGGGTACGCAGGTCGGGGTGAAGATCATGCCCCACGACTTCCGTCGCTCGTTCATCACTCGGGTGATCGAGGAGCACGACCTGTCGATTGCGCAGAAACTGGCGCATCACAGCAACATCCAGACCACCGCCAACTACGATGTGCGCGATGACAACGAGCGGCGGCGGGCGGTGGATCGCTTCGATCTCTGATCAGTTCAGGCCAAACACATGCGCCGCACCGAGCACCGACAGCTGCACCGCGCTGCCGGCGGGCGGTGCGTGCATACCGGTGCTGCGCACCAGAATCGAACGGGCCGGATCCTGAGTCGCGGATGAACTCAGTTCAACCGTCAAAGTGCAGGTGTTGCCGGCAAAATCACGGTCGGTGACCAGTGCGTGGCAGCCGTAACTGTCAGAGGCCACCTCGGCGATCTGCAGTTGTTCTGGGCGCAGCATGATTTGCGCGGCGCCACTGAAACCGTTGCTGTTCACCGCCACCTGACCCAGATCGCAATGCGCCCAACCCGCCTCGATCTGCGCGGGCAGGACCACCGCTTCGCCGAGAAAGTGCGCGGTCTGTTCATCCTCCGGATAGCGGTAGAGATCCATCGGATGCCCGGACTGCACCAGCCGGCCACTGCGCATCACGGCCAATTGATCGGCAAACGACAACGCCTCGCTCTGATCGTGAGTCACCAGAATGGTGGTGACGCCGGCGTCTTCGAGCAGGCGCGCGACCATTTTGCGCATGGCACTGCGCAAACCGGTGTCGAGGGCGGAGAACGGCTCATCCAGCAGCATCAGTCGTGGTTGTTGCGCCAGAGCGCGGGCCAGCGAGACCCGCTGTTGCTGGCCGCCCGACAGCTCATGCGGCCAACGGTGGGCCATGTTGGCGTCGAGGGCCACGCTGTCCATCAACTCAAGGATGCGCTGGGTGCGGGCCGCCCCGGTCAGGGCCAGACCGAAGCCGATGTTCGCCGCCACCGTCATGTGCGGGAACAACGCACCGTCCTGCGGCACGTAGCCGATCTGCCGCTGATAGGCCGGCACCGCGTGGCTGCGATCGACCAGCGTCTGGCCGTTGAGCGTAAGGCTGCCGCTGTCGGGGAATTCGAACCCGGCGATCATCCGCAACAGCGTGGTTTTGCCGGAACCGGAGGGGCCGACGATCACCGTGCGGCTGCCAGTCGGCACGTTGAGGCTGACGTCGTCGAGCGCCTTCTGCGCGCCGAAGGTTTTACTGAGGTTGTGCAGTTCGAGAGCGTTCATCGGCCAGCGGTACGCCTGGATTGGTGATAGAGAATGGCCGTCAGCGGCAGTGAAAGCAGGATCATCAAAAACGCGTGAGGCGCTGCGGCGGCGTAATCGATTTCGCTGGTCATCGCCCAGAAACCGGTAGCGAGGGTGCGCGTGCCGTTGGGCGCGAGCAGCAGGGTTGCGGTCAGCTCATTGGTGATTGCCAGGAACACCAGCGCCGCACCTGCCGCCGCGCCGGGAGCCGCCAGGCGCACAGTGATCAGCCACAATGCGCGCAACGGCGAGCGGCCAAGGCTTTGTGCGATGTTTTCCAGCTCGACCGGGGCTTGCGCGAAACCGGCGCGCAGACTGACCAGCGCCCGCGGCAGGAACATCAGCAGATAGGCCAAGAGCACCGTGATGGTGGTCTGGTAGATCGGCCGGGCGAAATGAATGGTCACGGTGACCAGCGCCAAAGCAACGACAATGCCGGGCAGTGAACTGGTGATGTAGTTGCAGCCTTCCAGCAAGCGCTGGAGCTTGCCCGGAGAGCGGATCGACAGCCACGCAATGGGAATCGCCGCGACACTGGTCAACAATGCGCCGGCCACGCCATACGACAGGGTTTGCAGCAAGGCTGGCAACAGCTCGTCGCCTTGCCAGACCTGCGCACCACCGGCCACCAGCCAGCGGCCCAGCGTGAGCAACGGCACACCGAGTGCCAGCAGGCAGGTTAAGGTTTGCAGCAATAAAGCCAAGGTTGTCGCGCCGCGCCCCAGTTGAACGCTGCGCTGATCCCGGGCGCTGCCGGAACCGACCCGCGCATAACGCGCCTGGCCACGAGCAGCGGATTCCGCCGTGAGCATCGCCAGACAGCACAGCGCCAGAACCCCGGCGAGCATGTTGGCGGCCGGGCCGTTGAAGGTCGATTTGAACTGATCGAAGATCGCCGTGGTGAAAGTGTCGAAACGGATCATCGCGTACAAGCCGTATTCGGCCAGCAAATGCAGGCCGACCAACAACGCGCCACCGCAGATTGCCAGGCGCAGTTGCGGCAACACCACCCGGAAAAACACCGCCCACGGCTTCAGCCCGAGGGACTGAGCGACATCTTCAATCGCCGGATCGAGACGGCGCAAGGTCGCGGCAATCGGCAAATACAGAAACGGGAAATAGGCGATCACCGACACCAGCACGCCGGCCGGCAGACCGTGGATCGACGGAATCAAACTGACCCACGCATAACTGTGGACGAACGCCGGCACGGCCAGTGGCGCTACCGCCAGCAGCGACCACAGACGCCGGCCGGGCAGATTGCTGCGTTCGGTCAGCCAGGCCAGGGTTGTCCCGAGCACAATGCACAGCGGCAAGGTGATCAGCACCAGCAGCACGGTGTTGATCAGCAACTCGCCGACCCGCGGGCGAAACACCAGGGCTTCGAGGGTCGCCCAACCGGTGTACCACGCCACGCCGATCACGAAGGCAATCGGCAGCAGTGACAGCAACGACACCAGCACCGCCGAGCTCACCACCCACGAACTGCCGCGCCCGGCCAGCGTGCGGGGCGGGTGGAGGAGGTTGGCGGGGGCCGTCACCACGGCCGGTGCAGGCAAGGTTTTGGGCATCACTTAGAGCAACCCGGCCTGGGTCATCAGCTCGACGGCTTTTTTGCTGTCGAGGGTCGACGCATCGACTTTCGGCGCATCGAGGGTTTTCAGCGGGGTCAGCTTCGGATTGGACGGCGCGTCTTTACCCACGGCGTATTCGAAGGAGGTGCCGGTTTCGAGTACTTCCTGACCTTCCTTGCTGGTGATGTATTTGACGAACTTCTGCGCTTCATCCTGATGCTTGCTCGATGCCAGCACACCGGCGCCGGAGGTGCTGACGAACGCGCCCGGATCCTGATGTTTGAAGTAGTACAACTGGGTGTTTTTGCTGTTCTCGCCGGTCTTGGATTGATCGACGAAGCTGTAATAGTGGTAGATCACGCCGCTGTCGATCTGTCCGGCGTTCACCGCTTTTAGCACCGCGCTGTTGCCGCGATAGATCGTGGCGTTGGTCTTCATGCCCTTGAGCCATTCCAGCGTGGCAGCTTCGCCTTTCTGTTGCAGCACAGCGGCGACGATCGCCTGGAAGTCCGCGCCAGCCGGGGAGGCGGCCCATCGGCCTTTCCAGGCCGGGATGGCGAGGTCGAGCAGGGATTTCGGCAGGTCTTTTTCAGTCAGCTTGTCCGGGTTGTAGACGAACACGGTGGAACGGGCAGCGATGCCGACCCAATTGCCGTGGGCCGGACGGTAGGCAGCGTCGACTTGCTCAAGGGTCGCGGGCGCCAGCGGGGTAAACAGTTTGGCGTTGTCCACCAGCACCATCGCCGGGGAGTTCTCGGTGAGGAATACGTCTGCCGGCGAGGCGGCGCCTTCCTGCACGAGCTGGTTGCCCATTTCGGTGTCATCGCCGTTGCGAATGGTCACCGGGATCCCGGTTTCCTCGGTGAAACCGGCCACCCAGGCCTTGGTCAGCGTTTCATGCTGCGCGTTGTAAACCACCAGACCCACCGAGTCGGCGGCAACAGCATGCCCGGTGCCGAGCAACGCGGTGGCCAGCAATGCGCGCTTGAAGAAGGATGGAAAGCGTGGATTCATTCGGGCAGCTCCTATTTTCAGACGTTATGAGCAAACCCTCGCAGGAAACAATGCGAACGATTTGCAAGTGTCGAGTCGCGGCAATGTAGGGTGGCAAATGAGAAAAAAACGTCAAAGAAGCCGTTAATAGTTGTCATTGCCATTCAAATTTACCGCGACTCTCTGCTTTTGTCTTAACGTCATCGCTCAGGAGTGGGGGATGTAAGCCACGCTCTGGTCTTCCCGCCCGTGAAAGACCTGCTCGCCACGGGTGGGCGTGGTGGTAATGACTTGATGGTCAGCCTTCAATGCATCGAGCGGCACGGCATCACCGGAACGGTATTGCGCCACGAAAATCGTGCGTTGCGGGTCCCACCGTTCCCCGCTGGTGCGTTCCAGCCAGGCGATCAGCGTTGCTGTGTCGCCATTGTGCGGAAAGTCCTGGATCGTTTCCGGCACGTAGTAGAACGGTGCACCACCGGTTTGCAGGTACATCGGCACTTTGTTGTCGACCTCGACCATGACCATGCGCCATTGATTCAACGGTGCCTGCTGACTGGCCTGCTCGCGAACCTGTTCGCCGAAGCGGATGACACCGCCGCCGCTGTTGGTCCACGGGTAAAGCACACCCAGGATCGCGGCAAGCAACACGGTGGTGACAGCGAAACCGATCTTCAGCCCGCGGCCTTCGCTGTGGCGAGCGGCCATGCGCCGGGTCACCCACCAGGCACCCAGCAGTTGCGCGAAGGGCACCAGCGGCAAGACGTAATAGCTGCGGCGACTGCCACTGGCGGTGAAGAACAGCATCAGCAGCGCGAGCCCTTGAATCAGCCAGCGGGTATCCGGTTCGATGTGCTTCCAGTTGCGCGCGGCAACCCACAAGGCGATCAACCAGCACGGCGCCCAGGGCAGGGTGTAGACCGGCAGGTAGATCAAGTAGGTGTAAATCGGCCCGAACTGATCGAACGGCTGGAAAAACCGCACAACGTTTTCACGCAGTACCAGCCCCAGGCCACTTTGTTCGTAGTTGGGCGCGCCGTAGAAGTGCGAGAGCACGAACGGCGTCATGTAAAACGCCCCGGCGATCAATATCGCCGCGAACAGTCGCAGGTTCAGGTGACGTTTCCAGCGGTGCTCACTGAGCAGGTGTGGCAGCAGCACCAGCCCCGGCAGGATGAAACCGATCAGGCCCTTGAACAGCGAGGTCAGCGACAGCAGGCCGAAGAACACTACGTAGCGCCAGAAGCGGGTGTCATCCGGGCCGCGCCAGTACCACCAGACGGCCGCCAGTACACCGCAAACGGTGAGGATGTCGGCAGTGGCGACTCGCGCCCAGAACACGAAGTAGAACGTGGTCGCCAGCATCCATCCGGCAATCAGCCCGGTGCCTTTGCGAAACAGTTGCTCGCCGATGAGGTACACCAGCCACACGCTGAACCACGCGGAAATCACCGATGACAGGCGCAACGACCAATGCCCCAGTCCACCCGTGAACCAGGCGGTGGCGGTGATCAGCCAGTACGACAGCAGCGGCTTGTCGTAATAGGGGCTGCCCTTGAGATAGGGGTCGAAATAGTCGCCGCTCTGCAACATCTGCAACGCGATGTTGGCCCAGCGGGTTTCCGCCCCCCACAGCTCACGACTGCCCAGACCGAGCAGTAACAGCAGGGCAGTCGCGGCCAGCAGAAGCAGCAACTGCCTGCGTTCAGTCCTGGTCTGGGTCATGGCTGGCTCTGGCTGAAAATGAGGATTTCGATTTGCCCACGGCGGTAGTGCTTGCCGTCTATTGGCAGCAGCTCGAGTTGTTGTTCGTCGGAGGTGCTGTTGACGCGCATCACCACACCCACCGAGCCTTTTTTGCGCGCTTCGGTCATCCATTCGCCTACACCGTCGAGGCTGACCTTGCGTGACGCCATGGCCGGGTCATCGAGGCCGTACTTTAGCTCGCCAACGGTGTTGAACAGGTCGACTTGCGGGCGGCGCAAACGCCATGACAATGCGGAAGCGGCTCCGAGGTCGTTACTCAGCAACGAGCTGGTTTCGCTCAGTTCCTGCTGATGTTCGGCAATGAACTGATCCGGCATCTTGCTGTTGACGATGGTCGCCGGCATCGCGGCCGGCAGCAATGCGACGAGGAGGCCGATGCCCAGCGCCGGCATCGCCCACAGCGTCAGTGGGCGCACGGTTTGCAGCGCGCCGGCAATGAGCCAGCCGAGCAACACGATATATCCCAGCGACAGGCTGAACATTTCGGTGTGTTCGTAAATTTCACGGGTCGCTTGCAGGTAGATCAGTGCAACCAGCGCAGCAATGGCCAGCACCACGTTGACCACACCGTTGATGCGCAAGACGCGCCCGTTCTGGTCAGCTATCCAGTTCATTACCGTGTAGCCCATCAACAGGGCCAACGGCAGCAGGCACGGCATGATGTAGGTCGGCAGTTTGCCGCTGCTCGCGCTGAAAAATGCCAGCGGCAGCAGGAACCACAAGGCGAGGAATGCGATTTTCGGATCGCGTTTTTCGCGCCAGGTGCGCAGCAGCGTCGAAGGCAACAGCAGGGCCCATGGCAAGGTAGAAGCAAACAGCAACGGCAGGTAGAACCACCATGGCCGTGCGTGCTGTGCATCTTCGCCGGCGGCAAAACGACGGATGTGTTCGTGCCAGAAGAAGAATCGCCAGAAATCCGGTTCACGGTAATGCACGGCCAGTGCCCATGGCACGCTGACCAGCGCGGCCACCGCAACGGCGACCAGGCCATAACGCACCAGCTCGCCAAAGCGTCGCTGCCAGATCATGTAGGGCAGGGCAATCAGCACCGGCAGCATCAGAGCGAGGAAACCTTTGGTCATCAGACCCATGCCACAAGCGAATCCCAACAATGCCCAGCCGCCCAGACGCGCGCGCGGGGTATTGCTGTCGATGGCAAACCAGATCGCCACCAGGCTGAGGTTGACCCACAAGGTGAATTGCGGATCGAGGTTGGCATAGCCAGCCTGCCCTGCGATCAGGCCGAAGCTCATATAAAGGAGGGCACAAGCGGCACTGATGCGCGGGTTGTTCCACAGGCGACGGGCCAGCAGATAGGCCAGCCAGACGCTCACGCCCGTGCTGAGCGCCGAGGCGATGCGTACGCCAAACAGGTTTTCACCGAAAATGGCTTGGCCGATGGCAATCATCCAGTAGCCGGCAATCGGTTTTTCGAAATAGCGAATGCCCATGAAGTGCGGCGCCACCCAGTTGCCGCTCTGCAGCATTTCCTGGCTGATCTGCCCATAGCGGGTTTCATCGGGAATCCACAGGCCGTGGGTCATCAGCGGCAGCAGATAAAACATCACGAATGCCAGCACCAGCCCGGGTATCGCAAAGCGTTCGATCAGAGTGCTCTGGTGGAGGCGCGGCAAATTCAACGCTGCATGGTGCAACGGTTTGTTCTCAGACGTCATGACTGGACCTTGGTGCAGTACAAAGTGTGCGTTTCAGTGTTGCGCCTGGCGATATCCGTTGCAGGCGCGGCACTGGGTTGAATGAATGCAGAGGCGAGCACGCCCGAAGGGCGTGTCCTGTATTCAGAGAACGGGTCTGCTTCCAGCGTTAAGTTCTCCTCGAAAAGACAAGCTTTAAAATGAAATATTTCCAGTTTTTCAAAGTGAAAAAAATTTCTTATTACAATTTCATAAGCACCAATAGCCTGTGCCAGAGCATTGCCCGAGTGTTTTTTACTTGATCAAGTCGGAAGATTACTTGGCTAATCGTTGCCAGCCTTCAGGGTTCATGATGCCGATTACTTCAAGTTTGCCTTGCGCATCTATTCGAGCTAAAACCGTGCTGCCATATTCGGCGGCGACCGCGCGTGGGTAACCGGTTTGCCGTTCGAAATCGGCGATGCAGCCGCTGTGGGTCACCAGGATCATGTTCTGTCCTGCGGTCTTGTGCGCCACCACCTCATTGCGCATCGTCGGGCCACAGGTTTCCAGCCATTCCGCGGCCACTGCGTCGCGACCGAACATGTAGTGAGCCGTTTGTGCGGTGCGCGTCAGCGGACTGGTGAACACCTGAGTCTGCTGCATTCCCAGTTGCGTAAAGGCCCGGCCCACGGAGGCTGCAGAGACACTGCCCAGCTGAGTGATACCGTCGGCCGGCCCCAGGCAAACATTGCTCGAACGGTCACAACGTTCGGCATGGCGGACCAGCGCGACGACCTCGCCAGCCTGCCAGGCTTTGATCCACTCCTGGGTGGCAGATGCGCTGACATAGCGCAGGTTGGCCGGTGAACGCTGCAGCCAGACAAAGCCACAAATCAGACTGATCACCAGCACGCCGACTGCGATGGCTGCCCAGGCACGCGGACGCGAGAGGTACGACCTCTTGGGTGCTGATTGTACTTGTGCTAATTCAACCACGACGTTGCCCCTTGTCATTCCCGAGTTCCATTCAGTTCACACGCAAAGTGCAACGTAAGCTCCAGGAGGTTAGTTACTTTACGGCGGTTTGCTTGAATGGCTGCTGAACACTACGTTCAGAGTCGTGGCGGAGCAGTGAAGAACATGTGAAAAATTTGCGAGGCAAGAGCAGGTATTAACGGAAAAGCCTATTTGATAACTAAACTCAAATAAGCGTTTTGTTTTTTTAACTACTTAACAAGAGCGCCGGGCAAGGCGAAGCTGCGAGCTTTGGGCAACGGCGTCGCGCGGGCCCTTGCCGCCTCACCTCAGCACTGGAGTCGTTGAACCGGATGGACCTCAAGCAAAGCCTCGCCAATCGGATTGTGATTGTGTTCGCCTTGATGAGCGCGGTGGTGGCCGGTGTCTTCGCAATGGGCATTGTGGCTACCGTGCATGTCGTGGAGCACAAGTTGACCATGACCGCCCTCAGCGGTGGCTTGCGCCGGTTGTTGGCGATGGACGACATCAACCAGTGGCGCCACGAGCCGGAAAAGAGCGAACTGTTTTTTTTCGAGAACGGCCCCGGGCCCATGGCGCTGACGCCGCAACTGGCGGAACTGCCCGTGGGGTTTCAAGAGATCACGTTCAACGGTGATGACTTCTACGCGATGGTCGAGGCGGTCGGCGGTCGCAAATATGTGCTGTTGCGCAATCAGGAAAGCTTCGAACAACGCGAGCACCTGCTGTTCGTGGTGGTGATAGTCGGGTTCATCCTCAGCGTCATGCTGGCGGTCGCGCTCGGCAGGCTGCTGGCGCGGCAAGTCATGGCGCCAGTGATTCGCCTGGCGGGGCAGGTGCGTCATCGTGACCAGTTGATCGCACTGGCACCGGCGCTGCATCCGGATTACGCCGATGACGAGGTTGGGGCGCTGGCGCTGTCTTTCGACCAGACACTCGGCCGGTTACGCGAAACCCTGAACCGGGAAAAGCTTTTCACCAGTGACGTGAGCCATGAACTGCGCACACCGCTGATGATTCTGGCCAGTTCCTGCGAGCTGTTGCTGGCCAACCCCTCGCTGGATTCGCGCTCCACCCAACAAGTCAAACGCATCGCCCGGGCCAGCGCAGAAATGCGCCAGCTGGTTGAGACCTTCTTGATGCTGGCGCGCAAGCCGGAGGAGCTCGGCACCGAATCCACTTGCACACTCAAATCTATCGCCGACGCCCAGGTAGAAATCTGGGGGCGATTGATTGGCGAAAAGGGTCTGGAGTTTATCTACGAGCCGCAACTGGCGGGCAGCGCGCGTTATGACCTGACGTTCTTGCAGTCGGTCATGGGCAATCTGCTGCGCAATGCCTGGCATTACACCGATCAGGGCTTTGTTCGGTTGACCCTGCTCAACGACAGCTTTGTGGTCGAGGACAGCGGCATCGGTATTCCGGAAGAAAAACGTCACGCGATGTTCCAGCCGTTCGTGCGCGGTGACGAACAGCGCGGTGAAGGCCTTGGGCTGGGGTTGTCGCTGGTGCAGCGGATCTGCAGCCATCAACGCTGGCAGGTTCAGTTGGTCACTCGCGAGCCTAATGGCTGCCGTTTCACGGTCACGCTGTCGGCGGCTCAGGAGGCTGACGGGCAGCGAGCGTTGCCCGCTGCCTGATTGATCAGGGCTGCCAGGCGTTTGACGTTGTTCTGTTGCGCGGCCACCAGTTCGTCGATGCTCGGGCCGGAGGGTGTTTGCAAGGTTGAATGGCAGCTCAGCAGAGCGTTGTCCGCCGCACCGCTCGGGCGCAGGCGCCATTTGACGTCGATCAGCCCATAGTGTCCGGGGATCGAGTCGAAACGCTGCACATCGATACGCACCGAAACATTGCCGCGACTGCCGGTATTGCTCAGTTGATCGCTCAAGGCACTGCGCAACTCATCCGCCAGACTCGCTCCCCACCACTGGGTTTCCAGAATCGCCAGGCCATTGTTGCCCTGACGGATGACGATCTGCGGGCGGTCGACTTGCGGCGGCACGCTGATCCCCTCAATGGGAATCTGCGCGCCGGCCCGGGACGCCGACAGCTCCACCGGCGTCAGGGTGTGAAAATTGATCGGCTCGCTGCGGCAGGCGCCAAGGAGCATGAACGCAGCGAGCACGGTGATCTTCAGCGGTACAGCCATGGGATAGCTCCTGGGCTCAATTGCGTGGCGGTCCTTTCAGATCCAGCGGCGCTGCGTTGTCGGGACGACCGCGAATCAGCGATTCCGGATGGCGACCGAGATAGTCCGACAGCTCACGCAGCGAACGCGACATGCGCCCGAGTTCGTCGAGGGTCTCGGTGAGTTTCTCGCGCTGCGGTGAATCCTCGGCCAGGGTCGAACTGGCGGACTGCAAGGTCTTGCTGACGTCGGCCAGTGTGGTCTGCACGCCCGGCAGGGTTTTCGCATTGAACTGTTGCAGGCCTTTGCGCAGCTCGACGAGGTTGCTGTCGAGGTTGCCGGCAATCCGCTCGACCGGCAGTTTGTTGAGCTTGTCGACCACCGCTTCGAGTTTTTCCTGCAATTGTTCGAGGCTGCCGGGCACGGTGGGCAAGGCGACCGGTCGGGCCGTTGCGTCGAATGCAACTTTCTCGGCTTTCGGGAAGAAATCCAGCGCGATATACAACTGCCCGGTCAGCAGGTTGCCGCTGCGGGCCTGAGCGCGCAGACCGTTGTCGACGAAGGTGCCGAGAAGACGAATACCGGCCGCTTCGTCGTTGGGATCGTGCTTGAATTCGGTCAGCATCTTTTTGTAAGCCTGGCCGAGGCGCTGCGGATAAATCACGATCCCGACGTTAAGCGGGAAGGTACGTTTTTTCGCGTCGAAGTCGAGGTTGATTCCGACGACCCGGCCAATCTCCATGCCGAGAAACTCAACGGGCGCATCGACCTTGAGCCCGCGCAACGACTGCTCGAAACGCAACACCATGTATTGCGCCTTGCCGTTGGGCGGGGCGAGGGCGGTCTGCTGATCGGCGAACAGTTCGAAATCCTTGTCTTCGCTGGCGGCCACATCGTTGGGGCTGTAATCCGGCGCGCGGAAGGCAATGCCGCCAACCAGCATGGTGGACAGCGATTCGGTCTTCACCGCGAAGCCATTGGCGCCGACATTGATGTCGATGCCGCTGGCATTCCAGAAGCGCGTGTTTTCGGTGACGAACGCGTCGTTCGGTGCGTGAATGAACACTTCGATGTCCACGCCTTTGCCCTCGGGATTGAGGGTGTAGGTCACGACCTGGCCCACCGGAATCTTGCGGTAGTAAACCGGGGAACCGATATCCAGCGAGCCGAGATCCGAGGCGTGCAGCATGAAGCGCTTGCCCGGTTCGCCGTAAGTGATCGGCGGCGGATTCTCCAGCCCCTTGAAATGCTTGGCGCGGTTGTTGGCCTGACCGATGTCGGCGCCGATATAGTCGCCGGAAAGCAAGGTATCGATGCCCGAAACGCCGCCGGCACCGATGCGTGGGCGCACAACCCAGAACTCCGAGTCTTCGCGGGTGAAGGTTTCGGCCTGTTTGGCCAGTTTGATTGTGGCGTCGACGCTCTTCTGATCGCCGCTCAATTCGACATCCGTCACCTGACCGATCACCACACTGCGGTATTTGACCTCGGTCTTGTTGGCAACCAGGCCGCTGCCAGTCTTGAAGTTGACGACGATGGTCGGGCCTTCCTGCAGCAGGTTGTGCACCACCAGCGATATGCCGACCAGCACCGCGACGACCGGGACGATCCACACCAGGGAGATGCTGAAACGCCGGGTCTTGATCGGCGCGTGGCCCGGTGCTCGTGGTTCATCGGCGGCTGACGACTTCATCCATGTCCTCCTCGGTTTTGTGGATGCTGAGCGTCAGGAACGCAAAAGCACTTCATCAATATAGAAGTGCTTGGCGATAGAGCAAATTCACGGGCTGATGCGGATTTGTGCAGGCGCTGCCGCAGGCTGCGATCTCTTGATTTTAAAGATCAAAAGATCGCAGCCCTCGGCAGCTTCTACAGGGGCGAGCGTTAGCCGAGGATTTCGCGCAGGCGATACCAGAACATGCCCAGTGCCAGCAGCGGTGAGCGCAAGGCCGGGCCGCCGGGGAAGGTCATGTGCGGTACCGCGCTGAACACGTCCATGCCCTGACTGTGGCCGGCGTGAATGGCCTCGCCCAGCAGCCTGGCGCACCAATGCGTGACATTCAGACCGTGACCGGAATAACCCTGAGCGTAGAACACGTTCGGCTGTTGCTTGAGCCGCCCGACCTGCGGAAAGCGGTTGGCGGTAATGCCAATCTTGCCGCCCCATTGATAGTCGATGCGCACGTCCGCCAGTTGCGGGAAGACCTTGAGCATTTTCGGGCGCATGTAGGCGGCAATGTCCGCCGGATCGCGACCGGAATAGTGACAGGCGCCGCCAAACAGCAGGCGTCGGTCCGCCGAGAGCCGGTAATAGTCGAGGCCGACTTTCTGGTCGCACAACGCGAGGTTGTGCGGGATCAATTGCGCGGCACGTTCCTCGGACAGCGGCTCGGTGGCGATGATGTAACTGCCGGCGGGCAGGACCTTGCCGCTGAGTTGCTGCTCGAGTTCATCCAGATGCGCGTTGCAACCCAGCACCAGACTGCCGGCGCGGACGCTGCCGGTGGCGCAGCGCACTTCAACCGTTTCGCCGTGGATGATCTGCTGCACCGGGCTCTGCTCGAAAATGCGTACACCTAGGGACGCCGCCAGACGCGCTTCGCCCTGCACCAGATCCAGCGGGTGCAGATGGCCGGAGCCCATGTCGATCAGACCGCCAGCATACACATTGGCGTTGACCACTTGCTGACGGATTTGCTCGGGGCCGACCAGTCGGGTCTGATGGCGGTAGCCGAGTTCGTCGAGGCTGACCTGTTCGTCCTTGAACGTCGCGAACTGCGCCGGAGTGTTGGCCAGTTCGCAGAAGCCCCAACGCAGGTCACACTCGATGGCATGCTCGGTGATGCGCTGGCGCACCAGTTCCACGGAGTCGATACCGGCGCGTTGCAGATAACGCACGCCGTCGTTGCCGACGTAACGGGCAAAGCCTTCGACCTCGTGACCGATGCCACGAATCAACTGGCCGCCGTTGCGTCCGCTGGCGCCCCAGCCGATGCGCCGGGCTTCGATCAACACCACCGACAGCCCGCGCTGCGCCAGTTCAATCGCGGTGTTGACCCCGGTGAAGCCGCCGCCGATCACGCAGACATCGGCGGTGAGGTCACCGTCGAGTGCCGGCCAGGGCGTACTGGCCCGGGCCGAAGCCGCGTAATAGGAGCGGGCGTGTTCTTGCGTGTACTGATTCATTTGTTCGACTTCACTTTGCTCCAGGACCGGGTCATCAGACGCATGATCGACTGGGGCGGGGTAGAGGAGATGTAGAGCTTGTCCAGCACTGCCTGGGACGGGTACACCTCGGGATTGTTCACCAGCGCCTGGTCCATGTACTGCTTGGCGGCCGGGTTCGGGTTGGCGTAACCGACCGAAGCGCTGACCTTGGCAATCACTTGCGGATCAAGCAGGTAATTGATGAAGGCGTGGGCCTCCTTGGTGTTGCTGGCGTCGGCCGGGATCGCAAGCAGATCGAACCACAGGTTGGCGCCTTCTTTTGGAATCGCATAGGCGATGTTCACCCCATTCTTGGCTTCCTTGGCGCGGTTGGCCGCCTGGAACACGTCGCCGGAGTAACCGAAGGCTACGCAGATGTCGCCATTGGCCAGATCGGAAACGTATTTCGAGGAATGGAAGTAAGTGATGTACGGGCGGATGCTCAGCAGTTTGGCTTCGGCTTTTTTGTAGTCTTCCGGGTTCTCGCTGCGTGGGTCCATGCCCATGTAGTTGAGGATCGCCGGGAACACTTCGTCCGCCGAGTCCATCATCGACACGCCACATTGGGTGAGCTTCTTCAGGTTCTCCGGCTCGAACAGCACGGCCCAGGAATCGATGTGATCGATGCCAAGCACTGCCTTGACCTTGTCGACGTTGTAGCCGATGCCGTTGGTGCCCCACAGGTACGGTACCGAGTGCTGGTTGCCCGGGTCGTTCTTTTCGAGCAATTCGAGCAATTTCGGGTCGAGATTTTTCCAGTTCGGTAACTGCTCGCGATCCAGTTTGAGGAACGCGCCGGCTTTTACCTGACGGGCGAGAAAGTGGTTGGATGGCACCACCACGTCGTACCCAGTACGGCCGGCGAGCAGCTTGCCTTCCAGGGTTTCGTTGGAGTCGAAAACGTCGTAGATCACCTTGATCCCGGTCTTGGCCTGGAAGTCGGCGAGGGTGGTTTCACCGATGTAGTCGGTCCAGTTGTAGACGCTGACCTGGGGCTGGGCCAGGGCTGCGGTGCTGCACAACAGCGCCAGTGCGGCGGGAACCATGGATTTCAATAGACGCATATCGACACCTCTTGGAGTTATTGGAGTTTTTCGGGTGAGCACGGCCCCTTGTGGGAGCTGGCTTGCCAGCGATAGCGGTGGGTCAGTCGATAATGATGTCGACTGTGCCGACGTAATCGCTGGCAAGCCAGCTCCCACAGGGTTTGTGGGTGTTGCTCAGACGCTCAGTAGCAGGAACTCGCGCTCCCAGGAGCTGATTACGCGCTTGAAGTTTTCATGCTCGGCGCGTTTGACCGCGACGTAGCCGCGCACAAACTTGTTGCCAAGGTATTGGGCAACGGTGTCGCACTCTTCCATTTGCGTCAGCGCGTCTTCGATGGTGATCGGCAGGCGCAGGTTGCGGCGTTCGTAGGCGCGGCCTTCGACGGCGGCACTCGGTTCGATGCCTTCGACCATGCCGATGTAGCCACACAGCAGGCTCGCGGCAATCGCCAGATACGGGTTGGCGTCGGCGCCCGGCAAACGGTTTTCCACGCGCATGGCTTCCGGCCCGGAGGTTGGTACACGCAAACCGACAGTGCGGTTTTCTTCGCCCCACTCGACGTTGACCGGTGCCGAGGTGTCCGGCAGGAAGCGGCGGAACGAGTTCACGTTGGGCGCAAACATCGGCAGTACTTTAGGAATGTACTTTTGCAGGCCGCCGATGTGATGGCGGAACAGATCGCTCATCTTGCCGTCGGCATCAGCGAAAATCGGCTTGCCCGTGGCGATTTCCACCACGCTCTGGTGCAGGTGCATGGCACTGCCGGGTTCGTCGCCAATCGGTTTGGCCATGAACGTCGCGGTGACGTTGTGCTTGAGCGCCGCTTCGCGCAGGGTGCGTTTGAACACGGTGATCTGATCGGCCAGATCCAGGGCATCGCCGTGACGGAAGTTGATTTCCATCTGCGCCGGGCCGTCTTCGTGGATCAGCGTGTCCAGATCCAGACCTTGCAGCTCGCACCAGTCGTAGACGTCTTCGAACAATGGATCGAACTCGTTGGCGGCGTCGATGGAGAATGACTGCCGACCGCTTTCGGCACGGCCCGAACGCCCCAGTGGTGCCTTGAGTGGCAGGTCCGGATCTTCGCAGCGCTGGGTCAGGTAGAACTCCATTTCCGGTGCAACGATCGGCTTCCAGCCCTTGTCGGTGTACAGCTGCAGGACTTTTTTCAGCACGTTGCGCGGCGACAGTTCGATTGGATTGCCGAATTTGTCGAAGGTGTCGTGGATGACGATGGCGGTCGGCTCGATGGCCCATGGAATCACATACACGGCGTCGCTCACCGGTTTGCAGACCATGTCGATGTCGGCCGGGTCGAGCAGGTCGTAATAGATGTCGTCGTCGACAAAATCCCCGGTTACCGTTTGCAGCAGCACACTTTCCGGCAGGCGCATGCCTCGCTCATGCAGGAACTTGTTGGTCGGTGCGATCTTGCCGCGGGCAATGCCGGTCAGGTCGCTGACCACACATTCAACTTCGGTAATCTTGTGATCTTTCAGCCATGTGAACAGCTGATCGAAAGGGGCATTCATAAAGACCTCGTTATTGGTTTTATAGACGCCGGGGAGGGCGGGTTTCATCTTCCGCCCCTTCCCCTGTGGCGCGTTGACGACTATCTTGGGCGTGCCTTGCCGTTCCATCTATCCACTTTAAGCAGCACCAAAGCGCACCAAAAGAGTGCGCAAGGTCTCCCATGACAACGTGTAATCCGCTTCAGGTTCAGGCGTTCAATACCGCTGATGTCACCGAACAAATCCGCGCCACACCGGGTTGGGTCCAGCATTACCAGCAGATGTCGCCTGGGCATTTCGCCGGGCAGATCCGCTATCTGGATCTGGAAGGTGTGCAGGTCTACGAAGAACAGATGAACACCCGCGTCGAGCAGGCATTCAGTGCGCCATCGGGTGCCTTGGCGTTCTGTTTTGATCGCAGTGACAACGCGCTTTACCTGCTTAACGAAGACAGCCGCAACATCTGGATCACCCCGGAGAACTACCAGGAAATCGCCGTGGTGTTCGGCCCGCAATTCGTCCGGGAACACGGTCTGGATGTGGCGAAACTCGAGGGACTGTTCATGGCGCCGCTTAACTGCGGGCAGAACGCCTTGTTCAGTCGCTGGTTAAGCTCAACGCTCACGAAGTTGTCGCAAGCTGTTGATCCGTTTGATAAAAACTCATTGACTCAGCAGCTGCTCGAAGACTGTCTGTTCATTCTCGACAACGCTCACACCCGTCTTGATCGAGGCGGTTTGCAGCGTCGTACTGAAGAGCGGACGATCATGAAGCGAGTAGGGGAATGGGCAGCGGATTCGCCGGAAGAGACTGTCAATCTGCTTGAGCTTTCGAAGGTGGCAGGGGTGCCGTTGCGTCAATTACAGCAGGCGTTCAAGGCTTACACCGGTATGACCCCGAGCCACTGGCTGCGCCTGCGCCGGCTTAACAGTGCACACCGCGAATTGCTCAATCGCCGGCCCACGGAAACCACCGTGGCCGAAGTGGCGATGAACTGGTCGTTTTGGCATCTGGGGCGGTTTTCCAACAGTTATCGGGCGCTGTTCAAAGAGCTGCCGAGCGAGACGCTGAAGCGCTAGCGATTGTCCCTGACGTGGGCATGCGTTACATCGTTGAATTGGAGGCAATTGTCTTCGATATTCGTCGAAATACTGTTAACTCCACTAAATAGCCGTTTAGTAGAGCTATCAGCCTATCTGCCTTTCAATCAATGGAGCAGGCCATGAATCGAGGGAAAACAAAGAGCGTGGACGTGATTGCTGCACTGGATCTGCAGCCTCATGTTGAAGGCGGCTATTTTCGCAGGACTTTTCAAGCAGATCATCGCGCCATGCTGCAAACCACCCGTGGCCCACGTTATCTGGTGACTTCGATCTATTAATTGCTGACGGAAGATTCGCAGGTGGGCCAGTTTCATTTCAACCAATCGGACATCCTGCATTTCTACCATTTGGGCGATCCCATCGAGTACAGCATGATCGCAGGTGACGGTTCGCTTCAAACATTGGTAATGGGTAGCGATATTCTGGCGGGACAGCTTTTGCAAATGCACGTGCCTGGTGGCCTCTGGAAAGCATCGCGACTGCTTGAGGGTGAACACGGGTTTGGTTTGATCAGTGAAACCGTGTCGCCGGGATTTGATTTCGCGGACATGGAGATGGGTGACAGACGCAGACTGACTGCGCAATTTCCACAGCATCGGATGTTGATAGAAAAGCTGACGCGGGATGCTGATTGATGCTCACAAACTTCAGGCCAGACCGAGGTTTTGGAAAACACGGTTCAGGTGAGCCTCTGGATTGAATGTGGCGTGCAACCGGGCTGATTCGGAAACATCTTGTTGCTGAGAGAAGGTGACTTCGGAGCATGTTGCGTCAAGAAGTGCCCATGGAAATTGGGTTAGGTTGATAGTGCGATTAGAAGGTGTTGCTCAAATATGAGAAGGCATTTTGTTGCTGGAGTGCTGTTTCGAATACGCAACAGCACTCGCCTCTAAACACGACGCAACCGTCCGCCAGCGAGGACTATTGTTGCGTAAGAAATGTGGGAGATCTATGTCTTCGAAGGACATGGTGACGCACTCAATCTTGGTTCTGTCCATGATCCAGACCAAACGACGTTTTCCCAAATCATTCGAGTCGATGACCAAGTCGGCATCAGTCCCGGAGGATATCGTCGATTAGGCGGGTATTAAGGTTGCCCCAACGGCGGAGATAGGGATCTTTGCAGCTATTGGCACATCACTATCTGGTGCTTCTGGAAGGGCGTGTCTTCCATGCAGTTCCTTCAGACCCGGGGTCCGCCTATCATCGTGCTCTTCGGTTTCTGCCTTTACCAACGGACTCACAACGACTATGTCGTAATGCCAAATGACTGGAAACCGAAAGGAGAGGTGAATTCCGCTGCCTTCCTGCCAGTCATGGCTCTGACGGCCGTCGTTTTCACTATTATTTCCCAATTACGTATAAATGCACTGAACCTCTACTTGGGATCGATCGTCCCGTCCAACACCATGGACATTACCTCCAATGTATTCATTGCGCTTGCCAGAAGCGTAAAGAACAGCGAATATAATGTGTCAAATGGCCAGTACGACGGATGTCCGAATGCATCATCGATGCTGGATCGGAATATGCGAGGCGTACAAAGGCATTTAAAATAATTTAATTATGCCCGTGAATTTAGAATCACTAATCAAGCCTCTGGCTCTCCAAATGAAACAAGGAAGTAAAAGTGAATATTGAAAGCCTGAGATTGGCGATACTTAATTATCAACAACTTATCGCCGAGTATCAGCTAGAGAGGCAGAAGCTTCTGTTCAAGTCGGCAGAAACCGAGCAAGAGTTCGCGAGGCAAATTGAGCTCGCGACACGCGCCGAAGATGGCGGGCTTGCAGCTGGCCGAAAAATTGAGCTGCTTTCTGAAATGTTATCAAGGAACCAGGGGGAGATTTCTGATTTCGACAAAAAAATACACACGGAGTCAGCTAAGTTATCCGGCCTTCAAAAAGAACTCGACTTATATTTAAAACAAAAACACCTTGAGGCACTGGGAGATGAGAGGGAGGCTCTTTCCTTGCAGGATAAACTCTTGAAAAAGAATTTCGAGAGCATTACGGCCATGCGAGAGGCTCGTAGCCATATAAGCCAGGGTGGTTTACTTGAAACATATGACGGTTACTCTATGCTGCCGCATCGGGGTAAGTTCCATATAATTACTGGCGTTAATGGCCTGGGGAAGTCTCGATATCTCAGGTTTCTCGCGCGCAACCGTGAAGTCCAAAATTACTGCCAGCGTATCATATGCCTATCCGGAACCATGTATGACCGTTTCCCGAGGGTAAGCGAGGCTAGTAAATATCTTTGCGAATATTTTTACTTTGGCAATAGAGTAAATAGTAATATCCTGTCCGAAAAAGCGCCCTTTCGTATACTTTCCTCTTTCATGCTGGGGGAGGGGTGCAATGGCCTTGCAGGCTCGATGGCGGGGAATATTCTCGAGGAAATGGGGTTCGCACGCCAAATCAGATTGATTTTTTCTCCACGATCTAAAACTAATACATTATCGGGAACCATTGCGCGCGCCGAAAGGACCGGATTAACTTTAGAGCTGACAAATACATTGGAACAATCCAGCGCGACAGAGGAGAACCTTGCAAAGCTACGGAATAAGGAAATACAGCTCCATGACATTGTATTTGAGAAGGGGCTCCGGAAGCTTGGGTTATCTGATTTAAGCTCGGGGGAGAGGCTCTATCTTCTTAGTACGCTGGCTCTCTGCTTTTGTGTGACGGAGCGTACGCTGGTTTTATTTGATGAGCCAGAGAACTCCCTGCATCCACAATGGCAAGCAAAAATCATCAAGGATATGGTAAGCATAGTCCGGAATATGGCTGATGAATGCACAGTAGTGATTGCTACGCACTCGCCGCTCATAGTTTCAAGCGCGCCAAATGATATTAGTTTTATTCGCGACCTTCCATCAGTTGAACCTTGGATGAAATCGGAGCTCTATGGTCGTAACGCTGATTCAATCCTATCAGAGCTATTCGGTCTAACCTCTCCTCGATCCTTGACGGTTGCCTCTCTTATCCAAGACTGCCTCACGACACTAACAGATGTTAACAGTGAGCCAGAAAAATTCTTGGCAGCTGCAGATAATCTACTCGGTCACAACATACAGCTGGACGCGGATGACCCTCTGTACGATACGATTAAACGTATCGCTGACTTGAGGGAGATGTATGCATGAGTTTCGGCCCTACTAGGCTTCAGCCATTGCATCGCGATATACTTAACCAGTACCCGGATCAAATCGCCAGTTTCGAGCGGGGAGATTTGGAATGGAGCAGCAATGAATTTACTGAGCTAAAGAAGTCATTGCGTCTATCTCTCAGGGCACAGCAAGAAGGGCGATGCATATATTGCAGACGAAAGATAACCGTTGAGCGAAGAAATGCCACGGAGGATATAGAGCATTTCCTCGACAAGTCCAAGGGCAAGTACAAGAAATGGGCTTTCACAGCTGTAAATTTGGCGCTTTCCTGCCATCCATGCAATATGCAAAAGTGCACCAGGGATATGGGGGATGCGGGTGTGTCGGGCGCTGTCGAGCTCACAGAGGCGTGCGGTGAATATTCATGGATACATCCATATTTTGATGATTATTTTGAGAATATAGAGATCATGGATGCTTGGCTTTATATAATTAAAAAAGATGCCCCGAAGCCCGAGCGCGCTAGAAAATTGATTCAAGATTGCCTGTTGGATCAAATAAAAACAATTGAGGCTGACAAGGTTGCGATAATGCATCGAATTGGTCGGCTACATAATTTGGCAGCACGGTGTGTACTGAAAAACCCAGAGCGAGCAAAAAAGATCTTGGATTACACCGGGAATTTTGTAAAAAATGGCTGGAAGTATGTTTAGTTTTGCTGACAAGTGCCTACACATCGCTACTACAAGTAGGAAACTTCGCTTTTGGGGCAGGACTCCGTCACTTCTGAGTGATTGACGCTTATCTCAAAAGTGCGCAGGATTGAAAGTAACGCGTGGTGTTGATAGTTGGTCTATTGTGGGCAAAAACAGGAAAAATTATAGCGTTCGATTTACCAGCAATAGCATAGGCCACCCGGCCTTGCGCCTGGCAATTTATCACATATCCGATTTTGGTTGTGGCGGTATCGGGAATGGGCACATTGATTTCAAGGCGCAATACGAAGTACTCATGGTTGGAGGCTCCCTTGGCGAGATAGCTATCGAGCCAGTTCTTCCTTTACTCAATCCGAGCACCGCGCCTAAGACGGATACCGATAAGCATGTGCGTGTCGCTAAGTGGAATGGATATGGGTGGGACCTGCTGGAATGCAAGAAGGTTAGCGCAGTGCCGAGCTATCGCCTCGGTGAGATGCCCTCAGCATTATGTCAAAGGGCATCAACAAGGAGGCTAGGCTACGACGCTCGAAGAGTGGCGGAGACGCTAGCTCAATTGAATGGGTATTCTAAATTGGGAAAAACCGGCTCGGTTGATTACATCGTCGAGTGTGAGCATATAACATGCGGCCTCCAGTTTTGGGGTGATACTCACATGAAGCCCCAGGATATCTGACGCCATAAGGTAATGACCTTTAATAGCTTCTTCGACTGTTCCAGCAACGGTCCACTTCATTCTCTTGGCAAGTGTCTCGATGCTGGCCAGAGAAATACCAAGCCGAATATTGGCAGCAGGGTGACGGAAGTCGTCGTGCCCATTTGCCAGCATGTGCATCAAATGAAAAGCCGCGGAAGCCATTGCCCCATGGTGGTGCATGATTGCCTGGGGCTTGAGTTGATTCCACCAAACGTTAGTATTTATATAGCGGAACGTTACCACTGAAGCGTTAATCGCATAGGCGTCCGCTTCGCTCTCCAATGCCCTCCAAAAGCGCTTAGACTCTTCTTGGTCGGTATGCAAATGGATCAGCGGCGTTCGCTGATTGTTCACTTCGTGATAATCATTGCTGCCATTGCTCTTAATGTATTCCAGATGTCCATGGGTGACATGCGCGACCTCATGGAGCAGGATTAGCCAGCTTATGTAGTTGAAGGTGTATCCTATCGTTTCCGATTCACTGCAACCCGTCATTTCTTTTTGAAGACATGGGGCAATCGAGGTTGCTAAATTGAAGATCGCCCCGGTTAGAGTACGACCGAATGTGATTTTATAGGTGCTCTTCCCCGTGATCTTTGCTCGAGCAAGTATGGGACTGTATGAACATTCGAAATCTAACGACTCAATGGCAAAACCCTTCTTTACCACCTCGTCTATGAACTTTTCGGCGCTTTTTGCCAGGTGACATTCGAGCTCGTCTAACAGCACTAGATCGTTTGGGGGCCCCATCAGGAAGTCGAAGGTAATGGGCGATATCATGTCAGCGGCGTGCTCCTAAAATGCTAAAAAGTATCCGATACCGGACTCAGGACTTGCACCAGATTACGGCGCCATTGGTTATCCAAAAGTGGCATTTGCAGGCATTATGTTGGTGCACTGACGGTGCAATCGTTGGGCGTCCCCAGAAGTCCTGCTCTACAACCCAGCGAGGTCTCCGGTCAGGACTCAAAGAAAGCGAGATGCTGGAATTGCATCCTCCTGGACATGTGAAGCAAGCCCATTTCCTCACCCCGTCATCGATTACCAACCACAGCTCGCCGACGGGGATCACGGTCTTGCCGGGGTGGCGAGGAACAAGCCTTATCAAGAAGTCGGACTTTAACCACCCAAGCCAACGCAATGTTGTAGTAAATAAGCTCCGCATATCATCACCCTATAACGCCCAAAAACGGATTGACGTCGCCGCGCCCCCAGATGGCACTGGTTGAGCACACCGGGCATCCTTGAATAGGTCTACAGGTCATGGAGCGATCCTCTACGCGATCAAACCGGCGAATCCGGTTGTGAACCATACCCTCACCACCCCGGAATCCCGTAAGTCCCTGGATTAGTTCATCCACAGCGGCGCACGCGATACTTGTGGTAAATGTCACAACAGCTGGGGCTGGATCGCCCCCACCGTCAACGTATGCTTCGGCCTTACGACGCTCATACTCGGCGGAATCATTACGCTGCAGCCCCTCTGCGGCTGCTCGTTGTACATTCACGACCCCAAGACACATTAGGCAGGGGACGCCAGGCCTAACTGTGGTAACCCGTCCTGTCATTTCATAATCGGCCGCACTTTTTGCTGACCGCATACGCAACCCCAAATCAACGAGTGGAATACCGTAAAAATGAGCGATGCGGTTCATTGTGAGCCGGCCTTGATTGTCGTCTGTGCATCCGAAGAGCACGTCACAGGATCTCAATACATCACGCAGCGATGGATCGCCTACCCATGCTTTCCGGGTAATCACGTGCGTACCTAGCCCCCACATCTCAATTTCACGAGCGAGAATGTCCACCTTGGCCAACTTCGCCGATACGTCGTCTGCTCGTGATCCATGAACGCGATTGAGATTGGTTGTGTCGATAGTGTCATTGTCGATTAGCGCGAGAAACCCGACACCCAAGCGCGCCAAAAGTGAAACCACCGCACTGCCTGTGCCCCCGCAGCCTATTACGCCAATACGTAGTGCTCGAACGATGGGGTTGAAGCTCGTACCAAAAAGTGCCGCTTGCCGATCAAGGATCTCAGACTTTTCATCGTGTTCCTGACGCTGCAGAATTTCGATTTTACTGCCAATGATGGAGATAGACGACGCGTCTGTAGTTGTAGTTACTGATGTCCAAAGGCGTCCAGCGATGGCTTCGTCCTCCCCGAACACCAAGCTTGCGAGACCCGCGCTCCGCTTGTTAAAGGCCGTGCGTGCCAACTCAGCCTCATTGCGATCATCTTGGTCAGAAAAAAAGGCGCCTGCGCGAGGATGGGTGTGGACCAAAGCGGGGATCAGATTACGCTCTTGTGCGATACCTAATAGCCGCATAAATCCCTTAGTGGACCACGTCACATGGACAGAAGAGGAGGAAATCACCTCGTCTGGAAGGATAGGAACTACTTCGTGTGAGATCAAACGGATGCGAGGTTGTTTTGACCAAGGATCCTCATTGATTTCTGCCTTACCGAAAAGGACGTAGGCGGCAGCCTCTGAACCGTCCTCTCGGTAAAGCAGCGCGCGAAGCGCCGCTTCGTGAGAAGTAAGCAACGTAATATCTAGCGCTATGTTGGACATCACTTGGCCTCCATTAACGCATGCTCGATACGTTTGATCATGGTATGTAGGCCATCGACGCCAGGCCGCCAAGCACTATTGTGCCGGGACCACCGCTGCCAATTGCGCCCAGAGAATGCGTGTGGCTGATCTGCACACGTCGCGTAACGACCAACTGTCGTCAACTTCAACCACGGGTCGCAGAAGAACATGTCAGGCGCAACGTCAGGGTAGCCGGGTGGCAAGATCACAAGGATGTCTGCAGTAGGGTGGTCGAATTTATTCTCTGGAAGCTGTACCTGTTGCAGCACTACTCCTGTATGGGGTCCCTCGCAGACTACTTGCGCAGAAATTCCATGGCGTTGGAGATAGCGTTGGTCAACTTCCGGCAGAGAAGTCAGGCCCTCGGTGGTGTCGCGGATAAGAGTAATGAATCGCTCAATGCCGGGTTTACTCAAGTCAACCAGGTCAGAATCACGAATCAGCAAATCTTGCCCGCCGCGTACCTCAAGGTAAACATCATATGTTTCGGCTGGGACGCCGGACAAAGCCTTCAAAACCTTTCCACTGATTGAGGGTTTGCCCCACTCCATCGACTTCTCGTCGATGCTGAACTTGAACGAGCGATCTGTCTGAAAAATGATGAATTTCTCAGCGCCTCGCTCGCGCAGGTCATAGGTTTCGTCAAGCCGCAAATCCTCGAATTCACCGGACGGAAGAATCGCGTAAATACTGTATTCGTTTACCTGACGGATACCCGCGGCGGTGAGGATTTGGCGGCCTGTTGGCACTGGGTCACTCAGCTCCAAATAGCGCTCGTTGAGCTGGTCATCAGCAACAAGAATACTGTAAAGGTGGGCAGGTTTGAGGGGGCGCCCCTCACGGATTGCAGCGGCGACGTCTTCTACGGGAACACGATTTTCACTGTCTGGGTGTTGAGATTGCATATGGATTACCTCGGATAGCCGCTCGCATTTTGCGAGTTTTCTTGGCCTTCACTAGGTCAATCGCAGCATTGGAAGAAACCGGAAAGCTGATTTAATTATTTTTTCCAACGACAGTCCCATCTGGTAAATCACCACAGATGAAAAAATTGGGGCAAGAGGGGCAAACCCTCGCTTCACGCCTAGGGGCGAAGGCTCCCGACCTGATTTCGCTCAGCATCCGGGTGGTGTTTTCCCTTCGCGTGTTTAGCTTTCGGTCCGTGATGGACATCAGATCGGTAGTCTCGCTTGTGAGGTAAGTGACCTCAACTTTGGCCGAACTGCCATAGTTTTGAGTGACGGCCATGTGGAGTAGGGTGTACTCAATGTCGTCAAATTCATTGGATTTTGGCTTCCCTGTTTTCACTCGCCTTACGATGATCTGGCCACTATCGCTACGCGCAACGCTGTCTGGCTTAACGACGATGTCACCATGCACGCCGTCGATTGAAATCGGGACTGCGTGGATCAGCGTACCCTCGCTTCGGCTTTTGACGAGGTAGTCTACGAGCCGCCGTGCAATGACTCGGTAGTCCTCAGCGTAACCATGATCGACTGCACCTTCAGCCAACCATGCTGTATCGAAGGCTGCATCAATCTGGCTCTGACTCGGAGTTATACATTCACAGTCGGTTTTCAACCAATTCGAGACGGTCCTGACAGCATTGTGCATTTTGAGGAAAGCCGTTTCAGTGCGGCGCCCCCCAAGCCCCAGGACGTGTGAGTAAAGAAATCTACGCGGACAACGCTCAAACTGCGCAATCTGACTGTCATCCCAAATGGGCTTTTCCTCCCATAAGATATCCAGTCGAGGTTTAGGATGAACATCCGCCGCCAAAAGCGGTGGGTTGGTTGGTTGCGTTAAATGTTGTCGGATTGGGTCTATAAATTTAGATTGATTACGTTTTTTACCATCAGCTTGAAATGACGATGCGTATAGGAACAACTTGTCACGGGATCGGGAAAGGGCAACGAAGAAAAGACACTCTTCCTCTTCCTCGTGCCCGGATTTCACTGCCTCAAGGCCTGAAAGCCCTTCAGAACCATAGATTAGGCCGTCTGGAGGTACGCATCGTGGTGGCCTATTGTTGCGGGGTAAGCTTGCGGCCACCATCCCTGGCAGATGAACAGTCGGGAACTCTAGCCCTTTACTGCCGTGAATGGTCATCAGACGCACAGCATCGATTCCGCCAGCCGCCTTTGGCAGATGCCGAAGGCCACGATCACCAGAAATCAAAACCAATCGGCGAATCCGGTCGAGTAGACGAATGCACGGTAGCCCAGAACCAGAGGGTTGCTTGAGGCAAAAATTAAGGAATTGCCAAAGAGCCAGCCCTCTCATTTTGCTTTGCGCATCTGCTGCCAAATGAAGATTTTTTGCGAGGCCTAGACGGTCAATAACCCAATAGGCCAGGATATTCCACGGGTTTCCCCTCGGATTTAGCCCCTCAAAGAGCTGAGCGATAGATGACAATTTTTCCTTGCTGTCCTCGGAGTATAGGGAAGGCCAACTCTCCTCACTCAGCCAATCTAAAGGTGCAGATTTACTTGCGCGAAGATGCCGGATTAGGTTGACGGTTTCCGGCATGGGCATCTCATAACCCGCCATCGCCGATACTCGGATCAGACCAATGGCTGAAGCGTCATTGAGTACGGAAAGCATTGCCAACAAGGTTTTTATCTCAGGCCGCTCAAAGATGCTTCCAAGGTGAAGCACAGGGATCCCTCTTGCCTCCAGACCTTCGGCAATTTCGCTCAACCGTGTATTTGACGCACATAAAAGTGCTTGCTCGCGATACGCAGTACCTGACTCACGCTGCTCCCGGATTGATGCGGCGACCGCAGCAATCTCATCCTCGGCTGATCCTACAACTCTATATTCAGGCTTGGCCCCGGCACTTCCTCGGTTAGCAGTTAGCGCCAAAGGTATCGCGCCCATCGACGCTTTCATCGTCGTAGAAAAAGTTGAGAAGGTATCGACTATCTCTTGCCTCGAGCGATAGTTGACGCCTAATTGTTCGGCTACTGCACCCGGGAAATCTGTACCAAACTGTGCCATATTAGAAGTCGAGGCACCGCGGAAGCGATATATGGATTGTCGAGCGTCACCAACCACCCAGAGGTTTTCGCCTTCTCCCACGATGGCTTTTAAGAGCCTTACCGACGATCGATTGACATCCTGGTACTCGTCGACCAGTACGTGCTTATGCCGCGTCTTTAAGGCATCCCGAACCTCTGAGTCAGCTTCAGCCAAGCGCACGGGAAGTGAAACAAGATCGCCAAAATCAACGAGTTGGCCGTCTCTCATCAAACGCTCATAGGTCTCATAAACGAGCGCGACTTCGAGGCATTTTTCGGCTCGGAGTGATGCATCTGTATCGCCTGAAGCGTTGATTACCATTGACTCGGCCAATGCGCGGTATCCGGCTGAGTCTATTGCCTCATCCTTCGCTCGCGAAATAGCGTTCAGAATGTCATTCAGATCGAGCGTCGGGTCCCACAAGTTTCGGTAGTGATGAAGTGAAAGTCGAGATACCTCGATTTCGAGTAACTCAATGCCTTCGACCCGGTCAATGAGGCGGGGGTCTGGCGGTAACTCCAGCTTCTGATGGAAACGCCGAATAATATCGAGACCAAAGGCATGGAACGTCCCGATCCACATTGCTGCTGCGGCCAATGGGTTAGTAGCTGCGATTCGCTCACTCAACTCATTTGCTGCTTTGTTCGAAAACGTCAACACTAAAATTGAGGTAGGGTCTACGCCATCCTGGATGAGACTTTCAATGCGCTGCACCAAGGTCCTAGTTTTCCCGGTACCAGGGCCGGCCTGTAACTGAAAGGGTGTATCGCGATGCGATGCGGCTACTTGCTGTGACGGATCGGAGCTAAAAACAGCCTGCTCAGTAACACGATCGTTGCCAACCGCCGAATGACTTGGCAGCAATAGAGCGTCTAGCAGTTGCTGTTGAACGATTGGGAGAGGCGCGCCTGTGCGCTGAGCAATTTCTGAAGAAGAACAGCCATTTTCGACATGAAGAGCACGCGCTACTGAACGCGGTAACAGGAACTCGCGTGCAAATAAGTCCATTTTAATTTCACGGCGTTCTCGGGCCCCATAATCCATCAAGCTTTCGGCACCGACTGGAGCATCCTCAATCGACCGTCCGGGTTGCGCATCGACCGTTACAACATCATCTTGGCCTCCTTCCAGCACTAAGTGTCCGAGTTCGTGGGCGACAAGAAATGCGCGATCAAACGCGGTCCCGAGATCCTGGTATAAAATTGCTCCTGCTTGGCTGTCGTATACCGCCTGGCCTCCTTTCAGCGCGGGATCACCCTTGGGCAGAGCATAAACATCAAGTTGGCGTCTATCCGCTTCTTTAATCGCAAATTCAAGCGGTCGCCATGGATCGCTGCCTTCAGCGACTGCCGCCAGATGAATTTTTTCAGCTTCTAATCGTGCCGCGTCCGTTGCGTCCATGTTTAGTCTCGAAGCGCTGCTAGCGCCTCCTCTTGAGCACGAGATAGCTGTGAAATTTCCGCTGCATGATCAAATGATATTTGCTCGCTTACCGTTGGCTTCACACTAGATCTAAAACTTTGGCTAGAAACTATAGTCGGAGGTCTCGCTAAGTACTCGAGCATACTATCAACTGAAGTTCCAAGCTCGCACGCAATTTTCTGAACAAATTTAATCGGATAAGTACTAGATTCAATCGTGCGATCCCTTACTCTTCCCAGAAACAAACTATTTACATTTAGTTTTTTTGCGACCTCTCGAAAGGCAGTAGAGCTTAGCTGCACGAAAGGGTTTACAAAGGATTTTTCTCTTGTGTCGCAAGGCATAGTGGCCTCGAATTGCTTCCAGGCTCGATCTACTGCGGTGTCAGATGAAAGTTTGTTATCTGATTCGGAATGTTCGGAGTCGAGAAAAAATTCGATAGAACAATCCACTAGTGCAGTTGTGTATTGCGGATACTGTTTAATATACCGCTCCAACATTAAATGGTTATGCTGTTCTTCTACTGCGAAAGCTAATAAGACTTCCTCTTCAGTAGATATTGACTTGTCAGTACTCATTTTCCAACCTCCTCTTCAAGAGCGGCCTTGAGAGATTTAAGCGCACGGGCGCTTCTGTTTCGCACCGTACGGTCGTCACACTGAAGCATTCGTGCGATTGTCATGACGGAAGGGTCATTGGACTGTACGGGAATACCCTTCAGTCGAAGCCCGATAACCTGCCTCTGATCCTGTGGCAGTTGGTCAATCGCTGAAAATAGAGCGATCCGGAAAGCTGGATCATCAATTTTGCTCGATTCATCGCTGAGGTAATTGTCTAAAGTGGCTTCTACCTCAGCCGAGAGTGGCGCTCCGTCTATGTCCTGGTGATCAAATGGGACCAAAATAACGTCGCCAACCTCGGTGTAGAATTTGCGTAGAACAGAAGCCCGAATGGTACAAATAGCCCTGTCAAAACGGATTTCGTAAAAATCTAAAAGCCCCTTATCCGAGTTACAGTCATTAGTTATCAGCAGAACAAAGCGGCTGATAATTTCATCGCAAATGTCTGAAGCATTTCCAATATCTGAATCCCAAAGCCTTGAGCGCAGCGACCGGTCAACTCGCGCCAAGAGCAGTCGAAAGGTTTTCTCGAACACCTCATGGTCAGCCGCTCCCCAGGCCCTACGGAGGAAGTAGACCAAAACCTCAGAAGGTACGTAACTCAAGCTTTTTTTCGGTAGAGCGAACTGCGAAAGCCGTTCACCAGCATCCACCGTTTCCAGTTTTGAAATCCATACCTCAATTTCAGCTGGACGCTGGTAGGTAACACCTTGCTGATCCTTGCGCTTTAACGGTGCTGACATCGCTGCCTCCAGGTTGCATGAGGGGTAGAGCGGTGACGGTATGAAGGACAACTAACCCTAATTTAACAGTAGTCGACGATCAACATGCGGATCATCAGTTCAGATTGAATCGAAGGACGCCCGATTGAGCTGCAGAAATTGGCGAGGCTCGACGCAGCTCATCAATCCATTTTTACAGTGGACGCCGTCGACCAAGGTAACGAAGATGCCTCAACAACGTCATTTACAAACCCTTTTTGGCAGGCAATTGAACTCATGACTTCAGACACGGACAGTCAAGCGACCTCAACAGAACTCACCGGCGGTGCGGGCTTCAGTTACGAAGACACGGTGGTTGCCTACTACCTGACGGCTCTTTTACTTGAAGGGCATGCCGCTGGGCTCCCGGGCGTGGTTCAGTCCGTGGCGGTGCAGCAGGCTGCGGATCAGCCGATGGACGACATCATAGTTGAAATAAATGATGTGGAGGGACGACGAGTCCTGGCCTTGCAGGTTAAACGTTCATTGCGTATCAGTGCCGCGGCGAGCAATACCGATTTTCTTGAAGTGATGTCGGCGTCTGTCGCCACGCGTAAGAGTCCACAATTTCAGCCAGGCAGAGATGCGTACGGGGTCATCACCGAGCACGTGGCCGTGGCGCCTTTCAGGGCCCTAAGCCGTCTCATTGAATGGGCCCGGGCGAGTCCGTGCGGGGCCGATTTTGCCAGGCGCTTTGAAGCGGGGGGTACGGCCGCGACCGCGGAATGTAGGCTCCGGCAAACACTCTATCCTTTAACTGGTGCCACAACGGAAGACGCCGAAGCAGATTTTTATCGTGACTTGGTGGCGCGAAAGATCGATGGATTGGACGAAGGCGGGGTGACCCGTGCCGGACTGGTGACACAGCTACAGGAGATGTTGGTTGAAAATGGTGCCGGCCAAGAGGACCTGTTGTTTGACCGTTTGTGTCGCATTGCCCGCGACGGCGCAGGCCATGCACGGAAATGGACGCGGACGACGCTGCTACAGCAACTGCGTGGCGTAGCGCGGCTTCGTACCGCCCCCAGCTATGCCCATGACCTGGACATCATCCATCGATTTTCGCGGGAGGGGTTGGCCGACGTCTCGGATAGCATCGATGATTTTCACGTTGAGCGACCTGCTTTGCAGGAGGCCATCGGCAAACGCCTAGCGCAGTGTCGTTTGGTCAACATCACTGGGTTGCCGGGTTGCGGAAAATCGGCCGCCCTCAAACAATATGCCTCCAGCGCGGCCACTCTGGGGCCAATTCTGTTCCTCAAATCTGATCGCCTGCTGGCCAGCAGTTGGTCCGCTTTCGCATCGACACTCGGGCTGCGGCATTCCCCTGAAGAGTTGCTTGGCGAAATCGGCGTGACGGGGACACCGGTATTGTTTATCGACGGGATCGACCGTGTTCGCCCGGATCAGAAGGGCGTGATCACCGATCTCCTGCGAGTTATTGAAAGCCATCAGGCATTGAGTTGCTGGAAAGTTCTCGCCAGCTCGCGCGACCAGGGACTTGAACCTTATCGTGCCTGGTTCCCCGCGAGTTTCTACCGCGACAACGGTATCGGCGACGTCACTGCGGGTCCCTTCACCGACGACGAAGCGGCCGTGCTGGCAATTGCGAAACCTCACCTGCGACCACTGTTAATTGATGCGCCCGCTGTTCGTGACATTGCGCGACGGCCGTTCTTTGCTGCCGTTTTGGCAGGTGGCTGGTCCCCAGGAGGCGCGTCCCCTCAATCAGAGATCGACCTGATTTCAGAATGGTGGTCTCGTGCGGGGCACGATGCCGGGCAGCCTGCGGCCCAGTTACGTAAGAGGGCGCTCATCGACCTGGCCGAGTCTGGTGTGCGAAATCTCGGCAAAAACATATCCGTGCGGCACCTGAAGGAGGGCACGATCGCCCAGATCGAAGCGCTCAAAACTGATCTGATTATCCGAGAGCAGGATGGTGGAGCCTCATTTTCGTTCACTCACGACATCTTTTTTGAGTGGGCTTTTTTCCGTCTTTTGATTGAACTCAGCCCCGATTGGCAGGTAGCGCTGAGCAACGCCGGGGAGGCTCCCCTACTTGGTCGCGTGATTGCGCTGCTCGCGCAGAACGCATTGGCTACACCCGGTAAATGGACTGAAGGCTATCGCGCACTGGAAGGCCAATCGCTGCGACCACAATGGCGGCGGGAATGGCTGACGGCGCCACCCTTTACTTCTGCCTTCAACAAAAATGAATCCAAAGTGGAGTTTGCAGTGCTGCTGCGTGAGAACGACTTCATTCTCTTGGAGAAGTTACTGGTTTGGTACCAAGCGCAGCACACCATCCCCAACCCGGTGGTCCTTCAACGACCTGATGAGGCCGGGGAGGGGGTTGAGAAAATTCGTGTTGCTCACTTGGTGGGCTGGCCGTCGGATGTCCGCAGTTGGGGGCGCCTGCTTGATTGGCTCTTGCCGCTCGCGCCTTCACTTCCAGTGCGCCTCGTCCCCCACGTACTCGAAGTCTTTAGCGTCTGGCAAAACATGTGGGCGAACCTTCAGAACGCTCGAAGTGCTGCGCTCGTACAACAGTGCAGCAGCTGGCTGCTTCAAATGGAGCGGTCCGAACATTTGGAACCGGCCGATGAGGTGGGCCTCCAGTGGCAAGCGCTGAGGGGAGAAGCCAGCTCCAGTCTTGCCAGCTCGCTTCGCTATACAATCCTTCGCTCTGCGCGCACTTATCCTGAACCCGCTGTCGCGTTGTTGGCACGTGCTGCCGTCGATGCCGATGTGCGAGAGGCGGCGTACAACGATCTCATGGCATTTGCACCGATGCTGAGCGAGATCGCCCCCGAAGCGGTCGTTGCGGTAACTAAGGCTGCGCTGATGGAGGAGCTGCCACAGGAAAGGTTTGAGCGTCAGCAGCAGGAGGATGACGTGCACCTTCAGCGATTAAAAAAACTGCGCGCGATTCCGGAAGCAGAGCGCACGCCGCACGAACGCAACGAGCTGAATTCGGCTTTTTTCCCGATCGGCCAGGACCGCTATAGCCTGGATGACATTGGGATTAATCGACACCACCGCTATTACATGGACCCCTCGGCGCGGCACGAACCGTTTTCCAGCCTTTTTGACCATGCACCGGCATGCGCGCTTCAGCTAGTTCGCGACGTGAGCAACCATGCGGTGACCGGCTGGCGGCAAATTTATGCGCTTAATCGGCGCACCATGGGTACGCCACTTCCCGTTTTAGTTGAGTTCCCATGGGGAAAACAGTCGTTTTGGGGCGATTGGCACGTCTACAGTTGGTCGCAAGGACAACTGGCGGCAGCACCGCTTGAATGTGCCTATCTTGCCCTCAGCTACTGGGCCTTTCAGGTGATTGATCAGGGCCGCCCCGCAGGCGAGGTCATCAAATTGATTCTCGAAGGAGGCAGCGAGTGTTATGCCTCTTTGGGGCTGGCGCTAGTTCTGGCACTTGAAACCTTGGAAGTCTCAGACGTGACGCTGGCTCTTGTGACCTGTCAAAAACTGTGGAGTCACGATATTGCGCGCGTGGTGCATGGGCCTTCCAAGGACATCGACATCCTAGGTTTGGGTTTCCTGTCTCGACTCACCGGGGCCAAGGCACTTGCCAAGGCTTTTTTGGATAAACGCGAAAGTCGGTTACGTAATGTGCACCAACTGGCTATGTCATTTGCGTTGAGCCGCGATGAACATCTACGTGCGCAGTTCAAGGCTGCTATCGAGGCGTTCCCCAGCAATTTGCCATATGAAATCGTGGAACTGCGGGATGATTCCAGCGAAACCGCGCACCTAGAGGAGCAGGCCAGGCGCTGGGCCGGTCTAGGCGACATAAAAAATTATCGGCAGACCGCAACATCCGATAACGGTGTGATGGTCACCTACCAGTCACCAGTACCACTCGCACCTAAACAGCAAAAGCGACTCGAAGAGGCCACTGCCTTCTTGCAGGCACAATGGGCCTTGGGATGGGCCACACAATCGCTCTCTGAAAACGCACCTCGGGCCGACTGGGATATAGCCAATGCCGTCGCGTTCGCCAAGGCCCATGACTCCGACTTAATGTTTGCGGTGCGCAGCGATGTCGGCGGTCATGCGGAGCAGAGTGCCATCTCAGCCATCGCCGCCTGTGTCATTCGTTTTGATTCGACTGCCAGTAACAGCCAGGAGTGGGCATGGGCCGTATTGGCTCGCGTCGAGGGTATGGACGAGCCAGAATCCTATCCAGGCGCACGAATATCGTGGCACCCCACGAATCATCTAATCGTCGCGCTGGTTCACCTACGCCGCTCGAGAATGGCCAACGATGACTCGACTGCACGTTTGCTCAAACTCACCATGCATCCACTGGACGACGTAGCCCACTTCGCTTTTCGGGGCCTACTGACGGATGCCGACGAACACGTACGTTGGGTCACTGCACAGTTGGCAATGGATCTGTCGATCTATTGGGGGCCGACTTACAGCGCACGAGGTGGTCAGGATAACTCAAGAAACCAGTTGGTTCGGGAAGAAGGGCTCGCACGCGCGCTGGTCCGTCTTGCCACCCCTACGGCGACGCCGTTTATTGATGTCCCTCCCGCGTGGACTGAGTCGACCTCAAGGCGCACCGATGACGAGCAATGGGATGACGAGGAGAGCTGGCAGGATTCCACCCCGTCGTTTGACGCCGAATTTGCCGCCAAAATTGTTCCGCTGTTTCCCATTGAAGAATGGTGTCAGCCCGGTTGCTATCGGGTGCATTGGCAAAATACGCTAGAGCAATTTGTGTCATGGACCGCCGATCGTTTGATGCCGCCCTGGATCAAGGAAAAGGCGCGCCGTTCCCATCAGTCTGAAATTTATAAGTGGCAATCCGCGCTGGGGGATCTACTTGCGCGTACCGCTCCCTGGCTGGAAATAGAGTGGATACGTCAGAAATGCGTTGAGCCTTTTCTCTCGGATGACGACAAGGCGTTATCGGTGCTTTCGCGATTTACTGATAGGACGGTGTGTCGCCATGTCATGGACTCTTTGGATGTTCCCAAAAACGTATTGGACCTGTTGGAGTTATGTGTGGAACGCGTCATCAGCGATCCTACTTTCATTAGGGGTAGATACCGTGCAGGCAAGGTTTATGGAAATGACCTGCCGGTTCTCATCGAGGCACTGCTGTTTGTTTCGGTAGAGAATGCGCCCGATGCCAAAAGATTTGCCAATGGAGATTGGTCGCAGATCGATATGGTCATGCCTTTGGTCACCAAACTCGTTTCTGCCGTAGGTTGGTCTGCTTACGTCATGGATAAATTTTTGACGCTATGTGAGCGCGCGGACGCCGCATACCCACTCGACAGTTTTATCCTGCAAGTGAATGCCGCCTTAGTGAAATTGGCCTCTGCGGAAGCAAGTTGGATTGGAACAACACTTGCGGCGCGCATGGCAGGAGTCGTTCAACGTCTTGCGGACAACAACTTCCCACTGCATACCGAACAAGCGCAATGTTTACTGCGCATATTGGATACTCTCATTGACCTTGGTGATCGTCGAAGTGCAGCTTTAGAACAGACAGAGGCCTTCCGAGGTATACAGGGGCACTAGAGCCATAGCTTGTGGCTGAGGTGGGATAACCTTGCGATTCGAGGCCCAGTTAGCACCTGTTCTCTACACGTCTGCTTCGTTCAGGCCGAGGTTTCGTCAGCTTTTATAGCGGCGTGGCATTAAGTGGTCCGTGAGCAGACGCTGCCCGAGTAATGGCAGGTGCCCTTTGCGGCACCTTGATTCATCGTAGCCCAGGAGGAGGGCATCAGGGGGATTTTACTCGTTCCAATCCTAGTCGTTCTCGAGAATCCCAACTCCTATAAATACATTCAAACCGTTCAACCATGACATTAAGCACGCTGGATGCTTAAAAAACCATTCTTCCGTGGCCTAAACGATGCACCAGCGCCCAACCGTCTGCCGATCAAGTTCTAAGGTACCGGGAGTTTGTAGTCGAACACTGATAGTCGGTTTTGCTTTTCAACAGTTGGTTCAGGCTGAAGGCGAAAGGACACCCTGAGCGGTATTTTTCACTTCCAGTGAGAGATAGCTGGAGCCGCTTGGATATTGGCCGCCTGTCAGACGAAAATGCTCCTTACCTCGCTTCGAGAAGACCTGGTGAGAGGGAACATCGGAAGCTCTTTGAGGACTGAGACTCATACTTGAACAAAGCAAAGCGAGACAATTGACTAGCGCGCTTTTTTTTGTGCCTCAATGCAGGTTGTTTTAAGCGTTTCACAGAAACTTGATAGATATCCGCTCAATTTCTTAGCACGATCGTCTTGGGCTTTGAATGGATTAGATGTCATTAGTCTCACGGAGGCCTCTATTTGCGCCTCTGTCTGTGCAGTTCCATATTCGATACAGCTGCTTTCAAAAAAAACAGTTCTCTGGTGAAGGACTTTAGATAGACCTTTATCAAAAGTTTGTCCAAGCAGCACTTGACTGGCCTTGCTCTGGTATTGGCTGTTTATATCGCAAAGCTGAAGCATGTCAATGTCACCCAACCCTCTTAAAACACCTTTCTTAGTAAAATCATTCATTGCTGCAAGTGATTCTGATAGCTCACCACTCATGATCGGCCGAGCTTCAATGTTTTGTTGAGACTGTTGCGCAATCAGTCGTTCCACTCGACTGGAAAGAACAAATTTAACATACCATGGGCTAAAGTACTGGAGTGGCAGGTTGTCAGGTATTTTAGAGAAAGCGATGCTTAGCGGGATTTTCACGCCAAATGGCGCTCGCAAATCAGTCTTCCAATCGGAAAATTCCACTTCTTTAAAATAATCGCTTAAGTACTTGTCATCTGTGGCTATTGCTTGGAGGTGCTGCATCAGTTCCGAAGGGTTTCTAAAACCGATCATCTTTATTTTTAGCCCTGTTTCTGAAAAATATTCAGATAGCTCAGCGCATGCCCTTTCTATTTGAGTTTTGGTGACTTGGTCAGGGCGCCCCAAGTGTTCGTAAATCGCCGCCGGTGATAGCGCCAAGTAAGTCTCGCGATCGCCCCATCCAGTCACAAAGCGGCAGAATGCAGTATATGCCAAAGCTTGTAACTCACGATGTGGCTGAGTACTCCTGTGCTTGTATGATTGTATAATACTGTTATCCAGCACTAAATGAATTGCACCTTCAAACTGATAGCCCGTACCGTAGGTTTCTCCTAAATCCAATACAAGATTGAAAAACTTAAGCGCCTGCTGTTCTGAAAACGCTGCGATTCTGTCCTTGAATTCGATAGCAAAACTCTCGTTTTGTTGGGTGGCGTCGCGCAAGATATACCTCAATTTTAATAGGTTAACTTCATAATCTCGTAGGTAAACTAGATTAGGTTTTTTCGGTCTAGTGCTGATGGCGCAAGAATTGATAGGATCACCGTAGCCGAATGTGACAACACTTCAGGTTTTAATGGAGCATTGCATCAAGGACCTCTGAGGCGCTATGTGCACTGCAAGAACGTCCATTGACGTGCGCTTAGACAAGATCCCCTGACAGGAAAAGGGTGATTCCATAAAAAACCTGATAGGCATGTCACTGCTGGCCTGCGGTAATCGTATTTGATACATGCATCACTTGATATCGCTTGGTGGCTCAACGCTATATCTTATTACTTGTACATTCAAGCGTCACGGTGTCAGTACTGATGTGCTTTACCTGTGCTAATCGACAGGGCCAAAGATTGGACCTCGTTAAAATACATTTCTAGCCGCGGCCAGAACAGAGCCCTGCGTCACAGGCTTTGAGAGAGGTCAATCCCGCTGTAGATATCTGTATTCAGGTTGCTTCATTACCCCTGAGTGTTAACCTGAAAAACATCCCATTTGCTGCCTGCTGGAGCTGCTTTATGACTCGTAAGGTGATCCTGGAACTTGATCTGAACGAAAATGATTTTGAGGCTCTTACACGACTGATCGAGAATCCTGAAAGCGTTGCTCGAACCATTGCTCCAGATGACGCCAGGGTGCGGAGTCGCTTGATCGATCTGCTAGTACAAATTGGCGATGCCGTTGAGAGGACCCCAGCAGCCGTTGCCCAGTAACCGTGCTGGCCGGCACTTGCTAAGATGCATAGCGGCTCATCCCGCGCAAGGGTGGAGGTGGCAAGGTGGCGACTGCAATGAGTATTTATTGAGCGCCAGTAGCTGCGTTTAATGATCTTTCGATGAGTGCGGATATCTGAACCTGGTGTGGCTCTAGGTGCGGTTGCTGGCCGAAGCCTGGGGGATCACCCATCTTGTATAAGATTGTGCACTCCTGGATATTTAAAGGGAAAACCAGCGCGTCGTCGGTATACATGAATCCGGAGGTGACCTGGAAAATGTATTTCGTTCGTACGCGTCCACCCGGTGCCTGGAACCGCCCGTAGGCTATGGCTATGAGAGGTTGGACGACCCAACGGTCTGTAGCATTGAGCCAAGGCGGTAACGCCATCTGAACATCCACAATGCAAGACGGAGAGCCGTCGCGGTTGCAATCGTCTAAGAATCTCACCAATTCAGTGCTGCAATCAAAACCCTTTATCTGGACACGGGCGTCGCGATCCAACTCATCCAGCACTGCCACGTAGACACGAGCCGTCTCGGGCAAAGCGCTTTTCGTATTTGCTGGCTTAACCATAATCAATCCTCAATGAGCCCTATAGATTGTAGTGCTATAGGATTCAAAAAGGCTTCATCGTTCCTTTTGCATGGTGAGCAAAATGGAATTGAAGGAAGCATTCGCAGAGGCCCTACGGAATATGAGATTACGCAAAGGGCTCACGCAAGAAGACTTTGGCCTGGTCAGCAGCCGAACCTACATCAGTAGTTTGGAGCGAGGTATGAAGGGCGTAACCTTGGAAAAGGTGACTCAGCTCGCAGACAGGATGGAGGTTCACCCCCTAAGCCTGCTTGTAGAATGTTTTAGGGTTCAGTCAGGCGATACGCTGGAAGAGCTTTTTGAGACGATTCGAGGGCAGTTGACTGAAGCAATATGATGGGGCTGTGATGATCAAGGCATTGTGAACGTTAAACGCCCCTTCTGAGCCTATGTCAAAGTTGTCGCCGTAATTGCAGCGCGCCGGATGGGAGGAGGGGTGAACTGGTCAAGTAATCCCAGACACCGATTACGGTGTTTATGCCGCTTTTTGCTCCATAGCTATTGGCGACAGGTAGTTGTTGTAGCTATGGAGCCTCGTACGGTTGTAGTACATGAAGAAGCGCACCATATCGGTTTTCGCTTCTTCGATCAGGCTGTATCCGCTGCGAGGTACCCATTCTGACTTCAGAGTGCCAAAAAAACGCTCTGTTGGAGCATTGTCCCAGCACTGCCCGCGATGACTCATGCTCTGCAAAATGCCGTGGCGCATCAGTTCTTCTTGAAACTTGCGACTGGTGTACTGACATCCCTGGTCTGAGTGAAACATCAACCCAGGAGGACACGTTCGTACCTCTGTCGCCATGCGCAGCGCCTTGCTGACCAAGTTCGCGTCGTTGACCAGGGAAAATGCCCAACCGATGACCCGGCGAGCATACAAATCGATCACGATAGCCAGATGAATCCAGCGTTTTCCCACCATCAGGCTTGTAACGTCGCCACACCAAACCTGGTCGATTGAAGTCGGTTTGAAGTTGCGCTTAAGCCGATTGGGCGCGACAAATGCTTCTACTCCTTTGGACCTGAATGGGTGGGGCTGGCGTTGTTTACTGACAATGTTGGCCTCCCTCATCAGCGCTCTGACAAGGCTTCTTCCAGCTGCAATATTCTGGGACTTCAGGCCCTTGCTGATCATTCTGGAGCCCATGGCTTCACGGCTTTCGCTGTGCAGCTCAACCACTTTCAGCTTGAGTTCTTCGCGCCTGATCTGCGGCCTGGCTCGCCGCTGAAGCCACTCATAAAAGCTGCTGCGCTTTACACCGAAAACACGACACACCACGGCGGTCGGAAACAACTCTCTTAGCTCTGCGATCATCGGAAACGATCGGGATCCGACATCAAGAGAGCGGTAGCCTTTTTTAGGATCTCGGCTTCCATTTCCATGCGCTTGATCTTGGCTTTCAGTTCCTGGATCTGGCGCTGATCTTCGGTAATAGCCTTGGTGCCCTTAACGGGTTGGCCCTCGCGTTCCTTGCGGACCTGATCAACCCAGCGCCGTAGAGCCGTAGGCCCAATATCCAGCGATGCGCACACGTCTGGAACCGGGCAGTTATCATCAAGCACCATGCTGGCAGCATGGAGCTTGAACTCGCGGGTGTAGACCTTTCTTTCGTTCATGGAACCTCCAAGTTGGCGAAATCATATCGCCCTTAAGAGGTGTCCGGAATTATTAGGCCAGTTCAGGGGGGTAGCTAAGTCGAACCAGGCTTATGCTCTTCAAGATCGGGCAGGACCATCAGCGTGTGTTCATCGTAATGCGGAAAAAACCGCTGCCATGCACGAAGTCCACCCAATTCACCTACGGCCAAGATTATTGCCTTGTGAGAGGCTGTCAGCAAAGCGACTTGCCGCTCTAAGTCCGCTATACGCTCATCTTTCATCGCAAGAGTGGTTATCAAGTGTTGTTGAGAGTTTTTTTTCGCTCGTTCGACCCACTGGTTTCGGACCACTTGCAATTGCTGGTACTGCGCAATCAAGCCGCTGCGATAGGTGTCCCGGGTGAGACTGGAAACGGCACCTAGATTCTCGATTTTACGCACAATGGCATGGGCGGTTATTTTCTCACCGCTGTCCAGCATGGCTTCGAGAACGCGAACGAGATCATCATCAAGCTGACCCGCACTGACGGTGCGGCGGACAGGTTTGCTCAGCACTGACATAATTTCTCCGCTAGTCAGGTAACAGGGCAGCAGCGTGAAGGTAACTAGCCTTCGAACAAGTCTACTTGATGGACCTGTACCGACAAATCTGGACCATCTGGAAAAGGTTTTTCACCCGGTCGGCACGCCAATGCTCGATCAATATTCTCTAAGGTTTTCTTGGCATGATTCAATTGGTTTGTTCTACCAATACTGTCGCTCACGCGAGCCTCAATTTTGTTAACGGCTAATGCAATTTTTTCACGAAGCCCCACCAAATTTTGCTGATGTGTTTGCAAGTCGGTAACACAAAGATGACGGCAACCGCCGTAACACTCTAAGTGTTTTGGACACGGATTGGTTACAAAACTGTTGATGCAAAACCCATAAGGCGTAACGTGAAATCCATCAGCTTCTCCCGCCAGATAGAGAAATGCTGCCTCATCGCCCATTGTTTTCTGAATCTCTCGAAACTCATCAACAACTGGACCGGAAACCTTTCCACTCAGAACCATCGCTAGCACCTGCGAACTGCCTGCCGACAATAAGTCTTGCGCAGCCTGGGGTAAATCCATCGAGGCAAGTTCCTCGAGCAAACTGCGATGATCGTACTGGTACGACTGCTCAACGCTACGACGGCCATAACGTTTAGTTATGATCGTATCAGCCACACCCATCCTAAAGAGTTCACTGTTTTGAACGTGTCGCAGAGAATGACTATTGATGGTAAGGCCTTGGTTTTCTTCATCACGCCCATACCGTTGAAAAAATGTGGTGTTTGCACTCTGACTTTTATAATAGTGGTTTCGCAAATCGACCGTATCGAGAATGCCAATAAAACAGTATTTACGAATATCGCACAGCCCGTCATTTCGCCCCTCTGATAGCGCGCGTATGGGCGCAAGAAATAACAGGTCATATGGCGGTATCGAACCTGCAGTGGTGCGCAACGGTTTTAGGGGGGAGAGCTTGGACGGCATTTTTAATCTCACCAGTTGCTCCATCTCCGAGATCTTAAAGTACCCAGTCCTAAAGTTTACCTTACAAGGCGCGCCGGATACTGTGCGAAAAGGGGTAAGCGATTCATAGCCTTTACGCAGCACAGCGAAATATTGACGAACAACATTCTTCAGTTTTCCGCCATGCTCTTTTAATAACAACTGCCGACTTTCAATTTCATCCAGGACACCAATATCGTAATTTTTCCTGTACTGCGCAATCAGTCGAGCTTCCTGGTCATCTTCAAAAACAAACGGGTTGCCGGTCAAACACGGATAGAGGTCCGCAGCAGCCACCAGTTCGTCCGGTTGAAAATCAGCAAAAATCCGATTGAATTCATACTGTTTCTTAAGAGTGGTGCGGAGCGGTTGGGTAAGCAAAAGCACCCGTCCCAGGAACTGAATAATAATCTCTCTGAACATCTCGGGAATGTGCTGGATATCTGGATACAAGAGCTTGCCGTCTTTATCCGAAATACTTCTTTTTTCCACAAAATATTTAAGAGCGATCGATGAGGAAATACCACCATACTCACCTGCGGAAATGCCCTTTTTACTCAGATAAGAAAACTCCTGGCACCAATCGGCTTGTATGAGTGGTGTTTCGCCCATCCGCAGACCACAGAGCACCAGAATTTTGGCTTGCGCAAACCTCAACTCGTCATAAAATGTCTGTGGCTCTTCGGTAAAAACAATCCGGATCAATTCCCAGAATGCATTGTAATCGGGAAGACGTTCAGAGCGTTTGCGCTCCGAAAGGTTTTGTCGAAAATTAGAGATGTCGTCGCGATTGTTTCGGCGTTTAACGCTCACTGCAGGCAGCAAAGGAGTGCGGTCAGTCAGACAATTAAAGTCCAAAACATTTTGTACCGAATTGCTAATTCCTCTGGCCAACTGGCCGGAAGGCTGTAACAGTGATGCGAATTTAAGTGCAGACGCAATGTGATCAACGCTCAGCTCCCACGGCTCAGCGTTACCGCAACAAGATGCAATGACACGAATGGTTCGCACGATGTACTGACTGGCATGCGCTGCGGATGCACCTTTCACATAAATATAATGAATAGCGCATGCTTTGATTAAGTCTTGCCACGCGTTCGACAGCATCGTCCTTGTGATGGGGGGCAGCCCTTGTGTGCTGCGTTCCGCGTTGATCAACGCCAGGGTTTTTATATCGGTCCCTAAGTCCGCAAGCCAATAAGGGATTCGGGGATTGCCCGCCATACGGAACAGCGGCCATCCTTCACCTTTTTTTACGGTTCCATCAGGTGCAGTGGGGATGTCCCAGTTGACGCCTTTGGAGATGGCGAGCGTTTTATTTTTTTCAATAAAATATCTAAAGTTATTATTCATTATCAACGCCGCCGTTCAGCTCATCAATGACATGTTCTACCCGCTCGAGGACATCTTGCAGTTGCGAATAAGCAGGGGAGTAGCTCTCGCCTCTTGATGCGTTGTAAAATTGCAGTACAACAGGGCGCAAACCGTCACGAACCTCTTCATGAATCTTGGAATTCTGGACCGCCAGGAAACGATCACAGCCATAACATGACAATACCGGATTTTTTGCACATAACCCTTGACCAAGGGTACACATGCCAATTCCCGCTATGGGTATTCCGTGTGGCATACCGCCTATTTGGTGCGCGGGTAGTGCGTTCGATAAGTCCTCCGTACTGATCGTTCGGCTTCTGGCAATACGCTCAATTTTGCTATATATCGGGGAAATGGCCAGAGCGCGATTTACCCGCTCGGCTTGCGTCGGTGATGATTCAAAATAAACCAGCCCAGTCATTGACCAGCTGTGCCCCATGTATTCAGCGAGTTCTTCCTGGGTGGCACCTGCATCCACCATACGCTGCGCAGCGCTGTGCCTGAAATCAGTGCTACTACGTCCATCCAACCCCAGTTCTGCGGTGAGTCTTGCCAGCGATGTGACGACGCCTGCTGGCGTCAGGCCAAACAAGGAATCGGCTAGAGCACCGGGTGATTGGGGGGACGCTTGGCCCGTGGTTCGCCGTCGATGCAACTCTACAAAGAGATTGGTCCACTCGCGTTTTATCTTTCTTAACATCGGTATAGGTGCCGTGCTCTTGCGTTGTTTCCCTCGAAAAAATCGCAACTGCACACTGGCGGTATTTTCAAAACTAAATATCTTCAGATGTTCCACTTTAAGTTTGGCGATCTGCTTGGGGCGCATCGCAAACTGATAGCAAATACACAAGATACAAGCACTAATTAAAAGAGGTGTTTTGGTATGAGCCAGATCATGGCTTGAGGCGTCATTGAGCGTATCCAAAAAATCAATAATTTTCCGGTCTTCATATAGATCAAGAAATACATCACCACTCCGGACGCGGGCGTATTTATCCACGGGATGTTGACGAAGTGATGCAATTCGAGGCCTGGAATCGTTGCTCAGAAACCCCACGCTTTGACCACAACAAAATAACAGCAGCGACTTGAGTGCGTTAAGTTGATGATTGCCACATACTGGAAGTATTTCGTGCTCCCATTTATCAGTCAAGCCAAGTGGCGGAATCGTTGAGAAATCCAACACCGTTAAAATAAGCCTTTGATCAAGTCTTTTCAGTGAGTGAAAATACATACTAAATGTCATGCATGCTAACTCAGAAGTGCAACCAATCAGCCACAACTTAATTAGCTTTACTATTTCTTTATCAAAACAACTGAATTCAAACTCAAGATGGACACCATTAATGTCCAAGGACCATACATTTTCCTCTGGATTTCTTATGGTTCTCCAGCAGTCTGCAAAATCATCCCAATAACGGATTACGGAGGGCAGGGGAGGCAGGGGGGCCAACGCCTCTAACAGTCTCGCGTTTCCAGGAAAGCCCGACTGACTCCGCTGCATGCGTTACTCCTTCATCTGCCCTTTTTAGGAGCGCAGATGGCTGACATGGACGTCAAATGCATGATTCCAAACGGTGGCTAAGCGATCCTCAAAAAAAGCTCGTGCGTACCGTCGTGGCATATCCGAGGTGCGGGCCCAGCCAAAAAAAGCTCGCAGTCTCTGGATTGCCATCTCGATGTCATCGCCATTTTCTACAAATTGATGAAGCCTAATGGTCGCACACGTATGCCGCATGTCGTGCGGTGTAATACAACCGGCCCCGCGATACTGCTGAAGTGTTTGGCGTGCCTCGGCGGTGAGCTCACGTGTGATCGTGACAAAAATACCATTGACCTGGCGTAATGATAGTGGATTGCCTTCCAGCGAGGAAAATAAGTAACTGTGTCGGGTCGAGGGTCGGTAGCTCTCGACAAAGGTCCTGATGAGGCTGGCCAACGCTTGCGGTACGGGTAGCTGCCGGGCGGCATTGTTGTTTTTTAAGCTAGGTTGTTCCGGGCGTGGATCTCGCTGATACGGATTGTCGCCGACATTCAACCAGTTCACGATTCCCACAGTTGGGGTGAAGCGCTTTTCGCTTTTTAATGCATCCATCGGCAGCACCAGGGTTTCACCGCGACGTAATCCAAGATGCAACATGAGTAGACATAATACGTAGTTACGCCAGCGTAACGTGTTGTTTCTAAAGGGGTTGCGTACGGAATACGGATCAATGATCTGGTAAAACTCATCCAGCACAGGACTTGGCAAGGCTCGGACAATCTCAGCCGGCGGTGCGGGCGCCATCCCCAGCGAGTCAAACAGCTTCTCCAGGCGCTCCAGACGCATGCTCAGCCGCCAAAGCATGTCGGGATCGGCATGACTCTTCACCAGGCGTTGAACACAACTTTTGACGAAAACGTAGGCCACACGCCAGTTGGGATGGTAGTTGGCTGCAGTCTGGGTGCCATGATTCCTGGCCGTGATGAAAAACGTCTCAAGACAGGCTTCCAGCTCATCGAATTTGAGCTCCGCAATCAAGCGATCAAGGCAGTCAGCCTGGTACAGCCGTTTGGCCGACTGGTACAGCTGTTCGATGACGGACAGCTGGGTTCGTAGTGTGGACGGCGCCAAGCTGGCACCGTCCAGTGAAGACCAGACTGTCGACCAATAGCGCGGTCGTCCACGGTCATCGGTCAGCAACCAACCAATGAGTCCGGATGGCACGGAATTGTCTTTCAAACGAACAATGGGCATAAGCGCAACAGCTGAAGCTGCTCCTTACGGTAGGACGCGTTGCAGTTGAGCCTAGGTAATTTCCTGTGTAACGCAACACTCACGAACAAGCCTTCCCTACGCATAATGTATATTATGTTAAACAACGTATTACGTTACGTCCCTCCTGCACTGTCCATTTTCACGATCCTGTGACTATTCTTCCAAAAACCTGTGTCGCTCTAAAATTCATGGCCTTACCTTGCATTCCTCTCAGCTAGCCTAGACTGACCTTCCACTTATCAGTGTCGCGTCCCGCTTACCATTCAACGTCTACAATCACAGCTAACAAATTCGATATTACGATGCTGGTGTCCACATGGCGTCACCGTTTGTCCCTTTCCCAATTTTCTGCCCTTACGCTGAATGGCGTCCATCAGGCCTCAGTCCATTTCCCAAAAATGCCGATGTGATCGCTAACCTAGAGGCAGTCACAGCTACCAGCCTTCCATTTTTCAGCGTCTGGTACTGCCAACGATATCTTGCTTGGTTGGCGCATAGCTGGAATCCTGAGCAAGCTTCTGAGGCTTACTATTTTGAAACCACGCACCTCGAGCGCCTGCTGAACTGGAGCTTCTCACAAGGCTTTTCATTGTTGGATTTAGATTCCAATGGTCTCCTTCAGTACGCGTCTTTTTTTTGCAATCCGCTGCCTGACTGGTGCGCTCCTAAAGCTTGTTCAAAATTCCTCGCGGATCCATTGGATCGTTACCAAAACTGGATGATCAACCCTGACTGGCGACCGTTCCTTTCGTTACCTCGTGACGCATCACGTCAACTTGGTCTCGCGCAGGCCGTTCTGAATAAATTCTATGACTTTTATTATCATGAGATTTCCTCAAGCCGACCCGTACCGACCCTCAAAGGTAAGTCCCTACATTCGAAGAATTCGCCGAAATTGACAGATTATGAAATGGACTGGTATCTGAGAAATCTTCAAGACCTACCTTACGGTGAGTCTTACAAAATAAGCACGCTCGTATATTTTGCACTCGCTAGGAGTTCAAGGCGCACGCGACGGCAATTAGTGGGCACTTCGAGCAATCCTGGATTGCTCAACCAATTTTCAAAAAATTCTGATGGCAAATGGGGAGAATTACTCCCCAGAGGTGAATTCAGAGTCTTAGGTGATGAATTCACTCTTATGTTTGAACGTTATCTGAAGCATCTGGGACTGGATTCTGAGATGCCGATACCCCCACATAGGCTGTTCGCGACATCGCCCGATAGTAAGTTTGCGCGAAAATGCAGGGTGGAATTGGTCAGCATGGCTCTTGCATCTGAAGACGTCCAAATTAGAGAGGCTGCAAATAAATTCCGATTGCTTACATTTTCCTCCATGCGTAGATCGTCAGCATCCTAATGTAAGACTGCTTCCTGCTCGACCCACAAATATATTTCGGATCGCTCATAGCTTTATGTAGTGCGCCAGGGGTGAAAATTAAGGACTTTTATAGATATTCACAATGCTCAGGTTTGTTACCCGAAGCCGGGGGATTAACAGTGGTAGGCTTTGATCGTGCTGCCAGGCGGCAGCACATTAATTATTCGTTCCTTTATTAACTTTTAACTTATTGAACTTATTTGAATCGGGGTTCTAAACATCTCTCGATTTGATCAAGCGGACTCGTTCCTGATGGGTTATTGAGCGATTGTATCGCGCAATCTGTATCTGTAGATGACTTTTGAATTCATCGGCGGTAAGCTCAGGTAATAGTCCATCCTCTTCTCCATCAGGCAGGCTTAAGATGTTCGCGATCTGATAAATCAACCGCTCCACGGTTCCTTGGCTCTGCCTATTCGATCGACGAGATACGATATTGTTATTACGGAGCAGTTCGCTGAGCTTGACACTTTCGACGCTGGAATCCATTTCAATGCTCGTAATCCGAAATTCACGCGCATCGTCGATAGCTTCAACAACCAATCTGTCTAATACTTGGTGAATGTTGCCATCGATAGCTATTGCCTTTCCAAGTACCATCCGACTTGGTTTGTGCGCCAGGAACGCAAGCCAAGGGCGGGTCGTTGAACCGTCGGACGAAAGTACAAGTACATCAGGACGATACAAATCGAAAGCTACCTCGACTTTCTTAGCTGCCACTAGCCGGTCATCACTCGTGTTTGTGATCAATCCTCCCCGTCCGGCCTTCCTGTAAACTACGAGCCCGATCGGTTTCTTTTCATTAGTGGAACGCTTGCCATTGGACTCCCAAAAAGCTTCGCCCTTTAGTGTCCAAGTTTCTCTCGCAGTCCACACCGATTCATCACAGGTGAAGTTGCCTGTGACCATCAGTTTTCCCTTAAGGCTCCACGCTGAACCGACCTGTTTTGCAAGAAGGTCTCGATCATCTAATGCCGCAGCAACAGCTTCAATGCCGTGTTTAGAGTAGAACGATTCAATGCTCGTGAAAATGGAAGCCGGTAACATACGCTCCAGGGCTTCGATGCATTCAACTACTACTTCCTTTGGGTAATCGCAAAGCCGGGAAGCACGAGTTTCACCCAATGGAAGGTTCATAATTAAAAAGTCGGCATCAACAAGATGAAGGTCGAGGCTTTGATCGCCCTCCTCCTTCATAAGTGCGGCGTAAGTTTCGTATCCAAGGAGTGCTGCGAGAATTTGAAGCAAAGTGGAGTGTTTAATCTCAATGCCTTTTGCGCTCAATAAGGCTTGAGCATGCAGCGATACAGGACTAAGAATACTTTTCATCTTCCGAATCTCCGGTTCTGCTGATGCTGGTCGCTTTATCTACAGCAAATGAGGAAATTAGAAGATGTCGGATTGACGACTGATGCACCTCATTTAAGTCGACCAGAGCTTAGGCGAGGCAGCCAATAAAAACTGTAGTCGGTTAGGCCTAATTTTTCCAATAACCATGATGAACGGTAACATTTTTTAATTAATTAGCCTTTACCTAACTAAAAATTAAGTGTTCGCTAATTTTTCTAATGCTGCCCTAACTGTAATCTCTGGACGTTGTTCTTCGAGCTTGTCGGTCGTGAATCAAGCCGCCCGCAAGACGCCGGTCTTGACCTTGAAAGCCTCCATCCTCACGCCCGCGCGCTGTGCTGTCCAGAAGCTTAGAGCGCTCGACGAAAGCAGCGATCGATAGTAGCCCGTCCTACTTTCAACTACGGTACCCACACCGGCAGCTTGGAGTGACCAGGTTTGTCGAGGATGATTGCTAGGCTTTGTTTGGCCCGCGTAACTGCAACATAAAAGGCGGCCGCTGGTGTTGATTCCAGGAAAATCTGCTTCTGAATGAAAGCCTTGATCGGCGCCGTTGGCATGATCAGCCCACGCTCAAATGTGGCGCCTTTTGATACCTTAAAATTCATGAAGTCCAAGGCGAACTCCTTACCAGAAGCTATGGTGCTGCGGAGGCACTGAGGTCGGTATCGCTCGACATATTTTGAGTGCACCAGGTAAACGCCATCATGTTCAGACACCACGTGGTTCTCAGGCACCGGGATTACCGCCCTGCTCTCCTCGACTACGAAGCTCTATCTCTATCGCCAGCTAGTACGTCGAACCAGCCGGTTTGGAACTGACCGCGCGTAAAAGCATTCTGCGCGCGGTCAGTTAACTCTTCAGATCGCTAAGGCTTGCTGCTCCTCATCGGTACTCGTTAGGGCTGCATGGTCTCCCAAGCCTTCCTCCTCTTCATCCAGGGATGTGCTAACAGCGGTTGACCATTCCCGTAGCTCTACTACGGCTGGAATCTTCTCCAGGGCATTGGTTGGTTCGATCCCGAGCTCCACCAAGCGCTGCAGCAGTTCTTCGAAGATTTCCTCTTTATGCATGCTCCAAGACGAGGCAAAGCAACGCCAAAATGTCCAGCCTGCACGTTCGAGGATACGTTGGCGATTCATGTCTGCCTCCCAGCGATCGGGGCCATGGAAGGCATCTCCATCACACTCGATTGCCAGACGATTATCGTTGGCTCCCTCGACGACCATGTCGAGCCTGAATGCCCCACTCTTCACCTGCGGGATGACGCGGTAGCCCCGCTCAACCAGTCTGCTAAAGACCTGCTGCTCAAATCCAGACTCGCAAAGCTTGATGAGGCCATCCTGATCGACCTCCTGCTCTGTGAGTGGTTTGCTGAAGTACTCCAGGAGTGTGCGACGAACATCTTTCAGGGAAAGGTGATCCAGGGTCACCGATCGAATCAGGTACATCCTATCGCGTGCGCGGCTTGCGGCTACGTTGAACCGCTGTTCAGCAGCAATGCCTGAAAGTGGATGGCAGTTCTCTGGATCTGCGACCATGGAAATGAAGATGATGTCGCGCTCGCTTCCCTGGAAGGTGCTTGCGTCACCACACGCAAATTCACGAGCGTGGAGCTCAACGGCCGGGCATCGTTCACGTACTAGCGAATCGATGAATTTGGCTTGTTCCATGCCCCCTAACAGCGTTACCACACCAATCGTGCGACCCGCATACTTGTCATCCTTGATAAGTGCCTGGATTTCTTCAACGATGGCTTCTGCCTCAAGCCTGTTGCAGCCCTTCTTATTCCTCACTCCGTCTTTGACATAAATGTCCACTAGAGGTGGATCGAGGCGCTCGGATGGTCGAGGGATTCGAAGGGGCTGGATCGCACCGCCGTAGAACTGGTTGGAATAGGAAATGATGGGAGGGACGCAGCGGAAGTGCTCACGCAACATAACCATATGGCCAGCGAAGACTCGCGATGCCAAATCGTAAAGAGATTTATCCGGCGTCATGTCGGCGCCATAGGGCTGGTCATTCAGGAACCGGTTACGAAGCTCGCCGATCCTCTTGCCGGATTTGAAGCCACCATCGGGAGAAACTTGCTTGTCATCCCCTACTACCAGTACCTTTTTGGCCCTGACGATAGCCGGCAAAGCCCATAAGTCTGACTGGCTCGCCTCATCCACAATCACCAGGTCGAAGGCGCCTATTTCCGCCGGCATGGACTCAGAAATCTTGGCGTGACTCATAATCCAGCATGGCACGGCACCGGCAGCATCCTGCATGCACTGCTGAGCATCGCGGCGATAACGCTCCGCGTTCGGCCCTGTCCCCTGCCCTATCTTGCGTATCGCTGTCGAGTAGCCGGCTAGTGCTTGCAGTACCATCGGGCTGGCATTGGCTTTAGTGGACAGCCAAGCCGCTCGGCTCACCACTTCCCGATACATACGTGCCAGGCCAGCTTCGAGTTTTACTCGCTTGCCATTTAGCTCGACGAGCTCATGACGCGCTTCGATGCTCTGCAGGTGAGAGCGTATTTGCGCATGCTGCCACGCCTCCTTCCAACTACTTGGGAAAGCCAGGTCTTCAGCTCCGTTTTCAACAGGAACGGTCAGCAACCGACCGGAAAGATTTTCCGCTCCAGCTGTCATCACCCGATGCGCGCCCTCCCTGACATAATTCAGGAGGAGACCGAGTTCTCTGATCCGCTGTAGTTCTGTCAGCAGGTCGACATACTGGGACACGACCCGATGCGTATCCTGATCCGGGCTGCCCAGGCACTCCAGCACGAATGTACGAAGCCGGCAGGAGATTGGGCTGTCGCCCGCGACTTTGGCCTGCAGAATCGCGAGTGAGGCGCCCGCCATGCTGAGATCTAATCGAGCAAGGTTTTGAGTGAGGTGATCCCGCAGGCGACGAATCTCGACGATTGTCAGCCTATGCATGTTATCGGGCGCATCTGCGAAGACCGCCTCGCAGAGTGGCTGTACTATTTCGGCGTACAGTGAGGTGAGCTCGAGCGCAGCCTGAACTGTACTAACGGTGATCTCCAGTTGCCGCAGATGTGCCGTTCCCGCTTGAAGTCGCGGAATCCCCAGTGTCTCGGCCAGAGGGTTCCAACGCGCAGTGAAGGATCTCACGTCCGCGTAAAGCTTCAGGTAGTCCTGGACGATCTTCCACTGCTCGGCAGACTTTGGCGCTGAGCCATTGATCCGGACATTGCTGACGTGTGCCTTGGCTTGGGATGCTCCGAAGCTCATCAGACCAAAAGGCTTTCCTGTTTCGGTAGCTCTATCCACGGCCTCAGATGTTTTCTCGCAATCCAAGGCTTCCTCTGGGAATTCAACAAAGTTTTCCAGCATGACCTTGCGCCGTTGCATCAATGCTTGGGCGGCTGGAAGCATGCCTACTAGGACTGAGATTTCACTGTCGTACCGTCCACCTGCCGCCTTGAGTCGCAGCTCCTGCGACCAAAGAATTTCGCAGTCCCCGTCGTCGTGCAGCGCCACAAGCTTTTCTTCGCAATGACCCAGCTCCAAATCTAGATTCTTGGCGGCAGCGACAACGGCTTCACTGTCGGATTTCAGGGGTATGAGATCCCCCTGACCTAGAGCATATTCGAGCGACTTTAGCTGGCAGATTGAGCCGTGGAGCTTGCCGATCTCCGCAGCTGCCGGTAATTGCTCAACTTCAGGCAGACTGGAATTGATGTAGACAAGGTCACGCCCGAGGTCGCGACGGGCCTGTCTTAAGCCCCTACCGAACTCATCGTCAAAAGGCAGCGAGTGTTCGGGTGACAACGAAAGTTCGTCGTCAAACCAGGCGTACTGGTCGCCGCCCTTCATCAGAAGCTCAGCAAGCTCTTCCGCACGATACTTGGCATCGCCTACTTTGATTTCGGAAAGCTGACTCAGGGCAATCTCATTGACGCGTCGATCAAGCCTCACCAGCTCGGTATGAGCAAGATCAATGGACTGGTGCAGGCGATCAATCTCACTCCGAGCAAGTGATGGATTGATTTGCGAAACTTGGTGTTGGATAGCCTCAATCGAGCCTTGGAATTGCCGGATACCCTCGCGGTCACTGGTCAGCAGCGCAACTGTCAGAGGCCGAACCTCAGCCGGTATTTTCGACTGGAGTACCTTCAGGGCCTGCTCGCCACGAGAGGTAACTAGGACACGTTTGCCAGTCGCCAGATAGTGGCAAATGATGTTGGCGATCGTATGGGTTTTGCCGGTACCAGGAGGGCCCTGAACGGCAACCCCTGGTGCGTGCTCCAGACGCTGAACGATAGTTACCTGCTCGTCATTGTATGGAAGGGGGAAATACAGTTCCTTGGGTTCAGCTCTAGATCCATCCATGCTTCGGCTGGAAAGCCCGCGGAAGTTAACGTGCTGGTAATCGATTGCAATATTCGAGGCCGGGGTCACCAACGCAAGTGGGCCGGCAGGAAGCTCGAGACATTCCTTAAGCTTCTCCCGGATCTTGCGAAGGTCGTTGATCAGCCAGTTGCTGGGTTTGGGGCGAGCAAACACCACCCACGCATCGCTTATCTGGAGCGTGTCACTTGGTTCCGGGAAGCCCTGGGCTCCATCTCCCATCACCTCCAAATATTTGCCTTTGCTGTCGAGGCTTCTGGCCGAGAGCTTGAGCACGTCAGCAAAGGTCGATGGCAAGAATGGGTTCAAAGGGGAGTCGACATGTCTGCCTAGATGATCGCGAATAGCTCTTTCGCACTCGCTGGCGCCAGGGATATTGGCGTTGATCAGCGCATCGAACTCGATCATCGGCTCTGTGGCACGCGGGCGAACTTCGACCGCCATGCTCTCCTCGTTCAAAGAGATGTCGAGGGCTTGGGTCAACAATGGATAATTGAATCCCTGCTGCGTATCGTTGATCGTTAACGTCCAAGCGCTAACGCCCAAGCCCCATACCAGCTCGCGAGCAGATTTTCCCGTCTCCATCTGCTGCATCAATGCAAACATGTCGCCATAGAGGCTAATGGTCTTGCGACGTGGTTTCTCAAGCTCAGCCCATTCGTGCCACAGGACAAGATACGCCGTAAGAGCAGCCGAAGCTTGCGCGCGTACCTCGGATTCCACTGCGGCGATATCTCCACCCGGATCTTTGTCTTGCTGCTCGCGGATTAACTGGAGGAGCACCTGCTCAGAGAGCGCTGGTGGCTTGGTGGGATTGTCGCTGGCTTTGATGACGGAGCTATAGCTTCCATCAACTGGTGCTGGAGCACGTGACTCTTCGAGCCGTTCGATTTGCAGCCAGATATTGTCGCCTGGGAACTGGAGATCAAAGTGCAGCCCAGGAAGACCTAGAAGGCCTGTCGGTGGATACACGTCATTAACAGAGCTCGATAGTTGATAGCGCGACGGATCAAGCTCCTTGAGGCTTTCCTCTGCGTACTCGAATAGTCGGCTGAGGAGCTCGTTAGGCGTCCGTTGCATGTTAATACTCCGATAATTCAGGGGGTTCGACTTCAACAGTCAATATTGAGTCAAGGATGCCATATTGCTTCTAGTTGTGGTTTTGAAATAATCGCCTCCTGACGAGTATCCTTGAGAATCAGGCGGAGCCAAATCTAGCGATACGTAGATGACGTCGGCGGGCCAAACTAACAATGTCGTCAGCGGTTGTCTGGGCGTTAACCTTCTGGTCATTGACATAAAAGTAGGAAAAAAGACCATCATGGTACCGAGCTGAGAGCCAGCATGACCGGTGGTAATTCTTTCTCGAGCGCTATCTATTCACGCACGACTGACATTCTGATCCGTTACCAAGGAGTCCGCCCTACATATGGAAATTCAAGCGCTCAGCACCTATGCCAAGGGCGACCGATTCGAGGAGCAGGTCTTTGAGTTCCTGTCTCGTGAGATCAATAAAGGTCGCTTCTATGCATTCCAACCTGAGTGCTGCAAAATTTTCAGGAAGAAGGGTTACTTCTCGCGTGACCGAGAGGACTTCATCATTTTTGATATTTCTGTCGAAGTATTCCTGCCTGGTTTCGAAACCCCATCATTGCTTGTGCTCATCGAATGTAAGAACTACAGCGGCAAAGTGCCCGTGGGGGACATCGAAGAATTTGGTTCAAAGATAAGTCAGGTGGCCGGCTTCAATGCCAAGGGTATTTTTGCGTCCGCCAGTGCGTTTCAGTCCGGCACGTTCAACATTGCTCGGAACCGAGGCTTCGGTGTCTTGCGTTACTTTGATCAATCTGAGTTTCGATGGGAGCTTCCTCGCGCCCTGCTGACCGGGGCGCGGAGCGCTAGAGCCCGTAAGCGCGCGGAGATCGAATACGCCCTAACCCGGATGGATTTTCGGCCTACCGTTTATAGCGCCTATGCCGTAACTCCTGCCGGCTTTACGGATGGTTGGGAAGGCATCTGGAAAGGGCTCGACCTTGAGAGTGCTTTTAAAGAGAGCGATCTGAGTCTGATTCGTCAGCCCACGCTTATCGAAACACCCAGGGTCGCGTTCATTTCGCGGGACAGAATAGATCGCTTGGCGCAGCAGGCTTTGAAATCCATTTCATACATCCGGGGAGAGGTCGATCTGACTAAGCTGGTGTCCAGGGAAGCTGATGTCAGTGGACTGTCCGTGAGCTTCATTCAGGACTCGGGCTCAGCCCTCGGCAGTATCACGTTCAACCCGCTTGAGATCAAAATCTTCGGGGCAGATAGCCAATCCCACTTGGCCCGATTCACACTCGCCCATGAGTTGGGGCATCACTTTCTAGGTCATAAGCGCTACATGACACGAGAAGCCATCCGAGCGCAGGACATTGACCAGAGCCAGCTGATCACCATCCCTAAAGGGGAAGTCGAGCGGTTGGAGTGGCAAGCAAATACGTTTGCTTCATGTCTCTTGATGCCTAAAGAGGACTTTCAGGCTGCGTTTGGGTTGTTACTACAGCATCTTGGCATCCGAAACCGTGGTCACGGCCATCTGTACCTGGACAGTCAGAGGGACAACGTCATTCAGTTTCATGCTGTGTGCAATTCTCTGAGCGAATATTTTAACGTTTCGAAGACAGCGATCCGATTGCGCATGAGGGCGCTGGAACTGCTGGTCGAGGTTGGTCGCCAAGATTGAGCTGCATTTCACGGGGAGTTTAGGACGCATCGTCGGGCGGTTCTAGAGCGTACAGTCCTTTATCGCCCCACCATTCTAATGCACTTCGATTGATACCTAGCGCCTACTTCAAGCCCCCAAGCTACGGCCAGCGTACTAAACCAAGCTCCTTGAGTCTTAACGCCATTGCCGAATCGGATACTCCAAACTGCGTAGCAAGCGATACGACGTTGAGATTATTGAAGCGTTGGCACCGCGCCAGCGCCAGCTCTCGCTCCAAGGAGTCTGCCGAGGCATACAGCAGACCTTCGATGTTATGTGCATCGAGGTGATATGCAACCGTGTCGTTAAAGTGAAGCTGGTCTCCACAAAGGAATAGACGCCTGAAGCGGTCGGCGACAAGCTTCGCAGGCATCAAAAAACACGCTGCAAAGAAATCAGCCTCCCGTTCTTCAGGGTTTCGCGGCCCGCCGACTGGACGGCCATCTAACGCCCGATCCCTATGCATAACCTCACCTTTATGTAGGGCAAGGTGGCCGATCTCATGAGCACCCGTGAACAGTTTTACTGTGGGTGAGAATTCTTGGGAGATGGCGATGCGGTTCGCTTGGCGATCGATCAGACCTGCAATCTTAGGGCCGGAGCCGCCATGGATGAATTTGGGGTCACCGAGATTCGGAAGCTCCCGATATTCAAAGCCGTACGCTAACGCCGCCTTTCTCGGATCACGCGCCTGAAGCGGGGTGATATCTTGATCGCCCCACAGGTGATATCGGTCGCGCCAGAGCATGCGCAGCAGCTCGGATGCTTCTTGTTCGATACTTGGCATGTGCATGCAAATCACCGCATGTAGTGTTCATGACCTGATAATAACCCAATATGTAGGGTTTTCAAGTCTTTCAAACATGCGCTGGCGGTGCTCTGCACACTGCTGCTAATTTGCTTTACTCGAGTCAGCCGCTTCGATACCTGACTTAGCTCGGGTTTCCAATCGAGTGCGGGTGTCGAGCTGTATGAAGGCTGGCGGTAATGTGCTGTTCGCCAGCATAAAAGTGAGTCGCTGATGAGCCCACTGAAGCGCGGAGCATTCTTCATTAGGGCCTATCGGTTTGAGCGGGGCTTTGTTCATGGTCACTTCCTCGAAGGTTTTGTGGGTGCTGTCTTTGGCTTCTCGGATGCAGGCGCAAATGTGGTGTTCGAATCGCTTCCATCTGTCTCAGCCTCGGTAGCCTGCAATCGCCGGAGTCGCTCATTCTCCGATTGGGCAGCAACAAGCAGCAGTCTTGCCTCCAGCTCGCGCTCGCCGCTCTTGGCTGCTGCTTCATTCAGTGCCGCGGCGTCTTGTCGAAGCGTGGCGATCTGTTCCTGGAGCTGCTCAGCAACTCCGGCGGATCTCGCCTCCGCCAGTTTCAGACCTTGAATCTCGCCAGTCAGTGTCTGTATGTGCGCCTCATGGCCGTGTAGCAGTTTCACCTGCTGCCTGGACTCTCCAAGCAACCGCTCGTTGTCACGATTTAAACGAGTTAGGTCATCCTGTTTCAGCACCAACGTTTCCTGCAGCTTGCGCTTCTCCACTTGGGCCTCGTGGAGTTGGGATTCATGCCGTCGTTGATCTTGTTCACGCTGCTCTTTTACAGACTCCCGGTAGTGCTCCAATGCCCCGCGCGCGTGAACATGCTTTTCCTCTAGGGAGTGGATCTGTTTATCCCGGTCACTGACCAAGGCTTCTAGGTCAGTACAGCGTTGATTAAGTCCGGCATTGCGTGTCAGCTCTGCCTGGAGTGAGGACTGCGTGGTTTTTAAGTCAGCAGTTTGAGCCTCAATCGCTGCTTGCTGAGTGTCGAGCTGCCTACGCGCTGCGGTCAGTTCAGTTTGCAGGCTGTCGATCTGCCCCTGGAGCTCTACACGCTCAATATCAAAGGCTGATCGGGACTGTTCGATCGACTCGTTACCCTCCTCCATGAGTCGATCCAGAAGGCTTTCCACCATTGCCGAAAGTTCTTCACCCATGCGTTCGCGGGACGATAGTGGGCGTGGATCGTAGGATTCGATCTCCTTCAGGTACCGGGCAATGGTTGTCTTCGACCCGGTATTCCCCAGTTCCACACGCACGGCATCGATGCTTGGGTATGTGCCCCTAGCGAGCAGAGACTGCCTTGCTTTTTGCACCACCGCCTTGTTAATGCCGCCACGAGCCATGTGAACTCCTACGATTTCGTGCTGTGTTACGTGTCATGTAATTACGTGACACGCTATCACCAATTTTTTGGATGTAAAGCCCAGTAATTAAAAAGCTATAATAGTGCTTTATGGCTTCTTGATACTTTCTGGCACCCAGAAAACCTCCTAGTGGCGCTGGGAAAGCAAAACGCTCCGATTTTGAAGGCTAAGTACGATGGAAAAGGCAGATCGATACCTCAGCGCCGGTACCCGGGAGAACACGCGAAAAAGTTACCGGGCTGCGATTGAGCACTTCGAAGTGACTTGGGGCGGGTTCCTGCCCACGACCGGCGCGGGCGTCGTTCGCTACTTGGCGGAGTACGCCGACAAACTCTCTATCAACACTCTGAAGCAGCGCTTGGCGGCTCTTGCGCAATGGCACATCACCCAGGGCTTCCCCGATCCAACCAAGACGCCTGATGTTCGCCAGATGATCAAGGGCATCAGAGTCGTGCATCCTGCAAAGGTGAAACAGGCCGCCCCACTGCTCCTGAAACACCTGGAGCTAGCGGTCACATGGCTTGAAGGGGAAGCTGCAGCTGCGGTTGAACGGGGAGACTACAAATCGCTGGTGCGTCATCGTCGCTCGGTGGCGATTATCTTGATTGGGTTTTGGCGTGGCTTTCGCGGCGATGAGTTAGCCAGGCTAATGGTCGAGGATACCCAAGCCATAAGTGGTGAAGGCATTACCTTTTTCCTGCCTTACACCAAGGGTGACCGCCAGCATGAAGGAACTACTTTCCAGACGCCGGCGCTTACAATTCTCTGCCCCGTGGAGGCCTACATCAACTGGATAACGGATGCCGGGATCGCAAAAGGCCCGGTGTTCCAGCGGATAGATCGGTGGGGCAATCTTTCAGGCAAAGCTATGCAGCCGCATAGCCTGATCCCTGTGCTACGCCGCATTTTCAAAGAGGCAGGATTGCCAGCTGAACTGTATAGCAGTCACTCGATGCGGCGAGGCTTTGCGACCTGGGCGTCCGCCAATGGATGGGACATCAAAGGACTGATGGGCTATGTGGGCTGGAAGGATATGAAGTCAGCGCTGCGTTATGTCGATGCGGGCACGTCGTTTGGTGGCTTGGCGTTGCGCAATACAAGCCCCAAGCACGTGCCTCTTGCCTGACAAAGAGCAGATCCCCCTGAGGCGGCGATCTATAAAGCAACGGCTTGACCTGTTTCCACGCAAACCAAAAACTCACGATTTACGTGCCAGCTGTTTCCGCATGGTACGCCGGCGAGCGAAAATCCGAACTCATCGTTTCCCTCGGCCCTGACGGCCAAGATAAGCGTTGAAGCACGCTATGAATTTAGACGCCTGATTTTGACTAGAGCTATTCCGAATTCTGAATATCATACAGCCATGGATTCCAGAAACGAGACGGCATGATGAGACAATGCTTTGGAAGGACGCGCAATGGAACCAGGGGCAAAAGATCTGGAAATTGGTGGCTGTTTTGCGCTGAGCATCGACTGATGGGCCTGTTGGCTATTCCGCTAATCATCGGGGGCGCTTTGAATTTCGCAGGCAATGCCACCTCGGTTCTGGGCTGGTTATCGATCATGCCATCTAACCTTGCGGGATTGATCAATCCGCATCAGGTATCGCTACCAGATGCGATCAAGTCTGCTGTGGTTGAAGGGATCAACTACACAGCGGCACCCACCAGTGAGACCCTTGTGGCCAAGGTGATTACCCGCGCTAGCTTGGATGATTCGAACTCCGGCGTTGATATGCTTTTTCTGTTTTCGCTGGTGAGCCCGTTCAAACCTACAGGAATGAATACGATCTTCCGAGGCGACGGCTGCAGATTCCTCGGAAAAGGGAGGGGGATTTCTCTAGACAAAAACGGAGGCTACATCGACATCGTTGGTGCATCGTGTGTGGACGACCGTGGTACCGCTTACGAGCTCCATGCACAGGGAGCGCGTCGGCTTGGCTTTGTGGCCAACGTGGGTGATTTCACCAGCGGTACTGTGAAAGTGATCCGGGACAAAGGGGATCACACGCTGCAGCATGCCGAGAATGTGATGCTCCGTTTCGATCAACCAGTTGCCTTACTCCTGGAAGTAGGTCGAGTGAGGTGAGAAAGAGTGCCTGGCTCATGACAGCGTTAATGCAAGTGCCGGGGAAGGCGCACAGTCTTTCGTAGGTGGACGGAACTTCAATGGCCGTTTGGAGCTGTGGATATTGATCCTAGCGGGTAGGAAACCATAAGCTCGCACCTAAGAGCTTCATCAAAACTGTACTTAGCAGCTACATCTGACTTAGCAATTGGACGTTCTCATGACCGGCTCGTTTCCTCCTCGCTTGATTATCGATGACCAAAAGACGATGGTCATTCTGGATACCGTAGCCGCGCGAGAGCTTGTCGACCTCGAACACTGCCCCGCTTGGGTGGAGACGTTCGGGAAGATGACAGCGGATGGATATTCCTTCTCCCTCGCCGACGGTACGTTTATAGAGCTTGTAAACCAGAGAAGCCGCGGATCAATTACGGCTGATCAATTCCATCGCATGTGCACGCGATTGACCCAATTCCTGAGCATTGAGCTCCCTATAGCACCCGGGCGCAGAGATTTGTTGGGGATGCTGCAGCAGAACAGTGAGCCTTGGAGTGAGCAGGAATGTCGCTCAATATCTCTGGACAGCTGGGCTGAATTGCTTCGCTGTGCTGACGCTGGATATACCCCTGGCTCAACTGAGCATTTACTGGAGGAGGAACGCAATGCATGGAGAGCAATGCTCGCGGGCTTCCAGGAAACAGTCAACACCCTAAAACACAACGAGCAGCTTAGGATTGAAGTGCTACACGCCCTAGATGAGGCTGGCTTGCTGCCTGCCTTTGACGCGCTTCCTGAGCATGAATTTCTGAAAGCGTTGGAGGCTATCCACACCCTTCAGGCGAGCCCGTCCGAGGAGGTGTTGGATCTTTTCAAAGCTGTGCCAAATGTGGCACTGCAAAAGGTATTTGAGTCACTTGAGGCGCTGAGTCCGCAAGATCTGAGCGGAGTGTTGCAGCTAGCGCACCCATACAAAGACCAGAAGCAACATATCGATGATAATTCCAAAGACCCGACCGATGCTTGGCAGGCTTGGACAGCTCAGCAAGTGAGCTGGAAAGTCATTGGGCCCAAAATTAACGTGGGTGTCACCAAAGCGTTTGAGAATTCGGAGTCGGCTGTGTTCACCATGAACATGCGCAGCCACTTGGAAGTGCTTTACTGCTGGACACGGTTTTCAAGCATGCAGAAAGTCAAGCGAGCCTATGACCCGACCTCCAAAAAAAGTCGCAACGACGGCGTGGATTTTGACCTATATCGCTTTTTGAAGTTGCCTGCCTTCGTGGTGACGCTGGATAAGGGGTTTCTTGAGGGACTTACTGACGTCAGTAGTTATCAGGCCAACTGGTTCTTCAGGCCGCAAGAATTGGCCGACTCCTGGAACGCTGGGATTACACCAAAACCTCGCTGGCCAGCAGTCAAGGATCTATGCAAGCGCTGAACGCATCGCAATCCTGCTTCTCGAGTACACTGTAGGAGATCAAACGCGGCTCAATAGCGCTACTCTCGCAACAGTACCGACTCGCCCATTCGTAGAGCTATTACTAGCCAAGTAATGGTGCATATTGCCCCTGCATAGTAACTGGCGGCCTGTTACTCATAGCTCTACGCGGAAAGTACGAACCAAGCTTGGGCCCCCATTTCGGTGGTTAAGGCATGATGGTAGATTGCCATTCTCGCTAACGGAAACGGGCTACTGGTCAAAAGGAGGCATTTTGAGAAAGGATTTACTGTTCACCTGCCTGGCCCTTTCGCTTACGGGATGTGGAGATGGCGGTGAGTTATGCAAGAAAGAGGCTGAAGGCCTTCGCTCGGACGTAAAATCCCTGCAGGCAGAAATCACCGCCGCTAAAGGCAAAATCGCGAAGCTTGAGCAGGAAAATACGGCCCTTAAAGAAACACCCACCGTATTGCTGGCTCAGGTAAGAAGGGCTTCCGACCGCGAAGACGAAGCAGCCACTAGAGTAGCCTTGGCGTCGTTGACGTTGCGCTACCCAGACTCCGCTGAAGCAGAAACCGGAAGCAGTTTCCTGCAGAAAATGGTCAAGGATCGTGAGGCCAAGGAACAAGAGGCGCATCGGCTGGCGGCGCTCGGCATGAAAGCTATTCCGGTGAAAGCCTCATTCGCAGCCGATGACAGTTCTGTCTCGCTCCAGTCAGCCCAAATTACCGACCAGTGGAGCTTTAACAATCACGGTGATGAGTATGAGTACCGATCTGCCGAACGCGGCTCCAAGTACATCACGGCGAAAGTGACATACTCGTCTAAGAGCAAAGACCCTCGGCTGGCGCCTCTCGTTGTTTACGCGTCAAACGGCGGCGAGCTCAAACGGTTGGGCGTCATGGGTTTCGAATTCGTCAGTTGGAGCAGCTATGCGACGTTCCTGGGTAATTACCACGACGACGCGAATGATTTTGCTCACAAGGCAAGTATTAGGTTCTCCTTGGGACTCCAAGTCCCAAATGAGGCGATAACCAAGCCGCTATACATTGTTGCGTCATCTTCAGGTTGCGCGGATCGTAGCTCAGATCGATTTGGTAACCCCCCTGTGAGCTACTCGACGTACAGCTGCGACCAATCTGCCCCCAATGTCCTCCGTGCCGGCGATTTTAAAGACGGCCGGTTCGGCATCGTTAAGCGCATAGACTGAATCCGAGACAGGAGTCTCCCATATGAAGAAGGTCTTAATTACAGCGGGCATCGCGCTGCTCTGTTTGGTCGTGTACACCCAGATTACGATATTCGCCGTGCCCCCAATTGGAGCAGTACCCGAGGGCAGGACAGTCATCATGCTCCGCCTCAACAAAACGAATTTCATTGATAGTGCTGATGCCATGTGCGTTCGCATCCAGGGCTATGTGAGCCTCATGTGTAGAGGGATGACTATGGCGGGAGTGGTGCAGGCTACTACTATCCTCGCTCGCCTGCCTTACTCGGAAACTATCTACAAGATCAGCACCGGCGGTGAGACCTACGAGAGATAGCTGAGGGAGGCACCTGTTTAAGCTTCGCGCGAGGGGCGACTGTGTGGGCAAACGAATACTCGCAGTTCCCTGCTTACTCGCTTTTCACAAGCCAACGCATTCGAGAGTTGCCCGCTGCATGGTGATGTCAGGATAAATGATCGAAAGCCACGCGATGGGGGTGCTTGGATCGAAATCGGCCGCCAAAGTACGAAGCTGGATCAGATGCGGAAAGTTCTCAGCGGCCGAAGTCAGCGCGCCATGAGCTGAGGATATGTGACCCGCTTTCCTATGCCGTTCGGCCAATGTAAGAGCCATGCAGGCTTCTACATTCGCCGGCACCCTGATGCCACCGCTCTTGTAGCGCTGCGTGTAATAGCGATCCAACTGAAGCTGATGGATAGCGGGTGTCCATTCCGAGTCACTGCCCAACAGGGCCTGGGTAATCAGGGAATCCACACTCGGTTTGTTCAACATCTCCACCTCCTTGGAGGTATGCGTCCTCCTCGCAGGGTCGTGGCCCAGGTAGACGTTGGACAACCACCACAGGGCAAGAAACGGCACATTCTGCGCTTCATTCATTTGGGACTGAATGCTCAGCCCCTTTTCGATAATGTGGCTCGGCCTGTGGAGCTTGCGATTGGGGTATTCGACCAGACACTCATCGAGCAGCTCCACCAAACCTTGAAGGTATCGCCGCGATGTCTGAGCCTCGAAACCGGAAGGGTCGTAGATCCAATGCTGTGGGGCGACCCTGAGCCTCAAGAGGTTGGGGTTGTCCCACTCGTAATTGCACGGTTCATGCTTGATTTTAGGAGCTTTGCGCACAAACTCAATGATCACTGCCCGCACTAGCCGGAATAATCCCTGGAATGTGAAGGTGAGCTTCCCTTCGTCCTCCCAAGTTTCTCTATGACTAGCGAAGTGGAGGAATTCTTTAGTGAGTGGTTTGAGCGTGTGAACGTAGCTGGAGCGGACACCGTAGAGGTTTTGCAAGGCCGCCTCCAAGTCGCGACGACCTATTGGATGTTTCTGTGCGTCGGCCTGAGCCGAGAAGTAGTCCGCTGGCAGGTGAGCCAGGATGAATTGCACAAATCTAAACCCAAGGCGCGGATGTATGACTTCCAGTACTGCTTCCCTGACCTTTTGCGAGCCTTCTTCGCTGACGCTGAGGAGTGCCTCATTGGACTTGCCCCTACAAAACCGGACACCAACTCCCCGTCAAATTGATGCTGCTGCCAAGCGCCTGAACTCCCTCGGTGAGCGATAGTTCAAGGCGCTGTGCGGATGCTGCTCGTTGTAATGCTCGAAGGCAATTGCCAGGTTGCGCAGCGCCGTTTCTCGATCCGGCTTGGGCATGTGCGCAACGTAGTCACGTTTGATCGTCTTCACGAAGCTCTCGGCCATGCCGTTGCTCTGCGGGCTGCGCACCGGGGTGGTCACCGGCTGCAAACCGATCTGTCGAGCAAACAGGCGTGTCTGTTCGGCGGTGTACGCCGAGCCGTTGTCGCTTAGCCATTGAACCGGCGTTGCAGGCAGTTGATCACCGAAGCGTTTCTCTACGCTCTCCAGCATCAAGTCGCGGATGTCATCGCCGCTGTACCCGGTCGGACTCGCGACCCAGCCGATGGCTTCGCGGTCACAGCAATCCAGGGCGAAGGTCACGCTCAGTTTGGCGCCGTCCTCACAGCGGAACTCAAAGCCGTCCGAGCACCAACGCGTATCACTGGTTTGCACCGCAATACGACCCTCGTGCCGACGCGGCACGCCGGGCTGTTTGATGCGCCGCGCCAACAGCAGGTCGTGATCGCGCATGACCCGGTAAACCCGTTTCACATTGATCGCCGGCAGCGACTGGGTTTCACGGGCACGACGCAGCAATCCCCAAACACGACGGTAGCCATAGCTGGGCAGTTCGCTGATCTGTTGCTGGATTTCAACCACCAGATCAGCATCGTCCACAGGCCTGCGGCGCCGTACTTTGAGCGATACCGATTGCTTGATTCGAACCGTTAATTGCGAGCGCGCCACACCGAGACATTCGCTGACCAGCTTCACTGGTCGTCCCCCGGCAACAAGGGTGAGTGCGCAATCCATTTTCGCGACCGGGCGATCTCCACGGCCTCTTTGAGGATTTCTGCTTCCATCGTTTTCTTGCCCAGCATCCGTTGCAGTTCACGGATCTGCTTGAGCGCATCGCTCAGCTCCGAGGCGGGCACAACGGCTTCACCGGCACTGACCGCCGACAGACTGCCGTCCTGATATAACTTGCGCCATAGGAACAGCTGGTTGGCATTGATGCCGTTGCGTCGAGCGACCACCGAAACGCTTTGCCCTGGCTCAAGACTCTCGCGAACCATGGCCAGTTTTTGCTCCGGGCTCCAGCGGCGCCGCCGCTCTTGGCCCAAAAGCTCCCCACTCTTGTCGTTGCTATTAGTCATAAACATAACCGTTTGCCTATCCCTTATCGTAAGGGGGAAACGGTGTCCTGTCTTTCATGGGGCTCGTTCACTCATCCACCCCGGCTCGCTTTTGATCAGGAAGATCGACCCATTTCGGTTCGTGGCCATCGAATTTCTGAGCCAGTGATTCAACACACATAACCAACAGCGTGTAGGCCAGGTTGAGGTCATCACCCATTCGGTGGACTGCGGCCACGTACGTTCGGATTGCCTGGATCACAGCAAGGTAGTTGGCGCGCGGCAAGTCAATTAACTGATCCGCAAACTGTTCGAATGCCTGCAGTTCGGACTCAGTAGCCCTGACTGATTTATCATAAAATCGTGCTAGCCGTTCACTGGGAGAACGGTCTCCAGGCCTGTGCCGCTGGTACAGTAAGCGCTCGGCAATATGAACATCTGGTGAGAAAATCACCTGCAGGCTGAAAGAGGCTATGTCCGCGAAGTCATCAATGTAAGCAGCCATCGCACGGGAAACGAGTACTCCTGGGGCGGGATCAGCCGCCTCCATATACTCGGTCATCTCATAACCCAATGCCGCAGGGGTACGGAATGACTCCAGATTGACCAAGGTTCCAACCCTGGTACTGAATCGATCAAACGCACCAAGATCTACGTTGCTATAAATCACACCTTTGAGATCTTGCCGGCGTGGGTTTTCGCGATTCGTGAACAGCTTTCCGGTCGCAGCTTGTAGCATGGAAACTCCTTACTGGATAAACCCACATCCCCTCGTTTCACAGATGCTGTACCTTTCAGGCTGTGCCCAAGGCTCACGGCCATGCAAATGACCTCGGCTTCAGATCAAACGGCTTCCTAGATTGCCTCATTCTTTGCCCCAGCAGAATTGGATGCTACCAAGTCTAGGTTACCCTGCTCCTGCGTCGACAATACCTTGGACAGTAGCGTGTCTGTGGTGAGATTGTCGTACCTGTCCTCCAGAGTTTCCGTGTCGTCGTCCAAACTTCAAATCCCAGCCATGGCCTGCCAGAATTGTGCCTTCACCAGAAGAGGCTGGGCCAATACAGGACAATGTCACTTCGCCAAGCTGCGAATGATCGCCGAGCTGCACGTCCAGCGGCGACTAGCGCCCACCAACAGCGGCTGGCGCCGCGTACGATTTTCCCTGACATTTCCTGATCCTGGTTCTCGGCCCGTCGCCCAGCGCTGGGCCGCAATCGCCTACAATACAAGCGTCGACGTAGTCACAATGAAAACCTACGCGCCACTTCGTTAGCGGCTATATGCCACATATGAAGGCTTTGCGCTATCCGGGTGCGGTGCTGGCTGGTACTGACGCCCTTAACGTCGTCGAGTCAGTTTTGCCTGCCGAGTATCTTGGCGCCTTGGTTTTTCGGGCTTGTACTTGCAACGAGGAAAGCTCGAGCAGGATTTGAAATCACCGAACTTACCGGTGCGCTGAAGCACGACCCCATGTTGGCACACAGGGCATCGTTCCTCCTGGATTGGTTCACCCTTGATGTCCGTAACCATGACCACCCCGTCCTTTACCAGCTCGGTGAGGAACGGTGAATTTCTGGCAGTCACAGTGAACATCACTACAGACCTACGAGCCCGGGTCAACGCCACATAGCAAAGTCGGCGCTCCTCGCCATGCAGGTAGGTGTCTCCTTCGGGCATTACTAGGCCGAAGACCGGATCGTCCCCTTTCATGCTCGGGAATCCTCCAGCCATCATTCCGGGGAGCAGAACGTAGTCGGCCTGATCACCCTTTGAGGTGTGGACGGTTTTGAATCTGATCTCAAGCTTGTTGCCGTAGCGTTGCTCCCACCCTTGGGGTATGAATTGCGCATCGGTTTTGTAGCGTCCAAGAACGAAGACCGTTATCAGCCGATCACTTGCCCCGGGGACTACACCGCTCGAAAGCTGCTGGTGAAGATCGTCCAGATACTGCCGCAAGCCATTCTGAACCTGATCCCTACTAGATAGCTGGAATGCCAGAAATGCGGGGCCGATCGGCTCCGTCACAGAAATCACGGTCTTCTGCAGCTGAGCAGGGTTTTTAGCCACAAACTGACTGGAAGCATCACAGATAGCCTGAGGGCACCGGTAAGTCTTCTCTAACCGGAATACCTCACCGTGGCCATACCATTCCACGAAACCAGTCATCACACTCACATCCGCGCCGGCGAATCGATTGATTGACTGCCAGTCATCACCCACCGCGAACAGGTGACTATGGGGCTCTTGAACCAACGCCCGGCAAAGCCGCGCACGTGCGCGCGAGGCATCTTGGTATTCGTCAGCCATGACCAAGCGATAAGGCGACTGGTAGCCACGCTCTAGGCAATCTGCGGCCAGGTTAATCATGTCCTCAAAATCGATCCCACGGTCTTCTTTCAGGGCGGCATCCCAGCCTTCGATCACCGGAATCGCGAGCTCCAGGAACATTTTGTACCGGAACTTGAAAACGCTGATCGGAAGAGCGTCGTACCGTTCGTGCAGCATCGCCGCCGTCAGGCTATTACTTTTGTAGTGAGAGATGAACGATCGGAGCACCTTCACCAAGTCAATATGTTCCAGTGGTACTAGGCCGGAGTCCGGGATCGGACGGTCGGGGTTTGGATCTAGCTCCACGCCCCGCGACGTCAGCTCTTGAGAGAGATGAGCGAAGATTTCACCCGTCCGCAATTGGTGTGAAGTCGACTCGATCAGCTGCGTACCATAGCTGGCATGGGTCTTCCGCTTCCAATCGGCCCCTTCCGCATAATTCACGAAATGCGCGGGTGCCTGGCCCTCTGCATCGAAGGCAAAGTGCTCGTGATAGAGGTTCAGCTGCGGGTAATAAAAGTCGGGCGCATATTGGCGGTGATCGGCAGTTGCAGTGTCGTATTCGTAGGGCCGCTCATAGGCGTACTCGACGCCGTTGTAGAAAAGCCAGTTGGCAATCAAGCGCTCTTCCTGACTCGCGACATGCTCACCATTGAGTGTAATTAGCCGAGCCTCCCCTTCCCTGTCGAAAGCTTCCGCCACATCTCTCAACGGCGCAGTGGAGTGATCCCGCCCGAATACCAAGCGGAAAAGATCCCATTTGGTGCGAAACTCATCTGACCTGTCTTTAAGCGTATCAACGATCACACCAAGTTTCTCAAGCCCAAGATCCGCCTTGGTAGCCCACTTGGGGACGCTAGGTTTTTTGCCTGTCGCACCGCCAATGATTTTTAGGCCCAGTGAATGAAACGTCAGTGCATTGATCGTGACACCGGTCATACCTAACCTTCCGAGAGACTGAGCGCCCCTTTCCTGCAGCTCCTGTGCAGCATCTTTGTTAAAGGCCAGCATGATGATCTCGGATGGGGCCACGAAACCGCGATGAACCGCGTAAATCGCCTTGGCAACCATCGTAGAGGTCTTGCCGGAGCCGGCGGAGGCAATAAGCTGAACCCGATTGTCGAAGCAAACCACGGCTTTTGCTTGCTCGTCATTGAGCTCACGGGACTCGACGTTATCCAGAAGATCTGAGCAAGCATCCAGCTCGCGGATCATGTGCGCTTTGTTACGAGTCTGCCAATGCGTTGGCCAATCCTGAGACCATTGGCGCAACCGCCCTAACACGCGTGTCTTGTTGTCTCCCAATGCAGTTTGGATAACTGGAGAATCAAACAGTGCCTTGAGATCAGCATCGTCGATTTTCAAAGCATCCTTCTCGGAAAGAAGCTCATGCTGCATGTCGTGTGTCAGCCATCGATGTTCTGCGTCTACCATCAGCGCCACTTGATCGACCAATTTCAGCCAACCCATTATCTTGGCGTAATAAGTACGGAAATTCTGCCTGCTCGTGACGGCTCGAAGCTGGTTACTCAGCGTGTGACGAGCCGACTTTCGCAAGCCGACGAGATGAATCTCGTTACCAACCCAGACAGTGACGTTCGTCCATAACAGGGCATCGCGAAAGCGCAGTGAGGAAAACGCTTCGAGAGGTATCGGATACGTTTGCTCATTCAACGTGACGCTGAATTGATCATTCTCGATCTTCAGACGCCATGATGCCGCCCTTCTGAACAGTCGCGAGAGAAAAGAAGGTTGCCACTCCATTGTTATCCGCCAATCACACCGCAAAAAACAGGTAGTTTACCCATCAATGAGGCACTCGACACATACCTGCTTGCTCATGGAACCTCCTCCCTGAGCAAACTACTCAAGGCAAGGAGTGAACTGGGCATCCAAGGTTAACCATTCAGTGCCAAGATTTTCTTCTCCCGCTCAAGTTTCTAACTTCCGCTCCGTTTAGTTACTCATGCAACCTATTTTTTGAGGCAAATTGAAACCATGAGCACAAAACTGCCGCCGAACAGATTCTTCACCTTCAAGGATGGTTCGCCCGAGGATGACTCATACGAAATTAGGCTCGCCATCTTCACTCGGCCTGGCATTGCCGAGTGTGAAGTCATGGACGATGACAACAGCTACGCAGTTCTCCTGGATACAGAATCCGATGGAGTAATTGCTATCAAAATCGATGAGTCGCGCTTTAGGTTCACGCCTCAGCAGGCGACGGCGCTAGCCTCAGCACTCACTGAGCTTTCAAGGGATGAAGGATGAGTCCCCGTCCCCCCTTACACGGGAGTGCATCTAAGAGTCAGCAATCTTCATCATGGAGAGGTGACCATTACGCGTAAGAAAACCTTAAAGGCTTGCTGAGGAGATAGCGATTGCACGGGTTACCAGTTTGGGTATAAGCGTGCCCCTGCGGGGATGGTTGTCGTGAACCGAGCCTGGCGGAGCCAAGTCTCGGCCCTGTCGGGCTTCCATCCTCACGCCTGCGCGCTCCGCTTGCCTTTTTATGTTTTTTGGTGGTCATAGGATGGTACATCTCGACGATGCTGGCGCTCGATACGAACTCCATGCCCCAGGCCGCACGCTATGTAATTTTCTTGCGAAATCAACGCTACGCATGGCGCTTAATGATCGATAAGATAGGGCCCTATATCAGTTGTGCGAGCCAGGTATGGCAAGGCCTCCAAAGGCAAAGGGAGAAAAAGCTCCCAACCCAAAACCGAAACCCCAGCAGAAAAAGGTCGCAAGCCCTATTTCAACTGGCGGGCGTGGCGGTGCGTTTGAGCAACGCGTACAGGCGGTGCGGTTACTCGCTATGTGCCTAGGCATCCCATGTGCCGGGCTGCGCGAAGGATTTGCCATTGTCGGGTTGCTGTTCCAAGGTCGAGGATTTGACCACAATACTGACGACCTCGTTGTCCATGCTGCGTCGGCGAGCACTGGACAGAAAGCAACCATCAGAATGCAGATGAAGCGGTCACTCAAGGCGACTGCCAATGACGTTTTTACCGAAGCAGTAGGGCTTGCGTGGCTCGATTTCATCAAGCCAACATTCCAGCGTGGACTGGACGACAATTTGATCGTCTACCACGTGTCTAGCTCGTCATCCATGGAAGGCGCGGTAGAGGTTGTCAGGCTGGCCTTGGCGTCTCTTTCACATGAGTCCTGGTACACCCGTGTGCATTCAGAGGGTCTGAGTAACGCTCGGAACCGGACTGCTTACGCGGCCATCAAGGCTGCAGCTGATCAATACAATGAGGCCACGGTTAACGACGAAGACCTGCGCCAGTTCGCGATCCACCTGAAGTTCGTTCCCCACGACCTGGACTCGGATCGCACTCAGGAAGCCGGATACCAAAAGCAATTTATCGCCCAGGCATTACCTAGCCGGGACAGCGGCGCAGTGTGGTCGCAGTTATTATCTGTGTGTGCTGAGCTCAATGGCACGGCCGGAGAAATCGATCTGTCTTCCGCTTCAGCCCATCTGGGTGAGCTTGCCAAGGAATTTCATACGGCCAAGCTGATACGCGAGAGTGTGCGGGCCTATCAAATGGGTACGATGCCTGTCAGCCATGAGCGCGCGTCAGAGCTTACCCCGCTGGCGGAATATCTTGCTCCCCTCCTCTCCGTTGGCCGCGCTGCCGGCAGCACACTGCTGACTGATGACCTCCCCATCGCAATCCAAGGGTCGGAAACTACATTTGCTACGCGCCAGCTCGACCGCATCAGCACGCTGCACAACGATCGCCGATACAAGGATGCCTTGACTCAGCTGGAACTCCTCGAGGACGAGCTGGACACGTTTGATATTCACCAGAAGGCCCGTTGGTATTTCCTTCGTGGGATGTGCTACTGGCATCTTGGGGACGATGAGATCGCCTCGACAGATCTTGAGGCAGCCGCAAACCTTTATACCGACGATGACCGTATCGCTGCGGGTCATGTCCGGGCTCACATGCTCAAAAATGATGTGCAGGCTGCCCTCCAGGTTGGCCAGGCGGCACAGGCTCGCTTTCCGGAGTCGTATTCGGTATGGATCGCTTACGCCAACGCAAGAGTCCTCAATAGAGAAGAGCTAACTGAAGACGAGATCCCCGAAGCCTTTCGCGATAAATCCGGGGCCTGGCAGATGGTGGCCAGTTCCAGGGCTGGCGCCGGGGACGATCTTGGTGCCGTCAACGCTATCAAGAAAGCTTTGGAGCAGCCTGACAGTTCCATTTTCATCGTCGAAAACTATCTGCGTTTTACGCTGCGACTCGCTACGGACAACCCGTTCCACGTGAACACGCGATCTCAGCCCCTGGATCGACGTGAGCTCATCATGGACGCCATGTCCAAGTTTGAGGATCGCGAGAATGCTCTATGGGCCGAGCAAAGTCCCAGGACAAAGACTGACGTCGTGTTTCACCTTGCCTATGCGTATCTGCTATTGGGGCAGGCGGCTCAGGCGTTGGACATGATCGAGCAGGGAAGACAGCGCGGCGTCCCAGAACATGAGACCTCGGCCCGAGTGGAACTTGAGGCCCTATGCGATTTGAATCGTGAAGGTGAAGCTGTTGATCGCTTCTCCGATCACCTTGACCAGCTTCCTGATGACGCACTGGTTATCTTCGGCCAAGCATGCTTGGTTGCGGGTAGAGAGCCAATGCTCGAGTCTGCCTACGGTGTACAGGTGCAGCGGCCTGTCACGGAGGAGTCGGCGAAAGTGCTGCGGATACTCCGCCACATGCACTGGGAATTGTTGCTGCGTCAGCAACGCAATGATGCAGTTCAGCAAGAGCTTTCGCTGCTAGGTGTCACTCCCCAGAACAGCAATATTACCGATGGGGTTTTCGCTGCTCGGGCCTTTATCGATAACGAAGCAGTGCGCCAGGCATTCGAGAATCGTGTGGCTGAACTCGCACCGCAAAGCAGCGATTTGCTGGAGCTGTCCATGGCATCGCAGTGGATGCTCCATGCACGGCGTCACGATGATGCTATCGCGATGCTCGAACGCGTGCTTCCTCGCGACTCGTTCACTCCATTGCACGTTGATCTTCTTCACGCATACGCCCTAACTGATCAGCGCGCGAAGGTTCGAGATCTGCTGGAGTCGCTTCCAGGGGAATGGCGCCAATCCGCAGATGTCCGAAACGTGGCTTTGAACGTTTACGGTAACGCCGGTGATTGGCCCAGGATGCGTGAAATCGCAGAGATGATCGTTTCTGAGAGCCCCCTTGATGCCAGTGCATGGTTGTTGCTGATCCAGGTTCTAGCCAACATAAACTTTGGGCAGATGGACGCGTGCATAGCCACGCTTCCTGTCTTTCTCGAAGGCTCCGCTCAGGATCAATTGAAACTTGCTAACGCAGAGATAAGTCGGGGGATGCATGATCGAGGCATCGCTCGCATTTACCGCACCATGCGAGTGAACTTGGGCAATCTTGAGGCTGCGGCCGGTCACATCTCACTCATGGTCATGGCATCCGGCACGGTGGACACTTTCCTCACCAACCCAGTTGAGGTCGCTTTTGGTACTTCAGTCGAACTCGAAGACAGCAACGGCGGCAGCGGTTACGTTTCAATAGATTTTGACATTGACCCACCCTTCTCACCGACCGCGGAGTTCATCGCTGCGGACTCCGCGCAGGCTGTCGCGCTTATTGGTCTCAAAGTTGGCGAAACCACAACAATCCGCAGCTTGATAGGAGAGCAGACGCTCAAGGTTAAGCGGATAGTGACCATTCACCGACGTTTGCTCGACCTATCATATGGGCAGGTCTCAAGCGCGGTCGTTCCGAGCAAAAGTTTAGTCGCCATGACCATCCCCACGCGTGAGGATGGTGAGCTGGATTTCTCCTTCTTCATTGAGCAAATCGAACGAAAAAAAACACAGGGCCTTAACACAATTGGGCTCTACAGCCAGCACATGGCTACGCTTGGACTGATCGCGCAGATGCTCGGTGTGGATGTGATCGATCTCGTCAGAGGCTGGCCCGATGAGGGGCCATTGCTGGAGGTCTCGATGGGTGTGGGCCAGACCCACGATGAGTTCCCGGTTATCGCTGCCTCCGATCACTCTTGGGTGGTAGATCTTCCCATGCTGGTAGAGCTTGCGACGCTTGGAATGCTCGATGTACTGGAGCACATCCCCAGGCTGTATGTAGCTGCTGCCACCAAGCAAGCGCTAGAAACGAAGATCGAGTCGTCAACGCGATTTCACAAGGGAGGGACGCTCTTCTCACACGATGGGCAACTCGGTATGCAGGAGCAGACAGAGGAAAATTGGCATCGGGAGCGTGCCTTTCTCGACTCAATCTATGCCGCTATTGATGAGTATTGTGAGGTGGTACCGGCATATGGCCCACCCACACTGGCGGCACAGATGCATACACTCAAAGACATTCTGGGTGAAGGAGAGTATGCAACCCTGCTTGTTTGCCTGGAATACGGTGGTGCCCTACTGTCGTTAGACGCCCGCTTCCGAGCTATAGCAGGGTTCCTGGAGATCAGGGGCGCATCTCCTCAAATGCTACTGACGAATGAACTGATATCAGAGCGTTTGACGCGTGCTGAGTACTCTCGTGCAATTGTTCAATTGGTGATGACCAGGCGCAGCTTCGTCTCGATCCAAGCTGCAGACCTTATAGCCATGATGGATCAGGGTGAGACGTTTGCAAATATAGGGATCAACCGGTTGCGAAGTTACTTAGCCGAACCGAACCTAACATTTGATACTGCTGTGCCCGTCATAGCCGATTTTGTCTGTCTGATGTTCCTGCAAGTGCGCTGTAACCTAGGTGTGATGCTGCAGCTGATCGAGTATTGCTTTGAACCGATGTTCCGCCACCCAAGCTGCCCTGACGATTTTCATCGGTTGGCGTACACACGGCTCCTGCTCACGTTAGCTGGTGTGGAAATCAATTCCGTGGCCCGCAAAGCGATAAGGCAGAGGCTACATGTTGCGATGCAGCGCGCAGAGCGACCTAGCAAGCCGGTGACACTGGAGGCAAAGGTTTCCTTCGCTTATGCAGTCCCTTTCTGGGCGGTCGCGGTGCCCTCACCACTGGCCTCTATTCGGCTAGAGGCCCAAAATCCTGCACCAGCATCGGTTGAGAGCGGCCATACCGAGGAAAGCAGGAAAGTGGATTAGCATCCATATAGGCGAGCATGTACAAGGAAGGCATTGGATGCACTAGACCAGCATTAGCCACGAATCCAGTTCACAACTTCCGTCTATGCAAGACTCACCAATCATCTGGTGCTTCAGGATCTACAGCTAGATTTCCTTTACCGGCTGCTGCCGCGCCCTGCTCCTCGCCTTCCTCATCAGTATCCGTTACAGCCGAATCGAAGTATTCCTCATCCATACTGTCAAACTCGAAATCACGGTCGATTTCGTCATCCGAGTCGAAATCAATAGCCTCCGCTGCTTCGATCTTGACTTGGAATATAGCGGGTAGCCTGGCTTCCTGGTCATAAAAGCTAACGTCAGCGTTTAGCAGTGCTGCGAAGCAGGGGTCGGCTTCTATGAAAGCGATATCTGGATTTCCGAGCCACAGCCGGCGACCCCCTTCGTAAGCCAGTAACCAGTTGTTCCCTTTGAGTGCCTGATCTGTGAGCGGTAGACCCGTTAAAGCCGCAAGATCTACCTCACCGTCGACTAAATTTGAATGAATGAGATCCAGAGCGATGAGCGAACATACGGAGCTCTCCATCTGAAGCACCTGACGGATCAAAGGGGCGTCAAGATGGATGCTGAGCTCCTTGCACAGCCAAAGGAGCCAGGCAGTCTCACTGTGGTGATTCGCGGCGGCAGCCAACTCCAACAGATTTCGGCTGAAAGCGCCGAGCGCGTTCATATTCAATGGATAACCATAGCGATGGTAGGTCGCGAGGATTTGGGTAATTACCTGCAACGTGTTGGGAAATCCATACCCACATTTGAGAAAGTACGCTTCGGCGATCGCCCAGTTGGACTTCTTGACGATGGATGAGGACAGCTGCTTTAGGCCATATTTGACTAGGCTCTCGTCCTTGAACCTTGATTCAAGTGAGAACAACATCTCGAAATAGTGGTGAATATCGTCTTTCTGCTGACGCTTTTTCGCTGAGACGGTCAGTTTCTTGAGGCTGTATTTCCAGGATTTCTGGACGAGCTCTCGCACTTCGACGATCTTCGTCTTGGAGGCGTTGATCTGGAGCTCGTAAGCACTGACGCATTTGATGATGATTGCCAGAGCCCTCTCAGCTTCCTCACGTTTGTTGAAGAAGAAAGTGAAGTCGTCGACGTAGCGAAACCCCTTCGGCCATCCACCCAGTTCAGCGCAGATGGCCTCATCAATCGACACCCCGATGATTTCCGCGATGATGTGGGAAGTGTCGGGGCCAATAGGCAAGCCAATGGTTTGGCCATCCTGTGTCCCCATGCAACGACCATCAAGGATATTTCCAAAAAATTCAGGAGTTTTTTTGGTTTTGTTCGCCTTGGCAACCGGCTTGGTGTGCAGTGCCCACGGGATGGTGTGCGTGTACACAGTTGGGAAATAGCTCGATATGTCGGTGATCAGCGCGTAACGGGCCCCTGCAGATTGGCATACGCGCTCCTCATACAAGTCGCTGAACTTCGTCAGCTCGATCGCTCTGAGACTACCGTCGGTGCCGGGTATGCTGCGAGAGATTTCGCTTTTATCGTAATGAGCCCGGATCTGAGGCCAGTACTCACAGATCTCCTTAGCCAAGGCATAGAAACTAACAGGATTAGGGATCGAGGTTGTGCGCCTGCTGTAGGAGGATCTAGCGACCGAGAATTTCTCAGACTGAGAAGCGCCGGCCTGTTTCCCCGGCGCGCCGTCCCATACAGCCTTGATCTGCTCAATGCTGTCCGCGAGTCGCTTCGTGCCGAATCCCACCGGTAGCTGAATTGGAAAATATCCTTTAGCAAGCAGATCCTGCAGCTGCATAACACTCATTCGCTCTGTATTTGAGGCTGATGATTTGTTCTTGGCGTAGGCGGCACACTGCCACCGCAGTACCGTGCCGCCAAAGCCGGATTAAGCGTATTGAGGTCTGACGAGATGTGAAGGTGTTGCCGTCAGAACAATGGACAAGCAGTACGTGGCTGTCCTGAGATTCTCAACTTGATCATTGAGTGTGTCGAGCGACTTGAGCCCATGGAAGAGGTTATTTCGCAGCCTGTAGATAATGATGAGCGTTGCCAGCAGCACATCATGCGGTTCATCGTTCTGCCCCAATAGAACACTTTCTACCAACACCCTGCGATCTCTAGCGCGAAACTCCAATCTGTCGAATCTGGGCAGTATGCCCTCTTCATTCGCATAGCGAGACCGCCAGAAGGCCACGCAACCACAAACCCCCTGATGCTGATCAGCGTTCGGTCGATACAGATCTGCAACGCGTTCGAAGGCAGCGATATTCCCCTCATTGCGGCACAGATTCCCCTCGAAGAAATTCCACATGGTGGTGAAGTCAGCGATGGAATGCTGAGTTTCAGGGGTAAGGCGCGAGCCGCCCGCGGTGTTATCGGAGAACCACTGTGCGGCGTTGAACTCGGCGGGAACAGCCATAAATAAATTCCTTTTACAATCGAACGTGAAATTCGAATAGCCTCGTAAGTCCATCACACGAGGAGCTATAGTACGTGCCCAATGGCCTGTCGATTGAGCCGCGATGCCGCAAGCTACTCGATACGATGCTTCCTGACTACCTCGCCTGCCCAATACTGGTACGCATCATGGACGTCTCCCCCGCTCTGCTCGGCAAGCATCTTCAGGAACCGCCACACCCGATCGCTGCGGCCTGATGCCCTCGACCGATCAAGAGTCTTGTTGATCAGCTACAGGGTTGGTGCCCTTTTAGGTTCTAAGTCTTGCCAAGGGCTTTACGCCGCTTTGTGCCCGAAGAAGATTCGCCGCTTGGCCCGCAGCTTTCCGGTCTGGCCCGGTGGATATCTGAGTGCCATTAGCACGTCCACGCGTTCGCGTCCGGTTAGCGCCTGTTTGCGTCGGCACAAAAAAACTTCCTATACGGCTCAAGGTTTCTCAAAACGAACCGTTTTTCATATCTATGACATCTAGAGAAACCGGTTTTGAACCTACCAACGATCGTATTTGCACGCTCCCTGAAAGGCGTCGTGCCGTTTGCCGAGACCATCCAGGGTCATCGTCAACGCATGGCGTGGGAGCGCTTGGTCAGCTACATCGCGTCCTCTGATTCCCCTTCCGACTTTGACAGAGCTGCAGCCTTCGCTGAGGGCTATGCGCAAGCGCTGGTCGACGGTGAGCAAATCGAAATCTCAACAGAGCGTGACTTACTGATCATCTCAATCGTTGATGAGTGGCGGCGTCATTTTATTCGCACCAATGGTTCGTCCACCTTTAGCACTCCCCTCCTCCAAGGACATTCATGACTTCCAAATTTCAGCGCTACGCGGATGACGAAATTTCAGATCCCAGCCTCCGAATGCCACGTCAAATTTTGGCAACCAGCACCAATCAATATCCGATTGATATCCTCGTTTCTCGCTGGGAAAAACACTTGGTAGAGCCATCTGCGGCTCAAGAGAAGTACCCTTGGGCTGCGGGCTTCGTAATGGGCATTCCAGTTCCGTCTTGGCATCGCCCAGTAGTCTGGAATCTGGGGCAAAAGGCTCGGTTCATCGTTTCTGTGTGGTCTGGAGGGGATCTCGGAAGCTATCTCACTAATGAGTGGTGTGATTCGGTTGCGGGGCGAGCAATGGCTGAGAGCAGCGATATTTTGATCGATGGCTTGCAGCGGTTGCATAGCCTTGAAGAGTACCTTCTTGATCGCTTGGCAGTCCCAGATGCTCAAGGGCAACCAAGGGTTTGGTCTGAGATTGGCAATGGCGAACGGAAGCGTTTCTTGTCGACAGTCTTCATGCATGCGCATGTATCGTCTGATGACGAATTGTTGTTGCGAAAGACTTATGATCTTTACGCCATGGGTGTAGCTTCTCGTACGAACGATCAGCGCGCGGTTCGATAACCGTTAGATCCTATTTTTGGGGCATGCCCCTCTGGGGACGGCTGTCGTAAACCAAGCCCCGTCTATCGATGGGTCTTGGCCCTGCGGGCTTCCATCCTCATGCCTTCGACCTTCCTGGTCTGCGCGCTCCGCTTGCACGATGACCTAAGTCACTTCTCGGCTTGGACATTACTTGAAGCTCCCACATACTGCTTCCATCCAATCAGTGGTGGGGTTAGCCCGATGTTATGGTCATTTTGGAAAGACAAACGTCCTGAATGGATACAGGCTGAAGAACGAGAATTCATCAAAGCGGTGAACAGCTTGAAAACGCTGCAGACCACCCCTCGGGGCGGCATGAAAATTGATCCTGAAGAGCTCAGAGACCAAATTCTGGCCTCTCGAGAACGGTACAAAGAACTGGTTAAGAAATAGGGATACCGGGTGGCCAGCCAGTTTGGAGCCTTATCAAGAGTAGGCTGACCTGCTTTTCATCCTCGCCTGCGCCACCGAACAAACGCCAGCGAGGCTCGTATTTTCTTCACGAGCTGACCCTCTGGCGTAAGTGGTAGTCGAACACCTCTATGTAGCTCGCGCCGACTTCTATGAAAAGGGGGCTCCATAAGAGCATTTTCCTAACCGCTGCGCCGGACGCATACAACCCGCCTGGATTTCGTCCGGCCGACATGGATGAAGTTTGTTCCTGGCTGCTTGACCTCTTGACGTTGTCATTGCAGTCATTTTGTGCGGTAAATCTCTCGATTTAAGGCTTCGCGATTTTTTGGCAGGCCCTAAGCAAGCCCTCGCTCAGCCAGAACGCATCATCTTCAGTGAATGAGTAACACATAAAAGGAAATACCAACTCATAACCCCCACCTTCAATTGTGCAGACCACGATTGACGTGGTGCCTGAAGGTGAACCTTCACAGACGTCTTCGGCCGCGTCTTCAATCGTAATCTCGCCAGAAGCCGAATACTGAAGGCCGCGTATTCCAGTCGTCCTGCGAATCTTGAACAATCCAGTCGGTCGATTTTCTCTGTCAGATTGATCACTTTCCTCATCACCATCAATTGCCAGTGCTTCTCTGAGGCATGATGAAATCTCTTGTGCGACGTCAGGAGTGACACTGAGCCTCACGATGTCTAGCTCGATCATGATCCGCGCCGACGGTAGCACTTCGATTGCGCATTTGTATTTCTCGTCAAAATCTAGGCCGCGCCAGCAGTCGAACTCTCTACAAAGACGAAAATCAGAAGATGCTTTTGAAGTCGGATGAAGCTTCATTGAAACGCCTTTTATGTATGCTCTTGTAAGTACAAACGGATGCGTTTCGAAAAACTTGAGATACTTTCTAAAGATATTTATCGATGGCAGAGCGATGAGCTTCCAGGTGCTGAATCTCCTGCGTCCAGAGATGGACGAATTTCTCCAAGTCGTGAAGATAAGGCCCCGCTCCGAGTCGAGTCGAACCGATACTCGCTTGTAGAAATCGTTCCCGCCACGGTTCTGGAATGCTCTCTTCTCGAACAATTTGAAGGCCGCTCGAGCGAGGTTCGGTAACGACAAGGTCGCGAAGATCCTCTACTTTCGCCATATCTCTCAGCAATCTGTCGGCTTCATCTTGGCGTGCGATTTCGTCGAGCATAGACACGATTGGAGTGGCCTTGGGATCGCCTGGCCGAAGATGAGTCAGTGACCACAATGCTTTCCTTCTGATCTTCTCTCGATCACGCAGATTCTGATCAACAGCACCGCTAGACATTAGGTTCTCCTCCTTAATGCGGACACCCTGACCTCTTCTTAAGGTCGAGGGCTTCGTTGGCTGAGCTATTTCAATGTGACCGTCGGCCAAATCCGCCAGCGCCGGAGAGTTGCTCCTCCACGAACTCGATTGACGAGCTGAGCTCGTGCTGTATTTCTTCAAAGACTGAGTCTAGCTCGGGATGAGCACCTGACTTTCTAAGCTCCGCTACTAACCGCGAAAGCTCCCTCCCCTTGGCCATCGGCATTTGAACATTGCAGTACACCGTGTCTTTTTCATCACGACTCATAAGTCCTCCAAACTAGGAAGCTGAAGCCCTGATGTTGGTATGTACCGGTGCTGCAATCAAGCCTCGTTGGGAGTGCTATGTCTTACGATCGGAATGCAGCAGTGGGTCGGCGATTGATTGAAGTTAGTTTTGGTGCGCGCCCCTGCCGGGGACGGCTGTCGTAAACCAAGCCACCCGCCAGGGCGGCGTCTTGGCCCGTAGGGCTTCCATCCTCGCGCCTCGGCCTCTCGGCCTGCGCGCTCCGCTTGCCACCACACTCCCAGCTGATTTTTGGTGTCACGGCCCAGAAGAATTTGATACTTCTCTTAGCCTATCCTTGGTAAAACTTGCTCTGGTTTCTACTCAGCCTCTGAGGAGTCGCAAATTGGATGAAACTCAACGGGTAAAAGGGAGGGCTTACCAGTCCGCTCGAGATCCTGAGCGCGTGCTGATCGAAGAGCGAGCAAAGGCGCTATCAGCGGCCGGCTATCCGCTGCCTGAGGATGACTCGGCGATGTACGCTGAGCAAAGACTGCGAGAGGCTAGAGAGGCGGCGCGGGAACCCCAACCTTGTCTGGTAAGCGAAGCCACTCCAATCGACATACCGTGATTGGCTCCACATGGCTAAAATGTCTCATAAAGCGCAACCACGCTCAAAAAGACTGGCTGATTAGGAACGTGTTTATGACGCTCAAAATTGCTTTTGCTGCTGTGCTAAAAGCGATGCGCGCGGGCAAAGGATTGACCCAGAGAAATCTAGCGGAAGTCAGCAGTCGAACATACGTTTCGAAACTAGAGCGCGCCCAGTCAAGCCCCACGCTGGAGATGATAACGGCTTTGAGCGGCCCGCTCAGAGTAAGTCCTATGACCCTGGTCGCCATTACCCTATGCGCTGAGTCGGGAGAGTCCGTTGACGCCTTGCTGCGTCGAACCCAAGAGGAACTTGCGAGCCTAGGCCACGAGGGAGTTCTCAAAAATCTGGCGATTTCGTCGCGTGATGAGTTGCCAGCGCGACGTCTCTCTTCAAAGCCCCAAAGTCATCGCTCAGTGACGAAGTCCCAGCAAGTCGAATTCTGTTTCGCTGAATAAACGCTGTTCATCGCCACGTAATCAGGCGGCAGAAACGCCTGCGGTTGTGCCATACCGTTGGAAAGCCCAAGAGGTCAAGTAATGCGTAATTTCGATCTTGACTTGAGTAGGGTTACCTACGAGCACTTCATCACCGGCAAGGCAGCCATAAACTTCCCGAGACCTCACGCCATTTCGGGCGGATGGCACTTACCTAGCATATTGGAACAGCGAGGTCGGTGAGGCGAAGGTGTCGCTTGCTGGTATCCATTACCCCGACACGAGATTTTGCTTTGGTGACACGGGTATCTTGAACGCTACCGATGAGCTCGAACTGCGGGGTTGAAGATCGATCGCCAGATCTATATGGCTGACCACTTCCGCGCGACCGGGGATATGGTTCTCAAATGGGTGTTCAGCAGTCAACAAGCTGGAAAGCGTTCAAGATCATCGTCTCAGTCGATGGCTTGGTTCGCAGCTCCTGTAAGATGGGTAGGAGCCTTGTCTATCTACCTAGGCACAAATTGCCTCCCCTTACACTCCTCCCCCCATTAGCTCGCCAGGTCGCCATGATCAACACACAAATGCAGCAGATTCTTCCCCAGGTGATTAAGGTTGTGGAACGGGCAGGCATTTTATTGGCAAAGGAATGCGTCCGCCCGGGAGGCCGCAGGGGATACGGTGATAAAGCTGAAATCGACGTCGAAATCGAGGTATTTCTCGGTGAGGAATTGCTGAGAATTTTGCCATGCGATTGGTGGGGTGAAGAGACCGGCCACGTACTTTCCGGCAACTCCTTCTGCTGGGTTGTTGACCCGAACGACGGCACCAGTGATTTCCTCAAAGGACTAGATGGATCAGCAATTTCAGTAGGATTGCTTCACAACAATCATCCCATTTTGGGCGTAGTACATGCACCAGTTACACCTGGCGGACGTCCAGACATCATCAGTTGGGCGCAAGGCATGGATCACCTTTTTAGAAATGGAATTCCCGTCTATGTAGACCTCTCGAAGCAGGAGCTTACGGACGGAAGCTTGGTGATGGTGAGCGCTGCAGCCGCCAACAAACCGCAGACCAATCGCGAGCTCTGTGCGCCGGCAGGTTTTTACCCGATGCCATCGATTGCATACAGGCTGGCTAAGGTTGCTGCTGGTGACGGAGCCTGTGGCCTGTCTCTGTATCCTGTGTCAGCCCATGACGTAGTCGCGGGGCACGCATTGCTGATTGGTGCCAAAGGCGTTTTGCTCGACGAATCGGGTTACACCATTCGGTACCGCACAGAGTTAGAAATGCTCAAGGTTTGCCAACGATGCTTTGGTGGAGCGCCCAATGTTTGCTTGGAACTGGCGAATCGCGACTGGGCCAAAGTCTTTGAGATGTCGGCGAGCTAAGGCGCTTTCAAATGCGGGATCATCACCTACAAATTGGAGATGGCATATGGCCGGTTTTTTTCGAACAAAATTGATGTCTTTTGGAATCAAAAAGTAGCCGCGACTTACGTCGCAAAGGTGCGAATAGCAGATACAACACTGGCTTCGTCGCCCTCCATCATGCATTCCAACGCAGAGAACACCGAAAACAGAAGCCAAAAGATCAAAAGCAAAAAGAGCGCAAGCCCATAGAGCAACAGCAAGGCAATCGGGTCGATTGCCCCACAGCTCAAGGCAGGCCAAAAAAAACGGGAGACTTTTGGAGAATGTCGCTTTTTGTTTGTTTTCAAATATAAGGTCTCCGGTTTGAAATTTTACTTTCAAGGGGGCGGGGAAAATATATATTTTCGGTTTGTGTGGCAAAAGCGTCCTGAAGATCCATTTTGTGAAGCCCAGAACAGTAAATCAGGCGCCGAATAGCCGCTGAAGCAGCTGCTCCGTCTGCGTTCCACTGTACCTTGCCTTTAGCTCATCAAGCTTGGCACCTCTGCGCTCGCCAGTAAGTAAGCTAAGCCCGTGCAACGCGTTAATGAGCTTCTCAGATTCGGCGTCCTCATCTCTGCTGGTGATCCACGATGAGTTTGCCTGCTTGGCCAACGCTTCAGCCTTTCGGCTAAGGCTCTGCGATTCAATCAACCTGTTGCCATTCACTTCTGTCTTAAGCTGACTGATGACGTTCTCGAGCTCCTGCAGCTGCTCTGAAATGCTCTCTGCGCTGTCAAGCGACACAGGACGCCCGTCAACATAGATAGTGTCTTCTTGGACACAGTAGATTGCCAAGGGGCCGTCCCCTCCTCCCGTGCAGTCAAGCGCAAGAAAATTCCCCAGTCTCAGCGGTTTCGGTATCCACGTATGTCCCGAGCAAACTCTCCAGATGCCTGGAACACCGTCACGATAATGCTTGATGATCCGTTCCCTGCCCCACAGAGCGATCTCTTCGATCTGAGCATTGTCTAGACTCCCAACGAACTCCTGCCAAGAAATCCCTGCCGGCACATCGGCATGAACGACACCGACCAGGCCACGTGCGGACTGGATTTCTATGGCGGTGGGAAGACGTTCCAGCTTCTCGATGACCATTCCTTTCGACTCATCGGCGATCGTTGCCCACCATCCCGCACCGTGGGAGCTGTAGCGTGCTTGTGGGTTCTCACGGTAAGCGTTTATCAGCATCTGCTCGTGATTGCCTTGTACACAAAAGAACCAAGGTTCACCGAGCAGTTTTAGGCCATCCAGCATCCCAGGCCCGCGGTCAATCAGATCGCCTACAGCTATGACCCGATCAATCGCACTGTCAAACCCAAGTGCACGAAGCCCCTTGTGGAGTTCGATGGTTTTGAAATGGATATCACCGACTACAAAGTCTCGGCCATGGTCATTCATCGAGAGTCGTAAAAGTGCTTGCTTCATTTGGGGTCTGCTCCGGAGCGATAGCCGATGAATTGGCCGCAGCTCCATTGTACTCACTCGTCGGAACGCATGATTGATCGCCGGCGAACCTGCGATTGCCGGCACCGTTTGAGCCAGCGGAGGGATGAACATGGCGTGGGCAGTGGTGGGGTTCCTGCGGTGTCCGCCAAGGATGCGCTGTATGCCAATGCTCAAGCCATCACAGATTCCATTTTGAGGACTCGACAATCGTAGACGTTGCCCCTGTCCTCCCGCCAATCGCGTCATTGCCAACCAGATTGATCGATAAGAAAGTAGCCCCCACACAGCGTTAGAGGGCTGCTCCTGTATCAGATCTCAGGAATGCATCGAATGTACGCCCATCATATCCACCCCTTTGATAGCTTAAGCTTCGAAAAAAGCACGACAGGCGTTCATCAAAGCAGTTGCGTCATTTAGAGCTCGGTGGCGCTTAGTTGTAGGTAGCAGGCGGTAAATGTCATCGGCGGCCTTTCGGCCTACAAATGCCTCTAAAGGCTTCAACTCGAAGGTGGGCATCAGATCTGCGGCCTCGAAAAGCACATCTAGCCAAAACCCGTCTTGCGGTGAATCGCTGCAAAGCACCTGCCCTGAAAACAGTTTATTCATATATCTCGCCACAGCGTCTGGGGTATCACCTTGCTGATGTAACTGATCTTGAGAGAGACCGTGCATGTCTTCCGCATCAAACGACCAGTGCGTCCAGTACCGGACTGGCTTGATAAGCGAGCTGAAGGAGTTCTCACTCGACACGACGGCAACTTCAATCGGATAGCTCTCAGGAGCTATTCCAGAAGCTTCAAAATCAATGAAAAAAGAAGGTCGTTCCATCTCGCTGTTCCTGTTTGAGGTTGCGATTTTCAGCAGCTACGCCATTCTTCCGCACTCACATTTTAACTCCACGCGCACCCACCCACTGTAAAAGCTGGCGTTCTACTCACCGCCCTTGAGGAGTGGCGGTTTCCAGTCAGCGAAGTGCTTTAACGCATCAAGGTCGCCGATCAATTCCTTCGCGTTGGCCAGCCGCTCCATGACCGCCTCTCTCGACACACCATCCAATCGTTGTGCTGACTTTTCGATATCGGCGAAAAATGCGTGAATACTGTTCACTTTTGCCCACGTCTGGATTACGGCTTCCAGTTGCTCGCGACTTTCCTGTATAGCCTTGAGTTGGCGCTTCTCCTCCTCTTTTCTTTTCCATTCCGCCATTTGTAATTGGTGCTTTTGCCACTCGAGCTCGGCTTTCTCCCGTTCAAGCTTCACTTTCTCCGCAAGCCCTGGAGCTTCAGCGATCAAAAGCTTCACGATGCTTGGGATCTTACTGATCAGATCGCCAGGCTTGTCTTCCTTCCAGCTCTGAACCCACTCTGCCCGATAGTACGGGGAGTAAACTTGAAGGCACAGCCGACCGCTGGGCATGTCGGCGCTCATTACCCATTCGTTTCGATAGGGGGCAACGCGTTTTCTCTCTGGACGCGAACCCAGCCGGACTAACCTTTTGTCTACGCTTTTGACTTCAACGTATTCACTGATTTCGTAAATGGACAAACCAAAAACAACGCTTCCAACATGAACCACTGTCGGACGTTGGGGCTGCCAAAGCGAGGGATAGACGTATCTCGATGACGGCTTGTCCCTATGCAACTGGTTTGCGGCTCATGCGCTCGGCAGGATCGCTCAAGGTAACCGTAAGGCCTTTTTTCATAAACGCGAGGAACAACTGGTTTGCGAAGTCGACCGCATGAGTGACCCCACTGCGGCTTACTATTAAATCCGCCATCGCACGTTTTGTAGGCCTATCGTAGCCGTTCTCGCTTTCCCGCACTTTCTTGAAGTGATCTTCAATACTCAGTAAAAGTGGGTGCCTACGAGGTTGCATGTCAGAGTTGAGCGGTGCCTTCCGGCTCATTTGCTTTCGTTTTATGGGTGAGGATCGCGCAACCTGAAGCGGTGCTTCATTTCTGTTCCAAACAGTTGAATCGCCTGGTTGAGCCTCAGGCAAGACCGGGCGACCTTTAGCTTTTCCTACCGCGACTTGCGCCCAGTAGCCAACGGGCGGTCTTGGAATATTCAGGCTGATGTAGACCTTCGTGAGATAGCTGGAGGAGACTCCGTAGCGCGAGCTAATTTTGGTCAATGGCATCGTCCAAGCCTGCTCGAACAGGGACTCTCTGGTAATGACTTCGTCCAACATATCAGCGGCTGAATTCTTAGCCTTTGGCGTGCCTTCCATCCTGATCACTTTCTAGCGACTGACGAATAAATGATCGTAGCTCAGTCGCTCAGCGCCAGTCGCGTCAAGCCTGCCCAGCCATCGTCTAGCCTAGCGACTTCAAGCGATTCTTGAGCTGTCTGGTCATATCCATTAGCGTGCTGATCGAGATATCATCGACTGACCATGATGCTTTGAAGTGCGGAACATGACGACGGATCAGCTCAACCGCAGCCGGTGTGTACTCCAGATTTTGATTGACCAACACCCCGTCACCGCTCTCCTGAGCGATGTTCCACTGCTCCAGTGCCGGAAAATCCAGCCCTTCGACGTCAAGTTCGAACGCCTTCGACTTGATCTCAGCAGGGAATCCACCGACCTTGCCCTGTGGCCCTGAAACAATGCCCTTCCAATAAGCATCCAAACCACATAGCGCCCTAATCATGGATGTTGCGGTGGCCGCTGTGAGAGTGCTGATATCGGCAGGCTTGGGAGCGGAACGTAAAACCTTCAGCAGCTCTAGAGGCGTTACTTCGTCGTGTGCCGTAAAGCACCGGGGCATGTGCTCAAGCTCTAGGTTTTTGTTCAGAAATCTTGATAGATGATGGTGGCATCCGAAGAAGCGGGCATTCTCGACAGCAGGCCATTGCGCCCGAACAATAGCGGCCACCGTCGCCAAGTTGCCGAAACCTCCTACGACAGGCCAGCCGAGCCGTGCAGCGACTGGATTTACCAGGTCAGGAAAGCACGCGTTGAGAACAGGTATGCGCTTACCCAGAGACTCCATTGCAAGGCAGACGGTGCGTAGCGGCGGCAAGTGTAAGGGAAGTGTTATACCAAAACCGGCGTCTGTAACGAGTTGAGACCAAGCATCATCGTTACCCAACTCGGAGGGCGGCTGTTCGCTGGCCATCTGCACCACGAGATCCGGTTCCCATCGCTCGAGAGCGGGCCGTATGCTTAGCGGATCTTGCCAGTCCACGGCATAAGCTTCGCCCGTGATTTTCCTACCCAAACAGCTCGCGATGGCTTGAGCTTGTCCTAAAGTTTGTTCGGCATGTTCAAGTTTGCGGCCCAGCACTACCAGTGAGATTGAATCGGTCGCGCCTGCCGTCAGAACCAATGTCTGAGCAATCGCATTGGATATTTTTCCGGTGCCTGCCAGCATGATGACTGCCATGATTTCTCTCCTGCCAGAATTAGATTTTGGACTTCGGTTGCACCGAAAAATGGGATGCAGCCTGTTCAAAACTCTGTCCTGCACATGGATTCCACTGCACACCAGAGCGGCCTTCAATCCCAGGCTTCAGCTGCTGGTTGTCGTCATAGTCTTCACGGGGGTGAAAAAATAGCGGCTGCACCGCTTCCAGGCTTCGCAAGTAATCGGCATATGAATTCAGATATTGCTGACGTTCGTCATCGCTGAGCTGCGCCGGCATCCATGCAGCGAACGGGGGAAGAACTGTGAAACCGGTATAGGCCAAAATGCCGTTATGGATAGGCCAGAGTACGTGATGCAAGTCGCCATCGATGCCCGCCGGGGTATAAAGGCTGCTTGCGGTGCCCGTGGTTAGACAAAGCATGGCCTTCTTTCCCTTAAGTAGTCCCGATCCATACTTGTGCCCTGATGAGTATGCGAATCCCCGGCTCAATACCCGGTCGACCCAGCCTTTCAGAATGGCGGGCATCGAAAACCACCACACAGGAAACTGAAAAATCACCAGGTCAGCCCACATGACCTTCGATTGCTCAGCCTTCACGTCGTCGGTATGGGAACCGTTTGCAAACGCATGTTCTTGCTCGCGGGAAAGATCGAGATAGTCAGCATCGGCGCGATCCTCGAGGAAGTCACCAATGCCCAGCTCAGCCTTCCAATTCATCGCGTAGAGATCGCTCACCTGAATCTGATGACCGAGTTCGCGCAGCGTTTCGACAGCTACGTCTTTTAACGCAGCGTTGAAAGACCGTGGTTCTGGATGCGCTAACACTATTAACGTCTTCATAAATGCATTTTCTCCTCGCGATTTGGAGGTGTCGGATAACTTCTCTCGTCTCCAGTCTGCTCGACCGCTTTGCTGAGATTCACCACGAGCAGGCCGACAATGGTCAGGCTTGCGCCCAGCAGAAATCCGAAGCTTGTCTGCTCTCCGAGCCACAGATATCCCATCAGTACGCCAAACAGCGGACTCATGAAGGCCAGCACTCCAAGGCGGGCAGCGAGATAGCGACGAAGCATCCAAAACCAGATCAAGTAGCTTGCCACTGACACGATTAGTGTCTGGAAAACCAGGCTGGCGACTGCGCCGGATGTAAAGGTCATCGAACTCTGGACTGTCAGCAGGCCCAAGGGCAGCAGAAAGACGAAGGCGCCTGCCAGTTGGTAAAACAGGGTCTGGGTTGCCGGTGCTTCACTGAGGCGACTGGTACGCACCGCGACCGTCGTAAATCCCCAGGCAGCGCCCGCGCACAAGCCCAGCAGGTCACCCAGAAGACTGTTTGCGTTGGTGCTTTGAATGGCTGTCCCATCGCGTGGCATGAGAAAGGTGATGGCGATCCCTGCGAACGCTAAAGACATACCAAACCACTGAATCGCACTAAGACGTTCCTCCGGCAAGCGTAGGTGCAGACCAATGGCGGCGAATAAGGGAGCCGTGTAAAGGAAAACCGCCATGTGCGAAGCACTTGTCCAGCGTAATCCTTGCGCGACGAACAGAAATTCACCAGCGAACAGAACGGCCACGACCAACCCAGAGCGGCACCAGACGCTTGGTAACCATACCTCCCGCATGATCCATTTTCCGATCAGCCAGACCAAGACTGCAGCGACTCCGGAGCGAACGGCGACCTGCATGATAGGTGCTATGTCACCAGCAACCGCCTTCATTGCTACCTGCTGGCCACCCCAAATCAGGCATAGCAGCACCATCACCGCCGTGGCAGCCCCGTCTACTGACTTCCTCACTTATGGGCCCTTTTTATCGTTGATGATTTGTCGTCAAACCACGTTACCCGGACAATCGGCATTGAGTTTTCCTTTGAAAATCGAGATTCGTTCTGCGCTGTTGCGAAATTCGATTGTGGAAAAATACGCAAGCCGCTACAAATCATGTGTTTTCGATCTATAGAAGAGAAAAACTACGTCATGAAAGCTGATACGCCCCTCAGGGCTATTGCTTGCTTCGACGCGGTTATGCGCACTGGCAGCGTCAGCGTTGCTGCAAGCCAGCTGTTCGTAACGCCCGGGGCAGTAGGGCAACAGATCCGCAAGCTAGAAGATTGGCTAGGCACGCCACTGTTCGTACGCAGTGTGCGTAGGCTGCAGCCAACGGCTGAAGCGCTGAGCTACTGGGAGCAGGTGAAGCCGGCTCTTCGCCAGCTGGAGACAGCCAACCTAGCCGTCCGTGGTCTTAGAGACAGACAGGTACGGTTAAGCCTGCCGCCGGCGTTCGCCAGCTCCTGGTTCGCAAAGCGGATGCCATTGTTCACGGAGCGTCATCCAGAGGTGCAACTGCACCTGAGCGCATCCACCGATACCGTTGATTTCAATGACGCTACCTGCGACCTGGCGGTGCGGCATTTTGATGGATATGGCCGTGGTGTGAACGCAGAACTGCTCTTGCCCGACGAAGTAAGGGTCTATTCCAGCCCGGCTTATCGCGAACGGCTCCAGTTGCATAACCTTGAATGTTTGCCGGGAGCAACCTTGCTCTACACGACGTCTCATGCTCACTGGTCTCAATGGCTATCATCGGTCGGTATGTCACTCGATAGCTTCTCGAGCAGCCCCAAGTTCGATCAGTCTGAGCTGGCAATCGATGCCGCGCGCCGCGATCAAGGTTTAGTGCTCACCAGCCCTTGGCTGGTCGAGGAAGATGTACAACGGGGCCTTCTCGTACTTGTTTTTGACTCTGTGCTGAAGACTGGCAAGGGCTACTATTTGGTGCAGGCCAAAGATGTGGTGTTGGGTGAGGCAGCCCAGCTGTTGCGCCGGTGGCTTTGCGACGTAGCGCAGCGAGCTCAACAAAATTGATAATTTGAAGTCGATGCTTTCTTTTTAACGTGAACGCAAACGATCAATAAGTGGGCTTTGCGGGGACGCTAACCGTGGATGCGCGATCTAGTCTTTGAACTGACGTAAGGTGCAGAAAGTTGAAACTTGGCTAAGCTCGCAAAAGGTTTACGAAGCCAGGTTGGTCAGGGAAGACAGGCTGGATAATGCTTGCTGAGCGAGAGCAATGGAAATGCGCAAGAAGTCCCAGTCATGGTTTGTCCCACTCCTGATTCTTTTCGCGATCCTTTGGGCGATAGGCAAAAAAGACACGCCTCCCGCTCAGGTGCAACCGAGCCCCCCTCCCACTCCGAATACTCTGGTCTCATCTACCTCGGTTCCATCATCCACACCTGCCCCCTCAGTTGATCAATACGTAAGCACAGACAAGCTAAATATCCGAGATCAACCAGGCGGAAAAGTTATCTCCAAGTTGAGCCGGGGAGCCAAGGTTCAGGTCTTCGAAAAACGGGATGATTGGGTGCGCATAAGCGTCGATGGCCAGCCTGCGAAATGGCTTTCCTCCAAAAGTCTTTGTACCGGATCGAATTGCTACAGCGCCTCTAGACCGAGACAGTCGCCTTCGCCAGTACAACCAATCCGGAGGCAGACTCCGGAATACGGATCCTCCTGCCCTTGTTCCTCGGGAAACGTTTGCATCGGGCCAAGAGGCGGTCGGTTCTGCATTACTTCAGGTGGCAACAAGCGTTATGGCATGTAATTTTGCCTCAATGACGATCCGCTAGAACTTCGGTGCATCGCCTGTGGCTTCCGCAATGGTGGCCAAAGCCTCCTCCATATTGGCGATGTTGTCTTGAAGCTTTTGAAAAACCAATAGGAAAGCGCCGTCCACATCCACGGTCTGGTGGCCACGAAGCGTACCTACTCTTTCATCCTCTATCTGTTGGAGACGGTTGACGCTCTCTCGCAGAGCCAACAGCTGATCAAAGATGGCGCCGATTTGAGCTTGGCTCTGTGCACTCATTGATGCCACCCAAGCCTTGAATTGATCTCCCTTCGATAGGACGTATCGATCTGAGCAGGCACCTGCCTAACGTACTCCCGTGCGTGCTCCTGCGCATCTGCACTCAAGCCAGCTAGATAAGAAACAGCGTCATCAACGGTTGGGATCAAACCTTCAATGTCTTCGAATCTGGGCGGCAGCGCAGTCCAGATAACTGCGTCCAATTGGTGAAGGAGTGCCCATTCGGCGATTACTCCCACTGGGGAGCTACTGGTGGTAAAAACACCGATTCCATCCTCCCTGTCCTCTGGAATTTGCTCTCGGACACGCAAGGCCTCGCATGCCTCTTCCAGGTTTTTTACATTCAACACTGCCCATAGAACAGCGCATGGATGCGCATTCGCGCAGATTGCCGTTGCGAGCTCTCCACCATCACCGACTCGCGCAAATTCGATGGGCAAACTGGGCCCATCCGAAAACCATTTGCTTGCGAGCGGTAATGCCCCAGGTTTCCAAATCAGAGATCCCCATCCTAGACATGCAATTACCATTGAAGAAATCCCTGTGGGTAGACATGCGCAGCCGGGAACGGAAAGCGACTTTCTGATAAAGCTGACTTCCTTGCTAACGACAGAAAGTCTTCTTTACAGCCGCCCATTATTTAGGATTCGACTCAGCCTTTTGTTTTCCTAGGGTCGGCGGCACGAGGAAAGGTACGTTCCTCTTGAATCGTCCCATCCTCTTTGTGGATTTTCAGAGAGGCCGTTTTACCTTGCAGAAATTCGCTGGCTATTTCAGTGATTTCCGCTTTCGTAGATGCCGTTTTGGAAGCACGTTGCGCGCCCTCTTTGACAAGCTCCCAAGCGTTTTCTTTTTTTGTGATGTGGTAGTTATCCATGGATCACCTCGACATGATTAATCAACAACAGCTACAAGGTTGACCATCGTCGATCTGGAGAGTTTGAAAGGATTGGCGAAGAATCCAATGCTGCCTACGACTCGTGTGAGCCCCCCCTAACAACGACTTCAAAGAGCGGATTAACCGACCTAGGTGCGCTCCAGGCTAACCTTGGCGTTTCGGTTTGCGAACCTCGGTGCCATCCCTTCATCCTCATACTGTCGGCTAAGAAATTCGCGGATCAAGACGGCGGTTCGTCTAGCGCTGGTAGCCACAAAGAAGTGCCCCTCGCCCTTCAGAATGCGAAGTTCTGAACGTCGAATTGTGCGGCGCAGGATATGGGCGTTGTACGGCTGTATTAATGGATCGCGGTCGCCGGTAAGAACCAGCGTGCGTTGAGGCAGCCGGGACAACCGGAGCAGGCTTGTCCATCCAATCAAGGCTGCGAGCTGGAAATAGTACGTTCGCGGATTAACAGAGAGCATGCCTTTCATCACACCGAACCGCATCAGCGTGTGAATTGAATTGCGGGAGCTATCTTGCTTGCGCATTTTGGCGTTTTTACTCTTGCGGAAAAAATCCATAACGTCAGCAGGCTTCATCAACAGCACTGGGCCGGGAGAGGTTGCCGCGAGGATCAGCCTGCGTACCATGCTCGGGTAACGAAGAGCGAATTCTTGAGCCAATGCACCTCCCCAACTCACCCCGAACACATCGACCTGGTCGATTCCCAATTGCTGGAGCATCTCTGCAATCACGTCGGCATGGCGTGGCAGGCGAATGGGCCAACGGGGCATTTGCGACTTGCCGACCCCTGGCACGTCCAGTGTGATGGTCATGAAGTCGTCCAGTTCATCGCGCAGCGGATCGAAGGTACGAATCAAGCCCCCCAGACCATTGAGCAAAAGCACCGGCGAGCCTTGACCGCAGATCGAAACGTTCAGCTGCAAGCCCAGCGTGGTTAGCCTGTGGTTTGTCATGATTTCTCCATGCTGCACGCAACCGGGAGTCATTGTAGGTGAAAGTTAGCAGGAGGGTCTGAAGAGCAATGCAGCTGCTTCCCTCATAAAAACCTCAATGGTTTTCGGCCCAATCCCTTCAAATTCAGATAACCGCTTTTCGAAGGCGTTACGATCTGCGCTTGCCGCGACGATGTTGCTGACCTTGCCGTGATATTCAGCATTCATCTTGTTAGCCAATGCCAATAACCGCGACGCGGTGGTCTCGTCGTAACGGACGTAGTGAGCCTCACCAAGCATCATGACCAACTGGCGGTGAGTGCAGCTCGCCAACTTGTGCGGCGTATCCCGATGGTGTTTCACGACGATCACCTGGTACGCCTTGGCGGCAATCGGCCCCTGGATTCTTTTGCCCATCAGGAAACTGGCGATCAGCCATTTGAACAAACCGGGTTCGTTCGCACTTTGAAGGTCAATTTGTAAGTCATGTGCGCTGACGATTTTGCTCACTTGATCACCCTTCAAGCAACGTCTCAATGTAGACCCGGCGCTAGCGCGAATGATCCAACTGAGCGAGGCACCAATAAAGGAACCCTTCCTCTTGAGCGACGCCTAATGTTTGCCCCCTAGGATTTGAGATAGACGAAATGCACATATCCGAGACAGTTCAGGTCATGGAATCGCTATCAGCCCACGATGCAAACCTTAAGCTTCGCGAAGGCTGGTCATTGATATCTGTGGTCGTCACAACCCACCCAAATGGTCAGCTTCATCCTTGCTACATTCTCGGCAAATCGAAAAGCTCATCCAACGATCAAAAGCCCATTGACTAGGTGGCATCGACCTAGCGATTTACTTCGCTGAACTGTACCGGGAGGACAAATTGGCTTATCTGGACTGGATTCAATGGCCAGCGATGGTTGTTACCGTTCTCGCCGCATGGCTAATCGGGTCGCAGCGGCCAGGACGGCGGATGATCGGATTTGTATGCTTCAGTGTGAGCAACGTTTTGTGGGTGATTTGGGGATTTTACGCAGGCGCGTATGCATTGATCGTATTACAGGTTTGTCTTTTCCTGATGAACCTTCGAGGGCTCAAGAAAAACTCAAGCCCCAATGAAACATAGTCAGCCAGCAGGGTCATTGCTAATCGAAGAGCAGTGGACACCGCCAAGGACATTGGAATGTTCGATAACTTTTCGCTCGATATCGTAAAACTCCCAGAGGCAACCCTCAGAGTCAGGCATGGTGGGAGCGGCTCTCCCGTCTTATTACTCCATGGGCATCCTAGGACTCATGCGACCTGGCATCGCGTTGCTCCACTCTTGGCAAAAAATCATTATGTTGTCTGCCCTGATCTAAGAGGCTTTGGCCAGTCATCAAAGCCTGAGGATACATCCGATCATGCAGGCTCCTCCAAGCGCGCCAAGGCCCGGGATTGCATCGCCCTAATGCGACATCTGGGTTATCAGCGGTTCGCCGTGATTGGCCATGATCGAGGTAGTTACACCGCCTTTCGCACGGCTATGGATCATCCCGAGGCCGTCACACATCTAGGCATATTGGACGGCGTACCGATACTTGAAGCTCTCGAGCGCTGTAACGCCCAGTTTGCGACGAAATGGTGGCATTGGTTCTTCTTCGGGCAACTCGAAAAACCGGAGCAGGCAATCCTGGCCGACCCTGATCGATGGTACGGCGGCACAGCCGAGGCGATGGGTGCAGACGCCTACAGAGACTATCAAGCAGCTATCCATGATCCAGCAACCGTTCATGGCATGGTCGAAGATTATCGAGCAGGCCTTGGAATCGACCGTATTCACGATGAAGTCGACCGCCGCGAGAGCCGCAGGGTCGAGTGCCCGACAATGATTTTGTGGTCACTACGTGATGATCTTGAGCTTCTGTACGGCGATGTTTTAGGCGTGTGGGAACCGTGGACAGCACGACAACGTGGTCGTGGGCTCGACTGTGGGCATCACATGGCGGAGGAAGTGCCCGACGAGCTCGCGAGAGAAATAATCGAGTTCCTGCGTGAACAATGATCTCTCAGTACACTAATCCGTAATCGCTTCGGGCTACGTAGGGTCAAAGTCATTCGAGCTATATGTCTTAGGTTGATGACTCGGAAGCACTGAGGTTCTTCCTGAAGCCTCGGGCATTCATCCCCAAAAGTATGCATTCGAGCAGGATCAGCGCGTAAGCGTCGGCGTGAAACCCCCAGATCACCCAAAGCGCATTACTGGTGATAAATCCCCAAAAGGCGATCATGCGCCTATACGCTCGTTGCGAACCGATAAACCACGCTGAGGCTACCGTCACTACCATGGCTGGCCATTGCAGGTAATCAATGTACTCCAACTAGCCACCTCCTTCCGACAGCACTTTCAAAGAGAGACGCTGGCGCTAACCTGTGGATCAAGCGCAGGCAATCCCAGTGAGGCACCCAGATTGACTAGATACTCTCCAAACCCTCCGCGACATTTGTAATCCTTGCGGGCGCTGGTTATTACCGGATTCGTGGCTGTCCAAACGATATGAGCACCAACCCGCTTCAGGTCAGCAACCAAATGGACGTCTTCGTGTGCAGTGAGATGCTGGAACCCGCCAGCGTTCCGGTAGGACTCGGCACTCAGTCCAAGATTGGCGCCGTGGATATGCCGGTGATTCTCGATAAACTGGTAAAGCTCCATGTACTTTGACCGAACCAAATCTCCATGGATATTCCAGCTATCCACCTCGACTGTCCCACAAACTGCATCAGCCTTAAGCTCAATCTGACGCGCCAGCCAATCATGTGGCACTACGGTGTCAGCATCGGTGAAGGAAAGCCACTCCGCGCCAGCGGCTAGAAGATGATCTGCACCGGTTGCTCTCGCCTTGCCCACGTTCTGAAAGGAAACCTCGATCCCGCTAACACCGTGTGCTGCAACGATCTGTCCGGTCTGATCAGCACAGTCGTCTAAAACGACGACTACACAGACTCGCTGGCCTGCCAATGCAGGATGTGCAGCGGCGGACAGAACAGATGTTAGACACGCAGAGATGTGATGCTCTTCATTGTGGGCAGGTATGACAACACCGATCATTAACGTCACCTCCGACTATCTGAGTTACAGACTCCAGCAGTCGACCTAATTTCGCTCCAATAGGTTTAAAAAATTACAAGCGAGCGTGTATAGGCGACCGCTAGTCATTTGCGTCTGTATCGCTCTGAACTTACTTTCCCCGATCCTCCTCTCCCACTTACCATCCAGCTGAAGTAGGTAAGACGTCATGAGAGCACTCACCTATCACGGCGCGCACAGCGTCAAAGTCGACACGGTTCCCGATCCGGTTATTGAAGAAAGTGATGACATCATTCTTCGGGTTACCGCAACGGCGATATGCGGATCTGACCTCCACCTCTATCGGGGAAAGATTCCAACTGTCGAGCATGGCGATATCTTCGGCCATGAGTTTATGGGAATCGTTGAAGAGGCAGGCTCAGCTGTGACCGCCGTGCAACCCGGCGACCGTGTGGTAATTCCGTTTGTAATCGCCTGCGGTAGCTGTTTCTTCTGCGCAATGGATCTGTTCGCGGCCTGCGAAACAACAAATACAGGGCGCGGAGCGATCATAAATAAAAAGGCCATACCACCAGGAGCCGCGCTGTTCGGCTTCAGTCACATGTACGGCGGGGTGCCTGGCGGGCAAGCCGAATACGTGCGCGTACCAAAAGCCAACACCGGGCCGTTTAAAGTGCCGGGGACGCTTTCGGATGAAAAGGTTCTTTTCCTATCAGACATCCTTCCAACTGCTTATCAGGCCGTAACGAATGCGGGGATTGGTAATGGCTCCAGCATCGCCATCTATGGTGCAGGCCCCGTAGGGTTGTTGAGTGCGGCCTGTGCAAGGATGCTCGGTGCCGACCAAATTTTCATGGTCGATCACCATCCTTACCGCTTGGCATACGCGCAGAAAACATACGGTGTAATTCCGATCAACTTCGATGAAGACGACGATCCCGCAGATACGATTATTCGACAAACCAAAGGAATGCGGGGTGTTGATGGCGTCGTGGATGCGGTGGGGTTTGAAGCAAAAGGTAGTACGACGGAAACCGTTCTCGCGACACTCAAGCTTGAGGGCAGCAGCGGCAAGGCTTTACGTCAGTGCATCGCCGCCGTTCGACGCGGCGGCATCGTAAGTGTTCCTGGCGTTTATTCAGGGTTCATCCATGGCTTCCTGTTCGGAGACGCATTTGACAAGGGGCTGACCTTCAAAATGGGTCAGACTCATGTGCATCGCTTCCTACCTGAGCTCCTCGACCATATCGAAACAGGTCGTCTTTCACCGGAAGTCATCATCAGCCATCGCATGTCACTGGAACAGGCCGCTGAGGGATATAAAATCTTTGATAAAAAAGAAGAGGACTGCCGAAAAGTCATTCTGACACCCGGCGATAGCCACATCGATATTCCGGAGAGCGATAGCAGCGCAACACTGTTGACTACCTAAGTCTACCGGTAAGTGAAAAGGACGAGATGGTTCGGTTTTATACCGAAAACTCTCGTCCTTTTTTCATTTGGGGGAGCGATCCAAAAAAAAGGCAGCGGTTTTCCACCTTGGTCGGCCTCGACTCTCCAGTTCGTTCAGGTACTGGAGACGATCTGTGATCTGGGTCATCAATAGATTCGCAAGGGGCCACAAAATCCTGAAATGCGAATACACTCACAAACTGACTCATCAAACGCCGACAGGTGCGCTCGGCTAAGGGATCTCGGATTGATCGTACAGTGGGAAGGTTTTTTGCCTATTGAAGGATCGGTGATCGTCATCGAGGACGATCCGACCTTGCGAGCGCTGATGGAAGAAATCGTATCGGAGGTCGGCGGGAAGGCGATCTCCTTTGAGACTGCAGATGATGCGTTAACCTATTTGCTTCAAACTCATGAACAGTGTCGTTTGGTGATCGCAGACCATGGCGTACCCGGCCAGATCCAGGGGATCGAATTCATCGAGATGGTAAGTAGTCGATGGCCATCAATTGCAGCAATCCTGACCTCTGGATATTTGATAGATCCAGAAGCTGTTCCAGCCTCTAGCATCTATCTGCACAAGCCGTGGTCGCTGGATGATTTCGTGATCGCTATGGCGACGTTATTACAACCTGGTATCGCGATTCACAAAGCCTGACTTACAGGATCGGAGATGCGGAGGTAGGTCGGGCTCGACTTTGTAACTCCTCTCATCAGAAGCTTGGTGAGTGCCTCCTCTATCTCATCCGCAGCGCCGTTTTTATGCTCCGTGAGCGACCACTGCCAGTAACGATCTGCCATCAGGCCGCCAACCGCTTCTGCGCATAGTGCATCACAGCTCACACCCATCTTTGTGGCTGCCGCTATAACGGCTAGGAGTGCTTGCTCAAGTTGCTGTGTTCTATCGGAGGACACGGGACGGGCTCCATGAAATTGAAGCCATATTATGACCGATATCAGTTTGACATCAAAGGCGACTTTTGACGGCTATGTTTGTGCCTCAATCTGCTCAACGCCCCTGCGCTTTACGCTCACTCGACTCGAAATTGGTTTTGCGTGCCGTCATCTCACTGCGTAGCTCGCCAATTAGAGCGGCAATCGCTCTGCTAGAGGTGAGCTCCGCAGTCGAAACCCCTGTCACCAAAAGCTCCACACTGCCTGTTGAAGGATCGGTAACCTTAATCATCAATGAGCCATCCGCATTTGTCGTGCATGAGCAGGACAATGGTAGGAAGCCACACTCAATGATATGGCGGAGCTCGAGAGCGGAAATCATTACGTTTTTCCTAAGGGCAGTGTTCATTGATTGTTGTCCAAATTCGGAGCGAGTCAAATGCTCACCGAAGCAATTTGACAACGCATTTTAAGACTACTTTTGCTGAAACGTTGCATCTGTCTGTGTGCGCTGCAACGCATTCTAGAAAAAAATACACCTCGCTCTGACCCTTCTAGATCGCCGCTGTTCGGGGTGCCTAGCAAAAAATCGGCGACTTCGAACGCTTATAGCCTGGCGAAAAAACCGTCCTCCGAGGAAAACTGAAAAACGTTGGAATTTTTTTTGCGAGCATCACTCTTTTGCCTATGAGCGTAAGGAGGAACTCATGAGCCAAACAGATATTTTTGTCATCGACTACAAACTCCACGGGCAGCCAAAGTCATTCGTCATTCGCGCCAAAACAATGCGCAATGTGGATGCCTGGCATTGGGCAAGCTGCGATGCCGGTCTGGCCCCAATTCCTAAACCAGGTCGACCACCCTTGAAGGTCGTGTCAAAACCTCAAGCTGAGCGTTACGGTGTGACTGAAGTTAAATGGCGCGAAACCGCGATCTTGGAATGGAATGAGGCATAGACCTAGCTGCGGAAGGCCAAAACCCTTGGCGACTAATTGCGCAAAGAAGTGACTTAAGATGCTCAATCAGATGGGTGTACCCCGAATAGAGGTCAATCATGCCGTCTGCGAAGGGATCAATCCCTACTATGTGATCGATGTCCTTATTGAAGATGGAGGGCCATGGCGAACGCACTATTCTGATGTAGTGGGGGGTTATGCTCCAGGATTGGAGGTTTGAATATAGATTGCCCAGCCGGCGAGCAATACCCAAAACGTCGCAAAAATCCAAGGCGTACGAACTGAGAAAAGTAGCGCCTTTCGGTATCCCTTGTGAGTGGATTCGCGCTCGCAAAACAAAGGCGACTCGTCATACGCCAACCCCATCACTGGCTCACTTCGCAGCAGCTCGCTTTGCTTGTAATACCAATGATCGATGATGTCATACGCTGCGCGAATCCCAGGCCAAGCATTCAGTGAGCTAAGAATTCCTAGCAGCGCTAGGAAGGCAGGCACTACTAAGGTAAATAGCTTCCCCCATTCCGGATTTACGTTGGCCATGCAGGACACAAAAGCAATTACCAGAAAGGATTGCGCAGTCAGATACGCGTTCGTTCGATTGGAAAGAATGCTTGTCTCGTACTGAATCTCGCGACGGTAGAAATCCAGACGCTCTTTAGGAGATCCGAACATCTCCGCATCGCGCGCAGTGAGCTCAGTATCGCTCAATTGGGAGGTCAGAATTCTCGGCAAATCGGATGGTTCCTGAGGTGATGAAGCCGATGCTTTGGAAAAAGAGGTGACGATGTTGCCATCGTCACCAAGCAGCGGATCTTTACAAACCTTTTAGCGTTTCTTTTCCAAGGTCGCAGCTTGATTACCGCCCTGCTCTGCGATCTTGCTCAGCTTCTCATCAGCCCCTTTCTCTTCGGCAAGGGTCGCAGCTAGAAGAGCCGCCGCGTCATCGAGTTTGAGATGCTTGGCCATCGCTATCAGTGTGCCGTAGGCGGCAATTTCATAGTGCTCCACTTTTTGAGCCGCACCGATTAGTGCAGCGTCGAGCACGGCTCCTTGGTCGATTTCTTCGAGCAGCTCTTTCGATTCTTCGACGAGCCCCTCCATGGCCACGCACTTCATACGTTTCAGTTTAATACCGGTGAGTTCCACCAACTGATCAATGCGCTCAATCTGCCCATGGGTCTCCTCCAAGTGGGACGTAAACGCGTCCGCCAACAGTGGATTAGTCGCTGCTTTCGCCAAGCGCGGCAATGCTTTGGTAATTTGTTTTTCCGCACTGTAAACGTCAGAGAGTTCATGGATAAACAAGTCTTCGACAGTTTTTCTAGCCATTTCCAAACTTCCTTCTGGTCAGTATTGGCGTCGCCCGATGGGCGTCCGCATGGGATCAACATGCATTGCAAAACTTGCCGTGCATGAAGACTGACCAACCTCGTTTGAGACGTGTTCCGAATATTTTTCGGAGGACAGACAAAAGGCTGGAGCTAACCCAAAGCAGTAAGGAACTGGCGGCCAGCATCATGCCGGCGGCGAAGCCCAACATGGTGTCTTGAGTACGGGCGGCGATGTCTCGTAACGCAATCGCCAAGACAGCTCCCATGGCCGTCGCAGCGAAACCCGACATGCCACCGAGAAAAGCGAAGTGCAGATTTTGTTTGTTGGCGCCGACAAAGGCGCCATACCCGCATATGAGTAAGAACAATGTTACGCAAATCAAAATTGACCAGAAGGCGCGCCCGCCCCACCCAGTTCCTGAGAACCGGGTGAACCAGGAGCGAGGCGGTGCGCCTGATGAGGTCAACGGATCGGGCACGGATACCTCCTATTTTTTTGAATCGTACTTTTCAGTAGATACGGAAAGCGACCGTAGGAACTGTTTGGATACGCGTTGCGCGTCACGTTCGTAAGCGACGCTGGTGGCAAAGAGCATCTCAGGGCCAGTTAAATTCCGACGCGCTGATTTTTTGTTAACCATGATGTGATTCCCCTCTGAATAGATGGAAGACCGCACGCCAGAGGACGTGCGGCTGCTCTTCAAGGTTGAGGTTCGCCTTGTACCCCCGCCCCTAAGTCCGCCCCTGTGATCGGATTGCTGTCTGGGTCGGACATCGTCCTTGCTTTCATATCCATGAGCAGCGTTTCGTCCTCAGCGCTCAATTGCACAGAGGCGGTGCCGTCCCCACCATCCACTGCAGGCGCCGGATCTTCCACGAAGTCCCAATCGTCCCCTTCGTTCCAAGGGCCGCGAGTGCTGCCTTCGCCCTTTGACATGTTGAAGTAGACGTTGGTGAACTCCGGCATGCCCGGCAGTTTGCCCTGAGGGAAATTTGGTTGGATGGCGTGCAGCGCTTTTTCGAAAGATAACTGGTGGGCGATTTCACGCGTCATCAGAAATCCTAGGGCCTCTTTCACACCCGGATCATCGGTAACATTCATCAACCGTTCATAGACAATTTTCGCTCTCGCCTCAGCGGCGATATTTGAGCGCATGTCTGCTGTGGGTTCGCCGATGGTGTCGACGTAAGCTGCTGACCAAGGTACGCCCGCCGAGTTAGTCAACGGAGCACCCGCGCCATACAACAAACTGGTGATGTGAGAGTCGTTGCCGGCACCATTAATGGCGCGATACAGCTCTCCTTCTTCCTCCACACCTTCAGCCATTTGTCCTTTGGCACCCTTGTTTAACATCACGATGATCGACCCGACGATCTCAAGGTGACTGAGCTCCTCGGTGGCGATATCCATAAGCAGATCTTTTCTGCCTGGATCATCTTCTGCCAAGGCTTGGGTGAAGTAGCGTGAGGCGGCTGCAAGCTCGCCCTGAGCTCCCCCAAACTGCTCCAGTAATAAATTTGCTAACCCAGGATTTGGCTGGGCAACCCGCACGGTGTATTGAAGTCGTTTGTTATGTAGAAACATGACATTCTCCTCAGGCGAATACGGGCTGCGATTCACTCGGTAAGAGACCGAATGCCAACCCACAATCATCTGAAGCAAATGCATCTGGGTAAATTTCAAAAACCTTCTGCGCTAACGACAGACGGATGCTGACTACCCCTTACTGTGTTCTGGCGACGAAGGGCCTTCTTTGATCCCACGGGGCCCCGCAACACCCCAAACAATTAAACCAATGACTGGGAAGATGATGAGCCCGATAGCCCAACCGGCTTTGACTCCCACCGTCTTGTCGCTGCGAAACACGCTTACGATAGCCCACAGATCAACGAGCAAAATGATCACCGCGACGGCAATTGCGAAATAGCTGGTAGCTTCCGACATGGTTAAGCCCTCCTCAGATTGATAATGATTAGGCCCCCCGAATCCAGAGGTGTTCAAGTAATTCCGCAAGTGCCTATTGACGCACGCGATTCAGTCTTCTCGGGCAATGACGGAGATCTTGCCGTTGCGCTCTAGGATTGCGAACTTGATCTCTTCCAGCTTCTCAATGCCTTGGCTGGAACGTGCAGCCTCCATCACATCCGCTTCTAGCAAACGCGCACGACGCAGGCGTTCGTGGAGAAGTTTTCCGTTCTCGACGATTATGGTCGGCTCGCCATCAATCAGCCGTGAGATCCACTGCGAGCGCTGTTTAAGAAGGGACAAGCCAACATCGATGGCGACAAGTGTGACGATGACGATCACAGAATTAGTGAGCGAAAAATCATCGCCCAGTAGGGCTTGCTGAGTCGCCTCACCGATCATCAGTAGCAGAATGAAATCGAAGGTTGTCAGTTCCGCCAAGGAGCGCCGCCCAGCGATCTTGAAGAGCACCATGAGAGCCACATACATCGCACCAGCACGCAAAACCGAATCCATGAATCACCTAAGGGAAAATGAACTGCACAAGTTTTATGCCATTGGTGCCCGGTGAAGAGACTTGACTGCGGTAGAAGCCAAGGCCATCCCCTCGCAGGGTGATATATAGCGTCGCTTGACCATCAAGGTCGGTCTGTAGCCAGAGCCTGATGCCTTGTGAAGAACTTCTTGAGCGCAGAGGTTCGGGTTGTAGAGTTTCGATACTGAAGCCCTCCAATAGCTGACCTGCGAGCTCCAGCTCCGCCTGAGAATCTGGCGTCGAACTCAAAGTTATTTTCATCGAGTTGGTCGAGCCATTGCGATGGAACATTTCATATTCCACTCTGACTTTACCGTCCTCACTGCGGACATCTCTTGAACTGAGCAAGCCTCTGGAAAAGACGCCCATCAACCCCATCAAAACGACTAAAACCAATACGTACCAGCCAACGCGCTCGAAACGCCAGACCTTCAATTGGTAGGGCATATCCTCGCGAATCGGATGTTCACGGCTTCTCAGGTCTGCGTTATCGGAGTCTTCGTTCATTAGGCTTCAGCCTTCTCGCCAGCGTGCGCACGACGATGAAAATGCGGTAGCCACTGCAACGCATATTCCGTCGCCTCTGCCTGAACCTGACAACGTCCTCCGGAGAACCTGTGTTCATGACTGAAGACATAGCAGTCATCATCCGCCTGAAACGCCCAAGCAAAACAGATTGTGCCTGCAGGGATGCCATCAACATCGTTCGGCCCCAGTATTCCGGTAGTTGCGATTGCGACATTTGCGGTGCTATCACGTAAGGCCCCCGTAGCCATTTCTCTAGCCACCTCGACACTGGTGAGGTTGGAGGTTTCGATAGTTTGAGGGCTGACATGGAGTAGACGCTCTTTAGCTTGGGGCGAGTAAACGACGTAACCACACTCAATAAATTCGCCGCTGCCCTCCACCTCGGATAACAGCGTGACAATTTTTCCCGCCGTACACGATTCCGCTGTTGTGATCATCAATGCGTGATCCCGCAGGTACTGAACAGTGTCGCCGGCGATAGACATGGCCTAAATAACCTCAGTGGTAATCGTCTCCAGCGACAGCACGCAGGTACGCGTCGTCTGCTTCTCGTCTCAGGTCGCGCCACTCGTCCCAAGTCAGAATTCCCAAACGATCCATTTCATCCGACTGGCGCAGCAGTTCATCGTGATAGGCGTCTGGGCATTCCATCCGCAATTCAAAATTTTCCAATGCGCGATGCCAGGCATCCAAAGCGAGTAATTTAGTTTCCTGTGCAAATGTCAGTTGATTCTTAAAAGCGCTCATCTCGCTCACCCCGAACATTTCCCGGTTGAGCAACCGGAGTTGAATAAGGTTCAACGTGCCGGACGAAAAACCGCATGACCTGAAACAAAGGTGGGAGGCCTATTGCGGGCCTCCCGATGCCGCGCGGTTAGGAGGTGCCCAAACCTTGAGAAAGATCTGCGCTCGCCGACGTGGTGGTGCGTGTTTCTTCAGCCGCAGATTGCGCGCCCGGCTGATCAGTGGTTTTCGTCACTGTGTCGCGTACCGCTTCATAACCCTCTTGCGCGTGCTTTTTCACCTTGTCGACCAGCCCAGCACTGGTGCGACCCATGTAGCGTTGTTCGGTTTGGGTCGTCGGCAGTGCTGCGCCTAGCAAGGCTCCCAGCGCGATACCGGCAGCGGCCACCACCAAGGGTTGTTCCCTGAGCAACTGGTTGAATTGCTGCCCCAATACCTGGGAATTACGCGTCAGCCGATCACCGACGTCGTGCATGGCGTGGCTGAGATTTTCACCCGCAGCGCCAACGTTTTCTCCTAAGTGGGCGGCCTTGCCCTTGAGCGACTGGTAGCCCCCTTTAATCGAATCGGCGGTCTGGTGCATGTGCTCGCGGGCACTGCCCAAGCCCTCAGCCAAACCATCGGCCCACTCGCTGGCCTTGTCCTGATCAGGCCCGGAGCGATAGGTTGGTTGCGGCACCGGTGGCCGGTTCTGGCTCATCATCAACCAGAGCAACCCGACCGAGGTCAGCACGGCGGGCACCGGGTTGTTGCGCACGCTGGTGCCGAGATTGCTGATAAAGGTTGAGCCGTTGTTCTGCATCATGCCCCACGCTTGATCGAACATCTGGCCGGGGGTGAATTTGCTTTCCAGCTTGTCGACGATGTTGCCGATACTGGCGCGTTGCGCGTCGATTTCCCGCTCGATCTGTTCAGGGCTCTTTTGCGATTCGATATCCAGTTCAGTGTTCATGAGACTTTCCTCCGCAGCGCTTCCTGATCCTTGTTCAAGGCATCGAGTGTCCGGTCAGGTTTGAAGTGGGATGGCTCAAACTGTTTTTTGCCCGACTGCAGCATGGCGAAGCCGATGATCATCACCACCACGCCGACGATCAGCGCTGCTAGCCACGGCGCCATGAACAGGCTCAAGCCGTAAACCGCCGCCATCAGCAGAATGATGAAGCCCGCGAGGAACACAATCGCACCGCCCGCCACCGCCGCGATGCCGGCCTTGAGTGTGTTGAGGCTGGTCTGAAGTTCGACTTTGGCCAGCGCCAATTCCTTGGTGAACAACGCGGGGACTTCGCGGGACAACTGCCGCAACAGGCCCACCACGGAAGCATCGTCCGTGGGCGCCAAGGGTCTGGTTCCCGGGAGATCAGGATCGTCTCTGTTCATCACAATGCTCCTTTGGTGCTGGGCGAAACCGCCGCTGATGCACCGGCAAAGTCGGTGGGATGGTCGTGTTCACCGGGGGACGCAGGGGTGATGCCGGTCGCGAGTCCCGGGTTCGGATCGGTGGACGTTTCATAGGGCCGATGCACGCCATAACCTCCCGAGGGCGGCGTCGAGCGGCCTGCGGCTGGATCGTGGTGATCCGCACTGACGGTGGCCGCCGCCGAGGTGCCGGCCTTCAAAAACCGCGACAATCCGAAGCCGATGGCCACGCTGCCGGCGATAAACAGTGCGGGGTTGTTGCGGGCCAGATCGGCGGCGTCATGCAAGAGCTGCTCGGCGCTCTTGCCGCGCAGGTTCCCGGCGAGGCCTGTCATCGACTCGGCCATATCGGTGAGATAGTCGGACATGCCCAGTGTGTCCTTGTCCTCCAGCTCGGAGACAAAGCTTTTCGCACCTTGGGCCAATGCCTCGATTTGATCGGCAGCGGTGTCGCGATATTGGCCGAACTGCGCATCGGCCTGCTCCCTAGCTCCACCGAGTGCTTCGGTGACATCCTCCTTCAAATGCTGAAAGTCTTGTCCTGGTTTAAGGTCTGCAGAATCGTCGGCCTGGGATCCCGCCCTGCTGTCTGAAGTATTCATGTGGCCCCTCGCTTTCCGTGTGAAAACGTTTAATGAGACTACACAGCAGAATTGCCCTGAGCCCCTCATATCAAAGGACGGGGCAGCTCAGGCTAGAGTTCAAAGAGGGTGATGAGCGTCAAAAGTCCTTCGTCTAAGTTGCGCGGAATTAGGTTACGGCGCTCCTATATCAGACGTTTCTTTCGCTAGATTTTAGGTGCATGGAAACGATTTGGAGGTTCGAGATGCCGACGAAAGGTCGAATTGTAATAAAGTATTTCAGGCGTACCGGTTGTCTAGTTCTTACCTACAACTAGAGTTAGCAATCATGAAATTCGCACGATTCTGCCAAGCCCTTTCCAACTGGGCAGGCAGCTCAAAAACCTTCCTGCTAGCAATCGCTTTGATCGGAGTATGGGCGCTCACGGGGCCGTATTTTCATTACAACGACACGTGGCAGCTGATCATCAATACGTCGACAACCATCATCACGTTCCTAATGGTGTTTCTGATCCAGAACACGCAAAACCGCGACAATGACATTCTACATCTGAAGATCGACGAACTGATTCGGGCAACTAAGGACGCACAAAACGCGACGTTATGCCTTGATAAAATGGGCTCGAGAGACCTACGCAAGCTCCGGGATCAGTACAGCTCTCTAGGTGAGAATGATCAGGTCGATCTCGGTACTGCCGGTACGGATGAGACGATTTCTGCTGAAATACCTCTTCAATCTAAATCGCCTGACTCTGACCTTGGAGGTCTGCAAAGGTGAGGGCATTGAAGTAGCCTGCGGAAAGAGAGCAACTGAGCTAGTGCCTTCTTGTTACCCTCATCGATTGGGGCCCAATCGGCCCGCCCCTAAAGCGACCGGTGAGGTAAGCAATTTTCGCTAACATTCTTATAATTGAGCCTGGTTGGTCGTTAGCAAAAGCTGTGTAGCGCCCTCTCTCCTCAACGTGGAAATTCTAGAGAGCATTGCAGTCCAGGATGTTGGTTCAGCATCGAAATTTCGCCACGAAGCTGGCGTGTCAGCGACTTGATAATCTTCATTCCTACCGACGAGTGCTTTTTGAGATCGAACCCTTCCGGAAGTCCCCTCCCTCTGTCAGTCACTCTCAACAGTACCTGGTCAGTGGACGCCTTTAACTCAACAAATACCTCGCCGGTTGCCTTGTCTGGATAAGCATATTTAAGGGCGTTGGTGACTAGCTCATTCAGGACTAGAGCCAAAGGTATTGCTCTATCCAGCGGCAGAATTACGTCCTCCATATCGATTGCGAAGCTCGTATGGAGGGATGCTGAGCCACGTAGGCCGTCTATCAACTCAGACAAGTAAATTCCCGCGTTCACGGTTTCCACTTGATCAGCCTGATACAGCTTTTCATGCACTGCCGCGATGCTGGTGATTCTTCTACTGGTATCGACGAGTGCTGCCCGCGCCTGCGGATCTGCCAACTGGCGTATCTGTAACTGAATCAAGCCAATGATCAGCTGCAGGTGGTTCTTCGTTCGATGGTTGATCTCCTTGAGAAGCATGTCCTTCTGTTCAAGAAGTCGACTCTTCTGCTTTAGCGACCGTCTCAACTCCAACTGAGCCATTACCTGCTTCGCCAGCGTTGCAAGGGCGAACTTTTGTTGCGGGGTTAACTCTCTTGGCTGACGGTCGAGGATGCATAGAGTCTCTAGACCATAGCCATCCGGTGTTTCCAATAAGCAGCCAGCGTAGAAGCGCAGACCTTCATCCGCCGTCACGAGAGGATTGGAACTCATCCGTGGATCATCTGTAACCGTCCGGCCAGCACCCTCTGCTGACAGCCCTCCGAATTGGCCAAGATAGTGGACACCATTTTTTAGTGGACACTATCTTGGATATCATTGCCCCAGCCCGTCGACCCGGTCGTCGCCCCAACTTCCCGCCAGAGTTCAAACGCAAAGTTGTCGAAGCCACGTTCCAGCCTGGCGCCTCCGTGTCGTTGATCGCTCGTGAGCATGACGTCAATGCCAACCTGGTCTTTCGCTGGCGGCAGCAATATCAAGAGGGCTTGTTCGGCCCGGCCAGCCAGAGTGCAACGCTTTTGCCTGTCCAGGTGATCGAGGCGCCAATAGATTTACCGCAAGTCATTCAGTCACCGCCTGAGTGTCATTCCGTGATCGTTGTTGAGGCGGGAAAAGCCAAGCTGCGCATCACTGGCACGCCTGACCCGCAGACCCTGCAACTCATCTTGCAGCAGTTACTGCGATGATTGCTCCGCCCGCTGGAACCCGCATCTGGATCGCTGCCGGCGTCACGGACATGCGCCGTGGCTTCGACGGTTTAGCCGCACTGGTGCAGACTCAGCTTGAAGCCGATCCGTTCTCCGGTCAGATCTTTGCTTTTCGCGGACGGCGCGGTGACCGGATCAAATTGCTATGGTGGGACGGCGACGGGTTGTGTCTGTTTTGCAAACGGTTGGAACAAGGACGCTTTGTCTGGCCGCAAGCAACCAGCGGCAGCGTGTCGCTGACGGCTGCGCAGTTGTCGATGCTGTTGGAAGGCATTGATTGGCGCAGGCCAATTCGTACAGCACCCATCCTCGCGGTCTGACTTGCCACGCTGAAAAAATCCCAAGTAACATTCGGTCATGACGCTCGCGACCGACTCTTTGCCTAACGATCTTCAAGCCTTGAAGGCTCTGGTCTCTGCCCAGCGGGCAGAGATTGAGCGCTTGAAAATGATGATCGCCAAGCTGCGTCGTATGCAGTTCGGTCGCAGTTCCGAGCAACTGGACGCCATGATCGACCAACTCCAGTTGAGCCTTGAAGAGTTGCAAGTCAGCCAGACTGAACTGACACCACCAATCGAACCGCCCCCTCGCGTCGTCTCTCGGCGCAAGCCGTTGCCTGAACACCTGCCTCGCGAAATTCACGTCCATCAGCCCGAATCGCAATGCTCCGGTTGCGGTGGGAAACTTCGCCATTTGGGGGAGGATGTGTCTGAGGTGCTGGAGTACGTCCCAGCGCGTTTCAAAGTGATCCGCCATGTTCGCCCCAAGTGGGTTTGCCGCTGCTGCGAGCACATCGCTCAGGTGCCGGCACCGAGTCGCCCGATAGCCCGAGGCCTTGCAGGCCCTGGGCTACTGGCCCACGTGCTGGTCTCCAAGTTTGTTGACCATTTGCCGCTGTATCGGCAATCCGAGATCTACGCCCGTGAGGGCGTGGATCTGGAGCGCTCAACTCTGGCCGACTGGGTCGGCCAGAGCAGTCAATTGCTCAGGCCGCTGATCAACACCCTTGAGCGTCATGTCATGAGCGGCCATAAAGTTCATGCCGACGACACGCCGATTGGTGTACTTGCGCCGGGCAACGGCAAAACCAAAACGGCTCGCCTATGGACATACGTGCGGGACGACCGACCTGCCGGTTACACGACACCGGCGGCGGTCTGGTTTGCCTACTCCCCGGATCGCAAGGGGCAACATCCCCGTGCTCATCTCAAGAGCTTCAGCGGGATCTTGCAGGCTGACGGCTACGCCGGTTTCGCTCAGCTGTATGCTGCAGGCAGCATTCAGGAAGCCGCCTGCTGGGCTCACGCCCGCCGCAAGTTTTACGATGTCTACAAAGACCAGGCTTCACCACTTGCCAGTGAGGCGCTGCAACGGATTGCGGCCCTGTATGCCATCGAAAGCGAGATCCGCGGACAACCGCCAGATCATAGAAAAACGGTTCGGCAAAGTCGGGCGAGTCCACTGCTGGAGCACCTGCACGCGTGGCTTAACCAGACGCTGGCTCAACTGTCGAAAAAATCGACATTGGGCGGTGCAATCCTCTATGCCCTCAACCGGTGGCAGGCTTTAACGCGCTACTGCGATGACGGCCGAATCGAAATCGACAACAACGCCGCCGAACGGGCGCTGCGCGCCGTCGCGCTGGGCCGCAAAAACTACCTGTTTGCCGGTTCCGATGCCGGCGGAGAACGAGCGGCTGCGATTTACAGCCTGGTGGGTTCGGCCAAGCTCAACGACCTGAACCCGCAAGCCTATTTGACACACGTGCTGGAGCGCATCGCCGACTACCCAATCAATCGGGTCGACGAACTGCTGCCCTGGAACGTTTCTCTCACACTGACTGAATTCTGCGAGGCTGCCTGATCCATGGTTAAAACTGTCCGTTTACCCAAACCCGCCCCCGACCTGTTGCTGCTGCACATTGAGCTGAAGTGGATCACTCCGACGATCTGGCGTCGGTTCGCGGTGCCTGAAAACATCACCTTGGGCAAACTGCACCATGTCATCCAGGTCGTGATGGGCTGGAGTGATAGCCATCTGCATGAGTTTGAAATTGCCGGTGAGAATTACGGCATGCCCGACCCTGATGGTTGGGGGCCGACGGTAAACCCTGAAGCCCGTAAAACGCTGATCAAGGCGCTGAGCGGAAAGCGGACATTTAATTATCTCTACGACTTTGGTGACAGTTGGCATCACAGTATCAAGGTCGAAAAGACGTTACCGGCGGTTGCGTGTCCTCAGGTGCCGTACTGCATCGATGGCGCCAATGCTTGCCCACCGGAAGACGTGGGTGGCGGGCCTGGTTATGAGGACTTTCTGGAGGCCATGGGCAACCCCAATCATCCAGAGCATGAAGACATGGTTGAATGGCATGGCGATGTTTTTGATCCGGCGGCATTTGAGTGCGAGCGCGTGAATCAGTGGCTTAAACGGATTAAGGTTTGAGTTGCAAGGCGGTGTAGTTCGGACGCTTACGATCATCTCGCAGATCCGGTATGACGGTGACACCTGGTAGGAGAAGGACATGACGACAGATGGAAACGTCCAATGGCGTTTCACTTATCCCCAATCCGACTTCCGCCTTGAACCACCGCCGATGGCTATCGATCAGGTTTATCACTGAGATAGGCGCATCACAGATGGAAGCAGCCAAACTTACCAATTCGTCGAAATCGGACTCGCGCGGGGTGTCGAGGATCTCATATCCATGCAGTACGGCAAGACGTTCCGGCGAATCGCATGGATCAGTGATACGTTGCGCAATCATTAGGACTCCAGCATTAGGGCAAGCAGCATCAGTGCGATCAAATTCAAAGGAATCAAATGCATTGGCTGCGCGTGCTGATGGAGAAAGTGAAGAAATTGAGCATACCGCATCTGGAGCATTTTCTGATGACTGCAACACAGGATGTTCTAAGGTGTAATCTCAAATTTGTTGGACTTCATGGGAGATGAGCGGTTAGATCCTAAAATCACCCGTAATCTGCAAGCTCAGCTGTTTTCATTTAAGGACGAGTCCATGCACGATAGCTTTCAAGCAAACGTAGCTGCAGCTGACGCTCTTACGTTGCTTCTGCATAACCAGCATGCAATTTGCGCGGCCATTGAAGAGGTTACGACGTGGCTTTCGAACAACGGAGCGGGGAACTCTGCGATCAATGCCCTCACTGCCATGGAAACGTTAGACAGGAACGCTCAGGGGATTACGGACGCAATCTTGCGGCTACGTCAGTCATAGGCATCGGTTCCAACTGTCCGTCCAGCATGAACAAGTCAATTGCTTCTCGCTTATCTTGTTCCTCGCTTTCGGGACGAACTATGATTGAGCCGATGTAGCCAGACAAGGAAGCGCCATGTCAGCCTTCAGGACGATTGCCATTCTAGGAGTAGCAGTCGTCATCTCAACCGCAGCGTACTCAGCTCATTTTGTAGAGCAGCAGATCGAATATCTGCATCACAAGCTTTCTGCTCCGACAGAAAATCAGAGCTTCGCGACCAAGTGGCCCCTTGTAGAAGCAGCGCTCCCCGAACTGGAAGGCCAGCTGCCGAGCTCGCTACAGAAGGCCACTCCCGTATCATTGAATAATCTTGGTTCTGAAAAACGGTGAAACACCCGTCACGATAATTTCACATTTGCAGGTGTACGGTTGTAACAGCTCCTTTAGTGATTCCCGGCCCGCCCCCCCCATCGCGGGTCTTTTTTTGCGCCAAATATGGAATCAACTGTCCAGCTCTGCATGCTATCCATCCGAGTTCGCCCTCCAGGCCAACTCACTTGAGGATCGCGGAAGGGGTGTCCAAGGGTTAGCGCGGATCCTGCTGATTGTCCATCACCGCATTATCCGTCTCCTCCCGCACACGCTCAGGGTCGAGCCCGACGTCGTCATCATCAAGCGGGCGCTCACCTTCGTTATCCGGAAGTTCGTCAACTCCTTCCTCTTTCATTGGATCAACTTCGGTGCGGCCTGGGCTCAGTGGATCAGGCGATGTCGGCATAGGGTCATCCTCACCCATCCCGCCTTGCAGCTTTGGATCGCTATTCATACACACCTCTCAGTACCCTCAATGGTGGGGGCATGTAGCTTGGAGAGGGTTTGTATTTCGAGTGTTCGATTTATTGGCTTACCGACCGTCACCTCCCTGCCACTCAGCCTTTCAGTCATCTCGATGGAACGTTGCGCCACACCCCATCCTCTATCGCAACACCAGCGAATCTGAGGGCTTCATCATGATTAACCCAGCAACCGGTATGAAGGCAGGCGAGCGTTACATCGTAGAAAGTCTCGAACGCACACGACATTTCCCAGGCTTCTTCCTCGACGGGAAATATTACCTTGGCCCCGAATTGATGACGGCCATAGGCTGGCTGGAAGGTCAGCAGTTTTATTACGATGAGCTTGACCCCACTGGTGAGCCAGTATTCCCCAATCGACTCGCCGGCACGGTCGAAAATCTCACCCTAATTCTCGCAGACGGTGCGCATTTACCTTTAAACGAAATGCCTTACGAAGCAGAGATCGATCCCTATGACATTCCGATCAGTCGTAATCCATCGTCATCGGGACATCGCCCTATTTCGCCAAGCGATCAACACGGAGTTGAGGGCGTCTGGATGTCAGGTAAACACCCCTATCCCATACTCCTGGCGGCGGGCGCAGCGCTATTACTGGGAATACTGTTTGGGGTCAAACAAGCTAAACGCCTTCCCATTCGAAAGCTGAGGTAGTCGTCCTCCGTGAACTCCCTGGAGAAGCGCCCTTGGAAAGATCTGAGGTGACGAAATGCATCCAGTAACACCTGACGGTCGTTACTTCGTTGTCAAAGGGCTGCTGTGGCGCTGTTCAAACCCGTCATTGGAAGAGGACGTGCGCCAGCGTCTTGTCGATGCACTCATGGCAGCTCGACGCGAGGTGAAGAGAGCAAAGGATTCGGAAGACGAATCGCAGCTAAAGCCCGCTCGGGAAAAGGTACAACTCGCCTAAGTAGCACTTGGTGAGCGGGGCCCTGTTTGGTGGGCTGATGGCAGTCCTGATTTCAATAGGTTCCGGGTCACTAACTCCCCTTATGCTGAATGGTTCAGCTTGCTTCATAAGTCTGATTAACCCTCGGCTCAAGGCGGAAGTAAGGCGATGGAAACCACAGCGGCATTCATGCGCTGCGGTTTCTCCGCTTCGAGATCTGCGAAAGAAGGAACGACTCAGACCATGTGCTTTCGAAAAATTGAGCGCTTCAAATTTCGAGGGTCGAGGAGAAATCTCATGAATGAAAGAAGCTCCGCTTCATCAAAAAAAAGCAAAGCACTGGAGGATTCTGCTCTTGTCTCAGACGTGTCTAAAACGGGTTTAACAGATGACGAACGGGTCGTTAGGGAAGATAAGTTTCTTGGCGACGAACCACGTGTGGAACCCGGCCCAGCCGACTTGGAAAGACTTAAGGATTAACGTCAACTCACTAGGTATTCGATGCGACCAATATTTCCAATACGCGACATCTACTACCTGAAATTTGCTTAACGGAGGTGTCACGTATGCGCCAGCAAACCTCATTCATATTTGATCTGGATGGCACGTTGACTGATAGCGTTTACCAGAATGTTTTCGCGTGGAAAACCGCGCTCGACTCAGAAGACATACCGTTGGCCATGTGGCGTATTCACAGAAAAATCGGTATGAGCGGTGGACTGATGCTTAAGACGTTAGCCCGTGAGACCGGCTTGGAAATCAAATCAGACCAGGCCAAAAGGCTGAGCGATAAACATGATAAAGCCTACAAGGATCTGCAAGGCCAGATAACCGCTCTTCCTGGCGCTGTAGAGCTTCTCGATACCTTAAACCGCAATCAGCTCAAATGGTGCATCGCTACCAGCGGTGGGATGGATACTGCAGCAATAAATCTGAAGGCATTGGGCTTGGATATCGCTGAGGTCAATCTCATTACCCGTGATGACGTGAAGTACGGCAAGCCCGACCCCGACCTTTTCCTCGCCGCTGCAAGCAAACTCAATGTACCCATCGAAGATTGCCTGGTGATCGGCGACGCCATCTGGGACATGCTCGCCGCACGCCGCTGTAAGGCCACCGGTATAGGCCTGCTTTCTGGTGGTTACGACACCGGAGAGCTTGAACGCGCTGGGGCACTCCGCGTCTACGAGGATCCTCTGGCACTGCTGCGGCACTTGGACGAGGTGGCTTCCCGTCCGTGAGCAATCTGTGAGCACGCGGATTGAGTTGGTGTGCTCCCCGCTCGCGCCGATGTTCACGCATGCAGCCATGCCAGACGATTGATCGGGTGGTGTTCCAGTGTTCCTCAGAATCAACGATCCTAGGCATTGGACGCACCTGATACAACTGCACCCAGCCCGCACTCCTATGACTTCGACGAGCTTTACGCTGCGATAGACCGGCGAAGCGCTTACAAGATCAGCCAGGCTCCACTGGCGCCGGCAGTGCCACTCTTGAACAGACAAAAAGCAGCATGCCTATCAGAATCAAGCCCCCTCCCCGCATCCAAGTCTCCAGACTTTGCTGACTGAGCAGCACCAGGCACGAGACGATAGCAAGTACCGGAACCCACGTCGGCACCCGAAAGTGATTTTCCGCAACCTCGTCGCGGCGCAGGATTAACACGGACAAATTAGTGCTGAAAAATACAAACAGCAGGAGCAGGACGACGGTTTCGGCCAATGTAGCTAGCGTTCCCGTCAGCGTGAGTGCGATTGCTACAAGGGTGGTAGCGATGACCGCGATCCAAGGGGTGCGTCGCCGAGGCAGCACCTTGCTCAAGGCGGTCGGCAAAAGTCCTAGACAGGCCATGCCATAAGTAAGGCGACTCGCCATTATCATGGTTAACAGCGCGCCGTTGGCTACCGCGATCAGTGCAATGAACGCGAAGACGCGAGGCGGAATGTTTAAACCTGACGCCCGAACCACTTCAAGAAGAGGAGCCGAGGTTGCCACAAGTTTTTCCATGGGCAGTACGGAAGATGCCGCGACGCCGACAGCCATGTAGACGACTCCGGTGGTTAGGGATGGTCTGAAGTAGCCATGTATTTCCCCGGCATACCACCTAGCGCAACTTTTAAACTCGCCAAATGATCAAAAAACAATCAATTCGACGAGTATTTCTTACGTTTTCGCCACCCGGACCCCACTCCGGTGGCCATTTCCCGCATTACAGGCGCACCTCTCCTGCATTCGTCAGTAAATGTCGGCGCGCCATCCACAGGTTCGACAGAGCGAACAGTGTCACCAGTTGCGCCGTGTTTTTGGCCAAGCCGCGAAAGCGCACCTTGGTGTAACCGAACTGGCGCTTGATTACCCGGAACGGATGCTCGACCTTGGCGCGCACCTGAGCCTTGGCCTTTTCAATCTTGCGCTTGGCTTTGTACAGCACGCTGCGCTTATCGAGTTTTTTGTAGGTGCTGCGGCGTGCCGCCACCTGCCAGATAACTTCACGTCCTTCATGCTCGGGCCGCTTTTCGACACCGGTGTAGCCTGCATCGGCGCAGACCACGTTTTCGTCGCCATGCAGCAATTTGTCCACCTGGGTGACATCCGCCACATTGGCCGCCGTGCCCACTACGCTGTGCACCAGACCCGATTCGTCATCGGCGCCGATGTGGGCCTTCATGCCAAAATAATACTGGTTTCCCTTCTTGGTCTGGTGCATTTCCGGGTCGCGCTTGCCGTCCTTGTTCTTGGTCGAACTGGGCGCATTGATCAGCGTTGCATCGACGATGGTGCCCTGGCGCAGCGACAGGCCGCGGTCGCCCAGATAGCCATTGATGACAGCGAGGATGCCGGCCGCCAGCTCGTGTTTCTCCAGCAAGCGGCGGAAGTTGAGAATGGTGGTTTCGTCGGGGATGCGCTCCAGGTTCAGCCCGGCAAACTGGCGCAGGATCGTGGTTTCGTACAGCGCTTCCTCCATCGCTGGATCGCTGTAGCCGAACCAGTTCTGCAGCAGATGCACACGCAGCATCGCCATCAACGGGTAGGCCGGACGGCCACCTTCACCTTTCGGATAATGTGGCTCGATCAAAGCAATCAAGCCCTTCCACGGCACCACCCGATCCATCTCGATCAGGAACAACTCCTTGCGGGTTTGCTTGCGCTTGCCAGCGTACTCGGCGTCGGCGAAGGTCATCTGCTTCATCGGGAAACTCGGTGGGTGGGGTCGCGGTATTTTGCCAAATCAGAAAGTCTTTTTCAGAGTTTCCTTAGCAATGCGGCAAATAATGCGCGCGGATAAACTTTTCGTACGTCTCGAATTTCTTCCGCGAGATTGGCGGATGTTTCGAATCCTACAAAAGAATAGAAGGCGATCAATGCCGCGCCCAAAACGGCTAACATCGGGCTGATCCCCGGCTTGAACTCCAGGCTGCGACCCAATTCCGCTTCGCCTGTACGGAAATACCAAGCAGCGGCAACAACGACCAAAAGAAGACCCGACAGCTCAATGACTGTCATCACCAGGTTGGCTCCCAAAGACTCTCTAATTCCCCTCGCATTTAAGAGCGCGATAACGAGAAGGAACAGTAGGGCTGCGATGTGAGGCGATACACGGATGAACGCCGCTAGGTAATCACCCGCAAACGCCAGCGATAAACCCGCCGCGCTCGTAACAGCTGCCGATAGCATGCAAAAGCCAACGAGAAAAGAAATGAGCGGAGACCGGAACGCCTTTTCTGCGAAAACCGATGCGGCGCCCGCGTGAGGATATTTTGTCACCAACTCTGCGTAGGAACCTGCAGTAAGCATCGCGAAAAACAGAGCGATGAGCAGGGGCACCCATATTGCGCCACCTACCTCGCCCGCAATTGTCCCGGCGAGCGCATAAACGCCCGCCCCGAGTACATCGCCGAGAATAAACAGAAAAAGCATAGGGCCAGTGACGGCGCGACGCAGGGAGGTCTTGGGGGGCGTAGTCTTCACGTTCAACTTCCTGGCTTGAGGTTGCGACAGCCGATCAGTGGGCTGATAGCTAGGTGGCTTTACTCTCAAGCAATGGAAATTCGCGTATCACTAAAGTTCACATATCTTGCCAAAGTGACGGGGGGAATACGCCGCCTCTACAAGCAGAATAGGGCTTCAAAATCGCCCTCGAACTCAATAAAAATCTATAACAAAAAAGGCCGTGGCGGGCCTTTTTCGTAATCAAACTAAAATCACTTAGTCAACCTAGACTGACCTTGTCGGAGCCGCGTCCGGCTACCAAGACCTTTTGCTACGCCGACCTCTTTCAGGAGGATTCGCGATGCCAAATCATTCCTGATCCCTTCCCTACTATTCAAGATCAATCAAAACCAATTCGCGTGAGACCGCCATCATGGAGCTCACCCTATGTGTCAAGCAGCGTGGAACGGTTTAGGTTGGAAGCAATGGGCGTAGTACGCTGGAAACGATCAGCAAGAACGAAGATTTCATCGATATGACTCTCGCGATGCTCATGGCACCGGAGTGATCTACATCATGATCCGTATGCCTAACCGTGCAGCCGCACTGTGCCAAACCCATGGGATTCCCAAGGCACCGTTAAAGGCAGCCTAAAAGCGGGGGCTTTCAATCAGTTACCGAATCATCACTGATCTGATTGACCTTTTTAGTACCTCAGGGCGTGTATCGCCATTCGGGACATAGAACATCACAAATCGCTCGTGTAGCTCAAACTGCTCGAGGTGGCCACACCTCAATACACTTAACACAACCTATTGTTATTAAAGTTTTTTTTGCGATACCCACTAACCTTTTTCTAGTATCTGCCGATGGCATTCTAATTGGACATAAGAGGCATCGGGAATGAGAAACAATCAACCAGTAACGCAGCGCGAAATTGCGCTAGCTCCTCAACAAAAGCTCATCTCAACGACAGATGTCCGAGGAGTTATTACTTATTGCAATGACTCCTTCGTCGAGATCAGCGGTTTCGACCGAAGCGATCTGATTGGCGCCCCTCAAAACATCGTCCGCCATCCTGATGTTCCATCTGCAGTCTTTGCGCATATGTGGAGCGCTCTTAAGCAAGGCAACCCGTGGATGGGGATTGTCAAAAACCGTTCTAGGAATGGCGATCACTACTGGGTGAACGCTTACGTAACACCAATTTTTGAAGGCAGCCAAGTCGTTGGCTTTGAATCGGTCAGAGTCAAACCGACCGTTGAGCAGATCCGACGCGCAGAATCCCTTTACCGGCGCATCAGCCAGGGAAAACCCGCCATTCCCACTCGAGACAAGTGGCTGCCTGCCCTGCTGGACTACCTGCCGTACCTTGTTATGGGTCTGGTGGGCACTTTGAGCGGTCTACTTCTCGACGCATCCGTAGCTATTGTCGCCACAATAGGCACATCCGCTCCGCTCGGACTGATGACCTCTCGTTGGCAAAAGCAAGGAACAATGCGCCTGTTGCAGATGGCTGAGCCCTCTACTTCTGATCAACTTATTGCACAGATGTACAGTGATCAGCACGGGGCTCAAGCGCGTTTGGAAACAGCCTTTGTGAGCCAGGCTGCGCGTCTGAAGACCTGTCTCACACGCCTGCAAGACACCGCAGAGCAACTCAGTGGGTTAGCCGGGAGATCCGACATACTGGTCTCTGACAGCTCACGTGGACTTGATCGCCAGCGCGTCGAGACCGAGCAAGTGTCCGCTGCAGTCAATCAGATGGCGGCGACCACACAAGAAGTCGCGAGCCATGTCCAGCGCACCGCTGACGCCACCCAGGAGGCTAATCTGTTGACCGGACGCGGACGCGACATTGCCCGAGATACCCGCGAAGCGATCCAGCGCCTCTCTGCAGTGGTGGGTGAAACTGGGGAGACCGTCGCGCAGTTGGCCAAGGACAGCAACGAAATCGGAACAGTGGTCGACGTAATCAAAGGTATTGCCGATCAAACCAACTTACTGGCACTGAATGCCGCGATCGAGGCCGCGCGCGCTGGCGATATGGGTCGAGGCTTCGCTGTAGTGGCCGACGAGGTACGTCAGTTGGCACAGCGCACGTCTGAGTCCACTAAGCAGATCCATGACCTGATCACCAAGCTTCAGACTTCCTCTAACACTGCCGTACAGACAATGGAGAGCGGCCATCGTCAAGCCGAAGAAGGTGTGGCGTGGGTACTTGAAGCAGACAAGGCATTGGTGGGAATCAGTGAAGCCGTAGCCCACATCACTGACATGACAACGCAGATTGCGGCCGCCACTGAAGAGCAAACCGCCGTCGCCGAGGAAATCAGCCGCAACATCACCACCATTGCCCAACTCGCGGATCAGACATCGGAGCAAGCTCATCACTCAGCAGAACTTAGCAAGGAGTTGACCAAGACAGCGGCAACTCAATATTCGTTGGTCGAGCGCTTTAACCGATAGCCCCAACATACTGAGCCATAGGCTTTGTCATTGTATGGGGCCGCGAAAAACGCTCTGCTTTCTAGTTCGAGCGCTCTTCCTCGCCAGCTAACTAAGGGCCTTCTCAGGCCCTTTTGTACTCAAACCAAAATCACTTGGCCAGCCATGACTCGACGGTGTCGGAACCATGCTTAGCTTTCCATTCTTTTAGACCTTTGTGATTGCCACCCTTAGTCTCAATAACCTCGCCAGTATGAGGGTTCTTGTAGACCTTCACCTGGCGAGCTTTCCGGGTGCCGCCTTTCGTCGCTGCTACTGGAGCGCGACGACCCGCTTGCGGATCAAGCAGATTGATCACGTCCTTCAGGCTGTAGCCATATTTTGCGAGCAAATCGCGCAGCTTCGTTTCGAACTCAATTTCTTTCTTGAGGCCAGCATCCCCCTTGAGAGCTTCAAGCGCTTGGAGTTGTTCGGCGAGGTGTTTTTCAAGTTGGCGGAATTCGGCAAGTTTGGACATGGAAATTCTCGATGTGAGTAATACCTAGAGGTTACACCATAAATCACGCCCCGCACTTACAAGTAGTTGCTCGTGAGGTCTTTCACCCAGCCAGCCGATATTAAAAGCTGTTTCCAAGCGACAGTAGGTCTTGGATTGATTCCGTGTGAATGGCCGATGCGCCTTTTCTTATAGATGAGTATTCGCCTCCTCAGCCGGATAAAACTCCCCCACCATCCCCATCATTTTTAGCTGTTCGCGCACGATCAACTCAACGCTGGCAACTGTGGCTTGATCGTCAGGGTTGACCAATTGCAAGCACAGGCGTCGGACATTCTGATCGTGGGTGCCCTCGCTCATCATCTCGTGGGTGAAGACCTGTTCACCACGCCATAGGCATAGCTGGGTATGAGTCTCGCCGAGCCATATCTCGTTGAATGATCTTAGGTCGGTGGTAGCCAGTTGATCGGCGGTGATTGTCTTATCCATTGCTCTGTACCTTATCAATAAGCAGTTACAGGTAGACTTCCGGGCACAGGGGGTCGTTCCAACTGCCAGCAGGTGACCCGGCTAGATGGTGGTGAAAATACCTCTCGGATTGATAGCGGACAATCAACGATTTAATCCGGCAAGTACGAATAGACGACGGGAATTACATGACTAATCTGACTGCTTTTACATTCAGATGGCCGCGCATGGAAAAGCCTTACTCCCCTCTTCATGCCAATACTTCTGTTCGCTGGCGTGCAACTGCCGATACGCCGGCTCTCAGACTGCGGCTGAAGTCAGTCATCCACGTCTTCGAGCAGTGAGAGGGGCTGAATCAGATGCGGGCCTTGATTACGAACGTTACCCACATCCTTTCTAACCTTGTACCAATGAAAATCGGTAACCGGTCGGCAATGTTCCATCGCGATTTCCTTGGCTCGTTCAACTGACGTCTCAGGATCAATCCATTCGCGAGCGTGCTCAGGCGCCAGAACAAGGGGTTTCCGGTCATGGATATCGACCATACCCTCATCGCTCGCGGCGGTGATGATGACGAAGCCATCTCGATCATCCGGCTCCAGGCCTTCGTGTACTTCAGCCAAGCCGGCGAAGAACATCGGAATCTGCTCTTTCAACGTAATGAAATAGGGCTGCTTTTTCTTTGCATCATCGGGGTCTTTAACCCATTCAAACCAACCATTCGCCGGCGCGAGTATGCGACCATTTGGCCAGAGCTGACTGAAGAATTTCCCGGTCATGACGGTCTCGACTCTCGCGTTTATTGGATCAGGACGCTTTCCCTTCGCCCAGAACGGCGCCCACCCCCATTTGACCTTATCGACACTCAAGCCCTCTACCGCTGGCCGGATGATTTCCACCCGCGTAGAAGGCGCGACGTTGTACCGCTCGACTGGCCAAAGGTCATAGCCATTGATCACCAGCTGCGTAGGCGCAAGCTCCTTAAGGTAGTGATCCATCGATTCGTAGATCGAGTAGCGTCCGCACATGGTGTCACCCGTCGAATTGTCATACCTATGAGATTGACCGCAAGCCAAGCAAATCGTTAACTGTATGCATGTACAGTTAACCTACAAGGTTTGCATCATGAGCGTCACCATTCTCGGCCCACTCGCGTCTGGCGGTAGGAAACTGCCCCTCTATTCTTCCAGGGTGCCGGCGGGCTTCCCCTCCCCGGCGGCTGATCACATCGAAAAACATATTTCCCTCGATGAGCTGTTCGATATCCGCGCGCCGCACGTATACCTGGTGAGAATTGATGGAGACAGCATGCAGGGCGCCGGCATCTATTCAGGGGATCTGGTGGTTGTTGATCGGAGCATAGAAGCGGTCAGTGGCGATATCGTCATCGCAGCGCTCAATTCCGAGCCATTCTGCAAACGCCTGCTTTTGCGGGAGAACGCCGTGATGCTTTTGTCAGAGAATCCAAAATATCCGGCAAGGCATGTGATGGAGGGTGATGAGCTGGTGATCTGGGGTGTGGTGAAATATAGCGTGCGCGATCATGACAACACGTGAGCCCGTCTTTGCCCTGATTGACTGCAACAGCTTCTACGCGAGCTGCGAGCGAGTGTTCAGACCCGACCTGGCAAAGACGCCCATCGTGGTTTTGTCCAACAACGACGGCTGTGTGATTGCGCGCAGCTACGACGCCAAACCTTTTGTGAAAATGGGCCAGCCGTACTTCCAGATCAAAGACCATCTACGCCGGCATGGGATCGTAGCCTTCAGCAGTAATTACGCTTTATACGGCGACATGAGCGAACGCGTCATGACGATCATCGAATCGCTGGTGCCTGCGCTTGAGGTCTACAGCATTGACGAGGCGTTTGCCGATCTGACCGGCGTCCCAGGCGATCTGCCTGCATTCGGAAGGCACATGCGATCCACGCTTCTAAAACGCACAGGCATTCCTGTCGGTGTAGGCATCGCACGCACGAAGACGCTGGCCAAGCTCGCCAACCACACAGCCAAACGGCTGCTGGACATCACTGGCGGCGTGGTGGATCTGTGCGATCCGTTCAAACGGGACTGGACGCTGCGCAACACCGATGTCGGCGAGGTCTGGGGCATCGGCAGGCGCATGAAGGCGCACCTGGAAACGATGGGCATCAAGACCGCCATGGACTTGGCCAAAGCCGACCCGTGGATGCTTCGCCAGAAATTCAGCGTGGTGATTGAGAAAACCGCTCGGGAGCTCGCCGGCACCTCCTGTCTGGAATTAGGTGAAGCTGATCCACCCAAGCAGGAGATCTGCTGCAGCAGGATGTTCGGCAACCGGCTCACGCAGATTGAGCCAATCAAAGAGGCCGTCGCCACCTACACCCAGCGCGCAGCGGAAAAGCTCCGAGCGCAACACTCGCTGTGCAAGAAGATCCGCGTGAGCATTCGCACCGGCATGTTCAATCCTGAGGAAGCGAAATATGCCAATGGCGCCTTGGTGGAGTTACCGTACCCGACCAACGACGTGCGGCTGATGACGAAGGCTGCGACCGAAGCGGTCAATCGTCTCTTCCGTCCCGGCTACAAGTTCAGCAAGGCGGAAGTGCTGCTGATGGATCTGCGCCAGCCTGGCGAATTCACCGATGACCTGTTCGCGCAATCCCAGCCGGCAATGGCAGACAAGGTGATGGGTGTGCTGGATGAGATCAATGGCCGCTGGGGAAAGGGAGTGCTGCGTTTAGCCAGCGTGCCTGCAGCACCTGGATGGGCGATGCGTAGGGAGCTGAAGAGTCAGAGCTACACGACGAAGGTGGATCAGTTGTGGACGGTAATGGCCAGGTAAGAGGTCGTTGAAAGCGGACGGCAGCCTACATGAGCGGGCCATCGTATCGACTGCAAATCGATAGCACTTTTCACGCTCACCTACCTCCAATGACATGTGCGTTTCTCCTGACAACCTGGAGGTCTCTATGTCGATACGCAAGATCGTTCTACTTTCCTGTCTGAGTGTGGCACTCGCCGGGTGCGCTGGCTCACGCCAGGAGCCCCCTCCCTCCACCATGCAAGTCGACCTGCAGAAATACCAGGGCACCTGGTACGAGCAGGCCAGGTTGCCTATGTTCTTCCAGCGCAACTGCCAGCAGTCAGAAGCGCATTACGGTCTGCGTGATGATGGCCGCATTGACGTCACCAATCGTTGCAGGGAACAGGATGGCGAATGGAAAGAGGTACGCGGAATTGCCGAATCTCAGCAGCCAGGCAAAACAGACAAGCTCTGGGTGCAATTTGATAACTGGTTCAGCCGCATCGCGCCGGGAATAACCAAAGGCGAGTATTGGGTGCTTTACCACGACCCCGCTTACCAGTTCGCACTGGTCGGCCACCCGAACCGGGAATATCTCTGGGTGCTTTCACGCGCCTCTGAAATTAACGACGTCAACCGCGAACAGCTGCTAAAGATTGCTCAGCAACAAGGGTATGACACCAGCAAACTGATCTGGCGTCCGGCAGATCCGACCAAGCCCTAGTCCACTGGGCTGCTTAAGCCCCGAGACCGTCGAGGAAACGCACATGCTCAAGAAATGGATACTGCTGATATGTATTGGCCTTGCGGGTTGCAGCCAAGTGGGTGTGCAGACCTACAGCCAGGAGACGCCCAAGTTTGAGTTGCGCGAATTCTTCGAGGGCCGGGTCGAAGCGTGGGGTATGTTTCAAAAGCGCTCAGGCGAGGTCACGAAGCGTTTTCATGTGGTGATCAATGGCCACTCCGAAGGCCGCAGACTGATCCTCGACGAGTCGTTCACTTACAGCGACGGTACTACGCAAAAACGCGTGTGGACGCTAACCCCTGCTGGCCCTGGTCAATGGCGCGGAACCGCTGGCGATGTAGTGGGCGAGGCGCTTGGTGAGGTGGCTGGCAATACACTGCGCTGGAAATATGTGCTGAACCTTCCGGTGGATGGCAAGGAGTACCAAGTTGATCTGGACGACTGGATGTACCTGATGGACAAGAACACCCTGATAAATCGCTCGTTCATGACCAAGTTCGGTATTGAGGTCGGCCAGATCACCTTGTTCTTCCGCAAGCAGCCTTGAGGTCGAGGGTTACTGCTCAATGATGGCACTGCCACGGGTGGCTCTGTAGACTTTGTCGCTGAGCCGCTCATGGTCGTTTTCTGCCTCTCCCGACCGGCAGCAATCGGCCAAAAGCAGCGTTCGCAGTTGGCCCTTAAGGCCCTGAGTTGGTGGGGACGATAGTCACAACGGCCAGCACTGAACATTGCTGTCTGACGTGTTGGTTATTTGCCCTAGGAATGCGCCACCGTCTGTTAGGATCTCAGTTCACTGACAGAACAGGAGTGCGGTTCGTGAGCAAGTACAGTGCAAGCGCCGACAGCGTTCCCAAGGGCATATGGCTAATAAGCGCTGCTGTCTTTCTCCTTTCTCTGGCCGATGCAGCGGTCAAATATTTCAGCGCCAGACTTCCACTCTGGCAGTTGTTCCTCATCATCTCCTGCCTGTCGGTGCCCACCCTTGGAGTCTGGCTCGCCAGGGGCATCAGATCGGGTCGACACTCAGCCGCCTCGATGTTTTGGGTGACAATCAGGAGCATTCTGCTGTTGTTAATGTGGGTAACGTACTACTCAGCGTTACCGTTGATCCCATTATCAGTGGCTGCCGTGGCGATCTACACAACTCCCCTTTTCATAGCGCTTTTCTCCACCTTTTACGGAGGTGAGCCGTTATCACTGCGGGGTTGGGTAGCGATAGGAATAGGCTTCACGGGTGTCGCCACGGTGTTACGCCCGGGATCAGACATTTTCGTCCTTGCAACCCTGCTACCTGTAATTGCGGCTGTTTTCTATGCGATCGCGATGGTTGTGACACGCCGTCATTGTCGCAATGATCATCCACTTGTATTGGCTCTGGGCTTGAATATCGCTTTTCTTTTCGCCGCCGTCATCGGAGGCATCGCATCGCTAATGGTCAGTGAGTCCACCGTCGCTGGTGCTGCATTTCTACTCTCGCCTTGGCAGACGCCTGGTTGGCAGGAGATGCTTTTTATCTTCTGTTACGCCTGCGCCCTGATTTTCATCAATACGGCTACCGCCAAGGCCTACCAAGTTGCGCCTCCAGCACTTATCGGGACTTTCGATTATGCCTACTTGGTTTTCGCCTGCCTTTGGGGTTATGTACTGTTCCAGGAAACGCCGGATATCTTTACATGGGCTGGAATTTTTTTGATTTTCATTGCCGGTTTCCTGATTCTGCGTGCCCAAAAATATAATCAATAAGCTGTTCTTGGCCCAGAGACGTCGTTCGTGAGCGGCAGCTGTCGGCCATAAGCGGCCGTTCGAAGAGTCTGGACAATTTGGAGCGATTCACAGCGTAAGTCTTAAAATCCCAGAGATACTGTGCACCTTGGTGACAGAAACTCCGGAATGTATTTACATCAAACTACTCGTTCGGGTTCGCCAATGCTTTTCAACAGGGCATTGTACTGAACAGCATCAGATGCATATATTTTGTCCAAGACATAGTTTGCCACTTTGGCAATCTCCGGGATCTCCACTGGCTTAAAGCTTCTGTCCGGAACAGCTTCCAAGTGAGAAAACTCGTTATTAAGTCGATTGACAAGAGCAATAGCAGTGTCCTCATCTTCGCCAAAGAATTTTTTAATCCGTTCAAAGGCGTCGTTCCTATCATCATGATAGGGGTACTTGAAGAAAAGAAAAGCCTCAAGGAATTTTCGCAGATTGTTGCCGAAGCCAAAGAATGGTTCGTGGCTAATTTTTGCAGCAGCTTGGTCTTTGCATTTGTATATCTGGTGAAATAGGTAGTGAAACTCGGTAATGTATTCTTTGAGGTAAGACGGCATAAGTAAAATATTACTTGCCGCCCCGTTGCGCTCAATCAGAAAGTGCTCGTGATCGTAAACGCTCTTATTTTTACCTTCACCTGCAGGTATCTTCTTCGTTGGAATTGACAAACGTTTGAGGTATTTCAGAAAATCCAAGTTGTGCGTTGAAATAAACAGCTGCTGATAGCGGTAACCATTTGATCCATCTACTTTTTTTATTGGCTTAGCGATCAAGCTTTCAATCAGGCTAAACATAAAAAATATATGGTTGCTATCCAAGCTTGAAATAGGATCGTCGATGTATATTATTAATTCTTTATCCTTGCTTTCTGGATTTTCTAGCTTTGCAATGAAGTAACAAAAGGCAATCAGACTGCACTCACCTTCGCTTAGGTTGTACGCAGCCTTGCCGTCTCGTGTGATCTCGAATTTGATAGTTGCCTTGTCAGCACCGTCCCGAGGCTCAAGCTTGAGGCCGTCGTGTCCGAAGAAGTTGTTGAGCAGTGAGTTGACTCGCCCGGCCCCTTTACGCTCATCCTTCTGCTTGGCTCTCAGGTTTTGGATTTCTGTCTCGGCGTCGCGAATTACCTTTTCTGCATCCGTATACGTCGTGCCTGCAGTATCGGCGCTGGTCTTGAGTGTCGCTATACGGGCAGATTCCGCTTCAAAGGTAATAGCGTCCGCAAACGCAAACACGTTAGCTAATCGAAGCGCTTCTCTGGCGGCAGCCTTGTCCTGTTCCAGAGTTTTTGTCTTTCCGTTGTTTTTGGCAATCAAATGATTGATGGCGTCCACATGCCTTTGAATTTCTTTTGGATCGTGCAACGCCGGTAGAGGTACAGTGGCTTGGAACAAATTGCTCTTTCGTGTTTGCAGTGAGTCCTTGAGCGTTTCCATATCTTTTTTGTAGACGCCCAATGCATCGGTAAGTGCCTTGCTGCTCGTATCAAAATCGGAGCGTTCCTCCGTATAAAACTGATCACCTCTCAGCGAAACAAACCCAGCGACTGCCACAATCTCGTCACTGACTGAAGTGATGGCATTGTCCAAAGCGATTTCAATATCTCCGGACTCCTTGCTGAAATGCTCGTCTAACCTTTGCCAAATGTCATGAGGCAAACTCTGCTGGCAGAAGCCACAGACCTGGCGTTTATCACGGTGGTGGGCAATACCTTGCTTAACCCACAACTGCAACAAACTGTCGTTGAGTAGTTCCTGAATCGGCTTGGTCGGCGTAATGACTTTGGATAGGATTGGCCCTACTTGGCCTCTTATAGAATCAAACTGGAGGACTATAGCTAGCGTTTCCGTTATGTCAGGCAAGGCTTCCTGCTTGAGCAGTGCAAGCTTTCCAGCTTGCTGCTGAAGGGTCAGTGGGACGAATTCAACCTTCCTAGAGGCGGCAATGTCTCGTCTGATGTAGTCGATGTTGTACACCGGAACGCCATATTGAAGGTTCTTCTTGATCTTGTCAGCCGCATGCGAACGCAGTTTGCTTTCCAGTGCAGTGAAGGCGGTACTGTGTTCGGTCTTTGTACGATCGCGCTCTTTTCTAATTGCATCATGATCGAAGCGAAGGCCAGTCTTAGTCTCAATGCTTCCCAGCTTCGCCTCGATTGAAGCAATGGCTTCGTCAATTTCCTTATTCTTTTCACCGACTATCGCAAAGGTCTTGATCTCACCCCCATCCTGATTGATCAAAAAGCTGAGGTTATCAGTCACAAAATCGCGATTGTAGACTCTCACATCGTATTTGTGAGTCAGTAGACCCGAGCAGGTGACCGAGCCCTTATCGCCGGCAACAGTGAAGGAGGAATCGACATAGTTCATAGGGAGTTTATGCGTTTCCAGCGCACGAAAAATACGAGAAAGAGTCGTCTTACCCGAATAGTTGCGTCCGTAAAGGATATTTAAACGCTGGAAGGTCTTGACGTTATTCCCGCTATCCCTAACTGCTTTTTTCCATTCTAGACCGGAGAAGCTACCGAAGCTTGCGATGTCAATCTGGTTGATCATTGATCCATTCCTACCCTAGTGGACTTCGATCGCCCCCAGTTTAGTAGCTGCTTTGAATGTCTGCTTCTGGCCGAGAGCTGCCTGTGGCGAAGTGCAGCAATCGACCGGTATCGGATGTCCAATTTTGCGGATGATCAGACTCATCCTTCTACAGAAAGGCGCCACGTAGATCTTTAATCACACCGCCAACCGTGAGACCTGGAATTTTTGGTGGGGTGGTATTTTCCCCAAACTCTCTCCATATGAACAAGGTCAGCTCTGCGCCGTCAGTTGAAGAAGGGCCGTGTTCAGCGTGGGCGAAATTTTCAAGGAGCCGATAGCGAGCATCACTCCAGAACATGTCTTCGACCCAGTGGAAGACCGGTATGAAATGGAAGTGAATTGGTAAACCTGGTTCATGACCGAAGCGACCGATATATAGCCGCTTGGGCCGGAGTCGCTGCTCAATTATATTTTGAGTCTTGGCGAGCAACCCTCCCAACTCTGTAAGCGCATCTGATGGCAGATCAGTCAACGACGCGGTTTGCATTTTTGTTCCCAACATCAAGTAGCCGGGAAGCGCGCTCGCGAGGTGATGGTTGATAATCCAATGATCGGTTTCATGAATAATGAAATGCGGGGCAATTTCCATTTGCAGTATGTCCTGATGAACTGACGTAGCAGAATAGCAACGTCATTTCCCTATGTCCGCTTCTGGCCGAAAGCTGCCAATGGAGGCTAACCCTCCCGGAGCGACAACACATAATTGGTTTCTCAGCGAATTCCTTCTTGAAGCGCCTAGATTGCCTCTGATGCATTCAATCGAGCAGTCATGAAGGATGTAACGAGCAGCAGCGAGCGACCGGATGTGCGCATGACAGAATGGCAAAACTGCGAAGATGGTTCGTGGGTGTGCAGCCTGTACCGGCTGAAAATCCTATGGGTGTCCTGGATGAGATCAATAGCCGGTGGGGAAAGGGGGTTCTCCGTGTGGCCAGTGTGCCTACTGAGCCTGGTTGGGCGATGCGCCGAGAATTGATGAGTCAGAGTTACACGACGAAGGTAGAACAGTTGTGGACGGTCAAGGCTGGATAGCCGGGCGGTGAGACGCACTGTTATCTAGCGCGAGCGGTGCGTCATCAACGACTGCCCACGATCAGAAGGTATCACTCTCAGTTCTCCTGGCGGAACCCAAAGCGCTCAGCGCCTCACCATTCACTGGTCAGGAAGAGCAATGCAATGAAAGCCGCGAACGGTGCGAACATCACCAAGGAACCTACGGCGAGCGCCCAGCCCCAAGCAAAACCGCTTTCGCCTTTGAAACGACCGCTGCTCAGCAGTCGTAGCACGAAGACGCCAATTCGATAAGCCAAAGTATTGAGCAAGATATCAATGATGAAATCCATTTTTATCTTGGTGCCTCCTGGCGCTGGGGTGCTGCAGCTCCGACACCGCAAGGCGTTTATTGGAAGGGATGGCCAAATTGGGTGAGTATTTCAACGGGACACGAACTGTTTAGAGGTTTAGATGATAGTCCAGCGATCTGCTCTTTCTTTCCAATTCGATCTTACCTCGCTGAGGTACGACCATTCGTTCTTTCGCCGAATGCAACCAATTGGGCTGAACCTAGACTTAGAGCCTCAGCATCGGCGAAGCACATCGCTCCTTCGCGAAGCGCCTATACCTCCTCCCTAGCTCCAGCCGGACTGATTTGCCCATGAACCCCAAAGATTACGCCCGCTATCTGTAAAACCGATACGACAATTCGTCACAGAACATGACGGTGTTGCATACGATAACTTGAGCAATCATGAAACCGAGCCCGGCGCCGACAAACGCTACGCCTGCAATGATCCACCCAAGGCTCGCATTCAAACGAAATCTCAACAACCAAGCCGAGATACTTGTGCCTATGAACATGCCCGGAACGGAAAACAAATGCCCTAGCCCCATGAGGCCTCCATCACGCCCTAAGCTCGATATGACTGACATGTAGATCAGAAGAGTGAGGGACACGGCGGCTGTCGTACCGGTTAAAAACAAAGCCGGCGCACGTGAAATCAAGCCTGGAAGCAACGCTATCGCTGACACTCCTACTAGATACCAATAGCCTAAATAAAGCGCATTGCCGGCTGTGGACGCGTAAATGAGAACGAGAGTGACTAGCACTACCGAATAGAGAAGATCATCCTTAAAGCGCATTTTTATTCCCATGCATCGCTGTCAGAGCCGTAATTTCTGAACAGAGTAGCTAATGGGCTGGTGTTCGCTCGGTCGTCCACGAGTGGCAAAGACTTCCACTTGCTTGAAAGCTGATTTAGTCCCGCAATGTAGGCTTGGAAAGCCTGAATCTTTTTTCAGGTCACTTTGGGTTCCAAGGTGTGCTATGACCCTGCCGGCGAGCACAGGGCAGGTGATCAACATGCTGATGGCTTTTGGCCTTGATGCCAGCTAGATTTGGATCTCTCTACGATCAAGGACAGAAATGAAAAAGCTAATTGCGATGTTGGGAGTTTGTTTGACACTCGGCGGTTGCGCTACGTCCCACTACACCGCTGGACGAGACTTTCCGTCAGCCAGTGTAACGAGCATCACCAAAGGCAAAACCACCACTTCAGAACTGAAGTCGCTATTTGGCGAGCCGTACGCCAAGAGCGCCGTGAGCGAGACTGACGAGAAGTGGATATACACCTATACCAATGGCTCAGCTCATGCTCAAAGCTACGTGGTGACCATGAAGGTGACGACTACGGGCACTCAGAAAACTCTCGACGTTTTGATCCGAAATGACGTGGTCATCAACTACACGTTCAGTGAAGGCCCCGCTCCGGGGACTACCACCGCAACCAATTGAAGAGAATGTTTTGGATTAGCCCTACGCATTCAACACTTTTATAGACGTTCTGACTGGAATATGGGGCCAGCCCATTGAAAGCCTTACACGTGGATAAGCTTCTTGCGGAAGCAGATTGAGAAACGGGAACTAATTATGTACGACATTAATGAGCACCGGCATCGTGTCGCCGTTTGGGGAGCTGGTCGTGCCTATTCTCGGCAAGGGCCTGGGCACACCATCGCAGTCGCGAGATATCTAATCGAGCGTTCTGGTTTGGGATCAATCAACACAGCGAGTCAATTGCCCCCTCCTGAGCTGATGGACGAATTTATGAATGAGCGGATCCAAGCTGTCATGGCAGCGTCCCAAGGCCTCACTTACACAAAGCGTCCGAAAGGCGGGCCTAATACCACAGAGCCGTTATTCTGCAGCTACGGTCGTGCTCAAAAGCTTGTAAACATGTATTTGAAACTGAAAATCGTCTGCGCTGGACATCATGATCATCCGCACACGAAAGGTGTGCACCCACCGCTCGATGCAGTGTTATTGAAGGCCCTGGACTCAGCGGAGTCTATAGATCAGGAATGCGATCTCGAGGAGTATCGTCGTAAGCTCAAAACCGCCAAGAAACTGGGCACAACTTGGACAACCTTTGATCGTGCGACCTACGACGCCTATATCGAAGCTATACGACTATTTCAGGGGAGTCAGCCGCTCTGGGCTGTTGAGCGGCTTTGGAATCCTGAGAGAGATGCGATACCGGTCTAAGTCCTTGCATGCTCGATCGCGCCTTCATGCACCAAAGGCGCGGCCACGCAACGAACGTAATCACCCATCGCTCACTATCACTCCTAAAGTCAGGGTATTTTTTTTGACTTTGCCGAAGGACGCACAAGCGTCAAATCTTCGTCCGAAAGGCCCTCCTTCAGATAGAGCTCTGGAATATCGGACTGAGTGAGATCCTCCATCATCAGCGCAGATGTGGCCTGTGCAAATGCTTTCGGGATTGAGTGGCCGAAGCCAATGCTGGAGTAAAACTGGGATGAGAATACCCGAGCAGCTTCATCGCCGATTTCACGATTCATACCGATGGCAGCATCTATCTTTTCAACGCTGCTACGCGCTTGATTGAAAGAGAAACACGTATTGAAAAACACAAGTTTCACGCTGTCAGAGCCGAAGGCGATTGCGCTGACGATCCCCTCCTTGGAAACATGCTTTGGCTTACCATGGTCATCCTGAAGAACCAATGCATCTGCCGAAGTGCCATGGCCGCTGAAATGCACAATGGTGGGGTGGAGTTCGTTTATAGCCTGAAGAATATCCATTGGCCTGACCGCCCAGCGCGTCTGAAAATTCACAGCATCCCGATACTCTGAAGCCCGTAGTTTTTCCCCGATCGATCGTGCCTCCTCATCCAGAGCCAGCTTGTTTGTTCCTGGATCCGAAGCCATGAAAAGTACAGTGATCTGTTCAGGTAATGCTTTCAGTAACTGAATCTGCAAGGCCGTGTCTGCGTGCAAATCTTCATGCCTAGCCAGGCCTGCACCCATCTCACGCATACGGCGCTCTCTGGCCTGCTCTGTACGGTTATGGTCGGCCTGCTGCTTCTTGAGATCGGCATCGCGCTTTTTCTTAGCCGCGTCCTGCTTCTTCTGTTCGCGAGTCTCCTCTTGGCCAACCTTGCTCTGCGCGGCCACAAGCTTCTTATGCTCATCGGCAATCTTGCTATCGAGCTTTGCCATTTCGACCATGGCCCTGCTGTTATCAGAGGCATAACGATCCGCTTCTCGCAGCTTCATGTTGATTGTAGAAGAGCTAGTCGACCTGCCTGCGGCAGCCAAAGCGTCTTGCTTTTTCTTCAAAGCCGCAGCGGCTTTAAAGGAGAGTTTTCCCTTGTCAGCTTGCAGTTTTGCGATGTTTTGCTGACACGTGCTGACTTGCCTTCGATACATTTCAATGCTCATTCGCCGCTCCTTGACTAAAGCTTGATCATAGCAATCCCTGTACAGTGACCTACTCGATTCTCTATTCGGCTTTCATAAATCTTCAACGGACAGATAATGGCATGGACGAGACAATCAGCTACCTGAAAGATCGCTTCAAAGAGGAACAAGGCCGCTTCGACCATTTTGAAAACAAGTGCGCAAAATTCCTGACTGCCGTTTCGATTGTGATTGCAGCAGTAAGCGCTTTAGCAGGCTTGAAAAACGGCATCCTCTTTCAGGTGACATCCCCTTTCGCTGTACTGATCTTCACTTCATTTGCTGCTACCGCCATCTGCGTGGCTTGCTCGTGGGGGCACGCATTCAGCGCCCTGCGCATCAGCGACTGTCCAAGCCTTCCCTCGAGCCGTCGTGCGGCCGAGTATTTGTTAGCGGTTGACTCTGAGCAGCAAAAGCTCCACATCTACAACTGCTACATTGACACCCTTGAAAAACTCCAAACCGCCATTGACGCAAAATCCAAGCCACTTGATTTGGCTTACAAGGAGCTGGTCTGGGGTGCCGGTTTTTTCATGCTACTCGCGATACTCACAACCATCAGAGAGTTCACTGCATGACTGACAAAAAAGTACAGAATAATGAAAACAAGACCCCTCCTCCGCCTCCCACCACGGAGTATCAGCGAAGATCCGAAGAGCCAGTCGTCAATCGGCAGACACCTCCAAACAAGCGCTGATATCAGACTGCCAGCCCTGCCGAGGGCAAGCAGCTCCCAGTTTCACGACATAAAAATTCTTAAAGGAAATTTGAGTGACTCAAGAAGAATGGGAATCCATCAACGCCGATGTTAAAAAACAAATGGTTGAGCATGCGGCACAATTTTTCACCCCAATCAGTATGTCGGAAGAATTCGGATCTGGAGTAGCTTGGGGGAGCGGCGGGTATCTGAAAAATAGAGGAAAAACCTACTTGGTTACCGCTAGCCATGTGTTCACTGATCTATCGGAAAATAGCCTGCTCGGGCACTTGCCCGCTTCCAATGGCGACTACATTGCAGTTACCGAACCGCCGGAACTAGCACGCTGGCCAGTGGATGCTGCTGCTGTCCGCGTACCTCCGATTTCTGACGATTCGGGCATGGCTGCACTGCCAATAGAACGAGTTGCAGACCAATACTCTGCGGTAGAAAGTGAACTCCTGTTCTGGATTGGCTCACCTGGGTATAGGCTTGAACGACACGACCCGATTATCCAGAACAAACGTAGGCATACGCTCTTCGGAGAACTGAACACGTCATCTTTTCCAATTCTTACTCAGGCTCTTCAGGGTGGCAACCCGACTCATCAATCCTTTGATCCAGTCAGGCATGTCGCGATCCACTACCCAAGCCATGCGAAGAGAGAACCTAACGATAGTCCTATCGCATTACCCAATGCAAAAGGCATGAGCGGCAGCCTGCTTTGGAATACCAAATTTGTAGAGATGTACCAGGAAGGAAAGGAGTGGTCGCCAGAAGACGCGGTCGTATGCGGTGTTATCTGGGCAGTGCTAGATGCCCCCGAAGTCGTGGTTGCTACGAGAATAGAATTTGTGAGGGCGGGTCTGAAAAATTCTTTCGTCTGAAACCGGTCAATATTTGGTCAGGGTATTTTTTGGTTACAGGTGGGCTAATAAAAACCCACCGCAGCGGAAATTTATTGCGAGCATATCCATAGAAGAAGGCGTTGCACCTCTCCCGTTGCGCCCTGCAGAATCCCAGATTATTTTATCGACACCCCACCAAGCACAAGTGAAGGCTAGCCCTTAATATGATTGCTTTCTGGGGGAGTGCGCAAGGCTTCAAGCTCGACCCCCATTGTCTCAAGCTGCCGAAGCAGATCAGCCTCTCGTCCCTGTGCCGAAGCCGCTTCCCTGTGTGCCTTACTCGCTTCGAGCGCCTTCCCGAGCATGCTTGTGTTTTTCTTCGAGGTGCCGCGATCGCTAGATGCAACTGGCGCAGTTTTTCGCGGCTGCGCCGGCGATTCGAACTAGGCGGAATTGATGAGATATATCTGAGTGTCGCTCATGAGCAAGCCGATCAAAATATTGAAAGGCTGGCCTGGCTCCAGAACGCTATCGCTTGTAAGCGTCACTGTGATATACCCAGCATGGAGATGCCTAGGAGTCGTCGCAGAAGTCAGGACTCCTGCAACGCACAAGAAACATACTCTAGGCGCCGCCGGCATAAAGCTGTGCGATCTAACGTCAATCAGAACTCGTAATTGAAAAGCTGCTCGAGGCCAAGCCCCTCTTGGGGAATCCAATTTCCTTTGCCCCATAGTGCTGCTATCTCACCACTCAGAGTTGGAAGCCATTTCTCAGCCCTGGCGACGTGAAAGTCCGTTGCTGAGACCCCATCCCTGCGACGCCCGATGGCTAAAAGGCGTTCATATAGGGAGATGCACGGGGTGACCTGCTGGGTATTTCTCTGGTTGAACAGGACGGGGATATCAACACCTTCTGGATCAAGATCCCCGAAGTATTCAGCAGTAACCGCCCCTCTTTCCCGCATTACCTCGACCAACGCTAGGCCAGATGCGTAAATGGTTTTTCCGTTGCCATAAACTACAGCGCTATACATCTTCGCTGATTCATTCCACTCACCTAGGCTCCAGAATGTATGGTGATTTTCCACCAGGAGGACTGGCAATCCTTCTGCATCAGCAGGTCTATATGCCAACGGGTGCTCTACGCGCCTGGTACCAATCACGCTTAACGGCAGCCGTCCGCTAAACAAAGCGCCATCCCGCACCCTGGAATCCAGATATTTCTCGTCGTCAAAGATCTCCAACGACCGTTCGCGCAGCGGAACCACCATGTATTTGCCCCTGCGTCGAATTATCCACTCGTTGATTTTGAGAGCGGTTACGAGCTCTGACGCAGAAAGGCTAGTCCAGAACCCCATTTCAGGAGCCCAGGCCACCTTTACAAAATCAAAGTCACTTACCTTTTTGGGCTCTCGAATCAGTGTGATGAACGTAGGCATAGGCGGATTTCCAAGCCGCTCATAGCTTTGCTTTGCCGGCAGCTTGAGAAGACCTTCCTGCTCACCTTGACGAAGAGCATCAAGTAGCAATCTGTCTCGATCATATGTGTGAAGCTGCTCTGGAAAGCAGTCAAGCCAGGTCGAGCGCAGCACCTTGAGGTCGAGTCGTTTCTGTGGGCTGAGCATCAGTCTTCCGAAGAACAGCTGGCTCATGCTTCGGCGACCTCATCTACAAATGTGGCTTTAACCATTTCAATGTGAGTGCGATGGGAGCTTTTCTGCATACCGGCCTTGCGCAACCTCAGCACACGGCGGAAACCTTCAATGATGTTCGGGTCGGCATTGGCGGTCAGGCAGATGAGCTGGATCTTCAGGCTTTGGGTTAGTATCCGCTGAGCATCGATCAATGCACGTGTTTGCACGTTCGCGAATGGATTATCCAGAAGCAATGGCCCACCTCCTCCTCTCATGGTGCGGATTTCGGTGAACGTGACCGAGCGTTTCGCTAATACGTGACCGGTGCTTCCACCCCGGTTGCGCGGGTTCTGGATTGTAATCGCATCGGTCACGATGCGGCTTGTTCCTCGGCTTTTTTTCGGCGCAGCGACTCGCCTTTCATCGTCAGCCGGTAGGCGTTGTGCACCAGGCGGTCGAGGATGGCATCGGCCAGGGTCGGGTCGTTGATCCAGCCGTGCCAGTGCTCGATGGGCAGTTGGCTCGTCAGGATGGTGGAGCGGCTGCCAGCGCGGTCGTCGATCACCTCCAGCAGGTCATGCCGGGCTCCTTCCTCCAGCGGGGCTAGCGCCCAGTCGTCCAGCACCAGGACGTCGACCTTTGCCAGCTGTTGCAGGGTACGGCCGAAGCTGCCGTCGCCATGAGCGATGCGCAGTTGTTCCAGCAGGCGCGGGGTGCGCAGGTACAGGGTGCTATAGCCCTGGCGGCAGGCCTGGTTGCCCAGGGCGCAGGCCAGCCAGGTTTTGCCGGCACCGGTCGGGCCGGTCAGCAGCAGGTTGTGCTGCTGGCGGATCCAGTCGCCACTGGCCAGGGTGGCGATCAGACGCTCGTCCAGGGCGCGTCCGGAGCGGCGGTCGAGATCTTCCAGGCAGGCGTTGGCGTACTTGAGCTTGGCCTTCTTGCGCAGCCGTACCAGGCGCTGGTTGTCACGCCAGGCCAGTTCACGGTCGAGCAGCAGGCCGAGGCGCTCATCGAAACTCAGGCTGTGGCTGGCCGGCAGCGTCCATTGCTCTTCCAGGGCGCGGGCCATGCCGTCCAGGCGTAGCTGGTGCAGTTGATTCAGGGTGTGTTGCGGCATCATCGAACAGCTCCTGTTGCGGGGGTTGGTAGTAGTCGGCGCCACGGACGTTCTCGTGGTCGCCGGGTAAGGTCGTTTCGGCGGCACGCTGGGGCAGCGGCTGTTGATCCAGGCCTTGCTGGAGCAGGTTGCGCACGCTGCGCCCGGTGAAGGCGCGCAGGTGTACGGCACGTTCGGCAGCGGCTTCCAGGCGTGCATTGCCATAGCGCCGGGCCAGCGAGAGCAGGCCGAGGCAGGCGCGGTAGCCCATCTCCGGGTGCGGCTTGTGGGTCAGTTGGTGATCGATCAGTTGGCGCGTGTAGGGGCCGATCCGCGCGCCCCAGTCGAGCAGGCGTTGTGGCGTCCATTCGCGATGCGCCTGGTGCGCCGCGGGCATGTGCTCGCGCTGGGTACTGTAAGCGCCGCGTCGCCCCAGCAGCAGGTGGCTGGCCACCCGCCGGTTGCCATGCAGCACTTCCAGGGTGTGTGCCGTCAGTCGCACGTCCACGTTCTGCCGGGCCAGGGCGGAGGGCACGCTGTAGAAGCTGCCATTGACCTCGATGTGGTAGTCGATGCTGACCTTGCAGCGCTTGAAGGTGGCGACCTCGTAGGGATGCACCGGCAACGGTCGCAAGGCCGGACGATCCAGGCGCTCGAACCAGTCGCGCCGGCAGCCATCGGGCCGCTTGAACGGGCGCCGATTCAGATCCTCCAGCAGCTCGGCGATAGCCTGGTTAAGCGCATGCAGGCTGAAGAACTGCCGGTGGCGAAGCCGCGCCATGATCCAGCGCTCGACCACCTGCACCGCCACCTCGGCCTTGGCCTTGTCCTGGGGTTTGCGTGGCCGCGCCGGCAGCATCACGGTGTCGTAATGGCGGGCGCACTCCAGCGCCGCCCGGTTCAGGCCCGGCTCGTAGCGATCCGGCTGGGCGACCAGGGCGCGCGGATTGTCCGGCACAACCATTTCCGGCACGCCGCCAAAGTAGGTCAGAGCCTGGCCCAGCGAGGTCAGCCAGTCCACCTGGGTTTCGCCTGGCGTCGCGCAGGCATAGGTGTAATTCGAGGCGCCCAGGGCGGCGACGAAGATGTGCGCCCGGCGCACTTCGCCGGTGGCCGGGTCGACCACCGGCAGCGTCGGCCCGGCATAGTCGATGAATAGCTTCTCGCCCGCACGGTGCAGCTGACGCATCGAACGTTTGAGCGTCTGGGCGTAGCGCCGGTAGTGCTCGACGAACTGGGTGTAGCGGTAGGTCGGCTGGCCCGCATGCGCGGCGAGATATTCCTCCCACAGCAGCTGCAAGGTCACGCCCTTGCGTCGCAACTCGCGGTGGATGCTCAGCACATCGGGCAGCACTCGCTCACCGCGCGGCTTGTTCGTCGACGTCGGTGCAAACAAGGCGGCCGCCAGCGCGGCCTCGTCCATGGCCACCAGCGCCGGCCAGTCCAGCCCGGCCACCCGCGCCGCCGCGATGTACTTGCTAACCACGCCCTTGGACAGCTGCAAGGCACGGGCAATCTTCTCGTGGGACAAGCCGGCCTCAAACTTGAGGCGCAGACATTCTTTGATGTTTCGCATGGCTACTCGCGGCGCCGCCATCTTCCTCTCCCGAAATCGGTCGAGGATGGCGGCGCATCAGGTCATGCGCAACGAAGGGGAAGGCTTTCGCTAAGTCGTGACCGGCGATTTCGGTAAGCCGTGACCACCTGTTTCGGAACAGGCGGAGAATCGGTCACGTTGCTACCGAAATGAGCGGTCACGCGTTAGCGAAATGAGCGGTCACGATCAACCGAAACGGCCGGTCACGGTGCTCCGAAATCCGCACTCATGGCTTTGGCTGCCGTATCGACACGCAGGTGGCTAACCAACATGTAGAGGAACATGGCGATCACGGTACCTTGCCCGCCCGACTTCTTCACGTTGTTCACCGGCTGATACTGGAACTCGGTGTTCTGTTCCATTTTGAGGATCTGAAGACCGAAGGTCTGGCGAGGGGTGAAAAGGAGCAGGCACTGCGTGATGACCTCAGACCCTGTTTCCGGGATGAGGGTGGTTTCGATTAGGCGGTTGAGGTACTGGGCAATCTCGCTTTTGCGTTGGTCAGTCGACATGCCATGTAAGTTACTCGACATTTTCAGGATCGAGCGACCACTTACATAAGGCGTGCCAATTGGCATCGTGATCGACATTGCATGCTTGAGCAAAGACGTCGCTGACGCCACTTGGTTGTAGATCTCGGTAACGCATCGCTCGAAATCAGGAACCATTCCATCTAGTGTCCCCTGCAAAGCAGAAACTCGATCGGCGATCATGTCCGTGATGTGTTCATTATCGGCGCACGCCCGATCAAGATCCTCAGATGCGAACATCTCGGCAATCTGACCTTCGGCAGCTCGAAACTCGGACGTTCCTGCAATCCTGATCACGGCCTGGTATGCGTTGCTAGCCGCTGCGCGAAGCCGCGACACCTCACCTTCACGTGCGCGGAGTTTACGGATGATGTCAGTGACTATTTCACCAATATCATCTGAGAGCTCCACGTCTTGAGTCGCTAGATTTTTGCGGTCGAACGTAGCTTCGAGGTTCTTGAGATTGGAATGAAGATCTTTCAGCGACTGGCGTTGCTTGGCGGCTTTTACCTTCTGGATGCCAATTTGCTCAAGGGCTGTCTCGCGCTCGGCCTTTTTTTCCTCATAGAAGTCGAGGCGATTGCTGGCAGCAATGCGCAGATCGTCGTCCGCCAAGACTAACATCTCATCAGAAGGTTCGATTTGCTCGCGCTCTCGCCAATATTCCTTGATCGCTGCTTTGGCATCGGAATGGATTGACTGCTTTTCTTGCCGGGTTTTAGCAAGTTCAGTGAGCTTGGCTAGCTGGTTACCAATTTCACTTTCCAGATCCAGTTGCATGAGGGTTTTGACGATCTCACCGTCAACACCCGAGTATTCCTGGCGATAATTTTTTTCTGCTTTTTCCAGATCCTGGCGCTTAGCATTGAGCAGATGTCCGATAAGGCCAAGGCGCTCCTTTTCCTCCACGGATAGCAAAGCCATTGCTTCGGCATACCTTGATCGTAGTGATTCAAGGCTGTACACCTGGGAATCGGCTGAAGTTTCAAATTCAGGGTCGTACCGCCCAACCTGGTCGTGCTCAGTTCGGAGAAAAACCAAGCCCGGCTTAAGATTGCTCTCCTGCTTTGAAAGTTCGCTGACCTCTATAGTTTTTTCGGTCTTCGTGACATCAAGATCACGAATCTGGTGATCTATTTGAGAGAGCTTGGCCAGAATTTCTCTCAGAGAAGCCTGAGCTTCCTGGGCCGGCCCCTGCCAATTATCCAGGTAGTTGAGAAGCTGCTTCTTTCCACCGTCAAGGGCGGAGATTGCAATAGGCAACTGCTCTACTTTAGGCGTAATGGCTGCAATGGACTGTTCAAAATCTGTAATCTGAGCAGAGATGTTGTCGATTAACTCCACAGTCAAAGCAGCCTGCTCTTTAAGCCTGTCCAGCTCGTTTTCAGCACTTACCACCTGCTGGTGCGAGTAACTCACCTGGAAGGCCCTCAATTCGCTCAACACCGCCTGAGCGAGGTTATCCCGCTCTACAAACTCGTCACGCTCGTTGCTCACCTGGGCAATGCTGGCCTCAAACGTGGCCAGAGCCACCTGAGCAGCCTCACGGTTAAATGCCGAGTCATTGATAGGACGAAGAACAACACGCTCTGAATCAGCGCTCGTCGGCGTCAGTGAGGCAATGGCCAAGGTGACTGGTGCGGAGAGCTCCAGGTTAAACTCAGGCAGCAGACTCATTGCCCTATCCCACTCAACCGATGCGACGTTCACGCCGAGGTACCGGCTTGGGTCGGAAAGCACCAATGCCCTGGCTTCGTCTGCATCGTGACGAAGATCAGCCACGTAAGTGTTCGCAGCCCTGGCAGAGCGAACACCTGCTCTGGAAAGAGCCTCAACTACCTGCTCAACGTCAGTGTTTTTACCAGATAGGCCCGTATGGATGATTGACTCACGCTCACGTTCGAATTGATCCAGGCGAATATCTTTTTTCGATATCTCAGAACGGGTTTGCTCGATAAGCTTTTGAACATCGCCGACCAGAACCAGAGATCGTGGGTCGCAGGCGCCTTGAACCATATCTATCAGTAGCGGATTCATTTGCAATTTCTCAATCGCAAGCTCATGTTCGCTAAGGTATTTTTTAAGTGAGTCTTGGCCATTATTGGCACTGCTGAGCGTTTGATTTGCCTGCAAAGAGGCATGGCGTAGCTCATTGAGAGCAATCGTCATTTCGGAACGGCTAGCCTTAAGCTCTTTGAGTAGAGCCTCCTGTTCCTCAATGTTGTTAGTAAACCGATCAAGGGCGGCGCTGACATCGATGTCGGTAGGCAGCAATAACTGGCCGGAAATTAGACCGTCGTAGATTTTCTGAGCAGCATCGATTTTCCCCTTGAGAACTCCTTGCTGCTCGTTCAGATCGCCAGAGGTCTTATTCAGCTCTTTAAAGGCCTGGTCGATCTCTGTGATGTGTACTTGCGCAGCATCACGCTTCAGCACCAGCTGCCTTATGGTGTCGCTCAGCCTTCCAATTTCTTGCTCCAGTTTGTAACGAAGCAAGGAACCATTCCTGGAGCACTCTTGCTCAAGGGGTTTGAGCTCCTGAGTAATGGCCTCCTTCTTGACTTCCAGATCACGAAGACTGGTGGTGATCGCGTCGATCTCCCTAAGCGCCAGACCGGCCCTGAGGCCTTTAAGGTGAAGCTCACCTTGCTTGCTTTCCATGGTGACTTGGTTCAGGTTTTGAGAAGCAGCCTCGTCGTCCCGCTTCAGAATAAGGCCAGTGATTGCGACATAATCGGAATGCGCCGTGCTGCCATCTTGAAGGAGTTTGGTTGCAAGCTTTTCAAGATCTTCAATGGACTCACTGCTATTTCTGACTTCCGTTTCCGTCACAACCAGCCTGCTTCGCATAGCAGCAGTAACGTTCACCGCCTGTTGCTCGATGTTTTTTAGCGCTTCAGTAGCACCCAACAGTTGAAGGGCTGTACCGCTGAATGGCCCCATTACTTGCTGCAGGTGGCCAAACTGACGAAGTTTTTCCTCCAGACGTGGCTTTGACTTCAGATTATCCACCGCCTGCCCGACCATATTCCGCAGCTCAGCAGTCTGATCCTTGCTCATGGACAGATTCAGGAGTTTCGACACAAGGTCGCTTTCAGTATTGAATGAAAGAAAGCCTTCAGAGCTACCGCCCTCACGGCTGTTGAAAGCCACCTGCATTTTCAAAAGCTCAAGGTCGATCATCCTGCGATCTTCCAGATGAGACATCCATTCGTCCTGACGATGAGTGACGTAGAAGTCTCCGCCACTTAGGCGTGACGACTGCTGCACCCATCCAAGAAATTCCGGCATAGTTTTGACGGGAGCAATGGAGATATCTGGGACAGGAAGATCCTCCCACCTCAGTCCAGAATTGGCTTCAAAAGTGAAAAAGCGACGATCAACCTCAGATGCACGATCTGCGTGCTCTTTCACCACAACCGACTGACCAATAATGAGCGGATATTCTGCGCCACCAACCGTCTTGGCCGGCATGATGGCCTCGATGATTAGAAAGGATGGTCTGCCATCACGAGCGAAATAGTCGCGGAAGGAGTGTGTCTTCGACTGGAGATACTGGAGCCAACGATCCTGCCTTGGATCAAAGCAGCTGAAAATATAGGAGAGCAAAGAGGTCTTCCCACCCCCATTTTCAAGATTGACGCAGGCATCGCCGGGTGCATTTGTGTCCGGGTCGCAAAAGTCGAACGTGGTTTGCTCATACCAGCCAGTCGGGGCGCCAAAGTGATCGACGTAGATTCGAGAAATGCGCATGGATTCAACCCTCGACCTTAGAGGCTGCGGCCTCGACTACGGCCTTGAATAATGTAGGAAGTGTCAGCTCGCGAAGCTGAATTCGCAGCTGGTGAGTCGGCGTAAACGAGGTTTGCTCGTCGATGTCTTCTCGGCCCTCCTTTCGAATCAATCCATACTCGAGCATGCGGTTCAGGCAGACCGTGATAATTCCTTCGATAGAGCTAAGTGAAGCCCTTTCAGAGTTCGGAATCTTCACTGGCAAGCTCAGCATGTACTCCCAACCGGAGCGGGTTTCCTCCGCTGCGTAACTATCACCCTCGGCATCCTTCGCCAGGCCTTTGGCGACACTCAAAAGTTTGTCCCGGATGATCCCTAATGTCGCAGGAAATGGGGTACGCCCCTCATCGTCAAGGAAGTCGGATGTTGGGTAGAACACGGCCCCAATCGCCAAGTGGGCGAGCAACACGGCTACCTTTTGCTCTTCCGACATTTTGCTGCGGAAATCAGACATCCGGATTGAGAAACGACTGTCTTTACCCGATGGTGCTATTACTAAGCCCCGGTCGCTGATATCAAGCACAATCAGTGACATGCCTTCAGCAACACCTTGTACTGCCTCTGCGAAATCACGCTCAGCCCGGCATCGGGCTAAGAGCTGCCGGTAGACAGGATCGTTGTGGGGGCTGCTGTGGATCGCCATAGCCTTGTAGACCAGCGTGGCTGCATCCTGGAAGCTGTTACTCATCGCTCGTCTCCTGATTTGCAGCGGCCTGTTCGAATCGAAGGTTGTCACCAAACACAACCGAGCTTTCAAATTCACCGTCAATGATGGCGTGGCGATTCTTGTATCTGGATTCGCTGTCAGCAAATGCCCGGTATAGCTCAAAAGCGACAGCTTTCTGCTCCATGAATGTCAGCCCATCGTCCTCGGCCTGATCAAGAATCTGGCCTAAGTGCAAAATGTCCGAGCCGTGCATTTTTGGATCTAACCAACGGTGGACTTTGGAGATCATTTCCTTAGGGAATGGCATGGGGATTTCCAGGAAGTCCTCGAATTCACTTGGTTCATCCTCCGATTCGCCGGGCAGTTCGCTATTTCGCCGTTCAAGGAGCAAATGAAACAGGTTCGAGAGATCTGGAACCATTAGATTGACCGCAGGGTAAAGGCTAAGCAGAACCGTATCCGCAAAGGCAGCAATCTCACCTGTAGGTCGACCCATCAAATCAGGAAGGATGCTGTACTCGAGATCCGGAAGGCCGGATGCGCGGCGGGCTCTGAAGCCACTGACTTGTCCATCGAGAAAAACCTGCCCCGCCCCACCAATTTCAGTCAGAAGCTTCATGCGCTGAAGATTCGCGGCATCTAGTTGGCCATGCAGCCTGGAAAGTGGTGCCCTTGCCTCAGCGTTATCCAACTCCCTTATCTTCTCGGTCAATGATTCTTTCATTGAAAAGTCAATGGTCTGGCGCTCCTCAACATGCTTACGAGCATTATTGAGGGTTGGCTGGATGTCGGTGCTCCATTTCACAGAGCCTGGCGACCTGGCAGCCTGTCGAACAAAATCGCGGATCATCTGGCGATGCTCCACTGAAAGCGAGAGTGCCCGGTTGGCCAGGTCATAGGCCTGCTCGAAACGCCCATTTTCCATTAGGTAAACAAGCATTTTCTCGATGAGCACTTGATAGTCCTCAACCTCCAGGTCAAGCATTCCCATCAACACGAGGTAGCCTTCTCTTGTCGGGCTGTACCGGTAGTTTTGATCGAGATCTGGCTCGAAACGGATCAGCCTGAAGTTCAGAAATTTCGTTTCCCCGGAGGGGGCATGGAAATAGCTTTCCCTGTGCTCAATGTACTTTTTCGACTTGTTGCTTAGGGCATCCAATACGATATCGGCAATTCGACCTCGGCTCTCTTCATCGAGGGTGCGCTGCATAGAACCGGCAAGCATCTTCAAGTGATCACGCACCTCGCCCAAGGTGTAGCCCTGCTGTATGGCCGAGCCTTCCATCATAAAATACAAGGCAGCTAAGCACAGGTAATTGGTGTCAATGCTTTCGAGCAGATACGACCCGTCGTCGCGGGTGTGCATGAGCTTATTGAAGTCGAGCTTGAGGATGGGCCTGATCAGCAACAGGTTGCGCTGGTGTGACGTTAGATCGAGCAGAGCGCCGTAGCCGGAGGCGAAATAATCATCCATTATGGATTCCGATGTATTACCAAGCGTTCTGGTCGGTGGTAAGGCGGGAATGATGTCGAATCATTTTGATTTGATGTCGACATGTTAGCCGCAAGCGCTGAACCACCGCAACCCAGACATTACAAGCGAAAGCGTTGATGCCCCAAGATTTCTCAGATCACTCGCAATCTCAGCAGGAACGGCTGGCCTTCATTGAGCTGAACCTATGGTTCCTCGGAGAGGTAAGGCGACAAAGCCTCGTCAGGCGATTTCAGATCAAGACCGCCTCGGCCACCCGAGATCTAGCACTGTATGCAATGCTCGCGCCCTGCAACATGGCTTACGATACAGGCACTAAGACCTACTTCATTTCGGACGGATTTTCGCCGCTTTACGAGTTCAGTACGGATCGCGTGTTGACCTGGTTGAGTCAGGGGTTCGCGGATGGGGTACCAAGCATCGTGCTTGGAGGCGCTTTAGCAACCCTTCAGTCTGTACGTATCGACCAGCCGAATTTGACTACTCTGGGCGTCGTTACGCGAGCAATTTCCCAGCGACTTCCGCTGAAAATGAGCTACGAATCATTGAACGGATCGAGTGAGCGCGTGATCGTGCCCCATACGCTGGTTGATAATGGTCTGCGATGGCACGTAAGAGGGTTTGATAGGAAATCTGGGGAGTTCCGGGATTTCGTCATAACCCGCATCGTAAATCCTGTCATAGAGCAAGTCGGGTCTACCCTAGCTCACGAGTCCGGCAGCAATGACATCGAATGTGTTGGTACGGTGGTGCTGGAGCTAGTCCCCCACCCTGATCAACCTAGGCCTGAAGTGACAAGACTTGACTACGGAATGGTCGATGACCTGATCAAAATTAAAGTCCCGAGGCTAATTGCTGGCTATACGCTCAGGCAGTGGAGTGTTGACTGCTCACCCAATCATAGTCTCCAGGGGCATGAGTTCAGACTGTGGCTCCGCAATGCTGATGTTTTGGATGGAGTCAGCAACGCATTGCTCGCGCCCGGATACATTCGAAAATGAAGGGTTAAGAACTCGCTCCACTGGAACCGGCACTGCTCGGAATTACCGAGTACCAACGAATCTGGAGCCCCGGGCGTCATAAACCAGTAGATAGCGAAAGAGAGTCGTGATATCTGGGGTTCTGGTTGGTATTCCTTGATCGATGGCAGAAGTTTCTCCTCCATCCGAGGTAAGCCGGGCCCGCCGACCCGAAGCAGACATTAAAAACTGGACTGCCCCCGGCACCATAGACAGCTCCAGCGGCCCGCAGGCGATCTGATCGCGCGACGAATTTCTTTCGACACGATATCTATCAGTCTTCCTTTCGCGGGCCCATCGGTTGTTGCCGCTCGATCAACACCTGCAGGATGAGTTGTGATTTCAGCGCGCACCACGATCTCGGTAAGTGGCTATTTATTCCTTACCGTCTCCCAGAATGGCCCAGAGATATATTTGAGAAAAAACCACCACGCATAGACTATGGATTCTGAATAGAACTGGCCGTCATCCATCAAACCATGCGCGAAGGTATTTCTTAAGTTTGGCCCATATGGGCTGCAGAAGACTGCTTTGATCTCAAAGGCTACGTTCTCCCCTAGCAACTCAGTAACACCCTCCACATCCATCAAGGTGCTCAGCCCATTTTCAGTGACGATGCCATCAGCGTTGGATGTTGATGTGTTCAGTCCAGCGTCCTTCATTCGATGACGAATTATCGCCTCGAGCTGCGGAATGAGAAAATGGGCGGCCATGCCGAAGTCACCTGCAAAGCCCCAGTACAGTCCTTTGCCGATCATTTGAGTGCGGTTCGGAGGAACAAGAGACGACGCCTTGGCCATTTCGACCATATCCATCTCCTTGATGCAATGCTCCTCGGAGATGAACGCGAGCGCCGGGACAATGCCCCCGCGTACTGTTAGCTTGATGGTGTGCTGATGCTCGCTGACCATTTTGGCTTGGATAGTATGCTCATCGGATTCAGACAGCTCTGCATCGAAGGAAAGTGGAGGGCGCTTTGCGATGACCCTCCCAGTTCCGTCAAAAAAAACTGCGCCTGTCAGTGAGCTTACTATCCCTGTCCGCAATGACTTGAGGGCGTCCACTCGCGCGTCGTTCGGAGAACAAAACGGGTACAACATAGTTAGGTTGTATACCGCATCGCCTAAAGACTTGCCTTGGACGAGAACTCTGGTTCGTGCGACCAAGTCAGTTATGTCAGTGCGGGTAACGATTGTAGCCATTTGTTCCACAACCCGGGCGCCGGATTCGGCGATTCTTTGGCGGAGAATGGGTAATACCTTCTCTACATCTAGCTCAGCGCGAAGCGCACCCGGAACAGAGCGGTAGATCTGAAGAGCGTTTTCCAAGGCGTTCTGCGCGACAATCGGATGCGTCTGCTCACCTCTCAGCTCAGCCTCCGATACCCACGTCTCTGCGACAGCTACTGTCATTTTCGCCCCCATAAGAACGCGATCAGACAAGGCGAATCCCCTAGACGCGGCCTCATAGCATGTACGAGCTTTGAATATGCCCTTACTCTCATCAAAGGAGCGTCCAAGCTCAGCCAGCATTTCGGGAAGTGCAGAAGTGTCGGGATGGTCGAGCCTGAACTCCATGACCGTCTGAGCGAGACCAACGGCGAACACAAGTTTCTCTTCAATGGCTCGTCTTGTGGCATCCATGATCGTCGCAGTGATGACCGAAAGACGATCCCCTCCCCCTGCCCCAATTTGTTTAGCGAGTGTGAGAGCCCGATGAAGACATTCCCTGCCTTCCTGATGCCAGCAGTCATCATTTATAGGTACTGACGCGTAGCCGTCGATCGCAGCCAGCGCGTGGCGAATGTGCCTGAAGCCTGGCGTAATCCATAGTAAGTCCGAAACCCTCGCCTTTAAGAGCCCATCGGGTAAGTCGTCAACCACATCTCGAAAGAATTCGAACTCTTCGATCGCTAAGGTTGCCGGCGTCATCGAATGCCGGTTTCCCATGACCAGATAAGGTCTGAATGGCTCGTTGTGATTGGACACATCCAGCATCATTGAGCAGAGATCCGACATCAGCCACCATACCCTCGCATCTTCGAATGCCCCCTTCGCCGAGGCGGTTGTTGCAAGACCTCTTAGGGCTTCGGATAGAGCTGAATAGGTCGGCTCGATCTCGCAGGTAGCGAGCTGTAACTCAGCTTGTCGAAATGCGTCGACACGTAAAGCGGTGACTGCAGGGAAACGGGCGCTATGCTCCGACACGGAATTCTCCTTTCAGGCCAAGGGAGCGTGTTTTTACGTTGATCCATGTTTAAAAGCAAAGGCTGTGAAGGTCGCCCAGTCTCCCGCATTGAGAACAACCAAGGTTGTTTCCATTTCAGCTGTAAGAGTCATGGGCCGCACTCAGCACCCCACGCAAGCGGAGCGCGCAGGCTGGTACAGCCGAAGGCGTGAAGGATGGAAGCCCGTAGGGCTGGGACACGGCGGAGCGCGGGGCCCGGTTCACGACAGCCTGGCCGCGCACAGCGGCACGCTCCCCGGAGAAAGCTACATCAGATCGAACGGTGTAGTTCGGTATTACGGTTGTGGGCCGAACACAGCGTGGCAACCCACTTTCCTCCGACGAGCCCGCCTGGCGCCCCGCACATCTCACAAGTTTTCAGCGAAAGCTCCGCAGCCAAATCAACAGCTCCACGACAATACGCATCACCACCGTCATAAAAGAAATGAAGCTCGCCAAATTTCGATTTGATCTGGGCGACAGTCACCGGCATGACATCAGGATGCCGTGTTAGATGCGACTGCAAGGTGTCGCAAAGGGACAAAAGAAGATCGCGCCAACCTGGATCGCAGTAGATCTCATCCACTCTAGGATCCGAGAAAAGCTGCGGATAACGCGCTCTGAACTCTTCAATCTCGATTTTAGGTAGAGCCTGGTCGTTCGAAGGAATATCGTTCATGTTCAGCTCAGCACGGTAGCTCTAGTTGCGGTTCTGCCGTCTTTAGATAACTCAGCAGACTCTCGCTCCCACCATCCCGGCGAAATGTGACGAGCACGAACCTGCCGCCCGCCTCATCTGACAAGACCCAATAACCCTCCTCCTTCTGCGCCATTACCACGACGCCCGTTTGAATAATGCGGCCGTCTTCAAACCTTCCATGAGCGTCATCGCCTTGATGTCCGAATATCACTCCAACACATGTCCGGGACTTAATGAAGGCTTCAGTGAGGTATGCAGTAACCGGCTGATCGAAGCCTTGAGAAACTGCTCCGGCTATGCACTGGAGATCAAAGTCAGAATGCTGTTTGCTGTGAAAATCTACATCGATGGAGCCGGGCATTAAGTGTCCTTACACATGGACTGACCACTGCTATACGCGATCAGAAAAAAGAGAAAATCGTTTTGAGGCCCGCCGTTAGGCGTCGACCAGGGCCGACCAACACATACACTGTGTTCTTCGTCTCAGCCAGGATGCTACCGTCGAACGATATGCACATACTCGACCTCACCCAATCACCAGGCTGAAAGCGACCACGGCTATCTTCTATGACTCGATGGGCAAAGACCACCAATGGAAGATGGCCAGCAGCGTGAATCTTGGCCAGATCATCAGCGGACACATTTGCCTGGAAAAGCGTCCACTGCTCGACCAGGCAATAAGCTTTCTTGGGAAAGCCGTCAGACACGAGTGCGCGAGCCTCATCCAGGCTCAGCGATACACCGTCTATAGAAGTATGGTCATCATTCAATAGCTCGTTACCATCCGCGCCAGCCATTAACGCTGCTCCTCTGACAAGTCAGTGCACACCCTGCCCCACGCTGCGATCGTAAAGGGGTCGCATGCTGGTCAACGTCGTCACATCCAGACTGGAACGATAGGAGTCGTGGTAAATGGAGCCACCCTCCACCGTCACTACACAGACGGCTTCACCTTCTGAATCGTGCCCCAAGGCCAAGCTCTCGACCTTCTCCATCCGCCAAGCGTCGCCACCATTCATGTTGGCCGGGGTGACAATCTGGATCTCTTTTACGAAGACCTCAGCGTCTTGTGACTGGAGCACTTGCTGGAGCTTGGGCTCGTCATTGATCATCAGTTCAAACTCATGTGCCCTGCCCTTCACGATCATTTTCACGGTGAGGTGGAACCAGTGCTTTCTGAGCATTCTGGAAACTGCATGCCAGTGCGCAAGCCCTTCGCCGAAGAGTCCTGGGACGCCTGCTAAATCATTGTCGTCTGTTCTAAACATCGGTTTCTCGTTGAATCCATCGCGAAGGCGATGCATAAAAATTCGGATGACTAAACTGCGCCAGCCCTAGGGTGGAACGTACGATCCCCCCGAGATCGCCTAAAAGCGGACTATCTAGGAGGCGCGCGCGACTTTTGCATACCATATCCTGGACAGAGCACCGACATTCCATTGCGCCGCCTGTGACGGAAATATTCCAGAAATTGTCTGAGGATCATTGAGCTTGAGGCCGCGGATCGCGCTTGGGCTCGAACGAGTCGCTGGTGATTTGTGCAATTCAGGGAATATATTCCATGGATTGAATTTAATCAATGTGGCTCTATCCTCAGCTTTGAGGAGCCGCCATGTCATTGAGAAATTCATTAGCCGCAGTCCTTCGGCTCATGAGAATTTCGCGAGGCCTCAGCAAAGACGACTTCCAGGGGGTAATCGACCCCAAGCACTTGTACAACCTGGAGAGCGCCCGAAGCAGCGTCACGATCGATACGCTCGAAGCAGTGGCATCGGTGCTGCAAGTGGATGCCCTTACCCTTCTCACTGTCGCAGCGAGTCTCGAGCAACGCGAATCTCATGATGAGTTACTCGGACGCCTCGGGATCGAAGGTAAGCAACTAGCCGAATTGGGTGTGCTCGCGAGATGGCATGGAGAGTTTCAGAACGGGTCTCTTATTGCTACGCAGTCTGGTAGAAGGACATCTCCAGATAAGGTTGAAGCGATCCTTAATTGCCGCGCTCGAGGGCTAAGCAGAAAAGAAACGGCCGGTGAAGTGGGCGTTTCTGCGACTACGGTGGGTAGGATTTGGAACCGCGTAAGCAAGTAACTTTCTATGCGAACGCTACGAAGATAGCCTCATCTTGCGGGCGGTCTCTGCCTTGACGATCGCGGTTTTTTCAAGGTCTTAACAACCCCCTTGGATTCATTAAGCATACTCTCTGCTCGGCTTGGATCTATAAGTCGGATGATATCGAGCGCCGTAAACTCATAGTTCTCTGCTAGCAAGTCTAGCTCAGTAAAAAAAGATACAGCCTTCACCACTTCAGGATCGCGCAACAAAGGAATTAACGATTCGTACTCCTTAGTAATTCTGTTTGTTATAAACAGAAGCTCTTGAACTCGATTCATTTCTGCTTCACCTCAGGGGTCAAGATTAAATTTGCTCAACACTGGCACTCGATAAACTTTTTCCTCGATCAGGCAAGTCATTTTGATCTCGTGATTCGGTGTATATATCCACAAGCTGCTTGACCGCCTTAGTATTTATCGACCCTACCCCTCCCGGAAGCATGTCAACCGCCCCCACATATCGACTTACTAAGAGATCCACGACCTCCGTCAGTGAATAGCCGTATTTTAGCCTGAGCTCTTTCAATTTACTGAAAAACTCGACATCCTGGACATACTCTGGCTCCTGCTTGCGTTGTTCGAGTTCCCGAAAGACTTTTTCGAATTCATATTCTAACAGTCGTGCCTCGAGGAGAGGATGAGAGCGCGCCATAATCAGACCTTTTCGATTGGATTAGACCATCGTTTGAGTGTAGCTCAATTGCCCATGCGAGGCAGAGGGCTAGCCGGCCTGTAAAATAAAATAAACGCTAGGACATCTACAAGATTTTCAATAAGTTAAGCAAAAAATCGGCCTAATGATGTTCGAGACGACAAGCCGTCAGTCGGAATGTCACATCCACCTCCGGACGGCGATTTGCGGGTGAAATTCGTTCATGACCAGAAGAGTGTCTCGGGTAGATTATTACAAATATGGTAATTATCAGCCATGATGGCCAACTACCATATCTGTGGCTTCTCCTGTCAATATATCCTGAACTGCGCGACTGTGTGTAGTCGTATTAGTATATTCCGTATATGTCAATTTACGGGAATTACCTATATGCATGCGAAGGCACGTTCAGATAAAGCGTTAGCGCTTATAATTAAATTCAGTGGTTGGTTTTTATATGTGCCTAAAACACTCGCAGAGGAAGCACAGTAGTTCTCTAGGTTTCGACGTCTAGGGCTATTCCAACGCCCAAATCAGCTGAGATAAATCTCCTGCACTGAATGTCGCATAGGCTAACGCAATAAGCTCGTCCCTGATGAGATGACTATGAACGCTCAGCCCTGCCCTTTTGATTTCAGTCCGATCTACTGGGAATGGTAGGGAGTACGGTCGACATACTTCTCGGATTAACTCCGCCTCATCGCGGGAAATCACCTCGAACGCCACACCAAGTATCCAATAAGCAACCGCTAAGTGACGCGGAGTTGCCCACGAGTAGTGAGGTGGCTCACTTGCAAAAGAACCAACTGAAACTGGGTTCGCGCTATTGCCTCTGCGCTGAGGAAAGAAGAAGGAACAAGCAAATCCAGAAGCCGTTCGCCAAGAAGGATCACACAGCCAGATCCCTAGCAAAAAATCCACTACCGCCTTAGACGGCTTTTGATTCGGGTTAAGCTGCGTATCGGTGAAAATCCAGTTCTGAACCCTGGCAGCTAATTGGAGCAACATCTCATTATCTGAGATGGCATTCACGCCATCGCTCGTGAGCGGAAAGCTAACAAGCAACCTCGAGCTTGGGCTGCTGACGTATTCGCAATATGCACGCCACGCCTTATCCAATGGGGAGAAATGAGGGGTCGAAAGGCTAAGCAGAATTACAGGAGTCTCATGCTCGCAACAAACACACATCCCCTCCTGACGCCAAGCTAAGCGCCATGCTGGCAGACCCGCTTCCTTAATATCCACCTTGAAGCATTCGGGGCAATAGTTCGTACCATGCTTAAACGAGAGGTAGCTACTTGATCCGCGCTCAAAATGCCTGAAGACATCTTGCTCTCGGTCGCTAAAACATTGCCTGATATCAATCCTCTCATGCAACATATCAGGATCGAACGTCACTGAAGTGCAATGACTGGCAAAGATGTCAACCGCGTTGAGTTGTGAGCTACTATCCGCGCAGACTGAAAGTCTTCCCATCCATGAGGAAAATGCCTCCCCGGGGCGCGGTGCCAGCAGGATTGATTTGGAGATAGATGACTCTTCATACACCCTTAGACCGTGATCAGCCAATGCCATTTGTACCAGGCTGGCCGCAATTCCGACATAACCTCCAGATCTGAAGTGGATCACTCTACTATCCAGTGATGGGATGTCAGTCACATCATCACGGCTGTAAAACAACCTAACCATTACATCAGTTAAAAAACGTTCAAATCGCTCGTCGTTGGCCATTGGGACAAGGTGAAGTTCGTGTATAGAACCCTCGCTGCTGGAGATCGTCTCCATCACTTGCCGCACGGCACCCGGCGCTCCAAATATCGCAGCTGGAATGTCACCACAACGACTCATTAGTTCCTGTATGCTCCGCAAAGATTGTGCGGCTGTTTGTGAGCCAGGCTGAAGCCACTCATGCACGTCACGAATTACCAGACAGTCGTATGCCCTTTCAGATATCAAGTGCCAATATGCTTGCTCCAAAGTCGACTTGGCGCCGTGCCGTCGAAAGTCGGCCAACATCTCTTCTGGAATTCTCAAGGAGCAAACCAGGTCGGAAGAAAATAGCGTAGTTCCTTTTTGGGGATAACGCTGAACTGTAAGTATTTTTTTCTCTTGTTTTACAAGTTCCATTTCAAGTTTGTCACATAGCGACGAAGCACCTGCCCCCGAAACTCCAGCAATGAGAAAAATCGGGCGCACGGCTTTTTGGTTTTCGGCCGAATAATGACTCCGAAGAGAATTAGACACGACCAGATAAACCTCCTCATTACCTGAAAGTTTAGACCACAGTCTTTTAAAATCTGAATTCCAAGGCTTCGGCATGACTTCATTATTCCCCAGCGACGCTGTATTTTTTGACGTATACCGGCCTATCTGCTTTATGCTGCAGAACATCGAAAGCTCTCTGCAGAGACTCACAATTTAAATACTCATCCCCGCTCACAATGGCAAGCATGGATGCCTCTCTCAGAACTTCAACAATCGTCCTGAGTGGAGAATATTCTTCCTTAGTGGCGTCAATTATTATTACTCTTTTTGACAGCTCAAGCAGCTTTACACAGAAAGACTTATCTACAATAGATGCCTGCTTGAGGGGCATTAGATTCACGAAACCCGATACAAACGCGTAAAAAGACTTGTCATATGCGAGCGGAGGCAAATTAGCACTCCGCAAGTTGAACCGCGTGCTTATGGTAGCATCTATGGTAAATAGTTTTTCAAGCTGCCTAGGATCTCCACTTAAACAGACGTTCATAGCCCAATTGACACCAGAAAAACCTTTGATGGCACCTAATTCGATCTCGAGCTTCTTACTACTCAGAGCCAAAAGTATCGGCGCTTCGTCAATAAAGACTCCTCGCACATTGTTTTCCCGGATCAACCTCTCCGCCATGGCGACGTCGCGGTAACTTTTATTAAGGGGTCTGTGATCTGGATGAAGCTGGAGCCCAACCTCCATTAGCATTAGTTTGGTCAAATCCAGGTTTGCGACATTCCTAACCAAATCAATATAAATGACTTTTCCCGGCCAGTTGGAATCTAAGGTGCAACTTTGCGTTGCAATCAAAGCTCCGATGGTGCTCTTACCTTGGCCAGCCAGCGCTTTAATAGACATCCCGGAGTTATAAGACATCCGAGGCAATCTCAACAAACTCTTGTAACTGTCGATCGCTCTCATAGCGACGTCTCGCGGTAGAAAAATCTCCCGCATGCAAGCGATTATCCGCTGTTCGTCGGTTAAGTTAGCGAATTCTTCAGAGTTAGGTTTCATATGAAAATACCTTTCAGAGGTTCAACTTCTGCCTCATCAAAGTCTCCCAACTCTTCATCTCTGTGTGGAACTGGACGGATGGGAGACTGAGCAAATGCGCCAACCGCATCGGCTTGCAGGCCATTCGCAATGTTACGAGCCCTATCCCGTGCCTCAATCTCAATTTGTTTTTTAAGCGCCCGCTGACTCAAATGCACCCCTTCGCCAGCTGCGGTAAGCGAACCTGGTCTGGGTTGGCTGTATTTATAAGCCTTATACACCAACATCGAGATGGGGCCGTACTTATAAGGTCGAAGATTATCCAGGTCTAACCCGAGCCTTTTGATGGGAACCCATTTTTTTTCATGCTCAACCCAGGCACGATCGATGTCGGAATTATCAATTTTCACCCTGACTCGAGTTTTCGACTTATTGAAATACGGCCCAGGCTCATACAGCAGCCCAATCACAACTATCCCTTCCCGTCTAACCGTTACACGATGCTCATGGTACATTTCAATCACAAAAGCTAAGGGATCTTCAAACCTCGGTGGAGTTGTAATTACCCCATCATGCTTTCCGTAGGCATTTGTCCAGCGCTGATTCGGAGTCAGCCCATCGGAACCCACTTTTTCGTGCCGACGGCAGATTTCAGTGACGACCAACTTGTATGCGTCGTCCAATGAATAAAGTGCCGAGTCTTGTACCTTTTTACCACGCGGCTTTTTTCCGGATGACGGTACGGCACCCTCAAGAGTCTGAATGTAATAACGAAGTATTATTCCAAGCCCTCGCTCAATTGATCCGCCGCTCTGCTTACGCCTTCTCCGCTTGTGCTTAACACCATGGAGCGCGCAGGCTGCTTTTACGGTATTTGCGTTGAGGTCTGGGCCTCCGTCTACCAATAGGACGGAAAACCGCCCGTACTGGATCCATTGGTAAGTTTCGTCAAGTCCTAGTGCACGAAGAACCTCGTCCTTTGGTTTGATGGCCATCTCTATAGCTTGAGCCAACGTCCATCGGCTAGGCGCACCAAAATAGAGCGCGAAGCCCAGATACGCTTTCGTGAATTTGTCCTTTACTAACATCAGATATGGACGGCCTAAAACTCGACCCGTGTGTTTACATCTCACATGGAGGTCAAGAGGACTACCATCGGCTTCAACAATTTCAAGAGGCGCTGATGGAATCATTCCAAATGGGTAGCTGCCAAATTCGTCTGCTGCTGCTTCATTCCCCTTCTTGATCTTGACCCTGTCGCGCTCAGTGAGAATCACTCGTAACCGCCGCCGTATTGTGCTGGGCGATGGTGCAACCCCAACTTTATCATTACAGATTGTGATGATCGTATCGATTACCCGCTGCTCGTTAGCACCAGGGCCAGTATAATCTTTCGCGAGCTCTACAATCAGTTCTTCAACAACAGTGGAGAATTGAGTCTCGCCTTTAGGACGCCCAGATTTTTTCCGAATAAAAACCGTCCATGACTTGTGTACCAAGTACTCATTCCTGAGTTTTCTGACCATTGTAGCGCCAAGACCCATAAGAACCTTAGCCTCGTCAAGCGTTATCTCTTCTTCTATGAGCCGTATCATTAGTACTTCACGGCTTTTAGCGAACTCTGTCTCTTCCGGGGTAAATGGTGATACAGGCCGAATGTCTCCCTCAAGAATAAGTGAGTTGGAGATAGCCCTGCATCTAATATCTTCGACGCCATCATCTGACACCCGAACAACATTTTCTTCAGGTTCTTCAATTAGCCCCGGCAATGATCCTTTGAGGCGAACACGATTTTTTGCGGAGTCGTAACTTTCTACCGTAAATACACCCGGACTATTGCGCAGAAAGACCAAATTGCCAGGGTCATACTTCATCTTTGCCCGCTCCAATTACCGGCTCCACGAAGTCGTCGCTCTTGCTACTTGCAAGTCTAGCCTTTACCAGCGATCTAGCTGGGACGTCGATTCCTAGTTGAGAACAGAACCAACATACATCTAAATAAATCACCTCTACAGAACGCTTATAGCCTCCGTAGTCTTGCTCCAGTACTGCTAACACTAAAAAGTTAGTGGTCGCATCAACTTGATATGTTGTTCCGCTAATAGATGCCAGCCGAAGATACTCACTCAAATACTCAGAAAAATCATTATAGTCTTTATGACTTGCTGAGCCTGAAGACACTGCTTTTTTAACCATTTTTCGGACGTGCTCTCGAAAACGGTCTGAAGGGTTCTCTTCAGCAACTACGTGCTGTGATGGCACCAAGAACCTTTCTCCATCTCCTAACCGACGAAGATAAAGCTCGTCGTTATCCCTATTAGTTCTGAGGACGTAACAGAGCTCTGGGCTGCGCGTGGTGTGAACAAAGGTGCCGATCGCGATCATGGCTGCGGGCCTCGGAAGGTAATTCCTCCTTATAAGGCTAGGCAGCGCTTGCGAACTGACCAGTGCCGCTTGTCTAAAAAAACACAGGTATGTAACCTATTGATTTTATTGAACGCCGTTTCACTAAACTGTGTTTATTGTGATGAATAAAAACACAGGTTACTGAAACATTACTTGAATTGTCTTGCAATACAATCATTTAGAGTGAAGACGCTGATTCAAGAAAATGGACATGCACCAATGCCTGTAGATTGCAGGCATCAAGTCAAGTACAGCTAACCCGCGCAACGTTTGCGATAATACCCGCCACCGCGGCGCGATAGCACACTGAGTGCTTGTGCCCACATCTGTTAATCGGGTTTGGAGAACTTCATGCGTGACATCATTGACGGCTTTCTGCGCTTTCAGCGCGAGGTTTATCCTCAGCGTGTCGAGCTGTTCAAGCAGCTCGCGACGGCACAAAATCCCAAGGCGCTGTTTGTCACCTGCTCGGACAGTCGTGTTGTGCCGGAACTCCTTACGCAGCGTGAACCGGGCGAACTGTTCGTGATTCGTAACGCCGGCAATATTGTGCCGTCTTACGGCCCCGAGCCCGGCGGCGTTTCGGCCACCGTCGAATATGCGGTCGCGGTGCTGGGCGTCCAGGACATCGTGATCTGCGGCCATTCGGACTGCGGCGCGATGGGCGCGATTTCTCGCTGCACTTGTCTGGACCACCTGCCAGCGGTTGCTAACTGGCTCCGTCACGCGGACGCCGCGAAAGCGATTAACGCGGCGCATGAGTTCGATACGCCCGGCGCCAAGCTCGATGGCCTTGTGCGTGAAAACGTGATCGCGCAACTGGCGAATCTGCGTACGCATCCATCAGTGGCCCTCGCGCTCGAGCAAGGGCGGCTGAATCTGCACGGCTGGGTGTATGACATCGAAGCCGGATGCATCGATGCACTTGATGGCGCGACACGGCAATTCGTCCCACTTGCAGATTCGCCGACCACCGTCGCGATCGCTGCGCGCAACGCCCCTCAAATGTGATGGGAGAAGCCGCCGATGGCGGCTTCTTGCTTCAGATTGCCGGTCGCCTGGTTGGCCAGACCGCCGTCTCCATCAGTGGCCGGCGCTTTGGCCACCATCAACGTGCAGGATTTCGCCCGTGACGAAGTGGGCGCTGTCCAGATACAACACCGCTGCGACGATGTCTTGCACGTCGCCCATGTGGCCGACCGGATGCAGGCGGCCCAGTGCGGCGTGGCTTTCCTCGCCATGCATTGGGGTCTTGATGATGCCCGGCGACACCGCGTTAACGCGGATGCCGCGCTTGGCGTACTCAATCGCCAGGGATTTGGTCGCGGCGTTCATCCCACCTTTAGTCAGCGACGCCAGCACCGATGGCACGCCCTCGATAGCGTGATCGACCAGCGACGTGGTGATACTGACCACATGACCGCCCTCGCCTTGCTTCTCCATCTGGGCAATCGCCTGCTGCGACATATGGAAGAAGCTGCCCATGTTGGTGGCCACGGTATTTACATACTCTTCGCGGGTATAGGCCGTGAACGGCTTGGCGAGGAAGATCCCGGCGTTGTTCACCAATGTGTCGATGCGGCCAAAACGCGCTACGCCTTCGCGGATGATTTTCTCGGACGTCGCCGGATCGGCAATGTCACCGGCGACGGTCAGGATGTCCGGATCCGATGACGGCTGGATGGAGCGTGAAGTCGCCACCACTTGATAACCGAGTTTACGAAAACCTTCGACGATGCCCGCGCCCAGACCCTGGGATGCGCCAGTGACCACAACGACTTTTTTTGAATGGCTCATGATAATGCCTCGATAGTTTAAAAAAGCGGTTTCAGGTGCCTCAGCATTACCTGGGCTCCACCAGCGACTGGCGGTACTCGGTCGTGGTTATTCCTGCGTAGCCCCAGTTATCGGTATCGACTTCCTCGATCACGATGTGCGTCAGGTGCGGGTCTTTGTTGAGCACCGTCTGCATGGTCTGGGTGATCTCGGCGATCACCTGTGCTTTTTGGTCTTTGGTAACGCCGTCGCGGGTGATACGAACGTTGATGAAAGGCACGGGAAAGTCTCCAGTTCGCGTCTCATCGGCATGATGAGACGGCAAGTGGAATGAACTCTATAAGCTGGCCTTGAATGAATAAATGCGGGCTCGGTTACTTCATTTATGACGCTGTGTAATGAATAAAAGCCGCGGCACTCGCCACTGCGTCATCGACATCGGTATGCTTTGGGCACTTCGCGAATACTCGGTGTGATGAATATGAAGCGTCATTTTGATGACCTGCAGCTAGGAAGCATCGAGCTATTTTGCCTGGCCTCGGAAACGGGCAGTTTTACGGCAGCCGCGCAGGTAGCCGGTGTGACGCCTGCTGCAGTAAGCCGCTCGATTTTGCGTCTAGAGGAGCGTTTGGGATCACGCCTCTTCGTCAGAACCACACGCAGCATCCGGATGACTGAACCGGGCCGGGTGTTCTATGAACAATGCCGACAGGCCCTGACGCAACTGGTGGAAGCACAGCAAGAAGTCATGGGCGCTCAATCGACGCCTTCAGGGCGGTTGCGCATCAGTCTTCCGACCACCTATGGGCATCACCGGATCCTGCCGCTTCTGCCGAAGTTTCGGGCGCTTTATCCAGACGTCAGCGTGGATATCCATTTGGGTAACCGAAATATCGACTTTGTGGCGGAAGGCTACGATCTGGCGATTCGGGTCCGGGCTCAACCGGACTCGACCCTGATCGCCCGCTTGCTGGAGGACGCACAACTGGTCGTGGTCGCGACACCTGAATACCTGACCAGGGCCGGCACGCCAACGACACTGGATGACCTTGTCACTCACGAGTGCATTCAATTTGAACTGCCCAGCAGCGGTCGTCGCATCTCATGGCTGTTCGAGGTCGATGGCAAACATCGGGAGATCTTCACAGAGGGCCGCTATTGCTGCTCGGACGATGTGCTGGGCGGCGTCACTCTGGCCAAACACAGCGCTGGCCTGTTCCAGACTTACCGATTCATTGTCGAGAACGAATTGGCCGATGGGCGCCTCGTCGAGGTACTCCAACCCTACAATGGGCGCTCCCGGCCTTACACCCTGCTCTACCCTCATGGCCGCTACGTTCCTCAGCGGGTCCGGGCATTCGTCGATTTTCTGCTGCAGCATCGAACCGATTGGGCGGCGATCTAGATACCGCCATTTGAGGATCATCAACAAACGCCCGATTCGGATGCGCTAATCTGGCCTGACTTGCGCTGCCTCAAGGACTCTCCCAATGACTGCCAACTGTACCGAAGTGGATGTCGCGATTATTGGCGGCGGTCAGTCTGCACTCGCCGCGGCTTATTTCCTGCGTCGCACCGGGCGCTCGTTTGTGATCATTGATACCGAAGCCGCACCGGGTGGTGCGTGGCGGCATGGCTGGGATTCCCTGCGATTGTTTTCACCTTCGACCTGGAGCTCCATCGCCGGCTGGATGATGCCGCCGGTCACCGACGGCTATCCCAGTCGTGACAACGTGATCGATTACCTGCGCCAGTATGAGCAACGCTATCAGTTTCCTGTAGAACGGCCTTATTGGGTCAATGCTGTTGAGCGCCAGGGCGATCGACTTCAGGTCAAAGCCCAGGGCCGTTGCTGGCTGGCCCGCGCAGTGGTCAGTGCGACCGGCACCTGGCGTCATCCTTACCTGCCACATTACCCCGGCAGTGAAACCTTTACCGGCCAGCATTTGCATTCGGCCCATTACGTCAATGCGAAGCCTTTTGCGGGGAAAAAAGTCCTGGTGGTGGGCGGTGGCAACTCCGGTGCACAGATCCTCGCTGAAGTCTCAAAAGTGGCCGACGCCACCTGGGTTACTCCGCAGCCGCCACAATTTCTCGCCGATGAGGTCGATGGCCGCGTGCTGTTCGAGCGCGCCACCGAACGCTGGAAAGCCCAGCTCGCCGGGACCGTCATTGAACAACCGGTCGGAGGCCTGGGCGATATCGTGATGGTCCCGCCAGTCGTCGAGGCTCGGGAGCGTGGCGTGCTCCATGCGGTTCGGCCGTTCCTGCGTTTCACCGAAACCGGGGTGACGTGGGCCGATGGCTCGCAAACGCCGGTCGACGTAGTGATCTGGTGCACCGGCTTCCGCCCTGCCCTCGGTTATCTGGCATCACTGGGGGTGTGTACCGCCGATGGACGTGTGATCGTTGAAGGTACACGTTCGATCAAGGAGCCGCGCTTATGGCTGGTGGGGTATGGCGACTGGACAGGTGCCGCTTCCGCGACACTGATCGGCGTCACCCGAACGGCGCGAAGTACCGTTGAGGAGATCGAGCGGTTTTTAATGATGCAAAACACGCCGGCTAGCGAATCAACAGCTCCACGGCACGCGCGGTGATGTATGGCTTTTAATCAGCACTTCTGTGCAGGAGCTACAAAATGAGCATTGATTGGCTGAACTTTACGCCTTGGACTGCCTTGGGCGGAGGGGCCTTGATAGGCCTGGCGGTCGGGGTATTCGTGCTCGCCAATGGTCGCATCGCCGGCATCAGTGGCTTGATTGGCAGCGTGATGCAATTTGGCAGTGAAGGCTGGAGCGAGAAGGCACTGTTTCTTCTTGGCTTGATGCTCGCGCCACTGTTGTGGGGAGTGTTTGCCGTACTGCCGCAGATCGAGATCAAGGCAGAATGGCCGACGCTGATCATTGCGGGATTGTTCGTCGGCGTGGGCACCCGTTACGGCTCTGGCTGCACAAGTGGTCATGGGGTTTGCGGGATCTCTCGACTGTCCGCCCGATCCGTCACGGCAACGATGTGCTTTATGCTCGCCGGTTTTGCAACGGTGTACGTCATTCGTCATGTCGTGGGGGCTTGAAAATGATCAAGCTGAGCGCTTTTTTCGCAGGACTGATCTTCGGCCTTGGGCTGCTCCTGGCAGGCATGGCGAACCCCGCCAAGGTACTGGCTTTCCTGGATGTGGCCGGGGCCTGGGATCCGTCACTTGCTCTAGTGATGGGAGGCGCCATCGCCGTGGCGGTTATCCCCCTGAATTGGGCGCGTAACAACAAGCAATCCTTGTTGGGAGCCCCTATGCAGTTACCGATGAAACGGGAGCTGGATGCCCGCCTGATTGGCGGCAGCCTGCTGTTCGGCATCGGTTGGGGGATGGCGGGAATCTGCCCTGGGCCAGCCGTTGCTATTCTGCTTACCGGGCACGGGCAGATCATCGTATTCGTGTTGGCCATGCTGGCCGGCATGTACCTGTTCTCTCTATTGGAACGTCGACGCAGGAGCTGAGACGCAGGAGCTGATCAGGTAGTCGATTGGGGAATCCTCACATCCATTGATTTTTATCAGAAGACGCTACGAGCAATGAATTAAACCTGCCTTATCCCTTCTATCTAAACCCGGACAGGCAGGTGACCGATGTATCAGAACCTGGCACTGCTTGCCGCCTTCCTTCTTGTCTATAGCCTGTTTGCCGGACGTTTCGAGTCGCGCCTGCTCAATGGGCCTCTGATGTTCATGCTCGCCGGGCTGATTCTTGGCCCGGCATTCCTGGGCCTGCTGCTGCCCCGGATCGACAAGGACGGCCTCCGGATCCTGGCCGAACTGACCTTGGCAATTGTGCTCTTCAGCGATGCAGCCAACGCTGATCTCAAGGTGCTGAAAGCCCACGAAGGATTACCGCTACGCTTGTTGTTGATCGGGCTGCCGTTGACCATGCTCAGTGGCTGGCTGGTCGGCATCTGGCTGTTTCCGCAGATTCCCCCGATCGAACTGGCCATCTTGGCGACTCTTCTGGCGCCCACTGATGCCGCACTGGGCAAGGCTGTCGTGAGCAATCCGAAGGTGGCGGCATCCGTGCGTGAAGGATTGAACGTGGAGAGCGGGCTCAATGACGGCATCTGCGTGCCGGTGCTGTTGATGTTCTTGGCCCTGTTGATCGAAGAACAGACGCGGTCGCCCGTCTCGCTGGCGGTGGAGCTGGTTGCCGAGGAGCTTGGCATTGGCGCGCTCGTCGGCGTAGCCCTGACGTTGATCGCCTGGTTGTTGCAGCGTTACGCCGGGAAACGCCATTGGCAAACACCCATGTGGTCGCAGCTGACGCTACCCGGACTGGCGCTGGTTTGCTTTGCCACCGCGCAAGCATCAGGCGGTAGCGGGTTTATCGCGGCGTTCGTTGGCGGCCTGCTCGCCAGTTATCTGTTTGCTGAACAAAAGCATGATCTGCTCAAGGCCAGTGAAGAGTTCGCCAGCCTGCTTTCCGTCATCACTTGGGTGGTGTTTGGCGCGCAGGTAATCCCCTGGGCCTGGAGCAGTTTCACGCTGAATATCTGGTTGTATGCAGTGCTCAGCTTGACCGTGGTTCGCGTACTGCCTGTGCTCATCAGTCTGGCAGGGACCGACTTCGACTTCGAAACCCGGCTGTTCATCGGCTGGTTCGGCCCGCGCGGCCTGGCAAGTATTGTCTTCGCCGTGATGATTCTGGACTACCCTCTGCAAGTCGGTCGTACGTTGGTGGCTGTAGCGGCCTGCACCGTTTTACTGAGTGTGCTGCTCCATGGTTTGGGTGCCAACCCATGGGTCTCGCGGCTGGCAAATCGTGTTCTTTGATAATTGTCAGAAATGCCACTGAGTGCCGGTGCTAGCGTTGTGACCAACGAATGGCTAAGCGTCTGTCCGAGAAACCTTCACGGAGCAGAATATGGGCAGGAACATGAGTGTTGGCAGGCAACTCGGCTTGCCCGTCGCCATTATCGTCGGCAGCCTGAGCCTGCTCGCCGGCTGCGGCAAAGAACCCCCGACCCTCGCCCGTCAAGCGCCTGATGTCACGATCATGACGGTCACCGCACGCACGACACCGGTGACCTTCGAGTTCGTTGCGCAAACCCAAAGCTCCCGCGAAGTCGAGATCCGCGCCCGGGTTGCCGGGTTCCTGGAAAAGCGGCTGTACACCGAAGGCGACCTGGTAAAAACCGGGCAGACGCTGTTTCAGATGGACCGCAAGCCCTTTGAAGCTTCATTGCTCTCGGCCCAGGGGCAACTGGCTCAACAGCAGGCACGCTGGGAGGTGGCCAAAGCCACCCTCGCCCGTGTCCGGCCGCTGGCGGCGCAGAATGCTGTCAGCAAAATGGACCTGGACAATGCCGTCGGCGATGAGCGTCAGACCAGAGCCGCCGTGCTGGCCGCCGAAGGGTCGGTGCGAACCGAACAGCTGAACCTCAGTTACACCACCATCGCCTCCCCGCTTACCGGTCTTTCAAGCTTTGCCAAAAAGCAGGAAGGCAGTTACGTCACACCCGGTGAGTCCGGACTGCTGACCACCGTCTCGCAGATGGACCCGATCTACGTCAACTTCAGTCTTTCGGAAAATGAGACGCTCAAGTTCCGCGAAGAGATTGCTTCCGGGCACCTCATATTCCCGCTGCGCAGTGAATTTGTCGTGGAAGTGGTATTGGCCGACGGCTCGGTGTTGCCCGAACAGGGGCGACTGAATTTTGCCGCGCCCTCCTACAGCCAGGACACCGGCACCTTTCTGGTCCGCGCCGTGGTCGCCAATCCCAACGGCCAATTGCGTCCCGGCCAGTTCGTGCGGGCGCGGGCCATCGGCGCTACCAGGCCGAACGCCATCGTCGTACCGCAAAAAGCCGTTCTGGAGGGGGCCAAGAGCCACTTCGTGTGGGTGATTAATGCTGCGGGCAAGCCCGAGCAACGGGTGGTCGAAGTGGGTGACTGGCACGGCGACGACTGGTTCATTACCCAAGGGTTGCAGGCCGGTGAACGGATCGTGGTCGACGGCGCGATCAGAGTCACGCCCGGAGGTCCGCTGAACATCATTGCCCCTCCTGCCCCGCCAGCTAACCAGACGCCGACAAAACCGATGGCTGCCAGCACGCAGCAAGACACCGGGCACAGCCCATGAGTATTTCCCACTACTGCATTGATCGCCCCATTTTCGCTTCGGTGATCTCAATCATCATCACCCTGGCCGGCGCGGTGGCCATGGCCAAATTGCCGGTGGCCCAGTACCCGGATATTACCCCGCCGCAAATTACCGTTTCGGCAACCTACCCCGGCGCCGATGCCCAGGTGGTGGCCAATAATGTGGCAGCGCCGATCGAGCAACAGGTCAACGGCGCCGACAACATGATCTACATGAACTCGTCGAGCTCGGCGACGGGGAACATGACCCTCAACGTATTCTTCGAGATTGGCACCGACCCCTCCCTTGCCCAGGTCGATGTGCAAAACCGCGTTAATCTGGCCTTGCCGCAACTGCCCTCCGCCGTCCAGAGCCAAGGCATTCAGGTACAGAAAAAATCTTCCGCGTTCATGATGGTGCTTGCCGTGTATTCCGCCGGCGAGCGCTATGACAGCACCTACGTCGCCAACTACGCGAACCTCTACATTCTGGATGCAATCAAGCGCATTCCGGGGGCCAACCAGGCGAGCATTTTCGGCACGCCGGACTACGCCATGCGGATCTGGCTCAAACCCGATCGCATGGCGCAACTGGGCATCACCGCCGCTGACGTACAGACAGCGGTCGCCAACCAGAATCAGCAATTCGCCGTCGGCCGTGTCGGGCAATCGCCGACCGGCCAGGCCGTGGAGCAATCGTTCGCGGTGACCACCAAGGGCCGCCTGACGGAGCCTGCGGAATTCGAGAACATCATCTTGCGCGCCAGCAACGACGGCGCGGCCATCGTCCGCCTGAAGGATGTAGGGCGCGCCGAACTCGGGCAGAAGGACTATTCGCTGCGCAGCACCTATCAGGGACGTCCCGCCACGCTGATTGCGGTGTATCAGCAACCGGGGGCAAACGCCCTCGATGTCTCGGCAGCGGTGACGTCGACCCTGGCACAAATGAAAACGACATTTCCCGAAGGGATCGAATACAAGATCGTGATGGACACTACCGCGTTTACCCGCGCGTCGATTTCCGAGGTGATTCACACCTTTTTCGAAGCGTTGGTGCTGGTGGTCGTGGTGGTGTTCATCTTTCTGCAGAGTCTGCGCGCCACGCTGATCCCGGTACTCGCCGTACCGGTGTCGATTGTCGGCACCTTTATCGGCATGTCCGCCCTGGGATTTTCGGTGAACATGCTCACGCTGTTCGGCATGGTGCTGGCGATCGGCATCGTGGTCGACGACGCGATCGTGGTGATTGAAAACGTCGAACGCAATATGCACGTACACAAGATGAACCCCAAGGACGCCGCCAAACGCGCCATGGATGAAGTGGCCGGCCCGGTGGTCGCGATCGTGCTGGTGTTGTGTGCGGTGTTCGTGCCGGTGGCTTTCATGGGGGGCATCACCGGGCAGCTCTACAAACAGTTTGCGATCACCATCGCCATCTCCGTGGTGATCTCCGGCTTGGTAGCGTTGACGCTTTCACCGGCCTTGGCCGCCCTGCTGCTCAAACCTCACCAAGGCGAAAAGAACGCTTTTTTCCGCTGGTTCGAACGTAGCTTCGAGCGGATGACCGAGGGCTATTCGCGTGCCGTGGCGTTCATGATCAAACGCTTTGTGCTGGCGTTGCTGCTGTTCGCCGGCATGATCGTTTTGATTGCGCTGATGGCGCAGCGCATTCCCAGTGCCTTTCTGCCACCGGAGGATCAGGGGTATCTGCTGGGCGCGCTGATCATGCCCGATGCCGCCAGCCTGGATCGCACCGCTGAAGTGGGCAAGGTCGCCAGTGATTTCTTCATGCATGACGAGGCCGTCGAGGGTGTCGCAATCGTTAACGGCTACAGCCTGCTCGATGGCCAGAACAAGAACAATGCCGGTGCTTTTTTCGTCGGGTTCAAGGATTTCGAAGAGCGCTACAAGGACTCGCAAACCATCAAGGAACAGAGTGCTCCAGCGCTCATCCAGAAAGCGGCCCGGGCCTTTTCCACGGTACAGGGCGGAATCATTTTGCCGGTCAACCCGCCTTCCATACCGGGCCTCGGCACCACGGGCGGCATGGAGGTGTGGGTTCAAAGCAAGGGCGACGCCAGCGTCGGGCAACTGGCCGAGATGGTCGGCATGCTTGTCGCAAAAGCCAGGCAGCGTCCGGAACTCGGCGCCATCACCTCGACCTTCAATGTGTTTTCCCGGCAATTGCTGGTCGATGTCGACCGCGAAAAGGCCGAGACGCTGGGGGTGCCGGTCGAAGACGTGTACAGCACCATGCAAACCATGTTCGGTTCTCTGTATGTGTCTCAATTCAACAAGTTCAGCCGTCTGTGGCAGGTGATTCTGCAGGCTGAACCGAGCTACCGACTCAAGGCTGATGACTTGCAGCAGATTTATGTGCGCAGCAAGAACCTGGGGATGGTGCCGCTCAAAGCGCTGCTGACCACCCGCTACGTCACCGGCCCCGACCTGCTGACGCGCTTCAACAACTTCCCGGCAGTCAAGCTCACCGCCAACGCCGCGCCCGGCTACAGCTCCGGTCAGGCACTCAAGGCGCTGGAAGAGATCAGCGCTGAAATCATGACCAATGACTATGCCTTGGCCCTGAGTGGCGAGGCCTTCGAGGAGAAAAAAAGCGGGGGCGCTTCCTCTCAGGTGTTCATCTTCGGCCTGGTCATGGTGTTCCTGATCCTGGCCGCGCAGTACGAAAAATGGTCCCTGCCCGTCGGCGTATTGCTGGCGGTGCCCTTTGCGTTGTTCGGTGCCCTGCTCGCGGTACTGATTCGCGGGCTGAGCAACGATGTTTACTTCCAGATCGGCTTGACCATGCTGGTCGCCCTGGCCGCGAAGAATGCCATCCTGATTTTCGAATTTGCGGTACTGAACCGGGAAAGCGGCATGTCTGCCTACGATGCGGCAATGACCGCCGCCAGGGAGCGGCTGCGGCCTATCGTGATGACGTCCCTGGCGTTCATTCTCGGGTGTGTCCCATTGGCCATTGCCGTCGGCGCATCGGAAAACAGCCGACACTCGATCGGCACAGGTGTCATCGGCGGGATGTTGGCGGCAACAGTCATCGCCATTTTCTTCATCCCGCTGTTCTACTACCTGGTTGAACGCTTGACCGAGAAAAAAGGCGCGCCGCAACAGACCACCCCGCCGCCTTCGCTCACATCGCCCGGAGAGATCCCCGGTGGCGCTCCCCTGCACAGACATGAGGGGGAATGAATGCGCACATGCCATTTGTCGTGGTTGATTTGTCTGGGGCTCAGCGGCTGCATGCTCGGCCCGGACTACCAGCGCCCGACCACCGAGACTCCGGCGGCCTATCGCTACGCAGAGCAAGAGGCCAACGACCTGTCCAACGCGTTGTGGTGGGAACAGTTCAACGATCCGGTGCTCAATGACTTGATCCGCAGCGCGCTGGCGCAGAACAAAGACATCAAGATCGCCGCGGCCCGGGTCGAGGAGTTTCAGGGCCGTTACGGTGTGGCGCGTTCGCAGCTGTTTCCGCAAATCGGCGCCGCCGCGCAAGGCAGTCGTTCCCGGGCGCCACGCGACAATGGCCCGGTACCGCTGGACTCCAGCGTCGACCCGATTTACCAGAATTATCAGGCCACCCTGAGTGTGAGTTGGGAGCTTGACGTCTGGGGGCGCTTGCGGCGACTCAATGAATCGGCACGGGCTGACTTGCTGGCCTCGGAAGAAGGTCGGCGGACGGTGATACTCAGCCTGGTCTCGTCGGTGGCATCGAGTTACATCGCGCTGCGCGATCTTGACCGCCAACTGGAAATCGCCCGCACCACGGCCAAGGCCCGTGGCGACTCCTACGAAATCTTCAAACTGCGTTTCGGTGCCGGGACCATTTCTGAAATGGAATTGGCGCAAAACCTTTCGGAATTCCAGCGCACCCAGGCATCCGTTGCGCAATTCGAGTCACTGGTGGCGCAACAGGAAAACAATCTGGCGATGCTGCTTGGGCGCAATCCGGGCCCGATCATCAGAGGCCGTGAGCTGACACAACTGTCGCTGCCATTGGTGCCCGCAGGATTGCCTTCGGACTTGCTTGAGCGTCGCCCCGATCTGCGGCAAGCCGAGTTGAATCTGGTTTCCGCCAACGCCCGAATCGGTGCGGCCAAGGCGCTGTATTTCCCGACGATATCGCTGACCGGATTGTTGGGCTCGGTCAGTAACCAACTGTCCAACCTGTTCACCGGGCCGGCCGCCACCTGGTCTTACGGAGTCGCCGCCAGCATGCCGCTCTTCACCGCTGGCGGGATCGCCGGCCAGGTGCAACAGGCCGAGGCCGTTCAAAAACAAACCTTGCTGGCTTACCAACAGTCGATCCAGTCAGCCTTCAGGGATGTTGAAAACGCCTTGGTTGCCGCGAGCAAATCCCGCGAGCAAATGACTTCTCAAGGCAATCAGGTCGAAGCGTTGCGCACCTACACCCGGTTTGCCCGGCTGCGCTACGACAACGGCTATACCAGCTACATAGAAGTGCTGGATGCCGAGCGCAGTCTGTTCGATGCCGAGCTGACCTACACCCGGACCCGGGGTTCGGTGTTCACCGCCATGATCGATGTTTACAAGGCAACGGGCGGAGGCTGGATAAGCAAGGCAGACACGTTGACCTCAACCGTCGGCGAACATTGACCATGACCACGCTGCAGTGCGTTCAAGGGCTGGGCGCTGATGTACTTCGCCGATCGAGGGGTTTTCGATGTCCGACACCAACAAGAAAATGAGCCTGATGGGACTCACCACTTTGGTGACCGTCAACATGATGGGCTCGGGCATCATCATGTTGCCAACCAGCATGGCGCAACTCGGGGCGGTCTCGTTGTTGTCATGGATCGTCACCGCTGTCGGTTCCATGGCCATTGCGTATTGTTTTTCCCAGTGCGGCATCTTCTGTCTGCGCTCGGGCGGGTTATCCGCCTACACCGAAGAGGCGCACGCAAAGTCGGGATTTTTCCTCTGCTCGTATCTGTATTTCCTGTCACTGGCCATCGCCAACGTGGCGGTGGCCATCTCCGCAGTGGGATACATGACGTCGTTCCTGCCTTGGCTGGGAAGCGGCGCCATTCCTTTGTTCATCGGAACGGTCGGCTTGCTCTGGATAACCACCGTGGCAAATTTTGGCGGCCCCGGCGTTACCGGCAAGATCGGTGCGATTACGGTCTGGGGCGTGATCATCCCGGTCGCCGGCTTGAGCCTTATCGGATGGTTCTGGTTCAAACCCGATCTGCTGATCGCCGCCTGGAACCCTTACCACCTGCCCATTTCCGAAGCGATCAGCAAAGCAATTCCGCTGACACTCTGGGCCTTTCTCGGCATGGAATCGGCCGCGCAGGCCTCTGACGCGGTGGAGAACCCCACGCGCACGGTGCCGCTGGCCTGCCTGTTCGGCACACTGGGAGCGGCGGTTGTCTACGTGCTCTCGACGACCGTCATTCAGGGGATCATTCCGAATGCCGAGCTGGCTAACTCGTCCGCGCCGTTCGCGCTGGTTTATGCCCACATGTTCAACCCGACGGTCGGCCACATCATCATGGCGTTGGCGGTGATGGCATGTGTCGGCTCGCTATTGGGCTGGCAGTTCACCTTGGCGCAAACCGCCAAGATGACGGCTGACCAGGGCATGTTTCCCAAACTGTTCTGCAAGGTCAGCGCCCGCAATGCCCCCATCGTCGGGATGCTGGTCTGCGGCGTGCTGCAGACCTTGATGGCGCTGTCGACCATTTCGCCGAACGCCAGTGCGCAGTTCGGCAAACTGGTCAGCCTCGCCGCAGTGACCAACCTGATTCCCTATGTAACAGCGGCCACCGGGCTGCTGGTCATGATGTACAAAGCCAAGGTCAGTGCCAGCGTGTACACCCGCAATACCTTGCTGTTGGTGGTGGCCGTGGCGTACTCCCTCTACGCGTTGTATGCCTGCGGCAAAGATGCGGTGTTCGGCGGCATTCTGGTCCTGGTGTTCGGCTACCTGCTCTACGGCTTCCTCGCCAAACGTTTTGTCGACGTGCCTGTGCCGGTTCCCCCCCGGGCCGACAACCCTTGACCGCCGTCTTCGTGACGGCTCAGACAGCTGAATTCGAGGAACCCGCACATGAACGTGAAACTGAGCAAATCCCACCCGCTGCTACTCGTCTGCCTACTGACGCTATTGCCAGTCATGGCCCACAGCAGCACGCTTGAGCGCATTCGCACGAGCCATACGTTCACCCTCGGTTACTTGCCGGACTTCGCGCCGTTCAGCGAGCAGGTCGCCGATAAAGCCAGCGGATATGCCATCGACCTCTGTTTGAAAATCGCCGAAAAGGTCAAAAGCGAACTGGCGTTGCCCGCGCTGAAGATCGCCTACCAGCCTGTTTCCCTCAACGACGAAATCAATGCCGTCAATTCGGGGAAGATCGACATTCTCTGTACGCCGACCCCTCCGACACTGGCGCGGCGCTCTCAGGTCAGCTACTCGGTGCCGGTCTACACCGCCGGTCTCTCGGCCGTGGTGCGCGAGGACGCCTCCCAGCCGTTGCTTAATGTGCTCAATGGCAAGGTGGCCCATACCGGGCCAACGTGGCGTGCCACCGCGAACCTTGGGCTGTCCAATCAAACGTATGCTGCCATCGCCGGCGGTGTGACCGAGGCGTGGATACACCAGCAGATGCGTTTGCTCGGCGTGGTGGCCACGCTGGTCACGGTGGAGAATGCCGATGCAGGCCTCAAACAGGTTGCCGATGGCAAAGCCAGTGCATTCTTTGCTGAGCGCATGGTGCTCAAGCATCTGCTGAGCAGGAATGACCCCGCAGGTCACCTGGTGCTGCTGGAGCGGATTTTCGAGTACGCGCCGACGGCCATGGCGCTGGATCGAAACGACGAAGATTTCCGTCTGCTGGTCGACACTGCGCTGAGTGAAATGTACCGCGCCGGCGACATCGAGCAGGCGTACGACAAGTACCTGGATGGCGCCGGCGAAGCGGCGAAGAAGCTGTTCAAGATCTACGCGCTACCTTGAGGGCGAGGCCGCCAGAATCGGGGGCGCTCAACAGGCCTGGCGCTTCAGTTTGATGGCCGCTGCAAAAGCCGCTTCGTCATCACCATCGAGGTCTGCAATGACTGCCCGGTGCGCTGCAGCTTGTTCAGCAGACTGGCGCCCAACCAGAGCTGGTAAAGGATTTCCGCCAGCTGACGAGCATCAGCATCCGGCACACTGTTATCCAGCTGCCCTTCTTCCAGGCACGTCGTGATCCGCGCAACGATGCGCTCGGCGCCGTCACGCAAGGTGAGGCGCATCGACTCGGACAGGTCGGCGACTTCCGCGCTCAACTTGACCACCAGGCATTCATCGCCGTGACCTTCCAGGGTGCAGCGGTTCTGCCAGCCCTGCCAGTAATCCATCAGCCGCTCATAGGCACTGAGCCCCGGCAGTGTCAGGCGTCGCTCCATATCTGCGAGGTAGCCGACGAAGTAATCCTCCAGCAACGCCTGGCCGTAGAGTTCCTTGGATTTGAAGTAGTGATAGAACGAGCCCTTGGGCACACCGGCGGTCTGCAGGATCTCGCTCAGGCCAACGCTGGTGAAGCCCTTTTCGGCCATCATGCGGTGGCCGGTGTCGAGCAGGTGTTGGCGGGTATCGTCGTAGGTCGGTTTCATGGGCGCAAAATACCAAACATTAGACCAGTCGTATATTTCTGATGAGCAGGAGTTTGCCACAGTGATCGCGCGGAAACACGGCCGTGAAAATTTACTAGACGACCGGTCTAATATGAATCTATGCTGTGCCCGTCATTCCTTCCAAGGTGTCGCAGACGAACCCGTCGAGGACACCCGACCACCACAGGGCGCTCTATGAAAATCTTGATGGTTCTGACTTCCCACGATCAGCTTGGCAACACCGGCAAGAAAACCGGCTTCTGGCTCGAAGAGTTCGCGGCCCCCTACTACGCCTTCAAGGATGCCGGTGCACAGATCACCCTGGTATCGCCGGCTGGCGGCCAGCCTCCGCTTGATCCGAAAAGCGATGAGCCCGATGCGCAAACCGCTGAAACCGAGCGCTTCCGCAAGGACCCTGCTGCCCAGCAGGCACTGGCCAACACCGGGCGTCTGGCGGATGTCAGCGCTGAGGATTTCGATGCTGTGTTTTATCCCGGTGGCCATGGCCCGCTGTGGGATCTGGCCGAGGACAAACACTCGATCGCACTGATCGAAGCCTTCGACCGCAGCAACAAACCCCACGGGTTCGTCTGCCATGCGCCGGGCGTGCTGCGCCACGTTACGGCTGCCGATGGCAAGCCGTTGATTCAGGGCCGGGACGTCACCGGTTTCACCAACGCTGAAGAAGCCGCTGTGGGCCTGACCGATGTCGTGCCGTTCCTGATCGAGGACGAATTCCAGCGTCTTGGCGGGCGCTACTCCAAAGTGGCTGACTGGCAGGTTCACGTGGTGACCGATGGCCAATTGGTGACCGGTCAAAACCCTGCCAGCTCGGCAGCCGTTGCTGAAACGTTGTTGAAGCTGTTGGCCTGAGCCACCTGGCCTCCCGAACACCGTGCGCATCACGCACGGTGTTTTTTTGCCGCATTAATAGTCGACTGGTCTAATAAGGCCAAAACAGGAACTTCATGAAAAACAGCCCTTTCTTCACGCCTTTCACCCTGGGCCAGCACACCCTGAAAAACCGCATCGTCCTGCCGCCCCTTACCCGCCAGCGCAGCACGCAACCGGGCAATGTCGCCAACGCATTGATGGCCGAGTATTACCAGCAGCGCGCCGGCGCCGGTCTGCTGGTCACCGAAGGCACGCAGATCGAGCCTCGCGGTCAGGGCTACGCCTGGACCCCCGGCATTCACACACCTGAACAAATTGCCGGATGGCGCATTGTCACCGAAGCGGTTCATGCCCGGAACGGCGTGATATTCGCCCAGCTGTGGCACGTCGGACGTGTGTCCCACACCGCATTGCAACCCGACGGCGCGGCCCCGGTATCCGCTTCTGCCATCGCGACTGAACGGGTCAGCGTGTTCATTGAAACCACGCCGGGCGCTGGAGAGCTGGTCAAGCCATCCGCACCGCGAGCGCTGAGCACCGATGAAGTCCAGGCACTGGTTCAGCTTTATATTCAGGCGGCGCGCAATGCGATGGATGCCGGTTTTGACGGGATCGAATTGCACTGTGCCAACGGCTATCTGGTGAACCAGTTCATTTCTGCGCACAGCAATGTGCGCACCGATCAATACGGTGGCTCGCTGCACAATCGCCTGCGTTTTCTGCGCGAAGTGGTGTCGGGTGTCGCCGAGTGCATCGGCAAGGAAAAAGTCGGCGTGCGGTTCGCGCCACTGTTCACCACCACCGATGAAGCGCGCACTTATCTGGGCATGGTCGAGGAAGACCCGCACACTACTTACATCGAAGCGATCAAGGTGCTTGAGGATGTGGGGATTGCCTACCTGTCCATCGCCGAGGCGGACTGGGACGACGCGCCCGCGATGCCGCAAACGTTCCGCCGCGCAGTGCGCGACACCTTCAGCGGCGCCATCATTTACGCCGGACGCTACAACGCTGAATCCGGAGCGCAATTGCTCGAATCGGGGCTGGCGGACCTGGTGGCGTTCGGTCGGCCGTTCATGGCCAACCCGGACCTGCCGGCGCGCATCGCCAATGACTGGCCGCTCAATCCGCTGAACCCCGCCACGGTCTACGGCGGCAATGCCGAAGGCTATGTGGATTACCCGACCTACAGCGAATAATTCCGCGAATTCGCCCAGCGCTCCCACTGCCCGGGAGCGCTTTCCCCTCTGCGCCAAACGCGCAACCTCGCACGCTGCGATGTGAGGTGTTCGCATCTGCATAAAAAAGATTGCCGATTGATTGTCAGGCGGATTTTTTCAGCCTATCTTGAGTAAAACCTATACAAAGAACTTAATTTCGTACAACTCTTGCGCTACGGATTGGCCCTCACGCACAGCACTGCTGCGAGTCCCCTGAATGAACCCACTACTAGCCAGTCATTACCGTGAAATTCTCGTCGGCGTCGGGGAAAACCCCGAACGTGAAGGTCTGCTCGACACGCCCAAACGTGCGGCCAAAGCGATGCAGTATCTGTGCAACGGCTACACGATGAGCCTGGAAGACGTCACCAACGGCGCACTGTTCGAATCGCAAAGCGATGAGATGGTCATCGTCAGTGACATCGAGCTCTATTCCTTGTGTGAGCACCACATGCTGCCTTTCATCGGCAAGGCGCACGTGGCGTACATCCCCACCGGCAGGGTGCTCGGGCTGTCGAAAGTGGCGCGCGTGGTGGACATGTTCGCCCGGCGCCTGCAGATCCAGGAAAACCTCACCCGGCAAATTGCCGAGGCCATCCAGCAGATCACCGATGCCGCCGGCGTGGCCGTGGTCATCGAGGCCAGGCACATGTGCATGATGATGCGCGGCGTTGAAAAGCAGAATTCGATCATGACTTCCTCGGTGATGCTCGGCGCGTTTCGTGACAGCACCACCACGCGTCAGGAGTTCCTGCAACTGATCGGGCGGCGAAGTTGATGTTCGACCCTCAACGGGTGCGATAAACCTGTACAGCGAAAGTTGGCTGTACAAGCACGATCTTTCCAATTTCACCCTCCTGCCTGTGCCTTCAGGGAGAACGTCAATGACTCGAATTGTGCTCTTGCTGGCTCTGATACTCGGCGTTGCGAGCTGCGGCAGCGTGGATGTCAGTCGCTACGCCGATCAGCAACCGGCGTTGGATCTGCAGCGCTTTTTCAGTCAGCCGGTGAAAGCCTGGGGGATGTTTCAGAAGCGCTCCGGGGAAGTGGTCAAGCGCTTCGAGGTCAACATCGTCAGCCATCGTGAAGGTGACAACCTGATTCTTGATGAGCGCTTCCTGTACAGCGACGGTACGCGCCAACGCCGCGTCTGGACCCTGACACCCGAGGGCCAGGGCCGCTGGAGCGGGCGCGCAGGTGATGTAGTGGGCGTCGCCACAGGTCAGGTGGCCGGCAATGCGCTGCACTGGCGGTATCGCCTGAACCTGCCGGTTGATGGCTCGACCTATGAAATGAGCATGGACGACTGGATGTACCAGATGGACGAGGACACGCTGATCAATCGCACCCGCATGTCCAAACTCGGTTTTGAAGTCGGTCAGGTGACCTTGTTCTTCCGTCGCCAGAGCGCGGGAGAAAATCAATGAACAGCCCGTTCAGCATGGCCTCCCTGGGCGATGGTTATCGCGCACTGGTGATTGGCGCCAGTGGCGCTATCGGTAGCGCATTTTGCCAGCAGCTCAGTCAGGACCCGCGCTGTGCCGGCGTTCGTGAGCTGGGGCGCCATACCGTTCCGGCGCTGGATCTGGAGCAGCCGCAATCGATCGCCAGCGCCGCCGCCGAACTGGCCGCGCAAGCGCCCTATCAGTTGATCGTGCACGCTGCCGGCCTGCTGCATCGTGAGCGGATCAAGCCGGAAAAGAGCTACAGCGCGATCGAAGCCGATGCGCTGCAAGCCGTGTTTCAAGTGAACACGCTGGGGCCGGCGATGGTGTTGCGGCATTTTCTGCCGCTGCTTGATCCCCAAGGGGCGATGGCGCTGCTCTCGGCCAAGGTCGGAAGCATCGGCGACAACCGATTGGGCGGCTGGTACGCCTATCGCGCCTCCAAGGCGGCGCTGAACATGCTGATCAAGACCGCAGCGATCGAACTGGCCCGCACTCGCCCGCAAAGCCGCTTGCTGAGTCTGCACCCGGGCACGGTCGTGTCGGGGTTGTCGCAACCTTTTCGCGGGGCATCCAGCGCCCGCCCCGCCGACGTTGCCGCTGAACAGCTACTGAACCTGATTGACCAGTTGACGCCGGCCGACAGTGGCCAGTTCTTTGCCTACGATGGACAACGCCTGCCCTGGTAGGCAAGGAGTGAAGCATGAATCTGCAAACCCTGACCGAGCGCGCGGCCAACAGCGAAATTCGTGAGCTGGAGTTGCTGTCGCTTGAAGGTGGTTTTTATCTGGCCCGGGTTCGCCTGGATCACGGTCAGTTCACCTTGCTCGACGACGCGGCCAAACCCATGCACCTGCGTTCAATCACCCATCTGCGTGACTTGCTGCAGACCGTGCCGGCATTCCCGTGCGTGCTGGTGCAGCAATGCGTGCACGACGAAATGTGTGGCCGCGATACCGGGCCGGTCGAAGAGCTGCGCATTCCGTTTTCGCTGGCCACGCCGTTATGAAACGAATCCTGCCGGACCGCACTGAATGAACCGGAATCGTCGGTTGTGCCTGGTGCTGGGCGATCAGTTGTCGTTCGATCTGGCCTCCTTGCAGACGCTCGACAGCGAGCGCGACACCGTGCTGCTGGTCGAGGTCATGGAAGAAGCCAGCCATGTACCGCACCATCCGCAAAAGATTGCTCTGATCTTCAGCGCCATGCGCCATTTCGCCCAGTCGTTGCGAGACCAAGGCATTCGTGTCGAATACGTGACGCTGGATGATCCGCACAACAGCGGTTCGGTACCGGGGGAATTACGCCGTTGGCAACAGCGCTTGCAGGTCGAGCAAGTACACGTCACCGAGTGTGGTGACTGGCGCCTGGAACAATCGATCAAGGATTGTGGCCTGCCCGTTTGTTGGCACGCCGATTCGCGTTTTTTGTGCAGTCGCGCCGAGTTCGCCGCCTGGGCTGCGGGGAAAAAACAGTTGCGCATGGAGTTCTTTTATCGCGAGATGCGCCGCAAGAGTCGCTTGCTGCTCAATGGCGATGGCACGCCGGTGGGCGGTGCTTGGAACTTCGATGCCGAGAATCGCAAGTCCCTGCCCAAAGGTGTGAAAGCCCCCTACCCGATCCGTTTCAGTAACGACGCCATCACCGGCGAGGTGCTGGATCTGGTGCAGGCGCGCTTCAGTCAGCACTACGGTGCACTCGATGATTTCAATTACCCGGTCACCCATGCCGACGCGCAGGCGCTGTGGGACTATTTTCTGGATTATGGCCTGGCGGGTTTCGGTGACTATCAGGACGCCATGGCCAGTGACGAGCCGTTCCTGTTTCATGCACGCATCAGCGCCGCGCTAAATATCGGCCTGCTGGATTTGCGGCGGTTGTGCAGCGACGTCGAGTCGGCCTATTGGGCCGGCAGGATTGCCCTGAATGCCGCCGAGGGCTTCATTCGGCAACTGATCGGCTGGCGGGAATACGTGCGCGGCGTGTACTGGCTGAAAATGCCGGACTACGCACTGGGCAACGCCTTCGGCAACAGCCGTGCACTGCCGGAGTTCTACTGGACCGGTGCCACGCAGATGAACTGCATGCGCCAGGCCATCGGCCAGAGTCTGCAGCATGCCTACGCGCACCACATTCAGCGGCTGATGGTCACCGGCAATTTCGCCCTGCTCGCTGGCATTGCGCCGAGCCAGATCTGTGAGTGGTACCTGGCGATTTACATGGACGCCTTCGACTGGGTCGAACTGCCCAACACGTTGGGCATGGTCATGCATGCCGACAGCGGTTACCTCGGTTCCAAACCCTATTGCGCCAGTGGCCAATACATCAATCGCATGTCTGACTACTGCCGCGGCTGCGCCTACAAGGTCAGCGAAAGTACGGCGGACAATGCCTGCCCGTTCAATGCGTTGTACTGGCATTTTCTGATGCGCCACGGTGAACAGCTGCGCGGCAATCAGCGCATGGCGATGATGTACAAGAACCTCGACCGCATGCCGTCAGCCAAGCTGGAGGCGCTGTGGCAACGCGGGCAGAACCTGTTGGCGCGTCTGGATAACGGCGAATCGATCTGAAATGAACGTTCGCTTGCGCCGGTGGTGAAACTTAAGCACAACCCGCCCGGTCAACGGATGATCGGCGCTCGAGTCCTCCGCGAGCGCAATGTCCACTGCTCGTGTTGTGCTTACGCGCTCTATGCAGCCAGCCCCTGAACATTCAACAAAGCAGGTCACATGGATACCCTTGAACACCTTAGTCGCGAAGCGCTCGAGTCAGAAGTCAGGCGATTGCGTGCGGCGCTTCAAAGCACTCAGGTCGACACACAGGACGTTGACCTCGAGCGCGACATGGCGGCGCAGCTGCAAGCCAGTCGGGACGCCCTCGCCCGCAGCGAGGCTCGCTTCATCACCATTCTGGAAACCATCGAATCGGCGTTTGCCATCGTCAAGGTCAAATTCGACGCTGACGACAAGCCGGTCGATTACTACTTTGTCGAAGCCAATCCGGCGTTCGAACATCAGTGCGGCGTCAACCTGCGCGGCAAATGGGTGACCGAGTTCGCGCCCAATCTGGAAAGCTTCTGGTTTGAAACCTACGGCCATGTGGCCAAGACCGGGGAACCGGCGAACTTCGAGAATTACGCCAACACCTTCGAGCGCTGGTTCGACGTGCGCGCGGTGCGTGTTGGCGATCCGGCCGACCGGCAGATCGCCATTCTGTTCAACGACGTCACCCAGCGGCGCGACGCCGAGGAGCGTTTGCGAGCCAGCGAGGCCATCGCGCGGGAGAACGTCGAGCGCGTGCAACTGGCGCTCGCCGCCGGGGCCATTATCGGCACCTGGCACTGGGACTTGCTCACCGACCGCTTTGCCGTGGACGAAGCTTTTGCTCGGGTGTTCGACCTTGACCCGGCGCTGGGCCGCGAAGGGCTCAGCCTCGAACAAGTGATGGTGACCGTGCATCCCGAAGACCGCGATGGACTGACCAGCGCGATCAACGAAGCCATCGGCCGCGGTGGCGCTTACTCCCATCAGTACCGCGTGCGTCGCACGGACGGCAAGTACCAGTGGATCGAGGCCAACGGCCGGGTTGAGTGTGCCGATGATGGAACGCCGCTGCGCTTTCCCGGTGTACTGATCGATGTCGAGGAACGGCGCAATGTCGAAGCGGAGCGCGACCGCGCCATTGCTGCATTGCGCGCGCTCAACGATACGTTGGAGCAGCGCGTTTCATCGCGCACCGCAGAATTGATGCAAGCCGAAGAGAAACTCCGTCAGTCACAGAAAATGGAAGCCGTCGGCCAACTGACCGGGGGCCTGGCGCATGACTTCAATAATCTGTTGGCCGGCATTTCCGGCGCACTGGAGTTGATGGGCGCACGCATCAGCCAGGGACGACTGAACGAAGTCGACAAGTACATGATGACCGCCCAGGGCGCGGTCAAGCGTGCGGCCGCCCTGACCCACCGGCTGCTGGCGTTCTCCCGACGCCAGACCCTCGATCCGCGTCCCACCGACGTCAACACGCTGATGACCGGCATGACCGAACTGATCCAGCGTACGGTAGGCCCCAGCATCGTCCTGGAAACCCGCGCCGCGCCGGGGCTTTGGCCAACGCTGGTGGATGCCAGTCAGTTGGAGAATGCTCTGCTCAACCTGTGCATCAACGCCCGCGATGCGATGCCAGACGGTGGGCGCATCACCATCGAAACCGCCAACCGCACGCTGGACGGCGAGACCGCGCGCACCCTGGACATGCCAGAGGGCGAATACCTGTGCCTGTGCGTGACCGATACCGGCACCGGCATGACCGCCGATGTCATCGCCAAGGCCTTCGACCCGTTTTTCACCACCAAACCGCTGGGCCAGGGCACGGGGCTAGGACTGTCGATGATCTATGGTTTCGCCAAGCAATCCGGCGGCCAGGTGCGCGTGCATTCGCAGGTCGGCCGGGGCACAGAAATGTGCATTTATCTGCCTCGCTATCATGGCGAACCGGTGCCGAATCAGGATCACAAGGACAACGCGCCGGCCGCCTTGCCCAAGGCTGGCGAGACCATTCTGGTGGTGGACGACGAGCCTACGGTGCGTGCGCTGCTGACTGACGTGCTCGGCGATCTCGGCTACACCTTGATAGAGGCTGCTGACAGCGTGGTCGGGCTGAAGATGTTGCGCTCGGACATTCACATCGACTTGCTGATCACCGACGTCGGCTTGCCGGGTGGCATGAACGGTCGGCAACTGGCCGATGCCGGCCGGGAAATCCGCCAGAACCTGAAGACCCTGTTCATTACCGGGTACGCGGAAAACGCGGTGATTGGTGCCGGTCAGCTTGGCCCGGACATGCAGGTGCTGACCAAGCCTTTCGCCGTCGACACGCTGGTGGCGCGGGTCAGCGACCTGCTGGCGATGAAATCCGAATGAGCGACCGTTGCGGCGCTGTAATCCCAGAGAGAGTGGCTGCGGCCAAGGAGTAATAAATGGTGACGTTTCTGATTTTCCTGATCGCGTGCGGTGCTGCAGCGAGTACCGGGGTGATTTTCAAACCCGGGTCATGGTACGAAGGACTGAATAAACCCGGATTTACCCCACCCAATTGGGCGTTTCCGGTGGCCTGGACGATTATCTATCTATTGCTGGCCTGGGCCGGTTATCGCTTGAGCCTGATTCCCGGCAGTCAGACCGTGTTGGCACTGTGGGCCGCGCAGATCGCCTTGAACACACTGTGGACGCCGGTGTTCTTCGGCGCGCATCAGGTGTTGGCCGCCATGGTGATTCTGTTGGTGTTGTGGCTGGTGGTTGCGGTGATGGTGTTTATGGCGTTGCGCCTGGATGTGATCACCGGGCTGATCCTGTTTCCTTATCTGGCCTGGTTGTGTGTGGCAGCGGCGTTGAATTTCTCGATTCTGCGCAATAACCGTGGGTGATCAAGCGCAACAGCCAATGTTCATTGGAGTGCTGAAGGGGCTGGATTTCATCTATGAAAATAGAGAGAGCCCCATTCTGCCAATCAGGAAAACCAGCAGAATCAGGAAAAAGATCCGAATAAAGCCACTGCCATACCGCAGAGCCAGAAAAACTCCAGTCAGGGAGCCGGCAATATTGCACAGTGCTACGACGCCACCTACCGCCCACAGAACATTTCCCGTTGGTACAAAAAACATGAGCGCGGCGCAGAACGTGCCCAGATTCACCAGCTTTGCGGAGGCGGAGGCATTTAAAAAATCAAAGCCAAAATATTTGACGAAAATGAATAGCAGAAGGCTGCCGCTACCCGGACCGAAGACGCCGTCATAAAAACCAATCAAGCCACCAAAAAAAATGCCCCACGCAATTTCCTTTGTTCCGCAATGAAATTCAGTGCTGATCAGGCCTAATCTTTTTTCCGCGAATGTATAGATCGCCATCGCTATCAAAACAAAAAAAACAACGAACTCCATGATTTTTTTGGGAACGATTGACACGGAAAACGCGCCAATGAACGCAAAAACGAATGCCGACAGCATGGTGGGCAACATCAGTTTCCAGACAATTTTTATTCTTTTGGTATAGCTGTATATCGAAGAAAGATTGCCCGCAAGAACTGCCAGCTTATTGGTTCCAAATACGGTTGCCAAACTATATTGAGGAAGCGCATGCAAAAGTGCTGGCAGCTGTACAAGCCCGCCACCACCTACCGCTGCATCTATCAAACCACCACAGAATGCAAAAAAGCCTAAAGCGAACAACGCTTGTTCAAAATCCATTCAGGAGATCCTTTCGGGACTGAAGTTCTCCGCAAAGTATCACAACATTCTCCAGGTTAATTTTCCGCAGTAAGATATCGATGCATGGCCTCGAAAGCTCTTCCTACGCGCTCATTATAGTTGAGCATGATGCCTTTCATGCGACCGAGCTTGAAAGGTATATCCATCGCTCGACCGTACGCTTGCGCGGCGGCCAACGCATGAAGACCATGTTTGTTTTCGACTTCGCCTGAGTGCCCCATCACGTAACCTTTAGCGTTACGTAGAGCTTGAACATCCATTTTTAGCAGAGGGTTGACTTCAAGCAACTTTGCTTCAATGTACTGAGCGATGAAATTATATTCACGACCATTCCAAAGTTCTGAAGCGATAGAAACCATCATGGCATCCATGATTGAACTCTTGTGCTCTATCGAATTCAGAGCTGATTTGTGCTCTGAGATTCCAGTACTGTAAAGAAAATCTGAGAATTCATTGCACTCTCGAACTTTGTGTTGATTTTCAATCCAGGCAGTCGCGTTAAAAGCTGAAGTCATGTATTCGAACATGCCATCATGCCCAGGGTGCCCCAGCCCGAAGTCGTCTTTCGCAACTTCATGCATGTGTGCCATGACATTCAGATATTCGATGTGTCTTTCAGCAGATACGGATAGTGCGTCTGCTGAGAGTCGCATTATTATTTTTGCAGAGACCAAGCTGGTGGTTTTATGTGTTTCATTCCATCCATTAAAGAATTTCAGAACAGCCGAATCGATTGCGGCCTTTTCAAGAAACGCTTCAAATGCGTTCTCGGCATGGCGCTGGGCATCTTGGGTAATGGGATGATTAAGCACTTCCAGCATGGCATCCTGAATGTCAGGGATATGCGTGACGTTTGCCAATACGGGCTGTCTGCGCTGATTCTGCAATATCACTCGACCAGGTATTTTCAAATTCCTGATGTGCTTTGGCAGAGCGTCTATAAAAGCTTCACCAAACTCTTGCATGGATCTGTAACTATTAAATGCGTCAACGCGACTCTGCAACATGGTTGAGTTCATGAGCTTATCCTTCTCCCTAAAGATATGCCGAGTTAATCCGCTGATTTAAACTTCCACAATCAGATCAGGCTTTAAACAATATGTGACTTGAAGGGTTTCGACAAGTGACTTATAATGATCAAACCCTTCATTATAAGTGAGCAATGGCATGGAGCTTTCTCAACTTACTATGTTCAAAACTGTAGCGGATCACGGAAGTATCATTCGCGCCTCTGAATTACTGCACTGTGTGCCGTCCAACATTACCAACAGAATCAAACTTCTGGAAAAAGAACTTGGGGTATCTTTGTTTATCAGGAAAGGTCGAGGGCTTGTTATCAGCCCTTCCGGTAGATTGTTTCTTGGGTATGCAAACAAAATCCTGTCTTTATGCCAGGAATCACAAAGAGCGCTCGATCCTGCGGCGGCGCCATCAGGACTCCTGAAAATCGGGGCAATAGAGTCATCGGCCACCGGCAGACTGCCCAAGTTGCTCTCAAAGTTTCATCAACTCTATCCGTCTGTGCAAATGCAGTTCAGCACAGGTGACTGGTCGCAGTTATTGAATGATGTGGTTGATCATAAACTCGACGGTGCCATCATTGCTGTCAATCAGGATCATCCTGATATTGAAAGTATCGAAATCTACAAGGAAGAACTGGTATTGATTGCCTCTTCAACTGCGGGGCACGTGCATAATCCGCAGGACTTGAGTGGCACAGATATATTCATGTGGCCTGAAGGCTGTCCTTATAGAAAGGCGCTGGAAAACTGGCTGCAAGCGCATGGTGTTGTTAGTCCTGTAACAAGCATCGCCAGTTACGGCACCATTCTTGGGTGTGTCAGCTCTAGAGCGGGTGTTTCGTTAGTGCCCAGAGGCGTTTTTGAACAGTTTCGCAGGATCGGTGACATAAGCGGCCATGTATTTGACGACCTGCACCCAATACAGAATTATTTTATATGGAATAAAAACAGTGGACCTCATCGAGCAAAAGAAAAATTTGCGGAGCTGCTCGTAGAGGAATTCAAGGACGTCTGACGTCATTTCTACAGTTTTGCACGCCCACTGATCGCAGTGTCTGCCCGACGTGTTGTCCTTTCTTTGCCTTCGTTCTCGTGAGTCGAAACGGCAGCAGCCGTACGTCGGTTGATGCCTGACACGTCGAATCGGCGTTTATCGATTCACTCTCCCTCCTGTTGATTGACACCTGTCAAAAATCCCATTTAACCAGGCGTAATTGCGACTTTGCCTCACGCTCCACCAGCCCTTGCCGGTCCCGTGAGCGCTCACGCCTGCCCGCAAACCCGCGTAGCGGCGTTGTTCTATGCTTCATTCTGAATTAGTGATTTAACTAGGTAGTTACCTAACTATATAATGCACGCCTCATTTCAACGGGACATTCAACGTGAAGCAGAGTCAACGCCTCTCGGGCATATCAAAATTCATTCTGGTCGGGCTGGGGGTGATCATCGCCCTGCTCGGCCTGGCACTTGCGGCTGGCGGAGTGAAGCTGGTCAGCCTGGGAGGGTCGTGGTACTTCCTCGTGGGCGGTCTGGTGATGGCCGTTTCCGGTCTGCTGATCGCTCGCTTCAAGACGGCCGGCGCCTGGCTGTTCGCGGCATTTCTGGTCGGGACCGCGATCTGGGCGGTGAGCGATGCCGGGCTGGTGTTCTGGCCGGTGTTCTCGCGCCTGTTCATGTTCAGCGCCGTAGGCCTGGTGGTGGCGCTGGTTTACCCGCTGCTCAAGCGTGCCAACGGTGGCGTGCCGGGGCGTGGCGCTTACGGCGTTGCCGCTGTCCTGGCCGTGGGGCTGGCGGTGGCTGCCGGCAACATGTTCGTCGCGCATCCGACTGTCGCTGCCACCGGCACGGGCCCGGGCCTGACGCCGGTTGAGCCAGACAAGGCGCAAAAAGACTGGGCGCATTACGGTAATACCGAAGGCGGCAGCCGCTTTGCTGCGCTGGACCAGATCAACCGCAACAACGTCGACAAACTGAAAGTGGCGTGGACCTACCACACCGGTGACGTCGCCGAGAGCGATGGCAACGGTGCCGAAGACCAGCTCACCCCGCTGCAGATCGGCAACAAGGTGTTCATCTGCACCCCGCACAACAACCTGATCGCGCTGGATGCCGACACCGGCAAAGAGCTGTGGAAGAACGCGATCAACGCCAAATCGAAAGTCTGGCAGCGTTGCCGTGGCACGGCCTATTTCGATGCCACCAAGGCCATCGCGCAGCCAAGCAATTCGAGCATCATCGAAGCCAAACCGGCGCCTGCCGCCAATTGCCAGCGCCGTCTGCTGACCAACACCATCGACGCTCGCCTGATCGCGGTCGATGCCGACACCGGCGAGTTCTGCCAGGGTTTCGGTAACAACGGTCAGGTTGATCTGAAGGCCGGTCTGGGCGATGTGCCGGACAGCTACTATCAGCTCTCCTCCGCTCCGCTGATGGCCGGTACCACCGTGGTGGTCGGCGGTCGTGTGGCCGACAACGTGCAAACCGACATGCCGGGCGGCGTAATCCGTGGTTTCGATGTGATCACCGGCGCCATGCGCTGGGCGTTCGACCCGGGCAATCCGCAGGATAAAAAGGCCCCGGCCGATGGCAGCACGTATGTGCGCAGCACGCCGAACAGCTGGGCGCCGATGTCCTACGACCCGGCGACCAACACCGTGTTCTTGCCGATGGGCAGCTCGTCCACCGACATCTATGGTGTCGAGCGCAGCAAACTCGACCACACCTACGGCGCCTCGGTGCTCGCGCTGGACGCCACCACCGGTGATGAACGCTGGGTGTTCCAGACCGTGCACAACGATCTCTGGGACTTCGACCTGCCGATGCAGCCGAGCCTGATCGACTTCACCAAGGACGGCAAAACCGTTCCGGCGCTGGTCATCGGCACCAAGGCTGGGCAGATCTACGTGCTCGACCGCGCCACCGGCAAGCCGTTGACCGACGTTAAAGAAGTCCCGGTCAAAGCCGCGAACATCCCGAACGAACCGTACTCGCCAACCCAGCCGAAATCGGTGGGCATGCCGCAGATCGGTGCCCAGCACCTGACTGAGTCGGACATGTGGGGCGCCACCCCGTACGACCAGTTGCTGTGTCGGATCGATTTCAAATCGATGCGTTACGACGGCCTGTACACCGCGCCGGGTACCGACAAATCGCTGAGCTTCCCGGGTTCGCTGGGCGGTATGAACTGGGGCAGCCTCTCCACTGACCCGGTCCACGGTTTCATCTTCGTCAACGACATGCGCCTGGGTCTGTGGATCCAGATGATTCCGTCGCAGAACAAGGCTCAAGCCTCGTCCGGTGGCGAAGCGTTGAACACCGGCATGGGCGCGGTACCGCTCAAAGGCACGCCGTATGCGGTGAACAAAAACCGCTTCCTGTCGGTGGCCGGCATTCCTTGCCAGGCTCCACCGTTCGGCACCCTGACCGCGATCGACATGAAGACCCAGAAAGTCGCCTGGCAGGTTCCGGTTGGCACCGTTGAAGACACCGGTCCGCTGGGCATCCGCATGCACCTGCCGATCAAGATTGGCCTGCCAACCCTGGGCGGGACCCTGTCGACTCAAGGTGGCCTGATCTTCATCGCCGGTACTCAGGACTTCTACCTGCGCGCCTTCAACAGCGGCAACGGTGAAGAGGTGTGGAAAGCGCGCCTGCCGGTTGGCAGTCAGGGCGGCCCGATGACCTACGTTTCGCCGAAGACCGGCAAGCAGTACATCGTCATCACCGCCGGTGGTGCACGTCAGTCGACCGATCGCGGCGACTACGTGATGGCTTACGCCTTGCCGTAAACCGCAGTGCCCGTGTTGAACACGGGCGCTTTCTTTTTGCGCGCGGCACCTGAGGGTGCCGCGCCGCTTTCCGATATCGCTACAGCTTTGAGCAGGAAGATCTCCATGTTTGGTTTTACTCGTAACGGCTGGGTCAACGGCGTGCTGTTGGGCCTGACCTGCAGCGCCACCCTGCCCGCCTTCGCCGATACCGATGCAAACCTGTTGACCCGCAACACCCTGACCGGTGACTGGGGTGGCTTGCGTCACCAGATGGACCAGGACGGGATCAAGTTCACCGGCGATTACACCGGTGAAATGGCTTACAACGCCGATGGCGGCCTGCACCGCTCCGGCCGTTACTCGCAGAACATCAAGCTCGGCGCCCAGTTTGATCTGAGCAAGTTGTATGGCGTGGAGAACGCCGGCAAGGTCCAGTTGACCATCAACGACCGACGCGGCAACAGCGCCTCCGAAGACCTGGTTGGCAACCGTCTGCCGATCCAGGAAAACTACGGCGGCCTCTACACCCGACTGACGGAACTCAGCTACGAGCGCAGTCTGTTCACCCCGGCGCTCAACGTAAAACTCGGCTACATGGCCATGGGCAACGACCTCGGCGGCCTCGACAGCGGCATTCTGTGCAACTTCATGAACGCCGGTTTCTGCGGCCATCCGCTGAACATGTCCGGCGGCAGTGGCTGGACCAACTACCCCAACGCGCACCTGGGCGTGCGGGTGAAGTACGACTTGTCGTCCTCGTGGCAACTGCGTGTGGCCGCGTTCAACGTCGACCCGGAAAGCAACGGCAACTCCAGCCGCGCCTGGCATCTGGGCCCTAAACACACCACCGGCACCGTGGTGCCGATCGAGCTGGTGTACAAGCACGCGGGCCAATTGCCCGGCGAATACAAGCTGGGTTACTACTACGACAGCTCGGACGTGAAACGCATCGGCAGCGACAAAGAAGTCTCCGGGCGTGGCGGGCATTACCTGCTGATTGATCAGGCGGTATGGAGTTCGCAATCGTCCGAGGGCCGCAGCCTGCATGCGTTCGGCCAATACTCGGCAGCCAGCGAGGCGGCTTCGCCATTCAGCAAGTGGTATGGCACCGGTCTGGTGCTGTACAAGCCGTTCGAAGGTCGCCCGCGTGACACCGTCGCTCTGGGCTACGGCCGCGCCGTACCTAACCCGCGCAGCCGCGACGTACAACAGGACGCTGCCATGGCCAATGGCACGCAGTTCCCGAACCTGGACAGTGGCGAGCAGTTGATCGAACTCGGCTACGGCTACCAGGCCACGCCTTGGCTGACACTGCGCCCGAACCTGCAATACATCATCGAGCCGGGGGCCTTTTCCGGGCAGGACATCGACAATGCGTTGGTGTTTGGCTTGCAGGTGAAAGCTTCGCTCTGACTTCTGGCAGAACTGCAGGCAATAAAAAACCCGGCGTAATGACCGGGTTTTTTATTGCCTGACAATTGTCGTAACCAAGATGCTCAGTCAACACCGAACCTTTACCCCCAAACCTGCGTCGGAGCTAGGGCGTTAACGCTTACCGCTCGCCACGAGGTTTCCGTTTGAAAGCAGCCATCGTCAAAAAATACCGTTTGATCATCAAGACCATGGGCTACGTGGGCTGGTCGCTGTTCTGGCTGTTGCTCTGGGACATCGCTGTCACCGTCGACTTCATGTTGTTCCTCAACGCCAAGATCAACCTGCCGCTGATGCCTCTGACTTTGCTCGGTTCAGCGCTGGTGGTGCTGATCAGTTTCCGCAACAGCAGCGCGTACAACCGTTGGTGGGAAGCGCGCACGCTGTGGGGCATGATGATCAACAGCTCGCGCAGCTTCGCCCGGCAGGTGCTGACGCTGCTGGATGATCCCGATAACGAAGTGAACCCGGTGAAGGCGACGCTGTTGCGCCGCCATGTGGCGTACGTCAATTGCCTCGCCGCGCACCTGCAAGGTCAGCCTTGCCCGGAGGAGGTCCGCGCGTTTATCCCGGCAGATGAGTTCGCCCGCAGTGGCACCACCAACAACTTCGCCAACGACATCCTCACCGGTTCCGCGGCGTTGCTGGCCCGGGAATACAAGGGCGGGCGTCTGGACAGCATTCGTCTGGCGCGGCTGGAATCGACCATGGTCGAGCTGTCCAACAGTCAGGGCGGGATGGAGCGGATCGCCAATACCCCGCTGCCTTACCCTTACGTGTATTTCCCGCGCCTGTTTATCTCGCTGTTCTGCCTGATTGTGCCGGTGGGGCTGGTAGAGTCGCTGGGCTGGTTCACCCCGCTCGCCTCGACCGTGGTGGGCTTCATGCTGCTGGCCATCGAGCGCATCGGCACCGACCTGCAAAGCCCTTTTCGCCATAGTGAGCACCAGATTCAGATGGAGGCTCTGTGCGAAACCATCGAGAAAAACCTGCAGTCGATGCAGCGTGATTCGTTGGGGGATGCGCGCAGGGCTGAAGAGACTGTTTGAACAGATGCACGCCAGGGCGCAATGCCCTGGCGAGTCGCAGGTATTACTTCTTCTTTTTCGCCGGCTTGTCAGCCTTCTTTGCATCCTTGGCCTTTTCCGGCTTGCTATCGGCTTTCTTGGCAGACTTTTTCGGTTCGGCGTCTTTCTTCTTGTCTTTCTTGTCGGAAGACTTGGAAAGCGTGGAGGCTGCCGCCGATTTCTTTTCCGGCGAGGACTTTTTGTCTTTCAAGTCCTTGCTGGCTTTCGAAGCATCGTCTTTTTTGCTTTTCTTCTCGTCTTTAGCCACGTTGACCACCTCTCGGAATGTGCCGGTATTGGCACCGGGCCTGTGCGAATGAACACAAGCTGATCGTTAGGCGTGAGCGTTCGGGCGGGGTTCAGATTATTTGACTCGATCCAGCGCCCTTGACGAAGACTGGCCGTTCAACAAGTTGTCAATAGCACAGTTGTGCGACTGTTCTGGAGATAGCGCAGTGATAGGCTTTTCTGGCGTCACATTACGCGAATGCCCGATCTGTTCAGAAGGCAGGTCGGGGCCGCTGTATAAGCCCGCTGTCAGTTAACTGAAAGGATTCGAACATGAAAAAGCCCATGACAACTCTGGCCATCTGCGCGACGCTTGCTTTCGCCGCAACCGTCACAAACGCTGCCGTGCATCCAACGACCATCACTGCTCCACAGACGGTCAAGCAGGCGACCGCCTCGATTGACACGCCTTTCTCAACCCAGCGAAAAGCCGGAGAAATCCAGACGGCCAGTCTGGCCAGAAGTTGCTCCGATGAGCGCTATTCCTGGTGGGAATTCAGTGGCTGGGAAATAATCGCCTGTCTCGGAAGCGGTCAGTGGTAATTATTCAAACGAGTCTGGTGCGTGACTTATGTGCTGAGCACGCACCAGCGCCTGCCTCAAAAACCCTCCGCTCTGATGCGCCTAAATGCACGCCCCGGCTTGGGGTAATCCTCAAAACATAAAGGTAGGTATGACCGGAATGAACGACAGCCGGAAATTCCAGCGGCTGCTGATCAGGTCATCCGGATGAATCGCCGAGTACTGAATTTCCCCGGAAATTCTCACCGGCAACTTGCCGAAATTGAAGATTCGCCCAGCACCGATACCGATCGGAAACGTGACTTTATTACCGCCCTCGGCCTTCCAGTTGACCGTTACGTTGGGGGTCATGCCGATGCGCCACTGTTCCGGCCCTGGAATCGCTCGCTGAATGAAATACTGCACATTGGTCAGACTGACATCCTTGCGCTTGCTATCACCGCCAACCGACCACCAGTGCTGCGGGAAAACGCCAAGGGTCCAGTCCGGACCAAGGTACGCGGCGACGAACGCCGGGCCCAGCGAGTATTTGCCCGTGCCGAGCACGTCTTCTTCGGCAGTCGGAAACATCGCGGTCGGGCCGAACCCCCAGACCATCTTGCCACCCCCAGCAAAGCGGATCGGTTCCTTGGGCGAGAACACGCCGACGTAGGCCAGGTCACCGAAGCCGCTGGTGCGCTCGAACGGATCCTGTACAACCGAGGTGAAGTCACCGCGATCGTGCAGAATCTCGTTAGGTCCCATGCCGATCAGATTACCGGCCTTGCGGTTGACCGGGGCGCTGACGTAGCTGATCGGCAGGCGGTTGATCAGGTTCCAGTCTTCGCCAAGAGAAATCGGAAAGGTCGGCATGAAACTGTATTTACCGAGCATCCGTGTGCCGTTGCTGTGCGGTCCTTTGAGGGCGGTGTAATCGTATTGGTTGAACAGCAGGACAAGGTTGCCTACCGGATTGTCCATCAGTCTGGATATCTGTTCGGTGGACGGCTCGCAGCCGGCCTTGACCACTTCTTTCAGGTCAATGTCGAAGTCCTGTTGTAGCTGGTGACACTTTTCCGGATCGACCTTGGCCCCTGCAACTGGCGGGGAAGCCAATTCCGGCAGAGGGCTGGCGGCACAGGCCATGCCACTGAGCACGGCCGCGCAGAGTGTCAAACCTGATCGAATCCTTATCGATTGCATCGATTTGCACTCCATTTCACCAGGCGTACTGAAGGCGCAGGGTCCAAGTGTTCACGTCCGGGGAGCTTCTATTGTTTGATCAGATCACTTGGCTTCCAGCTCTGGTCAAAAAACGCCTGTTTCGGCCCATACAGCCGCACGATCACCAGGAAGCCTTTCTCCGGTACGGTCTTGATCCAGTTCTTGCCTTCACCTGGCGATTTCGGCCCGAAGTAGATGTCGGTGGAGCCGTCGCTGTTCTGCGCCGGTTTATCCATCTGATTGAGGGACGGGAACGGTTGACCATTGTCCAGACCTGAGGCGGTCAAGTTGTCATAGGCGGTGACCGACCAGAACAACGCCGCCGGGACATTGGCCGGAAGGTTGAGCTTGTAGGTCTGGGCGCCGTCGAGAAACTTGCCCTCGGCGTCTCGGGTCGTCGCGGGATACTTGGCACCGGCGCCGACCATGTTCATGACCATACCCGGACTGTCCGAATAGGCCGAGGTGAAGAACGCCACGCGCTGCTCGAGATTGGTGAAGCTGCCGCTGGATTGAAACTCGGTGTTCTCCCCGGCGAAGGTGTTCACGTATTGGCGATCCTTGTAGTACAGACCGCCCGGCTCTTTGTACAGCAAGTGACTGGTCACCACTTTGCTCATTTTGAACGCGGTGCGCGCGGCGTCATCCAGCAACTTGCGTCGCTCGGCATCCGGGGCGAAGGGCTTGCCCTTCTCGATGCCAAGGGTGTGCAAAAAGCCGCGCATGTCCATGTCCGCCGGATCGACAGCTTCGGCGTCGATAAAGCGCGACAGCATGTCGAAGTAGCGGCCGTCTTCGGGGAACAGCATGTTGATCGGTGCGCCGGTAGCGTCGGGGAATTGCATCGGCCGGGCTGAGTCCTTCTTGCCCAACGGATAGATCTTCGTGCGCTCGACTTCGGCCACCGGCACGCTAAGGTCTTTCGGGTCCTTGAAGAAGGTGCGCCAGAACAGAAACACGTTGTTGGTGCGCGAACGGTAGACGAATCCCTCGGTCGGCTCCGGCCCCTTGTAATCAGGCGGGAGCAGCACGTAGGTGCCGCCCTTGCCCTTGTCGGGGCCGGCCAGGCCAACGTCACCGCGCCAGGTCCTGCCGTCGATGGTCGGCCCGACAATCGGGCGCTGGAAGAAATCATCGAACATGCCCTGCACGCCGGGCGGTGCTTCGACCACCAGCGGACCGTACTTTGCCAGATCCAGATAGCTCATTGCGTAGACCAGATCGGAGTTTGGCGTGGTCACCAAGGTCTTGGCGTTGATGCGCTTTTTCCAGGTCGGCAAGATGTTGTAGCCCGCGCCAAACTGCTTCTCCGACGCTTCCTTCATCGACCAGATGTTGATCGCCGGCAAGGCCCACAGATACGACTGCACGGCGCGCTGGAACACCAGCTCATCGATCATGCTGCGTGCGGTCGCTTCGGTCGGGAAGCCTTTTTCAAAAGGCTGATTGGCCAGTTCTTCATAGCGCGTCGCGGCATCGGCGAGGCCGCTTAGGGAGAGGCTTACGGCCAGGGCCGTCAGTGAGGTGCGCAAACGGTTCATGGGCTGTCCTTATGAACGCAGTTGGAAAATCGGTTCAGTTGACCTTGACCACCACCGGTGGCGTCCATTGGCCATTCATCGCGGCCGCTTCCGGCCAATAGGCGCGAACGTAGAGCGAAAAGTCCGCGCCCTTCGGCGCCGGGAGCCAATTGCTTTCCTTGTCGGCGCCCGGCGAATCGCTCTGCACATAGAGCGTCAGCGAGCCATCGGCGTTGGTCTTGAGCGACTTGTTCTTGGTGCCGAGGGAATAACGCCCCAACGGGTTTTCGGCGAAGAAATGCTGCTGGTTGTACAGCGTCAGCGACCAGAAACCCTTGACCGGTGGCAGCGCACCTTTGGGGAAGGTCACGCTGTAGCGCTGGGCACCATTGAGCCGCACGCCGGACTCGTCCAGATCCTGATAGAAGTACTTGGTCTCGATCTGTTTGTTGACGAAGATGTTCGACCGGGCAACCGCCGTGCGCAGGAAGTAGTCGGTGCCAAACGCTGCGCCGTTGCTGATGGTGCTCCAGTGGTGTGGCAACTGTTGGCCGTAATTGCGGAACTGCAGCAGCGGCTTGACCACTTCGCTGTCAGCCTTTTGCGCTTCGTCGATCATGGCTTTTTTCAGCTCAGGATCGCGCTGAGCGATTTGTGCCAGTACCGACAATTGCGCATAGCGCGCCTCTTCTCCCGGCAGCGGTTTGGCGTCCTTGAGAATCGCCGGCAGCTCATCGAAGAACTTTTCCGGGAGCACCCAGCGCGTTTCCTCGTCACCCGACGCCTCGGCGGGGAATTTCGGCGACTGGCTCCAGTCACGCTGCTTGAGTTTGCCGTCGTATTTGGACAGCGGGTACATGTCGATGCCCGACAAATAGTGTTGAATGGCCTTGCGATCTTCGGCCGTATCGTCCTGGAATACCCGAGGGATCACGAAACCGGTATTGGTCTTTGCACGAAAGACCTGGGTGATGCCCTCAGGCACCTTGCCGTTCCAGTCCGGCCCCACCAGCAGATAGAAGCCCGGTTTGGTGCCGTACATCTTGCCCAGTTCGGCGAAGCTGTCGGAGCGCAGGTCCACCAGTTGGTAGACCCAGAATCGGTCGCCGAAGTCCGGTACCTGAATCACCACCGGTTCGATATCCAACGCAATGCTGCCCGCCCCGTAGACCACGTCCTGGTTCGGACAAGCCACCAGCCTCTCGCCGGGGGAAATGTAATCGGTGAGCATCGACAGATGATTGATCGGCGCTACGGGCACGATTCCGCCCATCAGGCCCGGCTCCGGCAGATCCTTGAATTTCTGCCGCCGGTTGAAAATATTGGCCATCGGCCAACCCCAGAAATACGCCTCACGCGCCATCATCCGTACGTAAGTTTCGGTCACCTTCACATCGGCTTCGGGGCCGGATACCTGCACTACTGGCGAAGTCTGTGCCTGCACGGCAACTGCGCCAAGCAATACAGCAATCGCGAGCAGGCCGCTGGCGAATAAAGATGTTTTGTTCATACAGAAGGCATCCTTGCTTGGGACGGTTTCTCAGTGAATCAATCTTCCAGCGGCAGATTGAACATTAGAAAAAACTAGCAGAGGAAATGAGATCGGCCAGAAAAGGTATGAAAAATTACGATCCTATTTCCATTTCTGATAACTGCTCCTCAGCTCTTGGCCGACATTCCAAGCTGAAGGCAAGAACTCTGATAAGGATCGCGACGGAAGAAAGGCATCATTCAGCCGCCTTGCGTCGCTTGGTCGAAACCGGGCTGTGGACGCCGATCAGCATTTCTGTAATTGCCACGGATCGCCAAGGCGTTCGAAGTGATAAGTGAAGAACTGCATCACTATCTGCGCTTGAACGACCACTGAGGAAACTGATCCACTGGCAATGATGGAATGTCAGTGAATGAAGTCAAACGTCCGCTTCAGCCATTCGCTGACGTTCGACTTTCTCCATCAACCAAGAACGACGATAGAGGTTTCACTCATACCTGCGCCAATCCCTGCCCGCCACAGCGGAATAATCGCGACTTATTGGCCTCGTTCTGAATCATCCGGCGCGAACGCTTTGGCAGCGGCCACGGTATCCAGGGATTCGCGCAGCAGCTGAATTTTGCCGTCCTTGGCCACCAGGCGGCCGGCGTACATTTGCCGGTAGATGCGCCCAGTGGCAGGCACCAAGGCCTCTACGCTGTATTCGGCAAACGCCTGATCGGGTGTGTCGATCAAAAAGCGCACATTGTGAAATTTGAAATCCGGCACTTTACCGAGCAACGAGCCGATGAATCCCTCGATGGCGGCAGGGCCTTGAACGCGATGGGGTATGCCCAGCGACGCCAGGTACGGCAACTCGAGCACGCCATCCTCCGCGAAAAGTGCTGCCGCCAGGTACGGCGTCTGAATGGCATCCAGGTAATTTTGCAGTAACTCCACGGCATTTTTCATGACGACTTTCTCCGAAACGCATAAGGGACGAGCACACTGCAGGTGCTGACCTGACTACGTTAAGGGACCCCTTCGATTTCAAAAACAGACGTTAATGAAAATCATCGTTTCATAATTGAAAGCCATGTGCGCAACGTCTCATGACGGCCATCGCCATTCGGGCTGGCTTAAATGTTCGGCAAAAAAGTCCGACAGCGCTTTGATTTTCACTGGCCGTGTGCGGGCCGAGGGGGTGACAAAATACAAACCGCCACGGGCCATGCTCCATTGCGGTAGCACCACCACCAAGCGCCCGTCTTTCAAGTACTCGCTGGCGATAAATTCCGGCAGTTCGGCGATAGCCAAGCCCTCAAGCAACACCGGCAATAACGCATCCGAGTTGGTCACCCTTAACGGGCCGCTGGGCACCACGTCTTCTTCGCTGCCGTCTTGATGGGTGAACCGCCACACTTGGCTGCGGGCGCGGTAGGCATAACTCAGACACGTGCGGGACGCGAGTTCGCGGGGGTGGCCAGGATGGCCATGAGCGTCCAGATAAGCCGGTGAAGCGACCAGGTATTGAGTGACGGCACACAGGCGCCGCGCAACCAACGAGGAATCCGGCAATACGGCGATGCGTAACGCCGCATCGAAGCCCTCGGCGATCAGGTCTACCGAGGCATCTGAAAGGTGCAAGTCAATCGACAGCTCGGGATACTGGCGCAGCAACTGCGGCATCAGCGGTGCCACCCAACGCAAGCCAAACGACATGGGTATCGCCAAGCGTACTTGGCCGCGGGGCTGGACCGATAAATCCTGAGCCTCGCTTTCTACCTCTTCAGCCTGCCGATAAATCTCACCCGCCTTGGCCGCCATGCTCGCGCCGAATTCAGTAAGTGCCAGTTGCCGCGACGTGCGGTTGAACAAGCGCCCACCCAAACGCGCCTCCAACCGCGCGACCGCCCGCGATACCGTTGGCACCGACACGCTCATGACGCGTGCCGCGCCGGCGAACGAGCCCTCTTCGGCCACCTTGGCAAACATTGCCAACCCTTCGAAATCCGGAAGTCTGCTCATTTCATTTCTGCAACGATAGGTTTCAGACAATTCTATTTTGAAAGTTTTTCCCCGTCGATAAGCTTCTCCCACACCGCAACTCACTCAATCGAAATACGGGAGAAACACCATGACTAACAAACTCGAAGGCAAAATTGCATTGGTCACCGGCGGCACTACGGGCATCGGTCTGGCCACCGCCAAACGCTTCGCTCAAGAAGGCGCTCACGTCTATATCACCGGCCGTCGCCAAGCCGAACTGGACGCCGCTGTTACCGCGGTTGGCAACGCCACCGGCGTGCAAGTGGATTCCACCAACCTTGATCAGCTGGACGCGTTGTATCGCCAGATTGGCGCGACCCACGGTCGAATCGATGTGCTGTTCGCCAATGCTGGCGGTGGATCCATGCTGCCGCTGGGTGACATCACGGAACAGCAGTACGACGACACCTTCAATCGCAACGTAAAAGGCGTGCTGTTCACTGTGCAAAAGGCGCTGCCGCTGCTGGCTCCAAAAGCCTCGGTGATTCTCACCGGCTCTACGGCAGGCAGTTCGGGCACGGCCGCCTTCAGTGTGTACGCCGCGTCCAAGGCCGCCGTGCGCTCGTTTGCCCGCAACTGGATTCTGGATTTGAAAGACCGCCAGGTGCGCATCAACACCATCAGCCCCGGCGCCACCCGCACGCCTGGCCTGGTTGATTTGGCCGGCCCTGATGCCGCTCAACAGCAGGGCTTGCTCGACTACCTGGCGTCGCTGATCCCCATGGGGCGTGTCGGTGAGGCTGATGAAATTGCCAGCGCCGCGTTGTTCCTGGCCTCGGATGACGCCAGTTTCGTCAACGGTATTGAGCTGTTTGTTGACGGCGGCCAGGCGCAAATCTGAGCAATCAGCGGGCGACTGTTGCGGTCGCCCGCCAACCCACGCCTGAGTGTGAGCATTACCAACCCGGACGGCGTTCGCTGGTGCTGTTGTCAGGCGCAGATTGAGCTGGAGTCACTGCCGAACAACCTTCTTACAGGGTTCTGCCAAGGGCTTGCTCGTAGCAGGAAAGGAAATGCCGCCACTGCGACTCATCCCAGAAAGAATGCCGTCTGAGTTGAGGAATGTCGTGACGCGCCGCGCCCATTGCCGTAGCACGACCGCGAGACTTCTCCAGGTCCAGCAGCGCCAGTTCAAAATCGAAGTCAGCGTCGGTAATCGACGCCTTGATAAAGATGTGTTTGGAACGCATGCAACCGTGCTGCCATTTGCCCGAGTGCAGCCGCGCCAGCATTTGCGCTAAACGTTCAAGCAGTCGCAGATGTTGCGCTGTGGTCAACAGGCTTGCAGCGCCCTGGCCATACCAGGTATCCAGATCGATGAAGCCACCCAGGTCTTCGGTAACCAGAACACCCTGCCATAGGCCGTCAACTTTTCTCGCGCCATAAAATACCGGTCTTGGCGCATTCACGCCCAGTTGCTCGAGTCTTGAAAGGGCAACGCCTTCACGCAATGCGGTGGGTCGGCCAGTGGGGTAACGCAGACTGCGGAACAAATGGCCGGTCTGACGCTTTACAAAAAATGTCTTGTCACCTTGAACAATCAGCTGGACACCGCTGGTGCCGCTGCGGCGCACATTCGGCGGTTCCACCCACGACCCGGACGTACCCCACCAAAAATCAAACTCATCGCGTGCCCTGCCCATTGTGTGCTCCATTTTTTGTAGAAATTGTTTCGTGCGACGTCGCAACAGCAGCTCAGTCTATTTGTGGACGTTAATAGTTCCCTATTTATCGCGGATGTTAGGGCCATCTTGAGGCTTTTACGCAACGATGTGACAGAAATTGGCTATTGACGGTATTTATCCCTTCGGGGAGACCTTTGCTCACATACAGATACCGGCAGAGCGCGGTCGACACATCGAGTGACTGATGAGTGAGCCTCATAAACCCTTGCCGATTTACCCGTCTAGTGCCCTTACTCACGCTCGCTTACTGTGCTCCCAACGTCTGACGGGAGATCGACATGCACAAGCGCACACTCGGAAACAGTTCACTGCAAGTGTCAGCTTTGGGCTTTGGCTGCATGGGCTTGAGCCATGGCTACGGTCCAGCGACAGAAACGCCGCAAGCGATCTCGCTGATTCGCAAGGCCGTTGATCTAGGCGTCACGTTCTTCGATACCGCCGAGTTTTACGGCCCTTATCTCAATGAGCAAGTCGTCGGCGAGGCGCTGTCCCCGGTTCGTGACCAGGTCGTGATCGCCACCAAATTCGGCTTCGCCGTCGGTGCCGACAACACAAAGCAGACTCTGGACAGCCGGCCCGAACGTATTCGGGTCGCCGTCGAAGGTTCGCTGCGCCGACTGAAAACCGATTACATCGATTTGCTTTACCAACACCGCGTCGATCCGGACGTGCCGATCGAAGACGTCGCCGGGACGGTGAAAGACCTGATTAGCGAAGGCAAGGTCAAGCATTTCGGCCTGTCGGAGGCCGGTGCACAGACCATTCGCCGTGCGCACGCGGTGCAGCCGCTCACGGCGCTGCAAAGCGAATACTCGCTGTGGTGGCGCGAGCCCGAACAGGAAATCCTGCCGACGCTTTGGGAGTTGGGCATCGGCTTCGTGCCATTCAGCCCTTTGGGCAAGGGCTTTCTCACGGGCACGGTGTCGGCGGAGGCCACTTACGGCAGCGACGATTTTCGCAGCATCGTGCCGCGATTCAGCCAGTCGGCGCTGCAAGCCAATCAGGGGCTGGTGGTATTGATTCGGCAGATCGCCGCGCAGAAACACGCAACACCGGCGCAGATCGCTTTGGCCTGGCTGCTGGCGCAGGCACCGTGGATCGTACCGATTCCGGGCACGACCAAGCTGCATCGCCTGGAAGAAAACCTCGGCGGCGCCGACATCACCCTCGATGCAGCCGAGCTGAAGGCGATTGATGTTGCGCTGGCGCAGATCCGCATCGAAGGCGAGCGCTATCCCGAGGCCCTTAAAGCGCGTGTCGGTCGATGAGCAACGATCACGATCCGCTGCGGCGCACGGTGATCGCCGCACTGGCCAGCGCTCCGCTGCTGTCGCTCGCCGACACGCAAGGCGCCAGTGCAACACCGCGCTCAGGCTCGCGGATTCTGGTCGCGTACTTTTCGCGCTCGGGCAATACCCGCGTGGTTGCCGGGCTGATCCAGCGTGGGCTGGGTGCCGATCTGTTCGAGATTCGCCCGGCCCACGCCTACCCCGAGGACTATCTGCAAACCGTCGAGCAGGCGCGTCAGGAACGTGACAGCGGCTTCGAACCCGAACTGCAAAACAAGGTTCACGCCCTCAGCGACTACGACACGATTTATCTCGGCTTTCCGATCTGGGGTGAAACCGCGCCGCCGATCGTGCGCACATTCCTCAGCGCCCACGACCTGACCGGCAAGACCCTCATCCCCTTCAACACCCACGGCGGTTATGGCTTGGGCAACAGTCGCAGCGTGCTCGTCAAGCACGCGCCGAAGACTAAGGTTCTGGAAGGTTTTTTGATGGAGGGTGAGCAAGAGCGCAAGACCATGGAGCGCGTGAATGGCTGGCTGAGCGATCACCCCCTCACGCGTTAATCGAATTCTGTACGGAGTGACATCATGAAAATCCGCACGTTGGGCAATGGCCTGAAAGTGTCCGCACTGGGCCTTGGTTGCATGAGCATGACGTCGGCCTACGGGCCGGCTGCCGATAAAACCAGCATGATCAAGCTGATTCGTTCGGCCCACGAGCAAGGCGTCACCTTGTTCGACACCGCTGAAGCGTATGGCCCGTTCGCCAATGAAGAACTGCTGGGCGAGGCCTTGCAGCCGATCCGCGAGCAAGTCGTGATCGCTACCAAATTCGGCTTCGATATCGACTTGGTCACCGGCGCACGCGGCGGCGGCACCAACAGCCGCCCGGCGCATATCCGCGCCGTGGCCGAAGCGGCGTTGAAGCGTCTGCGCACCGATTGCATCGACCTGTTTTATCAGCACCGCGTTGATCCGCAGGTGCCCATCGAAGACGTCGCCGGCACGGTCAAGGCGCTGATCGCCGAGGGCAAGGTCAAGCATTTTGGCCTGTCTGAGGCGGGTGTGGAGACCATACGCCGGGCTCACGCGGTGCAACCGGTCACGGCGGTACAGAGCGAATATTCGCTGTTCTGGCGCGGCCCGGAGCTGGAACTGCTGTCGGTGCTGGAAGAACTGGGGATCGGCTTCGTTCCGTTCAGCCCGCTGGGCGCCGGTTTCCTCACCGGTCAGATCGACGAGCACACGCAGTTCGACGCGAGCGATTTCCGCAATGTCGTCCCGCGCTTTTCCCCTGAAGCGCGCAGGGCCAATCTGGCGTTGGTCGATGTGGTGAAAGCCGTCGCGCAACGCAAACACGCCACGCCGGCGCAAGTGGCCCTGGCCTGGTTGCTCGCACAGAAACCGTGGATTGTGCCGATCCCGGGTACGACGAAACCGCATCGCCTGGAAGAAAACCTGGGCGCGGTCGAGTTGCCATTGAGCGCAGATGATCTGCGCGTGATCAACGAGCAGATGGCGCAAATTCAGGTGCACGGTGAACGCCTGCCGGAGTCGGCACTGAAAATGACCGGACTTTGAGTCTGCCCAACGCGGCGCTGCGTGCGGCGCCGCTTTCATTGCCTGACCGGAGTTGATCCGATGAACCGATTGATCGCGCCACTCGTGGCTTTCTCACTCATGACCGCAGAAGCCCAGACTGCCAGTGAAATCCGCGTTACCCCGAACGGTACCCAGCCCTCGATCAAGGGCGCGGCGCAAAACTTTACCGGCGCTGTGCGTGTCGATGGCTTGTTCAAAGGTGACGCGCCCGCGCGCATCGCCGGCGGCACGGTGACCTTCGAACCTGGCGCACGCACGGCGTGGCACACCCATCCGCTGGGGCAAACGCTGATCGTCACCGCTGGCGTTGGCTATGTGCAGCAAGAGGGCGGCCCGCGTCAGGAAATCCGTCCGGGCGACACTGTCTGGATTCCGCCGAACACCCGGCACTGGCACGGCGCCACGGCCAACAGTGGCATGACCCACATCGCCATTGCTGAAGCCGAGGACGGCCAGACCGTCACCTGGGCCGAGCAAGTCTCGGAGGCGCAATACGCCGGCCAATGAAGTTACAGAATGTGTCGAAGTTGTTCACTCGGTACTCTTCCGGCAAACCATCATCTGACCTATGGGCCCCGTGACAGCGGGGCCGAGTCAGGACTCCAGCGGTGATGGCAACGTTGACTCATGAGTTTTGCTCAGGAGTCCATGCGCCTTTTCGGGGTTAATCGCCACAACCATCCTCCGTACGATCCAGCAACACCGCAGTGACCTGCAATGGATGGAGCCTTTCATGATGACCACTGACGCACGCAAGTCCACCGCCCTCCCCGCACTCATGGCGCTTTGTCTGGGCGTTGCGGCGATCTTCAGCGTTACCACTCAAGCAGCCGAGGCAGCGCAAACCATGACCAACACACCCGCCAGCGCAACGACATTGTCGAGCCAACAACAAGCGATTCCACTGATCGCGGCTTTCATGGCGACCAGCGACATGCCTCACCTCAACGCGGCGCTCAACCAGGGACTCGATGCCGGCCTGACCATCAGCGAAACCCGCGAAGTTCTGGTGCAGCTCTACGCGTATGTGGGCTTCCCGCGCAGCCTCAACGCCTTGAACGAACTGATGACGGTGGTGCAGGCGCGCCAACAGCGCGGCATCGATGATGCGCCGGGACGCGAACCGGGACGCGCTATCCCGACCGGTGACGAACTGCTGGCAGCCGGCACCGCGAATCAAACCAGAATCTCCGGCGGCCCGGTCAAAGGCCCGGTGTTCGAGTTTGCTCCGGTGATCAACCGCTTCCTGCAAACGCACTTGTTCGGCGACATCTTCGAGCGCGACAACCTCGACTGGCAAAGCCGCGAACTGGCGACTGTCGGGGCGCTGGCAGCCACGCCAGGGGTGGAATCGCAGCTGCGCTCGCACATGGCGGCGAGCCTGCGCGTCGGTCTCAGCGCGGCACAGTTGCGCCAGGTTACCGAGCAGCTGAAAAAACACGGCGATGCGCAGACGGCTGAACGTGCCGACACCGCGCTGACCCAAGCCCTCGCAGCTTCGGGGGCATGACATGAAAGCTGCAAAACATTTGCTGTGCCTCTCACTGTTGAGCCTGTTGGCGGCCTGCGCAAACCATTCCGAAGGCCCGCTGCTGATCCAGAAGCAAGGCAGCTTCGCCGCTGGCGGAACGATGATCACGGCACCGGGCACTTTCAACCCGCGCCAACCGATGGCGCCCAACGGCCAGACTTACCACGGTGACCACGCCTACGCGTTCTATCAGATCCCGGTCGATGCGCGAAAACTGCCCATCGTCATGTGGCACGGCGCGGGACAATTTTCCAAGACCTGGGAAACCACTGCCGATGGCCGCGAGGGGTTTCAGAACATCTTTCTGCGCCGGCACTACGGCGTCTATCTGATCGATCAGCCTCGGCGTGGCGATGCCGGACGCAGCATGGTCGAGACCACACTCAAGCCTGTGCCTGACGAACAACTGTGGTTCAACCAGTTCCGCATCGGCCTGTGGCCCAACTACTTCAAAGGCGTGCAAGTGGCACAGGACGCACAAACCCGCGAGCAGTTTTTCCGGGCGATGACACCAAACACCGGGCCGTTCGATATGGGCGTGGTCTCCGATGGCGTGTCGGCGCTGTTCGACAAAATCGGCCCGGGGATTTTGTTCACCCATTCGCAAGGTGGCGGGCCGGGCTGGTTGACGGCGATCAAGAACGACAAGGTCAAAGCCATCGTGGCATTCGAACCGGGCAGCAGTTTCGTGTTTGCTGACGGTGAAGTGCCGGCGCCGATTCCCAGCGCGTTCGACACGGTGCAAGGCGCAGCGGTGCCGATGGAGCAATTCATGGCACTGACGCGCATTCCGATTCTGATCATCTACGGCGACAACATCCCGGAACAGGCCGTCGACCTGCCCGCTCAGGACAGTTGGCGCGCACGCTTGAAGATGGCCCGGCTCTGGCGTGACGCGGTCAATCGACATGGCGGTGATGTGCGACTGATCCACCTGCCGGAGATTGGCATTCACGGCAACACCCACTTCCCCATGTCGGATCTTAACAACGTGCAGATCGCTGACCTGGTCGCGCAATTCCTCAAAGAAAAACAGCTGGACTGACCCCAACACTTTTGCAACTGCCGCCCTAATTGATTGCTCAGGAGCTTCACGTGAAGAACACTCTCAAAGCCACGCTCATGTCGGCATTGGTCGGCCTCTCGGCGGGCGAGGCCTTGGCCGCCGACTACAAAAAGAACCCTTTCACCCTCGCCTACGACGGCGCAATCAGCAAGAACGAACCGGGCAAGGTCAATATCCACCCGGTCAAGTACACGCTCAATGGTCTGGACATCGCCGCCAACGTGTACACCCCGGCCAACTACGATGCGAAGAAGACTTACCCGACCGTGGTCGTTGCTCACCCCAATGGCGGCGTCAAAGAACAGGTTGCCGGTCTGTATGCCCAGCGTCTGGCGGAACAGGGTTACATCACCATCACGGCCGATGCAGCCTATCAGGGCGCCAGCGGTGGTCAGCCGCGCAGCATCGATAAACCGGCGTATCGCATCGAAGACATCCACGGCATGGCCGACTTCATCAGCCAGTTTGCCGGTGTCGATGACAAGCGTCTGGGCCTGCTCGGCATCTGCGGCGGTGGCGGCTATTCGTTGGCGGCGGCGCAAACCGATAAACGCTTCAAATCGCTGGCGACCGTAAGCATGTTCAACTCGGGCCGGGTACGCCGCAACGGCTACAACGATTCGCAAATCGACAGCATCCAGCAACGTTTGCAACAGGCATCAGCAGCCCGCGCGCAGGAAGCGGCCGGCGGTGCGGTACTGTATTCGGGCGATGCCAACCTCACCGATGAGCAGATAGCCAAACTGCCCTTCGAACTGTATCGCCAGGGCTACGAGTACTACTGGAAAACCCACGCGCACCCCAACTCGACCTTCAAATACACCACCAGCAGCTTGCTGGATTTGATGCGTTTCGACGCCACCGACCACATTGAACTGATCAATCAACCCTTGCTGATGATCGCCGGCAGCAAGGCCGACAGCCTGTACATGACTCAGGATGCCTTCCCCAAAGCCACCGGCACCACGGACAAGGAAGTGTTCATTGTCGATGGCGCGACACACATCGAAACCTACTGGGTGCCGCAATATGTTGATGCGGCGATTGGCAAACTGAGCGAATTTTACGCACGTACCCTGTGATGAGCGCCTTGAGGGTCGCGCATCCATGCGCAACCTGCTTTCATGGAATAATCCCGCGTCCCTCATGAGAGGCCCTCATCAATGTCCCGCGCCAACCTCAACGACCTGCAAGCCTTCGTGGTCATCGCCCGCGAAGGCAGTTTTACCCGCGCAGCCGCACAGCTGGGCGTCTCGCAGTCGGCGCTGAGCCACACCATGCGCGCCCTTGAAACTCGGCTGGGCGTGCGCCTGTTGACGCGAACCACACGCAGCGTTTCGCCGACCGAGGCCGGCCAGCGCTTGTATCAGTCGATGGCGCCGCGCTTCGATGAGATCGAACTGGAACTGGCTGCGGTCAGTGAATTTCGCGACACCCCGGCCGGTAATGTGCGGATCTCGGCGTCCGAACATGCCGCCAACAATATCCTCTGGCCGAAGCTGTTGAAGGTGTTGCCCGCTTACCCGGACATCAAGGTCGAAATCACCGTCGACTACGCCCTTTCCGACATCGTTGCACAGCGCTATGACGCCGGCGTGCGTCTGGGCGATCAGGTGGCGAAGGACATGATTGCCGTGCCGATCGGCCCGTCATTGCGCATCGCGGTAGTAGGCTCTCCCGAGTATTTCAAGCACCGACCGATCCCGCAGGCACCGAGCGATCTGGCTGCGCACAACTGCATCAATCTGCGCCTGCCCACCCACGGCAGCCTGATGCAATGGGATTTTGAGAAAGACGGTCACGAACTCAAGGCGCGCGTCGAGGGGCAATGGACGTTCAACAGCAGCATGCCGATCCTGCGTGCGGCGGAGGCAGGTTGCGGGCTGGCGTTTCTGCCAGAAGACATGGTCATCAGCCAGTTGGCCAACAGCACACTGGTGCGCGTACTTGAGGATTGGTGCCAACCGTTTGCCGGTTACCACCTTTACTACCCGAATCGTCGTGAACATTCGTCCGCGTTCGGGGTTGTGGTGGATGCGCTCGTTTATAAGGAATGACGCGTTAAATTGACTCAGATCATGATTCAATTCGATTGAGGAAAATAACCAACAACTTTCTTGATCCGCATTTTCTTTGTGCTAAAAGTATTGCCGCCAGTGGCTCCTTACAGGGATGAGTAAGGGTTTGCTCATCCGCAGCCATTGCTTACGGATGCATACTTTCAACAAGGAAGTCATATGAAAATAGTTGGGCTGTCCGGGATTCTCCCGTCACGCATTATCAGCAATCAAGACGTTATAAACCTGGTCGAGGAACACTCTAAAGATACCTTCCAGGAAGACTTGCCAAAAACCTTGAAGACCATCAGCAAGTTGCTTGAAAAAAGCGGCAGCGGCACGCGGCACTGGCTGGGCGCCGACGAAACGCCGATGGAACTGATGGAGACAGCATTCAACTCCGCGCTCGCCCAGGCCAATATCGACAAGGCCGATCTGGATCTGTTGATCTATCCGAACGTTACGCGAGGCTTCATCGAGCCGGCCAACAGTACCTTCATCGCCAAGGCGCTGGGCCTGAACTGCAGAAACTTCGATGTGGTGGACGCCTGTAACGGCTGGGTGACCGCCATGGATGTCATCAACAGTAAAATGCAGGCCGGCGAGATTCGCTACGCGGCGATCGTCAATATGGAATTTGGCATGTCTGCTGGCGGGCCGGTGATGCCCAAGAACTTCTCTTTACAGTCGTCGGCGGAACTGGCTTACAAGTTTCCGAGTTTTACCATTGGCGAAGCTGTCACGGTCACCATTCTCAGTCATGAAGCCCCCGGCAACTTCAAGTTCTCGTACATCAACAGGCCGGACTTGAGTGACTTGTCGACCATCTCCCTGCCGGACTGGAAACTGTTCTGCAATGAGGAAGATATTCCGCGTATTTCACCGACCGGCGGCCAGTATCAATTCAATTCCTACGCAGCAGCCTTGCATGAAGATGGTCGCAACGAAGCGATAAAAGTCTTCAATCTGCAAAACGTCTCTGCGGCGGATGTTCATAAAGTGTTTATTCATACCGGTTCACCCAAGATGTGGGAGCACATTGGGCAACTGATCGGTATTGATCACAAGCTGCACCATGTCGGGCATAAAACCGGCAACATCATTACCGCGTCCATCCCCTACGGCATCTTCGATGCGATGAGTCGCGGCGAAGCCGAGACCGGGCAGTTTTGCATGGGCTGGGCTGGCAGCGGCGGGATGGTTTTCTCCGCGCTGTCGTTTACCTTGTAGGTCCTGATGCAACTTGCCGTCGTGAGGCGGCAAGTTGCTCGTCCATGATCAAAACGGTTGATTGTTAAGACGCTCTCACTGCAGACGATTCGGGCAGGCGCGGTTTCACGAATAAATGACTAAAGCAACTGCGCCAGTCAGCAGGCAAACACACGCCACGGCCGTCAGGCGCAATCGCATTGGCAGGTACCAGGCTTGCAGGCTCACCACCCGAACCAACTGCCGGTCTTGCCAGACGTGCACGACAAATCCGATGATCAACAGCAAGCACCCCACTGGCACCGGCAGTAACGTGCTGAGCCAAGCGACAAGCGCCGGAATGACACTCCATATAAGCCGGTCGCGGCGCAGTTCGTCACTCATGTTTTGCACTGACATGGCGCCCCCCCAGTGCAAGGCGCCGATGAAGCTGAGGATGACAGCGCCATAGTTGACCAGCGCTACCGCCCAAAACATTCGATATTCCAAAGATGTGAGGATGAGTAGCACAAGGCCAATAAACGGTAGTAAACCGCCATAGCCCAGCAGGCAGACATACCTTGGCGGCGAGAGCGAAGACGACAGGTTCATTTCAATTGCTTCCAGTGCCCGATACACAAGACTGTAGACCCAAAAGCTCCGACCTGATGCGCCCGCCGTCGCGCATAAACGCCCTTCCTCTCCAGTAATTCGGTATGAGTGTCAGTCTGTTACGCCCAGCCCTTCCCTGACTGTATCTGTGCGCCTGGCCACTTTGCTGCGAGTATTCCTGCACTCACCTGGCGCAGTGAATTTGATGGACCTTATTGCTGACTTCCCCGAGTTTTTCCTGCCACGCTGCACGCTGCGGCGAATTCATCGTCGTGATGTCGATGCGATTTTCGCCGGGCTGTCTCACCCGCAGGTGATTGCCCACTATGGCGTGTCTTACAACAGCCTCGTAGCGACGGACGAACAGATGCGCTGGTACGACGCGTTGCTGGAAGAACGCCGGGGTATCTGGTGGGGCATCGCACTGCCGGGGCGCGATGAATTGGTGGGCGCCTGTGGCTTCAATGATTGGTCTCATGCCGATCGCAGCCTGGATATCGGCTACTGGCTGATGCCGGACTACTGGGGGCGAGGTCTGATGCAGGCTTGCCTGCCCACCCTTCTGCGCTTCGCCTTGAGCACCCTCGGCGTGCACCGCATTCACGCCGACGTCGAGCCGGAAAACCCCGCCAGCGCCCGCCTGCTGGAGCGGCTCGGTTTCGTGTTTGAGGGAACCCTGCGGGAGTTGGAGTACAAGGACGAGCGCTTCCTCAGCCTGCACCAGTACAGCCTGCTGGCCACTGACCCGGCGGCGCGAGCGTTATTGGCGGACGAGACGCCGATCCTGCGGCCATGCCATGGCGCGGATGCGCCGGCGCTGAGTGCCCTGGCCCGGCGCAGCAAAGCCCACTGGGGTTATCCCGAAGCCTGGATGGAGGCTTGGAAACCGGCGCTGACGTTAACCCCGGCACAACTGACCGGCCATTACGCGGTGCTGGTCGCAGCGGATGGCGCGCTACTGGGATTCTGTGGGTTGGAGCGCGACGAGGATGGCTGGCAACTGGAGCATTGCTGGGTCGACCCGTCGGCCATGAACGGAGGCCACGGACGACGCCTGGTGGAGCATGCACTGGCTGTGGCACGCGGCCTGGGCGTGTCCACCTTGTCGGTGGAGTCCGATCCGTCGGCCCAAGCCTTCTACGAGCGGCTCGGTGCCCGGCATGTGCGCAATGTATCGCGCCCGGTGTGTGGCGAACCAAGGCAACTGCCGGTACTTGAATGGTGGCTTGGTGAGTAACGCTTTGTGGCGAGTGAGGACGGCAGATTTATTGGCTGCTGGTGGGCGGCTTTTGGCCTATGACAGTTGTTTGTGGGTGGCAGCTATCGGCTGCGGATTCAACCGGTCGACTGATTACGGACCCAAGGCAGTCAGTCAATAATGGATAATGGCAGAAACCGGCCCCAAGAAAACTTTAGCTGCTTAGATATCAACACAGATTGGTCTCTGCACTGGACTGTAAATTTATGATTACTACGGTGGACCAATATGATTGCTCAAACTATTTCGTCGTCGTGCATGGCATTGACGCTCAGACCTATGAACGGATGGCTGTTCACTTTGAATGTCGTCGCGGCGGTGTGCGACCGACGGACCAAAGCAGGTTTATCTCTATCCCAGTAACAGTTGACACTCTAGGTAGCACTCTTGCTTGGGTCAAAACCGAGTTGAACGGGCGCCAATACGAGCTGCATTTGATTGTGTCCGTCGCGACAAACTTGTCTTGGGGCGAGGTTCTCATCCCCCCGCAAATAGCTTTGCTCGCTGGCCAGGCTGAAGCCGCGATTAAGATTGCGTTTCAACTCAAGCGAACTTGATCCGATGGCAGGCAGTGCCTGCTTTGTAGATCCGTCTTTCCCTAACGGCTGCTTTTGGCCGACCTATCCCAGTTGTTGCCTGTTAGCGAAGGGCTGCAATCGAATAAAAGCTGGCGTTGGCACTGCACAGCTCGCCGCCATTGCCAAGTCACTTAATCCAGGAATGGCCGCTATTTTTTCAGATAAACGCAGTCTCGATAAACGCTTCCAGCGCCTTTTCTTCGAGTATCTCGATAGAGAAATGCCCGAAGCGCTTTGGTAGCCAGATAATGCGTGCGCCGGCCGGGGATTGCAGATTCGCGCGAGGCAATGGCGCTCCATTTTCGTCTTGAGGCTGAACACCCGCGTCCATCAGCTCGTCATAGGCTTTTTCGATATCTTTCGTTGAGTAGCAGTGGCGGTAAATCATGCCTTCACCTGAAGAATCCAAAAGTTCTTTCAGATTGCCTGCCAACGGTTGGACCAGCATGAAACGTTCTTGACCTATCAGTGCAATCGCGTAGCGAACATGCAGACCGCCCCGCTCCCAGACAAGCGTTTTGGAAATCCTGGCGTTTAGTATGTGTGCGTAGTAAGCACAGGCTTCCTCGAGATTATTGACCAGTACATCTACATGACTGAACTTCAGATCCATTGCATAGCCCCTGTCCAAAAGCCCCCATCGTAATAGTCAGCCACTCGCCGGCGGACGCTATCTGAACTACCGCCCTGAATGTTGACATATTCGACTCGATCTTTTTCCCGGCTGATGCGCGGTTCGGTCGAATAGCTGAGAGATTCGTAGAAAATTCCAATACGACCTCATGGTATTCACATGTCGATATCAGACACGATCATGGCGCAATCAGGCTACTGAATCAGCGACAAGGCCGGCTAAGGTGCCGTGTCTTCGTATCAAACGACCCCGCTCGGATCATGGGGTTGATAAGAACTGCGGCGGTTGGACGGGCTTCTTTCGGGAGTTTCAGCAGGCAACGATGGTGCTCGATCGGGTGCCCGTTCAATTCGCTTAAATGTCGATCAGCAGAGAATAAAAATACCGATGATCAGCCCGAACTCCATGGATTCGAGTAGCCAATTGGCGCAGGGCTTCAAGCCTCGTCACGTCACAATGCTGTCCATCGCCGGGATTATCGGCGCCGGTTTGTTCGTCGGTTCAGGGCACGCCATTGCCGCAGCGGGGCCGGCGGTGCTGCTCGCCTATCTGTTTTCCGGTTTGCTCGTCGTGCTGGTCATGCGCATGCTCGGCGAGATGGCGGTGGCCAATCCGGACACCGGCTCGTTCTCCACCTATGCCGACCAGGCCATCGGCCGCTGGGCCGGTTTTACCATCGGCTGGTTGTACTGGTGGTTCTGGGTGCTGGTCATTCCTATCGAAGCGCTGGCAGCCGGGCATGTGTTGAACCAATGGTTTCCGCAGGTCGATGCGTGGCTGTTCGCGTTGGGATCGATCATTGCGCTGGTGGTGACCAACCTGTTCAGCGTGTCCAAATACGGTGAGTTCGAGTTCTGGTTCGCCATGGCCAAGGTCGTGGCGATCATCGGCTTCATCGGGGTCGGTTTTGCCGTGTTGATGGGTTGGGTTCCCGACCGTGAAGTCAGCGGATTGAGCAGTCTGATGGCCACGCACGGCGGTTTTGCGCCCAACGGTTTGTCGGCGGTGGTCGGCGCTTTCATCACGATCATGTTCAGCTTCATCGGCACTGAAGCGGTGACCATTGCCGCTGCCGAATCGAATAACCCGGCGCAGAACATCGCCAAGGCCACCCGCTCGGTGATCTGGCGCATTGGCGTGTTTTACCTGCTGTCGATCTTCGTGGTCATCTCCGTAGTGCCCTGGAATGATCCGTTGCTGGCCTCGGTGGGCTCGTATCAGCGCGCCCTGGAAATCATGAACATTCCAAATGCCAAGTTCATGGTCGACGTTGTCGTCCTGATCGCCGTGGCCAGTTGCATGAACTCCTCGATCTACATTGCCTCGCGCATGTTGTACTCGCTGGGTCGTAGAGGCGATGCACCAAAAGCGCTGAAGGCGACTTCCGCGGCTGGCGTGCCACGGGCCGCCGTGATCGCCAGCACCGTGCTGGGCGCATCGATCACCGTATGGAGCTACTTCATGCCCGCCGGGCTGTTCGAGTTTCTATTGGCCAGTTCCGGGGCGATTGCCTTGCTGGTGTATCTGGCGATTGCGGTGTCGCAGCTGCGCATGCGGCGGATATTGCAACAGCGCAAGGTCGAGCTGACCTTCCGCATGTGGCTGTTTCCCTGGCTGACGTGGCTGGTGATCGGCTTCATCTGTGCGGCGCTGGCGGTCATGATGATCACCCCGCAGCACCGCACCGAAGTCACCACCACTATTGGTCTGGCGCTGGCAATCTCCTTTATCGGCCTGATGACGTCGCGTCACCCTGCCCCGACGGCACGAGCAACGTCGGTGGGTCAGGCCTGATCCACCGCCTCGATCACGCCTTTGTCCTCACCCAGGAAGCCGCCGCTCTGATGCGCCCACAGCCGTGCATACACGCCGTTTTTCTCCAGCAATTCGGCGTGGGTGCCCTGCTCGATGATGCGTCCGTCATCCATGACAATCAGCCGGTCCATCGCTGCAATCGTCGACAGTCGATGCGCGATCGCGATCACGGTCTTGCCCTGCATCATGTCGTCGAGGCTTTCCTGAATCGCCACTTCGACTTCCGAATCCAGCGCACTGGTGGCTTCGTCCAATAGCAGAATCGGTGCGTTCTTCAGCATCACCCGGGCAATCGCCACCCGTTGGCGCTGGCCGCCGGACAGCTTGATCCCGCGCTCGCCCACCAGAGTGTCGTAACCGGTATGGCCCTGGCGGTCACTCAACTGGCTGATGAATTCGTCGGCCTGAGCGTTGGCCGCCGCGCGGCGGATCTGCGCGTCGGTGGCATCGGGCCGGCCGTAGGCAATGTTGTCGCGAATCGAGCGGTGCAGCAACGAAGTGTCCTGCGTGACCATGCCAATAGCACTGCGCAGGCTGTCTTGAGTCACGTGCGCAATGTTCTGGCCGTCGATCCGAATCTCGCCACTGTCGACATCATAGAAACGCAGCAGCAAGTTGATCAGCGTCGATTTGCCGGCACCGGAGCGGCCCACCAGGCCGATCTTTTCCCCGGGGCGGATGCTCAGGCTCAAGCCATCGAGCACCTGACGCTCGCCACCGTAATTGAATTTCACCTTGTCAAACGTCACTGCGCCGCCCGAGGTCACCAGCACGCCGGCATCCGGCGCGTCCTGCACCTTGGTACCCTGGGTCAGGGTCGCCATGCCGTCCTGAACGGTGCCGATGCTTTCGAACAGCGAGGTCATCTGCCACATGATCCAGTTCGACATGCCATTGATCCGCAACGCCATGGCGGTGATCGCCGCCACCGCGCCGGCGCCGACATCGCCCTGGTGCCACAGCCACAGGGCATAGCCGCCCGCTGACATGATCAATGCCACCACCAGGGCCTGATTGACGATCTCGAACAGGCTGACCAGACGCATCTGGCGAAAGCCGGTCTGTTTGAAATCCTCCATCGCCGCCCGTGCAAAGTGCGCTTCGCGGTTGGAGTGGGAGAACAGTTTCACCGTGGTGATGTTGGTGTACGCGTCGGCAATACGCCCGGTCATCATCGAGCGCGCATTGGCCTGCTCCTGGCCGACCTTGCCCAGGCGCGGCACGAAGTACCCCATCGCCAGCCCGAACAACACGACCCACGCGAGAAACGGTAGCATCAGCTTCAGCGCAAATCCGCCGGCCAAGGCGATGATCGCGATGAAGTACACGCCGATCCCGGGCAAGATCTCGATCATGGTGAACAGCACGTCGCGCACGGCAAGCGCTGTCTGCATCACCTTGGTCGTGACCCGTCCGGAAAACTCATCGGAGAAAAACGAAAGGCTTTGCCGCAGCATCAGCCGATGGAAATCCCAGCGCAGGCGCAGCGGCAGGTTAATTGCCAGAATCTGGTGCTGAACCATGGTGCGCAACGCCACCAATCCGACACTGAGCACCATGACGATGCCCATGCCCCACAACACGCGACGCTCCTGTGCAGCCGCTTCCCCGCCCGCCTGCCAGGTCGAGAGCAGATCGACGACCTGGCCGAGGAAGGAAAACAGCCACGCTTCATAAACCGACACGGCGGCGCTGAGCAACGCCAGCGCGAGGACGTAGCCACGAGCCCCCCGAGTGCAGGCCCAGAGAAACCTGGCCAGACCGTTGGGCGGCGGTGGCAGCTCGTCAGGCGGGAATGGATCGAGTCTTCGTTCAAACACACGAAGCATGGTGTTCTCCAAAACAGTCAAGTCAGGGAGATTCTGCCACCGATTGGATCCCGGGAGGTCTTTGTGAAAAAGTGTGTGCTCCTGACCTGACGAGTGCCTGCCGTCTCTACCAAACCGCGATATGCGAATCCGCCCTCGGCTCCGTCCCGCCACACAGCACGCCCGTCACCGGATCACGCAGGATGATCTGCCCGCGTCCGTAATCCGTCAGGTCACTGGCGATCTGCACCTCATGCCCGCGACGCGCCAACGCGTTGGCCAGATCCCTTGAAGCACCCTGCTCGATGCCGACCTTCATCCCGCCAAGCCACTGCCAGCGCGGCGCGTCCAGTGCCGACTGCGGGTTCAGGCCGAAATCCACCAGATTCATGACCATCTGCACGTGGCCTTGCGGCTGCATGTAGCCGCCCATCACACCGAACGGCCCCAGCGCCTGGCCGTCCTTGGTGAGGAAGCCGGGAATGATCGTGTGAAAGGTCTTTTTGCCCGGCGCCAACGCGTTGGCATGCTCGGGATCAAGGCTGAATTCCTGCCCTCGGTTTTGCAGGGCGATGCCGCTGTCGGGCAGCACCACGCCGGAGCCGAAGCCGTGGTAATTGCTCTGGATGAACGAGACCATGTTGCCCTGCCCGTCCGCCGTGGCCAGGTACACCGTACCACTGGCGTGTGGATCGCCCGGCTTCGGCGGCTGCGCTTGTTCGCCAATCTGCGCACGGCGGCGGGCGCTATAGCCGTCACTCAACAGATCGGCCACGGCCACGCGCATGTGCAGCGGATCGGTGATGTAGTGCAGGCCATCGCTGTAGGCCAGCTTCATCGCTTCCAGCTGGCGGTGCCAGGTCTGTTGGCTGTCACGGTGGTCGAAGTCGAAGCCTTCAAGAATTTTCAGCGCCATCAGCGCCACCAGCCCCTGCCCGCTCGGCGGGATTTCCCAGACATCCACGCCGCGATAATTGACGTGGATGGGCTCGACCCACTGCGCGCGGTAATGCTCAAGATCCGTGGCGCGCAGATAGCCGCCCGTTGCCCGCGAATGCCCATCCAGGCGATTTGCCAAATCGCCGCGATACAAACTCTCGCAACGCGTGAGGGCCAGTTCTTGGAGGGTTCGCGCCTGCGCCGGGTTACGGAAAATCTCTCCGGCCCTGGGCGCGCGACCGTCAATCAAGAACGTGTCGAACCAGGCCTGCAGCCCTTCATTGCGATGGGGACTGAACTCATCTAGCGCGATCTGCCATTGATGGGCAACCACCGGCGACAGCGGAAAACCGTCTCTGGCCAGACTGATCGCCGGTTGCAGCAGATCGGCGAACGGCAACACACCAAAACGTTGCGACAGCTCGGCCCAGGCCGATGGGCAACCGGGCACCGTCACGGGCGTCCAGCCATACAACGGCATTTGCTCATGGCCGGCCGCCTTCACCGCTTCGATGCTCAGACCGGCCGGGGCATGGCCGTTGGCATTGAGGCCATGCAACTGGTCTTTGAACCAGACCAGCGCAAACGCATCGCCGCCCAGGCCACAACCCGTAGGCTCGACCACGGTCAGCGCCGCCGCCGTGGCGATGGCCGCGTCAATCGCGTTACCGCCCTTCTGCAGCATCTCGATACCGGCCTGCGCGGCCAAAGGTTGGGACGCCGCAACCATGCCACGACGGGCGAAGACGCTTTGGCGTTGCGACGGATAAGGGTATTCGTGAGCAGAAAATTTCAACATGGCAAAGGCTCTTCAAATCAGCAATTCATTGGCCGGACTTGATCCGGTTCCATTCGCGGGTGATCAGACGCTGGATGTTTTCCGGCAGATCGGCGGAGACGAAGGCGTGGTTGATCACGTCGTCAGTCGGGTAGATCCCCGGATTGCCGCTGACCTTGGGGTCCATCAGCGCCGTGGCATCCTTGTTCGGGTTGGCGTAGCCGACGTAATCGCTGACCGGTGCAATCACCTCTGGGCGCAGCAGGTAATTGATAAACGCATGGGCGTTGGCGACGTTAGCGGCGTCTTTGGGGATCGCCAGCATGTCGAACCAGAGGTTCACGCCTTCCTTGGGAATCAGGTAACGAATGTCGATGTTTTTGCCCGCCTCGCGCGCCCGGGTCTGGGCCTGCATCACGTCACCGGAATAGCCGATCGCCACGCAGATATCGCCGTTGGCCAAGTCGGCGGTGTACTTCGATGAGTTGAAATAGGTCACCGAAGGCCGCAACGTCATCAGCAGTTTCGACGCCTGCTTGTAATCCTCAGGCTTGACGCTGTTGGGGTCCAGGCCCAGATAAAGCAGGGCCTGGGGAATGATCTTCACCGGCGCATCGAGGAACGCCACGCCGCAGCTTTTCAGCTTGGCGAGATTTCGCGGGTCAAACACCATTGACCAGGAATCGAGCGGCACATCCTTGCCCAGCACGGCGCGAACTTTCTCCTCGTTGTAGCCGATGCCTACCGTGCCCCACATGTACGGCACGGCATATTGGTTGCCGGGGTCGGCAGCCTGCAGACGTTGCATCAAACGCGGGTCGAGGTGCTTCCAGTTATCGAGCAATCCGCGTTGCAGCGGCTGATAGGCGCCGGCGCGAATCTGCTTGGACAAAAACTGGCTGGACGGCACCACCACGTCATAGCCCGAATGCCCGGAGAGCAACTTGGCTTCGAGCATTTCATTGGTGTCGAAAATGTCGTACTGAACCTTGATCGTGCTGGCCTTTTCAAAGTTCTTCAGCGTATCGGGGCCGATGTAATCGGACCAGTTGTAGACCTTCACCACCGAGTCGGCGGCCTGAAGCATGGGGACCACGGCGGCGCAGCACAGCGCCGCAAACACACTCGATAAACGCATCGTCGATGTCCTTGTGAAATTCACAGCACGCGGCTGAGGAAGGCTTGGGTTCGGGGATGAGTCGGACGGCTGAAAATCTGTTCCGGCGGGCCTTGTTCGATCAGTTCGCCCTGATCGAGCACCACCACCCGGTCGGCGACCTCGCGGGCAAAGCCCATTTCATGGGTGACCACGACCATGGTCATGCCCTCCTCGGCCAGCTCTTTCATCACTTGCAGAACCTCACCGACGGTTTCCGGGTCGAGGGCGCTGGTGGGTTCGTCGAACAGCATCGCCTGCGGTTTCATCGCCAACGCTCGGGCGATCGCCACTCGTTGCTGCTGGCCGCCGGAAAGCATCGACGGGTAATGCCCGGCCTTGTCTGCCAGCCCGACTCGCTTGAGCAAGGCCCGCGCCTGTTCCAGCGCAGCCTGGCGTGGCACACCCAACACCTGAATCGGTGCTTCGATGATGTTTTCCAGAGCGGTCATGTGCGGGAACAGGTTGAAGCGCTGAAACACCATGCCGATGTCGCGACGCTGGCGAGCGATGTTGCGCTCCGAATCACGCACCAGACTGCCGTCCGCCCGGGTGCGATAACCCATGGGCCGACCGCTGACCCGGATCTCCCCGCCCTGAATGTCTTCGAGCAGGTTGATGCAGCGGATAAACGTGGTTTTGCCCGAGCCCGAAGCGCCGATGAGCACCACCACTTCGCCACGGCGTACTTGCAGCGAGATGCCCTTGAGAATCTGTAGATCGCCGAAGGATTTGTGAATGTTCAGCGCTTCGATGATCAGTTCGTCATTTGGCTGCGCCATGATTAGCGTCCCCTCAGCAGTTTCAGAGTGCTGCGACCGAACATCCGACTGGAGGCCGGCGGTGGCGAAGAAGGTCGGTCGGACTGACCGAAGCGGTTCTCCAGCCAGCGCTGAAAGAAGCCCCACAGCGTGGTAAGCAACAGGAAATAAATCGCCACCACCAGGTACAACTCGAACACCCGAAAAGTCGCCGAGGTGACCATCTGCGTGCTGAGCAACAGCTCTTGCACGCCGATCACGCTGACCAGCGTGGTGTTTTTCAGCATCACGTTGAACTCGTTGCCCAGCGGCGGCACGATCACCCGGAACGCTTGTGGCAGCACGATTCGACGCATCAGTTTGGCGAAGGTCATGCCCAGCGAACGCCCGGCCTCGTACTGTCCCTTGTCCACGGCGCCGATCCCGGCGCGGATGATCTCGGCCATGTACGCGCCTTCGTTGAGCCCCAGAGCAATGATCGCCGCCTGGATGTTGCCGGGCACCACCAGCCCGAACAGCTCAATGTCTTCGAAGCGAAAAATCCCGCCCGCCGCCAGCGCGGTGTAGAGGAAAACGATCTGCACCAGCAACGGCGTGCCGCGCATCAGCCACACATAAAAACGCACGGGCAGATGCAGCAACGGGTTCTTCGACAAACGCAACAATGCAGCGGCCAACCCCAGCACACAGCCCAGCAGCATTGCCAGCACACTGATCAGGCAGGTCAGCCAGAGCCCGGTGAGATAAACCCCGCTCGGCTGCAACAGGTATTGCCAGAACACATCCCAATTGAAGTTCATCAACGCTTGCCTCAATCGAGTGTGTCGCTGGAAACGTGCCATTTGCTCAGAAGCTGGTTGTAGCTGCCGTCGCTGCGCATGTCGGTGATGATCTGCTGCACCGCAGCGCTCAGTTGCGCATCGTCCTTGCGGATGCCCAGGCCGGTGAGAATCCGGCTGAAGGCCGGGACGCCTTCTTCGAACAGATCCGGAGCCATCGCCGCGTAATAACCGGCGGTTTCCACCGTGGTGCCGTAAGCGTCGACCTGATTGATGCGCAAGGCCTGGAAGGCATCGGTGTCGGTGTTGTAGACCACCAGTTTCATCGGTGGCTTGCCGGCCTTGGTCAGGCTTTCATTTTCCGCATCGAGCAAGGTCTTGATGGTCGAACCATTAAGCACCGCGATCTTGTGCCCGCTCAGATCCGCCAGGGTTTTCAGCGCCTTCGGATTGCCCTTGGGCACCACCACCGCCTGGCTGGAATACATGTAATTGACGATGTCGATCACCTCGCGGCGCTCGGGCTTGTCGAACAGCTGGTCGACGATCATGTCGCACTGTTTGGCAAGCAAGGCCGGGAGCAGTCCGGAAAACGGAATCACCCGCCAATCGACCTTCTTGTCGCCCAGGCGCTTGGCGATTTCCAGGCCCAGGTCGACGGTCAGTCCTTTGGGCTTTTGCGCTTCATCGAAAGACACCAGCGGCGGCGAATCCATGCCCGAGCAATAGGTCAGTTTGTCGACCTTGACCAGACGCTCCGGCACCGTGGGTGCGGCGAGCGCCCATTGCGAACAGAGTCCGAGGGAAATTGCAGCCAATAACAGGCGAGACGTATGCATGACCAGACACTCCAGTTCGGTTAGTAACGGGGCAGTACTCAACGTCAAAACATCGGCGGACTCGTGTTCCGCTCTGTGGTTATTTTTCCGATTGCAAAAATTTGATCAGCTCGGGCACCGTGCCTTCGATGTGCTCGCGCACCACGGCTTCGGCTTTGCTGGCGTCGCCGGCGCGAATCGCATCAAGGATGATCTGGTGCTCCTGGCGCGCACTCAGGGGCTTTTCGATGTGCTGCAGCCACAGGCGCATGGGCGCTTCGATCAGCGCGTAGAGGGCGCTGATCTGCTTGAGCAACCGAGGACGTTCGCTGAGGCTGCACAGGTATTCATGGAACTTGCGATGGCGGCTGACCCACGCCGCACTCTCGTCGCGGTAGTCATCCATTTCATCGAGAAGCCGTTCCAGCGCCGTCAACTGACGCTCGCTGATTTTGGGCACCGCGATGCGAATCGCCAGGCCCTCTAGCGCACTGCGCATCTCGAACACTTCATGCATCTGCTCGACATCCAGACCGCTGACCACCGCGCCGCGATTGGGCCTCAGCGTCACCAGACCCTGCGCATCGAGACGGCGAAACGCTTCGCGCACCGGCATGCGGCTCATGCCGATTTCACTGGCGATGTCCTCGGCGATCAACCGGTCGCCCTTGCGGTACCGACCACCGCAGATGCCCTCCAACAGAAAGTTGTAGGCCTCTTCTTCGGCGGTCATCGGTTGACGTTGATCGAAGGCAGGAGCGAATTGCATGGCAGCACCTTTTGTCTTTTTGTATCCAATTATCCACGGATACAAAAAAGCACGATGCATGCCAAACTTCGCATTAGCAGGACAAGCTTTTGATTTGCATGAATTAAGCGGCCAAACAGCATTCAGCCGCTGCCCCGGCAAGATGTGAAATGTGCTACCCGATCGCCCATGACGAGCTCCACAAAGGTGCAATTCGGTAGCCGGGTAACACGGCACGGCAACCTTGCGATCCGTTTCACTTCGTCACCACCATCTTTCTGCAGGCTCACTTACCTTCCATTAAAACCGCGATAACAACTACTAACATTATTACCAATGACTCTTATGCCCTGTCAGAACTGACAGTAGTGCTGGTTTTGAACACGCCTTACTCTCACGCCAACACCACGCTTTTCAATTGAACACTTTTGGCCTTTGTTTATTTGGAGTGGTTTCTTAATAACTGGAGAAACATTATGTCCATAAGTGCCCCTATCATCGATACACCCGAAAATGGCGCAAGTATGCAGACGACTTCGGTTGTTCGCGGTCGCGGCAAACCCAATTGCAAAGTGACCATCAATCAATCAGGTACAGGATATGAATGGGGGGTAGGCTGGGTTGACTCGCGTGGAATCTGGGAGATCCAACTTATTCTCGCCGCAGCCCCTAATGAGACCTACTGGATAACTGCTCGACAGTTTGACAGCGATGGTACCCCGTCGGGCTGGGCAAATAATGTCAGTTTTAAGGTCGTCGATGGCGACTTTGGGGTTAATCTCAGTAGCTCTATTGCAATTCAGCGCCCGCAATCAGGAGAAATCACCCCGCTTAGACCTTTAGTTGAAGGCACCGCTACGCCGCGCGCTGAGATACAGCTATATGAAGCTGGTAGCGGTAACCCAGTAGGACGGCCTGTTTATGCAGGTGAAGACGGGCGCTGGTCTGCCGTCTACGAAGCAGCCATTGTTCCCTGGCAGCAATATGGCGTGACCGCGAAACAAAGGGGGAATAATGGGTCAGAGAGCGATTGGGCAGATAATGTGTATTTCACCGTAGAACTCATCGTTCAAGGCCCTCCTGTAATTCAACGCCCGGACAGCGGATCATTTGTCGATCCTAATCCTGAAGTCAGTGGCATGGCTAAGCCCTATGCAAAAGTAGAGCTATACAAAAGCTATGTCGGGACCTTGTTGGGAACGACTTATGCCGATCAGGGCGGGAATTGGTCCATTCGCTGTAACGAGGCCAGTGTCCGGGGCCAGCAATATGAGGTGACGGCCACCCAATCTGGGACAAATGGGCAGAGCGGATGGGCGGAAAATGTGTCTTTCACGGTGAAATGGTCAGCTCCAGCCAACGTCACAACCCCTCCTGAAATTCGCCAAGCAAGACTTGAAGTTGGCCCACTTCGAAAAATTATTATTAAGTACACAGGTACCGCTATACCCGTTGCCACAGTGACTCTGTACGAAATAAAAGGTCCCAAGGTATTGGGGACGACCACAGCCGGGCAGGACGGGAGTTGGAATATCGGTCCTTATATAGAAAATATGGAGTCTGATCAGGGTCAATATAGAGTGTATGCCACGCAAGCAGGAACAGATGGAGTGCAGAGCAGTCGCTCGAATGAGTGGACTTTTCCAGAGCCTAAATAGTTCTGAGCTTACCCTCTCGACCAATAAATTATGAAGTAGAAACAAGCCATACCTGCTTAGGGATGGTCTGAAGTAGCCATGTATTTCCCCGGCATACCACCTAGCGCAACTTTTAAACTCGCCAAATGATCAAAAAACAATCAATTCGACGAGTATTTCTTACGTTTTCGCCACCCGGACCCCACTCCGGTGGCCATTTCCCGCATTACAGGCGCACCTCTCCTGCATTCGTCAGTAAATGTCGGCGCGCCATCCACAGGTTCGACAGAGCGAACAGTGTCACCAGTTGCGCCGTGTTTTTGGCCAAGCCGCGAAAGCGCACCTTGGTGTAACCGAACTGGCGCTTGATTACCCGGAACGGATGCTCGACCTTGGCGCGCACCTGAGCCTTGGCCTTTTCAATCTTGCGCTTGGCTTTGTACAGCACGCTGCGCTTATCGAGTTTTTTGTAGGTGCTGCGGCGTGCCGCCACCTGCCAGATAACTTCACGTCCTTCATGCTCGGGCCGCTTTTCGACACCGGTGTAGCCTGCATCGGCGCAGACCACGTTTTCGTCGCCATGCAGCAATTTGTCCACCTGGGTGACATCCGCCACATTGGCCGCCGTGCCCACTACGCTGTGCACCAGACCCGATTCGTCATCGGCGCCGATGTGGGCCTTCATGCCAAAATAATACTGGTTTCCCTTCTTGGTCTGGTGCATTTCCGGGTCGCGCTTGCCGTCCTTGTTCTTGGTCGAACTGGGCGCATTGATCAGCGTTGCATCGACGATGGTGCCCTGGCGCAGCGACAGGCCGCGGTCGCCCAGATAGCCATTGATGACAGCGAGGATGCCGGCCGCCAGCTCGTGTTTCTCCAGCAAGCGGCGGAAGTTGAGAATGGTGGTTTCGTCGGGGATGCGCTCCAGGTTCAGCCCGGCAAACTGGCGCAGGATCGTGGTTTCGTACAGCGCTTCCTCCATCGCTGGATCGCTGTAGCCGAACCAGTTCTGCAGCAGATGCACACGCAGCATCGCCATCAACGGGTAGGCCGGACGGCCACCTTCACCTTTCGGATAATGTGGCTCGATCAAAGCAATCAAGCCCTTCCACGGCACCACCCGATCCATCTCGATCAGGAACAACTCCTTGCGGGTTTGCTTGCGCTTGCCAGCGTACTCGGCGTCGGCGAAGGTCATCTGCTTCATCGGGAAACTCGGTGGGTGGGGTCGCGGTATTTTGCCAAATCAGAAAGTCTTTTTCAGAGTTTCCTTAGAGCAATCGCGAGTTAGTGGCACTCAATGTCGAGACCTCACCAAACCCTGCAGTTCAACTGCAGGGTTCTTCTCTGTTCCCTTGTTTGGCCACACGCTGTCAAACACCGTCGGATTCAATCAATTACTGACGGGCTCATTGCAGGTCCGACGCTCAAAAACGTTCAGCATCAATTTTAAACCTCTGCAGGTGCGTATTGCTGCAGACCGCACCGCTCCCTTGCGGTCGGTTTCACTGCGTCACCACCACCTTGCCGATCATCTGCGGATGCAACACGCAAAAATATTCAAACTCCCCCGGCGTATCGAACACCCAGGAAAAGCTGTCGTTGGTGTCCAGCGCACCCGAGCGAAACACTTTGTGGGTTTCCGCCACCGTGTGCGGAATCTGATCATCATTGACCCACGTCACCTTGGTGCCGACGGCCACGGTCAGGTCCTTGGGGGCGAACATGAATTCCTTGATGTCGATCTTCACTTCCGCTGCCCACACCGGCATCGCCAGCAACAGGCCCACCAGTGCCAATAGTCGCGTTTTCATCGGTTTGCCCTCGGTTACACCAGTGTCGAATCAATCAGGGCCAGCGGGTGATCGCCCTGGGTCGCGCGCACGTCGGTGATCCCCAGGTAATTGCGCAGCTGATCCGCCGCCACCGTCATAGGCCCCGGTGACGGTGCTGCGCCCGGTGCCGGCTGCGGATAAGCGGTGCCACGGGCGGTGTGGAAGGTCATGTTGCCCTCGACTTTCTGGATCACCTGATGGATGTGCCCGTTGAGCACCGTCACCGAGCCGTACTTGCGCAGCATCGCGATCGCCTGATCGCCGTCCTCGGTGCCCCAGCCCCACGGCTGATAAACCGTCCACAACGGGATGTGGGTGAACACGACGATGGGCGTGCTGCTGCTGACTGCGCGCAAGTCATCGGCCAGCCAGGCGAGTTGCTCGGCGCCGAGGGTGGCTTCATGACCGGCCTGGAAATTGAAGACATTGATCAGCCCGATGAAATGCACGCCATGATCATCAAAGCTATACCAGCCGTTACCTTTGGTGCCCTTGCCGTAACGCTCCAGGTACAGCTTGCCGCCGCCCTCGTCGAGGGTGTCGTGTTCGCCGGGGACGTAATGCACGGTGGATGGCAGGCCCTTGAGCAACTGTGCGGCGGTGTCGAATTCCTCGGGCTTGGACAGGTGGGTGATGTCGCCAGTGTGCAAGATCAGCGATGGCCGTCTGGGCAGCGCGATGACCTTGTCGATGGCCACCTGCAAGGTCTTGACCGGTTCGGGATTGGCTTCCTTGTTGAAGCCGATGTGCGAATCGCTGATCTGCACGAAGTGAAAGGTGCTGTCCAGCGCCTTGGGATCGCTGACGTTGCCTGCGTCATCCAGCGCAAAGGCTTTGGGGATGCCGCCGCTCAGGGCCCAGAGAACCCCGGCCCCGGCCCACGCCGAGCATTTGAGCAGGGTTCGCCGGTCCGGGTTGAGCGGGCCGTCGGTGCGCAGCGGCTGTTTTGCTTGAATGTCCATCGATGTGTCCTCGCGGGCGAACTACAGTGAGGTAGCTGACACGAGGTAAACCTTGCGGCGTGAGGCTTTATTCCACGGCAAAAAATAAATGTTCTGGCGCGAATAAAACCCGCCGCAGCGCGGTTACAGGGGGGTGACGGTGCGGAACCGACCATGAAGCGATTTGAGGAATTGATTGCGCCCCATCTGGACGCGGCCTACAACCTTGCGCGCTGGCTTACTGGCAACGACAGCGCTGCGCGCGACGTCGTGCAGGAAAGCGCCCTGCGCGCCTTCCGGTTTTTGCAACGTTTCGCCGATGGCAACGCCAAGGCGTGGTTTCTGACCATCGTGCGCAACGAAAGCTACACCTGGCTCAAGGCTTCGGCCGGGCGCCATTGGGTCGCCATCGATGACGACCGGGTCGCTGACGAAGGCCCGCTGAGCCACAGCCAGACCCCGGAACTGCTGGCCATTCACATGGAAAATGCCGCCTTGCTCCAGCAGGCGCTGAGTGCCCTGCCGCCGGTGTTTCGCGAGGTGATTGTGCTCAAGGAACTCGAAGACATGCCTTACAAGGACATCGCCCTGGTGGTCGATATTCCGATTGGCACCGTCATGTCCAGACTGGCCCGGGCACGTGCCCTGCTCAAGCTCGAACTACTGAAGTTGCACGATCATGAATGAACTCGACTGCGCGGTTTGCCAGACACAGTTGCACGGCTATCTGGATCAGGAACTGGATTCGGCGACGGCGGCGCAGGTGACCGCGCACTTGAGCACCTGTGCCGAATGCGTGCAGCTGCACGAGCAAGCGAAGTTGCTCAAGGTCAGCGTGAAGCGCCATGTACCCTACTACCCCGCGCCCGCTGCATTGGCGGCGAGCGTGTTCGCCGCAGACAAACCTGAGCCGAGGTTCATCCAGCGCTGGCAAAAATGGCTGGCCCCGGCCTTTTCCGCCGCCGCGCTGGCTCTGGCGCTGGTGCTGTATGTCGCCACTCCCGGCAGCGAGCAACCCTTGATCGACGAAGCCGTGTCCAGCCACGTACGCTCGTTGATGGGCGAACACCTCAACGACGTGGTGTCGTCCGATCGCCACACCGTCAAACCGTGGTTCACCGGCAAACTCGATTTCTCGCCGCCGGTATTCGACTACACGGCGCAAGGCTTCCCCTTGCTTGGCGGGCGTCTGGATTACCTGCAACACCAGACCACCGCCGCCCTGAGCTACGGGCATGCCAAGCACATCATCAACCTGTTCATCCTGCCGACGAATGAGGCGGACCAAGCCGTGCAGAGTCACAGCGTGCGCGGATTCAACGTGGTCTCGTGGCAGGCCGCTCATATGCGTTTCGTGCTGGTGTCGGATGTGGAGAAAGGAGAATTGGAGGTCTTGGGGCAGTTGCTCAGAGCGCAATGACGTTGCGCCAAAGGCAAAATCCCCGCGTATTCACTACGCTTGAGAAATCCGCCGCAGCGCCATTGCCAACAACAGATTGAACAATGCGCTCGGGCCGCTGTTCCAGATGAGCAAACCCTAGCTACCAAGGACGAGCATATGGACAGTTTCGCTCCTGCCACGCCGGTTCCGCCTCAGCAAAGCGCCATTACCCGCCGCCTGGCATTTGCGGTCGCCACGCTGTTTATCGTCGGGGTGATTGCTGCGATTGGCACCCTGCTCAGCATTGCCGCTCGCCTGGATCGCGAGGATGTCGAGCAAACCCGCTTCTATACGGCCCGCGCCCTGGAAAATCGCATCGCGACCTCCAAAAGCTACATCACCAGCTATGCCGACTGGACCACGGCTTACGAACACTTGCACACCCACGTCGATACCGACTGGGCCTACACCCAGCAGAACATCGGCAAGACCCTGTTCACCAGCGACGGTTACGACGGCGTGTTTGTGCTGGATCGCAGCCGCACGAAGTACGCCGTCGTGCAAGGACAACTCGCCGACGTGGACGTCGGCAGTCTGCTCAAGGCTTCTGCCGCGTCATTGATTGATCAGGTGCAAAACCAGGCTGATCTGACTGTACCGATCAATACCTATTCGCTGTTCGACGGATGGCCGGCACTGGTTACGGCAGCGGCAATTCTGCCCAACGACGAACGTCCGGTGGGCGATCCGACACAGACCTCGGTGCTGGTGTTCGTCGACAAGCTGACGCCTGCCAAACTGCAGGCGATCGGCACTGCCTATGGCCTGCAAAACCTGAAACTTACGGCGGATGACACGCTTGCCGACGAACAGCCTCGGGTGTCGCTGAACAACACCGGTTACAGCCTCAGCGCAGACCTCGAACGTCCCGGCCGGCAACTGCTGTGGTCACTGCTGCCCACGCTTGGCGCCGTGCTGGCCGTGCTGATGCTGTTGACCGCCTATTTCTTGCGTCACGCCGTGCGATCTTCAACCTACGTCGACCACAGTTTCAGCACCTTGCAGGCTTCGAATCAGGCGCTGGAGGCGGCCAACCATGCGCTGGAAGCCAGTGAAGAACGGTTTCGCGCGGTCGCCGAAGCGGCGTCGGACTGGATCTGGGAAGTCGACAGACACTTGCGCCTGACCTATCTCTCGGCGCGCTTCAGCGAAGTGACTGGCTACCCGCAAAGCGAGTGGCTGGGCCAGGGCATTGGGCAATTGGTGTCGTGCGATACCACGCCGCTGGAGCTGTGGCTGAAGAAACTCACCGAGGACAGCAATGCCAGCGACTTGCGTTGCACCTACCGCGATCACGCCGGGCAGCAACGCCACTGTCGACTGTCGGCGAGGCCAATTATCGAGAAGCACACCGTGGTCGGCTATCGCGGCACCGCCAGCGACATCACCGACGAAGTCGCCGCCCATGCGCAGATCCAGCACCTGTCGATGCACGACGCCCTCACCGGCCTGCCCAATCGCAACCAGTTGGCGCGTTATCTGGATGAGGCGCTGTTGCTCAAGGAGCACGCGCCGCCGCTGTCGCTGCTGGTGATCGACCTGGACAACTTCAAGCCGATCAACGACTCCCTCGGCCATCCGGCAGGCGACGCGGTGTTGCAGGAAGTCGCCAGTCGTCTGCGCGAATGCACCCGCGAGCACGACATCGTCGCACGCCTGGGTGGCGACGAATTCGTTGTGGTGCTCAATGGCATGGACACTCGGCAGGAAGTCGACCGGTTCTGTATGCGGCTGGTCGAGAGCCTGCATCAACCGATGCTCTTCGAGCACCATCCGTTGCACGTCGGGGCCAGCATCGGTATCGCCCTGAGCCGCCGCCAGGGCTTCGTGCCCAGCGAGTTGATCCGTTGCGCCGACATCGCGCTCTATCAGGCCAAGTCCGAGGGCAAAAACACCTGGTGCTATTTCGAAGCGCACATGAACGACCAGATCCAGACCCGCCGGCAAATGGAAAGCGACCTGCGCGGCGCGCTGAAAAACGACGAATTCATTCTGCATTACCAGCCGCGCTACACCGTCGACGGCAAGCACATCGTCTCGGTTGAGGCGCTGGTGCGCTGGCAGCACCCGACCAAGGGCCTGCTGGGCCCGGACGTGTTCATCGGCCTGGCGGAACAGACCGATCTGATCGTGGCGCTGGGACGCTGGGTGTTGCGCGAAGCCTGTGAAACCGCACTCGAATGGCCGTCAGACATCCTCCTGTCAGTCAACCTGTCCCCGGCACAGTTCGCCCTCAGCGATGTCGTCGAAGACGTGCGCGAAGCGCTGATCCAGACCCGTTTCCCGGCCAGTCGCCTGGAACTGGAAATCACCGAAAACGTGATGCTCGTCGACACCGACGGCGCGCTGGCCACGATGAATGCGCTCAAGCAACTCGGCGTGCGCCTGAACATGGACGACTTTGGCACCGGCTATTCGTCTCTCGGCTACCTGCGCGCCTACCCGTTCGACGGGATCAAGATCGACAAGCGCTTCATCGCCTCGATCAGCAACGGCGCCAACGATCGCGCCGTGGTCCAGGCGATCATCGGCCTGGGTAAAGCCATGGGCCTGACCGTCACCGCCGAAGGCGTGGAAACCGAGGAGCAACTGGCGATTCTGGGCAAGGATCAGTGCAACGAGGTTCAGGGCTATTTCATGAGTCGGCCAATAGACAAAGCGGCGTTCGCCCGGTTGCTGCAAACCGCCAGAACCGGGCTGGCCGACCATTCGCCGCCGAAAAAGGGTCGGGTTATTTAGCCAAGCGGGAGGCAATGCACATCGGAGCTTTTCTACCCAGCGCCAAAATTGCCGACAACTAAATGTAGAAAGCCCTATAACACGCTCTTCGTTAATGACGTTTTCATCGACTTTAACCCGTCTTGTTCAGGGTGTGTTTAGGCACGTCATGCTTGAATAGTCCTCACCCTGGACTAGGCTCAAATCCAATTTTGCGAAACACATAACTTCACTTCCGGCGTTACCGGGCTTCCAGGATTGCGGGCAAAAAGAACAACTGCAGCAAAGGATTAACGATGGATCGATATGATGCCCCGCTTGTGGTCGAGCGCACTTGGCGGGCAGTGTTGCTGAAAGGATTGATTGCAAGAAATCCATGCCTGAGCATTTTTTTCATGACACTGGCCGTGTTCATGGCATTGCAGTACAAACCCGCGGTCCTCAACTACACAACACGCTTTGTCGACTTTGCCGACTACATGTTGCTGCACGGCATCACACTGTTCCCGATCGCCGAAGACCTCAAACCCTATCCCGACTACACGGTCCTCAATACCTTGTTGGTCTACCTGGTGTCCTTGCCATTCGGCCGGGTATCCGTTCTTTCCATGGGTTTTCCGTCCTGCGTGGCCGCGTCGCTGATGCTGGTATTCATTTATCGACTGGGCGCGCTGCACAGCAAGAAGTGGGGGGCGTACGGCGTTCTTTTCAGCCTGCTGACCTGGGCTTTTCTCGACGGCGTCAACTCGCTGGCACTGGATATCTATCCGGCGCTGTTAACGGTGATGTGCTTCTACTTTGCCTATACGGCCGAAATCAAAAAAGACCCGCGCCGCCTGGTGTTTCTGTACGTCGGGCTGGCACTGGGTTTCGCTTTTCGTGGGCCTATCGGCTTGATCGGACCTGCGAGTGTCATTGGCGCTTATTACTTACTGAGCCGGCAGTGGCGCATGTTGCTGCTGTTTTCACTGCTCTCGGGGGTGATTCTGACTGTTGGGGTGGTGTTACTGGCCTGGGCGGCCTACGTGCAAGGAGGGCCAGCGTTCCTCGACGAAGTGCTGAACATGCAGGGCATCGCACGCTTCGGTTCCGACCACGCGCCACGCTATTACTTCTACTTCTCGGCAGGTCTGCTGACCTACGGCATCACGGTGTTTTACGCCATCAACGTCATTCTCAAGAAGTACAAACTGTTCTTCCGTTCGAACCGCGATAGAAACATCGACCTGCTGCGCTATCTAACCGGCTGGCTGCTAGTGCTGCTGGTGCTGTTCACTCTTCCGAGTTCCAAGAAAGCACGCTACATCCTGGCAATCACCCCGGCAATTTCACTGCTGGCCGCTTACCTCTTCGTCAGCAAGGAAGCCGCCTTCGTCCGCGCCAAAAACGGCCTGCTCAACGTCTGCCTGAAGTTGCCCCTGCTTGGGTTGGGGATGCTGGTGGCGGTGCTGGTCTACAACAACTTCGCCGATGTTTCGTTACAACCCAACTACCTGGGCGTAGTCTTGGGATTGTCTGCGCTACTGAGCTTCTACCATGGCAAACACCAGTATTTCGCCGAGCATCCCTATCGCGAGTTCATGACGCTGTCGTTTGGCGTAGCGGCATTTCTGATACTGGATATGTTTTTCTTCAACCCGATCACCTATCACCTGGAACTCATGATCGAACCCACACCGAAGTTTTTGCCGTATTGGTTTTGGTGAAGGGCTGAAGAAGTCACTGAACCAGTGATCACAAATACCAGCGATACTCCCGCGCACTGATCTCCTGCATGAATGCCAGGTGATCCTGACGTTTGTTCTCGCAATACACGTCGACAAACTCGGCGCCCAGTCCCGCACGCAGTTGTGGCTGATGCTGCAAGGCGCGCACCGCGTCGAGGATCTCCGTCGGAAAGTCGATGCCGCTGTTGCGGTCGTCGTTGAGGGGCGGGATCGGTTCCTTGCCTGATTCCAGACCATGTTCCAGGCCTACCAGAATCGCCGCCAGCACCAGATACGGGTTGGCGTCAGCGCCGGCCAGTCGGTATTCGATGCGCAGGTTTTTCGTGTCCGACTCGGGGATGCGCAGGCAGGCGTCACGATCCTCGTAACCCCAGCTCGCTTTGGTCGCAGTGTTCACCGTGCCGCTCAAACGGCGCATGGCGTTCTGGTTCGGCGCGAAGATCGGCATGCTGTGCGGCAGCAGATCCAGGCACCCCGCCACCGCGTGGCGCAGCGGCTGTTGGTGATTGGCGGCCAGCAGATTGTTGCCGGCGGCGTCATACAGGCTGACATGCACATGCATGCCGCTACCCGGATGCTGCACGTACGGCTTGGCCATGAAACTGGCGCGATAGCCGTGCTTGAGCGCAACGCCGCGGGTGCTGCGACAGAACAGCGCCGCCCAGTCGGCGGCGCGCAAACCGTCATCCAGGTGGCCGAAATTGATTTCGAACTGGCCCGGCCCCAGCTCTGCGGTAATCACCGTGGCGTCGATGCCCTGCGCCCGCGTTGCTTCAACCATGTCGTCAAGCACCGGGGCGAAACGCGAGAGGCGTTCGATGTGCATGTTCGGCTGATCATCGGCGTCGTCGGTCAGCTCATCCCGCGGGAATTGCGGCAGCCCGTCGCGAAGTTTTTTGTCGAATAAGTAGAACTCCAGTTCGAAGGCCACCACCGGGTGAATACCCTTGGCTGCCAGTCGATCCAGCACTTTCGCCAATACCTCGCGGGGTTCGAATTCGATCGGTTTGGCGGTGCCGTCGGAGGTGATCAGCATTTGCCCCAGCGGTTGACTTTCCCAGGTCACGGGCTTGAGTGTGCCGGGCACCAAGCGGCGCACAGCGTCCGGATCACCGTCGTTGAAGCAGTAATCGCCGATCTTGAACAGACCGCCCTGCACGCCCAGCAACACGCAGTTCTGCGGCAGTTTCAAGGCGCTGCCCGCCGCGACTTTTTCGAGCATGTCCACCGGATAGCGCTTGCCGTAAAAATGCCCCGGAATGTCCAGGGAAATCAGGTCGACATAGCGTACCTCGGGGTAGCGTTGGCGAAACGCGCGCACTTCAGCGAGCAGATCAGAGCAGACAGCGTCCATCGTATTCATCCTTTGTTGTTATCAGGTGTAGACCCAGAGCACGCGAGTGAGCTGCCCGGTGCGGTTGCCGTAACGGCAATGGGTGTGACAGTCGAATTGAAAGCTGTCGCCGGCCTTTAAGGTCACCGGCTCGTCGTCGTTGCCCAGCCACAAAGTCAGTTCTCCTTCGAGGACGTAACCGCCCTGCTCCGAGCTGTCGCTCATGTGCCGGTCACCGCTGCTCGCGCCCGGTTCCAGATGACTTTCGAGCATCGAGAACGAGGCGCGCATCTGCGGCGATACCAGAATGTCGGTAATGCCGCTGGCGTAATACAGCGTGCGGCGCTCGTCCGGACGGGTGACCCACGGCACTTGTCTGGGTTTGGGCAGGCTGTAGAAATAGGTGGTCGGCACGCCGAGGGTTTCGCTGATCGCGGTGAGGTCGGCCACGGTCGGGCGCGACAGGCCGCGTTCGACTTGCGAGAGAAACCCCACCGAACGGCCGATGTTGTCCGCCAGCTCCTTGAGGGTGCATTTCTTGTGCTTGCGCAGGTCGTGGATCAGGATCGCCAGCGCGGCGATTTCTTCTTGCTTGTTCATGGTCAAAATCTCATCAAATACTGTCGCGCAGCCGATACCAGGCCTTGCCGATGGCTTCCAGCGGTGCTGCGAAGTGCTTGCCGCCGGGGAAACGGCCATTGCTCACGCCCTGATACAACGCCAATTCATCCGTCTCGCCGAGAATTGCATCGGACACCGCGCGGGCGGCGGCCAGTGTCGGCAGCACGCCATGCCCCGAATAACCCTGAAGCCAATAACGGTTGCCCTCGCCGCCGACATCCGGCGTACGGTTCATGGTCAGGTCGATGTGCCCGCCCCAGGCGAATTGCAGTTCAACGCCCTTGAGTTGCGGGAACACCCGTTCGAGAAACGGCCGGGTCGCCGCCGCAATGTCCTTGGGCATGCCACCCAGATAGGTGCAGCCGCCGCCGAACAACAAGCGGTTGTCCGGCGTGCGGCGGAAGTAGTCGAGGACGAACTGGTTGTCGGTCACGCAGACGTTGCTCGGCAGCAGCGCCGTGGCTTGCTCCGGCGTCAGCGGTGCGGTGGCGACTTGATAGGTGCCGACCGGCAGGATGCAGCTGGAGAGTTGCGGATCGAGTTCATCGAGATAGGCATTGCAGGCCAGCACCAGCACGTCGGCCTTCACCGAACCGCGTTCGGTAGTGACCCGAAAACCGTCGCCCTCCTGCCGATAACTCAGCGCTTTGCTTTGCTCATGAATACGCCCGCCGGCGCGCTCGATGGCGGCGGCCAGGCCAAGCGCCAGTTTCAGCGGATTGAGGTGCGCGCCTTCGGCGTCAAAGAGCCCCGCCTGATAACGATCGCTGGCGACCCATTGCGGCAGGTCTTCACGGGAAATGAATTGCAGACCGTCATGGCCCCATTTGTGACGGGCTTCGTGTTGCCATTCAGTCAGCAGGCTGACCCGACGCGGCATCACCGACGTCCACAAATGGCCGGGGCGATAGTCGCAATCGAAACCATGCCGCCCGGGCAATTCACGCAGTTCCTGCGCGGCCCAGCGCATGCCGTCCCATAGGCGACGGGCGCGCTCATAGCCGAGCGCAGCTTCCAGCGGCGGCATGTCGCACGACCAGCCCAGAATCGCCTGCCCGCCATTGCGTCCCGACGCGGCCCACGCCACGCGACTGGCTTCGAGCACAGTGACGCGCTTGCCGGCCAAAGCCAGACGCAGCGCGGTATGCAGCCCGCTGAATCCGGCGCCGATGATCACCACTTCGGTGTCGTGCGCGCCTTCCAGCGCCGGCCGTGTGCTGAGAATATCGGCGCAACTGTGGGCGTAATAACTGGCGACATGCTGTTGGGATTGCTGAAACATTCGGCGCCTCATGAAATTTATTTCTTATAATTTCATGAAAATCTACAGAACAAATTTCATATCGGCAACCGGCAACTGTTTCACTCACACAGATCAATGCTCGAGCGCATAACGCCGGCAATGCTCCAGATAACCTTTCTCATGACGACCCACCAACTGCACAACACTGGTCCACAGCCACGACGGCGCATCCAGTGTCTTCGAGCGACACGCCTGCAGTTCACGCATCCATGACGCGCGGGTGCTCATGTCCATCTGCCGGGCATGGGCCAGCCCGACGACGCGAGCCAGATAGCCGGCGGCGAGCATCGCGTCGGTCTGGCTCAACTGATCGAGCTCCAGTTTCATGTCTTGTGGCAGCAGTTCGCGGATGAAGAAGCCATGGTCGAGCACCCGGGTGGCGATCATCCGGTTACCCAGGCCCGGCGAGAGAAACCGCGCGCCTTCGACCACACGTTTGCCGTTGTCGCGGGGCATCGCGGCGCGGGCGACCCGGGGTGCGGCGGCAGCAACTGCCTCTTTGATATCAAGCAGGCAATATTCCTGATTGTCGCCCTCGCCCACGCCCAGCAACACCGCATAACGCTTGAGTCCCAACGAACTGCAGCCTTTGACCCAATAGGCCGAGTCGAGCATTTTCACCCGGTCGTCCTTGTTGCGGCCCTTCAATGAGGTCACCAGCGTGTTCAGATCTGACGTGGCGCAAAGGGTCTTCAGTGCACTGCGCTCTTCGCGTGACAGCGACCAGAAGTGCTTGCCCAGCGGAATGGTCGGTTTGGTGTTTTCGATGCGCTCCTGGGCCAGATGCTTCCACGTGCGTTGCACTGCGCTGCGCATCCCGGCCTTGACTTGCGCGGGGCGTGGCGGCTCTTTGTCGACGTCGTCTTCAAACGCCTGCTCGTAGCCGCGTATCATCTCCTCGAGCATGCGCGCCGTGGCCACACCGGGCAGATCGGAACCCCGGGCGGCAGTCGCCAGCGACAGTGCGAGTCGCACCAGGTCATGCGCGGGATTGCCGATAACCGTCTGGTCGAGGTCGCGGATGTGGATATCGATGCGCCCTTTCAGATCGCCGGTCGGTCCCAGATTGCCGGCATGACAATCGCCGCAGATCCACACCGCCGGCCCTTTCGGCAGGCGGCGCCCGGGCTGGCTGTGCAGCCACTCATAAAACTGCACCGTACTGCCGCGCACATAAGCGTGCGCGGAACGGGCCATTTTCAGATTGCGAAGTTGTGAAAGCGGTTCGAGGCGTGCGGAGGGCCGTGGGGTTTTCATGGACGCTTCTTTCAGAGAATGTGTCCTGTTGACCGTCCGTCACGCGCAAATGTTTCAAAGTATTACAGAGGCAGCTCAACCCGAGCCTGCAAGCCGCCGCTGCTGCGATTGCTCAACGTCAGTTCGCCGCCCTGCTCGCGCACGATCGCCCGCGCCGCCGACAGCCCAAGCCCGACGCCACCGGTTTCCCGGTTGCGCGAAGTTTCCAGGCGGAAGAACGGGTCGAACACCCGCTGCAACGACGCTTCGGGAATCCCCGGCCCCTCGTCGCTGACGTCAACGCAAACGCTGTAGCCATCGCTGCTCAAGGTAATGGCCGGCTGCTGCGCGTACTTTTCGGCGTTTTCCAGCAGATTGACGATCACACGCTTGATTCCCAGCGGGCGACCCTCGTAGACCAGATGCGCCGGGCCATGGAAATCGATGGCGATGTTCTGGTCGCGGTAGTCGTCGATGATGGTCTGCAGCAACTCCGACAGGTCGAACGCAGTGCTTTGCTCCGGTTGAGTGTCTTCCCGAAAGAACGCCAGCGCAGCGTTGATCATCGACTGCATTTCTTCAATGTCGCGGATCAGTTTGCCCTGATGATCAAAGTCCTCCATGAACTCGCTGCGCAGGCGCATGCGGGTCAGCGGTGCGCGCAAGTCGTGGGAAATCGACGCGAGCATGTGCGTGCGCTCGCTGATGTAGTGCTGAATCTGCGCCTGCATGGTGTTGAAGGCGATGATCGCCTGGCGGATCTCGTCCGGGCCTTCGACTTTGATTGGCGGTGCGCGCAGATCACCGCCAAAACGGCGGGCGGCGCTGGCAAAGCGTTGCAGCGGTTTGGCCAGTTGCTGCGTGGCCAGCCAGGCTACCAGCACGGTGGCGATCAGACCGAGGGCGATGATGATCGCGATGCGTGTGCCGATGTCCAGGCCCCAGGAGCGCTCGGGCGAAGAGAACAACAACCAGCTGGCATCCGGCAGTTGAACCAGCGCCGCGTAGCGCGCCAGCGGACTGCCACTCGGCCAGTCAGCGGGATTGAACACCCGAATGTCTCGCTCATCACCCAGCAACTGATGCAACCCCGACGTCTTGTTGGCGATCAGCTGCGTTCCTCCGGCAGGCAATCCAAGTTCGTCACGTTGCGCACTCCACGTCACCTCCTGCGTCGGGCCGGTTGCCGCGTGCGCGAGTTTCGGGCGTAAAGGCGCAGGTGCAGCCTCGATCACCTTGACGGTCGCCGCAATCTGCTCCAGCAACCCGGTGCGCTCAATCGGTGGCCGCGCCCAGGTCCCGGCCACCTCCACGAACAGAAAATTGAGCGCCAGCGAAGCGAGCATGGCCGCGACGATGGTCAGGGCGATCCGCCGACTCAGCGGATCACGGCGCAGGAAGCGACGGATCATGCGCGCGTGACCTTGGCGGTGAACAGGTAACCGCCGTTGCGCACGGTGCGGATCAGGTCCGGACGCTTGCTGTCCGGCTCGATCTTGCGGCGCAAGCGGCTGACCTGCACGTCGATGCTGCGATCAAAGGCGTCGTGGCCCTGGCCGCGAGACAGGTCGATCAGTTGCTCGCGGGTGAGAATGCGTTGCGGGTGTTCGAGAAACACCACCAGCAGATCAAACTCGCCACCGGACAGCGGAATCATCACGTTTTCCGGGGAGCGCAGTTCGCGACAAGTGATATCCAGATGCCAACCGGCGAAAGCAATCACCGGTCGCGAAGGTTCGCTGACAGGGCTGACCTGCTCACCGGCACGACGCTGCACGGCGCGCAGACGGGCCAGCAGTTCACGCGGGGCAAACGGTTTGGTGACGTAGTCGTCGGCGCCCAGTTCGAGGCCGACAATCCGGTCGCTCAATTCGCCCATGGCGGTCAGCATGATGATCGGAATGCCCATCTGCGCCCGCACTTTCTGGCACAGGCTCAGGCCGCCTTCACCGGGCAGCATCAGGTCGAGAATGATCGTGTCCGGGCGCTGCTGGGCAATCGCGGCCCACATCGCTGCGCCATCAGCGGCGACATCGACCTCGTAGGCGTGCTGGACGAAGAACTTCTTCAGCAGGGCGAGAATTTCCACGTCATCGTCGACGATCAGCAGTCTGCTCACGGGCACAGGATCCTCAGGCCAAAAAAGAACGCATCTAAAACCATTCTGGCCGCCAGGTCATATATTTCAATCGAGCAACATTCCTTCGTCGCGGACATCAAGCGGACATGCTGCGGCAAAACCCCTCAGGCACTCTGCTCGCCATCGACAACCGGGGGGCATTCAATGAGCGCATTGCACGACAGGTACACCGCCGAGGGCCACGACGCCCGCTATCCGTTGATTCTCAGCCAGCGCACCAGCGCGCCTGATCAGAATACGCCGTTGCTGTTTCAGGAGTTCTGCCTGGGCCTGTCAGATGACCAAAGCCGTATCGTCCTGCGCCGCTATTTCGAACAGTACGACCCGGCAGACGCCCGATGGGTGGAGTACGTGCATTCGATTCCGACCGCCGACCTCATCCAGTGGATCATGAGCCACGGCCAGCTGCACATCGAATGCTCGGACAACACCCCGCCGCTCTCCTCCCCAATCACTGCCCGCGCTTGAACGACGCGGGTCAAAAAGCGCAAAACAAGGATTCGCATGATAAAAAGCCATTGCTTGATGACACTGATGTGCACAGCGTCTCTGAGCCTGTCGGCCTGCAGCAGCAAAACCGTTGAACCGCAGAAGTACACGGGATTTCTGCACGATTACAGCGTGCTGAGCGAGCACACATCGCCATCCGGGCAGACCGTGCTGGGCTGGGTCAGCCCGGCGCTGGCCCGAGGGCGTTACACCCAGGCCTATCTGGCGCCCAGTCAGTTCTACCCCAGCGTCGCGCCGACCGAGCGAGTTCCGCTGAGCACGCTGTCCGGCGTCACCGACTACTACGATGCCGCGCTCAGGCTGGAACTGGGCAAGGTCATGCACCTGGTATCGCAACCCGGGCCGAATACCCTGACCGTCAGACCAGCGATTACCCGCGTCGCCGCCAGCACCCAAGGCTTGCGCTTTTATGAATGGCTGCCAGTGACCCTGGTTGCCGCCGGCGTGAGCACCGCCACCGGCATCCGCGATCAGGACAGCGAAATCACCACCGAAGTCTCGTTCGAGGACGGCTCCACCGGCGAAGTGGTCGCCGAAGTGGTGCGCAAGGGTACCGGCGTGCCGCTGGAAAACGACAAACAAGTGCTGACTGCCGATGACGTCAAAGGCGTGCTGGATGGTTGGGCCAGCGATCTGGGCAAGTCGTATGCCGCGATCCGGCGCTGACGCCCCCCAAAGAACGGCACTGACTAAGGCAAATCCTGACCCTCCGGCTTTTGTGCGGGGGCCGTGAACCACTTGTCCTTCGGCACTCGCTTCTCTTGCTGCGGGTCATCCAGATAATGCGGCGACATGATCTGCACGCCATATTCGTTGAACACATCCTGAATATTGGCGTGAAGCATGCTCAGCAACACCGCACGCGGGCGCGGCTGGCTCGGAATGGCCTGCGCCACCAAGCGATATTCGGGATAGAAATCCGACAAGGCAGTCTGGAACACCTGAGCCGGCGGGTCTTCCAGAACACCCGGCGTGCGGCGAGCCGCCTCCAGCAACATCGCCTCGACCTGCCGCCAGGGGGTGTCGTAACCGATGGTGACCACGGTATCGACCACGTAACCGGGCCCCTTCACGGTCCGCGAGTAGTTTTTGGTGACGGTGCCGGTGATCATCGAATTGGGCAGCGTCAGCACTTCACCCAACCCGGTGCGGATGCGTGTAGTGAACATGCCCAGCTCGGTGACGGTGCCTTCATATTCGCCGATCCTGACGAACTCGCCGGGGCGCAAAGTGCGCGTGTAGGTCAGGATCAATCCGGCTGCCGCCTGCCCCACCACACTGGTAGCACCGAGGGAAATCATCAGGCCGATCAGCACCGACAAGCCCTTGAACGCATCGGTGCCGGCGCCCGGCAGATACGGATACGCCATCGCCAGGGCAAACAGCCAGATGGCCAGCGAGGTCAGGCGTTGGGTCGGTTGCAAGGTCTCATGGTTCAGCCAACTGAAGGTGCCCGGGGTCGCCATGCGCCGCAAAATGCGCCGGGCAAACGCCGTCACCCCACGGGCGATAAAGAAAATGGCCAGCGCCACGCCGAGCCCGGGAATCGCCCCGACAATCCCATCCAGCAGATAGCCGGCCAACTCGAACAGGTAGTTGTTGAGGCTTTCACCCCACGGCCGGGTGTAGGGAAATCGCGACAGGACAAACCCGAGCCATTCATAGGTCAGTAGCGCAATCACCAGCCAACGCAACACCAACAGTAGGCGACTGACCAACGGATAAAGGAAATTGGCGTCGATCAACTGCACCCGCCCGACTTTCAGCACCTGGGTATGGCGCTCCATCAACTCGGGCAATTTGCTCAGCAACTTGCGACGCAGGTAGGCCAGGCACCAGAGCAAGCCGACATAGATCACCGTGGACGCTGCCACCAGCGCCAAAGACCTGAGGATCAGATGCAGGCTGCGCGCCTCCCCGGTTTCAGTGACCACCTGGCGCAGTTTCTCGGCCGCGCCTTCGGCAGCCTGCTGTACTGAGGCGTATTCGAGGCCATCAACGTCCTTGGGCGCGACGATGAACGCACGCTTGTCGCCCAGTAAAACCATGTAGCTGTTCTGGATCGGGTCGATCGAGACCGTCAGATTCTCTGACTCGTCCAGCGCCTCGGTGATGACCGTCTTCGCTCGCTTGACCCGCGTCGCCGGCGATTCGCCCAGCAGCGTCGCGCGAAACAGCATGATGCTGCGGTTGGCGACCTTCAGCTCCACCGCTTCATTCGCAGGCTTTGCCGTCTCCTCAAGCGCCCAGCCACCTGCGGACCCGAGCAAGGCACAGACCATCATCGCTACCGCCAGCAGCCTGCTTCGCATGCGCGTGTTTCCTTACGCCCGGGTGTCAGAGGAATACGTAAGGCAGCGTAGTTGAGCGCTGAACGGTTGTCAGATCGGCTTGCAGGATGAGGGTGATGACAGTATTTCTTCATTGCTGTCATTCACTCTGCGGACAGCCTTCGCCTCTGACGGGTCGGACCTGTCAGTCCGTTCAACCTTCCAGCATGCCGTGACACAACAGCGTCAACACCCCGCGCATGTGCAAGGCATGCGCCGGTCGGTCCGGCACTTCCTGGGTCGCCAAACGGATGAACGCCATGTTCGCGTACTGGTTGAACAGCGTCGCCGCCACGTCCAGATCGACCGACGCACGCAGCTTGCCCTGCGTCTGGAAATGCCCGAGCAGCGCTTTGGTTTCTTCGATCACCGCCGCATTCCAAGGACTCAACACCTGAGCCAGCTCGCCGGTCAGCAGAAACGGCGCCAATTCACGCCACAGCGAGGCCGGCATTGCTTGCAGTTGGTAGTCGGTCATCAAGCCTTCGAACTCGCACAGCGCCTCCAGCGGATCACTGTCGTCGTCCAGATTGGCCCGCGCATCGCGCATCGCCTGCTCGTCCGGCTGTTTGAGCAAGGCCAGCAAAATTTCCTGTTTACCACCGAAATAATTGACCACCGTTGGCGCGGAAACCCCGGCCTGATTGGCGATTTGCTCCAGCGTGGTCGCGCCGAAGCCGTTACTGATGAACAGCTCCAGCGCCGCCTGCGCAATGACTTCCCTGCGCTGTTCCTTTTGCCGTTCTCTGAGCCCGCTCATGGTGCTGGTGTCCTGTCTTGCTGATGGGCGTCAGCCTACGGATTTCTTTTTTCACCGACAAATATTTTCTTTACAAAAATATTTTTAAGTGACAAATATTAGCCGTGCACCGCTGGAATGAACGCGCACTCACTTGCCCCGTTTCTCTGGAGAACCGCCATGTCCGCCGAATTCGATCCGACCCGCAGCACCCGCGATTACCAGGCCGCCGACGCCGCCCACCACATTCACGCCTTCGTCGACCAGAAGGCGCTCAACGAGGAAGGCCCGCGGGTGATGGTCAGCGGGGATCGCCTGGCGCTGTGGGACAACGACGGCAAACGTTACCTGGACGGCATGTCCGGCCTGTGGTGCACCAACCTTGGCTACGGACGCAAGGATCTGGCCGCCGCCGCGACCGCGCAGCTGCAACAACTGCCCTACTACAACATGTTCTTCCACACCACTCACCCGCAGGTGATCGAGCTCTCCGAACTGCTGTTCAGCCTGCTGCCCAGGCACTACAGCCACGCGATCTACACCAACTCCGGCTCCGAAGCCAACGAAGTGCTGATCCGCACCGTGCGCAAGTTCTGGCAGGTGATGGGCCAGCCCGAGAAGAAAATCATGATCGGCCGCTGGAACGGCTACCACGGCTCGACGCTGGCCGCGACGGCGCTGGGCGGCATGAAATTCATGCACGAAATGGGCGGCACCATCCCTGACGTCGCGCACATCGACGAACCATACTGGTTCGCCCACGAAGGCAACCTCAGCCCCGAAGAGTTCGGCCTGCAGGCAGCGCGGCAACTGGAAGACAAGATCCTCGAACTGGGCGCCGACAAGGTCGCCGCATTCGTCGCTGAACCGTTCCAGGGCGCTGGCGGCATGATCATCCCGCCCGCCACTTACTGGCCGGAAATCCAGCGCATCTGCCGCAAGTACGACGTGTTGCTGTGCGCCGACGAAGTGATTGGCGGGTTTGGTCGCACCGGCGAATGGTTTGCGCACCAGGCCTTCGGTTTTGAACCGGACACGCTATCGATCGCCAAAGGCCTGACCTCCGGCTACATCCCCATGGGCGGCCTGATCCTGTCGCGACGCATGGCCGAAGCGCTGGTGGAAAAAGGCGGCGTGTTCGCTCACGGCCTGACCTATTCCGGTCACCCGGTGGCGGCGGCGGTAGCCATCGCCAACCTCAAGGCCTTGCGCGATGAAGGCGTGGTCACACAGGTCAAAAACGACACCGGCCCGTACTTGCAGAACTGCCTGCGCGAAGTGTTCGGCAACCATCCGCTGGTGGGCGAGGTTCAGGGCGTCGGGCTGGTGGCGGCATTGCAATTCGCCGAAGACAAAGCCACCCGCAAGCGCTTTGCCAACGAGAACGACATCGCCTGGCGCTGCCGCACCATTGGTTTTGAGGAAGGCCTGATCATTCGATCGACGCTAGGCCGAATGATCATGGCCCCGGCACTGATCGCTACGCGGGCGGAGCTGGATGAATTGGTCGACAAGACGCGTATCGCGGTGGATCGCACCGCTCGCGAGTATGGCGTGCTGTAACGCATACCCCCTGTGGGAGCTAGCCTGCTAACGAAAGCGGAGTGTCATTCAACATCATTGTCGATTGGCAGACCGCCTTCGCTAGCAGGCTAGCTCCCACAAGGGCATTCGACTGAACCCAGCACATTCGCTCAATCCGGCCCGATTGATTGTGCCCATCATCAGCGACCTTCCCTGATTGTCGGTCTCCCTCGATGGCTCCCTCGACACCACGCTTTGCACTGTTGGCCCTGCTTTGCGCAGCGACCGACACTGTTTTCGCCAGCGACTTCTTCAACGACGCCAAAACCGATGTGCTCAGCCGCAACTTCTTCCTGAGCAACGACTACCGCTCGCCCTCGCCCTCCGGCAAAAACTATAAGCAGGAATGGGCCCAGGGTTTTATTGGCACGTTCACCTCTGGCTACACACCGGGCAGCATCGGTTTTGGCATCGATGCCCACGCCTTTCTCGGCCTGAAACTCGACGGCGGCAAAGGTCATTCCGGCACGGGGCTGTTGCCGGTCGACAGCAGCGGTCGCAGTGAACCGAACTACTCCAGCGCCGGCGGCGCGTTCAAACTCAAGGTTTCGCGAACGACCCTCGCGTTCGGCGAGATGACCGTGGAAACCCCGGTGTTCGACACCTCGGACAAACGCCTGCAACCGGAATACGCCACAGGTTTACTGTTGAACAGCCGTGAAATCGACAACGTAAACCTCACGGCCGGACACTTCACCGCGTTCAAGAATCAGGACAGTTCTTCAAGCCACGGCGACTTTTCCGGCTACGGCGCCACCACTGAGGCCGGCGGAATCAGTTTTCTCGGCGCCGACCTGTATGGCGACAGACCCGTCGGTGGTTCGCTGTACGCTTCGGAACTGACAGACACCTGGCATCAGTATTACGCCAATCTGCACGTCAAACAGTCCGGCCTGCTGCTCGACGCCAACCTCTACCGCACCCGCGATACCGGCCGCGCGCTGGCCGGCGCCATCGATAACACGGCGTTCAGCCTGTCCGGCAAGTACAACTTTGGCCCGCATGGAGTGATGCTCGGCTGGCAACGCATCAATGGCGATACACCGTTCGATTTCGTGGGCGGCGACTCGATCTACCTCGCCAACTCGATCAAATACACCGACTTCAACGGCGCCGGTGAACGTTCCTGGCAAGCACGCTACGACCTTGACCTCGGCGCCTTCGGCATCCCCGGCCTGACCTTCATGACCCGATATGTTCGCGGCAGCCACATCGACGGCACCCACGCGCCCAAGGGCAGCGCGTACAACCCGTTCGATGCCGACACCGGCGACTATCAGCCGCAGCAAGGCGCTGGCGGCAAACATTGGGAACGGGATATCGACCTGAAATACAGTGTGCAATCGGGAGCGGCAAAGGATTTGTCGGTGCAGCTGTCGCACGTCTCGCACCGAGCGAATGAGGCACAGGCAGGCGATGATATCGACCGGATTTATGTGGTGATTCAGTATCCGTTGGGGCTTTGATGGCGGGTGGTCAAACCCAGACTCAGAGCCGACGTCACCTACGAATCCATCGACTGGAAAGACTCCACGAAGCCGCCGACAACGCCCCCCCTGTGGGAGCGAGCTTGCTCGTGAAAGCGGTCAATCCGTCGACACAGATGTTGAATGACGTACCGCATTCGCGAGCAAGCTCGCTCCCACAGGGGATTCAGTGCGTCATGAATGCTGCGGTAATTGGCGGAAGGCAGCCGGAGTCGAACCTGCCCGGGAACGGATGCCGTCCCCAACCGGGTTTGAAGCCCGGCCGCGCCACCGGGCGCGATTGCCTTCCTTTGAACTCAGGGTGCGTCGACACTGGCCAGCGCATTATCGTGGCGAATCACGCGGGATTCGCCAATGCGTCGGGTCAGGCCGACGCGGTCGAAGTATTCCAGGTACTGAATACAGCGTTTGCGTCCCAAGCCTAGCGCATCACGAAAAGTTGTCACCTGGATCTGTGGATTTTCCTGCTCCAGTTGCAACAGGACGTCGGCCATGCGCCGCAGTTGCCCGGCAGACAGAAACAGGTCGCGCACCACCTGATGCATCAGCCCCAGGCGCGCCAGTTTGCGCAGCAGCAGGCGCACCGCCGCGTCGTCTTCACCGAGCATTTTCGCAACATCGCGCACCCACGGCGGATCGTAGCCGGCCTCTTCGAACAGCGGCTGCATGCGTTGCCACAGGGTTTCGTCTTCGGCATTCAAACGCACCTGATGATCTGGCAGATGCAGCCACGGCCCGCTGGCGTTGATCGATCCGGCGCTGCGCAGTTCTTCCAGCAGGCTGGCAAAGGTCGAGCGCTCCAGCGCCAGACCACTGAAGCGTCGCAGGCGATCGCGATCCGGTCCCATCTGGTCCGGTTCCAGCTCATGCAGTTTGGCCAACTGCTCCAACAGGGTGAACTTCAATTGCCCCCAGCGCTGCACGTTGAACAGCACCGGGCCTTGGCGGGTATCGATCAGGCGCACGTTGGCCGGTAGTGACCAGTCTTCACGCGGGCGATTGAACTGACGCTCCAGCCGTTGCGGATCGAGGCCGCCCGCGCTGTGGTCGAGCAGCAGTGGTAGCGCTTGCTCAAGACTGGCGCTGTCGGCCAGCGCTTGCAGCTGTGCCAGCCGTTCCGGGCTGCGGCGCTGCCGGGCCGGGGCGAACGGGTCGAGCACCTGACCGCCGCCGAGGGTGCGTTGCGCGCTCTGGTCACGCAGGATCAGGCGGTCGCCCTTCACCGCGTGCACCGGCCCGTTGATCAGCAGTTGCGCGAACATGCACTCGCCGGCACGCAAACGCGGGCCTTCAAGCAACGCCACACGGGCGATGACGTCCTGAGTGCCGAGGTGCACGTGCACCGGGTGAAAGTGTTCGAACGTGCGCTCGCCAGGCAGCAATTGAAATTCAATGTCGACCCGTTGCGTCGGTGCGTGCAGCCACTCGGCCAGCAGCCATTGGCCGCGATGAATCTGCTCCAGGGTCAACCGGTCACCACTGATATTCAGCGCCACCCGTTGCCCGGCGAAGGCTTGTTCGGCGGCTTGATTCTGCGCGTGCAACCCGCGCACCCTCACCGCTTTACCGGACGGCCCGAGGGCCAGTTTATCGCCGACGCAAACCGCGCCCGACAACGCGGTGCCAGTCACCACGATCCCGGCGCCCGCCACGCTGAAGGCGCGATCAATGGCCAGGCGAAAACCACCTTCGCGGCTGCGCTCATGGACTTCACGTTGAACCTGCAGCAAGTTCTGGCGCAGTTCATCGACGCCCTGCCCGGTCACGCTCGACACCGTCAGCATCGGTGCTTCGGCAAACGGCCCGGTTTCCAGCAGGTCGAGTACCTGACGTTCAACTTCTTCCACCCTGCCCGGTTCGACCCGGTCGCATTTGGTGATCGCCACCAGTGCCCGGGGAATGCCCAGCAACTGCACAATCGCCAGATGCTCACGGGTTTGCGGCATCACCCCGTCGTCCGCCGCCACCACCAGCAACACCAGATCGATGCCCTGCGCGCCGGCGAGCATGTTGTGGGTGAATTTCTCGTGGCCCGGTACATCGATGAACCCGGTCAGCCCGGCACCGGGTTCCAGCTCCGCGTAGAGATAACCGAGGTCGATGGTCATCCCGCGCTCGCGCTCCTGCGGGCGGCGGTCGCCGGTTTGCCCGGTCAGGGCTTGCAGCAAGGAAGTCTTGCCGTGGTCGATGTGCCCGGCGGTGCCGACGATCACGACTCGACCTGCAACTGCGGCAACTGCGCCAGCCACGCCGGTTCATCGTCGAGTTGGCGTAGATCGAGCCACAGCGCATCATCGTCAATACGCCCGAGCACCGGGATCGGCAACCCGCGCAGCGCCGCTTCCAGAGTCAGCAGACAACGCCCGCGCATGCGTTTCGACACCTGCGGGCGCAGACACAGCGCGGCACTCGGCAGACGCGCCACCGGTTGGCTGCCGCTGCCGATCATGCCCAAGGCCTGCACGGCGCTGACCTGCCACGGTTCACCCAAGACGCCAGCCATCGCCGGTTGTAAACGACAAGCCTGGGCGAGGATCTCGGCTTGCGGACGAGTCAACAGCCGCAAACTCGGCAGACGTTCGGCGAGGCGATCCGGATCGCGATACAGGCCAAGCACCGCTTCCAGTGCGGCCAGGGTCAACTTGTCGACCCGCAAGGCGCGCTTCAACGGATTCTTTTTGATCTTTGCGATCAATTCTTTGCGCCCGACAATCAACCCGGCCTGCGGCCCGCCGAGCAATTTGTCGCCGCTGAAGGTGACGATGTCCGCGCCATCAAGCAGCGCCTGCCTTACCGTCGGTTCCGCTGGCAAGCCCCAGCGGGTCAAATCGAGCAGGCTGCCGCTACCCAGATCTTCCAGCAGCGGCAAGCCGTGCCGATGAGCCAGTTCGGCCAGTTCGGCGGTGGGCACCCGGGCGGTAAAACCTTCGATGCTGTAGTTGCTCGCATGCACGCGCATGATCAAGCCACTGCGTGGGCTGATCGCGGCTTCGTAGTCGCGAGCGTGGGTTCGGTTGGTGGTGCCGACTTCGTGCAGGCGCACGCCGGCGCGGGCCATGATGTCGGGGATGCGGAACGCGCCGCCGATCTCGATCAGTTCGCCGCGCGAGATGATGCCTTCCTTGCGCGCGCCGAGGCTGTTGAGCGTCAGCAACACCGCCGCGGCATTGTTGTTGACCACGGTGACGGCTTCGGCGCCGGTCAGTTCGCGGATCAGGCCTTCGATCAGGTCGTCGCGATCACCGCGCTTGCCGGTCGCCAGATCGAATTCCAGATTGAGCGGATAACGTGCGGCCATCTGCACCGCGTCGATGGCTTCTTCGGGCAACAACGCCCGGCCGAGGTTGGTGTGCAGTACCGTGCCGGTCAGGTTGAATACCCGCCGTACGTTGCTGCGCTGTTGCTGGGCCAGACGTTCGCCGACACGGCCGGCGAGCACGTCGGGGCTGATTTCAATCGCCGACAATTGCCCGTTCAATACGCTGGAACGCAACTCATCGAGTAACTGGCGCAAACTGGCCAGCAACGACTCACGGCCATAACGCTCGGCCAGCGGCAGACAGGCCGGGTGACGTAACAACCCATCAATGGAAGGTAAACGCGGGGCCACACTTGCGGACATCAGCCACTCCCGAAAAAACAAGACTGTCCGGCGAGTGTAGACGTTCTGGTCATTCGTCTCCCGGCGCCAGCAACAGATTCGGTGCCAGACGCTGATAACCGTCCTGCGCCAGACGCATGTCGAGCAGCAGGCTGGTGAGATCCGCCGACAGCGCTTCGCCTTCGGCATCGTTTTCCAGGTACACCAGCTTCAGGTAGCTGTTGCAGCCCGGGCACACCTCCGCCCGAATCGGCGCCTGATTGGCGGCGTGGCGATCGTCTTCGAGGCTCAGGTAATCCAGCCCCTTGCTCGACTCGCAATACACGCACTTGACCCGCACCACATGCCATTCACAGGCGCACAGCGAACACACCAGATAACGCAGACCGTTGTGCTTGCCGCGATGGCGGATCACCCCGGCCATCGCCGGTGAGCCGCAGCCCGGGCATTGGCTGAGGCTGTCGCCGGGTTTCAGTTGCAGGTTCGGTGCGCTGAGCAGCCAGTGGCTCCACGCCGCTTGCAGCCCGGCGCCGAGAAACGGCACCAACTGCGCCGGCACCATCGAGTATTGACCGCTGACCAACGCCACCGCCCACGCACGCAACTGGCCGGCACTGGCGCTGCGCAGTGTAGCGAGCGCGTCGACTACGGCGGGTTGCTCGGGCGCCACGTAACGTTGCAATAAAGCATCCAGATAAGCCTGCCAAGCGTCTTCGCGCACCAGTGTGTCGGCGGCGAACGGCGGTAAACCATGTTGCTGACAGGCTTCGATCCTTTGCTGATCAAACGGTGCTGTCAGCGGCGGATCATCGAAAACCTGCTGCTGAGCCCGGCACAATCCGGCGATCAGTCGCAGGTAATCAGCCAGCGGATGCCCATGAGCCAGTTGCTCCAGGCGTTGGGCGCGCAAAGTGAACAGGTTGTGCGGCGGCAGGTGCAGAAACGGCGGCGAACTGGCCGCCGCTTCGATTTCCCCAGGTTCAAGAATGGTTGGCAAAAGTCAGCCCTTTTTGGTGATCGGTCGCTCCGGCACGTCCGGATTGCGTTCATTACGGGTGATGTCGCGATACCAGAGTTCGTGGTGTTTCCTCGCCCAGGCGCGGCTGACCCAGCCATGCAGCATCGCGTCCACCGAGCCCTTGATCCACAGCCCGGCGTAGATGTGAATGATGATGCTGAGGATCAGCACAAACCCCGCCAGCGCATGCAGGAGCATGGCCCAGCGAATCACGGTGATGCCGAAGTACGCGCTGAAATACGCGCGCCAGATCACCAGCCCGGTGAATAGCAAGCCGAGCATGCACAGCAGTAAAGTCCAGAACAGCAGCTTCTGCCCGGCGTTGTATTTGCCCACCGGCGGCACGCTTTCTTCATCGTTGACCAGCACCCGGTCGATGCGGCGCAGCCACTTCCCGTCATTGTCGATAAAGAAGTTCGCGCGCCAGAAACGGAACACCAGGCCGAGGAACAACACGAACATCAGCACGCCCATGAACGGGTGCAGAATCCGCGTCCACGGCCCGCCGCCGAACAGGTGGGTGAGCCAGAACATCGATGGATGAAACAACGCCAGCCCGGACAGCCCGGCCATGAAGAACAGAATCGCCACCAGCCAGTGATTGGTGCGCTGGTTGGCGGTGTAACGCAGGATCGTCTTGTTGCTCATGGCCGGTCCTCCCCGCGTGGATCGAAGGTGTGCACCGCCGGGTCGACAACGTGCACCGAGGTATCAGGTGGCGTCGGATGTTCATCCTCCTCGACGCGATTCGGCCCGATACGCACGTAGTGGAAGAACCCGGCCAGCACCGCCGCCCCCATTGCCAGCAAGCCCAGCGGTTTGCTGATGCCTTTCCACAAGCCCACCAGCGGACTGATGGCTGGCGTATCCGGCAACCCGGCGTAGATTTTCGGCGTGTCGGCGTGGTGCAGCACGTACATCACGTGAGTGCCACCGACGCCTTCCGGGTCGTACAGCCCGGCGTTGTCGAAGCCACGGCTTTTCAGGTCGACGATGCGTTCGGCGGCGTGCTCCTTCATGTCCTCCTTGGTGCCGAAGACAATGGCGCCGGTCGGGCAGGTTTTCACGCAGGCCGGCTCCAGCCCTACCGCGACGCGGTCGGAACACAAGGTGCATTTGTAGGCCTTGTGATCCTTCTGCGAGATGCGCGGAATGTTGAACGGGCAACCGGTGATGCAATAACCGCAACCGATGCAATGATCCTGATCGAAATCAACGATGCCGTTGGCGTGCTTGATGATCGCCCCGGGACTTGGGCAGGCCGCCAGGCAACCCGGCTCGGCGCAATGCATGCAGCCGTCCTTGCGGATCAGCCACTCCAGGTTACCGGCGTCGGTTTCGTGTTCGGTAAAACGCATCAGGGTCCAGGTTTCTGCGCTCAGGTCCTGCGGGTTGTCATAGGTCCCGTGGTTGTGGCCGACCTCGTCGCGCAGCTCGTTCCATTCCGAGCAGGCGACCTGGCAGGCCTTGCAACCGATGCATTTGGTGGTGTCGATCAGCTTGGCGACTTCCTGCTGGTTCCTCACCGAGGGCGGCACCGTGGTGGTGGCCGAGCGGGCAATGATGTCTTGGCTGGCCATTTACAGTTTCTCCACGTTGACCAGGAATGACTTGGATTCCGGGGTCTGTGTGTTGCCATCGCCGAGGAACGGCACCAGGGTGTTGGTCAGGTAACCATGGCGCGTTTGACCGGTGAATCCCCAGTGCAGCGGGATGCCGATCTGATGCACCACCTGGCCGTTGACCTGCAGCGGCCGGATGCGTTTGGTCACCACCGCCACCGCCTCGATGAACCCGCGCTTGCAGCTGACCCGCACTCGATCTCCGGCGGCGATGCCCTTCTCCTTCGCCAGCACTTCGCCAATTTCGACGAACTGCTCGGGCTGGGCAATCGCATTCAACTTGCAATGCTTGCTCCAGAAGTGGAAGTGCTCGGTCAGCCGGTAACTGGTGCCGGCGTACGGGAAGTCCTTGGCTTCGCCGAGGCTTTCCCAGACCGAATCGAAGATCCGCGCCGCCGGGTTGCTGGTGGCTTTCTTGTTCTGCGGGTGCAGCGGGTTGATGCCGATGGGCGTTTCGAACGGCTCGTAGTGCTCGGGGAATGGCCCCTCGTTCATCTTGTCGACGGCGAAGAACCGCGCCACGCCTTCGGGGTTCATGATGAACGGGTTCATCCCGGCTTCCGGCGGCACATCGGCCTTGTAGTCCGGCACATCGGTGCCGCCCCAGGCCTTGCCGTTCCACCACACCAGACGTTTTTTCGGATCCCACGGTTTGCCCGCGACGTCTGCCGAAGCGCGGTTGTAGAGAATCCGCCGGTTGGCCGGCCACGCCCAGGCCCAGCCCAGATGCTGGTGCATGCCATACGGGTCGGCGTTGTCACGCCGGGCCATCTGGTTGCCGGCCTCGGTCCAGCTGCCGGCGAAGATCCAGCAACCGGACGCGGTGCTGCCGTCGTCCTTGAGCTGAGCGAATGCCGCCAGTTGCGAACCGGCCTTGACCGTCGCGCCACTGGCATCAGTGAAGTCGGCCGTGGCGCTGCCGTTGATTTCCTTCGCCAGTTCTTCCGGCGAAGGTTCGTCGGGGATCTTGTACGGCCACGACAGTTTCAGCAGCGGGTCGGGGAATTTGCCGCCCTCGGCCTGATAACGCTTGCGCAGGCGCAAGAACAGTTCGCTCATGATGCGGATATCGGTTTGCGCTTCGCCCGGGCCATCAGCGCCCTTCCAGTGCCATTGCAGCCAGCGGCTGCTGTTGACCAGCGAGCCGTCCTCCTCGGCGAAGCAGGTGGTGGGCAGGCGAATCACTTCGGTCTGGATCTCCGCGCTTTTCACGTCGTTGTACGGCCCGACGTTGTGCCAGAACTCCGAGGTCTCAGTGGCCAGCGGGTCCATCACCACCAGCCACTTGAGTTTGGCCAGTGCACCCATGACCCGGTTCTTGTCCGGCAGCGCGGCGATCGGGTTGAAGCCCTGACACATGTAGCCGTTGACCTTGCCCTGGCTCATCAGGTCGAACATTTTCAGCACGTCGTAGTTGGGAATGTCGAGTTTCGGCAAATGGTCATAGAGCCAATTGTTCTCGACGGTGGCGTTGGCGCCGTACCACGACTTCATCAGGCTGACGTGGAACTTGCTGTAGTTCTGCCAGTAGGACAGCTGCCCCGGACGCAGCGGCATTTGCGTGCGCTTTTTGATGAAGGCGTTGTAGTCCTGCTCGGCATCGCCCCCCAGGGTCAGATAGCCCGGCAGCGAGTTGGACAGCAGCCCAAGGTCGGTCAGGCCTTGAATGTTCGAGTGGCCGCGCAAGGCATTCACTCCGCCGCCGGGCATGCCGACGTTGCCCAGCAGCAATTGCACCATCGCCGCGCTGCGGATGATCTGCGCGCCAATCGAGTGCTGCGTCCAGCCGAGGGCGTAGAGAATGGTCATGGTCTTGCCCGGGATCGAGCAAGTGGCGATTTCTTCCCAGATCTTTTTCATCGCCTCGACCGGCATCCCACAGATCTGGCTCGCCAGATCAATGTTGTAGCGGCTGTAATGCTGCTTCATCAATTGATAGACGCAGCGCGGGTCCTGCAGGGTCGGGTCGACTTTGACGAAGCCGTCCTCGCCCAGCTCGTAGCCCCAGCCGGATTTATCGGTGTAGCTGCGCTTGGCCGCGTCATAGCCGCTGAAGAGACCGTCTTCGAAGCTGAACCCGGCTTTGACGATGAACGAAACGTCGGTGTAGTTGCGCACGTACTCGTGCTGGATCTTGTCCTCGGTCAGCAAGTAATTGATCAGCCCACCCATGAAGGCGATGTCGGTGCCGGTGCGAATCGGCGCGTAATAGTCGGCCACCGAAGCAGTCCGGGTAAAACGCGGGTCGACCACAATCAGCCGGGCAGCGTTGTGCGCCTTGGCCTCGGTCACCCATTTGAAGCCGCAGGGATGCGCTTCTGCTGCGTTGCCACCCATCACCAGGATCAGATTCGCGTTGGCGATATCGGTCCAGGTATTGGTCATGGCACCACGGCCGTACGTCGGGGCAAGACTTGCCACCGTCGGGCCGTGTCAGACACGCGCCTGGTTATCGAACCCCAGCATACCGAGACTGCGAATCACCTTCTGGGTGATGTAGCCCGCTTCGTTGGACGCTGCCGACGCGGCAAGAAACCCGGTGGTGAGCCAGCGGTTCACCGTTTGCCCGGTGGCATTTTTCTCGATGAAGTTGGCGTCGCGGTCGGCCTTCATCAGATCGGCGATACGATCCAGCGCTTCATCCCAACTGATCCGGGTCCATTCGCTGCTGCCGGGCTTGCGCACCTGCGGGTATTGCAAGCGGCCCGGGCTGTGAATGAAGTCCAGCAGGCCAGCGCCTTTCGGGCACAGCGTGCCGCGGTTGACCGGGTGGTCGGCGTCGCCCTCGATATGGATGATATTTTGCGCGACGTTCTTCGCGGCATCGCCCTGGCTGTACATGATCAACCCGCAACCGACCGAGCAATACGGGCAGGTGTTGCGGGTTTCATGAGTGTGGGCAAGCTTGAAGTGACGCACCTGCTCGGCGAAGGCCTGCGTCGGGGACATGCCCAACGCGCCCAGGCTAGAGCCTGCAAGGCCGATACCGGCGACCTTGAAGAATTGACGACGGCTGAGATCCATCGTGCACTCCTGATCAGGTGGAACCCGGTACTTGAGCCGGGCTTTTTCTGGACAAACACGGTTACGGCAGAATGGCTGCCGGCTTTTTCACTGTAGACAATGACCACACGTTCTGTGTGAAAACCGACCGTCGGCCGTTTGTCGGGTAAACCCATTCCCCTGTAGGAGCTGCCGAAGGCTGCGATCTTTTGATTTTGGTTTTTTAAAACAAGATCAAAAGATCGCAGCCTTCGGCAGCTCCTACAGGGGTTCCGGGTTTATCATGGCGCCCATGAACAACCCGCCTTCACGAGACCGCGCATGACTTTCGATTTTGATCAGGTATTCGACCGCCACCACACCGGCAGCACCAAGTGGAGCCGCTACCCGGCCGATGTCTTGCCGATGTGGGTCGCGGATATGGATTTCGCCGCGCCGCCGGTGATCATCGAGGCATTGCAACAACGCCTGTTGCACCCGCTGGTGGGCTACAGCGTGGCGCAGGACAATCTGCGTGAAGCCATCGTCGCCGACCTGTGGAACAAGTTCGCCTGGCAGGTCAAACCGCAGGAGCTGATCTTCCTGCCGGGCGTTGAATCCGGTTTCAACATGGCTTTGAAAGCGCTCGTGCAGCCGCAGCAGAACGTCGTGGTGCAGGTGCCAAACTACCCGCCGCTGCGGCATGCGCCGGGGCATTGGGGGCTGAACAAGGTCGAGCTGGAATTCGTCGCCCAGGCCGATGGCACTTACGCCACCCCGCTGGAGGCGTTGAGTCAGTCCCTGGCCAATGGCGGTGCGCTGCTCCTGAGCAACCCGCACAACCCGCTTGGCAAGGTGTTCAGCGCCCAAGAGCTGACGGATATCGCCGACATCTGCCTGGCCCATGACGCCTGGATCATCTCCGACGAGATCCACGCCGAGCTGTGCTTCGACGGCCGCGTGCACGTTCCGACCGCCTCCCTGAGCCCGGAAATCGCCAAACGCACCATCACCCTGATGTCGGCGAGCAAGGCCTACAACATTGCCGGCCTCAAGACCTCGTTCATGATCATCCAGGACGCCGCCCTGCGCGAGCGCGTCAACCACGCCCGTTGCGGCATGGTCGACAGCGTCAACCCGCTGGGCATGGAAGCCACCCGCGTCGCCTACAGCGAAGGTGCGCCGTGGCTGGCCGAACTGAAAACCTACCTGCAGGCCAATCGTGACTGGCTGGTGGCTGCGGTGCGCAGCCGCTTGTCGGGCGTGACCCTCAATGTGCCGCAAGGCACCTATCTGGCGTGGCTCGATTGCTCGGCGCTGGACCTGGACAATCCGCAGCAGTTCTTCCTCGAACAGGCCAAAGTCGGCCTCAGCGCCGGACTGGATTTCGGGGATCAGCACCAACAGTTCGTGCGCCTGAACTTCGGCTGCCCGCGGTCGCTTCTCGAAGAAGGCATCCGCCGCATGGAGCAAGCCCTGATCCAGCGCAATACCTGAAAACACCACCTCCCCTGTAGGAGCTGCCGCAGGCTGCGATCTTTTGATCTTGTTTTAAAAAACCAAAGTCAAAAGATCGCAGCCTGCGGCAGCTCCTACAGGGGGTTTGTGTTTGCTGTTGGTGTGCAGCGCAAATCCGATCGAACTCACGGCAAACCGTCCGGGTCAACCGCCCATACCCGCCCTGAGAACCTCGGAGATTTGTGATGACCGATTACCCGAAACCACCCTTCCCCAAACAAGCTCAAGCCGTGCCGGGCTCGCAAAGCAACATGCAGCCCTACCCCGATTGTGGCGAGCAGACCTACGTCGGTTCCGGACGGCTCGCCGGCAAGATTGCGCTGATCACCGGCGCCGACAGCGGCATCGGCCGTGCGGTGGCGATTGCCTTTGCCCGTGAAGGCGCCGATGTCGTCGTGGCCTATCTGAATGAACATGACGACGCCAAAGAGACCGCGCGCTGGGTCGAGCAGGCGGGCCGTCAGTGCCTGCTGCTGTCCGGCGACCTCGCGCACAAGGCCCATTGCCAGGCACTGGTGGACAAGACCGTTGAGCGCTTCGGGCGCATCGACATTCTGGTCAACAACGCGGCGTTCCAGATGACCCACGAAACCTTCGAAGAAATCCCCGATGACGAATGGGTGATGACCTTCGACGTCAACATCACCGCGATTTTCCGCCTGTGCCAGGCGGCGATCAAACACATGCGCCCCGGTGCCTCGATCATCAACACCAGCTCGATCAACTCGGACATGCCCAAACCCACCCTGCTCGCCTACGCCACCACCAAAGGCGCGATTGCCAACTTCACCGGCGGTCTGGCGCAGATACTCGGGCCGAAAGAAATCCGCGTGAACTGCGTGGCCCCGGGGCCGATCTGGACGCCGTTGATTGTCTCGACCATGCCCGATGAGGAAGTGCAGAACTTCGGCAGCGAAACCCCGCTCGGTCGCCCCGGACAACCGGTGGAAGTGGCGCCGATCTATGTGCTGCTAGCCTCGGATGAGGCCAGTTACATCACCGGGCAGCGATACGGCGTCACCGGCGGCAAGCCGATGTTGTAAGCCTCCATGAGCTTTGTCATCTGGGTCGCGGTGCTGGGCGCCGTGTTGTTGACCCTCGCGCTGACCTCGTCGTACCTGCGCTGGATGCCGGTCACCACCTCGGCCGTGTGCCTGTTGCTGGGGATCGGCATCGGCCCCAGCGGTCTGGACCTGCTGAAGCTGTCACTGGAAAACGCTTCCGTATGGATGGAGCACCTCACGGAAGTGGCGGTGCTGTTTTCGCTGTTTGTCTGCGGCCTCAAGCTGCGCCTGCCACTGCGCGATAAGCGTTGGCGGATTGCGTTTGGGTTGGCCGGCCCGGTGATGGTGCTGACCATCGCCGGGGTCAGTGTATTGCTGCATTGGGGTCTGCAACTGTCGTGGGGCCCGTCGCTGCTGATCGGGGCGATGCTGGCGCCGACCGATCCGGTGCTGGCAGCGTTGGTGCAGGTCAACGATGCGCGGGATGTCGACAGTGTGCGCTTTGGCCTGTCCGGTGAGGCCGGGCTCAATGACGGCATCGCGTTTCCGTTCGTGATGCTCGGTTTGCTGCTGTTGAAGGCCGACGCGCAACCCGGCGCACTGACCGATTGGCTGCTGCATGATTTGTTTTGGGCGGTGCCGGTCGGACTGCTGAGCGGTTACTGGATGGGTCGCGGTATCGGTCGGTTGACCCTGTCCCTGCGCATTCGTAACGACGACAGCACCCTGAGCCCGAATGATTATCTGGCGCTGTCGCTGATTGCCCTGGCTTACGTCGGCGCAGAGGCGATTGGCGGTTATGGTTTTCTGTCGGTATTCGCCGCCGGCCTCGGCTTGCGTCAGGAAGAAGTCAAATCCACCGGCGCCAGCCAGCCGCCCGCCGAGCATCTGGTGCAACCGGTGGTGGGCCATCAGAACATCGAACCGCAGAACGCAGTGCACGGCGATACCGAACGACTGGAAAGCAGTCAGGTCGCTGCCGGCATCATGATGGGCGACATGCTCTCGTTCGGCAGCCTGGTGGAACGGGCCATGGAAGTGTTTCTGGTAACGCTGCTCGGCGTGGTACTGGTGCCGCATTGGGACTGGCGGGCGTTAATCATTGGCGCGGTGCTGTTTTTCGTGGTGCGTCCGCTCTGCGTCGCGCTGATGCCATGGGGTAACTTGCTCGATGGTGGTCAGCGCCTGTTGATCGGCTGGTTCGGCATTCGCGGAATCGGCAGTCTGTTTTATCTGTTTTATGCCTTGAACCATGGTCTGAGTCCTTCAGTCGCGACGTTGTGCACCCACATCACCTTGTCGGTGGTGGCACTGAGCATTTTGCTGCATGGCATCAGCACTCAGCCGTTGCTGGCGCGCTATGAGCAACGGCAAAAACGAAAAAGCTGATTTTTCCGGTGGGATTATCTTGGGAAATCCATCGAAGTTTTTTCTGAAAATAAATGGATCCCTCTCCAGATTCCGACAGTCACAACCATAACCCCTCGCTGGATGCACTCGGCGGGGTCCGGCAGGTTCGGTTCCCCTGCGGCTTGCAGCCCATGAAGAGGAATCTTTGGATAACAAGGTCACGGTCATGAAAGAATGCTCGAATCCGGCACAAATCAAGGCTTGCAGGGCTTTGGCCCTGGAACGCAATCGTCAACTGTTCGAAGATGCCCACGCCCTCAACCGCGCCGCTTACGAGCTGCTGGAAGCGGACAATCTGGACCTTGAGCAGTTTGAGCACTATCGAGCACTGCGCCGCAAAGCCGATATGAAGTTCGAAGAAGCCATCGATCACTTGTGCGTGCTCAACGAGGACTTTCCGCCAATTCCGATGTCCCCGCATCACTCGCAGGCATTGCGTCGGCAGCTTGAAACCGTCGAATAAAGCGCACAAGAAAAAGCCCGGCTGCGAAGTCCGGGCTTTTTCTTTGGGCGGCGTTCAGCCCCCGGGGTTGGTCACCTGAATGAACACTGCATAGGCCCCGAGCAGGATCCAGAACGTGGCGAATATCCACGGCGTGCGCACCGAAAACAACAGCGATTTGCGATAGCCCTTATGGCTGGACTCCATCTCGCTGAACAGTGGCGACTCGTCGTAAGCCATGCCCATGATCGGTTCGCTGCGCAACAACTCGCTCTGTTTGTAATGCCAGTGGTCAATGATGTCGTACGCGGCTCGAATCCCCGGCCACGCATTGAGCGAGCTGAGCAGCCCGAGCAACGCCAGAAACGGCGGCACCACCAGCGTGAACAGTTTGCCCCACTCGGGGTTGAGGTTGGACATGCACGAAGCAAACGCAATCACCAGAAACGACTGCGCGGCCAGATAGGCATCGGTGCGGTTGGCCAGAATGCTGGTTTCGTACTGAATTTCCTTGCGATAGAAATCCAGCCGTTCCTTGGGTGAGCCGAACATCTTGGCATCGTGTTCGGTCAGGTGTTCTTCAGCGCTGGGCTGAGTCAGTATGCGAGGCAAGGGACGCACGCTCCGGGGCGGGGAAACCTGTTAGAAGGCCCCTGCCCCGGACAAGTTCAGGCGGATTCACTTCATCGACCGGGCGATGATTTCCATCAGGTTCAACTGGGTGAACGGCTTGGGCAGACGCGGCAATTGCGCGGCAAAACCCTCCAGACGTTCGGCGTAACCGGTCGCGAGGACGATCGGCAGATCCGGTTTGAGCAGACGCACTGCGTGCGCCAATTGCGCGCCGCTCATCTGCGGCATGGCCATGTCGGTGATCATCAGATCGATGACTTCGCCCTGCTCGAACAACGCCAGCGCCCTGGCACCGGAGGTCGCGCTGACCACACGATGGCCAAGGTCTTCGAGCAACAACGTGGTGCTGGTCAACACCAGCGAATCGTCGTCGACGACCAGCACGCTGAGGCGTGGCACGGTGATGGGGGCGCTGCCGGGCTGCACCCGTGGAGCCAGTGCGCCATCCACCGCGACCGGTAACCAGAGTTCGGCTGCCGTGCCTCGTCCCTTCTCGCTCTTGAGGATGAAACGGCCACCGAGCTGCTCAATGAATCCATGCACCATCGACAGCCCCAGCCCGGTGCCTTTGCCCAGGCCTTTGGTGGTAAAAAACGGATCCCGGGCCGAGGCCAGCGTGTGCTCGTCCATGCCTTCGCCGGTGTCGCGCAGACTCAGGCACACATAACGTCCCGCCGCCAGGGTCGAATCGCTCGGTTCAAGGACGACTTCCGCCCGGGCGCTGATCACCACGCTGCCGCCATCGGGCATGGCGTCGCGGGCATTGGTTGCCAGATTGAGCACCGCCAGTTCCAGTTGATTGGTATCGGCCAGTACCGGTTCCAGTCCCGCGGGCAGCGAGGTTTCGATACTGATCCCCGGCCCCAGCGAACTGCGCAACAGCCCGGTAATGCCTTGCACCAGTTGCACGATGTCGACCGGTTCGGTCTTGAGCTCCTGACGCCGGGCAAAGGCCAGCATGCGTTGGGTCAGTGAGACGCCACGCAGCGCACCTTGTGTGGCATTTTCCAGCAGGCGATTGATTTTCGGGTCGTCACCCACACGCTTGCGCACAATTTCCAGGTTGCCGAGGATCACGGTCAGCAGGTTGTTGAAGTCGTGGGCAATGCCGCCGCTGAGCTGACCGATGGCCTGCATCTTCTGCGCCTGGAGCAATGCCTCGCGGGTTTTCTCCAGCGCCTGCTGCGACTCATGGACCTCGGTCACGTCACGGGTAATTTTCGCGAAGCCGAGCAATGTCCCGGTCTCGCCACGAATGGCATCCACCACCACATGGGCGAAGAATCGGCTGCCGTCCTTGCGCACTCGCCAGCTTTTGTTTTCGAAACGCCCTTCCCGCGCCGCGATTTCCAGCGCCCGTTGCGGCTCGCCGCGCTCGCGGTCCTCAGCGGTGTAGAAGACCGAGAAATGCTCGCCGATGATTTCTTCCGGCCGATACCCCTTGATTCGCTGGGCGCCCTGATTCCAGTTGGATACCCGACCGTCGGGGCTGAGCATGTAAAGCGCGTAGTCCGTGACGCCCTGCACCAGCAGACGGAACTGCTGCTCGCTTTGCTTGAGGGTTTCTTCGGCCATTTTGCGGTCGGTCAGGTCGCGGGTGATCTTGGCGAAGCCCAGCAGCGTGCCGTCCGGATCGATGATCGGGTCGATCACCACATGGCACCAGAAATGCGTACCGTCCTTGCGAACGCGCCAGCCTTCGCCTTCGAATCGGCCCTCGCGGATTGCGGTGTCCAGCGCCCGTTGCGGCAAGCCCGCCGCGCGGTCCTGCTCGGTGTAGAAACGCGAGAAATGCTCGCCGATGATCTCTTGCTTCTCGTAGCCCTTGAAGCGTTTGGCCCCCGTGTTCCAGCTGGTGATGATGCCGTCCGGATCGATCATGTAAATCGCATAATCGACCACCGCATCGATCAGCAGACGGAAACGCATCTCCTCGATCGCGGCAGTTTTGCTCGGGTTGTCACTCATCAGGTTCACCGCTGGTTTTCATTAGCGCAAGTATGCGGCAATCCGGCGCCATGGGAAGGTGTAAACGCGCTTCAATTCACGGCGTGATCAGCGGATTGATCGAGGGCGCGTCTGTGCCGAGCGACCACCAGCGTGGCAACAGTTGCTGGATCCTGGGTTCGGCGAAGCGGTCATCGATCAGCATCACCACGCCGCGATCCTCACGCGTGCGGATCACCCGCCCGGCAGCCTGCACCACTTTCTGCACGCCCGGATACAGATAGGTGTAGTCGTAACCGGCACCGAAAATCGCCGCCATGCGCCGTTTCAACTGTTCGTTGACCGGGTTGAGCTGCGCCAGCCCCAGAGTCGCAATGAACGCGCCGATCAGCCGTGCCCCGGGCAGGTCGATGCCCTCGCCGAACGCACCGCCCAACACGGCGAAGCCGATACCCTGGCTGTCGGCGGTGAACTGATCGAGAAAGGCCTGCCGCTGCCCTTCGGCCATGCCCCGGGACTGCTGCCACAGATTGATCTGCGGATGGCGTTCGGCGAGCAGCGTCAGTACCTGTTGCAGGTAATCGAAGCTGCTGAAGAACGCCAGGTAATTGCCCGGGCGCTCGCTGAACTGGCGGGCGATCAGCTCGACGATCGGTTCCAGCGACGCCTGCCGATGATTGAAGCGCGTGGAAATGCGGCTGACGATCTGCACCTGCAGCTGTTCGGCGCTGAACGGCGATTCGACATCGATCCAGACCGTGTCGGCGGGCGTGCCGAGCAGATCGGCGTAATAGCGCCGCGGGCTAAGTGTCGCCGAGAACAGCACGCTGCTGCGCGCCGCTTTCAGGCGCGGGCCGAGGAACGCCGCCGGCACCACGTTGCGCAGGCACAGTTGCGACAGCGGTCGTTTACGCTCGAGGTCGCGCTTGCTGATGTCGAACAGGTAATGCTCGTCGAACAGCTCCGCGACCCGGCCAAACTGCAGCATGTCGAAATAGAAGGTTTGCAGCGCGCTGTCGAGCCCCTGCGGATGATCATTGAGGTAATCGCCAATGGCCGCGCTGCACAGGGACACGGCTTGCAGCAGTTTCTCCGGGGCTTTGTCATAGGCTTGATACGGCGCCAGCTGCGGCTGATGCAGCGCGTTCCACTCGCGGTTGACCCGTTGCAGGGATTTCTTCAAGGCTTCGGGGGCGGACTTGCGTACGCTGGCCAGCGCGGCCTGATCGAGACTGGCGCTGTACATCGAGCGCCCGCGTTCGACCAGGTTGTGCGCTTCATCGGCCAGCACCGCGACTTTCCACTGGTTGAGCTGAGCCAGACCGAACAGCAGCGCACTGAAATCGAAGTAATAGTTGTAGTCCGCTACCACCACGTCGGCCCAGCGCGCCATCTCCTGGCTCAGGTAATACGGGCAAACCGTGTGCTGACGGGCCACTTCGCGCATCGCCGCCTGATCGAGCAGATTGATCCGGCTGGCCGCTTGCCGGGCGGCGGGCAGGCGATCATAGAAGCCCTGGGCCAACGGGCAGGATTCGCCGTGACAGGCTTTGTCCGGGTGTTCGCAAGCCTTGTCCCGGGCGACCATCTCCAGCACCCGCAGCGGCAAATGTTGCGCTTGATCGAATAACACCTGACTGGCATCCAGCGCCAGTTTGCGCCCCGGGGTCTTCGCGGTCAGAAAAAACACCTTGTCCAGTTGCTGCGGCGCCAGCGCCTTGAGCAGAGGGAACAACGTGCCGAGGGTTTTGCCGATCCCGGTGGGTGCCTGGGCCATCAGACAACGGCCGGTGCTGACCGCCTTGAACACCGATTCGGCCAGATGCCGTTGGCCGGGGCGAAAGTCGGCATGGGGAAAGGCCAATTGCTGTGCGGCCAGATTGCGCGCCTCGCGATGGGCCATTTCCTGCTCGGCCCAGTTCAGGAACAACCGGCATTGTTGTTCGAAAAACGCCTGCAAGACCGGCGCACTGAAGGCCTCGACCAGACAGGTTTCCTTTTCGCTGACGATGTCGAAATACACCAGCGCCAGATTGATCTGCGCAAGCTCCAGCTTGCGGCACATCAGCCAGCCGTAGATTTTCGCCTGCGCCCAATGCAACTGGCGATGGTTGGCCGGTTGCTTGCTGAGGTCGCCGCGATAGGTTTTGACTTCTTCCAGGCAGTTCTGCGCCGGGTCGTAGCCGTCCGCCCTGCCCCTGACTTTCAATTGCAGAAACTCGCCTTCCAGCGCCACCTCGCTTTGGTATTTATCGCTGCGCCGTGAAGCCACGGTACGGTGCCCGAGCATGCCTTCGAGCGCTGTCGGCGAAGGGGTAAAACGCAGGTCGAGGTCGCCGGTCTTGGCGGTGAACTCGCACAGGGCGCGGACGGCAATGCTGTAGCTCAAGCGCTCTGCTCCGCCCATTGCACGTAGCACACGGCGACCGGCATCTGGTGTTGGTGGCAGAATTCCAGCCAGCGCAGCTGGTTGTCCTGCAGGCGGTCACCCGGGCCTTTGACTTCGATCATCCGGTAGGTCTTGTGCTGCGGCCAGAACTGGATCAGGTCGGGCATACCGGCGCGGTTGGCCTTGATGTCGAGCAGCAGGCGATTGAACCAGTGCTTGAGGTGCTGGGCAGGCAAGCACGCCAGCGCCTGCTCCAGCAGTTGCTCATTCAACGCGCCCCAGAACACGAACGGCGACTGCACGCCCCATTTGGCGACGAAGCGCTCACGAATGGTTGCGGCGTAACGGCCGTCGTCGAGCTGGTCGAGGCAGGCCTGGAACAGTTCGGCACGGCGTTGCTGAAAATCTTCATTGAGCAGATCCACCGGCCCGCGCTGGAACGGATGAAAGAACGCCCCCGGCAACGGTGCGAAAATCGCCGGCCAGCACAGCAGGCCGAACAGCGAGTTGATCAGGCTGTTCTCGACGTAATGCACCGGGCCGCTGTCTTCGTGCAGATGCGCTTGCACATGGAACTCCACTGACAATCCCGGATCAGTGCGCGGCAGTTGCAGATCGAGGCGCTCGACCGGGCGTGGCGCTGCCCGCTTGAGCGGCGGCCCGCCGAGTTTGCGCCGCAGCCGTGGCAACATCCGTTGCAGGCTCTGTTGTTCGGCGGCGCTTTCCGGCGTCTGTTCGGCAAGCGTCGCGAGCTCCAGCGCCCGTGCGTATTCGCCGCAGCGCTCCAGCACGCGGATCATTCGCTGACGGGCGCCGGGGTAGGCACAATCGCGGTAAATGCTCAGCGCCAGGGCGAACTCAGTGATGCGTTCGCAATACTGGCCGATCTGGAACAACACCTTGCCGCGTCGCCGTTGCAGCCACGGGTTGTCGAATTGCAGTGCGCTGACCTGCTCGACAATGGCTTCCAACGGCTCACCCGCTTCAAAGCGTTGCTGGCACTGATGCAGGAACAGGCAGGCGTCCACGTCTTCGCGGCTGCGCAGGCCACGGGAGTCGGCGCAGAATTCGACTTTTTCGTAGGTAAAGATGCCGAGGTCAGCGAGGACGAATTCCGACCAGTCCTGGTACAGGTTGCCGAAGAACATCAGACGCAGACGGTCGCACAGGTCCATGATGGTCAGGCTGAGCAAGCGGTCGCCGAGCGTCGGTGCCCAATCGGAGAGGCTGCGCGACTCGCTGAATTGCCCGGCCAGCACCGGCAGCCAGTCGTCCTTGCGCCCCTTGGGCTGTTCGATGAACTGGCCGAACGCCTGCAGCAGTTCAGCCTTGAGCAACACGTCGAACACCTCGGCCACGCTCAACAGAGCCTGATCGTCGAGCCAGCCGTGACTCAACAATGGCTGCGCAGCGTCGCTGATGTCGCCGATTTCCGGGTAATTGAGTTTGCCGAGGCGAAAATGCACGCCCTTGCGCATGACCATGCGCACCAGCAGCCCCTGCGAAGCGCGCGGCAAGATCTTGAAGTCGCGGATGAAGCCATGCTCGGATTCGCTCATCACATCGGCATAGCGAAGCTCAAGCCAATCAAGCACTTGCCGGAAGTTGTTGAGGTAATAGAACGGATCGTCGAGTGGGTTGGCAGTCACGGGAATTCAGGGCCATGGCGAGCGAGTACTGGTTATGCGTACAGATACCAGCTCTGCCCGGTCGCGTGCAAACGGAAAAAGATCAATGGCAGCGGCAATCGGGATTTTTTCAGGGTGCCATCGAACTTTTCCCGGTTCGATGGCACCAACCGCGTTAGAGACCGGATACGGTCAATTCATATGGAATGAGGTATTTGAGGTGGGTATGAATATCAAGACTCTGGGTCTTCCCCTGGCGGTAGCAGCCTTTCTGGCATTGGCCGGCTGCTCGACACCGACCGTGGTGACCTTGCAGAACGGCACCCAGTATTTGACCAAGGACATGCCGAAAACCAAGAACAAGGACGGATTCTATGAGTTCGAGGACATTTCCGGGACTAAGGTGAAGGTCCGCTCCGATGAAGTGGCGACCGTACGCAAGGAAGACTGACACCCCGCTTTACCTGTAGGAGCTGCCGCAGGCTGCGATCTTTTGATTTTAAAAACAAGATCAAAAGATCGCAGCCTGCGGCAGCTCCTACAGGGAGAGCGGGATCTGTGTGGGTTATTCGGAAGCAGGCAAGCCCACAAGGCTGTGATCACAGCTGAAATACTGTTCACCCCGGCGCGCCAGCTCGGCTTGCAGACGTCGGCAGCGCTCCAGATCCTGCTGGGTCATGCGGTCAATGCTCAGATTGCCAGTGGCCTGCTGTTGTTTGCCGTCACCCAGGCGAATGGTCACGAACGGCTGTTCGGGCTGGATCTGAAACAGGCTTTTCTCTTCGACCGGTTCGATTGCTTCCGTCTTCGCCGGTTTCGGCAGTTGATCGCTGCTGATGCCGTAACGGCTCAGAATCGAGGTTGGCGGCAGATCGGCCCAGGCATTGGCCGATAACAGCGCCAGTCCGACAAGTCCGACATACCCCTTGACCCTTCTCACGTGTGCATCTCCTGTACTCAATGGCGGCTGGCTATAGAACGTGTGGGCACGTGCTGGCTTTAGGCCGCTTTTGCTGTTTGCACAGCTTTTGAGTCAGGGTGTGGCTATCGAGTCACTTTTGATACCGAGTAATCCTTCAATCGCGGGCAAGCCCGCTCCCACAGGTTATAGGCCGTTCACAAAGCTTGTGTACGCCGCAAAACCCTGTGGGAGCGGGCTTGCCCGCGATGGCGTCCTTACAGACGCCGCTTCAACCTCAGGCGATCACAATTCCATCGGCACTGAGGCTATTCAGCGCCACTCCAACCAGCGTCACCGAATCCCCGCCAAACTTCAGTACCGTGTCCTGCCCCACCGTCGAGGCATGTGCGCGGAAGTCATCATTGGGCAACACACCCTGTACGCCAAGGAACACCAGTTTGTCGTTGGCCGTAAAACCCACCACCCGATCCTGGCCGAACGCGCCGTTGAACAGGAACGTATCCGCCCCGCCCCCGGACTCCATCAGGTCATTGCCGGCGCCACCGACAAACACGTCGTTACCCGTGCCACCAATCAAGTGGTCGTTGCCGTCCAGGCCGAACAGCCAGTCACCGCCGGCATGCGCCTTGAGCGTATCGGCGCCACTGGTGCCTTTGACGCTGGACTCATACTGCGTGACGTTGTTGCCGACCTTCAAACCGCTGGCCGTGACGCTGTGGGTTACATCGTCCTTGAACAGCCCCCAGAGGAAGCCCGGCTCCTTGGTGACGATGCTGCCGATGTCACGGGTGATGCTGATCCCGCCGTTGGCGTCGCGGATGTACAGGTTGCCGGCGCCGTCGTTGGCAAAGTCGAACTTGCTCACCGACTGCTGCAAATCGAGGGTGTTGTTGCCGGCGCCACCGAGAATCACGTTGTAACCGCCAGCATCACGGAAAGTGTCGTTGCCGGCGCGCCCATCGAGGTAGTCATTGCCGCTGCCGCCCTGGATCAGGTCGTTGCTGTCGCTGCCGATGATGAACGTGCTGCCCTTGTGGGTTTCGGCGTTGCGGTTCAGATCCTGTACCCAAGTGTTGGCCCGCGCCGGATCCGACAGGTTGGCGACGATGATCGTCGAGTCCTTGCTGGTCAGGTCATAAAACTTCGACTCGATGATCCGGTTCATGCCGTCGCCGTAAGCGGTCGGCAGGTGCGAGATCCAGGTCGGGATGTTGAGGATGGAGAACGGCAGCAGATTCCACGCGGTCGAGGCGTAGTGATCGTTGAAGCTGACGATGTTGTCGGTGGCCGATTCCTTGGGCGCGTCGTGCACGCCGACCGAGGCGCCGGTGAAGGTCGAGCCGTCGAGGGCGCGGAACACCGGATCGTTCTCGTAACCGACATTGAGCACCTTGTCGGTGCCGCTCTGGGTCGGTGAGGCGTAGGCGATGTAGTTGGAATCGGCGAAGAATCCGCCCCACTTGCCGCCGCTGAGGTCGGCCATGCTGTTGACCGCCAGTCCGCCGAGGCTGTGGCCGCTGACCAGCACGTCCTTGCCGCTGAGGCCATTGGCCTTGGCGAACGCCACCACGTCATTCAGTAGATTGCCGAACGCTTCGCCGACGTAATTCTTGGCGTAGTCCTTCGGGCCGAAAGCTGCCAGCAGGTCGTTGATCACGTCGCCGATGGAGTCAAGGATCAGGTTTTCCCGCGGGCCGCTGGTGCCGCGAAAAGCGATGCCGATTTCCGTGAGATGGCCCTGAGCGTCGTACTTGCCGAGAATTTCCACCTGAGCGGTGGTGTAACCGGCCTTCTCGCCGAAGAAGGTTCCGCGGGCGTCGGTCTTGCCGTCGTAGCCCAGTTGCGAGGCGGTGATCGGTGTCCAGCCAGCCTTTTTCACCGCGTCGAGGGCGAGTTTTTCCGAGTCGGGGTTCCACGGAATGCCGGGGATCACCCCTTGCGAATCGGTGCCACCGAGCAGCGCGGTCACCAACGTGGCGGGCAGGCCGAGGCCGAAACCGTTGTGCTGATAACCGGCGGCAAAGCCGTTATCGAGGTTGTGATAGGAATACAGCGTGATCGCCATGGCATCGCTGAACAATGCCTTGGAATCCGCTGTGCCGAAGTTCTTGTAGTCATACACACCCATTGCTATTGCCTCTCTTTTGTTGGAATTGTCAGAGATAGCTCACAGCCAGGGCGCCCCTCACGGGCACGCCCCGGAGCATTTCAGTACTACTTGCATAAAGGTTTCGATCTTTTGATCTTGAAAATCAAAAACAAAAGATCGCAGCCTGCGACAGCTCCTACATCCATAAATCCGTGTAGGAGCTGTCGAGTGAAACGAGGCTGCGATCTTTTGATCTTGAAATTCAAAATCAAAGATCGCAGCCTGCGGCAGCTCCTACATCCATAAATCCGTGTAGGAGCTGTCGAGTGAAACGAGGCTGCGATCTTTTGATCTTGAAATTCAAAATCAAAGATCGCAGCCTGCGGCAGCTCCTACAGAGGCTGGTTAATCAGGCGAAAACGAACGCCGAGTCCGACAGGTTAGCCACTCCCACCCCGATCAGGGTCACGGCATACTCGCCAATCTTCAGCACCGTATCAGCGCCGGACTGGGCAACATGCTGCTTGTAGTCATAGCCCTGCCCCGCGCCTTCGACGCCCATGAACACCAGTTTGTCGCTGCCCTGGTAGCCATTGATCGCGTCGAAACCGAACGCGCCGCTGAACAGGAAGGTGTTGTTGCCGCCCACCGCCGTCATCACGTCATTGCCGGCGCCGCCCACGAAGGTCACGTGGCCCTTGTCGCTGATCAGCTTGTCATCGCCCCCCAGACCGAACAGCCAGTCACCGTCGGCGCTGGCGTGCAGCGCATTGCCGTACGCATCGCCATTGAGCGAATGGGTGTACTGGGTCAGCTCGTTGCCATTGGTCAAACCCTTGGCCGTGACGCCCCAGGTAATGTCCTTGCTGCCCCACCACGAACCCGACTCCTTGCTCACCAGCGCGCCGATGTCGCGGGTCATGCTGATGCCGCCGTAGGCGTCGCGCACATACAGCGTGCCGTCACCGTCGTTGGCGAAGCTGAAATTCTGCAGCGGTTTCTGCAGCTCGAACGTGTTGTGGCCCTGACCACCGAGCAGAATGTTAAAGCCACCGTCATCGCGGAACCGGTCATCACCGCCCAGGCCTTCGAGGAAGTCGTTACCCGCCCCGCCCTTGAGCCAGTCGCCGCTCTGGGTGCCGATGATGAAAGTGCTGCCGGTGTGCGGTTCGCCGCTGCGCCCCAAGTCCTCGACCCAGGTCTTGCCCCGGGACGCTTCCTCCAGGTTGGAGACAATGAGGGTCGAGTCCTTGTGCGTCAGGTTGTAGAACTTCGAGTCGATTACCCGGTTCAAGCCATCGGCATACCCCAACGAGCCGTGGGCCGACCAGCTCAGCGGATTGACGATGCTGAACGGCACCAGGTTCTGTGCGGTGGACGCGTAGTAGTCATTGAAGTTGACGATGTTATCGGTGGTCGACTCATGCGGCCCGTCGTGCTTGCCCAGCGACCCGCTGCTGAACGTGGTGCCGTCCAGTGCGCGGAACACCGGATCGTTTTCGTAACCGATGTTCAACACGTTATTGCCGGTGCTGCTCTGGGTCGGTGAAGCGAACGCGATGTAGTTGGCGTCCTTGAAGAATCCGCCCCAGTTGCTGGCGCTCAACTCGGCCACGCTGTTGACCCCGAGGCCACCGAGGCTGTGACCGCTGAACAGCACGTCCTTGGCGGCAATGCCGTTGGCAAGCGCGAACGCGGCGACGGCCTTGAGCAGATTGTCGAAGGCGTTTTTCGCGTAGTTGCTCGCGTAATCCGATGGGCCGATGGCGGCGAGCAAATTGTTCTTCATGTCGCCGAAGGTGTCGCTGTAGCCCAGCCCGCCAGTGCCGCGAAAGGCCACGCCGATGCCGATCAATTTGCCGCCGGCATCGTACTTGCCAAGCACTTCGGCCTCGGCGCTGGTGAAGCCGTCCTTCTCGCCGAAGAACGTGCCTTGCGCGCCGACCTTGCCCTGATACCCCAGTGCCGTGGCGCTGAGCGGATTCCAGGCGGTGGCCGGCAAAGGCTGGCCGGTGGGCGTGTAGGCATACAGCGTCAGGGCGATGGCATCGCTGTACAACGCTTTGCCATCGGCATTTTTGTAATCGAACAATCCCATGTTGTGCTCTCTCTTCCTTCAAAACCGGCAGCCCGCAAGGGACTGCCGGCACGCGTTTAGAACTGCCAGTCGAGGGTCAGACCCACACCGTGGTCCTTCTCGTTGTTGCCGATCAGCCCGTTGTAGTCCAGGTTGACCCGGACATCGCGATTGAGTGCCAGCCCGGCGCGTACGCCGACCACGGCCGCATCACGATCCATCGACACACTCTGCACAGTGAACGCGCTGTTGCCATTGGCGAAGGCCAGGTGGCTGTCAGCATCGACACTGCTCAGGTTGTGCTGCCAGCCGAGGGTCGCGCCCAGTTCCAGCTGATGTTTGTCCGACAGCGCGAAGCTGCGCTTGGCACGCACACCAAGGGTCGACAGCACCACGTCGCGATTGTCTTCGCCGCCCTTGAGCGCCGCGGCATCACCCTTTTCGGTGAAGCTCTCGGTGTTCAAGTGCACGTACGACAGGTTGGCGAACGGCTCCAGATTCATCGGTTGCAGACGCAGATCGTAAGCCGCTTCGGTGAACACCTGAGTGGTCGCGGCATCGTGCTTGGTTTTCTCTTTGCCATTGACGCCCGCGAACTGCAGATCACGCTTCACGTCCACGCGGTGCCAGCTGTAAGCCGCACCGGCGGTCAGACGCAACGCATCGATCTGATGCCCCAGGTACGCACCCAGGTGATAGCTGTCGACCGAGGCCGACGAATGCGTGCCACTGCCCATGTTCAACGAACTGTCGCTATAACCGGTAACGAAACCCAGACGCGTATCTTCAGCAATCAAGCCGTCGACACCGGCCAGCAAGCCGCCGATGGAGCTGTTGGCGTCGGCGTTTTCGTGGCCGCCATCGCTTTTGTCCCACGAACCCAGCACCTTGACCCACGCGTTGCTGCGCTCGTCAGTCGGTGCGTTGGCATTGAACAGATCACGCTCACGCAGACGCTCGCCCACCGCTTCACGCAGGTAGCGACTGTCGTTGATCAGCATCGTCCCAATGGCGGGATGAATCTCGCCGGACAGTTGCTGGAACGCCTGTTGCGCCGAGGCCGCGCTCGGCGACAGCAGCAGGGTTTCGAACAGCGCATTGCCCGCGCCCAGCCCCTCGGCAGCCGCACCGACCGCACGCTGGTTCGGCGTCAGGCCGACACTGGCGAACGACGCGCCGTTGCGCCCGACGTCGAGTTGCACGCCGTTTGCCGAGTACGCCAGGGTGCCGCCGAGGAACGCGTAGTTCGGCAGCACTTGCCCGAACTGGCCTTGGATGCCACCGGCCGCTTGCAGGATGTTGAACTGCGTGCCGAGCAGGCTCTTCACTTCAGTCGTGGTCAGCAAGGTCGGGCTGTTTTCCAGCGACAGACTGACCGTGGCGCCATCGATCAGCGCTTGGCCACCGGCAACGATCTTGTCGCTGCTGGTCGGCGACACTTCCACCGCGTAGGTCGAACCGCGCTCGAAGGTCACGTCACCGGCGACATTCAGCGTGCCGATCGAGTTGCCCGGCGCCACGGTACCGCCGCTTTTCGCGGTCAGTGCGCCGATGCGGCCGTTACCGCCGAGGATGCCGCTGTCGTTGACCGTGACCGCCGACGCCAGCGAGCCATTGATCGCCAGGCGCCCCTGATTGACCAGGGTCGGGCCGCTGTAAGTGTTGTTGCCGGTCAGCACCAGCGTGCCGATACCCTGCTTGGTCAGGCCGCCGTGTCCGGAAATGTCGTTGCGCCAGGTGTCGAGGCCGCAGGTGATGTCGATGCAGACGCGTTCGGTCGGTTTGCCCTTGTCGATGATCGCGCCGATACCCGGCAGGTCCGCCACAAACTGCCCGGAACCGTAGGCACCCTGAATGCGGAATTCCTCCGGGATGTCCTGTTCGGTGACGAACATCGCCGGGCCATCAATGCCCTTGCGCAGGTTGATCATGCCCCAGCCGTACAAGGCGTCGATGCCCGGTGCGCCGAGGTCGGTGGCGGTGGTACGCAGCACCGTGGCGACCTGGTCACCCGTCATGTACGGGAAGCGCTCCATCAACACCGCCATCGAGCCGGCCACGTGCGGCGCCGCCATCGAGGTGCCGTTGTAGTTTTTGTAGCCGGTGGTCAGGTTGTCGGCGTTGGTACCTTCGATGATCGAGCTGAAGATCTTGGTGCCCGGCGCCGAAACGCAGAAGCTCGCGGTGTAACCGCATCGCGAAGAGAACGTACTCATGATGTACGGGTTGGCGCTGGCCAGATCAGGGTTCTTCTGCAACGCGGCGACGGTGATCCAGTTCGGCGCGATGTCCGGCACGAAGTAGCCGAGGCCGGCGATGGCGTCCGGATTGTTCAGGTTGTAATCGTTGCCGGCGGCAAAAATCGTCACGATGCCGCTGCGGGCGGCGGCAATCGCGCCGTCGTAGGCACCGCCAGGCTTGGTGCCGAGCAGTGTGCGGATTTCGTTGAATTGCACTTGCGCGTCGTTGACGGTGAAGTGCGGATACGCCGGGTCGCGGCCACCGAGGTCGAAACGGTCAGTGATGCCGATGCCCCAACTGTTGTTGATGATCCGCGCGCCGCTGGCGATCAGCGCATCCCAGCCGGCCTTGTACACCGCGCCGTCGTTGCCACGGACAATGCCGTCTTCCGGGCCCGGGTCGCCGTTGTCGGCGCTGATGATCTGCGCACCGAACGCCACGCCGTGCATCGGCCCGCCGTCACGGCTGCCGGCAGCGATGCCACCGACGTGGGTACCGTGGGCACCGAGCTTGCCGTCGGAGCCGACCGAAGGCGAACCGTCATAGCGGAACGCATCGCCGGCTTTGACCGGGATGTACGGGTCGGTGTATTCGCGGATCCCGCTGGTGACCAGGGTCACGACTTTGTTGGGGCCGGAGAACTCCGGGTGCGCGGCATACACCGGCTGGTCAAAGATTCCCAGTTTGACGCCTTTACCGGTGTAGCCGGCAGCGTAAGCGGAATCCGCCCCGATGGCGCCCAGGCCCCATTCCGCCTGGAACTCGGCGCTGCGCCAACTGGCGGGATCACCGCTGCGGCCGTTTTCCACATAAGGCGCTGCGTGCGCGGTGCCCCAGGTGGTCAACGCACAGAGTACGGCGCAGTTGAGGGTTTTCATGGCGAAGCGACCGCCCGTTTGCGCGGGGGTATTGTTGTTATTCATCCAGCGACCTTCCTTAGTGTTGTTGCGAAAAATCCGTGTACCAGGCCCACACCCGGGCCCGGGAAATAACGCTTGTGGCGAGGGGATTTATCCCCGATCGACTGCGCAGCAGTCGCACACCCGGATGACTATCGGGGATGAATCCCCTCACCACAGGTGTGTGCTCACATCCCCCCTGTAGGAGCTGCCGCAGGCTGCGATCTTTTGATCTTGTTGTTAAAAAATCAAAGTCAAAAGATCGCAGCCTTCGGCAGCTCCTACAGGGATACGCGCACGCCCTCCGTCAGAATTGCCAGTTCAGGCTCAGCCCCACGCCGTGGCTCTTCTCGCGGTTGGCCAGTTGTCCGTTGTAATCGAGGTTGACCCGCACGTCCTTGCTCAACGCCAGGCTGGCTTGTACGCCGACCAGCGCCGCGTCACGCACCAGTGCCGAACTCTCGACCGAATACGGTGTGCTGCCGCTGGCAAAGCGCAGATGCTGTTCGGCGTCGATGTCGCTCAGGCTGTGCTGCCAGCCGAGACGACCACTGACATCCAGCGACTGTTGAGTCGACAGATTGAAGCGCTTGACCGCCCGTACACCGAGAGTGCTGAGCACTGCGTCGCGCTGATCGCCGGAGCTTTTCAGCGCCGCCGCGTCGCCCTTTTCGGTAAAGCCTTCAGTGTTCAGATGCACGTAAGCGAGGTTGGCGAACGGCTCCAGCGCGACCGGTTGCATGTTCAGGCGATAAGCCGCTTCACCGAAGACCTGGGTGGTGGCCGCATCGACCTTGGCTTTCTGTTTGGCGCTGACGTCGCCGTATTGCAGATCGCGTTTCACATCGGCGCGATGCCAGCTGTAGGCCGCGCCGGTGCTCAGGCGCCAGGCGCCGATGTCGTGACCGGCGTAAGCGCCGAGGTGATAGCTGTCGACCTTGGCCGACGAGTGCGTGTCCGAGCCCATGTTCAGCGAGCTGTCGCTGTAACCGGTGACCAGACCGATGCGCGTCTGCTCATCCAGCGCGCCGTCGACACCGGCGAGCAAGCCGCCGATCGAGGTGCTGTAGCGCGAAGTGTCGTTACCGGCGTCGGTCGAACCCCAGGCGCCAAGGGCCTTGATCCAGCCATTGCCTGGCGTGGCGTTGGCATCGTGCAGACGTTCGCCGACCGCGTCGCGCAACTGGCGGCTGTCATTGATCAGCATCGAGCCCAGTGCCGGGTAGATTTCCCCGCTGAGTTGCTGGAACGCCTGTTGCGCCGAAGCTGCAGACGCTGACAGCAGCAAGCTTTCGTACACCGAGTTGCCGGCGCCCAAACCTTCGACTGCAGTCGCCACCGCACGCTGATTCGGGGTCCGCCCGACGCTGGCGAACGAGGTCGCATTGCGCTGGATGTCGAGCTGAATGGCGTTGGCCGCGTAGTCGAGGTTGCCGCCGATAAACAGATAGTCCGGCAGCACCGCGCCGAACTGACCCTGAATGCCGCCGGCTGCTTGCAGAATGTCGTACGAATGCCCAAGCAGGCTGCGCGCTTGAGTGGTGCTGAGCAGGGTCGGGCTGTTTTCCAGCGACAGGCTGACCGTGGCACCGCTGATGCTCGCGCTGCCGCCGGCGACGATGCGGTCGCTGCTGGTCGGCGACAGCTCGACCGCGTAGGTCGAGCCTGGCGCGAAGGTCACGTCACCGGTCACGTTCAACGTGCCGATGGAGTTGCCCGGTGCCACGCGGCCGCCGCTGTTGGCGTTCAACGAGGCGATCCGACCCGAACCGCCGAGGGTGCCGCTGTCGTTGACGGTCACCGCCGAGGCCAGCGAGCCGTTGACGCTGAGCAAGCCGCCATTGACCGTGGTCGGGCCACGGAAGGTGTTGTCACCGGTCAGCAACAAGCGCCCTGCCCCGGACTTGATCAGGCTGCCCTGATAGACCCGCGTCGCCGCTGCGGCATCACGCGCCATACCGACCGCGTAGTTGGTCTGATCCTGCTGACTGGCGCCGGCCGGAATACCGTTTTGCCAGCCTTTGTCCTGCAGGGTCTGCTGCCAGGCGCGGTGTTCGGCGAGGTCTTCGCGCTGGCGCTGAATCAGGGCCTTATCGGAGATGTCATTGCTCCAGACATCGCTTTGTCCGGCGGCCAGGTTGGCATCGAACGCGCCGAGCAGTTGCCCCGGCCCGCGCATCGCCCGATCGAGGTTGGCCACGCCCCAGCCGACCCGCTCGGTCGGCGCATCGGTGACCGACCCGTCGAGTTGCGTGGCGGTGGTCAGCAGCACGTCGAGCGCCTGCTGGTTGTTCATGTACGGATAACGTTCCATCACCAGCGCCAAGGCCCCGGTGGCGTGCGGCGCGGCCATTGAAGTGCCGGACTTGATCGCATAACCGCCGCCCGGAATGGTGCTGTCGATCTTCGCCCCCGGCGTGGTGATGCACCAGTATTTGGCGATGCCGCACTGGTTGTACTTCTGCTGATTGCTTTGGTCCAGCCCGGAGACTGCCAGCCAGTGGCCTTCCAGATCCGGCTGAAAGTACGGCAACGCCGAGCGCACGCTGGCGTTCGGGTAGCCGCTGTTGCCGGCACTGAACACGTTGATCACGCCACGGCGCGAGACGTCCGCCGCCGCGTCGAGCCAAGTGCCCTGATTCCAGTGCTGGGCGTACGCGGCGTGCAGATCGGCCAGGGTGCGGTAACTGACATCCGGCGGCTGGCTGCCCCAACTGTTGTTGATCGCACGTACGCCGGCGGCGGCCAGCGCGTCATACGCGGCTTTGAAATAGCGCGGGTCGGGTTTGGGGCCGAAGAGAAAACTGTCGTTGTTGTTGGTGTTGCCGACGTAGATCTGTGCGTTGTAGGCCACGCCGTGCGTGCCGGTGCCGTCACGGCTGGCGCCCATGGTGCCGACCACATGAGTGCCATGGGAGTCGTTGTTGGGGTTGAGGGTGCCATTGACGCTGAACAGCGAACCGTCGACGTAACTGCCGGACGCCAGCACCGGGTGGTAGCGGTCGCTGGCGAACTCAGGGTGGGCGGCATCGAAGCCGGAATCGAGGGCGCCGATCTTCACGCCTTTGCCGGTGATACCGGCGGCGTAAGCCTGATCGGCCTGCATCCGCGCCAGGCCCCAGTCGCGCTGGAATTCGGCGCTGCGCCAACTGGCGGGATCGCCGGGCTTGCCGGATTCAAGGTACTGCGCATGGGCTTGCGCGATGGAAACTGCGAGCAACAGGGTGCCGACCGCTGCCGGCTTGATGCGTACGTCCATGTTCACCACTCACTTTTCTTATTGTTTTGCAGGCACTGACAGCCAGATCAAAAGATCGCAGCCTTCGGCAGCTCCTACAGGGATTACTGTTCAGCCAGTTCTTGCTCAATGTAGGAGCTGCCGCAGGCTGCGATCTTTTGCTCTGCTTCAAGCGCCTACAGGATTTTCAGTGTTACTGGGTTTTCGGGCCTTGTCCGAAGGCCTCATCCACCCGCGCCAGATCCTGTTCGTTCAAGGTCCCCGCGTAGTAATGCAGCTTGGTCCAGGCCATCAAATAGTCATAGCGCGCCTGAGCCAGATCGCGGCGGGTAGTAAACAGTTGCTGTTCGGCGTTCAGCGCATCGAGGTTCGTCCGTTCACCGCCAAGAATGCTTTGCTTGGTCGACACCACCAGCGCTTCAGCCGACGCCAGGGCCTTCTGATAGGCACGCAACTTGTTGACGCCAGACAGGCAGGCGCTGAACTGGCGGCGCAGTTCGATCAAGGTTTCGCGGGTCTTGCCGTCGAGTTCGTATTCCGCCTGCTCCATGGTGCGGCTGGCCTGACGGGTCGAGGCCGACACCCCGCCACCGGCATACAGTGGCACGTTGACTTCAAAGCCGATGGTGTTGGTGTCATAGCGCTGGTTATAGGTGTTGCCGCTGTCCGATTCAGTCTTGCGGATCGACGCATAGGCACTGACTTTCGGCAGGTGCCCGGCGCGGTTGCGCTCGACTTCGTACTTGGCCACTTCTACCGCTTGCCGTTGCGACGCCAGGTTGGGGTTGTTGCTGATCGCCAGCTCATGCCAGGTGTCGTAGTTGGCCGGCATCAACGCAAAGGTCTGGAAGTTCTGATCCAGTGGTGCCAGCTCGCTGATATCCACCGTCTGCACGCCGACCAGCGCGCCCAGTTCACGCAGCGCGGCGTCCTGCTCGTTGCGCGCCTCGATCTCTTCGGCGGTCGCCAGTTCGTAGCGCGACTCGGCTTCCAGAATGTCGGTGCGCGTGCCCTCGCCCTGTTTGAACATGTGTTCGTTCTGCTGGAACTGCTGCTCGTAAGCCTTCTTCTTGGCCTGGGCGATATCGATCTGATCCTGGGCGAACAAGGCCTTGGTGTAGTTGTCCAGCACCCGTACCAGCAGCTCCTGACTCTTGCCGCGAAACGCCTCGTCGGCGAACAGCGACTGCGCCACGCCTTTGCGATACGCCGCATAAGCTTCGTAGTCGAGCAACGGTTGCTGCAAGGTCAGGGTCGAGCCGTAGCTGTTGTAGTTGCGGTCTTCGGTCAGGTTGCCGCGAGCGGTCAGTTGCGTGGCCTTCGAGGTGTTGTGACCCCGGTTGTAGTTGTAACCCAGTCTCGGCAACAGCCCGGCGCGGCCGATGATGCGGTTTTCCAGGCCCGCGTCGCGCTCCTTGATCGCGCCGAGGAACACCGGATCGTTGCGCAATGCCTGTTCGTAGACCTCGAATGGCCCCATGGCCGCCAGTGCGCTGTTTCCTGCGAGCAGCGCGAACGCCGCCCCCAACATCGAAAGCTTATTCATACAGCCGAACATCCTTATTCTTCGGTCAACGCGGAGCCGGCCCGATCGAGCAGCGGTTTGAACAGGTAGTTGAGCAGTGAACGTTCGCCCGTGCGCACGAACATTTCCGCCGGCATACCGGGCTTGATCACCAGGCCGTGGAGTTTTTCCATCGCCTGATCACTGACGCTGCTGCGCAACACGTAGTACGGCACGCCGGTTTTCTCGTCGACCATCTGGTCGGCGGAAATCAGGCTGACCTCACCCGGTACACGCGGGGTCTTGCTCTGGTTGAACGCGGTGAACAGGATATCGACCGGCAGATGCGTGCCGACCTTGTCGATCAAGTTGATCGGCAAGTGCCCTTCGACTTCCAGGGTGGTGCCTTGCGGGACGATCTCCAGCAGGGTTTCGCCCTGACGCACCACGGCGCCTTCGGTGTGCACGCCAAGGTTGACCGCCACGCCGTCGGCGGTGGCGAGGATCTCGCTGTGCTGCAAGTCGAAACCGGCCGAAGTCAGTTGCTCGGACAGGGTCACGCTTTTGAGCTGCGCGTCGGCCAGTTGCGTGCGCACTTCCTTCTGATATTCCTCGCCATGCTGTTGCAGCTTCAGGCGCGATTCGAGGATGCCCTGCTCTACCCGGCCGCTTTCACCGGTGTTTTCCGCCAGTTGCTGCTGCACTTGCGACAGCTGCCGCTGGTACTCCATCAAGCGGTTGCGCGGGATGTAGCCGTTGTCCGCCAGCGGCTGCAGGTTGCTCAGTTGTTGCTGCAGCGAATCGGCCTGGGCGTTGAGGTCGGTGCGGGCGCGACGCATGCCCGCCAGTTGCGCGGTGGCACCTTCGATGCTGGCGCGCAGACCGGCCTGCTCGCGGTAAAACGCTTCACGGCGGCTGCTGAACAGTTGACGCTGGCCTTCAAGGACCAGCGCCAGACGCGGATCCGGATCATTGCTCAACTCTGCCGGAAAGGTCACCTGCTTGAGGTTATCGCGCTCGGCCTGCCAGCGCGCGAGGCTGGCCCACGCCATGCGGTACTGGGCTTGCAGCGACTGCACGTCGGCCGCGACCTGGGTCTGGTCGAGGCGGAACAGTGGCTGGCCCTGTTTCACGATCTCGCCTTCGCGCACCAGAATCCGGCTGACCACGCCGGCACTCATTGACTGCACGGCTTTGCGCTTGCCCGACACCACCACGGTGCCCTGCACCGGAATGCCTTGATCCAGCGGCGCCAGTGCGGCCCAGGTGAAGAAACTGCCGGCGCCGACGATGGCCAGAATCCAGCCCATGCGCGCGAAGAATTTCGCATCGCGCTCCGGGCGCTCGGTGACGTATGCGTGTTCCATGGAGGCTTCGTTTTCAGTGTTCATGCTGGCGCTGCTCATACACCCGAATTCCTTGTCGTGGGCTGGTACTGCCGGCTCATGCTGAGCCCGCCCGGTGCCTGCGCAGATTTTTCCCGTGATTGTTCCTGAGCGCCGGACAGCGCCTTGAGTACATCCTGGCTGTTGCCGAATGCCTGCAGACGACCGTCGTTGAGCACCAGCAACTTGTCGGCCTGGGCCAGTACCGAAGAGCGGTGTGTGACCAGCACCACGGTCGTGCCCTTGGCCTTGAGCTGGGCGATGGCGCTGGCCAGCGCGGCCTCACCGACGGTGTCGAGATTGGAGTTCGGCTCATCCAGCACCACCAGGCTCGGGTCGCCATACAGGGCGCGCGCCAATGCGACACGCTGCTTCTGTCCGCCGGACAGACCGCTGCCGTCCTCGCCCAACTGTGTGTCATAACCTTGCGGCATCCGCAGAATCATCTCGTGCACGCCAGCCTGTTGCGCGGCAGCCACGACCTTTTCCGGGTTGGCTTCACTGAACCGGGCAATGTTTTCGGCGATGCTGCCGCTGAACAGTTCGATGTCTTGTGGCAGGTAGCCGATATAGGGGCCGAGCTCGTCGCGGTTCCAGCGATGGATGTCGGCACCGTCCAGGCGCACGGTGCCACCCAGGGTCGGCCACACGCCGACCAGCACTCGGGCCAGGGTCGACTTGCCGGACCCGGAAGCACCGAGCACGCCCAGCACTTCGCCCGCGCCAATCGCGAAGTTGACCATGTGCAGGGTCGCCGCGCGCTGCCCCGGAGGGCCGGCACTGACTTGCTCAAAGGCAATCTGGCCCTTTGGCGCAGGCAACGCCATGGCCTCGTCGCTCGGCGGGAACGCCTGCAGCAAGGCATCCAGACGGCGGTAGGCGAGCTTCGCCCCGCTCCACTGTTTCCAGACGGCGATCAACTGATCGATCGGGCTCAGCACCCGGCCCATCAGGATCGAACCGGCGATCATCATCCCGGCCGTTATGTCGCCCTTGATCACCAGCAACGCGCCAAGACCCAGCACCAGCGATTGCAGGCACAGGCGCAGGGTTTTACTGATCGAGCTGATCACCGCACCGGTGTCGCTGGCCTGATTCTGCAGACCGAGGAAGCGCGAATGCACGCCGAACCAGCGCTTGCGCAACGCACCGAGCATGCCCATGGCCTGAATGGTTTCGGCGTTGTGCAGGTGACTGGTCGCCAGTTGGCTGGATTTCTGCGAGTAACCGGCAGCTTCGCCCAGCGGCTTCTTGGTCATGTATTCGTTGAGGCACGCCAGCGCGATCAGCAGCAGCGCACCCGCCGTGGCGAGGACCCCGAGCCAGACGTTGAACAGGTAAATCACGAACAGGTAGACCGGGAACCACGGCGCGTCGAAAAACGCGAACAGGGCTGGCCCGGTGACAAATTGGCGAATGTGGGTCAGGTCGCCCAGCGATTGCCCGGCGTTGCCCTCGCCCTTGAACAGGTTGCGTTCGAACGCCGCCTGATACACCCGCAGGTTGAAGCGGCGCTCCAGTTGGCTGCCGATGCGGATCACGATGAAGCTGCGCACCACTTCCAGCATGCCGATGAAGGCAAAGAAGCCGACCACCATCAAGGACAGCATCGCCAGGGTGGTTTCGTTCTGCGAAGACAGCACGCGGTCGTAGACCTGCAGCATATAAATGGAGGGCACCAGCATCAGCACGTTAATCAGTGCGGTAAAGCACCCCACGCTGATCAGTATGCTTTTATAGTCACCCAAAGCCTTGAATAAGGGAGCGGTGGCTGGGGCCTTCGCCATCTTCATTGATTATTCCTGAATGTAATCCCCGCCATTCTTTGGCGAGACGCTTCTATTAATTATCCGTGCACAGACCGGACGGGTTCTTTCAACTTGCATTTACACTTCAATAACAACTTTCAACAGTTCAACGCCAGTCGTTGCATTGAGCTGTTGCTTATAACTGCAACATCAAACCTTATAGTCAACCGCTCAGTCGGTGCCGTTGTTCACGGCTGCGGTGTATGGCGCGTCAGCGTAATCACCAGCCCCGACTTCAAAGTGCTCAGATAAAGCCCATCACGTTGTCGGCTGAAGAACTGGATTCTTGAACCTTCCTTGCCGGTAATCGACAAGCCGTCCGGATCAGGAAACCAGCCGACTGGCGCTTGCTCAAGCCATGCCCCCAGGCATTCGGCGCCCTTGCCCAGTGTCTGGTTGGGTTCCAGATCGATCAGACAGGTGTTCGAGGGTTTATCCTGCAATGCCTGCGCCTCTGGGGCGTCATCGGGTGCAGTCAGAATCGCCTGCCACTGCCCGGCGAACACGGAGGGGTCTTCCAGTCTGAGGCTGCTTGCCATGGTTGCTTCTCCAGAAATCATGATCAGCGCCGCCGAAAGCCACGCCATTCCCTTGTAGGTAAAAACTTTACGGATCATCAGAAAATTCGCTCCGGCACCTAGCCTTGCCCAGCAATCAACACGATGCAAGCAAAGAAAGCGACGCATCAAGCGCCGCTTTCCCGTTTACATCACGCCACGATGTCGCTGGTTGCTGCCTGGCCAACGGTGCTGACCTGGAAGTCCGCCACGCCGTGCCCGGAGAAGTCCACCGACAACAGGCTGTTGCCGCCCGACGAGGTCAGGATCGCGTCGCCGGCCGAACCGGTGAAGCTGCTGACAAAGTGCAGGCCGGAGCCGTTGGTGATGGCGCTCAGGTCGATTTTGTCCAGACCGCTGACGAAATCGAGGATCTGGTCGATTGCACCCGGCTTGGAGTCGGAGCTGGAGGCGAACACGAAAGTGTCCGAACCCGAACCGCCCCACAGTTTATCCGCGCCACCGGCGCCGTAGATGATGTCGTTGCCGGCACCGCCCTTGAGCTCGTTGGACGCACTGTTACCGATCAGCAGGTCGTTGCCCGAACCGCCGATGGCGTTCTCGATGGTCACACCCTTGGCGATGGATACGTTACCGATCATGCCGCCCACGTCGGAGAACGAGGCTTCATTGAGGTTGATCTTCTGGTTCTGGGTGAAACCCGAGAAGTCGAAGGTGTCCTTGCCGCCCGCATCCCACACCGAGAACACCAGCTTGTCGCTCGACGACGAGGCGCTGAGGAAATCGCGACCGGCGTTGGAGTTGAAGCCGTAGGTGGTGTCACCGGTACGGGTCGTCAGGTTGGCGCCGTACAGCTTCTGGATCGCGGCAATGTCGTCCATCAGCGGGCCGGAGGCATAGGCTTCCACACCGCCCTTGCTGAAGTTCTGGGCGGTGTTGCTTTCACTCCAGTAACTCATGAGGCTGTAACCGCGGGTGTCTTGCCCGTAGGAAGCATCCTTGTAAGTCGGGTTGCCTTCGCCGGCGTTGTAGTCGCCAGGGTGAGACAGGCCCAGGGTGTGGCCGATTTCGTGCGTCAGGGTCTGACGCCCGTAATTGTTCAGACCCGGGGTTTTGTTGACGTCGTAGCCACTGCCGGTCAGATACCAGGACTGACCGTCATAACCTGGCTCGGTGCCTGGCAGGAACGCAAACGCCGCCGCGCCTTCCTGGCCGCCGCTGTAGTTGCCGAAGGTCATGTGACCGTCGCCACCACGGGAAGCTTCGGTGAACGTCACGTTGGCGACATCCGCCCAGGATTGCATGGCGAGCACGGCCTGGGCCTTCTGCAGGGAGCTGAACTGACTGAAACCGGTGACGCCCAGACCGCTGAAGTTAGCGGTTTTGGCGGTCAGAAAAGTGTAGGTCAGTTCGATCTTGCCGCTGTTGTCGAGGTCGTGCCAGGAAGCACCGTCTCGCAGCAGTTGGGTGGCGGCTTGATCCACCGAGAAGGAGGGTTTGCCATTGACCGTGAGGTTGCCGCCACGATCGTATTGATGGCTGAAGCTATTGATCTGATTCCAGGCGGAACTGGTTGCCGCCAGAGACTGCACTGCACCCACAGGCACGAATGTGTCTGCGGTGATATCAATAGCGTTAGCTTTTACTTTCGACATAAACACACTTCCTTGTTTAGCAATGGAACAGTTTTTGTCAGATAGCGACGATCCCTGGCGAGATCGTCCTATCACTCGCCCAATGAAGGCGTAACGAACCTGACACAATTTGAAATCATACGTCTAGCCTTTTTTTGAGATCAAATTGCACTGTTGCGCAAAACTACCGTAAACAAAGCCTGCGGGGTCGAAAGATTGTTTTACCCGGTTTCACCGCCCCCAATTGTCTGACGATTTTCTATTTAAATATTAAATATTGGTAAGTTGTTTTTTGTTAGACGCGTCTCACTTTCCTGCACTCTATTAGTGCAATGCCAGTGTATTGATATCAACTAAATTAACGCGATTTTCTGTAGGAGCTGCCGCAGGCTGCGATCTTTCGATTTTAAAATCAAAGATCGCAGCCTGCGGCAGCTCCTACAGGGTTTGGGGTTGGCTCAGCTACCGGTACGGATTTTGTTCCAGACACGGGTGCGGATCCGGTCGATGTTCAGCGGCATGGCTTCCAGCGCAAACAGCTTGCCCATCATCTCCGGGCTCGGATAGACCTTGGTGTCACTTTTGATGGCCGGGTCGATAAGCCCGTCGGCCTGCTGGTTGCCATTGGCGTAGTGCACGTAATTGCTGATGCCGGCCATCACGTCCGGGCGCAGCAGGTAGTTCATGAACGCGTACCCCGCCTTTTCGTCCGGCGCATCGGCGGGCATGGCGACCATGTCGAACCAGATTGCCGCGCCCTCCTTGGGAATCGCGTAACCAATGTCGATGCCGTTCTTCGCTTCTTTGGCGCGATTTTCCGCTTGCAGGATGTCGCCGGAAAAGCCGACCGCCACGCAGATATCGCCATTGGCCAGGTCGCTGGTGTATTTCGAGGAGTGGAAGTAGCTGACATACGGCCGCACTTTCATCAGCAGTGCTTCGGCTTTCTTGTAATCCTCGGGGTTCTTGCTATGCGGTGGCAAACCCAGGTAGTTGAGTGCCGCCGGCAACAATTCCGGACCGTTGTCGAGGATCGCGACACCGCACTTCTGCAGCTTTTCCATGTACTCGGGTTTGAAAATCAGGTCCCAGGAATCCACCGGCGCGTTGTCGCCCAGCACCGCTTTGACCTTGGCGACGTTGTAGCCGATCCCGGTACTGCCCCACAGGTACGGAAAACCGTGCTCGTTATCCGGGTCATTGACCTGCAAGGCCTTGAGCAACACCGGGTTGAGGTTCTTCCAGTTCGGCAACTGGCTCTTGTCGAGCTTCTTCAGCGCCCCGCCCTGGATCTGCCGCGCCATGAAGTGGTTGGACGGGAACACGACGTCGTAACCGGATTTACCGGTCATCAACTTGCCGTCGAGGGTTTCGTTGCTGTCATAGACGTCGTAGGTGACGCCGATGCCGGTGTCTTTCTGAAAGTTTTTCGTGGTATCCGGCGCGATGTAATCGGACCAGTTGTAAATCTTCACCGTTTCGGCGGCATGGCTAATGGAGGCAGCCAGCAGCAGCGGCGCCAGAGCGAGGGTTTTCTGGATCATGAGGTGATTCCTGTGGTGGCTATTTTTGTTGGCAGGCAATCAAAGGATCAAACAATCAGAAAATCAGCACGTAGGTCTTGCGCACCGTCTCCTGGATATCCCAGATACCGAGCGTGTTGGCCGGCAACATCAGTGCGTCGCCACCTTGTATGTGCAGGGTTTCACCGCCGTCGTCCGGGGTGAACGTGCAACGCCCGGAAATGAAATGGCAGAACTCCTGCGCGGTGATCTGCCGGCGCCAGCGCCCCGGGGTGCATTCCCAGACGCCGGTTTCGACGCCGTCGTCGCGCTCGACGCTGGTGGTCGAGGCCATCGCGACCGGCTCGCCGATCGGCACGGCGACCGGGTTGGATTCGTCCAGTTGCAGGCTGGCGGTGTTCTTGAACTGCGTAATGCTCATGGGTGTGACCTGTCTTGTGAAGAAAACGGCGGTTAGTGCATGAAACCTTCCATGAAGCCCGCGACTTGACTGGCGAGCTTGCGCCGCCACGGTGCGGTGGCCGGATTAGCCAGGGTCTGGTCTTCGTGGACAAAACTTTTGATGATCGCGTTGTAACCGAGCCAGCGGCACGGTTCCGGCTCCCAGGCGCGCAACGCATGAATCCCGCCGTCCTGCAGCACCCACGGCTGGTGCACCAGTTCGGTGTCGCGCTCCAGAATCAGATCGGCCAGGGTGCGGCCGCCGAGGTTGCTGGCACCCACGCCTTCCCCGCCATAACCGCCGGACAACGCGATGCCATTGGCCCGATCGCAAAGCATGTGCGGCTTGAAATGCCGTGACATGCCGAGGTTGCCGCCCCAGGCGTGGGTGATTTGCACGTTTTTCAGTTGCGGGAACAGCTCGCCGAACAGATAGCGCCGCAGTTCGACTTCATCGCGGGTCAGATCGAAGTTGTGGCGCAACTTGCCGGCGAACTGGTAGCCCCCGCGAGCGCCGAAGATCAGGCGATTATCGGCACTGCGCTGGCCATAAGTGACCTGACGGCTGAACTCGCTGAAGGCCTGGCCACGGTTGAGGCCGATTTCATCCCAGGTCGCAGCCGACAGCGGTTCGGTGGCGACAATCAGACTTTGCACCGGCAACTGATAGCGGCCCAGCGGCGGCAGCGTTACCGAATAGCCTTCAACGGCCGGCACGATCCAGCGGCTGCGCACACTGGCCCTGGCCGTGCGCAAACTACCGGACTGCCAGTGCGTGACCGGGCTGTTTTCGTAGATCTTCACGCCCATGTTCTGCACGGTACGCGCCAGACCGCGCACCAGCTTCGCCGGGTGAATCGTCGCCACGTGCGGCGCATAGATGCCGCCGTAGGGTTTTGCCACGCGAATCTGTTGCGCCAGTTGTTCGGGGCCCAGCCAGCGGTAATCGTTGTCGGTCAGGCCTTGGGCGTGCAGTTTGTCGAGGTATTCGCGCAGGCTGGCTTCCTGTTCCGGGTAGCGAGCGGCGCAGTACAGCACCCCGCCCTTGCGATAATCGCAGTCGATACCCTCACGTTCGAGGACAACTTCCACTTCATCGGGGATGCTGTGCAGCAGATCAAAAGAGGCGCGGCGTTGTTGTGGCGAGAGGCCGGCGAGCAGTCGATCCTCGCCCAGCAGATTGCCCATCAGCCAGCCACCATTGCGCCCGGACGCACCAAAACCGGCGGTTTGCGCCTCGATGATGGCGATATCCAGACCCGGCGCGAGTTTTTTCAGGTAGTACGCGGTCCACAGCCCGGTGTAGCCGGCGCCGATGATGGCGACGTCGACATCCAGATCCTGTTCCAACGCCGGCCGCGCGATCAGCGGCTCGTCGAGTTGATCCATCCACAAACTGATAGTGCGCCACGCCGGCATGCAAGACTCCGCCACTGAAAACCTTCGATGGCGTCGATCCTAGTGCGAGTCTTCAACGGCTGTCTTGCGCGCGTGCCCGCAAAGAAATTTGTTTGGCGTAGGCCTTCGGCGACTGGCCGGTGTGCTGGCGAAAGCAACTGTAGAATGCCGACAGCGAGTTGAAACCGGCGGCAAATGCCAGTTCATCGATACGCAGCGGTGGCGTGGCGTGATCCAGTGACTTGAGCAAATGCTGCAGGCGCGCCTGGTTGACGTATCGATAGAAGCTCTGCCCCAGCACCTGATTGAGCAGGTAGGAAATCTGATTGCGGCTGTACCCGCACTCCTTCGCCACCCGTTGCAGATCCAGCTCGGGATCGAGGTAAGGCTGTTGCCGTTCGAAATATTGCTGCAGGTCTTCGGCCATGAAACTGATCTGGCGCGGTGACAGGCCCAGTCGACTCACTGCCGGACGCTGGCTGGGAGCGACGGTGCCACTGGTTGGCGTGCGAACCAGCGAGGCGTATTCGTTGACCCGCCAGATCAGGCCGTCCTTCACCGTGATCGCTTCACTGGAACGAAACGACACCAGTCCGTCGCCACCGCGCAAGGTCACTTCGTACTGAATGTAGGCAGTGTTGCCATCCACGCGGATCCGGTCGCAATGCTCCAGCGCTTCGTCGGATTCTCGCGGCATGCTGACACGCACGTACTCACGTAACTCATCAAAACCGAGCACCCGGTTCTGAAAGAAATCGTTGTACTGAACGTCCGGGTGGTACAACGCCATGACGCTGTCCAGGTCGCGATGTTTCCAGCTCAAGTGATAGCGCATGACCGTAGCGGCCGTGGCCGGGGTCTGTTCTGGGCCGTCGTCGTCGACATGCATAAAGGGCTCTGCGCAAAAGCACCGAGCTTGCCCAACTTCATCCTGACGATCAATCAGTAAACCGTACTGGCCTTTTGGCGATGAGTGATGGAGGCGTGACTTACATCAAAAAATGCGCAGCAATCGCAAAATGAACTGAAAAAGCTCACGGAAAATTCACATGCGGATGCTACTTTTAACGTCACTGACCGGTTGAGCCAATGAAGGCTCTTCCCACCTAACATGAGCAAAAGGAATCGCTCGATGAAGAAGGCGGGCAACACATGAATAAAGGTTCCAGTAAAGTCACCTTCCCCAACGCGTGCCAGTTGATGCGCTGGCATTTTCATCCAATGGGTTTTGAAGCGACGATGGATGCGCCGGGCAGCATGATTGCCCGACTGTTCGATCGTGCCAGCGGTGAAACCGTGATCGCCATCGCCGGCATTCCCTGCGCCACGGTGATGAACGCGGCCGATGTCGAACGAATCATCGAAGCCGTGGAAGACGAACTGGAGACTTTCATTCCTCCAGAGTCTCTCAAGAGTTACGCTTAAGCCTTTGTTTTTTTATGAAAAAGCCCGCCAATTCCGGCGGGCTTTTTTGTGCGCGGACGTGCATCACGCAGTCTGCGGCTGCTTCCGCTGATCGACGAAGAATGCCTTGTCCTGGGCCACCCGGTCAGACGCTCTCGGCATATTGACTGACTGAGCGTCCTGCGGCTCGACGTACCAATAGCAATGGCTGACCGCCCGGGTGATGCCGACATACGCCAGCCGCAATATCTCGTCCTTTTGCGCCGTGTCATAGGGCTCACTGTCGCCAGCCTTGCCCAGGCCAGCCATGCGATACACCTGGTTTTTGTACGGAGAACTGGTCAGGTGCTGGCAGTCACCCAGCAGAAACACCGCATCGGCCTGCAGTCCCTTGGCACTGTGGTAAGTCAGTTGTTTCAGGCGTCGCGCTTCATACGGCAAGCTCGAATCAACATTAACTACAGACTGAATATGCTGTTCAATCAATGACTTATCACTGCTTTTTCGATACAGCATCAAGATTGAGTCGCCGCGATTGTAGTGTTCGGCCAGGCGCAGCCCCAAAGCCTGATCATCGCGTTCCAGCACGCTCACCGGCTGCAAGGCCTTGGGGGCGCCGCTGGCTTTGGCTTTTTTGCCCGGGATTGCCGGCGCTGCACGGACGATGTGTTCAGCGGCATCGATGATGTGTTGATGACTGCGGTAATTGTCGCTGAGCATCACCCGTGTAGTGCCCGGTGAAGGGAATTCCTTGTTGAATTCCATGAAATAACTCGGTGAACTGCCACGCCAGCCGTAGATCGACTGCCAGTCATCGCCCACACACAGCAACGACGAACGCTGCGCGCCTCGCCCAACATGCATCGCCGGGCCACGACTGCGGATTTCCGCCAGACTGGCACGGATCCAGGAGACGATTTGCGGCGAAACGTCCTGAAACTCGTCGATCATCAAGTGCGACATGGGGCGCAGCAGCTCGTCACTGAGCAGTTTGAGGTTCTCTGGCGAATGTTCGCTGAACAGCGCAAACATCCGGTTATAGGTCATCACCGGCGGTTTCTGATCGAGCAAATGATCTTCCAGGGCACGCCAGAACAGGCTCAGCGCCTCAAAGAAGAACCGGTCCGGATCATCCTTGGCAAAACTCATCCGGCCGACAGCGTCCGGCACGTCCAGCCCGAGGTTTTCGATGAAGCCGGCCGCCGCGACAAAGCAGTCCAGCAGCGGCGCCGAAACCAGCTCACCTTTGACCTTGTAATCGAAGCCTGGACCGGCGCTCGCGTCGCCTGCCAACGTCGACAAGACCCGCTTCGAAGCTTCGTAACTATCCAACCAAATCAATGGCTTACGACAGAAAGCTTGAAACAGGGTGCGCTTGACTGCCCACTCAGCACGCACCCCGAGCCTGGCATTGGGTCGGCAGATCTGCGGGTTTTCCCGAGGATCAAACCCGAGCATCACCCAGGCATCGAGGCTGGGAATGTAGCCATGGCAGTGAAAGGTCGAACCGTTGATCTCGAACGTTTGCCGGCTGGGCTCGATGCCTTTGATCGGCCAGGCACCTGCGCGAAACCACAAGTCTTCGATGGCATCGCACAGCTCTTCATCGCGCTTGGCCGCCAACTCTGTCACCGCCATGCGCTTTTGCACGTCCGGGTGATCGCGTTCCAGCTCCTTGAGCTGCAAACCCGCCTTGGCCAACGGCTGAATGAGCTGACGGAAACGCTCGTCTTCCGTGAACAACCGGTGGTAACAGGCATTGAGCTGGCGGCGCTGAGCGTCGTTGATCCGCAAATCGAATGGATTGCTGTCGACCTCTTCGTCAGCACCCTGAATTCGGTCGCTGAGGTTCTCGAACGCCTGCAAGCGCTCAAATCCCGGCAGACTGCGCACCATCGGCAGAATCCGCGAGTGAAAGGTGCGCACCAGTTCCCGCGCCTGTTTCAGGCTCAGGGCTAAACCCCAGAGCGCAAACAATTCGATCAGTTTGTTGATGAAGTCCTTGCGCGACTCGCGGGTGAAGGTCACCACGGTCATCGAATCAAGTTCAAAGCCCAGGTAGTGAGTGAGCAACAGAAGCCTTAGTACCAGCGTCGTCGACTTGCCCGCTCCGGCACCGGCAATCACCGAGGTCGAAGGCGTATCACTGAAAATCATCTTCCATTGCGCGGCGCTTGGCTGAGCATGTTCGGGCAGCAACCGCGCCACATCGGCCTTCATACGCTTCTTCAGCTCGGCACTGAGGGGCAGGCGCCAGTCGTCGAACAAATGATTGTCCACGTTCGGCGGACGATGTTCGGTGCTGCGACTGTCACGAATCAACAGCACTTGCCGACCTTCCTCCAGGCCTTCGAGTTTGCCCTCCTTGAAGCCGTACTCCACGCCAGCGGTATGGCCACTGCGAAAGCCGTCAGCCTGACCGTGCAACCATGACGCGCGGTGTTGAGCGCGCAAGCGTGTCAGGCCGTGGCCGAAGAAACGCGCGGCCAGACGCTTGAACCATGGCATCTCGGCCAGTGGACGGAGTTCGGGAGGCAGATCGGGAGTGTGTTGCGCCACGCTGAGGGCTCCAGTGTGTGAGGCTGTTGCGGCTATGGTGTCTTTATTTGCCCCTGAGTTCTAGCGAAATGCTTACAGCTCATTGGTTTAGGCGATGAAGTGAAAGTGGGATGAGACCGTTTCGAACCCGCTTCTCATCAACGGATTCGATGAGAATGCCGCACTTTTTACGCTTTTTATCGATGATTGACTGATGGATGATGCCCGTCATTAACCGACGGTCTCGCTTCGTGGCTCTGGCGTTGCGCCCCATGACGGACCTTTGAGGAGACGATCATGCTTGAACTCAGACCTTTCAACACGCTGGGCGGCGCTCATCACGGCTGGCTGGATGCCCATCACCACTTTTCGTTCGCCGAATACTACGACCCGCAACGCATGAACTGGGGCAATCTGCGGGTGTGGAATGACGACGTGATCGCCGCCGGCACCGGGTTCCCGTTACACCCGCACCGCGACATGGAAATCATCACCTATGTGCGTGAAGGTGCGATTACTCACCAGGACAACCTTGGTAATAAGGGACGCACTGAAGCCGGCGACGTGCAGGTCATGAGCGCCGGTACCGGCATCGCACACAGCGAATACAACCTGGAAGACAAGGAGACCCGAATCTTTCAGATCTGGATTCTGCCGACGGAAACCGGGGCGCCGCCATCGTGGGGTGCCAAACCGTTCCCCAAAGGTCAGCGCGAAGGCTTTGTCACCCTGGCCAGCGGCAAGGATGGCGATGATCAGAGCTTGCGCATTCGCGCCGATGCGCGATTGGTTGCAGCCAATCTCAAGGCGGGAGAAACCGCTGAGTATCAACTGGATGCAGGACGCCGTGCGTATCTGGTGCCCGCCACCGGCCTGATTGAAGTCAATGGCTTGCGTGCGCAAGCTCGAGATGGCGTTGCCGTCGAGCAGGAGGCGGTACTGACGGTGACGGCACTCGAAGACAGCGAAATCGTTTTGGTGGATCTGGCTTGATCGCCTGATATGCAGGTAAAAAAAGGGGCGACCGTCATGGTCGCCCATTTTTTGCAGCTTTTGTGGCGAGGGGATTCATCCCCGATAGGCCGCAAAGCGGCCGTCTTTTCAATGGAGCGCACTGCTACGCAGTCCATCGGGGATAAATCCCCTCACCACACAAAGAACTCACCTCCCTGAAGATCACTTGGTGCTGATTGCGCCATCCACCAAGGTTTGCGCTTCAGCCACCAGCTGCTTGAGGTGGTCGTCGCCAATGAAGCTTTCAGCGTAGATCTTGTAGATGTCTTCGGTGCCCGAAGGACGCGCGGCGAACCAACCGTTTTCGGTCATCACCTTCAAACCGCCGATGGCCTGATCGTTGCCCGGCGCATGGCTGAGAATGCTCTGAATCTTCTCGCCCGCCAGTTCGGTCGACGTCACTTGCTCCGGCGACAGTTTGCTCAGCAGGGCTTTCTGCTCAGGGTTGGCCTTGGCATCGACGCGCACCGAGAACGGTTCGCCCAGCTCATCGGTCAGGGCGCGATAGGCCTGGCTTGGGTCACGACCGGTACGCGCGGTCATTTCAGCCGCCAGCAGAGCTGGAATCAGGCCGTCCTTGTCGGTACTCCAGACGCCGCCATCCTTGCGCAGGAACGAAGCGCCGGCACTCTCCTCGCCACCAAAACCCAATGAGCCGTCGAACAGGCCATCGGCAAACCATTTGAAGCCGACCGGGACTTCATACAAGCGCCGACCCAGGCGCTTGGCCACACGATCAATCAGGCCACTGCTGACCACGGTTTTACCCACGGCAGCGTCGGCGCGCCATTGCGGGCGGTTCTGGAACAGGTAATCGATGGATACCGCCAGATAGTTGTTCGGTGCCAGCAGACCACCCGACGGGGTGACGATGCCGTGACGATCGTGATCCGGGTCGCAGGCGAAGGCCACGTCGTAACGCTCCTTGAGACCGATCAAACCTTGCATGGCATGGCTGGACGATGGGTCCATACGTATCTGTCCATCCCAGTCGACCGTCATGAAACGGAACGTCGAATCGACCTGTTTGTTAACAACGTCCAGATCAAGACGATAATGCTCGGCAATTGCCGACCAGTAACGCACCCCTGCTCCACCCAGCGGATCGACACCCAGGCGCAATTTGGCGCTACGAATGGCATCGAAGTCGATCACGTTGATCAGGTCGGCGACGTAGGTGTTGAGGTAGTCATGGCGGTGCGTGGTGCTCGCCTTGAGCGCCTGCTCGTAGCTGATGCGTTTGACACCCACCAGCTTGTTGGCCAGCAGTTCGTTGGCCTTGGCTTCGATCCACTTGGTGATATGGGTGTCGGCCGGGCCGCCATTGGTAGGGTTGTATTTGTAACCACCACTTTGTGGCGGATTGTGCGACGGCGTGATGACGATGCCATCGGCCAGGCCAGAAGTGCGGTCACGGTTGTAGCAGAGAATCGCATGCGAAACCGCCGGCGTCGGCGTGTATTCGTCGCCTTCGGCGATCATCACGGTCACGCCGTTGGCTGCCAGCACTTCCAACGCACTGGCTCCGGCCGGAGTCGACAGTGCGTGAGTGTCGATACCGACAAACAACGGGCCATCAATGCCCTGTGCTTCGCGGTACAGGCAGATGGCCTGACTGATCGCCAGAACGTGCCACTCATTGAAGCTCAGGTCAAAGGAGCTGCCCCGATGCCCGGAAGTACCAAACGCCACACGCTGGGTGGAAATCGAAGCATCCGGTTGGCCGGTGTAATAAGCCGTTACCAGTCGCGGGATGTCGACCAACAATTCTGCTGGTGCCGGTTTGCCCGCAAAAGGACTGATAGTCATGCAAAACCTCAGAAATAGAGTGGTTCAGGAAATACAGCGCAGTTTACTGGCAGTTTGACCGCAGCGCGACGGGATCTATCCGACGGTTTCCAACGTTCATTCCACAGCAGCCAGACGCAATGCATCCCCGAGCATTGCAATCGCCCCGTTCAAGCCGGTTTCCCCGTGATCCAGCACGTTCAGACGCAAATGCCGATGGTGCAAACCCTGCAAACTGAACAGTTCTCCCGGCGCGATCAGAATCTGTTGTCTGAGCAGGCGTTGAAACACGTCGCGCATGTCCACCGCACGCCTTGCCCGCACCCAGACAGTCGCGCCGCCCTGCGGTTCAACGACCTGCAGTGCATCGCCCAAGCGTTCGCGCAGCAAATGGATCATGGGCGTTCGACGCTCCCTGAGCAGCCGGCGAAGGACATGCAGATGCTGATCGATCCGACCGTTTCCATACAGTCGAGCGATAGCCTTCTGGCGGATGGGCGACAGTCGGAACGAACGCATCAGAAAATGTCGCAGTAATTCGCTCTTCCATTGGCGCGACAACACGAACCCGTAAGGTGCTTCGATTCCGATGAATTTTTCGAACGTGGAGAAGACCAGCAGCCGATCAGGATCCAGCAAGTCACGCAGGCAATCGCCGTCCATGACTTCGCCAAGCTCACCATAACAATCGTTTTCCAGAACCCAGGCGCCGTGTTTGACAAGCAGCCCGGCGATGCGGCTGCGGTTGCCTGCAGGAACCTGTGTGCCACGCGGCATACTCAACCCCGAAGAAAGCACCACCAACCTGACATGTTCAGTGTTGAGCAGCGCTTCCAGGCGTTGCGGTTCCAGACCGCCGCAGGCCTGCAGGGGCAACTCGATTACGCGTACCTCTGCTGCCTGCAGCAACCGCAGTATGACCCAGTCGCAGGGCGATTCGACCAGAACCGTTGCGTGTTTGAGCTGTAGAACGGCAACCAGAATTTCCAGCACCCCGCGCAGATCCGCACCGATGTAGACATCCTCGGCGTGCCAGCACTGCTGCGGTGAAGTGGTGTAGCGGGCTGCCACGACCGTGCGTAATTCAAACTCACCGCAAGGTTGATCAAGCGGCGTCGGTTGCCGGGGGTACTGCCGCAGCAGTTCGCGCTCGAGCAATAGCAACGGGCTGTCCAGCGATTGCACGGAGACCGGGTCTTCGGCGCTCAACAGCCGCATTCCCGGGCGCCGCGCATTGACGTAGAGCGTTTCAAGCAGGTCATTGCCAACGGCTGGAGACGACAGATCCGCTAACGCCCGGGCGTAATAACCGGACTTGGCAACTGAATAGACCCGCCCTTCTTTCTCCAGCAACGAATAAGCATATTGAATGGTCGAAATCGACACATTGAGACGCTCTGCCAGCTGACGCAGCGACGGTAGCCTGGCGTTGTCATTACCGGTCGTCTCCGCCATCAATCGCATCAGGTAACGATAAACGGCCTGATAAGCAAAACCGGGCTCTCGTACCCCTTTCATGAGCCCGATACCGGGACGACAGGCGCTCTGAAGGATGAATCACTCACCTCAACGCTCCGCTGACCGGCCACCCACGCCGGTGTCGGCATTACCAGCATCCGCCGCGCCTCCTGCCGACCGGGCAGCACCACGGGCCGGCAGTGGCTCCATGGCGTAGAGATGCCCGATCAGCCTGATCGGCAGCCCGCTGACATCCGTCATCCATTGCAACACTTGCTCGGGGCCGTGCAGCCCTTGCATTGCCCGGTGCAAATCGGGCAATGCCACCAACATGCCGGGATGACAACTGCGCAGAAACCGCTCAAGCCCGGCCCCCCGCTCGATGAACGGCGTGAACAGCAGACACACCCATTGCGCTTCGTTAAGACCGTAGGTCTGGTGCAGAGCTGTTGCCGCCTCTTCACGCAACGCCTCAGTCTGCTGTAACCCTAGCCTCGCGATCATCTGCTCACAAACCGGATCCGGCACTTGCATTTGCTGCATTCTTACCAGCGTGCGCTGAACATGTTCCGCAAAACCGCATCCATAACCGCTTCCGTCAATGAACTCGGCCTCAAGGCCGCGAAGATGGGCCTCAATCAAAGGATCGGCGTATTCACCTTCGCCATGGTGAAATACCCACTCCTCCGCCTGAAACCCGAGAAACTCGCTAAGCAACGGCCAGCGCTCCTCCAGCTTGCCCACCGCCATGTCGTGAATATCGACGAATGTAGTGCGACGGCATGACTCGAATCCGTCTTCGGGACGCCAGCGCAATAGTTCGGATTCGGCGTAAAGACCGCGATACAGATCCCCTCCCAGGCCGTCGAGAACCGCGAACAAGTCATCGAATGAGACGGCATTGGATGGCAGAGCCTCCAGGCCGGCTTTCTGCACCGCTCGCGCGAGATCATTGATGAATTGCTTCTGACGCCGCGGCGACTCACTGGCAACCCAGGCGTCAACACCATTGTTCCAGCGGGCAATCTGGCCGCAAAACTCGGCCCGCGCCAGGCAAACGTCGTCCCACAATTCAAGCGGCTCGTCCCTTGCCCGGCGATGGCCCATCATCAGAAGATTGATGCGATTGGCATCCGCACTGTCCTTGTCGGGTGACTTCTGGTGATTGAACGGCAGTACTTGACGATGATCAACCATCAGCATTTCGACCCGGGGGTCATCATAAAGAAACAGTGCAGCAAAGCTGCGGTGCAGATTGTCGAGTGCGGCACCGCCCATGCTGCCGCTGCGCAGGACGGCGACACGCAACTGGAAGGTGGCGGGGGCGCGGCCGGCGATACTCAGCTGAGCGGCGCGCAACAACGCCAGGGTGTAGCAGCTGTCACGAGTACCGGACGGTGTCACCAGAACCTTGTATTCCCCCATGCGTTCCGCTCCGCCGGCGGCGACCATCAGCCGCTGGATCAGCAACTGCAGCGCAGTCCGTTCGGCTCTGGAAAAGAAACTCAGCAAACGTTGCAGTACTTGCTGGTAGACATAGTTCATTGCCTGATCATGGATCGTGCTCATCAGTACTTTACCCGGCGTAAAAAATTCATATCGCACATCAGTGAAGACACTGGCGCAATAAATTCATCAATAAGTAATAGACGATCAAATACTAACACTTATGATTTTGAAGTTATTTGAAACACTTGCACCTGAGAAGTCGACAATAACACCACCCTAAGTGACGCAACCCCCTGCCCGCGCTGGGTTTTCCCTGATAGAAAAACATCTGAGGAAACTTCTTACAGCGTCCCACGAACATTGAGTACAAGAAAAGCAGAACGATAATAGGAAAGACCCTACACCGATTAAACAGAAACCGGCATATCGCTCGCGAGATGAATTATTCAACACGGAATAGAAAACAGAATGCACAGACATGGCTCATTCCTTGAGATGAAAGTAATCATTCAATTATCAGGGCTTAGAGGGCGATTAAAAGATACAGATCGCGAGCAAAAACCGGTTCAGATGCACAGACAGCCAGGCACTGAATCCGGCAACTGTTGTGATGGCAAGGGAGCAACACGCTGGAGTCCGTGGGGCCACGGACTCTGATCGGAGGGGGGAGTTACGCGGGTTCGACCTGCAGGGCGACCCGCTCGCGGCATGGGCACTCGTCCATGTAACGATGCGCCTCAACGAACTCGTTGAACGGGAAGACCCGAGTCTTGAGCGGCAGCAATACGCGGTCGGCGGTGAGCTGGTTGATGTCACGCAGGGCCCGCTGCAAGGCGACGTGATCCTGAGTGATACCGAGCTCGGGTTTGCCAGTGAAATTGCCGATGCAGTGCACAAAGAACTGAATGTTCTTCTGAAAGGCCGCACAGGCCGGGAATGGTGTCTGATTACCGCCTTGCAGGCCATACAAAACGAGGCTGCCACGCGGCGCAAGCACATCACCGAGCAACGACATCTGCGGGCCGCCAAGACCGTCAAAGACCACATCGACACCACGGTTGTCGGTGATTTTGTTGATTCGCATCAACAGATCTTCTTCCTCGGTGACGATGACTTTCTCGGCACCCAGCGACAGCAGGTATTCACGCTCATCTGCGGTTTTCGTCGCGGCAATCACCCGCACCCCCATGGCTTTGCCCAACTGGACAAAGGACGGACCGGCGCAATGGCTGGCGTCAGTGACCAGAGCAAACTGCCCGGGTTTGACCCGCGCCAGATCGGCATAGGCGAAATAGGCGATCAACAGCGGCGTGTAATGCACGCTGGCTTCGATCGGGCTGAGCACATCCGGATAGCGCGTCAGCGCGGTGCGCGGCAATACAATCTGCTCGCCATACACCGGGTAGTCGTTCGGGCTTTCGGCCGGAAAACTGGCCACCTTGTCGCCAACCGACAGGTCGTCGACACCGTCACCGATCGCGGTGACCACGCCGGCCATTTCATGGCCGAGACCGGACGGCAAGCGTGCCTGGGACGAGGCCAGGTTCTGACGCCAGAGAATGTCATACCAGCTGATGCCGATCGCTTCGACACGCACCTGCACTTCGCCAGGACCTGGCTGAGCGGCCGCATGCTCTTCGCATTTGAGCACCTCGGCCGGACCAAACTTGTGAAAACGGATCGTGCGGGACATCGCAAACCTCGTCAAAGTAACCTCTAATGCCCTGAACTCTATCTGGGCTTTTGACCCAAGACTATCAGTGGCTATTAATAGTCGACATGCCTGTCATTGATTCCGCAGTATGAACGGCATTGGCAAAATCGATGAAAAAATGCCGCAACCGGCTCGGTAAAGCTGAATTTAGCGGTGCAGAGTACCAGCCTTTCCCCGTAATATTCATGCCGGCCATTGTTCTCATATGGTCGCTCTCGTCAAGCTTGATGACTCTGCCAGGACTCCAGATGAATCGTAATGACCTGCGTCGTGTCGACCTGAACCTGTTGATCGTGTTCGAAACCCTGATGCACGAACGCAGCGTGACCCGCGCCGCCGAGAAGCTGTTTCTCGGCCAGCCGGCGATCAGTGCGGCGCTCTCGCGCCTGCGCAGCCTGTTCGATGACCCGTTGTTCGTGCGTACCGGACGCAGCATGGAACCGTCCGCTCGCGCCGTGGAAATCTTCGCCCTGCTCTCGCCGGCACTCGACTCGATTTCCACCGCTGTCAGCCGAGCGGCGGACTTCGATCCGGCCACCAGCACCTCGGTATTTCGTATCGGCCTGTCCGACGACGTCGAATTCGCCCTGCTGCCGATGCTGCTCAAGCGCCTTCGCGCCGAAGCACCGGGGATCGTTCTCGTCGTGCGTCGGGTCAACTACATATTGATGCCAAGCCTGCTGGCCTCCGGCGAAATTTCCATCGGTGTCAGCTACACCACCGACCTGCCGGCCAACGCCAAGCGCAAGGTCTTGCGGCGCAGTCAGCCGAAACTGCTGCGCGCCGATACGGTGCCGGGGCCGCTAAGCCTGGACGACTACTGCGCCCGCCCCCATGCGCTGGTGTCGTTCGCCGGCGACCTCAGTGGCTTCATTGATGAAGAGCTGGAGAAACTCGGCCGCAAACGCCACGTGGTGCTGGCCGTGCCCCAATTCAACGGGTTGAGTACGTTGCTGGCCGGTACCGACATCGTCGCGACGGTGCCGGATTACACGGCGGATGCGCTGACGGCAGCGGGCGGTGTGCGCGCAGAAGATCCGCCGTTGCCGACGCGCACGTTTGAGCTGCACATGGCCTGGCGTGGGTCGCAGGACAACGATCCAGGGGAGCGCTGGTTGCGGTCGCGGATTCAGATGTTCTTCGGCGACCCAGACAGCCTCGAGCTGCCCGCACATTAAGCAGGCAGCCAAAGGCTCAAGTCCTCGGCCGGCTGATGCGATAGATCGACACGCAGTAAGACGACAACGCCAACGCCGCCAGCAGCCCGCCGACAAGCCCGACGTAAGCAAAGCCGAACTGGCTGCCGACCCAGCTCCCCACCAGCGCCCCGCCGCCGATGCCGATGTTGTAGATCCCGGAAAACAGCGCCATCGCCACGTCGGTGGCGTCCGGCGCCAGCACCAGGACTTTCGACTGCAGCGCCAGCCCGAAGCCCATGATCGCCATGCCCCAGAACACACTCAGCACGCCGAGGTACGACACATTGCCGCTGAACGGCAACAGCAACGCCAGGCACAAGGCGAGCACCGATACGCAGATGATCAGAAAACGTTGCGGGTTATAGCTGTGCAAATAGCTGAACAGCAGCGAGCCGAAAATGCCGGCGCCGCCGAATAACAACAGCAGGAGCGTCACCACCTCACCGCTCATGTTGGCCACGGTCAGTACGAACGGCTCGATGTAGCTGTAAGCGGTGAACTGTGCAGTCACCACCAGAGCGGTCAGCACATAAACGGCTACCAGCGCAGGTCGCTTCAGCAATATGGGCAGGCTCTTGAGCGAGCCCGAGTTCTGGCTGGGCAGCAACGGCAGCACCTTCGCCAGACAGAACACCAGCGCCGCCGCGAAGCCCGCAATCACGATGAACGTGGTGCGCCAGCCCATGGCCTCCCCCAGCAAGCGACCGAGAGGAATGCCCAGCACCATCGCCAGCGAAGTACCGGTTGCGAGCAAGCCCAGCGCCTGAACCTGCTTGCCCGGTGGAGCCAGGCGCACGGCCAGAGAAGCGGTGATTGACCAGAACAGCGCATGCGATAGCGCCACGCCGATCCGGCTCACCAGCAGCACCCCGAAGCTGGTCGCCAGACCCGACAGAATGTGGCTGGCGATAAACATTGCGAACAGCACGAGCAACAGTTTGCGTCGCTCGACGTTGCGCGTCAGCAGCATGATCGGCAGCGACGTCAGAGACACCACCCACGCGTAAATGGTCAGCATCAAACCGACCTGCGCCGTCGACATGTCGAAGCTGCTGCCGATCGAGCTCAACAGCCCGACAGGCACAAACTCGGTGGTGTTGAACACAAACGCGGCCAATGCCAGGGCAATGACTGCGTACCAATTGCCGGTGTTTGTCGCCGTAGAATCACTCATTGAACGTCGTATTACTCGTCGATGATCGCGCGTGAATATACGCAAGCGATCTGTGCCCATCTGTCGTGTCTTGGTACCGATTGCCGAATGTTTCGACGTTTAGGGGGACGCATCATCAGAGGGTCAAGCCACACTGATCTGATCCAATGCGGTAGAAGCATACGAGGTCTTGATCAAACAAGCTGCCTTGTTCACTGGCCCAAGTAAACGTTGCCCTGCATGCAGTCATTCTTCAGGTCGATCTGTTTCTGCGCGATGATCATCCCGTCACCCACGGCACTGCCCATGCCGTGGGTTTTATCGTTCGCTGCCGGGGTTGAAAGGTAGCTGGCGGTCGCAGCGTTGGCCTGATATTGGCATTCAGCTATATCGTGCTGGATACCGCGCATGGAAATGCGGTTCGTGCTGCGCGACGTATCTTGAGCAGCAAGGAGCCGGTGAAGCGTTCGACCATGCCGAAGCGGTAAATGGCCTCGCTGGCTGGCACGGCTCCAGACGCTTCCACAATCCCGATAGCCTTCAGTCCTTGAGTCCCCGCACACCCACGGCAGCAATGATGGCAAAGTGATAATGACAAATCCGGTAATAAAGTTTAACTTACCGCCGCCCCGACCGCTGGAGGATCGGGCATTTGCACTCAGTTAAGGAAAACGATGGCAATGGTCTATTGTCGTGCTTGCGCCAAGGAGCTACACGAAACGGCGCTCACCTGCCCCCAATGCGGGGCGCCCCAACAGGCCTCCGTGCCGCAAACGCAAGCCGAAACACCCTGGCTGGCCATCGTTTCATTGATCCTCGGGATTATCAGCGCACTCAACCTGTTTGATGATTCCGAATGGGACAGGGATGCGATTGTCGGTGTGGGCATCCTCAGCCTTGCGGGCCTCACTTGCGGCATCGTCTGTATCAACCAAAAACACCCAGGAAGAAACCTCGCGATCGCCGGCATCGTTTTGTCTGGCCTTGCCGCGTTCGTTTTGTCCTGTCTATCGATTGAATAATTTTAGGGAAAAAATATGAGCTTGGTTTTCTGCCGTGGTTGCGCCAAGGAAATTAGTAGCCTGGCCGTGGCATGCCCACAGTGCGGTGCACCTCAGGCCGCTCAACCGTCCTATGCAAGCGGCCCCGCCATCACCACGGGCAATCCTTACGTGGAAGCGCTGAAGAATTACGCCGAATTCAAAGGCCGCGCCACCCGCCGCGAGTACTGGATGTTTGTGCTGATCAACATGGGTATCTGCATTGTCATGGGCGTTCTCGACGCCATGCTCAACACCAAGGGCTTGCTCTACAACCTGTACAGCCTGGCGATGTTGCTGCCGAGCATCGCAGTGGGCGCGCGCCGTATGCACGACACTGACCGTAGCGGCTGGTGGTTGCTGCTGCCGATCGTCAACCTGGTGTTCCTGGTGCAAGACAGCCAGCCAGGTCCGAACCGCTTCGGGCCGAACCGCAAAGGCAACAACTGAGTCACTTCGCAACACGTTGAACGAGACGGCCTTCATGGCCGTCTCTTTGTTTGTGAATTCTGTTCCTGAAGCCGCCGCTGGATTTTTACTGGCGGCGCAACACACATTTGTCATCAAACCAATTGATAGCCCCCTAACGAAAGGTGCATGCTAGAGGGCTCGAATCGCTCTTATATCATTCCGAATGATAGTTACCTTTGCTTCATTCGATTCGTGCCATCACAGCCCGCCGAGCATCATCCGCCCATCTTCAATACATTGGCGGATGATTCCATGGAACAGTCACTCAAACATTTGCGCTTCCCCTTGGCCATGTTGGCCGTGCTGGTGATGAGCGCTTGCGGCAAGACTCCGGAGACTGCCGCCACCATGCCCGCTGCCAAAGTCAGCGTGGCCAAGGTGCTGGAACAGCCGGTCAACGAGTGGGACGAATTCACCGGGCGCCTCGAAGCGCCGGAAACCGTTGAAATCCGTCCGCGGGTCTCCGGCCAGATCGACGAGGTGGCGTTCACCGAAGGCGCGCTGGTCAAGAAAGGTGACCTGCTGTTCCAGATCGATCCGCGTCCTTTCCAGGCTGAGGTGCGCCGCCTCGAAGCCCTGGTAGCCCAGGCCCGTGCCAATGCCACCCGCAGTGAAAACGAAGCCGGTCGCGGCGAACGTCTGCGCGCCAGCAACGCGATCTCCGCTGAACTGGCCGACTCGCGCACCAGCGCTGCACAAGAGGCCCGCGCCGCCGTTGGCGCCCTGCAAGCGCAACTGGATCTGGCCAAACTGAACCTGAGTTTCACCCGCGTCACCGCGCCAATCAGCGGCCGCGTCAGTCGCGCCGAAATCACCGCCGGCAACCTGGTGACTGCTGACACCACCGCGCTGACCAGCGTGGTCTCCACCGACAAGGTTTACGCCTACTTCGACGCCGACGAGCGTGTGTTCCTCAAATACACCCAACTCGCCCGCAACGGCCAACGTGGCGCCACCACGCCGGTGTACATGGGCCTGTCCAATGAAGACGGCAACCCGCACCTCGGTCAGATGAACTTCGTCGACAACCAGGTCAATCCGAAAACCGGCACCATCCGTGGTCGCGCGGTGTTCGACAACAGCGACGGCACCTACACCCCGGGACTGTACGCACGGCTGAAACTGGTCGGCAGCGGCACCTACAACGCCATGCTGATCAACGACGAAGCGGTCGGTACCGACCTGGGCAAGAAGTTCGTGCTGGTGATGGATGCGGACAACAAAACCGCTTATCGCGCCGTTGAACTGGGGCCGAAGATCGAAGGCCTGCGCATCGTGCGCACCGGTCTGAACAAGGACGACACGATTATCGTCAAGGGTCTGCAGCGGGTACGTCCGGGTTCTCCGGTGACGCCTGAAGTGATCCCGATGGCCAGCGAGCAGACCATTGCCGCTCTGGCTCAACAACGTCAAGCGCTGGAAGCCAGCAACCTGCCCAAAGTCGCACCCGCCAAAGGTGCACAGGGTACGGCTGTGAAGCTGGCCGCTACGACCCCACGCGGTTAAGGGACGACAACTCCGATGAATTTTTCCCAATTCTTCATTTCACGGCCGATCTTCGCAGCGGTGCTCTCGCTGTTGATCCTGATCGCCGGTGCGATCTCGCTGTTCCAGCTGCCGATCAGCGAATACCCGGAAGTCGTGCCACCGACCGTGGTGGTACGCGCCAACTTCCCGGGTGCCAACCCCAAAGTCATCGGTGAAACCGTGGCCGCTCCGCTGGAGCAGGCCATCACCGGCGTCGAGAACATGCTGTACATGTCCTCGCAATCCACCGCTGACGGCAAGATCACCCTGACCATCACCTTCGCCCTGGGCACCGACCTGGACAACGCGCAGGTGCAGGTGCAGAACCGGGTGACCCGGACCGAGCCGAAACTTCCCGAGGAAGTGACGCGCATCGGTATCACCGTCGACAAGGCCTCGCCCGACCTGACCATGGTTGTGCACTTGACCTCGCCGGACAAACGCTACGACATGCTCTACCTGTCCAACTACGCGATCCTCAACATCAAGGATGAGCTCGCGCGTCTGGGCGGTGTCGGTGACGTGCAGCTGTTCGGCATGGGCGATTACTCGCTGCGGGTCTGGCTCGATCCGAACAAGACCGCTTCGCGCAACCTGACTGCCACTGACGTGGTGACGGCGATTCGTGAGCAGAACCGTCAGGTAGCTGCCGGTCAGCTCGGTGCGCCCCCTGCTCCGAATGCCCAGAGCTTCCAGTTGTCGGTCAACACCCAAGGCCGTCTGGTGTCCGAGGAAGAGTTCGAGAACATCATCATTCGCTCCGGCGACAACGGTGAGATCACTCGTCTCAAGGACATCGCGCGTGTCGAGCTGGGTTCCAGCCAGTACGCCCTGCGTTCGTTGCTGAACAACCAGCCAGCAGTCGCGATCCCGATCTTCCAGCGTCCAGGCTCCAACGCCATCGATATTTCGAACGAAGTTCGCGGCAAAATGGAAGAGCTGAAGAAAGGCTTCCCGCAAGGCATGGACTACAGCATCGTCTATGACCCGACGATCTTCGTGCGCGGCTCGATCGAGGCGGTGGTTCACACCCTCTTCGAAGCGCTGATCCTCGTGGTGCTGGTAGTGATCCTGTTCCTGCAGACCTGGCGCGCCTCGATCATTCCATTGGTGGCGGTGCCGGTGTCGTTGATCGGTACGTTTGCGGTCATGCACCTGTTCGGCTTCTCGCTCAACGCCCTGTCGCTGTTCGGCCTGGTGCTGGCGATCGGTATCGTGGTGGACGACGCCATCGTGGTGGTGGAGAACGTCGAGCGCAACATTGAACTGGGGCTCAATCCGTTCGATGCGACCAAAAAGGCCATGGGTGAAGTGACCGGCCCGATCATTGCGACCGCACTGGTGCTGTGTGCAGTGTTCGTTCCGGCGGCATTCATCTCCGGCCTCACCGGGCAGTTCTACAAGCAGTTCGCGCTGACCATTGCAATCTCGACCGTGATCTCCGCGTTCAACTCGCTGACCCTGTCGCCAGCGCTGGCCGCCGTGTTGCTCAAAGGGCATGACGCGCCGAAAGACCGCTTCTCCAGGATTCTCGACAAAATCTTCGGTGGCTGGCTGTTCCGCCCGTTCAACCGTTTCTTTGACAAGGCCAGCCATGGCTATGTCGGCACGGTGCGCCGTGTGATCCGCAGCAGCGGCATCGCTCTGCTGCTGTATGCAGGCCTGATGGTGCTGACGTTCTTCGGTTTCTCCAGCACACCAACCGGTTTCGTACCCGGCCAGGACAAGCAATACCTGGTGGCCTTCGCGCAACTGCCGGACGCCGCGAGCCTGGATCGCACCGAAGACGTGATCAAGCGCATGTCCGACCTGGCGTTGAAACAACCGGGCGTGGAAAGCGCCGTAGCGTTCCCGGGCCTGTCGATCAACGGTTTCACCAACAGCCCGAACGCCGGCATCGTGTTCGTGACCCTGAAACCGTTCGACGAACGTAAAGACCCGAGCATGTCCGCCGGTGCCATCGCCGGGGCCTTGAACAGTCAGTACGCGAACATTCAGGAAGCGTACATGGCGATTTTCCCGCCACCGCCGGTACAAGGTCTGGGCACCATTGGTGGTTTCCGCCTGCAAATCGAAGACCGGGGCAACCTGGGCTACGACGAGCTGTACAAGGAAACCATGAACATCATCGCCAAGAGCCACAACGTGCCGGAACTGGCCGGACTGTTCACCAGCTACACCGTGAACGTGCCGCAAGTCGATGCCGCCATCGACCGCGAAAAGGCCAAGACCCACGGCGTGGCCGTCAGCGACATCTTCGACACCCTGCAGATCTACCTGGGTTCGCTGTATGCCAACGACTTCAACCGCTTCGGGCGCACCTATCAGGTCAACGTTCAGGCTGAACAGCAGTTCCGCCTCGAATCCGATCAGATCGGTCAGCTGAAGGTACGCAACAACAAGGGCGAAATGATCCCGCTGGCGACCTTCATCAAGGTCAGCGACACCTCGGGCCCGGATCGCGTGATGCACTACAACGGCTTCATCACCGCTGAAATCAACGGTGCGGCAGCCCCCGGCTACAGCTCCGGCCAGGCCGAAAAAGCCATCGAAAAACTGCTCAAGGATGAACTGCCAAACGGCATGACCTACGAGTGGACCGACCTGACCTACCAGCAGATTCTGTCCGGTAACACTGCGCTGTTCGTGTTCCCGCTCTGCGTATTGCTGGCGTTCCTGGTACTCGCGGCTCAATACGAAAGCTGGAGCCTGCCACTGGCGGTGATCCTGATCGTACCGATGACCCTGCTGTCGGCCATCACCGGGGTGATTGTCTCCGGCGGCGACAACAACATCTTTACCCAGATCGGTTTGATCGTATTGGTGGGCCTGGCCTGTAAGAACGCGATTCTGATCGTCGAATTCGCCAAGGACAAACAGCTGGAAGGCCTCGACCCTCTGGCTGCGGTACTGGAAGCCTGCCGTCTGCGTCTGCGGCCGATCCTGATGACTTCGTTCGCGTTCATCATGGGTGTAGTGCCACTGGTGTTCTCCAGCGGTGCCGGTGCCGAGATGCGTCACGCCATGGGTGTGGCCGTGTTCTCCGGGATGCTCGGGGTGACCTTCTTCGGTCTGTTGCTGACACCCGTGTTCTACGTGTTGATCCGTAACTTTGTCGAACGCGGGGAAGCCCGCAAAGCGGCCAGAGCGCACGCTCTTCAAAAGCCACTGGAGGCGCAATAATGAGTCTGAAAGTCTTCCTGCCGAGTCTTCTGGTGCTGGCGCTGAGCGCCTGCGCCGTCGGCCCCGACTACAAGACCCCAGCCACGGAGGCGGCCAATATCACGGCCGCCACCGATGGCGCCGCCGGGCAAAAGAACTTTGACCGTTCGAAATTCGAAGGCATCTGGTGGCAGCAATTCGACGATCCGACCCTCAACCAGTTGGTGACTCAATCGCTGCAAGGCAACCGCCAACTGCGCGTGGCGTTCGCCCGCTGGAAAGCCGCCCGGGCGATCCGCGACGACGTCAGCAACGATGCGATGCCGACCATCACCAGCCGCGCCAGCAGTGATCTGGCCAAGGGACAAATTCCCGGCCAGACCACCAAGCGGGTCAACAGCGAGCGCTACGATCTGGGCCTGGACATGGCTTGGGAGCTTGACCTGTTCGGCCGGATCCAGCGCAATCTGGAAGCCAGCGACGCCGACCAGCAGGCGGCCGAAGCCGATCTGTATCAACTGCAAGTCACGATGATTGCTGAACTGGTCGACGCCTACGGTCAACTGCGCGGTGCGCAACTGCGCGAGAAAATCGCCGTGGCCAACCTGGAAAACCAGCAGGAGTCGCGCAAGATCACCATCAGCCTGCGTGACGCCGGCGTCGGTGATCAGCTCGACGTCGAACGTGCCGATGCGCGTCTGGCCTCGGTCGAAGCCAGCGTGCCGCAACTGCAGGCGGAACAGGTACGGCAGAAAAACCGCATCGCCACCCTTTTGGGTGAGCGTCCGGACAAAATGACCGTGGACTTGAGCCCGAAAGACTTGCCGGCAATTGCCAAGGCCTTGCCGATCGGTGATCCGGGTGAGCTGCTGCAACGCCGTCCGGACATCCTCAGCGCCGAACGCAAACTGGCCTCGGCCACCGCGCGGATCGGCGTGGCGAAAGCCGATCTGTTTCCACGGGTCAGCCTCAGCGGGTTCCTGGGCTGGACGGCCGGTCGTGGTTCGCAGATCGGCTCCTCGGCGGCCAACGCCTGGGCACTCGGCCCGAGCATTACCTGGGCGGCGTTCGATCTGGGTAGCGTGCGCGCCCGCTTGCGTGGCGCCGATGCCGATGCCGAAGGCGCGCTGGCGACCTACGAGCAACAAGTGTTGCTGGCGCTGGAGGAATCGGAAAACGCCTTCAGCGATTACGGCAAGCGTCAGCAACGGCTGATCTCGCTGATTCGTCAGAGTGAATCGAGCCGCAAGGCTGCCGACCTGGCTGAAATCCGCTACCGCGAAGGCACCACCGACTTCCTCGTGCTGCTCGACGCCCAGCGTGAACGGCTGAACGCCGAAGACAGTCAGGCCCAGGCCGAGGTTGATCTGTATCGCGGCATCGTCGCGATTTACAAAGCCTTGGGTGGTGGCTGGCAGCCAGAAACCGTCGCCAGCAAGTAAAGGTTTTCAAAGCGCTCCTTTGGTTGGCCGCAACCAACCAATTTTTTGCCCCGCGTATCATTCGGTCGCGGGGCTTTTTTGTGCCCACCCCTATAGGAGCTGACGCAGACTGCGATCTTTTGATCTTGAACATCAAAGTCAAAAGATCGCAGCCTGCGGCAGCTCCTGCAGGCCAATTCGCAAGCATGGGTTTGACTCATGGCCTTCTCTGACCGAAGCTTGCCCCTCTGCTAAAGAACACCCGTTCACGGAAATCGCATGCCTCAGTCCCGCCGCTACCTGCTCATCAGCCTTGGCCTCGTGCTGATCATCGTCGTTGCCTGGTTATCTCTGCGCTCCACCGCCCCGGTAGTGCCCGAGGCGATCAAGCGCGGCTACAGCGAAGCCCTGACGGCGGCCCGCTCCGGGCAGCCCGGGGCGGCACGGCAGTTGTACCAGCAATTGGGGCGCCCGGATTTGTCGGCCAAGCGCAGCGTCTGGCTGCTGGCCGAACTGCCCAACTATCCAAGCCCACAAGCGCTGAAACTGGCCGATGCGCATCTGCAGAACGAAGCCCCCGAAGTCCGGCTGGCAGCGATTCAAAGTGTGGTCGGGCTGGTGCCCGGCGGGCAACGCAGCCTGCTGCTCGGGCCGATGCTCGACGATGAAGATCAAAACGTGCGTTTTGCCGCGATCAACGCCCTCCTCGGTCTGACGCCGGATGAGCTGGGGCTGTATTTTGCCCCGCTGCAGCAAGCCATCGATGGTTGGGAGCAAGTGCTCCAGGGCCAACCGGAAAGCGCCGCCACCTATGCGCAGCTGGCGCGCCTGTATCTGCACAACGCCGAGCTCAAACAGGCGCAGCAAGCGCTGGACAACACGCTGCGTCTGGAACCCGGCAACCTGCCGGCGCTGGTGATGCAAATCGATGTGCTCGACCGCCAGGGCCAGAGCGACGCCGCGCGCCAGTTGCTCGCCAAACAACTGCAGACCCAGCCGGATTCCGCCTATCTGCAACACGCCTTGGGCCTGTGGCTGTTGCACCACGGCCAGCGCGAATTCGCCCTGCTCGGCTTGTCCAAAGCCGTCGAACTGGAACCGGACAACAAGGATTACCGCTACGACCTCGCCACCACCCTGCATGCCGCCGAAGAACTGGAAGCGGCGCAAAAACAACTGCAGGAAGTCGTGCAGCGCCACCCCGCCGACCGTAAGGCACGGGTGCTGTTGATCAATTACTGGAAGGAAAGCGGACAGTTGCAGAACGTGCAGATTCTGCTGGCGCAACTGGAACAGATGAACCCCGACGACCCGGCCCTGCAGCAGGGACTTTGAGCCGTTGGCCGCTGATTCAATGACACTTTGCTATCGAAACCTCGGAACCGTCATGAGCGGCAGCGGTCAAGTAATCAGGTAGAGCACAACGGCTGGTACAGCCTGCTGCCTCGATTCCCCTAGTCATGAGAGGGCATTCTTTGTCTACGTCCAACGAGTTGATCAGTGCAAAAGCCGCCACCGGCATCATTGGCCTGGATGACATCCTCGCCGGTGGTCTGTCCCGAGGGCATGTGTTTTTGCTCGAGGGTGAACCCGGTACAGGCAAAACCACCGTCGCGTTGCATTTCCTGTTGGCGGGCGCCCGTGCCGGCGAACGCTGTCTGTACATCACACTGTCGGAAACCGAGCGTGAACTGCGCCAGGGCGCAGCCTCTCACGGCTGGGAACTGAACGAGAACATCGAGATTTTCGAGCTGACACCGCCGGAAAGTCTGCTCAACGCCGAACATCAGCAAAGCCTGCTGTATTCCTCAGACCTTGAGCTCGGTGAAGCCACCAAGCAGATTTTCGAAGTGGTCGAGCGCTTCAAACCGACCCGTGTAGTGCTCGACAGCCTGTCGGAGATCCGCCTGCTGGCGCAGAGTTCGCTGCGCTACCGCCGGCAGATTCTGGCGATCAAACACTACTTCGTGCGTTACGACGCCACGGTCCTGCTGCTAGACGACCTGACCACCGAGTCCCTAGACAAGACCGTGCACAGCGTCGCCCACGGCGTCATCCGCCTCGAAGAGCTGACCCCCAATTACGGTGCCGAGCGCCGCCGCGTACGCATCATCAAGTACCGCGGGCAGAAGTACCGTGGCGGTTACCATGACTTCACCATCATGGGCGATGGGGTCCATGTATTTCCGCGCCTGGTCGCTGCCGAACACCGTGGCGACTATCCACGCCTGCAATTGACCAGCGGCATCAAGGAAATGGACGCCCTGCTCGGTGGTGGCATCGAGACCGGTTCCAGCACATTGATCCTGGGCCCGGCCGGTACCGGCAAATCGCTGATTTCAATGATCTTCGCCGCCGCTGCCGTAGCACGCGGCGAAAAAGCGGCGCTGTTCATCTTTGATGAAGAGCTGGGTCTGCTCTTCGAGCGGATGAAAAATATCGGCATCGACCTCAAGGCCCTGCAAGCGACCGGCAACCTGCTGATCGATCAGGTGGACGCCGCCGAACTGTCCCCCGGCGAGTTCTCGCACCGGGTGCGTCGCTGCGTCGATGAGGGCAACATCAAGACCGTCGTGATCGACAGTATCAACGGCTATCAGGCCGCGATGCCGGAAGAAAACGCGCTGGTGCTGCACATGCACGAGTTGCTGCTGTATCTGAACCGCAAAGGTGCGGCGACATTCATGACGGTTGCCCAGCATGGTCTGGTCGGCGACATGCAGGCGCCGGTCGATATCACTTACCTGGCCGACACGGTGATCCTGCTGCGCTACTTCGAAGCCATCGGCAAAGTCCGCCGAGCCATTTCCATTATCAAGAAACGCACCGGCAACCACGAGTCGACCATCCGTGAATACCGCATTTCGAGCCAGGGCATGACCATTGGCGAACCGCTGGAAGCATTCCAGGGTGTGTTGCGGGGCGTACCGACTTACCTTGGCGCCAGCAATCCGCTGTTGCGGGAAGAAGCCTTGTGACAGCCTCCGTTTCACTGCCGGAACGGGCGCTGATTCTCGCGCCCATGGGCCGCGACAGCCAAGTGGCGCTGATGATCCTCAATGAGGCGGGCTACGGCGGGGTCATCACCCCGGATCTGGGCGCATTGTGCACAGAACTGGAACCTGGCGCCGGGCTCTTGTTGATTGCCGCCGAAGCGTTGCGCGGCCCGGAACTGGAAACGCTTCTGCATTTTCTGGAGCAGCAACCGGCCTGGTCGGATCTGCCGATCGTCTTGCTGACGCACCACGGCGGCCCCGAACAAGGCCCCTCCTCACGCCTGAGTGAATTATTGGGCAACGTGACCTTTCTCGAGCGTCCGTTTCATCCGGCGACCCTGGTCAGTCTGGTGTCCACCGCCCTGCGCGGGCGACGACGACAGTACGAAGCCCGTGATCGCCTGATCGATCTGAGTGAAAGTGAACGGCGCCTGCAATCAACCCTTGAAACCCTCGAGCAGCAAGTCGAGGAACGCACCGCGCAACTTCGCCACAACGAAGAAGCCTTGCGCCAGTCGCAGAAAATGGAAGCGGTCGGTCAGCTCACCGGCGGTATTGCTCACGACTTCAACAACATGCTCACCGGGATCATCGGCAGCCTTGAATTACTGCGCCGACGACTGGCTCGCGGGCGCCTTGATGACCTCGACAGCCTGATCGATCTGGGCGTCACCTCAGCCAACCGCGCCGCCGGCCTGACCCACCGTTTGCTGGCATTTTCCCGCCGGCAATCGCTGGACTCCAAAGCCGTGCAGATGAATACCCTGGTGCTGTCGATGGGCGAGTTGCTGCAACGCAGCCTCAACGAAAGCATTCAGCTGGACATGCGCCTGAACGACGATTTGTGGGTCGCTGAAGCCGACCCCAATCAACTGGAAAGCGCCCTGCTCAACCTGGTACTCAACGCCCGGGATGCGATGCCCGAGGGTGGCAAACTGGTGGTCGAAACCAGCAATCAGGTCCTTGAACAGGCATTCACCGAGGCCTACACCAACCTCGAACCTGGCGAGTACGTCATGCTCAGCGTCACCGACAACGGCAGCGGCATGCCACAGAGCGTGATCAACCGCGCGTTCGATCCATTCTTCACCACTAAACCCATCGGCCAGGGCACCGGTTTAGGCTTGTCGATGATCTATGGCTTCAGCAAACAGTCCCGTGGTCACGTCTCGATCGACAGCGAAATCGATCAGGGCACCACGGTCAAACTGTACCTGCCGCGCTTCCGCGGCGAGGAACTGGAGCATCCGGTGTCCGCTATTCAACAGGCTCCGGAGGCGCTGGACGGCGAGACGGTGTTGATCGTCGAAGACGACCCTGCCGTGCGCGTGCTGGTCAGCGCAGTGCTCAGTGAGTTGGGTTATGCGTTTGTCGAAGCCGGCGATGCCGACGGCGCGGTACCGATCCTCAACTCGACGCAGCGCATTGATCTGTTGATCAGTGACGTCGGCCTGCCGGGCATGAACGGCCGGCAACTGGCGGAAATCGGTCGACAGTACCGGCCGGGGCTGAAGGTGCTGTTCATTACCGGTTACGCCGAGCACGCCGCTGTGCGCGGCGGGTTCCTCGACCCGGGCATGCAGATGATCACCAAGCCGTTCACCTTTGATCTGCTGACCGCCAAGGTCCGCGAGATGATCAAGAACTGACTCCCAAAAACACCTGTAGGAGCTGCCGCAGGCTGCGATCTTTTGATTTAAAAACAAGATCAAAAGATCGCAGCCTGCGGCAGCTCCTACAGGGGCATTTCAGTGTTTTTTGATCAGGCCAGCAATTCCTGAATCTTTTCCTGCAACACGTCCAGATCGAACGGTTTTTCCAGGATCGGCGCCTTGCTGGTGATCGGGCTGCCGGTCTCGCGGATTTCCTGCGGGTAGCCGCTGATGAAGATTACTTTCAGGTCCGGACGCAGCTTGACTGCCGGCTCGGCGATCTGCACGCCGGAGATCCCGCCCGGCAGGCGGAAGTCAGTGATCAGCATGTCCAGATGCGGTTTGCTCGCGAGAATCTCGAACGCCTGCTCGCCGTTTTCGGCCTGCAACACGCGGTAACCCTGCCCCGACAGATAGTCTGTCAGCACCATCAAGATAACCGGTTCGTCCTCGACGACGAGTACTACATCTTGTGCATCTACGCTCATGGGAAGCCTTTGTTCGGTCAATAGCTGCTGATACGACCGTGCGGTCACTCAGAGGTTGCGTCGGATATGCCGTTTTCCTGGATTGGCAGACAAACGCGAAACAGGGCGCCCTCGTTGATTTGACTCTCGACGACGATGGAACCGCCATGGGCGGCGACGATCTGCTCGGAAATGAACAGACCCAGCCCGAGACCAGCCACTACCGTCTTGGCGGAAACCCGTTCGAACTGTTGAAAAATACGCTTTTGATTCTCTTCACTGATGCCGATGCCCCGGTCCTGAACCTCGACCCGCGCCTCATCACCTTCACGGTACACCCGCACCTGGATCGGGCTGCGACCACCGTAGCGCAGAGCATTGGTCAGCAGGTTGGACACCACCTGCTCAATGCGGAACTCGTCCCAATAACCTTCCACCGGCCCGGACGCAGTGAACGACACTTCGGTCTCGGCGGCCTCTATCTGCTGGGCAAAATTCTGCAGCAGGTTGCTCACCAGTTGCACCAGATCGAAACGCTCCGGACGGATCGACAACTTGCCGGTACGAATCCGCGAGACGTCGAGCATGTCTTCGATCAGGCGGATCAGGCTTTTGATCTGGCGCTCGTCGCGATCGACCATCGCGTGCATCTTGTCGAGGGTGAACGCGGCGGCGTTGTCCCGGGCCAGGTGCATCTTGCGCAATTGGGTTTCGAGTATCAGGCCATTGAGCGGCGTGCGTACTTCGTGAGCGACGATTGACATGAAGTCATCGCGCATACGCACCGCCTGCTCCAGTTCCAACTGAGTGCTCTGCAGCTGTTGCAGCAGCGCTTCCTGCTCGCGGCGCGCCTGCTCCAGGGCTTCGACCTGTTGCTTCATGGCCTTGCTCTGGCGGTACAGATCGACGAACACGTTGACCTTGCTCTTCACCGCGTGAATATCCAGCGGCTTGTGCAGGAAGTCCACCGCCCCGCTCTCGTAGCCCTTGAACGCGTAATTGAGTTCACGGCCGGCGGCGCTGACGAAAATGATCGGGATGTTTTTGGTTTTCTCGGTGCCGCGCATCAACTCGGCGAGTTCAAAGCCGTTCATGCCCGGCATCTGTACATCGAGGATGGCCATGGCGAACTCGTGTTGCAGCAGCAGCGAAAGTGCTTCGTCCGCCGACAGCGCCTTGTACACCGTGCGGTCCTCGCGCTTGATCAGCGCTTCGAGGGCCAGCAGGTTCTCCGGCAGATCGTCGACGATCAGCAATTTGGCCTGGATATTACTCAGCATGCGATTCGTTCCAGCTCGACAAGCAGACGGCCGATGCCGTGAATGGGTAGGACATGGTCAGGCTGCTGAATCTTCAGCGCAGCCAGAGGCATGGTGGCGACCTGCGCGTCCTGCGGGTCTTGAACAATGGTCAGTCCGCCGCGCCGTTTGACTTGCGCCAGACCGCGAGCACCATCGTGATTGGCACCGGTCAGCAACACGGCAGCCAAGGTTGCGCCGTAAGCATCAGCGGCGGATTCAAACAGGTAGTCAATGGCTGGCCGGGAATGGTGCACGCGGTCTTCAAGACTCAGCGACAGACTGCGATCCTGCTCAACCGACAGGTGGTAACCGGGTGTCGCGAAGTAAACCGTACCGGGAGCGATGTCCTGTTTGTCGGTCGCCTCTTCCACCGGCAGCATCAGCCGTCGGGCGAATACTTCGGCCAACTGGCTGCGGCGCTCTTCCGGCAGGTGCAACACGACGATGATTGGCAGCACATAGCCTTGGCGCAGCGGCGCGAGCAGGGTCAGCAGGGCCTCGACCCCACCAGCCGAAGCGCCGACCACGATGGCCTCGACACGAGGCAAATCCAAGGCATCGTTCATAATTTGCGGTAGATCCGTTCTTGTTTGACCAGCGGCTCGAACTGATTCGAGTAGCCGGAAAAATCCAGCGTTTCCTTGCTGCCCAGCACCAGAAAGCCTCGGTGGCACAGCGATTCATGAAACAGACCGAAGGCACGGTCCTGAAGTTTCTTGTTGAAGTAAATCAGTACGTTGCGGCAGGAAATCAATTGAGTTTCGGAGAACACACTGTCGGTCGCCAGGCTGTGATCGGCAAAGGTCACGTTCTCGCACAGGCTCTTGTCGAAAATCGCGTAGCCGTAGGCGGCGGTGTAGTAATCGGCGAAGGAGCGCTGGCCGCCGGCCTGCTGATAATTGGCGGTGTAGGCGCGCACGTTCTCCATCGAGAAAATCCCCTGCTTGGCCTTGTCCAGCGAGCGCGGGTTGATGTCGGTGGCGTAGATGATCGTACGCTCGAGCAGGCCTTCCTCGCGCAGCAGAATCGCCATCGAATAGACCTCCTCACCGGTGCTGCACCCGGCAATCCAGATCTTCAGCGACGGGTAGGTGCGCAGCAGCGGCACCACTTCCTGGCGGATCGCCAGAAAGTGCGACGGATCGCGAAACATCTCGCTGACCGGGATCGTCAGCAACTGCAGCAGCTGCATGAACGCGGTCGGATCGTGCAGCACTTTCTCCTGCAGCGCCGAGATCGTCGCACACTCGAACTGGCTCAAGGCGTGCTGCACCCGGCGCTTGATCGAAGCGCCCGAGTAATCACGAAAATCGTAGCTGTACTTGAGGTAGATCGCCTCAATCAACAAGCGTAATTCGATTTCGCTGTTGCGCTCCACGGAGTGACTGCTGTCCACTAAATGCGTTCCATCTTCGGTAACCACACGCGAATCAACGAGAACAGGCGATCCAGGTCGATGGGCTTGGCCAGGTAATCGTTGGCGCCCGCCTGCAGGCAGCGCTCCTGATCGTCTTTCATGGCCTTGGCCGTCACCGCGATGATCGGCAGTTTGCGCCAGCGCGGATCCTTGCGGATTTCAATGGTGGCTTCAAAGCCGTCCATCTCCGGCATCATCACGTCCATCAACACCAGATCGATGTCCTCGACTTCATTCAACTTATCAATCGCTTCGCGACCATTACGGCCGATCACCACGACTGCACCTTTGTGTTCCAGCGCACTGGTCAGGGCGAAGATGTTGCGTACGTCGTCGTCCACCAGCAACACCTTGCGGCCTTCGAAGACCTTGTCGCGGCTGCGGGCGGTCTTGAGCATCTTCTGCCGTTCATGGGACAACTGCGATTCGACTTTGTGCAGAAAGAGTGTCACCTCATCCAGCAGGCGTTCCGGCGAGCGCGCGCCCTTGATGATGATCGAACGCGAATACTTGCGCAGCTCGGCTTCTTCATCGCGGGTCAGATTGCGCCCGGTGTAGACGATCACTGGCGGGAACGAGCAGATGTCCTCGGTGGACATGCGCTTGAGCAGATCGTTGCCGAGCATGTCCGGCAACTTCAGGTCGATCACCATGCAGTCGTAGATCGTGGTACGCAGTTTCTCCAGCGCATCCTGCGCCAGACCGACGGCCGTGATCTCGATGTCATCGTCACCGATCAGGCGGGCAATGCTTTCGCGCTGCAGATCGTCATCTTCGACCAGCAGCACGCGTTTGACTTTCTGGGTCAGCTTGGCTTCGAGACGGGCGAACACGTCCTTGAGCTCTTCACGGGTGGTCGGCTTGACCGCATAACCGATCGCGCCCATGTGCATCGCCGCTTCAACGCGGTCTTCGACCGAGATCACATGCACCGGGATGTGCCGGGTTTCGGCATGTTCTTTCAGGCGTTGCAGCACCGTCAGCCCGGAATGGTCCGGCAGACGCATGTCGAGCAGGATCGCATCCGGTACGAACTCGCGAGCCAGGTCGTAACCTTCGTCGGCGCCGTGAGCCACCAGGCACTGGTAACCCAGTTCGTGGGCCAGGTCGTAAAGAATGTGGGCGAAATTCGGCTCGTCTTCCACCACCAGAATGCAGCGGGTGGCGAACGGTGCCTTGCCACGGTCATCGGCAAAGCGCGGGATGTGCACCGGGGCCATTGGCGACACCGCAATCGACGGCGGCGCCACCGGGACCGGGCTCGATACCGGCGGCGGCGGCGTAAAGGACAACGGCGCGGACGGTGAGTCGCCCGGCTCGCTGTATTGCTGTGGCAACACGAGAGTGAACACACTGCCCTGGCCCGGCGCGCTGCTGACGCTGATCGAGCCGCCGAGCAAGGCCGCCAGATCCCGCGAAATCGACAGACCAAGGCCAGTGCCACCGTACTTGCGGTTGGTGGTGCCGTCAGCCTGGCGGAACGCTTCGAAGATGCTTTCCTGCTGATCCGCAGCGATACCGATCCCCGAATCGCGCACGATGAAGGCAATGCGCTCGTCTGGCTGGCCGGCGATGGTCAGGCTGACCGCGCCGTGCTCGGTGAACTTCACGGCGTTGGACAGCAAGTTCTTGATCACCTGCTCCAGGCGCTGGCGGTCGGTGTACAGCATGATCGGCGCATCCGGCTGCAACTCGACGCTGAAGGTCAATTGCTTGTCCGCCGCCAGCGGCTCGAACACGCTGCGCAGGCCGTCGGCCAGCCGCGCGACACTGGTGTTTTCCGGGATCACTTCCAGCTTGCCGGCCTCGACCTTGGAAATGTCGAGAATGTCGTTGATCAGGTTCAGCAAATCGTTGCCGGCGGAATAGATCGACTCGGCGAACTTGACCTGCTCGGCCGTCAGGTTGTCCTGCGGGTTCTCGGCCAGCAGCTTGGCGAGGATCAGCGAACTGTTCAGCGGCGTGCGCAGTTCGTGGGACATGTTGGCGAGGAATTCGGACTTGTACTTGCTTGAGCGCTGTAGCTCCTCGGCGCGCTCTTCAAGCTGCACCTGAGCCTGATTGAGCTCGGTGTTCTTCTGGTCCATGGCGTCGCGCTGCTCGGCCAGGGTTTGCGCCTGTTCGGCCAACTGCTCGTTGGTCTGTTCCAGCTCGACTTGCTGGGTTTCCAGATGCGCCTGGGATTCCTTGAGAATCCGCGACTGTTCTTCCAGCTCTTCGTTGGCGGTTTTCAGCTCTTCCTGCTGCACCTGCAACTCTTCGTTGAGCTGCTGGGTTTCGGCCAGCACTTCCTGCAGACGCTGGCGATAACGCGCCGCTTCGATCGAGGTGCCGATGTTGCCGGCAATCAGTTCCAGCAAATCGATATCGCGGTCGGTGAGCGGACGCAAGAAGCCCAGCTCGATCACGCCGTTGACCCGGTCGTCATCACTGGTCGGCACCACCAGCACACTGCGCGGCAGGCCCGCGCCCAGGCCGGAGCTGACCTTGAAGTAGTCGGCCGGAACCGAATCCAGACGAATCAGTTGCCCCTGCTGGGCAACCTGGCCAACGATGCCTTCGCCGCTGTAGATCTGCTGATCCTTTTCTTCCTGCTCGCGGGAGAACCCGTAGGACGCCACGCGCTTGAGGCCGCCGTGTTCTTCACGCACGTACAGCGCCGCCACCGCCGTGCCGAGGTATTGGGCGCAGAACTGCAGAATATTGCGCCCCAGCAGGTTCAGCGTCAGTTGCCCCAACACCTGCTCCGCCAGCTCGGTCTGGCCGCTGCGCATCCATGCCTGGCGTTCCAGACGCTCGGCGCTGGCCTGTTGCGCGGCGAGAGTGGCGCTGTAGCTGTCAGACAGACGAACCAGATCACGGCGACCGACATACGCCAGCAAACCGCTGATCCCGGCGATAAACAGCAGGTACAGGGTGATGCTCCAGATTGTGGTGCGGCGCACCTCTTCGTTGCGCGTGGTGCGCAACTGCTGCTCCATGTCGATCACGTCTTCGAATTGCTTGCGGATCTCGTCGGTCAAGCGCTTGCCGCGCCCGGCCTTGACCGCGCCCCGGTAATCACCGCTGGAGCGCTGCAGATCGATCATCGATTGTGCGTAGTTGGCCCACTCGGTCTGCAGCGCCTGCAAACGACGAAGACGATCGGTCTGCACCGGGTTGTCGGCGGTCAGTTCGAGCAAGGTGTTGAGGGCCACGTTGATCCGCGGCTTGGCGGTCTCGTACGGGTCGAGGAAATGCTCATCGCCACTGAGCAGGAAGCCGCGCATGCCGGTTTCCAGATCAACCGTGAGTTTCACCGCTTCGTTGGCGTTATTGATGACGCGATCGGTGTGCTCCACCCACTGGATCACCGACAGCAGATAAGTAATCAGGGATACAAAGAACACGGCGCTGAGCGCACCAACGCCCAGCGGCAATCCGATGTTGCGCGTCAGGAGTTTGCGAAACCGTGTTTCATCAATCGAAGACGGAGTGGGCATGGGGCGGCCTTGTCGAACTGTCGAAACCCGGGAGTTTGCCCCAAAACAGTCGTATGGATCCATTTTTCTGACTGCTTTGGCAGCAATTTCCTACATTTTCCTGCGCTTACCGAGCACCAACCGTTATCCTTGCGCCGCGAAGAGCAGCTAATCTTTTTTCCGTTGAATCGGGAACTTGTGGCCATGCGCCACTTACTCATGCAAGAGCCCGGCATTTTCGACCGGTCGCCATTCCGATTTCCTTTTTTGAGAGCCCCCATATGTCCACCCCAGCGCCCACCATCCTTGTAGTAGAAGACGACGACATCGTACGCATGCTCATCGTCGATGTGCTGGAGGAGCTGGAGTTCAGTGTGCTGGAGGCGGACGACGGTGAGTCTGCGCTGAATATTCTCGGGGATCAGAGCAAGGGTATCGACTTGATGATGACCGACTACGGCCTGCCGGGCATGACAGGCAGTGAACTGGCCGGCAAGGCACGTGAACTCCGCGCCACCCTGCCCGTCCTGTTCGCCAGCGGTTACGCCGAAAACATCGACGTACCTGCCGGCATGCACGTGATCGGCAAACCGTTCTCCATCGATCAATTGCGTGACAAGGTCAAGGGCATCCTGGGCCAGTGATTGGCCTTGATCCGGCAGCGGCTGCAGATGTGGTCTAATTGCGCGCCATTTTTAGCCGCCTGCCTGCAAGGAACACTTGTCAATGACTGCATCTCCCGCCACGAAAGTTCTGGTCATCGGTTACGTCTGGCCCGAACCGCGCTCTTCGGCAGCCAGCGGACACGTGATGCAGATCCTCGATACATTCCTGCAGCAAGGCTGGGACATCACCTTCAGCAGCCCGGCCGGCCCGGGCGAGCACAAGGCTGACCTGACCGCGCTGGGCATCCGCGAAGTGCCGATCGAACTCAACAACAGCAGCTTCGATAGTTTCATCAGTGAACTGGCTCCGGATATCGTGCTGTTCGACCAGTTCATGATGGAAGAGCAGTTCGGCTGGCGCGTCGAAAAGCAATGCCCGAACGCCTTGCGCGTACTGGAGACATCCGACCTGCAGAGCCTGCGCCACGCCCGCCACCATCGGCTCAAGGAACGTTTGAAAGACGACCCGGACAATCAGGACTTCAGCGCACTGTTCGCGCCGGCGCTGCGCGAAGAGTTCGAGTTGATGGCCGATACGGACCTGGCCAAACGGGAAATCGCCGCGTTATATCGCTGCGATCTGAATCTGATGATTTCCGAAGTGGAAATCCAGTTGCTGGTCGAACAGTTTCAAGTCCCTGGCGACCTGCTGCACTGGTGCCCGTTGATGCTCGAACCGCCGCGCGGTTCATTCATTCCCTTTGAGGAGCGGGCGCACTTTCTGAGTATTGGCAACTTCCGTCACGCGCCCAACTGGGACGCCGTGCTGTGGATGAAGACCGCCGTCTGGCCGCTGATCCGCCAGCAATTGCCCGGCGCCCAACTGCATATCTACGGTGCCTATACGCCGCCCAAGGCCACAGCCCTGCACAATGCGGCGCAGGGGTTTCATGTGATGAACTGGGCAGAAGATGCACTGCAAGTGATGGCGCAAGCGCGGGTTTGCCTGGCGCCTTTGCGCTTTGGCGCCGGGATCAAGGGCAAGCTCGTCGATGCGATGCTCTGCGGTACGCCCAATGTCACCACGCCCATCGGTGCCGAAGGCATGTGCGGTGCGCTGTCATGGCCGGGTGAAGTGGCCCTGTCGGCCCAGGCCCTGGCCGATGCCGCGGTCGCCCTGCACGAAGACCAACAGCGCTGGACTGACGCACAGCAGGCCGGCGTCGCGTTATTGAACGCGCGCTATCGGCAGGCTGATCACGGCCCGGCGCTGATCGCTCGCCTGCAACATTGTCGCGATAACTTGTCGGCATTACGGCGCGCCAACTTTACTGGCAGCATGTTGCGTCACCACTTGCACAAAAGTACCCAATACATGGCGCAGTGGATCGAAGCCAAAAACCAGAAAAGTTGATAAGCCAACACTGCAAAAACCCAGTACCAACACTTTGCAAAGAGTGCTGACTTGTACTTTTTCCGACTGCATCAAAGAATAACTTCCGAACTGACCGAATAATGGACTGGTCGAAAAATAAAACTTTGTCTGCAACGGAATGCACCATGAACAACTACCCTTTAAAAAACTGGATGGCGTCCGCACCCGGTATCGACCAACTGACGCTGGGTGAAGTGGTCTGGCCCGGAGCCCATAACGCCGGGCTGGATTACGACTTTTCGTACCCGGCGTATGTGCAGCCGGCGAAAAACTGGTTTGTCTGCCAGGATGGCCCGTTCATTCAGCAACTTAACGAAGGCGTGCGCGCTTTCGACGTGCGTCTGCATGCCGATGAACACTGGCTGGGTATCAAGAAGTTCCATACGTTTCATGGCTTGAAACTGTTCCGGGGGCGTGCCTTGAGCGAACTTGTCAAAAGTCTCAACGTCTTCCTCAGTGATAACCCGAACGAGTTCATCGTGTTGGACATACATGAACTCACGGGCATCAATAATCAACCATTCGATTACAAGGGTTTGCACGAAGTCATCACCACGGAGCTGGGTTCGCGGCTTATTCCCAGAAACAACAGTCATCTGACCATTGAACAACTTAAAAGGATCAGTCCGGTACAGCGAGTGGTGTTGGCAAGCGACTCGCACCCCGACTTCAGGTCGCCCCTGTACTGGCCGAAAATCCGTCATGAGTGGAGCGGTTCAGATATCACCTCTGCCGAGCAACTCAAGCAACACATCACACGAACACTGGCCAATCCGCCGCCGTCCGGCAGCCTCTGGTCGTTATCGGCCACCAGCTATGGCGAACTGGCCGGCGTAAAGCGGATTACCCACGAACTCAATCAATGGTTTGGCCCGAACTCGGGCTGGGCGCCAAAGTGCAGCATTATCAATGCCGATTTCATCGGTGCCACGCGGCTCGCGGAATATTGCCAGCAGATCAACCATGCCAAAGGCCTGGTCAAGGCTCGGGGCTGAGGTGCTGGCACTGTCCGTGACGCGCGTGCATGATGAGCATCCGGACATAACAACAGAACGTATCGGACATGACTCGGGCAACCAGAATCACTGATCCCTCCTACGAGCTGATGGACGATCACAACGGGTTGTCCATCATCTACCGTCAGCATGGTTTTCCTTGCCCGTTAGTGCGTTGGCATTTTCACAAGGAATACGAACTGCACCTGATCGTCGCCAGTTCCGGCAAGGTCTTCATCGGCGACTACATCGGCAACTTTTATCCGCAAACACTGTTCCTCACCGGGCCCAATCTGCCGCACAACTGGATCAGCCAGGTGGCCGAAGACGAAGTGGTGGAAAAGCGCGACATGCTGGTGAACTTCACTGATGAGTTGTTCGACAGTGGGCACCAGGTGTTTGCCGAACTCAAGACTCTGGCGCCGCTGCTGGAGCGCGCGCAATACGGCATCGAGTTTCGCGACAAAGACACGATCCGCCAGGCCATGACGCTGATGCAGCGAATTGCCGATACGCGCGGTATCACTCGTCTGGGGCATTTTTTCATTCTGATGGAGTTGCTGGCGGCGACAGACGACTATCAGTTGCTGTCCGGCGCCACCAACACGCAACTGGCCGACGAGCACAATATCGACCGCACCAACCGCGCCGTCGATTTCATCTTCGACCATTACGCCCGGGAGCTGACGCTGGAAGAAGTCGCCGAGCATCTGGGGATGAAGCCGACCTACTTCAGTCGCGTATTCAAACAGGCCACCGGGCGCAACTTCATCGAGTTCGTCAATCGCCTGCGCATCAGCAAATCCTGCGAACTGCTGGCCGACGGCGACAAGCCAGTGACCGAGGTGTGTTTCGAGTCGGGGTTCAACAATATTTCCAACTTCAATCGGCGCTTCCAGCAACTCAAGGGCATGACGCCTTCACACTATCGACGCCTCGCGGTGCAGCGCCTGACCGAACAGAATCACGCTTGATAGCCACATCAAAAGATCGCAGCCTGCGGCAGCTCCTACACCGATCCCTGTAGGAGCTGCCGCAGGCTGCGATCTTTTTTGCCAGTGCAAAAAAGTATCGGTTCAAGTGCGATGGATGATTTGTCAGTCCGTCGATAGAGGGCTGTAATCAGCACACATTCTTCCTGCACAGGAAGACACAAAAACAATAACTGTCCTTCTGCTTCCCAACGGACGTAGAAAAGGAGTGCACGATGCAACCCACTGCAAAAGCTCTGCTTGCCCTCACTTGCATGACCCTCAGCAGCGTCAGCCTTGGCGCCCAGACCCTGACCATCGCCACCGTCAACAACAGCGACATGATCCGCATGCAAAAACTCTCGAAAACCTTCGAGGCCGAGCATCCGGAGATCAAGCTCAATTGGGTGGTGCTGGAAGAAAACGTGTTGCGCCAACGCCTGACCACCGACATCGCCACCCAGGGCGGGCAGTTCGATGTGTTGACCATTGGCATGTACGAAGCCGCACTCTGGGGCGCCAAAGGCTGGCTGGAACCGATGAAGGACCTGCCGGCCAGTTACGCCCTCGACGACGTGCTCCCGTCTGTGCGCGAAGGACTCTCGGTCAAGGGCTCGCTGTACGCTTTGCCGTTCTACGCCGAAAGCTCGATCACCTATTACCGCACCGACCTGTTCAAGGACGCCGGCCTGACCATGCCCGAGCGTCCGACCTGGGAACAGATCGCCGGTTTCGCCGAAAAACTCACCAACAAGGACAAAGAGCAGTACGGCATCTGCCTGCGCGGCAAGGCCGGCTGGGGCGAGAACATGGCGCTGATCACCACTGTCGCCAACGCTTACGGCGCGCGCTGGTTCGATGAGAAATGGCAGCCGGAATTCAATGGCCCGGAGTGGAAAAACGCGCTGAACTTCTACGTCGACACCATGAAGAAATCCGGCCCGCCGGGCGCTTCCAGCAACGGTTTCAACGAGAACCTCGCGCTGTTCAACAGTGGCAAGTGCGCGATGTGGGTGGATGCGTCTGTCGCCGGTTCGTTCGTCACCGACAAGACCCAGAGCAAGGTCGCCGATCACGTCGGCTTCACCTTCGCCCCGCATCAGGTCACCGACAAGGGCTCGGCATGGTTGTACTCGTGGGCACTGGCGATTCCGACCAGCTCCAAGGCCAAGGACGCCGCCAAGGCCTTCAGTGCCTGGGCGACCTCCAAGGAATACGGCGAGTTGGTCGCCAAGACTGACGGCATCGCCAACGTGCCGCCGGGCACCCGCGCCTCGACCTACAGCGATGCTTACATGAGCGCGGCGCCGTTCGCCAAGGTCACGCTGGAATCGTTGAAAGCGGCAGATCCGAGCAAACCGACGCTGAAACCGGTGCCGTACATCGGCATTCAGCTGGTGACCATTCCTGAATTCCAGGGCGTGGGCACCCAGGTCGGCAAGCTGTTCTCGGCGGCGCTGATCGGCCAGACCACGGTGGATCAAGCCCTGGCCGCCGCACAGCAAACCACCGAACGCGAGATGAAGCGCGCGGGTTATCCCAAGTAACCACTGAACGACTTGCTCCTGCCTCCTGTGGGAGCGAGCCTGCTCGCGAAGGCGTCGTGCCAGCCAATACACATGGCACTGATCCCACGCTTTCGCGAGCAGGCTCGCTCCCACATGGGATCTCCATAGGTCTGTATGACTCGGTTGTGATCACCATGAATACTTCAACTGCCAAAGCCCACCTCGACCTGTCGCAACCCCAGCGCAAAGTCCGCGTACGCAATCCCGGCTGGTTTCTGGTCAGCCCTTCGGTGGCCCTGTTGCTGCTGTGGATGATCGTGCCGTTGGGCATGACCCTCTACTTCTCGATGATTCGTTACAACCTGCTCGATCCGGGGGTGAACGAGTTCGTCGGGCTGGAGAACTTCAGCTATTTCCTCACCGACTCAGGCTTTTTGCCCGGCGCCACCAACACTCTGTTGCTGGTGGGCAGCGTGCTGCTGATCAGCGTGGTGTTCGGCGTGTTGATCAGCGCTTTGCTGGAGGCCAGCGAGTTTCTCGGTCGCGGCATCGTGCGAGTCATGCTGATCTCGCCGTTCTTCATCATGCCCACGGTCGGTGCGCTGATCTGGAAGAACCTGATTTTCCATCCGGTCTCGGGGATTCTCGCCTACGTCTGGCGGCTGTTCGGCGCCGAGCCGGTGGACTGGCTGGCGCACTACCCGCTGCTGTCAATCATCATCATTGTCTCGTGGCAATGGCTGCCCTTCGCGATCCTGATCCTGATGACCGCCATGCAATCTCTCGACCAGGAACAGAAGGAAGCCGCGCGTCTCGATGGCGCCGGTCCCGTCGCGATCTTCTGGCACCTGACCCTGCCGCACCTGGCGCGGCCGATTGCCGTGGTGGTGATGATCGAAACGATCTTCCTGCTGTCGGTGTTCGCCGAGATTTTCACCACCACCAACGGCGGCCCCGGCTACGCCTCGACCAACCTCGCCTACCTGATCTACAACCAGGCGCTGGTGCAGTTCGACGTCGGCATGGCCTCGGCCGGCGGCTTGATTGCCGTGGTCATCGCCAACATCGCCGCGATCATTCTGGTGCGGATGATCGGCAAAAACCTGACTGACAAAGCCTGAGGCCCGCCATGACTCTTCAACAATCCCGCCGGCTGCAAAGCCTGCTGCTCGGCACCCTGGCCTGGGCCATCGCGATCGTGATTTTCTTCCCGATCTTCTGGATGGTGATGACCAGTTTCAAGACCGAAATCGACGCCTTCGCCACGCCGCCGCAGTTCATCTTCACGCCGACGCTGGAGAACTATCTGCACATCAACGAACGCAGCGACTACTTCAGTTTTGCCTGGAACTCGGTGGTGATCTCGTTCAGTGCCACGGCGCTGTGCCTGCTGATCGCGGTGCCGGCTGCCTATTCGATGGCGTTCTACGAAACCCAGCGCACCAAGGGCACGCTGCTGTGGATGCTCTCGACCAAGATGCTGCCGCCGGTGGGTGTGCTGATGCCGATCTACCTGCTGGCCAAGAGTTTCGGCCTGCTTGATACGCGCATCGCGCTGATCGTGATCTACACGCTGATCAACCTGCCGATCGTGGTCTGGATGGTTTACACCTACTTCAAGGACATCCCCAAAGACATCCTCGAAGCCGCCCGCCTCGACGGCGCCACCCTCGCCCAGGAGATGCTCCGCGTGCTGCTGCCGATCGCCAAGGGCGGCCTCGCGTCCACCGTGCTGCTGTCGCTGATCCTGTGCTGGAACGAGGCGTTCTGGTCGCTGAACCTGACCTCGTCGAAAGCCGCGCCACTGACCGCGTTGATCGCCTCGTACTCCAGCCCCGAAGGCTTGTTCTGGGCCAAGTTGTCAGCGGTCTCGACCCTGGCCTGTGCGCCGATCCTGATCTTTGGCTGGATCAGCCAGAAACAACTGGTGCGCGGCCTCTCATTCGGTGCCGTGAAATGAAGATTTAAAAGCAAAAGATCGCAGCCTGCGGCAGCTCCTACAGGGGCACTGTGTAGGAGCTGCCGCAGGCTGCGATCTTTTGATCTTAAAAAAAACAACAATGCGGAGGCCCATCACCATGGCCAACCTGAAAATCAAGAATCTGCAAAAAGGCTTCGAAGGTTTCTCCATCATCAAGGGCATCGACCTTGAGGTGAACGACAAGGAATTCGTGGTCTTCGTCGGCCCGTCCGGCTGCGGCAAATCCACCCTGCTGCGGCTGATCGCCGGGCTGGAAGAAGTCAGCGGCGGCACCATCGAACTCGATGGCCGCGACATCACCGAAGTCAGTCCGGCCAAGCGCGATCTGGCGATGGTGTTCCAGACCTACGCGCTGTACCCGCACATGACCGTGAAAAAGAACATGTCGTTCGCCCTTGATCTGGCCGGCGTGCCAAAAGCCGAAGTCGAGAAAAAGGTCGGCGAAGCGGCGCGCATTCTCGAACTCGGGCCGATGCTCGAGCGCAAGCCGAAACAGCTCTCCGGCGGGCAACGGCAACGGGTCGCCATCGGCCGCGCCATCGTGCGCAATCCGAAAATCTTCCTGTTCGACGAGCCGCTGTCCAACCTCGACGCCGCCCTGCGCGTGCAAATGCGTCTGGAACTGCTGCGCCTGCACAAGGACCTGCAAGCCACGATGATCTACGTGACCCACGACCAGGTCGAAGCCATGACCATGGCTGACAAGGTGGTGGTGCTCAATGGCGGCAAGATCGAGCAGGTCGGCTCGCCGCTGGACCTCTATCACAACCCGGCCAACCTGTTCGTCGCCGGGTTCCTCGGCACGCCGAAAATGGGCTTCCTCAAGGGCAAGATCGCCCGCATTGACAGCCAGAGCTGCGAAGTCTCGCTGGACGCCGGTACACGCATCACCCTGCCGTTCAATGCCGCCAATCTAAGCGTCGGCAGCGCGGTGACCCTGGGCATTCGCCCGGAGCATCTGGAGCTGGCGCAACCGGGCGACTGCACCCTGCAAGTCACCGCCGACGTCAGCGAACGCCTGGGCAGCGACACCTTCTGCCACGTCACCAGCAACGCCGGCGAAGCCCTGACCATGCGTGTGCGCGGTGACTTGGCGAGCCGCTACGGCGAGCAACTGAACCTGCACCTGGACGCCAGCCATTGCCACCTGTTCGACGCCAATGGCGTGGCGCTGACCCGCCCGCTGCGCGCCGCGGCCTGAATTTCGAGACTTGTCCGATGAAACTCAATAAGCAAAATCTGCAGCGCCTCGCCCCCGAGGTGCAACTGCCGGCCTACAGCCTCAGCGACACCCGCCAGGGCATCGCGCACATTGGCGTCGGCGGCTTCCATCGCGCGCATCAGGCGTATTACACCGATGCACTGATGAATACCGGTCAGGCGCTGGACTGGGCAATCTGCGGCGTTGGCCTGCGCACTGAAGACCGCCGTGCCCGCGACGATCTCAAAGAACAGGATTACCTGTTCACCCTGTTCGAACTCGGCGACAGCGACGACACCGAAGTGCGGGTGATCGGTGCGATTCGCGACATGCTCCTGGCCGAGGACGGCGCGCAGGCGCTGATCGACAAACTCGCCGATCCGCAGATCCGCATCGTCTCGCTGACCATCACCGAGGGCGGTTATTGCATCGACGACAGCAACGGCGAGTTCATGGCGCACCTGCCACAGATCCAGCACGATCTGGCAAACCCGGACGCGCCGACCACGGTGTTCGGCTTCCTCTGCGCAGCGCTGCTAAAGCGCCGTAACGCGGGCACACCGGCGTTCACCCTCATGTCCTGCGATAACCTGCCGCATAACGGCGCGGTGACCCGCAAAGCGCTACTCGCTTTTGCCACCCTGCGTGACAAAGGGCTGCGCGACTGGATCGAGCAGAACGTGAGTTTCCCCAACGCCATGGTCGATCGCATCACACCGATGACCAGCACCGCGCACCGCCTGCAACTGGCCGACAAACACGGCGTCGACGATGCCTGGCCAGTGGTCTGCGAGCCGTTCGTGCAATGGGTGCTGGAAGACAAATTCGTCAACGGTCGCCCGGCCTGGGAACAGGTCGGCGTGCAGTTCACCGATGACGTTTCGCCCTACGAAGAGATGAAGATCAAGCTGCTCAACGGCAGCCACCTGGCCCTGACTTACCTGGGTTTTTTGAAGGGCTATCGCTTCGTCCACGAGACCATGAACGACCCGCTGTTCGTACGCTACATGCGCGCCTACATGGACCTTGACGTCACCCCGCAACTGGCGCCGGTGCCGGGCATCGACCTGACCGACTACAAAGACACATTGGTGGCGCGGTTCTCCAATCAGGCGATTGCCGATCAACTGGAACGGGTGTGTTCGGACGGTTCATCGAAGTTTCCCAAGTTCACCATTCCGACGATCAATCGCTTGATTGCCGATGGCCAGGAAACCAGGCGCGCAGCGTTGGTGGTGGCTGCCTGGGCGTTGTATCTGCAGGGCGTGGATGAAAATGGCGACACCTATACGATTCCGGATCCACGGGCGGAATTTTGTCAGGGGCTGGTAGCGGATGATGCGTTGATCACTCAGCGCTTGTTGGCGGTCGAGGAGATTTTCGGCACGGCGATTCCACGTTCGGCGGCATTTGTGGCAGCGTTTGAGTGGTGCTGCAACAGCTTGCGTGAGGTGGGTGTGACGCGCACGTTGGAGCGGGTGCTGGCTGAGTGATGCGGTGAAACCACCGGCGCCATCGCTGGCAAGCCAGCTCCCACAGGATTTTCAATCGTTGATGAATTTTGCGTACACCCTAGAACCTGTGGGAGCTGGCTTGCCAGCGATTGGCTTCACCTTGACTCACCTGACACCCTGAGGGCCTTACTGTGACCACCCGACAACTCTTCCTCGGCATCGACTGCGGCACCCAGGGCACCAAGGCGATCATCCTCGATGCGGCCAGCGGTCAAGTGCTCGGCGAAGGCGCCGCCACGCACACGATGATCAGCGGCGCCAACGGCCGCCGCGAGCAAGACACCCAACAGTGGCTCGACGCCTTCGCCCTCGCCTCCCGCCGCGCCCTGCTCGCAGCCAATGTCGACGGGCAGGCGATCCTCGGCATCGGTGTCTCCGGCCAGCAACACGGCTTGGTGCTGCTCGACGATCAGGGCCAAGTGCTGCGCCCGGCCAAACTGTGGTGCGACACCGAAACCACGGATGAAAACGATCGTCTGCTCCAACACCTCGGCGGTGCACAAGGCGCGCTGGAGCGCCTCGGCGTGGTCATCGCACCGGGCTATACCGTGTCGAAACTGCTGTGGACCAAGGAACAGCACCCGGAGGTGTTCTCGCGTATTGCGCGGATCCTGCTGCCCCACGATTACCTGAATTTCTGGCTCACCGGGCGCGCCTGCAGCGAGTACGGCGACGCTTCCGGCACCGGTTATTTCAACGTGCGCAGCCGCCAGTGGGACTTGCAGTTGCTGCGTGATATTGACCCCACCGGTCGCCTGCAAGCGGCATTGCCGGAGCTGATCGACGCGCATCAGGCGGTGGGCACACTGCTGCCAGCGATTGCCGAACAGTTGGGCCTCAACCCGAACGCAGTGGTCGCCAGCGGCGGTGGCGACAACATGATGGGCGCCATCGGTACCGGCAACATTCAACCCGGGGCGATCACCATGAGCCTCGGTTCCTCCGGCACGGTGTACGCCTACGCCGAGGCGCCGCAGGTCAGCGCGGATGCTTCGGTTGCCACATTCTGCTCGTCCAGCGGCGGCTGGCTGCCGCTGATCTGCACCATGAACCTGACCAACGCCACCGGCGCAATACGCGAGCTGTTCGACCTCGACCTGGAGCAGTTCAATCAGCTCGTGGCCCAGGCGCCCATCGGCGCGGAAGGCGTGAGCATGCTGCCGTTCCTCAACGGCGAACGCGTCCCCGCCCTGCCCCATGCCACCGGCAGCCTGCACGGCTTGACCCTGAACAACCTGACTCAGGCCAACCTGTGTCGCGCCGTGGTCGAGGGCACCACCTTCGGTTTGCGTTATGGACTGGATCTGTTGCGCCACAATGGTTTACAAAGCCGCAGCATTTGCCTGATCGGCGGCGGCTCGAAAAGTGCGGTGTGGCGGCAGATCGTCGCCGACATCATGAACACCCCGGTGATCTGTACCGAACACAGCGAAGCCGCAGCCCTCGGCGCGGCGATTCAGGCAGCGTGGTGCAAGTCATGGTCGAACGGCCACGAAGACACTTTGGCCGACCTGTGCCAGCGCTGCGTGAAGCTCGATCTGCACAGTGAAACCCTGCCGGTTGCCGCCCATGTCGCGGCGTTCCAGCAGGCCTATGAACGCTATCAACAGCATGTCGCAACCCTATAAAGAGCAAACAATCATGTATTTGGTGTGTGGCGAAGCCCTGTTCGATTTTTTCAGCGAAGACGATGCCAGCGGTCTGGCTTCGAAGGTCAATTTCAAGGCGATTGCCGGCGGCTCGCCGTTCAACGTCGCGGTCGGCTTGCGCCGTTTGGGTGTGGATTCGGCGTTGTTTGCCGGGCTGTCCACCGACTATCTCGGTCGACGTTTGCAGCAAGTGCTGCGGGATGAAGGCGTGCGGGCGGACTACTTGGTCGACTTCGCCGCGCCAACCACGCTGGCGATGGTCGCGGTCGGCGCCAATGGCTCGCCGCATTACAGCTTTCGCGGTGAGGGCTGCGCTGATCGCCAGTTGAGCCTCGCCCATCTGCCGCAACTCGGAGATGACGTGCGTGGCCTGCACATCGGCTCGTTCTCGCTGGTGGTGCAACCGATTGCCGACACTTTGCTGACGCTGGTGCAGCGTGAAAGCGGCAAGCGGTTGATCACCCTCGACCCCAACGTGCGCCTCAACCCGGAACCGAACATCGACCTCTGGCGCGAGCGCGTGGCGACCCTGGTGCAACTGGCCGACATGATCAAGGTCAGCGACGAAGACCTGAGCCTGTTGTATCCCGAACAGGACCCACAACGCGTGATCGAAGGCTGGCTGCAGCATCGCTGCCAGTTGGTGTTCCTGACCCGTGGCGGCGAAGGCGCGACGGTGTTCAGTCGCGCGCATGGCTCGTGGTCAGTACCGGCGTGCTCGGTGAAGATCGCCGATACCGTCGGCGCCGGCGATACCTTTCAAGCGGCGCTGATCACCTGGCTGACCGAACAAGGTCTGGACTCGGTTGAGGGCGTGCAACAGCTCAGCCGCGAACAGATCGACGCCATGCTCAGGTTTGCCGTACAGGCGGCCGCCCTGACGTGCAGCAAGACCGGTCCGGATTTGCCCTATCGTCACCAGTTGAGCTGAGCGCGTAGACTGTCGGCCTTTTTGCGCGCATGGGGATGACGGTTTGATTTCGGGGCGGACGGCGGGACTTTTGATACTGGCGGGATTACTCAGCGGCTGCGGCACCTCGCCGCCGCGTTCGCCGGAAGACATCTGCGAAATCTTCCGCGAAAAAAGCGACTGGTACGACGCGGCGCAAGTCACGCAAAAGCGCTGGGGCGTCCCGATCCAGGTGCCCTTCGCGATCATGTATCAGGAGTCCGGCTACCGATACGACGCCAAGACGCCGCGCAAGTACCTGTTGTGGGTGATTCCGTGGGGCCGGGTGTCGACGGCCGCCGGCTATGCCCAGGCCAAGGATGAAGTCTGGGCCGATTACCAGAAGAGTACCGGGCGCAATTGGGCTGACCGCAACGACTTTGACGACGCCATCGACTTCGTCGGCTGGTACATGGACAAGACCACCTCGATCAACGGCGTGTACAAATACGACGTCTATAACCAGTACCTGAACTACCACGAAGGCTGGGGCGGCTTCCGCAACAAGACCTACGCCAGCAAGGCCTGGCTGATGCCGACTGCACGCAAGGTGCAGGCGCGTTCCGACGTGTATGCGCGGCAGTATGCCGGGTGCAAAGAGGATTTGAATCGCGGCTTCTGGAGCCGGTTCTGGCATTGGTTGTAGGCCGCCGCAGTCCCCCTGTAGGAGCTGCCGCAGGCTGCGATCTTTTGATTTTGTTATTCACAATCAAGATCAAAAGATCGCAGCCTTCGGCAGCGCCTACAGGGAGCGAGGTTTACAGGACCGAAAAGTTGTAACTCACAATCAACCGGGTCTCATCCACATCCCGCGCAAATTTCTCATAATTGGTGCGGTAAGTCGCATTGCGCAGGCGCAGGCTGACATCCTTGAACGTGCCCGTCTGGATCACGTACTTCAACTCGCTGTCGCGCTCCCACTCTTTGCCTTCCTGATCGCTGCCCGGGACTTTGATGTGGTCACCGTTCACATAACGGGTCAGGAAACTCAGGCCGTTGATGCCGATGGCCTTGAAGTCATAGTCGTAACGCAACTGCCAGGAGCGCTCCTGCGCCGCCGCGAAGTCGTTGACCTGCACGTAGTTGACCAGATACGGATTGCTGCCATCGAGGTACGGCATCGAGTTGTCGCCGTTCATGCGCTGCCAACCGGCGCTGAAGGTGTGGCCGCTGATGCCGTACGAGAGCATGCCGCTCAACGCGCGGTTGTCGATGGAGCCGGCCTTGGCATCACCGCTGTCGGCGCTTTTCAGCAAACGCACATCGGCCTTCAGCACACCGTCACCCAGCGGCTGGTTAGCCAACATCCCCACAAAGTGCTGGCGATAGATGTCTTCCAGTTCCGCGTAGTGATACTGCGCGGTCAGGCGATCATTGATCTTGTAGTCGATGCCGTACATGTCGAAATGGTCGGCGGTGGTGTTACAGGCGTAGCGCTTGTTCTTGCAGTGCACGCGGATGTCTTGCGAATCAGTGGAATCCCGTGCGGTGTACTTGTCCAGACGCGCGGCCATGAAGGTCAGATCCTTCACTTCTCTGGAGGTCAGCATCGCACCGTTGAACATCGTGGGCAGCAGGCGGCCGTCGTTGTACTTGAGCAGTGGCAGATCCGGCAGCAGCGCGCCGTACTTCAACACCGTGTCCGAGACCTTGACCTTGGCGGTCAGGCCCATCTTCGCGTACTGCCCCTTCGAGCCGCGCGGGTTCTCGCCGCTGGATGGCAGCAAGCCGCTGTTGCTGCGATCAGGGCTGGAGTCGAGCTGAAACCCGAGCATGCCCAGCGCATCGATACCGAAGCCGACCGTGCCCTCGGTGTAACCCGATTGCAGATTGAGAATAAAGCCTTGCGCCGACTCTTCACGCTTGGAAGCGCCCTGGTCGCTGGAAGTGTGCCCATCACGGAAATCGCGGTTGAAATACACCGTGCGCGATTCGATTTTCGCCGTGGTGTCTTCGAGAAAACCGCTGGCCTGAACCTGCGCGGCAAAACCGGCGCACAGCACAGCGGCTCCGAAGCCAAACGACTGGCGCGGGGTGATGAGAGGGAATGGGGGACGCATGAAAAACTCCAACAGTACAGCGTTTGCGCCAGGGCGCAATCAGCCAGAAAAATAGCTCCCGTCCCGGGTCAGAAACAGCCGGGAAGAAGTGGACACGCAGGGGTGAGCGACAATGATGGCAGATGGCTTTGATGGCCTGAAGGCGACTTTAGTCTGAAACTGACTGGCGATTCTCAAGCACTGAACCGCTCTGAACCACGCATTGCCGGCTCCTTCAGAACGGCGCAACCCGCGGTTTCACTGGCTCGAAACGCCGATCTAAGGGTTTTCCCTATACGCCGCAGCTCCCGCGCCTACGGCATTTGCGCCTTGAACGAGGCGGTCTAATCCTCCATCATCCGTCACCTGCTTATTCAATGGACGGAATTCAAGGCATGCTGGACGCCAACGCCACCCACATTACCCTTACCCTCGAAGGCGCCTCCGCCGACCTGCAAGTGCTCAGCTTCACCGGTCGCGAAGCCCTCAACGAGCCTTTCCGTTTCGACCTCGAACTGGTCAGCGCCCGCCCCGACCTCAAACTCGAAGAGCTGCTGCACAAGCCCGGCGTCCTGACCTTCGGCGCCACCGGCGAAGGCAAGATTCATGGCCTGGTGTATCGCATCGAACAAGGCGATTCCGGCAAGACCCTGACCCGTTACAGCATCAGCCTGGTGCCGCAGCTGGCCTATCTGCGGCACAACCATGACCAGCAGATTTTCCAGAACCTCACGGTGCCGAAAATCATCGCCCAGGTCCTCGAAGATCGCGGCATCCTCGCCGACGCCTACAGCTTCCAGCTCAACGCCGAGTACCCGCAGCGCGATTACTGCGTGCAGTACGACGAGTCCGACCTGCACTTCATCCAGCGCCTGTGCGAGGAGGAAGGCATTCACTTCCACTTCCAGCACAGCAGCAGCGGCCACAAACTGGTGTTCGGCGACGATCAAACGGTGTTCCGCAAACTCAAGGCCGTGAGCTACCAGCAAGACTCCGGCATGAGCGCCGACAAACCGGTGATCAAACGCTTCAACCTGCGCCTTGAAACCCGCACCACCCGCGTCAGCCGCCGCGACTACGACTTCGAAAAACCGAAGATCCTGCCCGAAGGCGCGGTCAAATCCGAGTTTGCCCCGGACCTTGAGGACTACGATTACCCCGGCCGCTTCACCACCCGCGAGCGCGGCAAATTCCTCTCGACCCGCGCCCTCGAACGCCATCGCAGCGACTACAAACTCGCCGAAGGCAAAGGTGACGAACCGACCCTGACCAGCGGCCACTTCCTGACCTTGGCCGAACACCCGCGCGCTGAATGGAACGACTTGTGGCTGCTGCTGGAAGTCTTCCACGAAGGCAAACAACCGCAGGTGCTCGGTGAAAACGTCACCAGCGACGTCACCGACAACAAAAGCGATTTCCACCAGGGCTACCGCAACAGCTTCCTCGCCACCCCGTGGGACGCGCACTACCGCCCTGCCCTCGAACACCCGAAACCCAAAGTCCTCGGCAGCCAGACCGCGGTCGTCACCGGCCCGGCCGGCGAAGAAATCCACTGCGACCAGTACGGCCGCATCAAGGTCCAGTTCCACTGGGACCGCGACGGCCAGTCCGACGACAAAACCACCTGCTGGCTGCGCGTCGCCAGCGGCTGGGCCGGCGCCGCCTACGGCGGCATCGCCATCCCGCGCATCGGCATGGAAGTCCTCGTCACCTTCCTCGAAGGCGACCCCGACCAGCCCCTCGTCACCGGCTGCCTGTACCACAAGGAAAACGTCGTCCCCTACGACCTGCCGGCAAACAAGACCCGCAGCACCTTCAAAACCCTCAGTTCCCCGGGCGGCAAGGGCTATAACGAGTTTCGTATCGAAGACAAAAAGGGGGGCGAACAGATCTACATCCATGCCCAGCGCGATTGGGACGAGAACATCGAGCACGACCAGAAGATCCGCGTGGGCAATGAGCGGCATGACACGGTTGAGGCCAACACCCTGAGCGAATTCAAGGTCGAGGAGCACCGGATTACCCATCTGGATCGGGTGAGTGAGATGCGGGCGGATGATCACCTGACCGTTGCAGTCACCCAGCACCTCAAAGTGGGCACGGCGCAATTCGTCGAAGCCGGCAGCGAAATCCATTACTACGCCGGCCAGAAAGTCGTCGTCGAAGGCGCAATGGAACTGACCGCCAAAGCGGGCGGCAGCTTCGTCAAGGTCGACGCCGGTGGCGTGACCATCAGCGGCGCCGAGGTGAAGGTCAATACCGGCGGTGCGCCGGGCGTGGGTACGCCGGCCGCGCCGTTGCTGCCGGGGCCGATGAAAGTGGCGGATGCGGATAAGGCGGGCAAAGCACCACTACCCGCTCGTCTCAATGAATCAGGCATCACACCGTTGTGCGGCAAACAGAGTAACGGCGCTTGCAGCCGTAAGGATTGCACATGCATGTAAAAGCGCTGAGCGCTCTGCTGGCAGAGCCTCGTTACAACTTCTCGGACCTGCCCGCTGCAAGCGAATCGCTGTGCTTCATCATCGATCAGGGCCTCCAGCCGCAAGCCTTGAGTCGGCTCTATCGAGTCGGTGAGCCCGTTGTTTCCCAAGGGCTGTTCTTCGGTACCGACTTCGCCGAAATTCCCGAGGGTCCCTTGTGGTTGATCACCCCCAGAGGTAGCAAACTGGCCGCTGAAGCGACAAAACTTTGTGAGGAACACTTTTCGGGAATTGCGATCTCAACACCTGACCCGGAAAAGGCCCTGGCTCACGCACGCTGGCTCCTCAGAGTCAACGACGGTTCTGGAGGGCAAAGTTTGTTGAGCTTCCACAAACCGAGCCTGTGGGCAGCATTGGCTTACACCGCCAATAAAACCTTTGATCAGTTACTGGGTTGCTGGAACGCCGTTTACTCCCCCGCGCCAAAGAACTTCGGCGAGCAGCGTGGTCCATGGTTAGCCTGGGTAGCCAACAAAGAATCGACATGGCCAGGTGACAAAGCGCCATTCAACCTTCCGGAGGCAGCCGCGCAAGTTCAAGCGCGTCTCGGCTGGGTGTATTGGGTAGATGAGGAATACACAGCTTTTGAAGAGCCGAGTGATGATCGTCTGAACGATATCGCCGACAACCTCGACCTCCTGCTCAAGAGCAACATCTATGAAGGTGATCACCTGCTCAAGCTTGGTCATGCCGTGAACGGCCCGCTATTTGAAGCGCAGCCCGAGATCATGGCGATCCTGCAATCAAAGGACGAGTCGTTTATCAAAGTAGATCGGCTCCTGGAATCAGCCGCCGTCGCCCAACGTTAACGGCGACGCGACAACAGAACGGAATCACCATGGAAATCACGAATCACGCCGTCATGCCCGGCGAAACCCTGAGCCAGATTGCCTCGCGCTACAACAGCACCGTGGCGCAACTTCGCCAACTCAACCCCTTCATCACCAATCCGAACAACGTCAAAGTCGGATGGAATCTGAGCGTCCCTAAAAGCGCGCAAGCCGCCTCAGCCACACCCGCTGCTTCGACGCCCGCTGCGCCTAAAGCGCCTGCCGAGACGGCTCCGAATGCTGCAACACAGTGTTCCGCCGAGGATCTGGTTGAGCTGGATCCGGTCAAGGACTCTCCCGATGGTTCCTCAAAGACCTTCAAGCCTCACGCCCCACCCTGCTCCAAGACTTTTGCGAGCGCCATTTATGCGACAGAGGAACAAGAGTTCTGGCTACTCCCTGAACGGGCAAAGTCTGCCATCAAAGAATCGATGTTCGCGCTGGATAAAATGATCGCACCGAACAAGGCGCGTGATGCACGCCTCAACGGGCTGCAGGAGTCAGGTCTACTTGAATACTTCCTCGAACCAAAGTTGAGCAATTTCCTCACGGGCGCTCAGCGCACGCGTATGGAAGAGTTCGAGGCGATGGGAGATGAGATCGAAATCGATCCCGCAACCGCTAAGAAGAGACAAAACGAAGCCAATCGAAACAAGCCGGTAGCCGCACCTGCTCAACCTCCGCAGGAAGACACTGCACAATCGCGCATTGACCGTTTGAATGCGGACATAGCTACCCAGCAAAGTATTCGCAAAGAGTTTGTAGATTTCCACAAACGGCGGACTGAGTGGCTTGAGCTGAAAAAGGAAGCGATAAAAGCGGCGAAGCTTCAGGGCTACTCCTACGAAAGTGGATCGCTGTACTCCAAGGAGGCAATTGAAGCCCGCGCGCGCGTGCAAGCATATCTTGAAGCGCGAAAAAAAATACTCAGCAATAAAGACTTCAAACAAGTACCCCTTGAAGACGTTGCAAAGGCGCTAGCTGAGCAGAAAAAAAGTTACGAAAGCATATGCAGCGGTATGAGCGACTGTACAGCGGACATGTCTGGGTATGTCTACACGCTGATCAAAAACGCCGACGCACTGAATTACCATGCTTACACCGAGTCCATTATCAAAGTTTCGGAGTACGGTATCGCACTTCCGGAGTTCGCGCTTATCAGTGACGGCCTTCCATCGGGCATCGCGCAATTCAAGTTGTATCTGGACACAGAGAAGAAGCAGGCAGAAGTCACGGCTCAGCTTCAGGAAAAATACAAACGCTGGATCGAGGCGACCGGTCAAAATGCCCAAGCGCCAGCGGGCTTGGTTGACGTAGAGCGAGCCGAGTGGGATCGGCTGCAAAAAATCAAGGACGACCTTCAGGCAACAGCCCAAAGTAATGTCAGTGCAACCAAGCCTGGGCGTCATCTCATCTGGGAACCAGAAGAGTTCCAGCCTAAACCAGTCGACCGCATGGTTAAACCCGGGTTTCCTCTTCGTGAGGTCAGCCTTTCGGACGCCAAGGGTACGCCTTTGGGCTGGTTCAGCATGACAAACCTGAAAGATGCTAAAAAAATCCTGAAGGAGGATGGAAAAAGTTTAGGCGGCTCGTTAAAAAAGGTCATAAAAAGCCCACCGACCGACGCGACAGAAGATTCTGATAAAAACAGTGAAACCAGCTCATTCCGCGAATGGCTCCTCGCGCAGGGCGCAGTCAAGTTCAGCGACCAAGTAGGTGACTGTTTTGATGAAAAGGGCTGGTTTAAAGCCAACGATTTCTACGCTTATTTGAAAAAACAGGGCTACACCGTCACTGAACTGGAGAACAGTGCAGCATTGACCAGTTGGGGCAAGCACCTTCAGCAGTTGGTCTTCCGGAAAAGCGTTCGCGGAAAAATCCGACTCTTCGATAACAGCCCTCAGGCGCAATTCGTTCGCTGCCTGACTCCTCCCCAGCCAAGCATTCACGGCGAAGTAAAGCTGGAAGGTCCCAAAATGTCCGCGGCCGAAGGCTTTCAGATGTCGGCCAACGTAGGTCTGAGCCTGGACCTGGCACGCGGAGAAGTACAGTTGATGAAAATCGACATGCCTGCCAAAGCGAGCGCTAAAGATATAACGCTGGATTATTCTTTGGACGGCGTGCCGCAGAAAATGAGCTTCGGCCGGTTCTCCTTTCACTTTGGTGTGAAAGCTTGGGGGTACGCCGGGGCATCGCTGCTACTGGCGGGTACTGTCGAGTTGAGCCCCATCCTTGGCAACGTCAAATACGGCGCCTCCCTCAGCCCGGTCAAACGCGCACAGCGTGAAGACGCATCAGCCAAAGAAGAACGTGCAGATCACGATGCGGCCAAGAAAGCCAAGGCCGACAACGGTGACAACAGCCCTACTCCCGATCTTGAACACAAGTCCAAATCCGGCACCGTTGCCAGCACCAAAAGCACAGACCAAGTGCTAACCGGGCGTGCCGCCAATGTCCAGATCGAAAACGGAGCGAAAGCGACTTTCAATGTTTTCGGAGGCTTGCAAGCCGCCATCGAACTCACCGGCGCACTGAACTGGGCACCACCTAAAGAGCTGGTCGCACTGCGCACGGCTCCAGCGATGGGTATCGGCAGCGATAAAGACGCGAAAAAAGCCAATCCATGGCTAACCCTTGCCAAGCTGAGTGGTTCTGTGGGAGTTGCGCTGGGCGCAGGATTCCAGGGAACGGCGCAAATTTCTGTGGATAAGGGCCGCTTTATTCTCAATCTGAAGGCTGCGGTAGTGCTGGGCCCTGGTGCTAACGGCAGCTTTAAGTTTGAGATTGGTTATGAGGCGGTGGTAGATATCATCAACTTGTACCGTAAGGAACTTCACAAGACTAAAGGTCGCAACGTCGAGTGGATGGATCCTGAAGCGAGTGAATATGCGTCAGCGCTTAATGCATTGGGTGCTACCGGGTTGAACGTAGCGATGGCGTACATGATGCGTTGGGATGTTGTGATGAGCCTATATGAGGCGCTGACTCGTAGTGGCAAGGGTGGCCCAATTGCGGAAGCGATTGTTGAGTACGGCAACCAGAGCGAGCTAGAGGACTGGTGTATTAACGCGATCCCTAGCGCATTGGGGCCGCTGCTTAGAACATTGAGTAGCCCGCCTGAGGCGTTCTCTGTAAATAGCGAAGGTTCAAAACGAACATATCCACAATCGGAAGCTCATGCACTTCAACAGAAAGCAATCGAGCGGATTTTAGGTTGGATTGTTAAGAACGCACAGAAGAACAACACTATCGACAAAGCACAAAGCCAGTTTGAGATGGCGTGTATGTCGATGAATGAATTCGGTGTAAGAGCTGCTAACTCAGAGCAAGATTACTGCAAGAATCGATTTGCGCTAGACAGTTTCATGGCAGAAGGCGTTCAAAACCTACTAGACAAACAAAGCAACAGTGCCAGAGAGCGTTACAAAAACCACGTTAGGCTGCTTGGCGCAAATCTTTCAGAGTATTGCCAGAAAAATTTTGCTCCTCGTCCAAACTACTCTAGGGATGGTCTGAAGTAGCCATGTATTTCCCCGGCATACCACCTAGCGCAACTTTTAAACTCGCCAAATGATCAAAAAACAATCAATTCGACGAGTATTTCTTACGTTTTCGCCACCCGGACCCCACTCCGGTGGCCATTTCCCGCATTACAGGCGCACCTCTCCTGCATTCGTCAGTAAATGTCGGCGCGCCATCCACAGGTTCGACAGAGCGAACAGTGTCACCAGTTGCGCCGTGTTTTTGGCCAAGCCGCGAAAGCGCACCTTGGTGTAACCGAACTGGCGCTTGATTACCCGGAACGGATGCTCGACCTTGGCGCGCACCTGAGCCTTGGCCTTTTCAATCTTGCGCTTGGCTTTGTACAGCACGCTGCGCTTATCGAGTTTTTTGTAGGTGCTGCGGCGTGCCGCCACCTGCCAGATAACTTCACGTCCTTCATGCTCGGGCCGCTTTTCGACACCGGTGTAGCCTGCATCGGCGCAGACCACGTTTTCGTCGCCATGCAGCAATTTGTCCACCTGGGTGACATCCGCCACATTGGCCGCCGTGCCCACTACGCTGTGCACCAGACCCGATTCGTCATCGGCGCCGATGTGGGCCTTCATGCCAAAATAATACTGGTTTCCCTTCTTGGTCTGGTGCATTTCCGGGTCGCGCTTGCCGTCCTTGTTCTTGGTCGAACTGGGCGCATTGATCAGCGTTGCATCGACGATGGTGCCCTGGCGCAGCGACAGGCCGCGGTCGCCCAGATAGCCATTGATGACAGCGAGGATGCCGGCCGCCAGCTCGTGTTTCTCCAGCAAGCGGCGGAAGTTGAGAATGGTGGTTTCGTCGGGGATGCGCTCCAGGTTCAGCCCGGCAAACTGGCGCAGGATCGTGGTTTCGTACAGCGCTTCCTCCATCGCTGGATCGCTGTAGCCGAACCAGTTCTGCAGCAGATGCACACGCAGCATCGCCATCAACGGGTAGGCCGGACGGCCACCTTCACCTTTCGGATAATGTGGCTCGATCAAAGCAATCAAGCCCTTCCACGGCACCACCCGATCCATCTCGATCAGGAACAACTCCTTGCGGGTTTGCTTGCGCTTGCCAGCGTACTCGGCGTCGGCGAAGGTCATCTGCTTCATCGGGAAACTCGGTGGGTGGGGTCGCGGTATTTTGCCAAATCAGAAAGTCTTTTTCAGAGTTTCCCTAGCAGTGGAGCGTCACCACTTCTAAGAAACTTCTAATGAGCACAAAAAACATGAGTACTTATAAGGCACTTCGATCGCTAATCATCTGGTCTGTTATTTTCTGTCAGAGCGTAAGCACTGTAGCATTTGCCTACACGCCAGACAGCCAGAAAAACAGCAACAAAAGTAGCGGTATTACCTTATACAACCAATTAAAAATCGACACTGCCATTCCGCAATTAGAAAAAGACGCAAAGGCCGGCGATGTAGACTCCCAATATTACTTAGGAGAGGCTCTTCGAAAGCGGAATCGCTATATGACGAGCGAAGCAAAGCAATGGTATGAAAAAGCTGCGAACAATGGGTCTATATTTGCGATGATTCAATTAGGTCGCCAAAACAATGATCTTTGCAAAAAAATGAACAACTGCCCCCCTAGCGAAAAATCAAGCGCCGAATGGTTGAGCCAGGCAAAAGATCAAGCTATGAAGGGAGCAAGCAAAGGCGATCCTGAGTCTTTGTATTTGATGTATGAAATAACTTTCGATCGTACCTGGTTAGAAAAATCGGCTAGCTCAGGCTACGCGCTCGCACAGTATTGGATGGCCGTCGGTGATCGGCAAGGTGAGGGATTTTTCCTTCTTCCCGGGAAGCGGGAAGCATCAGTAAGCCGGTGGTTGAAAGCGGCTTCTGAGGGAGGGAATCCAAAAGCAATGATGGATTACATTGAGATCCTTTATAAAAACAACGATCTCGAGGGCGTCCGTCATTGGCTTCAAGTAGCGGCTGAAACAGGGGATCAAAAAGCAATCAGCAGCTATGGCTCTTACCTTGCTCATGCGCCTGATCAGGTTGGTTACCCTTTGGATTTGGTTAAGGGCTATGCACTGATTAGCCTGCTCAAAGAGCTGGATGGGGGTGGTGCCATTCAGGATTTCGTTCAGGATACTCTTGAAGAGATTGGGGCAAAGATGACTTCCGAACAGATTGAAAGCTCAAAAGCAGTCGCTAAAAAATGGAAAGACAGTCACCCGCCCCTCTCCTTTTTCCCCGAAAAGCTGGGACGTTAAAAACAATTATTTCTGCGAAAGAAATGCCGTAAATAACGGAAAGAGTGAGTTGTATGAACTCTACTTCAACCTCACTCATTCCCTTCTTGCTACAACATCAAACCGGCGCCTTCCAATCCAGCATCTGCTGCTGTGCCACCTGCAGCAAATCATTGCCATCCTGCGCCAGCAGGTACAGCGCATGTGTAATGTGTGGAATGTCCTGAACATCACCATGGCGGAAGCACATGCAATGCAGGGTTTCGAGCAGGTCGCTGCAGGCGCGGATGCGCTGGACGGCGGACTCGAGGATGTCTTGGGGGTTGGCTTGGGTGTCGATGACCATTGGCGCGCTGTCGGTACAGCCGCTGTTTAGAGGGTGATAACGATTGGGTAACGGATTTAATATCGGCATCAGAGTTATCTCTTGCTGGGTAAGGTAACCCGCCGACACCGTGACCAAACGATGGGAGGCGGACTGTATGCAAGTTTGGTCAACTGAATACCCAATCAGCTCGCCCGAAGGCGTCCTGCACACAGCCGCCACAGCGATGCACTACGAAGACATAGATGTCCGCGGTGCGAATGATGGCACACATGTGTGAGTATTTTCAGGTGACCAAACCCGAGCCGCTGATTTTGCAGCGACGCCAAACCATACCCGCCCCGCTCCCGCCGCCGAAAGCAGACAAGGCATCACCCCTTGTAGGAATCGGCACCGCATCCCCGAGAAATCCTCCCTCTGCCAGACAGCCGGCGTTCAGCCAGGTTAACCATCGCTTAACGCCGCAGTCCAAGACTGTACTGAACCGCACACCTCAGCCGCTGGCTGGCGCCGAGTGCGGCAGGTTCGGCCGTATGGCGCCGAACGCTCATTCCGTCGCACGGGAGTCCGATTCATGAACATTCGCACGCTATTGCTCACCTCCGCCCTCGCCTGCAGCGCGTTCGCCGGGCTGGCTCAGGCCAATGACACCACCGCTACGACCAAGCCCGTTCCCTATCAGTACGGCATGCCGTTGCATGTGAACAAAGTGATTTCCCTGACCGAGCCACAGACTCAGCAGTGCAAGGTCATCACCGCTGACATGAAGTACATCGACAATGCAGGCAAGCCGGCGGAAATCACCTACCGGAAAATGTCTGACGCCTGCAGCGAGCAGAACTGACAGAAGGCTCTGATTTGCGGCTTTGCGGTATGCGATGAAGGCTTCGCGGGTTATGCTCGGGGTCCCTTCTTACTGCCGCAAGGACTCGCCATGCAGTTGTCGTTTCGCACACTGTCGATCATCACCGCTTCGTTGTGTTTTGTACTCGCGCTGGTCTGGGGCTTTTTCCCGGAGGTATTGCTGGCGATCTGGAGCATTGAGTATTCGAGCTCGGTCGGTTTTGTCGCGCGGCGCAGTGCGGTGCTGTTTGCGGCGTTGGGGGTGATGTTTTATCTGGTGCGCAGCGCGCCGCCGTCGCTGGGTCGCAATGCCCTGAGCAACGGGTTTATCGTCGGTTGTTTTGGTCTGGCGGTGCTGGGGTTTGGCGAATGGCTTAACGGCCATGCCGGCCCCGGGATTCTGCTCGCGGTGCTGGTCGAGTTCGCGCTGGGCCTCGGCTTTGTGCAGGCCCGGCGCGTGACGGTCGAACTGGGTGAAACGGTGAGTTAAACGGCTCTGGATCGTGGGCTGTAATGAGGCTGCGTGGTTTGTTGCGCCAGATCCGAACGCAGGCCGGCGATCAGGTCGTTGATCTCGCGACAGCCATTCAGATGGCTGGCGTCGATACCGCTGACGTGCAGATCAACCTGGTCAGTCTGGTGGTCGCCGAAGACCTTAACGGTCATCGACAGGTCGGGCGACAGCGTGCACTGGCAGCGTTTAGGCAGAAAACTGCTTTCAATGATATTGCGTAGTTCCAAGGCAGACAGAAACATGGTGAACCTCTCCTTATTGATGAAACTGCCAATCAACTCTTCACGTTGACCGCTTTTGCTGCCCCTGCACGGGTGTGTCCCCGCTGATTCCCTGGTGCGGCAAACGGTTGTACTGCGAAATGCCCATTGGAGTGTAGGCGCCCGAAGCCGGTGCGCTGCACCAAAGAGACGCATAAAACGTGCCTTTCATCGGGTCATTTCGACCCTCATGAAATCAAGCACTTGGCGCGGTGGCCAGCAGTTGGCCAGTTGCAAAATGCAAGATCGGGCCTTCTGCGCACTGCAATTTGCAAGTCGACGCCGGTTTGCATTCATCGCTGATGACAGTGAGAATGCCCGACATCCACCCTACACCCGCCAGGAGGCTTTCATGGGTTCTTTACGCGCTCGCGCGACAATCGGTCTGCTCATTGCCGGCCTGTCCACCCTCGCCCACGCGGCCAAACTCGAAGACGTCGCGCCGTATCCCAAGGCGGAAAATGGCTTCACCCGCCAAGTCATCTATCTGCCCAAACAGGATCAGGAAGAGAACTTCCAGGTTGAAGTCCTTGCCGGCAAGACCCTGGAAGTCGACTGTAACCGCCAGCGCCTGGGCGGCGCTCTGTACGAGAAAAATCTCGAAGGTTGGGGCTACCCGTTCTACCGGCTGGAAAAAGTCATCGGGCCGATGAGTACGCTGATGGCTTGTCCGCCCGGCAGCCAGAAAAAGCGCGCCTTTGTCCCGGTCGTCGGTGATGGCTTCATGCTGCGTTACAACAGCAAGCTGCCGCTGGTGATTTACGCGCCCAAGGACGTCGAAGTGCGTTACCGCATCTGGTCGGCTTCGGACAAGGTCGGTACCGCCATCGCGGAATGACCTGAAACAGGGAGCGCCACACTTGATTACTTGCCATGTGCGATACGTGATCGATCCGTACCAACTGACTGAGTTCGAAGCCTATGCCAAGGCCTGGCTGGGCATCGTCGAGCGCTTGGGCGGCACCCATCATGGCTATTTCCTGCCCTCCGAGGGCGCGAGCAACATCGCCTATTGCCTGTTCAGCTTTCCTTCGCTGGCCGATTACGAAAGCTACCGGCACATCGCGCTGACCGACCCGGAAAGCACGGCGCTGGTGGAATCACTGGTGCAGAAGAAATTCATCGTCAGTTACGAGCGCAGTTTCCTGCGCCCATTGCTGCCCTGAGTGTAATCACGCCGGGACGCCGCACATCGCGGCGCGCTCGGCGACGTGGCGCAGGCTGTCGAAGTTGATGTTGGCGCCGGAGTCGATCGCGACGAAAGTCTGCTCGCGAACACCGCTGCGCGCCACGTATTGCTTGATGCCGGCCACCGCCAATGCCCCGGAAGGCTCGGTGATCGAGCGGGTATCGTCGTAGATATTCTTGATCGCCGCGCACAGCTCGTCATTGCTGACGGTGACCACCTCGTCCACGCAAAACCGGCATACCTCAAATCCATAAGCGCCGATCTGCGCCACGGCCACGCCATCGGCGAACGTACCGACACTGGGCAGCACCACCCGCGCATCCGCTTGCAACGCCGCCTTAAGGCAGGCCGAGTGCTCCGATTCGACACCGATGATCCGTACCTCCGGCCGCAGGTATTTGACGTACGCCGCGATGCCGGCGATCAGGCCACCACCGCCCACCGGGACGAAGATCGCATCCAGCGGTCCCTGATGCTGACGGAGGATTTCCATGGCCACCGTGCCCTGGCCGGCGATCACCTCCGGGTCGTCAAACGGCGAGACGAAGGTGCGCCCGGTCTGCTCGGCCAGTTGCAGCGCATGGGCCAGGGCAAACGGAAAACTCTCGCCGTGCAGCAGCGCCTCGGCGCCCCGACTTCGCACCCCAAGCACCTTGAGATCGGGCGTGGTCGAGGGCATGACGATGGTCGCCGCGACCCCCAGTTCACGCGCCGCCAGCGCCACGCCCTGCGCATGGTTGCCCGCCGAAGCGGTGATCACCCCGCGTGCTTTCTGCGCATCGCTCAATTGCACCAGTTTGTTGTAGGCGCCACGGATCTTGAAGGAGAACGTTGGCTGCAGGTCCTCGCGCTTGAGCAGGACCCGATTGCCCAACGCCTCGGACAGCGCTGGCGCCGCTTGCAACGGCGTACGCACGGCGATGTCGTAGACCGGCGCGGCGAGGATCTTTTTCACGTACTGCTCAAGCAGGGTTTGCTGGTCAGGGCTGTATTTCATCGTCATCTCCGGGCGCTCTGTGCAGGAGCTGCCGAAGGCTTCGATCTTTTGACTTTGTTTTTCTCAAATCAAAAGCAAGATCAAAAGATCGCAGCCTTCGGCAGCTCCTACAGGGAGCCTTCGTTGTTAAAACCCAGGAGACAGAAAATGAAAACCCGCCTCTAGGGCGGGTTGGGTGCTGCAGTCGTGAGCTAGCCCGCCAAATGAGGAATGGCGGTAATAATGCTTGGCTGGCAGCGCAATACGGTGGAAGTCATGGGCCTGAAGTTAGCCCGGCGGCGGCCGGCGAGTCAACGGCTTATTTAACGCTCGCGCTATAGGCTGGCGTCGGCCAAGTCACCACGGATCACTTGGCCAACCGCCGCAACCCGAACAACATCCCCCCGGCCCCCAACAACATCACCAGCAGAAACACCGGGTAGGAAATCCACCACGGCGTGCCCGCCGTCATCATGCTGAATTCCGACATCCCGCCAATGCTCGCAATCAGGTTCAACGGCAGAAACACCACGTTGATCAACGTCAGTTTGCGCAGCAGGTTGTTCATGCTGTTGTTCATCAGATTGCCGCGCGCATCGATCAGCCCCGAGAACACCGTGGAGTAGATCTCCGCCTGCTTGTAGCACTGGTTATTCTCGATGATCAGGTCGTCGATCAGTCCGATCGCCTCGCTGCCGAAATGCTGTTTTTCCGCATGATTGCGCAGCCGCGTCAACACCGCGCCGTTGCTGTGCAAGGCATTGATGTAATAGATCAGGCTTTCGCTGAGGTTGAACATCTGCACGAGATGCTGGTTCTGCATCGAGGCGTTGAACTTCTGTTGCAGCTCGCGGGCGACCAGTTTGATCACCTTCAGATGGCCAAGGTAATGGTGGATGTTGTTGAACAGCAGATCGAGCAACACATCCAGCGGCGCATTGAGCGGCTGGCGCGTACCGATGCCGTGCAGCGGCGTGTCGTCGGTGGCGATCACCAGCAATTGACCGGGCGAAAAAAGCAGGCCGCAGGACGACACCTCAAACGCCAGGCTGCCACCGCCGGAATAGTTTTCCGGGCGTTTCCAGATCAGGAACAAGTGGTCGGGGTGAAACTCGATTCGCGAGACTTCATCCGGGTCCAGCGCCGAAGCGAGCGCGTGTTCGTCGACCTTGTAGTGGCTGTGAAGCAAGTCGCGCTCGGCCGCATCGGGATTGCTGAACAGCATCACCTCGGCGTCCAGCCGCTCGACCCGCTGCAACGCGCCATGAGTCAGTGCGAAACTGCTGATCATCGGCGCTTCACCAGGCCTGGCCGCGACGTTTGAGCTCCAATCGTCGCACAAACTCCTCCAGCACCAGTGAATACAGATCGTCCTGCAAATAGGCATCCTCGATGCCGGCGTCGAGGTTCGGGTTGTCGTTGACCTCGATCACCACCACTTTGTCGCCGGCCTGTTTCAAGTCCACGCCGTAGAGGCCATCGCCAATCAGGTTGGCGGTCTTCACCGCCAGTTCCACCACCGCTCGCGGCGCCTCGTGCACGGCCAGGGTGCGACACTCGCCGTTGACGTCCTGGCCCTTGGCTTTGTGGTTGTAGATTTGCCAGTGGCCCTTGGACATGAAGTACTGGCAGGCGAAGATCGGCTTGCGGTTGAGCACGCCGATGCGCCAGTCGTACTCGGTGTAGAAAAACTCCTGAGCCAGCAACAACACCGAGTGTTCGAACAGTTCGGCAGTAGCCTCCAGCAGCGCCTGCTGACTTTCGACTTTGATCACTCCGCGAGAAAAACAGCCGTCGGGGATCTTCAACACCAGCGGAAAACCGAGGCGTTCACCGACCCGTTCGAAATCTTCCGGTCGCTCCTTGTAGAGAATTTCCGTGGCGGGCATGCCCAATTGATGGCTGTTGAGCAGGTCGGTCAGGTAGACCTTGTTGGTGCAGCGCAGGATCGACGTCGGGTCGTCCATCACCACCAGGCCTTCGCTTTCAGCCTTCTTGGCAAAGCGGTAGGTATGGTTGTCGACGCTGGTGGTCTCGCGAATCAACAAGCCGTCGTACTCAGCGATCCGCGCATAGTCCTTGCGCTCGATCAGCTCGACGTCGATGCCCATACGCTTGCCGACCCGGACGAAATTCTCCAGTGCCTTGGCGTTGGATGGCGGCAAGGCCTCCTGCGGATCGTGCAGGATCGCCAGGTCGTAACGCGCCACTTGCGGCGAGCGTGGTGCTCGCCAGACTTTACGGCTGAAGCCGTCCAGCGCATTGGCGAACTGATCTTCTTGGTCATCACGCAGCTTGTGCAGGGCACCGGACTTAATGCCTTCGATGTGCCAACCGTTAGTTCGCCGAAACTCAACTAACAGAATCGGGCACGGAAACACTTCAAACAATTGTCGAGCCAGATCCTGTAGTGGCTCGATATGCGTTTTTCCGAAGTAAAGCGTCAGGGTGAAACCTTCGGTATCGCTGTACAGATGATGAGTGAGGGCTTTTTCCAGAGTTTTATCGAGATCGTCCAGTGCCAGACCGTAAAGCGATTTTTTCGTCAGTTCGCTGATGGTGCGCACCGATGGAATCACCTTGTGGCCGCGGGCTTCTGCCAGCAGTGAGCAGTAGTAACCGTGCCCCAGGTACTTGTAGCTGCGGCACAGATTGATCACCTGCACCCGCTTGCCCGGCTCGTTGTCACGGGTTTGCTCGAGGTATTCCTGAGCGGTGACGATGTCCTCGCTGGGGAAGTACGAGGCCCAATCTTCCTTGCGTTCGACGATGATCAACACTTGACTGGAAGTTCTGATGGCTGGATTTAAAAAAGTTGCCGCCGGCAAACTTTGCTCGGATACTTCGCGCCAATGACCCTGTACCGCTGACATAGAGATTGATCCGTTGGAGAACAAGACCATTTCTATTAAGCACGAAGTTTTTCGAAAGTCCCGTTTCGTTACGCAACTTTTACGGTGGTCATATGAGTGCTGTTTTTCGTTTGGCGGTAGTTGAAGATTTGCCAGCGCTGCTGGCTCTGGAAATGCAATGTTTCACCAGCGACCGGCTCACCAGTCGCAGCTTTCAATGGATGATCACCCGCGCCCATGCGCAACTGCTGGTCGCCGAACTTGACGGTCGATTGCTCGGCTACGCCCTGGTGCTGTTTCATCGCGGCACATCACTGGCGCGCCTGTATTCCATCGCCATTGCCGGCGAAGCTCGCGGTACTGGGCTGGGAAAACAACTGCTGCAACGTATCGAGGCCTGTGCCGTCGAGCATGACTGCGCGTACCTGCGTCTTGAGGTGCGCATCGACAACCCCGGCGCCATCGCGCTTTACGAGCGCAACGGCTATCGGCGCTTTGCGTTGATTCACGATTACTACGAAGATCATGCCGATGCGCTGCGCCTGGAAAAGCGCATTGTTCAGCACCGTGATTCGCGCAATATCAAGGTGCCCTATTACCCGCAAACCACCGATTTCACTTGTGGCCCGGCCTGTCTATTGATGGCCATGGGCGCATTGCAGTCGGCGCGCTCACTGGAGCGACGTGAAGAATTGCAGATCTGGCGTGAGGCAACCACGGTGTTCATGACGTCCGGCCATGGTGGCTGCAGTCCTCAGGGTTTGGCACTGGCCGCTTGGCGTCGAGGTTTCCAAGTGCGTTTGCAGCTCAGCATGGCCGGGCCATTGTTTCTCGATGGTGTGCGCGATGAGCATAAAAAAGACGTCATGCGCCTGGTGCATGAGGAGTTCAGCGCACAAATGCACGAGACCGATATCGAGCGCAAAATTGGCAACCATCTGGATTTACCGCGCCTGCTGCAGGCTGGCGGACAGCCTCTGGTGCTGATCAGCAGCTATCGCCTGACCCGTTCCAAGTCCCCGCATTGGGTGGTGGTCACCGATTGCGATGAAGACTTTGTGTATCTGCACGATCCGGATGTCGACCACAGCCAGCATCGTCAACCGATGGACTGCCAGCATGTACCGGTCAGCCATGGTGAGTTTGAGAAGATGAGTCGGTTTGGGCGTGGGAAATTGCGCGCGGCGGTGGTTTTGTATGCCCGCGCTACGCCAACTATCGTCAGGCCCTAGAGGTTTTTTTGTGGCGAGGGAGCTTGCTCCCGCATTAGTGCGTAGTGCTCATAAGAGCTTAGGGCTGCTGCGCAACCCAGCGGGAGCAAGCTCCCTCGCCACAGGACATCAGTGAAAATTAGAAGTGAAGTTATTTCAGGCCGACCTTGTACAGCGCACCGTCCTGCTCATCCGTCAGCACGTACAGATAGCCATCCGGCCCCTGCCGCACATCACGAATCCGCTGTTTAAGTTCGCCCAATAGCCGCTCCTCGTGCACCACCTTGTCCCCATCGAACTGCAAGCGGATCAGCTCCTGACTGACCAGCGCGCCGATGAACAAATTCTGCTGCCACGGCTTGAAGCGATCAGCGTCATAGAACGCCATGCCGGAAACACCCGGTGATTTCTCCCAGACATGGTGTGGGTCAACCGCACCTTCGACACTTTTGCCCTTGGCTTCGGGTATTGGTTGCAGGGAATAGTTGATGCCGTGGGTCGCCAGCGGCCAGCCGTAGTTTTTGCCGCGCTCGATGATGTTCACCTCATCGCCGCCACGGGGACCATGTTCGTTCTCCCAGAGAGTGCCGTTCCACGGATTGAGCGCCGCGCCCTGCGGGTTGCGGTGGCCGTAGGACCAGATTTCCGGACGTACGCCGGACTGCCCCACGAACGGGTTGTCATCCGGCACCTTGCCATCGGGAAAAATCCGCACGACCTTGCCCTGCAGTTTGTCGAGATCCTGCGCGGTCGGCCGATCATTGTTTTCGCCGAGGGTGATGAACAGATAGCCATCGCGGTCGAACACCAGACGTGAACCGAAATGGTTACCGGTCGAGAGCTTCGGCTCCTGACGGAAGATCACCTTGAAATCGCTGATCGTCTTCAAATCGTCCGACAGCCGGCCTCGCCCCACCGCCGTCCCGGCCTTGTCTCCGGCGCCCCCGCCCTCGGCGTAGGACAGGTAGACCAATCGATCCTGTTTGAAGTCCGGCGACAGCACCACGTCGAGCAAACCGCCCTGGCCTTTGGCCCAGACCTTGGGCACGCCGCTGACGGGCTCGGAACGATTGCCATCAGCGGTAATCACCCGCAGGTTACCCGGACGCTCGGTCACCAGCATGCCCTGACGATCCGGCAGAAACGCCAGCGCCCACGGATGCTCCAGGCCTTGAGTAATCGTGGTGACTTCAAGGGCGCCCTGCTCGCTCTGCAGCGCTTTGGGGGTCGCAGCGAAGGCGGGCGCGCTGATCAACGCGCCGGCGCACAGCGTGGCTAGAAAGGTTTTACGCAACATGCACGATTCCTTTTGTTCGTTTCGAAGGCTGACAGGCGCTCAGGCCTGATGTTCAACGGTTGCTGTCTCCATCACGCGGCGGTGGGTTGGGAATGAATCTGGGTGGTGTACTCGGTACCGAGCGTTGCTGCTGACCATTGCCGATGCCGCCATTGCCAACGGTGGGCGTACTGGGCACCGGCACTGTATTCGGTCCGCGAATCACCGGCGCACTGGGCTGCGTGCCCTGCATGCTGTTGGGATTGGCGCGGCGAATCGGGCTGTTGTAGGGATTGTTGCTGTTACCGGTGGGACTTTGTGCCAGCAACAGCGGCGCGGACGGTGCCGTGACCTCGGCATGTGCAAGACCTGCCCCAAGGAGCAGAACGATCATGCCGGGCAATATTCGGTTCATGGGACGGCCTCTCGATGCACAGGTGATAGAGCCTTCGAGTCCACGCTACGCCCCGGGTTCGGATTTGTTAACCCATCGCCCTTAAACAAGATGTAACACGGCTTGACCGACAGCACTGCTGTCTCCGGCAAACGCTGGAAACTTTCGCCGCCGGCTGCAGGTCACCTGAACATCATTCGCGGAGGACTCACCATGGCTCGGGCAATCTGGAAAGGCGCAATCAGTTTCGGACTGGTGCATATCCCCGTTGCGCTGGTGTCGGCAACGTCTTCGCACGGCGTCGACTTTGACTGGCTCGACAGCCGCAGCATGGATCCGGTGGGTTATAAACGGGTAAACAAAGTCACCGGCAAGGAAGTCACCAAAGAGCACATCGTCAAAGGTGTGGCCTATGAGAAGGGCCGTTATGTGGTGCTCAGCGAGGAAGAAATCCGCTCGGCGCACCCGGTGTCCACGCAGACCATCGACATTTTTTCCTTCGTCGACGCCGAGCAGATTCCACTGCAGAACATCGACACGCCTTATTACCTGGCCCCAGACAAACGCGGCGGCAAGGTCTACGCCCTGCTGCGCGAAACATTGAGCAAAACCAACAAGGTCGCACTTGCCCGTGTCGTTCTGCACACTCGCCAATATCTGGCGGCGCTGATGCCGCTGGAATCGGCGCTGGTGCTGGTGAAACTGCGCTGGCCGCAGGAGGTGCGCGGCCTCGACGAACTGGAACTGGGCAGCGAGGTGACCAAGCCGCAACTGGCCAAGGGCGAGTTGGACATGGCTAAACGTCTGGTGCAGGACATGAGCGGCGACTGGAGCCCGGAGGACTACAAGGACGAGTTTGAGGACAAGATCATGGCCCTGGTCGAGAAAAAGGCCCACGAAGGCAAGATCGAGGATGTCGAAACCGTGGGTGGCGAAGCGGAGCGCAAGTCTGCGGATGTGATCGACTTGACCGAGCTGCTTAAACGCAGTCTGGGTGGGAAAGCGCCCGTCAAGTCCAAGGCTAAACCGGAGAAACCCACGAAGTCCACGCCGGCAAGGAAAACCAAAAAAGCCTCTGGGGAATGAATATTCAACGCCTGTCAGGTAACTGACAGGTTGCTTTTGAGACAGTCATCGCCAGTAGGGTGGCTCCCACAGTTTGCAATGCATTCCCCTGTGGAAACCAGTCTGCGGTAATGACAAAAACAGGCGCGACACAACAGTCAGATCAGAATGAAGATCGCCAGCAAACCGCCAAAGATCGCCCATTTTTCCATGTAGTAACGCGCGCGATTGCGCTTTTTAAGCTCTTTACCACGCAGTCGCACTTTGTAGATCCTGGTAAACAGACGGTTGATCCCACCGGTACGGTCGCCCGCATCGTTAGGCGCGCCTGCCGCCGACATCACGGTGCGACTGAACCATCTGTTGAACGCTGCCGCCCAGCGATATTTCATCGGACGCTCGATGTCGCAGAACAGGATGATGCGGTTTTTGTCGGTGGTGTTTTCGGCGTAGTGGATGTAAGTCTCATCGAACATCACCGCTTCACCGTCGCGCCAGTGGTAGCTTTCACCGTCGACGTTGATGTAGCAACCCGCGTCGTTCGGCGTATCCAGGCCCAAGTGGTAGCGATAGGAGCCCGCATACGGGTCACGGTGACGAACCAGTTTCGAACCCGGTGGCAGTTCGGCAAACATCGCGGCCTTGATCGAACCGATGCTCTGCACCAGTTCTGTGGTGCGCGGGCACAGTTTCATCGCCGACGGATGACTCTCGCCGTACCACTTGAGGTAGAAACGCTTCCAGCCACTTTTGAAGAACGAGTTGAAACCCACATCGTCGTACTGATTCGAGCGTTTGATCTCACCGGCACGCAGCAGGTCCTGCCCTTCCTGGCGAATTTCTTCCCAATGCGCCTGCAACGGACTCAGGTCCGGAAACTCGGACGGATCGAGATAGGGCTTGTTTGGTTTCTTTGAAAACAGGTACAGAAAGCAGTTGATCGGCGCCAGAAACGTCGAGTGGTCGCTCAACTGACGGCCCAGTTTGTGACGCACACGACCACGAAGGTGAACGTATGCAATGGAAATGACATAAATAGCGGCAATGATGAGTTTCACGGAAATCGTCACACGTCAAAAGTGAACAAACTGCGCGCCTGCCGGCCAAAGGCCCAGGGTCTGATGCAGTGGCATGAATACAAATACTGTCCCGGTGGCACTTCCTTGAGCCCATGCCGTGAGCGGCTTTTGGGTAATCGGATGGCATTTTAGCCATACTTTGTAACCAATGGTGAACCTGATCTGTGAAAAACTGTCGGCTGAATCTGCCAAACGGCAGACGCGACAGTACGCTCGTGCAGGCGCATGAGTGCTGACGCAGAGCAAAACAGCGGTTATTCCGGGAAGTGCCGCAGCGTTTGCGCTGAGCTTTGACGTGTACGTTTCAGCCGCTGCGTACCAAGCCAGATGTAATCCGCACCGGACTTGAAAATGGTTCGCGGGCCATGAGAAATGAGTTTGAAAGGGTGAAGCGAAACCCGCCAGGTTTGGAGCTCAACCGAGCATGACACCTGGCGGGTTGCGAGTAAGGGCTTATTTATCGGTGGAAAGGCTCGCCTTGCTCAATCCCTTGGTATTGTGATCGCCTGGCGTCGTGGCGGAGATCGCCGTGGCTTTCGACAACCCCTTGGTGTCCTTGGAATGCGCTACACCTGAAGTCGCCAGGCCGTGCCCGCGGTCGGTATTGTGGTCGCGTCCAATATGTTGACCACTGACGCCATGATCCCGTACGGCCCTGCCATCATGATCCGTTTCCTGGCCTTCAGCGCGGCCATTGCTGGAGACGCTGCCTGAGTGCCCGGCACTGTCGCCGCTATGGCCAGCGCTGCCGGCACCGCCGCCGTGACTGCCTCCACCGCCAGCGCCACCGGCGCCACCACCATGACCGCCACCACCGCCACCACCACCACCACCACCACCACCACCACCACCACCACCACCACCACCATCTTTGGCGTGGGCAGAGGCAATGATGGACAGTTGAGCAGGCAGTAATGGCGCAGCCGCAAACATCATTACGCAGGACATGACGGCAACCAGATTTTTCTTTTTAAAACGCATGACGGCATCCACAGGGGTTGGTTTTACTGCCATCTGAGATGCATTCAATTAGATCTGGTTCACCCACAAGCGACCAGCGGAAGCCAATCGCCTTATATATAAAGTGGGTGAGAATGTATTGCTTTTACTTTAGGTGAACGGACTCAAAAAATCAGATTCATTGACCTGCGATCAGACTAATCGAAAGCGCCATTCAGCACTTCGTAGATAAGCCCGCTCGCAATGGCCACCAGAATCAAGTCGGTGCCCACCTGCTGCCACTCATATCCGTCGTAATGAGGCAGTCGCCCCGCCAGACGTCCATCCAGTTTTTTGGCGATGCCCGGCGGCAGCGGTTTGCCGCGCGCCAGATTCTTTTGAATACCGGGAGGCAACGCCGGACCTGGGCTCCAGTAGTCTCTGTAGCCGTTGAGCACGGTCAGCACACCGCTTCGATCGACTACTGGTGCATGGTCCCAGTTGCCCGAACTGGATCCTTTGTTTTTGCCCCCTTGATTGCCATGGCCCTGACTGTTCTGCGGGCCGCCCTTGCCGTTCCCTTTGCCGTTGCCATTGCCATTTCCGGGATCGGCCAATGCCGCTACAGAACTCACCGCCAAGGCCAGACAAGTAACAGACGCAACCAGTAAGCGCTTCTTAAACATGACCGTCCTCTCATCGGAAATTCCTTGATGAAATGTAGACGACATCAGGCGTTTTAGTTCCTCCCATGATTGTTGGAAGCCGGAATCGACACTGATGAATTCGATAGACCACGGCGTGAATGCGCATTTCACGCTCCCCGATGCAGGCAGTCTGCCGGTTCGTCAGCGTCCGCCATACAACTGCCGCATGACTTATGCGACAATGCGCGCAATGTCTGGCATGAATCCCGCCTTTAATGCCCAACAGCCTGGACGCCGTGTCCAGTTGCTGCTCTCACCCCTCGCCTGCTGGCTACCGCCAACACTGACCGGGTAGGGAAAAAAACGCTCCAAAATGCCCCAGAAATGGCCCAAGCGCCAAATGTGCGGCTCGCAACCCATTGATAGGTAAAGCAATTGATCTCCACAGCTAACATCACGATGCAGTTCGGCGCCAAGCCGCTCTTCGAAAACGTTTCGGTCAAATTCAACGGCGGCAACCGCTACGGTCTGATCGGCGCCAACGGTTGCGGCAAGTCGACCTTCATGAAAATCCTCGGTGGCGATCTCGAGCCGTCCGGCGGTCAGGTCATGCTCGAGCCGAACGTACGCCTGGGTAAATTGCGTCAGGATCAGTTTGCCTACGAAGAATTCACCGTGATCGACACCGTGATCATGGGTCACGAAGAGTTGTGGATGGTCAAGGCCGAACGCGATCGTATCTACTCGCTGCCGGAAATGAGCGAAGAAGACGGCATGGCCGTGGCCGAGCTGGAAACCGAGTTCGCCGAGATGGACGGCTACACCGCCGAATCCCGTGCCGGTGAACTGCTGCTGGGTCTGGGTATTCCACTGGAACAGCATTTCGGCCCGATGTCTGAAGTGGCGCCAGGCTGGAAGCTGCGGGTCTTGCTGGCTCAGGCACTGTTCTCCGATCCGGAAGTGCTGTTGCTCGACGAACCGACCAACCACCTGGACATCAACACCATTCGCTGGCTGGAATCGATTCTCACCGTGCGTAACAGCACCATGATCATCATTTCCCACGACCGTCACTTCCTTAACAGCGTGTGCACGCACATGGCTGACCTGGACTACGGCGAACTGCGTCTGTTCCCGGGCAACTATGACGAGTACATGACGGCCGCGACCCAGTCCCGCGAGCAACTGCTGTCGGACAACGCCAAGAAGAAAGCGCAGATTGCCGAACTTCAGACGTTCGTCAGCCGCTTCTCGGCCAACGCCTCGAAAGCCAAACAGGCCACTTCCCGCGCCAAGCAGATCGACAAGATCCAGCTGGCCGAGGTCAAGCCTTCGAGCCGTGTCAGCCCGTTCATCCGTTTCGAACAGACTAAAAAGCTGCACCGCCAGGCCGTGACCATCGAGCAGATGTCCAAAGGCTTCGACGGCAAGACCCTGTTCAAGAACTTCAGCTTCACCGTAGAAGCCGGCGAGCGCGTGGCGATCATCGGCCCGAACGGTATTGGCAAGACCACGCTGTTGCGCACCCTGATGGGCGAGCTGACGCCCGACGCCGGTTCTGTGAAATGGACCGAGAGCGCGGAGCTGGGCTACTACGCTCAGGATCACGCCCACGACTTCGAAGACGATGTCAGCCTGTTCGACTGGATGGGTCAGTGGACGCAGGGCGAGCAAGTGATTCGTGGCACCCTGGGTCGCATGCTGTTCTCCAACGACGAGATTCTCAAGTCGGTCAAGGTCATCTCCGGCGGTGAGCAAGGTCGTATGCTGTTCGGCAAGTTGATCCTGCAAAAGCCGAACGTGCTGGTGATGGACGAACCGACCAACCACCTGGACATGGAATCGATCGAGGCGCTGAACCTGGCGCTGGAAAACTACCCGGGTACGCTGATCTTCGTCAGCCACGACCGTGAGTTCGTATCGTCTCTGGCCACGCGCATCATCGAGCTGAGCCCGAACGGCGTGACTGACTTCAGCGGCACTTACGATGACTACCTGCGTAGTCAGGGTGTGGTGTTCTAAAGATAGCGGCGAGCTTCCCGCTCCAAGCTTCAAGCGAAAGCCCTGTCGGTGTGACAGGGCTTTTTGCATTTCAAGGGATCGTGATTTTGTGCTGCGAAGCCCTTCGCGAGCAGGCTCGCTCCCACGGTAATCGCGTTCCAAATGTGGGAGCGAGCCAGCTCGCGAAGAACCCCTCAAAAACACCACCGGCTCCAAGTAAATTAGTTAGCCTGCTTCCTTTTATTTCAGCACCCAGCCATGATGCCGACTCTCCCACCGCCGCCCGCGAACGAGTCCACATGCCTGCGCAGCAACAGCCTTTGCAAAGCTCCCTGGCGATCACCCTGCAGATCGTCTCCATCGTTTTCTATACCTTTATCGCCTTCCTGTGCATCGGCCTGCCGATTGCAGTGTTACCCGGCTATGTCCACGAGCAACTCGGGTTCAGCGCGATCGTTGCCGGACTGGTCATCGGCTCGCAATATCTGGCGACTTTGCTCAGTCGACCGATGGCCGGGCGCATGTCGGACACGCTGGGCACCAAACGGGCGATTGTGTATGGCTTGTCGGGGATTGTGCTCAGCGGCCTGTTGACGCTGATTTCGACGCTGCTGCAGGATTTCCCGGTGCCGAGCCTGATTATCCTGATCATCGGTCGGCTGCTGCTCGGCATTGCACAGGGTTTGATCGGCGTCGGCACCATCAGCTGGTGCATGGGCCAGGTCGGCGTGGAGCACACGGCAAGGTCGATCGGCTGGAACGGCATTGCCTCCTACGGCGCGATTGCGATTGGCGCGCCGCTGGGCGTGGTGATGGTTGCCGACTACGGCTTTACCAGCCTGGGCATTGCCCTTTCGGTACTGGCGGCGGCCGCTCTGGTGATCATCCGTAATAAACCCTCGGTACCGGTGGTGCGCGGCGAACGGCTGCCTTTTTGGGCGGTATTCGGGCGCATCGCACCGTATGGGGCCAGTTTGAGTCTGGCGTCGATCGGTTACGGCACGCTGACCACCTTCATCACCCTTTATTACCTCAACCGTGGCTGGAGCGGCGCCGCGTATTGCCTGACGGTATTCGGCGTGTGCTTCATCCTGTCGCGGCTGCTGTTCATTTCGGCGATCAGCCGTTTTGGCGGGTTCAATTCGGCCATCGCCTGCATGAGCATCGAAACCGTCGGCCTGGTGCTGCTGTGGCTGGCACCGTCGACCGCGTTCGCCTTGATTGGCGCGGGGCTGGCCGGGTTTGGCCTGTCGCTGGTGTATCCGGCGCTGGGGGTCGAGGCGATCAAGCAGGTGCCCAGTTCCAGCCGTGGCTCGGGGCTGGGGGCTTATGCGGTGTTCTTTGATCTGGCACTGGCGATTGCCGGGCCGTTGATGGGCGCGGTGGCGTTGAACCTGGGATATGCGTGGATTTTCTTCAGTGCGGCGCTGTTGTCGGTGCTCGGGTTGGGGTTGACCTTGTTGCTCAAGCGCCGGGCGTTGAGCTGAAAAACGAAATCAAAAGATCGTCCGATCGCGGCCCGAGCCTTCGGCAGCGCCTACAAAAATCTACTGTAGGAGCTGCCGAAGGCTGCGATCTTTTGATCTTTGATCTTTATTGATCCGCGGTCTGCATCCCCGCCCGGCTCGGCCTGCCCAGCGTGCGCGAGAAAAACTGTCCGGCTTCGGAAATCAGGTTGCGGTGGATGTCTTCGCGATCCACGCCGTCAGCGTCGGTGCACAGCGCCGGCATGGCGCGGATCTGCTCTTCGTTGCACGGCGCCATGAACACAAAGTGCCCTGCCCCGGCCAGCAATTTGAAGTCCGGCGCGGTCGGCAGTTTGCGCGCCAGCGCCGCGGCGTTTTTGTCGAAGGCCACCAGTTTGTCGCCATCGCCGCTGTACAGCAGCACCGGCACATGCACGTCCGCGAGGGTGTGACGACCAAATTTGAGGCTCAGCGGCGCCATCAGCAACAGCGCATGCACGCGCGGATCAGCCACCGGTTGCAAGTCATCACGATCGACGATCAGTTCGCCCTGAGTGTTGCAGGCGTCACGGTCGTCCGGGCGCTCCTGACAGTACCGGCGCAGGCGATCCAGATCCGGCTGCGCGCCAGAGAGAATCAACGCGGTTTCGCCACCGGCCGAATAGCCGATCACCCCGACCTGATCGGCGTTGACGAACGGCGAGAGCATCGGGTCGCCAAGGGTGGCGGTGATCGCTTCGGAAATCTGGATTGGCCGCCCATACAGATTGCTCAGGGTACCGAGGCGGCTGTGGTCTTTGGAGTTGTCGCCGGGATGAATCACCGCGACCACCACAAAGCCCTTGCGTGCCAGCGAGGTGGCAAGGTCATGCAGCGCCAGCGGCGTGCCAGTGTTGCCGTGGGACAGCATCAACATCGGGAAGCGGCCGATGGCAACCTTGGTGTCGGCGCCCGCCTCGACGGTGTAACCCTCAAGCAGGCTGCTGTGTTCGCGGTCGCTGGAGGGATAGAAGGCGATGGCGCGCATCGGTTGCAGATCCAGCGGATCGAGAAACGTCATCTCGTGGTAACCGACACTCCAGACAGGGTGTCGCCCGGGCGCGGCATGCACTGAACCGAGGCTGCCAAGCAGGCAAATCAGTAACGTTGCACAAAGACGCATCATCGGATGGCCCACCCTGTGTTACTCAATCGAAAGATCCTTTGTGTTCCGACACGCCCGTAACCCTGAGGTTCGGTGATCCGGCGTAGCGTTGCACTCAGACGTTGATCGTTTGACTGCATAACCCGGGCCAGATTATGCAACAGTCTGAAACAAAAAACTCCGCACCTGGCCCTTGCAGAACCAGAATACAGAGTTTTTTGAGGCGCTACCTGAACGGCAGCTGGTCTTTACGCAATGCTTACGCAGCGGCGAACAGTTGCTCGGCGATCTTCGCCTGAGCGGCGCTCATTGCGTTGTTGCGCACTTCATCACCGTAGGCCAGACCTTCGGCACGGACGATTTCGATGTCGGTGATGCCGAGGAAACCCAGAACCAGCTTCAAATATTCTTCGTGGGCGATGCCGCTCGCCTGACCGGCATGGATGCCACCGGCGGTGGAGACGATCACCACTTTCTTGCCACCGCACAGGCCTTCCGGACCCGCTTCGGTGTAACGGAACGTCTGGCCGGCAACGGCGACGCGGTCGATCCAGGCCTTGAGCTGGGTCGGCACGGTGAAGTTGTACATCGGCGCGGCGATGACGATGGCGTCGGCCGCGATGAATTCGGCCAGGGTCGAAGCGCTCAATTCGGCTTCGTGCTGTTGCGCGGCGTCGCGCAGTTCAGCGGTGGTACCGGCAGCCACCAGAGTGGTCGACGAGAAGTGGCTGATGGCGTCGGCGGCCAGGTCGCGGTAGGTCACCACGGCCGCAGGTTCTGCGGCTTGCCAGGCTTTGACGACCTGGCTGCTCAGCTGACGGGAAGCGGAGTTGTCGCCCAGAATGCTCGAATCGATGTGCAGCAGTTTCATGTGGAATCTCCTGGAAAGAATCGCCGGCGGCGACGGAATGGAGACAATCCTACGGAAGAAACCAATAGCTGATTAGCCGCCGACAATGCGATAGTTCGTCCCACTGATAGAACGGTGGGCTTTTCATGCAGGACCTCAACGATCTGTACTATTTCGCCAAGGTGGTCGAGGCCGGTGGCTTTGCGGCAGCCGGCCGCTTACTGGGCATTCCCAAGTCGCGGTTGTCGCGGCGCATTGCCGAGCTCGAAGAACGCCTGGGCGCACGCCTGCTTCAGCGCACCACGCGCCAGTTGAATCTGACCGCTGTCGGCGAACGCTATCTGCGCCACTGTCAGGCGATGTTGCTGGAAGCGGAGATGGCCGACGAAGCCGTTGCCAGCATGTCCAGTGAGCCGCGCGGGCGCTTGCGGGTATCGTGTCCGACCGGGCTGGCGCGAGAAATGTTGCCATGGGTAATCAGCGAATTTCTGGGCAAATTCCCCCAGGTGCAGCTGGAGGTGGTGCTGCTCAACCGCCGCGTGGATCTGGTCGCCGAGGGCTTCGACGTGGCGCTGCGCGTACGTGAACTCGGCGATGAGGATCCATTGCTGGTCACCCGCCGTCTGCGGCAGGCGCAAATGGTGGTGGTGGCCAGCCCGGCCTTTGTCGAAGGCAAGACCATTGCCCACCCGCAGGATCTGAAAAACCTGCCGGTACTTGGCGCGCTGGAAGCCGACCGCATGGTCCACGTGCGTTTGCTTGATCAGCAAGGCAATAGCGTCGAGCTGAATATGGAAGCGCGCCTGGGCATCGATGACTTTATCGTGCGCAAAGCCTGCGTACTCGCCGGTCAGGGCTTTACCCTGTTGCCGATGATGTATTGCGAAGCCGATCTTGAAAGCGGCGCGCTGGTGCAACTGTTGCCCGAGTGGTCGTTGCCCGGCGGCTGGTTGCAGGCGGTGTATCCGCACCGGCGCGGGGTGATGCCGGCGGTGCGGGCGTGGATCGACCATCTGGTCGAATCGTTCAATGCGTGCGGGGAGCGGCTGTTATGAGCAAGGGAAAGATGAACGAAGCGGATGTCGCCGCCTTTTGCCTGGCCTTGCCGGGCGCGCGGGAGGATTACAAATGGGGCGGCGTGCGGGTGTTCTCGATTGCCGGCAACAAGATGTTTGCCTTGCAGGGGCTGCGCGGGGATTCACTGGCATTCAAGGTCGACAAGGATCTGTTTCTCGGCCATTGCGACCGCCCGGGTATTCACCCGGCGCCTTATCTGGCGCGGGCACAGTGGATCATCATGCACCCGCCCTACCCGCTGGGCGCCGAGGAACTGCAGGGATTGCTGACGCGTTCGCATCAGTTGGTGGTGGGCAAATTGCCCAAAAAAACTCAAATCGGATTACTGCTCTGAACCCGATCCCTGTAGGAGCTGCCGAAGGCTCGGGCCGCGTTCGGACGATCTTTTGACTTTGATCTTTGAAAAAGCAAGATCAAAAGATCGCAGCCTGCGGCAGCTCCTACAGGGGGATTTGCGGTGATTCAGAAGAGTGACAGCAGGTTCGAACCCAGAAACAACTGGTCGATCCAGAACACCTGATGCAGCGCCACAATCACCCAGAACAGAATCTGGAACGACACCTTGCGCGTCTTGTGCCGGAACACCTGCTGGGCAATCAGCGCACCGGGCCAGCCGCCGGCCAGTTCCAGCGCATGCAGGATGTTCTCCGGCGTGCGCCAGGCATCGGCGCGGGCCTTGCGCTTGTCTGCCCAGTACATGAAAAACGCCAGCACACTGACAACCCCATAAGCCGTCAACGGCACCAACGAGATGCCGCGCAGCCACATCGACAGCGAGCCGAACAGCGGCAGCGCGCAGACGATCAGCAGCACTGCCAGTTTCAGTTTCAGATGCTGAATGCCGCCGCCGGACGGGCGTCCATCCGGGCGGCGTGCGCGGGAATCACTCATGGTTTGGCCGCCGACCAGTCCACCCAGCCGAACTGCCAGGTCGCCAGAATCACCAGACCGAAGACGATCCGGTACCAGGCGAACGCCGCGTAGCTGTGGCTGGCGATAAACTTGAGCAGACCGCGCACGGCAATCATGGCGAAGATAAACGCCGTGATGAAGCCGATGGCGAATACCGGGAAATCCGCCGGCACGAACAGGTGGCGATACTTGTAACCGGAGTACACCGCCGCACCGACCATGGTCGGCATTGCCAGGAAGAACGAGAACTCGGTCGCGGTCTTGCGCGACAGTCCAAACAGCAGACCACCGATAATCGTCGAACCGGAACGCGAGGTGCCGGGAATCATCGCCAGGCACTGGGCGAACCCGACCTTCAGCGCGTCTTTCCAAGTGATCTCGTCCACGCTTTCGGCGTGCACTTCATGCTGGCGGCGCTCTGCCCACAACATGATCACGCCGCCCACCACCAGTGCGGTCGCGACGGTGATCGGGTTGAACAGGTACTGGTGAATCAGGTCGGCAAAAATCACCCCCAACACCACCGCCGGCAGAAACGCGATCAGCAGGTTGGCCGTAAAACGTCGCGCGCTCGGCTGGGTCGGCAAGCCAATCACCACATCGAGAATCTTGCGACGAAACTCCCAGACCACCGCGAGGATCGCGCCGAGCTGAATAATGATGTTGAACGCCATGGCCCGTTCGCCGCCGAAGTCGAGCAAGTCGGCAACAATGATCTGGTGTCCGGTACTGGAAATGGGCAAAAACTCCGTCAGCCCCTCTACAACTCCAAGAATCAGTGCCTGCAAGGCGATCCAAAGATCCATCAGTCCCCCAAAGAGCGATGCACGCTGGCATGCCCCGATAATATTTTTACGTTCACTGCGATCAGCGTAGCTGTTTATTGCTGTACCGATTCCGCGCGCACAGCATCCACACGAAACGGTCAAAATTCCGTGAAATATCAACTTGGATTCAGGTTTTCGCGCGCGGGGCCGAAATCCTAACAGACAAGCCTTAATAGTGCTGCGGCGTTATACGACTTGGGTCGCGTATGCCCGACCACTCAAACGTGGTTGGATGCTGGCGTTGATTTATTACAAGAAAAATAAATCGGAGTGGCAGCGTTATGAACAGCTTGCGCAGTGTGTCGATCAGCCGACGCTTGTGGCTCATTTTGATTGTGGCCGTGGTCATGTTGTTGACCTTGGGTGTGTTGATGCTCAAGCAGATCCACGATGACCTCTACCACGCCAAGGCGCAGAAAACCCAGCACGTGGTGCAGACCGCGAGCGGCTTGCTGAGCTACTACCACGACCTGGAAACCGCCGGCACCCTCACCCGCGACGCCGCACAGAAGCAGGCACTGACCGCCATTCGCGGACTGCGCTACGACCAGAGCGACTACTTCTGGATCAACGACCTCACCCCCGTGATGGTCATGCACCCGACCAACCCCAAACTCGAAGGCCAGAACCTCTCGGCGATCCGCGATCCGGACGGTTTTGCGGTATTCAACGAGATGGTCGCGATCGCCAAAAGCAAAGGCGCGGGCATGGTCGATTACCGCTGGCCGAAGCCCGGCGCCAGCGAACCGGTCGCGAAAACGTCCTATGTAAAACTGTTCGAGCCGTGGGGCTGGATCCTTGGTTCCGGCGTTTACGTCGATGATGTGCAGAGCGAGTTTCGCGGTCAGTTGATCAAGGCCTCGGTAATCGGCCTGGCGATTGCGCTGATCATGGCCCTGCTGGTGATCTTGATTGCCCGCAGCATCGTGCGTCCGTTGCAGGAAACCGTGAACGCCATGGCCAACATCGCCAGCGGCGAAAGTGACCTGACGCGCAGCCTCGATACCCACGGCCAAGACGAAGTCACACAACTGGCGCATCACTTCAACGCCTTCACCGCCAAGTTGCGACGGGTCATCGGTGACCTGCAGATCTCGGCCAGCGCCCTGGGCCAATCGTCCAGCGAACTGGGCAACGATGCGACCCAGGCCCAGCAGCGCAGCCAGCAGCAATCGCAGCAGATGGAGCTGGTGGCGACCGCGATCAACGAAGTCACCTACGGCGTGCAGGATGTGGCGAAGAATGCCGAGCATGCTGCCGCTGAAATGCGCGATGCCGAAGCCCAGGCGCAGCAGGGCCAGATCAACATCGACGGCAGCCTGCAACAGATCGACAGACTGTCCGGCACCATTGACCAGGCGGTCGAAGTGATCCGCACCCTCGCCGCCGAAAGCACGCAGATCGGCAGTGTGCTGGAGGTGATCCGCTCGATTGCCGAGCAGACCAACTTGCTGGCCCTCAACGCGGCCATCGAAGCGGCCCGTGCCGGTGAACAGGGCCGGGGCTTTGCGGTGGTGGCCGATGAAGTGCGGCTGCTGGCGCAGCGCACGCAAAAGTCGACGGCGGAAATCCAGACCATGATCGAGCGCCTGCAGAACCATTCCGAAGCGGCCGTGAAGGTCATCGGTGACAGCAGCAAGGCCTCGCAACTGACCATCGAGCAGGCAGGACTGGCCGGCGCGAGCCTGAATGCCATCGGCCAGGCGCTGCGTAATCTCAACGGTCTGAACGCGTCGATTGCCAGCGCCACGCTGCAACAGGCGCATGTGGTCGAGGACATCAACCAGAACGTCACACAGGCGGCCGGCCTGTCTCACAGCACTGCGCTGGCGGCGGAGCAGTCAAGTGCGGCGAGCGTGAAGTTGGGGCAGCTGAGCGAGCAGTTGAATCAGCTTCTGCGCCAGTTCCGCGTCTGACCCCTCAACCTTGTGGGAGCGAGCCTGCTCGCGAAGGCGTAATGTCAGTCAACATCTGCATTATTGACATACCGCTTTCGCGAGCAGGCTCGCTCCCACAGGTTTTTGGGTACAATCCGCTCCCTCCTCAACTCCCTCAAGGAACCCCCATGTCCGGGCTTGAACTGTTTGCCGCCACCCTCGGTGTGATTGCCGTGTGGCTGACGGTCAAACAGAATCCATGGTGCTGGCCGATCGGCCTGGTCATGGTGTTGCTGTACAGCTGGATTTTCTATGACGTGAAGCTGTACTCGGACATGTTGCTGCAAGTGATCTACGCCGCGCTGCAAGTCTACGGCTGGTGGCAATGGACCCGCGCCGGGACAATGCATGACGGACGCGACGTCACGCGTCTGGATCGGCGCTCGATCCTGTTCGGCCTGAGTGTCGGCGCACTGGGCAGCCTGCTGCTGGGCGCGGCCATGGCGCACTGGACCGACGCCGCACAACCGTGGCTTGATGCCGCACTGACCGCGTTCAGCCTCGTCGCGCAATTGTGGATGGCGCAGAAACGCCTGCAATGCTGGGCGTTGTGGTTCGTGCTGGATGTGATTTTCGTCGGCCTGTTTCTTTACAAGGGCTTGTACCTTACCGCCGCGCTGTATGCCCTGTTCACCCTGATTGCGGTGCAAGGCTGGCGGGAATGGCGCGCCGATCCGGCGTTGCAGCGATGAAGGTGGTTGTCCTCACCGGCCCGGAGTCCACCGGCAAGAGCTGGCTGGCCGCTGGCCTTCAGGAGCGCTTCGGCGGCCTGCGGGTGGACGAATACGTGCGCTGGTTCATCGAGCAAAACCCTCGTGATACCTGCCTGGACGACATCCCCGCTATCGCTCGCGGGCAGTTGCAGTGGGAAGATCAGGCGCGGACGCAGCAACCGCAGTTGCTGATTCTCGACACCCATTTGCTGAGCAACATCCTGTGGAGCCAGACCCTGTTCGGCGACTGCCCGACATGGCTGGAGCCCCAGCTGCTGGCGCGGCATTACGACTTGCACCTGCTGTTGTCACCGGAGCAGATCGACTGGACCGACGACGGCCAACGTTGCCAGCCACAACTGAGCGCACGCCTGGCGTTCTTTCAGGCCACCCGCGACTGGCTGGAACAGCACAAGCAGCCGTTGCAGATCATTCAGGGCGATTGGGATCAACGCCGCGTTCAGGCCTTTGAAGCCGTCGCCCGGTTATTGGCTGATGGATCCATCGAATAGCTCCATTCAGGACGAAAGTGTCCATTCCTGAAACACCTCCCTGCGCGCAAAGCGGCCAGTTCAGTGGCCTTCATCATTTTGTCAGGACATCTGTTTCGCCAGTGAAACAGTCCCCGGCAAACCCTTGTCCCAGAGCTTTGCGCCGCCATGCAACCCGTGGGCGTCTGCACGACTGTTTCAGCGTTGAAACAGCTTTTGTATCAACCCTGCGCGGCCCATCGCCAACCCGTTGAAAATCAACAACAACTCAAAAGCGGCACAGCTTTCGCTCTCTCCTTCCCAACGCTGACAAGAGCCAGCCCACTGAAGAAGGAATTGCCGCCGTGGGGAATTTCAATAAAGGCCTGACCTGCCTTCTGCTGATTGGATCAGCCGCCAGCACTTTCATCAGTTTCAACGTTCAGGCCGAAGGCAATGGCGTGATCGTTCTCAACCGCGATGTCCAGCCCATTCCAATCGGACGCAGCGGTGGCAAAGACCCCTATCCCACCACGGTCAATGCCAACCCTTCCGATCGAATCCATCAAGCGATGACCAGCACCGAACTCAGTGACGGTGAGTTCGCCAGTGTCGCCAGTGGCGCTTCGATCCGCAGCAACATGATCACGCCGAACTCGGACATGCCCGGCATGAATGTGCTCACCAACCCCAACGGCCTGCCAGGCATGAGTGCCGGTCATGGTGGCGGCGGTGGCGGCACGATCTCCAACACGATCAATCGCTCATTGGGTACCGGTCTGGCACCGCTGACCCGCATGGCTGGAGGTCAATGAGATGAATCGTTCCCTGCTGCTGCTTGCTCTCTTCGGCTGTGCCAGCGCCATGGCCGCCGAGCCCGGGTCAGTCAACAACGCCGACATTCAGGACACCGGTGTCCAGTACCGCGGCAACTTCAACGTCAACCAGGCCGCTGGCGACCAGATGCAACAGACCAATACCAAAGCGATCGCCATCGGCACCAACGCCAGCGCCACAACCATCGTCAGGCAAAAGCTGGATACCCCAGCCAACCCGTCGATGAACGCCAGCGCCACCATTGGCGGCACCTCTTTCAGTAATGGCAACGGAATCCTGGGCGTGAACCAGGGTGCCGGGGCCAACAACCAAATGGCCAACGTGACGCGCGTCAGCATCAGTGCTGCCCCGCAAAGCGTTGACGACAGCGCCCTGTCGCAACAGAACGTGGCGCTTTTACCGAGCTCAGGAGCAACTGGTACCTCACCCGGCAGTCGCCAGGTCACGACAAGTGATCAGGCCTTCACCGGCAGCCGAGGGGTAATCCAGGTGAACCAGAGTGCCGGGGTGGGGAACCGTATGGCTAACACCCTGAGCATCCGGGTCGCTGACTGACCCAAACAACAAAAGCAGTGCAATTAGAAAGTACCAACACTTAACCAACTAATAAGCACGATGGAGAAACACCATGAAAACTACAATGGCTCTCAAACCACTGGTTTTCGCACTTGCAGCAGTAATGGCAATGGCGGCTCAAGCAGGCGGTAATGATCATGGTAACAATGGTGGTCACGGTCACAACCCTCCTCCACCAAAAGGCCCTACCCTGGAAGAACTGCTGCAAATCGGCGCAGGTGCCGGTGCTGCAGTACTTGACGTGCAGAACAACGCCGACAACACCGTCCTGAACCAGGGCACTCAAAACAACGCTGGCATCAGCGGATCGCTCAACGGCGCCAACGGTAACGTCGGCGCAAACAACGTGGCCGGTGACGGCAACCAGCAAGACAACGCCGCTGCACTGGCAACCGCCGACGAGAGCTTCATCTTCGGCTCTGCGGTGTCCGCTTCCAGCGCCACTCAAGTCAACAGCAACAACACCGTTGGCAACTACTCCACCACTAACAACGCCGGCATGAACAACGTCGGCAACAGTGGCTCGGGTAACATCGGCGTGAACAACGCTGCCGGCAACTTCAACCAACAGAAAAACAACCTGGCAATCGCTGTGTCCGGTGGACGTGTAGCGCAAGCCGCTGCCGCTGCCAACCAAAGCACTACCGGTCTGCAAGTCGGCAACAACGGCACTCAGACCTTCAAGAAAGATACCCTCACTGGCACTGTCGCCGCCGTCGGCGTATTCGGCGCCGTGGGCGAAGCTACCATCAAGGGTGACAGCCACGGCGGTGGCGGTTACGGCAATGACGACAGAGGCCATGGCGGCAATGGCGGTAGCAAAGATCAAAAAGCTACCTTCGAAGCTGTCGGTGCCTTCGGCCTGGCGGGTGTGACCACTCAACAAGTGCTGACCCCAGACGGCTGGAAAAACCCTGTCACCAACACTGCCAGCATGACCAACGTAGGCAACAACTGGTCGGGCAACGGTGGCTTCAACAACGCCTCCGGTGTGGGCAACCAACAAAGCAACTCGCTGTCCATCGCTGCAGGTTGCAAAGCCTGCATGTAATCGCGATCGAAACGAAAGCCCCGGAAACGGGGCTTTTCCTCAGTCCGCAAAGGCGTATCGATCATGCGTAAGACTGCCTTTATCGCCCTGCTTTGCCTGTCCGGCCTGACCCAGGCTGCCCAGATGCCCGTCGCTGCCCTGCCCGGCGGCGTACTCGTCTACAAAAACGTGCAAAGCATTCGAGAGCGCAAGTTTGCCGACATCGTCGAACAGAAAACCGATTTCAGCTGCGGCGCCGCCGCACTGGCCACGGTATTGCGCCAGGCCTATTGGCTCGACGTCGATGAAGAGCACATCATCAAAGGCATGCTGGTCAACGCCGACCAGGACCTTGTTCGCACTCAGGGTTTTTCCATGCTGGACATGAAGCGCTACGTAGAAAGCATCGGCATGCGCGCCAGGGGTTACAAGATTCCACCGGAGAAGCTCGACGCAGTCACAATCCCGGTGGTGGTACTGTTGGAAATTCGCGGCTACAAGCATTTCGTGGTACTGCAGCGTTCGGACAAGGATTGGGTTTACATCGGAGATCCCGTCTTAGGCCACAAACGCTACACCCATGATGACTTTGTCAAAGGTTGGAACGGCATCGTCTTCGCCATCGTCGGCCCCGGTTATGACAAAACCAATGCATTGCGCTCACCACCGACCCCGCTGACGGCCAAGAACAAGCTGGATAACTTCAACCCTGTCAAAGATGCTGAATTGATGGACTTCGGGTTCATACAGAGCGACTTCTTTTAGGGATGGTCTGAAGTAGCCATGTATTTCCCCGGCATACCACCTAGCGCAACTTTTAAACTCGCCAAATGATCAAAAAACAATCAATTCGACGAGTATTTCTTACGTTTTCGCCACCCGGACCCCACTCCGGTGGCCATTTCCCGCATTACAGGCGCACCTCTCCTGCATTCGTCAGTAAATGTCGGCGCGCCATCCACAGGTTCGACAGAGCGAACAGTGTCACCAGTTGCGCCGTGTTTTTGGCCAAGCCGCGAAAGCGCACCTTGGTGTAACCGAACTGGCGCTTGATTACCCGGAACGGATGCTCGACCTTGGCGCGCACCTGAGCCTTGGCCTTTTCAATCTTGCGCTTGGCTTTGTACAGCACGCTGCGCTTATCGAGTTTTTTGTAGGTGCTGCGGCGTGCCGCCACCTGCCAGATAACTTCACGTCCTTCATGCTCGGGCCGCTTTTCGACACCGGTGTAGCCTGCATCGGCGCAGACCACGTTTTCGTCGCCATGCAGCAATTTGTCCACCTGGGTGACATCCGCCACATTGGCCGCCGTGCCCACTACGCTGTGCACCAGACCCGATTCGTCATCGGCGCCGATGTGGGCCTTCATGCCAAAATAATACTGGTTTCCCTTCTTGGTCTGGTGCATTTCCGGGTCGCGCTTGCCGTCCTTGTTCTTGGTCGAACTGGGCGCATTGATCAGCGTTGCATCGACGATGGTGCCCTGGCGCAGCGACAGGCCGCGGTCGCCCAGATAGCCATTGATGACAGCGAGGATGCCGGCCGCCAGCTCGTGTTTCTCCAGCAAGCGGCGGAAGTTGAGAATGGTGGTTTCGTCGGGGATGCGCTCCAGGTTCAGCCCGGCAAACTGGCGCAGGATCGTGGTTTCGTACAGCGCTTCCTCCATCGCTGGATCGCTGTAGCCGAACCAGTTCTGCAGCAGATGCACACGCAGCATCGCCATCAACGGGTAGGCCGGACGGCCACCTTCACCTTTCGGATAATGTGGCTCGATCAAAGCAATCAAGCCCTTCCACGGCACCACCCGATCCATCTCGATCAGGAACAACTCCTTGCGGGTTTGCTTGCGCTTGCCAGCGTACTCGGCGTCGGCGAAGGTCATCTGCTTCATCGGGAAACTCGGTGGGTGGGGTCGCGGTATTTTGCCAAATCAGAAAGTCTTTTTCAGAGTTTCCTTAATCGCCGATTATAAAGAATGGGGCTGGATGTCCCGGGAGCAGCAGATGAAAACCTCATACTGGCTGGCCGCCGCCTGCCTGGCAGCGAGCGCGTCAGGCTATGCCAATGCAGGGTTCAAACCTATCGAAATCCAGGATCAGGAGCTGTCACAGCTTCGGGGTCGTTACGTCATGCCGGGGCGGATCATCAGCTTCGGCATTGTCATGAGCAGTACCTGGCGCAACGCCAGCGGTGATCTGATCGGCGCTGCGACGTCGATGCAAATCCAGGCCGCCACGATCAAACCGGAATTTTATGTCTCGACCATCAAGGAACAGGGCAACGGCAGCACCCCGACGCCGGGTACTGGCAATGTCATTGGTGGTGCGGCACTCAACAGCAGCCAGGGCGTGACCCAAAGCGTGCGCGCCGCCGGCGACGGCAACACCGCCAACAACAATGTGGCGATCAACGTAAAAGAGGCCAACACCCCTCCTCCACTGGCCCCCGCACAAGGTCAGGCCCTGATCGCCGGGCAAACCATCGGTGCCAGCAATGCCGCTGGCAACGTCGCCGTTTCGGCCAGCAGCAGTGGCGTGCAAATGGCGATCCAGGCCTCGGGAAATCAGGGCACCGCCCTGCAACAAATCGCCCAGGGTGGCCTGCTGCAGAACACGCGCCTGCTGGGCAGCGCCAACGTGGTCAACAACATGACCCAACTCAATGTTGTACTTAACAATAACGGCATCAGCCCCGGCGCACTGGACTGCAACCTGACTCAACTCAGGGCACTACGCAATATCGGATATTGAACTACGCTGAGTCTCGATCATTGGGCTTAAAGGGACGGCTTATTCATGTATCGATCAGTATCACTGCGTGCCGCTGTATGTCTGAGTACTCTTCTACCTGCGGCGATGCTGCAAGCAGCACCCGACGCAGATGTGGAGACCCTGAAACAGGAACTTCTGGAGCTGAAGCAACGATACGAAGTACAACAAAAGGCCCTGGCGGTGCTCGAACAACGGGTCCGTCAGGTTGAAGATCAACCGGCAGCGCCGCAACCCAAACGGCTGGCCAAGTCGCCGTCTGACATGAAAGGCAATCCAAAAGTCGCTACCAGCACCGGCGCGCCCGGGACTGGGGCGGCAGCAGCGTCGGGGGGCGCAGCAGGGGGCAGTGGCGCGTCTTACGGCCAGTCGCTGGCCGACGATTCGCAACCGGCACAGAGTGTGTCAAACCTCTACGACGAGGCCAGCGGCTTCTTCGGTGGTGGCAAATTCAGCTTTGAAACCGGTGTGACCTACTCGCGTTACGACACCCGGCAGCTGATCCTCAACGGCTTCCTCGCACTGGACTCGATCTTTCTGGGCAACATCAACCTAGACCGGATCAAGGCCGACACCTGGACGCTGGACCTGACCGGCCGCTACAACTTCGACAACCGCTGGCAGTTCGACGTCAACGTACCGGTGGTCTACCGCGAGTCGACCTACCAGTCCGGCGGCGGCAACGGTGGTGCATCGAACGTCACGACGGAACAGGATGTTTCGCGTGATCCAACCATCGGCGACGTCAACTTCGGTATCGCCTACAAGTTCCTCGACGAGTCGGTCAACACCCCGGACGCCGTGGTCACCCTGCGCGTCAAGGCGCCAACCGGCAAGGATCCGTTCGGGATCAAATTGCGCCAGACCGATGCCAACTCCAACCTGTTCGTGCCTGATACCTTGCCCACCGGTAACGGCGTCTGGTCGATCACCCCCGGGGTTTCGCTGGTCAAGACGTTCGACCCGGCGGTGTTGTTCGGCAGCCTGTCCTACACCCACAACCTGGAGGAGTCGTTCGACGACATCAGTGCCACCGTCAATCAGAAAACGCCAGGCAAGGTCAGCATTGGCGACAGCTTCCAGATCGGCGCCGGTATCGCGTTTGCACTCAACGAAAAGATGAGTATGTCGTTTTCGATGTCTGATCTGGTGCAACGCCGCAGTAAACTCAAACCCGATGGCGGGGATTGGCAATCGGTGGTGTCCAGTGACGCCAACGCGGGTTACTTCAACGTCGGCATGACCATTGCCGCCACGGACAACCTGACCATCGTACCCAACCTGTCGATCGGCATGACCCCGGATGCCCCGGACTTCTCCTTCAGCCTGAAATTCCCGTACTACTTCTAACGTAAAAGATCGCAGCCTGCGGCAGCTCCTACAGGGATTACAACTGTAGGAGTTGTCGCAGGCTGCGATCTTTTGATCTTTGGTTTCTAGCGAATCTGATGCTTGTGCAGCAGGCGATAAAACGTTGGCCGGGAGACCCCAAGCACTTTCGCTGCGACGCTGAGGTTGTCGCTGTGCCGGTTCAATACATCGCACAAGGCCTGGCGTTCGGCCCGGGTCTTGTAGTCTTCAAGCGTGCCCATCGGCGTGGCGATTGAGTGCTGACTGATCAACCCCAAGTCCCGGGCTTCAATTTGCCGCCCCTCCGCCAGCACCAGGCCCCGTCGCACGCGATTGGCCAGCTCGCGCACGTTACCCGGCCAGTCGTGCTTGCCCATGGCGATCAACGCATCCTCGCTGAAGCTGCGTGGACGGCGGCCGGTTTCATGACTGTAGAAATGAGAAAAGTGGTTGGCCAGCATCGACAGATCACCGTGTCGCTCGCGTAATGGCGCGGTCACCACTTGCAGCACATTGAGACGGTAATACAGGTCTTCGCGAAAGCGTTTTTTCTCGATGGCGGCTTCCAGGTCGACGTGGGTGGCCGCGAGGACGCGCACATCCACCGGAATCGGCTGGCTGCCACCGACACGCTCAATGTGTTTCTCCTGCAGGAAACGCAGGAGGTTGGCCTGCAACTCCAGCGGCAAATCACCGATTTCATCAAGAAACAGCGTGCCACCGTTGGCCGCTTCAATGCGCCCGACCTTGCGCTGATGGGCACCGGTAAAGGCACCTTTTTCGTGGCCAAACAGTTCGGACTGAATCAAGTGCTCGGGAATCGCCCCGCAGTTGATCGCCACAAACGGCTTGCTGTGGCGCTGGGACTGGCGGTGCAGCGTGCGCGCGACCAGTTCTTTGCCGGTACCGCTTTCACCGCGGATCAGTACCGGGGACTCGGTCGGCGCCAGTTTGCTCAACAGTTTTCGCAGCTCGCGGATCGGCTTGCTGTCGCCGAGCAACTCGTGTTCCGGCTGATCGACATGAATCGTGCCTTGTCCACGCAAACGCGCCATGCCAAACGCGCGCCCAAGGGTCACCTGGACCCGCGAGACATCGAACGGCAATGTATGGAAATCGAAGAACCATTCGCAGACGAAGTCGCCAACGTTTTGCAACCGCAGGACCTCCTGATTCAACACCGCGATCCACTCGGTGCCGCTGCGGCTGATCAGTTCCTTGACGGCTTCCGGGCGCTCGAGGTGAAAAGGTTGCAATCTGAGCAGGCCGACGTCGCATGGCCGATCGGCGGCATTTTCCAGGGTACAGCTGTCGACATCCCAGCCGACCGCGCGCAATCCGGGTAACAGGCGGTGGCAGTCGTCACAGGGGTCGACTACCAATAAACGTCGTAACGCTGGCGCTTCGATCATGACTGTTCCTTGGCGCCAAATTTAAGGAAATTATTGTAAAAACAGTCATTTGGCAGACCCGACTGTAACATTAGCAAGAAATTGACAGGGGCTTGTATCGATTGCTTATAGGTGTACAAGCTAATGAGTTATAAGAAGCCGGGTTATTAGTTAGCTATCGAGTTGCTCTCTTTCGCCAAGCTTTCAAAAACTGTCGAAATCTTGAGCATAAGCAATAAAGTTGAAATTTCTCCGTTTCGTGTGTGACCTGCTTCGGGGTTGCGTGCATCAGTACAAGTAACCAGCCGAACGGTAAGCCCAACCGACGGCACATCACTTGATTGGGCACGACAGAGAGAAGACCCCATGACCGCCCCGCTCCGTATCAACGAAGCTCTTTTGATTGCCAACCACGCATTTAAACCTTTCCAGTGCGTGGCCTGGGCCCCACAAGACGGCAACGGCGAACTGAACCTGACCGTCATCGACCGTACCAATTCGCATATCGGCCGCAAGCAGATTCCAAGCAGCGCTTACTCCGATCCGGCGCAACTGGAACAACTGCTGCAGCAGGCACGCGCCGAACTCAGCGAAGAAGGTTACCTGTTGCAATCGTGGTCGATGCCGCACTGATCAGAAGGTAATGCGGACGACTTCCAGTCGTCCGCCCCGCTCTTTTTATTGATCTGTTGCTGTTTATCTCCAGTACTTTTGTACAACTTTCCTTAAAGCGTCAGGCGACACTGCTTGGCAGGCTTTCATTTGGTACAAAAAGACACTGTTCTGGCACAGTGCGACCCTCCACCTGTTAGTTATGTCAGTTGTACTTCGGCGTATTCAGGGATTGAATGTTTCGCTCATGCAGTTACCCACCCGAATCGGGCCTGGTCAACTTGCAAGGAGAAGCATGCATGTCCCCCGAGAACGCCATTGCGCTCCCGCCGCCAAAGACTAACGCCGGGCAACTCGACAGAGATTTTGCCCACTTCGGCATTGCTCAAGTGTATTTCGCCGGCAGCGTGTCGAGCATGACTCAAGGCCTGGCTCTGGATCCACAAGGCCGGGTGTTGGTGGCTGCCAAGATTGGCACTGCCGATGGCAGCCGTTTTGGGCTGGCGCGAATGCTTCCCGACGGTTCTGCCGATCTCGGCTTCGGCGCTCAAGGCAGTGTGATCGGCGAATTCGCCCCCGGATTCGAAGCCATGGGCGCAAAGGTGCAAGTGTTGCCAGACGGACGCATTCTGCTGGCCGGTCTGCATTATGAAAACGCTCACCGTACCCTGCCCGCCTTCGCCCGATTCACGGCTGACGGCTTGTCTGACCCATCGTTTGGCGACAATGGTCGACAAGTCGTGCGCCTGCCGGGTGACCTGTCCGTCGGCTCTCGGGATAGCTGGCTTCCGCCCGGCGTGCCGGGGGCCGAAGCATGCGACTTCGCGGTGCAGGACGACGGGCACATTCTGTTGATCGCCAATCACCACTTCGAATTGGCCGACCATGCCGGCATGCTGATTCGTCTGACTCCAAACGGGACCCTCGATCCCGGCTTCAATGGCCGTGGATTCGTGATGATCCGTCACCTGCTGCTCAACACCTGGCTCAACAGCCTGCTGCTGCAAGAGGATGGGCGCATCATCGTTGCCGGCGCCATCGACTTTCCTCAGGAAGGTCTGGTGGCACGTTATCTACCTGACGGACGTCTGGATGAGCGCTTCGCGGTGGACGGTTTCCTCGCCTTCAAGGCCCACGGACAAAGCGCGATGGTCAGTCAGGTGCTGCATTCGATGGAACACCTGCACTGCTTTGGCAGCAGCCGCGACCCGATCCGCTGCATGGCGCTGAGCCTGCACCCCAACGGTCGCCCGGAGTTGCGCAACAATGCCGGCCACCCGCATCTGCTGGAGATCGGCCCCAGTGGCTGCCAGTGGAGCGCGGCGCAGTGCATGACCGATGGCCGCATCATCGCGGTGGGCGCGACGATTGGCGGTATCGAGGCCGATTTCATCGTCGCGCGCTATCTGGCCGACGGCCAACTCGACCGCGAGTTCGGTAACGGCCACGGCTGGTTGCGCACGCGACTGGGACGCAGCCTGGATATCGCCAACTCACTGGCGGTGCAGGCCGACGGACACATCCTGGTCGGCGGCTATTCTCTGGACGGCAACTACCGGGCCATGGTTGCCCGCTATCTGAATCAATAACCCCCCGAGACTTGAACTTGCCAGTCACTTGCGGCACTTTGCGCGCTTCTTAATACAAGGAGCAACCGATGTCCGGTTCACTGGCCCAGGCCTTCGCGCATAATTTCCTCGGGCATTCGCCCCGCTGGTACAAGGCGTGCATCGTCGGGTTCCTGATCCTCAATGCCGTGGTGCTATTTACCGTCGGCCCGGTCGCCGCTGGCTGGCTGCTGGTGATCGAATTCATTTTCACTCTGGCCATGGCCCTCAAGTGCTATCCGTTGATGCCCGGCGGCTTGTTGTTGATTGAAGCCCTGCTGCTGAAGATGACCACGCCGCAGGCGCTATACGATGAGTTGGTGCACAACTTCCCGGTGATCCTGCTGCTGATGTTCATGGTCGCAGGCATTTACTTCATGAAGGATCTGCTGCTGTTTCTGTTCTCGCGGCTGCTGCTGGGCGTACGCTCCAAGGCGATTCTGGCGCTGATGTTCTGCTTCCTTTCGGCGTTTCTGTCGGCGTTTCTCGATGCCCTGACCGTGACGGCGGTGATCATCAGCGCCGCCGTCGGCTTCTATTCGGTTTACCACCGTGTGGCCTCGGGCAACGATCCGCGTCAGGACAGTGGATTCAGCGACGACCGACACTTGCCGGTGCTGCACCATGACGACCTGGAACAGTTTCGGGCGTTTCTGCGCAGCCTGCTGATGCATGGCGCTGTGGGCACCGCACTTGGCGGCGTCTGCACCTTGGTGGGCGAACCGCAGAACCTGTTGATCGGCCATGAGATGGGGTGGCACTTCGCGGCGTTCTTCCAGAAAGTCGCACCGGTCTCGTTGCCGGTGCTGGTGGCGGGGCTGGCAACCTGCGTACTGCTGGAAAAACTGCGCTGGTTTGGCTACGGCACCCTGTTGCCGGACAACGTGCGTACTGTACTGGCTAACTACGCCGCCGAAGATGACGCCGAACGCACTCCGCGTCAGCGTGCCGCGCTGCTGGTACAAGGCACTGCTGCGTTGATTCTGATTGGCTGCCTGGCGTTTCACGTTGCCGAAGTCGGCTTGATCGGCCTGATGGTGATCGTGTTGATCACCGCGTTTACCGGCATCACCGACGAACACCGCCTGGGTAACGCATTCAAGGACGCCATGCCGTTCACCGCGTTGCTGGTGGTGTTCTTCGCCGTGGTCGCGGTGATTCATGATCAACAGCTGTTTGCCCCGTTGATCCGATGGGTGCTGGCACTGCCGGCGGATCAACAGCCGGGCATGCTGTTCATTGCCAACGGTCTGCTCTCGGCGATCAGCGATAACGTGTTCGTCGCCACGATCTACATCACCGAAGTGAAACAGGCCTTCCTGTCCGGGCACATGAGCCGCGAGCATTTCGAGACGCTGGCCATTGCGATCAACACCGGCACCAACCTGCCGAGCGTGGCGACGCCAAACGGTCAGGCTGCATTCCTGTTCCTGCTGACCTCGGCGATTGCCCCGCTGGTGCGACTCTCGTACGGGCGCATGGTGTGGATGGCGCTGCCCTACACCGTGGTGATGGGCCTGCTGGGTTGGTATGCCGTCAGCTACTGGCTCTGACAACAACCTCATGCAGGAGCTGCCGCAGGCTGCGATCTGTTGATCTTGCTGCATAAAAAAAACAAGATCAAAAGATCGCAGCCAGCGGCAGCTCCTGCAAGTGTTACGGGAGGATGTACTTCTCGATCGCCAGGGCTACGCCATCTTCGGTGTTTGGCGCGGTCACCACGTCAGCCTGCCGCTTGACCGCCTCCTCTGCCTGCCCCATGGCTATCGCCAATCCTGCGCAATGGAACATCGCCGGGTCGTTACCGCCATCGCCAATCGCCGCCGTCTGCTCCAGCGGGATGCCCAGATGCGCAGCAATCGTCGACAGCGCGGTGCCCTTGTTGGCCTCCAGCGCCGTCACGTCCAGATAAACCGGCTGCGAACGCGACACCTGAGCCATGCCGTTGACCTTGGGCAGCAGGCGCGCCTCAAGTTCAACCAGCAAATCCGTGTTGTTGCTGGTCGCGACGATCTTGTCGATGCGCTCCAGAAACGGCTCGAAACTCTCGACCACCACCGGCGGATAACCGAGGCCGTGCTGTTCGCGCGGCACCATCGGCCCGTGCGGATCCTTGAGCAGCCAGTCGCCACCGCTGAACACCCAGATTTCCACTTCCGGCTGATCGGCGAACAACGCCAAAGCAATCAACGCCGTCGGCACCGGCAGGTAATGCGCCACCAGCACGCTGCCGTCCGGATTGACGATGGTGCCGCCATTGAAAGCGGCGGTTGGCAGATCGACCCCCAAGGCTTCGATCTGCTGCAGCATGGCCTTGGGCGGGCGCCCGGTGGCCAGGCTGAACAACACGCCCGCCTCGCGCAGCGAACGCACCGCATCGATGGTGCGCTGACTCAGGCTGTGATCGGGCAGCAACAGCGTGCCGTCCATGTCACTCAATAAAAAACGGATCGACTCACTCATCCCAGACCATGCCAGACGCGACCATCGCGAGTCAGCAGATCGTTGGCGGCTTGTGGACCGTCTTCCCCGGCGGCGTAAGTCTGCACGCTCGCATCCTGTTGCCAGGCATCAAGGAACGGTTGCACCGCGCGCCAGCCGTTCTCGATATTGTCGGCGCGCTGGAACAGCGTCTGGTCGCCGGTCAGGCAGTCGTAGATCAGCGTTTCGTAACCGGTGGACGGCTGCATTTCGAAGAAATCCTTGTAAGCGAACCCCAGCTCGATGTTGGCCATGTTCAACGCCGGTCCCGGCCGTTTTGCCAACAGGTCGAACCACATGCCTTCGTTGGGCTGGATCTGGATACGCAGATACGTCGGCTGCAGTTCATCGACTTCGGTGTCGCGGAACTGCGCATACGGCGCCGGTTTGAAGCAGATGACGATTTCGGTGTCGCGCACGCTCATGCGCTTGCCGGTGCGCAGGTAGAACGGCACGCCAACCCAGCGCCAGTTATCGATCATGACTTTCAGCGCGACATAGGTTTCGGTGTTGCTGTCAGGCGACACGTTGGCTTCCTGGCGATAGCCATTCAACGCTTTGCCATCGACTTCACCGGCGCTGTACTGACCCCGTACCGAATTGGCCCGCGCCTCTTCGACGCTCCACGGGCGGATCGCGCCGACCACTTTGGCCTTTTCACCGCGCACAGCGTCGGCGCCAAACGCGGCCGGCGGCTCCATGGCAACCATCGCCAGCAACTGGAACAGATGATTGGGCACCATGTCGCGCAGCGCACCGGTGTGCTCGTAAAAACTGCCACGGGTTTCGACGCCGACGGTTTCTGCCGCGGTGATTTGCACGTGGTCGATGTAATGGTTGTTCCAGAAGGCCTCGAACAGGCTGTTGGAGAACCGGCTGACCAGAATGTTCTGCACGGTTTCCTTGCCCAGATAATGGTCGATCCGATAGATCTGTTTCTCGGACATGACCTTGAGCAGGCAGGCGTTCAAGGCTTCGGCAGTATGCAGATCGGAACCAAACGGTTTCTCGATCACCACCCTTCTGAACGCTTCGGGGGTTTCTTCGAGCAGTTTGGCGGCGCCGAGACGGCGCACCACTTCACTGAAAAAACGTGGCGCGGTGGCCAGGTAGAACACCGCGTTGCCCGTGCCGCTGTCGGCGATTTTTGCCGCCAGCGCGGAATAGGTGCTGTCGTCCAGGAAATCGCCCTGGACGTAGCTGATACCTTTGGCGAGCTTGGCCCACAAGGCCGGATCAAGCATCTGATCGCCCTTGCCGACCTTCGCCGCCACTTCGGTACGAATGAAGTCTTCGAGTTTTTGCGCGAAGGCCTCATCGGTAATGGCGTTGTGATCAACGCCGACGATCCGCAGATTTTCGTCAAGCAAGCCGTCGCGACTGAGGTTGTACAGCGCCGGCATCAGCAAGCGCTTGACCAGGTCGCCGTGGGCACCGAACAGAAACAGCGTGGTCGGTGGTGCGGGTTCTGCCTTGGATTTTCTGCGGATCGTATGGGTCATTTCTTCGGTGTCTCCACGTGGCCGCCGAAGCCGAAGCGCTGGGCCGAGAGAATCTTGTCGCCAAACGTGCCCTGACCGCGCGAGCGGTAGCGCGAGAACAGCGAGTTGGACAGCACCGGTACCGGCACCGCTTGTTCCATGGCCGCTTCGATGGTCCATTGACCTTCGCCGCTGTCCGCCACCGAACCGGAGAACCCGTCGAGCTTCGGATCGCTGGCCAGCGCGTCGGCGGTCAGGTCGAGCAGCCAGGAGGAAACGACGCTGCCACGACGCCAGACTTCAGCGATGTCGGCCACGTTCAGGTCGAAACGCTGATCTTCCGGCAGGCGTTCGCTGGATTTGGTCTTGAGGATGTCGAAGCCCTCGGCAAACGCGGCCATCATGCCGTACTCGATGCCGTTGTGAATCATCTTCACGAAGTGCCCGGCACCGGCGGGACCGGCGTGGATGTAGCCGTGTTCGGCGCGGTGATCCTCGGACTTGCGGTCCTTGGTGCGCGGAATCTCGCCCATGCCCGGCGCCAGAGCGGCGAACAGCGGATCCAGACGGTTCACGGTCTCTGCATCACCGCCGATCATCATGCAGTAACCGCGCTCCAGGCCCCAGACGCCGCCGGAGGTGCCAACGTCGATGTAGTGCAGGCCTTTTTCGGCGAGGGTCTTGGCCCGGCGAATGTCATCCTTATAGTTGGTGTTGCCGCCATCGATGATGGTGTCGCCGGCTTCCAGCAAATCGCTCAGGGTGTTGATGGTGTCTTCGGTCGGCGCACCCGCCGGCAGCATGACCCACACGGCACGTGGCTTGGCCAGGCCGGCGACCAGCGCAGGCAGATCGGCAACGCCCGTGGCGCCCTCGGCGGCCAGGGTGTCGACAAAGGCGGTATTGCGGTCGTAAACAACGGTGGTGTGACCGTTGAGCATCAGACGCCGCGCAATATTGCCGCCCATGCGGCCCAGTCCAATAATCCCGAGTTGCATGTGCTGATGCTCCTTACTACAAATAAATGTGTGTCATTGGTTATAGCCCAACGCGACTAATGGAGGTTAGTCCAGAGCGTCGGGCCGAAGTTTCCGGGCATTGTGCCCGATCCAGACTGATAACGCCCCGAATCATGCCGAAGACACACCGACCATGAAAAATAAAAAAGTTCCATTCATGGGCAAAAGAAATCAAAATTGGCGCCGATAGCAGATCAGTAGCCCGGCACCGGGACAATCTGCAGTTGAGACACGCCATTTGCGAGGTGAGCAATGGGCACAGTACACACAGCAATGCCGCCACAAACCCTGTATGTCACGATCCGTCGCGATGAATTGCGCCAGTTGAAGGACGAGCGCGACCAATTGAAGCAGGAGCTGGCGCAACTGCGCTCGCTGACCCAGGGCGCTCAGCCCAAACCTCTGCCGGTTGTCCAGCGTCAACCGCACGCCTGACCTGCCCCGCCCGCTTCGGGAACGGCGCCCGTCGTTCCCGTCATGATCCGCTCCTGCCAACAATCAGCAACTAACGAAGTTTTCACATTACGTTCGTGATACTCGCGCCCATTCTGGCCGTGCGTTTGCGCGCGGCTTCCGTTCGTCGGTTTGATGTAGTGTTCCGGCGGTGGTTAGTGACGATGAGCTGGAGTGCTGAATGGCATTGTTCAAACGCAGCAAAACGACTGCGACAGGTTTCGACTGGGCCGGGGTTCTCTGGCTCTTTGCTTTTTTCTGGTACTTCTCGGGCATCACCCAACTGTTGATCCAACTGACCGGGACCTCCGGTTTCAGCGGTTTCCGTCAGGCCTTCGTGATGAGTGCGCTGTGGCTCGCCCCGATGCTGGCGTTCCCCAAACGCACCAAACTGCTGGCTGCGCTGATCGGTATTGTCCTGTGGGCCTGCTCCATGGCCAGCCTGGGCTACTTCTTCATCTATCAGCAGGAATTCTCGCAAAGCGTCATTTTCATCATGTTCGAGTCGAACGTGTCGGAAGCCGGCGAGTACATGACCCAGTACTTTGCCTGGTGGATGATCCCGGCGTTCCTCGCGCATACCGCTTTCGCCTATTTCCTGTGGACCCGCCTGCGCCCGGTGTACATGCCCCGAGGCCGTGCGTTCGTGGCTGCGATCGCGATCGTCTTCGCCGTAGTCGGCTACCCGCTGATCAAGCAGACCCAGCGTACCGGCAGTTTCGCCGGCGGCTTCGAGAAGTTCGAAGACCGCATCGAGCCAGCGGTGCCTTGGCAAATGGCCGTGGCTTACCACCGATACCTCGACACTCTGGCCGGCATGCAGGACATGCTGCACAGTGCAAGCAAGGTTCCGCCGCTGCATAACCTCAAGGCTGCCGACGCGGATAAACCGTCGACGCTGGTACTGGTGATCGGCGAATCGACCAACCGCCAGCGCATGAGCCTGTATGGCTATGGCCGCAAGACCACGCCGGAACTGGACAAGCTCAAGGATCAGCTCGCGGTGTTCGACAACGTCATCACCCCGCGCCCGTACACCATTGAGGCGTTGCAGCAGGTGCTGACCTTCGCCGACGAAGAGAATCCGGACTTGTACCTGTCCACGCCGTCACTGGTCAGCATGATGAAGCAGGCCGGCTATAAGACCTTCTGGATCACCAACCAGCAGACCATGACCAAGCGCAACACCATGCTCACGACCTTCTCCGAACAGGCCGACGAGCAGGTGTACCTGAACAACAACCGCAACCAGAACGCCGCGCAGTACGACGGTGACGTGATTGAGCCGTTCAACAAGGCGCTGAGCGACCCGGCGCAGCGCAAGTTGATCGTCGTGCATCTGCTCGGCACGCACATGAGCTATCAGTACCGCTATCCGCCGACCTTCGACAAGTTCCAGGACCGTACCGGCGTGCCGGCCGGTGTGCGTGACGATCAGGTGCCGACCTACAACAGCTACGACAACGCCGTGCTGTACAACGATTTCGTGGTATCGAGCCTGATCAAGGACTACGCCAAGTCCGATCCGAATGGTTTCCTGCTGTATCTCTCCGACCACGGTGAAGATGTGTTTGACTCGGTCGGCCACAACACCCTCGGCCGTAACGAGAACAAACCGACCGCGCCGATGTACACCATTCCGTTCATGGCCTGGGCATCGCCGAAATGGCGCGAGAACCATGACTGGAACTTTGCCGCCGACCTGAGCCGGCCGTACAGCAGCTCGCATCTGATCCACACCTGGGCGGACATGGCCGGTCTGAGTTTCGATGAACTGGACCGCAGCAAGAGCCTGGTCAGCGACAGCTTCAAACAGCGTCCGCTGATGATTGGCAACCCGTATGAACGCGAGCAGCGCGCCCTGATCGACTTCAGCCTGATGAAGCCGAAAAAGGTCGAGCCCACCGCAGCGAATGTCGTGCAGCAGTAACCGCCTGGAAGGCGCCGGTTACGAGAGATCGCAATCGGAGTAACGCATAAAGAAAAAGCTCCGTATCGCAAGATACGGAGCTTTTTTCGTTCTGGGCGGTCAGGTTGCCTGCTTTTACGGGGCTCTGCTGTGCCGCCTGCGGGAAATCGGAGCGGCCAGCATGTTCGCACGCCCCCTCCCCCTTGAAAAAGCAGCCAGCGCGCCCACAGGGCGTCAGCCAATCGCGCCGCCAGGTCCAAGGTTTTTTCCAGCACAAAAGCAAACGCCCCGAACAAGTCGGGGCGTTTGTGGGTGCATTCGCTTGGGTGCTTTCACACCCTTCGCGTTGCAGATCCGGCGCGATCAGTAAGCCTTGCCGGTCTTGTAGAAGTTCTCGAAGCAGAAGTTGGTCGCTTCGATGTAGCCTTCAGCGCCACCGCAGTCAAAACGCTTGCCCTTGAACTTGTAGGCCATGACGCAGCCATTCTGGGCTTGCTTCATCAGGGCGTCGGTGATCTGGATTTCACCGCCCTTGCCTGGCTCGGTCTGCTCGATCAGGTCGAAGATGTCCGGCGTCAGGATGTAACGACCGATGATCGCCAGGTTCGACGGCGCATCTTCCGGCTTTGGCTTCTCGACCATGCTGTGGACGCGGTAGATGTCGTCGCGGATCATCTCGCCGGCGATCACGCCGTACTTGCTGGTTTCCTGCGGGTCAACTTCCTGAATGGCGATGATCGAGCAGCGGAACTGCTTGTACAGCTTGACCATCTGGGTCAGTACGCCGTCGCCTTCGAGGTTGACGCACAGGTCGTCCGCCAGTACCACAGCGAAGGGTTCGTCACCGATCAGCGGGCGACCGGTGAGGATCGCATGGCCCAGACCTTTCATTTCGGTCTGACGGGTGTAGGAGAACGAGCACTCGTCCAGCAGCTTGCGGATGCCGACCAGGTATTTCTCTTTGTCGGTGCCCTTGATCTGGTTTTCCAGCTCGTAGCTGATGTCGAAGTGGTCTTCCAGAGCGCGCTTGCCACGACCAGTCACGATCGAGATTTCAGTCAGGCCAGCGTCCAGAGCTTCTTCAACGCCGTACTGGATCAGTGGCTTGTTTACCACCGGCAGCATTTCTTTGGGCATGGCTTTAGTCGCTGGCAGGAAGCGAGTACCGTAACCGGCTGCTGGGAACAAGCATTTCTTGATCATATAAGTCCTTGAAAGGGCTGTGTGTACGAGTTTCGGCGCAGTCTAATCAGGCGGCGTGCACCTTACAATGCCCCGCACTGGCTAACCGATGCCAACATAGAGAAATATTCTCGCCGATAGTTCCGTTGGCGACTTCGACCCGCGAAAACAGAGTAGCTCAAACACGCAGATGCGCCGCATCACTCTACGCTCATCATCCCCCAATGTGAGGATTTGTCGGTATCATGGCGCCTTTGAACCAGCGAACGAGACAGATAGATGGCCGCGGTAAAAATCATCAACGGGTATGTGATCGACAAGAAAGACGGCAAGTGGAACCTGACCACAACCAATGGCGAACACATCGCCGGGCCTTTCGACAGCGAGCAGCTGGCGACTGATGTGGCGTCGGTGTTCACTGACACCCCTGCGTCGTCCAAACGCCGTGGCAAAGATCAGGACTGACCGGTTGCGACACGCGCCGAGCCCTGCCCTTGCGCAGGGCTTTTTTGTGGCCGCTCGCAAACCCGATGAAAACAAGTGGCCAATCGCTATAACCTTTTCACTCCGGCGCTGTCAGAGCGTTTAGCCCTCCCTCGCTGAAGACGACACACTTATGAACATGAACAGATTGCTGCCGCTGATCGCGGTATTGGCCCTGGGTGGCTGTGCCACCTCGCAAACCACCTACCTGAACAACGGCGAACAGGGTTTGAGTATCGACTGCTCCGGGGAAGCCAACTCCTGGGCCACCTGCTACGAAAAAGCCGATGCCTCCTGCGCGGGCACCGGTTATCGCATTGTCGGTACCGACGGCACGCCTGCACCCAAGGACAGCGACAAGACCTTGGGAGTCGATGTCGGCAACTACAAGAATCGCAGCGTGGTGGTGGTCTGCAAATAGACCTACATGTGGATCTCGGCGAATTTGATCCCGAGCCCGCGCACGATCTCAATCAGGTCATCGAGCCGGGCGAAGGATTCGACTTCGTCGTTATCGTCGACCAGAAAATAGCTGCGACCGGCGCTCTTCTTGAAAAACACGATCCACTCACCCGAGTTCGCCGGATTCTGAATCACATGCGTGGCAGAGATAAGGCCCTCTGCATGCCGTTCCCGTACTTGCTCTCGCTTCATGCGCGACTCCAGAAATGAAAATGCCGCCACAGCATGACTGTGGCGGCATTGGTGCTGATGGCCGTTATTCTATCAGCCGGAAATGCAGGCATTGGCGGCGTTTTGCACGTCGCGAGGACGAATCGGCACATTGGACATGCGCTCATGCAACTTGATGCTGCTGCCGCCGGAACGATCGTCGATATCAAACACCGCTGCCGCGCCAGTGGAAAATTTCCCGGGAACAATCACCCGCACGCCATCCTTGTGCGGCTGCATCTGCAGTGCGCCGCGACTGTTAGCCAGCTTGTCCGCCAGGCACTGCGCATACTCATGGGGTTTCTTGCCGGAAATCACGCTCATGGTGGGCAAGGTTTCATTGATTTCGGAAACACTCGCGCAACCACCCATGACCAACATCAACGGCAGACACACCACACCCCACTTCATACAAATACCTCCCATAAAGACCCTCGGACAGCAGTAATGCCATTTTTCTCCGAGGCTTACTCCATTAAACCCGCAGCGAATCGCGAATAACCGTTTTTAATTGTCAAAGCAGCGCTCGACGGCGGGATAATAACCCGTTCGGGCTGATAAACTGCGCCAATCGCACATGCTATCGTTTTGATTTAGTAGAAAAAGCCCTTCTGGAGGCGCCCATGAAATTCATTCACCAGCGCGAGCACCTCAACGAAGACGACATTGTCGTCATCCAATGCTCGCAAACCTGCAACATCCGTTTGATGAACGACGCCAACTTCCGCGCGTTCAAGAACGGCGGCCGCCACACCTACCACGGCGGCGCTTTCGACACGTTTCCTGCGCGCATCACCGCGCCGAGCACTGGTTTCTGGAACATCACCATCGACACCGTCAGCCGGCGCGCCATCAGCGTCACGCGCAAACCGACCCTGACCCACTCGATCAAGATCATCCGCCGCTCCAGTTCCAAACTGAGCTGAGTCGCCCCAACGCAAAGGTAAGCATGACCGTGGCCCAAACGACCAAATACGTCATCAAATACAAGCTCAACGGTGAACGCCGCTTCGAGTTCGCGCAACTGCAAAACGGCACCGTGGAAGAAGCCAAGGCTGCACTGGATGCCATCCACGGCCAGACTGAGGATGTGATCAGCGATATCGCCGTCAGCAAAGCCCTGTAACCAATCAACCCGGATTCGACCGCAAGCGACGGAGTGTTCTGCCGCCGGGATTTGCCCAGACTGACAGCCTCGACCAAAGGGTTCAGGAGTCAGAATGTCAATGTCCCCGTCTCGGCTGGATGCGCTCGATTGGGCGTGCCTCGAACAGCATCTGGATCAATATGGCTATGCCATCGTCCGCTCGCTGCTGTCGGCGCAAACCTGCGAGCGCTTGAGCGCCCTGTATTCGCAGACCGAACCGTTTCGTTCGCAGGTCATCATGGCCCGCCACGGTTTCGGTCGCGGGGAATACAAGTACTTCAGCTATCCCCTGCCGACAACCGTCGAACGTCTGCGCACTGCGCTTTACCCGCGTCTGGTGCCGCTGGCTAACCGCTGGTACGAGCGCATGAATCTGCCCGTGCGCTTTCCCGCGACCCATGCCGGGTTCGTGCAGCGCTGTCACGATGCCGGCCAACTGCGGCCCACACCCTTGCTGTTGCAATACGGCCCGCAGGACTACAACTGCCTGCATCAGGATCTGTACGGAGAACTGGTTTTCCCACTGCAAGTGGCGATTCTTCTGTCGGAGCCCGGACAGGATTTTACCGGTGGTGAGTTCGTCCTGACCGAGCAGCGTCCACGCCTGCAGTCGCGACCACACGTCGTGGATCTGCAAAAGGGTGACGCCGTTATATTCGCGGTCAACCAGCGCCCGGTCAGCGGCACACGCGGCGATTATCGGGTGACCATGCGTCATGGCGTCAGTCGCCTGCACAGCGGAAACCGGCATACTCTGGGCATCATCTTCCACGACGCAATATGAGCAGCATGCAACCGAGCCACTTCGACCTGTTCGCCGACCACGAACCCGAGCAACAACCCCGCGCCGAGCGAATCGGCGAACAATCGTGGGTGTTGCGCGGTTTCGCCCTGCCGATGATCGATCAACTGTTGCCGGCGCTGGACGGCGTTCTCACCGCAGCGCCATTGCGTCACATGATGACCCCGGGCGGTTTCAGCATGTCGGTGGGCACCAGCAGCTGCGGAGCGCTGGGCTGGATCACCGATCGCAGCGGTTATCGCTACAGCACCGTGGATCCGCTGAGCGGCAGACCATGGCCGGCAATGCCCCAAGTGTTGTTCGAACTGGCACAGAGAGCGGCGCAGCGCGCAGGATTTGCCGGATTTCACGCCGACTCCTGCCTGATCAACCAATATGTCCCCGGCGCCAAGATGTCTTTGCACCAGGACAAAGACGAACATGCCTACGCGGCGCCGATCGTTTCGCTGTCATTGGGGTTGCCGGCAATGTTCCTGTTCGGTGGTTTTGTCCGCAGCGACAAGAGCCAGCGCATTCCTCTGCTGCACGGCGACATGGTGGTCTGGGGCGGGGTCGATCGCCTGCGTTTTCACGGTGTGCTGCCGATCAAGCCCGGGCGGCATCCGCAGTTGGGCGAACGCCGGATCAACCTGACCTTGCGTGTCGCCGGGTGAACTGAAAAGTTTGACCGCAAGGCCCGGAGTGTTACCCACATTGCAGCTGGTTAACCTGAATCAAACAGGTCAACGGACTACTCGCCATGAAAAAGCTTTCACCCCTCATCAACGTTGAAACCGATCCACGCTGGGCCGCCGTCGTTGCACGGGACCCGCGGGCCGACGGACAGTTTGTCTATGCGGTGAAAACCACCGGCATCTATTGCCGCCCCAGCAGCCTTTCACGTTTACCCAAGCCGCAGAACGTCGAGTTCTTCGAAAGTGCTCAAGCTGCCGAGGCGGCGGGTTACCGCCCAAGCAAGCGCACCAGCAAGGATCAGACTGAAGTCGCCAGCCAGCACGCCGCGACCGTGGCGATGGCCTGTCGGCAGATCGAGTCGAGTGAAACAGTGCCCGCACTCAATGAACTCGCCGAAACCGCCGGCCTCAGCCCTTTCCATTTTCATCGGGTGTTCAAGGCCGCAACCGGCCTGACACCAAAGGGTTACGCGGCGGCGCATCGTTCGCGCCGGGTGCGTGAACGGCTCGCGGATGGCGGCACGGTGACCGATGCGCTGTACGACGCTGGTTTCAATTCCAACAGCCGCTTTTATGAGTCAGCCGACAAGGTGCTGGGCATGAAACCCGGCGACTACCGCGCGGCTGGACGCAACAACGACATTCATTTTGCCGTTGGCCAATGTTCCCTCGGAGCAATTCTGGTAGCGCAGAGTGAGCGCGGCGTGTGCGCGATTCTGTTGGGCGACGATCCACATCAACTGGTGTGCGATCTGCAGGATCAGTTCCGTCAGGCCAACCTGATTGGCGCCGACGCCGGGTTCGAACAGTTGATTGCCAAAGTGGTGGGTTTTATCGAAGCGCCAGCACTGGGCCTCGACTTGCCACTGGATGTGCGTGGCACAGCGTTTCAGGAACGGGTGTGGCAAGCGCTGCGGGAAATCCCGGTGGGTCGCACCGCCAGTTACGCCGAAATCGCACAACGTATTGGCGCACCGACTTCCATGCGCGCGGTGGCGCAAGCCTGCGGCGCCAACCGTCTGGCCGTGGCAATCCCTTGCCATCGCGTGGTGCGCAGCGATGGCAATCTCTCGGGGTATCGCTGGGGTGTGGAGCGCAAACGCCAGTTGCTGGAACGCGAAACCCAGCCTTAGCGAATCCCGATGCAGACCGCCACGGACTCGGGGCTGATATAGGCCTCGTAGTCGGTGGCATAACGACGCTGAATCTGAGGGTTCTCCTCAAAGAAAGTCCAGATCCGTCCCCAGGTCGCAATGACCGCGTCGGGCAACGGGCCCTGCGCCTCGAACACCAGATACTCGCCCGCTTCGATCTGTACGGTCTCATAGCCTTTTGGTCGTGCATTGACCGCGACCCCCGCGGTGACATCGAACGCACCCGAGGCATCGGATTCATAGGCCGAATACACACCATAAATTGCTGAGCCGGGGATCTTGCCGGGAATACTCTCGGCCTGTTCTTCACTGAAAAACCGGCCCCACATCGGGCCGATCTTTGCGCTATGGGGCTGGTGCTCTGCGGCGTTGGTCGTGCGCACACGCAGGCCGGCCACGGTGAAGGCGTCGATTTGCTGTCGTTTCAAATCCATCGAAAATGCCGCTCCCTGTAATAGAAGTGCGGCCACGCAGGGCCGCAATGGCGCTTACTCTGTCAGCGATTGACGTCGACCACAACCCTGCCGCGCAGCTGTCCGGCGAGCAATTTGGGGGCCGCGTCGATGGCTTCGCTCAGGGCGATTTCGTGGCTGATCAAAGGTAACAGGGCGAAGTCCAGATCCTTGGCCAGACGTTTCCAGGCCTCGATCCGCCGGGCCTTCGGTTGGGTCACGCTGTTGATGCCGGCCAGGGTCACGCCGCGCAGAATGAACGGCGCCACCGACGCAGGAAAATCCATGCCCTGGGCCAGACCGCAGGCCGCCACCGTGCCTTCGGCGCGGGTGCTGGCACAGGCGTTGGCCAGGGTGTGGCTGCCGACCGAGTCGACCACGCCGGCCCAGCGTTCCCTGGCCAGCGGTTTGCCCGGTTCCGACAAGGATGCGCGGTCGATGATCTCGCTGGCGCCCAGTTGTTTCAGGTACTCATGCTCGGACACCCGGCCGGTGGACGCCACCACGCGATACCCGAGTTTGCTGAGCAAGGCGATGGCGAAACTGCCCACCCCACCATTGGCGCCGGTCACCAGCACTTCACCCTGATCCGGCGTCACGCCGTTACGCTCCAGCGCCAGAATGCACAGCATCGCCGTGTAGCCGGCGGTACCGATGGCCATCGCTTGCGCGGCGCTGAAGGCCTCGGGCAAGGGAATCAGCCAATCGCCACGGAGGCGCGCCTTTTGTGCCAGGCCGCCCCAGTGACTTTCGCCCACGCCCCAGCCATTGAGCAGCACCTGATCACCCACCTTATAGTCAGGATGCGAACTGACCTCGACCGTGCCCGCCAGGTCGATCCCAGGCACCATCGGAAACTGGCGTACCACCGGGCTGCTGCCGGTAATCGCCAGACCATCCTTGAAGTTCAGCGTGCTGTACGCCACCTGCACCGTCACGTCGCCTTCGGGCAACTGCGCTTCATCGATCTGCTGCAGGCTGGCGCGGTAACCGCTGTCGTCTTTGTCGATCAAAATGCCGTTGAACATGGCTGCCTCTCACTCAATGGATTCAAATCCTCGCGCCTTGAAATAACACAAAGCAACACATTGCCCCACCCGACTTTGCGCCAATTCGCAAATCCGTCCAGTCATTCCAGAGCGGGCGACTATGCTTTTTCGACGGTCGTGCTTTCGCTGCCCCCCTGCTGAAAGCGGCCTCTGTCGATGGAGCTGACAATGCCTTACCCGCGCTCATGGCTTGCAATCCTCATGCTGTGCCTGCTGACCGCCGGCAACCCGTGGGCCGCCCCGGCGACTGCCGACAAACCCGCCGCTGCTGACGCCGCCCCCAGCGCGCCGACGTGGCCGCAAGTGATCACCAGCGGCAAGGCCAGGCTGACCGTGTACCAGCCGCAACTCGACAGCTGGGATGGCTACACACTCAATGCCCGGGCGGCGGTCGAAGCCACCGGCGCCGACGGCAAACCCACCTACGGCATTGTCCAGTTCAGTGCGCACACGTTGGTCGACAAGGCCACGCGCTGGGTCGCACTGGATCAATACAAGATCATCAAGGCCGACTTCCCCGCCGATGCCAGTCAGGCGGATGTCTGGCTCGCGGCACTGCAAAAGGATGCCCAGAGCCGCAAGAAGACCATTTCCCTCGATCAACTCGAGGCCGCCGTCGGTGTGTTGTCGGCAGAGCAGAAAGCCGACAGCGCGCCACTGGAAAATACCCCGCCGGCGATCATCAGTTCCGACGTCCCCGCCCTGCTTGTCTATATTGATGGCGACGCGGCGTATCGCGCGGTCGAGGGCACCGCGTTGCAGCGGGTGATCAACACCCGCCCGTTATTGCTCAAGGACGCCGAGGGCAAGCACTACTTGCATGTGTTTGATGGCTGGATGGTCGCTGACAACCTCAGCGGCGAATACACTCGTCTGACCACACCGCCGGCCGATCTGGAGAAGGCCAAACAGGTGGCGATCCAGAGCCGTCAGGTCGATCTGCTGACCGGGCAGAGTGATCCGAAAGACAAGGTGCCAAATCTGGCCAAGCCGCCGCAGCCGAAAATTTTCATCGCCACCACCCCCACCGAGCTGATCGTTACCGACGGGGCTGCGCAGTGGTCGCCGATCCAGGGCACCAGCCTGCTCTACGTGAGCAACACCACAGGGCACATCTTCAAGGAAATCGGCGACCAGAACAGCTACGTGCTGATTTCCGGACGCTGGTTCCGGGCCGCCGACATGAACGGGCCGTGGACGTTTACCCCGGCGGACAAATTGCCTGCCGACTTCGCCAACATCCCCGACGACAGTCCGAAAGAGAACGTCAAGGCCTCCGTCGCCGGTACGCCGCAGGCCAAGGAAGCCGCGATTGCCGCCACCATCCCGCAAACCTCGGCGATCAAGAAAAGTGCAGTGAAAATGACCGCGCCGCAGTTCGACGGCGAGCCGCAACTCAAACCGATCAACACCACGTCGCTGCAATATGTGGTCAACAGCGCGACGCCGATCATTCGTGTCGACAACGACAGCTGGTATGCCGTGGAGAACGGCATCTGGTTCAGCGCAACGACAGTCAGCGGACCGTGGGTCGTCGCCAGTTCGGTACCGTCGGTGATCTATTCAATCCCGCCGAGTTCGCCGATGCATTACCTCACTTACGTCAAAGTCTATGAGTCCAGCCGCGACACGGTGGTGGTTGGCTACACCCCGGGGTATCAAGGGTCGAACCTGGATCCGGCCACGGGTGTGGTGGTTTACGGCACCGGATACCCGTACACGCCGTGGGTTGGCAGTGTCTGGTATGGGCCGCCCGTGACCTACGGTTTCGGCGTCGCGATTCGCTATACACCCTGGACCGGCTGGACCTTCGGTTTCGGCTTCGGCTGGAGCTGGGGCGGCAACACCGTGGCAATGGGTTGGGGCTGGGGCGCTTATCCGTGGTGGGGCAATTACGGCTGGGGTTATGCCTGGGGGCCGCGCTTGTATCCAGCGCCGCTGGCCTGGGGCGGCGCCGCTTACGGCTATCGCGGCGGTGCCGTGGCCTGGGGGCCCGGTGGCTGGGCCGGCACCACCGGCAACATTTATCGTCAGTGGGGCGACCGCGCGACCGTCAGTCGTTACGGCGCCGGCTACAACGCCTGGACCGGCAATCGCTGGGCCGGTCAGGTCGGCTCGTCCTATAACTCGCGCACCGGGATTGCCGCGGCGGGCCAGCGCGGCGCCGTACACAATGCGTACAACGGCAACTACGCGGCCGGACGCAGTGGTGAGGTGGTCGGGCCGAACGGTGGCGCCATTGCCGGCGGCCGAGTGACGGCGGGCAACGCACGCAACGGCACGCAAGTCACCGCCAACCGTGGCGCGGTGTACAACCCCAACACCGACAAGACCACGCAATATGCTGGGGTCAAGGGACGCAACGGCGGCGCCGCACGGGTTGGCGACAACGTCTATGCCGGGCACGACGGTAACGTCTACAAGAAAACCGACAACGGTTGGCAATCAATGGTCAAGGGCAGCCCGACCCGCACGGCACCGGTCAACAACACTGCCCAGCTGCAAAACCTCAATCGTGAATCTGCAGCGCGCAACTTCGGCAACCAGCGCACCAACAACTTTCACAACTCCTCGCAAGTCATGAACCGTTCATTTGGCGGCGGTGGCGGTGGTTTTCATCGACGCTGACGGCGCATGGCTGTCCGTGCGAGGAAAATTCGCGCTGGCCCTGAGTCCGGTTTTGCTGTTAAAAAACCGGCTCTGCCGTCCCTGCCCCGTTTCATCGTTCGGAGAACCGCTTCCATGAGCCAATGGCCTGACACTCGCATTCTTGACCTGCTCGGCATCGAGCTGCCGATCATCCAGGGCCCAATGGCCGGTGCCACGAACTCGGCCATGGTGATCGCCGTGTGCAACGCCGGCGGCCTGGGTTCGATGCCCGCCGCAATGCTGAGTATCGAGCAACTGCGCGAAGAACTGCAGACCATCCGCGAACACACTCGCAAGCCGTTCAACGTCAACTTCTTCTGCCATCAGCCACCGGCTGCCGATGAACAGCGCACGCGGGACTGGAAAAACCTGCTGGAGCCGTACTACCGCGAACTGGGTGTCGATTTCGATGCACCGACGCCGGTGTCCAACCGGGCACCCTTCGATGCAGCAGCGTGCGCCGTGCTGGAAGAGTTTCGTCCTGAAGTCGTGAGTTTTCACTTCGGCCTGCCGGAGAAATCCCTGCTGGATCGGGTCAAGGCCACGGGTGCGAAAATCCTCTCGTCTGCCACCACTGTCGATGAAGCGGTGTGGCTGGAACAAAACGGTTGCGACGCGATCATCGCCATGGGCTACGAGGCAGGTGGTCATCGCGGGATGTTTCTCAGCGATGACCTGAGCAGTCAGGTCGGTACCTTTGCCCTGGTGCCGCAGATTGTCGATGCGGTGAAAGTACCGGTGATCGCTGCCGGTGCCATTGCCGATGCGCGCGGGGTGGCCGCGGCATTCATGCTCGGTGCATCGGCAGCGCAGGTCGGTACCGCGTATCTGTTCACCCCGGAAGCGAGAGTCAGCGCCTCCCATCACCAAGCGCTGCGCACCGCCAAGGAAAGCGAAACCGCGATTACCAACCTGTTCACCGGCCGCCCGGCTCGCGGCATTCTCAATCGGGTGATGCGCGAAATCGGCCCGATGTCAGCGAAAGCCCCAGCCTTCCCGCTGGCCGGCGGAGCGCTGATGCCCTTGCGCGCCAAAAGCGAAGCGCAATTCAGCAACCTCTGGGCCGGGCAGGCTTTTCCGTTGGGCAAGGAGCTGAGCAGCGCCGAACTGACCCGGGAACTGGCGCAAGGCGCGCTGATAAAACTGGTCCGACACTGACCCGATCCAGGATGAGGCACGGCGCAGCCTCATCCTGCATACAACAGCACTTCCTGTTTAGCGGCATTTCGCTATATATTTCGCTATATAGCGTTTCACCCTTCGCATCGGTGCAGTCCACCTCCAACAATAACTGCCCTCTGCAATCGCCAATAACGGAGCTGTTATGACCATTCGTGCCTCACGTTTTGCCCCCACTTGCCTGGCTTCTTTGCTGGCGGTATTTGCCTTTGGCGCCGCTCACGCCGATGAGGTGCAGGTGGCGGTTGCCGCCAACTTCACCGCGCCGATCCAGGCCATTGCCGCCGACTTCGAAAAAGACACCGGGCACAAACTGGTCGCCGCCTACGGGGCCACCGGCCAGTTCTACACCCAGATCAAGAACGGCGCGCCGTTCGAAGTGTTCCTCTCGGCGGACGACACCACTCCGGAAAAACTGGAAAAAGAAGGCGATACCGTCAAGGGCTCGCGCTTCACCTACGCCATCGGCACCCTGGCGCTGTGGTCGGCGAAGGAAGGTTACGTCGATGGCAAAGGCGAAGTGCTGAAGAAAAACGAATACCAGCACCTGTCCATCGCCAATCCGAAAGCCGCACCGTACGGGCTGGCCGCCACTCAGGTGCTGGAAAAACTCAAGCTGACTGAAGCGACCAAAGCCAAAATCGTCGAAGGCCAGAACATCACCCAGGCTTACCAGTTCGTGTCCACCGGTAATGCGGAACTGGGCTTCGTAGCACTGTCGCAGATCTACAAGGACGGCAAGGTCACCAGCGGTTCGGCGTGGATCGTTCCAGCGAACATGCACGACCCGATCAAACAGGACGCGGTAATCCTGAACAAAGGCAAAGACAGCGCCGCTGCCAAAGCACTGGTTGACTACCTCAAAGGCCCGAAAGCCGCTGCGGTGATCAAGTCCTACGGTTACCAGCTCTAAATGTCGCTCTCGAGTGCCGACTTCGCGGCGATCTGGCTGACCCTGAAACTGGCGTCCCTGACCACCGCGATCCTGCTGGTCGTCGGCACTCCGATTGCCCTGTGGCTGGCGCGCAGTCGTTCCTGGCTGCGCGGCCCCATCGGCGCAATCGTCGCCCTGCCCCTCGTGCTGCCGCCGACTGTGATCGGCTTCTATCTGCTGTTGGCAATGGGGCCCAATGGCTTTCTCGGCCACTTCACGCAATGGCTGGGCCTGGGCACGCTGACCTTCAGTTTTACCGGGCTGGTGATCGGTTCGGTGATCTATTCCATGCCGTTTGTGGTGCAACCGTTGCAGAACGCGTTCTCTGCCATCGGCACCCGCCCACTGGAAGTGGCCGCAACCTTGCGCGCCAATCCCTGGGACACTTTTTTCCGCGTGATCCTGCCGTTGGCCCGCCCCGGGTTCGTGACGGCGGCGATCCTCGGGTTCGCGCATACCGTCGGTGAATTCGGTGTGGTGCTGATGATCGGCGGCAACATTCCCGACAAGACCCGCGTGGTCTCGGTGCAGATCTACGACCATGTCGAAGCGATGGAATATGCTCAGGCCCATTGGTTGGCCGGGGCGATGCTGGTGTTTTCGTTTCTGGTGTTGCTGGCGCTCTACTCCAGCCGCAAGACCCGCGCGGGTTGGAGCTGATCGATGATTGATGTACGTCTGAAAATCACTTATTCGGGCTTCAGCCTGGATGTTGATCTGCATTTGCCGGGGCGTGGCGTGACTGCGCTGTATGGTCATTCCGGTTCGGGCAAAACCACCTGTCTGCGCTGTATCGCCGGGCTTGAGCGCGCCGAGCAAGGTTTCATTCAGATCAACGACGAAGTCTGGCAGGACAGCGAACGCCGGATTTTTGTCCCGCCGCACAAACGAGCGCTGGGTTACGTGTTCCAGGAAGCCAGTCTGTTCCCGCACCTGTCAGTGCTGGCCAATCTGCAGTTCGGTCTCAAGCGCATTGCCAAGGCCCAGCGCCGTGTCGACATGGCGCAAGCCACCGAACTGCTGGGCATCGGCCATCTGCTGGAGCGCCATCCGCAGCATCTGTCCGGCGGCGAACGCCAGCGTGTCGGTATCGCCCGCGCGCTGTTGACCAGTCCGAAACTGCTGCTGATGGATGAGCCGTTGGCGGCCCTCGACAGCCAGCGCAAAAACGAAATCCTGCCGTACCTGCAACGCCTGCATGATGAACTGGACATTCCGGTGCTCTATGTCAGCCACGCGCAGGATGAGGTGGCGCGGCTGGCCGATCATCTGGTGTTGCTCAGCGACGGCAAGGCCCTGGCCAGCGGCCCGATTGGCGAGACCCTCGCCCGGCTGGACCTGCCAATGGCGCTGGGCGATGACGCCGGGGTGATCATCGAAGGCCAGGTCAGCGCCTACGATGCCGAGTACCAGCTGCTGAGTCTGCAATTGCCGGCCACGGCCATGAACATCCGCGTGACGCACGCGCCGATGGCGGTCGGTCAAGCCTTGCGCTGCAAGGTGCACGCCCGCGACATCAGTCTGGCCCTGCACAACAGCGAAGCCAGCAGCATCCTCAATCGCTTGCCGGTGACCGTGGTCAGCGAGCTGGCGGCGGACAACGCCGCGCATGTGCTGATTCGTCTGGATGCCGGTGGAACACCGCTGCTGGCGCGGATCACGCGATTTTCCCGGGATCAGCTCGGCATCCACCCGGGCCAGCATTTGTGGGCGCAGATCAAGGCCGTCGCCGTGCTGGCCTGAATTGGTTGGCACGACGGCCACGCCCCGCGGTCAATCGCTGTAACAGAGCGATTCGCCAAGGACACCGCCATGCCCGACACCGTACTAGCCGACGTCTTACCGCCCGACCTGCATTACGTCGACGACACCCAACCCGGCATCCGCCGTAAAAAACTGCGTGGCAAATTCGCCTACTTCGATCCGGCCGGACAACGCATCAACGACCCCGATGAGATCAAGCGGATCAATTCGCTGGCGGTGCCGCCGGCCTATACCGACGTGTGGATCTGCGCCGATCCGCGTGGCCATTTGCAGGCCACCGGCCGCGATGCCCGGGGCCGCAAGCAGTATCGCTATCACCCGCGCTGGCGCGAGGTACGCGACGCCGACAAGTACTCGCGCTTGCGTGAGTTCGGCCTGGCGCTGCCGAAGTTGCGCAAACAGCTCGAAACCCTGCTCGACGCCCCCGGTTTCAGTCGCGACAAGGTCATGGCCACGGTCATCACGCTGCTCGACGCCACGCTGATTCGTGTCGGCAACACTCAATACGCGCGGGACAACCGCTCCTATGGCCTGACCACCCTGCGCAGCCGGCATGTCGAGGTCAACGGCAGCGCGATCCTGTTTCAGTTTCGCGGTAAAAGCGGCATAGAACACCAAATCACCGTCAAGGATCGTCGCCTGGCGCGCATCATCAAGCGCTGCCTGGAAATCCCGGGGCAGAATCTGTTTCAGTATCTGGATGAAAATGGTGAGCGGCACACCGTCAGCTCCCACGACGTCAACAGCTACCTGCAAACCCTTACCGGTGCCGACTTCACTGCCAAGGATTACCGCACGTGGGCCGGCAGCGCGCTGGCCCTGGCGGTATTGCGCGAACTGCAATGGGAGTCGGAAGCCGAGGCGAAACGGCATGTGGTGGAGATGGTCAAGAGCGTGTCCAAACAGCTGGGCAACACCCCAGCCGTTTGCCGCAAGTGCTACATCCATCCGGCCGTGGTCGAGCGCTTCCTGCTCGGTGCACTGGCCGAACTGCCACGCCCGAGGGTGCGCAAGGGCTTGCGCGCCGAGGAAGTGGCGCTGGCGATGTTTCTCGAGCAAATGATGGACGCGCCTTGATCGCGCTGGTAGCCGAGCAATCAATCGCGGTTTCCCACGTTCCAGAGTTTCTACAGGCGTTCAAGCCGACGCATCGCCTGGATTGGCGCGCCACCGAGTGGCTGCAACCGACGAACTGACTGGCTATTTTTTGCACGATCGGCCAAGGCTTCTATAGTTGATCTGACACCTATTTGCTGTGGTGACGCCATGGAAGACATCTTTGTCGTGAAGCGCTGCAACAAGATCATCATTCACGGCCGTCGCGCCGGGGAAAGTCAGCATGAACCTGCCGAATCCAGCAGCTGGTTTCGGATCAATGACACCCGAACCGGAGGCTTCATCGGTGACGGCTATGATCTTGAAGAAGATGCCCGGCGCGAATGCCAAAGGCTCAATGCGGCGAGCTCGCCGCGACCGGCGCGACAATCGGCCGGCTGATGCAATTGACAGGCGGGGTCTATACTCAAAACAGCTGACGGACCAGTGCCCCAACGGCAGAGAGCTCGCAGCCCGCGGGCTTTTTGCTGCCTCTCAACGGTTTGTCTGAACGGAGGTGCTCCATGTCCGAAAAAGAGTCCATCACCACCCTCCTCACCCTGCTTGACTCCCGTCAGGCTCGCCTGGCTGCGGCCTGCAAGGAAATTGCCGACTGGGTCGATCATCAAGGCGGCCATCCGACCGCCCTGCGCATACGTGATCGCCTGAACGACATCGAAAAAGATACGCCACTGATTCGCAGCACCCTGTCTTCGTTGCAACCCGTCGAGCGGCCTCTGCCTCGTTTCAGATGACCGGATGGCAATAAACGACAGTCTCAACGCGTACCGCCTGGCCGACCCGGCGAACACCCGCAGTCGTGGGAGGTCATAACCTGTACACGTCACCAGGAGACTGATCCATGGTTATCCATTTCAAAGTAGACGGACACCTGGCTTGTGGTCACAAAGGCAACAACCTTGCCTCGAGCCAGGAACTCAATCGCGTTAAATGCCGCAGCTGCCGAAATACCGATGCCTACAAAAATGCGCGCAAAACCCAGCGCAATGCTGCTCGGCGCGCAGCGCGCCACACCAAGGCTGACCACGGTGCATCGAACTGGCGTTCGGAATGGATCGCACGCTTGACCGCTCTGGCGGGTCCGCAACGCCTGCCACGGGGCTTCTTCGGGCAAGCGTTTGTGTAACCGCTTGCTGTCTTGGTTTTCGACCATCACTCAGCGCGAATTGCCACGAGTTCACCGCTCGAAACCATCAATGCCCTGACCTTATCGTCAGGGCATTTTATTGAAAACACCGTTTCGAGCAGCCCTTCACCCTGAGTCAAGCTTGCAAATAGCCAACGCGCCCTCATAACCAGATCCGTATCCACCGTCACCGAGAGGCAAAAAGATCATGACCGGAAAGACCGAAACCGCGATTCTCGCCGGAGGCTGCTTCTGGGGCATGCAGGACCTGCTGCGACGCTATCCCGGCGTGCTGCAAACGCGAGTCGGCTACAGCGGTGGCGATGTACCGAATGCCACGTACCGCAACCACGGCAACCACGCCGAGGCCATCGAAATCGTCTTCGACCCTGCCGTGATCAGCTACCGGCAAATCCTTGAGTTCTTTTTCCAGATCCACGATCCCAGCACACCCAACCGACAAGGCAACGATCTCGGCCCCAGTTATCGCTCGGCGATTTACTACCTTAACGAACAGCAACGCGACATTGCTGAAGACACCGCTGCCGACGTCGATGCATCCGGGCTGTGGCCGGGGCGCGTGGTCACTGAAATCGAACCGGCGGGCCCCTTCTGGGAAGCGGAACCCGAGCACCAGGACTATCTGGAGCGGATACCGAATGGTTACACCTGCCATTTCATCCGCCCGAACTGGAAGCTGCCGAAACGCAGCTGAAAACACATTTGCGTAATCACTCCACGCAAGGCGCTGGCCTCAGCTGAGGCCGGCGCTTGCGCACCTCTGGAATATCATTTTGGTGAGCCCTCCGTAGCACAGTTCAAGCGCCCGAGGATGAACATACGTTCATCGCAAGCATGGCTCTAAGCGTCTAGCCTGCGGGTTCCAACATAGTGCCTACAGGAGTACCCCACCATGTTCTCGCACGAAAGCATTCCGCTGATTGCCATTTTCACCATCATGCTGCTGTGCGTACTGGCTGCATTTTTGCACCCGGTACATGCATTCTTCAGCTGGCTGCGCAGGCGCAAGGAACGATTAAACGCCCAGGCTGCAAAAGAGGTTGATTCGCGCTGAATGTATTCCCTATACCGGCCCGGGCATGCCTGGGCTTGTTGTTTTCTGACTGAACAGCAGATACAAAAAAGCCCAGCACGGAGCTGGGCCTGATTTTTTCGCCAACATTAAAAACATCCAGGCTTTTCAGCCACAAGAGTAGAACTCAAGTGACTTACGCAAGAGCCCTTTCGTGCTCGCTTTCATGCACGTAAACCCATGAAATTCCGGATGGCGAGGTCTGGTCGAGGCGCATAAGCGCCGAATCGACTTTCTTCTTGGTGATGCCGTCTTTGACAAGGTCGAAAACGGCCAGGAAGCAGTCCCCTGGAAGCGCTGTGATCGAGAGGTTAGTAATGTGCGATTCAGGGCTTCCAGCACGCTTGCCATACAAACCCCAAAGTCGCTCCCAATAATCCGCTCGACTCATGATCTGTCCATCAGTGAGTACCACACGAAACTCATTCGCCAACGCGTCGTACAGGGGTTTGATGGCGCCTTCCGACCGGGAAGACATACCACGCGACCACGGAAAGAAGAGATTGTACCAACGGTACACCTCGGCCTCGACGAGAGCGGTTTTATCGGTTGCTGCGTGCACTTGATTGATTGCCATCGGTGTTCTCCTTAACACGTCAAAAATGGCGGGTCTGGCGTAACAGACAGGCCGTCTGAATGCCCATCGCCTGAACGATGCACCGCGCCTTGATCAAGATCCATCCTGATATCAACGCCATCGGGTCAAGCTCAAATGTTCACTCAATGACTTTTGATATCTTCGACCAAGCCAAAACCGTAGACGCTCGCACGATTGATTGCATCAAGAAGTGACCAACGGTCTTTGCACACAGGAGGAAAAGGGAAACGGAAGAATTGGCGAGAAGCCATTTAAAAATGGCGATCTGAAAACAAACAAGGGCTTGCATCAGCTTTCGCCCGCAAACCCTTGATTTTAGATGGTGCCCGAAGCCGGAATCGAACCGGCACGCCCTTACGAGCGGGGGATTTTAAGTCCCATGCGTCTACCAGTTTCGCCATTCGGGCGGTAGCGCGGTGTAGTGCTCAAAGCAGTCGATCAGCAAACCTGACAGCGTTAAGCCTTGTTAAGCAGAGCGGGAAATATATACATCACGTCCCGGTGAAGCAAGTTCACAGTGGTTGATTTCAAGACTAAATCTTGCAGCGCACTGGAAATAAAAAAGCTCCGTAAATCATGGATCTACGGAGCTTGTTTATAGTGGAGGCCGAGGTCGGAATCGAACCGGCGTAGGCGGATTTGCAATCCGCTGCATAACCATTTTGCTACTCGGCCTCAAACGATCGCTGTTTAGTAGCACCACAACAACCGCGTACAAACTTGGAGCGGGAAACGAGACCAACATCCGATCGCTAACCATTTGATTAACTTAGAGTTTTTCTCATTCCTGCCTCAGGAATGGACGCAATTCTGGACTGGTTTCGAAGGGTTGTCAACACGCACGCTAAAAAACTTCTATTGACCGCTATCTGGCACCCTCACAGGCGCTTGGAACTGTCGGAGCGCTGGCATCTCCAAAACCATTGAGTCGCGTAACCGCGCACATTCAGTCGGGATACCCTCGTTGCCAAAGCCAAAGGTATCGCCGTCCAGTTTTGCACACCACGCTCAAGACGCCAAAGCACGAAGCAACCCTGCAAGCCCAGAACAGTACTTTCCCGAACTATGTTCTCGTGCAGCATGCATGTTCTAGCCAGGGAATACGATTGAGACAGTATTCCAAGTAGGTGCGAACAACGGCAGAAGGATGACGATGCGCAGGATAGAGAAGGTTCAACGAGGACTCTGGTAATGGATACGCTGAAAGCAGTGGCACCAGTTGTCCACGTTCAATAGCCTCCTTGACGATAAAAGGGGGCAGTTCGGTGATGACCTCGCCTGCCATCGCGCTGTGGAGCAGATGCATGCTGTCATTCGTTGAGAGCACCGCGTTTGGCTCCACCGTCAGGCCTGGGAAACGCCAAGTCGCGCTTGTATTCGTGCCGAGGCTCCAAGTCGCACAAGGAAACCTGCCCAGATCCTCCGGGCTGTTCGGCCGCCCATACGTTGCAACGAACTGCGGGCTGGCGACTACAACGTGCCGATAATCGAGCAAATGCTTTGCGATCATAGCCTCGTGCTCTACCCGACCGACGCGAAGTGCCACGTCTATCCCATCCTCAACGGTGTGAACGCGGCGCTCCGTTGAAAGCAGATGCACGCGGATGTCGGGATGATCTTTCTGAAAGTCCGAAATCAGCTGCCACCAGGGGGAGAACGATGGAGGCACTGAAAGCCGCAACTTGCCTTTGACGTGGGCCTGGTCGCTGACGAGTGCGTCTCGCCCTTCTTGCACGATATCCAAACCCCGGCTAGCGTGCTCAAAGAGGCGCGCGCCAGCCTCGGTCAGCTTCACTCCCCTGGCTGATCGCTCGAGCAATTCGACTTCAAGTTCTCGCTCGAGCGCACGAATTCTGCGACTGATAGTGGGCAGCGGCACTCCTGAACGCTCCGCGCCCGCCGTCATACTCCCCGCTTGTACGATCGCCACCAGCATCTGAACTGCGTTGAGATCCATTGACAACCCTCTCATTTATGAAAGCAATGATCTCACTAGCGGGCATTCTCTTTCAACGCTGAGATGCCTAAAGTGGCGCCTCTGTTTGGAATATGGAAATCTATCGCGACCGCGCGGCGTTTGACCACCCTCTTACCCAGCCACACTTTCGTACTTTCGTACTTTCGTACTTTCGTACTTTCGTACTTTCGTACTTTCGTACTTTCGAGCTCGACGCCCAACACCCAATGGACGGCAAACCGGAGATCACCTTTTTTGGTGCCCACTCAAGCGGACGCCGAACACCAAGCTCGGCCGCCACACTCAAACTTTGGAACTCAACAATCATGAAACTCTTCGTTTACGATCACTGCCCCTTCTGCGTGAAAGCCCGCATGATTTTCGGGCTCAAGCAAATCGCTGTCGAACTCGTCATTCTTGCGAACGACGATGAGGCCACCCCCATCCGTATGATTGGCAAGAAGATGGCGCCGATCCTCCAAGACGGTGACCAATACTTGGCCGAGAGCATGGACATCGTTGCGCATATCGATGGCATGTCTGGCGCGCGGAGCCTGTTCGGCCCGAGCAATTCGAGGTTGGCAAAGTGGAACCAAGACGTGACGGCCCCACTTTATTCGCTGGCAATTCCACGCTGGGCGACGTCGGATTTCGAGGAGTTTTCTGCGCCTGCAGCGCGAGCTTATTTCACCCGGAACAAAGAGCGCATGCTCGGTAGCTTCGAAGCTCATCTGGCAGCCAGTCCCGATTACATTGCGTCGCTGAACCGCCATTTGCTGGAGCTTGAGCCGCTGATCCAGTCCCCCGACGCCGTTAACGGCGAGCTGTCAGAAGACGACATTCATCTGTTTGCTACTCTGCGGAGCATGTCGATCGTGCAGGGCATCATTTATCCGCCTGCTGTAGAAGCTTATCGAGTGCGAATGTCGGAACGTAGCGGGATCAACCTCCACGATCCAATAGCGATCTAAAAGGATTGAACCTAAGCCAGGCACGCCGGCCGGGAGCGGTCCAAAGGAAACGCCGCACTTACATCAAAAGAGGGGCTGCAATCCACGATTGCAGCCCCTCTTCGCGTTTTGGCTGGCCCAACGTCTCGCCGTGGTTTGCACTACAGATATCACCGCCGGTACTGAAGCAAAATCGGCGATTGTCCCGATTATAGGAACTATTAATCACATTCAGGCTTATTTATCTCCAATTCAGGATCTATAAGATAGCCACATCCCAACCCAGTACGCTTATTAAACAGAAGGAAACAACACTATGATCGACTCACGCACCGCCCCCTACGCCGCACTGGTCATGCGCCTGGCACTTGGCATTATGTTTATTGCCCATGGCCTGACAAAGGTCCTGGTATTCAACCCTGCTGGCACCGCCGGATTTTTTGAGTCCATAGGGTTTCCGGGTTTCCTTGCCTATCCAGTCATGGCATTTGAAGTGGTAGGTGGCCTGATGTTGGTATTAGGTGTTTACGCCCGGTGGGTCGCCGCAATTGCGGTCGTACAGCTCTTCGTCGCTTCGACCGTGCACTTCAGCAATGGCTGGAGCTTCACCAACGCGAACGGCGGATGGGAATATCCCATTTACCTCAGCGTGACTGCGTTGGTTGTAGCACTGCTTGGTGACGGGCCATTGGCTCTGAAGGCTGCCCGCAAAGCCTAAATCTGGAAAGGCAATCGCTGGTCGCCAAAGCGCGTCCAGCCCATCACATTACTACCCGGTTGAACGCTCCGCTCCCCTTTCCTCAACCGGGTTTTTTAATGTGCGAGTGCACAAGTTCTGTAACAAAATCTTGCCGATGCTTGCGCTGTCATGGGGCTACAGTCATTCGACGTTGACTAGCCGAGCTCATGGTGTGGCAGATTGAAGCACCCTACCCGGTATACTCCCCGCCAGTACCTAGATATACTCCCTACCAGTACCAGACATACTCCCTACCAGTACCCGCATAGACAGCTTGTGAGGCTTGACTAGGATTACTCCGATGCCACATTCACCTGAAGAGAAAAAACGCGTCCTGGCCAGAGTCCGGCGAGTTCGGGGGCAATTGGATGCTCTTGAATCAGCACTCCAGGCAGGAGCCGGGTGCGGTCCGGTGCTGCAGCAGATCGCCGCCATGAGAGGCGCCGTAAACGGACTGATGGCCGGGGTACTGGAAAGCCATCTTAGGGAAGAGTTCACGACCTTAGTCAACACAACAGACGCCCAGCGGGCTTCGATCGATGAAGTGATTTCTCTGGTGCGCACGTACCTGAAGTAGCCGTCATTGGCCCATGCCGATGGCGGTACCCATCTCAATGAGCACTACCCTTTGGAGAAGACCTTATGAAATCTCGTGCAGCCGTTGCCTTTGAAGCGGGTAAGCCGCTTCAGATTGTTGAGATCGACGTAGCACCCCCTCGTGCAGGTGAAGTGCTGATCAAGATCACCGATACCGGGGTATGCCACACAGACGCCTTCACTCTGTCCGGTGATGATCCTGAAGGCCTGTTTCCTGTCGTACTCGGCCATGAAGGCGCCGGTATCGTGGTTGAAGTCGGCGAAGGCGTGACCAGCCTCAAGCCTGGCGATCACGTCATCCCCCTGTATACCGCGGAATGCGGCGAGTGCCTGTTCTGCAAGTCGGGTAAAACCAACCTGTGTACCGCCGTGCGCGCGACCCAGGGCAAAGGCGTGATGCCCGACGGCACCAGCCGCTTTTCTTACAACGGCCAACCGCTGTATCACTACATGGGCTGCTCGACCTTCAGCGAATACACCGTGGTCGCAGAAGTTTCGGTCGCCAAGATCAACCCCGACGCCAACCCTGAACACGTCTGCCTGTTGGGCTGTGGCGTAACCACCGGCATCGGCGCAGTGCATAACACCGCTAAAGTCCAGCCGGGCGACACCGTGGCCATTTTCGGTCTGGGCGGCATCGGTCTGGCTGCCATTCAAGGTGCTCGTCAGGCCAAGGCCGGTCGCATCATCGCCATCGACACCAATCCGACCAAGTTTGACCTGGCACGCCAGTTCGGCGCTACCGATTGCATCAACCCAAAAGATCACGAGCAGCCGATTCAGCAAGTGATCATTGAAATGACCGGCTGGGGCGTCGACCACTCCTTCGAATGCATCGGTAACGTTCATGTCATGCGTGCGGCGCTCGAATGCGCACACCGTGGCTGGGGGCAATCCATCGTCATCGGCGTCGCCGGTGCCGGTCAGGAAATCTCCACTCGGCCATTCCAGCTGGTTACCGGTCGTACCTGGAAAGGCTCGGCATTCGGTGGCGTCAAAGGCCGCAGCCAGTTGCCGAAGATGGTTGAAGACTCGATGAAAGGCGAAATCGAACTCGCTCCGTTCGTGACCCATACTATGCCGCTGGAACGCATCAACGAAGCGTTCGACCTGATGCACGAAGGCAAATCCATCCGTACGGTCATCAAATACTGACAGGTTGCCCGGGGCGCGAGCCCCGGGGAGCTTTTCGTATCAACCCTGAGCAATTCCGGAGATACACATGAGCAATGTAAAACTGCATCCTTCGCTGGACGCTGGTATCAAGCCAGCCGCTGCCGATTTCGCTGGTGGCACCTTGCAGTGTTTGTGCGCGACCAACAAGGTTGAGGTCAAGATTGACGCTCAAACCCTGCACAATCACGCATGCGGTTGCAGCAAATGCTGGAAGCCTGAAGGCGCGAAATTCGCGGTAATCGCGGTCGTTCCACGGGAAAAAGTCAGCGTGACTGCAAACGCAGCCAAACTGGCCATCGTCGATGAAAGCGCCACCATCCAGCGTCACGCGTGCAAAGACTGCGGCGCGCACCTGTACGGTCGCATCGAAAACACTGGCCATGCGTTCCACGGCCTGGATTTCGTACACACCGAACTGTCGCCACAAACCGGTTGGGCCGCGCCTGGCTTTGCTGCATTCGTGTCGTCTGTCATTGAAACAGGCACCCCGCCGGCCGAGATGGACGGTATCCGGGCTCGTTTCAGCGACATCGGCCTGCCGACCTATGATTGCCTGTCTCCAGCACTGATGGATGCCTTGGCAACTCACGTCGCCAAGCAGAACGGCGTACTCTGACCGAGCAGCAATACCGTTAGGGAAACTCTGAAAAAGGCTTCCAGAATTGGTGAAATACCCGCCTCACAGGAATCGAACGGTTGAGTCCCGATGAAACAGATGTCCTTCGCCGATGCTGAGTACGCCGGCAAACGTAAGCAGACCCGCCGTGAGCGCTTCCTGATCGAGATGGATCAGGTCGTGCCCTGGAAGGGCTTGATTGCCTTGATCGAGCCGCATTATCCGAAAGGTGAAGGCGGTCGTCCGGCGTATCCGTTGCTGGCCATGTTGCGGGTTCATCTGATGCAGAACTGGTTCGGCTACAGCGATCCGGCGATGGAAGAATCACTCTATGAAACGACGATTCTGCGCCAGTTCGCGGGGCTGCATCTGGATCGAATTCCCGATGAAACCACGATCCTCAACTTCCGGCGCCTGCTGGAAAAACATGAGTTGGCGGGCGGGATCTTGCAGGTCATCAACGGCTATCTGGGTGACCGTGGCTTGATGCTGCGCCAAGGCACGGTGGTCGATGCGACGATCATTCATGCCCCGAGTTCGACCAAGAACAAGGACGGCAAGCGCGACCCGGAAATGCATCAGACGAAAAAAGGAAATCAGTACTTTTTTGGTATGAAAGCGCACATCGGCGTCGATGCCGAATCCGGCTTGGTGCACAGCCTGGTGGGCACGGCGGCGAATGTGGCGGACATGACTCAGGTCGATCAGTTGTTGCATGGTGAGGAAACTTACGTGTGCGGCGATGCGGGTTATACCGGTGTGGAGAAGCGTGCTGAGCATCAGAACCGCACGATGATTTGGTCGATTGCCGCGCGTCCCAGCAGCTATAGAAAGCACGGAAAAAAGAGTTTGATCGGGCGTATGCGACGCAAGATCGAATACGCCAAAGCGCAGGTGCGGGCCAAGGTTGAACATCCCTTTCGCGTGATCAAGCGCCAGTTTGGCTACACGAAAGTACGCTTTCGTGGCTTGTCGAAAAACATCGCCCAACAGACAACCTTGTTCGCATTGTCGAACCTGTGGATGGTGCGAAAACGGTTGTTGAATGCGGGAGAGGTGCGTCTGTAATGCGGGCTGATCGCCCTGAAACAGCACGATCAGAGGAAAGAGCCGTGAATTAAAGACAAGAAGGGTCTGTTTTTCGGCCGACTTGGATTTTTTGAACCTCAAGCAGCGAGGGCCTCAAAAATCGGTGGGTACTTCAGACCTTCCTTAGAGGGTGTAGACAAAATCAAGTAGTCAGCCGACGAGCAAGCATCCGGGCCTCGGCCAGCCACACCCATGCTGCACTCACATCGAACAAGCGATCGTGGTGCATGATCAAGCGCCTGGCCCGCTCATTCCAGGCGTGAGTTCGTTCCACTACCCAGCGCTTGGGCATAACCACAAAGCCGCTTGTAACCGGCGCTGTCGTGAACAAATCGCCTTGTTCTGAATGCCACTTCCCGGTACGTCGATTGTTTGGCCCTCGAATGACTTGAACTTCAAGCGAATGACTGTGCCGCGTGCGCTGGGCCCACTTTCCGGCATAGGCACTGTCGACGAACAGGGTATTCAATGATGGGTACTTGCTCATCGAGGACGTCACCGCGTCGTCTGCCGCATCTCGATCCTGCACGCTGGCTGCACTGATGCTCACCGCCAAGAGCAAGCCTAAGGTATCAACGATGAGACTGCGCTTGCGCCCTTTCACCTTCTTGCCTGCGTCGTAACCACTTTCACCACCCTGGGGCGAGCTACGAGTTGATTGAGAATCCAGAACAGCGGCTGACGGCTTTTCATCACGATCCACCCGCTCTCGCCATTGGGCACGAAGCCGATCATGCATTTGCTCAAATTTGCCCTGAGCGCTCCAGCGGCGGAAAGTTTTATAGACATTGTCCCAATGTGGAAACTCGCGAGGCAGCATTCGCCATGAGCATCCAGTGCGCACGACATAGCAGCAAGCCTCCAGGAGCGTGCGCCTGGAGTGCCGGGGTGGCACGCCACGACCGCCCGATACTTCAAACAAATCTGCGACCAGCGTCCATTCGGCGTCGGTCAGGCAACTGGGGTAGCGCTGCTCCGGCAACTGACGCCGGTGTGCCTCGGTGTAGCCATAAGACTTACGAGGTTCGGGAGGTTGGAAACTACCTTTGGCCCGTTCCTTTACACGAACAATCCCCGCCAGTTTCAACGCCTTTGCGAACGTGTCGGGATGATGCGGATTTCGGTGAACGTGACCGAGCGTTTCGCTAATACGTGACCGGTGCTTCCACCCCGGTTGCGCGGGTTCTGGATTGTAATCGCATCGGTCACGATGCGGCTTGTTCCTCGGCTTTTTTTCGGCGCAGCGACTCGCCTTTCATCGTCAGCCGGTAGGCGTTGTGCACCAGGCGGTCGAGGATGGCATCGGCCAGGGTCGGGTCGTTGATCCAGCCGTGCCAGTGCTCGATGGGCAGTTGGCTCGTCAGGATGGTGGAGCGGCTGCCAGCGCGGTCGTCGATCACCTCCAGCAGGTCATGCCGGGCTCCTTCCTCCAGCGGGGCTAGCGCCCAGTCGTCCAGCACCAGGACGTCGACCTTTGCCAGCTGTTGCAGGGTACGGCCGAAGCTGCCGTCGCCATGAGCGATGCGCAGTTGTTCCAGCAGGCGCGGGGTGCGCAGGTACAGGGTGCTATAGCCCTGGCGGCAGGCCTGGTTGCCCAGGGCGCAGGCCAGCCAGGTTTTGCCGGCACCGGTCGGGCCGGTCAGCAGCAGGTTGTGCTGCTGGCGGATCCAGTCGCCACTGGCCAGGGTGGCGATCAGACGCTCGTCCAGGGCGCGTCCGGAGCGGCGGTCGAGATCTTCCAGGCAGGCGTTGGCGTACTTGAGCTTGGCCTTCTTGCGCAGCCGTACCAGGCGCTGGTTGTCACGCCAGGCCAGTTCACGGTCGAGCAGCAGGCCGAGGCGCTCATCGAAACTCAGGCTGTGGCTGGCCGGCAGCGTCCATTGCTCTTCCAGGGCGCGGGCCATGCCGTCCAGGCGTAGCTGGTGCAGTTGATTCAGGGTGTGTTGCGGCATCATCGAACAGCTCCTGTTGCGGGGGTTGGTAGTAGTCGGCGCCACGGACGTTCTCGTGGTCGCCGGGTAAGGTCGTTTCGGCGGCACGCTGGGGCAGCGGCTGTTGATCCAGGCCTTGCTGGAGCAGGTTGCGCACGCTGCGCCCGGTGAAGGCGCGCAGGTGTACGGCACGTTCGGCAGCGGCTTCCAGGCGTGCATTGCCATAGCGCCGGGCCAGCGAGAGCAGGCCGAGGCAGGCGCGGTAGCCCATCTCCGGGTGCGGCTTGTGGGTCAGTTGGTGATCGATCAGTTGGCGCGTGTAGGGGCCGATCCGCGCGCCCCAGTCGAGCAGGCGTTGTGGCGTCCATTCGCGATGCGCCTGGTGCGCCGCGGGCATGTGCTCGCGCTGGGTACTGTAAGCGCCGCGTCGCCCCAGCAGCAGGTGGCTGGCCACCCGCCGGTTGCCATGCAGCACTTCCAGGGTGTGTGCCGTCAGTCGCACGTCCACGTTCTGCCGGGCCAGGGCGGAGGGCACGCTGTAGAAGCTGCCATTGACCTCGATGTGGTAGTCGATGCTGACCTTGCAGCGCTTGAAGGTGGCGACCTCGTAGGGATGCACCGGCAACGGTCGCAAGGCCGGACGATCCAGGCGCTCGAACCAGTCGCGCCGGCAGCCATCGGGCCGCTTGAACGGGCGCCGATTCAGATCCTCCAGCAGCTCGGCGATAGCCTGGTTAAGCGCATGCAGGCTGAAGAACTGCCGGTGGCGAAGCCGCGCCATGATCCAGCGCTCGACCACCTGCACCGCCACCTCGGCCTTGGCCTTGTCCTGGGGTTTGCGTGGCCGCGCCGGCAGCATCACGGTGTCGTAATGGCGGGCGCACTCCAGCGCCGCCCGGTTCAGGCCCGGCTCGTAGCGATCCGGCTGGGCGACCAGGGCGCGCGGATTGTCCGGCACAACCATTTCCGGCACGCCGCCAAAGTAGGTCAGAGCCTGGCCCAGCGAGGTCAGCCAGTCCACCTGGGTTTCGCCTGGCGTCGCGCAGGCATAGGTGTAATTCGAGGCGCCCAGGGCGGCGACGAAGATGTGCGCCCGGCGCACTTCGCCGGTGGCCGGGTCGACCACCGGCAGCGTCGGCCCGGCATAGTCGATGAATAGCTTCTCGCCCGCACGGTGCAGCTGACGCATCGAACGTTTGAGCGTCTGGGCGTAGCGCCGGTAGTGCTCGACGAACTGGGTGTAGCGGTAGGTCGGCTGGCCCGCATGCGCGGCGAGATATTCCTCCCACAGCAGCTGCAAGGTCACGCCCTTGCGTCGCAACTCGCGGTGGATGCTCAGCACATCGGGCAGCACTCGCTCACCGCGCGGCTTGTTCGTCGACGTCGGTGCAAACAAGGCGGCCGCCAGCGCGGCCTCGTCCATGGCCACCAGCGCCGGCCAGTCCAGCCCGGCCACCCGCGCCGCCGCGATGTACTTGCTAACCACGCCCTTGGACAGCTGCAAGGCACGGGCAATCTTCTCGTGGGACAAGCCGGCCTCAAACTTGAGGCGCAGACATTCTTTGATGTTTCGCATGGCTACTCGCGGCGCCGCCATCTTCCTCTCCCGAAATCGGTCGAGGATGGCGGCGCATCAGGTCATGCGCAACGAAGGGGAAGGCTTTCGCTAAGTCGTGACCGGCGATTTCGGTAAGCCGTGACCACCTGTTTCGGAACAGGCGGAGAATCGGTCACGTTGCTACCGAAATGAGCGGTCACGCGTTAGCGAAATGAGCGGTCACGATCAACCGAAACGGCCGGTCACGGTGCTCCGAAATCCGCAGGGATGAGCGGTGATGCATGTTTCAGCATGGAATGCTTGCGCCAATTCGGCCTGACTGGAATAGGGCTGCGCATGAGCAAGCTTGGTCAGCAGTGGGTAATGCTCCGCAGCAATTGCGGGCGGGCGTCCAGTTTTAGGCATGGCAATGCTGTATATAAGAGAGGCAAGGAGTTTACTTTATTTTGTCTACACCCTCTTAGGTTCAACGCGGCTGAGTCACCACACGAAGGAATTCTAGTGATGCTGATAAAAGTCGAAAGAGGAAGTACGTCGGACGACTGGCTCGTTTGGATGAACGCATGGTGCGTTAAGTTTCGCAGCTATGCAGAAGCCGAAGAATTCGTGAAAAGATTGAAAGGCCGTATAAATGCACCGCATCCCTACCCCATTGGCATGGCAGACTTGTAATCGAACTGTCTTGACGGTGTCGCCTCCGAAGCATCCGCCCAAAGAATGGTCATCAAATTGCAATCATCGGCAACAACAATGACGCTATACGCGCGCTCGGTCTTTCGCGGCCGCTTTAGGTGGCCCCAGTTAATTATGTGGGGCGCACAACATCAAAGGTGAATCGGACCGCGGTCCGGAAAAGAAACCGCGGCGACCGATCAATCAGGCGGCGGGGAGCAGGCCTTTCTGTTTGGCGACATGAGTCGCCAGTGCGTCCATCAAATCTGGGGACAGGCAGTCATAGGGTTCCAGGCCGATCGAGCGCAAGCGCTCGCGGATAGCCTTCATTTGCGCTGGCGGTGTTCCGGTTTCGATGATGGAGGACACGAACGCCGCGAATCCCGGCGCAGCCCATCCGCTCTGTGGCGAAAGCTCGGTGTGGACGAAGTCCAGGCCATAAAACGCATGGTCCTTGTTCTCGATGCGCCCAAAGAGATGGGCGTCACACTGCTTGCAGGCGTGGCGTTGGATGGTGGCGGATTCGTCGACAATCACCAGCTTTTCGCCGTGGGCAATGACGCTGACCTTATCTCGAGGCACCACGGCGATAACGGCGAATGTCGCGTTTTGTGGTTTCCAGCATTTGCTGCAGCCGCACGCGTGGTTATGCAGAGTTTGTGCGTCGATCTTGACCTCGACCTTGTCGGTCACACACAGGCATTGCAGGGTGCCACCTGTGAAATTCGCGGCGGCGGGTTGGATACCATTGTCCAGTGCAAGGTGAAGTTGCAAGGTGCTCATGCTGGCGTCTCCGTTTTAGGGTGTCAGACAAAAGTGCCTGGGGCCGTGCCCCAGACCGGTAGTTCATCAGAACTCGATGACGGCGCGGATCGATTTGCCTTCATGCATCAGATCGAACCGCGGCGGATTTCGAATAGGACACAGTGCATAAACGAGTGACCTCCTTCGGTGTGACCGGTCGGTTACCCAGATCAAGAATAGTCTGCGATGACGCCTCGAGCGCGGCTAGGGTGTCGTTGTGATCCATGACTGAACCGTATGACCATCGCAGCCGAATTCACGGGTAATCTCTTCTTGATCGTCGGGTAACCATCGAAAAAATGCTTCGTCTGACAAAATCGCCATGATCACCGATAGCGCATCGCTTTCATTCGCTAGCACGCGTTGAAGCGTAATAGTTGTGTCTTTGAGTATGTAAGCGAACTACTTCTGAGACAAGTTTATGGGATTACTGGGTATCTCCGTCGACAGCGCTTGGTGCCATCAGGCCTTTGCCAAAGATCGGAATTTTCACTTCAGCCTGCTGGCCGATTTCGAGCCCACTGGGGCTGTGGCGCGACAGTATGGAGCATACGATTCCCACCTGGGGGTTTGTAAGCGGGCGCTGTTCGTGATCGACAAGGAGGGGCTGATCGCCTGGAGCTACGTCTCACCGATGGCAATCAATCCTGGGGCAGACGGCATTTTGGATGCGTTGGATGCTCTGGCGAATTCGCCACAAGGCACGCAAACCAAAAATTAACAGGTGATCACATGGCCACTCTCAAAGTCCCGGTAAGTGACAACGACCATCGCCAGGGCAGTGCGCATGCCAAGGTCACCCTGGTGGAATTTGGCGACTATGAATGTCCTTACTGCGGTTTAGCGTATTGGGTCGTCAAAAAGCTACAGCAGCATTTTCTCGAGGATCTACAGTTCGTGTTCCGTAACTTCCCATTGACCACCGCTCACCCGCATGCGCTCGGTGCAGCTGTCACCGCGGAGTATGCCGGGAGTCGGGGATTTTTCTGGGAGGCTCACGACGAATTGTATGAACATCAGGATCGATTGGGCCTGCCGCTATTTCGGGCCATCGTTCAAAAACACGGCCTCTCCAGCAAAGAACGCGTTCTTGCCATGCAGGACGATATTTACCTCCCCAAAATACAATCCGACTTTAATGGCGGCGAACGAAGCGGCGTGAATGGCACCCCAGCGTTTTACATTGACGGGCTTCGCTATGACGGGGTTCCAGAGCTCGCCGAGATGAGTCGGATGATTGAGCTTTCGTTGGTGCGCGGACGAAATCGCTAGAGAGCGACATCGGTTTGGCATCAACCACACCGTAGCCGAGGGCTCTGCAGTCATGGGTGGATCAGCTATCCGCCAGGTGGCAAAAACTTAATCAAAGAAGGCCAGGGTGCGAACTTCGATACTCTCGCGCGGTGGGGCTCCCGGCGGCGTATTTGGGTCCCGGAAGGCGGTATGGGGCGTGAAGCGGGCTCGGCCGTCGTGACGCGAGTCATACCCCTTGATCAGCAAGACTTCGTCACGGAGCATGTCCGGAAAATAGTACCAGCGCTGGTGCGGAAAATAGTACCAGCGCTGGTGCGGATTGTAGGCCAGGTGGTAGATCTCACCGATACGATCCGGATAGACCAGGGCGGTGGCCAGTAGGTCATTGGGGTCGAGCGTCGAGGCGTCCAGCACGGCCAGCGGCGAGCGCTTAACGGGCCCGCTCATCGGGCGCCAGAGGTTGATCTGGGCCACCGGCACCGCTGCCAGTGTGGCGGCCTGATCCATGCCCAGCGCGTCGCGGATACGTTCAGGCCCCTAGCGCTCTGTGTAGTCATTATGCACACGGCTGGCTGGGCCGCGAACATCCCGCCCCTCGGCGTCGCTGCGCCTGGTGTGGTCGAAGATGATGACCCGGCCCGCGCCCGTCAACTCCTTGATCAAGGCCTTGACCTCTTCATAGTAGACGTTTTCCACTGAGGTATCGTCGTAGAGGTCGTCGACCACCGTATCCCGCCGATGGAATTCGAACCCCTGCTTGTCCAGAGAAAGGCTGTCTGCCAACGGACGACCGTTGTGTATCGTGACCTCGCGCTCCTCCTGCTCGGCAAAGGAATGCGGTTCACTGTCGCCGGTCAGAGCCTCGGTATGCACATAGGGCTTCGCATCGTGCTTGACCAGGTAGGTGAGTGTCGTGATGACACTGGCGGGCATATCGGTTGTGCATTTCAAGTAACACCTCCCGGTCTGCTGACCGCATCCGGCGTGGTGTCACCGTGGCGGCGCTGTAGCTTGCATGTAGACTCTCGATCGTATGCCTTCGAACGGACACTTTCAAATGCTCCCCGAGGTGCATGGTCCCCGACCGGTAGAAAAGGACATCTCTCAACTCGGCACCGACGACCAGCTTGACCAGGACTGGCGCGTCGGACTCCAGGCCCGCGCCCAGGGCGACTACTAGGCGCACGACGAGTAGCACATGGAATCCATACCCCGTAGTTTGCAGCAGGAGCACTCGTTGCTTTGGTTGTCTCGGATCCCGCTGCTGACAGCGTCTCAAGCCGTGATCCTGAGACGCTGCGTAATGGCACAAAGTAATCTGGCGTGGTGAGCGCTGACACTCTCTACTCCCCCGGTTCAAGAACTGCCCGCCCGCGAGTTTGTGGCGGGCGGGCAGTCCAGGTGACGAGGGGTGTCCCTTGCCTGCGACAGACAAGATGAAGTCGCAGTATCAACCCGAGCGAACCTCGATCCGCCTGCCACGCGCGCGCTTTTCCTTGGGCAGTTCGACACGCAACACGCCGTTGCTGCATCTAGCTCTCGCCTGCTCGGCATTGACCGGAGCGGGAAGCTGAAAGGTGCGCCGGAAACTGCCGAAGGTGCACTGCCGGACGCGATAACGCCCATTACCCTGCTCCTGCTCGATGTGCTTTTCATCGCTAATGATCAGGGCATCTCCTCGCACTTCCAGATTCAGATCCTCCTTCACCATTCCCGGCACATCAAGGCGAACGACGATCTGGTCGCCATCCTCGTAAAGATCACCGGCCAGCAATCCCCAGTTCGAGGCAAGTGCCGGTGACGAGGAAGGAACCTCCGACGAGTTCCTGCTCCGGTTGACGGGCGTGAAGCGCGTCAGCGCCTCGCTGGTACGATCACGAAGCTGACGCCAGCCCTCGCCCAGCGAATACCAAGTTTCCACCAGGCCATGCTTGAGTTCAGCTAGTTTGTCCATGGGGTCGACCTCCGCACACTCAAGGCCCTACTCGCCTTTCACGACAATCTTGCCAGGCTGGGCATGCGCATGTTTGGGAACGCGCAAGCTCAGCACGCCGTCCCGTAACTCAGCGTCGATCCGGGTCGTATCCAGCTCAAAGCTCAAGGTAAAGGCTCGTCTGAATCGTGACAGCTGGACCTCGGCGTAGACGGCCTCCAGGTGTTGGGACATCTGCGGCATGATCTCCCCTTCCAGCAAAAGCGTGTCACCTTCCACATTGACCACGAGACGTTCCTTGGGCACGCCCGGAAGGTCGGCAAACAATTGGATTCCGTTGTCATCTTCGAAGACATCGACACGCGGCAGCAGTGTTTGGGTTTCAGTCTCACTGCGCACGACTGTTTGCTTGTCGTTCATGGTGATTCCTCCTTCAAACCGATGCTGTTACTGAATGGCTATGCGCCTGGGCTGCGCCACCTCACGCCGAGGTAGCAAGATGCGCAGAACACCGTCGCAACAGTGAGCTTCTACCTTGTCGGTATCGACCTCATCGTTGAGGCTCACAGTACGCTTGAAGCGTCCGGAAAAACGCTCGTTGGCATACACGGAGCAATTGCCCTCATCTGCACTGCGCACCGGCCGGCGCTCGCCAGAAATCGATAGCAACCCTCGGTAAATCTGCAGATCGAGGTCGTTCGGATCGACGCCCGGAACGACGGCGAAGATCTGCATGCTGGACGGCGTGCTTCCTACGTTGACGGCAGGAAAAGCGTCACTGGCCAAGGCGCGAATACTGCCCGGGCGCCCGAGACCAGGACTTGTTGAAGTTCGCGCTGCAGCCTCTCGAACTCGGCAATGGGATCGCTCGACAGATTAAGAAGGGACACGTACATGACAATCCTCCTTCCATCTGACTGACATGATCTCGAACAGGAGACACGGAACACCCTGCTCCGGCCCCTGACGACGGGAAATATGTAAGCGATTTCGACGTTTTTCAAGTCATGGCTTAAACGAATATGGAATTAGATACTCCTACCCTTTTGCACGTTGAATCTTTTCCCTGGTCCCACTGAATGAAGCCAAGAAAAGGCTCTATTCCAGGCCTCCCGAGCTCGATCAGGTTCGAAGATGCAGTCAAACTGTATGACTTGCCTGACGACCCTCCGAGCGCCGTGGGGTCGAGTTTTTCACCCTGCTTGCCCGCGATGGCCTCGGCGGCCCCTTCAGTGGCACTGATCGCTTCGATTGCCAGCGGCCAGCCGTCGTTATCCAGCGCACCACGGAAATTCACTGCGGCCACAGGACGGAGCACGTCCTGCAGGAACTCTTCCTCGCGACTCCAAATTAGTTTCACCGTTAGCCCCACGGCCTTGGCCAATTTGATGGCCTGCAGGTACCGGCTGGCGGAATCGTACAGAAAATGCCGCCCGAAGAATCCACCCAGCAGCGGCGAATGCAATGTGATGCGGGAAAGCTCCAGACCAGTGTGTTTGACTATGTCCGCACGAAACATGTCCGGCGCCTGATTCGGCAGCCAGACCTCCAGCGAACCGCCCGGATTAAATTGGCCAGCGCAGAAGGCGGTTCCAACTGCCCGTGGTTCAGGTATTGGTTGCGGTAAGTGGCGTCGACCCCGGGTCTTGGCATTGACAAAAATCGCAGTCCCCCTTCATTTTCGTCAGGAAGGTATTCGCTGGTTTCTGCTTAACAACGTATCTTTTACGTGCGGGGTACCCTTTACCGTCCACCATGATCAGCACCAGCGCGGCTTTTTTGGACTCGGTAACGACCAATTGCTCTGAATATCAATTATCTCGATGAAGTTTTTTATTAAGGGCGACTGCTGACTTTTTCGCCAGACGAAATAGATATCGCTCGAGTCCAGGCCAGGCACATGATCGGCCTGAAATGTATCCGCTTGGCTAGCGTAAAGGTCGACATAACTTTCCGGAACACAGGCGAAGCCTAACCCTTCTGCTATACATGCAAAAATACTCGGATACGACTCGATTTCCAAAATCGCCCGAGGCTGGATGCCGTTGCTTTCAAGCCAGTTGTCAACCTGGTATCTGTAGTGACAGGTGCGACCAAATACATACAGTTCAAGTCCAGCCAAGCTTCCGGGGGTGGGCGAGGAGAAAGCCTTCGGTACCACTCTCAGTAAGCGCTCACGAAAGGCTAAGCGGCTTTCAAGCAACGGATGCTCAATTGGGCCATCAGTGAGGATCAGATCAAGCTCGCCATCGATCAATAGTCGCTCCAAGTGTAGCGAGTGCTCCGGACGGATGTGGAGATCTACCCCCGGCGCCTCCAGACGGTACCGTACGAGACGCTGGGGCAGATGATTAGCCAGCGCCACATCCAGCGCCCCGACTCGAAGCACACCATTAATGGAATCGGTCGAAAAAAGCGAGCGTGTTTCAGCCGCCAGATCGACGAGCAACTTTGCGTTGCGGTAGACCAGCCTACCTTCGGGTGTAACCAGCAACCGGTTTTTTTCTCGGTTGAACAGGACGACACCCAGCTGGTCTTCAAGCTCTCGTAGCCTTGCTGTGATGTTCGAAGGTACGCAATGCAGCTGTACGGCGGCGGCGGCTATTGTGCCGTGCTCTACGACGGCGCAAAAAAAACCGAGCTGTGAAAGCTTCAAGACATTTTCCTTTTGTGATGGCACTGCTCACTTTTTGTCACTTTTTGTGAATCCAGTGTAAGCTTAACATCGGCCTCGCAAAGGCATCCAATCACCTTAATCTTCTGGCCTCAAAGGCTCGCGATAGATAGGGCGTGGACGCACGGCTTTCGTCTCTGTTAGAGAAAGCCTTCTAAGAGATGTCGGCCTTGCGGGCCGACGCTGCAGCGGAGAAACTAATGCGCATCCTACATACCATGCTACGCGTAGTAGATCTGGATAAAACCATTCACTTCTACACCAAAGTGCTCGGCATGAGCCTTTTGAGACGGAAAGACTATCCGGAGGGCAAATTCACCCTTGCTTTCCTCGGGTATGGTCCGGAGACAGAATCTGCCGTCTTGGAACTGACGCGAAATTGGGGACAGGATAGCTATGAACTTGGCGATGCTTACGGGCATGTCGCTATCGAGGTTGAGGATGCAGAAGCGGTGTGCAATCGCGCAGCAATTCTGGGTTATCGCGTTCCTCGGCCAGCAGGTGTCATGAAACATGGACGCACGATAATCGCTTTCATTGAAGATCCCAACGGGTACAAAGTCGAGCTGATTCAAAAAGGCACACAATTCGACTAACCGGGTTTTGGCATGCCGGTTCGGTTCTAAATCGCTCCTTTTGGATCAAGATTTCACAACGCATCGAAGACGAGGGTGCAGCGTAACCGTCCGGCGAAGTCACCTACCCGACTTCAGCGCTAAGGGCGATGTTCTCCACTTATAAAGTACGTGGACACCTTCGCCCTTATCTCCGGATTTCCATGCGCCAAAGAACCTCTTATCCCAAACCGTTTAAAGTCGAAGTCGTCCAGGAATGCCTGACACCAGGCGTATCGATGGCCAGCGCTACTTAGCGCCACGGGATCAACGCCAACCTGGTTCGAAAATGGATTCCTGTTTATAGCGATGGTCAGCCGCCGGCGCCGCCCGCTTTTGTTCCGATGAAACTTGAGTCGTTAAATCAGCCGGTTCAGCAAGGGCCTGTCAGCATCAAGATCCCTTTCGGTCAGCAAAAACTCACGGTGAAATGGCCATCTTGAGGGTTGGCCGGGATTCGCGCCAAATTCGCCAAAATGCAATTAAGCTTATGATTTAAAAGCTAAAACTGAATTTTGTAGTCAATCGGTTTGATCTTCCGATCGAGGTCCAGGGTGTAGTCGCCAAAACGATTGATGTAGTGGTCAACTAATCCCGGACACGACGTTAAGTTTTTCTTCGGCGCGAGCTGGCGCCAGCCCGCCGTTGAATTGATGGGGTCGAACCCAGTTGTACCGATGCATCAAGAAGTGGCTGATATCGCGCTGGGCTTCTTGAGCCGTTCTGTAGCCCGTGGTCGGTATCCATTCCGTTTTCAAGCTGCGGAACACGCGCTCCATTGGCGCGTTGTCCCAGCAATTCCCCCGGCGACTCATGCTCTGGCGCATGCGATAACGCCACAATCGCTGACGAAATAAACGACTTGCATACTGGGACCCTTGATCTGAGTGAAACAGCAGGCCCTGAGGTCTTCCTCGTTGCTCGTAAGCCATATCCAACGCCTTGATCACCAGATCGGCGTCCGGCTTTTCCGATAACCCCCAGCCCACCACCCGGCGCGTGCAAAGATCCAGCACGACAGCCAGGTAATGCCATTTCCCCTGGGCCCAAATGTAGGTGATGTCGCCGCACCACACTTGGTTGGGGGCCGGGACATCGAACTCCCGATTCAAGATGTTCGGGATATCGAGTCGCTCTACCGTCGCTCGTTTGTAGGCATGTGATCCGGGTTGTTTACTGACTAAATCAAGCTCGCGCATCAAGCTGCGCACTTTGAACCGACCAAGCTGCTCACCGTCTTCACGCATCAGCGACAAGATGCTGCGGCTGCCGGCAGCGCTACGGCTTTGCGTGAACAACTCGCTCACCCGGCTGCGCAACCGAAGCCGTTCAACATCGGGCGTGCGGCGCCTAAGGCGCTGGGCGTAGTAGCACGAGCGGGTGACTTCAAACACCTTGCACAGCCAATCAACCGGCTCATGGACGCTCAGCTGATTGATCAGCGCGTAGGCTCGTGATCTTCCGACATCAAGAGCGCGGTAGCCTAATGAGATGGTCACCCCCACACCTTGCGAGGGCTACGCTTTAGCAGGGTGTTTTATTTTCGGAGGGCATCATCATGAGCGAGTCAGCGCTGATAGGCATTGATCTCGGTAAACATACGTTCCATCTGCACGGCCAGGATAAATCAGGCCGGGAGCTGTTTCGCAAAAAATGTTCACGGGCGCAAATGATGCAGTTTTTCGCCAGCTCGCCGAGCTGTGTCGTGGCAATGGAGGCCTGTGCGGGGTCGAACTATGTTGCTCGTCAGTTGGCGGCAATTGGACACACTGCCAAGCTGATTTCCCCGCAGTTCGTTAAGCCCTTCGTCAAGGGCAACAAAAACGACTTTGTCGACGCTGAGGCGATTTGCGAAGCCGCTTCTCGTCCTTCGATGCGTTTCGTTACACCCAAGACTGAATCCCAGCAAACCCTTTCTGTGCTCCATCGAATGCGCGAAACGTTGGTGCGTGATCGCACCAGAACCGCTAATCAGATGCACGGTTTTCTATTGGAATTTGGCGTCAGCCTGCCCAAAGGTTTGGCCATCATGAAGCGTCTGGCGGTTGTTTTGGCTGAGCATGAACTGCCTGTTCGGCTGACGGTGTTGCTGCAGCGTTTGCACGATCATTTCGTCTACCTGGATGAGCAGATCAAGGAGTTGGATAAAGAGGTAGCGGGCCAACTGGCCGACGATGATCTAGGTCGCCGTTTGCTGAGCATCCCGTGTGTGGGGCCGATCACCGCCAGCCTGCTGGCTGTGGAAATGGGCGATGGTCAGCAATATGGTTGCAGCCGTGATTTCGCAGCGTCTGTGGGACTTGTGCCGAGGCAATACAGCACGGGCGGACGGGCGAATTTGCTAGGCATCAGCAAGCGGGGCGACAAAAATCTCAGGCGCCTGCTGGTGCAATGCGCAAGGGTCTACATGCAACATCTGGAGCGGCAGAAAGGGGCGCTGGCGGACTGGGTAAGATCTCTGCTAACACGGAGGCATTCCAACGTAGTTGCCTGCGCGCTGGCCAACAAGCTAGCCCGTATAGCCTGGGCAATTTCTGCACACCACACCGAATACGAAGCAGGGCCAGACGCGCTGAACGCATGACCCTGCGGTTGTTGCTTTACCACGATTTACCTTTCAGGTTTTGCGATAGCTGAATAATGGATGACGTAAACGGCCTACCGGCCTGACGAAGAACCTGTTTTAAAAATTGGCTCAGCGAGAAGCCGTTAGCCTTTTCAGGATCGTCAGGCGCGACTCTCATCATGGCGCGAGTGAATCATCCAATAGACGCCGGATAGATTTAAGCAAGCCAACTACTTCGCCCATGAATCAGCATTGCAAAAAAGGGGGTGACCATAGATTTTAATATGGATTTTTCCCGTTCAATGCGGGCAATCCGGGCTTCCAGCTCCTGAATTTTCTGCTGTTCCGGGGTCAATGCTTTGCTCTGCGGCGTAACACCTTGGCGTTCCTGCTGAACCTGATCAACCCAGCGGCGCAGGGCTGACTCGCCGACGCCGAGTGAACGGCTGGCTTCGATGTAGCTGTAGTTTTGCTTGAGCACGAGGTCGGCAGCCTCGCGTTTGAATTCAGCAGAAAAGGAACGGCGTTGTTTGGTCATCTGACACCTCGATCTGGCGAGCATTCTCGCCTAAATGGGTGTCCGGTTTCATTAGACCACTACACACTGACCTGCTCCCCAGACTTCCGTCAACCGTACCAGGAGGCTGAACGTATCGGCAAGGCTCATCCGGCAACCTTCGATACCCTCGACTTCGATGTCTACACCAACCAGAAGTGGGACCGACTGCAGGAGAGTCACGCCCAGGATATCGTCGTGCATTATCCCGACGGGCATCAGTCGAAGGGGCTTGCCGCACACATTGAAGAACTGAAGCCAATGTTCGTGTTTGCGCCCGACACCCGGATTCAGGTGCACCCGGTAAAAATCGCGTCAGGCGAGTGGACCAGCGTCATTGGTGTGATCGAGGACTGAAGTGGTTGCCAGGATTTGAAGGCCGCGTTCGGCACGATTGTACTGATCGTGATCATTTCCTGTTTTCGCTCATCAACCACCTTCAGGCCATAGGCATTGAGCCAATGATGCAGCTCCTGAAGAGTTTTGAACGCGGTATAGGATGTGCTGTTCACCGTGACGGTGAAGTAGTAACCACAACCCACAGCTGAACGGTGCTGGATAAGCACAAACAGTTGCCGCTTGCGATACATGCTTGCGAGGCGCTCGCCTGGCAGATCCCGACCAGGACGGTTGGGGATGTTGGTGATGCAGTAATCGCCCCGATACACTTCGTTAGTGACTTTTCCTCACATCAAAACCATTGGCAGGCAGCCTGCGAACGGCCCGGGAGCTTATAGATTTTTGCTAAAGACCAGCGAGTTGCGCTGGAAGTTGTAGCGAACTAAAGGGGTCGTAGTCTGAGTGTTCCCCACAAATCTAGTCCAAACCCCGCGCCTGCAGGTGCACTTCCAGGCGCAGGGCTTGCTCCATTTCCTCCAGGGTGTCGCGGCGGATTTCCTGCCCGTAATTTCGCCAATATTCCAAGCCTAACCGCCATAGTGATAACACCCGCTTGTTCTTGAGACCGCCAACCTGATCCATGTGGCCCGAAGACCCGGACTCAGGATGTTTTTTCGAGTGCTTGCAGGATGTCAGCGGGCCGTATCGGCAGGTGGCGAAGTCGAGCGCCGACGGCAGCGAAAATCGCATTGCCGATCGCGGGACCGACCACTGTGGTAGCGGGCTCACCCAGGCCGACCGCGGCTTCGGTGCTCGGGAGGAATTCGATCTCCATCTCGGGGACGTCACCCATCCGCAACGGCGTGTAGGTGTCGAGATTGGTGTCCTTCACCTCCCCTTTCTCGATCTGCGTGCCTTCGTGCAGCGTCATGCTCACGCCCCAGAGGGCGGCCCCCTCCATCTGCGCGAGAGCGCCATCGGGATGCACAATGGTGCCCGCGTCGACAACGATGGTGAGTTTTTCCAGCTTCACCACGCCGCTGGCACGATCAACCTTCACGCGGGCCACGCAGGCGAGCCAGGTCGGCATGCCGCGCTCCTGACCGAAGGTGGTGGCGATGCCCAGCCCGCTGTCTGCCGGCAGTGTGCCGCCCCAGTTGGTTTTTTCCGCTGCGCGCTTGAGCACCTTGGCCTGACGGGTGGCGCCGCCGACTGCATTGGGTGCGCTACCGGCGTTCCTGCCTTTGCCATCGAGCAGGGCGAGGCGGAAGGCGAGCGGATCGGCATCGACCGAGTGGGCGGCCTCATCCATGAAGCACTCCAGGGCCCAGTTGGTCCAGCCCGGCCCAACCGAACGCAACCAACCGGGTCGGAAGGTGCGGTTGGCGAGGTCGTTGGACAGGGCGCGTACCCGATGCGCGCCGACCGAATACCAGTGGTCGGCCCCGGCTATCGCGAAGGGGTCGTAAGGCACGCCATTCGCGCCCTTGGGCATGAAGTCCGGCACCATGATCTGGGTCGGCCAGCCAGCGGCGGCATGATGCTCCATGGCAATTACGCTGCCGCCTTCGCCGAAGGCCAGGCGCAGGCGTTGGATCGAGGGCGAACGGATGGAGTCGAAGCGCACATCGTCGGCGCGGGTGCAGAGCATCTTCACCGGCTTGCCGATGGCTTGGCCGCCAGCGCCGCCGGCACGGCATAGTCGCCGTTGAGCCTGCGCCCGAAGCCGCCGCCTAACAGATAGCTGCGCATGATGATCTTGTCCTGGCCGCCCCCGAGCGCCTTCGCTAGTACCGGCAGGATCAGCGACTGCCACTGGTTGCCGGTGTGGATTTCCCAGATACCGTCCTTCTCGAACGCCAGTGCGTTGAGCGGTTCCAGTTGGAAGTGCAGGACGCTCGCCGTGCTGTAGGTACGCTCCAAGGTCGATTTCGCCTTGGCGAATGCTTCGTCGACACCTTCATCGGGCCATACCAGGGAGCCGACCGCGGGATCGTCGATCAGTTTGGCGCCGTGGTCGAGCAGGTCCTGCTCCGACACGTTGGCCGTGTCGCCTGCAGCCCAGGTCACCTGCATTTTTTCAGCTGCACTATTGGCGGCGGTGAAGGAGTCGGCATACACCATCACCCAGCCTGGCACCGTGCCGGAGGGGTCATCGAGGGCGATGCTCTTGAGGTAGCCTTTCACGCTTTTGGCGGCGGAATCGTCGATGGACACCACCTTGGCTCCGTAGCGTGTGGGCGGCAGCAGCGGGCGGGCATGGACCATGCCCTCGACGCGCGCATCGATGCCATAGCGGGCGCTGCCGTCGGTCTTCGAGGGGACATCGATGGCCAGGGTTTCCTTGCCGATCAGCCGTCGCTCGGTCGGTTTCTTGAGCGGGATTCGTTTGAGTTCATCCGCCGTAAGGCTGCGGGTGAGGTCGCCGCGCTGGACGATCTCGGCATAACTGATCGACCGCTTGCCGGCCTGGACCCTGCTGTTGCGTGCGGTGCAGGCAGCGGGTGCAACGCCGAGCAGCCTGGCGCCCTCCTCGATCAGGGCGATGCGGCCGGCGGCACCAGCCTGGCTTAGTGGCTCGAAGCTCTGCCACACGGACCAGCTGCCGCCGGTGACCATCAGCCCCCATTTGGGATGGGTGTCGACGTAGTTCAGGCGCACCGACTGCCAATCCGCCTCCAGCTCGTCGGCGACGATGCGTGCCAGCGCGGTGCCGACATGCTGGCCCATCTCGGCCTTGGCGATGTTGGGATTTGGGGAGCAACGGAACAGAAAGTGCACTTAAGCCCTACCAGCGTCGTTCAGTACCTTCTTCCCAGGCATCCTGTCATTTTCAGAAGTCGATTGCACTACTGAGTAGACCAGCTCCGCACCCACTGGCGTCCAGCAGTCGCAAAAAGTCCACTGGGTGGGCTTTGCTGGGACATTGCGCTAATTATCTATTGAGGCAACGCACGGTATAGCGTGGTTCGATGCACCCCCAAAAGACGTGCAACCTCGGAGACTGATTGACCCTTATCAATCAACCTACGTGCATGGGTTATCTGCTCATGAGTCAAAACAGGCTTAGGCCCAAATCGAACACCTTTGGCTTTGGCCGCAGCTCGGCCAGCACTGGTGCGTTCCCCAATCAGCGACCGTTCAAAGTCAGCAATCCCCGCGAAGATCGTCAACACCATTCGCCCGGCTGGTGAAGTAGTGTCAGCCCAGGGCTCAGCAAGCGAACGCAGACCTGCATTGATCTCTTTTAGGCGTTCGGCAATATGAAGCAGGTCTGTCGTTGACCTGGCCAAGCGATCCAACCGTGTCACGGTCAGCACATCACCTGGTCGCAAATGATCGAGCAGCCGACTCAGCTCTGGACGGTCTCGCTTGGCACCGCTGACCTTCTCTTCGAAAATTCGCTGACAACCGTTTTGCCCAAGTGCAATCCGTTGCTGCTCCAGGTCTTGCCCTTGTGTTGAAACCCGAGCGTAACCAATCTGCTGACCTTTGTTTTCCATGGAGCACCTGTCGCATTTATTGTCGCAGGTAACTTACAACGTGCGACAGATTTATGCGACAGGTCAGAGCCAACAAATCCAGCGTATGTGTCGTTTTCAGAAGACGGCTGCACTGAACGTCAGAAGCCGACTGCACTATAGCAGCGGAGGGGTTGGATCCATCAGGCAACGACGGGCTGCTGCCGGCCAATAGCCGACAATGACGACACTGGAAATCCCCGCCTGTGAGCGTCGGCTCAGGGCGGGACAGCGTCATCCAGCTACCTGCGCCACTGACTCAGCCTTGTCCAGCCGGCCGCGCCGCACGAACAGACTGACCAGCCGTTGACGGATCGCCACCTGGAGTTCCGCCAGTTGTTCCGGCGTGATGCGAATTTCACCCGCTCGACGAGCGCAACACCGGCGCCGCCTACGCCAAGAACCGGCGAATCGAACTCAAACTCACGAACCGCTGAGCGCCGCGTCACCGCGCTGCTGCGCCAGCCAGTCGCGCGGGGCGCAGCCCATGCGCACGCGGAAGGCGCGCGCCAGAGCGTTCGGGCTGCCGTAGCCGACGCGGTCGGCCACCACCGCCACCGGCCGCCCCTGCTTGAGCAGGGTGCAACTGACGTTCATCCGCCAGTCGGCCAGATAGTCGCCCGGCGTGACGCCCACCGCGTCCTTGAACGCGGCGGCGAAGCGCGCGCGTGACATGCCCGCCTTCGCCGCCAGCGCCTCGAGCGACCACGCGGTCTGCGGCGCATCGTGCATGGCGGTTATGGCGCGCGCGAGTTTCGGGTCGGCCAGGCCCGCCAGCAGTCCGGTGGCGCCAAGCCGCCCATCCATCAGATAACGCAGCAACTGGATCAGTAGCAACTCGCACAAGCGGTCGATGGCGGCCTGCCGACCGCACTGGTCGCGCTCGGCTTCGGCAAACAGCAACTCTAGCGTCGGCCCGAGGCCGGGCAAGTCCGCCAACGGAATCAGCAGCATCGACGGCAAGGCCATGGCCAACGGATTGCCCGTCGAAGCGCCCAGGTCGACCTCCGCACACAACCGCTCAGCGGTATCGCCGGGGGCGGCGACAAAACGATGCGACGCCACGCGCGGATAAAACAGCAGGCTCGGCTCGGTAACCAGCAGATCTTCATGCACGGGCGAACGCACCGTAATCGGGCCGCGCCGCACCAGATGGATATAGCCATGCGGCGCCGCGTAATGATGCTGCCCACAGAAGGCGCCGCTGTGAAAAACGCGCGCCGAAAGCGAGTAGTGCCGGAGCAAGCCGGCCAGTCGATCCGCCATTCCACTCTCCATATAAGACGATAGGTTACGTATTTGATACTTTACGTGCCATATCGTACCAAACAAAGGGCGATCATGCCCACGTGCTCTTGCACCTCACCCACTACGGAGATAGACATGACCCAAATCGCCCCCCTGACCATCGACACCGCTGACGCCGCTACCGCTGCCACACTCAAGGCCGTCAAAGCCAAGCTTGGCATGGTGCCGAACCTGTTCGCCACGCTGGCCCACGCGCCGGCGGCGCTCAATGGCTACCTCGGCTTGTCCGAAACGCTGGGCACCGGCCGCCTGAATGCCTCCCAGCGCGAGATCGTTGCGCTCGCTGCCGGTCAAGCCAATCGCTGCCAGTATTGCCTGAGCGCACACACCCTGATCGGCAAAGGTGCCGGACTGTCGGCAGAGGCCATCGCCGCGGCCCGCACCGGCCAGGCGGCCAACGCACTTGACGATGCAATCGCCGGCTTTGCCCGCGCGCTGGTCGAGCAACGCGGCGTGGTGTCGGCCGACGCCATGGCCAACTACCGCCGCGCGGGGCTCGACGACGGCCTGATACTGGAAGTGATCGCCAACGTCGCGCTGAACACGCTCACCAACTACACCAACCACATCGCCGACACCACGGTGGATTTCCCCGTGGTCGCCGTCTGATCTCCATAGGCATATAAGGAGAACACGATGAAAATCGCACTCACCGGCGCTCTGCTCGCCAGCGCCCTCGTCCTGCCACTGGCCGTCACGGCCGGCGACTTTTCGCCCTATGTGGACAGCCAGGGCGGCATCAGCCGCCCCACAGACTTCCGCACAAACTTCGTCCACCTGGACTCATATGCGGTGTTGGACGAAAAATCCGCCTCTCGCGGCTTGCACGATGTGTACACCGAAAAGGCCTCGGCCGAGCACTACCGCAAGACCGGCAAGTTCTTGGACGGCGCCACGCTGGTGAAAGAGATCCGCAAGCTCGAAACCAGCGCCATGACCACTGGCAACCCTGTGGTCTGGGGTTCCGATGCGGCCGTGTGGTTCGTGATGGTCTAGGACGCCAAAGGCCGTTTCGCCAGCAACCCCTTGTGGGGCGACGGCTGGGGCTGGGCGCTGTTCAAGGCCGACGCCCCCGCCAAGAATGTCGCCGTCAGCTACGAAGCCGACTGCATGGGCTGCCATGTGCCGGCGGCCAAGACCGACCGCGTATTCATCCAGGGCTATCCGACACTGACCCAGCACTGACTTGCTGCCGGGTTACGCTTCGCGCAGGATGGCACCTCCGTCCTGCGCGAGCCACCCTTTCCGGAAGCGCGCCATGCCGACACTCGACGCCTTTCTGACCGACGTCCGCGCCTGCACGCGCTGCGCACCGCATCTGCCACACGGCGTGCAGCCGGTCTTCCAGTTTCACCCGAGTGCGCCCATCCTCATCGCCGGCCAAGCACCGGGGGCCCGGGTCCATGCCTCAGGCGTGCCCTTCGACGACGCCAGCGGCGCGCGTCTGCGCGCCTGGCTGGGCGTGGACCGCGACACCTTCTACGACCCTACCCGCATCGCCATTCTGCCCATGGGCTTCTGTTATCCGGGCACCGGCAAAAGCGGTGACCTGCCGCTACGCCCGGAGTGCGCCCCCCGCCTGGCGCGAAGCCTTCATGCAGCGTTTCGAGCGCCTGTCGCTGGTCATCGTGCTGGGCAGCTACGCCATGGACTACCACCTCGGTACTGGCAAGACGCCGCTCACCCGGGTGGTCGAAGCCTGGCGCGAGCACTGGCCGCAAGCGTTCCCCCTGCCTCACCCTAGCCCGCGCAACAATCGCTGGCTGGTGCGCAACCCCTGGTTCCAACAAGACGTGCTGCCCGCGCTGCAAGCACGCGTCCAGGCAGTCCTCACCGCCAACCCCAAGGAAACCCCATGACCGACGACACCGCCGCCATTACCGAGCTGCTGCACAAGTACTACGACACCCTGGCCTGGGCGAACGGAGACAGGCACCGGCTTTGGAGCGATGAACGACGGCTTCAGGTGCGGTAGCTGACGCCTGGGACCTCAATCACCGTATGACCGGGTCGAAAGCGGTCCTTTCTCTGACAACATCGCCCTAGCCCGCACTCAACCCCCACAACACATCCAGCACATGTTGCGTAGGCCGCTCGACGTCCCCACCACGGTGGGCAATACCAAGTTGACGCCACAATAAGGGCTGTAATGGCCGCATGACGATCCTGGTATCGGGCAATGGCGTGGAGGCTTCATGCGGCAACAACGTCGCACCATAACCGGCCGCCACTAGGCTTTTGATCGCATCGTTGTAGTTCAGTTGAATACGCGGCGTGGGCTGCCGTCCATCACTGGCGAACCACTCCGAGGTCAAGCGCGAAAGCCGAGTAGTTTTGTCATTCAGAATTAATGGCTGGGCGGCCAGCCAACCGGGGGTCACAACATCCGGGCATTCCCAGCGAGCCGGCAAGAAGGCCATGACCGGGTCCCGCCGCCATGGCTCGATCCGCAATTCCTTCACCGGGGTCTGTGGCAGCGCGACCAGACCGATCTCCAAAGAGCCCTCGGCAAGCTTCTTCAAAGTTTCCTGCGACGTGAGCACCGCGACCTGCACATCGATAGCGGGGTGGCGTTGGCCCAACGTCTCCAAAGCTTGCGGCATCAACTGTGCGATGGCCCCTGTGGAGGCACCCAGCCGCACACGCCCGGCCAAGCCCTGCACCTGACGCTCCACGTCCTCAAGCGCCTGCTCCGCATCCGCCAACAGGCGCCGCGCGCGCTCCACCAGCGTTTCTCCAATCGCCGAAGGCTGAATGCGCCCACGTGTGCGCGACAACAGCTTTCCGCCAACCCGCGACTCCAGGTCGGCAATATGCAAACTGACCGTGGGTGGCGCGAGGTGCAGCACACGGGCCGCCTCGGCAAACGAACCCAGGTCGGCAATGGCCACCAACGTGCGCAGACGGTCCAGGCTGATTTCGCGCATGAGTCACTCCTTGTTCAGAAAAGCTGAATTTCATCGTTTAGAAATTCAACTTTTCCTATCTTAGCCCCTCACTGAAGATTGGAACTCCTGATTTCCTATGTCCGAGAGCATTCCATGGCAAGTCCTCTTATATTCATCGACGGCGACCAAGGCACCACCGGGTTGCAAATCCATCAACGTCTACGCGACCGGACCGATCTGCGGCTTATCACGCTCAGCCCCGAACATCGCAAGGATCCGCAACGTCGCGCCGAAATCATCAACGCCTGCGACATCGCGATTCTCTGCTTGCCCGACCAAGCCGCACGCGACGCTGTAGCGAGCATCGAAAACCCCGCCGTTCGGGTGATCGATGCGAGTTCGGCGCACCGCACCCATCTAGACTGGACCTATGGTTTCGCGGAGATGAACTCGCAGCAGGCCCAACGCATCGCCACGGCACGGCGGGTCAGCAATCCCGGTTGCTATCCCACGGGGGCGATAGGGCTGCTGCGCCCATTGCTGGAGGCCGGGTTGCTGCCCAGGGACTATCCGACGAACATTCATGCTGTGTCGGGCTATTCCGGAAAAGGGCGCGTTGGCGTGCAAGAGCATGAGGGAGAGGGCGCATCACAGGCGCCCGCGTTTCAGGTTTATGGTCTGGGGCTGGCACACAAACATATTCCGGAGATTCAGCAGCAAAGCGGTCTGATGGAGCGGCCGATGTTTGTGCCGGCTTATGGGGCTTTTCGGCAGGGGATCGTGCTGACCATACCGTTGCAACTTCGCTTGTTGGCGCCGGGCGTGGATGCGGTGCGGTTGCATGCGTGTCTTATGCAGCACTACGTCGATGCGGACCATGTACAGGTGATGTCGATGCAGGAGGCCAAAGGGTTGACGTGCCTTGATCCTCAGGCGCTTAACGGGACTGATAGTTTGCGATTGGTGGTGTGTGAAAATGATGAGACGGGGCAGGTTTTGTTGGCTGCGGTGTTTGACAATCTTGGGAAGGGAGCCGCTGGAGCGGCGGTGCAGAATCTGGATTTGATGGTTGCAGGAACATGACTCCGACTACCCACTGGCTCTAGAGTCTATGGCTCGAATTTTCGAGCGGTTGTTTCCTCTCTGTTTATGGCCTGGCATCGACGGCATTAAACGAGTCGAAAACAGAATCTACGCGTGTCAGCAGTTTGCAATCCAGTCAGGCTTTGAAGTTAAACGGTCGTCCACGACAGGCAGCAATCGGCCAACAGCGGCCGTTTTAGAGTAGGGAAAATAAATCCCCTTTTCTGCTGTCTACGCTTCGCAGCGCCGGTTACCCGGTCACCACGCAAGACTCGCTTCCGGTCGGTGGCTAACCTTTACCGGGCGGGGGTCATACCCGCTGGGTTTCTTACGCCATTTCGTGACGGCTTGCGCCGTCATTCCCAGGCGACCAAGCTTTGCCTGGCGCACATAAATCAGTCCCCTTTTTCTCTTTGCGCAGCAATGGCGTCGATCCTTCGCGCCTGCAAACCTTTGGTGCAGGCTCCAGCTCGCCCATTGCCCCCAACGACACCGCCGAGGGTCGCGCCCAAAATCGCCGCGTTGAAATCAAACTGGTGCCCCGTAGCGGCGCTGTAGCTCAAGGGTAATGGTGCCTTGGTGCTCTTTTCGTCGGATGCCCAGCTATCTTTTAATGGGTTACGGGCGATTTGCAGTGGGCTCCAAAACCTGGCCTCAGGAGGTGCAAGCTCCCGTGGCACCGGCTTTGGACTGGGCAGACCAATACGCCGGCCCATAAGCCCATAAGGATCCCGGCCTCGGCCGGGTTCTTTATGCCCGCTTCGCGGGCTTGAGCCCAGAAGGGAGCGGCGTGCGCCGGATTCGCATCTGCCAGCCAGTACGCAGCCCGTTTGGAACTCAGTTGATCCGTCTTTTTCAACGGTTTAACAGCCAAATCAATACGTTCACAAGTACACTCGCCACCCTAGGGATGGTGAAGCATCCACGAGCGGTACTAGAATTTTCAGCTTTTCGGTGCCGCCGCACGAATTCAAGGGGCAAGCATGGATTACGAACAACTGCCGAGGGCCGCCTTGGTCCGTATGCTGCAGGAGCATGATGCGGCGCTTGCCGATGCTGGCAAGAATGGCATCGTTATGAGTTACACCGGGCGGGCTGCTCCCTGGCAGATCATCCGCCAGGTCAAGCCGAAGCTGCATCGTATTATCAAGAAAGTATCCTTTGGAGAGGAAACCGCCCAGTCAGAGAATGAGATCTGGGACGGTGAAAACCTTTCTGCGATGGTCACGCTCTATAAATATCGTGGTCAAGTTGATCTTGTAGTAACAGACCCGCCGTACAACACCGGCGAGGACTTCCGCTATAACGACAAGTGGGACAAGGATCCAAACGATCCAGATCTCGGCGATGTAGTTCCTAAAGATGATGGGTCCAAGCACAGCAAATGGTTGCGCTTCATGACACCCAGAAACTGGATGATGCGTGAGATGCTAACCCCAGGCGGGGTTATGGCTATCTGTATTGATCATAGGGAACTATTTAGACTTGGCATGCTCATGGACGAAATCTTCGGCGAAGAGAATCGCATTGGCATAATCAATTGGCAGAAAAGCTATTCACCTCGCAGTGATAATAAGGGGGCGGCGGCGAAAACTGAGTGCAACACCTGACCTTTCCGGTACGGTGCTGTCCCTATGTCTTATTCCGAACTCAGCGTTGAAGAGCGCGCCACCATTCAAATCGGTCATGCCCAAGGTTTCAGCCTGCGCGGGATTGCCTGCTTGATCAACCGATCCCCTTCGACCATCAGCCGGGAGCTGCGCCGCAATCGAGATGCCTGTGGCGGCTACTCGGCCCGCGTGGCCCAGCAGCAGATGCAGGCCCGCCGTCAGGTGTGTCGACCGAAGCAAAAGCTGTTGCCGGGTAGCGAGCGCTTCGAATTGGTGGCGCATATGCTGCGTGAGCGTTTGTCTCCCGAGCAGATTGCCGGCAAGCTGCGCAGCATGAATATTCCCAGCCTCAGAGATGCCTACGTCTGTCGCGAGACGATCTATAACGCGATCTATGCCTTGCCAGTCGGCGAGCTGCGTAAAGAGCTGATCATCTGCCTGCGCCAAAGCAAGACGATGCGCAGGCCGCGCTCTGGCGGCGTGGATCGGCGCGGTCAGATCCCTGAGAGGGTCAGTATTCATGTACGTCCGCCGGAGATCGAAGACCGACTGATGCCAGGGCATTGGGAAGGCGACCTGATCAAGGGCAAGGCCAACGCCTCGTCTGTAGGTACGCTGGTGGAGCGCACCAGTGGCTACCTGATGCTGGTGAAGATGAACGACGCGACGGCGACCTCGGCGATGGAAGGCTTCAGTGCAGCGCTCAATGGCATGCCGCTGGCGATGCGCAAGAGCATGACCTACGACCAGGGCCGAGAAATGGCGCGGCATGCTGAAATCACCCAGCAGACCGGGGTGGCGATTTACTTCTGCGACCCGCACAGCCCTTGGCAGCGCGGCAGTAACGAAAACATCAATGGCCTGATCCGCCAGTACCTGCCCAAGGGCACGGACTTGTCGGTGCATAGCCAGGAGGAACTGGATGCCATCGCACTGCAACTGAACATGCGCCCCCGTAAGCGCTTCGACTTCAAGTGTCCGATCGAGGTTATGGACGAGGTGATGCAGGAAGCTATGGCTATGCGGCATGATGCTCCAGCTTCAATTCAATAACCGTGTTGCACTCAGCTCCTGTAACCGCCCTGTGTAATTTCTTACATTGGCTCTATAGTGTGCATAATTTTTATGGAATGAATTGAGTATTTCTATAACCTTATCCAGCTGCAGTTGTTTTTTAGTGATATGAAGTTTTTTGGTCTCTGCCGAAGTATTGGTCAGCGCGACGAGATAGCCAAACATTCCAGCGATCAACGCTCCCATACCAATTTTCACGGCATCCGAGGCAATATTTATCCACTCCACGCTCCCTCCATTGCGCTTATCACGCCAGCTATTTTTGACACTTAGTCCATGCTTGGAGTACTGGCATGTCTTCCTATATGACCATCAGGCCCTCGCGCGCAAACACACATCCGAGACAGGCCTGCATCGGAGTAACATACGAGGGTTGTTTGCGCTTCAATGCGGTTTTCTTTTAAGTAACTTTCTTTAATCGGCCTGATCCACTGTTCGCGCCCATCCACATCGGTTGTTTCCAGAAGCACCTCATCTTCTTGTAGATCAAAGTGTTTGTGCAGTAGTGCCACGCCAAATCTGTCTATGCAGTTGTGCTTTTTCAATATTTCAAATATTTCATTTAGACATGGCAGGTCCTCATCGTCTATGGGTCTAACATTGTCGATATGGTTAATTTCACCCCACAGTAAAGAAATCATTTTATTTATCTCCACTATGAACGTTTAACTAGCGAAATGTTACAGATTTAATAGGGGTCTTAGTCTGCGAATCTTCATGGGAGACGGGACTAATCAGAGCCCTCGCTCTTGGATAACATTAGACGCTCGCGCGCAAAATTCCACCCATTCCGATAAGGCGGCGTATAGAGCCTTAGCGGCATCTGAGGTTGGCGCGTACTTATCTCTGTCGCAAGCCCATCTGGTGAACCGCTTCAGGGTATGCAGGCATCGTAGTCAGTGTCTGAGGGTCGGTTGAGGTCAATTTTGACTTCAAGAATCTAGACGTGGAGGGGAGGCCTCATGCCCGGCAAGACTTTAATTTCCATTGGCATGAGGCGCATGTTATTCGTGAACAGGCAAGATCCAAGTTTAAGCTTGTTTACTGATATTTTGCGGAGCCGATGAACTTAGAGAAATGCTCGCACCATATTTGGACCGTTGTAAACTCGTTGACGTTGACGCTTGCAGGAATGGTTTTCTTGAAATTCCCGAAGTTTTTCAATTCGCCAATCAGAATTGCTTCTTTCTTTATGTCCAAAAACGATTCTTTGTCGGTGGCTTGTTTCTTTGTCAGGTAAATTTTGTAGTCTGGACCAGGTGCTACATCACCTTTAAATACAATTTCGTTATCCGTAACAAAAAGTTGTCCATTCGCCCAGTGAAGGGCGTCGCTGCCTTTCTGATCTTTCTTGAACTCTCCGCTATACTTTGCCACCTTTTGCACTTCTTCAATTTCGGCGATGGTGGCGTTTTCTTGTGCTGTCAAAATCGGAAGTATATAGATCCCTAGCCCAACTCCCGCGCCAAACAGAGCCAGGTGGGACGCGAGCAGAATTATTTTTAATTGCTTTTTCATGGGTTGCCTCATACAGTGAGTTATTTGGTGTGTCCATCACAATCCATTAGTTCGAACAGGGTGCGGTATGTGCTGATAGCGATATTGTTAGTGGGGTGCTAGCTTAGCTACCATGACGGCATTTTTCAAGGTAGTTGTCGCGTCAACCGTCTAACTATGCCGCCATTTTCTCGTTCTGTTGCTCTCGATCCTGGTTCAACAACACGGTGCCGATCGGTTCCCAGTTACGCGTCCGGCCTGACCACCGCTCCGGTTTGTTTTCCTTGGCTCGTTCGTACAACTCATGTCGCCGGGCCAAGACCTGATGGTCCAGCCCTCGATGCCGCTCAGCCGGTGTGACGAACCGGATGCGGCTATGTCGGTGCTCGTTGTTGTACCACCGCATAAAATTGGTTCTTCGCGGAGTCTGGGGGAAGAGCGAGTTGACAGTCAGGGAAGCAGGTAAATTGGCAGTCGCCAAACACACCCTTCACCTGTCCCTGCTGTCGCCGTGCATCCTATTGATCTTGCCGCTTTCTGGCCAGGCTACGACGCCGTTACCTGTCGCCCATCTACCGATAACACCCTCCTCATTGAGCTTGAACCTCAAGCCGGCTCTCTTCCTAAGTGCGGGCGTTGTGGCCAGTTCAGCCCGTTGATTCACGATCGCCGGATTCGTCTGGTGCGTGATCGTGATCTGTTCGATCAGCGCGTCCTGCTTCAACTACCAGTGCGCCGAGTCGATTGCCTGAGTTGTGGGCGGGTGACCGAGCGGATCGACTGGTTGGAGCCAGCATCTCGGCTGACCCAGCGGTTACGGATATGGCTCGAAAGCTTGCTGCGGCTGCTGCCGATCAGCCACGTCAGCCAGCTCACCGGCCTGCATTGGCACACCCTCAAAACGCTCGATAAACGACGCCTTCAAGCCGAGGTAGGCAACTTCGATTCAACCGGTGTCCGCCGCCTGGTGATGGACGAGTTCGCCCTGCACAAAGGGCATCGCTATGCCACGGTCATCATGGATGCCGAGCGAACGCGGGTATTGTGGGTCGGCCACGGCAACAGCCGCGAGGCGGTCCGCCCGTTCTTTGAATTGCTCGGCAAGCACTGCCAGCAGATAGAGGCGGTGGCCATGGACATGAACACGGCTTTTGATTTGGAGGTGAAGAAGCATTGCCCGCAAGCCGAAGTGGTGTACGACCTGTTTCACGTCGTCGCGCGCTACGGTCGGGATGTGATCGACCGTATCCGGGTTGACCAGGCCAACCTCCTGCGCGAAGACAAGCCGGCACGAAAGGCGGTCAAGCAAAGCCGCTGGCTGCTGCTGCGCAATCGCAACAACCTGAAGGACGGACAAGCCGTGCAGCTTCAAGAACTACTCGCGGCCAACCAGCCGCTGGCTACGGTCTATGTCCTCAAGGATGCGCTGAAGGATGTCTGGTTCGCCCCCAGCGTACGAGAGGGCTGGCGCCGCTGGCGAACCTGGTTGCGGCACGCCCGGGACAGCGGCCTCGCGCCGCTACAGCGCTTCGCTCGCAACCTGCGCAAATACGCCCGAGGCATCCTCGCCAGTGCCAACTTCCATATGCATACCAGCGTCCTTGAGGGCGTCAACAACCGCATCAAGGTGATCAAGCGTATGGCCTATGGTTTTCGGGACTCGGAATACTTTTTCCTGAAAATCAAGGCTGCCTTCCCCGGGAAAGCGCGATGAACCTTTTTTTTGGCGATCACGCTCGGCCTGATGGTTGGCTGCTCGTCGAGTTCAAGTGCGATCTGATCAGTGAGCGGTAGCGCAAGTGGATCGCCTCAGCCAAGCAGCGTTGTTGCCGGCGGCCGGAAGAAAGCGGCGGGAAAGCCTTGAACTAGTAGCGGAAAGGATGAAACTTTATTTTTACGATTCTCAGCATTTTCCAAGGTTGAGCGAAAATTAGGATGATACTTTAATGATTCCGGCCTCCATCCCCACAAAACGCTTGCAGATGGCAGAATTGAAATAAGTCATTGTTTTAAATGGATTTTTGCAGGAATTGCTACGTTGCAGGGTCCTGTAGTTAGGATGACACTTTATTTTCCTCCCACAGAAACGCGAGCACGGGCTGCACGCAAGCTCGCGTTGATCGAGCAGAAGATGGCCGACTTGGTCGTCATGCAGCAACTGTTAGGCGAACTGGTGCAGCAATGTGATGCGGGAGACGGCGGAACGATCTGCCCGATCATCGAGGCACTGATCAGAGAGTAATGCCTGGCGGGTGAGCTGGAGATCGGAAAGCCCCTTTACGGTGGGATTCAGAGCTTACGTTGGTTTTTGGTTCCATTGCTCCCCAAACCCCGTCAATGCGATTGCACCGGGTGAGATCGAGACGTCGATCCTGTCTGCCGGGACCGAACTGATCGTCGATCAGCAGATCCCCATGCACCGCTTGGGCAAGCCGGAAGAAGTCGCATCCCTGGTGCATTTCCTCTGCACCCGAGGCGCGTCGTACATCAACGGTTCGGAGATTCATGTCAACGGTGGTCAGCACGTCTGAAATAATCTGGAAATCCCGGCCGGAAACTTCCATCATTCGGGCCGGGCATCCGCCGCAGATGAGCGATCAATGAGCAACCCCTACCCTATTCAAACCCTCAATCACTCTTACCTGGGCAGTGGCATCTACGAGTTGCTGCGCGAGGCACTGATCACCGGGCGTTTCCAGCCCGATGACCGCCTGCGCATCCGCGACCTGGCCGAACAACTGGGCACCAGCGTCACACCGGTGCGCGACGCGATCCTGCAACTGGCCAAGGAACAGGCGCTGATCCTCAAGACCCCGCGTGACATCCGCGTACCCATCCTCACCGCCGCGCAATACGGCGAGATCCGCAGCATCCGCCTGGCGCTTGAAGGCCTGGCTGCGGAGACGGCCGCCGCGCTGGTGACCGACAGCGAACTCGCAGACCTGCAAGCCTGCATCGAAAACAACATCGCCGCGATCAACGCCCAGGACTTGCAAGCCGCTCTCAAGTGCAATCAGCAATTTCACTACGCGCTGACCACCATCGCGCGCATGCCGGTGCTGGCGGGTTTGCTCGATAGCCTGTGGATGCGCACCGGCCCACTGATCGCCCGTGCCTATGGCAACTTCAACGAGCGCATGGCCATCGACCATCACTGGGAAGTGCTCGACGCACTCAAGCGCCGCGATGGCGCGGCGGCACGGGCGGCCATCTGCCGTGACATTCTCGATGGCAACGAGAAGATGCTCGAGTACATCGAGATGGCGCAGGCGGACTGATTGGCAGTCAATTCGACTGTTGACGAAACATAGATGACCAGTTAGTTTATTAAAACTTTCTCATCACTGGATGTCTCTGTCATGGCTCGCCCGGTCAACCTCGAAGTCAGATCCCGTTTGCTGTCGATTGGCCGCCAGGTGGTTCACAACCGTGGCTTCAACGGCTGCGGCGTCCAGGACATCACCGCCGCTGCCGAGATTCCCAAGGGCTCTTTCTACAACTACTTCGCCAGCAAGGAAGACTTCGCGGCAGAGATCCTCGAGGAATACTGGACCTCGATCGAAACCCGCCACGGGCCGATCTTCTACGACGCCCGGGTCAAGCCGCTGGAGCGCATCGGCCAGTTCTTCCAGGCCCTGGTGCTCGAGCACGGCGAGCATGAATACAGCCTGGGTTGCCTGATTGGCAACCTGTCCCTGGAAATGTCCAATGGCAGCGAACAAACCCGCAAGCGTCTGGCCGATGTGCTGGCGCGCTGGGAAGGTTTGCTCGCGAGCTGCCTGCGTGAAGCGCAGCAGCGCCGCGAACTCTCTGAAACTCACGACGCCGAAGCGCTGGCCAGTGTCATCGTCGAAGGCTGGGAAGGTGCGGTCATGCGCGGCAAGGTCCTGCGCGACGGTGCACCTCTGCAGCGTTTCGTATCGATGGTCTTGCCTCGGCTATTGGAGTGAGTTTTTTTTCCTCATTAATAAGACGACTGGTCATTTATATAAAGCAACATTCACGTCTCATCCACGCAAGCACCCAAGAGGTAAATCGTCATGAGCCATCTGTACGCCGACCCCGCCGAACCCGCACTGCCTGCCACTGGTTTCAAGCTCGACCTGAGCAAAGCCGCCCTGGTGGTCATCGACCCACAGAACGACTTCCTCAGCCCTGCCGGCGCCAGTTGGGCGGTGTTCGGTGAGAGCATCGTCGAGAACAACACCGTCGAAAACCTGGAAAAACTGTTCAAGGCCTTCAAGGCTCACGACCTGCCCGTGGCCGTGTCGCCACACTATTACTACCCGCACGACCACGACTGGCATTTTGGCGGTCCGCTGGAAAAGGTCATGCACAGCATCTGCATGTTCGATCGCAAGGGACCGAACACCCTGGAAAACTTCGAAGGCTCCGGCGCCGATTTCCTCGAGATCTACAAGCCGTACATTCTCGACGGCGAGACCATCATCGCCTCGCCGCACAAGGTCTACGGCCCGGAAACCAACGACCTGGCGCTGCAATTGCGCAAGAAAGGCGTGTCGCAGATCATCCTCGCCGGCATGGCGGCCAACCTTTGCGTGGAATCACACCTGCGCGAACTGCTCGAACAGGGCTTTGAAATAGTCGTGGTACGCGACGCCACCGCCGGCCCGCGCCTGCCGGATGGCGACGGCTACCTGGCGGCCATCATCAATTACCGCTTCCTCGCCCACGGGCTGTGGACCACCGAAGAGACTATCGCGCAACTGCAACCGGCTTGATCGTGCCCGAGCGGCCGGGCATCGCGCCCCCCCGCTCTTTCTCGAGAACCCCCGATGAAAATCCCCGCCCGTTATGAGCATTTCGTTTTCGGCGTCGTTCAATCCGGCCTGACCTGCGCGGTCGCGGCCGCCATCGCCACCACACCCCATGCGCTCGACCTGGCCTTTGCCGGCCGCTGGTTGAACGCGTGGGCGCTGTCGTGGGTATCGATGTTGCCGGTGGTGGTGCTGGCGGCGCCGATGATTCGGCGCGTGGTGAGGCGGATGACGGTGGGCTGAATGACTTGGCTATGACTCACCCAACACACCGCCATCGCGAGCATGCTCGCTCCTACCGGGGGCTTCGGGGCTGCTCGCGACAGGCGCGCAAGCCCGCACCCGACGCACGAAATACTGTGCCCGTTCGCATTTTCGCAATAAACCACTTTTCATCCGCGCATTTGTAGCCGCTTCGTTCACGGACAAGCCGGTACATTAGACCTCCATGGTCCCGCAGAGCGACCGACAACAAAACCTACAGCTCGCCCAAGAAAATCTGCCAACCATTCGGAGTCTTTCCATGAGCACATTGCGCACTACAGCTTTCCAACTCGCGAGTCTGGCCCTGTTCATCGGTAGCGCCACCCAGGCCATGGCCGAGGACATCACGTTCGTATCCCAGGGCGGTGCTTATCAGGAAGCCCAGAGCAAGGCGATCCTGGAGCCTGCGGCGAAAAAGCTCGGTCTGACGCTCAAACAGGACAGCTCGCCCAAGGCCTACCCGATCATCAAGACCCAGGTCGAGAGCGGCAAGGTCACCTGGGACGTGGTGGACCTGCCCACTGGCGACTGCATCCGTGGCGAAGCCGAAGGGCTGTTCGAGAAGCTCGACCTTGCGCTGATTCCCAATGCCGCGCAAATACCCGACAGCCTCAAGGACGAATACAGCGTCGGCTACATCAGCTACTCCACGGTGCTGGCGTATCGCACGGACGCGTTCAAAGGCGCGGACGTACCCAAGACCTGGGCCGACTTCTGGGACACCAAAAAATAGGTTCATCGCGCTTTCCCGGGGAAGGCAGCCTTGATTTTCAGGAAAAAGTATTCCGAGTCCCGAAAACCATAGGCCATACGCTTGATCACCTTGATGCGGTTGTTGACGCCCTCAAGGACGCTGGTATGCATATGGAAGTTGGCACTGGCGAGGATGCCTCGGGCGTATTTGCGCAGGTTGCGAGCGAAGCGCTGTAGCGGCGCGAGGCCGCTGTCCCGGGCGTGCCGCAACCAGGTTCGCCAGCGGCGCCAGCCCTCTCGTACGCTGGGGGCGAACCAGACATCCTTCAGCGCATCCTTGAGGACATAGACCGTAGCCAGCGGCTGGTTGGCCGCGAGTAGTTCTTGAAGCTGCACGGCTTGTCCGTCCTTCAGGTTGTTGCGATTGCGCAGCAGCAGCCAGCGGCTTTGCTTGACCGCCTTTCGTGCCGGCTTGTCTTCGCGCAGGAGGTTGGCCTGGTCAACCCGGATACGGTCGATCACATCCCGACCGTAGCGCGCGACGACGTGAAACAGGTCGTACACCACTTCGGCTTGCGGGCAATGCTTCTTCACCTCCAAATCAAAAGCCGTGTTCATGTCCATGGCCACCGCCTCTATCTGCTGGCAGTGCTTGCCGAGCAATTCAAAGAACGGGCGGACCGCCTCGCGGCTGTTGCCGTGGCCGACCCACAATACCCGCGTTCGCTCGGCATCCATGATGACCGTGGCATAGCGATGCCCTTTGTGCAGGGCGAACTCGTCCATCACCAGGCGGCGGACACCGGTTGAATCGAAGTTGCCTACCTCGGCTTGAAGGCGTCGTTTATCGAGCGTTTTGAGGGTGTGCCAATGCAGGCCGGTGAGCTGGCTGACGTGGCTGATCGGCAGCAGCCGCAGCAAGCTTTCGAGCCATATCCGTAACCGCTGGGTCAGCCGAGATGCTGGCTCCAACCAGTCGATCCGCTCGGTCACCCGCCCACAACTCAGGCAATCGACTCGGCGCACTGGTAGTTGAAGCAGGACGCGCTGATCGAACAGATCACGATCACGCACCAGACGAATCCGGCGATCGTGAATCAACGGGCTGAACTGGCCACAACGCCCGCACTTAGGAAGAGAGCCGGCTTGAGGTTCAAGCTCAATGAGGAGGGTGTTATCGGTAGATGGGCGACAGGTAACGGCGTCGTAGCCTGGCCAGAAAGCGGCAAGATCAATAGGATGCACGGCGACAGCAGGGACAGGTGAAGGGTGTGTTTGGCGACTGCCAATTTACCTGCTTCCCTGACTGTCAACTCGCTCTTCCCCCAGACTCCGCGAAGAACCAAAAAAAACGGATCATGCGAAATCCTTCGTTGAGTTTGGCGCGGGTTTTTAGCAAATCAGCTGGCCCGCGATCCGGTTGAGAGTGATCCGAAGCGGTCCTTGACGACCGGCACAAATCGGTCAGAAGCGGTCGATGATTCCAATAAATCCGCCCCCTTTTTCCCGTAACTCCTGGCTACCTGCGACCAAGTCTAAGCAAGCTTCTGTGTCAGCTGCCCGATGAATAGCCGCAGCCATTCGTGCTGAGGCTTACTGTTCTTGGCAATGTCCCAAACCATGAAGCATCGAAATGATGGAACCGGAATCGGCGCCGGACAAATACTTAGCCGAGTCATGGCCGAATAGCTCTCGGCGGCGAACGTGGGAATTGTGGCTATCGCGCCGCTGCTGATCAACGTGGTGAGCGCGCCACTGAAGTGGGTGAATGAGGCTATAACACGCCTCGAATAGCCCGCCGCTTCGAACATGTCGTCGATAAAGCCGCGGCGGCCGTCATAGGAAACTCGCACATGGCTTGCCTCGAAGTACTCCTCCAGGCCGATAGGTGTGCCTGCGTTGTCTGCGCCAGGCAGGTACAAGCAGGAGTATGACGAGGAAAACAGCACCTTGGATGAATACCCGCTGCTGAAGTCTTTCGGCTCGCTGCAAATCACTAGATCCATGTCCGGATCTTGTAGCGACTGTTTCCACAGTGAGCTGTTGCTCTGATGGAACGAAAAGCTCACTCCCAGCCCCTGATCCGCTGCGGCGTTAACGATCCGCGGAGCGAGATAGGCCTCAATATCATCGGACAGACCGATGTTGAAAATGTAGCTCGAGTCGTGTGCGGAGAAATCCGGCTCTGCCCCAAGCACGCCTGAGATAGACGTAAGGGCCTCGGCGATCTTCGGCGCCAGCTCCATCGCCCTACGGGTTGGCTGCATTCCGGAAGCGGTGCGGATAAAGAGCTCATCTCCGAAATGCTCACGCAAACGACGCAACGCCGAGCTAACTGCCCCCTGGGTCACATGCAGCATGGCCGAGGCTCGGGTGGCACTGCGCTCGGTCATCAGGCAGTGGAACGTCAGCAGCAGGTTCAGATCAATTCTCGAGATATTACGTACACTAATCCGGCTCATATTTTCTAATCGTTTGCTCTGCGGCCGAGAGGATTCATAGTCTGCTGCCCATACACACCTAAGAAAAGCTGGGGAGCACCGTGGACGCAATTAATAAAAAAGTAAATCCAAGCAGTATCCATACCAAGGGTGAGCAGTCAGACATTCGCAAGCGTGCAATCGCGGTGGGTATCGGCAACTTCATGGAGTGGTTCGACTTCGCCATCTACGGCTACTTCGCTGCCGTGATCGGTATGTTGTTCTTCCCCTCTAGCGCCCCAGGTGTATCGCTGCTGTCGTCGCTGGCAGTGTTCGCCGTAGGCTTCGTATCGCGACCATTTGGAGCATTGATTCTGGGGCCCATCGGTGACCGCCTCGGTCGCCGCGCGGTGCTTATCATCACTGTCTTCGGTATGGGTGTGTGCACCACGATCATCGGACTTTTGCCCACCTATGAGGCAATCGGTATCGCTGCACCTGTCTTGCTGATCGTCATGCGTTTCGTGCAAGGCATGATGGTAGGGGGCGAATGGTCTAGCGCAGGTATCTACATCGTAGAGAGTGCTCCGTCCAACCGCCGCGCGACGGCAGCCAGCGTTATCACTGGAACGGCTGGCTTGGCCTTCTTGTTTGGTACGTTCACCGCCGCGAGCCTCACCTCAACACTCGATGACCAGCAACTGGCGTCCTGGGGCTGGCGGATCCCATTCGTTGCCTCCATCGTGATGACCGGTATCGCCATCTTCATCCGCCGGAAGCTGGGTGATACCCCCGTGTATGAAGAGCTGGTACGTCAACGCGATTCACAACAGTTCGAAGCACCGAGCAAGTCTGTACACCGTCGCGCCTTCATCACTACTTTCGCCTTCTCAGCGCTGTTCGGCGTCTCGCTCTACTACTTCATCACCTACGCCAATAACCACCTGGTCACTACCGTTGGGCTACCACGAAGCAATGCACTATGGCTGTGCAGCATCGCGCTGGTTGTCTATGTCATTGCCAATCCACTGATCGGCCGGCTCAGCGACAGCATCGGGCGACGCAAGCTGCTGCTCAGTGCTGCTGCCGCACTCTCTGTACTGGCCTATCCAATCTTCCTGCTGCTCAACACCGGCAACCCAGTGGCAATCCTCGCAGGATTGATCGTTCTGGGACTACTTGTGGCTGTAACTGCGGTGATGGATGTGGTGCTGCTGGTTGAAGTCTTTCCAGCGTCCATCCGCTCCACGGGAGCAGCGCTCGGTCACAACCTGGCCCTGGCGACACTCGCAGGCCCAGGCCCCTTCATTGCCGCCGCCCTGATTAGCCAGGCTGGCGACGCGAACATCCCTGCCGCCTATCTAGCAGCCGTCTCGCTGGCATGCCTCATCGTGCTGTGGAAGACCTTGCCGGAAACCCGCGACAACGACATCACACGTTTCTAGGTTCTTACTGCCCTCAGGAGTTTTTCATGACCAAAATTGCAGTCATCCAGGCCGCCTCTGTTCCTTATGATCCTGCAGCCAGCGTTGAAAAGGCTTCCACAATTCTGCGGCGCGTAGCAGATCAAGGTGCAAGGCTGGCCGTATTCCCTGAAGCGTTCATTGGCGGATATCCCAAGGGGATAGCTTTCGGTAGCGTAGTGGGTAATCGCAGCATCAGCGGGCGTGAGCTGTACCAACGCTATGTCGATGGGGCTGTGACGCTGGATGGGCCGGAACTGGCATTGCTTGCTGAAAGTGTCGAGCACACAGGGGTTACCACTGTGATTGGTGTAATCGAGCGCTTCGGTCGCACCCTTTACTGCACCGCGGTCACCATCGCCCCAGGCCGGGGTATTGCCGGTTACCACCGCAAGCTGATGCCCACCGGCCAGGAACGACTAATTTGGGGCTTCGGTGATGGCTCGACAATCGAGCCTGTAGAAACTGATTTTGGCGTCCTGGGGAGCGTGATTTGCTGGGAGAACTACATGCCAGCACTACGCCAGGCCATGTATGCCCAGGGTGTTCAGATCTACTGCGCCCCGACAGCAGATGACCGTCCGTCCTGGGCCAGCTCCATGGTGCACATTGCTCTTGAAGGGCGTGTTTATGTGTTGTCAGCCTGCCAGGCAATCCGTCTTGGTGAATACCCACAACAGCACCGCGATGCATTCGGCCTGGAGTTCAACGAGGACGATTACGTGATGCGAGGGGGCAGCATGGTTGTAAGTCCGCTCGGAGAAGTACTGGCAGGGCCGGTGTTCGACTGCGAGACAGAAATCTATGCAGACCTCAATATGGATCTGCTTAGCCAAGCCAACTTGGACTTTGATGTCGTCGGCCATTATGCCCGGCCGGACATCTTTGAACTCAAGGTGAACATTGCCCCGCAGGCCCCGGTAACCCTGGAGCGATAAGTAGAGCCTGTTTAGTGAAATCCTCCCTTTGACCGTCCAGTTTGGGCATGACTGCTTTAGGGATAGAGCCGCCGCAAGGCGGCTTTTTATTGCTGGCCAGGTTGTTGCCGCCATTTCCTGTGTAGCGAGGGCTTAGGCCCAAACCGATTTGCCAAGACAGATAACTCACCGACTTAACGTCCGCTTGTGGCACAAAGCGGACCAGCTATCGGCCAAGAGATGCCTTTCGCGAATAGCTGAACGCCCCGAGAGCGCATTGGGCCGCTCGGCGCGGAATTGGTGAAAGGCTGGTGACTGGCCTGTGTTGGCTCGGTCAGACTTCGGGCAGCCTCACCCTAGTTGGGGCTAACTGCTTACCGACCATCAGAGGCAAGCCAACAACAACTGCCGATAGTGCTGAGAAAAACTGACCTGATAGCTCGGCTCAGCAGCAAAATCCCCCAGCGAGTAGGCACCCGCCAAACCTGCACCAAGACTTTGCCCGGCCTCGCCTCCACCGCAGCCATCGATATCGCAGGTAGCCCCCATCCCACCAGCCATCGAACCAGAAGAGGCAGCGGGCATCTTCACCCGGCTCAGCACTGCCAGGTCATCCGGCAGATCATCCGCAATGCGCTCCGCAAAGCGCCGCAATGTTGGCTCCGCCAGCATGAACAGCCAAGCCTGATCATCGGACTCGCCCATCCGCCGCAGCACGCGCCCCAGGACTTGCCGGTAGTGCAGCTCAGTACGGATGCGGCTGAGGTAGCAGCACACCTGCAGGCGGGGGATATCCGTACCCTCGCTGATCATCCCAACAGCGACGATCCAGCGGCAATCACTGTGCCTGAACGCATTGATCACCTGTTGGGCATTCGGAGTCCGGTTGGTCACTACGCGGCAACCTTCCCCGCTGGCTTCCAGAGCCTGGACAATCTGCTGGGCGTGCTCAATATCGGTGGCGACCACCAGGCCGGCTGCATCCGGCTTGATCTGGCGAAGCTCATCCAGCTTGGCGCATCCCAGGCCGAGCAGTTGGTCGATCACCTCGTCATGGCGCAACAGCTCTTCGAAGGTGACGGGGGATTCACCAAGCAGCTTGGCGATGCTGGGGAACAGCCTGACGGTGCTCTCGGTCTCCAGTTCTTCAGTTAGCTTCACCTTCTGGTTATCGAGAAGGACGATGCGGGGCGCGCGGCACACCCCGTCGGCAATGGCCTCCCTCAGGCCATAGCGGTAGTCGCAGATCAGGTGTCCCTCGGGGGACGAGTAGCGGGCCAGGGTGTTGCCGCTGACCGAAAACTGACCCAGTAGAGGCTGTTCTGCCGACTGAAAACTGACCCAGGTGTTCAACTGCTTCTGCTCAATTTTTGAGCAGGAGAACACAGGGTGATCAGTATGGAAATGATGGGCAAAATTCGGCGGATGTATTTCCGCGACAAGCTGTCGCTGCATGAGATAGCCAAGCGCACCGGGCTGGCGCGCAACACGATTCGCAAGTGGGTCAGAGCACCTGAGGCCAAGCAGCCGGTGTACCAACGCCGCGCGATCTTTAACAAACTCAGCCCTTTTCACGCCACGCTAGAGCAGGCGCTAAAAGCCGATTCGCTGCGCCCCAAGCAACAGCGGCGCAGTGCCAAGGCGCTGTTGGCGCAAATCAAAGCCGAAGGTTATGACGGTGGCTACAGCCAGCTCACCGCGTTTATCCGTGCCTGGCGAGGGGGACAGGGCAAGGCGTCGCAGGCCTTTGTGCCGCTGACCTTTGCTCTTGGCGAGGCGTTTCAGTTTGACTGGAGCGAGGAAGGCTTGCTGGTCGGCGGCATTTACCGGCGTATGCAGGTGGCACATCTGAAGCTGTGTGCCAGCCGTGCGTTCTGGCTTGTGGCGTATCCGAGCCAGGGCCATGAGATGTTATTTGACGCCCATACACGCTCGTTCGGCGCCTTGGGCGGCGTGCCGCGCCGGGGCATCTACGACAACATGAAGACGGCCGTCGACAAGGTCAATAAGGGCAAAGGCCGGGCGGTGAATGCACGCTTTGCGGTGATGTGCGCGCATTACCTGTTCGATCCGGACTTCTGCAACGTCGCCGCTGGTTGGGAAAAGGGCATCGTTGAAAAGAACGTGCAAGACAGCCGCAGGCGTATCTGGCTAGACGCCCAGGACTGCCAGTTTCACTCCTTCGAGGAACTCAATGCCTGGCTGGGCCAGCGCTGCCGCGCGCTTTGGAACGAGCTGACGCACCCTCAATACAGCGGGCTGAGTGTGGCCGAAGTGCTGGAGTTGGAGCGCGCTGAACTGATGCCTGTGCCAGCGCCATTCGACGGTTACGTCGAGCGGCCTGCGCGGGTCTCCAGCACCTGCCTGGTCAGCGTCGGGCGCAACCGCTACTCGGTGCCGTGTGAGTACGCGGGTAAGTGGGTCAGCAGCCGTTTGTATCCGACGCGAATCGAGGTGGTGGCTGACGACGCGCTGATCGCCAGCCATGTCCGCTTGCTGGATCGCGACCAGGTCAGCTATGACTGGCAGCACTACCTCCCGCTGATCGAACGCAAGCCCGGTGCGCTGCGCAACGGCGCGCCCTTTGCTGATCTGCCGGCGCCGCTGCGTCAGCTTAAGCACGGTCTGGGGCGTCATGCCGGCGGTGACCGGATCATGGCGCAAGTCCTGGCTGCCGTACCGGTCGCCGGACTCGATGCCGTGCTGGTAGCCGTTGAGCTGGTACTGGAGAGCGGCAGCCTGAGCGCCGAACACATCCTCAATGTCGTGGCACGGCTGACAGCATCCGAACCACCACCCAGCGTCGAAACCCACTTGTCGCTCAAGGAAGCCCCCGTCGCTAACACGGCGCGCTACGACCGCCTGCGTGGCCAGGCCGAGGAGGTCGGTCATGCGTGATTTGATGGCGGAACTCAAGGAGCTGCGCCTGCACGGCATGGCCACGGCCTTGGCGGAGTTAACTGCACAGGGTGAGTCGAACACAGCCTCGTCCAAGTGGCTGCTCGAACACCTGCTGGAACAAGAGCACACAGATCGCGCCATGCGCTCGGTGAGCCACCAGATGAACATGGCCAAGCTGCCGATGCACCGCGATCTGGCCGGCTTCGACTTCAGCGCCTCCAGCGCAGACGCTCGTTTGATCAGCGAACTGGCCAGTCTGGCCTTTACCGACACCGCGCAGAACGTGGTGCTGATCGGTGGGCCTGGCACCGGTAAAACCCACCTGGCCACTGCGCTGGCCGTGTCCGGCATCACCCGGCACGGCAAGCGCGTGCGCTTCTACTCCACGGTCGATCTGGTCAATCTGCTGGAGCGCGAAAAGCACGACGGCAAAGCCGGGCGGATCGCCCAAGCTCTGCTGCGCATGGATCTGGTCATCCTCGACGAACTGGGTTATCTGCCCTTCAGCCAGGCCGGCGGTGCGTTGCTGTTTCACCTGCTATCCAAGCTGTACGAACACACCAGCGTGGTGATCACCACCAACCTGAGCTTCGCCGAATGGTCGAGCGTGTTCGGCGACGCCAAGATGACCACCGCCCTGCTGGATCGGCTGACCCACCACTGCCACATCGTCGAAACCGGTAACGAGTCCTATCGCCTGCAACACAGTAGCTTGGCGGCCCAGGCCAAGATCAAATCACGGGAGCGAAAGCGTAAGGGCGGCCAGGAACCGGAGGACGATGAGCCGTTCTGATTTCATGGCGACGACGGCCTGCTACATGGCTGCGTGTGGCAGGTCTTAAACAACTGAACTGGGCTAGCGAAGGAGTGGGGGCAACAGCAGCTGCGCTGGTAGACTTATCCACAGTTGCTGGTAACAAAATCAGCAATCCGCCCTGGGTCAAATTTCAATCGGCAGGGTGGGTCAATTTTCCATCAGCGCCAACACACTAAGCAACCATCAGAAAATTTTGACTGTACGCCAAAAAATTCGCATCTACCAGCATCTAAACAGGCGTTGCAGGGCAATCGCATGAACGCCTGCCGATTTGAATGAGTCCTTTCCCAGCGGGCATCCTGAGCGCCTCTCTACTCAGGATGCCCTGCAATGTCGCATCACATACCAATCTCCGATGTTCTGGTCGCCATCAATGATCCCCGTCAGCAGGGCAAGATTCGTCACGACCTGGTCGAAACACTGGTCGTGGCTATCTGCGGCGTGCTTGCCGGCGCTGACACCTTCATCGAAATCGAACTCTGGGCTGAGCAGCGGCTGGACTGGTTCCGCCGTATTCTGAAACTACCCCACGGCATTCCCTCACACGACACCTTTGGACGGCTATTCAGCCTGATCGATCCAGAGGAGTTCGAGCAGGCCTTCCGCTGTTGGGTTGCGGCGATCCTACCGGCCCTTTCTCCGCAAGTGGTTGCCCTAGACGGCAAGACCAGTCGCCGCTCCGGCAAGAAAAACACGGCCCCGTTGCACCTGGTCAGCGCTTTTGCGGCTGATTCAGGGCTGATTCTCGGGCAGAGGGCGACCTCCCAGAAGTCCAACGAGAAGACCGCCATTCCTGAGCTGCTGGCCACACTGGCGCTTGAGGGCTGCACCGTGACGATCGATGCCATGGGTACCCAGCCGGACATTGCACAGGCCATTCTCGATCGCGGGGCGCACTATCTGCTGGCCATCAAGGGAAACCAGCCGAAGCTGGCCGAAGCGATCGATGACTTCGCTGACACCTTTTTGGACGGCGATCCTGCCCGGGTACCCCATGCGCACTTCGAGCATGTCGAGAAGGACCATGGCCGGCTGGAGGTTCGTCGCAGCCATGTTTTCGACCAACTCCAGTGCCTGCCACAGCCAGAACGCTGGCCAGGACTGCGCACTTTCGTGATGCTGGAGTCCGAGCGGACTGTGGGCAACCAGACCAGCCTGGAGCGCCGTTACTACATCAGCAGTCTTGCTCCGGATGCAGAGCGCATCGCACATGCCATCAGGGCGCACTGGGGCGTGGAGAACCGCGTCCACTGGTGCATGGATGTCATTTTTGGTGACGATCAGATGCGGATCCGAACCGGGCATGCTGCCCACAACATGGCCGTTCTCAAGCAACTTACATTGAATTTGATCCGGTTGGATCCGGTCAAGCGCAAGGGTGGCATCAAGGCACGAAGGCTGATTGCTGCAACCTCTGATGATTATCGGGCTGAACTATTAGGTCTCAGGTGAGCTTCATGCGATTGCCTTGACAGGCGTTGTTGATTATCATAAAACACTGACACTGTATTATATAATCGTGCTTTTGTGTTATTTTTTTAATATTTACTGATTACGTACTTGCTTAACCACTCAGTTGCGCTAGAACTAATAGACGCGAAATTTAAATCTCTAATTTTCCAACACTTAGTAAAACCTCGTTTGCCATCCCACTACCATTGTAGGAGCAAATCAGGAGACATAAAAAATTAGCGGTAGCGTGCCTGGCCCTCTAGATAAGTATTGGAGACTGTAATGAAGTTTGAAAAGTCACAGACAGCAATCGACCACCTGACTCCCGAGCAACACCGAATTACCCAGGAGGCGGGCACCGAAAGGCCCTTCACGGGCGAGTACAACGACAACAAGGAGCCTGGCATCTACGTCGACATAGTGTCGGGAGAGCCACTGTTCGCTTCGACGGACAAGTTCGATTCGGGTACTGGCTGGCCCAGCTTCACCAAGCCGATCGTTTCGGCAAACGTGAACGAGGTGCGGGACAGCGCACACGGCATGGTCCGGACGGAGGTCAGGTCAGTACACGCAGACAGTCATCTCGGCCATGTGTTCCCCGATGGTCCTTCCGACCGCGGCGGTCTGCGGTACTGCATCAACTCAGCGTCCCTTCGCTTCATCCCGCGCGACGAGATGGAGTCCGAGGGATACGGTGAATATCTCGATCAAGTAGAGGAGGCTTAACATGCATCAGCGCGCTGTTCTCGCAGGAGGATGTTTCTGGGGCATGCAGGATCTGATCCGCAAGCGGCCCGGCATCATCTCGACCCGTGTGGGTTACACGGGCGGCGATATTCCGAACGCCACGTATCGTAATCACGGCACGCATGCCGAGGGGATCGAGATTGTCTTCGACCCGACAGTGACGAGCTACCGGAACATCCTGGAATTCTTCTTCCAGATCCACGATCCGACGACGCTGAACCGCCAGGGCAATGATCGTGGGCTCTCCTACCGGTCGGGCATCTATTATGTCGACGAGGAGCAGAAGCGCGTCGCCGAGGATACGATCGCCGATGTGGATGCCTCGGGGCTGTGGGATGGCAAAGTGGTGACCGAGGTCCAGCCGGTCGGCGAGTTCTGGGAGGCCGAGCCCGATCACCAGGATTATCTGGAGAAGCGCCCGGGCGGCTACACCTGCCACTTCGTCCGTCCCGGCTGGGTGCTTCCGAAGCGCCAAAAGGTTGACGACGTACAGCCAGCGGCCGGGACCGCGGCGGAATAGGCTTCACTGCCGTTGCCACTGCGCCGATCCGGTCCGCAATCTTCGTGACCGCGTCGTTCAGCGACGCGGTCATCGAACCCTACTTCAGAGTGACGGCTCGTTCCAGTCAGTCGCCATCGCAACACCAGGATCGCAGATTTATGCCAGACCTCTCGTCCTTTCCGATCACGCAGCGCTGGCCGGCATCTCATCCCGATCGCCTGCAACTCTACGCAGCCCCTACGCCCAATGGCGTCAAGGTCTCGATCATGCTTGAGGAGACTGGCCTGGCGTACGAGCCCCACCTGATCGACATCTCGAACAACGAGTCGAAGGATCCGGCGTTCGTGTCGCTGAACCCGAACGGACGCATACCGGCGATCATCGATCCGGCTGGCCCTGACGGTAGACCCATCGCCTTATGGGAATCCGGTGCGATCCTCCTCTATCTGGCCGACAAGACGGGTCAGTTCATCTCCACCGAACCAGGCCAGCGTTACGAGACCCTAGCGTGGGTGTTCTTTCAGATGTCGGCCATCGGGCCGATGTTCGGTCAGCTCGGCTTCTTCCTGCGATTTGGCGGCAAGGACTATGAGGACAAGCGGCCGCAACAGCGCTTTATCGACGAATCCACGCGTCTGCTGGGGATTCTGGATCGCCGGCTGGAAGGCCGCGACTGGATCGTCGACGACTATTCGATCGCGGACATCGCGACGCTCGGCTGGGTGAATGCGCTGGTGGAATTCTACGCTGCGGGTGACATCCTTGGCCTCAGCAGCTTTTCGAACGTCCGCGCATGGCTTGGACGCGGGCTGGCTCGACCGGCCGTCCAGCGTGGCCTCCACATTCCCGCGAGGCCAGCATGAGCATCATCGCCGCCTATTATTACAACGAAGGCAAGCGAGTTCGCGAAATCGCGCTCGATGAGCACGTCAAGTTGGGCGAGAGTCGCTCGGGCTTCTGCTGGATCGCGCTTAGCGAACCCACCCCCGAGGAACTACTCGCGATCCAAAGGACATATAATCTTCATCCGTTGGCGATCGACAACGCGATGCACCCGCTGTGCCCGCCCAAGCTCGAGGTCTACAACGATGAGTTGTACGTCGTCGCGCAGACCGCCGAGCTGGTCGGCGACCGGATCAGCTACGGCAAGATGGCGATCTTCACCGGTCACAATCACCTTATCACCGTGCGGCACGGCAATGCCGGAGCGCTGGGCAAACTTCGGGAGCAACTCGAGGCATCGCCGACGCAGTTCGGCAAGGGTGTCGACTATGTGCTGCACGCGATCTTGCATCGCGTGGTCGACCAGTATCTGCCCATCTTCGAAATGATCGAGGACGACGTCCTGGCGATGGAGCGACGGTCGCTGCACGATTTCCTCGGGCCAGAAGAGGTGGCGCGAATCTTCGAACTAAGGTCCGAACTCACGCGGTTCCAGCGCACGCTCGGGGCTATGGCCGAGCTGGTGCGAAAGCTCGTTCGCGGCCACTTTCCCTGCATCAGCGCCGAAATGACACCATATTTCCACGACGTCGCGGACCATGTCCACCGCGTGCAGTCCATGGTCGACGGCCTCCTGCTTGTCCTGTCCACGGTCTTTGAGGCCAGCAGCCTTCTTGAAGCGCAAAGGACGGGGGTGATCACCCGCCAGCTGGCGGCTTGGGCGGCAATACTGGCAGTCCCGACGGCGATCGCTGGAATATACGGCATGAACTTTAAGCACATGCCGGAGCTGGACACGGCCTACGGATACTTTGTCGTGCTCGGAGTGATAGCGATATCGTGCGTTTTCCTATTTGTGCGCTTCAAGAAGGCTAAGTGGCTGTGAATACTGCCCATCGTTTTCTTCGCCGTCATCTGACGGTTACAGCGGGCCTTATACGGAAGCTTGTCCAATCCAACTCAAGATGAAGGTGCGTCCATGACATAGCAGCTGACCGACGCTCTACAAGCAGTTCAGTCCTTCATCGCCAAGGGCTAAGACCGCGAATAGCGCGTCAAGGACAGCAATCTCGTCGATCTCGAGCCAGGATCAACCATCGGTCCGTGCGGCATCTGCGTCGACGCGGCGTTTCGCCTCGGAAGCGGTGATGATGGCGATAACGCCTCCACCCTCTACGCGATCACCGATCCGGCGACCGAGCATAAGGGCCTGTTGATCGACGTGTTCGATGAAATCTGCTACCGCGACCCAGTTCAAGAGTCGGGACCTCAATGTAGAAGAAGTTGACTAACGAGCATTCGCGTCATCCGATCAAGCAAGCTGGAGACATTTATGAAAGCCATTGGTTACAAGGTTCCGGGACCCATCGCCGCGGATGCCGCGCTGGTCGACATCAATCTGCCTCGGCCTGTCGCTGCAGGATACGATATCCTGGTTGAGGTGAAGGCCGTCTCGGTCAACCCGGTCGACTACAAGGTCCGCAACAGCACGCCGCCGGCAGATGGCGATTGGAAGGTGCTGGGATGGGATGCCGCCGGGATTGTGCGCGAGGTCGGCCCCGACGTCACGCAGTTCGAGTTAGGCGACGAGGTCTATTATGCCGGATCGATCACACGGCCCGGTACCAATGCGGAGTTCCATCTCGTCGACGCCCGGATTGTCGGTCACAAACCTGCGTCGCTCTCCTGGGCGGAAGCGGCGGCGCTGCCGCTGACGACGTTGACGGCCTGGGAGGCGATGTTCGACCGCCTGGACGTGGCGAAGCCCGTACCCGGTGCGGCGGAGGCGATCCTCATCATCGGTGGCGCGGGCGGGGTTGGGTCGATCGCCGTCCAGATCGCGCGACAGCGCACGGACCTCACCGTCATCGCCACAGCCTCTCGACCGGAAACCCAAGAGTGGGTAAGAGGGCTTGGAGCTCACCACGTCATCGACCATTCTCGTCCGCTCGCGCCACAGATCGCCGAACTCGGCATCGGTGCTCCCGCTTTCGTCTTTTCGACCACACATACCGAGCAACATGTCGCCGACATCGCCGAACTGATCGCCCCACAAGGACGGTTCGGACTGATCGACGATCCCAAGGCATTCGATATCATGGTTTTCAAGCGCAAGGCGGTGTCGATCCACCACGAGCTGATGTTCACGCGGTCGATCTACGGCACGCCCGACATGAATGAGCAGGGCGAGATTCTGGATGCGATGGCAGCGCTGGTTGACGACGGCAAAATCCGCACGACGCTGACCCGGCGACTGTCGCCGATCAATGCCGCCAATCTGAAGACGGTGCATGCACTGATCGAAAGTGGCGCGGCTAAAGGCAAGATCGTCCTCGAAGGCTTCTAACGACCGCGATCGCCAAACATCTTGTCCAACCTCAAAAAGCCGAACGGGTTATGCCCCAGCGATGAGAATCCCATGACCAAATCTATTGCCACCGCCTCGATCAACCGCGAAACCGCAGTCGCCCTCATCGACGCGGCGCTCGCTGCGGCCCGTGCCATCGGCATCCCGGCTGCCGTCGCCGTCGTCGACGCCACCGGTAACCTGCGCGCGTTCGAGCGCACCGACGATGCGCCGTTCCTTACCGTCGATGTTGCCATCGACAAGGCCTGGAGTTCCGCCTCGTTTGGGTTCCCGACCCATGTCTGGAACGACTATGTGACCAACGATCCAAAAGTGGCGCCGCTAGCCTATCGCCCTCGGATGGTCGCTGTCGGCGGCGGTTATCCGATTCTGGAGGATGGGAAGTTGATCGGCGGCATAGGCATCTCCGGAGGCAACTATCAGCAGGATCAGGATGCGTGCGTCGAGGCACTCATGAAAATCGGGTTCCAGTTGCCAGCCTGACGACTGTGAGGCCATCACCGGTGGTAATGGCCAACAGATCCAACCTTTGAGAGGCCTAATGATGGAAGCGTTCGTCGTCTTTACGCGGGAAGAAACCAGCGACCCACATGCACTCGCAACCTATTCTGCAGGCGTCGGACCATCGTTCGATGGTCACGACGTTACCTTTCTCGCCGCTTATGGCGCGATCCAGCATTTGGAGGGGCCGCCCATCGAAGGGGCCGTAATCTTGCGTTTCCCGACGATGCAGGCCGCTCGCGACTGGTATGACAGTCCCGCCTACCAAACCATCGCTGCTCAACGCTTTGCCGGTTCCCGTTACCGCGCCTTTATCATTGAAGGGCGGCGGTGACATACCGACAGAAGCACTTCGGCGCTGACCACGAGGTATCGGCGTGTGAACTCGCATCTTGGGAATCTGTGGGGGGGACCAAGACAGCGGCGCTAGGGGCTCATATCGTCGATCGGATCAGAGAGTTGCTCGGCGAGAATGGGTTATCTATTGCCGAGCTGACGGAGCGGAGCCGCCCTCTCCCAACGGATTGATTCAATCGTTGACGCTCCTCCTATCCGGATCCGGGTTTTCGCACGCTGATCAACAGAGTTACAGCGCGCAACGCCTGTAGTGGGCATCAGGGGATGGGTGGCAATCAGGATGATTGCCCACCTTCCAACGATTAACCTTGCTCAAGTTGCTTCACTAGTCGCTCCGCGTCGAGATGGAAGTCCGAGAAAACAATGCTACCGCCAGCGTCGATAACCGTAAACCACGGAGTTCCTCGTGTGCGGTAGTCTTCCATGAAGGTTGGAAACGGCGAGCCGGTCGGTTGCTCGTCGTGACCGAAAACGATAGGAAGCTCATACTTGAGCTGGTTCACGCGCAACTTCTCGAAGGTATTCTCATGCGTTCCTTCGAAGACGGTCTGGATCACTGCGAACCCCACGTCTTTTGAGCTCAACGCTGCATGCAACTTTTGTAGCGTCGGAAACCCATGCAAATGGCAACCTTGGCACCAATGCTGGAAGGCAAACAAGATTTTCGGGCCGGGCCCGATATCTGACAGTTTGAACGGCGCGATACTTTCCCCATCTTTGCCAATCCATTTTTGCACCCGCAGCTCAGGCGCTTGTCGTTCGATCTCGTTCATCTGATCCTCCAACCCCGATACAGAAGCTTAGTGGATGATCGCGCGTCGCGACGGTGCGCGAACGTCCGACCTTATTTTCCCTATTTCCTGAAGCCAGAATAGATCAGATCGACATTTCGTCCTTAATATACTCAAGCTGCCGGCGAGCGCGAACTGGGCAACCATGCGCTGGTGAGCCTTGAGCTTTGCACGCTGCCCATCCGTTTGAGAGCGAACCTGCAACTTCCGCTCCGCATACCGCAGATCAGCGTACGCAGCCTTGGGGTTATCTACCCTATAGCCATTGGGTATTGGGAATCATGCTGGCCTGACGCTATGTTCGATACGCGATTTTTTACGATGATAGAGCATCTGTATCTGATTTTTAGTCGATTGGCTTATTCGGCGGATGTGCGGGCAAATGCTTTACGCAGAGTACTGAAATGAAGGCCGGCTTCGGTCTGCCGTATCGAGCAAGAGGGGTCACTATGGTCACCAGAGGTTTCACCGGTCGCGGTTCAGGCGACCAGTCCGATCGGATTCCGCCAGGTCAGCATCTGGTGGAGGATTTCCCTGTTCTGTCGGCCGGCCCTACGCCGAGGGTAGAGCCCTCCGACTGGAAATTCACAGTCAAAATTGGTCCGAAGCCCGTCAAAACGTGGAATTGGGGCGAATTCAACACTCTACCAAAGACCCAGGTGACAAAGGATATTCACTGCGTCACCTCTTGGTCCAAACTGGATACCGTTTGGGAGGGTGTACTCATTGAAGACATCCTTGCAGATGCAGAGCTTGATCGGCCTACCGATTTCGTCTTGGCGCACTGCTACGATAATTATTCGACAAACGTCCCTCTGACGGATCTGCTTTCCGGGAAAGCGATGGTCGCCCTCAGTTATGCGGGCAAGCCACTTTCCCGCGATCATGGGGGGCCGGCGCGTCTTCTAGTGCCGCACCTTTACTTCTGGAAATCCGCCAAATGGGTGAATGCGCTGCAATTCACGACGCGTGACGAGGCCGGCTTTTGGGAGCTGCACGGCTATCACATCTACGGCGATCCGTGGCGCGAACAACGATACACCCATGACTGAAAACGAAGCGCAAGTCCGTTCGTGGCAATCATGCGTGATCGACGACATCATCCAGCAAACACCGAGTATCAAGAGCTTCTTCCTTCGGTTGAGCAAGCCGTTCGCGCACACCGCAGGTCAGCACGTCGATATCCGGCTGACCGCGCCCGACGGCTACAGTGCAATGCGCAGCTACTCGATCGCGTCATCGGCAGTTTCGACCCCGATCGTCGAGATAGCTATCGAGCGCATGCCGGATGCCGAAGTTTCGCCGTTTTTTCACGACATCGCGGCGATTGGTGACGAAATCGAAGTTCGCGGTCCGCTCGGTGGCCATTTCCTTTGGCCTGAGCCTGCCATAGATCCGGTTCTGTTGATCGGGGGAGGCTCCGGCCTCGTGCCGTTGATGGCAATGATCCGGCAGCGCCGCGCATTGGCCCAAGCCGTTCCGACAGCGTTGCTCCTGTCCGCACGAACCGCCGAGGACGTTCTCTTCTCAGAAGAACTTCATTGCATCGAAATCAGCGATCCGGCGTTCGTCCTGGCGCTCGCGATTACGCGCGAGAAACCGGTTCGCGCATCGGACTTTGCGCGACGGATCGACGGCATGATGGTCCAAGAAATTCTAACCAGGCTTCAGGGAAAGCCGACGCAAGTGTTCGTCTGCGGGTCTAACGGATTCGTCAACATCGCAACCGATAGCGCGCTGCTGGCGGGCTTGGACGCCTCCATCATCAAGACGGAGCGCTACGGGGGCTAGCGGCGCGAGCTATCTCACGTCGCGCCGATCGTAGACGTGCGCCCTGGGAAGCTTTGGCGATCAACGTGAACCGTTTTGCCGAACACAGTCTTCGTACCCCCCGGCCTCTAGAACGCCTTCGCTCGCGATACCTGGCTCGACATCAAGCTCAATTTGAAAGTTCCTGCACTATCCGTCGTCCTGATATGCTCGACCAGCATGATGGGCGATTCGAGCGGGACCGCTTCCGTCCCAATCGAGGCTCGGTTACCTTAGAGCATCGGCTCGGCGCTACAGGAGGCGCGTGCGGCCTCTGCCTGGCGGTGAAAGCACTTTGGGCCATGTCGCCTGGATAGCGGCCAATCGTCAGCATCTGCTCCGATGTCGGCCAAGGTGCAGTCGCCATCTTTGAACGCCGCGAATTGGAGATCAACGCCATGACAGCGATCCGCGTGCAACTGCCGGAGATGCAATATGACAACTGATGTATTGCTGTACACCACGAATTGGTGCCCGTTCTGCCGCCGAGCGAAGGCGCTCCTCAAGGAAAAGGGCGTGCGATGGAAGGAGCTCGATATTGAGGCGGATCCGGCTCACCGGCAGGCCATGGCGGAAGCGTCGGGGCGAAGCTCCGTGCCGCAGATCTTCATCAATGGCACCCTTATCGGTGGCTCCGATGAGCTATTCGCGCTCGATGTCAGAGGCGAGCTCGACAAACTTCTCGGACGCAACCCGCCTGCCACCTGAGGAGGTGCGGCTTGGGGCAGCCAGCCCGCGAGCCTTCGCCGGTTGATGAATACAAAAGGAGAGTCCGTTGGTCTCAGCCATCTGGAAAGACACTACTATCGCCACAAGCGACGAAACAGTCATCGTCGAGGGAAATCACTACTTCCCACCGTCAGGAGTCGACCTGAGCCTGCTTGAGATGAGCCCGCACACATCTGTCTGTCCGATCAAAGGCGCCGCGCGCTTCTTTCATGTTCGCGCGGGTGACGCGCTCAACGTGAACGCCGCTTGGACCTATCCCGCCCCCACTCCGGATGCCGAGGGTATCCGGGATTACATCGCTTTCTGGAAAGGCGTGGACGTTGCCTAGCAGACTGGACGGACGACTTCGCTGATAGCCATGCGGGCGCCGACATCTCAATTATCCTGCCCACCCCGGGCCTCGTCGGCTGCAGGAATCTGCCCGGCACCTTAGCGCGACCCGGCACTGGCGGTCTCGCACCCGCCGCGCCTCTGTTCTATCAATAAGGATGGATGACATGGAGCATTCCGAGTTCGATGCCGCTTTCGCGAAGCTTGCGGAGGGATACAGAGAAGGGACTTATGAAGGCCGGCGTTTCAGCTTGATCGTCCGGCGATCTGGGGACGGACGTCGCAACAGTCTGTTCGCCAGGGAGTTGGACGGGACTGACATTGTCAGCTTCAACCTCTTCCGCGTTACATCAGATAGGACATTGTTGAAGCCGTGCGAAATGTCCGCCGAAAAGGTCGTAGCGTTCGTGCTGGAGTTCCGACCGGACACCTGACGGGCAGAAGAAGATCCCGGCCAACCGGCGCGCCTGCGACGGCCGGCTATCTAAGGCTGCGCAAGCCTATAGCCGCAGCTCATTGCACTTCGTCTGGCGAGGAATTCAACATCGATACGTCGCCATCCGCGGGGATATCGGTACAGGCGCCCGTGTAAGCCAGATTGAGAAATCCTAAGCGATGACTAACACCAATGACGCCACCCTTCCGACACATTCTATTCTTGAGGAATGCACAGCGATGGCTGTCGTCAACGCTCTGAAGATTATTCTGAAGAACAGCTACGCGATCTACCTTAAGACAAAAAATGCCACTCGGGCGCATCCCGCCCCTACTTCAGGGACTTTCACTTGCTTCTCGCTCTGTCACTCACAGCATCGGCACGCCCATGACGCATGGTATCCAGGCCTCATAATTTTCCCATATAACCTTCTTGTCTTTTGCGCACCCAGAAAGACTCGAGGCTTTAACTGGACAGATGAGCCCTCGAGGGTAGTGTTCACCTGATTGGCTTTCTCATATCTGATGTTGATTCGCACAGTGTGCCAACCAGGTGATAGTTTCAAAAAACCTGCGCTTCAGAGCGAATTAGACGATCTTCGATAAGAGCGATCCGCCTCAAAATCCAAAACATCTAACATTGTCCTAGAGCCATATTTGTACCTAGTACTATGGCGCTCCCATTAACACATTTGATGATGCACAGAAAACTTAGCTCATGATAGCTTTCAGCTAACAGCTATTCGGAAGCCCGAAAGGATTCAACCGTTTAAGCGTGAACCGTCGATTATAAATACTTTCGTAAGTTAGCTTTAAAGGACGCTTTTAGTCCTTGTAAATACGCATTACGACTCCACAGCTACCAAATCCATACGGCGCCAGCAACCATTAAAACACCCGACACTACTAAAACAATAGTAGAGGCGCGATTGCTGCCTTTCAAAGTATGACCAACACCCACATCCATAACTAGGTGTCGAATTCCGGCTACGAGATGATAAATAAATGAAGAGTATACCAACCAGAAACTAACTTTGCCGAAAGGTGAAGAAAAAATCTCCTTGACTTCATTAAAACCCTTTTCTGACTCCAACGATTTGCTCAGCATATACAGTATCAGTCCCAGAAAAATAAAGAGCATAATTCCTGAAATCCGGTGCAGAATCGATGTAAGCGCCGTGAGAGGAAGCTGAATGGTTCGAATATCAAGATTAACCGGCCGCTTTTTATTCATTTTGACTCCAGTCAACAATTCTAGTGGGGGATTTCAGTTTTCGATCTCATTCATCATAGCAGCTGTAACTAAGGCTGGCGGCGACAATAATGGAGATATTCGGGGCTTACGTTGCATTTTGAGGTCGCAAGTGCATGTGCGTAAATTGAAGCAAATTGCAAGGTTATGCCCAATAGGTAGCTAGCTTATTAATTTAACAAAAGTGACGTGTGTCGTTCTGCAGGGCATGCTGTTCCCCCAATGTCATCAACCTAAGCTGCAGCCCTGCCCAAGGCAAGCCCCCCGAAGCAGCCAGCCGCCATGGCCGTCGGGCGATGACCAGGCCTCTGCCGCTCAATCAGGCGGTCTAACTGGGCTGGCGGTGATGTGATCATCGTCTGTTCCGGCTGTCTAGGCGAGATTTCTCGTTCTCCGGACGAGCCTATGCCGACCGCTTGTGGCCAGCTTTTTTTTGCACGGAGGTTGGGCGGTGGTGTTTCTTCAGCGCGTCGGTTTGTAGCCCTCACAACCTCGGCTGGCTGCGCGTTTGCGTTGGCGCGCAAAGCTACGGCCTGAGCGTACGGCACTGAGGCTTTTAGCCATCAAGGCCAGCACATTGCTCAGCCCCTGAGCACAGTGCCGCACCAGCAGCTCGACCAGGGTATTTTTGAGCCGTGACACGCCTTGGGTGAAGTTGACTTTCCATCGCAGCTTGCGGCCTTTGTGGCGCTGTTCGATGACTGGCTGTAGCAGGTGCTGCATCAACAGCGCCAGGTTCTTCAACAGTTGAGCGGCATGAAAGTCCTGCTTTACAGCGGTCACGCTGCGGCCGCTGAAGTTGTCCAGCGTCAGGGTTTGTTTGAGGCGACGGAAGTCGGTTTCGATGCCCCAGCGGCGGTGGTAAAGCTCGGCAAACACCTCAGCGGGAAAGGCTTCTCGATCCAGCAACGAGGTCAGCAATACCTCGCTTTCGCCGTTGGCCAACTCGACCCGGATCAGTCTCAGCTCGATCTGGCTGGCAGGATCAACGCCAGCCTCGGAGCAGAACAGACGTGCTTCAGGATGGTTGGCCACGAAAAGCTGTGTGTCTTCAACTTGGCCAGAGTGTAGAAACGCTTTGACCTGGGCGTTATAGCCACAGGGCAGGCGCATCAGAAAGTGCCGCTGTTGCTGCGCGAACAGCGCGAATAACCAGTGCCCAGGGTAACCACGGTCAAACAGCGTCAGGCTGTCAGCCGGCAGGTGCTAAAGGTGCAGATGGGCACAGTCGCGCTCGCCGACGGTCAGGGGCACGATCAGGCTATGCAGGGTTTGACCGTCAGCGACTTCGTAGAGTGTGGACAAGCGAGCCATGGGAAAGCCAGAGTGACTGCCAAAGAAGGTCGCCATGGTCGACTCCAGGGGTAAATGCACGGTCGAGCCATCCACCGCGAGCACCCTCAGCCCACGCCACTTCTGGCGCAGCCCGAAGCAGTCAATTTGTTGCTGCAGGAGGCGATTGAGACTTTCAAATACCTCGGGGTTGAGCTTTTTGCGCGCTTTGCAGAAGGCCTGCGCAGTGACCATTTGCGTCTCAGTCGACGCCTGATTGAGTACGCGATAGAACTGATCGAGTTCGGTTTGCAGGGCCGTGCGCGGCTGATTGAGCAGGAACAGGACGAGGTTCTTGAAGGTGAGCTGGCGTCGGCGGGTAAAGTCTTGAGGATTCTGGCGGTGGGCGGCGATGAAGGCGGGACAATCGAGCGGACTGGTTACTTTTTGTACAATTTTCAAACCAGGGCTTGGCTGGCGGTGTCAAGCGATGCGGTATAGGTAGTCAAAAGGGCTTCTCCCATGCACTGATTTGAGCGCTAATTATATGATATTTATGGATAATTTCCAAAGTTGATGACATTGGCTGTTCCCCAACCCTGGAAAACCTATCCTCTTTAACACGTCAAAGTCGATTGATAGGCTTGCTGCAACAGCTATCTGCCCGGTTGAAGTCGAAGATCGATGTATCTGTAGGGTTTGGAAATAAATGCGGGCGCCCACCGCACTCACGGCTCAGTTACCATTCTTTGTGCATCGCGGCCGCGCGGCTAGTTGGTAGCTGTTCTAAGCCTAGTCAGTGCCGCCCTTCGCCCCAAGCCCCATAGTCAGATTTGAGAAATGACAGTAGGCGATGCCGCAACGCGCTTCATCGACCTATGTAAAACGACTCCTTTATCGAAATAGTGCACTCATCGCTCTCCACGGCGATCCCTTCATCGCGAATTGCACCGCCCAAGACGATCTGCACTGAAATCAATACTTTCTGATGCCTCTTGATTAGAGATGCCAGCCATAATAATCTCATCGCCAACGCATACGGCGTTCGGCAGCCAACACACTCTCACTCACTACTGGAAGCTCAGACATGAAAACCATAGGCATTGAAAACTCGAAGTCCAGCGTACAGGCCCACTTAACGCTTGGAACCAAAACTATGGGGCTAGGTATCTATGGCGCGTACTTGGCTCTCGCTATTATTTACTTCTGGTTCGGCGGCATGAAATTTACCCACTACGAGGCCGAGGGCCTGGTTCCACTGGTGAGCAACAGCCCGCTTTTGGGATGGGTGTATAGCATTTTTTCGGTCGACATGTTCTCCAGCCTGCTCGGCATACTAGAGATTTCGATCGGCACTCTGATCGCAGGCCGCATGCTGTCGCCCAAACTATCCGTGGTAGGAGGCGCTCTGTCTGCAGGCCTGTTCTTCACAACCCTTAGCTTTATGTTTTCCACTCCGGGCGTCATTGAGCCTAGTTTAGGGTTTCCGGCGATTTCCGTTGCGCCAGGTCAGTTTCTGCTTAAAGACTTAGGGTTGCTTGCTGTTTCGATATTTGTGGCAGGCCATTCGCTGGTTGAACTGGAAAAACGTAAAATTAATGCATAATTTTTTCAATGGCTTAAGGCAGTAATGCCTTAGGCCTTTTTGCCATCATTTTCCCCCGCCAGATCTTTCAACCAGTCACGAGGGCTCAACCCCGTCTTGCGTCTAAATGCGCGAGACAGCGCCGAAGGACTTTCGTAGCCGACTTGAGCTGCAATCAGCGTAATCGAGCGCCCTTCTCGCATCAGCTTCTGAGCCAGGCTAACTCGCCAACTCAACAAATAATCAGCAGGCGTCTGTCCGATGACACTCTTGAAATGCACGGCATACGCAGCGCGTGACATATTTGACTCACTGGCCAGCTCTGCTATTGACCAGGCATGTTCCGGGGAGTTGTGCATCTGTAAAAGCGATCGGGCAAGCCGCATGTCGGCCAGTCCAGCCATCATTCCGGTGCGCAACTGGTGATGATCGAGCAGGTAACGGAGCAACAGAATGATTAGGAGCTCAAATAAGCGCTCAAGCGCGGCTTCCCTTCCACAATGCACATTTGCCGCCTCGGCAAACATCCACTCCAACGTGTCTGCCAGCATGGGCAGATCATCGAGTGCGAGCACCAAACAGTCCGGTAATGAAGCCGACAAAGGATTATCAATTCCGCCCTCAAACTCCATGGAAGCACACAACAACTTTGCGCCATCGGACTCACCCGCAAACAATTGATGCTTGGCGGGGCGTGGCATAAAAATCAAGCTAGGGCGAGTGAGCTGCAAATCCTTGCGATCGGGACCAAGCAACGTCACGCTGCCGGCCTGAAGCAGATGGATATAACCTCGCCGCTCGGCGCCATCGTAAGATGCAGAGCCGCATAGGTCGCCGTCATAGAACAGATTGGCCCGCACGCCGAACCGCGAGAGCAAATTAGACAAACGATCCATTGGCCGATCCTTGACGAGTCAGAACGCACAGACCATACCATCTGCGTTGTCGTTCAGTGCCTGTAGCGAACATGCCGGCGTAAATCAGCCAACGGATAAAGTGATCACTGAGCAGCTCAGCCTCCCTTTCCAGTTCGGCTGTTAAAAAAACAACACCGTTGTTTGAAAGCACCAGCAAATCAAGTGCTCACTCTTCTATTTTACGGGGTTGTACGCCGGAATCCCAGAAATTTCCGTCAGCCCAGCTCCAGTCCCGCCACGAGCGCATCCAGGTCGATGAACTTGCCGTCAGTCTGGAAGGTGTAATGCCCGTTCAGCAGGATGTGCCGCCAGGCCGCTGGCGACATCTGCGTGATCAACGCCAGCGCCTTGGCATTGCCAGCTGCCTCGTACTTCGTCAGCAGCAGGGACAGGATCGCCGAGTTGTAGAAGATGATCGCGTTGCCGATCAGCCTGGCGCACTGGTTGCTGATCTCGATTTCGATGTCGGTGCGGCCGGTCAATTCCTTCTTCCCACCGACTTGGGCGATGGTCGAGCGTAGCTGGTGATAGGACTCAATGCGGTTCTGCGAGCGGTGAACATTACGCTCCAGTTGCGGGTCGCGCAGGTAGCGCAGTGTGTAGATACTGCGGATGAGCTTGTCGAACTCGAAGATTGCGCGCCGCGTCGGGTTCGGCGCCGTATAGGTGCACAGCTTGCGGATCAGCGTGCCCTGCGTCATTTCCTTCAGGCCCAGTGTGGCGACGATTCGGTCGATGTTCGCCTTCTCACCGACGATGAGTTGCCGGTCGATCTGGCCAGCCGGCCGGATCAGGCATTTCTCGTACAATGCCAGATCATCGGCGCAATACAGCTCCTGCAACTGGTCGTCGAGGTCGGTGAAGCGCGGCTCGAAACGAAGTCCGAACCAGTGCAGGATGGCGAAGTTGGCCTTGTTGATGCTGTGCATGTCGCCGGTGATCGCGCTCGGCACGATGTCCGACGTGTTGCGGTACCAGATGTCGAACACGTGGTGAGCCTCGTACTCGTGTGCGCCTATCAGGTAGCCGTTCAACGGCACGTGATTGCACAGCAGCGTGTAGGCGACGACGCCCTTGCCGCGGCCGAAATATTTGCGCGAGTAGCGCGCCTTCACAGTTGGTCGCTCGACGCCGAATTTCTGCCCATCAACGGCACCGTACAACGAATCGAGGTCGAACGAGTAATGCGGGAAGATCGGCAGTGCGGCGATGGCGTTGCTGATGCAATCGTTGGCCACATGTAGCGTCGCCTGGCGCAGGTACTGCTGGTAGGTACTCTCCAGGACGTGGTACGGGATGTCGCTGGTACGTGCCATAACCTGGTTGCCGTGGTTCATGGCTTGGGCAATGATCACCGCCATCAGACTGTCGGCGTCGGCTACCTTCTTCGCATAGCGTGGCTGCAATGGTGTCAGCGCCGACAGGAACTGGCACTGGCCGTTGACGAAGCGAAACACGTCGGCGACATCGCAGTATGGCAGTTGCTCGTAGAGAGCTTGCTCGCGCGCCTTCTGGTTCTCCCCCTTGGGCTTGCGCCAGGTCAGTCTCTGCGTGTCCTTGTCGTATTCCAGGTGCGTCAGCTTGCCCTGTTTCAGCTCGCGATTGAACGCCACCCATTGCGCACGCAACTCGGTCGCCAGTGCATCGAGCTGGGCACTGACCGGCTGCCGCAGGAAGGGGATGTCCATCTGCGCGAGCACGGCGGCTTTCTCGTCCATCGAAACCAACTCGTCGGACAAATGCCGGTGCTGCAAGCTATCGTCAATGTAGAGCTCGCCCGCCTGGAAGCGTTTCCTGACCTGACGGTAAAGCCAGAATTCGTAACGATCGGCATGCAGGCCTGTCGGCGTGCCTTCGGCATCGAACATCAGCAGGTACGGACGCAAGCGTTTCGGCAGCGTTGCCGCCGGACATTCGTCGAGTGGCCGTTGTGATAGGCGCTGCTGCTTGGCGAACACGCTCTTGGCCCAAGTCAGCGCCGCGAGCCATGGGTTATCGGGGGCCGTGCCGGCGAAGTCGAGCGCGACGTACAGCGGCCGTAGATGGCGTCGAATGCGTTCGGCCAGGCCGTCCACCGCCTGCCAGTGCAGCGCCAGTTTGTTCAGTGGCTTGACGCTCATGCGCTGCGCCGTGTTTTGCAGCAATTCCCTGGACATGATTTTGTAGGCGCGTTGGCGCACCTCGCCGAACGGCGTCGGATCGGCCACGCTGTCGTCCACGTACAGCGACAGCAGGCGGCCAACCTGCGGCGTTTCCTGATGGCGTCGCAGCTGTTCGGCGACAAAGGACTGTTTCGCACCCGTGCGGCTCTCGTCCTCAAGTTTTTTCATGTGGAAGGCCATCGCGTCGACCAGGTTGTCGGTGAGCTGCCGGTAACGTACCCAGGCATAGCACAGCAGGTAGAGCCGGGTCTGCTCCGCCTTCAGGTGGCGCAGGTCATGGACGGTATAGAAGTTCGCCAGGCTCGCGTAGTACAGCAGGTTCTGCTGCGAGATGCCGAGCTTGGGCAGCAGCGCCTTGGCGATCCCGTGCAAGGACTTCAGCGTGGCGCGCTTCTCGCGCTCCCCTGCCATCTGACGCCAGCCGAAATCTTTAGCGTCCTGCTTGAGCGCTGCCAGTTGAGACAGGGTGTCGTCACGCACCAGGAGCTGGCCCAGCGCAGCTTTGGCCGATTCGTCCAACACTTCTGCCAGCAAGCCGCCCAAGCGCCTGCGTTCGGTGGACAGGGCTTCACTGACCAGCTCTTGTAAGGTGGTGTGGCCGGGCCGGATGATTTTGTGCTCGCTGAGCCAAACGATCAGTTCGGCGGCCACGAATCCTGGCATTACGTCGCGCCGCACGATCTGTTCAGCCTGCTGTGCCAGTTGCGGCAGGAAGCTAGCCGCCCACGACCGGTAGCCGAACAGTTCGGCGATCTGACCCCTCTGGCTGTAGTGCTCATGCTTGGTGATCGCCTTGCGTTCGAACGCTTCGCCGTGGAAATAGCGACTCAGCACGAAGGCGCAATCGTCCTCGACCTCATGCCAATCGAAGCGGAAGAAAGCATGCTTGGCCTTGAAGTAGCCGATCTGCAAGACGCAATAGACTTGGGCCTGCAGGCTAGGCCGGCTGCTGGCGAACGCCAGTTCAGATTCGGCCAACGCCAGGTATTCCAGCCGCTGAGCATCGTCGAAGTCCGGTAGGCCGTACAAGGCTTCCTGCTCTGCGTCAGAAAAGACGGTGAGTAGCTTATTCTTGTTGCTCATCGACCGTCCTTCCCGCACCACGCCAACCTGCTCGCGTCAATGTTTCGATCAACGTAGTGCGCTTGACATTGAAGTTGCGGCACACCGCCGCCTTAGACATGCCGCCATCGAGCGCGGCGACGATGGCGTCCAGCTTCTCACCAGTGATCGCCTGCGGCCGGCCGCCGATCCGGCCGCGTTTGCGTGCGGCGGCCAAGCCCGCGACGACGCGCTCCTGAATCAAGGCGCGCTCGTACTGCGCGAGCGCACCGAACACCTGGAACAGGAATTCGCCCGAGGGCGTCGTAGTGTCCAGGTTCTCTGTCAGCGAGCGGAACGCCACCCGCTTGTCCTTGAGCGAAGTCACAATGGCGAGCAGGTGCGACAGCGAGCGACCGAGCCGGTCGAGTTTCCACACCACCAGCACATCGCCGGCTCGAACGAACTCAAGCGCCCGCGCCAAGCCGGCACGGTCATCCTTCGCGCCAGAGGCACGATCCTCAAACAGGTGACGCGGATCGACGCCGGCGGCGAGCAGCGCGTCGCGCTGCAAGTCCGTGCTCTGGCGGTCGGAGTCCGACGACACGCGCATGTAGCCAACCAACATAGGCGGATAACCATCAAAAACAGGTTTGTCATTTTCAGAAGTCGATTGCACCTAAGGTCAGAAGTCGATTGCACTACTGAGGAAGCCCTCGCTGTTGCGGACTCATGGGCTGGCACGAGAGGATCTCTATAGGTCATGTACATCCGAGCCCCACCCCACCACTCGCAAATTTGTAGGCAAAGGTGTGTCAGGAAAATGAGTAACCTGACGCTAGTCAATCTGGGGTACTGACAGCTATGGCATGCCGCCAGATGGACATTTCATGCTAATAGCGTCTTGCAGGACACGAGTGGTAGCAAATAGACACTAATAGTCGTTGCATAAACTTCCAACATTCAGCATCTTGCAACGGTAACCATGGACGGAGACATTGAGCCGCTTACACCGATGAGCAAGGTTTTTTGGTTGGCAAGCGCGATCACTATGGACGGACTTTCATCGGTTTCCACTTCAGAGCTATTGCCATCGTGCTATTCAATTCTAATAAAAAAAATATCAGCGCCCTGCAACAAACCATCGCCCAGCAAGCCAGTCTGCTCGAAGCCATCAACCGCTCCATGGCGGTAGTCGAATTCGACCTCAATGGCATCGTCCTCCGGGCCAACGACAACTTTTTAAAGACCATGGGCTATCGCCTGGAGCAAGTGCTCGGCCAGCCGCACCGCCAATTCTGCACGCCTGCCTATGCCCGCAGTGGCGAGTACTCACAATTATGGTCCCGTCTCAACGCCGGCCAGTTCGAGTCGGGCACCTTCGAGCGAATTGCCGGCAATGGCCAGACGATCTGGCTGGAAGCCAGCTATAACCCGGTCAAGGACGAGCTTGGTAACGTGGTGAAGGTGGTTAAGTATGCCCTTGACGTCACCTTGTGGGTACAACAGGAGAGTGAAGCCAAAAATAAGTTGCAGGCCATAGACCGGTCCATGGCCATCATCGAGTTCAATCTGGACGGCAGCATTATTGACGCCAACCAGAACTTCTTGGATGTGGTCGGTTACAGTCTGGCCGAACTCAAGGGCAAACATCACAAACTGTTCTGCCGTCCAGCACTGGCCAACGGCAGCGAGTACCAGGACTTCTGGCGACGCCTGAATCAGGGCGAGTTTTTCAGTGGGCAATTCGAACGGGTAGGCAAGCGCGGGCAAACCTTGTGGCTGGAAGCTAACTACAACCCGGTGTATGACGCTAGCGGACGGTTATGCAAAGTGGTGAAGTTTGCTACAGACATCACCGCCAAGATGGAGAAGCATGCGCAGGACGCTCAGAGCGCTAGCGAGGCGTATCACATCTCGGTCGAGACACGCCAAGCGGCTGAACATGGCTCCACGGTGATCCAACAAGCAGCGAGTGAAATGCGGGAGATTGCCTCGAATATCGAAGGTTCGTCAGCCCTCATCACCAAACTTGGCGAACGCTCCGAGCAGATCACCACCATCGTCAACACCATCCGCGGAATTGCCGATCAGACCAACCTGTTGGCTTTGAACGCTGCTATCGAAGCCGCTCGAGCGGGTGAACAAGGTCGCGGCTTTGCGGTGGTGGCCGATGAAGTCCGTCAGTTGGCCGCACGCACCAGTGGCTCGACGGCGGAGATTTCCGGGATGATTGGCATGATCCAGAACGAAACACAGCTAGCCATCAAGAGCATGGAAGGCACCCGTGACCGGGCCACTAAAGGCGTCGACCTGGCGGATCAGGCGGGCGCGGTGATCCAGCAAATTAGCGACGGTGCCAGCAATGCGGTGCAGGCGGTGAGTATGCTGGCCAAGGAGCATGGTCATACCCGGTAGAACTCACGAACAGCCGGATCATCGGCACTGCGCATAACAGACGTGTGGTCAAATCCTATGGGGAGATCTTCATCGTGCTGAAACGTATCGCGGTTACCGAGGTCCGCCTCGGCATGTACATCCATGAGCTTTGTGGTTCATGGATGGACCACCCTTTCTGGAGAGCGCGTTGGTTGCTCCATAGCGAGCACGATCGACAGCGCATCCTCAAATCCAATGTGACGACGCTATGGATCGACACCAGCAAGGGGCAGGACACTGCCCAAGGCCAGGCAAGCAATACGCTCGAAGAAGTTGAGGTTGAAACCGAAGCCCGATTGCTAGCCGTGGACAACACGGCGCTGCCGCCTCTAGCCGGGATGACTGAAGAGCTGTCACGTGCCCTCAAGCTCTGCGCCCGCTCCAAAGTCGCCATTGTCGAGATGTTCAACGAGGCGCGCATGGGCCAAGCTATCAACTTGGAGCACGTCGCGGCGCTGGTGGAGGAAGTTTCCGACTCGGTACTGCGTCACCCCAATGCCTTAATCAGCCTGGCACGTCTGAAGACTTCCGCCGAATACACCTACATGCACTCTGTGGCGGTGTGTGCATTGATGATTGCCCTGGCCCGCCAGCTTGGCCTGTCGGCCGACCAAGTCCGGGAGGCAGGCTTGGCCGGCCTCCTGCACGACATCGGCAAGGTGTCCATACCGGATGCGATCCTCAATAAGCCTGACAAACTGACCGACGCCGAGTTCAGCATCATGCGCAGCCATCCCAGAGCGGGCGGCAGGATGTTGCTGAAAAGCCGCCAGGTCAGCGCGCTCACGCTCGACGTTTGCCTGCACCATCATGAGAAGGTCGATGGCTCCGGCTACCCCTATCGCCTGGTCGGTGAGCAAATCAGTCTGTTCGCGCGCATGGGCGCGGTGTGTGACGTGTATGACGCGATCACGTCGGAGCGCCCCTACAAGAGGGGCTGGGATCCCGCCATAGCGATTCGCAAGATGGCTGAATGGAAGGGACACTTCGACGACCAGGTGTTCCAGGCCTTCGTCAAGTCGGTGGGCATCTACCCGGTTGGCGCCTTGGTGCGCTTAGAAAGTGGGCGTCTCGGCGTCATCATGGAGCAGCACAAGAGTTCACTGCTGACACCCATGGTCAAGGTGTTCTTCTCGACCCGCACGAAAATGCCCATTGCCCAGGAACTGGTTGATCTTAGCAAACTGGCCGGTCGTGACAAGATCGTCGGCCGCGAGTCGGCTAGCGACTGGGGTTTCAAGAACATCGAGGAGCTATGGTCGGGCCTCCCCGCCAGCAAGAGGTCGCATTTCGATTAAACATCGACGGCAATCGCGTCGTGAGGACCAACGCGACAACCGCCTGCTTTGCCTGCCATACCTCACAAAAAGATCACGGCTATGTGTTCAGCCGCTTGCGTGACTGAGGGTGAACCATAATGGACAGAAGGTAAAACAACTTGTCCGTTCGAGCATAAGGTTGAGCGTAATTTAAAAGTCCGGGGTGCCGGTGGCGCCGAGCACCAACCGGTGGTGCAGATGACTATTTGCATTGGAGACCAGATCTATAACGAGCAGTTCTCCTTGAAGAATCAAGGCAAGATGAACTACCCCGTTCTGATCGGGCGTCATACTCTTGAGAATCAGGATTCTGAGCAACTCATTGGGCTCTCTCCAGTAGTTTCGCTCCGTCACGCCGCAGCTCGCCCTTGGGCGAGACATGTCGATAGAGCGTCTGACGGGTAATATCCAGCTCTTCACACAAATCCGACACCTTGGTTTCCGGCTGTCCCATGGCCGCCATCGCTAGGCGTAGTTTGGCAGCGGTCATCTTGAACGGGCGCCCCCCTTTCCTGCCGCGAGCACGCGCCGAGACGAGCCCGGCGACCGTCCGCTCAGAAATCAACTCCCGCTCGAACTCTGCCAGTGCCGCGAAAATCCCGAACACCAGCTTTCCCGCCGCAGTAGTAGTGTCGATGGCCGCACCGTGGCCGGTAAGCACCTTCAGTCCTACGCTACGCGCGGTAAGGTCGTGGACAGTGTTAATTAAGTGGCGAAGGTTACGCCCTAGTCGATCGAGCTTCCAAACCACCAAGGTATCGCCTTCACGCAGGGCCTTCAGACACGCGGCCAATCCGGGCCGATCATCTTTCCGTCCCGAAGCCATGTCCTCATACAGATGTGCAGCTGCCACTCCGGCAGCAATCAAAGCATCTTGTTGCAGAGTAATTGTCTGGGAGCCGTCTGCCTTCGATACCCGCATGTAGCCGATCAGCATACCGCCCCCATTGTCACAAATACGTTCGATTATGTGACAGTTTGCATCGGGAAGCTCTGCACGTCAAAATTTGTCACTTAACCCGTCATTCTGTCTAAGGCATGCAAAGGGTAGGCTAGGCTCATAATGTGACAGAAATTCCGGGGGGATGCCTTCCTTCGCGAAGGTGGCGCGCAACTGTTCCAAGGAAGCGGGGTCGCGCCGACCATAGGAAGCCAACGCGAACAGCGAGCGTGCCGTCTCGGGGTTGTGTCGTGCTTCAATGATGGCCTCATCAATGGCCTGGATTGCACGCTGCCAGTGATCGACGGGTTCGGGCTTCGGCGCTTTCGCCGGCAGGCCACTGGTGAACCCGGTTTGGGGCTCGGACCAGAATAGCTTTGCGTGCTCGCCTGGCGGGCTTATATCCCTCACCTCAATCAAGCTGATTGCCGTTGCCGCCGCCTCCAGCATCTGCAACCGTACTGCCGGGTTCAGGGTTTCATACGGTCGCCACAGACTTTGCCCAGCACGCAGCGGATGCCCGCAGCATTCCCAGATTTGGCGGAGATACCCCGCGTAGGTGCCGCACGTCGAAAGCGGGGTGTTCAGCTCATCGAGCAGCGTGCGTAGCAGCCTAAACCACAATCCGGCGTGGATGCGTCGGCGCGGCAACTCCACGTGGCCGGTCGTCAGTGCCTGCCAGGTACGCTGGTCCATCGCCGCAATCGCGTCGCTGGCAGTGCGCGGTTCGGCGTCGGCGTTCTCCCAGCCGAGAAACCGCCCTGGCACGCCCCAATAGGATTCCAGCCAGCAGCCATGCAGTGGGCAGCTCAGCATCAGGGGCAGCTTCCACGCGAGCAGTACGGCTTGGTTCTCCGGATCGTTCAGGCAGAGCGGACAGGCGCGGTGTATCGGTTGGGTGGGCAGCCAGGCACGCCAGTTCGTGATGGATCGCGTCTTACGGCGGAGTCTCGGCAGCAGTACCGAGAGCTGGAACGCATAGGTTTCCAATGCGGCTGGAATCTGATCATCAAGGCTGTCCAGTAGCCAAGGCACCCAGCCGGCGAAACTCATGCAGCGCAGCCGATCCAGCTCGATACCGCTCCGCTGGGAGAGCATCGCCAGCAGCGCCAGTGGTGGCGCGGTGTCCAGGTCATCAACCTGGCCGTGACCAAGATCGTGCTCCAGCAGCTCGGACACTTCCATGTGATAGCAAAGGGCCACGCGGTTGAGCCACGAAGACAGGGCTTCGGCTTCCCTGGGTGCCGGATGCAGTGGCCAGCGTGGCGCTGGCTTCACATCAGTTCCCGCTCGAATTGCCGCCGCCGCTCGCTGGGACCGGTGTAATCGGCCATGCTGAGCGTGCGGTGGTTGATCGCTTCCTCACCACTCTCCACGGCGGCCACGGCCGCCGCCATCAAAAGGTGCGCCAGCTCGCCAATAGTGCCCTCGCTGCGCGTGAGCAGGTAGCGAGCCATGTCCAGCGTGGCAATCGACGAAGGTCGCCGCAGCGGGAGCGAAGCCGCGAAGCTGGCCAGCAGTGAACAGCAATCGTCGTTGGCCTCCCACACCGGCAGCATCATCGGCTCGAAGCGATTTTCCAACTGGTCATCCGAGCGGATGGCCAGGTAGGCGTCGCGTGTGCCCACACCGACCAGCGGGATGCGCAATTCGTTGCCGAGGAAGCGCAGCAGGTTGAGGAATTCCCGGCGGTTGACGCTGTTGCCGGCCAGGACGTTGTGCAGCTCGTCGATCACCAGCAAACGCACACCGAGCTTGCGCAGCAGTGTCAGCGCCAGTTGCTCTATTTCCGGCAGCCGTGGGCGCGGTCGCAATGGTGCTCCCATCGCCGCGAGCAGCGCGACGTAGAAGCGGATCACCGATGGCTCGGACGGCATCTGCACGACCAATACCGGGATGTGCTCCTGGTCGGCGTCGGAGCTGGCCGGGTGGGCGCGGCGGAACTTCTCGACGATCATCGACTTGCCGTTGTTGGTTGGACCGACCAACAGCAGGTTGGGCATGCGTTGTTTGTTTGGCCACGTATACAGGGCTTCCAGCCGGTTCAACGCCTCGACTGCTCGCGGATAGCCGATCCAGCGGTCGGCGCGAAGGCGATGGATGCGCTCGTCCGCCGGGAGACGGGCCAAGCCCTGGGCCGCCGGCAGCAGGTGGGACAGGTCGATGATGGGATATTCGTCCACGGCTACCACTCCTCAATCTGGTCGAACGGTTTGGCAGGTGGCTGGTTGTCCGCCTGCGGGTCTGCCATGTCCGTGTCCGCTGGTGGCGTGGTTTTGACAGGTTGTTCCGTTGACTTGAGATGCTGGCGTCGATCCGCGTCGCGCCGCGCCTTGCGCGTGGCTTTCTGCGCAGTGGTCACGATTTCGCGCATCTGCCCGATCATGCGGAACAGCGCCGACTCATCCACCTGTTCGCGCCCTTGCTGCCGCAATTTCGCCAGCGCCTGCCGTTGTTCCCAGAGGGTGACAGCCGGGTGCGACAAGGTACGGTATGGAATTTCCAGATAGTGCTGCCCCTCCGGCTCCAGCACCCAAATGCGGCTGATGTCGCGTGGGTCGCGCCGGATCAGGAACGCAGGCAGGCGGTCGCGCCGAGCTATCCACGGCTTGAGCGCATCGGCGTAGTAGTGGATGTGGTCGATGACGAAGCCAGTGCGGGTCAGGGTGCGGCGGAGGACGGGCAGGAAATCGACCAGAAAAGCCGTGGTGCGAGTGATGACGGTTGGAACGCCGGTACGCGCGACAGCTTCGGCCCAGCGTGCGGCCGGCGGTTGGAGCAGGCCGTTGTGCACGGAGCCGTGATAGGTGCCAACCGCCAATGCGAGCCAGCGTTCCAGCTCGCGCAGTGTCAGGGCGGCCATCTTCTCGGAGGCGTATTCCCCGCGCTGGTCAGGGTTGGAGAAGGTCGTCCCCGGCAATTCGTCGTGGATCATTTGCATCGCCGTGCCGATGATCCGTTCCACGATGCCGCCATAGTGCGGCTGCCCGAGAGGCCGATAGTCCAACCGGATGCCATGCTGCTCGCAGCCACGGCGTAGCGCCTCGCTCTTGAATTCGGCCGCGTTGTCCAGGTAGAGCAGCGCGGGCTTGCCGCTCATCGGCCAGTCCATTTCCACGTCCAACCTTTCCAACCAAGGGCGCTTGTCGCAACCGGCGTGTGCGAGGCACAGGCCGACCGAGACGGCAGATGGCGCTTCTAACGTGACCACCATGCCAACCACGCAGCGGGTGAACACGTCGATGGCGAGGGTCAGGTACGGACGGCCAATCGGTTGCCGGTCGCGCTCGTCCACCACGATCAGGTCGATGACTGTGTGGTCGATCTGTACCTGCTCCAGCGGTGCGGAGACTGGCGGAGGAACACCGCCAACACCTTGCAGGATGCGGGACGCATCCTGGCCTTCCCGAAGTCGAGTGGTCTTGAGTGGATCAAGGCTGGCGATCCGCAACGCGACCGTGTTGCGCGCCGGCATCCGCAGCTTTTGCAGCTTGCACACCCGCGCAACTTCACGGTGGAACGCCGCCAAGCTGCGCTTCTGCTTGGTCAGGAAGCGCTTTTGCAGTAGCTCGCGGATGATTCGTTCGACCGACTCCGGCAAGCGGCCTTTACCTTTGCCACCGCTCGACTGTCCAAGAGCCAAATCAGTGACCAGCCCCGAACCTTGCCGGGCACGGCGGATCAGGACGTAGACCTGCCGCCGGGACAGACCCAGCGCCTGGGCTGCTGCGTCGGCCGCTTCATGCCCGACCGTCTCCGACTGCGCCAACGGCCCAATGATCTCCGCGCGGCAGCGAGCACGCTCCCATGCCTGTTCTGACAGGGTGGCTACGCCGCGCTCGGCAATCGGTACGGTATCGGTCGCCATGCTCGCCTCGCTTTGGTGCACACGAGTATTGAGCATAGACGAGTTTCGTGCAGAGGAGTCCTGATATCGGGCTGTCAGGAGCCGTATGCACAGCAGGCTTCATGTCTCGTTGATTGGTGCAGTCGTCTTCTGAAAATGACAGTATGTGAAACTGTCGCATAACTTAGGAATTAAGCGACAGTTATGGCTTGGTGCGACAGACAACCCTAAGCGGTCGGTCGTAGCTAGCAGGCCTTTACCCAGCGAACCGTTAAGGGATTTATTTTCCATTGATTCGATCACGCTGCCGATGCTGTCTGACGGCAAAGCCGAGTCAGATAAGCGAACGAGACTGCTTATAATGGAACATAGGGTACACACAGCGTGAGGATTGTTGACAAAGCCCCGATGCTGTATGGCCCGCCTGTCAGTCGCAAGCGGATGGACGCAGACAACCGATAGCCATGGCGACCAGGCTGTCGAGCAATATGGATTACCCCCCAGCCGGCAAAATTCCCCGGTCTATGACAACTATTAAAACGCCATAACTGACCAATGTTTAACCGTGCCTGCCGAGCCCTAAGGGTGAGTTACCGAGAAAAAATGATGTTAAATGTAGACGACTGGTCTATTTCTACCTATATTGTAGCCAGCTGCCTAATCCAGACCAACGAATGCTCGCATCAGCCAATGAATAAGGCTAAGCCGCGACAGGTAGCGCATCTAGCTCTGCACATCGAATAGCAGACTGGTCTATTTATAGGTAGCTGCATGTTTAATTTCGACTTCTACAATCCCACCCGCATTGTCTTTGGCCCCGACACGATCGCCCGCCTGGATGATTTGGTGCCGACCGATGCACGCGTAATGGTGCTTTTCGGCGGCCAGAGCGCTCGCAAGACCGGCACCCTGGCGCAAGTAAATGAAGCGCTGGGTGCCCGGCATGTACAGGAGTTCGGCGGTATAGAACCGAACCCAAGCTACGAAACCTTGATGCAGGCCGTGGCGCAGGTCCGTGAGCAGCAGCTGGACTTCCTGCTCGCAGTGGGTGGTGGCTCGGTGATCGACGGCACCAAGTTCGTCGCGGCTGCGGTCGGTTACGAGGGCGATGCCTGGAACATTTTGGAAACACGCGGGGCAGGAATCCGCCAAGCGCTTCCGTTCGCTAACGTGCTGACGCTTCCCGCCACCGGCTCTGAAATGAACCATAGCGGAGTGGTCACTCGCCGGGCGACGCAAGCCAAGCTGCCCTTTCGCAGCGTCCATGTGTTCCCGCAGTTCTCGATTCTCGACCCCAGTAAGACGCAAACCCTACCTGTTCGCCAACTGGCAAACGGTGTGGTCGACGCGTTCGTGCATGTGATGGAGCAGTACCTGACCTACCCGGTGGATGCCCGGGTTCAGGACCGATTCGCTGAGGGGCTGCTGCAAACACTGATCGAAATCGGCCCGCAAATACTGAAAGAGTCCGCGGACTACAGCACCCGCGCCAACCTCATGTGGACCGCTACCTTAGCGCTCAATGGCCTGATCGGCGCGGGCGTGCCGCAGGACTGGTCCACCCACATGATCGGCCATGAGCTGACCGCACTGCACGGCATCGATCACGCACGCACGCTCGCAATCGTATTGCCCGCCAACCTAGAGGTTCGCCGTGAGGCCAAGCGCGCCAAGTTGCTGCAATACGCCGAGCGGGTATGGCACATCAGTCAAGGTAATGACGAGCAGCGCATTGATGCCGCCATCCAGAAGACCCGGACGTTCTTCGAGAGCCTGGGCTTACCCACGCGCCTAGCAGCTTACCAACTCGACGCGGACGACATCGACGGATTGCTCAAGCAGCTAGATGCTCACCGCCTGACGGCACTGGGTGAACACAGCAACGTCACCCTAGACGTCAGCCGCCAGATTTTAGAGGCGAGTCTCTAAGCCCTCTTCGATGCGCCCATTAATTAGCGGCGCAGCAATTAACTGAAAAACGCCAACCCGCGTATTGAAGCAAAAGGTAAACCGCATGAAAATCCTCGTCGTTTTAACCTCCCACGACCAACTGGGCGACACGGGCGAAAAGACCGGCTTCTGGCTTGAAGAGCTTGCCGCGCCTTACTACGCCTTCCTCGATGCCGGTGCGCAGTTGACTCTGGCATCGCCAAAAGGCGGCCTGCCACCGCTGGATCCGAAGAGTAACGAGCCCGACTTCCAGACCGACGCCACTCGTCGCTTTGAGGCCGATACCGCCGCCATGAAAGCGTTGGCAAATACGCGAACGCTCAGTGACCTCTCCAGCGCCGAGTTTGATGCTGTGTTCTACCCCGGCGGCCATGGCCCGCTGTGGGATCTTGCCGAAGATGTCACGTCCATCGCCCTGATCGAGCACGCCAACGCATCCGGCAAGCCGATCGCAACTGTTTGTCACGCGCCGGCGGTATTGCTCCACGTCAAGGGCAGCGACGGTAAGCCACTGATCGCAGGCAAAGCGGTCACCGGTTTCAGCAATAGCGAGGAAGACGCCGCGGGCCTGACTCAGGTGGTGCCGTTTCTGGTCGAGGACATGCTCAAGGCGCAGAGCGGTATTTACAGCAAAAACACCGACTGGCAGGTCCATGTTGTAACCGACGGGCTGCTTGTCACAGGCCAGAACCCGGCTTCCTCCGCAGCCACTGCGCACGCCTTGCTGAAACTACTGGCCTAAGGCCGCGTAAGGCTAATGCCTCTACCAGTACTGGCATATACCAACTTTCGCCCGCGCCATTTCGGTTGCCGCGGGCCTAACCAGGAATTCACAAAATGGATACAAGTCGTTTCTTTCAGTCAGTGCAGCTGGGCCCTTATGTGCTCAACAACCGTATAGTTCTGCCACCCTTGACCCGCTCGCGCAGCACACAGCCAGGTAATATCGCGAACCCATTGATGGCCACCTATTACCAGCAACGCGCTGGGGCGGGCTTTATGGTGACAGAAGGCACCCAGATCGAACCCCGTGGCCAAGGTTATGCCTGGACGCCAGGCATTCATAGCCAAGAACAAATCGAAGGTTGGCGCAACGTCACCGATGCCGTGCATGCCGCTGGCAGCATCATATTCGCCCAGCTCTGGCACGTCGGCCGGGTATCGCACATCTCGCTGCAGCCTAATGGTGCCGCGCCAGTAGCGCCTTCGGCTATTGCTGCGAACAACGTCAAAGTATTTATTGAAACCGGTCCAGGTGCAGGTACTTTAGCCGAGCCTTCGGTACCTCGCGCATTGGCCAATGCCGAGGTAAAAGAACTGGTGCAGCTGTACGCGCAGGCCGCGCGCAATGCATTGAGTGCAGGCTTTGATGGTGTGGAAATTCACTGCGCCAACGGTTATCTGGTCAACCAATTCATCTCCGCCCACAGCAACCAGCGCGACGATGAATATGGCGGTTCGCTGCACAACCGTTTGCGCTTCCTGCGCGAGATTATCCAGGCCGTATCCGAAGTTGTCGGTGCTGACCGCCTAGGCGTGCGTTTCGCGCCGTTGTTTGAAAGTACAGCAGAGGACAGGGTCTATTTGGGCCTTGTCGAAGAAGACCCACACAGCACCTACATCGAGGCCATCAAGGTGCTCGAAGAGGCCGGCATCGCCTACCTGTCGATTGCCGAGGCCGACTGGGACAATGCCCCGGCGCTTCCCGAAGGCTTCCGCCGCGAAATCAGGCAGGTATTTAGCGGGCGCATCATCTACGCCGGCCGCTACACCGCACAACGCGGCGCGGAAACCTTGGAGGCTGGCCTGGGCGACTTGATTGCCTTTGGTCGCCCGTTCATTGCCAACCCCGATTTGCCGCAGCGCATTGCCAATGGCTGGCCGCTCAACCCGGTCGACCCAAGCAGCATGTACGGCGGCACGGAAAAGGGGTACAGCGATTACCCGACCTACGCCGAGTAAATCCGCTCCACCGGCCGTCACGGCTTAACCCTGACGGCCGTATTCTTCAGGCACAACAAAAGCGGTCGCCACCTCGCTAGCGACTTCGCTGTAGCGCAGAATTACTTACGCCGTCATGCCGCGTCTGGATAATGGAGCCTTACTCGCGAGACACACCTGATTGCCACTCAACACCTTGCCTACCCGTCCACACTCAGCGCTGCGGAGATAACTAACCTGGCAAACCATGAGGGACATCTCAACATGACAGAACTGCACAGCTACCCGGAGTGTGTCGGTTTAGTACTCGCCGCCGGTTACGGACAACGCTTTGGCAGCGACAAACGCCTGGCCAAGCTGGCCGACGGTAACAACCTACTGGTGGCAACATTGCTGCGGGCGCAAGAAGCCTTCAGTGATGTTCGGATCGTATTGAAGGCTGAAGACGATGCGCAGGCCCTGGCTATTCCGCCGTACATTCAGGTGGTTCGTGCGGCACAGGCCAAACAGGGGATGGGCTCAAGCCTAGCGGCAGGTATTAAGAGTCTTGCACACTCTCAGGCCGACGCGGTGGCGGTGCTGCTCGGGGATATGCCGTGGGTTTCTCTCGCAACGCTGCTGCAGCTGCGCGCGCATGCGCACGCTGAACATATTGTTGTCGCTTACTGCGATGGCCAGCGCGGACACCCGGTGTTGTTCGGCCGGCGCTTTTGGCCGGAGCTGATGCAACTGCAAGGGGAGAATGGGGCCAAGGGTTTAATAGCCACCCATGCGCAGCATGTGATTGAAGTGACGTTCAATGACAGCGGCATTCTGCAAGACGTCGACAAGCCCGCTGACCTCAGCCACCCAGCGACTTCATAATCAGCGCGCTGCCGGTAAACGCTGCGTCCTGTTTGTCCCCCAGCGCTTGGCTGAGCAAACCGGCCAGCTGCGGGTGCGCCTGTTCACTCGGCAGCTCCAACAGTTCACCCATATAATGTCCGCGATTCGAGGACAGGCATCCGTATAACCAGCCTGTAGACGACAAACGCAGGCGGCTACAGCTACGGCAAAATGGCACGCTTTCGTTGGCAATAATGCCAAATGCCCCACTCTCGCCAACGCTATAACGCAGCGCGGTGGAGTCTACTGGTGCCTCAGCCTGGGTGAATTCATAACGCTCACCGATAAGCTCCAGCAGCTCGCGCTGGCCGACGAACTGTGTGCAGAAAGCCTCTGCATGCTGGGCCAAATGGCCCATCCGCATAAGTTCGATAAAGCGCAATTCGTATCCCTGCTCCAAACAGAACCCCAGCATGGGCATAACTTGGTCGAGGTTGCTGCCTCGCATCGGGACCATGTTGATCTTGATGATCATGCCGGCTCGGCGCGCCTGCTCGATCCCGCTCAGCACAGTTTGCAGGTCGCCGCCCTTGGCGATCTTGCGGAAGGCGCTCGGGTCAAGCGTATCAAGGGAAACATTGAGCCTCCGGATACCCGCGCTGCGCAATAACTGCAGCTTGCCCGCCAATAACTGGCCATTGGTGGTCAGGCTAATGTCCTGCAACCCCAATACGCCTATCCCCCGGAGAAAGGGCTCCAGCCTGTCGCTCAGCAGCGGCTCGCCGCCGGTAATGCGCAGCTCCTCAACACCGGCAACATCCCTGAGCAACTCAACGGCCCGCAGCATCGACGCGGCCGTCAATTCATCCCGCGCCGCCACTAACCGACGGCCATCGGCCACACAGTAGGTGCAGGCGTAATTGCAGGCAGCGGTCAGGCTCAGGCGCAGTTTGCGGAAACGCCGGCCATGTCGATCAACAATCACCCGACAACGCCCGCGTGGGAATCAGTGGAGGGTTCGATGTTCTCCGCCAGCGTTTCAAGCACATAAACCTGACGATCGCTCAGCAGCTCGTCAAGCGCTTTGGCCATGACCGTGTAATGCGACATCTGCCGATGGCGCGCTATCGCCTCGTGGCTGGCCCAGCGCTCGACGAAGACAAAACGCCCGGCCTGCTCAATGCAACGACTCAGGACGTAAGACAGGCAACCGTCTTCGGCGCGCGATGGTTGCACGCAGGCGCGCAAGACCCGCTCAACCTCCGAGGTTTTACCTTCCTTGGCTGTCAATATCGCTACAACACTTATGGCTTCACTCATGCTGATGGGGTCCTCGCTTTATAAATCGTCAACGCTGCACGGCGAAATGCCGACAACCCTCTGCAACAACATCCGCTTCATCCCGGCCAACCACCACAGGATCGCTGTCATGGATGCTCGCAGACCTGAAGCGCAGGCTGCCGCCACTGCGGCCATTGAGCACCGCCTGAATTTCCGCGAGCATGGCCATGGCTACGCTTTCCGGAGTGTCGCCGCCCAGGTCCAAGCCAATCGGGTAATGCAAATAATCCAGCCCCGGCAGCTCGTCCTGTGGTTTAGCCAAATGCTCGTGGATGCCGGCTAACAGGCGCTCGGTGCGCTCGCGCGGGCCTAACTGGCCGACATAGCAGGGTTCACTGTGCAGCACGCCCTGCAACCAATGCGCGTCTTGCACCAGGCTGTGGGTCATCACCGCCACCGCGGCCCCACGCACATGTTCGCGGTAGGCGAAAGGCTGTTCGACATCGCCAACCAGCACCTGGTCAGCGTCGGCAAAGCGCTCGACTCGGGCGAAGTGCGCCCGCCCGTCGATCACCGTGACATGCCAGCCTAACAGTTTGGCCATGCGCACCAGCGGCTGGGCATCGTGGCCCGCACCGAATATCACCAGACGCAGCACAGGCGGTATGTACTCCAGGAGCACGTCCATCTCGTCAGAACCATTCGGGTAGAGACAGCGGGATGACTTGCCGCGTACCAGGGTTTGTTGCAAATCCGAGCTGATCTGCTCAGCCAACACCGAGTGCCGCAGCTCACCCGCGGCGCGCTGCCCGGGCACTAAGAACAAGCGCTCGCCTAACCGTGGCGAAACACCCGCTGGACTGGCAATCACTGTGGCAATGGCCGCCGGTTGATGGGTATCGCGCACGCTGAGCAAGGCATCGACCAACGCGCACGGGCCGCTGGCCGGTAGACGCTCGAACAGCACGTGAACCTTACCGTTGCAGCCCAGGCCGAAGCTCAGCGCTTCCTCGCTGGCTTCATCCGCTTCAGCGGTGCTGTAACTACGCAACGTCGGCCCGGTTTCGGTCAGCCACCAAGCTTTTTTAGCCACTTCCGCCTCCAGGCAGCCACCACTGATGGTGCCCTCAGGCCTGCCGAAACGCGAAACCAGCATGCGCGCCCCCGGCCGCCGATACGCAGAGCCTTCGACCCTTACCACAGTCGCAAGCACCGCCTCGCGGCCAGCCTCGCGCTCCGCCAAGAGTGCGTCCAACAGTGCATTCAGGCCCGACATTACATAGCTCCACTCAATGCAGGGACTCAGTCCGTCGCTTGGCCACAGCCGGTGCCGATACCTGCGCACCACTATCCCCAAAGCGCTGCAGGATGAAGCTGCTCAGCGCAGCCAATTCTTGGTCGGTGTAAATGCGCCCGAACGACGGCATGCGCCGGTTTACTTGGGCGTCGGCCGAGCCATGCCCGCTCAACAGGACGCCGAGCAAGTTGCTTGCGGTAGGGTCGTTGACTGTCTTCAAACCTAGCAGCATAGCCGTTTGGCTCTGACTGCCAGTGCCGTTCCAGAGGTGGCAACTGGCGCAAGCTCCAGCGAACAACTTATTGCCGAGTGGATTGCCACTGCCCTGCTCCGCAAGCGCTGCCTGCTGCGGACGAGCCACACCTTCGCTGCGCGCGGGTGAGTCTTTGAGGAACACGGCGATCGCGTGACGGTCGGCGTCGGTCAGATAGCGCAAACTGTGCTCGACTACTTCGGTCATAGGCCCAGCGGACAAACCCAAGCCTGGCGCTGCCCCGTCTTTCAAGTAGTTGGCCAGTACGTCCGTGGGCCAGGCACCGATGCCATGCACCGGGTCAGCGCTGATGTTGTAAGCATTCCAACCCTGGATAAGGTTGCCGGCCAGCGAACGATCGTTACTGACCGCCTGGAACAAGTTACGCGGCGAATGACATTCACCGCAGTGCCCGGGCCCTTCTACTAGATACTGGCCGCGATTGCGCTCGGCAGAGTACTGGCTGTCCGCTTGGAATGGTTCATCGTTAAGGAAGAGGGAATTCCAAAGAACCATGCCCCAACGCTGGTTGAACGGGAAGCCAATTTGGTTTTCGCGCGGTGCCTGCTCGACAGGTTCTAGGCTGTCGAGATAGGTCTTGATGGCGAGGATGTCATCTCGAGACATTTTGCTGTAGGAAGTATAGGGAAACGCCGGGTAGTAGTGTTTTCCATCACGGCCCACGCCGGTCTGCAACGCGCTTACAAACTCTTCATTCGTCCATGCGCCGATGCCTGTTTGCGTGTCCGGGGTGATGTTGGGCGAAAACAGCGAGCCGAACGGTAGCTTAAACTCGACGCCACCTGCGAACGGTTTACCACCTGACACGGTATGGCAAGCCACGCAGTTGGCGGCGCGCGTCAAGTATTCGCCTTTAGCGAGGGAATCCTCTTGTGCATTGGCCGCTTGCGCCAGTAAAGCCCCGCTGGCGAACATCAGTAGGCTTCTTATTAATTTCATCAGTAGCTCCTTAAACCGGGTAATAGCCGAAACGGCTAAGCGGCAAACGACGTATACGCTGGCCCGATGCTGCGTAAAGGGCGTTGACCAAGGCTGGGCCGATCAACGCAGTACCGGCCTCGCCAACGCCACCCGGCGTTTCCAGACTCGCAAGCAAATGCACCTCCACCGCAGGCGCTTCGTTGATACGTAGCTGTCGGTAGTTGTGGAAGTTGGTCTGTTGCACCTGACCGTTTTCGATCAGGATTTCGTTGAACAGCGAAGCGGAAAGGCCGAACAAGGTGCCGCCCTCGATCTGTGCCTTAACCGACGTCGGGTTAGTTGCAAAACCGCAATCGACCACGCTGACCAGGCGCTTGATGCGCACGCCAAAGTCGCCCTGCATCTCCAGTTCAACCAAAGTGGCCACATAGCTACCGAACACCGCACTGACCGCCACACCTCGACCCTGTCCGGGTGGCAAAGGCTTATTCCAGTCAGTCTTCTCAGCCAACAAACGCAGCACTGCCTGGGCGCGTGGTTGTTCAGCCATCAGCTCCAAGCGGTAGGCCACTGGGTCGGCTTTTGCGTTGTGCGCCAGTTCATCAATGAAGCACTCATGGGCATAGGTGCCGCGAAGCGGGCCCACGCCTCGCCACCACGACACAGGCACGACGCTAGGCTCCTGGCGGATATAACGAACCTGCAAATGCGGCAAGCTATAGATAGGGTCCACCGCAACTTCAACGGCATCGGCATCCACGCCGTTGGGTGGCAAGCTGCCGGCATAGCGGGCGAGAATTGAGGCGCCGGCAATGCGATGTTCCCATCCTAGCGGACGCCCCTTGTCGTCGAGGGCGGCTTTCATACGATCGGCATACAGCGGCCGATAGAGGTCGTGGGTCATGTCCTCCTCACGGCTCCAGATCAGCTTGATCGGGTAATCAACCTGCCGCGCGATGGCCACCGCTTGAGTGATGAAGTCAAACTCCAAACGCCGGCCAAATGCCCCTCCGATCAGTTGGTTATGCACCTGGATTTTTTCAACTGGCAACCCGGTGACTTTGGCTGCTGTCTGTTGAGCGAAAACTGGCACTTGGGTGCCGACCCACAGCTCGCAGCCATCTTTGCGCACATGGGCCACGCAGCTCATGGGCTCAAGCGGCGAATGCGACAACAGCGCTTGCTCGTAAACAGCTTCGAACTGGCTGGCCGCTTGTAGCTTGGCTTGTTCAATGTCGCCGGTGCGTTTAGCGACCACGCCATCACGGCTACTGGCCGCGAGTAGTTCTTGGTCCAGATGCGTAGAACCAATAGAGGCATTCGGCCCAAAGTCCCACTCGATTTTCAGCGCTTTGATGGCTTGCTGACAGGCCCAGAAGTGACTCCCGGTAACAGCCACGGCATTGTCCAATCGCACGATGTCGCGAACCCCTGGCACTCGCCGTGCCGCAGCATCATCAACCGTACGCAATCGCCCGCCATACACAGGACAGGTGATGGTGGAGGCAACCAGCATGCCGGGGATTTGTAGGTCGATGGTAAAGCGCGCCTTACCATTGACCTTCGCGGGCGTGTCCAGGCGCTGCGCGGGGGTGCCCAACAGCTTGAATTGCTCGGGGGTTTTCAAGGGTACGTCAGTGGGTAGTGGCAGCCTAGCCGCGGCCTCGACCAGTTCGCCGTATTTAGCCTGAAAGCCACCAGGGCCAAACACTTGGCCGTTCTGCGCATGGCACAGGCTCGGCGCTACATGCCATTGCAGCGCTGCAGCCTGGATCAACAGGATACGCGCCGTGGCGCCCGCCCGACGCAGCGGCTCCCAGGTGTAGCGGGTAGAAGTCGAGCCACCGGTGGCCTGAAACTGCAGCAAGGTGTCGGTATACAGCGCCGAGTTTGGTGGCGCCTCTTGAATAACGACCTGATCGAGGCCTACTTCAAGCTCCTCCGCCACCATCATGGCAATACCGGTCTGTGCGCCTTGGCCCATTTCAATTTTTGGCGAGATCAGCGTGACCACGCCATCGTGGCCAACCCGAACAAAGGCTCCGTAACCCTCAGCGGAGCGATCACCCAGCCGGCCTGCGGCAGCCGCCTCGGCGGCTGCACTCTTGGACACTAAGGGCGGTAGCCAGGTACTCAACACCAAGCCGCCGAGGGCGATGCCGCTGCCCTGCAGGAGGCGACGACGAGACATATGAACATTCATTTCGTTAGGCTTTTTCATCTCACGCCTCCTCTACACGGCCAACACAGTGAATGGCCGTGCGAATGCGGGTGTAAGTGGCGCAGCGACAAAGATTACCAGCCATGGCCGCATCAATCGCCTGGTCATCGGGCGTCGGCTGGCTATTCAGAAGAGCAGTTGCTGCCATGATCTGTCCTGACTGGCAGTAACCGCATTGCACCACCTCATGCGCTAGCCAGGCCTGCTGCACGGCTTTGCCCACGGCCGTCTCACCGATGGCCTCAATGGTGGTGATTGAGCGACCTGCCACAGCCGAAATAGGAGTCACACACGAACGGATCGGCTGGCCGTCGAGATGCACGGTGCACACCCCACACTGAGCAATGCCACAGCCGTATTTTGTCCCTGTCAGGCCGAGCACATCGCGCAAGACCCACAGCAGAGGCATATCCGCTGCAACGTCAACCTGCTGCGACTGTCCGTTGATGATTAACGTTTGCATGGTATTTCCTCTGCCTAATTGGGTTAATGCCGACAACTGTAGTCATCGCTTTTTAATGTGTTAATGGCACGTGACGCTGACTGAAACAGTCCACGTACTCACTGATTAATTCGCCTTAAACGAGAAACCAGCCACCCTGCCAGCGGAAAGGAGATGATCTGAGTGAAAGGCACCAAAACCACCACCTCCACCAAGACCATCAGCGGAAAGCTCAGATCATGGGTCAGCGGCCCCAATAAACTCAGTACCAATAAGAGCGTTGGGTATAGCCCCAGACAGCCCACCAAAATTCGCCAACCTAAATCTTTACTGCGTGTAGTCATAAAGCTCTCTGCAGCCAGTGCTGCGTCCATTGGACTGGAATATATAAATAAAAAAGCCCTACCACTCAGGAACGTGAAGTGGCAGAGCAAAAATTATGTCAGCACAACAATAGGCATTCAGTGGTCACTGACGCGAACTACTAATTTGCCAAAATTTCTACCTTCTAGTAGCCCAATAAAGGCATTGGGCGCCTCTTCCAAACCACTCACCAATTCCTCGCGATACTTGATCCGCCCCTGCGCCAACCAGCTCGACATTTCGTTAAAGAACTCGTCGTAACGGTGCGCATAATCATCAAAAATAATAAAGCCTTGGACATTGATGCGTTTGCGCAGAATGGCACCCATCAAAGATGGCAAACGATCTGGCCCCATGGGTAAATCGGTATCGTTGTAATGCGCAATAATGCCGCAGACCGGCACACGGGCTTTGGCGTTTAACAGCGGTAGAACCGCAGCGAAAACCTTGCCACCGACGTTTTCGAAATAGACATCGATACCCGCAGGGCAGGCCTTGGCCAGTTGCTCGGGGAAGTCCGGCGCACGGTGATCTATGCAGGTATCAAAACCCAGCACCTCGACGGCATGCCGGCATTTGTCCGCCCCGCCTGCTACTCCGACCACATGACAGCCTTTGATCTTGCCGATCTGCCCCACAGTCGCTCCCACCGGACCGGTAGCCGCCGCAACCACTAGCGTTTCACCAGTCTGGGGACGGCCAATGTCAAGCAAGCCCATGTAAGCGGTAAAGCCAGGCATACCTAATATGCCTAAGGCATAAGACGGATGAGTCGGCGAATTACCCAAAGGAGTCAGGTCGCTGCCATCGGACAGGGCATAGTCTTGCCAGCCACTGAAGGACAGCACCCAGTCACCGACTTTGTAGGCCGGATTTTTCGAAGCTAGCACACGGCAGACAGTACCACCCACCATGACCCCACCGATTTCCACCGGAGGAGCATAGGACGGTGCATCACTCATGCGGCCGCGCATGTAAGGGTCGAGCGACAGATAAACGGTACGCAACAGCACCTGGCCTTCTGCAGGTTGAGGAATGGGGCTTTGTTCAATGCGAAAATTCGCTTCGACAGGCGCACCGTGCGGACGCGACGCCAGAACAACGCGGCGATTCACTTGCTTTGACTGGGGCATGTTCAAATTCCAGGGCTGGTGTTGGAGAAATGGTTAGGGGTGCCACAAATTAATTAGACCAGTCTGCTACAAATATGATAGAGAACACCCACCTACGGGTGGGAAATCTCATCATCAGGCTTGATTAAACGCCAGCATGGCCAAGGTCGTAGCTTTGGCGTTTTCCAGCGACCGACTATTACGGTGGAGTTTGCTCAGCAGGCTGGCTCCGAGCCAAAGCTGGTAAAGGGCTGTCGCTGTTCGGTAAGCATCACCTTGCGGCAACGAGCCGTCGCGCTGCCCCTGCTCGATACAGCCAGCGATACGTTCAATTATTTGATCTGATCCATCACGCAGCGTAATGCGCATTGACTCGGACAGGTCCGCCACCTCGGCGCTCAGCTTCACGACCAGACACTTCTGCTCATCGCAGGGCTCGCAATAGCTATCAAGCCACTTCTGCCAATAGCCCATGAGCCGCTCGCGGGCAGTATTGCCCCTTACCGCGAAACGCTCGTCCATGTTCGCCAAATAAGTGCGGAAGTAATCCTCCAGCAAGGACTGGCCGTATTGCTCCTTGGACTTGAAGTAATGGTAGAACGAGCCTTTCGGCACGCTGGCCGCCTGCAAAATCTCGTTAAGTCCCACACCCGTAAAGCCCTTAACCACCATCATGCGATGGCCGGTGTCGAGTAAATGTTGGCGCGTATCATCGTAAGTCTTCTTCATTGCGGAAGATTACCAAAAAATTAGACCAGTCGTCTACTTTGAATGTCAATGCTCTACTATAGCAACACTGCCAATCCGCCACCCACCTCATGCGGCATCGAAAAGCTCGATTCAGCTAAATCTAGACGCGCCTGCCACCCTCCGGCGCTTACAGCAGCCAATCAAGCCTTAACGTAAATCGCACCATAGGGAGTCCAATCCGTAGGCAAAATATGCAGCGCTGAGCCTAATTAAGCAGTAGTAGACCGGTTGACTAGTAACCGAGTAGCATGCGAGCCACCGTCTAATGACCACACCATCAGCACTGCGCCTAATGGGCCAGCGCACACCCCGTCGGAGTTAAAATGATGATAAAACTTCACCACCTAAATGCTTCACGCTCGATTCGTATCCTCTGGCTACTGGAGGAAATAGGCCAGCCTTATGAGTTGATCAAATACCAGCGCGATGAAAAAACCCATTTAGCACCCGCTTCACTCAAGGCCATGCACCCACTCGGCAAATCGCCGGTTATTGAGTTAGATGGCAAGGTTATTGCTGAGTCGGGTGCGATGATGGAAATTCTGATAAAGCGATTTGCGCCTCGCTTAGCGCCTGATGAAGATTCAGCTGAGTACATCGATTACCTAACATGGATTCACTTTTCAGAAAGCTCAGCAATGCTGCCATTTTTGTTGAAGGTATTTAACGAATTTGAAATTAAATCTGGAACTGATCTCAAGTTTCTCGAAGATTACGCCGGAGCGGAATTTGATAAAGTTTTTTCATATTTAGACGACTATCTAAAGGATAGGAGATTCTTAGTCGAAGATCGACTCACAGGAGCAGACTTCATGCTGGGGTTTGTCGTGAAAGGCGCACTCAATTGGCTAAAACCTGGGAGCAAATTACATATTGAGCGCTATGTTCGCAACCTTGAAAATCAGAATAGCTATATACGCGCACTGAGAATCGACGCAAACTGAATCGCTCCTAGTACGGTCCACTTTTAGTACGCTTCTCACTATCGCCACCGACCTTTGTTGGTCGGAAGCGGAGCATCAGAGCCGCGCCCTTGCTGCTCTGATGCTGCTCTGATTTACCATAAACCCCTTCACGCCCTGGGCTTCGGCAAAGCGTCCCACGGCGGTCAAACTGGCCCAGGTGCGCAGTGCTTCGCGCCGCGAGCGGATCGGCAGCCAGCGTGATCCGGCGCCGCCCAGACGAATCCCCAAACCCCATTTTTCGCCGTGCCGGCTGACCAGCACCTCGCGCACCGCGCCGCCCTCGAGCATGGCCCGTAGCGCGTCTTCGTGAATGCCTTCCCTCATGCCGGCCCCACACTGTATGCGTCCGGGCATCACGTCTTGCGTGATTAAACCGGCTGCCACTTATGTGGAAGCAGCTGCTCGATTTCACTCGCCCGCTGCGTCGGCAGGCGCGTGAGAACATCCTTTAGATAGGCGTACGGATCATGACCATTCAGCCGCGCAGACTGGATCAAGCTCATGATCGCCGCCGCCCTTTTTCCGCTGCGTAGCGATCCGGCGAAGAGCCAGTTCTTGCGTCCAAGGGCCCATGGTCGGATCTGGTTCTCCGCCCAATTATTATCAATGGGTACGGCCCCGTCATTGAGGTAGCGCGACAGCGCTGCCCAGCGTTTGAGGCTGTAATCGAGTGCTCTGCTGATGGCCGAACCTTCGGGCACAAGTTCACGCTGGGCAATCATCCAGGCATGCAGCCTATTCATCACCGGTGCGGCTTTTTCTTGCCGTAACCGGCATCGTAAATCCGGCTCCAGGTCACGCACTTCGCTCTCGATTTCGTACAACAACTGGACGTAGCGCAGCGCCTGCTCGGCGATCTGGCTCTTGTTCGTTGCGTGCAACTCGAAGAACTTGCGCCGGGCGTGGGCCATGCAGCCGATCTCGGTCACGCCGAGTTCGAAGCTGGCCTTGTAACCGCCAAAATCGTCGCAGACCAGCTTACCTCTCCAGTCTTGCAGGAAGTTACGAGCATGCTCACCGGCGCGGCTGGGGCTGAAGTCATAAACGACAGCGGCTGTTTCGCAGAACTGGCTGGTGGCGTACGCCCAAACATAAGAGCGGTGGGTTTTCTTCGAGCCCGGAGCGAGCATTTGTACGGGTGTTTCATCCGCGTGCACGACCTGTTGCCCGATCACTACGTCACGCAAGGCATCGACCAAGGGCTGCAACTGCACGCCCGTCATGCCAACCCATTGGGCCAACTTCGAACGTGGAATCGCCAAGCCAGCTCGACCGAAAATTGATTCCTGACGGTAAAGCGGAAGATGATCAGCGAACTTCGCGATCATGACGTGCGCAAGTAATCCGGCAGTCGGGATGCCCTTGTCGATAACTTGCGCAGGTACCGGCGCTTGGATCAGCGTTTCGCAGTCATCGCAAACCCACTTACCACGAACATGGCGCTCAACGGTGAACACGCCCGGCGTGTAGTCCAGCTTTTCGCTGACATCTTCACCGATGCGCTTCAGTGCGCAGCCGCATGGGCAGTGAGTGTTGTCCGGTTCGTGATGGATCAACGTGCGCGGGAATTCTGCCGGCAATGCCGTGCGCTTGGGCTTTTGCTTTTTCTCGGTCGCCGCTGGTGCTATTTGCAACGCCTGAAGCTCGGCCTCAATCGCCGCAATATCGGTATCGATCAGGTCATCCAGCAGGCTGGCCTGCTCAGGATTCATCTGCTCACTGCGCTTGGCAAACTTCAAACGCTTGAGTTGTGCGATCTCGTGGGTCAGCTTCTCGATCACCGTTTGATCGCGGTTGATCTTCTTGCCCATGGTTTCGACCGTTCTGCCCATGGTCTCGACTTGCGACAGCAGCTGCGCAGCGAATGCACGCAGTTGGTCGGGAGTCATTTGATCGAGATTGGGCGAGGAAGTCATGCCGTGGATTTTACCAAAGCAGACCACTGGCGACAGCCATCCAAGACGCTAATTACAGTTTTAAAGCAGCGTAATTGCACCCCCAGCGCCAACACGTTGCCAAGGTAGACCGAGCACCAAGGCCTGAAGTTGTTCGGTATCCAACTGCATTTCGCTGCCTTGTCGAATGCCTGGCCAGTGAAACTTGCCTTGGTTCAAGCGACGTGCAGCCAGCCAAACGCCAATCCCATCGTGTACCAGCACTTTCATCCGAGTCGCGCGGCGATTGGCAAACAGATAAGCGCAGTGCGGCTTCGCCGCACCGAACACCGCGACCACCCTCGCCAGCGCCGTTTCGGTGCCGGCGCGCATATCCATGGGCTCGGTGGCGAGCCAGATGGCGTCGATGCGGATCATCGCAACAGGTCTCGAAGGAAAGCGGCGCAGGCAGCAGCGCTATCGGTTGGCCAGTTCACTTTGACGGTGACGCGTGGGTGCTGAATCTCAACGCTGATATTCGATGAAAATACGGGCGCCGTTGTTTGCATAGGCAATGGGATGAATGCTGGTTGAAGCGCCGTGCTTTTCTGCACTTGCACCCGAATCCATTTGTGAACGAGGTTTGCGTTAAGGCTATGGCTGAGGGCGATGCTGGCAATCGATGCGCCGGGTTGGGCACACTCTTGAATGACCTGGGCTTTGAAGGATTTGGAATACGAACGGCGTGTTGGCTGCATGAAATACCCGCTTAAAAGGCTAGAACTGGTGCCCACCTAAATTTAAGTGCACACCATGTCCCGGCTTTGCGAGGTTGGGTAGATGACTTGGCCGGACGCATACCCCACACTGGATGGGCCGCCCAAAGTGGCGGCGTCAGAGAGGAACGTCTCTACCTCCGTGCTTAGCAACGCTTTGGCGTGGATCAAGCCCATCATCCATATACCCAGACGCGTGACACTACCGCTGTGCTGCGCGGCAATTGCGTCCAGGTGATCGAATAAATCCTCGATTAGAGTCGCGGTGGATAGGGTCATGACTTCAGTACGTAACGCCACAACAATGCGTCCGGCCAAGTCCGCGCAGCCTGGCGACACGTTACGGAGGCACTCCAAACGCAGACGGTAAGGATTAGTGATGGTTAATGGCATTACAGCGTTTCCTATCGGGGAAGGGACGACCTGTGGATTAACCACTCGCACTATGACTGATGGACCAGTCTGATGGATCAGCGCCCCACCTACAGAGAGCCCGCTACTTGCGGGTTTTTTGTTGGTGCGCCCAGCATGGGCGCAATCTTGTAGGTGACCCGATAAGCGGCCACTGAGGGGATTGGAAAAACTGATAAAGCGAACTACCGTGAACGCAGACCAATTGCTCTTTTTGGGGTCTTAAGGTGGGGGCATGGGCTTTACGATCTGCTACAACTTTCAAGGCCAAAGAACCGTTATTGAGCATCCTGCCAAGAGTCTTACTCCGCACGATGCCGTGTGTTATGCCTTGTTTCATTCAGGCGCTTTTGTACGAGAAAGTCCTTCAAACTGGGATGGCAGCTACGCACCCATGGTTGAGCTGGCGGAGCGATTAGGCGTCACCAATGTGAGCTGGCATCAGTCAATCATCCATCCATCGGTACCCATACGTTACTTACCGGTACACCTCACGGCGGTTACCAATCTTGACGACCAGGATGCGCAACGCACCGTCCTCGATGCTGCTGATGAGGCGGTAATCCCCCACGCGATACTTCCAAAAATCCCCTAAGCTTGAGTCTTTTAAGGCTTCGCCAATGCTGCGTGGATCCTCCAAGCTCGACACACGTTCATGCAGGAACAGCAGAATGCGTTTGGCGATTTGAGGGGTCATGCCGAGATAAGGGAAAATTAGGACATTTGCTTCGCATACTGTTGTTCTATAAAGGCTTGCGTACCCACCTCAAGCCGTCCTAAATGGCTGGCCACCTCGGACAATCTGCGCACGCCATCGCGTTGTCTCGGGAATTATCAATCCAGACAAGTAGTTGCATACCAAATTAGTGAACTTTGCCTTATCTCGGCATGCCCCCTATTACCGTGCCATCCGCTCGGCTTTCGCGGTATTGCACAGCGCCACTGAGCATGTGCGCGAGAAGTCCGTCATGCGCCAGGTGACCATCAGCTTGATTCCGCTGTTTGGCATCAACCTGTTCATTCCGAGGCTGGTCGAGTTCCTGGCGCAAAACCCGGAACTGGACATCAACGTCACCTACGCAAACCACCGCAGCTATTCCAGCGAACCAGCCACTGGCCGGGCAATCACAGCGAGCCGCTGATCTCGGGTGCTGTCTCGCCCTATTGCAGCCGCGAATTCCTTCAGCGCCACGCCCCCATCGACTCGCCCCAGGCCTTGAGCCAACTGCCGTTGCTGCACGACGAAGAACGCGGCACCTGGGCCGAATGGTTTCAAGTCGCCGAGGTCAAGCACGCCAGTGCGCTCAATGGCTTGCTGCTCGAAGACGGGCAACTGGCGCTGACCGGCCTGGGTTGCTCGCTGCTGCGCGAGCCGTTGGTGGCGCCGATGTCGCCAGCGGCGAACTGGTAAAGCTGTTCGACCTGCACGTGGATGACGGCCGCCAGTACTACCTGTGCCGGCGCTCCAACAGCGAACTGTCCGACGAAAACCTGAGCTCAAGCGCAGCCTAGTGACGGCTACGCCAGCAACCGCTGATTGATCACCATTTGCTCACGCCCGCGCGCCACAATCCAACGGTGGAAGTCGCGGCAGTGGGCCTTGTCGAACGCGCCCTTGGCACCCACCAAAAAATACGCCGACGGCAAGGGCAAGGCCCGGGCAAACGGCCTGATCAAACGCCCATCTGACAACGCATCAGCCACCATTGAGTATTGCGCCAGTACCACACCCTGCCCCGCCAATGCGGCCTGGATTGCCATGGCAGACAAGGAATACACGCGGTAGCCATCGCGAATGCTTTCGCAGTCCACCTGTTGGGCCTTGAACCAGTCACGCCACGAAGGCGGCGAGGCAAACTTCGGTAGCCAGTCGATGGACAGCAGCGGATATGCCAGCAGGTCTGCCGGTTTGTTGAGCAGCACATCAGGCCGCAACAACCAAGGGCTGCACACCGGCACCACGCAATCGCGAAACAGTTCGATGGCGTTTTCAGTGGCCACGTAGTCGCCGTAGGTGAAGCGAAAATCGATGTCGTAGCCCTCTGGCGAAGGTTCGGCGTGACTGCCATCGAGAAACAAATTGAGTTCCGGGTGCTCGTCCTGCCAGGCATAGATGTGCGGTGCCAACCAATCCGACAGCAATGACGGCAAAGCGCTGATGCGCAGGTTGCTGGCGTTTTTCGACCGCTCGACCTCGACCTGGGCGATGCGCAGGCTCTCGAATGCCGCTGCGCAGCTATCGTGATAACGCTGGCCGGCGGCGGTCAGGCGAATACGCTTGCCGACCTTCAAGGTCAGGCTCAAGCCCAGGGTGTCTTCCAGCAGTTTCATTTGTTGGCTGACGGCACCGGCCGAGATACCCAGACGCTTGGCGGCCTCGACAATGCCGCCGAAACGTCCCACGGCTTCAAAAACCTGCAGCGCGCGCAGGGAAGGCAAGCTGTTCATCATCATCTCCATAGCAATCGACGGTTTTATACTTTAGCTGAGCTATAGCAAGCCACAGTTTTCGACATTTTTTTTTATATGAAAAGCCTCGTATTCTGGCTTTGGCGGGTATTTACCTGTCCCGGTCAGGAGACGCCCCATGTTGTTGCGCAAGACCCGATACGGTGCAGCCTCTGATGTAACCATGCGTAACAAAAAACCATAGTGGCCCGGCGACTCAGCCACCCCGGGCTTATCAGCACCGCGAAAAACAGCACCTTGCAGGAATTTTCCGTGAATTGGCCTGCATTTTGCATTTATGTATATACAGGTACTATCATATAAAGATTTTTCTGTAATACATCGTTAGCGTTCGATCCGTCAGAGAAAGGAAAAACAACAATGAAAAAATTTGTCCTCGCCACCGTCTTTGCATTGGCTTCCACCGGCGTCCTGGCCAAGGATTTAAGCGTCATTCGCTTTGGCGTCGATCCGACCTTCGCTCCGTTCGAATCGAAAAACCCCGACGGTCAACTGGTGGGCTTTGACATCGACCTGGGCAACGCCATTTGCGCCGAGCTGAAGGTCAAGTGCGTGTGGGTGGAAAACGCATTCGACAGCATCATCCCGGCGCTGCGGGCGAAAAAGTTCGATGCCGTGTTGTCGGCAATGACCATCAACGACCAGCGCAAAAAAAACGTGGACTTCTCCGACCGTCTCTATAACTCCCCCAACCGTTTGATCGCGAAAAAGGACAGCGGTCTGCTGCCTACGCCAGAATCCCTGAAAGGCAAGCGCGTCGGCGTAGCCCAAGGCACTACCCAAGAGACGTACGTCAAAAAAATCTGGGCGCCTAAAGGGGTGATCATGGTCACCTACCCCAATCAGGACTTGCTGTATCCGGACCTGGTCAGCGGCCGTATCGACGCCAGCCTGACCGATGCCGCCGTGGCCGAACTGGGTTTTTTGCAAACGCCTAAGAACACCGGTTTCGCCTTCGCCGGCGACGCTGTGTACAACCAGGAACTGCTGGGCGAAGGCATTGCCATCGGCCTGCGCAAGAACGAGCCGCAGCTGATGGAAGCCATCAACCGGGCACTGGCCGAAATGCACAAGAACGGCACCTACGACACCATCCAGAAGAAGTACTTCACCTTCGACATCTACAACTAAAAGCCCTGCGCTTGACCGGTGCCGGAACGCTCGCGGCTTGGTGATCCGGCGCCTTGCCCATCCATTTCGCGCAAGGGCCGGCCCCCGGGCCGCCCTTGCCAACGGAGAGACAGAACATGCTTTTACAGGGCTATGGTTCGCTCATTCTCGAAGGTACGTTGGCGACCATCCAGCTGGCACTGATGTCCATGGTACTGGCCGTCACGCTGGGCCTGATCGGCGCATCAGCCAAACTATCGAAACAACCGCTGCTGCGTCACCTGGCCGCCGGCTACACCACGCTGATTCGCAGCGTGCCGGACCTGGTGATCATGTTGTTGCTGTTCTTCAGCCTGCAGATCTGGCTGAACAACCTGACTGAATGGCTGGACACCGAACAGATTGACATCAACCCCTTCGCGGCCGGGGTGCTGACCCTGGGTTTCATCTACGGTGCCTATTTCACCGAGACCTTCCGCGGCGCTTTTCAGTCCGTGCCAGCCGGCCAGTTGGAAGCTGCCGTGGCCTACGGCATGAATCGTCGGCAGGTGTTTGTGCGGGTGCTGTTTCCACAAATGATGCGCTTCGCCCTACCGGGAATCGGCAACAACTGGCAGGTGTTGATCAAGGCCACGGCGCTGGTGTCGATCATTGGTTTGATCGATATCGTCAAAGTCACCCAGGACGCGGGCAAGAACTCCATGGACCTGTTTTTCTTCAGCGTGGTCGGCGGCCTGATCTACCTGGCCCTGACCACCGTTTCCAACGGCGTGCTGATGTGGCTTGAACGCCGCTACTCGGTGGGCGTCAGAGGTGCGCAGCTATGATCGATATCGTCCAGGAGTACTGGAAAGCCTACCTTTGGTTTGACGGCTACCAACTCTCAGGCGTGGCCATGACCCTCTGGCTGCTAGTCGCTTCCATCGCCATCGGCGGCACCCTGGCCGTGCCGCTGGCCGTGGCACGAGTCTCGTCCAATCCGCTGCTGCGCATGCCCGTATGGTTCTACACCTACGTGTTTCGCGGCACGCCGTTGTATATCCAACTGCTAATCCTCTACACCGGGATCTACAGCTTGCAAGTGGTGCGCGACCAACCGACCCTCGATGCGTTTTTTCGCGAGGGCATGAACTGCACCCTGCTGGCCTTTGCCCTCAACACGTGCGCCTACACCACGGAGATTTTCGCCGGCGCCATCCGCGCCACGCCCTATGGCGAGATCGAAGCAGGCCGCGCCTATGGCATGTCCACCTTCACCCTGTACCGGCGAATCATCCTGCCCTCGGCATTGCGCCGTTCGCTGCCGTACTACAGCAACGAAGTGATCCTGATGCTGCACTCCACCACTCTCGCCTTCACCGCCACCGTGCCCGATCTATTGAAGGTCGCTCGCGACGTCAACTCTGCGACCTACTCCTCGTTCGAAGCCTTCGGCCTGGCGGCGGTGCTGTACGCGCTGATGGTGTTTACCCTGGTCTGGCTGTTTCGTCGCTGCGAAGTGCGCTGGCTGGCCTTCTTGCAACCGCAGGCGCATTGAGTGACCGTCCTTTTGGAGACATCGAACATGTATAAGCTAAGCGTAGATGAGCTGCACAAGAAATACGGCGACCACGAAGTACTCAAGGGCGTATCGCTCAAGGCCAAAGCTGGCGACGTAATCAGCATCATTGGCTCCAGCGGCTCGGGCAAAAGCACCTTCCTGCGTTGCATCAACTTCCTGGAACAGCCGTGCGCCGGAACCATCACGGTAAACAACGAGCAAATCCGCACCAAACAGGATCTCAACGGCGCGCTGCGGGTGGCCGACCCGCGTCAGCTGCAAAAAGTGCGCACCAAACTGGCGATGGTGTTCCAGCACTTCAACCTGTGGCAGCACATGACCGTGCTGGAGAACATCATCGAAGCACCGGTGCATGTGCTGGGCGTCAAGCGCAAGGACGCAGAGGCACGCGCGCGGCAGTACCTGCATAAAGTCGGTCTGGACCCGAGCGTTGAGAAAAAATACCCGTCCCACCTGTCCGGCGGCCAGCAGCAAAGGGTCGCCATTGCCCGTGCCTTGGCCATGGAACCGGAAGTGATGTTGTTCGACGAACCCACTTCCGCGCTGGATCCGGAACTGGTGGGCGAGGTGCTGAAAGTGATGCAGGCCCTGGCCGAGGAAGGTCGCACCATGGTCGTGGTCACCCACGAGATGGGGTTTGCGCGCAACGTCTCCAACCATGTGATGTTCCTGCACCAAGGCCGGGTTGAAGAGCAAGGTCCGCCGGGTGAAGTGCTGGTCAGTCCGCAAAGCGAGCGCTTGACCCAGTTCCTCTCCGGCCGCCTGAAGTAACCCCATTTCGACAGGAGACAACCATGAGTAACGGTTTTCCATCACACCGCAGCTTTACCCAGCAGCGTGAACAATTCCTCGCCGCCGCCGAGGCCGTCGGCGCCCGTCTTAGCCATTACCCGCACCCATTGCGCGGCCCGTTCGCCGAGGCCCTGGGCACAGATGTGGCCCTGCTCGGCAACCCCCAGGCCAAACGGGTGTTGGTGGCCTTGAGCGGCACCCACGGCGTGGAAGGTTATTACGGCTCGGATTGCCAGCGCCAATGGCTGCAAACCTTCAGCGAGCGCAGCCTGCCCGACGACGTCGCGGTACTGATGATCCACTTGATCAACCCGTGGGGCACGGCCTGGATGCGTCGGGTCAACGAGGACAACATCGACCTCAACCGCAACTACCTGGACTTCACTAAGACACCACCCGACAACGCGGCTTATGAAACTCTGCACCCGATCTACACCTGTACCCAACTGCGTGGCCCCGAACGTGAGCGCGCCGATGCCCAGCTCAATGAACGGATCAGCCGCGAGGGCTGGTCGGCGGTGATGTCGATTGTCGAGGCCGGTCAGTATCGCCATCCCGATGGCCTGTTCTACGGCGGTAACAGCTCAAGTTGGTCGAACCAGACCCTGCACCGGATCCTCGGCGAACACCTGGCACACGCCGAGGTCGCGATGTGCTTCGACCTGCACACCGGCGCGGGCGATTATGGCCATCCGATGTTGATGACCATTGCCCAGGCCTCGTACCCGGCACTGCCCCAGGCCCAGGTGTTGTTCGGGCCCTGGCTGTTCACCCTGATGACCAGCGCCAACAGCCAGAGTGACACCGGCGTTGCTGCCACTGCCACCGGTTACACCTCCCAGGCCATCATCAACGCCTTGCCTCATGTGCAACTGATGCCGTTCGTGATCGAGTGCGGCACCTACCCTGGTCAACAAATCCATGCGGTGCTGCGCGACGATCAGTGGCTGCACCTACACGGCGACCCAACCGGCCCCGAAGCACGGCAGATCAAGTTGCAACTGCTTGAACAATTCTTCCCCGCGGACAGCGACTGGCAAGAGTTGGTGTGGGTGCGAACGCGGCAGATCTGGGAACGGGCGTTGTCCGCGATAGGCACGCGCGGCGGTCTGTAAAACGCACAGCACCCAGTGTGGGAGCGAGCAAGCTAGCTCCCACAGGAGATGTTCGTGGGGACGCGATAAACACTTAAGAGAACCTAAACCAAATATCAGTTTTATCCATCTATTCTTACTCAACTGGCCTCTCGTATTCTGGATACGTCGTTAGCCACGATCCGAAGAATAATAAGGAGAGACACCATGTTTATGCGCAACGCCTGGTATGTCGCCGCCAGTGAAACCGAACTCGGTGAGCAACTGTTTGCGGTCAAGCTGCTGAATGAGGCGGTAGTGCTTTACCGCAAAGGCGATGGCACCCCGGTCGCCCTAGAAGATGCCTGCCCGCATCGCAAACTGCCGTTGTCCTTAGGGCGGCGCCAAGGTGACGACATCGAATGCGGTTACCACGGCCTAACCTTCGACTGCTCGGGCAGTTGCGTGCGCGCCCCCGGCAGTAAGCACGTTCCCCAAGGCGCCAAGGTGCGCAGTTATCCGCTGGCCGTGCGCTACGGCCTGATCTGGATCTGGATGGGCGATGCCGAGCTGGCCGACGCCAGCAAGATTTGCCACGTGCCCGAATGGGGCGATCCGGCCTGGGGCCTGAATCGTGGCGACAGCATGGTCATCCCCTGCAACTACCTGTACATGACCGACAACCTGCTCGACCCCTCCCACGTGGCCTGGGTTCACCAGTCCTCCTTTGGCAGCGCCGCATGCGCCCAGGAGCCGCTGCAAACTACGGTGACAGACGTCGGCGTGATCGTGTCGCGGTGGATGCGCGACATCGAAGTGGCGCCGTTCTACGCCAAGTTCGTCAAGTTCAGCGGCAACTGTGACCGCAAGCAGCATTACGAAGTGCACTACCCGGCCCAGGCCATCATCAAGGCCATCTTCACCCCGGCCGGCACCGGATCGGATGCCGGGCCGGTGCACGAACAGGTGTTCTTGATGAACTCCTACAACTTCATGACCCCCATCGATGAATCCACCACCCGCTACTACTGGTTCCAGGTGCGCAACTTCGACCAGGGCAACGAGGAAGTCTCGCGCCAGTTCGATGAGGACGTACGTCACGCTTTCGCCGAAGACCGCGTGGTGCTCGCCGCCGTCCATCAAGGCATGGCCAACAAGTGCAGCCCCAATATCGACCTGGCCTCCGACTCGGGACCCCTGCGTTTCCGGCGTAACCTGGCCAAATTGATTGCCCAGGAACAACCTGCGGACTTGATCCCGCTGGTACAGGCCAGACCGCAAACAGCGGGGGTTTGAGATGAGCAGCCAACCCCAAGGTTTCAAGGCTTGGCGGGTGATCGAGAAAACGCCGGAAAGCGCGGTCATTACCTCCTTCGTCCTCGCGCCGCAGGACGGTCCTGCACCCATGGACTTTCGTCCGGGGCAGTTCCTCACGGTGCGGCTGGTGTTGGGCGACGGCACTCGAGTGCTGCGTAACTACAGCGTCAGTGCCCTCACGGACAACCCGCTCCAGGTACGAATTTCGGTCAAGCGTGAACCCGCCCCGTTCGATCGCCAAGACCTGCCGGCCGGACAAGGTTCCAACCACCTGCACGACGGCGTGCGGGTTGGCGACGTACTCGACATCGCAGGCCCATCAGGCACCTTTGTGCTGGACGAGCAAAGTCCAAGGCCGGTGGTGCTGTTCAGCGGCGGCGTCGGTTTGACGCCCATGCTGAGCATGCTGCATCGCCTGAGCGGCCAGTCGATGCGCCCGGTGCACTTTCTGCACGCCTGCGAAAACGGCGCGGTGCATGGGTTTCGCGATGAAGTGCTGGCCCTGGCCGACCGGCGCCCGGGCATTGAAGTGCACTTCTGTTATCGCAATCCGAGCGAGGCGGATCGTGACCGCTTTCACAGCCAGGGCCTGATCAGTCGCCAAACCCTGCAAAGCCTGCTGCCGTTGGACGACTATGATATCTACCTGTGCGGCCCCAGACTTTTCATGCAGGCCAACTGGCGGCTGTTGCGCAGCCTTGGGGTGGCCCGCGAACGAATTCATTACGAGTTTTTTGGCCCGGCGACGGTGCTTGAGGAAGACGACGTCAGTCCAGCGCCGCCACCTGAGCCGACGCTGAGCGAACCTGTGGCAAAGGACGGTGCCGTAAGTGTCTGCTTCATGCCGTCCGGCACCCGCGTAGCCTGGGATGAAAACTGCCATTCATTGCTCGAATTGGCCGAACAGGCGGGCCTGACTCCGGCGTTCAATTGCCGGGCGGGCTTGTGCAATACCTGCCAGGTGAGCTTGCGCGAAGGTACGGTCGAGTACTTCGACGACCCGCTGGACGCTCCGCAAAACGGTGACATCCTGTTGTGCTGCACGCGGCCCACCAGTGCGATCACGGTGCAACTGCGCCAATAGTAAGCGCTGTAGGCGAAGTCGGCCGCGTGTCTGATGCTGGGCGCGAAAAATCAGATCCAATATTTGGGTACCCGTCTTGGCTATAAGCGTCAGGGCATGGCGCCCAGCAGTTGAGCGCGCTTCTTCGAGGTTGCTGCGGTGATCGGCGACCACCGCCACGTCAACACCGCGTTGCTTGGCGGCAACCAGCGCTCGGGTAACGTCTGGACTGGTGAAGACGTACGCAGCAACGCGGATAGAGCTGGTGGCCGCGTAAATGGTGCGCAAGACTAGTTTCTGTGCAGAGCCCTCGGGCTAGAAACCGACCTCGATGCGACGGCTTGCGTCGCCCTCGTTGTCAGCAGCCAGGGCCAGCACTTGCAGGCTGCCCCCCGCGACCAGTGCCATCGTCAACGCCAGTGGCTTGAAAACTCTAGAAACCATGTTCTACAGGCCCCCAAATATCGTTGGCCTTTTTAGTCAAACCCTCATCGTCCTTGCAGGACTCATCAGTCTCCCCCCGTGCGGCTTTCGTGCGCGAAGGACTGAAATGTCCGTGCTTGTAACGCTTGATACTGAAATATTTCTGGATGTACTTGTCGCAGTCACCATCGCGGGTCATGCCAAGTAGACAAAGAACAGCACCGCAAGCGTCGGGGTTACTGTCATGGCCATAGGGCGGCTGGACCGGTTCATCAGCAACGGCTGGACCTGACAGCAATAACGCTCCCAGCAAAAAAACGGATGGAAGTTTTTGCATAAATCCCCCTTTTCTCGCGTGCGAGAAATTCAATTGATGATCTGTACGAAAGATGGCTCGACTTGCGCTTGCCCTTGGCCGGATGCCAGCGCAGCGGCTGGTTTGGGATCAGCGAAGCGTTGGAACTGTTCAACCGGCGCGGCATCGCCAGTGTCCAGCGCAACTTGAATCCTTGACTGCTCAGGGCTCGCCGGTTGCATCGCAGCCTGTTGAGCGGGTTGCGGTGCCTGGCCGTTTTCGTCGGTCACAATCACCCATGGGTCACTATGTTTTGACGAAGCTGTACGAGCGCGCACAGGCGTTTTTCGTGCCCCTGGTGATGCAACCGCTACGGGTATCGCCTCATCGCCTGCAGTGGCCTCCACAGCAGGCACAATCGGATCAGCACTCGAAGGATTCAGGGCACCGACCACAACTTTCTGCACGTAGGACAGATCACCCTCTTTGTCCGGGCGATAACCACGTACAGGGTTCCCGCTGTAGTACATCGAGAGCGAGTCGCGCAGGGCTTCTTGTGGGTTCGGATTCGCGGTCAGGGCTTTGGTGTAGTTCTTGACCATCAGCTCGCTAATCGCCTGCAGGTTGCGGCACGGCTCAAACGCTTGGGCGTAGCTCAGGCCGAGAGCCCGCATGTTCGTCACCAGGAGCTGGCCAATACCGACCGAGAAACGGAAGCCTTCGCGCTCCAACCGTTCGGCGGTGGCCACCGCTTCACGCAACGACTTGGGCTGACGCTCCAATCGGCCATCGACAACCCCAATAGCGTAAGGGTTGTAGGTCGATTCATTGCCGATCAATGACTTTAGGGTCTGCGGATGCACGGTAGGCGCGCACTTAACGGCCAGCTCAGAGAACGGCACCGGGGCTTGTTCATCGGCCCAGGCCTGGCCGAGAGTGCAGGCCAGTGCCAACAGCGTTACCGCGAACTTAGGCAGCTTTTGCATATTTAACCTCCGAGATGTAGCGACGGCCATCAAAGCCGTACTCCCACTGAATGACGACATCGATCAGTTGCCTCGAGTATTCGATCAGTTGCGACTTGTTCATTTCGGCGCCGCCACGCGCAGCCATAGACGCCAGGCGGTCGAACATCATTTCCGGCGAGTCCGAGTGAATCGAGGAAAGTGAACCGCTGTGACCGGTGTTCAACAGCTCCAAAAACGGGAAGGCTTCGCCGCCGCGGATCTCGCCCATGATTGCCCGGTCGGGGGTCAGTCGAAGAATCGACTCAAGCAGGTCAAACGGTGTGACCTTGGCGCGACCTTGACCGCCACGTGAATAGATCAGGTGAACCACGTTCTTGTTGGGTGTGCGGATCTCGCGGGTGTCTTCAATGGTGACGAGACGTTCATGCGGATCAATGTGCTCCAGCATCCCGTTGAGCCAGGTGGTTTTACCCGCGTTGGTCCCGGCTGAAATCATGATGTTCTTGCGGGCTTTCATGATCCCGATGAAGAACTCTTTCCAGCGCTTAGCGCGATACAGCGCTATCAGGTGATCGTCGGAATAATCGCTGTGCAACCGAGGCTCGTTGATATGCTCGAAAGCCCCGGTGTCCTGGTATTCGTCCAGGGTGATTTGCTTGATACCGGGCTTACGGATACAGACGATGCCGCCAATGTGCTGTTCGACCGCAGGCGCCAAGACAACCTGCACGCGGTAATCGCCGCGCTGGTTGTCTGGCACACCCTCGGCGAGATTGATCGGAATACGGCCCGACAGAATCGGCGTATACGAGTCAACCTGTTGCCCGGTATGAGCGGCAATCACCTCACCGAGCGAGGTAATTAATCCAGTTGTTACCCCCTCGATCTGCACCGGCTTCATGAACCGACTGCCGTGATAACCGGCCCAGACGTTGCCAGGGCCGTTGATCGCAATTTCGGTCACTTCTGGATCGTCCAGCAGCGTGACCAGGTTTTTCAGTTTGGCGCGGAACGATGCAATCTCAGACATACCGCTTCCTCACTGGATGAAGGTGACGCCGCCACTCTTGGCGTGCTCGATCTCGGCCTCGAATTGCGAGGTGAAATCCAAATCGCGCTGCAGGTAGATCACCACACGCGAGCCATGGGGCACGGTCAAAGTTGGTTGGATACTGGCGTAGCGACCCAGGATCGTTTGGGCCGACTCAGACGCGGCTTCCTGTACTTCCGTGCGATAGCGTGACGCCGAGTTTTCCTGATCGCCGGACGACACTCCGGTATTCGAGGCACCGGCGCCGATGATCGAAACCGCTGCAGCAACACCGAAGATTTGCCCCCAATGGTTATCGACTACGCCACCTTGACCAGCGGTGCCCAACTGGTCAGAGCCCGCGCTATTGATCGCGATCTCCATTGCTGGGCGTCCAGGCAGGTTCGGCGTACGTAACCAATTCCAGATGGTGAACAACCGTTCTTGACCAGGGCGAAGACTGGCGTTGTAGCTGCCGCAAACCGTCGAGCCCCACGGAATCAGAACCCGACGACCGACAGCCGCGTAAACGTCCTGCTGAATGTCTACGCAGATCTGCCCCGGCAACTGACTTTGGGCGCGGGGCTGCAACACAGCCTCGATAACAGCGCCCTGCAGAACCTTGTACTCCAGGTTTTCTGCATTACAGCGTTTCCTATCGGGGAAGGGACGACCTGTGGATTAACCACTCGCCCTATGACTGAGGGACCAGTCTATAGGGTTGTGGCGTCCAGCCGACGCAAAAAAGCCCACCGCAGTGGGCCTGTTTGTGGGGGGCGATTGAACGAAAACGCCGTTATGATCAGTCCACTCAGCCATACCCCGCGCGTGCATCGACGAGGTAATCCAGCGCGTCGGCCTTACGCTCAGCCGAGCAATCGGCATGCTTGACCAGCGTCTCACAGAAGCCAGCGTCAGCGTTGACCAAGGCGCGCAGCAGGCTTGAGCACAAGAGAACTTCATCGTCGTAATTGTCCTGCAGCTGCTGATACTGGGCTTTCAACTCGGCAATGCGCGCTTGAAGTTGCTCAGGGGTTTTCTCGGTCTGGGTCATGTCGTGGGGTCCTTTCTGTTCGTCAACAGACCACGCTCGGTAATGAACAGTGTCTCCGGCGCCATGCTCCATGCCTCACTTTCTTGAAGGGGAGTTTTGAGCATAGACAAAGATGATGCATAGCGTTGTGCGACACGTGTAACGTGTCTCCCGTCCCAAGCTGTAGGGTCAGCTTGAGAGATTCCTAAAGGAATCAAATACTTGGGTATCCATCCCCTTGAACCAAAACCCGCCCAGAAGTCCCTCGCCTTAAAGGACTTGCCGCAGCGGCGGTGGCGAAACCCCCAGGTCGCTAAGCACTCGGAAGCGCGACTGCGGACCGATTTTGTCGGTCCTGGAGTGCCATTCGTCGGAAAGTGATATGTACGAAATGAGTCATGACACATTTGGCATCATCTGCCTCACTAGCCTCCTAATCTTTTGCTTAGGGCTGGCAACGTGGGCCAACTGGCCAGAGGTCAAGAAACGCTTCAAACGGTCACCTCCACGGCACTAACTCAAGCCTTTGCGGCTTCAACCCTCGCGGGAGAAATCCCCGCTGGGGTTTCTCCTGCCTCAAAACAGGAGTAACCCAACCCAAGTGAGCCGCCACAGCGGTCCCCACTTCTTCCAAACGGAGACATGAGCGAAAGCTCTGTCTGTCATTGTCCAACCATCGCTAATACAGGATGGCAGCGGACTCGTTGTGCGACCAACGGTAGCCTACGACGGCGTGCATCACTAGCAATGGTGGTGTTCGAAGCCCGTCTGACAATGTAGCCCCCCTTTCAAGGGGTACCATTCTCCTGCGAGGGAGGCGGTGGATACTCGGAGCAGTACCGGGTTGAGGCGCTAGGCTGACTGGTATGGACAACATACGTGAACTGCTAATAAACACCGTAAGCATTACCAAGCCAAAACTGCTGTTAGGCTTGAACCAAAAGGTACGCGGTCGGTTATCTCCGTGGCGCTTGGGGATACGTCGCCTCATATGATCGCCGGTGAAAAGGCAGGTCCTAACCCAGTCGTGTGACAGATAGGGAACGTGGTAAGCCCGTATCGCTGCCCTTGGGCAGGTGAACCGTAAGGGACACTGTTGGCGGTGCGGGTATGGGATCGCAGAGAAAGCGAATGCCAGGCTGTAATGGCCTGGATAGGGGTTGGAACATCACCCCACGGGAAAACCGGGCAGACTTCTGCGTGGTCTTCCGTCGCAATAACTCTGACTGAGACCGTCTCATTAACTTCAGGGTCCAGCTCCATTGGCCCTTGATAATCCTACCCTGACGGGGTGCACGCACCCCTCAGGGGATACGTGCGCCTTCCGCTCGGGTGGTTTCACTTTGAGAGGAAAGCAGCATGAAAGAGCTCAGCCAGCAAGGTGAGTCTGCGCTTTCCGGCACTCCGCAACAGTGGCACGACGTCGATTGGCGCCGAGTCCAGAGGAATGTCCGGGGAATGCAGATGCGAATTGCGAAGGCTTGTCGGGAAGGCAAATGGCGTAGGGTCAAATCCCTGCAACGGATGCTCACCCGCTCGAAGTCAGCCAGATACTTGGCTGTACGGAGAGTCACGGAAAATCAGGGGAGCCGCACGGCGGGAGTCGATAGGCAACTCTGGGATACACCCAACGCAAAATGGAATGCGGTTGGATTGTTGAAGATGCGGGGATACAAGGCTCGGCCACTACGGCGCGTCTACATCCCGAAGTCGGATGGACGGGAACGCCCTCTGGGCATACCGACCATGACAGACAGAGCCATGCAGGCGCTGTACATGCTGGCTCTGTCCCCTGTCGCGGAAACCCGAGGCGATCCGAATAGCTACGGCTTCAGGATCGAACGTTGTACGGCAGACGCGATGGCGCAGCTGTTCTTGTGTCTATCCAAGAAGGCTTCGGCTCAATGGGTACTAGATGCAGACATCGAAGGGTTCTTCGACAACATCAACCATGAATGGCTGTTAAGGAACGCCCCAACGGATACACGGATGCTGCGGCAATGGTTAAAGGCCGGGGTCATCCACAAAGGGCAGCTACACGCAACGGATGCAGGTACGCCGCAAGGGGGGATCATCTCCCCGACGCTGGCAAATCTGGCACTGGATGGACTGGAAACGCTCCTCAAGGAATACTTGGGGGTGACAAGGGCGAAAAGGCTGAAGGTGAACGTGGTGCGATACGCCGACGACTTCGTGATCACAGGGGCCTCTCCGGAGGTGCTGGAGAATGAAGTAAAACCTTGGGTAGAGCAGTTCCTCGCTGAGCGCGGACTGCGGTTGTCACCCAAGAAAACGCGGATCGCCCACATCGACGGAGGCTTCGACTTCCTTGGCTGGAATTTCCGGAAGTACAGTGGAACGCTACTGATTAAGCCGAGCAAGAAGAACGTCAAGGCGTTCTACAGCAAGGTAAGGGAGGTAGTTGACTCTCACAAAACGGTCAAGCAGGAGGATCTGATCCGACTGCTCAACCCGAAACTGAGGGGCTGGGCGCTGTACCACCAACCAGTCGTTGCGAAACAGGCTTACAGCCGAATGGACCACAGAGTGTTTATCAAACTCTGGCGTTGGGCGAAGAGGCGGCACCCTAACAAGTCCCTCGACTGGGTAAGGAAGAAGTATTTCCGGACCTCAGGAGACAGGAGTTGGGTGTTTGCCACCACAGTGGTAGATGCAGAAGGAGGCAAAAGGGAGGTCGAGCTGTACTCGCTCGCGAGTACTCCGATCGAGCGACACAAAAAGGTGAGTGGGGATTACAACCCCTACGATCCCGCCATGGAGGCCCAAGGTGAGAAACTGCGGATGGACCGGATGCTGAGCAAGCTCAAATACCGGAAACAAATCGGCAGCCTCTTTGCCAGTCAAAATGGACTGTGTCTGCTGTGTAAGCAACCGATAACCAAGGAGACAGGGTGGCATGACCACCACGTCGTCCACCGCTCCCTCGGCGGTGGAGACGAACTGGCCAATCGGGTACTCTTACACCCTAACTGCCACAACCAACTGCATACTCGTGGCCTGCACGTGAACAAACCGGCTTCCATCGGAAGCTTAGCGAAGGCTTGAGCCGTATGCGCTGAAAAGCGCACGTACGGTTCTTAGGGGGGGGTCAGCCAGGAATGGCTGGCTCCCACCCGACTCTGAATGCTTGCTTGTCAGAAATCCCATGCACAAGGTGGGTCAGAGCTCATCAATTGGTGCTGTTCTCTTAAATTGATATGAGTCATGTCGCGTCAAAGTTAGACAAAACTAAGGTTTATTCGAACTGTTGCAGAGTGGCGTATGGTGAGTATATAGGCACATAAACACCTTTCGACGAGAAAATCATGAAAACCACTCGCTGGAACGTCGCTGTCTCCACCGACACTGACCAATCGCTTCGCATGTTTCTAGCCAGCCAAGGCGGTGGGCATAAGGGCGATCTGTCGCGCTTCATCGAAGAAACGGTGCGGGCACACATCCTTGTACTGAGCGCCGAACAGGCCAAGGCCGCTAACGCCCCTCTGAATGAGGCAGAACTGACCGAAGCAGTTGATCAAGCGCTCCACTGGGCACGTAGGCGCTGATGCGGGTCGTGTTGGATACCAACATCTTGTTCAGCGCGCTGATTTCACCGCATGGCGCGCCCGATGCGATCTACCAGGCTTGACGGGCGGCACGTTTCGAGGTAGTGACCTCACGGGCACAGCTCGATGAAATTCGTCGCGCCAGTCGTTACCCCAAGCTTCAGGCTATCCTGCAGCTTGCCAACGTGGGTGCCATGATCAATAACCTGCAACGGGCGATGGTACTGGAGCGGTCTGCACCGAGGTACTGTGATCGATGCCGGTTGACTTTCTGACTCAAGAGCAACGCGACGGCTTTGGTCGCTATGTCGATCCTCCTAGCCGCGAAGAGCTGGAACGCTATTTTCACCTGAGCGATGACGACCACAAAGCCCTCCTGCCGCTGCGCGGCGAACACAACCGCCTCGGCTACGCCACGCAACTGACCAGCGTCCGCTACCTGGGCACCTTCCCTGAAGACTTTTCAGCCGTTCCGGATGAGGTGCTGCAAGCGCTCAGTCGTCAGCTCGGCATCAATGATCCGACTTGCATCCTGGCCTATGCTGAAACCCGTCAGCGTCAACGTCATGCCGGCTAGATTCAGGAGCGTTATGGCTATCAAGTGTTTGCTGACTCCAGCGTCGGCTTTCGACTTGCTCGCTGGCTATATACGCTCTGCTGGACAGGGACAGATCGTCCTGGTGAGCTGTTCAATCGGGCGACGACCTGGTTGCTGACGCACAAGGTTTTACTGCCTGGCGTAACCGTACTGGAGCGGTTTATCGCGCAACTGCGCAGTCGGGTCGAAGAACGCCTCTGGCTCACCTTGGGCCGCAGCGTGACCGATGAACAGAGACAGCACCTGCAAGAATTACTGGTAGTAGTCGAAGGTAACCGCTACTCCCGCCTGGATCAATTGCGCTTCGGCCCGGTGATGATCAGTGGGCCTGCACTGATCCGAGCGCTGCGGCGGCTCGATGACGTGCGTGGCATCGGCATCACCTTGCCCGCAGCGGCGCATATCCCGCCCAGCCGAATCGCGGCCCTGGCACGCTTTGCCAACACGGCCAAGGTCACAGCGATCAACCGGCTGCCGGCATCGCGGCGGATGGCAACGTTGGTGGCGTTTGCGCTTTGTCTGGAGGCGACTGCGCATGACGACGCCCTGGAAGTTCTGGAAGCTTTACTGCGCGACCTGTTCAGCAACGCAGAGAGGGCCGACAAGAAAGCTCGGTTGCGTAGCCTAAAAGACCTGGATCGCTCGGCAGCAACGCTCGCCGCCGCCTGCAAGGTGGTGTTGGATAGCTAAATTAGCGATGACAACGTCCGCGCCCGGCTGTTCAACGAACTGCCACGTATCACTCTGGAGAAAGCCCTCGAAGAGGTCACCGCGTTGATCCGTCCGGCCAACGATGTGTATTACCTCGCCCTGGAGGAGCGCTACCGCAGCGTGCGCCGTTTCCTCCCCGACCTATTGAAGCATATTCGCTTTGGCTTCAGTCCAGCTGGCAAGGGTGTGGCGGCTAGTCTGGACTGGTTGCAACTGAACCTACCTCGTAGAAAACCGGAAGACGATGCTCCACAGGAGATCGTGGCCAAGGCTTGGCAGCAGCACATCACCCGCGAAGATGGCTCCCTCGACATGGGTGCCTATGTATTCTGTACGCTTGATGCACTGCGCACTGCCCTACGTCGTCGCGATGTCTTTGTTTCACCCAGTTGGCGCTATGTCGACCCGCGTATCGGTCTGCTCGATGGCGCTGAATGGCTGACGGCACGACCGATCATCTGCCGCTCGCTGGGCCTGACCATCGATGCCAAAACCACCTTGGACGCCTTGTCTGTCGAGCTGGATGCAACGTGGCAGGCAGTCGCTGCCCGCTTGCCCGAAAACCCTGCCATCCAGTTGAGCGAGAGCGCTGATGGTAAAACTGAGCTGTCCCTCGGAGCGCTGGACAAGCTGGAGGAACCGAACTCGCTACTGCAACTGCGTGCGGCCGTGGCCGACTTGATGCCGCGTGTCGATCTGCCAGAAATCCTGTTGGAAATCGCCGCCCGCACCGGCTTTGCTGAAGCCTTCACCCATGTGTCCGAACGCAATGCGCGGGCCGATAACCTAGTGACAAGCCTGTGTGCCGTACTCCTGGGGGGGAGCCTGCAACACCGGCCTGGAGCCACTGATACGCAATGATAACCAAGCGCTGCGCCGTGACCGACTGTCCTGGGTCAGCCAGAACTATCTCCGCGACGACACCCTGTCAGCAGCCAATGCCATTCTGGTGTCTGCGCAAAGCCAACTGGAGCTGGCTCAGGTCTGGGGCGGCGGCGAGGTGGCCTCCGCCGATGGCATGCGTTTCGTCGTACCGGTGCGCACCGTGCATGCCGGTCCCAACCCGAAGTATTTCGGTACCGGACGGGGAGTCACCTGGTACAACTTGATTTCCGATCAGTTCTCCGGCCTGAACGCCATCACGGTGCCTGGCACCTTGCGCGACAGCCTGGTATTGCTAGCGGTCGTGCTGGAACAACAGACCGAATTGCAGCCAACACAAATCATGACCGATACCGGTGCCTACAGCGATGTGGTGTTCGGGTTGTTCCGCCTGCTCGGTTATCACTTCTGCCCGCGCCTAGCCGATGTCGGCGGTACCCGCTTCTGGCGCACGAGCCCAGACGCGGATTATGGCAAGCTCAACGGACTGGCACGCCAGTCGGTAAAAATCGACCTGATCGCCGAGCACTGGGATGACCTGCTGCGTCTCGCCGGGTCGCTCAAGCTCGGTCGGGTACCGGCGACCGGCATCATGCGCACGTTGCAAATGGGGGATCGTCCGACCCGTCTGGCCCAGGCATTGGCAGAGTTCGGACGGATCGAGAAAACTCTGCACACGCTGACCTACATTGATGACGAATCCAAGCGTCGTGCCACCCTGACCCAGCTGAATCGCGGCGAAGGCCGGCACAGCCTGGCCCGTGCCGTGTTCCATGGCAAACGCGGCGAGCTTCGCCAGCGCTACCGCGAAGGTCAGGAGGACCAACTCGGCGCCTTGGGCCTGGTGGTAAATATCATCGTGCTGTGGAACACCCTCTACATGACCGCCGCCGTGGAACGGCTAAGGCAGCACGGCTACCCGGTGCAGGAGGAGGATCTGGCTCGGCTGTCGCCGCTGATCTATGAGCACATCAACATGCTGGGTCGGTACTCCTTCGCGGTACCGGAAGAGGTTGCTCGAGGTGAGCTGAGACCGCTGCGCAATCCAGACGACGATCAGTGACATCTCTTCGGTGAAAGGTCGCCTCCAGGACATCCGAGCTTAAGTGCACTTTCTGTTCCGTTGCTCCCCAAACCCCATGTTGACGGTGACGAGGCCGTCATGATCGATGCGATACCAGAGGGTCGGCTCGAAGTTCTGGCTGGCGATGGCTTCGGCGGGATCGAGAAGCCCAAGGCCGGAACAGGAAAACGCCAGGGTGAAGCCCGCGCTCGTGGCGCCGATCAGGAAGCCACGGCGTGAGATCGCAACCCTTTGGCCACCCGCCTCCTGCGGGTCATTCACGAACTTATTCATGGGCTGTGCCTTCATGGACTGTGCCGCTTCTCAACTCTGCCGCGGCGAGCTTGATCGCCTGGCGGATGCGTACATAGGCCATGCAGCGGCACAGGCTACCGTTCATGACGGCGTCGATGTCTTGGTCGCTCGGATCAGGGAAGTCCTTGAGCAGCGTGGCCGCCTGCATGATCTGACCCGACTGGCAGTAACCGCATTGGGGCGCCTGCGTCGCGATCCAGGCTTTCTGCAGCGGGTGTTGGCCTTTGGGATCGAGCCCCTCGATAGTCGTGACCCGCGCATTAGCCACGGCGCCCAGCGGGGTGATGCAGGAGCGGATGGCGCGGCCATCGATGTGCAGGGTACAGGCCCCGCACAGGCCGATCCCGCAGCCGAATTTGGTGCCGGTCAGGCCGAGGTCGTCACGGATCACCCAAAGCAGCGGGGTATCGTCGGCCACCTCGACCGAGACGTCCCGACCATTGAGTTCGAATCTGGTCATGATCTTGCGACTCCGAACAACGTTTCCATCAAGGGCTCAGGTCAGCAGAGCCAGCACTTTCCCTGCGGATTGCCGCCACCCTCGCTTCCAGCTGCTCCCAGGCGGGCAGCTCGGTGCGTGTTCGGCGCAGATAGTCGGCAATCTTCGCGATTTCGCCATCGTTCAGCGCCTGCGAGAAAGCCGGCATGAGCACGTTGGGGATGCCTTCTTCCAGACCTATTCCAGCCATCACGATATGGATGAACGTGTCGGGGGTGGCCGCGGTGAGCGCACTGTTGAGGGCAAGCTCCGGTCGCACGCTGAGAGGCGTCGTTGCGCTGTTGTAGTGGCATGACCCGCAGGCTGCCCAGTACAGGACGGCTCCGGCGTCGGGTTCCAGGCGGCTGCCGAGAGCGGAGGTCGCCAGCGCTTTGGCCAGCGCTTCATCGCTGCCTGTCTTCAGTGCGGAGGAGCCGTTGAGGTCGGCAAAATAGACGGCTATTGCCTGGATATCGGCGTCGGGAAGCCTGCCCAGGTCGTGCACGACGTCCGACATCTTGCCCGCGGCAACGCCGTGCAGGGCAGTCGCTCCGCTGCGCAGGTAGGTGAACAGCTCGTCTTGGGTCCAGGGTAGCGGTGTGGTATTGGCAGCCGTCAGTGCCGGCGCGAACCAGCCTTCGATCATCGCGCCCGCGTAGCTGTCGTCAGCGGCTTTCTCGGCGCCCAGCACGTTGCGTGGCGTGTGGCAGGCGGCGCAATGGCTCAAGCCCTCGGCGAGATAGGCGCCGCGGTTCCATGCTTCGCTCTTGCCGGCGACCGGCCGATAGCGGCCCTGGTCCATAAACAGCAGCTTCCAGCCGGCTTGCAGGACGCGGATGTTGAAGGGGAACGGCAGGGTATTGCGCTGCGCCGGCGCGCTCACCGGCTCACGCGTCATGAGGAAGGCATAGAGTGCCCTTACATCCTCGTCGGCGACCTTGGTGAAGTGGTCGTAGGGGAATGCGGGATAAAGATGCGAACCATCGCGAGAGACGCCTTCGTGCATCGCACGCATGAATGCCGCCTCGGACCAGCGGCCGATTCCGCTATCCGGGTCGGGTGTGATGTTGGTCGAATAGATGACACCGAAGGGGGTAGGCATTCCATAGCCGCCGGCATAGGGCTGTCCGCCCTTCACCGTGTGGCAGGTCGCGCAGTAGCCTGCGCCGGCCAAGGCTTCACCCTTGGCAACCAGCTCGGCGGGGAAGCCCGCAACCGAGCCCGGAGCGATGGGGGCGATGGTCGGCCGCCAGACCAGGGCGAAAAACAACGCCGCACCCAGGACGACCAGAATTGCCAAGCCGATGTAGATCCGCTTAATCAAGACCGACCTCCTTAGCCCGGAGAGCTGATCTGGCTGAGTATAGCCGTGCTCGGCTCCTGTCCATTCAGGCTGACGTGTGGCAGCTAAATCTGAGGTTGGCGCAGCGCGGTTAAATCATGAAACGAGCGCCGAATAGAGGCATATGCCGACTAGAAAAGCCGGAAAAGAGCTTGAGCCTGTCTCCGAAAACTCCTCCTGAATGACCATCAACACCATGCTGCCGGCCACAAAGGAGAGCAGAAATGTCACGATCGGTGGTGATATCACCGTCATCAGCCCAATGGCCCAGCCAAGAGGAATCGCTGCTGAGAGGACCCAGCGACCGGTACTGAGAAAAGAGCTCTTGTGCAGCTCCAACAAGCGGTGGTCGACGACGAGAAAGTGCATGGCGATCGAGTGGGTGAAGAGCTGTGTACAGAAGTAGCCAGACTATCCATTTACGTCGACCACTAAGCGGCCACGAAGCTTGCCATCGATGATCTTCTGCGCCGCCCCCACAACTTGGTCCAAGGGAATGGTTGCGGCGAGAGACGAAAGAGTCTCTCGGTTGAGATCGCGGTCCAGGCGTTTCCAGGCCGCGTCACGGAACTCGTGGGGGGCCATGACGCTATCAATTCCCGCAAGGGTGACGCCTCGTAGAATGAAGGGGGCGACACTGGCGGGAAACTCCATTCCTTGAACGAGTCCGCACGCGGTGACTATCCCCCGGTAGCGGGTCTGGGCGCAGGCGTTGGCCAGGGTATGCGAGCCGACCGCATCGATCACGGCTGTCCAGCGCTCCTTCTGGAGTGGCTTGCCGGGAGCAGCCAGTTCCTCGCGCTCGATAATGTCCGTGGCGCCCAACTGCTCGAGGTAGTAGCGCTCCTGAGGTTTCCCAGTGGCTGCAACCACATGGTAGCCTTGGGCCGCCAACAGCGCTATGGCGATCGAGCCGACACCGCCTGTTGCACCGGTAACCAATACTTCACCGTCCTCGGGTTGTACGCCATGCTTCTGCACGGCATCGACCGATAGCGCGGCTGTATATCCTGCCGTACCGATAGCCATGGCTGCCCAAGTGCTTAAACTGTCGGGGAGACGAATCAGCCAGTCGGCTGGTACTCGTGCACGCTGGGCCAGACAGCCCCAGTGGCGCTCGCCGGCGCCCCAGCCATTGAGTACGACGCGCTGACCGGATAGAAAGCGCGGGTCGTCGCTTTCCAGCACCAGGCCGGCGCCATCGATTCCGGGCACCATGGGCCATTGACGTACCACAGGCGAGTGATCTGTCAGGGCTAGCGCATCCTTGTAGTTGAGGGTCGAGTACTCAACGCTGATGAGCACTTCACTACCGGCCGGTAAGTCCTCATCCTCCAGCTCAGTCACACGAGCAGAGAACCCCTGCTGGTCCTTGTTAAGCAATACTGCCTTGAAACTCATGAGCAATCCCCACGGATAATGATTTGATGCCTCACCACGCCGGCTTATGCTGACATGACGAAGTCAGGTAGAACGAGCTGACCGAGTTCCTCAATGACCTCACCTGCGGGGCGTTGGCCGTATTTCAAATTGATGATCACATGGTTAACGCCGATCTCCTGCAAGCTGTGCAGCAGCGGGATCAGGTGATGTCGCCCCAGTTGATAGCCCAGGTGGATCGGCCGAGGTGGTTTCTGCGGGTTATCTGTCAGGTCGATGTATAGCGACTGGGTGAAGGGTTTGAACAGTTCACCACATTCGGCACGAACCGCCTTGCGCCAGTCCTCGACAATCAGCTGCTGAGTCTTCGGTGCACGCGGATAGCTGATCCAGCCATGACTGCAGCGGGCGATCCACTCCAGCGTCTGGCGGCTATGGCCGGTGACGAAGAAAGGAATTTCCGCCGTCGTCGGCTTGGGAATCAGATCGGCCCCCTCAAGCGTGCCGCCGGACCAGGTCAAAGGCACGAAACTGCTGCGCTGAACCTCGCGAAATACCTTGAGGTATTCGCGGAACAGGCTGTCGCGTTGCTCCGGGTCGACACCGAATGCCGGAAACTCTACTGGACGGTCACCGGAAGCCACGCCGAGTAACAGGCGGCCACCGCTGAGCTGATCGACACTAGTTGCGGCCTTGGCGGTGTGTAGGGGATTGCGGATTGGCAGGATGACCGACGCGGTGCCCAGCGCAATCGAGCGAGTGTGTGCCGCCATAAAACCCAGGTAGACCCAGGGATCGAAGACCTGGCCCGAATCACCGAAGCTGGGGTCGCGTAACGGCACGTCGCGAAACCAGAGGGCAGAGAAACCCAGCTTCTCGGCGCGTTGGGCCAGGTTCACTTGGTCGAGCATACTCGGCGTATCGCCGGTAAAGGCTTCGAGGGGGAAGAAAAGACCTAGGCTCAGGCGGCCTTGGCGGTAGGTGTGCTGAAAGCCAGGTTGTTGCTGATAGGGAATGGAATTCGGAGTTAACATCTTCTCTCCTACATATTTCAAAATATAGATTTTGAAGGGCTGAAAAAACGCCTGCGAGCAGGCATCAAATCAGCGCTTTCAAGGCCACCTGGAACGCCGCGATGTTCTGCTCATGGCGTTTGTAATAAGTCCAGGGACCGATGCGTTGTGAGGTCACCAGTTGCGCCCGCTGCAAGGCAGCGAGATACAGCGAGACGGTCGACTGCGACAGGCCTACCCGATCCTGGATGATGCTCACGCAGACACCGACCTGCTCAGGATCCACCTCCTGCTCGGGGAAATGATGACGCGGATCCTTCAGCCAACTGAGGATGTTCAGGCGTGTTGGGTTGTCTAGCGCCTTCAGCGCTTCGCTTACGTCGATACTCATAGGTCACGCACGATAACTATTTTTTGCGATATTACGATATGCCCGCTCAACCGACAATGCGCCGGCCCCCGAACCGTATCGCTCGGGGGCCGGCACCTCGAGCGGACTATCCGCCATAGGCCGGATAGTCGGTGTAGCCGACAGCGGTTCCGCCGTACATGCTGGCCGGATCGACCGGGTTCAGCGGCCAGCCATTGGCAATCCGCTTGGGCAGGTCCGGGTTGGCGATGAACGGACGGCCGAAGGCGACCAGATCGCCCCAGCCCGCCTCGAGCATACGCTTGCCTCGCTCGGCGGTGTATTTGCCGGCATAGAGGATGCGCCCGCTGAAGACCTCGCGCACCGCGCTGCGGAAGCTTTCCGGCAGCTCCGGTGCGTTTTCCCAATCCGCCTCGGCCAGCGACAGGTAAGCGATGCCGACTTCTTCCAGCACCTTGACCGCTTCGACATAGGTCTCGTGTGGGTTTTCTTCGACCAGGCCGAGATATACGCGGGCCTCGTCGGTGCTGGCGAACAACGGGGCGAAACGCACGCCGAGCCGGTCTTTACCGACCACCGCGGCCACCGCCTGGGTCACCTCACGGAGGAAGCGCAGGCGATTTTGCAACGAGCTGCCGTACTCGTCGTCGCGCTGATTGCTGTGCGCGGAAATGAACTGGTTGATCAGATAACCGTTGGCGGAGTGGATTTCCACGCCGTCGAAACCGGCGTCGAGGGCGTTGCGAGCGGCCTGTGCATAGAGCTGTACCAGCTCCTTGACCTCGGCGGTGGTCAGTGCACGTGGCATCGAAGGCGGCGCCAGGGCGCCGGTGCCGGGACCTGTCTCGATGAATACGCTGACGCCCTCGGCCGGGATCGCCGATGGCGCCACCGGGGCTTCGCCATTGGGTTGCAACGAGGTGTGCGAGACCCGGCCGACATGCCAGAGCTGAGCGAAGATGGTGCCGCCCTCGGCGTGTACCGCATCGGTCACTTTGCGCCAGCCGAGGATCTGTTCGGCACTGTGGATGCCCGGGGTCCAGGCGTAGCCCTGGCCGCGCGGCTCGATCTGGGTGCCCTCGGTGACCATGAAGCCGGCACCGGTACGCTGGCGGTAGTAGGTCGCCATCAGGTCATTGGGAATGTTGCCTGGCTGCGAGCTACGGGAACGGGTCAGCGGCGGCAGGACGATGCGGTTTTTCAGGCTGTAGGGGCCCAGCGTGGTGCTTTCGAAAAGAATGGAATCTTTCATGTGTAACTACCTATATATTTGCGTTTGTAGATAAATAGATGCTAGTGCCTGGACAGGCACCTCTCGAGCGCTCCGTTTAGAACAGGCCGGTGGACGTCCAAGCTCAGTCGCGTCCCTGCCGCCGCAAAGCGGCAGGGACGCGACTGGAGCGCCTTGTTGGGTTTGCTTAGCCGGGTAGCTTGGCCGCCAGGACGTCAACCTTCTCGATTGACGGCGGTTTGGCAAACAGCTCAGCAGCCTTTGCCATAAGCGCCGCTGCGACCTTGCCCGAAAGATGAGCCTGCCGACCTGCTTCATCCGGGAAGGCGTCAAAGATGCCAAAGGTGGACGGCCCCAAGCGGATTCCGAACCACGCCGTAGTGGCTGGCTCTTCCTCCACTATTGGAAGGCCATCCAAGAGAAAGTTCTCTACCTCTTTCTCTTTCCCAGGCTTTGCTTCCAGACGAACGAACAACGCTACTTTGACCATGACGTACCTCCTGTTGTTGCGACGACATCACCATGCGTGACGTATTCCAGTAAGCCCAACGCGATATTCGCCGATTTGCCGCCCAGCTCCAGCGTGGCGGGGATGAAGGGGCAGCGTCGAGTCATTTCCGCAGTCGCGGGAAAGACGACTCTGCCCTTTCCTGGTCTTTCACGAACTGCCTCTACCGAGATACCGTGACGACGATCTTGCCGAACTGCTGGTTCGATTCCATGTAACGGTGCGCTTCGACGATCTGCTCGAAGGGGAAGGTCTTGGCAATGATCGGCTTCAGCTGTCCGGCCTCGAGGCCGCGCGTGATAAAAGCTTGCGCAGGCGCCAAGCGTTGCGGATCACCGGTCAGTTCGAACAGCGTGTAGCCGCGCACGCTCAGGGCCTTGTTCATCGCTGCCAAGGCCGGGAACGGCGTCTCCTGACCGCTGAGATTGCCATAGATGAAAAGCAGGCCCTGCTGACTCATCGCTTGCGCCAGTGTTTCGACTTGCGGCCCCGCGACCGGGTCGAAGGCGATGCGCGCGCCGCGGCCGTCGGTGATCCGCATTACCTCCGCGACCAGGTCCTGCTCCTCGTTGGCGATCACATGCGCCGCCCCCGCCTCGCGTAGCGCCGCCTCCTTCGCGCGCGTCCGGGTCGTCGCGATCGGAATGGCGCCGACGCTGTTGGCGATCTGGATCGCGGCCAAGCCGACGCTGCTCGAAGCCGCCGTGATGATCACCGCATCACCGCGCTTGAGTTGGGCAATCTCGATCAGTGCGCCATAGGCGGTCAGATACTGCATCCAGATCGCCGCCCCCTTCACCGCGCCGACGCCCGCCGGCCGCTTCAGAACCCCCGTGGCCGGCACGATCGCCTGCTCGGCATAGACGCCAAATTTGTTCATGGAAAAAGCCGGAATCACGCTGACCGCTTCGCCAACCTCGAAGCCGTGAACGCCGCTGCCCAGCGCCTCGACGATGCCGGAAGCTTCGTAGCCGAGCCGGGCCGGCAGATGCGTCGGCTCCAGGTACACACCCGAGCGGAACATGGCTTCCGCGCGATTCAGGCCGATCGCCTCGACGCGGATGCGCAGCTCGCCGGAGCCCGGAGCGCCAACTTCGAGCTCTTCGATCTGCAAGACTTCGGGGCCGCCGATCTGATGAAAACGGACAACACGGGTCATTTTGGGTCTCCTTCTATTGAGGGATGGGAGCAGCGAGCCAGCCCTTGGCTGGCGCAGGTTAGCCGCCCCGCGCGTTACAACGTCGCTTCGACCTGTGTGTCCGGTGCGTGGCTACTTCACGGACATGCAAATGCTATTCGCCATATATAGATTTGTAAATATGTAATTTTAATAATTTTATGCCCGTCCCTGCTCCCCCTATCTACGCTGCCTATGAACTCTCCCTGTCGAAAAAAATGCTGCCATCCGCTAAGTGCGCCACGGCGTGGTTCGCTCTTCGCCGGTCATCTGGGTCGCCTATGTAATCATGCCGTTATTTGCGCTCGCCAATGCCGGCGTAAGCCTTGATGGCGTCAATCTGGCCAATGAAGGCTCTTTGACGGTCATGCTCGGTGTGTCGTTGGCACTGCTCCTGGGCGCAAGAGCGCCAGCTATTCAGCCCAGCAGGTTTGCCTCACTCGGACGGCCGGGTACCTGGCAAACCTTCGGCTACTTTCATGCACGAAGGCAAACGCATGACAAACACCCACACTGACCACCACAGCCCGTGGTCTGTCTTTCTCATCTTTCTGCGCCTTGGACTGAGCTCCTTCGGCGGCCCCATCGTGCACTTAGGCTATTTCACATCCTAAATGTTCTCGCCCGACTCACCTCCACTGCACCGCCGCTCTCCGTAGAAACCAGCCTACAACTTAAGGTGGCACCCGTTGCCAACACGGCCCGATATTACCAACTCCGTACAACAGATGAGGAGAGCCGCCTGCCGGACTTGGAAATCAGGAATGACATCCTTTGACAGCCTCATCAACGCTGGGACAGGTTTATTCTTGCCTGCTGGATGTCGACAGTTCGCATGCTGAAGATTCCAGACTGAATGGGATTAGACCAGTCAATGGTAAGCTTTTCACAGGCTCACCCCCCCTATCAACAGTGACTTCCGGATGAATGGTATTCTCTCGGCCGGCTATGTCACTGTTACGACGATACGCCAGGACGGTTCGCGGCAAGTGTTTAACTATGCAGACAGCCGGCTTTCTGGAAACCACCAGCGAAATTCCGGAACCGCATGGGTTCAAAAGTAGCCGTTGCTCTGCCATCTAGTGAACGGACCGTCGAATTCACGGAGCATGCTCACAACAACCTTGAAGTGGATAGCCGTGACCACAACATGCGAGCTGCTTATATTCACATTATTGGGAACACGGCCGTGTCGGTGAGGACCATCATCGGCTGGCTGTTGGCATAGGCGCTTGGCTGGCTGTGGATGGCCCAGCGGTTCGAACATCTGCGCCACGTCGCCATAATCCGGATCGTAGAAAAGAATGTCACGCATCCAGAGCGCACCAAAGTCCAGCGCTTCGACGCGTTGCGCCATCTCGAAATGACCGCGCATGGTCGGGGCCGCTCGGCCGGGATGGGTTTCCAGCGGCAAAATCGGACCGATAGTGAGTGCTTCTGGTTGAAACAGGCGTTGAAAAACGGGATGACGCTCCTGGGAAGGATGAGGAGTCGGCTACATCTGTGGTAAAAAGGGCGTCGACAAAGCGATCGGTAAACCACAACTCCACGTGCAGCTCAGGCCACTGCTTCAGATAGGCATCAAGGATCGGCAGGACATGGCGCTGACCAAAGGACAGCGGGACCGTGAGTTTAAAGGTACCGGTCGGCCGCCCACGGCCCGGACCATGGTCACCTCGACCTCATCAAGATCCTCGATAATCTGCCGCCAGCGCTCATACGCAATCTGCCCCTCGTTTGTCAGGCTCAGTTTGCGCGTCGTGCGATTGAGCAACCGTGCGCCCATCCGGTCCTCCAAGCGAACAATGCGGGTCCATGCCCAGTGTAATCGCCGCGGCGGTAAAGCTTCCCGCCTTCACGGTAAAAACAAACGGGTTGATATCACCGATATTGGTTGGCTTGCGTGGAAGTTTGGCTCCAGGCCAGACATTCGAAGTATTCAATAGTGCTAAAGCTTAGTCGCTCGCGCCCGTGCTTTTGCGCAAGGGCACAAACGGCACAGGTTAACTATCAGAAGTCTTGCGCCGTCGGACGCAGAACAATCTCGTTGATATCGACATCGGCAGGTTGCTCGATCGCGTAAGCGATGGCCCGTGCAACCGAATCAGCCGGGATGGCCTTCTTGTAAAACTCGCCAACGACCTCGGCGCTCGGCTGGTGCCCGCTGCCGAACTTGAGCTCGGAATCCACCGCGCCCGGCTCGATGGTCGTCGTGCGAATATTCCCGCCGACTTCATGACGCAGGCCATCGGAAATAGCGCGCACCGCGAATTTGGTACCGCTGTACACCGATCCACCGGGGCTGAACACCTTGATGCCGGCAACCGAAGAGATGTTGATGAAGTGACCGCTGGCCTGTTGTTCGAAAAGCGGCAACGCGGCCGCGATGCCATACAACACGCCCTTGATGTTGATGTCGATCATGCGATCCCACTCTTCGACGCGCAGCTGCGAAATCGGAGAGATCGCCATCAGCCCTGCATTGTTGATCATCACATCGATGCGACCGAATGCCTCGACAGCCTTGGCGACCAGCGCAGACAAGTCCTCTTTGTTTGTGACATCGATCGGATGGGCAATCGCCTTGCCGCCTGCTGCGGCGATCTCCCGGACAATCGCGTCCAGACGATCCTGGCGACGGGCGCCAAGCACTACATGGGCGCCGAGCGCTGCCAGATGACGCGCCGTTGCTTCGCCCAGACCGCTACTCGCACCGGTGATAACGACCACTTTACCCTGGATGTTTTTACTCATGTTCAGCGCTCCTGTTGAGACCTGTTTGGGTTGATGAGTGCAGTCTGCGCTGGTTTTATTCGTCAGAAAATGGAAGAGTTCGGATTTGAGAATTCCATTTTCTGGAACGGGAGTTGACGCCAATGCTCAATCGCATGGAGCTGATTCGGATCTTTTCGGTGGCGGCGCAATCGACCACGTTTCGCGATGCAGCCACCCGCCTCGGCACCTCTCCGCAGACCGTGACACGCGCCATCAAAGAACTGGAGCGCACGCTTGGGGAGCTGTTGTTCCACCGCAGCACGCGGCAGGTTCACGTCACCGCTTTTGGTGCCAAACTCGCCTTGCAAGCCCGGGAAACCCTGGAACGGGTGGATCAGTTGTTTATCGCCAACAGTAAACAGGAGGCAAAAGGCGTCGTCGGCATCACGGCCCCCCACGCCATTGGCAAGCTGTATCTGATTGAGTTTCTGAAACCGCTGATGCGGGAGAATCCCGGCCTGAGCATCGACCTGAGCCTGGATGACCAGCTCACCGACGCGGTGGCCAACAAGATTGACATCGGTATTCGTGTCGGAGCTGTGCGGGATCGGCGCTATATCGCCAGAACGGTGGCCCATGTCGCCCTGAAAATCGTTGCAGCGCCGTCACTCCTCAACACCGTGCAACGTCCTGGCAACATCGAGGATCTGAAACGCTTGCCCTTGTCGATGCTGATCGATCGCAACAACGGTCGCCCCTGGCCGTGGGTGCTTGCCGAGGGGCAAGCGTTCCTGCCTGCCTCCCCGGCATTTACCTGCGACGATCCAGAAACCGAGCGAGAGATTGTTCTGGCGGGAATCGCCTTTGGGCAAATGCCCGGTTATCTGGCAGAACCCTATCTGTCTGAAGGGCGACTGGTCGAGGTCATGCAACACGATGCCCCGCCGCCTTCCGAATTGATCATGTATCGCCCGCAATCAGGGCCCGTGGCACCGAGAGTGAGGCTGGTGTACGACCACCTGGTCAACTGCTTCTCAGATCCGCGTGTTTTTGCGCAGAGCGCGCGCTGAAAGAGTTGGGTGGAAAAACACCCGTGAGCCTCATCTTCCTTTTTCGTCGTACTGGGACAGGATCGTTTCCAGCAGGCCCGGAAAACGGTGACTCAAGTCTTCCCTACGCAACGAGTTCATGTGGGTCGTGCCGATGGTCTGGGTTTGAACCAGTCCGGCATCTCGCAGCACCCGGAAATGGTGGGACATGGTGGACTTCGCACGGCCACCGTCCAGCTCGCCACAGCTGGCCTCTCCCAGCTCGGCGAGGCGCCGGACAATCTCCAGGCGTACAGGGTCGCTCAAGGCGTAAAACAGACGCTCAAGAACGAATTCACTGAGAGGAAGGTGTTTGAAGGGGCGCATGAGCGAATCATACACGGGTTTGCTCTATGTCAATAGTTCGAATATTATCGAACAAGAGAAATAGTATCCCTCGGAGAAAAACCTAATGTCTGCGCTGTTCCAACCTTTCACGCTCAAGGATGTCTCCCTTCGCAACCGGATCGCGATTCCCCCCATGTGCATGTACTCGGCCAATGATGGCCTGATCAACGATTGGCACACTGTGCACTATGCCACCCTCGCGCGTGGCGGCGCAGGACTGGTGGTCGTCGAGGCGACTGCCGTGTCACCCGAAGGACGGATCACGCCTGGCTGCGCTGGTATCTGGAATGATGAGCTCGCCCGTGCCTTCGTGCCGGTGGTGCAATCGATCAAGGCTGCCGGCGCAGTGCCAGGTATCCAGATTGCCCACGCGGGGCGCAAGGCCAGTGCGAACCGTCCTTGGGAAGGTGACGATCATATCGGCGAGGATGATTCGCGTGGCTGGCAGACCATCGCCCCGTCGGCTGTTGCCTTTGGCGCTCAGCTCGCCAAGCAGCCGAAAGCCATGACGCTGGAGGATATCGCCCGGGTGCGCGAGGATTTTGTCTCAGCCGCTCGCCGTGCACGTGAAGCTGGCTTCGAGTGGTTAGAGCTGCATTTCGCCCATGGCTATCTGGCCCAGTCATTCCTCTCTGAACACTCCAACCTTCGTGACGACGCCTACGGCGGAAACTTCGATAACCGTAGCCGCTTTCTGCTGGAAACACTGGCGGCGGTTCGCCAAGTATGGCCAGAGCACTTGCCGCTCACCGCTCGCCTGGGTGTCATCGAATACGACGGCCGGGACGAGCAGACCTTGTCAGAGGCTATCGAACTGACACGTCGTTTCAAGGACGGTGGATTGGACTTGCTCAGCGTCAGTATCGGGTTCACCATCCCTGAATCCAACATTCCTTGGGCCCCCGGATTCATGGGCGAAGTTACCCAGCGGGTACGGCGCGAGACGGGGATTGCGGTGGCCTCGGCATGGGGCTTCGGCACGCCGAGCGTCGCCGAAGAAGCGGTGAGAAGTGGTCAACTGGACCTGGCGATGATTGGCCGGGCGCACCTGGGCAATCCTAACTGGTCCTATTCAGCCGCCCAGGCGCTGGGTGTAGAGCGTGCTGCCTGGACCTTGCCCGCTCCCTATGCCCATTGGCTTGAACGCTACAGGTGATCCCGCCGGAGCGAGAGCGCTCGCGTGGCCTTAGGGCTATCAACTTGGTCGAATGCCCAAGTTGGCAAGATTGTTGTCGCGCTCTCACCCGGATTCAGTTTTTTGGCCGCATGGCCGGCATGGACATCTTCGATACACCCGTGCCAGCCAATGCTCCCTCTTCATATCGCACACAGACAGGAGGTTTGATGACCACCCCTCTGACACTGATTGCCACCTTGGTCGCCAAGGCCGGCTTCGAAGTCGAGCTCGAGCAGACGCTGCAGGGCCTGCAAGGCCCAAGCCGAAGCGAAGCGGACTGCATCCAGTACGATTTCCACCGTGATGCCGAGCAGGCTCGCACTTTCCACATGATCGAGCAGTGGCGGGACGAAGCGGCGCTGACTGCTCACGAAGCGACACCGCATTTTCAGACAGCGCTCCCTTTCATCGAACGTGCTGCTGAAAAGCTCACCATCACGAAAATGTATCGCATCTCCTGAGGAGCTTCGAATGAAAGCCATTGCACACTTCAAATGCCTGCCTATTGAACATCCCGACGCCTTGGTGGAGATCGATATACCCGAGCCAGTGCCGGGGCCGCGCGACTTGCTCGTAGAGGTAAAGGCCGTATCGGTCAATCCTGTCGATACCAAGGTGCGGCAGGGATACGTACCGCACGAGGACGAAAGCCAGCCGCGTATCCTCGGTTGGGACGCTGCCGGCGTGGTCAAGTCGGTCGGCAGCGACGTGACGCTATTCAAGCCCGGCGACAGGGTCTGGTACGCCGGATCGCTGATCCGCCCGGGCAGCAACAGTGAGCTGCAACTGGTGGACGAGCGTATCGTCGGTTCAATGCCCCAGTCGCTGGATTTCAGCCAGGCTGCGGCATTGCCACTGACTTCCTTGACCGCTTGGGAATTACTTTTTGATCGCCTGGGTGTTGCACGCGATACCACCGACCGGGGCGAAACGCTGCTGATCATCGGCGCTGCAGGCGGTGTGGGTTCAATCCTGACTCAGCTGGCGCGTCAGCTAACCGGGTTGACGATCATTGGTACGGCTTCGCGCCCTGAAACCCAGGCCTGGGTCACCGAGCTGGGTGCGCATCATGTCATTGACCATACCAAGCCACTCAGCGAGGAGCTCAAACGCTTCGGTATCGCACAAGTCAGCTATGTCGCCAGCCTGACCCAGACCGATCGGCACTTCGAGCAAATTATCGAGTCACTGAAACCTCAGGGCAGGCTGGGCCTGATCGATGACCCGGCCACGCTTGACGTCGTACCGATGAAGCGCAAGAGCCTGTCGTTGCACTGGGAGCTGATGTACACCCGCTCGCTTTACGAGACAGAGGACATGCAGGAGCAGCACAACATCCTCAACGAAATTGCGCGGCGCGTTGATAGGGGCGACTTGCGCACCACCGTTGGCGACAACTACGGGCGCATCAGCGTAGAAAATCTTCGTCGAGCCCATGCTCTGCTGGAAAGCGGCAAGGCGAAGGGCAAGATCGTGCTGGAAGGCTTCTAAGAGGGCGTAGACAAAATAAATCAAACCGGCTGCACCACCTACCTAATGTCCTGAGCGTCGGGCGGATAATCCTGCACAGAAGCACCCGTGTTATCGGGTGCCTTCCTCAGCGTGGCCGGACTGAAAGCGGCTATTCGTCCTCATGACACTCGTTAGAGAAGCGGAATGCTATAGCTTACAAAAACTCGGTTCTGATCTACGTTACGAGCCGCTTCGCTGTTGGACTTGCCGTTACGCCAGCCGAACCCGACACCTTTAAGCGCTCCGGACTGAAGGACGTAGTCCAGGCTAATGTCTCTTTCCCATTCCTTTTGGTTGTCGCCGGACGTAGTTTTAATATTATCGCCGGAGAGGTACATGACCGAGCCTTTCAGGCCAGGAACTCCCAGAGCGGCAAAGTCGTAAGCATACTGACCGAAAGCTGTGCGCTCGCCTGCGCGGGTGAACGTTTGGATCAGACGGTCGGTATACAGATACAGGCTTGCTCCACCGGCGCCCTTGTCTATCAGGCTGCCCTGATTGAGTTGAGTGAAGTTGCTGCCATCCGACACACTTTGGTACCCCGCAGTAATCGCGTGGCCACCCAGCGTGTAAATCAACGCGGCACTCCAGGTACGGTTGTCGATCTCTCCATCACCGTTTTTGGTGTAGCCATTAATTCTGTAGCCTGACGTACCGGAGCTATTTGCACCTGACGAGTCAGTTTTGAAGTAGCGCAGGTCGGTTTTAAGGGACTGATTGTCCGAGAGCGCAAGGGTGTGAATCAATCCAAAAAAATGCTGCGTATAGTAGTTATCGAGGTTTGCGTAGTAGTACTGAGCTGTCAGATCCTTGGTGACGTTCCAATCGCCCCCGGCGAAGTCAAACTGATTGCTCTCACGCGTACCACCAGCAACGGCCAACCCCGTCTGATCGCTTGAACCACGCCCTGTCGCATGTTCGATCCGACCTCCAGTCAAGGTCAGCCCCTTGAACTCGCTCGAGGTGATTTGACCGCCCTCGAAGGTTTGTGGAAGTACGCGCCCATCGTTGGCAACCAGAATTGGGAGTTTCGGAATCAAGGTGCCGTAGCGAAGTTCAGTTTTCGACATTTTGACTTTTCCGGTCAGCCCCACCCGGCTCCACTCGTCGACGGCACGGTTGTCACTGTCAGAAGGCATCATGGTGCTGCCGACATGCCGTCCTTTGCCGCTGTCCAGGGTAACCCCCAGCAATCCCAGGCCATCGACACCAAAGCCAACCATGCCATCGGTATAACCCGATTTGAAGTCCAACATGAAACCCTGCGCCCATTCTTCGGTTTTGGAAGGGGCGGCAGTGCCATCGCGGTTGTCGTTATTGAAGTAGAAGTTCCTCATCCCCAAGGTGGCCTTGCTATCACTTAGAAAGTCAGCATGCGCCTGTGCACTCAGGGTGATACCAAGAAACACCGAACTTGCAGCAATTTTTTTTCTACTCAATTGTATAGCGCTCCCTTTGTTATTTTAAAGTAATAGAAGCAACGCAAAATCTTAGAGGTCAACGCAACGCACACGAAGGACCAGTACTTAGGGAAGGTCTGAAGTACCCACCGATTTTTGAGGCCCTCGCTGCTTGAGGTTCAAAAAATCCAAGTCGGCCGAAAAACAGACCCTTCTTGTCTTTAATTCACGGCTCTTTCCTCTGATCGTGCTGTTTCAGGGCGATCAGCCCGCATTACAGACGCACCTCTCCCGCATTCAACAACCGTTTTCGCACCATCCACAGGTTCGACAATGCGAACAAGGTTGTCTGTTGGGCGATGCTTTTCGACAAGCCACGAAAGCGTACTTTCGTGTAGCCAAACTGGCGCTTGATCACGCGAAAGGGATGTTCAACCTTGGCCCGCACCTGCGCTTTGGCGTATTCGATCTTGCGTCGCATACGCCCGATCAAACTCTTTTTTCCGTGCTTTCTATAGCTGCTGGGACGCGCGGCAATCGACCAAATCATCGTGCGGTTCTGATGCTCAGCACGCTTCTCCACACCGGTATAACCCGCATCGCCGCACACGTAAGTTTCCTCACCATGCAACAACTGATCGACCTGAGTCATGTCCGCCACATTCGCCGCCGTGCCCACCAGGCTGTGCACCAAGCCGGATTCGGCATCGACGCCGATGTGCGCTTTCATACCAAAAAAGTACTGATTTCCTTTTTTCGTCTGATGCATTTCCGGGTCGCGCTTGCCGTCCTTGTTCTTGGTCGAACTCGGGGCATGAATGATCGTCGCATCGACCACCGTGCCTTGGCGCAGCATCAAGCCACGGTCACCCAGATAGCCGTTGATGACCTGCAAGATCCCGCCCGCCAACTCATGTTTTTCCAGCAGGCGCCGGAAGTTGAGGATCGTGGTTTCATCGGGAATTCGATCCAGATGCAGCCCCGCGAACTGGCGCAGAATCGTCGTTTCATAGAGTGATTCTTCCATCGCCGGATCGCTGTAGCCGAACCAGTTCTACATCAGATGAACCCGCAACATGGCCAGCAACGGATACGCCGGACGACCGCCTTCACCTTTCGGATAATGCGGCTCGATCAAGGCAATCAAGCCCTTCCAGGGCACGACCTGATCCATCTCGATCAGGAAGCGCTCACGGCGGGTCTGCTTACGTTTGCCGGCGTACTCAGCATCGGCGAAGGACATCTGTTTCATCGGGACTCAACCGTTCGATTCCTGTGAGGCGGGTATTTCACCAAATCTGGAAGCCTTTTTCAGAGTTTCCACAGCGAATTAAAAATAATGATTCACTTCAGCCTTCGGCAAATCGAATACTTTGTAGCAGCGGCCCAATGTCGAAGTACCGTCAATGCGGCGAAGTCGCTGAGTGTGTCCCAACCCTCGATATCGAACGCGATTGCGGAGTTGGAAGCCTTATGGGATGAGCGCTTGTTCGTGAGGATTCCAGGCAAAGGGATCGAACTCAGCTCCGCCGGAACCCGCCGCTAGGTTTTACTGAGGAAGATTTCTCTCGGTTCAGGGCTGAGGTCGAGGAGCATAGCCAGTAGTCCGGGCACCCACCGTAGTGCACTGACGCGTCACTTGTGTCTGTCTCTGGCCGGAGAAATCACTTTCGCTATACTCTCCGCTCCAGTTCAGGAGCAGATCATGCCAGACCCACGATACCTCACATGGAACGACAAGTGGCTCATCACAACCGACATGATCAACTGCTCGGAGTGCTGGGCAGCCCAGTTCATGTCGCAGCGCGACAAGGACTTCGAACACGCGTCGATCTGCCCACGGCGTGGCCCGGGCCAGCGGCCGTACATGGAGCTGCTGGAAATGCTCAAGGCCATCCAAGATGATTTGCCGGAGGATTCCACTCCGAAGTCTGGGCACCGCCCATCCAAGCCGACTTGAGAAACCACCACCACTCGAATACTGTACGCACACACAGTCAGGATCGAGCAGTAACATGCAAATCGACGACAGCGACTTCGGGTGCCTGGGCATCCCTTCCCCTCTGGAAATGTACCAGCAGCAGTGCGTGCTGCTCGCGACCGAGATCGAGGAGCACCAGGTGGACCTGCGCCAGTGCCGCGCCAATATCGCCAAGCTGGTGACCATCAACGCCCAGGTGTCGGCCGAGCGGGACAGCGTGAAGCACGAACTGGCCTGCACAAAGCGGATGCTTTCTGATGCCTACTTGAGGCTTTCGACAGTCGAGAACACATTGGTCGGGTACCGGAGCTGGCAGGCAAGGCTCGCTGCCAATGAAGCGGCGAAACCACCCGCAGACCACTGACAAGGAGTTGGCCATGGCCTTCGAGAACCTCATCCTCCCGCCAGCAATCCTCGCCGTGAGCCAGCGCCTGCTTGCAGCTATCGAGGAAGCGGCCACCCCGAACCACACCGTCAAAGCCAGCGACATGGCTGAGGGTTTCGTCCTTGGTCTCGAAACGGCGCGCACTCTGGAAGCTGCGCGGATCGAGGCCTTCTACATCCTGTTCGACGTGGCGACCGAGAAGCGGCTGCGAGAAATGGCGAATGCCGGGAAGTGAGCCGATGGCCCGTTACGCCGCGATCCCGAAGAACGACAAAAACGCCGTTATCAATTCGGCGCCCATACGGTTACGCTGCATCAGGCGAACCCCGTGGATGCCATCCGAAGTCCATGGCGAGCCAGAACCTGCGTACCGCTTCCGAATGTCGACGGTGCCCTTCACGCTGACCATATCGACCACAAGGTCGAGGCCTGCGGCGTCGAGCATGGCGTTGTGCTGATCAACTACGCCGCCCTGGACGTATGCGGCATGCGTGGTCTGGGTGTCTGTGGTGTATGTCCCGGTAGTGCGTGGCGGGACCTTCAGGACGGCTACCTTCGGGATACCTTGCGCCTTCACCTCGGTCACGACGGACATAAGGTCGTTATAGACGCCAGCAGCAGTGACGCCTGCACCGTCGAAGTCGTTCGTGCCGATCATCAAGGTCGCGGTCTTGAAGTACTTCATCCAAGGGCCTGTGCGTGCGTCTGGCTTGCGGTTCAGGGCCTTCCATCCCACGGCCCTGAAGTTCATGCCTGGGATACGCTTGGCGGCCGGGAGCGAGAGTTGGATGCCGTCCGGATACCGGATATTCAGGCATTCGACTATCGCAGTATCAATCAGCACTACGGCCGGGACAACTGACGCGCAATTTGTTGAGCAGGCCCCTGAGAGTGGCGGCCATACACCGCGCATTCTCAGTCGCGCTTGCACGGACGTCAGAGCAGCATGAACGGTATCCTGTCTTTCATGGGGCTCGTTCAGATGCATTGTGGTTCAGCGGCGCGCTCGCGTTAGCGCTAGGCGTCTTTTTTTTGAAGGTCCCCCGCCGGTGGCAACTGAGCTATACGTCACGTTAGGCTGAAGCAGAATGGGAACTGTAATGACCATGGTGACTCTCCTGACCGGTCAAAGAGCATGCGGTCCGATGGCTTCCTGCAGATCGCTGGGATCTCCGAAGAGCTACAACCAGTCGCTATTGATAGTTTTGCAAGCCCATAGGCATGCCTGGGCGGTGAGTTTCGGGAGGAGGCTAATCAATACAGAAGCTCAATCTGAATGCATTCGATTGAGGGTTGGGCCGACAGCGCTGTTGACGCCTGAAAAACCGGGCGTCGGTTGCATCCAATCGGTGATTTAACACTTTTTGTACCAACCGGCCCGTGCACCAAGCCAACGCCGCAAGCCAGAGTTTGTTACATTTTATTTCGACAAGCACGCTGTCAAAAAAATCACGCTAAAGGATCGACCCCATAAATAAACGACCTGCTTGAATATCTGCTTCAACTGTCGGTTTTTTTGACACCACTCTCTGAAAGCGCTGTTGTAGAGCACTTGCTCCACATGTTTCCACGTCCTATCCTCGCCCTCTCCTGAATGGAGTTTATTACGGACGCCTGAGTCTGATATGAATTCGCTCATCGCCTGGGAGCAGTTCAGCAAGGGCCTTACCGCTTTTCATGCTGCAACTAAGGCCATCTCGCTGAGCGCATAACAATATGGGATTTCGCCCACTCTCTGTGCGGCCAATCCACACGACCAATGCGAGAGGCCATCCTAAGGAATAGGAGGTCCCATGTGCCGACAATGCTCGGATCCGCATTTCAAATTGCTTTACACCCCTATCGAAGCAGCACTGCGCTGGTGTGGGCTTCAAGCGTTCGAGACACAGATCTGCCAGGCGAACTGGCTGTATCCCGAACAACTGCTCAAGCTCTTTCCCCGATGGCCCTGCCTGGCGACAAATGTCGGCGTGATCCTGGATGCCGTGCAGCACCAGGAGCTGCCGAGTCATCCGCAGGCGTTGTTTACCGGGATTGATGCCAACCTCGGTCCGAGGTCCCTGCGCATCCGCCACGGCGAACTGAAAGCCTGGATGAGCCTTTACCACCCAGACCAGAAACCGCCCTTTCTGTTTGCCTACGCAGCGGACTCGGAGGGCTCGGTGAAATGGGGTCACTATCTGGTATTGAAGGCTGACAGGGACACGCTTCAAGTCTTGTGCAGTCGGCTGACGAAATCTCACGCTGAAGTGGTGGACCAACTCGCCACGCTCGGGGTCGAGGTGGAGCAGCTTCGCGCCTCCGCCGAGGAGGGAAAGCCTGCGGATGCACGCACTGAAGCAAGCTTGCTGGATGTCACCGGCGCCCTTCTGAGGCTTTTGCTCAACGGAAATCCTGGAGAAAAAAATAAGCCTTTTTTTGCCAGCCAGGACGCGATCGTTTCCGCTATCCAGCAGCAGTACCCTGACCATCCAGGCTTCAAAAAACGGACGTTGGATCAACGGTTTGCGGACGCAAACAAGCGATTCAAATAGCGCGTCTGTACCAAGTTGCAATGCAATCGTCCGCGATTGCATTGCAATGACAAGCTCGATTTCCTGGTGTTGACTCATGTCACTTCCCATCGCAAGCCATCTGGCGCCAAGGAGTGACACGTATGCAAACCCAAACTGACGTGACCGTTAGCCCCGCCCAAACCGACCGCTACATCATGCGCCGTGATGAGGTCGAGAAACGTACCGGATTCAAGCGGGCGCACATCTACAACCTGATGAAGGAAGGCAAGTTCCCCTTGGCCCGGCGCATTGGTATGCGCGCCGTCGGTTGGGACTCTGCCGAGATCGACCGGTGGATCGCCGAACGCCTCGGCGCGCAGGCGTGACGGTGAAGGTGCTCTCCGTAGTGTCGACCAAAGGCGGCGTTGGCAAGACAACCGTCACGGCCAATCTGGGCGGCCTACTGGCCGATGCCGGACTGAGGGTGCTGATGATCGATCTGGACAGCCAACCGACGCTGTCCAGCTACTACCCGCTCACCTGCGCTGGCACCGCGGGCAGTGTTGAGCTGATCGGCCATCGCCTGGTAGATCTCGATCAGATCGTTTCACGGACCTGTGTCGAAGGTTTGCACGTGGTCCTGTCCAATGATCCGCTTGGCCAGTTGAATACCCTCTTGTTGCACGCCGCCGATGGCCGATTGCGGCTGAAAAATCTGCTCCATGTCTTCGAGCCTTTTTACGATGTGGTGCTGATCGACACTCAGGGCGCGCGCAGCGTCATCGTCGAGATGTCAGTGCTGGCCTCGGACATGATGCTCAGCCCCATCCCACCCGAAATGCTCGCGGCCCGGGAGCTGCACCGCGGCACGCTTGCGCTGCTGCAAAGCTTGGCGCCCTATGAGCAGTTGGGCGTCCGCCCTCCCCCGGCACGGCTGCTGCTGAACCAGGTCAATCTGAGCCGCCGCGATACGCGCTTAATCATTCAGAGCCTGTCTGCAGACTTTGTCGCACATAACCAGGTCACCCTGTGTTCCGCGGTAGTGCTGGATCGCGTGGCCTATTTGAACGCGGCCTCGCTGGGCCTGCCCGCGCACCGGATCGACTATCGCCCCTCTCCCTCTGGCGGGTTGAGCGCGGCGCAGTCGATGCGGCAGCTAGCGCTTGAGCTGTTTCCCGAATGGCATCGACTCATCGACCCTGCGTCAGCACCGGATGTCTGTGCCCGCTACTGAAATCTTCCAGCTAACTTATTGGAGCTCGCCATGCATGAGCCACGCTGCGTGATCCCATCGCCATCAGCTTCTCCCCATCGCGAGGTAACAGAACCCTGTTATTGCACTGTGGTGTTCGACCTCCCGGGCGGTCACCCCGCTATCACCAAGCTGTTGCATGAGCTCAGCCAGCACTTCGAATTGCCGGGCACAGCTTTTGTGGTCAAATTTGAAGTCGGTGACAAGCTCCCGCAGGCGTGACTGAGGCCCATCATGATCAAACCCACTCAGGAACAGATCAGCGCTGGACTGCGCCCACAGATATTGCTGCGCAGGCCAGGCGAAAGCGCGGCGCCGGGGTTAGACCAGGAATCGGAGATCGTCGTAACGCTGGAACAGTTACGGCCCTACGAACGCAATCCCCGATTCATCCGCAATCCGCTGTATGACGACATCAAGTCATCGATTCGTGAACGCGGGCTGGACCAGGCGCCTTCCATCACCCGACGACCCAGCGAGACCTATTTCATCATCTTGAATGGGGGTAACACCCGCCTGTCCATTCTGAACGAACTGTGGAAAGAAACGCGCGACGAGCGTTACTTCCGGATCGCCTGCCGCTACCGCCCCTGGACCAGCGAGACTCACGCCTTGCTCGGGCATCTGGCTGAAAGCGATCTGCACGGACAGCTGGCGTTTATTGAACGCGCGCTGGCGGTGGTCAACGTGAAGGCATTGCTGGAGGATGACGGCACGTCCCTTTCGCAACGCGAACTCGCCCAGGCGTTGGCATCGGGCGGGTATCCGGTCTCGCAATCGCAGATCAGCCGCATGTTCGACACCGTCGAATACCTGCTGCCCAGTCTGCCCAATGCCCTGTGTTCAGGGTTACCGAAGCCTCAGATCGAGCGCCTCATTCTGCTGCGCAAACGGGCCGAACAGGTGTGGAACCGCCTGCTGGCCCCGCTCGATCGACTGCTTGTGCTGTGGCAGCAGACGCTGTCCAACTTCGACACGACGTCCGACGAGTTCGACTGGGACGAGGTGCGCGGCGCCTTGTTGGCGCAGATGGCCAAGGTGCTGGACATTACGCCGCGGCTGATGGAATTGGAACTGACGCAGAACGGCTCTCACGTTATGCCGCCGAGTGAACGCTCCACCAATGAGCGGCCCACCACGACGGTAAACGAATTGCCAGACGCCGGAGCCAACCCCGCAAGCGCGCCGCCGCTGGTTCACAGTCAGACACCGCCTCCTCCCTATCTAACCGATCAGATCCGGGACGATGATGACCCCGTCGACGAGGACTCGCTAAGGTTGGACGATATTTTCGGCGGCCTGCGCCCAGGTAGCACAGAGGTGATCGAAGCGCAGACGACCAGTACCTCATCGCTCCCTTCTCTGTCACAGCTGATGGAATCCATCGCGCCACTGGCCATCGCCGAACTGCGCAGCCTCGCCGCCGAATTGGCGCAGTCATTGGCCCACTACGCGGCACTGACAGACTTTGTCGTGGGCGCAGAGCATGGTCTTGGATTCACGCTCAACTGGCAGGCCTCAGAGGCCACCGAACCCCTAGGCGTGGCCGTACAGCTGCTGCTCACCTCCATTCTGCGCGCGCAGGACGGGGTCGAATGGGAACTCAAGCAGCAGCTTCCCCCGACACTGGTGGGCCAATTGCTGGTCGGTGACTATCTGACCCCGCTCGTGGGCAACTCCAGACTCACCTTCGAACTTCAGCGCCTTCCCGACCCACAACTGAACCAGTGGGTCCAGTTGGTGGTGCTGGCACGACGTATCGTGGACCTGAGCCAGGCCACATCTCAGGACGATTCGGAGACACTCTCATGAACGCGATCTTCGCCCTGCTGAATAACACCATGCTTAACCAGGTGTTGCACGAGTTGCGCCAAGGCCACCTTCAGCGCTGTCGCGCGTTGGGCTTGGCCGAAGAGGACCTGGAGATCTTGCAATCCCTGCCACCGACCACGCTCTCGCGTTTAGCCCATGCCGCAGTCCCCTGGGTGGAAATCAAGGTCGATACCGCAGTGATGCGCCGGCTGATCGAGCAGGCCGACCGTGACGAGCAAAACGAACGCCTGATCAATCGCGCACTCAAGCTCGGCGCGAGCTCGCTGATCATGAATAAGTGCTTTGGGCTGGACCACTCCGAAACCGCCATGCGCCGCCGGCTGCTGAAGATCGAGGTCAGCCGCGGTCGCCCACAGAGTCTGACCGAAGCCCAGGAACATGCGTTGTGGCAGCGCTGGCGTCAGCTGAGACAGCAGGACGGCACCGCCGACAAGCTCGACACCATGATGATGCTCGCCGAGGAGCAAGGCGTCACCCTGACCATGGTCTGGCAACAGTTGCACCTCTACGGAGAGCAGCTATGAAGCACGGTCTCAGCTTTGAGGATCTAAAACGCGCCATGCGCCAGTGCGCCCAATACATGCAGGACAACCCTCACCTGTTTCCACTCCCGTCGCCGCCCAAACCCAAGCCACCGCCCGACACCTCAATCCAGTTTCGCTACATCGGCAAACCCCAGAACATCATGCCCCGCTCTCTGCTGCTTGATACCCGACTCACACCACTGGAGCGCAACGCCTGGCAGGCCCTGCACTTCATGATCGTAGAGCGCGGCCTCAAATACCCCCGCTACGAGGACCTGCAGCCGTATCTGTCCGCCGTCCCCTGCGGCGAGAAAGCTTCACGAGAGACCGTCGCGCGTGTATTGCAGAACCTGCGGCTGACCCGATGGCTCAGCCTGGTCACGCATCTTCGCGACGATCTAGGTCGGTTGCGGCCACCCATCTATGTCCTGCACGACGAGCCGCTGACGCCGGCCGAAGCACTGCAGTTGGACGAGGGTTACGGAGATCTGATCAAGCGCAGCCTCAAGCACGCCGCGAAGGGCATACGCATCACCGCCGGACATGTGCTGGGGGAACTGCGGCGCGACCAAACGGTACCGGCGGACTATGTACCCAAGGTGCTCGCCCTGGTGCCGTTGGCGCCTGAGCAACACTCATTCGAGCTCGAGGCGCCCTCTCCTGCTCACGAATCCGAACAGCCTTCGCTGGTTGTCGCTTCCTTGCCCTACGCGGCACAACGTCAATCCGAACTGCCAGCGAAAGCCCCGGATTTAGAGGCGGTTCGGATTCCGAATCCCCCTAGTACTGTACAAAAGCGTATAGAGCAAAAGAGTACGGTACTTCGCGAAGAGGAAAAATCCGAACTCGAGTGGCCAGCGAACCTGCCCATCAGCGCGAGTGATCGGCAGATCGCCTTGCAGGCCATGACCGCATTGCCCAATGAGGCCAGGGTGGCCGTGCTGCAGGAGGCCGTGGCCCGGTGCACGACGGGGGTCGTGCGGCGCCCCGCCGCTTACCTCATGGGGTTGATCAGGAAAGCGATCGAGGGGGACTTTCGATTGTGGGCCGCCAGGGACATCGCGACCAAAGTGCCTGCGCCCAAAGCCGTGCGGGTCCAGCAGGCGGTGCCAGAGCCGAAGAGCGCTGAACGCAGCGGCGCGCCGCGATCGGCGTCCCCCGTGGCACGGGCCTGCCTGGATCAATTGCGCCAACAATGTGGGCTGATGAGTAGCGCTTAATGGATTTGATGCCTGAGGCATCAAATCCATGGACGTCCAGTCGCCCTGTTCAGCCGTTCGCGTTGATCGAACCTGAAGCCCGGCTTCACGCACTTGCGGTAATGAGCACCAGCCTTCAGTAGATTTGATGCCTCAGGCATCAAATCCATACTGTTCCAGTTGCCATAGCTTATCCGAACACAGGTCCTTCAGGTTTTCGGCAGTCACGCCGGTGTTTGCCCGGCACTGTGTCCTCACCCGCCGACTTGAGGACCTGCCCATGGCCGACCATTTCCAGCTCAACCTGGGCTCGCTGCGCAGCACCATCACCCTGACCCTGCACACCCATCACGCCGCTCGGCTGTGGCAGGGCCGCCTGGCCCGCGAAGGCAGCCATCCGATCATGAGCATGGCGGCCTACATCAACATCACCAACATCCTCAAACAAGCGGCGGCGCAGGACGACCCTTTTGCTGACTGGTTCATGCTGATGCTCGAGGACAAGGTGCTGCGCGCCAAGGCGCAGATGGGCCAGTTGATGGAGCAGGTCAGCCATCTTGAAAAACTCCTGCCCTCGCAAATCGACGTAGGTGACAACCTCAACATCCACCCAGTGACCCTACCGCTGTTCATCGCCAGCCAGCTGGGATTTCTGGCGGTGTACCTGCTCACCGACTACGACACGCTGGTCAGACGCGTGCTCCTGGCCCATCACACGGCGCTCATTGGCCGGCCGGACATGGAGGGATGGATTGACCAGGGCGCTCACCAGGTGCGCAGCTTGTTTGGTATCGCCCATCGATACCGCGTGTCCGGCGTCACCCGCAGCGATGTGGCCGCCGACAATGCTCGCTTTCAGGAGGCGGTCGATAAGTTCGGTCGCCCGCCTCAGGATGTGCTCGATGGCGAGCGCCGCTCGCAGTTCGCCCCGCCCATCATCGCGGTGGCGGGATCGACGGAGAGTGCGCCGGCCAGTGCAAGTGATGACGTTCCGGCGGACCACGAGACAGACGCGACGGATAAGCCGTCATGACCCCACGAGACTTCCCCGCCGATCTGACCCTCGCACCCACTGCCTATCGGGACATCGAACACGCTGCCTCCCTAAAAGGCCTTTTAAAGCCTTTTAAGGGTAAGGGGGAACTGGTTCAGTTGACGAACGTCACGAGGGAGCTTGAACAGCGTGTGGCGCAGCTCATGGGCACCCAAGCGGCGATCATGGCGCTGCCGCCCTTGTCGTTGCTGGGCATTCGCCTGGTGCTGCAGAACACCGGCGCCGGCACCACCTTTCTGCGCTGGCGCACCCAGGACTTTTCCCGCATGGGCGCCCTGGTCTGGGAGCGGCTGATGCGCAATCCGCGCCTGCCCCCGGATCTGCGCACTGCCCTGTTCCAGCTCGAATGCAACCGCATTGCGCTGAACCTGCAGATGAGCGTGCTGCATTCCCTGCAGCGCCAGGCGCTCGACTGCAGCCACAAGATGGCCAACGCCGAAGGCGTGCTGCGCCAATCCCCATCCGGAACGGAGACATTACCATGAGCACTTTTTTTGTCGGCGAAGGCAACATCGGCAGCGCGCCGGACTTTCAGGCATTCACCTCGGGCAATGATGAGCCGCGGCGTCTGCTGCGCCTGAATGTCTACTTCGACAACCCGGTACCGCGTGAGGGCGGCTACGAAGACCGAGGTGGATACTGGGCCCCGGTTGAACTGTGGCACCGTGATGCCGAGCATTGGAGCACGTTGTTTCAAAAAGGCATGCGCGTGCTGGTCGAGGGGCGCACGGTGCGCGATGAATGGGAGGACAGCGAGGACAACGCGCGGGTGACCTTCAAGGTCGAGGCACGTCGCATCGGTATCCTGCCCCATCGGCTGGCCAGCGTGAGCATGCGTGAAAAGCCCTCCGACGCCGCACCGTCGGGCCCGGCCGACAAAGCGAGCACCGGCAGTAGTCGCAAAGGAGGTCGAGCCAAGAGCTGATCAGTGGACCTCAGTGGAATGAGCGCCTCACCGCGCGGCGCTCATCCAAACCCCACGCCATCGACGCGAGTCACTTCAATGCCGTGTCGAGCCCGCGCTGTATTGCAACAACATCGCCTCCAGTGCCGTCTCCAGCACGTCCGGATCCTCAGCGACTTTCGCCAGCGCCTGCCCCAGTTCCCGAAACGCCTGCCGGTGCGTAGGGCATTGTTCCAACCACTGCGCCAAGGCGCTGAGCTTGTCCTTGTCGTCGGGTGATCGATGAATCTCCAGAAAGCGTCGAAGCGCCTGCAACCGCACCTGGCCTATCAGCTCATCGTCCGCTGTATCCACGTGAGTTTCCTTGTACGTCAACACGCGCCTCGCGCGCGCAGCGACCGCAACTGATTCTTGCCCATTTTCAGCAATCCACACACTCAATTGAACAAATACAACCCATATCGCCCAGAGTCAACCCGATAGGTTATTCATCTTGCGAGGTCTTTGCTCGACCATTCAGGTTGAATGGGAGACCCGCACAGTTGCCGAAAATCATCGCCGCCGCCGATAAGCAGATTGGCCAAATGATCGCCAAGCGCCGCCGCGCCCTGGGTCTGACTCAGGACCAGTTGGCCGAACGCCTGTCGATGGGTCGTGAGGCCTATTCCCGGCTCGAACTGGGCAAGACGTCGCTGTCGGTCCCCAAGCTGATTCAGCTGTCGGGCGCGCTGGATTGCGGGCTGGCCGAGTTGGTGACCGACTTCAGCCCACGCCCCAGTGACCAAGGTCACAAGATCGGCTTGTTGCTCGCGCCGCTGTCCGATGCCGATCGCCAGTTCATCCTGTCTTCGACCGTGCACCTGATTGCCCACCTGAAGCAGCGTTAGTCTGCCGCCACCGTCCAATTGGACACCGCACATTCAGTTTTAAGCTGGCTCCCTCCCCCCTGAGCGTCACCCTGCTTCAGTCATCCGACTGGAGCGAAGCCATGCAATTGTTCATCTGCGAAAAGCCCTCCCAGGCGCGCGACATTGCCCGCGTGTTGCAGGCCGGCCGGCGTGCCGAAGGCTGCCTGGTGGGCGAACGGGTCACCGTCACCTGGTGTGTCGGGCACCTCCTGGAGACTGCGCCACCTGAAACCTACGGCAGCCACCTCAAGCGCTGGGCCCTGGAAGACCTGCCGATCCTGCCCCAGCAGTGGAAGGTGTTGCCAAAGCCCAAGGTCGCTTCCCAACTCAAGGTCATTCGCGGCTTGCTGGGCCGGTGCGACGAGGTGGTCATCGCCACCGACGCCGATCGCGAAGGCGAGATGATCGCGCGCGAGATCCTGGAACTGGAAGGCTACCGCGGGCCGGTGCAGCGCCTGTGGTTGTCGGCGCTCAACGATGCCTCGATCCGACAGGCGCTTGCGGCGCTCAAGCCCGGTGCGGAAACCTTGCCGTTGTATCACTCGGCCCTGGCCCGGTCGCGGGCCGACTGGCTGGTGGGCATCAACCTCAGTCGATTGTTCACCCTGCTTGGGCGCCGCGCGGGTTATGACGGAGTCCTGCCGGTGGGGCGCGTGCAGACGCCGACCTTGAAACTGGTAGTGGCGCGTGATCGGGCCATCGCGAGCTTCGTGGCGCAGCCGTACTGGACGCTGGATATTCGCCTAGCCGCAGGGGCCGCAGATTTTCAGGCTCGCTGGCAACCGCCCCCTTCGGTCTGCGATGACCAAGGCCGTTGTACCCAACAAAGCGCCGCCCAACAGGTGCTGAAGAGAGTGCTCGAGGCCGCACAGGTGCACACCGACAGTGTCGAAACCGAGCGGGTGCGCGAGTCCGCACCCCTACCGTTCGACCTAGGGACGCTGCAGGAAATCTGCTCGGCCCGGCTCGGCCTAGGCGCCCAGGAAACGCTGGAATGCGCCCAGGCCTTGTACGAGACCCACAAGGTCACCAGCTATCCTCGAAGCGACTGCGGCTACCTGCCCGAGAGCATGATCGACGACGCACCAGCGGTGCTCGAGGCGCTCACTCAAGCCGATCCAACGCTTCGGGATCGTATCCAAGACTTGAACCTGTCCGTGCGTTCGCGCGCCTGGAACACCGCCAAGATCTCCGCCCACCACGGCATTATCCCGACCGCCGTGGCGTTCCGGATCGACAGCCTGCCCCCGCGTGAAGGTGCGGTGTACGCGTTGATCCGGGCCCGGTACCTGGCGCAGTTCTGCGCGCTGCATGAGTACCTGAAGACGGAAGCGCTGTTCATCGGGGCCGGCGAAACCTTCAAGGCCGCGGGCAAGCAGATTCTGGTACCTGGCTGGAAGCCCTGGATCAACGAAGCCGACCCCACTGGCCAGGCCGAAGCCTCGCAGGCGCTGCCCGCGTTGCACGAGGGCCATGCCCTGACCGTGTGCTCGGCAAAAGTCGATGCCCGCACCACACAACCGCCCCAGCCCTACACCGAAGGCACGCTGATCAGGGCCATGAAATCCATCGCCAATCAGATCGAGGATCCGCGCCTGCGCCAACGCCTCAAGGACAGCATCGGTATCGGCACCGAAGCCACCCGGGCCTCGATCCTGCAGGGGCTGATCGACCACGGTTACCTGGTGAAAAAGAAGCGCAGCCTGTCGGCCTCGGCGGCCGGTCACACGCTGATCGAGGCCGTGCCGCCCGAGGTGGCTGATCCGGTGATGACGGCGTTGTGGGAGCAGGCGCTCGAGCATATCGAAACAGGCCGGCTGACCGTGGACGCCTTTCTCTTCAAGCAGGGCGAATGGCTCAGCCAACTCATCAAGCACCACGCGACACTCAAGCTCAACGTGCCGGCGGCGCGCGGCCCGGGCTGTCCGATCTGCAAGACGGTGATGCGCAAACGCACCGGGCGGACCGGCACCTTCTGGTCGTGCTCGCGTTATCCCGACTGCAAGGGCACCAAGCCCTTGGCCAAGCCCAAGGCGTCAAAGCCCAAGTCCAAGGGACCGTGACCCTCACCGTGCACTTGACGGGTCTGGTCGGGGCTGCTGTAGTGAGGACGCCCTTCGCCATTGGCGAGCCAAGACCGATTCGCTCCGGGCAGTTCGGTCGGACTCCATGAGTTCGGAGCCACTTCTTCCTGCAACCTGGTTGCCCTTCACCGCCCTGCATATCGCTGCAGCGAATGACCCGTGCCGCTTTTCACCAGGCCGCAGGGGTCATTCGCTTCGGCGATGACGATCAGCTCCGGTGCCCGCCGGCGAAACACTGGGCGCCTTTTGTGCGCGGATGCGTGCCAGAAAATTCCGACCCAGGCCACGACAAGGGTCGGTTGGTCAGGTCCTGCCAACGTGTGCTTGTCACGAGGAGCGACGTTGTCGCGATTGGCCAAAGGTGGTCCTTTTTGTCCCCAGCCCGATGACCGTCGGGCTATTTTTTGCCCGCGACGTTTCCACTGTGTGCCACTCGAATCTGGGCCAACAGCCTCTGTTTGATCGGCTGTTGACGTCCCATTGATCGCGTTTTATAGATGGGCTGCACTTGCTGTCGATGACAGCGCCCAGGCAGCTTGAACCTTCAAGGCTGCGCCATTTCGATGGTGGTTCTCCCAAGTGCGATTCGCGTTCGGCAGCTCGCACGGTCATCGATTCGTCGGTAATGAGCGCTGATTGTTTTCTCAGCCCTTCTGGGCCTACTTGTCATCCCCCTGCGGAATTCACCTCCCGCCGGGACGGTGGGTTTCCGCGTTTCTTGCAAACAGGAGATTCACCATGACTCAGTCCACTACCCAAAACCAAACCCAAGCTAGCAGCTACTTCAACCTGCACACCCAAGGCATCGGCTATCTGAACCGCGTGCGTGAAGTCACGGTTCGTCGCGGCCAGCCGTTCATGGCTTGTGATATCGCTGCCCTGCATGGCGCCAGCGATGACGTGGAATACACCCGTTTCGACTGCAAGGTCGCCGGTGGTGAAGCGGAAAGGCTGATCCGCCAACACATGGCCGACGTCCAGGCCGAACGCAAAGTCCTCTTGGGTTTTCGTATCGGTGATCTGTGGACCGATGCGTTCATCTACGAAAAAGGCGAACGTCAGGGTCAACCCGGCGCCTGTCTCAAAGGCCGCTTGATCTTCATCGAGTGGATCAAGGTCGATGGCACCCTGGTGTACAAGGCCCCGGCCCGTACACCCGTTGCCACCGATGCTGAGCAACCCACCGCTGATGCAGATCACGCACAGCATCAGGACGAATCGCAGGCACGTCAAACCGCCTGATCGTTCCGTCAACCCGCAACAGGCGCTCTCCCCCGAGCGCCTTTTCTTCTACCGCAGGAGGCTCCCATGGAATCCTTCTGGCTCTGCCAAACCTGCCTGTTTGCCGTCGCCTATGACGACTTCAGCGCGCTGTCCCTGTATTACACCGATGAGGAACTCGAGCAGCGCATGGCCGCAATCCATTCGGGTGCTCGGGAACTGATGCCCCTGAGCGCTGATTTCGACTCAGAGACCGGCCTAGGCATCGACCACTTTTCCACGTCACCTTGTGATGCGTGTCACTGCTCACTTCACGGCACCCGCCACCGTTTCACCCGATTGTGATTACTGAAATCCACAACTCTTTCACCCAACCCATCAGGGGCCATCACGCCCTTAGGGTGTGCCCCTTTGCGACTGGAGGATCACACCATGCACGCTCCCCTCACCTTGATCGACGGTACCGATGTCACCCGCCGCGGTGCAGAAGACCAAATGATTGCCGAAGCGCTTGACCTACTGGATCGGCGTTATTTCACCCGTGGTGAATGCCTGTTCAGTCCGACTGCGGTGGCCGACTACCTGAAGCTCCAACTGGCCCGGCATCACCAAGAGGTCTTCGCCATGGTCTGCCTAGACGCACGTCATAGGACCCTGAGTTTTGAAAAAGTGTTCTTCGGCAGCATTGACAGTGCCAGCGTGTACCCGCGAGAGATCGTGATTCGCGCCTTGGCCTGCAATGCCGCCGCGGTCATTTTCGCCCACAACCATCCTTCAGGGTGTGCCGAACCCAGCCAGGCCGATCGCAACCTTACCGCACAGCTCAAGAACGCCCTGGCCTTGGTGGAAGTTCGCGTTCTGGATCACTTCGTGGTGGGTGAGGGAAAACCCGTGTCGCTCGCCGAGATGGGTTGGCTCTGACTTCACGTGCAAACGCTTCACCGTGCCGGGGAAAATCTCTTCCCCGCTGGGGAGGCGGTGACTCCGGTTTCACTCAACCGAAACAGGAGAATCACCATGGAACTGTCCATCAATGATCTGGCGGGCGTTCAGTTTGTGGAAAACCCGTACGCACCCGACACCCTGCTGCGACGCGACGTGTTCGAGCGTCAATTCGTGGTGATGGGTCAGGGCGAGATGATCTTTTCCAAAAGCAGCTTTTGCTCCCAGGCCTTCCAGGAACGAGCGCTGGTGGTGCTGGGCTACTGTGGCCTGATCACCGAGGGCATGGCGACTGCTCACGATTGCCTGTTTAGCGACACCTTTGGGCTGCGTGCATTGGAGCAGGCGTGCGCGGTGGATTTCAGAATCCACCAGGTCAACATCGTCGACCTGCAGCGCCGCACCGTGCTGTCGGGCGTTGTCCGTGAAGCAAGCATCGAGTGGCTGTCGCCCTGTGTGACTCGAACCGAACGGATGTACGCCAGACTGACCGCTCAGGACCTGTTGAATCGGGCACAAGTGCATACCCACGACGGTCTGCACGAGGCCGCCCGGCAACTGCGCAACGAGGCCGAAGAGTGGCAAGGCCGGATGATCGCCGAACACTGGATACCTCACGCGCTGCAAGCGCTCTCGCGCTGACCCAGACCCGACCGGGGAGTAACCTCCCCATCGGGTGGACTCTCCCGGTTTTTCCATAAACTTGGAGAGACAGCATGAACCTTCATGTACAGCACTTCGATGGCGTCGCTTTCGTTCACAACCCCTATCTCGCTGGAACAGCCCTGCGCCAGGACATCTTCGAACGTCAGTTCCGGGTGCTCGCCCACGGCCAGGCAGAGCTCGCCGATGATGATGGCTTTGCTCACACCTTCTGGATGCCGCTGACAATCGAGCTCGCACAGTGCGGCTTGCTCGAGCAGTGCCTGCTCAAGGCCCTGCATTATCTGGTCTCGGGCAACGCTGGCTTCATCGGCGATGCGGTGCTGGACTTTCGGCCGGAGCGTATCTCGGTTCAGGATCGCGGCGGTCAAACCGTGCTGTCAGGCCTCGTCAGGCAGTCCGCTCTGACCTGGTTGCCGCCCTACTGCACCGGTGACGAATTGCTCTTAGCCGAAGCGCAAATAAGGCGCCTGCTGGCAGAAGCCATCGACGAAGACCGTTGGGACAACCACAGCACCGCAAAAAACCTGCGGCGTCAGGCAGACCATCTCCAGGCCCGCATTATCCCCACTCGCTGGCGGCCGCACGTGCTGAAGCTGCTGAACATCTGACTATTGATGCACATCCCTTGGGGGCCTTTCCCCCTTGGGGCGGGGTCCTCCTCACCTTGTGGAGAACCCGAGCATGAACACGACACCTGAAAACCCTTTCGCCCGCGGCTACCTGGCCATGGTCAGCGAACGCATGCTGATGATCATCTACGACGACAAGCAGCCGCCCTGCTACCGCACGCTGCACCCGTCACAGATTCATCTGAGCGACGAGCACATCGAGCAACTTGCCTGCCGTTTCAACGACGACATGGTATGGGTCGGTACTGATCCAAAGCCAGACCCTGATCTGGAAGCGCAATGCTCGTCCGAAGGCACCGTCGCGGCAGTGATTTACCAGGTGACGGCTGACCATTTCGGCAACGCCGTGCACCTCGGGGATTTCCCCTCCGAGGCTGCTGCGCAATCGGCGATCCTGCAGATGGCGTTTGAGACCGGCCACTACAGCCGCAGTTGGGAAATCAGCAGTGCCCACGTGCCTCAGCCGGACCTGTGGACTTTCTGCTTTCCGGCCAGCAGCGGGCGATCGACGGGCTACTTCGAGTGCTTCAGCCTGCCGGGCAGTACCGCGGTTGGGTTCAAGCTGTACTCGACTCCTTGGTCGGCAAATCCCTCTCGACGCTCGTTCGATGCCAGCAGTAGCGACGTCGAAGCGCGCATGCGCAGTGAAGACGTGCCCGAGGCGCTGATCAGGATTCTGATGCTGGCAGGTGAGGCCGATGTGCGGTTTTTGTTCCTTGATCCTGACGCTGCAGCAGTGCCTGGATTACCTGTTTTTCCTGATGATTGAACCAAAGGCGCCCTTGATACGGGCGCTTTTTTTCTGCGTGGCGCACCGGCAACCACTTGAGGCTAACGCATCCTGTAGTTCAGAAAAGTGGCCAGGTTGAATTCGGGTTTCTGGTAAGTGCTGTGTCATCCTGACTGCCATGGTTAGCCCTCGCAAATGCCGAGAGTTCATCATGAACCTGAATCTTCCCATCAGTCTCGCGTTGGCCCTCGCACTGACGGGGTGCGCCACCGCCCGCACTGACGCTCCGCCTGTGCCCAAAACGGCAAAGCCTGTGGTATCCAGCGCGATCGATCCCAGGTTCAAGCCGAAGTCGGCTCCCGAAATCGCCCAAGGGCGCTACGGCCTGGTGAGCACCCAGCCAACCGTGGAACAACGTGATCCATTGCTTCAGATCATCGACGTCCATATCACGCCGACGCTCAACGCCACGGTCGCCGATGCCTTGCACTTCATCCTGCAACGATCCGGGTACTCCCTGTGCGCCGCTACCCCTGGGGTCCAGATGCTGTTCAGTCGTCCACTGCCGTCAGTGCACTACCAGTTGGGGCCCATCTCGCTGATAGACACCTTGGACGTGTTGGGGGGCGAGGCCTGGCAATTGCAGACGGATCCGGTGCTGCGCACCGTGTGTTTTACCCAGCGGCAGGTCGTTACCAACGACCCATCGCTAACGGCCGAGGGCCAGCCATGAAATCGACTTCCTTTCAGGCGCTGGTTGTCGGCGCCCTGTGCCTGTGTACGTCGGGACTGGCGGCGGTGGCTGTTAATCAGCATCGGCAGCTACAAGCGTTACAGGCCAAACCGCAAAACGAAATGACGGTCTCCGAGTACCAACGCCAATGGAGTGAGCTGAACGACAAGCAAGGCTTGGCTGATACCGCCATCGCGCAACTGCGTAGCACGTTATCCAAGCTGGCCTCGACACAAACCGAGCACGGTGAACAGACGGTGCAACTGGCCAGCGACATCGAATCCCTTAGGGTCGCCAAGCAGGCACCAACTGCCAATCTCGACCTGCAGCCTTTGGAGCTACGGCTCTCGCTCATCGAGGAGCAACTGGCTCAAGTCCGTCTGCAAGCGGCGCCTCAGCCGAAGGCGAGACCCGCCAGCGTTTCAAGCAAGTCGCCGGCCGTCCCACGCCCACGCCCACAACCGCCAACGCCCCCCTTCTCGATCATGGGCAGCGAGCTTCGCGGGCCAGAGCGCTTTCTGTCGCTCCTGCCACTAGGCGACCGAACGCTTAGTTCGGTACGCCTGATTCAAACTGGCGAGACCTTTGGCGGATGGCGACTGGACAACCTGAACACGAGCACTGCCGTGTTCTCGATCGCCGGCCAGGCTCAAACCCTACCAATTCCATAGGGAGGCGCCATGAAAACCTTCGTGTCGTTATTCGCCTGGTCGATGGGCTGTTTCTGCCACCTGGCCCTGGCCGCCCCTGACATCTCGACCGCAAACCACACGGCACCTGAGCGGCAAGCATTGCGGGCTTCAGCCCAGCACTCCCAGGAGATATGGGGGCTCACCGAACAGGAGTGGGCCAAATTCGAATCCTTGCAAACGGGTCCGCGCCGCTACTGGAGCCCGCAACTCGATCCTCTGACGACCCTCGGCGTCGAGGCCGAGACGGACCAGGAACGCCAGCGCTATGCTGAGCTGCAGGTTCGCCTTGAGGCCAAGCGTGCCGAACGCGAGCTTGCCTATCAGAAGGCCTACACGCAGGCGTGGGCCAAGCTGTACCCCGATTTGATGCCAATCCAGGGCATGGCGACCACTGCCAGTACCGCCTCTCAAACCGCCACTCGCAGCGCGCTCTTCGTCAAAGACGATTGCGACAGCTGCATGAACGTGGCGAAGCGCCTGCAGGACCAAGGTACGGCGTTTGATCTGTACCTGGTAGGCAGCGACGGCGATGACGATTCGGTCCGTCGCTGGGCTAAAGCAGCTGGGATTGTCCCAGCCAATGTTCAACGCCGGCAGATCACCCTCAATCATGACCGCGGTCGCTGGTTCAGCCTCGGTGCCTTTGGCTCGCTCCCCGCCCGCTTCGAACAGGTCGATGGCCAATGGCAGCGCATCGAATAGCCTGGCTGGCCGTGCTGCTGCTGCCGGTGCGGCTGGTGCTTGCCGAGAGCATCCCGCCGCCGGCTTACCAACTCGCCGCAGAGCGCGCCGGCGTCCCGGCGACCGTGCTGTTCGCGGTGGCGCTGCAGGAGAGCGGGACGCTGCTTCGCGGTCAGCGCATCCCCTGGCCCTGGACACTGAACATTGCCGGCCAGGGGCAACGCTATCCCACCCGGGATGCAGCCTGCCAAGGGATACACAAGGCTGCGAGGCAACACGACCTCAAACGTATTGATGTCGGCCTGGGGCAAACCAATCTGGGCCATAACGGCGCACGCTATTCATCCCCATGTGCCGCCCTGGATCCGCAGCAAAACCTCATCGTGACCGCGACGCTACTGCGCGAGCACTACGATCTGACCGGCGATTGGGTCCAGGCTGCCGGCCGCTACCACCGCCCAGCCGGTGGCGTGATCGCCGCGCGCTACCGCGCCCAGTTTCGGCAGCAGCTGCAGCAGTTGCAGGCCTCGACTTCTCCCACCTTGGAATCCTCACCATGATTGGACATGACCTCAATCGCCTTTTGCTGTCTCTGGGTATCGCTGCGCTGTGCGCTGCACCCGCAGCGGCCCAGGACCATACCCGAAAGCTCAACCCGGTATCGCCGTCGATCATCCATACCGACATGCCCCTCCCTTCGGGACTGCACTGGATCCTGCCGGTACGCAGCCCCAAGCTGAGCCCAGGCAATGTTGAAGCGAGAACGCTGCATATGCCGGGCCTTAAACCTTTCTTTTTGGTCGGGGAGGATGCGACCTCAGTGGAGTGGCTGAGCAGCAACGCCGCCCGCCTGACAGAGCTGGGCGCCGCCGGACTCGTGGTGGACGTGACTGATGCCGGCTCGCTGCGGCGCATCCAGTCATTAGTACCCGAGCTGACCATCATGCCAGTGAGCGGCGATGATATTGCGGAGCGATTACAGCTCTCCCATTACCCGGTACTGATCACCGCCACTGCCCTGGAACAGTAAGGTACCCGTCATGGCCGATCACGTGATGGAGTCGTTGCTACGCCCCGCCGTCGAGCTCTACACCGTGGCGGTCTGCGGTGGGGCCGCTGCGCTGTGCCTGCACTCCCCTTGGGCTGTCGCGCTCTCCCCGGAGATCGGCGCCGGGATGGCCATGGCCTACACAGCCTTCGGCCTCAAGCGGCTCAATGAGGCGCGCATGGTGCTGCGCTACCGGCGCAATATCCGGCGCCTGCCCCGCTACGAGCTGACCAGCCGCCAAATACCGGTGAGCCGTAAACGGCTGTTCATGGGCAGGGGCTTTCGCTGGACCCGCCTGCACACACAGCGCCTGGTCGAAGCTCAGGATCCGGATGTCGCCCGTTACGTGAACCAATCGTTGCCCCATCGGATGGCTAGGCACCTCGAAAAGCGCCTGGAATGGGCGCCCTATCCGCTCACCCTGCTGGGCCGCGCCACCGCTTGGGACAGCGCCCTCAACCCCGTCAGACCGCTGCCGCCTGTGGGCGGCTCGCCGCTACTGCATGGGGTCGAGCCCAATGAGACCGAGGTTAGCCTCCCGCTGGGCGAACGCGTAGGACACACTCTGGTCTTGGGCACCACCCGGGTCGGCAAGACGCGATTGGCAGAGGTGTACATCACCCAGGATATCCACCGAAAAGCGCCCGAAGTGGTGATCGTGTTCGACCCCAAGGGCGATGCCGATCTGCTCAAGCGCATGTACGTCGAGTCGCGCAGGGCCGGTCGTGAAAAGGAGTTCTATGTCTTTCACCTGGGCTGGCCAGACATCTCCGCGCGCTACAACGCAGTCGGTCGTTTCGGCCGCATCTCTGAAGTGGCCACTCGTATCGCTGGCCAACTGAGCGGCGAAGGCAACTCCGCGGCGTTTCGCGAGTTTGCCTGGCGCTTCGTCAACATCATCGCCCGTGCGCTGGTCGAGCTGGGCCGAAGGCCGGACTATTTGCAGATCCAGCGGCACGTGGTGAACATCGACGCCTTGTTCATCGAGTACGCCCAGCAGTTCTTTGCCCGACATGATGCCAGTGCCTGGGAAGCCATTGTGCAGCTCGAGGGCAAGCTCAACGAGAAGAACATCCCGCGGCACATGGTCGGGCGCGAAAAGCGTGTGGTAGCGATCGAGCAATACCTGGCCGCCAAGCGCATCTTTGATCCGGTCATGGATGGTCTGCGCTCGGCGGTACGCTATGACCGCACCTACTTCGACAAGATCGTGGCTTCCCTGCTGCCGTTGCTAGAAAAGCTCACCAGCGGCAAGACCGCGCAGTTGCTGGCCCCCAACTACACCGACCTGGAAGATCCGCGGCCGATCTTCGATTGGATGCAGATCATCCGCAAACGCGGCATCGTCTACGTTGGCCTGGATGCCCTTACCGATGCCGAAGTGGCTGCGGCTGTGGGTAACTCCATGTTCGCCGACCTGGTGTCGGTCGCGGGTCATATCTACAAACATGGCGTCGACCATGGACTCCCCGGTGCCGATGCCTCGGGGCAAAAACTCCCGATCAATCTGCACGCCGATGAGTTCAACGAACTGATGGGCGACGAGTTCATTCCGCTGATCAACAAGGGCGGTGGCGCCGGTATCCAGGTGACAGCCTATACCCAGACCTTGAGCGATATCGAAGCCAGGATCGGCAATCGCGCCAAGGCCGGTCAGGTCATCGGCAACTTCAACACGCTGCAAATGCTTCGTGTGCGCGAGACCGCGACCGCCGAGCTGCTCACCCACCAACTGCCCAAGGTGAATGTGCAGACCCGTACGCTGGTCTCAGGAGCCACTGATACGGCTGACCCTGATGCCCATACCGATTTCACGTCCTCATCCCAGGATCGTGTCAGCACTACTGCCGTGCCGCTGATCGAGCCCGCGCACATCGTCAGTTTGCCCAAGGGCCAAATGTTTTCCTTCCAGGAAGGCGGACAGCTCTGGAAGGTGCGCATGCCCCTGCCCAAACCGGCGGATGACGATGCCATGCCCAAGGACCTGCAGGAACTGGCCACCCGCATGCGTGCGGCGTATAACGCCCACGCGAACAAGTGGTGGACCGCCAGCGGCGGTGGTCCGACCGTGGACTATGACCCAGAGCAATCCCCGCCAGGACGCCGCCGTGGATAGCGGTATTGCACAGTCCCTCTGCACGCGGCTAGTGCTATGAGTGCCGATCTGCCGCGGCAGGCCCCACCGCAGCAAAGTCCTGGCCTGATCATGTCGTTCATTGCCGGCGTGCTGAAGATCATCGGACTGCTCTTCATGTCCCTGCTGGCGTCGATCATCATGGAATACATAGGGCTGATCTGGTTCTGGCCGGAGCAAGCCTGGCACCACAGTTACGCGATGCTCGACAGCGAGCTCGCGTGGCTCAGCAGCCACTTCAAGAACTCGCTCATTGTTGAACAACCTGGAGCAGCGACGCTGAAGGCTTTGACGCTTCTGGAGGAGTGGCTCATCGAGGGAACCGGGCTAGCGCGCCTGGATGCTCGCGCCAGCGAGATCAGGCAATCCGATAGCTTCTGGGCGTGGGTCGGTGGCGTATATGTTCTCACCAAGGACTACATCCTAGCCGCGGTTTACACGACAATGACCTTTGCGTTGCGCCTGGCCGTCCTGAGCTTGGCGACGCCACTGTTCTTGCTCGCGACACTGACGGGCTTGGTCGACGGACTGATGCGCCGGGACTTGAGAAAGTTCGGCGCCGGACGCGAAAGCAGCTTCATCTACCACCGTGCCAAACGATCTCTTGTTCCGCTGATGTTCCTGCCCTGGATTATCTATTTGTCATTCCCCATCACGGTAAATCCTCTGTGGGTGCTAGTGCCCTGCGCAGCTCTGCTAGGGATCATGATTGCCATCACTGCCTCGACATTCAAAAAGTATCTTTAAAGCCCCTCACAGGCCCCTCACCATGGGATGCGGCACATGAGCTTTTCCACTGTATGTGCCCATCCACCCTTATCTCGAATTTAACTTAAAGGTTTCAGCACGCTAGTCGATAAATCAGCCCGACGTCCCCACGGAGCTCGCGGTGCTAGGCTTTTCAGCATCCACCTTCCCTTGTTAGCCATCGGGGACTCACACAGCATCCATCACAGAGGCTCACATGAAACACATCCTGACGACGATCAGCTGCTTGCTGCTAGGCGCGTGCGCCAGCCAGTCCATCCCGCAAGGCACCTCCGCGGCGTTCCCGGTCGCGATCACACGGCTGACATCCAGCGTCGCCCCTGCGAGCGGACAGTTGGAGGTGCAAATCACGATCAAGAACAGTTTTCCGCGAACCCTGAAGACGCTGCGCGTATTCGTGGCTGCGTACACTACGGACGGTACGAAGGCAAGCATGGCGGACGAAAGTATCGAAATTCTGGGGCCCATAAACCGCGGTCAAAGCACTGGCCCTCTTGAAAAAGTGACGTCAATCCGAGACCGTAACGTGAGTTGTGTCGAAGTCGTGCGGGTGGAAGCCGTCATGATGGATTACGCGACGACTATCGCGTCCGGTGACAACGCCAAAGCACTGGTTACGGATGCAAATCATCGGCCTTGCAGCCCTGGTTCGCGGTAGTTGAAAGGCGTCCCACATTGATGCTAGCCGGAGGGGGCTGATACTCGCGTACCATCGGCCATTCGCCTATGGTTCAATGTTCTAGTAACTGGGCCGCCTTGGGCAACTGCTGGAATTCATTAAGATGAGCGACGAGTTTGAACGCGTCACCGATAGCATGCGAGATCGTGCGATGCGACTTTGCGATGGTGTGCTGCAGGCGCCCGGTGATCGTCGGCGACTCAAGTCGTTGAGGCTTTGGTTGCGTCAGGATGACCGCCATCGGCTCGCGCTCAGGGAATTGCGGCAGTTCATGGAAATCGTCCCGGATGATCCTGTGGGGCTGCTTAATCGGATGGTCTCCCGTCTACCCCCGCTGCCGACTCTCCATTGAGCATCACCGCTACACCGAAAGCCCTGCCCCCAATTCGATAGCCCTGTATTCGATTAAACGAATGCTTGCGACTCCCCATTCCAAGAGCCTAGGTCCCAGTCTTATCTGAGATCTGTCTCATGCCTGCTCTGAAGCCCCGAACCGTGCTGCTCAGCCTCGTTGCGATGGCATCGCTCAATGCGATGGCGTATGCCGGCGACGAACGTGCAGAACTGGACCTCATCATCCAGCAAATCCGAGCGATCAATCAGATTGCGCAGCGTGCCGACCAATCGTCGAACTCAACTGCGCGCTACCGATTTGATTACCCCAGGTTCCGCCACGACCTTCAGCGTATCGAGGCAGGCCTCCAGGATTATCTGTCCCCTCGCCGTGCCCAACCTGCCGATCCCACCGAACTGATCGGCGACTACGCCGCCGAGCCCGCCCGCGAGTCACCGCCATGAGCATGACTGAGGCGCAAACCGCAGCCTTTCAGGGCGCCGCCGGCTATACCCCGCAACTGAGCTCTGGGCTCTGGATCTCGCTGACGCTGGTGATCGCTCTGCTGTGGTGTAGCTGGGCGTTGTGGACCGGCTACCGAGGCTGGGCGGCGGGTCATGTGAGTTTCGGGGCACTGGGCGGCAGCGCTGCCCGCGTGTCCGTCGCATTGTTGGTCCTGATGTTTTTCACGTTGTCCTGATGCCCTGGAGGTAATGCCATGATCCCCACCGTCCTCAACACTGCGCTGATCAAATCCCGCTACATACAAGCCAAGCAGCAAGCTTTCGGTCTGGTCCTGATTTTGGGGCCGGGTATGGCGTTGGCCGAGTTGCCCCCCATGGAAGCGCCCTCTCGCGGGGAGGGCGGCGGCCTGATCGAAACTATCAAGAACTACGCCTATGACGGCGGTATCATGATCGGGCTGCTCATTGCTGTACTGGCCTTTCTGGGTGTCGCCTGGCACTCCCTGACGGTCTACGCCGATGTGCAAAACCAGCGCAAGACCTGGAAGGATCTGGGCGCGGTGGTCGGGATCGGCGCTCTGTTGGTGGTGATCATTCTCTGGTTCCTCGACAAAGCCGCCACCATTCTGTGAGGCCCACATGAGTGACGATATCGCTCGCCTGGCAGATGGCACCTTGAGCTTCCTGCCAGAGCGTTTGAACCGCGATCCTGCCGTACTGCGTGGGCTCACCAACGACGAAATGTGGGTATCGTTGGGTGCCGGCGCAGTGATCGGCCTCGTTTTCGGCGTGCCGCTGGCGATCGTCACCGCGTCGATCGCCATGGCGCCCACGGGAATGATCGTCGGCATGGCGATCATCCTCTTGGTCAGCGGCACCCTGCTGCGCCGCGCCAAGCGTGCACGCCCTGAGACTTGGCTGTACCGCAACCTGCAATGGCAGTTGGCAATTCGTTGGCACATCGGCCAGGAGGCACTGGTAATCCATTCCGGCCCTTGGACGGTTCGCCGTACGCGCCGCCTGCGAGGACCCAGACCATGAGCCGATTCCGCAACAAAGTGGATGCCCAGCAGGCCCATATCATCAGTCTACGCATGGGGGTGATTGCGCTGACCCTCGTGTGCGCCGGCCTGTGGTATGGCTGGCAGTCTGCGCCGACCTCGCTGACGGTGCATGTGCCGCCGGACCTGCGCTCAGGCAGCACGCGCAAATGGTGGGACGTCCCTCCCGAGAACATCTATTCGTTTGCGCTGTACATCTTCGGCCAGCTCAACCGTTGGCCCACGGATGGCGAAGCTGATTATCAACGCGCCATCTATGCCTTGCAGTCCTACCTGACACCTTCGTGCAGAACGTTCCTGGAAGGCGACTTCGAGTTTCGCAAGGCCGCCGGCGAACTGCGCGATCGAGTGCGGGGGGTTTATGAAGTGCTTGGCCGCGGGTACAGCGACGACCCCGAGTTGCGGGTCGCCCAACTCGACGCAGATTCCTGGTTGGTGAAACTGGATCTGAACGCCGACGAGTATTACGCCGCGGAACCGGTAAAGCGCGTTGTGGTGCGTTATCCATTGCGGGTCATCCGCTTTGACATCGATCCGGAGCGGAACAAGTGGGGCCTGGCACTCGACTGTTACCAAGGCACACCACAGAAGCTGATATTGCCGGGAGGTGATTCATGAACCCACATTCGTGGCGCGCTCTGCTAGCGCTGTGCCTGGGGATCAGCACTGGCGCCCAGGCCGTCGAGGTCAAACAATGGGACCGCCTGCCGATCGCCGTACCCCTCATCGTCGGACAGGAACGCATTATTTTTGTCGACCAGGACGTCCGGGTAGGCCTGCCGGGGGGCATTGCCGGCAAGCTGCGAGTGCAGTCGATCGGAGGCACGGTGTATCTGCTGCCGTCTGACTCGATCGGGCCAACGCGGCTCCAACTGCAATCGATCAGCACCGGCGAAATCATTTTGCTGGATGTGGACGCTCAACCCGGCGAGCGCGCTTTGGAACCCATTCAAATCGCGACCACATCTTCGGCCACTGAAGCCGATGGAACAGGTAGATCCGAACGTCCACCGCAGCGTACGCCCGTTCCCGTCGCCCTGACCCGTTACGCCGCCCAAAACTTGTATGCGCCCTTGCGCACAGTCGAACCGCTTCCCGGCGTTCGACGTATGACGTTGAAGGTCCCCACCGATTTGCGCCATTTGCTTCCCACCCAACACGTTGCGATCACCCCGCTGTCCGCCTGGCGACTCGATGACTTCTGGGTAACCGCCGTGAAGATCAAGAATCTAAGCCTTCAGGTTATCGAGCTGGATCCGCGCGAACTGCAAGCTGAATTGTTCGGTGCTGCTTTCCAACACTCGACACTGGGTCGATCCGGGACCGCCGAAGACACCACCGTCGCCTATCTGGTTACGCGCGGCAGTGGCCTGGATCAAGCCGTTCTGCTGCCACCGACCCCGCCTGCAGGTGACGACCATGAAGGCTAACGCACTGCTGAAGTGGCTCGTACCAGGCGCCCTGGTGGCCGTGGTGCTGATTATTCTCCGCTCCTGGGTCAGCGATGCCCCAACCTCCAGCTCTACCGTCTCAGCGGAAGCGGAGCCGGTGCAACTGACCGCTGACCAAGCGAAGTCCCTGGGCATCGCCGGTGACACCCCCCGCGACACGGTCGCAACGCTGGTGGGACAGGTCAAAGCGATGCGCACCGAGATGCTGTCACTGAAGAAAAGCAACGACTCCCTGCAATCGGAGAACAATCGTCTGCGCACACGCGAAGGCAGCATCGATACCCGTATTCAATCAGCACTCGGCAGCGTGACACAGCAGGTCAGCGAGGAGCGCAAGCAAGCCGATGCGGCACGCCAGAAAGCCGAGCAGGACAACCGCGAGGCCAAGTCTTTGTTATCCCAGTTGAAGGATCAACTCTCCGGATTGGGGGGAAAGAACGATGATCTGCCTGTGGGATTTGGCCTCGAGCCCGGCGATGGGGACCGATTCAAGTCAGCGGCCAGCGAGAATGATGCCATGCGCTGGGTCGAACCCTCGGACAGAGCCGCTTCCGCCAAGCCCAGCGAGGGCTCGACTGCGCTGTCCAACCTTCCCTCGCAGTTCAAGCTCGACGGGTTGAAAGACAACGCCATCAATCGTGGCCAAAAACAACTCCGCGCCAGCTCGAAGGGCGAGCGCGACCTGGACGGCAAGACCGACCGCACCGAGGACGCCCGCCCCGTCTACACCATTCCCGAAAACTCGACCCTCATGGGATCGGTAGCGATGACCGCACTGATCGGCCGGGTGCCAGTGGACGGTACCGTCAACGACCCTTACCCCTTCAAGGTGCTGGTCGGGCCGGAGAACCTCACCGCTAATGGCATCGATTTGCCCGACGTGGCAGGAGCGGTCATGAGCGGGACCGCTTCTGGTGATTGGACGCTTTCATGCGTACGCGGACAGGTCGAGTCGATTACTTTCGTTTTCCAAGACGGCACGGTGCGCACCGTCCCGCAGCCGCAAGCAGTGGTCAACCGTAACACGGCCGCAACACAGTCCAGCAACACCGAAAAAATTCGCGGCGGCCTGGGCTTTCTTTCGGATCCTTATGGCGTCCCCTGCATCGCCGGCGAGCGCCGCTCCAACGCGCAGCAATATCTGGGCAGCCAGAGCCTGATCACCGCCGCCGGCGCCGGACTGGCCTCGGTGCTAAGCAATGAGCAGAACAGCACCAACGTGATCAGTTCAGGCAGCACGGCGCTGGGCATGTCTCAGAGCAACGGCAACAGCGCTTTGAACTCGGTGCTCAGCGGTGGCATCAGCGATATTCGCGAGTGGGTCAACAAGCTCTATGGCGAAGCCTTTGCCGCGGTTTATGTGCCGCCGTCGGCCAAGGTGGCGCTGCACCTGGACCATGAGATCGCAATCGACTACGAGCCCAAGGGCCGGAGGGTGAACCATGCAAGCACATCGGTTTCGTCACTGGATCTCGACTAGCCTGCTGCTGGTATTTTTGGCTGGATGCTCTACCGACAAGGAAGCCATGCTGCCCCACGGAGAGCAGACCATGATGGATATCTGGAACAGTGCTGGATCTATCGGCACCCAGCAGCAGTTGTTCGATGCACGCAGCGCGCTAAGACGCCCGCTGGTGGATCCTTCCTCAAATGCCGGTGAGCAGGCCAGTTACACCCGCACGGCTAAAACCGAGATTTACAATCTATTCCCTCGGCTGCCCAATCCGGACCTCGTGCTCTATGTCTATCCGCACCTGAGCGGCTCCGAGCAGGCGCCGGTGCCGGGGTACTCGACAGTGTTTCCGCTCTATCGCACGGTGCAGTATGCGCAGCCCGGCGAACGCGTGGATGACCTGTGATGGCGGAGGATCAAGCAGACCCTCGGCCCTTCTGGAAGCCCTGGCGCGATGACCGGCGTCGCCGCGCCACCCAGGGCGACGAGTCAAAGTTCTATGAGCATAATCCCAGCTTCACGGACCACCTTCCTTGGGTGGAATACCTCGAAGAAGGCCAATGCTTTTTGCTCGACGACAACCGTTCCGTCGGTGCCGCATTCGAGCTGACGCCCATTGGCACAGAGGGGCGAGAACCAGAATGGCTAATGACCGCGCGTGATGCTCTTGAAGATGCGCTGCAGGACAGCTTTGAGGAGCTGGATCGTGCGCCTTGGGTGGTGCAGTTCTTTTGCCAGGACGAAAGCGACTTCTCGCCGTACCTGCAAAGGCTGTCGGATTACATCCAGCCGAGCGCCCGCGGAACGGCCTTCACCGAAGCCTACCTTGAACTGACCCGGCAACATCTCAAAGCCATTGCCAAACCCGGAGGACTGTTCGAGGACACGGTTGTCTCGCACCTGCCATGGCGAGGCAGCAATCGTCGCGTTCGCTTGGTGATCTACCGCCGCGTGCAGAGCTCAGACGATGACGTAGGGTCGCCTGTCGCATCTCTGGAGCGCGCCTGCGAGCACATATCGGCATCACTGCAGGCCTGCGGTGTTGCACCACGGCGTGTGGACGGTAAAGCTTTCTACGCCTGGCTTCTGCCTTGGTTCAATCCCGCACCAACGCTGACCGATGAGGCGCCCGCTGACTTCTACGCCCGTGTCCCCTATCCCGAGACGTCTGACGGCGAATCCTTGGAATTACCCTTCGATCATGACTTCACTGAGCGACTGTTCCACAACGAACCTCGGTCTGATGTGGATCACGGACGATGGTACTTCGACAATCAGCCCCACCGGGTCATAGTGGTGGACAAACTTCGCAAGCCGCCACACATCGGCCAGGTCACCGGCGAAACCCGCAAAGGTGAGGCCTTGAACGCGCTCTTCGACCAATTGCCCGACGACACCATCATGAGTTTGACCATGGTGGTGACTCCGCAGGACGTGCTCGAGGAACAACTCAATCGCCTGTCCCACAAGGCGATTGGCGAGAACCTCGCCTCCACTCAAACGCGACAGGACGTTGAGCAAGCGCGTGCGATCATCGGCCGGCAGCACAAACTCTACCGGGGAACGCTGGCGCTCTACCTTCGAGGTAAAGACGATCGCGAACTGCATCAGCGATCGATTCAGGCGGCTAACGTCTTACTGGCGGCGGGGCTTCAACCTGTGCGCGAAGGTGACGAGGTGGCCGCCTGTAACAGCTATCTGCGCTGGCTGCCCATGAGCTATAACCCGATCCTGGACAAACGCAATTGGTATACCCGGCTGATGTTTGCCCAGCACCTGGCCAATCTGTTGCCCCTGTGGGGCCGTAGCATCGGTACCGGCAACCCAGGGATCACTTTCTTTAACCGCGGCGGCGCGCCACTGACCGTCGACCCGTTGTCACGCCACGACCGTGCCATGAACGCTCATCTGCTGTTGTTCGGCCCGACGGGCTCAGGCAAGTCGGCCACCCTCGTTTCGCTTCTGATGCAGGTCATGGCGATTTACCGCCCGCGGCTGTTTATCGTTGAGGCGGGAAATTCCTTTGGGCTGCAGGGTGATTACTTTGCGACACTCGGCCTGTCGGTCAACAAGATCCAGCTCAAGCCCGGTACCGGCGTCAGCCTAGCGCCGTTCGCTGATGCGCGGCGCCTGGTCGAGGAACCGCACAAGGTGGCCTCTCTGGCAGTTGAGGATCTGGATGAAGCTGAAGATGACAGCGATGAACAACGCGATGTCCTGGGCGAACTGGAGATCACCGCGAGGCTAATGATCACGGGCGGTGAAGCCAAAGAGGATGCTCGGCTCACCCGCGCCGATCGTAGTCTTATCCGTGAATGCATTCTGGATGCAGCGAGGGCTTGCCAGGTGACCCGGACACCTGTCAGAACGCGGCATATCCGTGATGCACTGCAACACGTTGCCGGCAACACGCTCTTGCCTGACAAACGCCGTGACCGAGCTCAGGAGATGGCTGAATCCATCGATCTGTTCTGTCAGGGATTCGAAGGTGAGCTGTTTGACCGCGAAGGCACACCGTGGCCCGAGAGCGATGTGACCATCGTCGACCTCGCGACCTATGCCCGAGAGGGATACGAGGCACAAATGTCGATCAGCTACATCAGCCTGATGAACACGGTGAACAATCTTGCCGAGCGTGACCAATATCTTGGCCGCCCGATCATCATGGTGACTGACGAGGGGCACATCATTACCAAGAATCCCCTCCTCGCTCCATTCGTGGTGAAGGGGACCAAAATGTGGCGCAAGCTCGGGGCATGGTTTTGGCTCGCGACACAGAATTTGGTGGACTTTCCGAATGCTGCACAGACCATGCTCAACATGATCGAATGGTGGGTATGCCTAAACATGCCGCCGGCTGAAATTGAGGAGATTGCGCGGTTCAAGAAGCTTACTCCCGCACAGAAAGCGCTCTTGCTAACCGCCAGTAAAGCGTCCGGCAAGTACACCGAAGGCGTCATCCTATCGAAGAAAGTCGAGACTCTATTTCGTGCAGTCACACCGAGCTTGTACCTGGCGTTAGCTATGACGGAGCCGGAGGAAAAGGCGCAGCGTTGGCAGGAAATGCAGGCGATGCACTGCTCCGAACTGAGCGCGGCCATCCGCATCGCGGGGAAAATCGATACAGCCCGGGGTATCTATTAGCGGCCGGATTAGTTCTGGCAAAAAATCGAGGGCGCTTCGTCGAGGATTGCGATAGGTGGCTATCGGTTGTGGATTCAACCGTTGAGCTGGCGCCGATGCGATACTGATGACGCCAGCAACTAGCTGACCAGTCCCTTGGAAAAATGCTCTACCGCGAAGTCTACAAAGGCACGTACTTTAGGCGCCATTTGCCTGCTGCTAGGCCATACAACATGAAAATTGCTACCGCCTACCAGGCTAGAGTCGAGCACCGTTTCTAACCGACCATCTGCCACGCCTTGCTTGACCGCAAAATCTGGAACGCACGTGATCCCGCGGCCGTTCTCTGCGAGGTAGATCAAAGCCTCGACATTGCTACAAACCATCGTCACAGGAAGAGCGGTACCGGACTGGCGTGCGGGTGATGCCTTAAAGGGCCATTGGTAGAGCTTGCCCGAGTTTTGCCAGCGGTAATGGAGGCAGGAGTGGTTCAGCAGATCCGCTGGTGTTTTCGGTATGCCGCGCTTCTCCAGATAGCCTGGGGAAGCGACCAGGCATGATCGGTATGGTCCGAGCGGCCGTGACATCAGTCGTGAATCCTGAAGATCACTTCCACGGATGACGACATCGAACCCTTCGTCGATAACGTCCACCAGACGATCCGTGAAATCGAGGTCCAGCTCGATTTCGGGATAACGTTCCATGAAACCGGAAATGACTGGAAGCGGCAATCCAGCTACCAGCGCCAAGCCAACGCGCAACCGGCCGCGAGGCGATGAAGTCATGGCGGATAGGTCATCCTCAGCGGCTTGAATTTCACTGAGGATACGCCTGCATCTTTCCAGAAAAACTTCACCCTCGGAAGTCAGCCGGACGGTCCGCGTACTCCGTTGAAACAGCCGGACGCCTACCCGCTCCTCAAGTCTGGAAATGCTTTTGCTGACGGCTGAGGCCGAGATCCCGACCTTCCGGCCTGTGGCGACAAAGCTCTGGCTCTGTGCCGTCTCGACGAATATCTCCAAGCCACTCAACGTTTCCAAAACTACCTCCGCATTAATGACGGTTCTGTCATCAGTGTTATGCATGTTACCTGCCTTAATCGAATGTGGTCAACGGCATACCATGGTCGACATAACGAGACAGCTGCTCTTTTCAACAGGCACACACTCAATACGGTTTTACGATTGTGGTTAACCACAACGTCATAGCGGGTTGGGCGTCTTTCCCAAAAGTCGCTCGCTGGAGTGACGCAATGGAGATCAAATGAATCCTTCGCAGTCTGCCGAAAAAGTATGGTTCATCACCGGGGCATCCCGTGGTTTTGGACGTGTGTGGGCCATCGCAGCACTGGAGCGCGGAGATAAAGTTGCTGTCAGCGCACGCGATATATCATCCCTCCAACCCCTGGTAGCAAAGTACGCAGGCGCCGTATTGCCTCTGCGCCTTGACGTCACCGACCGCGAGGCTGTGTTGCAAGCTGTGACAACGGTCAACGAGCACTTCGGCCGCATAGACATTGTGCTGAGCAATGCTGGCTATGGTCACCAAGGCGCGGTAGAGGAGATATCCGAAGCCGAGGCCAGAGCTCAGATGGATACCAACTTCTTCGGAACGATGTGGCTGGCTCAGGCGTCGATGCAGATCTTCCGTGCCCAAGGCTTTGGCCATCTGCTCGCGGTATCGAGTGTGTTGGGCGTGTTCTCAGCACCCACTTTCGGAGTCTACAGCGCATCCAAGTTCGCTGTTGAAGGCCTGTTTGAGGCTCTGTCACAGGAAGCAGGTTTTTTCGGTGCCAGCGTCACGCTCATCGAACCGCCGGGCTATGCCACAGATTTCAACAACGCGTCATCTGCCAAATATTCAGACGCTATCGCAGCCTATCAGCCTGTACGGGATGCCTTGAGCCAAGCGTTCGAGGGCTACGCGTTTGGTGATCCGGAAGCAACCGCAAATGCGCTTCTTAAAGTCGTGGATAGCTCCCAGCCACCGCTTCGAATCGCGTTGGGCGCTGGAGCCGTCGAGCAGCTGACGGGCGCCTATCAAAGCCGGCTCGCCACTTGGAACGACTGGCGTGAAGTGTCAGCGGCGGCCCAAGGCTGGTAAGGGAAATTTCAAAGCACGGAGGGAGGATCATATGCCGCCGCTGCTTAGGCCATTACCGACGAACTTCATCCCGATGGGTAGTGGCCTTTTTTCATTTATTCGTTTGTTCACATCGCCTGAACGGGCGGCTTTTCTTGAAATCGACGATCTCGCATAGGATCGCAACAGCCGAGAGCATTTATGAACACTGCTAACCGCTTGACTATCATTGCTGAATCCCAAGCCTACTGGCGCGTCATCTTCAACAATCCGCCGCTCGCCTTATTCGATCCGACGACATTTGCTGAGTTGAACGTGCTGATGGACAACATCGAGAAGGACGAGCACCTCAAGGTCGTTGTGTTTGAGAGTGCCGATCCAGATTTCTTCATGAATCACCACGATGTCGAAAATCGGCTGACCATTCCCGATCAACCGGGTGCAATGCCATTTTTTGGTAACTGGCCTAAGTGGGTCACACGCCTTGCGCAGTCGTTCGTAATCAGCATCGCCAAAGTGCGTGGCCGGGCACGTGCTCAGGGCTTCGAATTTGCATTGGCCTGCGACATGCGCTTCGCGTCCAAGGAGCACGCAAAATTCGCGTTGATCGAAGTGGGCGGTTCGTCGATTCCAGGCGGTGGCGGCGTCGAATGGCTCAGCGCACTGGTCGGACGTTCACGCGCATTGGAAATCGTTTGCAGTGCTGACGATTTCGACGCTGACATCGGTGAGCGCTATGGCTTTGTGAACCGCGCCCTCCCAGACGTAGAGCTTGATGCTTTCGTCGATGCGCTCGCGCACCGCATGGGACGCTTCGAGAAGCGCGCTCTGGAGACCGGCAAGAAAATGGTAAATGCGCCTGCAGGCGTTCCCTCTGAGGGCGATCTATGGATGTCGAACCATATCCTGCGGGGTGTAGACCTGTGGCCTGAAGCTCAAAGCGCGTTCACAAAAATGCTCGACGCGGGGCTAGGGAAAGTCGGTGAGTTTGAGCTGAACTTTGCCGAACGGCTTGGCGATTTGCCTGCTGCTTGATTGCTCTTGTAATTGACCCGCAACCCACCGTGAGCAGCAGTCAAAACCGACCTGCGGCGCTCGAATCCATCGAGGACTCACCATGACCGCTTACGTTGTCTACGTCAGAGATCGGATCACCGATCCAGAAGAATTCAAAAAATATGAGGAAAGCGCGGGAGCCGCATCGGCAGGCCATCCAGTCACGCCACTGGCTTTCTACGGAGCTGTTGAAACACTTGAAGGCTCGCCAGTAGATGGTGCCGTTATCCTCCAGTTTCCAACCCTCGCGCAGGCCAAGGCTGCCTACGATAGCCCTCTGTACCAAGCGGCGCTTAAGCATCGATTGAAGGGTGCTGAATACCGCGTGTTCATCGTGGAAGGGCTGCCGGGGTTGATCGCTTCGGCCACATGAGCGCAAGCGTATCCTCGGTCAACCTCGGACGAGTTTGAAGACCGGCAGAATACGAGCAGCAAGCTGGGGCCAGGCTCAAGCCAATTTTCGTATACGTTCAGAGAACTCGCTCACTTGAGCGGAAGATAGGCACCGAAGCGTCGCAAAGTGTTCTAGGTGGTTAATAAGCGCTTCCGCACTTCCTATTTGCCCCGCCGCCATCCTGCGACACGTTTTCTCAAGGATGAGACGGGCCAATTCAGGGTTATCGACTTTTGACGCATCAAAAGCGAGCGCCACGGCCGAGGCTAAATCTCCAAGGTCCGGATTCACCCGCTGCAATGCGCGCAAGGCGTTCAACTGTCGTGCAGTGATAGGTAACGACACAGGATCTCCTAGATAACCAGTGCGCTAAATGCCGTATGACCGATAATGTTACGTGAGGAGCCGAGCATTGTGAAGACCGGCGCCCGAGGAGCCCAGTTCCCTGTGCGCGAAGTCTTACAATGCCGATCTTCGCTATCAACGATCCGACTCGGTAGCTCTCACCGGACAGTACCATCAGCTAGGTTTCTCCTGGCGCACTCGCTGGCCAAGCGCCATCAAACGGCAAACTGCAAACTGCAAACTGCATCAACATTCGTCATTCGATGGAGGGCGAGTACTATGCGTGGGAGTTCGAGAAGGGTGATCGACCATGCTGATGTACATCAACGGGCTCGAGGAAATTCAACACGGACGTATCAGTGTTGATGGTGTTCACGCTCACTCCAAGCAGACGGACCTGAACAAGCTGCGGCAGAAAATCGGCATCGTTTTTCAGCAGTGGAATGCATTCCCGCATTTGACCGTCTGGAAAATGTCACGCTCGCTCCGCGCAACGTATTGGGAAAGTCTAAGCACGACGCGGAAGCTATTGCCGTCGAGCGGCTCAAGCACGTTGGTCTGGGTGAGAAAATAACAGCCTTTCCATCACGACTGTCGGGAGGCCAGCAACAGCGGATGGCGATTGCTCGGGCACTGGCCATGTCGCCTGACTACATGTTGTTTGACGAGGTGGAGTAACGCTCGCTCAGTAATTCTGTGCAGCGACATCCAACGAGCATCTCTCCCCGGTTAATCGGGGTCCGCGTCTTCAATTTAAATCCTTCTCCGTGCCCCACCTCCGAGGATGCTGACGCCTTTCAACACCCGCTGTTGAGGATGTCAGCCAATGCACGCAACACCTTCTCTCAAGACAAAATTCCGAAGCCACTGCGCACTCCGCCAAGCCGGTGCGTTACTACTGCTTGGTATCAGCACCAAAGCTTTAGCACTTACTACTGCAGGCATCACATCATCTGTTACGTCCCTGCAATGCTTGGAGTACCGCGTCGTCGGAATCTGCTTCTGGTTGTTTTGCACCAGCTTTGGCTGCGAAGTCCGCACGTCCACCAAAGTGAGACACTTCATTCCCGAGCTGGTGGTGTCGAGCTATGCCGATACCGGCGGCAACCCTTGGGCCGAGCTCTCGCCGCTGTCGAGCCCGATAGCCGGCTCCGAGGGCGGCGGAAACCTGATAACACCCAATCCATTACGCGACAATCTCCCCCGTTTTAAAAATGTCGACGGCATCGGTCATCCCGGCGGCGCAGCAGCGACTCAACTGGCATCCCAGTCCGGTTACGCCTGCCCAAGCGGCGCGACCGCCTTCATGCCCTATTACCTCAGCACGCTGGATCCATTGGGCTGGCGCTACGGCATCCCGGAGTCGGTGTACCCCGAGTCGTTGCTCCCTGGCATGCGCGAAATCGGCAGCCAGGCAAACGGTGAGATGTGGGGCAATGTCTATCCCCGCCAAGGCTTCCTGGTGCAACCCGACGACTTCAAGGCTGGGGCGGTCATGGCCCAGCGCGCTGGCGACTTAATCACCCGAAGCGGTCAGCCGCATGTTTACCTGCCACTCACGCCAGCCGCTCGTGACGGATATTGGCCTCCCGGGCCGATCCAAGAAAACGACATCACCACGCACAAGTGGCAGTTGCTGTACCCGCAATTGCAAATGACCTGCGCAGTCTTCCCAAGCGAAGCCCTACAGAGCGAAGACGGTGGCTACGCCTGGTCGTTGTGGCGTCCATACAGCTGCTGCAAGCGCGAGGGACAGACCTTCCTGTTCAGTATCGACTTCGAAGGAGGCGACTCATGAACCTTTGCTTGATCGCTCAGAGGCTATTTTTCTCGACTGTGCTTGGGTGTGCCGGCATTGGCGTCGAGCGTTCCGCGCATGCGGCTGAGGGTGACTATCGACTGGGGAATCAGGGTGAAATCATTGACGACCGCGTGATGTACACGGTCGGTGGCGGCTCGGCAGCTGGCGCACCGACCTCGCTGTTTCGCCCGAGTGGTCTCGGGGTGGGTGTCTCGTGGCGGGCCAACATGATGTGCGGCAACATGAACCTGTCGAACACCTTGCAGAACCAACTCAACGGCGCCACCGAGGGGTTCCAGCAGATCATGGGCAGCGTTGTCCAAAACGCCACCCAGGCGGTCATGTCGCTGCCAGCGCTGATCATTCAGCGCGCCAATCCAGGGCTCTATGAGTTGCTCAGCAACGGCGTCATGCAGGGACGAATCGACTTTGACCGCTCGAAACTCACCTGTCAGGCCATGGCCGAAAAGATGGCCGACAAGGTCGATCAGGCGGGCTGGGGCGCGTTAGCCAAGAATCAGGAAATGCAGAGCAACCTGGAGCAGAGCGGCGGCGACGCCGTCACGGCGGTACGCAACACCGAGACCCGCAATGGCAACAATGGAGTGAGCTGGGTCGGTGGACAGCGCGCCGGAGGCAATGCCCAAGGCGCGATCCACGTCACCGCCGACGTGGTCAGGGCAGGCTACAACCTGCTGCACAACCGATCGGTCGAGGATACCTCGAGCATGGGCAATTGCCAGGGCGGGGCCATCTGCCAAACCTGGTCATCCCCAGAACAAGCGTCAGAATGGGCGACGCGCGTGCTGGGCGAAACGGAAGTGGCCACCTGCGATGACTGCGAAACCTTGCGCAGCACGGCGGGTGCTGGTCTTTCTCCTCTGATTCAGGAGACCTACGAACAGCATCTGGAAGGCCTCCAACAACTGCTCACCCAAAACGCCGACCCATCTCCTGAAAATCTCGCGAAAGTGTCCAGTCCGATGTTGCCGGTGTCCCGCGGCGTCATCGAAGGATTGCGTGACGATCCTGACCAGGATGTATTGGCGCGCCGGCTGGCCAGTGAGACGGCGCTCTCGAAGGTGATCTACGAAGCTCTCCTGCTCCAACGCACATTGGCCGCGGGCAGCCGCGAGCCTAACGTCGCTTCGGCCGCACCCGCCCAATCCTCGCTGCAGAGAAACATCTCCGCACTGGATCGTGAAGTGCAGATGCTGCAGACAGAGCTGCAGGTCAGACAGTCGTTGGCCACCAACACCGCAAGCTTGGTGCTCGATCGGCATGCCGGAGGGGCCGACGGCTCTCGAACCGTTGAGCAGCGTGATCCAGAACCAGGCCGCCTGGAACAAGCAGATAAAACCCGTGGGAGGCCGTGATGCGATCACCGCTTCGATCGCTGCTGCTCGCCGTGCTCATCACCATTGGAGCCTCCGTTAGCGCCATCCTCATTGCATGGATCGTATTGAGCACCGTTGGCGATGCCATCCGCTGGAGCGAGTTCTCCAGGCGTTTCGAGATCGGACTGACTATCGGCCGAGCACTGCTTTACAGCGCCCTATTCACGGGCTGGTGGGCGAACCGGAAGCGACAACAACACCCTGCCCGGCGCCGATTGCTCGATCGCACCGGCCTAGCGGGTTTCGCCAGCATCCTGCTCGTTGAGCTCAATCGTATCCAAGGGTGACGCCATGACCATGAGTACCAACAGCTATCTCGAGTTCTACCTGTCGTTACTGGCCTGGATCATCAACAACGGGATCTGGAACACGCTGGTCGATACGGGTCTCTACGCGGCCCCCTTTGCCGCCATCATCCTTCAGGAATGGCTCTCGGCACGGCAGCAAGGCGCTGACGAAGGCAACAAGGGCCTGCTTTCAATCCCGCGGATAGAGAATCGATTGTGGCTTGCCTATGTCACGCTGATGTTTGGCTGCATGCCGATACTGCCGATCAATCTGGCATCGATGACACTGGATGCGTCGAACAGCCAGCGTTGCGGTGTATCGCTGTCCACACCGGCACAAACCGCATGGGGGGCGACGTTCAATACGATCGGCGACAAATCAGCCACCGTACCGATCTGGTGGTTTCTGGTGCATACCCTGAGTAAAGGGGTGACGGCTGCGGCCACCGCATCGATTCCCTGTGCCCCCGATATTCGCCAGATGCGCATGGACATCGACGCCACGCGCATCGATGACCAAGTGTTGCTCCAGGAGGTCGCCGACTTTACCCGTGATTGCTACGGCTATTCCAGGTCGAGGATGTTTACGAACCGGCCGGATCTGGACAAGGCCCAAAGCTACGACGCTGCGTGGATTGGCTCGAGTTACCTGCTGAACACCGCGGGTTATTACGACACCGACCGGTCGAGAACGCCGCGGGTGAATTGGCCCTATGACGACGTACGGGACACTTCACTGGCTCGCCTTCCCAACGGTGCAGGCTACCCGAGGTGTCGTGAATGGTGGAGCGACCCCGAAATCGGGCTTCGCGATCGCTTGGTGAACCAGGTGGATGCGACGCTATGGACATCCCTGAAGGGATGGCTCTCGGGTAGCTCAGCGAGCGAAGTAGAGGACGCGACGCTTCGCCAGCTTGTGAGCCCGCAACAACAGTCGCTGACCATGTCACCCGGACAGGTCTATCAAAGCTATGGGGCGAGCGCACGTGGTGGTTCCGTGAACCAGGGACTTAACAATCTGGCAACCAACACTGGCTTGGCCTTGGGATCCTTCAGCAACTTCCCTGCGATGAACGCACTACGCTCGGCGCTACCGATGATTCAAGCGTTCCTGATCATGGGGACCGTCATCAGCCTGCCGTTGGTGCTTTTAATCAGCACCTTTCAGCTCAAGACCGTGATGACGGTGACGTTTGCGCTGTTCACCTTGCACATGTTGACCTTCTGGTGGGAGCTTGCAAGGTGGATCGACTCGAGCATGCTTGATGCCCTGTACAACCAGGTTTCGACGACGGATCAAGTGCTGTTATCCCTTCCAACATCCGGGGTGATGGATGGGACGGTTACTGCACAGGTGATCGAGTACGTGATGGGGGCGATGTTTATCGTTCTGCCCATGATATTTTTTGGTGCCATGAGCTGGACAGGATACAACGTCGGTGCCGGCTTGGAAGGGATGCTTAACAACGGTTCCCGTGCGGCACAAAATGAAGGAGCGAAGGGCTCGGCACAGATAACGGGGGCGGTAAAAAAGCTGAAATAACCCTATCTGAATTATTTCAGCGATCCGTAATCATCATATCGCTCTGGGTGATAGAAGCGGTGCTCTGGATGAGATACATCGTCCACCGTGGGCAAGTCAGACGGTGTAGAAGTCGGTAGCGCCGCAAGAACGAACAATCCGAGCAGCACCATCGCGGCAGATATCGCGAAGCTCGCAGCCGAGATAACGATAGTGCACTTTATGAGCGCGAAGGCATACTTTCTGCCAGGCAGAGGTATGAAGGCCAAGCTTGGCGATTCAAGTGCACGCGCTTCTAGCCTATTTGCTACGCGAATGAGCTTTGCTGCAACCTTGCCGGCGCTTTGAGCAATAGCCGGAATTGCGCGCGGAGTACTCGATTGCTGAATGGCCATGAGATCTGCCCCATCCGAATATTCGTTATGAAAATACTACTCCGGACCGCAGTCCATGTCTGACCGCTCGTCAGTCTGCATAGCGGAGGGAAACGAGATAGAGCTCTGTGGACGCTACCCCGGCTGGCACGGGGAATTAGCATTGACGCGCCGGATCATCCTGGATATCTAAGAGGTGCAATGCGCTGGCTAGCCAGCATCCCAAATAGCCAGGACCTGTAAGGCTAAGTCACCCCTGTCATGGTCCAGCCCAAGTGCGATCCGCGTTCGGTAGCTCGCACGGTCACCTTCGGGTGATGAACGCCAAATGCACCCCTGGTGGGCATTAGCTTGTCCACGACCATGCCACATAGCAACACCCACTCCATGTGAGGGATCTTCTCCCTCCATGGGACAGATGCCCTCGCGACTCTATCGAGGACATCCGTCATGTTGAAATTCAAAGGCTCCGACTTGCGCGCGGTTCTGCTCGAGGCGCGCACCCATCAATGCCGTATCGTCTTGGCCAAGGACCAAGGCGTGTACCTGCTCTCCGAGTTTGGCGAGAAAGTTGTCGACGGCCCCCGTAAGCATCTGGCGTATGCCGTAGGCTGTAACCCAGAGGTCGACGCCTTTGACGACTGGTGGAGCAGAGCACGCGCCGAACTCGGTGGTGATGATTTCGCCGAGTACTTTGACCCGCAGGACGCCGTCCTTGCCAGAGCCTGGGAAACAGGCGGCGATCTGGTCCTGGAAGCGACCGAAACACACATCACCCTGGCGGTGGAAAATACGCCATCTAAAAAACGCTAGCGTGCTTTTCAGCCCCTCTTTCGAGGGGCTTTTCTTTGATCGGAGGTCAGCACCCAATACCTAAAGCGGTGCGTGGGCATGGACCTTTTGTCGGCCAACTGCCGAAAAATTTCGCCAATGGAATCCGGTAGAACGGGAGGCCTTTTGTCTCGCCTCAATGGCGTTGACCCTCCCACGGCTTAACGTTAAATACTCGATTGCACCCTGCTGCAAACCGCAGCCAGACAGCCCGAACCTTCAAGGTTGAGTCACCCCGGTGACCGGTTCATCCCAAGTGCGATTCGCGTTCGGAAGCTCGCACGGTCACCCCGCGGTGATGAGCGCTTACTTACCCTTCGCGTCTGCTGACGGTACTGCCCATTCCGCGTCCAGGGGTCCCCTCCCCATCGCGCGTATCTGTTCATCATCCTGCGAAAGGCTTCGCGGACGAAGCTGCGCAGGGTCATTTCAGGAAGCCACACCATGCTCATGAAGACCACTCCTGCCCCCTCGGTCATCTGCTCCGCTTTGGCCTGGGAGAAAGCCGTTTTGCTTGATCCACCGCGCGAGCAAAGCGATCTGCAGGAGCAGAGGCTGAGCTCGTTGATCCGTACCGCATTGGGCCTGCATCAACTGAGGCCTGACGACTCCAGCATCGGCTTCGACGTCTTGTTACCCATGCCGGGAAACCAACCACCGCAGGCGCTCTCCCTGCTGCTGCAAGTCATCCACTCGCCGGCGCGGCACCCTGCGTTGCTGATTACCCTCGATTACGAGCATCACTGACCCACCTTCAGGCTCTGCCTGACCGACTGCACCACCCTCACCCGCTCGGGAACACTTCCCGAGCGGGAGGCGTTCCCTCTTCAATCCTGGAGAACGCCATGTCTGATATCTACCTCGACGTCACACAGAAAATCGTCACCGCGCTCGATCAAGGAGTCATTCCTTGGATCAAGCCGTGGTCACGCGCACGCTACGGGGCGCTCCAGCCCTTCCCTGTCAACGCCGTCACTGGACGCGCCTACTCAGGCATCAACATCCCCTTGCTGTGGGCTGAAGCACGCCTGAAGGGCTACACGCAGGATCGATGGCTCACTTTCAACCAGGCGCGCAAGGCCGGCGGACACATCCGCAAGGATGAACATGCGACCTTGGCCGTGCTGTACAAACCGATGAGCCGCGAGCAGCAAGACGACACCGGCCAACCGGTGCTGGATGAACAGGGCAATGCCAAACAGGTGCAATTCGCGATCCTGAAGACGCATTGCCTGTTCAACATCGAGCAGACCGAGAATGTCGAGAACCTGGATGTTGAGGCCATCGCCCCTGATGAAGGCTCGCCGTTCGTGAACCACGACCTGGCAGAGCAACTGCTGATCGACTCGGGGGCTCGGATTGATCACCGTCCTGGTGATGAGGCGTTCTATCAGCCGATCGCCGACCGCATTCAGTTGCCGACCAAACCGCAGTTCAACACTGAAGGCGATTACTACGCCACGGCGCTGCATGAGTTGACCCATTGGACGGGTCACCATTCAAGGCTCAAACGCGAAGGCATCGTCGGACAGCACCGCTTCGGCGCCACCGAATATGCCTTTGAGGAACTGGTGGCGGAAATGGGCGCAGCGTTTCTATGCGCCCTGACCGGCATCCAGGGAGAACTGCGGCATGAGGGCTATATCGCCTCATGGCTCAAACTGCTCAAGGACGACAAGCGAGCGATCTTCCGCGCCAGCGGCCATGCCCGTGATGCTGCGGACTTTCTGCTTGAACTGCAACACCGGAAACAGGAGGACCTGCCGCAAAGCGCTTGAAGGATGCGTGTCACGAAAACAACAAAACCCAGCGTTGCTGGGCTTTGTTGTTCATGCAGTTCGGAAAGAACCGCTTTACCGGATCACTCCAGCCAGCTTTCAACCGTGTCGCCGCCGAATTCCTGTTTCCAAGCTTTCAGGGTGCGGTGATTGCCGCCCTTGGTCTCGACCACTTCACCGTTGTGCGGGTTCTTGTAGCGCTTAAGCTCACGCGGTTTGCGCGACTTGACGGCCGAAGCGGTCGACGAAGCCGGGGCTGCACGGTAGTGGGGGTCCAGAATTGCGATCACCTGCTTCAGACCGACGTTGTATTCGGCGAGCAACTCCTGAAGCTTGGTCTCGAACTCGATTTAGCGCTTAAGGCCCGAATCATTTTTCATCTGGTCCAGCTGCTGCAACTGCGCCGCCAGTTGTGCTTCCAGCGCTTTGAACTCTGCCAGCTTCGACATGATGAATCCTCATACTCAATTAATTAATAACAATCTACAGATCAGGGGAAAATCCTGAGGCAACACGTTTGTGACTATTGGCGATGGCTCCGCATACGCCCCTAACGTTACTCGATATCAAGCGTCGCACACAGATGCGCGACTAGCTCACGGGGCGCTGAGCTATCCACCACCTTGTAGATGAGTTCACGTTTGCTCCGCGGCAACTTCTTCACGCAACGCTTCGCGGCTGCCCGGATCGCCTCATCGGTACCGTGAATGCGATCGGCCAGCAACAGGATCAATGTAGCATCACTCAGCGTCACAACTGCGCCTCATGTTTCTGAATAGGACGATTCTACGCCGAAAAGGAAACAGCCGCCCATAGGTGGTTCAACTTTTAAAATGACGGAACGCATACCGATATAGCACTAAAAAGGTAAGGGGCCAGCATGTTAAAGGGAATGGCAAAGAGTCAATGGATGAAGGGAACGGGGATCAAGGGTAAGAGGCCTATCCGCGAAAAGCCCAAAAGGCCCTGCCCTGCCAAAACGGTGGAGACTTGATGCGCAAGCTGTTTGAACGGAAAAAGGGCCCTATACCGTCAGAGCCTGCTCCTGGGGTACCGGTAGGCTGGACGCCGGTGCACCCTCCCACCCATTTGTTGGCTGAACCACACCGTCAACGGCTGATGGAACGCATCTGGCAGTACACCGCGTTGTCACCGGAACAGTTCGAGCAGCTCTACCGACAGCCGCTGTTACGCTATGCCGAATACGTCCAACTGCTCCCCGCCAGTGAAAGCCATCACCACGCCTATGCCGGCGGCATGCTCGATCATGGCCTGGAACTGGTGGCCACCGCACTGAAGTTGCGTCAGTCCCACCTCCTGCCTGCCACGGCCGCACCCGAGGATCAGGCCGTGCAAGCGGATGCCTGGTCGGCAGCCATCGGCTACGGGGCACTCCTGCACGACATCGGCAAAGTGGCCGTCGACTTAGAGGTGGAGTACCTCAACGGCCAGCGCTGGCATCCGTGGCATGGTCCCTTGGAACATCCCTACCGCTTTCGCTATGTCAGCGGTCGCGACTACAAACTGCACAACGCGGCCGCAGGACTGGTCTTCACTCAGATTCTCGATTGGGACATTCTGGACTGGCTCAGCGGTTACCCAGCGCTATGGAGTAGCCTGCTCTACATGCTAGCCGGTCAGTACGAACATGCCGGCACACTCGGCGAACTGGTCACCCAGGCTGACCGCATATCGACCGCTCAGAACATCGGCGGCAATCCCGCCAAAGCGCTGCTGGCGCCTGTGACGTCGCTGCAGCATCATCTGCTTAGCGCACTGCGCCATCTACTGAAGAATGAGTTGAAGCTCAACCAGGTCGGCGCTGCTGGCTGGCTCACAGCGGACGCCCTGTGGCTGGTCAGTAAGGTAGCCGCAGACAAGGTCAGAGCCTACCTGCTGGCACAGTCCATTGATGGCGTGCCTTCATCCAACATCGCACTCTTCGACGAGCTCCAGTCCCATGGACTGGTTGAGGCCAACAGCGAAGGCAAGGCAGTTTGGAGAGCGGCAGTCGTCGACGGTGATTGGCAGCAACAATTCACCTTCCTGCGACTGCAACCGTCGCTCATTTGGCGGGATGAAACCCGGCCACCGGAATTTTTAGGGGCGGTAGACCCCGTTCTTGATACTGAACCTGACCAAACTCACCCATCAGCATCAAGTGGTCCAAACTGCCCCTCCCCGCCCGCGCTAGGCCAGCCCTCGACACACAATCCGCGGAGTTCGGAGCCGCCAGGAATCTATCCACCCGAAGCGGATGACAGCGACTATCTGGGGCCATTACTGGAACTGTTTGAGATGCCAGATTCCGATCAGGGTGTCGCACCGGCCAACGCACGGAACACCACGGAGCAAAACAACGATCTTGGAAAACACTTCCTGGAGTGGTTGCGGGCCGGCCTTCGGGACCATGTGCTGATCATCAATGACAGCCAGGCCAAGGTGCATACCGTCACCGATACTTACTTCCTAGTAACACCGGGAATATTCCAACGCTACGCGATGGAGTGTCATGAGCGAGCAGCTCACCTGGATAGGACAGAAACATGGCCAAGCGTGCAAAAAGGATTTGAAAAAATGAACATCCACCGGCGTAGGCCAAACGGCGAGAACATCTGGGCCTGCCACGTGCAAGGTCCCCGTAAGCGCGGAAAACTGAACGGCTATCTAATAAAAGATCCACTAGAACTCAGCCAAGACGGGCTTACAAACAATCCATTTCTCAGTTTGATCGAAACGTAGCGATGGGTGTCACCTGCCATTGCCCGGGATCAACCAGTTGTTTTGTGCACTGCTGACATTACGCCATCACAATTACCATTGCTGTCGGAGTCAGTTACTAAGCTCAGTCACAAGCTCAACCGCCCCATGCGTGCAACCACTTAAGCGACAATCTCCTCCTCAGCCTGCTCAATGGATTCCTCCACTTCCAACTGGTGGCGTGTCCACTCAGCAGCGATGGCGGGATTATCTAGAATCTGCTCTTCGATTCGCAGACTTTCTCGATACTCTCTCGCTTTCGCGCTCATCGTCCACTGCGTTTCTACCCCCAGCGCCTCAAGCTCTTGTCGAATGGCAGGTAAACCTATCCGGAAAAATTCTTTGCGTGGATTTACCTTGTTTACCTGCTCCCGAAGAAAGTGGCGATGGAGCTGCTTTTCGAGCCCCGGCGCATTGTCACTGAATATCAAGGCGTGCACGTCAAATTCAAATGGCACGCTCGCGTCCCCCAGTTCACGTACTCGATCAAGCGGTTCGAGTCGGCGCGTCATACCAATCTTAAAGACCTGCTCACCGAACGATCCGATGTTCGAAATCACATACACATGGCCAGCACGGGTTTGCTGGGCCATCGATAAAGCTCGCTGGTTCTTATCCTCGGCAGCCTTTAATTGCTCCTGAAGTTCCGCAAGCTTGAATTCGAAGGTCGCCCGCTCCGCAGCGGTTGCAGCGGCAACCTGTTCCTGGGCCTTCTCGAGAGCTTTTCGGAGTGTGCTCTCTTCCTTGGCGGCATCCTTGATTGCCCGCTCGAACTCTCGGCGAGCCTTTTCTTCTTCACGAATTTGCTCTCGGAGCTGACGCTGCTCCTCACGCTCTTGCTCTTTGAGGAGCTTCGCTGTGACGGCCCAGCGCAGCTCCTCTAAGCGGGATTTCAGATAGTCATCACTGATTCGCGCATTACGAAACGATGCGCCATTGAGATTCACCAGCGCAGCGGCATCTCGAATCTCCTGCTCTAGCTTGCCGTGATTATCAGACTTCGAGCGAGACAAGATGGAATCAACTTTGCCGTTGAATGCGTCGATTACAAATCGGATGGCAATCTCTCGTCGATTGGCTTCGACATACGCGCAGTTGGCGGCCCGACCAGTCTTCACCATCAGCCGACTATAATCACGAGCCGCTTTCAGCTGCTGGCCCGCTTCGGTGAAGCCGAACTCTTCGGCAAGCTCATCAAGGAGGTTATAGGTCGGAACGATATAGGCGTCGCCGTAACCTTCGATGATGTTTTTCATCGCTTGGGCGGCTTCCGTATATTGCTTGGCCTTCCCCTGCGCCTCGAGCGCGTCACCCGCAACTTCCAGTGCTTGCGTCTTGGCGTTGCCCACGATCTTGTCGGCATCTGCGATTGCCTGCGCTAATCGCATTTCTGCCTGCTCGACCCTGGACTGTGCAAGCTGCAATAAACGCGCGCGCTCTGACTTAGTCTCTTCGGAGACGCGCTCCGCCTCGGCTTCGGCGTCAATAATTCCTTCAAAGCGTTTGAGCTCGTGAAGTGCTTGCTGGAGTTGACGGGTCAGTTCGACTTTCTCGTCCTCCATCGCAGACAGATCATTTTTCCTAGCGCCGAGCTCGAGGCGAAGCTGGCTAATAACACCCTGAGCCTTGGTGTTCTTTACCAAAAAAACAAACGCCACGATCCCCGCAAAAGCGGCTAGCAATTCCATTGGCTACATCCCTGTGTTTTCGTGGAGCAAATGCTACCTTGAAGGCTGGCATTGCGCCACCAGGTTGGTGCCGAGCACCAGATTCACCTCGCAGCCCGCGATGAAACGCATAAGAGTGCCATTCGAGGACCGAAAATCTGGGTGGGGCAAAAAGTGGGGACAAAATCTCGGGCGGGACAAAACACGTGCCCATAAAAAAATCCAAGAACCGCTAAGCTCCTGGATTTCTTGAGAATAGATGGTCGGGACGGAGTGATTCGAACACTCTACCCCTTGCACCCCATACATGGGGTCGAGCGACCTGGTTCCTCTAATGCAGACCTGGCGATTCTCCTAGGCTTTGAGAGAGTACTGCAAACACTGAGCTGATAGTCGCTGCGGTCACCACACTGACAGCTGACTGCCCGTCGAGAGCAACCTCCGAGCGCGTTAGAGCCTTGTACAACTCCCACGCATCAGCCTCCGGAAATTCGCTCAAGACCTTTTGCACGAGCATATGCTTGGTGGGATCCAAGTGCCAGTCGGGAATCCGGTGGCCAAGATTACCAAAAGCCAGTGCCAACACCCTTTTCGCTTTGATCTCGTAGCTGATCCAGCGGCGCGACCTGCCCGATAGCTTAGCGAAAACTTCGGCCGGCAAATTGTGTGGTGAGTTGTAGATCTTAAGCTTCTCTCGTTGATCCGAAATCGTACTGAGATTGCTCGCCATTGGCCCTGTGATAGCCGAGATACGTTGTTTCTCCGCAACCGGTTTCGGCATGGGAGCGGCCCCGAATTTGGCCGGCACGAGCATATCTCCAGCTTCTGCTGCCGAGGCGAGATTGCCCTCTCCTCCAGCAGTCCGCGGTACCGCCTCGATTCGAACCGTCAGATGCCTGCTCGCGACCTCAAACTGATTCTGCTCGAACAGATCGAGCCGATCAGCCCAATCCTGCATCATGCGCCGCCGTTGGCCCACATACTCGGCGTGATTGTAGGCAGCGCTAACCTTGTTTGGGTCCGCGTGTGACAACTGCGCATCCACCCAAATCTTCGGATACCCAATTTCGTTCAGCGCCGTCGATAGGGTTCCACGAATGCCATGCCCCGTTAGCTGATCCGCATAGCCAATCCGCTTCAGCGCGGCGTTCAGGGTGTTCTCACTGATGCGCTTGGTGAGATTGCTGTTGTGCGCCAATAGATACCGCTGTGCCGGCCTCAGATGATCCAGGAGGTAACGCACCACCTCCAAGGCCTGTTCAGACAGCGGAACGATGTAGGGAGGAATATCACTAGCGCGCTTGCCAGCCTTACGCATCCCAAGCTGCAGCTGCTTCACTACCTCCGGCGGGATGATCCACAGAGCCGCCGCCAGATCAAACTGATCCGGCGTGGCGAGTCGGAGCTCCCCCGTACGCACGCCGGTCAACAGCAGAAGCCGAAGTCCCAACTGCGTCTGCAGCCGACCCGGGTAGTTGCGCAACTGCTGCAGCATGCCCGGCAATTCTTCCATCCGAAGAAACGGATTGTGGCGAACGGGCGGCTGAGGCAGCGCTACCACATCCAGATCAAACGCAGGATTCTGCTGCAGGCCTGGCACAACGACGAGCGCATAGCGGAACAGCTGGCGAAACCAGGTGCGGACCTTCTCCGCCGCCGTCAGTGCGCCTCGACGCTCAATCTGTGCGACAACATCAAGAAGGTCGGGGCGCTGCAGCTCGTAGATGGACCTGCGGCCGATCATCGGCAGAACATCCTTGGTAAAGACGCGACGAATCTGCGACAGGGTGCTCTGACGCCCTTCCTTGAGCACCAGGCATCGATGATCGAGCCATTTTTCATACACGATTTTGAAGGTGTTCTGATCGGCAAGCTGGACGGCTTGACGTTTCTGCTTGCGATCAAGCCGCGGGTTCACGCCCTTGCTGAGAAGCACACGTGCACCATCGCGTAGTGCACGAGCCTCCCGCAAGCTCACCTCTGGATAGGTTCCAAGAGACATCCGCTTTTGCTTGTCGGCCCAGTAGTAGCGAAAGTGCCAGGACTTACCGCCCACACCGGAAACCGCGAGGGACAGGCCATCGATATCGTTGATGGTGTAGTGGCTACCAGTGGCTTTGGCTTGCCGGATAGTGAGGTCTGAAAGCGCCATGATCGAGCTCCTGAACGTAAGGTCAGGACCTGATGTTTCGCTCGCCGCGTGCGCTCCTCCAGCAAAAAACCGATGTCAACCCCGCCGTTTTTACTCTGGACTCAAAAATGGACTTAAAAAGACTTGCTGGCGGTGGTTTTCAGCAGATTTCACTGGAACGAAAAAAGGACCCAAAGGTCCTGATTTCAATGACTTACAGACTTTAATGGAACTCTGTAGATCATAATTTGGAGCGGGAAACGAGACTCGAACTCGCGACCCCGACCTTGGCAAGGTCGTGCTCTACCAACTGAGCTATTCCCGCTTGGTGTGGCGCATTCTATAGATTTCAGAAGCCCCGTCAACCCTTTGATTCAAAAAAGTTTTATTTCTTTTCAACGTCGGTTTTCAGATGCGGCCAGGCGGCCCGCAAGTATTGAACCATCGACCACAACGTCAGGCCTGCCGAGATCATCAACAAGGCATAACCCAGCAAGACCCAGAAACTGAAGTCTCTTGGATTGGCCAGCAGGATCACCAGCGCCAGCATCTGCGCTGCAGTTTTCCACTTGCCGAGATTGGACACCGCTACATGAGCGCGGGCACCGAGTTCTGCCATCCACTCACGCAAGGCCGAGACGACAATCTCACGGCCAATGATGACGGCTGCGGGAAGTGTCAGCCACAAATTGCCGTGTTCCTGAACCAGCAATACCAAAGCGACAGCCACCATCAGCTTGTCGGCAACCGGATCGAGAAAGGCTCCGAACGGCGTGCTTTGTTCCAGGCGACGAGCCAGATAGCCGTCGAGCCAGTCAGTGGCCGCCGCAAAGGCGAACACCGAGGCAGAGGCCATGTAGCTCCACTGATAAGGCAGGTAAAACAGCAAAATGAAGATCGGGATGAGCAGGACGCGTAGAACGGTAATCAGATTCGGGATATTCATCGGCACAACTGGCTACGAGGTGAGTTGGCATTCTACTCGCTATGCAGGTTTGCATAAATCGACTCTGCGAGCTTTTTACTGATCCCCGGTGCTTTGGCGATCTCTTCGATGCTTGCACGAGACAGCTCCTGCAATCCACCAAAATGTTTCAACAAGTCACGACGCCGGGTCGGCCCTACGCCTGCAACGCCTTCCAGCGTCGACGTGCGGCGGGTTTTGCCGCGTCGCGCACGGTGGCCGGTGATCGCGAAGCGGTGTGCCTCGTCACGAATCTGCTGGATCAGGTGCAGCGCGGGTGAGTCGCCACGCAAAGTGAACTCATGGGCGGCATCATTAAGATACAAAGTTTCGAACCCTGCCTTGCGGGTTGCGCCCTTGGCCACACCCAGCAGGATCAGATCCGGTACTGCCAATTCGTTGAGCACGTCGCGGGCCATCGACAATTGTCCCTTGCCGCCGTCCACCAGCAAAATATCCGGCAGCTTGCCCTCCCCGTCTTTCAGTTTGCTGAAGCGCCGGGTCAGGGCCTGGTGCATGGCCGCATAGTCATCGCCCGCTGTGACGCCCTCGATGTTGTAACGACGATAGTCGGATTTGATCGCACCTTCCGGACCGAACACGACACAAGAGGCGACAGTCGCCTCGCCACTGGAGTGGCTGATGTCATAGCATTCAAGGCGCTGCGGTGGTTCATCCAGGTTCAGTACTTCTGCCAGCGCGTCGAAGCGCGCAGCCGTATGTTGACGGTTGGCCAGGCGTGCGCCCAGCGCTTGCTCGGCATTGGTGACCGCCAACTGCTGCCAGCGCGCCCGCGTGCCACGCACCCGGTGGCTGATGCTCAGCTCGCGACCGCGCAACTCATGGATGGCGTCGATCAGGGCCGTGGCGTCTTCGGGCACCACGTTGACGATCAGTTCGCTCGGCAGGTCGCGCTCCGGGCTGCTGATATAGTACTGGCCGAGAAACGCCGCCATGACTTCGGCGACCTCCTCTTCAATACCCACCTGTGGAAAGAAGTTTTTGCTGCCCAGCACTCGCCCGCCACGCACGCTGATCAAATGAACGCACGCGCCGCCCGGGTTGACGAAGGCTGCGATGACATCGATGTCACCCGTACCGCCTTCCATGCTTTGCTGATCCTGGACCCGACGCAGCAAGGCAATCTGGTCACGCAACTCGGCGGCGCGTTCGAACTCGAGATTGATCGCCGCCTCTTCCATCGCCGTTGACAGCTCATTGGTCAGCGCGTGACTGCGCCCTTCAAGAAACATCACCGAGTGACGCACATCCTCGGCATAAACTTCCGGTTCAACCAGGCCGACACAAGGTGCCTTGCAGCGTTTGATCTGATATTGAAGACAAGGGCGCGTACGGTTCTTGTAGTAACTGTCCTCACACTGCCGGACGAAAAAGGTCTTTTGCAGCAGGCTGAGGCTTTCGCGAATGGCCCCGGCGCTCGGATATGGGCCGAAATACTTGCCCTTCGCCTTCTTCGCGCCACGATGGATGCTCAGCCGTGGGAACTGGCCGTCAGACAGAAATACATAGGGATAAGACTTATCGTCGCGCAACAGAATGTTGTACGGCGGCCGCCACTCCTTGATCAGCGTCTGTTCAAGCAGCAACGCCTCGGTTTCATTGGCGGTAATGGTCGTTTCGACCTGTGCGATGCGCCCCACCAGAGCAGCGGTCTTCGGCGCCAGCCCGGTCTTGCGGAAATAGCTGGCAAGTCGCTTCTTGAGGTTCTTGGCCTTGCCGACATACAGCAGGCGTGCCTCGCTGTCGAACATGCGATAGACGCCGGGACGCCCACTGACAGTCGCCAGGAAGGCGCCGGAATCGAATATTTCACTCATGATCAGGCGCTGGCATCAACCATGCCGTGGCGCACGGCCAACAACGTCAACTCGACATCGCTGCTGATCGACAGTTTTTCGAAGATCCGGTAGCGATAGGTATTAACGGTTTTCGGCGACAGACAGAGCTTGTCGGAGATGATCTGCACCTTCTGGCAGCCGACAATCATCAACGCGATCTGGATTTCCCGTTCGGACAAGGCATCGAACGGTGAGTCATTGGTCGGCTGGAACGATTTGATCGCCAGTTGCTGGGCAATCTGCGGACTGATGTAACGCTGGCCGGCAAACACCAGGCGGATGGCCTGAACCATCTCCGGCAGACCCGCGCCCTTGGTCAGGTAGCCGGCGGCACCGGCCTGCAACAGACGTGTAGGGAATGGATCCTCCTCACACACCGTGACAGCGACAACCTTGATGTCCGGATGACTGCGCAACAGCTTGCGCGTGGCCTCGAGACCACCGATACCGGGCATCTTGACGTCCATCAGGACCACATCGGGTTTCAACTCACGGGCCTTGATCAGGGATTCTTCCCCGGACTCGGCCTGTCCAACCACCTGCAAGCCATCGATATCGGCCAGCATCCGTGTAATGCCTGTACGAACGAGATCATGGTCATCGACCACTAGCACCCTAATCAAGCAGACACCTCGCGATATGGTCTTATTGGGATGCCGGACACCTTAGCAAAAAGTGCCAGACAGACCTAGCGGCAAGCGTCATTTAAAAAGTTTCAATTCATCATCGAAGGCTTGCTGGCCGTGGGTTTCAGAGCACAGGTGTACCGAAATCGAGCTGCATCCTCAGGAAACACTCGTCCTCGCCACACACATGCAAGCCTTTTCTCTTATACAGGCTTTGCGCAGGATTATTTTTGAATACGGTCAGACGCAGCGCCGGCAGTCCGTCAGCGCGGGCCATGGCGATAACCTGATCAATCGCCCAGGATCCAGCACCCTGCCTGCGAAACGCCTCGCCTATTTGCAGCTCGCGGAGATACAACGCCCGGCGATCCCGACTGAGGCTGAAAAATCCCACAGGAACTTCGCCAAGCATCATCAGCCAATTGTCCCGTCCATCCCAGGCAACCTCGAACGCTTGGTCCTGCCACAGCAGATCGTGGCCAATGTAATAGCGCAGCATGTTCTGGCACGTCAGCTCTCGGGCAAATACCCGATCAGCCAGTTCGGCGCGACGCAAATGGTAGGTCATTGCCCCGCCACCACCGGAACTACCCGCCCCTGCCATGCGCCGGCATCACGTCGCGCAACGACCAACAGTTCACCAGGCCCTGGCGCGGCGGCAACCAGCGTGCCGTCTTCAGACCAGACGGCACTGCGACCCGCCGATTGCCATCCACCCGTGAGCCCGGCGTGATTGGCCATCAGAACCGCCATCGAGTGCTTTTGTGCATAGCCCTGCAATATCGCGCTATCCACGCCATAACCTTTTTCGCCAATCAGCACGCCTGCTGCGTACAGGTCGGCGCCAGCAACGGCAGCCGCTGCCGCGTGGCTGGCGTGGGTAAAATCAGCGCAGACCGCCAGCGCGACGGTATCGCCGCCTATGCGCAAGGACGAACCACCAGCACCTGTGGCATAGAAAAGCTCTTCGCCACTGTGCAGATGTTGTTTGCTGTAAACCTCAAGAGAACCATCCCTGCCTAACGTCAGCGCGCCGATCAATACCTTCGAACTGTCCTTATGGCGAATCGGCATCCCGACCACCGCAATGAGACCCAGCTCGCGCGCGCAATCACGCAAGGGTTGCAGCACCGAATCCTGCGGATCGATTGCCATGTCTGCAGCCATCTGGCCTTCATAACCAGTCAGCGACAGCTCCGGAAACACCAGCAGTTCGACGCCCTGCTCCGCCGCCACGGCCATGAAGCGCAAATGACGGGCGATGTTCGCCGCCAGATCACCGGCAACGGAGAACGATTGAGCTGCAGCGATGGTGAACGTTGACATTATTCATCCTTGGGATTTTGCCAAATACGCAGTGTGTCACAACGCCTGCGGCACTCAAGCAATAGGAAATGTCATGTAAGCGCGATAGCAATTTCTGATTGCTCAGGCGCATGGGCCTCTAGTAAGCTCGGCGCACTTATTGGAGACAAACCATGTTCAACGCCCTCTCACAGCTTCGTTCCGCCAGCGCCTTGCGCTCGGTTGCGGCTGCCCGGGCGAATGACGCTTGTGCTCCTGCCAGCTTTTATTTTGGGTATTGGTTTAGCCACTGGCGCGCCTGATACCCAAACGGCGCCCATGAAAACGGGTCGCCTACCAGAGAATTCTCACCCCCGGTCGGCCTCCCGACCGGGGGTTTTGTTTTTTCAGGCCCCAACTTTTTCAGCAACACACCAGACACTTTGAGGAATCACGACATGAACTACGCCACTTATTACCGTTACGACACTTTTAGCGCCTGGCGATTTAGCAGCCTCCGCTCGGGACAGCCTGCCGCCTCCGATCGGTCACCCACAGGTGGCAAGCACACACACGCAGCCAATACGGCCAATTGTCGAACACCCCAGTAGGGCCGAGTGAGCGGGAAGCACCCGCCACCAGCCCAGGAATCCTGAATATGAACTCGTCTGTTTCTGCTCTGCCACTGTCCACCCTCGATTCTGCCAACGAAGCGCTGACCCTGCGTCTGCCCAGCTCGTTGCAACTCAAACAGCAATTGCCCCTGAGCAATGCCCTCGCCCAGCAAGTCGCAGCCCACCGCCAGGCGGTCCGCGCGATTCTCAATGGCGAAGACCATCGCCTGCTGGTCGTCGTCGGCCCTTGCTCGATTCATGACCCGCGCTCCGCACTCGAATACGCCGAAAAGCTTTCCCGCCTCGCACATCAAGTCAGCGACGAGATGCTGCTGGTGATGCGCGCCTACGTCGAAAAACCACGCACCACCGTCGGCTGGAAAGGTCTGGCCTACGACCCGCACCTGGATGGCAGCGACGACATGGCTGCCGGCCTGACCCTGTCGCGCGAATTGATGATCGAGATGATCCGCCTGGGCTTGCCTGTCGCTACCGAACTCCTGCAGCCCATGGCTGCCGGTTACTTCGACGACCTGCTCAGTTGGGTTGCCATCGGTGCACGCACCACCGAATCGCAGATCCACCGGGAAATGGCCAGTGGTCTGAACATGCCCGTCGGCTTCAAGAACGGCACTGACGGCGGCGTCTCTGTAGCCGTCGATGCCATGCGCTCAGCAGCCCACCCGCATCGACACTTTGGTGTCGACAGCCAGGGGCACCCGGCGATCATTCAGACCCCGGGCAATCCCGACACGCATATGGTGCTGCGTGGTGGCCATCACGGCCCGAACTACGATCACGAAAGCATTGCCCGGGTCCGTGCCGACTTGAAACGCCTGAAGATTCCGGCGCGGATCATGGTTGACTGCAGTCACGCCAACAGCGGCAAGGATCCTCTGCGCCAGCCCGAGGTGTTCAATGCGGTGCTCGAACAACGACTGCTGGGGGATCGTTCCTTGATCGGGATGATGATTGAGTCCCACCTGTTCGAAGGCTGCCAGCCTTTAGGCCCTGCCCTGCGTTACGGCGTGTCGGTGACCGATGGTTGCCTTGGGTTCAATGCGACAGAGCTGTTGCTGTCGAGCGCAGCCGAACGTCTTCGAGCCTGTTGATCGGAACAGCCTTTGCGGAATTGTCAAAATCCCGCAAAGGCTGGATCGTCGTTCAGCTTTCACCACAGGTTATGCCCGCACCCGAATACGGGTCACCTCAGAGGCCTGGCTGACATCATCCAGCCGCTCCACCGAATACGACACCTGCACCACAGTTTCCCGATGCTCTCGCCAGAAACGGTGAGGCACAATGAATACCACGGGCTGACCTGCGGTTTCCCGGGTGATATCCCGATCATCGCGATGACTGAAATACTCACCATCACATTTCAAGTAAACCAGCTCCCCCTCCTCAGCCTGGGCATTGTCGATCACTACGGTAATGCCATCCTCGGCATCCACTACCTCCAGCTCGCCATCTTGCGCCTCCAATACCTGCGGAGCTGCGAGATCACCTCGCATCAATGGTGCGATCAGAACGCGCAGGTTTGCAGACTGCCTTACCTGAGCCGAGCCTGACTCCACCCGGTAGCTGACGCTGACCTCGTGCATGCGATGTGGGGCGATGCAATGCGCGGGTATCCAGAAAGACAGCGCTTCGCCCACAGCAAACTGTTCCACGTGCAATACATCATTGATGACCGGCAGTCCGTCATCACCTTGCCAGGACAGGATGACCCGGTCCCCGACAGCCATCCGGGCGTAAGGTCGCACGATCACGCCAGTCCCTTGCGGAACACGGTCCGGATCAAGCGTCCCACCCACCGTCTCTTCAAGGATTGGCGCCAGCAGATCGGGTTCCGGATCGCCCACATCCAGCTGCAAGCGCCTGGATGACAGCGGCTCCGGCAGCGCGACGCTGTACAGCGTCCAGAAAACCTCCAGTGAGCCACGCTCCAGCGTAGCTATGTGCAATCCCTTCACGACAAAGACAAGTTCCTGCCCCACCTGGCCTTCACTGACCGTGCGAGTGATTTCGTGGATGTAGGACAAACCTTCGTCATCCAGCCCTTGCCAGTGCAGCACAAGTTTGTCGCCGCACACCATGTTCGGGTAAGGCGCAACCCTGACGAATGCCTGGTTCAGTGAGGGATCAAGCATTCCGCCCTCCATAACCTCAAGCATCGGTGCAGGCAGCGACGAGACTGGAGCGGGTACCGGTGCAGACGCAGGTCGATAGCAGAACTCGAAGTTCTCGCCGTCCACCTTCAAACTCAGAAAACCGCGTCCACCGGAGTCATCCGCTACAGGAGACGTAACTGACGCGGTCGCCACAGAGGTGTCGCCATTGACTTCGTATATAGACATTCAGTAGCTCCATTCCTTGGATAAAACGCCGCCATGAAGACAACGTCGAACGAACTCCATTGAACACCATCCAGCCATCGCCAGAAGTCAGCACAATGCCTTCCATCGGCGGGGTAAGTGCACCGCATGACGTAGGCATACGAAGCAGAATCAAGCGATACCGCTCAAAAGATTGCCAGATGTTCCGACTACCCCCTCAAGCAGAAGCGAATATTCGTACCGCTTTTATTCCAGTTTCCTTTCAGTACCGAGGAGCTTTCAGACATCGCCGACCCGCAGGCCTGTTTTACAGTGGCACGCACCAACCACTGACAAGCATCTGCAGAAAGAGGCAGAAACATGCAACGGAATGCGACAACCCGCTACCCCATCCTATTGGTCCATGGCCTGTTCGGGTTTGACCGTATCGGCCATTTCGAGCTTTTTCATGATGTCAAGCAAGCGCTGAGGGAAGCAGGCGGCCAAGTGTTTGTGCCGCAGCTGTCTGCGACCCATGACAACGAAGTACGCGGCCAGCAATTGATGTTTCAGATCGAAAGCGTTCTGCGAGGAACCGGAGCCGGCAAGGTCAACCTGATCGGGCATAGCCAGGGCGCGCTGGCGTGCCGTTACGCCGCTGCGCTGGCGCCAGAGAAAGTCGCCTCGGTCACGTCGGTAAGTGGCCCCAATCACGGTTCGGAACTGGCTGACGCCTTACGCCTGGCCCTGATACCGGGTGGCCTGCCGGAGCACGTGGCGGAGCACGCTGCAACACAGTTTGCCCGCCTCCTCTCGCTGCTCAGCGGGCAACCGGGACTGCCGCAGAACGCTGTCGCCGCACTCAGTGCCCTGACGACCGCAGGTGTTGGGCAATTCAACAGAAAGTACCCGCAAGGTCTGCCTTCCAGCTGGGGCGGCCAGGGTGCGGAGCGGGTCAATGACGTTCACTACTATTCCTGGAGCGGCACGCTGCAGGACAACTTATTGCAGGCACTTGATCCGGTGCATATCGTCTGCCGGGGATTATCAGAGCATTTTGTCGCAGAGACCGGACAAAATGATGGTTTCGTGGGACGCTTCAGTTCCCATCTGGGCCGGGTCATCCGTTCCGACTATCCTTTCAGCCACCTGGGCAGTCTGCGTCGCCCCGACGGAGTGAAAAAAACCGGCCAGGATCCCGTCGCTCTGTATGTCGAGCACGCTGCACGCTTGCGGGCTGCGCACCTGTAAACGTGCGCCAATGCGCCGAGCGGAACTTTGCCGAGAAATCGCTTACTGATTCCGGTAGGCTCCACACTTTACTGAAATAGATTGGAGATTTTCCCCATGGCTAAAGCCACTGCCCGCCACATCCTGGTTTCCAGCGAAGACAAGTGCAACGAACTCAAGGCCCAGATCGAAGGCGGTGCTGATTTCGCCGAAGTCGCCAAGGCCAACTCCACCTGCCCGTCCAGCCGTCAGGGCGGCGACCTGGGTTCGTTCGGTCCTGGCCAGATGGTCAAGGAATTCGACACCGTGGTCTTCAGCGCGCCGATCAACGTCGTGCAAGGCCCGGTGAAGACCCAGTTCGGTTATCACTTGCTCGAAGTCACCAGCCGCCAGGACTGATCCGTCGCCTGATTGCTGCCCCAACGGCCCGCCTTCTGGTGGGCCGTTGTGTTTTGGTTACAGGTTACGGCTGGCGACTGACGCGCCGCTCGCGTACAAATTGCGCTTATCGATCACCCGGCTTAAGGCTGACAATGCGACTGGCTTTCCCTTCTCTGCTGTTCACTGCCGTGGCCCTGCTGTTGGGCGCCGCCGGCGTGGACGCCACTCCGCAACACGCGTTGACCGTCTATGGCGAACCGGCCAAATACCCGGCCGGCTTCAGCCACTTCGACTACACCAACCCGCAGGCGCCCAAGGGCGGCACCATGCGCCGCTCGGCGATTGAGATCGGGCATTTCGATCACATCCTGCCTTATATCGATAAGGGCATCGGCGTCACCCAGATTGACGGCATGCTCTATTCGCCGCTGGCCCAGCGTTCGATGGACGAGCCTTACACCGTCTATGGCCTGGTGGCACAAAAAATGGAACGCGCGGAGGACGGCCTGTCCCTGCGTTTCTTCATCAACCCCCAGGCGCGTTTCGCCGACGGCAAGCCGATCACAGCCGAAGACGTGCGCTACACCTATGACTTGCTGATGACCCAGGGCAGCCTGCGCTATCGCACGCAGTTCGCCGATGTCAAAGGTGTCGAAGTGGAAGCGCCGCTGACCGTGCGCTTCGACTTCAAGAGCAACGAGAACCGCACCTTGCCGCTGGACATCGCCACCCTGCCGGTGTTTCCCGAGCATTGGTGGAAAACCCGCGACTTCGCCGGTGGCGGCGGCTATGAACCGCCGCTGGGCAGCGGCCCGTATCGGGTGGGCAAGGTCGACTCCGGGCGCAGCATCACATTCGAGCGCAACCCCGACTGGTGGGGCAAGGACCTGCCGGTCAGTCGCGGCCTGTACAACTTCGATCACTTCAGCATCGAGTATTTCGGCGACACCGATGTCGCACGTCAGGTGCTGCGCGGCGGCGCCTATGATTACAACCGCGAGTTTTCCGCCACCGGCTATTCGATCGGTTACGACAGCCCGGCGCTGAGTGACGGCCGCTTGCAGAAAGCCCACCTGGCCACCGAGGCCCCACAATCGGCGCAGGGCTTCGTGTTCAACCTGCAGAAACCGATGTTTCAGGATCGTCGGGTGCGTCAGGCACTGGCGATGCTCTGGGATTTCGAGTGGAGCAACCGGCAGATGATGCGCAACATGTACATCCGCCAGCAGAGCTATTTCTCCAACACCGCCCTGGCCGCCCGCGAGCTGCCGGATGCGGCGGAGCTGAAAATCCTTGAGCCGCTGCGCGGGCAGGTTCCCGACGAGGTATTCACCCAGGTCTTCGAGGCGCCGAAAACCGATGGCAGCGGGCTGATCCGCGACAAGCAACTGCAAGCCCTGGAACTGCTCGAACAGGCCGGCTGGAAACCCGAGGGCGACCAACTGGTCAACGCCGAAGGCGAACCGTTGAGTTTCACCTTTCTGGTCAGCCAGAACGGCATGGATCGCCTGCTCCTGCCTTACAAACGCACGCTGAAACAGATCGGCATCGATCTGAATATCCGCCGCATTGACTCCTCGCAATACGTCAATCGCCTGATGAGCCGCGACTACGACATGATCGTCACCGGCTACCCGGTCAGCACATCTCCTGGTGGCGAATTGCTCAACTACTTCGGCTCGATTTCGGCCAACGACCCCGGCGCCAACAACTACATGGTGCTGAAGAATCCCGCGGTCGACACCTTGATCAACGGCCTGATCCGCGCCTCGACCCAGAGTGACATGCTGCACTACGCCCACGCGCTGGATCGGGTGTTGCAATGGAACTACTACTGGATTCCCAACTATTACCCGCCGGGCACCTCCACCGTCTGGTGGAATCGGTTCGGCATGCCGGCGACACAAGCCAGCAATGACGAAGCCATCGAGAGCTGGTGGGAAATCAGCAGCACGCCGCTGACCAACCAGCAGATGACCGCCGAAAAAATCGGTCGTGGCAGACCCGGAGGACCGCACTGATGTGGGCTTACATTCTGCGGCGCCTGCTGCTGATCATTCCGACCTTGGTGATCATCCTGCTGGTGAATTTCGTGATCATCCAGGCGGCCCCCGGCGGCCCGGTCGAACAGGCCATCGCCCATCTGCAAGGCATCGGCGGAGCGAGTGTCGGTGGCAGTTCCAGCGAAACCATGAGCAGCACTTCGCGTGCCAGCCGTGGCCTCGACCCGCAGCTGATCAAGGACATCGAAAAACAGTACGGTTTCGACAAGCCGGCGCATGAACGCCTGTGGCTGATGCTGAAGAACTACGCGCAGCTGGACTTCGGCAAAAGCTTTTTCCGCGGCGCCACCGTCACCGATCTGATTCTGGAAAAAATGCCGGTGACCATTTCCCTCGGCCTGTGGGCGACGCTGATCACCTATCTGGTGTCGATCCCGCTGGGCATTCGCAAGGCCGTGCATCACGGCAGCCACTTCGATATCTGGAGCAGCACCGCGATCATCATCGGCTATGCGATGCCGGCGTTTCTGTTTGCGATGTTTCTGATCGTGGTGTTTGCCGGCGGCACCTCGCTGAACTGGTTTCCGGTGCGCGGGCTGGTTTCGGACAACTTCGAATCGCTGTCGACCCTGGGCAAGATCGCCGATTACTTCTGGCATCTGGTGTTGCCGGTGACGGCACTGGTGATTGGCGGCTTCGCCACGCTGACGATTCTCACCAAGAACTCGTTCCTCAATGAAATCACCCGCCAGTACGTGGTCACCGCCCGCGCCAAAGGCCTGAGCGAGCGCCGCGTGCTCTACGGTCACGTGTTTCGCAACGCGATGCTGCTGGTGGTCTCGGGGATCCCCCAGGCATTCATCAGTGTGTTCTTTGCCGGCTCGCTGCTGATCGAAGTGATCTTCTCCCTCGACGGCCTCGGCCGCATGAGTTACGAAGCGGCGGTTTCCCGGGACTACCCGGTCGTATTCGGTTCGCTGTTCATCTTCACCCTGTTCGGACTCTTGATAAAACTGATCGGAGACCTGTGCTACACCTTGGTCGATCCGCGTATCGACTTCGCCGCGAGGAACGCCTGATGTTCAAGCTCTCGCCCCTGGGCCAACGCCGTTTCGCACGCTTCAAGAAAAACCGCCGAGGCTGGTGGTCGCTGTGGCTGTTCATCGGACTGTTCGTGGTAACGCTGGGCGGTGAACTGATCGCCAACGACAAACCGTTGGTGGTCAGCTATCAGGGCCAGCTCTACTTCCCGGTGTTCAAGCGTTACACCGAGCAGGAATTTGGCGGCCAGCTGCCGTTCCAGGCCGATTATCGCAGTGATTACGTGCAGAACCTGATCCGCAAGGACGGTGGCTGGCTGCTGTTTCCGCCGATTCCGTTCAGCGACGACACGCCCAATTACGACCTCAACCAACCGGCACCGAGCCCACCCTCGAAGGTCAACTGGCTGGGCACTGACGATCAAGCGCGCGATGTGTTGGCGCGGGTGATTTTCGGTGCCCGGGTGTCGATCCTGTTTGCCTTGATGCTGACCGCCATCAGTGCACTGATCGGGATTGCCGCCGGCGCCCTGCAAGGCTATTACGGCGGCTGGGTCGATTTGCTCGGGCAACGCCTGCTGGAAGTCTGGACCGGGTTACCGGTGTTGTACCTGCTGATTATCCTGTCGGGTTTCGTCGAGCCGAATTTCTGGTGGCTGCTGGGGATCATGGCGCTGTTTTCCTGGCTGGCGCTGGTGGATGTGGTGCGCGCCGAGTTCCTGCGCGGGCGCAACCTGGAATACGTCAAAGCCGCTCGTGCCCTGGGCCTGAGCGACCGCAAGGTGATTGTCCGGCACATCCTGCCCAATGCGATGAACGCAACGCTGAGTTACCTGCCGTTCATTCTGACCGGAGCGATTTCCACCCTCACCGCCCTCGACTTCCTCGGTTTCGGCATGCCCGCCGGCAGCGCTTCGCTGGGCGAACTGATCGGTCAGGGCAAACAGAACCTGCAAGCACCGTGGCTCGGGCTGACGGCGTTTTTCACCCTGGCGCTGATTCTTTCTTTACTGGTGTTCATCGGCGAAGCGTTACGCGACGCGTTCGACCCTCGATCCTGAAGTGTGACCATGACTGATAACCTGATCGAAATCCGTGACCTCAATGTCGCCTTCCATGGCCAGCCGGCGGTGCGCAACCTGTGCCTGGACATCCGTCCCGGTGAATGTCTGGCGCTGGTCGGGGAGTCGGGTTCGGGCAAGTCGGTGACCGCACATTCGATTCTGCAATTGCTCCCCGAAAGTGATGCGCAAACCACTGGCAGCATTCGCTATCGCGGCCAGGAACTGCTCGGTGCCGATCCGAAGGTGTTGCGCGAACTGCGTGGCAACCGGATCGCGATGATCTTCCAGGAGCCGATGACCTCGCTAAATCCGCTGCACACCATCGAAAAGCAGATCGGCGAGACGCTGCTGGTGCATCGCGGCCTGGGCGGTAAAGCGGCGCAACAACGCATTTTGGAACTGCTGGAACTGGTCGGCATTCAGAAGCCCAAAGAGCGCCTCAAAGCCTATCCGCATCAGCTGTCCGGTGGTCAGCGGCAACGGGTGATGATCGCCATGGCGCTGGCTTGCGAGCCGGAACTGCTGATCGCTGACGAGCCGACCACCGCGCTGGATGTGACGGTGCAGCGCAAGATCCTGCTGCTGCTCAAATCCTTGCAACAACGCTTGGGCATGTCGCTGCTGCTGATCAGTCACGACCTCAATCTGGTGCGCAGCATTGCGCAACGGGTGTGCGTGATGAAGGCGGGTGAAATCGTCGAGCAGGCACCGTGCGAAACCCTGTTTACCGAGCCAAAGCATCCTTACAGCTGTGTGTTGCTCAACGCCGAGCCGGAAGGCGAGGCCCTGCCCCGGGACGAGCGCGAGAACGTGCTGGAAGTCGATGATCTGCGGGTTGAGTTCATCGTCGGTGGCGGGCTGTTCCAGCGTAAGCAATACCTGCGTGCAGTGGACGGCATCAGCCTGAATATCCAGCGCGGCAAGACCCTGGGCATTGTCGGCGAATCCGGGTCAGGGAAATCGACCCTGGGCCAGGCGATTCTGCGGCTGCTCGACTCCGAGGGTAGCATTCGCTTTCAGGGCACCGCCCTTGATGGGCTCGATCAGAAGCAGTTGCGGCCGTGGCGTCGGCAGATGCAGGTGGTGTTTCAGGACCCGTTCGGCAGCCTAAGTCCACGGATGTCGGTGGCGCAAATCATCAGCGAAGGGCTGGAGGTGCATTGCCAGTCCAGCGCTGAAGAGTGCGATGCCCAGGTGATCCGCGTGCTCAAGGAAGTTGGCCTCGACCCGGAAAGCCGTCACCGCTACCCGCACGAGTTTTCCGGCGGTCAGCGCCAGCGCATCGCCATCGCCCGGGCGCTGGTGCTGAAACCGGCGCTGATCCTGCTCGACGAGCCGACCTCGGCACTGGATCGCACCGTACAGAAGCAGGTGGTCGCCCTGCTCCGCGACCTTCAGGAAAAACACGGCCTGACCTACCTGTTCATCAGCCACGACCTGGCGGTGGTGCGGGCGCTGGCGCATGACATGATCGTGATCAAGGACGGCAAAGTGGTTGAGCGCGGTGCCAGCCATGACGTGTTCGACTCACCGCAGCATCCTTACACCAAAGAGCTGTTGGCAGCGGCGCATCCGGGGTAGGCATAATCGGCGTTTGCCCTGATACCGGGTCGCAACATTCGCGAGCAGGCTCGCTCCCACAGAGGACCGCATTCCAAATGTGGGAGCGAGCTTGCTCGCGAAGAGGCTCGAACAGACAACCCAAACTCCGGATCAACTCACGCATGAACACCACCGAAAGCCTCAAGGACTACCAACGCGTGCGCACGCTGGCGATCCGCTCGCTGTTCGAGATCATCGAGCAGTCCAGCGAGGGCACGGTGATTGTCGATCGCGATGCCAACATCGTCTGGATGAACGAGCGCTATGCCCGGCGTTTTGGGCTGGAGTCGGCCAAAAAAGCTATCGGCAAACCCTGCGAAAGCGTGATCCCCGGCAGCCTGCTGCGTGAAGTGGTGCGTACCGGCCGCCCCATTCTGCTGGACATGCAGGACACGCCAAAAGAGCCGTTGGTGGTCATGCGCCTGCCGATCCACGACGATGCCGGGGCGGTGATCGGCGCCATCGGTTTTGCTCTGTTCGACGAATTGCGCAGCCTGTCACCAATGCTCAAGCGCTACCTGAGCATGCAGGAAGAACTGGCTTCGACCCGCTCGCTGCTGCGGGCGCGGCAGACCAAATACAACTTCGCCCATTTCATCGGTACCAGCAGCGCCAGCCTCGACGTCAAACGCCGCGCCCGCCGCAGTGCCAGCACCGAATCTCCCGTGTTGCTGCTCGGCGAAACCGGCACCGGCAAGGAGTTGCTGGCTCAAGCGATTCACAGCGCTTCGCCCCGGGCGCACAAGGCGTTCGTCAGCATCAACAGCGCGGCGATTCCCGAAGCGCTACTGGAAGCCGAGTTCTTCGGCACTGCGCCTGGCGCGTTTACCGGCGCTGATCGCAAGGGGCGTACCGGCAAGTTGCAGATTGCTCAGGGCGGGACGCTGTTTCTCGACGAGATTGGCGACATGCCGTTGCCGCTGCAAAGCAAACTGCTGCGGGTGTTGCAGGAAAAGGAATTCGAACCGGTTGGCTCCAACGACGTGATCCAGAGCGATGTGCGGGTGATCGCGGCGACGTCGACCGATCTGCAAGCGGCGATCAAGCGCGGTGAGTTCCGCGCCGACCTGTATTACCGCCTTAACGTGCTGCCGATCCAGGTTCCGCCGCTGCGCGAGCGTCTCGACGATCTGCCGGCGCTCAGCGAAGCGATCCTTGAAGAGTTGCGCAGCCAGCACGAGCTAAGCCGTACAGCGCTGGATCTGCTCGGGCAACATGCGTGGCCGGGCAACATCCGCGAGTTGCGCAACGTGCTGGAGCGCGCAGCGCTGCTCAGCGATGACCTGATCCTCACCGAGGAGGATATTCGCGCGGCCGTTGGCGCCTTTACTCCGGTTGAGCGCCCATCGGTGCCGACGCTGGAGCCGTTGGCGGAAGAGACTTTTGCCCAGGCGCGGCAGCGGTTTGAGCGGCAGTTGATCCAGTCTGCCCTTGCACAATGTGCCGGCAAGGTGCCGGAGGCAGCTGCTCGGCTGGGGTTGGGGCGGTCGACGTTGTACAAGAAGATGCTGGCCTTGGGCATCGCCGAGTCTCAATAAAGAGATTTAGTCTCGCTAGCGAGATATTCACTTCAAGATCAAAAGATCGCAGCCTTCGGCAGCTCCTACACGGAATTTCCGTATTAACCCCGTAGAAGCTGCCGAAGGCTGCGATCTTTTCGCCTCTAAAAAGTCTCACTATCGAGATATTGCCTCGAACAGCTGATCGCAAAACCCGATAAAACCCTTATATTTCAACAGGTTGAATATCTGGCACAGATCTCGCTAAAGCCTCTCCCGCACCCGCAACACCCACAAAAATAACAATCCCTGGAGACACTCCATGAGTGTGATCATTGCCTTGGCAGCCCTTGCGCTGCTGATGCTTGCCGCCTACCGTGGCTACAGCGTCATCCTCTTCGCCCCGATTGCCGCCCTCGGCGCTGTCCTGCTCACCGATCCTTCCGCCGTCGCCCCTGCCTTCACCGGGGTGTTCATGGAGAAAATGGTCGGTTTCATCAAACTGTATTTCCCGGTGTTCCTGCTCGGCGCCGTGTTCGGCAGGTTGATCGAATTGTCGGGGTTCTCCCGTTCGATCGTGGCCGCAGCGATTCGCTTGCTCGGCACCCGTCAGGCGATGCTGGTGATCGTGCTGGTCTGCGCCCTGCTCACCTACGGCGGCGTGTCGTTGTTCGTGGTGGTGTTTGCGGTGTATCCGTTTGCCGCGGAAATGTTCCGCCAGAGCAACATCCCCAAGCGCCTGATCCCGGCGACTATCGCCCTTGGCGCGTTCTCGTTCACCATGGACGCCCTGCCCGGTACGCCGCAGATTCAGAACATCATTCCCAGCACGTTCTTCAACACCACCGCATGGGCCGCGCCGTGGTTGGGCGTGATCGGCACGATTTTCGTGTTCTGCGCGGGAATGCTGTTCCTGCAGCGCCAACGCAACAAGGCCCAGCGCGCCGGTGAAGGCTATGGCACCGAACTGCGTAACGAACCGGAAACCGCCGAAGACCTGAAACTGCCGAACCCTTGGATCGCCCTCTCACCGCTGCTGGCGGTGGGCATCATGAACCTGCTGTTCACCCAGTGGATTCCGCAGTGGTACGGCAAGACCCACAGCCTCGCGCTGCCCGGCATGGCCACGCCGGTAACCACGGAAATCGCCAAGCTCACCGCGATCTGGGCGGTGCAGGCGGCATTGCTGATCGGCATCCTGATGGTGCTGGTGTTCGGCTTCAAGGCGATCCGCAGCAAACTCGCCGAAGGCAGCAAAAGTGCGGTCAGCGGCGCATTGCTGGCGGCGATGAATACCGCCTCGGAATACGGTTTCGGTGCGGTAATCGCCTCGTTGCCGGGGTTCCTGGTGCTGGCCGACTGGCTCAAGCAAATCCCCAATCCACTGGTCAACGAAGCCATCACCGTGACCCTGTTGGCGGGCATCACCGGGTCGGCGTCGGGTGGCATGAGCATTGCGCTGGCGGCGATGTCCGAGCAGTTCATCGCCGCGGCGCACGCGGCGAACATTCCGCTGGACGTGCTGCACCGCGTGGCCGCGATGGCCAGCGGCGGCATGGACACCCTGCCGCACAACGGCGCGGTGATCACCTTGCTGGCGGTAACTGGCCTGACCCACCGCGAAGCCTACAAAGACATTTTCTGTATTACGCTGATCAAGACCCTGGCGGTCTTCGTAGTGATCGGTACTTTCTACGCCACTGGCATTGTGTGAGGTATTCATGACGACTCTTTCGGGCAAGACTGCACTGGTTACCGGTTCCACCAGCGGCATCGGTCTGGGCATCGCCCTGAGCCTGGCCAAGGCCGGCGCCAACCTGATTCTCAACGGTTTCGGTGATGCGTCGAGCGTGATCGCCGAGGTCGGCCAGTTCGGCGGCAAGGTCGGTCACCACCCGGCGGACGTCAGCGATCCGGCGCAGATTGCCGACATGATCGCTTACGCCGAACGCGAATTCGGCGGCGTCGACATTCTGGTCAACAACGCCGGGATTCAGCACGTGGCGGCCGTGGAGGAGTTTCCGGTGGAGCGCTGGGATTCAATCATCGCGATCAACTTGTCCTCGGTGTTTCACAGCACCCGCCTCAGCCTGCCGGGCATGCGCACCAAGGGTTGGGGGCGGATCGTCAACATTGCCTCGGTACACGGTCAGGTCGGCTCGACCGGCAAGGCTGCGTATGTGGCGGCCAAGCATGGGGTGATTGGTTTGACCAAAGTGGTTGGCCTCGAGACAGCCACCAGCAACGTCACCTGCAACGCGATCTGCCCCGGCTGGGTGTTGACGCCGCTGGTGCAGAAGCAGATCGATGATCGCGCTGCCAAAGGGGTCGATCCGCAGCAGGCGCAGCATGATTTGCTGGCGGAGAAACAGCCGTCGCTGGAGTTCGTCACACCGCAGCATCTGGGGGAACTGGTGTTGTTTCTGTGCAGCGAGGCTGGCAGCCAGGTGCGGGGAGCTGCGTGGAATATTGATGGGGGGTGGTTGGCGCAGTAAACGACGCAAGCCGCCTGTGGCGAGGGAGCTTGCTCCCGCTGGGTGGCGAAGCCGCCCCCGAGAATTTACGACTGCTGCGCAGCCGATCGGGAGCAAGCTCCCTCGCCACAGAATTAAGTGCTGCACGCTGACCTGTGTGCTTGAACAACAAAACAAGAGGCAAACCAATGTCCGACCTCCTCTGGCAACCCGATGCCGAGCGTATCGCCCAATCGCGCATGGATCAGTTCCGCCGCGATATCAATCAGCGTCATGGCCTGGCACTGAGCAGCTACACCGACCTGCACCGCTGGAGCGTGGATCAGCGCGAAGCGTTCTGGCAGGCGATCGTCGACTTCTTCGATATCCGCTTTCACACCCAACCCGACGCTATCCTGCGTGAAGGCCCGCAGATGCCCAGTGCCGAATGGTTTCCCGGCGCGACCCTGAACTTTGCCGAACACCTGTTGCGCCGTCGTGACGATGCGGTCGCGGTGATCGCCGTGGCGGAAAACGGTCAGCGCGAGCAATTGACCTGGGCCGAACTGGCCGAACACGTCGCCGGTTTTCAGGCCAGCCTGCAAGCCGCCGGTGTTGGCCTCGGCGACCGGGTGGCCGCGTGCATGCCCAACACCTGGCAGACCCTGGTAGCGATGCTCGCGACCACCAGCCTCGGGGCGATCTGGTCGTGCTCGTCGCCAGACTTCGGCACCCACGGCGTGATCGACCGTTTCGGCCAGATCGAACCCAAAGTGTTGATCACATGCGCAGGCTACCGTTACGCCGGCAAAAACATTGATCAAACCACCAAGGTCAACGAAATCCTCGCGCAACTGCCATCGCTGCAGCAATTGATCATCGTGCCCTACGCTCGCGCGCAGGCCCGTGCCGAGGATTTCCACACCCGTGCCAACGTGACGTTGTGGAACGATTTCTACCAACCCGGCGGCGACCCGCGGTTTGTCCCGGTGCCGTTCAATCATCCGTTGTACGTGCTGTATTCCAGCGGCACCACCGGCGTCCCCAAATGCATCGTGCACAGCACCGGCGGCGTGCTGCTGCAACATGCCAAGGAGCATGGGCTGCACGTCGATCTCGGCCCCGGTGACCGCTTGTTCTACTACACCACTTGCGGCTGGATGATGTGGAACTGGCTGGTCTCGGCCCTCGCGGTCGGCAGCGCGGTGGTGCTGTATGACGGCTCGCCGTTTCACCCCGGCCATGAGCGACTGCTGGATCTGATCGACGACGAGCGCATCAGCGTGTTCGGCACCAGCCCCAAGTTTCTCGCGACACTGGAAAGCAGCGGCATCAAGCCTGCACACAGCCATGATCTGAGCAGTCTCAAAACGCTGCTCTGCACCGGCTCCGCGCTGTCGCCGCAGAGCTACGATTTCGTCTACCGCGACTTCAAGCGCGACGTGTGCCTGGCATCGATGTCCGGCGGCACCGATGTGGTCTCGTGTTTCGTCAACGGAAATCCGCTGTCGCCCGTGCGCCGCGGCGAAATCATGGGCAAGAGCCTGGGCATGGCGGTTGAAGTGTGGAACGACGCCGGCGTTGCAGTGGTCGGCGAAAAAGGTGAACTGGTCTGCACCCGGCACTTCCCGGCCATGCCCGTCGGTCTGTGGCACGACCCTGACGGCGAAAAGCTGCGCAAATCCTATTTCAGCCTGTTCCCCGGCGTCTGGGCCCAGGGCGATTACGCCGAACAATTGCCCCACGGCGGGATGCTGATCCATGGCCGCTCCGACGCCGTGCTCAACCCCGGCGGCGTGCGCATCGGTACGGCGGAAATCTATCGTCAGGTCGAGAAAGTCCCGCAGGTGCTGGACAGCGTGGCGATCGGGCAGCAATGGCAGGACGATGTGCGCGTGGTGCTGTTTGTGCGTGTGCAGGATGGCGTGACGCTGGATGACGCCCTGCAACAGCAGATCCGCCAGGTGATCCGCGCCAACACCACACCGCGCCATGTGCCGGCGAAGATCGTTGCTGTGAGCGATATTCCGCGCACCATCAGTGGCAAAGTGGTCGAACTTGCCGTGCGCAATGTGGTGCATGGCGAACCGGTGAAGAATACTGATGCGCTGGCCAATCCTGAAGCGCTGGAGCAGTTTCGCAATCGCCCGGAGCTGTCGGACTAAACGCTCCCACAGGGGTGAGGTGTTAATCCATCAAGCCCCAATCGCCTGATGATGAAGGCGCGGGCGCCGGGCCCGCTTCGGCATGCAGTTTCAAACGCAGGCGCAGATTATTTTGCGAATCGGCATGCTTGAGCGCTTCGTCTTCACTGATCACGCCCTCCACCACCAGCGCATACAGCGCCCCGTCGAAGGTCTGCATGCCGACCTCGCCGGACTTCTCCATGATGCCTTTGAGTTCGCCCAATTCGTTGCGGCGGATCAGGTCGGCAATGGTCGGCGTGCCGAGCATCACCTCGACCGCCGCGCGGCGCTGACCGTCCAACGTGCGCACCAGCCGTTGCGAGACGAACGCCTTGAGATTGTTGCCCAGCGCATGCAGCAACTGCGGGCGGCGCTCTTCGGGGAACAGATTGACGATGCGGTCCAGCGCCTGATTGGCGTTGTGCGCATGCAGCGTCGACAGCACCAGATGCCCGGTATCGGCGAACGTCAGCGCATGTTCCATGGTTTCGCGGTCACGGATTTCACCGATCAGCACCACGTCCGGGGCCTGGCGCAGGGTGTTTTTCAGCGCCGCATGGAAACTGCGGGTATCGACGCCGACTTCGCGTTGATTGATGATCGAGCGCTTGTGTCGATGGATATACTCCACCGGGTCTTCAATGGTGATGATGTGCCCGCTGCTGTGGCGATTGCGATGGTCGATCAGTGCGGCCAGCGTGGTCGACTTGCCGGAGTCGGTGGCGCCAACGAACAGGATCAGCCCTTGTTTGAGCATCACCGTATCCAGCAGCACCGGCGGCAGTTTGAGGTCTTCGAAGCGCGGGATATCGAGTTTGACGTTGCGGATCACGATTGACACATCGTTGCGTTGCTTGAAGATGTTCAGGCGAAAACGTCCGACACCGGTGCGGGAAATTGCCAGGTTCATTTCCAGTTCCCGATCGAACTCACGCCGCTGCTCGGCGTCCATCAGGGAGTTGGCGATGGCCTCGACCTCACCGGGTTTGAATGGCCGCTCGCTGAACGGCGTCAGCACGCCATCGATGCGCGCACTGGGTGGCGCTCCCGTGGACAGGAACAGGTCAGAGCCGTGCTGGCTCGACAGACGGAGCAACAGTGCATCGATTTCCATGGCAATAAGCACCCGCGAAGCATTCAATGAACAGAAATGACCCGCTGTCGTGACGTAACGGGTCATACAGCGTCTACCGCAAGTGCAAGAATAGTAGATGCCAACGCACTGACCGACGCTCAGGATAGATGTGATGAACGCAGCACCCACCCCCGATGACGCCCAAGCCCTGATCGCCCGTATCGACTGGGCCCGCACTCCGCTGGGCGCCGCCGGCACCTGGCCGCAAAGCCTGCGCACCGCGGTGGATATAGTGATTCACTCGCCGATGCCGATGCTGCTGTTGTGGGGGCCGCAGCTCACGCAGATCTACAACAACGGCTTCGCGATGCTCGCCGGCAGCAAGCATCCGCACGCTTTCGGACAGCCAGCGCACCTGATATGGCCAGAACTTCAGGACTTTACTGACCCGATTTATCGAGCCGTCCTACAAGGCCAGGTGCGCACCTACAGCGAACGGCGATTTACCCTGCAACGCGAAGGCAAGGAGTCCGACTTCTGGCTGGACCTGACTTACAGCCCCATCCGCGATGAAGATGCGCAAGTGGCCGGAATTCTGGTCACAGCCATCGAAACCAACGAGCGCCGGCGCATCGCCCTTGAACTGCAACGTCGTTCCGAAGAAAGCCTCAAGGCCCAGCGCGACACCGAGGAGCGCCTGCAACTGGCGCTGGCCGCTACCGATGCAGTCGGCACCTGGGACTGGGACATCGGTGAAGACCGCTTCATCGCCGATGCCCACTTCGCCCAACTGCACGGCATCGATCCGGCGCTGGCCAGTCAGCTGCCGATCAGCGATTACCTGCAAGGGGTGCACCCCGAAGACCGCGCGTTGATCGCCCGCAGCATCAAGCATTGCATCACCCACGGTACCGAATACGCCGAGGAATACAGGCTGCTCAAAGCCGACGGCGAACTGCGCTGGGTGTTTGCCCGTGGCCGCTGTTACAAGGACCACCACGGGCGACCCGTGCGTTTCCTCGGCGCCGCGCTGGACCTGACCGAGCGCAAGCACACCGAGCAGGCGCTGCGTCAGAGCCAGACCGAATTGCAGCTGATCATCAACGCGATGCCGATCCTCATCAGTTACGTCGACCACGAAGAGCGCTTCCGCTTGAACAACGCCGCGTATCTGGACTGGTACGGCCTCACGCCTCAGGAATTGTATGGCCGCACCATTCGCGAAGTGATCGGCGAAGAAGCCTACTTCCTGCGCGCGCCGTACATCGCCGAGGCGCTGGCCGGGCGTCCCTGCTCGTTCAGCCTGTACACCCCGCACCGTGACGGCAGCAGCCGTCATGCGCTGATGAACTACCTGCCGCGCCACGGCGCCGATGGCTCAGTCAACGGTTTCTATATTTTCGTGATCGACGAGAGTGAACGGAAAAAGACCGAAGAAGCGCTGCGCAACCTCAATGAAACCCTTGAGGAACGGGTCAGCGCCCGTACCGAACAACTGGCCCAGGCCAATCAGCGCCTGCAGAACGAGATGTTCGAACGCGAGCGCGCCGAAGATGCGTTGCGCCATGCGCAGAAAATGGAAGCGGTCGGCCAGCTCACCGGCGGTATCGCCCACGACTTCAATAACATGCTCACCGGGATCATCGGCAGCCTCGACCTGATGCAACGCTACATCGCCGACGGTCGCGCCGAGGAAATCGGGCGTTTCACCGAAGCGGCGGTGTCGTCGGCCAACCGTGCAGCGGCGCTGACTCATCGCCTGCTGGCGTTCTCCCGTCGGCAGTCGCTGGACCGCAAGACCCTCAACGTCAACGAACTGATTCATTCGCTGGAAGATTTGATCCGCCGCACCAAGGGCGACCCGATCGAACTCACGCTGCGCCTGGCCGACGATGTGTGGCCGATCAGCACCGACGTCAGCCAACTGGAAAACGCCCTGCTCAACCTGGTGATCAACGCCCGCGACGCCATGCCCGACGGTGGCGAACTGCTGATCGAAACCGCCAACGTCTATCTCGACGGCAACGACATCACCACCCTCGAACCGGTCAAGGCCGGCGACTACCTGATGCTGGCGGTCAGCGACAACGGCACCGGCATGACGCCATCAGTGCGCGCCAAGGCCTTCGATCCGTTCTTCACCACCAAACCGATTGGTCAGGGCACGGGTCTCGGGCTGTCGATGATTTATGGCTTCGCCCAGCAATCGGGTGGCCATGTCAGCCTCGACAGCCTGCCGAACCAGGGCACCTGTGTGCGCCTGTACTTGCCGCGCCTGAACCTGCTGGAGCCCGAACGGCCAGTCGTGGAAACCCTCAGTGCAGCGCCGACGGCCACTTGCGGCGAAACCGTGGTCGTGGTCGAAGATGACCCGGCGGTGCGCATGCTGGTGCTCGACCTGCTCAAGGAGCTGGGTTACCTCGCCCACGAAGCGGCCGACGCCAGCGCCGCCCTGCCGCTACTGGAATCGGAGCTACGTGTGGATCTGCTGGTGACCGACGTCGGCCTGCCGGGGATGAACGGCCGGCAACTGGCGGAAATCGCCCGCCAGCATCGCCCGGGACTGAAGGTGCTGTTCATGACCGGTTATGCGCAGAAAGCCGCCGAGCGTCAGGGTTTTCTCGAGGACGGCATGGACATGGTGGCCAAGCCGTTTTCGATTGAAGTGCTGGCGAACAAGATCCGCGAGATGATCAACCAAACGCCATCACTTGAGGCATAATCCCGCGCCCCGCCGTCACCCCGTTACAGGTATCGCACGATGAAAGCCCAAGCCCGCCACATTCTGGTGAAAACCGCCGAAGAGGCCGAACAGCTCAAACAACGCATTGCCAAGGGCGAAGCGTTCGATGTGCTGGCGAAGAAATACTCGACCTGCCCGTCCGGCAAGCGCGGCGGCGATCTGGGTGAAGTGCGGCCGGGCCAGATGGTCGGCGCAATTGATGCAGTGATCTTCAAGAAACCGTTGCGCACGGTGCATGGGCCGATCAAGAGCAAGTTTGGCTATCACCTGGTGCAGGTGTTTTTCCGCGATTGACCTGATCGACCTGATTGCCCTGTTTCCCTGTAGGAGCTGCCGAAGGCTGCGATCTTTTGATCTTAAAAAAGCAAAATCAAAAGATCGCAGCCTTCGGCAGCTCCTACAGGGATAGTTGTCAGTCCTTAGAGATTAACGCTCCCGGGAACTGGATGACCCGACTCGCCAGTAAATGCCCAGCCTGCGCCGCTTCCACCGGACTGCCACCCGACAACCGCCTGGCCAGATACGCCGCACTGAACGAATCCCCCGCCGCCGTCGTGTCCACCACCTTCTCGACCTTCTGCGCCGGCACTTCAAACGCCTCGCCATCACAACGAATCAGGCACGCCTCGGCACCCCGCTTGAGCACCACTTCCGGCGTACCGATCTGCGCGTACGCCTCGAACACCGCATCGCAATCGGCAAAATGGAACAGTGCCTGCTCGTCATCGACGGTCAGCAATGCCAGATCGACATGCGGCAACACACTGCGATAGGCCGCCCGCGCCTCTTCCTGTGACGCCCACAAACGTGGCCGATAGTTGTTGTCGAAGACGATCCGCGCATCGCGCTGCCGGGCTTCGATAAGAGTCTGGATCAAACGCTCACGGCCCTTGGCGCCAAGCACCGCGAGGGTGATACCGCTGAAATACAGCACGTCGTAATCAGGCAGCGCTGCAAGAATCGGCTCCGCCGCCGGAGTGGTAAAGCAATCGCGCACCGCCGCTTCATTGCGCCAGTAGAGGAAACGTCGCTCGCCGTTGGCGTCGGTCTGAATGCAGTACAGGCCCGGCAAACGACCGGGCAGACGCTGCACCATGTCGAGGCCAATGCCTTCATCGGCCCAGCTCTGGCACATGGCATCGCTGAAGCTGTCATCGCCCAGCGCAGTGACGTAATCGACCTGAGCGTTGTCGCCGAGGGCGCGGGACAGGTACACCGCCGTGTTCAAGGTATCGCCGCCGAAGCTTTGCTGCAGGCTGCCGTCGGCGCGGTGCTGGAGTTCAATCATGCATTCGCCGATCAGGGCGATGCGCGGGGTGTTCGGGCCCAGGGGGCTGAGGGTGGTCATCGGGTGGCGTCTCTGCTGATTCGGTGGTGTTTGATCCGGCCTCATCGCTGGCAAGCCAGCTCCCACACAATCTTCACAGCTCATGAGATCCCTGTGGGAGCTGGCTTGCCAGCGAATCGCCGCAACGCGGTCTCAAGCCTTAGAAACAAGTCTCCATGTTCTCGACCACCGCCAACTGCTCATCCACCAATAACCCCACCCGCCACTTGTCGAAGGTCAGACACGGGTGCGAGGTGCCGAAGGAAATGATATCGCCCACCCGCAATTCAACCCCCGGCGCCACGGTCATGAACGCATGCTGGTCCATCACCGCCGTCACTTTGCACGCACTAACGTCATCGCCGACCGCCGGCACCACACCGGCCTTGTACCGCAGCAGCGGCACCGGCAAACCGGCATCGAACGCCACGTCGCGCTTGCCGAGGGCGATCACCGCAAAACCCGGTTCCGGCAGCGATTGCACGTGGGCCCAGACTTCCAGCGCCGGACGCAATCCTTCGTGCAGATCGCTACGACGATCCAGCACGCAGCACTGCGCTTCCTTGTAGATACCATGGTCGTGGGCGACATAACTGCCCGGGCGCAGCACGCTGAGGAAGCGGCCGCCCGCATTCTGCGCTTCGAACGACTCGGCGATCAGGTCGTACCACGCCGAACCCGAGGCGGTGATGATCGGCTTGGCAATGGCAAACGCGCCGCTGTCCTGCAACTGCACCGCCAGCCGCACCAGCGACGCGGCGAATTCACGAATGCCGCTAACCGCGTGATCGCCATGGATCACCCCTTCGTAACCCTCGATGCCGGTCAGGGCCAGCGCCGGTTGCGCGTTGATCGCCTGGGCGAGCGCGATGACTTCCTGCTCGCTGCGGCAACCGCAGCGGCCACCGACCACACCGTACTCGATCATCACGTTCAACTTCACGCCGCGCGAGGCGAAGTAGGCGCCGAGATCGGCGACGTTGTCCGGGTGATCGACCATGCAGTAGAAATCGAAATCCGGGTCTGCCAGCAGATCGGCAATCAGCGCCATGTTCGGCGTGCCGACCAGTTGGTTGGCCATCAACACCCGCCGCACGCCGTGGGCATACGCGGCGCGGGTCTGGGTGGCGCTGGCGAGGGTGATACCCCACGCGCCGGCGTCGAGCTGACGCTGGAACAGCGCCGGGGTCATGCTGGTTTTACCGTGGGGCGCGAGTTCGGCGCCGCTGTTGCTGACGAACGTCTGCATCCAGCGAATGTTGTGCTCCAGCGCCTCGCGGTGCAGCACCAGCGCCGGCAGGCTGACGTCACGCACAAGGTGCGCGCCAATGGCAGCGGCGCCCTTTTCCACAGCGGTATTGATGGCAGTCGTCATGGTCAAACTCCTCGCATTCAGTCGCGGCCGCAGGCCGCCGCGGTTATTCGTTGATACGCCGGGCGAGGCTGTTGGCGCTCTCGATCAGCACCCGGCGATAGTCGTCGTAATTGTTTTTCGCATCGGCCCGTGGGGCGACGATGCACAGGGTGCAGATGGCCACACCATTGGGGTCTTTGACCGGCGCGGCGAAGCAATGGGTGAAGGTGTCGGCCACGCTGTCGAAGGAGAAGAAACCGTCGATCCCGGCCTGCCGAATTTCCGCCAGAAAGCGCTCCAGCGGCAGGCGTTCGCCGTCGGGCAGGATGTAGTCGTCCTCGTCGATCAGGTCGATGATCTGCTGGTCGCTCAAATGCGCCAGCAGCAGGCGTCCGGATGCAGTCCACGGGATCGGCGCGTTTTCGCCGATGTCGGACGAAATGCGGAAATGCCGCTCGCCCTCCTTCATCAATGCCACCGTGTATTTGCGCCCGTTGAGCAGGCACATCTGCGCGGTTTCCCGGGTCTGGCTGACGATATCCTGCAAGGCATGATCGGCCTCGCGGCTGAGGTCGAAATGGCGCAGGTGCGCCTGCCCGAGGAAGTACAACTGGCGACCGAGATAGACGTGCCCGTCCTTGCCCACCGGCTCCAGAATCCGTCGTTCCAGCAGCGACGCCACCAGTTCGTAAACCGTGGATTTCGGGCTGCCGATACCGTTGGCGATGTCATTCGGACGCAGCGGCTGGCCGATCTCCTTGAGGAAATCGAGGATATCGAACGCCCGGTCCAGACCACGGGCCCGGCGTTTGATGGTGTCTTCGGTCATGTCAGTACTCACTCAAAATGCCTCTGTAGGAGCTGCCGCAGGCTGCGATCTTTTGATCTTGCCTTCGTGGTGCATCCAAAATTGCCAAAAGATCGCAGCCTTCGGCAGCTCCTACAAGAGCCGACGACAATCAGGCCTTTTTCTTGTAGGCGATGCAGTCGATCTCGACCTTGCAATCGACCATCATGCTCGCCTGCACACAGGCCCGCGCCGGGGCGTGTTCAGGTTTGAAGTACTCGCCGAAAACCTTGTTGAAACTGCTGAAATCCCGGGGATCGTCCAGCCACACCCCGGCCCGCACCACATCCTCCAGGCCATAACCGGCCTCTTCGAGAATCGCGATCAGGTTTTTCATGGTCTGGTGGGTCTGCTCGACGATGCCGCCAACGATGATCTCGCCGTCCACTGCCGGCACCTGGCCGGACACGTGCAGCCAGCCGTCCGCTTCAACGGCGCGCGCGAAGGGACGTGGCTGACCGCCAGCGGCGGTGCTGCCGGTGCCGTATCGAGTAATGCTCATGGGTACTTCTCCTGATTACATAGCAAAATTAGAACCGCGTGCTCTTGAGAAACTCAGCCAGACGCGGTGATTGCGGGCGTTCGAACAGCTCCTTGGGAGGCCCCTGCTCTTCGATCCGCCCCTGATTCATGAAAACGATCTTGTCCGAGACCTCGAAGGCGAAACGCATTTCGTGGGTCACCAGCAGCATGGTCATGCCGTCTTCGGCCAGGCCCTTGATCACGTTCAGCACTTCACCGACCAGCTCCGGGTCAAGGGCCGAGGTGACTTCGTCGAACAGCATCAGGCTCGGGTTCATCGCAATCGCCCGGGCAATCGCCACGCGCTGTTGCTGACCGCCGGACAACTGCCCGGGAAAGTGATTGCGCCGCTCCAGTAGGCCGACCCGCTCCAGCCATTTCTCGGCCAGCGCGACGGCTTGGTCCTTGTGCATTTTCTTCACCTTGAGCAGACCGAGGGTGACGTTCTGCAAGGCGGTCAGATGCGGGAACAGATTGAATTGCTGAAAGGCCATGCCGGTCATGGCGCGATGACGGGCGATGACTTTTTCGGCGTGACGCACACGTTTACCGCCGACCTCGTCATAGCCAATGGATTCGCCGTCGAGCAGGATCTGCCCGCCCTGGAACTCTTCGAGCATGTTCACGCAGCGCAGCAAGGTGGTCTTGCCCGAACCGCTGGAGCCGATCAGGGTCACGACGTTGCCGCGCTGCATGCTCAGGTCGACGCCTTTGAGCACTTCGACCGCACCGTACTGCTTGTGCAGGCCACGGATGTCCAGCAGCGGCTGGCCATTTGAAACGTTGGAAACTTGAGCTTGAGTCATGGCAGGGCCACCCGCTTTTCAATGTGCCGGCCGAGTAATTCGATGCCGTAGTTGATGACGAAGAACAGAAAACCGGCGAACAGGTAGAACTCCAGAGTCATGAAGGTCCGGGCGATGATCTGTTGGGTGCTGAGCAGCAGTTCGGCGACGCCGATCACCGAGAGCAAGGTCGAAGCCTTGACGATTTCGGTGGACGAGTTGACCCAGGTCGGCAGGATCTGCCGCAGCGCTTGTGGCAGCAACACATAACCGAGGGACTGATAGAACGTCAGGCCAATCGCTTTGCTCGCTTCCATCTGCCCACGCGGCAAGGCCTGCAAGGCACCGCGCACGATCTCGGCAACGTGCGAGCCGCAAAACAGCGTGAGGCCCAGCGCACCGGCCTGAAACGCGCTGATCTGCCAACCGAGCGCCGGCGCCATGTAGAAGCAGGCCAGCACCAACACAAACACCGGCGTGCCGCGAATCAGGTCAACGTAAAAACGGAACGGCGCGCGCATCCAGAACTTGCCGTAAGTCAGCACCAGACCGGCGACAACCCCGAGCAGCGTGCCGAACAGAATCGCCAATGCCGACACCTGCACACTGGTCAGGAAGCCTTGCAGCAACGTCTCGCGTGCCACCCACAATTCATGCAACCAACTGGGAGATTCGTACATCGCAGCCTCCTATCGGCGGATCGCCAGACGCTGCTCGAGGTAACGCAGCAGCATGGCAATGAGGTAACAGGCCGCGACATACAACGCCGTGGTCACCAGCCAGGTTTCGATCACCCGGTAGCTTTCAACGTTGATCTTGCGCGCGTAATAGGTCAGCTCCGGTACCGCAATTGCGGCGGCCAGCGATGTGTCCTTGAACAGCGAAATGAAGTTGTTCGACAGCGCCGGCAACACGTTGCGCAGCATGACCGGCACGGTCACGTAAGCCTTGACCTGCCATTCACCGAGTCCGATCGCCAGCCCCGCTTCGCGCTGGCCTTTGGGGATGCTCAGCAAACCGCCACGGAACACCTCGGTCAGATAGGCACCGGCATACAGCGACAACGTGATGATGAACGACGGGATCTTGTCCAGACGGATCCCCAGGCTCGGCAAGGCAAAGTAGATCAACAGAATCAACACCAGAATCGGTGTATTACGCACCACCGTGACGTACACCGAGGCCAGCACCCGCAAGGCGCGATGCTTCGAGAGCAAGGCAAACGCCATCAGCAGGCCGATCACGCAGCCGATGGCGATCGACACCAGCGCCAGTTCAAGACCCAGACCGAGCCCCGCCAGCAAGGTGTCGAAATCGCGCCACACGGCAGCAAAGTTCAACTGATAGTTCATGGTCAGCAGTACCTTGAGCGGGGCGCGTGCAGGCGCCCCACTCTCACGGGATCATTTGAATTCGACAGGGAAACCGATCGCCGGCGACGGCAGGTCGACACCGAACCATTGCTTGAAGGATGCCGCGTAAGTCGGGAACTCAACGCCGGTCATGGCTTCATGCAGAGTGGTGTTGACGAAGTTCAGCCAGTCCTGATCGCCGCGTTTGACTGCGCAGGCGTAGGTCTGTGGGCTCCACGCGTAGGTCGGGCTGCGGTAGCGGCCAGGGTTCTGCACCATCAGGTACTTGACCGACGACTGATCGGTAGCCGCGGCATCGGCACGGCCGGAGTTCACCGCCTGATACATCAGATCGACACTGTCGTACTGATCGACCTTGGCCTTGGGCAGCGCCTGGTGCACCAGTTCTTCGGCGTAGACGTTTTGCAGCACGGCCACAGTAACGCTGTCACCGGCCGCCTGCAGGTCCTCGATTTCCTTGTACTTGCTGTTGGCCGGCAGCAGCAGGCCGACACCTTCGCGGTAGTACGGCAGGGTGAACGCCACTTGCTGCGCACGGCTGGCGGTGACGGTGATGAACTGGCAGCTCATGTCGACCTTGTCAGTCAGCAGATTGGGAATCCGCGCATCGGACGACTGCACGACGAACTCGACCTTGTTCGGGTCATTGAACAAACCCTTGGCCACCATCCTGGCGATGTCGATATCAAAGCCCTGCAACTTGCCGTCCGCACCCTGAAAGTGCCACGGCGCATTAGTGCTGCCGGTGCCGACAATCAGCTTGCCCCGGGCCAGAACACTGTCGAGTTTGCTGTCGGCTGCCTGGGCCATGCCCATGACAGCGGACGAAGCCGCAAGAACAAAAACACACGCTTTGAACAACGAAGGACGGCGATGCATGGCAAGCACTCCAGGATGATGTTTATTCCGCTATAACGGAACACGGTTTGTTACTACGGAATAGACAGCAGAAAGTGTGCCATAGGAATGGCGGGGAATCTTTATAGGATTGAAATGTTTTTGAAATCAAAGAGATGCGGGAAACGCGAAAAATGGAGCCGAGTGCGGGTACTGATGGGCTGCGCTACCTTAGGCTACAAATAGCGAGTAGCCGGTTCCCAGATGGATCACGGATGAGCAGATTCGGTGCAATGCGATTGAAGTTCGGATTTGTCTCATAGGTCATCTAGCGAGACTTTAAAAAAGGGATCATTTTCTCGCTCCTCACACAACGCGATCAGCTTCTGATCCTCTAATTTGTCCATTATCGCTTCATACTCCTTTTCAGACGCGCAATTGAAAACGGGCTCGATCCGATGAAGGACTACGACAGTTTTACTGTCACTAGCGGCGACGGTGGCAATGGGATTTCGTTTCAATTCAGAAATTCTCGCTACGACATAAAGAACGATATAAGTCCCACCTCCGTTTTCGGATGAGTGAAAAAGGTATCACTTCCCGTCATTCCACATTTCCGGGTTTCGTGTCAGGACGGTCCTTCATAAAAGTGGGAAAAATCTCGCGACTCCACGGGCCACCTGTAATTTCTGACAGTAGACCGGTTCTGCACCCTTCTTTAACGTCATCGAACCTTCGAGGTCGTTGAAAAGGAGTTCTCAATGAGCGCTGCCAATACCATTTCCAATCTGGCCCCGGTTTATCGCAAAGCCCTGAAAACCTGGCGTCCGGTGATCCTGTACTTCGCCAATGAGCACTGCCCCGCCTGCGAGTTCGCCGGGCCGATTTTTCGTCAGATTGCCGAGCCGTACCGGCATCGCGCCAATATCTACATGCTTAACACCCGTGAGTCGCCGCGCCATCCGTTGGTCACCGGCACGCCGACGGTGCTGTTCTACAAGAACGGCAAGTTGCTGAAGAAGCTCAAGGGCATCGGCACAGAGGAAACACTGGCGGCGGACTTTGACCGGCATATTGGCAGGACCAGGGCACCGGTGGTGCAGCAGAAACCACGACATGACCTGCCGTGGTTGCGCCGCACATTGAGCAGGCTCTGCACAATCACGCGTGCGCATCGGCGGGTGATTTGAGGCAGTGCATTTCCCGTAATCGTTACGGCGTCTGACACATCGCTTTCGCGGGCAAGCCCGCTCCCACAGGGGTCAACGCTGTTCACACATTTCGTGTACGACGCGTGCACTGTGGGAGCGGGCTTGCCCGCGCAGGGACCGGCACCGTCAGCGCAAGGCTGCTGCCTTACGCAGAATCGCGCACCAGCAACACCTGCGTCACCCGTCGTTCCTCAACGGCTTTGACGGTCATTTGCCAGCCTGCGTACTGCAGCCGATCGCCGATCATCGGCAAGCGATCCAGCAGGCTCATCACCAGCCCGGCCAAGGTCTGATAGTCCTCGGTCGGTTCGGCGCCAAACCCGGTGCGCTGGCGAACGCGAGTCAAGTTCAACGCGCCGCTGACGACAAAACCGCCCTGCTCCTCGATCACGTCCGGGCCTTCTATTTCGCTGGCATCGGGCAGTTCGCCGGCAATCGATTCGAGGATGTCGGTCATGGTCAACACGCCGACGAAATCGCCAAACTCGTTGACCACAAAAGCAATGTGGGTCGACGCTGCGCGCATCTGCTCCAGCGCATTGAGGATCGAATAGCTGTCGAGCAAGTTGATGGTCTTGCGCGCCAGATGTTCCAGGTTCGGCTCAATGCCGCTCAGGTACTCCTTGAGCAATTCCTTCTTGTGCACGAAGCCCAACGGTTCATCCACAGCACCGTTGCGAATCAGCGGCAGACGTGAATACGACGAGTGCATCAATTTTGTGCGAATCGTCTCGGCGTCGTCAGCCAGATCGATGGTGTCGACGTCCGCGCGTACGGTCATCAGATTACGAATCGGGCGTTCGGCCAGTTGCAGCACACCACTGATCATCACCCGCTCGCGACGGTCGAACAGTTCTGCACTCGGGGCTTCGCCGTCATCCAGCAGGTCGGAGATTTCCTCGCCGACCTCCTCCACTTCCAGCTTGCGCCCGCCCAGCAAGCGCATCACAGCATGGGCCGTGCGCTCACGTAGGGGGCGCAGGCCTTGCATCGAGCGTTTGCGGCGGGCCCGGGCGATCTGGTTGAACACCTCGATCAGGATCGAGAAGCCAATGGCCGCGTACAGATAGCCTTTCGGGATGTGGAAGCCCAGGCCTTCGGCCGTAAGGGCGAAACCGATCATCATCAGAAAGCCCAGACACAGCATGATCACCGTCGGGTGCGCATTGACGAAGCGGGTCAGCGGCTTGCTCGCAACGATCATCAAACCGATGGAAATGATCACCGCGATCATCATCACCGCCAGTTCATCAACCATGCCGACGGCGGTAATGACCGCGTCCAGCGAGAACACCGCATCGAGCACCACGATCTGCGCCACGATCGGCCAGAACAATGCGTAAGCCGCGTTGGTCGAGCGCTGGCCGACGTGGCCTTCAAGCCGTTCGTGCAGCTCCATGGTGGCTTTGAACAGCAGGAACACACCACCGAACAGCATGATCAGGTCACGGCCGGAAAAGCTCTTGCCGAACACTTCGAACAACGGCTGCGTGAGGGTGACCAGCCAGGAAATGCTCGCCAACAGGCCCAGACGCATGATCAGCGCCAACGACAGGCCGATGATCCGCGCACGATCGCGCTGATGCGGCGGCAGTTTGTCCGCCAGGATCGCGATAAACACCAGGTTGTCGATACCCAGCACCAGCTCCAGCACGATCAAAGTCAACAAGCCTAACCAGGCCGTGGGATCCGCTAACCATTCCATAAAATGTCTCGATCTCTCTTCAGTGAATTCAGGCTGCCGGGCACGGCAAAGTGCAACGCGAAGGCTCTGAGGCCGCGTTGTCAACGATAGTCGGGAGGCGGAAAACCGGATGCTGCGAGTGCGTCAAGACCGCGCCATGGCGCGAGGAGAAGGTACGACTGGGAGGCTCCAAGAGGGTGTTCATGCAAATCCTGAATGAAAAATGGCCTTGGAGCGTACAGGCTCTGACGACAATTCCTACAGAGCGAAATCATTTCAAAATCTGTATCAACGACCACTGCCCCCCCTGTAGGAGCTGCCGCAGGCTGCGATCTTTTGATCTTGACCTTAAAAAACAAAGTCAAAAGATCGCAGCCTTCGGCAGCTCCTACAGTGGCTGTCATCGTCCGGCAAAGCGCAACCGCGACAATTGCCGCAAATCCCCCGCCACGTAGTAATCGTTGGTCCAGCTGTCATCCAGCGCCAACGGACTCACCTGCTTCAGCTCGAGTTTTTTCGCGAAATAGCGGAAGCGGTAATGCTCATAAAACCGCAGCAATTCCAGACCATAGCGATCAGCCAGATCGGTGTCGCCGCGAATGATCAGGTAGTTTTCATCATTGCCGTTACTGGCCGAAGTGCTGAGGTTGTGGCTGCCGCTGATAATCGTCGGCCTGTCGCTGGTGAAGTCGACGACCACCGCTTTGGTGTGCACCAGCAGGTTGCCCTTCTGACCTTTCATGTTTTCCTTGAGCCAGCCTTCCAGACCGGTGTTAAGCAACGCTGTGGCGGCGAATTCGGCGGTGCGATCGGCGTGAAACCCGGTAATGCGGCTGGCGGTGTTCTGCAGACCGTAACGCAGAATGTCGTCATGGGGCTGACCAAGCAGCGCGTTGAGAATCGCGTCCGGCAAGGTGAATGCCGTGACAAACAGCACATCCTTTTTCGCCGCTTCGATGATCTCGACGAACTCGCGTAAGTCGGCACCACCGCTGCGTGGTGAGAACCCGGCGAACAGCGTTTGCGCAGGATCCATCGGGTTGTGTTCGGTGATCCAGTTGCGTGTGGCTGCGACATCAGCAGGGTTGGCCCAGACCTCATCGAACGTTTGCAGATAGGCAGTGGCAATCGTCACATCGTCGAGCGTATGCACCACATTGGCCTGGCGATACACGCCATTGGCGGTGAAATTGGTGCTGCCGCACAGCACCGCCTGCGGTTGACGCTGACCGACGCCATCGACCCGGCTGAGGACGATGAATTTGTCGTGGAAAATGTTGTGAGTGACCCGGCCCCGCTTGTTCGCCGCTGGTAATTGGGCAAGGTTCGCTTCGTTCAGGGTCGTATCGGAATCATCAGGCTGGGCGTGGTACAGCACGCGCACTTGCACCCCCCGCGCGAACGCCGCGTTCACGGCATCGATGATCGCCTGCAACTGATACTCGTAGATCGCAATGTCCAACGCCCACTGCGCGTCCACAGCCCGCTCGATGAAGCCCAGCAATCGCTCCAGCAGTCCGTTCTCCAGCCACAGGCGCGCCGCGCCGGGCCAGGCTTCGATGGGCAGATTCTTGTTGGCGCTGATCTGTGCGTCGAGGTCGGGAAATTTGCGCTGAAACGCCTGACTGGCAGCCACGGCGCGATTGAAGATCACGCTCTGATTGGCCGGGTGGCCGTCGTCACTGGTGATGCTCAGCTCCAGCGATTCGCCCAGTAGCGGCGCGTCCGCCGTGCCGTAGGCCAGGTGCACGCGATAGTGCAGGGTCGTGCCCGGGTTGACGGCGTAATCGGCCCAGCGGAATTTTTGCAGCGGTGCCTTATCACTGGGCGTGGCGTGATATTGGGGAAAAGTGTGAGCCTTGCCGGGAAACGTCAAGCTGTTGAACAGGAACAACCACGGTTTGTCGCCCTGTTGCTTTTCGATGGCAAACCCGAGCAAGCCTTTGCGTCGCGGTTCAGCCAGGTCCATGGCGAGCAGCACGCCGTTGGTGCCGGCGTAGGCTTTGACGCGAAAATCGTCCTGAGGATTGGCGACCAGTACCCGCATGATTCACTCCTTGTGATTGGGCTGGGTGGAGCATAGAGCAGCGCTGCGATTTTTGGTGATCCCGCATGATCCGAGGCGATGCCTTCGCGAGCAGGCTCGCTCCCACAGAGCAAGCGGTGTTCACCAACCTTGCTCGCGAAGAGGCCCGCTCAGACTTCACACATCATCGATATGCCGATATTCCGCATTCAGCACCGCCGCCAATTCCCGCACCCGCGCCAGACGGATCGGCCCCCGCTCGATGTCGATCAGCAACCCCGGACACTCCAGCGGCAGCAGCGGTGGCAAGGTTTTCAAACGTCCGTCCGTGACCAGCAACAAGCGTTGCTGCTCGGCCGGAAAACGCTTTTGTCGCTGCATCAGCCATTGCTGCGCCTGCGTCAACGCCGCCACCAATGGCGTGCCGCCGCCCGCGCCCAGTGTCTCCAGCCAGGTGCGCAAGCCACTTGAAGCCTTCAATCCTTGCACCTGCCATTGCGGCGCGCTGCCACTGGCGGTCAGCAAGGCCAGTCGCGCCCTTTGTCGATACGCATCATCAAACAATTGCGCGAGCAAACCCTTGGCATCGCTCAGTGCCTGATGCCGACGCGTCGAAGCCGACGCATCGACGATCACCAGCCATAACTCATGGGGAGCACGAGTGCGCAGCTGGAACTGCAAGTCCTCACGGGTTTGCGGCCGGCCGTTGAGCAGCGTCCCCGGCCAGTTCACCAGACCGCTGCGCGCAGCGTGGCGCTTACCCTGGCGTCCGTGGTCGAGTCGTCCGGCGCGGGGTCTGGCATTCGCCCCCGCGTCGGATCGGGGACGAATGCCGGTTACTTTTTTGGCCAGCTCGGCACTTCGCGGCGTGCGCCAGTCGTCAGCGCCGGAGCAGGCATGTCGCCCCATTGCCCCTGCCCCTCGCTTGGTTCAGCCTGGGTGCTGGTCTGGTTCTGCGCAGGTGGTTGAAGGCTGGGCGAAGTGGACTCACGACGGCGATGACGCAGGGCAAATTCCGCCACGGCGTCGATGTCCTGCTCGGCAATCGCTGCAGCGCCGCGCCATGCTGCGTGCGCACGGGCCGCCCGCAGCCAGACCAGATCGGCACGCAAGCCATCGACGCCGGCGGCAAAGCAGCGCTCGGTGATGCTTGCCAAAGCATCGTCATCCAGCGCAATGCGCGCCAAGGCGCAGCGCGCCTGTTCGCAGCGTTCGCGCAGCGCTTGCTGCTCGGCTTCCCACTGCGCGCAGAACGCCTGCGGGTCGCTGTCGAAATCCAGTCGGCGGCGGATGATCTGCCCGCGTTCAGTCGGCGCGGTGTGACCGCTGAGGGCGACGTTCAGGCCAAAACGGTCCAACAGCTGCGGGCGCAACTCGCCCTCTTCCGGGTTCATTGTGCCGATCAACACAAACCGTGCCGAATGCCGATGCGAGATGCCATCACGCTCGACCAGGTTGGTGCCGCTGGCCGCCACATCCAGCAGCAGATCAACCAGATGATCGGGCAACAGATTCACTTCATCGACGTACAGCACACCGCCGTCGGCCTTGGCCAGCACGCCGGGAGAAAACTGCGCACGACCTTCACTCAGCGCGGCATCCAGATCGAGGGTGCCGACCAGACGTTCTTCGGTGGCGCCCAGTGGCAACGTGACGAACTGACCGCTGGCCAGCAGATCGGCGAGGCCACGGGCCAGAGTCGACTTGGCCATTCCGCGTGGGCCTTCGATCAGCACACCACCGATTTTCGGGTCGATGGCAGTGAGGTACAGCGCGAGTTTCAAGTCATCGGCGCCGACCACGGCGGAGAGCGGGAAATGCGGGATGTCGGTCATCTTCAATACTCGGTCATGGTCGGTGATCTTTCGAAAATCGTTGGGAGCCACGTTGATCCCTGTGGGAGCGAGCCTGCTCGCGAAAGCGGTGTGCCAGCTACAAAAATACTGTCTGACACGACGCCTTCGCGAGCAGGCTCGCTCCCACAGCGTGAGGCGGTATGTCAGGTGTCTTCTTCTATATCCAGCAGCAGGTTTTCCAGTGCTTCTTTATACACGCCGGGTTCCTGCCACATCCCACGTTGTTGCGCTTCCAGCATGCGTTCAGTCATGTCGCGCAGGGCATGCGGATTGTGTTCACGAACAAAATCGCGGGTTGCCGGGTCGAGCAAATAGGCGTCGGCCAGCAACGCATACTGATGATCGTCGATCAGTTGCGTGGTGGCGTCGAAGGCGAACAGGTTATCGACCGTCGCCGCCAGTTCAAACGCCCCTTTATAGCCGTGACGTTTGACCCCGTCGATCCACTTCGGATTGGCCGCCCGCGAGCGGATCACCCGATTGAGTTCTTCTTTCAGGGTGCGGACTTTCGGCAGATCCGGCTGGCTGTGATCGCCGTGATAACTCGCCGCCGCTTCCCCGCGCAGGGTTTCCACCGCCGCGAGCATGCCGCCCTGAAACTGGTAATAGTCGTTGGAATCGAGCAAGTCGTGCTCGCGATTGTCCTGGTTCTGCAACACCGCCTGCACCTGGCTCAGGCGCTGGACGAACTGTTCGCGCGCAGCGGTGCCCTCATCCGCCCCACCATAAGCGTAAGCGCCCCAGTTCAGGTAGACCTCGGCCAGATCCTCACGACTCTGCCACAAGCGACCGTCGATCGCGCCCTGTACGCCCGCACCATAGGCACCGGGTTTGGCGCCGAAGATCCGCCAGCCGGCCTGACGCCGCGCCGCGTCGGCATCCAGCCCCGATTGCAACAGCGCCTCGCGCTCGGCACGCACCTTCGCCGCCAGCGGGTTGAGGTCATCCGGTTCGTCCAGCGCCGCCACCGCTTGCACGGCAGCGTCGAACAGACGAATCAGGTTGGCAAAAGCATCGCGGAAAAAACCCGAGACCCGCAGCGTGACGTCGACCCGTGGCCGGTCGAGCAGGCTGAGCGGCAGAATCTCGAAATCATCGACGCGCTGACTGCCGGTGGCCCACACCGGGCGCACGCCCATCAGCGCCATGGCCTGGGCGATGTCGTCGCCGCCAGTGCGCATGGTCGCGGTGCCCCACACGGACAGGCCGAGCTGACGCAGGTGATCGCCGTGATCCTGCAAATGCCGCTCGAGAATCAACGTGGCGGACTGGAAGCCGATGCGCCACGCGGTGGTGGTCGGCAGGTTGCGCACGTCCACCGAGTAGAAGTTGCGCCCGGTGGGCAGCACGTCGAGACGGCCACGGCTGGGCGCGCCACTTGGGCCGGCGGGGACGAAGCGGCCGTTGAGGGCGTCGAGCAGACCGCGCATTTCGGCGGGGCCGCAGGCGTCGAGGCGTGGGGCGATGACTTCGCGCAGGTTTTCAATGATCGCGCTCACTTCAGCCCAACACGCCCCTTGTGGGAGCGAGCCTGCTCGCGAAGGCGGTGTATCAGTGAACGATGCGTTGGTTGACGCGCCGCCTTCGCGAGCAGGCTCGCTCCCACAGGGACTGCCCAGTGCTTGGGCGATCAGGTGGGTGGCGAACAGTTCGAGGCGTTCGCGGGTGTCACCGGCGGTGCGCCAGATTTCGTCGCTGACGCTTTGCAGCTCCGCCGGGCGCGGGCCGTTCCACGGGTCGGCAAGTGCGCAATCCAGCGGATCAAACCCCAGCTCGAAGGCCTTGGCCAACGCCCGCAGCAGACTCGACTGCGCGCCTTTGCCGTCACCACGCGGAATGCGCAGCAAAGCCAGCAAGGTATCGATGCGCAAACGTCCGGTCGGCGATTCGCCAAAGATGTGCAGGCCATCGCGAATCTGCGATTCCTTCAGATCACACAGGTAGGTGTCCAGCCGCGGCAGCCAGATCGCGGCGTCGGCGTCACTGTCCAGACCGGCGTCGAGTTGCAGTTCGCGATCGATCTGCGTCTCGCGCACCAGTTGCAGAATATCGCGTTGCAACTCTCGCGCACGACGCGGATCGAGCAGTTGTGCCTCGTAATATTCGTCGGCCAACAGTTCCAGATTGCGCAACGGGCCGTAGGTTTCGGCGCGGGTCAGCGGCGGCATCAGGTGGTCGATGATCACCGCTTGCGTGCGCCGTTTGGCTTGCGCGCCCTCGCCCGGGTCGTTGACGATAAACGGATAGATGTTCGGCAGCGGCCCGAGCAGCGCGTCCGGCCAGCAACTTTCCGAAAGGCCGACACCCTTGCCCGGCAGCCATTCGAGGTTGCCGTGCTTGCCGACGTGAATCACCGCGTGCGCACCGTAGGTGTTGCGCAGCCAGAAATAGAACGCCAGATAGCCGTGCGGCGGCACCAGATCCGGGTCGTGATACACCGCACTTGGATCGACCTGATAACCGCGCGCCGGCTGAATGCCGACGAAGGTCAGGCCAAAACGCAGCCCGGCGATCATCATTCGCCCGTCGCGGCACATCGGGTCGTTTTGCGGCGCGCCCCAGCGTTCCAGCACGGCCGCGCGATTGGCCTCGGGCAGCGCATTGAACATCGCCAGGTAGGCGTCCATCGCCAGACTTTGCTGACACGGACGCAGGTCGATGCTGTCGAGGTCGTTGCTGACTCCGCCGAGTAATTGCTGGATCAACGCGGTGCCGCTGTCCGGCAACTCAGCCGTCAACGGAAAGCCTTCGGTCTGCAACGCGCGCAGGATATTCAATGCCGCCGCCGGCGTGTCGAGACCGACGCCATTGCCAATCCGACCATCGCGGGTCGGGTAGTTGGCGAGGATCAGCGCAATACGTTTTTCCGCGTTCGGCAACCGCGCCAGATCGCTCCAGCGTCGGGCCAGTTCAGCGACAAAATCCATGCGCTCGGGTTGCGCCCGGTAGCAGACCACGTCGGACTGACTGCGCTCGCTGCGCCAGGCCAGATCCTTGAAGCTGATCGGCCGGCTGATGATGCGCCCGTCGAGTTCCGGCAAGGCAATGTGCATCGCCAGATCTCGTGGCCCCAGCCCCTGTTCGCTGTCACGCCAGCCCGGCTCGTTGTCCTGGGCGCAGATCGCCTGAATCACCGGAATATTGCGCCGGAACGGCCGCAGGTGCGGCGCTTCCGGGCTGGATTGCGCGAAGCCGGTGGTGTTGAGGATCACCGCAGCTTCGACCTCATCCAGCCAGTCCTCGACCACCGACAGGCAGCCGGGTTCTTTCAGGCTGGCGACGGCGATCGGCAACGGATTGAGCCCCGCCGCCTGCAAGCGTTGGCAGAACACGTCGATGAACGCGGTGTTCGCCGCTTGCAAATGCGAGCGATAAAACAACACCGCCGCCACTGGTTGACCGGGCAGCCAATCGGCTTGCCAGTCGCTCAGTGCGGCGGTGTTTTTCTGTGGGTGGTAAATCGCCGTACGCGGCAGCGCCTGCGGCTCGCCCCAGGTGTAGTCGCGCGACAGCCAGCGGTTGGCCAGGCAATGGAAGAAGCCCTGCGCATTGCCCATGCCGCCCTGACGCAAAAACTGCCAGAGACGGTCGCGATCTTCGGCGGGCACGGTGCTCAGGTCGCTGAGTTCCGGGTCGGGACGGTCATCCCCCGGTACCAGAATCACCTGCACGCCGCGCTCGGACAATTCCACCAGACGCTCGACACCGTAACGCCAATAGGCGATGCCGCCGTGCAACGAAATCAGAATGACCTTGGCGTGCCGTAGCACCTCATCGACATACAGATCGACCGAGGCGTGATTCTGCACCTGCATCGGATTGGCCAGGCGCAGGCTCGGGTAATCCTCAGGCAGTTGCTGCGCCGCTTCGGCGAGCAGCGCCAGGCTGGAATCGCCGCTGCACAGGATCACCAGCTCGGCGGGGGTTTGTCCAAGGTCGGCAATGTTGTCATCCGACACGAAACCGCCGGGCTGGGTCCTGAGCAGGTGCATGGCTTAAACGCTGAGCGCGGCGCGCAGTTGCGCTTCGAGTTGCGCGGCGTCGAGCTTCTGGCCGATCAGCACCAGACGAGTGACACGCGATTCATCAGCGCCCCACTGGCGGTCGAAGTGCTTGTCGAAACGCGTGCCCACGCCTTGAATCAACAGACGCATCGGCTTGTTCGGAATCGCCGCGAAGCCCTTCACACGCAGGATGCCGTGCTTGACCACCAATTGCGTCAGCGCGTCGAGCAACAGGCTTTCGTCGGCTTGCGGCAGTTCAATGGAGATCGAATCGAAGGCGTCGTGATCGTGGTCATCGTGATCGTCATCACCGTCGTGGTGGTGATCGTGATGGCTGTGGCGGCTGTCGATGTGTTCTTCGGAACCGGCACCGAGACCGATCAGCACGTCCAGCGGCAGGCGACCGTTGCTGGCTTCGATGATTTTCACCGCTGGCGGCAGTTCTTCAGCGACTTCAGCGCGAACGCGAGCCAGATCTTCGGCGCTGGTCTGATCGGCCTTGTTGAGGATCACCAGATCGGCGCTGGCCAGTTGGTCGGCGAACAGTTCGTGCAGCGGCGATTCGTGATCCAGATTCGGATCGAGTTTGCGCTGGGCATCGACCTGATCCGGGAACGCGGCGAAGGTACCGGCGGCCACGGCCGGGCTGTCGACCACGGTGATCACCGCGTCCACGGTGCAGGCGTTGCGGATTTCCGGCCACTGGAAGGCTTGCACCAATGGTTTTGGCAGAGCCAGACCGGACGTCTCGATCAGAATGTGATCGAGATCGCCGCGACGGGCGACCAGTTCGCGCATCACCGGGAAGAACTCTTCCTGCACTGTGCAGCACAGGCAGCCGTTGGCCAGTTCGTAGACGCGGCCGGTGGCTTCTTCTTCGGTGCAGCCGATGGTGCATTGTTTGAGGATCTCACCGTCGATTCCCAGCTCGCCGAACTCGTTGACGATCACCGCGATACGGCGGCCCTGAGCGTTGTCGAGCATATGGCGCAGCAAGGTGGTTTTGCCCGAGCCGAGGAAACCGGTGACGATGGTGACGGGGAGTTTGGCCAGTGTTTTCATCGGATGCCCTTTGGCAAGGTGGCGGGCATACGGGACGAGATCCGCTGCGAGCGTGCGCGCGGAAGAATTCGCCACCGGATCACCCCGCCCGGTTGTAGTGAGAAATCTGTCACGAGGCAGGTCTCCTGGCTGACGGTGTTCAGGCCTTGGGCCTGGCATTCGCTGCGCCTTCCCGCGGGCTCAGTGGATTGAGCTGGCAGTGGCGTGGCAACGAACTTCACCGTTCACAGTTGCGGGGGCAGCCGCGGCTTTGACCGCGTTCCCTTCTTAGCTTCAGCGTGGGCCGAAGAACCTCGAAGGTGCAAGGCTACGCATGGGTTGAGGATGGGTCAATGTTTGGATTGGGGGCATATCCGTTGCTGCGGGGGTTGCTGATTACGGTTTCGCCGTTGCGGCGGGTCACTTTTGCCAGACCTCGGGTTACGGGATCTGGTTTTTTTTGGATTGGGGGCATATCTGTTTCTGCGGGTGTCGCCGCTGGCGGTTTCGCTCTTACAGCGAGTCACCTTTTCCAGACGCCGAAAAGGTAACCCAAAAGGCTTTGCCCCGGCGTACGGCACTTCGCTGAGGCTCAGTGTTCCCTCCCTACGGTGTCCATCCGGGGGCATCGCCTACGGTTTGCTTCGCTGCACCTCCTCTCGATGTATGCGGCTTCGCCGCATGGCGCTGCGCGCCTACCCCCGGATGGACACCTTCGCTCGGCCTGCCGAAGGGGCTGAAGATCAAAAGCCAAAGCCAAAGCCAAAGCCAAAGCCAGATCAAAAGATCACAGCCTTCGGCAGTTCCTACAGGGATTGGGTGTATTCAGTTAGGAATTTGGTCGGCTGTCAGGCCGCCATCGCTGGCAAGCCAGCTCCCACAATTTAATTCGTGCACACCCCATGCGGCGAAGCCGCCCCACTCAACACGATGAGCGTTAGCTCGAGTAAAGCTTTTGATCTCAAGGCCCGTCGGCAGGCTGAGTGGAGGGATTTATCCGGGGTGGGAGCGCAGCGACCGTTTGGCGCAGCCAAACACAGCGAGAGGAGGTGCAGCGAAGCAAACCGTAGGCGCTGCCCCCGGATGAATCCCGCAGCGAAGGAACCCGAGCCCAAGCGAGGGCCGAACGTCAGGGTAAAGCCCTTTGGTTACTTTGGGGCTTTTGCCAAAGTGACCCGCCGTAAGGGCGGAACCCTAAGCGGCCGTTACCGCAGCAACGGATCCACCCCCAAAATTGACTAAATTCCCCAACCCATGCTCTCCTACACAACTTGTTACGGGTGCCCTTCACAGGGTGAAACGGGAAACCGGTGAATCATGTGCTTTACTCAAAGCCATGTCAGTCCGGTGCTGCCCCCGCAACGGTAAGCGAGCGAAGCGTCGAATCCACTGTGCCATTGCGGCATGGGAAGGTGATGCTTGCAGGTCGGCCTGATGCCAACCCCTCGTGAGCCCGGAGACCGGCCCGCAACACACAGCGCGCATTTTGCGTCGCTGAACATAACAAACCCGCGGTGGGCGGGCGCTGTTCGAACCTCTGCGTGCCCGACTCGCAGGGGTTTCCATGCGCTCTATATCACCCGCTGACACTCCAGAGGGAAGCGCCATGTCGATCATCAGCAGCACCGGCAGCAACACCGACAAAATCTCCAGCACCGCCACCTTGAGCCAACGCCTGACCGCCGCGATCTTGGCGTCGATCCTGGGTGCAGGCCTCGTTTATTTCGCCGGTTTCTCGCACATCGAAGCGGTGCACAACGCCGCTCACGATACCCGCCACAGCGCCGCGTTCCCGTGCCACTGAGACCTGCCGACATGATCAAGCGTATCGCGCAAACCGCAGGCTTCACCGGCCTGCTGGCCGCCCTGCTGCTGACGTTGCTGCAAAGCTTCTGGGTTTCGCCACTGATTCTGCAGGCCGAAACCTTCGAGAAGTCCGAGCCGGTGGCCGTTCACGAACACGCCGCCGGTACAGCCGCACACACTCACGACGCTGAAGCCTGGGAGCCGGAAGACGGCTGGCAACGCGTGGTCTCGACCACCGGCGGCAATCTGGTAGTGGCGGTCGGTTTCGCGCTGATGCTCGCCGGCCTGTACACCCTGCGTGCACCGACCAAAACTTCGCAGGGCCTACTCTGGGGCCTGGCCGGTTACGCGACCTTCGTCCTCGCGCCGACCCTCGGCCTGCCGCCTGAACTGCCGGGCACCGCTGCCGCCGATCTGGCGTCGCGGCAAACGTGGTGGATCGGCACCGCCGCTTCCACCGCAGTCGGCCTGGCGCTGATCGTGTTCAGCCGCCACTGGCTGATGAAGCTGCTGGGCGTGGCGATCCTCGCCGTGCCGCACGTGATCGGCGCGCCGCAACCGGAAGTGCATTCGATGCTCGCCCCGGAGGCGCTGGAAACTCAGTTCAAAATCGCTTCGCAGTTGACCAACGTGGCGTTCTGGCTGGCCTTGGGCCTGATCAGCGCCTGGTTGTTCCGCCGCAAAAGCGATGGTCAGTACCACGCATGACCGATGACCGCGCAGCGCCGACCTTCGTGGTTGGCCTGGGCTGCCAGCGCGGCTGCCCGGCCAGCACGCTGCGCGCGTTACTCGATCAGGCATTGCAGGCGCATCGCATAGAACTCGAGGCGGTCAAGGCCCTGGCCAGCATCGACCTTAAACGTGATGAACCCGGTTTGCAGGAACTGGCCAGCCAACTGGCGCTGCCGCTGTTGTATTTCAGCAGCGAAGAATTGGCCATTTACCAGCAGCGACTGAGCCATCACTCGCAGATCGCCTATGAGCGCACCGGTTGCTACGGTGTGGCGGAAAGTGCCGCCCTGGCCCTGGCCGAGCAGTTGATTCAGGCACCGGCAAAGCTGCTGATTTCCCGGCAGAAATACGCTCAGGCGACACTGGCATTGGCCGGCGCTGCGTAAATTCCCGATAATCCCCCTGTTTGATCATGAGCAATCTTCATCTGAAGCGTTGCCCTGCCCCGTTTTTCACAGGATTTCTTCATGACCGTCTACTTCATCGGCGCCGGCCCCGGCGACCCGGAATTGATCACCGTCAAAGGCCAGCGGCTGATCCGCAGCTGCCCGGTGATCATCTACGCAGGCTCGCTGGTGCCGGCCGCCGTGCTCAAGGGACATCAGGCGGAAACGGTGGTCAACAGCGCCGAATTGCATCTGGAGCAGATCATTGAATTGATCACAACCGCCCACGGCAAGGGCCAGGACGTGGCGCGGGTGCACTCGGGTGATCCGAGCCTGTACGGCGCGATTGGCGAGCAGATTCGTTATCTGCGCGAGTTGAATATTCCGTTCGAAATCATCCCCGGCGTCACCGCCACCGCCGCCTGTGCAGCCTTGCTCGGCGCCGAGCTGACGCTGCCGGATGTGTCACAGAGCGTGATTCTGACCCGCTACGCGGACAAGACCGCGATGCCGGTGGGTGAGGAGTTGAGCAGTCTGGCGCAGCATGGCGCGACCATGGCGATTCACCTGGGGGTCAACCATCTGCAGAAAATCATCACTGAATTGCTGCCGCATTACGGCGCGGATTGCCCGATTGCGGTGATTCACCGGGCAACATGGCCGGATCAGGATTGGGTGGTGGGGACGCTGGAGGACATTGCGGCGAAGGTTGAGGCCAAGGGGTTTCGGCGTACGGCGTTGATTCTGGTGGGTCGGGTGCTGGGCAGTGAGGTGTTTAGCGAGTCGTCGCTGTATCGCGCGGGGCATGCGCACCTCTACAGACCCTGAATCATATGGGATTGGGTGCCAACCTGTGGCGAGGGGATTTATCCCCGATGAACTGCGCTTGCAGTTCCTTTTCTGGGGCTGCTTCGCAACCCATCGGGGATAAATCCCCTCGCCACACAATAAACAGGCACTCATTAATCAAGTGCATAAAAAAACGGCGCTCACGGGGCGCCGTTTTTCATGTTCGCAGTGAACACCTTACTCAGTAGTAGGCGTTTTCTTTCTGCGTGTGGTCGGTCACGTCGCGCACACCTTTGAGCTCTGGAATACGCTCAAGCAAGGTGCGCTCGATACCTTCCTTCAGGGTCACGTCGGCCTGGCCGCAGCCCTGGCAGCCGCCGCCGAACTGCAGCACGGCAATGCCGTCCTCGACCACATCGATCAGGCTGACCTGACCGCCGTGGCTGGCCAGCCCCGGGTTGATTTCGGTTTGCAGGTAGTAGTTGATGCGCTCGTTGACCGGGCTGTCGGCGTTGACCATCGGGACTTTGGCGTTTGGCGCCTTGATGGTCAGCTGGCCGCCCATGCGGTCGGTGGCGTAGTCGACGACGGCATCGTCGAGAAACGCTTCACTGAACGAATCGATATAAGCAGTGAAGCTTTTCAGCCCCAGCGCGGTATCTTCAGGTTTTTCTTCGCCCGGCTTGCAGTAGGCAATGCAGGTTTCGGCGTACTGGGTACCAGGCTGGGTGATGAAGACGCGGATGCCGATACCCGGGGTGTTCTGCTTGGAGAGCAGATCGGCCAGGTAATCGTGGGCGGCGTCGGTAATGGTAATAGCGGTCATGGAAACTCCTCGCAGGCTTGGGCGCAGTTTACGCCAATCATTGCGCCGGACAAAGTCCTAGTATTTTTGTCGGGAAAGATTCTCGCCCGGTACGCGTAGCGGTTCGCCATCGATCCGTGCTTTAAGCCACCGATAGCTGCGTTTTTCCACCCATTCGTAGCTCAACCATGACCCCACAGCGATGGCCACCGCGCAGACGATGAACATCAGATACGGGTTGACCCCGTAACGCCGCGCGATAAAACCGCCAACCGACAGCACCAGCACGTGCATCAGATACACCGAATAGGAACAGTCACCGAGCCATTTCATCACGCGGTTGCGCTCGACGTAGCGCTCCAGTGCCATGCACGCCATCACCAGCACCGCGCTCGGCACGCCCCAGTTCAACAGCCTTGGCGCCGGCGCCAGGTGATAGATCGCCGACAACGCGGCGCCCATCGCCAACAGTGGCAGCCACAGACCCGCACCGATCCAGCCCCGGCGATAGAGCACGCCAATGCCGATCCCCAGCAAAAATTCGTAGACGATGTCCGAACGGTAAAACTCGTTGATCCAGCCAAACGCCTGACAAACCGAAAACAGCAACGCGCCAACCACCAGCAAGCGCACCTGCCAGCGGAACGCCAGCGCGCATGCAAACAACACATAGAAGAGCATTTCGTAATTGAGCGTCCAGCCGACGTTCAGCGTCGGATAAATTCCGTAGCCGCCAGGATTTTGCGCAGGAATGAATAGCAGCGACGCGAGGAAATGCGCCCAGTCCACCGTCTGATCCGGCAACATTGGCCGGGCGAACAGCACCAGCAACGCCATCAACAGCGTGTACAGCCAGTACGCCGGGACAATGCGAAACAGCCGGTACAGCAGAAAGCGCGCGGGCGGCAGTGCTTTGCTTTCGGTGGAGAGGAAAATCACCAGACCACTGATGACGAAGAAAACATCGACGCCGACTGCGCCTTTGTCGATGAAGAACTGCCCGACCGGGCCGCGCGCCTTGAAGTCGAAGAAAATCTGCATGAAGTGATGGCAGACCACGGTCCACGCGGCAAGCGCGCGCAGGGCCTGCACTGAAATCAACATGATCGGCTCCCGTGCACAATTCCTGAATCACCTCCGGCCCCCTGTAGGAGCTGCGGCACGCTGCGATCTTTTGATCTTTGTTGTTAAAGAATCAAAAGATCGCAGCCTCGTTGCACTCGGCAGCTCCTACAGGGGCTTTGCGGTGTTGCTTGGAGTTGGGACAGCAGGTCGATCTCAACGATCAAAGATTCTCGTAGCGGTTCATGTCCAGCACGCCCTCTTCCACCGGTTCGGTTTCGTGGATGTACTGACTCAGGTCGTGAAAATAGAACCAGAATTGCGGATGACTGCGGCGAATCCCCCAGCGTTCGACGATTTTCTCGAAACGATCGGCATCCTTGGCGTTTTCCATGGCATCGACAAACTCCGGGACTTGCGCGGCCGGAATATTGAACATGAAGTTCGGGTAACTGCTGAGCACACCTGGATAAATGGTCAAGGTGTCGAGCCCTGGCTGATAGCGCAGGGATTCGCCCAACAGAAACGCCACGTTGCTGTGCGCACGGTTGCGCAGCAAGCTGTAGACCTCGCGTTTGCCGCTGCGGGTTTCGATGCGCAGCAGGGTGGCCTCCGGCAATTGGTCGATGACCTTCAGACCGGCGGCCGGTCGTGACGTCAGGCGGCTCAGCGCCTGTTCGGCGTTCTGCAACGCCGGATCAATGTTCGGCCGCGAGCAGTAGGCGCCGTCACAGCGGTTGATCGGATCCGGCCGCGCATTGAGGTCGCCGTAGCGTGCCAGCAGTTGCATGGCGAAGTCGTACTTCGGATCCTTCGGATCGAGTTTCAACCCGGTCGGCTTGTCATCATCGATGGCCTCGTAGTCGAGCCACATCTTGAACTGACCGCTGCTCTGATACCAATCGTCGAGGTAGTCCTCACGGGAATCGGCCGGCATCAGACGCAGGAAGTTCTGTTCGGCGCCGTTGCGAATCAGGTCGAAATACAGACGGGTCTGCGCCTGATGGGAGACGTTGCCGAACACATCGAAGTTGACTGCCAACTGGTAATAGGTGCGTTCCAGCAGCGGATAGTCGAACAGCCACATCGTTTGCGGCACTTCGCCGATCAGGCCTTTGGTTACCGAAGCGCTGTCGAAGTGGCGGAAAATGCTCAGCAGCGCGTTGTCGTTGCCGGCCCACAGGGTCGACCAGCTCGGCGCCGGCTGGTCAGCGTAGCTGTCGCGGCGCAGGGCTTCGTATTCGTTGCGCTTGTTGCGGTAGTTGTGCCACAGGCTCAGGACACTGCCGACGTCGTCGTTCTGCCCCGGCATTGCCAGCAACGGCGTGGCCTGGCCGCGATAGTTGGGGTCGGTGATGTACAGATCGTGTTCCGGGGCCTGGAACAGCGCCCAGAAGTTATCGCGGATCACATCCGTCGCAATCTGCCCACGGCACACCGGCCCGCGAATGAAGGTGCGGACGAAGTATTCGGCATTGTCGAGCATGAACTGGTACCGCGCCTGCGCCGGAATCGCTTCGAACGTGGCGAACGGGTTGGCCCGGCTCTGCGGCCCGTACCCCGGTAGCGCGTTGACTTGCCAGTTGCCGCTGTAGAACAGGCTCTTGACCCGCGCCATCTTCGCCGCGCTCAGCGGATAAGTGATGTGGGTCTTGTGCACGATCACTCCTTGCACTGGCCACAAGCGGTAATACACCTGAGTGCCCGGATCGTCATTCGGGCGCCGGGTGGCGATCAGGTCGATCGGCTGCCCTGTCGGCGTGCGCGAACGCACCCACTGGAAGTAGTGGCCCGGCTCGCCGTCCTTGAAATAGATATGGGCGAGGAACCAGTGTTCGAACAACCAGCGCCCGACCAGACTCTGCCGCGCGCCCGGGGTGTTGAGCAGGTTTTCCCACTGCACGATTTGCAGCGCTTCCTTGGCGCTCGGCGCCAGCCCCTGCTCGTCGATCGGCGCACCGGACGCCAGCCAGCGTTGCAGGGTCTGGTATTGCTGATCGGTCAGCCCGGTCACCGCCAGCGGCATGCCTTCTTTGGGGTGGGCGCCGGCATAGCCGTCAAACTCGGCGGGCATCGCGCACATGTTTTCCCGTTGCAGGCCGAGGACGATGTCTTCCGGCAGCTTGGCATTCGGGGTCAGCGGGGTTTTGTGGCCCAGTTCCAGCATCCGCGCCATCAACGCCGCCTGGCTGCCCTGGGCATCGAGTACCGAATAAAAGCCCTTCTGCTGCCAGGCACGTTTGCCGAAGGCGTCGTAGAACAGCCGCGTGGTCGGCGCCGCCTGAGTGCGTTCGCCGTCGTAGACCGGCATCTTGCTTGCGCCCCGCCCTGCGCCTTCGCCGCTGCCCAGATTGAGCTGGCACGCCGAGTCGTAGCAGGCGTGGCAGGCCACACACTTCTCGGTGAAGATCGGCTGGATGTCACGCGTATATGAAATAGAAGGTGAGATCGCGGGTTCCTGCGCAATGGCGCCCCAGCTTAAGAACAGCAAGAAAATGCTGATGACGCGGTACGACATGCCCATGATCCCGATCGTGAAAAAAACGCCCGCGATTCTACAGTATGACGCTCGTACCAACATGAACGATATTCATGCAAAAGCAGCACGTGCTCCAAAAGCGCACAGGTTTGTTATGATCCCGGCCCTTCGTCATGGTCTTTTCGAGTAGTCCCAATGTCCGATCGCAGCGTCCGCCTTCAAGCTCTCAAGCAAGCCCTCAAAGAGCGCATCCTGATTCTCGACGGCGGCATGGGCACGATGATCCAGAGCTACAAGCTCGAAGAGCAGGATTATCGCGGCAAACGCTTCGCCGACTGGCCGAGCGACGTCAAGGGCAACAACGACCTGTTGGTGATTACCCGTCCGGACGTGATCGGCGGCATCGAAAAGGCCTATCTGGATGCCGGCGCCGACATTCTGGAAACCAACACCTTCAACGCCACGCGCATTTCCATGGCTGACTACGGCATGGAAGAACTGGCGTACGAATTAAACGTAGAAGGCGCGCGCCTGGCGCGCAAGGTGGCCGACGCCAAGACCGCCGAGAACCCGGACAAGCCGCGTTTCGTCGCCGGCGTGCTCGGCCCGACCAGCCGCACCTGCTCGCTGTCGCCTGACGTGAACAATCCCGGCTACCGTAACGTCACCTTCGATGAATTGGTGGAAAACTACACCGAAGCTACCAAAGGCCTGATCGAGGGCGGCGTCGACCTGATCCTGATCGAAACCATCTTCGACACGCTCAACGCCAAAGCCGCGATCTTCGCCGTGCAAGGCGTGTTCGAAGAACTGCACATCGAACTGCCGATCATGATTTCCGGGACCATCACCGACGCGTCCGGCCGCACCCTGTCGGGCCAGACCACCGAAGCGTTCTGGAACTCGGTGGCCCACGCCAAGCCGATCTCGATCGGCCTCAACTGCGCCCTCGGCGCCCGTGAGCTGCGTCCGTACCTGGAAGAGCTGTCGAACAAGGCCAGCACCCACGTGTCGGCGCACCCGAACGCCGGTTTGCCGAACGAATTCGGCGAGTACGACGAATTGCCGGTGGACACCGCCAAGGTCATCGAAGAATTCGCCCAAAGTGGTTTCCTCAACATCGTCGGTGGTTGCTGCGGCACCACCCCGGGCCACATCGAAGCCATCGCCAAAGCCGTGGCCGGTTACGCGCCACGACAGATTCCAGACATTCCCAAGGCTTGCCGTCTGTCCGGTCTGGAACCGTTCACCATCGATCGCAGCTCGCTGTTCGTCAACGTCGGCGAGCGGACCAACATCACCGGCTCCGCGAAGTTCGCCCGTCTGATCCGTGAAGACAACTACACCGAAGCCCTGGAAGTCGCCCTGCAGCAGGTCGAGGCCGGCGCCCAGGTGATCGACATAAACATGGACGAAGGCATGCTCGATTCGAAGAAGGCCATGGTGACCTTCCTCAATCTGATCGCCGGTGAACCGGACATCTCGCGCGTGCCGATCATGATCGACTCGTCGAAATGGGAAGTGATCGAAGCCGGCCTGAAGTGCATCCAGGGCAAGGGCATCGTCAACTCGATCAGCATGAAAGAAGGCGTCGAGCAGTTCATCCATCACGCCAAGCTGTGCAAACGCTACGGCGCGGCAGTGGTGGTGATGGCGTTCGACGAAGCCGGCCAAGCCGACACCGAAGCGCGCAAGAAAGAGATCTGCAAACGCTCCTACGACATTCTGGTCAACGAAGTCGGCTTCCCGCCGGAAGACATCATCTTCGACCCGAACATCTTCGCCGTGGCCACCGGTATCGAAGAACACAACAATTACGCTGTGGACTTCATCAACGCCTGTGCCTACATCCGCGACGAGCTGCCGTATGCGCTGAGCTCCGGCGGCGTGTCCAACGTGTCGTTCTCGTTCCGTGGCAACAACCCGGTGCGTGAAGCGATTCACTCGGTGTTCCTGCTGTACGCGATCCGCGCCGGCCTGACCATGGGTATCGTCAACGCCGGTCAGCTGGAGATCTACGACCAGATCCCGCAGGAGCTGCGCGACGCCGTCGAAGACGTGATCCTCAACCGCACGCCGGAAGGCACCGACGCCCTCCTCGCCATCGCCGACAAGTACAAGGGCGACGGCAGCGTCAAGGAAGCCGAGACCGAAGAGTGGCGCAGCTGGGACGTCAACAAGCGTCTGGAGCATGCGCTGGTCAAGGGCATTACCACGCACATCGTCGAAGACACCGAAGAGTCGCGCCAGTCGTTCGCGCGGCCGATCGAAGTCATCGAAGGCCCGCTGATGTCCGGCATGAACATCGTCGGCGACCTGTTCGGCGCCGGCAAAATGTTCCTGCCGCAGGTGGTGAAATCCGCCCGCGTAATGAAGCAGGCCGTGGCGCATCTGATCCCGTTCATCGAACTGGAAAAAGGCGACAAGCCGGAAGCCAAGGGCAAGATCCTGATGGCCACGGTCAAAGGCGACGTGCACGACATCGGCAAGAACATCGTCGGCGTGGTGCTGGGTTGCAACGGCTACGACATCGTCGACCTCGGCGTGATGGTTCCGGCGGAGAAAATTCTCCAGGTGGCCAAGGAAGAAAAGTGCGACATCATCGGTCTGTCCGGCCTGATCACCCCGTCGCTGGACGAGATGGTCCACGTTGCCCGGGAAATGCAGCGTCAGGATTTCCACCTGCCGCTGATGATCGGTGGCGCGACCACCTCCAAGGCGCACACCGCCGTGAAGATCGAGCCGAAGTACAGCAACGATGCGGTGGTCTACGTGACCGACGCCTCGCGTGCGGTCGGTGTGGCGACGCAGTTGCTGTCCAAGGAACTCAAGGCGGGATTCGTCGAGAAAACCCGCGCCGATTACGTCGATGTGCGTGAGCGCACCGCCAACCGCAGCGCCCGTACCGAGCGTCTGAGCTACGCGGCGGCGATCGCCAAAAAGCCACAGTTCGACTGGGCCAACTACACGCCGGTCAAACCGACCTTCACCGGCACCCGCGTGCTGGACAACATCGACCTCAACGTGCTGGCCGAATACATCGACTGGACGCCGTTCTTCATCTCCTGGGACCTGGCCGGCAAGTTTCCGCGCATCCTCGAAGACGAAGTGGTCGGTGAAGCCGCCACCGCGCTGTACAAGGATGCGCGTGAAATGCTCACCAAGCTGATCGACGAGAAGCTGATCAGCGCCCGCGCAGTGTTCGGTTTCTGGCCGGCCAATCAGGTGCACGATGACGACATCGAACTGTACGGCGATGACGGCAAGCCCATGGCGCGCCTGCATCACCTGCGTCAACAGATCATCAAGACCGACGGCAAGCCGAACTTCTCGCTGGCCGACTTCGTCGCGCCGAAAGACAGCGAAGTGATCGACTACGTCGGGGGGTTCATCACCACCGCCGGCATCGGTGCCGAAGAAGTGGCCAAGGCCTATCAGGACGCCGGCGACGACTACAACTCGATCATGGTCAAAGCCCTCGCCGACCGTCTGGCGGAAGCTTGCGCCGAATGGCTGCACCAGCAAGTGCGTAAAGAACACTGGGGTTATGCCAAGGACGAAGTGCTGGACAACGAAGCACTGATCAAAGAGCAGTACTCCGGTATCCGTCCGGCACCGGGCTACCCGGCGTGCCCGGATCACACTGAAAAGGCCACGCTGTTCACCCTGCTCGATCCTGAGGCCAGCGAAATGCGCGCGGGCCGCAGCGGCGTGTTCCTGACCGAACACTATGCGATGTTCCCCGCAGCCGCGGTCAGCGGCTGGTACTTCGCGCACCCGCAGGCGCAATACTTTGCCGTGGGCAAGGTCGACAAGGATCAGGTGCAGAGCTACACCTCGCGCAAAGGTCAGGAACTGAGCGTGACCGAGCGCTGGCTGGCGCCGAACCTCGGTTACGACGAATAAGCGCAACGGTCACTCCACGGATCAGCCGGGGAGTGACCGTTCACCAGGTTTTACGCGCCTGACGATTGCCCGGAGGAGCCGGGCATTGGTGCCTTGTCGGCAGACAAACCGATCCGTTCAATCTCCTGTCGCGTCAATTCGATGAGCCTGGCATTGCGCGCCGCTGCCTGATCAAACAACCGGCTCAGATAAAGCGGGTCGTCAGCACTCAGACCGTCGTCCTCGCCCTCCTCCATCAGCTGCACTTCATCCATTTGCCTGAACGCTTCGGGCTGCTGCTCCTTGAGGTAATCCAGCCAGTAATCGCGCTGGATCAGATCCTCCAGAAACCGGTCGGAGTGTTCCGCGTTAACCACCTCGGCCCGCGCATCGAACAACTGCTGAGGCGTTACACCGGAGGCAAATTTCATGTTTTTCGGCTGCCCGGGCAATTCCAGTCCATCCTCCCAGCCACCGGTCAGACCGATCCGGTAACCGAGGCGGACTTCGGCTTCGTCAAAACCACTCCGTGCGGCCGCTGCTTTTGCCAGTTCATCGACCTTGTCCAGCCGGAACAGTTGCCGCGACAGGGACAACAAGGCCTCGCCACGAATTCCCGGGCGACCGGCCGGCAAATCGAGCAAAGCGTTGTAGGTAAAGACCTTGCTCTCCAGACCACTGAAGGTGAGGATTCGCCCGTCCACGCACGTTCCATGGGTGGCCGAGCCGGCGAAAATCACCTCGCGCAGCTCACTGTCGGCGGCGGCAGCCTCCATGACCCTCCAGACCCGTCGGGTCAGGTCGGCATTGGCCACGCGAAACTCCTGGGTGTCCTGCAATCGGTCAAGCAAATGGAAGAATGCCCCGCTGTCCGGTTCCGCAGCCAATTGATCCCAGAGCCGGTCTCGGGCGGACGCCTGTTCCGGCAGCAGATTCGCCAGCCACGGCGCCTTCTGCTGCGCATGGGACTGTTCGTCCGGGAGCGATTCGTCCGACTCGATGCTGTCCGTGGTTTCGCTGAGCCCGCCGGCAACGTCGTCAGCCATTTCCTCCAGTTCGGAACTCGAGAAACCGAGCACTCGCTGGCGGTCACCCGCCGTCTGATAGGCCCTGAGCCTTTCGAGGGACTCCTGCGACAGGTTGTAGTTGTCAGTCAGGTCGGTGCCGTCCATCAGCTCATCGTGCTGACCGTCCAGCGCCTCTTCGGGGATGGCGGTGATGTCGTTGCGACTGAGGTTCAGTGTCCGCAGGTGCCGGGCATCCAGCGCACCGGCCGGCCATTCGGCCAGGTTGTTGTTGCGCAGATCCAGACGTTGCAAATGCTCGAAATAGCTGACGTCGAACGCATCGAGGTAGTTGTAGCTCAGGTCCAGAGCTTGCAGATGTTCCAGACCGGACAGCGCGGCATACAGGTGCTCGGTGTCGCCGAAGTGGTTGCTGGAAAGCTCGAGTCGCTCCAGTTGCGGCATCTGCCGGACGCGATCAGGCAGCGCTGTCAGCGCATTGCCATTAAGGGTCAGATGACGCAGGTGGGTGAACGACTTGAGAAACCCGTCGCTGCCCTCGGTCGTCACCCGAGTGCCTGTCAGGTCCAGGCTGCCGACATGCCCGAAATACTCGGGCAGCGCCGGTAGATCGCCCAATTGCAGGCCGTTGAGATCCAGAACCGCATCGCCCCCGGCAACCGCTAACCTGGCACGCCAGCAGGTGAGGATGCGCCACGCCGCGAGGCTGCGCGACTGCGAGGAGATGACCCAGTCGGCTCCACGGGTTTCCCGGGTATACAGCCAGCCGTTGAGTCGGCGAACGAGGGTTTCGAATGTCTGACTCCAGCCCGTGATCCGCTCCTCGATCTGCACATCGGTGGCGCCATCGCTACGCAGCGCCTCGATCACTTGCATGGCTTGTTCATCGCTAAAGGCCGGCTGCAACCGCTGCAGATTCTGGCGCATGCGTGCCAGCCCGGTACTGACAGGTGCTGGCGTCAACGGCAGCAACTGGCGGGCCACGGTCAAACCGTTCTCCGCTGGAGGAAACGTCGCCGGCACCGGCTCCCGGGCAAATGCCTCCAGCGCGCCGGCAGGAAGGCCCAGTTCGTGCTCGAGCCGCAGTTGCGCCGACCGCAGCTGCGCCGACGCCGCTGCGGTCAGGGGCGCGCCGGTCAGGTTGGTGTTGAGCAGTGAGGTGCTCTCGAGCACGGCAGGTGGCAGCGTGCTGATACGGGTCTCGCGCAGGTCCAGCCACGACAGTTGCGGCAAGCCTTCTGCGCCTGCCGGCCAATGTTGCAGGTGCGTACGCTGCAGGTCGAGGGCCTTCAAGCGCTGCAGACTGCCGACGTTCAAATCGCTCAGCGGATTGTTGCGCAGATTCAGTTGTTCGAGCGCAGGCAATTCACCCAATCCGCTCTGCAGGCGCGAACTGTCGGTCAACAGATTGTCGGCGAGGTCCAGGTGCATCAGGCGCGAAAGACGCTGCGACTCGATCGGCCATTCGTGCAAGGCATTGTTACTCAGATCAAGGGTGCGGACTTCGCTGAAAGCGCTGATGAAACCGCGCATCTGCGCACCGGCAACCCGCTGGCCATTGAGCAGCAGCGTGCGTACATGCGCAAAGGCGTCTGCCGGCAACACCGGAAGTTCGCTGAGCCTCAACCTCGACAAATCCACGGTCGAGGCGCTGATCGTTGCGCCATAGCGCTTGAACAGTCCGTTGCGCCAACTGGCTTTGAGAACATGCGCCAGGTTTGATCGCGCGATCAGTTCGGACAGCGATTCTGCCGACACCACCAGGCGCTGCTGCCACTGACTGAGTTCACGTTCCAGCGCAGCATATTGATCGCTCAAGGCATTGATGGCGGTGAAACGCTGTTGCTCATCCGGCCATTGCTCAAAGAAACGATGGAATATGCCCTCGGTGGATTGATGCACACCCTCGCCCAGACGCCGCAACTCGCCGCGACAATAATCCCTGACCATCGTCTCGCGATCGATCAGGTGTTCCGGCAGGGTTTTGACGTATTCGTACACGCCAGCGAAGTTTTCCCGGGAGAATCTTGACCAGTCCAGCGACAGCCCCGACCAGAGTTTTTCATGCCCCTGCAGCAGCTCGGCGGGCACGGTGCTGATGCTTGTATCCCGGAGGTTCAGACGCTCCAGGGCCGGTAACTCCAGCGCACCCGCAGGCCAGTCGAACAATGAATAGGCGACGATGTCCAGGCTGCGCAAATTGCGCATGCCGCTGACGTCGAACGCCAGTGACTGGTAACTCGAGGTACTGACACTCAATGCTTCAAGTCGGGTCAATTGAGCCAGGCGTGCCGGCATATCGGCGGCATAGGGCATCGCGCCGTAGAGCGTCAGGTCAGTCAGTTCCGGCATGTTCTGCAGCACCGTCGGCACGTTGGTAAACGTTTCTGCGGTGCCATTGATGCGCAGCGCCTTGAGCCTGGGGAAACGGCTCAACAGTGCATCGCCGTTGGCATCGGTGATGCAACGCCCTCTGATGCGCAGGTCACGCACATGCGAGAAATCTGCCGTCAGCTCCGGCAACGGCTCGTCGCACGTCAGATCGAGGCGTGCGGCACTCGCCTGACTCTCGGCCAGGGGCGCATGGCGCCAGCTCTGCTTGAGGCTGCGCACGACGCTGGATTTGCCGCCGATCATCGATTGCAGCGTCGGCTCCGGGGAAGGCACACCTTCCCATTGCGCCAGTGTCGATTCGAGCGCCTGCCATTCACGCAGGCGCCGTTGCAACATCTCGTAGATCTGCGCGTCAGTCCGCCCGGCGGCCAATTGCTTGAGGATGAACCCGCCCGCCTGCTGATCGGTGAGCGCCGGATACACATCCTGCACGCGCGTCACCAGCAGCGGGTTTACGCCTTCGCCGCGACCGCTGGCGTAATAACCCAGGCCATGCTGGCGCACCCGCACCGGCGCCTTGAAGCGTTGCTTGTGGCCATGGCGCCTGCTCGCTAGCCGAGCCAGTTCGGTGCGATGGCGGGCCACATACTCGATCAGTGCCCGGCGCAGTCCGGCCCTACGCGAAACTTCAGCAAAACCCAGAGCCTGTCGCGTCTGATCGGGCAACGCATGGAGAACCGAGGCAAAAAAGTTGTCCCCGCGCCGCGGGACGCCGTTGAGCGCTTCCCCGTGCGCGTTGTACGCCTGATAGACCGGCCCGCGCTTGACCAGATACTGGGTCTGACCGGCGCTTTCGCTGCCGATGCTGTCGATCAACGGCCCGTCGACACTGCCTTCGCGTACTTCCAGACGCACCTCGTCCGACCAGCCCGGCAGCCGCTCCAAAGCGCGCAAGGCCAGCCATTGGCTGTCGCCGCCGGCCGAATTTTCCATGTGCAGACCGGCAATCGCATGGTTGAAGCGCCGCTGCCGGGCATATTCACGGGAGATCTCCAGCAGCCGCAACGGTACCCGCCCACCGTTTTGCAGACGCGTCAGTTCCTCGTCGTTCGCCTCGAGCAGCACACGGATTGACGCCGAGCTGCCCAGCCCCGGTGTGGCGGCTTGTAGCCTGGCGATTCGCGGGTCGTTCAACGCGGGTTCGTCATACAGCCTGTCGAACATCGCCGGCTGCCGGGTTCGCAGGTAATCGGCGATCTGTTTGCGCAACTCCAGCGGCCGGGTTTCGATGACCCGCGCCGACTCGGCACCCAGCAGCCAAACGGTTTGCGGCTCATCCAGCGTTGCCAGAATGCGCTCAGGCAGTTGGCCGTCGAGCACGTCGGCGCGGGTGATCCGGATCGGCGCACGCGTCGGGCCCTCGATTGCACCTGACTGCGCGCCGAACAGACGGCTGGGCCCGGACAACTGCGGTCCGTCGAAGACTTCCAGCATCTGCCCGCTCGGCCAGCGCGGCATTTGCGTAAGCATGGGCAGCGTCAGCAGGTACGAATCGTCAAGCCTGGTTCCTCGTTCGACCTGATCGATCAAACGCCCGACCTGCTGATTCGCCTCATACAGGCGCAAGGTATCGGCCAGGGCCAGTGGCGCCGGCTGGTGATCGAGGTGCATCTGGCGCAGGGCATCATCACTGACACCACTGAGGTCGGCGATTTCGAGCAATTGCTCATCCGAAAATGCGTCAGTCGAGTGACCGATGCGCCGCAGCAAGGTCAGTCGATCCCAGTGCAGCGGCCGCTCGTGGGTGTGGCGCCAGGCGCCCATTCGATTGTGCTCGAGGATCGGTTGATACGCCGCCGGATCCTGCGGGTGGAGGATGCGCCAGTTATTCAGGTTCTCATCGTAGTGCGTCTGATAGAGCTTGCCCTGCTGGCGAATGAACGTCTTGCCGTCGAATCGATACACGCCTTGCGCGTCGGGCCCGGCAGTCGCAGGCAGGACAATGTCGCTGGCGTAGGTATCGAGGTCGGGTTTCCACAGGCGAACCGAGCCGTCGGGCCGCTCGACCGGTTGCAGGTGCTCGATCACGGGTTCGGCGGAGGCCGGGCGCAGTCGGCTTACGCCCTTGCCCACAGCGCCCATTACGCCAATCAGCGCCAGGTTCTGCGCCACATCGACCAGATGCGCCTTGGCAGCCTGACGATCGCCTTCCGACCATTCGATGGCGCCTTCGAAGGACTCGTAGAGCAGTTGCCCCGCCATCACAGTCATCATGATTTCGCCCAGCACCGGGACGAACATCGACACCATGTTCAACCCCAGCATGCCGAGTTCGAGCAAATGACTGAGTTTGGCTGCGCGGACCCGGGCATCGACATCCGCCGTCGGGGCGGCATGGGCGCGCGCGTCGGCGATGAATTTGGCCCGGTGCTGTTCGTAAAGGTATTGCCACAAATCGGTGTTGGCGCCCCAGATCCCGGCAACGTCCTGGCGCGTGATGGCAAACGGGTCGAGATACGGGTCAGGCTGCGGCTCGCGCTTGCCGGGGACTTCGGGTGGCAACTCCTTGATCTGCACGATAGTGGACAGCGGCGGTATCAGCTGTGCGACCTTGACCCAGATCGAATGCAACGGATCACTCGGGGCGTCCGCAGCCTTTTGGGTGAACTGACTGAAATAGTAAGGACGGTCGGCGTAGGCCACGAACTGACTGAAAAACTGCTGGTAAGCGGTCGGTCCTTGTCCGGTAGCCGTAGTGTCGGTCGCCGTGAATTTGCGTTTGAACACCTCCCGCATCTGCGCGCTGCTGTAACGCTTGAGCGGGTGTTGCGGGTCATGGGGAATGTAGACGATGAATTCGTTGGTGTAGCGGTAGCGCTCGCTGATGCTGAACACGACGCAACCGGTCATTCGCCGTTTCATCAGGCTCAGATCGCGAAACCACACGGCCTTGCCGCCGAGTTGCGGGTGGATCTGACCGTCCACCACCGACAGAATCATCCGGTAGTCGGCAGGCTCGATGTCCTTTTTCAGCAGCGCCCATTGCGCGGCGGCACGCAGCGCGGCTTTCTGACTGGCAATGAACTGTTCACGCAAGGTGTCGTTGTTCTCGAAAAACGCTTTGATCCGTGTCTGATAACGCGCACCGACGTCGAGTGAACGACACAGCGTCAGAAACTGACTGACCGAGATGCCGATTTCTGCGGCCTGAAACTCGCCGGGGGTCGCTGTCTCGACCACGAAACCGGATTGGGCGTGATAGGCCCCTGCTTCACATTCCCAGGCCTCGAAGTTGTGCAGTGCCGCTTGCAGCAATGGCAGTTTCAACACTTCGAAGGTGGACACTTCCACCTCCAGCACTCCGAGTTCGAGGGGCCGTCTGAGACACAGCAAAGTCTTGCCGAGATCGACCGTGACGTTGAACTGATCCTTGAGGGCCTCACCAAGCAATGTTTGGGCAAATGCCTCGACGCTTTCGAGGCCGGCCATGGTCTTGTCGAGTCGGGTCTGGGCGACAAAGGCAGCCGTGACCTGGTCTTTCAAGACTTGTTGCTGTTCCTGCGGGAATTCGTGATAGCCGGGCGGTGGACGGGTACTGGCCGCTTTCATTGCGGCTCGCCGGGCTGGCGAGGCGGCAATCAGCCAATCGGGGATCACCTGCTCAAGCAACCTGCCGTGGACGCTGGCGCTGACGGGCGCACGGGGCAACGTCGGGGAATGATGGGACATCCTGTCTCTCCTGAATAATGGGAGCACAGGACACCATGTCCGCCGCAGTGACTTGCGGTACATAGTTATCGCATGGCCGTGGACGTATGACCGGACACGTCAGGATCCCCCGTGCGACCACGGCACAACCGGCAGGATTGACTATGCTGTCGGGACAGCCTTTCGGACGGGGGATTTATGGACGATCCAGTCGACAACAAACCACCGAGCTTCTGGCAGATGCTGCACAGCGTGATGGCGGCGGCATTCGGCGTGCAAAGCGGGAAGAATCGGGCAAGGGACTTCACCCATGGCAAGCCCAGCCACTTCGTGATCCTGGGGATCGGCTTCACCGCCGTGTTCGCCCTGACCCTGTTTGCCATCGTCAAGCTGGTGCTGCATTTCGCCGGGGTCTGAGGGCGGTCAGTGCATCAGGGTCTGCAGGTCGAACGGGTAACGATACGAGGCCGGACGCCCCTTGGCGGACAGCTTGCGAAAGCTCACCCCGTAACCCGGTGTCGAGCCCATGGCCAGAATCTGCCGGGCCTGATGCTTGTCGATCAGTTGCAGCAACGGCACCTGGCGATCACGACCGCCGTAACGGGCCAGGTCGACGCCCTGGTCATAGTCATGCAACTCCACCAGCGCCCAGCCACCGAGGGTGAAATGACCGCCCACCAGTGCGCTCAGGCGTCCATCGATCACCGCCTGCAACGCCTCGGATGAGGTATTGACCGCACTGAACAGCACGTCCTTGCCCGGCACCTTGCCCGCTTCGGCAAACGCGCGCATGGCGCCGAACGCCATCTCGTCATTCGCCGACCACACCAGTGACACCTTCGGATACCGGCTGACCAGTTGCCGCGCCTGTTCGTAGGCGCGCTGCCGTGTCCAGCCGCTGTACACCAGTTGTCGCAGGCGCACCTGAGGATGTTCGGCCAAGGCGCGCTGCATGCCGCGCTCGCGCAATTGCGCCGACGGCGTGATCTTCAGGCCGGAAAACGCCAGCACTTCGATCGGCTCGTCTCGCGCCACTGGCGGATGCAAGCGAATCAACTCTTTCATCATCAGGTAGCCGCCCTCCTCGTCATTGGGCACCAGGCTGCCAATGCGATCGGCACGCTCGCCGACCAGCGCCTGCTGATCGGCGGTCAGCACCGCGTTGACCATGAACAGCTTGACCCCGCTGCCTTCCGCCAGGCGCAGGATCTGTGGTGCAACGTACTGCTCGTTGACGAACATCAGGTAGTCGGGACGGTTCGGTCCCTGCAGGGCAATCCTGGCCTGGGCCACGGTGAGTTCGGGCTGGCGTCGGGAATAAAGGATCTGCAAATCGACGCCCAGGTCGTGGGCCGCCGCTTGCATGAATTGCGAATAGCTGACCCAGAACGCTTCCTGAGTCGTACCCGGGTTGAGGAACAGCACCGACTCGGCCCGGGCTGCGGATCCGAAAACCGCACCGAACAGCAGGAGGCTGAGACAGAAAAACTTCAACATGAAAGACCCGGGCCCAAGGAAAAATGGCCGCGCATTATAGCCCCCGAATCAGCGGCTATTGACGCCTGATCCCGTTTTTTGTCCGACAATCGTCGGAAGCGGACCCGGATCGGTCGTTTACTGATGGCTGACCCAGAATACCGCTGTCCCTACGACCAGAATAATCAGGAACAGAATGGCCCATGCATCGACACTGCTATCGCTTTTCTTTGCCTTGGTCGGATTGCTCATTGCATCGCCTCTTGTCGGTTTTATCGGTGATTGCAGAAAGACTCGATCACAGTTAAGACGATGATTGTCCCCGCGACAAATGTGGGTTAATCAACAACTATTCTCGTTAGGCGATTTGGTTCTTTACATATACTCAAACATCACTTTTGCGCATAACTGCAAACGGGTATATTGCCCCGGCTCCGTTAGGGAGTGCGCGGCCGTGCGCGCGTAATTGCAGAGGCACCATCGGACTCCAGCAAGCGAAAACGCAGCGTTTTCCGAGTAGCCCAAAGCCTGAGAACAGGACTTATATGTACGTATACGACGAGTACGATCAGCGGATCATCGAGGACCGCGTCAAGCAGTTCCGTGATCAGACCCGACGCTATCTGGCAGGTGAGCTGAGCGAAGAAGAATTCCGCCCCCTGCGCCTGCAAAATGGCCTGTACATCCAGCGTTTTGCGCCGATGTTGCGCGTGGCGGTGCCTTACGGCCAACTGACTTCCCGTCAGGTGCGCATGATGGCGAAGATTGCCCGCGACTACGACAAGGGCTACGCCCATATCAGTACCCGGCAGAACGTGCAGTTCAACTGGCCGGCGGTGGAAGACATCCCGGACATCCTCGCGGAACTGGCCACTGTGCAAATGCACGCGATCCAGACCAGCGGCAACTGCCTGCGCAACGTCACCACCGACCAGTTCGCCGGTGTCGCCGCCGATGAAGTGATCGACCCGCGCCCATGGTGCGAAATCGTCCGTCAGTGGACTACATTCCACCCGGAATTCGCCTACCTGCCACGCAAATTCAAGATTGCCGTCAACGGATCGACCGCTGACCGTGCCGCCATCGAAGTTCACGACATCGGCCTCGAGCCGGTCCACAACGCCGCCGGCGAACTGGGTTTCCGTGTACTGGTCGGCGGTGGCCTGGGCCGTACCCCGGTGGTCGGCGCATTCATCAACGAGTTCCTGCCGTGGCAGGACCTGTTGAGCTACCTCGACGCCATCCTGCGTGTGTACAACCGCTATGGCCGTCGCGACAACAAATACAAGGCGCGGATCAAGATCCTCGTCAAGGCGCTGACCCCCGAAGTCTTCGCGCAAAAAGTCGATGCCGAGATGGAGCACCTGCGCGGCGGCCAGACCACACTGACCGAAGCCGAACTGCATCGCGTCGCCAAGCACTTCGTCGATCCGGACTACAAGGTTCTGGAGAACCAGACTGCCGACCTGGCCGAACTCGACAAAGAGCATCCGGGTTTCGCCCGCTGGCGTTCGCGCAACACCCTGGCGCACAAAAAGCCGGGCTATGTCGCGGTGACCCTGTCGCTGAAACCCACCGGCGTTGCCCCGGGCGACATCACCGACAAGCAGCTCGACGCCGTCGCCGACCTGGCCGAGCGCTACAGCTTCGGCCAACTGCGCACGTCCCACGAGCAGAACATCATTCTGGCCGACGTCGAGCAGAGCCAGTTGTTCACCCTGTGGGGCGAACTGCGTGAAAGCGGTTTCGCCACGCCAAACATCGGCCTGCTGACCGACATCATCTGCTGCCCGGGCGGTGATTTCTGCTCGCTGGCCAACGCCAAGTCGATCCCGATCGCCGAATCGATCCAGCGCCGTTTCGACGACCTGGATTACCTGTTCGACATCGGCGAGCTGGACCTGAACATCTCCGGTTGCATGAACGCCTGCGGTCACCACCACGTCGGTCACATCGGCATTCTCGGGGTGGACAAGAAAGGTGAAGAGTTCTACCAGGTATCCCTCGGTGGCAGCGCCAGCCGTGACGCGAGCCTGGGCAAGATTCTCGGCCCGTCCTTTGCTCAGGACGACATGCCGGACGTGATCTCGAAGCTGATCGACGTGTACGTTGAACAACGTACCGAAGACGAGCGCTTCATCGACACCTACCAGCGTATTGGCATCGACCTCTTCAAGGAACGCGTCTATGCAGCGAATCATTAAGAACAACGAAGTCGTCGACGAAACCTGGCACCTGCTGCCGAAAGATTTCAACATCGACGACATCAGCAATTGCGACGATCTGATCGTTCCTTTGCAGCTTTGGCGTGAACACAGCCGCATGCTCAAGGCCCGCGACGGCGGACTGGGTGTGTGGCTGGACGCAGATGAAGAAGCCGAGGAAATCGGTGACGACGTGGCCGAATTCCAGGTCATCGCGCTGAACTTCCCGGCCTTCACCGACGGCCGCAACTACTCCAACGCCCGCCTGCTGCGCGACCGTTACGGTTTCAAAGGCGAACTGCGGGCAATTGGCGATGTGCTGCGTGACCAGTTGTTCTACATGCACCGCTGCGGTTTCGACGCGTTCGCCTTGCGCGCCGACAAAGACCCGTACGAAGCACTGGAAAGCCTGAAGGACTTCTCGGTCACTTATCAGGCCGCCACCGACGAACCGCTGCCGCTGTTCCGTCGTCGCTGATCGAAAAACGCCTTGAGCCTGCAATCGGGCTCAAGGCGTTGTTCATTCCGGGCGTTAACGCCAAGCGTTGCGTGCAAGCGACGCCTCATCAAGCCTCCAGCATTTCAGCCGTCGCGGCCTTTGACACGTCAGGTTCGGCGTGGCGTGCCAATGCCTGATCCGTCAGTTGCCCGATCAATTCCCGGCGCTGATTACCGAAGTTGTCGAGGATGGCATTCATCTGCGTCGAGGCCGCCTCGCGCGTCAGTTCGATCTGCCCTTCCAATTGAGCCATCGCCCGCGACGTCTGTTCGTTCACTGCGGAAAACCGATCACTGTGGGCCGACTCCAGATACTCGACCCAGAATGTTTGCGCCATGCTCCAGTCGCGTAAGGCGCCGCTGCTCTCGGTCTTGAGCACCTGTTGAAAGGCCTGATCCAGAACGGTCGGCGACACCTCGACAGTCAAGGGGCTGCTCAGCGTTCGCGGTTGCGCCGGCAGGTTCAGGCGTTGCGCCAGACCCACCCGATAGGCCAGGCTGACTTGCAGCGCCTGATCGTAGTCCATCGGCGCGGTGTGAAAACGTGCGCTGATGTCCGCCAGCGCCAGGCTTTCCACTTCGTGCAAACGGAACAGGCCCTTGAGCAGACTCACCAGTTGCTCTTCCAGCGCCTGCACACCGGCGGTAGCTGCCGCCCTCGCACGGAAACACAAGACCAGCACTTCCATTTCGCTGAACAACGCGCTGTACCCGTCGACACTGACCCTGGCACTGCGCGCCGCACTGAACAATGACCGGCGCAGGCGCTGATCGCCGGCAGCCGCGTCCACCACATCCCAGACACGCTGACGCAAATGCGGATACACGCGGGTGAATTCCGCGGTGTGCACCAGTTGCAACAGCACTTGGAAAAAATCCGTGGAATCGGGTAACGCGCGCAGCGCCTCCCATACCTCGCGCCGGGACGACGCCACGCTGGCACTTTCCCCAGCCAGCCACTGCACGCTTTGATCTTCCCGCGCCACGGTTTGCAGTGGAGATTTGCGCCCCTCCATGGCCGTCACACCAAAACGACCATTGGAGGTCTGCTGATAAGTCGCGATGTTTTTCAGCGTGTCGGAGGACAACGGATTGCCGTGCAAGCGAATTATCTGCGGCAATTGGGTAGTGTCGAACGCCTGTGCTGGCAAGGTTTCAATAAGGTTGTCGCGCAGATCCAGCAACTGCAATCGACGCAGCCCGGACAGGCGCGGTGGCCAATGTGTCATCCGGCTTGCGCGCACGGTCAACTGCTCAAGATGCGCCAGCCCACCGAGATCGGGCAGCTGCGCCAGGTTCGGGTTGAAATCAAGGTGCAGCACCCGCAGGTCTTTCATCCGCCCCAATTGAGCAAGCGATGCTTCAGAGGACTGCAGGCGATTGCTGCTCAGGTCCAGATGCGTCAGCCAGCGTATTCGCTCCAGCGACTCGGGTAACTGGCTCAACTGATTGTCGCTCAGCGACAGACTGCGCAACTGGCTGAAGTTGCGCAGAAAATTGTTTAGTCCGGCATCGGGCATTACTCCGTCCATGATGACCCGCCCGACATGGCTGAAATCGGCCACCACCGACGGCAGCTCCCCCAAAGGCTCCGGCGCGAACCGCAAGGTGCCATATAAACTTTGGTCTGCAGCCACATTCCCCGGCTCTTTGCGCCAACTGCGAATGATCGCGCGCATGGCACGCAGCTTGCTGCCACGGGAAGTCGGCTGCCGTGTGCCATCGGCGCTCAGGTGCCAAGTCTGACGGCTGACCCAGCGACTCAAGGTTTCCCTGAGCGCGAAAAACTCCAGCCGCAGTGCTTCGAGCTTCATCAGCACCTTGATTTCATTAGTGCCCAAGGCGTTGAGCAAACGATGAATCTGCGCCGGGGTGTGCATCGGATAAAGCTCCAGGGCCCGGCGCACCATGACGTTGGTAACTTCGCCGGAGGCCGCACTCGACACAATGGCAGGACGTTCGGCCAGTCCCATGGGTGACAGCTCTCCGAGACGCGCGCCAACGGTGTGCGCGAAGATCGTCCGTCGCTCCTGCGCCGCTCGGGTAATTTTTTCCTGCAGCATGGCGGCACCATTTTCCGCCTGTACGCCCAGCGCCGTCCTGCGCTGTGTCGAAAGCCCCATCCAGAGCGCCCTGAAATAGTGTTCGCGGGTGCGCCTGGTGAATGTGACAAGCGGTGCGTCGCTGCCCTGGATAACGTTGATGCGATCCTCGAACACGCTGACCACCGTGCGCTCGCTCGCTGTCTTCGGTCCAATCGCGGCTGCCGAATCATGGGTCGCGGTCCATTCGAGTATTTGCACGAACGCGGCGTCCGACCAGCCCGGGAGGTGTTTGAGTGCATCGAGCACCAGTCGATTGGTGTACTGCCCTCCCACTCCGTCGAGATACAGACCTTCGTAGGCGCGACAGACACGGATCATCTGCTGATAACGCCGGGCCTCCTCCGCCAGCCGCAAGGGCACGCGTTTCGCGTCCAGCTCGTGCCATTCGCCACTGAACGCATTGTTCACCAGCTCTTCGGCGGCACTGGCGGGCAGCTCGGAAAAGTGTTGCATCAGTACCGCGACCCGGGGATGACTTGGGACTTGGCTACGCTGGTATACCCGCCGGAACAAATCGGGGCGCGCGGTTTGAGCCTGTTCGGCAATGATCCGCGCCAGTTCCTGCGCTTGCACTTCAGTGTTCGTCGACGCGTTGCCGAGCAGGCTTTCTCGCTGATTGCGCGAAAGCTTCGACAGCAGCGAACGGTGTAACTGACCGTTGTGCAGCGCGTCCTCAGTCAGCCGGATAACGCTCTTGGCGGTTTGCGAACCGTAACGGTTGACTGGGTACTCCAATGCGTTGACCACGCTGATTGCGTTATCGGAGGGCCATTTCACCGCGGCGGTGAGCACATGCAACTGCAGATCAGGATCGGCCAACGCTGCAGCACTCGGCGCCTGCAATTGTTCGATAAACGCCCTGACTGCAGCGTCCGCCATGAAACGTTGCACGGTATCGACCAGCAGTGCCGGGGTCTGCACCTGATCGATATGCACCTGCCGCAACACGCTGTCATCAAGTCCACTGACCGCCAGAACACGCGTCGCCACGGCGTCCGGGATCGCTTCTCTGGCGTAGCCGAAACGACGAAACAACGTCAGCCGCCCCCACTCCTGCACCCGCTCCGAGTCATGGCGCCAGGCACCGCGGTCATTGGTTTCGAGCAACGGACGGTAGCCTTCTGCTGCGCCCGGTGGAGGCAGCACTTCCCACAATTCGGTTTCAGGTTGCTGATGCACCGCGTACCGAACGGTGTCGAGGGTGACGTAAGCCTGTCCCTCGAACCAACGCAGTCCGCGCTCATCGACGGGCAATCCTTTGGGCAACCGCCGAAGCTGACGATAAGCCCTGAGATCCGGCTTCCACAGACGTAAGCGTCCACCGCCCGGATTGACCGCAATCAAACGTTCGATGAAGGCCGATGACCTGACGGTTTTATAGGCTGCCCCGATGGCTTTCGTCCCGGCAGCGAAAGCAGCCATCAGAATGATGTTTTCGATGACATCGAACAGGTGATCCGTGGCCTGCTCCTGCTCGCCACGGGTCCAGCTGGCAATGCCCTCATACACGTGCGACAGGAGCTGCAGAGTGCCCAGCGTCAACAGCACTTCACCCACTCCGGGCAAAAATGAGGCCGCGACCAGCAGTAGATTGATACCGATTTCCTTGAAAGTCTCCAGGCGTGCGAGGCGGGTTTTCTCGTCTTCATCATCCGTGGGAACCACCAGAAGCCGGGCATCGGCCAAAGTCCGCGCAACCTGCTGACGATGTATCCGGGTAAAGGGATCGCCCTCGATATCGACACCCGTCAACGTCACGTAGGTGCCGGAGCTCGTCAGTAGTGAACTGCCCCCGGGGTACAAGCGAATGTTCAGTTCCTGTTGAAAGGCCGCGCGCTCGCCCAGCTTCAGGAAGCCCATGAAAAACGTCTTGAACGCCGGATTTTTCAGGCGTCTGCTCAACTCGACCTCAAAGTCGGTGAACGAGGCATATTCTTTCAGCGGATGCAGCGGATCGCCCGGCAGGTAAACGACACAGCGATAATCATCGTCGGCGTGCTCACTGACAGGTCCGATGAACAGTGGGCCATGCAGGGTCATGTTGAACATTTCCAGACTCTGATACCCCAGGGTGTTTTCCCCCAGTTTGATCGTGCTGTCGCCGTCCTTCACGGACTTCAACATTTGATGAACCGACGTGCTGATATGTTTTCTCATCAGCGCAATATGCCGATCCACATCAAAACAACTTCGCACATGGGCAGCGCACTGGCTAAGCACATTGCTCGATTCGACGTTAAGTTCAAATACCGATTCAAGATGAGTCTGATATTGCTTGCCCAGGTCCAGTGTCCGGCACAATCGCGCAAACTCATGGGGTTGTATTGGCAATATCGAAGCCACGCCACCGTTCAGTTCCTGCGGGATATAGATCAGTGAAGTGTCGCTGTAGTTATTCGCCTCGGTTTCGCGGGATTCGAAGTTCTCGCACGCGGCGACCAGCAGATCGCGATTGATCGGCAGCACCAGTTTTTTGCGCAGTCCCAGCAGGCTCGACGTTGAACGCACGTGTTGAAATACCACGCCGGACACGTCCAGTGGCATGGACAGCTTGTCGGACATTGCCTTGGCCAGCAAGGGCGAGCAAAACTGCTCGGGCGACTGCAGTTTGTTCAGGAGTTCGCCTGCGGTACTGCGCGTGCGATGACTTTCAATGAGGCTGTCGTAGAGTTCGCGGCGCAACGCCTCGGGAGCCGCCAATATCCAGGACGGTGCATTCTTTTTGATCAAATCAAAAAAGAGGCCTTTCTGTTCTGAAGTTGGCGTGGCTGGGGTAGTTATATCGGCTGACGAGGACATGATGATCTCAAGCACTTAAAGGAGTCATCAGCTTAACGAGCCGAACTCTTTATAAAAGCGCGAATAACAGATCAAACCAAAGGTCGCACAATCAACATTTCAAACTTAAAAAATACATATATACCACCTCAATAAAAAAGGCCCTTCATTGCAGAACAATGAAGGGCCTTTTATACAAGTGGCTTACCAGAAGCGTTGCTGGGTCAGGCGACTCCAGCCGTTCACCAACACGCGCTCCACCGAACCACTGGCGGCCATGCCGATGCGTTCCGGCAGGCTTTTGCGCTCGGCGTAATGCAGGTGGTAGACCTCGGCTTTCTTCGCCTTGTCGGCCAGGTATTCGTCGCTGGTCTTGAGTTCATCGACCAACTGTTTGTCCAGCGCCGCGACACCCAGCCAGACTTCTCCGGTAGCCACTTCATCGATGGCCAGTTGTGGCCGATAACGGGCCACGAAGTTCTTGAACAACTGGTGGGTGATGTCCAGGTCTTCCTGAAACTTCTCCCGGCCCTTCTCGGTGTTTTCGCCGAATACGGTCAGGGTGCGCTTGTACTCACCCGCGGTCAGCACTTCGAAATCGATGTCGTGCTTTTTCAGCAGACGATTGACGTTGGGCAGCTGCGCGACTACCCCGATCGAGCCGAGAATCGCGAACGGGGCGCTGATGATCTTTTCGCCGATGCACGCCATCATGTAACCGCCGCTGGCGGCGACCTTGTCGATGCACACGGTCAACGGCACGCCGGCCTCACGGATCCGCGCCAGTTGCGATGAGGCCAGACCGTAGCTGTGCACCATGCCACCGCCACTTTCCAGGCGCAGCACCACTTCGTCCTTCGGCGTGGCGAGGGTCAGCAATGCAGTGATTTCGTGACGCAGGCTCTCGGTGGCCGAGGCCTTGATATCACCGTCGAAATCCAGCACGAACACCCGGGATTTGGCCTCGGGTTTGTTCTTTTGCTTCTTCTCGGACTTCTCCGATTTGGCCTGGCCCTTGCGCAGGGCCTTGAGCTGATCCTTGTCGAGCAGGGTCTGCTCCAGGCGCTCACGCAAGCCTTTATAGAAATCGTTGAGCTTGCTGACCTGCAACTGCCCGGACGACTTGCGCCGGCCCTTGCTGCGCAATGCAGCAAAACTGGCGAGCACCACCAGAATGGCGACCACCAGCGTTACGGTCTTGGCCAGGAAGCTGGCGTATTCGGTGAAAAACTCCACAGAGACTCCTTAAAACAATGCGCGGATGCAAAAACACGCGCGGGATGGTTCCAGCATACCCATGCGCCGCCTCCTCGGCCAGCCGTGAAACCTCTGGCAACAGGCCTGTAACGAGCATTTCAAACAAGCGTATGTTTTTTCATTGACAGCACTCCATCATCCTCATAACCTCGCCACAACCTTCAACGTACCGGGATGACGCGGACGTGGGCAGCATCTATCTGATTCGACATGGCCAGGCCTCCTTTGGTGCAGACGACTATGACGTCCTGTCGCCCATCGGTGTGCGCCAGGCAGAAATCCTCGGCCAGCACCTGGCCGAGTTTGGAATCCGTTTCGATCGCTGCCTGGCGGGCGACCTGCGCCGCCAGCAACACACGGCCAGCAGCGCGCTGGAGCAATTCAGCGCCAAGGGCCTTTCGGTACCGACGCTGGAGACCGACTCTGCGTTCAACGAGTTCGACGCCGACGCAGTGATTCGTGCGCTGATCCCCGCCATGCTGGAGGACGAGCCGGAAGCCATCGACATCCTGCGCAACGCTGCGCAGAACCGCGCCGAGTTCCAGCGCATCTTCGCGCTGGTCATCGAGCGCTGGCTGGCCGGCACCCATGACACCCCGGGGCTGGAAAGCTGGCTGGGTTTCGTCGAACGGGTTCAGGGGGGGCTCCAGCGCATCCTCGAACAAGCCGACAGCAATCAGAAAATCGCCGTATTCACCTCCGGCGGCACCATTACCGCCCTGCTCCACCTGATTACCCAAATACCGGCCAGGCAGGCCTTTGAACTGAATTGGCAAATCGTCAACACCTCGCTCAACCAGCTGAAATTCCGCGGTCGCGAGGTGACTCTGGCTTCCTTCAACAGTCATGCGCATCTGCAACTGCTGAAGGCCCCGGAACTCATCACTTACCGTTGAGTCCGGATAACTGTGACCCTGCTGCAATCAACCCATAAGGATCGAACCATGACCTCCGTAGCTGATGCCGTAAAAGCGATGCAAGCCAAGTTCAACCCAGCCGCCGCTGCCGGTCTGGATCTGGTCTTCGGTTTCAACATCACCGACGAAGACAAGCACTACGCGTTGATCGTCAAAGACGGTACTTGCGACATTCAGGAAGGCGAAAACGCCAACGCCAACTGCACGCTGGTACTGGACAGTGCAACGCTGAAAGACATCGTCAGCGGTGAAACCGACGGCATGCAAGCGTTCATGGGCGGCAAACTGCGCGTTGAAGGCGACATGATGCTGTCGATGAAGCTGTCCGAGCTGTTCCCGTCGTAAGACTTGCGTTCGGTTTGAAGAAAATCCCGCCCCTGTGGCGGGATTTTTGCGTCTGGCCCCTGTAGGAGCTGCGGCACGCTGCGATCTTTTGATCTTGCTTTTAACGATCAAGATCAAAAGATCGCAGCCTCGTTTCACTCGACAGCTCCTACAGGATTTCGCGCCAGCCTCGCCTCCACAATGGATGCCGCCAGCAACTCCTGCGTGTAGGGATGTTGCGCCGCACTGAACAGCGCACTGGCCTCCCCCCGCTCCACCACCTCCCCCTCCTTCATCACAATCAGATCATGGGCCAACGCCCGCACCACCGCCAGGTCATGACTGATGAACAGATAAGTCAGCCCATGCTCTTCCTGCAGTCGCCGCAATAAAGCAACGATCTGCTTCTGCACCGTGCGATCCAGCGCCGAGGTCGGCTCATCGAGCAAGATCAGATCCGGTTTGAGCACCAGCGCCCGGGCGATTGCAATCCGTTGGCGTTGTCCGCCGGAAAATTCGTGCGGATAACGATGTCGGGTTGCCGGATCGAGGCCGACCTCGCGCAGCGCGTCGATCACCGTCTGTTCGCGCTCGGCAGCATTCAAATCGCTGTGCACCTGCAGACCCTCGGCAATGATCTGCTCCACACACAGGCGCGGGCTGAGGCTGCCGAACGGATCCTGAAACACCACTTGCAGGCGCTTGCGCAGGGGTCGCAGTTGCTTGCCGCTCAACTGCTGCAGCGCCTCACCGGCAAAGTGAATGCTGCCCTCGGCGTCGATCAGACGCAGAATCGCCTGGCCCAATGTCGACTTGCCCGAGCCCGACTCGCCGACAATCCCCAGCGTTTTGCCGCGCTGCAGATTCAGATCGATGCCCTTCACCGCGTCCAGCCAGGTGTTGCGCCGCAGCCAACCGCCGCTCAGACGAAAACGCACCTTCAGATCGCGAACTTGCAACAAGTCCTCTGTCGCGTCGAGACACAAGGCATGCCCGCCCGGCTCGGCATTCAGCAATTCAATGCTGTAAGGATGCTGCGGCGCACTGAACAACTGCTCGCACGGCGCCTGCTCGACGATCCGTCCACCGCGCATCACCGCCACCCGTTGCGCGAGGGTGCGCACCAGATTGAGGTCATGGCTGATGATCAGCAGCGCCATGCCCAGGCGCTGCTGCAATTTCTTGAGCAGCAACAGAATCCTGCGCTGCACCGTCACGTCCAGCGCAGTGGTGGGTTCGTCTGCGATCAACAATTGCGGCTCACAGGCCAGCGCCATGGCGATCATCACCCGTTGGCGCTGGCCGCCGGAGAGTTGATGCGGATAGGCCTTGAGCCGTTCGCGCGGCTTCTGAATGCCGACCAGTTCGAGCAGTTCAAGCATCCGTTCACGGGCCTGCGCGCCCGCCAGGCCTTTGTGCAGCGCCAGGCTCTCGCCGAGTTGCCGCTCGATCGTATGCAGTGGATTCAGCGAACTCATCGGCTCCTGAAAAATCATCGCGATACGGTTGCCGCGTAACTGGCGCAGATAACGCTCATGCACGCCGAGCAGCTCTTCGCCGGCATAACGAATGCTGCCATCGAGCCGCGTGATGTTCGGGTCGAGCAATTGCAGGATGCTGTGAGCGGTCACCGATTTGCCCGAGCCGGACTCGCCGACCAGTGCCAGGCATTCGCCCGGACGAATATCGAGGTCGATGCCATGCACCACAGGCTGGCCGTTGAATGCCACACGCAGGTTGCGTATTTCGATCAGGTTTTCGCTCATCTCAAGTCCTTGGATCATAAGCATCTCGGCAAGCCTCACCGATGAACACCAACAGAGAAAGAATCAGCGCCAGGGCAAAAAACGCCGTCAGCCCCAACCACGGCGCTTGCAGATTGCTCTTGCCTTGGCCGATCAGTTCGCCCAGCGAGGCGCTGCCGGCGGGCATGCCGAAACCGAGGAAATCCAGCGCCGACAAGGTCGCAATCGCCCCGGTGAGAATGAACGGCAGATAGGTCAGGGTCGCGCTCATCGCATTGGGCAGGATGTGCCGACAGATCACCTGCACATCGCCAACGCCCAACGCCCGCGCGGCTTTCACGTATTCCAGACCGCGGCTGCGCAGAAACTCGGCGCGCACCACATCCACCAGACTCAGCCAGGAAAACAGCGCCATGATTCCCAGCAGCCACCAGAAATTCGGCTCGACAAATCCGGACAGAATGATCAACAGGTACAACACCGGCAGCCCCGACCATACCTCCAGCAACCGCTGCCCAAGCAGATCGACCCAACCGCCGTAATAGCCTTGCAAGGCGCCGGCAGCGATGCCGATCAGCGCACTGGCAGAGGTCAGCGCCAAGGCAAACAGCAACGACACCCGCGTGCCGAAGATCACCCGCGCGAGCACATCCCGCGCCTGATCGTCGGTGCCCAGCCAGTTCTCGGCGCTCGGCGGGCTCGGTGCCGGCTCGCTCAGGTCGTAATTCACCGTATCGAAACCGAACGGGATCGGCGCAAACCACATCCGTCCGCCGTGCTCTTCGATCAGTTGCCGCACCTGCGCGCTGCGATAGTCCGGCTGGAACGGCAGTTCGCCAGCGAAATCCTGCTCGGTGTAGCGCTTGAACGCCGGGAAGTACCACTGGCCCTGATACTCGACCAGCAGCGGTTTGTCATTGGCGATCAGCTCGCCGCCCAGGCTCAGACCGAACAACAGCAGAAACAGCCACAACGACCACCAGCCACGCCGATGCGCCTTGAACCGCGCCCAGCGCCGCTGTCCGATGGGAGATAAGGTCAGCATCAGGCAGTCCTCGCGGTGAAGTCGATGCGCGGGTCGACCAGCGTGTAGCACAGGTCGCCGAGCAGTTTTATCAGCAGGCCGAACAGGGTGAAGATGAACAACGAACCGAACACCACCGGGTAGTCACGCGACACCGCCGCCTCGTAACTGAGACGGCCGAGGCCATCGAGGGAGAAGATCACTTCGATCAGCAATGAGCCGCCGAAAAATACCGTCACCAGTGCCTGCGGTAATCCGGCGACCACCAGCAGCATCGCGTTGCGAAACACATGGCCGTACAACACCTGACGCTGGCTCAGGCCCTTGGCTCGTGCCGTCACCACGTACAGGCGCGAGATTTCGTTGAGAAAGCTGTTTTTGGTGAGGATGGTCAGCGTGGCGAATCCGCCGATCACCAGCGCGGTGACCGGCAGCACCAGATGCCAGAAGTAATCGGCAACCTTGGCCCACGGCGACAGCTCGGCGAAGTTGTCGGAGACCAGCCCGCGTACCGGAAACCAGTCCAGCGCGGAACCGCCGGCAAACACGATGATCAACAACAGCGCAAACAGAAACCCCGGCATCGCGTAGCCGATGATGATCGCCACGCTGCTCCAGACATCGAACGCCGAACCGTTATGCACGGCCTTGCGAATGCCCAGCGGAATCGACACCAGATAAGTGATCAGCGTGGCCCACAAGCCCAGCGACAAGGTCACTGGCAGCTTCTGCCAGATCAGTTCGGTGACGCTGGCACCACGGAAAAAGCTCTGACCGAAATCCAGGTGCGCGTAGCTTTTGAGCATCAGCCACAGGCGTTCACCGGCGGGTTTGTCGAAGCCGTACTGACGCTCGATGTCGGCCACCAGTTTCGGGTCCAGGCCTCGGGTCGCGCGGGATTCGCCGCCAATGGTTTCGACATGACCGCCGCCCACCGTTGCGCCGACTCCGATGCCCTGCAAGCGCGCGATGGCCTGCTCCACCGGGCCACCCGGCGCGGCCTGCACGATCACGAAATTGACCAGCAGAATAGCGAGCAAAGTCGGCACGATCAGCAGCAGACGCCGCAGGCTATAGCCCCACATGCGCATACTCCTTTTGCTGTTGCTGCAGCTGCGTGGCGGTCAACGCGGTCGGGCTGATTTCCCACCAGGTATCGAGCCCGGCGTCATACAGCGGCGCTGTCGCCGGGCGGCCAAAACGGTTCCACCACACCGTGGAAATTCCCGGCGGGTAGTAATTGGGAATCCAGTAGTAACCCCACTGCAACGCCCGATCCAGGGCATGGGCATGGCGCAGCAGGCTTTCGCGGTTGTCGGCCTGCACCAGCCCTTCGAGCAAGGCATCGACCGCCGGATCACGCAGCACCATGTAGTTATTCGAGCCGGGATCGTCGGCGCCGTCAGAGCCGAAGTAATTGAACATCTCGCGCCCCGGCACCTGACTCACCGGGTAACCCACGACGATCATGTCGTAGTCGCGATTGCGCACGCGGTTGGTGTATTGCGCGGTGTCGACCTGGCGAATATCGAAGCCGACACCGATCTGTGCCAGGTTGCGCTTGAACGGCAGCAGCAGCCGTTCAAAACCCTTCTGACCGTTGAGAAAGGTGAACTGCAGTGGCTCGCCTTTGGCATTCACCAACTGATCGCCACGGGGTTTCCAGCCGGCGGCTTCGAGCAGTTTCAGGGCTTGTAACTGCTCGGCGCGAATGTTGCCGCTGCCGTCGGTTTTCGGCGCTTCGAAGACTTGGGTAAACACCTCGTCGGGGATCTTGCCGCGCCACGGTTCGAGGATTTTCAGTTCCTCGGCGTCCGGCAACTCGGTGGCGGCCAATGCGCTGTGCGAGAAGTAACTGCGCTGCCGCAAGTACATGCTGCGCATCATCTGCCGGTTGCTCCATTCGAAATCCCAGAGCATGGCGATCGCCTGCCGCACCCGGCGATCCTGAAACAGCGGTTTTTGCAGGTTGAACACGAAACCCTGCGAACCTTGCGCGGCACCTGGCGCCAGATGTTCGCGGAGCAGTTTGCCCTGCTCCAGCGCCGCCCCGGCATAGCCGATGGTGTAACTGGTCGCGGAAAATTCGCGGTTGTAGTCGAAGCCGCCAGCTTTGAGCACTTGCCGTGAAACATCGGTGTCGGCGAAGAACTCCACACTCAAGTGATCGAAGTTATACAGGCCGCGCGTGATCGGCAGGTCCTTGGCCCACCAGTCGGCAACGCGCTGAAATTTCACGCTACGCCCGGCATCCACCGCGCTGATCCGGTACGGGCCGCTGCCCGGCGGGATCTCGAAACCGGCGCCCTCGGCGAAGTCACGCGTGCGCCACCAGTGTTCGGGCAGCACCGGCAGTGTCGCCAGATCCAGTGGCAAGGTGCGGCTGTCGTTGTTCTTGAAGTTGAAGCGCACTTGCGTCGGCGACTCCACCACGACATCGGCGACGTCACGAAACTGTTGGCGGTATTTGAGGCTGCCCTGAGTGGTGAACAGCTCGAAGGTGTAACGCACGTCTTCGGCAGTGATTGGCGTGCCGTCGTCGAACCGGGCCTTGGGGTTGAGGTAAAAGCGCAACCAGCGGCGATCCGCATCCAGCTCCATCTGCTGCGCCACCAGGCCGTAGACGCTGTAGGGTTCGTCCTTGCTGCGATAGGCCAGCGGCGCGTAGAGCCAGCCGTCGATCTCGGCGACGCCAGTGCCTTTGTCGATGTACGGAATCAGGTGATCGAACGGGCCGCTTTCCAGCGAGGAGCGGCGCAGTGACCCGCCCTTGGGAGCGTCGGGATTGGTGTAAGCCAGGTGCTGGAAGTCCGGGGCGTATTTGGGGGCTTCGCCGTAGACCGTCAACGCGGGTTGTGGAGCGGCCCAATTGAATGGGCTTAGCAGCGCAAAAGCGCTGAACAGAATGAGCCTGGAGAACATTGGCAGATCCTTTTTGCACGGCGCTGTTTATGGCCTCATCGCTGGCAAGCCAGCTCCCACACGTTTTGCGATATTCACAAATCCCTGTGGGAGCTGGCTTGCCAGCAATGACGCCCTAACAATCACCAAACCTTCTGCCTACCTGTGATGTGCAACAGGCCGGCAATTTTTATAGGGCAGGTTTAGATCAATAAGTGACTAAAACCCGCCGCCTCCATGAAATCCGCTCCCTGTAGGAGCTGCCGCAGGCTGCGATCTTTTGACTTTTGAAGATCAACAAGCTCCTACACAGAGCGGGTCAGAACTTGTAATTGACCCGCGTGTACAGCGTCCGCCCGAACGGGTCGCCGTACTTCGGGTCGTAGCCGCTCTGGAAGGTGTAGGTCTGGTTGCTGAACTGCGGCTCGCGGTCGAACAGGTTCTTCGCGCCGAGGGTCACGCTGAGGGTTTTGCGCCAGGTGTAGGTGCCGGCCAGATCCCAGACGTTGTACGAGCCGACGTAATCGTGAGTCTCACGGTCGGAGTCGTGGTAACCGCTGGTGTAGCGGTTGGTCAGGGCGACGCCATAAGGGCCGTAGTTCCAGCTGCCGGTCAGGCTGTGGCGCCAACGAGCCACAGCGCCGGCCGAGGAAAAGTCGCCGCCACGAAAATCGCCAAGCTTGTCGATGTAGTCGCCCTTGAGCTGCTGCTGGTACTCGTAGCGGCTGACATAGGTGCCTTGCAGGCCGATACCGAAGTTGCCGTACGGGGTGCTCGGCAAGCGGTAGTCGAAGCTGACGTCGACACCATTGGTCTTGATCTTGCCGAGGTTGGCCAGCCCCGTGACGATGTGATCGATGGAGCCGTCAGGCTTGCGCACCAGGCGGTCCGGGTACAGCTCCGGGTTCTCGAACACCGCTGACTCGGGGAATTCGGCGATCTGGTTGGCAATGTTGATCCACCAGAAGTCCAGCCCGGTGCTCAGGCGCTCGAACGGCTGATAGACGAAACCGAGGGTGACATTGCGCGCGGTTTCCGGGCTCAGGTCCGTGTTGCCACCGGTGCGGCTGTAAAACTGCTGGGCGCAGTCGCGGTTGGCGATGCCGCCGTTGCTCGGATTACCGCCAGCGCACAGCCGTGGGTCGTTGTAGTTGGCGACGGTGAACGTGGTGAAGTTCGGGTTGTACAACTCGTACAGCGACGGCGCGCGGAAACCCTCGCTGTAGGCGCCACGCACCACCAGCTCCTTGAATGGCTGGAAGCGGAACGAGTATTTCGGGTTGGTGGTGCTGCCGAAGTCACTGTACTTGTCGTGGCGCACGGCGGCGGACAATTCCAGGCTGTCGAGTACCGGCACGTTGACCTCGGCGTACTGCGCCGAGACGCTGCGATCCCCGGCGACACTGGCATTGGGGTCGACACCCAGGCTCTGCACGTCGGCGGCGAACTGGGCGAAGTCCTGATGGAAATCTTCCTTGCGGTATTCGCCACCCAGCGCCAGCGCCGACGGGCCGGCGCCGAACCAATCGCCAATCTCGCGGCTGACACGCCCGTCAATGGCCTTCACCCGACCGACCGCCGTCGAGTAATCACCGTCCACTGCATTGGCTGCCAGCAACGCCTGCCCGGCAGCGGTCTGCGCGCCAAACGGATTGATGATGCCATTGGCGATACCGGCACTGACGGCGCGGTCGTTGACGTACCCGGCCTCAATGGCATTCACCACTTTGTTCTGGTTGTACGACGCGCCGACGTTGTAGTCCCACCCAACCACGCTGCCATCGAAGCTCAACAGCAAACGCTGGCCGGTGTTGTCGTCTTCATGCTGACGCGCGCCGACGGCGGTTTCGCGCCAGTTCACATCCACCGGTTGCGTCGGGTCGAGGGCGAAAACGCTGGGGCCGGGGGTAATGCCGTTACCGGGATAGAACGTCGTGCCGGGATTGACCTGATTGCCCATCAAGGTGCCAGGGCCGATCTGCGTACGGTTTTCGTTGCGCGCCCAGAAATATTCGAGGCTGACATTGTGATCGTCCGCAAGCTTGCCGGTGGCTTTGGCGAAAGCCGAGGTCTTCTCGGTTTCCGGTACCAGATCGAGGTAGTTCCACAGGCTCTGGCGGCAGATGCCGTTGCGCGCCAGCAATCCTGGCGCGTTGCAACCGGAACCGGCCAACGGGTTGGTGGCGTTGCTGCCCTGACTCCAGTTCGCCGGCGATGCGGTGCCGGAGGTGTAATCGAGACCGCGTCCGGGCTGATAGTTGTAGGTGTAGCCACGATCCTCGGCAGCCAGGCGTTGCTGCTTGTCGTAACTGACCACACCGAACACGTTGAAGCGGTCATTCTGCAAATCGCCAAAGCCCCAGCTGCCACTGAAGTTACGACTTTCACCACCGCCGGCATGAGTCGGCGTGTCGTAGTTGGTGCTGAGCTGGCCTTCGGTGAGGCTGGTCTTGGTGATGAAGTTGATCACCCCTCCGATCGCATCGGTGCCGTACAACGCCGAAGCGCCGTCACGTAGCACTTCGACGCGATCAATGGCGGCGAACGGAATAGTGTTCAGGTCAACCCCGGACCCATTGATCGCGTTGGTCGCGTTGTTGCTCAGGCGCCGGCCATTGAGCAGCACCAGCGTCTTGTTCGGGCCGATGCCACGCAAATCGGCATACGACGCCCCGCCGCTGCTCGAACCCACTGAGCGGCCGGAGCCGACCGAGGACTGGTTGGCGGAAATCCGGCTCACCAGTTCTTCTGTGGTGCTCACGCCCTGCTCGCGCAATTCTTCAACTCGCAGGATTGTGACCGGCACCGCGGTTTCCGCATCGACCCGGCGAATCGCGGTGCCGGTGACTTCGACCCGTTGCAGCTGGGTCGTGGGTTCGTCGGCAGCAACTGCCGGCAAGGTATTGATCGCCAGCAGCAAGGCCAGGCTCAAACGGGATCTAACGGGTGAAAAATGGATCATGAACAGCCATCCCTGCGTTTTGGTTTATGCAGGGATGTGCAATGGACAGCAGGGTTTTATAGAGCCCGATTTAGACCGTTGGGTGATGAGGTTATGCAAAAAAACCAGCTGTGTATCAAACCAGTTCCATCTCCCTCAGCAACCGGGTATCCAGCCCAAACCGCTCCTGAGAAACCATCCTGAACTGGCCCTCCGCCAATTCGCAGCTCACCAGCAAATTCCACGAATGGCGGGTTGCCGCCGAGGGGATCAGTACAAACGGATGTTCTGCCAATAACGAATCGGCAAACAGTTGTTGATTGGGTGAAGGTTTGGCGGGGCTCAACCAGTAAGGATTCGGCACTTCCTCAGGCTGCACTATTTTCACTTTTGCTTCGTTGATGACCTCAAAACACGTGAGTACATAGGGTTCACTGTCCAGCGCATCAAAGCTGTGATTGGCTGCCACCTCCAGAATGGCCGACGACGGATCGACCGATGCATAAACGACTCGTCGTCCGGGTTTGTTCCATCGGCCACCATTGAGATTTGAACCCATCCCGCTGTCCCACGTCCCTCCGTAGACCTCGGGATCCAGCCGCCAGGCATACCAGTGCTCGTCCCAGGGCAAGGGATTCATGTGTAAACCCCGTATATTAGCTGCCCCAGATACTGCTCCACCATCTGAAACCCCAGTGAGTGCCGAATAAACTCAGCGGGGACGCGACCGTTCAGGTAGGTGCTGGGCTTGCGCAGCCACTCCTCGGCCCGTGACTGCCTCCCGAAGGCGCGAGTGGCCTTTTCCAGCACCAACGCATATTGGTAGGCGACGACGCTCTGCTGCGGGTCAAGCCGTACCGTCTTACCTTCCTTCAGTAACCGCCGGACGGTGCTGACCGACTTGCCGGTGATGCGTTTGACCATGTCGCCTTGCAGATAAAGCTCAGAGGTTGAAAGCATGTTGACGACATCGTTCAACTCAAAACCTTCGTCGGTCAGGTCAACGATCAGAAAGGCATCGTCACCTATGTTCCGGCCATTGACGAGCACGTCGACAGGTCTGCCCTCGGCCCTCTTTACCCCCGTCAGCCGGGGCACCTTGACGCTGGGCATCGCGACATCCTCCATGGGGCATCTGGCACGATCGGTGCGCCAGTGAAGGCGATGGGAATAAGCAGGCGTTTCGTATTCGAGGTGGGGAGTTCGCATAATCCATCCGTTATCAGAGGCCTGAGCGTCCAAGCCGTTTACGACTTCAATGTCATATCCGATGCTATAGATCACGCTTCCGACGACCAACCTGAGATTGTCGTCGGAAATATCCCCGTTTCTGCAAAAAACTCCCCCGTTTCCGTAGGACGTTACTCACATATTCCACGTGCTCAACTGCCGAAGTGATAACTCACATCCAGCCACCACTGCCGCCCGTACGGGTCGTAGTTGCCGGTCGGGTAATACGGCCAGCCGGCGGAGTCGTCGTGCTTGATCTGGTTGAGCACATTGTTCACGGTCAGGCCGACACTGGCGCGGTCGTTGAGTTTGTAGCGGGCGCTGGCGTTGAACACCGTCCATGGCGACAAACGCCCGTCGCCCGCGCCATTGGTCACCGAGCCGTAACGAATGCCCATCAGCGTCGCCGTGGCCTTTTGGTAATCCCAGGTCAGGCTGGCGTTGACCTTGCTGCGCCAGTCGTAGTTGGTGCGCGAGGTGCGCCAGTCCTGAGTCGGCGCCTCATCGGACTCCTTGTAGAAATGCGAAAGCACCAGGGTATAGCCCAGCGCCGAACTGAACGCGCCGTACTGGCCGGCGCCCCAGCGGATGTTGCTCTTGAAGTCCAGACCACTGACCCGCTCGCTGGCGGCGTTGATCGCATTGACCCGCACTCGCTGCAACTGATTGGGATCAATCGCGGCATTGCCCGGGTTGCGATCGATGCGCGCCAGGGTCGACTGGCAGTTGGCCGAGTTGATGTCCTGGGTGCCGTTGCGGCATTCGTTCTCTTGCTGCAACAGGCGGTTTTCGTCGACGGTGGTCAGCAGGTCATCGATCTCGACCCGCCAGAAATCCGTGGAGAAATCGAAATTGCGCGACGGCGACCAGACAAAACCGTAGGTCCAGGATTTACCGCGCTCGGACTCAAGGTCCGGGGTGCCGCTCTGGGTGTAATCGACTCGCCCGCGATCACACGCGCCCTGCACGCCCTGGCTGCAACCGTAGTAGTCGATCTGCGCCGGGTAGTAACCGTTGCTGTCGGACTGGTAGATGTAGTTCAGATCCGGCGCGCGGAAACTGGTGCCGTAACTGCCACGCAGCAACAGACTGGTGATCGGGCGCCATTCCAGGCCGAGGTTGTAGGTTTTCTGCTGCTCGCTGCGGCCGCTGAATTTGTACTGGTCCCAACGTCCGGCGGCAGTGGCCAGCACAGTGTCGGTGACCGGAATGCTGAACTCGCCACCGGCGGCGTAACGCTTGCGCGAACCACCGGAGCTTTGTGCCGGGCTCACACCATAGAAAGCGCCGTCATTCAGACCGTCGTCCGGGTCGACGCGATACGCCTGCTTGCCCGCTTCCAGCACCCCGGCAAATCCGACCGGGCCGGCCGGCAGGTCAAACAGATCGCCATTGATCGAGGCGTTGTAGCTGGTGGAAACCGATTTGCTGCGCTGGGTCAGGTTGCTGCGAAACTGCTCCCACTCTTGTGGCGCCAGCGGACGATCAAGCCGCGAGGCGTCCGGGGCGAACACCGGGTAACCGTCACGCGTGCCCAGTTGCGGGCCGAGGTAGAAATCCTGAATCGAGGACAGCGGCGTGTAGCGCGTGGTTCTGACGCTGCGATATTCCGAGCGGTTGGCCGCCAGGTCATAACGCCAGCCGGTGTCGGCGATCTTGTCCGAGAGGCCGAGGGTGCCGGTCCACGACGTGTCGGTCCACTTGCTGTTGTTGCTGGTGCGCCCGCCAATTTCCTCTTCGCCGTAACGGCGATACCAGCGCTCCAGATTGCCGCTGTTCTGGTTGATGAAGTCCGGCGAAGTAAACGTCGGGCCACGGGTGTTGTTCTGAATGTGATCGAGGCCATACATCAAATCGGCAAACACCTGACCGCTGTCGCTGAAATGCCAAGTGCCACGGGTGTAGCCGTCGTAGTTTTCCTTTTGCGTCTGAATGGTCCAGTAATCGTTGTACATCTGATCGGTGCGGCAGCGTCCGCCGTTGTTCAGCAGCTTGTTGTCGAAGGTGCCTTGATAGGCGCCGCAACCGGGGCCGAGGTAGCGGTTGTTGCTCAGGTCGCGGCGGTAACCGACGTCCGCCAGCGGGCCGCTTTGCATGAAGCCGCGATCGTCGGCCCAGATCGGATCGCGGTTGGTCAGCTCCAGGCCGAACAAGCCGTCGAAGTCGCCCCAACTGCCGCCGCCGCTGATTTGCAGGCGCTGATTGTCGCCACCGCCACGCTCGCTGGTGCCGCCCTTGAGATTGACGTCGATGCCATTGATCTGCTTCTTGAGGATGATGTTGACCACCCCGGCAATCGCGTCCGAACCGTAGATCGCCGAAGCGCCGCTGCTGAGAATTTCGATACGTTCGATGACTGCCGAAGGAATGTTCGCCAGGTTGGTGAAGTTGACTTTGCCGTCGTACGGCGTCGGGTAATCGGCGACGCGCCGGCCGTTGATCAGCACCAGCGTGTGATTGGGGCCGAGGCCCCGCAGGTTGATCGCGCTGGCCGCCGGTTGCCAGGTATTGCCGTAGTCCTCGCCCTGGGTCATGCCGGTGTTTTGCGTCTGCGTCGCCAAGGCGTCATAGACGTTCTTGTAGCCGCGCGCCTCCATCTCTTCGTGGGTGATGACGTTGACCGGGGTCGCGCCATCGCTCTGTGCACGAGCGATTCGCGAGCCGGTGACGGTGACTTTTTCCATGCGGTAATCGGCGCTGGTCACCGGGGCCACGGCGCTGACTTTGGCCGCTACCGGCGTACTCGCCGCGCCTTCGCGCACGCTCAGGCCCTGGGCACTCTGCTCGACATGCAGGCCACTGCCGAGCAACGCTTTCTCGACCGCCTGACGCCCGCCCAACGCACCGCGCACCACACCGCTGCGTTTGCCCTCCACCAGATTCTGACTGAAGGAAATCGGTACGCCGGTCTGGCGCGAGATATCCAGCAAAACCTCATCGAGCGGGCCGCTGGCGATGTCGAAGGTGTAGACCTGGGCCGCAGAATCCTGCGCATACACCGCGATCGGCCCCAGTCCCATCGCCAGTGCGGCGGCGAGGGTCAGGCGCGGTAATTGTTGTTTGAATGAAATCATCAAGGGCTTCCCTGTTGAAGGCGTCTGCCGGGAATGAGCAGCGGGCCGGCGCTTTTTATAGGGCGGCGATTAGGCCAAGAAGTCATAAACCTATAACCGGAATAAAACGCACCTCTGTGTAGGAGCTGCCGAAGGCTGCGATCTTTTGATTTTGTTTTTTCAAGATCAAAGGATCGCAGCCTGCGGCAGCTCCTGCAGGGTTGCAGTGGGCTTAAGGGCGAGGCTGGATGCTGACCCAGTAGGGGTTGTGCCATGTGACGCGAATCGGCAGCGAACGCTCCAGCAATTGCAAAGTGCGGTCACTGTCGTCCAGCGGATAGAGGCCGCTCAGGCGCAGATCGGCCACTTCGGGACTCAGGTGCAGAATGCCCCGGCGATAGCGGCGCAGGCTGTCGATCACTTCGCTCAGCGGCCGGTCGCGCACTTCCAGGCGCCCCTGCACCCAGGCACTTTCCTGTCCGTTACTGCGCTCCAGAGCGAGAATGTCCTGCGCGTTGAACGACAGGCTCTGCCCTGCCTCGACCAGTCGCCGCGCCCCGCCAGCGGTGACCACTTCGACCTGCGAGTGCAGCATCACCAGGCGGGTGAAATCATCGTGTTGTTGCACGAGGAATTTCGTTCCAAGTGCACGCATCCGACCGTGCTCGGTCTCGACCACAAATGGTCGAGCGCAATCCTTGGCGACATCCACCAATAACTCACCGGTGCGCAATGCCAGCAGGCGCTGAACCGCATCGAATTGCGCCACCACTCGCGTGCGGGCATTCAGACTCAGTGCACTTCCATCCTCCAGGGTAAAGTCGCGCCGCTCGCCAGTGCCGGTCGCCAACTCCCCCGCTTCCGGCAGCCAGCCGTAGCGGCGCCCGAGCAATCCGGCCAGCACGGCAATCCCGAGCACACTCAGGCTACCGCTGAGAAAACGCCGACGACTCGACGGCGCATTCAGGCTGTGCAACAGACTGTTGCGGGGCAGCCCGCGCAAGTGCGGATGGCGCAGCAGGTTCAGGCCACCGCCCATTTGCTCGATGATCCGCTGATGTCGCGGGTCGGCTGCCCGCCACGCGTCGAACGCCGCACGTTCGCCAGCGCTGGCTTCACCGGACTGCAACAGCGCCATCCACTGCGCCGCCTCATCGATCACCGCGTCGTCCGGCCTCATGCCTGCATCGCCTGATAGCAGCGTTTGAACGCCTCGACCATGTATTGCTGCACCCGACTGGTGGAAACCCCAAGCCGTTCGCCGATTTCGCTGTAGGTCAAACCGTCGAGCTGATGGTAGAGAAACGCCGCTTTGGCCTTGGCCGACAAGCCATTGAGCAGGCGATCGACCGCCAACAGCGCTTCGATCACCAGCGCGCGTTCCTCCGGCGATGGATGCACCGGTTCCGGCACCAGGGCCAGGCTTTCCAGATAGGCGCGTTCCAGGTCCTGGCGACGCCAGCCTTCATACATCAGCCGTCGGGCGATGGTGGTCAACAACGCCCTGGGTTCACGAATCGCGGTCGGGTCCGGCAGGGTCAATACCCGCAGAAAAGTTTCCGAGGCGATGTCCTGTGCACTGTGCGGGCAACCCAGCGTGCGGCCAACGGCAGCGCACAGCCAGCGATAGTCCTTTTGGAACATTTGCCCAATCATCCGGTCATGCGGGTTTTGAACATCACCCATGTCTTGCTCCCTGAAACGGGTCCCACCCGCTGCGAAAAACCATCGTTCTGCCGGGATCGTCCGACTCCTGATCTGGCGCGACTGTGCAATAGCGCTGCTTACATTTGAAGTAATAAAAAATCAAGACAGTCAAACCTTTGAGAATAAGGAACTTGCTCGCCGGGGAAATATTGACTCACACAACGTTGACCCGGATCAGTTGCCAGCGCTGCAGCACTGACTAATCTGCGCGCTCCATCGAATGCCAGGGACGGCTCATCAGGAGCCCACGGCAGCCCTTTCAAGGAAGAAAATCATGCGATCACTGAAGATTATTCTGCTGTCCTCGGCCTTCAACGGCCTGACTCAACGCGCCTGGCTGGAACTGCGCCAGGCCGGGCATTCGCCCAGCGTTGTGGTGTTCACCGACGAGGCTTCGGTGCGCGAACAGATCGAACACAGCGGCGCCGATCTGGTGATCTGCCCGTTCCTCAAGGACCGCGTGCCGCAAGCGCTGTGGAGCAATCTCCGGCGGCCGGTGGTGATCATTCATCCGGGCATCGTCGGCGATCGTGGCGCCAGCGCGCTGGACTGGGCGATCACCAACGAACTCACAAGTTGGGGCGTGACCGCCCTGCAAGCGGTGGAGGAAATGGACGCCGGCCCGGTCTGGGCCACCTGCGAATTCAATCTGCCGCCGGGCTTGCGCAAGTCCGAGTTGTACAACGGTCGGGTCAGCGATGCGGCGATTCGCTGTATTCGCGAAGTGGTCGAAAAATTCATCGACGGCTTTGTCCCTGTCGCACTGGATTACAGCGATCCCAAAGTCCGCGGCCGCCTGCAACCGAACATGAAGCAGGCCGACCGCACCTTCAGCTGGCACGACTGCTCGCGATTCATCAAACGCTGCATTGACGCCGCTGACGGCCAGCCCGGTGTACTGGCGAGTCTGGCCGGCGGGCAGTATTACGTGTACGACGCGCACCTCGATCAGCGCACCGGCATTCCCGGCAAGATCCTCGCGGTGCATGACGATGCGGTACTGGTTGCCACCGGTGATCACAGCCTGTGGATCGGTTCGTTGCGGCGCAAACCACTGCCCGGCGAAGAAACCTTCAAGCAACCGGCGCGGCACGTGCTGGCCGGGCAACTGGCCGACGTGCCGACGCTCGACTGGTCAATCGCCCGCGAGCCGTTCAATGAGGAGGCGTATCAGCCGATCCGCTACCGTGAATCCGGGCATGTCGGGGAGCTGACCTTCGAGTTCTACAACGGCGCGATGAGTACCGAACAGTGTCAGCGTATGGTCGAGGCGCTGCGCTGGGCCAAATCGCGGGACACCCGCGTGCTGTTGATCAAGGGCGGGCGCGGCAGTTTTTCCAACGGTGTGCACCTGAACGTGATACAGGCCGCGCAGGATCCGGGCGCCGAGGCCTGGGCCAATATTCAGGCGATCGACGATGTCTGCGCCGAGCTGCTCAGCGCGCAGCAACTGGTGGTCAGCGGCGTGACCGGCAATGCCGGGGCCGGCGGCGTGATGCTCGCACTGGCCGCCGACATCGTGTTTGCCCGGGCCGACATCGTGCTCAATCCGCATTACAAAAGCATGGGCCTGTATGGCTCGGAATACTGGACCTACAGCCTGCCCCGCGCCGTCGGCCCGACGGTGGCCGAACAACTGACCCAGGCCTGTCTGCCAATCAGCGTCACCCAGGCGCTGCAACTGGGCATGGTCCAGGAGATCGGTCCGCGCTGCCCGGACGAGTTTTCGTTATGGTTGCTGCAACGGGCCAACGCGACATTGACCGACCCGACCTATGCTGCCGTGCGTGAGCGCAAATTGCGGGTTGATCAGGTACTGATCGAGCAATGCCGGGAAAACGAACTGCAGGAAATGCAGGAGGACATGCTCTACAACCGCAACCAGTTTGCCGAGAAGTGCAGCCACTTCGTCTACAAGCGCAAGGCCTGCGGTACGCCGGCGCGGTTGGTGGAAGACTGGGCGCGGGTGCGCAAGGTTGAGTTGGCGGGTTGAGCTTCAGCGCCCACTGAGGCCTCATCGCTGACAAGCCAGACTCCCACCGGGTTCTGCGTCCGACACAGTACCTGTGGGAGTCTGGCTTGCCAGCGATGGCGGTGTCTCGGGCGGCACTGGTTTGGCAGACATTCCGCCACCGCGAGCAGGCTCACTCCTGCAGGGGTTTGCATCACTCACGAAATCCATGGAAACCGCAGCGCAATGAACGATGACGCGGTGGCGAGCCGACACTTACAATGCCCGCACCTCAGATACCGGCCCACCCATGGACATCGACCTCGCCCGCACCTTTCTGGAAATCGTCCGCCACGGCAGCCTCGCTGCGGCGGCGCAGAAGTTGTTCGTCACACAAACGGCGATCACCGCCCGGGTGCAGAAGCTCGAAAGTCAGCTGGGCAGCACGCTGTTCGTGCGCAACCGCGCCGGGGCGAAACTGACGGCCAATGGCGAGGCCTTCGTGGTCTACGCCAATCAACTGGTGCAGACCTGGGAAGCCGCGCGGCGCGACCTGCCGCTGCTGGACGGCTATCACAACGTGCTGCACATCGGCGGTGAAGTCAGCCTGTGCAACCCGTTGATGCTCAGTTGGGCCGCCGAACTGCGCGAAAAAATCCCCGGGCATGCCCTGCGCATGGAAATCCGCGACGGCGAAAATCTGCTGCGCCAGCTTGAACTCGGTGTGCTCGATGCCGCGCTGGTCTATCAGCCGGAATATTGGCCCGGCCTGCAAGTCGAGCAGGTACTGGAAGAAAAACTGATTCTGGTGCGTGCGCCAAACCGCCCGGATCCTTACGTCTACATCGACTGGGGGCCGGACTTCCGTCGCCAGCACGACGCCGCCCTGCCAGACAAGGCCAAAGCCGCGCTGAGTTTCAACCTCGGCCCGTTGGCCCTGCAATACATCCTCGAACACGGCGGCAGCGGCTACTTTCGCACCCGTGTGGTGCGCAGCTATCTGGAAACCGGCGCGCTGGAAGCGGTGACCAAGGCCCCGGAATTCGGCTATCCAACTTATTTGGTGTACGCCCGCGAGCGAGACTCGGCGACCCTGCAACAGGCCTTCGATCTGTTGCGCCAGGTGATCGAGACCGATGACGACTGGTCGCAGCGCTGGAACCCGTTGAGCTGAGTCGGCCGCTTTGCACCGGAGCATGGCACAACTGACCTCAAGGTCCGGCCTGCACAAACGGCCCGATCGGCTAATCTGCCGGGTATAACAACAATACCCGCAGGTGAACGCATTGAGGCAGACCACCGAGGCATTCCGCAGCCGCTACCGTGCGGCCATTCATCCATTGTACAACCCGTGGCTGCACGGCGCTTTCGTGCTGCTGTTCGGCGTGCTGGCGATCGGCGCCTTCTGGAGCAGCGCACGCCAGGTACAGCCACTGGAATGGCTGAGCGTGCCGCTGACGCTGCTGTTGTTCAACGTTGGCGTGTACATGGTCCATCGCCATCTCGGCCACCACAAAAGGACGTTCGCCAAGCTGTTCTATGCGCGGCATGCCGGCGACCACCACAGCTTTTTCACTCCCGGCCACATGACCTACGACGGCGCTCGCGACTGGCGGGTGATTCTGTTTCCGGCCTGGCTCATCGTCGTGCATACGCTGGTTTTCACCCTGCCGCTCTGGTGGCTGCTCGCACAGTTCAACGCCAATGTCGCCGGGCTGTTTGGCGGCTGCATGGTGCTGGGTTATCTGGCCTACGAGGTGTTTCACGCCTGCGAGCATCTACCGCCGAATAATCCGCTGACGCGCCTGCCGTGGATCCGCCAGATGCGTCATCTGCATGAACTGCATCACCGTCGCGAGTGCATGCAGGAACGCAATTTCAATATCGTTCTGCCGTTGATGGATTACCTGTTCGGCACCCTGTACTGGGAGCCGCAACCCGCCCCGTTGCGCCATTCGAGACCCGCCATGACCCGCATGCAGCACCAGATCGATATCGCCGGCGAACCCATGGCCATCCTTCGCTACGCTGCCAGCGTCAACCACTGGCCGCAGTGGCATCCCTCGTCGCTGAAGATCGACGGCCCGCAAGGCCCGCTGCACGCCGGCGCACGTTTCGAAGAAGACATTCATGCCGGCGGGCGCGCCGGTCATTTGCGCTGGGAGGTCACCGAGTATCTGCCCGGCCGGCGCTGGTGCGCGCGGGCGCGCGGTGACCACGGTCTGTCGTTGCGGCTGACCTACGAATGCACGGCCGAAGGCGACGGCACACGGTTCGTGCGCACCCTGGATTATCGCTTCGACGGCTTGGGCATGCGCGTTGCCAACCTGTTGCTGTTGAAGCGCCGCATCGAACGTGAATCGGCCACATCGATGCACGCCCTGCGCGACATGGCACTCAAGCACCTGACGCTGACGGGGCAACACTCATGAAGCGCCTGCTGTTACTGCTGGTCGTCCTCGTCATCGCGTTTTTGCTGTTGATGCCAACCAGGGTTCAACCGGTGGCGTGGAAACCGCCAGCGGCACCGTCACTGAGCGAAGGGATATATGCCGAAAACCAGCGACTCAAAGCCGTCGAACAGATTGGCCCGGGCGACATCGATGGCCCGGAAGCACTGCTGCTGGAAGGCGACTTCCTGATCACCGGCCTGCATGACGGGCGGCTGATTCGCACCAGCCTCGATGGCAAGACACGCCAAGTCCTGAGCGACACGGGCGGCCGCCCTCTTGGGCTGGCGCGGCATCCCAACGGTCTGCTGGTGATTGCCGACGCGGTCAAAGGCCTGCTCTCGCTTGACGCTCAGGGTCGACTGATTCCTCTGACGACCGAGGCCAATGGCCTGCCCTTCGGTTTTACCGACGACGTGGCGATCGACCAGTCCGGGCACTACGCCTATTTCAGCGACGCCAGCAGCCGCTGGGGCTATGGGCACGACGGTGAGGCGATCATCGAACATGGCGGTGACGGGCGTTTGCTGCGCTACGACTTTCAGACCGGCAAGACCAGCGTGCTGCTGGACAAATTGCAGTTCGCCAACGGCGTAACACTCGGCCCGGACGACGCTTATGTGTTGGTCAACGAAACCGGCGCCTACCGCATCAGTCGTTACTGGCTGACGGGCCCCAAGGCCGGCACCCACGACATGTTCATCGACAACCTGCCCGGTTTGCCGGACAACCTCGCGTTCAATGGCAGCAACCGCTTCTGGGTCGCCCTCTACGCACCGCGCAGTGCCTTGCTCGACGGCACCGCCGGGCATCCGTGGGTGCGCACGATGATCGTCCGGGCACTGACTGTGCTGCCCAAACCGGTGGAGAAACGCGGGTTTGTGCTGGGGCTGGATCTGCAGGGCAAGGTGATCGCCAATCTGCAGGATGCCAGCAGCGGCAATTACTCGCCGATCACCACGGCGCGCGAGTATGGGGACTGGTTATACCTGGGTTCACTGAAAGCCAGGCACATGGCGCGGTTGCCGCTGGCTGATGCGCTGAAGTAAGTACGCAGACGAGTACTGGATGGCCGGGCGTCATCGCTGGCCACCAGCACGGTTTTGCAGGTTGATCAGGCCTTGGCGGCCATCGCGGTGACTTCCACGCGCATGCCTTCCACCGCCAGCGACGCCACGCCCACCGCCGCGCGCACCGGCCATGGCTTGGCGAAGAAGCGCTTGTAGACTTCATTGAACGCAGCACGGTCGGCCATGTCGGTGAGGTAAATGGTCAGGTGCATCACCCGATCCATCGAACTGCCCGCCCGCTCCAGCGCCACTTTCAGCGCCTGCAGGGTGCATTCGCTTTGCAGGGTGATATCGCCCAGTTCCAGGCTGCCATCGGCGCGGGTCGGGATCTGGGTCGAAACCAGAGTACCGTTGAAACCGACAACATCCGAGGAAATCGAATCCGCATCCGGATCAGGGGTGAAGCTGAGGTCGTGATTAGCCATGTAAGTCTCTTGTCTGGCGAGAATGAGGGTCGCCGGCCAACAACCCGCCGGGACTTTTCGCGGGGCAGTTTACAACAGTCTTCCGGTGCGACTCAGGCAACCCTCGCTGCCGGACAGAAATCGCGCGCATAAAAAAACGCCAGCCCTTTCGGACTGGCGTTTTTTCTGAATATGGCAGGGGCGGCTGGATTCGAACCAACGCATGGCAGGATCAAAACCTGCTGCCTTACCGCTTGGCGACGCCCCTGTGTCTCAAGCTCTGTAACAAGCTCTGCGAGAATGGGCCGCAATTTACCAACCTTTTTTTGATCTGGGAAGCCCCGAGTGCAAAAAAATTTGTTTTAAAACAGCCAGTTATTTTCTGAATCAAGGCAACCGCCACGATTCACTTCGACACCTCCAGCGCAATCGCCTTGCGAATCAGCGCTTTCAAGGCCTGCTCATCGACCGGATCGCCCTCGTGAAAATCAATCGCCCGGCGGGTGTTGCCCTCCAGGCTGGCGTTGAACAACCCCGCTGGATCGGCCTGCGATCAATACCTGATGCAATTCCTGATAGGCCGCGACCAATTGCTCAAGGGAGAACGCCCGATTGCGCCCACTGGGATTAGGCAATACCCACACGTGCGCGCCACCCAAAGTCTTCGCCTGCGCTCCCCACGCCAGCACTTTCTGCCCCGACAACGCGGCATACGCAGCCTTGCCGAGAAACGCCACATAACGCGGCGCATAGCGGCTGATCTTCTGTTCAAAGCCCAGAGCCGCCGCGACGAATTCCTGCGCCGCCAACTGATCTGCCCGCGCCGTCGGCCGCTCGACCACCGCCGTCAAGCCGCAGCCAAATTGCAGGATGCTTTGATCGTCCTCCGCCTGCACCTCATGCGGCGTAAACCCGGCCAGATGCAAGGTGCGCCAGAAGCGATTCCCGCGCCCGGCAAAATGATGCCCCTGCGCCGCCGCGAGTAACCCCGGATTGATCCCGCAGAACACCACCGAAAGCCCCGACGCCAGAATGTCTTCCAGCCTTTCACCCGCCATGCGCCCGCCCCTCGCTCGCTCGCTCGCAAACAATTGCAACACCAGCCACGGCAAACTCTAGAATGGCCATCCCATCCACAGAGCCAACAACAACGATGGACGTTATTCAAACCCTGCGCTGCTTCGTCGCCGTGGCCCAAAGCGGCAGTTTCACCGCCGCGGCCGACGTGCTCGACACCACCACGACCAACGTATCGAAAGCCGTCTCCAGCCTCGAAACCCGGCTGCACACGCGTCTGATCAACCGCACCACCCGCCGCCTCGCGTTGACCGAAGCCGGCGTACGTTATTTGCAGCGCGCCGAAAAAATTCTTGATGACTTGCGCGACGCCGATGAAGAAGCCGGCACCGCCCAGACCTTGCCGGTCGGGCGTCTGAAGATCCACGCCATGGCCGCCATCGGCAATCACTACGTGATCAATGCCATTGCCCGCTACCGCGAGATTCACCCCACGGTGATGTTCGACCTGACCCTGAGCAACCGCCTGCCCGACCTGCTCGAAGAAAGCTACGACATGTCGATCGTCCTCGCCCGCGACCTGCCGGATTCCGGTTTCGTCGCGCAACGCCTGGGCACCACTTACAGCATTCTCTGTGCATCGCCGTCATACCTGGCCAAACGCGGCCACCCCGCTACACCTGCCGACCTCGCCGCGCACGATTGCCTGCGCATCGTCAACACGGTGATGCCCGCAGAAAACTGGGTGTTCGAAGGGCCACAGGGCATGGAAACCCAGAATATCCCCGACTCGCCCTTCCACATCAACACCGCCGACGGCATGGCCACGGCGATCAGAAATGGCATGGGCATCGGCATTCAGCCGCTGGCATCAGCCGTCGAAGGACTGGTTGGAGGCACGCTGGTGCGCGTCCTGCCGCAGTATCGCCTGGAGGAATACAACCTGTTTGCGATTTACCCGTCGCGCAAATTCGTCGACGCCAAAATCAAGACCTGGGTGGAGTTCCTGAAAACCGCCATTCCGCAACTGCTGGCGTCCGATGAACACATCGCCGGAGCCAAAGAACTCGCCAAGGCTTAATGCCGCAGACCTGGAGTGTCGACCCTCCAGCGCCTGCACCGACATCAACCGTTGGAACAACCGTTGCCCATCACTTGGTATTGCACGACATGTTGCGCGCCGTTCGAGTCTTCATAAGTCATCTGCACCGGCACCGCGCCGCACTGATTGGCCGCCTCGGAGATCGACACCACGTGGGCGATGTCTAGGTGAGCGGCGGCGTTGTACGCCTCGACTGGCGCGGTTTCATCCGTCGCAAACGCCTGCGCGCCGATACCGCCAAAGGCCAGAAGAAGAGCGATTTTTGCAAGTTTCATGATGTTCACCGTCTCGTGGAGAACCGTGTTGTGTCACGGGTTGCAGACGATGTTAGGGATTGAAGCGCACGACAAAAATCGGTCGGCTGGACAAACACTGTGTCCAGAATGGTGATGAATAAGACCTGAGAACCTTGGACAGGCCATTCGCGAGAAGCCTCGCTCCCACAGGTTTCGTATCGACCACAACAAGGGTGTACACCGCCAACCCCATGTGGGAGCGAGCCTGCTCGCGAAGGCGTCAGTCCAGTCAGCGATGAACCTGAGTCAGCTCTATCCTCCGAAGCCTCTGATTTCCACACAACAACTATCCCCGTCGCGAGGGGATTTAGCGAAACGTCGCACTGCCCCGCTCTCCTCTTTGCCAAACCATCCGCTCACGAAAAGCGCAGCCCCGAAAACCCTCACGTTTAACCCTCTCCCCGCACACGTTTAAAAACACTCGCCGTTACGTCATCCCAGGCTACAACGCCTTGCGCCATTGCCTACGACTACGCCAGAATCCGCCGGCTTGTGCGCCCAGGGTGCGGGTTCTATCGTGGTTCGGTCGCTGAAAAGCAGCGATCGGGTTTGGTAGCCCGGTTCACACATGGCGCAAAACGTCACCTTACACAGATGCCTTCTGGCGCCTGCGTTTTATGGTGGCCATGCGCAGGGTGCTTTCGAGCACGCCGGTTTTTCCATGTGTGCCGGTCTACCAACCTTCGTAATGGCCACCACCCTCGTTTGGTAGCGAATGTGATGGTTCCCTTAGCCACATATGGAGCTTCACTATGTTCAAGGTCACACCAAACCCGCCCGAAACCGAAACGGTCTCACCCTACGAATCCCCCGATTCCCGAAAACTCAGCGAAGCCGCCGAACGCGCCCTAGACCACTACCTGAACCCCGCCAGCCCAATCATGGCGACGCCTTACACACCCAACGCCATGTTCCTCGCCAACCCCAAAATCGCCACCGAGGAACTATTGGCGAACGCCAGTGAATCGCTGGGTTCGGCAACGGTGATGTTGGGTGATGTGGCCGCCCTGGTGGAGGGGCCGATTCGCAAGACGCTGCTGGGCATTGCGCAAGTGGTGATGCTGGGGGAATTGGCGGTGAATCAGGCGCTGGATAATGTTGTGCCGACGACCTAGCGAACATTCCCGCTTGGCGCTCAATGGTGAGTGCCGAGAGGGATCTGTCAGAAACTGACTGCGTGATTTGTCTGCTTCCGGCCAGAAGCAGTCGCTCGGTTTCAACTCAAAAGCGAGGCTGCGACTACAATCCCGATTGCGGCTCAACCGTGCCTCACGCTACCCTCGGCTTTTACCGGTGAATTTAAACATTAGGGCTAGAACTCCATGGAATTGCAGAGCGCAATCGAGAAGTCTGAACAATGGATGCTCCAGTCATCACCCCTTATCGATGGGCTCGACATCGGTCCTTCTGTCCGGAACCGCGTGGCAGCATCACTTTTTCTTCTTTGCACTGAACATCAGCAGGCAGTACACGTACTAACCGATCAAGGGTTGCATGGATCTGCATTTACTCTAATGCGTCCGCAGTTCGAGGCGTACATTCGCGGCGTTTGGTATCACCAATGTGCCACAGACGCCCAGTTGGACTCATTTGTGAAAGGTGCGGAAGCGCCAAAAATCCACGAACTGCTAACTGACATAGGAAAACTGCCGGACTTTGACAGTCAGGACCTTACCGAGACCAAGCAGGCGATTTGGGGTTTGCTCAATGACTTCACTCATGGTGGCTCATTTCAAGTTCGGGCGCGAATTACCACCAATGAGATTCGCAGGAATTATAAATCCGAACACGTCGTCGGTATGTTGGGCTGGTCGTCGATGTTGTCGTACATGGGGTATGTGGGCATGGTAGCCATAGCAAAGAACGATGTACTGGCCAACAAACTTCGCGGCATCTTACATTCAATCTATGCTGGCGAAATACCTTCAATCAGCCAATCCTCACTGACATCTGACAAATGACCACTCCGACTTAGAAGCGGTCAGCGGTGCCTAAGGAGAGGATGGGCGTCAGCTGGGGCACAGCCTACCTTTGAAAACCTCCAGGATATTTGAGATATCGTTTTTGGGACCTTAACCTCAGGGCTTTATTAGTTTGGTAAGCGTTTTGGGTGGGCGGGTATTAATCTCATCAACCAATCGATTCAGCTTTGGCGCGCGATCTGAATCGCTCTTCGAACCATCGACAAAAACTTTTACTATATTTGAAACCAGTTCATGGGCCATCTCCACGATGGACTCCACAGTCAGCCCAACGCTTGAGCCGCCTTTCAGATAATCTAGGCCATTGATATTGTATACTTTGTACCCGCCAAGGCTGCACACCGGGCGAGCTGTAGCTTTAATGATGTTTAAAAAATAATCATCTTTGGAAATAGTCACCTTTCCGAACTCGTCAAGTTCGTGATCGATTAAGCTTTTGAAAACAGATGAATTCAAAAGTCGATCATTAGGCTTTCCTATGTATATGTATGGAATAGATATCTCGCGATTGTCCACGATCGCCTTAGGGGCATATGACATGGCCGCCGCGTTGTGCTTAAGATAGTTATTTAATACATAAACTTCATAAAATTTCCCAATGAACAGAAAGTCATAAGCTTTCATGAACGCTTTCTTGCAGTCTTCATAAAAATCACCACGGTATTTTTGAGGTGAACTCAAAACTCCAATTGAATTCGACTTAAATATTTTGTCGATTTCAGCATTGAGCCTTTCGTCCCTCTTTAGTGGTATGTATTTGGTTTTTCCGTGTGAATTTGTTCCGATAAAAGAAAAAATCACCCATGCGTGGTAGTACTCTGTGAGTATTGAGAGGTTGTGAATTAGTGCGTCTAAACTGTAAGATAACTTCTCGTCAGTGACGTACCAGTAGCGGCCGCTCGCTTGGTCATCGAGACCTCTCTCGACTTCCTTGGTGAGATGCACAACTTTTCTTAATTGATATTCCAGCGAACTTTCACAGCTCGCTTTAAACATATAATGATCATCATTGCTTATTTCAGAGGCGGGGATTAGCATTTAAATTCCTTTTGGAACTACGTGCGCTCAGGAAGCATATCAAAAAACCATCACTATTACCCATGGCACTCGATCGCTCCAAGGTGACTAACGAAAATTTTGTATTGTATACACCCTCAATTAGCCGTGGTCACCATCGCCGAGAACACTATTGAGAAGCCATAACTGGTTGCAAGTCAGCGCTATTATCTGAGCCAGCCGAAAGGCTAATCAAGGATATACGCATCCGTTTCTCGAACAGCCGCAGAAATTCGGATGGCTCTCTAGCTTTCGTAAATGTATCTGAATGACCATTTTTGGCCGGTTGCGGTCGCTTGTGAACGTCCGCTTCTGGCCGATCGGTGCCATTCGTGGAGGGCACCGATCGGCCATAAGAAGAGGTTCAGAAGCAACCGCTACCGGCCGGCTATTCCGTTCTGCTCCAGACTCTCGGCTCAGGCTGGGCAAGCATAATCTCATGGTGACTTTCTTCGTTATCCCTACTCACGACTTCCTGATTCAGCCCCCCACCCACACTGACTCCAGTGCCAATCCAATGCCTCTGCACTCACTCGATCAGAATCCTGTTTTGGTAGACGAACCGAGGAGCCGTCCAGCGTCGCATAATCTGTACCGATCAACTCTGGTGAAATCCGTATCACCATCTTCTGCGACTCGATGGCGATCAGCCGCAAATCGAACAGCGTATGAATGTCCGCCCTTAACAGAATTCCATTCGATAAAACGTTGGTATGAACCCCCTTATAGGGGTAAATGTGCGCAGCCTCGAGCACGGCAGGCAGGTTGCATCCTGTGATGGCACAGGCGCTGTCATAAGCTCCCATCAACGCTTTGCGGAATGCGGGTTGCCCGCGGCGACGGATAATGTCGGCGGTTACGCGCTTTCTGGCATCGGCTATGTCCTTAGGATTAAAAGTAACTCCTTGCTCAGCAGCCTCCTCAGCGTCTGCCAGTGCTTGCTCGACCGGATTCGAAACTCGCCGAACAGAAACACCAAATCGGCTACCCGAAGCTGCATCGGGGTAGATTTCCCAAATGCCGTGCTGGAACGGGTCGTAAACCTCAAAGGCACCCTTGCCAACCTTGAACAGCCTGTCGTAACGATTGCCCTGATCAGTCCTACGCGGCTTTTCATTTTGTGTGTAGCCAGTCCGGGCAGGTGAGTTGACGGACAACATGTAGAGGTCTGCCAGGTTGTTGGTGTTGTACCCCGGATCCCTGGTGAGGATCCAGTCTTCAACATCTTTCCGACTGGCTTCTCCCCCAAGCTCAACGACAGCCCCTAGGGCTTTTTCCCAAGTGCGAAGGTCTTTAAATTTGGCCAAACGTCATTTCCCCTTGAATGCTATGCCTGTCCTTAAGCGAATTGCTGATGAGCGCGTTTCCACAGTTCGTGCATGTCATCGATCAGGCTGACAGCAATTAACTCCCTCGTCTGCGGATCCCGGAGGAGAACCAAATCTTCATTGGTGGGCGTATGCAAGTTCACATTGATCTTGGGGAATTTCCAGAACAGGGTGCCTGAACTGCGAGTATTGGGCGCGATCAATCGACCCAGCGCCATGAGGCGCTCCCGATCTTCCGGGAACTGCTCACCGTCGCAGTAGTAGCCGCTGTAGAGACGATGATTGAGTTCGATGTACACGCCCCCCTTCATAAAGGTAAAAGGGAAAGTGAGGCCGATGTACTTGCTGTTTTTGGCCTTTTTGTAATAAGCGTAAACCGCCTCTTTCGTGGCCGAAATTTCAGGTTTGCCGAGTTGAGGATATTGGCGAGCTTGATACGCTGTCATGCGCTCCCAGATGTCGATCTGTAGATCGGCCAATACGGCGTTGAATGCATGGTTGATATCGGCGATCACGAAAAGGTTCTCGCCAAGCAGGATCTGTTCTTTCAGCTTGTTCATGTAGATCTCGCTCTGGTCACTGGATGTCAGCTTCTGGAGTAGTTCGATGTACTGGAAAACGCTTTCTCGCACGCCGGGCTCGCGGGCAACCAGCGGGACACAGTCCTTGAGCCAAGACACAATCTCAGCTTCATAGCTGAGCAGGATGACGGGCAGGGACTTGCGACTCCTTTCAGTGGGCTCGGAACCCTCCAAGGTTAGATAGGTGGTCCAGATGTCGGCGTAACCTTCTGCTTGCATTCGCTGGTGATAGCGCCAGAGCTGCTCATCCTGATCGCCGGCGTAGATCTTGTTTTCGATGATCAGTGCTTGCCCGGATAGGTTGCGGACTAGGATGTCGATGTTCTGGTACTCGACCTCGACAGTCACACTCTCTGAGTCGAAGTTCTCGATGCCCAGTCGCTTCAACAGGAGATTAAGCAGGGTTGTTCCCTGATGGTGGGTAGCCTTGGGATCAAGCAGGAACGCAAGGAAGCGCGAGTGAAGCCGAACCTCGTCACTTGAGCTACGTAATACGGAGAAGAGATTGAAAGCTGGCGGGCGCTGATATCTCGCTCGCAGAAGCGCCACGGTTTGCAGAAAATCATCCATGAGAGAGGGATCCTGATTAAGGCGGAGTGACTGCGCGCAGTATCAGGGAAATCGCCCACAATGGTAACGGCGATTTGATGCTGTTTATATCACGCAAGCACCAAGCCCTCTGCCCCAACACAGTCTCCAACTCCCCAATCCGCGCCTGCAAACGCTCTCGCTCCACAGAATAAAGGGAAGGAGAAATAAATAAGCCCTCTCTTTACTTACGCTCAGAACGTATTTCAACAATCGCATTGGGTCAACTTCAGCCCGTTACGAGAGACAGCTATTGGCCGAAAGCAGACCTGTCTCCACCGACGAAACCGTCGTCACAAACCTGTCACCCCCAACCTGCTAACCTCCCCTGCGCCACTTACCCAAGAGCCCCAAAAAAAGGTGCCCCAAGGTGTACTCCGTTGCCCCACCCCGCCAAACAATCATCCTCCGCTCCGAAAACCTCCACGCCGAAGACTTCGGCGCCCTCTTCTCCCGGTTCTTCGGCAATCGCTACGCCGACTCCCCGCCAATCCCTTCCAGCATCATCATCGGCGGTGTCTACGGCAGACACGACGGCGTGAGTTTCCGGCGTATGCATTACCACGGCGATTTCACCGTGACCTTTCCCGACCCGCAGGACGAGATCACTTTCGTGATTCCCACGGCGGGCAAGATTGTGTTCAACCACCGCACCGAGTCCGTCGGTGTGGCCCAGGTGGGGTTGGCGATTGATAAGGCGGACATCCGTTCGATGCGGTTTCTCGACGATCATGCGCAGCACGGGATTTCGGTGAGTCGGGCGCAGCTCACGGAGCGGTTGTCGGCGTTGTTGGGGCGGCCGGTTGTGCAGAAGATTGTGTTTGAGCCGGTGGTGGATCTGCACACGGCGGCGTATGGCGGGATCAAGGCGTTGATTGATCTGGCGACGGGCACGGAGTTTGATCTGTTGCTCAACAGCGGCACGCTGATGCCGTCGCGGTTGCGTGAGATGTTGATTGATGCGGTGCTGGAGGCGTGGCCGCACAATTTTACCGAGGCGTTGCGCCAGCCTGCGCCGAGGGTGGCGCCGCGGCATGTGAAGTTGGCGATGGCGTTTATTCAGGCGCATCCGGAGCAATTGGTCAGTGGCGTAGAGCTGGCGCGGTTGAGCAATGTCAGTCAGCGCGCTTTGCAGGAAGGGTTTCGACGGTTTGTCGGGATGTCGATTGTGGCGTATCAGCGGCAGGTGCGATTGGAGCGGGCTTTCGAAGCGCTGCGGTATTCGGCGTCGGTGACGGAGGTGGCGTTGCGCTTTGGCTTCAGCAATGTCGGGCGGTTTTGTCAGTATTTTCAGCAGGCGTATGGGGTGAGTCCGGCGCAACTGAGGGGGGCGGGTTTGATTGGTTTATAGGCAAGGAAGCTTGTGGGTCAGTTGACGGTGATGTTGGCTGACATGACGCCTTCGCGAGCAGGCTCGCTCCCACAGGGTTAGGCGGTAAATCAGGGTTGCCAGTCCCCTGCCTTCACCCGTTTTTTCTGGTGTTTTGTGAATAGCGGTCATCCTTGACCTGATTGTCATCCCATCACTTAGTACGCGTAACTGGCCTTGAGGCTGCCGCTGAAACCGTGGCTGTCACCACCGCCACTGGCACCGACTTCTGCGCCGACGCTGACAGCGCCAAGGCTGGCCATCAGGTTGACGCCGCCGCTGAACTGGTCGCGGTTGTCGAAGGCGGCGCGTTGTTCGATGTCGAGGCCCAGCAGGTGACCCTGGCTGTTGACGTCGTTGTTGCCCAGCGTGCGCTCGTAGCCGACTTGCACGCCTGGCACCAGTTGCCACGCGCCCATCGCCACCGGGGCGAACGCCACGTTGAGGTTGGCGACGGCGCTGCGGCGGGTGGCGGTGTTGTCGTCGACGTCGAGTGCCAGTTCGCTGCCCTTCTCTTGGAAGCCTTTGAGGTCGAGGTGGCTGATGCGCACACCGAGGCTGGGTTCGAGAATCATGCCGTTGACCGGAGCGCGGTAACCCAGCGCCAAGGTCGCGCCGGTGAGGTTGCCCTGGGTGTCGCCCTTGGCCGTGCCGAGGCCGCCGCCGAGTTCGCGTTTGCTGGCGTAATCGACGTAGCCGGCGCTGGCATTGGCGTCGACGAACAGCCCACGTTCCAGGCTGGTGAAGCCGTAGCGCGCACCGAGGTCGAAGAAGGTGAAGTCGGTATCGGCCTCGCCGCCCGCACCGCCGACGGTGCCTTTGCTGTAACCGAAACCGCCCCGAGCACTGAGTTGTTCGGAGAAGCGCTGGGTGATGCCGACCATCAGGCCTTGGCTGTGTTCGTTGCTGCTCTCGGCGCGGGACGAGCCGTCGGTGCCGAGGTAACCGGCGAGCGTGGTGGTCCACAACCGGTATTGCCCGACGTTCAGATCGGAGCCGCTGGCGTAGGGGGCGGCGGCTTGTTCGATCAGCGCGTTCTGCCGCAGCAGGTAGCTGGCGGCGTCGGCATGAACCTGGCCGCCGACCTGAGCTTCGACACCGCCGAGGGTGCCGGCGTCGATCGCCGATTGCAGATAATAGTTGTAGGCGCTGTAGGTGCCAGACAGGTAGGCGTTCTGCAATTGACGCAGTAATTCGGCACCGGCAGCGGCGTTGCCGATCAATCCGGCCTGCCCCGGCAGGCTGTTGTATTCGACCAGTTTGCCGCGCAGCACGTAGATGGTTTCCTGCGACAGGCCAAGACCTTGTTTGAGGTAGTTGTCCATGCTGCCGTATTCGGCGGTGACTTCATCAAGACCGGCCTGCAGGTAGCTGGCCTGCACGCCAAGCAGCGGCGCATAGATCGAGGCCATGCTCGGCGGCAGCGCCTTGAGGGTCGCGGCGACGCGCGCGGCGGTGTAATCGTTGGTTGCCAGGTAGTTGGCCATGATGGTCGCGTTGTCGACGCCGGCGATGCTCTGCAACACGGCGGCCGTCCAGCCGGTACGGTCCTTGCCGGCGGTGCAATGGAACAGTTGCGCGCCGTCGGTGCTGGCCAGTTCGTTGAACAACTTGCCGAACTGCCCGCGCATCCCCGCGTCGCTGACGAAAGCGCGGTTGGTCTGTTCCATCATGGCGATGGCATCGGCGGCACTTTTGAACGACACGGTGGTGATGTTCGCGCCCGAGGTGGTGCTGCCGATGATGTCGATGTTCTGGTAGCTCGCGCCGCTCAGCATTGTGTCCGGCGTACCAGCGATTTCGCTCGGCGTGCGCAGGTCGTAGACGGCTTTGATGCCGAGGCTGTTGAGGGTCGCCAGATCCGCTGCCGACGGCGTGATCGCGTTGGAGCGGTAGAACACGCCACCGCGCATCGTGCCATCGTGGGCCGTGGAATACGCGGTGGTCAGCCCGGCGACATCACGGAAGTTGTCGATGCTTTGCAGGCGGGGCGTGTCGAGCACGACCGGCTCGGCAGCCTGGGCAGCAGCGATGGACAGGCTCAGAACAGACAGCGAACACACAAGACGTTGAAACACAGTGCAGCCTCATTGGAATTAGCGTTGGGCTGGCTACTATCTGCAATCAACTGATACCGAATATGACAGAACGACTGCGCAAGAAAATGGTTGCGCGATCGGGCCGTGGGCTGCGTTTTTTGTCCGTAGGGTTCGGTTTTTTGCATGAATTTCGGGAGCAACGGAAAACCCTGTGGGAGCTGGCTTGCCAGCGATGGCGGTGGGTCAGCCATGAATAATGGTGACTGACACGGCCCCATCGCTGGCAAGCCAGCTCCCACAGTTTTTTTGCGGTGAGCTCAGGACTGGCAGCTGCCAGAGATCCAAAGTGGGAGCTTGCCGCCCATGTCTGGCGCCTTAAAGTATCGAGTGATCAAATCAAACTCCGCTCCGACGCCGCCAACTCATGCTCGGCCAGTGTGTTGCGTGCATGCAACCGAGCACGGCAGATGGCGTCATCCACTTTTTACCCGAGGCGATCTTGCCGCACATCAGGTGTAGTGTGGGTGCACGCATTGGGGACGCTTCCTTATGTCGATTGCTGGATAATGCCCAACGCCTGTCAGCGAGGCCATTGAGGCGCATGACTCAACGAGGAACCCAGATGACCACAATCACCGCACGCCAATGCTCGTCCTGGGTGCTACTGACCCTGCTCGCCACCGGCATGGCGCTGACGCCCGGCTGTTCGAGCAAACGCTACGCCACCAACGGCTCGAACTGCTACGCCAAAGCCGTGCCCACTTCCGGCGAAGGTGGTCTGGCCTGGGGCGACACCTTGAGCATGGCGCGCAAGAAGTCGATGAATAACTGCATGCGCTATGCGAGCCGCTCTGGAGGGACGCCGAACACTTGCCAGGTGGTGCAGGCGCAGTGCAAACGCTGAAGACAATTGATGAGTTCTGCTCATGAACCCTAGCAATCAAAACCGTATTGTTGAGCAATGAACAGCCCTATAAGGTGAAGGAACACCTGGAAAGAGTTGCCCACCATGAAAAATCCTGCACAAGTGATCGTCGTCATCGGTCCCGGTTCTATTGGCCAGGCCATCGCCCGCCGGGTCAGTGCCGGCAAGCATGTGATACTGGCGGACCTGAAACAGGAGAACGCCGACGCAGCAGCCAGAGTCCTTTTCGATGCAGGGTTTGAGGTCACCGCGACGGTCGTCGACATCGCCTCTCGTGAATCGGTGCAGGCCCTGGTGCAGACCGCCACCGCCATCGGCGAGATCAGTGGCGTGATCCTTGCCGCTGGCGTTTCCCCTTCGCAGGCGCCAGTCGCGACCATTCTTCGAGTGGATCTGTATGGCACGGCGCTGGTGCTGGAGGAATTCGGTAATGTCATCGCCAAGGGAGGCTCGGCGGTGGTGATCGCCTCGCAGTCTGGCCATCGCCTGCCGGCTCTGAGTGTCGAGCAGAACAAGGCACTGGCCACCACGCCGGTGGAAGAACTGTTGGCGTTACCGATGCTACAAGCTGATCAGATCAGCGATCCCTTGCACGCTTACCAGATTTCCAAACGCGGTAACTCATTGCGGGTCATGGCCGAGGCGGTGCGTTGGGGCAAGCGTGGGGCGCGGGTCAATACCATCAGCCCGGGGATCATTTTCACCCCGCTGGCACGAGACGAACTGAGCGGCCCGCGTGGACCCGGCTATCAGCGCATGATCGACTTGAGCGCCGCCGGACGCGGTGGCACACCAGATGAAGTCGGCGCGGTCGGTGCGTTGCTGATGGGGCCGGAAGGCACGTTTATTACGGGTAGCGATTTCTTGATGGATGGGGGTGTGACGGCGGCGTACTTGTACGGCGATCTGGCGCCGCAGTAATCATTCACTGAGACGACCTGTTCTTTGGCAAGCCCGCCCGCACAGGTTTACGCAACCGTGGAGAGGGGATTCAGCCCCTCGCCACAGGCTCCTCACTACGAAGTGACCGTCTGCTATCAGCGCTTCAACACCGCCGCATTCGCCCGCGCGGTGTGCAGCTTTTTGTAACTGTCGATCAGACGCAAATGCCGATCCAGCCCTTCGAGCTTCATGCTGGTCGGTGTCAGACCGTAGAAACGCACACTGCCGTTGACCGAACCAATCGCCGCGTCCATGCGCTCGTCGCCGAACATGCGACGGAAGTTGGCTTCGTAATCGGCCAGTTCCAGGTCTTCATCGAGTTCCATTTCCAGACACACATTCACCGCCTGATAGAACAAGCCGCGTTCGACAGTGTTGTCGTTGTATTGCAGGAAGGCTTCGACCAGGTCCTTGGCCTGCTCGAATTTCTGCAGGGCGAGGTAGATCAGCAGGCGCAGTTCCAGAATAGTCAGCTTGCCCCACGGCGTGTTGTCGTCGAACTCGATACCGATCAGCGTGGTGATATCGGTGTAATCATCCAGCTCGCTGTTTTCCAGGCCTTGGGCCAGGTTGCGCAGACCGACTTTGCTCAAGCTGTGCAGGTTGAGGATGTCGGCGCGGAATTGCAGGGCCTTATTGGTGTTGTCCCAGATCAGATCGTCGACCGGGTAGATTTCCGAGTAATCCGGCACCAGGATCCGGCAAGCGTTGGCGCCGAGATCGTCGTAGACCGCCATGTAGGCTTCTTTGCCCAGGTTTTCGAGAATGCCGAACAGCGTTGCGGCTTCTTCGGCGTTGGAGTTTTCGCCCTGCCCGGAGAAGTCCCACTCGACGAATTCGAAGTCAGACTTGGCACTGAAGAAGCGCCACGACACCACACCGCTGGAGTCGATGAAGTGCTCGACGAAGTTGTTCGGTTCGGTCACGGCCTGGCCGGAGAACGTCGGCTGCGGCAAATCGTTCAAGCCTTCGAAGCTGCGGCCTTGCAGCAGCTCGGTCAGGCTACGCTCCAACGCCACTTCCAGGCTCGGGTGTGCGCCGAACGAGGCGAACACACCACCGGTGCGCGGGTTCATCAGGGTCACGCACATCACCGGGAATTCACCGCCCAGCGACGCATCCTTCACCAGCACCGGGAAGCCCTGCTCTTCCAGGCCTTTGATCCCGGCGAGAATGCTCGGGTACTTTTCCAGTACTTCCTGCGGCACGTCCGGCAGGGCCATTTCGCCTTCGAGGATTTCGCGTTTGACCGCGCGCTCGAAGATCTCCGACAGGCATTGCACCTGGGCTTCAGCCAACGTGTTGCCGGCGCTCATGCCATTACTCAGGAACAGGTTTTCGATCAGATTCGACGGGAAGTACACCACCTCACCATCCGACTGGCGCACGAACGGCAGCGAGCAGATGCCACGCTGGGTGTTGCCGGAGTTGGTGTCGTACAGGTGCGAGCCTTTGAGTTCGCCGTCGCGGTTGTAAATGTCCAGGCAGTAGTCGTCGAGAATCTCTGGCGGCAACTCGTCTTTCGGGCCGGGCTTGAACCAGCGCTCGTTCGGGTAATGCACGAACTCGGCGGTGGCGATGTCTTCGCCCCAGAATTGATCGTTGTAGAAGAAGTTGCAGTTCAGGCGCTCGATGAACTCGCCCAGCGCCGAGGCCAGTGCGCCCTCTTTGGTCGCGCCCTTGCCGTTGGTGAAGCACATCGGCGAGTGCGCGTCACGGATGTGCAGCGACCAGACGTTAGGCACGATATTGCGCCACGAGGCGATCTCGATCTTCATCCCCAGATCCGCGAGAATCCCCGACATATTGGCGATGGTCTGCTCAAGCGGCAGGTCCTTACCAACGATGTAAGTGCCCGCCGCCGACGTCGAATGCGGCATCAGCAGCGCCTGCGCATCGGCGTCGAGGTTTTCGACTTCCTCGATCACAAACTCGGGACCGGTCTGCACGACCTTCTTCACCGTGCAGCGATCAATCGAACGCAGAATGCCCAGGCGATCTTTTTCAGAGATGTCCGCCGGCAATTCGACCTGAATCTTGAAGATCTGGTTGTAGCGGTTTTCCGGGTCGACGATGTTGTTCTGCGACAGGCGAATATTGTCGGTCGGGATGTTACGCGTCTCGCAATACAGCTTCACAAAGTAAGCCGCGCACAAGGCCGACGACGCCAGGAAGTAGTCGAACGGCCCCGGTGCCGAGCCATCGCCTTTGTAGCGGATGGGCTGATCGGCGATCACCGTGAAGTCGTCGAACTTGGCTTCAAGTCGAAGGTTGTCGAGAAAGTTGACCTTGATTTCCATGCGGGTTTACCAGAGAGCAAAAACGAATTGGCGGCCATTATCCGGGTTTTCAGCCTGACGTCTTGTGCTTTTGCGTAATCATCGCCGAGTGGGCTGTGCGGCGCCTGTGCGGCGCCTGTGCGGCTGCGGACGACAAAAATGCCACGAGCAGTGAATTATTTCGTGTCTTCTTGTATCTGACGGAAAGAACCCATGCCACCAAAACAATGGCATCGAATCCGTTCAGCTATGAGTGACCCGCATGAAATCAAGGAAAAACAAGGTCAATCCCATCGGATTGAAAGACATCACCATTGTCGACGACGCCAAGATGCGCAAAGCGATCACCGCCGCCGCGCTGGGCAATGCCATGGAATGGTTCGACTTCGGGGTCTACGGATTTGTCGCCTATGCACTCGGCAAGATCTTCTTCCCCGGGGCTGATCCTGGCGTACAGATGATTGCAGCGCTGGCGACCTTCTCGGTGCCGTTCCTGATTCGTCCGCTGGGCGGGCTGTTCTTCGGTGCGCTGGGCGACAAATACGGGCGGCAGAAAGTGCTGGCCGCGACCATCGTGATCATGTCGCTGAGCACCTTCGCCATCGGCCTGATACCGTCCTATGAGTCGATCGGCATCTGGGCGCCGATCCTGCTGTTGCTGGCGAAAATGGCTCAGGGTTTTTCGGTCGGCGGTGAGTACACCGGCGCCTCGATCTTCGTTGCCGAATACGCGCCCGACCGCAAACGCGGCTTCCTCGGCAGCTGGCTGGACTTCGGTTCGATTGCCGGCTTCGTCCTCGGTGCCGGCGTGGTGGTGCTGATCTCGACGATCATCGGCGAAGAGAAATTCCTCGAATGGGGCTGGCGCCTGCCGTTCTTCCTCGCCCTGCCGCTGGGTATGATCGGCCTCTATCTGCGGCATGCACTGGAAGAAACTCCGGCATTTCAGCAGCACGTCGAAAAACTCGAAGAAGGCGACCGTGAAGGTCTGGCGGGCGGGCCGAAAGTCTCGTTCAAGGAAGTCGCGACCAAGCACTGGCGCAGCCTGATGACCTGCATTGGCGTGGTGGCGGTGACTAACGTCACCTATTACATGCTGCTGACCTACATGCCGAGCTATTTGTCGCACAACCTGCACTACAGCGAAAACCGTGGCGTGCTGATCATCATCGCGATCATGGTCGGCATGCTGTTCGTGCAGCCGGCGATCGGCTTTATCAGCGACAAGATTGGCCGCAAGCCCTTCATTGTTGTCGGCAGTATCGGTCTGTTTCTGCTGGCGATTCCGGCGTTCATGCTGATCAACAGCGGCAAGATCGGCCTGATCTTTTCCGGTTTGCTGATCCTCGCGGTGTTGCTGAATTTCTTCATCGGCGTCATGGCCTCGACCCTGCCGGCGATGTTCCCCACGCACATCCGCTACAGCGCGCTGGCCGCTGCATTCAACGTCTCGGTGCTGATCGCTGGTCTGACCCCGACCGCCGTGGCCTGGCTGGTGGAAAGTACCAACAACCTGTACATGCCGGCCTACTACCTGATGGTGATTGCCGTGGTTGGCCTGATCACCGGCGTGACCATGAAAGAGACCGCCAACAAACCGCTACGGGGTGCTGCACCGGCGGCGTCTGACCTTGAGGAAGCCAAGGAACTGCTCAAGGAACACCACGACCACATCGAGCAGAAAATCGAAGACATCGACGCCGAAATCGCCGAACTGGAAGCCAAACGCAAGGAGTTGGTGCAGCAGCATCCGCGCATTAACTGAGCCGTTCGCAGCGTGGCCACTCAAAACGGAGTCGAGTGGCCACATAAACGCCGTGCAACTCAATCCGCAGACGACCACTCACTGAATTGACGAAGGTTGCGCCATTCTAAGCAACCTCGATATCGAAGGTGCCAGCGTGGACACTCACTCCGATCGTCGCAACAACCTCTCGCTGGACAGCCTGAACTTCTTCCTCGCCGATGTGCGCGACGGACTCGGGCCGTATCTGGCCATTTACCTGTTGGCCGTGCATCACTGGGAACCGGCCAGCATTGGGCTGGTGATGACCCTCGCTGGCGTCGCGGCCCTTGTCACCCAGACACCCGCCGGTGCTCTGGTCGACAACACACGCAGTAAACGAGCGGTCATCGCGATTGCCGCATTGCTGGTGACCGGCAGTTGCGTGGTATTGCCCTTCGTGACGTCCTTCAGTCTGGTGGCGATCACTCAAGCGCTGAGCGCCGCAGCGGCATCGGTGTTCGCACCGGCTATCTCGGCGATCACCCTGGGCATCACCGGTCCGCGCGCGTTCACCCGGCGCACCGGACGCAACGAGACTTTCAACCATGCTGGCAACGCCTGTGCGGCGCTGCTGGCTGGTGGGTTTGCCTACTTGTTCGGGCCGGTGGCGGTGTTCTATCTGATGGCGGTCATGGCGCTGTGCAGCGTGATCGCCGTGAGCTTCGTCGACAGCAACGCCATCAACCATGATCTCGCCCGTGGGCTCGACCCAAGCGACGCCGCCCACGGCAAGACGCCATCGGGATTGACGGTGTTGCTGACCAACAAAGCGCTGCTGATGTTCGCCATCTGTTGTGCCCTCTTCCACTTGGCTAACGCGGCGATGCTGCCACTGGTGAGCCAGAAGCTGGCGCAGGTCAACTTGCAAATGGCGACACCACTGACTTCGGCCTGTATCGTCGCCGCGCAACTGGTCATGGTGCCGGTCGCCCTGCTGGTTGGGGTCAAAGCCGATGTGTGGGGACGCAAGCCGCTGCTGCTCGCGGGCTTCCTGATTCTTCCGTTGCGCGGCGTGCTCTACACCTTGTCCGCCGACCCTTACTGGCTAGTGGCGGTACAGATGCTCGACGGCGTCGGCGCAGGGATCTTCGGCGCATTGTTCCCGGTGGTAGTGAAAGATCTGACCTTGGGCACCGGCCACTTCAACGTCAGCCTGGGCGCGCTCTCGACCGTTTTCGGCCTGGGCGCAGCATTAAGTGCCAGCGTCGCGGGTGTTGTATTGCAGGAAGCCGGTTACAACGCGGCATTTCTGACCCTGGCGGTGATTGCCGGGGTGGCATTCGTTCTGTTGTGGTTGGCGGTACCGGAGACCTTGCGGCGGGTGGGGAATGATGTGAATGTTCTTGACCGTGAGGCGCCCTTCACTGCTCCGCCGTAAAACCCTATATCGTTAAGTGGGAATTGCTGATGAGGGAGGAAGGATTTGGCTGATAACACGCTTGAGTTCACCGAAAGTGATTTGGCGCAAATGCAGCGCTTCAACCGCAAACTCGCCTGGCTGCCGCGGTTTCGCGTTCGCAATCGGCTGACGCCGCGTTTGATCCAGGCTTTGCTGCGCGCCAGTCAGATGCTCGGCGCGAACAAACCGGTCAAGCACGGCCTTCAAGTGCAAAGCACTGTGGTTCATTCGCACGCGGCTTCAGTGCCCGTCCGAATCATCCGCCCACAAGGAAAGCCCAAGGGTGTGGTACTTGATTACCACGGTGGCGGCTGGGTGATCGGCAATGCACAGATGAACGATGACCTTAACATCGCAATGGTCAAGGCTTGCAACGTGACAGTGGTGTCAGTTGACTATCGGTTGGCAGTCAATACACCGGTTGAGGCGTTGATGGCGGATTGTCTTTGCGCCGCACGCTGGCTGCTGAGCGACAATTGCACGGAATTCGTTGGCCTGCCGGTGATCGTCGTCGGCGAATCCGCGGGCGCGCACTTGGCAACCGCAACGTTATTGGCACTCAAACCTGCACCCGGCTTGTTGCAGCGCGTCTGCGGCGCCTTGCTGTATTACGGCGTCTACGATCTCGCGGGCACCCCGAGCGTACATGCCGCACCTGCAGAAACGCTGGTACTCGACGGCCCGGGCATGGTCGAGGCGCTGCGCCTGCTGACTCCAGGACTGAGCGATGATGAACGCCGACAGGCGCCATTGTCTCCGCTTTACGGCGATTTGAGCGGATTGCCACCGGCGTTGATGTTCACCGGCGAACTGGATCCGCTGCGCGATGACACGCTGGAACTCGCTGAGCGTTGGCAACAATCGGCACCAGTTGAAGTACATCTACTGCCCTCGTCCGCCCATGGCTTTATTCATTTTCCTACCACCATGGCTAGTCGTGTTCTGGACTACAGCCGGGCGTGGCTTTCGCATCAGATCGGGGCAATTAAGGGCTAATTGGCAAGCGAAGCACTTTCCTGCGGACAAAACAAAACCCCAACTGCTTTCGCAATTGGGGTTTCGGAATTTAATCTTGACGATGACCTACTCTCACATGGGGAAACCCCACACTACCATCGGCGATGCATCGTTTCACTTCTGAGTTCGGGATGGGATCAGGTGGTTCCAACGCTCTATGGTCGTCAAGAAATTCGGGTACTGACTCGTGACCAACTGGCCTCGCTTCAGCAAATCGGGTATGTGATACAGGTGCTTTGTGAGCTGCGCGAACTTTCGGTTCATTGCGTCTTCACACACCGCAATCTGGTCTCTTTCGAGCATTCAGATTGCTTGGGTGTTATATGGTCAAGCCTCACGGGCAATTAGTATTGGTTAGCTCAACGCCTCACAGCGCTTACACACCCAACCTATCAACGTCGTAGTCTTCGACGGCCCTTCAGGGAACTCAAGGTTCCAGTGAGATCTCATCTTGAGGCAAGTTTCCCGCTTAGATGCTTTCAGCGGTTATCTTTCCCGAACATAGCTACCCGGCAATGCCACTGGCGTGACAACCGGAACACCAGAGGTTCGTCCACTCCGGTCCTCTCGTACTAGGAGCAGCCCCTCTCAAATCTCAAACGTCCACGGCAGATAGGGACCGAACTGTCTCACGACGTTCTAAACCCAGCTCGCGTACCACTTTAAATGGCGAACAGCCATACCCTTGGGACCGGCTTCAGCCCCAGGATGTGATGAGCCGACATCGAGGTGCCAAACACCGCCGTCGATATGAACTCTTGGGCGGTATCAGCCTGTTATCCCCGGAGTACCTTTTATCCGTTGAGCGATGGCCCTTCCATACAGAACCACCGGATCACTAAGACCTACTTTCGTACCTGCTCGACGTGTCTGTCTCGCAGTCAAGCGCGCTTTTGCCTTTATACTCTACGACCGATTTCCGACCGGTCTGAGCGCACCTTCGTACTCCTCCGTTACTCTTTAGGAGGAGACCGCCCCAGTCAAACTACCCACCATACACTGTCCTCGATCCGGATAACGGACCTGAGTTAGAACCTCAAAGTTGCCAGGGTGGTATTTCAAGGATGGCTCCACGCGAACTGGCGTCCACGCTTCAAAGCCTCCCACCTATCCTACACAAGCAAATTCAAAGTCCAGTGCAAAGCTATAGTAAAGGTTCACGGGGTCTTTCCGTCTAGCCGCGGATACACTGCATCTTCACAGCGATTTCAATTTCACTGAGTCTCGGGTGGAGACAGCGCCGCCATCGTTACGCCATTCGTGCAGGTCGGAACTTACCCGACAAGGAATTTCGCTACCTTAGGACCGTTATAGTTACGGCCGCCGTTTACCGGGGCTTCGATCAAGAGCTTCGCGTTAGCTAACCCCATCAATTAACCTTCCGGCACCGGGCAGGCGTCACACCCTATACGTCCACTTTCGTGTTTGCAGAGTGCTGTGTTTTTAATAAACAGTCGCAGCGGCCTGGTATCTTCGACCGGCATGAGCTTACGGAGCAAGTCCTTCACCCTCACCGGCGCACCTTCTCCCGAAGTTACGGTGCCATTTTGCCTAGTTCCTTCACCCGAGTTCTCTCAAGCGCCTTGGTATTCTCTACCCAACCACCTGTGTCGGTTTGGGGTACGGTTCCTGGTTATCTGAAGCTTAGAAGCTTTTCTTGGAAGCATGGCATCAACCACTTCGTCACCTGAAAGGTAACTCGTCATCAGCTCTCGGCCTTAAGATCCCGGATTTACCTAAGATCTCAGCCTACCACCTTAAACTTGGACAACCAACGCCAAGCTGGCCTAGCCTTCTCCGTCCCTCCATCGCAATAACCAGAAGTACAGGAATATTAACCTGTTTTCCATCGACTACGCTTTTCAGCCTCGCCTTAGGGACCGACTAACCCTGCGTCGATTAACGTTGCGCAGGAAACCTTGGTCTTTCGGCGTGGGTGTTTTTCACACCCATTGTCGTTACTCATGTCAGCATTCGCACTTCTGATACCTCCAGCAAGCTTCTCAACTCACCTTCACAGGCTTACAGAACGCTCCTCTACCGCATCACTTGCGTGATACCCGTAGCTTCGGTGTATGGTTTGAGCCCCGTTACATCTTCCGCGCAGGCCGACTCGACTAGTGAGCTATTACGCTTTCTTTAAAGGGTGGCTGCTTCTAAGCCAACCTCCTAGCTGTCTAAGCCTTCCCACATCGTTTCCCACTTAACCATAACTTTGGGACCTTAGCTGACGGTCTGGGTTGTTTCCCTTTTCACGACGGACGTTAGCACCCGCCGTGTGTCTCCCATGCTCGGCACTTGTAGGTATTCGGAGTTTGCATCGGTTTGGTAAGTCGGGATGACCCCCTAGCCGAAACAGTGCTCTACCCCCTACAGTGATACATGAGGCGCTACCTAAATAGCTTTCGAGGAGAACCAGCTATCTCCGAGCTTGATTAGCCTTTCACTCCGATCCACAGGTCATCCGCTAACTTTTCAACGGTAGTCGGTTCGGTCCTCCAGTCAGTGTTACCTAACCTTCAACCTGCCCATGGATAGATCGCCCGGTTTCGGGTCTATTCCCAGCGACTAGACGCCCTATTAAGACTCGCTTTCGCTACGCCTCCCCTATTCGGTTAAGCTCGCCACTGAAAATAAGTCGCTGACCCATTATACAAAAGGTACGCAGTCACAGAACAAAGTCTGCTCCCACTGCTTGTACGCATACGGTTTCAGGATCTATTTCACTCCCCTCTCCGGGGTTCTTTTCGCCTTTCCCTCACGGTACTAGTTCACTATCGGTCAGTCAGTAGTATTTAGCCTTGGAGGATGGTCCCCCCATATTCAGACAAAGTTTCTCGTGCTCCGTCCTACTCGATTTCATGACTAAGAGACTTTCGCGTACAGGGCTATCACCCACTATGGCCGCACTTTCCAGAGCGTTCCGCTAATCTCAAAGCCACTTAAGGGCTAGTCCCCGTTCGCTCGCCACTACTAAGGGAATCTCGGTTGATTTCTTTTCCTCAGGGTACTTAGATGTTTCAGTTCCCCTGGTTCGCCTCTTGCACCTATGTATTCAGTACAAGATAACCATCTTATGATGGCTGGGTTCCCCCATTCAGACATCTCCGGATCAAAGTCTGTTTGCCGACTCCCCGAAGCTTTTCGCAGGCTACCACGTCTTTCATCGCCTCTGACTGCCAAGGCATCCACCGTATGCGCTTCTTCACTTGACCATATAACCCCAAGCAATCTGGTTATACTGTGAAGACGACATTCGCCGAAAATTCGCAAAACTCTTAAGAGTCACTCACAAATTTTACCTTAGCCTGATCCGTTACCAGTGAAAGTAACGTTCAGTCTATCTTTCTATCACATACCCAAATTTTTAAAGAACGATCTAATCAAAGACTAGAAATCAATATTCGCACCGGAATATTCATTTCTAAGCTCTAACAAGCAGAAGCAGTTAATGGTGGAGCCAAGCGGGATCGAACCGCTGACCTCCTGCGTGCAAGGCAGGCGCTCTCCCAGCTGAGCTATGGCCCCATACAAAATTGGTGGGTCTGGGCAGATTCGAACTGCCGACCTCACCCTTATCAGGGGTGCGCTCTAACCAACTGAGCTACAGACCCAATTTCGAGCGCGTAACTGATTAGCTCAGAGCTATCAGCTTGGAGCTTAAAGCTGCTTCTATCGTCTTCTTCAATGAATCAAGCAATTCGTGTGGGAACTTATGGAGCAGCTGATGTCGTCGATTAAGGAGGTGATCCAGCCGCAGGTTCCCCTACGGCTACCTTGTTACGACTTCACCCCAGTCATGAATCACACCGTGGTAACCGTCCTCCCGAAGGTTAGACTAGCTACTTCTGGTGCAACCCACTCCCATGGTGTGACGGGCGGTGTGTACAAGGCCCGGGAACGTATTCACCGCGACATTCTGATTCGCGATTACTAGCGATTCCGACTTCACGCAGTCGAGTTGCAGACTGCGATCCGGACTACGATCGGTTTTGTGGGATTAGCTCCACCTCGCGGCTTGGCAACCCTCTGTACCGACCATTGTAGCACGTGTGTAGCCCAGGCCGTAAGGGCCATGATGACTTGACGTCATCCCCACCTTCCTCCGGTTTGTCACCGGCAGTCTCCTTAGAGTGCCCACCATAACGTGCTGGTAACTAAGGACAAGGGTTGCGCTCGTTACGGGACTTAACCCAACATCTCACGACACGAGCTGACGACAGCCATGCAGCACCTGTCTCAATGTTCCCGAAGGCACCAATCCATCTCTGGAAAGTTCATTGGATGTCAAGGCCTGGTAAGGTTCTTCGCGTTGCTTCGAATTAAACCACATGCTCCACCGCTTGTGCGGGCCCCCGTCAATTCATTTGAGTTTTAACCTTGCGGCCGTACTCCCCAGGCGGTCAACTTAATGCGTTAGCTGCGCCACTAAGAGCTCAAGGCTCCCAACGGCTAGTTGACATCGTTTACGGCGTGGACTACCAGGGTATCTAATCCTGTTTGCTCCCCACGCTTTCGCACCTCAGTGTCAGTATCAGTCCAGGTGGTCGCCTTCGCCACTGGTGTTCCTTCCTATATCTACGCATTTCACCGCTACACAGGAAATTCCACCACCCTCTACCATACTCTAGCTTGCCAGTTTTGGATGCAGTTCCCAGGTTGAGCCCGGGGATTTCACATCCAACTTAACAAACCACCTACGCGCGCTTTACGCCCAGTAATTCCGATTAACGCTTGCACCCTCTGTATTACCGCGGCTGCTGGCACAGAGTTAGCCGGTGCTTATTCTGTCGGTAACGTCAAAATTGCAGAGTATTAATCTACAACCCTTCCTCCCAACTTAAAGTGCTTTACAATCCGAAGACCTTCTTCACACACGCGGCATGGCTGGATCAGGCTTTCGCCCATTGTCCAATATTCCCCACTGCTGCCTCCCGTAGGAGTCTGGACCGTGTCTCAGTTCCAGTGTGACTGATCATCCTCTCAGACCAGTTACGGATCGTCGCCTTGGTGAGCCATTACCTCACCAACTAGCTAATCCGACCTAGGCTCATCTGATAGCGCAAGGCCCGAAGGTCCCCTGCTTTCTCCCGTAGGACGTATGCGGTATTAGCGTTCCTTTCGAAACGTTGTCCCCCACTACCAGGCAGATTCCTAGGCATTACTCACCCGTCCGCCGCTGAATCCAGGAGCAAGCTCCTTTCATCCGCTCGACTTGCATGTGTTAGGCCTGCCGCCAGCGTTCAATCTGAGCCATGATCAAACTCTTCAGTTCAAACATCTTTGGGTTTTTAAGAAACCCTAAACTTGGCTCAGCAATCGTTGGTTACATCTTTGATTTCTCGCGGAGTAACTTGTGATGCTGATAATCTTGTTGACTATCAGTCTGACTCCACAAGCACCCACACGAATTGCTTGATTCAGTTGTTAAAGAGCGGTTGGTTAAGATCTTTCGTCTCAACCGAGGCGCGCATTCTACAGCAGCCTCATTTGCTGTCAAGTGATTATTTTCAGAAGTTTTCGAAGAATTCTTCAACAACTTCAACCACTTGCGCTTCCGATCTCTCGTTAGCGGGAGGCGAATTCTACAGCGTTACACGCTGCTGTCAACACCTCTTTTTCTCCGCTTTCGACCGAGAAGATCGAACCGTCAAAAGAGCCAAACATCACCGCTCTTTCAACTCCTTCCAGGCTTCGATGAACTGAAGCAACCCACTGTCGAAAACCTCGCAACTCATTGAATATCAAGGAGTTTTCCGTTTCGACTGCGCCGGAAGTGGGGCGAATTATAGACCTCCAGAATCTGCCGTCAACCGTTAATTTCAGTTTTCTATCAATGCACCGAAAAGCCTGCTTATATATAGACGCAACGTCAGCGGATGCGCAGCATACGGTCCATCACCTGAAACAATTTCCGGTGATGCTTCACAATGACAGCCCAACTGCCTGGATCGCCCCCCCATGCCCGATTCCCGAATACGCCCCACTCCAGCCCCCTTGCTCAATCCAGGCGAGACCGTGGTGCTATTCGACGGTGTCTGCAAGCTATGCAACGGCTGGGCGCGTTTTCTGATTCGTCATGACAACAAGCAGCGAGTGCGCCTGGCGGCAGTGCAATCGCCAGAAGGTCAGGCGTTGCTGGCATGGGCCGGTCTTCCGGTCGACGAGTTCGACACGATGGCGGTGATCCGCGACGAGCATTACTGGGTGCGCTCCGATGCGTTCTTCGAAGTCATTGCACAACTGCCGGCTCGTTGGTCGCCGGTCAGGCTTCTGCGAGTTTTCCCACGAGCACTTAGAGACTGGACCTACGACCGCGTGGCACTGAATCGCTATCGGATCTTCGGCAAGTACGACACCTGCCTGTTGCCCGACCCCGATCACGAACGTCGCTTTCTCAAGTCGCCAATATGAATGCTCCGCTAAAGCATCAACTGCAGCCACTGCCCCGGCGTCATTTTCGTCACCATCATCAAGACAATCACGAACATCCCGAGAAACCCGCAAACGCCCATCCAGAACCACTGTCGATAAACAGCCCGGTAATCAGCATCAACCCCTGCCCCATATTGCACCGCGTCCGCCGCCATCCCTTGCAAACGTTTCTGCAGCAACAGCACCGGCAGCCAGAGCGATCCCACTATCAAGAACAGGATCAGCGACATCAGCACCCAGTCCGTGGTCAAGGGCAACCCGGAAAGCCTTGTCAGCCAGTAACCCGTCGCGATCTGGATGAAGCCCGCCGGCGTGGTGATCCAGGCGTCATAACGCACCACCATTTTCGCCACATGCGCGATCACTTGTGGATTGGCCGTACGGCTGGCGGCAATCAGGTACAGATAGGAACCCATGCCGAAGCCGAAGAGGAAAATCGCAGCGATGACATGCACGTACTTCACGCTCAGATAAAGCATGCTCACCACATCCCGTCAGAGAACATCACAGACAGGCAAAGATTCTGCGGATCGTTGATCGCTGCCATGTATTCGTCGACGCTGATCTCACCGACACAAGGACGGGCACCCGGTTCGGGCAGGTAACCTCGGTCGATCTTCGCGGCCAGAGCGACGGCAGCACAACTAGGGATCTCCGGCCCCTTGTCATTCAGCGCGGTCAGTTGCGCCGTCATCGACAACGGCAGGTCGTTCATTCCGACACCCCGCACATCTATATACATCGCACTTTTGCCATCACCGAAACGCTCAAACCATGTCCCCCAGCGATGCAACCTGGCAGCCCACACCCTGTGGTCACGCACCAGCCCTTTCCTCATCGCCAGTGCAAACAGATAATTGGCCACGCCGCCAAGCTTGAGGCCAGCGCCAGCCTTGAAACTCAACGTGTGCGCACCAAACCGGCTGGCAAAGATGTCCATGTCCGGTACATCAACATTGGCCAGCGCACGAGTGCCCAGGTTCTTCAGCTTGCGCAGGGTCAGGTCTTCCCAGCCCATCACCTCATGCACTTGACCATTGCGCAGTTGGCGGATCGGTTTGCCCGCATACGCCAGCACACCCTCGATCGTCGACAACCCCGGCATTTTCGCTGACGAGGAAATGCCGTGCTCGATCGAGTCGATGCGTTTGAAGCGATGGCGCTGCTCATCGATGATCGCCGACGACAGCGTCGGCACCGAACTGCAACCACTGAGGATGGCGACACCGGCCTCTCTCGCTCGGGCATCGAGTACGCCGATGCCATTGACGAACGTCCGGCAGTCCGCCAGATCGCAATAGTTGACGCCCGCTTCGATGCAGCTTTCGGCCACCGCATAGGATTGCCCCTGAAACGGACCGCCCGTGTGGATCACCAGTTGAATATTCATTGCACGCAGAGCAGCGGCGAACCCGGCGCCCATTGCGTCACCACACCAGCGCTCGCAGCGCGCCCCCAACTCAGCGACCTTGCGCTCCAGCTTCTGCGGATCGCGCCCCGAGATCGCCAGTTCGATGCCCGGCATGTCGATCAGATGCCGACAAACGATGCTGCCAAAGTTTCCATACCCGCCAACCACCAACACCCTGAGTGCCATCAACGCTTCCCTGAACAATTCAACAACTGCCCCGCAACCGGGCTCGGCGCAGCTTCCCTGATATCACCGGGCCAGGCAAGACAGCGTCGGTAGAGTCAGCTCCGTGTCGGCCAGATCGATTCCACTCACCGGGATAACATGCAGCGCTCGCAGTCGCATATCAACTTGTACGATGTCTTATCACAAGGTATTACTACGTCTCGTCAACAAAAATAAAACCACGGAGATCGCTACATGGACTCATTCCTGTCCGCCAAGCCTGAAAGCCTTGATCAAGCGAAAGGCAATACCCGCCGCAGTTTCCTGAAAAAGTCGCTCGCTGTTTCCGCCACGCTCGCCACCGTCGGCAGTGCCGCACTGCCCCGCTTCTCCGATGCCGCCGAACCCTTGAGTCAGCGTTACCCTGATCCACTGATTCACATCCTCGACGACAGCTTCCTGGACCTGCGTATTTTCAACGCCAGTGTTGAAAAACTCGCCACCGGCATGCGCTGGGCCGAAGGACCGGTGTGGGTCGGTGATGGCCGGTATCTGTTGGTCAGCGACATCCCCAATAATCGCATCATGCGCTGGGACGAAATCACCGACACCTTCACCGTGTACCGCGAACACTCAAACTTCTCCAACGGCATGTGCCGGGATCGTCAAGGACGTCTGATCGTTTGCGAAGGTTCCACCACCACTAGCGAAGGGCGCCGCATCACGCGCACCGAACACAATGGCACGAGCACCGTGCTGGCTGACAGTTTCGACGGCAAACCCTTCAACTCGCCCAATGACATCGTCTGCAAAAGTGATGGCTCGATCTGGTTCACCGACCCGCCATTCCAGACCGGCAACAACTACGAAGGCCACAAAGTCACCCCGAGCCAACCCCATGCCGTGTACCGCATCGACGGTGAGAGCCAAAAAGTCACCCGGGTAATCGACGACCTCAACGGCCCCAACGGCCTGTGCTTTTCTCCCGATGAAAAAACCCTGTATGTCGTCGAAGGTCGCGCCAAGCCCAATCGCCTGATCTGGGCGATTGCGGTGAAAGACGACGGCACCCTGGGCGAACGCCGCAAGCACATCGAAGGCTTGGACTATGCCGCGATTGACGGCATCAAATGCGACGAAGCGGGCAACCTGTGGTGTGGCTGGGGCGGCAATGGTGATCCCAAGGCCGACCTGGAAAAACTCGACGGCGTGCGCGTTTTCAATTTGCAGGGCAAGGCCATCGGGCACATTTCGCTGCCAGAGCGCTGCCCCAACCTGTGCTTCGGCGGACGCGAAGGCAATCGACTGTTCATGGCCAGTAGTCACTCGATCTACTCGTTGTTTGTAAATACGCGTGGGACTACGTTTGCGTTGTAAAATCGACGTTGGTCTAGCGATAGTTCCGTGAGTATCGAAACAAGATCCTGCCGCGCATCCGAGGCTGCGCGGTGACGATCCTTGTCGCTGAATGGTCGTTCGATAGAATGCCGCCCTGTATCGACGGCGCCGCCCAAGGGAGACGTCAGAGTGCCTGGCCCTTGGCTATGTAATACGCGTTGACGAACGTTGCCGTGTGCTGCAAAGCCTGACGTATGTCCGGTTTGACTATTCGATGCCTGTTGGCAAATTGCTCGACCGCCGCGGTGTTGAAACGAGTGGTCTGGATAAAGTCCAAGGCTTCGGGTTTTGTATTCAAAAACCACGCGACCGGAGGAATACTCAGTAGCCACTTCAGCAGTCGGAGTGAAATGTGATGTTTGGGAGACTTCAAGCCCAAAGGTTTAGCCACCTGTGCCAGGAGTTCTCGCAAGTTTGGCGTTTGATCATCAAGCGCCAGCAGTTCCTGGCCCACCATGGCAGGATCAAAAGCACAAACAGCCACCAGTTCGACCAGATAATCCACGGTGACCAGTGGCAGCCAGTGCTCGGCGGTACCGGGCACTGCAGTCATCTTGCCCTGCACCAGGTTGCATATCAGCGCCACCAGCGGCTGACCGTCAAGGATATGCCCGGTGCGGCTGTGGCCACAGACCGTCGCAGGGTGGACAACGGTCATCTCACCACCCTTGGCGGACATGACCTGCTGGGTCGCAAAATGCGCCTCCAGCTTGCTTGCCTCGTATCCACCGACACGTCGGTAGACGGCGGGCCAATTCGTCAACTCCGGCTGACGAGGATCAATGCCGATGCGTTGCAGATGTTCATGATTGTTCAGCATGTAGCCGCCGATCATCACTAAACGGCTTTTTTGCTCAGCCGCCAACAGCGCCACACGCTTTGCCCCCGCCACATTCACCGCACGAGACTGCTCCATCGAAAGCCCCCATGCGAAGTGAGCGCCCAGATGGAATATGACGCTGGCGCGCCTCAGCACCTCCTGATCAGCCAGGCTCAGCCCGAGATTGTCCTGTTCCAGATCGCCAGCCACGGCAAATACCCGTGTCGCGCACCCGCCTAAACTATCAACTTGCTCGCGCAACGCAGCCAGCCGCTCCGGGCGACGCATCAACACCCGAAGGGTGTGACCTTTTGCACTCAGGTTCGCCAGCAAATGTTGACCGATAAAGCCGGTTCCCCCCGTGACAAAGCACTCCACGCTCATTTCCCTGTTCCTTGTTGAAGGTGAGAAATCCAGCGTAAAGTATCGACCCAACTCTACAGTCAAGCGGTGTTTTCATGAAAATCGGCGAACTCGAGGCTCGCAGCGGCGCCAGCCGTCATACCTTGCGTTACTACGAGCAAATCGGCCTGATCTCACCGCTGCGGCAAACCAACAACTATCGTGTCTACACCGAGCAAACCCTGCAGGATCTGGATTTTATCCAGCGCGCGCAAAGCATGGGATTTTCCCTGGGAGAAATAGGCGAGATTCTGGATGCGCAGCGCAACAAGCTGATCGATTGTGCTGACGGCGCGAAGCTGATTGAAAAGAAGATGGCCGAAATCAAACAGAAAATTGCCAACCTCCAAAGCATTCATCGGTATCTGGATGTAGAGCGTGCGACCCTTGAAGCGAGTGCTGCCAGGCAACTTGAGCTTCAACAGTTGAGCGACGCTGCCAATCATTGATCCTACGGCAAATGCCGTGGGGAGGCTCCTGCGCAAAGTGTGCTGTCGCGGTTATTTTCGACAGCGAATCGACTACCCTTCGCCACCGAGGTCTCACCTTTGAATGACTACACAGGGAATAACCATGTCGATCCATGCAATGACCCTTCCTCGTTTCGCTCAGATGTTGCGCTCGCTGGCGGCCATCCTGTCCAAGAGCGAGGCTTACGCCCTTGAGCGCGGCTACGACGCGCAAGTTCTGCTCGACGCACGTCTGGCCCCGGACATGCACAACCTCGCGATGCAGGTTCAATACACCTGCACCCAGGCACAGGACGCCGTGCAGCGGCTAACACAACAACCGCTGACCAAGCTCACACCGCCCGAAAACATGGCGGCGGCCAAGGCATTGATCGACAGCACACTGGAGATGCTGGCGGCGGCAGATCCGGCGCAGATTGACGCCAGCGCGGACAAGAAAATCGCCCTCGAACTGCAAAACGGCATCGCCTTCGACATGACCGGCCGCGAATACGCCGTGGACTGGGCGATGCCGCAGTTCTACTTTCACCTGATCACCGCGTACAACATCCTGCGCCACAACGGTGTGCCGCTGGGCAAGGCGGATTATGTGCAACACATGTTTGCGTATCTAAGGAAGTAATTGCAGCGCGAGCTTCGGGTCAGTCAGGATTGACCCGGAGTTTTTGCAGAAGAAACGCCAGTGACTCCACCGCCCCGTGATAACTCTGCGTTGAACGCTGCGTATCCCATGACATGGCATCGTCCACACAGAAATCGCCAACGCATTCCATGCTCAGATCCTCATCAAGCAGTCCGAGCGGAATCCACACGTAAGGCGATTCGCGAAGTGGGTTGGGCACGGTCGAGCCGCACTGTGCGCAGAAGTCGTTTCTGTAGCCGCTGGATATGATCCAACTGTTGATCGAGTCCTGCCCTGCGTCCCAACGAAAGTCCCGAGCGCTGACCAGAGTAGCGAGGTTGAACCCGACACCGGTCTGTTTGCGGCACAGTGAGCAGTGGCAGCGATAGAAAAAGCGCGGTTCCACCGTGAGGGAAAAGCGTACTGCCGCGCAAAGACACTGCCCTGTTGTCATGGGGACCTCCTTGGAAAATGATTGATCAGGCGCTGGCGTCAGGTTTAGAAACAAGCGCGCCGGCAGAACCTCAGGTTACAGACAGAATGTATTGCGCCAAGCGTTGACAGAGATTTGAATGGAATCGTCTATCGAGAGGGCGATCCTTCCCTTTGCGCTCAAAGCCTAAATCAGCTTTTCGACCAAAACCGTGTCCGCCTCGATAGACATATCGCCAAAATCGCCCTCGAGAGATAGAACGTTTTCAACAAAGCTGATCCCTTCCAGCTCTCCGAGGACGCGAGAATTTTGAATGTGCAGAGCACCGAGACTGATGGGCAACTCTGCGCCATCGATATTCCACGCCGTCAGTTTGCATCGGCAGCCGTCCTTCAGGCTGACGACCATTTCGAAACAGCGATGTGCCTGATCCAACGTGAACGATAAAACGTCGCTACTTTCGAGCGCTTGTACATCCATACTGAGTTTCTTATGTTTAAAAGCGCATTCTAACGATCTGCGAGGCCCCGGCCATGACTCAGATAAATAAACCCGAAGACGCTCCAGGCGCATTCCAGGCAGCCTGGAACGCTCACGACATGGCGGCACTCGGAGCTCTGTTCGATCCGCAAGCGACGTTCGTCAATCGTTTCGGCCACTTCGTTCGGGGCGTCGAGCAGATCGTTGCGCTGCACGCGCCCATTCACCAGACGATCTATTGTGACTCCACTCTTGAGAATGAACTGATCGATATCGATCCTGTTGCTGACGGGGTGGCGATCATTCATTTCTGGAGTCGTTTGTCGGCCGGTGCTGCACATCCGGCCGGGGCGCATGTGGTGGATACGCTGATTCTCGCGGTGCTGATCAGGCAGAACGAGGCTTGGCGCATCAGAGCGCTGGAGAATGTGACCCTGACCAACCCGCGCACAGGTGAAGCCACCCTGCGTGATTAGCGGTAATCCGTTTCGGCGTACCGCAAAAGGTTTTTCGCTGCATGCTGCATCCGTTTCACCCCCTGCTCCGTATATTCAACACCCTCATTCGAAGGGTCGAAGAATCAAGGAGACGCACCATGCACATGCTCATCAAACGCCTTGCTGTCGCTTGCTTCACCCTGCTCTGCCTCGGCGCCGGGTCCAGCTTTGCCGCCGATACCGTGATGGTTGGCGGCGCGGCCATGTATCCGACGAAGACCATCGTCGAAAACGCAGTCAACTCCAAGGATCACACGACCCTGGTCGCTGCGGTCAAGGCCGCCGGGCTGGTGGATACGCTCAACAGCAAGGGCCCGTTCACGGTCTTCGCTCCTACCAACGAAGCCTTCGCAAAACTGCCCGCCGGCACGGTCGATACCTTGGTCAAGCCTGAACACAAGGTGGACCTGACGAAGATCCTGACTTACCACGTCGTGGCCGGCACTCACACTGGCAAACAGCTGATGGACGACGCCAAAATGCACGGCGGCAAAGTGATGCTGAAAACCGTCCAGGGCGAATCGCTGACCGTGATGCTGCACGACGGCAAGCTGTGGGTGCAGGACGCCAAAGGCGGCAAGGCGGCCATTACCATCGCGGACGTCATGCAATCCAATGGCGTGATTCATGTAGTCGATACGGTGCTGATGCCGAACTGACCGGTTGACGTGGGCGGGCTCTCGTCAGAGCGTCCGCCAACGTCACGATTGAAATGCCTTGCGACTCACGCCGAACGCTTTTCCACCCAGCGCCGATATTGCCGGGTGCGAAACGCCATGCCGATCTGCTGCAAAATCAGCGCGCGTAACGGTGACACCCCCGGATCAGGCTTTTTCGCCCGACTGAGTTTACCCAGCTGAAACTTCACCACCGCCATGTTCGCCAGGGCGGCGACGGCCTTGTTTTTCCAGGTGATCGGCGGCAATTGCGGGGCGTTGTCCTTGCCCTGCAGCCAGTCACGCGGCAGGTACGGATCGATGGCCAACGCGGTGCCGATACCGACCATGTCCACGCCGCTTTGCACAACGCTTTCGGCCACCGGACGACGGCGGATGCCGCCGGTGACCATCACTGGCATTTTGGCAACGGTCTGCAGGTCCCGGGCAAACTCGACGAAATAGGCCTCACGAGCCAACGTGCGACCATCGCGCGCCTCACCCTGCATGGCCGGGACTTCGTAGCTGCCGCCGGACAGTTCCACCAGATCCACGCCCAGATCGTTGAGCAGCTCAACGACCTTTTTCGCGTCGTCAGCGGTGAATCCACCGCGCTGGAAATCGGCAGAATTGAGTTTGACCGCTACGGCAAACTCTGCAGAAACCACGGCCCTGACTGCCTTGACGATCTCGACCAACAACCGCGCGCGGTTCTGCAGAGAGCCGCCCCACTCGTCCGTCCTTTGATTGGTCAGTGGCGAGAGAAACTGGCTCAACAGATAGCCGTGGGCGGCATGGATTTCCACCCCAGTGAAGCCGGCCTGTTCACCGAGGCGTGCGGTGTGCGCAAAGCGCTGGATGACGTCCTCAATCACACTGGCGGTCATGGCGTGGGGCGTGGCGAAACGCTTGGACAGTTTGCCCAGGTCCAGCGGCACCGCTGACGGCGCCCAGGTTTTCTGCCCGAGGTTGGACTGCATCTGGCGCCCCGGATGATTGATCTGCAACCAGAACTGCGCACCGGCAGAACGGCCGATCCGCGCCCAGCGCTTGAACTTGTCGAGTTGCTGATCATCTTGCAGCACCACGCCGCCCGGCCCGGTCATCGCGCGGCCGTCGACCATCACGTTGCCGGTGATGATCAGCCCGGCACCGCCATCGGCCCACGCCTGATACAGACGCATCAATTCTGCAGAGGGTGCCTGGTCGGCGTCCGCCATGTTTTCTTCCATGGCGGCTTTGGCGATACGGTTCTTGATGGTCGAACCGTTGGGTAAGGTCAGGGGGTCGAACACATTCATGGAGCAGTCCTCAACTGGAGATGAGGCCACCATAAGATTGAAGTCAACTTTAAGGTCAATGACTTTTTTCAAGGTGATTTCGCTGACTCATGCGCAGGCTCCATAGGACCTGATAGCAGCGTTATTGCCTTGCCCAATCAGCTTCAGACGCTAGCGTTAACGTCAGGTCGAGGGTCAAGCAAAAGTCCGATGTCATCAGCAAAAATTATTCGCAGCAGCGGGGTTGACCTTAAAGCGAGGTTTAAGGTGAGCCCGTCAGGCTCTGGATGCCTGACGGGCGTTTGCTTTTCTTGCCGCAGCTGCTGGCTGCTTGTCGGGCGCAGAAGCCACGCCTTCTTCGCACAGCCGTTGGATCAGCCTCTGCGCATTGTCCGCACACGCCATCCCCGCAGGTTTGCCCTCGATCCCTTTGATGACCAGCAGCAGTTGTTCCTTGTTCTGCGCCAGCCGTTGCTGCAGCACCTCGATTTCATCGACCTTTTGCTTCAAGCCACTGAGCAACTGGTCGTGCTGCCAACCGTTGGCATTCATCGGCATCAACTGACGAATTTCCTCCAGGGAAAAACCTGCCGCCTGCGCGCCGGTGATGATATGCAACACCCACTGTGTGTCGGGGGCGTAATCGCGATAGCCATTGGCTTTGCGCGCGACCGAAGTGATCAACCCGCTCGCCTCGTAAAAACGAATACGCGAAGGCGCCAGTCCGCTGATTTTCGCCAGTTCACCGATTCTCATGTCCGACTCCGCAGCACGTTAACCTTGAAGCTGACTTTAAACCTGAAGGAGCCCAAGCGCCAACACGGCAGATCAAGCCAACAACTCAGTGATCCACTGAATCTGTCGCGAAATTTCTTCCAGTTTTTCCTCGGGCACTTCCTGGCGCGCCTGTTTGAAACTGGTCAGGGTTTTCTGTCTCTGCCGTAAGAGACGCTGCCACTTGGCGATGAATGCCGGGCTGCGTGCTTGCATCAGCAACGGGCCGAAGTACAACTGTTCGGCGCTGTAGCTCACCGGGGCGCCGCGCTCGGCGACGATGATTTCGTAGAAGAAACGGTTTTCCTGCAGCACTTCCTCGTCGAGGATGCGGTAGCCGTTGTCCATCAGCCATCGGCGCAGGGGTTGCTCGCCGCCGTTGGGTTGCAGGATCAGCCGCTCGTGACCGCGCAGACGCGCCTTGCCGCTGTCAAGAATGTCGCGAATCGTCTCGCCGCCCATGCCACAAAGGCTGATTGCGGAAATCTCGTCGTCCGGCTCGATCGCCGCCAGGCCACTGGCCAGACGCACGGTGATGAACGGCTGAAGATCGTTGTCGCGCACTGTGCGCACCGCGGCATGGAACGGTGTCTGCGCTACCTCGCCGGCCACCGCCGCAACGATGGCGCCGCGGCGCATCAGAGCCACCGGCAGATAGCCGTGATCCGAGCCGATATCCGCCAACCGCGCGCCAGCCGGTACATGCGCCGCCACCCGCTCCAGTCGCATGGACAATGTGTGTTCGTTCAACTGCCGCCCTCTTCCCCAGCCATCGCCGGCACTGCTGGCCGGACAAGGGGCGCGACTCTAGCGGGCGGTGGCGGGTATTTCAAATCCGGACGCGCGCGCCGGTGTTCCGACGTAGACTCGATGCAGAGGCGCATGCGTCGGCTATCCTGATTGCAACCGGTCTACGAATCTGCGCGCAGCCCTGTCTCAAAACAACACATGCACTCTTGGATAAGATCAATCTTGAACACAGCCCTCGGCGCGCTGCTGACCAGCGATTTCCTGACGTTACCGAAGCCATGATCGAGCGCGAGCAGCTTCACCGGCAAGGTTACGCGCTGCTGCGCGATGCGATCCCGGGGAATTGGCTCGCCGACCTGCGCGCGATATTCGATGCGAATGTGCAAGCATCGGAACACTGGCCGGTCCCGCGCGGCATGGACTGGCGCCATTCGCTGCTGGACCTGGATGCAACGGTGCAAGCGGTGTGTCGCCTGCCGCAGGTACTGGCGGTGGCAGGTGAGCTGATTGGCGAACGCTTCTTCCTGTCCCAGGTCGAGGGTCGCGAACCGCTGGCCGGTGGCGGCCATCAGCAACTGCACCGCGACCTGTCGATCCAGCGGCCCGGCGACATGGTCAACGCCATCGCCTTTTTCGATGACTACGGCCCCGACAACGGCGCCACGCGCATCGTCCCGGGCAGTCACCGACCTTCACCACAACAGCCACCATTCGACCCCAACGACGAGACTGCTGTCGTGCAGCTTTCAGGGACTGCGGGGGACATTTTGCTGTTTGACGTCGATCTGCTCCACGCGGGCAGTCGCAACGTGAATGGCGCACGTCGGCGCTCTATTCTGATCAACTATTGCGCGCAGGCACTGTATAGGACGCAGCTGGAAACAGCGGGCTTGCGCGGTGTGCGAATGGACACCCGTGAGCAGTTTGATCCCGCATCGCTGCAACAGGCTCGCCAAATGGCTGCGACCCGGATTTAATGCGCGCTTGATGGGCACATGCCCGGCTCCACTTCACCGAGTAGAAACATGAACCGCCAAAAGAAACTGCAGCAGTTGTTCAAGGAAAAGGCCAAAAAGGCCAGCGCCAAACTGGCGCCGAAAAAGCCCAAATACATCAGCAAGGCCGACCGCGCAAAGATGGCTGCCGAAGCGGCCGCCGAACCGGTTGAGAGCTGCGAAAACGCTTTATAAAAGCGCCGAAATGTAAAAAGGCCAACCCCCTATGAAGCCACTGGACCTGACGCGTTTCGACCTCAATCTTCTAGTGGTGCTTGAGGCGCTTTGGGCGGAAAGGCACGTCGGGCGTGCGGCGCAGCGCCTGCACCTGTCGCAGTCGGCCACTAGCCATGCCCTGTCGCGGTTGCGCACAGCGTTTGATGATCAGTTGTTCATTCGCAATCCCCGTGGCATGGCGCCGACGCCGCTGGCCACCGAGCTGATGCCCAGAGTGGCAGCGGTGCTCGAGTCGGTACGGTTGGTCGCCAGCCCACGGGGGCCGTTCGATCCGGCGCGTCTGCAGGCGACACTGTCGGTAGCGGCCACCGATTACGCCGTGTTGACCGTCATCGCCCCGGCGCTGGCGAAACTTCAGGCTGCGGCGCCAGAGGTGGTACTGAAACTCGGGCCGGTGGATGGCGAATCGGCGATGCGCTTGCTGGACGCCGGTGAGATCGACCTGGTGCTGGGTTCGGGTTCGTTTGCGCAGGTGCCGCAACGCTTTGATTGCCAGTTCGCGCACAAGGAGCGTTTTGTCGGCATCGCCCGCAAAGGACATCCGGCACTGGTCAAGCGCGGCAGGAAACTGCACATGACGCTGGATGACTTCACTCGCCTGCCGCACGTTCTGATTTCACCCCGTGGCGATGCCCGCGGCGCGGTCGATGACGCGCTGGAGCAGCTTGGTCGCAGCCGCAAGGTCAGCGTCACCTGCCCGAGTTTTCTGGCGGTGCCGTTCATGGTGGGCGCATCGGAGTCGATTGCGGTGGTCGCCGAACGCATCGCCTTGCAGATGCAGGAAACCGCACAACTGAGCATTTTCGAATTGCCCCTGGCGCTGCCCAGCTGGGAGATTTTCGTCGTCCGCGCGCGCGGGCGCGCCAACGAGCCGGCGGTTGAGTGGATGACCAGAATGCTGATCGGCGACTGACGATCGATCTGGTGCATCGAGAGGCTGCGCCAATGCCATTGGATCGCAGGCCTCGGTGCTCCTAGAGTGCGGACATCCGTTCAACACTCCAGGAATGCACATGAAAACCGAGCCCACATTGGTCATGGTCCCTTGCTTCGCCGGTGCACCGTGGCAGCTCGACCCACTCACCCACTTGCAGCACCGCGCCATGCGTACTTTGCGTTTGCCGGACGACGTCGCTGATCTGGAAAAACTCGCCAACTTCATCGTTGGTCAGGTGCAGGATCTCGAAAGCTATGTACTGGTGGGCGACTCCTACGGTGCGGTCGCCTCGATCGCCGTTGCAACACGCCAGCCCACAGGCCTCAAGGGCCTGGTGCTGTCCGGCGGTTTCGCCAGAAGCCCGATCACCTCGCCCCTGCTGAAAACGCTGGCCGCACTGGCGCCGTTTTTCCCCGGGCCGTTTTATCGCCAGGCGACCCTGCGCTTCCACGCCGCGCAACTGGCTTCATCGTTCGACAAGGAAGGTGAAATCCCTTGGTCATCTGCCAGGAGCCGTGCCTTCTTCATCAAGCACACCCCGCACAAGGCCTACGTCAACCGCGTGCGCTCGATCGAGAACGTCGACTACACCGACCTGCTGCCAAAGATCGACGTACCGACGCTGATCCTCACGCCCGAGGAAGACAGGCTGATCGGTAAACAGGCTGCGCGGATCCTGCTGAATGGCATAAAAAGCGCGCAGGAAGTCATCATGCCGAGAACCGGGCATATGTTCCGGTTCTCGCATCCGGTGGCGTATTCGTTGGAGGTCAGGCAGTTTCTGGAGCGGGTTGCGTTGTGATTGTCCGGGGGCAGTCAGATGCGGCGGGCCATGATCAATCCGAATTGCCGTTTATTGTTACAGCCGCTAGCCTCAGCAACAGCCAAAAGCACAAATCAGAGACCCGCATGACGCTACGCCCCGCCACCGATGGTGACCAGACAACCCTCTTTGACTTGCATCGAGCAGTCTTCCGCGAGCACATCGAGAAAATATGGGGCTGGGATGAGAAGTGGCAACGGGCAAATTTCACAGCGGAATTCGCCTGCGCAGCCACTTCGGTTATTGAACAAGATGGCCGGATTGTTGGATACGTGCAGATTCTGGATAAAGAGGATCGAATCCAGGTTCAGAACATCGCTATTTCGCAGGCGTACCAAGGCAAGGGCATTGGCTCGCGCATGCTGAGGAACCTCCAGCTGCAAGCCGCTGCCCGCAAGGTGCCGTTGCAGTTGGGCGCTTTTCGCACGAACACATTGGCGCAGAAGCTCTATGAACGACTGGGCTTTCGCCGGACTGGCACAACCGACACGCATATCGAAATGTCATGGACCGGCACCTGACATTCAGCAACCGTGATCCGAATCCATGAGCGTAAAAGACCTTCCCTGACTCAACCTGTAAGGACATTCAATGCCACGCTCGCTGCAGTTCGAACAAGTCGACGTATTCGCCGATCACCCCTACGAAGGTAATGCGCTGGCCGTGGTGGTGGATGCAGATGGGCTGACGACCGAGCAGATGCAGGCGTTCGCCCGCTGGACGCAACTCAGTGAGACCACTTTTCTGCTGAAGCCCGAGGCGCCGGACGCGCACTACCGTGTCCGCATCTTTACACCGTTGCGAGAGTTGCCCTTCGCCGGGCATCCCACGCTGGGCAGCTGCAAAGTGTGGCTCGCGCAGAACGACAAGCCTGAGCAGGTCGAGATTATCCAGGAGTGCTCGGCGGGCTTGATTCGGGTACGCAAACAAGGTCCGCAACTGGCGTTCTCCGCGCCACCATTGGTGCGCAGCGGGCCGCTGGAGGCAACGACGCTCAACCTGATTGAACAAGGACTCGGCCTCGCCACCGGGCAGATCCGCGCGAGCCAATGGGTCGATAACGGCCCGGGGTGGGCGGGCGTGTTGCTGGCGAGTCGCGAAGACGTGTTGGCGATCAAGCCTGATTACGCGGCGCTGCAGGGGCTGAATGTCGGGATTATTGCGCCGTGGGCGGGTCCAGACGCTGAAACGGACGTGGAAGTCAGAGCCTTCATGGGCGAGGAATGCGCCGAGGACGCCGTCACCGGCAGCCTCAATGCGAGCCTGGCTCAGTGGCTGATCGGCTCAGGCATCCTTGGCGACCGCTACACCGTGAGCCAAGGCACCGCCATCGGCCGCCGCGGCCGATTGAGCATCCAGAACGTGGACGGCACCGTCTGGGTGGGCGGTGCCGTTCAGCACTGTATTTCCGGCCGGGTGGTGTTTTGATGAGCCATGGCAGCCTGGGCGATTAACCGCGCCAACCGCTACTCCGAGCCGGAGTCGAACTCGCTCAAATATGCAGCCAGGCCAGCGATCCCAGCATGACGCCGACACCGGCGGCGCCAAACGAGACGCGCCGCAGCCATTCCTTGCGCGTCAGCAAGGTGATGGCTGCCAGTGAAATGGCGATTTGAATCGCGGTCATGGCCTGAGCCCAGCGGTGATGCTGATGCAGCACCTGCTCAGACTTTTCCTCCCACGCTTGTGCCTGTTGCTCAAGCACTTCGGCCTTCTTGCGCGCCTGCTCTTTCTGCTCCGCGTAGCGCCGCGCCTCGGCAGCATAGTGGGCGGAATCCAGCCCCGGCAGATGGCTGGCCAAATCCGACAGATTCTGCCGGCTGGATTTGGCCTAGTAGTAGTTCCATTCGTTGGCGGCTTCGGTCTTCTGGATCGCGGCGTTGTTTTTATCCATCGCCGCCTCACTTTCCGTCGAACCGGCCTGATAACTCATCAGGGCGCCCACGGTCGCCATGATCGCCGTCATCACCGCAATCTTGCTGGCGAAGCGATCGCCTTGTGCATGGGCATGATGGGTGGTGTGCTCGATGTGTTGCTCGTGGGGGCTGGGAACTTCGAACTCTTCAGGCATGGCTGTCGAACTGGGATGGGTGATGAAAGATGGGCGACATTATGAGGACAACCACAGCGAAACGCGCAAGCCACGCTGCGCCACTTCATCGACGAAACTCAAACCCACCCGAATCCCCGTCCGCTCGGCAATCGCCCTGACAATCGACAGCCCCAACCCGGACCCGGCTTCCCCGGTGCCCAGGCTGCGGTAAAACGGATCGAACACCAGCGCCTGTTCTTCGCCGCGGATGCCCGGCCCCGAGTCCTTGATTTCGATGCGCGCGCCCGCCTCCGTCCGTTCGACGCTGAGGTCGACTCGCCCGCCCGCCGGGGTATAGCGGATGGCGTTATCCACCAGGTTCTTGATCAGGATGAACAGGTCCAGTTCGTTGATGAGGACCGGCACGTCCTCGACGCTGTCAACGCCGATATCGATGTCTTTGTTCTCTGCCAGTGGCAGGAGGTCTTCCAGTACACGGCGAAACACTGCATGTACCGACACGGTGGCCTCGGCGCGTTGCGCGATTGATTGTGCGGCAGCCAGGGCGAGCAATTGCTCGATCAGCTTGCGACTGCGCTCGATCCCCTGAGCCAGTGGCAGAAAGTTCTGCCGGGTGTCAGCCGACATGGGCGTAGCGGCCAATCGCTCGGCCTGCAGGGACAGCGCCGTCATCGGCGAACGCAGCTCATGGGCGGCATCGGCGATAAACCGTCGTTGCGCCTCCATGGCCTGTGCAACGCGGCGGAGCAATCGATTGATCGCCACGACGAAGGGCCGGATCTCGCTCGGCAGGTGCTGTTCATCAATCGCATGCAGCGCCTGTTGGTCACGCTGATCGATTTCCGCCGAGAGGGTCGCGATCGGGCGAAACAGCTTGCGCACCAGATCCGCCACCACCAACAGCAGCACCGGAAACAGAATCAGAAACGGCAACAGACTGCGCCACGCGCTTTCCCGTGCTTCCTTGTCGCGCACGTCGGCTTCCTGCGCGACCGCGATGCGCTCGCCTGCCGAGGTGGTTCTGACCAACACACGATAGTTTTCACCGGCTATGTTCAACGTCGACAAACCATCGGCCAGGGTCAGCGGAAAGGGCAACGGAAGGCTGGCGTCGTCAGTGCCGAGCGCTTTGCTGCTGTCGGCCAGGTACTGCACGGTGATCCGCGAGTCTTCATCCTCACCAACGGCCTGGACGGCAGCGGGATACCCCAGGGTCATGTGCTGCCGGTCAAACAGCAGCGCGACCTGGCGCAAGCTTTCGTCCTGCATTTCGTGCGCTTCGTCGAGCGCCGAAACGAATGCGAATGCACCGGCGAGCAAAGCGACGATGAGAATCGCCAGTGACAGCGTGACCGAAAGCCGTGCCTGCACCGAATCGCTCAAACGCCTTTTGAAACCATCCATCCCATCCCCCTGACATTCTTGATGACATGGTTTCCCAGTTTGCGCCGCAGCGAATGGATCAAAAACTCCACCGCGTTGCTTTCCACTTCGTTGCCCCAGCCGTAAATCCGGTCCTCAAGTTCACTGCGCGAAAGAATCGCCCCCGGGCGGATCAACAGCGCCTGCAACAGCGCAAACTCGCGACTGGACAGTTGCACTTCAATGACTTGCGCGGTGGAGGCCTGTTTGGACACCAGGTTCAACGACACCTCGCCATTATCCAGCAGCGATTGCGCGTTACCGCCGCGACGGCGCAATACCGCACGCATCCGCGCCAGCAACTCGGCCATGGCGAAAGGTTTGAGCAGGAAGTCGTCGGCGCCGCCATCGAGGCCGCGCAGCCGGTCATCGAGGCCATCGCGGGCGGTGATAATCAGCAGCGGCACGGGGTTGTTGCGCGCGCGAATGGCGTCCAGCACATCAAGCCCGTCCTTGCCGGGCAGGCCGAGGTCCAGCAACACCAGGTCGTAGTTCTGAGTGTCCAGCGCCGCCAGCGCGGTGAGGCCGTTTTTCACCCAGTCGGTGGCGTAGCTCGCGTCCTTGAGCGCGACTTCGATGGCTTCGCCAATCATCAGGTCATCTTCGACCAACAGAATCCGCATGCAGCGCTCCGACAGAGAAAAGCGCGATGGTCATTGCCATCGCGCCTGTATTGAAGCACTTGAACCGGCGTTTGTCCGCCGCCGCTTCAGCGCTGTGATCACTGTTTGCCATTCAGCGAATCGAAGGCGTTCAGCAGATCATCCATGGCCGCCTTGCAGTCAGCCTGCTGCGGCGAGCTGGCGCGCAGGGCATCCAGCGCGCGGTCAATCGCCTTGTCCAACACATGCCAGTCGGCAGCGGCACGCGGCTTGATGCCGGCTTCGGCGGAGTCCCAAGTCGTTTCCAGATCCTTGATACGGGTCTTGGCGCCGGGCAGGTCATTTTTCTCGACCAGCGCACTGACGTTGGCGGCGATGTTGCGGAACTCGCTCAGGTCACCCAGCTTCGAGCCCGATTGCGGCGGCGCGCTCAAAGAGCTGGTCGGTGCACCGGCAGCGGGTTTGTCAGCGGGTTTCGAGCAGCCGGCGAGGCTGCCGAGCAGCATCAGAGACGAGATGATCGCGACGTGGCGAAAAACGGTTTTGAAGGCGTGCATGTTGATTCCTTGAGGGAGTATCCAAACGTTTATTGAGTGAGGGTTTTGCGATTGCCAAGGCTGATCTGCGCGACCGCCACCAGCAGCACGATGACAGTGAGGAAGATCGCACTGGTCCAGGCGGCGCCCATGCCCAGGCCACCGTAAGTCTTGGCCTGAGTCAGCAAGTCACCGAGAGAGGCGCCGAACGGACGAGTCAGGATGTAGGCGATCCAGAAGGTCAGCACCACGTTGGCCCCCATCCGCCTGGCCAGCAGCGTCGCCGCAAGCAGCGCGCCGAAAATCACTGCACCGACGGTGAAGCCCAGCCCCAGCGCTTCGGTGGCCAGGTCCCCGGCGGCAGTGCCCAAGGCAAAGGTACAGAGCACCGTAGACCAGTAAAAAAGCTCGCGCCGCGGCGTGTTGATTTCACGGATCGACAGGCTGTCTTCCATCGTGAACCAGATCAGGAAATTCACGGCCAGCAACACCGAGAACACCGCGGTGCTGACGTACAGGCTGATGTCGAGCATGTCGGTCATGATGTCGGTGATCTGCGTGCCGACGATGCTCACCAGCACCACGGTCAACCAGTAGATCCAGGGTGTATAGGCAGTTTTGCGCATTTGCAAGAACAGCGCCCCCCCGAGTAACAGCGCCATGCCGATGCTGGTCCAGCCAGCGCCGAAGCCAATATCCACGGCGAGGAAGTCAGCGCCGGTTTCACCCACGGTCGTCGAGAGAATCTTGATTACCCAGAAGGCCAGTGTCACTTCGGGGACTTTGTTAAGCCATCCGGCTTTTGCGGGATTCATGTGCGGGTTGCCTCTCCTGTCCAGCGCTGAATGTGCGCTGAGGGAGACGATAAGGGCCAACACTTAGCTGAGACTGAGGGCGTACACGAAGCGATTGATTCAGTGGCGCGCCCTGCTCTGCCGAAATTTTCCGCCGTGCCCGGTTCGATCACCTAACCTCATAGATTGTGTGATCAACGAGAACCGGCCCCTCCGATGCGCAACACATTGAAGTCATTGTTTTTTGTCGCGCTGACCGTGCTCGCTTCGGGCAGTTCGCTGCTGTGCGCGGCGGATTTGCCGGCGCCCTCGGCGACCACTGCGGCACCGCTGGTGGAGGTCTCGCAAAGTGATCTGCAAGCCTTACAACTGCGTCTCGACGGCCTGAAGCAGCAGATTTCCGCCGCCAACAATTACAACCAGCTCGAAGGCCCGCAGGACCGGGTGCAGACGTTCATTCTGGATGTCGATCGGTTGTCCGCATCGTTGTTGCCGCAGCAGGCGCAACTGGCGGTGCAACTGGGGGTGCTCGGCGCCGCACCGGATACGCAGATTGCCGCCGAACAGGCGGAAATCGCCGCACAACGGGCGTTGCTCAGCGAGCAGAAAAACAAGGTCGATGCCACGCTCAAAAGCCTTGCCGCGCTCAAACAAAGCGCAGCCGAGCTGATTACACAAATCGCCGGCATCCGCCGCACACTGCTCGAAAGCGAACTGACGCTGCGCACCGACAGCATCCTGAGCCCGGACTTCTGGTCGCCATTGGTCGCGCCGGAGCCGGACGACCGCCAGCGCCTGAAGTTTTTCATCGATCAGGTGAACCTCACCTGGGCCACCGTATGGGCCCCGGGGGAACGGTTTTTCACCTGTGTGCTGGTGCTGCTGGCGCTGGCTTTCTGGACGGTCGGCCGCCGACTTGCCGAACGCGGTCTGACCTGGCTGTGCATCCACCGCATGCCGGAAGGTCGCCTGCGTCGCAGCGCGCTGGCATTCGCCTCGGCGCTGGCGACCCTGGGCACCACAGCCATCGCCCTGCATCTGCTGTTCTATGCCTGCACCCGTCACGAGCCGCTGACGCCAGTGCTGCAGACTTTTTCCGAAGAATTCGAAAAAGCCGTTTACGCCTGCGTCCTGATCACCGCGTTGAGCCGCGCACTGCTGTCGACCCAGCATCCTTCATGGCGGCTGCCGGCGATGGCCGATTCGGTGGCGCTGGCGTTGCGCCCGTATCCGAGGATTCTCGCCGCCACCCTGCTGGTGCTGGTGACGCTGGTGCAAGTCAGCAACGCCACCGGCATGAGCAGCCAGATCGTGATCGCCCAGCGCGGGGTGATCGCCATCGTGGTGATCGTGATTCTGGTGCCGTTGCTGTTGCGCGTCGGCAAAGTGCGCAAGGCGTTGATCAGCGCCAATGAACCGGAGGCCGCCAGCACGTTCGCCGGAGCGATCTACAGCATCGCCACGGTGTGCATGTGCATATCGGCGCTAGCCTTGCTCACCGGCTACGTGTCGCTGGCCCGCTTCGTCACCTATGAATTGGTCTGGGCCTATATCGTGCTGGCCGGGTTCTATTTACTGGTGCAAGTGGTCAAGGACGCCTGCGAGTACCTGTTCTCGCCGCGCTACTCGGCGGGCAAGACGCTCAAGCAGACTTTGGGCCTGGGCGACCGGCGGCTGGAACAGATCTCGATTGTGCTGTCCGGTGCCAGCCGCGCCGGGCTGTTGCTGCTGGCGGTCATCACCTTGTTCGTCGGCGGCATCGGCACCACGTTCGGGCAACTGACCAGCAATGTCCTGGGCATTCTGGGTGGTGCCGGCTTGCGCAAGCTGAACATCGTCCCTGCGCACCTGATCAATGCCGTGCTGGCGCTGCTGATCGGTATCTACCTGATCCGCGCCCTGCGCCGCTGGCTCGACAACGAATTCCTGCCCAAGACCGACATGGATCCGGGCATGTGCGCGTCGCTGAGCACGCTGTTTTCCAACATCGGTTATGCCACGGTTATCCTCCTGACGCTGTCGTCACTGGGCGTGCGCTGGACCAATCTGGCGTGGATCGTCAGTGCGTTGTCGGTGGGGATCGGTTTCGGCTTGCAGGAAATCGTCAAGAACTTCGTCTCCGGGCTGATCCTGCTCACCGAGCGCCCGGTGAAGGTCGGCGATCTGATCAGCATCAGCGGTGTCGAAGGCGATATCCGCCGGATCAACGTGCGCGCCACGGAAATCCAGCTCAGCGACCGCTCCATCGTGATCGTGCCCAACTCGCAACTGATCTCGCAGAACCTGCGCAACGTCACCCTCGGCGGCAGCGCTCAGGGGGTGGCGAGCCTGGAGCTGATGTTCCCGCTGGACATCGACCCGGAACAGGTCAAGGAATTGCTGCTGAACACTTACCACGAAAACGAAAACATCCTCGACAAACCGGCGTCGTACGTACGCTTCAGCAAACTCTCGCCCGATGGCATCACCTTGACGGTGACGGGCTATGTCGGCAGCCCACGGATCGTCGGCGGGACCAAGAGTGATCTGCTGTTCGAGATTCTCAAGCGCCTGGGGGATGCGGGGATTGCGCTGGCGAAACCAGCGTCGAGCCCGTGACCCCTAAAAGGTTTTGCGGTGTACACGGACTTGGTTACTGGCCGAGATTACTGTGGGAGCTGGCTTGCCAGCGATGGCGGTGGGTCAGTCTGCAAGGTGGTGGCTGACACGACCCCATCGCTGGCAAGCCAGCTCCCACAGGGCTTTGTGGTGATTGCGGGATTGCGCGCAGGGAACAAGCCTACTCGCGAAGAGCCTCAGGCCGGCGCCCAGCGCCGATGCAGCCAGCGCGCCAACGCATCCAGCGCAAAGCCCAGTACGCCGATCAGCAGCACCATCGCCATCAGTTCCGAATACGCCAGGCGATCACGCGTATCGAGGATGAAGTAGCCCAACCCGGCGCTGACCCCGAGCATCTCGCACGGCACCAGTACGATCCACAAAATGCCGATCGACAGCCGCACCCCGGTCAGCACATGGCCGAGCACGCCGGGCAGGATCACCTTGCGCAGGGTTTCCCAGCGGGTGGCGCTGAGGCTGCGGCTGAGTTGCAGCCAGCGCGGGTCGAGCTGGCGCACGCCGGCCACGGTGTTGAGCAGGATCGGCCACACCGCGGCGAAGGTCAGCAGGAAGTAGATCGGCTGATCACCAACGCCCATCAGCATCACCACCACCGGCATCCACGACAGCGGCGAAATCATCCGCAGAAACTGAAACGCCGGCGTGGTCGCCGCTTCCAGATGCCGGTAGCTGCCAATCATCAAGCCCAGCGGCACACCGATCAGCAGCGCCATCAGCAGCCCGACCAGAATCCGCTTCAGGCTGACCAGCACATGCTCGTACAGCTCCGGGCGCAGCAACAGGTCGCCAAGGCTCGCCAGAGTTGCCTCGGGTGAAAAGCGCAACGCAAGGCTGTCGTTGCCGCCAAACAGATGCACACCCAGCCACCACAGCAGCAACAGGCACAACAGCCCCGCTACACCCAACAAACCCTGCACGGTCAATGAAGATCGCTGGCGCATCAGAGGCCGAACTCCTCGCTGCGTTCGAAGCTTTCCGGCAGGCCGAAGGTCTGCATGCCGCCAACGGCCGCGATGGCGTTGCGCACGAAGCGATCATCCACCAGATCCTTGGCGGTCTGCTGCGGATCGAGGCTGGCGAGGAAACCCTTGTCGCCCTCGATCAGCGTGTCCTTCAGACGTTTGACCAGTTCTTCGGTGTAGCTGGGGAACGGGTACGGCTGAAAATCGATGCGCTGCTCGTCCCAATGCCTGTGCTGAATCGCGCCGCTGGCCAGATACTGCTCGCGGTCGCTGCTGGCCGGCGACAGCACCCGGTCGAGCACCGGTTGCGCGTGCGGCGTATAGCGATTGGCGCCGTCCTTGGACAGCAGTTTTGCGGCCTCGGCGCGGTTGTCGCGGGTCCAGACCTGCGCCTTGACGATCGCATTGACGACTTTCTGCGACCACTCGGGACGGTGGTTCAGATCCTGCTCGTGCATGAACACCACGCAGCAAGCGTGATTACGCCAGACGTCGCCGGTAAAACGCTGTACGCGGCCAACCTTGAGTTCCTCGGCCAGCGCGTTGAACGGCTCGGCGACGATGTAACCAGCGATGCGTTTACTCGCCAGGGCCGGCGGCATATCGGACGGCGGCAGCACCAGCAGATTGACCTCATTCGGCGCCAACGCGGCGCTCGCCGATTTGCTCACCGGCACCAGCCCGTGATCGCGGAACAGCTGCTGCACCACCACGTTATGAATCGAATACCAGAACGGAATCGCCACCGATTGCCCACCGAGTTGCTTGACCTCGGTGATGCCCGGCGCCACGGTCAGGCCCGAGCCGCCGACGTGGTTCCACGCCACGACCTTGGCCGGCACCTTGCTGCCGTAACGCGCCCATACGGTCATCGGTGACAGCAGATGAATCACGTTGACCTGCCCGGAAATGAACGCCTCGATCACCTGCGCCCAACTGCGCAGCAGCACCGGGCGCTCGGCCTGAATGCCTTCGGCCTCGAACAGCCCGTTGTTGTGCGCCACCAGCAACGGCGTGGCGTCGGTGATCGGCAGATAACCGATGCGCACCGGCGCGTTCGGCTCGGCAGCGGCACGGGCATTCAGGCTGTTGAGCAGCGGCAACGCGCCGCCAGCGGTCAGCAACGCGCTGAGTTTTAGGAAGTCACGACGTGTGTGAGTAAAGTCGTCCAGGCACATGGTCAATCTCCGACGTAGCGGGCACAGGTTGAGTGAGGGGGTTGCGGCTTGCCCGCCGAAGGGTTTTGAGGATGTCGATGCGCAGCGCGCCCAGTTCCTCGACCAGCTCGGCACGCGGCTGAGGCAGGTCGATGCGCCACTCGCCGAGGATGTGCGCCGGGCTGTTACCCAGTAGCAGAATCCGCTCGGAAAGCAGCAGGGCTTCGTCGATGTCGTGGGTGATCAACACGGCTGCGGTGTGGTGCTCGGCAATCAGTTGCAGGAGCAACTGCTGCATGTCGGCGCGGGTGATTTCATCCAGCGCGCCGAACGGTTCATCAAGCAACAGCACCTGCGGCTGACGGGCCAGACAACGGGCCAGCGCGGTGCGCTGGGCCATGCCGCCGGACAGCTGCGCAGGGTGCTGCAACCGCGCGTGTTCGAGGCCGACCGCAGCGATGGCGTGGTCGATCCGCGCCTTGCGCTGCTCGGCCGTGAGATGCGGCTGGCGGGCGAAGTCGAGACCGAAGGCGACGTTCTTTTCCAGGGTCAGCCACGGCAACAGGCTCGGGTCCTGAAACGCCACCGCCACTCGAGGGTGCGCCCCGGTCAGCGGTTCGCCAAGCAGGCTCACCCGCCCCTGTTGCGGTGCCTGCAACCCCGCCAGGACACGCAGCAGACTCGATTTGCCGACACCGCTGGGGCCGAGAATCGTCACCACTTCGCCGGGCTGCAATTGCAGGTCGAAGTGCTCCAGCACGGTGTGCCAGCCCTGCTCTCGCGGGTAGCCGAGGCTGATGCCCTGCGCCTCCAGCACCGGCGCGGTCATGCCGTCGCTTCCCGTTTCTGCCGCTGCAATTCGGCGCGCAGTTGCACCAGGCTCGGCGTGACGATCGGCACGAACGCCGACTCACGCCAGCGCCGGGCGAAACCACTGCCGTGCTCGGTCAGATAGGCCTTGCCGCCGCTGGATTGCAATTCCAGTTGCACCGCATTGGCAGCGGATTCGGCCAGCGCGATGCGGATCTGGAACAAGGCGCCCGGCTGGGTCAGGAAACGCCCGTCGTGCAGGCCCTGCTTGAGCGCGTCGACGCTCTGCGCCAATTGCTCGCGTTGTTCCTGCAACGGCTCCAACAGGATCGAACGACCGTCCTGCAAATGTCCTTCGACCTCGGCCAGCGCCCGTCGCGCCAGACCCATCGCCATGCCGCACTGCAAGCCAAGAAACGCCGGGCGCACCGCTGGCAGAAACTTGCGCGCATCTTCATGCAGCAGCCATTCGCGACCGACCGCCACTTGGGCGAAATCGATGGCGGCAGTGTTGCTCGATTGCAGCCCCATCAGCTGCAGGTCGGCGGAACGTGTTACGCCGGCCGCTCCATCCGGGATGGCTAGCACGAAGGGTGAACCGCCCGCCTCATGCTCGATCGCCGCCGCCACCACAAAACCGCTTTTGCGCAGGTTGGTCACCCAATGCAGGCGCCCGTTCAAGGTCCAGCCGTCAGCGGCACTGGCGGCGCGCACTTGCAGTGCCTCGATGCCTGACAGGTACTTCATCGCGTTGGACAAACCGGTGGCGCCGGCCAGTTCTGCGCTGAGCAGTGAAGGCAGCAGCTTTTCCCTCAGTGCAGCGTTGGGACTGTGCAGCAAGTATTCGATAAAGGCCCTTTGGCCCCAGAATACGAACGCCGCTGCCAATGAATGGCTGGCGACGGCGGCCAGGGTTTCCACGGCATCGGTGACGTGACCACCGCTGCCGCCCAGCGCCGGACTGACGCCGACCCGTAACACCCCGGCCTGCGCCAGTTGTGTCAGCACCTGTTGCGGATCGCCGTCGCCCGCATCCAGGGCCTGGGCGTTGTGTTCCAGCCATTGCATCAATGCCGGATTGAGCATGTCGTTTCTCTCCTTGTACGCAGCCGCATCAACCATAGACGATGCGGCCCGAAGCGCTGGCGGATTACGCGCGATACGCCGCCAGCTCAGGGTTGAGCGGCGTGTCGGCGAACACGTTGGCGAAGTTGCACAGGGTCGCCAGGCTGATGCCGAGGATCACTTCCAGCGCATTGCCTTCGGTGTAGCCGGCAGCCTTGAACTGGTTGAAGGTCTGATCGCTGACCTTGCCCCGGGTGGCAATCACTTCGCGGGCAAATGCGGCCAGGGTTTCCAGTTTTTCCACGGGCACGGTGGCTTTCTCACGCAGCGCACTGACCACTTCCGGCGGCAGTTTGGCCTTATTCAGCGCCACGGCGGTATGACCTGCGACACAGAAATCGCAACCATGGTTGGTGGCCGCAATCAGTTGCACCACTTCGCGCTCGGCGAGGCTGAGTTCGGACTTGCCATTGAGCGCCGATACCGTAACGTAGGTTTCCAGCGCGGCCGGGGCATTGGCCAGCACGGCCAGCAGGTTCGGAATGAATCCGGAGTTTTTCTGCGCATTTTCCAGAAACGGTCTGGCGGCTTCGGGAGCGCTTTGTACGGTGTGTAGAGTGACGCGCGACATGGAGTGAACTCCTGCTGTTGAGTGTCCGGCCAGTCTGTTGGTTATAAAAATTTCGATCCATATTCTAAAGTAGCGATTACTTGCTCCTGAGTGTTTCCATTAGATGATTTCGTCCAGCCCTTTGGTTGATTGGTTATTAGAAAGCCTCGAACTCGACGCCAGCCTGTTCCACGTCGGGCGCTATTGCGGTGGCTGGCACGCGAGTACGCATGGGCTGGCGCGCGCCAGTTTTCACTTGATCGTGCAGGGGCGTTGCTGGCTGCACATTGATGGGCAGGCACGGTCGATACCGTTGAACGCCGGGGATGCGGTGTTTCTGCTGCGGGATCTGAATTACCGCCTCTCCAGCGCCGAAGAGACAGCCCTCGCCCAGACGCTGCCGCGCATCGCCATGACCGCGCTCGACAGCCAGGCGCAGGACGGTGTCGGGCTGGTTTGCGGGTTCTTCCATTTCAAGTCGGGATTGTCATCGCTGATCATCGAGGGGTTGCCAGACTGGATCATCCTGCGCGCGGGCGATCCGTCTTCCAGCGCGGCGCGAGCCTTGTTCGAGTTGATCCTGCAAGAGTGCGAACGCCTGCCGGCGCCCTCCTCGGCGCTGCTCGAACGCTTGAGTCATCTGCTGTTTTTGTACGTGCTGCGTCAGCAGATGGCCGACAACCAGAGCCTCGGCGGCCTCGTGGCATTGGCGCGCAATCCGCAGTTCGCGCCGTTGCTGGACCAGTTGATCGCACAACCGCAGTTGCCGTGGTCGCTGGAGAGCATGGCGGCGAGTACCGGCCTGTCGCGCTCGGCATTTTTCAAACGCTTCAACGAACTGGCCGGGCAATCGCCGGGGCAGGTATTGCTGGCGTTGCGCATTCGGCATGCCTGCCAGTTGCTGCGGACTAACCACACGGTGGAACAGGTGTGTGCGGCGGTGGGCTATCAGTCGATCGCCGCGTTTACCCGGGCATTTGCCAAGTCGGTGGGCGTGCAACCGGGGGCTTATCGCAAGCAGCATGAGGGGCGCTGAGCTTGCTCGCGAAAGCGTCAGATCAGCCAACCTCATCACTGAATGTCACACCGCTTTCGCGGGCAAGCCCGCTCCCACAGGGGGTTGTGTCGATCAGTGGCTTTGTGCACGCCACAAAACCTGTGGGAGCTGGCTTGCCAGCGATGGCGTTGGCACATCCAACGTCTTTATCGACTGAGCCGGCGCTTTCGCGGGCAAGCCCGCTCCCACAGGGGATTGTGTCGATCAACGGCTTTGTGCACGCCACAAAACCTGTGGGAGCTGGCTTGCCAGCGATGGCGTTGGCACATCCAACGTCTTTATCGACTGAGCCGGCGCTTTCGCGGGCAAGCCCGCTCCCACAGGGGATTGTGTCGATCAGCGATTGGTGCACGCCACAAAACCCGTGGGAGCTGGCTTGCCAGCGATGGCGTTGGCACATCCAACGTCTTTATCGACTGAGCCGGCGCTTTCGCGGGCAAGCCCGCTCCCACAGGGGGTTGTGTCGATCAGCGGCTTTGTGCACGCCACAAAACCGGTGGGAGCTGGCTTGCCAGCGATGGCGTTGGCACATCCAACGTCTTTATCGACTGAACCGGCGCCTTCGCGGGCAAGCCCGCTCCCACAGGGGGTTGTGTCGATCAGCGGCTTTGTGCACGCCACAAAACCTGTGGGAGCTCGCTTGCCAGCGATGGCGTTGGCGCGTTCGGTACCCACGACTCGATGATTTCTTATTCCATTAATCAACCAAGAAATCATTTTTTAATCTTTTATCGCTATTAATCTCAGCCCCTATCATTGCGCGTCTGCACTTGACTCATAAAAGGAATGTTCCATGCAAAGACGCCTGTTACTGGCTGCACTGTTTGTCGCTGTCGCCGGGTGCGCCAGTCCTCCTGCTGTTTCGGTGCATACCAAAGACCCCGCCAGCTCGACCCTGCAAGGTGACGCCTCGCGCCCGGCGCAGGCGCAGTGGATCCGCACCGAGTTGTACTTCTCGGTGGGCACGGTCGATGGCAAGGACGGTGCGGTCAGCCCGGCGCGCTGGCGCGAGTTTCTCGACAAGGAAGTGACGTCGCGGTTTCCCGACGGTTTCACCGTGTTCGATGCCTATGGGCAGTGGCGTGATCATGGGGCAAAGGAGCCGGAGCGGTTGAGCACCAAGGTCATCGTGATCCTGCACGAAAACAATCCGCAGAACGCCGGCAACATCGAGGCAATTCGACTGGCGTACAAACGCATCACCGGGGACTTGTCGGTACTGCGTCTGTCGCAACCTGCCGAGGTATCGTTCTAATCGCTGATCTGTCCGAGAGCTTGCCGAGGCGTCGACGCCAGGCGGCTCAATCCCGCCAGCAGCAGCGCCCCCATCAGCAACACGCCAATCCCCAGAAATGCGCCCCACCCCACCACTGTCACGCTCGAATAAAGCATGTACAGGCACAGCCCGAAAAACAGCAGCGGTAATAGCGGATACAACGGCACCTTCACCGGCCTCGGCACGTCGGGAAAGCGTCGGCGCAGGATGATCAACGCCAGGCTGCTGAAGCTCAGAAACAGCCAATACACCGGGGTCAGGTACTCGACCATGGTGTTGAAGCCGCTCTGGGTGAAACTGCCGAACAGCACCAGCAACAACGCCACTGAGCCCTCCGCCAGCAACGCTTTGCGCGGCACGCCGTCACGTTCGTGCCACTCGCCGAAACGACGCAACTGCGGCACATCGCGGGCAGCGGCATAGGTGGTGCGGGCGCCGACCAGCAAGGTCGAGTTGATGCTGGCGATGGCCGCAATACCCACCATCAGCAGAATCAGCAGCACACCCGGCGCGCCAAAGGCACGGTTCAACAACTCCACTGCCGGTGCGTTGCTCGCCGCCAGCCCGGCGAATCCAAGGCCTCGCACAAACGCCCAGTTCAGCGCCAGATAAATCGCCATCAGCAGCGTCAACGCGCCGAGCATGGCGATGAATATTCCACGTCGACCGTCGCGCACTTCCGCCGACAAGGTCGCCGCATCGCTCCAGCCACCGAATGCCAGAAACACGAAAATCATGGCCGCCGAAAGCCCCGCCATACCGGTGTTTTCCGGCGCAACCGAGACGCTTGCTGGCGCGGCTTCGATCCCCTGCCACGCCAGCCACACCCCGGCGCTGGCGATGCTCAGAAAGCCCAGCGCCAACAAGCCCACCAGCAAGGTCTGGGTGATGAAACCGATGTGCTTGCCCGTGAGATTGAGCAGCACCAGCGCAGCGATCACCCCGCCAGCAAACAACCCCGAGCCGTATCGACCGAGCGGCACCACGGCGTTGACGTAATCGGCAAACATGAACGCCGACAAGGCGATCCAGCCGGTGTGCATCACCGAGAAGCGTGACCAGGCAAACAGGAACCCCATGCGCTCGCCATAGGCGGTGCGCAGAAAGTGATAGTCGCCGCCAGGATGTGGGAATGCCGTGGCCATTTCGGCAAAGCACAACGCCCCGGCCATCGACGCCAGGCCGCCGAGCACCCACACCCAGTAGAAATATTCCCGCCCGACGTTCAGCGCCACGGTCGGCGCGGTCTTGAGGATGTCGGTGGTGATCACCATGCCCAGCGTGATCAGCAGCGCCTGCAACACTGGCAGATGGCGCTTGGGGCCGTTGGAGTGATTCATGCAGAGTTCCGCAGAAGATCCGCCGTCCATGGCGGTGCGGCTCAGAAGCCGTAAGTGGCGCTGGCGTAGTAGTAAGCGCCGTTGGTGCCGATCGGCGACAGCACGTCATACGGCAGGTTGCCGCCGTAATTGATCGCCGAGCCGGAGCGCTCCGGGTAGTTGTCGGTGAGGTTGTTGCCGCCCAGGGCGACGCTGAATTTCGGGGTGAATTTGTAGGTCACCTCGGCGTCCAGTTGCCACACCGCGCCGTAGGTCTGCTCCGGTTGCGAGTCGCCAAAGTCGAACACGCGAGTGGTTTCGCCCTGCCGGGTCAGACGCCCGAGCAGGCCCCAGTGTTCGCTGGCCCAGTTGGCGGAAAACACGAAGCGATCCTTGGGCGCCGCGTCAGTCAGGGTGTTGGTTTCTTCAACGCCGACCAGTGCATCGTTGCCGATACCCAGCGCCGTCAGTTGCGCGGGCGTGCCTTTGGTGCTGGTGACTTTGGTGTGGTTGTAGGTGTACGCGGTGGTCAGGCCCAGTTGCCCTTCATACAGCGGCTGGTGGTAGTTGAGCACCAGTTCGGCACCGTGGGTGCTGGTGTCGGCGGCGTTGGTGAAGAAGTTGACGTCATGCACCCCGGCCACGCCGAAATTGTCGTTGATGTATTGCTCCATGGCATCGCTGCCGATGCGCTGCGACAGGGTGATGCGATCCTTGACGTCGATACGGAACACATCGAGCGAGGCATCGAAGCGCTCGTTGAGCTGGAAGGTCAGGCCGAGGCTGAAGTTCTTCGAGGTTTCAGGATCGAGCTTCTCGGCCCCCAGCGCGCGGGCGATCGGGTCGTTGACCGAGAGCACACGAATATCGGTGAGCGTGCCGCCTTCGCCAAAGTTGCTGGTGGTGTTCTGAAAGCCGCTCTGCGCCAGCGACGGCGCGCGGAAGTTGTTCGACACCGCACCGCGCAACGCCCACTGCTCGGTCAGTTTGTAGCGACCACTGAGCTTGCCGGTGAGTTTGCTGCCGGCATCATCGTAATGTTCCCAGCGGGTGGCGGCGTCGACGAAAAAGCGGTCAGTCAGATCGCCCGACAACTCGGCGTAGGTAGCAAACACGTTGCGGTCCAGGTCCGACTCTTCGCTGGGGCGCAGGCCGTTGGCGCCGTCAGCGCCGGAACCGATGTACGAGGCCGCGTCACCGGCGTAGGTCAGGTAGTTTTCGTAGCGGTATTCACCGCCCAGCGCCAGCACGAACGAGCGTCCGCCGAGGCGCAGTTCGCGGCTGAAATCGAGGTTGGTGGTGGTCTGGCGCAGCTCGTAATCGCCGGTGTCGAACCGGGTCGGCGAGTCCTCACCGAGGCTGACGTTGAGCGTGCGGCGGGTGGAGCCGTCGAAGCGGTTGCGGCCATGGGTCACGCTGCTGTCGAAGTCCCAGTCTGCGCCGATCATGCCTTTGAAACCGGCGGTGGCAGAGACGTCCTTGTTGTCGCCCAGCGACTGCGGCAGGTAGCCGTTGGGATAGAACTGCGGCTGCTCGTAGGGGTAGCGATAGAATTCGGCGCCGGTGGTGTGGCGCTGGTTGTAGGTGCCGAAGCTGTAAGCCTTGCCACCCGCCAGCGGCAGCTCACTGTTGAACCACAGGTTGACGTCCCGCGCCAGGCCGTCGCCCATCACGTAGTTGCGCTGGTCCGGGGTATTGGCAAAACCGTCGAAACCGGCGCGGTTGGTTGGATTGCGATTTTTGTACTCGGTGCCGCCGCGAATGAACCCGCCCTCTTCACCCAGACGCGTGCCGATCTTGGCCGTGGTCACGCTGTTCTGGCCGTCGGTGGTGGTTCTGCCGATGGCGTCCTGATGGGTGTGAAACGCGCCGTAGCTGGTGGACACTTCACCACCCTCGGGCGCGTCGTCGAGGATGATGTTGATCACCCCGGCAATCGCGTCGGAACCGTACTGCGCCCCGGCGCCGTCGCGCAGCACTTCGATGCGTTTGATCGCGCTGATGGGGATCGAGTTGAAGTCCACCGGCGCCGTGCCGCGACCGATTTTCGACGAGTCGTTGACCACCGCCGAGGTGTGACGGCGCTTGCCGTTGACCAGCACCAGCACCTGATCCGGACTCATGCCGCGCAGCTGTGCGGCGCGCACATGGTCGGCACCACCGGAATTGGACTGACGCGGCATGCTGAACGACGGCAGCAACGTCTGCAGCGCCTGGCCCAGTTCACCGTCAGCCGCGCCCGTGGACTTGAGATCGGCGGCGGTCAACACGTCCACCGGCACTGGAGAATCGAGCACCGTACGTGCCGTGCCCCGAGTGCCGGTGACCAGCACGGTACCCAGCCGTGTGTCATCGTCAACGCGGGTGGAAGTGTCTTCGGCTTGCGCCGGAAGTTGCCAGATCGCACCGACCACCGCGATGGCCAGTAATGAACGCGAACGCTGATACATGGGACAGCTCCTTTATCGCAGCTAATACCCGGCCGTTACCGACAATAAAGGGTCGGCAATCAATGCACGGCAATGTCTGCTGTAGTTATGGAAATCAGGAAGGCGGTGAAGGCTGATTAGTGACTGAAGCGCAGCATCCCCAAAGTCAGTTTCTCCGTTGAACACCGATGCTAGACGGGCTGAAGGCTTGCCGTAAAAGAACCAATAACACTTAGGTTAGATCCGGCTGAATAGTTGTTTTTAGAGCAACACAAGTGTTGTTCCATCAACACTTAAACCAACTAAAGATCAACTAACTAAAATGTAGACCACTTCCCTGTGGGAGCTTGCTTGCCAGCGATGGCGTTGGCACATCCAACATCTTTATCGACTGAACCGGCGCCTTCGCGGGCAAGCCCGCTCCCACAGTGGATTGTGTCGATCAGCGGATTGGTGCACGCCGCAAAACCTGTGGGAGCTGGCTTGCCAGCGAAAGCGATGTATCAGTCAATAAATAAGGTGGCTGAACAGGCCCTATCGCTGGCAAGCCAGCTCCCACAGTGGATTGTGTCGATCAGCGGATTGATGCACGCCGCAAAACCTGTGGGAGCTGGCTTGCCAGCGAAAGCGGTGTATCAGTCAATAAATAAGGTGGCTGAACAGGCCCTATCGCTGGCAAGCCAGCTCCCACAGGGATCGGTGGATGAATACAGATTTTTCAGTTCGCCACAGGAATCCACTCCGCCCGCGCCACGTTGGCGGTATCACCGAACGCCGGGAGTTTCTGCGCCAGGTCGCGAACGTTTTTCACGTCCAGATCGAGCAGTTGCTGACGGGTGATCAGGGTCGGCGGCACCAGCACCTGATGCCCCGGATTTTCGCCGGCAATCAACATTGCCAGACTGCGCACGCTGATCGCCCCCGCGACTTGCGGATTGACCGCTGCGGTCGCCGCCCAGGCGCTGTCCGGTTCTTTCATGATCTGAATGTCGGCGGTGGAAATGTCGGCGCTGTAGATCTTCACCTTGCGCCCCAGCCCGGCCTCGTCGACGGCGATTTTCGCGCCTTTGGCGAACTCGTCGAACGGCGCGAAGATCACGCGGATATCCGGATTGGCGCGCAGCACCGCGCTGGCCTGATCCGCCACCGAGTTGGCAATCGGCGGATTGAGCGTGCCGAACCGCGCCTTCTCGATGATGCCCGGATTGGCCTTTTTCACCTCACTCCAGATCTCGTCGCGGCGCTCCATCGGCGTGAAGCCGCTGATGTACACGTAACCGGCATCGAACCGCGTGCCGTTGTCTTTCACGGCCTGATCCAGCGCCAGCCGCGCCAGTGCATGGTGATCCTGCTCGACCTGAGTCACTTGCGGACTGTTCAGGTCAACGTCGAACGCCACCACCTTGATGCCTTTGGCGATCGCCCGGTCAATCGGTCCCTTGAGGGTTTCCGCCAGGCCCAGTTGCACGATGATCCCGTCGACCCCGAGGTCAATCGCCTGATCGATCATCTCGCCCTGACTCGCCGCCTGCTGCCGCGCATCGAACACCCGCAGATTGGCCCCAAGCGCCTCGGTCTGTTTCTCCACGCCGCGCAGGTACGCCTCGGGAAAGTCCCCGGAAAACAGGTAACCGACCAGCGCGATCTGCACCTGGCCCTTGTCGAACGGCGCCGGAGCACCCGGCAATGCCTTGGCCTGAGCGCTCAACGCCAACGCCGAAAGCACCGCGCCGGCGAGGCAATGGCGTGCGAACTGCTTGATTGAACCGTGCATACATCTTCCTTGCAGCGACAAATGAACCGGCTCAGCGCGCCCGATGCGCGAGGCCGAAGGTGAACATCAGGGCCAGCACCAGCACCAGTCCCTTGACGAAATCCTGCGCGTAATACGGCGCGTTGAGCATGGTCAGACCGTTGAGCAATGAAGCAACCAACAACGCGCCGACCAAAGTGCCGAACGCATTGGGCTTCTTCGCTCCGAGCACGGCAAAACCGATCAGCGCCGCGCCGAGGGCGTCCAGCACCAGGCCGTTGCCGGAGCTGACATCGCCGCGCCCCAACCGCGCCGCCAACAGCAAACCGCCGAGCGCGGCGAGCAACGCCGACAGCACGTAAGCAAGTAACTTGAAGCGCTGTACCGGCGCCCCCGCCAGCCGCGCTGCCTGCTCGTTGCCGCCAATCGCATAAAACAACCGGCCGATGCGCGTGCGCTCGAGAAACAGCCACACCGCCAGCGCCACCAGCGCCGTGATCAACACCGGAACCGGCACCACCTCCCACAAACGTCCGCGGCCGAGGGCGAGAAACGCCGCGCTGAACGTGCCTTCGGTTTCCACACCACTGGGCAAGGTCATGCCCACCGCAATCGAGCGCCCACCCGTGGGAATCAGTTGCACGCCGATCACCAGAAACATGCTGCCCAGCGTCGCGAGAATATCCGGCACCCGCAGCTTGACGATCAGCCAGCCATTGAGCAGCCCGACCAGTGCGCCACCGCCCAGACTGATCAGCACCGCCGGCACCGCGCCCCAGCCGAGCACCACCATCACGTAACTGGCGATCATCAGGCTCATCGCCGCCACCGCACCAATCGACAGATCAAGTCCGCCGACGGCCATGGTCAGGGTCACACCGAGAGCCAACAGCGCAACGATCGACACCGACTGCAAGATGCTGAACAGATTGCCGACGCGCAAAAACGCCGGCTCCGCGACACTGAAAAACACCACGATCAGCGCCAGCAGCCACAACAGGCCGTAGCGGATCAGCGCGTGCAACAGGCGCTCGGCGGGTGCCGTAGCGGACGACAACAATGAACTCGAATCAGGCACTCGCTCTGCTCCTTGGCGTGGCATGAAAGGGATGTTCGCTAGCGTCGCTGCCGGCCAGCGCGGCGACCAGGGTCGCGCGTTCAAGGCCGGCGCGCGGGTATTCGCCGACCACCGCGTGATCGCGCACCAACAGAATCCGGTCGGCGATTTCCAGGGCTTCATCGACATCGGCGCAGATCACCAGGGTCGCGCGGCTGGCGGCAGTGTCGCGCAGCAATTGGCCGATCTCGCGACGGGCGCGCACGTCGACGCCCTGAAACGGCTCATCGAGAATCAACACCCGCCCGTCCCCGAGCAGCCAGCGACCCAGCACAACTTTCTGTTGATTGCCGCCGGACAGCGCACTCATCGGCACCTCGATACCGGCAGTCTTGATCCCCAGCGCCGCGACTTGCGTCTCGACCGCTGCGGCTTCGGCGCGGTTACGAATGAAACCGGCGCGGGTGAAGCGCTGCAGAAACGGCAGCGTCAGGGTCCGGCGCAGGGAGAAATCCGGCACCAGCGACTGACTGGCACGATCCTCCGCCGCGAGAAACACACCGCTGCGAATCGCCGCCCTTGGCGAACCCGGCAGCCAGTCCACGCCGTCCAGTTGCAGACTGCCGGCCACAGCTTTGCGCAAGCCGAACAGCACTTCGGCAATCTCGCTTTTGCCGGCGCCGAGCAGCCCGGTCAGCACCACCACTTCGCCTTGGTGCAGGTCGAAATCGAAGCGCCTGGAGCGCGGTAAAACCTGCAAACCGCGCACGCCCAATACTTTTCGGCCCACGCTGCCGGGCGTGTAGACATGCCCGTCCAGCGCCTGCCCGAGCATGGCGTGCACCGCTTCCGGCAACTGCCGTGCGCTGAATTCCCCGGCCAGTCGACCATCGCGCAGGACAATGGCGCGGTCCGCCACCCGTTGCAGATCGGACAAGCGATGGGAGATGTACAGAATCGCCACGCCACGGCTGCGCAGGGTGTCGATCAGCCCGAACAGCCGCTGCGCCTCGGCATCTGATAACGCTGCGGTCGGCTCATCGAGAATCAGCAGACGCGGCTGCAGGGCAAAGGCCCGCGCCAGCACCACCAACTGCCGTTCGGCCTGGCCCAGGTGTTCAATCGGCTGCTCCAGCGGCAATTTCAGGCCCAGCCCGGCGGCGATACTCGCGGCGCGCTCCAGCAGGCGCTGGCGGTTGAGCCAGAAGTCCGCGTCGGGCCTGCACAACTCATCGAGCAGGAGGTTTTCCGCCACGCTCAAACCGGGCGCAATGCCCTCATTGATCTGCTGATGCACGGCAACGATTCCGACTCGACGGGCCGACAGCGGCGAACTGAATTGCCGGGGCTGGCCGTCGATGTAAATCTCGCCGCCATCGGCGCGCTGGCTGCCGGCGAGAATTTTCACCAGCGTCGATTTGCCGGCACCGTTGGCACCGAGCAACGCCACCACTTCGGCGGCATGAATCTGCAGGCTGACGCGATCCAGTGCGCGGTTCGAGCCGAAGCGCTTGCTCAATTCACGCACTTGAATCAGCGGCGCGCGGGCCACGACGACACTCATAAAATTCCTTAACGTCGATGGGCCAGCGAACGCACCAGCCGGTCGCCCAGGCTCTGCACGCCCTGCACCAGAATGACCAGCACCACCACGGTGGCGACCATCACTTCGTTGTTGAAACGCTGATAGCCGTAACGGATCGCCAGATCACCGAGGCCGCCACCGCCAATCACCCCGGCCATGGAAGAAAAACCGATCAGCATCACCAGCGTCAGGGTGATCCCCGCCAGCAGGGCCGGCAGCGCTTCGGGCAGCAGCACTTTGCAAATCACATGGCGGATATCGCCGCCCATGGCGAGGATCGCTTCGATCCGGCCTTTGTCGACTTCGTCCAGCGCGTTCTCGACGATCCGCGCGAAAAACGGAAACGCGCCGATGGTGATCGGCACCACCGCAGCGGTGCTGCCGAGGGTCGTACCCACCAGCAGACGCGTCAGCGGAATCAGCGCAATCAACATCACCACAAAGGGTAGCGAGCGCCCCAGATTGACCAGCGAACCCAGCGCGGCATTGAGCCGTGGCAGCGGCCGCAGGCCGTCGCGGCGACTGATAAACAGCAACACCCCGAGCGGCAAACCGATCAGCAGCGTGAACAGCCCGGCAAGCAAGACCATGTACAGGGTTTCGCCGGTGGCGTTGAACAGCAGTTGCAGGATTTCATCCCAGTTGATCGCGCGGTTCATGACTGAGCCGCTCGCACGCCGTATTGCTTGAGGAAGCTGAGCCCGGGGATGTCGTGGCCCAGCGGCAGGCCGCAGGTCGGACGCAACGACGTGCCGAGACTCGACTGCGGATCGGCGAGCAAACGCGGCACCGGGCCGGACTCGACCAGGCGCCCGTCGGCCATCAACGCTGCGTGATCGCAGATCGACTTGACCACGTCCAGCTCATGGGTGATCAGCACAATGGTCACACCCAGTTGCCGGTTGATATCGCGCAGCAGCTCAAGAATCGACGCGGTGGTTTCCGGGTCCAGCGCACTGGTGGCTTCGTCCGACAGCAGATACGCAGGCTCCGCTGCCAGGGCGCGGGCAATCCCCACCCGCTGTTTTTGCCCACCGGACAACTGCGAGGGAAAGGCTTGCGCCTTGTCCGTCAAACCGACCAGTTCCAGCAGCTCGCGCACCCGCACATGGCGCCACGGTTTGCCGACGTTGGCGATTTCCAGCGGCACGGCGATGTTGTCGAACACGGTGCGCGAGTGCAGCAGATTGAAGCCCTGGAAGATCATGCCGATGCGCTGACGCTGGCGGCGCAGGTCGCTGGGCGTCAAGGTCAGCAGGTCCACGCCGTCGATGAGAATTTGCCCGCTGTCCGGGCGTTCGAGCAGATTGAGACAACGCAACAGGGTCGACTTGCCTGCGCCGCTGCGCCCGAGGATGCCGTAGATCGCGCCGTCGGGAATACTCAGTGACACCTGATCCAGTGCCGGTGCCGGCGCTGACGGGTAGGTCTTGCTCAAACGCTCGACGACGATCATGGCTTGGCATCCTCCACCGGAATCACCGACCCCTTGAAGTTATCGCTGATGTATTTCGCCACTTGCGGCGAGGTCAGGTCTTTGGCCAGTTGTGCGATGCGCGGATCGTTTTGCAGTGTCGGCGTAGTCACCAGGATGTTGGCGTACGGATTGTGCTCGGCCTTTTCCAGCCCCAGCGCATCCTGGGCCGGCACCAGTCCGGCTTCCAGTGCGTAATTGCCGTTGATCACCGCGAGGTCGACATCGTCCAGCGCCCGAGGGATTTGCGGCGATTCGATTTCGAGGATCTTCAGCTGTTTCGGGTTCTCGGCAATGTCCTTGGGGGTGGCCTGATCGGCCGCCGGATCCTTGAAGCCGGGCTTGAGTTTGATCAACCCGTTGTCCTGCAACAGGTACAGCGCACGGCTCAGGTTGGTGACGTTGTTGGGCACGGCGACGGTGCCTTTTTCCGGCACCTCGGCGAAGCTTTTGTGCCGGCGCGAATAGATGCCCAACGGCTCGATATGCACCGTGGCGGCCACCGCGAGTTTCTGCCCCAGCGCTTGTTCCTGGGATTTCAGGTACGGCAGATGCTGGAAGTAATTGGCATCGACATCGCCATGCACCAACAGCTCGTTGGAGTTCACGCCGTTGGGAATCTCGATGACCTTGAGGTTGAGTTGCGGATCGATTGTCTGGATGTACGCGAGAATCTGCGCGTGGGGCACCGGATCAGCGGCCACCCGCAGCGGCTCCAGCGCCTGAGCACCGAACGAAGTCACCAGCGCGCCGAGCACGGCCAGGGTCAAACCTGTTTTTTTCAACATGGGCGGAGTCCTTGAGCGAATGAATCAGGCGTTGACGGTCTTGCGAGCCGGTGCGGCGGGCATCAGCGCATCGGCATAGAAGCGCCGGGCGACGTCGGGGTGCGAACGCAACCGACCCTTGAGGTAGTTCCAGCCGACATCGCGAAACAACGGATTGAGCGGATCACTCGCCGGGCCACGCGCTTCACGCAGCAGCACGGTGGGCAACGGGTACAGCGGCACCACGGCATCGAGTTGCGCGCCGAGGAAGAAGGCGATGGACAAACGCTCGCTGCCTGCGGGCGGCGACACCACCCGATGCACCGTGGCGCGCAGATAACCGTTGGTGGCCAGCTCCAGCAATTCGCCGATGTTTACCACCAGCGTGTTGTCGCGGGGTAGCGCATCGATCCAGCGCCCCTCTTCGACCTCCACTTGCAGACCGGCCTGTTGGTCCTGCAGCAGAAAGCTCAGAAACCCCGAATCCTTGTGCGCACCGACGCCCTGCTGGCTCGCGCTGGCAGCCTGACCTGGGTAGCGCATCAACTTGATGTGTTCGTTGGGCTTGTCGCCGTACAACTGATCGAACGCGTCCGCCCGCAGCGACAGCGCCTGGGCAAAGGCACGCAGCAGGCGCAACGCCATGCGCGTCATCGCCTGTTGCCATTCCAGCAGCAGCGGTTTGAGCGCTGGCAGCGCCGCCGGCCATTGATTGGGCCCCTGCAACCGAGCCCACAACGGGCTGTCCGCGTCCAGCGGCAACGCTTCACGCTCGGCGCCGAGATCGAATTGCTCACGCCAGTCGGGTTGACCACGGGTGATCTCGGAAGCGGCACGGTTGTACCCGCGAAAGTGCGGCGAATTGATCATGCCGACGGCGGTTTTTTCGTGCTCGGACAAGGCGAAGAACTGCCGGGCGTGATCCTGCACCTGCTTGAGCAGGTGGCTGTCGATGCCATGGCCGGTAAGATAGAAAAAGCCGACGTCACGCGCGGCGTGACGCAGGTTTTCAAGAAATTCATAACGCTGTTGCGCGGTGCCTTCGAACAACGAAAGGTCGAGCGTCGGCAGCGTGGTGATATCGAGGGTATGCGGCATGATTCACTCCCGTGTGAACCAAACCTGAAGAGCCTTTGATCGATTCAGCGTGTGCCGTCATGGCAATCGGGGGTCTATCGGTTTGATGCGTTTGATTCGTCGTGAGACAAAACTAAACGATCTTAAAAACCACGAACAAATACCCTTTTTGCATTAGCTTAGGCCTGACGCTGAGGTTCGCCGTCATCGCACAACCGCTATCCCGTTTCAACCGATCAGCGTGCCGGATCATAAAACGGCTCGACTGCCACCCGGCTGCCGACAAAGAAACTGTCCGCCACCAGCCGCAGTGGTTGCAGATCCACATCGCTGGCCCGATCACCAATCAGCTGCCGGAAGTGTCGATACACCGCCGTGTACTCGCCCTCCTCCGACACCACTTGACGCACGCCGTCGATGCTCAGCAGCGCTCCGCCGTTATCCAGCCGCAGCACCCCTTCGGCGCAGCGAATCTCGATACTCCAGAGTTCGTCGTGACCGTGGTCGAAATCGAACTCGGCCCGCACGTCGAGTCTGCTGGCATCGGACATCTTGATCGACGCGGCAATCGGCGACTGGCAGTTGTCCGGTACCCGCAGTTCGGCGAACTCGACAAACAGTGGCTGCGCGAGCAAACGGGTGACGATCGACAAGGCATTGATGCCCGGATCGAAAACGCCCAGACCACCGGGTTGCCAGATCCACGTCTGACCGGGATGCCATTTGCGCACGTCTTCCTTCCAGTCGATCCGCACGCTTTGCAGCGTGCGACTGGCGAGCCAGTCGCGGGCGGCTTCAATACCGGGGGCGTAGCGCGAATGCCAGGCGAACAACGCACTGACGTCCTGCTGCCGGGCTTGGTTGACCAAAGCCATCGCCTCGCCCAGCGTGGCGCACGGCGGTTTTTCCACCAACACATGTTTGCCGGCGGCCAGCGCCTGCTGCACCAGTGCGAACCGACCTTGCGGCGGCGTACAAAACGCAATCGCATCCACCTCGGGGCCGTTCTCCAGCAACTCGCTCAACGAGTGAAAGTTCTCCACCCCGGCACAGGGTTTACCTTGCGTGGCGACCGCCACCAGACGAAATCCGGGATCGGCGTTGATCGCCGGAACATGTTGATCCTGGGCAATCTTGCCGTAGCCCACCAGACCGAGACGGATCGGTTGCATCAATGACTCCTGTTTTTGTCTTGTTGTCGTCAGCGAGTGCGCAGATTAGCCGTAAACGTCACGGAAAACCCAGCTGAGTCTGATCAAAAAACCGCAGATGTCAGCGCTCGGTTCATCGCGCAGGGTAGCGTGCATCAATGCAGCGGCGCAGACGAATAGAGCCTGCTTTCTTTACGTACCTTCCCAGATAGCCAAACGTTAGCTGGCACGCTCACAGAAACGACGCCGTGCTATGGTCCGACAGAGAAAACGAGGGGGTTCCAAATGACCAGATCAGCGACTCAGAGCGTCGCGACTGAAGTTCGCCTGCTTGCCAAAGCCCACAAGGTTACCGCCGATCGTGACAACCTCAGTTGCATGGCGGTGACCATCACGCGCCTGGCCGGTGATGTCGTGGAACTGGACGGTGTTGAGCAATTGCTCGTCAACCTGAAAAGAAAAGGCGTTTTGAGCAAGACAGAAATCATGGCCCTCCAAGGCCGCTACCTGCAGGAAAAAAGGCGTTGCAAAAAGCAACTCAGTGCATGAGTTTCGACCCCTTTGGCGATTTTGAGACTGAAGGTTATCTTCAGAACTCGCTCAAACTCAAAGATCCCATTGAAGTCAAAGAGTCCGAGCACCTCTCATTTGAAGCCAGTATCGACGACGCTCTCGCCTATCTCATCAAGGAAAAGCCCATTGAGTGAGCATCAGTTGTAAAGCCCTCCCTGCGAATCCTCATCACGTTTGAGTTGGGCCGCACGCCTGCAGGCTGACAACGGAGAAAAAAGCCTGTTTTTCAGGGCTAATGCTGCTCACTTAAGAAACTTTGCGTTCAATTGAAACCCGTGGCGAGGGAGCTTGCTCCCGCTGGACTGCGTAGCAGTCCCTCTTTTGGGGCCGCTTCGCGGCCCAGCGGGAGCAAGCTCCCTCGCCACAGTCACAGTGTCGGGCTTAAGTGAACAGCATTAACTTTTCAGGGCAGGCTTTCACATTCACAACGCTGCAGTCACTTTTGCTGCGCGGTCAACGCCGAGTAACTGTTCATCAGGTTCCGGTAGTTCGGAATCCGCTGCGACAGCAGATTGCCCAGTCCTTCGATGTCGTTGCGCCAGTCGCGGTGCAGCTCACAGGCGACCGAGAACCAGTTCATCATTTGTGCCCCGGCCTGAGTCATGCGGTTCCAGGCGGCTTGCTGGACGGTGGTGTTGAACGTGCCGGAGGCGTCGGTGACGACAAAGACGTCGAAGCCTTCGGCCAGTGCCGACAGGGTCGGGAATGCGACACAGACGTCGGTCACGACACCGGCAATGATGATCTGCTTGCGGCCGGTGGCCTTGATCGCCTTGACGAAGTCTTCGTTGTCCCAGGCGTTGATCTGGCCTGGGCGGGCGATGTACGGCGCGTCCGGGAACATTTCTTTCAGCTCCGGAACCAGCGGGCCGTTGGGGCCTTGTTCGAAACTGGTGGTGAGGATGGTCGGCAGGTTGAAGAATTTCGCCAGGTCGGCCAGCGCCAGCACGTTGTTCTTGAATTCGTTTGGCGAGAAATCCTGAACCAGAGAAATCAGACCGGTCTGGTGGTCGACCAGCAGGACTACGGCGTCGTCTTTGTTCAGGCGGTTGTAGGTTGCAGTGCTCATGTTTGATTCCCTTTTCTTGGTTGTGGTGGTTGGCGTTGCGTTGAACATGGGCACAGATTACTGACACAACCGGAACCGATAAATCGGTTGAAAAGCGTTTCACTGTCAACTCATAACGGACAATCCTGTGACCAGGATCGGCCTCGCATGCTTCCGTCTCAATTCACCTCGGGTAGGGGTTTGGCGATCATCAAACTGCACGGCGCCCGGTTGAGGACACTCTCGACCGTCGCGCCGATGAAGCCGTCGAGGCCCTGCTGGTAGGTCGTACCGAGCACCAGCAGGTCGAACGCGTTCTGGCGAGCGAACTGTTCGATCACTTTGTGCGGGATCCCGCTCATCTGGTGTCGGCGTTGAGTCTCGATTGCGTAACGCTCGGCCAGCGCATCAAACGCCTCTTGCTGGGTGTCGTTGATCGCCTCGCACAGGCTGTGATCCAGACTCAGCGTCGGCACGCTCATCGCCGCATCGCCCAGCACCGACCAGTTGCTGACATTGAGCAGGTGCAACTCGGCGCCGCAAGCGCTTGCCAGCGTGGCGGCCAGATCGAGGATGCGGTCGTTGAGGCCTTGGGTCAGAGCCTCCAGATGCGACAGATCGACGGCGGCGAGCATTTTCAGCGGCAGAGGATGACGGGTTTCGGTGACCAGATGCACCGGGGCCGGACAGTCGCGCAGCAACAGCCAGTCCAGCGGTCGATGGAATGCCCGATTCAGCGCCGGGACATGATGAGTATCCTTGATCACCAGATCGGCTCGATAGTCATTGATGTACTCCAGCAGATGCGCCGGCGTGGCCCTGGCCCAGACCACTTCGCTGCTGACCTGCACGCCGCTGCCGGTGTGGAACCGGGCCTGTTGCTCCAGCCAGTGCCGGTGTACCTGCAAATAACCCTCGCGTGCCTGGGCCATCGCATCGTGGTCAAACAGACCGGCCACCGCCAGCGCCTGCACATAATCGAACGCCACGATGTGCAGCGCCGCGCCGGTTGCCTGCGCCAGAGCCATCGCGCGATCGAAGGCCGGGGTGCGAACCATTTCGGCAGGCGCGATCAACAGCATTCGCTTGAATCTGAGCATACGAACCTCATCCTGGCAGTGCGGTACTGGCCTGAGGGCCAGCCTGACATCCCTGTCGATCGAGTAGTGACCACTTGCCCGGCCAGTATCCGACGGTACCTTGCGAGGGTTCTGATTTTTATCAAGCAATGGCGCAGCTGCGTTCCCCCGCAGTGCGCTTTCGTCCGTTCGTCAGCTGGCGCAGGCGGTTGTTAAATGAAATCGGTGTCCGTATGCGGGGCACCTATGCTTAACCCACCCCCAACCGCGTGAACTCTCCCATGTCCGAAAAACTTGCTCTGCCTGTGCACCACCTCAAAACCGCGTGCTCCAACTGCAGTGTGCTGGAGTTGTGTCTGCCGATCGGCATGAGCGGTGCAGAAGTCGAGCGCCTGGACACGCTGATCGTGCAACGGGTCAAGGTCAAAAAGGGTGCTGCGCTGTACCGCACCGGCGATCCGCTGCGCTCGTTGTATGCCGTGCGAATCGGCTCGTTCAAGACCAGCATGCTGTCGGTGGACGGCCGTGAGCAGGTCACCGGTTTTCACATCCCCGGCGAGATGCTCGGGCTGGACGCCATCAGCGCCGACGAGCATGCCTGCAATGCCTTTGCCCTGGAGGACAGCGAGGTCTGCCCGATCCACTTCGCGCAGCTGGAAAAACTGGCGCAGAACCTGCCGTCGCTGCAGCACAACCTCAATCGGCTGCTGAGCCGTGAAATCGTGCGCGACCACAGCATGTTGATGCTCATGGGCAACATGAACTCGGATGAGCGGCTGGCGGCGTTTCTGCTCAATCTGTCGCAACGCTTGAGCCTGCGCGGTTACTCGGCAAAGGATTTCGTGCTGAAAATGCGCCGCGAGGAAATCGGCTCCTTTCTCGGGCTGCGTCTGGAAACCATCTGCCGGGGCATCGCTCACCTGCGGGATCAGGGACTGGTGGAAATCAGCGGCCGCGACGTGCGAATCCAGAACATGGACGGCCTCAAGCAATTGGTTGCCGGCTGCCACCGCTCGCCACGCTGAGGCCGGCCCCGGCCGGTCAATCGCTGGGGCCCCGTTGCCTGACCGCCAGAATGCTGCCCGGCACCGAGTACAGTGCCCGCTCGGTGTTGCTGCCGATCAACCGGTCAACCCCGACCCGATGCACCGTACCCATCACCACCACGTCAGCCAGGTACTGCTCGACAAACTCGCTGATCACCGGCACCGGCAAGCCCATGGCGAAATGCCGACGTTCCGGGGGTACGCCATGACGATCGGCCAGCGTCACAAAAGCCTGATGCAGCGATTCACGCAGTTCTTCGACAAAATTGCCGTTCCAGCCACCGGTCACCAGCGGTGCGTCACCGTTGAATGCCGCCGACAAGTCATAGGCGTACAACAAGTGCAACGGCGCGTCACATTGCAAGGCCAGGGCGTTGGCCGTCTGGATGATGGTGTCGTTCAAGCCGTTGATCTGCGTGGCCGGATCGAACGGATCCACCGCCGCGACCACTCGATGCGGTAATGCGTAGCGAATCTGATTGACCAGGTGCACCGGCACCGGGCATTCACGCAGCAAGTGACAATCGAGTGGCGTGATGAACACCCGTTTCAGCACTGGCTCCAGCGCCACATCCTTGATCAGCAGATCGGGCTTGAGTGCCTGCACGGTCCTGAGAATCTCCAGCAACGGGTGCGTGGTGAACACCACATCGACGGTGACCTTCAGGCCATGGCCGTTGAGTCGTTCGACCTCATCGGCGATCCAGCGGCGGTAGCGCCGCAAATAGCGCTGAGCGTCGACTTCGTCGATTCTTTCTTCCCACAGATGCGCAACCGGCACCGGTTCGACAAAGGCCCGTACGTCCAGCGCCGCCCCGCTCGCCTTGGCCAGCGCCATGGCGCGCAGCATGGCGGGTGACTGATGCAGGGTCTGGTCGGCGACCAGCAGCAAACGTTGATATTGCCCCATCACACACCTCCGCTCGGCACCGGCGTTGCACGACCGGCAAGGTTCCAGCCTGCGCTCGCGGCCCACTGCCCGACGTTGATTTACATCAACCAACAGCCATTGAGTGACGCGTTTGCGTGTGTCTGATCCAGATCAGATGCGGGCCTCGGCGACGGCGTAAAACCATCAAAAACAACCGTTGCTCAACGCGTGTCAGCCTTTTCAAACCGGATGGAGGATTACCCCATGCTTACAGTCAAAGACCACAACGATCGAGCCGTGGCGGCCTACGCCGCAGTCTCCGGGCAACACTGGATCGAGGCCGTCAAGGATGGGCGTCATGTGTTGATCCGTCCGTTGGCGGAAAAGGATCGCGAGCGTGAATACGCCTTCATCAAGCGCCTGTCGCCCGAGTCCCGGCACATGCGTTTTCTGGCGCAGATCAGCGAGCCCGGCCCGGCAATGCTCGACCAACTGATGGACACCGATAACCGGCAACGCACGGCGTTTATCGCGCTGGTGCATGAAAACGGCCAACTGATCGAAATCGGCATCAGCCGGTATGCCGCCACCGGCGAGCATGAATGCGAATGTGCCGTCACCGTTGCCGATGAATGGCAACACCTGGGCCTGGGAACACTGTTGATGGAGCATCTGATCAAGGCTGCACGCCAGAACGGCTTCCGCCAGATGTATTCGGTCGACGTTGCCAGCAACGAACCGATGCGCGAACTGGCCCGGGCGCTGAAGTTCGAAACCCACCACGATCCTGAAGACAGCCGTCAGGTCATACACCGTCTTCACCTGTAAAAATCGCCCGGTGCCGAGTCTGCAAACGACTCGGCACCGGGCGATTCTTCACGATTGCAAGGTATGTCCCGGTTTGATCGCCAGCACACTGCACGGCGCGCGATGCAGGATCTGTTCGGCGGTGGTGCCCAACAACTTGTTCAAACCGTGGTGCTGCACCGTGCCCAACACGATCACCTCAATGTGATGTTCGGCGGCAAACTCGCAAATGCTCGGCACCGGTGGACCCTCGACAAAATGTCGGCAGGTCGGAGGCACACCGTGGCGTTCGGCCAGGGCGGCAAATGCCTCATGTTGCGCACTGCCCAGTGACTCATAGATGCCGGTGGCCAGCGGCAAGGCGCCGTAGCCCATGTCCGTGGCATACACCGCCGCCCAGTCGTAGACATGCAGCAACTCAAGCCTGGCATCACACTGCTCGGCCAGGCGCACCGCAGCGTCGACAATCTGATCATTGAACAGCAGGTCCTGATCTTCACTGCGCAGTACGTCAATGATCGCCAGCACACTGCGTGGCCTTGGATGCACGTCATCGGTGACCAGATGCACCGGCACCGGGCAATCGCGCAGCAGCTGCCAATCCAGCGGGGTATAAAACACCCGCTTCAACGCCGACTCCTGCTGCGCATCCTTGATGATCAGCGCCAACGGCATTTCGTTGACGAACTGCAGGACTTCTTCGTAAGGATGTTGCACCCAGACCACCTCACTGGTGACCTGGATGCCATGCCGTTCGAGCAATTTGCCCTGCTCGGCCAGCCACTGGCGATGCGTGCGCAAATAACCGTCCCGGGCCAGACGGATTTGCTCAGGAGCGAACAGGCCCGCCACCGCCAGCGCCTGCAGGTAATCGAAGGCGACGATGTGCAACGGCAACTGCATGGCGACGGCCAACGCGGCGGCACGCTCGAACGCCGGGGTGTGGCTCATGGTAGGGGGAGCAATCAACAACAAGCGTTGGGTCTGCGACATGGGGCACCTCGGCACGGCGGCCAACGGGATCAAGTGAACAGATCTCCAGATTGCCCGCTCCTGCTGCCGACGAGTTGATCTTGATCAGCTCTGCCTCAAACCCGCGCCGCCGCGTTTCAGTGCCATAAGGTGCCGGCCCACATCGCCAGTGTCAGCAGCACCTGCCCGGGGATGACAATCGCCGCGAAACGCCTGCCGCCGCTGACCCAGGCCACCACGCATTTGCTCAACGAGTTGCTGCTGATCGCGATCAGCGCTGGAGCGACAATCGCCGCCACCGGTAACAGGCCGGCCTTGGCCAACCCGGCGATCGAGGCGGTTGACGCGTGCGCATCGGCGAACCCGCTGAAGGTGGCGGTGAGCATCACGCCCACCTGGCCGAATTGACTGAGCATGGCCGACGAGACCAGGGTGATCGCGGTCATGGTCAACGCAACGATCAAGGCCAGTTTCAGATTGAATGCACCGCCTGCCGGCAGCGTCTCTTCAGCTCCTCTGGCGGGTCGGGGAAACATCAGACAAGCACTGTAGATCAGCGCCGCCACGCTGCCGCAGACTAACGGCAGCCACATGTTGCGCAACAAGGCTGGATCGACGGTGGCGAGAATCAGCCCGGTCTGAACCATGGTCGCCAGATTGGACAGCAGCGCTGCCGCGCTGAGGATTCGCAGATTCGCCGGCTCCCGGGCGAGCCGATGGCCCATCGTCGCAATGGTCACGGTGCTGGAAGCGAAGCCGGAGGCGATGGCGCTGAGAACGTAGCCGTAACGAATGCCCAGCGTACGAACGGCAATGTGCCCGCCGGCGCCCACCAGCATCAGCAACACCGTCAAGGTGCAAATGGTGCGCAGATTGAGCGCGGCGTACGGCCCGATGTAGCGATCCGGTGTCAACGGCAACACCACCAGCGCGGTTATCAGCAAGATCAGGCCATCACGCATTTCGGTTTCGCTCAACTGCGTGATCGCGAAGTCATGCAGCTTTTCCCGATACGTCAGCAAACCCGCCACCACCACGCCAATCGCCACCGCCAGTTCGGGTGAGCGTGTGCACAACGCGCCCAATATGAGCACGATGAGCAGCGCCACTTCGCTGGTCACGCCGGGGTCGTCATCGCGCCCGCGCCAATAGGCGACGGTGATCAGCAAGGTCAAACCGATCGCGACAATCCCCACCAACAGCGCCGCCCCGACCACCATCGCGGCGTAGCCCAGCAACGCGCTGATCGCGAAGGTGCGCAAACCTGCGCTGCCTCGACGCTCACCCGTGCCCTTGTGCCGTTCGCGCTCAAGACCGATGAGCATGCCGATGCCCAAGGCAGCCGCCGCCCCCGTCATGCCCAGGGATTCATTCATCGTCGATTTGCCCTGCCTTACCCCTGCGCGGATCGAATTCAGCCCACCACAGCCTTCACGGTTCTGACCGGCGCGGGTGGAGTAAATATTTGACGCTCAGTTGCGTGTGGCCAGGGATGCGGCGCGTCGATGCGGGTCTGGAGCCGGCTGACAAAAGCCTGCGCCTCCTGCAACTGATTGAAGTACACGCGACAATCATCCAGCGACACCACCCAGCCATGCGGCGCCGCCGTTGCACTGATATCAATGTTCATCGAAAAGCCTCCGTCAAATCGGAAAAGGCCCTTGTTCAAGGGGTAATCGCCACCTTCATGACCCCGTCGCGCTGATGCGCAAACAGCTCATACGCCGCCTCGATGTCATCGAGTTTGAAGCGATGGGTCACCAGCGGCGACAGATCCACCGCGCCGCTTTGCACCACCGCCATCAAGCGACGCATGCGTTCCTTGCCACCAGGGCACAGGGTCGAGACGATGCTGTAATCGCCCAGCCCGGCGGCAAAGGCATTGAGCGGAATGCGCAGGTCGCTGGAGTACACTCCCAGGCTCGACAAGCGTCCACCGGGACGCAGCACCCGCAAGGCCGATTCGAAAGTTCCTTGGGTGCCCAGCGCTTCGATGGACACGTCGACACCACGGCCATCGGTCAACGCCATGATCTGCTCGACCACGTCGCCGTCCTTGAAGTTGACCACATGGGTCGCGCCCAGTCGGCGGGCGACGCTCATGCGTTCGGGCACGGCATCGACGCCGATGATCGTGGTGGCGCCCTTGAGGCGCGCCCCCGCCACCGCACACAGGCCGATCGGCCCGAGGGCAAAGACCGCGACGCTGTCGCCGATGTTGATCTGCCCGCGTTCCGCCCCGGAAAAACCGGTGGACATGATGTCCGGGCACATCAGCACCTGTTCGTCGCTGAGGCCGTCGGGGATCGGGCACAGATTGGCCAGGGCGTCCGGCACCAGCACGTATTCGGCCTGGCAGCCGTCGATGGTGTTGCCGAACTTCCAGCCGCCAATCGCCTTGAAGCCGTGGCGGGTGTCCGGGCCGTCCTGCGAGCCGCAACCGCACAGGCAGGCGTAACTTTGGCCGCTGGGCGTGATAGCCCCGGCGATCACCCGTTGACCTTCGACGAAACCGCGCACCTGCGAACCCAGCCGCTCGATGACGCCCACCGGCTCATGACCGATGGTCAGCCCCTTGGCCACCGGGTATTCGCCGCGCAGGATATGCACGTCTGTCCCGCAGATTGTCGTGGTGGTGACGCGCACCAGCGCATCCAGTGGCCCAACTTGCGGAATCGGCTTGTCTTCGAGCACGATGCGGTTCTTTTCGACGAAGATCGCTGCTTTCATCATGGTCATGATCAAATCCTCTGAGCGGGTCGCAGCTTGAGATGTCTTCAAGACTGCGCCGTCGTCACAGCGCCAACGTTGATAATGGTCAAACAAACTGCGGATCAGCCCACCGCTGTCGCGAGCACGCCCGCTCCCACCCGGGATCTCGGACAGCCTCCTCATACCGCACGTCCGATGGACTGTGTGGGTGAATCGCCCCGTTGACAAATATCAATCCCGCCCGCCACGCCCGGGCCACGATGGACTCAAGGCTCACGGCCCGAACACAACGCCGCCCTTTCGCGTCGTGTGTGCGATCAACCACGGGAGATTTGTCATGTCTGAGCAATCGCGTTTCATGCTGGTGGTTTCGCCCCTGATGAAAAACAGCCCGGCTTTCGAGCGCGCCGCCGCGCTGGCCAAGGCCTCCGACGCGGCGTTGCACATCGTTGCATTCGATTATCTGGAAGGCCTGGCGACCGCCGGACTGGTCAACGAACAGGCGCTGGAACAGATGCGCCTGGGCTACATCGAACGCCATCATCAATGGCTTGAGGACCAGGCCCGGCCATTGCGCAAACTCGGGGTGCACGTCACCACCGAGGTGGTCTGGGTCGAGAGGCCGCTGCAGGAAATCCTCATTCACCTGCGCGAACAACCGATGGCGGCGCTGATCAAGGCACTGGAACACGAATCACTGCTGTCGCGCCTGATGTTCACCCCGCTGGATGTGCACCTGCTGCGCGAATGCCCGGTGCCGCTGCATTTCGTCAGCCATGTGCAACACGCCCTGCCACGGCGGATTGTCGCGGCGGTCGACCCGTTCCATCGCGATGGTCAGTACCAAGGTCTGAACGACCGGATCCTGTACGAGGCCGATAAACTGGCGACGCTGTGTAACGCGCAGCTCGACGTGATTTACGCCCATGACCTGACCTCGCTCAGCGCCGCCGAATTCGGTTTCGATCACGCCTCCGCGTTCTTTTCCTCCAGTGCCGCCAAGGCGCTGTTCGATGCCCAGGGCGAAGCGTTCCGTGAGCTGGCCGAACGCAACGATATTCCGGCAGAAAACCAGCACATGATCCTGGGCGACCCGGCCAAGGTACTGGCCAGCTACGCCGATGCTTATGACATCGACATGATCGTCATGGGCCGCATCGCCCACCGGGGTGTGGGCCGTCTGATCGGCAGCACCGTCGAACACCTGCTGTACAAGATGCCATGCAGCGTGTGGGTGGTGGCGCCGGAAAAAATCGAGTGAAGTTATAAGCTGATAACGCCTTCATTAAACCGTCTTTCAAACGTTGTACTAGGATAGGATCCACATCCTGACATTGCGTCGACCAGGGAACATGCTCGACGCAGGTCAGGAATGGGACTGTTTCACCTGCAACTCATGGATGATGTTTATGAACTCACACCTGTTTCCCCATATCGGCAAAGTCATTGCGAGCACCGGTAGTCGGCACTTTCCGCGAATGCTGCATGACCTGATCCAGACGCAACTGGCGGTGGACGCCACGCACATTCGGCAAATGCGCGTTGAGCCGGTCGGCCGCCCCGCCCATCGCAATCCGCCGGAAACCGGCAAAGACTCGGCCCAGCAGGCTGAAACGGTATTCTGCGAACACATTGCCGCACGCTCGAGTGCGCCAATAGACGCGCCCGCCTCCGCCAGCGCCGACGCCTCACAATTGCACCTGACCCGACGCAAGGACGGCTACCGCTACGTGATTTCGGTGTATCGCAACGACCAGTCGCAACGGTTCTCGGCCCAGGAGCAGAGTTTGTTGCAGGACATCTCTCCGGTGCTGTTGCCGATGCTGGAAAAACACATTCACGCCCTGCAACCCTTGCAGACCGGCACTGAAGAGCCGTCGCCCGGCACTGACGGCGCGCAACCGGGCCTGGACAACCTGCGACTGCGCTTCAACGAACGTTTACAGCAACTGGGCCTGAGCCTGTCCAATCGCGAAACCGAAGTGTGCATTGGCCTGCTCGCCGGGCGTACCGCGCCGGAGCTCGCCGAGCAATTGCAGTTGAAGGTCAACACGGTGGAAAGCTATCTCAAGCGCGCCGCGATCAAACTGGGGATCAGCGGCCGGCATTCGTTGATGCGCTGGATGTACTCGCCGGAGGACACGTCCACCGCCACCAGCGCGGCCTGAGTCCGCCACTGAAGAAAAAAACCGCCGCCCTCCCCGGGTGGCGGTTTTTTACATGGTTGACCAGGAACATGCTGCTGGGGGTGTACGGTGTGGCCATGATGTGCGCGGGCGCGAGGTAGTGATCGAGGGCGCGTTCGGCGGCTTCGTGGAGTTTTCTGGAGTTGAGGGATTCGTACGGCGATACCGGGTCTGTAATCGGCGGATTGGATGAGGTTTCGGACATCAGCTGGCACTCCGATCGAGGCACTTTGAAAGAATTTCTCAATGTAGGAGCTGCCGAAGGCTGCGATCTTTTGATGTTGCTTTTAAAAACAAGATCAAAAGATCGCAGCCTGCGGCAGCTCCTACAGAGGACCGGACAGTTAGTTCGGCACGCGGCGGCCGTCCAGCACTCGGTTGACCATCAGTTCACTGAGCATGATTACCTGATGCAGCATCAGCATCGCCCGGCGCTGTGGGTGGTCGACGACGTCGCCAATATCGCGGGCCATGTCGCTGGCGGCGGCTAACGATTCGCAGGCTTCGACGAGCAAGGTTTCCTCGTCCACGGTGGGGTCGATGAGGAAGATTCTGCTGGATTTGCGTGACGAGGCTGAAGGGATCGAGATCTTCAGGGCGCCGGGGTTGAGGTAGAAGTTGATGGCGCGGTCGGTGGCCGCTTTTATCTTCTGCGGGTCGAGGGCTGGGGCGTACGGGATTGAGGTGTCTGGGGGGTTGGGTGTGGCTTTGAACATGGATGAAGCTCCTGCTTAGCAAAAGTAAGGAGCCATCACTCTCGCTACCAAACGAGGGTGGCGGCCATACGCGGGTTGGTAGACCGGTCTAAGCAGGAAAACCCGGCGCTCACGAATGAGCCCCACGCATGGCCACCATAAAATCGAGTCCCTGAAAAGGTACTGAATATGGCGTCGCCATCACACTTAGAAACGGGCTACCAAACCCGATCACTGATTTTCAGTGACAGGGAAACGATATAGCCCGCCCCATAGCCGTGTAAGCCAGCGGATTCTGGCGTACGCGTAGGTAACGGCGCAAGGCGTTGTAGCCGGTATGGCGTAACGGCTCGTGTATTTTAAACGTGGTTGCAGGGTGCGTTTATGGTGTGTGTGGAGGATCGGGATTGCTCCTGTAGTTTTGATGTCGTCTGGCAGACCGCTTTCGCGAGCAGGCTCGCTCCCACAGTTGAATTGAGTGCATTCAGTTGGGAGGTTGGTCGGCTTGTGGGCCGTCATCGCTGGCAAGCCAGCTCCCACAGTTGGATTGAGGGCGAAAAACAGGGACGGGGTCATGGCCCGTCCCTTTCGATTTGTGCGCATCAGGCACGAGCCCGGCCAATCAGCTCCGGCAATCAGTCCCGCGCCAGCGCCTCGATCGGATCGAGGCGCGATGCATTACACGCGGGGACGAAGCCGAAGACGATGCCGATCAGCGTCGAGCAGATCACCGCCGTCAACACCGAGGCCATGGAGAACACCATCTCCCATTCCTTGATGAACAGCGAAAACAGGTGGCCGATGGCGTACGACAGGGAAATGCCGATGGCCCCACCGAGCAGGCAGACCATCACCGCCTCCACCAGAAACTGCTGACGAATGTCCGACTGGCGCGCGCCGACCGCCATGCGAATGCCGATCTCCCGCGTGCGCTCGGTCACCGACACCAGCATGATGTTCATCACCCCTATGCCGCCGACCACCAGCGAAATCACCGCGATCAGCGACAGCAGCAAGGCCAGCGAGCGGCTGGTTTTCTGCACGGTCTGCATCACGCTGTCGAGGTTGTTGGTGTAGAAATCCTTGATGCCGTGGCGTTGCAGCATCAATTGGGTGACGTGATTTTCCACGACTTTGCTCGACTGGCCGTCCTTGATCCGTACGCTGATGCTGTCGAGAAAGCGTTGGCCCAGGATACGCCCGGCGGCGGTTTCGTAGGGCACCCAGACGTTGAGGGTTTTGCCTGAGGCAAACAGGTTTTTGTTCTCGGCCGCCACGCCGATCACCGTGCACGGCAGGTTGCCGATCAGGATCACCTGGCCCAGCGGATCGACACCCTCGGCGAACAACCGATGCCGGGTGTTGTAGTCGATCACCACCACCTGCGCCTGGCGCCGCGCATCGCTCTCGTCGAAGGTGATGCCCGCCTCCAGTTTGATCCCGCGCACCTGGAAATACTGGTCGCTGACACCATTGATCTGCGCGTCGAGGTCGATGTTGCGGTAACGCAAAAGCATGCTGCGGCCGACCACCGGGGTGGCGCTGTCGACGTAATACAGCTGATTCAGCGCGGTAACGTCGGCCGGCACCAGCGTCTCGATCGAGGCCGCGCGCTTGTCGCCGAAACTGCTGCCGGAATAGATATCGATGGTATTGCTGCCGATCGCCGAAATGTCCTTGAGCACGTAGTTTTTCGCGCCCTCACCGATCGCCGAAATCGACACCACCGAGGTGATGCCGATGACGATCCCGAGCATGGTCAGCAAGGTGCGCATGCGGTGCGAAATCAGCGCCACCCAGGCCATGTTGAAGGCTTCCTTGAACAGCCCGAGGCTGGCGACCAGGCGGCGGGTCGCCGGTGGTTTGGGCGGCACCTCCTCTTCGTCCGAGAGTTGCCCGGTGTCGCGCTGGTTGCGCCGGTCGCTGAGGATTTCGCCGTCGCTGACTTCGATGATGCGCTCGGCGTTGGCCGCGACTTTCGGGTCGTGGGTCACCAGAATCACCGTGTGCCCGGCTGCGTGCAGCTCCAGCAGAATGCGCATCACCTCCTTGCCGCTGGCGGTGTCGAGGGCGCCGGTGGGTTCGTCGGCAAGGATCACTTCACCGCCATTCATCAAGGCCCGGGCGATACTCACCCGTTGCTGCTGACCGCCGGAGAGCTGACTCGGGCGATGCGTCAGGTGCCCGTCGAGGCCCAGCCGCGCCAGCAACTCACGGGCGCGGGCGTGGCGTTGCGGCGCGGGAATGCCAGCGTAGATGGCCGGCATCTCGACGTTGTGCATCGCGCTCAGGTGCGGCAGCAAGTGATAACGCTGGAAGATGAAGCCGAAGTAATCGCGGCGCAGTTCGGCCAGCGCCTGATCGTCGAGGTCGCGGGTCTCCTGGCCGTTGATCCTGTAGCTGCCGGCGGTGGCGTAATCGAGGCAGCCGAGGATGTTCATCAGGGTTGATTTGCCGGACCCGGAGGCGCCGATGATCGCCACCATTTCTCCGGCATTTATCGTCAGGTTGATGTCCTTCAGCGCGAGAAACTCGCGATCGCCGGCAGTGAAACTGCGGGTGATGCCGGTCAGTTGCAGTAACGGCTGCGTCATGCTCAAGCCCCCGCCACGGCGGGCAGCGGATCACCGATCACCACCCGCTCGCCTTCATTCAGGCCCTGATTGATCTGCACTTTGACGTTGTTATTGATCCCGGTCTGCACGTTGCGCGACTGCGCCTGGCCCTTGGCGTCCAGCACCCGCACCGGAAAGCTGCCATCGGCATTGCGTGGGCCGAGCGCGGCCACCGGCACGGTCAGCACCGATTGCGCGGTATCAAGGACGATACGCACCTGCGCGGTCATCGAGATACGCAAGCGATGGTCGGGATTGGGCACCTCGAACAGCGCGTTGTAGAACACTGCGGTGTTTTGTTTCGGGGTGCCGGCTGGCGGCGTTTCGAGGAAGTTCTGCGGCGCCGGTTCAGTACCGCGCAGCTTGCCGTAATAGCGTTTGTCCTCGCCGAGAATGGTGAAGTACACCTGCTGTCCCGGTGCGATATGGATCACGTCCGCTTCCGAGACCTGCGCCTTGATGGTCATGGTGTCCAGATCCGCCAGTTTCAGCAGGATCGGCGCCAACTGGTTAGCGATCACGGTCTGGCCTTCCTGGGTGACGATGCCGACCACGTCGCCATCGATGGGTGCGACGATCCGCGTATACGCGAGGTTGACCTTGGCGGTGTCGATCTGGATGTGCGCACTCTTGATCTGCGCGTCCAGCGACAACAGATTGGCCTGCTGCACCTCGTAGTTCGATTGCGCGGTTTCAAAATCCTGACGCGAGATCGACGCGTCTTCCTGCAGGTTCTGATAGCGCTGGTAAATCGCTTTGGTCTGCTTGAGCTGCGCCTGCGTCGCGCGCTTCTGCGCCTGCAGGTTTTCCTCATCGACCTGCGCCTGCCGCAGAGTGTTCTGCAGCACCAGCGGATCGATCTCGGCCAGCCACTGGCCCTTCTTCACCTTGTCGCCAACCTTGACCTTGAGCGACTTCAACTGCCCCGACACTTGCGCGCCGACATCCACTTGCTTGACGCCTTCCAGCAAACCGGTGGCGAGCACGGTGTTTTCGATGTCCGTGCGTTCGACCGGCGCTGTCTGGTATTTCGGCGCTTCGGCCGGGGCCTGCACCGTGTACAGCACCAACCCGGCCACCGCCGCCAACGCCAACCCCATACCGACTTTGCGCAACTTCGACTTTTCCATAAATAACCACAAGTCCGTTCAGGGATGGACCCGGCCAGCGGCCGGGTCTTGATAGAAAAACCACACTCAGGACAGCGCTTCGCCGACCGCCAGCGCCAGGCCGTCATGCCACCACGCGGCGAAACTGAAGACGTTGGGCGCCTTGAGAATCGTGAAGTGGTTGCCCGGCCCGTACCACACCGCCAGATCACTGACCTGCCGCTGCCAGCCTTCGAGCATCGCCGCCTGTTCGCGCTGATTGCCCCACTCGTCCAGCGTCGGGTCATCGACCAGCACCAGCCGCACCGGCCCGCTGTAGGCCAGACGCGGCTGATAGACCGTGCGCAAGGCGCTGGCGAATGTGCGGACCGGGCCGTGCATCGCGTCCGGTGCCGCGCGCTCCGACAACACCCCGGCGCGCACCATGCCTTCGTGCAGCAGGCGCAGTTGCGTGGTGTCATCGGCGTTGGCGAAGGTCGCCGGATCGATGCCCAGCGATTTGCCACAGGACAACTGCAGGGTGTCGATCAGCCGTTGCAGCGCGGCAGTCGCGGTATACGGTTTGCCCGCCGTGCCGTCACAGCCCGGCGCCTCGCTGTCGATCAAGGTCAACGACGCCACTTCGCGCCCGGCCGCCTGCAATTGCGCGGCCATGGCATGCGCGACCCAGCCGCCGAACGAATGCCCGATCAGGTGCAGCGGCCCTTGCGGGTGAATCTGCTCGATGGCCCGCAGGTAGAACGCGGCAGCGGCTTCGACCGCGCTGTGGGGCACACTGACGCCGTCCAGCCCGCGCGGTTGCAAGCCGATGATCGGCCATTCCGGGCCGATGGCCTCGGTCAGGTGAATGAACCCGGTGACACTGTCACCCGCCCCCGGCACGCAGAAAATCGGCGCATGCCCCGGCTGCCCGGTCTGAATCGTCAGCAGCGGTTGATACAGTGTCGGCTGCGGCGTCACCAGGGTTTCCAGCGCCCCGGTAATGGCCTGACCGAGTGCCTGAATGTGCGGATGCTTCATCATGGTCCGGTGATCGCCGGGGATGTCGATGCAACGCAGCAAGCCAATGTCGAAGCGCTCTTCCCAGCCGCGTGTCGGGCTCGGCAATGACTGGCCGTCCATCAACTCCTGTGCACGGAACAGATGGATCGTCTGGCTCGCCGGGCTGACCCGGTAATGCGCCAGCGCCAGACGATGCGCCGCTTCGCGATCAAAGTAATGCCAGGCGTCCGCCGCGCTGACCGTGGCCAGTTCCGGGTCGGTCAGTTGTTGCGCCTGACAGCGCTGGAACAGCTCGGGGAAGTCCAGTTGTTCGACGTGCGCTTCCAGCGTTTGCACCGCCGCCAGCGCTGCCTCGCTTTCAGCACCGAGCATCAGCGAACGGCCACGGCAATGGCCGAGTAACTGGCGCTTGTCCAGGCCCTCGCCGCTCCACATGGCCTTGTCCTGAGCCAGCGAATTCGGTGCGTAGCTGTCGAGCATGCCGATAAACTCCACCGGTTCATCGAGGCCAAGCAATTGCTGCGCGACCTCATGCGCCAGCACCCCACCGAACGACCAGCCCGCCAGACGATACGGCCCATGTGGCTGCACCGAACGGATGATTCCGACCATGCGCTGCGCCATGCACTCCAGCGTGCGCAATGGCGCTTGCCCCAGCGGCACGCCGGGCAGGCCGTAAATCGGGAACTCGCCACCGATGTGCTGGGCCAGCGTCGGGAAATACACGTCGCGACCGCTGAATTCATGCAGCAGGAACAGCGGCGTACCGTGCGCCCCGGCACGAACCACGACCAGCCCGTCGGGCTGACTGAGTGCCTCGTCCTGACTGAGCAGCGCAGCGGCAGACTCGATGCTCGGGTGCTGGAACAGCTCGGCCAGCGACAGTGGCAGCCCGGCCCGTTGCAGCAGATTGACCAGTTTCACCGCCAGCAACGAATGCCCGCCCAACTCGAAGAAGTTGTCGTGACGGCCCACCTGTTCGACGCCGAGCACCTCGCCCCAGATCTGCGCCAGCGTGGTTTCGACTTCACCCTCGGGCGCCACGTAAGGCCGGTTGATGACGGCATCGGCCCCCGGTTCCGGCAGGGCCTTGCGGTCGATCTTGTCGTTTGGTGTCAGTGGCAAGGCGTCGAGTCGCACGAACGCGCCCGGCACCATGTACTCGGGCAAACGTTCCAGCACATGCGCGCGCAGGGTTTCCAGTGACGGGGCGTCGATGCCGGCGCGCACGGTGTACCAAGCCACCAGACGCTCATCGCGCACCATCACCACCGCTTGGCGAATCGCTGGATGTTCGATCAACCTTGCCTCGATTTCTCCCGGCTCCAGACGCAAGCCACGCAGCTTGATCTGGAAGTCGTTGCGGCCGAGAAATTCCAGTTCCCCATGATTGTTGTAGCGCGCCAGATCGCCGGTGCGATACAGCCGATCCCCCGGCACAAACGGGCTGTCGATGAAGCGCTCGGCCTGCATCTCCGGCAAACCGTGATAACCCCGCGCCACGCCGACGCCACCGATGTGCAACTCACCGCTGACGCCGTGCGGTAACGGTTGACCGTAGGCATCGAGCACATACAGACGGGTGTTGCTCAATGCCTTACCGATGGGCACCACGTTGTCCGGCACCGGCACGTCCGGCTCCAGCGTCCAGCCGGTGCTGTCCACGGTGGTTTCGGTCGGGCCATAAACGTTGTGCAAACGCACCCACGGCAGGCGATCGCGCACCTGCCGCGCCAACGCCGCACTGAGTTCACCACCACCGTTGAGCACATCGGTCAGGCTGGTGCATTGCTCGACATCGTCCTGTTCGATGAACTGCTGCAACAGCGCAGGAACGAATTTGACTACGGTGACCTGCTGCTCGCGAATGGTCTGCACCACATACGCCGAATCACGGTTGCCATCCGGCCGCGCCAATACCAGGCGGATGCCGGAACACAGCGGCCAGAAGATCTCCCACACCGAACTGTCGAAGCTGAACGGCGCTTTTTGCAGGAGCGCACCGTGCTCGGTTGGCGGGGAAATGACCGAACCCCAATGCACCATGTTGCAGGCGCTGCGATGTTCGATCATCACGCCTTTCGGCAACCCGGTAGAACCCGAGGTGTAGATCATGTAAGCGAGGTTCGAGGCGCTGAGACCAGGCACCTGCAAATCATGTTCCGGCAGGTGCTGCCAAGTGCTGCGGTCAAGGTCGATCACCGTGGCGGCCGCGTCATCGAACAACCCGCGAGTAGCGGTCTGCACCAGCACCGCGGTCGGCGCGCTGTCCTTGAGCATGAAGGCCAGACGCTCCACCGGATACCCCGGGTCCAGCGGCACATAAGCACCACCGGCCTTGAGAATGCCGAGCAGACCGACCACCAGATCCAACCCGCGCTCGACGCAGATCGCCACCCGTGCATCCGGTTGCACACCTTGTGCACGCAGGTGCCGGGCCAGGCGATTGGCGCGCTGATTGAGCTCGCGGTAGGTCAGGTTTCCCTGTGCGGATTGCAGCGCGACAGCGTCCGGTTTGCGCCGCACCTGGGCTTCGAACAAGCCGTGCAACGGTTGCTCCAGCGGACAATCGACTTCGGTGGCGTTGAAATCCACCAGCACGCGCTGACGCTCATCCGTCGCCAGCAACGGCACCTGCGTCAACAGCACCTGATCATCGTTGACCAACGCCGCCAGCAGCCGCTGGAAGTAGCCGACAAAACTCTGCACCGTCGCCTCATCGAACAAGGCCGTGGCGTAGCGCAACGAACCGCGAATCCCGTCGGGCGAATCGCCAAGGCTCAGCGACAGGTCGAATTTCACAAAATGGCTCTCGCCGGCCACGCCTTCCAGGGTCAGGTCGCCGAGGGTCAGGCTCGGATCGTCGTTGTTGTCCCAACTGAGCATGGTCTGGAACAGCGCGCTGTGCGACAGACTGCGGACTGGTTTGCTGATGTCCACCACTTGCTCGAACGGCAGATCCTGATGCGCCTGAGCGTCCAGAGTCTGCGCCTTGACCCGCGCCAGCAGCGTCTCGCCGCTCGGCTCGCCCGAGGTGTCGATGCGCAGCGCCAGGGTGTTGACGAACATGCCGATCAGGCCTTCGATCTCGGCCCGGGTGCGGTTGGCCACTGGCGAGCCAATCACCACGTCGTTCTGCCCGGACAAACGACTGAGCAACATCGCCCAGGCGCTCATGATCACCATGTACGGCGTCACCGCGCGACGCTGACACAAGGCTTTCAAACCGGCGCTCAAGTGTTGATCGAGCAGTATGTCGACGCGGCTGCCGGAATAGTCCTGCTGCGGCGGACGCGGACGGTCAGTGGGCAGGGTCAGCAAGGCCGGCGCGCCGGTCAGCGTCTGCTGCCAGTAATCGCTCTGGCGCTGCAGCACCTCGCCACTGAGCCAGCGCCGTTGCCACACCGCGTAGTCGGTGTATTGCAGGGCCAGCGGCGGCAGCGGATCGTCCTCGCCACGGCTGAACGCCTGATACAACGCCGCCAGCTCGCGGGTCAGCACGCCCATCGACCAGCCATCGGCGATGATGTGGTGCAGCGTCAGCAACAGCACATGATGGTCGTCGGCCAGACGCACCAGACGTCCGCGCAGCAGCGCATCGTGCTGCAGATTGAACGAGGCGCAGGCCTGCTCCTCGATCAGGCCACGCAAGGCGTTGTCAGCCTGTGGGTGCTGGCGCAGGTCTTCTACCGGCAGCAACAGACCGCTCTCGGCCGGCAGGATCAGCACCTGCGGCTGATCGTCGAGCTGGCTGAAGCGGCTGCGCAGGGTTTCATGACGCGCGACGATGCGTGCCAGTGCCCGTTGCAGCGCGTCTTCATCCAGTCGACCGCGCAGGCGCAGACCGACCGGGATGTTGTAGGCGCTGTGGCCACCATCCATCTGCGCCAGGAACCACAGGCGTTGCTGGGCGAAGGACAGCGGCAATCGCTGATCACGCGGTGCCGGCAAAATCTCCGGCAAGGTGCTGCGCCCCGCCCGGCTCAGCACCTCGGCGACAGCGGCCAGTTCGGGATTGGCGAACAGCTCGGCGAGTGTCAGTTCGACGCCCAACTGCTGGCGCACCTGCGACAGCATGCGCATCGCCAGCAACGAATGCCCGCCCAGTTCGAAGAAGCTGTCGTGACGACCGACCTGTTCGAGCTGCAGCAAGCCAGCCCAGATCCGTGCCAAATGGTGTTCCAGCGCCGAGATCGGCGCGACATACACCCGGCTGAGCATCGCTGCCTGCGTCGGTGCCGGCAGCGCCTTGCGGTCGACCTTGCCGTTGTTGTTCAACGGCAGGACCTCCAATTGCACCCACGCGCTCGGCACCATGTATTCCGGCAGTCGCGCCAGCAACTGCGCGTGCAGGTCGGCGCTGTCCAGGCGGCCGGCGTGCGCGGTGTAGTACGCCACCAGACGGGTGATGTCCTGACCATCGCGGCGCGCCAGCACCACGGCCTCCTTGATCCCGTGGCAGTTGAGCAGGCGGTTTTCGATTTCGCCCAACTCGATACGGAAACCGCGAATCTTCACCTGATCGTCATTGCGCCCGATGCAATCAAGCTGCCCCGGGGCCAGCCAGCGTGCGAGGTCGCCGGTGCGATACAGCCGCGCGCCCGGTTGCTCGCTGAACGGATCACGCAGAAACTTTTCGGCGGTCAGATCGGCGCGGTTCAGGTAACCCAGCGCCACGCCCTGCCCGCCGATGTACAACTCGCCGGTCACGCCCATCGGCACCGGTTGCTGATGCGCGTCGAGCACGTACACCTGGGTGTTGGAGATCGGCGCGCCAATCGGCACGCTTTCGGCGTTTTCCGCCACTTCGTGAACTTCGAAGGTGGTGGCGTAGGTGGTGGTTTCGGTCGGACCGTAGCAATGCACGATGCACAGCGCCGGGGCCTCGGCCAGCAGTCGACGGAACGCCGCCGGATCGCCACGCTCACCGCCACACAACAGAATGCGCAGGCGCTTGAGCGCCTGCGGGATCAGCTGCACGTACTGGTTGAACAGTGCGGTGGTGACGAACAGCACCGTTGCCCCGGTTGCGCTCAACGCGCGGCCAAAGGCGTTCGGATCAAGCAAAGTCTGGTGATCAATCACCACCACACGTCCGCCGTTGAGCAATGGCCCCCAGATGTCCATGGTGCTGGCGTCGAAGGCCGGGTTGGAGGCGAACACCACACGATCCTGCGCATTGAAATCGGCGTAACCGTTGTTCAGCACCAGGCGGCCGATAGCGCGGTGCGGCACCATCACGCCTTTCGGGGTGCCGGTGGAGCCGGAGGTGTACATGATGTACGCCAGCGCCTCCGAGGACTGCGCCAGATTCGGGTTGTGCGTCGGTTGGCCGCTGAGGGTCAAGCGGTCGAGGTCGATGCGCGGCGCAGCGTAGTCGATGACTTCACGGCTGAGGGTCAGCAACGCCGCCGCGTGGCAGTCTTCGACCATGAACGCCTGCCGCTCGCTCGGCGCGTTGATGTCCAGCGGCACGTAGGCCGCCGCACACTTGGCAATTGCCAGTTGCGCCACCAGCAGTTCCAGCGAACGCGGCAACAGGATCGCCACGTGGTCGCCCGGCTGCACGCCTTGGGCGATCAAGTGATGCGCCAGACGGTTGGCCTGGGCGTTCAGCTGGAAGTAGCTCAGCGAATGCTCGCCGTGCACCGCCGCCACCGCCTTGGGATGCGCCGCTGCCTGCTGCTGGAAAATCCCGTGCACGGTCAGGGCCTGCGGGTATTCGCGTGCGGTGGCGTTAAAGTCGTAGAGCAAGCGCTGACGCTCAGACTCGGCGAGTAACGGCACCCGCTCCAGCACTGTCTGCTCATCGTTGACCATCGCCGCCAGCAGGCGCTGCAAGTAACCGACATAACGCTCGACGGTCGCTTGATCGAACAACGCCGTGGCGTATTCCAGCGATCCGCGAATCACCCCGTTGACCTCACCCAGGGTCAGGGTCAGGTCGAACTTGGCCACCCGGCCCGGCGCGGCCACACCTTCGAGGCGCAGATCGCCCAGCGCCAGGTTCGGCCCGACGTTGCTGTCCCAACTCAGCGTGGTCTGGAACAACGGGCTGTGCGCCAGACTGCGCGCCGGCCGGGCGATGTCCACCACTTGCTCGAACGGCAGATCCTGATGCGCCTGCGCCTCCAGCGTACGCGCCTTGACCCGCGCCAACAGCGTGGCCACGCTCGGCTCGCCCGAGGTGTCGATGCGCAGCGCCAGGGTGTTGACGAACATGCCGATCAGACCTTCGATCTCGGCCCGGGTGCGGTTGGCCACCGGCGAGCCGATCACCACGTCGGACTGCCCGGACAACCGACTCAGCAACAGCGACCAGGCACTCATCAGGGTCATGAACAGGGTCACGCCGTGCCGTTGACTCAAGGCTTTGAGCCCGGTGCTCAGACGCTCGTCGAGCCGTACTTCGACGCTGCTGCCGGCGAAGTCCTGCTGTGGCGGACGCGGACGGTCGGTGGGCAGGGTCAGCAACGCCGGCGCGCCGTCGAGGGTCTGCTGCCAGTAATCGCTTTGCCGCTGCAGCACCTCGCCGCTGAGCCAGCGCCGTTGCCACACGGCGTAGTCGCCGTATTGCAGCGTCAACGGCGGCAATGGATCCGGTTGACCGTGACTGAAGGCCTGATACAGCGCCATCAGCTCACGGGTCAGCACGCCCATCGACCAGCCATCGGCGACGATGTGATGCACGGTCAGCAACAGCACATGATGATCGTCAGCCAGACGAATCAGGCGATCGCGAATCAGTGGATCGTGCTGCAGATCAAAGGCAGTCGCGGCTTCCTGCGCGAGCAGTGCCTGCACCGTGGCTTCGGCCTGTGAATCCTGGCGCAGGTCTTCCACCTGCAACAGCAGACCGCTATCGACCGGTGCAATCGTCACCTGCGCCTGATCGTCGACGCTGACGAAACGGCTGCGCAGCGTTTCGTGCCGCGCAACGATCTGCGTCAGCGCGCGCTGCAAGGCTTCGACATCGAGCTGCCCGCGCAGGTGCAGGCCAAGCGGAATGTTGTACGCCGAATTGCCGCCATCCATTTGCGCGAGGAACCACAGGCGTTGCTGGGCGAAGGACAGCGTGCCGTCACGCGGCACCGCTACGATCTGCGGTTGGCTACTGACCTGCGCTACGCAAAGGCACTCGGCGACCGCCGCCAGTTCAGGGTTGGCGAACAGATCGGCCAGCACCAGTTCCAGCCCCAGTTGCTGACGCACTTGCGCGACCATACGCATGGCCAGCAGCGAATGGCCGCCGAGTTCGAAGAAATGATCATGGCGGCCAACCCGCTCGACCTGCAGCACCTCGGCCCAGATCTGCGCCAGCGCGGTTTCCAGCGCGTCTTGCGGTTCGACGTATTCGCGGGTGAATAGCGCAGTCAGGTCAGGTTTCGGCAATGCCTTGCGATCAACCTTGCCATTGGCGGTCAGGGGTAACGCGTCGAGCCGGACAAACGCCGCCGGCACCATGTACTCAGGCAATTGCGTGAGCAGGTGCGCGCGCAGATCAGCGACGCTCAACGATGCGCCCTGCTCGGTGTAATACGCCACCAACCGTGGCTGACCGGGTTCGTCCTCACGGGCCAGCAATACCGCCTCCTGGACGCCGGGGAGCTGATTGAGCCGGGTTTCGATCTCGCCCAACTCGATACGCACGCCGCGGATTTTCACCTGATCGTCGTTGCGCCCGAGGTACTCGAGCGTGCCGTCCTCGCGCCAGCGCGCAAGGTCGCCGGTGCGGTACAGGCGCGCATCCGGCACGCGGCTGAACGGATCGCGCAGGAAGCGCTCGACAGTCATGTCCGGGCGATTCAGGTAACCCCGGGCCACGCCGGCACCACCGACATACAACTCACCCATCACCCCCAGCGGCACCGGACGCTTGTGCTCGTCGAGCAAGTACACCGTGGCATTGCTCACCGGCTTACCAATATGCAGCACCTCGCCCGCCTCGATCAGGCCGGAGGTCGCCACCACCGTGGCTTCGGTCGGGCCATAATTGTTGACGACCCGGAACGGCTGGTTACGGTTGAACTGGCGCAGACGATCGCCACCGATCAACAAGGTTTTCAGGGTTGGATGCGCCGGCTCCTGACTGAAGGCGTATTCGGCCACCGGGGTCGGCAGGAAGCTCACGTCCAGCGGCTGCGCGCGCCACCAGGCAAGCAGTGCGTCGATGTCTTCGTTGCCTTCGTGACTCGGCGCCAGATGCAGCGTCGCTCCGCAGCACAATGCAGGCCAGACTTCCCAGGCCATGGCGTCGAAACCGAACCCGGCCAGGCTCGAGGTATGGCTGCCGGCGTGCAGATCGAAGGCCGCGCAGTGCCAGTCCACGAGGTTGCTCAGCGTCTGGTGCTCGACCATCACGCCTTTCGGCAAACCGGTGGAGCCGGAGGTGTAGATCACGTAAGCCAGATGCTGCGGGCTCAGGGCCGGCAGCGATGGGTTGTCGATGCGCTCGTTTGACCATTGGCGCAGATCAAGGTCGATCAGCGGCACCGTCAATGCCGGCAGGCGTTCACGCAGATCGCTTTGGCTCAGCACCGCGACGGGCGCACTGTCTTGCAGCAGATAGCTCAGGCGCTCCGCCGGGTGCGCCGGATCCACCGGCACATAACCGGCGCCGGCCTTGAGAATCGCCATTAGCCCGACCAGCGTATCGAGACCGCGCCGGGCGACGATGGCCACGCGGTCGTCAGGCTGTACACCCGACGCAATCAGGTGATGCGCCAGCATGTTGGCCTGGCGGTTCAACTCGGCATAGCTCAGCGAAGCATCGGCAAACACCGCCGCCAGCGCCTGCGGTCGCTCAAGCGCTTGCTGCTCGAAACGCTGGGCAATCGTCAGTCCCTGTGGGTAATTGGCGCGGGTCGCGTTGAAGCTGTGCAACAACTGCTCGCGCTCCGCGTCCGGCAGGATCGACAGGTGCTCGAAACCTTGATGCGGCGCGTGCTCCAGCGCATCCGCCAAGCTGTGCAAGGCGCATTGCAGATAGTTGCAGATGCGCTGTGCATCGATACCGGCACCGGCCAGTGCGGTCAGGCTGAAGTCTTCGCCGAGATCGTCGACGCTGAGGGTCAGGCGATAGTTGCTGTGTTCCTCGGCCTCAAGCAATTGCATGCCCTGCCAGGCCGTTTGGGCCTCGGCAGAACCGCCACCCGCCGCGGCTCCGTGGCGATAATTGAACAAAGTGCTGAACAATGGCGTGGTCGGCGCCATCGCGCTGCAATGCTGGATGCGCGCCAGTTGCGCGTGTTCGTGTTGCAGCAACTGGCTCAGCCGTTGATGCGTCGCCAGGGCCGCGCCCTTGACGCTGTGCGCACGCAGATCGATGCGCAATGGCAAGGTGTTGATGAACACCCCGAGCGCCCGTTCCGCGCCCTCGCCGCCCTGCAAGCGACCGAGCAATACCGTACCGAACACCACGTCGTCACGACCGGACAATGGCCCCAGCACCTGCGCCCATGCCAGGTGCATCAGACTTGCAGCGCTGACACCCAGGCGCCGCGCCTGACTGCGCAGGTTGCGGCTCAGCGTGGCGTCGAGGCTCAACCGGGCCTGCGTGGCCAGCCCTTCCTGCACCGGGTTCTGCCCGTAAGGCAAGGTGGGTTCGTCGACGTCGCCGAGCATCTCGCGGAAGAACGCTTCGTGCTGCTGGTCGCTCAGCCCCGACAGGGTGTGCGCCACGTAATTGCGATACGGCACGGGTTCGACCAGACGCTGCGGCTGGCCGATCAGGAACGCCTGCATTTCGTGTTGCAGCACCTCCAGCGCCACGTGGTCCATGACCAGGTGATGGAACAGCAACAACGCCACCACCCGCTGATTGTCTGCGTCCCAGGCGTGCACCACGCGCACCAGCGGCGCCTGATTGACGGCCATGCGGTACTGCGCAGCGTCGAAACGCCGGTGCAATTGCTCGAGTACATCGCCGTCCGCGCCATTCAGTTCCAGCGCTTCACACACCAGCGGCGCCTCACGCCAGACCACTTGCACCGGGTCTTGCAGCCCGTCCCAGAACAGCGAGGTGCGCAGGATGTCGTGGCGCTGGATTACGTTCTGCAAGGCTTGAGTGAAGCTGTTCAGGCGTTGCTCATCGGCAAACGCGAACTGCGCCTGCAACACATACGGATCGCCTTGGGCGGCGGACAGGTGATGAAAGAGGATGCCGGTCTGCAACGGCGCCAACGGGTAAATATCCTGCACGTTGGCCACGCCGCCGGGGATGCTGGCGACGATGCGGTCAATGCTCGGCTGGTCGAGCGCCACCAGTGGCAGCAGCTCGGGAGTGATGCGCATGCAGTCCGCCGGGATGAGGTTGGCCGGGACTTCGGCTTCCGGTTCACCGCCCACGGCAGCGGCCAGCGCGGCGAGGGTCGGCTGGTTGAACAGCACGCGAATGTCGGCGCTCAGGCCGGCACGGCGCATCCGCGCCACCAGATTCACCGCCAACAGCGAGTGACCACCGAGTTCGAAGAAATGGTCGTGGCGCCCTACCCGCTCTACCTTGAGCAGTTCAGCCCAGAGCTGCGCGAGCGCGGTTTCCACTTCGCCGATCGGCGCTTCGTATTCACGGGCGGACTGCGCCGCCAGATCGGGGGCCGGCAGCGCCTTGCGGTCGAGTTTGCCGTTGGGGCTCAGCGGTAATGCCTCGAGATGCACGAACAGCGCGGGCACCATGTAGTCCGGCAGGTGCTCCAGCAAATGGCTGCGCAGCGTTTCGACTTCCAGCGGTGCGCCGGTGTAGTACGCCACCAGACGCTTGTCCCCCGGCACGTCCTCGCGGGCCAATACGGCGGCTTCCTGAATGCCGTCAATCTGGGTCAAACGCGCCTGGATTTCACCGAGTTCAATACGCAAACCACGGATCTTCACCTGATCGTCGTTGCGACCGAGGTACTCGATATTGCCGTCCGCCAGATAGCGGGCGACGTCGCCGGTGCGGTACATCCGCCCATTGCCCTGGAACGGATCGTCGAGGAAGCGTTCGGCGTTCAGCTGCGGGCGATTCAGATAACCGCGCGCTACCTGCACGCCACCGATGTACAGCTCGCCGACCACGCCGTGCGGCACCGGTTGCTGCTGGGCATCGAGGATGTACATGCGGGTGTTGGCGATCGGTTTGCCGATCGGTGTGTTGTCCGGGGTTTGCTCCAGCGGCCCGGCGCAGTTCCACGCGGTCACGTCCACTGCGGCTTCGGTCGGGCCGTAGAGGTTGTGCAGTTCGCTGCCCGGCAGTTGCTGTTTGAAACGCCGCACCACGCTGCCCGCCAACGCTTCGCCGCTGCACATGACTTGCCGCAGGCTGCTGCAACGTGCGCTGTCACCGTGAGCGAGAAACACATCGAGCATCGACGGTACGAAGTGCAACGTGGTGATGTGTTCGCGTTCGATGATGTCGCTGAGGTACTGCGGATCCTTGTGCCCCTCGGGCCGGGCCATGACCAGTCGGGCGCCAGTCATCAACGGCCAGAAGAACTCCCAGACCGAGACGTCGAAGCTGAACGGGGTCTTTTGCAGAACCGTGTCGCTGGCGGTGAGTTGATAGGCGTCCTGCATCCACAGCAGACGGTTGACCACCCCGCGATGTTCGTTGATCACGCCTTTCGGTTGGCCGGTGGAGCCGGAGGTGTAGATCACGTAAGCGGTGTGATTCGGGGTCAGCTCATTGACATGCAGGTTTTCCGTTGGCAGCGACTGCCAGTGCGGCTGATCCAGATCGATCACCGGCACCGAAACGTCACCGAGCAACGAACGCGTCGAACCCTGCACCAGCACCGCCAGCGGCGCGCTGTCCTCCAGCATGTAGGCCAGACGCTCCAGCGGATACGCCGGGTCCAGCGGCACATAACCGCCGCCAGCCTTGAGGATCGCCAGCAGCCCGACCACCATGTCCAGACCACGTTCGACGCAGATCGCCACACGTGAGTCCGGCCCTACGCCCAGTTCACGCAGATGCCGCGCCAGTTGATTAGCCCGGGCATTGAGTTCGGCATACGTCAGTGGTTGTTCATCAGCAACCATCGCCGTTGCCTGCGGCGAGCGCGCCACTTGCGCCTCGAACAAGGCGTGAATCGTCTGCTCAAGGTCGTAATCAACCGCCGTGGCATTGAACTCGACCAACAAACGCTGCTGTTCCTCCTCCGCCAGCAACGGCGCCTGTTCCAGCAGCGCCTGATCATTGCCGACCATCGCCTGCAACAGGCGCTGGAAATAACCGACGAAGCGCTCGACCGTGCTCTGGTCGAACAACGCCGTGGCGTATTCCAGCGATCCGCGAATGATGCCGTTGGACTCACTGAGGCTCAGCGACAGGTCGAACTTGGCGAAGTGGCTCGGCTCGGCCACGCCCTCCAGCGTCAGTTCGCCGAGGGCCAGCGCCGGACTTTCGAGGCCATCCCAACTGAGCAAGGTCTGGAACAACGGGCTGTGGGCCAGGCTGCGCACGGGCCGGGTGATTTCCACCACTTGCTCGAACGGCAGATCCTGATGCGCCTGCGCTTGCAGGGTTTGCGCCTTGACCCGTGCCAGCAGCGCTTCGACGCTCAGCTCGCCCGAGGTGTCGATGCGCAGCGCCAGGGTGTTGACGAACATGCCGATCAGGCCTTCGATTTCGGCGCGGGTGCGGTTGGCCACCGGCGATCCGATCACCACTTCCGCCTGCCCGGACAAGCGGCTGAGCAGCATCGCCCAGGCACTCATCAGCGTCATGTACAGGGTCACGCCGTGGCGCTGGCCCAAGGCTTTGAGCCCGGCACTCAGTCGCTCGTCGAGCACGACGGCAACGCTGCTGCCGGCATAGTCCTGCTGCGCCGGGCGCGGCCGATCGGTCGGCAGCATCAACAGCGCCGGAGCGCCAGCGAGAGTCCGTTGCCAATAATCGCTCTGGCGTTGCAGCACCTCGCCGCTGAGCCAGCGCCGCTGCCACACCGCGTAGTCGGTGTATTGCAGCGCCAGCGGCGGCAGTGGATCCGGCTGGCCGTGACTGAATGCCTGATACAGCGCCATCAGTTCACGGGTCAAAACCCCCATCGACCAACCGTCAGAGATGATGTGGTGCAGGGTCAGCAACAGTACATGGTGATCGTCGGCCAACCGCACCAGTCGCCCGCGAATCAACGGATCGTCCTGCAAGTCGAACGGCCCGGAGGCTTCGCCCTGAATCAGTGCCTGCAGGGTTTCCTCGGGTTGCGGGTGCTGGCGCAGGTCTTCGACCCGCAGCAGCAGGCCGGTGTCGACCGGAGCGATCAGCACCTGCGCTTCGTCGTTGAATTGCGCGAAACGGCTGCGCAGGGTTTCGTGGCGGGCGACGATCCGCGCCAGTGCGCGTTGCAGCGCCGCGTCGTCGAGACGGCCACGCAGCCGCAGGGCCACGGGAATGTTGTAGGCGGTGTTGGCGCCTTCCATTTGCGCAAGGAACCACAAGCGTTGCTGGGCGAACGACAGCGGCAACGCGCCGTCACGCGGTACCGGCACGATCTGTGGTTGCGCACAGCGTCCGGCCTCGCTGAGCACTGACGCGACCGCCGCCAGTTCGGCGTTGGCGAACAGATCATTCAGCGCCAGCTCGACACCCAGGCGCTGGCGCACTTGCGAGACCATGCGCATCGCCAGCAACGAATGCCCGCCGAGTTCGAAAAAGTGATCCTGACGCCCGACCCGCTCGACCTGCAGCACGTCGGCCCAGATCTGCGCCAGAGCGGTTTCCACCTCGCCTTCGGGCGCTGCGTATTCACGGGTGAACAACGCCGCCAGATCAGGCGCCGGCAAGGCCTTGCGGTCGACCTTGCCGTTGGCGGTCAGCGGCAGCGCGGCGAGTTTGACGAACGCGGCCGGCACCATGTACTCCGGCAAACGGCTGAGCAGTTGCGCGCGCAACTCGCCCACCGGCAGCGCTTCGACCAGCGCCTGCTCGGTGAAGTAGGCCACCAGCCGCGGCTGACCGGGTTGATCTTCGCGAGCGAGCAGCACCGCTTCCTGAATCCCCGGCAACTGGTTGAGGCAGGTTTCGATCTCGCCCAGCTCGATGCGCACGCCACGGATCTTCACCTGATCGTCGTTGCGCCCTAGGTACTCGAGGTTGCCGTCCTCGCGCCAGCGCGCAAGGTCACCGGTGCGGTACATCCGCGCATTGGGTGCGCCGCTGAACGGGTCACGCAAAAAGCGCTCGGCAGTCATTTGCGGGCGGTTCAGGTAGCCACGGGCGACCCCGGCACCGCCAACGTACAACTCGCCAGCCACGCCAACCGGCACCGGGAGTTGTTGTTCGTCGAGCAGGTACACCGTGGCGTTGCTCAGCGGTTTGCCGATGTGCAGCGCGTCGCCGCTTTGCACCAGACCTGAAGTTGCAACCACCGTGGCCTCGGTCGGGCCGTAGTTGTTGATCACGTCGAAATGCTGGTTGCGATTGAACTGCCGCAAGCGGTCGCCGCCGATCAGCAACGTGCGCAGGGTCGGGTGTACGAGGTGCTGGCTGAAGGCATATTCGGCCACCGGGGTCGGCAGAAAGCTCACGTCCAACGGCTGCGCGCACCACCAGGCCAGCAAGGCATCGATGTCTTCGCCACCCTCGTGAGTCGGCGACAGATGCAGGGTCGCGCCCGCGCACAGCGCCGGCCAGACTTCCCAGGCCATCGCATCGAAACCGAAACCGGCGAGGCTTGAGGTGTGACGCCCGGCACACAGGTCGAACGCCGCGCAGTGCCAGTCAACCAGATTGCTCAAGGTGTGATGCTCGACCATCACGCCTTTGGGCAGACCGGTGGAGCCGGAGGTGTAGATCACGTAGGCCAGGTTTTCGGTACTCAGGCCGGGAACGCGCGGATTATGGGTCACGCCCTGCGGCCAGTTGCAGCGGTCGAGTTCGAGTACCGGCACGGTCAGCGTCGGCAAGCGCTCGCGCAGATTGTTTTGGGTCAGCACCGCCACTGGCGCGCTGTCGTCGAGCAGGTAGTTCAAACGCTCCGCTGGATGCGCCGGGTCAATCGGCACGTAACCGGCGCCGGCCTTGAGGATCGCCACCAGTCCGACCAGGGTGTCCAGCCCACGGCGGGCGACGATGGCGACTCGATCGTCAGGCTTCACGCCCAAGCCGATCAGATGCTGCGCCAAGGCGTTGGCCTGACGATTGAGTTCGGCGTAGGTCAGTTGCGCGTCGGCAAACACTGCCGCCAGCGCGTCCGGCCGTTCGGCCACCTGCGCCTCGAAACGTTGCTGAATGGTCTGGGCAGCAGGGAAATCCACTTGAGTGGCATTGAAGCCGCGCAACACCTGTTCAAGCTCTGCCGCCGGCAGGATCGGCAATTGATTGACCGGTGTCTGCGGCGCCTGCTCCAGGGCGAGCAGCAGGTTCTGCAGTGCGCAGAGCAGGTAGTCGCAGATGCGCTGCGGATCGGTCTCGGTGCTGGCCAGCAGGGTCAGGCTGAAGGCGTCACCGAGGTCATCGACACTCATCGTCAGCGGATAGTTGCTGCGCTCTTCGGAGTGCAACGTGGAGATACCGTCCCACGCCGCGAGGGTTTCGGCGCTGGCGGTGGCGACGTTGTGGCTGTGACGATAATTGAGCAGCGTGCTGAACAGCGGCGTAGGCGCCACCACGTGGCTGCAGCGCTGAGCCAGGGCCAGCGGTGCGTGTTCGTGACGCATCAGCGTGGTCAGACGGGCGTGGGTGGCGTTGACCGCTGCGCGCACGTCCTGCCCGTCGATATTCACCCGCAACGGCAAGGTGTTGATGAAAATCCCCAGCGCCCGGTCAATCGCTTCGGCGCCCTGCATGCGGCCCATCAGCACGGTACCGAACACCACCTGCTGCTTGCCGGTCAGCGCGGCCAGCACCTGCGCCCAGCCGAGGTGGAACAGGCTCGCGACACTCACGCCAAGGGTCCGCGCCTGCGCCCGCAGACGCTGGCCCAATAACGTTGGCACCGGCACGCTGAGTTCGACGATTTCACTGCCGTCACCCTGCACATCCTGAAGGCCGTAAGGCAGCGTCGGTTCGTCGATGTCACCGAGCATCTCGCGGAAAAACGCCTCGTGCTCGGCCTCGCTGACGCCCAGACGCGCCTGCGCCACGTAGTTGCGAAACGGCACCGGGCGCCCGAGCCGTTCACGCTGCCCGGTGAGGCAGGCGCGCATTTCGTGGCGCACCACGTCGAGTGCCGAGTGGTCGAGCGCCATGTGATGGAACAACAACGTGGCGATCACCCGCTGCCCCGCTTCATCCCAGGCGTGGGCCAGACGCATCAGCGGTGCCTGGGTAACGTCGAGGCGGAAATGCCGTGCGTCGAAGCGCTCATGCAGATACGCCAGAACGTCGCAGGCGGGTTCTGGCAGCGTCACGTCTTCCATCGGCAGTTCGGCCCGGCGCCAGACCACCTGCACCGGCGCATCCAGTCCTGCCCAATGCACAGCGGTACGCAGGATGTCATGACGGTCGATCACCGCTTGCAGCACTTGGGCGAACGCCTGAAAACGCTCGCGGCTGGCAAAGGCGAAATGCGATTGCATGACATACGGATCACCGTCACCGCCACTGACGTGGTGATACAGGATGCCTTCCTGCAACGGCGCCAGCGGGTAGATCTCCTGCACATTGGCTGCGCCGCCGGGAACTTGTGCGACGAGGTGGTCGATGGTGGTTTGGTCGAGCTCGACCAGCGTCAGCATCGCCGGGGTGATGCGCGTGGTGCCGGCAACGATGCCGTTGGCCGGCACCTCGACCTGGCCGTGCTTGCTGGCCGAGTACTGCCCGGCCTTGATCAGCTCGATCAGCGCCGGTTTGTGCTCGCGCAACAGCGCCAGCAACGCCGGGTCGTTCAAGGCCTGCTTGTTGCCGTTGACCCGCAATTGGTCGTCCGTGACCGCCAGCTGAATATCCTTGGCCTTCAATGTGGCCAACAGTTCGATCACGTTCACAGGACGATCTCCATTCGTTCGGTAATTGCGGCGTAGCCGGCCAGGGTCGGATGTTCGAACAGCGACCTGACATCGGCTTCCATGCCTTCCTGACGCAGCCGGCCGATCAGACTGACCGCCAGCAGCGAGTGCCCACCCAGTTCGAAGAAATGATCGTGGCGCCCTACCCGCTCGACGTTGAGCAACTCGGCCCAGAGCCGTGCGAGGGTGATTTCGACGTCGCCCACCGGGGCTTCGTATTCGCGCACCGGCAATGCCGCCTGATCCGGAACCGGCAGCGCCTTGCGGTCGAGTTTGCCGTTGGGGCTCAGCGGCAATGCATCGAGATGCACGAACAGCGCAGGCACCATGTAGTCCGGCAGATGCTCCAGCAAGTGGCTGCGCAGCACGTCGATTTCCAGGCGTGCCCCGGTGTAGTACGCCACCAGACGCTTGTCGCCGGATGCATCTTCGCGGGCGAGCACGGCGGCTTCCTGAATGCCGTCGATCTGAGTCAAACGCGCCTGAATCTCGCCGAGTTCGATGCGCAAACCACGAATCTTCACCTGATCGTCGTTGCGGCCCAGGTACTCGATGTTGCCGTCCGCCAGATAGCGGGCGACGTCGCCGGTACGGTACATCCGCCCATTGCTCTGGAACGGATCGTCGAGGAAGCGTTCGGCGTTCAGTTCCGGGCGATTCAGATAACCGCGCGCCACTTGCACGCCGCCGATGTACAGCTCACCCACCACGCCGTGCGGCACCGGTTGCTGCTGGGCATCGAGGATGTACATGCGGGTGTTAGCGATCGGTTTGCCGATCGGCGTGTTGTCTGGCGTTTGTTCCAGCGGCCCGGCGCAGTTCCACGCGGTCACGTCCACCGCTGCCTCGGTCGGGCCGTAGAGGTTGTGTAGTCCGCTGCCCGACAGTTGCTGTTTGAAGCGTCGTACCACGCTGCCCGGCAGGGCTTCGCCGCTGCACATCACCTGACGCAGACTGCTGCAACGTGCGGTTTCGGCGTGGGCGAGAAAGACGTCGAGCATCGACGGTACGAAGTGCAGCGTGGTGATGTGTTCGCGCTCGATGATTTCGCTGAGGTATTGCGGATCCTTGTGCCCTTCAGGTCGGGCCATGACCAGTCGTGCGCCGGTCATCAGCGGCCAGAAGAACTCCCAGACCGAGACGTCGAAGCTGAACGGGGTCTTTTGCAGCACCGTGTCAGTGGAACTCAGTTGGTAAGCGTCCTGCATCCACAGTAGGCGGTTGACCACCCCGCTATGTTCGTTGATCACGCCTTTCGGCTGGCCGGTAGAGCCGGAGGTGTAGATCACGTACGCAGTGTGCTGCGGGGTCAGCTCAGCGAGCGATAGATTGTCCGTCGGCAGCGATTGCCAGTACGGCTGATCCAGGTCGATCAGCGGCACCGCTATATCGCCGAGCAACGAACGCGTCGAACCCTGCACCAGCACCGCCAGCGGCGCGCTGTCCTCCAGCATGTAGGCCAGACGTTCCAGCGGATACGCCGGGTCCAGCGGCACATAACCGCCACCGGCCTTGAGGATCGCCAGCAGCCCGACCACCATGTCCAGACCGCGCTCGACGCAGATAGCCACCCGCGCATCCGGCCCTACACCCAATTCACGCAGGTGCCGCGCCAGTTGATTGGCTCGGGCGTTGAGTTCGGCGTAGCTCAGTTGCGGCTCACCCGCGACCACGGCGGGCGCCTGCGGCGAACGCGCCACTTGCGCTTCAAACAAGCCATGAATGGTCTGCTCAAGGTCGTAATCGACGTCCGTGGCATTGAGGCCGAACAGCAACTGCTGGCGCTCGGCATCCGCCAGCACCGGCAGGCGGTTCAAGGTCTGCTGCGGTGTCTGTTCCAGTGCCTCGACCAGCCCCGCCAGCGCCTGCTGCATAAAGCCACACACCCGTGCCGCGCCTATGCGCGAAGGGGTCATGGCGGTGAGGATAAAACCTTCGCCCAGGTCATCGACATTGAGACTCAGCGAATAGTTGGTGCGCTCTTCGCTGGAAAGATTTTCGATGCCCTGCCAGCTCAGACGCGTGGCCTGCTGCTGTTCCTCGCTGACGCTGTGTCGGTAATTGAGCATCGCGCTGAACAGCGGCGACGGCGCGGCCAACCCGCTGCAACGCTGGGCCAATGCCAGTGACGCATGTTCATGGCCGAGCAATGCGGTCAGTTGCGCATGGGTCGCACGCACGCCGGCACGCACCGAAACATCACCCAGATCCACCCGCAGCGGCAGCGTATTGATGAACATCCCCAGACCGCGATCGGCGCCGGTACCGCCCTGCATCCGCCCCAGCAGCACGGTGCCGAACACCACGCGCGCATGTCCGGAAGTCGCCGCCAATACCTGAGCAAACGCCAGATGGAACAGGCTCGCGACGCTTACGCCCATCTGCCGCGCCTGGCTGCGCAGGCGCCGCGCCAGCGCTTCGGGCACGTTCTCCCGGACTTCTTCGATATCCTGCCCGTCGCCGCGCACCTCCAGCAGACCGAACGGCAGCGTCGGCTCGTCGATGTCACCGAGCATCGCGCGGAAGAACGCTTCGTGTTCCTGCTCACTGACGCCCAGCCGGGTCTGCGCCACGTAGTTGCGATAGGGCACGGCCGGCAGCAGTGCTTCGTCGTGACCAAAGAGGATCGCTTGCATTTCCTCCTGCACCACGGCCAGCGCCGTGTGGTCCATGGCGATGTGATGGAACAGCAGCATGGCGACCACCCGGTCATTGGCCGGATCCTGCGCGTACACCAGGCGAATCAGCGGCGCCTGACTGAGGTCGATGCGGTAATGCCGCGCGTCGAAACGCTCATACAACTGCGCCAGAACATCACCGCCCGCCGGATCGAATGCAACCTCCTGCAGCGGCAGCTCGGCTTCACGCCAGACCACTTGCACCGGCGTCGCCAGCCCTTCCCAGACCACTCCGGTGCGCAGGATGTCATGGCGAGTCATGACCTGGCGCAGCGCAGCGGCAAAGGCCTGCAAGCGTTCGAGGCTGTCGAATGCCAGGCGCGATTGCAGTAGGTACGGATCACCCTGCCCGGCGCTCAAGTGGTGATAAAGAATGCCTTCCTGCAACGGCGCCAGCGGATAAATATCCTGCACATTGGCGGCCCCGCCTGGCACCGTGGCGACGATGCGCTCGATGCTGGCCTGATCCAGTTGCAGCAGGGTCAGCATGTCTGGAGTGATATGCGTGCAACCGAGTGGAATCAGGTTATCCGGCACCGCGACTTCGCGACCGCTGCCGACGGCGGCCGCCAGCGCGGCCAGGGTTGGCTGGCTGAACAGCACGCGCACGTCGGTGCTCAGGCCGAGCTGACGCATGCGCTCGATCAGGGTCACCGCCAGCAGCGAATGCCCGCCCAGTTCGAAGAAGTTGTCGTGACGTCCGACCTGTTCGACTTGCAGCACCTCGGCCCAGACCTGCGCCAGCGCAGTTTCCACCGGCCCTTGCGGCGCTGCGTATTCGCGGCTGAGCCAGGCGTCCTGATCCGGTTCGGGCAAGGCCTTGCGGTCGAGTTTTCCGTTGGCGGTCAGCGGCAGCGCCTCAAGCCGGACGTAGGCTGCCGGCACCAGTGCCTGCGGCAGACGCGCTTGCAGATGCGCACGCAGCTCTTCGATATCGACCGCTGCGCGGGCAGTGAACCAGGCGATCAACCGCGCCTCGCGCACCAGCACCACCGCGTCCTGCACCGCCGCATGGCTGGACAGCGCGGCTTCGATTTCCCCCAGTTCCACCCGCACGCCGCGCAGTTTGACCTGATCGTCGTTACGCCCCAGGTACTCGATATTGCCGTCGGCCAGCCAGCGCGCGAGGTCGCCGGTGCGGTACATGCGCGCCTGCGGTTCGTCACTGAACGGGTCTTCGAGGAAGCGTTCGGCGGTCAGCTCGGGACGGTTCAGATAACCACGGGCGACACCCGCGCCACCGACGTACAGTTCGCCCGCCACGCCAACCGGCACCGGACGTTGCTGTTCATCGAGCAGGTAGATTCTGGCGTTGCTCATCGGCCGGCCGATATGCAGCAGCTGTCCGGCATTGATGTGCCCGGAGGTCGCGACCACCGTGGCTTCGGTCGGGCCGTAGTTGTTGATCACGGCAAAGGTCTGCTCACGCGGGAACTGGCGCAACTTGTCGCCACCGATCAACAGCGTGCGCAAGGTCGGGTGACCCAGCTCACGACTGAAGGCGTATTCGGCAATCGGCGTCGGCAGGAAGCTCACTTGCAACGGTTGCGCGCGCCACCAGTCGAGCAGTTCATCGAGGTGTTCGTTGCTGATCGACGGCGGCGGCAGGTGCAGGGTCGCGCCGACACACAGCGCCGGCCAGACCTCCCAGGCCATCGCGTCGAAACCGCAACCGGCGACGCTGGCGGTGTGGCTGCCGGCATGCAGGTCGAACGCCTCGCAGTGCCAGTGCACAAGGTTTTCCAGGGTTGCGTGTTCGACCATCACGCCTTTCGGCTGGCCGGTCGAACCCGAGGTGTAGATCACGTAGGCCAGATGCGCCGGGGTCAGCGTCGGCAGTTGTGGATTGGTCTCCGCCAGGTGCTGCCAGAGGTTCTGATCCAGATCGATCACCGGCACCCGGCCCAGCAGCTCGCGGGTCGAGCCCTGCGCCAGCACCGCCACCGGATCGCTGTCCTGCAACAGGTAGGCGATGCGCTCCGCCGGGTACGCCGGGTCGACCGGCACATAACCGGCGCCAGCCTTGAGAATCGCCAGCAGCGCCACCAGCATTTGCGGGCTGCGTGGCAGGCACACGGCAATCCGGTCGTCTGGTTGCACGCCGAGGCCGAGCAAGTGATGCGCCAGGCGATTGGCCTCCTGATTGAGTTGCGCATAGGTCAGCTGTTGCGTGCCCTGCACCACCGCCAGTGCCTGCGGCTGCTGCGAGGCCTGCACTTGCACCAGTGTCTGAATCGTTGCACCGCGCGGATAGGCCGTTGCGGTCGGATTGAAACCGACCAGCAAGCGCTCGTATTCATCGACCGAGAGAATCGGCAAACGGTTGAGCGGACGCTGTGGCGCCTGCTCCAGTGCGTGCAGCAGATGCTCCAGCGCGGTGTGCATGTAGCTGCAGATGCGTTGCGCGCCGATCTGCGTCAACGCCAGCACGGACAGGGAAAAGTCTGCGCCGAGATCGTCGACGCTGAGGGTCAGCGGATAGTTGCTGCGCTCTTCGCCGCCGAGCAATTGCACGCCTTCCCAGATGCCCTGACCGTCACGCGGCTGCGCCTCGGCGACGGTATGCCGGTAGTTGAGCAGTGCGCTGAACAGCGGCGCGCCGGACACCGCGCTGCAGCGCTGAGCCAGCGCCAGTGGTGCGTGTTCATGGGCCAGCAGCGCGGTCAGCCGTGCGTGGGTGGTCTTGACAGCCGACTGCACGCCTTCGCTGACATCCACCCGCAGCGGCAAGGTGTTGATGAACACGCCCAGGGTGCGATCCGCGCCCTCGCCGCCCTGCAAACGCCCCAACAGCACCGTACCGAACACCACGTCGCGACGGTTGGCAAGCACCCCCAACACCTGCGCCCAGGCCAGGTGCATCAGGCTCGCCGGGCTGACACCCAACTGCCGCGCCTGTTCACGCAGGCGCAGAGTCAACCCGGCATCCACGGCTTGCTGCGCCTCCTCGATGTCGCCGCCATCGCCTTGCACGTCATGCAGACCGAACGGCAGGGTCGGTTCATCGATATCGCCAAGCATGTCGCGGAAGAACGTTTCGTGCTCCTGCTCGCTGGCGCCCAGACGCGCCTGCGCCACGTAGTTGCGGTACGGCATCGGCGTGCCGAGGCGGTCGGCCTGATCGAACATGAAAGCACGCATTTCCTGGCCGACCACCTCCATGGCGGTGTGGTCGAGAATCAAGTGCTGGAACAGGATGATCGCCACCACACGTTGCTGTGCCGGGTCTTCGGCGTAGACGATGCGCATCAGCGGCGCCTGGCTCAGGTCGAGGCGGTTGTGCCGGGCATCGAAGCGCGCGTGCAACTGTTCAAGAACGTCGCCCTGCGCCGGATCCAGCGGCACCGCCTGCACCACCAGCGGCGCCTGACGCCAGACCACTTGCTGCGGACTCGCCAGCCCTTCCCAGACCACGCTGGTGCGCAGAATGTCGTGACGCGCGATGACCTGCTGCAAGGCTTGGCTGAAGGTGCGCAGGCGCTCGACGCTGTCGAAGATCAGCCGCGATTGCAGCAGGTACGGATCGCCCTGTTCGGCGCTCAAGTGGTGGTAAAGAATGCCTTCCTGCAGCGGTGCCAGCGGATAGATGTCCTGCACGTTGGCAGCCCCGCCCGGCACGGTGGCGACGATGCGCTCGATGCTCGCTTGATCGAGTTCAGTCAGGCTGAGCATGTCCGGGGTGATGTGCGTGCAGCCCGGCGGAATGCGGTTGGCCGGCACCTCAATTTCGCGACCGCTGCCCACAGCGGCCGCCAATGCGGCCAGAGTCGGCTGATTGAACAACACGCGCACGTCGGCCGCGAGGTCGATCTGGCGCATGCGCTCGATCAGGCTCACCGCCAGCAGCGAATGCCCGCCCAGTTCGAAGAAGTTGTCGTGACGACCGACCCGCTCGACGTTCAGCACGTCGATCCAGATCTGCGCCAGCGCAGTTTCCACCGCACCTTGTGGCGCTTCATATTCGCGGCTGAGCCACGCGCCCTGCTCCGGTTCAGGCAAGGCCTTGCGGTCAATCTTGCCGTTGGCGGTCAGCGGCAATGCATCCAGCCGCACGTAAGCCGCCGGCAGCAGCGCATCCGGCAAGCGTGCCTGTAAATGCGCGTGCAACTGTTGAATATCGACCGCCGTGCGCTCGGTGAACCACGCAATCAGCCGCCCATCGCGAACCAGCACCACCGCTTCCTGCAGCGCAACGTGGCTGCCGAGCGCGGCTTCGATTTCACCGAGTTCGATACGCACGCCACGCAGTTTGACCTGATCGTCGTTGCGCCCCAGGTACTCGATGTTGCCGTCGGCCAGCCAGCGCGCCTGATCGCCGGTGCGGTACATGCGTGCCTGCGGCTCGTCGCTGAACGGATCGAAGAGGAACTGCGCAGCGCTAAGCTCCGGGCGATTCAGATAACCCCGCGCCACACCCGCCCCGCCGACATACAACTCGCCCGCTACACCCACCGGCACCGGACGCTGCTCAGCGTCCAGCACATAGATTTTGGCGTTAGCGATCGGGCGGCCGATATGCAGCGGCTGGTCAAGCTCTACCCGCCCCGAGGTGGCGACCACCGTGGCTTCGGTCGGGCCATAGTTGTTGATCACTTCAAAGGTTTGCTGGCGATTGAACTGACGCAGTCGATCGCCGCCGATCAGCAGCGTACGCAAGGTCGGGTGCTGCAATTGCCGGCTGAACGCGTATTCGGCCACCGGCGTCGGCAGGAAGCTGACCTGCAACGGCTGCGCGCACCACCAGTCGAGCAGCTCGTCGAGGTGCTCGTTGCGGATCGACGGCGGCGGCAGGTGCAAGGTCGCGCCAACACACAGCGCCGGCCAGACTTCCCAGGCCATGGCATCGAAACCGAAACCGGCGACACTCGCGGTCTGGCTGCCGGCCTGCAAGTCAAAGGCTTCAGCGTGCCAGTGCACGAGGTTTTCCAGAGTCGCATGCTCGACCATCACGCCTTTCGGTTGGCCGGTGGAGCCGGAGGTGTAGATCACGTAAGCCAGATGGTTCGGCGTCAATGCCGGCACCTGCGGATTGGCATCCGACAGGTGCTGCCAGAGGTCGTTGTCCAGATCGATGACCGGCACGCCACCGAGCAGATCGCGAGTCGATGCCTGCGCCACCACCGCCACCGGGGCGCAGTCCTGCAACAGATAGGCGATGCGTTCCGCCGGATACGCTGGATCAACCGGCACATAACCGGCGCCGGCCTTGAGGATCGCCAGCAACGCGACCAGCATGTCCGGGCTGCGCCGGGCACACAGGGCGACCCGGTCATCGGGCTGCACACCGAGGCCAATCAGGTGATGTGCCAGACGATTGGCCCGTTGATTGAGTTCGCCATAGCGCAACTGCTGCGCACTTTGCACCGCCGCCAAGGCCTCGGGATGCGCTGCCGCCTGAACCTCGAACAAACGCTGCACGGTTTGCGCCGGCGGGTATTGGCGACCGGTGATGTTAAACCCGACCACGACCCGCTGGCGTTCGCTCGGCGACAGCACCGAAATCTGTCGCAGCGGTGTGGCCGGATTGTGCTCCAGCGCCGTCAGCAGATTGTGCAGCGCGGTCTGCAAGTAATCGCAGACCCGCGCACCATCCACCTGCGGCACCGCTTGCACGCTAAGGCGGAAACCGGTGCCGAGGTCGTCGACGCTGACCACCAGCGGATAGTTGCTGCGCTCGCGCGAGCTGAGAATCTCGATCCCGTCCCAGGTCACACCAGCCGGTTCGGCCGCGCTGTGGCGATAGTTGAGCAAGCTGCTGAACAGCGGCAGCGACGCGGCAACACCGCTGCAACGCTGGGCCAGCGACAGCGAGGCCTGCTCATGCGCCAGCAGTTGCGCCAGACGTTCATGGGTAGCGCGCACGCCTTGCTGCACGTCGGTCGCGCCAACACTGACCCGCAACGGCAAGGTGTTGATGAACATGCCGAGTGCGCGGTCGGCGCCCTCGCCGCCCTGCATGCGCCCGAGCAGCACGGTGCCGAATACCACTTCCTCACGGCCCGAGACCTTTGCCAGCACCTGACCCCAGGCCTGGTGCACCAGACTCGCGGCGCTGATGCCGAGGCGCCGCGCCTGTTCGCGCAAGCGCTGGGCCACGCCCGAATCCAGCGCTTGCGCGCTCTCGACGCTGCTGCTGCCATCGCCATGCACGTCCTGCACACCGAAGGCCACAGTCGGCTCGTCGATGTCGCCGAGCATGTCGCGGAAGAACGCTTCATGCGCCTCGGCATTGGCCTGTTGCTGCGCCTGCGCCACGTAGTTGCGGTACTGCACCGGCATCGGCAAATCGGCGCCGCTCGGGTACAGGCTGTCGTTCATTTCCGCCAGCAACACTTCCAGTGCGGTGTGGTCGAGCACGATGTGGTGCAGCAACAGGATGCCGACCCAGCGCTGTTGTTCACGGTCTTCGGTGTAGGCCAGACGCATCAGCGGCGCGCGGCGCAGGTCGAGGCGGTAGTGCCGTGGATCGAACCGCGCCTGCATCTGCGCCAGCACATCGCCTTCCAGCAGGTCGGCGTCGATCCGCTCCAGTGCCAGCGGCGCTTCACGCCAGACCGCTTGCACCGGCTCTTCAAGCCCTTCCCAGACCACGCTGGTGCGCAGAATGTCGTGGCGCGCGATCACCGCATTCAACGCACGGACGAAGGCCTTGATCTGCGCCAGACCGGCGAAGGCGAATTGCGCCTGCAACACGTAGGGGTCACCGGCGCTGGTCGCCAGATGGTGATAGAGGATCCCCGCCTGCAAAGGTGCCAAGCCGTAAATGTCCTGAACATTGGCGACGCCGCTGGGCACGCTGGCGACCACGCGGTCGATGGCGGCCTGATCCAGCGTGGCCAGCGGCAACATGTCCGGGGTGATCCGCGTGCAATCGGCAGGAATCAGATTCTCCGGCACCTGCCGGGCGTGACGGTGACTCAAGGTCGCCGCCAATGCTGCCACGCTCGGCTGGCCGAACAGCACGCGCACGTCGCACTGCAAGTCGTGCTGGCGCATGCGCTCGATCAGTTTCACCGCCAACAACGAATGGCCGCCGAGTTCGAAGAAATTGTCGTGCCGCCCGACCTGCTCGACACCGAGCAGTCTCTGCCAGATGCCGGCGATCAGGGTTTCCACTGGCCCCAGCGGGGCTTCGAAACCGCGACGGGCGAACGCGTCGCTGTCCGGTTGTGGCAAGGCTTTGCGATCAAGCTTGCCGTTGGTGGTCAGCGGTATGGCGTCGAGGCGCACAAAGGCGCTCGGCACCATGTAGTCGGCCAGCGATTGCAGCAACGCGTCGCGCAATTGCGCGGCGCTCGGTTCAGTGCCTGCGGCGGCCAGCCAGTAGGCGACCAGACGCTTGTCACCGGGACTGTCTTCACGAGCGATCACCAGCGCTTCGCGCACACCGGCGCAGGCGGCGAGGCGAGCTTCAATTTCACCGAGTTCAATGCGGAAACCCCGGATCTTCACTTGATCGTCATTACGCCCCAGGTATTCGAGGCTGCCATCCGCTGACCAGCGCGCGAGGTCACCGGTCTTGTACAGGCGCGCTGCAGCACGGCCGCTGAACGGGTCGGCAATAAAGCGCTCAGCAGTCAACGCTTCACGATTGAGGTAGCCGCGGGCAACCCCGGCGCCACCGACGTACAACTCGCCGATCACGCCGGCCGGCACCGGTTCGCGCTGCGCGTCGAGCACGTACAGTTGCAGGTCGGGAATGCCCACGCCAATCGGGCTGCACCCGACCAGTAGCGAGTCCGCTGCCTCCAGTGGCCGATAGGTCACGTGCACCGTGGTTTCGGTGATGCCGTACATGTTCACCAACCGTGTACCGGCATTGCCGACCCGCGCGTACCACGGTTTGAGCAGGCCCGGTTCCAGCGCTTCGCCGCCGAAGATCACTTCGCGCAACGAGTGCTGCAGCGGGCTGCGGCCCTGCGCGGCGATCAACTGGCGGAAGGCGCTCGGCGTTTGATTGAGCACGGTGACGCCACTGTGGCACAGCAGCGCGTAGCAGTCGTCCGGCGAGCGGCTGACGGCCTGCGGCACCAGCAACAACTGGCCGCCAAACGCCAGCGCGCCCCAGATTTCCCACACCGAGAAATCGAAGGCGAAGGAATGGAACAGCGCCCACACGTCCTGCGGGTTGAAGTTGAACCAGTCGTGGGTCGCGGAAAACAGGCGCGTGACGTTGCGGTGTTCGACCATCACGCCTTTGGGCAGCCCAGTGGAGCCCGAGGTGTAGATCACGTAGGCGAGATGACTCGGACTCAGCTCGGGAATCTGCGGATTGCTGCTGAGTTCAGCCTGCAACTGCACACTGTCCAGATCGATGCTCGGCACTTCGAGCGCGCCAATCCGGTCCAGCGTATCGGCCTGAATCAGCAGCGCCACCGGGGCGCTGTCCTGCAGGGTGTAGGCGATGCGCTCCAGCGGATACGCCGGGTCGATTGGCACATAACCGGCGCCCGCCTTGAGGATACCGAGCAGGCCGATGAGCATTTGCGGGCCGCGCTCGACACAGATCGCCACGCGCTGATCCGGGCGAATTCCCTGTGCCAGCAGGTGATGCGCAAGCTGATTGGCGCGGCGGTTGAGCTCGCCGTAGCTCAGTGTCTGCTCCTCGAACAGCAGCGCTGTGGCCTCCGGGCGTGCCGCCGCATGCGCTTCGAACTGCTGATGAATCAACGGCGTTTCCGGGAATTGCGGCAACGGCGAGTTGACCCCGTGCACCAAGAATTCGCGCTCGGCGGCCGGCAGGATATTCAGGCGTTGCAGCGGCGCATCCGGAGTCGATTGCAAGGCCTGCAGCAGGCTGTGCAACGCGGTGTGCAGGTAAGCGGCGATGCGTTCGGCACCCAGCGCCGCATCCGCCAGCGCAGTGATGCGCAAGTCTTCGCCGAGGTCGTCGATGTTGATCGTCAGCGGGTAGTTGGTGCGCTCGCGGGCGCCCAGCACTTGCACGCCAGGGGCCAGTTCGCTGACCTCGGCGATCTCTTCGCTGCTGCTGTGGCGATAGTTGAGGATCGCGCTGAACAACGGCGTCGGCAGCGCCACCGCACTGCAACGTTGGGCCAGTGCCAGCGAGGTCTGTTCATGGCCGAGCAACGCGGTCAGGCGTCGATGGGTGGCCAGCACCCCGTCACGCACGCCGTCCGCCCCGACATCCACCCGCAGCGGCAAGGTGTTGATGAACATCCCCAGCGCCTGTTCGCCGCCCTCACCCGCCTCCATCCGCCCCAGCAACACGGTGCCGAACACCACAGCGGTGCGGCCCGACAACTGGCCGAGCACCCGCGCCAGCGCCAAGTGCATCAGGCTCGCCACACTGACCCCGAGCTGACGCGCCTGCGTGCGCAGTGGCCGGCTCAAGTCGGCGTCGAGCATCAGCACGGCTTCTTCGATGCTTTGGCCGTCGCCCTGCACGTCCTGCAGACCACAGGGCAAGGTCGGCTCGTCGATATCGGCGAGCATCTCGCGGAAAAACGCTTCGTGAACCTGCTCGTCCAGACGCAGACGGGCCTTGGCCAGGTGATCGCGATACGGCACCGGCGGCCCGACCTGCGCGGTCTGGCCGAGCAGGTGTGCGCGGGTTTCGCGGCGCACCACGTCGAGGGCGACGTGGTCCATGATCAGGTGGTGGAACAGCAACAGCGCAACCACGCGCCCGTTGGCCGGGTCCATGGCGTACACCAGACGCAGCAGCGGCGCCTGCTGGATGTCGAGGCGGAAGTATCGTGGATCATAGCGCTCCAGCAGTTGCGCCAATACATCCGCGCCCGGGTCGAGGGCGATTTCCTCGCAGTGCAGACGAGCCTGCCGCTGCACCACTTGCAGCGGTTCGTCCAGGCGTTCCCAGACAAACGAAGTGCGCAGAATGTCGTGGCGTTCGATCATCCACTGCAACGCCTCGGCGAAGGCCTCCAGCCGTTCGCGGCTGTCGAAGGCGAACCGCGCTTGTGACACGTAAGGATCGCCGGCGGGTGCCGACAGGTGCAGGTAAAGCATGCCCTCCTGCAACGGCGCCAGCGGGTAAATGTCCTGCAGGTTGGCGGCGCCACCGGGCACCTTGGCCACCAGCCGGTCGATGGTCGGCTGATCCAGTGTCACCAGCGGCAGCATGTCCGGGGTGATGCGAAACGCCGGGCTCAGCCAGTCGCCACCGTTTTGCGCGACCAGTTCCAGCAGCTGCGCCTTGTGTTCGCTGAGGCTGTCCCACAACGCATCGTCCAGCGCGTCGTCGCTGCCCAGGATGACCAGGTCTTCATCGTCCTGTTGAAGGCGGATCGCATGGGTGGAAAGAACAGCCATCAGTTCGCTGAAATGCATGGGATAACCTGCTGTAAATACGAGAAAAAGGAGCGCGCAGCCGCGAGTCCGTGCCTGCTGTGTGCAGCCTGGAAAAACTAAAACATCGGGGCTTGCGGGGCTGACATGGGAAGCGGGGACAAGCGTCCGGCTCGGTCGCCGCAATCACCCTGTAGGAGCTGCCGCAGGCTGCGATCTTTTGATCTTGCTGTTAAAAGCCAAATCAAAAGATCGCAGCCTGCGGCAGCTCCTACAGGGCTTTGGGTCAGAGCCGGCGCTTGCGGTTGAGGCTCGGGATGGTGGTTGGCGGGATGAACACTTGCTGCGCCTCGGGTGTGGTGCTCAGCGCCAGCGCCGCCAGCGTCGGCTGGCTGAACAGCGCCCGGGCGTCGGTGTGCAGGCCGCTCTGGCGCATGCGCGCCACCAGACTCACCGCCAGCAACGAGTGCCCGCCCAGTTCGAAGAAGTTGTCGTGCCGTCCGACCTGCTCAACACCCAGCATCTCGCCCCAGATCCGCGCCAGCGCGGTTTCGACTTCACCCTCGGGCGCCACGTAAGGCCGGTTGATGACGGCATCGCCCCCCGGCTCCGGCAGGGCCTTGCGGTCGATCTTGTCGTTTGGCGTCAGTGGCAAGGCGTCGAGCAGCACAAACGCGCCAGGCACCATGTACTCGGGCAAACGCTCCAGCACATGGCCGCGCAAGGTTTCCAACGATGGCGCGTCGATGCCGGCGCGCACGGTGTACCAGGCCACCAGACGCTCATCACGCACCATCACCACAGCCTCGCGAATCGCCGGATGCTCGATCAACTGTGCCTCGATTTCTCCCGGCTCCAGACGCAAACCACGCAGCTTGATCTGGAAGTCGTTGCGACCAAGGAATTCCAGCTCGCCGTGATTGTTGTAGCGCGCCAGATCGCCCGTTCGATACAGCCGATCACCCGGCACAAACGGGCTGTCGATAAAACGCTCGGCCTGCATCTCCGGCAGCCCGTGATAACCCCGCGCCACGCCGACGCCGCCGATGTGCAACTCACCGCTGACGCCTTGCGGCACCGGTTGACCGTAGGCATCGAGCACGTACAACCGGGTGTTGCTCAAGGCTGTACCGATTGGCACCACGCTGTCCGGCACCGGCATGTCCGGCTCCAGCGTCCACCCGGTGCTGTCCACCGTGGTTTCGGTCGGGCCATAAACGTTGTGCAAACGCACCCACGGCAGGCGATCGCGCACTTGGCGGGCCAGCGCCGCGCTGAGTTCACCACCGCCGTTGAGCACATCGGTCAGGCTGGTGCATTGCTCGACACCGTCCTGCTCGATGAACTGCTGCAGTAACGCAGGAACGAATTTGACTACGGTGACCTGCTGCTCGCGAATGGTCTGCACCACATACGCCGAATCGCGGTTGCCATCCGGTCGCGCCAGTACCAGGCGCATCCCGGAACACAGCGGCCAGAAGATCTCCCACACCGAACTGTCGAAGCTGAACGGCGCTTTTTGCAGCAGCGCGCCGTGTTCGGTTGGCGGACTGAGCTGCGAGCCCCAATGCACCATGTTGCAGGCGCTGCGATGCTCGATCATCACGCCTTTCGGCAACCCGGTGGAGCCCGAGGTGTAGATCATGTAGGCGAGGTTCGAAGCACTCAGGCCCGGCACCTGCAGATTGTCTGACGGCTGCGGCTCCCAACTGCCGTGATCCAGATTGATCATCGTCACACCCGGCTCACCCAGCAATTGCCGTGTGGGGCCATGCACCAACAGTGCGACAGGCGCGCTGTCCTGCAACATGTAGTTCAGGCGCTCCAGCGGATAGTCCGGATCCAGCGGTACATAAGCGCCGCCAGCCTTGAGAATCCCCAGCAGACCGACCACCAGATCCAGCCCGCGTTCGACGCAGATCGCTACGCGCGAGTCCGGTTGCACGCCGAGTTCACGCAGGTGATAGGCCAGACGGTTGGCGCGATCATTGAGTTGCTCATAGGTCAGGCTTTGCTCGCCGGCCTGTGCGGCGATTGCATACGGTTTGCGCCGCACCTGCGCTTCGAACAACGCGTGCAGTGGCTGGTCCAGCGGACAATCGACCTCAGTGGCATTGAACGTGATCAGCACGCGTTGCAGCTCTTCGGCTTGCAGGATCGGCAAGCGGTTCAACGGCTGCTGCGGTGTCTGTTCCAGGGCCTGCAGCAAACCGTGCAACGCGGTTTGCATATAGCCGCAAATCCGTTGCGCGCCAATCTGCGCCACGGCCCTGCCGGTGAGGCGCAAGCCGTCGCCGTAATCATCCACGCTCATGGTCAGCGGATAGTTGGTGCGCTCTTCGTTGGCCAGGGTGTCGATGCCTTGCCAGGCTTGCCGCGACGGCTCCAGCAGTTCGGTTTCGTCACTGTGCCGGTAGTTGAGCAGCGCGCTGAACAACGGCGATGGCGAAGCGACGCCACTGCAGCGCTGGGCCAGTGCCAGCGACGCGTGCTCATGCCCGAGCAGCGCGGTCAGTCGCGCGTGGGTGGCGCGCACGGCGTCGAGCACCCCGGCATCGACATCGATGCGCAACGGCAAGCTGTTGATGAACACGCCCAAAGCGCGGTCAGCGCCCTCGCCGCCTTGCATACGCCCCATCAGCACCGTGCCGAACACCACCCGCTGCTGGCCGGATGTCGCCGCCAGCACCCGTGCCCACGCCAGATGAATCAGACTCGCCACGCTGACTCCGGCCTGTCGCGCCTGGGTGCGCAAACGCTGATAGACGTCAGCCGGCAGCACCTGCTGCGCTTCGTCGATGCCGCGCCCGTCGCCCTGCACTTCCTGCAAGCCGAATGGCAGGGTCGGCTCGTCGATGTCCGCCAGTTGCTCACGGAAAAACGCCTCGTGTTCCTGCTCGCTGACGCCCAGCCGCGTCTGCGCCACGTAATTGCGATACGGCACCGGCGGCGCCAATTCGACAGCTTGCCCGGACAGGCTGGCCTGCATCTCGCCGCGCATCACTTCGAGGGCGATGTGATCCATGGCCAGATGATGGAACAGCAAAATCCCCACCACCCGATCCAGCGCCGGATCACGGGCATACACCAGGCGCATCAGCGGCGCCTGGCTGACGTCGAGGCGATAACGTCGGGCGTTGAAGCGCTGGTGTAACTGATCGATGATCGGGCCATTGGCGGGGTTCAGTTCGACCTCCTGCAACGGCAGAATTGCCGCGCGCCACACCACTTGCACCGGGCTGGTCAGGCCTTCCCAGAGCACCGAAGTGCGCAGAATGTCGTGGCGCGCCATGACCTCGCGCAGCGCCGCAGCGAAGGTCTCGACGCGCTCAAGACTGTCGAACGCCAGTTGCGACTGCAGCAGGTACGGATCGCCCTGCGCGGCAGTGATGTGGTGGTAGAGAATCCCCTCCTGCAACGGTGCCAGCGGGTAGATGTCCTGCACATTGGCGGCGCCACCCGGAACGCTGGCGACGATCCGCTCGATGTCCATCTGCTGCAGTTGTACCAGCGGCAACATCGTCGGCGTGATGTGCGTGCAATCGGCGGCGATGCGGTTGGCCGGCACTTCGATTTCCCGACCGCTGCCGACCGAAGCGGCCAGTGCAGCGAGCGTCGGCTGGCTGAACAGCACGCGCACGTCGCTGCTCAGATCGAGCTGACGCATGCGTTCGATCAGCATCACCGCCAGCAACGAGTGCCCGCCCAGTTCGAAGAAGTGATCGTGACGCCCGACCCGCTCCACTTGCAGGACTTCGGCCCAGATCTGCGCCAGGGCGATTTCGACCTCGCCTTGCGGTGCCTCGTATTCGCGGCGGATCAAATCTCCTGCCTCGGGCGCGGGCAGCGCCTTGCGATCAACCTTGCCGTTGGCGGTCAGCGGCAGCGCCGGCAGACGCACGTAGGCGTTCGGCAGCATGGCGCTGCTCAGGCGGGTTTTCAGGTGTGCGTGCAGTTCATTGATGTTCAACGGCGCCCGCTCGGTGAACCACGCCAACAATTGTCCGTCGCGCACCAGCACCACCGCTTCGCGCACCGCTGGATGGCTGGTGAGTGCGCTCTCGATTTCCCCCGGTTCGATGCGCACGCCACGGATTTTCACCTGATCGTCATTGCGCCCCAGGTATTCCAGATTGCCATCGGCGCGCCAGCGTGCGAGATCGCCAGTGCGATACATGCGCGCCCCCGGTTCAGCGCTGAACGGATCACGCAGGAAGCGCTCGGCGCTCAGGTCGGCGCGGTTCAAATAACCGCGAGCCACGCCGGCCCCGCCGATGTACAACTCGCCGCTCACGCCCAGCGGCACCGGTTGCTGCTGTTCATCCAGCAGATACACCGTGGCATTGCTCACCGGTTTGCCGATGTGCAGCGACTGCCCGGCGTCGATGCGACCCGAGGTCGCCACCACGGTGGCTTCGGTCGGCCCGTAGTTGTTGATCACTTCGAAGGATTGTTGACGCGGGAACTGGCGCAGGCGATCGCCACCGATCAGCAGCGTGCGCAACGTCGGGTGAGCGAGTTGGCGGCTGAACGCGTATTCGGCGATGGGGGTCGGCAAAAAGCTCACCTCCAGCGGCTGCGCACACCACCAGTCGAGCAGCGCATCGATGTCTTCGCCACCCTCGCTGACCGGCGCCAGGTGCAGGGTCGCGCCCACGCACAGCGCCGGCCAGACTTCCCAGGCCATCGCGTCGAAACCGAAGCCGGCCAGGCTCGAGGTATGGCTGCCGGCGCGCAGGTCGAAAACGTCAGCGTGCCAATCGACCAGATTGCACAGGGTGCGATGCTCGACCATCACCCCCTTGGGCAGGCCGGTTGAACCAGAGGTGTAAATCACATAAGCGAGGTTGGCCGGGGTCAGCCCCGGCACCTTCGGCGCGCCGACATGTTCGGCGGGCCAGGTCGGCTGATCCAGCTCGATCACCGGCACCGACAGCGCCGGCAAATGCCCGCGCAGCGCACGCTGGGTCAGCACCGCGATGGGCGCGCTGTCCTCCAGCAGATAGCTCAGGCGCTCGGCCGGATGCGCCGGATCCAGCGGTACATAAGCGGCGCCAGCCTTGAGAATCGCCAACAGCCCGACCAGTGTGTCGAGCCCGCGCCGGGCGATGATCGCTACCCGGTCATCCGGGCGCACACCGAGGTCGAGCAGATGATGAGCGAGCGCATTGGCGCGTTGATTGAGTTCGATATAGCTCAGGCATTGCCCTTGAGCAGTCGCCGCCAGTGCCTGCGGCCGCAGCATCGCCTGCGCTTCGATACGCTGCGCAAGGGGGGTCGGCGCCGGGTAGTCCACCCGCGTGGCATTCCACTGTTGCAGCAGCGCGGTTTCCTCGGGCGTGCTCAGGTCGAAATCCGCCACCGGCAGGTCAACCGCCTCCAGCCCCTGCTCCAGAATCAACAACCAGCGTTCCGCCAGAGCCTTGACTTGATCGGCGCTGAAATACGCCTCGCTGTAGATCAGGTACAGGCGCGCATCATCATTGGCAAGGTTGCTCAGCAGGTGCACCGCCAGCGGCGTGGCCTCCTCGACGTTCGAGGCCTTGATGATCCGTCCCGATGCCTCGCCGTAGCGATAATCATGAGTGCCCTGTTCGTAGGAAACGGTGACCTCGAACAGCTGCGAGCGCTCTTCGCGCAGCAAACCCAGGGCGCGGTTCATTTCACTCACGGGGAAGCGCTGATGGCGGAAATCCTTGCGCAGCTCATCACGGATCGCGCACACCAGTTCAGCGAAGGTAGATTCGCGACCAAAACCCATGCGCACCGCGCTGACCTGGGCGAACAGCCCGAGGGTAGATTTGAAGCGCGCACCCGAGCGGTTGAGAATCGGCAACCCCACCACCCATTCGTCACGCTGCGTGCTGCGACTGAAGTAAACATGCAGCGCCGCCAGCAACACATGGAACGCCGAGGCACCGTACGCCCGGGCCACCTGCTTCATGCGCTCGTGCAGCAGCGTCGGCAAGGGCTGCGTGTAGACCTGCGTCTGCGCGGCGGGGCCGGTCTGGCGCTGCGGGTGCCGCGGCAGCAACAGCGGTTCGGGCATCTGTCGGTACTTGTCCAGCCAGTAGGCGCGATCCTGCGCATAACGCGGCGACGCTTGGTAGCGCGCATTGTCTTCGATGAAGTCGATGTACGACGGCGCCGCGACTGGTGCCGGTTGGCCGTGCGCCAGCGCGTTATAGATCTCGTCCAGCGACTTGAACATTTCGCCAAAGCTCCAGCCATCGAAGATCAAGTGATGAGCCTGCACGGCTAACCAATGTCGCTGGTCATCGAGGTGGATCAACTGAAAGCGGAACAGGCAGCCGCCGTCCAGCACGAAGGGTTGATCGATGCGCGCCTGAACCAATCGCCGCGCCGCCGATTCAGGCTCGCCGTGCGTCGACACATCGTGGATCGGCATCGGCACCGCGACTGACCGGGCAAACTGCTGCAGCGGCAAGCCTGTTGCACCGGCGCCGGGCAACAGCACCGTGCGCATTGCGTCATGCCGGGCCACCAGCGCTTCCAGTGCGGCCTGCATCCGGGCCGGCTCCAGCGGGCCACTGAGGTCCATGTAGCCGCCGACGTTGTACAGCGGCGAATCACCGCGACTCAGCTGATCCAGCCAGATATCCAGCTGCGCAGCGGTCAGCGGATAAGTCTGGAGCGATGCGGACGGCGTGGCCACCGCAGGGGCGGAAATAGGCGGCATAAGATCCTTCTCAGGTGATTTTGCGCCTATTCAAGCATCGGCCCCGAGGCCGACATGACACCTGAAACCCGGACAACCTCGTCCCCCGCGCCGGCCAGTCCGCGCTTGAACAGCCTTATTGGGTGGGAACACACTAAAAGTTCGGAGAGGAAATACTGAAATTCTTGTAGGAAAAATGCCACACGCTGACGCCGCCATCGACCAGCGCAGTCAGCATATGAAAAGGTAACTGCCCCGGTTTTCAAGCCTTTGCCGTGACCGAACAGTCACGCAAAGCGCGACCGCTGTACCAGGCACCGTCAGAAGGCCGGCGCCAACTTTCAGAAATGATGGCACTTTGTGTCCCTGTTTTCCCCTACAGACGTAGGACAAATCCATAGGCTTAAATCCCGCCCCAGATCAGTTTCAAGGAGAGACGATTGCGTGGGCGGCTTTTGCATCAACAGCGGACGACTCGGTGATGACTCGGAACCAGGGATGACAAGGATATGAATCTGACCGGCAGCATTCGCAACATGGAAAACCCGCACTTCTACTGGCAACTGGGGGAACTGATTGCCAGCACCGGCGATGATCATTTCGCCAATAACCTGTTCCAGTTGGTCGACACCCTGGTGCCGGTCAATCGCGTCGATCTCAGCGAGTGGACGCTGGACGAACGCCAGGCCAGCGTGGTCGAGATCAAGGCGCTGGGCAGCGCTGGCCTGCCGCAGACCTTTCCGCCGCCAGACCCGTTGACGAGTCCGGACGATCATCCGCTATTGCAGAAGATGATCGAGATGAATGATTCCCTGCTGATTCAACTCAAAGCCTCACTCCAGCCCCGCCATCCGCAGCACAGCGTGCACCAGTGCAATCTGGTGTCGCGCACCTCCAACCGCCGTTGTGTCATCTCGTTCTACCGACCGCATACGCAACGGGTGTTTTCCCTGCCGGAGCTGTCGTTTCTCAAAAGCCTGTCCGACACCCTGTTGCCGCTGATTGAACGGCACGCGCAACTCAGTCGACAGATCGTCGCCAAACAACCGCGCCTGCCCCTGGCCGATCTGGAGCAGGCGCCGTTGCAGCAGGTGTTCGACGAGCGCCTGGCGCTGGGCGCCATTGTCCTCTCGGCCCGGGAAAAGGAAGTCTGCCTCGGGCTGCTGACCGGCGGCACTGTGCCGCAACTGGCCGAGCAGCTGCGGGTCAAGAGCAGTTCGGTCGAGACCTACCTCAAGCGTGCCACCGCCAAACTGGGCGTCAGCGGACGGCATGGCCTGGCGCGCTGGATGGCGGGGGCGTAACGGCGAAGTCAGGCTTCAACGGTGTTCGCGAGGGTGTGTGGAGACTGAGTCCCCGGCACGTATTTTTTCTGCATGAGAGCGTTCGATGTTGCGCATGTCCCTGCTGTCCCTCGCCGTCCTGTTGGCCGGTTGTTCGTTGATTCCCGAGTACCAGCGTCCGGCCTCACCGAGCGCGGCGCAGTACCCGCAAGGCGCGATTTACCCGACACAGACAACCGCCGCAGCGCGCACTGAAGACTGGCGCACGCTGTTCAACGACCCGGCGCTGCAACAGCTGATTGAAAGCGCACTGCTGAACAATCGCGACCTGCGCGTGGCGGCGCTGAACGTCGAGGCGTTCCAGGCGCAGTACCGGATCCAGCGCGCCGATCTGCTGCCGGCAGTGTCGGCCAATGCCAGCGAGTCGCGCCAACGCCTGCCGCCCAGCGTGACCCGCAGCAAAGCCATGATCAATTCGACCTATGCGGCGAATCTCGGCGTCAGTGCCTATGAGCTGGATTTTTTCGGCCGGGTGCGCAGCCTCAGCGAGCAGGCGCTGCAAACCTGGCTGGCGACCGAGCAGGCGCGGCGCAGTGCCGAGCTGAGTCTGGTGGCCAACGTCGCCAATGCCTACCTGACCTGGCGCGCCGATCAGGAGTTGCTCGAACTGACGCGCCAGACCCTCGCCGCCGATGAACAGAGCCTGCGCCTGACCACGCGCAACCGTGACGCCGGCAAGTCTTCGGCGCTGGAACAGGCGCAGGCCAAGACCAGCGTCGACAGTTCGCGAGCCAATCTGGCGCGCTACAAACGCCAGGTGGCGCAGGATCTCAACAGCCTGACGCTGTTGGTCGGCGCGCCCGTCCCCGAGCAACTGCCGGCGCAACCACTGGCCAGCGATCTGATCCGGCAACTGCCGGCCGGGTTGCCGTCGGATCTGCTGCAACGGCGCCCGGACATTCTCCAGGCCGAGTACCAACTGAAGGCGGCCAACGCCAATATCGGCGCGGCGCGCGCGGCGTTTTTCCCCAGTGTCAGCCTGACCGCCAGTGCCGGCACCTCCAGCCGCGATCTGTCCGGGCTGTTCAGCGCCGGCTCCGGCGCCTGGACGTTCCAGCCGCAAATCAACCTGCCGATTTTCAACGCCGGCAGCCTGCGCGCGAGCCTGGATTATTCGAAGTTGCAGAAAGACGTCGCAGTCGCCGAGTACGAGAAATCGATTCAGACCGCATTTCAGGAAGTCGCCAATGGCCTGGCGGCGCGCAGCACTTATCAGCAGCAATTGCAGGCGCAACGCGATCTGGTGCAGGCCACTCAGGACTACTACAACCTGGCGCAGCATCGGTATCAGAATGGCGTCGACAGCAGCCTGACGTTTCTCGATGCGCAGCGTTCGCTGTTCAGTTCACAGCAGGGGCTGATCACCGATCGGCTCGCGCAACTGGTCGCCGAGGTCAACCTGTACACCGCGCTGGGCGGCGGCTGGCGGGCCGATGAGGCGAATTTTCATTAGCCCCCCGTCACTTTTTCTTACACCTTTTGTCGCCCGATCCTGCGCCACGCAGCGATCCGTGGCCGGCGTCTGCCGTCAGTTTGGTATCATGCGCCGCTTTTACGGTTAACCCCCCGCCAGTCCTGCCGACTGACGGGCTGCAAAAGGCGGTATTAGATGACGGCTTTGTTGACTCGCCGCAAGGTGCTTGCGGGAATGGGCGTGCTGGGCCTGGGCCTGCTCGCCGGCTGCGACACCCGTGGCCAACTGTCGTACAAGTACGGCAAGGACCTGAGCGACAAGATCCTCGGGCGCACCTTCAAGCTGAAGAACACCGACGGCGAAACCATGACGCTGTCGAGCTTCCGCGGCATGATGCCGATGATCTTCTTCGGCTTCACCCAATGCCCGGCAGTGTGCCCGACCACCCTCGCCCGCGCCGCGCAAATCAAGAAACTGATGGGCAAGGACGGCGACCGTCTGCAGGTGATCTTCATCACCCTCGACCCGGAACGCGACACCCCGCAGATCCTCGACAGCTACGTCAAAGCCTTCGACCCGAGCTTCGTCGCGCTGTACGGCACCGTCGAGGAAACCAAGGCCACGGCCAAGGAATTCGACGTGTTCTACGAGAAGGTCCCGGCGGGCGATACCTACACGATCTCCCACACGTCCACCAGTTACGTCTACGACTCGCGCGGCCAATTGCGTCTGGGTCTGTCTGTATCGCTTTCGGCACAAGAGTGCACGGAAGATTTGCTCACCGTTATGGAGGTCTGCTGATGCACCCCGTTTTGAACAACATCAAACGCGCCGTTCTCGCTGTGTCCCTGCTGGGCCTGGCGTTTCAGGCCAGCGCTCAGACCAAGGTCGACGACGCCTGGGTGCGTGCGACCGTGCCGACCCAATCGGCCAGCGGCGCGTTCATGACCGTCACCGCCGACAGCCACAGCAAACTGCTGAGCGTGGCCTCGCCAGTGGCCAAAGATGTACAGATCCACGAAATGACCATGAAGAACGACGTGATGAGCATGGGCCCGGTCAAATCGGTCGACCTGCCGGCCGGCAAAGCGGTCAGCTTCGACCCGAACGGCTACCACGTGATGCTGATGGGCCTGACCGCTCAGCTCAAGGAAGGCGAAAGCGTGCCGCTGACCCTGACCGTGGAAAACGCCAAGGGCGAGAAACAGACCGTCGAAGTCAAAGCCGAAGTCCGTGCGCTGACGCACATGGAAGGACACGATCACAGCAAGATGCATTGATCTGACTGCGCGGAAATAAAAAGGGGCGGCCTGATTGATGATCAGGTCGCCCCTTTTTATTGCGCAAGTCAGCCGCGTTTGCGAGCCAGTGCGTTGCGCACACTTTCTCTCGACATCCCCGAGCGCGGTGCCGCCGCAGTTTTCTCCACGGGCGCCGCAGCCAACTGCTGCTTGCGCTTCAACACCTGACTCCAGCGATAACCGAGATAACCGGCCGCCGCAAAGAACCCCAGCCAACCAGTGATCAGGTTGACCACTGTCCACAGCCCAAGGGTGATCAGTACGGTTTTCCAGGTGAACAGCTTCAGGCTGGCGCCGACAACATCCTCAGGCATCCACCAGCCGCTCACGCAAAAACTCGATGAAACGCTGGGTCTTGGCCGGCAACAAGCGGGTTTCCGTCAGTGCGTATACCGCAATTGAACTGGACTGCCACTTTGGCAACACCCGGCATAACGCGCCGCTGGCCAGATCTTCGGCGGCAATGCCTTCGGCCAACACGGCGATTCCCTGATCAAGCATGGCCAGGCGCCTGAGCATGCCGACACTGTTGAGCTGAAAGCGTCCGGCGATTTCGACTTCAATCGTCTCTCCGGCCGTAGACAGGATCCAGTTGTCCGGCCTTGGCGTGCGCAAACGCAAGCACTCGTGCTTCACCAGATCACTCGGTTGCCGCGGCGTACCAAAACGCTGCAGATACCCCGGTGATGCATACAACCCGCGTCGCAACGTGGTGAGCTTGCGGGCGATCAGATTGGACGTCGCCGGCTCACCCATGCGGATCACGACATCCACCGGCTCGCTGACCAGATCCACCTGGCGTGGCGTAAGGTCGAAATCGAAGCTGATGCCCGGGTAATTCCCGGCAAATTCGGCGATCAGCGGTGCCAGATAAACGTTAGCGAAATCCACCGGCATCGACACGCGCAACAGTCCACTGGGCTGCGCCAGCATTTCACCCAGTTGCTCGTGCGCCAGGCGCGCCTCCTCGACGATCCGCTTGCAGCGGTCAAAGTACAGCTGCCCGGCTTCAGTCAGTTCAAGCTTGCGCGTGGTGCGATGTAGCAAACGCAGGCCAATGGCCTTTTCAAGGCCGCTGATGCGCCGCGATAAAGTCGAATTGGGCATGCCCAGTGCCTCGGCCGCGCGACGAAAGCTGCGCACCTTCACTACCTCCACAAACAGCGCCATATCGTTCAAAAGCTCCACGGGAATTGCTCCATGAGTGGAATAGTCATTTCATCTTTAGCGGATTTATCCCGAAAACGGATTGATCAATGATAGCCACATCAATTACCGAGGAGCAGCAAAATGAGTTCGCTATTCACGCCCGTCCAGATGGGTCGCGTTGTACTTGAGAACCGTCTGGTGATGGCACCGATGACTCGATCCCGTGCAGATGACGACGGTGTACCCAGTGATCTGGTCGCCACTTATTACACGCAGCGCGCCGGCGCCGGCCTGATCATCAGTGAAGGCGTGTATCCCCAGGGGACGGGTAAAGGCTATGTGCGTACTCCCGGGATCGAGACCGACGAACAGGTCAGCGCCTGGAAACAAGTCACCGACGCGGTGCATGCTCAAGGCGGCCGAATTTTCATGCAATTGATGCACAGCGGACGAATCTCCCATCCGTCGCTGCAACCCCGCGGCGCCCTGCCCCTGGCACCGTCGGCGATCAAACCGGCTGGTCAGACCTGGACCTCGAATGGCCTGCAAGACTTCGTCACGCCGCATGCACTGAGCGTGGTCGAAATTGCCGCAGTGGTTGAAGGCTACCGTCAGGCAGCTCGCCGGGCGATTGAGGCCGGTTTCGATGGTGTTGAAGTGCATGGGGCCTCCGGGTATCTGCCAGAGCAGTTTCTCTCCTCTGGCAGCAACCAGCGCAGCGATGAATATGGCGGCTCGGTGGAAAACCGCGCGCGGTTCCTCCTCGAAGTGCTGGCGGCAGTTGCCACGGAAATTGGCAGTGATCGCGTGGGCTTGAAAATCTCCCCCGAGATGAATTTCAACGACATCATCGATGCCGACCCACAAGCAACGTACACCTATCTGGTCGAGCACCTGCACAGTCTCGACCTTGCTTATCTGCACGTCGCCTTGTTTGGCGCCAAGACCGACTATCACGCGTTGCTGCGGCCACTCTTCGACGGTCGCTACCTGATCGGTGGAGGACTCGATCAAGCCGCCGCCCAGGCGTTGATCGAAAACGCACAAGCGGATGCTGTGGTGTTCGGCAGTGCGTTCCTTGCCAACCCGGATCTGCCCGAGCGTCTGCGTCTCGGTGCCGAACTCAATGCACCGGACAAAGACACGTTCTACACCCCGGGCGCCAAGGGCTATATCGACTATCCGACATTGAGCCAAGTGTAAGGAGTCTGCCATGTCCGCCCGCGCCTCCTTGAAGTCCATGCGTCACGGCAGCCATTTCCGTGCCTTTTCTCTGCACGGCGGGCAGCCGGATGTCAGCATCGACCCGTTTCTTGCCGTAGACCATGCGTGGATCAGCGGGCCGACGTTTGCGCCCCACCCACACGCGGGGTTCAGCGCGGTGTCGTATCTGTTTGCCGACTCGCAAACCGCAATCGACAACCGTGATTCGCTGGGCAACCGCAACTTGATTCGACCGGGCGGCCTGCACTGGACAGCCGCCGGCAAAGGCATCGTTCACGAAGAGGTCCCGAACGAAAGCGGCAAGACCGTACACATGCTGCAAATTTTCATCAATTTGCCGCTCGCATTTCAGGAGGCTGCGCCTTTTGCCCTCAGTCTTGCCCCTGAAGACGTGCCGGTCTTGCGTTTGCCGGGGGCCGAAATCCGGGTGCCACTGGGTGCCTTTCTCGACACCCGCTCGCCGCTGGATCTGCCGACCGACGTAAGCCTGCTCGATATCAGCATCAAGCCGAGGCACGAAGTGCGGATTCCCGTTGCCAGCGGCGAGTCGGCGTTCGTCATGCCAATCGACGGCGACATCTGGATCGACGACCAGCGTTTCACCATCGACAACGCGCAGGTACCCGTGAGCCTGGCCATCGGCGAAGCGCACAGCATCACCCTGCGGGCTACAGATGCGCCCGCCCACGCCGTGGTGTTTCGTGGTGTGCCATTGCATCAACCGGTGTATTGGCAGGGGCCGCTGGCACTTGCCTCGTCAGACGCGCTGAGCCGGGCGGTTGCGGCCTATCAGCGCGGTGAGTTCGGAACTCTGCAACCCCGTTGAACCGTTCCATCGACCGGGGCGCCGTGCCCCGTAACATCTGCCAGGAGAGATACCATGAGTTACGAGAAATTCAGTGCCAATAATGCTGCCCTGCTGTTGATCGACCATCAGGTGGGCACCATGGGCTGGGTGAAATCCATCCCGTTCGAAGAACTCAAACGCAATGCCCTGATGCTCGCCAGAACCGCAAGCATTCTCAAACTGCCGGTGGTGCTGACGTCGAGTATGGAGGAATACGCTCAGGGTCCATTGCTCAGCGAACTTGAGACGATCCTGCCTGCCGAGTTCGCCGCACGAGTCAAACGCTTGGGCATCGTCAACGCCATGGATGATGAAAACTTTGCCGGCGCCGTCAAGGCGACCGGACGCAAGAAGCTGATTATTGCCGGGGTCACCAACGACGTCTGCACGGTATACCCGGCGTTGAGTCTGGTGCGCGACGGTTATGAAGTGCAGGTGGTTGCCGATGGCGGCGGATCGCCGAGCGTCATGGCCGACGATATCGCCTTGCGCCGCATGGACAAAGGGGGGGTGACCCTGACCACGACCAATCAGTTGATCGCCGAACTGGCCGGCAGTTGGGCAACCCCTGAGGGTGGCCAACTGGTGCAGGTGTTGATGGAAGCCTTGCAGTCCTGATCACTCAACTCCGGCAGCCGCCGCTCGGCGGCTGTTTTTATGCATCAGCTCCCCGCGCCGCCATGCGCCTCTTCAAAGAAGTAATCCTTCCAGCTGCCGGCCTTGTTCTTCAGCACGCCCAGTTCCTGCAGTTTTTCGGCATAGATGAACGTACGTTGCGGCACCACCGTGAAGTCGATTTCCGGATCGGTGACGATCTGCTCGATCAGCGCCAGCGGCAGCTTCGACTGTTCGACGCGGATGTACGCCTGGGCGGCGGCGGGTTTGTCGGCCTTGATGATTTTTTCCGCTTCGGCCAGCGCGTCGTAGAACGCCTTGTAGGTCCTGGGGTTTTCGTCGTGGAATTTTTCCGTGGTGTAAAGCACGTTGAAGGTGGCCTGACCACCGAGCACGTCGTAGGAACTCAGCACTTTGTGCACGTTGGGGTTTTGCAGCGCCTGATACTGGAACGGCGGACTGGAGAAATGCGCGTTGATTTCCGACCCGCCGGCAATCAGCGCCGCCGTAGCGTCCGGATGCGGCAGGCTGACCGAGATGTCGTCAAATTTCTTGTACTGGTCATTGCCGAATTCCCTGGCCGTTTCGATCTGCAGGGTCCGCGACTGGAAACCCACGCCCGCCGCCGGCACGGCGATACGATCCTTGTCGCTGAAGTCCTTCAGAGTTTTGATGTCGGGGTTGTTGGTCAGCAAGTAATTGGGCATCGAGCCGAGCGAGGCAATGGCCTTGACGTTCTGTTTGCCACGGGTGCGATCCCACACGGTAAGCATCGGCGGCACCCCGGCGGAGACCACGTCCAGCGCACCGGTGAGCAGTGCTTCGTTCATGGCAGTGGCGCCGGAGATGCTGTTCCAGTCGACCTTGATCTCCAGCCCCTGCGCCCGGCCTTGTTTTTCGATCAGTTGCTGATCACGAACCACGTCGAGGATCAGATAACCGATGCCGAATTGCTGGGCGATGCTGATCTTGCCTTCGGCCTGCGCAACGCTGCTGAACAGCATGCTGCTCGCCAGAGATGCGGCCAACAGGGTCAGCGCAGAACGTTTGAACGGTGTGGCCATGACAACCTCGCAGCAGGGTGGATTTGGCTGAAAGGCCGAACTCTATCGCTATAAAAAACAGAAATTAAATACCGTTATCGAATATCCATAGCACGCTCGCATGGGCCGTCATGCGCTGATTTAAACAGCCTGAAACAATAAATCTGCCATCGGTTACACGTTGTGCGTCAGTCACTAGCGGGCTGACACCAGCGCTGGTCACGGCCTCAAGCCCTGCGCCGTGTCTGTGCGAGCAGATCAGCCACGCGTTTAAAAGGGCGATCACGCAGCCCACCCTTGGTATCATCGCGCACACTTTTATGACGGTTTGATGGCTGGAAGGTCTGTGTTTGTGAGCGTTCTTTTGCGTTGGTTGCGGCAACCGCATGCCCGCCTGTTTTCCTTGATTCTGCTGGTACTGATCGTACCGGTGTGCCTGCGCGCGGCATTGGGCTGGTCGTCGCCGCTGGGCTATTTGTCCGACCTGGCGGTTGGCAGTTTGCTGTTGATGTTGCTGCATCGCCGGGCGTGGTGGCTGGGGTTGCCGTTGCTGCTGTTCTGGGGGTTGCTGGCGGTGGCAACGGCGGAACTGGTCAGTGCTGTCGGCCGACTGCCGAACCCGTCCGACCTGCATTACCTGATTGACCCGCAGTTCGTGGAAAACTCCACCGGTGGCGGCTTTGCCCATCCGGCGCTGGGCGTGGCCCTGTTGCTGGCGCTGCTGCTCTGGTTGCTGACGCGGTTCGCCAATCGCGCGCAACCCGCTGTGGCCCTGCCCCGTGCCGTGTGGGCCGCACCGGCGCTGCTGTTCGCTGCGCACTGGGGCGTGCAAAACCAGTGGCCGAGCGAGGAAGATCCGTGGCGCATGTACAACCTGCCGCATCAGTTGCTCGCCTCGCAAGTCGCCGATCTGCAGTTGCAGGCCGAGGAATGGCTGGACGGTGACGTCGAACCCGCCGCGCCACAGATGGCCGGGCTGACCGATCTGGATCTCAATGGCCACAAACTGCTGGCCGCGCCGGGGCAGGCGCGCAACGTGCTGATCATCGCGCTGGAAGGCATTCCCGGCGCGTACATCCGCGCCAATCGCGAGGCCATCGGCAGCCATTATCAGGAAGACCTGATGCCCAACCTCAGCCGCTGGGCCGAGCGCGGCATGAACACCCCGGATTACGTGCTGCATACGCACCAGACCATTCGCGGCCTGTACGCCATGCTCTGTGGCGATTACGACAAGCTCAACAACGGCACGCCCAAAGGCGTGGAAATGCTCACCCAACAGGAGCGCAATCAGGCCTGCCTGCCGGCGCAGTTGCGCCAGCACGGCTTCAGCACCCATTACTTGCAAGGCGCCGGTCTGCGCTTCATGGCCAAAGACAAGATCATGCCGCACATCGGTTTCGATGCGACCCACGGTCTGGAATGGTTCTCTAACGCCAACCATCTGGAGTTTCCATGGGGCAAGGATGACAAGGCGTTCTTCGAAGGCGCGCTGGATTACGTTGGTCAACTGAAGCAGCAGAAGCAACCGTGGATGCTCACCCTGCTGACCGTTGGCACCCACCAGCCCTACTCCGCACCGGAAGACTATCTGGCGCGCTACGAGACACCGAAGCAGGCCGCTGTCGGTTATCTCGACGATGCGCTGGAGCAGTTCCTCAGCGGCCTCGAACGTCAGGGTGTGCTCAGGGACACGCTGGTGGTGATCACCTCGGACGAATCCCACGGCATCGACGGCGTGCGTCTGGCGTCGTCGTGGGGCTTCAACCTGACGCTGGCACCCGAACATGAGCAACTGCCGCGACTGAATGCCGGGGTGTACGGTCATGTCGATCTGAGCGCATCGATCCTCGACTATTTCGACTTGCCAGTGCCGACGGCGTTGAGCGGCCGCTCGCTGTTTCGCGACTACGACAGTGGGCGTGAAATCATGTCCTACACCAACGGCAAACTGCGCTACCACAATGGTCAGGGGATCTTCTCCGAGTGCGACATGCCGCGCCGTTGCCGCTACTACGAAAGCGCCGGGTTCATTGCCGAGCGGGCCACCTTCAAGGGCAATGAAAGCAGCCAGCAGGCCCGGCAGATTGCCGCGCGGGCGATGGCGCTGGACCTGTCGCTGCTGCGCACCCCGCTCAATCAGCGTTACCAGTTCGGCAGCAACAACGTCATCCCGCTGCAGGCACAGATCAACGATGACTGGGCCGACAACCTGATCGGCGCGCAGTACCTGGAAATGCCCAAGGGCTCGCACACCCGCGTGCGCCTGACCGTGCGCTCGGTGGACCCGCAGCAGGCGGCGTACATTCAGCTCAAGGCCAAGGAGTTCGAACAGGACGTGCAACTGGGCCTGCCGACCGAGATGGTCGCCACGGCGGACCAGCCGCTGGAGATGGATTTCAGCTTCGACAACCCGCAACAGCGCAAGGCGTTTTCGTTCCACTTGCTGGGTTATGGACTGGGTGCTGTCGAGGTGACGGATTTCAGTGTGATCACCGAGTTACCCGGGCAGGAAGAACCGCTGGATGCGCTGCCGGACGATGAAACGATGCAATCGAGTTGAAATCAGGGAGGGGACGGATTGGTTGGACCCGTCCCTTGGCATTTACTAAATACGCTTAATTTCAAATTTACCTGTAACTGTCTTTCCATCAGGCAAAACAAAATCGATGTCACCTGAAACACCGGATCGATTTTCGCCTGTCCGTAAGAACGTGACATTTGCCAGTCCTTGTTTAATAACGTGAGACACGTTTGAGATCCTAACGCTCCAAACCAGCCCACCTTCGTACCATCTCACCTGGTGAGGGCCGTCCTTTATCAAGTCCTGTGGAACGCAGAAGGTAACGACGTTGTGGTTGTAATCATCAGCCCCAACAATGAAATAGTCCTTATCTGCCGTATGAAAAAGCAAGTTTGTCTTCGCGACCATGAACTCTCTTCCATCAACGTGTGCACTGAACGTTCCTTTATATTGATGGTGATTTTCATTAATCAGGTCGAAAATTTGCTTTTCTGATTTATTTGAATTTTGCATGTCGATGCGCTCCGATCCGTTTGAAGGCGGTTGCCTGCGCTTGAAAAGCTATGCCTCAATTATCTTGGGCGCTACTGTCATAACTGTCAGGTTCTTAGCTGAAATCGAAATAAGAAGTTTAAAAAAGACAATTAACTGCGGTATCAAAGCAGTTTGCGACAATGTATGAGCCGGCTATGGACTGGGCGCGATCGAGGTCACGGATTTCAGTGTGATCACCGAGTTACCGGGGCAGGAAAATCCGCCGGATGCACTGCCGGAGGATGACACCGCACAATCAAGCTGATGCCCCTGAAGGAGCTGCCGCAGGCTGCGGAAGCTCCTTCAGGGGGGCGAAGGGCTATCAGAACGTCGTGCGCAACCCGACCTGAATGCTGCGCCCTTGTGCCGGTGCAATATCACGCAGGATCGAACTGGCGTACCGCACGGTCTGGTTGGTCAGGTTCTCGGCGTTGACGAAGGCCAGCCATTTGCTCTGGCCGACATCAAAGTGATAACCCACATTGGCGCCCAGCGTGGTGTAGCCGTCGGTGCTGCTTTCGTTGTCTGGCACACGGTGCTGCGAGCTGGCGTGTTCGATATCGATCCGCGCCTGCCAGCGATCCAGTTCCCACAGCAAACCATTGTTCAAGCGCAGCGGCGCGATGCGCGGCAGGTCCTGGCCGTTGTCGAGATTCTTGGCGCGGGTGTAATCGCCTGACAGCTCCAAAGCAAATTTGCCGTAGGCATTTTCGCCAAGCGTCCAGCGATCCTGCGCCTCGATGCCGCTGAAACGTGCACGCACGCCCGAGTAGGTGTATTCGGGAATCCCGCCAGCATCCTCTTCGCCTTCGTCATTCAGTGTACGGCCCGTGCCGAGCAAGCCGATGTAGTTGGAGAAGTGGCTGTAAAACACACCGACACTGCCCTTGTGCGTGCCGTTGTCGAAGCGCAGTGCGAGGTCGCTGGACACGGCTTTTTCTTTCGACAGCCCGGTATCGCCGACTTCATAGGTGCCGGTCGCGACGTGGGCGCCGTTGGCGTACAACTCATAGAACGTCGGCGCGCGTTCGGTGTAGCCCAAAGTCGCGGCGACCGACCAGATCGGCGTCAGCGTGTACACCGCGCCGGACGACAGGCTGCCGGCGGTGAAACTGCTGGAGCGGTCGGCATTGGCAAAGCGCTCATTGCCTTTGGCGTCCGGGTCGACGCTGGTGTGTTCGAGGCGTCCGCCGAGGGTGAACAGCAAGCGCTCAGTGGCTTGCAACTCTTCCAGAATGAACAGTGCGCCAGCGTCGGTATCGGTGTGCGGCACAAAGGCTTCTTCGCCCAGTGCCGAGAATTCGTTGCGGCTGACCTGGGCGCCGATCACCCCGTTGAACGGGCCCAGCGGCTGATGCCGAGCCTCGACCCGAGCTTCGTAACCCTTGTTCTTGAAGGTGGTGCCGACTTCACCGCCCTCGATTTCGCGGTGCTGGTAATCGGTGTAGCCGGCATCAAGTTTGATCGCGCTGAACGGCCCGTCGAGATTGCGCATTTCCGAGGCGAACGCGTAGTGCTCCTGCTGCATGCGAATGCGCACGTCGTCTTCGGCGGGCGAGCCATAGTTTGAATCGTAATGGCTGTAGGACAGCCCGGCGTAACCGTCATCCCAAGTGTAGGAACTGCCGACGGCGCCGCCATCCTGACGACCGTCGCTGTTGGCGAGCCGATGCCTGCGCGAGTCGCCGTCGTCGTTGGCGCGTGCCGTGCCGGTCTTGGCGTAGCCGGGAATTTTCAGGTCATTGAATTCACGGGCGCTGGCGTCCAGGTGCAAAGCGAACTGACCGTTGCCGGCCTCCAGTTTCCCCGCGCTGCTGCGGGTGGTGTCGGCCCCGCCATAACGCAACTCGCCGGCCCCGTGAATGCCTTCGATGGCTTCGGTGGGGATGCGGTTATCGAAGGTGTTGACCACCCCACCGATCGCGCTGCCGCCGTACAGCAACGCCGCCGGGCCACGGACGATTTCAATGCGCTCGACGTTGACCGGATCCAGCGGCACCGCGTGATCGTAGGACAGCGACGAGGCGTCCAGCGCGCCGACGCCGTTACGCAGGATGCGAATACGGTCACCGTCCTGCCCGCGAATGATCGGCCGACTCGCGCCCGGGCCGAAGTACGACGAGGACACGCCGGGCTGCTTGTTCAGCGTCTCGCCGAGACTGCCCTTCTGCTGCAAAGTGAGGTCGTCGCCGCTGAGGACGGTCGAGGGCGATGCCAGGGTCTGACTGCCCAGCGGTTTGCCGGTGATGACTTGCGGTTGCAGTTCGAGCGGCTCGGCGGCGAACACGGGTGAAGCAACAAGCAGCGCGGCGGCCAGAGGAGTCAGGCGTCGTTGAAGGGGTTGGGAACGGGCAGGCATTTCAGAACTTCCATGAGCAGAAAAATGAGATCGCTGCCGGCGTTTGGCGAGTAACGCTGGCAGAAACAGAATGAAATCTTTTTTATGTTATACAATAACATTTCTTTCTGTCATCACCATTCTCGCACTCCGTTTTGCAGCAAGCCCTCAAGCACGGGGATTTCAGGGTCGAATCAGACATTCATCCAGCCTGCGCAACAGGCAAAAACGCTGAAAGACTGCGCCTATCAACCTCCAATAGTCGGCCTATTAGCTGGTTGCCCGAGTCGGGTCTAGCCTTACTAGTCCGAAGTCGGCATGAGCCGGCCGCACAAGACCTGATAAGGATCCGAACATGGCAAATGAATCGAAATGCCCGTTCAACCACGCTGCCGGTGGTGGTACGACGAACCGTGACTGGTGGCCGAATCAACTGAACCTGAAGATCCTCAGCCAGCACTCGCCCAAGTCCGATCCGCTGGGCAAGGACTTCAACTACGCTGAAGCCTTCAAGAGCCTGGACTTCCAGGCCCTGAAACAAGACCTGCGCGCGCTGATGACCGACTCGCAGGACTGGTGGCCAGCCGACTTCGGCCACTACGGCCCACTGTTCATCCGCATGGCCTGGCACAGTGCCGGCACCTATCGCACTGCCGACGGGCGCGGGGGCGCCGGGTCCGGCCAGCAGCGTTTCGCCCCGCTCAACAGCTGGCCGGACAACGTCAGCCTCGACAAGGCCCGGCGCCTGCTGTGGCCGATCAAGCAGAAATACGGTCGCAATATTTCCTGGGCCGACCTGATCGTGCTCACCGGCAACGTCGCACTGGAATCCATGGGCTTCAAGACCTTCGGTTTCTCCGGCGGCCGTCCCGATGTCTGGGAGCCGGATGAAGACGTGTACTGGGGTTCGGAACGCGAATGGCTCGGTGGCGACAGCCGTTACGGCAAAGACAAGTCAGCCATGCAAGAACCCGGGGACGGCACACTGGTGGCCGAACCCGATCTGCATGGCAAAGAGGAAAGCCGCACCGATCAGGGCGAACGCAACCTGGAAAACCCGCTGGCCGCCGTGCAGATGGGCCTGATCTACGTCAACCCGGAAGGCCCGGAAGGCAATCCCGATCCGGTCGCCTCGGGTCGCGATATCCGCGAAACCTTTGGCCGCATGGCCATGAACGACGAAGAAACCGTGGCGCTGATCGCTGGCGGTCACGCCTTCGGCAAGACCCACGGCGCCGGCCCTGCCGACAATGTCGGGCCTGAGCCGGAAGCGGCCGGGCTGGAAGAACAAGGTCTCGGTTGGCGCAACGCATTCGGCACCGGCAAAGGCGCCGACACCATCACCAGCGGCCTCGAAGTCACCTGGACCACTACCCCGACCCAGTGGAGCAACAATTACCTGGAAAACCTGTTCGGTTTCGAGTGGGAACTGTTCAAAAGCCCGGCCGGTGCGCACCAGTGGAAACCGAAAAACGGCGCGGGGGCTGGCACCGTCCCACACGCACACGATCCAAGCAAAAAACTCTCGCCGACCATGCTCACCTCCGACCTGGCGCTGCGTTTCGACCCGATCTACGAGCCGATCGCCCGACGCTTCCTGGCCAACCCGGACCAACTGGCGGACGCCTTCGCCCGCGCCTGGTACAAGCTGATCCACCGTGACATGGGCCAACTGTCGCGCTACCTCGGGCCGGAACTGCCGAACGAGGAACTGCTGTGGCAAGACCCGATTCCTGAGGCCACTCACCCGCTGATCGACAGCAACGATGCCGCCGCGCTGAAAAGCAAAGTGCTGGCGTCCGGGCTGTCGGTGTCGCAACTGGTGTCCACCGCATGGGCCGCCGCATCAACCTTCCGTGGTTCCGACAAGCGTGGCGGCGCCAATGGTGGCCGTCTGCGTCTGGCCCCACAGAAATTCTGGCATGCCAATCAGCCGGAGCAACTGGACAAGGTGCTGAAAACCCTTGAGGGCATTCAGAACGAGTTCAACGCCGGCTCATCCGGCAAGAAAGTGTCGCTGGCAGATCTGATCGTGCTGGCAGGTAACGCCGGGGTCGAACAAGCGGCGAAAAACGCCGGGCACTCGGTCTCGGTGCCGTTCAATCCAGGTCGAACCGATGCGACTCAGGAGCAAACCGATGTCGAGTCGTTTGGTTTCCTCGAACCGATTGCCGATGGTTTCCGTAACTACAGCAAAGGCAAATACACCGTTTCCGCCGAAGCATTGCTCATCGACAAGGCGCAACTGCTGACCCTCTCCGCTCCGGAAATGACCGTACTGGTCGGTGGTCTGCGGGTATTGGGGGCCAACGTCGGGCAAAGCCGGCATGGCGTGTTCACCTCGCGCACTGAAACGCTGAGCAACGACTTCTTCACCAACCTGCTGGACATGGGCGTGGAGTGGAAGCCGACCTCACCGGCGGCAGACGAGTTCGAAGGACGCGACCGCAAGACCGGCAGCGTGAAGTGGACGGCGACGCGGGTTGATCTGGTGTTTGGTTCCAACGCGATTTTGCGCGCGCTGGCCGAGGTGTATGCGAGTGCTGATGCGAAGGAGCAGTTCGTGAAGGACTTCGTGGCGGCGTGGGCCAAGGTGATGGAGCTGGATCGGTTTGATCTGAAATAACGCAATAAACTGTAGGAGCTGCGGCACGCTGCGATCTTTTGATCTTGATTTAAAAAACCAGAATCAAAAGATCGCAGCCTCGTTTCACTCGACAGCTCCTACAGGGTTTTGTGTTCGCCTGAAATATTGATAAGGCGAGCGTTACGCCAGGCTTTTGCTCACCACTTCGTACACATCACTCGACAACTGACCCGACGCCAGAATCCGCTCCAGCTCAGCCTTCATCAACGCCTGACGGGCGCTGTCGTACTTGCGCCAGCGGGTCAGTGGCGCCAGTTGCCGCGAGGCGATCTGCGGGTTGAAGCCGTTCAATTCGATCACCAGATCCGCGAGGAAGCGGTAGCCCGAACCGTCGGCGGCGTGGAAGTTGATCAGGTTCTGCCCGGCAAACGCACCGACCAGCGCACGCACCTTGTTCGGGTTCTTGATGTTGAACGCCGGGTGCTGCATCAACGTCTTCACCCGTGCCAGACCGCCCGGCAACGTGCTGCCGGCCTGCACGCTGAACCACTGATCCATGACCAGCGGGTTGTCCTTGAAGTGCTCGGCGAAAGTTGTCAGCGCTTTGGCCTTTTGTTCTTCGAACGGCGAGTTGACCAGCACCGCCAGCGCAGTCAGACGCTCGGTCATGTTGTCGCTGTTTTCGAACTGTTCTTGCGTAGCGGCCAACACTTCCGGCTTGCCGCTGAGCATCAGGTACGACAGCGCAATGTTCTGCAGTGCACGACGGGCAAAGTGCTCGGCCTCGGCCACGTACGGCGTCTGCTTCGACAAATCGCGGTTGGCCTGATAACGCAGCCACAGCGCTTCAAACAGGTTGTCCGCCAGTTGCTTGCGGGCAAACTCGCGGGCGCTGTGAATCGCCTCGACATCTGCCACTTCGCTGATTTCGGTCAGATACGCTTCGCTCGGCAGCGAAAGCATTTCAGCGACCATGGCCTGATCCAGCGACTCATCGGACAGCACGGTTTTCAGCGCCGAGATCAGACGCGGATCAAGCACCAGGCTCTCGCCCTTCTGCTGCTGCGCGATCAGTTCCTGCAGGACCTGCACCGACAGTTGCTGACCGGCATCCCAGCGGTTGAAGCCATCGCTGTCGTGCTGCATCAGGAACATCAACTGGTCGCGGTTGTACGGGAAGCTCAGTTTGACCGGCGCCGAGAAACCACGCAGCAACGATGGCAGCGGGTGTTCAGCGATGTCGACGAAGGTGAACGTCTGCTCGGCTTCAGTCACCGAGATCACACGGCTGGTACCTTGCGCTGCCGCTTCACCGGCCAGACGCAGGGCAATCTCGTTGCCCTTGCTGTCGAGCAGGCCCAGTTCGACCGGGATCACGAACGGCAGTTTTTCCACTTTGTCCGGGGTTTCCGGGCAGCTCTGGCGGAAGGTCAGGCTGTAGGTTTTCGCCGCAGCGTCGTAGGACTCGCTGACCGCCAGACGCGGTGTGCCGGCCTGGCTGTACCAGCGCTTGAACTGGGTCAGGTCGACACCGTTGGCGTCTTCCATGGCCTTGACGAAATCGTCGCAGGTCACGGCCTGACCGTCGTGGCGTTCGAAGTACAGGTCACTGCCCTTGCGGAAGCCTTCGGCGCCCAGCAGGGTGTGAATCATGCCGACCACTTCCGAGCCCTTTTCGTACACGGTCAGGGTGTAGAAGTTGGAGATCTCGATGAAGCTGTCCGGGCGCACCGCGTGGGCCATGGGACCGGCATCTTCGGCGAACTGGTGGGTACGCAGGTACGCCACGTCCTGAATGCGCTTGACCGTGGCCGAGTTCATGTCCGAAGAGAAACCGGCGTCGCGGAACACGGTGAAGCCTTCCTTGAGCGACAGCTGGAACCAGTCGCGACAGGTCACGCGGTTGCCCGACCAGTTGTGGAAATATTCGTGGGCGACGATCGCCTCGACCCGCTGGTGCGCGGCGTCGGTGGCGGTTTCGGCGCGGGCCAGCACGGCGCTGGAGTTGAAGATGTTGAGGCCCTTGTTCTCCATCGCGCCCATGTTGAAGTCGTTGACGGCGACGATCATGAAGATGTCCAGGTCGTACTCGCGACCGTAGACCTCTTCATCCCAGCGCATCGACTTCTTCAGGCTGTTCATCGCGTGCTGGCACTTGTCGATGTTTTCCGGCTCGACGTAGATGCGCAGCGCGACATTACGGTTAGTCATGGTGGTAAAGGTGTCTTCGACACACCACAAATCACCGGCCACCAGCGCGAACAGGTACGCCGGCTTCATGAACGGGTCTTCCCAGGTCGCCCAGTGCCGGCCGTCTTCGCCCGGGCCGGAGGCGATCGGATTGCCGTTGGACAGCAGCACCGGATAGCTGTGCTGCTCGGCGACCACCGTGGTGGTGAACTTGCTCATCACGTCCGGGCGGTCGAGGTAATAAGTGATCTTGCGGAAGCCTTCGGCCTCGCACTGGGTGCAGAACATCGTGCCGGACTTGTACAGGCCTTCCAGCGCGGTGTTGGTTTCCGGGTGGATTCTGACGCTGGTGTCGACCGTGAAGCTGGCGCTGGCCGGCTGCAGGGTCAGGGTGTTTTCAGTCAGCTGATATTCGCCGGCGCCCAGTTCCTGGTCGGCCAGGGTCACCGACAGCAGTTCCAGCTGCTGGCCGTCGAGTACCAGTGGCGGCAGGCCCGGGCCACGCTCCGGGTTGCGGCGCATCACCAGTTGCGCGTGGACCAGGCTGTGGTCCTCGAACAGCTCGAAGGTAAGGTGCGTCTCGTCGATCAGGTACTCGGGCGCCTGATAGTCCTTCAGGTAAATCATCTTCGGTTGTTCGGTGCGCATGCTGGAATCCTTATTGATGCACGGCGAGTTGATAGGCCGTGTATTTACGAATGTTGATCACGCCGGTGTCAAAAATCAGGTACTGCCCCTTGATTCCCAGCAGCGTGCCTTCGGCAATCGGGTTCTTGTCCAGGTTGAAGCTGACGATTTTGGCCGGATATTGCTCGACCGGATAGCGGATTTCGAGCGGTTCTACATCGGCAATCGTCTGAATTGCCTGTAGGCCGAATCGCTGTTGCAGACCTTGCAAGCCTTCGGCGCAGCTTTCAAACAACTGGTCGCGCACTTGGGCCAGGTCCACCGCCGCCGCATCGCCCTTGAGCAAGGCGCGCCAGTTGGTCTTGTCGGCCACCTGGCTGCGGAACAGGTCTTCGACGAAGCCCGACTGCTGGCGCGTCGATACGCGCATGATCGGCAGCGCCTGACTCGCGCCCTGATCGAGCCAGCGGGTCGGCAACTGCGTGGCGCGGGTGATACCGACCTTGATCCCCGACGAGTTGGCCAGATACACCACATGATCAGTCATGCAGAACTTCTGACCCCACTCCGGCTCCCGGCAGGTACCGGCCTCGAAGTGACAACGCTCCGGGCTCATGATGCACAGATCGCACTGCGCCAGTTTGGTCATGCACGGGTAGCAGTAACCCTGACTGAAGCTGGTTTTGGTCTTGCGCCCGCAATGGGTGCAATGAATCGCCCCCAGGTACTCCAGACGCACCGTGGTGCCGATCATGGGGTTGACCGGGACCTCGACGTCATCCAGACGAAACGCGTATTGCACATTCGGCCCGTCCAGGCGCGCCGACATTTTACTGATTGCACCGCGGCCAATCTCGATCAATGGATGGCATCCGACTTGAACAGGATGTTCGGTACTTCGATCGACTTCGACGCACACTCCTGCGGGCCCATGTAACCGGTGCGCTGGTCTTCAGGCAGGTTCTGGATTTCCCAGGCGATCATCGCCTGCAGCGACAGCTCGCGCTGTTCGGCGGTGAGTTTGCCGCCGTCGGACCACTTACCGATTTCCACGGCCAGTTTCAGGCTCTCGTAGATGTCCGGGGTGATGTTCTTGATCATGTCGTTAAAAGAGGACATCTGGGTCTCCGTGCTCTTTATTCACTGAAATGTTAGGCGGCCAGTTTACGGCGGTTATACAAACCGCCCAACAAACCGGTGAAGCATCCGATGAGTAACCCGCTGACGTGGGCGGCGTTGGCGATCTGGCCGAACCCGATCATCGAGACCAGCCCGGACATGCAGATCACCAGCCACACCAGCATCATCACCAGCACGCCACGCGGCAGGCGATACGCCGGATTCGGCGCCAGCAACTGGAAAATCCAGCAGTGGCCGAGCAGTCCGTAAAGCACGCCGGACAAGCCGCCGAACAGGCTCGGGCCGCTCCAGGCAAACTGCGCGTAGTTCGACACCAGGCTGAACAACAGGGTCAGACCGAGCAGATTGATGCTGCCCTGACGTGACTCGATGCGCCGACCCAGCTCCCAGTACCACATGCCGTTCATGGCCAGGTGCAGGATGCCGAAATGCAGCAGCATCGGCGTGAACAGGCGCCACCACTGCCCCGCCGCCAGGCTGTCGGCCAGCGGGGTGAACTGGATGTACTCGCCGACCACGCGAAAGTCGAGGAACGTCAGCCAGCGGATCGTGTCGAGGTTGTCGCCCAGATAGGTCAGGCCACCGACCAGCAGGCTCAGCAGCAGGATCAATCCGGTGGCCTTGGCGTGTTTGAGTTGCTCGGCGAAGCTCGGGCGCTTGAAGGTCGGCGCCAGCGGGATGTCCAGTTGCTGATCGGGATCGCCGGCCGGGAAGCGCTCGTACAGCGAACGTACGTCCTCGCTGATTTCCGCCGGGGCCCACAGCACCTGCTCGCCCGCCTCTTCACTGACCCGATGCGGCACCTGCATCCGTTGCAGCAGTTTGACGAAACCACTCAAATCCACCGCCAGTGGCAGACGCAATACCGCTACCGCACTCATTGCAGCACCTCCGGCCGCTCGACATCGACCCAGACAAATTTATGCGGATCCAGGCGTGTTTCCTGATCCAGACGATAGGCCACCAGTTTGCCGTAGAGCACCGCGCTGTAATCGAGACACGCGAGATTCGGGCGGATCGGCGCCGGTTTGCCGCTGCGCCAGTAGTGGCCGACGAACAACAACGGCTCGTCGATGCCGTAGCGCAGCAGGTTGTTTTTTTCGCTGGAGGTCAGCGGCTTCTGCGCCACCGGCTCAGGCAGTGCATCCGGCTGGAAGACAATGTCGCCGTAGGTTTTCGGGTCGTCTTCCCAGAACTTGGTACGGAAGAACGAACGCACCAGACCGTCGCCGCTGGTCATGGTCAGGCCATCCGGCAGGCGCATGTCGGTGCCGCGCAGCAAGCGGTCGAACACGGTGCAGGCGAAGCTGCCGGGCACGGCCGAGGCCTGGAGAAAGTGCTCGTCGATACGCGCATCGGGGAACAGACCGCGCAACGGTTCGATCAGGCTGGCATCCCAGCAGGCGTGCACCACGCGGAATCGTCCGGCATCGACCACCAGCGGCAGTTCGTAGAACCAGTTGAGGAAGTCATGCCAGTCGCCCGGATGATCTTCGAACTGGGTCAGGGTTTCTTGCAGCAGGCGTGCATGGCGCGGCGTGTGTTCGCGCACGAACTGCTTGCCGCTGCCCGGAAGCGCCGGCGTGCTCCAGCCCAGTGCGTTGAATTCGTGATTGCCCATGATGCACAGCGCCTGCCCGGCCTCGACCATGTCGTGGACGATGTGCAGGGCTTCGCGGATCCGCGGGCCACGGTCGATGATGTCGCCGACGAACACGGCCATGCGCGATGGATGCCGCCAGACCCCGCCCTGCTTGTGATAACCGAGGCGGTCAAGCAAGTGTTCGAGGGTCAGGGCGCATCCATGCACGTCACCAATCAAGTCATAACTGCGCGCGGGATCGAGCATCAGTCGCCTCCACCACCCAACTTGCTGCCCCAGCCGAGCTTGGTCCGGCAGACTTCGTAGTAGTTGTGGTCGAGCGGGTGAATCAGCCGCAGCTTCTGGGCTTTCTTGCTGACGGTGATGGTGTCGCCCGGCGCGCAGGTGAAGTGGTTCTGCCCGTCGCAGGAGACCTGCGGGTAGATCTGCATGTTTTTCGACACGACGATTTTCAGCTCACTGTTGCCATCGACCACAATTGGCCGGCTCGACAACATATGGGGGTACATCGGCACGATCACAATGGCGTCGAGCTTGGGATGCATGATCGGGCCACCCGCCGACAGCGCGTAAGCGGTGGAACCGGTCGGGGTGGCGACGATCAGACCGTCGGCCTTCTGGCTGCAGACGAACTGGCCGTCGATGTACAGCTCGAACTCGATCATCCGCGTCGATTTGCCCGGGTGCAGCACCACATCGTTCAGCGCATCGCCCTGGCCGATGGCCTCGGCGTGGCGGCGGACTTCGGCTTGCAGCAGGAAACGGTTTTCTACCAGATAGTGGCCGTCGAGCACCTTGGCCACTTCGACTTCCAGCTCATCGGGGCGAATATCCGTCAGAAAACCGAGGCTGCCACGGTTGATCCCCAGCACTGGAATATTGTGCTTGGCCAACGCGCGAGCGGCACCGAGCAGGCTGCCGTCACCGCCAACGACGATGACCATGTCGCAGACTTCGCCGAGCATCTTGCGCGACGAGGTTTGCAGGCCGTGGCCCGGCAGGACTTCGGCGATGGTGTCTTCGAGAATCACGTGCAGGTGACGATCGAGCAGAAAGCGTTTCAGTCGGCGGACGGTATCCAGCACCTGGGAACTGCCCAGGCGACCGATGATGCCGATATTACGAAATTGCTCCATGGGACCTCTGCGGACAATCGAAAACGCGAAAAGCACGATTATGGGCGAAAGCCCGCCATAGACAAAATCCTTTCAGCCTCAAGGGTGCGCGCGTGTTTCAGGCTATGCTCGCAAGATGATCCTGTTTCCCGACCTGCTCCAGTTGCCACATCAATTACGCCATCCGGAAGTGCGGGATCTGGCGTGGGTGATTCTCGCGCCGCCGATGCTCGCGGCGACGCCGTGGCCACAGCGCCATCCGTTGGCCGGCAGCGATTGGGTCAGCGATCCGGCGCGCCTGGAGCAGTGGCTGCGGCAACTCGATCGTGACAGTTATGGCTTGCTGCACTGGCTGTCGCAGGCGCGCACTCGGCGACTGGGCCTGTATTACGAACGGCTGTGGCAGTTTGCCGTGGAGCATGCGCCGGGCATCGAACTGATTGCTGCCAACCTGCCGATCCGCCGCGAAGGCCACACCCTCGGTGAACTGGACATGCTGCTGCGCGACCGCGACGGCGTGCATCACCTGGAACTGGCGATCAAGCTCTATCTCGGCCCGCAGAATGGCGACGGCCACGACCCGGCGCAGTGGCTGGGGCCGGGTTGCCACGATCGACTGGACCGCAAACTGGCGCATCTGGCCGAACACCAGCTGCCGATCTCGGCGCGCCCGGAAAGTCGCGAGGCACTGGCCACGCTGGATATCGAAGTGTTCAGTGCGCAGTTGTGGCTGGGCGGCTACCTGTTGTACCCGTGGCCCGGCACGTCTGCATCACCGAGCGGCGCGCATCCGCAACATTTGCGCGGGAGCTGGCTGCATCAGAAGGATTGGCCGGCGTTCGTCGCTCAACGTCCGGCCGGGCGCTGGCAACCCCTGCCCCGCCATGCATGGCTGGCGCCGGCACACTACCCGGCGGATCAGACCTGGAGTGCTGAACATCTGCAGATGTGGCTGGACGACCTGGAACCGATGGCCCCGGCGCAACTGCTGGTGCGCCTGACCGAGAATGCGCAGGGCGAATGGGAAGAGGCGGAGCGGTTGTTTCTGGTGGCGGATCTTTGGCCGAATGTGCCGGGCCAGGCCTGAGATTTTGCGGTGTTTGCACCGGCCCCATCGCTGGCAAGCCAGCTCCCACAGGGATCTTCTGTGTGCTCACTATCTGAGCCGCACCACAAAACCTGTGGGAGCTGGCTTGCCAGGGATCTACTGTGTGCTCACTTTCTGAGCCGCATTACAAAACCTGTGGGAGCTGGCTTGCCAGCGATGGGACCAACTCGGTCTAAAGGGATAACCGCAACGCCAAAGCCGCCAAGGTAATCAACAACACCGGCACCGTCAGCACAATCCCGACCTTGAAGTAATACCCCCAGCCAATCCGGATATCCTTGCGCGCCAGCACATGCAACCAGAGCAACGTCGCCAGACTGCCGATCGGGGTAATTTTCGGCCCCAGGTCACTGCCGATCACGTTGGCATAAATCATCGCTTCCTTGACCACACCGCTCGCCTGGCTGGCATCAATAGACAGCAAACCGATGAGCACCGTCGGCAGATTGTTCATGATCGACGACAACAGCGCTGTCAGTACCCCGGTGCCCAGCGCCGCGCCCCACACGCCATAACCGGCGAACACATCCAGCCAGCCGGCCAAGTAGCCGGTCAGCCCGGCATTGCGCAGGCCATAGACCACCAGGTACATGCCCAGCGAGAAAATCACGATCTGCCACGGCGCTTCCTTGAGTACCTTGCGCGTGGAGATCTTGTGACCACGGGCAGCGATCCCCACCAGCAACGCAGCGCAGACTGCGGAGATCGCGCTGATCGGGATGCCCAGCTGTTCGAGGAAGAAGCAGCCGATCAACAGGATCACCAGCACTACCCAACCGGCGTAGAACGTGGCTTTGTCATGGATCGCCGTATGCGGTTGTTCAAGCTGTTCGGGGTCGTAGGCCTTGGGAATGTCGCGGCGGAAGAACCACATCAACACACCCAAAGTGGCGGCCACGCTGACGAAGTTGACCGGTACCATCACCGCCGCATAGCGGTTGAAGCCGATGTGAAAGAAGTCCGCCGAAACAATGTTGACCAGGTTCGACACCACCAGCGGCAGGCTCGCGGTGTCGGCGATGAAACCGGCGCCCATGACGAACGCGAGGGTTGCCGCCGGGGAAAAGCGCAGTGCCAGCAGCATCGAAATCACGATCGGCGTGAGGATCAGTGCCGCGCCATCATTGGCGAACAGCGCCGACACCAGCGCGCCGAGCAGCACCATGTAGGCAAACAGCTTGCGCCCACTGCCCCGCCCCCAGCGCGCCACATGCAGCGCGGCCCAGGCGAAGAATCCCGCTTCGTCGAGCAACAGACTGATGATGATCAGTGCGACGAAGGTGCCGGTGGCGTTCCAGATGATCTGCCACACCAGCGGAATATCGCTCAGGTGCACGACGCCGAAGATCAATGCGAGCACGGCGCCGAGCGTCGCGCTCCAGCCGACGCCGAGGCCTTTGGGTTGCCAGATGACAAGGGTGATGGTCAGCAGGAAGATCAGTGACGCAGCGAGCATTCGCGACAGCCTTAATGAATGAAATAAACCAAACCACACAACTGTGGGAGCGAGCCTGCCCGCGAAAGCGGACTGTCAGTCACCACGAGGTGTGGCTGATGGCCCTTTCGCGAGCAGGCTCGCTCCCACAGGATTTTCTCAAGCCGCAGCTCTGACCCGATTATTTTTTGTGTTGTTCCACAAATTTCCCATACGCATTGATGAAATTTTGCAGGAACGGCTTGACTGACTCGCTCAATTTGCCCGCCTCGTCAAACGCCGAACCCGCGCCGCCCAGGTACGCTTCCGGCTGCTGCATGCACGGCACATCGAGAAACACGAAAGACTGGCGCAGATGCTGGTTGGCGCCAAAACCGCCAATGGCTCCCGGCGACACGCTGATCACCGCCCCCGGCTTGCCGCTCCAGACGCTTTTGCCATAAGGCCGCGAACCCACGTCAATCGCATTCTTCAAAGGCGCCGGCACCGAGCGGTTATATTCCGGGGTGACAAACAGCACCGCGTCGGAAGAGCCCACCTGCTGGCGGAAAGTGCTGTAGGCTGCCGGCGGTGAATCGCCGTCGATGTCTTCGTTGTAAAGCGGCAGATCGCCAATTTCGACAATCTTCAGTTTCAGGTTCGCCGGTGCCAGCTCGGCCAGTGCCAGCGCGACTTTGCGGTTGATCGATGCTTTGCGCAGGCTGCCGACGACTACAGCGACGTTGTAGACATTGCTCATGGAAGACTCTCGACTGTCCGTGGGAAGAGCCAGTAGTTATAGATGATTCGATGACCGTTTCACCAGCGTGCGCAGGAAATTCCTCCGCGCTGATTATTTTTTTCCTGCAGGAAAACTTACAGGGCTTGATGACGGTCTACCAAGCCGCAAATCAAGCGTTTTATCTCCAGAGGTTCTAAGCAGATGGCAGCAGTACTCGTCGGTCAGTTCCATGCAAGAGATGCGGAAGGCCGCGTTTATTCCGTGCATGAGTTCCAGGAATCCACCCCGTCGGCAGACGGTTTCACCGGCATGGAGCCTGTCACCACCTACAAACTGGCGATTGGCGATCGAGTGAAGAAGCTCAGCGACAATGAGTTTTTGCTGGTTCAGTCGGACATCACCCTGATCCGCGAACCCGAGCCAACCGTCGCTCAATAACCGCGCGTTATGAGCAGAAGTCATATGCGCAGACTTGGGGTAGGATTCAGCCACTGACCCCACCTGCTGAACATGGACTTCACGCATGCGTTTACGTCATATCGAAGTGATTCAGGCGCTCTTGCAGACCGGTCACCTGGGCACCGCCGCCGAATGGCTGCAGCTCCCGGTGACTGACGTCGAAGAGCGTTTGCGCGAAGCCGAGAGCGAGTTGGGGTTCATGCTGTTCGCCAGCGTGCGCGGTCGATTGCAATCAACGCCCGAAGCGCGGGCGCTGCAGGTGGAAATCGCTCACGTCTATCAGGCGCTGGAGCCGGTGCAGCGCCTGGCCAGCAGCCTCAAGCAATACCTCGCTCCGCCCCTGCGCATCATCGGCACCCCGCCGCTGGCGCAACTGCTGTTGCCGCAAAGCATCGCGCTGTTGCGCCGACGTTTGCCCGACGCGCCCTGCCGTTTGCTCAGCTCGCCCACGTGCGACATCGTTCGCAGCCTGCTGCTGCGCGAAAGCGATCTGGGCCTGAGCCTGCACGATCCGGAACACCCCGACATCCACTGCCAGCCATTGGCCCACGGCAAACTGCAACTGCTCGCACCGCACGGCTGGCTGCAACCGAAGCAGAAGTACATTTCCCTGCAGGATCTCGCCGGCCAGGCAATGGTCGGCCTTGAAGGCCACGACCCGCTGAGTCCGGCATTGGAGAACAAGCTCCAGGCCCTGCGCCCGGCGCCGAGCATCCAGACCCGGGTGCAAACCCACCAGATGATGCGCAGCATGGTCGAGGCCGGCGAAGGCCTGGCCATCGTCGACCCGTTTACTGCACTCGGTGCACGGGCGGGCGGCCTGGACGTCTGCCCGTTGTCACCGGCGGTGCCGATCAGCCTGTATGCGCTGAGCTACCGACACAACGCCACGCCGGCCGCGATTCAAACGCTGCTGGCGATCGTCACGGAACAAGCCGAGGCGATGCTGGCGAGCTGAGCGGGTTTTCCAGCGGGTTGTCGAACAGTCGGTACCAGAACAGCGCAATTTCGGCGGTATTCGGGTCTATCCCGCGATAACGCAAATGGTCGATACCGCCAATTTCGTAGCCACAACGTTCGTACAAACGACACGCACCGAGGTTATTGTTCTGCGTCTCGAGCATGATCCCCGGCAGCTTCTTCTTGCGACTCCAGAACTGCGCGACATCCAGCAACGCCTTGGCGACGCCATGGCGGCGTGCCGGTGCGTGCACCGCCAATTCATCGATGTGGGCAAAGCCGTTCCAGTTGGTGCTGATCACCAGATGGCCGACCGGCTCGTCATACAGATACGCCATGAAAATCGCGCTGTCGGCGGCATCGCGATAGCTGCTGAACTCTTCAGGATCAATGCCGTAGCACTTGCGGTACGGCACGATCGGCGTCACCGCCCAGCGCTCGACCGGCTGGCCAATGACTGCCGCGCCATACGCAGCCACCTCGAAACTGAAGTCGCTGCCCCAGATGTACGTCGCAAAACCATCGTCGGCGACGCGCACCGACAGCCCTGGGTATTTTGGATTCATGACCGGTTGCATACTCGGAAAAGTCCTCATTCCTTGACGCAATCGACGGTGTACTGCCGTCCATTGCCTTCATCTTCATGTTGCAGTCCATGCACATCAGCGACAAAACCGGGAAAGCTGCTATCGAACGTGCGGGCAAATTTCAGGTAGTCGATGATCGAGCGGGTTGCCTCGGTGAAGCGCTCGCCGGGCATGATCAACGGAATCCCTGGTGGATACGGCACCAGCATCACCGCCGCGACCCGTCCTTCCAGCTCATCGATCGGCACCGCCTCGACCTCGCCGCGCACCAGTTGATCGTAGGCGTGGGCTGGCTTCATGGCGATTTCCGGCAACACCGTGTACATGCGTTTCAGATGCTTGGCCGTGGCGTTGCTGCGGTAACAGGCGTGCAGTTGATCGCACAGGTCACGCAGGCCCATGCCGCGATAGCGCGCGGTGTCTTGCTGCGCCACGCAAGGCAGGCAGCTCGCCAGACTGACGTTGGCGTCATAACTGCGTTTGAATTCGAGCAACTCGGTGAGCAGCGTGCTCCACTTGCCTTTGGTAATGCCCATCGAAAACAACACCAGGAACGAATACAGCCCGGTCTTCTCCACCACCAGCCCGCGCTCCCAGAGGAACTTGCTGACCACCGCCGCCGGGATGCCCTTCTCGCTCAGCGCGCCGCCGGCATTCAATCCGGGCATGACCAGGGTCACTTTGATCGGGTCGAGCAGCACATAGTCGTCACTGACTTCGCCGAAGCCGTGCCAGTCGGCGTCCGGCTGCAGCAGCCAGTCTTCGGTCTGCACCCGGTCGATGCCTTCGACGCCGGGCGGCTGCCAGATCGAGAACCACCAGTCATCCGCCGCAATGTGCTGGCGCAGATTGGCCAGCGCCCGGCGAAAACTCAGCGCCTCATCGAAGGTTTCCTGCAACAGCGAGCGCCCGGCCGGGCCTTCCATCATCGCCGAAGCCACGTCCAGCGAGGCGATGATGCTGTATTGCGGCGAGGTCGAGATGTGCATCATGAACGCTTCGTTGAAACGATCGCGGTCCAGTTGCCGCGCACCACCATCCTGTACGTGAATCATCGAGGCCTGGCTGAACGCGGCGAGCAGCTTGTGCGTGGAATGAGTGGTGAACACCAGCGGGCTGTCTTCTGTGCGCGAGGTGGCCATGCCATAGCGTCCGGCGAAAAACTCGTGAAACGCCGCATAGGCGTACCAGGCTTCATCGAAATGCAGCACTTCGACGCTACTGCCAAGGCTCTGCTTGATCAGCTCGGCGTTGTAACACAGGCCGTCATAGGTCGAGTTGGTGACCACCGCCAGTTTGACTTTCGGTGCCCGGCCCTTGGTCAACGGGCTGGCGTCGATCTTGGCCTGAATCGACTCGCGACTGAATTCGCTCAGCGGAATCGGACCAATGATCCCCAGTTCATTGCGCTCCGGGCACAGGTATAACGGGATCGCGCCGGTCATGATGATCGCGTGCAGCACCGACTTGTGGCAATTGCGATCGACCAGCACCAGATCATCCCGACCAACCATCGAGTGCCAGACGATCTTGTTGGCAGTCGAGGTGCCATTGATCACGAAAAACGTGTGATCGGCGCCAAAGTTGCGCGCCGCGCGCTCTTCGGCTTCAGCCAACGGGCCGGTGTGATCGAGCAGCGAACCGAGTTCCGGCACCGACACCGACAAATCCGAACGCAGGGTGTTTTCGCCAAAGAACTGGTGAAACGCCTGCCCCACCGGACTCTTGTGGTAGGCCACGCCACCGCCATGTCCAGGCGTATGCCAGGAATAGTTGGAGTCGGCAGTGTGCTGCACCAGCGCCTTGAAAAACGGCGGCAGCAGGCCATCCAGGTATTTGCGCGCCGCCCGCGCCACCTGCCGCGCCAGAAATGGCACGGTGTCTTCAAACAGATAGAGAATGCCGCGCAACTGATTGAGTTCGGCCATCGCATCGGCGGGGGCATTTTCCAGGGTGACCTGTTCGCCGAGGGCAAAGATCGGCAGATCCGGCGCTCGCACTCGCGCCAGACCGATCAGTTCGGCCATGTTTTGCAACAGATGGGAATTGGTGCTGGCGTCTTCGGCAGCGATGAGCATGCACGCCAGACCATGATGGGTTGACGCCACCAACCGCCCTTCGGTGTAGTCGATGGCCGAAACGATCTTGAAACCTTCCTGCTCCAACTCCCGGGCGATGCCCCGGATACGCTCGCCGGCGACCGTGTCGGCCTTGATGTCGCGGTGGACGATCAACACCGGAAACTTCAAATCTTTGTACATGAGGCTCAGTGTCCCGAGGCGGCGGATCAATGTCTGCCAATGCACTCAGGGTAGAGGGTTGCAGCGAAAGTGGCGAGGGTGGCCAGTTGGCTTCATTCAGCCAAAAGCAAAAGATCGCAGCCTTCGGCAGCTCCTACAGGGATCGCATTCCAATGTAGGAGCTGCCGAAGGCTGCGATCTTTTGATCTTTTGATCTTTTGATCTTTCAGGCTTGAGCATCAGCCTCGGCAATCTGCGTCCACAGCGCCGGGCCACCGGCCGACTTGGCAATGATCTCCAGCCGCGCCAGGTGCTCCGCCAGCTCGTCTTCTGTCGCCCGGATAATCCGCGCAGGCTGACGATTCGCCGGCAGACGACGGATTTCGGTGGCGGAGTTGTCCGCGCCTTCGCCCGTGCCATTGCCGTCGGAAGCGTTGCCGGCCAGCGACAGGCTGGTCTGGCCACCGGTCATGGTCAGGTAGACGTCGGCGAGAATCTCCGAGTCGAGCAAGGCGCCGTGCAGTTCACGACCGGAGTTATCGACGCCATATCGTTTGCACAAGGCGTCGAGGCTGTTGCGCTGCCCCGGGTGACGCTCCCGCGCCATCATCAGGGTATCGAGAATGGTGCAGTGCTGCGTGATGTCCGCACGATCGTGCTGGCCCATCAAGGCGAATTCGTTGTTGATAAAACCAACGTCGAACGCCGCGTTATGGATGATCAGCTGCGCGCCATTGATGAACTCGAAGAACTCGTCGGCGACTTCGGCGAAACGCGGTTTGCCGACAAGGAATTCGTTGGTGATGCCGTGAACGCCGATCGCTCCCTCATCACTCTCCCGATCCGGTTGCAGGTAGACGTGAAAGTGCCGGCCCGTCAGGCGCCGACCGATCAGTTCGACACAGCCGATTTCAATGATCCGGTGACCATCGGTCACCGGCATGCCGGTGGTTTCGGTATCGAGTACAACGGATCTGGTGGCCATCAGTGTTCAGTTCTCAACGGGGTCAATCGTACAAAAGCGGCGATGTTAACACGCTCACGGTGCGCGTCGCCCGCCACCGCTTGATCGGCGCCGATAACCCTGTAGGAGCTGCCGCAGGCTGCGATCTTTTGATCTTGCTTTCGAAAAAACAAAATCAAAAGATCGCAGCCTGCGGCAGCTCCTACAGGGGAATGCATTCCAGATGGCAGGAGTGAGCCTGCTGCAATCAGCTCTGCTTGTAGCCGCGCACTTCATCCACCCCACGGTTGGCCAATTGGTCAGCCCGTTCGTTACCGTGATGACCAATGTGCCCGCGCACCCACTTCCAGGTGACTTTGTGGCGGTTGACCTGCTCATCCAGCTCTTTCCACAGGTCAGCGTTTTTCACCGGTTCTTTCGCCGCCGTCTTCCAGCCACGTTTCTTCCAGTTGGCCATCCACTCGTTGATGCCCTTCATGACGTACTGCGAGTCGGTCACCAGCAGCACTTCGCAAGGACGCTTCAGGGCTTCAAGGCCACGGATGGCGCCGAGCAGTTCCATGCGGTTGTTGGTGGTGTTGGCTTCACCGCCCCACAATTCCTTTTCCACGCCCTTGCACACCAGCAAGGCGCCCCAACCGCCCGGGCCGGGGTTACCCTTGCAGGCGCCGTCGGTGAACAGTTCTACGCTATCGACGCTTTCGCTCATGCCACTCTATCCAGAAAAATGCCTGGCCCCGTCGATCGCGGATCGACGATGGCCGCGGCCGGAGCACGTCCGGCCACTATAAAAAGAAGGTTTACGGTTCGATACGACGGCGGTTGACCTTGGCCATCGGCAGCGGAATCAGCTTGCCCATCGGCTCGCGACGCTCCTGACGCACCGGACGCAGGCCGACCACGATCTTGCGCGCGACCAGTAAATAGAAGCCACCGCCCGACAGTTGCCAGTCGCCGGCCTTGCGTTCCCAGCCGGCCAGTCGGGCCTGCCACTTGGGCGATGCAAGCGGCGGACGATAGCACCCGAAGCGGCGTTTCTCCAGCGCAAACCCCAGCAGGTTGAGCCAGTCGGCAACCCGCGACGGCGAGATACAGCGCGCCTGACGCAAGGCGTCGTGGGCGAAAACATGGCGCAGGCCCCAGGTGCTCCACGGGTTGATGCCGATGATCAGCAGATGCCCGCCGGGGCGTACGCTGCTCGCCGCTTCACGCAGCAAACCGTGGGGCGACAGGCAGAAATCCAGACCGTGCTGCAACACCACCACGTCAGCAGCATGCTCGCTCAACGGCCAGGCCTGTTCCTCGCAAACGATCTCGACCCCCGGCAACGGCGCGCCGAGCCGCACATTGCGCTGCACCTGCGGCGCCGACGGCGGGGTCTGCGCCGACGGCCCGTAATGCACCAGATAGCCGCCGAAGAACCGCCCCAACTCGTCTTCGAGCATGCGTCGTTCTTCATCCAGCAGAAATTGCCCGAGGGGACCTGCCAGCCACTCACGGGCCGCGCCGATCAACGCCAGCCAGTCGGGATCGGCCTGAGCGAACGCTTTATCGGTCATGTCATTCTCCAACGCCGCTAGAAGCTCTAAGATGCGCCAATGTTTTCCGCTTGGCGAATTCCGACGATGATACAGATCAGTGCCCTGCCCGCGTTCACCGACAACTACATCTGGTTGTTACAGGATCACCGCACCCAGCGCTGCGCCGTGGTCGACCCGGGCGATGCCGCGCCGGTGCAGGCCTGGCTGACCGCACATCCGGGCTGGGTGCTGAGCGACATTCTGATCACCCATCATCACCACGATCACGTCGGCGGCGTCGAACGCCTGAAAGCCGTGAGCGGCGCCACAGTCTACGGCCCGGCCAGCGAAAACATCCCGGGGCGCGATGTGGCGCTCAAGGACAACGACACGGTCAGCGTCCTAGGCTGGGACTTCGATGTCTATGCGGTGCCCGGTCACACCCTCGGCCACATTGCCTATTACCACCACGGCCTGCTGTTTTGCGGTGACACCCTGTTCGCCGCCGGTTGCGGGCGTCTGTTCGAAGGCACGCCGCAACAGATGCACCACTCGCTCAGCCGGCTCGCCGCGTTACCCGAGGATACGCTGGTGTATTGCACCCATGAATACACCTTGAGCAACCTGAAGTTTGCCGCCGCGGTCGAACCGAGCAACCCGGACATTGCCGCCCGTCTGGAAAAAGTCACTCAACAACGGGAAAAAGGCGTGATGACCCTGCCCTCGACCCTGGCCCTGGAAAAGCTCACCAATCCGTTTCTGCGCACCTCTGAAACATTAGTTACACAAAAAGTGGACGAACGGGCAGGCGCTCAAAACCGGGCGCCGAGTGAGGTTTTTGCGGCTCTGCGGGCCTGGAAAGATAAATTCTAAGTGACTCGCCCCCTGGTACAAAAATTCTGAATGGTTGACCGCAGGGGGTGCGCTTTCTAGAATCGCCCGACATTTTTGCCCGGAACTTACTTCCAGCCAATGTCGTCATCCATACGTAAGTCCGTCAATTCAGACACGTTGACCCGCCTGGCGCAAGCCATTGCGGTGGCTGTGTCCGCCACATTGGCGGGCTGTTCCAGCCATGCTCCGCAGACTGAAGCGACCCATACGCCGAACATTGCTGCACGAGCCAAGCAGAAACCGATCTGGCTGAGCGAAAAGCCCAGCCCGCAAGTGCCTCAGGACATCTGGGAGCGCATGCGCGGTGGTTTCCAGCTGCAGGACGGCCTGGGCGTCAACCCGCGCATCGAGCAACAGCGCCTGTGGTTCGCCAGCAACCCCTCTTTTCTCGAGAATGCCGGCGAACGCGGCAGTCTCTACATTCATTACATCGTCGAGCGTCTCGAAGAGCGCAATATGCCGCTGGAACTGGCCCTGCTGCCAGTGATCGAGAGCGCCTACAACCCGATGGCCTACTCTCGCGCCGACGCCTCGGGCCTGTGGCAATTCATCCCGTCCACCGGTCGTTACTACAACCTGCGCCAGACCCGCTTCTATGATGGCCGTCGCGATATCACCGCCTCGACCACCGCCGCGATGGACTACCTGACTCGTCTGCACGACATGTTCAACGGTGACTGGCTGCTGGCCCTGGCGGCCTATAACGCCGGTGAAGGTACGGTGAGCCGCGCCATCGAGCGCAACGAGAAGCTCGGCCTGCCGACCGATTACTGGAACCTGTCGTCGTTGCCGGCGGAAACCCAGGCCTACGTGCCGAAACTGCTGGCCCTGTCGCAAGTGGTGCTGGCCCCGGAAGCCTACGGGGTGAACCTCAACCCGATCGCCAACGAGCCGTATTTCCAGGTCGTCGAAATCAACCAGCGCATGGACCTGTCCAAGGTTGCAGCGGTGGCCAACATCGACGAAGACGAGCTGTTCCAGCTCAACCCGGCCTTCAAGCAGCGCACCACCATCGACGGCCCGCAGCATCTGCTGGTGCCGACGTCCAAGGCGCAACTGCTGACCGCCAGCCTGCAGACCATGCGGCCTGAAGAACTGATCAGCCCGCGTTCGCTGAAACCGGTGTTCGACGGTGCCGACCCGACCGAGGTGGCAACGCTCAAACGCGCCTACCGGGTCAAACGCGGCGACAACCTCGGCTCCATCGCCAAGGCCAACAAGGTCGAAGTCAAGGACCTGCAACGCTGGAACAAGCTGACCGGCAAGAACCTCAAGGTCGGCCAGACCCTGGTGATGCAGGACACCACCAAGCGCGCCCCGGCGCGCAGCAGTGGCCGGGTCAACACGGTGATTGCCGCCAACAGCAAGACCAAAGGCAAGGCCGACAGCCAGCAGCAGACCCAGTACAAGGTCAAGCGTGGCGACACCCTGTACGTGGTGGCCAAGCGTTTCAACGTCGAGATGCAGCATCTCAAGCGCTGGAACCCGGGCGCCGGCAAGGCCCTCAAGCCTGGGCAGATGCTCACGGTTTACCAGCCGCATTGAGTTGAAATCAAAAGATCGCAGCCTTCGGCAGCTCCTGCATTGATCTCTGTAGGAGCTGCCGAAGGCTGCGATCTTTTTTTTGCATTAACACAGCATTAACCCGCATCTTTTTCCTGTCCAGACAAGCTGTTACTGTACGGCCACAAAAGCCCAAGCCGCCTGGATCGGATCTGACTTGAAGCGTCCCCTCCTCCTGCTCCTGATCAGCCTGGCCTTGAGCTCACCCGCAAGCGCGACGATTACCGAGAGTCACGGTTATGCGCAGTTCGGCACGCTCAAGTACCCGGCCAGATTTACCCACTTCGACTGGGTCAACCCGCAAGCGCCCAAGGGCGGTACGTTGCGGGTGATGGCGTTCGGCACCTTCGATACGGTCAACCCGTACACCTTCAAGGGCACCAGCCCGGTTACCACGCCGAATTTCCTGCAGTACGGCATCAATGAGCTGAACGAGCCGCTGATGGTCGGCACCGGCCAGTATTCGCCGTCCGGTGACGAGCCGGCATCAAGCTATGGCCTGATCGCGCAATCGGTGGAATACAGCGAAGATCGCAGCTGGGTGGTGTTCAATCTGCGCCCGGAAGCGCGCTTCCACGATGGCACCCAGATCACCGCCTACGACGTGGCGTTCTCCTACCGAACACTGCTCAAGGACGGCCACCCGCTGTACCGCACCGCCCTGCAGGAAGTCTCGCGGGTCGATATCCTCAACCCGCAGCGCATTCGCTTTGTGATGAAGCGTTCGGGCAATCCGTTATTGATTCTGCGCCTCGGCGAGTTGCCGGTGCTGCCGCAGCATTACTGGAAGGATCGCGACTTCAAGGCCACCACCTTCGAGCCACCGCTGGGCAGCGGCCCGTACCGCATCACCTCGGTAACGCCGGGGCGGCAGCTGATTTTCGAGCGGGTCAAGGATTACTGGGGCAAGGACCTGCCGGTCAATCGCGGCAAGTACAATTTTGATCGCATGGAAGTCGAGTTTTACCGCGACAGCGACGTGGCCTTCGAAGCGTTCAAGGCCGGTGAATTCGATATCTACATCGAGCATCAGGCGAAGAACTGGGCCAATGGCTACAACTTCCCGGCGGTGCGCCGTGGCGACGTGATCAAGGCGCAGATTCCGCACCAGATCCCGACCCAGAGCCAGGGCCTGTTCATGAACACCCGACGCGCGACCTTCAGCGACGTCAAGGTGCGCGAAGCGCTGGGCCTGATGTTCGACTTCGAGTGGACCAACCGCGCGCTGTTCAGCGACGCCTACCAGCGCACCACCAGCTACTACCCCAACAGCGAATTCAGCGCCAGCGGCCTGCCGGTCGGGCACGAATGGCTGATGCTCAAGCCGTATAAAGATCAGTTACCGGCGAAGCTGTTCACCGAGCCGTTCACCTTGCCGCAAACCGATGGCCGTGGCATCCCGCGAGAAACCATGCGCAAGGCCCTGGCGCTGCTCGCCGAGGCCGGCTGGAAGCTCAACGGCCAGCGCCTGCAAAACGCCGCCGGGCAGCCGCTGAGCTTCGAACTGCTGCTGGTCAACCCGAACCTTGAGCGGATCCTGCAGCCGTACATCGAAAACCTCAACAGCATCGGCATCGACGCGCGCCTGCGCACGGTGGATCGCGCCCAGTACAAACAGCGCCTGGACCAGTTCGATTTCGACATGATCCTGATGACCCTCAACCAGACCCTCAGCCCGGGCCTGGAGCAATGGCAGTACTTCCATTCCAGTCAGGTCGGGGTCAAGGGCAGCAAAAACTACGCGGGCATCGCCAACCCGGTGGTCGATCACCTGCTCGAACAATTGCTCGCCGCGCAAACCCGCGACGAACAGGTCGCCGCCGGCAAGGCGCTGGACCGCGTGCTGCTGTGGCAGCACTACAGCATTCCCAACTGGTACCTCAATTATCACCGACTGGCCTACCGCAACCGGTTGGCTTTCGTCACCACGCCGCCCTACACCCTGGGCCTGAGCGCGTGGTGGCTGAAATCTTCGGAGAACAATAAATGACGCCCATCCGCGCCCTGCTCGTGCAGGCCAGCGGTCTGCTGTTCGCCGGGCTGGCGATTGCCGCCCCGCAACACGCTGTGACCCTGTACAACGAGCCGCCGAAATACCCGGCGGACTTCAAGCAGTTCGATTACGTGAACCCCGACGCGCCCAAGGGCGGGATCTTCCGCCAGGCCGGATTCGGCGGCTTCGACAGCCTCAACCCATTCATCAGCAAAGGCGTGCCGGCCGATGACGTCGGGCAGATCTACGACACCCTGACCAAGCACAGCCTCGACGAACCGTTCACCGAGTACGGCCTGATCGCCGCGAAGATCGAGAAAGCCCCGGACAACAGCTGGGTGCGTTTCTACCTGCGCCCGGAAGCGCGTTTTCACGACGGCCATCCGGTGCGCGCCGAAGACGTGGTGTTCAGCTTCCAGACCCTGACCAAGGACGGTTCGCCGCTGTTTCGCGGCTACTACAGCGATGTCGAAGAGGCCATCGCCGAAGACCCGCTCAAGGTGCTGTTCAAGTTCAAGCACACCAACAATCGCGAGTTGCCGCTGATCCTCGGCCAGTTGCCGGTGCTGCCGAAACACTGGTGGGCCAATCGCGACTTCACCAAGGGCAATCTGGAAATTCCGCTGGGCAGCGGCCCGTACAAGGTCGCCGAAGTGAAGGCCGGGCGCTCGGTGCGCTATGAGCGGGTCAAGGACTATTGGGGCAAGGATCTGCCGGTCAATCGCGGCTTCTACAACTTCGACGTGATGACCACCGATTACTACCGCGACAACACCGTCGCCGTCGAAGCGCTGAAGGCCGGGCAGTTCGATTACTGGCTGGAAATGACCGCGAAGAACTGGGCCAACGCCTACAACATTCCGGCGGTCACCGAAGGTCGGCTGATCAAGGAACAGATCGCCAACAGCAACCCGACCGGCATGCAGGGCTTCGTTTTCAACCTGCGCCGTCCGGTGTTTCAGGATGTGCGGGTGCGGCAGGCGCTCGGCCTGTTGTTCGATTTCGAGTGGACCAACAAACAGCTGTTCAACGGTGCCTACTTTCGCACCCGCAGCTATTTCGAGAATTCGGAAATGGCCGCCACCGGCCTGCCGGACGCCGAGCAGCGGGCGATCCTCGAACCGTTTCGCAGCAAACTGCCGGCGCAGGTGTTCAGCGAAGCCTTCGAGAACCCCAAGACCGACGCCAGCGGCATGATCCGCGCCCAGCAGCGCGAGGCCTATCAACTGCTGCAAGAGGCCGGCTGGAAGATTGTCGACGACAAAATGGTCGACGCCAGCGGCAAACCGGTGGTCATCGAGTTCCTCCTTGCGCAGACCGAATTCGAACGCGTACTGCTGCCGTTCAAACGCAATCTGGCCGACCTCGGCATCGATCTGGTGATCCGCCGCGTCGACGTTTCGCAATACATCAACCGCGTGCGCTCACGGGACTTCGACATGATGGTCGGCAGCTTCCCGCAGTCCAATTCGCCGGGCAACGAGCAGCGCGAATTCTGGATGAGCGCGGCCGCCGACAAACCGAGCAGCCGCAACACCATGGGTCTGAAGGATCCGATCGTCGATCAACTGGTGGAAAGCCTGATCAACGCCGATTCACGCAGCAGCCTGGTGGCCCATGCCCGGGCGCTGGATCGGGTGCTGCAATGGGGTTACTACGTGGTCCCCAACTGGCATATCAAGACCTGGCGCGTGGCTTACTGGAACCACATCGGTCACCCGAAAGTCTCGCCCAAATACGACATCGGGATTAACACCTGGTGGGTCAAGCCTGACGCGAAACCCGCCATAGAAGTCGAAACCAAACTGCAAGCCGACCCTGCGGGCACGGAGTAATCAGATGCTGGCGTATATTTTTCGGCGACTGCTGCTGATCATCCCGACCCTGTTCGGCATTCTGCTGATCAATTTCGTGATCATTCAGGCCGCGCCCGGCGGCCCGGTGGAGCAGATGATCGCCAAGCTTGAAGGCTTCGAAGGCGCCACCAGCCGCATCGCCGGTGGCGGCGCCGAAGTCTCGGTGGCCGGCTCCGCCTATCGCGGCGCGCAAGGTCTGGACCCGGCGCTGATCAAGGAAATCGAGCACATGTACGGGTTCGACAAATCGGCCCCGGAACGCCTGTGGATCATGGTCAAGAACTACGCGAAGCTGGACTTCGGCGACAGCTTCTTCCGCGACGCCAAGGTCATCGACCTGATCAAGGAAAAGATGCCGGTCTCCATCTCGCTCGGGCTGTGGAGCACGCTGATCATGTACCTGGTGTCGATCCCGCTGGGGATCGCCAAGGCCACACGACACGGCAGCCACTTCGACGTGTGGACCAGTTCGGCGATCATCATCGGCTACGCGATTCCGGCGTTCCTGTTTGCGATTCTGCTGATCGTGGTGTTTGCCGGCGGCAGTTATCTGGACTGGTTCCCGTTGCGCGGCCTGACTTCGAACAACTTCGATGAGCTGAGCCTGGGCGGCAAGGTTCTCGACTACTTCTGGCATCTGGCGCTGCCGGTGACGGCGCTGGTGATCGGCAACTTCGCGACCATGACCCTGCTGACCAAAAACAGCTTCCTCGACGAGATCAACAAGCAGTACGTGGTCACCGCCAAGGCCAAGGGCCTGACGCGCAATCGCGTGCTCTACGGCCATGTGTTCCGCAACGCCATGCTGCTGGTGATTGCCGGGTTCCCTTCCGCGTTCATCGGCATTTTCTTCACCGGCTCGTTGCTGGTGGAGGTGATCTTCTCCCTCGACGGCCTGGGCCTGATGAGTTTCGAAGCGGCGATCAACCGCGATTACCCGGTGGTGTTCGGCACCCTGTTCATCTTCACCCTGCTGGGGCTGGTGGTGAAACTGATCGGCGACCTCACCTACACCCTGGTCGATCCGCGTATCGACTTCGCCAGCCGGGAGCATTGAGATGAACCTGTCCCCGCTCAACCGCCGCCGCTTCGAACTGTTCAAAGCCAACAAGCGTGGCTGGTGGTCGCTGTGGCTGTTTCTGATTCTGTTCGGCCTGAGCCTCGGCGCCGAGCTGATCGCCAACGACAAGCCGCTGCTGGTGCATTACGACAACCACTGGTACTTCCCGGCGATCAAGCGCTACCCGGAAACCACCTTCGGCGGCGAATTCCCGCTGGAAGCCAACTACAAGAGCCCATACATCCGCGAACTGCTCAAGGCCAAGGATGCGTGGGTGTTGTGGGCGCCGATCCCCTACAGCTACCAGAGCATCAACTACGACCTGAAAGTCCCGGCCCCGGCCCCGCCGTCGGCGGACAACCTGCTCGGCACCGACGATCAGGGCCGCGATGTGCTCGCGCGGGTGATCTACGGCTTCCGCATTTCCGTACTGTTTGCCCTGACCCTGACCGTGCTCAGCTCGATCATCGGCGTGATTGCCGGCGCGCTGCAGGGCTTCTATGGCGGTTGGGTCGATCTGGCCGGGCAGCGCTTTCTGGAAATCTGGTCGGGGCTGCCGGTGCTGTACCTGCTGATCATCCTCGCCAGTTTCGTCCAGCCGAATTTCTGGTGGCTGCTGGGGATCATGCTGCTGTTTTCGTGGATGAGCCTGGTCGACGTGGTGCGCGCCGAGTTCCTGCGTGGGCGCAACCTCGAATACGTGCGCGCGGCGCGGGCGCTGGGCATGCAGAACGGCGCGATCATGTTCCGCCACATCCTGCCCAACGCCATGGTCTCGACCATGACCTTCATGCCGTTCATCCTGACCGGCGCCATCGGCACCCTCACCGCGCTGGATTTCCTTGGTTTCGGCTTGCCGGCCGGCAGCCCGTCGCTGGGTGAGCTGGTGGCCCAGGGCAAATCGAACCTGCAGGCGCCGTGGCTGGGGATGAGCGCGTTTGCGGTGCTGGCACTGATGTTGAGCCTGCTGGTGTTTATCGGCGAGTCCGCTCGCGATGCCTTCGACCCGAGGAAGTGAAATGAATCAGGACAATCTGATCGAAGTGCGCGACCTCGCCGTCGAGTTCGGCATGAATGAGCGAGTCCACCGGGTGGTCGAGGGCGTGAGCTTCGACATCAAGCGCGGCGAAACCCTGGCGCTGGTCGGCGAATCCGGCTCGGGCAAATCGGTGACGGCGCACTCGATCCTGCGCCTGCTGCCCTATCCGCTGGCCCGCCATCCGGCCGGCAGCATCACCTATGCCGGGCAGAATCTGCTGGGGCTGAGCGAAAAGACCATCCGCCACATCCGCGGCAACCGCATCGCGATGATCTTTCAGGAACCAATGACCTCGCTCAACCCGCTGCACTCGATCGAGAAGCAGATCAACGAGGTGTTGGGCATCCACAAGGGCCTGAGCGGCAAAGTCGCGACCAAGCGCACGCTGGAGCTGCTGGAGATGGTCGGCATTCCCGAGCCGCACAAACGCCTCAAGGCCCTGCCCCACGAATTGTCCGGCGGCCAGCGCCAGCGGGTGATGATCGCCATGGCGTTGGCCAACGAGCCGGAACTGCTGATCGCCGACGAGCCGACCACCGCCCTGGACGTGACCGTTCAGCTGAAAATCCTCGATTTGCTCAAGGAACTTCAGGCTCGATTGGGCATGTCGCTGTTACTGATCAGTCATGATTTGAACCTGGTGCGAAGAATTGCGCATCGCGTATGTGTCATGCAGCGCGGTTGCATCGTCGAACAGGCATCGTGCGCAGAGCTGTTCCGTTCGCCGCAGCATCCGTACACTCGGGAATTGCTCGGCGCGGAGCCCAGCGGAGGCCCGGCGAGCAATAAAATCGGGGCGCCGCTGCTCGAAGTCGAGAACCTGAAAGTCTGGTTCCCGATCAAGAAAGGCCTGCTCAAACGCACGGTGGATTACGTCAAGGCAGTGGACGGCATCAATTTCAGCCTGCCTCAGGGACAGACCCTGGGGATCGTGGGGGAAAGCGGTTCCGGCAAATCCACGCTGGGTCTGGCGATTTTGCGGCTGATCGGCAGCAAAGGCGCGATCCGCTTTGAGGGCAAGCAGCTAGACTGCCTGACGCAGAACGAGGTTCGCCCGTTGCGGCGGGAGATGCAGGTGGTGTTTCAGGACCCGTTCGGCAGCCTGAGCCCGCGAATGTGCGTCAGCGACATCGTTGGCGAAGGCCTGCGGATTCACAAGATGGGCACCGCGACCGAGCAGGAAGCGGCGATTATTGCGGCATTGAAGGAGGTAGGTCTGGATCCGGAAACCCGGCACCGCTACCCCCACGAATTTTCCGGTGGGCAACGGCAACGTATCGCCATTGCCCGGGCTTTGGTGCTGAAACCGGCGCTGATCCTGCTGGACGAGCCGACGTCGGCGCTCGACCGCACGGTGCAGCGGCAAGTGGTGGAGCTGTTGCGTTCACTGCAAGCCAAGTACAACCTGACGTATTTGTTCATCAGCCATGACCTGGCTGTCGTCAAAGCGCTGAGCCACCAGCTGATGGTGGTCAAGCATGGCCAAGTGGTCGAACAGGGAGACGCGCAAGCAATCTTTGCCGCTCCCAAACATTCGTATACACAGCAGTTGCTGGAAGCCGCTTTTCTGGCACCAGCCACTGCGCAATAACCTGAAAGAGGAGCAACACATGGGTTTTCTCGCCGGTAAGCGCGTACTGATCGTCGGTGTCGCCAGCAAGCTGTCCATCGCATCCGGCATCGCTGCCGCCATGCATCGCGAGGGCGCTGAGCTTGCCTTCACTTATCAGAACGACAAACTCAAGGGTCGCGTTGAAGAGTTCGCACAGGGCTGGGGTTCGAGCCCTGAGCTGTGCTTCCCGTGCGACGTGGCCAGCGATGAAGAAATCGCCAAGGTCTTCGAAGAACTGAGCAAGAAGTGGGACGGCCTGGACTGCATCGTGCACTCCGTCGGCTTCGCCCCGGGCGACCAACTGGACGGCGACTTCACCGAAGCCACCACCCGTGAAGGTTTCCGCATCGCTCACGACATCAGCGCCTACAGCTTCGTGGCCCTGGCCAAGGCTGGTCGCGAAATGATGAAAGGCCGCAACGGCAGCCTGCTGACCCTGTCGTACCTGGGCGCCGAACGCACCATGCCGAACTACAACGTGATGGGTATGGCCAAGGCTTCGCTGGAAGCCGGCGTACGTTACCTGGCCGGTTCCCTGGGCCCGGACGGCACCCGCGTCAACTGCGTATCGGCTGGCCCGATCCGTACCCTGGCCGCCTCGGGCATCAAGAACTTCCGCAAAATGCTGGCCGCCAACGAAGCGCAAACCCCACTGCGCCGCAACGTCACCATCGAAGAAGTCGGCAACGCCGGCGCCTTCCTGTGCTCCGACCTGGCGTCGGGCATCAGCGGTGAAATCATGTACGTGGACGGCGGCTTCAACACCACCGCCATGGGCAACATCGAAGAGTAATTTTCGCGCTGCCGATAAAAAGCCCGCCAATTGGCGGGCTTTTTCATGCCTGCGATTCCAGGCAACGGGCGAACAACTGCTGAATCGGCTGGCTGCGCTGGCTGTAACGCTGCAACAGCACCATCTCGCGATAGAACGTCAACTCACCCAATTCGATCACCCTCACCCTCAACGGGTGCTCCAGCCACAATCCGGCTCTTGGCAGCAACGAAACCCCAAGCCCGCACTCGACCATTTTCACAATCGCTTCCAGCTCATCCAGCTCCAGCGCTACGTGGACGTCTATCCGCTGCTCACGCAGAAACCGCGACACCAGTCGTCCGCCAAACGAATTGCGGTCGTAGCGCACCTGAGAGTATTCGGCCAGCAGTTGCAGCGGATCATCGCCCTCGACCGTTGTCGGCACGATCAGAACGAAGGGTTCGCGACGAATCACCTGCGCCGACAGCTCCTTGGGCAATTCGAACGGCGGCTTGATCATGATCGCCAGATCGACTTCCCCGGCATCCACCTGACTCAACAGGTTCAGCGACACCCCCGGCACCAGTTTCGGCTCCACGCCCGGTGCCTGCTGACGCAAGCGCAACAACGCCTGAGGCAGCATCCCGGTCTGTGCGGTGGCCACGGCACCGATTCTCAGCTCGCCGCGAAACTCGCTGACCTCCTCGCTCTCGCCCATGCGGTTGAAAATCGCGAGCATTTCCTGCGCCATCGGCACGGCGCGTTGCCCGGCCGGATTGAGCGTCGCCTGACGACCGGTGCGGTCGAACAGGCGAATACCCAAGGCCTGTTCGAGATTGCGGATCTGCGCGCTGACTGCAGACTGCGTCAAGCCGATGTGCAGCCCGGCAGCGGCAAACGTGCCATGGCGCGCCACCGCGAGAAAGGTCTTCAGTTCACGCAGCATGCGCACCTCGACTGATCGAAATAATTTGAGCTCGGCGCAAAAAATATCGTCTTTCAATCACCTTTCACAGCACTAGACTCAAACAACTTCCCCTTGATTGAGAATTCCCCATGCAGCTCAACCCTTTTCATCTGGCCATCCCCGTCTATGACCTGGCCGCCGCACGGCATTTTTACCGCGAAGTCTTCGGGCTGGAGGAAGGTCGTTCCAGCGCACACTGGGTCGACTTCAACTTCTTCGGCCATCAACTGGTGATTCATCTGGCGCCGAAAAACGCTGCACATGAAGCCGCCCACACCAATGCCGTGGACGGGCATGACGTGCCGGTGCCGCATTTCGGGGTGGTGCTGGGGATGGCGCAATGGCAGGCGCTGGCCGAACGCCTGACGTCGTTGGGCACGCGATTTGTGATTGAGCCGGGGATTCGCTTTCAGGGCCTGGTGGGCGAACAGGCGACGATGTTTCTGTTCGACCCGTGTGGCAATGCGCTGGAGTTCAAGGCGTTCAAGGATATCGGACAGTTGTTTGCCAAATAAAAGTGTGGCGCCTTACCGGACGCTATCGCTGGCAAGCCAGCGCCCACAAGGTTCTGCGGTGTGGCTGGATTTTGTGAGCACCCGCGAAATCTGTGGGAGCTGGCTTGCCGGCGATGAGGCCCGAATCAGCGCCGTTTCAACGCCTGCTTGTGCGCATACATCGCCTCGTCAGCATCCGCCAACAGCCGATCCACCGTGTCATGGCGTTGTGGATCGTATTCGATCTGGCCGACGCTGAAGCGGATGTCGTAGCCGCGTTGCAACATCGTATTGCGCTCGTCGAGGATATCCTTGAGCCGCGCCATGATCGCCGTGGTTTCGACGTGACTGGAGCCGGTCAGCAGCGCCACGAACTCGTCACCGCCCAAGCGCCCGACCACGTCGCTCTCGCGAAAAGCGATGCGCAGCACGTCGGCGAAGGTCTTCAGCGCACTGTCGCCTTCGGCATGCCCATAGTGATCATTGATGTGTTTGAAGTCATTGAGATCGAAAAACAGCAGCGTCGCCGGTTTGTCCCGGTGCTTGCAGGCCTCCAGCGCATACTGAGCAAGGGCCTTGAAGCCACGGCGGTTGGACAGCAGCGTCAGCTCGTCCATGTTCGCCATCTGCACCGCCATCAATTCCTGCTCGGCCATGCCAGCCAGATCGCGCAACAGCCCGCGCTCCTCGTCATCGAGCTCGCGCGGCCTGGTGTCGATCAGGCACAGCGTGCCCATCTTGTTGCCGTTGGGCACGGTCAGCGGGTAGCCCGCGTAAAAACGGATGTTCGGCTCGCCGGTCACCAGTGGATTGTCATGAAAGCGTTTGTCTTGCTTGGCATCCGGCACCAGCAGCAATTCATCCTGAAGAATCGCGTGCCCACAGAACGACACATCCCGCGGGGTTTCGTTGACGTCGAGGCCGACGCACGACTTGAACCATTGCCGATCCTTGTCGACCAGCGTGACCAACGCAATCGGCACGTTGAACAGCCGTTTGGCCAGACGCGTCAAACGGTCGAAACGTTCTTCGGGTGCAGAGTCCAGGACGTTCAGTCCGTGCAATGCCTGGATTCGCACAGCTTCATTGGCAGGTTTGATCGGGGCCAGCATCACGCACTCCATCAGGGTCAACGACCGTTAGAGTAGCTTGAATCGCCAGCGACTCACACACTCAGCCGCCCGCCACCGGGCACGGCCCGCCGGCATCGGCCCAAAGCTTGAACTGGGCCACAAAAATGTCATGCGGCACTGGCACCGGCGTGCGCCCGGCTCCGGGATTCCAGCCCCACAGCACCAGTTTGTCGTCGCTGACATGTTTGATCAGCGCGGCAAAATCACGGTCGCCGTTGCTGGAACGATCCTTGATCATCGCGCACAACTTGTCCGGCGGCAGGCCAATCCAGGCCATCTTGTGCGCCGCCGGTGGCAGGCTCCAGTGCGGCGCCCCCGGAGGCGCATGCGGGCCATAACTGTCCGGCGGGTTGCGCTCGGCATGACAGGTGGCGCAAGGCAAACCGGCGGCACCCTTGCCGTCCATGCCGCGCACGACATTCATCGCGTGCGGTTTGCCGGCATCGAATTGCAGCGGCGAGTCGCCGGGAATGTGGCAGTTCTGGCAACGCGGGCTCTGGAACACCTTCTGCACCGTGCCGAACGCCTTGAGCGCCTCCTGATCATCGGCGAACAGGTCCGAAGCATAGCCGCCCAGCCCGAGCAGAATCACCGTGCCCAATAGCAGATGTCGTTTCATCTCACACCCCCGACAGTTGCAGCGGCAGTTCACGCAAACGTTGCCCGGTCAGTGCATACACCGCGTTGGCCACCGCCGGCGCGGTGGGCGGAACCCCCGCCTCACCGATGCCCCCGGGCTTGTCGCTGCTGGGCACGATATGCACTTCGACCAGCGGCATCTCATTGAGGCGCAGCACCTGATAGTCGTGATAATTGGATTGCACCACCGCGCCGTCCTTGACCGTCAGCTTGCTGTGCAGCGCCATGCCCAGGCCAAAGGTGATGCACGATTCCATCTGCGCCGCGATGCTCTGCGGATTGACCGCGATCCCGCAATCCACCGCACACACCACGCGGTGCACGCGGATCGCCAGATTGTCCTGGGAGACCTCGGCCACCTGCGCCACATAACTGCCGAACGACTCGTGCACCGCCACGCCCAGCGCATGCCCGTCCGGCAATGGCGCTGTCCAGTTGGCCTTCTCCACCGCCAGATTCAGCACGCCGAGATGGCGCGCATGATCCTTGAGCAACGTTCGCCGGTATTCCACCGGGTCCTTGCCGGCCGCCGTGGCCATTTCATCGATCAGCGACTCCATGACGAACGCGGTGTGGCTGTGCCCCACCGAACGCAGCCACAACACATTGATCCCGGTCTGCGGCGAATGCAGTTCAACCTGTTGATGGGCCAGGCCCTTGATATACGGGCTGTCGGCCACGCCTTCGACCGAGGTTGCGTCGATACCGTTCTTGACCATGGTCTGTTCGAGCATGGTGCCGGCCATGATCGATTGACCGACCAGCACATGCTGCCAGCTCAACGGCATGCCCTGCCCGTCGAGGCCGATGCGCGCCTGATGCAGGAACATCGAGCGGTAATAACCGCCGCGAATATCATCCTCACGGGACCACACGGTTTTCACCGGCATCCCGGCAGCTTTCGCCACTTGCACGGCTTCAGCGACGAAGTCCGAAGTCGGATTGGCCCGGCGCCCGAAACCGCCGCCCAGAAACTCGGTGTGAATCTCCACCTGCTCCGGTTTGAGCCCGGTGATCTTGCCGGCGACCATCTGGTCGAGGGTCTGGAATTGCGTGCCGGTCCAGATTTCGCACTTGTCGGCGCTGATCTTCACCGTGCAGTTGAGCGGTTCCATCGGTGCATGCGCCAGATACGGCACGCTGTACTCGACGTCGATTTTCTTCGCCGCTTTATTGAAGGTGCCCTGCGGATCCCCGGCCTGACTGGCGGAAGTGCCCGGTGTCGCTGCCAGTTTGCGGAAACTGTCGAGCAGGCCCTGACTGCTCAGGTCAGCGTGCGGCCCAAGTTCCCAATCGACCTTCAACGCATCGCGACCAAGTTTCGCCGCCCAATAATGCTCGGCGATCACCGCCACGCCCGTCGGCACCTGCACCACTTTGTGCACGCCGGGCACCGCCAGCGCCTCGGCGCCCTCGAAGGATTTGACCGTGGCACCGAACACCGGCGCCCGCGCGACCATCGCCGTCATCAAGCCGTCGAACTGCACGTCCATACCGAACTTGGCGCGCCCGGTGATTTTCTCCGGGGTGTCGAGGCGTTTGGTCGGTTTGCCGATGACCTTCCAGTCCTTGGCCTCCTTGAAGGTGATTGACTTCGGATCCGGCACTGGCAGTTGCCCGGCAGCGTCCGCCAGTTCGCCGTACGTCGCGCGTTTATCGCCGGCAATCACTACGCCCGATTCGGTGCGAATCGTCGACGCAGCGACGTTGAAGCGCTTGGCCGCCGCTTCCACCAGCATCTGCCGCGCCGTGGCCCCGGCCAGCCGGTAACGGTCGAACTCCATCCAGGTCGAAGTCGAGCCGCCGGTAATCTGCATTCCGCCAAATGCCGGCATGCCGTAATTGGCCGCCGAGGCCGGCGAGTGTTCGACGCGGATCGTCGACCAATCGGCGTCCAGTTCTTCGGCGATCAACATGGTCAGGCCAGTCCAGATGCCTTGGCCCATTTCCGAATGCCCGAGCAACACCGTCACGCTGTTGTCGGCGGCGATACGCAAAAACGCATTCGGCGCGAAGACCTTGCCTTCATTCTCCGCTGCCCGCGCAAACCGATGGGCACCGGGCACGACAAACGCCACCACCAGACCGCCACCCAGCACGGCACTGCCCTTGAGAAAGCCGCGACGCGATACAGGACTGTTCATCGTCTATCTCCCAATCAGCCAATTTCGGCCGCACGTTTCACTGCTGCGCGGATTCGCGGATAGGTGCCGCAGCGGCAAATGTTGCCGGAGAGCGCCTGATCGATATCGCTGTCGGTAGGTTTGGGGATTTTCGCAAGCAGCGCGGCGGCAGACATGATCTGCCCGGACTGACAGTAACCGCATTGCACCACGTCGAGTTCGGCCCAGGCTTGCTGCACCGGGTGCGAGCCGTCGGTGGACAGGCCTTCGATGGTGAGGATTTTCTGACCGTTGGCCACGGCAGTGGCGGGCGTGATACAGGCACGCAACGGTGCCCCATCAACGTGTACGGTGCAGGCACCGCACTGGGCCATGCCACAGCCGAATTTGGTACCGGTCAGGTGCGCCACATCACGCAGGACCCAGAGCAGCGGCATGTCTGCCGGCACATCGAGTTCCTGATCCTTGCCATTGATATTCAAGGTCAGCATCGGGGATTTTCCTCAGACTCACGGTGTTCTGAAGGGGCGTCGCTACGGCCATCGAAGCCAGTGCGCGCCTCGGCTTATCCCTTTCAGCAAAGCCCAAATTGCGCCGCAAGCCAGACGTTGCGACCACCGGTCATGCCTCAACGTAAAAATGTCGACTTTAATCTTCTGGCTGATAACGGCGCTCACCCGAGCCAGCACCACCGGTTTGCGACGAGCGCGGTCACCCATCACATTGGTCAGGAGTCGCGAACATGGGATTTGTCACCACTCAAGACGGCGTGGATATCTTCTACAAGGACTGGGGCCCGAAGGACGCTCCGGTGATCCACTTCCACCACGGCTGGCCACTCAGCTCGGACGACTGGGATGCGCAGATGCTGTTCTTCCTGGGCCAGGGCTTTCGGGTGATTGCCCATGACCGTCGGGGCCATGGACGTTCGAGCCAGGTCTGGGACGGCCACGACATGGACCATTACGCCGACGATGCGCTGGCGGTGGTTCAGTATCTGGGGGTGAAGAACGTGGTGCATGTCGGCCACTCCACCGGCGGCGGTGAGGTCATCCACTACATCGCCCGACATGGGCAGGACAACGTGGCCAAAGGCGTGTTGATCAGCGCGGTGCCACCGTTGATGGTCCAGACCGAAAGCAATCCCGGTGGGTTGCCGAAATCGGTGTTCGATGATTTTCAGGCACAACTGGCGGCCAATCGCGCGCAGTTCTATCGCGACATTCCCAGCGGTCCTTTCTATGGCTATAACCGCCCGGGAGCAAAACCTTCGGAAGGGATCATCGGCAACTGGTGGCGTCAGGGCATGATCGGCGGCGCCAAAGCGCATTACGACGGGATCGTCGCGTTCTCCCAGACCGACTTCACCGAAGACCTGAAAAAAGTCACCGTGCCGGTGCTGGTAATGCACGGCGAAGACGACCAGATCGTGCCGTATGCGAACTCGGGGCCTTTGTCGGCGAAACTGCTGCCAAATGGCACGCTGAAGTCGTATCCGGGCTTCCCGCACGGAATGCCGACAACCGAGGCGCCGACGATCAATGCGGATTTGTTGGCGTTTATTCGCGGGTGACACACATCATTGTGGGAGCTGGCTTGCCAGCGATGGCGGTGGATCAGGCAACATCAATTGTGGATGCGCCGGCCTCATCGCTGGCAAGCCAGCTCCCACAGGGGACTGGGTGATTGGCTTGACTGCGTACTACGCCTCGGTACGGCCCGTCCCTTCACGATCACGTTCGTAGTGGTGCGCCAGCGGCAGCGCTGGCAACCATGACTCCCGGCGGATGGTCCACAGCTCATACGTCGGCTTGAACCGGTTCGGCTCGTCCAGCGAGCCGACATTCACTTCAATCTCATCCTCCGAACGTGCAAGTACTGGCGAACCACAGCGCGGGCAAAACACCCGCCCTTGATACTCGCCGAGAGTCCCGCTGACGGTCACCGCCTTCTCGGGAAATATTGCCGATGCGTGAAACAATGCGCCGTGATGTTTGCGGCAGTCGAGGCAATGGCAAATGCCGATGCGGTAAGGTTGGCCCGCAGCTTCGAAGCGAACATCGCCGCACAGGCAACCGCCGGTTAATGGGGTCATGGTGTCTATCCTCTGTCAGACTCTGTTCAGCCTTTGAACATAGCAGCCGTACAAGCGAACGCTCACAATTTGCCCTTTGCCGGAGACAGCGCCATGTCCTCCCCTGAATCCACCTTGTTACAGAGCTGGCACGCCAACGCTGATGCCTGGATCGAGGTGATCCGCAGCGGTGCCATCGAAAGCCGCCAGCAGGTCACCGATCAGGCGATCCTGCTGGCGATCATGGGCCGCCAACCGGAACGCGTGCTGGATCTGGGTTGCGGCGAAGGCTGGTTGTTGCGCGCGCTGGCGGATCGCAGCATCGATGCGGTGGGTGTCGACGGTGATGCGAGGCTGATCGAGGCGGCACGCGCGGCCGGTTCAGCCAATGTGCGTGTCGCCAGTTACCAGACGCTGGTCGAGGCCGAAGGCGCTATTGGCCGTGATTACGATTTGATCTGCGCCAACTTCTCGCTGCTGCATCAGGACATCATTCCATTGCTCGCCGCCATGCATGCGTTGCTGGTTTCGGGCGGCACCATGATCATTCAGACCCTGCATCCGTGGGCCGTGGCGGCCGGCAATTATCAGGATGGGTGGCGTGAAGAATCGTTCGCCGCGTTCAAGGGCCAGTGGCAGCCGATGCCGTGGTATTTCCGCACGCTGTCGAGCTGGTGCAACGCGCTGGACATGGCCGGGTTTCACCTGGTCAGCCTGCAAGAGCCGCAGCATCCGCAAAGCCCGGTGCCGCAGTCGTTACTGATGATCGCCGAACGGCGCTGACTTCCTGCACATCCTGACTGAGTCACAGACATTGTGGGAGCTGGCTTGCCAGCGATGGCGGTGGCTCAGGCAACATCACTTCTGAAGGTGCCGGCCTCATCGCTGGCAAGCCAGCTCCCACAGGTTCAGGGTGTTGCTGAATTGCACTGCACTTGTCGATCTACGGCACCGCCAGTCGACCAAGGACTGACTACGCTGTAAATCCTGCGTGTCTAACCTGCCGAGGATGACTGCCATGCAACGTTTCCAGAAAATCACGCCGTGCCTGTGGTTCGACGATCAGGCCGAAGCGGCTGCGAAGTTCTATTGCTCGATCTTCGATCATTCGAATATCACCGGCCTCACCCACTACAGCAAGGTCGGCGAGGAATTTCACGGCAAGCCGGAAGGCGCGGTGATGACCGTCAGCTTCGAACTCGACGGCCAGACCTTCACCGGCCTCAACGGCGGGCCGCTGTTCAAGTTCAGTGAAGCCATTTCGTTTCAGGTCAACTGCCAGAATCAGGAAGAAGTCGACCATTTCTGGGGCAATCTGTCGGCCGGTGGCCCGGTCGAGGCCCAGCAATGCGGCTGGCTCAAGGATCAGTTCGGGGTGTCGTGGCAGATCGTGCCGGTGGCGTTCATGCACATGATGTTGGACCCCGACACCAGCAAGTCGCAACGGGCGATGCAGGCCATGTTCACGATGAAAAAACTCGACATCGCCGAACTGGAGCGGGCCTTTGCCGGCCAGAGCTAATACACTCCGGGTCTGGCCTGCCGGGAACCATAACGATGAAACACGCTGCCGCCAAAAACCCTCAAAAAGCCCCACGCTTCTGGCGGGACGATGCCCTGCCCTTCATCGAAGCGCGGGCCATTGCCGATGGTCGTGAGGTCTGCTACTCACGCCATTCCCATGCGCACTTTTCCATCGGCGCGATCACGGCCGGGCGCAGCATTTATGTGCATGAGCAATCGACATTCGAAGTGGCCGCCGGCACCGTGGTGCTGATGAATCCGGGCGACGTGCACGCCTGCAATCCGATCGATGATCAGCCGTGGTCGTACTTGATGTTGTATGTCGAGACGCCGTGGCTGACGGATCTGCAGCATCAACTGGGGTTCAGTGCGGAGCTTGAGTTTCGGCGGTTTTCCAATACTCATCTGGATGACCCGCGACTGTTTCGTGACCTGCGAGCGCTGTACGCCACACTGGTCGACGAGCAGCAGGACGTACTGCGCAAACACAGCGCAGCGGTGGAGTTTTTCAGCGATCTGCAACTACGCCTGAACCCGGCTGAACCACCGCAGCGTGAACCGAATTTCAAGCTCGAACGCGCTGCCGACTTCATCCGCGAACACTGCACCGACCTGCTCAGCCTGGAGGACATCTGCACGGCGGCACAGTTGTCACCGTCGTATCTGATCCGTGCATTCAAACAGCATTACGGCATGACGCCGCACGCGTTCCTGGTCAACCAGCGCATCCAGTTTGCCCGCGAACGCCTGCGCAGCGGCCAGCTGATTGCCGATGTTGCACTGGAAGCAGGGTTTGCCGATCAGGCGCATTTTCAGCGCGCGTTCAAACAGCATCTGGCCGCGACACCCGGCCAATATCGCGGCTGACCATCGACTTCGGGCTCACGGTAACAGCAGATAAACCGCGCTCGCCGCCAGCAACAGAGCCATCAAGCGATTGAACAGGCGCATCCCCGCCGGATTGCCCAGATACCCCCGCAAAAACGTTCCGGCGTACACCCAGCAACCGACCGACAGATAACAGATCACCAGATACACTGCGGCGAACTGCCAGACCAGCCGCGCCTCGCCATCGGCGACAAACGCGCCCATTCCTGCCACACAGGCCAGCCACGCTTTCGGGTTGAGCCATTGCATCACCGCGCCGTACAGCATCGACGGCGCCCGCCCCGCTTCGCCGGCATGCAACTGGCCGTCATCGGCAGCCAGCTTCCAGGCCATGAACAACAGAAACGCCACCCCGGCCAATTGCACCACCCGGGTCAGGAATGGCCACAGTTTCAGGACTTCATGCAGGCCCAACCCCATCAGCACCAGCAATAGCACAAAGCCCAGCGTCGCCCCCGCCACGTGCCGCTGACTGGCCCGAAAGCCATACTGCGCTCCGGAACTCAGCGCGACGATATTCACCGGCCCCGGGGTTATGGACGCCACCAGCGCAAACGCCGCCATCGACACAATCAGACTCATTACGCACCTGCTGCAATTGGGGAACAAGGCGCCAACAGTAAACAGTGCCGCCGGCTCGCGTATTGAACAAAATCACCCACGACCCGCGCCACAACTCAGGCACTTGAAGCCGGAGAAGAAGTTTCTGTTGCCACTTAATACTTCGCGCAGACATCTCGATACTTTTAATAACAACTAGCAACTCAAAATGAAACACCAACATTGCGCGACGTTTTATATTCCCGACCACTTCACAACCCGCCAATTCAACTTGGCTGACTGCTGCGCTACATAACCCGAACCAGAAGAAGTCAATATGGACATTAATCGCAACCTTTTTGCAACTGCCCCTGCATCGGCCGACGAAGCTGAACGACTGAACATCGCCAAGGCTCTGGAGAACCGAAACTTCCTTCGGCAAGCCTTTCGTGCTGAAGAAAACTTCATGCAACTCGCTACGGAAGTTGTTTCGGGAAGCCGTTTCGACAGTGAACATCTCGCCGGCAAATTATTGCTGCGCTCACTCAGCAAACATCCAGAATTCATTGAATTCATTGCCTCCTTCGACCTGCCTGCCGATCACTTCTTTATGGTCAGAAGCAATGGTGAAGTTTACGCCGCCTATGAAGAGTTCGGCGCTACGGGTTTTTACATCCACTACACTATCATTACCGATGAACTGTATGAGATCGAGTCTTTACGGAACGATATCGAACTCTTGTCGAAAACCGCATGGCGTTCTGGCGGCATTATTTCCTCCAGCGCCACCGTGCCACTGCGCAACTGGCTTGCATTTCAGGAAATCGATCCGCCCAACGACTACGCAGACCTTGCAAACCTGATCGACTACCTGAACTTTAAAATGCCCGCGCCGCCAAAATTCGCTAACTACTGGGGTATTTCCGAAGAGACTCAGGATGTCGCCCTGATAGTCGAGCCGGAGCAGTATCCTGTGATCATGCAGGTCGTGCGAACGTTGATGGCTGACTCGGGGCGGTATTCCGAGCCGTTGATCAACTACCTGACGGATGTGCTGCTCAAGAAGAGAAGCGGCGCCTTGCTGCAGGAAGATCCGCGACTGGCGTGGGAAATTCTGATGCAAACGAGCGAGGCAAAAAGTCTGGCTCAGAGTTGTTTCGATGCACTTCTGATCGAGGGCAAGGCACACACGGTAACGGAGGTCACCCGCAGCCGGTTGCTGCTCGCCGCGGTCGTGCTGGACCTGGACATGGGCTCGGATGAGCGGGTCGAAACTCATCGAAGTCTGCGTTATGAATCGCTGTATGTGCATGAAACCCCGGCGCAGGCGCGGACACGTCTCAAAGGCCATTTTGAGCAGATCAACCGCGTCAGTCCGTTCGCCGCTTACCTGGCAGTGGAACTGGTGCTGGCGGGGCAATCACCGGAGTTTCTGGTCGTTACACCGCCGACACTGCTGATCGGTTAACCAGGCTGGGTCATGTTGCGCAAGGCGGTCATGCTGACAGAAAGGATCGCTCCCGGCTTGTCGCGCAAACTGTCTTATGAGCAACTGATGAAGTTTGCCGCACTTGCGCCGCTCAGCGATGCACAACGCGCCCTGCATCAATTACTCAATCTGCAATGCGTGCTGGATTGGGCAAACATCAACGAGGTAATGCTCCGTGAAGACTCGGCATTATCGGAAGAACAAATCGCAACAGCGGCAGTGAATCGCTACAACACGTATGCCGATGAACTGGAGGCGGCGCTGAAGTCGATAACCGCTGCGCCGGTCAGCCGAAGAAAACTGGCCCAGCAAACGCTGTTCGATGCCGACATCGACCATCATCAGGAGGTATTTCGTTCGCCGCACAATAAAGGGGGACTGATCAGCGACACGGTGATCAATCTTTATCTTGCCAACCAGTTACACCGTAAAAACCTCACCAGCACATCGACCAAGCGCAATTTGCATGACGTGCATCCAGATTTGGCCAGCCTTGCGCCAATCAATCAGTTGTATGCCGATAAGCTCAAGCCGCAGCACGAAACCTTCAAGTCGGGAATCAGCACCATGATCCGGCTGGCATTCTCCCGGCTCGGCATGAGTGATCGAGAAGCACTGACACAGGGCGCTTCAACGCTCTACCTGGTGCGCGGCAACCGCAATATCCCCGGTCACAGCGCCGACCACTTCTCCCCGCACGGGGTGGTCATCCTGTGTCGTCACAAATCGAAAAACCATTGCTTTGAGTTGTTCCCGTTACAGGGAGTGTGCCGCAAAAGCGAGCGCCTGGCCGAGGCTTTCGCCAGCGGCTACGCATTTAATGAAGACACCGCAAGCTTCGACGGGCCGATCAACGGCAAGACCGGGAATTTCCCGCGCCTTACCTATCTGGAAAACATCATTACCGAGCACGCAGCCTACTTCCAGGGTGCAACGCCTAGTCAGAGCGAACAAGCGGACATCAATAAATTACTGCCGCGCCGCCACTGGGAACTGGCCGAGCATGCAGATGTTCATGAGTTTGGCATGCTGCTTGATCGGTTTGGTCAATTTGCGCCGCACTACGAAGAATCGGCCTGGTACACATCGCCAATGGAAAGTTACCAATCGCCGAGGCTGAAAGACATTGCCGACTTCATTGCGCAAAAGAACCCGCCCATCACCTACAACGAATATTACCGGATGGGCTATGACCAGACTGAATACGAGGAAAAGCAGGAAGCGTACGAGCGCGTTGCCAACATCATTCTGAACATCTTCATTCCATTCAGAGGCTGTATCCAGCAACTGACTTCGGATGATCCGGATAAACGCAGTGGGGCCGCCTTCAGTTGCGTCATCGACGCCCTCGCGGTGTCCTTTGTCTTTATCGGGGCGGCCGGAGCGTTGGCAAAGGCAGTGGCAAGCAGCACCAGGCTGCTAAGCCTCGGGCGCGTGGCCGGCAGCGTTCTGGTGTCAATCTTCAACCCCGTCGACGGTGTTCCCCAAGTGATCGTCGGCGCCGGGAAGCTGGCAGGCAAAAGCGCGCTGAAACTCAGCCACGCTGGCAGTTCGATCAGCATGACAGCAGCCCGCCAGTTGCGTCGACTGACGACCACCAGCAGTGGCTCCTACGACTTGGTCAAAGCGTTGAGCAAGTCCGGCGCGGCGGCCGAGATTCGCATGACATTGCCGACGGTGGCTCATGCGCGGGCACTGTTCAAGGATGACACCCTCGAAAGTGCCAGCCAAATCCTCACTCGCCTGACAGACACGAAAATTCCTTTACCGAAAACCGCCAGCCCTGCGGAGCTGGAACACCTCTTCAACAAAGCCGTTATAGACACTACGCGAAGGCTGCAAAAAGCTCAGGAGCTTGAAGCGTTGATCGGCAAAACGGCAATCGATGAACTGCTGGCGACAGTCTTGGCAAAAAACGGTATCGATCTCCAGGCCGCACGCTCGGCGGGCAAGGGATATACCGACTTGCTGGAAACGGTCAGCGAGATCGAGGCCCGCAAGGTCAACTACATGAAGGGCCATCAGCAGAATCTGCTGAGACAGGATCTGGGAAAAGCCCCTTACAACGGTGTGCTGCCAGAGTCGAACTACAACGTTCAAGGCTTCACCGATAACGCCCAACGAGCCGGCGCCTGGATCGTTCATGCCTCGAATTCTCCGGGCAACGATCTCGCCAGCATCGTGGCCGTCTTGCGAGAGTACGCTAACAGCAATAAGGCGTTGACCGACCCCGACGTGATCAGACAGCTACATGTCAGCATCGCACCTGCCACCTCGGACATTGTTCGTGTAGGCGTCAACGACAAGAAATACGCCAGTAGCATCAGTGGCTTTGCCGTGATGCAGGAGCATTTGAAGAAACTGGACACCGCTCACGAGCACTTCAGCAAACAGCTACTCGGCACAGTGGTTGGCTTCCACGGTTTTGGTGATGGAAATGGCCGCACGGGCCGTGCCTTGTATGCGATCAGCGAGATACGAAAGAACCGGTTCAATCCGCTGTCGAAAGAAGCATTCAGCGCGCTGCATGGTCTGGACTGAAGACCCGCAAAATCGCCACGCTGAGTAGACCCACAGCCCGGCCGGCCAGCGCCTGCCGGGCTGTGTTCTGTCACGATTCACGGCTGTCAGTCGCTCCCGACCATCGCCGGCACGGTAAACCGAAACTCCGTACCCTCACCCGGCTCACTGCTGGCCTCGATGCGCCCGCCATGGGCCTCAACAATCCCCTGCGTGATGTACAAACCCAGTCCGGTTCCGGTCGGGTTGCCCTCCTTCACCGTCCAGTAGCGGTCAAACACCCGCGCCAGGTTTTCCTTGGGAATGCCTTCACCGGTATCGCGCACCGTAAACACGATTTCCCTGCCGTCAGACTTGGCCAGTACGCCCACTGAGCCTTTGCGCGGGGTGAACTTGATCGCGTTGCCGATCAGGTTCGACAGCACCTGAAACAGGCGCTCCGGGTCGGCATGGATTTTCAGGTCGGGGTCGGCCTGGAACGAGATGCTGATGTCCTTGTCCAGCGCCAGCGGCCCAAGCAGGGATTGGGTTTCCTCGAACATCTGCCCGACGTCCAAGGTCTGCGGGGCGATGGTGTAGCGCCCGGCGTCGATTTTCGAGGTGTCGAGCAAATCTTCGAGCAGCGTGTTCATCCGCCCGGCGGCCTGCTGCATGGTGTCGATCGCGGTGGAGATGCGCCGCGAGGTGTGCGGGCCGTCGGAACTGAAAGTCTTCTGCATCATGCCGCAGAGCATCGAAATCACGGTCATCGGGTTGCGCAGGTCATGGGACACCACCGCCACCAGCTCATCACGGGCGCGCACCGCTTCCTGCTCGCGGTGCACCTGCCGGGCCAGGTCGTTTTCCAGTGCGGAGCGGCGCAGGTCATTGGCCGCAAACAGATCGCCGTGGCTCCACTTGGTAGAGATCCCGGCCATCTCGACTTTCCAGATTTCGAACGAAGTGCGCGGGCGCAGACGCAGGCCGGCATCGGAGTTTTCCAGATCCAGCGGCTTGCGCGGATCACCGCTCCAGTTGATGTTCTCCTTGACCTCGGGGCGGAACCACAACACGCCGTTGTCCACCGGTTTGGGCAGGCTCATGGCGAGCACGCCGCTGGCCACTTGCTGAAACTGCGCGGCTGGCGGGTAGACGCTGGCCAGATGATGACTGGCGAACACCGGCTCGCCGGTTTCCTGCAGCCACTTGTGCAGGGCGCGAATGTCTTCTGGCTCCGGGCAATTACCGTAACGGTGCAACTGCTTGTCTTCGATGATCGCAATGCCCCCGGCCCCGGCCAGCGCCATCAGCACTTGCGGTTGCTGCGCCAGACCATCGAAGACATTTTCCGGCGAGTCGATCATGGCCTGTTTGAGCAATGCCAGTGCCTCGACCTTTTCTTCACGCTGACGGCTGAGTTCCAGCGCCTCCATCGCGCTGATCTGCAGCGACAGTACCTGACCGATGGTCTGACAGGCACTGCGCAACTCGTGCGGCACATGCAGCGGCTGGCGATTGCCACAGCTGATCAGGCCCCAGAGTTTGTCACCCTTGAGCAGCGAGATGCTCATCGACGACAGAACGCCCATGTTCTTCATGTACTGACAATGAATCGGCGAGACGCTGCGCAGGGTGGCGAAACTCAGGTCCAGCGGGGTCTGGGTGTCCGGGCGCAGCTTGGGCACCAGCGGCACCGGCTGGTAATCGGCATTGGGGATGATCCGCAGCCAGTTGGTGCGGTACAGCTCGCGCGCTTGCTCGGGGATGTCCGAGGCCGGGAAGAACAGGCCGTTGAACACTTCCATCGACGGATCCGACGCCTCGGCGATCACCTGGCCGTGGCCCTCCTCCTCGAAGCGGTAGATCAGCACCCGGTCGTAACCGGTCATCGCCTGGATTTCCTTGACGCTGATGTCATACAGCGCCTGCAATGTGGTGGCTGCTTGCAAGCGCTGGAGCATGCGTCCCAGATGGGTCTGGTTGCCGGCGACGTTACGCGGCTGGAAGTTTTCGACGTGGATTTCCAGTTCCAGAATCAACACGCCTTGATGACGGTGCAGCAGACCTTCGAACGCGGTGCCGTTGAGGCGGAAATGCAGCGGTCCGGCATCGGCGAACACCGGTTGCTGCAGCGCATCGCGCACAGCGGCGGCAGGCGCTTCACCCAACAGACTGTGCAGCGGCTGGCCGATCAGCTCCTGCGCCGGCCGTGCCAAGAGGGTCTCGACGTTGGCGCTGATCTGAATGATTTCCAGCGCCGGCTCGCTCAGGGTCAGCAACAGGCCATGGGGCTGGATGGCACCCGGAAAGCGGATCGGTTCGTCGGCACAGTTGGCCAGCAGTTCTTCAAAGGCTTCTTGGTCTTGCGGGTTCATGCCAGTACCTCCCGGCTTTCGAGCCAGCGCTCGAAACAACTGAATGTGGATTGGGCCGCCGCAACCACGGCTTCACGTTCATCCGCACTCAGCCGTCGACTGCCCAGGTAATCAATGAAATCGCGCCAACGGCGGCCGGTGGCAGCGCCGTAAACGTCGAGGAATGCCGCGCCATTGTCGGCGTCCAGGCTCAGCCGCGAAGCGATTTCGCGACGCAGGATCTGCCCGCCGAGGGTTGCCCCTTCCAGCACGTACAACACACCCAGGCAAGTCGGCCCGGAGTCGATCACGGGCAACGTCTGACACTGTGGCAAACGGGCGATGGTCTCGGTCGTGAGACCCAGAGCCTGCAAGTCATCGAGCAAAATCTGCGATTTGAGGCGTGGCGCAAGATCGAAATCCACCGGGATCGCGCCGCTGTCGAGCAATGCGCTTTCCAGTGGCCGATAAAAACCGTAATAAGCCTGCATCAACCGTACGAAAGCGTTGGAATCGAGGGTATTGGAGAAAAAAGGAAGACGTTTTTCCAGTGCGATGTGCAGTTCGGCAGTGCCGGCTCGCAGATCTTGCAGCACCGGCGGCACATAAACTTCACGGGCCTTTGCTTGCATGTAAATCGCTCTTGGTGGGGCCGCTTCGGGGCCGGCAGGGTGTTTGCAGCTTTGGACGAATATTACACGGCAAACGCCTTTTTCTGACTTGGCGCATAGATTTTTCTGACGAAACCAGCGCCTTCAGACTTTTGAGAGTTCCGGCCAATCGGAAAAGTTCGACTGGATTGAAGGGACTGCCAAGGCTGTACCGCGACAGCGCCGCGAGACTGTATGGGTCAACGCGGCCGCCGCCTGTGATAAAAATGCGGCATCGCTTCTGGAGCCCACATCCATGGATCTCGCCACGCTTACGCTGTTTCTTCCGGCCTGCTTTGCCTTGAACATGGCCCCCGGCCCGAACAATTTGCTGTCGGTCAGCAATGCCACCCGCTATGGCTATCGCCGGGCCTGCGCCGCCGGTATCGGGCGGATTATCGCGTTCGCCGGGATGATCGCCCTCGCCGGCGCCGGACTGTCAGTGGTGCTGCAGACCTCGGAATGGCTGTTCCATGCGATCAAGATCATCGGCGCGGCGTATCTGCTGTACCTGGCCTGGCAACTGTGGCGCGCCAATCCCGAGGCCGAGCAGCAAATGGCGGGAGCGTCGGTGGGATTCTGGCGCCTGGCGCGTCAGGAGTTTCTGGTGGCGGCGGGCAATCCGAAAGCGATTTTGCTGTTCACCGCGTTCCTGCCGCAATTTGTCGACCCGAGCCGCCCGGTGCCGGCGCAATTCGCCGTGCTCGGTGCACTGTTTCTGCTGCTGGAATGGATCGCGATCGGCGCCTATGCGTGGATGGGCCTGCACATGCGCCGCTGGTTCGCCGAGCCGCGCGGCAAACGGGTCTTCAACCGTTGCTGTGCAGGGCTGCTGTCGGCGGCCGCTTCAGTGCTGTTGTTCGCCAAACGCGCTTAAGCCTCGGACGGGCCTTTGAGTTCGACCTGATTGCCGTCCGGGTCGAAGCAATACAACGACAGGCCGTAGCCCTCGGCGCCGAAGCGTCGGGCGGCTTTTTCCACGGTCAGACCGTGTGCCCGCAAGTGCTCGGTCAGCGCAAATTCATCGAACGGCTCGATGCGCAGGCAGAAGTGATCGACATTGCGCCGCTCGGTACCGGCCGCCCCGCCACCCTTTTTGCCCAGTTCGCCTTGCAAGTCGACGAGGTCGATCATCGAGGTGCCGGCGCGCAGGTGCACCAGACCCAATGGTTCGTTGTGCCTGACCACCTCGGCGCCGAAGACCTGGCGGTAGAAATCGATACTGCGTTGCAGATCGGCGACACGCAGAACGATGTGATCAATATGTTGAATCGAAAACGGATGCATAAACTCGACACCTCACCCACTCTGTAGGAGCTGCCGAAGGCTGCGATCTTTTGCTTTTGATTTCAAGAAACAAGATCAAAAGATCGCAGCCTGCGGCAGCTCCTACACGGTAGTTCAGAGGTTCTGGAAATTCACTGTCGATTTTTCGGTGGAGCCATCAAAATCCTGGATTTAAGCTCTGGCCATGAACATACAAACCGCACTGCTGCCGCCCCACGCCGAGATGGTTCGCGCCATGCTCGAACGCGACACCGCCTACGAAGGGGTGTTCTTCACGGCCGTGAAAACCACCGGGATCTTCTGCCGCCCCAGTTGCACGGCGCGCAAGCCGAAGCCGGAAAACGTCGAATTTTTCGCCCATGCCGATGAGTGCCTGAGCGCCGGTTATCGCGCCTGCCTGCGCTGCAAACCGCTGGACGCTGCAGCCATCGCACCCGATTGGGTGCAGCGCCTGCTCAAAGCCGTCGATGCCGACCCCGAGGTGCGCTGGAGCGACGCCCAGTTGCTGGCCGAAGGCATCGAACCGCTGAAGCTGCGACGCTGGTTCAAGCAGCATTTCGGCATGACCTTCCATGCATGGCTGCGCACCCGCCGGCTCGGCATGGCGCTGGGCGGCATTCGCCAGGGCGCCTCGATTGATCACGCCGCGTTTGACTCCGGCTATGAATCACTCAGCGGTTTTCGTGACGCATTCCAGAAATCCTTCCACATCACCCCGGGCCGCGCGGCCAACAGTGAACCGCTGCTGTTCACCCGCCTGACCACACCACTGGGGCCGATGATCGCCATGGCCGAACGTCGGGGACTGGTGTTGCTGGAGTTTCTCGACCGCCCGGCGCTGACCCGCGAAGTCGAGGAATTGCAGGCCCGTCACGGCTACGTGGTCGCACCGGGGCACAATGCGCATCTGCAGCAGATCGAACAGCAACTGAAGGAATATTTCGCCGGTACCCGCAGCGCCTTCAGCGTGCCACTGCACCTGCCCGGCAGCGCGTTCGACCGGCAAGTCTGGGACGAACTGCTGAACATCCCCTACGGCCACACCAGCACCTACGGTGCCATCGCGGCACGTTTGGGCAAACCCGGCGCCAGTCGCGCGGTGGGGCTGGCCAACGGGCACAATCGGTTGTCGATCGTGGTGCCGTGCCATCGGGTGATCGGTGCGGATGGCTCACTGACCGGCTATGGTGGTGGGCAGCCGCGCAAGGCGTTTCTGCTGAGGCTGGAAAACGCTGCGGTGCAGCTCACGCGCCCCCTGGCGTTTTGAACACTCTCTCCAAAGGATGGCGATGTTTGCTGAAAGATCATGACTGAGTGCTATCAAGCGGCAAGCGAACATCTGGCCGCACTTGACCCAGACTGGCAGCGCCATATTGCCGCCGTCGGCCCCTGCCTGCATCAACCGCACCCGACGCGTGATCCGTATCAGTCGCTGGTGCGGGCGATTGCCTATCAGCAACTGCACGTCAAGGCCGGGGACGCGATTGTCGGGCGTCTGGTGGCGCTGTTTCCCGGGCAGACGTTTCCCCGGCCGGAACAGATTCTCGCGACCGACTTTGATCGACTGCGCGGCTGCGGCTTTTCGGCGGGCAAGATTGCAACGATTCAGGGCATCGCCCAGGCAACGCTGGACGGCGTGGTACCGGACTACCCCACCGCGCTGGCGATGGACGACGAGACGTTGATCGAGCGTCTGGTCAGCCTGCGCGGGGTTGGCCGCTGGACGGTGGAGATGCTGCTGATCTACAGCCTGGAACGCATGGATATTTTGCCAGCGGATGACTTTGGCGTGCGCGAGGGCTATCGCCGATTGAAGGGGCTGGAGGTGCAGCCGACGCGCAAGCAGATGATCGAGATCGGCTTGGCGTGGAGCCCGTATCGGACGGTGGCGGCCTGGTATTTGTGGCGCGTACCAAAAACCCTGTAGGAGCTGCCGCAGGCTGCGATCTTTTGATCTTGCTTTTCAAGAGATCGCAGCCTGCGGCAGCTCCTACAGGGGAATGCGTTGCAAAGGCGGGAGCGAGCCTGCTCGCGAAGGCACCATTTGATTCAACCTCAAATCAGAGACCTGACTTCAACTTGCTGAACGCCCGAATCAAAGCCCGATTGAACGCCTTGCCATTGTCGTTCTTGCTGTACAGCGAAGCCCGCACCGCCGCTGACGGGTACGTCCCCGGATCATTACGGATCGACGCGTCAACCAAAGCATCTGCCGCCGTGATCGCATTGGCGTAGTGGATGGTGTCAGTGATCGGCGCGATCACCTCAGGCGTCATCAGATAATCCATCAACGCCAGCCCGGCCTGCGGATGCGGCGCATCCTTGGGAATGACCATGGCGTCAAACCAGATCAACGTGCCCTCTTTGGGGATGCGGTAGCTGAGCTGGAACGGCTTGTTCGCCGCTTGCGCCTGCCCTGCTGCAATCGCCACGTTGCCGTTCCACGACATCGCCACGCAGGTGTTGCCGTTGGCCAGGTCGCTGATGTTCAGGTCGTTGTCGAAGTAGCGAATGTACGGGCGGATCTTCGCCAGTTGCTGCTCGGCGAGTTTCAGGTCATCGAGGTTCTGCCGGTTGATGTCCAGGCCCATGTACTTCATGACCGCCGCGAACACTTCGTTCGGATCGTTGAGCAGACTTACCCCGCAATCGGCAAATTTCGCCACCACGGCCGGGTCAAACAGCATCGCCCAACTGTCGGTCGGCGCCTGCGGCAGACGCTGCTTGATCGCCTGTTCCTGATAGCCCACCCCCGTGGTGCCCCAGGCGTAAATCCCGGCGTAGCGGTTGCCCGGATCGAACACCGCCATGTGCTGGCGAAACTCCTCGCCAACCCCGGCAAAGTGCGGCACTTGCGCCTTGTCCAGCGGCTGGATCGCGCCACTCTCGATGGCCCGCGACAGGTGCTGGCCGGCGGTCAGCACCAGGTCATAACCGCTGCGCCCGGTGAGCAGTTTGGTTTCCACGGTTTCCAGCGAATCGAAGTGATCGGCAACCACCTGAATGCCGGTCTGCGCCTCGAAATTCTTCAGCGTATCCGGGGCCAGATACTCGCCCCAGATGTACAGATTGACCACCGGTCTGGCGGTGTCGGCGGCCTGCACACACAGGGGTGCAAGCACCAGCAATAACGCTTGAGTCAGTTTGTGCAGGCCCATCATCACACCCCCTTGATGTTTGGCGCGCCGGCGTATTGCGGCATGGTGATGCACGCGACGTTGCCGCCACCGAGGAGGATTTCCCGGGAATTTTCGATGCCGACGATCTTGTGCTGCGGGAACAGTTCGGCGAGCGTCGCCATGGCCACCTGATCGTTGCGATCACCGAACAGCGGTACCACGATCGAACTGTTGCCGGCGTAGTAGTTGATGTACGACGCGCAGATTCTGGTGCCGGCCTGACGGGTATGGGTGTTGTCCTGCTGATCGAGGCCTTCGGCTTCCTCGGCGGTCCATTCCAGCACGTCCGGTTGCGGCAGTTTGTGCACGATCAACGCGCGGCCACGGCTGTCGCGGGTGCTGCGCAGGATGTCGTAGGCCTCCTGATAGATTTCCCATTGCGGGTCATCGCGGTTGTCGGTCCACTGCAGCACCACTTCGCCGGGGCGCACGAAGCACGCGAGGTCATCGACATGGCCATCGGTTTCGTCGAACTTGCAGCCGCGTGGCAGCCAGATCACCTGTTCGGCGCCAAGGTAATCGGTCAGGCGCCGAGTGACCTCGGCCTTGCCCAGATGCTGGTTGCGATTGCGGTTGAGCAAGCACTGTTCGGTGGTGAGGATGCTGCCCTGACCGTCACTCTGGATGCCGCCGAGTTCGGCAATCAGCGGTGCGCGGTAACGGTCGAAGCGTTCGATTTCGAGGATCTTGCTGGCGATCTGGTCGTCCTTGTCCCACGGGTAATACAGGCCACCGTCGAGGCCGCCGTAGGCGTTGAATTCGAAGTCGACGCCACGCACTTCGCCGCTTTCATCGTTGACCACAAAGCACGGGCCGCTGTCGCGAAACCAGGTGTCGTTGCAGGTCATCTCGACCACGCGCACTTGCGGCGGCAATTGCCGACGCGCCGTGGCGAATTGCGCGGCGGAGGCGCAGACCGTGACCGGTTCGCTGTGGGAGATGGCGGTGACGATCTGCACCCAGACTTTCTGCGCCGGTTTCGCGCCGTTGCGCCACACGTCGGTGCGCTCCGGCCAGCCGAGCCAGCAGCCGGATTTGGCTTCGAATTCGCCGGGCAGACGGAAGCCGTCGTGTTTGGGGGTGGAGTCGAGCAAACGTGCCATGGTCAAACCTCGTCTTGGGTTGGGGAATGACCACAGGCTAAGGTCGCGGACGGCAGGCCCGCCAACGATGATTATTGCGGAACCGTTGAATTCAACTCATCAATCGCTCAACTGATCGTTGAACCATTCGAGCATCTGCGCCACCGCCGGACGCTCCAGCCGCAGCCGCTCGCAGACCAGCGCGTATTGGCCGAGCGCGGTCATGCTCGCGTTGAACGGCCGCACCAGTCGCCCGCTCAGCAGGTCCTCGTGCGCGGTGAGGTTGTCGCCCATCGCCACGCCCTGCCCCTGCGCCGCCGCTTCCAGCGCCAGACCGGCATGGGCGAAATACAACTGACGCTGCGGGCGCAGATCGCCGGCGTGGCTGGTGAGCCACGTTGTCCAGGTCTTGCCATCCTGATCGTCGTGCAGCAGGCAATGGCGCACCAGGTCCTTCGGCGACTTCAGAGCGCCCTGGTTGAACAGCCCGGGGCTGCACACCGGGAAGAATTGCAGCGCTGGCAACGGCCGCACGAAGTAGGAACTGCTGTCTGCAGGTCCGATGCCGTAGGTGATCGCCAGATCGATGTCCTCGCCGGGCGCGCTGGCGTCGATCGGCTGTTCGTAGAGATGCAGGGTGATGTGCGGATAGCGCGCATAGAAATCAGTGAGGCGGTTCATCAGCCACTTCTGCGCCAGTTCGGCGGTGACCGCCAGACGCACGACCGCCAGCGAGGATGGATCGCGCAGTTCATCGCAGGCCTCGCCGATCAATTCGAAGGCCTGCTGCAGGCTCTGCATCAGGCGCCCGGCGGCGATGGTCGGGCGGATCTGCCGGCCTTCGCGGATGAACAGCGAGACGCCGAGCTGCTCTTCGAGCTGACGGATCTGGTGGCTGACCGCGCTGTCGGTGACGCACAACTCGGCGGCAGCCCGGCCGAAATGCGCGTGGCGGGCGGCGCATTCGAAGGTTCTGAGGGCGGCCAGTGAGGGGAGTCTTCGCATGGGTTGGGGTGCCTTTTTTGGGGACATGCTGACCGGGCCTTGAGCAGGCGTCCAGTGGCTCCGCGTTATCGTTCATCGCTGGCAAGCCAGCTCCCACAGGTTTTGTGTCGAATGGCAAAGCCGCGCACACCAAAAAATCACTGTGGGAGCTGGCTTGCCAGCGATGGCGTCGGCACATTCACACAATTCTTCTAGGCTCATTCAAACCCATCCAGCCAACCGGAGGCCCAGCATGCACCTCGAAGGCTCTTGCCACTGCGGCGCCGTTACCTTCAGCCTGACCAGCGCCCATCCCTATCCCTATCAACGCTGCTACTGCTCGATCTGCCGCAAGACCCAGGGCGGTGGCGGTTACGCGATCAACCTGGGTGGCGACGCGGCCAGCCTCAAGGTTCAGGGGCGCAAGCACATCAGCATCTACCACGCCAGGATGAAGGACGAAGGTGACAAACGTGCCCATCGCAGCACGGCCGAACGGCATTTCTGCTCACAGTGCGGCAGCGGTTTATGGTTGTTCAGCCCTGAGTGGCCGGAGCTGATCCACCCGTTCGCCTCGGCCATCGATACGCCGCTGCCGGTACCGCCGCAACACACGCATTTGATGCTGGGGTCGAAGGCGCCCTGGGTCGAAGTGGATGCGAAGCCCAAGGACAAGCAGTTTGCGGTGTATCCCGAGGAGTCGATTGCGCAGTGGCATGAGCGCTTGGGGCTGGTCAAATGAGCATGGATTTGCGCTGGCTTTGATGGCCCTATCGCTGGCAAGCCAGCTCCCACAGGTTCCGGGGCGTACACAAAGCCTGTGGGAGCTGGCTTGCCAGCGATAGGGCTGGAACCGACAACGCAGATCAGTCCAGATGCGCCCAGGTCATCCGGAACGACGCCCCACCCCACACCGATTCCCCGACCTCGACCTGCCCGCCATGGGACTGCGACACCCGTCGCACCAACGCCAGCCCCAACCCAAAGCCACCGGTACGACGGTCGCGGCTGGCATCCAGCCGCGAGAACGGTTCGAAAATTTTCTCCCGGCCCTCCACCGGCACCCCCGGGCCATCGTCGTTGACCCGCACTTCGTAGTAATCGCCGCTGCGCACCAGCGTCACTTCGACTCGCTGCTCGGCATAACGAATGGCGTTACGCAGCAGATTGATCACCGCCCGCGCCATGAACCGCGGCTCGATGCGCACGGTGTCGAGCCGGCAGTCACCAATCAGTAACTGCACCCCCGCCGCTTCCGCCTCCAGCGCAACGCTGCCGACCACGCTGTCGAGCCAGTTGGCCGCTTGAATGTTTTCGCGTTTGATCACCGTCGCACCGCGTTCGAGGCTAGCGTAGGTCAGCAGTTCGGAGACCATTTCTTCCAACTCGCCGAGGTCGGCGTACATGTCGGCGATCAGTTCGCGGTTCTGGCTGGCGTCCGGCTGTTGCTTGAGCTGGTCGAGTTCAAACGACAGCCGCGCAATTGGCGTACGCAATTCGTGGGAGACCGCGTTGGTCAGCTCGCGCTGATTGGCGATCAGGCTCTCGATACGCGCCGCCATCAGGTTGAAGTGTTCCGCCAGATCGCGGATGTTCGAGCGTTTCGACAGTTGAATGCGCACCGACAGATCGTTATCACCAAAGCGCTCGGCGGCCAGACGCAGTTTTTCCAGATCGCGCCAGTGCGGGCGTACCCAGAAGAACAGGACGATGCCGATGAGCACCGCGAGCATCGCGTAAGCCACCGCGATGTAGAACGGCATCAGGCTCGGTTCGGGCGGCAGCTTGATGCTGAGCAGTTGCGAGCCACCGTCGATGTTGCTGATGAATTGGGTGTAGTTGTCGCGGATCACCAACAGGTTTTGCGCCAGCTCGGCCTTTTCCTCGGTGCTGAGGTCCAGTTGATCGGCTTCGATCAGCTTCAGCGACAAGCCGTAGTGCGGGCGCAACGCTTCCAGCTGCTGTTCACGCGCCGCGCCTTGCTGATCGCGCATGTGCTCGACCAGTGACCACGCCTGCCCGCGCACCGCCTCACGGTTGTAGGCCTGCATCTGGTTGTCGAGCAACGCGTTGAAGGTGTGTTCGACAGTTTGCAGGGCCAGGACCAGGCCCACCGTCATCACCAGAAACAGCCCGAGGAATAACCGCAGCATCTACAGCTCCCACGCGAATGGATTGAACAGGTAACCCTTGCCCCACACGGTCTTGATGCACACTGGCTCACGGGGATTGTCCTTGAGCTTGTTGCGCAACTTGCTGATGTACACGTCGACGCTGCGATTGAGCCCATCGAAGGCGATACCGCGCATGCGGTTGAGGATGTCATCGCGGGACAGGGTTTTGCCGGCGGCGCTGGCCAGCAGCCACAGCAGCTCGAATTCCATGGTGGTCATTTCGATGATCTCGCCAGCCAGCCGCACTTCGCGGCAGCTGCGGTCGATGCTCAAGCGACCGAATTCCAGCGCACTGACCACGCCGGCCTCCGGCATCTGCCGACGCTGCAAGGCGCGTAGTCGAGCGAGCAATACCGGCGGTTTGATCGGCTTGATCACGTAATCGTCGGCGCCGGATTCCAGGCCGAGAATGTGGTCGAGGTCGTCTTCCTTGGCGGTGAGGATGACAATCGGCGTGTCCGACACGCTGCGGATTTCCCGGCACACGTGCAGCCCGCTCTGCCCCGGCAGCATCAGATCAAGCACCACCACTTTGGGCTGGAATTCGAGAAACGCGGCCACCGCCAGATCGCCGCGATGCACCGCGCGCACCTCGTAGCCATGCTGCTCGAGAAAGTGCGCAATCAGCGTGGCCAGACGTTCATCGTCTTCGACCAGCAAGACTTTGCCAAAACCCAGGTTATCCATAACGACCGTCTGCCAACCCATGTGTGAAATGGTCGACAGTATGGCGGCAATCGTCGGCGAGGCGTTGTTTCGGGCAGCAAAAACCGGCCGCAGGGGCCGGTTTTTGGTGATATTTCATACTCTTAAGAGTTTTTAACAAGTAGGAGCTGCCGAAGGCTGCGATCTTTTGATTTTTGAAACAAGATCAACAGATCGCAGCCTTCGGCAGCTCCTACAGGTTATGCGGCAGCCGGCACACCGCTGTGGAAGCGAAACTCTTCATCCGGCGACTCGATCAGTTCCTGCTCGGCAGCACGCACCCTGTCGATCACCTGAGCGATGTCCTTCGCGTCGCCGTACTGGTAAGCCAGTTTCAGATAACCCTGGAAGTGCCGCGCCTCGCTTTTCAGCAGGCCGAAATAGAACTTGCCGAGTTCTTCGTCCAGATGCGGCACCAGCGCTTCGAAACGCTCGCAACTGCGCGCTTCGATGAATGCGCCGACCACCAGCGTATCCACCAGTTTCACCGGTTCGTGGCTGCGCACCACTTTGCGCAATCCCGAGGCGTAGCGCCCGGCGTGCAGCTGGCGCAGCTCGATCTTGCGGCGTTTCATGATGCGCATGACCTGTTCGTGGTGCACCAGTTCTTCCCGGGCCAGACGCGACATCATGTTGATCAGGTCGACGTGGGAATGGTACTTGGCAATCAGGCTCAGCGCGGTGCTGGCGGCCTTGAACTCGCAGTTCTTGTGGTCGATCAGCAGGGTTTCCTGATCGGCCAGTGCGGCCTGGACCCAGGCGTCGGGTGTGCGGCAGCCAAGGAATTCGTGGATTTCGGGAAGGATCATGAGGCTCACGGTAAAAGGTGTACGAGCAAAGGCCGCCGATTATACCGGCCTGCCCGCAGACCACCAGTCGCAGGCGTTGATATGCATCAAGTCGCAGGCGCATGAGCAGCAACTATAGTTGTGCAACGCCGTGCCTTTTCTTTGCTGGAGACTCCGCTCATGCAAGCCATTCGCAGCATTCTGGTGGTCATCGAACCCGAACATTCGGAAAGCCTGGCGCTCAAGCGCGCCAAGTTGATCGCCGGCGTGACCCAGGCCCATCTGCACCTGCTGGTGTGTGACCGCAAGCACGACCATGCCGGCATGCTTGGCGTGCTCAAAGCCGCACTGCTGGCGGATGGCTACAGCGTGACCACCGAACAGGCGTGGAACGAAAGCCTGCACGAGACCATCATCGACGTGCAGCAGGCCGAAGGTTGCGGGCTGGTGATCAAACAGCACTATCCCGACAGCGCGCTGAAAAAGGCTCTGCTGACCCCGGCCGACTGGAAACTGCTGCGCCACTGCCCGACTCCGGTGCTGTTGGTGAAAACATCCACCTCCTGGAAAGATCGAGTGATTCTTGCGGCTGTGGACGTGGGCAATGCCGATGGCGAACACCGGCATTTGCACACCACGATCATTGATCATGGCTACGACATTGCCAGCCTGGCCAAGGCGCATCTGCATGTGATCACGGCGCATCCGTCGCCCATGCTCTCGGCCGCGGATCCGACCTTCCAGCTCAAGGAAACCATCGAAGCGCGGTACCGCGAGCAGTGCAAGGCGTTTCAGGCCGAGTTCGATGTGGACGACGAGCACCTGCATATCGAGGAAGGCCCGGCGGATGTGTTGATTCCGTTCATGGCGCACAAGCTGCAGGCGGCGGTGACCGTGATCGGCACCGTGGCGCGCAGCGGGTTGTCAGGCGCGTTGATCGGCAATACCGCTGAAGTGGTGCTGGATGCACTGGAAAGCGACGTACTGGTGCTCAAGCCGCAGGAGGTTGAGGATCATCTGGTGGAGTTGGCGGTGAAACACTGAGGATTACGGTGCCTGAACCGGCGCCTTCGCGAGCAGGCTCGCTCCCACCGTAGGAATGCAGCTCCCTGTGGGAGCTGGCTTGCCAGCGATAGCGGTGGGTCAGTCAACATTGATATTGGATGCACCGCCCTCATCGCTGGCAAGCCAGCTCCCACAATATTTGCATTTCACTCCGATCATTGTGGGAGCGAGCCTGCTCGCGAAGCTTCTAGGCGCCGAAGGCGTCCTTGAGAAAGCCCGGTGCGATATAGCGCTGATAATGCGCTTCCGACAGCAGGAAAAATTCCCGATCAATGGCATCGCGCAACTCCGGTAGGTTCCAGTCGCGGAACTCCGGCAGCAACACCATCCCATAGGCTTCCAGATTAATGATCACCCGCGCCCCGCGCGCAATCAGCTGATAGGCCCAGCAATATTCCGACTGATGCGGCACGAAGCGGATCTTGCGCTGCTCCAGCTGTTGGCGCAGGCGCGCCGGATCGAAGATCTCGACCTTGCTCGCCATCACTTGTGACAGCAATTGCTCCAGACGCAACCACACCGCACGCTTTTCCTCCTCGCCGTAACCATTCCAGTGGATCACTTCGTGGTGGAAACGCTTGCAGCCACGGCACACCAGATCTCCGTAAACAGTGGAGCAGAGGCCGACGCAGGGGGTTTTGATGGTCTGATTGGGCATAAATTGGCAAAACACTGAAACGCGGAACAGGTCGGCATGTTAGCCCTTTGTCGGCCATTGATCACCCCTCAAACGTCAGGGGCAAGCGCTGGATCGCGGTTTGGCGCGCCCGTGCACAACGCCACCAAAGTCCAATAGAGCGCGACTTACCTTTAAATTTTTTTTGCCGTAGAATCAGCCAGCCTTTTAAGGCGCCAATGTCCGTTAGAAGCTGTTTTCAAAGCGTCACGAGCACAGTCGTTCCTTCAGAGCGGTGTTGGCGAAAGGTTTTTCCAGCGGGGAAAAGCCCAACGCCAACCCTCATCAGCTCCCCGTTCTGCAGGCGTAAAACTTTGAAAGCAGCTTCTGTAAGGAATTGCCGGTAATTCTGGCCAAACGACTCACAACGTCGTGCGGTGCATGAGTACGGCAGTTTCGGGATGAGCGTCCCGGACACCCATTTGGGACCACTGATGAGGGTAATAACTGTGCTTGAAGCCTACCGCAAACATATCGAAGAGCGTGCAGCCCTGGGTATTGTTCCCCAGCCGCTTAACGCCGAACAAACTGCAGGCCTGGTCGAGCTGCTGAAGAATCCTCCGGCTGGCGAAGAAGCTTTCCTCGTTGACCTGATCACCAATCGCGTACCACCAGGAGTGGACGAAGCCGCTTACGTCAAAGCCGGTTTCCTGTCGGCCCTGGCCAAAGGCGAAGTCACCTCCCCTCTGCTGGACAAGAAGCGCGCTGTAGAACTGCTCGGCACCATGCAGGGCGGCTACAACATCGTGACCCTCGTTGAGCTGCTGGACAACGCCGAGCTGGCGCCAGTGGCTGCCGAAGAACTCAAGCACACCCTGCTGATGTTCGATGCCTTCCACGACGTGGCTGAAAAAGCCAAGAACGGCAACGTTCACGCCAAAGCCGTGCTGCAATCCTGGGCTGACGGCGAGTGGTTCAAGAAGCGCCCTGTGCTGGCCGACAAGATCAGCCTGCGCGTATTCAAGGTCACCGGCGAAACCAACACCGACGACCTGTCGCCTGCACCAGACGCCTGGTCGCGTCCTGACATCCCGCTGCACGCCCTGGCCATGCTGAAAATGGCCCGTGACGGCATCGTTCCGGACGAGCAAGGCAAGACCGGCCCGATGAAGCAGATCGAAGAAATGCGCGGTCAAGGCTTCCCGATCGCCTACGTCGGTGACGTGGTCGGTACCGGTTCCTCGCGTAAATCGGCGACCAACTCGGTGCTGTGGTTCTTCGGCGACGACATCCCTTACGTGCCGAACAAGCGCGCTGGCGGTTTCTGCTTCGGCAGCAAAATCGCTCCGATCTTCTACAACACCATGGAAGATGCCGGCGCACTGCCGATCGAGTTCGACGTGTCGAACATGAACATGGGCGACGTGATCGACCTGTACCCGCACGCCGGCAAAGTCTGCAAGCACGGTACCGACGAAGTCATCACCACCTTCGAAATGAAGACCCCTGTGCTGCTGGACGAAGTCCGTGCCGGCGGTCGTATCCCGCTGATCATCGGCCGTGGCCTGACCGAGAAGGCTCGCGCCGAACTGGGTCTGCCTGCGTTCGACCTGTTCAAGAAGCCGGAAGCACCGGCTGAAAGCACCAAGGGCTTCACCCTGGCGCAGAAAATGGTCGGCAAGGCGTGCGGTCTGGCAGAAGGCAAAGGCGTTCGTCCTGGCACCTACTGCGAACCGAAAATGACCACCGTAGGTTCTCAGGACACCACCGGTCCAATGACCCGTGACGAACTGAAAGACCTGGCGTGCCTGGGCTTCTCCGCTGACCTGGTGATGCAGTCCTTCTGCCACACCGCGGCGTATCCGAAGCCGATCGACGTGACCACCCACCACACCCTGCCTGACTTCATCATGACCCGCGGCGGCGTTTCCCTGCGTCCGGGCGACGGCATCATCCACTCGTGGCTGAACCGCATGCTGCTGCCGGATACCGTCGGTACCGGTGGTGACTCGCACACCCGTTTCCCGATGGGCATCTCGTTCCCGGCCGGTTCCGGTCTGGTCGCGTTCGCCGCTGCCACCGGTGTCATGCCGCTGGACATGCCGGAATCGATCCTGGTGCGCTTCAAAGGCAAAATGAAACCTGGCATCACCCTGCGTGACCTGGTTCATGCCATTCCTTACTTCGCCATCCAGAACGGTCTGCTGACCGTCGAGAAGAAAGGCAAGAAAAACGCCTTCTCCGGCCGCATCCTGGAAATCGAAGGCCTGGAAGGTCTGACCCTGGAACAGGCATTCGAACTGTCCGACGCCTCGGCCGAACGTTCGGCTGCCGGTTGCACCATCAAGCTGTCGAAAGAGTCGATCACCGAGTACCTGCAATCCAACATCACCCTGCTGCGCTGGATGATCGGCGAAGGCTACGGCGATGCACGTACCCTGGAACGTCGCGCGCAAGCGATGGAAGCCTGGATCGCCAACCCGCAACTGATGGAAGCCGATGCCGACGCCGAATACGCCGAAATCATCGAAATCGATCTGGCCGACATCAACGAGCCGGTACTGTGCGCGCCGAACGATCCGGACGACGCCCGTCTGCTGTCCAGCGTCGCTGGCGAGAAGATCGACGAAGTGTTCATCGGTTCGTGCATGACCAACATCGGTCACTTCCGCGCTGCCGGTAAACTGCTGGATCAGGTCAAGGGTCAGCTGCCAACCCGTCTGTGGCTGTCGCCGCCGACCAAGATGGACGCTCACCAACTGACCGAAGAAGGCTACTACGGCATCTACGGCAAGGCTGGCGCGCGCATGGAAATGCCAGGCTGCTCGCTGTGCATGGGTAACCAGGCACGCGTTGAGCCGAACAGCACCGTGGTCTCGACGTCGACCCGTAACTTCCCGAACCGTCTGGGCGACGGCGCGAACGTCTACCTGGCTTCGGCCGAACTGGCGTCCGTGGCTTCGATCCTGGGTCGCCTGCCGACCGTCGAGGAGTACATGGAATACGCTGGCAAGATCGACAGCATGGCGGCCGATGTTTACCGCTACCTGTCCTTCGACCAGATCGCCGAGTTCCGTGAAGCGGCTGCGAACGCCAAGATTCCGGTCGTTCAAGCCTGACGTTACAAAGCAATAGAAAACGCCGCCCATCGTGAGATGCGCGGCGTTTTTTTATGCGTGCTCTGTTCCACATCATTCCTTGTAGGAGCTGCCGAAGGCTGCGATCTTTGCTCTTGATTTTAAAAAGCAAGATCAAAAGATCGCAGCCTCCGGCAGCTCCTACAGGGAGGCGTCAGGCTTCAAGGCCTGCTGCACCGCACCATCGACGCTCAGCCCGCTGAGTATCACCCCGTTGGCCGTTACCTCCGGCAACGCCTCCAACGCGACCAGCGCTTCCTGTTTGAGCCGCGCCAGAATCAGCCGCTTGCCCTCCTGATGCACCCGCAGGAAAAACTCCTGCATCGCCTCGATACTGGTGCCGTCCAGGTCCGGGGTTTCCTCCAGACTGAGGATCACCGTGTGCAGCGGCACTTGCGAATGACGAATCAAATGCAGCGCCGCACCGAGAATCCGCTCCACATTGGCGAAAAACAATGCCTCACTGGGTCGCACAATCAGCACTCCGGGCTCAACCGTCGCCGTTGGATGTCGCTGCAAATCGACAAAATCGTGCCCGCCGTCGATTCGCCCGAGCACCTGAATGTCCGCCGCCGACATCTGTTTGAGCATCAGCAACACGCTGATTGCCACCGACACCAGCAAGCCGTCGAGAATGCCCAGCACCAGCACCGCCCCCACCGCGCACATCACCAGCAGCCGATCCCGGCGCCAGACGAAGTAGCGCCCCAGCGGCTGCAGACTCAAGCCACGCGCCAGCGCATGAATCACGATGGCCGCCAGAATCGGCTCCGGCGTCAGGGCGATCCATGGCAACACCGTCAGCACGATCACCAGTACCACCAGCGCCGCTACGCCACCGGCCCAGCGTGACGTCGCCCCGGCTGCCTCGTTCGCCGACGTCGCCGAATACCCGGCCCCCGCCGGCATGCCATGGAACAATCCGGACAACAGATTCGAGGCCCCCAGCGCCAGCAGATCACGGTTGGAGGTCACACGATCACCGTGTTTGAGGGCGAACGCACTGATCGAGCCGTACGACTCTGCATACAGAATCATCACCAGCGCGAACCCCACCTCCCCCAGCCGCAGCCAGTCGGCAAACGGCAGCACCGGCAGGTTCGGTACTTCCAGGCTCAGGTCGATCAAGCCGATCAACTTCACACCGTGGGCCGGCAGGTTCAGCCATTGCCCGGCGACGATACCGATCACTACCACCAGCAAACCGCCGGGCACCCGTGGAAAACGGGAGAACAGGCTCAACAACAGCAGAGCCACCGCAGCGACAGCAGCCGCCGGCCAGTTCCATTGCGGCAGTTGTTCGAGCAATTGCGGGGCGAAGCGCACCAGATTGGCGTCGGTCAGGTGCACGCCGACCACGCTGGCGACCTGTTTGAGGATGATCGTCAGCGCCAGGCCGAAGGCGAAACCGCGCAATACCGGTTTGGCGATAAACGAAGTCACGCTGCCGAAGCGAAAGATCCCCGCCAGCAAGAACAGCCCACCGGTGACCAGTACCAAGCCGACCGCCAGCGTCGCGCGTAACTGCGGGTCGCCATTGGCCATGGTCGCGGTGGTCGCCGCCAGCACCGCCGCTGACGAAGACGTGGCCGAGACAATGGCAAAGCGGCTGGTGCCAAACAGCCCGTAGCAGAGCAATCCGGCAAACAGGGCAATCACGCCGGCCTGCGGCGCCAGCGCGGCGATGGTCGAATAGGCGACCGCTTCGGGCAAGAGCAGCCCGGCAATCGACAGGCCGGCGAGGATGTCACGCCAGCGATTGGTGGGTTCTACCGGTTGGGCCGTACTCGACAATCCACTGTCTCCAGACGAAAAAAAGCCGCTGTGCATGAGAGATGCGCAGCGGCCTACTGTAGCTGAAAAGCGAAAGATCGCAGCCTTCGGCAGCTCCTACAGGTATACACAAACCCTGTAGGAGCTGCCGCAGGCTGCGATCTCTTGATCTTCAAGCAGTCAGCGAATAAATCAACGCCGAAATCGCCACCAGACCTACGGCGGTGACAAACACGTTCGACGCCTGACCGCGATAGCGCGCCATCGCCGGTACTTTGCGGATCGCGTACATCGGCATCAGGAACAGAATCGCAGCGATCACCGGGCCACCGATGGTCTCGATCATCCCGAGAATGCTCGGGTTCAGGGTTGCGACGATCCAGCACACCACCAGCATGAACGCCGCCACGATGCGATCCAGCGCCTTGGCGCCCGGACGCTTGCCGCTCTTGACGATCAGGCCCTTGAGGCCTTCGCTGGCGCCGATGTAGTGACCGAGAAACGACTTGGAGATCGCCACAAACGCAATCAACGGCGCCGCGAACGCGATGGTCGGGTTGCTGAAGTGGTTGGCCAGGTAGGACAGGATCGACAGGTTCTGCGCCTTGGCTTCGGCCAGTTGTTCCGGCGACAGGGTCAGCACGCAGCTGAAGACGAAGAACAGCACCATCACCACCATCAACAGGTGGGCACGGCAGAGGATCTGCGAGCTGCGCTGGTCAGCGTTGACACCGTAACGACGCTTCTGATCCACCGCAAACGCCGAGATGATCGGCGAGTGGTTGAACGAAAACACCATGACCGGAATCGCCAGCCACAGTGTGTGCAGCAGCGCCGACGGTGCCGGCACTTGCGAGGCGGTGGTGAGAATGCCGCCGTTCCAGTGCGGAATCAGGTACACCGCGAGGAACAGCAGCGCAACGATGAACGGATACACCATCAGGCTCATCGCCTTGACGATGGCCTGCTCGCCGCAACGTACAACGGCGAGCAGGCCGAGGATCAACACGAACGACAGCAGCGCGCGCGGTGGCGGCGTGATGTGCAGTTGGTGTTCCAGGAAACTGGCGACCGTGTTGGTCAGGCCGACGCTGTAGATCAGCAGGATCGGGAAGATGGCGAAGAAGTACAGCAGGGTGATCAGCGCACCGGCCTTGATGCCGAAATGCTGCTCGACCACGTCAGTGATGTCGGCGCCTTCGCGACCGGAGAGGACGAAGCGGGTCAGGCCTCGGTGGGCAAAGAACGTCATCGGGAAGGCCAGCAGCGCGAGGATCACCAGCGGCCAGAAGCCACCCAGACCGGCGTTGATCGGCAAAAACAGGGTACCGGCGCCAATGGCCGTCCCGAACAGTCCCAACATCCACGTGGTGTCATGGCGATTCCAGCTCGACAGTTCAGCTGGTGCTGCCGCTTCATAGCGTTCGTCGACGCTATTGGCCTGATCATTCATCCGGTCGGATCTCCGCATTCCGGTCACTTGCCACTCGGTCGGGACGCGTCGAAAAAAACCGACAGACATGCTCCGGCCGAAACAGAGGCGCGATTCTCCGTGATAAATGAGCAGAAGCAAAGACTTAGCTGAGGAATGGTTGTACGGAGCAGATCAGTGGGTTGTCGTTTTCGGGAAAATAGCTGTCGGCTTCGGATACGTGAAATGTCGCTTTTCGACAAGCTCCAGCGCCAAATCCACCGGCAAGGCCTGATCAGATTGATCGAGCCAGGAGAAATCCGAGTGACATGCAAAACAGGCCGAACGCCAGCATTCCCCAGATTGGGTACATATCGCCCTTGTTTTTGATGCGCATTCTTTCAACGTCCTCATCGTATTCTCGATCTGCCCGTTCAATCATGGCCTGACGGTCAAATGTACTCATGGTGATTTCCTTCTTAGAGAGTGGGGTTGAATGGTACAAACGCGAACACTTAAAACTTGAGTGAAAGTCCTACTACGGCCGCTGTTGCGGTCAACACCCCAGTGACTACCGCAAACGGATAAAAATACGTATCCCACCTCAACTTCTTTTCTTCCGCGATAAGCTTTTTTCTCTCGGCCGCCAGTTTCCGTATTTCACTCATTATCCTTTCGAGTTCCAGGTGTTCTCGATTGTTTTGAAGCATTTGCCTTCCTTGGCTGTTGGTAGTCACTACCCGAGCTGCTTTGTGCCTCATGATTGCTTGCTCATCACCATTCCGGTAGCAGACGCATCTGCCAAATTCGTAGGCAAAATCCGCGAAAAACGTAGGTAGCCTCGTACAAAAACAGCGGCGAGCTCATCACCCCACACTTTCAATCTGGCCGACATGTTCTAGCGTGAGAGGAGTCCCTTGCCCCACGGAGTCTTTGCCCATGCCCCTCGTCCGCGTCGAAATCAAAAAGCACTCTGATCCCACCTTCGCCAAACGCATCGGCGAGCAGATCTACGCCGCCATGCGCAGCACCATCAACGTGCCGGAGCACGACAACTTCCAGATCCTCAACGAGCACGACGGCGAGCATTTCATCTTCGACCCGCAGTACCTGGGCATTCAGCGCAGCGATGGGTTGGTGATCATCCAGATCACCCTCAATGAAGGCCGGACGCTGGAGCAGAAAAAAGCCCTGTACCAGACCATCGCGCACAGCCTGAACAGTCAACTGGGCATTCGCCTGGAAGACGTGTTCATCAATCTGGTGGAAGTCAAAAAGGAAAACTGGTCGTTCGGCAACGGCATCGCCCAATACGCCAGTTGACTGGACTCGTTGGCGCCTTCGTGCAGCCGATCAACGATACCGGGTCGAGCTTCTGACGAAGCGCCCGCGCGCTCCCCGTTTCAGCTCCTACACTGGCTGAAGCGGGGCTGCGGCCATCATTGCCAAAGCGCTCTGGAATCAGCACTCTGACACGATATTCGCGACCGAACCGCCATTGATCACAGGAGCCGCGCAATGCCCGCCACCGTTCTGGTACTGGTTGAAACCATCAATGACTATCTGCCGATTCTCGAGCATCAGGGCTTTCATCTGATCCTCGCGCCAACCCCTGCCGAACGCGCGCAAGCCATCGCCACCCACGGGGCACGGATCGACGCTGTACTGACTCGTGGCCCGCTGGGCCTGACCGCCGAGGAAATCGCCGCCCTGCCGGCGCTGAAGATCATCACCGTGATCGGTGCCGGTTACGAACACGTCGACCTGCAGGCCGCCAGCGATCGCGGGATTACCGTGACCAACGGCGCCGGGGTCAACGCCTCGTCGGTGGCCGACCATGCCCTGGCCATGCTGCTGGCACTGGTACGCGACATTCCGCGCTGCGACGCGGCGGTGCGCCGGGGTGAATGGCCGAAGATCATGCGCCCGTCGCTGGCCAATAAACGCCTGGGGATTCTCGGCCTGGGGGCGGTGGGCATGGCGATTGCCAAGCGTGCTCACCTTGGTTTCGACATGCAGATCAGTTACCACAACCGGCAGCTGCGCAGTGATGTGCCCTATGCGTTCTGCTCCACGCCGACCGAACTGGCGCGGGCCTCGGATTTTCTGATCGTCGCCACGCCGGGCGGGATTGGCACCCAGCATCTGGTGACGCGCCCGGTACTTGATGCTCTGGGCCCGACCGGTTTCATCGTCAATATCGCCCGGGCCAGCGTGATCGCCACGGCCGAGTTGATCAGCGCACTTGAGCAACGACGGATTGCCGGGGCTGCGCTGGACGTGTTCGATCACGAACCGCAGGTGCCGGATGCGCTGAAAACCCTGAACAATGTGATTCTCACGCCGCATGTCGCCGGTCTGTCGCCGGAAGCCACACAAGGTACGGTGGAACTGGTGGGGAAAAACCTGATGGCATTCTTTTCGGGGCAACCGGTGCTGACGCCGGTTGAGCTACCGCCGAAACTGGGCAATCAACGCGTGCACTAAAGCACGCCGAGCAAGGTCCACAAACGTCGCGACTCGGCGTCGGCGCTGATCAATTCGCCGAGCAATTCACTCAACGGCTTGTTGCCCCACTCTACCCCGCGCCGAATCAGGTAAGGCACCGGGCTGTGGGGCTCGGTGCGGGCCAAGTATTCGGCAATCAGCAGCAATTGGCGGTAAGCCTCTTCACGACTGGCCGGCTCACGGAAAATCTGTGCGACCGACGCTGCTTCGCGCGTGTGAACCTCGGTGACAGGCGCCTCAACTACCGCAGGCGGTGGTGCCGGTTGTTGCGGGTGCATGGCAATGAACTCCTGAACCAGTGTCAGCAACGCTTGAATGGTTTCCTGCAAGGGGCGAAATCCCGGCCCCTGATCGCCAAGATACGCATCGCTCCAGGCGTCCAGTCGCTGCAGATGCTGCAGGCTCAGCAGTAAGTTACCCTGCATGCGCAGCCAGAACGCCATGGGCGTGACGCGTATTTGATCGTCGAGTTTCTTCTGTTCGTTGCGCGCGACGTCAGACGAGGCCTTGGCGTTTTTGCTGTCATTGGCCTTGACTTGCTGCACCTGCAAGCGGCGCCAGACATCGAGGGTGTAAACCTCGAAATCACTGTTATTCGTGCCGAACAGCGGCACTCGCGTCAGCAGAACATCGCTGTAGCGCCGCACTAGCCATTCCAGCGGAATGACCCGCCACGACTGATCACCGTCCTCGGCCTGCGGATGCAGGTGCTCGGGATAGCGTTCGCACAGGCCGGCGATCAGCGCCAGGCTGCCGGGCAAACCATCCAGTGCCTGCAGATGCAGCCACGCCTCGCCCAGCCACGCGGCGAGCATCAGGTCCTTACTGCGCTCCAGCAGCAAGACCGTGGTCAACGCTTCGAGCTCCGGCCAGTTCGCCCGCTTGACTGCCGACTGCCAGACCCCGGTCGGCAGGCTGGTGTCGTCCTCGCGGCGCAAATCGCGCAACTGATCGTACTCACGTTCGTAACGCAAATCCGTCCCACAGGGCTGCTCGGCAGTGATGGGCGCCAGCAACTGATCGATCAGGTCCGGCAGAGTCGTCGATGGCAGGCTCACAAACCCTCCTCGTTGCGGGCATCCAGCGCGGCGGTGGCGCCGGTCTGTTGATACGGCGAGCGCGGTGCGCGGGTCGGCAGCGGCGAGATCGCCAGCGGCAATTTCGAGCCCTGACTCATCAGCGACAAGCGCACGAACATCCGCGTGAACTCACTGGTGACACTGTCGGTCGCCGCCGTCACCGGCAGACGCAACGTCAGTGGAAAGTCGGTGTAATCAAGATTCGGCTGCCGCTGCACCGAGAAATGCGCACGCATCAGCCGCAACAACGACCACGGCCCGCCATACTCCCAGCCCGCCTCCAGGTCGCGCACCACCAGGTTCGGTTGCAACGGATCGTTGACCGGACGCTCTTTGCCGTTACGTGCCCAGCGCAGGGTCAGGCGGATCGGCTGGCCGACCATCCAGCGCAGGTTCGGCTGTTCGGCACCGGGGTAGTTGACCTGTTGATTGCCCGCCAACAGGCCCCAGGCGATCACCTGATCGGCCCCCTTCTCCTCCTCGCGATCAGTGCGCCAGCGCACATCAATTTCAACCCCGAGAATGCCGCTCTTGTCGCGCACGAACAGCGGCGTCAGCCACACACTGGCCTGCTTCAGGCGCTTGAGAAAGTCTTCGGCCGCCAGGCGCTCCGGAGTCTGGCTCAGGATCAGTCCGGCCTGCGCCACCGGCAGGCGCTTGTCGATGATTTCGAGAAAGTGCTGAACCCGCGCCGGGTCGGCATCTTGCGCCTGCACACCGTTGGCAAACGGAAAGCGATCGGCCAGGTATTGATTGAAATAGGTAGCCAGCTCATTCCACGCCGCAGCCGCTTGCTGCTGTTGCAGGAATTGGCAGCGCTGCATCGCCGACTGCTGCAATTCCACCGCGCGCATCGCCAGGGTGCCACGCCCGCCCGTCAGGTTGGCTGTTTGCAGGACCTGCAGGCAGGAAGCAGTGTCCATCTCGACGAAATCACGACTGACCAGTTGCTCGATCTGCGCCGGAGAACTCGCCGGGTTGGCGTCCTTGTACTTGAGCAATTCATCGTTGAGTGCGCTGAACTGCGTCACTCGCTCGTAATCCAGCACCGACAGGTTGCCCTGCTGGGTCATCAGCCATTGCAGGGCTGGCGCGCGACGTTCGGTGATACCGAGCATGGTGTTGAACTGCTGTTTGAGGCTCAGCTTCAAGTCCTGTACATCGCTGGCGCCGTACAGTTGCAGACCAAGGTTTTTCGAACCATCCCACTGACTGATTTCAGTGCGCCCGCCAAACAGCGGTTGCGCGGTGATTTCGTCCAGGCCACTGACGATCTGCGCCAGCGCGCGCCGGTTCAACGCGCTTTGCAGACGCGCAGCCAGATCGCTGCGGTGCACCTCGACAAAAGCCTTCTGCAGGGCCATGGCCTGTTCGGCCTGAACATTGAATACCGCGTACGGATGTGTCTGATCGTCATGATCCTTGAGACTCAGCCACATTGCCTGTGCAGCGGCCGTTTCGGCAGCTTGCAGCAGCGCATCGCGATACACCGGCGGGATGCGCGGCAGCTCTTCGGCGACATAACTTTTATAGCTGGCGAAGTAGCTCAGTGAGGTATTAAGGTCGTCGCCGTCAACGGTCTGGCCCTGCATGTTGACGTTATCTTGCGTGGCACGCATTGCGATCGAAACAAAATCGCGCCGGAACAGCGCCTGCACCGCGTTGTTGAGTTTCACCACCTGATCCTGCAACGCCAGTTGTCCGCTGCCCTGCTGCACCAGCAGGTTGCCGCGTGAACCGACCTGGGCAATCCACTGATCGCGAAAGCTCTGCTGCAACTTGCTCGCCTGGGCGTCCAGTTGTTGTTCGACCGCTGGCCCGAGCAAGCTGCTCTTGCGTACCTTGTCGAGAAAGTCGCGATAACCCGGTACCAGTTCCTGCCCCTTGCCGCGACTCCAGGTCGAGTTGGTCAGAGCGATCGCCGCTTGCAGGTCATCGATCAGGGCGCGCAGGTCTTCCAGCTCGCTCAGGCTATTGCCGCTGCCGGCCTCCAGTTGTTCCAAATGCAGCTTGAGGTAGCCGGCCTTGCTGACGAAGTTGTCGGCGAGAAAATACTGGTCGAGCCAGCGCTCCATCAGCCCGTTGAAATTGCTGACAATCAGCGGCCGTTCCACGCTCAGGTCCAGCGCCTGCAAGTCACCGCCATCCCCCGCCGCGAGCAAGCGGTTGTAATAAGCGGCATGGGGCAATGTGGCGGGGTTAAGGTTGAGTGACAGCGCACTGTTGCTCAGTTGCACCAGATCATCCAGTGGTACCCGCTGGTTATTCTGCACTTCACCGAACAACTGGTTCTGCTGCTCGAGACGCAGCGCGCGATCCACCAGATCCGTGGCCTTCTGATAGTTCTGCCATTGCGCGGGGTCCTCGCTCTCGACGCTGGCACGCCGCTCAGTGCTGCGAATCGCCTTGATCTTCGCCAGCTCCGCGACCAGCAGATCGTGCAGCGGTACCAGCATATGGCGCTGGATCGAGCGGAACAGCTCCTGCTCCAGTTGCAGGTCGAAAGAGGAAAACCACGCGCTCGGAAACACCAGCGACGCATAGTGCCAGTGCGGGGCTTTTTCCAGCACGCGCCAGAAGCTCTGCACGTTACGCCGGGTCGGCTCGATGCGATGCGCTTCGTCGGTGACCGCGACGTAACTCTTCTGCGCGCCCTGCATCAGCCGCGCCAGTTCGTGAGCATCGCGCACCGAATCGCGCCAGATCCAGACCATCGCCACCGCCCATACCACCCCGACCACCAACGCGACGCCGGCAGTGATTCGCTGCCAGCGCTGACGCAAGCGCAACAGGCGCGGCACGCCCTGGGCCAGCCCCCGCTCGCCAACCACTCGCTGACGCCACAACTGACGCACGAACGCACTGCGTTGCAGGCCGCTGTCGTCAGCGCAAAAGCCATCAAGCGCATCGTCAGCTGGCTGATTGGCACTGAAGTAAAGACCGCGAAAACACGCGGCCTCGCCCTGCGCATTACCTTGAAATACCGGCTCCAGTACGTTTTGCAAACCACGGCGCAAGGTTTCGATACGTTCCGGCAACGCGTACAGGTCCGCGCTCGGGTGCCCGGACAGCGTGCCGATCTCAATCACCGCTTCGGCCAGTGCTCGGTGCAATCGATCCATGGCCTGATCGCTCCACTGGCCCTGCCACACTGCATCGCGTGGGTAAGGCGATGACCAGCCCAAAGTGCGATCACGGGCCTCGTCGGGCAGTGCACTGATCAGCTCCTGAAATCCCGGCAGCTCTTCAAGCCCGGTGATGATCACGTACACCGGCACACTCAAGCCGAAACGCTGCAGCAGATCGATAAAGCGGCGGCGTGCCGCCAGCCCGAGTTGGGTGGCCTGCTCCAGGTTGCCCAGGCGACTGGCTGGCACCGTCCAGATAATCCCGTCCAGCGGACGTTTGCTGCGCAGGCGCAAGATCAGCCCGAGCAGACGCCACCAGCCTCCGCGCTGCAAGTGCATGCCGTCTTCGGGCAGGAACAAAGTCTGCGGCACCACCAGCACCGCGCCTTCGGGGTCCGACCACCAGCGGCCGAACCACGCTGGCTTGTCGGTGGGTTGCAGGTGCCATTCGTTGACCAATTGCGTGCCCTGGCGTTCGTCGCCGAGCATCAACAGCCACGGTATCTGGTAGCGGTCCTGAGTGCCCTGCTCTTGCTCCATGTGCCGCACCGACGTATAGAAACTGCGGATCGCCGCGCCGCTCTGGGTCCGCAGCCACCACACCAAAATCGCGATGATCAGCAGCAATAACAACAGCGCCACCACCCACGCGACAATCGTCAAAGTGCTCATGAGTCTTGCTCCGGAGCCACCACTGAAGCGCTGATTTGCAGCACCGGTTCCAGTTCAGAGCGGATGTCGCGCCACAGAAAATGGCCGATGCCAGTCAGCAACAGAACCATTGCGACAATCCCCAGTGCCAGGCGAAATCCGTCCGGCAACGCCGTGCGTACCGGCAGTTGCAACGGCGGGACCTGCGAGGGTTGCACCAGGCGCTGACTGACACCGGCGTAGTCGGCTTCGTCTTGCCAGGCAAAGCGGAACAGCGACAGCCGCCACTTTTCCAGTTGTGCCTGACTGTGTTCGCCGCGCAGTCGTCCGTGAAAGCCAAGGATCAGGCATTGCAGGTAGACATTGGCCAGATCGCGGCTGGTCGGTTGCTGTTCATCGAGCAGCGTTTCAATCGCCGCCGGCAGTTGCTCGCCAGCCTGACGCGTGGAATACAGACGCGACTCCAACGGTTTGCTCTGCCACGCCGATTGTCCCGGCCACGGGCTGAATAACAGGGTCTCATCAACCAGCGCAACGAAGGCATAGACCAGCGCCTTGACCTGCTCAGTGGCCGAATCGCCCACCCGCGAATACGCTGTGCGCCACAAGCGTTGCGAAGCCTGGGTCGAAAGTTCGACCACGCTGTCGACCAGTTCGGTCTCGTCCTCGTTGTCCTTGGGCAACTGGTTCCAGTCCAGCGACCATTGCTGCCACGTTTGCCGGAACGCGCTGCCGAGCGGCGCGTCCTGCAAACTCAGAGTTCTCGTTGCGGCCCCGGCAGTCCCTTCCGACATGCTGCGTTCCTTGTGTGATCAGGCACTTTCACTCGTCTGTGCAACAAACAGCACCACCTGCCACGGACTGCTGGTCAGCTTCGCTGCGGGCGCGGCGATCACCAGCGGTAGTTGTGCGTCGAACCACGCGCCTTCGGCAGTGATCACGAACAGTCGCGTGTCTTCGCCGACGCTGTAGGCCACTTGTTCATTGCGACTCATGGCCTGGTGGCTCAACCCGCTCATGCGCTGGCGGCTGAGCAAGGCAACGTGTGGCGAGGAGGCGATGATTGCACCACGCAGCCACTCGCTGGCCGCCTGCTCGCTGGCGCCGTTGGGCATGCGCAGGCCGATGACCAGCCGCTGGCTCGGTTGCTCATCGGGCAACTGGATGGAAAAACTCTGCTCGCCGCGTTCGAACGGCAGGCTGTGATAACCGGCACGGATCAATTCGAGAGTCGTTTCCAGCCATTGCAGCACCGTATCGTAACCGCGCTGCAACTCCAGAAAGTCCAGCGGCGCGAACGAAGGCACCCCGGCCAGCGGGTCGAGTGCCGACCATGCGCCAGCCAGACCGAGCAGTTGCACATACAGGCTTTGCGGGTGAGCGATGCGACTGTTGAGTGCGCCTTCGACTTCCGGCAATCGCGCCCATAACGCGGTCAATTGCCGGCGGATTTCCAGCGCATCATCCTGATTTCCGGCCTGTTGCGCCTGACGCAAGCGACCGCCGAGAAACAGGCACTTTTCCCGCGCCCGCGCGCACAATCCGGCAACCCGCCGGCCCAGCGGCGAATCGGGCAACAATAATGGAGTGGGAGGCGTGTAAGCCAACGCCAGGAAGCCGCCGCCCTCCTTGCGGATTTTCAACAACGGCAGGCAGATCGAATCGGCCTTGTTCAGTTGTGTACACAGGCGGGGATTGGGCCGCCACACGGTGATCGATTCCGGAAACTCGCCACTGGTCAGATCCGGCAGCGCGTCGCCGACTACCGATTGCAAACGCCCCTTGAGCGGCAGCAGTTGCCCGGCGCGCCACAACGGACTGATCGCCAGGTACACGGTAACGCTGGCGTCGTCGGTTTCGTTGATGGCCGGGCCGACATCCAGCTCCAGGGTCGGGCCGATACCGGCTTGCAGATCCACCGGCAAACCGTCGGGCATGGTGCCCTGCAACGCCAGCACGCGGACCACTCCCGCGCTCAAGGCCGAGGGATCGAATTCCATGCGATTGACGCCCCAGAACCATGGGTTGCACGCCTGCGCCAGATGCGCCCCGAGGGCTTCGGCGCGCAGGCCTTGCAACTGAAAATGCTGCGGCAGCAATTGCATGCCTTCGTGCCAGCAAACCGCGTCAGGTAGCAGACTCATACGACTCCCTTCGGCCATGCCGCAACCCGGCGGCGGGCGGTGTGTTTCAGTTTTCCTTGCTGACCAGGCTCATCTCGCGACTGTCGAACCTGAGCCAGGCCTCGCTCTGATCGTCGAGCCGCAAGCGGTGCGCTCCGGGTGTGTTATAGCTGGCGAAGACCAAAAGTCCAGCGGCCTTCTTGCCCCCCAGCGGGAAGGGTTGACGGTCGATGAATTGACCCGGCACCAGCTCCAGTCCCCAGACACTCATCAGTTGACGATAGTCGCGCTGGTATTGCTCGCGCTCGGCAAACCACTGGCTGGCGTTGATGCCCGACAGTTGCTTGAGCAGATCCGGATCGGCGACGGCGACGAAATCCACGGCAATCGGCGTGTCGTCATTGGCCTTGGGTGCGACATCGAGGGTCAGGCTGTCCAGTTCGACTTTGGGGCCGAAAAGAGAGCAGCCGGCGACCAGCGCAAACCAAACCACCATCAAAAAACGTCTGCACAAAATGAATTTTCCTTTTCCCGTGGCAGTCCAAAATCGTTTTTGCTTGCTTTTTTATAGACCTGTTCTAGCGTCTTGGATAGTTCGGTTCCAGCAGCCGAATGAGGAAGGTTTGTCAAAGGAACGACAGGTCATCTGCCACCCTTTCTAACCTACGGTCCAGTAAGGGAAAGCGATGAACGGGCCTCCCCGATGCATTGCGCCCGCCTTCGCATCGGAGTCAGCCACCATGGCAGAAAGTACTCAACACAAGCTCGACCGGGTCCGTCCGCCCCGAGTGCAAATCACCTACGACGTCGAAATCGGCAACGCCATCGAAAAAAAGGAATTGCCACTGGTGGTCGGGATCCTGGCTGATCTCTCCGGCAAGCCGCTTGAACCATTGGCAAAATTGACTGAACGGCGTTTTACCGAAATCGACCGCGACAACTTCAACGAAGTGCTCGCCTCCATCGGCCCTCGCGCCACCCTGCAAGTCAATAACACCCTCAGCGGCGACGACAGCAAGCTCAACATCGAGCTGAACTTCAAACACATCGACGACTTCGATCCGGTCAAGGTGGTGGAACAAATCACGCCACTGCGACGTTTGTTCGAAGCCCGCCAGCGCCTGCGCGATCTGTTGACCAAGCTCGACGGCAACGATGATCTGGACAAGCTGTTGCGCGACGTCATCGCCAACACCGAAGGTCTGCAAGAGATCAAATCGGCCCGCCCAGACACCGCTACCCCGGCCACTGACGCCGAGGCCCCGGCCGAACCGCAAGCCTGATCGTCCACTTAATCGAGGGAGCATCCGTCATGCCCGCCGCCGCCCAGAATCAAGCCAGCGACAATGCTGCAGCCGAAACCTTATCCCTGCTCGACCGGATCATCGCCGAGGGCCGTATGGCCCACGATGACAGTCAGCAGGATTACGCCCGCGACATGCTCGCGGAGTTCGCCACCCAAGTGCTTGACGAAGGCATGGCCATCGACAAGGACACCGTGGCGATGATCAACGACCGCATCAGCAAGATCGACGAACTGATCAGCGCCCAGCTCAACGAAGTCCTGCACCACCCTGACCTGCAAAAGCTCGAAGCCTCGTGGCGCGGTCTGCACATGCTGGTACAGAACACCGAAACCAGCGCCCGATTGAAATTGCGTCTGCTGAACGTCACGCAGAAAGAACTGCAGAACGACCTGGAAAAAGCCGTCGAATTCGACCAGAGCGCGCTGTTCAAGAAAATCTACGAAGAGGAGTACGGCACCTTCGGTGGCCATCCGTTCAGCCTGCTGGTCGGCGACTACACCTTCGGCCGGCATCCGCAGGACGTTGGCCTGCTGGAGAAACTGTCGAACGTCGCGGCCGCCGCTCACGCCCCCTTCATTGCCGCTGCCAGCCCACGGCTATTTGACATGAACAGCTTCACCGAACTGGCGGTGCCGCGTGATCTGTCGAAAGTTTTCGAGAGCCAGGAACTGATCAAGTGGCGCTCGTTCCGTGAGAGCGAAGACTCGCGTTACGTGTCGCTGGTACTGCCGCACTTCCTTCTGCGTCTGCCTTACGGCCCCGACACCGCGCCGGTGGAAGGCATCAACTACGTCGAGGACGTCAATGGCACCGACCACAGCAAATACCTGTGGGGCAACGCCGCGTGGGCGCTGTCGCAACGCATCACCGAGGCGTTCGCCAAGTACGGCTGGTGCGCGGCGATCCGTGGTGCAGAAGGCGGCGGCGCAGTCGAGGGCCTGCCGGCGCACACCTTCCGCACCAGTTCCGGCGACTTGTCACTGAAGTGCCCGACCGAAGTGGCAATCACCGACCGCCGCGAAAAAGAGCTCAACGATCTCGGCTTCATTGCGCTGTGCCACAAGAAGAACAGCGACGTCGCCGTATTCTTCGGCGGCCAGACCACCAACAAGTCCAAGGTCTACAACACCAACGAGGCCAACGCCAATGCACGCATCTCGGCGATGTTGCCTTACGTGCTCGCAGCCTCGCGTTTCGCCCATTACCTGAAGGTGATCATGCGCGACAAGGTCGGCAGTTTCATGACCCGCGACAACGTGCAGACCTACCTCAACAACTGGATCGCCGACTACGTGCTGATCAACGACAACGCGCCGCAGGAAATCAAGGCGCAATACCCGTTGCGTGAAGCGCGGGTGGACGTGACCGAGGTGGCCGGCAAACCGGGCGCCTATCGGGCGACCGTGTTCCTGCGCCCGCACTTCCAGCTTGAGGAACTGACGGCATCGATCCGCCTGGTGGCGACGTTGCCACCACCGGTTGCGGCCTGACCTTTACCCCCGCCGCAGCGGCGGGGGTTGTTCTTTTATCTAGCGCGACACCTTTCAGGAGTTTCAAGCGATGGATGCAATCATTCTCGACCTCGGCGGCGACATCAAAGGCGACAGCCTGCTTGAGGGCTACAAGGACAAGATCGAAGTCATGTCCTACAGCCACAACGTGGCGATGCAAGTGACCAATGACGTCAGCAACTCGGAACGGACGTCCGGCCGGCCGCACATCGGTGAGTTTACCCTGACCAAATTCATCGACAGCTCGACGCCAACGCTCAACGAATATTGCTGTGCGGGCAAACCCATTCCCGAAGCCAAAATCACCATCGGTCGTAACGCCGCTGAAGGCAGCGGGCAACTGATGCCGTTCATCATCTACACGCTGAACAACGTGGTGCTGTCCAACGTCAGCGTCAGCGGTGGTACCGGCGGCAAACCGGTGGAAACCCTGTCGCTGAACTTCACCAAGATCAAATGGGAACTCACTGCGCAGAAAGACGACGGCACCAAGGAAGGCACCGCTGGCACGGTGTGGGACCTGGCGGCCAACAAGGCTGGCAAGTAAGCGGACGCCCTGGCCATGGCAGGCACCGGCATTCGCGCACCGTTGTTCGAACGCCTCGCCTCCAGCGAGGCCGACGGTGCGCGGGAGTTTGATAAGCAGGACTTGCTCGACTCGGTGCAGGCCGAGCTCGGGCGCCTGTTCAACACGCGGCGAGGACCGCGCACCCTCACCCAACCGCCCAGCGTCATCGATTACGGCATCGCCGACTGGAGCGCCCTGCAACAACAACGCAGCGATGACCGTCGCCGGCTGACGCGCGATGTCCGCGAAGCCATCAGCCATTTCGAGCCGCGCCTGAAACTGGACGAGGTGCAGGTCAAGCCCGTGCCCGACCATCCGCAACGGTTGAGCATTCGATTGACCGGCGAGCTGCGCAGCGGCCAGCAACACTGGCCGGTGGCGTTTGTCATCGAACCCGGCGGCGAAGGGCTGGAGGTGCGCCATGAGCGACTCGATTGATCCGCAACTGCTCGACTACTACCAGCGCGAACTGACCTGGCTGCGCCACGCTGGCAGCCAGTTTGCCGAGCGTTACCCGAAGGTCGCGCGACGACTGGAACTGTCGCCCGGCGAGTGTCCCGACCCACACGTCGAACGTTTGCTCGAAGGTTTTGCCCTGCTGGCTGCACGACTGCAGCGCCGACTCGACGACGACTACGCCGAGTTCAGCGACGCTTTGCTCGAGCAGCTCTATCCGTTGGCCGTCAGGCCATTGCCATCCTGCGCCATTGTCCAGTTCGAGCCCGACCCGAGCAAAGGCAACCTCGACGACGGCTATCCCCTGCCCCGCGACACGCCATTGTTTGTCACCACCGGCAAAGGCGAGAGCATCCACTTTCGCACCTCGGCCGCCGTGCGCCTATGGCCCATCGACGTCAGCGAAGCGTTATTGCTCGGCAGCGATGAAGCCCAGGCGCTGACCGGTGTGGCGCAATCGCGCTCGGCGTTGCGCCTGAGCCTGCGTTGCCTCGGTGAAAGCCAATGGTCGGCGCTTGGCATTGAGCATCTACGCATCCATCTGGCCGCGTCACCGGTGATCAACGCCTGCCTGTATGACCTGCTCGGTGCCCATGCGGTACAGGTGCTGGCCGGCACGCCCGGGAGCATTCCGACGCACGTGAAGGGTTTACCGAAGATCGTCGGTTTCAGCGATGACGAAGTCCTGCTGCCGGACGAGGACGGCGTACACCCCGGCATGCGCCTGCTGGCGGAATATTTTGCTTTCCCGGACAAGTTTCATTTCTTCGATCTGCCGTTGAACGGCGTCAGCAGCGACAGCCAGACGTTGTACCTGTACATCGTTTTCGACCGTGCTCCAGCCAGCCGCCTGCATTTACAAGCCAGTGACATCGCATTGGGTTGCGCGCCAGCAATCAATCTGTTCCCGCGTACCTCCGAGCCACTGCGCCCGGACGGCACCCGCAGCGAGTACCGTTTGATTGCCGACAGCCACCGCGAGAACAGCGTCGAAATCCACAGCATCCGCAGCATGCGCGCCAGTTGCCCCAGCGGTGTGCAACAGCTGCCGGCGTATTACGGCAGTCAGCACAGTGGCGGCGATCAACAGCGTTACTGGCATGCACGGCGGGTCAGCGGCAAGACGCCGAACCGGCTCGGCAGCGACCTGCTGGTGAGTGTCGTCGACACCCGTTTCGACCCGTTGAGCGAGCTGCCGGATTACAGCCTCACCGCCGAGCTGCTGTGCACCAATCGGCATTTGGCGCAGAGCCTGCCCGCCGGCACACCGCTGGGTTTCGAACGTCCCGGGCCGATTGCCTGGGCGCGACTGCGCAACCCGCCGAGCCCGCAAAGTCTGCCGCGACTGGACGGTGATTCGCGCTGGCGACTGGTGTCGCAACTGACCCTCAATCATTTGTCGCTGGTCGAAGGCCCGCAAGCACTCGACGCACTGAAAGAGATTCTGCACTTGCACAACCTGCGCGACGAAGCCAGTGCACTGCGGCAGATCGAGGGGCTGCTGAACCTGCGTAGCGAGCGCGTGATCAGCCATGTCGGCGCCGACGCCTGGCGCGGTTGGCGCAATGGCCTGGAGGTGCAATTGCAACTCGATGCGCAACACTTTGTCGGCAGCAGCGCGGTGTTGTTTTCTGCCGTACTGGCGCAGTTCTTTTCGGTGTACGCCACAGCCAATCGCTTTGTGCGCACGGTATTGATGCACGGTGACAAGGAGATCAAGGCATGGCAACCCCAAGCCGGCATGCCCCTGTCGCTCTGACCCTGAGCCAACGACTGCGCCGCGATCCGCAGGCGTTTGAGTGGCTGCAGGCCCTGCTGCTGCTCGAGCGCGAACAACCGCAAGCCGAATCGTTGGGCAGCGGCACTTCGCCCCAGGCCGAAGCGCTGAAATTGCGCGGACCTTTGACACCGCTGTTCCCCACCAGCCAGATCGAAAACCTGCACGAAGAACCGGGCCAGCCATTAACCCTCGGCACACCGATGTTCGGTCTCGGCGGCCCCGACGGCCCGTTGCCCTACGCCTATCAGGAATGGTTGCAACAACGGGCCCGAGCCAAGGATCACGCGCCGGCCGAGTTCCTTGATCTGTTCCAGCATCGCCTGCTCAGCCTGCTTTACAAGGTGATGCGCAAACACCGGGTGGCATTGGGCTTTGTCACACCCGGGGCGTCGCCGGTGCAGGCGCAATTGCGGGCCCTCACCGGGCTGTTGCCCAAGGCTTTGCAGGAGCGTCAAGCAGTTCCTGATTGCGCAGTGCTGGCCTGTACGGCGCTGTTCGCCGACGGCCGGCGCTCGCTGGCGGGGTTCGCAGCGACAGTTCGGGAACAGTTCGGCGTACCGGTGGCACTCAGTGCCTGCCAAGGCGCCTGGCGCGAAATCCCGCCGGCCAGTCGCAGTGTCATCAAATCCGGGGGGCGAAATTTGCAACTCGGGCGCACCGCAGTGGCCGGAAGCCGGGTGTGGGATGAACACGCCGGCATACGTCTGACCATCGGCCCACTGCCCTCGACGCAAGCGATCCGTTTTTTGCCGGACGGCGAAGCGCACCCGGCATTGGCCAGCCTCGCGGCGTTGTACTTCGGTCCCGATCTCGACGTGACGCTGGTGCTGCTGGTACGCGGTGCCGGGCCGATGAAACTCGGGCGCCAGGCACCGGTTTTGCTCAGCTGGAACGGTGGCTTGCAGCGTCAGGCCAGCTTGGCCGTGCAGCGTATCGAAACCCGTCTTCGTCAGTTGGAGATCACCTGACATGGAACTCGCCAGCCTGATCGGACGGCTCAACCCGGACAACCGCCGCGCCCTCGAGCGCGCCGCCCAGCGCTGTCTGCAGCGCGGGCATCACTTTGTCGAGATCGAACACCTGTTGCTGGAACTGCTCGATATCGAAGCGGGAGACTTTGCCTTGCTCCTGCCACGCTTCGGCCTCGAACGCGATGCGCTGACCGCGGAAATCAACAAGGCGCTGGATCTCTTCAAGGGTGGCAGCACGCGCACGCCGGCGCTGTCCTCGCACACGCTTGGCTTGTTGGAGGATGCCGTCGTTCAAGCCAGTGTACTGGGGATCGACAGCATTCGTTCCGGCTTGCTGTTACTGGCACTGATCGACCGCGACGAGCGCCGCAGTTTGCTGCTCAACAGTGCTTCGTCATTGTTGCGGATTCCCAGGGAAGCGCTGCGCACCAACCTGCTGGAGTGGACGGAAAACTCCCGCGAGCATGTCGGCCCGCGTTCAGCGTCAGCTGGAAATTCCGCGCCCCGGCAGGACTCAGTACTGGACCAATACACTCAGGACCTGACTGCCGATGCCCACGCCGGACGTATCGATCCGATCGTGGGGCGCGATGGCGAAATCCGCCAGTGCATCGACATTCTTCTTCGGCGTCGGCAGAACAACCCGATTCTGGTCGGCGCGCCCGGCGTCGGTAAAACGGCGGTGGTCGAAGGCCTGGCCCTGCGCATCGCCGCCGGTGATGTACCGCCGTCGTTGCAGGAAGTCAGCCTGCGCGTGCTTGACCTCGGCTTGCTCCAGGCCGGAGCCGGGGTCAAAGGCGAATTCGAACAGCGGCTCAAAGGCGTGATTGATGCTGTGCGCAGCGCCGACAAACCGATCATCCTGTTCATCGACGAAGCCCACACGCTGATCGGCGCTGGCGGGGCCGAGGGCGGCAGCGATGCGGCCAACCTGCTCAAACCGGCATTGGCCCGGGGTGAGTTGCGCACCCTCGCCGCGACTACGTGGATGGAGTACAAAAAATATTTCGAGAAAGACCCGGCCCTCGCCCGCCGCTTTCAGTTGGTACAGGTTGAAGAGCCCGACGAAATCACCGCCGTGGAAATGCTCCGGGGCGTGGCCGCCAAACTGGAACAGCATCACGGCGTGCAAGTGCTCGACGCGGCGATCCACGAAGCGGTGAAACTCTCGCACCGCTACATCTCCGGTCGTCAACTACCGGACAAAGCCATCAGCGTCCTCGACACCGCCTGCGCCCGCGTCGCGCTCGGTCAACACGACGTACCGCCACCGCTGGAGAGCCTGCGCCATCGGCAAAACAGCCTCAAAGATGAAGTCGAACGCCTGCGCCGAGAGCAGGCCACCGGGCTGGATCATCGCGAACGCATCACCCTGCTGGAGGCTGAATCGAAGACCAATGTGCAAGCGATCCGCGAACTGGAAACACGTTGGAGTGAAGAGCGCGTGGCCGTGCGTGAACTACTCGAAACACGCCGCGAATTGCTGGCGTTGAGCGAAAGCGCCGATAGCGACAAACCCGACGAAGCCACCGACAGCCGCATCGATCATCTGGCCGCCGAACTGCTGCGCCTGGAAGCGGGACTGGATGCGATTCGCCAGGACGACCCGCTGGTGCCGGAACAGGTCGACGCGAAAACCGTCGCTGCCGTCATAGCCGGCTGGACCGGCATTCCCGTCGGCAAAATGCTCGCCGACGAAGCCCATGCCGTGCGCACCCTCGGCACCCGCATGGGCCAGCGCGTCATGGGCCAGAGCACCGCGCTCAACACCATCGCCCAGCGTTTGCAGGCTTATCGGGCGGGGCTCACCGATCCGCAAAAACCGGTCGGTGTGTTTCTGCTTGTCGGGCCTACGGGCGTCGGCAAAACCGAAACCGCGTATGCACTGGCCGATGCGTTGTACGGCGGCGAGCGCAACCTGATCAGCATCAATCTTTCCGAGTATCAGGAAGCCCATACCGTCAGCCAACTCAAGGGCGCGCCACCCGGCTACGTCGGTTATGGCAGCGGCGGCGTGCTGACCGAAGCCGTGCGGCGCAAACCGTACTCGGTGGTGTTGCTGGATGAAATCGAGAAGGCGCATCCGGATGTGCTGGAAGCGTTTTACAACGTGTTCGACAAGGGCTTGATGGAGGACGGCACCGGGTTGGTGGTCGATTTCAAGAACACCGTGATGCTCGCCACCAGCAATGTCGGTGCTGAGTTGCTGCTCGATACGCCGGTGTCGCAAATCGGCAGCGAAGCCTTCAACGAAGCGCTGCACAAAGTCCTGCTGCAAGCCTTCCGCCCGGCGTTTCTGGCGCGCATGACCGTGGTTGCGTATCGGCCGCTGGATGAGGCGACGCTGGAAGGGATTGTGTTGGCGAAGCTGGAAAAACTGCGTGGCCGCTACAAGGCGGCGACCGGCAAGCAGTTCGAGTTTGATTCGGGAATTGTGAAAGCGGTGCTCGCCAAATGCAGCGCGGCGGGTGCTCGGGATGTCGAGAATGTGTTGATGACGCAGGTGACGGGGAAGTTGGCGGAGTGGGTGTTGGAATGACCGCCGCCAACGAGAATTGACGAAACACAGAAATGGCACCCGCGCAGGAGACGGAGTAATGACAGAAGCGGATTTTTTGAATGCGGTGCTGCAGGCAGCAGGTGTACACCCAAAGCTGCAAGATACCGATGAACCAAGTCAATTTACGAAGAGCTGGGTTTCTGAAGGTCCTTGGGAGAGCGCTGCGCAAGTTGAGATAGCTCACCATCTACGACGTGGTTACGGCATCACAACGAAAATTCGCGAAATCAGTTACCCAGAGCCTTACTCCAGCGAAAAGGTCGATTTCTATTTCGAACTGCAAGATGAGTCCTACGCCATTGAAATAAAAGTAGAAAGCACGAACGGCTTATTCGGCGGCGCAAACTTACAGGAATCGATCACCCGTGACGTTTACAAATTAGGCGGTTTTGTTGCTGATCACAGATGGGTCGTGGTCATAGCCACCAGCCAAAAAAATTGCGAACTGCTTGATCTCACCTTGAATCGCGGGGACTCATGGTCTCGAGATGTGGAGGGTCAATTCAAGGCTTACCTGTGCAACATTGACACGTACCCACACGGACTGCCCATCGATCGCTCAAAACAACTTTCTGCACCTTTCAACTTTATAACCAACTACCACAAATAATCTCACCCGCATTTTCCAACAGAGGGCACATCAATGAATCAAAGGGAACGAAATCAAAGGGGGCAGATTTATTTATGAAAAAAATAGATTCGTGCCCTTTTTCGCCCCCCTTTTCGAGGATTGAAGACCATGGAACAGTTTAATTCCGTTCAAGAAGGTATTGCAGAGCTGCACAAACGCAACACTGGAAATAAAAAAGTCCACGCGCTCCTGACGTTCCAGCACAACAACCACAAAATGTGCAAAACGTGTTTTCTGTTTGAGTCAAAGGAGGACGCTGGCGCGCAACTGATAAAGGCTTATGTCCAACTTCAAATCAGCAATGTGCCCCGAAACGAAATGCAGGCAGCCATTGATGCCCGGCAAGTTGCTATCAACGCGGAACTCGCAGAGGGAGACCCCGCAGAACTTGGCGTTGTGCCCGAAGGACACGCGGAAGAGTTTCTTATCGATTATTTTGATACAGCCGTCGCCATCGCCGAAGACGTCAAGTATGTAACCGTTTACCTCACACACAGCCCATGTACGCCGACTGACAGAAAGCCAAGTCATTCGCTACCTGGCTGGCCTTTGAGTTGCACTGCCAAATTCGCAACGCTGGCAGCCAACCATCCGGAGTACTTTTTCTCTATCGTTTTTCTTAAAAAATTCGGAACACTGGATGGCAATGACACCCCACAGAGAACATTGAAAACACTCTCGGGTGACCGAGCCAATCTGGCTTTTATCGAACTAAAAAAAGAACCACCGTATGAGCGACCATAAAAACGCCATCTATTAAAACAGCATGGCAGCCCGCTATTAAATTCAATGAGCCAGCAAACATGAAAGACACACTACTGACTTACATCGATGAGGACGGAAAGAAAGCAGCAAAAAAGCTGTGGGCAAAATACTCTGGCATTTGCGATCTGATTGCCCCGACGAGTCTCGGCTGGAGAGATGCCTTTGGAGGAATGCTAATTATTATTGGCCACGGCAGCACCATGGTAAAAATGGACAGACATACCGGCTTGCACAACATGATCGGCAATTGCGGTAGTTGCTTTATTGTGCTCGCTGCCTGCGAAGTTGGAGAAACACATATTAGTATTGGTGAACTTCAACCTATTGCTCAAGGCTTGGCGAACCTAAGGCCCAACGCCATTGTATGGGGCACGACTCGGGATCTGCCGCAACAAGCCGTCAGTGACGGTACCTGCTTTTATAAAAGCCCTCTGTTTAATTGGCTACAGCCTGCCAACGACCATTTCCCTGGGTTATGGAAGCAGTTCCGAAAACAAAGTGACATTGAGGCAGTGATGTCGATGATGCCCAATTTGAACTTTAATTCTCTTTAGAACCGAATCCGCTTCATGAACGCTGCAACCACCTCATCAAGGCCGCCCAATGCCTCGTGCCACCGACAGTAACGCAACGCTTTCGTTGACCGCCGCCGCACTGTCGGCGCTTTACCCTGAGTGGTTGTCCGGTGAAGAAGCCCTCAACTCGCTCTGTTCGCAAACCCTCAACGGCCTCAACGACGGCATCTCCCTCACCCTGACCACCGCCATCGCCAGCCACGTCACCACAACCCTGCACAACGACGCTCAGCTTCGCCCGTTCGACGCTTTGGTCGCCGAGATCCGCCAACTGCCGGCCGACGCAACTGCCGAACGCTATCAACTGGTTTTACGTCCGTGGCTCTGGTGGCTGACCCTCGCCAGCAACAACCGCGTATTCCAGAACCTCACCACCTCGGACATCGTCACCACAATTTTCAAAGCCCACGGCTTCACCGATTTCAAACTCTCGCTGACTGGCAGCTACACGCCCCGCGAATACTGCGTGCAATACAGCGAAACCGACTTCGCCTTCGTCTCTCGCCTGCTGGAAGAGGAAGGCATCTTCTGGTTTTTCACCCACGACGAGGGCAAGCACACGCTGGTGCTGGGCGACAGCAATGACGCCTTCGTGCAGATCCCCAACGGCCCGAAGGTCAAGTATCTGGGCCAGCAAATGGGTGAGCGCGAGTTGCATGGCATTCGCTCGGGCCAAGTGTGTCTGCAAGCCGTGGCCGGCGTGTACAAGGCGACGGATTATGAGTTCACCACGCCGACCACTTCACTCTTCGGCCAGGCCGAAGCGGTCGCAGGGCCGCGTTCCATCTATGAACATCCGGGTGGTTACAACGCCAAGGCCCGGGGTGATGCATTGACCAAACAGCGGGTCGACGGCCTGCGCAGTGAAGAGAAACGTTTTGTTGGCGAGAGCGACTGCCGCTGGCTGATCCCCGGCCATTGGTTCACCCTCGACGGCCACGAAGACGAAAGCCTGAACATCGATTGGGTCGTCACGCGGGTCACCCACGACGCCAGCCACGAAAGCTATCGCAATCGCTTCGAAGCCATCCCCAAAGCCACGCCGTTCCGCCCGGAACGCGTCACACCGAAACCGCGCATGCATCCACAGACGGCCATCGTGGTCGGCAAGTCCGGCGAGGAAATCTGGACCGACGAATACGGTCGGATCAAATTGCAGTTTCCCTGGGATCGCGACGGCAAGAACGACGAAACCAGCTCCTGCTGGGTGCGCGTGGTGTTGCCATGGAGCGGCAAGGGGTTCGGCATGCAGTTTGTGCCGCGCATCGGCCAGGAAGTCATCGTGACCTTTATCGACGGCGATCCGGACCGGCCGCTGGTGACCGGCTGCGTGTACAACGGCGACAACGCCCTGCCCTACGCGCTGCCGGCCAACCAGACCCAGTCCGGCATCAAGACACAATCGTCCAAGGGTGGCGGCGGTTTCAACGAGCTGCGTTTCGAGGACAAGAAGGACGCTGAGGAGGTGTTTCTGCAGGCGCAGAAAGACCTGAAGATCAACGTGCTCAACGACACCACCGCCACCGTCGGCCACGACGAAACCCTCACGGTGCAGAACGCCCGCACCCGCACGGTCAAGGACGGCGACGAGACCGTGACCCTGGAAAAAGGTAAACGCAGCGTGACGATTCAGACCGGCAGCGACAGCCTCGATGTGAAGGACAGTCGCACGGTAAAAGTCGGTGCCGACCAGAACCACAGCACCGGCGGCAACTACACCGACAAGGTCACCGGCGATTACAGCCTGACGGTGGACGGCAACCTGACCATCAAGGTCAGCGGCACCCTCACCCTGCAAAGCGGCGGCAGTTTCACGATCAAGAGCGGCGCGGATCTGGCCACTTCGGCCAGCACCTCGATCACCCAGAAGGCCGGCACCGCCATGACCAACCAGGCCGGCACTTCGCTGGACAACAAGGCCGGAACGACGCTGACCAACGATGCCGGCATCAGCCTGACCAACAAGGGCGCGGCCTCACAGACCGTGGACGGTGGCGGCATGCTGACCATCAAGGGCGGGCTGGTGCAGGTCAACTGACAAGGAGTCGCCATGGCGATCACACCGCTGGATTTGCAGCAGGATGACAAACACCTCAAGGGACGATTGAAGGATGGCCAGCTCGACGGTCCGTTGAATATCAAGGATGACGGTCGCCAACAGGCAGACCTGAATTACAGCCAGGGCCAATTGCAGGGCACGTCTCTGCTCTACCACCCCAACGGCAAGGTTTCGGCGCAGATGCCGTTCGTGCGCGACAAGCTGCAAGGCGTCGCCAGTTTTTATGCGCCTGAGGGCTGGTTGCAGCGCAAGGCATCCTATCGGCGCGGCCTGTTGCATGGCGAGGCGTTCAATTACTTTCCCGACGGGCAAGTGGCGGAGGCCGAGTTCTATCGCGACGGGGTGCGCGAGGGGCGTTATCAGCGCTTTCATCCCAACGGCAAACCGGCGGTGGATGCGCGTTATCTGAATGGGCAACTGATGGAGCCGGAACAGGGATTTGCCGAGGACGGGCGGCCACTGGATGCCGATGGCAAACCGATTTCCCGGGTGCGCTGGTGGTTTCGCAAGTGGACGGATCCGCAGCAGGCCTGACTCAGGGAATCAACATCTGCATCTGCCCCGGCATTACGATCTTGATCACCCCCGCCCAGTTGCACATCAACGTGCTGTTGGCATCGATCGCCGGCATCCCGCCCAGCAGCAGGGTCGGTGCACCGCCGGGGATCCACGGCGTGGCGGTGTCGGGAATGCACGGCATCGGCGTCAATACGCCCAGCGCAGCAGCAGTGGCAGCGGCGACCATCGGATTGGCCATGCTCATGCACATGCCGAACGTGGTGACGTTGACCAGCGGAATATGATCCATGATGTTCGCCGCCGGCATTCCTCCGGTCAGCGTGCGATTGACCGGCAGCACGTTGAGCACTGCCGGGGCGGCGCCGAAACTGCATTGCAGGGTGGCGCTGGCACAGACTTGCGGGCAGCCCATTTCAAAGCTCCTTGCCGAACATGGCATACCCGCTAAACCTTAGCCTGCTGTGGCCCGCCGCGCACATTCCCAAAGGTGATTATCCTGCAACACGCTAACCTATAAGACCGCTGCGCGCTTGTGGCCGCCCTGGTGCGCCATTAGATTAGCCAATGATGTCTGGCCTCCAAAATAAGCAGAAGGGATAAGCATGGCGCTTACTGACCAGTCCACCCGTATCCGCTCTGGCGAAGAACTCGATGCCAGCCTGATCGACCCGTACCTCAAGGCGCACATTCCGGGCCTGACCGGCACGCCGCAGATCAGCCAGTTTCCCGGCGGCGCGTCGAACCTGACGTACCTGCTGGAATACCCGGACCAGGAATTTGTCCTGCGCCGTCCGCCGTTCGGCCACAAGGCCAAATCCGCCCATGACATGGGCCGCGAATTCCGCATCCTCAATCAACTGCGCGACGGTTTCCCCTACTGCCCGAAAGCCTACGTGCACTGCACCGACGAGTCGGTGATCGGTGCCGAGTTCTATGTGATGGAGCGGGTCAAGGGCATCATCCTGCGCTCAGATCTGCCGCCAGAACTGGGCCTCGATGCAGCCAGGACCGAAGCACTGTGCAAGAGCTTCATCGACCGTTTCGTCGAACTGCACCGGGTTGACTACAACGCCTGCGGCCTCGGCGATCTGGGCAAGCCGGAAGGTTACGTCGCCCGTCAGATCAAGGGCTGGAGCGAACGTTACGAAAAAGCCCTGACCCCGGATGCGCCGCACTGGGAAAAGGTCAAGGCCTGGCTCAATGACAAGATGCCGGCCGACCATCCGACCTCAAGCATCGTCCACAACGACTACCGTTTCGACAACGTGATCCTCGACCCGGACAACCCGATGCAGATCATCGGCGTGCTCGACTGGGAACTGACCACCCTCGGCGATCCGCTGATGGACCTGGGCAACACCCTCGCCTACTGGATTCAGGCCGATGATCCGGCCCCCGTGCAACTGATGCGCCGCCAGCCGAGCCACGCCCCGGGCATGCTGAGCCGCCGCGAATTCGTCGATTACTACGCCGAACGCTCGGGCATCCGCATCGACAATTTCGACTTCTACTACACCTACGGCCTGTTCCGCCTGGCCGGCATCGTGCAGCAGATCTACTACCGCTTCTACCACGGCCAGACTCAGGACAAACGCTTCGCGCAGTTCATTCACATGAACAAACTGCTGGAGCACATGAGCCTGCAGGTCATTGCGAAATCGAGCCTCTGACGGCCCACACCAAGGAACCCCCATGTCCAAGACTCAGTTGTTCGACCTCGACGGCAAAATCGCCTTCGTCTCCGGCGCCAGCCGCGGCATCGGTGAAGCCATCGCCAAACTGCTGGCCCAGCAAGGCGCCCATGTGATCGTCTCGAGCCGCAAGCTCGAAGGTTGCCAGCATGTCGCCGACGCGATCATCGCCGCTGGCGGCAAAGCCACCGCCGTGGCCTGCCACATCGGTGAAATGGAACAGATCAGCCAGGTATTCGCCGGGATCAAGGAACAGTTCGGCCGCCTCGATATCCTGGTGAACAACGCCGCGACCAACCCGCAGTTCTGCAACGTGCTGGACACCGACCTGAGCGCATTCCAGAAGACCGTCGACGTGAACATCCGCGGCTACTTCTTCATGTCGGTAGAAGCCGGCAAGCTGATGCGCGAAAACGGTGGCGGCAGCATCATCAACGTTGCGTCGATCAACGGTATTTCACCGGGGATCTTCCAGGGCATCTATTCGGTGACCAAAGCGGCAGTGATCAACATGACCAAGGTCTTCGCCAAGGAATGCGCGCAATTCGGCATCCGTTGCAACGCCCTGCTGCCGGGCCTGACCGACACCAAATTCGCCTCGGCACTGGTCAAGAACGACGCGATCCTCAAGCAGGCGCTGACGCAGATCCCGCTCAAGCGCGTAGCCGATCCGAGTGAAATGGCCGGGGCGGTGCTGTACCTGGCCAGTGATGCGTCGAGCTACACCACCGGGGTTGCGCTGAATGTGGACGGTGGGTTCCTGTCCTGAAGCAGACTTGCCTGTGTAGGAGCTGCCAAAGGCTGCGATCTTTGACTTTGAAGATCAAGATCAAAAGATCGCAGCCTTCGGCAGCTCCTACACAGGATTGAGCTCAGGCAATGACCTTATGCACCGCCAGCAAAGCCGCCCCACGCTACTGCGTGACACACCGGGTGGTGGTGATATGGCGCGTGACCTGCTCGTCAACGTACATATCGCCAGACACCTGAGTGTTCTCCAGCGTCTGACAGGTACGCACCGGCGGTGGTGGCGGCGCAGCAGGAGGCGGTGGCGGAGGACTTGCGCAGCCGCTCAATAGCGCGACAGAGAAAGCCAGAGACAACGGCAGATACACGCGTTTCCCAGGATTATTCATAGGACGACCCGCGGTGAATGGAAGAGCCACTTCCGCGATCGCGCACGAATACCGCGGATGACGGAAGACCTGACCACTCATTCTTTATAGCCGACTACCCGGCGAGCGCCAGTGAACTGGAGGGGGATGAGGGAATTGGCTGTCGATTTTGTGGAGAGCAAACTCTGTGAGGGCGGGTTACCTCAGCAAGAAATTTATTGACTGGAAGGCCGCCATCGCTGGCAAGCCAGCTCCCACACTGGGATCGGGTGCCATCAGTTAGACATTGGTCGGCTGTCAGGCCGCCATCGCTGGCAAGCCAGCTCCCACAACTTTATTCGTGCACACCCCATGCGGCGAAGCCGCCCCACTCAACACAATGAGCGTTAGCTCGAGTACCGCTTTTGATCTGAGGGCCCGTCGGCAGGCTGAGTGGAGGGATTTATCCGGGGGTGGGAGCGCAGCGACCGTTTGGCGCAGCCAAACACAGCGAGAGGAGGTGCAGCGAAGCAAACCGTAGGCGCTGCCCCCCGGATGAATCTCGCAGCGAAGGAACCCGAGCCCAAGCGAGGGCCGAACGTCAGGGTAAAGCCCTTTGGTTACTTTGGGGCTTTTGCCAAAGTGACCCGCCGTAAGGGCGGAACCCTGATCAGCAACACCCGCAGTAACGGATCCACACCCAAAACAGCCAAAAACCCTAAGCCATATCCGGATCCCGAGCAGCCCGCAAAGAATTACTCTCCAACTCATACCGCAACTCATCAATCAACGCCGCCACAGCCTCCGGCGTTCGCAACTCATTGAGTTTCAACCCGCTGATCACCAGATCCACCTGTCCCGACTCCCGGTGATACAACTTCACCGTCAGCGAATGATCCCCATCCACTGAACACTCGCACGCCAGTGGCGAGAAACTCTGCTCAAGGCTGGCGCGCAACTGCGCAAGATTCATCATGGAGCTTGTTCCTTTAGCTGTTTCGAAGGGAGACGATCCCAAGCCAACAGGCTTGTATCGCACCCCACCAGACTAAGAACTGCCCCACCGCGCCAGAACCTGCATTTGCACCTCATCGATTAGTGCATTTGCACCTACCGTTGCCCCTTGGCGCCGCGTTCGCCGGAAAACAGACCCCGCTCCCGCGCCCACACAATCGCCTCGCTGCGACTGTGCACATCGAGCTTGGAATACACCGTCGCCACATGATTGCGCACGGTATTGGGTGCCAGCTTCAACCGGGCGGCGATCTCCTTGTCGGCCAACCCCTCGCAGATCAGCCCCAGCACGTCGCGCTCACGCGCCGTCAGATCAGTGAACGACACGCTCGGCAGCTGCGGCGAGTTGACCTTCTTCACATTCGCCAGTTTTTCGATCAGCGTCCGGCTGAACCACGAAGCATCCTTCATCACCTCTTCGATCGCCGCGACCAATTCCAACTCGGTGCGCTTGCGTTCGGTGATGTCCATCAGCACCAGCAGATAGCACGGCGTGTCCTGAATGTTCACGGTGTCAGCCGACACCGCGCACTCCAGCAGCTCTGCATCCTTCCTGCGCACGCGGACGTCGACCCGATCAATCCGACCGCTTTTGGCCAGGGCGTTCAGCAGCCGGGCCCGCGCACCGTCGTCGTCGATGAAATGCAACTGAGTCACGGTTTTGCCCACCACCTCGTCGCTGTCGTAGGCGAGGGTGTCGAGGAACGCCTGATTGACATCAATCACCTGCTGCTCGTCAGCACTGCAGATCAGAATCGGCACCGGGGTCAGGCGAAACGCCTTGGCGAAGCGTTCCTCACTCTGACGCAGCGCTACTTCCGCCTTGTGCCGCAGCTCCATGTCGACGAAGGAAAACAGCATGCAATCCTCATCATTGAGCACCAACGGTTGCCCGGCGACGATCACTTGCTTGCTGCCGCCATCGGGCAGACGCAGTTGAGCCTGCATCTGTGGAATGGTCGCTACATCGCGCAGACGCTGGATCGCCAGATCCTTTTTCTCAGCCTGATCGAAGACATCGATTTCATAGGCCGAAGTACCGATTACCTGATCGCGGGTGTAACCGGTCATCTCCAGAAACCCCGGATTAACCTTGATGTAACGCAAGTCGCTGAGGCGGCAGATCACCGCCGGCGCCGGGTTGGCATTGAAGGTCTTTTCGAAACGCTGCTCGGCATTGGCCCAATCGGTGACATCGCTCATGATCAGCACCAGCGACTCCGGCTGCCCTTCGCGGTCGGTCAGTACCATGCTGCGCACACTGTGCACCCAGACGCGTTCCGGGTCATCCATGGCAGACATTTCGACCAACAGGTCGCTGAATACCTCACAGCGTGCGACGCGGCTGATCGGATAGTTCTCGGGCGGCAACAGGTGGTTGTTGCGATAACGCAGCGTGAAACGCTTGGCATACTCATCGGCATTAGTGCCCAGCTCGCCGATCCGGCTGACACCGTGCATGGCCAGTGCTGCCTCGTTGGCCCAGAGGATGCTCTGATCGAGCTCCAGCAAAATCACCCCGTCGGACAGCCCGGCGATAATCTGCTGCAACTGGCGACGATTGGTTTCAGTGGTCAGGACTTCCTGGCTCATTGGATCTCCACAGGGAATGCGCGTGTGAAGATTACGACCGCAGGCGTTCGTGATCGTGCCGAACATAAATGTGCGCCCCACCACAGTCCCCTGTGGGAGCGAGCTTGCTCGCGAATACGGTAGTTCTTTCAAATAATCTGTCGGCTGACACACCGCCTTCGCGAGCAAGCTCGCTCCCACAAGGGATCAAGGTTGATCTGAGGTTTCCACCAGCTCGCGCAACGTATCGAGAAACAGCTTGAGCACCGGCGAAGCATCATCGGCGCGGTAAGTCGCGTACAGCGGCACTTCCGGCAGCGCCGGCGTCAGCCTGCGAAACACCAGCCCTGCCGGCGCCAGTTGCTCTATAGAAGCCGGCAACAGCGCCACCCCGAACCCGGCGCGCACCAGGCTGAGCAGCGTCTGCACTTCAATCACCTGCTGGCGGATCTGCGGGGTGAACCCGGCCTGAACGCAGCACTGATAAAGGAAGTTGGCAAACCGCGACTGCTTCAGTTCCAGCGCAACGAACGGTTCCTGCGCCAGATCCGCCGGGGCCAGCAGCTCGCGGCTGGCCAGCGGATGATCGGCCGGCATCACCACACGAATCGGTTCGTAGATCAGCAACTCGTTACGCAGCAACGGATCGTCATAACCGACGCGGAACACGCAGGCGTCGATGCGCTTTTCCTTCAACGCCTTGACCTGCGCCGCCGGGGTCATTTCATGCAGGCGCCAGTTCACCTGCGGATAACGCTCACGAAACAGGTGCAGGGCCTTGGGCAGCACGCCGACCATCACCGAACTGATCATGCCGATTTCCAGTTCGCCGAGTTGCCCGCGCCCGGTCTGGCGGGTCAGGTCCAGCGCCCGTTCCAGTTGTTCGAACACCAGCGGCGCCTGCTCCTTGAGCATCTGACCCGCTGCTGTCAGCTCGACCCGGTGATGACTGCGCTCGAACAGCGGCGTGCCCAACTCCTCCTCCAGCAGACGAATCTGCTGGCTCAGCGGCGGCTGGCAAATGTGCAACCGCTCCGCAGCCCGACCGAAATGCAACTCATCGGCCAAGGCCATGAAGTACCGCAGCAGGCGCAGGTCCATGGCGGCTTACCCCAGGCTCAGCGGTGTCGACCGTTGGCGCACGCCGGTCAACGCAAACAAAGCGTTGGCAATCGCGGGGGCCACCGACGGACTGCCCAACTCGCCGACGCCACCGGGTTTGCCCGGCTCGCCATCCAGCACCACGATATCGGTGGCCGGCATGTCCGACATCCGGGTCACGCGGTAGTCGTGGAAATTGCTCTGCACCACCCTGCCCTGTTGGATATCGAGGCGATCAAACAACGCATGGCCCAAGCCCCACATCAGTCCGCCGTAGATCTGCTCCTCGACCCCGCCCGGCGACACGGCCAGACCGCAGTCGACCACACACGTCAGTTTCTCGACTTTCGGTTTGCCATCGACCGTCGCGACCCGCGCCACCACGGCGATAAAACTGCTGTAACCCTGAAAGGTCGCAATGCCCAACGCAGTGCCGGGCGGTAACGGCTGGCCCCATCCGGCGCGTTCGGCAGCCTGTTTCAGCACCGCCACATGCCGTGGCCGCTCCTGCATGTTGGCCAGACGGAACGCCAGCGGATCCGCGCCTGCCGCATGGGCCAACTCGTCCATGAAACTCTCGACGGCAAACACATTGGGAATAAAGCTCACCGAGCGATACCAGCCGCTGGGCACCTGGCTTTCGTGCTTGACCCAGTTCAACTGCAGATGCGGCGGACGATAGGCGAAGTCCCACGCGGTGATCGCTTCGGTGGTGCTGTAATCCATGTGATCCGGGCGTTCGAAATAGCCCGGCTCCCACTGCTCCGGCGAGGCCGGTGACACCGCGTGCAGTTGCAGTGCGTTGAGTTTGCCTTGGGCATCCAGCGCACCTTTGACCCGGTGCAGCGTCGCCGGGTGATTGAACAGTGCGTGCATTTCGTCTTCGCGGCTGTTGAGCAACTTCACCGGCACGCCGGTCTGTTGCGCCAGATACGCCACCTCGAACAACCAGTATTTGGCTTCCCGCGCACCGAAGCTGCCGCCGGACACCAGCTCATTGATAGTGACCTTGTCCTTGGCGATGCCGCAGACTGTTTGCGCGGCTTCCAGCGCCGACGACGGCACCTGCACGCCGCCCCAATAGGTGATCGCGTTGTCCTTGACCTGTGCGGTGATGCAGATCGGTTCCAGCGGGTTCTGCACTTTGTACGGCATGTGGTAATCGGCTTCGATCAGCTGCGCCGCGTGCGACCATTGCGCGTCAACATCGCCATGCGTCATGGCTTTGATGGTCTGGCTTTTCGGGTCGGAAATAGCGGCCGCTTGCGCTTTGCCCAGTTCCGCGCTGTCGAAACCGGCCAGCGGCGAATCGCTCCATTTGATCTCAAGCAGCTTGCGTCCCTGCTGCGCCGCCCAGAACGTGTCGGCCAGCACCGCGACGCCTTCCAGGTTGCCACCGAGCACGTCCGGGCGCCCGGGGATTGCAAGCACCTGGCGCACGCCCGGTACCTGCAATGCCGCCGCCGAATCGACGCCGAGCACTTTCGCCCCGACTACTGGCGCGCGCTGAATCACCGCCACCAGCATCCCCGGCAACTGCACGTCGATGCTGTACTTGAAGCGCCCGCAGACCTTGGCCGTGGCATCGCGCTTGTGCCGCAGTTTGCCGATGTATTTGAACTGCGCCGGATCCTTCAGGGTGACGTGGGCCGGTGCCGGCAAATGCGCCGCCACGCCGACCAGTTCGCCGTAGCCGAGGCTGCGTTTGCTGGGCAAATGAACCACCCGACCTTCTTCGGTGCTGCAGCTGTCCGGGCTGACTTTCCATTGCTTCGCTGCTGCCGCAATCAACAGCGCCCGCGCCGTGGCCCCGGCCATGCGCAAGCGCTCGTATTCCAGCGACACACTGGTGCTGCCGCCGGTGGAAAAGACTTTCCAGACCGGGTGAATGTAGGTCTCGAAGAACGGATCTTCCGGGGTGATGACCTGCACGGTCATCGGGTTCACATCCAGCTCTTCGGCCACGCACGCGGCCAGCGCCGTTTGCGTGCCAGTGCCGGAATCGTGCTTGTGCACCACCAGTTTTACCGTGCCGTCGGGGAAGATCCGCACCCAGGCGTTAGGCTCGAATTCCGTGGCCGGCGCCAGGGTTCTCGAGTCGCTGGCGGCGCTACCGGACGGCAGGTACAGAGCAATCGCCAGGCCCGAAGCGACCGTCGCTGCCTGCTTGAGAAACACCCGGCGTGACGGTTCGAGCAAGGTGTCGTCGCGCAGGCTCATCAGGCCTCCTTCGGCGCATTCGCCGCACGTTTGATCGCTTTGTTGATCCGCCCGTAAGTGCCGCAACGGCAGATATTCCCCGACATCGCATTGCGGATCGAATCGTCAGTCACCGCCGCGCCGGTGTTGAGCAGCGCGGCGGCGGACATGATCTGCCCGGATTGACAGTAGCCGCATTGCGGCACATCTTCGGCGACCCAGGCCAGTTGCAGCGGATGATTCTCGCTCGGCGACAAGCCTTCGATGGTGGTGATGCTGTGGCCCGCGACGGCGGCCAGCGGCAACTGGCAGGAACGCACCGCGACACCGTCCAGATGCACGGTGCAGGCACCGCACAGGCCCATGCCGCAGCCGAATTTGGTGCCGGTGAGTTTCAGTTGATCACGCAGTACCCATAACAAGGGCATGGAGGGGGACGCTTCATCCAGCTCGCGTCGTTCGCCGTTAACCGTGAATGCGATCATTGTCAGGCTCCAAAAGAGCGGCCCGTCTTTGTGCGGGCCTGGTGACCGATTATTGGAACCCCGGGCAAACCGCGGCCAGCGACGATTTCTGCCAACCGCTGTAAGCAGGACTAACAACATGTACAAGCGATACCCGTCGGTGCAGTCCATGAGCGCGTTCATCCACGCGGCGCGCAGCGGCAGTTTTTCCAGTGCGGCGCGCAAGCTCGACCTGACGCACAGCGCGATCAGCCAGCAGATTCGCGCACTGGAAGATTTCATCGGTCAGCCGTTGTTCGTGCGTGAGGGCGGCGGCAGCAACCTCACCGATGCCGGGCAGTTGTTTGCCAGCGTGCTGGCGGACGGGCTGGCGCAGATCGACCGGGCCCTGTCCTCGGTGAAAAACCGCAGCGTGGCGCAACGCCTGACCCTGGACGTCGACAGTGAACTGGCGCAGAGCTGGCTCAATCCGCGCCTGCCGGAATTGCTCGACGGACTGCCGGATTACGAGGTGACGCTGCTGTCGATGCCGCGCAGTGATCGCAGCAGCTTCGAGCGGGTGGATCTGGCGTTGCGTTACGGCTATGGCGATTGGGATGACTGCGAGATGACACAGATCTGTGGCGATCGGGTGCTGGCGGTGGCTTCGCCGGCGTTGCTTGAGCGCTATGGTTTGCAGTTGCCGTTGAGCCCTGCGCAGATCCTTGAATTGCCGCTGTTGGGCTATACGCGACGCTCATGGATTCCGTGGCTGGATGCGGCCGGAATGCCCCCGGTGGAGCCAGCGGCGCGGGTGATTTTCGATAATGCGGCCAACCTGATTGCGGCTGCCGAAGCCGGGGTTGGCGCCGGGCTGGTGCGCGGTTTGCTTGCCGCCGATGCATTGCGCAGTGGGCGGCTGGTGGCGTTGAACGAGGCGCAGATTACTGCGCATTACAACCTCTACGCGGTGTGGCCGCATGGGCAGGCTGAGCGGGTGGCGCCGGTGGTTGAGGTGATCAGGCAGTTGGCTTTGCATACGCAACACTGACGCCTTCGCGAGCAGGCTCGCTCCCACAGTTTGACCGCATTTCTCCAGTTGGAATGCATTCCCCCTGTGGGAGCGAGCCTGCTCGCGAAGGGGTCGGCACAACCACCACAAAAACCCAAACCATATCGCCCAAGTATCACCACCGCGTCCAATTAATATTGTACGAACCCCTCCCCCCTTTCCAATACTCGCCCTCAGCAACCACCCACCCGGGCCGGATGCGAACAGGCGAGGGAATGCGCGAGACCTGCGCATAGAAATGGCCGATTGCCCGGGGCGTGGATGCCGAGAGCCGCAAGGCTCCCTTCCCCGCTATCAGGAGATCGACTTCAATGATCATCGATATCAGCTGCTATCCCACGGATCTCGTGGACCTCGCCTGGAGGCATGACGGTGACCCGTTCACCGGCGAGCGTCTGCTGGAGATGATGGATGGCCCGTACATGGTCAACGGCAAGCCTCGCCGGATCGACAAAGCCTTCATCCAGCCGCCGCAGGGCAACACCATTTACACCTGGACCGACGGCGAACTCTCGGGCCGTGAATCCATCGACGCCTACATGGCCTACACCCTGAAAATGGTGCAGACCTACCCGGATCGTTTCATCGGCTGCTTCGTCTACAACCCGCGCTGCGGTGTGGAAAACGGCGTCGAGGCGATCGAGCGCTACGTCAAGGAGCACGGTTTCAAGATGGTGCAGATGCAGGCCAACATGCACGCCTACCGGCCTGATCGTGCACTGGACTGGGTGCGCCCGTGCTTCGAGAAATGCGCCGAGCTGGGGATTCCGGTCAAGCTGCACACCGGCGACGGGCCGTACAGCATCCCCTCGGAGTGGGTGCCGATGATCAAGGAATTCCCCAACGTGAATTTCATCATGGCCCACTTCGGCGTGCAGACCGGCGGCGTCTACGTGTTCGAACCGATGCAATGGGCGATGGAGCTGCCCAACGTGTACTGCGAATCGGGCTGGTGCCTGCAATCGCGGATCGTCGAGTTCGCCAAGGTGCTGCCGACGCACAAGATCCTGTTCGGCACCGACACCCCGCCGAACGAACCGGGCATGTGGCTGCGCCTGCTCGAAGTGCTGTGCCACGAACCGCCGCAAGGCCTGAACCTCGACGAGGACACCCTCGAAGAGTATCTGGGCAACAACACCGCGCGGATGATCGGCCTCGAACCGACCCCGCCGCCGCGTTCCGTTTCCGAAGCAGAGGCGCAACTCAAGCGCCCCGTCACCACGCAACTGGCCAGGAGCTGAACCGATGATCATCGACACCCATCTGCACCCCACCAACCTGGTCGACGAGGCCTGGCGCCACACCGGCGAACCGTTCACCGGCGAGCGCATGCTCAAGCTGATGGACGGCCCGTACATCATCAACGGCAAGCCACGCCGCATCGATATGGGTTTTATCCAGCCGCCACCGGGCAACACCGGTTATCGCGACGGCAACCGCCGGGGCCGCGAAGGCGTGCGTGACTACATGTCGTACGTCGCCGAACTCTGTGTGAAGTACCCGGACCGCTTCATCGGCAACTTCAACTTCAACCCGCGCTGGGGCCCGGAAAACGGTGCGGCGGAGCTGGAATTCCACATCAAGGAATACGGCTTCAAGATGCTCAAGCTGCACGCCAACATGCACGGCTATCGCCCGGATCGGGCGCTGGACTGGCTGCGTCCGGCGATGAAAGTCTGCGCCAAGTACAACATCGTGGTGCTGATCCATACCGGCGACGGCCCGTACACCATTCCGACGATGTTCTACCCGATCATCCGCGAGTTCCCGATGGTCAATTTCATCATCGGCCACTTCGGCATCCAGACCGGCGGCAACTACTCGTTCGAGGCGTTCTGGATGGCGATGGACACGCCGAACGTGTACTGCGAATCCGGCTGGTGCTTCCAGTCACGGATCGTCGAATTCGCCAAGGAACTGCCGCGCAACAAGATCGTGTTCGGCACCGACTCGCCGCCAAACGAACCGGGCATGTGGCTGCGCGAGCTGGAGGTGTTGTGCTCACCGGCGCCGCAAGGTCTGGGCATCGATGAGGATCATCTGGAGGACTACCTGGGCAACAACATCGCGCGGTTGTGCGGAATCGAACCGACGCCACCGCCGAAGGATCTGGTTGAGGCCGATATTCGCCTGACGACCACGTACCTCTAGGCAACGCTGATTCCTGGGTAACGCTGATTCCTGGGGCACAAGGGAACCCTGTGGTGAGGGGATTTATCCCCGATGGGCTGCGCAGCGGCCCCAAAACCTGCAACCGCGGTGTATCAGGCAGACCGCGTTTATTGGTTTTAGGACTGCTTCGCAGCCCATCGGGGATAAATCCCCTCACCACAAAGGCCCTCGCCACAGGAATCGCCTCAGCACCTAAGTGAACAGTAGAGGCAACACAGCGACTTTACAGGCACGAAGATGAACCGGCGTTCCCTCGACCGGCAGGCCAACGGCTGCTCGATCGAACACCTTCTCACCCCTGCGTGCCTGCTTTTTACGAGGTGAAACCATGACCCGTTCGACGCTCGGCGATTCTCAGGATTTTCACGTGTTCACCGACGCCTATCGCCGAGAGTACCCGGACGATGTGCTGACCATCACCCAACCCGTTTCTGCCGATCAGGACGTCACCGCCCTGGTCGATGCCCTCGCCGCACAGGGCCGCGATCCGTTGCTGATCTGCGAAAACGTCGGCGGCCTCAAGGTGCCGGTGGCGACCAACCTGTTTGCCTCCCGCACCCGCATCGCCCGGTTGTTCGGCGTAACGCCTGCACAACTGCACGAAACCTTCCAGCGCCGCGCCAACCAGCCCATCGCCCCGCGCTACGTGGAAAGCGGCCCGGTGCTTGATGAAGTGTTCGAAGGCGAAGCCGTGGATCTGGCGCTGCTGCCGATGCTCAAGCACTTCGACAGCGATCGCGGGCCGTACATCACCAACGCGATCATCATCGCCGAGGACCCGCTGACCGGCATCGCCAACATGAGCTACCACCGCTCGATGCGCCACGCCCGCCAGTCCCTGGCGACCAGCCTGCACTCGCGCGGACATTTGTGGCGAATGCTGCAGACCGCTCGTGAACGCGGTGAAGAATTGCGCGTGGCGATGGTGGTCGGCGCGCATCCGCTGTTCATGCTCGCGGCGGCAGCGCGCTTGCCCTACGGCAGCGATGAACGTGCCGTCGCTGGCGGCTTGTTCGGTGCGCCGCTGGAACTGGTCAAGACCCCGCGCTACGGCATCGGCGTCCCGGCATACGCCGAGTTCGTTCTCGAGGGCGCCATTGACCCGACGGCCTACGCCGAGGAAGGCCCGTTCGGCGAGTTCAGCGGTTATTCCTCGGATCGTTCGACCAACAATGTGCTGCGCGTCGATACCCTGTTGCGGCGCAAGGATGCCTGGCTGGTAGACGTGATGGGTGGCCGCTACGCCGAACACCTGACCCTCGCCCGACTGCCCCGGGAGGCGGAGATGAGCGAGAAGCTCAAGGCACGTTTCCCTGCCGTCACCGCCGTGCACTACCCGAACTCCGGCACCCACTTTCATTGCTACGTGGCGCTGGATCAGAGCCGCGACGGCGAAGCGCGGCAGATCATGCTGGCCCTGCTCGGCTGGGATCCGTATCTGAAAAGCGTGATCGCGGTGGACAGCGATATCGACATCACTGACGACAGCCAGGTGTTGTGGGCGCTGGCCACGCATTTCCAGCCGCATCTGGACCTGTTCATGATCGACGGTTTGCCCGGCAGCCCGCTGGACCCGTCGTCCTCGGTCAACGGCACCACTTCGCGCATGGGTCTTGACGCCACCCGTGGCTCGGGCTTCGACGGGATCAAGGCGCAGCTTGCTCAGGACGTGCTCGAACGGGCACGGCAACGGCTCAAAGGGCTGGCGTTGTGAACCGCCAGCGGATGGTGGTCGGCATCAGCGGCGCGTCCGGTTTCGTCTACGGCATGCGTCTGCTGGAGTTGCTGGCCGAGCTGAACATCGAAAGCCACCTGATCATCAGCCGCGCCGCGCTGCTGACCATGGCCCACGAGACCGACTACAAACTGGCCGATGTCACTGCACTCGCCAGCCACTACCACCGCGCCGATGACGTCGCCGCCGGGATTGCCAGCGGTTCGTTTCGCTGCCTGGGCATGGTGGTCGCGCCGTGTTCGATGCGCACCCTGGCAGAGATCGCCACCGGCACGTCGTCCGGGCTGATCGGCCGCGCTGCCGACGTCACCCTCAAGGAACGCCGCACCTTGGTGCTGATGGCCCGCGAAACCCCGCTGACCCTCGCCCACCTGCGCAACATGACGGCCGTGACCGAGATGGGCGGGATCATCGCCCCACCGGTGCCGGCGTTCTACGCCCGGCCCGAAAGCCTGGCGCAGATGGTCGATCACAGTCTGGGCAGAGTGCTCGACCTGTTCGGCCTCGATGCCGGCGTTGCCCGCCGATGGAAAGAACACACAAATCCCAATGTGGAAATGAATACCTGTGGTGAGGGGATTCATCCCCGACCGACTGCGCAGCAGTCGCAAAACCTGTGAATGAGGTTTTCCTGACACAGCGCAATTGCAGATTTTGGGGCCGCTTCGCGACCCATCGGGGATAAATCCCCTCGCCACAAACGCCAATCAAAGGAGCTCCAGATGAACACCCCCTTCAACGCCCCAACCCGCAACACCAAAATCCCCGTGACCATCCTCACCGGTTTTCTCGGTGCCGGCAAAACCACCCTGCTCAATTACATCCTCAAGGAAAACCACGGACGCAAGATCGCCGTGATCGAAAACGAGTTCGGCGAGGTCGGCATCGACGGTGATCTGGTGCTCAGCTCGGAGACCGAAGAAATCTACGAAATGGTCAACGGCTGCGTGTGCTGCACCGCCGAAGTTCGTGAGGATCTGGTGCGCATCGTCCGCGAACTGGTGGCGCGCCCGGTACGCCTCGATCACATCCTGATCGAGACCAGCGGGCTGGCCGACCCGTACCCGGTGGCGCAAAGCTTTTTCATCAATGACCCGATTGCCGAGGACGTCGAACTCGATGCGATCGTGACCATGGTCGACGCCAAGCACATCGCCCAGCACCTGGAAGATCTGCAACTGGATGGCGTCGACAATCAGGCGGTGGATCAGATCGTCTGCGCCGATCGCATTGTCATCAACAAGGTCGATCTGGTCAGCCCTGAAGAGGTGGACATTCTGCGCGGCAAGATCCGTGGTTTGAACGCCACGGCGGATCTGGTGACCTCCACTCATGCGCAGATCGACCTGACGAAAATCCTCGGCATCGGCGCCTTCGAATGCACGCAGAAGCTCATGGAAATCGGCGCTGAACCTGAGCATCACGACCATGAACACCACCATGATGAGCCCGACCACGAACACGACCCGAGCGTGTCATCGGTGGGCATCTCCGTGGACGGTGCGGTCAACCTGATGGCGTTCCACCGCTGGATCAGCGAACTGCGCTCGTCCCAGGCCGACAACCTCTATCGCATGAAAGGCGTGCTGGCCGTGGCCAACGAAGACCAGCGCTACGTGCTGCAAGGCGTGCACAGCCTGGTGGAGTTCCGCGCCTCGACCGCCTGGGGCACGGAGCCCCGCTCGAGCAAGATCGTGTTCATCGGCCGTGACCTGGACCGCGCGGCGCTGAACCAGGGCTTTGCCGCCTGCCTCGCAGGCTGAACAAGGCATCGGAGCCGGTGGATGGCGGCTTCGGGCACGAATGACTGGAACGATCAATTGGCGGTGACCCGGTACCTGTGGCGAGGGAGCTTGCTCCCGCTGGGTCGCGAAGCGGCCCCTGAAAGCATGGGCCTGCTGCGCAGTCCAGCGGGAGCAAGCTCCCTCGCCACAAGTGTCTCATTACGGCATCAGGCAATTGATCGGCATCAGACGAATACCCCTCTCTACCGCATAAAAACAGCCAGAGGTGATTCCCCATGTCGTCAGCCACTCCTTCCTCCACCGTGCACCCCGTCGACCGCGTTTTGCCGGTGCGACAGATGCTCACCCTCGGCCTGCAGCACATGGCCGTCTCGTACATCGGCGCCATCGCCGTGCCGTTGATCGTTGCCAGCGCCCTGAAAATGTCCCACGCCGATACCGTGGTGCTGATCAGCACCACGCTGTTCTGCTCGGGCATCGCCACCCTGTTGCAGACCGTCGGTTTCTGGAAATTCGGCGTGCGCCTGCCGATCCTGCAAGGTGTGGCGTTCAGCAGCGTCGGCCCGGTAATCGCCATCGGCAGCAACCCCGAAGTGGGCTTCCCCGGGGTCTGCGGCGCGGTGATCGGTGCCGGGATTTTCACCCTGCTGATGGCGCCGTTCGTGGGCCGATTACGGCGGTTTTTCCCGCCGGTGGTGACCGGTTGCATCGTCACCGTGATCGGTCTGCAGCTGTTCCCGATTGCCTATGAATGGGTCGGTGGCGGACGCAATGCGAGCAACTTCGGCGCGCCGGCCTTTCTCGCGGTGGCGGTGGTGGTGCTGCTGACCATTCTGCTGGTCAATCGCTATGGCAGCCCGCTGCTGCGCAACATGGCGGTGCTGGTGGGTATGTTGGTCGGCGCCGGTCTGGCCTACGGTCTGGGCATGGGCAATTTCCACAGTGTTGAAGAGGTGCCGTGGCTGACCGTGCCCTACCCGTTCTACTTCGGCCTGCCGACGTTCAGCCTGATCCCCATCGCGACCATGGTGGTGGTGATGATCGTGCAGATGGTCGAGTCGATGGGGCTGTTCGTGGCCATCGGCGACATCGTCGACAAACCGGTGGAAGACCAGCAGGTGATCAACGGCCTGCGCGCCAATGGCCTGGCCAGCACCATCGCCGGAATGTTCGCCGCATTCCCGTTTATCGCCTTCATGGAGAACGTCGGTCTGGTGATCCTGACCGGCGTGCGCAGCCGTTGGGTGGTCGCCGTCAGTGGCCTGCTGATGTGTTCGATTGCGCTGGTGCCCAAGGCCGGGGCGATCATCGCCTCGATGCCGACGGCGGCGCTGGGCGGTGCCGGCATTGCCATGTTCGGCGTGGTCGCGGCGGCGGGCATCCAGACCCTGGCCAAGGTCGACTATGAACGCAATCGCTACAACGTGTTGATCGTCGGTTTCACCATCGCCGCCGCGCTGGTACCGGTGCTCGCGCCGACTCTGTTCAAACAACTGCCCGAGTGGTCACAGCCGTTCCTGCACAGCAGCGTGGTCATCGCCTGCCTGGTGTCGGTGCTGCTCAACGCGGCGCTCAACGGCGTCAGCGTGCCAGACACCACACCCGGCAAATCCGCCTCGCACATTCTCTGACTGGAGCCTGCCATGACTCAACTTCAAAACATCCTGATCAAAAACCCGCTCGCGGTGATGACCGGCCTGCGCGGCCCGCGTGCCCGGGCCGGCGCGGTGGACATTCGCGTGATCAACGGACGCATCGCCGAAATGGCCGCCGACCTTGAGCCACACCCCGGCGAACGGGTGATCGATGCGCGCAACAGCGTGGTCTATCCGGGCTGGATCAACACCCACCATCACCTGTTCCAGAACCTGCTCAAAGCCGTGCCCGAAGGTTTGAATCAGGATCTGCAAGGCTGGCTGGCGAGCGTGCCCTACCCACGCTTGAACCGTTTTACCCCGCAACTGGCGCGGATCGCCGCCCGTCTGGGCATGGTCGAGTTGCTGCTGTCCGGGGTGACGACCTGCGCCGATCATCACTATCTCTATCACGCCCACGGCACAACCGAGACCGGGGATCTGCTGTTCGATCTGGCCGACGAATTCGGCCTGCGCTTTGTGCTGTGTCGCGGTGGCGCACTGGAGTCCGCCAGCGCCCACCCGGGCTTCTCGAAAACCGCGCTGCAACCGGAAAGCCTCGAGCAAATGGTCGGCGATATCGAGCGGCTGAAATCGCGGTATCACCAGGACACCCCGGATGCCCTGCGCCGAGTGGTCGTCGCGCCCACCACGCCGACCTTTTCGCTGCCGCCGACCCTGCTGCGCGAACTGGCACACACCGCACGCGGCCTCGGTTTGCGCCTGCACACACACCTGTCGGAAACCCAGAACTATGTGAATTTCTGCCGCGACAAGTACAACTGCCTGCCGGTGGAATTCGTCGCCGAACACGAATGGCTCGGCCCCGACGTCTGGTTCGCCCACGCCGTGCACCTGCAACCGGGGGAAATCCGCATGCTCGCCCAGACCGGCAGCGGCGTCTCGCACTGCCCGGTAAGCAATGCGCGCCTGGGCAGTGGCGTCGCGCCGGTGCCGCAAATGGTTGAGGCCGGCGTACCAATCTCCCTCGGCGTCGACGGCGTCGCGTCCAACGAATCCGGAAGCATGGTCGGCGAAGCCAACACCGCATGGCTGATCCACCGCGCCGAACAAGGCGCCTCGGCGACCACCGCCGAAGACGTGATCCATTGGGGCACAGCGGGCGGCGCCCAGGTATTGGGACTGGGCGCGGTCGGTACACTGCAAGTCGGGCAAGCGGCAGATCTGGTGATCTACAGCCTCGACCATCCCCGCTTCTTCGGCTTCCACGATTGCGCGGTTGCACCCGTCGTCGCGGGGGAACCGATCACGGTGAAATACAGTTTGGTGGGCGGCCGGATCGTGGTCGATAACGGCGTGATTCCGGGGCTGGATATCGAACGGATGCGCGCCGAGGCATGGGAAGGTGTGCAGGCGATGATGAATATCGAGGACTGATCCCGGATCCCACACGCAACGCAAAACCCTGTGGGAGCTGGCTTGCCAGCGATGGCGGGCTGTCAGTCAATGCAGCAGAGACTGACCCACTGCTATCGCTGGCAAGCCAGCTCCCACAAAACATTGAGTCATTCGCGGATTCGGGGTTTGTCGACTAACGTTATTCCCTCATCGGATTGAGCCCCTGCCAGCTACACCGGGCTCTTGATCAAGGAGAGACTGATGACGTCGCGTCGCAACATCGAACAGACTTATCGCACCTGGTCCAGCCCGATTCTGCTGGAGCTGAAAAAGCGTGAACACCAAATGGCGCCGGTCGAGCGTCAGGCACTGGAGAATGTTTTGGTCGAACGAAGGTTGCTGGATGTCGGCAACCCCAACGGCCCTGACCGACGTCAGGGCACTGCAAGTAAAAATGACCGGCCCGGTTGATCAAACCAAGTCGTTCCTGCAGGTGACCACTAAAAGATCGCAGCCTTCGGCAGCTCCTACAGGTTGAATGCGATCCAACTGTAGGAGCTGCCGCAGGCTCGGGCCGCGATCGGACGATCTTTTGATCTTCAGGCCGCGCGCTGCCCCTCCGCCACCATCGCCGAAGCCGCGAGCATCGCCCGCAACAACACCGCACACCCGGCCGCCAGATCATCCGGCGCGGCATTCTCGATTTCGTTGTGGCTGATGCCGCCTTCGCACGGCACGAAGATCATTCCGGCCGGGCCGAGTTCGGCGAGGAAGATCGCGTCGTGGCCGGCGCCGCTGACGATGTCCATGTGTGACAAACCCAGGCCTTTCGCCGCGCCGCGCACGGCTTCGACGCAGCCCTTTTCGAAGTACAGCGGCGGGAAGTCGGCGGTCGGGGTCAGTTCATAGGTCAGGCCGTGTTCTTCGCAGGTCGCGTCGATGACCTGCTTCACTTCGGCAATCATGGAATCGAGGCGCTCGGGCTGCAGATGGCGGAAGTCGAGGGTCATGCGCACTTCGCCAGGGATGACGTTACGCGAGCCGGGATAGGCTTGCAGGCAACCGACGGTGCCGCAAGCGTGGGGTTGGTGGCCGAGGGCGGCGCGGTTGACCGCACCAACGATGACCGAGGCGCCGACCAGGGCGTCCTTGCGCAGGTGCATCGGCGTTGGCCCGGCGTGCGCTTCGACGCCGCGCAGTTTCAGGTCGAACCACTTCTGCCCGAGGGCGCCGAGTACCACGCCGATGGTTTTCTGCTCGTCTTCGAGGATCGGGCCTTGCTCGATGTGTGCTTCAAAATAGGCGCCAACCTTGTGCCCGCTGACTTTGCGTGACCCCGCGTAACCAATGGCGTTGAGCGCTTCGCCAACCGTGACGCCGTCGGCATCGACCTTGGCCAGGGTTTCTTCGAGGGTGAATTTCTCGGCGAACACGCCGGAACCCATCATGCACGGAGCAAAGCGCGAGCCTTCTTCGTTGGTCCAGACCACCACTTCCAGCGGTGCTTCGGTTTCCACGCCGAGGTCATTGAGGGTACGCAGCACCTCGACGCCGGCGAGCACGCCGAAGCAGCCGTCGAATTTGCCGCCGGTAGGTTGGGTGTCGATGTGGCTACCGGTCATCACCGGCGGCAGGTTCGGATTACGCCCCGGGCGGCGGGCGAAGATGTTGCCGACTGCATCCACTGTGACGCTGCATCCGGCGTCCTTGCACCACTGCACGAACAGGTCACGGGCCTGGCGATCGAGGTCGGTCAGGGCCAGACGACAGACCCCGCCCTTGACCGTGGCACCGAGCTTGGCCAGTTCCATGAGCGAGGCCCAGAGGCGGTCGCGGTTGATGTGCTGATGGGTGGATTGCAGAACGTCTACGGCTGCGTTCATGTTGATCTCCTCAGGCAGTTTCTTAGGATATTTCTTTGGTGTTTTCCAGGCCGCCATCGCTGGCAAGCCAGCTCCCACAGGTTTTGAGTGAACTCATGGTTTGTGTACGACTTGATCCTTGTGGGAGCTGGCTTGCCAGCGATGAGGCCCTCCCTCACACCGGTGATTTCACGACCGAAGGCTGCGCCCGCATCACGCACAACCCGTAATAAATCACCCCGCCCAGCGCCGAGCCGGTAAACCAGCCGTAGCTGTAAAACCAGCTGAACGCATCGCTACCCAGCGACAGCAGGGTCAGCACCACGGGCACGCCAAACGCGGCAAACCCGGCCCAGTTCCACGCCGGATACACGTCATCGCGGTACAGCCCGGCCAGGTCCAGTTGCTGTTTCTTGATCAGGAAATAGTCCACCACCATGATCCCGGCGATTGGTCCGAGCAGGCTCGAATAGCCCAGCAGCCAGTTGGAATACACGGTTTCCAGGCTGACATCGGAGACGATCAACCCGAGCTTTTTCAGCAGCTCGTGGGCCATCAGCGCCAGCCCGACGAAGCCGGTGAGCAACACCGCTTTGGTACGGTTGATCACCTTGGGCGCGATGTTCTGGAAGTCGTTGGTTGGCGAAACAATGTTCGCCGCCGTGTTGGTCGACAGCGTGGCGATGATGATCAGCGCCATGGCCACCGCCACCCACAGCGGGCTCTGGATATGGCCGATCAGGCTGACCGGATCCGATACCGTGACACCCACCAGCTTCACCGACGCAGCAGTCATCACCACCCCCAGCGAGGCGAAGAGGAACATGGTCAGCGGCAGACCGAAAATCTGCCCGAGTATCTGGTCCTTCTGGCTCTTGGCGTAGCGGCTGAAGTCAGGAATGTTCAGCGACAACGTGGCCCAGAAGCCAACCATCGCTGTTAGCCCGGCGGCGAAGTAACTGACCACGCTCGCGCCTTCCGGGCGTTTCGGTGGAATCGCCAGCAGCTCGCTCATCGACACATTGGGCATGGCCCACATCAGCAAGCCAATGCCGACCGCCACCAACAGCGGTGCGGACAGGGTTTCCAGCCACTTGATCGACTCGGCACCACGGATCACCACCCACAGGTTCAGCGACCAGAAGATCATGAAGCCGATCACCTCCCCCGTTCCGCCGAGGGATTTCCAGCCGTCGAAGATCGAGCCAAGAAACAGGTGAATCGCCAGCCCGCCAAACATCGTTTGAATCCCGAACCAGCCACACGCCACCAGCGCACGAATCAGGCAAGGCACGTTGGAGCCGAGCACGCCGAATGACGAACGCAGCAGCACCGGGAATGGAATGCCGTACTTGGTGCCGGGGAAAGCATTGAGGGTCAGCGGGATCAGCACGATGACGTTGGCCAGCAGAATCGCCATCAGCGCTTCGCCGACAGTCAGGCCGAAGTAAGCGGTGAGCACGCCGCCGAGGGTGTAAGTCGGCACGCACACCGACATGCCGACCCACAGCGCGGTGATGTGCCATTTGTTCCAGGTGCGTTCGCGCACCTTGGTCGGTGCCATATCGTGGTTGTAACGGGGACTGTCGAGGACGTCGCTGCCGGCTTCGAGTTCGAACAAGCCGTCGCGCTCGGTCACTTGCGATCTGTTCTGTTGCATGGCCGCTCCACTGTTCTTCTGATTATTTTTTTGCTCATCAGGCGGCTGCACACCAGGGTGCGAGCCGGACGATGGCCGGAGGAACTGACAACTTTCTTGCACCGGCCATGGTGTCAGCGGCGGCATCAATAAACGTGCCGGGTACTCCGTCTGACGCTCAGGCGGTGCTACAAACGCATTGCAACTTTCTGATAATTCACGCTTTTAATTATTCACCGGAGGAGTCCGCGAAAACCTGTCTGCACGCTCAGGCTAAACGTTTGCCAAGTTGTCCGAACTGTCAGGACTCAATCTGGTGCACTGCACTTTTTTTCATTACAGGCGATTAACCGCAGCTCAACTTCAAGCAGCTGATTTCACATAGGAAATCTTGCTCATATTTCCATCCTGTCAAGTGCGTCAAAATGGTGAACAGCCTCACCATTTTGGTGATTCATATTTTTTATCGTTATTTTTCAACAACTTAAAACAGATATAAGCTTATAAAAAATAATCTTGATCAATTGCATAACTGCGACTAGCTTCTATTCCTGACAGCACTGACAGGAATATACCGATCATCGTTGAACACCAATAAAACATTGAGAACCGGCACAAGTCGGTCATGCCTGCGAGGAACTCGGAATGTCTCTGTTGATCCGTGGCGCCACCGTTGTTACCCATGATGAAAGTTATCGCGCCGACGTCTATTGCGCCGACGGCGTGATCAAAGCCATTGGTCAAAACCTGGATACTCCCGCCGGTGCCGAAGTGCTCGACGGCAGCGGCCAATTCCTGATGCCCGGCGGCATCGATCCACACACCCACATGCAATTGCCCTTCATGGGCACCGTGGCCAGTGAAGACTTCTACAGCGGCACTGCCGCAGGTCTGGCTGGCGGGACCACCTCGATCATCGACTTCGTGATTCCCAATCCGCAGCAGTCGTTGATGGAAGCGTTTCATCAGTGGCGTGGCTGGGCCGAAAAGTCCGCCTCGGACTACGGCTTTCACGTCGCGATCACCTGGTGGAGCGAGCAGGTGCGCGAGGAAATGGCCGAGCTGGTCAGCCATCACGGGATCAACAGCTTCAAGCATTTCATGGCCTACAAGAACGCGATCATGGCCGCCGACGACACGCTGGTGGCGAGTTTCGAGCGCTGCCTGGAACTCGGCGCGGTGCCGACCGTGCATGCGGAAAACGGCGAGCTGGTCTATCACCTGCAACGCAAGTTGATGGCCCAGGGCATCACCGGGCCAGAGGCGCATCCATTGTCACGGCCATCGCAGGTGGAAGGCGAAGCGGCGAGCCGGGCGATCCGTATTGCCGAGACCATCGGCACGCCGCTGTACCTGGTACACGTGTCGACCAAGGAAGCGCTGGACGAAATCACTTATGCCCGCAGCAAGGGCCAACCGGTGTACGGCGAAGTGCTGGCCGGGCATCTGCTGCTCGACGACAGCGTCTACCAGCACCCGGACTGGCAGACCGCCGCCGGTTATGTGATGAGCCCGCCGTTCCGCCCGCGCGGGCATCAGGAGGCCCTTTGGCATGGCCTGCAGAGCGGTAATCTGCACACCACCGCCACTGACCACTGCTGCTTCTGCGCCGAGCAAAAAGCCGCCGGGCGCGACGACTTCAGCAAGATCCCCAACGGCACCGCCGGCATCGAAGACCGCATGGCGGTGTTGTGGGATGAAGGGGTCAACAGCGGCCGTTTGTCGATGCAGGACTTCGTCGCCCTCACCTCCACCAATACCGCAAAAATCTTCAACCTCTATCCGCGCAAAGGCGCGATTCGCGTCGGCGCCGACGCCGACCTGGTGCTGTGGGACCCGCAAGGCACTCGCACCATTTCCGCCAAGACCCACCACCAGCAGGTGGACTTCAACATCTTCGAAGGCAAGACCGTGCGCGGCGTGCCGAGTCATACCGTCAGCCAGGGCAAAGTGGTCTGGGCCGACGGCGATCTGCGCGCCGAGCGCGGCGCCGGGCGGTACATCGAACGGCCGGCGTATCCGGCGGTGTTTGATTTGCTGAGCAAGCGGGCTGAGATGCATAAGCCGACGGCTGTGAAACGCTGAAATCCAGGCCTTCGGCCTTCGCGAGCAAGCTCGCTCCCACATTTGAAATGCATTCCCCCTGTAGGAGCTGCCGAAGGCTGCGATCTTTTGATCTTGATCTTTAACACCAAAATCAAAAGATCGCAGCCTTCGGCAGCTCCTACAGGGAATTGGCCAATGCCCGATAGAGGCAGTTACCGTGAGGCAAAAAACCGTGATCGAGACCCTGAACCATCTCCCGCACCCGCACGAAAGTGCGGCCGCCCTCGCCGGCCATTTCACTGATCTGGCGCCACCGCTCAACGCCCGGCAGGCGCATCTGGAAGCCTCGCGCTGCCTGTATTGCTACGACGCGCCGTGCGTCAACGCTTGCCCCAGCGAGATCGATATTCCGTCGTTCATCCGTAACATCCATCAGGACAACGTGCCCGGCGCGGCACAGAAAATCCTTTCGGCGAACATTCTCGGCGGCAGTTGTGCGCGGGTCTGCCCGACGGAAATCCTCTGCCAGCAAGCCTGCGTGCGCAACAACGCCCAGGAATGTGCGCCGGTGCTGATCGGCCTGCTGCAACGCTACGCCGTGGACAACGCGAATTTCACCGAGCACCCGTTCCAGCGTGCGGCGAGCACCGGCAAGCGCATCGCCGTGGTTGGCGCCGGGCCAGCGGGTTTGTCCTGTGCCCACCGCAGTGCTATGCATGGCCACGACGTGGTGATTTTCGAAGCACGGGAAAAGGCTGGCGGCCTCAATGAATACGGGATCGCCAAATACAAACTGGTCGACGACTACGCGCAAAAGGAACTGGATTTCCTTCTGCAGATCGGCGGTATCGAAATCCGTCACGGACAGAAACTCGGCGAGAATCTGACCCTCAGCGAGCTGCATCAGCAGTTCGACGCGGTGTTCCTCGGCCTCGGCCTGAATGCCAGCAAACAGCTCGGCCTGCCCCACGAAGACGCGCCCGGCCTGCTCGCCGCCACTGACTACATCCGCGAACTGCGCCAGGCCGATGACCTGACGCAACTGCCACTGGCCGAACGCTGCATCGTCCTCGGCGCCGGCAACACGGCGATTGACATGGCCGTGCAAATGGCCCGTCTCGGAGCGCGTGACGTGAATCTGGTGTATCGCCGGGGCGCGGCGGACATGGGTGCCACCGGTCACGAACAAGACATCGCCAAGGCCAATCAGGTACGCCTGCTGACCTGGGCGCAACCGGAGGAAGTGCTGCTCGATGCGCAAGGCAAGGTGCGCGGCATGCGTTTTGCCCGAACCGATCTGGTCGACGGTCGCCTGCAAACCACGGGCGAAACTTTCGAACTGGCCGCCGACGCGATCTTCAAAGCCATCGGCCAGGCCTTCGACAGCAGCGCCCTCGCCGACCCGCTGGCGCGCGAACTCAAGCGTCAGGGCGAACGGATTCAGGTCGACGACAACCTGCGCACCAGCATTCCCGGCGTGTATGCCGGCGGCGACTGCACCAGTCTCGATCAAGACCTCACCGTGCAAGCCGTACAGCACGGCAAACGCGCCGCCGAGGCGATCAACGCGCAACTGATGCTCAACGTGGAGGCTGCATAAATGGCCGATCTCTCGATAGTCTTCGCCGGCATCAAAGCGCCCAATCCGTTCTGGCTGGCCTCCGCGCCGCCGACCGACAAGGCCTACAATGTGGTCCGCGCCTTCGAGGCCGGCTGGGGTGGCGTGGTCTGGAAAACCCTCGGCGAGGACCCGGCAGCGGTCAACGTCTCGTCGCGCTACTCGGCACACTACGGCAACAACCGTGAAGTGCTGGGCATCAACAACATCGAACTGATCACCGACCGCTCGCTGGAGATCAACCTGCGCGAGATCACCCAGGTGAAAAAGGACTGGCCGGATCGTGCGCTGATCGTCTCGCTGATGGTGCCGTGCGTGGAGGAGTCGTGGAAACACATCCTGCCACTGGTGGAGGCCACCGGCGCTGACGGCATCGAGCTGAATTTCGGTTGCCCGCACGGCATGCCCGAACGCGGCATGGGCGCGGCGGTGGGTCAGGTGCCGGAATACGTCGAGCAGGTGACGCGCTGGTGCAAGACCTATTGCTCGTTGCCGGTGATCGTCAAGCTGACGCCGAACATCACTGACATCCGCGTTGCCGCTCGCGCGGCCCATCGCGGTGGCGCCGATGCGGTGTCGCTGATCAACACCATCAACTCGATTACCAGCGTCGATCTGGAGCATATGGTCGCCCTGCCCACCGTCGGCAGCAAAAGCACCCACGGCGGTTATTGCGGCTCAGCGGTCAAACCGATTGCGCTGAACATGGTCGCCGAGATCGCCCGTGATCCGCAGACTCAAGGCCTGCCGATCTGCGGCATTGGTGGTATCGGCAGTTGGCGTGACGCGGCGGAGTTCATGGCGCTGGGCAGCGGCGCGGTGCAGGTGTGCACGGCGGCGATGCTGCATGGCTTCCGGATTGTCGAGGAGATGAAGGACGGGCTGTCGCGCTGGATGGACAGTCAGGGTTACGCCAACATCGCCGAGTTTTCCGGGCGTGCGGTGGGCAACACCACTGACTGGAAATACCTCGACATCAACTATCAGGTCATTGCCAGGATTGATCAGGACGCGTGCATCGGTTGCGGGCGTTGCCACATTGCTTGCGAGGACACGTCACACCAGGCGATCAGCAGCCTCAAGCAGGCCGACGGCACGCATAAATATGAAGTGATCGATGAGGAGTGTGTCGGCTGCAACCTGTGCCAGATCACCTGCCCGGTAGCGGACTGCATCGAGATGGTGCCGATGGAAACGGGCAAGCCGTTTCTGGACTGGAATCATGATCCGCGCAATCCCTATCATGTCGCGGTCTGATTCTTAAGATCAAAAGATCGCAGCCTGCGGCAGCTCCTACACCGATCTCTGTAGGAGCTGCCGCAGGCTGCGATCTTTTGATTTATGGCTCCAATCCGATCCCCCGCAAAATCACACTGGTCACCGTCTGCACCGCCCGCTCGAACTGCATGTCCGACAGCGGCTGGTGCTCGTTCAGAATATTCACCTGATGATCGAAGTCGGCGTAGTGCTGGGTCGAGGCCCAGATCATGTACAGCAGGCTCGACGGCTCCACCGGCAGAATCCGCTGGTCCTCCACCCACTGGCGGATCTTCGCCTCCTTCATCTTTGCCCAGTCGTACAGGCTGACGTCCAGCGCCTCGCCCAGAGTCGGCGCCCCGTGGATGATCTCGTTGGCCCAGACTTTCGAACCATAAGGCCGGCTGCGCGAGTGGTTCATCTTGGCGCGGATGTAGCTGCTGAGCACCACCCGTGGATCGTCGAACATCTCAAAGCACAGCGCGTCCTGCTTCCACACCTCCAGCAGATCGAACAGTACCGCGCTGTACAGTTCGCTCTTGGTGGAAAAGTAGTAATGCAGGTTGGAGCGCGGCAGTTGCACTTCGGCGGCGATGTCGGCCATGGCGGTGCCGCCGAAGCCTTTTTCGGCGAAGACTTTTTCCGCCGCCAACAGGATTTTCTCGACGTTACTGCGACGAATCTCGATCTTGTGATTGCCCATGAGGGCTCCCTGACAACGACGTTGTTGAAGACTAGCATCCGCTCCGGCCTCGGGGCGACCGCTGCAAACAAAACTTCGTATGAAGGTCGGCGCATGGCTAAACTGGCGTTTCTTTGTCCTGCCCCAGAGGTACCCGCGATGCTGTTCAAGAACGTCCTGACCACCACTGCCCTGCTCGCTTCGCTGTTCGCCGCATCTTCGGTTTTCGCCCACGCCCACCTGAAAAGTGCCACCCCGGCCGCCGACAGTACCGTCGCCGCTCCAGCCCATCTGCGCCTGACCTTTTCCGAAGGCGTCGAGGCCAACTTCACCAAAGTCAGCCTGACCCACGACGGCGCCCCGGTCGCGATCAAACCGCTGACCACCGAAGGCGACAAGAAAACCCTGATCGTCACCCCCGCCGCACCACTCAGTGCCGGTGAATACAAAGTCGAATGGCACGCGGTGTCGGTCGACACACACAAGAGCGAAGGCGCCTACCAGTTCAAGGTCGGCCAGTAATTCATGAGTGAAGCGCTGGTGCTGTGCCGTTTTGTGCATTTCAGCGCGGTGTTGATGCTGTTCGGCGCCTGGCTGTTTCGGCCACTGCTGCTCAAGGCGCCAGTGCCGACACTGGATCGGCATCTGGCGCGACTGGCGCGCTGGCTGACGGCAATTGCGCTGGTCAGCGGTGTCACCTGGGCGCTGCTGATCACCGCGAGCATGGCCGGTTCGGCGGCGGCCGCGTTTGACCCGGACACGATTGGCCTGGTGCTGGGCAATACGTTTTTCGGTCAGGTCTGGCGTTGGCATCTGCTGATCAACGCGCTGTTGCTGGCGTTGCTGTTTACGCCGTGGCGATCGAGCCTGCCGCTGCGTCTGGGCTTGAGCGCGCTGCTCCTGGCGACCCTGGCGCCGGTCGGGCACGGCGCGATGCTCGACGGCCTCAGCGGGCAACTGCTGATCCTCAACCAGATCGTTCACCTGACCTGCGTCGCCGCATGGCTCGGCGGTCTGTTGCTGCTGGTATTGATCCTGCGCCAACCCGGCGAAACGATGAGCCGGATCCTGCAACGCTTCAGCGGTGTCGGTTATGCCATCGTCGGCGGGCTGCTGATCACCGGCCTGATCAACGTGCGCGTGCTGACCGGGCAATGGTGGCCGACGCCGCTGTTCAGTGGCTTTGCCCTGATCCTGCTGATCAAGGCGTTGCTGGTGCTGGGCATGCTCGCGCTGGCGCTGTTCAATCGCTTGCGGATTGATGATTGCGAACAGCGGATGGGCGTGCTCAAGCGCAGTGTGCTGCTGGAGTGGTTATTGGGGATGGGTGCCGTTGCTGCGGTCTCCCTTCTCGGCACCCTGCCGCCGATGATTGCAGCCTGAAAAGCAAAAGATCGCAGCCTTCGGCAGCTCCTTGTATCTCGACTATCGCTCCGTCAGGAGCGATAGTTCTCGACTGATCATCGAGGGAGGGACTTGGAAGCCGTGCAGCTCCTTAGGCTTTTTGCCTGTGATGTAGATCGTGCTCCAGCCCTCCACACTCACTCATATAGTTCGAACGGTATCTTGGGCCCGTCTCTGGCGAGAGCTCGCATTCGCAAGGTTGGACAGAGTGCAGTGATGATCGAAAACAGATCAATGGAGAGACACTCATGTCCAGTTTCGTCGGTGTCGATATCGCTAAAAACACCTTTGATATCGCCACGCACTTGCCAAACGGTAAGCACAAAACCAAGGCCAAGCTGCCTAATGACGCGAAGGGTTTCAAAGAGTTTGAAGCTTGGTTGAACAAGCAGGTCGAGCCCACAGCCTTGATCGTGATGGAAGCCACCAGCGTCTATCACCTGGAACTTGCCGAGTTCGTCTACAACAAGGGTTACCGGGTCTGTGTCGTCAATCCGGCCACGACCCATGCTTACGCCGACAGCGAATTGCGCCGGATCAAGACCGATAAAAGCGACGCCAAACTGCTCGCTGATTTTGCTCGGGAAAAGGCTGAAAAGCTTCAGCTTTGGGCTCCGGAGCCACTGAAATACCGCCAACTGAAGGCGATGGTGCGTCGATTGGATGATCTTCAGGAAATGGAGCAGATGGAGCTCAATCGTCTGGATGTGTCCGACGAAACGGTCAAAGACTCGATCAACTCCGTTCTGCGCCACATCGAAAAAGAGATCGCTGAAACGCACAAAGCGATCAAGAAACACATCGATGATGATCCGGACATGCGCCAGATGCGCGACTTGATCGTGACCATCGACGGTATCGGGCAGAAAACCCTTGAGCGGCTGCTGGCCGAGTTGGGCGACCTGCGCAAATACGACGACCCTCGCAAACTGGTCGCTGCTGCAGGGTTGAACCCTAAGCTGCAGGAGTCAGGAAAACTCAAAGGCAGAACAATTATTTCGAGGGTCGGCTCGGCTCGCGTTCGGGCGGGTCTGTACATGCCAGGCCTGGTAGCGCTGAGGCACAACGAGGCGATCATCGCCATGAAGGAACGCTTGAAGGCCAATGGCAAAGCCCCCAAACAGATCATCTGTGCAGCCATGCGCAAGTTGTTGCACTTCGTCTACGGAGTGCTCAAATCGGGCCAACCATTTGACCCGAAATTGGCACTTGCCCGGTGAGGGGCAAGACGGTATCTACATTGGAATGCGATTCCCTGTAGGAGCTGCCGAAGGCTGCGATCTTTTTGCTCTTAATGCGGTTGTGTGTCGCCCGCTGCGGTGTCGATGCTGACCACCACCGACATCCCCGGGCGCAAGCGTTCCTCCTCCTGCTGATCCGGATCGATGGTGATCCGCACCGGCACGCGCTGGGCGATTTTCACGAAGTTGCCCGTGGCGTTATCCGCCTGCAGCAGGGCGAACTCCGAACCGGTGCCGGGCGAAATGTGCTGCACATGCCCGGTGAACTGGCGGTGGTTCAGCGCATCAACGGTGAAGCGCACCGGCTGCCCGACACGCACGTTGTCCATCTGGGTTTCCTTCATGTTGGCGATCACCCATTTCTGATTTGGCACCAACGCCATCAGCTGCGCGCCGGAGTTGACGTAGGCGCCCAGGCGCACGCCGATCTGCCCGAGCTGGCCGTCTCGCGGGGCGACGATGCGCGTATTCGACAAGTCGATTCGCGCCAGTTGCACCGCCGCTTCAGCGCTGGCCACCGCCGCCTCCAGCGAACCGCGATTGACGATCACCGTCTGCAGATCCTGACGAGCGATTTCGAGGTTGGCCTTGGCCTGCGCCACCCCCGCAATGCTCTGCGCATTGGCCGCGAGCGCCACGTCCATTTCGCGTTTCGACACCGAGCCGTCACTCACCAGCTCCTTGTTACGGCGCAGATCCGCCTCGCTTTTACGCAACTGCGCCTCGCTGTCGGCCACCACCGCCTGACGCAGTTTGATCGTCGCTTCGGCGCTGTTGCGTTGCTGCACCACGTTGGCCAGCGCGGCTTTCTGCACCGCCAGTTGCGCCAGCGACTGGTCGAGGCGTTGCTGATAAATCCGGTCATCCAGGCGCACCAGCAAATCACCGGCCTTCACGTACTGGAAATCCTGCACCGGCACCTCGAACACGTAGCCACTGAGCTGCGGGCCGATGATCGTCACCTGCCCGCGCACCAGGGCGTTTTCCGTAGTTTCGACGGCGCTGCTGAACGGCGGCAGTTGCCAGGCGTAGAGCACGATCAACACGCCGACGATGGCAATCGCGGCAAAGCCCAGTGACGAGATGATCCGCACCCGCAACGAGCGCGGCTCAGTGTTCGGCGAGGACGGCGGCGCCACGCCTTCCGGGGTGGCGGCGATGGCATTGGTGGTTGTGGTGGTCGGTTCGGTCATGAATGGGAGGCACCGTCAGGAGGTACGGAAGGCGCTGGGTCGACGGCTTTGGTGGTGCTCATCAGCCACAGCGCACGAATGGACAGCCAGATCATGGTCAGCACCGCAATCACGGCGATCAGCATGAACACATCGTTATAGGCCAGCACGTTGGCTTCGCGAGTGGCCGCGTTGGCCAGGCTGCGAATCCCGGCGAGGTTGCGCAGACTCGGGTCGGCCAGCAAGCTGCCGTAGGTCGAACCGCCGCTTTGTACGCGCGCAGCCACCAGCGGATCGGACAGCGTCAGGTGCTCGACCAGGTGGCTGGAGTGGAATTTCTCGCGCACGATCTGGAACGTGCCCAACAACGCCGCGCCGAGCAGGCCGCCGAGGTTGTTGCAGATCCCGAACAACACCGAAAAACTCACCAGATTGCGCGGGTTGGTCAACACGTTGCGGGTGCCGAACACCATGGTCGGGCCCAGAAAGAACGTGCTGCCGAAGGCCAGCAGGAACTGGCTGAAATACAGGTTTTGCGGACGGGTCAGGTTGTTGGAAAAACTGTCCATCACCGAGCCGGTGGCCATCAGCGCCAGCGAGATGATCAGCGGCATCAGCAGGTGCTTGGGGTCGATGGTCAGCGCACTGGTCGCCAGCCCGGCGATGCTGCCGATCAGCATCACCACGTAGAGGCTGTGCAGTTGCTCATAACCCATATTGAGGTTCTGCATGAAACCGACGGCGCCGGTGGACTGCTCCGAGGTGACCATGCGAATCAGGGTCACCGCCAGCGCCAGACGGATCATCGTGCCGCTGCCGAGCCAACGGGTCATCAGCATCGGGTTGCTGCGGTTGTGCTCGATGGCCAGGCCCGCGAGGATCAGGGCAATCGAGGCCGCCAGCGCATAGCCGATCCAGTCGGCCTCCAGCCACCAGTCGATCCGCCCCAGCGACAACACCGCGCAGAGCAGTGCCACGCCGCTGGCGAGGATGGCGAAGGTCAGAAAGTCCAGCGGTTCGAAGGTTTTGAAGCGGTCACCGGGCGGCAACTTGAGCAGCAGCACGCAGCCCAGCGACAGCAGCGCCATGCCCAGCTCGAACAGGTACAAGCCACGCCATTCGGCAATCTGCAGCAAGTCTTCGGAGAACAATCGCGCCAGCGGCAAAGCCAGTTGCGAGGCGCCGAGGCCCAGCACCAGCGCCTTCAGCCGCCACTTGGCCGGAAACGCCTGAACCATGTAATACAGACCCAGCGAACTCAGCGCCGCACCGACCATGCCGTGCGCCGCGCGCACGGCGATGGCCGAGCTCAGGTCATTGACGAACAGGTGGCCGAAGGTCACCAGCGCATACAACACCAGAAACACTTCGGTGAATGCACGCAGGCCGAACTGCTGACGAAACTTCACCAGCAACAGGTTCATCGACACGTTGGTCATCACGTACGCGGCCGGCAGCCAGGCCATCTCCGCCGTGGTCGCGCCCAGCGCACCTTGCAGGTAAGGCAGGTTGGCGACCACCAGCGAGTTGCCCAGACCACCGGTCACCGCCACCAACAGCCCGACCAGCGCATAGGCCAGGCGCTTGGGGTTGGAGTGCAGCGGCGTCGAGGGGGAACCGGGCAGACTGGGCTTCTCGTGCGGCTGCCAGTTGCGCGGGGCGTATCGATCCATTGAAAGACCTTGTGCTTGTGTTGCCGGGAGTTTGCCGCAAATGTTGCGGCAAACCCACAATCCTGTGGGAGCTGGCTTGCCAGCGATGGCGGCAGTCGGCTCGGCAAGAGGGTGACCGGCAGCCCGCTCCCACTGGTTCGCGGTGGATTCGTAAATTCTGTTTAAAGGTCTTCTTGCCCGCAACGGATTTTTCCCGCGCCGGGCAACTGCCACCCTTGCAGCCCTTCTCAACCTGCAAGGTGCCCGTTATGACCACGCCCCACCGGCAACGCTCCCCACGCTTTTTAAAAAACCTTGTGGCGGCCGCCCTGCTGCTGCCGGCCCTCGCCTTCGCTCAGGAACGCCCGTGGCCGGACGGTTCGCAACTGGTGATCTCGGTGTCGATGCAATTCGAAACCGGCGGTCAGCCCGAAGGCGCGGAAAGCCCGTTCTCCGGCACGCCGCTGCCCAAGGGTTATCCGGATCTGCCGGCGCAGACCTGGTTTGATTATGGCTACAAGGAAGGCTTGTGGCGGATGCTCGACCTGTGGGATCGCACCGGCATCAAGGTCACCTCGCATGTGGTCGGCGAAGCGGCGCACAAACACCCGGAACTGGCGAAAGCGATTGCTGCGCGCGGCCATGAACTGGCGGCCCATGGCATGCGTTGGGCCGATTCGTACAACATGAGCTACGACCAGGAAAAACAGTTCATCGGCGACGGTGTCAACGCGGTGGAAAAACTTACCGGCCAGCGCTCGGTGGGTTACAACGCCAACTGGCTGCGGCGCAGCCCCAATACGCTGAAGGTTCTGCAAGACCTGAATTTCACCTACCACATCGATGACGTCAGCCGCGACGAACCGTTCGTGACCATGGTCCGTGGCCGCAAATTTGCCGTGGTGCCGTACACCCTGCGCAATAACGACATCGTGCTGATCGAGGGCCGGCATTTCTCCGCCGAGCAGTTCTATCAGCAACTGGTGCTGGAATTTGATCGCCTGTACACCGAAGGCGCGAGCCAGCGGCGGATGATGTCGGTGAGTCTGCACGACCGCATCGGCGGCACGCCGGCGATGGTCGAAGCGATGGAGCGGTTCATTCGTTATGCGCAGGCGCATCCGAAGGTGAGTTTCATGCGCAAGGATCAGATCGCGCAGGTTGTGCTGACCGAGAAAAATCCTTTGATTGATTGAGGAGCAAAATCAAAAGATCGCAGCCTGCGGCAGCTCCTGCAAGGTGTACACCATTGCCATGGAGCTTCCGCAGGCTGCGATCTTTTCAGGCGCGCAATAACATATACCCCGCCACCACCAGACACACACTGGCAAACCCCACCTGCAACGTCCGCGCCGGCACCCGCGCACAAAGCTTGCGCCCGATGATCATGCCGACGATGCTGGCGACGATAAACGCCGCGCCCTGTGCATCAATCCGCACGCCTGCGTGAAACGATCCGATCACGCCAATCGCGGAAATCAGGCTGATCACCATCAGCGACGTCGCCACGATCCCACGCATCTGCACATCGGTCAGTTGCTTGAATGCCGGCACGATCAGGAAACCACCGCCGACGCCGAGCAAACCCGAAACCACACCCGTCACTGCGCCCAATACCGCAAGGGTCGCGGTGCATTTGGCGGTCCAGTCGAAGCGCCCGGTCTGTTCATTGAGCATGCAGTTCTTCTGCCCCCAGCTCGCATGACCGTGGTCGCTCGGCCCCTCTTGCGCACGCTCGCGGCGCAACATCCGCCAGGCGACCATGACCATCAGCAGGCTGAAGAGGATCATCAGAATCTGCTCCGGCAACTGATGCGCGAAATAGATCCCCAGCGGCGAAAACACCGCGCCGAGCGCGGCAATCAGCAGTGCCGCGCGATAGCGCACCAGGCCATGACGCAAACCGTCAATGGCACCGACGGCTGCCGCACTGCCCACGGCGAACAACGCCACGGGCGCAGCCTGGGTCATGCTCCAGCCGAGGCCGAGCACCAGCGCCGGCACCGCGAGAATCCCGCCGCCCGCCCCGGTCAGCCCGAGAATCAGCCCCATCAACACGCCAAACAGACTTGCCAGCAACATACGGAGTTCTCAGTCGACTTTGGACAAACCGGTCAGCCACTCGCGGCCTTTGAGCATGCCGTTCCAGTAGAACCACGGCAGCAGCGTCGCCTTGAGAAACCACGCCGAGCGGCGCGGCACGGTCGCATCAAGGGCGAAGGTCGGCAGCAACTTCCCGCCGTAACCGAACTCGGCGAGGATCACCTTGCCCTTCTCCACTGTCAGCGGACAGGAACCATAGCCGTCGTACTTCAGTGGCAACGGCTGCCGCTTGCGCAGCGCCAGAAGGTTTTCGGCGACGACCACGATCTGCTTGCGCACGGCGGCAGCGGTTTTTGCGTTAGTGGTGCCGCAGATGTCACCGAGGCCAAACACTTCGGGGTATCGCGGATGTTGCAGGCTGTGCGGATTGACTTCGCACCAGCCGGTGGTGTCGGCCAGCGGGCTCTGGGCGATGAACTCCGGCGCGACTTGCGGCGGCACAACATGCAGCAGGTCAAAGGTTTTCGCCTGTGTGGTGACGTTGCCGTCAGCGTCCTTGATCTCGAACCAGGCGGTTTTCGCCGGGCCGTCGACCCTGACCAGATTGCTGTTGAAGGCCAGTTGCGCGTTGTACTTTTCGATGTACTTCATCAGTGGCGGGACGAAAGTCGCGACACCGAACAGCGCGGCGCCGGCGAGATTGAACTCGACGTTGATGTTGTTCAGCACAGCGGTTTTGCGCCAGTGATCGCACGACAGGTACAACGCCTTCTGCGGTGCGCCGGCGCATTTGATCGGCATCGCCGGCTGAGTAAACAGCGCCTTGCCGCCGCGCAGTTTCTGCACCTGATCCCAGGTGTACTGCGCATGCTGATAGCTGTAGTTGGACGTCACGCCATGCTGACCGAGGCTTTCCTGCAGGCCTTCGATCTTCTCCCAGGCCAGACGCAGGCCGGGGCAGACGATCAGGTTCTGGTAGCTGACGCGGCGTTGATCGTTGAGCGTGAGTTGACGTGTGTCGGGATCCACCGCTGTCACCGCCGCCTGAATCCAGGTGGCCTGACGCGGCATCACTTTGCTCATCGGCCGCGCAGTGTCCTTGACGTCATAGGCGCCACCGCCGACCAGCGTCCACGCCGGTTGGTAGTAATGCTGGGCGCTCGGCTCGATCACGGTGATGTTCAGAGTGGGATCACGCTTGAGCAGACTGGCGACAAAACCGATGCCGGCGGTGCCACCGCCGATGACCACGATGTCTGCACTGATGGATGGGCCCCAGTGTTGATCGTTCATTGCTTGTTCCTTATTGCTGCACGCAAGGATTTTTTCGAATCAAACCACTAAACCTGTGGGAGCTGGCTTGCCAGCGATAGGGACTTGTCAGCCGCTATTGATGGCGACTGACACTCCGCCATCGCTGGCGAGCCAGCTCCCACAGGTTTTGTATTGTGTTGGCTGACATTTATGGGTGGCCCCAGCTCTTGAGCACCGCCCCGCAATACAGTCCGGACAGGGTCTTCATCACCTGAATCACTTCAGGGCTGGCCAGGCCGTAAAAGATGTATTTGCCTTCGCGGCGGGTCGCCACCAGGCCTTCATCGCGCAGGATGCCCAGTTGCTGGGACAGCGTCGGCTGGCGCACGCCGGTGATTTTTTCCAGCTCGCCGACGTTGCGTTCGCCCTGAGTCAGCTGGCACAGGATCAACAGGCGATCCTCATTGGCCAACGCCTTGAGCAGCGCGCAGGCCTTGGAGGCGGACGCCCGCAGTTGGGCGACTTCACATTCGGTCAGACTGGATTGCATTTGCACGATGCCTTCAACGTCACTTAAGCTGCGAACATTATGTTTTTAGATAAAGTGTTGCAACCCATTTCCCTGATTCAGGTTGGTGTCCATGCCCGCGCAGATTGAAGCTTTCCTCGACCCCGCCTCTTCGACCTACAGCTATGTGGTCTATGAAGCCGATGGCGGGCAATGTGCAATCGTCGATCCGGTGCTTGATTACGACGGCGCTGCCGGTCGTACCTGCACCGTACAGGCCGACAAAATCATCGCCTTCGTCCGTGACCACCGCCTGCAGGTGCAATGGCTGCTGGAAACCCACGCCCACGCCGACCACCTGTCCGCCGCGCCGTACCTGCGCCGCGAACTGGGCGGCAAGATCGCCATCGGTGAGTCGATCAGCAAAGTGCAGAATGTGTTCAAGGCGCTGTTCAATCTGGAGCCGGAGTTCTGCGTCGACGGCTCGCAGTTCGATCACCTGTTCGCGCCGAACGAGTCGTTCAGGATCGGCAACCTCAAAGCCACCGCCCTGCACGTCCCCGGCCACACCCCGGCAGACATGGCTTATCTGATCGACGGCGAACAGATTCTGGTCGGCGACACGCTGTTCATGCCCGACGTCGGCACCGCCCGCTGCGACTTCCCCGGCGGCGACGCGCATCAGTTGTTCAACTCGATCCACAAACTGCTGGCCTTCCCGGCCAGCGTCAAACTCTACGTTTGCCACGATTACCCGCCAGAAGGCCGCGCCGCGCAGTGCCAGACCACCGTTGGCGAACAGCGCAAGAGCAATATTCATGTGCATGACGGGATCGACGAGGCGGCGTTTGTCGAGATGCGCACCAAACGCGATGCCGGGTTGGGCATGCCGACGCTGTTGCTGCCGGCGATTCAGGTGAATGTGCGGGCGGGGAATTTTCCGGCGGCCGAGGACAATGGTGTGGTTTACCTGAAGGTGCCGATCAACAAGCTCTAAAAGCAAAAGATCGCAGCCTTCGGCAGCTCCTACAGGGACATGGTTTGTGCGTGCCCTGCGTAGGAGCTGCCGCAGGCTGCGATCTTTTGATCTTCAAGAACCCAGCGTCAACCCATTCGCCGGCAACGGCAGCGCCGTCTTGTAGCGCACCTGTTTCAAGGCAAAACTCGAGCGGATATTCGCCACCCCCGGCACCTTGGTCAGAAAGTCCATCATGAAGCGCTCCAGCGCCTGAATCGTCGGCACCAGCACCCGGATCAGATAGTCCGGGTCACCGGCCATCAGGTAGCACTCCATCACCTCGGGGCGGTCGGAAATCGCCTCTTCGAAATGCTGCAACGCCTCCTCGACCTGCTTCTCCAGACTGACGTGAATGAACACGTTCACATGCAGGCCCAGCAGATCGGCATCGAGCAGCGTCACCTGCTCGCGAATCAGGCCTAATTCTTCCATCGCCTTGACCCGGTTGAAACACGGCGTCGGCGACAGGTTCACCGAGCGTGCGAGGTCGGCGTTGGTGATGCGCGCATTCTCCTGAAGGCTGTTGAGAATGCCGATGTCGGTACGGTCCAGTTTGCGCATGAGACAAAACCACCTGTTTTTTATGTTTATGCAGAATTTCTATCTGCAAATCATCTCCAGCGCAACGAAACAGAGAGAAATATTCTTCTCCGCCGGGCCTATGATTGTTGTAGGACAAGATTTCTTTCACCCAAGAATGATTGCCAGCTCACTACAAGAAATTCACAAGATCGAGCGTAGAAGCCATGACCCAAGCGTATGAACCGCTGCGTCTGCACGTCCCTGAACCCTCGGGCCGCCCAGGCTGCAAAACCGACTTCTCCTACCTGCATCTGACCGATGCCGGCACGGTGCGCAAACCTTCCATTGACGTCGAACCTGCCGACACCGCCGACCTGGCGCGTGGGCTGATTCGGGTGCTCGACGATCAGGGCAACGCCCTCGGTCCCTGGGCTGAAAATGTGCCAGTCGACATCCTGCGCAAGGGCATGCGCGCCATGCTCAAGACGCGGATTTACGACAACCGCATGGTGGTCGCCCAGCGCCAGAAAAAAATGTCGTTCTACATGCAAAGCCTTGGCGAAGAAGCCATCGGCAGCGCCCAGGCCCTGGCCTTGAACATCGACGACATGTGCTTCCCGACGTACCGCCAGCAAAGCATCCTGATGGCCCGCGAAGTGCCGCTGGTCGACCTGATCTGCCAGCTGCTGTCCAACGAGCGCGATCCGCTCAAGGGCCGGCAGTTGCCAATCATGTACTCGGTCAAGGACGCCGGCTTCTTCACCATCTCCGGCAACCTCGCCACTCAGTTCATTCAAGCCGTCGGCTGGGGCATGGCCTCGGCGATCAAGGGCGACACCAAAATCGCCTCGGCGTGGATCGGTGACGGTGCCACCGCCGAATCGGACTTCCACACCGCCCTCACCTTCGCCCACGTTTACCGCGCGCCAGTGATTCTCAACGTGGTCAACAACCAATGGGCAATCTCGACCTTCCAGGCCATCGCCGGAGGTGAAGCCACCACCTTCGCCGGACGCGGCGTCGGTTGCGGCATCGCCTCGTTGCGGGTCGATGGCAACGACTTCTACGCGGTCTACGCCGCTTCCGCCTGGGCTGCCGAACGCGCCCGGCGCAACCTCGGCCCGACCATGATCGAGTGGGTCACCTACCGCGCCGGCCCGCACTCGACCTCCGACGATCCGTCGAAATACCGGCCTGCCGACGACTGGAGCCACTTCCCGCTGGGCGACCCGATTGCCCGCCTGAAGCAGCACCTGATCAAGGTCGGCCACTGGTCGGAAGAAGAGCACGCCGCCGTCAGCGCCGAGCTTGAAGCCGAAGTGATTGCCGCGCAGAAACAGGCCGAACAGTACGGCACCCTCGCTGGCGGGCAGATTCCTAGCGCCGCGACCATGTTCGAAGACGTCTACAAAGAGATGCCGGAGCACTTGAAGCGCCAGCGTCAGCAGTTGGGGATCTGACATGAACGATCACAACAACAATATTCAGTTGGAAACCGCCATGACCACGACCACCATGACCATGATCCAGGCCCTGCGCTCGGCCATGGATGTGATGCTTGAGCGTGACGACAATGTGGTGGTATTCGGTCAGGACGTCGGCTACTTCGGCGGCGTGTTCCGTTGCACCGAAGGCCTGCAGACCAAGTACGGCACCTCGCGGGTATTCGACGCACCGATCTCCGAAAGCGGCATCGTCGGTGTGGCGGTAGGCATGGGCGCCTACGGCTTGCGTCCGGTGGCCGAGATTCAGTTCGCCGACTACGTCTACCCCGCTTCCGACCAGATCATTTCCGAAGCCGCACGCCTGCGTTATCGCTCGGCCGGCGAGTTCACTGCGCCGATGACCCTGCGCATGCCCTGCGGCGGCGGGATCTACGGCGGCCAGACCCACAGCCAGAGCATCGAGGCGATGTTCACTCAGGTGTGCGGCCTGCGCACCGTAATGCCGTCCAATCCATATGACGCCAAAGGCCTGCTGATCGCCTCCATCGAAAACGATGACCCGGTGATCTTCCTCGAGCCAAAACGCCTGTACAACGGCCCGTTCGACGGCCACCACGACCGCCCGGTGACCCCGTGGTCGAAACACCCGCAAGCTCAGGTGCCAGACGGTTACTACACCGTACCGCTGGACGTCGCCGCGATCACCCGTCCGGGCAAGGACGTGACCGTGCTGACCTACGGCACTACCGTTTACGTGTCGCAAGTGGCTGCTGAAGAATCCGGCGTGGATGCCGAAGTCATCGACCTGCGCAGCCTGTGGCCGCTGGACCTGGACACCATCGTCAAATCGGTGAAAAAAACCGGTCGTTGCGTGGTGGTGCACGAAGCCACCCGCACCTGCGGTTTCGGCGCCGAGTTGGTAGCGCTGGTGCAAGAGCATTGCTTCCATCACCTGGAAGCGCCGATCGAACGCGTCACCGGTTGGGACACCCCCTACCCGCACGCGCAAGAGTGGGCGTATTTCCCAGGGCCGTCCCGAGTGGGCGCGGCGTTGAAACGGGTCATGGAGGTCTGAATGGGCACGCACGTTATCAAGATGCCGGACATCGGCGAAGGCATCGCAGAAGTAGAGCTGTCGCAGTGGCACGTCAAGGTTGGCGATCTGGTCGTTGAAGACCAGGTGCTGGCGGACGTGATGACCGACAAGGCGATGGTCGATATTCCCTCGCCGGTACACGGCAAGGTGATTGCCCTCGGCGGTCAGCCGGGGGAAGTGATGGCGGTCGGCAGTGTGCTGATCAGCATCGAAGTCGAAGGTGCCGGAAACCTGAAGGAATCCGCCGCGCCAGCACCGGTTGCTGCGAAAGAGGCACCTGCTGCGGCGAAAGTTGAGACAGCTGCCGAGAGCAAACCTGCGGCCGCTGCTGCACCGCGTCCGGCACCGGTTTGCCAAGGCCCGATGGTTGCCCGCGAGGCCAATGAACGTCCGCTGGCCTCGCCGGCGGTGCGCAAACATGCGCTGGATCTGGGCATTCAGTTGCGTCTGGTGCGCGGTTCCGGCCCGGCCGGCCGTGTGCTGCACGAAGACCTCGAAGCCTATCTGGCGCAGGGGCAGTCGAACGCTTCGGCACCGCTCGCCGCCGCTTACGCCCAGCGCAACGACGAAGAACAGATTCAAGTAATCGGCATGCGCCGCAAGATCGCCCAACGCATGCAGGACGCCACCCAGCGTGCCGCGCACTTCAGCTACGTCGAAGAAATCGACGTCACCGCCATCGAAGAACTGCGCGCGCATCTGAATGAGAAACACGGCGCCAGCCGGGGCAAGTTGACCTTGCTGCCGTTCCTGGTGCGCGCGTTGGTCGTCGCTCTGCGCGACTTCCCGCAGATGAACGCCCGTTACGACGACGAAGCCCAGGTCATCACCCGCCTCGGCGCAGTGCATGTCGGCGTCGCCACGCAAAGCGATGTCGGCCTGATGGTGCCAGTAGTGCGTCACGCCGAAGCGCGCAGCCTGTGGGACAGCGCCGCAGAAATCTCGCGTCTGGCCAATGCCGCCCGCAATGGCAAGGCCAGCCGCGACGAATTGTCCGGCTCGACCATCACCCTGACCAGCCTCGGTGCGCTGGGCGGCATCGTCAGCACGCCGGTGCTGAACCTGCCGGAAGTGGCCATCGTCGGCGTGAACAAAATCGTCGAACGCCCGATGGTCGTCAAAGGCGAGGTGGTGATCCGCAAGATGATGAACCTCTCCAGCTCCTTCGATCACCGCGTGGTCGACGGCATGGACGCGGCGCTCTTCATCCAGGCCATTCGTGGTCTGCTCGAACAACCCGCGACTCTGTTTGTGGAGTGATGCCATGCAAACCTTGAACACCACGCTGCTGATCATCGGCGGCGGCCCCGGCGGTTACGTCACGGCGATTCGCGCCGGACAACTGGGCATTTCGACGATTCTGGTCGAAGGCCAATCGCTCGGCGGCACCTGCTTGAACATCGGCTGCATTCCGTCAAAAGCGCTGATTCATGTAGCCGAGCAGTTTCACCAGACTCAACACCACAACCAGCATTCGGCACTGGGCATCAGCGTTTCCGCGCCGACCCTCGACATCGGCAAAAGCGTCGAGTGGAAGGACGGCATCGTCGATCGCCTGACCACCGGTGTCGCCGCACTGCTGAAAAAGAACAAGGTCCAGGTCATCCATGGCTGGGCCAAAGTCATCGACGGCAAAACCGTCGAGGTCGGCGATACACGTATCCAGTGCGAACATCTGGTGCTGGCCACCGGTTCAACCAGCGTCAACCTGCCGATCCTGCCAATCGGCGGGCCGATCATCTCCTCCACCGAAGCGCTGGCACCGAAAGCGGTACCCAAACGTCTGGTGGTGGTCGGCGGCGGTTATATCGGTCTGGAGCTGGGCATTGCTTACCGCAAGCTCGGCGCCGAAGTCAGTGTGGTCGAGGCGCAGGATCGTATCCTGCCAGCCTACGATGCCGAGCTGACCCAACCGGTGCACGAAGCGCTGAAGCAACTGGGCGTGAAGCTCTATCTCAAGCACAGCGTGCTGGGTTTCGATGGCACCTTGCAGGTGCGTGACCCGAACGGCGACACCCTCAATCTGGAAACCGATCAGGTGCTGGTGGCGGTCGGGCGTAAGCCGAATACGGAGGGCTGGAACCTCGAAGCGCTGAACCTGGACATGAACGGCTCGGCGATCAAGATCGACAACCGCTGCCAGACCAGCATGCGCAACGTCTACGCCATCGGCGACCTGAGCGGCGAACCGATGCTCGCGCACCGCGCCATGGCCCAGGGCGAAATGGTTGCCGAACTGATCAGCGGCAAGCACCGCGAATTCAACCCGACCGCCATCGCCGCCGTGTGCTTCACCGACCCGGAACTGGTGGTGGTCGGCCAGACCCCGGACGAGGCCAAGGCTGCCGGGCTGGACTGCATCGTTTCCAGCTTCCCGTTCGCCGCCAATGGCCGGGCGATGACCCTGGAATCGAAAAGCGGCTTCGTGCGCGTAGTCGCGCGTCGCGACAATCATGTCATTGTCGGCTGGCAGGCGGTCGGAGCAGGTGTTTCCGAATTGTCGACCGCGTTTGCGCAAAGCCTGGAAATGGGCGCACGCCTGGAAGACATTGGCGGCACCATCCATGCGCATCCGACCCTGGGTGAAGCGGTGCAGGAAGCGGCGTTGCGTGCGTTGGGGCATGCGTTGCACCTTTAAAGATCAAAAGATCGCAGCCTGCGGCAGCTCCTACAGGGGGGTTGCCGATTCTGTAGGAGCTGCCGCAGGCTGCGATCTTTTCAGCGATGGACAAGGATTTTTCATAAGCAGGCTAATAAATCTGCTTTTCCCCCCATCGTCCGGGCTGCGAAACCGCTCCAGAATGAAGTATTGTTGTGCCCATCCAAAAAAACGTCAGAAGCCTGAACCGTTTCGACGGTTGTTCAGTGATAGAGGGTGTCATGGGTAACGAAAGCATCAATTGGGACAAGCTGGGTTTTGACTACATCAAGACCGACAAACGCTATCTGTCGTACTTTCGCAATGGCGAGTGGGACAAAGGCACCCTGACCGAAGACAACGTGCTGCACATCAGCGAAGGCTCGACGGCCCTTCACTATGGCCAGCAGTGCTTCGAAGGCCTGAAGGCTTATCGTTGCAAGGACGGCTCGATCAACCTGTTCCGTCCCGACCAGAATGCCGCGCGCATGCAGCGCAGCTGTGCCCGCCTGCTGATGCCGCACGTGTCCACCGAGCAGTTCATCGAGGCCTGCAAGCAAGTGGTTCGCGCCAACGAGCGCTTCATCCCGCCATACGGCACCGGCGGCGCGTTGTACCTGCGTCCGTTCGTGATCGGCGTGGGTGACAACATCGGCGTGCGCACCGCGCCAGAGTTCATCTTCTCGGTATTCGCGATCCCGGTCGGCGCCTACTTCAAGGGCGGCCTGACCCCGCACAACTTCCAGATCTCCAGCTTCGACCGCGCTGCCCCACAGGGCACCGGTGCGGCCAAGGTCGGTGGCAACTACGCCGCCAGCCTGATGCCGGGCTCCCAGGCCAAGAAGGCGCACTTCGCTGACGCTATCTATCTGGATCCGCTGACCCACAAGAAAATCGAGGAAGTCGGTTCGGCCAACTTCTTCGGGATCACCCACGACAACAAGTTCGTCACCCCGAACTCGCCCTCCGTACTGCCAGGCATCACCCGTCTGTCGCTGATCGAACTGGCGAAAACCCGTCTGGGCCTGGAAGTGGTGGAAGGCGACGTGCTGATCGACAAGCTGTCGGACTTCAAGGAAGCCGGCGCCTGCGGTACCGCTGCGGTGATCACTCCGATCGGCGGCATCAGCTACAACGACCACCTGCACGTGTTCCACAGCGAAACCGAAGTCGGCCCGGTCACCCAGAAGCTCTACAAAGAACTGACTGGCGTGCAGACCGGCGACATCGAAGCGCCAGCGGGCTGGATCGTCAAGGTTTGATCTGACGGCCAGTTGCACAAAAGCCCCTCATCAAGTGATTGATGGGGGGCTTTTTGGTTGTGAGGATCAAGATCAAAAGATCGCAGCCTGCGGCAACTCCTACACAGATCTCCTGTAGGAGCTGCCGCAGGCTGCGATCTTTTGATCTTTTGATTCTATTTCACCGCAATCCGCTTCCCGCCTCGCGCAGCGATCCCGCTGGCCTGACCATTCTGTTGCTTGCCCGTGCGCGCCTGGGTAATCAATCCGGGAATCAACTCCCCTTCCGGCAGATTCTTCCAGAAACGCACCGGCAAGTGCCCTTGCATGACCTTCTCGTTCAACCGCGCCGGGTTGAAGATGTGGCTGTAGTACGTCAGCCACAACTCGCCATGCGGGTCATCGACGTTCTGCGCCAGTTGCTGCCATTCCAGCGGACATTGACGTTGATGGATCAATTGCTCGCCATCGTAATAGACCCCGTCACGCGGGGTGGCGATCAGCCAGCGATGCCGGCCCATGCGCCCGATGAAATGCTCGCTGGCGCTGTGCAGGATGTCGTGGGCCGGCTCGTGCCATGCGACGTATTGCGGGCCCGGCTGATCCTGCGGGCGTTCGATGAAACGCACGAACGCATGCAAATGGTGGGCTTCACGCTGTACCTGCTTGATCCGCCGCTGCAACTCGCTGCCAAGCTTGTCGCCGGCCATCATCGCCGTGCGGTCGCCATGGCTGACTCGCCACAGCACTTCATACAACAGACTCCAGCGCTGGTCGCCCCGAAAGCGTGCGGCTTGCTCCAGGGTGTCAAGCAGTGCGCGGGGGATGCGCGCCTGAAACGGCCCCTGCCCCTCCGGCACATGTACGTCACTGGCAAACAGATCGCTCACCCCTTCCGACGCCCAACTCACCAGACTCGGGTCGACTTCATGGCTGAGCAGCCAGCGCGCCTGTTGGCGCCAGGTGTCGAACAGGTCGTCGCAATCGAGATTGATCATCCCCACAATCCCATCTGCTGCGGCTGCGGCCGGTCGCGCAGTTGCTGATAGAGCATGTGGCTGGTGACTTCGGCCTGCTGCGGGTGGTAGTCGCTGGTGATGATGAAGGGCTTGGCCTTGGCCAGCACACAGCGCATGCGTGCCACGTCTTCGTAGCGGATGCGCCGTTGCTGGCGCAATTGCACCAGACGTTCGGTGGTACGCAGGCCAATGCCCGGGATGCGCGCGATCAGCGACGGCTCGGCGCGGTTCAGGTCCAGCGGAAACACTTCGCGATTCTGCAGCGCCCAAGCCAGTTTGGGGTCGATGTCCAGCGCCAGATTACCCGGGCCCTTGAGCAACTCATCTGCGTTGTAGCCGTAGCTGCGCAAGAGGAAATCGGCTTGATACAGACGGTGTTCGCGCATCAGCGGTGGCGCGGCCAGCGGCAGGCTTTTCGGGCTGTCGGGAATCGGACTGAAGGCCGAGTAGTAGACGCGGCGCAAGCGGTAGTTGCCATACAGCGACTGAGCGCTGTGCAGGATCGTGCTGTCGTCGGTGTCATCGGCGCCGACGATCATTTGCGTACTTTGCCCGGCGGGGGCGAATTTCGTCGATCGCGGTTCGTTGAGCACCGTTTGCACGCCAGTGTAGATAGTTTTCATCGCTTGCTTGATCGAGCCGATCTGTTTCTCCGGCGCCAGGGTTTGCAGGCTGGCATCGGTGGGCAGTTCGATATTGACGCTGAGGCGATCGGCATAACGCCCGGCCTCCTCGATCAAGGCCGGATCGGCCTCGGGAATGGTCTTGAGGTGAATGTAGCCGCGAAACTCATGCTGTTCGCGCAACAGCTTCGCCACGCGTACCAGTTGTTCCATGGTGTAGTCCGCCGAGCGGATGATCCCCGAACTGAGAAACAGCCCGCTGACGCAGTTGCGCCGGTAGAAATCCAGGGTCAGCGTGACCACTTCCTCGGGGGTGAAGCGTGCGCGCGGCACATCGCTGGAGCGGCGGTTGACGCAATATTGGCAGTCGTAGAGACAGAAGTTGGTCAGGAGAATTTTCAGCAACGACACACAACGACCGTCCGGCGTGTAGCTGTGGCAGATGCCCATGCCATCGGTCGAGCCCAACCCGGTCTTGCCCTCGGAGCTACGTTTGGGCGCACCGCTGCTGGCGCAGGAAGCGTCGTACTTGGCGGCGTCGGCGAGAATGCTGAGCTTGTCGATGATTTGCATGGCGGAGACTCGATACTGGTTATGCGTACAGTATCGAGTCTATTGGATTGGCACAAGGTGCAAAACGGGATCAAAAGATCGCAGCCTTCGGCAGCTCATACAGGGACTGAGCAGGGCCGAGAATTATCGGGTGTACGCGATTACTGTTGGAGCTGCCGCAGGCTGCGATCTTTTGACCTTCGCGTCTAACGGCAACTCAAGACCAAACCGCGTATCTATTGCCTTTCGCCCCGCCACGGTCAATGCCAACGCCCGACTATCAAGATCCTGCGTCACCCACTTGCGTTTCAACGCCATCTGCAACAACGCCGCACCCAACGAACCGCCCAGATGCGGCCGACGCATGCTCCAGTCCAGGCACGGGCAAGCGAGCTTGCGGCGCAAGGTACTCAAGTCCTGTACCTCAATACCCAAATCCACGAACAGCGCCTCGCCACTCTCGCTCAAGCGATAAGCCCGCTCGTCGGTTTCCACCAGCCATCCCGCCGCGAGCAAACGGTCATGCAGCAACACCGCCAGCGTGCCAGCCATATGGTCATAGCAGGTGCGCGCGAATTGCAGACGATCTGGAGTGTGCGGCTTGAAGCTCGGCACGGCGTTCTGGCCGATCACCATCAACGCTTCCAGCGCCTGCGCCACCCGTTGATCAGCGAGGCTGTAATAACGATGGCGGCCCTGCACGTGCAAGCGCACCAGCGACAGATCCTTGAGTTTGGCCAAGTGCGCGCTGGCAGTGGAGGCACTGACCTCGGCAACGGCGGCCAATTCAGTGCTGGTGCGGGCGTGGCCGTCCATCAGCGAGCAGAGGATTTTGGTGCGTGCCGGTTCGGCGATGGCGGCTGCCACCTGCGAAACGCCGATGTCTTGATGTTCTGCGTGCATATTTCGCTCCCCGACGAATCGTCGCCGCTGCGAACTGAAGATACTCGCATCACTTTCCCGACGACAAGGTTATGAACCATGGACCCGATCATCGCTGCGACGCATGCCGATCCCTACCCTTACTACGCCAAACTGCGCGCCGAGGGCGGACTGACCTTTGATCATGGATTGAGACTGTGGGTCGCCAGCAGCGCCCGAGCGGTGCGTGCGGTGCTGACGCATGCCGATTGTCGGGTGCGGCCGCTGCAGGAACCGGTGCCCAAGGCGATTGCTTCGGGGACGGCCGGCCAGGTATTCGGGCAGTTGATGCGGATGAACGACGGCGAACGTCAGCGCTGCCCACGCTCTGCGATGGAACCGGCGCTGCAGTTGATCGATGACGTTCAGGTACGCGCATTGGTGGCAGCACGGCTGATGACCGCGGACGCCGACGGCTTATATAAGGCGATGTTTCGCGGCCCGGTGTGCGTGGTCGCGACGCTGCTCGGCTTCACCCCGGCGCAAGGCCGGGCGATCAGTGAGCTGACGGCGGATTTCGTCGCCTGCCTGTCGCCGTTGAGCAATGACCTGCAACTGGCGGCGGCGCATGCGGCGGCTGAGCAATTGCGCGGTTATTTCATCGAGTTGCTCGCTGAAGCCAACAGTGATTTGCTCCAGGCTATCGAGCAGCGATTCGCAGGGGACAAAGAACCCCTGACCGCCAACCTGATCGGTCTCTGCTCGCAGACATTTGAGGCGACAGCCGGGCTGATCGGCAATGCACTGATAGCGCTGCAACGTCAGCCCGAGTTACGTGGCGCCTCTGTGGACGCACTGTTGGCCGAGGTTCAGCGCTTTGATCCGCCGGTGCAGAACACTCGACGCTTTGTCGCACAGACTTGCGAGATCGATGGCGTGCGGCTCGAGGCTGGCGAGGTGATTCTGGTGCTGCTGGCCTCGGCCAACCGCGATCCCTTGTTAAATGCAGAGCCCGACCGGTTTCTGCTGGATCGTCCTGACCGGCGCAGTTTCAGCTTTGGCAGCGGCCGGCATCAGTGTCCGGGGCAGACACTGGCGCTGAGTATTGCCGCTGCGACTGTCAGAAAAATCCTTGATCAGGGTATGAATCTGCAACAACTGACGTGGCATTACCGCCCTTCCCTCAACGGGCGGATTCCACTGTTCAGCGCAGTGCGACCTTAAGCGCTACGCAACTCGATGGTCAGGTGCGACAGCTCATGCACCGGCGCCAGCCGTTCGCGAATCGCCTCCGCCGTCACGCCCGCCGCCGCGACCACACTGACAATCGCCGCCCGCGCCTGCGGGCCGACCTGCCAGACATGCAGATCGCTGATGCGTACATCGTCGGAGGCTTCCAGCAACTCGCGGATCTCCGCCGCCACCGGCTCGTCGGTGGTGTCGAGCAGCACGGCGGCGCTGTCGCGCATCAGGTTGTAAGCCCATTTCGCGATGACAATCGAACCGACAATCCCCATCGCCGGGTCCAGCCATACCCAACCGAGATAGCGCCCGGCCAGCAACGCGGCAATCGCCAGCACCGAGGTCAGGGCATCGGCCAGCACATGGACGTAGGCCGAGCGCAGATTGTTGTCGTGATGGTGATGATGATCATGACCGTGGTCATGCTGATGGCCGTGGTCATGGCCGTGATGGCCCATCAACAGGAAGGCGCTGAGGACGTTTACGCCCAAGCCGACAATCGCAATAACAGTGGCTTCGCCAAACGCCACGGTGGTCGGTTCGAACAAACGAAAAATCGACTCGCCGGCAATGCCCAGCGACACCAGCCCCAGCACCATCGCCGAAGCAAATCCGGCCAGATCGCCGACTTTGCCGGTGCCGAAACTGTAGCGGCGGTTGTTGGCATTGCGCCGGGCAAAACCATAGGCTGCCGCGGCGATACCCAACGCGCCGGCATGGGTCGCCATGTGGAAACCATCGGCCAGCAGGGCCATGGAGCCGGTGATGTAGCCGGCGGCGATCTCGCCGATCATCATCACGAACGTCAGCGCCACCACCCACAAGGTGCGGCGGGCGTTTTCGTCGTGAGATGCGCCGAGAAACTGGTGATCGTGGCTGAAACGCTCAGCGCTTGGGGTCAGGCTCATGATGCGGATGCTCTATTTGGAATAACGGCGGATGGCTTGCAACAGATCTTCGGCGCCCTGAGCGCGCTGTTCGTCGGTGAGGTCGGGATGCGCCACGTGCTCACGGGTGTGGGCCTCGATGAACTGCTCCATCAACCCGTTGACCGCCCCGCGAATCGCCGCCACCAGGTGCAAGGTCTTGGCGCAATCGGCATCGCCTTCCAGCGCTTTCTCCACCGCCTGCACCTGCCCGGCAATCCGCCGCACGCGGTTGAGCAACTCGTCTTTGTGTTCGTGAATGTGCGACATACCGATACCCCCTACCCCTATATGGCGCGCATAATCGCCGATGGCTTGGGCAATCGCAAGTTCGGTGAGCATTCAAGGGATGAACGGGAGACGGAAAGTGACTTCACTCCCGCTGCGGGAGCTAGCCTGCTCGCGCAGGTGCCCTCTCTACTATCGAATATCCGAAGGTCAAACCCGGGAAAAAAGGCTGATCCATGAAGAGTTACTCACCCGAATCCAAGCGCTTTTTCAAGCGTATGCTTGCCTAACTGAGCGCACACTTACTCAGTCAAGCCTCGACGATTTACTTAACGGTTGGATGGGTTAATTAAGCTGCGATACCACAAACTTGATTTTTTACATTTGTAACAATCACTTGGATTTCAGACCCTTCCTACAGCTATAAAAAGCACCTTCATATAGCGTCCGCATCGCTTTCAAAAACGATGTAACAAGGACGCTGATGGTGCGTAAAAAAGATATACCCCGTGTTCAAAACCCACCGACTCGTGACGGTCACCACATTACCAGCCGCTACATGACAACCAGCGAACTGGCGGAGAGGGAGGCAAGACAATCTGCTTATGACGATATGCTGGCCAGGCAGCAGGCGTATGAAGATCGATTGATCAAACAACCGCTAAAGTATCAGCGCGCTGTTAAAGGCTGTATGTTTACCAAAAGCTGCAAACTTCCTGATGGTGTTATCAATCACACTAGCCCCGCCGGGTTTATACCGGTAGAGAGGCTGGCCGACTTTGGAGAGTTTTCCCTGCTAGGCGGCCGCGAACGAGACGCCGTCGGAAACATACCACTGAAAAAAATCTACGGCAGCCACTTGCCCAACTCAGCAGGAACGCTTGCTCTAGGTCTGACTGCCGTAGCAGGCACAAGTGGTAGCGCAGTGAACGGTGCAGCCTTGGCGACGGGAGGTTTAGGTGCTGGAGCATTACTCGGAATAGTCGCACTGCTTTGGCCATCGAGTTTGGGCGACAGTTCTCTGTACACAGAAGAACAACTCAAATCACTCGACAAAGGCCGAACTCGTGTCCGACTGCACGTAGAACAACAGCCTGACGGCACTCTGAAAGGGTACGGATACAACACCCAAACGCGCAGTGATTGGGAGATGATTCCTGTCGTAAAGTTCGTCGAGCAAGGAACCCAACAAGTTGCGGACTTCGGTAATGGGGCAGCACTGATCTGGACTCCCGTTGTTGACCCTTCCAGTACCACGGGGATCCCGCCACTGGAAAGCGCGCCGCAAGCGCCACAGATATGGATTTATCCGCCGACAGAACAGGCGGACAATATCATCGTCAACCCGATTTATCCGCCGCAATATCAGGACTTCATTCTGGTGTTCCCGGCCAACTCAGGGATCAAACCGCTTTATATTGTCCTGGCGCTTGAATTCGACGCGGCGAGTTACCACGGGAAAAAAGATACACCCGTGAAAAGTAAGGCCTACCAATGGTCAGGAAGCATTGGAAAACTCTGTTCAGGTAAAGCCCACATCACCCCGCCGAATTGGTGTCGATCCGGATACAAATGAGCTAGTTGTCTTTGACCGCACGGGCGGAGATATCTACCACGGCCACGTACGGGCATGGGATAAACTTCATCAAGATATGAAAAATGCACTGATCAAAGCCAAAAAAGTAGACAACAAAGGCAATGTCCTCGGAGCAAAAAAATGAGCCTCATTTATCAAGACCCATCACTCAGCCATGATGAAGCCATAAGACGCCTCGCCAGCGACTTGGACGAAAGTGTCGTTTCCGCTCTGGTGTCTATCGGTCTGAACGAAACCGACAGAGCCTGGGCTCAAGACACCTGCCTGAAATATCTCACCAACAAAACTGAAGCCATTGTGGCATCTGCGATTACCGCTCTCGGCCACATCGCTCGCCGCCATGGCGAAATGAATACCGAAACCGTCTTGCCCGCGCTCGAAACCGTTCAGAGGAAGTTCCCTGCACTGAAGGGCATCATTGAGGACACGCTTGACGATATCGACACATTCACCTGACCCGCCGGACGAACGCTCAAATTACAGAGATTGGGATGAGGGTCCCCACCCCTCATCCGGACAGCTTCGACACTCGCTACCCTCAATCCTCCCGCGTCAAAACCTCCAGCAACTCAATCTCAAACACCAGATTCGAATTCGGCGGAATCTTGCCCATCGTTCGTTCGCCGTACCCCAGATGCGCTGGCACCAGCAGCTTGCGCTTGCCGCCCACTTGCATGCCCATCAGCCCCTGGTCCCAGCCCTTGATCACCCGGCCCGTGCCAATCACGCACTGGAAAGGTTTGCCTCGGCTGTGGGAAGAGTCGAATTCGCTACCGTCTTCCAGCCAGCCAGTGTAGTGGGTGGTGATCAGTGCGCCTTTGACGGCGGCCTTGCCCTCGCCCACCTGGAGATCGATTACCTGCAGTTCATCATTCATGCCATTCACTCTATTGTTCAGCTGGCCGCCGTTTTCCCAGAAATGGCGGCTGTTCGCAACTCATTAACGAAGATTGGCGCTGTATCCGAAGTGACTGACAACCCATTAAGATAGCCAACCGCCATTACTTCACGGATCGATTGTTCATGCTGGCAGTTCCCGAATGACTGACCTCTGGATCAGCCTTGCCCTTGGCGTTGTCATGCTTGGATTGATCGCTGTCCTGATCTGGCGCGAGCGCGGTTTGCGCAAGCAACTGGACGAATACCGCGAGCTGCTGACCCGCGCCACCGAACGCCAGAACATCCACCAGGACGGTGACGCCGAGCGTTTCAAACGCAGCCAGTACTTTGCCCGCATCGGCACTTGGGATTGGGAAGTCGACACCGACCGGCTGTATTGGTCGGACGCGATCTACGGCATGTTCGGGTTCAAGATCGGCGAGATCACCCCGTCTTATGCGCTGTTCTGCGCCTGCGTGCACCCGGACGACCGCGTCAGAGTGCGCGACGGTGAATTGCGCTGTCTGGAGACCGGTGAAAACCACGACGAGGAATACCGCGTGGTCTGGCCCGACGGCACGATTCGCTGGCTGCGGGAAACCGGCAATGTGGTGCGCAACGACCACGATGCGGTGATCAAGATGATGGGTGTGGTGCGCGACATCACTGAGGAAAAAGCCTCGGCGAGCTACCTCCAGCACCTCGCCCACTTCGACCCGTTGACCGGTCTGCCCAATCGCCTGGTGCTTGAAGAGCGTTTATCCGAAGCACTGGAACAGGCGCGCCGCAGCCTCACCCGCGTGGCACTGGTGTTTATCGATCTCAATGGTTTCAAGGCGATCAACGACCATTACGGTCATGCCGCCGGCGACCGCGTGCTGATCACCACTGCGACGCGTCTGAAACGCATCCTGCGCGCCACCGACACCGTCGCGCGGATTGGCGGCGACGAATTCGTGGTGATTCTGCAAGGCCTGGCCCCGAGCCTCAACCTGCAGGACGAAGCCCGCAGCATCTGTCAGAAGATTTTCATCGAACTGTCGCCACCGATCAGCATCGGCAACGACCAGCGCCACATCGGCACCAGCCTTGGCGTCGCGGTATTTCCCGACCATGCGCCGACCATGGACCGGCTGCTGCACATTGCCGATCTGGCGATGTATGAGGCCAAGCGCAGTGGGAACAATCAGTATCGGTTGGGGGGCGAGAGCCCTGCGCGGCTGCACGCCCAGGGCCTCTGAGTCCGAGTATTTAACGCTCGACAGGCTGCATTTCGACAATGGTGCCGTTGGTGATCATGACCATCACGTACTTGTCGTTGATCTGCACCCACTGCGCCTGGTCGACCGGTGCTTTCAAGCCTTTCTGTTTCCAGTTTTTCAATGCCTTGTCGCTGCGCTGATAAATGTCTGGAGCGCGGTCGTTGACCTTCAATTCACGGTCGCTGGTCGGCGACTGGACGGTGGGTTCGCTTGAGGTTTGCGCCGCTTGAACAAGTGGGCTGATCCCGGCAATGCCGGCGACGAGGGCCAGGCTGGCGATTAGGGTTTTGCTGTTCATCGGTGAACCTCCTTCAGATGGGTTTTGCCTGTACTCCGACTGCTGAGTAAGAGAATCATTCCTTGTTTTTTTCTAGGCTGGCTGGGGATTGTCGTTGGCTGGCAGGCCCCATCCTTTAACTCCTCCCCCCTTTTTTGGCGTACGTCTGATGAAGCGAGGGTTGCTTCGACGGCAATGGAGCCAACACACAACGCGCTCATATGAATAAATCCTTGTGCCATGAGCTACTGCATGTTCAGTGCAATCGTTTGCCGATAATCCGTGATTTCAGCCTTAGTGAAGGCGATGACAGTAGAAGAAACCTAGAGTAGCATCTAGCCATCACGCGCACGGATTGCCGAAAAATGTTTACTTTGCTCCCTCTCAATCTGCTTAGTAATAAATAATTAACGGCATATAGCACTTCAAAATCTCAGCGCGCCCTGATTTTTTCAACCATCAGCCTAAGGATAGGATATGCATACAAGCACCGAAAAAAAGTTTCTAGAAAAATTTCAAAATTTAAGAGAAATACCAGACAAAAGATCTGACGCAGAATCTCAAAAGCTAATAGAAGCAGAGTTGAATGACTCGCCAGTATTAATCAAGTTTTGGCCAAAAACAAATCCAGATGCGCAAAGGACTCTTCACGAAATTTGGCTATACGAAGTTCGGCAACTTCAACGACTGAGAGGCTGCCCTGGAGTTGGTGATTTCATTGCCCCAATAATGTCGTCAAGCCAAGATGATCAAGGGTTCTATTTAGTTCTTGGAGCTGGAGAACGAAAACCACTTCAAGTTTACTTCCCTGAAAAATTAGAAGGCACCCTAACAATACGCCACTGGATTAACAACCTGAAAAACAAGAAAAACAGATCGCGATTTTGGCGAAATGTAATACGTATATCACAAGCACTTCAACTGCTCCACTCCCAAGGCATTCTGCACAGAAATTTAGACCTAAATTCAATACTTACAAACGCTGAAAGCGATGAAGATGACTTTCAACTAACTGGCTTTGAATGGTCCATTCGAGTTAACCGCATCAAATCAAACCTAGAATTCTCCACTAACGTTCGGTTTGAGCCCGCGTGTTTTTCATTTCTGAGTGACTGGCAAGATCTGGGAGTTCTTATCGCAAAAATCCTCAGGCTTGATATTGAATCAGTATTCGATTTAAATCATCCAATAAAAGAGCTAGTTGAAAAAACAGAGCTCACCCTAGACGAGATCAATATAATCCGTGGACTTGCAGGACGAATTCGACTAGACACAAACATATCAAACGAAGGAATAAACCACGACATAATAGAACCAAAAATCCAATCTATCATTAAAAAACTAGATGAAATTAACGCATCACAAGAAGAAGCATTAGGAATTGCTTTCCGCCTAACCCCCCCCAACTCACCACCAGCGGCTAGTGCCGTACGAATGTCCGTTTTCTCTGCCGTACAGATGGCATTTTATGGCATCCACGGTATTCCTATATCTGATCAAAACATAGCTGAATTTCTACAATTCATACAAGATGATTTACAGGAATCACCTATACTATGTATTTTTAAAAATGACAGAGGACAAGAAGAAATTGTACTCATGGGATCAAGCCTGACCTATATTCTAGCGAAAAATAAAAAAGATAGAACTGACACCGAAGGCACTTGGGAGTGTGCTTACTGCACACACGCATATATCACTCCTCCTCGGAAAATTGACGGCTCTGTTCCCTCAAAGAAAATCGACTCCTCAATTTCATGTTTCACGCACAATGATCGCAGCAAACTTTCTAAGGTATATGATTCTTGGGCAGACACAATACTTGAATTACGTAACACACTTAAGACCACCCAAGATTCACGCACACTTCTACTAGGATTCTCAGCCTACCATTTGGCAGAAATAGCTTACGCAAAATCCCAAATCTACCCTGTCGAAATTCTATCTTACAACCCTGATAGAGAAGATCCTAGTCAAAATATTATTCGTTTGAAAAGTAGATCAGATAGTAGCATTGATGATATCGCGCAAGGACTTGGCATTGAAAGCCCAGCAAAAAGATTAAAGAAAATCCTATTTGACTCACAATCAATCGAGCCAAATTGGTTCCTCGTAAGCAATATAAACTTCAACGAAGAAGAGCAGGAAGTACTGCTCATCTTTCAACAACACCAAGAGTTATCTGGCGAAGACATTTTCGAGTTCCAGGCAATGACTCCAGACCCCGAGTATCAGAACTATTATTTAATCCCAGGTTCTGCTCAAGGAACAACAAAACAATTAAGCAGAAGAGCTGGATCGATTGATGCTCTCAGCGAACACTCAGAATTGATAGCAATGCTTGAAAACCCTCATCTATCAAGCATGGATTCCCACGACGAAAACATCATAGATGCTGCCTACCAAGATCTTGACTCATCCAAACAAGAAGCCTTGAAAAGGATAAGATCCACAATTCCATTGCATCTCGTTCAAGGTCCTCCAGGAGTTGGCAAGACTCACTTAGTGACAACTTTAGTGAGGCAGACCTTCGATGCAGAACCCGACACTAGGATTTTATTAACTGCACAAAGCCACTCGACTGTTCAGCATCTATATCAAGAAGTTAAAGGTGCTCTTGAAGATCAACATTCAAAACCGTTGATAGTAAGCTGCATAAAAGAGGGAAGCGGAGATGAAGAACGAGATGCAACAACACAGCTTGATGACATTTCGAGACAGAACCTTGAGAATTTAGTCAAAAGCGAAGCTTTTGACAAAGCTCCTGCCGAATCAACAAAAGATAGAATTTTAGAGCTCGCCAAACCATCCAATAGAGCGATGCGTTTCTCATTGATGAGCCAAATTTTAAAAGCGGCAAACCTGGTATTCACTACCACAAACTCCAGACAGGTAGAAGACCTAATAAAATCGCGAGCCCAATTTGATTGGACAGTAATGGAAGAAACAGGAAAAGCTACAGGCATCGAATTATTGAGTCCTCTCTTACTTTCATATCGCCGGCTAATGATTGGGGATCACAAGCAACTCCCTCCGTACGCTTCATCCGAAATGCGCAAGACACTAAGCAACCTGTCTAAATTACGGGGAGCAATTGAAACTTCAACAGAAGTAAATAACAGCCTAATAAAAGGCGAATTCATCAAAGAAACATTTACACCTAACTTTATAAAAAACCTAGACGACCAACAGCTACAAAAGATCAGCCACGAGGCCCTACGACTTCACTTACTATTTGAAACTCTAATTAACGAAGAAGAATCCGTAAAACAAAAGAGCCTCCAAAGATATGGTACTGAACTGTGGCATAGACCAATTGCGAGCCCGCTACTACTTCAACACCGGATGCATCCCGACATAGCCGACCTAATCTCGCATGCGTTTTACGATGATAAGCTAAAAACTTTTCCAGCCAAGATCGATTATTACAAAAAAACACCAAAACCATTCTTCTTTGAAGGTTCTTGCAAGATAGCCAAAAAGCTAAATCGGGCCGCGATAACTTGGATTGAAATCCCAGACGCTCAAGCGAATCTGCGTTCCCACGGACACGAAGAGAGGCCAACATGGAACAATAGCCTCGAAAGAAAGTGCGTATTAAAATTACTAAAAAAATTACGTACAAATGATACAGAAAAAGCACCGAAACTTGCCATCCTCTCTCCTTACTCACAACAAGTTCGATTACTTGAGCGTGACATAGCCAACAACTCTGATCAACTTCCAAACATTAGTGCATTTTCGAGACCTGACGACGCATCAAGCTTCTGCAAAACGGTGGATAGTTTCCAAGGAGCGGAAGCGGATGTAGTAATTGTATCTCTCGTTCGAAACAATGGCGAATCGTATGCCTCTGGGGCGCTGGGTTTTTTACTCGACAGCCGCAGAATGAACGTACTCCTCAGCAGAGCGAAATTCCAACTTGTGATAGTTGGCTCGTATGAATTCTTGAAAATATGGGAACAAAAAATAAGAAAAGAACGCATATATCACGGCAACGAAGATTTTCAATTTCTCCTAAAAATGATGCAAAAGCTTAACCTATTTTCTGCGCAATCAAAATTTGTAACCGTAAAACACACTCAGTTACTCAGCGCTCAATGAGAAGACCAGAATGACCGAACAAAATATAAACAACCGAAAACCTATTATTTTTGTAAAAGTCCCATTTGGTCATGGCTTTCACAAATTCAAGATCATGAAACGCCTCAATTGGGGAGCTGTTGACCACCTAATACTGCAAACCCTAGCAGTAGAATCATTAACATCTAATCAATTATCAGAAAAAACTCTTCTTCCAAAACAGCTTATAACTGAAATAATCATCCCCTTGATGAAGGCAGGCTGGGTGGAAATCCTAAGCACCAAACAAGACTATCAATTTCAAGTAACACAGAGAGGTTTAGCAGCCGCAACGCAAATTGATCTACCAGTAAACAAAGAGCCGCTCATTAGAACAAGAAACTTCATAGTTGACCCCATAACTCAACAATGCTATAGAGTAGATAGAAAAAAAAGGCAAACCTATCAAATTTATCCTAAAGGGAAAGCTGACAGATTGCTTTCTCAATATGGTAACTTTTCAACAACGCTACAAACTGAGAAACCTGTTTTTGAGCCGGACATCTCTGACATACTGTCTTGCGTTGCAAATGATGACGAAGACGTACATGGGTTCGAAAGCGACACTGTTAAGCGCAGTTATGCCGACAATATTCGCTATACAATCGCGCGGGTAGATGAAAATAACTGCATTACTGGCGTACCGGAAATCTCAAATGAACTTCGCGAAGAGATAATTAGCGCAGCTAATACCCAAAGGGAATTCATTAAGCTTATCGGAGGCATTGCAGACTCCAGTATCACCCACACAGTACATAAAATATATTCTTTAGAAAAAGCTTTCACACCAGCGACCATTCAGAACCACAACATAAAAATCATAGCGAAACCCGACGAGCACAAATCACACTTTTTATCTGAAATTAATAACTCACGATCTCGACTCATAATCCATTCCACTTTTATTACTGAATCGTGCCTTCGAGATGTTCTTGAAAATTTAGTTGAAGCCGCACGACGTTCCGTTCGGATTGATATCATGTGGGGACAGACCCCACCGGAATCTGAAGACAAACTGGCAACCTACAAACTCACTTCCGACTCCATATCTAAAATTCAAAATGAAATCGGCATGCTTGGACTAGGAACACAGTTTAGAATCCATCGCCAGCCAACCAACTCTCATGCCAAATTTATAATTAGCGACACAGCCGAAGACAATTGGCGCGTCACTATTGGCTCCTGCAACTGGTTATCTTCTAACTTTAACAGATTTGAGTCCTCCGCCTGCATTACAGACAACATTATAGCATCTCAGTTTTTTGACATCTGCTCATCTTTAGCCATTGGAAGTAAAGGATTAGCTAATCCGTTAAGTCGGGATTTTGCAGTTCAATCTGCCAGATTAAAAAACTCACCGACCGCTCTTGAGAGTGAAAAACATGATAAAAATACTATTGAAGTAAAATTACTTACAGCCTCAGACCACCACACTCTAGCCAAGTCAGCTTGTAAAAACGCGAAGGAAGAAATTTTAGTTTGCAGCCATAGAGTGAGCTATGCCGGTGATCGCCCTATTTTTACTCCACTAAAAGCAGCAAAGCGTAGCACTCCTTCAATTTCGATAAAGGTTTGCTATGGTCGAAGTAGCATGCCAATGACTACCCAAGAATCAAAACGTCTTGAAAATGAGCTTGAAGAGGACGGATTTGAAATGTTTAGAGCAAACAATCCCCAGGTACATGCAAAATTTTTAACGTGGGACTCGCATGATTTAATTGTGACGAGCCTGAACTGGCTATCCGCATCATCTCGAGGAGATCAGCTTTCGGAAATTGGCATTCATTTGCACGGCGGCGATTTCTCCACTCGCATTAGAGAGTCCTTCAATAGCTTCCACAATATAAATTAACTTATTTCTAAGTCTTCTGTTAGAGGGTATAGAGTATTCGCTACACTTTTGGCGCCTTGATCGTCAGCAAGAGCGTCATGAGCGATAGCATTCGTTATTCAGAGAAGGGTTTAATAGGACTCCTTCTCTGAATTTATACCGAAGAGAACATAAGGGTTTCGAGCACCACATCAACTGCACTTACGCAGTTAGCAGTTGCCTAGTAATCGGCCAATTTCAATTAAAACTTCTGCCTGACAAATTGCTTCGGGTTAGCACGTCGAACCGACGCACCACTTTTCGTTTGAGGAAGTGGATTGATCCACTTTGCACATCAATCAATGCCAACAATGCAATTAACAACCTGTTACAGCTGCGCGACCATCCGCCGCAATAACAACCGTGCGCCGCTTCCACGTCGCGCACGTCATAAAAGCGGTGGAGATTTTTCTATGACAGCCTCAATCCCACACGGCGGCTCGCGGGCCGGCGCCATTTTCCGGGTGACCTCGGGCAACTTCCTCGAACAGTTCGACTTCTTTCTGTTCGGCTTCTACGCCACGCAGATCGCGGCGGTGTTCTTCCCGGCGAGCAGTGAGTTCGCTTCCCTGATGATGACGTTCGCGGTGTTCGGCGCAGGCTTTCTGATGCGTCCGCTGGGCGCCATCGTGCTGGGTGCGTACATCGATGACGTTGGTCGGCGCAAAGGGTTGATCGTCACCCTGTCGATCATGGCCAGCGGCACGATCCTGATTGTGCTGGTGCCCGGGTACGAGAGCATTGGTCTGTTTGCGCCAGCGCTGGTGTTGGTCGGACGGCTGTTGCAAGGCTTCTCCGCCGGTGCGGAACTGGGCGGTGTTTCGGTGTACTTGTCGGAAATCGCCACACCGGGCCGCAAAGGCTTTTTCACCGCTTGGCAGTCAGCCAGTCAGCAGGTCGCGATCATCGTCGCGGCAGCATTGGGCTATGCGCTGAACGCGTGGATGGCGCCGAGCGTGGTGGCCGATTGGGGCTGGCGGATTCCGTTTTTCGTCGGCTGCCTGATCGTGCCGTTCATCTTCCTGCTGCGCCGTAACCTGGCGGAAACCGAAGAATTCGCCGCACGCAAACACCGCCCGAGCATGAAAGAAGTGTTCCGCACCCTCGGCCAGAACTGGGGCGTGGTGCTCGGCGGCATGTTGATGGTCGCGTTGACCACCACCGCGTTCTACCTGATCACCGTGTACGCGCCGACCTTCGGCAAAACCGTGCTGCACCTGAGCACCTCCGATGCGCTGCTGGTGACCTTGCTGGTGGGCGTCTCTAACTTCTTCTGGCTGCCGATTGGCGGCATGTTGTCCGACCGCATCGGCCGGCGCCCGGTGTTGATTGCGATGTCGCTGCTGGCGCTGGCCAGCACCTACCCGGCGCTGTCGTACCTGGTGCAGGCGCCAAGCTTCAGTCACATGTTGCTGTCGCTGTTGTGGCTGTCGTTCATCTACGGCATGTACAACGGCGCAATGATTCCGGCGCTGACCGAGATCATGCCGGTCGAAGTGCGGGTGGCCGGCTTCTCCCTCGCCTACAGTCTGGCGACCGCGATTTTCGGTGGTTTCACCCCGGCGATGTCGACCTTCCTGATCCAGTACACCGGCGACAAGGCCGCGCCGGGTTACTGGATGAGCGTCGGCGCACTGTGTGCGTTGGGCGCCACGCTGTACCTCTATCGCCGCGCAGGCGGCCGTCTGCAACCGGTTGCCGCATAAGGAGCAACACCTTGAAAAAACTGATCAATCTCAGCGCCATCGCCCTCTTCGCGTTCAGCGCCCTGGCCCATGCTGAACAGCTGAACGTGATGACGTCGGGCGGCTTCACCGCGGCCTACAAAATCCTCGGCCCGAAATTCGCGGCGGCCACCGGCAACACCCTCGACACCCAGCTCGGCCCGTCGATGGGCAAGGCGCTGGAGGCGATCCCCAATCGCCTCGCCCGTGGCGAACACGCCGACGTGGTGATCATGGTCGGCTATGCCCTCGATGACTTGATCAAACAAGGCAAGGTCGACCCGGCCTCGCGGGTCGAACTGGCGGATTCGCGGATCGGTCTGGTGGTGCGTGAAGGCGCGCCGAAGCCAGACATCAGCAGCGTCGAAAGCCTGAAGAAAACCCTGCTCGACGCAACATCGGTGGCCTACTCCGACAGTGCCAGCGGCGTGTACATCGAGAAGGAGTTGTTCAACAAACTCGGCGTAGAAGATCAGCTGAAACCTAAGGCGAAAATGATCCCGAAAGTCCCGGTCGGTTCGGTGGTTGCCACCGGCGATTATCAACTGGGCTTCCAGCAGGTCAGCGAATTGCTGCCGGTGCCGGGGGTGAGTTTTGTCGGCAAGATTCCGGAATCGGTGCAGTCGGTGACGCGTTTTGCCGCCGGCATCCCGGTCGGTGCGCAGCATCCGAAAGAGGCCAAGGCCCTGCTCGACTACCTCGCCGCGCCTGCCGCCCAGGCTGACGTGCAAGCCACCGGGCTGGATTCGGTCAAGCGCTGATCGTCGGCGGCTGGACTTTCATTTCCACCACCAGCCGTTCGAGCTCCAGTGCTGCCGGGGTCAACGTGCGACCCCGGCGTTTGATGATGCCGACACTGCGCATCACTTGCGGATCGGTCAGCGGCACCCGGGTCAGGATCGGATGATCCGGCCCGGGCATCGCCATCAGCGGCACCGCCGCTACGCCAAGCCCCGCTTCCACCAGACCAATCATCGTCGTCACATGCCGCGTCTCGCAGATGCTCTGGCGTTGCGGCACCACTCGGCTCAAGGCCTGATCGAGCAGAAACCGGTTGCCGGACGTCTTGTCCAGCGAGATGTAATCCTGCTGATAGAACTCGTCCCAGCTCACGCTGCTGCGCCCGGCCAACGGATGATCACGGCGACAGGCGACAACATAGCACTCCTGCACAAGCGGTTCGAAATCGACTTTGGCATCCTGGGTGCCGATGAAGCTCAAACCGAAATCCGCTTCGCCATTGACCACCGCACTGAGCACGTCGTGGGCGCTGGAATCGAGGACTTTGACCTTGATCCGCGGAAACTGCTGGTGATAGCGGGCGACCACGCGCGGCATGAAGTAGTAGGCTGCCGACGGCACGCAGGCGACGGTGACGTGGCCCATTCGCGTCGAAGCGACTTCGCTGATGCCCAGCAACGCCACGTCCAGATCATCCAGCAAACGCTCGACGCTGGGCATGAAGCCGCGCCCGGCCTGAGTCAGGCTGACTTTGCGCGTGGTGCGTTCGAACAGTTTTACGCCGAGGGCGTCCTCGAGCTTTTCGATGCGTCGGCTCAAGGCCGGTTGTGACAGGCGCACGGTGTCGGCGGCCTTGCGGAAGCTGCCCTGCTCGACCACCGCGCGAAAAGCCTGCAGGTCGTTGAGATCGAAGTTGATGGCCATGGCGGACTCGGAAAGACTGATTCGCGAAGGCTATCAATGTAACCATTTGATGCAAATTATTACAGATTTACACTGGCTCACTGTAGGAGCTGCCGAAGGCTGCGATCTTTTGATCTTCAAAAACAAGATCAAAAGATCGCAGCCTTCGACAGCTCCTGCAGGGGATCTTCGGTGGATCTTGAATCGTTTCAGCCTTTATCCTTGTCACCCCCCGCCGTACCGCTGTCAGGAGTCAACCCATGCCCCATGAAGGCAACCTGTTACAAGCCGCTGTCGTGTTTCTGTTCGCCGCAGTGCTCACCGTGCCCTTGGCCAAACGTCTGCAACTGGGCGCGGTGCTCGGTTATCTGTTGGCGGGGGTGATCATTGGCCCGTCGGTACTCGGTCTGATCGGTAATCCGCAAAGCGTCGCGCATATTTCCGAACTGGGCGTGGTGCTGCTGTTGTTCATCATCGGCCTGGAACTGTCGCCACGGCGCTTGTGGGTGATGCGCAAGTCGGTGTTCGGCGTGGGTCTGGCGCAGGTGCTGCTGACCGCAGCGGTGATCGGCGTGCTGGCGTTGTATGTGTTCGGTCAGCCGCTGAACAGTGCAATTGTGCTCGGCCTTGGCCTGGCGCTGTCGTCCACCGCATTCGGCCTGCAGAGCCTGGCCGAGCGCAAGGAACTCACCAGCCCGCATGGGCGGCTGGCGTTTGCGATTCTGCTGTTTCAGGACATCGCCGCGATCCCGTTGATCGCGCTGGTGCCGATGCTCGCCGGTAGCGCGCATGCCACCAGCAACGCAGAAAGCCTGAATCACGGTTTGCAAGTACTCGGCGGGATCGCCGTGGTGGTGGTCGGCGGGCGTTATCTGTTGCGTCCGGTGTTCCGCGTGGTGGCGAAAACCGGTCTGCCGGAGGTGTCTACCGCCACCGCATTGCTGGTGGTGATCGGTACGGCGTGGCTGATGGATCTGGTCGGCGTGTCGATGGCCCTCGGGGCTTTCCTCGCCGGTCTGCTGCTGGCGGACTCCGAATATCGGCATGAACTGGAAGCGCAGATCGAGCCGTTCAAGGGCTTGCTGCTCGGGCTGTTTTTCATCAGCGTCGGCATGGGCGCCAACCTGAGTCTGCTGCTGAGTGCGCCGATCACCGTGCTGGGCCTGACGCTGTTGCTGATCGGCTTGAAGTTGCCGCTGCTGTTTGTGGTCGGGCGCCTGGCTGGTGGGCTGACCAAGGTCAGTGCGATTCGCCTGGGTATCGTGCTCGCGGCCGGCGGTGAATTTGCCTTTGTGGTGTTCAAGATCGGGCGCGATCAGGGTCTGTTCGAACCGCGCCTGTATGACCTGCTGGTGCTCACTATCACTCTGTCGATGGCGTTGACGCCGTTGCTGCTGTTGATCTGTGCGCGGCTGGTCAGCCCGAAAGTGCAGCCGGTGGAAGTACCGGAGAAATTCCGCGAAATCGATACCGAGGCACCGCGCGTGGTGATCGCCGGCATGGGTCGGATGGGCCAGATCGTGGCGCGGATTCTGCGGGCGCAGAACATCAAGTTCGTGGCTCTGGACACCTCTGTGGAAACCATCGAACTGTCGCGCAGTTTTGGCGGCGTACCGGTGTTCTATGGCGACCCGATGCGCCCGGAAATCCTCAATGCGGCAAAGGTTGGCGAGGCGGAATACTTCGTGATTGCCACGGACGATCCGGAAACCAACATCAAGACCGCCGAGATCGTGCGCAAGCTGTATCCGCACATGAAGATCATCGCCCGCGCACGTAACCGTCAGCACGTGCACCGCCTGGTGGATGTCGGCGCCGAGCCGATTCGTGAGACCTATTACTCCAGTCTGGAAATGAGCCGCCGCACCCTGGTCGGCCTGGGTTTGACCCAGGCTCAGGCCGATGCGCGGATCAAGCGCTTCAAGCACCACGATGAGCAGGTGCTGGAGGCGCAGCACGCCGTTTACGACGACGCGGCGAAAGTCCTGCAGACCGCTCAGGAAGCCCGTGCGGAACTGGCGCGGCTGTTCGAATCGGATCAGTTGGAAGAGGAAGCGCGCAAGGCCTGACCTCCTTGCACAGATCCAAACGTCAGGCCGACAGCACTGACGCCTTCGCGGGCAAGCCCGCTCCCACAGATTTTGTGAACGACCGAAAACCCTGTAGGAGCTGCCGCAGGCTACGATTTTTTGATCTTGATCTTAAAAATCAAAATCAAAAGATCGCAGCCTGCGGCAGCTCCTACAGGGGATTGGATCAGGCCAGCTCTAACTCCAGCGCTTGCTTGACCGGTGCCACCTCAAACCGATCCGCGAGGAACGGTGTGATATCCAGCGGCAGCGCTTCCTGGTTGACCAGTTTGTCGAGCAGCACCCCGGTAATCGCCGAGGTCAGGATGCCGGTGCGGAAGTGTCCGCAGGCATTCAGATACCCCTCCACTCCACGCATCGGCCCGAGGATCGGCAGTTCATCCGGCGAGCCCGGACGCAATCCGGCCCAGGTGCGCTTGAGGTTGACGTCCTTGAGTTCCGGCAGGCAGCGCACCGCGCCCTGCACCAGTCCGGCGATTTCCGGGTAGGTGGTGGTGACGTCGAAGCCTTTGTCTTCGGTGGTGCTGCCGATCAGGATCTCGCCGTTGTCCTTCTGCGCCACATAGCAGTCACTGGTAGTCAGGCAACCGTTGAGGATTTTCGGCATGCGTTCGGTCAGCAGGATCTGGCCCTTGACCGGCTTCACCGGAATCCGCACACCGGTGGCCCATTCGCTCAAATCCGCCGCCCAGGCGCCGCCGGCGTTGATCAGGGTTTTGCAGTGGAACACACCCTCTTCGGCCGTCTGCACGCCGGTCACGCGGCTGCCGTGGTGCAACACGCCAGTGACGTTGGTATTGACGAAGATGTCGACGCCGTTCTGCCGCGCACCTTCCATGTAGGCATCGGCGAGACGGAACGGGCTGACCTGGTGGTCGCAGAGAAATTCCAGTGCCCCACGAGCCTCATGGCTGACGCTCGGCTCGGCTTCGCGCAGCGCAGCCTGATCGAGCCAGCGCACCTGATCGGCCAGATGCGGAATGCAGCTGACAATGTGCTCGGCGTAGAGCCGGTCCTCGTCGTCATAAATGACGAACTTCAGTCCGGTCTTTTCGAATTTGAAATCCATCCCGTGCTTGTCCTTCAGCTCGCGATGCAACGCCGGGTACAGCGCGTTGGACTGCAAGGCGAAATCGAAGAACGACTCCGGCAGGATATGCGGCGTGCTGGCGTCCACCGCGACGGCCGCGCCCTGGGTTTCGCGTTTGCGGTTGGCCGACATCATCCGGAAGAAAATCACCCCGCAGCCCAGCCCCACCGACTCGCCGATGGCCCACAAGCCGCCGGCCGAAGCGCGGGTTGCGTTGCCCGGTCGTTTGGCGTCGATCAACGCCACCTTGAGGTTCTCGCGCTTGGACAATTGATAGGCGCAGGACGCCCCGATCACGCCGCCGCCGGCAATGATCACGTCATAGAACTTACTCATGGGAAACGGCCTCCGTGCCGCCGGACTGGAACGCGGAAAAAGGAATCGGATCGATCGGGAAACGCGGGCGCAACCAGCCAACGTCCTTGCGCCCGGTCGCCTGGCGCAGGCGATCGCTGCAGTAGCCGACGCACATCCGGCCCTGACAATCGCCCATGCTGACGCGGGTGCGCATCTTCAGGCTGGCGATGTCCTGCACACCTTGCTCCAGCGCCAGATCAATGTCCGCGCGGGTCGCATGTTCACAGCGGCAGATCACCGTATCGGCAGCCGGCAAAGCGGTCTGGCCGACACCGCGTTCGGTGTAGCGGTCGACAGCCGCACGAAAGCGCACGATGGATTTGAGTTTGCCCAAATAACGGTCGCGGCGTACCCGTGCCAGATCCTCTTCGATAATCCCGCGTTGCAGCAGGATCGAGGTGGCAGCGATTCTGCCGGCGAGCATCGCCGCTTCACCGCCGCGAATGCCGCCCATGTCACCGGCCAGGTGCACATGCGGCTCGTTGCTTTGTTGCCAGCTGTTGGCATTGGCGCGCAGGTAACCGTCGTCGCTGAAACCGTGGTCGAGGCCCATCTGCTGACTGAGCTGGGTGCGCGGGATAAAACCGTAACCGACCGCCAGGGTCTGCGCTTCGAAGCGCTCGATGCGTGTCAGGTCCGGCTCCCAGGTGGCCGAGTACGGTGCCACGCTGACGCTTGTCAGCTCGCCGTCGCCATGAGCTTCGACCACGCCCCAGCCGTAGTTCATCGGGATGCCGTGCAGTTTCAGGTAAGCGAGCATGCTCAAACCATCGAGGAACAACTGCGGCTTGTTCAGCAACGCCAGGCTTTCGCGGGCGATCTTGCCGAAGGCGCAGGCTTCGTACACGCCCGCGACTTTGACGCCGGACGCGTGCAGCTGCGTTGCCACCAGCGGCAGCAACGGCCCGGTACCGGCGATGACCACCGGTCCCTGCGGCTTGACCACGCCACTTTTGATTTGCAGTTGCAGGCCGCCGAGCATGATCACGCCCGGCAGGGTCCAGCCGGGAAACGGCACGCTGCGTTCGTGACAACCGGCGGCCAGCAGCAATTGCGGATAATCGATCTCATGCAGTTGCTCATCGCCATCCAGCACCACTAGGGCACGGGTGCCTTCGGCGCCGACCACGCGGTGATTCAGGCGCACGTCAATCAGCCCGGCCTGTTGCTGAAAGTCACCATGCAGTTTGCTCAGGGCTTCGGAATAACGTGGCCCGAGGTAATCCAGTTGCACGCCGTCACGCAACGGCCCGCGATAGACCACCCCACCGAGGCGCGAAGCCTCTTCGAGCAAGGTACAGCGCACGCCATGGCGCGCCAGTTCGATGGCCGCCGCCATCCCCGCCGGACCACCGCCGACGATCACCGGTTGCAGGCTCATACAACCTCCTGCTCGTTGATGCGGTTGACCTGGGTTTCAATCCGCATACCGTCGCGCACCACCGTCTGGCAGGCTCGGCGCTTGTGCCGACCGTTGATTTTCACCAGGCAGCACTGGCACACGCCCATGCCGCAATAGGCGCCGCTGATCTGGTCATGATCGTTACGTGCGACCTGGCGCACACCGAGGGACTGGATAACGCTGAGGACCGTTTCACCGATGGCCGCGCTAACCGGTTGGCCGTTGATGTGGACAGTCATATCCGCCTGGGTCAGGGGCTGGATATCAAAGGTGCGTTCGAGGCAGTGCATTACGATGTTCATCCGTGAAAAGTTTCAGGGGGAGTTCTACGTCAGCTCCTTGCTGCACTCTGCCTGGCGACCCGTTGTGATTGTTGGTGGGGGCTGCCGGGCTACTCCATCAGCGCAGCAAATCGCGCACCGGAGCACTGTAGTCGATACCGCAACAAGGGCCTGGATCTTTTAAGTTAGGTGATATTTCAAGGGGAAATATTGATCCAGATCGGTGAAATCTCGAGCCGGGTGAAAAACCCTTGAGGTGTCAGTGTTTACCGCTGAGCAGCCCCTGCTCCGCCTCGCACAGCCCCACCACATAATCCCAGACCACCCGCAGCCGCACCGATTTGTGCAGCTCGCGCCGGGTGCTGATCCAGTAACTGCGCTCAATACGCTCCTCCGGCAGCAACAGCCGCAGATCCGGATCCGACGCCGCCATATAGCAGGGCAACACAGCAATTCCCAGGCCCGAGCGCGCCGCCTCCTGCTGGGCGATCACGCTGGTGCTGTGGAATACAACGCGCGGGCTGCGACAGAAACTGTTGAGGAACATCAGTTCCTGGCTGAACAGCAGATCATCCACATAGCCGATCCACGCATGCCGGGCGAGGTCTTCGCGACTCTGTAGCGGCGGTGCCTTGTCGAGGTAGGCCTGACTGGCGTAGAGCGCTAACCGATAGTCCGTGAGCTTGCGCGTGACCAGCATGTCGGCGGCCGGGCGTTCAAGGTGGATGCTGATTTCCGCCTCGCGGTTGAGGATGCTGACGAACCGCGGCACGGCCACCAGCTCCACCTCCAGGCCGGGATAGCGTTCGAACAGGCCGATCATGCGGCTGGCGAGAAATTTGATACCCAGCCCTTCCGTGACGCCGACGCGGATCTTGCCCAGCGGCGCGGTGGATTGGGTGATCTCTTCCTGCGCCAATAGCGCGACGTTTTCCATGGCTTCGGCGTGCTTGAGCAGCGCCTCCCCCGCCGGGGTCATTTCGTAGCCTTGGGCATGCTGGACGAACAGTGCGGTGCCGAGGCTCCTTTCGATGGCCTCGATGTGCCTGGCGACGGTGGCGTGAGTGGTGTTCAGGCGTCGGGCGGCCGTGAGCAGGCGGCCGCTGCGTTGCAACTCCAGAAAAAACCGCAGGTCGTTCCAGTCGAACATGGGGTGTCCTTGTCAGCCAGGGTCAAGCCAGGCTGTTCGAAAACGCACAGCGGCTGGGTAAAAACTAACATTCTTTTAACGAAAGCTAACAACTAGAGTGTCGGACAATAAAAACAAAAAGCGAGGTCAGGGAATGCAGACTTCCCTTGAAGAATACGACTACATCGTGGTCGGTGCCGGACCTGCCGGCTGCCTGCTGGCCAATCGATTGTCGGCAGACAAGCAGCAGCGGGTGTTGCTGCTCGAAGCCGGCGGACGCGACAACTACGCGTGGATTCACATCCCGGTCGGCTATCTGTTCTGCATTGGCAACCCACGCACCGACTGGTGCTTCAAGACCGAAGCCCAACCCGGCCTGCAGGGACGCAGCCTGAGTTACCCGCGCGGCAAAGTGCTCGGTGGCTGCTCCTCCATCAACGGCATGATCTACATGCGCGGCCAGGCCGGCGACTATGACGGCTGGGCGGCCGAGGGTAATCCGGGCTGGGCCTGGAACGACGTGCTGCCACTGTTCAAACAGAGCGAAAACCACTTTGCCGGCGCCGCTGAATTTCACGGCGCCATGGGTGAATGGCGGGTTGAGCAACAGCGGTTGTCATGGCCGATTCTCGACGCGTTTCGCAGCGCCGCCGAACAGAGCGGCATCGCCAGCATCGACGACTTCAACCAGGGCGACAACGAGGGTTGCGGCTACTTCCAGGTCAACCAGAAGGCCGGGGTGCGCTGGAACGCGGCGAAGGCATTTCTCAAACCGATTCGCGAGCGGGCCAATCTGACGGTGCTGACCGGGGTTGAAGTGGATCGGGTGCTGCTGGAAAACGGCCGTGCTTGCAAAGTCAGCGCGCGTCACGAAGGCCAGGTGAAAAGCTTCAAGGCGCGCAAGGAAATCATCCTCTGCGCCGGTGCCGTCGGTTCCCCGAGCATTCTGCAGCGCTCCGGAATCGGCCCGCGGCCGTTGCTGGAACACCTCGGCATCGGGGTGATTCATGAGCTGCCGGGGGTTGGCGGCAACCTGCAGGATCACCTGCAATTGCGCCTGATCTACAAACTGCAAAACGCCCGCACGTTGAATCAGATCGCCGGCAGCCTGTGGGGCAAGATGGGCATGGGCCTGCGTTATCTGTATGACCGCAGCGGGCCGCTGTCGATGGCGCCGAGTCAGTTGGGCGCGTTTGCCCGATCAGGGCCGGAGCAGACTTCAGCAAACCTTGAATACCACGTGCAACCGCTGTCGCTGGAGCGCTTTGGCGAGCCGCTGCACAGTTTCCCGGCGTTCACCGCGTCGGTCTGTGATCTGCGTCCGCAGAGCCGTGGGCGGATCGATATCCGTTCGGCGGATCCGCAGGAAGCGCCGCTGATTCAACCGAACTACCTCAGCCATCCGGAAGATTTGCGCGTGGCCGCCGATGCGATCCGCCTCACCCGCCGCATCGTCAGCGCCCCGGCCCTGCAAGCGTTCAAACCGGTGGAATATTTGCCCGGCGACAACCTGCAAAGCGAGGAGCAGTTGCACGAAGCGGCCGCGCGAATCGGCACGACGATTTTCCACCCGGTCGGCACCTGCCGCATGGGCAATGACGCTGATGCGGTGGTCGATGCACAACTGCGCGTGCATGGCGTGCCCGGCCTGCGCATCGCCGACGCCTCGATCATGCCGCGCATCACCTCGGGCAATACCTGTTCGCCTACGCTGATGATTGCCGAGAAGGCGGCGCAGATGATCCTCAACCCACCGATCAGGACCTGCACACCCACCCCCGAACTGGCCCAAATCCTGTAGGAGCTGCCGCAGGCTGCGATCTTTTGCCTTTGGCTTTTACAAGATCAAAAGATCGCAGCCTGCGGCAGCTCCTACAGGGGGCCGTGTAATTCGTTCAAGGCAGCGCGCAACACCAGTGGAACAACAAAAACAATCACTGTGAGGGATACCGATATGTCAGAACACGCTCAGCCGCTGGATGCCGCGAGCGGCGCCAGCACCAGCAATGCCACACAGAAAGTCATCTTCGCCTCGTCGCTGGGGACGGTGTTCGAGTGGTATGACTTCTTCCTCTACGGCGCCCTGGCGGCGGTGATCAGCAAACAGTTCTTCGCCGGCGTCAACGACACCACGGCGTTCATCTTCGCGCTGATGGCCTTCGCCGCCGGGTTTATCGTGCGGCCGTTCGGGGCGCTAGTGTTCGGTCGGTTGGGGGACATGATCGGGCGCAAATACACCTTCCTCGCGACCATCGTCCTGATGGGCATCGCCACGTTCTGCGTCGGCCTGCTGCCGAACTACGCCAGCATCGGCATCGCCGCGCCGATCATTCTGGTGGTGCTGCGCATGCTCCAGGGCCTGGCGCTGGGCGGTGAATACGGCGGCGCCGCGACTTACGTGGCGGAACACGCGCCCATCGGCAAGCGCGGTTTCCACACCAGCTGGATTCAGTCCACCGCGACCCTCGGCCTGCTGCTGTCGCTGCTGGTGGTGCTTGGTTGCCGGTACTTCACCGGTGACCAGTTTGAAGTCTGGGGCTGGCGCATTCCGTTTCTGCTGTCGATCGTGCTGCTGGGCATTTCCACCTGGATCCGCCTGAGCCTGCACGAGTCGCCGGCCTACCTGAAAATGAAAGAGCAAGGCAAAGCGTCGAAGGCGCCGATCCGCGAATCCTTCGGCAAATGGGAGAACCTCAAGGTCGTGCTGATCGCGCTGTTCAGCATCAACGCCGGGCAAGCGGTGACCTTTTACGCCGCGCAGTTCTACGTGCTGTTTTTCCTCACCCAGTTTCTGAAAATGGATCCGGCCGTTGCCAACAGCCTGCTGATCATCAGCGTGGTGATCGGTGCGCCGTTCTTCATCATTTTCGGCTGGCTGTCGGACAAGGTCGGACGCAAACCGGTGTTGATGCTCGGTTTGCTGCTGGCGACGGCGCTGTACTTTCCGATTTTCAAATCCCTCGCCCACTACGCCAATCCGGCAATCGATCAGGCCAGCCGTCAGGCGCCGATCACTGTACTGGCGGACCCAGCAACCTGCACCTTTCAGTTCGACCCGGTGGGCAAGGCCAAATTCGACAGCCCGTGCGACAAGGTCAAGACCTTCCTGGTCAAGCAAGGCCTGCCCTATACCAGCGCCGCAGCGCCGGCCGGCAGCGGCGTGCAGGTGAGCATCGGCGACGTGAGGATCGACGGCTATGACGAATCGGCCCTGCGCGGCGCCGTCACCCTCGCCGGTTACCCGCAACAGGCCGACCTGCAGCAGATCAACAAACCGATGATCGTGGCACTGATTGTCGCGCTGATCATCATCTCGGCCATGTGCTACGGCCCGCTGGCCGCGCTGATGGTCGAGCTGTTCCCGACGCGCATCCGCTACACCTCGATGTCCCTGCCGTATCACATCGGCAACGGCTGGTTCGGCGGTTTCCTGCCGACCGTGTCGTTCGCGCTGGTGGTGTACACCGGGGATATTTTCTATGGGCTGTGGTACCCGGTGCTGATTACCGGGGTGAGCCTGGTGGTGGGGATGATTTGTCTGCGTGAGACGAAGAATATCGATCTCGATAAGAACTGAATCTGAAACATGATCCTTTGGTAAAAAACCTGTGGCGAGGGGATTTATCCCCGATGGGGTGCGTAGCGCCCCCCGTGAAAAATGGGACTACTGCGTAGTCCATCGGGGATAAATCCCCTCGCCACAATTGAATCTCTTCTTCCAGGAACTAAGCATCCGCCGTGATCACCTCGAACTTCACCTGATCCGGATAAAACGCCACATAGTCCTTGATCTGCTCGACCGAGATTTTCGGTTTCTCATACGTCCACACCGCATTCGCCGCCTCATGCCCCGGTATTTGCAAGCTGAAGTAATTGGCGTCGCCCTTGTACGGGCAATAACTGGTGTGGTCGGTGCGGGCGAAGTATTTTTCGTCGATGTCCTCGCGGGGCACGTAGTACACCGGCGGGTAATTGGCCTCATGAAGAACCAGCACATGCGAGGACGCTGCGACCTGGATGCCGTGGAATTTCACCAGCAGGCAACCGGGAAGTTCTTCGAGGGTGATGACGGGGTTGAGGCCGGTGGTGCTCATGGGGGTTTCTCCAGGGACAAATGAACTGTGGCGAGGGAGCTTGTCGAATCGTCGCACCGTCCCGCTGGGCTGCGTAGCAGCCCTGAATCCAGGAATCGCGTGTGTCAGGTATAACGCGATTTCCGAGTTTGCGACGGCTTCGCCGCCGAGCGGGACGGTGCGACGATTCGACAAGCTCCCTTGCCACAGGACGATAGTTGCCCTGAATCGGTGTCAGTCAGGATCAGCTCAAACCACGATATCAGTCGCCAGCGCCTGCCCCACCACACCGACGGCAAAGTCCACCTCACCCTGCCCCGTCAGATCGATCAGCAGCCCGGTCTGACCACTCTGTGCGTAATAAGTCAGGATTGCATCGCCCGCATGGCCGGTGAAACCGCTGACGAAGTTCAGCGTGGCCGCGCCCGTGGCGAAACCGGCGATGCCCGAGAGGTCGATCTTGTCCACGCCGCTTTTGAAATCCATGATCCAGTCCGGCTGGTTGTTGGTCGAGTCACTGGCCGCACCGAACACGAAGGTGTCCGCACCCTCGCCGCCCCACAGCACATCCGCGCCGCCACCGCCGTAAAGGATGTCGTTGCCGGCTCCGCCGAACAGATGGTTGACGGCCGAGTTACCGATCAGCAGGTCATTGCCGGAACCGCCAACGGCGTTTTCCACGGTCACGCCATAGGCGATCGACACGTTACCGACCAGCCCGCCGACATCGGAGAACGAGCCTTCTTTGAGATTGATTTTCTGGTTCTGGGTGAAGCCGGAGAAGTTCAGCGTGTCATCGCCGCCACCGTCCCACACCGAGAACACCAGCTTCGACGACGCCGAGGTGGCGCTGTAGTAATCGCGCCCGGTATTGGAGCCGAAACCGTAGGTGGTGTTATCGGCGCGAGTCTCATAGTTGGCGCCGTAGAGTTTTTGCACGGCGACGATATCGTCCAGCAGCGGTGCCGAAGCGTAGGCGCCGCTGCCGTCCTTGCTGAAGTTCTGGTCGGTGTTGGCTTCGCTCCAGTAGCTCATCAGGCTGTAGCCACGGGTGTCTTCGGCGTATTTGGCGTCGTTGTAGGTCGGGTTTCCGTTGCCGGCGTTATAGGCGCCCGGGTGCGACAGGCCGAGGGTATGGCCGATTTCGTGGGTCAGGGTCTGACGCCCGTAGTTGTTGGTGTCCGGGGTCTTGTTGACCTGATACTGGTTGTTGATCAGGTACCACGACTGGCCATCGTAGCTGCCACCGCTCGGCAGGTAAGCAAACGCCGCGCCGCCAGTGCTGACGTCGTAGTTGCCGAAGGTCATGTGGCCGTCGCCGCCTTTACCCTCGGTGAAGGTCACCTTGGCCACGTCGGCCCAGGATTGCATCGACAGCACGGCCTGAGCCTTTTGTTGAGCGCTGAACTGGCTGAAATTGCCGAGGTTGGGGTTGTAGTTCGCCGGTTTCTCGGTCAGGAAGGTGTAGGTCAGGGAGATTTTGCCGTCGCCGTTCTTGTCGTGCCACGACAGGTTTTTGCGCAGGATTTCGTCGGCCGCCTGGTCGGCAGTGAACGACGGTTTGCCGTTCACCAGGTCGACGCCACGGTCGTACAGGTGGCTGAAGGCGTTCACTTCGTCATAGGCGCTGCTGGTTTTCGCTTTGGCTTGAGCCATGGTGGGACTTCCTTGTTTCAGAGTAGTCAGTGCGTTCGGACGTTGGCGATCATCTGGCGGGATCGTCCGGTCTCTCGCGTTTCTTGAAGGCCCGACGAACCTGACATGCCCGGCAAGCGCGGCACCATTCGATTTCTCGATAGTGGTGCGCGACGTCCCGGTAATACCGGTCATTCCCGGCAACGTTTTGATCTGTATATCCATACAGATAAAAGTTGCCCCCGACGCCAACTGCGGCCATCCTGTGCACCTCCAGTGAACTGATCGACGACGGTGGTTATGCGGCTGTACCTCTGTGAAAAACCTTCCCAGGCCAAAGACATTGCGGCCGTGCTCGGCGCCAGGCGTCGGGGCGACGGCTGCTGGCTGGGAACGGACGTCACAGTGACCTGGTGCATCGGCCATTTGCTGGAAACCGCACCGCCGGATGCCTACGACGCGCGCTACAAACGCTGGGTACTGGCGGATCTGCCGATCATCCCGGACAAGTGGAAAATGACCGTCAAGCCGCGCACTGCCAGCCAGTACAAGGCGGTCAAGCGCCTGCTCAGCGAGGCCAGCGAACTGATCATCGCCACCGACGCCGACCGTGAGGGCGAGATGATTGCCCGGGAACTGGTCGAGCACTGCCGCTATCGCGGGCCGATCCGGCGCTTGTGGCTGTCGGCGCTGGATGAAGCGTCGATTCGCAAGGCCCTGGCCGCGCTGAAGCCGGGAGCGGAAACCTTCAGCCTGTATCACTCGGCGCTGGGGCGCTCGCGGGCGGACTGGCTGATCGGCATGAACATGAGCCGCCTGTTCACCTTATTGGGCCGGCAGTCCGGCTATCAGGGCGTGCTGCCCGTCGGCCGGGTGCAGACGCCGACACTGCGGCTGGTGGTGGATCGCGACCGCAGCATCGCCGATTTCGTCCCGGTGCCGTATTGGGCGATCGATGTGCAACTGCTGCACGACGGCACGCGGTTCACTGCGCAATGGCGTGCGCCCAGCGACGTTTGCGACGATCAGGATCGCTGTCTGAATCAGGCACTGGCGCAACAAGCGGCGGCGGCAATCAGCAATGCCGCCACTGCGCGGGTGATGAAGCTGCGCACCGAACGCATGCGTGAAGTGGCACCGCTGCCCTTCGATCTGGGCACCCTGCAGGAAGTCTGCTCGAAGAAACTCGGTCTCGGCGCCCAGGAAACCCTCGACATCGCCCAGGCCCTCTACGAAACCTACAAGGTCATCACCTACCCGCGCAGCGATTGCGGCTTTCTGCCGCTGAGCCAGCACAGCGAAGCACCGGGGATACTTGCGGCACTGCGTCAGGCCGACCCGAGCCTTGACGCGCTGAACGGTCACCTCGACCCGCAGCGCCGCTCCCGAGCGTGGAACGACGCCAAGGTCAGCGCCCACCACGGCATCATCCCCACGGCTGCGGCGAAAAATCTCGAACGCCTGAGCGGCAAACACCGGGCGGTCTATACCCTGATTCGCGCGCGTTATCTGGCGCAATTCCTGCCCAACCATGAATACGATCGCACTCAGGCCGATTTCGATTGCGCCAGTGAAGCATTGCGCGCGGTCGGCAAGCAGATCATCGAACCGGGCTGGAAACGTGCCCTGCCTGAAGCCCTCGCCCCGGCCAAGGGCCGTGAAGCGCCAGCGCCGCAAACGCTTCCGGCGCTAAGCCAGGGTATCGATTGCGCCGTGGCCGGCGTGAACCTCAAGGATCTGTGGACCCAGCCGCCCAAGCCCTACACCGAGGGCGATCTGATCAAGGCGATGAAGAACGTCGCCAGACTGGTGGAAGATCCGCTGCTCAAACAGAAACTCAAGGACACCACCGGCATCGGTACCGAAGCGACCCGCGCTTCGATCATTCAGGGTCTGCTGGATCGAGGTTATCTGGTGAAGAACGGCAAGGCGCTGGCCGCGACCCCGGCGGCCTTCAGCCTTATCGACGCCGTGCCCCGGGCGATTGCCGATCCCGGCACCACCGCCATCTGGGAACAGGCGCTGGACATGGTGCAGAGCGGCGAGATGAGTCTGGAAGAGTTCGTCACCAAACAGGCGGCGTGGATGAGCAAGCAGGTCACCCGCTGTTCTGCGCTGAGCCTGACCATCAGCGGCCCGCCACCGGCCGGCAAGGCTGCCGCGCCGTGGAAGAAAAAGCGTAAATCGACGCGCAGTAAAACTTCTGGCACCACACAACGCAAAACAAAATAGGCTTTTGTGGCGAGGGAGCTTGCTCCCGCTCGGCTGCGCAGCAGTCGCAATCCTGCAACTATGGTCTATCTGAAACATCGCGATTGCAGGTTTTAGGGCCGCTTCGCGCCCCAGCGGGAGCAAGCTCCCTCGCCACAGGGTTCTTAAGTCTCCCTTTTGGAGTTTATTGAACATGCCCACCATCGAACTGCACCCCGCCCACCGCGACGAACTGCAAACCATCGAAAACCTCATGCAGTTCTACATGTACGACTTCAGCCAATGGCTACCACTGAAACTCGGCGGACATGGCTTCTTCAGTATTCAGCAGAAAGACGACTATTGGCGCAATCCCGCTACCCAACCGTTCCTGATCCGCGTCGGCGGTGAACTGGCCGGCTTCGTGACCGTGGATAACGACACCCACATCGACGGCGCCGAATACAACATCAGCTACCTCTTCCTCACTCGACGCTTCCGTGGCCGAGGCGTCGCGCAGTTTGTCGTCTCTGCCCTCTTGAGCCGTTTGCCCGGTCAGTGGCAGATTTTCCATATCGACGCCAACCTGCCTGCACGGCACTTCTGGGCCAGGTTGATCCCCAAATTGAGCGGTGGTGAGTTCGTCCGCCAGCAGCGTTCGGTCGACGGTTATCCCTGTACCTTCTATGTCTTTCACAGCCCCGCGTCCGTTGCCTGAACGGAACTTTTCTCATTCCAAAACAGCTTTGTCCGACAATATGTAGTGATCAAAAATAATCACTACAAAACCGTTGACGGCGTCGTTTTGCTTTTGCATGATGAAGACGTTCCCCGATCGGGAACATCGGTAACACGCTTGAGCAAACTCGTCTGACCGCCGAGTTGTTTTTTCCGGATACACGCTGCCCACAAGGCAGATTGAAGAAGCTGACCTGGCCTGAACGTCCAGTACAAGGACGAGAAGCGCTGGCGAAAATTCTCAAGACGCTTGTGGTCGACCCTGAAAACGTCGTCAAGGAGCCTCCCGGTTTTCGCTGCTTCTCCTCGTTGTGACGCTATTGCGTAGCAGTTATTCAACACGACTACATGCAACAGACGCATGACCCCGTACTTCTCACGGGCGACCGCTGACGTCCTGGTTTCGGTGCCAGGGATCAACTAACCGATGGGCTACCTGTATTAGCGAATCAACTTTGAAAGATCACCAGACTGGTCAAGGGGCAAACATCATGAATCTGAACAATCAACCTACTATCGAAGAACTGGCTCGTATGTTCGCGGCGCAAAAAGACAGCCACGACAGCCACATTCTCTGGATCAGCAAGTCGGGTCAGGTGCATATCGACTGCCTGTCGCCCCACGCTGGTGAAGAAGAATTCGACCGCAACAACCAGAACCTGCTGGCCCGCCTGAAGATGTACCGCCGTGGCCATGGTTATGTCGGCAAGAAAGCTGCGGCCGATAAAGACTTCATCGGCAATGTGCTGCAGACGCTGAAACAGGCGTGGGATTCGATGCAGAACAAGAATGAAGTTCGGGTGATTGACCGGTTTTGCTGAGTTATAACTTCAATAAATAAAAAGGGCCTGCTTCCAAAAGAAGCAGGCCCTTTTTATTGCTCCCTGAAACTGCCCTGTAGGAGCTGCCGAAGGCTGCGATCTTTTGATCTTGTTTTTTAAGATCAAGATCAAAAGATCGCAGCCTTCGGCAGCTCCTACAGGGGGATATTGAGTTCCAGTACCAGGTTCATGAACGCCAGCGCTGCCGCGCTGTGATAATTATTGCGCCGGCGCAACAACGCCGCCCCACGCTGCGGCGCTTCGTTCTCGATTGGCAGCCTGCGCAACGCCCGATCCTCGGTAGCAATCGCCTCGGGCAACATCGTCGCCATCGGCGCATGTCGCACCACCTCCAGCAACGTGCTCACCGAGTTCACCTCGATCCGCACCTGCGGCGTGATCCCCAACTGACGAAAATATTCATCGATTGATAACCGGGTAATGAAGTCCGGTGCCAGCAAGGCGAAATCCAGCTGTGCAAGGTCACTCGACGTCAGTATCCCGCTGCTGTCGTACAGCGGATGTTCACGCCCGACCATGACTCCCAGGGTTTCGGTAAACGCCGGAATGCACTCGAGATCGGGGTGGCGCACCGGGGTAAAGGCAATCGCGATGTCCAGCGAATCGTCCGCCAGTCCCGCTTCGATATCGTCCATCGACAGCTCGAAAATCTGCAGGTGGATACCCGGGTAGCGCGCCGCGAAATCACGCACCAACGGCCCGACCAGATACGCCATGAAGGTCGGGGTCATGGCCAGGCGCAGGTTGCCACGGGACAGATCCTTCACGTCATGCAACGCCCGCTTGCCCGCCTCCAGCTCCACCAGCACCCGCCGCGCGCATTCGATGTAAGCCTCGCCGGCATCGGTGGCCTTGACCGTGCGCGAAGTGCGATCGAACAGGGCCACCCCCAGAGTTTCCTCAAGTTGGCGGATCTGTTGCGACAGGGTCGGCTGCGACACGTGCAACGCCTCCGCCGCCCGGGTGAATCCGCCGTGGTCGGCCACGGCCAGCAGATAACGCAAATGTCGCAACAGCATCGGGCTCACCATCTATAGGCAGGACTTATGCAAAGCATTGTATATCGGTCTTGGACGCTATGGATCAACCGGCAGAAGATGGCTCCCACACAGCAAGCCAACCTTGAAAGGAGCGACACCATGCAACAGTCCCACGCTTACAACGATGCCAGCCTGGCCCTGACCACCCGCATTCTCGACATCAAGGCCCGCAAAAATCTGTCGTGGCAGGATCTGGCTGACGACACCGGCCTGAGCCTGGCCTACGTCACTGCGGCCCTGCTCGGCCAGCACCCTTTGCCGCAAGACGCCGCGCGAGTGGTCGGCGCCAAGCTTGAACTGGACGCCGACGCCGTTGCCGCCCTGCAGATCATCCCGTTGCGTGGCAGCCTCAGCGGCGTGCCGACCGACCCGACCATCTACCGCTTCCACGAGATGATCCAGATCTACGGCACCACCCTCAAAGCCCTGGTCCACGAGCAGTTCGGCGACGGCATCATCAGCGCCATCAACTTCAAGCTCGACATCAAGAAAGTCGAAGACCCGGAAGGCGGCTCCCGCGCCGTGGTCACCCTCGACGGCAAGTTCCTGCCGCTGCGTCCGTTCTGATCCACCCGGCCCGCACCTGAGGTGCGGGCCCATCCAAATCTCAATTGCCAAGTCGTCACCCCATCTGCCTGGAGGCTGCCCCATGCACAAAATTCTGTTGACCCTGGCCCTGCTCGCCGGCCTCGCCGCCCAGGCCCAGGCTGATGAAGAGGCCATTGCCTACCGCTACGGCATGGCGCTGGATATTGCTGAAGTCGTGAGCATCACCCCGGTCGCCGACGTCTGCGGCGTTGTACCGGTCGAGATGACCTACCTCGACAGCCACGGCGCAAAACACATTCTTCAATACAGCGAATTCGGCACCGGCTGTTCGAACTGAGAGGACAACACCATGAAAAACCTGATCGAAGGCTTCCTGAAGTTCCAGAACGAGGCGTTTCCGCAACGCACCGAACTGTTCAAACACTTGGCGACCACTCAACAACCCGGGACCTTGTTCATCACCTGTTCCGACAGCCGCGTGGTGCCGGAACTGCTGACCCAGCAAGAACCCGGCGAGCTGTTCGTGATCCGTAACGCAGGCAATATCGTGCCGTCCTACAGCCCGCATCCGGGCGGGGTGTCGGCGACGGTGGAATATGCGGTGGCGGTGCTTGGGGTGACTGACATCGTGATCTGCGGCCACTCCGATTGCGGCGCGATGACCGCGATTGCCCAATGCAAATGTATGGATCACCTGCCCGCCGTCAGCGGCTGGCTGCAACATGCCGAGTCGGCGAAAGTGGTGAACGAGGCACGACCGCATGCCAATGACGCGGCGAAATTGAGTGCGATGGTGCGGGAAAATGTGATCGCGCAACTGGCGAACATTCAGACCCACCCGAGCGTGCGCCTGGCCCAGGAGAAAGGCCTGCTGAACCTGCATGGCTTGGTCTATGACATCGAGACCGGGTCAATCGACGCGCTGGCGGCGGATCGCCGTACGTTTGTGCCGCTGGCTGAGCAACCGGCGACGTGTGCCATTCAGGCAAACGCCAGCGCAGCCGCCTGATACAAATCCGCTGAGGTGAAGAGGAACTTGTGGCGAGGGGATTTATCCCCGATGGACTGCGCAGCAGGCCCGATCTCTTGGGGCCGCTTCGCGCCCCATCGGGGATAAATCCCCTCACCACAGGGCCGGTGTGCATCAATCGGGATAAGGCGTTTTCAGCGTTTTACGCTGAGATCAACCTGCGTCATGCGACTACGAACCGTAAACACCCCATCCCCCGAAAGAATCGCACTGCGCGCAAACAGGCGCCCGCTCTCCCAGTTCGAAAGCCCCAGCTCCGGTTTGTTCAACGCGTACTGCCCATCGACCCAACGGGTAATCCCGTTGCCCACAAACGGCGCGTTCACCGCGTTGTAGAAACGTTCCTGGGCCGCCGCATCCTCGCTGATCAGCGACACCGTGAACTGCGGGCTGTAGCGGTTGAACAGCGCGATCGCCTGATCCAGATCATCGACGATCATCAGACTGACTTCCGGGGTTTCTTCCCATTCCCACTCGCGACCCAAATCGGACTCCGCCAGCGCTTCGGCCAAGGCCTCGGTCTGATAACCCTCGGCGCGATAGACCTCGACCGTTGTGTTCTGCCACTCGGCCGGCAGGTAGCTTTCACTGCCGGCGACGATGTGCAGTTTGCAGCCCTGCCCGCGTGCTGTTCCCGCTTGTTTGAGCGCATCGAGGAACAACGGCAGCAGTTCGGCGACACGGTCGCGTTGAATCAGGCAAACGTTCAGCGTGTTGCAGACCTTGCGATCCAGCGAGTTGCGCACCACGGCGGCGAAGCGTGTGGCATCGGCATCACGATCGGCAATCAGCCATGCGCCGCCAGTGCCATGCAGGCTGACCGCCGTGCCCGCTTGCTGGGCGATGCTGCCCAACTGGCTGACCGCACGCCCCGAACCCCGGGCCACCGCCAGCGACAGACGCCGGTCGGCGAACATCGCCCAACCGGCGGCGTGATTGACGCTCTCCACCAGCGACACCGCCCCCGCCGGCAGACCGGCATCGGCCAGCGCCGGGTTCAGCGCGTGAGTGACGATCGCTTGCGCGGTGCCCAACGCGTCGCTGCCGATGCGCAGCACCGCGGTGTTGCCAGTGCGCAGTACGCCGGCGGCATCGGCGAACACGTTCGGCCGCCCTTCAAACACGAACGCCACAATGCCCAGCGGCGACACCACTTGTTCGACTTTCCAGCCGTCGTGTTCGACGCTGCTGATGACCTTGCCGCGCGTGGCCGGCGCATCACGCCAGGCGCGCAGACCGGCGATCATGTCACGGCGCATGCGCTCGTCGGCGAGCAGCCGGGTGGTGGAGCGACCACGGGCCTTGGCGCGTTCGATGTCGGCCAGGTTCGCCGCTTCGATCAGGCTCCAGCATTCCGGGGTTTCCAGACGTTGGGCGAACAGATCGAAGAAACGACTGATGGCTTGGTCGGTCACCGCCGACAAGGCAGTGAAAGCCGCTTCAGCGCGTTCGATGGCCACCGCAGCGGCCTGTTGATCGACCACCGCAATCAGCAACAGCTCGCCACTCACCTGCTCGACCAAAAGGTGGTCACCGGGCTGAAACCGCGCCGCCAGTTCGGGGCTGACCACGGTCACGCGGTTACCAGCGAAAGGGATCGGCGTACCGGCGACTAGACGTTCGAGCGCAAGAGACATGAAGCGGATTCACCATATGAGGGGCGGCCGGAAAATGTAGCGGATTCTGCGCTGTAATACACCTTCTACAAACAGCATCAAACCTGTGGGAGCTGGCTTGCCAGCGATGAGGCCGGCAAGCCCGGCATCGATGTTGCTGAACCACCGCTATCGCTGGCAAGCCAGCTCCCACAGGGTTTTGCAGTGTTTGAAAGATCGGGTCAGAAGACTGACCAGCCAATCCGCGAGCTGAGCATCTCCAGCGCTGCCATCCCCGCCAGCGAGTTGCCAGCAGCATTGAGTTCCGGCGACCATACGCACACGCTGAATTGCCCCGGCACCACCGCGACAATCCCGCCGCCGACCCCGCTCTTGCCCGGCAGGCCGACGCGATAGGCGAAATTGCCGGCCTCGTCGTACAAACCGCTGGTGGCCATGATCGAGTTGACCTGCTGAGTCTGGCGACGGGTGAGGATCTGTTCGCCGCTGTGTTTGCAGAACCCGTCGTTGGCGAGGAAGCAGAACGCCCGCGCCAGGTCGATACAGTTCATGCGCAACGCGCAGTGGCTGAAGTAGCTGCGCAATACCGCTTCGACGTCGTTGTGGAAGTTGCCGAACGATTGCATCAGGTACGCCATGGCCGCGTTGCGGGCGCGGTGCTGGTATTCGGATTCGGCGACCTTGCCGTCGACGATCACCTGTGGATTGCCCGACAGGCGCCGCACGAAGTCACGCATCGACAGGGCCGGCGCGGCGAATCGCGACTGGTTGATGTCGCAGATCACCAGCGCCCCGGCGTTGATGAACGGATTGCGCGGACGCCCGCGCTCGAACTCCAGCTGCACCAGCGAGTTGAACGGCTGGCCGGACGGCTCGTGTCCCAGACGCTCCCAAATCGCCTCGCCGGAATGCTCGATGGCCTGCACCAGGCTGAACACCTTGGAAATACTCTGCACCGAGAACGGCGTCTCGGCATCGCCGGCGCAATACATTTCGCCGTCGTTGCCGTACACGGCGATGCCCAGTTGATTGGCCGGCACAATGCCGAGGGCGGGAATGTAGTCAGCCACTTTGCCCTGCCCGATCAGGGGCCGGACAGCGTCAAGAATCTCGTTCAACAGCGCTTGCATGCCGGGTTCCGAAGTCTCGCCCCATGGGATTGCGGGGACACTGGGGCTAGACGCTGCGCAAGCTTGCGGAATCACACAAACCCTGTAGGAGCTGCCGAAGGCTGCGATCTTTTGACCTTGCCTTTCAAAATCAAGATCAAAAGATCGCAGCCTGCGGCAGCTCCTACGGAGATCGGTCAGTGTGCGCCGTCGAGGCCGGCGAGCAGCGCACTGTCGCGGCTGTAGATATCCGGCGCATAACGCACTTGCCCATCCTTGCCGACCTGCGCCGTCCAGTAGGTCATCAGGATCGGCACCGGGGCCGACAGGCGGAATTCGTGGGTGCTGCCGGTGGCGAGCAACGTGTCGGTACGCGTACGTTCCGCCGGGGTCAACAGCAGGTCACGCAGTTGCATCGGGTGCTCGACCCGCACACAGCCCGAGCTGAAGGCGCGCGGGCCTTTGTCGAACAGGGCCTTGCTCGGCGTATCGTGCAGGTACACCGCGAACGGGTTGGGGAAGCGGATCACCAGTTGCCCCAGCGGATTACGCGGCCCGGCCTCCTGGCGCAGCATGATGTTGCCGGGGTTGTCCCAGTCGATATCCGCTGCGGCCAACGGCTGGCCATGGGCGTCTAGGACTTGCAGGTTCTGCCGGCTGAGGAAGGTCTGATCCTTGCGGATCGCCGGCAGTTTGTCTTCTTTCCAGATGGTCGGCGGCACGGTCCAGGTCGGGTTCAGGGTCAGGCGCGTGACCCGGGATTTGAGCAGCGGGGTCTGCCGTTCGGCGCGACCGACCTGGGTACGGGTCTGCCAGACCGGCACACCGCCCTGATACAGGGTCAGTTCGGCGGCGGCGACGTTAACGAGCAAGCCATTGGGCTCCATGTCTTGGGCCAGCCAGCGGAAGCGTTCGAGGTTGACTCGCAACTGCTCGCGGCGCGTCAGCGGACTGATGTTCAGTTCGGCAATCGTTCCCGGCCCGACCACCCCGTCGGCCTGCAGCGAATGGTTGGCCTGAAAGCTCTTCACCGCTTCCACCAGCACGCCTTCATAGGCATTGCCGGGCGTGCCGGTGACGTGAGTCAGATAGCCTTCGTTGAACAGGCGCTGGGCCAGTTCCGGCACGCGCTTGTCCTCCATCGCCGGGCGCAGCAGCGGGCCGTTGCCCACCGACTGCCAGTGCGGCAAGGCCTGCAGCCGTTGGCTGGCGTAGAGATGACGCAGGCTTTGGTACTGCGCCAGACGCGGACGCGCCAGATCGAACGCGGCTTTGATGTCGTGCAGGCCGGGGACGGCGATCAACAGCAATTCAGCCTGACGATCACGCGGGGTGTCATCGGCATGCCACAGCGGCTCGAAATGCGACTGCAACAGACGCCCGAAATGCAGGTCTTGCAGCGCTTGCAGATAAAAGCGGCTGATGTCGATATCGGCACACAACTCGCCGTCCTGCGGTGGATTGACGGCCACCGGATAGCGCTTGGGATTGAGGCCATCGTCGGCCAACAACTGCAACTGCGCACGCAAGACCGGCAAACGCCCGGACTCGCTGGCCCACACCGGCAGCCAGTCCTGCTGCTGGTAGAACGCTTGCAGTTGCGCCAGCGCCGGACCACTCAGCTGTGCGGCAATCGCCGGGCATGCCTGAGGCAAACCGATCAGCACCGCTTGCAGCGGACTTTGTGGTTCGACCGGCATTTGCGCCGGCGGCGTCGGCAGGGTCTGCAACGGCGGCAAGGGTTCATCGGCACAAGCGACAAACGGCGCAGCGAGCAAACAAATGCTCAAGTAGCATGCGTACTTTTTGAACAACTGCTTTACTCCAATCCGTGGCCGTCTCATTGACGGTCAACCTTACATCAGGTGCGCTGAACAGTCAGGCTCGAAACAGGGGTCTGTCGGGTATGACTGGGAGTCAGGAGCCAAAGTGCCAAATAAGTAGCCAGTGAGGACACTGTATAAATGTTGACGTTTTTGCGCCGACTTCTGCTGACCAGCGCGACCCTCGTCGCCGTGAGCAGCCCAGCTTTCGCCGCCGGCAAGCCATCGCCGGTTCTCTTCACCAGCCTCGCGCACGCCGCGCCGGAACTCAATCCCCAAGCGCTCAAAGGCGCCTTGAACGCCATGCAATGCGCGGTCAACAACGGCGCGCGCCCCTCACGCCATCTGGCGATCATCGATTACTCGCAACCCTCCACCGCGCGCCGGCTGTGGATCTTCGACCTGAGCAGACAGAAACTGGTGCTGCGCGACCTGGTCGCCCATGGTTCGAATTCCGGGGAAAACTTCGCCACTCAGTTCTCCAATCGCGAAGGCAGTTACCAGTCCAGCCTCGGGCTGTTCCGCACCCAGGAAAGTTACGAGGGAACCCATGGTTATTCGCTGCGCATGGACGGTCTGGAGCCGGGCTTCAATGATCTGGCCCGCGACCGCGCCATCGTGATCCACGCCGCCGACTACGTGAATCCGCTGTGGAGCAAGCGTCAAGGCCGAATCGGACGCAGCCAGGGTTGCCCGGCGGTGCGTCCGCAAGTGGCAAGGCAGGTGATCGACAAACTCAAGGACGGCCAGTTCATGTTTTCCTGGTACCCGGATCAGCGCTGGCTGAAGTCCTCGCCGTACCTCAACTGCCAGCCACAACAGGTGGCGAGTATCTTGAGTACCCACGCCAGCTGACGATCAGGGCCATGACCATCAACACCGCCGCAACCCCGAACGTACTGTGTAAGCCGCTGCCGATGACGTCGGCCGGGGCTTGCGTCGGGTTGCCAGTAGCGAAGGCAAACACCGCGCCCATGACCGCCGCGCCGGTGATCAGTCCGAGATTGCGCGACAGCCCGAGCAGAGCCGACACTACGCCGCGCTGATCCTGACTGACCGTCGCCATCAACCCGGTATTGTTCGCCGCCTGAAACAATGCGTAACTGCTGGCAATCACCGCCATCGGCAACAGATACCCCGGCAGGCCGAGACGCATCGGCAACAACGCCAACAAGCTGCAACCCCCGACCATCCCGAGCAACGCCCCCGGCACCACACGCCGCGCACCGAAGCGATCCACCAGACGCCCGGCCGGCACCCCGCCGCACGCGGCCAGCAGCGGCCCGACTGACAACGCCAGGCCGACCACGGTGCTGCCCAGTCCCAGGCCTCGGCTCAGGTAAAACGGCCCGACCACCAGCGTGGTCATCATCACCGTCGTCACCAGCAATGTCAGCGCAAGGCTGCTGCTCAGACGCGCATCGGCGAACAATGACAAACGAATCAGTGGCGCCTTGGCTTTCATCTCGACCGCAACAAACACCCCTGCTCCGCACAGGCTGACCAGCAGCAACATCAATGTATGGCCGTCGAGCGTCATCGCCAGCGCGTAGGCGGCCAGCGTCAATACCAGCACCACGGTGCCGAGGTAATCAAACGCGACTGCCGATTTGGCCGGGCGATCGGCCGGCAGAAAGCGATAAACCAGCCACGCATTGAGCAAGCCCAAGGGCACGTTGAGGACAAAGATCGACGGCCAACCGACATGCGCGATCAACAGACCACCCAGTGACGGCCCGAGGCTGGTGCCGGTGGCCGACATCGTCGCGAGCAGGCCCATCGCACTGCCCGCCCGCGCTTTGGGCACCGCATCCGCCACCAGCGCCACGGTCAAGGCGAACATGATTGCCGCGCCAAGGCCCTGCACGGCCCGGGCGCCGATCAACCAGCCCAACCCCGGAGCCAGTGCGCAACACAACGACCCACTGGTAAAAATGCCAATGCCGATCAGCAGCAATCGCCGCCGCCCGAACACATCGCCCAGACGCCCGACGCTAACAATCAACGTGGTGACCGCCAGCAGATACGCCAGCACGATCCATTGCACCTGTTGAAACGTCGCATCGAACGCTGCGGCCAGGGTGGGTAATCCGGCGTTGGCGATGCTGGTGTCCAGTGACGGCATCAACATCGACAGCGCCAGGCTGGTCAGCGCCCAGCGGGCTTGAGGTGGCAAGGGGGATCCGGGCATCGGGCGCTCCTGGTGCAAAGGTCAGACGGCATAGCCTGAGTCTCGACAAGGCAAGGCGCAAGACGCATGCTTTGCACTTGATACCTGCATGGAACGCCATGTCATGAGCGCACCGGACCTTAACCTGTTGATCACCCTTGACGTACTGCTGCGCGAAGGCAGCGTCGCCCGCGCCGCGCAAATTCTGCAGCTGAGCCCCTCGGCCATGAGCCGTGCGCTGGCCCGACTGCGCGAGACCACCGGCGATCCGTTGCTGGTGCGCGCCGGCCGAGGTCTGGTGCCGACCCCGCGTGCGCTGGAGTTGCGTGAGCGAGTCAGCACGCTGGTGCAGGAAGCAGAGGCCGCTTTGCGCCCCGCCGAGATTCTCGACCCCGGCCAGCTGCAGCGCACCTTCACCCTGCGCAACACCGACGGTTTTGTTGAAACCTTCGCCGCCGCCCTGCTCGCGCGCATCGCCGAAGAAGCACCCGGCGTGCGCCTGCGCTTTGTGCAGAAGGCCGACAAGGACAGCACCCTTCTACGCGAAGGCCGGGTGGATCTGGAGACCGGTGTGGTCGATGACAGCACCGACCCGACGTTGCACAGCCGTATCCTGTTTCAGGATCACTGGATTGGTGTAGTCCGTGAGGGCCATCCGTTGAGTGCGGGCAAGATCAGCAGCAAACGCTTCGCCGGCGGCCAGCACATTCTCATCTCACGTCGCGGGCGCAGCAGCGGCCCGGTGGACGAAGCGTTGCTGGCTGCGGATCTGACGCGGGATATCGTCACTTCATTCGGCGGATTTTCGGCGGCGCTGACGCTGGTCCGCGAATCAGACCTGATCGCCACGGTTCCAGAGCGTCACACCAGTAAGCTGCGCATGGGCCTGCACAGCTTCGCCCTGCCTTTCAGGATGCCGCCGATCAGCGTGTCGATGCTCTGGCACCCGCGCATGGACGCCGACCCGGCGCACCGCTGGTTGCGCAATTGCGTACGGGAAGTCTGCGTCTAACGCGCATCGCCGCCGGCCGGTTTATAGAACAGGAATTTGCCGACCGCGGCGGTCTTTTTGTACTCCTTGGCCCAGCTCGGGTGCACGTTGCGATCATGAAAGTACAACGCGCCATGGGTGCGATCCGGCAACTGGCGGTTGAGCGCCTTGCCGGCGATGTCCTTGGCCAAGGTGTATTCGGCGTCTTCCTTGACCTGATCGGCCTTGCCATCGCACCACCAGGAAAACTGGCAGCTCTTGGTTTCCGACCCTTGTTTGACCACAGCACACACGGTGTCGGGGAAGCCGTCATGGCCGAGGCGGTTCATCACCACGTTGGCCACGGCCTGCATTTCCGCAGTGTCACGACCCTTGGCTTCCCAGTAGATACTGCGTGCCAGGCAGGTGATCGGATCGTCCAGCGGCGCGGTGCCGGCGGGGTCCACGGCTTGTACTTCAGTCGGTGTGATCGCTTCGGATTTGGGTGCCGGCGCCGCGCTGACTTTGTCGGCGGCTTTCTCTTCCAGCACCTGGGCTTTTTCTTCGGCCTTGGCCTTGATCGGGGCCTGATCGGTGGCCATCACCACACCAGCCATCAGGGTTACTGCGAAACAGCCAGCCAACCATTTCAATCCCATGTCAGTTATTCCGGCAGCGCCCGTTCCGGGCAAGGTGTTTCGTGGGGGAGACGCCCGGTTCCCGGGGCCTTCGGAGAGTGTAGACGGCAAAGGCCGGCGTAACGTTCCGCAGAAAAACCGGCTCGATGAAGAAAAAAGACATTGCACGGACCGGGGGCCTTTCGCGCATCATGAGCGCATTCCGCTCAAGGAGATTTCCATGCGTTTCATGCCATCCGTTTTGCGCTTTGCCGCGCTGTCCTTTGGGCTGGCCGTGGCCGCCTCGGCCATGGCTGCCGACGAGTCGCAACTGATCGAGTCGATCAATGCCTACCGCAGCCAACCGCAGCGTTGCGGCAGCCAGGCGTCCAATGAACTGCCACCGCTGTCGGCCGACCCACGACTGAGACTGCCGGCCACCGGCGCTGTAGATCTGCAACAGGCCATGGCCAGCGCCAGTTACCCGATGGTCAATGTGCAGGCGATCACCCTCAACGGCCCACGCGATGCGGCGTCGGCGATGAAGGCGATTGAGGAGAGCTTCTGTCAGGTGGTGCTGGATCCGCAGTTCGTCGATGTCGGCGTGAGCCGCGCCGATCGCGACTGGCGCATTGTGCTGGCACGTCCACTGCTGTCGGCAAAACTCGGGGATGCGCAGAGTGAAGGCCAGAAGTTGCTTGAACAACTCAACGCCGCCCGCGCCCAGCCACGTCAATGCGGCGGCCTGGCCTTTTCCGCCGCTGCGCCATTGGCCTGGAATGCGAGCCTGGGCACGATCGCCCAGGATCACAGCCGCGACATGGCCAACAACAATTACTTCGACCACAAGGACCGTGACGGCCGCACCCCGGGCGACCGCGCCGAACTGGCCGGCTACAGTGGCCAGCAGGTCGCCGAAAACATCGCCGCCGGGCAAGACACCGTGCGCAAAGTCGTCGACGGCTGGCTCGCCAGCCCCGGCCACTGCGCCAACCTGATGAACCCACAATACAAGGAGCTCGGCGCCGCCTACGCGACCGACCCGAAAAGCAGCGCCGGCATTTACTGGACTGCGATGTTTGGCGCGCCGTAATCCTGATTGATGGAACATCAGCGATCACAGCTGACAGTGGGTGTGCTCTGACACCGGTGGCGACTGCACGGACGCCGTCACGAGCACGCCCACTGTGGGCGTTCAAACCCGATCGTCGTCCCGCTGAACAATCCACTCATCATCGAGCGCATCAATCAGCCATTCACTAATAGTGATTGGACGCTTGCCAACGTTGCCCCTAACCTGCGTGCACTCCATTCCTTCCGCTGAATGCGGCTTCTCTACTCCTGCAAGGCTGTCATGTCAGAGCGTGTCTTGATCGATGGTTACAACCGCCGTGTCGACTATCTGCGCATGTCGGTTACCGACCGCTGCGACTTCCGCTGCGTGTATTGCATGGCCGAGGACATGCAGTTTCTGCCGCGCCAGCAAGTGCTGACGCTGGAGGAGATCTATCAACTGGCGCAGCGCTTCGTGGCGCTGGGCACGCGCAAGATTCGCCTGACGGGTGGCGAGCCGCTGATCCGTCCGGGCGTCGTCAAACTGTGCGAACAGATCGCCGCCCTGCCCGGCCTGCGTGAGCTGTGCATGACCACCAACGGCTCGCAACTGGACAAACTCGCCGCGCCGCTGTTCGACGCCGGGGTCAGCCGTCTGAACATCAGCCTCGACAGCCTCGACCCGGATCGCTTCAAGCAAATGACCCGCACCGGTGATCTGGCGCAGGTGATCAAGGGCATCGATGCGGCGCGCAAGGCCGGTTTCACCCGAACCAAACTCAACGTGGTGGTGATGCAGGGGCGCAACGATCAGGAGATCAATGATCTGGTGAGCTTCGCCATCGACCGCCAGCTCGATGTCTCCTTCATCGAGGAAATGCCGCTGGGGATCATCAGCGAACACAGCCGCGCCGAGTCGTTTTTCTCCAGCGCCCAGGTGCGCGAGAAAATCGCTGAGCGCTACACCCTGATCGATTCCGCCGAGTCGACCCAAGGCCCGTCGCGCTACTGGCGCGTGGCCGAAGCACCGGACATTCGCCTGGGCTTTATCTCGCCGCACAGCCACAATTTCTGTGGCACCTGCAACCGGGTACGGCTGACCGTCGAAGGGCGTTTGCTACTGTGTCTGGGTAACGAGCATTCGGTGGACCTCAAAGCCGTGTTGCGTGCTCATCCGGGGCAACCGCAACGGCTGGAGAAGGCCATTATCGAGGCGATGAAACTCAAGCCGTACCGGCACAATTTCGAAGTGAACGACGACGTTCAAGTCGTGCGCTTCATGAACATGACCGGCGGTTGAGCCGCCCTCACCCTGCGTAACCGGGATCGCCCAGCATGATCGTCAGACCCAAGGTCAACCAGTTCGCCATTCTCTTCACGCTGAAAGGTTCGATCGCCAAACGCATCGCCCTGCGCACGTTGATGGTCACGCTTCTGGCCTCGGCCATCGTCCTGATGGAAATGCTCCACCCGAGCAACTTCACCAAGGTCAACGCCACGCCGTTCACCTTGCTCGGCTTGTCGCTGTCGATTTTCATGAGTTTTCGCAACAACGCCTGCTACGACCGCTGGTATGAAGCGCGCAAGGCCTGGGGCGATGTGCTGGTGCACATTCGTTCGGTGATCCGCGAAACCCAGGTCATCCGCGAATCGGCGCAGCGCAAACCGTTGCTGCTCAACCTCTGCGGTTTCGCCCACTCGCTGAATGCGCGGTTGCGCCGGGAAAGCGAAGCGGCGGCCAGCCGTGCGTGGATCACCCCGCAGCACGATGCACAGGTGCCGGATTACAGCGGGCGCATTCTGCAGCAGGTCGGCCAACAGTGCTCCGACCTGCACCAGAGCGGCGAACTGAGCGAGTGGCGCTACATGCTGCTGGCCAATCACCTGACCAGCCTGACCCAGGCGCAAGCGGTGTGCGAACGGATCAAGAACACCCCGCTGCCCTTCCCCTACACCCTGCTGCTGCACCGCACCATCTATCTGTTCTGCATCCTGTTGCCGTTCGCCATGGCCGAACCGCTGGGCTGGCTGACGCCGCTGTTTACCGCGATTGTCAGCTACACATTTTTTGGTCTGGACGCGATTGCCGATGAGCTGGAAGACCCGTTCGGTCGCGACGAAAACGACCTGGCGACCGACTCGCTGGTGCGCACCATCGAGCGCGATATTCTCAGCGAACTGGGTGAGACCGACCTGCCACCGATGTTGTTGCCGGTGGACTATGTGCTGAGCTGATCTCGCTCCCCCCGCAAGTACGGTCTGATCACTCTGACCCACCCCATAATCGATCTGCTCTATCGGCGCCGTTGACCTCGGCCAACGCCTTTGAAACCATGGGCGCCAGAGCGGATCGACAGGCTATTCAATTCTTCCGATCCAGCGCACATACCGTCAGGTGAGATCGTCGCACCTCGCGTTTTTCGTGCGCTGCGCGCCGCTGTGTCGATACTCAATCCGATTTCTCAACGAGCAGGTGCTTTCGTGGACATCAAACAACTCAAGTTCCTGATCGCGCTGGACGAAACCCGACACTTCGGCCAGGCCGCCGCCCGCTGCCACATTACCCAGCCGACCCTGTCGATGCGTCTGCGCAACCTGGAAGATGAGCTGGATCTGGTGCTGGTCAATCGCGGCCAGCGCTTTGAAGGGTTTACCGAGGCCGGCGAACGAGTGCTGGCCTGGGCCCGCACGCTGCTGGCCGCGCATGACGGCCTGTTTGCCGAGGCCGCAGCGTGCCGCGGGCAACTGGTCGGCAGCCTGCGCCTGGGCCTGGTGCCGTTGAGCAACTTCAACCCGATCAATTACATCCAGAGCTTGTCCGGCACGTATCCCGAGCTGAAATTCAGTCTGTCGTCGGGGAGTTCAGACGAGATCATCGCCGAGCTTGGCAACAATCAACTGGACCTGGGCGTGTGCTACCTCGACCACGTCAACCACAACTATTTCGATTTTTTCGAGATTGGCGAAACCCGCGTCGGGCTGCTTTACGACAACCGTCACTTCCATTTCGAAGGCTCGGACATCAGCTGGGAAGACGCCGCCGAACTGCCGCTGGGGATGATCACCACCGGCATGCATTACCGCAAATCCATCGACCTGAGTTTCCGCAGTCGCGGCCTCAATCCGCAGCCGATCCTGGAAAGCGATTCGACCTATCAGCTGTTGCAGGCCATTCATCAGGGCTTCTGTTGCTCGATCATGCCGCTGGACAGCGGGCTGGAAGAGCCGATCGAACATCTGTCGTTCATGCAATTGCCGGATGCCAGTGTGCTGGCACCGCTGGGGCTGGTGATGCGCAAGACCGAACCGCGTTCGGCGATCGCAGAGAAGTGCTTTGCCGAGGCGCGCAAGTTGTTTGGAAACGGCCAAGCCTGACACCACACTTGAACAAAAAACTGCTTAGATAGCGGCTCCGACAACATCCACCGCAGGCGCCGCGTTTGAACACCTCATCCGAAGATTTGCCCAGACCCGCTCCCGTAACGCTGCGCCAGGCCTGGCGCTTCTGGCTCAAGCTCGGCTGCATCGGTTTCGGCGGCCCGGCCGGGCAGATCGCGATCATGCATCAGGAACTGGTCGAGCGCCGGCGCTGGATCTCCGAGCGACGGTTTCTGCATGCGCTCAACTACTGCATGTTGCTGCCCGGCCCCGAGGCCCAGCAACTGGCGACCTACATTGGCTGGCTGTTGCATCGCACCTGGGGCGGGGTGATCGCCGGGGCACTGTTCGTGCTGCCATCGCTGTTCATCCTGATTGCGCTGTCGTGGCTGTACATCGCCTTCGGCGACGTGCCGGTGGTCGCCGGAATCTTCTACGGGATCAAACCGGCGGTGACCGCGATTGTCTTGCACGCGGCGCACCGCATCGGCTCGCGGGCGCTGGAAAACAGTTGGTTGTGGGCGATCGCCGGGGCGTCATTCGTGGCGATTTTTGCCTTCAATCTGCCGTTCCCACTGATCGTGCTCGGCGCGGCACTGATCGGTTATCTCGGCGGGCGACTGGCGCCACAGCGCTTCAACAACGGCGGTCAGCGCAGCAGCGCCAAATCCTTCGGCCCGGCGTTGATCGATGATGACACGCCAACGCCTGAGCATGCGCGCTTCAGCCTGCCAAAGCTGTGGCGCCTGCTGTTGATCGGCGCGGCGTTATGGTGTTTGCCGATGGGCCTGCTGACCGCGCTGTTCGGCTGGGACGGCACCTTCACGCAAATGGGCTGGTTCTTCACCAAAGCCGCACTGCTGACCTTCGGTGGTGCTTACGCGGTGTTGCCGTATGTGTATCAAGGCGCGGTCGGGCATTACGGCTGGCTGACGCCGACGCAGATGATCGACGGCCTCGCCCTCGGCGAAACCACACCCGGCCCGCTGATCATGGTGGTGGCGCTTGTCGGTTTCATCGGCGGCTACGTGCAACCGGCATTCGGCGCGGAACATGCGTTCGCCGCCGGTGCACTGGCGGCGACGCTGGTGACCTGGTTCACCTTCCTGCCTTCGTTTCTGTTCATCCTCGCCGGCGGGCCGCTGGTGGAGTCGACCCACAACGAACTGAAGTTCACTGCACCGTTGACCGCGATCACCGCGGCGGTGGTCGGGGTGATCCTCAACCTGGCGTGTTTCTTCGCTTATCACGTGTTCTGGCCGAGCGGTTTCGCCGGGCATCCGGATCTGTTTTCGATCGGGCTGGCGCTGCTGGCGGCGTTGGCGCTGTTCATTTTCAAACGCGGGGTGATCGAAGTGTTGATCGTTTGCGCCCTTGCCGGGCTGGGCTTTCACCTGCTGCGCTGAACGTCGTCCAACGGTGCCGGGGCGCAATCAGCGGTTTACAGGCCCGCAGATTGCCCCTTACTATCCGGGCACACCGGTCGGCGGGTCTGCCCCGCCACCGACGCTTTCCGCCAACGGAAACACGCGTTATGAGTACGTCACCACAACAACCAGAAAGGTTGAACGTCTCCGCTGTGTGCGCCCCCTGTCACAGGGGCCGCGCATGAATCGCATCGTCAATCTCCCCATGGCCCTGCGCCGTTCCAAGCTGCGTCACTCCGCACGCCCGCCGGATATCGCCTGCTGATTCCGACAGTCAGAAAAGATCCATTGTGGTGAGGGGATTCATCCCCGATGGACTGCGCAGCAGTCCCTATCTTTTTGGCCCGCTACGCGCGCCGTCGGGGATAAATCCCCTCACCACAGGTTCAGTGTCACTTCCGACTGCCGGGCATTAGCGAAATACTTTTTTCTTTTTGATATCCCTGCCAGGACACCCACGCCTGTTTACCGCGTCGTGTCCGGCCCGACTCTGCGCGCCTGCGCGGCGCCATCGTGAGTGATTGACCATGAAATTCGCAGCCATCGAAGACGCACACCTGTTCCTCGAACAAAACCCCGATATCGACATGATCGAGCTGTTCATCCTCGACGCCAACGGCGTGCCACGCGGCAAGCTGTTGCACCGAGAAGAACTGCTTGCCGTGTACCAGAGCGGTCGCCCGCTACCCAGCACCATCCTCGGCCTGACCGTGCAGGGCGAAGACGTGGAAAACTCCGGGCTGGTGTGGGACGTCGGCGACATCGACTGCCGCGCCTACCCGCTCGAAGGCAGTCTGGTGCGCCTGCCGTGGCGACAGATTCCCACCGCGGCGGTGCAGGTCAGCATGCACCCGACCGAGGGAATGCCAGCGAGCATCGCCGACCCGCGTCATCTGCTGATCAAGGTCATCGACGGCCTCAAGGCCGAGGGTTATCACCCGGTGATGGCGTGCGAACTGGAGTTCTATCTGCTCGACGCCAAACGCGATCACAACGGCCGTCCGCAACCGGCGCTGGATGCCGATGGCGGCCGACCGCGACACACTCAGGTCTACGGTTTGCGCGAACTGGAGCAGATCGAACCGTTCCTCGCCGACCTCTACAGCGCCTGCAAACTGCACGGCATTCCGGCGCGCACGGCGATCTCGGAATATGCGCCAGGCCAGGTGGAAATCACCCTCGAACATGGCGACGCACTGGTCGCGATGGATCAGGCGGTGCGCTACAAACGTTTGGTCAAAGCGGTGGCGCACAAGCACGGCATGCAGGCGACGTTCATGGCCAAGCCGTTCGATGATCTGGCCGGCACCGGCATGCACATGCACGTCAGCCTCGCCGATGGCGAAGGACGCAACCTGTTCGCCGCCGAGGATCCGGCCGGCACCCCGCTGCTGCGCACGGCGATTGGCGGCATGCTCGCCTCGCTGCTCGATACGCTGCTGCTGTTCTGCCCCAACGCCAACTCCTACCGCCGGTTCCAGGCCAACAGCTACGCGCCATTGGCGCCGACCTGGGGCGTCGACAACCGCACTGTCAGCCTGCGCGTACCGGGCGGCCCGGCCAACACCCGGCATATCGAACATCGCATCTGCGGCGCCGATGCCAACCCGTATCTGGCGGCGGCAGCGATCCTTGCCGGGATCCATCGCGGGATTCGTGAAAACCTCGATCCGGGTGCGCCGGTCGAGGGCAACGGCTACGCGCAGGCCAAGGAATTGCTGCCGACCGATTGGCTGACGTCGCTCCAGGCGCTGGAAAATTCTGCGTGGGCGCGGGATGCCCTGGGCCAGGAATTTCTTGGCGTGTACCTGGCGGTGAAGCGTGCCGAGTACCGGCAGTTCATGGCCGAGGTGGGTGAGCAGGACTGGCGTTGGTACCTGACCGAAGCCTGACATACACCCTGAATCCTGTGGGAGCTGGCTTGCCAGCGATGGGGCCGGCACCTTCAGCATCTCTGGTGACTGATACGCCGCTATCGCTGGCAAGCCAGCTCCCACAGGGTCCTCGAATTGACTCCCGATTTTTGTGTGGACACCAACATGACCCAACGCTGCAATTCCTACTACACCGCCACCCTTCAACAGGACACCGACTACCCGACCCTGCAAGGCCGACATCAAGTCGATGTGGTGATCATCGGCGGCGGTTTCACCGGCGTCGCCACCGCCGTCGAACTCGCCGAAAAAGGCCTGAAAGTCGCCATCGTCGAAAGCCACAAGATCGGCTGGGGCGCCACCGGACGCAATGGCGGACAAGTCACCGGCAGCCTCTCCGGCGACGGCGCGATGCGCAAACAGATGCGCCCGAAACTCGGTGATGAAGTCGACGATTTCATCTGGCACCTGCGCTGGCGCGGGCATCAAATCATCCGGCAGCGGGTCGAGAAGTACGGCATTCAGTGCGACCTCAAACACGGTCATCTGCACGCGGCTTACAAGCCGAGCCACATGGACGGTTTGCGCAATGATTACGAGGAAGCCGTGCGTCGTGGCCTCGGTGACGAAGTCAGCCTGCTCGACCGCAGTCAGGTGCGCGACCTGCTGCAGAGCGACCTCTACCACGGCGCGATCAAGAACACGCGCAACATGCATCTGCACCCACTCAACCTGTGCATCGGCGAAGCGCGGGCGGCGGAAAGTCTCGGCGCCTTGATCTTCGAAAACAGTGAAGTGCTGGAGATCATTCACGGCAAGAGCCCGGGCGTACGCACCGCCCACGGCCAGATCGACGCCAATCAGGTGATGCTCGCCGGCGACGTTTATCACAAGCTCGAACCGGGCCAGCTCAAGGGCAAGATTTTCCCGGCCATGGGCGGCATCGTCACTACCGCGCCGCTGGGTGATCTGGCGCGGCAGATCAACCCCGAAGACCTCGCGGTGTACGACTGCCGTTTCGTCCTCGACTACTACCGCCTCACGGCTGATGGTCGTCTGCTGTTTGGTGGCGGCGCGAACTACAGCGGCAAGGATTCACGGGACATCGCCGCCGAGCTGCGCCCGTGCATCGAGCAGACCTTCCCGGCGCTCAAAGGGGTGCAGATCGACTATCAGTGGAGCTGCGCGATGGGCATCGTGATCAACCGCATCCCGCAACTGGGCAAGCTCTCGGACAACGTCTGGTATTGCCAGGGCTACTCGGGACACGGCATCGCGACGACACACATCATGGGCGAAATCATGAGTCGCGCGATCACCGGGCAGATGGAACAGTTCGACACGTTTGCGCAGTGCCAGCACATTCGCGTGCCGATGGGGGATTTGCTGGGCAATCCGTTGCTGGCGGCGGGGATGTGGTATTACCAGATGCTTGAACGCCTTCGCTGACACCCCCGATCCCTGTAGGAGCTGCCGAAGGCTGCGATCTTTTGACTTTGTTTTTAAGATCAAGATCAAAAGATCGCAGCCTTCGGCAGCTCCTACAGTGTCCGTGTCGTACTCAACCTGATGTACACCACCAAAACCTGTGGGAGCTGGCTTGCCAGCGATGAGGCCATCAGCCTCAGCACAAAACCTCAGTCCGGCAACTGCTCCACCACAATCCCCAACCGCCGATAATCCTCGACACTGCCCGACGCCACATGCCGCTCGGTAATCAGCGTATGCAGTCGCGTGCACGGCGCCACCACAAACGGCTCCACCGCCCCCAGCTTGTCCGCCGTGGTTACCGCAATCACCCGCGTCGCGCTGTCGAGCAGCGCCTGTTTCACCGGCACTTCATCGAAGTGCAGCGAGGTGATGCCCACTTCCGGGTGAATCGCACAAACGCCGGTAAAGGCCAGATCCGCCTTGATCCCGGTCAGCATGCGTACCGCCTCGTGCCCACCGGCCGACATCGTGCGTGGGTTCAGTTGCCCTCCGGCGAGAATCACTTTCACGCCCTTGTACTCAGACAACGCAATGGCCGTCATTGGCGCTGCGGTTACCGCGGTGATCTGGATATCCGCCCGCAGCGACCGCGCCACCTGCAACACGGTCGAGCCGGAATCGAACAGCACAATCTGCCCGTCCTCGACCTCTCGCGCCGCCCGTTGCGCCAACTGCACTTTGACCTCATCGGTCTCATCCAGCCGGGTGAAGTAATCCTTGCCGCTGTCCTTGGGCCTTGGCAGCGCCCCGCCGTGCACGCGCTGCACCAGTCCGGCGTTGTCCAGTTCGGCGAGGTCGCGGCGGATGGTGTCTTCGGACACGGCGAAATGCTGGCTCAACTCGGAGGCCATGACCTTGCCGTCGCGCTCGAGGATCAGGAGGATTTTCTGCCGGCGCAGGGAGGGCAGTTCGGTGACCGAATGATCGTGCATGGTTTTGCCTGTTTGTGCTTGTAGTTGCAGGTTTTGCCGAGACTAGCGAAAGCCTCGGGCAAACACAAACCGGCGGGTATCAATTGTTTCGATCATTGGAATCAACAGGCCGAATTTTTTCTTTGCATGGCGCCTGTTCAGAATGGCCTCACTTTAAAAAGGCTCAGGATGAACAGCTGATGAATCTCAATTTTGCGTTTGCGTGCATGATCGTGGTGTCTTTTGCGATTGCCCTGGGCCACGCCTGATACGTCACACCGACGCCGCCAGATGCTCGCGAAGCCATTTGTGTGCCGGATCGCGATGCGCGCGCTCGCCCCAGAACATCGCCATTTCGTAGCCCGGCACCTTCAGCGGTGCGTCCACCACCTGCAACGCCGGGTTGCCGCGCACCAGCCGTGACGGCAGCATCGCCACCAGATCAGTACTGGCCAGCACCGACATCACCATCAGAAAATGCGGCACCGACAGCACCACTTTGCGCGCCAGACCGACCTCGGCCAGCGCCTTGTCGGTGACCCCGAAAAAGCCCCCGCCCTCGCGCGACACCATCACGTGTTCCAGCGCGCAGAACTGTTCGCGAGTCGGCTTACGCTTCAACCCCGGATGCCCGACGCGACCGGCCAACACGTAATGCTCGGTGAACAGCACCCGCTGATGCAGATCCAGCGGCGCGTCTTCGGTGATGTGCAGCGCCAGGTCAAACACGCCCTGCTCCGCCTGCCTGGCCAACTGCGCCGGCATCAGATCGAGCACCGCCAGCCGCGTGCCCGGCGCCTGAAGGCGCAAACCGCTGAGGGCTGGCAGCACCACCGTCGACTCGCCGTAATCGGTCGCCGCGACTTTCCAGATGTGGCGGGCCTGCGCCGGATCGAACGCGCTGGCCGGCGCCACCGCGCGTTCCAGTGCTTCCAGCGCCTCGCGCAACGGCTCGCGCAGTTCATCGGCCCGCGCCGTCGGGCGCATGCCCCGTGGTCCGGGCAGCAACAGCGGGTCGCCGAAAATCTCACGCAGCTTGGCCAGGTGCACACTGACCGACGGCTGCGACAGGCTCAACCGCTCTGCGGCGCGGGTTACGTTGTGTTCTGCCAACAACACGTCTAGGGTCAACAGCAAGTTGATATCCAGACGTCGTAAATTATTCATGGCTATACCTGACATATCAGACATTCATTTCCAATATACCGATCAAGGATTGATCCTGCCTGCATTCAACCAAGGAGTTGCCACATGAATGTGCTACTGGTCTACGCCCACCCCGAACCCACTTCGCTCAACGGCTCGCTCAGGGACTTCACCGTCCAGCGCCTGCAAGCCGCCGGCCACACCGTGCAGGTCTCCGACCTGTATGCGATGAACTGGAAGACCACGATCGACGCCGATGACGCTCCCGGTCGCGATGAAAGCCGGCCATTCCACGCCTCGATCGATTCGAAACTGGCTTACCAACAGGGCCGGCAGTCCGCCGACATCGCCCGCGAGCAGGAAAAACTGCTGTGGGCCGACGCATTGATCCTGCAGTTTCCGCTGTGGTGGTTCACCATGCCGGCCATCCTCAAAGGCTGGGTCGAGCGCGTGTATGCCTACGGGTTTGCCTACGGTGTCGGCGAACACTCCGATGCGCGCTGGGGCGAGCGCTACGGCGAAGGCAAGATGAAAGGCAAACGCGCGATGCTGCTGGTCACCACCGGAGGCTGGGATTCGCATTACAGCCCACGCGGGATCAACGGGCCGATTGATGATTTACTGTTTCCGATCCAGCACGGCGTGCTGTTCTACCCCGGTTTCGACGTGGTGCCGCCCTTCCTGGTGTACCGCGCCAGCCGCATGGATCAAGCGCGGTTTGCCGAGACCTGCGAGGCACTGGGCACGCGTCTGGATGAATTGTGGAGCACGCGGCCGATAGCGTATCGGCAGCAGAATGCAGGGGATTATGAGATTCCGGCGTTGACGCTCAAGGACGATGTCGCCCCCGGTGAGGAAGGCTTCGCCGCGCATCTGCGTTGACCCGAAAAAAAAGATCGCAGCCTTCGGCAGCTCCTACAGGGAAAACGTAATTCCTGTGTAGGAGCTGCCGAAGGCTGCGATCTTTTGCTTCTAATGTGCTGTAGGCGCACCGGCCCGACGTCCAGGCCGGATCAGCTTTGTTCCCGCACTCGCCGCACCTGCACCAACAACGCCGGCGCAAAGTGCAGCAACACCATCCGCGCCAGATGATGCGTGAGGATAAACACCACATTCAGCCCACCGGCAAACGCGACAATCGCAATCGTCTCGATCGCCCCCGGCATATACGCCAGCCACAACGACAACGGATCACTGTTCAGCCAGCGCGCGGCGACTTCGGCAAACGCCGCCGCCACCACAATCATCAAGCCGACCGACACCAGCGCCGTCCGCCCATGCCGACCCAATTCTGCAAGACCGAGCCCCTGAAAACGCGAGCCGATCCGCACGCCCAGAATCAGCGCCGCCAGATTCAGGCTCCAGTCCGGCATGTGAAAGCCATGCAGCCATCCCGATTTCACAAACACCGCCGTCAGCAGAATCGCCGTCAGCATGAACGGCGCCGGCACGCCGATTGCCAGCAGCATGCGCCCAAGCACCACGCTCAAACCGATCAGAACGAATACGGTCAACGCCATACCCGTGCTCAACGGAGCGCTTTCAACCACCGCCACCGATGCCTGCCCGGGAATCAAAAAGCTCACCAGCACCGTGATCAGCAACAAGCGCATCAGGTGCACGATGATGACCTTGCTCGAAGCCTTTTCCGACTCCAGTAAATCGAACACCGCCGCCAGTGCGCCGGGGTATACCGCCAACAGCGCATCGGTGCGATTCCATCCTGCGCCGCGGGTCAGCCACCATCCGGCGAGGGCGATCTGTACGGTCAGGCATAGCAACAGGACGCCGAGGCTTGGCAACATCGCCGACGCCGTTGCACTGTCCCACGCCTCGAACATCAGCCCGGTGGCGATACCCAGCGTGACCTGGATGTAGCCCAGGCCATACGGGGTTGCGGGGGCAAAACCGCTGCGCGTGGTGACCCATGCGGTGACGAGGATCGCCCCCAGCAACAGGCCATGAGGAACACCGCTGACCTGCAACGCAGCGCCAACGGCGGCCGCGATCAACAAACACAGAATCGATTTCATTTTTTCGCCTTCCTGGCTATTTCCCTGATGTATCCCACTCCCCTGTAGGAGCTGCCGAAGGCTGCGATCTTTTGACTTTGTTTTTTAAAAGCAAGATCAAAAGATCGCAGCCTTCGGCAGCTCCTACAGGGTGGGATTCGTTCTTACGTGCGCAACCGCCCAATCGCCCGCCGATACTTCTCGACCCGCTCCAGATCCTCCCAACTCGGCGAGGCGATCCGCGACAGGTCGCTGTTCTCTTCCAGATCCGCCAGTTTCACCACCCGGCCAATCGGGTTCTGCGCCGCGCGCTCGACGAAATCCTCGTAAGACTCGCCGGGCACTTTGGTCACTGATTCAATCGCACTCAGCACTGCTTCGCTGAAGCCTTCCTTGCGCAGGTCATCGAGGCTGATGTCGCAATCCTCGACCACGTCGTGCAGCACGGCGACGATGCGTTCTTCCAGCGAATCCATGCGCAACATGACTTTCAGCGGATGCAGAATGTACGGTGCACCGCCCTTATCGACCTGCCCGGCATGGGCGGTGGCGGCGATGGCGATAGCGCGTTCGAGGGTCTGGGTCATGGAAATTCCTCGGGTTAGAGGCCGTAACGGCCACCGACGTGGATATTGCGTTTAAGCCAGTTGCCGATTGTTTTCAAACGCCCCACTGGCTGGGCATGTTGCTCAAGCAGCATGGACACCAGTGTCACTTGATCCGCCGCCGGATGCGCATCGATCACCTGCGCCACCCACGCACAATCGGCCTTCTTCAAATGCTCACGCCATTCGCCGGGCCAGCCATCCAGCTCATCCAGCGCCAACCACCGCGCCCCGCCCTGATTGGCATGCCCACCGCCAATCGATTGCTCGAAGCAGAATGGCGTCGCCGGTCGGGACTGGTCGATGCTGAAAATGTAGATGTCTTGAGTGGGGTGCTGCGGGGTGGGGGCGTTGTTGCGGCTGCCGATTTCAATCATGCGCGGTTCCGTCCGTGGGTGAGGCGTTACAACGTGTTTCGCAGTCTACGACGTGGTGTCGATGGGGGGAACCATTGGCGATGAGATGTAGACGGACAACTGAAATGGTTCAACCCACCCTCTTTTGTGTAACATTTCCAAACCAACGTATTTACAAGGATGTTCACCGTGTCAGGAAAACCTGCTGCTCGAGTTACTGATCTAACCTCCTCCTAATGCTTGGTGCGCCTTAGCTAACTGAATGTATGCAAGAGTGACAGCCGCATGAGATTCATCAAAAAAATAATGGCACTGATAAAGCCAGAACCTAGGCAAGAGCAACTAGCCGGATACAGCAAACAGGAGCTTAAAAGCGTGTTTGCTCGGCCTTTAGCTCAGACCAACCTACCGGTTCAGCCTCCCACTACTTCATTGGAAAGCGCTGATATCTGCGCATTTTTTTCGCAGTTCCTAATCGACCCTAAAGATTTGGTTGAATTTGAATCACTCGTCGAATCTCACTTCAGAAAAAATACTGAAAGAACCTTCAATGACCTTCCGGTATTTGAATACGAAAGCGCATTGAGCGGAGACCGACTGATATTCTTCGCATCTACTAGAGAATTCAACTCCGTCACGATTCGTTTGATAACTAATAGCCTTGAATTTTTAACGATGCTTAACCGCAAAAAATTTGCGGCTCCTCCACCTTGGTTTGCTTTTGAAGGCTACGAGCCTGCTTGGTGGGGAGGCAGCATGCAAGGTGCTCAAGAGTATTACGACAACAATTACTTTTTCAGTTTTTTCACTCAATTAAGTGACATTGAAAAGCAATCTTATTATTCGAGGTTTGGCGCAACTGATGAGTGGATCGAAAGGTTAGAATTAATGTACGACACCGAGTGATTTGAACAGGAGCACCTTCGCGTACTCTCACCGGAATGGTTGATGGAACCTTCCGAGACGAACCTATCTCGAAACCATAAGCGCCCCGCTCACGATCAAACACGGGGCCATGGGAGAGTTCCGCGATGAACATCCGAATGTTGCTCCTGATCACCACCTTCACCGTCATTCCCACCTGCGTCATGGCCGAAGGCTGCGACGTCCAGACCCAATCCTCCAGCGCCTCGGTGTCAGCCGTGGAAACCCACAGCTGCTACGAATATGAAGGCATGCCCGTCAACTCCATCGACTGGTCGTGCAGCAATGAGAGCAAAGACATGCTCAGCAGCACTAAAACCAAAGTCGACCACTGCGCTGATCACTATCAGGCCACGTGTATCGCCACGATCACCCAGGAATCCCTGGCCAACCCGCACTCCACCAGCAAAGACAAAAACGCCAAGGCGCTGAACATCCCCGACAACGCCCAAGTGACCACGTATTACTACGACGCGGAGCATTTGGCCCAGGCGCGAATTGATTGTGAGAACGGGGGTGGGCATTGGAAGGCGAAGTAAACGTTTGATATCTGTGTTTGCAACAGGCAAAGAAAAGCCCGGCTCTAAAGACCGGGCTTTTTAGTACGCAATATCCGTTAACCACCGCCGTTACCCCCACTGCTGCTACCGGACGGTTGACCTGCAGGGCTGGGCTTGGAGGCAGAAGGCACCGGCCCATTGTCGGTCTTGCCACCATCCCCACCCTTGGGCAGCGAATCGACATCCGGATCGGCATTGGTGGCAGGGGACGCCGGGTCGCGAGTCTGGCTGTTGCCGTCGTTGGCCGTTGGGGTGGGCGTATCGCTGGCCGCGATCGCATACAGCGAGCTGCCGGACAGCAACGCCGCGAGGGTTAACACCGCAATTTTATGGTTCAGCATAGTGGCTCTTCCTTTGCTGGGTGAGTTACAGCATTGGAAGAAGGTCTGTGGCGAAGGTGCGGTGGGTCGGACGAATGGTTATCCCCGGAAAAACTCGCGCAAATTCGATATCTGAAAACTTCGTAGGAAAACACTTCATGTGGCGAGGGAGCGTGCTCCCGCTGGGCTGCGAAGCGGCCCCAAAACCGAATAGTCCGTTTCTCCCGGATGTGCCGCAGGCCGCGAATTACGCCGACTGCGTCGCCGAGCGGGAGCAAGCTCCCTCGCCACGGGTTCGCTTATCACGTCCTACAGGTCGGTTGTCGCGGTTGGAATTGCTGCCTAGAGTGGGGTTGTCGCTGAGCAAATTCAGCACCAGGGTTTCGCAGCCCTGACGATACGTGTAGTAACCTGACGCCCCAAAAACGGTGGCGGTCGCAGTAGCGCCCGACAACCGCACAATGGTGGCTGTGTGTGGGAGATCTTCGGGTCTGCCGGGTTCCTCGTATCCTCGGTCTGCGAACCCGCACATGGCTACCACCCTTCGACTCGCAGCGAGCGGCAGTAGCTCTTCTCACAGATACGAGGAAGCTTTACTTATGCCGATGGATAAGCCGCTCCGCAATTACGCGAATATGTCCCACCCCGCCACTGAGCAGCCCGTCCTGTTCGTAGATGCCGACGCGCCACTGAGTGACCTCCACGCCTGCGTCAGCGAGCGCCTGAATGCAGTCCTCAAATATCTGGACCTCATGGCCTGCGTCCACTTCCCCGATCACGCCGAACAAGACATCAATACCGTCACCACGATCGCCAGGATCTTGGTTCAGGATGTGTGTGATGTGTTTAGGGTGATTGAGAAGCGGGACACTTGAGGTCATCAGTTAGGACTCGTTACGTTTCAGCAACAGTATTCACGTTTCTTTTGTGAATTTGCTAAGGCGAATTCTCGATACGACTCGGAAACCACACTCTCTTTCTAAGAGATGGCTATGGAATTCGCGATATCAATTTGATAGCTTCAAGGCCAGCCATTGGCCATCAGCAGTTCGGCAAGCAGCAAAATGCCGAGTATTTAGTGACTCAAGGCTGTGATTTTTCTAACGAACCCTTCAAAAAGTAAGGCAGAAAAAATGACAGACAGACGACCTATTAACCCCAACGTGAATGTTCCAAAGCCAGGCGGTGGTGAACAATCTCGTTCCAGGAACAATGATGGTCAAATCCGCGACAAACGCAGTGATGCGGGTAAGTCAAAGAAAAAATAAGTTTGAAAGCGACAGGCTCACCAACCAAGTCTGTCGCCTTTTTTACAGCAAAAAAAGAGCCAGAACATCAGTAAAAATACAATACCCACCGAGAAGCAAATGCCTGAAACTTACCACAGCAACAGCTTAGACGACTTCAACAAAATATCCGTCGACGACAACCTAAACGGATTACAAGTTAGCTCAATAATACTTCAAAGCACCGACTACATTGTATTTCGTTCCAACGGACTATTAAGATATAACGCAAAAAACCTTGCCCAAAGCACAATTGCTAAAATCAGCGAGCTAACTGCACTCGAAGCCAACTCATTCGAAAAATTCAAACACACTAAATCTCGCGTAACAGACAGCCATACCGTTTCGATACTAAGCGAGATATTCGGATGCGACTGCACTGATGACGAAACCATTAAAAAAATAGACAACAAACTAGAAGCATTTCGCGATTTCATAAACAAAGAGCCCGCTCCAAGCCTAATAATCGATTCAAACAAAGACTTCACAGTTTATCTTGACAATAAAAACATCGCCCAATACGAACTCAAAGATAAGTCACTTGAAAAATCAAGCGCACTGGACGATTTTTATAAAACCCGAGCATGGGGAATGGCAGTACTTCCAGACTCAAAATTTCGAATCCTAAACATAAAGCTGGGAACATGCCTTACCATAGGCTTCAAAGCCACGCTAACAAACGAAAAAAACATCAACTCAACTGTATTCACCACAGCAATATCATTCATTGAGAAAAGCATTACCGACAGAGCAAAATTTTATCTAATCCTACACTCCCTCATTCTCTCACTTATCTTTATCGCCGCATCCGCAATCACCTACTCTAAATTTCAAAGCACTACAGCACCAATGCTAAATCTACTCTTAATCGGAGTCCTTGGCGGTGTCTGCGGCGCACAAATTTCTGTATTACAGAGATCAAAGGACTTACAAGTAGGTCTTTACGAATCTACGAGAATGATTGTCCTACAAGGCTTAGTGCGAGTAGGACTCGGATGTGCATTTGGTGTAATTTCTTTAATTGCATGCAAAGCAGGGCTATTTCTTGATTTAATGAAAGAAAGCAATAGTAGACTTTTCATACTAGCTATCGTTGCGGGATTTAGCGAAAGGCTCATCCCTGACTTCATAGAAAAGACCGGTAAAGAAAAAGGGTAAATCTCCAATAAAAAGTGAAGCAATCAACCATTGCCTGCTTCACTTTTTTATTTTTAAGGGCGCATCAAGCATCACCCTAAAATCGATACCGCAAGCTTTATATAATTCAAAAATTCGCCGGCGTATTCGCACTAATAATCTCAGCCTCATCCGCCCCGATATTCCGGAACTTATGCGGCAGCGTCGTCGGAAAGTAATACCCGTCCCCCGCACTCAACACGCTCACCTGCCCGTCCACCGTCAACTCGACCGTGCCGCGCGTCACCAACCCACACTCCTCGCCTTCCGCATGCACGATAGGCTCTTCGCCGGAACTCGCACCCGGGGCGTATTGCTCGCGCAACAAACGCATCTGGCGGCTTGGGACGGAGGCGCCGATCAGCAGCAGGCGCAGGCCGTGGCGGCCGAGGTCGGGTTGCTCGTTGGCGCGGAACACGTATTGGTGTTCGCGCGGGGGCTGGTCGAAGGTGAAGAAGTCGGCCAGGGACATCGGGATGCCTTCGAGCAGCTTTTTCAGCGAGCTGACGGAAGGACTGACGCGATTCTGTTCGATCAGGGAGATGGTGGCATTGGTCACGCCGCTACGCCGGGCCAGCTCGCGCTGGGAGAGTTTGTAGCTTTCGCGTACTAGTTTGAGTCGAGAACCCGTATCCATGACAGCCTTATGTGAGTAGTACTTAAGGGTAATGGGGGTGGGTGGCGGGTGCCGCGCAAGGCGCGCGGATCACGTTGCTCCCGTGTCCCGGAACCGTGAAAGGCGGCTATTAAATCACGTTTGCCGGTGTTGCTCAGCAGGTTCGATGGACGGTGCGGTAAAAGTCCTTCTGGCCTAGGTAATACAGGCACTGTGAGAGCGAGCCTGCTCGCGAAAGCGGTGTGTCAGACGACATGGAGGTTGGCTGATATGGCCTCTTCGCGAGCAGGCTCGCTCCCACAGTTGGATCTCTTTTGTGTCAGTTAACTTGATAGCGGTTGTCAGGCCGCTATCGCTGGCAAGCCAGCTCCCACAGGTTTTGTGGTGTTTGTGGGACTGAGGGTGCTAGTGCTGGCCTCATCGCTGGCAGGCCAGCGCCCACATTTTGAGCTTTGGTGTTTCAGGTAAAAAACCGGCGGGGTCTTGGGGGCCGCCGCCGGGGAGGTAACTTAGATGCCGAAGCGGTCGCGCAGCGAGTAATACACGGCGCCGAGGGCGGTCAACGGGGCGGAGAAGGTGCGGCCGCCGATCATTGGCATGTGCGGGAGCGAGGCGAAGGCGTCGAAGCGTTCGGCGTCGCCACGGATCATTTCCGAAATCAGTTTGCCGGCCAGGTGCGAGCAAGTGACGCCGTGGCCGCTGTAGCCCTGCATGTAGTAGGCGTTTTTCTCGATGCGGCCGAATTGCGGCATGCGTGACATGGTCAGCAGGAAGTTGCCGGTCCAGCGGTAGTCGATTTTCACGTCCTTGAGCTGCGGGAAGGTCTTGAGGATCTTCGGCCGGATCAGGGTTTCGATGTCGTCCGGTTCACGGGCGCCGTAGACCACGCCGCCGCCGTAGAGCAGACGGTTGTCAGCGGTGAGACGGTAGTAATCCAGCAGGTAGTTGCAGTCTTCGACGCAGTAGTTGTTGGTGATCAGGCTGCGCGCCTGCTTTTCGGTCAACGGTTCGGTAACGCAGATCTGCGAGCCGCACGGCATGCTCTTGGCGGTCACGCGGTTGTCCAGACCTTGCGGCAGGTAGGCGTTGCCGGCGATCAGCAGGTACTTGGCGCGGACCTGGCCTTTGGCAGTGCGCACGACGTTGGGCTCGCCGTATTTGATTTCCACGGCAGCCGATTGCTCGTAGATCTTGCCGCCCAGGCGCACGATGGCCGCGGCTTCACCGAGGGCCAGGTTCAGCGGATGCACGTGGCCGCCCTGCATGTCCAGCAGGCCGCCAACGTAGGCGTCAGAGCCGACTTCGCGACGAATGTCGGCAGCGTCGAGCATCTTCAGATTTTTGTTGCCGTAACGTTCCCAGCTGCGCTTCTGCTCGGCCAGGCCGTTGAGTTGTTTCTTGTTCATCGCTGCGAAAATGCCGCCCGGGCGGTAGTCGCACTTGATGTCGTAGTCCTTGATCCGCGAACGGATGATATCGGCGCCTTCGAAGATCATGCTGCCGAGGATTTCCGCAGTTTTGTCGCCGTAGCGCTCTTCGATCACATCGACGTCGCGGCTGTAGGAGTTGACCAGTTGCCCGCCGTTGCGGCCACTGGCACCGTAGCCGACTTTCGCCGCTTCGAGCACCGTCACTTTGTAGCCGGCCTCGGTGAGGAACAGCGCCGAGGACAGGCCGGTGTAACCGGCGCCGATGATGCAGACGTCGCACTCGACCGACGCTTCAAGGGTCGGGAAGTCGATGACTTCGTTGCGGGTGGCGGCGTAGTAGCTGTTGACGTGTTGTTGCTTCATTTTATTGTTCTCCGAGGGTCGCTCATCAGGAGCGACCGCCGCTGTAGAAAATCAGAGCTTGATCCAGGTCGCTTTCAGCTCGGTGTACTTGTCAAACGCGTGCAGCGATTTGTCGCGACCGTTGCCCGACTGTTTGAAACCACCGAACGGCGCGGTCATGTCGCCGCCGTCATACTGGTTGACCCAGACGCTGCCGGCGCGAAGGCCACGGGCGAAGGTGTGCGCTTTGCTCAGGTTGCTGGTCCACACGCCGGCGGCGAGACCGAAGATGCTGTCGTTGGCGATCTGCAGCGCTTCTTCAACGGTGTCGAAGGTGATCAGCGACAGCACCGGGCCAAAGATTTCTTCCTTGGCGATGGTCATGGCGTTGGTCACGCCGTCGAAAATCGTCGGCTCGATGTAAGTGCCGCCGGTTTCTTCGAGGGTGCGCTGGCCGCCGGCGATCAGTTCGGCGCCCTGCTCGCGGCCGAGGCTGATATAGCGCAGCACGTTGTCCAGTTGACGCTGATCGACCACGGCGCCGACGGTGGTGGCCGGGTCAAGCGAATGCCCCGGCTTCCACGCTTGCAGCGCTTCCACCAGCAGCGGAATGAATTGCTCGCGGATCGAACGTTCGACTAGCAGACGCGAACCGGCGGTGCACACTTCGCCCTGGTTGAAAGCAATGGCACCGGCCGCAGCCTGGGCTGCCGCGCGCAAGTCCGGGGCGTCGGCAAACACCACGTTCGGGCTCTTGCCACCGGCTTCGAGCCAGACGCGTTTCATGTTGCTCTGGCCGGCATAAATCATCAGTTGTTTGGCAATCGCCGTGGAGCCGGTGAAGGCCAGCACGTCGACGTCCATGTGCAGCGCCAGTGCCTTGCCGACGGTGTGGCCGAAGCCTGGCAGCACGTTGAACACGCCTTTCGGAATGCCCGCGTCCAGCGCCAGTTGGGCGATGCGGATCGCGGTCAGTGGCGACTTTTCCGAAGGCTTGAGAATGAACGAGTTGCCCGCGGCCAGGGCCGGGGCGAATTTCCAGCTGGCCATGATCAGCGGGAAGTTCCACGGCACGATCGCGGCGACTACGCCGGATGGCTCGCGGGTCACCAGACCGAGTTGGTCGTGCGGCGTGGCGGCAACTTCATCGTAGATCTTGTCGATGGCCTCGGCGCTCCAGCGGATCGCATTGGCGGTCGCCGGGATGTCGATGCTCATCGAGTCGCTGATCGGTTTGCCCATGTCGAGGGTTTCCAGCAGCGCCAGTTCTTCCTGGTGTTGCAGGATCAGATCGGCGAAGCGGATCAGGATGCGTTTGCGCTCGGCCGGGGCCTTGTTGGCCCACACGCCGGAGTTGAACGACTGGCGTGCGACTTCGACGGCGAGGTTGGCGTCGGCTTCATCGGTGCTGGCCACGGAGGCGAGGAAACGGCCGTCGACGGGGCTCATGCATTCGAAGGTGGCACCGCTGATTGCCGGGCGATATTCACCGTTGATGAAGGCGCGGGATTCGAGGGTCAGGGACTGGAAGCGTTGTTCCCAGTCGTTGCGGGTGGTGGTCATGGTTGTGGCTCGACAAGGGGGATTGATGACTGGCGGGAGGACTCAGCCAATCAGAATTTGGTAATCCGATCCCCTGTAGGAGCTGCCGAAGGCTGCGATCTTTTGATCTTGATCTTGCAAAAACAAAGTCAAAAGATCGCAGCCTTCGGCAGCTCCTACAGGGAAGGGTGGTGAGTCAGTTACCACCCATTACGTCACACCGTATGCAGATACCAGTTGTACTCAAGGTCGGAGATCGAGTTTTCGAACTCGGCCAGCTCGCTTTCCTTGCACGCGACGAATACGTCGATGTACATCGGGTCGATGTAGCGGGCCATGACTTCGCTGTCGTCCAGCTCGCGCAATGCATCGCGCAGGTTGTTCGGCAGGCTCTGTTCGTTCTGCTCGTAGCTGTTGCCTTCAACCGGCGCGCCTGGCTCGATCTGATGGGTCAGGCCGTGGTGAATGCCTGCCAGTACCGAAGCCATCAGCAGGTACGGGTTGGCGTCGGCACCGGCCACGCGGTGCTCGATACGCACGGCGTCGGCCGAACCGGTCGGCACACGTACTGCTACGGTGCGGTTGTCGATGCCCCAGCTCGGCGAGTTCGGCACGTAGAACTGCGCGCCGAAGCGGCGGTACGAGTTGACGTTCGGGCAGAGGAACGCCATTTGCGCAGGCAGGGTCTCCAGCACACCGCCGATCGCGTGTCGCAGCGCGGCGTTCTGCTCGGGATCCTCGCTGGCGAAGATGTTGTTGCCTTCTTTGTCCAGGATCGAAATGTGTACGTGCAGACCATTGCCCGCTTGGCCCGGATACGGCTTGGCCATGAAGGTGGTGTCCATCTCGTGGTCGTAGGCGATGTTCTTCACCAGACGCTTGAGCAGCACCGCGTAGTCGCAGGCCTTGATCGGGTCGGAGACGTGATGCAGGTTGACTTCGAACTGCGCCGGGGCGCTTTCCTTGACGATGGCGTCAGCCGGGATGCCCTGCTCTTTCGCGCCTTCGAGGATGTCTTGCAGGCAGTCGACGTACTCGTCGAGATCGTCGATCAGGTAGACCTGAGTCGATACCGGACGCTTGCCGGACACCGGCGAACGTGGCGACTGCGGACGGCCGTTCACGTTGTCCTGGTCGATCAGGTAGAACTCCAGTTCGAAGGCGGCGCAAATGGTCAGACCCAGTTCGTCGAACTTGCGCACCACGTTGGCCAGCACTTCACGCGGGTCGGCGAAGAACGGCTCGCCTTCCAGTTCGTGCATGGTCATCAACAGTTGTGCGGTTGGGCGCTTCTGCCACGGCTCGATGCTCAGGGTGCCGGGGATCGGGTAGCAGATGCGGTCGGCGTCACCGATGTCCAGGCCCAGACCGGTGCTTTCCACCGTGGAGCCATTGATGTCGAGGGCGAAGAGCGAGGCCGGCAGGTTGATGCCTTTCTCGTAAACCTTGTGAAGACTGGTGCGCTCGATGCGCTTGCCGCGCACCACACCGTTCATGTCTGCAATCAGAAGGTCGACGTACAAAACCTCAGGATGTTTCTTAAGGAATGCGTTTGCTTCGTTGAGTTGAACGGCACGCAGAGGGACCGACATGATGCACCTATTTAGCTGTTAATTATTATGTTCACTGCTGTTTCGCCGAGCCAGTCAATCCGAAAGGCAAAGTGAAGTCAATAGCGAACACCCAGCCGTTCAGCGTTTATTTTTAGGGCTTTTTTTAACACTCGCGTGCCAATGCAGGCACCGCAAGGCTTGGAATCATGAAGATTGGATGAACGGCGTTTAGAATTTTTTACATGGCAGTTGTTAATTAAAATCAACGAGGCTAAGCTCCGGAAAAGCTCGTTCAAGTGTCAAACTTCGAGGTGAATAAAAATGGCATTCAAGCCATTGATCGGCGTTACTGCGTGCGTCAAACAGATTGGCCTGCACCCCTATCACATCAGCGGCGACAAGTACGTACGTGCTGTCAGCGTTGGCGCTCAGGGTCTTCCAGTGGTCATTCCTTCCCTTGGCAAACTGACTGAAATCGAAGACCTGCTCGGTCAGCTCGACGGTCTGTTGCTGACCGGCTCACCCTCGAACGTGGAGCCCTTCCACTATCAAGGCCCGGCCAGCGCCCCCGGCACGGATCACGATCCGGCGCGGGACGCCACCACCCTTCCTTTATTGCGTGCAGCCATTGCGGCGGGCGTTCCGGTACTCGGCATCTGCCGTGGCTTCCAGGAAATGAACGTGGCGTTCGGCGGCAGCCTGCACCAGAAAGTGCACGAGCTGCCGGGCATGCTTGATCACCGCGAAGCCGACAGCCCGGACGTGGCCGTGCAATACGCACCGGCGCATGCCGTGAGCGTGTTGGCGGGCGGCGTGTTCGAAGCGCTGGCGTTGCCGGGCGAATTCCAGGTCAACTCGATCCACAGTCAGGGCATCGACCGCCTCGCGCCCGGCCTGCGTGCCGAAGCGGTGGCGCCGGATGGGCTGATCGAGGCGATCTCGGTCGAGCACAGCCCGACTTTTGCCCTTGGCGTGCAATGGCACCCGGAATGGCAAGTGCTGGACAACCCGAACTACCTGAAGATTTTCCAGGCGTTCGGTGAGGCTTGCCGGCAACGGGCGGCGCGACGCAACCAGCGCTGACACCACCCAGGATTTCAAAACTGTTTACTGCCCCCACGGGGTCGGCGGTTGCGCGCGTGCGCATCCGTCATCCGTGAAAACAACAAACCGTAATAACAACAAGTACGACCCAGGCAGCCAGGACGGCGGCGCCGACCAGGTCAGGGTAACCCGCAGCCAATGCGACCTCCTGTAGGAGCTGCCGAAGGCTGCGATCTTTTGATTTTGTTTTTCAGAATCAGGATCAAAAGATCGCAGCCTTCGGCAGCTCCTACAGAGGCCATGTGTGGCGAGGACAGTTTTCCCTGGCTTGCAATCCACTTAAGCCCGGCCACGTTGGCCGAGCGAACGAAACCTGTTGGGAGTTTCACATGGCAAACGCCTCCAGCACTTACCGGAAGGCACTTGAAGGCCACCAGCAACCGAAAAAGGTTTTGGTGAAAGTCGATCGTGTCACCAAGAAGTTCGACGAAACCACGGCCGTGGACGATGTGTCCCTGGAGATCCATCAGGGCGAAATCTTCGCCCTGCTCGGTGGCTCCGGTTCGGGCAAATCGACCCTGCTGCGCATGCTCGCCGGTTTCGAGCGGCCGACTGAAGGGCGGATTCTGCTCGACGGTGTGGACATCACCGACATGCCGCCCTACGAGCGGCCGATCAACATGATGTTCCAGTCCTACGCGCTGTTCCCGCACATGACCGTGGCACAGAACATTGCCTTCGGCCTCAAGCAGGACCGTTTGCCCGCCAGCGAAATCGACGCCCGCGTCGAAGAGATGCTGCGCCTGGTGCACATGACCCAATACGCCAAACGCAAACCCCATCAGTTGTCCGGCGGTCAACGCCAGCGCGTCGCCCTCGCCCGCTCACTGGCGAAACGTCCGAAGCTGTTGCTGCTCGACGAGCCGATGGGCGCGTTGGATAAAAAACTGCGTTCGCAAATGCAGCTGGAACTGGTGGAGATCATCGAGCGCGTCGGCGTGACCTGCGTGATGGTGACCCACGACCAGGAAGAGGCCATGACCATGGCCGAGCGCATCGCGATCATGCACCTGGGCTGGATTGCCCAGATCGGCAGCCCGGTCGATATCTATGAAGCGCCGGTCAGCCGCATGGTCTGCGAATTCATCGGCAACGTGAACGCCTTCGACGGCACCGTGGTGGAAGACCTTGAAGGTCACGCGATCATCCACAGCCCGGACTTGCAGCAGAAGATCTACGTCGGTCACGGCGTCAGCACCTCGGTGCAGGACAAGTCGATCACCTACGCGATCCGTCCGGAAAAAATGCTCGTCAGCACCCTCAAGCCAGAGACCCGCTACAACTGGTCCGAAGGCAAGGTGCATGACATCGCCTACCTCGGCGGCCACTCGGTGTTCTACGTCGAGCTGCCCGGCGGCAAGATCGTCCAGTCGTTCATGGCCAACGCCGAACGCCGTGGCGCGCGGCCGACCTGGGACGACAAGGTCTACGTCTGGTGGGAAGACGACAGCGGCGTGGTACTGCGCTCATGAGAACCTTCAATCAGCAATGCCTGCGCCTGGTGCCCAGCGGGCGAAAATTCGTCATCGGCATCCCGTTCATCTGGCTGTTCCTGTTCTTCATGTTGCCGTTCTTCCTGGTGATGAAGATCAGCTTCTCGGAAGCCGCGTTGTCGATCCCGCCGTACTCGGAGATCTACACCTACGCCGAACAGAAATTCCAGCTGATGCTCAACATCGGCAACTACACCATGCTCGGCGAAGACGAGCTGTACCTGTCGGCTTACCTCGGTTCGCTGAAGGTCGCGGCGCTGAGCACGATGATGTGCCTGGTGATCGGTTTTCCGATGGCCTACGCGATCACCAAGGCGAGCAAGGAAGCGCAAAACGTCCTGCTGCTATTGATCATGATGCCGACCTGGACCGCGATCCTGATCCGCGTTTACGCGTGGATGGGCATCCTCAGCAACAACGGTCTGCTCAACGCGTTTCTGATGTGGACGGGGCTGACCGATCACCCGATCGAGATCCTCAACACCAACACCGCGGTGTATATCGGCGTGGTCTATGCCTACCTTCCGTTCATGGTGTTGCCGCTGTACGCCAACCTGGTCAAGCACGATGGCAGCCTGCTGGAAGCCGCGTCGGACCTGGGTTCGAGCAACTTCAACAACTTCTGGAAAATCACCGTGCCGCTGGCCAAGAACGGCATCATCGCCGGCTGCATGCTGGTGTTCATTCCGGTGGTCGGCGAGTTCGTGATTCCGGAACTGCTGGGTGGCCCGGAGACGCTGATGATCGGTCGCGTGTTGTGGCAAGAGTTCTTCAATAACCGCGACTGGCCGGTGGCGTCCGCGCTGGCGGTGGTGATGCTGTTGATCCTGATTGTGCCGATTCTGCTGTTCAACCGCAGCCAGGCCAAAGAGATGGAGGCACGGGGATGAAACGCTTCGGTTTTTCCAAGTTCATGTTGATCTTCGGCCTGATGTTCATTTATCTGCCGATGCTGATTCTGGTGATCTACTCGTTCAACGCCTCGAAACTGGTGACGGTGTGGGGCGGCTGGTCGGTGAAGTGGTACGTCGGCCTGCTCGATAACACCCAACTGATGGGCTCGGTGGTGCGCTCGCTGGAAATCGCCTGCTACACCGCGATTGCCGCCGTGGCGTTGGGCACCCTCGCCGCCTTCGTCCTGACGCGGGTCACGCGCTTCAAGGGTCGTACGCTGTTCGGCGGTCTGGTGACGGCGCCGCTGGTCATGCCGGAAGTGATCACCGGTCTGTCGCTGTTGCTGCTGTTCGTAGCGATGGCGCAGTTGATCGGCTGGCCACAGGAGCGTGGCATCGTCACCATCTGGATCGCCCACACCACGTTTTGTGCAGCCTACGTGGCGGTGGTAGTCTCCGCCCGCCTGCGGGAGCTGGATCTGTCGATCGAAGAAGCCGCGATGGATCTGGGGGCCAAGCCGTTCAAGGTGTTTTTCCTGATCACCATCCCCATGATCGCGCCGTCGCTGGCAGCGGGCGGGATGATGTCGTTCGCCCTGTCGCTGGACGATCTGGTGCTGGCGAGCTTCGTCTCCGGGCCGGGTTCGACCACGCTGCCGATGGAAGTGTTCTCGGCGGTGCGTCTGGGCGTGAAGCCTGAGATCAACGCCGTGGCCAGCCTGATTCTGCTGGCGGTGTCGCTGGTGACCTTCCTCGTCTGGTACTTCGGTCGCAAGGCAGAAGCCAGCCGCAAGAAAGCGATTCAGGAAGCGATGGATCAGACGGCGAATGAGGCGTGGCAGCAGCCGCAACGCGCCGCCACCACGGCTTGACCTGTAGGAGCTGCGGCACGCTGCGATCTTTTGACTTTGTTTTTTAAGATCAAAAGATCGCAGCCTCGTTTCACTCGACAGCTCCTACAGAAAGGCGCTTGTCGATCAAGTTTCAGATGTGTGTTTTTGAATAAGAAGAATGGAGTTTCACCGATGAAAATGTTTGGCAGGACTCTGCTGACACTGTCCTTAATGGGCGCAATCGCCACGGGCGTCCAGGCCAACGACAAGGTGCTGCGTGTTTACAACTGGTCCGATTACATCGCACCGGACACCGTCAAGAAGTTCGAAGACGAGACCGGCATCCAGGTGACCTACGACGTGTTCGACAGCAACGAAACCCTTGAGGCGCGTTTGCTGGCGGGCAAATCCGGTTACGACATTGTCGTGCCGTCCAACAGTTTCCTGGCCAAGCAAATCAAGGCCGGGGTCTATCAGCCGCTCGACAAATCCAAGCTGTCGAACTGGAAGAATCTCAACCCGGTGCTGTTGAAAAACGCTTCCGCCAGTGATCCGGACAACGCTCACGCGTTCCCGTACATGTGGGGCTCGATCGGCATCGGCTATAACCCCGACAAGGTCAAGGAAGTGCTCGGCGCCAACGCCCCGACCAACTCCTGGGACCTGCTGTTCAAGCCGGAAAACGCCGAGAAGCTGAAAGCCTGCGGTATCAGCTTTCTCGACTCGCCGACCGAAATGATCCCGGCGGCCCTGCACTACCTGGGCTACCCGGTGAACGACAAGGACAAGGCGCACATTCTCGAAGCCGAAGCGCTGTTCATGAAGATCCGCCCGTACGTGGCGTACTTCCATTCCTCGAAGTACATCTCGGACCTGGCCAACGGCAACATCTGCGTGGCGGTCGGTTACTCCGGAGACGTGCTGCAGGCCAAGGCCCGCGCGGTGGAAGCCGGCAACAAGGTGCAGATCGACTACAGCATTCCCAAGGAAGGCGCCGGCAGTTTCTACGACATGGTCGCCATCCCGCGCGATGCCGCCAACGTCGATAACGCCTACCTGTTCATGAACTTCCTGATGCGCCCGGACATCATTGCCGAGATCACCAACAGCAACGGTTACAGCAACGCCAACTCGGCGGCGACGCCGCTGGTGGACGAAGCGATCCGCAACGACCCGGGTTCGTACCCGTCGCAGGCGGTGATGGCGACGTTGTACGCGGTGCCGGATCAGCCGATTGCCACCCAGCGGATCATGACCCGCGGCTGGACGCGGGTGAAGCTCGGTAAGTAATCCGGCTGATTGAAGATTGTGACAAGACTGGAAAACCTGTGGGAGCTGGCTTGCCAGCGATGGCGATGAGTCCAGCGACGACGATGTTGGATGTGCCGCCCCAATCGCTGGCAAGCCAGCTCCCACAGGGAGGGTGTTGACTCGCAGAATCATTGATTTCCCGTTCACGCAGCGCCTTACCACCGCTGCATCCTGCAATGAACGGCCTCACCTGGCTCCCTCGGCTCAGGTGAACTTCAAGCGCCCTCGGGCGCCTTTTTTTGTGGGTTCAATTCAGTGGCCAATCCTGCAGGATCCGGTAGCGGCCCTTGTGCGATTCGAACAAGGCAAAGCGCTCGGCACGCAGGAGGAACTCCGGCGGCGTGGCGGCTTCCGGCTCCGTTGCACGGTAGTCTCGGGCCAGGGTCAGGTGCGGGCGGAACTCGCGCGGTGATTCTTCGAAACCGAACGGCAGCATCGCCTGTTCCAACGCATACACCAGACGCAACAACGCCGGCGGCGCCTGCTCCGGTGCCAGAGACAAAATCCCCGCGCGATGCCAGACCTGCAGACGATCCAGCGCAAGCTTCAATGGCTCACCCGGCGTGCGTACTTTGCCGGCGGCCTCGCAGACTTCATGGATCTGCGCCAGCGGCACCGCGCCGAGGAACAAGAGCGTCAGATGAAAGTTATCCGCCGGCACCGGTTTGCCGGCTCTCAAGCGCAGATCGGCGCGCCACTGAGCGATGGCCTTGCGTTGTGGTGGTGGGCAGTCGAGGGCGAAAAACAATCGCTTGAACGGTTCATCCCTGCGCGCATCATCGGTCATAGGCCAACTCCTTCGCTGGTCGATCGGCCGATTCTACACGGCCTTCTCTGACGACTCGAGACAGCCGGCTATAGTTCAAGGATGGCCATCGAACCGGAGGTCGCCATGCGCGAGATCCTCAGCAAAGAGCCCTGGTGGGCCCGACCACCCAGCCCAGGGCAGGATGAAACCGAGCTGGAATGGGGCTGGCTGGTGCATTACAGCGAAGGTGAACCGCGTTTCGAATTCGTCCGCGAACGACCGACGGAGGAAGAAATCCGCCACCGCAAAAGCTGCCGGATTACCCCCTCTCCAGAGTGACCACCCCATGTGGGAGCGAGCCTGCTCGCGAAAGCGGTGGGTCAGCCATGAAGATATGGGCTGTGCCGGCCTCTTCGCGGGCAAGCCCGCTCCCACAATGGATTTGCGCTGGTCCTCAGGATTCAAGAAGGTTCTTGAAGCCACCAAAGATCATCCGTTGCCCATCAAACCCCATCGGGTTGACGTCCGGTTGCATGCGCGGGTCTTCCATCATCTTTGCCATGCCGGCATCGCGGGTGGCCTTGTCGGGCCAGATCAGCCAGCCGGCGGAAACGGTCTCGCCGTCCTTGAGTTTTACCGCCATCGGGAATGACGTGACTTTGCCTTCCGGCACGTCATCGCCCCAGCACTGAACCACCTCCTTCGCTCCGTATTCCTTGAACAGTTTCGCGGCGATCGCACAGTGTTTTTTGTACTGCTCGCGGTTGGCATTCGGCACGGGTGCTACAAAAATATCGATGTAAGCCATGATCACTCTCCTTGCACGTTGGGTTCGATCTGCTGATTGGTCGATTCGGGAGGCTGCCATTCGACACGATTCAGCCCCTGCCCGACCGACGGTTGTTCGCCCCCGCCAAGGCTGCCCTCGACCTGCCCGGCGATATGCAGCGTTCCAGCCATGACCCCGGTGGTCGGGTTCTGCAGCAATTTCGCCCAGGCCTTGTCGAAGGTGCTGCCCAGGCTGCTGCGAATCAGCGCTTCACTGTCGGGTCGGTCGTTGGCCTGGATGATCGCGCGGATGCCCGCCACCCCAATCGAGATCACCCCGCCGACCAACTTGCCCGCCGCAGCCGCCACCGCACTGGCCGCTCCGCGCGGGGCCATTTCCGCTTCCATCCGTTGACTGGCGCGTTTGGCCACAGGAGCCATGCCGGCATCGGTCGAGGCAATCCCCTTGCTGCCGCCCTCGGTGTGGATCTTGTCGATCAGTGCGGCATACGCCGGCAAGGTGTTCAGCGGCTCGGTGCTGATGACCTGATACAGCGAAGCATCCCGCGCCAGCGGCGGGCCGAGGGCGATGGCCGGAACCTTCAGCAGCCGCCCGTTGAGCTGTGCAACCGGCACGCCATAACGCTGGGCGATGAGCGGCATCTGCCGGGCCATCAGTTGTGCATAGAACGCCGTGGCCTGCCCGAGGATCGCGTCCGGATCGATCTCCACCGCCACCGGCGCCAGCACTCTTTCCTGATATTGCTCAAGCAGATAGCTCGCCAGGCGCTTGGCCGAAGCGTCCTGTTCGCCACCGGCACTGATCGTGTACCAGCTGACCTTCATCGACAGCCATTCCTGGGTCCAGTAGCTGCTTAACCACGGAATGAAATTTTCTTCAGTTTGCTGATAGACGCGAGTGCGCCAATGTTCCATCGAACCCCGGGCAAATACTTTGACTTGCTCGGTGGATTGCTGCGAGGCGCTGACGATGTCGCGATCGATCTGCTGCCAGGTGGCGGGTGACACCACCACGGCCGACGGCGCCACCGGAGCGCGGGCCGAGGTGGCGCAGCCAGCCAGCAGACACAGTGCGGCGAGGCTCAGCGCACGCAGGTTCACGGTGGTGAGGTCCTTGAATGGAGGGAGACAGCATTAAGTATAGGTGTGTCAGTTTCCGAGGATGTTGGCTGTACCGACGCCATCGCTGGCAAGCCAGCGATGAGGCCAGTAACCCCACCCCCACCTCTCAACCATCAACGCCGTCGATATTCACCATCGCCACGATTGCCTTCCGCCCGCCGCCCGGCAAAGGCAGGATTCACCCATCCGAGACGCAACGAGGAGTACCCATCATGATTCGTACCATCACCCTCTCCGTGAGCTTCCCGGAGTTCGGCAGCAACTATTACGACCAGCAGGTCGTCTCGCGCAAGACACAAGCGTTGCTGTTCAACGAAGATTTCGACGATGTGCTGATGCCCGCTGCGAGCAATCACTTCAGCAATGAAGTGGTCGGCATCAACGATCAGTTCCGCTTTCTGAGCGACATACTCGCCACCCATTTGCTGGATCTCGAGGCCACCGCGCCTGCGCATTCCAGCGTCCGGGCGAGCGCTCATTTTTAATTGGCGAGGGCGTTCCCGTTGCGGGAACGCCCTTTTGATGTCTACTCAGTCATCGTCGCGATCACGATAGTAACGACGCCCGTCGCGACGACCATCGTCGCGGTCATCCCAGCGTCGGTCATGATCGTAGTAACGGCCATGATCGCGGTCGTAATGCCGCCCGTGGCGGTGATCATCATCAAAGTCCGCCACACAGCCAGCCAGCAATACGGCGGCGGTCACGGTCAGTAGCATCGTTGTAGCGCGCTTCATTCAACACTTCCCTAAAACCAAGGTCTTGACGACGGAACGGCTGTCACTGCCCACGCCTTCACAGGACGCAGTGCGCGCAGCCGCTGATACGACCGGACAAAAGGACTTTGATTCACTGCCCGGGCACGACCGTTGATCGGCCCATTTGCTGCATCCAGGCGGCGGCGAAATGCCACCTATACTGCTGCTTACCGACTCCCACGCAATGGATCTGCGCCTCGATAACAACAAGCAGAGGTGGATCATGGTCTGGCAGCAAATCTACGACCCGTTCGGCAACCCGCTGATCTCCACGCTCATGGCCGCGGTGCCGGTGGTGGTGATGCTCGCGGCGCTGGCGTTTTTTCACGTCAAGGCGCACCTGGCCGCACTAATGGCTTTGGCTTCGGCCCTGCTCATTTCGATCTTCGCCTTCGGCATGCCGGCGAGCATGGCCGGTTCGGCGGCGTTGTTCGGCGCGGCCAATGGTTTGCTGCCGATCGGCTGGATCGTGCTCAACATCATTTTTCTGCACCGCCTGACCACCGAGAACGGCTCGTTCAAAGTGCTGCAGGATTCCCTCGCACGCATCACCGATGACCGGCGTTTGCAGCTGCTGCTGATCGCGTTTTGCTTCGGTGCATTTTTCGAAGGCGCCGCCGGGTTCGGTACGCCGGTGGCGGTGACCGGGGCGATTCTGATCGGCCTCGGTTTTTCGCCGCTGGCGGCGTCGGGTCTGGCGTTGATTGCCAACACCGCACCAGTGGCGTTCGGCGCACTCGGCACGCCGATCATCACCTTGGCCAAGGTCACCGGGCTGGATGAGATGGAGCTGTCGATGATGGTCGGTCGGCAGCTGCCGTTTTTCTCGGTGCTGGTGCCGTTCTGGCTGATCTGGGCGTTTGCCGGGTGGCGCAAGATGCTGGAGATCTGGCCGGCGATTCTGGTGGCTGGAGTCAGCTTCGCCGTGCCGCAATTCCTCGTGTCGAACTTCCACGGGCCGATGCTGGTGGACGTGATCGCCGCACTGATTTCCATGGCCTGCCTGACCCTGTTTCTGCGAGTCTGGAAACCGGCGACGGTGTACACCTCGGCCGCCCTCTCGGGTCGCATCGACAACTCCCGGGTCGAGGAAGAAAAAGTCACCGCCAGCGCCGCCTTCAGTGATCAGGCACGCCCGGCGGTGATGCGTGCGTGGATGCCGTGGATCATCCTCACGGTGTTCGTGTTTGCCTGGGGCACCCAGGGCTTCAAGAACATCTTCGATGTGCGCCCGGCACTGGACCCGGTCACGCACGCAGTGAAACTTGATCCACAAGGCAAACCGATGAACGAGGCCAACCCTATTTTCTCCCCGGCGCTGACCTTCACCACCCTGCACCTGCAAGTGCAGAAAGTCCCGCCGGTGGTGCCGGCGCCGAAAGCCGAGGAAGCGATCTACAAGTTCACCTGGTTCACTGCCACCGGCAGCGGCATTCTGCTGGCAGCGATTGTCGGCGGCCTGCTGATGGGCTATTCGATCCCGCAACTGATCAAGCAATACCTGCGCACGTTGTGGGTAGTACGGTTTTCGCTGATCACCATTGCCGCGATGCTGGCGCTGGGGTTCCTCACGCGTTATTCCGGACTGGACGCCACCATGGGTCTGGCGTTTGCCGCCACCGGAGTGTTTTATCCGATGTTCGGCACCTTGCTCGGCTGGCTCGGCGTCGCGTTGACTGGTTCGGACACAGCCTCGAACGTGCTGTTCGGCGGACTGCAACGAGTGACCTCGGAACAGCTGGGCATCAGCCCGGTGCTGATGGCGGCGGCCAACAGTTCCGGCGGGGTGATGGGCAAGATGGTCGATGCGCAGTCGATCGTGGTCGCCTCCACCGCGACCCGCTGGTATGGGCATGAGGGCGAGATTCTGCGCTACGTGTTCTTCCACTCGATTGTGCTGGCGGTGCTGGTGGGCGGGCTGGTGACGTTGCAGGCGTACGTCTCGCCGTTTACGCACATGGTGGTCGGCGGGCATTGAACACAATACCTGTGGGAGCGGGCTTGCCCGCGATGGCGGTGTGTCATTTGAGCAACAGGCTGCCTGACACGACTCCATCGCTGGCAAGCCAGCTCCCACAAGGTCAAGGCGTCGCCCAGGTCATTAATGAATTCTGCGCATAACTCTATAGCGCAAATCCGCAAAAACCTTTTCCCCTCCGTACAGGTCATTCCAAGAACGAGACCGGCAAACATGCCGGCGTGCCCGAGTGGGCCCTTCAATCCCTGCCGTCCTGATTAAGCCAGAGAGGAATCGAAGCATGACGATTTCCCGACGAAGATTCCTGATCCTCGGCGCGGTGACCGCCACCGCGTTTGCAATGCCCCCTTTCATCAGCCTCAAGGCCTACGCGGCCAGTCTGGAGCAACCCGCCATGGCCAAACTGACGATCAACGTCAACGGTACACCCCAAGCTCTCGAGGTCGACAACCGCACCACCCTGCTCGACGCCCTGCGCGAACACCTGCACCTGACCGGCAGCAAGAAAGGCTGCGACCACGGCCAGTGCGGCGCCTGCACCGTCATCGCCGACGGCCGTCGAATCAATGCCTGCCTGACCCTGGCGGTGATGCACGAAGGCAGCGAGATCACCACCATCGAAGGCCTGGGCATGCCTGACCATCTGCACCCGATGCAGGCCGCGTTCATCAAGCACGACGGCTACCAGTGCGGCTATTGCACGCCGGGGCAGATCTGTTCGGCGGTGGCGGTGCTCAAGGAAATTCGCGAGGGCATCCCCAGCCACGTCAGCCCCAGCCTGACCGAGGCGCCACAACTGATTGCCAGCGAATTCCAGGAACGCATGAGCGGCAACATCTGCCGCTGCGGCGCCTACTCGAACATCATCGAAGCCATCACTGAAGTCGCGCAGGTGCCAGCATGAGAGCGTTCAATTACAGCCGCGCCGACTCCCCCGCCGCAGCCGCAACGCTGGCGGCGCAGATTGAAGGCGCGAAGTTCATCGCCGGTGGCACCAACCTGCTGGACCTGATGAAACTCGACATCGAAACCCCGCTGCACCTGATTGACGTCAACCACCTGGGCCTCGATCAGATCGAAGCCACACCTGAAGGCGGATTGCGCATCGGCGCTCTGGTGCGCAACACCGATCTGGCCGCCGACAGCCGCGTGCGCAAGGATTACGCGCTGCTCTCCCGCGCCTTGCTCGCCGGCGCTTCCGGTCAGTTGCGCAACATGGCGAGCACCGCCGGCAACCTGCTGCAACGCACTCGCTGCCCGTATTTCTATGACGTCAATCAGGCCTGCAACAAACGCCAGCCCGGCAGCGGCTGCGCGGCGATTGGCGGGGTCAGTCGGCAACTGGGGCTGATCGGCGTCAGTGACGCCTGCATCGCCACCCACCCCAGCGACATGGCAATTGCCATGCGCGCCCTCGATGCACAGGTTGAAACGGTCAAACCCGACGGCAGCACCCGCAGCATCGCCATCGCCGATTTCCATCAACTGCCGGGCAACACGCCGAACATCGAAACCCGCCTCACGCCCGGCGAGTTCATCACGTCGGTAACCCTGCCGGCCCCGGTTGGCGGCACGCACATTTATCACAAGGTGCGCGATCGCTCGTCCTACGCCTTTGCGCTGGTATCGGTCGGTCTGATCCTGCACAAGGACGGCAGCGGCCGTGTGGCGGTCGGCGGTATCGCGCCGAAACCGTGGCGGGTCGACGCCGCTGACGCGTTGCTGCCCCAAGGCGCGAAAGCCGTCAGCGAACGCCTGCTTGACGGCGCCACGCCGACCCACGACAACCAATTCAAACTGACGCTGGTCGAGCGCACGCTTGGTTCGGTGTTGGCGCAAGCGAGGGATCAGGCATGAAATTCGACACGCCCGCCACCACCAACCCGATCGACCAACTGAAAGTCGTCGGCAAGCCCACCGACCGCATCGAAGGCCCGCTGAAAACCAGCGGCCAGGCGCCGTACGCTTATGAGCAGCATCAGGCCGTGGCGAATCAGGCTTACGGTTTCATGGTCGGTTCGGCCATCGCCAAGGGCCGCATCAGCCACATTGATCTCGACGCGGCCGAAGCCGCACCGGGCGTGCTGGCCATCGTCACCGCTGCCAATGCCGGCAAGCTCGGCAAAGGCCAATACAATTCGGCGCCGCTGCTCGCCGGGCCCGAGGTGCAGCACTATCACCAGGCCGTGGCGCTGGTCGTCGCCGAGACCTTCGAACAGGCCCGCGCCGCAGCGCAACTGGTCAAGGTCGATTACGTCACGGCCAAAGGCGAGTTTGAACTGGCCAACGTGCGCGACCAGGGTGTCGAAGACGACGAGTTGCCCGACGTCACCCACGGCGATTTCGACAAAGCCTTCGCCGCTGCGCCGGTGCAGTTCGACCAGACCTACACCACTCCCGATCAGTCCCACGCGATGATGGAGCCGCACGCGACGCTGGCCGCGTGGAAAGGTGATCATCTGACCTTGTGGACCTCCAACCAGATGATCGCCTGGAGCGTCGGCGACGTCGCCACCACCCTCGGCCTGCCCAAGGAAAACGTGCGCCTGATCTCGCCGTACATTGGTGGCGGATTCGGCGGCAAACTGTTCATTCGTGCCGACGCGATCCTCGCCGCCCTCGGTGCGCGCCTGGCCAACCGCCCGGTGAAAGTGGCCCTCGCCCGCCCGCAAATGGCCAACAACACCACCCACCGCCCGGCCACGATTCAGCGTATTCGGATGGGCGCGACGGCGGACGGCAAGCTCAGCGCCATCGCCCACGAAGGCTGGTCGGGCAATCTCAAGGACGGCAAGGTCGAAGTCGCCGCGCAGCCGAGCCAGTTGCTTTATGCCGGGGAAAACCGCCGGGTGACCATGCGCCGGGCGCCGCTGGATCTGCCCGAAGGCAATTCCATGCGCGCACCGGGTGAGGCGCCGGGGCTGATGGCGCTGGAAATCGCCATGGACGAAATGGCCGAGCAGCTCAAGCTCGATCCGGTGCAGTTCCGCATCCTCAATGACACGCAGGTCGATCCGGTAAAAACCGAGCGTCCGTTTTCCCAGCGGCGTCTGATCGAATGCCTGCAGACCGGCGCCGAGAAATTCGGCTGGAACCAGCGCAACGCCACACCCGGTAGCCGTCGCGAAGGCCGCTGGCTGATCGGCATGGGCGTCGCTGCGGCGTTTCGCAACAACCTGCTGCTGAAATCCGGCGCCCGGGTGCGGCTGGAGCACAACGGCAAGGTCACGGTGGAAACCGACATGACCGACATCGGTACCGGCAGCTACACCATCATCGCCCAGACCGCCGCCGAGATGATGGGCGTGCCTCTGGCGGATGTGACGGTGCATCTGGGCGATTCGAATTTCCCGGTGTCGTCCGGTTCCGGCGGCCAGTTCGGCGGTAACTGCTCGACGGCCGGGGTGTATGCCGCGTGCATGAAACTGCGTGAAGCGGTTGCGACGAAGCTGGGCATGAGCGGCAGCGATATCGAGTTTGCTGACGGTCAGGTGCGCGCCGGCGGCAAGACCCTGCCGCTGCGCGATGCCGCAAAAGATGGCGTGATCGAGGCCGAGGACAGCATCGAATTCGCCGACCTCGCCAAGCAGTATCAGCAATCGACTTTCGGTGCGCATTTCGTTGAAGTGGCGGTGGATGCAGCGACCGGCGAAGTCCGCGTGCGGCGCATGCTTGCGGTGTGCGCGGCGGGACGGATTCTCAACCCGAAAGCCGCGCGCAGCCAAGTGATCGGGGCGATGACCATGGGCGTCGGCGCGGCACTGATGGAAGAGCTGGCGGTGGACAAACGGCTGGGCTTTTTCGTCAATCACGACCTGGCAGGATACGAGGTGCCGGTGCATGCTGACATCCCGCATCAGGAAGTGATTTTCCTCGACGAAACCGATCCGATTTCATCGCCGATGAAAGCCAAGGGTGTAGGTGAACTGGGGATTTGCGGCGTGAGTGCGGCGGTGGCCAATGCGATCTACAACGCCACCGGGGCGCGGGTGCGTGAGTACCCGATCACCCTCGACAAGATCCTCTCTTCCTTGCCAGAGATGATCTGACCCCTGTAGGAGCTGCCGCAGGCTGCGATCTTTTGATCTTGATCTTCAACAACCAAGTCAAAAGATCGCAGCCTGCGGCAGCTCCTACAGATATCAGTGTGGGTACTGCGCCGCGCTCACCTGCTCCATCCACTCCACCACTTCACCGTCCAGCACCTCGGCAATCGCAATGTGCGTCATCGCCGTGGTCGGCGCGGCGCCATGCCAGTGCTTCACCTGCGGCGCGATCCACACGGTATCACCGGGGCGGATCTCGCGAACCGGTTGCCCCCACTCCTGCACAAAACCTGAACCGGCGGTGACGATCAGCGTCTGACCCAACGGATGGGTATGCCACGCGGTGCGTGCGCCCGGCTCGAAAGTCACCGTGGCGCCGCTGACGCGCGCCGCATCGCTGCCTTTGAACGGTGCGTCAACGCGCACGGTGCCGGTGAACCAGTCCGTCGGGCCTTTGGCCGACGGTTGCGAGCCGTTGGGGGTGACGGTAACGCCTGAGATATGTGCATTCATCACAAGACTCCAAATCTGAAAGAGACCTCCCTGTAGGAGCTGCTGCCGGCTGCGATCTTTTGATCTTTGATTTTCAAAAACAACATCAAAAGTTCGCAGCCTGCGGCAGCTCCTACAGGGAACTTGCGTCACTTTAGCGAGCCGTACTCTTCAGATAATCGACTAGAATTCGAAAAAACTTATGCAGGACACTCATCAATGCTTCGAGAAAACGCCAGTGACCTGCTCGCCTTCCTTGCCGTGGCCCGCGAGCGCAGCTTCACCAAAGCCGCAGCCAAACTGGGCGTTTCACAATCGGCGCTCAGCCATACCATTCGCGCACTCGAAGCGCGCCTTGGCCTGCGCTTGCTGACGCGCACCACCCGCAGCGTCTCACCCACCGAGGCTGGCGAACATCTGCTGCAGACCATCGGCCCGCGCTTCGAAGAGATCGAGCAGGAACTGGCGGCACTGAGCAACCTGCGCGAGACGCCCGCAGGCCGGATCCGCATCAGTGCCACCGACCATTCGCTGAATTGGCTGTTGCGTCCGGTGCTCAAGGAATTCCTGCCCCAATACCCGGACATCGCCGTCGAGGTGATCTGCGACTACGGTTTCGTTGACATCGCCGGGCAAGGCTTCGACGCCGGCGTGCGGCTGGGCGAAGATGTCGCGCAAGGCATGATTGCCACCCGCATCGGCCCGGACATGCGCATGGCGGTGGTCGGCGCCCCTGCTTACTTCGCCAAGCGTGAACAGCCACAAACACCACGAGACCTGACCGCCCACGCCTGTAACAACCTGCGCCTGCCCACCAACGGCGGGCTGTACACCTGGGAGTTCGAGAAGGACGGCGAAAGCCTCAAGGTGCGGGTTTCCGGGCAAGTCACCCTCAATGGCGTGTATCCGCTGCTCGACGCTGCACTCGACGGTTTTGGCCTGAGCTACATTCCGGAAAACATCGTCGCGCCCTATCTGGCCGACGGGCGTCTGCTACAAGTGCTGGCAGACTGGTGCCCGACGTTTGCCGGTTATCACCTGTATTACCCGAGTCGACGGCAGGCGGCGCCGGCGTTTGCGTTGTTGGTCGAGGCGCTGCGGTATCGCGCGCAGGCAGCTATCCCAGCAGCGCAATCAACTGATGCCGCTGCGCATCGGTGAGCATCGGCCCAAACCCGGCGCCGGCGTTGTCGGTCATGTAGCGCGGATTGCCGGTGCCGGGAATCACGCAGGTCACCGCCGGGTGCGACAGCAAAAACTTCAGCGCCAGTTGCGGCCAACTGTTGACCTGCACGTCCGACACCCACGCCGGCAGCGGCCTGCCCTTGAGCCGCTCGAGCAACCCGCCACCGCCAAACGGCCGGTTGCAGATCACCGCGACCCCGCGCTCGCGGCACAACGGCAGAATGCGTTTTTCCACGCCACGGTCATCGAGGGCGTAATTGATTTGCAGAAAATCGAGTGGTTCAGCCTTGAGCACTGCTTCGACTTCGTCGTAAGCCGAGGGCGTGTAATGGGTGATGCCGATGTAGCGGATACGCCCCTCGGTTTTCCACTCGCGCAGAGTCGGCAGATGACTTTGCCAGTCCAGCAGGTTGTGGATCTGCATCAGGTCGATGCGTTCGGTGCGCAGCAGACGGAAGGATTGCTCCATCTGCGCGATACCTTCCTTGCGCCCGCGCGTCCAGACCTTGGTGGCGAGAAAGGCCGGCGAACGCGGTTCATGGATCGCCAGCAGTTCGCCAGTGGTCTGCTCGGCGCGGCCATACATCGGTGAGCTGTCGATCAGCGTGCCACCCTTTCTGAACAGCTCGTCGAGCACTGCCGGCAGTTGTTTATAGGCGGTCTCGCCGGGCGCAACGTCGAAGCTACGATAAGTGCCCAGGCCCACCACGGGCAGTCGTTCGGCGCTGGAAGGGATGGCGCGGGTCTGCATGGTCTGGTCTCCTGCCTGGTTCGGCGAAGTGGCAGTCGGCGTCATGGCAGTGGCCAACGCCCGGTCAAAGGTCAGGACCGCCGAAACCCCGGCAGCCAGCGTGAGCAATCGGCGACGGGAGCAACCCTCAGTGTGGCTCATGCTGGTTCCCCTGCTGCGTGAATCTGTTGCACGTTGTGTGCGACGGCTGTCCCTCCACGGCGCTGAACTACACTGCGACAGCGAACACCCGCGTCCCGTTAAAGTTAGCCGAATGTCCAGAATCCTGATGTCAGTCGTCGCTTTGCTCATTGCCCTCTACGTTTTGCTGTGCGGAGCATTGTTCGTGTTTCAGCGTTCGCTGATCTATTTCCCCCAGCCTGGCAGTGCCGTGACCACGGCAGATTCACGGCTGAAACTGGCGATGCCGGATGCCGATGTCTGGATAACCGTTCGCGAACATGCGGGGCCGAAAGCGCTGATCTACTTCGGCGGGAATGCCGAGGACGTGTCGCACAACCTGCCTTCATTCAGCGCAGCGTTTCCCGATTACGCGGTGTATCTGCTGAACTACCGGGGCTTTGGCGGCAGCGGTGGCTCACCCTCGGAGGAAGCGATTGCCGAAGATGCACTGGCGCTGTTTGACCGGGTCTACGCCAGCCATCCGCAGATTGCCGTGGTCGGGCGCAGCCTGGGTTCCGGAGTGGCGGTGCGGCTGGCGAGTCAGCGCCCGGCGCAGACATTGATTCTGGTGACGCCGTACAACAGCCTCGAAGAAATCGCCGTGCGCCAATACCCGTGGTTTCCGGTGAAATGGCTGCTGAAGGATCGCTTCGAGTCGGGTCGCTATGCCGCGCACATTCAAGTACCGACCCTGCTGCTGGCAGCCAGCGATGACGAGGTGATTCCACGGGACAGCACGCAGCGGCTGCTGGGGCATTTCCCCAAAGGTGTGGCGACGCTGCGAGTAGTGCCGGATTCGGGGCACAACTCGATTTCCGAGCGGGCGCAGTATCTGCAGTGGATGCAGGCAGTGCTTGATCGCTGATAGCCGATTATTGCGTCGGCTGAACTGGCCCCTTCGCGAGCAATACAAAATCCAGGATCACCCTCCCCTTCACACCCACCAAAAAAGCCAGTTTGCCAGCATGAACCAAGTGCAAAAAGCCCAGTCCTAGTGGCGCCGCATTCCGCGGCTGCCCACTTCAGCACTGTCCTTTCCCCTGAGTCTGCCGTCCCATGCGCCATGTCGTTCGCTCATCACGCTTCGTTTCGCTGTGCCTGCTGATCCTTGCCCCACTGTTCACCGAGACCGTCCACGCCAGCGAAGAGCGGCAGCTGGTGGCCGCCATCAACGATTACCGCGCCCATCCGCAACGCTGCGAACGCCGCCCTGCCCAGCGCCTGGCGCCACTGTCGCTGAAGTCGAATCTGGCGTTGCCGATCGGCTATGGCTACGGCGGTGGCTTGCGCGAGAGATTGAAGTCTTCGGGATATTCGGCGGTAGCGGTGCGCAGCATCCGCATCGTCGGTGCCGGGGATGCCGAGGAAGCCTTCGAACAGCTGCAAGACAGCCACTGCACCGCCCTGCTCGACGCCCAGTACGCCGACATCGGCGTCAGCCGCGCCCGCGGTGAATGGCAAGTGGTGCTGGCGCAACCGGTGCTCGACAGTCGCGTCGGCGACAACCGCAGCGTCGGCAAAGCCTTGCTCGCCGAGGTCAACGCCGCCCGTGCACGCCCACGGATGTGCGGACGCCAGCGCTTCGCCGCCGCTCGCCCGCTCAGCTGGAACCCGGCGCTGGGAGCCGCCGCGCAAGGGCATAGCAAGGCCATGGCCTACGGCAACTACTTCGCCCACCGTGATCCAGACGGCGACATGCCGGCCGATCGCGCCCGGGCGGCAGGTTATCGGGGCCGGCAGATCGGCGAAAACATCGCCGCCGGACAGAGTTCACCGGGCAAGGCGATGGCCGGATGGCTGGCCAGTCCCGGGCATTGTGCCAACCTGATGAACCCGATGTTCACCCAGGTCGGCGCGGGTTTTGCCAGTGAGGCGCGCAGTGATGAAGGGGTTTACTGGACGATGGTGTTTGGTGCGCCTTGATTCACCGAGAGATTTTCAGTGAAGCTGCTGGCCCCTTCTCGAGCAGGCTCGCTCTCACATTTTGCCCGGTTGAGGCTGAACCCATGTGGGAGCGAGCCTGCTCGCGAAGGGCCAGAACAGGCACCCTCCATCACTTGGGCCGCCGCACCGCCCGCAGCCGCCCACTCCCCCCGCCACCGCAGTAAAAGCGCTCGCCGTCATCCGCTTCCAGCCCGGAAACGCCTGTCCCCGCAGGCATCTTCAAACGCTCCAGGACCTCGCCATCTTGCGGATCGACCCGGCGCAGTTCACTTTCATCGCCTTCCCAGGTGCCATGCCATAACGCGCCGTCGACCCAGGTGACCCCGGTGACAAAGCGGTCTGACGCCAGCGTGCGCAAGACCGCGCCGGTCTCCGGATCGACCTGATAGATCTTGCGCTCGCGATACTGGCCGATCCACAGCGAGCCTTCGGCCCAGGCCATCCCCGAATCGTTGCCGCCGCCGGGCGCCGGCACGGTGTTCAGCACACGGCCGGTGGTCGGGTCGATTTTCTGGATGCGGCTGTCGGCAATCTGGAACAAGTACTGGCCGTCGAACGCGGTGCCAGCGTCGGCACCGACCTTGAGCGTGCGCACGGTTTTGCCGCTGGCCGGGTCCAGCGCATTGAGCTGGCCGTCACTGGCGAACCACACGTGCTGGCCGTCGAAGGTTACGCCGTGGACACGTTCGACGCCGTCGAACGGGCCGTACTCACGAAGGATTTCTGCGTTTGCCTGTTTCATGCTGCCTTCCTCGTTGGTAGGAGTGTCCAGCCTAGCCATTGCCCAACGACACCGGGAGTAACAAGATCGTCGCGAAACCCGGCAACGGCGGCGTGGTCCAGCGCCGCGCACGACCCACGCCGAACCCTTGCACTTTATCCGCCTGCGCCAGTGCTTCCAGTGAGCGCTGCACTTGCCGCTGACTGCAGCCCAACGCCAACGCCAGCGCCGAACTCGACCAGGATTCGCCATCGGCGAGCAAGGCCAGCAGTGTCGCGTACTTGTCCTCGACCGGCAAAGTGAGCAACGCCACATCGTCGGCGACCAAGGCAAAACCGCGCGCCGTCGCGATGATCCGCGCCAGTGGCTGCAACGCCGAACGCAGGCGACCGATCTCCACCCGCAGGCGTGCGCGATGGGATTCGTCGCTTAGTTTCAAGCGAAACGCCTGAGCGATCAGCGCCTCTCTCGACACATCTGCCGGCCACGCCTGAGCCAGCATCCGCAGCAGACCGAACAGCACCGGACGCGTCGCCAGGGCCACTGTCATCCCCGCGCCGCGCACGCTGTAGCGACACGCATCGACCACCAGCGCCGGCGAGGCGAACAACGCTTCAACCTGCGCGAGCGTCACGGTCTGAGACCGGCCAGACACAATCAGTTGCGCCGCAGGTGCATCGAGCATTTGCAAGGCCTGTTCGGTCTCTGCGGTCAGCGCGGGAATAGCCGCTTGCTGCGCCGCCCGTTGCGCAAGCTCCAGCGCCGCCCGCGCCGTGTGCGCCTGCACCTGACGCAGCGCAATACCGGCCGTCATCAATCCATGAGCGGCCCGCAACGGCGGGGGCAGCGCGGTGGGATCAAGTGCAGCGAGCAACGCCCGCGCCTCATCGAGCTGGCCGATCAGCAACAGCCGGCGGATTTGCAAATAGCGGGCATGCGCAGCGTTCAGTTGATCGCCGTGATCGAGCAAGAGCTGCCGCGCCGCCTCCAGCGCTTTAACCGGCCAGCCCAGATCCCGCGTCGCCAGCGCCACTTCGGCCTCGGCCACGACGCAGCGCGCTCGGGACAACGGCTCGTTGGCGCCGAACGCCTTGACCGCCCGCTGCAGCAGCGCCTTGGCTCGGGACACATCACCGAGCTGAGCCATGGCGATGCCACGCAGCGCCAGCGCAGGCGGGTCTTCACGCAGGGCGACGAGCTTCAACGCGGCCAGCGGATCACCCACCGCGAGCGCACGGCCGGCAGCGTTGATCAACGAGTCCATGACAGATCAGGCACAGTGAACATTTCCGGGACTGGATATCCCGGTTTAGTCCAGTTAGCGGACGGACACCAGTATGGTGTGATGCGAGAAATGACAACGCAGTAGAAACAGTCACGCCCTTCGATAAGAAAGGGCGCTGGAGTCTGGTGGAGTACTGCCGGGGTCAGACCGGAGAAATTGTCGCAAGCATTCCGATCAGAATGGTCAATGTCAGAAACCCACCGAGGAAAATCGCCATCTTGTTCATGCTGCTCTCCTTAATGTTGAGCTTGCGGTGCACCGGGCGCTTCGGGATGAAGGGCTGCCGCGGGTGACCGAATTGCCGGGCTATTCTGAGCGCCTGACTGAGCCGGTTACAGAGGCAGATACAACAGAAAAATACGGATCAGATACCAAACTGATCTGTTCCGGACATGGCGTGGTATTCAGATCGGCACACAAAGATTCGGGGGCACGCCGCTTTGAACTAGAGTGATTGCCGTCGCGCGAAAAACAACAACAACAATTCCAGGAGTGGTCAATGTCCGAACTGAACCTGCACCCCAACGCCGCCGAATCCCTGAAGCGCTGGCACGAGATGATCCGCACCGGCAACCTCAAGGCTCTGCCCGAGCTGCTTGATCAGAATGCGCTGTTCCGCTCGCCCATGGCCCACTCGCCCTACCCCGGCGCGCCAGTGGTGACGATGATCCTCAACACCGTGTTCAACGTGTTTGAAGATTTCAAATACCACCGTGAACTGGCGACTGCCGATGGATTGAATGTGGTGCTGGAGTTCAGTGCCAAGGTGGGGACGAAAGAGTTGAAGGGGATCGACATGATTCGCTTCGATGAGAGCGGGAAAATTATCGAGTTCGAGGTGATGGTGCGGCCGTTGAGTGGGTTGCAGGCCCTCGGCGAGGAAATGGGACGGCGGTTGGGCGCCTACCTGGCGAAAGCGAAACCTGTGTAGGAGCTGCCGCAGGCTGCGGCTGCTCCTACAGCGGTTTTTTGGCACAAAAAAAGCCCACTGACCGTTACCGGTGCAGTGGGCTTTTGTGCATCTGGCGTGTGGTTACAGCGCCATGTCACGTGCAGCATTTTCCTTCGGCGCTTCAGCTTTCTCAGCTGCAGGTGCAGCCGGAGCAGCCTGACCGATCACCGGAGGCGTTGGCAGTTCGAGGATCTTGGCGGTGTACGCCCACTCTTGTGCCACTTTGGCCGGATCGTTGTTCAGCTGGGTGCCGTAGCTTGGAACGATCTGGTGCAGCTTGGCTTGCCACTCAGGGGTAGCGACTTTGTCTTTGAAGACTTTCTGCAGCACGCTCAGCATGATTGGTGCAGCAGTCGACGCGCCTGGCGATGCGCCCAGCAGACCGGCGATGGAGCCGTCTTGTGCAGCAACGATTTCGGTGCCCAGTTTCAGCACGCCGCCAGCGGCTTCATCACGCTTGATGATCTGCACGCGCTGGCCGGCTTGCCACAGGCGCCAGTCTTCGGCTTTGGCGTTCGGGAAGTATTCCTTCAGCGCGTTCAGACGGTCTTCATCCGACAGCATCAGTTGACCGGCCAGGTACTCGACCAGCGGGTATTCCTTGATGCCGACCTTGGTCATTGGCCAGATGTTGTGGGTGGTGGTGCTGGTCAGCAGGTCCAGGTACGAGCCTTCTTTGAGGAACTTGGTGCTGAAGGTCGCGAATGGGCCAAACAGGATGACGCGCTTGCCGTCCAGAACACGGGTGTCCAGGTGCGGAACCGACATCGGCGGTGCGCCAACCGAAGCTTTACCGTAGGCCTTGGCCAGGTGCTGCTCGGCGATGGCCGGGTTATCGGTCACCAGGAACGAGCCGCCTACCGGGAAGCCAGCATATTCCTTGGCTTCAGGAATGCCGGACTTCTGCAGCAGGTGCAGAGCGCCGCCACCGGCGCCGATGAACACGAACTTGGCGTCGGTTTCGGTTTTGGTGCCGTCTTTCAGGTTTTTGTAGCTGACGCGCCAGGTGCCGTCGGCGTTCTTGGTGATGTCTTCGACTTCACTCGACAGCTTCAGGTCGAAGTTAGGCTTGGTCTGCAGGTAACCGGCGAACTGGCGGGTGATTTCGCCGAAGTTCATGTCGGTACCCAGCGGGCTCCAGGTGGCCGCGATTTTCTGGTTCGGGTCACGCCCTTCCATCATCAGCGGGACCCACTTCTTGATCACAGCCGGGTCTTCGGAGTACTGCATGCCGGCGAACAGCGGGCTCGCCTGCAGGGCTTCGTAGCGCTTTTTCAGGAACTTGATGTTGTCGTCACCCCACACGAAGCTCATGTGCGGCGTGGTGTTGATGAACGAGCGAGGGTTCTTCAGAACGCCTTGCTGAACCTGCCAGGCCCAGAACTGACGGGAAACCTGGAACGCTTCGTTGATCTCGACGGCTTTCGGGATCGTCACGTTGCCTTTGTCGTCTTCCGGGGTGTAGTTCAGCTCAGCCAGGGCCGAGTGACCGGTACCGGCGTTGTTCCAGCCGTTGGAGCTTTCCAGGGCGACGCCATCGAGGCGCTCGACCATTTCCATCGACCAGCTTGGCTCCAACTCATTGATCCACACACCCAGGGTGGTGCTCATGATGCCGCCGCCGATCAGCAGAACGTCGACTTTCTTTGCTTCTGCAGCATTGGCGGACGACATCCCCATCGCCAAAGCCAGCCCGAGCAAGGCTGTGTTCACTTTCTTAAACATCCGTTGCACCTATGATAAAACGCCTTCCGCCCGCCGCTGTTGTAGGTATGAGGGCCTTTTGTCGCGACACTCAGGCCAGGGTCGCGGGCACCTTCACACTGCAATGTTGACGGGTGGGCACACAAGGCCGACGTACCGCATCGACCTCAGTTAATGTCCCTTCTGAACTGACTTTTTATCATTATTGGCTTCAGCTACTTGAGCGACAGGGATTCCGTCAGCCCGCCCAAAGGGCAGGCAAACTGAATAAGGTCAAACCAAGTTGGCGCGAAGAATATCACGTCAGGGCAAACCCGCGCGTCTGTTCCCGACTTGAGAGTCTTTTTCCGCTGTTGGCGTTATCGGCCGGTTTGGGCTGAACATGATCCGCAAACCTGCTCGCGATAGCGGCCCTACAACCGAAACCGGTCCACCGACAACGCCAGCGCCCCCGCCAGACTCGACAGTTCATCAGTGGTGTTGGCCGTCTGCCCGATCACCTTGCTGTTGCCCTCGGACATCCCGGCGATCATTTCCACCTGATGGGCAATTTCGTTGCTGGCCTGGCTTTGCTCGCCGATGGTGCGGGTGATGTCATTGACCAGTTGCGTGGTGCTGAGGGTGGCGTCGAGGATCTCGCGGATCGCCCGCTCGACTTCCGCCGTGACCGCCATGCCTTTGTCGACCTGAGCCACGCCGGCCTCCATGCTGCTGACCGCTTCGCGGGTACTGTTCTGGATGCGCGCGACCATCGACGCGATTTCCTGGGTTGAAGCGCTGGTACGCGCGGCCAGACTGCGCACTTCGTCGGCGACCACGGCAAAGCCCCGGCCCTGCTCGCCGGCCCGCGCCGCCTCGATAGCGGCGTTGAGTGCCAGCAGGTTGGTCTGGTCGGCGATGCTCTTGATCACCTGAATGATGTTGAAGATGCCTTCGGATTCCTGATCCAGCGTGCGGATCACCTGTGCCGACTGCTGCGCCGAGCGGGCGATGTCGTCCATGTCGCTGACCACCTGATGGATCACCTGTCCGCCGCTCTTGGCCAGCGACTCGGCCTGATTGGCCATGCCCAGTGCGCGTTCGGCGTGGCGGGTGATTTCCTCGATGCTGGCGGTCATCTGGCTCGCGGCAGCGGCCATGGTGCCGGCGGCGGCGCTTTGCTGCTGACTGCTGTCGGCGACCTGATGGCAGCCGTGGCTCAACTGCTCGCTCATGCCGCTGACGCCATGCGCGTTGCGGCGCACCACGTCGATCATGTCGCGCAGATCGCGCTGCATGGTCGCCAGGCTGCGGATCAGCGTGCTGGCTTCATCCTTGCCGGCCGGTTCACTGATCGGCTCGCTGAGGTTGCCATGCGCAATGCTTTGGGCGATGTGGTTGGCGGACTTCAGCGGCCCCATGATGCTGCGGGTCACCCAACGCCCTTGCGCCAGCAATAGCAACAGGCTGGCGAGCAGCACCACGCCGAGGGCGATGTTGGCATTTCGAATGGCGCTGTCGGTGGCTTTGCTGGTGTCCCGGGTATTGCTTTCAATCAGCTCACTGAGCGCGGCCATCTGCTCTTCAAGCTGAGTGAAGGCGGTGTTGAACGTACCGAGCTCCCGTTGCGCGCTGTCCGGGTTGTCCAGTGCCAGGCCGACAATGCGCTCGGCCGCCTCGATGTAGGTGTCCAGACTGGGCTTGATCTGTTCGAGCGCGGTCTTGATTGTCGGGTTGACCGGCAGTTTGAGGTTTTCATCCAGTACTTCGCGAAAATGGCTCGCGTGCTCGTTGATCGAATCCCGCACTTCGGCGGCCGTGCCGGTACTTTTGCCCAAGCCCACCAGCATCGCCGAGTACACGTCAGCCCGCAGTGCATCGTGCATCATGTCGGCTTCCATGTGATTGCGCAGCGCAGTCATGCTCACCGCGTTGTCGCCAACCGCCGCGGACATCCGCGTATTCCCCACATAGCTGACCAGACTCACGATCAGCGCTGTCAGCAGGCTGGTTGCTATCAGCAACAGCAAACGCAATTTGATCGACACGGTGGGTTCCTCCTGAGGCGCGCCGAATGCACCTGTCAGGAGTTCAGTTAAGCTTATTTGTGCAGATGTGCCGCTTCAGAGCGTTTCAGGAAGTATCCGCGTGTTTGAACGGAACTCCGGCAGAGGTCGCACCTCTGAGATTATGTAGTCTTCCTTTTTGCTTCGCGCTTGTGGAGGAACACCGTCATGCGCAAGTTAGTGCTCGTTTCTTCTCTCCTGCTGTGCCTCCCTGTCGGCTCGGCTCTGGCCCGTGTCGATGCCGGCGATGTCGCCACCTCGGCGGGTGTTTCCGCATCGCTTTACTCGACCTTCAAGGATCACAAAATGGTGATCCCGGCGCGCGATGACCTGTCAGCGTTCGTGGCCAGCGGCGGGGCCATACGAGGGGTTTATCTGGAGTCGGTGCTGCAACAGGTCCGGCACGACAACCCCGGTCTCAACGCCAGCGATGAAGACCTTGCCAACGCGATTCTGGTGCATTACGAAGGCCTGAATCAGTAGTTGTCACGGAGGCAGCGGCCGATGGATGGCAGCTGAAGGCACATAGGCAAAACAGTCCGACGGCCTCTATGATGGAGGCCATGACGACTCTTGCGCCGCCTGCGCCTTTGCGCTCACCCTGCCCGCCCGGCGCCTGCGATTGCGGGCGCGAATCGTTGCTGGAAAATTCCGGCAGCGATCTGCGCATCCTGCGCCTGACTCGCGAGCAGGAAAAAATCCTGCTCGCCCGCCTGGAACAACTCAAAGACCTCGCCGACCTGCGCCATCTGCAAGATCGCATGCACGCACAGTTGGGCCTGCGAGTTGAAGTTGCTCCGGGCTTTCATGAAGTGCGCACCATGCTCGGCATCGAGATTCAGATCGAAGCGCTCCCGGGGCTGTGCCGCAAGACGCGCAAAGCGATTCCGGCGGCCATTCGTCGAGGCCTGAGCAACCACCCTGAAATCGCTTTCGAACTCCTCAACGCCCACGACTTGCTGCGCGATACCTGATCATTTTTTCATGCCAACCCGCTTGCGCATCTCTGCAGTGATGCTCTGGCGGGTTTTCTTCATGTCGGCCCACGGCGCGTCGCCGACCTCGTTCAGGCGCTCATGGACATTGCTGATGTTCCACTGATTGCCACCCTTGATCTGCGCCACCTCTTCGCGAAACAGCGGCACCGACACCGGCAGCCCCTCGCGGGTGCGCGCCGCGTAGGCACAAATGGTGGTGGCACCCAAACCGTTGCGCAGGTAATCGATGAAGATTCGCCCCACCCGATTTTTCGGCCCGGACATCGCGGAAAACCGTTCCGGCAACAAATTCGCCATATGACTGACGATCGCATGGCTGAAATCCTTGACCTCATCCCAGCCGTGCTTGCGGGTCAATGGCACCACCAGGTGAATGCCTTTGCCACCGCTGGTCTTGAGAAACGCCTTGAGCCCCAGTTCATCGAGCACGGTCAGGGTCAGCGCAGTGGCTTCGACCATGCTTTTCCATGGGAGCGCGGGATCCGGGTCAAGATCGAGGACAAAGCGGTCAGGCTTGTCCAGATCAATGGTAGTGGCGTTCCAGGTGTGCAACTCGACCGTGCTCATCTGCACGGCGCCGATCAAGGCTTCGGCATTGTTGATCAGCATCACCGGTTGACCGGTGACCTCCTTGTCCAGCGTGGTGATGCCGGGAATCGCCAGACGCTCGGCGTTTTTCTGGAAGAACAGTTCGCCGGCGATACCGTCCGGCGCACGCACCAATGCCACCGGACGATCCTTGAGCTGCGGCAGGATCCATTCGGCGACGCTGGCGTAATACTCGGCCAGTTGCATCTTGGTGGTGCCACTGACCGCATCGATTACCCGGTCGGGGTGGGTGATGCGCACCTTGCCGCTGGCGAGGCCCAGCTGTGACGGTGCTGCTTCAGCCTTTTTCTTTGCCGGTGCAGCCTTTTTCGATGGGGTGGCTTTCGCTGAAGTCTTCACGGGTTTCGCGCGCTCCTCGGTAATTGCCTTCGCCGGTTTGTCATTGCGCAGACCATGGAACACGGCATGGCGCACCGAGCCGTCCTTGGTCATTTCGGCGAATGCCACTTCCGCCAACAGATTCGGTTTGAGCCAGTGCACACCCTTGGCGTCGAAGCCGCTTGGCGGGTTGACCACGGCAGCCTTCTTCACCTGCAACGGCTTGAGTTGGGCAAGGATGCTTTTCAGGGTAGTGTCGTTGAACCCGGTGCCGACCTTGCCGGCGTAACGCAATTCGCCACTGTCGCGGTCATGCAAGCCCAGCAGCAAGGCGCCGAAGGCACTGCGCGCGCCCTTCGGATCGGTATAGCCGACAACCACGAATTCCTGACGATGCTTGCACTTGAGCTTGATCCAGTCGCTGCTGCGCCGCGATACGTAAGGCGAACCCAGGCGCTTGCCGATCAGTCCTTCCATCTGCATCTGGCAGGCGCTGTTGAGCAGCGCATCCGGGGTTTCGTCGAAGGCTTCGGAGAAGCGCAGCAAGGGCTGCTCGTGCCCTCCGAGTACCGTGGACAACGCCGCGCGGCGCTCCTCGACCGGCACCTCGCGCAGGTCGACCCCGTTGAGATACGGCATGTCGAACAGGTAGTACATGATGCTGCCGCTGCTTCCAGCTTCGAACGCATTCTGCAGTGCCTGAAAGTCCGGCACACCGTGTTCGTTGGCGACCACCATTTCGCCGTCCAGCCACGCCGATTCCAGGCCCAGCTCGGCCAGAGCCTGCGCCTGTTGCGGCAGTTTGTGCGTCCAGTCATGGCCATTGCGGGTAAACAGCTGAACCTGATCGTGATCGATGCGCGCCATGATCCGGTAACCGTCGAACTTGATCTCGTAGCTCCACTGCCCTTCCGGTGCGCTGTCGACCAGCGTCGCCAGTTCCGGCTTGAGTTGTGCAGGGAGCTTGGCCTTGCGCGCACCGGTGAGCGTAGCGGACGCCGTTTTGCGCGGTTTGGCCGGGGCCTTTTGCACCGGTTTGGCTTGCTCGGCGGCGAGCTTGGGCTTACTGATCAAGGTGCGCTCGCTGAGCACGCTGTGCGGCTCGGCGCTGAGTACGTCGTAATCGTCTTGCGGGCGCGCAGCGCTGTCCTGATGTTTGATCAGAAACCAGTTCTCCTTTTTGCCCGGCATGTGGGTGCGCACCAGATTCCAGAGGCCGGACAGCTTCTCGCCTTGCAGTTCGAATTTGAGTTTGCCCTTGGCGTAAGCCTTGGCCGGGTCTTCCTGCGGAATCCACACGCCACGATCCCAGACGATCACCTCGCCGGCGCCGTAATGCCCTTCGGGAATGCTGCCCTCGAACGTCGCGTAATCCAGCGGGTGATCTTCGACGTGCACGGCCAGGCGTTTGACCCTGGGGTCGAGCGACGGCCCCTTGGGCACCGCCCAGCTCTTCAGCGCGCCATCGAGTTCGAGGCGAAAGTCATAATGCAGGTGCGAAGCGTCGTGCTTCTGGATGCAGAACTGCAGCGCATGTTCAGTCCCCTTGCTGCGGCCACGGCGCTTGATGGCAGCGGGCTCCGAGGTCGCCGAAAAATCGCGCATGCGGTTGTAGTCGTCGAGGTTCCTGGTCATGACGCACCTGCCTTGTGTCAGCCAATGCGGGTCACGGTCAGCGCGACCACGGCGATCCGGTCTACACGCTGGTAACCGGGATTCAGCAATTCTTCACCGAACACGTCGGGATCCAGTTCGCGATAGGTCCAAGCGAATCGCGCCGAATCCAGGCGTGGCACCACGGTGTCGAAAAACGGATCACGGCCATCGACCATGGCGACGCCGGTGTACAGCAGTAACGAGCCACCGGGTGCCAGCCGATTGAGTGCCTGCTCGACGATACGCAGCGACAACCCGGCCCCGAGTGAACCTCCGCCATTTCGGTAGGCGCGTCCGGCTGGATCGGCCATGTACGGCGGGTTGGCGACGATCAGGTCGAAGTGGCCGTCGGTACCCTGCAACACATCGCTGGCCTGCACCTCGACGTTGGCGACCTCGGCCAATGCCGCGTTGATCGCGGTCAGGCGCAGCGCGGCGGGGTTGATATCCACCGCCAGCACTTCGGCTTCCCGCCGAGCGCGGGCAATCAGAATCGCACCAACGCCCGCACCGCAACCGATGTCCACCGCACGCTGGATCGGTGCAAAGCTCTGCTGCAGATGTGAGTGAATCAACTGCGCGAAACGGTAGGTGTCCGGACCGAAAAACACCGAATCGGCGGCATCGGTGGGAAAGCCCGAATGCACGAACAACAGGTCATCCAGACTCGACCAGCGCACCCGGCTTTTCAAACGGCCGCCGTAGGCGTCAATCACTTGCGCCTCCTGCAACTGCCGCTGCTCGTCGGCGGACAACAACCCCGGTTCGAACGGGCGCGACCAGCCGAAGACATCACGCAAGGTATCGGCCACCTGCCCCTCGTCCCGCTGGTTGACCCGCTGATGGGTCAAAGGCGTCGGCGTGATGAAACGATAACCGTCGGCCTGTAAGCGTCGGCCGAGTTGCAGCAGCGTGAGGTCGTCGGCAGACAAATGTTCTTCCTGATTCATGGAGAGTTCCTTAGCGCAGACTGGATTTGAGTTCGATAAAACGGCGCGTCGCCAGCAAACCCGCCGGGTGGGCATGGCGGGCGGGTGACAGCCATGGGATCAGTGTTGCCATCTGGCCATGACCGTCCTGGCCTTGTAGCGAGGAGGTCAGACGCTGCACATCGGGATCGTGTTCTGGCACCGCGGCGTCCGGGGTGGCGACCTGACGGCTGCGTCTTGGCGTCGGATTCTTCTCCGAGGACGTCCAGTCGCCGGCAATCCAGTCGTGCAGCAGTTGCTTTTCATAAGGACTGAACACGCCGAACATCGCCGCACCGTCGCCATCGATCAACTGCCAGAAACGGCTGGCCTGCGGATCTTGATTGCGCTTGATCCAGCCCTTGTCCTGCATCACCTGCAGAAACCCGGGCAGTTGCTCGGGCGTGGCCAGCCACTGATTGACGGTTTTTCCATCGAAGCGGCAGTAGTCGGAATGCATGTGCTGACCGAACGGACGCTTGCGCTCGAGCATCGCCAGCACTTCCTGTTCCAGGTCGAAACCCTCGATGATGGCGCGGCTGCCCTGCCCCAGGTCGTTGAGTCGATAACCCAGCAATACCCGGCGCAGAAACTCGCTGCGATCCGCTTCCAGCGGCAGCAGGTCGAGCACCGCCTGCACGGCTTTTTGCGCATGACGGGTGCTGGCGTTATCGATGGTCACATGCAGGGTGAAATAGTACGGATCGATGCCCAACTCGCTGAGCTCATAGGCACTGATCAGCAGGTGCAGCGGCAATTGTTCGTAACCGAGGTTGTAACCGATCACCTCCGGCAAACAAGCTTCACCGCAGGCACCGAGTGCCAGTTGCAATGCACCTTGCAGGTAACGCTCATCGGCGATGGCGCTGGCATCCTGCAAACCGTGTTCAGCGAGCAGTTTGCGATAGATCACCACATGGTTTTGCGCAGGATTGCCGTCGCCGAGTTCTTCCAGATAGGTACACAGCAAGCCATCAAAACGCGGGTCGCGCCATTGCGCCAACAAGCCGTACAGCCACGCGCCATCGACCAGTTTGGTCGGTGCCACGGCTTGCAGAAAGTACAGCGCATGAGCCTTGTTACTGAAGAACTGGCGCGGTCCGCCGGCCTGACGCTGTTGCAGGTAATCGGCATACTGCCGGGCAACCTCGGTGCAGTGCCCGGCGACCCACTCCTGCCACGCCGACGGATCCTGCGGCAGTTCTTCAGGCAGCAGCGCGGCGCGCTGCAACTGCTCGGCGAGAAAATCCTGCGCGAGGGTGTCAGGCGCATCCTCAAGCAGCAATGCCTCATAAATACGCCGCAGGTCACCGTCGGCAGTGATGGGCTGTTGCTGCGCGCTCGGCGCCTGCAGAGGGGTCAGGGCAGTCATGTCAGTGTTCTCGTTCGGTTGGCCGGTCAGGGCGTTGTTTCACGCCTCTACAGCAGCAGAGCAACCGCTACGGAGAAAAATTCAATCGACATGAAAATTGCCCTGACGGACGGCGATCAGCGCCAATTCTCTTTCACTTGATCACTTGGTCTGGTCACTGTAGGAGCTGCCGAAGGCTGCGATCTTTTGATTTTGTCTTTTACGATCAAGATCAAAAGATCGCAGCCTTCGGCAGCTCCTACATTTACATCGTGTAAAGGCTTGGCCGAGCGGAGTGTTTCGGGAGCGCTAGTGTTCAAGGACGATGGTTACGGAGGGCAAAGGAATGCCTGAAGCTGCAAAAGCCTGCGGTTTACGCAAGGGACGCTATTCGGAGGTTGGGCGGGTTTATTTGCTGACAGCGGTGGTTGAGCAACGCCGACCGGTTTTTTCGGATTGGAGAGCAGGACGACTATTGGTAGGGCAGATGCGGGCCGCCGATCAAGCGGGAATGGTTCATTCGCTTGCATGGGTTGTGATGCCGGACCACCTCCATTGGCTGGTCGAATTAAAACAAGGCTCTTTGGCGCAATTAATGTGCCGTGTCAAATCGCGCAGTAGTCGCTCGGTCAACCTGCTGCGAGGCAATTCGGAGCCGGTGTGGCAACGCGGCTATTACGACCGAGCTCTGCGTCGCGATGAAGATCTTAAAGCCGCTGCCCGCTACATTGTCATGAATCCATTGCGGGCCGGTCTGGTAAAGCGTTTGGGTGATTACCCGCTATGGGACGCAATCTGGCTCTGAAGATCAACAGATCGCAGCCTTCGGCAGCTCCTACATTTGGAGCGCTTTTCCCCTGTAGGAGCTGCCGAAGGCTGCGATCTGTTGACTTTTGCTTCAGCCCTGCCCCTTGGCCTGCTGTTCCAGGTGCACCTGCAATTGCGGGTCGATCTGCAGGGTGGCGGCCAGTTCATCCAGATAGTTGCGTTCGGCGTCCTGCTGATCGTCCACCAGAATCACGCTGACCAGGTACATTTCGGCGGCCATGGCCGGGTCGCCGTTGGCGGCCTCGGCGACTTCGTTCGCATCCAGTGGTTTGGCGACTTCGCTTTCGAACCACTGCTGCAATTGCGGATCGTCGGTGTGCTTGCTGATTTCACTGTTGATCATCTGTTGTTCCCGGGTATCGATCTCACCATCCGCCTTGGCCGCCGCGATCAGCGCCCGCAGCACCGCGTGGCTGTGTTCCTCGATCTCGGGCCCGGCCAGCAGATTGGCCGTTTGCGGGATCTGTTGTGGCGCCGCCGACGCCTGACTGCGCTGCCAGGCCTGATATGCCTGGAACGCCATCATTCCCAATGAGGCCAGCGCCGCATAATTGGTGCCGCCGGAACGACTTTGTGTTCCGCCGCCACCGAGTGCCCCACCCAGCGCGCCGCCCAAGCCACCACCGCTACCGCCGCCGAGCAGACCTCCGAGCAGACCGCCCAGACCGCCCAGCCCACCGGACTGCGCCGCACTGCCGCCGGGGCCTGCACCGCCACCCAACAGACCACCGAGCAAGCCGCCCAGTCCGCCGAGTCCGTCCGGGTTACCGGCCGAGTCAGCACGTTGTTGTCCCGCCGAGGCCTGGCCTCGCAGCAGTTGTTCGAGCAAATCGCTGGTGTTCATGATGTCGTCCTCAGGCATTGGCATTCACTGCGTCAGGCAACGATAGACCGGCGCAGCCATCGCGCCAGCACCGTCTGGCTGACACCGGCGGTTTTCGCCGAGGTATTTTTCGAGCGGCCAGCTAAGATTCAACGGTGGTGAACCTTATCCCGGCCAAACCGGTCGATAGCTGCAACCCCGACCCGGTTTGCCGGCGCCCTTTGCTCAAGGGTGATACCCGGCTTGCTTCATTTTTCTGGAGAACGCCCCTGTGATATCGACCGTACACATCGCCAGGCTCAAAGCATGGGGCGCCCATGGTTTTACCGCGACCGGCGTGGTCACTGCCTTTCTGGCGACCCTCGCCCTGCTGGAGAACCAGCCGACCCATTGCCTGATGTGGCTGGGCGTGGCATTGATCGTCGACGGTCTCGACGGGGCGCTGGCGCGCAAGGTCAATGTGCAATCGGTGCTGCCGAGTTTTGACGGTTCGATCCTCGATCTGGTGATCGACTACCTGACCTACGTGTTCATCCCGGCGCTGTTCATCTACCGCTACATCCCCCTGCCCGACTACACCCTGCTGCTGAGTGTGTCGCTGATTCTGGTGTCGTCGCTGTTCTGCTTCTGCAACGTAAACATGAAAAGCAAGGACAACTATTTCGTCGGTTTCCCCGCCGCGTGGAACGTGGTTGCCCTGTGCCTGTACATCATTGGCCCGGGACCGTGGATCACTTTCCTGACCATCATTGGCCTGGCGCTGCTGACCGTCACCCGCATGAAGTTCCTGCACCCGTTCCGTGTGCGCCGGTTCATGCCGATCAACATCGCGGTCACGGCAATCTGGCTGTTGTGCAGCCTGTCACTGGTGCTCAATCACCCGGTGATCAATCCGCTGGTGATGGGGTTGTGGCTGCTGATGTCGGCGTACTTTCTGGGGATCTGCATCTGGCGCACGGCGCTGGAGTGGGTTGATGGGGCACATTTGAAATAAACCTGCCCTGTAGGAGCTGCCGAAGGCTGCGATCTTTTGGCTTTGGTTTTAAAAACAAGATCAAAAGATCGTCCGAACGCGGCCCGAGCCTTCGGCAGCTCCTACAGGGGTTTCATTGATGTCTCAGCGTTTGGTGATCACCACCTCCAGGTACTCGCTCGGCACCACCAGCGAACCGGCTCCCGCCCGATTCGAGCGGTTGAGCAAGTCCGCCAGATCACTCTCCAGCGCCTGACCGCTTTCCGGCGGCAATGCCGCGAAAGCCTTGTGCACCGGCCCGTACCAGTGACGGAAGATGTCGATGAAATGCGCTGCCGAGCGATAACGGAAGTTGAACGTGCGGCGGGTGACCTGCAGCAGAAATGCACGTTCATCGAAATGGCTGTGCAACCACGCTTCGGTGCCCCAGTTTGACGGTGGCTGCGCCACGGCGGGCGGCGGCACGTGACGGCCGAGAACCTTGAACATCTGGCCGACGAAACCTTCCGGCGTCCAGTTCGCCAGACCGATGCGCCCGCCACGCCGGCAGACCCGCGCCAGTTCCGCCGCCGCAGTCGCCTGATCCGGGGCAAACATCACGCCGAAGGTCGACAACACCGCGTCGTAACTCTCGTCAGCGAACGGCAACGCTTCGGCATCGGCGACCTGAAAAATCACCTCCAGATGCTCGGCTCGTGCCCGATCCTGCCCACGTTCGAGCAGCGCCGCGACATAGTCGGTCGAGGTCACCTGGCAGCCACGCCGCGCTGCCGCCAGGGTCGCATTGCCGTTGCCGGCGGCGACATCCAGCACCTCTTCATCGCAGCGCAGGTCGCAAGCCTCGGCGAGGTTTTCGCCGACGATCTGCAAGGTGGTGCCGATCACCGCGTAATCGCCGCTGGCCCAGGCGACTTTCTGGCGCTCCTTCAGACCCGTCAGATCAATGGGCGTACTCATCAATCGTGCTCCGCAGCAGGTTGGAGAACTTCATTCAGCCGTGGTCGGGTCAATGACCGTCATGACCCGTGCCACGCTGTTGGCCGGGAAGCCGCCCAGCCTGGCGTGCTCGCGTACCTGCTCCTCGTCAGGGGCGATGTAAACGCAGTAGATTTTGTCGGCCGTGACATAACTCTGCAGCCACTGCACTTGCGGCCCGAGTTCACGCAACACTTGGCAGGAGGTTTGCGACACGGCTTTGAGTGCTTGCTCCGACAGCTTTCCGGCCCCTGGAATCTCGCGTTCAATCACGAATTTCGGCATGGCAACCTCGCGTTCTTTTTATCAAGGACAGGGTCGGCAGTGGCCCTGCCTGTTCACTATCGCGCCGAGGGTCGATGGCGTCCGTGCCAATCGTCCGAAGAGCACGTAAAACAAGGGCTGGGCCGATGAATGGCGGTTTTTTGTAAAGCCTTCGAAACACTGTCGGGATTACTCGGGATGGCGAGGAGCACTCAATTTTCGTTGTTGCAGCCATCGGCGAATTTACGGTAATCCAGCACTTGGGTTTTGCCTGCCGAATCGAGGTAGGTCATGCGCGCATCGACAATGCCGCAGGTCACAGAGGTGTCCTGGGTCATCGACAGCACTTTCTGCACGTCCAGGTGCGTGCCGTAGGTGTAGGTGTGCGGGGTGATATCGGCTTCGGCACGGGCCGACAGGGTGCAGATGTTCAGGGCGGCGAACAGGCAGGCGGCGATCACGGATGTGCGGGTCATGGCGGTTACCTCAAGGCGTGGGTGGGTTGAGCCGAGGCAAGCTGGATGCGCCTCGATGGAGCCTATTTGAGGCGCTTGAGGTATCACGTCTGTGTCTGGAAATGCCCGTTATGACGCGTTGTGTATCTGCGCCACCCGGAGATACACAGCGATACAAAACCCTGAAAAAATCGCGTTTTTGCGTGTATCTGTATCCGTCATGGCGCCAGATACACTGCAATACAAACCCCGGCAGGCAAGCCGGCGCAGGCTCGATAGACTGCATGGCATTGCCCTTTGATTAGAGGTTCTGCACCGATGGAACATGTCGATCACATTCTCATCGTCGACGACGACCGCGAAATCCGCGAGCTGGTTGGCAATTACCTGAAAAAGAACGGCCTGCGCACCACCGTGGTTGCCGATGGCCGACAGATGCGCAGTTTTCTCGAAGCCAACACCGTCGACCTGATCGTGCTCGACATCATGATGCCCGGCGACGATGGTCTGCAGGTGTGCCGCGAGTTGCGCGTGGGCAAGCACAAGGCCACGCCGGTGCTGATGCTCACCGCGCGCAACGATGAAACCGACCGCATCATCGGCCTGGAAATGGGCGCTGATGATTACCTGACCAAACCGTTCGCTGCCCGCGAACTGCTGGCGCGGATCAACGCCGTGCTGCGGCGCACGCGGATGCTGCCGCCGAACCTGGTGGTCACCGAAAGCGGTCGTCTGTTGGGTTTCGGCCGTTGGCAGCTGGATACCTCGGCCCGACATCTACTGGACCAGGACGGCACGCTGGTCGCGCTCAGCGGCGCCGAATACCGCTTGCTGCGGGTGTTCCTCGATCACCCGCAACGGGTGCTCAGCCGCGATCAGTTGCTCAACCTGACCCAGGGGCGCGAGGCCGATCTGTTTGATCGTTCCATCGATCTGCTGGTCAGCCGCCTGCGCCAGCGTCTGCTCGACGATGCGCGCGAACCGGCTTACATCAAGACCGTGCGCAGCGAGGGTTATGTGTTCTCGCTGCCGGTGGAAGTTTCCGGGGCTTCGGCATGAGTTTCAGGCTGCAGTGGCCGCGTACGCTGGCGTCACGCTTGTCGCTGATCTTTCTGGTCGGGCTGATCCTCGCTCAGGCATTGTCGTTTGGCGCGCAGTACTACGAGCGTTTCCAGAGTGCCCGAAGCACCATGCTGGGCAATATGCGAAACGACGTCTCGACGTCGATCGCCATCCTCGACCGTTTGCCCGCGCAGGAACGGCCCGCCTGGCTCAAGCAACTGTCCCGCAGCAACTACGACTATCTGTTGAGTGTCGGCGAATCCGGTGCGCCGCTCGACCCCGACGCCGACGAGGTGCCGGTGGCCGTGACCTCGATCAGCGCCGCGCTCGGCGGTACACGCCCGCTGAGCTTCACCCGGTTTGCCGGGGAGCAAAAACACTTTCAGGCCCATGTCAGACTCAGCGACGGCAGCCCGGTGACGATTGATGTGCGTCCAGCCATGCCGCCCTTGTCGCCGTGGCTGCCGGGGGTCTTGCTCGGACAACTGGCGTTGCTGATCGCCTGCACCTGGCTGGCGGTGCGCATCGCCATCCGCCCCCTCGCCCGCCTCGCCAACGCCGTGGAAACCCTCGACCCCAACGCCCATCCCGTGATGCTCGACGAGCAAGGCCCGATCGAAGTGGCCCACGCCGCGCGGGCCTTCAACGCGATGCAGAAGCGCATCGCCGCGTATCTGAAGGAGCGCATGCAACTGCTGGCGGCGATTTCACATGACCTGCAAACCCCGATCACCCGCATGAAGCTGCGTGCCGAGTTCATGGACGACTCAGTGGAAAAAGACAAACTGTGGAACGACCTCGGCGAAATGGAGCACTTGGTCCGCGAAGGCGTGGCCTACGCCCGCAGCATCCATGGTTCGACCGAAGAAAGCCGGCGCACCGACCTCGATGCCTTCCTCGACAGCCTGGTGTTCGATTACCAGGACATGGGCAAGGATGTACGCCTGATCGGCAAGAGCGCGGCGGTGATCGATACCCGCCCCCAGGCCCTGCGGCGGGTGCTGGTGAACCTGACCGACAACGCGTTGAAATTCGCCGGTGCCGCCGAAGTCTGGGTCGAAGCCCACAAGGATAGCCTCGCAATCACCGTCATGGATCGCGGCCCGGGCATCGCCGACGCCGAACTGGCGCACGTGCTGCAACCGTTCTATCGCGTGGAAAACTCGCGTAATCGTGATACCGGCGGTACTGGTCTGGGACTGGCGATCGCCCAGCAACTGGCCATGGCCCTCGGGGGTTCGCTGACCCTGAGCAATCGCGAGGGCGGTGGGCTGTGTGCCGTGCTGAAGCTGCCGCTGCAGGCCTGAGCCGTTCAACGGCCACTGTTCAATCGCTGCCGACAGGTAACTGACGGTAAGGTGCACATTGTTGCACCATGCCTGCACCTTTATCGCAATCCACTGACTGCGCCGCCGGGTTGTCGCACTTATCGTTATGTTGTCCGTATCGCGTTAGCGACCACTGGTCACCACTGTCAGATCTGACAGTGGTGAATCAGCGTCGGGATGCGGTTCCATGGCGATTGGTCCAACCTGTCGGGGCGCCACATGACTCTGCTCGAATCCGTCAGCCACGTGTGTACGCGCCTTGCCCCCGGCGGCTGGCATTCGCTGATGCTCGCCCACGGCCTGGATCTGCTCGGTGAACCGTTCGCTGCCGAACTGCAAAAGCCGCTGAACATCGACCGCTCGATACCGGGGTTTGCCGATTTCACAGTGGCCGGCAGCCGCGCGATCGAAGCCGGCGTGCCGGCGCACAGCCTGCTGTATCACGCGCTGGCCTCGCCCGATGTGCTCTGCGATGAGAACGGGCAAACATTGCAACTGTTTCCCACCGCCGCCGAGATCGAGACAGTGCTCGACTATGTCTACAGCGTCATCCCGCCCACGCTCGACAGCCTGCGCCACAAAGCCCGGGGCGCGCCGTTGGCGGTGGTCGCGTTCGCCAGTGAATATCGTTGCGCCGCCGACACCGTGCATGGCCGGCATGCCGACCTGTGCTTCTCGCGTACCGGTATCGCCCGCGTCGGCACCGCCCCCGCGCGCTATGACGCGATGCGGCGCAGTTTCCTGCCCTTTGTCGACGATGACCCGCACGGCATCCGGGTGATGCCGGTACGCTACAGCGCCTACATTGCCGTGCAACTCAAGGGCGATGCCGAACGCTTCGGGCCGATGGATTTCCAGGTGGATCTCGACCCCGGGCTGGATTTCTGGGTGCCCCTGCACAAGTTGTTCAATGGTTCGCAGTGCCTGGAGGGGCTGAACCTGACGCTGACGCTGGACAACCACCAGATCAACGAAAAACTGCGACATATTCATTTGCGCCACAGTGGCACCGGTTGGCAGGAACCGCTGATCAGCCAGCCGCCCTTCGTCGTGACGGACAATCTTGCGCATTGGGCGTCGGCTGTGGATCTCGGGCCGGGTCTGCTGGTGCCGGAAACCAGAGCCCGGCTGGTCGCGCCTGTCGAGTACCAGGGCAAACCGTTGTCCTTTGTGCTGCCGGCCAACACCGGCGGCATGGTGCACGGACGTCACCGGGTCGAGGCGGATGGCAGCATCGAAGATCTGAACGACCACGAAGGTGTCGACGAGTTGGTTCGTCAGGGCGGTTATCGCGCCTTGCATTATCAGGACGGCACCGCCGATGGCTGGGTGTTGCCACGCTGCCGGATGCTGGAAAACTGCTTGCCGACGGTAGCCGCCTATTCACTGATTGGCCCTCCGGATTTCTACCCGTTATGCACTCAACGCCGGCTGTTGCACTGGCTCCGCAATGAACCGACGCTACCAGGTGCCGGCGTCTGGCACGCCCGACTGGAAGCACTCTCTAACGTACGCTACTGCGCCAACCTGGACTTGCAGGGTCAATTGTTCTCCCCGGCTGACCGCGGGGTGAGCGCGATAGTCGGCCTCGTCGATTAGCTCGGCCCGCCGCAATCCACCGGCGCACAAACGTCACCCTCGCGGCCCACCTCGTTGCCCGACGGCGCCGCCGGTGTGTTCGGGCCTGGCTGGGAGGTCGGCTGGGTTCGCCAGCGCACGGCGGACGACGAATGGATCAACGTCCTCGCCGGTTATCAGATGGCCAGCCCGTTTCCCGAGGATGCCAAGATCTGCGCCGCGCTAGGTTCTTTCTGGCCCGGGGTCGCGCCGGATTCGGCACGGGTCTTCGAACCGCGCTCGACGCTGCACAGCATCATTCCCCTGACCGATGAGGAAATCGGCATGGGCGGCGTGGCCTGGGATAATCAGCGCGCCCCGCAACTCATCACTGAAGACGAGCGCCTGATTGTCCAATACCACGCGTACGCCCATGCCGATTACACACAGGTGGCCCTCGATGGCCGGTTTTCCCTGAGCCTGACCGGCCACACCGCGCAAGCCGCGTATCAGCAACGCGTGCGCTCGATGTATCGCGTGTACCGCGTGCTCGGCGCCGCCAGCGACAAGCCTCTGCGCAATGCCTGGCCGCTGCTGTCGTTCGTAGAGTTGCAGCGACCGAATGCCGAACTTGAAACCGCGCAGGAAGAGTCAGGGCGGGTTCTCGACGGCTGGGTGCAGCGCTTTTTGCTGTACAGGCGCGGTGCCGTGAAAGTTGCTGAAAGTGATTTCAGGTTACGCCACGTTGAAGTCGAAGAGCGGGTGATTCTGCTGCTCAGCGCGGATGCAATCCTGATCAAACGCGACACCCTGCCATGGCAGGTAGCCGATGAAGCCATTTGACGTCGTGATCATCGGCGCCGGGCCTGCGGGCAGTGCAACCGCGATCAGTTGCGCCCGACACGGGCTGCGTGTGGCCTTGCTTGAACGGCAGGCGTTCCCGCGCTTTCGCCCCGGGGAAAGCCTGCATCCGGGCATCGAACCGCTGCTGCAGCAACTGGGGGTTGCCGAGCAACTGTGTGGCCGCACGGCCCGGCGCTTCGACGGCCACTGGGTACACTGGGACGGCGCACCGCGCTTCAATGGTTTTGGTGCCGATGATCGCGGCGCCTGGCAGGGTTTTCATCTGGAACGAGCACAACTGGATGCGGCGTTGCTATCGAGTGCCGCCGCGTTGGGTGTAGAGGTCAATCAACCCTGCCGGGCACGACGGGTACTGACCCAAAGCAACCGAGTAATCGGCGTGGAAACCGACAGCGGCTGCTTCTACGCGACCTGCCTGATCGACGCCAGCGGCGCTGGCTGCTGGCTCGGTCGCCAACTCGGTTTGCCGGTGCGCCACTGTTCACCGCCGCTGGTGGCGCGTTACGGCTACCTGCAGGGCCACAGCGCGACCTATGCAACGGCCGCGCATTTGCTGGCCGATCCTGACGGGTGGACCTGGATCGCCCAGGTTGAGCCCCAGTTGCTGCACTGGACGCGCCTGACATTCGAAAACAACGGTCGATCGGCGAGCCTTCCCTTGGCGCTGCATGCATTCCCGGCCGTGGGGCCGATACGAGGCGCCGATGTGACCTGGCGCATCACCACGACCGCCGCCGGTGCCGGCTATTTTCTGGTCGGCGATGCGGCCAACCGGCTCGACCCGGCGTCCTCCCACGGCGTGCTGAAGGCGTTGATGAGCGGTATGCAGGCCGCGCAAGCCGTGGTGGATTGCCTGCGCAAACCGGCCTTGCAAATACCGGCGCAGGCGCAATATCGCCATTGGCTGAACGCTGGATTCGCGCGCGATATGACGCACTTGCGCAATTTCTATCGTCAGCATCCCTGCCCACCGTCCTGGCTGCCTGTCGCATGACTCACAGGAAGCTGGCGAGCACGGAGTCCTCATGAAACCGCCGCAACAACGCCGAGCCGCCGACTGTATTCTTCCCACAGTGATAAAACCGCACTGTCTTTGCAGGTTCACAAAGCCTGCAGGTTGCCGCAGCCCGGCTAGACTGATTTATTACCCAGTCGAGGGGGCTGCAGGACGCATCGTCTCGCCCTGCCCGCATCCACGACCACCGCCCGGTGGTGTATGCCTCGACCTTCAACACCGCCGGACTGTGATCCTGTTTCAGGAGCACATGTGATGGACGAGGCCCGACTCAACGCATTCATGGGCAAACTGGTCAACGACATGGGCGGCGCCGCAATGTTGGCGAACGTCATCGTTGGCGAAGAACTCGGGCTGTACCGGGCAATGGCCGACAGTCAGCCGATCACCCCGCAAGCCCTCGCCGAAAAAACCACCTGCAATCCCCGACTGGTGCGCGAATGGCTCAGCGCGCACGCCGCGTCTGGCTACATGGAACATCACGATGGTCAGTTCCGTCTGCCGGAAGAACAGGCACTGGCACTCGCCGTCGAAGACTCACCGGTGTACGTCGCCGGCGGACTCGGCGTGGTGGCCTCGTTTTTCCACGACAAGGACAAACTGGTCAAAGCCATGCGTGGCAACGGCGCCCTGCCCTGGGGCGATCACCATCCGTGCATGTTCAGCGGTACCGAGCGCTTCTTCCGCCCCGGCTATAAGGGGCACCTGATCGCGGAATGGCTGCCGGCGCTGGACGGCGTGGTGGCCAAGCTCGAAGACGGCGCCAAGGTCGCCGACATCGGCTGCGGCCACGGTGCCTCGACGGTGATCATGGCCCAGGCGTTTCCCAACTCGCGCTTCGTCGGTTTCGACTATCACGCACCGTCGATCACCGTCGCCACTCAGCGCGCGGAAGAAGGCGGCGTCAGCAGTCGGGCGAAGTTCTTCCAGAACACCGCCAAGAGCTACCCCGGTGACGAATATGACCTGATCTGCTATTTCGACTGCTTGCACGACATGGGCGACCCGGTCGGCGCTGCGCGGCATGCGTTCGAATCATTGAAGGACGACGGCACGGTGCTGTTGGTCGAGCCATTTGCCAACGATACGCTGGACGACAATATCAACCCGGTCGGACGCCTGTTTTACGCGGCCTCGACCTTTATCTGCACACCGAATTCGCTGTCCCAGGAAGTCGGCCTGGGGCTCGGTGCGCAGGCGGGTGAAATGCGCTTGCGCAAGGTGTTTGCCGAGGCTGGGTTCAAGCATTTTCGCCGGGCGACGCAGACGCCGTTCAACCTGATTCTGGAGGCGCGCAAATAAACCACCGCTGTCACCTGTGGCGAGGGAGCTTGCTCCCGTCGGATTGCAAAGCAAGCACTAAACAGGCCTGCTGCGCAGTCCAGCGGGAGCAAGCTCCCTCGCCACACGGTTAATGCTAACCTGCGAGCACCGTCCTCCCCGGAGTGCTGAGCATGCTCGACAGCCCGATCCGCGAACACTTCAACACCCTGTGCCAGGCCATGGCCGATGGCGATTTTCTGGTGCTGACCGGCGCCGGCATCAGCACGCCATCGGGCATTCCGGATTACCGCGATAGCAAAGGTGTGCGCCGGGGCCGGCAGCCGATGATGTATCAGGAATTTCTTGCTGCCCCCGAATCCCGTCGCCGCTATTGGGCGCGGGCCATGCTCGGCTGGCCCCGGGTGCGCCAGGCGCAACCCAACGCCGCGCATACAGCACTGGCGGATTTGCAGCGCCAGGGACGGATCAGCGCCTTGATCACGCAGAACGTCGACACCCTGCATGATCAGGCCGGCAGTCCGGATGTGATCGAACTGCACGGCAGCCTGCACCGGGTGCTGTGCCTGGATTGCGGCCAACGCAGCGCGCGCGATGAGATTCAGCAACGCATGGTCGAGCAGAATCCATATCTGGCCGGGGTCGATGCGGTGCAGGCGCCGGACGGCGATACCCTGCTCGATCCGGCCTTCGAGGCGCGCTTTCAGACGCCGCAATGCCCGTATTGCGACGGGGAGCGGATGAAGCCGGACGTGGTGTTCTTTGGCGAGAACGTGGCGCAGCCGACGGCGGCGCGGGCCATGGCCGCAGCGGAAAAAGCCGAGGGTTTGCTGGTGGTGGGTTCGTCGCTGATGGCGTATTCGGCGTTCCGTCTGTGCCGGGTGATCGCCGATCGCGGCAAGCCGTTGCTGGCGATCAATCTGGGCAAGACTCGCGCCGATGATCTGTTGGATCTGAAGATCGAGGCGTCATGCGAACAACTGCTGCCGTTGCTGGCGCAACACTTATCTACCTGAATCCGCACTTTTTTTGTAGGAGCTGCCGAAGGCTGCGATCTTTTGATCTTGCTTCTAAAAAACAACGTCAAAAGATCGCAGCCTTCGGCAGCTCCACAGAGATGGGATCTCAGTTCAGGGTTCAGTGTTCGGCTTTGAGGATGTCGAACAGTGCCTGCGCCGCCGCCGACAGTTCATTGCCTGGCTCGGTCAGCACGCCAATCGCTCGCTCCACCGAATCATTCAAGGTCAGGCAATGCGCGCCCAGTTCGAGCATCTGCTCGGCACACAACGCCGGCACTGCACTCACTCCCAGCCCACTGGCGACCATGCGCCCGACGGTTGCCAGTTGATGGCTTTCGAACTCCACCGGCAGCTTCATGCCCCGCGCCAGCAAGTGTTCTTCGAGCATCACCCGCACTGTCGACGGCCGTTGCAGGGTGATGAACGGTTCCTGCAGCAAGGTCTGCCAGTCGATTTCGCCAAGCCTGGCCAGCGCTGAATCTTGCGGCACCACCGCGACAAAGCGGTCCATGTACAACGGGGTGAACGTCAGCGAGGTGTTCTGCATCGGCTCGAACGCGACACCCAGTTCCACGTGGCGGTCGCGCACCATTTCCAGCACTTGTTCGTTGATCACGTCGTTGACCGTGACATTGACGTTCGGATAGCGCGCGCGAAACGTCTTGAGGATCGGCGGCAACAGGTTGCCGGCAAACGACGGCATCGCCGCCAGCGTCACCCGCCCGCGTTGCAGGCTGAAACGCTGGCGCATTTCGTCTTCGGCGTTGTCCCAATCGGCGATCAGGCGCCGAGCCAGCGGCAGCAGCGATTCGCCCTCGGCGGTCAGCGCCACATTGCGCGTGTTGCGGCTGAACAGCCGCCCGCCCAGCCCCTCCTCCAGCGCCTTGATGGTCAGGCTCAGCGCCGATTGCGACAGGTGCAGACGCTCGCAGGCCACGGCGAAACTCAGGCTCTGGGCCACGGCGAGGAAGGCGCGGATCTGTTTGATGGTCATACTGGATAACGCCCTGTTAGCGATATTGCCGGATAAACACCGTACCCACTGTAGGAGCTGCCGCAGGCTGCGATCTTTTGATCTTGATCCTAAAAAACAACATCAAAAGATCGCAGCCTGCGGCAGTTCCTACAGGTAACAGTCAAGATTATTGAGTTTTATCTATTAATCAACCTTAAAAATCAACTTAACAAATATATCCTCCAGCGCGACACTCCAGTCATTCGGCTAGCCAGCCGCCCGACAAACAATAAAAGAGGTGCATATGGCAGGTTTCGACAAGCGCGTGAGTTCCTACGAGGAAGCTCTGGCCGGTCTTGAAGATGGCATGACCGTGATCGCCGGCGGCTTCGGCCTGTGCGGCATTCCGGAAAACCTGATCGCCGAGATCAAGCGCAAGGGCACCCGCGACCTCACCGTGGTTTCCAACAACTGCGGCGTCGACGGTTTCGGCCTCGGTGTGCTGCTGACCGACCGCCAGATCAGCAAAGTGATTGCCTCCTACGTCGGCGAAAACAAACTGTTCGAAGAGCAACTGCTCAAGGGCGACATTGAAGTCATCCTGACCCCGCAAGGCACCCTCGCCGAGAAAATGCGCGCAGGCGGCGCCGGTATCCCGGCCTTCTTCACCGCCACCGGCGTCGGCACCCCGGTCGCCGAAGGCAAGGAAGTGCGTGAATTCAACGGGCGCAAGTACCTGATGGAAGAGTCCATCACCGGCGACTTCGCCATCGTCAAAGGCTGGAAAGCCGACCATTTCGGTAACGTCATCTACCGTCACACCGCGCAGAACTTCAACCCGCTGGCGGCCACCGCCGGCAAGATCACCGTGGTCGAAGTCGAAGAAATCGTCGAGCCCGGCGAACTGGATCCGTCGCAGATCCACACCCCCGGCATCTACGTCGACCGGGTCATTTGCGGCACGTTCGAAAAGCGCATCGAACAGCGCACCATCCGCAAATAATTCAGGCTGACGGAGAATAAAAACATGGCACTTACCCGCGAACAAATGGCTCAGCGCGTCGCCCGCGAAATGCAGGACGGCTACTACGTGAACCTCGGTATCGGCATTCCGACCCTGGTCGCCAACTACATTCCCGAAGGCATGGAAGTCATGCTGCAATCGGAAAACGGCCTGCTCGGCATGGGCCCGTTTCCGACTGAAGACACCATCGATGCCGACATGATCAACGCCGGCAAACAGACCGTCACCGCGCGCATCGGCGCATCGATCTTCAACTCCGCCGAATCCTTCGCGATGATTCGCGGCGGGCATGTCGACCTGACCGTGCTGGGCGCGTTCGAAGTCGACGTTGAAGGCAACATCGCCTCGTGGATGATTCCCGGCAAACTGGTCAAGGGCATGGGCGGCGCGATGGATCTGGTGGCTGGCGCCGACAACATCATCGTGATCATGACCCACGCCTCCAAGGACGGTGAATCCAAACTGCTGAGCAAATGCAGCCTGCCGCTGACCGGCGCCGGCTGCATCAAGCGCGTACTGACCGACCTCGCCTACCTGGAAATCGAAAATGGCGCTTTTGTCCTCAAGGAACGCGCACCTGGCGTCAGCGTCGAAGAAATCGTCGCCAAAACCGCTGGTAAACTGATCGTCCCGGATCACGTACCGGAAATGCAGTTCGCTGCCCAGTGAGGAATTCGAAAATGCAAGACGTCGTAATTGTTGCCGCCACCCGCACCGCGATCGGCAGTTTCCAAGGGTCTCTGGCCAGCGTGTCCGCAGTGGATCTGGGCGCTGCGGTGATCCGCCAACTGCTCGAACAGACCGGTCTGGACGGTGCGCAGGTCGATGAAGTGATCATGGGCCAGGTGCTGACCGCCGGCGCTGGGCAGAACCCGGCGCGTCAGGCGGCGATCAAGGCTGGCCTGCCCCATGCCGTGCCGGCCATGACCCTGAACAAGGTTTGCGGCTCGGGCCTGAAAGCCCTGCACCTGGGCGCGCAGGCGATCCGTTGCGGCGATGCCGAGGTGATCATCGCTGGCGGTCAGGAGAACATGAGCCTGTCCAACTACGTGATGCCGGGTGCTCGCACCGGTCTGCGCATGGGTCACGCGCAAATCGTCGACACCATGATCAGCGACGGCCTGTGGGATGCGTTCAACGATTACCACATGGGCATTACCGCCGAGAATCTGGTCGATAAATATGAGATCAGCCGCGAGCAGCAGGACGCCTTCGCCGCCGCTTCGCAGCGCAAGGCCGCCGCAGCCATCGAAGCCGGGCGTTTCGTCGATGAAATCACCCCGATTCTGATCCCGCAGCGCAAAGGTGATCCGGTCGCGTTCAAGGTCGACGAACAACCACGCGGCGACACCACCGCCGAATCCCTGGCGAAACTGCGTCCGGCGTTCAAGAAGGACGGCAGCGTCACCGCCGGCAACGCCTCTTCGCTGAACGACGGCGCCGCCGCCGTCATCATGATGAGCGCCGAGAAAGCCAAGGCTCTGGGCCTTCCGGTACTGGCAAAAATTGCTGCTTACGCCAATGCGGGCGTGGACCCGGCGATCATGGGCATCGGTCCGGTCTCGGCCACCCGTCGCTGCCTGGACAAGGCAGGCTGGAACATCGGCCAACTGGACCTGATCGAAGCCAACGAAGCCTTCGCCGCACAATCGCTGGCGGTGGCCAAGGATCTGCAATGGGATCTGGACAAGGTCAACGTCAATGGCGGCGCCATCGCCCTCGGTCACCCGATCGGTGCGTCGGGCTGCCGGGTGCTGGTGACTTTGCTGCACGAGATGCTCAAGCGTGATGCGAAAAAAGGTCTGGCGACCTTGTGCATCGGCGGCGGCCAGGGTGTGGCGCTGGCGCTGGAACGCGGTTAACCCAGAGGAGCAATACAGGCGGCGGACGGATCCACGACATCCACTGCTCGCTGGCTACAAAAAAACCGGTGCGACTTGCGTTGCACCGGTTTTTTTTGCCTGAATTTTGTGTCGATCTTCAGGGCCCCATCGCTGGCAAGCCAGCTCCCACAGGGTCTTGGGGTGTACAAAGAATTTGAATCCACCCTCAATCACTGTGGGAGCTGGCTTGCCAGCGATGAGGCCGGTTCAGGCAGCACAAAACATGGCTCACACCACCATCTGCAGAATCAACCAGGCATTCGCCCCACTGATCACCACAAACAATCCCCACGCCAGCACCCGGGTCGGCAGCCGATTCACAAACGGCCCCATCAGTTGTTTGTCGCTGGTCATACGGATCAACGGATACAGCGCGAATGGCAGTTGCAGGCTCAACACCACCTGGCTCAACACCAGCAATTTGCCCACCGCGTTATCGCCCATCAGCCACACGCCAATGAATGCCGGGATCAACGCCAGCCCGCGCGTGATCAAACGCCGCTGCCAGCAGGGAATCCGCAGGTTCAGATAACCCTCCATGATTACCTGCCCGGCGATGGTTCCGGTGAACGTCGAGCTTTGCCCCGACGCCAGTAACGCGACGCCGAACAGTACACTGGCCAGCGCGCCGCCGACCAGCGGGTCGAGCAGGTGGTAGGCGTCCTGAATGTCGACCACGTCGGTATGCCCGGACTGGTGAAAAGCGGCCGCCGCCAGAATCAGGATCGCCGCGTTGACCAGCAGCGCCAATGCCAGCGAACCGATGGTATCGATCCGCGCCAGGTTCACCGCGTCCTGTTTGCTGGCCAGATCCTTGCCGATCATCCGCGTCTGCACAATCGAGGTGTGCAGGTAAAGGTTGTGCGGCATCACCGTGGCGCCAAGGATGCCGATCGCCAGGTACAGCGGCGCAGCATCGCTGATCGCCGAGAGCGACGGTTTGAATCCGGCGAACACCTGCGGCCAGTAAGGTTTGATCAGCACCAGCTCAACGAAGAAACACACGCCGATGGTCGCCACCAGCACCAGCATGATCGCCTCCAGCCGACGGAAGCCACGGTTCTGCAAGGCCAGCACCAGCAGCGTGTCGAAGGCGGTCAGGGCAATGCCGAAGGTCAGCGAACAGCCAAGCAACAAGTGAAACGCCAGGGCGCAGCCGAGCACTTCGGCCAGATCAGTGGCGATGATCGAGATTTCCGCCAGCACCCATTGCAGGCGTGCGGTCGGGGTGCTGTAGCGCTCGCGGGACAATTGCGCCAGATCGCGACCGGTGGCGATGCCCAGACGCGAGCACAGGCACTGCACGACCATTCCCGCCAGACTTGCGAGCAACACCACGAACAGCAGGCTGTAACCAAAACGCGAACCGGCCTCGATGGCGGTCGCCCAGTTGCCCGGGTCCATGTAGCCGATCGACACCAGCAAGCCAGGCCCGGCAAAACGCAGCACGCGTTTGAAGAACGAAGCGTTCGGATCGACCGCGACGCTGCCGGCTACTTCTGGCGGGCAGAACGGCGCAGTGGCGATTTTGGGTAAGCTGAATTTCACGCACACATCCAGAAACAAGTTCGAAAGACGCAGCTTAGACGTTTCAGTTGAACCCTTGAAGAGCAAAAGATCGCAGCCTTCGGCAGCTCCTACACTGGAATGCGTTCCCCTGTAGGAGCTGCCGAAGGCTGCGATCTTTTGACTTTAATGGCTCATGCCCAGTAACTGCTGACGCAACTCGGGGTTACGGGTGCGCGGATCCAGCCAGATATCGAAAAACGCCCGGGCAAATTGCGGATCATCGATTTCATGCTGCAACTGCTGCCCGACAAAAAACCGCGCGCCCTGCCCCGGCAGGTACACGCCGGTAATCCGCGTACCCGCCTGCACATCGACGAACGATTGCTGCATTTGTCCTTGCCACTTGGCCAACTGCGCGGGGCTGACGCCGGAGCCTGCCAGCCGTTTGATTTCATCGACACTGGCCTGCACCAGATCATCGCGCGAGATCTTGCGCCGGTAGATCAGCTCCAGGGCAAAGGGCTGTTCGGTCGACAACGGGCGTGCCGCGCTCCACAACCGGGCGTTGTAGACGTCGAAGCCGAACACACTGAAATCGCCGGTGCCGATGATTTGCGCGCCGGGCACCGCGTCCTGCCAATTGGCCCAGGTCGGCGTGAGTAACAACGCCCACAAGCCGATGCCACAGCACCCACGCAGCAACTTCGATGGTTTGCTCATCGCCGCCATAACTCCCGCTTGAACCCTGATAGCCAGAGCATAGCGGATGTCCACCCAGCGCTTTGTATACAATGTTTGTCGATCAACGCACCAATCGGTTACCTTGGCCGTTCCATCCCCGGAGGCCTCCCGCGTGCTGATCCTCAAATTACTGCTGATCCCCGGTTTCCTGCTGCTGATTTCCCTCGCTGGCAAGCGCTGGGGGCCGAGCGTCGCCGGTTGGCTATCGGGGCTGCCAGTGGTGGTCGGGCCGATTCTGTTTTTCCTCGCCATCGAACAGGGGCCATCGTTTGCTGCGCAATCGGCGGTCGCGGCGCTGTCGGCGATGTTCGCCATGATCGCCTTCTGCGTCACCTACGCGCAGGTGGCGCAGCGGGCGAACTGGCCGTTGGCGCTGACGATTTCCCTGACGGTTTGGGCGGTGCTGGCGCTAATGTTGTCGCTGATTCCGTCGTCACTGACGTTCTCGGTCGCGGCGGCGGCCACTGCCCTGCTCGCCGCGCCGTATCTGTTCCCCAACGTGCAACCGGTGCTGAACGGTCCGGCACCGAAGTCGGACAAACTGCTCTGGCGAATGATTGCCGGCGCGGCGCTGACGCTGTTGGTGACGATGCTCGCCAGCACCGTGGGCGAGCGCTGGAGCGGTCTGCTCGCGGTGTTCCCGGTGCTCGGGAGTGTGATGGCGGTGTTTTCTCAGCAGACCCGTGGCCCGGCGTTTACTGCGGCATTGCTACGGGCGACGGCGACGGGCATGTACTCGTTTTCGGCGTTTTGTCTGGTGTCGGCGCTGACCCTGCCAAGCCTCGGCCTCAGCGGTTTCATCGTCGGTGTCGCGGTGTCGGTGGCCATGCTCGGGGTCACCCGCAAACTGCTGGCCCGACCTGTTCCGGCAAAAAACCGTATTCCCGAGGCGGATGTCAACACCTGACAAACCGCGCTGGAATGCCGGGCATGCTCCGTGGGATCATCGCCGCCCTGGCGCGACCATCCCTCGGAGATTCACATGTCATTGCTCAGCAAGAAAGCCGTCGTCCTGTTGCTGGCGGCGGTCGCCGGTCTCGGCGCCCTCAACGCCCAGGCAGCCAAGCCCAAGGAAAAGGCCTCGACCAACAACGTGTCGATGCTCGACGGCAAGTTCACCTTCGTCCTGCCCAAAGGCTTCACCGCCGACCCGCTGCCAGCCGGGCCGACCGGTGCCAAGGGCACGATGTACACCAATCAGGCGACCAAGACCGTAGTCATCGCTGCGGAAAACCAGATCGCCGGTGGCGCCAGCGTCAAGGACAACGACAACGAATTTCTCGACGGCAGCCTGGCAAGTTTCATCGATGACCAGCGCAAGGCGCTGCCGGACTTCAACAAGCTCACAGAAAAAAGTCTGACCCAGAAAAGCAGCGGCCTCGGCGTGCGTCAGGTCGACAGCACTGCCACCCAAGGCGGCGGCCAGACACTCAATACCACCCTCCTCGCCGCCTCCGGCAAGCGCATGGCGCTGGTCCAGGTGATTTCCCGAGCCAGCGACAAAAGCGGTCACGATGCGCTGGTGAAAACCATCCTCAAGGACAAGTGATCGTCACGGGTTGAGCTGCTGCAGCCAGGCGTTCAAGTCACGCAGCTCGGCCGTGCTGATGCTGTGGCCGACGCCGGGATAGGCGTGAAACTCGGGCTTATAGGCGAGTTTCTGCAGCAGCGTATTGGCCTCGGTACCGTCGCGGTACGGCACTCGATCATCGGCGGTGCCATGGCCGATGAAGATGTGCAGCGGCAGCGGTTGCTGCTCGGCTTTTAGCTCGGTTTTCAACACCGGCAACAGCCGTCCGCTCAACGCTGCGATGCCGCCGACCGCCACGGGCGGACGCAGGCCCACTTCGTAGGTCATCATCGCGCCCTGGCTGAAACCGATCAGGTACACCTTGTCCGGGCTGGCGTGATATTTCTGCGCCGCCTGCGCGACAAACTCCCGCAACTTCCGGCCGCTGGCCTGCAGATCATCGGTCTCGCCGTTGTAAGCCCCTTCGCCTTTCTTGCGAAACCACTGGAAACGTCCTTCGCCCAACGCCAGCGGCGCCTGCACCGAGAGTTAGTTGTACTGCGCCGGCAGCTGAAATTTCATACCGATCAGATCGGCTTCGTTACTGCCGTAGCCGTGCAGGAAAATCACCAGTGGTCGAGTGTTCGCGTCCGGGTGAACCTGTTCAATGTATTTCAGTGGCAAGTCGCTTTGCAGCGTGGTTTGCGCATGCACGGCGCTGGACGCCAGCAGGGTTAACAGGGCAAACGCCTTCAACATAGAGCCTTCCTTCACGGAGTGTCGGGTTCCGGGAGAGCCTAACAGCCTTGATCCACCACACCCACCCCTGTAGGAGCTGCCGAAGGCTGCGATCTTTTGACTTTGACTTTTAAAAGCAAGATCAAAAGATCGCAGCCTTCGGCAGCTCCTACAGGGGTGGGTGAAATCTGGACTTAGTCGTTGATCAACTTGCCCACCCGAATCGGTTCACGCCCCGCCACTTTGGCCTGCCAGATCCCCGGCTGGGTATAACGCCCACGATCAATCGCAAACAGCACGCCACTGGTACCGGCGCGGACAGTGGTGAGGCGGTCATTCAACGGGTCCACCACCTCGAACAACGCATCGCCCTGCTCGACCCACTCCCCGGCATTACGCAGGAAACTGACCACGCCGTGGTGCGGCGCGAACAGGTATTCGGTGCCTTCGAACGGCATGCCTTCGCAGCATTCGCTCGGTGCCGCCGGCCATTCACCGCTGATAAACCCCTGCTCGGCGAGAAAGCCGAGTATCGCTTCGCAATTGGCCTGCGCCTGATCGACCCGGGTGTCGCCCATACTGCCCAGTTCCAGGGTGGTGGCAAGGTTCGCCGGGGGAATCGCCGCGTTCGGAAACGCCCGCGCCAGACGCAACCAAGGCGATGAGCACGACTCGTCGAACGAACTGCCGCCGGAGTCTTCACACAACAGCGCAACGCCGGCCTGCAGTCGCGCCGCCAGCGATTGCCAGCGCGGCCAGTGTTGCGGCAATGCGTAAATGTGAATCGCCGCGTCGAAATCGCAATGCAGATCGAGGGTGATGTCGGCGTCGCAGGCATGGCGCAGCAGCAAGCGGTGCAGAGCTTCCAGCTGCGAGGCCGGGGCCGGCAACTCATCGAGCACCTGGCCCATGGTTTGCCGGATCAGCGCTATGTTGGCCTCGGCATCGCTGCCCAGCCGCTCGCCGATGCGCGCCGCCACTGGCGCGCTGAGTTCGACAAACGCGCGGTTGAAATTTTTCCCGCTGCCCAGCTCGAAGCGGCCCATGTGGCTGCCTTGCAAATGCTGATCGAGCCCGATCGGGTTGGCCACCGGCACCAACTCGATCACCCCTTGCAGACGGCCCTGCTGCTCCAGCGCGTTGAGGCGTTGCTTGAGTTCCCATGCGGTGCGCATGCCCGGCAGTTCGTCGGCGTGCAGACTGGCCTGGATGTAGACCTTGCGGCTGCCCGCGCCGTAACGGAAGACGCTGAGGGAACGTTCGCTGCCCAAGTGGCTCCAGGGCAGGACATGGTCGATGCGTTGCATGGGAAAACTCCGATAAACCTGTAGGAGCTGCCGCAGGCTCGGGCCGCGATCGGACGATCTTTTGATCTTGCTTTTCAGCGTCAAGATCAAAAGATCGCAGCCTGCGGCAGCTCCTACATTGGATAGGTGTTGGCAGAATAAATCATGGGCACAAAAAAAGTGGCCACCGCGCATACGGGACCACTTTTTTCTACAGCGTATTAATGGCCGTACACGTCAAAGTCGAAGTACTTGTCCTGCACTTTCTTGTACTCGCCATTGGCGCGGATTTCGGTGATGGCCTTGTTGAATTTCTCGGCCAGCTCGGTATCGCCCTTGCGCACCGCAATGCCGGCGCCGCCACCGAAGTACTTGGCGTCTTCGTAGGTCGGGCCGACGAATTCGAAGCCTTTGCCGGCGTCGGTCTTCAGGAAACCGTCGCTGAGGTTGACCGAGTCGGCCAGCATCGCATCCAGACGACCGGATTTCATATCCAGGTTGGCTTCCTGTTGCGAGCCGTAGCGCACCACTTCAAACCCGGCGTCCTTGGCCATGTCGGTGGCGTAGCGGTCGTGGGTACTGGCGCGCAGTACGCCGACTTTCTTGCCCTTGAGCTCGGTCAGCGGGTCTTTGACACCGGAGCCTTCCTTCATCACGAAGCGCGCCGGGGTGTGATAGTACTTGATGGTGAAATCGACGTTCTTCTTGCGATCGTCGGTGATGGTCATCGAGGACAGGATCGCGTCGATCTTCTTCACTTTGAGTGCCGGGATCAGTCCATCGAACTCCTGCTCGACCCACACGCATTTAACGTCCATCTGTTTGCACAGCGCATCGCCGATGTCGACATCGAACCCGGTGAGCTTGCCGTCAGCGGTTTTCATCGAGAATGGCGGGTAAGCGGCTTCGATCCCCAGACGAATCGGTTTGGCGTCTTCGGCCACAGCGGTCAGGGACAACATCGACAGTGCCAGGGCACCGAACATCACTAGCTTCTTCATTTATTACTCCTGTGTGCGGAGGCTTTTATTGGCAGCTTTCGATTGGCGTTCGGTCATGGCCATCAAGTAGCAAAAACCGAAGTGGACGGCAGTCTATGGCGGCGCGCACAGGGTAAATTGTGTTTAGGCGACAAATACTTACAGAACATCGGCGCACGCGTTGACCGGGATCAACGGTGCGCCGACATGGTGCAAAGGCTGTAGGACAAATCTTTGAAAATGACAAAAATTGCCTTTGTAGGAGCTGCCGAAGGCTGCGATCTTTTGCTCTTGAAAGTCAAAAGATCGCAGCCTTCGGCAGCTCCTACAAAAGCATTCAGCATTCACATCCAATAGGCGCCTTGGCGGCTTGAGTAGTACTCAAGCTGAAGCCCTCATCCAGCCAGCCGCACACGCCACCGATCATCTCCTTGACCGAGTAACCCAACGCCGCCAGTTTCACCGCAGCCTTGTTGGCGCCGTTGCAGTGCGGTCCGGCGCAATAGACCACGAACAACGTGCTCGTCGAATACTCCGCCAGGCCTTCGGCGGTCAGCAAGCGGGTCGGAATGTTGATCGCGCCCGGCACATGACCACGCTCGAACGCCAAAGGCCCGCGCACATCGACCAAGACAAAATCGACCTCACCGGCCTCCTGGCTGCTGTACACGTCAGAACAATCGGTTTCAAACGTCAGACGGTTGCTGAAATGCATCAGGGCAATGGCCGACGGTGCGGCAGGAATGTCGCGAACCAGGCTGGTCATGTTGTGTGGCTCCTTCATATGTTGGGGTGTGAACAGACTTTATCGGGCCGTCACTTGGCGCTACAGTGGCGCGCAAGACACTCACCGGGAACTTTCCGCCAAATGCCTGATTCACCTGGATTGGTCGCGATTCTGGCCTACGACGGCCTCTGTACCTTCGAGTTCGGGATTGCCGTGGAAATCTTCGGCCTCGCCCGGCCGGAGTTCGATTTCCCGTGGTACGAGCAACGCATCGCCGCCGTCGACGCAGGGCCGATGCGCGCCATGGGCGGCATTCACGTCCTGGCCGACGGCGGCCTGGAGCTGCTGGCGCAGGCACGCACCATCATCATTCCCGGTTGGCGGGATCGCGAAGCCCCGGTGCCACTGGACCTGCTTGGCGCATTGCGTCAGGCCCACGCCCACGGTGCGCGGCTGTTATCGATCTGTTCAGGGGTGTTCGTGCTGGCCGCCAGCGGCTTGCTCGACGGCCACGGCGCGACCACCCACTGGCGCTACAGCGATGAACTGGCGCGGCGCTTCCCGGCGATTGCGGTGGATCCGGATGTGCTGTACGTCGACTCGGGTCAATTGATCACCTCGGCCGGCAGTGCCGCCGGGATCGATGCGTGTCTGCATCTGGTGGCCCGCGACTTTGGCACTCAGGTCGCCAATTCGGTGGCGCGGCGGCTGGTGATGTCGCCGCAACGCACCGGCGGCCAGGCGCAATTCATTCCCACGCCTGTCAGCCCAACGCCGCGCAACGATTTGTCACGGGTGATGCAATGGGCTCGCGAGCGTCTGCACCAACCGCTGGAAGTACGCGATCTGGCGAGCGAAGCGGCGATGAGCGAACGCACGTTTCTGCGGCGATTCAGCGAGGCCAGCGGCCAATCGCCCAAGGCGTGGCTGCAACACGAACGCCTGGCGCGGGCGCGGGAACTGCTGGAAAGCACAGCACACAACAGCGAACAGATTGCCGAGCGCTGTGGTTACCGATCGGTGGAAAGCTTTCGCGTGGCATTTCGCAGCGTGGTCGGGGTGCCGCCGTCGGTGTATCGGGAGCGGTTTGGGCGTGGGGTCAAAGCCATTTCCTGAGTTGGCTGTGATGACTCCTTCGCGAGCAGGCTCGCTCCCACATTTGAAATGCGTTCCCTGTGGGAGCGAGCCTGCTCGCGAAGGGGCCAGCCCTGACAAACACAATCTAGGGCTTGCGCAACAGATAGGTATCCATGATCCACCCATGCTCGGCCCGCGCCGCTTTGCGCGTGCGCTCGATCTGATCCGCAACATCCTCAAGCTTGCCACTGATCAGAATTTCATCCGGTGTGCCGAGGTAAGCGCCCCAGTAAATCTCGGTCTGCTGATCCGCCACATGGCGGTAGGAATCTTCAGCGTCGAGCATCACCACCAGGCTATCCGTGTCACTCACCTGCCCCGCCGCCAGACGCCGGCCCGTGGTGATTTCGATTGACCGGCCAATGCTGTTCAACGGCACTTTATGCTGCGCGGCCAGTGCCTGAACGCTGGTAATCCCGGGGATCACTTCAAACTCGAACGCACAGCGGCCTGACGCCAGAATCGCCTGCAGGATACGAATCGTGCTGTCGTACAGCGCCGGATCGCCCCACACGAGGAAACCGCCGCATTCGTTGTCAGCCAATTCTTGATTGATCAGCCGCTCGAAGGTTTCCTGCTTTGCACGGTTCAGATCTTCGACCGCGCGGGTGTAGTCCACGTCGCCACGCTCACGCTCCGGGCTGTGAGCCTCGACGAAGCGAAAGGCAGGATCGGTGATGTAGCGCTCACAGATGTCGCGACGCAGATCGATCAGTTTGTCCTTGTGCGGGCCTTTGTCCATCAGAAAAAACACGTCTACCCGGTTGAGCGCTTTCACCGCCTGCAGGGTGATGTAGTCGGGGTTGCCGGCGCCGATGCCGATGACCAGCAGTCGTTTCATCACTGTGCTCCCACACGAACGCTACTCGGCAAGCGTAGCCGCCAGATCCCGTTGAACCGCAGTTCAACGACTGACAGCGGTTCAACATCAATCGCGTTGAACGCTACGCCCTGCACCACCTGCATCAATGCAGCCCGCACCACGAAAGGATGGGTGATCGCGACGATAGGCCCCGGCGTGCCTTGCAGGCTGGCCAGCCACGCCGCCACGCGTTCGCCCAATTGCGTCACCGACTCGCCGCCATGGGGTGCCGCCTGCGGATCACTGATCCATGCCTGCAAAGCCTCGGCCTCGCGCAGTTGCAGATCCTTGATCGCTTGTCCGTGCCAGCGCCCCATATCGCAATCGCGCAGCGCTTCGTCTACCTGCGGCGCCGCACCGAACCACTCGGCGGTCTGGCGCGTACGCAATTCCGGCCCGCACAGCAGACGGCCGGCGCTGGCGAGTTGTGTGGCCAATGCACCGAGCCCTGATGGCGGATTTTCAACAGGCTCGTTCGTAGGAAAACGCGACAATTTCTGTGCGACGGTTCGAGCGTGGCAGATCAATGTCAAACAGGTGGATTGCACAGGGTTGCACTCGCTGAACATCGGTTGAATCGGCGGCAAACCGCCGGTTTTGCGGCAATTGTGCCGCAAAACCGGGCGGCCCGGGGGACCTCGCGAGCTAGGACGTTACTCCGGCGAGCGTACAAAAACGGCAATGTCTCACACGCCAATAGGCAATGGACTACAAGGGTCGAGGACATCGGTGTAGCCCTTATGACACAGCTCTTTGAGGTTATTTAAACAGTGAATTCCTACCGCAAAAAATTCACTAGACATGTAACCTGAGTTACATAAATACTGTTTTAACGGATTATGAAACAAATTCAACACCCCCCTCATCCAGCAGGAGCCCGGATGCCCCCTCTTAGAGACTTGATCACCGATCCCGGCCTGGAGCTGACGCCGTCAGAGCGCAAAGTGATTCGCGCCCTGCTCGACCAGTATCCACGCAATGGCCTGGGTCCGATGGCGCGTCTGGCCGAACACGCCGGCGTCAGCGATCCGACCATCGTGCGGCTGGTGAAGAAGCTCGGATTCGGCGGTTATGCCGAATTTCAGGACGCCCTGCTCAGCGACATGGACCACCGCCTGCGCTCGCCGCGCACCCTGTTGCAACCGCGTTCGCACCTGAACAAGGACGACGCCTGGGGCCATTATCTGGCCGATAGCCAACGCCTGCTGGTGGAAACCCAGGTTCTGACTCAGCCCGAAGACGTACGCATTCTGCTCGACTGGCTGCTCGATACGCGGCACCAGATCTACTGCTTCGGCGGACGTTTCAGCAGCCTGATGGCCAACTACCTGCTCAATCACCTGCGCCTGCTGCGCCCCGGCTGCTTTGCCCTGGAAGACAACGCGCAACTGCCCGACCGCCTGTTCGATCTGCAACGCCAGGACGTGGTGCTGCTGTTCGACTATCGCCGCTATCAGACCCAGGCCTTGCGCGTGGCCAGTGCTGCAAAAAGCCGCAATGCCCGGGTGGTGCTGTTCACCGACATCTATGCCTCACCGCTGCGGGAACTGGCCGACCTGATCATCAGTGCCCCGGTGGAATCGGCTTCGCCGTTCGACACCATGGTGCCAGCGCTGGCCCAGGTGGAAGCACTGATTGCCTGCCTGACCCTGCGCAGCCCCGATCTGGCCGATCGCCTGGAAGGCATCGACGCCCTGCGCAACGAGTTCAACACCCACTTGCTGGAGGATAAATAAGGATGTTCAGTCTTCCCCACCGCTCGCCGCGAGACTTGCCGTTTGTCACCGATCACACCGCGTTGCTGCTGGTGGACATGCAGCGTGCCTGGCTCGAACCGCAGTTCGATCCGCACCTGAACGGCCCGGACGCCGAGTATTTCCTGACCCGCACCCATATGCAGGTGGTGCCCAACCAGCGCCGCTTGCTCAGCGCCTTTCGCGAAGCGCGGCAGAACGTGCTGCACACCATTATCGAAAGCCTGACCGCCGACGGCCGCGACCGCTCGCTGGATCACAAACTGTCGGACATGCACCTGCCCAAAGGCAGTCAACAGGCGCGGATCATCGACGACCTGACGCCGGTGGAAAACGAGATCGTGCTGCCGAAAACCTCGTCCGGGGTGTTCAACTCGACCAACATCGATTACGTGCTGCGCAACCTCGAAACCCGCCACCTGATCATCGCCGGCATTGTCACCGACCAGTGCGTCGACATGGCGGTGCGTGATGCCGCCGACCGCGGTTATCTGGTGACGCTGGTCGAAGACGCCTGCGCCACCTACACCCCGGCGCGACATGACGCCTGCCTGAATGCGATCAAGGGCTACTGCTGGATCACCGACACCCAGACGGTGCTCGGCAGGTTGCAGGAGATGCGCCCATGAGCGAGCGCCTGACGCCGTTGCCGATGACCACCATCGTCACCACTGACCTGATCGGCATCACCCGTGGCCGCTCGTTTCCCACCGATCAGCTGGAACATTATCAAGCGGCCGGGTGCGGCTGGGTGCCGGCCAACAGTGCCTTGACGCCGCAGGACATCATCGCCTCGACCAACCCGTGGGGCGCGTATGGCGATTTGCGGCTGGTCCCTGACTTGAGCAGCCGCGTCACCGTCGGCAACGGCCCGGATGCCGCAGCGCCGGCGCTGGACTTCATCCACGGCGACATTCGCGAAACCGATGGCCGCCCGTGGAGTGCCTGTCCGCGCACGCTGCTGCGCGATGAAATCGAACGTTATCGCAACGACCTCGGCCTGCAGGTCAACGCGGCGTTCGAACACGAATTCAACCTGCATGCCGGCTTCGCCGAACACTTGGCGTTTTCCCTCGAAGCCCAGCGTCAGGGCGCCGAGTTCGGCGGCTGGCTGCTCAGCGCCTTGCGTGCCGGTGGCGTCGAGCCGGAGATGTTTCTGCCGGAATACGGCAAGCATCAATACGAAATCACCTGCCGGCCGACGCTCGGTGTGGCGGCGGCGGATCGTGCGGTAAACGTGCGCGAGATCACTCGCGAGATCGCCCGGCAAATGGGCCTCGACGTCAGCTTCGCACCGAAAACCAAGGCCGATGCGGTGTGCAACGGCGTGCATTTGCACGTCAGCCTGCTCGACCTGCAAGGTCTGCCGCTGCTCTACGACGCCGGCACCAGCAACGGTCTGTCGACCCTCGGCCAGCATTGGGCGGCGGGGATCCTGCATTATCTGCCAGCGCTGTGTGCATTCACCGCGCCGACGCCGGTGTCGTACGAACGCCTGCAGCCGCATCACTGGAGCGCGTCCTACGCGTGTCTGGGGCAGCAGAACCGTGAAGCGGCGTTGCGCATTTGTCCGACCGTGAGCCTGGGCGGCAAATCCGTGGCGGCGCAGTACAACCTCGAATTCCGCGCCATGGACGCTACCGCTTCGCCGCACCTGGCAATGGCCGCGCTGCTGATCGCCGGACGGCTGGGTATCGAACAGCGTCTGGCGCTGAACGCGATCACCGATGAAGTACCCGATTCACTCAACGACGAGCAACGCAAGGCCCGGGGCATCGTTGCCCTGCCCGCCTCGCTGGCCCAGGCGCTGGATTGCCTGCGTGACAGTGCAGCCTTCAACCAATGGCTGCCCAAGCCGTTGCTCGACACTTACCACGCCCTTAAAACCGAGGAACTGGCGCTGACGGAACAGCTCTCGCCCGCTGACCTGTGTGAGCACTATGCACGCCTGTACTGAATCCGCCGAGCTGGGGTTGTATACCCGCCCGGTCTACAACCTGAGTCGTGAAAATTCATCGCATCCGTTGATCCTGGTGTGTGAGCACGCCAGCCGCTACATCCCCGAAGCCCTGAACAATCTGGGCCTGGACGATGCAGCCGCGCGCGAGCACATCGCCTGGGACATCGGCGCCTTGCAACTGGCTGAAAAGCTCTCGCAAGTGCTCGGGGCGACACTGTTGAGCGCCAACTATTCACGGTTGCTGATCGACCTCAACCGGCCCCGGCATGCCCCCGACAGCATTCCGGCACAGAGCGAGATTTATCAGGTGCCCGGCAATCGCGAGCTGGACGAAGCCACTCGCGAGTACCGGCGCCAGACGCTGTTCAAACCGTTTCACGCCCGGCTGCAAACCCTGATCGACCAACGCGTCGCGCAGGGTCAAGCGATACGGGTGGTGGGAATTCACAGCTTTACCCCGGTGTATTACGGCCAGCCGCGCCCGCTGGAAGTCGGCGTGTTGTTCGGCCAGGCCAGCGCCTATGCACAACGGCTGATCGACGGCCTCGGCCAGCACCCGTTGAAGGTCGCGGGCAACCAGCCGTACCGGATCGATCCGCTGGGTGACATGACCGTGCCAGTGCACGGCGATGCCCGTGGACTGGAGTCGGTGCTGATCGAGGTGCGCAACGATCTGCTGCGCAGCCCGGAAGCGGTTTCGCTGTGGGCCGAGCGCCTGGCACCGCTGCTGTAACGAATGCAAAGATTGATAACGCGGTAAACGATGGACCGACATAACAACTAAAAACGCCGGATAGGCTGACAAGGAGTTGCGCTTCATGGAAATAGAAGAGTTCGGCTACAAACAGGAGTTGAAACGTAGCCTGACACTGACCGATCTGGTGGTGTACGGAATGATCTTCATGATCCCCATCGCCCCGTTTGGCGTGTATGGCTACGTCAATGCCGAGGCGCCCGGGATGGTGCCGCTGGCCTACATCATCGGCATGGTGGCGATGCTGTTCACCGCGTTGAGCTATGGCAGCATGGCGCGGGCATTTCCGATTGCAGGTTCGGTGTACTCCTACGCGCAACGCGGCCTCAACCAACACGTCGGCTTTCTCGCCGGCTGGCTGATGCTGCTCGACTACCTGCTGATTCCGCCGCTGCTGTATGTCTACGCGGCGATGGCCCTCAACCATCTTTATCCGGACATTCCGAAAGTCGGCTTCATTCTGGCGTTCCTGGTCAGCGCGACGTTCGTCAACCTGCGCGGCATCACCTTCACCGCACGGATGAACATCATCTTCCTGCTGGCGCAATTGGTGGTGCTGGGGATTTTCCTGTTCTACGCCTGGAATGCCCTGCACAACGGCGGCGGCAACGGCGGGCTGACCCTGGCGCCGCTGTATCACCCGGAAACATTCAACTTCGCCCTGCTGATGCAGGCGGTGTCGATTGCGGTGCTGTCGTTCCTCGGCTTCGATGCGATCTCGACGCTCGCTGAAGAAATCAAGGGCGACCCGGGCAAAAGCGTCGGTCGGGCAGCGCTGATCACGCTGCTGGTGATGGGCGCAATTTTCGTCGTACAGACCTGGATCGCCACCGACCTCGCTGCCGGCATGGGCTTCAAGTCCGCCGACACCGCGTTCTATGAAATCGCCGAAATCGCGGCGGGCAGCTGGCTGGCAACGCTGACCGGTGTGGCGACTGCTCTGGCCTGGGGCGTTGCCGTGGCAATCACCTCGCAAGCCGCGGTGTCGCGCCTGCTGTTCGGCATGGCCCGTGACGGCAAGTTGCCGAAAGTGCTGGCCAAGGTGCACCCGAAGCACAACACCCCGTACCTGAGCATTTATCTGGTGGCGCTGCTGTCGCTGGTGATCTGCTACCTGTTCATCAATTCGGTCGACACCCTGACCTCGCTGGTCAACTTCGGCGCCCTCAGCGGTTTCATGCTGCTGCACCTGACAGTGATCAACTACTACTGGCGTCGGCAGAAGTCCGGCCAGGTCGTGCGCCATCTGATCTGTCCGGTGATCGGCTTCATCATCGTCGCCGCCATCATGTACAACATGGGCGTCGATGCGCAGAAACTCGGCCTGATCTGGATCGCGCTGGGTCTGGTGTACCTGTTCTTCCTGAACAAGCTCGGCGCCAGCAGTGCGTTGCCTGACCCGAGTAATGGCTGACAAGAAAAAGAGCGGCGTCTGACAACAAGTCAGGCGACCGCCGCTTTAAAGCGTGGCAACCGACAGTGATAGTCAGGTTCGGTGCGGATCACCGGACCCTTTGATACAGGAGTACATCCATGCTGGTCTTACGCCCAGTCGAGCCAACCGACCTGCCGCAATTGCAGCAACTGGCCCGCGACAGTCTGGTCGGCGTCACGTCGCTGCCGGACGACAGCGAACGCCTGCGTGAAAAAATCGCCGGTTCCTGCGCCTCGTTCGACAAAGACATTCAGGCGCAAGGCCCGGAGAATTACTTCTTCGTGCTGGAAGACCTCGACACTCGACGGCTGGTCGGCTGCTCGGAGATCCTCGCCACGGCCGGTTTCAACGAACCGTTCTACAGCCTGCGCAACCGCCACTTCACCAGTGCCTCGCGGGAATTGAACATCGAACACGGCGTGCCGGCGCTGTCGCTGTGTCACGACCTCAACGACCACACCCTGCTGCGCGGTTTTCACATCGACAATGCGCTGGTGCGCAGCGCTTTTTCCGAACTGCTGTCGCGGGCGCGGCTGCTGTTCATCGCCGCTCACGCATCCCGTTTCGCCGAGGCGGTGATCACCGAAATCGTCGGCTACAGCGACGAGAACGGTCATTCGCCGTTCTGGGATGCACTGGGCAAGCATTTCTTCGACCTGCCCTACGTCGAGGCCGAGCGCCTGTGCGGTCTGCAAAGCCGCACGTTTCTCGCCGAACTGATGCCGCAATACCCGATCTACGTGCCGATGCTGTCCCCGGAAGCACAGGCATGCATCGGCCGGATTCACCCGGACGGCCAGGAAGCGTTCGACATCCTTGAACGCGAAGGCTTTGAAACCAACAGCTACATCGACCTGTTCGACGCCGGCCCGACCCTGTATGCGCGCACCGCGAACATCCGTTCGATCGCCCGCAGCCAGACCGCCACCGTGCGTCAGCAAGCACAAATCGATGCACGGGGACGCTATCTGGTGAGCAACGACGCCTTGCACGGTTTCCGGGCCATCGTCGCCGAACTGGATTACCAGCCCGATCAACCGCTGTCCCTTACGCCAGCCCTGTGCACGGCGCTGAAGGTCACCGATGGCAGCACGATCAGGCTGACAGCCCTGTGAACGGCGCCCGGTTGCACACCCAACGACAGTGCCCGAACAGGCGCGTACAAGGAGTTACCGCATGATCGTCCGTCCGGTCAAAGTCAGCGACCTGCCAGCGCTGATGACTCTGGTGCAGCAGGCCGGCCCCGGGTTCACCACCCTGCCGGCCAATGAAGACCGCCTCGCTCACCGGGTGCGCTGGGCGCAACGTGCGTTCGCCGAGCAGGTGGAACGGGCCGACGCCGACTACCTGTTCGTGCTCGAAGACGACGATCTGCGCGTGGTGGGTGTCAGCGCCCTGACCGGCGCGGTTGGCCTGCGCGAGCCGTGGTACAACTACCGCGTCGGGTTGACCGTGAGTTCATCAGCGGATCTGGGCATTTCCCGGCAGATACCCACGCTGTTTCTCAATAATGAGCTGACCGGCCAGTCGGAACTGTGCTCGCTGTTTCTCAGCCACGATCATCGTCATGGCAGCAACGGCCGGCTGCTGTCGTTGGGGCGCCTGCTGTTCGTGGCTGAATTTCCGCAATTATTTGGCGAGAAGATGATCGCCGAACTGCGTGGCAGTGCCGATGAACGCGGTTGCTCACCGTTCTGGGACAGTCTGGGCCGGCACTTTTTCCAGATGGACTTCAGCCACGCCGACCACTTGTCGGGCCTGGGCAACAAGTCGTTCATCGCCGAACTGATGCCACGCCAGCCGTTGTACACCTGCATGCTGACCGAACAGGCACAAGCGGCCATCGGCCAGCCACATCCCAATACCGAGCCGGCGCTGAAGATCCTGCGCGAGGAAGGCTTTGTGCATAAGGGCTACATCGACATCTTCGACGGCGGCCCGGTGATCGAAGCGCCGATCGGCAGCATTCGTACCGTGCGCGACAGCCAGGCGCTGACCCTGAGCCTCGGCACGCCGGACGATCAGGCCCCCTTGTGGCTGATCCACAACCGTCGCCTGGAGAACTGCCGCATCACCGTGGCCCCCGGTCGTCTGGTCGGCAATACCCTGGTGGTCGATCGCCTGACCGCCAAGCGCCTGCAACTGCAGCCGGGCAATTCGGTCCGCGCCGTGCTGCTGCCCAGGCAACAGCAACATGCAGTCGCGGCCTGAACGCCGGCCCTGACACTGGAAATCCGCTGATTGCAGATGAAACCTTTCAGCCTTTGCATCCGTGATCAACGCCTCACTTGCAAATTCGTCATGAACCTTGACCCATTCGCGTGATAGCCTTTTCATTCTTCGGCGTTGACACCTTTGCTCAAGCCGTTCCATTCCTTTGTATTGGTGGAACTCGTATGACCAGGCTTTCCCATCAAGATTTGCGCCGTAACTTCCGTCAATTGCTGGCTTCCGACACCTGCTACCACACGGCCTCGGTGTTCGACCCGATGTCCGCGCGCATCGCCGCAGACCTGGGTTTTGAAGTGGGGATCCTTGGCGGCTCCGTCGCCTCGTTGCAGGTGCTGGGCGCTCCCGACTTCGCCTTGATCACCCTCAGCGAGTTCGCTGAGCAAGCCACCCGCATTGGCCGCGTCGCTCAGCTGCCCGTGATCGCCGACGCCGACCACGGCTACGGCAACGCTCTCAACGTGATGCGCACCATCGTCGAACTGGAACGCGCCGGCGTCGCCGCCCTGACCATCGAAGACACGCTGCTGCCGGCACAATTCGGCCGTAAATCCACCGACTTGATCTCGGTTGCCGAAGGCGTCGGCAAGATCCGTGCAGCGCTGGAAGCCCGGGTCGATTCGGAAATGGCGATCATCGCCCGCACCAACGCCGGCATTCTGCCGAACCAAGAAATCATCAGCCGCACCAAGCAATACCAGGCCGCCGGTGCCGACGGCATCTGCATGGTCGGCGTGCAGGACTTCGATCAGCTTGAGCAAATTGCCGAACACCTGACGGTACCGCTGATGCTGGTCACCTACGGCAACCCGGCGTTGCGTGATGACAAGCGTCTGGCCGAACTCGGTGTGCGCGTAACCATCGACGGTCACGGCGCGTACTTCGCGGCGATCAAGGCCACCTACGACAGCCTGCGCGAACAACGCCAGATCTTCACCCAGGCTTCGGACCTGAGTGCCACCGAACTGACGCACACCTACACCCAGCCAGAGGATTACATTCTGTGGGCGAAGGAATACATGAGCGTCAAGGAGTGATTGCTCACTGATACGAAGGTTTCGGGCAACTCTAAAGATGGCCGGTAGACGCAATGTCACCGGCCAAGTTGCGAGAAAAGGCGAATTGATAATAGCCCGCTTCTACCAGCGATACACACCTACAAACAAACACCAATATTTAACAACAACTACAGCGTTGATATTAAATATCGCCTCTCTATAATCGCAAACCGTTAAACAGCAAAAACATTCAAACCCTCAAGCGCGGAGATCTGTTTAACAAAACGAAATAACAAACCTGATAATTACGCCTGATCAAATAGTCTAAAAAATACATTTGACAGAAAATGACAAAGCGACTTCCCATGATAAAAAACCTGCTCAAGCCAGACTTGAAGCCTGACCAGCTTATTACCTGCATCAAAACAACAAACATGGGGAACGAAGTAAAGAGTCTGGCCGACCAGTTATCCGAACCTGAAGCAGATACCGAGAATTTATCCCGTCACGCCGCGATCATGAAAGCGACCAACATCCACACCGGAACGTTGACGTTATATTGCAACAAAGATGGAAACATCAGCCTCAAGGCACCTGATAACGCATCCGCGCCTGAGCAACTATATTCCGTACCCGGAAACAGCGTTTTGTTCGCCATCAACGGGCAATCGTATTCCATCCAGCTTTATCGGCTCGACGGTGAATATCTGACTCGCGCAGAGCAGGTGATCGTGGATGCCGAAAATCCGTTGTTCATCGACGGCAGCAAAATGCTGTATGACAGCAATCCGAATGGAAACGGGCACCCGGCGTTTATTGGCAGCATCAATCTGCCCGACAGAACTGCCGACATCAGTGTGTTCGACCCCCACTCGTTGCGCAAAATCGGCTGGTTTCCTCATGACGACAGCGCCGCGCGCTTTCTGGTGAGTCTTGAACTGCTCGAAGCAGCACAGGATCCCGGAGCCTGCAAAGTGGCGCAGGAATTGATTTATCACTATCACCCCGCTGTCGCTTGGCGGGCCTTTCAGATGATCAACAGAACGGATCATCAGGCCGCACTAAGTTGCGCCCCGCTGTTGAGAAACCTGCAAGACAGTCGCCTGAACTACTTGCTTGACCAGTGTGAAGCGGCATGAAGTTACAGTCATTTATCGAGCGCATGGCGACTTACGATCTGCAACTGGACAGTTCAAAGATCGTGGAAGATCTGCGTCAACTGGCGACTAACCGCACGTTGTTGAGCGAGTACCTCTACACCACAATTCAACAGGACGGCTTCAGTACCAAAAACAGGCTTTACGGGGCTTATGCATTTGTCCTGCACTCCAACGATCTGTTTACAGTTCGCCTGGGGTTCTGGTCGCCAGTCACGTCACGGGATGAAAGGGAAACCTTTATCTATGACCTTAACCACAGTCATGACTTCGAACTCTATTGCGTGGGTTACAGCGGTGACGGTTACACCACCGTTTCACGGGAAATTCTGGATCAAGCGCCGCTCCAGGCCGGCAGAAGGCCCGAGTTCGGCGAAGAACGAGTCCTTAAACTTATTCCGGGTGAGGTGCTGCACATGCTTCCACTAAAGGAAGTACACAAACAGCTACCACCTGAAACAATGTCTGCCTCGCTGAGTTTGCTTATTCATCCTCCGCAGGCAGCCAAAACCGAAGAAGCCTGGTGCTTCGACGACAATCTGGTGCCGACTTATCCCGGCATCGCCCGCCAGGAGACAGCACTCTATGACAGCCTGCTGTCACGGCTACAACGTGAGCAGACATCACTGCTCACTTAATCAAAAAGGAAATCTGCATGAACAAGCAACTCGATAACTGGAACCAGACTCCAATGCTGCACGCCGGCGCCAACGTCATCAATACGCCGGTTGCAACCGCTGCGGCATCGCCATGTACAGGCATCATTCCACGTTACAACGTGGGCAACATTCACGAAATCAAACAATTCTGGAACACCCCGCAACAAGCCTGATTGCTTCAGGATTCACCGTAATGAAGGTGGTAGGCCTTAACGGCTGCCGCCTTCACGCGTGGCAACTATTTGCCCGCCAACTCCATGATCATCCGCGACAACAGATAAATCCGCGGCGTCACGCTCGCCACTTCGGCGTACTCCTCCGGCGTATGAATATTGCCGCCGACAATCCCGAAACCGTCCAGCGTCGGCGTGCCCACGCCGGCTGACAGGCTGGCATCCGCCGCACCACCACTGCCCTCTTCGGTCAGCTTGCGGCCGATCTCGCCGTAAATCCCTTGGGCCATCGCCATCAAGCGATCCGACTCCGCCGTTTGCGGCATCGGCGGCAAGCCGCGTTTGAGGCTGGTGGTGACTTCGGTTTCCGCGATCAGCTTGTCCTGCGAGACCCGCGCCAGGTCTTTCTCGATCCGGTCGAATTCTTCCGGCACGGCCGCGCGCACGTCAGCCTTGGCGGTGGCGTGATCGGGAATCACGTTGGTGCGGTCGCCGGCCTGGAGCACGGTGAAGTTGATCGTGGTTTTCTTCGCTTCGTCGCCGAGTTTGCCCAGTTGCAGAATCTGGTGCGCCGCTTCCATTGCTGCGTTGCGGCCCAGCTCCGGCGCAACGCCCGCATGCGCAGCCTTGCCCTTGACCTCGACCAGCGCCGTTGCGCTGCCTTTGCGCCACACCACCAGACCATCGGCCGGACGCCCCGCCGAGGTTGAGCGTCACGTCGTGGGCTTTGGCGGTTTTCTTGATCAGGTCGGTGGCGACGTCCGAGCCGGTTTCTTCGCTGGCATCGAGCAGGAAGGTGATTTGCGCGTAATCCTTGAAGTCGAGGTTCTTCAGGATCTTCAGCGCGTAGATCCCGGCGACGATGCCGCCCTTGTCGTCCATCACCCCCGGCCCGTAGGCGCGGCCGTCCTTGATGTGGAACGGGCGCTCGGCCGCGGAGCCTTCCTTGAACACCGTGTCCATGTGCGCCATCAAGAGGATTTTTGCCTTGCCGGTGCCTTTGAAGGTGGCCAGCACGTGGTTGGATTTTTCCGGGGTGTTGGGCACCAGTTCGATGGTGGCGCCAAGCTTTTTCAGCTCATCGATGGCGATCTCGCTGACTTGCTTCAGGCCCGGCTCATAGCCGGAACCGGAGTCGATGTTGACCAGCCGTTCCAGTAGTTTGAGGGCTTCGGGTTGATATTGCTCGGCATCCGTCAGCACTTGCTTGTGCGGTTCGGCAAAGGCACCGGCAGCGCTGAAGGCGAGGGAAAGGCCGAGGCTGGCGGCCAGCAGCGAGCGGGAAAATGAGAACGTCATGAATCGATCCTTGTTTCGCGTCGGGGGATTCAAACCGTACCTGACATCAACGCAAGGCTCTATAGCGGATGCGACACCTGAGCCGCCGACACCGAACACTTCCAGGAGCGAGCCGGCTCGCACAGGTGAATGGGGTGAGCAGTCAGACCGAATCGAGCAGTTCCTGCTTCGGCAGATCGTCATTGTTGCAGATCACCCGATTGCGCCCGGTTGCCTTGGCCTCGTACAGCGCCTGGTCCGCATCATTGAGCCAGCGGGTCGCGTCGCCATGCGCCGGATCATAAGCCGCCAGGCCAATGCTCAGGCTGACCTTGAGCGCCGGGTTCTGCTCGTAACCCAGGGTGGCGAAACGCTCGCGCAAGGCTTCCATGGCCTGCGCGGCATTGAACAGCGGCAGGTCGGGCAGAATCACGCAGAACTCATCGCCGCCGTAGCGCCCGGCAATATCCGCAGCGCGCAGGTTCTGCTTGAGCATTTTGCTCAATTGGCGCAGGGCGATGTCACCCGCCACATGCCCATACGTGTCATTGATCGACTTGAAGTGGTCGATATCGATCAACGCAATCGCCGCGCCCTGTTGCTGTCGACGGCAACGTTGAAACGCGATGTCCAGTTGATCCTTCCAGGCGCCGTGGTTGAGCAGACCGGTCAGGCTGTCGGTGCGACTCAGGGCCAGCAGTTCACGTTTGTGCAGGCCCAGCGTGTAGGCCTGGCGAAAGCAGATCCAGCCCAGCGCCAACGGGTACAACATCAACAACGGCAGGCAGGCATACAGCTGTAAAGGTGAGGTGGGCGGGATGAACGCCGGGGCGAACACCACCAGGCCGACGCCGATTCCAAGGACCTGCGCCGCCAGGCCCGCCGCGAGAAAACGTAATCCGCCGATGGCGACGTTATTCATCGCCATCATCGAAATGGTCGTGGCGCTGGGCAACGGATTGAACTGCATGGCGGCGACCCAGAAGCCGCCCATAAACGCGTCGATCAACAGATTGCGGTGTTCAGCATGGTAGGGAACGCTGGAGCGACGGGCCCATTGAAACGCCAGATGCGGCCAGACCAGGCCATTGAACAGCATCAGTGCCCAGACCCACGGCGGCGGGTCAAGCGGGTACATCGCCACGCCCACGCACAACAGCCCCAGCACCAGGCCGAGGGTTCGCGATGTATAAAGCCTCCTGGCCAGTGAAAGTCCCTTTCCCCCCTTGTTTCGCATAAGGGCCTCGACCACTCAACGGAACCTGCGCACACCGTCAGACCGATGTGCTGGGAGTCTATCAGCCAGCCGTTAAATAGCCATCACCGCCCAGCCGCCCGCTCCCAGTCAGCGAATTTTTAGCTATACCTGAAAGGATGAAAACGGGGAAACGACTATAAGAAGGAGCCCCATGCGGACCTACCAGGTGTTGATCATCGGCAGCGGATTTGGCGGCCAATGTACGGCGGTCAATTTGCTCAAGGCCGGCATTGACGATTTTCGCCTGCTGGAACGAAGGGCGTTCTTCGGTGGCACCTGGTGCCAGAACACCTATCCCGGCGCAGCGGTGGATGTGCCCTCACCGCTGTACTCGCTGTCCTTCGCGCCGTACCGCTGGACGCAGATGTTTGCCGCCCAGCCTGAACTGCACCGATACACCGAACACGTCATCGAACGCTTCGGCCTGCGCGAACGCGTGGAACTGCAAACCAACGTCGAACGCATTGAATGGGATGACGCCGCCAGGCAGTGGGCGGTGCACACTGACAAAGGGATGTTCTGCGCGCAGTTCGTGATCAACGCCTCCGGGCCATTGAGCCAACCGGTGATCCCGCCCTTCCCCGGTCTGGATCGCTTTCAGGGCAAGACTTTTCATACCAACAATTGGGATCACAGCTACGACTACCGCGGTAAACGCGTGGCCATCGTCGGCAGCGGCGCCAGTGCCGCACAGGTGATTCCGGCGATTGCCGCCGAAGTCGAGCAATTGCACGTGTTCCAGCGTACGCCACACTGGGTGCTGCCACGCGCCGATCGCACCTTCGGGCCTTTCCAGCGTTGGCTGCTGGGGGTGAAACCAGCTTACAAGCTGCTGCGCTGGCTGCTCTACTGGCAATTCGAAACGCGGGTCATCGCCTTCAAATATTCGAAACCGGCGATTCACCTGGTCCAGCGCCAGGCCCTGCGTTTTCTCAAGCAACAGGTGCCGGACCCGGTATTGCGCGCAAAACTCACCCCGGACTTCACCATTGGCTGCAAGCGCATTCTGCTGTCCAGCACCTATTACCCGGCGCTGACCCGGCCCAATGTCACGTTGCACAGCCGCGAACAAGGCATCGCCGCGCTCGATGAAACCGGCATCGTCACCCAGGATGGCCAGCACATCGATGTCGACCTGATTGTCTGGTCAACCGGCTACGACGCCACCGACGGCGTGGTCTCCTACCCGGTGACCGGCAGGCACGGCGTGCAACTCAAGGATGTCTGGGCGCAATACCCGCGCGCCTATCTGGGCACCAGCCTGCCGGACTTTCCCAACCTGTTTATCGTCACCGGGCCCAACACTGGCATCGGGCATACCTCGGCGCTGTTCATCATCGAGGCGCAGATGAACTACATCCTCGACTGCATCCACACCCTGCAGGCAAAAGGACTGCGCAGCATCGAAGTGCGCCCCGACGCGGAACGTACCTACACTGCAATGATCCACCGTGAGATGGAGCGCACGGTATGGAAGTCCGGCGGCTGTCACAGTTGGTATCAGAGCAAGAGCGGTCATGTGATCGCGATATTTCCGGGCTTCAGTTTCAGCTACTACCGGTTGACCCGGATGCTGAAACCGGCTGACCACATTCTGTCCTGAACACGTAAAAGGAAGACGTCGATGCTTGTGCTGTTTGTCGCTCTCGCGGTTTTCGTGGCCTGGAGCTGGTTGAGTTATCCGGCGATCGGCCATTGGCTGTATGACCTGAGCACGTCGCTCGAGGCCAGGATGTACAAGTTGCACAAGATCGAAGTGCCGATTGCCGAAATGACGGTCTCGACCTGGCAAGGTGGGCCCTATGAAGCCGCCAGCGCGATCCTGATGCTGCACGGCTACAGCGCCGAGAAAAACCTCTGGCTGCGCTTCGCCAGGCACTTTGTCCGCCAGTACCGAGTGATCATTCCGGACATCGCCGGCCACGGTGAAACCGGCTTCAAGGCCGGCGGCGGCTATGACATTGCGCTGCAGGCCAAGCGCATGATCCAGCTGCTCGACGTGTGCGGTGTGGAGAAAGTCCACGTGATCGGCAACTCGATGGGCGGCTACATCGCAGCGTGGCTGGCGGCAACCTACCCGGACCGGATTGCCTCAGTGGCACTGATCGACCCGGCCGGCGTCACCGCACCGCAGGCCAGCGACATGGAGCGCCATCTGGCCCGTGGACATAACCCGTTCCTGATCAACTCCCGGGAAGAATTCCGCCAGTTTTATGCGATGACCATGGCCTCGCCACCGTGGGTACCCGGGCTGGTGCTAGACGCCATCGCCCAGCGTTACCAACGCCAGCGTGATGAGTTGGAAGAGATCTTCCGCGACTTTCGCGCCAGCCCGCCGATGGAACCGAAACTGGCCGAAATCAAATGCCCGGCGCTGCTGTTGTGGGGGCGCAAGGACCGTTTGATCGACGTCAGCAGCGTGCCGGTGTGGAGCAAGGGCATCGTCAATCTGCGGGTCGAAGTGTGGGACGGTGTCGGACACATGCCGATGGTCGAACAACCGGGAAATACTGCGCGGTTGTATCGGGAGTTTCTGGGAAACCAGCGATGAGTCCCAACACTATCCTTGTAGTGAGGGGATTCATCCCCGATGGGCTGCGTAGCAGCCCCTGCCCAGAAAATGCGGTGTGTCTGATTCAGCTTAGTGCTGGAACTGGGGCTGCTCCGCAGCCCATCGGGGATGAATCCCCTCCCCACAATGAATTTCCTCACCACCTTAAGTCTTATTCATCCAAAGAATTAAGGTTGGCAGAAGGTTGTGTGAAATGAACATTCTCTACGACGAACGCCTCGACGGCCCGCTACCGGAAGTGAACAAGGCCGAGCTGCTAAAGACCCTGCAGCACGCCCTCCCGGACCTCGACCTTCTGTGGCGCGAAGACGAACTCAAGCCGTACGAATGCGATGGCCTGTCGGCCTATCGCACCACGCCGATGCTGGTGGCGCTGCCCCGGCGACTCGATCAGGTACAAACCCTGCTCAGACTTTGCCATCAACACCACGTGCCGGTGGTGGCCCGTGGCGCCGGCACCGGGTTGTCGGGCGGCGCGCTGCCGCTGAAAAGCGGCCTGTTGCTGGTGATGGCGCGGTTCAACAACATCCTGCACATCGACCCGGCGGCTCGCACCGCACGGGTTCAACCCGGGGTGCGCAACCTGGCGATATCCCAGGCGGCGGCGCCGTACGGCCTGTATTACGCGCCGGATCCGTCGTCGCAGATTGCCTGTTCGATCGGCGGCAACGTCGCGGAAAATGCCGGTGGCGTGCATTGCCTCAAGTACGGTCTGACCGTACACAACCTGCTGAAAATCGAGGCGCTGACCATCGAAGGCGAACGCCTGACGCTGGGCAGCGAGGCCCTCGATGCGCCGGGCTTCGATTTGCTGGCGCTGTTCACCGGCTCCGAAGGTTTGCTCGGGATCATCACCGAAGTCACGGTCAAACTGCTGCCCAGACCGCAGGTCGCCAAGGTGCTGCTGGGCAGCTTCGATTCGGTGGAAAAGGCAGGCCGCGCGGTGGCCGACATCATCGCTGCGGGGATTATTCCCGGCGGCCTGGAGATGATGGACAACCTGGCGATCCGCGCCGCCGAAGACTTCATCCACGCCGGTTACCCGGTCGCTGCCGAAGCGATTCTGTTGTGCGAACTCGATGGTGTCGAAGCCGATGTCCACGACGATTGCCTGCGGGTCCGCGAGGTCATGCTTCAGGCCGGCGCCAGCGAGGTGCGTCAGGCCCGCGATGAAGCCGAGCGCGTGCGCTTCTGGGCCGGACGCAAAAACGCCTTTCCGGCGATCGGCCGCTTGTCCCCGGACTACTACTGCATGGACGGCACCATCCCGCGCCGCGAGTTGCCCGGCGTGCTGCAAGGCATCGCCCGCCTCGGCGCCGAATACGGCTTGCGCGTGGCCAATGTGTTCCATGCCGGCGACGGCAACATGCACCCACTGATCCTGTTCGACGCCAACCAGCCCGGCGAACTGCAGCGCGCGGAGGCGTTGGGCGGGAAAATTCTCGAATTGTGCGTGCAGGTCGGCGGCAGCATCACCGGCGAACACGGCGTTGGACGCGAGAAAATCAATCAGATGTGTGCGCAATTCAACAGCGCAGAGCTGACCCTGTTCCACGCCGTCAAAGCCGCGTTCGACCCGCAAGGCCTGCTCAACCCCGGCAAGAACATCCCGACCCTGCACCGCTGCGCAGAATTCGGTGCGATGCACATTCATGCCGGACAACTGCCATTCCCCGAACTGGAGCGCTTTTGATGGCTGACGTCGACGCCAGCGGCGCCCTGCTGGATCAGGTCAATCAGGCCCGGGCCAACGCCACGCCGCTGAAAATCCAGGGTGGCAACAGCAAGGCGTTTCTGGGGCGCGAGGTGGCCGGTGAAGTGCTCGACACCCGCGCGCACTGCGGCATCGTCCGTTATGAACCGACCGAGCTGGTGGTCAGCGTGCGCGCCGGCACGCCGTTGCGCGAGTTGCTCGCGGCGCTCGACGCGGCCGGGCAGATGCTGCCGTGCGAGCCGCCGGCCTTCGGTGAAGGCGCCACGGTCGGCGGGATGATTGCCAGCGGACTGTCCGGGCCACGGCGGCCATGGTCAGGTTCGGTGCGCGATTTCGTCCTCGGCACCCGGGTCATCACTGGCCTCGGCGAACATTTGAGGTTCGGTGGCGAGGTGATGAAAAACGTTGCCGGCTACGACCTGTCACGCCTGCTGACCGGCAGTTTCGGCTGTCTCGGCGTGCTCACCGAGGTTTCGCTGAAAGTCCTGCCGAAACCGCGTCAATGCCTGAGCATCCGCCTCGATATCGACTGCACCCGAGCGCTGACCAGGCTGGCCGAATGGGGTCAGCAACCGTTGCCGATCAGCGGCGCCTGCCATGACGGGCAAAGCCTGTACCTGCGCCTGGAGGGCGGCGAAGGCTCGGTGACCGCCGCGCATCAACGACTCGGCGGCGAGCCGCTCGACTCGGTGTTCTGGCGCGATTTGAACGAGCAACGCCTGAGCTTTTTCGACGAAGGCCTGCCGCTGTGGCGCCTGTCGCTGCCGAACAATCTCGAGCCGCAAGACTTGCCCGGCCAGCAGTTGATCGACTGGGCCGGCGCGCAACGCTGGCTGAAATCCGATCACGAGCACATCCAGATTCTCGCCCAGGAACTCGGCGGCCATGCCACCTGCTTCACCCATGGCGCCTGCGACACACCGTTCCAGCCGCTGCCGCGCACGCTGATGCGTTATCACCGGCAACTCAAGACGCAACTCGACCCGCAAGGACTGTTCAACCCCGGCCGGATGTACGCGGAGTTCTAGCCATGCAAACCACCCTCAGCGAAGAGTCCCGACAACTGCCGCGTGCGGCCGAGGCGGAAAAAATCCTCCGTACCTGCGTGCATTGCGGTTTTTGCAACGCCACCTGCCCGACCTATCAGTTGCTCGGTGATGAGCTCGATGGGCCACGCGGACGCATCTATCTGATCAAACAAGTGCTCGAAGGGACGCCGGCCACCGAGCAGACTCAGTTGCATCTGGATCGCTGCCTGTCCTGCCGCAATTGCGAAACCACCTGCCCCTCCGGTGTTGACTATCACAACCTGTTGGATATCGGGCGGGCGGTGGTCGATCAGGCCGTGCCGCGACCTGCCGCCCAGCGCTTGTTGCGCGAGGGCTTGCGTGCACTGGCGCCGAATCCGGGCGTATTCAAGGGACTGCTGCGGGTAGGCACGACGTTCCGGCCGCTGTTACCGCGCATCCTCGAAAGCAAATTGCCGCAACGCGCCCCAGTGTCCGGCTCACGCCCCGCCCCATGCCATGCGCGGCGGGTGTTGCTGCTCGAAGGCTGCGTGCAACCGGGCCTGTCGCCGAACACCAATGATGCGACCGCGCGGGTGCTCGATCGACTAGGGATCAGCGTCACGCCGGTGGCTGAGGCCGGTTGCTGCGGCGCGCTGGACTATCACCTTGACGCCCAGGCCAAGGGCCTCGACCGCGCGCGGCAAAACATCGACGCGTGGTGGCCACAGCTGGAAAACGGCGCGGAAGCCATCGTGCAGACGGCCAGCGGTTGCGGCGCGTTCATCAAGGATTACGGGCATCTGCTGGCGCAGGATCCGCGCTACGCCGACAAGGCACGGCAGATCAGTGAGCGAACGCTGGATCTGGTGCAACTGCTCGCTCAGGAACCGCTGGAGCAAGTGTGCGCCGCCCGCCAGCGGCGGATCGCCGTGCATTGCCCCTGCACCCTGCAACATGCGCTGAAACTCGGCGGCGCAGTCGAGGCGCTGCTGACCCGCCTCGGGTTCAATCTCACACCCGTGCCGGACGGTCACCTGTGTTGCGGTTCGGCCGGCACATATTCGCTGACGCAACCGACCCTCGCCCGGCAATTGCGCGATAACCGCCTCAATGCACTGGAAAGCGGGCGCCCGGAGCTGATCGTCACGTCCAACGTCGGCTGCCAGAATCATCTGGCCGGCGCCGGACGCACGCAGGTTTTGCACTGGATCGAACTGGTGGATCAGTCGTTGGCAGAATGAAGTTCGTAGGATTCTTCGTTTGCCGCCGTCGGTGAAGGCTGCGATCTTTTCCTCCATCCTTTACGTGACCGTGGCAGGAATTTTTTTCATGACCGTGCAGCCTTTCGTCAGCCCCGACCTGATCCGTCAACGCTTCTCCAAAGCGATGTCCGACATGTACCGCGAAGAAGTGCCGTTGTACGGCGCGCTGATGGAGTTGGTGGAACAGACCAACCGTGAAGTGCTGGCCGCCCAGCCAGACCTCGCACGGCAGCTCGACAGCACCGGTGAAATCGAGCGCCTGGACATGGAGCGACACGGCGCGATCCGCGTCGGCACCGGCAAAGAGCTCGCGACCCTCGCGCGCCTGTTCGCGGTGATGGGCATGCAACCGGTGGGCTACTACGACCTGACCCCGGCGGGTGTGCCGGTGCACTCCACGGCGTTTCGCGCGGTGCATGAAGCGGCGCTGCAGGTCAGCCCGTTTCGGGTGTTCACTTCGTTGCTGCGTCTGGAGCTGATCGAAGATCCAGAGTTGCGCGGTTTTGCCGAATCGGTGTTGAACCGGCGTTCGATCTTCACCCCTGCGGCATTGCAGCTGATCGAGCGGGCGGAGTCAGCCGGTGGGCTGAATGAGGAGGACGCGGCGCAATTTGTCCTGCAGGCACTGGAAACCTTTCGCTGGCATCACAGCGCCACCGTCACCGCTGCGCAGTACCAGACCCTCAGCGCCCAGCACCGTCTGATCGCCGATGTGGTGGCGTTCAAAGGCCCGCACATCAATCACCTGACCCCACGCACCCTGGACATCGATATCGTCCAGGCGCAGATGCCGGTGCACGGCATAACCCCGAAAGCAGTGATCGAAGGCCCGCCACGCCGCAAGTGCCCGATCCTGTTGCGCCAGACCAGCTTCAAGGCGCTGGACGAGCCGATCGCTTTCACCGATCAGCACGAGACTCGCGGTAGCCACAGCGCGCGTTTCGGCGAAATCGAACAACGCGGTGCGGCGTTGACGCCCAAAGGCCGAGCGCTGTATGACCGCTTGCTGAATGCCGCGCGCGATGAACTGGGCGACTTTCCCAACGAAGGCAACGCCGCACGCTACAACACGCTGATGACCCGACACTTTGGCGAATTTCCGGACAACGTCGACGGCATGCGTGAACAGGAGCTGGCGTATTTTCGCTATTTCCCTACGGAAAAAGGCTTGGCGGCGGGTAGCCTTAAGTCGGCATCGCTGGAGGATTTGCTCCGTGAGGGTCATGTGAAAGCTGAACCGTTGGTGTACGAAGACTTTCTGCCGGTGAGTGCGGCGGGGATTTTTCAGTCGAACCTTGGGGACGCGGCGCAGACGCACTATGGCGAGCACTCGAACCGTCAGGCGTTCGAACAGGCGCTGGGGCGTGCGACCATTGATGAGCTGGGGTTGTATGCCGAGACGCAGCGGCGTTCGATTGAGGAGTGTCTGGCAGCGCTTTCGCGCTGAAAGATCAAAAGATCGCAGCCTGCAGCAGCTCCTACAGATGGAATGTGTTTCCCCCTGTAGGAGCTGCCGCAGGCTGCGATCTTTTGCTTTTGCTATTAGCGCAACCGCGACAACAGCGCGAACGCTGTCTCTTCCGACGACGCCGGATTCTGCCCGGTCAGCAGCAATCCGTCCTCACGGGTGTAGCTCGACCAGTCCGCGCCCTTGGAGAAAATCCCGCCTTTGGCCTTGAGCTCGTCCTCCACCAGAAACGGCACCACGTTGGTCAACTGCACCGCCTCTTCTTCGCTGTTGCTGAAACCAGTCACCTGCTTACCCTTGACCAATGGCTGACCGTCAGCGCCTTTGACATGGCGCAGCACCCCGGGCGCATGACACACCGCCGCCACGGGTTTGCCACTGTTGTAAAACGCTTCGATCAGCGCAATCGAATGGCGGTCTTCAGCCAGGTCCCACAACGGGCCGTGGCCGCCGGGATAGAACACGGCATCGAAATCCGCAGCCTTCACCGTGTCCAGTTTGACCGTAGAGGACAGTGCCGACTGGGCGGCAGAATCCTTGCGAAAGCGCTCGGTCGCGGCGGTCTGCGCATCGGGCTCGTCACTTTTCGGGTCCAGCGGTGGCTGGCCGCCCTTGGGCGAGGCCAGCGTCAGTTGCGCGCCGGCATCCTTGAACACGTAATACGGCGCGGCGAATTCTTCCAGCCAGAAGCCGGTTTTCTTGCCGGTATCACCCAGTTGATCGTGGGACGTTAAAACCATCAGGATTTTCATGTCGTTCTCACTCGCGGTGGGGAATGTTCAGACGCCTGCGGCGCAGTCGTGAGTGATTGACCGTCGCGCTGGGTGGATCGTTTCAAACGCTCGACGCTGGCACTTGGCCTTACTGCGCAACTTCTTGCGCACTTGTCCGGCAAAAAACGTGACTTATCGCGCTACAGCCCTTGATCGGAGAGGCTTACAGCCGAGTGCGCAACTTCTTGCGCAGTACTGCGCAAGAAGTTGCGCACTTTCCATCTCGATTCAATAAAAAACATCGACAAAACCGCAAACTACAGCCGCTTCACCCCCGGCTGCCGGGACCTTCGACAAACCTGGCACGCTCCTTGATAACAGTCAGGCACCCACCGGGCGATTTCGCCTCCCGGGCACCCTAAATTTATCCGCAAGGAGAGCACCCCATGGCAACACCAGCGTACATGTCGGTTACCGGCGAAAAACAAGGCCTGATCACTGCCGGCGCCTTCACCGCCGACTCCGTTGGCAACACCTACCAGGAAGGCCACGAAGACCAGGTCATGGTTCAGGCTTTCAGCCACGACGTGATCATCCCGCGTGACCCACAATCCGGTCAGCCAACCGGTCAGCGCGTTCACAAGCCAGTGATCATCACCAAGGTCTACGACAAGGCTTCGCCTCTGCTGCAAGCCGCTCTGACCTCCGGCGAGCGCATGAGCGAAATCGTTATCCAGTGGTACCGTACTTCTGCTCAAGGTACTCAAGAGCACTACTACACCACCAAACTGGAAGACGCGATCATCGTCGCCATCAACAACAAAATGCACAACTGCCAGGATCCAGGCAACTCGCACTTCACCCACCTGGAAGAAGTGCAGTTCACCTACCGCAAAATCACCTGGACCCACGAAGTATCCGGTACTTCGGGCTCCGATGACTGGCGTGCTCCAGTCGTTTAATTACGGCTGATCGTTACAAGCATCGACCAGCCCTGCTGGTCGATGTTGTTTACGCCCCTCCAGAATTTCGCGTGCGTTGAACCGCCTGGCGGTAGTCGACGAACGCCGCTGTACAGCACGAGGAACAAGGGATGTTCGCGCCGGCCAATGAAACCCACTTTGCCCTGACCATCGAAGGGCTCTCCGCCGATTTTCAGGTATTCACCCTGACCGGCCGGGAAGCCATCAGCCAGCCTTTTGTGTTCGAGGTGGAGCTGGTCAGTGAGCAGCCGTCGCTGGACCTCGAAACCCTGCTGCACAAACCGGCCTTCCTGCAGCTGTCGCCCGATGGCAGCGGCATTCACGGCCAGATCTATCGCGCCGCGCAAGGCGATTCCGGCAAGCGCCTGACCCGTTATTCGGTGACCCTGCGCCCGCAATTGTCGTACCTGGCCCATCGCGTCAATCAACGCATCTTCCAGAACCTCACAGTGCCGAAAATCATCGGCATGGTTCTCGAAGAGCACGGCATCCAGAGCAACGCCTACGAATTCAAGACCGGTTCGATCTATCCTGAGCGCATCTACTGCGTGCAATACGATGAATCGGACCTGCACTTCATCCAGCGCCTGTGCGAGGAAGAAGGTATTCACTACCACTTCCAGCACAGCGCCACGGCGCACAAGCTGGTGTTCGGCGATGACCAGACGGTGTTCCCGAAACTCCAGCCTGTGGCCTACCAGCAAGACTCCGGCATGGTCGCCAGCAATCCGGTGATCAAACGTTTCGACCTGCGCCTGGAAACCCGCACCAGCCGCACCACGCGCCGCGATTACGACTTCGAAAAACCGCGCCTGACCCTGGAAAGCGAAAACCGCGGCGACGCCCTGCCAGACCTCGAAGACTACGACTACCCGGGCCGGTTCATCGACCGCGAGCGCGGCAAGCACCTGGCCAAACGCGCCCTCGAACGCCACCGCAGCGACTTCCAGCTCGCCGAAGGCAAGAGCGATCAGCCGCTGCTGGTCAGCGGCCATTTCCTCGCCCTGACCGAGCACCCGAAAGCCAAGTGGAACGACCTGTGGCTGCTGACCGAAGTCCTGCACGAAGGCAAACAGCCGCAAGTGCTCGAAGAGTCGGTGACCAGCGACACCACCGCCCTCAAAGATGACTTCCATCAGGGCTATCGCAACCGCTTCCAGGCGACCCCGTGGGACGTGCCGAACCGCCCGCCCCTACGCCACCCGAAACCGCGCATCCTCGGCAGCCAGAGCGCCGTGGTCACCGGCCCCAAAGGTGAAGAGATTCACTGCGACGAGTACGGCCGGGTCAAAGTCCAGTTCCACTGGGACCGCGAAGGTCAGGCCGACGACAAGACCAGTTGCTGGCTGCGCGTCTCCAGCGCATGGGCCGGCGCCCAGTACGGCGGCATCGCCATCCCGCGCATCGGCATGGAAGTACTGGTCACCTTCCTTGAAGGCGATCCCGATCAACCGCTGATCAGCGGCTGCCTGTACCACAAGGAAAACACCGTCCCGTATGAGCTGCCGGCAAACAAGACCCGCAGCACCTTCAAGACCCTGAGTTCCATGGGCGGTGGCGGTTACAACGAACTGCGCATCGAAGACAAGAAAGGTCAGGAGCAGATCTTCCTCCACGCCCAGCGCGACTGGGACGAAAACATCGAGCACGACCAGAAAATCCGCGTCGGCAACGAACGCCACGACACCGTCGAGCAGAACAGCTACACGGAATTCAAAGCCGAGGAACACCACACCGTCTACGCCGACCGCAAAGTCGAAGCCCGCGCCAACGACCACCTGACCGTGGGCGTGAACCAGCACATCAAGATCGGCACCGGCCAGTTCATCGACGCTGGCCAGGAAATTCACCTCAGCAGCGGCATGAAAGTCGTGCTCGAAGCCGGCGCCGAACTGACCCTGGTCGGCGGCGGCAGCTTCATCAAGATCGACGCCGGCGGCGTGACCATGAGCGGCCCGGTGATCAACATGAACTCCGGCGGCAGCCCCGGCAGCGGCACCGGCGCCGCCCCGCTGATGCCCGGTGTGCTGAAACAGGCGGACGCCGACAAGGCCGGCCAGGTCCTGACCCCGGCCCAGATCAACACCCTCAAACGCAACGCGCCGTTCTGCGAAGAATGCGAAAAATGCAAGGCAGGTGCCTGTGCCATCTGATCGACTGACACCCAAAGACTGGCTGGCACAACAGCCGCTGCAGACTGGCGAGCGTTTGTACTTGATCATCAGCGCAGCGAGCGATGCCGAGCCGCTCAAGCCCTTCTATCAGCAAGATGCCGCACCACAACTGCAGCCTATTTGGAGTGGAACGCCTTACGCCGATTGGCTTCCCGTAATGCCGTATCTCGCCGAGATCAGCCCCAATGCCAGTTTTCTGCAATGGATTACTGAAACCGATGCCTTGGATTGGGGTTGGCTAGCGGTATCTACCTGCGCGCCGGAAACGGTGCTGGAGCATTTGCGCAGCCTGACTCAGGTAAAAATGCCGGACGCTACTGAAGTGTTTTTCAGGTTCTGGGATGGTCGACATTTTCATCCGATCATCGAAGGGTTAGGTGCTACGGCAGGTGAATTGCTGCCCGTGTTCCAACGCTACCTGATTAACGGACAGACTCTCGAAGTCGGCCGAAGAGCGGTACCTCCCGCAAAAGAGTGGCCCTGGTGGGAGATTCCCCAAACGCTATTGGATGCCCTCGCTAAAAAGGATCACACCACCGTCGTCGAGAACCTGATGCAGTGGCTATCGGAGGATTGTCCGGAGCTGTACTTCGAATTTCCCGAAGCCAACCTGCGTAGAAAGGTCGAGCGCTTCGTACGCCAAAACCCAAATACAGAAGAGATGGCAGAGCGTCTTGCCGCTGAGCTGACAAAGGAAGTCACGTCATGAATACCCCGATTGGTACATTGGTCCTGCGCGTGCTGGATGCCAAAACACCTGACGTGAGTCTGATTCTCAAAGACTTCAAAAACTGCCTGAGCGATTACAAGGACTGGGCTGACGGTTTCTGGACAGGCTGGGCGCTGGATGTCGACCAGACTTTCAAAGTCGGCAATGAAGTCAGCGTGACTAAACGCAAGACTAAAACCGGCGCCGTGGAAACCTATGCGACCTGCCCACTGGTGGGTGATTTCACACTGATCCATATGTTTGAGTCTGCGCGATTTGTCCCTATCGGCAATACTCCGGTGAAACTCGAGCCAGTGACCAAAGGCACCTTCTACGACGACGTTACCGGACCGGTTATCGAAACCATGATCGGTCCAAGCGGTATCAAGGTGGTTGAAGGCTGCAAGAAGGGTCAGACCTATCGCATCACATTCTTTCCCAATGTCTCGCAGAACGACGTCAAAGCGCTCTATGACTCCTATCAAGGCGTTATCGGCAAACTTGACAGCTGGCTGCAAAGCGAATGGTCGAGCAAGTTTCAGCCGCAATGGGCCAGCTACTCGGCGGCAGACCGTGCCGGGCGTTCGGTCATTTTGCTCAAACGGGCACTGGATGGTTTTGAGAAAGCTCTGCTTCGTCTGTGGGACGACATCAAAAGCCTGTTCGAGCTGCTCGCCAATCCGAGGAAAAATTACGAAAAACTGAAAAAGTACTTGTCGGACGTCGAGATCGACAAACTCTATGCAGCCTCCAAGGAGTCGATTGCTTCAGGGCTGTTGATCCTCAGCGACGAGCCGCTGATGTTCATCTACGTCTCCGCCATTGTTGCTTGGGTCGGCATGCTACCGCCGCAGGTGGTTGTCGACGTGATGACTGCCATCGCCTCGGAATTCCTGATCAACGTACTGGTGGGCATCTGCCTGACCGGTGGCGCCGGACTGGCCGTGAGAGCGGGCACCAAAGTCCTGTCCACCGTCAAATCGGGAGAAGCGGTCAAGTACCTTGAAGACCTTGCGTCTACTTTGATGACACTCAGCAACAAACACGCCCTGCCCGCCCACGCGGAAGTGTCGAAGCCCATCATCGCCAGCGCTAAGAATGTGCCGATGAAGCCCGCCAAAACCGCAGCGCTGAAAATCGATGAAGCCACCACCGAAGCGCCGAAAGCTGGCTCGCGGAAAGCTGAACCCAAAAGCCATGTAGAGGGGCTGCCGCCCAAAAAGCAACTGCCTAAAACTGCAGATACTCCGAAGCAGGAAGTCAAAGACGCCTCTTCGTTCCCGAGGGACAAGAAAAAGAACCAGTCCACTCTGCAACCTAAAGAAAAAGTCGACGACGTTCCTGATCAGTCCAAGACACCCGATGACAAAAGCGCGACCTGCGCGAAGAAGACCTGCACCAACGGCTGCCCGGTCTCGATGGTCACCGGTGAAGAGCTGCTAACCATTACCGACGGTGAACTCGGTGGCCTGCTGCCATTCAGTTGGACTCGACTCTACCGAACCAGCGCGGCTGAAATCGACTGCGGTCTAGGCTATGGCTGGAGTCACGCTCTCGCTCAAAGGGTGGACATCAATGGCGACGAGGTGGTGTGGACCGATCACGAAAACCGGGTCACCACATTTCCCCTGCCCAGCGTACAGCGTCCGGCAATCACCAATAGCCTTTCAGAAGCAGCCATCTTCCTTGGCGACGATCCGTCCGAGCTGGTACTGACTCAGGCCGGCGAAAAGCCGCTCTTCTATCACTTCCGCTTCAACAGTAAAGGCGCAACGCTGATCGCTATCAGCGACAACTACGACAACCGCCTGCATATCACCCGTGACATCCATGGTCGAATCAAGCGCGTGGATAACGGTGCTGGTCGTGCATTGCTTGTCCGGTACGACCGAAAGCACATTGTCGCCATCGACTATCAGCAATTCCTACCGGCGGACAATCTCGAAGACGCTTGGAACACCGTTCAGACGCTGACCACCTATGAATACGATATTCATCATCGGTTGGTGAAAGCCACAAACTCTCTCGGAGAGTCCGAGCGTTATGCCTACAACGAGCAAAACGTCATCCTTGAGCGACAACTCGCCGGGGGCGCAAGCTTCTATTGGGAGTGGGAAAAGGAAGGCAAGTCCGCACGTTGCATCCATCACTGGGCCAGCTTCTCTCAGATGGATGCGCGCTATGCGTGGGATGACAAAGGCAGCGTCACCGTTACCAACGCCGATGGCAGCGAAGAGGTATATAGCCACGATGACAAGGCGCGACTCGTCGCCAAAGTTGATCCGGATGGTGCCGAGCACTTAAAAGTCTATGACGACAAAGGCCGACTGATCGCCGATAAAGACCCAATGGGGGCAGTCACGGAGTATCAGTACAACGAAGCCGGCCGTTTGATCGCGGTGATCCCGCCAGAAGACGCGCCGACCACCTACGAGTACTACAAGGGCTTTGTCCGTGTGGTGAATCGTGGTACCGCCAAATGGATCTACTGGCGTAACGACCAGGGCGATATCACTGAACAAATCGACCCGGACGGCAACTCAACGCACTACACCTATGATCGCCAAGGACGCCTGTTGGAGATCCGCCATCCCGACGGCAGCCGCCACCAACTGGTCTGGAACAACCTCGGCCAATTGCTGGAGGAGTGCCTGCCGGACGGCGGCCAGCGCAAGTACCGCTACGATGCGCTCGGCAGACAAATCACCCGCCAGGCAGAAACCGGAGCAGTCACCCATTACCAATGGGATGCCGCCAATCGACTGGCACAGATCACGCTGCCGGGCGGCGCTACCCGTGCGTTCACTTACAACCCATACGGCCGCGTCACTGCAGAACGCGACGAACTGGGGCGCATCACTCGCTATGAATACGCCGACGACCTTCATCTGGTCAGCCGTCGTATCAATCCGGACGGCAGCCAACTGCGCTACCGCTACGACAACGCACGCCTGCTGCTCACCGACATCGAAAACGAACGCGGCGAACACTATCAACTCGATTACTACTCAAATGGGCTGATCCAGCAGGAAACCGGTTTCGACGGGCGCCGTACCGCCTATGAGTACGACCTCAACGGCAAACTGTTGAAGAAAACCGAGTTTGGTGACGACGGTAGTGAGCTGGTGACCGGGTATCAGCGCGATACCTCTGGCCGCTTGCTGGTCAAAACCCTCGCTGATGGCGAAGAAATCCATTACAGCTACGATGCTTTGGGTCGCCTGGTAAACGTCGACGACGGCCACTGGCCCCTCGCCTATGAGTACGACGTACAAGATCGTCTGATCACTGAGCACCAAGGTTGGGGCACCACGCGTTACGAGTACGACAACATTGGCCAACTGAGCCAATGCCGACTCCCTGATGGCAGTACACTCGATTATCGCCACCTCTCCGGTGGTCGGCTGAGCAGCATCGACCTCAACGGTTCGCGCCTGACTACGCACCAGTTCGACGCTGGCCGCGAGCAGCAGCGCCAACAAGGCGTACTGCTTAGCCAATATCAATACGATGAACAGGGAAGGCTTCAAGCACACACAGTAGGTCAGCAAGAGCGCAATCTGTTCCAGCGCCGCTACGCCTACGACGCCAACGGTAATCTGGCCGGCATCGATGACAGCCGCAAAGGAAACCGCAGCTACCACTACGACCCACTGGATCGTCTGGTCAGCGTTCGCGGCGCTATACCCGAAACATTCGCTCATGACCCGGCTGGCAACTTGCTCGGTCAAAACGATCTGCCGGCTGCGAACCTCGCCAACGTCAAAGGTAATCGCCTGCTTATGCAAGGCGATCGACATTACGACTATGACGCCTACGGTAATCTAAGCCGCGAACGTCGTGGGGCCGGACAGCAACTGGTCACCGAATACCGCTATGACTGCCAGCATCGTCTGATTGACGTCACCCTTCCCGGTGGCAGCACCGCAAGCTACAAGTACGACGCTTTTGGCCGCCGCATTGAGAAGACCGTTGATGGCCAAACCACAGAGTTTCTCTGGCAAGGTGAACGCCTGATCGCCGAAAGCGCTGAGAATCGCTATCGCACCTACATCTACGAACCAGGCAGCTTCCGCCCACTGGCGATGCTCGATGGTGAAGGTCCCCTGAAGGCGACGCCGTTCTATTACCAACTCGACCACCTCGGCACCCCTCAAGAGCTCACCGACTACAGCGGCGAAATCATGTGGTCGGCGAAATACCGTGCATATGGCAATCTGGCAACCCTGGACGTCGCAGAAATCGACAACCCACTGCGCTTCCAGGGTCAGTATTTCGATGCCGAGACAGGGTTACATTACAACCGGCACCGCTACTACAATCCGGGCACTGGACGGTTTTTGACGCCGGATCCGATCAAGCTTGCGGGTGGATTGAATAACTACCAGTACGTGCCAAATCCTACGGGGTGGGTGGATCCGCTGGGGTTGAACTGCGTCCCTGGAGAATGTCCCGATGAGGTGCCAGCTCCCGAAAAAGATGTTCGCAAATTTTCCAGCACCAAGTACAAACCAGAGGAGGTATTGGGTCGTAAGGTCTATAAAAATACTATGGACGTAGAGCCTGGGGTTCCTACTACAATTGACAAGAGCGTTGACCCTAGAATACGCAAAAAAATCGAAGAAGACGGATGGAGTAACCTGGACCTGATGAAAAACGGAAACGCTCCCATTGGTCCAGATGGGAAATACATCAACCTTCACCACGTTACAGGCGATGAGCCAGGGCCGATGGTGGAGTTAACCGGAACCGTACACAAGAAATACCATAAAGAACTTCATGGCACTATTGAAGACGGTGATAGCTTCAGGAATGACCCAAAGCTAGAATTACAGTATTCAAAATTTAGAAAAGCATATTGGAAAGAACGAGCCAAAGACTTTGAGTGAGGAAACCCATGCATAACTATCAAGATTTGATAACAAAGCTCGACAACTCCGACGAAGAAACTTTTTGGCTCGGCTCCGCCACTACTGAGCAAATTAAAAAGCTCGAAATCATTTTAGACTTAAAACTACCTGAAGATTTCGTTGATTTCTTGAGTGTATGCGGTGGCGGTGGAGCAGCAGGCTCAGAAATATGTGGAATTGAGAACAATGATGCGACCTTAGATAATGGCGGAACTGTAAATTACAGCACCGTGTACTGTCGATCAGAATTTGAACTACCTAGCAACTTCGCAGTGATTTACTTAAAGGATGACGAAGTTTGCTGGGTAATAGATTGTGGACCCACAGGAAACGGCCAGATCATTAGCTACGATCTGTTTAAGAAAAAACCGTCAAAAAAAATAGCAGATAACTTTTATTCATTCTTTAAAGAATACGTCGAACTTAGAACCTGACTTATTCAACCCTGAACTATCTGATAAGCGGCAAGGGGCATTCTACATTCGATTTTCTAGACGTGGTCTAGCCCCGAACAGATATCTGTATCTCGGTCTCCGAAGGTGGCATGTACATCAATCACCTTGCCGAGGCGTAGATTTTCTTATAATCCAGGCATTTGCATCAATCTAGCTCGTGAGCTCCTTGGTTCTAGACAGAAACTAATCAACATACATAGTCAGCCGCTATCAAATGGGCTAGAACAATCTCGGCCATTTGCTTGAGGAGCGCCTGCCGGACGGCGACCAACGCAAGTATCGCTACGACGCACTGGGTCGGCAGATTACCCGCCAGGAAGAATCCGGCGCCATCACCCACTACCAATGGGATGCGGCCAACCGCCTGGCACAAGTCACGCTGCCGGGCGGTGCAACACGTGCCTTCACCTACAACGCCTATGGCAACGTCACCGCCGAACGTGACGAACTCGGCCGCATCACTCGCTACGAATACGCCGACAACCTGCACCTGGTCAGCCGCCGCATCAATCCGGACGGCAGCCAACTGCGCTACCGCTACGACAACTCGCGTCTGCTGCTCACCGACATCGAAAACGAGCGCGGCGAGCATTACCAGCTCGATTACTACGCGAACGGCCTGATCCAGCAGGAAACCGGCTTCGACGGTCGCCGCACGGCCTACGAATACGACCTCAACGGCCAGTTGCTGAAGAAAACCGAATTCGGCGATGACGGCAGCGAACTCGTTACCGAGTATCAACGCGACGCCGCTGGCCGTCTGCTGGTAAAAACCCTCGCCGATGGCGAGGAGATTCACTACAGCTACGACGCCCTCGGTCGCCTCGTAAACGTCGACGACGGCCACTGGCCGCTCGCCTACAAGTACGACCTGCAAGACCGCCTCATCGAGGAACACCAAGGCTGGGGCACCCTGCGCTACGAGTACGACAGCGTTGGCCAGCTTAGCCACTGCCGCCTCCCGGATGGCAGCAAACTCGACTATCGCCACCTGTCCGGCGGACGCCTGAGCAGCATCGACCTCAACGGCTCACGTCTCACCGCTCACCAGTTCAGCGCCGGTCGTGAACAACAGCGCCAGCAAGGCCTGCTGCTCAGCCAATACCAGTACGACGAACAGGGTCGCCTGCAAGCGCACACAGTCGGCCAGCGAGACAAGAACCTGTTCCAGCGTCGCTACAACTACGACGCCAACGGCAACCTAGCCGGTATCGATGACAGCCGCAAAGGCAATCGCAGCTACCATTACGACCCACTCGACCGACTTATCAGCGTGCGCGGCGCCACACCGGAAAGCTTCGCCCACGACCCGGCTGGTAACCTGCTTGGACAGAACAACGAAGGCACCGCCAACCTCGCCAATGTCAAAGGCAACCGCCTGCTGATGCAGGGTGACCGCCATTACGACTACGATGCCTACGGCAACCTGATCCGCGAACGCCGTGGTACCGGCCAGAAACTCGTCACCGAATACCGCTACGACTGCCAGCACCGCCTAATCGGCGTAAGCCTGCCGGGTGGGAGCACCGCGTCCTACAAATACGACGCCTTCGGCCGACGCATCGAAAAAACCGTCGACGGCCAGATCACGGAGTTCCTGTGGCAAGGCGAACGACTGATCGCGGAAAGCGCCGAAAACCGCTACCGCAGCTACATCTACGAACCCGGTAGCTTCCGCCCACTGGCGATGCTCGATGGCGAAGGCCCACGTAAGGCCACGCCGTTTTACTACCAACTCGATCACCTCGGCACACCGCAGGAACTCACCGACTACAGTGGCGAGATCATGTGGTCGGCGAAATACCGCGCCTACGGTAACCTCGCTACGCTGGACGTCAGCGAGATTGATAACCCGCTGCGCTTCCAGGGTCAGTATTTCGATTCCGAGACGGGCCTACACTACAACCGGCATCGCTACTACAATCCGGGGACTGGACGGTTTTTGACGCCGGATCCGATCAAGCTTGCTGGGGGGTTGAATAATTACCTGTATGTCTCAAACCCCACAGGCTGGGTGGATCCTCTTGGGCTTAATCAGTGTCCGGGTAGCGGCAGATATTTAGACAAACCCGCAGAAGCTGATGGTTCTTTAAACATTGGTGCCGGTACAAATCCGATAGAGGGTTATTACAATATCGATATTGATCCTAAAGCTCCGGGAGTACACGCTGGGAATGCAACGGATTTGTCGGGTATAAAATCAGGATCACAAAGTCATATCAACATGGATAACCCTTACGGCTACGACCCTTTAAACCCAGAAATATTAAGGGTATTATCCGAAAATGGAAAAATCACTATTACAGGCAGCGCATTCGCAAACAAATACATAAAGAAATCACTAAAAAGAATAGATGAATTAGGGCTAAGAATAGTTTCACAAACCAAAGTCGATCCAAAAGGCTTTAAAACAATTGACGGCAACCAAATCGAATCAAAACAACTTGATCAGTTTGTAATCGAGAGAGCAAAATGAATTTCTCAGTTGACATTACAGAATCCTTTGGCGCTATCGATTTCGATAATGCCGGCGGAGTTATTTCACATATAAATATACCCCCGAACGAAAATATTCAAGATAAATTTCGACTCGAATTATTTAATTTTGTACTTAACTTAATAGACAAACCGGTAATTTCTTCAATAGAAAACCAGAATCCAAATTTTCTAGAAAAGATGGACGAGGACGGATTCCTGGTCATTAAGAAAGCTATTATCACATTTGAAAAAATAAAAGGTCACGAAAAATTAATACGCCTATTGAACCAGGAAAATGGCTACTTGACGCACGAGTCTTACGGCCCAAAACTAGAGAACAAAGATAAAATATACGACATCGGCGGAAGATCGTTTTCAACTCCTGAATTATTAATTAACCTCGCAATAATTTCACCAAAAAAAGTAACCCTCGACTTCAGCGCTTCAAACCACACCTATATACCCACATACGAAGAACTTCAGAAATCAGTAGAAATATTGAACTCACAAGCAAATCGCTCCCAACCTGAAATCCAGGGAGTATTCGATACTAACTTTAGCAATTCTCATATGATAAGCGACTTCGACGCAGGCTATCGAGTATACAAATTATAGAAAAGTAACGGACCGAGGCCATATGGAAGAGATTATCCAGGAGCTTTTGCACAAAGTTTCAACCAGAGGTATCCTCACGAAAACCTGAATGTATAAATAGTTGCAGCACACACAACAAGAACCGTAACTGATGGATAGCATTTTTATAGACAAATCAAAGGACAAAAACAGGCAAAAAAAAGTTTACCGATTTATTTCGCTTGCAAAAAAGGGACAGATTTATTTTCCGGCTTGCCCCCCTTTTTTTGATTCAAAAGTCTTTTTGAAGACAGCCTTTCTTAGCCCCCTTTTCAGAAAGTAAATCCGTCCCCTTTTTTCTCAGCTATCACTACGACCCACTTGATCGGCTGATCAGCGTGCGCGGCGCTACGCCGGAAAGCTTCGCCCACGATCCGGCGAGTAACCTCCTGGGTCAGAACAACGAAGGCACGGCCAACCTCGCCAACGTCAAAGGCAACCGTCTGCTGATGCAAGGCGACCGCCATTACGACTATGACGCCTATGGCAATCTGATCCGCGAACGCCGTGGCACCGGCCAGAAACTCGTCACCGAGTACCGCTACGACTGCCAGCACCGCCTCGTCGGCGTCAGCCTGCCGGGCGGCAGTACCGCGAGTTACAAGTACGACGCCTTCGGCCGCCGCATCGAAAAAACCGTCGACGGTCACACCACCGAATTCCTGTGGCAAGGCGAGCGGCTGATCGCCGAAAACGCAGAAAACCGCTACCGCAGTTACATCTATGAGCCTGGCAGCTTCCGCCCACTGGCGATGCTCGATGGTGAAGGCCCGCGCAAGGCCACGCCGTTTTACTACCAACTCGACCACCTTGGTACACCGCAAGAACTCACCGACTACAGCGGTGAGATCATGTGGTCGGCGAAATACCGTGCGTACGGCAATCTGGTAGCGCTGGATGTCAGTGAAATCGATAACCCTCTGCGGTTCCAAGGTCAGTATTTCGACGCTGAGACAGGGTTACATTACAACCGGCACCGCTACTACAATCCGGGCACTGGACGTTTTTGACGCCTGATCCGATTAAGCTTGCAGGTGGGCTGAACAGTTACCAGTACGTGCCTAACCCTACGGGGTGGGTGGATCCGTTGGGGTTGAGTGTCTGTCCCGATAATAATTCCTCATCCACAGGTGGTGCGAAAACCCCATCGACCGCAGCCACTATTGATGAAGGCACTCCGAATTCACCTAAACCTCAGGATCAATCGGGTTACAACGCGGCACGCTTTGAGCGCCTTCGCGCGGGATATGCCGCCGACGAAATTAAAAGTGCTAAACCCATCGGCAGCGCTTTAAAAGACGATCCTATGCACCGAGCGCCTAGTTACGTAGTTGACCAAATACCTGATAAAGGGAGAGTATTTCCTCTCCGCGGAGGTGACGGTACAAATAACACCCTCACACAAATGCCGGGATCGATGAATAACAAACCCGGAATCTTTGAGTGGATTGTTAATTCAAAGATGGAATTAACACATCAAAGATTCATACCTGACGGAAGAATAACCGGCACCCCGAATCAAATACCATCGAGGCTTCCAAAGTAAACAAATGAATCTACTACCCCTAAACGGCAACTACACATTTTCCAAAACCCCTTGGTTAAATTGGTCTCAACTAAACGTTGGCCTGAAAAAAGGCTTCATCAATGAGCAAGGTATTTCTGACTATATCTGCAACGGACTGACAAAAACCTCTCCTCCGGAGGCCTATGAAATCGCCACTTTGAACGCGACAGAGCATCAATTACTGCGAGAATTATTGCAAACCCTCATCAACAAAGACTCGCATCAAGTAGAAACTGAAGAAGAAGCAATCAAACCTTGGATTTATTTGACTCTTTCTTATTTATACGAAAATAAAGACCTATCAAAAGACCCCTTTGAAAGCATAGAAGAATTATATGCAGATCTTGACTACCCGGAAGAAATTGCACCAATAGTTAGATATATGCCATTACCTGAAGGTGCAGTCGGCTCTGAGGAACTACTATACGAAAACTGGAAAACAATATTATCCAATTACGAAGATTACTTTCAGAACAAGCTCAAACAACACTGATGCTCAGCATCTATGATCGAGATGTAGAACGCGGCCGGCGAAGCCGAGCGCTATCGCTACAACGATCAGCACGTGATTCTGGAGCGCCAACTGGCAGGCGGCGCGGCCTTCTACTGGGAGTGGGAGAACGAAGGCAAACTGTCTCGCTGCATCCGTCACTGGGCCAACTTCTCGCAGATGGAAGCGCACTACGCCTGGGACGATAAAGGCAGCGTAACGGTAACCAACGCCGATGGCAGCGAAGAGGTCTACACCCATGACGACCAGGCGCGACTGATCAGCAAGATCGACCCGGACGGCGCCGAACATCTGAAGGCCTACAACGACAAAGGTCAGTTGATCGCGGAAAAGGATCCTTTGGGTGCTGTCACCGAATACCGGTACGACGACAACGGACTGATGACTGCTGTCATCCCGCCGGAAGACGAAGCCACCACGTATGAATACATCAATGGTTTCGTCAGCGATGTTCATCGCGGCAAAGCCAGTTGGAAGTACCAACGCAACCGTCAGGGCGACATCACCCAGCAAATCGACCCGGATGGCAATGCCACGCTATACAGCTACGACGCCCAGGGTCGCCTGCTGGAGATCCGCCACCCCGACGGCAGCCGCCATCAACTCGGCTGGAACAATCTCGGACACTTACTGGAAGAACGCCTGCCGGACGGCGGTCAACGCAAATATCGCTACGACGCACTGGGTCGGCAGATTACCCGCCAGGAAGAATCCGGCGCCATCACCCACTACCAATGGGATGCGGCCAACCGCCTGGCACAAGTCACGCTGCCGGGCGGTGCAACACGTGCCTTCACCTACAACGCCTATGGCAACGTCACCACCGAACGCGACGAGCTCGGCCGTATCACCCGCTACGAATACGCCGACAACCTGCACCTGGTCAGCCGCCGCATCAATCCGGACGGCAGCCAACTGGGCTACCGCTACGACAACTCGCGTCTGTTGCTCACCGACATCGAAAACGAGCGCGGCGAGCATTACCAGCTCGATTACTACGCGAACGGCCTGATCCAGCAGGAAACCGGCTTCGACGGTCGCCGCACGGCCTACGAATACGACCTCAACGGCCAGTTGCTGAAGAAAACCGAATTCGGCGATGACGGCAGCGAACTCGTTACCGAGTATCAACGCGACGCCGCTGGCCGTCTGCTGGTAAAAACCCTCGCCGATGGCGAGGAGATTCATTACAGCTACGACGCCCTCGGTCGCCTCGTAAACGTCGACGACGGCCACTGGCCGCTCGCCTACAAGTACGACCTGCAAGACCGCCTCATCGAGGAACACCAAGGCTGGGGCACCCTGCGCTACGAGTACGACAGCGTCGGCCAGCTGAGCCATTGTCGCCTACCGGATGGCAGCACACTCGACTACCGCCACCTGTCCGGCGGACGCCTGAGCAGCATCGACCTCAACGGCTCACGTCTCACCGCTCACCAGTTCAGCGCCGGTCGCGAACAACAGCGTCAACAAGGCCTGCTGCTCAGCCAATATCAATACGACGAACAAGGCCGCCTGCAAGCTCACACCGTCGGCCAGCGTGATAAAAACCTGTTCCAGCGACGCTACAACTACGATGCCAACGGCAACCTCGCCGGTATCGATGACAGCCGCAAAGGCAAGCGCAGCTACCACTACGACCCGCTCGACCGACTCATCAGCGTGCGCGGCGCCACACCGGAAAGCTTCGCCCACGACCCGGCTGGTAACCTGCTTGGACAGAACAACGAAGGCACCGCCAACCTCGCCAATGTCAAAGGCAACCGCCTGCTGATGCAAGGCGACCGTCATTACGACTACGATGCCTACGGCAACCTGATCCGCGAACGTCGTGGCGCCGGCCAGAAACTCGTTACCGAATACAGATACGACTGCCAGCACCGTCTCATCGGCGTAAGCCTGCCGGGCGGTAGCACCGCGTCCTACAAATACGACGCCTTTGGTCGCCGCGTCGAAAAAACCGTCGACGGCCACACCACGGAATTCCTGTGGCAAGGCGAACGTCTGATCGCTGAAAGCGCCGAAAACTGCTACCGCAGCTACATCTATGAGCCCGGCAGCTTCCGCCCACTGGCGATGCTAGATGGCGAAGGCCCGCGCAAAGCCACGCCGTTTTACTACCAACTCGATCATCTGGGCACACCGCAGGAACTCACCGACTACAGTGGCGAGATCATGTGGTCGGCCAAGTACCGCGCCTACGGTAACCTCGCGGCGCTGGACGTCAGCGAGATCGATAATCCGCTGCGCTTCCAAGGTCAGTATTTCGACGCCGAGACGGGGTTACATTACAATCGGCACCGCTACTACAATCCTGGCACTGGGCGGTTTTTGACGCCGGATCCGATCAAGCTTGCAGGCGGTTTGAATAGCTACCAGTACGTGCCTAACCCTACGGGGTGGGTGGATCCGTTGGGGTTGAATAATTGCCCTGGTGCGGAAGACGGATCTCAAGGTAAGAAGCCTGATGATTCAGAAAAAGCCGAGCATGACGAAGGACGAAAACCACCTGATCCATACAATCGACCCTATTCCGGGGCGCTGCCTGCCCAGATGCAAAATAAAATTTTGTTCGGCACACGCAGTCCAAATAGCAACAAACCAATTGGTGGACACTCGTCTGAAGTATTGAAGTCTAAAAATCACCAAATGACCGTTCTGCAGAAAAATCCTGACGGCACGATAAAAGTCGAAGATTTCAAAATGATTCTTGAGCGAAAAGACGGAACTGTCGGCATGTCAGCCAAGAAAGGTGGGAAGCACACATTAGCCCCAGAAACATGGAGCAACGATAAAATACTCTGGGTTACTGACGAAGTATCCGCAACACCAGGCGTGTTTATGCGAGAAGTGGATGGAGTTAAAACCACTTTACACACCAAAACAGTCGACGGTGTTCAGTGGCAGGTACTGAAAGACAACGGAGTCGTGACATCTTCATTTCCGGCTGGCGATTCGCCTATGTCCCCACCAATTTAAAAAGAGGTAACTTATGGATAGCAAAGCTTACGAAGAGCTCAACTACTGGCTTGGGCCAAATGAAGATTCAAATTGGAATGAGTACGTTACTGAACAGGTAGCTCATGGAGTTTTAGGAAAATTCAGCGCTATGGACTGGCAGCAGCTTAATGAAACAATACTTTCGAAAGAAGAGTACTGGCAAGAAAGAAGTGCTGCTGCTCTCGGAGAGCTACGATCGCCCGAAGCAATTGAAATTCTAAAAAAACTTCTTGAGTCCAAGTTTTCAGAGGTAGCAATCGCCGCAGCTTCCGAACTTGACTGGACGGAAGCAGTCATTGAGGAAAAATACTCTAATAAAATACAGAAAATCATAAACAACCTGTCCGACGAAGAAATTGACTCTTACCCAGAACTCATAAACTTACTAAAAAAATCTCAAGGCCAGCCTTCTTCCAAATAAACAATATAAAGTATTACTTTTCAGATAAACGAAATTACTTTACCATCTCCGAAAAAATGAGAATAAAGACCACTAACTCATTACCCAAGCATACTCCAAAAAACTTGAAAAATAATTCTTCCTTTTGACGCAAATTTTCAAGTGTATAAATTTCAAATGAGACCCAAACTACAATATAATCTTCAACCAATTCGAGTCCCAAGCGGTTGGACAGTAACAATCAACAACCTTTTTGAAGTTGAATTAACGCCAGAAACCAGCGACTAGTTCACTTGCTCAGTACTATTGGGCGGAGTGCGTCGAAGTAGCGGGCACTGCTTCGATTCTAGAGTAGAACCAGAGGGCGACCCCAACGGAGAGTTTGTAATTGATTTCCTGAAAATCGATTATGACCAAAAAGGAAAACCGGTTAAAAACTCCGAAGTTTTTCTTGGTGAATTCAGAACCAAAAGCAAAATTGAATTCATTAAAAAAATTGAATCATTCATGATCGAATCGTGAGATACAGACATTTAAAACCCAGCACTCACCAATACAGCCAAAGCAAATAAAGCAAGAGGGAAATTTATTTTTCACACTTTACAAAAGACACTGAAAATAAATTCACTCCCTTTTTTTTAAAATGCCCTTCTGCTATCCAACCTGAATGGGTAAAGACCTGTAGATACGGCACAACAGATCTTACGACCAAAGGAAATGTGGCGCTTAAACCCCACATTTAATCGGCGGAAAGAATGTTAGAAACCAACAAAGAAATAGCACTTAATGGAGAAGATGCTCTCGAAGTCCTTGTAGATATCGAGTTCATATTAATTTCACTGCACAATATGGGCAGCTATTACTCCGGCAAACCGATCGAAGACTACCAAAAAGCCACCACTGATTTCATTGATAACGAAGGGGTCACCCAACGCCTTGCCAAAATAAGAAAAATCATAAGCAAGAATTTTGATTCGACACTACGGGACGACAATATGGATGACATTGAGCGCCACATGGAAAGGATTAAATTTTGGAAGCCCTAACTAAATTTTCAAACATATAATTCTCAACAGATTTTCTTATATAGATATAATCCGCAGCGGAGTTCACCAGACGCTCACAGCAATCCGGACAGCGATCAAAGGAGATAGATTATTTCCACAGCCCCAAAGATATTGAAAATAGATCTGTCACCTTTTTGCTACATTTCAACCTGCGGCCAACTAAAAACTCTAAAACATTACAAAAATACGACAGATTTATTTTCTCAACCAATTCAGATCGGCGTAGGAATACGCTGGCCATACCGGTTCCAGGGTCAAAAATGACAAAACAGAAATGTATCCCACGAAGTGTATGGTTTGGGCTCGACGGAACAGGTTACAACAACATTGCGCAAGAGCTAGAATCCGAAGACCCTTCACTAAGAAAATGGATTTCAGCACACGCCATTTACAAATACACATTTACCAGTGATCCATATCAGTATTACGACTTTATCCATCAATCGAAAAATTTCCGATATGCAACAGTAATATTTACAATCCCAACCGAAACACTTGAAATAAGTGACGGCGTGGACAACCGAGACATCAATCTCTTAAAAATAGAGACCATGAACTCTGAGGCGGAAATCAACGCACTTCTTGAGAAGCTTGACATCGACCCAGAACTTCTCACCACTCCATGGCGGTGTGAATACCCGCTCTAGTTGCCAAACTGCAATCAGAGGGGAGTTAATTTGTTTTCGTTGAAGGAAATAAATCCGCCCCCTTTTCAATTGATGGTAGCCAAATCGAATCAAAACAACGTGATCAGTTTGTAATCGAGATAGCAAAATGAATTTTTCAATTGACATTACAGAATCCTTTGGCGCTATCGATTTCGATAATGCAGGCGGAGTTATTTCACATATAAATATACCGCCAAACGAAAACATCCAAGACAAATACTATATCGAACTATTTAATTTTGTGCTTAACTTAATAGAAAAACCAGTAATTTACTCAATAAAAAATCAGAACCCAAACTTTCTAGAAAAGATGGACGAAGACGGCTTCCTGATCATTAAGCAAGCTATTATTACATTTGAAAAAATAAAAGGTCACGAAAAATTAATACGCCTATTGAACCAGGAAAGTGGCTACTTGACGCACGAGTCTTACGGCTCAAAACTAGAGAACAAAGATAAAATATACGACATCGGCGGAAGATCGTTTTCGACTCCTGAATTATTAATTAACCTCGCCATCATTTCACCAAAAAAAGCAACCCTCAACTTCAGCGCTTCAAACCACACCTATATACCCACATACGAAAAACTTCAGAAATCAGTAGAAATATTGAACTCACAAGCAAATCGCTCCCAACCTGAAATCCAGGGAATATTCGATACCAACTTTAGCAATTCTCATATGATAAGCGACTTTGACGCAGGCTATCGAGTTATACATAGTATAGAAAGGTAACGAACCGGTGCCATATGGAAGAGATTATTCAGGAGCTTTTGCGGAAAGTTTCAACCAAAGGTATCCTCACGAAAACCTAAATGTATGAATAGTTGCAGAACACACAACAAGAACCTTAACTGATTGATAGCATTTTATATACAATTCAAAAAACAAAAAAAACAAAAGTTTACAAATTTATTTCGCCTAAGCATAAAAAGTTACTGAAATTAAATCACTCCCTTTTTACTAAATAGATTATGACTATAGAACAGGTTTCAAAAAATCAAAAGGACATAGTCAACAGTTGCCTACTAGACTTACTGGAGTCATCATCCTTACACAATTCTAGTTTTTTGCCAAATGCATTAGAAAACCTAATCAAATCGCAAGGCTTTGGCATAGAGATGTCTGGTATATATAAGTACAGACGAGGATCCAGAAAACGTCCCTGAGTATCTGGAAGATGGAATTGCTTTTGAGTTTATGGATAGCCACGTCACATTGCCATTTAAACATGCTGTCGCCTTTATCATTTCTTGGTGCTCTGCACAAAAACAAGCGAAAGAGCTTAATCTAGATATAACACTAGAAAAACTTAAGAAGAAATTCAGTTAAAGACTAAAATAAAGAATATTGCAAAATAAGTCCCGGCAAAAGGGGACAGATTTATTTTTCCCGTCCATTTTAAAAATTAAATAAAAATATATTCACCCTCCCTTTACTGGATATTTGGAAGAGATTAGACTTTGAAAACCGTGAAGCCACTCTTCTTACGTTTATGAGATAGGCTGTAAAAATCTCTATTTTATGTTTCATCTACAGATTTTAAAATGAAACCAGGAAATGTAGCAATGAATACTGACGAAATAACAAGTCTTGGCGGAAGAATAATTTTTGACGAAATTTCCAACTTGAGCAGTTTGGAAATTTCATTGATCACTGATGATTTGAAGGAAGATCTATTCCAGGCTTCTTTTCCCTCGGGGCAGATCCTGGATATCGGATGGTATCCAGAGTTTTCTAAAAACGGCTTCTTTAAGGTATTGCTAATATCTAATAGAGACTGGGCTTCGCCTACCTATAGTAAAACCGCAAAAACCTGGAAGAGTCTTGAAAAGGCTTTGAAAAATGCTCTTAAAAGAATGCAAACACCATAAACGAAAACCCGAAGCACACTCCTCCCTAAAAATCCTGCAACCTCACCAAACCTTCTTACAAGCAATACCAGTCGCATACGGAGTGTCCCGCCATCTACTAAATGATTTCTTCATCATCTGCGGAATAGCAATCATCTCTCCACCATTTCTTCCGCCACCTCATACTTAACCACCACCCGATTCCGATACAACCTCACCCGCTCCATCAATTCCCCCACCTGCCCCTTCTCCCTCACCTCCCGCCAGATCTCATTCTCCCGATACACCCGCTCCCCTTCCCGCACAAACCGGTGCCCTTCCTGAAACACGTGATACCGATACGCCCGCACCTGATCGCACAACAACTCGCCCTCCAGCTGCGTGTCCCCCACATTCAACTTCAACTGAAAACTCCGATCCGTCGGGTTGTGCAGTACCAGGTCAACGTAGTTGTAGAAAATTGCCGCACCGGAACCGAATGGCAGCACTCGCCCCTCATCCGGGAATGGATCGAAGCTGTGGTTGGAGCGTTCAACAACGACCAGCGGTGAGTGAATCGCCATCCAGTGAATCAGGTTGCTCAGTTGGCAGATTCCGCCGCCGATACCGCTGCGTGCTTCGCCGAAGGACAGTTCCATGCCTTCGACGTAGCCGCGTTTGCGGGTTGGGCGGCCGACGAGGCGGCAGAAGGAGAAGTATTCGCCAGGGGCGATGATGAGGCCGTCGATGGCGGCGACGGCGAGTTTCAGGTTGATGACTTTGTTGTGTTGCAGGGCGAGGTCGGAGTCGCCGAGGTTGCGGATGAGTTTTGAGGTGTGTTTCAGGTAGCGGAATGGCAGGCGGTCAGCGCCGGCAACCAGGCGTGCGTAACGATTGCTGGAGCAGTGCCAGGCGATCTGGCGGAACAGTCTTTTTTGCCACACGCGCAGCCAGTACAGGGCCGGGTGGTAGAGGGAAAGTGGTTTCATCCGTGGGGCGACGGCAGGTGCCGTTTCTTCCTTGAAGCATCTGAGGGGCGCGCAGTTTAGCCTGTGGGCCGGCTTGCGTCGTGCGCGAGATGTCGTGTCTCGAAACACCTCGCCTCACCTCCTGAACGTCAAATTAAGCTTCAACTAAGCTTGCGTCGCTAGCATCCCGGCCCGAGAGACACCTGTCGCCGATCAACCGCGGATGAGCTTCCTGAATGAACCAGTTTGATTTACCAGCCGTTACGCAGCCGAATTTCAGTCTTGTATTGGTAAATTACAAAACCCCGGACATCACCCGGATGTGCCTGGAGTTGTTGCGCGAGCATGTTCAGGCGCAGCGCATCCCGGTTTGGGTGGTGGACAATGACTCTGCCGACGCCAGTCTGGATTATTTGCGCTCGCTGGACTGGATCAATCTGCTCGAACGCTCCTCCCCCGGCAAAGAAGCGGGACATATTGCGCATGGCAAGGCGCTGGATCTGGCGCTGGGAAAAGTTGAAACCGACTATCTGTTTTTGCTGCACACCGACACTTTTGTCTACGACAAGGAAGTCTTCGCGATGATGCTGCGTGAGTGCGCAAAGTCTGCAGACATCGCTGCAGTCGGGTGTGTCGAGCAAATCAATCGCGGGATTGTCAGAGACACCTGGCGACTAACTTCGCGGTTTTGCAAACACTATATTCGCCGGGCGAAAACGGCATTGGGTTTGCGCAGTAAAGAGCCGAAACCTTATCGGGAAACTCACCTCAAAAGTTTTTGCACGTTGTGGAACGCCAGGTTGATGAAGTCTCAGGGACTGCACTTTTGCATGGATGACCGAGTTCCCGGTTATACCCTGCAGGATCGAATGGTCGCTTTGGGCTACGGCATCAAGCTGCTGTCACCGCGCAAGATTTTCCGCTATCTGGATCACATCCAGGCAGGCACCGTCGCTGCCGCCGGCACCTACGGCAAAAACCACCGTCGTACCAGAATGTACGAGGCCACTCTCAAACGTTTTGAAAAGCAAGCATCGGTTTGATCACGAACACAAAAAAGGGCGACTGCAAAGTCGCCCTTTTTTAATCTGAAATTGTATACATCCGCTCCGAGGAGGTGTTCGCCCAGTGTAATGGCCTGGCAATCCATGCACCGGTAAAGAGCCCTGACACTGGGCGAACGGGAAGGATTTTAATAGAAGTTGGCGGATATGTCGTCATATACAAAGGTAAATTTTATGTACGAAAAAGTTAATAGATATTTATCGACGAAATCCTTTCGTGAAACTTTCACTACACAGTCCAACTCATTTCAGATGATTGTTCTCATACAATAATCTGTACAAGAACAACCATCTTGTAGAGTCAATACTCAACTTTCATGCTGACTGGTCACTTTTAATACATCGGTATAAGTGACAACTACGCTCTGCCCGACTTTCAGATCTTTCAGCTTGGCTTGGATTTCAGGCTTTTTCACGTCGAGTGTTTTCGACTGACCCTGCGGGTTTTGCAGGGTCACCTGATTATTCTTCAAATCAATTTTGGTGATTTTCAGTTGCACCTGAATCTGGCGATAGGCCTCACCGCCCGGGTTTTCGCTGCCCGGCGCCTTGCGCAACTCACCGCTGCGTTCGACGGTGCCAGGCAGACCTTTATCCACATCGGTATCGAGGTAAGCCGCCACCGAGCGTTGTACTTCGAGTTTTACCAGGTCGCCGACCTTGAGGTTGGCGAGGTTTTTCGCCTTGTCGCTGAGCTGGACGTGAACCTGACGGCCTTCTGCGCCTTCGAGCACGACCTGATGGTTGGCCGCATCGACGGCCAGCACTTTGGTGGTGACCTGATCGGCCTCGATGGTGGCGGACAGCGGAATGTCCGCCGCCATGGCAACGAAGCTGGTGGCGGACAGAACGGTTGCGAGGGTGATGGCCTTGGCCAGAGCGTGGAGCTTCATAAGCGGTACTTTCCCTGTAGTGAATGGCAGCAACCGGCGCCAACGCGTGTTTGGCACCGAATGTGCCACTGAGCATAGACGCTGTTCAAGGCTTGGCTGTTGTTTATGCCGGGTCCTCAGGCTTCGGGGTCATCCAGTTCGTTGGCGACATTCGCGGCGGGCGAATTCTTGTGCAGATCATCGGCCTTGGCACGCAGGATCTGCCACTGCTCCAGATCGATCGCGCCTTGACCGAGCAGGTCGTCGGCGATGCGTTGCAGGTCGAAATAGTGAGCATCGGGGGACTGCTGCCAGTAGGTCTGATCGTCGAACAGGCGCTGCCAGGTGTTGAGGTCTGGGGGTTGCAGGTCGTCGCTCATGGCTAATCCTCCACGGGTAATAGTTTGTAGAGGCTGCGCAATGAAACGGAGTTCAACCCAATCCCTGTAGGAGCTGCCGCAGGCTGCGATCTTTTGATCCTGTTTTAAAAATCAAAGTCAAAAGATCGCAGCCTTCGGCAGCTCCTACATGAATGGCAATGCAGCAGTCAGTACCCGGTCATTTCCAGATAGCCGCGCCCGCCATGGCTGCCGCTGATCTGTACCGGGCCCTCCCAATAAGGAATGCGCAGGTTCATCCAGGCCTTGGGGTTGAGCGCGTCGAGACTGATGTCGAGGTGTTTGTCGGGAATGCTGATCGACCAGCGCACTGGCATCGTGTGCCCGGCAATTTTTGCGCTGTCCTTGGGTGTGAGTCTGATCTGCTCGCCGTGCAGGGTTTCGGTACGGCCGTCGGCGCTGATCCAGGTGCCGGTCAGATACGGTGCGCCATCGGTTTGTCGGGTGCGAAACAGCATCAGCGATTCACCGCTGTCCAGATGCAGGGAAAACCAGTCCCAACCGGTCTGATTGGCCGCCAGCGGCTGGCTGCTCCACTCACGGTCCAGCCACGCCGGGCCACTGACGGTGTAGGTCTGGCCGTCGATTTGCAGGGTGCCGCGGGCCTGAAAGAACGGCTGACTGTAGTAGTAGGAGGCCTGGCCCTGTTCGGATTTGCGGCTGAAACCGTTGTCGCCCTGCAACACCAGCGGTCGGCTGGAGGTGAGGTGCAATTGATAGCTGAAGGCTTTGTCGCGGGCACTGAGTTGCACATCCGTCAGCGGATCCTGCGCCTGGCTGGCGAAGCGCCAATCATCGATCCACGCCTCGAACGGCGCGACGTTGACACCGGCCTGCCCCACTCCGCCCCGGGCATAGCGCTCGGCAGCATGGTGCGCGGTGGCCGACGTCACCGCGGCATGCCCGAGCCAGATTGTCTGGTTGGCCCAGCCCGGTTGCTCTGGCGCAGGTTTCAAGGCGCTGCGAAACAGCGTCCATTGCACACCGAAATCGTGGCCCTGCTGATCCTTGAGATTGGCGGTGACGTACCACCACTCGATACGAAATCCGTCGTGGGCGCCGTGATCCGCCGGGAAGCTGAACACCCGCCCCGGCACCACGGGAGTGAACTGAGCGGCCTGATCGCCGAGCCCGGCAAAGCCCTTCTCTTCAGAAACAGGCTGATCGCAGCCGCCCAAAAGCAGCAGCGTGAAAAGCAACACAACCCGCTTAATCCTCATGAGCAAACGTCCTCAGCAGATCCGCCGGTTGCGTGCGGTACAACGAATACAGCGGCCACGCTGATGCCAACAAGGTCGCCAGTAACGCCAATCCCATCAATTGCAGCAGTTGCAGCGGGAAGATCCGCAACGGTAAGCGCCAGCCGAATGCCTGCACATTGATTACCGCATCCAGACACCACGCCAGGGCGATCCCCAGCGGCAACGCCAGCACCAGCGTCAGCAGCGCGAGCAACCAGGTTTGGCCGAGGTTGAGCAGCATCAACTGCCGGCGCGTCACGCCCAAGGCCCACAGCAGCGCCAGTTGCCCGAGGCGGCTCTGGCTTTGGGTCAGCAAACTGATGAACAGCGCCACACCGGCCACCGCCAAAGTGAGGCTGTTGAGCGCGGCGGTGGCGGCGAAAGTGCGTTCGAAAACCTGCACCGACCAACCTTTGAGCCGCGCCTGATCGACGATGCGGCTGTCATCGAGCTGAAAGCGCGTTTGCAGCGCAGTCAAAAACGACGGGATGTCAGGCGACGCGATGCGCAGGTTGAAACGGTTCGGCGTCAGCGTCGGCCACAGGCGCAGCAGGTGGTTGCTGTTGACCAACAAATGGCCCTTGGGATTGCCGTAATCGGCGTAGATGCCGACGATGCGCGGTGACCACGGTCCGCCCGGCGTCGGCACGCTCAGATGATCCCCCGCGCGAACCTTCAGCCGTCGCGCCAGTTGTTCGCTGAGCATCACCGCATCGTCCGTCGCCAGGTGCGCCCACGGATCGCCGGCAATCGCCTCGAGCAACGGCCAGTGTTGGCGATAGTAAGGATGGTCGTTCACCCCGAACACATCCGCCGGCCAGCCCTGCAGGGTCACGGCTACTTGCCAGTTGGGCAGCACCGCGCTGACGTTCGGCTGTTGTTTGAGCCAGACGTACATCTCGCGCGATTGCGCCGGATTCACCGGGTTGAGGTACAGCTCGGCACTCAGGCGTTGTTCGAGCCAGTCGTTGAAGGTCTGGCGAAAACCGGCGGTCATGCTGCCCGCGCCGATGTTTGCCGCCAGCGCCAGCAACAGCGCCATCAGCGCCAGACTCAGTGCCGGTAACTGTTGGCGGCAATCAGCAAGAAACCACTGACCCAGCACCGAACGACTGCGCCCAAGCAATTGATTGAGCACCGCGCTGAGCACCACCGGCAATGCCAGCGCAGCACCCAGCAGCAACCCGGCCATCAACACGAAACCGCTGCTCAGGCTGTCGCCCCAGACCAACGCCAGCAGTGCAATCAGCGCCAACATCGCCGCCAGCCAACCCTGACGGCGCAACCAGCGTGCATGCTGCTGATGCCAGGCCTGTGGATCCGCCACCGCCAACAGCGGCAAACGTGCCGCACGCAACAGACTGTTGGCGCCGGCCAGCAACGCGCCGAACAGACTCAAACCAATACCGCTGAACCACCACCACGGACTCAGACGCAACTGCCCCGCCACTTCCGCGCCGTACAAACCACGCAGACTAGCGGCGACATCCGGCAGCAACACGCTCGCCAGCCAGTAACCGCTGACGACGCCGAACACCCCGCCAATCAGCGCCAGCACACCGAGTTCGACGATCAGGCTGCCGATCAGCATCCGCGCACTGACCCCGCAGGCACGCAACGTGCGCAGCAGGCCACGACGCTGCTCCAGTGCCAAACCGATAGCCGCGTGCACGATGAACAGCCCGACCACGAACGAGAGAAATCCCAATGCATCAAGATTCAGGTGGAAGCTCTCGGTCAGGCGCGCCAGATTGTTTTCCTCGGCGCTGCTTTTGAGCTGCAACCGGCCATTGAACGCGGCCGGCAACTCGGCGTGAAAATCCTTGGGCAGTAACAAGCGCGACAGTTGCCGGGGTTGCTCAAGCACGGTTTGCGCGACACCGATATCCACCAGCAACACGCCCGGCGCCATGTCTTGTTGCGCGTGCAGCGGTGGCAGGCTTTGTCCGTTGACGGCCTGCGGTGTTGCGCCTTCGGTCAGGCCCAACGCGTGCAGGGTTTCCGGGGAAATCCACGTGCTGCCCGGCGGCGAGAAGAACGCGACGATGCGCTCGATCGGCATCGCCTGCCCGGCCACGGCGGAATCCACCGGCAGCGACACCGGTTCGATGCCCATCAGTTGCAGGCGCTGATCCGGGTGATCCTTGAGTACCAGCCGCCCCTGCAGCAGCGGCGAAACCGGCCAGCCCTGGCGGCGCAGGTCAACGAACCATTGCTGGGTAAACGTCGCTCCATTGGGCGTAGCAAGGCTGGCCTGTGGTTCGCCGCCAATCATCTGGCTCGCCCGGGCGTAACTGTCGCGGGCCTGGCTGTTCAGTGCTTCGACGCCGGTCAACAGACTGGTGGCCAGCCACAAACCCGTCAGCACACTGAAGAACTGCACCGGATGCCGCCGCCAATGGCTGAGCAGCGCACGCAGGGTTTGCCAGAACACGTTCACGTCAGGCGGCCCTTGGACAACACCACCCGCTGCGCCAGTCGCGCCGCCACGCGCGGGCTGTGCGTGACCATCAGCAGCGTGGTCGGCGTGTCGTCGAGCAACTCCAGCAACAGACGCAGCACTTCATCGCTGGTGGCTTCGTCGAGGCTGCCGGTGGGTTCGTCGGCCAGCAGCAGTTTCGGTCGCGACGCCAACGCCCGGGCCAATGCAACCCGTTGCTGCTGGCCGCCCGACAGTTGTTCGGGATAACGCTTGAGCAAATCACCCAAACCCAGACGCTGCACCAGATGCGCCTGCCAGCGCGGGTCATGGCGCCCGGCCAGACGCGCCTGAAACGCCAGATTGTCCTCGATCCGCAGGCTGCCGATCAGGTTGAACTGCTGGAACACCAGACCGATTTCGGTACGGCGCCAGTCGGCCAGTTGCGCTTCGTTCATCTGCTCCAGCCGATGCTCGCCGCTGTGGATGCTGCCGCGATCCACCTTGTCGAGGCCGGCAATCAGGTGCAGTAAAGTGCTTTTGCCACTGCCGGATTCGCCCATCAGCGCCAGGCTGCCGCCGGGTTCGAGCGTCAGGTCGACGCCTTGCAGCACGGGCAATGAGCCTTGGGGAGTGAGGTAACTTTTGAAAACGCCTTGAACCTGAAGCATGCCGCCATCCGTTGGATCAGTGTGGGGCAAGGATAGCGGATAGCGGCCTCTTCAGATCAGTGGTGTTTGAACTGGCCCCATCGCTGGCAAGCCAGCTCCCACAGGGCTTGGGTTGTTCAAAAATACTGAGTACACCCTAGAACACTGTGGGAGCTGGCTTGCCAGCGATGAGGCCAGTGAACCCATCACAACGCTCAATCCCCGGTCGCCACACTAGTGGCCGCCTCCCCCGGCGTGACAATGGTTTTCAGATCAATGTGCTTCCACTCAGGCCTGGCCCCCAGCCGCGCATTGAAGCGGTAGTTGAAGGTGAAATCGTCCGCTGTCGGCAGCGTCAGCGGTTTGCCATATACCGCCTCGATGCCCGCCAGGTCGTAACCCATCAGCTGCAACAGCGTCGGGAAAATGTTGTAGTGACTGGAACGGTCCTTGTTCACCGACAATGACTGCGCCCAATCCGGGCCGTGCAGTTGATCGCCCTGAATCACCACCAGCGGCACCAGCCCTTCTTCCTCCACCGGATCGCCACCACAGTGAGTATTGAGCCCGGGGTTGCCGCGCTCATGCAGGTCCTGGCCGTGATCGGAGGTGTAGATCAGCAGCGCATTGTTCAGCCTGGCCTGAGCAAATACCCGGGCGAAGAACTCGCCCACGTTCCATAACAGCGTGTTCTTGTAGGCGTTGCGGTATAACAGCCAATCGTCCGGCTGGCCGTTGAAACCGTCACGTTTGCCGGTGTCGGCCACTTCGGTGAACTGCCCGCGCGGCAAGGTCGGACGGTAGGCCATGAAGGCGTCGGGGTACTTGTCGTGCACCGGGAAATGCGCGCCGACTTTATTGATCACCACCAGCTCCGGCTGATCGTCGTTGAGCAACTCGATCAGCTTCGCGGCGGCAGCCATGTCGCGGTCTCGCACGCTGGTCTGGTCAAACTGCACGAACTCGTCAATGTCCTTTTTCTCGGTGTCGGTCATCAGGTTCTGCAGATTGCCGGCGGTGCGCTGGGCGTCGATGTACACCGTGCGCAACCCGGCCTTTTTCGCGTACTGCCAGATCGACGGCAGCGTGCTGTTGATCCGTATGTAGTCGGCACGCGTACCGCCGTAGCGCAACGTAACGTTGGTATCGGCGCTGCAGTTGGCAATGGACGCGGCGTAGCCGTAGTTGAAAATCTCGACCCCCGGATATGCCTGCTTGAGGTTGCTGTGCACCCCGAACGGCGCATTGATGTCCAGGTAATTGCCGGAGATGCTTTCGTCGATAATCAACACGATGTCGTGATTGACCGTCGCAGCGCTGCGCGCCAGCGTCACGGGCTCACGCGGGCCGACCGTGTTGTGCAGCGCTTCATAGGTGAACAGGTTCAGATAGGCCAGCGGCGTGTACATGATCGGCAAGCCCCGCGCGCCCTCGCCCGCCCGCAGGAACAACACCGCGCTCAACAGCAGCACACCACACACCGGCGCCGCCACCCGCAATGCATTGGGCACCACCAGCGCATGCCGCGGTTTGAGCCCGATGCCGAACAGCAACAGCAGGCCGCTGAGCGCACCATGAATGATCGCGTCGCGATACTGGTAAGCGGCTTCCTGAATGAAGCCGCCGGAGTACACCAGCGAGACAAAGCTGCTGTAGCTCAGGTAATCCGCGGTGACCCGGGTATAGACATCAAAGAATACCGCCGAAGCAAATAGCGTTATTGCGAATAAGTGTCGAATCAATGCCTGACGAATATAAGCCGTTAGATATAACGCTAAAGTGAGCGCCAAAAACATCGCGCCAAAAAGAAGCACAGCAAAACCGACCCCGATAGCATTTAACCGCTCAATGTAATATTCGGAATAAAGCAGCAGATAAATAACTAAAAGCAGTTCTTTTAAATATCGAAACATGGCGATTCCGGTCGTACGAAACGGCATTGGGTCAATAGTTTGTCGGTCAAAATCTGACACTAGCACCCGGCCATCAAAGCGCAAGAAAAGCCTGACTTTTCTGTCAAGCGTCAAAAAACTGTTGACTCATTCCTGACACACTCCAGCGGCTACAAGTCTTTAATTTAAAGGCTTTCGACCGTTTATCGCTTTCTTCAGGATGTGAAAAAAGGGTCAAGGACGCGACAAATCCAGCAATAGCAAGCACTTGATGGCCAATAGCCTGAAAAAAGCCCGGTGTTATACACGTGCAACATGTCATTTTGCTGACACGCTTTTCCACACCTGCGCTATACCCCTTTTGACAGTTCCATTTTGATCTTCTTCCACCGTCTTACGAGGCACGCCAATATGGACGTGAGCGTATTTGGTACGGGCTATGTTGGCCTTATTCAAGCAGCCGCACTTGCCGATGTCGGACATCGGGTTTTATGTGTGGATATTGACCCGAACAAGATTAAACAACTGCAACAGGCCGTACCGCCTATTAGGGAAACTCTGAAAAAGACTTTCTGATTTGGCAAAATACCGCGACCCCACCCACCGAGTTTCCCGATGAAGCAGATGACCTTCGCCGACGCCGAGTACGCTGGCAAGCGCAAGCAAACCCGCAAGGAGTTGTTCCTGATCGAGATGGATCGGGTGGTGCCGTGGAAGGGCTTGATTGCTTTGATCGAGCCACATTATCCGAAAGGTGAAGGTGGCCGTCCGGCCTACCCGTTGATGGCGATGCTGCGTGTGCATCTGCTGCAGAACTGGTTCGGCTACAGCGATCCAGCGATGGAGGAAGCGCTGTACGAAACCACGATCCTGCGCCAGTTTGCCGGGCTGAACCTGGAGCGCATCCCCGACGAAACCACCATTCTCAACTTCCGCCGCTTGCTGGAGAAACACGAGCTGGCGGCCGGCATCCTCGCTGTCATCAATGGCTATCTGGGCGACCGCGGCCTGTCGCTGCGCCAGGGCACCATCGTCGATGCAACGCTGATCAATGCGCCCAGTTCGACCAAGAACAAGGACGGCAAGCGCGACCCGGAAATGCACCAGACCAAGAAGGGAAACCAGTATTATTTTGGCATGAAGGCCCACATCGGCGCCGATGACGAATCGGGTCTGGTGCACAGCGTAGTGGGCACGGCGGCCAATGTGGCGGATGTCACCCAGGTGGACAAATTGCTGCATGGCGACGAAAACGTGGTCTGCGCCGATGCAGGCTACACCGGTGTCGAAAAGCGGCCCGAGCATGAAGGACGTGAAGTTATCTGGCAGGTGGCGGCACGCCGCAGCACCTACAAAAAACTCGATAAGCGCAGCGTGCTGTACAAAGCCAAGCGCAAGATTGAAAAGGCCAAGGCTCAGGTGCGCGCCAAGGTCGAGCATCCGTTCCGGGTAATCAAGCGCCAGTTCGGTTACACCAAGGTGCGCTTTCGCGGCTTGGCCAAAAACACGGCGCAACTGGTGACACTGTTCGCTCTGTCGAACCTGTGGATGGCGCGCCGACATTTACTGACGAATGCAGGAGAGGTGCGCCTGTAATGCGGGAAATGGCCACCGGAGTGGGGTCCGGGTGGCGAAAACGTAAGAAATACTCGTCGAATTGATTGTTTTTTGATCATTTGGCGAGTTTAAAAGTTGCGCTAGGTGGTATGCCGGGGAAATACATGGCTACTTCAGACCATCCTTAGCGAACCGGGTTTATCCGCCGCGCTGGAAGAAAATATCAAGGCCGGTCGTCTGCTGTTCAGCACCCAGGCCAGCGACGCGGTGGAGCATGCCGAGTTGATCTTCATCGCCGTGGGCACCCCGGCCGATGAGGACGGTTCCGCCGACCTGACCCACGTGCTCAACGTCGCCCGGCAGATCGCCTCGCACATGGAGGCCGATCGCACCCTGATCATCAAGTCCACGGTGCCGGTCGGCACGGCGGATCAGGTCGCCGCCAAGGCCAGCGAAGAATTGCAGCGCCGCGGCCGCAGCAGCCTCAAGGTGCGGGTGGTGTCCAACCCCGAATTCCTCAAGGAAGGCAGCGCCCTCGCCGATTGCATGCGCCCGGACCGGATCATCGTCGGCACCCGTGATGACGCGGCGCGCGAACAGATGAGCGAGCTGTACGCGCCGTTCTGCCGCAACCACGAAAAACTGATGTTCATGGACAACCGCAGCGCCGAGCTGACCAAGTACGCGGCCAACGCGATGCTCGCCACGCGTATCAGCTTCATGAACGAGCTGGCCAATCTCACTGAGTTGCTGGGCGCCGACATCGAAGCGGTGCGCAAAGGCATCGGTTCCGATCCGCGCATTGGTTACCACTTCATCTACCCCGGTTGCGGCTTCGGCGGTTCGTGTTTTCCCAAGGATCTGCGCGCCCTGCTGCACACCGCCGAACACAACGGCATGCCGCTGAAACTGCTGCGCAGCGTCACTGATGTCAACGACAGCCAGCGGCACATTCTTTTCAGCAAACTCAAGGCGCAGTTTCCGCAGGGCCTGGGCGGCAAGTCGATCGCGATCTGGGGCCTGGCGTTCAAACCCAATACCGATGACATGCGCGAAGCCCCCAGCCGCTACCTGATGGACGCGCTGTGGGCCGAAGGCGCGAGCGTGCAGGCCTACGATCCGGAGGCCATGTCCGAGTGCCGGCGCCTGTACGGCTATCGCGACGATCTGCACTTGTGCGCCACCCGCGACGACACCCTGGAAGATGCCGATGCGCTGGTGATCTGCACCGAATGGAAGAACTTTCGCGTAGTGGATTTCGAGCTGCTGGCGAGCAAGTTGCGCTCCAAAGTGATTGTCGACGGTCGCAACCTCTACAACCCGGAACACGTGGCCGCCGCCGGTTTGCACTACAGCGGCATCGGCCTGCGCCACATCGCACCGGAAGGATTGCGCCCATGAAAATCCTGGTCACCGGCGCTGCCGGCTTCATTGGTGCCCATTGCGTGTTGCGGCTGATGCGCGACGGGCATGCGGTGGTCGGCCTGGATAATTTCAACGGCTACTACGACCCGCAGCTCAAACACGATCGCGTGCAATGGGTGCGTGATCAGGTCGGGCATTTCCCGCTGGCACGCATTGATCTGGCCGACGCCGCCGCGATCGAAGCGCTGTTTGTCCGCGAGCAACCGCAAGTGGTGATCCACCTCGCGGCGCAGGCCGGGGTGCGCTACTCGCTGGAAAATCCGAAAGCCTATCTGGACAGCAACCTCTGCGGCTTCCTGAACATTCTCGAAGGCTGCCGGCACCATCCGGTGGAGCACTTGATCTACGCCTCATCGAGTTCGGTCTACGGCGCCAACCAGCACACCCCGTATTCGGTGCACGACGGCGTCAATCACCCGCTGTCGCTGTACGCCGCGACCAAAAAAGCCAATGAGCTGATGGCCCACAGTTACAGCCACCTGTTCGGCATTCCCAGCACCGGCCTGCGCTTTTTCACTGTGTACGGGCCATGGGGGCGGCCCGACATGTCGCCCATCCAGTTTGCCCGGGCGATCACCGAAGGCACGCCGCTGAAACTGTTCAATTACGGCGAGCATCAGCGCGATTTCACCTACATCGATGACATCGTCGAAAGCATCGCGCGCCTCACCGACCATCCGCCGCACAACCACCCGGAGTGGGACCGCGAACACCCCGACGCCGGCAGCAGCATGGCCCCGTGGTGCCTGTTCAACATTGGCGGCCACCACCCGGTGGAGCTGAAAACCTACCTGGCGCTGATGGAAAAACACCTCGGCCAGAAAGCCATTGTCGAGCTCTTGCCCCTGCAACCGGGCGATGTGCTCAACACCTGTGCCGAGACCGATGATCTGGCCCAGGCCACCGGGTTCCAGCCCCGGATCGAGCTGGATGAAGGACTGGGGCGTTTCATCGCCTGGTATCGCGACTACTACCCCACTGCCTATCGCCCACGCGCCGCTCGCGGCTGAACATCAGCGGAGGTCCCCATGACTGGACATGAACAAGGTGTACCGATCAACCAGATGCGCCGTGACAAGCGCATGGATCCCGAGCACCGAATGCGCCTCGATTCCGCCATCCACAGGCAGGGCCGTGGCTGGTTGACCGGCCGTGACGGTGGCCGGCCATGGACGCTGTCACGCACCAACCGGGTATTGGCCTGCTTCGGTGCACTGCTGCTGCTGGTGGTGTTCTCGCCGCTGCTGCTGGGCCTGGCACTGGCCATCAAATTCACCAGCCCGGGACCGGTGATGTTCGTGCAGAAACGCACCGGTTATCGCGGCCGCACCTTCGGCATGTACAAGTTCCGCACCATGGTCTGCAACGCCGAAGAGCTGAAGGAATCGCTGCGTCACCTCAACAAGCACGGGGTCGACGCCATCGATTTCAAGATCGACAAGGACCCACGCATCACCGGTATCGGCGGTTTCCTGCGGCGCACCAGCCTCGATGAACTGCCCAACCTGTTCAACGTGGTGAGCGGTGACATGCGCCTGGTCGGCCCGCGGCCGACCTCGTTCAACGCCTACCGCTACAAGGACAATCACCTCGCGCGCCTGAGCATCTACCCCGGCATGACCGGCCTGTGGCAGATCTCCGGGCGCAGCAACATCGACTTCGACCAGCGCGTTGAGTTGGACCTCAGCTACATCGCCGAGCAAAGCCTTTTGCTTGATCTGAAGATCTTGTTGAAAACCCCCTTCAAAGTATTCAGCGGCCACGGAGCAAGCTAATGGACGGTTCAACCAACAAAAGCCTGAGCATTGCCAACCCCAGCGAATCGAACCTGATCTCGACCGTGCTGGATCTGGATCTGCGGATCCTGTTCCTGACCGCCGCCAACCCGGGCGCCGGTACCACCACCAGCGCATTGGCGCTGGCCAGCCAACTGGCGCAGATGAGCAGCGGCCAGGTGCTGCTGGTCGATGCCAGCCAGTCGGCGGGCAACCTCACGCAGCAATTGAACCTGGGCAAGGAGCGCGGTCTGCGCGACCTGCTGTTCAACCCGGACAACCCGCCGCTGTTGCAGGATTGCGTGGTGCAGGTTTCCAGCCTGCCGTTCCACGTGCTGCCCAACGGCCGGCCGATCCGCACCCTCGAACACCTGACCGCCGAGCGCCTGAGCCCGCTGCTCGACCGCTTGGGCACGCAGTATCGCTTCGTGGTGATCGACGGCGACGCGGTGTATTCCGCCGCCGACACGCTGGTGCTCGCCACTCAAGTCGATGGCGTGGTGTTTGTGGTGCGCGCCGAAGACACCCGCTGGGAAGTCGCCCAGGCCGCCGTGCAACGCCTGACCCAGGCCGGGGCAAAAGTGGTCGGCAGCGTATTCAACCGGCGCAAGTACTACATGCCCAAGTGGCTCTACAAAAACCTGTAAGCAAACGCGAGGGATGACGCCATGAACGCCAAGATACTGGTTCTGCTGATGCTGCCGCTTGCAGGCTGCTCCAGCAATTCCGAAACCCAGAACATGCCGGTGAACATTCTCACCGCCACCCCGGCCAACGCCCAGGCCACCGACATGCCGAAGATCGAGCAGACCTTGCGTCCGCAAGACGTGCTGGATGTGATCTTCCACATCAGCACCAGCGGCTCGGACGCCTACCGCGTGCAGTCGGGTGACCAGATCGGCCTGAACTTCACCGCCGCCAGCCAGCTCAATGGCAACCAGTTGGTGCTGCCCGACGGCACCATCAACCTGCCCGGCGCCAACACCTCGGTGAAAATCGCCGGCCTGACCGCCGATGAAGCGCGCGATGAAATCCAGCGTGCCTACCAGCGTAAACAGCTGTTCCAGCCCAACCGCAATCAGTTGACGGTGCAGGTCATCAGTCCGCTGACCAATGAGCAGAACCTGAAAAGCGCGCTGAATCACCCCGCTACCGGCATGAGCCGCGAGATCACCGTGGGCAACGACGGTTATGCGAGCTTTCCGGAAATCGGCGCGGTGCCGCTGCAAGGCATGACCATCAATCAACTGGAAACCTTCCTCAACCAGAAGTACGCGCAATTGCCGGGGCGGATGAGCGTCGATGTGATGCTCAAGTCCACCGCCGGCAACGAGATCTACGTGCTGGGCGAGGTCGGCCAACCGGGCTCCTACCCGATCCGCCGTCCAGTGTCGGTGCTTGAAGCGCTGACCCTGGCGCGCGGCACCAACGTCAAGGCGCGTCTGGACTCGGTGGTGATCATGCGCCGCAACGGCAATCAGGTGCAGGCCGTGCACTACGACGTGGAAAAAGCCCTGTCGGGCGATGCGTCGCAGATCGCCTACCTGCAACCGGACGACATGCTGTTCGTGCCGAAAACCAAACTGGCGAGTGCCGGCGATCTGGCCCGGCAACTGGCCGATGTGGTGCTGTTTCAGGGCGTGGGTTTCAGCTTCGGCTACCGCGTCGACAACAAAGGCAGTAACAACAACTGACTCTCAGGTGACCGATCATGAATCCAAAGGAAAACTACCTGCATGAGTTCTTCAGGATCTTCTTCGCCAACAAGCAGCTGGTGAAACGGGTCTTCCTGATCTTTGCAGTCATCGCGTTGGTACTGCCGCTGGTGCTCAAACAGAGCTTCGATATCACCGCCCAAGTGATCGTGCAGTCGAAAAAACTCTCCCAGGGTGACGCCACCACGTCACTGACGGTCGATAACGCCACCTTCATTCCGCCGTCGCTGGCGGACATGGAAACCGAAAGCAACATCCTGCGGTCCCCGGCGCTGATCCGCCAGACCATCAGCGAGTTGCGCGACAAGGGCGAGTACAACCCGCCGGTCGGTATGTTCGCCAAACTGGTGAGCGATCCGATCCGGCGTTACGTCTCTTCGCCGCTGCGTGAGTACGTGATCAATCCGCTGCGCAACATGCTCGGGCTGCAAACCGATCCGGTGCGTGACACGGTGCTCGATGGCTTGACGCAAGATGCGATCAACAGCCTGAAGATCGAGACCCTGCCCGGCTCCAACGTGATCTCGATCATCTACAGCTTCCCGGATCCGCATCAGGGCACCACGTTCGTTGCGACCCTGCTGCAGAACTACCTGGTCAGCCGTCAGGCGCTGCAATCGATCGACTTGCCGCAATCCTTCTACGAAACCAAGAAGCACCTGTATCAGGTGCGCCTCGATGGGCTGGAAGGTAATCGGCAAGCGCTGCTGGAAAGTGTTGCATCGTCCGATCCGAAGGAAGAAATCACCTTCCGCCTGAACGCGATCAATACCGAAGAGCAGGCCCTGAACCTGTATCAGGATCGCCTGTTGCAGAGCCAGCGCTGGCTCGAATACCTGAAAACCGCGCTGACCGCTGCCAGCAGCAATAAGCTCAACGACTACACCTTCCCCTTCACCTTCACCACCACCGTCGATAACGTGGCGTTCGAGGATCGGGAAATCAAACAGTTGGGCGAGCAACTGACCACTCAGGTCAGCCGCTACATGAATGACCTCGCCGTGTTCCAGCCCGGCAGCGAGCCGATGCTGCTGACCCGTGAGCAGATCGCCCGCACCCGCCAGCAGTTCCTCAAAGTGGTGAGCAACCGCATTCAGGAACGCACCAATGACTTGGCCGTGGTGCAACAGGTGATCGATCAGAAAACCGCGCGCATCGCCGAGTTCAAGAACCGCATCCACACCTTGCAACAGACCCAGAGCAAGCTGCGGCAGATGGACACGGAAATCGACGCGCTGCACACGGCGTTCTCGACTTATGCGCAACGCTTCGCCGAAAGCAGCACCGCCGGTTCGCTCAACGATGACCTGTCGAACGCCAAGGTGCTCAGCCCGCCGTTCGAGCCGACCGAGCCGGCGTTCCCCAAACCGCTGCTGATCATTCCGTTCGGGCTGTTCACCGGTCTGCTGCTGGCGATTGCCCTGGTTTATGTACGTGAGTTCTTCGATCACCGTTTCAAACATCCGGCGCAGATCTCCCACGAACTGGGCCTGCCGGTGTTGCTGGTGATCAACGACGAGAACGTGCTGCCGAGCAATCCGCACAAGAACTGGACCGTGCCAAGCTTCGTGCACTGGGTGCGCAATTGAACACGCTGTCCACCCCGAACGCCGCGCTGCCGATCATTCACTTGCTCAGCAGCGGCGGCTTCTATGGGGCCGAGCGCATGTTGCTCGATCACTGCCTGGCGACACCGGGGCAGCACCAGGTGCTGTTTCTCGATGCACCGCCCGCGTTGATCGCGCGCTTTCGCGAAGCCGGGGTGGACTGTCGTGGTTGTGCCGGGCTGGGCGAGTTGTTGCGCCACCTGCGGGCCCGGCGCAGCGAACGGCCGCTGATCAATACGCACAACTTCAAGGGGCTGTTGTTCGGCTGGGTCGGCGCGACGCTGTTGCGTTTGCCGCTGGTCATCACCCAGCACGGCTTCACCCCGCGCAGCCGCAAACAGAAGTTCTACACCTGGCTGAGTCTGCAGTTGTGCCGCACCGCGTCGGTGGATCGGGTGGTGTGCGTGGCCGAGAGCATCGCGGTATTGCATCGTCAGGCCAGCGTGCAAGCTGAAAAGCTGCAGGTGATCCCCAACGGTTTACCCGCTGCCGCCGCGCTGGTCAGCAACGTTGACCGCCAGCGCTGGCTGGCCGGTTATGTCGGGCGCTTGAGCAGCGAGAAAGGTCCGGACCTGTTTCTCGATGCGCTGATTCCGCTGTGTCACCAGCATCCGCAACTGGACGCGGTGATGCTCGGCGACGGCCCGGAACGTGAGGCGCTGCAGGCGCGGATCGACGCCGCAGGTTTGCAGCAACGAATTCGCCTGCCCGGTTACCAGACCGCCATGCAGCCGTGGTGGCAACAACTGGATGCGCTGGTGATCAGCTCGCGCACCGAAGGCACGCCGATGATTCTGCTCGAAGCGATGCAGAGCGGCGTGCCGGTGGTGGCGTTTGCGGTCGGCGGCATTCCCGATGTACTCGAGCACCGGCACAACGGCTTGCTGGCGACACCCGCCGCCAGCGCCGACCTCGCCCGCCAGCTCGATAACCTGCTGAACGAGCCGAACCTGGCTCGGCAATTGTGTGACAACGCAAAGCGTACGCAACAGGATCGCTACGACCTCAAGGCCCTGGCCGAACGCTGGTCGCAGCTGTACATCCGCACGGCACGGGAGGCACGCGCATGATTTTCCCGCTCTCGATCGTCACGCTGCTCGGTCTGGTGTGCATCGGTCTGCTCGCCAGCCCTTATCCATTTCTCGCACCGGGTGCAGTCATTGGTCTGGTGGGGTTCACGGTGTTGTACCGCAAGCCGACCTGGGGCCTGCTGGGCATTGCCGCGCTGGTGCCGTTTGAAGGTTTCTTCAAGGACAGTGCGCTGTCCGGAAGCAAACTGATCGGCGCCTCGCTGGCGGTGATCCTGATGCTGCAACTGGCCCTGCATCAGATTCCCGGCGAGCGCCTGCGCAGCAATATCTGGCGGTTTCTGCTGTGGTTCCTCGTCCTGTATTTCCTCAGTTTGCTCAACACCGATGACCTCGGTATGTCACTGGGGCATCTGCGTGAACTGAGCGTCGGGCTGATCCTGTTTGTCATTACCCTGTTGATCGGCCGTGAACTGAATCTTGACCTGTTCGCCCGGCTGGTGACCCTGAGCGTCAGTGCCACCTGCGCCATGGCGATGTTCTCGACCAAATTCCAGGATCAAGGCCGCGCCGCCGGGCTGCTGGAGGACCCCAACGCCTTCGCCCTGCTGATCGCCTTCGCCATTCCGCTGGGCCTGCTGCTGGTGATTCGGGGGCCGAATCTGCTCCACCGGTTGTTCTGGGGCGCTTGCTGCCTGCTGCTGCTCGGTGGCATGACCAAGACCGAATCGCGCTCCGGGCTGGTGGTGGTGGCCTTGAGTCTGCTGATCGGCTGCTGGCACTACCGCGCGCAACTGACGCGGATTCGCCCTCGGCACCTGGGCTTCGCCATGCTCGGTGCAGCCATCGTGATTCCGCTGGCGATCTACGCGATGCCCGCCGGCTACGCCGCGCGCATTCAGTCGCTGAGTATTCTCAGTGCCGGCTCCAAGGCCCAGGATGAATCCCTCGGCCGCCGCGCTTCGTACATCGTGGTCGGCGGGCAGATGATCCGCGAGAACCCGCTGCTCGGTTCAGGCCCCGGCACCTTCCCGTTGCACTACGCGACCACCGGCTACGCCAAGGCGTTTTCCGCCAACCGCAAGATCGGTGACCTGTACCGCCGTGCGCACAACACCTACCTGGAAATCTTCAGTGAACTGGGGATTCCTGCCGGCCTGCTGTTCGTCGGCATGCTCGGCCTCGGCCTGTACAACCTGATTCGCGCACGCGCCGCGTGGATGCGGCGGCGCGATTGGCAACAGGCGGACCTGATGACCCACCTCGGCGTGAGCTTCCTGTCGCTGACCCTGTTCCTGATGTTCCTCAGCGCACCGAACCAGAAATACCTGTGGATCATGCTCGCGCTGACCAGCGTCCTGCGCCTCAAGGCCGAGCAGGCGCCACTGACCGAGGCAAGGACATGAGCCGGATCAGCATCATCATCCCGATGTTCAACGAGGCCCGGCACATTGGCCGCACGCTGCTGGCCGCGCAAAAAGCCGCACATGCAGCCGATGTCGAGTGCGAGTTGATCGTGGTCGACAACGGTTCGAGCGACGACGGCCCGCACATCGCCCGCCAGTTCGGTGCACAGGTGCTGGTGCTGCCGGGCCTGCTGATCGGTGCGCTGCGCAATCGCGGTGCGCTGCTGGCAAGCGGCGAGTGGATCGCGTTCATTGATGCCGACGTCGAGATGCCCGAAGACTGGCTCAAGCCCTTGTTCGAGCTGCAAGCCGAGGGTCAGGCCGATGTGTTCGGTCTGGACCTGCACACCCCCGCTGCCGCGCCGTGGTACGCCGCTGCCTGGCAACGGCGCACGCTGCGCCCGTCCAGCCAGAGCTCGCACCCGGTGGACTGGCTACCCAGCTCCAACCTGCTGATGCGCCGGCGCTGGTTCGACAAGGTCGGCGGTTTCGACGAACACCTGCGCACTGGCGAGGACAAGGAATTCACCCTGCGCCTGCGCGACAACGGCGCCGTATTGCTCTCGATCAACAACAACGTCGCCCTGCACTGGGGCTACGAAATGAACTGGCGCGAGTGGATGGGCAAGGAAATGTGGCGCCAGGGCAGTCATCTGCAACTGCTGCGCACCCACGGGTTCAGCCTGCGCCTGCTGCGTTTTCCGTTGCTGTCGATTGCGGTGTGGATCCTCGATTTCCTGGCGATTTCAGCGTTGCTCGACGGCTTCCCGCATCACGCCGCGACCATGGTCGCGTTGACCCTTCTGCCGGGGCTGGTGCTGAGCGTGCGGCAGAGTATCAAACACCGCGACATCGGCCTGACCCTGCAACTGTGGGGCCTGCACTGGGTGCGTCTGCACCTGGCGGGCGCCGCGTTCATTCTCAGTCTGTGTCATTGGAATGCCAGGAGGCCTGCCCGTGGCTGAATTCATTTTCTGGCTGTGCCTGCTGCTGCCGGTATACGCCTACCTTGGCTACCCGCTGCTGCTGACGGTGCTGGCGCCGCTGTTCCCGGCCTGGCGCCACAGCCCGGCGCCGCCGCTGAACATCAGCATCGTGATCGCCGCGCACAACGAGGCGCGGCACATCGAGCACAAATTGCGCACGCTGCTGGCGCAGGACTATCAGCCGGCCACGCTGCAGATCATTCTCGCCAGCGACGGCTCGACCGACGACACCGTGGCCTGTGCGCACAAGGTGATCGATTCGCGCATCACCGTGCTCGATCTGCCGCGCCAGGGCAAAGCGGCAACGCTGAATGCCGGGGCGGCACTGGCGACCGGCGATATCCTGGTGTTCACCGATGCCGATAACCAATGGTCGCGGGAAACCCTCGGCTACCTGCTCGCACCGCTCAGCGACCCCAACGTCGGTGCCTGCGCCGGGCACATGGTGATTCCGGTGACCGGCGGCGGCCTCAGCGTCGGCGACAGTCTGTACCGGCATTACGAGGGCTGGCTGCGCCGGGTGGAGAATCGCACCGGTTGCATGGTCTCGGCCGACGGCGCCCTGCTCGCCCTGCGCCGCGAGCTGTTCCAGAGCGTACCGGCGGAGGTCAATGACGACTTCTTTCTCAGCACCTGCGCGCCGGTCGCCTTCAAGCGCATTGTCTATGTGCCCGAGGCGCAGGTGATCGACCACGGTGTCGATGAAGCGGACAAACAGTTCCGCCGCCGTCAACGCGTCACCGTCGGTGGCCTGCAAAGCCTCGCCCAGCGCCGTGAACTGCTCAACCCGCTCAAACATGGCTTGTATTCGATTGCGCTGATCAGCCACAAGCTGATCCGGCGCCTGGCACCGATCCTCCTGCTGCCATTGCTGCTGAGCAATTTCTGGCTGTGGGAGGACCACGGATTCTATCGACTGGCCCTGATCGCCCAACTGTTCGGTTACGCCGTGGCGATTGCCGGACTGCTGGATTCACAACACCGGTTACCCAAACCGTTTCGCCTTGCGGCATTTCTGCTGGTCACGCTGGCAGGCATGAGCATCGGCCTGTGGCAGTTCCTGCGCGGCCAGCGTTACGCCCAGTGGAATCCTGAACAAAACCGTTGAAAGGAGCGAAGCCATGGCGATCAAACAATTAATAAAACGCACCAGTGGCTGGCTTTACCTCAATTCCCCGGTGGGACGCAATCAGCTGCACGGCGCCGGGGTGATCCTGATGTTGCACCGGGTGCTGGCCAACGACCGCGCCGCCGACCTGCCGCACCGCAATGAGCTGTGTGTCGGACCGAAAGCCTTCGAGCACCTGCTGGTGTGGCTGCGCCGACACTTCGATTGCGTGCCGCTGATGGACATCCTTGCGCCCACCTCACTGCGCAGCGACCGTCCACGGGTGGCACTGACGTTCGACGACGGCTGGCGCGACAACGCGGTCAATGCGTTCCCGCTGCTGCAAAAACATCAGGTGCCGGCGAGCATCTTTCTCTCCACCGATTTCATCGGCAGCCGCCAGCGCTTCTGGTGGGAAAGCCTTGGCGAGACCCTGTGGGGCAGCCATGGCGAAAAGGCGCGCATGCACTTGATCGAATACCTGCACATGATCCACCACCCACTGCCGGTACTGGTCGATGACATCGATGTCGACCGCCGCAGCCTGTCGCTGCTGCATTACCTGCAAAGCCTCAAAGACCTTGAACCGGCGATGCTTGAACGCTTGACCGACGAATGTCCGCCCGAAGCGCAGCCGCAAGCACTGGACTGGCATCAGGTACGGGCGCTGGAAGCCTCGGGGCTGGTGCGTTTCGGCCCGCACGGCGCCAGCCACGCGATCCTCACGGAACTGGACGATGTGCGCCTGAGCGAAGAAATCCGCCGCAGCCGCGACGCCTTGAACAACGGCTGCAACCGGCCACTGCCGGTGTATTGCTACCCCAACGGCAACAACGACGAGCGAGTAAGAAAACAGATTGCCGCGCACGATTACCCGTTCGCGCTGGGCACCGGCACCGGCATCTATCGCGGCGAAGGCGATCCACTGAACCTGCCACGTTTCGGCGTCAGCCAACGCACCGCGCGTAATCCCGAGCTGCTGTCGTGGCGCATCTTTCGTGGAAACCGGCCATGAGCCGCAGCCATTACCTCAAGCATCTGGCGCTGAGCATGGGCACCAAACTGGCGATGATCGCCTTGCGTTTGCTGCGCAATGTGTTGCTGGCGCGGATCCTCGGCCCCAGTGAGCGAGGGCTGTTTGCGCTGCTCAGCACCTTGCCCGATCTGATCAGCGCTGCCACCAGTGGCGGGTTGAATTCAGCCGTCGGTTATCAGGCCGCCAAGCAACGGCCGATGGGGTTGCTGCTGAGTCAGGTGCTGGTGTTTGGTTGCTTGCTCGCCGGCCTGTTGACCTTGTTGGTGGTAGCCCTGGTGCGTGAGTTCGGCAGTGAACTGGATGTCACCGTGCAGCTCGGTCTGCTGGCCTGGCTGTTACTGCTGGCGGTACCGCTGACCGTGCTGAAGAGCGGTCTGCTGACCCTGCACAACGCCTCCGGTGGCGTGGTCGCGTTCAACGCCTTGCGCCTGACCGAATCACTGGCGCCGCTGCTGCTGTTTCTCGCGCTGTTCTGGATGTGGAAAAGCGCGGCGCTGGAAGCGGCGCTGATCAGTTGGCTGGCCGGGATCAGCCTGGTGGTGCTGGCCGGTTGGGTCTGGCTCAAACGCGCGCAACCGCTGCACCTGCAATGGGATCGCGCCAGCCAGAACGAACTGCTGCGCTACAGCGCGCGCAGCCATCCGGACCTGCTGTTCCAGCAAGTGATTCTGCGCTCGGATTACCTGTTCATCGGCGCCCTGCTCGGCAGCACCGCGCTGGGGCATTATGCGATGGCCAGCGCCGCAGCCGAACTGCTGCTGATCGTCCCGGAAGCAGTGACCACACCGCTGATGAAACGCCTGTTGCAACAAGACGAAGGCATGGACAAGGTCACCCCGCTGGCCCTGCGCCTGACCGCCACGGTGATGCTCGGCGCGTGCCTGAGCATGGCCGTGATCGGCAACTGGCTGATCGTCACCCTGTTCGGCATCGCTTACCAACCGGCGTATCCGGCGCTGCTCGCCTTGCTGCCGGGGCTGCTCGGGCTGTGCTACGCGAGCATCCTGCGTCTGGACCTGCTGGGGAAAAACCGCCCCGGTACGGTGTCGCTGCTGATGGGCCTCGGCGCCCTGCTCAACCTGGCGCTGAACCTGGTGTTGATTCCGGCCTACGGCATCGTCGGTGCAGCGGCGGCATCGTCGATTGCCTACCTGGCCGTGACCGTGGCGATGCTGGTGTTGTACTGCCGTTTAAGCGGCGTGGCGTTTTGGCAAACCCTGATCATCCTGCCCAGCGACGTCGCGCCGATGTGGCAGATGCTGCACCGGAAGGCCGTATGAAAGGCCTGCTTCTGCTGCTCGGTCTCGGCCTGTCGCTGGACGCCTTTGCCGCGTCGATGCGCTGGGGCGAGATCCGCGACGGCAGCCTGTATCTGCAAGCCGATCGCCCGGACACCGTGACCGTGCGCTGGACCCCGGCGTGGCAGGCCGAGGCCAACGAAGAGCATCTGTACCTGCTCGACGGCCAGGGCAAACTGCAGGGCGAACGCTTGATCAAGGCCAGCGAAACCCGTGGCAGCCAGAGCTGGCCGCTGCTGCCGGGCGCTGCCAGTTATCGTCTGGAAATTCCTGGCTACAGCTTCCGCAATTATCGGGTCGAACACGATGAGCACACCGTGGCGCTGTTCGAGCCGGCCAAGGTGCATTTCAGCGCGCAGACACAGAACGGCGACGAGCTGTATTTCAAGGTGGCGCCAGGGGAACACGCGGTGCTGGCCGGCAAGTTTCATGGCGGGGTCAACGCGCTGCAGGCGCAACGGGTGGGCGATGATCAGCCACTGACGCTGGCGCTCAAACCCTATCGCGCCTATTGGCAGTTCGATCAACTGGCGTTGCCGGTCAGCGAACGCGAACAGGTCTGGCGCCTGCGTCTGCAAGGCAGCGGCAAAGCGGCGTTCTGGCTCGACGGCACGGCCAATCGGTTTGCGCAGACTGCGCAGCAACTCAAACCTGTGCGCGAAGAGACCGGCCAGATTCACCTGACCCTGCACGACAAAATCCTCGGACGCACGCCGGATCTGGGCATCGCCCTGCCCTACGTGATGCCGCCCACCAGTAGCCATGCGGTGCTGGATGCGTTGAAAGCGACCGCCGCCAGTTACTACAGTTTTGTCGATGTCACGGCGAAGAATCCGCACTTCGAAGACGCGTTCCGCAAGGTTTATCAGGAGCGCTTCGGCATCCGTCAGGACATCACCCTGCTCGCCGGCAGCCAGCGTCAGGCCGATCTGCGCGCCGACGTGCAAAGCAATGGCGGGCTCGACGCGTGGCTGGCCGGCACCCGCGCCTTGGGCGGCACGGGCACGCACTACATCGGTTTTGCCGATGAGCCGAACCTCAACTATTCGAGCTTCGAGCAATACCGGGCGATTTTCGCCAGCATGGCCAGGCAAGTGCGCAGCGATCCGGCAAATGCCAGGGCCGGTGTGCGCATCGCCATGCCGGCCAGTTCGCGGCTGGTCAACGGGCCGTTCGCCGATAACGCGGCAGACAAGCGTGGCATCGACTGGGCGCGGCGCTTGCTCGGTGAGTCCGCCGAGCAGATCGACGCACTGGCCTGGCACGAATGGATGATCCGCGACCTGCTCGCCACCCGGGTCTACCGCGACAGCGTGCGCCGCGCCGCCGAACTGGTTGGCCTCGACGCCCACGGCCAACCGCGCAAGGCCTTGCTGCTGGATCAGACCAACCTCTCCAGCGGCTCCAGCCTCAGCCCCTACGATCAAGAAACCCGGTACGCCGCGCTGTGGTGGACGTCGGTGGTGATCAACGCTTCGCAGGACGGTTTGCTGAGCATGCTCAACTGGTTTCAGGCCGCCGATGAGCCGGAATACCCCAAAGGCATGATCCGGGTCCTGGGCGCTGAGGGTTTCGAGCTGAAACCGGTGGGGCTGGCCCAGCAGTTCATCGCGCAGCACTGGCTGCATCAGGTGCTGTGGCTGGAGAACGACGGCTTCGAAGTCGATGTGCTGGCGATGGCCGGCGACGACCAGCGTGGCCTGCTCGGTGTGAACAAGGGCACGCGTTTGCAGCGGGTCGACCTGAGTGGCGCCAAGTGCCCACTCAACAACGGTGCGTTGCGTTACTTCGGCGCAGACAACCGCAGCCGCGACGCACCATTTGCCTGCCGCGAAGGACGCGTCAGCTTCGACTTGCCAGGGCAAACCCTGTTCGCGTTGAGCTGGAGCGCGTCATGAACCCGAATTTCAGACAATGCATGGCGAAAATAAATGTGTGGCGAGGGAGCTTGCTCCCGCTGGGCTGCGAAGCAGCCCCAATACTTGCGACCCTATTGGCGACTGCTGCGCAGCCGAGCGGGAGCAAGCTCCCTCGCCACAGTCGTTCGCCCTGCGATATCGCCGGAGTACAGAACATGGGTACCGTCAGCAAACTCAGTCAGCACATCAAACAAAAAGGCCTGCGCGCCACCCTCGCCAAGGCGTGGAAGCACTACGTATTTTTCCATCAGGAACTGCTGTGGATGGAGCGCGATCTGGTCAGTCCAGTGCCACCGCACAGCCTCAAACCGTACCCGCCGCTGCGGGTGGTAAAAATCACCGCCGACAACGCCAGCGCCTTTGCCCGCTACTTCGGCGACCGCGTCGGGACCATGGCCGAGCTGGCCAACGAAGGGCACACCGGGCACATGCACCTGGACGATCAGGGCGATGCCGTGGCGTTCATCTGGGGCAGCGCACGGGACTACTTCGACCGGCATTACTACGGCTGCCTGTTCCCGGTAAAACCAGGGGAATTCTTCGAGTTCGGCGGCGAGCTGACCCGCGCCTACTGGGGCAGCGAACTGTCGGTAGACCTGCAGCTGGAACTGTGGAAAGCCATGGCGGCCCAGGGCTGCGACAAGGTGGTGGACGTCTGCGAATTCCACAACATCCCGGCGCTGAAACTGCATTTGCGCATGGGGTACACCGAGCAAGGCCGGATCATGAACGTCTACACCCTGTTCGGTCGCTGGCGCTTCTACCGCGAAACCCGCTACAGCGGCTCGCGGCTGGATGCGCTGCGCAAACCGTCCCGTCCACCTGTCACAGCCACGGCGGCCTGAATCTATGGTGACGCGATTCGAATGGTGCACTTCGTTGTGCGCTGCCGATTTCCCGGCGGTCGCCTATGAGGCGCTGCGCCTGCGGGTGACGGATCACACGCCGTTCAACCAACTGGGCTGGTTGTGCGCGGCGGAGCAGACACTGAGCGCGGGCGAGAGCCTGCACATCCTGCTCGGTTGGGAAGCGGACGAATTGCGCCTGTGCCTGCCACTGGTGGCGGGCCGCGAGCGCTTTGCCGGCATGCCGTTTCGCGTGTTGCATCACTTGGGCCATCCACTGGCGGACCGACTGGCGCTGCTGTCGTTGCTCGAGGGCGATGACATGCGCGAAGCCCTGCGCCTGATCCGCCGACACCTGCCGCACGCGCTGCTGCAACTCAACGAGTTATCCGAGCCTGCGGGTGAAGAAAGCGCTCTCACCCCATGGATGGCCCACAGTTCCACGGGCGAACGCCGTCTCAGTTGCCGGGTGCCGGTGCATCTGATCAGCGAGGCGGATCACCAGGAGGTCTCCGGTGACCCGCGCTACAAGCTGCGCCGGGCGCGCAAACGGATTGCCGCGTGTGGCGCCCTGGTGCGGCGCATTACCCCCGACGCGCTGAGCATGGGTCCACTGTTGCGGGCGATCAGCGAAGTCGAAGCGGTGAGCTGGAAAGGTGACGAAGGCGTGGGGATCTTCGCCAGCGAGCGCAGTCGGCAATGGATCGAACGCGCCTTCACCGCCCTCGCCGGCCAGGGCCTGGTGCGGGTGGTGACGCTGGAACTCAACGGGCGTTGCATCAGCTATCGCCTCGGCTTGCTGGAACAGGGTCGACTCTACGATTACAACCTCGCGTTCCTGCCGCAATACGCCGATCTGGGCAGCGGTCGGGTGTTGCTGGAGGAATGGATTCGCTGGGGGCTGGATGAGCACTGGCGCTGGATCGATGCCTCGCGGGTCAGCCTGGAAAACTCCAGCCACCAGTTACACGAGCGCATGACCGGCCAACTGGAACACTGGCGCTGGAGTTTCTATTCCTGGCGCCCCAGCGGGATATTGCTGGGGCTGGGGTTGCGCCTCTGGCATCGCTTGAAACCGACGGTGCAGCAATGGCGCGCGCGACGTGCAGCCAGACCGGCACCCACACCTGTCGTCATCACCACGGAGGGCGATCATGCCTCGCCAAGTCATAGTCAACGCTGACGATTTCGGTTTGAGCCCGAACGAAAACGCGACGATCTTCGCCGCGTTTCAGGCCGGGGTCATCAGCTCGGCCACGGCCATGGCCAACATGCCGGCATTTGAGGCGGCCTGTGTGATGGCCCGGCATGCGTCGCTGCAAGGTCGGGTCGGGTTGCACTTCAATCTGACTTACGGTCGACCGCTGAGTGCTTCGATTCTGCGCAGCCGAACCTTTTGCGACGGGCATGGCGTGTTCGATCTGAGCCTGCCACGCCATAGCCTGTGGCTGAGTCGCGAAGATCGCGACGCAGTACGAGAAGAGTTGCAGGCGCAGTGGCAGCGTTGTGTCGAGCATGGCGTACGGCCAAGCCACATCGACTCGCACCAACACGTGCACAACATCTGGCCGATTGGTGAAATCGTCGCGCGGTTTGCCGCTCAGCAAGGCGTGCCGATTCGCCTGGCGCGCAATCTGGGGCAGAACCTCAGTCTGCCAAAACGCGTGTTCAAAGGTTTGCTCAATTGGCGCTTGCAGAGTCTGGCCGGAGCCACGGCGGACTATGTGTGCACGCCGGTGGACCTGCGCAACGCCCCCGCACCGAGCGACGGCGTGCTGGAAATCGTCGCCCACCCCAATCAGCTCGACAGCGATTTCGGCGATGCCTATCTCAACCCTGGAGAATCCCTGAGCCGCGTGCTGGAGCAGCGGCTGACGGGGGTACCGCGGGTGTCCTATGCCGATCTGAACAAGGATTTTTTACGGGGTGCCGCGGCACTCGATTGATTCATTCTCACAACAGCAACATCCACCACACCGGGCCTCGGCCACGGAGGGCAACATGAGTGTTATCGAAAAGCTGCGCGAACGCATCCGTCAAAAAGGCCTCGGCCGTCTCTTCGCCACCCTGTGGAAACGCTACGTGTTCTTCCACTGGGAGCTGCTGTGGATGGAGCGCGACCTGGTCTCCCCGGTGCCGCCGCACAAGCTGCGCCCCTACGAAGGCTTGCGCAAAGTCGATATCACCCCGCTGAACACCGGGGCGTTCGCCAAACACTTCGGCGACCGCGTCGACACCATGGCCGAACTCGCCGCCGAGGGTCACACCGGACACATGTACCTCGATGCCGACGGCCACGCGGTGGCCTTCATCTGGGGCAGCATTCGCGACTACCACGACCGCCACTATTACGGCTGCTGGTTTCCGGTGAAACCTGGCGAGTTCTTCGAATTCGGCGGCGAAATGGCCCGGCCGTATTTCGGCACCAGCCTGTCGGTGGACGTACAAGTCGCCCTCTGGGAAGCCATGGCGGCTCAAGGCTGCGACAAAGTCGTCGACGTCTGCGAAACCCACAACATCCCGGCGCTGAAGCTGCACATCCGCATGGGCTACCACGAACAGGGCCGCGTCACCCACGTCTACGGCCTGTTCGGCCGCTGGCGCTTCTACCGCGAAAGCCGCTATGACGGCTCACGCCTGGAACCCCTGCGCAAACCTGGGCGGCCAGTGGTGAGTGCGGCGGCGCAGGCGTGATTCAATCGTAAAAGCGATGGCGGCCATTTGGCCGCCATCGCGAGCAGGCTCGCTCCCACATTGGATTTGTGTACGACACCATCTTCGAGCCATCGCCTATGTGGCACAGGCTTGCTCAAACATTCAGAAGGGTCAAACGGGCGAAGTTGGTTCTGATTCTTTCAGCCAGACTTGAGATCTTGCCGACGCCTTCGCTGGCAAGCCAGCTCCCACAGGTGTTCAGGTGTCCTCGCTATTTTCGTGCGAACCAAAAAACTGTGGGAGTCTGGCTTGCCAGCGATGAGGCCGGTTGGAGCGATGGAAAGCTTCAGGCCTTGCTGGCGACCAGGGTGAAGCACAGCGGCATCTGCGCTGGCCGATTCAGGTACTGGTCATACACCTCTTCGCGGTTCGAATGTGCATATTCCCTGAAATGCGCGATGTTCAGGCCGGCGGCGATGGCACCGCTGAAGATCGCGCCGAGGGTGTGCACGAACCAGTAGGACTTGGCAGCCTGCTGCTCGACCTTGCCGACGTAGACAATCGGTTCTTCCTGCACGAATGGCTCGGCGCGGAAGTAGGAGCTGGCGAGGCGGTGCGGGTCTTCGCCTTCAGGATCAACCATTTCCAGAAACGGATGGGTTTCATAGATCACCAGTTTGCCGCCCGGTTTCAGGGTTAACGCCACGTGGCGAAAGAACTCGCCGATGTCGGGCATCCAGTTCAGCACGCCGATGGTGATCAGCGCCACGTCGAAGCGGCTGTGCAGCGCAGCCGGCAAGTGATGGATATCGCTTTCGATGAATTCAGCGTTGTACGGCGAGCGCTGGTTCAATTCGCGAGCCTGTTCGAGAAACGCCTCCGATTGATCGACGCCGACCACACTGCGCGCACCGAGGGCAAACAGCGACAGGCTTTCGCGACCGTTGTTGCAACCGAGTTGAATCAACTCTTTACCGTCCACGCCGACCTGTTCCAGCAGACCGCGCAAGGTGTCGTCGAGGCAGGAAAAATCTGCCTGCGAAACGTCGTTCAACAGCGCTTGCCATTCCGCCGATTCACGGTGATGGCGAGCGGAATCGTTCCACGCCTGTCGATTGCTGTCGATGGCGGTTTTATTGTTGGGCACTTCCATGGCGCACTCCGGACGATGCTCGTGATTGAGCGGCCCCGAGTCTAGAACAGCCCGATCAATACGGTTGTTGCGACTTTGTAAGCCACACCGCCGATCCACTGTGGGAGCTGGCTTGCCAGCGATTGTGGCGGTTCAGCCAAATCATCATCGACTGAAACACCGCTATTGCGAGCAGGCTCACTCCTACAGTTCGGAACGCTTACATCTGATTCAGGCGCTCGCGCAAAAACTCGACCAACGCCTGCACCGGGCGCGACGCTTGGCGATGCTGCGGGTAGACCGCCGACAGGGTCAGCGGTTCGGGCCTGTAGTCGTCGAGCACCGGTACCAGACGCCCGTCCTTCAGCGCCGCGCCGACGATGAACGTCGGCAGATAGGTAATCCCCATTCCTTGCACGGCCGCATCGCGCAGCAACTCGCCGTTGTTCACCCGCATGCGCCCGGTGACGTTGACCAGCAGCGGCTTGCCCTGCCCCGCGTTGAAGCGCCATTGCACCGAACGACCATGGCCGTACGGCAGGCAGTCGTGGCTGTGCAGGTCTTCGGGGTTGAGCGGTGTGCCACGTTCGGCCAGATACGCCGGGCTGGCGCAGTACACCCGTTCGATGGCGGCGATACGCCGGGCGATCAGCGTCGAGTCTTCCAGCACACCGATACGCAACGCCAGGTCATAACCTTCGCCGAGCAGGTCCACCGGGCGATCACTCAAATCCACTTCCACGGTGACATCGCGATAGCGCTGCAAAAACAGCGGCAACAGACAACCCAGATGCGCCACGGCAAATGACAGCGGCGCACTGACGCGAATCGTCCCGCGCGGCTCGGCGGTTTGCCCAGCAATGCCCTGTTCGACCTGTTCCACTTCGCCCAGCAGGCGCAGCGCCGATTCGTAGTAGCTCTGACCCAGTGGCGTGACGTCGAGGCGTCGGGTGGAACGGTTCAACAACCGCACACCGAGGCGCTCTTCGAGCTGCATCAAACGGCGGCTGACGAACTGCTTGGACAGGCCCAACTGATCGGCCGCAGCAGTGAAACTGCCGGAGTCCATGACCTGGCAAAAAATACGCATGTCTTCGAACGGGTTCATTGTCACTCTCTGGTAGACAGTCAAACGCTTTATAGCCGCTTTTTCACATTTCGACAGCTCATTAATCTGTGTTCACGGTGTTGAAACCAACCCCAAACCTGTAAGAGCTGCCGAAGGCTGCGATCTTTTAAAGATCAAAAGATCGCAGCCTTCGGCAGCTCCTACAGAGAACACGACCAATCAAAAAATGGAATTGAGCATGAACATCAAAAAAACCCTGACCGCCTCCCTCCTCGCCCTCTCCATCGGCAACGCATTCGCCGCCGGCAGCCCGGGTGTCGAACACAACACCCAGGCCTTTCTCGAAGCCCTCGCCGCCGGCGGTGGCAAACCATTGGAACAGTTGAGCCCGAAGGATGCCCGTGCGGTGCTGACCGGTGCCCAGGCGTCGGTGAAGGTTGACCTCTCCGGGGTTGAAGTCAGCGACAAGGCGATCAAGGTCGATGGCCAGACCATCAACCTGAAAGTGGTGCGGCCGGCCAAGGTCAAAGGCGAATTGCCGGTGTTCATGTTCTTCCACGGTGGTGGTTGGGTGTTGGGCGATTACCCGACTCACCAACGCCTGATTCGCGATCTGGTGGTCGGCTCTGGAGCGGTCGCGGTGTACGTCGATTACACGCCGTCGCCGGAAGCTCAGTACCCGACAGCGATCAACCAGGCCTATGCGGCGACAAAATGGGTCGCGGAAAACGGCAAGCAGATCGGGGTCGACGGCAAGCGTCTGGCGGTGGCCGGTAACAGCGTCGGCGGCAACATGGCGGCGGTCGTGGCGTTGATGGCCAAGGAACAGAAAACCCCGGCCCTGCGCTTCCAGTTGCTGATGTGGCCGGTGACCAACGCCGGGTTCGATAACGGCTCGTACCAGCAATTTGCCGAGGGCCACTTCCTGACCAAGGGCATGATGCAGTGGTTCTGGGACAACTACACCACCAACCCGGCCGAACGCGCACAGATCCACGCCTCGCCGCTCAACGCCAGCGCCGAACAGCTCAAGGGCCTGCCCGCCGCGCTGGTACAGACCGCCGAGTTCGACGTATTGCGTGACGAAGGCGAAGGCTACGCACGGCATCTGGATGCGGCCGGCGTGCCGGTGACCTCGGTGCGCTACAACGGGATGATTCATGACTTTGGTTTGCTCAACCCACTGAGCCAGATTCCCGAAGTGAAAGCGGCCGTGCGCCAGGCCGCAGCTGAGCTGAAGACGCATCTGAACTGAGGCCCCCTCCCTCGCCACACCCAACGGTGTGGCGAGTTTTTTGATTGCAAGAACCCTTGTGGTGAGGGGATTCATCCCCGATGGGTTGCGAAGCGACCCCACTGCCAACCAGAAAGGCAGGGGACTGCTGCGCAGTCCATCGGGGATGAATCCCCTCACAACTAAAGCCTCTTCAACACCGACGTTCATGCAGTTCCGGAGATCGCCATGTCCATCCTCCTCACCCACCTGCTGTCCTGGAGCGCCGCGCTGTTGCTGCTCGACGCCCTGCTCTGGCACCTCGCCCCGTTCAAGCACCGCGCGCCGCGGGTCGGTGTGCGGCTGGTGCTGTTTCTGGCATTCAGCGCGCTGGCCATCAATGCCGGCGTCAGCCCGTTGCAGGCTCCACTGTTTGCCGATGACCCGGTGACGCAGCTCGGGGCGACGGCGCTGGGCATTCTCTGGTGGCTGTACGCCGCGCGGGTGCTGACCGAAGTGATCGGCCTGATTCTGATGCGACGCATCGGCCACAGCGGTCGGCTGTTGCAGGACGTGATTGGCGCGCTGGTGTTTCTGGCGGCGATCGTCGCGGCCGCCGGGTATGTGCTGGAGCTGCCGGTCAAAGGCTTGCTGGCGACGTCCGGGGTGGTGGCGATCGTCGTCGGTCTGGCGTTGCAAAGCACCTTGAGCGACGTGTTCTCGGGGATCGTGCTCAACACCACCAAGCCGTATCAGGTCGACGATTTCGTGGTGATCGACGGTGTCGAGGGCAAGGTCATCGACATCGACTGGCGCGCCACGCATTTGTTGACCAGCAGCGGCACCCTGGCGGTCGTACCGAACTCGGTGGCGGCCAAGGCGAAAATCGTCAATCTCAGTCGCCCGACCAACCTGCACGGGGTCTCGATCAGCATCAAGGTGCCGAATCACATTCGCCCGCGGCGGGTGCTCGACGCCCTCGACCGCACCCTGCAAGGCAGCAGCAGTCTGCTGCTCAATCCGCCGCCCAAAGCCGTGTTGAAAGAGGCCGGTGAGGAGATGTCCGAGTATGTCGCCAGCGGTTTCATCAGTGAACTGGGCAAGAAAGGCGAAGTGCGCAATCAACTGTTCGACCTCGCCCACCGGCATCTCGAAGCTGCAGGTATTTCCCGCCATCCCGATGGCGTGATCGAGCCCTCGACCCGCGCCCGGGCGTTGCTCGATGAAGTGAAAGTTTTCCGCTCGTTGAGCCATGAGGAACGTGATCGCCTCGCCGAATCGATGGTCGCACAACAATACGCGGCCGGTCAGGTGGTGCTGGGTCTGGATGAAGTGCCCGACAGTCTGTTTGTCATCGCCACCGGCGTGGTCAGTGCCACCGTGCCCGACGGCGACGGCCAGACCGAGGCCGGACGCATGGGGCCAAGCGAGGTCATGGGCGAACAGAGCATCCTCGCCGATACGCCGTCGCAAGCGACGTTCACCGCACTGACGTCGAGCATCATCTACCGCCTCGACAAAGCCCTGACCCGTCAGTGCATGGAGCAGCGCAGCGAAGTCGGCCAGGCGTTGAACAAATTGCAGGCCGTGCGACAGCAGAACAGCCGTCTGGCGTTGATGGCCAAACCGGTGGCGGTGCGCAAAGGTGGTTTTTTGGGATGGCTGCAGAAACGTTAAAAGCAAAAGATCGCAGCCTGCGGCAGCTCCTACATTGGAACGCGTTCCTCTGTAGGAGCTGCCGCAGGCTGCGATCTTTTGATCTTCTTACTTGGCAGTGAACTTGGTGTAGCTGTTGATCAGGTTGCGGTAGTTCGGCAGGCGTTCGGACAGCAGATGCGCCAGGCCTTCCATGTCGTTGCGCCAGTCACCTTGCAGCTCGCACGCCACCGAGAACCAGTTCAGCAGATGTGCACCGGCAGCCGACATCCGCGCCCACGCCGCTTGTTGCACGGTGGTGTTGAAAGTGCCGGACGAGTCGGTGACCACAAACACTTCAAAACCTTCGGCGATGGCCGACAGGGTCGGGAACGCCACGCAGACGTCGGTCACCACACCGGCGATGATCAGTTGCTTGCGGCCGGTGGCTTTGATTGCCTTGACGAAGTCTTCGTTGTCCCAGGCGTTGATCTGGCCAGGACGTTGAATGAACGGCGCATCCGGGAACTGCTCGCGCAGCTCAGGCACGATCGGGCCGTTCGGGCCGGCGTCGAAACTGGTGGTGAGGATGGTTGGCAGCTTGAAGAACTTGGCGATGTCGCCCAGTGCCAGCACGTTGTTTTTGAATTCGTTTGGCGAGAAATCCTGTACCAGCGAAATCAGACCGGTCTGGTGGTCGACCAGCAGCACGACCGCATCATCTTTGTTCAGACGCTTGTAGGGAACGCTCATGGGAAACTCCTCGGTGGATGGTTGTTGCATGAGGCGCCGACCGGATGGCCGGCGCTTTTTTGTAGTGATCAGAACGCGAAACAGGAACAGCCGAACGCGCCCCAGAAACCGGCGAAGTCACTGACCGGTGCATTCGACAGTCGGGCTTTTTCATGGCTGTGCGCGTGCACCGCGCAGGCACCGACGCACTGATGCACCTGCGCCTGCAAAGGCGAATTCGGGCGCCAGTGGCCCGGCACCTTGACCACCGGCGACCAATCCGGCAGCACGGGGATCGAGCGTGGGCCGAGGTCTTCGAAATCGCCGGCGGCGTAAACGATCTTGCCGCCGACCACGGTCAGCACCGACTCGATCCACTTGATCGCTTCTTCCTCGACGTGGAAGAAGTCCGCGCTCAGTGCCGCCAGATCCGCCAGTTGCCCGACCTTGATCTGGCCCTTCTTGCCCTGCTCGGACGAGAACCAGGCGCTGCCGTGGGTGAACAATTCCAACGCAGTGGTGCGCGGCAACCCTTCTTCGTACAAGGCCAGACCGCCGACGGTGCGGCCGCTGACCATCCAGTACAGCGAGGTCCACGGGTTGTAGCTGGAAACCCGCGTGGCATCGGTGCCGGCGCCGACCGGTAAGCCTTCGGCGAGCATGCGTTTGATCGGCGGCGTGGCTTCGGCGGCTTTCGCGCCGTAACGGTCAACGAAGTATTCGCCCTGGAACGCCATGCGATCCTGAATCGCGATGCCGCCGCCCAGCGCCCTCACCCGCTCAATGTTCTGCGGGGTGATGGTTTCGGCATGGTCGAAGAACCACGGCAGACCGTTGAACGGAATGTCGCGATTGACCTTCTCGAACACGTCGAGCATGCGGCTGATCGATTCGTTGTAGGTGGCGTGCAAGCGGAATGGCCAGCGCTGCTCGACCAAGTGGCGCACCACCGGCTCCAGCTCCTGTTCCATGCTCTGTGGCAGGTCCGGGCGCGGCTCCAGAAAGTCTTCGAAATCCGCCGCTGAGAACACCAGCATCTCGCCAGCGCCGTTGTGGCGCAGGAAGTCATCGCCCTGATGCAACTTGACGCTGCCGGTCCAGTTCTGGAAATCGGTCAGCTCTTCTTTCGGTTTCTGGGTGAACAGGTTGTAGGCGATACGCACGGTCAACTGATCATCTTTGGCCAGTTGCTCGATCACCTGATAGTCGTCGGGGTAGTTCTGGAAACCACCGCCGGCATCGATCGCGCTGGTCAGGCCGAGGCGATTGAGTTCGCGCATGAACTGCCGGGTCGAGTTGACCTGATAGTCCAGCGGCAGCTTCGGCCCCTTGGCCAGCGTCGAGTACAGAATCATCGCATTGGGTTTTGCCACCAGCATGCCGGTCGGATTGCCGTTGGCATCGCGCACGATCTCGCCGCCCGGCGGGTTCGGCGTGTCGCGGGTGTAACCGGCAACCCGCAGTGCGGCACGGTTGAGCAAGGCGCGGTCGTACAGGTGCAGAACGAACACCGGCGTATCCGGCGCGGCCTGGTTGAGTTCTTCGAGGGTCGGCATGCGCTTTTCGGCGAACTGGAATTCGTTCCAGCCACCGACCACGCGCACCCATTGCGGGGTCGGCGTGCGGTCCGCCTGCTCCTTGAGCATGCGCAGTGCATCAGCCAGCGACGGCACGCCTTCCCAGCGCAGTTCGAGGTTGTAGTTGAGGCCGCCACGGATCAGGTGCAAGTGCGAGTCGTTGAGGCCGGGGATCACGCAGCGCCCATGCAGGTCGATCACTTGCGTGGCCGAACCACGCAGGGCCATGGCCTGGGTGTCGTTGCCGACGACGACAAAGCGTCCGTCCTTGATCGCCACAGCACTGGCGAGGGGTTTTTCGCGGTCTACCGTATGAAATTGGCCATTGAACAGAATCAGATCGGCGTTCATCGCAGTTCCTTCGAGATAAGTGAAACGAAGTCCGTATCCGCCCCTTCAGCGCGGCGGATGGGCGTTGGATTCCAGGTGCTCATGGGGCTGAGTGGCCGCCAGCCACGGCGCGAACAAGCGAGTGGCGGCCGGCATGCAGACGTACACCACCGACAGCACGATGGTCAGGGTGATCAGGAACGTGGCGACCACATAGTTGGACAGGAATGCATTGAGTTGCAGCAGCGGTCCCCAGATCAGCGGCACCAGCAAGGTGTGCGGCAGGATCACGAACAGCGTCACGACGGCCTGCTTCCAGCGTGGAGGTGGCGTGGCAGCGTCGACCAGTGGCGTGAACCAGAATTCGTTGGCCGCATTGACCTCGGTCTGGTCGCCGTCGGCGAGCATCGGCGCGGCTTCTTCGATCAGCGCCTGACGCTGTGGGGAGTCGAGCCAGCGCTGCATCGCCTCGGTCGAGCAATAACGCAGCACGCAGGTGAACAGCGCGAGGCCACCCTGTTTACTGCGCATTACGTCCACACCCAGGTGCCCTTCTTCACGCCCCGCCACGCTGACGATATTGCGCAGCCAGGCTTCGTAGGGCTGTTCGAAGCCGGCCTTGACCCGGTGCTTGACGATCAGCGTCACGGTTTCTTCGGTTCCCGGTTTTCTCAGGGACGGGGTATCAGGCATAGCGAAGCACTCCGGGCAAACGAGCATTGAGCGCCAGCCGTCCGGGCCCGGCGATCAGCACAGTGGTGAAGAGGATCAACAGCAACCAGCCGAACTGCCCTTCGGCCACACTCCATTGCGGATGCACGAACAGCAGCGCTACCAGCAGCACAAACAGAATAGGCAAGCACGCCAGTCTCACCAGTAACCCGGCGACGATCAGCAGCGGACAGAGGACTTCGGCGAAGATCGCCAGGATCAGCGTGAGGTGAGCACCGAGATGGAACGGGTCTTCGATGAGTTGCAATTGCGCGGCGAAGTCCAGCAGCTTGGGCAAGCCGTGGACGAACAGTAGAAACAACCCGCCGGTCACCCGCAGAAACAGCAGGCCGAGGTTTTGCGCCCGATCATTGCGTTGTACAGCGTTCATGGGCCCACCCTTGATCAATCATTGCCGGTAATGGTGCAACGATTGATCCAGGGGAAATTGGATGGGTGTGCTCTCTTTGCCTTGGAGCGGTCGGGCTACAGTGGTGCTTCAGCCTTCAACTGCAGATTATCCAGCGCCCGGTTCGCCGCCAACGCACCGAGCATGATCCATTGCGCGATCCACAGAAAAACGAGCCTTCATCGCTGACACTTGTAAATAGAACATTCATGTGTCACTTCAATAGCCCCCAAAGGAAGTGTCCATTCCCGCTGCTGGCTCTCCAGGTGCAATCTGATCATCGGGGTTATAACTGAACACGTTAGTATCTGATGCCTCCATATCGACTTTTACTATCGGCAAAAATCGACCTGTCGTCTGGAAGTAATCGTGTTGACCAAACTGAGCCTGCAACAAGCCCTTGCTGGTGTAGTGGCCCTTGAGGCTGTAGTAAAAAGCTTCAAGCGGAATCTGTAAGGGTATGTCCTGAGGCCATGTTTGAATCATGACCTCATTCCATCCATCGCCATTCGGCACGCTGGGGCGAACATCGATGTTAAGTTGAAACTGTTCAGGATCAATATTGAAAGCACAACTTGTGCGCGGCTGTGCGGCATAGAGAGCAGCCCAACTCTCTACACTAGTGACACCCCGTTCGTCGCACATCTGCCCCCGAACTCGACAGGTGTCTTCTACTGGACGGGCTGTAGCTCCGTCAAAGGGATAGGCACACATTACTCTGAGAGGAGTTGCCGCCGGTGCGAAGCTTTCACGAACAATAAAACCCTGTTGATATACCGGCTTTTTCAAGTTTGCGTCCTTGCGCAAATAGGTAAATGAAACCCCATTATTGATGACAGAACCCGGACTGGGATTCCACATATGGTAGCTTGTGGAGGCTTTGGTTCCCCTTATCAATACACCATTGCAATGAAATGCCGTTTTACCGCCTGAACAAGTTTTACTGGTATTCATGTATCTCGCATTGAGCTGAGCAGCCACTTGATAACCGACATACAACTGATCTTGTTGATTGAAGCCAAATACTTTATCGGGTGCCAAGTCGAGAGCCAAACGTAATATGGGCAACCAATCGCCGGTGGCCTTGAAGTAGTCACGTTGATCTTTTTGAGCTCCCGCTAATGCTCCTTCATGTGTCACGTCATAAAAAAGCCCCAGAATCGGCATTTGCAAGGGTGCGCTGGCCTCCCAGTTGCGAATCTGTACTTGGGTGGGACGGGCTGACCACGCGGCATTGATCCCCTGATGAGCTATCAAACTTGCCTCAAATGTTTGTGGTTCTTGACTGCTGAATGAACATTGAGCTGCCGGCTGCCAGTCATGTTGTCGAAAATGTTCGATCCAACTCGCCGAATCATTGACCCCCAGGCTGGCACAGGAGCTTGGATCGGTCATTGCCGCGGCAGTCGGCACTTTCCATCCGCAACCAAATTCGGGATGCGCCGCTTGCAGAGGTAACTTGAATGGATAAGCACAAAGCAGTTCCAGGTCCTTGCCTTGGCCGATAGCCGTGAATCCATCGCTGAACAAAACTCCATGTGTTGCATCGAGTGTTCGTGTACTGAGATCGGAGCGCAAGTAAACAAAGCTTTCCGCCCCCAGTTGGGACGACACCGCATCATGCTTCCAGAACTCTCCCTCTGACGGGCTTCCACGCGCCAGTACACCGCTACAGAAAAAGGCCGGTTTATCCCCCGGACACACTCGAGTGTTGTATTGAAAACTGCGATTGAGCAACTGTGCAACTTCCGGCCCCGTGACTCCCTGAGCGTTCGCGGTCAGTAGCGTAAGAATCAGGAATGCAAGACATCCGAAGACCTTCGATTGCCTTGCCAATAGAAAGAAGTGAAAAGGTGAGCAGACAGTGTTTCCCGATATTTGAAAACTCATGACGAAAACTCCTGCCAACAAAAGAGGCGACGGAGCATTTAGACTCGAGATGAGCGGGGTTGGCTACTGTCAGAAATTACAGGTTTTGTCCTGTTCCGACAAAAGGCTCGATCGAATAATTACCTTCGATGTATCGCGTGCAAAAAGTTCGCTCGGCGAAAGCCGAAAGGCCTTGTGGCTTATCGCACGCAACCACAATACCTTTGAACACCGCGCTAAACCGCCGGCATATCCAGCGACACCGACATGAACTGGCTGATCCGCGACCGCAGCCAGCGCTCCGCCGGGTCGTTGTCATGCACCCCGCTCCACGCCATCGACAGTTGCGCCGCATCACCGCAGGAGTGCACTGTTGATTCGACGGGGATACCTCACAAGCCGCTGGAATGATTGTCCGGCAACGCACAACATCGTGCCCGATCAGAATCACTGGCCAGGCACGTGCAGCAAACATTCCATCACTCTATTCAGGCTTCAACATGCCGGATATCCGCCCAGGCTGCGGCTTGTAATACTGATTGTTCACATTCCCCCCCCAAAGCACATAGCTACCATCCCTACGCCGTGCTGCAAACGATGGGTCATTGTGAGGGGGGGTTGGAGGAGGCACCTGATAAAACGGGTAACGCTTGATCGAATAAAGTTCAACAACATCTCTGCTCAGGTATCCAGCCAGCTCCGGGGGGATCGGCGGAATCTCGCCCGCGTCCTCCATGGCCAGAGTCGCCCCCCAGACAATGACCGCGCCGTAAACGCCGCCTTGGGTGGCAACCACACCGTATGCACCATTTGTGCTGTACACGCCTGTGATTTTGCTGGCCATCAATGCCTGCCTCACCCCGGAACCAAATGCCCCGCCGTGCGTATTCATGCCCCAGGGTATGACCGCTTGGGTCCGACCATCAGCATATTGGCTCACCAGAAAAAAGCTCAGGTCATTTGCGTAAATTCTGACCTCGCCTGGAATCGTGATTGCACGGCTACCCACATGACTGCAGGCATAGCCGGGATGGGGATTCATCTCCTTGATCACCGCTTCGATCTCCCTGCGAGTGGAATCGGTTATTGAGGCTCCACCGTAGCGTTGCGCCCCCCAGGACTCCGCCTCGCCACGTTCAGTAACCATACAGAAAGCCCAGCGTGATGCCTTGCACAGCATTACTCCGCCCCGCGCTGCGATCAACGATGCCGTCGCAGACATCAACCCTCCCTCCCCATCCACCCCCCAACTGACGGCCTTATGTCTATCGTGAGTAATCGCACAAAATGCTGTCGTAGACGCTATAACCGAACTCACGCCACCGTCGTCAATTATCGCCTCATACTTACTCGATGGAATCGCCCCTCCGTCAGCAGCTTTTCCCCACGTCGCGATGCTGCCGTCGCGGCCGATCGCACAAAAAGAAGCGGCAGCGGCAATAATTCGATCAACAAACATACCATTGAGGAGTACTTGAGCCTGGGCACTTATTGAACCTCCATTAGTTTGATTCCCCCACGCGTAAACCTTTCCGCCTTGGGTTCGCACCGCAAACGCATTTTCCGTAGCATGAATGGCGACAGGTTCATCAAAACGCAGAGCTCCCTGGATTTGCTCGGGAATAACATCACCGGAGTTTCTCAAACCAATAGCACCGATTCTATTGGCATCACCTGTAGCATTTTTATAAATGAAAGCAAAGCAGACACGGTTACTGTATACCGATTTGATATCCGTCAATTTGACTGAGTGATTGGCGGGAATGTTGGCACCCCAGACCAACAACTGATTGCTTTCCCCATTATCAACTAACGCTGCAAAATCTTTTTCAGTCGTGAACATTCGGGCCGCTGGATTGTTTTTCAAAAAGTTAACGATGTCAGGTGGTACCGGCAGGCCCCATCCCGTTTGACCTTCAAAATAAATATCCTGGGTGTCCGGGTCTATCAGGCCAAACGCGCCTCCCGTCGATACAAACACTCGATCCTGGGGTTCCGCACCATAAAAGGAAAAATTACCCCACTGTTTCAAAAAACTGTTCTCATTTTCTTCTGTACTGATCCCTTGAAATCCGGAGGTCACTTCTTTGGCGGCAGAGCTCACTTCTTCGCCCACCTCTCCTGTTGCGGAGACTGGGGTAACGCCAAATATGATGGTCCGATCGGTGTAGGCGTTCTTGATTTTCAAGTCGATAGCTACCCCCTCCGGCGCCTCGATTGGCATGCCATTGAGATACCACTGGTAGCGAGAGCTGCCTTCTGGATTTTCATCAGCATTTTGGTAGCGATAGCTGCCACGCAAGTAACCACCCATTACCGGATCCCCGATGATGATGACGTCACGTGCAATAGGTTCGGCTTTAGTGCTCATCTCGAAATCCTCTAGATTGATCAACCGCTTTCCTGCGGAATATCAGCTGTTTCTTTCGGGTTCGAACTCTTCCTGTTTGACGTGAGCTCCCCACGTCACGAATTTGTTGTTCGACTTGCGGGCGGCAAAAGCAGCCGGGACAGTAGCTGTCGAGGGGGCAGGCATCGCCTGGATGGTATAAATTTCGACTACGCCACTGCTTAATGCACTACGTAGTCCAGTCGGTATCAGTCCACCGTCCTGCGACGACCGCCCCCATGCAATGACAACGCCTTCGGTTGTGCCTTGGTCTACGATCGCCGCGAAAGCGCCATTGGTGTTGTAAATCTTGCGAATCCTGCTGGCCATCAGCGTTTGCTTGGTATCACTTGGCATCGTGCCGCCCACCGCTGCCAGCCCCCATGAAGTCACGTTTTTAGTGCGGCCATCGGCATGTCGACTGATCAGCAGGAAGCTTGCATCGTTGCGCAACAACTCAATCGTCTCTCCATCCTCCAATGCAAGATTGGAAGAGACTCTGCTTTGAGCGTCATTAGCAAACCTGGCGCCACTGAACATTGCCTTGATCTCAGATTCGACTCCATCTTGTTCAAGCGATGCCTGGGCATTCAATGGCAAGTCGAACGATTCGCCATCAGCACTTTGAGCGGGAATTGTGCCGCCCCCGTAACCGACTGATCCCGAGGCAGCGGCTTGCCCGGTTTCATTGATAAAACAGAAGGCCCATGGAGTGGCAGCACACAGCACCAGATTGCCACGAGCAGCAAGAGTGGCAGCCTGCTCTGACAACACTCCACCGTAAGCCGCCAATCCAAACGTCACTGCTTTCCGGCGCCCCTGAGTGATAACAATAAAAGCACTGTCGTTGGCAATGACATTGAGTGCCCCACCATCGTCATAGATTTTTTCCAGAGTTGCAGCGGAAATGACGCCGTTTAATCCCCATGCGATGATGTCTCCGGAGGCTGTCAATGCACAAAAAGCCGTACGTGAAGCAACGATTCGATTAACTTTCATACTATTGAGTAGTGTCTGTACCTCGGCTGGAATTTCACCTCCGTTTATCTTGTTGCCCCAGGTGTAAACGCGCCCGCCCACTGTTCGCACCGCGAAAGCATCTATCGTTGCATATATGGCCATTGGGCGATCAAACATTAGTTTGTTCTGTATCTCAACAGGAACTACTCCACCTTTTGCAGCGGGTCCCACCGCACCAATCGTATTCTCTCCGGGTTGTCGATTCTTGTAGATAAATGCCAATGAGGAACCGTTGTTGTAAACCGACTGGATATCTTGAAGGTCAGGAAGCGATACGGGCATATCGGTTCCCCATACGAGCAATTGATTATGATCCTTATCAACAGGGACCAGCGCCCCAAAGCTTTTCTCGGTAGTAAACATCGTTATGGCGGGATTGTTTTGTAGGTATGTTGCCAACTCCGGCGGAATAACGCCCCCAAAGCTTTGCGTACCCATGACGGATACATTCTGCGTCACTCTATTCTTTAGGGCGAACGCGCCAGCGGTCGAAGTAAAGACCCCATCCTTGGGGCCATTTGCATGGAAAGCGAACTGCCCGCGTTGTTTCAAGAAGCTGCCTTCACTTTCTTCGTCCGATATATTCTGAAATCCATCCCGAATAACTTTTATGGGATCAGAATTGTACTCGACACCCGTCTCCCCGGTTGCGGCGACAGGCTTAACCGAAAAAACAAGATCCTTTTCCGCATGTTCGGCCTTCAATGTCAGATCAATGGAAGTTGCGATAACGCTTCCACTGACACCACCGCTATACCAGCGAAATATCGACTCCCCCTCTGGATTTTCATCAGCGTTCTCATAAATGTAACTTCCGCCGAGTGTTCCACCTACCAAGGGCTCACCCATAATTGAAACTTGTTTTACCGTGGGAATTGCATTCACATTACGTTTCATCGCGATAACTCCTTATAGAGTTCCCGTTTACAGGGAACGTAAGCGCAGGTGTGCTTACTCGGTATACGACACCAACCCGGATAGTTCGGAGAGATCAGGAGCGCCAGGCCCCACTGCAAGTAACTTGCTGTCGGTACTCAGTAGCACCACTTGGGGACCGGTAGCATAGGCACAGGCAATTGGAGCCAGACTGGGGGAGGACGTATTCACTCCCCACATAACTGCGAGACCGGTGCTCAGCACCGCAGTGAAAGAACCGTAAGAAGAAGATACTGAAAGAGTGGGCGGCAAACCCGTGGGCACTGTCCCTCCTTCTGCAGGTTCTCCCCAGGCGGACAATTCCCCACCTCTTCCAAGTGCACAAAACGCCGTTGTCGAACCCACCACATGGCTTACTGTCTGCAGGTTTGTTGGCGCTTTACCACCAAATCGCTCATTGCCCCAGGCAATGACAGAACCGTCAAACTTCTGCGCAGCAAAAGCACCGCTGGTGGAAGTGATATGTTCGACCTCTACGAGAGCATTCGCCTCGGTTTCCGGGATAACTCCACCATGATCAGGCGACCCCCATGCAAATACAGTGTGATCTTCTTTCAGCGCACAAAATGCTTGGTCACTTGCACAGAATTGAATGGCGCCGTTCGCTTGCGTTATCCATTGACCATCAGGCCAGGTGTTCCCCCAGCTATACACACGACCGTCGCGCAGCAACACGGTGAAATCTGCCGTGTTACCCAAGACTTTGACTGCTGGGAAAAGTAGAGGAACGGCAGCAGTTGGTATCACTCCACCAAACTTCGGATTCCCCCATGCGACAAGTTGACCGTCGTCTGTCATAGCAACGAAAGCGCCATCAGTAGCCGCAATCGTTTTTACGTTTCGCAGTTGAGCTTGTATCTCGGGTGTAATTACTCCCCCGTCGGGGGCACTCCCCCAGGCATGAACGGTTTTGTCAACCTTCAATGCCGCAAATGCACGCCCACCCGATATAACGCAACGAACACCCGACAACCCCGAAGGTGGAAGCATCTCATCGTTGTCGCCCCACCCAAAAACACTTCCATCATCCTTCACCACACTGCCACTGTGCCGACCGTCGAGATTGAATATCCCAGCCATATTGACTGGTCGAAGAACAGTTCGAGCAATAACTTCGTTATCACGCTGAATTATTACGGTTAATGGCTTTTCGGGGTTCGTATCGAAAAAGTAATCACCCACGAAGCCATCGGCAGTACTGTCGTATGTCCATATAATTCTGTCTGAAAGACTTGTTTCTGCACCGACTGACAACGACGCAACTAATCGACTCACATTTGAGTGATAGCGAGGAGCAAGTTGTGACCGCTTACCAACTATATTGATCTGAAAGGTGATTGGTTTACCGACCAAAAAAACTTTCACATCGGAATAACTGGTCGTTCGCCCATCTGCCCATTTGATGGAATAGGACGCCTCGACCGTTCCCCCTTCATTGTCCTTGATCAGGCTGGCGCTGATGGGGAACGGCACCGGTTGACCGGCGGTAAACGAGGACAGCTTGACCGAGTCTTCATAACGACCGGCTTTCGAGCCCAGCCACACACAGAACACCTCGTCATCCTTGACGGTGTTCAGGTATTCCACGATCAACATGGTACCGGCTGTTTCCGCTGGCAATACACCGTCCACCACGCCGTCAACCTTCGGCTCTGGCAGCTCTTTCCTCGGTTCGCCGACGTTCAGGATTTCGGCGTGAATCGACTCGCGGATGGCGTGGGTGGCGTTGACGCGGTTCATCGTTCCCAACACCGCGTCGTCGCTCAGCAACTGGTAATACAGTTCCAGCTTGCCGCCTTCGATCTGTTTCAGATGAGGGCCGGGGACGTTGATCAGCAACGGCACGCCGGCCGTGATATCGCCATTGGTAATCGGGCGCAGCGGCAGGTCGGGCAAATAGGTGCTCAGGTCAGGCCGGGTACCCAGCCAGAACAGTTTGATCGCCTGTCTCGCCGTAAAGGACTTGTCGAATGGAATTTGGATCCGGGCCTGTACAAGCTCCGGATCGAGGGCGCCCTGTGCCGCGTCGAGGGCGACCGGGGCCTGCAACCGTTTGACCTCGCCAATGACATTGATGAACTGGGTCCTGGACAGCAGGTCGGTGGAGCCGTCGGCCTTTTTCAGGCGAAAGGACAAGCTGATCTGGGTCTTGGCCAGTTGCCGCAACGCGGCATTGGGAATTCTGATTTCGGGGATGCTGGGCACGCTGCCCAGCGGCTGGCCAGTGATTTCGATGTTGATCGGTGCCCCTTCAACCGGTGTGCCCTTGAGCCGAACGATGGGGATGTCACCGACCATGAATTTATTGTTGTCCACGGCAAGAATCTGCGCCGTGCCATCGGTACCGCCCAGTAGGTCGGCGTCCAGCACGTTGTTCACCGCTTCCTTGCAGATCGGCGCGTCGAGCCGGTCAGCGTCGACCGCCACCACGATGCGCTGCGCGTAACTCCAGTCTTCGGAGCGGTTGTCGGCAACATCGTAGACTTCATAGGCCACCGCGAGGCCGGCAGTGTCAGAGTCACCGACGGCGCGGATGGTTGCTTCTGTGATGTGCAGGACAAGCGGTACTGTGCCGTCGGCCTCATCCTGAGTCAGCGGTCCGAAGAGTACAAACTCTCCCCCCCACGTCACCTGAATCCAGTCGCCGGCCGCTGCGTTGGGATAGGGCTCTGGCCCGCCTTCGGAAGGGCCGATGGTGATTTTCACGCCGGCGGCAACGTTGTTCTTGTCGATGCCGCCCTCGAGAATCTCCCTGGGGATGGTCATTTTCAGGTTCGGGTGGCCCGGGCCTTCATCGGTGTCATGGCCACCGGGGCGAGTGAGCTTGACTAGCGTCTGCATGACTTCGGACGGTTCGGCTGCTCCGCCCAGTCGGGTGACGACGTAGGACAGGGTGGTCGAGCCGTTACTGAAACGGGCGGCGGGCACAAACATCGACAGCGTCGTGTCGACCTCATGCTCGTCGACGGTTTTGTTGAACACCGTCTGGCCGCCCAAAGAAATCACCAAATGGTCGCCCCGGCTCATGACCCCCCACGGCCCGGCACGGCACAGCAGGCCCTGTTTGGGGAAGTTGTCCCGCACCGCTGCGATGTTGAGCCCCCAGACATCCGGCGCTTGCGACACGGGGCCGGTACGACCGGGGACGTCGAGTTCCTTGAGCACCAGCGGTGATGAGTCAGCGGGGTTGTTGACAGTCATGGCGCGAGCTCCGATCGAGTGGCAGGACGACGGAGGCATTGAACGGCGCTGTATGCGGTGTTGGCTACTGTCAGAAATTACAGGTGCGTGCTGGTTTAAGACGAACGGTCAAACAGCCCCCTAGGACGCCGATAAAAAACGGCCCCGCTGGCCACTTTCCTTGTAACCGAGCAATTAGGACGCAGGAATATCCAGCGGCGCCGCCATGAACTGACTGATCCGCGACCGCAGCCAGCGCTCCGCCGGGTCGTTGTCATGCACCCCGCTCCACGCCATCGACAGTTGCGCCGCATCAATCGGAAATGGCGGATCCTCAGCCCGCAACGCACAGCCTTCGACCAGCGCACACGCGGCATAGTCCGGCACGGTGGCAATCATTTCAGTGCCGGCGAGCAAGGCGCGCAAACCGCTGAACTGCGGCACGCCGAGCACCACTCGGCGGCGCCGGCCGACCTTGGCCAGGTCCACGTCAATGTTGCCGCTCAGATCCCCCGAGAACGACACCATTGCGTGCGGGCGCTCGCAGTATTCGTCGAGGGTCAGCGGGCCCGGGCGATCATCACCACGCAGGACCTTGCAGGGAATGTCGCGCAGTTTCTTGCGCTTGGCGTTGGCCGGCAGATCGGTGGTGTAGCTCACGCCGACGGAGATTTCCCCGGAAGCCAGCAACGCCGGCATCAGCAGGTAGTTGGCGCGGCGCACGACCACGACGATACCCGGTGCCTCCTGCTGAAGGTTGCGCAGCAGCGGTGGAAACAGCCCGAATTCGGCGTCGTCCGACAGGCCGATGCGGAACACGTCGCAGCTGCTGGCCGGGTCGAACTCCTTGGCCCGGCTGACCGCGCCGGAGATCACATCCATCGCCGGTTGCAGCTCCTGCAGAATCGCCAGCGCTCGCGCCGTCGGCTCCATGCTGCGGCCGTTGCGCAACAGCAGCGGATCATCGAACAGGTCACGCAAACGCCCCAGCGCGGCACTGACCGCCGGCTGGCCCATGAACAGTTTTTCGGCGACGCGGGTCAGGTTCTTTTCGAACATCAGCGCTTCGAAAATCACCAGCAGGTTCATGTCGACACGGCGCAGATCGTTACGGTTCATGGGCTGCAATTCCTTCTAAGACCGTTCGCAAGTGCTGAGCACTTTACCCGATCAACGGTGGTTTGCATCCGTGTCAGGCCTGCGAATTAACAACGATTAACTCGTCAGCCGGCATGTCCCTTCTTAACAATGAAGGCCTCTGCGCAGCGTTGTTTTTCACCTCCACGACACGGACACCGGCCATGGCTCATCTACAGCAATCCGTCGCCCTCGCCCCTGCCAGCGAAACGCCCCGGCCGCTTATCGGCGGCCTCAGCCCGCAACGGGAGCGGCAGGTCAAACAACTGATCCTCGAACGCCTCGGAGAAAGCCTGGAAGTGGCCGAGCTGGCACGCGCCTGCTCATTGTCGCGCAGCCATTTCTCCCGGGCGTTCAAGGCCAGCACCGGCCTCGCGCCGCAGGACTGGATTCGCGAACAGCGTATTGCCCGCGCCAAGCTGCTGATCCGCCACACCGACCTGAGCCTGACGCAGATCAGCCTGGATTGCGGATTCTGTGATCAGGCACATTTCTGTCACATGTTCACCCGCAGCGAAGGGATCAATCCGTTTGCCTGGCGCTGTCAGGTCATGCGTGAAGACAAAGACACCCGGACACGGCATCTGAGCTTTTGAGCGTTGCGCAGGAGCCCGGCGTTGCACTGATGGCCAAACCTGAGGAATATGCTGCGATACCTTGTAGCCGACGATCTGCGTCTTCACGCAGCGTCCATCTGCCAGGATCGCCGCATCACCGCAGGAGTGCGCTGTTGAGTCTTTCCCCGAATCAGGCCATCGGCTTCGGCCCCTATCGGATTTACACCGGGCAACGATTGGTCATGGAAGGTGACCAGCCGTTGCGGCTGGGACGGCGCGCCATGGATATTCTGCTGATGCTGCTGGCGCATGCCGGGGAAGTGGTGAGCAAGCAGCAACTGCTCGCCGGCGTATGGGCGGACACCGTCGTCGAGGACATCAATCTGCGGGTGCACATGGCCGCCCTGCGCAAGGCACTGGGCGACGGTCAGGCCGGTCAGCGCTACATCGTGACCGTGGCCCAGCGCGGCTACAGTTTCGTAGCCCCACTGACGGTGCACGCCAACGGACAACGGCTACTGGAGGCGGCGCCCGGGCGCCATAACCTGCCGCTGCGCCGTACCCGGATGATCGGGCGCCAGTCACTGGTGGACAGCTTGATGCAGCAACTGCCGCGACAGCGCTGCATCACCCTCATCGGCCCCGGCGGGATCGGCAAGACCACCGTCGCCCTGCGCGTCGCCGAGCAGTTGCTCGGACGCTATCGCGATGGCATCCGCCTGCTGGATCTGGCGCCGCTCAACGACCCGGCGCTGATCGCCTCGCAACTGGCGACCCTGCTCGATCTGGCAGTACACGACGGCGCGCCATTGGCGAGTGTGATCAACGATTTGCGCGAACGGCAGATGCTGCTGGTGATCGATAACTGCGAGCACCTCATCGATGCCGTGGCGCTGCTCGTCGAGAGCCTTTTGCGCGGTGCGCCGCAGGTCCATATTCTGGCCACCAGCCGCGAAAGTCTGCGCGCTGAGGGCGAGTTCGTGCAGCGTCTGGAATCCCTCGATTGCCCGCCTGCGACGAGCCGTCTCGATCGCGAGCAGGCGATGACTTTCGCCGCCCTGCAACTGTTCGTCGAACGAGCGATGGGCGCCCATGAACGCTTTGAACTGAGCGACGCCGATTTACCCCTGGCGATGGAAATCTGCCGGCGTCTGGACGGTATTCCACTGGCTCTGGAACTGGCGGCAGCGCAGGTCGAAACTCTGGGCCTGAGCGGCCTGCTGGAACAATGGCAGGATCATTTGCACCCGCTGGCGGCGGGCAACCACCAGCGCCATGCGCGGCATCAAACGCTGCACGCCACGCTGGACTGGAGTTTCAATCTGCTCACCCCTTGCGAGCAGACTTGCCTGCGCCGCCTCGGGGTGTTTCGCGGCTGCTTCAGCCTGGCCTCGGCTGCGGCGGTGATCGTCGGTCAACACATCGATCCCACGCAGGTGCTCGCATCGGTCACGCAACTGGTGGGTAAATCGCTGCTGAACGTGGAAGTCGGTGATGAAGAAGTGTTTTATCGCCTGCTCGACACCACCCGCCATTACGCCCTGGAAAAACTCGAACTCAGCGGCGAACGCGAAATCCTGCGCGAACGCCACGCCGAACGCTATCTGACGCTGATGGAGCAAGCGCAGACCGAGTGGGAACACACTCCGACCACACAATGGATCGAGCGCTATGCCCGAGGCCTGGAAGACCTGCGCGCTGCACTCGACTGGAGTTTGCACGGCAACGGCTCGCACCCTCTCGGCATCCGTTTGACCGCGACGTCGGCCGCGTTGTGGCAGGAGCTGTCATTGCTCAAGGAATATGGCGCGCATGTCCGTCAGGCGTTGACCCTGCTCGAAAGCGCGGCCCAACCCTGTCCGCGCCTGCACACAGCCTTGCAACTGGCACTCGGCAGCGCTTGTTATCACACTTGCGGCGGTTCGCCGGAAACCATTGAAGCGTTCACTCAGGCTAACGCACTGGCGCAGCAGCACCACGACGTCGCCGCGCAATTGCGCGCCATTTCCGGCCACCTGGCGGTCAATCTCAGCTGCGGGCATTACCAGGCGGCATTGCAGCAAAGCGAACAGTTCGACCGCCTCGGTGGCCACGACGACCCGCTGCTGTCATTGAGCATTCACCGCTTGCGCGTCCTGGCGCTGCACTTTGCCGGCGACCAGCCGCGCGCGCGGATCAACGCCGAGCAAGTGATTCAGCGTATGGCCCACAGTGGTTGTCGCAACCGCTTCACCCACGGCTTTGGCGTGCAGTACGACCAGAGCGTGGCTTCGTTGACCATTCTCGCCCGGGTGTTGTGGCTGCAGGGGTTTCCCGAACAGGCGTGGCGCACCGCCCGGCAGGCGTTGGATATCGCCGTGCAGATCAATCACGGTACGTCGATCTGCTACACCCTGGCATTGGCCAGCTGCCTGATTGCGCATTACAACGGCGACGCCAGGACTGCGCGCGAATTGTTGCAACTGTTGCTGGAGCAGGCGCAAAAGCACTCGGTGCTGCTGTTCTATCGCTGGGGACGGCACTATGCGCAGGTGATCGATGAACGCCTGGCCCCACCCGACGCGCCGGCGGATAACGGGCTGATAAAGGAGCTGATGGTCACGCTCGATGCTCGCCATATCGATGACGCGTTGCTGGAGCGGGCACACAGTGGCGCGGCTGGCTGGAGCACGGCGGAGGTGTTGCGGGCCGAGGCTGAGCGGTTATTGGCGGATGAGGCGGATTGTCCGCAGGGACGCCTTGGCGAACAGGCAGAACACCTCCTGCAAAACGCCCTCGCCATCGCCCGCGCCCAGGGCGCGCTGGCCTGGGAACTGCGCAGCGCCACAACATTGGCCCAACTGTGGCAGCGCCAATCACGCCACCGCGAAGCACTGGCGCTGCTGACCCCGATCCATCAACGCTTCACCGAAGGCTATGCCACGCCGGACCTGCGCAAAGTGCGCTTACTGCTCGACGCGTTGCATGAACAGTTGCACACCCGCAGCTGATCGATTTGGCCTGCGGTACAGCGCACGATGGTACGCGATAGCACTCGGTTCTACGCTGGCTTCGGGCTGTTCACGGACGTAACAGCGAAGAAGATTGAGCATTCGATAACGCACCACGTCTGCACTGCGCTCCACCGTCAGCCATGACTTGGCAGCCAGGCGTTCGATCACCGATTGCAGATGCCCACCGTCGATGACCCGCAGCGCAGCCTCTTCGGTGAAGGCCATCTTGAATACCGACAGGCGCTGCAAGACCCGACGTTCGCAGGGCCGCAGATCCTGATAACTCCAGTCCAGCGCTGCGCTCATGGATTGATGCCGTGGCTTCGCGGTGCGACGACCATGCCTGAGCAGGTGCAGGCCGTTGTCCAGTTGCGCTTGCAGCCCTACCAGCGCCAGCGCATCGATCTGCGCGGCCGCCAGTTCAATGGCCAATGGCAAACCGTCGAGACGACGACAGAGACTGCACACGGTTTGCAGATCCTGCTCGCGCAGGCTGAAATCGTGCTGCCGGGCACGCGCGCGACTGACCAGCAATTGCACCGCCGAATAGCCCATGAGCTCATCGATACTGGCCGGTGTCGAGGCCTTGGGAAAGGTCAATGGCGCAATCGGTTGCAGGGTTTCCAGATTGGCCTGCAACGGTTCGCGACTGGTGACCAGCAACGCCAGCCGCGGCGCCGCCAGTTGCAGTCGCTCCACCAATGCCCGGCATGAGTCACGACACCGCTCGCTGTTATCCAGCAGCAGCAAGGCATGACGCGACGCTAACGTATCGAACGAAAGGTCAAGGCTGCGCAACAGGTGTTCAAGCAGTGACGGCGCATCACCGAGCATGGACAGGTCGATGTACCAGACGCCGTCGCGGTAATGCTGCAACAGCAATTCGGCCACCCGCAGCGCCACCGTGGATTTGCCGATGCCGGCCGGGCCTGTCAGTGTCATCAAGCGGCACAGGGGCATTTGCCGGACCAGACGGCCCACCAGCGAATCGCGGCCGATGACCGGAGTCAGGCGAGCGGGCAGATTCTGTTGCGGCGCGTGCAAGGTGTCGAACACGACCTGCGCGACGCTGTCGCCGTGCACCGGCGCGATAAAGCTGTAACCACATTGCGGCACGTTGACGATGTAGCGCTGGCCCTTCTCGCCATCACCCAGCGCCCGGCGCAACGCGGCGATGTGCACCCGCAGGTTGATCTCTTCGACCACACTGTCCGGCCACACGCGGGCGATCAACTGCTCCTTGCGTACCACGCGACCGGCGTGTTCGACCAGCACCTGCAAAATATCGAGGGCGCGGCCGCCCATGCGCAATGGTCGATCCCCGTCGAGGATCAGCCGTTGGCGCAGATGAAAGGCGTATGGCCCGAAATACAACACCGATGCAGCGGGTAAGTCTTTGTGGCTGTTCATGCCGTTTTCCGGCGCCAGCGCACGCGGGCAGCATGCCCTCGGCGCTCAGCGCGTCTCCCTTCCAAGCGTTACCGTTTATCTTGGCAGGCGCAGGTGACGGTACAACCTCCATACAGGGCGCAACACGGACATCCGGATGCACCGGACGGACACAACCGCTCTAGCTGAACTGTTCGCGGTATTGCGCCGGGGTCAGGCCGAGCTTTTCCGCAAACAGAAAACGCATATGGCGCACACTGCCGAAACCACTTTTGTAGGCCACTGTCTTCAACGGCAGCTCAGTGGTTTCCAGCAGATTACGCGCGCAATCGATCCGGGCGTTTTGCAAAAACTCCATCGGCGTCATGTTCACATCCCGCGCAAACAGCCGCGCAAAATGCCGGGTACTCATGTTCGCCAGCCCCGCCATGCGCTCAACGGTAAAGGCTTCGTCGAGATGCTCCAGCACATGGTTCTGCACCCGGGTGATCGCGGTTTCCTGTGGCGCCACTGCGGCCATCAACGGACTGAACTGTGCTTGCCCGCCCTGACGTTTCATCACCACCAGCAGCACCTTGGCCACGTCCTGAGCGAGCTTTTTCCCGTGATCCCGGGCGACCACGGCCAATGCCAGATCGATGCCGGCGGTCACGCCTCCCGAGGTAATCAGATTGCGGTCTTCGGTGTAAATCTGGTCGGTTTCCACCTGCGCCTTGGGGAACGCCTTGATCAGACGTTCGGTGTAGTTCCAGTGAGTGGTCACGCGATAACCGTCGAGCAGACCGGCATGCCCGAGCACAAACGCCCCGGTACAGATCGAACCGTAGCAACCGGACTGCCCCACCGAGCGTTGCAACCAGGCAAGCAGCGCCGGATGTTTTTCGTTGTAGGCACCCGGTCCACCCGGCACCAGCAGCAAGTCGAAGGCCTGGGCCGGGTCGTCAATATGGCGGTCGGTCTGCACCTGCACACCATTGGACGCCCGCAGCATCCCGTGCTCGGTGCCCAAGGTGATCAGTTGGTAATGATCTTCAGGTTTCAAGTAGCGATTGGCGACCGAAAACACCTCCATGGGGCCGGCCATGTCGAGCAGGAGAAAGTCGGGGAACAGCACCATTGCCACGGTTTTCATGGGTGAACATCACTGAAATCAAGGGAAGGAACAGACCCGCATTATGGCCAAGTGCGTGACATCCAGCGAAAAGAATGCGTGATCGACTCCACAAAACTGTCAACCTGAACAGGACAGTATTTCAATTTCGATCTACTTATTGCCTCATCCGATTAACAGTAACCTTCTCCTCACTCGGACGAATCAACGTCCTGCAAGGAGAATTCATCATGCTGACCCTTCGCAAAGCTTCCGACCGCGGCCTCGCCAATCATGGCTGGTTGAAGTCCTTCCACACCTTTTCCTTCGCCAGCTACCGCGACCCGCGCGAACAGGGTTTTTCCGACCTGCTGGTGATCAACGATGACCGCGTGGCGGCCGGCAAGGGTTTCGGCCAGCACCCGCACCGCGACATGGAGATCTTTTCCTACGTGCTTGAAGGTGCGCTGGAGCATAAGGACACCTTGGGCACCGGCTCGGTGATCCGCCCCGGTGACGTGCAACTGATGAGCGCCGGCAGTGGCGTGGCCCACAGCGAATTCAACCATTCGGCCACCCGGCCAGTGCACTTTCTGCAGATCTGGATCGTGCCGGAAGTGGCCGGTGCAAAGCCGCGCTACCAGCAGGAGCACTTCAGCGCGCAGAAAAAACGCGGTCGCCTGCAACTGATCATCTCGCCGGACGGTAGCGATGGTTCGCTGACAGTGCGCCAGGATGCGCGGGTTTACGCCGGGTTGTTCGATGGCAAGGAAAGCGCGACGCTGGAACTGCCCGCCAACCGTTACGCCTACGTGCATGTCGCTCGCGGCAGTGTTGAACTAAATGGCCATTTGCTGCAGGAGGGTGACGGCGTGCGGGTTCGCGAGGAACAGGCGTTGACCCTGAGCAATGGCGTGGATGCCGAAGTACTGGTGTTTGACTTGCGTCCGCAAGAGCTGCCACAAATGCCATGACGCAGGAGTTTCCAATGGCAATAAAACGGCCTTCGATTGAAGGCCGTTTTTTATTTTGGCAACACCGATGATGGCTGCTCGGCAGGCTTGGCTGCACCGACATCCTTACCCGCCTGAACCGCCGCCAACGTTGTTTGTACCGCTACATACAGGTTGGCCTGGCTGGCGAAATAACCACCCACGACAATGCTGACCACGCCAAACAAATGCACAGCCGTTGCCATCCAGACATTGGCATTCACGGTACCCGCCTTTTTGAGCGCCTCTCTGGATTCGATGGCAATGCCTTGAATCATTGAGTCGTAGCGTTTATCCCGTTCGAACTGGATGCGCTCATTTGCCTTGTCTCGCTCTGCCTGAGAGCTAAGGAACTCTCGAATATCTGCGTGCACTCGCTCTACGCGAGCATCCATTCTTGCCTCGATGGTCTCGATCCTCGCGTTGAATTCTTCACGGCTGATAGCGTTCATGGCTTGTGCGTTACGACCTCTGCTCAACGTGTCAGTGCTTTGATATTGCTCGAATTCCCTGGCTTTCAATCCGATCCCTTCCCTGGGTTACCGATACCTGTTCTGGCGCATCCCTCACACCGATTTCCTGGCGCTGCAAGTTGCATCAACAGTAGGGCTGACGCTCCAAGCCCACAAGCCGGCTGGTTCTGCTTTGAATGTAGGGCGTTTCGTCAGTCTATGTAGCTTGTCCAAAGCGCTTTGAGCCGTTACTCATTCTCCAGTGCAAACGCCTCGACAATCTGCTCAATCACCGCCCTGACACGTGCGGTGTGACGTAAGTCCGCATGGGTCACCAGCCAGACCTCATACGGTTGCGGGCGATTGCGTTCCGGCCAGAGCCTGACCAGGCCATCGCGCTCGCCCATGTAGACCGGAATCTCTCCTACGCCCAGACCAGCCGCAATCGAGCGGCGGACCAACAGACTGGAGCTCAGGCTGGCGACGATACGCCCGCGCTGCAGCGGCTCGCACACCAGTGTCATGTCCTTGTGCGTCTGCAAATACGGTTGGTAGACCACCAGGTCATGGCCTTCGAACGCCGTCCCCTGCGGCGGGATACCATGGGCGTCGATATACGCCTGTGATGCGAACAATCCCACGGGCCAGCGCGCAATCCGCCGCGCGATCAGATCGGGATTGTCGGGCCGGGTATTGCGCACAGCGATGTCCGCCTCGCGCTTGGCCAGGCTGAGAATCTGCGTGGAGGCGTCGAGTTGCACACGCACGTCCGGGTGCTGCGCGTGCAGGCGGCTAATGGCCGGGATCAGGAAGTCGATGGCCAGTGAATCGGTGGTGCTGACGCGTACGGTGCCGGTCAGACGATCATCCAGGCCCTGAATCTGCCGCTCAAGCGCCAGCGCCGACTGCTCCATTTTTTCCACGCTTTTGAGCGCGGCTTCGCCGACTGCGGTCAGTGCGTAGCCGTCGGACGTGCGCAGGAACAAGGTCGCGCTCAGGGATTTTTCCAGCGCCGTGATCCGTCGCCCGACAGTCGCCTGATCCACCCCCAGAACCCGCGCTGCACCGCGTAAGGTCGACTCTCTGCATACCGCGAGAAATACCCGCGCATCATCCCAGTTCATGTTGTCCCGCCCGATGCGAATTTGCATCACTATAAAGCCAAATCGCTGCATTACCGCAGCAAAGATAGCCGATATCCTGAGCGCCATAGACCTCCCTCAGGATTGCTGTCATGCGTACATCGACCTCCGCGTTACCGATTTTCTCGGGGCTATGCGCCAGCCTGGTCGGCATTGGTCTGGCGCGTTTTGCCTATACACCGCTTATTCCCTCGCTGATTCAGGCGCAGTGGTTTTCTGCCAACGACGTGGTGTACCTCGGCGCAGCCAATCTGGTCGGCTATCTGATCGGCGCCCTGCTCGGCCGGCCGCTAACGCGGCAACTGGGCAATAAAAACGCCCTGCGACTGATGATGCTGCTGGTCACCGCGGCGTTTTTTGCCTGTGCATTTCCATTGTCGGTGAGCTGGTTCTTTGGCTGGCGGTTGCTGTCGGGGATTACCGGCGGTGCAATTATGGTGCTGGTGGCGGCGACTGTACTGCCCCATGTGCCGGCATCCCGCAAAGGACTGGCCAGCGGTGCGATTTTTCTCGGTATCGGCCTGGGGATCGCAGCCTCCGGCACCCTCGTCCCGCCCTTGTTGAATATGGGCCTGCACGCCACCTGGTTGGGTCTGGGCGGATTGTCGCTGTTGCTGACCGCAATAAGCTGGTTTGGCTGGCCTGCTGATCTCCCGCACCCGACCGCCACTCACGCAGGCGCGACGGTTGAGCCAACCCCCTCCTCCGTCTATTTGCTGTTCGGCCAATACGCATTCATGGCCGCAGGTCTGGTGCCGGCCATGGTGTTTCTGGTGGATTACGTCGCTCGTGGGCTCGGTGCCGGGGCGCAGATTGGTGCACTGGTTTGGGTGATGTATGGCCTGGGGGCAATTGTCGGCCCGGTAAGTTACGGCTTTCTCGCGGATCGGCTTGGCGCGCGGATGGGCATTCGGCTGGTATTGGCGGTGCAGGCGATTGCGCTGGGACTGCTGGCGGTTTCCCACTCTTTCATGGCGTTGGCCGTGCTGGCAGTGATCGTCGGTTCATTCCCGCCCGGCATCGTGCCGCTGGCCCTGGCTCGCGTGCATGAACTGGTGCCTGATCACCATCGCCAGCAAATCGCCTGGAGCCGCGCCACCGTTTCGTTTGCCACGTTTCAGGCGCTGGCCGGATTCGCCTATTCGGCACTGTTCAATGCCACGGGCGGTCATCACGCAATACTCTTCGTGATCGCCGCGGGGGCGATTGCCGTGGCGATCTTGTTGGAGCATGCCCTGAAATGGCTGCCCTCAGCGACTGAACCACGCGCCTGTGAAAATTGAAGGGAATCATTGCCTGCGGGCTGTGCTCCCATCTTCAGAACCTCAAGCAACAGGAATCGACATGACTTTGCCCAGCGAAATGACCCGTATCGAAATCACTCAACCTGGTGGCCCCGAAGTCTTGCAAGCCAAGCATGTGCCCCTGCCCGTCGCCGCAGCCGGCGAAGTGCTGATTCGCGTGCATGCCGCCGGGATCAACCGCCCCGACGCCCTGCAACGGGCAGGCAAGTACCCGATGAAGCCGGGCATGAATCCGATTCCCGGTCTGGAAGTGGCCGGTGAAGTGGTGGCGCTCGGGGCGGGTGTCCTTCAGTTTGCCGTGGGGGACAAGGTTTGCGCGCTGACCAACGGCGGCGGTTACGCTGAATACTGCAACGTCCCGGCCGGACAAACCCTGCCGATCCCCGATGGCCTGGATTGGTTGCAGGCCGCCGCTATCCCGGAAACCTTCTTTACCGTGTGGGCCAACCTGTTCGGCCTCGGCGACGTTCAGCGCGGTCAGCGCGTGCTGATTCACGGCGGCACCAGCGGCATCGGCACCACCGCGCTGATGCTCTGCCGCGAGTTCGGCATCGAAGCCTTCGCCACCGCCGGCAGTGCCGATAAATGCGCGGCAATCAGCAAACTGAGTGGGCAGCCGATCAATTATCGCGAGCAGGATTTCGCCACGGTCATCGCAGAAAAAACTGCAGGCCAGGGGGTGAACGCGATTCTCGACATCATGGGCGCCTCGTACCTCAACGCAAATGTCAGCGCGCTGGCGATGGATGGCCGGCTGGTGATGCTGGGCTTTCTTGGTGGCGGCAAGGCCAACGACGTCGACCTGTTGGCGATCATGGCCAAGCGTGCGGTGATCACTGGCTCGTTGCTGCGAGCGCGCACCGCAGAGGAAAAAGCCGACATTGCCGAGCAACTGCGCGAACACGTGTGGCCGGCGCTGGCCGCCGGGCGCTGCCTGCCGATCATCGACAAGGTTTATTCGCTGAACGATGCGGCCCAGGCGCATGCGCGCATGGAGGGTGGCGACCACATCGGCAAAATCGTTCTGCGGGTGAATTGAGCCGCAGCATTTTGTAATCGTTAAGGGCGCACGGTGGTCGAAAAAGTCACGCGCAGACCGAGCCTTCTGGTAAAAAGCCTTCTTTGTCTACGCCGTGGTGAACCGTTTAATGTTCCTGTCCTTCATGACCCGTTTGCGTCGCCGCCGTCTGGCGTTCGCCTGCATGGCTGCGCTGATCATTGGCGTGCCGACGAGTTGTGCGGTGCTCGAACACACCGAGCGCAAACTGCTGTTTCGCATCGAACCGGGCACGGCCGGCTGGTATCACGGCCTGCCGGGCAGCGTACAGGAGCTCGACCTGCAGCCCAGGAGTTTCAGGGCCGGGGAGAATATTCATGCCTGGTGGTGGCCGGCGGAAAAAGCCAATGCACCGGCCATTCTCTATCTGCATGGCGTGCGCTGGAACCTCACCGGGCAGTTGTTCCGCATCGAACAATTGCGCGCGGCCGGCTACTCGGTACTGGCCATCGACTATCGTGGTTTCGGCCAGAGCAAGGGCGATCTGCCTTCGGAAAGCAGCGTGTACGAAGATGCCCGTGTGGCGTGGGAACGTTTCAAACTGCTGCAGCCAGACCCGAATAAACGCCTGATTTACGGTCACTCGCTAGGCGGTGCCGTGGCCATTGATCTGGCGGCAGAGCTCGGCCAGGACGCCACGCGGGACCATACACCGCTACCGGTCAAGGGGCTGGTGATCGAGTCGACTTTCACCTCGCTCGCCGACGTGGCCGCCGCTGTGGCCAATACCTCGCTGCCGGTGCGCTGGCTGCTGTCGCAGAAATTCGACTCCATCGACAAGATCGCCGAGATTCATATGCCACTGTTGGTGGTGCACGGCATGGCCGACGCGTTCGTGCCGCCACGCTTCAGCGAACAACTGTTCAACGCCGCCCGACAACCGAAACGACTGCTGCTGGTGCCAGGCGCGACCCACAACAACAGCATGGCGCTGGGCGGACAGAATTATCGCAAGGCGATCGATGCGCTGATGCAGTCCAGACCCGCGCCGCGCGTGGCCGGGCCGGCAGTGGCCCGCAACGCGCAAGATTCCTAGCGATAGCCGCGAGCCTGCAGATCGAACAGCTTGGCGTAGCGTCCATTGGCGGCAATCAGGCTGTCGTGACCGCCCTGCTCCAGTATCCGTCCGGCCTCCAGCACAATGATCTGATCGGCGTTGCGCACACTGGAAAAACGATGGGAAATCAGCAGGGTCATGCGACCTTCGGTGTGCTGGCTGAAATGCTCGAACACTGCCGCTTCCGCTGCCGGATCCAGGGCCGAGGTCGGCTCGTCGAGAATCAGGATATCCGCATCGCGGCGCATGTAGGCCCGGGACAAGGCAATCTTCTGCCATTGCCCACCGGACAACTCCTGACCGCCAGCAAACCAGCGGCCCAACTGTGTGGCGTAGCCGCGGTCGAGCCCATCAATGAACGGCGCAGCCATTCCTTCGGTAGCCGCAGCCTGCCAGCGCGATTCATCATTGAACGCCGAGGTATCCCCCACGCCGATGTTTTCGCCCACGGTGAACTGATAGCGGATGTAGTCCTGAAAAATCACGCCGATGCGCCGGCGCAAAGTGGTCTCTTCCCAGTCCTGCAAGTCACTGCCATCAAGCAGGATGCGCCCTTGATCCGGCCGATACAGGCGGGTCAGCAGTTTGATCAGGGTGGTCTTGCCTGAACCGTTCTCTCCCACCAGCGCCACGCTCCTGCCCGGCACCAGGTGCAGGTCGATGCCTTCCAGTGCCGCGCGATTGGCGCCCGGATAACGAAAACCAACGTTTTCAAAGCGCAGGCCATCACCCGGGTGCGCGCCGACGGTGAGATGACCGGAATCGGCCAGCACCGGTTCAGCCAGGTATTCGTAAAGGTTCGACAGGTACAAACCGTCTTCGTACAAACCGCTGATTGCGCTCAGACTGCTACTGACCGCGCTTTGCCCCTGCTTGAACAACACCAGGTACATGGTCATTTGGCCGAGACTGATATTGCCGTGCACGGCATCGATCACCACCCACGCATAAGCCAGGTAGAACGCTCCGGTGCCGAGCAAGCCGAGACCAAACCCCCAGCCATCGCGACGCAAGGTCAGGCGCCGATCCTCGGCATAGAGCTTGGCGAACGTGTCCCGATAACGCTGCAGCAGCAACGGCGCAAAGCCGAACAACTTGACCTCTTTGATATAGGCCTCGTGGGACAACAAGGTTTCGATGTAATTTTGCTGCCGACTTTCCGGGGCCCGGCGGGTAAACAAGCGGAAAGCATCGCCGGAAAAATGTGCCTCGGCAAAGAACACCGGCAACGCGCCGATCACCAGCAACAGCAGTGCCCACGGCGAAAAGTGCACCAGCAGCACACCAAAGCTGATCAGCATGATCAGGTTCTGGATCAGTCCCAGCGACTTCATCACCAACGCCAGCGGTCGAGTCGAGGCTTCACGGCGTACGCGCACCAGCTTGTCATAGAACTCGGAGTTCTCGAACTGCACCAGCGACAGGGTCTGGGCCTTTTCCAGAATCAGCGTGTTGACCTTCTGCCCCAACTGCACCCGTAGTAGCGACTGCTGGACCGACAATGCCCGTTGCGTGCCGGACAATAACGCCAATACCCCCGCTTCCAACAGGACATAACGCAACACCGGCCACAGCGGGGCATCGCCCTGCTGCGCGTGCAACTGCATCGCGGTCACCACCGCATCGACAATACGCTGCCCCAGCCACGCGGCCAGCGCCGGCAGCACACCGGCAATCAGGGTCGCCAGCACCAGCCCCAGAAACAACCCGCGTGATGTCGCCCAAACCAATAGCAAAGCGCGCCGGGCCTGATCGAACAGGTTGTTGAAGCGGGAAATCAAAGGCATGGCAAATCAAGCTCGACAGGTCGTACAGGGTGTCATGGTACTCCGCAGGGTTTATCCGTGCTGAAGCGCGGTGTTTTCAGAAGAAAAACATCTGGAAAAACTCCGGACGTTACGACGCCCAATGCTCTGCTATGTTTTTAACCGCCTTTCGCGGAACCTGGCGAAAATCGCCTCTCTCCGCGCCTACTGCCAGGAGCGCAACCATGCGAATCAATCCCTATCTGATCTTCAACGGCAACTGCCGCGAAGCCTTCACTTTTTACGAACAAGCCTTGCAGGGCAAACTCGAAGCGATGATGACTTTCGGCGAAACACCCGCCGCCGAACACGTACCGAAAGAGCACCACAACCTGGTCATCCACACCTGCCTGAAAGTCGGCGACCAGATGATCATGGCCTCCGACACCACGCCCGACCGCCCAACCGGCGGCATGAGCGGTTGCTCGATCTCCCTCAACGTCGACAGCATCGCCGAAGCCGAGCGAGTGTTTGATGCGCTGGCCAAGGACGGGCGCGTCGACATGCCGCTCGAGGCGACGTTCTGGGCCGCCCGTTTCGGCATGCTGGTCGATCGCTTTGGGGTCTCCTGGATGGTCAATTGCGAGAGCGACAAGTGACGCTGACGTATCGTCAGGCATGAAAAGCCCAACCGTTTCAGGTTGGGCTTTGGGGTTTATCGCTGGGCCAGCTCATGCCGCACGCATTGTTCGTAATAGGTCTGCTTGACTGCCGCCGGCTTGAGCTTCGAAGTGCTGTTGTAGGTCTGCTCGGTAATGCCCATCGCCGTCATGCGCATCCACGGTTGCTGGAACTTGCGCACCTGCAACTGCTTGCGCGCGCCATACAACGAGATCCCCGAGAGCTTCGACTGTTGCGCCCCGGCAGCGATGTCCGAGCCCCAGGTACAGGCAAAACGATGACTCTTGCTCAACTCCCTCGCTTCAATGGCCGAAGCAAAGGCAGCCAGGGAAAGCGTTGCAACGGTTATGACAATCGTCCGCATATAGCCAACCTAACCTTTTGAAAAAAGGCGAGTTTGCCGGGGAAGCTCAGACCTGGGGGCCAGCAAATTGCCGCATGCGCGCAAAGCCAGCCGTTCGTCCAATGAGCAGCACCTTGGCGCGCCTGGTGCCTCCAATGCGGTACACCCCTCACCCAAGGCCGGAAAAATGGACAACAAGATTGCAACCCTGATGCTTGCAAGCCTGATGCTGGCTGGCTCTGCCTTGACATTGGCAACCGAGAAAGCAGGATCGGCCGCACCGCCCACGGCCATCCCAGGCGTCAATCAATCCAGCAACACATCTGAATCAAACGAAGAAAAAGCCAACAAGAAAGGTGAAGAAGCCTCAGGTTCGAACTCGGGCGCAGAATCGAATGAAACCGAGAAAGACGCGGCAACTTCCAGCGACTCGGAAGATATTCAGCGCAAGCCCAAGCAGTAACCACTGGATTGACCGACAACGAACGCCGATCATGCTGGGCATCGCCAATCCCCTGCAGATGAATGAAAGTATGCCCAGCAAAGAAGCGCAAACCCAGGCACCCGCGACCGCCGCTGACATCGAACGCTCGATCCAGGCCCTGAACAAAATGGCGGAACGTTTATGGGGCGATGGCCGAGAGGCAGAGGCAAAGGCGCTTCTGGATGCACTGGATGCATTGAACCGGGCCCTGGACCGAATCAGGATTGGTGAGAGCCGTAGGGTTCTGCACTGAGGCGTGGCTTTTTGGCTGCGCACAGCATAGTCGTCCCGCAAAACTCACGCGCATGAAAAAGGCCAATGTCATCAACATTGGCCTAAGTCATTGAAATATATGGTCGGGACGGAGTGATTCGAACACTCGACCCCTAGCACCCCATAAAGGTAAATACCCATCCTATCTGATTCAGCCTGATCCGAAACAGAATTCTCAAACCCTTGTTTTTACTGGCATTCATCCATTTTCCCGTCCAAAATAGCCCAAAGAGATTCGAGGAAAGCCGATCTCAATTGGCAACGAATTGGCAACCAGAGAATCTCAATTGGCAACCAATTGGCAACGGGAAAACTAACCAGATGGCCAAGATTACAGACCGACAAATGACCGCCAAACCCGGCGCCAGTGACAAGTGGCTCAGTGAAGTTGCCATCTGGGGGCATGGCAGCCTGGTTGCTCGCATCACCACCAGCGGAGAACGCCTCTTTTATTTCCGTTACGCGAACAGCATCGGTGAACGTATCACCTATCCCATCGGCACCTACAGCCGTGAGGGGCTTGAGGGAACCATGACCCTGGCCGAAGCTGGCCAACGTGCGAAGGAACTTGCCGGCCTGCACAAGGCAGGAATTCGGGATATCCGGGAGCATTTTGAAGCTGAAGAGGCTGCGCGCGTGGCCACCCGGGACGCCGAGTTCGCTCGCCTAGCAGCAGAAAAAGCAGCCGCAGAAGCGGAACAAGCCCGACAGGCCGCAAGAAAAAGCGTCTCCGAGCTATTCGAACACTGGGCCACAGTCGACCTGATCAACCGCAAGGATGGTGGAGCCGAAGTTCGCCGTATGTTTGAAAAGGACGTTTTGCCATTGTTAGGCAAAATAGCCGTGGCTGACGTAAAAAAAGGGCACGTCACCGAAGTGACCGATGCCCTCCTCGCTCGTGGCGTCAACCGTATGGCCAAACTGATCTTTAGCCTGATGCGACAAATGTTCCGGTTCGCAGTGGATCGAGATCTGATTGAGCACGATCCGACTGCCAGCATCCGCAAGGCCAAGATTGGTGGCAAGGATGTCGAACGCGACCGCGTGCTGAGCGATGATGAGATCCGCGCCCTGGCCCAGCTCACTCCTGAAGCCGGCCTACTTCCGTCCACCGAAGCTGCAATTTGGATTGCCCTCTCCACCTGCTGTCGCATTGGTGAACTGCTCAACGCACGCTGGGAGCACGTCGATCTCACCAAAGGCATTTGGTTTATACCGGCAGAAAACAGCAAAAACGGTAAAGCGCACAGTGTCACGCTCTCTTCATTTGCTATTCAGCAATTCGAAAAAACCAGAGCACTCAACAGTCGCTCTGCTTGGTGCTACCCCAACACGGAAAATAGCGGCCCGGTTTGTTCCAAGACCGTAACCAAACAACTTGGCGACAGGCAGCGCCAGCCTGATCAGGGAGTGATGAGTAATCGTAGCGCCAAAGCACAAGCTCTCCTATTGAGTGGAGGAAAATGGACCCCACATGATCTGAGGCGCACCGGCGCCACCATCATGACTGCATTGGGAGTACTTCCTGAAGTAGCAGAGCGCTGTCTAAATCACACAGAAGAAAACAAGGTTAAACGCACCTATCAGCGTCACAGCTATACAAACGAAATGGCTGACGCGTGGCACAAGCTTGGATTACATTTGCACCAAATAACCTCAGACCTTCACCACCCCACTTCCAGAGCAGATCTTGTTGCACCTTTATCGCCCGCAGAAACCACAAGAGACCTCTAGCAACAAACGCTTGATCTCATTGGACGTCGACTGAGCTACTGAAACTTACCTCAAGCTGAGCCACGCCACTACGAACAAGAGGAGCATGAACATGTCATTCCGGAATGAACGTGAATCGAAACCAGACATGCCATACATGCGTACGGCGACACTATTACGCACCGAAGCTATAAAGTTGGCTCAGCGTGTGTTTGACTTACAGAAAAAAGCCCCATCTTTGCGCACGCAAGAGCTGCAAAGACTTTATGAAATGATAGAAAGCTTTGAGATCCAACCGCAAAAAGAAAAGGACGTCGACCTGACCATCCGCCAGGGCAAGGTCGCGATTGCAGATCAATTGGGTAAGCATGCCAATGCTGCCCTACAGCAAGCGGTCTATGTAACGTTTCTCCACGACAATTACGTGCTACTACAATGCACGCCAGGAGCTACCGCCACATGCGAGCTTCGCGTAGAGGACATGATCACAGCCTTGACAGTGGCCAATCGTCACTTGGCGATGTTCGAAGCACTCAAAAACCTTGAGGGCAAGCATTATGGAGTAAAGGCAGCAAAGGGAGGAAATACTAAAAATCAAAGACCCTCCAACAATGCTACCACGCAACTTGTTCACGCCATGGTTAAGGGCATGCTTTATAGAAACCCTAACTTCCAAAAACTAGACAAAACCACTGCAGCTGACAAGATGGCAACACGCATCTTCAAAGTCAATAGCGAATACGAGATACTAGATATCGCCAATCCTGATGACTTGAAGCATCTAGTGCGTAACGTCCTGTTCGAAATCTCCAAAAAAAGGGGTGTGCAAGAACGCAGCCGGCTGAATGGAGACCGCTTACAGCTAGGACACTCCCTGCGCCATTCGTTCCCCAAGCAGGATACGGAAGAGTCACGCCAGATGGATCTAGACGCCGCACGCACCCTCGGACGTATTGAAGGCGTACGAGCCACATTAATTCTGCAACTTAAGCAGCGCTTTGGGGATTTGCCGACATCAGCAATTGAAAAGCTGGAAGCTTCAAACGACATGGATCAACTGCAAACTTACGCAGAGCAGCTAGTAGAGGTCCGATCGCTGGATGACGTCATCCAGAACCTCCAGTGAACGATTTTAACCTATAATGAAACGCCATCCTAACGGGTGGCGCTCTCGACTTACAAGAAACGGCAAAACTTACAGCACACCAGCAAGAAACTGAGACTTTCAGGCTATTTATCATAATCGAAATAATCAAAACAAATTTACACATCGACACCTACCCTGATCTCGACACAACATCACGCAGGAACTATACCCCTAAATTGAAGACTTGTAAGGAGAGATAATAGTTCTAGAAGAAAAATTACTTATCGAATACTCAGGAAAAATATCGAGATATGTGATTTTTCCAAATTTTGACCGAGAAACTTTACCCTGCGCAGTGAGCACTTCAATAGCAGAATCTAAACGCTTTACTTTTCGCAACTTCCAGGGCCCCTTTTGCAGTATAATATTCTTTGCTACAAATCGCTCACCCGCCTCACGCCATACTTGCAACCAGTCATCCAATTCTTGTGCGTCGATCTCTTCCTGAGGCGGCGATGAAAACAAACGCAGAAACTCGCCAGAGTACCAAAAGCACACATCGGCAGCAGCATCCAAGGTCTCTAGAGCTATATCACCACTCCTTCTCTCAAAGAAATGAAACAATGCAGCCACCCTTGCAATATTGTCTGCCAACTTTGACGCATGATCACCCATGCCAAAAAACCTTCCTCCCGGCCCAATAGCCGACTCAACCGCATTGAAAATTTCAATCCATTTTTGAGCCGCCTCCTGAGAAAACCTAATCACTAACCTTGACCTAGCAGGATCCATCAAAAATCCAACACTTTCTTTAAGTATCTCCCCAATGCGCTCAGAGAATTTCTCGCAACAACTCCAAGTGGCCACCCCTCCACCAATCAACCTAGTTCCCTGGGTCGATCTTGGATTACAAACCAAAAACCTAGCCCACAAACCAGATCCCCGTGATATCTCTCCGTTCTTCGCCATATAACTCAAGAAAGTTTTTTCTTGAACCATTATCGATACCGTCAGACGAGCTCTTAGCTCGTAGCTTTCAGACGTTATTCGATCAACAGTTATTGCATCCCCACTCCACAAGGCATTCTGCTTCGACAAATCATTAAATGCCTTGCCAGTCAACACTCCCCCACCCTCACTAGAAATTAGCCCTGCTGCAGGAATATTCTGGTATAACCCAAAAAACAAAGCCTCTGAAGTAGCATCTTCGTAAATCAACTTAAAACGTCTAGGCTTGACCGGCTCACTACCCATATGCGCCATAAATATCCGATATTCCTCACTTTCCTCTTCATCAGCTGAATGAAGTATTTCCTTCAACATGGCCTTCCGGCGAGCCTCCCAGACTGACCACTTCGCACTCCAATCAGAAAGCTCCTTAAGATAAATCAAATCCTTTTCATCCTGAAAATGGCGAACTCCTCTAAGAAATATATTCTCCGCCGTAGACTTCCTCTCTCCAGAGTTCGCAATCGTCAGCAGCATCAGCGATGCTGGAACTATTTGCCCATTCGGCTTACAAACATCAATCAAACCTTGAGAAGCTGTAGCGATCGCCGTCAGAGCAGATGAAAAAACGAGTGCCCTCGGGGCCTTTATATGCCCTTCCGCCTCATCCACTGCACTCACTATCACCGGTAAAGACATATACCTTGGAAAGCCTTCCTCCAAAGCAGAGGCCCCCCAAGACCCAAAGCTAGAGAAACTCATAAATTAAACACCTTCAGAGATCACGATAAAATCTTTCTGGCCTCTTCGATCCTAGATTCAATCCACCGATATATATCTTCCTCAACCCAACCCACCGCAAACTTTCCTAGTTTAATTGGTCTTGGGAATGTACTGTCGTATCTAGGCGACATTGGATTTAGCCGGTCATAAATTGTAGATCTACTCAGCCCAATGCACTCTCGCAACTGCCGAATGCGTAAAATTCTTAACGTTGATTTACCACTACTTTCGTTGCCCATCACCACGCCCTCTTCAGTTGCGAACTCAATAGGGAAGGACTCTACAGTCAGTGCCACTCGGAGTCGTCAGGGGTGCTAAATGGGTTTTCCAACACTAAGCAGATGTATTGACATCTTATGATTTCTGTGATTTGGAAATTCTCATCCTAGCAGCTTGTCCCCGCCCCACCGGATTTAGCCGGGACCACCATTGCAGTTGCTATTCCTGCTACTAATAGCAGGAATAGCAGCCTTGCTTGCCGTTCAGATCCCTTCCGTCCTTTGGAAACCAGTCGCCCCATAGCCAGGAAAAACGTTGACTCTCAGTCAGAACGACTCAGGGGGCCACTGATTGCCGGTCGATCCACAACTGCAGTAAGGCTTTTCCAGGCCCAGTGGGCTGACGTCGCCCCTGCTCCCAGTCCTGCAGCGTGCGAGCGCTGACCCCCAAATGCGCAGCGAGCTCTTGCTGGGTTAGCTTCAAGCGTTGGCGCAAGCAACATGCAAGCCTGATGATGCTTGAGTCTGGCGTGACGCCGTGACACATCTTTGGCCGTTTATGCAGGAAGATCTCCGAGACCTCGAAATTAGACGAAGCAGCTCCAGGTAAAGGTAATGTGCAATTTGTCTCCGGCGCTGTATTTACCCTCGCATGCCATGGGAGCGGAGCAGCCCGTACAGATAGAGATGACTCCATCGACTCATACCGAAGTTCCTCAGACTGTTGCTCATACTCAGGATGTTCGGCGAGAAATTTACGACGCCAATAATCGCTATAGCTCATTTAACTAACCCCATGCTGTTGAAATGAGGCACGGCAACGCCGTACCATACCATTGCAATGGAACCCGGGCTTAAAAGCATCTAATCAATAAATTGCGAAAACCGCCGCCAGCTATCCTTCACCACCAGCCGGACTATGAGACCAATAAAAGCAAACCCAGAAAAATAGAATAGGAAAGTTACAATTTTATTTATACGGCAGCGCCGTAAAAACCAGGCATATTCAAGGCCTTGATCACACAGCTACGACTCTGCCGTAGCTGCCATCATAAAAATCTTAATCAAAATAATTTCAAACCTGTATTACGCAATGGAGAGCAAGCAATTAGCGCTTGCGCCTTCTATTTAATTTTAAGTTTTACAGGAGTCCGAATTATGCCCATTTGCTGCCCTTCATGTGGTTCTCTGCGCGTTTTCGCTCGCAACCATGCTCGTAAGCTCGGCGGCATCGCCGGTACGGTCGGAGGCACTGCAAGCGGTGTTGCAGGCGCCATGACTGGCGCACAATCTGGCGCTGCACTGGGAGCTATTGCTGGTCCGATAGGAATGACTCTCGGTGGCTTGGCGGGTGCGATTCTCGGTGGCTTAGCAGGCGGTACCGCTGGTGGCTTGGCCGGAGCCAAAATGGGCGAAGAGATTGATGCCCGAGTTCTCGACAACTACGAATGCCTTAACTGCGGCCAGGCATTCTCCCAAGCCGAGCACTGATCCTGCACACCTCGCCTAATCGCATCATCCGATCCCCTCCCCTTATCACATAGCCGCATGGCATAGCACCCATCCCACAAGGGCCGGGCGCTATGCTGAATGCTGCGCGTTCCGACAAGGAGCTCTCTAATGGCACATCTCATAGAAACCATGGCCTACGCTGGCGCTACCCCGTGGCATGGCCTGGGCAATCAACTCCCCCAGAAGCAGCCCATCGAGGTCTGGCAACGTGAAGCCGGCATGGACTGGCAGATCCAGGAAAGCCCAGTGCACTTCAAGTCGGATACTGTCGGTCACCTTGGCACTATCCACTCCTTCCCCGAACAGAAAGTGCTCTACCGTTCCGACACCAAAGCTCCGCTCTCAGTGGTCTCCCAGCGCTATCACACCGTACAGCCGCGTGAAGTGTTGGAGTTTTATCGCGACTTGACCGAGGCCTCCGGCTACGAGTTGGAAACTGCCGGCGTACTCAAGGGTGGGCGCAAGTTCTGGGCACTGGCGCGTACCGGGCAAGGCACAGAGCTCAGGGGTAACGACCAGGTGAATGGCTATCTGCTGCTGGCGACGTCCTGCGACGGCACACTGGCCACCACAGCAACGCCGACCACCGTGCGCGTCGTCTGCAACAACACCCTGACCATCGCCCTTGATGGCACCAGCCGGGCGATCAAGGTGCCGCACAACACCCGCTTCGATCCCAAGACGGTGAAGAAGCAACTCGGTATTGCCGTCTCGCAATGGGACGACTTCATGTACCAAATGCGGACGCTGGCAGAACGCAAAGTGCAATGGCATGAGGCACTGGGTTTCTTCATGAACGTATTGTGCGGAACGACACCGACCGGCGGTCTGCCGGAGGTACTGCCCAATGAGCGAGCCCTGCGTAAGGTGCAGGAGTTGTACGAAGGGCGTGGCCGGGGTAGCCAGATTGACTCGGCACGCGGCACCGCCTGGGGTCTGCTCAACGCCGTGACCGAATATGTCGACCACGAACGCCGTGCGCGCAGCAACGAGTACCGCCTGGACTCAGCCTGGTTCGGCCAAGGGGCGCAAATCAAGCAACGCGCTCTGGATGCCGCTCTGCAACTCGCCGCCTAACTCTAACTCACATCAACCCTTGCGCCCGGTCAGCCTTGTGCTGGTCGGGCGTTTTTATGTCTGCCGGTGAATACGATGAAAGCAACGTCATTGAATAGTAGCACCCGTAAGAAACGCACTGCCCTGCGCCTGGTCAGCACCAAGGAGCTGCCCCGCGAGGACTGGTTGCAGATCCGCAAGCAAGGCATCGGCAGTTCGGATGCCGCCGCTGCGGTGGGCCTGAATCCCTACAAGTCGCAGTTGGAGCTGTGGCTAGAGAAGACCGGTCGCGATGCTGGGCTACCGAAGGCCGATCCTCACGATGAGCAAAGCCCGCTGTACTGGGGCAATGTGCTGGAGCCCATCGTGGCTTGGCACTACAGCAAGCGCAGCCAACACAAGGTTCGACGGATCAACGCTGTGCTACAGCATCCCGATCCGGCGCTCCCCTGGATGCTCGCCAATATCGACCGCGAGGTGATCGGTGCCGACGATGTTCAGATCCTTGAATGCAAGACTGCCGGCATAAACGGGGCACGCCTCTGGAAAGAGGGCGTGCCCGAATATGTGCAATTACAAGTCATGCACCAGCTCGCAGTCACTGGCAAGCAGGTCGCTGATGTGGCCGTGCTGCTCGGTGGCCAGCATCTGGAAATCCATCGCATCACACGCGACGAGGCGCTGATTGCTCGACTGATTGACCTAGAACGGCTGTTCTGGGATTACGTCGTCAGCGACACCCCTCCACCGGCCGATGGCACAGCGTCTGCGGAAGCGGCATTGCGCTGCCTCTACCCCGAGGATAACGGACAGACGCTGGACTTCAGCCAGCACACGGCGCTGACCAGCACCTTCCTGGAACTCAAGTCTGTTCGTCAGCACATTGCTCAGCAGGAAACGCGTGAGGCGCAGCTCAAGCAGGTTCTGCAGCAGGCCATGGGGGAAGCCACCCGTGCAGAGTTTGCCGAGGGTTACATCAGCTGGAAGAAATCCAAGGACAGCATTGGTCTGGATGTCGAACAGATGCTCAAAGACAAGCCCTACCTGAAAGCTCGCTACCCCAAGGCCAAAGCAGGCACTCGTCGCTTCCTGATCGCCTAAAACATCCTGCTCACCCTCGCCACCCGGACTACTCACGTCCCGGTGGCTTTTTTATTTTCAGATCAAGGATAACCGTCATGCTCAAAGGTTTAGCCATCACCCCGCCGGTACTCGGGCGCATTTCCATCGGCAAGGTCGTCGAGAAAAACGGCAAGCGCCTACCGGAGAAGGACGATCAGTTCACCATCACGTCGCAAGTCCAGAGCCGTGACGGCTGGCTGCTGCATCCACTCAACGAAGAACTGCGCAATGGTCAGGACGGCAAGCTGCGCAGCATTCCGATCCGCTTGTTGTTCAACGAACCAGATCTCAACTTTCGCGCGGAATACAGCCTGTTCGACCGTAATACCGGCAGGCCGTTGTGCGTCGGCAACGGTGAAACATGCAAGCGTTTGACCAAGGATGGCATCCAATCGCTGCCCTGCCCTTCACCCGATGGATGCCCACTGGCTCAAGGCAATGCCTGCAAGCCTTACGGTCGGCTGAACGTGCTGATTGGAGATGACGACCCACTAGGCAGTTTTGTCTTCCGCACCACTGGATTCAATAGCATCCGCACCCTGGCAGCGCGCCTGCATTACCTGCAAGCCATCTCTGGCAATCGCCTGGCCTGCCTGCCATTGGAGCTGCGTCTGCGTGGCAAATCCACCCGTCAGAGCCACGGCTCACCGATCTTCTACGTCGATATCACGGTACGCAGTGGGCTGATTCTTGAAGACGCCTTAGTGGCAGCCAAGAAACTGGAGGAAACCCGGCAGGCCTCGGGCTTTGACCAGAGCGCCTTGGATCACGCTGCTCGCCAGGGCTTTAACAATGGTGCCTTTGAAGACAGCGAGGAAGACACCAGTGCCATCGTCGAGGAGTTCTTCCCCAACATTGAAGATCAGCCCAGCCCTGGAGGGACCCAAGCCCAACCGTTAGCACTTGAAAAACCCTCACTGGCTCAGAAGCTGGAGGTTCAGGCTATTCAGCACAGCACTAGGCCTTCCGTTCGGTAATGCTCTGCTCAATCTCCGCAGACCCCAAATCTATTCGGGGTTTGAACCCTGGACCACATCGGGATGTGACACGAGTGCTGCATTTCGCTGAGCAAACGGTTTCCGCAAACGGAAAATCAGACTGAGGCAGCCGAGTGCTGTCTCAGCCTGGTGGTCTGTTTTTTTCTTTCCTAGGCTTCTCCAACATCAAGCCAGCCTGAGATAACGTTTGAAAAACACACCGCCAGCTTGCCCAGTGCTAATTGCGTCGTGACCGCAAGCCCGTTGTTCTTCGAGAAAGGTGAATTGTAATCCATGATCGCGGCATCCAGAAAACTCCGCTCACTTTGAGCCAGACCTTCCGCCTCGAACTCATCCTCGCCAAGCAGTCCGTCTTTGTTACCCTCGGGCAAAGCTGCAGATAAGAGCAACCTTGAGGCACTGGGTCTCAGGCAGATCCTTCTGCTACAAAGCGACGTCCGTGTAGAAACGCTTGGCTGCATCAGTCGATGCGCTGGGCGATGAAGCTATTGCTGCTTCATTGGCAGCAACCATCGAAACAGCGTTGTATAGATTATCCACAACCAAAAGTAGACGACCGGTCTATTTATTGATACGGTGGATCCATGAAACAAATGTCCCATCATCTGTGGCTAGCAACAATCCTCGACATTGTGCGGATCGTAAGCTGCTTGGCGGCAACGCCTTTGGCTCGGGGCCAGGACTACAGGCGAATGCCACACCAACTTGGTTGCCTTTAGAAGCAAGCTCTAACCAATCTCCAGCTATTTGGTTCGTAATGCACGCCGACGAGCTTCTGCCATAAAAATTTCACCGAAAACTATACGACTGGTCTACTTTTAAGGAATAGAGAAATCTATGCTCAATTTTGACCTCTACAACCCCACGCGAATTATCTTCGGTAATCAAACCATTGCCCGGCTAGATGAGCTGATTCCGACTGAAGCCCGCATTCTGCTGCTCTATGGTGGCCAAAGCGCTCGTGCGAGCGGGACGCTCCACGAAGTCCGAGAGGCATTAGGTTTCCGGGAGGTGCAAGAGTTCGGGGGTATAGAGCCGAACCCCAGCTACGAAACGCTAATCAGGGCCGTTGATACGGTTCGCATCCATCGCTTGGACTTTCTACTAGCCGTTGGTGGAGGCTCGGTCATCGATGGCACTAAGTTCGTTTCCGCCGCTGTTGGCTACGACGGTGATGCTTGGGACATCCTTGAAACGCGGGGCGCAAGTATTCGGCAAGCCTTGCCATTCGGTACCGTACTAACTCTGCCCGCAACTGGCTCAGAAATGAACAACGGCGGAGTGGTAACTCGCCGAGCGACACAAGACAAGTTGCCGTTTCGCAGCCCTCACGTGTTCCCGCAATTCTCGATTCTTGATCCTACTAAGACCCAGACCCTCCCTGCCCGCCAACTCGCAAACGGCGTGGTAGATGCGTTCGTGCATGTCATGGAGCAGTACCTTACCTACCCAATCGATGCCCGCGTGCAAGATCGTTTTGCCGAAGGTCTTTTACAAACGCTGATCGAAATTGGCCCCCTTGTACTGAAAGAGTCCTCGGACTACAGCACGCGTGCCAACCTCATGTGGACGGCCACTTTGGCGCTCAATGGCCTGATCGGAGCGGGCGTACCACAGGACTGGTCCACCCACATGATCGGCCATGAGCTCACCGCGCTGTACGGCATCGATCACGCACGGACCCTGGCCATCGTACTTCCTGCGAACCTAGAGATTCGTCGTGAAGCCAAGCGCGCGAAGCTGCTGCAGTACGCCGAGCGGGTTTGGCAGATCAGCCAAGGGGACGAAGAACAACGGATTGACATGGTCATACAACAGACCCGGATGTTCTTCGAGAGCCTGGGCTTACCGACGCACTTATCCGCCTACAAGCTCGGCACTGACGCTATAGATGCGCTAATAAACCAGCTCGACACACACCACCTCACCGCGCTCGGCGAACACAACAACGTCAGTTTAGACGTCAGCCGCCGTGTGCTTGAAGCGAGCCTATAAGCCAACTTCCAGCACTGCTTATCCACACAGGCAGCGCATTACAAAACATCCACAAGCACGCACAACTGCAAGGTATACGACATGAAGATTCTCCTCGTTCTGACTTCCCACGACCAGCTTGGTGACACTGGCGAGAAGACCGGTTTCTGGCTCGAAGAGCTTGCCGCGCCTTACTACGCCTTCATCGACGCTGGCGTGAAAGTGACCCTAGCATCGCCGAAAGGCGGTCAACCACCCATCGACCCAAAGAGCAATGAGCCCGATTTCCAGACAGACGCCACCCGTCGCTTTCAGACCGATTCAGTCGCCATTCACGCGCTGGCCAACACCGAGAAACTGAGCGACGTGATCAGTTCGGAGTTTGATGCTGTGTTCTACCCTGGCGGCCATGGCCCACTGTGGGATCTTGCGGAGAACACCTTTTCTATCTCTCTGATCGAGCAATCAATCCAATCAGGCAAACCTGTCGGAGCGGTTTGTCACGCACCAGCAGTTTTGCGCCATGTCAAGAGTGTAGATGGCAAACCTCTGGTTGCAGGCAAGACAGTAACCGGTTTCAGCAATAGCGAGGAGGCTGCGGTGGGTCTAACTCAAATCGTGCCTTTCCTGGTAGAGGATATGCTCAAGGCAAATGGTGGGCGCTATACCAAGGGTGCTGACTGGAGCGTTCATGTCGAAGTCGATGGGTTGCTCGTAACTGGCCAGAACCCAGCTTCCTCTGAAGCTACGGCTCACTCGCTGCTCAAACTGTTGGCCTGAGACTACGTCAATGTCCGCCTACGTAGTCTTCACACGTGAACACACCACAGACGAGGCTGAGTTGAAACTTTATGCCCGTAAAGCACCGGCAGCACGCCAGGGTCGGAACCTCACACCATTGGCCTTCTACCGCCAACTGGAGGTGCTCGAAGGCGGACCGATTGATGGCGCAGTCATTCTTCAATTTCCGGACATAGCCGCAGCTCGAGAGTGGTACTCCAGTCCCGCCTACCAAGAGGCACTGCAATATCGTCTTAAAGGTGCGGTTTACCGAGTATTCCTGATTGATGGCATCAATTATTAGTAAATGCACCAGAAATTCCCGCAGTTTAGGTTCTGTCTACTTACCACCCTCATTAACAAATCAAATTTACTTAAAATTACTGGAGAAACAGCATGGCATACGCATCCGTTAATCCCTATACAGGTGAAGTTCTAAAAAGTTTTCCAGATGCAACAGATATTCAGATTGAACAGGCTCTTGAGGCGTCTCACAACGCATTTCTTGTCTGGAAGAATTGCTCAATCGCAGAGCGTGGGGCCGTCCTTCAGCGAGCTGCCGACCTGCTGCGCGCGCGAGCAAACGACTATGCCCGGTTACTAACACTGGAAATGGGCAAGATCACTGCCGAAGCATTAGGTGAAGTAGAAATTTCAGCAAGTATCTTTGAGTATTACGTTAAACATGCAGAAGCTTTGTTAACTCCGCAGAAGCTGCCGGTAGCCGACCCAGCCGAGGGTCAAGCAATCTTGGTCCATGAGCCGTTGGGCACTATCCTGGCCATTGAACCATGGAACTTTCCTTACTATCAAATTGCTCGAATTCTCGCACCGCAGTTGGCAGCGGGTAATACCGTGCTGCTCAAACATGCTTCAAACGTACCGCAATGTGCCGAAGCTTTCGAGCAACTACTGCTTGATGCTGGTCTACCTGCTGGCGCATTCAGCAACATGTACGCAACTCGCCAGCAAATCGAGACAATCCTCAACGACTCTCGAGTACACGGGGTGGCACTGACCGGTTCCGAAGGCGCAGGTGCCATCATCGCCTCCCAGGCTGGCAAGGCACTGAAGAAATCTACATTGGAACTGGGGGGGGGCAGATGCCTTCATAGTTCTGCGCGACGCTGAACTGAAAAAGTCCGTGAAGTGGGCTGTTGTAGGCCGTCACTGGAATGCTGGACAGGTGTGCATATCATCCAAACGCATGATTGTAGTGGAAGAAGTCTACGACGAGTTCCTGCGCCTTTATGCCGAAGGTGTAGCACAACTGAAGGCCGGCGACCCGTTCGATCCGGAAACAAATCTAGCTCCCCTGTCATCTCAAACTGCCGCCGACGAAATCCGCGCGAAGATTCGTGAAGCAGTCAACTACGGTGCTACGGCCACCGAGGTTGGGCCCAAGGTACCAAGCAAGGGTGCATTTGTTCAACCGACCATTCTGACCAACCTGAGGCCTGATAACCCTGCCTACTACTGGGAGTTCTTCGGTCCAGTCTCGATGATCCTACGAGCTAAAGACGAAGAAGACGCGATAGTTATCGCCAACGACTCTCCGTTCGGGCTCGGTGGTTCGGTATTCACCGCAGACGCCCAGCATGGTGTTGAGGTTGCTAAGCGCATCGAGACAGGCATGGTGTTCGTCAATCACCCAACGTCATCGAAAGCCGACCTACCTTTCGGCGGAATCAAAAGATCTGGTTACGGTCGCGAGCTGATTGGTTTGGGAATCAAGGAATTCGTCAACCACAAGCTGATTAACGTCATGGATATCGACGCGCCGTTCTGACTTACATCTTCACCTAAACGCAAACAGGCCTCAGTGCTTTTATGCAGCAGCCCCCCTCGTTGATGAAGAGATCGGGGGGGGCTGGACTACGTAGCCAAGCCTGGCGCGCAGCACAGCGCGCTCCACGCCGATCCAGAAGCAGGCTGAAATGATACGACGATAGGAATGCCTGCACGAATACGCAACTACATATTGACATATGTCAATATCTAAAATAATCTCAACCAAACCCATCGCACTCAGGAGGTAACCCATGCAAAATTCCAGTGATACCCATCCGAGCTACCTTCCCGACAACAGCTACGGCCTGTTTATCGACAACCAGTGGGTGGCCGCCGAAAACGGTGAAACCCTCGACATTATCAACCCCGCCAACGGAAAAATTCTCACCAACATCCCAAACGCCACAGCTGCCGACGTCGACCGCGCGGTGCAGGCCGCAAAACGCGCCTTCGTGACCTGGCATACCACCTCGCCAGCGGAACGCGCCAATGCGTTGCTGAAGATCGCCGACCTGCTGGAAGCCGATGCCGATCGGTTCGCCGTTCTGGAAACCCTTGATGTAGGCAAACCCATTCGTGAAAGTCGCTCCGTCGACATCCCACTGGCGATTGATCACTTCCGCTACTTCGCCGGCGCAATCCGCAGCCAGTCGGATGAGGCGGTCATGCTGGATGAGCAAACACTCAGCATCGCTCTCAGTGAACCCCTCGGCGTCGTGGGCCAAGTGATTCCGTGGAACTTCCCGCTTCTTATGGCCGCCTGGAAGATCGCTCCAGCCATCGCGGCGGGTAACACCGTAGTCATCAAACCTTCTGAGCTGACCCCGGTAACCATCCTTGAACTGGCGAAGATCTTCGCCAAGGTACTTCCGGCCGGCGTGGTCAACATCGTCACAGGCTTAGGCACCTCAGTTGGCCAGGCGTTACTGGATCATCCAGACCTGCGCAAGCTTGCCTTCACTGGCTCGACGCGTGTCGGCGAACTCGTCGCCAATGCGGCAGCGAAGAAAATCATTCCCGCCACCCTTGAACTGGGCGGCAAGTCGGCCAACATCGTTTTCCCCGATGCGAACTGGGACAAGGCCGTGGAAGGCGCAGTCCTCGCCATCCTGTGGAACCAAGGCCAAGTCTGCGAATCCGGCGCACGGCTGTTCGTTCACGAATCCATCTACGAACGATTCCTAGCTGAGCTCAAGCATAAGTTCGAAGCTGTGCGTGTGGGTGACCCACTGAACCCGGACACCATGATGGGTGCACAGGTCAGCAAGACCCAGATGGAACGGATTCTCGGCTACGTCGATATCGCCAAACAGGAAGGTGCTGAGGTACTGATCGGCGGCGGTCGTTTCACAGGTGCCAATTACGATGCCGGCTTCTTCATCCAGCCAACGATTCTGGTCGGTGTTCGCAACGATATGCGCGTCGCCTACGAGGAAATTTTCGGCCCTGTTCTGTGCGTCATTCCTTTCAAGGATGAAGCGGAGGTCATCGCCATGGCCAACGACTCCGAGTACGGCCTAGCGGGTGCAGTCTGGACCCAAGACATCAACCGGGCGTTACGTGTGGCACGCGCGGTGGAAACCGGACGTATGTGGGTAAATACCTACCATGAGATCCCTGCCCATGCCCCCTTTGGTGGCTATAAGAAATCTGGCCTAGGACGGGAAACTCACAAGTCAATGCTGGAAGCCTACAGCCAGAAGAAGAATATCTACGTCAGCCTCAACGAAGCACCGCTCGGGCTCTTCTGACCTCGTTAGTCCATATTTTTTTTTGACTTATAACATCGAATATTTTAGATATGCAGGTAAACGAAATGACACAATCAGAACTTTTCAAAACCACTCAGCTGGGCCCGTACACCCTCAAGAACCGTATCGTTCTGCCGCCACTGACGCGTTCGCGCAGCTCCCAACCCGGCAATATTGCGAACGACCTAATGGCCACATATTACCGTCAGCGCAGCGGTGCTGGCTTCATGGTGACCGAGGGCACACAGATCGAACCCCGAGGACAGGGTTATGCCTGGACACCCGGCATTCATAGCCCAGAACAGATACAAGGCTGGCGTAAGGTCACCGACGCTGTTCACGCCGAAGGGGGGGTGATCTTTGCTCAACTTTGGCATGTAGGCCGCGTATCGCACACATCGCTGCAACCCGGTGGTGAAGCGCCCGTCGCGCCATCAGCCATCCGCGCGGACAACGTCAAGGTGTTCATCGAAACTGGCCCCGGCACGGGTGCACTGGCCGACCCATCGACCCCACGAGCCCTGTCCACCAAGGAGGTAAAGGAACTGGTTGAGCTCTACGCCCAAGCAGCCCGAAATGCTTTGGACGCAGGTTTTGACGGGGTGGAGCTTCACTGCGCGAACGGGTACCTGGTAAACCAGTTCATTTCGGCCCATACCAACCAGCGTGATGATGAATATGGCGGTTCGCTGCAGAACCGTCTTCGCTTCCTGCGCGAAATCACCGTCGCCGTTGCTGGTGTCGTCGGCAAGGAGCGCATGGGCGTTCGCTTCGCCCCGCTGTTCGCGACCACAGACGAAGACCGCGTATACCTTGGCCTGGTCGAGGAAGATCCTCACCAAACCTACATCGAGGCAGTGAAGATCCTCGAGGAAGTGGGCATTGCCTACCTGTCGCTCGCCGAAGCCGATTGGGAAAACGCACCCGAGCTGCCTGAGACGTTCCGGGAAGATGTTCGTAAGACCTTCAGCGGCAAGATTCTCTATGCCGGCAAGTACACCGCTGAACGAGGAAATCGCGTGATAAAAGCTGGCTGGGGCGACCTGATCGCTTTTGGTCGCCCCTTCATTGCGAACCCCGACCTGCCCGCTCGTATCGCCAACAACTGGCCGCTTAACCCAGTTGATCCAAGCAGCATGTACGGCGGTACCGATAAGGGCTACACCGACTACCCCATTTACAAATCCTAAACGCTCAATGCCACGCCCCATAACTCAGGGGCGTGGCTCAGCATTTGCTGACCGAGGAAGTTAAACATGTACCAACCGAGCACGATCCCCTACCAAGAGCATAGGGGATTCAAACGAACCTTCAGGCAGGGTCACCTAAGCCTGGGGCTGTTCTTTCCCCTAGAGGCTTTCGAAGGTGATACACCGAGCATGCTAGATCAGGTCGCGCTGGCCAAACGTGCAGAGGAACTTGGTTTTTCGGCGCTCTGGTTTCGCGACGTCCCACTCAGGGACCCAAGCTTCGGCGATGTCGGCCAGGTTTTCGACCCTTGGGTGTATCTGGGCTACATGGCAGCCCATACAAAAAAAATAGCACTAGGTACCGCCTCCATCGCCCTTACTTTGCGTAATCCCTTGCACACGGCAAAGGCCGCAGCGAGCATTGATCAGTTGAGCGGAGGTCGCTTGCTCCTGGGAGTAGCCTCTGGCGATCGTCCCGTGGAGTTTCCCGCATTCAGCATTGATCCAGAAAAGCGTGGCGAGACCTTTCAAGAAAACTTCAATGTGATACGCCAAGCCCATCGAACACACTTCGAGCCGATTCGCTGGAGTCACGGCGAGTTACTGGGGGCCGACCTCGTTCCCAAACCTACGACTCGGGAAATACCGCTATTCGTAACCGGACACAGCCGCCAGCCGCTCGATTGGATCGCACGTGAAAGCCATGGATGGATCAACTATCCACGTCCGCCAAAAATACAGCGACTGATCGTGGAGGATTGGCGACAGGAAATAATTAAACAGTGTGGCACTATCTACAAGCCGTTCTTGCAATCGCTTTATATCGACCTGGACAAACATCCATCCACGCCGCCCTCGCCTATCCATCTAGGATTCCGACTAGGACGTAACCACCTCCGGGCCTTGCTGGATACACTTCAGGAAATAGGTGTAGATCACGTCATCCTGAACCTCAAGTATGGTAAACGCCCCACAGCAGAGGTTATCGAGGAAATTGGCAAGCATATCGTCCCGCAATTCGGCGCACAGGTGCCCGATAGTTCTACCTGACAGGACAATAGGGTTCCAGTCCAAACCAGCCAGTCATTGCGACGGGCAGGCGCGCAGAGAACACGGCGAAGCCTTCCAATTTGATGCGCGAACCAGGAAAATATCTAGATATCGTAAAAAACAGGTATCAAAAAATTCATGACTATTGACGTCAACGAAGCCCTGAAAGCATTGGCGAACCCGATGCGCCTTGCCATCCTCAATTGGCTCAAGGATCCCAGGACAGTCTTTCCTGAGCAGGAGGTCGACCCAGAAACGGTAGGCGTGTGCGTCAGTATCATCCAAGAGCGCACGGGCCTCTCGCAGTCAACGACATCGCTTTATCTCGCAGCTCTACAGCGCGCGCAATTGGTGACATCGCAGCGGATCGGCCCCTGGACCTACTACAAACGCCACGATGAGAATATCGATGCCTTCTTCAAGGCGCTGCAAGAAAGAATCTAGGGCTGCACACCCTTGTATTTCTGACTGATTTCAGTCTTTGCCGATGTCAAAAACAGCAATCTGACCAAATAACGATCAGATCATCCGAAGCTTCGAGTGATCGAACAGCATTACCAGTGATGCGGTGCGCGGAAAAAACGCTCCTATAGCAAAACTGCCACTTGACAACGCTGAAATCAGGGGATCTACACGCAAAAGACAGCACACTCCAGAGAGGGACGCGAAGCCCTTCAAGTGCTCTTCTACGGCCAACCTTCTTTAGGGGGCAACATAGATTTTCAACATGATAGAACCGCGCCGCAACCCTGAGTGTATTGGCCTGGTACTCGCCGCCGGCACCGGGCAGCGCTTCGGCAGCGACAAACGCTGCGCCAAGCTGGCCGACGGCAACAGCCTGCTACGCGCAACAGTGCTGCGCACGCAAGAAGCCTTCAGTGATGTTCGAGTCGTGCTAAAAGCCGAGGACGATGCCCAGGCCCTGGCTATACCGCCTGGCGTTCAGCTGGTACGTGCGGCCCACGCCAAACAGGGCATGGGCTCAAGCCTGGCTGCCGGCATCCAGAGCCTGGCACACTCGCAGGCCACTGCGGCGGCGGTGCTGCTTGGAGATATGCCGTGGATTTCTGCCGCCACCCTGCGGCAACTGCGAGCGCAGGCCGACGCTGAACATATCGTCGTGGCTTACTGCGAGGGTCAGCGCGGCCACCCGGTGTTGTTCGGCCGGCGCTTCTGGCCGGAGCTGATGCAACTGCAAGGCGAGAATGGGGCCAGGGGCTTGATCGCCAGCCATGCGCAACAGGTGATTGCCGTGACGCTCGATGACCACGGCATTCTGCGGGACGTCGACAGGCCGGACGACCTCAGCCACCCACCGATTTCATAATCAGCGCGCTGCCGGTAAACGTAGCGTCCTGCTTGTCCGCCAGCGCACGGCCCAGCAACGCGGTGAGCTGCGGCTGTGCCTGCTCAGTCGGCAGATCCAACAGCGTGCCCATAAAGTGCCCGCGATTGGATGACAGACATCCGTATAAACTGCCGGTAGACGACAGGCGCAGACGGCTGCAGCTCCGGCAAAAGGGCGCGCTTTCGTTGGCAATGATGCCGAACGCCCCGCGCTCGCCAACGCTATAACGCAGCGCAGTGGAGTCTACCGGCGCCTCAGCCTGGGTGAAGGCATAACGCTCGCCGATAAGCTCCAGCAGCTCGCGCTGGCCGACGAACTGGGTACGAAAAGCCTCTGCATGCTGGGCCAGATGGCCCATGCGCATAAGTTCGATAAAACGCAATTCGTAGCCCTGCTGAAGGCAGAACGCCAACATGGGCAAAACTTGATCGAGGTTGCTACCACGCATCGGCACCATGTTGATCTTGATGCTCATGCCGGCTCGGCGCGCCTGCTCAATGCCGTTGAGCACCGTCTGCAGGTCGCCGCCCTTGGCGATCGTGCGGAAGGCACTCGGGTCGAGCGTATCGAGGGACACATTGAGCCGCTGGATGCCGGCGCTGCGCAATAACGGCAGTTTGCCGGCCAGCAACTGGCCATTGGTGGTCAGGCTAATGTCCTGCAACGCCAGCTTACCTATGCCCTGCAGAAAGGGCTCCAGCCGGTCACTCAGCAGCGGCTCGCCGCCGGTAATGCGCAGTTCCTCAACCCCGGCAACATCCCTGAGCAACTCGACGGCACGCAGCATCGACGCGGCCGTCAGCTCATCGCGTGCGGCCACCAAGCGACGGCCATCGGCCACACAGTAGGTGCAGGCGTAATTGCATGCGGCAGTCAGGCTCAGACGAAGTTTGCGAAAACGCCGACCATGTCGATCAACTATCACCCGACAACGCCCGTACGGGGATCAATGGCGGGTTCGATGTCCTCCGCCAGCGCTTCAAGCACATAAACCTGACGATCGCTTAGCAGCTCGCCCAAGGCATTGGCCATGGCCGTGTAATGTGGCATCTGCCGATGGCGCGCTATCGCCTCATGGCTGGCCCAGCGCTCGACGAAGACAAAACGCCCGGCCTGTTCAATACAGCGATTCAGGACGTAAGACAGGCAGCCGTCTTCGGCGCGCGATGGCTGCACACAGGCGCGCAGAATCTGCTCGACCTGCGACTCTTTGCCTGCCTTGGCTGTCAGTATCGCTACAACGCGTATGGCTTGACTCATGCTGATGGGTTCCTCGGTTGATAAATTGTTAACGCTGCACGGCCACCAGCCGACAACCTTCTGCCGCAACATCCGTTTGATCCCGGCCAGCCATCAGCACAGGGTCGCTGTCATGGATGCTCGCAGATCTGAAGCGCAGGCTGCCGCCATTGCGGCCGTTGAGCACTGCCTGAATTTCCGCCAGCACCGCCATGGCCACGCTTTCCGGGGTGTCGCCACCAAGGTCCAGGCCGATCGGATAATGCAAACATTCCAGCCCCGGCAGCTCGTCCTGCGGGTTAGCCAATTGTTCGTGGATGCCGGCCAACAAACGCTCGGTGCGCTCACGCGGCCCCAACTGACCGACATAGCAGGGTTCACTGTGCAACACACCCTGTAGCCAATGCGCGTCTTGCACCAGGCTGTGGGTCATCACCGCCACCGCAGCCCCGCGCACCAGCTCGTGGTAATCGAAAGGCTGCTCAACATCGCCGACCAGCACCTGGTCAGCCTCGGCAAAACGCTCGGCCCGGGCAAAGTGCGCCCGGCCGTCGATCACCGTCACATGCCAACCCAACAGCTTGGCCATGCGCACCAGCGGCTGGGCATCATGGCCCGCGCCGAAGATCACCAGACGCCGGACCGGCGGCAGGTACTCCAGAAGCACTTCCACTTCGCCGAGACCATTCGGGTAGAGACCACGGGATGACTTGCCGCGCAGCAAGGTCTGCTGCAGGTCGGCGCTGATTTGCTCAACCAGCACCGAGCGCAGCAATTCGCCCGCGGCCTCCTGCCCAGGCATCAAGCACAAACGCTCGCCTAAGCGTGGCGCAGCCGCGCCCGAGCTGGCGATTACCGTGGCGATGGCCGCAGGCTGCTGGCGGTCGCGCACGCTGAGCAAAGCATCGACCAAGGCGCAAGGGCCGGCCGGCAGGCGCTCGAACAGCACGTGAACCTTGCCGTTACAGCCCAGGCCGAAGCTCAGCGCTTCCTCGCTGGCGTCATCCGCCTCTGCGGTGCTGTAGCTGCGCAGCGCCGGCCCGGCTTCGGTCAGCCACCAAGCCTTTTTCGCCACTTCCGCCTCCAGGCAGCCGCCACTGATGGTGCCCTCGGGCCGGCCGAAGCGCGACACCAGCATGCGCGCGCCGGGCCGCCGATACGCCGAACCTTCGACCTTGACCACAGTCGCAAGCACCGCTTCGCGGCCAGCCTCCCGCTCGGCCAGGAGCGCATCCAGCAATGTGTTCAGGCCCGACATGCAGAACCTCCGCTCAATGCAGGGACTCGGTCCGGCGCTTAGCCACAGCCGGCACCGAAACCTGCGCACCACTCTCGCCGAAACGCTGCAACATAAAGCTGCTCAACGCGGCCAACTCTTGATCGGTATAAATGCTGCCGAACGATGGCATACGCCGATTCACTGGGGCGTCGGCGGCGCCGTGGCCACTCAACAGAATGCCGAGCAAGTTGCTGGCGGCCGGATCGTTGACCGTCTTCAAGCCCAGCAGCATGGCCGTCTGGCTCTGGTTGCCCGTGCCGTCCCAGCGGTGGCAACTGGCGCAGGCTTCGGCGAACAGCTTGTTGCCGAGTGCATTGCCGCTGCCCGGTTCTGCAAGAGTGACCTGCTGCGGGCGAGGCACGCCTTCACTGCGCGGTGGCGAGTCCTTGAGGAACACTGCAATCGCCTGACGGTCAGCGTCGGTCAGGTGGCGCAAGCTGTTTTCCACCACCTCCGCCATGGGCCCTGAAGACAAACCCAGGCCTGGCGCTGCGCCATCCTTCAAATAGCCAGCTAGCACGTCCGTGGGCCAGGCACCAATGCCGTGCACGGGGTCGGCACTGATGTTGTAGGCGTTCCAACCCTGGATCAGATTACCGGCCAGCGAGCGCTCGCTGCTGACAGCCTGAAACAGGTTACGCGGTGAATGGCATTCGCCGCAGTGACCCGGCCCTTCGACGAGGTATTTGCCGCGATTCCACTCAGCAGAGCGCTGGCTGTCCGCCTGAAATGGCTCATCGTTAAGGAACAGCAAATTCCAGAAAACCATGCCCCAGCGCTGATTGAACGGGAAGCCGATGTGGTTTTCGCGCGGTGCTTGCTCGACCGGTTCCAGGCTGTCGAGATAACCCTTGATCGCGAGGATGTCATCGCGCGACATTTTGCTGTAGGAGGTATAGGGAAACGCCGGGTAGTAGTGCTTGCCGTCACGGCCAATGCCGGTCTGCAGCGCACTGACGAACTCGTCATCGGTCCATGCACCGATGCCGGTTTGCGGGTCCGGGGTAATGTTGGGCGAAAACAGCGAGCCGAACGGCAGCTTGAACTCAACACCACCGGCGAAGGGTTGACCGCCAGGCACGGTATGGCAAGTCACACAGTTGGCAGCGCGCGTCAGGTATTCGCCCTTAGCCAGCAAGTCCTCTTGCGCATAGGCCGCTTGCGCCAGCAGAGCCGCGCTGGCGAGCGTCAGTAGGTTGCTTATTAATTTCATCAAGTGCTCCTTAAACCGGGTAGTAGCCGAAGCGGCTCAGCGGCAGGCGACGGATGCGCTGACCCGAGGCCGCGTACAAGGCATTCACCAGGGCCGGGCCAATCAATGCCGTACCCGCCTCCCCCACGCCACCCGGTGCTTCCAGGCTAGGCAGCAGGTGCACCTCCACCGCCGGCGCTTCGCTGATGCGCAGCTGCCGGTAGTTGTGGAAGTTGGTCTGCTGCACCTGGCCGTTTTCGATGAGGATTTCGTTGAATAGCGAGGCGGACAGGCCGAACAGCGTGCCGCCCTCGATCTGCGCCTTAACCGAGGTCGGGTTAGTCGCAAAGCCGCAATCCACCACACTGACCAGCCGCTTGATGCGTATGCCCAAGTCGCCCTGCATCTCCAGTTCAACCAGGGTCGCCACATAGCTGCCGAACACCGCACTGACCGCCACACCACGGCCCTGCCCTGCGGGCAACGGCTTATTCCAGTCAGTCTTTTCGGCCAGCAAACGCAGCACCGCCTGGGCACGTGGTTGCTCCGCCATCAGTTCCAGGCGGTAGGCAACCGGGTCGGCCTTGGCGTTGTGCGCCAGCTCATCAATAAAACACTCCAGGGCATAGGTGCCGCGCAGCGGGCCCACGCCGCGCCACCAGGACACGGGCACAACGCTCGGCTCCTGGCGGATATAACGAACCTGCAAATGCGCCAGGCTGTAGATGGGGTCTACCGCCACTTCCACGGCATCACTATCCACGCCATTGGGCGGCAAGCTGCCGACATAACGGGCGAGAATCGAGGCGCCGGCGATGCGGTGCTCCCAACCCAGCGGCCGTCCCTGCTCGTCGAGGGCGGCCTGCATACGGTCGGCATACAGCGGCCGGTAGAGGTCGTGGGTCATGTCCTCCTCACGACTCCAGATGAGCTTGATCGGGTAATCGACCTGGCGTGCGATGGCCACCGCTTGGGTGATGAAATCAAACTCCAGACGCCGGCCGAATGCGCCACCGATCAATTGGTTGTACACCTGGATTTTTTCCACGGGCAACCCGGTGACTTGGGCGGCCGTCTGCTGGGCAAACACCGGCACTTGGGTGCCGACCCACAGCTCGCAGGCATCTTTGCGCACATGGGCCACACAACTCATGGGTTCAAGCGGCGAATGGGACAACAGCGCCTGCTCGTAAACCGCTTCGAACTGGCTGGCCGATTGCTGCTTGGCTTGCTCAATGTCGCCGCTGCGCTTGGCGACCACGCCATCACGGCTACTGGCGGCGAGCAGCTCCTGGTCCAACTGCGCTGAACCAATCGCGGCATGCGGGCCGAGGTCCCACTCGATCTTCAGCGCCCTGATGGCCTGCTGACAGGTCCAGAAGTTGCTCGCGGTGACGGCCACGGCATTGTCCAGGCGCACGATGTCGCGCACCCCAGGCACTCGTCGCGCCTGACTGTCATCAACGTTGAGCAGCCGCCCGCCATACACCGGACAGGTGATACTGGAGGCCACCAGCATGCCGGGGATTTGCAGGTCGATGGTAAAGTGCGCCTTGCCGTTGACCTTCGCAGGCGTATCCAGACGCTGCGCGGGTGTGCCCAGCAACTTGAACTGCTCGGGGGTTTTCAGCGGCACTGCGTCGGGCAATGGCAGCGTCGCAGCCGCCTCGACCAAGTCGCCATAGGCCGCCTGCAGGCCATTGGGGCCAAACACCTGGCTGTTCTGCGCATGGCACAGGCTCGGCGCGACGCGCCATTGCAGAGCAGCCGCCTGGATCAACAGGATGCGCGCCGTAGCGCCCGCCCGACGCAGCGGCTCCCAGGTAACACGAGTAGAAGTCGAACCACCGGTGGCCTGAAACTGCATCAGGCTGTCGGTATACAGCGCCGAGTTCGGTGGCGCTTCCTGGATCACTACCTGATCCAGGGGCACTTCCAGCTCCTCGGCGACCATCATGGCAATACCGGTTTGCGCACCCTGGCCCATTTCAATTTTCGGCGAGATCACCGTGACCACGCCATCGGGGCCAACGCGGACAAAGGCACCGTAACCCTCCGCGGAGTGATCACCAAGCCGACCTGCCGCAGCCGCCTCGGCGGCTGCGCTTTTGGCCACCAGCGGCGGTAGCCAGGTACTCAACACCAAGCCACCGAGGGCGATACCGCTGCCCTGCAAGAGGCGGCGACGGGACATATCAACAGTCACTTCGTTAGGCTTTTTCATCTCACGCCTCCTCAACCTGGCCAACACTGTGAATTGCCGTGCGAATCCGGGTGTAGGTGGCGCAGCGGCACAGATTGCCCGCCATGGCGGCATCAATTGCCTGATCATCGGGCTTCGGCTGGCTCTGCAGCAGCGCCGTGGCGGCCATGATCTGCCCTGATTGGCAGTAACCGCATTGCACCACCTCATGCGCCAGCCAGGCCTGCTGCACGGCTTGGCCCACGACCGTCTCACCGATGGCCTCAATGGTGGTGATCGCGCGGCCCGCCACGGCGGAAATCGGCGTCACGCACGAACGAATCGGCTGGCCATCGAGGTGCACGGTGCACACGCCGCACTGGGCAATGCCGCAGCCATACTTGGTTCCGGTTAGGCCCAGCACATCGCGCAGGACCCATAGCAGAGGCATATCGGGGGCAACGTCAACCTGCTGCGACTGTCCGTTGATGATTAACATTTGCATGGTATTTCCTCTGCTTAAAGTGTTGATGCCGACAACCTTGGTTATCGCTTTGATCATGTGGGTGCGCGACGTGAGGCAGACTTAAACAGCGTCATGCCCTCACGAATCTATTCGCCTTAAACGGGCAACCAGCCACCCGGCCAATGGAAAGGAAATAAGCTGGGTGACAGGCACCAATACCAGCACTTCCACCAGCACCATTACCGGGAAACTCAGATCACGGGTCAGCGGGGCTAATACACTCAGCACCAACAAGAGTGTTGGGTAAAGCCCCAGACAACCAACCACTACACGCCAGAACATGGCGTTTATTTTATGCGAGCGCTTACTGGGTGTATGCATAACCCCCCCTGCAGGCATTGCCTGTAACTTAGCAATCTGGATTTTTTAAATAAAAAGCCCTACCAGCAAGGAGCTTGAGCTGGCAGAGCAATAACCTGTGTTATTCCAACAAGCGGCAATCAGTCCTCACTGACGCGAACCACTAACTTGCCAAAATTGCGCCCCTCGAGCAGGCCGATAAAGGCCTTAGGCGCCTCCTCCAGACCACTCACTAATTCTTCACGGTATTTAATCCGGCCCTGCGCAAACCAGCTCGACATATCGTTAAAGAACTCGTCGTAGCGGTGGCCGTAATCATCAAAAATAATGAAACCCTGCACATGAATACGCTTGCGCAGAATGCTGCCCATCAAAGCAGGCAAACGATCTGGCCCGTTGGGTAAAGCGGTATCGTTGTAGTGCGCAATAATGCCGCAGACGGGCACTCGGGCCTTGGTATTGAGCAGCGGCAGCACCGCATCGAAGACCTTGCCGCCGACATTCTCGAAGTAGATGTCGATACCTGCCGGGCAGGCCTTGGCCAGTTGCTCGGCGAAGTCCGGCGCACGGTGATCGAGACAGGCATCAAAACCCAGCACCTCGACCGCATGTCGGCATTTTTCCGCGCCGCCGGCGACACCGACCACATGGCAGCCCTTGATCTTGCCGATCTGCCCCACAGTCGCGCCGACCGGCCCGGTGGCCGCCGCCACCACCAGAGTTTCACCCGCCTGCGGCCGGCCAATATCGAGCAAGCCCATATAAGCGGTGAAGCCCGGCATGCCAAAGATGCCCAAGGCATAAGAAGGATGCGCCGGCGACTCACCCAACGCGGTCAGATCGCTTCCATCGGACAGCGTGTAGTCCTGCCAGCCAGCAAAGGACAGCACCCAGTCACCGGCCTTGTAGGCCGGGTTTTTCGAAGCCTCCACACGGCATACAGTGCCACCCACAATCACTCCACCGACTTCCACCGGCGCAGCATAGGACGGTGCATCACTCATGCGACCACGCATGTAAGGGTCAAGTGAGAGGTAAACGGTACGCAGCAGAACCTGCCCTTCTGCTGGCTCAGGAATGGGGCTTTGCTCAATGCGAAAATTCGCTTCGAGAGGCGCACCGTGGGGACGTGAGGCCAGAACGACGCGCCGATTGATTAGCTTTGATTGGGGCATGTGCAAACTCCTGGGGTTGCTGAAGTTGGGGTTGTCTCGATCACCAGAATTAGACCAGTCGGCTAGTTGGTCAGTGAAAAAAAGCCCACCAACAGGTGGGCAACCTCGCCATCAGATGTTGTCAGAGGTCAGAATGGTCTGAGTTGTGGCCATGGCGTTTTCCAGCGGCCGACTATTACGGTGTAGCTTGCTCAGCAGACTCGCACCGAGCCACAACTGGTAAAGGGCCGTCGCAGTGTGGAAAGCATCGCCCAGTGCCAGAGAACCGTCTCGCTGCCCCTGCTCAATACATTCAGAAATCCGCGCAATGATTTGATCTGCACCATCGCGCAGCGTGAGGCGCATGGGCTCCGAAAGATCAGCTACCTCTGCGCTCAGCTTCACCACCAGGCACTTCTGGTCGTCGCAGGGCTCGCAGTAGCTGTCTAGCCACTTCTGCCAATACCCCATCAGGCGCTCGCGGGCCGTGTTGCCCGTGACGGCAAAACGCTCATCCATGCTCGCCAAATAATTGCGAAAGTAATCCTCAAGCAACGACTGGCCGTACTGCTCTTTGGACTTAAAATAATGGTAAAACGAGCCTTTCGGCACGTTAGCGGCCTGCAAAATCTCGTTAAGGCCCACACCAGTGAAGCCCTTAACCACCATCATGCGGTGGCCGGTATCGAGTAAATGCTGACGCGTATCATCGTAACGTAGTTTCATGGAATTAATGTATCAATAAATAGACCAGTCGTCTATAGTGGATTTCTGAGAGAATTGTTAGCCATTCTTGATGACCACCAGACAGTATACAGACCAACCCACACTCAGCAGGCTCATGGCGGCGCAGTACGGCGAAGCACCTACCTGGAGCTCAAGGGGAACCTTCAAACCGCCCTTCGCTCGCGCCCCAGAAGGCAAGCTCCTGGATACAGGCCTCAGTGGATCCGGAGCGAACCTAAAGGGCATCGCTGCACTCAGCTTGCCGGACTAGTAGACCGGTCGCTTAGTCAGAGATAACATTGATGCCGGGTTGCTGCTCAAACACCCTGTCGACAGCCCTCATACAAAGCACACTTCCTTTTCCACTATAACTTAAAAGGCATAATAACGATGATAAAACTTCACCACCTCAATGACTCTAGGTCGTTTCGTATTCTGTGGCTACTGGAAGAAATAGGCCAACCATATGAAATCATTCGGTATCAGCGTGATAAAAAAACACATCTAGCTCCAGAAACGCTGAGGAACATTCACCCCCTAGGAAAATCTCCAGTTATCGAGCTTGATGGAAAAATAATTGCGGAGTCAGGCGCCATCACAGAACTCCTGATAAATAAATTTGCACCTCGCTTAGCACCCAAAGAAAGCTCTCCAGAATATCTTGACTACTTACAGTGGATACACTTTTCAGAAAGCTCAGCAATGCTCCCGCTCTTACTGAAAATATTTAATCAGTTTGAAACACAATCTGGAACCAAACTAAAATTCCTTAACAACTACGCCGAAGTAGAATTCAATAAAGTTTTTTCCCATCTAAACGAACACTTGAACAATAAAAAGTTTTTGGTCGAGGAGAGGCTCACAGGAGCAGACTTCATGCTGGGATTTGTAGTAAAGAGCGCGCTCAACCTACTCAAATCAAAGAGCGAATTTCCACATATTGAAAACTACATTAAAACCCTTGAAAACCAGACAAGCTACAAGCTAGCGCTGATTATCGACGCGAAGTGAGTTTAGCTTTTTAACAAATAGCCGTGGCAGACCCTCAAACTGCCATGGCCCTTCACTATCATAGAGCTAAGACCAACAAAGCTGACAACCTTCAAGTAACGGAACACTGGAGTGATGATCAACCTGCTTAGACCTTGGCCGCCGAACTCGGAGGGGCACGCCAGCGCCGTCCAGCCGCCTTCGGCGAACTGGCGGTAGCCCTCGCGGAACCCGGCCGGCGTCTTAACAGAGCGGGTCGCCGGGTCGTAATGGCAGCCTTCCTTGTCGCCCGAACTGTTCAGCGGGGCCAGCCACCACTCAGCCACGCGCGCCGCCTCTTCGAGGATCGCTCCGCCCAAGTCTGCGCCGAATTCCCCCTGGGACTGCAGCGCCTGCAGGTGCGTATAGGCGTCGAGTACTTCATCGAACAAAAAACGCATGTCGCGGAGCGGCGCGCGGTAAGCCGGCATAGTCGAGCCCCATAAAACTGTACATTCAGTAAATTTGTATAGATTTTCTACTGACGCGTATAAGTTTTCGCAAGATACTTGTACAACTTTTCCCGCCTGGGGGATGACCGGCCAGTTCCGCTTTCAGCGCCTCGGCAGGTAGCTTTGGCCAGCAAGGCCCCTCGCCCTGTAGCTTTCGCCCACCCGCAGGGAGGCCTTGAAGGAAACGCGCGTTATAAATCACCTCACTCATCCTGGCACTCATTGCCAGTGCCACAGACGCCGGCTACCTGTACCTCAGCCAGGTGCCCCGCCTGGCCTACCTAGTGTATCGACGGCTGGGCCATGAGCGATGGGGGCTCCTTTGGGCTGAAGGTGGTAGATGTCGAGGGCCGTGTCGTCCTGCTGGGCATCCAGGCCACCGCCCTCAATGCACCGGTGGAGCACTATCCGGCCTTAATCGGGCGACCGCTGTTCGGCATAACCGCAAGAAGTGGTCAAGATCGCCTTGGAGCACAATGCTGCGGCCGTCATCATGGTGCACAATCACCCCTCCGGAGACCCAGAACCAAGCCAAGCAGATCGGACCCTGACCACCACCCTCAAGAACGCTCTGAACATGGTCGGCACCCGCATATTGGATCATGTGGTGGTTGGCTATGAAGGTTGTGTGTCGTTGGCCGAACGAGGTTATCTCTAGCCGAATCCCCGTAAAAGGTTGCTCCTGGGGATACCAGGGGCAATCTTCAGGACGGGAAATCATTTATTTTTTGTTCTGAAGTGACTACACATCAGCCGAGAAAGCCGGGTCGGCAGTTGCTATCGAAAATTATGAACAGGCTCCAGCACCGACACCTGGCCGACGTTCTTGACCGACCGGTTCAAGGTACGCCCTTTGGCTCTGGTTGGTGCCGATTAGTATATCCCTGCTTGGACAGATCAACGGCTGTCGATACTGGCTCCTCCCCGATTTTTCACCTCTGATTATCGATCGCGATCTCAGATTGTTGCCGCTGACCGAAAACTGACCCAGTTTCGCCCATTGTGCTGACTGAAAACTGACCCAGGTGTTCCACTGTACCTGCTCAATTTTTGAGCAGGAGAACACAGGGTGATCAGCATGGAAATGATGGGCAAAATTCGGCGGATGTATTTCCGCGACAAGCTGTCGTTGCATGAGATAGCCAAGCGCACCGGCCTGTCGCGCAACACCATCCGAAAATGGGTCAGAGCGTCGGAGTCCAAGCAGCCGGTTTATCAGCGTCGAGCCGTGTTCAACAAGCTCAGTCCCTTTCACGAGATGTTGGAGCAGGCGCTGCGGGCTGATGCCTTGAGGGCCAAGCAACATCGTCGCAGTGCCAAGGCGCTGCTGGCCATGATCCGCGCTGAAGGCTATGACGGCGGCTACAGCCAGCTCACTGCCTTCGTTCGTCATTGGCGCGGAGAGCAAGGCAAGGCGGTACGGGCATTTGTGCCGTTGGCGTTCGCATTGGGCGAGGCCTTCCAGTTCGATTGGAGCGAGGAAGGCCTGCTGATTGGCGGTGTTTTCCGACGTGTCCAGGTCGCGCACATGAAGCTATGTGCCAGCCGAGCCTTCTGGCTAGTGGCCTATCCCAGCCAAGGGCATGAAATGCTGTTCGATGCCCATACCCGCTCATTCGCCGCCATGGGCGGCGTGCCGCGTCGCGGCATCTACGACAACATGAAAACGGCGGTCGACAAGGTCTCCAAGGGTAAAGGCCGCACGGTCAACGCTCGCTTCATGGTGATGTGCTCGCACTACCTGTTCGACCCGGACTTCTGCAACGTAGCGTCCGGCTGGGAAAAAGGTATCGTCGAAAAGAATGTCCAAGATAGTCGGCGCCGCATCTGGCTGTCTGCCTGCGACAATACTTTCCATAGCTTCGAAGAGTTGAATGCCTGGCTTGCCCAGCGCTGTCGGGCTCTGTGGCACGAGCTGATCCATCCGCAGTACAACGGCCTCACCGTTGCAGAAGTCTTAGAACTGGAGCGCGTCGAAATGATGCCGATGCCGACGCCTTTCGACGGTTATGTAGAGCGCACGGTTCGCGTTTCCAGCACCTGTCTGATCAACGTGGCCCGCAACCGCTATTCAGTACCCTGTGAGCGTGTTGGCCAGTGGGTCAGCAGTCGGCTCTATCCCTCGCGAATCGTCGTGATTGCCGATGATGGTGTGATTGCCAGCCACGAGCGCCTGTTTGATCGCGATCAGGTCAGCTACGACTGGCAACACTATATCCCCCTCATTGAGCGTAAACCGGGAGCCCTACGCAATGGTGCCCCGTTTGCCGACCTACCCAAGCCACTACGCCTGCTCAGGCGCGGGCTGCGGCGGCATCTACAGGGTGATCGGGTCATGACCCAGGTCTTGGCCGCCGTGCCCGTCGCTGGCCTGGATGCTGTCCTCGTAGCGGTTGAGCTGGTTTTGGAATCTGGCAGCCTGAGCGCTGACCACATCCTCAATATCGTGGCCCGTCTGACCGCCCGTGAAGCACCACCCTCGGTCGAAACCAACCTGCAACTGAAAGTTACCCCTATCGCCAATACCGCGCGCTATGACCGGTTGCGCAGCACAGATGAGGAGGTGCGCAATGCGTGATCTTACAGAGGAACTCAAAGACTTACGCCTGCACGGCATGGCCACTGCCTGGGCAGATCTGGCCGCACAAGGTGAATCCACCACCGCCTCATCGAAATGGCTGATCGAGCATCTCCTCGATCAGGAACACGCCGACCGGGCAGTGCGCTCGGTACATCATCAGATGAATATGGCGAAACTGCCCATACACCGCGATCTGGCTGGCTTCGACTTCGGTGTATCCAGCGCTGATGCCCGGCTGATCAAGGAACTGTCCACTCTGACCTTCACCGACACAGCTCAAAATGTGGTGTTCATCGGCGGCCCTGGCACCGGTAAAACGCACCTCGCCACCGCCCTGGCGGTGGCCAGCATCACCCAACACAACAAGCGTGTACGCTTCCACTCCACGGTCGATCTGGTCAACCTGCTGGAGCGTGAGAAGCACGAGGGTAAGACAGGGCGTATCGCCCGAGGACTACTGCGTGCAGATCTGGTAATCCTTGATGAGCTTGGCTACCTACCTTTCAGCCAGAGCGGCGGGGCCTTGCTGTTCCACTTGCTCTCTAAGCTTTACGAGCACACCAGTGTGATCATCACCACCAACCTCAGCTTCGCCGAATGGTCGAGCGTATTTGGCGACGCCAAGATGACCACGGCCTTGCTCGACCGATTGACCCACCACTGCCACATCGTCGAGACGGGGAATGAATCGTACCGCCTGCAAAACAGCACCTTAGTGGCCAAGACCAAGATCCAGGCGAGGGAGCGCAGGCGACAGGATATCGAGGAGGCGGAGGACGACCCGTTTTGACCTCTTTGGGCTGGCCTTGCTGAGTGCAGGGTCAGCACTTTTACGACGCTGTCGACTGCTAGGCTTATCCACAATTGCCGGGGTCTAAATCGGCAAGCAGCCCTGGGTCATTTTTCAATCGGCAGGGTGGGTCAATTTTCAATCAGCGCCGACACTCAGATAACTCCCACCATAAATAAACTTGCAAGCCCCCAAAAAAACTCATCGAATTCCCAGACCGACACCTCAAAAGCACGATCAAAAAACAAAAATGTAACTTGGTTTTATTTATATTAGATTAGCTTAGTTATTGAACTATATTAATTCAATAGCAGGATTTACTAGAGCAACCAACAACTTAAACAATAAAACACACTCACATACAAACCACTGGAATCAGTAAAAGCTTACACAACAAGGCACTGATATGTCTTCACAACTTGTCAGCACCTCTCATGAACAACAAAACCCGAAAAACAACATTCAACACTTCGCAATCACGAGCTTCGATTCAGATCGAAAATATCGTCAAGATGATTGAGAACACTAGCGAACCAGCCTTTCATATTACCGAAAGCACAACTGGTTATGAGCACATAGAGTTCAGCAGCCTGTCTGAGCTTTTCTTCAATATTCAGCATCTGCTCAGCATCCACACGGACCACTACGAATATAGTGAACACCTCCAATTATTTTGGAGAGCTTGTAGTGAAGTCGGTCTTGAGCGCAGCCCAGTTGGTCCCGTATGCCTAGACCCTACGGGCCTTTATTACCTCAGCTTTCACAGTTCTATGAACGAGTTAGTAGACAGAGTCAGGCAGCTAACGCGCGAGCCTGGATACAGGCGCAAAGCGAGTGACCGCAGTTACCAAGCACGACAGCGCGAAGCGGACGTGGAAACCTACGCCCGTGCAGTACTTAACCGTTACTCACGTACTGTCGTCGTTCGAGTAGACCTTCATTACTTGGAAATAGTTGACCCTTTACTACGTATCGAAGATCTATTCAGAGACTTAGCAACGCTGATTAGATCTCGCGAACGCAATCCGATCTTCGAATATGAAACGGGCTACATTTGGTCTGTAGAGCAAGGCAAGAACAAAGGTTTCCACATCCATACTGCCTTCTTCTTTAACAGTGCGCACGTTTATAGTGACTGGCACAAGGCGCAGGAGATAGGCACTCTATGGGAGAAAATAACGGGTGGACGGGGTTACTTCTTCAACTGCAACGCCGATAAACAAAAATATACAAAACTCGGCATCGGCACCGTTAAACGAGCCGATACACTAGCTTGCGAAAACGTCATCAACACCATGCGCTATCTAGCCAAGGAGGAGCAACATCTGCGCATAAAGCCAACCAGAGCACGAACTTTCGGAATGGGCCACCTGCCGCGCTGATGGTATTTAGGCATTCAATTAGCAGGTCGGTGTAGGTGAACAATTTTCTGCCGGCTAGTCTGGCACTTACATGGTGAAGTATTCGGTGGGTTCACCCACCGAATACACCAACGCGTCACTATGCTCAAGCCAAACGCAAACCGTGGTCAGGATCAAAGAGGCAGCAGCAGATAGAAATGCAACACTGCATTAGACACAAACTCCCATCATGAAATTTCTGGCTTCCTCCAGATCAAAGACGCAATTTCGAAAAGCAACTTATGACGCTCTTCAAGTTCATCAGGGCCAAATTTCGCCAAAGGCATGAATGCAAGCCCTGAAGACTTCGCAAAATCACGGAAATCCAGCTTACTGTGATACGAGTCGTCACGGAGCGTTTCATTCCAATACAAGGTATTGGCATACGACTTCAGCTTATCGGCATAGGGCTCATTGCCACTTGAGATATTGTCCTTGCCCTTCATTAGCAAGACACCACCCAGCCGGTTACGTTCGACTTCAAAGCGTTCTTCATCGCCACCATAGGCATCCAGGCTTTCTGAGTTGCGCGACAATATATGTTCGATATGAAAGCCCGTTTTGGCCCCTCGGAGCGTAACCAAGCTCTGCAGCGGGTGCTTCATTGTCAGCTTCATACCTTTAGCGAGGAATCGCTCCACCCTGCCAAAGAAGAATCGCGTAAAACGAGTATTCAGCCGATCGAGGGTCATACCACGAAACAAGCTGTAGGTGAAACTTGCTGAAACCTCTGTCGCACGCTTCCTGGAAATCTCTTGCAGCAAATGCTTTTCGAATACCGACGGTATCTGAGCAACCGGCTTATTGCGAATCTCCGCACTAACCTCGAACAACTTAACCGCAAACTCGTTACTGTCGTAGGCCCCCTGCAACTGCTGAAGCGAAAACATTCGATCAAGCTGTTCCGCCACAACTCTTATTTTAGCGACTTCCTCAGGATCGTTCACGGAGCACGCCGACAAAATAAGCAAGTACTGGCTATCCAACTCGTTCAGGCTATTGAAAAAGACCGCTGGATACTGTTCATTCTCGTGCTGCCCGGCTTGCAGCAGTCGCACATACAGCTTCGAATAATACGAAAAATCCTCTTTGAGAAATATTTTGACCTTGGCGGAATCATGCTCAAGATGGAGTAGCTGATTGATATCATTCTTGAACATTTCCCTGTGATAGTCACCGTCAAAGCGCTGTCCAACCTTGCGACTATCGGAAAACTTACTCTTTAACCAGTAACGGAAAAAGTTGTCAATTTCATCTTCCCGAAAGGAATTCACTGCCCTGACGTGCATATCCCAAAGCTCGTTATAGTTACCAGAGTCAAGCTCAAGTTTGTCGATCTGCCCAAGGAGTTTTCCTTTCAATATCTCGTATGGCTTGAGCCGTACGCCACGGTCATTGATTACCTCGAACACCATCGGAACATGGGTAGAATCAACGGACAGGTTGATGAGCACCAGACGGTAAAGGAAGTAGTGAACGAAGGTCTCGAACTTGTGTTTGCTGCTCAAACGGGCAGATAGCTCCGCCGCTATGACCGAGAAGTTCCTCAGCATATTGGCAGCCGTCAAGCCTGTGGATCTATCTACAGCCTCGGGAGGGACGCCATCCATCAGGTCCTTGAGGACATGGATATGCCGGACGTGGTTCATCCAGAACTCGTATTCCACCCCCGAATAGCCCGCAATTTTGCGCTCCAGCCAACCAGAGGTCTTCGAGTCGAACACCTTGGCCATCCGAAATAGCTGAACCAGAAAAAGCGTCAGGGTTGTCAAGCGCTGCTGACCGTCCACGACAAACACCTTTCCCTGGACGGTATTCGTGACATACGTATTGAGGTAGTACCAGGGATAGCGGGCGTTGATACTCTCCGAGCTTGGCTCCAAAGCCGAGTGCTTTGAATAAGCCTCTTCGAATTGGTAGAAAACGTCATCGATCAACCTCCGCACGGGCTCTTCGGCCCACTTGTAGTCTCGCTGATAGAAGTCGATGTAGTAGACCGTCGATGCAAATGTGCGATCCAGGTTCTGCTTATCCGGCTGAATATCCATATCGAATACGACTCGAAAAATTGATCATGACTGCGAAGCTGGCTACTTAGTCAGCTCCATCAGCTTGCCATACCCATCCACCACGTCATACCTGACCCATTGGTATATGTCTCGGTTGCTGTCTGTGCCAGCTTGAAGCCTCGCCCCATTTGTTTCAGTTCGTAGAAGCTCGCTGCACTTTCTGCGTACTGCGCTCGATGATGTGCAACGCCTTACAGTGATCGACGCTCACTCGCCCACTTCAAATCGAGGCAAACTCAATGAAACCTCACGAAACGCAAGTAAAGCCGCTTCGAGATGATCGATGATCTCCTGCTGCAACACATCCGGTAGCGGCAGATCATCTAGGTTGTCGAGGCTATCGTCTTTCAGCCAAAAGACGTCGAGACTGGCCTTGTCGCGGGCCATCAAGTCTTCGTAGCTAAAGTACTTGAAGCGTTCGGTCTCCTGCCGCTCAAAGCGGTTTTCAGGGTTATAGCAGGTAATGAAATCCTGCAGATCGTCCAACTTCAGCGTGCGCGTCTTCAGCGTGAAATGCTTGTTGGTGCGCAGGTCGTAGAACCACGCGCCTTTGGTGTGGATCTGACCGTCTTTGGGCTTCGCATCAAAAAATACCACATTGGCCTTGACGCCCTGTGCGTAGAAGATGCCGGTGGGCAGGCGCAAGATGGTGTGCACGTCACAGGTCTCCAGCAGCTTGCGGCGGATCCTCTCGCCCGCACCGCCTTCGAAAAGCACGTTGTCGGGCAGGACCACCGCAGTCTTGCCGGTTACATTGAGCATGCTGACAATGTGCTGCAGGAAGTTGAGCTGCTTGTTCGACGTGGTTTCCCAGAAGTCCTGCCGCTCGTAGGTCAACGCCTCCTTGTCTTCTTCACCCTCTTCATTGGTGATGGTCATGCTGCTCTTTTTGCCGAAGGGCGGATTGGCCAGTACATAATCCACCTTGAACTTGGGCTCGGAGATCAAGGCATCCGAACGCTCAACCGAGGGTTCGCCATCCAGCTCACCGATGTTGTGCAAGAACAGGTTCATCAAACACATGCGGCGCGTGTTCGGCACGATCTCGTTGCCGTGGAACGTCTTGTCGCGCAGAAACTCCTTTTGGCGCTTGTCGAGCTTGGCGCCGGAGCGGGTCAGCCAGTTGTAGGCACCCAAGAAGAAGCCGCCCGTGCCACAGGCCGGGTCTGCAATGGTCTTCATCGGTTCGGGCCGCACGCAGGCCACCATCGCTTCGATCAGCGCGCGCGGTGTGAAGTACTGACCCGCGCCGCTCTTGGTGTCTTCAGCGTTCTTTTGCAGCAGGCCTTCGTACAAATCGCCCTTGGTATCGGCATCCAGGCTGATCCAGCTTTCTGCGTCGATCAACTGCACCAGGCGCGAGAGCTTGGCCGGGTCTTGGATCTTATTCTGCGCCTTGAAGAAAATGGCGCCCAGCATGCCGGACTGTTGCCCCAGCTTGTGCAGAGTGGCCAGGTAATGCGACTCCAGGGGCTCGCCCACCTTGGAGGTCAGGCTGGCCCAGTCATAGCCTTTGGGGATGTGGGTATCGCGGTTGTAAGGCTCCTGCGCGTATTCGTGCGCCAGCTTCAGAAACAGCAGGTAGGTCAGCTGCTCCAAGTAGTCGCCGTAACCCACGCCGTCGTCGCGCAGCGTGTTACAGAAGTTCCAGACCTTCTGGACCAATGTGCTTGTGTTCATAAAAGTGCCTCCACCCAAGCCTTGTCGCGATGTGCGCCGATGGCAGATCGGAAAAAGGTGGCGTATTCGTGATCGTGGGAAAGGTATTTGTTTAGTTCAGCAGTAACAGCAGGATTAGCGTTATTGCCTACGACGGAAAGCAACGTGGCCAGTGTCTGCCACTGGCTTCGCTTGCTCTCTGGTGTGTTCCATTCATTGAAACCGAGACGCTTGATCGTGTAGTCCGCTCGCTCATATTCCCAAGAGCCAATCGGAGCCAATGGCTTGACCTCTCCATCAATGCCGTGGGCCAGCAGTTGGCAATCGACCTCCACACAAGGGTCTAAGAGCCTTGGCGATTCCGTGATCAATGAATCTGCGGGCTGCGAGCAACGCTGAGCCTCATTCTGAATCGGAAACTCATTAGCCTTGCCATGCAGGATTTCACCGTCGTTTTTTTCCGGACGATTGCACCGTTGGCAGGAGAGACGGAAATTCCACCATTCATATGCCAACCAGTAGTACCCGTCATGACCGGCTAGCTCAACGCCATCGATCGTGATGCCAAGCTTCGGGCGAAAGTGGTCAACGTCAAATGGAGCGCGATTACTCTTCGCTTCACAGTACCAGCATTTGTGATTGCTGGCATGGGCAAGCCATTTCTTGAGCAATCCCCAGCTGCCGTTCTTCTTGATGTATTTTGACCGCAGATCATGTGCGGCGAACGCGCCAACTACGGTGATCCTGGCGCTATAAATTTTGGGCCATCGCTTTGGCAGATGGGGTGGCAAAGGGATCTGTACAAATCTCAAGCCTGCCCCTCCTGTAGACCGCGAAGCAGGCTTTGAACCAAGGCGTCAAGGGCCTTTTCCTTATTCTCTGGGGTGACGATAGCCCCGTCGATTGAGCTATCTGCGGCCAGATCAAACCTGGCGCGCAGATATTCTTGCTCTAACCGATCTCGCGAGGCGAAGTTGAAGTCGAGACCTTCGAGCCGCTGGCGGATATCTATCAGCCTCGCGCGATCAGCCTCGCTGAGAGGCTGTTTCTGCGTGGAGAGTTGATGCAAGGTCAGTAGGTCGTCATTCGTGGCATTGTCCAGGCTGGTGCCCAAGCCAAACATATCGCTGGTCACGATGCCGGCAAAGCCCATGCCCTTGGGATCTGCCGCCGGGTTCTCCGCACGTACTGTACGCGTACCTGCTTGCCGGTACAGGATCTGCACCTGCTCCTTGACCAGCTCTGCAATGGCCAAAGGGTTGTGGGTTGTGAGCACGATATGACTGTTGTCTTGGCCACCACTGTTCTGCCCGACAAACGACTTCAGGTAGTTCAGGTAGTCCACAGACCATCGAGGATTCAAGTGCGTATCCGGCTCATCCAGCAAAAACAGGCTTTCATCCTCAGCCGTGAAACGCAGCAGGCCCAACACGGTTAGCAACTGTTGCTCACCCTCGCTGAGCTCGCGGAAGGTCACGCTGCCATCGTTCTTCTTGAGTCGCACCCGGATGCGCACTTCCTCGATCAACTCCGAAACGTAGGTACTCTCCAGATCCCGGAAGAATTGCGCCGGCACCTGATCGCCCACCAAGCGCCGCAGCGCAGCGATGTCCTTCACGAACAAGTACTTGAACTGCAGGGTTTCCTTATTCCAGATCGAGGTCGATACGCGGCGGCTGATCTCCACCGGCGCCAAGGCAATGTCATAGAGGCGAGACAGGAAATCGCGCACCACGCCGCGAGCATTCCAGAAACGTGGGTCGCCATCGGCGGCTTTGGATTTCCATGGGGGTTGCCGCAGTACGAACAACACCGACTCAATACCTTCATTCGGATCAAGCCCAAGGTGGTCGTCCAGAAAAGCCCGCACTACTTCAGACTGTTGAATGAGGAAGGCCAGCAACACGAACTGGCTATGCACCGGCAAAGCGTAGAACAGCCGCTTCAGACCGGGGTCTTCGCCGTTACGTAACTTGCTGTCGTAGCTCTCCAAATATGGGCGGAACACCTCGTGCATACGCGGGCTTTCGCCCGAATAGTAGCTGAACACATAGCGCGGCAGGTACTCGGCATCGGCATTCAGGAAGGCCGTGAGCTTGATCGGCTCCCCTCGCGGCGATTTGTCCGCATCATCACCAAAGTCAAGGAAACTGTGACTCAGATTGTTCTGCCTGATTTGCTTGGCATCGGCGACGCGGATGAGAAAGGCATCCTTCTCGCGGTCCGGATCGGCATCGATGTGGACGTGCCGGAGGTTCTCGCCGGCGCCCATGCGGTAGGCCAGCTGAAAGGCGAAAGCGGGCGTGCGCTTCTTGGCAATCAAGTCGCGGAAGATGATGGCAAGTGCCTCCAACACGTTGGACTTGCCGGTTCCGTTCCAGCCGATTACGACCGTGACCCAGTGATCCTGGTCGAAGTCGATAGTTACGTCCTTCAGGTTCTTGAACTGGTGCGTCGGACTGTCCTTGGCGCTACCAATGATGAGCTTGTCCAGTCGCATGGTCAGCCCGCCAGCAGCTTCAATCGGTCGTACAGCTTGCGGCCCTGCGCATCGGTCACGGGCTCCACCGCCAAGCGGCCGGTCTTGTCCAACACACGCAACTCGGCGTAAAGCACTTCAATCTGGTCGGTTAGCGCACCATCGGCAACACCACATCGGCGGAACGCCTCTTGTGCTGGCACCCAATCGCCCACCTCGGCAAGCACGTCAATTAGTTTGCTCATCACAGCGGCGATCTCCTTCTGTTTTCTAGTCTTGCGGACCTTGGGCTGCTTGGCGCGTTCAGCCCGCTCAGCACGTATGCGCTCCAGTAGCACGCTCGCGGGTTCATCGTTCGGGTCTTGCGGCACCAATTGGCCTGCAAAGGCAGCACGCAAGATGTTTTGGCGTTGGGCGATGGATTGTTTTAGCGACTTTTCGATGTTTTTTTCTTGCTCGAACGCGCTCTCAATTTGTTCCGCCAAGGCCCGTATCAGTTCAATCTGCTCTACCACGGAAGGAACGGGGACTGCTAGCGCTGCCAACTTGCTTCCATTTACATTGGCCTGCCCCACTTGCTGGACAGCTACTGATTTAACCCAGTACCGACCATACGCAGAATTGATGTAGGCCGAGGCGAGCTCAGGAATAAAACCCTGTGAAAACCTCACTGCAATTAGGTACGAGGCATATGAGCAAGGTGTCAGTTCGGAGCGATAGACAGCTGTTTTGCCGACCAGCTCAGGACTGTTCGTGCGATTGAAGAGAAGATCTCCGTCCTCTAAGAATAGGGCTGGGAACTCTTCATGGCTCTTGGGCAGATACTTCAAGCTTGCATAGTCGAGCTGCCCGTCCTGAATGTTGCCCATCCGCAACACAGGGACGCCTAAGCTATCCTCGTTCGTTTTCGCCGATGATCCATACCGTTGCTCGATGGTTAGTTGATCTATCGTCGCCCACACCCAACCCTCCGGCAATTCCGGCAAGTCGCTTTTATCCGGCTGTACGGGCTCAGGATATTTCATTTGCCAGTCTTTGGGTGGGGCTTTGCCTTTTTCCTTGAACTTTGCGAGTTGTTTGGCTTCCCAGCGAGCGCGGCGCTCGATAAGGATGCGTTCGAGAAGTTGAGCACCGGTTTCAGTGGGGGTGTTTTGTGAGCGCCACACCGCGGTGAACCCGCCTTCTACAGCGGTTTTCAGCAGTGACTGACGGTATTGCACGAGCTTCTTTTGAGCAGCCTTGAGTTCGGCCACACCGGCATCGAGGTCGGAAAGTAGTTCTTCGAGCTTTTCGATGATACGGGCTTGCTCGGCAGACGGCGGCAAAAGAAAAGGTATTGTATTTGCCAAAGTCTTGGATGAAATACTTGCCTGATTCACGTGGTTGGTACACCGATGCTTCATGTACCCCGACATCCAAAGGAAGTGTAATTGCCTTGCTGCAAAAACGGAGTTCACCCCATTTTCAGGGCGAACTCGAGTCATATGGTTGGAAAACGCAAAACCAGACTCACGAGCAGAAACGACGGCAGTCTTTCCAACAAGTTCTGCAGAATTGGTGTTGTTAAACAAGACGTCACCGAGCCTTAGCTCAACACCTTTGCTCTCGGCCACTGACTTGACAACAGCGAGGTCGATCCGTCCATCGCGGTCCACGTTCATAGGCCGAAGGTGAGGTACGCCGGCACCATCAGAGTTGTGTTTACCGCTAGCGAAGCCTGGGCTCACATCAGCCGCGATTTTGTCGAGCGCTACGCTCTCCCAATTCGATGGCAGAGTGACGCCTGCAAATGGATAGCTGTGCAATGCCTCTTCACTAAACTCACTCATCACGCTACCAACTCTTCATTCATTTCATTCATCAAGGTGTCCAAGTGTTTGCCAAACAGTCCCCAGGCCTTTTGCAAACCACCCTTGTCTGCCAGTTCGGCGTAGTCAAAATCGTCCCGACTAATACTGCAGCTGCTGGCGATATGATCTTTCATCAGGCGCAGCCACTCGGTTTGTTCGGGCGTGAAGGCGCTGCCACGCTGGGCATTGTGGCGGAAGATCCAGGCCTGAAAGCGCTTGTCCACCTCGTCGGCAAAGGGTTTGAGTTCACCCTCCAGCCCGAGCGCAAAACGCACCAGTGACACCAGATCGGTGAGCTGACGTTTGCGGTCAGCTCCTTTCACGTGGGCGGCCTGCACACGGGCATAGGCGCTCCAAAGGCGCTCGGTGGTGAGCATCAGCGGCGGTTTGCTCAGGTGCTCATGCAAGTCTTCGATCATGTCGAAGGTCAGCGCGCGGCGCTGGTAGGGTTGCTGGTAGAAAAAGTCCAATGCGGCGATTTCGTCCTTGTGCTGTTTGATGTAGCCGGCAAAGGTTTGAATCACTGCTTGGGCCTGCGCTTCGGCCTGTTCGGAAAAGCCAGAAAATGTCACCTGATCCAGGTTGATGTGGTCGATGACCTGCTCGCGCTCACGTCGGGCGTTTTCGATCTCGTCACGCAATTCGGGTTGGTCGAAGGGGGCGCAGGCAGTCGCCACTCGCTGCTGCCGGGCGGCTTCAAGCTCTTCCGGCAGCAAGGTGTCTTCGCTGCGGGTGATACCCTTGCCTTTGGCAGTTTCCAGCGCAGCTTGCACGATAGCGTCCGGGTCCAGTGCAGCAATCAGTCTCTTACCCAACTCGGCTACAGGAATCCCACCACTAGTTTTCTCGATGCGCGCCTTCGCTTTGTCATCGAGCTGTTTGGCCAGGCGCACAAGGCGATTGGCTAGTGACAGCACGGTGTCATCGTCACGGCTGCCCATGGCCACGCCTTGCAGCAGGTCTTTCAGCGCCACACCGGGCTTCTTTTCCAGCGGGCGGCTTTCGGTTTTCAGCGACTTTTCCACGCCCACTGCGTCGATCAACACAAAGCGCGTTTTGGCTCCGTCGGCACTGTTGCTGACGCGCTTGAGGCTGTCGCCATCCAGGCTGCGCACACCACGGCCTTTCATCTGCTCGTAGTAGCCCTTGGAGCGCACGTCTCGCATGAACAGAAGCACTTCCAGTGGCTTCACGTCAGTGCCGGTGGCGATCATATCCACGGTAACGGCGATGCGCGGGTTATAGTCGTTACGAAAGCTGCTGAGGATGCTGTCGGCGTCTTCCTCGGCGCGGTAGGTAACCTTTTTACAGAAGGCATTTCCTTGACCATAGACCTCGCGAACGATGTGGATGATGTCATCGGCGTGGCTATCGGTCTTGGCGAATATCAGGGTCTTGGGTGTCTCTTTGCGTGCGGGGAAGATCTGCGTTTCCACAGCGGTTTTCATAGCCTGAATCACTTTACGGATCTGGCTGATATTGACCACGGAGCGGTCCAACTCCTTGGCCGAATAGACGGTGTCCTCTTCGGTTTCGCTCCAGCGTTTTTTGCGGGTCTGGCGGTCGCGGTGATCCACCCACTCCTTGGCCTTGAGCTCAGCGCCCTTTTGGGTGATCTCAGTTTCGATATCGTACACGTCGTAGCCGACGTTGACGCCATCGGCCACGGACTGCTCGTAGGTATATTCAGCTACGATGTTCTCGCTGAAGAAGCCGAAGGTGCGTTTATCAGGCGTAGCGGTCAGGCCGATCAGGCTGGCATCGAAGTAATCAAGCACTTGCTTCCACAGGTTGTAGATGCTGCGGTGGCACTCGTCGATGATGATGAAGTCGAAAGTTTCCACCGGTACGGCCGAGTTATAGCGGACAAGCTTTTCCTGCTTGGCGGTTTGCTGCACTTCGTTGAGCGAGACATCCTCAGCCGATTCGTCAATCGGCTCGCCGCTCAAAATGGAAAACATGCGCTGGATGGTGCTTATGCACACCTGGGAGTGCGGGTCGATGTTGGGTGAAGCCAGGCGCTGCACGTTGTAGAGCTCGGTGAACTTGCGGCCATCGTCCGGCGGCGTGTAGGCCATGAACTCCTGATGGGCCTGCTTGCCGAGGTTGCGTGTATCGACCAAAAACAAGATGCGCTTGGCACCGCCGAACTTGAGCAGGCGGTAAACAGAGGTGATGGCGGTGAAGGTCTTGCCCGCGCCGGTGGCCATGTGCACCAAGGCGCGGGGTTTGTTCTGGGCCAGCGACCTCTCCAGCCCGGTGACGGCGCTGATCTGGCAGTCGCGAAGATTGCGATCGGGCAGCGCGGGCATCTGCTCGACCAGGCGGCGGCGCAGGGATTCTGGCTGCGCTAACCATGTAGCTAGCGTTTCGGGCTTGAAAAAGTGGAAGATTTCGCGGGAACGCGGCGCCGGGTCGGCGTTGTCGGTGAAGTGAATGATCTGGCCGGTGGCCTCAAACAGGAAGCGCAGTGGCGTATTGTCTTTGCGCCACTTCAGGTTCGCAGTGGCGTAGCGTTCGGTCTGGCTTTCGGTGGCAGTGAGGTTTTCGCCCGCGGTGTCTTTCTTGGCTTCGATCACGCCCACGACATTGCGATTAACAAACAAAACGTAATCAGCAGGACCGGTATCAGTGGGGTATTCGCGCACGGCCACGCCCACACCTGCCGATAGGTTGAGTTGCTTCATGTCCTGGATGACCCAGCCTCCTTGTTCAAGCTTCTGGTCGATCTGCTGACGAGCTTTTGATTCTGGCGTCATGATGCCGGTCCCTGCGAATGTCCGCGCCATTGGGTTAAAGCCTTAGGAAGCAAGCTGCTTTAGGCTTTACTGGAGTCTGAGCAAGCCAATCTCAATTGGCAACCAATTGGCAACCAGAACGACCAATTTCAAATTGGTAACGAAAAACTCCAAACATAAAAAAATCCAAGCACCCGTAAGTGCTTGGATTCTTTGGAGTTTTTTGGTCGGGACGGAGTGATTCGAACACTCGACCCCTTGCACCCCATGCTAGTGCGCTACCGGACTGCGCTACGCCCCGACTGGTTTGAAACCTGCCCTTCATCTCGAAGAGCGCTCAAGAATATAGCGCAAGCTTTTGAAAACTGGAAGTATTCAAACGCAGCTTTTTATTTCTTGAGCACCACCAGTACATCTTCAAGCTCAGCGATCATCTGGCGGATCATTTGCTTGTATTGAGTGGTGTCGTCTTTGGCTTCATCGCCGGACAAACGCAGGCGCGCGCCGCCGATGGTGAAACCCTGATCGTAAAGGAGCGCGCGGATCTGCCGGATCATCAGCACGTCCTGGCGCTGATAATACCGGCGGTTTCCGCGGCGTTTGACGGGGTTGAGCTGAGGAAACTCCTGCTCCCAGTAGCGCAGCACGTGTGGTTTTACCGCACACAGCTCGCTGACTTCACCAATGGTGAAGTAGCGTTTGCCTGGGATGACGGGTAGTTCGTCGTTATGACTTGGTTCCAGCATAAGCCTCAACTCGGGCCTTCAACTTCTGCCCTGGACGAAAGGTGACCACACGGCGAGCCGTGATCGGGATTTCTTCCCCCGTTTTCGGGTTGCGGCCAGGCCGCTGGCGTTTGTCCCGAAGGTCGAAATTGCCGAAACCCGACAATTTGACCTGCTCGTTGTCTTCAAGAGCGTGCCTGATTTCCTCGAAAAACAGTTCGACCAATTCCTTGGCTTCCCGCTTGTTCAGGCCCAGCTCTTCATACAGACGTTCCGCCATCTCAGCTTTCGTCAAAGCCCCCATACGTCACTTCCTTAACGTGGCGTTCAACCTTTGTTCGAGCGAGGTGAGGATATTTTGCGTCGTCGAATTCACCTCATCGTCATTAAGAGTGCGCGATGGATGCTGCCAGGTCAAGCCAACTGCAAGGCTTTTTCTATCAGGATCAATGCCTTTACCCTGATACACGTCAAACAGCCTGAGATCCGTGAGCCATTCGCCTGCATTTTCACGGATTACGTCGAGTACAGCCGAGGCCGCGACGTCTTTGTGCGCGATCAGTGCAAGGTCACGACGCACTTCAGGAAAACGCGACAACTCGTGGAATTGCGGCATTTTTCCGGAAGCGACTTCAGCCAAAACCAGCTCGAAGACGAATACCGGACGATCCAGGCCCAAGGCTTTGGACAGTTCAGGGTGAATCGCACCGATGAAGCCGACTTCACGCCCATCACGTTCAATGCGCGCGGTTTGACCCGGGTGCAGCGCCGGATGTTTGCCCGGAGTGAAAGTGAAGGCATCCAACGCACCGGCATAACCCAGCACCGCTTCGACGTCAGCTTTCACATCGAAGAAATCGATGCTGTCGCGACCCTGTGCCCAACCTTCCGGCAGACGGCTGCCGCAAACGACACCCGAGAGCATCGGCTCTTGTTTCAGACCTTCCAGCTGACCGACGAAGCGCAGACCGCTTTCGAACAGACGCACACGATCCTGCTGACGGTTCAGGTTGTGCTGCAACGCCTTGACCAGGCCCGGCCACAGCGACGAGCGCATGGCAGCCATGTCATTGGAAATCGGGTTGGCCAGCAGCAGCGGCTCAACGCCCGGGTTGAACAGTTCAAACTGCTTGGGATCGATGAAGCTGTAAGTGATCGCTTCCTGATAACCACGAGCAACCAGCAGACGACGCAACTCAGGCAACTCGCTGCGTGCTTCAGCTTTGGCTTGTGGCGCCAGACGCGCTTGCGGGTAACGAACCGGCAGACGGTTGTAGCCGTACAGACGCGCCAGCTCTTCGATCAGATCGACTTCAAGGCTGATGTCGAAGCGATGGCTTGGCACTTCTACGCGCCACTGCCCTGCTCCATCAGCGGAAATCTTCAGGCCCAGGGCGCTGAGCAGACGCTCGACCTGCGCCGAATCCATTTCCATCCCCAGCATCTGGGTGATGCGCTGTGCACGCAGGGTGATCGGCGCGATCGACGGCAGGTGTTGCTCGCTGACGGTCTCGATGATCGGGCCGGCTTCACCACCGGCGATTTCCAGCAACAGGCCAGTGGCGCGCTCCATGGCTTCACGGGCCAGTTGCCAGTCCACACCACGCTCATAACGATGCGAAGCGTCGGTGTGCAGGCCGTAGGAGCGAGCCTTGCCAGCCACAGCGATCTGGTCGAAGAACGCACTTTCCAGGAAAACGTCGCGCGTAGTCGCGGACACACCGCTGTGTTCGCCCCCCATTACGCCGGCAATCGCCAGAGCGCGAGTATGGTCGGCAATCACCAGCGTATCGCTACGCAGGCTGACTTCCTGACCGTCGAGCAGCACCAGCTTCTCGCCGTCTTCCGCCATACGCACGCGGATGCCACCGTTGATTTCGGCGAGATCGAACGCGTGCAGCGGCTGACCCAGCTCGAGCATCACGTAATTGGTGATGTCGACGGCAGCGTCGATACTGCGCACTTCGGCGCGGCGCAGTCGTTCAACCATCCACAGCGGGGTCGGCTTGGACAGGTCAACGTTACGGATGACACGCCCCAGGTAACGCGGGCAAGCGGCAGGCGCCAGCACGTCTACCGGACGTACTTCGTCGTGCACAGCCGGAATCGCCATGACCACCGGACGGGTAACCGGAGCGGCGTACAGCGCACCCACTTCACGGGCCAGACCGGCCAGCGACAGGCAGTCGCCACGGTTCGGGGTCAGGTCGACCTCGATGCTGGCGTCTTCCAGATCCAGATACACACGGAAATCTTCGCCCACCGGCGCATCGGCCGGCAGTTCCATCAGACCGTCGTTGCCTTCACCAATCTGCAGCTCGGCTTGCGAGCACAACATGCCGTTGGACTCGACGCCGCGCAGCTTGGCCTTCTTGATCTTGAAGTCGCCCGGCAGTTCGGCACCGATCATGGCGAACGGAATCTTCAGGCCCGGACGCACGTTTGGCGCACCGCACACGACCTGGAAGGTTTCCGCACCATTGCTGACCTGGCACACACGCAGCTTGTCGGCGTCAGGGTGTTGCTCGGTGCTCAGCACCTCGCCGACGACCACGCCGCTGAATACACCGGCGGCCGGGGTCACGCTATCGACCTCCAGACCCGCCATCGACAGACGAGCAACCAGCTCGTCGCGACTTACCTGCGGGCTAACCCAGCCACGCAGCCATTGTTCACTGAATTTCATCCTGCTCTCCTAAGAATTCGTTACGACTAGCGAAATTGCGCGAGGAACCGCAAGTCGTTGTCGAAGAACAGACGCAAGTCGTTCACGCCGTAACGGAGCATGGCCAGACGCTCGACACCCATGCCGAAGGCAAAACCGGAGAACTCTTCCGGATCGATGCCGGACATGCGCAGCACGTTCGGGTGCACCATGCCGCAGCCCATGACTTCCAGCCAGCCGGTCTGCTTGCAGACGCGGCAGCCTTTACCGCTGCACATCACGCATTCCATATCGACTTCAGCGGATGGCTCGGTGAACGGGAAGTAAGAAGGACGGAAACGTACGGCCAGCTCTTTCTCGAAGAACACCCGCAGGAATTCTTCGATGGTGCCTTTGAGATCGGCGAAATTGATATCGCGATCGACCAGCAGGCCTTCGACCTGGTGGAACATCGGCGAGTGGGTGATATCGGAGTCGCTGCGATACACACGGCCTGGGCAGACGATGCGGATCGGCGGTTGCTTGGACTCCATGGTGCGGACCTGTACCGGCGAGGTATGGGTGCGCAGCAACATGTTCGCGTTGAAATAGAAGGTGTCATGCATCGACCGGGCCGGGTGGTGGCCTGGGATGTTGAGCGCTTCGAAGTTGTGATAGTCGTCTTCGACCTCAGGGCCTTCGGCGATGCCGTAGCCGATGCGGGTGAAGAACTGCTCGACTCGTTCCAGAGTCCGGGTCACCGGATGCAGACCACCGGAGGTCTGGCCACGGCCCGGCAACGTCACGTCAATAGATTCGGCAGACAGTTTGGCAGCCAGTTCGGCTTCTTCAAACAGAGCCATGCGCGCATTGAGAACGCCTGTAACACGCTCCTTGGCAACGTTGATCAGGGCGCCGACTTGCGGACGCTCTTCTGCCGGCAAATTCCCCAGGGTCTTCATCACCTGAGTCAATTCACCTTTTTTGCCAAGGTATTGAACCCGGATTTGCTCCAGGGCATTGATATCTTCAGCGCTTTGCACAGCCTCTAGTGCTTGAGAGACCAGCGCATCCAGGTTTTCCATGTACAGACTCCAGATACAAAATAGGGGAAGAGCTTGAAGGCTCTTCCCCTATTTATGACGTTTAACACCTGACCCCACAGAGGTGGGGCCGGGTGACTGTCGGGGGTACTTAAGCCAAGGTGGCTTTAGCTTTCTCGACAATCGCAGCAAACGCCGCTTTTTCGTTCACTGCCAGATCAGCCAGAACCTTACGGTCGATCTCGATGGACGCTTTTTTCAGGCCAGCGATGAAACGGCTGTAGGACAGACCGTTAACACGAGCACCAGCGTTGATACGAGCGATCCACAGAGCGCGGAACTGACGTTTTTTCTGACGACGGTCACGGTAGGCGTATTGGCCTGCCTTGATTACCGCTTGCTTGGCAACACGGAATACGCGGGAGCGTGCGCCGTAGTAGCCTTTAGCAAGTTTCAGAATTTTTTTGTGACGCTTACGGGCAATGACGCCACGCTTTACACGAGCCATGAGTTACTTCCTCTATTCTTGACTAAAATTAACGAAGGCGCAGCATGCGCTCGACTTTTGCCACGTCAGACGGATGCAGCAAGCTGCTACCGCGCAGTTGACGCTTACGCTTGGTCGACATTTTGGTCAGGATGTGGCTCTTGAAAGCGTGCTTGTGCTTGATACCGTTAGCAGTTTTCAGAAACCGCTTAGCAGCACCACTTTTGGTTTTCATTTTTGGCATGTTCGGATACTCCGCATTCAGTTGATAAACATAATCAGAAGGCCTGCCGTGCCCTGTTGATTACTTCTTCTTTTTCGGGGCGATGACCATGATCAGCTGGCGTCCTTCCATCTTAGGATGCTGTTCGACCGAACCGTACTCGAGCAGGTCAGCTTCAACCCGCTTGAGGAGTTCCATCCCCAGCTCCTGGTGGGCCATCTCACGGCCGCGGAATCGCAAGGATACCTTGGCCCTGTCCCCGTCACTCAGGAAACGTACCAGGTTGCGCAGTTTTACCTGGTAATCCCCTTCCTCCGTCCCTGGACGAAACTTGATTTCTTTTACCTGAATCTGCTTCTGGTTTTTCTTCGCCGCTGCAATCTGCTTCTTCTTTTCGAAGATCGATTTGCCGTAGTCCATCACCCGGCAAACCGGTGGGACTGCGTCAGCAGAGATTTCTACCAGATCAAGCTTTGCTTCTTCAGCAATACGAAGCGCTTCATCAATCGAGACGATGCCAATCTGCTCGCCATCAGCGCCAATTAACCGAACCTCGCGTGCCGAGATATTCTCGTTGATCGGGGCTTTCGGTGCAGCTCGTTTATCTTGTCTCATTTCACGCTTAATAATAATTACTCCGAATCTGGGCGACCACGCCGGGAAACCGCTTGCGCGAGAAACTCAGCGAACTGGGCGACGGGCATCGAGCCCAGGTCAGCACCTTCACGAGTACGCACAGCGACAGTCTGCATCTCGACTTCCTTATCTCCGATAACCAAAAGATAGGGAACCTTGAGCAAAGTATGCTCGCGGATTTTAAAGCCGATCTTTTCATTTCTCAAGTCGGACTTGGCACGAAATCCGCTTTCGTTGAGAGTTTTTTCAACCTGAGCGACGAAATCTGCCTGTTTATCAGTGATATTCATGATCACTGCCTGGGTTGGCGCGAGCCACGCAGGGAATGCACCTTCGTAATGCTCGATCAGAATCCCGACGAAACGCTCGAACGAACCGAGGATCGCCCGGTGCAACATCACCGGATGCTTGCGGCTGTTGTCTTCGGAAACGTATTCGGCGCCGAGACGGACAGGCAGGTTGAAATCGAGCTGCAAGGTACCACACTGCCAGACGCGACCGAGGCAATCTTTCAGCGAGAACTCGATCTTCGGACCGTAGAACGCACCTTCGCCCGGCTGCAAATCATACGGCAGGCCCGCGCTATCGAGGGCTGCCGCCAGTGCCGCTTCGGCGCGATCCCACAGCTCGTCGGAACCTACGCGTTTTTCCGGACGAGTGGACAGCTTCATCTCGACATCGGTGAAGCCGAAGTCGCGGTAAACGTCCATGGTCAGCTTGATGAACGCTGCGGATTCAGCCTGCATCTGCTCTTCGGTGCAGAAAATGTGGGCGTCGTCCTGAGTAAACGCACGTACACGCATGATGCCGTGCAAGGCACCCGACGGCTCGTTACGGTGACACGCACCGAACTCGGCCAGACGCATCGGCAGCTCGCGGTAGCTCTTCAGACCCTGATTGAACACCTGCACATGGCATGGGCAGTTCATCGGCTTGATGGCGTAGTCGCGGCTTTCCGACTCGGTAGTGAACATGTTGTCGGCGTAGTTGGCCCAGTGCCCGGATTTCTCCCACAGGCTGCGGTCAACGACTTGCGGCGTCTTGATCTCGAGATAGCCGTTGTCACGCTGCACCTTGCGCATGTACTGCTCGAGCACTTGATACAGGGTCCAGCCGTTCGGGTGCCAGAACACCATGCCCGGCGCTTCTTCCTGGGTGTGGAACAGGCCCAGGCGCTTGCCGATCTTGCGGTGATCGCGTTTTTCCGCTTCTTCGATACGCTGGATGTATGCCGCCAGCTGTTTCTTGTCTGCCCAGGCAGTACCGTAAACGCGCTGCAGCTGCTCATTCTTGGCATCACCGCGCCAGTAGGCACCGGACAACTTGGTCAGCTTGAAAGATTTCAGGAAGCGAGTGTTCGGCACGTGCGGGCCGCGGCACATGTCGACGTATTCTTCGTGGTAGTACAGGCCCATGGCCTGCTCGTTCGGCATGTCCTCGACCAGACGCAGCTTGTAGTCCTCGCCGCGGGCCTTGAACACTTCGATCACTTCGGCGCGCGGAGTGACTTTCTTGATGACGTCGTAATCCTTGTCGATCAGCTGATGCATGCGCTGTTCGATGGCGGCCATGTCGTCCGGAGTAAAAGGACGCTCGAAGGCGATGTCGTAATAGAAGCCTTCGTCGATAACCGGGCCGATGACCATTTTCGCAGTCGGATACAGCTGCTTGACCGCATGGCCAACCAGGTGCGCGCAAGAGTGGCGAATGATCTCCAGCCCCTCTTCATCCTTTGGCGTGATGATTTGCAGCGTTGCGTCGCTGTCGATGATGTCGCAGGCGTCGACCAGCTTGCCGTTGACCTTGCCGGCCACGGTGGCCTTGGCCAGACCGGCACCAATGGATGCGGCGACCTCGGCAACGGAAACCGGGTGATCGAATGAACGTTGACTGCCGTCGGGAAGAGTAATAGTTGGCATGGCGCCTCCTCTCCTAGTGGTGACCCCTACCAAAGGTCACGTGGGTTGGGATGAGCCAGTACAAGATCCGATCCAGGCCATTCAATGACGAACGCCTGCCTTACAGCGGCAGGAGCCTTGCGGCCAACCGGAAAACCGAACCAGAGTGACTGGGATTCAAATCAGGGTTTCGCACGCTGACCGCTTCGGGGCTGAAGGCCATCCGGAGCCTGAGAACGCTTGAGCCCGGCATGCTAGCACAGATGAGCGGTCATCGAGTCGAAGGATTTTCAGTGCTGAAGATTTGTGCATTTTTGCGGCGCAAAGTGAACTTGGGATATACGCTTTGCCTCAAATAAGCTGAGAATCGTCGCCGATATCAACCCAAGGAGTTTCCGACATGCGCCTTATCCGACTTTTTGCTTACGCGGCCCCGCTGGCCCTGCTACTGCCGCTGAGCGCCAACGCGGCCTGGCCTGCCGGTGTCAAAGCCCAGTACATGAACGACTGCACCGCCGCAGCCAGCAAGAGCGTCAATCCAGCCGAAGCCAATAAACACTGCGCTTGCGGTGCCGATGTGCTGGAAAAGAAATTCACCACGCAAGAGATCGCGCAACTGATGGACAAGAACACCCCGCCAAGTGGTGAACTGGGTCAGCGCGCACTGAAAGAAATCTCGGTTTGCCGAGTGCAGAAATAAGCGCTGACGAATGTTTTTTCGGGCGTCCGGCAGACCAAAAACCGCCAAAAAGACCCCGAAATCGATAATTTACGCAGGTTTTATAGCTTTTTTTACACCCTCTTCTTTCGGCCAAAAGCCACTGAAACCGGGGCTTGCAGACATTTCAGAGGTTGAAATCGATGCAATATGAAAGCAAACAGCACGTCCGGGGGGCTACCAAAGCGAACATTTCGACTATGATACCCGGGTGTGCCCAGTTGGCCTGAGCAGCACAGTACTACTGAAAATATATGTTTCTTGGAGATACACCATGTCTAATCGCCAAACCGGCACCGTTAAATGGTTCAACGATGAAAAAGGCTTCGGCTTCATCACTCCTCAAGGTGGCGGTGACGACCTGTTCGTACACTTCAAAGCTATCGAATCCGACGGTTTCAAAAGCCTGAAAGAAGGCCAGACCGTCTCTTTCGTGGCTGAGAAAGGCCAAAAGGGTATGCAAGCTGCACAAGTTCGCCCAGAGTAATTTCCCGGCGCACTAAAAAAACCCCGTCCATGTGACGGGGTTTTTTATGCCTGCAACAAAAGCGCTCTGCGATCAACCGCAGCTGACGCGAGTGACCACCAGGTTGTTGTCGGTGTTCAGATTCAAGCGATCGGAGCGGTATTCCAGCGTGATCATGTCGGTTGGCTTGAGGAAACGGGCGTTTTGCGCGCCAGACTTGGCACGCGCCTGATCGAGCAGTTCCGGCGAAGCCTTTTTACCGATGGCAAATTCCGCTGCCTTTGCTTCACAGCGGCTGTGACCGGCATCGGTCGCCACAGGATCCTTTGCCGACTCGCTGGAGGTCGTGCTGCAACCGGCCAACATGGCAACGGCCATAAGTGCACCCAGAGACGCGAACTTCAAAGGCATGAAGCCTCCTTCTTTCAAATGGTTAAGCTGAGATCGTGCGACCGCCAATCTGGCGTTTGGTTTCACAACCAATGCTGCCACCCTGCCCCACGATCCGGAAAAACGCTGAGTCTGCCTGAAGAGCGTGCAGCGCATCCTCACACAATCGTCACCGAATATTAACGAAGCTCAATAGACGTCGATGTAGTCGAGCGGCGGATTCGGCCAGTTGTCTTTCAGCGCATTGAAAATCTGCATCACCCAGACTTCATCGCTGGCCGCGACGTTGCCGACATACCCCGAACCCTTGGCCCAGGTCTCCAGGCGAAAGAGCAGGCCATCAATATCCTGCCCGCCGGTCACACCGGACGAAATATAGGCAATCCCCCCCTTGGTCACACGCAGCTGCGTATGCACATCATCGCTGGCCGACGCGAGCAACTGGCGCACAGCGTCGAGTGTGAGGCCGTCGGGGGAATTCAAATCGATCTGCACAGCACATTCCTTGGTTCAGCCGGAAAAGACCAAGTGTCGCATAGCGTCGCGCCCATGCCTAAGTCGCAGTGCCAAACGCCCGACAAAGTGGTTAACTCGCGCTCAGACATTCCCGACTTTTCGAGCGCACTCATGAGCACCGTAAGCATCTCCGCTGACATCAAGGTTTTGTGGCCGAAGGGACACAGTTCGTATAGCCCTGGCAGTTCGGAGGAGCTGGCGCTGATCAGCATCGATCTGCTGGTCAAGACGATGGGAACCCAAGGCGCACAAACGTTTATCGCTCAAGTGTTCGAGCGGTACCAGCATGACGACAAGAGCACGCAGGACACGGAGAGGGATTAAAAACCCGCAGGCTTGCACCTGCGGGTCCTGGCCTTACTTCAAGCGCTTCAGACGCTCAGTCAGCAGATCGAAGAAACCTTGGGCATCGCCATTCTCGACCCAAAATGCGTTTTTCGGCTGTTTCAGACCGTCGTACCAGTCGACCACGGTCTGACCGAATGTGATCCCCTCACGGCTGTCGATGGCCACGTTCACCGAGCGACCAGTGAATAGCTCCGGCTTGAGCAGGTAAGCAATGACGGTAGCGTCATGCACCGGGCCACCCGGAATGCCGTAGTGCTCCATGTCGCCCTTGATGTACTCGTTGAGGATGTCGCCGACAATCTTGCTCGCATTGTTGTTGAGCGCGGCAATCTGCTTCAGGCGGGCGTCGCTGGTGAGGATCTTGTGGGTCACGTCCAGCGGCAGATAGGTCAGTTTTACACCGCTCTTGAGTACCACTTCTGCCGCTTGCGGGTCGGCAAACAAGTTGAATTCGGCCACCGGGGTGATGTTGCCGCCATTGAAGTGCGCGCCGCCCATGATCACCACTTCCTTGATACCGTTAACGATCTCCGGCTCCTGGATCAGCGCCAGCGCCAGGTTGGTCTGCGGGCCAAGCATGGCGATGGTGATGCTGTGCGGCTTGGCTTTTTTCAGGGTATCAATCAGGTAGTTGACCGCATTGCCTTCGGCCAGGCCTTTTTTCGGCTCATGCACGGTGACACCCGACAGGCCTTCCTTGCCATGGATGTTCTCGGCGTAAATTGGCGTACGCATCAGCGGCTTCGGCGCACCGGCGTAAACCGGAACATCCTCGCGCCCTGCCCACTCGCGAGCCAGGCGCGCGTTGCGCGACGTTTTGTCGAGGCGTACGTTGCCGGCCACGGTGGTCAATGCGCGAATGTTCAGTTCATCCGGCGAAGCCAGGGCGAACAGCAAGGCGACCACGTCGTCGGCACCCGGATCGGTGTCGATGATCAGGTCGATCTTTTCAGCAGCCTGAGCGCTGGTGGCGGAAATAAAAGACAAAAGCAGCAGACTCCGAAGCAATTGATGGAGTTTTTGAGCATAGCGGTGCATGGCGCATTCCTTGTGCTGATGAAAATGAAAAGGGCGAAAACCCTATTAGAACGTTACTCCGGCCACCAGCACGATGTTGCAGTACGGCTGACATTCGCCTGTACGAACAATCGCCCGTGCCTGTCGGCTAAGAACCTTGAATTGCTCATGAGTCAGCAGATCGCGCCGACCGAGGGCGCCCTCTTCTTGCAACTCGTCCAGCACAACCATGGCGGTCGGCTGCTTGTCGAGGATTTCGTTGGCCAGCACATGGCTTTCCACCTGCATCTCGCTGAGCACGACTTTCAGGGTACTGACGAAATCCGGAACGCCGTGGGTCAGCGCCAAATCGATCAATTCAACGCCAGGAGGAACCGGCAGTCCGGCGTCACCGATCACTACCATGTCGCCATGGCCCAGGGATGCGATCAGCCGCGACAACGCGACGTTGAGCAAAGGAGTCTTTTTCATGCGGGTTTGAACGCCTGTACGTCGGACATGGTGGGAATGGAAGGCTGTGCGCCGGCCCGGGTCACAGATAACGCTGCAGCGACTTGCCCGTAACGGATCGCCTCAGCCTCGGATTTGCCACTGGCGAGCGCTGCGGCAAAACCACCAACAAAGGTATCGCCCGCGGCGGTGGTATCGACCGCCTTCACCTTGGGCGCCGGGAAATGCTCGAAACCTTTGCCATTGGCAAATAGCGAACCTTGCGCACCGAGGGTAATGATGACCTTGCCCGCGCCCATGGCGATCAACTGGCCGGCAGCGCTTTCTGCGGCTTCCAGCGAATCGACTGGCAACCCGCTCAACGCAGCGGCTTCGCTTTCGTTGGGAATCAGGTAATCGATGGCGGTAAACCAGTCTGCCGGCAACGGACGACTGGCCGGCGCCGGGTTTAAAATCACGGTCTTGCCCAGCTCACGCGCACGCTTGAGCGCATGCCCCACCGTGGCATCCGGGATCTCGAGCTGGCAGATAATCACGTCGGCCGCTTGCAGCACCGCATCAAAACGGTCAATCACCGCCGGGGTCATTGCACCGTTGGCGCCAGCCACGATCACGATGGCGTTCTGACTGTTGTCATCGACCACAATCAGCGCCACGCCACTGGAGTCGGCAACCGTGCTCACCGCCTGACAATCGATCTGCTCGGCCAGCAATGCGTCGCGCAATTGCACGCCGTAGTCATCGTTGCCAACACAGCCGACCATCGCCACCTGCGCACCCAGGCGCGCAGCAGCGACTGCCTGATTGGCGCCCTTGCCGCCGGAAACGGTGGCAAAGGAATGACCGATCAGCGTTTCACCACCCTTTGGCAGCCGTGGCGCCCGGGTGACCAGATCCATGTTCAGGCTGCCTATTACCACTACATTTGCTGGCATACATCACTACTCGTCAATTCGATTTCAGCGGTACTCGGTGAACACGCCTGACAGCGGTGCAGTCGATTCGCGCAAGACAATACTCGGGGTCACGATTCGTTGATCGGTGACCAGACTCGGGGTAGCAATCCTTCGCAGCAGCACTTCGGCAGCCATCTCGCCCAACTGCAGGATCGACTGACCAACGGTGGTCAGCGCCGGGTACACATAACGGCTCATCTGGATATCGTCGAAGCCGATCACCGAAAGCTCGCTTGGCACGCGCACATTGCGCTCGGCCGCCGCACGCAGCACACCGATACCGATCATGTCGTTTCCGGCGAAGATCGCGCTCGGCGGATTGCCTTCGAGCAGGATCGCCGCCGCGCTGTAGCCACCAGTACTGGTGAAATCGCTTTCCAGCATGCGTTCGGGCCGCACGGTGATGCCCGCCTCCTGCAGCGCCCGACAAAAACCGGCCTGACGCATTTGCGCCACGCTGGTGCTCGACGGACCACCGATGGTGGCGATGTCACGATGGCCCAGCTCCAGCAGGTGCCGCGTCGCCAGATAGGCACCATATTCATGATCGATGCGCACCAGATCGGCGTCCACGCCATCCAGTCCACGGTCGACGATGACCATCGGCGTTTTCACCCCGGCCAGCCCTTGCGCGAGCCCGATGTCGCCACCGGCGGAGGCGACGATCAGGCCGTCAATGCGCTTCTCCAGCAGCACGCGCAAATAGCTGCGCTGTTTTTCCGGGTTATCGTCAGAGTTGCAAAGGATCACGCAATAGCCGTTACGCTCACAGTAATCCTCGATACCCCGAGCCAACTCGGCAAAATACGGGTTGAGGCTGTTAGGCACCAATAAGCCAATGGTCGCAGTGGTCTTGGCTTTCAGTGAGCGCGCCACGGCACTTGGCACGTAATCGAGGCTTTTGATGGCCGCCTCGACCTTCAACCGCACCTCCTGACTGACCGGCCGGGTCTTGTTCACCACGTGAGAAACCGTGGTGTAGGAAATCCCCGCGAGCGCCGCCACATCCTTGATCGTTGCCATGACTTAGCCCCGTCGACTGGCGCGTTGACTGCGATAGGTATCGAGTACCACCGCAATGACGATCACCGCACCGGTGATGATGCGCTTGGTCGGCTCGGTCGCACCGATCTGCGCCAGACCGGCGGCGAGCACCGAAATGATCAACACGCCGAAGAAGGTGCTGATCACCGAACCACGCCCCCCCATCAGGCTGGTGCCACCAATGACCACGGCGGCGATCACTTGCAGTTCGAGGCCGGAGCCGGCATTCGGATCCGCCGCTTCCAGACGGGAAATCTGGAACAGCGCGGCGATGCCCGCAAGCAGCCCCATCAGGCTGAACACCAGAATCTTGTACGGTTTTGGATTGATCCCGGCCAGACGCACCGCTTCTTCGTTGGTGCCGATACCAATCAGGTAGCGACCGAACACGGTACGGGTCAACACCGCTTGCGCGATGAAGATCACCAGCAAGGCAATGATGAACGACGGCGAGATACCGAAGGCGATCGGGTTCGACAGCCAGGCAAACGAATCACCGATGTAGGCGGTGCGCGAACCGGTCATCTGATAAGCCAGTCCACGGGCCATTTCCAGCACACCGAGCGAAACGATGAATGACGGAATACGCCACGCCACAGTGATCGAACCGGTCACCGTACCCGCCAGTGCAGCCACCGCCATTCCAAGCAGAGCGGACGGCAACACGCTCCAGCCCCAGCCGAGAATCGCTACGCTGACTGTCGAGGCGGCAAGTGCCAGCACCGAACCGACCGACAGGTCGATGCCGCCGATGATCAGCACGAAGGTCATGCCCACCGCCAGCACCATCAGATCGGGGATCTGGTTGGCCAGCGTGCTGAAGGTGTCATAGGACAGAAAGTGGCTGCTCATGACCGAGAACAACGCCACCATCGCCAACAAGGCACCCGCCAGGCCCAGATAGGTGCCAAGACCGTAGAAATTGCCACCACGTTTGCCGGCAGAAGATGCAGTTTTCATGGGAGTTCCCTAGGCGCCGCTTCATTGAGCTGCGCATCACGTTTTTGGTAGCCGGCGAACGCGGCAGCAAGCAAATCATCCTGGGTCCAGCTGTCGCGCTCGAAGGTATCGATCAAACGCCCTGCCGACAGAACGCCGATCCGGTCGCAGATCAGCATCAGCTCGCGCAGGTCACTGGATACCACCACCAGCGCCTTGCCCTGACGTGTCAACTCGCCCAGCAAGGCATAGATATCGAACTTGGCACCCACATCAATGCCGCGAGTCGGCTCGTCGAACAACAGCACCGAGCAATCACGCTCCAGCCAGCGCCCGATCACGACCTTCTGCTGATTGCCGCCAGACAGCTCGGAAACCAATTGGGTCGGGCTCGAACTGCGGATGCGCATGGCGTTGATCTGACGCTGCGCCAAGGAAATTTCGTTGCTGTTATTGACGACCCCGGCCCGGGAAATTTCCGGCATGTTGCCCAAAGCAATGTTGGCGCTGATCGACTGACTGAGCAGCAGGCCTTCGCCCTTGCGGTCTTCGGTGATCAGGGCGATGCCGTGCTTCACTGCATCAACCGGTGAACGCACACTGACCTCCCGCGCCGGCGAACCCAGCGCGATCGTGCCGCTGTCGGCCAGATCGGCACCGAAGATCAGCCTTAGCAATTCAGTGCGCCCGGCTCCGATCAGCCCGGAAATCCCGAAAATCTCGCCAGCACGCACTTCAAAGGAAACATCGCGCACCTTGTCGGAGCGGGTCAGGCCCTTGACCGTCAGGGCTGGCGCGCCAATCTTGCGCGGGCCCATGTCGATGTGTTCGCCCAGCTCACGGCCGACCATCAAGGTCACCAACTGCTCACTGTTATAGTTGGCCATCGGCTCGACGCAGACCAGATTGCCGTCACGCAGCACAGCAATGCGTTGCGCAACTCGGGCCAGCTCTTCCAGGCGGTGGGAGATATAGATGATCGCAACGCCTCGCGCCTGCAAACGGGTGATCTGCTCAAAGAGCATTTCCACTTCACGGGCAGTGAGCATGGCCGTCGGCTCATCAAGAATCAGCACATGACAATCGCCGATCAGGTTGCGCGCGATCTCGACCATCTGCTGATGCCCGATACCCAACTCGCCGACCAGAGTGTCCGGATCAATCGCATCGAGACCGACCTGCGCCATGGCTTCGATGGCGGCCTTGCGCAATTGCTTGCGACTGATCCAGCCGCCGTTGCTGGGCAGGTTGTCGAGAAACAGGTTTTCCGCCACCGACAGGGTTGGCAGCAGATTGAGTTCTTGCATGACCATGCGCACGCCCAGCTCTTCAGCCTGGGTACGGCTGCCGGGGCGGTAGTCTTTGCCCTGGAACTGCATCTGGCCTGTGGTCGGCGTAACCAGACCACCAATGATCTTCGACAGCGTGCTTTTACCGGCACCATTCTCGCCGGTCAGCGCCAGCACTTCACCGCGCATCAGCGTCAAGTCGATGCCCGTGAGCACCGGCTGCGCATAGGTCTTACCGATACCGCTGACCGAGAGGACAGCGTTCGGGGCGGAAACTGACATAAAAACTCTCCATGCGCTCGTCCGGACGGACGAGCGCCGTTGTGTCGCCGGAAGACTTACTGGGTGACCAGCTCGACTGGCGTTTCGATCACGCCATTGGCGCCGCTGTCGACTTTTTCGCCCTTGAGGATTTTCAGCGCGGTCTCAATACCGAACACAGCCTGCTTGGCAGCGAACTGATCGGCCGTCGCCAGCACGCGACCGTCCTTGAGCATCGGCTTGATCGCGTTGATATTGTCGTAACCGACCACTTGTACCTTGCCCGCCTTGCCGGCAGCGCGCACAGCGGAAACAGCGCCGACAGCCATGCTGTCATTACCCGCCAAGAGCGCTTTCACATCCGGGTATTCGCTGAGAATCGAAGCTGCAACCTTGTTGCCCTTGTCGATTTCCCAGTCGCCCGATTGCAACGAGACCACCTTGATCTGCGCCGCATCCATCGCATCCTTGAAGCCGGCGGTGCGCTGCTGGGCGTTGGTGGTGGTGGACACACCTTCGATGATGCCGACTTCGTCACCGGCCTTCAGTTGCTTGGCCAGGTACTCACCGACCAGACGCGCACCCTTGCGGTTGTCCGGCCCTACGAATGGCACACTGATATTTTTGCTTTTGACGATTTGCGGATCGAGCTGGTTGTCGATGTTGATCACGGTGATGCCGGCATCGACGGCTTTCTTGATCACCGGCACCATGGCCTTGGAATCGGACGGTGCAATGACCAGCGCGTTGACCTTGGCCAGAATCATCTGCTCGACGATGCGGGTCTGGCCGGCGGTATCGGTCTCGTCCTTGATGCCGTTGGAGATCAGGTCGAAATCAGCGGAGTGTTCTTTCTGGTAAGCCTTGGCGCCATCTTCCATGGTCAGGAAGAATTCGTTGGCCAGGGATTTCATGACCAATGCGACTTTGGGTTTTTCCGGGGACTCGGCGAAGGCCGAAGAGACAGGTAGTGCGGCGGCTGCGGCAGCCAGCATAGCGACAGCAAGAAGACGTCCAGCGAATGGCAGCTTCATGGGTTCACTCCGATCTTATGATTATTGTGAGCAACGCTCGCGCTGGCGTAGGCTTCAGCGCTCTCTTCCGGCCAATAGTGCACCGGGGAAGCCGCGCAAACGTTTGCGTAGACCGAACTATGCGAATCCCGCTGACATTTGTCAACAATCAGAAATCATCGTTTTATTGCAGGGCGAATCGTCGGATTCGCCCTTCCCCGCTTAAGCCGTGGTGCTGACCAGGTTGCCGCTGGTTGAATCCTTGGACATTTCCTTGACCAGTGCCGCCGCGACTTCCATCAGCGCGCCGCTGGTTTGCGCGATCTGGCCCTGAACGGACATGACCGCCTGTGACTTGGCCTCGGGCGTCGGATAACTTGCCGCCTGCGCCGCCGCCAATTGCTGTTGCTGTTCTTGCAGTTGCTTCTGCAATTCCTGCATCCGCTTGAGCAGCATTTTGACGGTGATGCTCAGGCTATCGCCGCTGTCAGCATTACTCGCCTGGCTGGCTTCTTGCGCAGGCCCACCGGTTCTGACCTGGTTGCTTTGCTCTTTTTCAACGCCCAGCGCCTCTTCGGATGCGTCTGCTTCCGCCTGGTTCATTGCATTGATTGTCGCTGCGGTTTTACCGCCGATGGTGACTGCGCCGGGATGTGAAAAACCGATCGTCAGTGACATGTGAACTCCCTAAATAATCGTTTCCTTTAACACCCATCGGCCTGCTGACGGGTTTCTTTAGCAGAAAAGCCGAAACCGGGAAGCCGTTTCGTTCACCAAGGCCTGTAGTCCTTTTCGGTGAACCGAACATGAAAGGCCCCAATATTCGGAAACCCGGACAGGTGATCGGCCCAACCATTGGCCATTTCAAAAAAACCTGATGCAAATCATGAAGTTAAACATCTCTCTGAAGCAAAGTAGCACTGGTACGGATCCTGCTCCCTAGCCTGCACCCGAGCATTCAGATCGGCTCGGGGCGCATCTAGATGAACCTGCATCAGCACCGTCTCACTACTAGAGAGAAAAATAATGAAATCTGCTTTCAACACCTTGGTACCGGGCGCTTTGGCCCTCCTCCTGCTCCTGCCAACCGCCCTTCAGGCAAAAGAAGTCGAAACCCAGACCAAACTCGCCAACGTCGTGGTACTTGCCACTGGCGGCACCATTGCCGGTGCCGGCGCCAGCGCAGCCAACAGCGCCACTTACCAGGCGGCCAAGGTTGGCATTGAACAACTGATTGCCGGCATCCCCGAGTTGAGCAAACTGGCAAACGTGCGTGGCGAACAAGTCATGCAGATCGCCTCGGAAAGCATCACCAACGACAACCTGCTGCAACTGGGTCGCCGCGTATCGGAACTGGCCGACAGCAAAGACGTCGATGGCATCGTCATCACCCACGGCACCGACACCCTGGAAGAAACCGCCTACTTCCTCAACCTGGTAGAGAAGACCGACAAGCCGATCATCGTCGTCGGCTCGATGCGTCCAGGCACCGCCATGTCGGCGGACGGCATGCTCAACCTGTACAACGCCGTCGCCGTCGCCAGCAGCAAAGAAGCGCACGGCAAAGGCGTGCTGGTGACCATGAATGACGAGATCCAGTCCGGTCGCGACGTGAGCAAAATGATCAACATCAAGACCGAGGCGTTCAAAAGCCCTTGGGGTCCGCTGGGCATGGTGGTTGAAGGCAAATCCTATTGGTTCCGCTTGCCAGCCAAGCGCCACACCATGGACTCGGAATTCGACATCAAGAACATCAAGAGCCTGCCTGACGTAGAAATCGCCTATTCCTACGGCAACGTTGATGACACCGCCTACAAAGCACTGGCCCAGGCCGGCGCCAAGGCCATCATCCATGCCGGTACCGGTAATGGTTCGGTTTCTTCGCGCGTAGTGCCGAGCCTGCAAGCCCTGCGCAAAGACGGCGTGCAGATCATCCGCTCGTCCCACGTGAACGCTGGTGGTTTCGTTCTGCGTAACGCCGAACAGCCTGACGACAAATACGATTGGGTCGTCGCTCACGACCTGAACCCGCAAAAAGCTCGGATCCTGGCCATGGTCGCCCTGACCAAAACCAACGACAGCAAAGAGCTGCAACGGATGTTCTGGGAATATTGATTGACCCTCGCCTGAGCCTTTCCGGATCGGGCAACCTGCTCACCACTCGCCCGCGCGGCGGGTGGTGCAGCCACCTACGCTGCGCGCGACTTTTTCGCACAAAATAATCGACCCGGCTTACACCAAAATCGCAAAAGCGCTGTCAGAGGATTTTCTTGAATTTTAAGCAGTTGCGAAAATGCTTACAGTTAAATACTGTATACACGTACAGCTTAATAAGGATAACCTCGTGGCCACCTCCCCTGATGCTCCTGACGCTTACGAACGCATGGGTATGCGCGTTCAAAAAATCATCAATTCCCCTACCGCACAAAAAGCCAAAGCCGCCTTGATCTTCCGTCTGCCGGACGAGCCTGTGGATGCATGGGAGCAACTGCTCGAGGAAATCGACGAGAACGACAACGTCACACTCGCCTATCGCGACGATGGCGGCGTGCAGATTTTTTGGGTTGTGCCGAAGGAAGATTGATTCAATGAGTGTCCGCTGTTTTGCATTATTGTTGCTGTTCATCGCTTTTGGCGCCCAGGCTGGCGCTCCCCGCACCTTTACCGAGGCCAAGAAAGCCGCCTGGAAGCTGTATGCACCGCAGTCCACCGAGTTTTACTGCGGATGCAAATACACTGGCAACAAGGTGGACTTGAAGGCTTGCGGTTATGTGCCACGCAAAAATGCCAAGCGCGCTTCGCGCATCGAATGGGAGCACATTGTCCCGGCGTGGGAATTCGGTCACCAGCGTCAATGCTGGCAGTCGGGCGGGCGCAAGAACTGCACACGCTACGACCCGAGTTATCAGAAAGCCGAAGCCGACCTGCACAACCTGGTACCGAGCATTGGCGAGGTCAACGGTGATCGCAGCAATTTCAGTTATGGCTGGCTGCCGGTGCAATCCGGTCAGTATGGCTCGTGCCTGACTCAAGTCGACTTCAAGGCCAAGAAGGTCATGCCTCGCCCGTCGATTCGCGGCATGATCGCGCGCACCTATTTCTACATGAGCAAGCAGTACGGCTTGCGCCTGTCGAAACAGGATCGGCAGCTTTACGAAGCCTGGGACAAGACGTACCCGGTGCAAGACTGGGAACGCCAGCGTAATCAGAGCGTGGCGTGCGTCATGGGACACGGCAATGAATTTGTCGGCCCGGTGAACCTGAAAGCCTGCGGCTGACCCTCCAGCTCAAAGGAAAAGGCCTCGAACGTGATGTTCGAGGCCTTTTTTGTGCCTAACTGCCAGCCTTGTCGTAGCGCCAGTAGCCCATCAGATTGAGTGACTCACGGGGGATACCGCATTCCTTGATCAGGTATTTGCGCAGACGCATGACCGCAGCACTTTCGCCGGCAATCCAGCCATAAAAACCTTCGGGGGCCGTGTTGGCGATCTCCCAGAGAATGTCTTTGTCGATATCGACTTCGGCGAGTTCGGCTGCTTGCCCGACCGATGAATCCTCTGCAGGCAAGAACGCCTGCTGCACCGCCTCGACCATCAGCGCGCCAGCCACTGCTTCTGGCCCCTGATCGCGAACCAGCCACTGCACCGCCAGCCCGGGCCAGTCTGGCACCGAGAGTATGTCTGCCAAACTGTCGACTTCAAAGTACGCCTGAGTCTGGGGCGGCTCAGCCATGGCGGACAATTCTTCAAGAATACCCATCGCCGCCGGCAATGCCGTGGCATCGGCCACCAGCAAAACCTGTTTGAGTAGCTTTGGCGGTTTCCATTCGAACCCTCCGGCGTCCTGCGCGGAAAAACCGCTGCCGGGAGCAAGAATCTGCATCGACGCTCCCGGCTGCGCACGCAGCGCCCAGCGCGACGCGGGACCGGTCTCGCCATGCAGGACAAAATCGATGTCGACCTCGCCCAGATCAGCGCGTAAATGACGAATGGTGTAAGTGCGCATTGCCGGTCGACGGCTCGCCAACATCGAACGAAAACGCGCGTACCAGCCCTCCTCCTGTGCAAGGCTCGCAGGGGATCCATCTTCAGCAGGGAAGAACAGTTTGACGCGCTGATCCGGCGCCCAAGTGGCCATGCCACCTATTGAAGGGTCGGCGAGCGTGATCCGCATCATGTGCGGACTCACCAGCGTCTTGCGGCGCAAAACCGCATTGAAAAGCTTATAGGGAGCGGCGGAGGCCATGCGGAGCTCCTTCGAGAAATCGTGATTGACTCGTATAAGACGAGTCGACTGCGATGTCCTTTAGGCCGCTCCGCTGAAAGTGCGGCTTACGGTGCGAGCGGATGCTCGACGATCACCGATTCGACGTTCTGCTTCTTGGCCTTCACCAATGCTGCATCCACCTCGACCTTGCGCGCTTGCGCGTCGGCCTGGGAGTTGAACGGACCAATCAGGATCCGCGTCTTGCCGCTGCTGTCCTTGATCACGGTCGGCACGAACGCATGCTCGATCAACCAGCCACTCAGGTCGCTGACAGCCTGAGGTGTTTCGCCGCGCACTTCGAGGTCCCACTGCGCAGAAGATGCCGCCACAGGCGCGGCTGCGACTGTCGTTTTCGGCTTCTGCACGTCTACACTCTTGCCTTCGCCACACCCTGCCAATGCCAGTGCCGCGACCATCCAGACCAATTTGCGCACAACGCTTTCCTCGAAAATCACAAAGCGGCGATCTTAACATTCATAAATACTTCGCGAGGCCCGCAAAATGGGCACAAAACAACGAGATTGATGATTGCAGCCTCTGTATAGTTACGCCCTGGGAATTAATGCCGCATCTGCGCGTCAGAAAGAGGCACCCAAACCGTGAGACTTCGCACTAATCTATACGTACCACCGACCTCTGCACTGTCTGAATCAGGTGCCCTACAAAGCAATCAAGGAGAAGACCATGCTGATACTCACCCGCAAAGTCGGTGAAAGCATAAATATTGGTGATGACATTACGATCACCATCCTCGGCGTAAGCGGTCAGCAAGTCCGTATCGGCATCAATGCTCCGAAAAACGTTGCCGTACACCGTGAAGAAATCTATCAGCGCATTCAGGCCGGCCTGACCGCCCCGGACAAGCCACAAACGCCCTGAACCGCATTGCAGTCAGTAGCCAGTTCGTTTGCTTTGCATAATGACTGGCTAGAGATACACGCGCCGTATTGCCATCCGCTCCCCAGCCCACTGGGCACGGCGCCTGACACATCCCATCGCTCTACTTCATTCGCCCCCGTCCTCCCCTGCAGCGCGATACTACCTGCGACTGCCCAGCCTGGCTGTCAGACATTTCCGAGAGCACACAGGGAATTGCTCCTTGTTAGCCGAACGTCACGCCGCGCGCCATGCCGGTGGCTGCAATCACCATCAATACCAACAACAGCGCCTCGACGTGACTGATCCGTGCATACAGCTTTGCACGCGTGGTATCGAACACCTTGCCTCGCGCCAATGCGATCCGCCATTTGACCAGCGTGATCATCGGCGCCAGCTCAATCAACAGAAGCAGCACGAACAACGTCATCTTCAAATGAAACAGCGGCTGGTGCAGATAGTAGTCAGCGCCCTTTTCAAACCCGCCAAAGGCGCGCATGCCGCCAGTCACCAGCAGCACCAGCGCAGCAATGCCCCACAGATTATCAGCGAGCAAAACCCGCTTTGCTTCACCGACGCCAGTCGCCAGACGACTGAACGCCGTGCCACGGGTCAACACGGCCCAGAAGCCCAGTGCAAAAGCCAAGAGATGAATAGCGGCGAGAAACCAATGAACCAGCATCGACGAACTCCTTGAGAAAGCCGTGGAAAACGCCAGTCAGTAGTAGTCGAAAAAAACCGGTTTCGCCCGCACACAGCAGTGGGACTGGAAAGCTTCGCGCAGGAAGCAAGGGGACAGAGAACGGGATTGGCCAAATCGCAGGCAAAAAAAATCCCAAGCAGCTGATGGAAGCTTGGGATTTAAAAATGCATAAACCGTGGTGGTGAACGCGGGGCAGATGTTACTGAAGTTCACGATCAGCAACAACATTTTTTTGATCACCGGCCGGTTAAAAATACGGGTAACCCCTTCAATATCCACACTTTTTCGACGGATCCAAAAAAAGCACAGAACGCCATATCAGCAGGTCGTGTTATTTCGAAACACGCTAAGCGGTCAGGGTAACGAAAGATCGGATGGATTGAGGCGAGCGCCTGGAGCAAGGCTTTGACAAATCGCAGACAACAAAAAAGGGCCCACCTTTCGGTGAGCCCTTCCAGACCGCCCAGCAGAGCGGATTTTGTTTGGTAGGCGCGATTGGACTCGAACCAACGACCCCCACCATGTCAAGGTGGTGCTCTAACCAACTGAGCTACGTGCCTGCTGTGAGGCGGCATTCTACGGAATTCCGGAGGGGTGTCAACACCTTTTTTTTACCTAACCCTATGAATATGCAAAATATTTAATTTCGGGCCGGTAGATAAGATTTTCCGGTGGCTGGCGGAGGTTTTTCAACTCGGGTAGGATCGGCGCACTCGTAAAATATATTAAACAGAGGCTGCAGGATGGCGAACACCCCTTACCCAGAGTCTTATTACGCTGCGTCGGCCAATGCCGTACCGCCACGTCCGACCTTGCAGGATGATGTGGAGACGGATGTCTGTGTGATCGGCGCCGGGTACACCGGGCTGTCCTCGGCGCTGTTTCTGCTGGAAAATGGTTTTCGCGTCACGGTACTGGAAGCGGCGAAGGTCGGTTTCGGTGCGTCGGGGCGCAATGGCGGGCAGATCGTCAATAGCTATAGCCGCGACATCGACGTCATCGAGCGCACAGTCGGCCCCAAGCAAGCACAACTGCTCGGGCAGATGGCCTTCGAAGGCGGTCGGATCATTCGTGAGCGCGTGGCCAAGTACAACATCCAGTGCGACCTGAAGGACGGCGGCGTGTTCGCCGCCCTCTCCGCCAAGCAGATGGGTCACCTGGAATCGCAGAAGCGCCTGTGGGAGCGCTTCGGCCACACGCAACTGGAACTGCTCGACCAGCGCCGCATTCGCGAAGTGGTCGCCTGCGATCAGTACGTCGGCGGCATGCTCGACATGAGCGGTGGTCACATCCACCCGCTGAACCTGGCGCTCGGTGAAGCCGCTGCGGTGGAGTCCCTCGGCGGCACGATTTATGAGCAATCGCCGGCCGTGCGCATCGAGCGCGGTGCCAACCCGGTGGTGCACACGCCACAAGGCAAGGTCAGGGCCAAGTTCATCATCGTCGCCGGCAACGCCTACCTCGGCAATCTGGTGCCGGAATTGGCAGCCAAATCGATGCCGTGCGGCACTCAGGTGATCACTACCGAACCGCTGGGCGAAGAACTGGCAAAATCCCTGCTGCCACAGGATTACTGCGTCGAGGACTGCAACTACCTGCTCGACTACTACCGCCTGACGGGCGACAAGCGCCTGATCTTCGGCGGCGGTGTGGTTTATGGCGCGCGGGACCCGGCGAACATCGAAGCGATCATCCGCCCGAAAATGCTCAAGGCTTTTCCGCAGCTCAAGGACGTGAAGATCGACTACGCCTGGACCGGCAATTTCCTGCTGACCCTGTCGCGCCTGCCGCAGGTCGGACGCCTTGGCGACAACATTTATTACTCGCAGGGCTGCAGCGGCCACGGCGTGACGTACACGCATCTGGCCGGCAAAGTGCTGGCGGAAGCGTTGCGTGGTCAGGCTGAGCGTTTTGATGCGTTTGCCGATCTGCCGCACTACCCGTTCCCGGGCGGGCAGTTGCTGCGCACGCCATTTGCGGCGTTGGGTGCGTGGTATTACGGGTTGCGTGACAAGCTGGGGTTCTGATCAGTTTTCTTGACTGGCAAACAACTGTGGCGAGGGAGCTTGCTCCCGCCGGTTCGCGCAGCGGACTCCCTTTTATCTGAAAAGAAGGCCTGCTGCGCAGTCCAGCGGGAGCAAGCTCCCTCGCCACAAATATTTGCAAAATCCAGATCAGAGCTGATCCCGGGCGATCCCGCTACGAATCCGCAAGATATCCGCCAGCACCGCCAAAGCGATCTCCGCCGGTGTCTTGCTGCCCAGGTTAAGCCCGATCGGCGCATGAATCCGCGCCAGTTCGATCTCCCCCAGCCCACCAATCCTGCGCAGGCGCTCAAAACGTTTCTGCGAGGTCTGCTGCGAGCCCATGACGCCGATGTAAAACGCTTCGGTGCGTACCGCTTCCATCATTGCCAGGTCGTCGATGCGCGGATCATGGGTCAGCGCTACCACCGCGGTATCGCTGTGACAGCCGCCATCGGCGATAAACACTGACGGCAATTGCCGACGAATCTCCACGCCATTCAGCACCACGCCTTCGAGCACTTCGTCGCGCGGATCGCAAAGAATCACTTCGAAGCCGAGACCGACCGCGAACTCGGCACAGGCCTGCGCCACGCTGGAGTAACCCGCCAGCAGCAAGCGCTGCGCGGCACCGATGCGAATCCGCACCCGGTCGATCTCGCGCTCGATGCGCGCGCCCTGCTCGCGATCCGCGAACAGACTGCGCGCACCACTGCCCAGATCGACCTCGCGAATCAGACGACGCTGGCCGAGCAACGCCGATTCAAGCTCAAGAAGATGCGCCTGCACTTCACCGTCGGCGTCAAATTTCTCTACCAATACGTCGAGAATACCGCCACAGGGCAGGCTGACCCGCGAGCGCGGATCATCACCTTCGCCGTAACGCACCACATTGACCGCATCGAGAAACGCACCTTCAGCGACGCGCGCGAGAAAGTCTTCCTCGACGCAGCCACCGGACAGCGACCCGATCCACTGGCCGCTATCGTTCACCGCCAGCAGCGAACCCGGCGCACGCGGCGCCGAGCCGTAAGTGGTCAGCACCGTACAGAGCCAAATGCGCTGCCCCGCCACCGACCACTCCAGTGCCCGCCGCACAACCTGTAGATCGAGATGCTGCATGTCAGTGCGCCTTGTGCTCGACGGCCGGAGCGTCAGCCTGCAGCTTCTGCACGTCGCTGACCGCCAGTTCAGCCGATTGACCGCCCCAGCCTTGACGCAGGTAGTTCAGCAGATCGGTCAGTTGCTCAGGCTTGAGCTTGTCGGCGAAACCCGGCATCGGCTGCATGTGTTCGAACCCGGCGAATTTCTGCTCGCCGATGCCGTCCTCGATCACCCGCAACAGATTGCGCGGATCTTCCAGACGCAGCGTGGTGTTGCCGCGCATGGCCACGGCGATGTGCGGCTTGCCTTCGCCACCGGCAGCATGGCAACCGGCGCAGACGTTCAAATATTCCTGACGGCCGCGCTGGGCGCTCGGGCTGAGCTTGTCCAGCGACACTTCAGTCAGCTCTTTCGCCGCGGGCGGCTTGTCGCCAAGCAGGAACGTCGCCATCGCCGCCAGATCCTGATCGTTCAGGCCCTGGGTGCTGTTGTGAAACACCGGGAACATCTCGTTGAACATCGTGCCCTGGGCGCTCATGCCGTGCTTGAGGAACGCGCTCAAGTCCTGCTGATTCCAGCCACGCGCCGCCAGATCGGTGGCGAGCAGGCTCGGTGCCAGATAACCGTTGAGGATGCCGCCGGTCAGGCGCTTGTCCAATTGCATCGCGCCCGGCAGACCGCGTGGCGTGTGGCATTCGCCGCAGTGACCGAGCACTTCGACCATGTACTGGCCGCGCTTCCAGGCTTCGCTTTTGCCTTCGGCAGATTCCAGCTTCAAGGCCTTGCCGTACAGCATGTTCCAGCCGATCAGACCAGGACGCACGTTGAACGGAAAACTCAGGCTGGTGACCGGCGCGGCGCGCTCGATTGGCTCGATGGTTTTCAGGTACGCATGAATCGCGTCCGAGTCTTCCCGCGGCACCAAGTGATACGAGGTGTAGGGCATCGCCGGATACAGATTGGCGCCGTCGCGACGCTTGCCTTCGGTCAGCGCAGCGAAGAATTCGTCATCGCTGTACAAGCCGATGCCGTGCTCTTTGCTCGGGGTGATGTTGGTACCGTAGATCGTGCCGAATGGCGAGACGATCGGCAGCCCGCCAGCAAACGGCGCGCCGCCCGGTGCGGTGTGGCACGCCATGCAGTCGGCCGCGCGGGCGAGGTATTCGCCACGCTTGACCTGATCATCCGCGTGAGCAAACAACACCGGCGCAGCCAGCCCGACCGCCAGGGTCAGGCGGGTCAATAGATGCTTCATGCTCAACCCTCCTTGACCAGGCCGAGATCGGTCAGCACGTTGCGCGTGGCGTTGTAGTAACGCACGTACCCGGTGCAACGGCAGATGTGGTGGCCGAGGCTGTCCTCGATGACTTTTTCCAGCTGGCTTTTGACGATCGGCTGGCGCTGCAGCTTCTCCACCAGCACCGTCGCGGCGTTGACGAAGCCCGGCGCGCAGTAGCTGCACTGGAAGGCGAATTCGTCGACGAACCGCTGCTGGATCGGGTTCAGCTCGGTGACCTGACCGCTCTCATCACGCTTGGCATGACTTTCGATGGTGCGGACTTTTTTGCCTTCGAAGTAATGCGCGCCAGTGATGCAGGTGCGCACTTCTTCGCTGGTGCCGTCCGGGTTGTCGACGATCACCACGCAGGCGTGGCAGATACCCTGGCCGCAGCCCAGGCGCGAACCGGTGAGGTTCTTGTATTCGTGCAGATAGTCGATCATCGGCAGGTCATCAGGGATGTCCACCGGGCCGACGGATTGACCATTGAGGGTCAGTTGAAGCGGACGGTTAGCCATTGAGGGCCTCCTTGATGCGCGCAGCAGTGATTGGCAGATCGCGAACACGTTTACCGATGGCGTGCGCCACCGCGTTACCGATGGCACCGACCACCGGGATCATCACCACTTCAGCGATGCCTTTGGACGGATCGCTTGGTGACAGCGGCGGCAGAATCTCCGCAGTCTGCTTCCACACCGCGACGTGACGGGCCATCGGCAGGCGATAACGGTTGAAGTTCCAGTCACCCTCCCCCGGTCCGCCTTCGTACAGCGGCATCTCTTCCATCAATGCGTGACCGATACCCATCGCGATCCCGCCTTCAAGCTGGCCCTTGACCAGTTCTTCGACCAGCACCCGACCGCACTCGACCCACGAATGGTGGTTGAGCACTTCGACTTCCGCCGAGCCTTTATTGACCTTCAGCTCGACCAGCGTCGCGACCGGGCTGTAGTAAGTCACCGCAGCGTTGTTCAACTGAACCACCGGGTAGTTGATGTTCTGGCGATCCAGCAGGTGGAAACCCGCCGTGTTCATCAGCGCCTTCTTCGCCTTCGGCGCACCATCGCCGTACTTCACCGCCAGACCGTCGAGCGGCAGACGCTCGCGCACACCGTCGATGCTGTATTCGGCCTCGGCCCAGCTCCAGCGGTTGAACGCGTGAACGGTGGCGCCGGTGACCAGACCGCGCTCGTGAGCGCGCTTGGCCAGCTCTTCAAAACTCAACGGCTGCATGCCGTTGGCAGTGAGTTTGCCGTCGACCCAATGCGCATCTTCACGACGCACCACGTAAGGGTTGGCTTGACCGCCGTAAGGGCCCTGACGCCAGATTTCCATAGCCGCCGGCCACAAGCCGTTGTTGAACAGCACGCGCGCCGCTTCACGGGTGGCGTGGCTGAAGTAGTAAGCCGAGTTGGTCGCGGACGATGCCGAGGCCAGCTTGCCAACCCAGCGCGGGTTGCGCAGCAGGTTGTCCTGCTCGGCCTGACTCATGATGTAAGGGTTGCCGCTGGTGATCAGCTGCATTTCCTGCCATTCGGTTTCGCCGGTCTTCACGTCGTGCGCCGGGCTGCCGAGGAAATCGGCAACGACCAGCGCCTGCGACGTGGACATGCCGGTGCCGATTTCGATACCGATGTGGCGCAGGGTGATGCGACCTTCAGCGGTGAATTCGATGCTGGCCATCGGCGCTTCCGAACCGGTGCCGAAGTCTTTCTGGCAAATGGCGAAACCCACGCCGTACCAGTTGTCCGGGTCGGCAGCTTCGCGCTGTTTCTTGATCGCGTCGCGGTTTTTCCAGACTTCGTGCACCGAGGCCTTGTCGAGAATTTCGTGCAGGCGCAAAGCACCCGCCGGGATCGCGCCCTGGGTGTTTTTCATCCCCGAACGCAAGGCGTTCTTGCGACGCAGATCAATCGCGTCAACGCCGAGACGATTGGCGATTTCGTCGACCATCATTTCGGTCGAGGCCATGCTTTGCAGGGTACCGTAACCGCGCATCGAACCCGCCTCAACACCTCGCGAATGGTAAGCGGTGACCTGCAGGTCATTCTGCGGCATGTAGTAGATCGACTGCGCAGCCGTAGCACCCACCGCCGCCACCGACGGGCTGTAGTTGATGCGACCGCCACCATCGACGCTCATTTCAGCGCGGAAAATCTTGAAGCTGTAGTCGTTCTTGTCCACCGCCAGTTGATAGCGGATGTCGAACGGGTGGCGCTTGATGCCGCTCTGGAACTGCTCGTAGCGGTCATTCGCCAGACGGATCGGCACACCGGCACCGTACAGCGCCGCGAGGGCCGCGTAGTAGACGAAGATGTTGTGGTCTTTGGAACCGTAACCCACGGTGTAACCCGGGTGCATGTTCAGGTTGGCCAGGCCGAAGCGCGATGGCGCGATCATTTTCGCGGTCTCGGTCGCCGCTTCCAGCGGGCACTGAGTGGCGACCACGAAATGCAGGGTCTTGGTTTTCGGGTCGTACCAGCCGTTGCCGTTGTCCGGCTCCATTGCGGCCGGTTCGATCGACGGGGTCTTGTAGCGCTCGTCGAACACCAGCCAGTTGTCTGGCGGGGTGTCGATCTGTTTTTTCATGCGATCGGCGTAGAACAGACCGCGCTCAGTCAGGTTGCCGTGCAGGTTCGGCTGGGAATTCCACACCGGCCGACGGTTCTTCAGCATCGGGAACAGGATCGAGTCTTTCAGGCTGGCGAATTCGTCTTCGTCGGCCGAGGTCGGACCGCCCACGCGCACGTAGCGGAAGCTGCCATAAGGGTCGCCTTCGTAGTACGGCACTTGTGCACCGTAACGAATCGCCTTGTCATTGAATTTGAGTTTGTTCTTGGCCTGGCGGAAACGCTCGAAATCGTTCCAGATCAGGATTGCTACCGGGTGACCGATGAACATCGGCACTTTGCCTTCCGGCAGCAAGGGGTCCGGCGCGTGCTCTTCCGGGAAGACGATGCCGTCCTTGTCCAGATCGGCGGCGGTGACGATGCGGTCAGGTTGCAAGTCGGCACCGAGCCACGACAGGTCGTAGCCAGCGTAGATACGGTCGGCCTTGATGGTTTTCAGCAGCATGGCGTGGCCCTGTTGCTCAGGCCAGCCCGGCATGTCCTTGGAGCGAATGTCGCGGGCAAATACTTTGCTGCCGCAAACTTTGGACAGCGCATCATTACGTTGACGCGCCTTGCCGTTGTTGCCGAGCCACTTCTCGGACGGCACGGTGACGCTGGTTTCCATCAAGGCAGCCAGCGCCTGGCTGCTGAGCGGCGTGAGCGTGACGCTCACACCCGCCACCAGCCCGCCCTGGAGGAACGAGCGCCGGGATATATCACGGTTGGACATGGATCATCCTCTGGGCGGTTATGTGTCCGCCCTTCTGGTTATCTACTGGGAATCTCGAGTCTTGCAGAAGCCCTTCTTGGCGAAACAAAGGGCGTGTTGACAGTGCAAAGCTGACCGAAAGGTTAACTTTAAAGGTTTCCGCGCTCGCAGCAAACAACCAGTTACAAAAATTTGACTAAAGAATCAAAAAATCAATGCGACGTGGCACCGCAGCAGATCGCAGGGCATATCGACACCCCTTGTGGGAGCGAGCCTGCTCGCGAAAGCGTTCTTCCAGCCAATACTGATTTTTAACGTGCCGACGCCTTCGCGAGCAGGCTCGCTCCCACAGGGATTTGCGCTGGATTGAGGAGGGAGGAAGAGAGGAAAGCCAAATTTCAGACACAAAAAACCCCGGTCTTTCGACCAGGGTCTTTGCTATCGATTCCGAAACAACCAGCGGTTGCTTTCGGTGTTTCAAGGCGTTCAGTGGTCCTTGAAACAGATATGGCGCAGCGGACGGGACTCGAACCCGCGACCCCCGGCGTGACAGGCCGGTATTCTAACCGACTGAACTACCGCTGCGTATCGCTTTGAGCTTGCGCTCAATTAACTCGTTTTGACTGAAAGCTTCGGTGCTTTTCAATCGCGAACCAGACAATGTCTGACTCGTAAAATATGGCGCAGCGGACGGGACTCGAACCCGCGACCCCCGGCGTGACAGGCCGGTATTCTAACCGACTGAACTACCGCTGCGCGTCGGTGGAGGCACTTTCAGCCTACCTCTTGCTTTCGCAAGTTTCTCGGGAGTGGTGGGTGATGACGGGATCGAACCGCCGACATTCTGCTTGTAAGGCAGACGCTCTCCCAGCTGAGCTAATCACCCGTTTGCATCTCCGAGGCCGCGAAATTTACGCAGGTAGCGAACCTAAGTCAATAGCAGGATTGAAGTTTTTCTGAAAAAGACGAAATTGTTTCCATCCTGCAAGACTGCATTCGCGAGCAAGCTCGCTCCCACAGGGAAATGCATTCCTCATGTGGGAGCGGGCTTGCCCGCGAAGACGTCAGTTCATTCAACGCAAATTCAGTAGAAAAAGGAGATCTACTCGCTGTAGATCATCTTTTTCGTCATGCCACCATCCACGACGAATTCCTGCCCGGTCACAAACCCGGCATTGCGCGACAACAGCCACGCAACCATCGCCGCCACATCCTCGACCGTCCCTACCCTGCCCGCCGGATGCTGCGCATGATCGGCATCGGCCAGCGGCTCAGCTCGACGCGCAGAAGGATCCCGCGCATCGATCCAGCCGGGACTGACCGCGTTGACCCGAATCTCCGGCCCAAGACTGATCGCCAACGCATGAGTCAGCGCCAACAACCCGCCCTTGCTCGCCGCATAAGCCTCGGAATCTGCCTCCGACTGCCGCGCACGGGTCGAGGCCAGATTGACGATCGAGCCGTTGTGCGCGCGCAGATACGGCGCGCAGTGCTTGGCCAGCAGCATCGGCCCGCTGAGATTCACTGCCAGCACCCGATTCCAGTACGCCAGATCCAGACTTTCCAGGGTGATGTTGTGCGGATCAGCCACCGCCGCGTTGCACACTAACGCATCGAGACGACCGAATTGCCCAAGCACTTCAGCAACACCCAATGCCACCTGACTTTCATCCGCCACGTCCATGGCGATGAACCAGGCATTCTCGCCCAGCACCTTCGCCACTTTCGAACCGCGTGCCCGATCAAGATCGGTCAGCACCACTTGCCAGCCTTCGCTGATCAGCCAGGCCGCGATGCCCAGACCGATGCCACGCGCGGCGCCGGTGACCAGCGCCACACGGCCATGGGTACCCGCCGTCGGCGTCGACAACTCGATCACAACGCCGCCAGACCGCGCGACAGGTCGGCCTGCAGGTCCGCCACGTCTTCCAGACCGACCGCAATGCGGATCAGGCTGTCACGAATCCCCGCCGCCTCACGCTCCTGCGGCGCCAGACGGCCGTGGGAGGTGGTGCTCGGATGGGTGATGGTGGTTTTGCTGTCACCAAGGTTGGCAGTGATCGAGATCAAGCGGGTGGCATCGATAAAGCGCCATGCGCCCTCTTTGCCGCCCTTGACCTCGAAACTGACTACCGCACCGAAGCCCTTCTGCTGACGCTGGGCCAGCTCGTGTTGCGGATGGCTCTTGAGCCCGGCGTAATGCACCTTCTCGATACCGTCCTGCTGCTCCAGCCACTCGGCGAGTTGCTGAGCGTTGGCGCAGTGCGCCTTCATCCGCAGGTTCAGGGTTTCCAGGCCCTTGAGGAAGATCCACGCATTGAACGGGCTCAGGGTCGGCCCGGCGGTGCGCAGGAAACCGACGACTTCTTTCATCTGTTCGCTGCGACCGGCCACCACACCGCCCATGCAACGGCCCTGGCCATCGATGAACTTGGTCGCCGAGTGCACGACGATGTCCGCACCGAGTTTCAGCGGTTGCTGCAAGGCAGGCGTGCAGAAGCAGTTGTCGACCACCAGCATCGCGCCTTTGGCGTGAGCGATTTCCGCCAGCGCGGTGATATCCACCAGCTCGGCCAACGGATTGGACGGCGACTCGACGAACAACAGCTTGGTGTTCGGCTTGATTGCCGCTTCCCAACCCGACAGATCGGCCAGCGGCACGTAATCAACTTCCACGCCGAAACGCTTGAAGTACTTTTCGAACAGGCTGATGGTCGAACCAAACACGCTGCGCGACACCAGCACGTGATCGCCGGCGCTGCACAGGCTCATCACCACCGCCATGATCGCGGCCATGCCCGTGGCAGTGGCAACCGCTTGCTCGGCGCCCTCCAGCGCAGCAATACGTTCCTCGAACGCGCGCACAGTCGGGTTGGTGTAACGCGAGTAAACGTTGCCCGGCACTTCCCCGGCAAAGCGCGCGGCCGCGTCGGCGGCGGTACGGAACACATAGCTGGAAGTGAAGAACATCGGATCACCGTGTTCGCCTTCCGGCGTACGGTGCTGACCGGCACGTACGGCCAGGGTATCGAACGCTACGCCTTCGAGGTCGCTGTCCAGCCGACCGGCATCCCATTCCTGACTCATGCTGTCACTCCTTGCCCTGTTCTGAATAAATGAAAGTCTTTTGCCAGATACAAAACCGGCCCCTCAGGGCCGGTAGAAACTCAGTTGTTGTACAGATCGATAATCGCACTGACCGCCTGGGTCTTGACCTTGGAAGCATCGTTGCGTGCCTGCTCGATCTTGTCCAGGTAAGCCTCGTCGACGTCGCCGGTGACGTACTTGCCGTCGAACACCGCGCAATCGAAGTTTTCGATCTTGATCTTGCCGCCACCGACCGCCTCGATCAAGTCAGGCAAGTCCTGATAAATCAGCCAGTCTGCGCCGATCAGATCCGCCACGTCCTGAGTCGAACGATTGTGTGCGATCAGTTCGTGAGCGCTCGGCATGTCGATGCCGTAAACGTTCGGGAAGCGTACGGCCGGGGCCGCCGAGCAGAAGTAGACGTTTTTCGCGCCGGCTTCACGGGCCATCTGGATGATCTGCTTGCAGGTGGTACCGCGCACGATCGAGTCGTCGACCAGCATCACGTTCTTGCCGCGGAATTCCAGCTCGATGGCGTTGAGCTTCTGGCGAACCGACTTCTTGCGCGCCGCCTGGCCCGGCATGATGAAGGTCCGGCCGATGTAACGGTTCTTGACGAAGCCTTCGCGGAATTTCACGCCCAGATGGTTCGCCAGCTCCAGCGCGGCGGTGCGGCTGGTGTCCGGAATCGGGATGACCACGTCGATGTCGTGCTCCGGACGCTCGCGCAGGATCTTCTCGGCGAGTTTCTCGCCCATGCGCAGACGCGCCTTGTAAACCGACACGCCGTCGATAATCGAATCCGGACGCGCCAGGTAAACGTGTTCGAAGATGCACGGGGTAAGGGACGGGTTGGTCGCGCACTGACGGGTGTGCAGCTTGCCGTCTTCAGTGATGTAGACCGCTTCGCCCGGGGCCAGGTCGCGGATCAGGGTGAAACCGAGCACGTCCAGCGACACGCTTTCGGAAGCGATCATGTACTCGACGCCTTCGTCGGTGTGACGCTGGCCAAACACGATCGGACGGATGCCGTGCGGATCACGGAAACCGACGATGCCGTAACCGGTGATCATCGCTACCACCGCGTAACCGCCGACGCAACGGTTGTGCACGTCGGTCACGGCGGCAAACACGTCTTCTTCGGTCGGCTGCAGCTTGCCGCGCTGGGCCAGCTCATGGGCGAACACGTTGAGCAGCACTTCCGAGTCGGAACTGGTGTTGACGTGACGCAGGTCGGATTCGTAGATTTCCTTGGCCAACTGTTCAACGTTGGTCAGGTTGCCGTTGTGCGCCAGGGTGATGCCGTAAGGCGAGTTGACGTAAAACGGCTGCGCTTCGGCCGAGGTCGAGCTGCCGGCGGTCGGGTAACGCACGTGGCCGATACCCATGTGGCCGACCAGGCGCTGCATGTGACGCTGCTGAAACACGTCACGCACCAGACCATTGTCCTTGCGCAAGAACAACCGGCCATCATGGCTGGTCACGATACCGGCAGCGTCCTGGCCGCGGTGCTGGAGCACGGTTAGCGCGTCATACAGCGCCTGATTGACGTTCGACTTACCGACGATACCGACGATGCCACACATGCGACGCAACCCCTACTTAATGGATCTGAACTGAACAACACTCACTGAGGCGTTTTGGCCGACGGCAAGAGTTGCTCCTTGAACGGAATATCAGCGGGTACGCTGATTCCGCTGGCAAGCCACTGACTGCTCCACCCGAGAATCAGGTTTTTGGACCAGTCGGCGACCAATAGAAACTTTGGCACGAGCTGTGATTCTTTCCACCACCCGTCCTGCTGTACCGGCCCCAGGCTCAACAGCCCGACTGCCACGACCACCAGCAACACGCCACGCGCCGCGCCGAAGGCCATGCCCAGGAATCGGTCGGTGCCAGACAACCCGGTCACGCGCACCAACTCGCCGATAAGATAATTGATCATTGCGCCCACGATCAGTGTGGCGACAAACATGATGGCACAGCCCGCGATCACGCGAGCCGATGGGGTTTCGATGTATCCGGCGAGGTACTCGGACAGTGAGCCACCGAACATCCAGGCAACCGCTCCTGCGATGATCCAGGTCACCAGCGATAATGCTTCCTTGACGAAGCCGCGGCTCAAACTGATCAAAGCGGAGATGGCGATGATTGCAACGATCGCCCAGTCAACCAGGGTAAATGGCACAGTGCAGCCTACAGACGGATAAGGCGGCGCATTTTAGCAGAGCGCACCGCTGTCGGTAAGCTGCGATTTTCAGTGCATTTCAATCGAATCGATAGATCCTAGCCGCGCTCGGGCTGAAAGCGCACGACAAAACCCTTGAGGTTCTGCTGACGGCTCAACACATCCCGCAGGCGATCAGCCTCGGCACGTTCGATCAGCGGCCCGACGAACACCCGATTCTTGCCATCGGCGGAACGGATGTAAGCGTTGTAGCCTTGGCTGCGCAGGGTTTTCTGCAGCGATTCCGCGCCCTCTCGGCTCGACAGGCTGGCCAGTTGCACCGACCAGCTGACCGACAGACCGTTCGCATCGACCCGGCTTTGCGCGGTGTCAGGTTTGGTCGCAGCCGCAGCAATCGGCTGAGCCGGTGCCGGAGCAGGTTTGGCAACGGGCGCAGGCGCAACCGGTTTGGCTGCCGGAGCCGGGGTCGGCGCGGGTGCCGGTGCAGGTGCTGCGGCAATCGGCATCGACGGCGCCGATTGCTCGGCCACTTCGTCATCGCTCGGTACCGGCTCCTGCGGCAGCGCTTGCGGCTCAGGCACGGCCACCGGCTCGAGCTGCACTTGCGGCACAGCCGGCGCTTGCGGTGCAGATGGCGCCTCGACTGTCACTTGACGTTGCTCGTCCTGGCGGGAAAACAGCATCGGCAGGAAAATCACCGCCAGTGCCACCAGCACCAGGGCGCCAACCATGCGCTGCTTGTACGCTTTATCCAGCAAAGCCATTTGCCGCTTCCTCCGTGGAGCGCCGGGCCAGCCATTCAAGGGCCTCGGCGACACAATAAAATGATCCGAACAACAGAATCTCGTCGTCACTGGTGGCCACTGCGCACTGCCCTTCCAGCGCCGCCGCGACACTGTCATAGGACGTGACGGATGCGCCAAGGTTCTGCAACCCGGCGTGCAATTCACTGGCCGGACGCGAACGCGGCGAATCCAGCGGCGCGACCGCCCAATGCTGGACACTAGCATTCAATTCGCCGACAACACCATCCAGATCCTTGTCGGCCAGCAAGCCGAACACCGCCAGACGTTTGCCCGCCGGTGGCCGACTGACCAGACGCCGCGCCAGATACTCCGCCGCGTGCGGGTTGTGTCCCACATCCAGCAGCAGGTTCAAGCGCTTGCCATTGAAGTCAAAGGAGCGACGATCCAGACGCCCGACCACGCGAGTCGCCTGCAAGGCTGCAACGATCTGCGAGGCATCCCACGGCAGACCGAGCAACAGATACGCCTGCAAGGCCAGCGCAGCGTTTTCCATCGGCAGATCGAGCAACGGCAAATCATGCAGTTCGACCTGCAGGCCTTGCGCATCGGTACCGCGCCATTGCCAATGCTGATCAGTGATACCCAGATCGAAATCACGCCCACGCAGGAAAAACGGACACGCCAATTCGCGCGCCTTGTCGAGCAGCGGTTGCGGAGGATTCAGATCACCACACAAGGCGGGTTTGCCCTGACGGAAAATCCCGGCCTTCTCGAAAGCCACGGATTCACGGGTGTTACCCAGGTATTCGGCATGATCAACGCCAATGCTGGTGACCAGCGCGACATCGGCATCTACCACATTGACCGTATCCAGACGCCCGCCCAGACCGACTTCCAGCACCACAGCGTCAAGTTTTGCCTGTTGAAACAGCCAGAACGCCGCCAGGGTGCCCATTTCGAAGTAAGTCAGGGAAGTGTCGCCACGCCCGGCCTCGACTGCAGCGAAGGCCTCGCACAGCTGTGCGTCAGTGGCTTCGACGCCATTGAGCTGCACCCGCTCGTTGTAACGCAGCAGGTGCGGAGAATTGTAGACACCTACGCTCAGGCCCTGCGCCCGTAGCAATGAAGCCACGAAAGCGCAGGTTGAACCCTTGCCGTTGGTGCCGGTGACCGTGATCACCCGAGGCGCCGGCTGGCCCAGTCCCATGCGGGACGCTACCCGTTGCGAACGCTCCAGCCCCATGTCGATGGCCGATGGATGCAACTGTTCAAGGTAGGCGAGCCACTCGCCAAGGGTACGCTCGGTCATACGTTGGCAGGCACCGGTGGAACGACGATTGGCTCGACAGGAGCGGCGACGTAGGTCGGTGTCGGCTGACCGGTCAGCTGCGCCAGCAGATTGCCCAGACGTGGACGCAGTTCACGACGATCGATGATCAGATCGATCGCGCCATGCTCCAGCAGGAACTCGCTACGCTGGAAGCCTTCCGGCAGCTTTTCACGCACGGTCTGCTCGATCACGCGCGGACCGGCGAAGCCGATCAGCGCCTTTGGCTCACCGACGATCACGTCGCCGAGCATCGCCAGACTGGCGGAAACACCGCCGTAGACCGGATCGGTCAGCACCGAGATGAACGGAATGCCTTCTTCACGCAGACGCGCCAGTACGGCCGACGTCTTGGCCATTTGCATCAGCGAGATCAGCGCTTCCTGCATGCGCGCACCACCGGAGGCGGCGAAGCAGATCATCGGGCAACGGTTTTCCAGGGCGTAGTTGGCGGCGCGCACGAAGCGCTCTCCGACGATGGCACCCATGGAACCGCCCATGAAGTTGAATTCGAACGCCGACACCACCACCGGCATGCCCAGCAAGGTGCCGCTGACGGAGATCAGCGCGTCCTTTTCGCCGGTCTGCTTCTGTGCGGCGACCAGACGGTCCTTGTACTTCTTGCCGTCGCGGAATTTCAGACGGTCAACCGGCTCCAGGTCTGCGCCCAGCTCGTTGCGACCTTCGGCATCCAGGAAGATGTCGATACGCGCCCGTGCGCCGATGCGCATGTGGTGGTTGCACTTGGGGCAAACATCCAGGGTCTTTTCCAGCTCAGGGCGATACAGCACAGCCTCGCAGGACGGGCATTTGTGCCACAGACCTTCAGGCACCGAGCTCTTCTTGACCTCCGACCGCATGATCGAAGGGATCAGTTTGTCTACCAACCAGTTGCTCATGCTTTCTTTCTCCAGTACCGGCGGCCCGAACGCTCTGGTTCGCAGCCCCGCGTATGCCCTTCAGCTAAATTCATGTGTGTGGCGATGGTTGGTGGAACGCCGCGGTCAGCGCGAAACATGACCTGCGTGCAACTCCAGAAACCCTCAGCCTCGCCTGCTTTGTGCAAGTGCATTGATGGACGGCGGCAGACTGCCAGCCGTCACATCGAAGTAGACGCTCCCTGCGAGCTGCTGCGTACGGCATTGATGAACGCGCGGATCTTCGCAGGATCCTTGATGCCCTTGCTCGCCTCTACCCCGCCGCTGACATCAACGGCGTACGGTTTGACCCGGGCCACGGCGTCGGCGACGTTTTCCGGAGACAGGCCACCCGCCAGGATCAGCGGTTTGCTCAATTGCTGCGGAATCAATGACCAGTCGAACGCCTCACCGGTTCCGCCAGGCACGCCTTCGACGTAGGTGTCGAGCAGCACGCCACTGGCACTCGGATAGGCATCAACGGCAGCCGCGATGTCGTCGCCGGCCTTGACCCGCAATGCCTTGATGTACGGACGATGCCAGCCTTCGCAATCTTGCGCGGTCTCGTCGCCATGGAACTGCAACAGATCCAGCGGCACGGCATCGAGGATTTCCCCCAACTCGCAGCGGCTGGCATTGACGAACAGGCCCACCGTCGTCACGAACGGCGGCAAGGCCTGGATGATCGCCCTTGCCTGCTGCACGCTCACTGCACGCGGGCTCTTGGCGTAGAACACGAACCCGATCGCATCCGCCCCGGCCTCGACCGCTGCCAACGCATCTTCTATGCGGGTAATCCCGCAGATCTTGCTGCGAACGGCTGACATATCGAGAAAAACTCCGCGTCAAATTCGGGAAAGTCCCGGATGGTAACAAATGCGTTCGAGGGCGTCAGCCGTCAAGTTCCGAGAAACCCGTAAGGAAATGTGGCCCGATAAAACGCTCGGGCAACGGAAATTCGTCGTGATACTCGACCTGCACCAGATACAGCCCGTACGGATGCGCCGTCACGCCACCGGAACGGCGCTCGCGGCTTTCCAGAACTTCCTTCATCCACTCGACCGGGCGCTCGCCGGCACCGATGGTCATTAGCACACCGGCAATGTTGCGCACCATGTGGTGCAAAAAGGCGTTGGCGCGAATATCGATAACGATCATCTTGCCGTGACGGGTCACGCGCAGATGATGCATCTTCTTGATCGGCGACTTGGCCTGACACTGGCCGGCGCGGAACGCACTGAAATCGTGAGTGCCGATCAGGTATTGCGCCGCTTCAGCCATGCGCTCAACGTCGAGTGGGCGGTGGTTCCAGGTGATCTCTTCGTTGAGATGCGCCGGACGAATCTGATCGTTGTAGATGACATAGCGATAACGGCGGGCGATGGCTTTGAACCGCGCATGGAAATGCGCCGGCATCACCCGCGCCCAACTGACACTGATGTCGTGGGGCAGATTGATATTGGCGCCCATCACCCAGGCTTTCAGCGAACGATCGACCGGCGTATCGAAGTGCACCACCTGCCCGCACGCATGCACCCCGGCATCGGTGCGACCGGCGCACTGCAGCGAAATCGGCGAATTGGCGACTTTCGACAAGGCTTTTTCAAGCTCTTCCTGCACCGTGGCCACGCCGGTCAACTGACGCTGCCAGCCGCTGTAGCGCGAGCCTTTGTACTCGACGCCCAGTGCCACGCGGTAAAAGCCTTCGGGTGCCATTTCGGCGGCCGGATTATCTATGTTTGCCAAGGTGGGACAGCCTGCTGATGTACAAAGGCGGGCATTATAAGGCTGTGGGTCGGGGATGCCAGTTTCAAGATCAAAAGATCGCAGCCTTCGGCAGCTCCTACATGAGATTACGTTCCTCTGTAGGAGCTGCCGAAGGCTGCGATCTTTTGATATTAAAAAGCAAACAAAAACGGCAGCCTTGATCGGGCTGCCGTTTTTGATTTACCGCTGACTCAAGCCAGGTGCGAAAGCATTTCCTTGGCCTCGCCCCGCTGCTTCTCGTCACCTTCGGTCAACACCTCGTTGAGGATGTCGCGCGCGCCGTCATTGTCGCCCATGTCGATGTAGGCCTGGGCCAGATCGAGTTTGGTGGCGGCTTCGTCGGTGCCGGCGAGGAAGTCGAAGTCGTCTTCGCCCAGTTCATCGCCCATGGCCGCGTCGGCTTCGGTGAAGGTCGGCTCGGCGATGCTCTGCGACAGACGATCCAGCTCGGCGTTGACGTCATCCAGCTCTGCCGCGAAGGCATCCGGTTCGGCCGGGTTGGTGTCCATTTCGTCGGCCAGCGACAGATCGAAATCGGCGGGCAGCTCCAGATCGTCCTGTGGCACTTCGCTGGCGACCACAGGCTCGGCCGGCGACAGGTCTTTCACGCCTTCGTCCAGATCCAGCAGGAAGTCATCGTCCGCCAGGTCAGCCATCGGGGCTGGCGCAGGCTCGGCACCGAGGTCCAGATCGAGGTCGAAATCCGACAAGTCGTCGAGATTCTCTTTGATTTCGGTCTGCTGTTGCAGCACCGACTCAAAGCTCAGATCGTCGTCAGCCGGGAATTCGTCCAGCTCCACCGGAGCTTCAGGTGCGACGACAGGCGCAGGCTCAACCGGGGTGATGTTGTCGAGGTCGTCCAGACTCAGATCGAACGCGCTGTCCAGATCATCTGCCGCAGGCTCAGGTGCAGGCGCCTCTGGCTCGTCAAGCAGCAGCTCCTTGACGTATTGCGCATCGAGTTCGGCAGCGGCCGCCGCTGCAGCCAGACCCGCAACCGCGACTACAGCCATGGCCGGGAAGCGTTTTTTCAGCTCTTCGACCTTGGCGAAGTTGTCGCCATTGGCCACCAGCTGGCGCTCCTGACCGACGAACGCATCGCGGTCACCCTGTTGACCATAAACTTCCATCAGTTTCAGCCGCAGATCACTGCGTTGCGGTTCAAGACTGACGCCCTCTTCCAGCAGCGCGGCAGCCTGATTCAAGCGACCGGCATTGATATGCGACTGAGCCTTGTCCAGCACGTCATCGGAACGCTCGGCGGCCGGCGCGACCAATGGCGCGGCAATCGGCTCGGCCATCACCACCGGAGCCACTACCGCAGCAGGCGCTGGCGCAGATGCCGGGGTGTTGAGCTTGACGCTGGCGGCAGGTGTTTCCAGACCTTCGAAGCTGCTTTCCGGCAGATCCTGCTCGGCAGAGAACTCCTGCTCTTCAGCCAACGCGCGGGCCATGCGCAGGTGTTTCTCGGCTTCCTGCTGGGCTTTGCGGCGACGGGCCAGCAGCAACAGCAGAAGCAGCAGCACCACCGCACCGCCGCCGATCAGCCCCAGCAGGATCGGATTGGTCAGCAGTTCATTGAAGGTTTTGTCTTCATCGACTACCGGTTTTGGCGCAACCACTGGCGTCTCGGCAGGCGTGTCGACCGGTGGCGCAATCGCCGATTCCGGGGTAGGTGCGGCCTCCGCCGGCGTCGCTGGCGGCGTTGCGGCCAGTTCGGCGGTGATCGCCGGTACGGCAGCGGTGGCGGCTGGCGCAGTGCCCGGACCCTCGGCCTGCATCTTCGCCAGTTGATTGTTTTTCAGCTCGATCAGGCGCTGCAGCTTGTCCAGCTGACTTTGCAGATCAGCCATGCGGCTTTTCAGTTCTTCGTTGTCACGACGGGTCGTGTCGAGGCTTTCCTGAGTCACCGCCAGTTTGTTGCTCAAGGCCTTGGCATCGCCGGCCGGGCCTTTGCCCCGCGCCTTGGCACTTTCGGCGGAGACCAGGCTCAAGTTGTCTTTGGCATTCTGGCCGGTGCCGGCGTTGCTGCGACCACGCTTGGTTGCGTCGAGTTGCTGCTGGCCGGTACCCGGCTTGGCCACATAGCGACGGCCCTGACGCCAGGCTTCGTTCTGCGCGGCAACTTCGGCAATCGCCTTGGACTGTGGCAGCGCGGTGCTTTCCACCGAGTCCGGCAGGCGCAGCACCTGACCGGTTTTCAGCCGGTTGATGTTGCCATCGATGAACGCATCCGGATTCAGCGCCTGAATCGCCAGCATGGTTTGCTGCACGGAGCCGCCGGTGCGCGCCTTCGCGGCGATCTCCCACAAGGTATCGCGCGGCGTGGTGGTGTACTGATTCGGGTGCGTGGCGCCGGTGGTCGGTGCGGTGATGGTCTGCGACGGCGCCGGTTGCGCGGCGGCGTCAGCGGTCTGTGGCGAGAATTTCGACGGATCCAGCAGCACACTGTAATCGCGCAGCAGACGGCCATTCGGCCACATCACCTGCACGAGGAATTTCACCATCGGTTCCGACAGCGGCTTGCTCGACGTCACGCGCAGCACGCTCTTGCCGCTGGCGTTGAGCACCGGGGTGAACGTCAGGTCGTTGAGGAAGGCCTGGCGATCAACACCGGCCTTGGCGAAATCTTCGGGTGAAGCCAGGCTCGGCACCACTTCGGCAGCGGTGAGATCCTTGACGTCGAGCAACTCGATCTCGGCCACCAGCGGCTGGTTCAGGGTCGACTTCAGGGTCAGCTCCCCGAGCCCGAGGGCATGCGCCATACCGGAGGACAGCGCCGAGGCGGCCGCTATTGCTAACACCAGTTTGCGAACTTGAACCATAGCCTCATCCTTTGTTTGAACGTTCCTCGGCCAGCGAGAAGATGTTGATTGCCGCTGCCGTAAGGCATTGCGCGCGACGACGACACAAGCCGCGCGCGATCATTTCTTTGATGCCCCGGAAAGTCCCGGAGGGTGACACGTTATCAAGTGCTCCGGGCAAGCATAGCGCTCACCTAGAATCAGTCGACAAATTGTTGCCAAGTATCTTTTACAGCAGGTCTTTTATCAACAATTCAGCAACCTGCACAGCGTTGAGAGCCGCACCTTTGCGTACGTTATCTGACGTCAGCCACAGATTAAGTTCCGCCGGGTCGTCGACACCGGCGCGCACACGGCCAACATAGACAACGTCCTGCCCCACCGCGTCACCCACCGCTGTCGGGTAATCGCCGGCTTCAACCAGCTCGATGCCGGGTGCGTCTTCCAGTGCGGCGTTGACCTTTTCCAGGTCGACCGCGCTCGCTGACTGCAAGGTCACGCTATAGCTATCGCCAAAAAACACCGGGGCTTGAACGCAAGTAGCGGAAATCTTTAATAAAGGCTGCGCCAACACCTGACGCAGCTCGCGCACCAGGCGTTTTTCCAGCAGCGTGTGGCCTTGAGCGTCCGGCGTGCCGACCTGCGCCAACAGGTTGAAGGCCATCTGCCGATCAAAGAAAGTCGGCTCCAGCGGACGCATGTTCAGCAACTCAGCGGTCTGCCGCGCCAGCTCGGTCACGGCTTCGCGACCTTGGGCGGATACGGCCAGATTGGCGGTGACGTTGACGTATTGCAGTTCGAGCAAATCGAGCAGCGGCGCCAGCACCACGGCCAGCGTCGTCGCCGAAGGGCTTGGGCTGCTGACCTGGAACGGTGCTTTCAGACCGGCAATGACCTCGGCGTTGGCCTCCGGCACCACTTGCGGCGCCTGCTCGGCCGGCAATGCGCCGGACAGATCGATCAGCGAGCAACCGGCCGCGTGGGCCCGCGCCGCATAGCTCAGGGAAACCGCAGCGCCAGCGGCGAAGAACACCAGTTTGACCTTGCTGAAATCGAACTCGTCGACTTCACGCACGCGCACGTTCTTGTTGCGAAACAGCACCGAGCTGCCAGCGGATTCGCTGCTGGCCAGCAGGTGCAGGTTACCGACCGGAAAGTCGCGCTCTTCGAGAATCTGTACGAGGGTTTCGCCGACAGTACCGGTGGCGCCGACGACGGCAATATCAAGGGTCTGGGTCATGGTTCTACCTCTGGCGAAACGGGGGGAGCGGCACTTTACCGGGTGACTGGCGGTTCGGCAATTTAGAGCAAAAGATCGCAGCCTTCGGCAGCTCCTACAGGAGTTGCGTGTGAACCCGATTCTGTAGGAGCTGCCGAAGGCTGCGATCTTTTAAAATGCCATAAAAAAACCCGCACCTCTCACAAGGCACGGGTTCTTTCATTGCATCAAGCTATCAACGCTCAAGCAGGATCCGCAGCATGCGACGCAGCGGTTCGGCCGCGCCCCACAACAGTTGGTCGCCTACGGTGAAGGCACCGACGAATTGCGAACCCATGTTCAGCTTGCGCAGACGACCCACCGGGACGTTCAGGGTGCCGGTGACCTTGGTCGGACTCAGCTCCTGCATGCTGATGTCGCGGTTGTTCGGTACCAGTTTGACCCAAGGGTTGTGCTGGCTGATCAGCCCTTCGATGTCGGCGATCGGCACGTCTTTGTTCAGCTTGATGGTCAGCGCCTGGCTGTGGCAACGCATGGCGCCGATGCGCACGCAGATACCGTCGACCGGGATCGGGCTCTTGAAGCGGCCGAGGATCTTGTTGGTTTCGGCCTGGGCCTTCCACTCTTCACGGCTCTGGCCGTTCGGCAGTTCCTTGTCGATCCACGGGATCAGGCTGCCGGCCAGCGGTACGCCGAAGTTCTCGGTCGGGTACGCGTCGCTGCGCATGGCTTCGGCCACACGACGGTCGATGTCGAGGATCGCGCTGGCCGGATCGGCCAGTTGATCGGCCACCGCAGCATGGGTCGCGCCCATCTGCTTGATCAGTTCACGCATGTTCTGCGCGCCGGCACCGGAGGCCGCCTGATAGGTCATGGCGCTCATCCACTCGACCAGGCCGGCTTCGAACAGACCACCCAGGCCCATCAGCATCAGGCTGACGGTGCAGTTGCCGCCGATGTAGTTCTTGGTGCCCGCGTCCAGTTGCTGGTCGATGACCTTGCGATTGACCGGGTCGAGAATGATGACAGCGTCATCGTTCATCCGCAGGCTGGAAGCCGCGTCGATCCAGTAACCCTGCCAGCCGGCTTCGCGCAGCTTCGGGAACACTTCGCTGGTGTAGTCGCCGCCCTGGCAGGTCAGGATCACGTCGAGGGTTTTCAGCTCTTCAATGCTGTAAGCGTCCTTGAGCGGAGCAATGTCCTTGCCCACGGACGGGCCTTGGCCACCGACATTGGAAGTGGTGAAAAACACCGGCTCGATAAGATCGAAATCCTGCTCTTCCAGCATCCGCTGCATGAGCACGGAACCGACCATGCCGCGCCAACCGATCAGACCTACACGTTTCATCGCAACTACACCTTCTTGAAAAGTGGGCCGCTGCTTTGTATTGAATTTCGCAGCGGGCCCGAGAGATTACAGATTCCGCAGCGCGGCGACTACTGCGTCACCCATTTCCTGCGTTCCGACTTTGGTACAACCGGCTGAATAGATGTCACCGGTACGCAAGCCTTGATCCAGCACCACGCTGACGGCTTTCTCGATGGCATCGGCCGCATCGTGCAGATTGAAGCTGTAACGCAGCATCATCGACACCGACAGAATGGTCGCCAACGGGTTGGCAATGCCTTTACCGGCGATGTCCGGCGCCGAACCGTGGCAAGGCTCGTACATGCCCTTGTTGTTCGAATCCAGCGAAGCCGACGGCAGCATGCCGATCGAACCGGTGAGCATCGAGGCTTCGTCGGACAGGATGTCGCCGAACATGTTGTCGGTGACGATCACGTCGAACTGCTTCGGTGCGCGCACCAGTTGCATGGCGGCGTTGTCGACGTACATGTGGCTGAGTTCGACTTCAGGGTAATCCTTGGCCACTTGTTCGACCACTTCACGCCACAGTTGGCTGGACGCCAGCACGTTGGCCTTGTCCACCGAGCACAGCTTCTTGCCGCGAACCATGGCCATGTCGAAACCGACGCGGGCGATGCGGCGGATCTCGCTTTCGCTGTACGGCAGGGTGTCGTAGGACTGACGCTCGCCGTTGTCCAGGGTGCGGGTGCCACGTGGCGCGCCGAAGTAGATGCCACCGGTCAGCTCACGCACGATCAGGATGTCCAGACCGGCCACGATTTCCGGCTTCAGGCTCGAAGCGTCGGCCAGTTGCGGGTAGAGGATCGCCGGACGCAGGTTGCCGAACAGGCCCAGTTGCGCACGAATCTTCAGCAGGCCGCGCTCAGGGCGGATGTCACGCTCGATGGTGTCCCATTTCGGGCCGCCCACGGCGCCCAACAGGACGGCGTCGGCGGCACGGGCACGGTCGAGCGTTTCGTCGGCCAGCGGCACGCCGTGCTTGTCGATGGCGGCACCACCGATCACGTCATGACTCAGCTCGAAGCCCAGGCTGTACTTGTCGTTGGCCAGCTCCAGCACCTTGACCGCTTCGGCCATGATTTCCGGACCAATACCGTCACCTGGGAGAATCAGAATCTGCTTGCTCATGCTTTCCTCATGTCATCAGTCGGTGCGCCACTCAGGGCGCGCCCGGAAAAATTCTTATCGCTCAGCCATCAATACGATTACATCTGTACTGAACGAGCCGTCGGCATCAATCTCAAAATATTCGCGCACTTCGTTGCCCATCGACTGCTGCAACTGGCGAATCGCCGCGCGCATCACCTCGGGCGTGCGCATGCGCTCGACCCAGCTGCTGTACTCCAGACGCAGACGCTGACGCGTGGTGCTGCGGGTATGCAGCCCGGCCTCGCTGACCTGACGCAGCCACTCGCCGGCAGAATAATCGCGCACATGGCTGGTGTCGCGCAGCACTTCAACGCTCTGCAAATAGGTGTCGAACAACGGGCTGCCCGGTGACAACACGTCAACGAACGCCGCCACACCACCCGGTTTCAGCACCCGACGCACTTCGCGCAGGGCCACGCCGAGGTCGCTCCAATGGTGCGCCGAATAACGGCTGAACACGAAATCGAATTCGCCATCGGCAAACGGCAGACGCTCGGCGGCGCCGTTGACCGTGGAGATGTTGGCAAAACCGCGATCAACCGCCGCGGCGGCGACCACATCGAGCATTTGCTGCGACAGGTCGTAGGCCACCACTTCCTTGACCAGCGGCGCCACATGAAAACTCACATGACCGGCGCCGCAACCCAGGTCCAGCACCCGGGCCGCGCCCTGCCCGGCCAGTTCAGCCTGTAGCAGCGCGAATTCGGTGCCTTGAGCGTGAACAGCGCTGCTCAGGTAGGCGGCGGCCTGTTCACCGAATTGCTTTTGTACAACCTGGGTGTGCTGGGCGGTGCTGGTCATGGCGGTTTCCTTTCATTTTCAAGATCAAAAGATCGCAGCCTGCGGCAGCTCCTACAGGTTTACGCAGCCCATGTAGGAGCTGCCGAAGGCTGCGATCTTTTCCGTGTCGCCGCAAATCATTACGCGTCGCGAAACAACCAAGGCTGGCTCACACGATGCTTGGCCTCGAACGCGGCAATCGCATCACCGTCCTGCAAGGTCAGGCCGATATCATCCAGCCCATTCAACAAGCAATGCTTGCGGAACGCGTCGATCTCGAAGCGGTACACCTTGCCGTTCGGGCTGGTCACGGTCTGCTCGTGCAGATCGATCTGCAACTGATAGCCCGGCGCGGCCTCGACCTGCTTGAACAGTTCATCAACTTCAGCGTCGCTCAGAATGATCGGCAGCAAGCCGTTCTTGAAGCTGTTGTTAAAGAAGATGTCGGCGTAGCTCGGCGCGATGATGCTGCGGAAACCGTATTCTTCCAGCGCCCACGGGGCGTGTTCACGGCTGGAGCCGCAACCGAAGTTCTCACGGGCCAGCAACACGCTGGCGCCTTGATAGCGCTCGGCATTGAGCACGAAATCCTTGTTCAACGGGCGTTTGGAGTTGTCCTGATACGGCTGGCCGACATCCAGGTAACGCCACTCGTCGAACAGGTTCGGGCCGAAACCGGTGCGCTTGATCGACTTCAAAAACTGCTTGGGAATGATCTGGTCGGTGTCGACGTTGGCACGATCCAGAGGCGCGACAAGACCAGTGTGCTGGGTAAAAGCTTTCATGCTGCGCTCTCCTTCAGATCAATTCACGAACGTCGATGAAACGACCGTTCACCGCCGCCGCAGCGGCCATGGCCGGGCTCACGAGGTGGGTACGACCACCGGCGCCCTGACGGCCTTCGAAGTTACGGTTGGAGGTCGAGGCGCAATGCTCGCCGGACTCCAAACGGTCCGGGTTCATCGCCAGGCACATCGAGCAACCCGGCTCACGCCATTCGAAACCGGCTTCGAGGAAGATCTTGTCGAGACCTTCGGCTTCCGCCTGCGCCTTCACCAGACCCGAGCCCGGTACGACGATTGCCTGCTTGATCGTCGAAGCGACTTTGCGACCCTTGGCGATCACGGCCGCAGCGCGCAAGTCTTCGATGCGCGAGTTGGTGCAGGAGCCGATGAACACGCGATCCAGCTGAATGTCGGTGATCGCCTGATTGGCGCTCAAACCCATGTATTTCAGGGCGCGGACGATCGAGTCACGCTTGACCAGATCCATCTCTTTGGCTGGATCCGGCACGTTCTGATCAACGGCCAGCACCATTTCAGGCGAAGTGCCCCAACTGACTTGCGGCTTGATCTGCGCGGCGTCCAGTTCGACTACGGTGTCGAACTTGGCATCAGCGTCGGAAACCAGGTCTTTCCAGGCTTCAACCGCCTGATCCCACTGCGCGCCTTTCGGCGCGAACGGACGGCCCTTGACGTATTCGACAGTCTTTTCGTCCGCAGCCACCAGGCCCACACGGGCGCCGGCTTCGATGGACATGTTGCAGATGGTCATGCGGCCTTCGACGGACAGATCACGGATCGCGCTGCCGGCGAATTCGATGGCATGGCCGTTACCGCCGGCAGTGCCGATCTTGCCGATCACCGCGAGGACGATGTCCTTGGCGGTCACGCCGAACGGCAACTGGCCTTCGACGCGCACCAGCATGTTTTTCATCTTCTTGGCGACCAGGCACTGGGTGGCGAGCACGTGCTCGACCTCGGAAGTGCCGATCCCGTGCGCCAAGGCACCGAAGGCGCCGTGGGTCGAGGTGTGCGAGTCGCCGCAGACCACGGTCATGCCCGGCAAGGTTGCGCCTTGCTCCGGGCTGATCACGTGGACGATGCCCTGACGAATGTCGTTCATCTTGAACTCGACGATGCCGTACTCATCACAGTTGTCATCGAGGGTCTGAACCTGCAAACGCGAGACCTGGTCGGCAATGGCCGTGATGCCGCCCTTGCGCTCTGGCGTGGTCGGTACGTTGTGGTCCGGGGTCGCGATGTTGGCATCGATGCGCCACGGCTTGCGCCCGGCCAGACGCAGGCCTTCGAAGGCTTGCGGCGAGGTCACTTCGTGGATGATGTGACGGTCGATGTAGATCAGCGCCGAGCCATCGTCGCGCTGCTTGACCAAATGCGAATCCCAGAGCTTGTCGTAGAGCGTTTTGCCGGCCATCAGACGGTTCCTCATCAGCTTGTTTCTATGCCCTGGGCTTATCAATAACCCTTTGGCTTGTGAGGCCGATCCTATGGGGTTACATTAAATAACTCAAATTCATATTTTTTATGCTTTGGATAACCAACTGGAATACGAACCATGGATCTGGCCAACCTCAATGCGTTTATCGCCATCGCCGAGACCGGCAGCTTCTCCGGCGCCGGGGAACGCCTGCATCTGACCCAACCGGCGATCAGCAAACGCATCGCCGGGCTGGAGCAACAATTGAACGTGCGACTGTTCGACCGCCTGGGTCGTGAAGTCGGCCTGACCGAAGCCGGCCGCGCTCTGCTGCCCCGGGCCTACCAGATTCTCAATGTGCTGGACGACACGCGTCGCGCCCTGACCAACCTGACCGGTGAAGTCAGCGGTCGCCTGACCCTGGCCACCAGTCACCACATCGGCCTGCACCGTTTGCCGCCACTCTTGAGGGAATTCACCCGCCGCTATCCACAAGTGGCGCTGGATATTCAGTTCCTCGATTCGGAAGTGGCCTACGAAGAAATTCTCCACGGCCGCGCCGAGCTGGCGGTAATCACTCTGGCCCCGGAGCCGCACACGCTGGTCAAAGCCACGCCGGTGTGGGACGACCCGCTGGATTTCGTGGTAGCGCCGGAGCATTCGCTGATCAGCAACGGCGCCGTGAGCCTGGCGGACGTTGCCGGTCATCCGGCGGTTTTTCCCGGCGGCAACACCTTTACTCATCACATTGTCCAACGCTTGTTCGAAGCCCAAGGGCTGACGCCGAACATCGCCATGAGCACCAACTACCTGGAAACCATCAAGATGATGGTGTCCATTGGACTGGCCTGGAGTGTTCTGCCCCGCACCATGCTTGACGAACAGGTGGCGCGCATACCTTTGCCGGGCATACAGCTCAGTCGCCAGCTAGGCTATATCGTGCACACCGAACGGACGCTGTCGAATGCAGCAAGGGCTTTCATGGCCTTGCTGGATGCGCAAATCGATCTGCCAGGGACTCCAGGCTAACTTGTGCTACTCCTATAGAGCCGCTGTCCCTGTGCCTAACGCCACCATCAGCTCAAGGCCCGTTAACAATGCCGAAATCTGTTGACCGAATTCCGCCGATGCCGCGTATTCAGGCCATTGATCCGCGACGTTCCGAGCAGAGCTGGGAGAGTGCACCGCAACTGCTCGCCGCACTCAACGGCGCCCGGCTCGGCGCCTGGTATTGGGACATCGAGCGTGGTCAGATCAGTTGGTCACGGGGCACTCAGGCGCTGTTCGGTTTCGATCCACGGCAACCGCTGCCCCAGGACCTCGAATACCTCGACCTGCTGCCACCCGAAGACCGGGCGAAAACCGTGCGCGCCTTCCACGCGGTGATTGCCGGCGCGCCGCTGGAACAGGCGATGCACCACCGCATCCGCTGGCCCGACGGCAGCCTGCACTGGCTGGAAATCAGCGGCAGCCTGCTGCCGGACAAAAACGGCCGTCCCCGAATGATCGGGGTGATTCGCGAAATCACCCACCAGCGTCAACGCGAACAGGCCCTCAGCAGCTCGGAGAAACGTTTCGCCACACTCTTTCATCTGTGCCCGAACATGGTGTTGCTGACGCGCCAGGAAGACGGCCTGATCAGCGAGGCCAACCAGTATTTCGAAAGCCTGTTCGGTTGGCCGGTGCAGAGCGCCATTGGCCGCACCACCCTGGAGCTGGGCCTGTGGGTACACCCCGAACAACGTGCCGAACTGGTGAAGAAGACCAAGGCCAAAGGCGAACTGGTCAGCATGGAAGTGCAGTTTCGCGCCAGCAACGGGCAGATTCATGACGGCATTCTCAGCGCGCAGAAGGTCGAGCTCGAAGGCCAGCCGTATCTGCTCAGCACGTTCCTCGACACCACCGAGCGCAAAGCCGCCGAACACGCCTTGAAAGACAGTCAGGAACGCCTTGATCTGGCGCTGGACTCGGCGCAACTCGGCACTTGGGATTGGCACATTCCCAGCGGCATGCTCTACGGCTCGGCGCGGGCCGCGCAGTTGCACGGGCTGGAACCGATCCCGTTTCACGAGTCATTCGAAGAGTTTTTCGAAGGCGTGCCCGGTGAGGAGCGCGACAGCATGCGCGACGCCTACCGCAGCCTGCGCGAGGGCCCGGCCGGCAACTATCAGCTGACTTATCGCGTGCAACTGCCCGACGGCAGCTCACGTTATCTGGAAAGCCGCGCCCGCCTCTACCGCGACGAGAACGGCGCGCCGCTGCGCATGGCCGGGACCTTGCTGGACATCACCGATCAGGTCGAGCGCGAGCAACGCTTGGTGGCCTCGGAAGAGAAATTCGCCACGCTGTTTCAGGTCAGTCCGGACCCGATTTGCGTCACCCGTCAGGACAGCGGCGAGTTCATCGAAATCAACAACAGCTTCACCCAGACCTTCGGCTGGAGCGCCGCCGACGTGATCGGGCGCACCGCCGAGGACATCGGCCTGTGGGACGCCTCGGCAAAGAGCCTGCAACGCATCGAACGCGTCATCCGCGAACAGGGCCTGAGCAATGTCGCAATCATCGTCCAGCACAAGGACGGCCAGTCGCTGACGTGTGTGATTTCCAGTCGGCAGATCAGCGTCGGCAATCAGCCGTGCATCGTCACCACCCTGCGCGACATCACTCAACAGCAACGCTCCGAGGCCGCACTCAAGGCCAGCGAAGAGAAATTCGCCAAGGCGTTCCACTCCAGCCCCGACGCGATCACCATCACCGAGCGCGACACCGGGCGCTATCTGGAGGTCAACGACGGTTTCTGCCGCCTCACCGGCTATCGGGCCGAAGAAGTGGTGGGCAAAACCGTGTACCAGATCGGCATCTGGGCCGAAGAGAAACAACGCTCGGCGCTGCTTGCCGAACTGCAGATCAAGGGCCGCGTGCATCATCAGGAAATGCTCGGACGCAACAAGCGCGGCGAGTTGCTGACGGTGGAGGTGTCGATCGAACCGATCACCCTCAACGAAACCGCGTGCCTGCTGCTGACCGCGCGCGACGTCAGCCTGCTGAAAAATGCCGAGGCGCAGATCCGCCATCTGGCCTATCACGATCCGCTGACCAATCTGCCCAACCGCGCCTTGCTGATGGATCGCCTGAGCCAGCAGATTGCCCTGCTCAAGCGCCACAACCTGCGCGGTGCACTGCTGTTCCTCGACCTCGATCACTTCAAGCACATCAACGACTCGCTGGGTCATCCGGTCGGCGATACGGTGCTGAAAATCATCACCGCGCGGCTTGAAGCCAGCGTGCGCATGGAGGACACGGTGGCGCGTCTCGGCGGCGATGAATTCGTGGTACTGCTCAGCGGCCTCGAAGGCACGCGCAACGAGGTCAGCGCGCAAGTGCGGGAACTCGCCGACACCATTCGCGAGCTGCTCTCGGAGCCGATGTTCCTCGACGGCCAGCGCCTGCAAGTGACACCGAGTATCGGCGTGGCGCTGATTCCCGACCACGGCTCGACCCCGACCGACCTGCTCAAGCGCGCCGACATTGCCCTGTACCGGGCCAAGGACTCCGGGCGCAACACCACGCAGATGTACCACAACACCATGCAGAAAGCGGCCAGCGAACGGCTGCGCATGGAGACTGACTTGCGTCTGGCGCTATCCCGTGGCGAATTCAACGTGCACTACCAACCGCAGGTCGACGCACAGGACAACCGCATCATCGGCGCCGAAGCGCTGGTGCGCTGGAACCATCCGGAACTGGGCGCGCAATCGCCCACCGAATTCATCAAGGTGCTGGAAGACAGCGGCCTGATTCTGGAAGTCGGCACCTGGATCCTCGACGAGGCCTGTGAGGCGTTCAAACAACTGATCGCGCTGAAACTGGTCGACCCGCTCAACTTCAGCCTATGCGTGAACATCAGCCCACGACAATTCCGCCAGAACGACTTCGTCGAACGCATCGAACACAGCATGAGCAGCCACGGCCTGCCCTGCTCGCTGCTGAAACTGGAGATCACCGAAGGCATCGTCATCCAGAACCTGGAAGACACCATCAGCAAAATGCGTCGCCTGAAAAAACTCGGCGTGAGCTTCGCCATGGACGATTTCGGCACCGGCTATTCATCGCTGACTTACCTCAAGCGCCTGCCGGTCGATACTCTGAAAATCGACCAGTCGTTCATCCGCGACGCAACCACCGACCCCAACGACGCCGAGATCATCCGCGCCATCGTCGCCATGGCCCGCAGCCTGGAACTGGAGGTGATTGCCGAAGGCGTGGAGACGCCGGAGCAACTGGCGTTCCTGCAAGGGCTGGGCTGCCATTTGTATCAGGGCTATCTGCACAGTCGGCCGGTGGCGTTGGAAGAGTTGAAAAAGATGCTGTCGTGAGGCGGGCAGCTTGCAACAGATCAATAATTGTCAGGATTTGCGACAACCTGTAGGGTCGCGTTTTTTGCGCTGTTTCGAGATCGATCATGCAGGATGCAACCCTTCCCCGCCCAGCCCTGCTGGGCATTGACCTTGGCACCACCAACAGCCTGATCGCCGTCTGGCAGGACGGTCAGGCCCGATTGATCCCCAACGCCCTCGGCGAGGTACTCACCCCGTCAGTGGTCAGTCTCGATGAAGATGACACGATTCTGGTCGGCAAAGCCGCTCGCGCTCGCCTGACCACGCATCCCGATCGCACAGCCGCTGCCTTCAAGCGCTTCATGGGCAGCGACAAGCGGATCGAACTCGGGAAGCGCCACTTCAGCCCGGAAGAATTGTCGGCGCTGGTGCTCGGCTCGCTCAAACAGGACGCCGAAGCATTTCTCGGCTACCCGGTATCGGAAGCTGTAATTTCGGTGCCAGCGTATTTCAGTGACGAGCAACGTAAGCGCACCCTGTTCGCCGCCGAACTGGCCGGCCTCACCGTCACGCGCCTGATCAATGAACCGACCGCTGCCGCGATGGCCTACGGGCTGCACGAGCAAAAGTTCGAGCGCACATTGATCTTCGATCTGGGTGGCGGCACCTTCGACGTCACGGTGCTGGAATACGCACTGCCGCTGATCGAAGTGCATGCCTCCACCGGCGACAACTTCCTCGGTGGCGAAGACTTCACCGCTGCGCTGTTGCAAGCCTGCCTGAAAAACTGGCAACTGGCCCCGTCAATGATCGATGCTCAAGGCATGGCCAGCCTTGGCGACGCGTTGGAACAGCTCAAGTGCAAACTCGGCGAAGGCACCCAATCATTGCGCTGGCACCATGCCGATCGGTCATTTGAATGGACGCTGGACGAAGCCGCCGCCGTGAAGATCTGGGAGCCATTGCTCGCACGATTGCGCGCACCGATCGAACAGGCTCTGCGCGATGCACGCCTGAAGCCTAGGGATCTCGACAGCCTGGTGCTGGTCGGTGGCGCCACGCGGATGCCAGCGGTGCAGCAGATGGTCGCCACGCTGTTCGGTCGCTTGCCGTATCGGCATCTCGACCCGGACACCATCGTTGCACTCGGCGCGGCCACGCAAGCTGCGTGCAAGGCGCGAGATGGTGCGGTGGAAGAGTTGATCCTGACCGATGTCTGCCCTTACACGCTGGGGATTGCGACCATGCGCGGCAACGGTATCGACGGTGCCTTTTCGCCGATCATCGAACGTAACACCATCATCCCGACGTCACGGGTGGAGCGCTATCACACCACCCATCCCCGTCAGGCACAGATCCGCATTGCGGTCTATCAGGGCGAACGGCCGTGGGTACGTGACAACATCCTGATTGAGGCTTTCGATGTCGACTTGACGCCTTGCGAGCACATTCAGGAACTGGATGTGCGCTTCAGTTACGACATCAATGGGTTGCTCGAAGTCGACGTCACGCTGCTCGAGACCGGTGATCGCCACAGCCACAGCATTGACCACAGCCCCACGGGGCTGGATGAACAGGCGCGAAGGGAAAGCCACAACCGACTGTCCACACTGAAGGTCCATCCACGTGATGCATTACCCAACCGCACATTGCTGGCCCGCCTGGAGCGCGCGTGGATGCAGAGCCTCGGCACACAACGCGAAAGCATTGCCGAATGGCTGCACAGGTTCACTACGGTACTCGGCGGCCAGCAACCGTCAGAGATTGCCAGCCACCGCTCGGAGCTCAACAAGGCGCTGGATCAACTGCGCCTTTAGCCGTTGAGCCGGCGTAATGCGGCCTGCAGGCCGCCGGACAGCATGTCGCTACCACCGCTGTCCGGCGGCACGCCGTAGCGGTTGGGTAATTTATCTCCCGGAAAACCGAACAGCACCAATGGCAAAAATGGCAGGACCGGTGACAGCGCCATGAATATCAATAAGGTGGGAATGCCCCGGCCCATATCGTGCAACCGGCGGAGAATGGCGACGAGCAACAGCAGGACACCGAGTAACAGGATCAGAATGCCAGAGACCGTGGTACCACTGATCAGACCCGCCACCGGCGCAATCACCACACACGCCAGGACCTGAGCAATAAAAGCCTTGCGCCCCAACCGCGACCCCAGGCGCCAGATCGCGCTCGCCGGTACCGGCTGAATATTGCTGTTGGCCAGCAATAAACGCTCGGACCAGGACAGCAAGGCACACAATGCCAGTCGTAACCCGATACTATTCTGCACGTCATCCTTGCCCTGCTGCAATTGGCGCAGTACGCGCGTTTTCGGCACTCCGGCAGCGCCATAACGAATCAGGGACTTGAGTGCGTCCAGTGCCTCATAGGCCAGCAGTTTGTCGACACCGAAATCCGTCAACACCTTGCGCGGCGGCCACACCGGCTGGCCCTTGATCAAGCCGTCACGAAAACCTTCGAACCAGTCGTCCTCACAACTGACCGCCGCGATCGACTGCAACAAGGCACGATGCTGTTCGGCGCCCAGGCTCGGGTCGTGATAGAGCACGCCCCAGAACATCAACAAACCCAGCAGATCGTCACCGCAGGCTTCCCGGTCGCTTTCGACGCAGGTGTAAAGCAAGGTATTGGCAGGCAATCTGGCGCTGTCGAGAGCCTGTTGCACGCTGAACAATTGCTGCACCAACACACCATGAACCGGATCATCGCCTTGCAGCCATCCCAGTAAACCGTCGCAACTGCCTTGCTCACGCCGCAAGCGCTGCAACAGTGGCTGCAACCGAGCCAAAGGATGAGCAGGATTGAATGCCAGGCGCTGCAGGCACTGTGCATCAATCAACTGCAGCCAACGCCCGGGCTGCTCCAGCAACGCCAGTAAAAACAGGGTCTGGGCATTCCATTCCCATGTGGCCTGCCCCAGGCCAACCGGCGGCAATTCAATACCGCGACGGCTCAACTGCAGCAGCAGATCGAGTTCGGACAAGTCGCAGTCGTCTTTGACGGCGCTCAGGCTGAACGCTTCGGCCATTCGCTCCAGCGCGGCGGCGCTGTAGGGCCGCAAGCGCCGCAGCCACAAACGACAGACCTTGTGCGTTTCGCCTTTTGTCAGCACCTCGGGCAAGTTCCGCGAAATCGCGTCCGCCTCGCAGAAAGCGTCCATCGCCTGCGCAATCGGGGCACTGTTCAACCAGCGCAGATGCTGCCCGGCCTGATATTTGAAACCGCTCAGCACCAGGCTTTCGAGCGCATCGACCGGCAGCGGCGCATCCAGAATCTGCTGCAGCAACGCTGAATCCCCCCGATGCAACGCCCACGCGTGTCGGTACAGTTGTAACAATCGGCTGTCGGCATTTTCGCCCAACAACTGTGCTAGCAATGGGAGTTCATCGCCCGTCATGCGCCAGTCGACAAAGCTCTGCGCCAGACTATCAAGCTGCAACTGCCCGACATCCAGCCAACGATTCAGCGTCTCCGGGCGCTGTGACGGACTGCCATAGACCTGGCACTCATCCCCGAGATCCTCGGACCAGTCAGCGCAGTCCTGCAGACGATCGAATGCCTGAATCAGCAGCGGTAGAAAGGTCGGCTGTCGCTTGGCACACAGTTCCAGCAGACGGCTTTCAGCCATCGGATGACGATGTTCGCTCCACAGCCGGATCCAGCAAGGCAATGCATGATCGTCCCGGCCCAACAAGCTGTTCTGACACGCAAGCAAGTACAGCCAGTCCACATCATCCGGAGCTGCAAGTTGCTGCTCGACACAGCACTGCAAAAATGTCGACGCAGCGATTCCCGCTTGAGTGAACTGCACCAGCAAGCGCTTGATGAACACAGCATCATCCGGCAACGGCAAGCACGTGTGCTGACTGGCGAAGTCGGCGAACTCATGGAGGGGGCGCTGAGAGAAGATGAAGTCGAGACTACGGGCGTACCACAGCGATTCAGTCTGCGCAGCCTCTGACCAGGCGCTCATCAAATCCGTGTCGAATGGGTCGGGCGTTTCGATTCGCTGCAGAAAGGCTTCCACCCGGTGTGCATCGTCGAACTCCAGATCGAGCAACTGTCGATCCCAGGCCATTCGCCTGGCCAACAGGTTCGCGCAACGGTAGGACAACGGACCGGCACCCGCCATCCGGTGGTAGAGCCCCCAACTGAGCTCATCGAGCTCATCCAGTGACAATTCATCCAGTGCCAGGACAAATGACTGCCATGCCGCGAAATTGAACCGCCGCGCGGGATCATCAAGCAGCTCGCAGAAATTCACGAACGCCTGAGGGATCGCGACGATCTCCTGCTCTGCCTCTTCGGACTGTTCTTCGGACTCGTCCTCCTCTTCCTCACGCGCCAGACGCATCGCGTTTTCGTAAGCCATGCGCAACGCCTGAAAACCCTCCGGATCGGTCTCTGGATGATGCGCCGGCAGGCGTGCGCGGTAGGCATTGCGAATCAGGGTTTCGTCAGTAGTAGGCTCGATGCCCAGTCGGATCCAGCAACTCATGACCAGTCGAACTCCTTGAGCGATGCCGGCCGTGGCGACAGCTCAATTTCCATGTGCCAAGGCAAATCAGCCAGAAAGTGCGGAATATTCTGCGCAAGGCCACGAGTAATCCGCAGGTTATGGGCGCTGTTGCCCTGTCGGTCCAGTTCGCAAGCCAGCTCGTCATCGCTAGCGCTCAGGCAGCACCAAAAGGTCCGCCCCACCACAAAACCATTGAAATAATCCATCCAGTTGCCGTAGTGAAATTGCGCCCTGATGGCCAAGCGACTGTGCAGCCAGTTGCTCTCGACCAAATCGATCCACTGATTGCGTACCGCACACCGCAGTAGAAACCCCATCCGCCCATAATCCCAGGACAAAATCCCCCCAGGACCGCAACTGCCGAACGTACGGCTGGCGAATTCATGCAGGACACGCTCGCGGGGGCTTAATTCTTCGAGCAACGCCTGCCATTGACTCGGCAGACAACGCTGCCAAGCCAGATAGGCACCGCTGAGGTGCTTGGCATGGCCGTCATCGGTCATCCATTCGAGCATGTCGAACAATTGCCGCCGATCATCGATCCCCCAGCTGTCTTTCAGATCGATGTAGTGGTCGTCGCAGAACGCGGGGTCGTCGTACCCGGCGCCGGTATTGAGCGCAGCCATTGGTGCAGAAAGGGCGCACAGCCAGCGCTGTTGAATCTCGTCCATGAAAAAAGGCTCCAGGCCGACCGCCAAGGAGTGGGGCCGGCAAAACTGCGGCGGATTGTAGAGAAACCGCTGTCAGGGGCAAAGTCGAACAGCGCTTTTCTTGCGCCCACAAAAAAGGCCCCGACGGATCGGGGCCTTCATTCAGCGGCTCAGCGCCTGTTCAGGCATTTTGTGTCTGCACGTGACTCAGTGCTGCAGAACCGGCTTTTGCGCCCCGTTGATCGGGATACGCTTGGCTTTCGCTTCTTCCGGGATCACCCGCAACAGGTCGATGCTCAACAGACCGTTGCTCAGATCGGCGGCCTTAATCTCGATGTGATCGGCCAGGCGGAAGGACAGCTTGAAAGCCCGCTGGGCAATGCCTTGATGCAGGAAGGTCACGCCTTCGTTGGCATCACGCTTGCCGCCACTGATGGTCAGCACACCCTTCTCGACTTGCAGCTCCAGGTCTTCTTCCTGGAAACCGGCGGCCGCCACGACGATGCGGTATTGATCGTCACCGTGTTTTTCCACGTTGTAGGGTGGGTAGGTGCTGCCTGGCTCGTTGCGTAGCGCGGTTTCGAACAGGTCGTTGAAACGGTCGAAACCCACCGAGGAACGGAACAGTGGTGCCAGGGAAAATGCAGTACTCATGGTTCAAATCTCCTGAAAACAATCAGCAAGTTTTTGTGTCTCCGCGACCCGAATTCGGCATCGCGTAACCCTTAGATAGGGACCACCAAAATGATTTCAAGAGAGTATTTGAAGATTTTTTTCAGGCCGCTTCGGCGACCGGCAAACCCAGTAAACGCGAGACCTGGTCCGGTTCTGTCTCGCGACGCAGCACAGTAAATAGCTCGGTCGCCTCGGGATAATTGCGCGTCAGCATCGCCAGCCATTGCTTCAAGCGACCCGGCGATTGACGTGCAGTCATCTGCGCCTTGGCTTGCAGCCAGAAGTCCTGAATCAGCGGCAGCAGCTCAGCCCAGCTCATCTCGACCACCTCTTCACCAGCGCGCGCGGCGGCGATCTGCCTAGCCAGATCAGGGCGCGATACCAGACCGCGACCGAGCATGATGTCTTCGACGCCGCTGATCTCGCGGCAGCGGCGCCAGTCCTCGACGCTCCAGATATCACCGTTGGCGAACACCGGCACCTTGACGACGTCCTGCACCCGCGGAATCCACTCCCAATGCGCTGGCGGCTTGTAGCCATCGACCTTGGTCCGGGCATGCACCACGATGTGCTCGGCGCCGCCCTCGGCCAGCGCCGTGGCGCAGACCAGCGAGCCGTCCGGGCTGTCGAAACCCAGGCGCATTTTCGCGGTGACCGGGATGTGTGCCGGCACGGCGCGACGCACATGCTCGACGATGGAGTTGAGCAGCTCCGGCTCCTTGAGCAGCACCGCCCCACCCCGGGACTTGTTGACGGTCTTGGCCGGACAGCCGAAGTTCAGGTCGATCACTTGCGAGCCGAGTTCGCAGGCCAGCGCCGCGTTTTCCGCCAGGCACACCGGATCGGAACCCAACAATTGCACGCGCAGCGGCACGCCGGAACGGGTGCGGGCGCCGTTGAGCAGCTCCGGGCCGAACTTGTGGAAATAAGCCGGGGTGAGCAGCTGATCGTTGACCCGAATGAATTCGGTCACGCACCAGTCGATGCCGCCAACGCGGGTCAGCACGTCGCGCAGGATGTCGTCGACCAACCCCTCCATGGGCGCCAGGGCAATTTGCATGGGAAAAACACTACTCAGGAAGAAAAAACGTGCGGCAGTTTACTGGATTAAGCCGTTTAAACCCACGACCACCTGTAGGAGCTGCCGCAGGCTGCGATCTTTTGACTTTGATTTTTAAAGATCGCAGCCTGCGGCAGCTCCTACAGGGATTGGGTCAGGCTGGGGACTGGATCGCCGGGCCGTAACCCTCGATGAACTCCGCCGGCATGCGCTTGGGTCTGCCGGTGGACAGTTCAATGCAGACGAAGGTGGTCTGGGCGCGCAGCAGGGTGGCGTTGTCGCTGGGGCGGATCAGCTGGAAGTGCCGGGTCATTTTCAGACGCTGATCCCAATCGACGATCCAGGTTGCAAGTTGCAGTTCGTCGCCTTCATAGGCCGCCGCCAGGTAATCGATTTCGTGCCGCACCACGGCCATCGCCCGATCCAGGCGCCGGTACTCGACCAGATCCAGCCCCAGACGCTGCGAGTGGCGCCAGGCGCAGCGTTCAAGCCAGGTCACGTACACCGCGTTGTTTGCGTGGCCCAGCCCGTCGATGTCCTCGGCGCCTACTTGCAGATCAATGGTGAACGGCGTTGCCCGATCCCAGCCCATGCCCCACTCCCGGTCAGATTATTCAACCGGGGCAGTGTAACGGATGTCAGGCCGATTGCCGCGCCTGAAGGCTGCGCCCCGCCAACAGTGATAACACGCCATCAACCACTCGAGGGTCGGCCAGCACGCGCTGGTGACCGCCGCTTTCCAGGCGCAGCAGGCGACTGTCGAACCAGGACTCGTGGATCAATTGCGATTCTTTGACCGAGACGAAAGTGTCGTCCTCGGCATGCACGATCAGGCCCGGCATATCCAATTGATAGTGCGCGACATCGAGGGTGGCGGCGCGCATGCCGACGTCCTGCTCGACCTGACGGATGAAGGCGGATCGTGCCCGCGGCGGCATGCCGACGTAGCGGGCGAAACCGCGCAGCACGCCGAGGATCCGTGCGGGCGCCGCGATGCTGACCAGGGTTTCGGTACGCAGCCCCAGTTGCACCGCGAGCATGGCACTGGCGCCGCCCATGGAGTGGCCGATGACGGCTTGCAGCGGTGGCAGTTCGGCGGCCGCTTCGAGCATGGCGCGTGCGAACAGTACGACATTGGCCTCGCGCCCCGGCGAGCGGCCGTGAGCCGGACCGTCCAGAGCAACGACGGTGTAACCGGCCTCGACCAGCGCGGTGATCAACGCCGCAAACTGCGTGGGTCGCCCTTCCCAGCCGTGCATCAGCAGCACCGCCGGGCCTTGGCCCCAGCGCAGCGCCGACAGGCCAAAGCGCAAAGTAATGCGTTCGGAGCTCGCCAGCAGCGGCAGCTCCCAATCGCGCAGCGGCAACGTGCGCGGCGTCATGAACGCTGCGCGCATTTTGCTCGCCACCCGCTTTGGTGCAATCCAGCCCAAGGTGCCATTAACGCCACGAACCCACTTCAACGTGTTCATCGCTCTCTCCTCAGGCGTGTTGCCTTCAGGTCAACGCACCGCCGACTTGGCAGCGCGCAGCAATCGATCGGATAAATCGCCCGGGCCCAGCGCGCGTGCCAGCGCCAGACCACCCACCATCAACGCCACATCGGCCAATGCCTTGTCGGTGTCCTCGGGGCTGGACGCCAACTGCGCAATCATCAGTTCCAGGTGTTCGTTCAGTGCGATGCGGAAGGATTCCGGCAGACGCCCCAGTTCGCCAATCGAAGCCGGTATCGGGCACGCAGCGTCGCTGGAATCCCGATGCTTGCGCGACAGATAGAACGCAGCAACCAGGGCGCGACGCTCTTCGCCGGTCAGCTCGGCGTCCATGTCGGCAATCAGGTCGCGTCGACGGCTGAGCAGTTGCTTGAACGCTTCGAGCATCATGGCGTCCTTGCTTTCGAAGTGCGCGTAGAAACCACCGACGGTCAGGCCGGCGGCGCCCATCACTTCGCCTACGCTGGGGTCCGCCGGCCCCCGCTGCATCAGCGCAGCACTGGCAGCCTTGAGGATGCGTTCGCGGGTTTGAGCTTTTTTATCGTTCATCGTTGCCTCCGAATATTACGACTAGAATATTATTCGCATAATAATATTCTGCAAGTCGAGGATATGACCGCTGGTCTGAAGCACAGTGTAAGGAAAATGGAGAGTTGGCCAAACGCCAGACAAACAAAAGGGCCATTCAATAATTGAATGACCCTTATAAATCCCGCAGAGCGGGTAATCGTGGCGTCCCCTAGGGGACTCGAACCCCTGTTACCGCCGTGAAAGGGCGGTGTCCTAGGCCACTAGACGAAGGGGACACAAACCCTTCTATACAGCTGATCAGTGCTGAGATCTGATCTGATTCAAGGCCGGTGTGGCCAGACCTTGAACTGTAAAATTGGTGGAGCTAAGCGGGATCGAACCGCTGACCTCCTGCATGCCATGCAGGCGCTCTCCCAGCTGAGCTATAGCCCCGGATTTTTCGCCTCGCGGCGGAGCGACATCTTGCAACATCGCTTCTGTAAAACTGGCGTCCCCTAGGGGACTCGAACCCCTGTTACCGCCGTGAAAGGGCGGTGTCCTAGGCCACTAGACGAAGGGGACGCAAACCCTTCCATACAACTGATCAACGCTGAGTGTTGATCGCTTCGGAGCCGGTGTGGCCAGGCTTCGAAGTGTAAATTGGTGGAGCTAGACGGGATCGAACCGTCGACCTCTTGCATGCCATGCAAGCGCTCTCCCAGCTGAGCTATAGCCCCTCATCGTTGATGTCATCGCTGAGGACGGGGCGAATCTTAAGGGCGTATCGAAAGCCTGTCAAACTTATTTTTGAAAAATTTCAAAGTTTTTTGTCGGCATAACAATCACTTACCACCCTCCCCCCGAAAATCCGGGAGGTTTACGCACACCGCCGACCTTCAGGAGCTGGCGCAGACTGCGGTCTTTTGCCGTTGGTCTTTAGAAGCAAGAGCAAAAGATCGCAGCCTTCGGCAGCTCCTACACAAGCCGCAAGCGCTTAGGCGATAGCGCCCAGCAGCTTTTCCCACTCTTTGTTTTCTTTCTTCGACACGCCACCCAGCAGGTCGATAGCCTGGCGCAGACGGAAACGGGTCAGGTCCGGGCCGAGGATTTCCATCGCATCGAGTACCGATACCGAGCTTGCCTGCCCGGTGATCGCGGCAAACATCAGCGGCATTGCGTCACGCAGCTTCAGCTCAAGGGATTCGACCACCGCCTGAATCGTTGCGGTGATGCTGTCCTTCTCCCACTGACGCAGGCTTTCCAGCTTCCACAGGATCAACTGCATCAACTGACGCACCTGATCACCGGAAAGCTTTTTCGATTCGAACAGCTTGGCATCCGGGTTCACGCCACCGGCAAAGAAGAACCCGGCCAGCGGTGCAACCTGGCTGAAGGTTTCCACGCGGCCCTGAACCAGCGGCGCGATCTTCATCATGTACTCGGAATTGAACGCCCACTTCTGCACGCGCGCGGCGAATTCTTCCACCGGCAGGTCACGCAGCCACTGGCCGTTGAGCCACGACAGCTTCTCAATGTCGAAGATCGGCCCGCCGAGGGACACACGCTTGAGGTCGAAGTTGTCGACCATTTCCTGCAGCGAGAACTTCTCGCGCTCGTCGGGCATCGACCAGCCCATGCGACCGAGGTAGTTGAGCATCGCTTCGGGCATGAAGCCCATGCGCTCATAGAACGTCACCGAGGTCGGGTTCTTGCGCTTGGACAGTTTGCTCTTGTCCGGGTTACGCAGCAGCGGCATGTAGCACAGCTCCGGTTGCTCCCAGCCGAAGTATTCGTACAGCAGAATCAGTTTCGGTGCCGATGGCAGCCATTCTTCGCCGCGCAGCACATGAGTGATGCCCATCAGGTGGTCGTCGACCACGTTGGCGAGGAAGTACGTCGGCAGGCCGTCGGTCTTCATCAGCACTTGCATGTCCATGCGATCCCACGGGATCTCGACATCGCCACGCAGCATGTCCGGCACTACGCAAACGCCTTCGGTCGGCACTTTCATGCGGATCACGTGCGGCTCGCCAGCGGCCAGACGCGCCGCGACCTCTTCCTTGGACAGCAGCAGCGCGCGGCCGTCGTAACGCGGGGTTTCGCCGCGCGCCATTTGCTCGGCGCGCATCTGGTCCAGTTCTTCAGCGGTGCAGAAGCATGGGAATGCATGGCCCATGTCCACCAGTTGCTGGCAATACTTCTGATAGATATCGCCACGCTCGCTCTGCCGGTACGGGCCGTGCGGGCCGCCGACGTCCGGGCCTTCGCTCCAGTCGATCCCCAGCCAGCGCAGGGCGTCGAAGATCTGCTGCTCGGACTCGCGGGTCGAGCGCAACTGGTCGGTGTCTTCGATGCGCAGGATGAACTCACCGCCATGCTGCTTGGCAAAGCAGTAGTTGAACAATGCGATGTAAGCGGTACCTACGTGGGGGTCCCCGGTAGGCGATGGCGCGATGCGAGTGCGGACGGTGGTCATGGCATGTCTCGAAAAGAATGAAAAGCAAAACAATCAAGCGGCGAATGGTAACAGGCGACACCCGCCCCGCTCCAGCGGGCAGGGCATTTAAGCCAAGTTTGCGGCTGGAACGCCCATAGAGCGTGGCGAATGGCCGAATATCGGTCGACGGCATTTACCGTTTATCGGCTTCGTGCCAGATTCACCCCCTGATAACTTTCCTTACAATTCCTCGACTACAGTTTGCCCATGCCTGCCCAACTCAAGCGTCGCCTGTTCGTTTTCCTGCTGCTGGTTCTGTTGATTGCCGGGGGCTTCTTCGCCCATTGGTTTTTCAAGGGACGCTTTTATGAAAGCACCGACAATGCCTATGTCCAGGGCGAGATCACCCGCGTCTCCAGCCAGTTGAGCGCGCGCATCGACGAAGTGCTGGTGCAGGACAACCAGCACGTGGAAAAAGGCCAGTTGCTGGTGCGCCTCGAACCCAATGATTTCCGCCTGGCGGTCGATCGCGCCAATGCCGCCCTCGCCACCCGCGAAGCCGAGCGCTTGCAGGCGCAAAGCAAACTGACTCAGCAATCGAGCCTGATCGCCGCCAGCGACGCGCAAGTGGCCGCCTCCCAGGCATCGCTGGGTCGCTCGCAGATAGATCTGTCTCGCGCTGAAGCCTTGCGCAAGCCTGGTTTTGTGTCCGAGGAACGGGTCACCACCCTCTCCGCCGACAATCACATTGCCCGCTCGCAAGTGGCCAAGGCTCAGGCCGATGCGCAGAGCCAGCGCCAGCAGGTCAACGCACTGACCGCCGAGATCAAACGCCTCGACGCGCAGATCGCCAACGCCCGCGCCGATCTGGCGCAAGCCGAACTCAACCTGACTCGCAGCGACATTCACGCGCCGATCAGCGGCATGGTCGGCCAGCGTGCCGCGCGCAACGGCCAAGTGGTGCAGGCCGGCGCGTACCTGCTGTCGATCGTCCCGGACGAAGACATCTGGGTGCAGGCCAACTTCAAGGAAACGCAGATCGGCCACATGGTCCCCGGCCAAAAAGCCGAACTGACTTTCGACGCCTACAGCGACACGCCGATCGAGGCGCGTGTCGACAGTCTGTTCGCCGCCTCGGGTGCACAGTTCAGCCTGTTGCCGCCGGATAACGCCACCGGCAACTTCACCAAAGTCGTGCAGCGGATTCCGGTGAAATTGACGTTCAAGGCTGACAATCCGTTGCATGGCAAGATCCGTCCGGGCATGTCGGTCACCGCCACCGTGAACATCAAAGACGCCCCAGACAATGGCCGGTGATCAACTGATCCGCCCGGTCGGCGAACCGACCCGGCGGGACTGGATCGCGGTGATGAGCGTGATGCTTGGCGCCTTCATGGCAGTGCTCGACATTCAGATCACCAACTCCTCGCTCAAGGACATTCAGGGCGCGCTGTCGGCGACACTGGAAGAAGGCTCGTGGATTTCCACCTCCTATCTGGTGGCGGAAATCATCATGATTCCGCTGACCGCGTGGCTGGTGCAGTTGCTCTCGGCACGACGGCTGGCGGTGTGGGTGTCGCTGGGGTTTCTGGTGTCATCGTTGCTGTGCTCGATGGCCTGGAGCCTTGAAAGCATGATCGTCTTTCGCGCCATGCAGGGCTTCACCGGTGGTGCACTGATCCCGCTGGCATTCACCCTGACCCTGATCAAACTCCCCGAACACCATCGCGCCAAAGGCATGGCGATGTTCGCCATGACCGCGACCTTCGCCCCGTCCATCGGACCGACCCTCGGCGGCTGGCTCACGGAAAACTGGGGCTGGGAATACATCTTCTACATCAACATCCCGCCGGGGCTGATCATGATCGCCGGACTGATGTACGGGCTGGAGAAGAAAGAAGCGCACTGGGAGCTGCTGAAAAGCACCGACTACACCGGGATTCTCACGCTGGGTGTCGGCCTCGGCTGCCTGCAAGTCTTTCTCGAAGAAGGCCACCGCAAGGACTGGCTGGAATCGAACCTGATCGTGACCCTCGGCAGCATCGCCCTCCTCAGCCTGATCACCTTCGTCATCGTGCAGATCTCCAAACCCAGCCCGCTGATCAACCTCGGCATCCTGCGCAATCGCAACTTCGGCCTATCGAGCATTTCCAGCCTGGGCATGGGTGTCGGCTTGTATGGCTCGATTTATCTGCTGCCGCTGTACCTGGCGCAGATCCAGAACTACAACGCCCTGCAAATCGGCGAAGTGATCATGTGGATGGGCGTGCCGCAGCTGTTCCTGATTCCGCTGGTGCCGAAACTGATGAAGTTCGTTTCACCGAAGTGGCTGTGCACCCTGGGCTTCGGACTGTTCGGGCTGGCGAGTTTTTCGTCGGGGGTGCTCAACCCGGATTTCGCCGGGCCGCAGTTCAATCAGATCCAGATCATCCGCGCGCTGGGTCAACCGCTGATCATGGTCACCATTTCGCTGATCGCTACGGCGTACATCCTGCCGCAGGACGCGGGGTCGGCATCGAGCCTGTTCAACATCCTGCGCAACCTCGGCGGCGCGATCGGCATCGCCCTGCTCGCCACGCTATTGGATGCACGCACCAAAACCTACTTCGATTATTTGCGTGAAGCGGTGGTGCCGACCAATCCGCAAGTGGCCGAGCGGCTGGCGTCGATGACCGACCGTTTTGGCAGTGACACGGCGGCGTTGGGCAAGTTGAGCGAGATCGTGCATCAGCAGGCGCTGATCATGGCTTACAACGATGCGTTTCACTTTGTCGGGATTGCGCTGGGAGTCAGCATGTTGGCGATTTTGTTGACCAAAAAATTGCCAGAGGGGCTGAAGGCTGGGGAAGCGCATTAAACTGAACACAACCCTGTAGGAGCTGCCGAAGGCTGCGATCTTTTGCTTTTGATTGTAAAAAACAAGATAAAAAGATCGCAGCCTCCGGCAGCTCCTACAGGTTTAGCATCAGGCTTCAAACCGCCAAAAGCCGCTCACGCAGTTTGGCAATCTCATCGCGCATCTGCGCCGCCGCCTCAAATTCCAGATCCCGCGCCAGCTGATACATCTTCTCTTCCAGCGCGCGAATGCGTTTGGTGATTTCGCTCGGCGAGCGCAGTTCGGCTTCGTACTTGGCGTTTTCTTCGGCAGCCTTGGCCATACCCTTGCGCTTCTTGCTGCGCGAGCCGGGCACGGTGGCGCCTTCCATGATGTCGGCGACGTCCTTGAACACCCCTTTGGGCGTGATGCCGTTGGCGAGGTTGAAGGCAATCTGCTTGTCGCGACGACGCTCGGTCTCGCCAATCGCCCGCTCCATCGAGCCGGTGATGCGGTCGGCGTAGAGAATCGCCCGGCCATTGAGGTTGCGCGCAGCCCGGCCGATGGTCTGGATCAGCGAGCGCTCGGAACGCAGGAAGCCTTCCTTGTCGGCGTCAAGAATCGCTACCAGCGACACTTCCGGCATGTCCAGACCTTCACGCAGCAGGTTGATCCCCACCAGCACATCGAAGGTGCCCAAGCGCAGATCGCGGATGATCTCGACCCGCTCGACGGTGTCGATGTCCGAGTGCAGATAACGCACGCGCACGCCGTGGTCGGCGAGATAATCAGTGAGGTCTTCGGCCATGCGTTTGGTCAGCGTGGTGACCAGCACCCGCTCCTCGACCGCCACGCGCTTGGTGATTTCCGAGAGCAAGTCGTCAACCTGGGTCAGCGCCGGGCGCACTTCAACCTGCGGGTCGACCAGACCGGTCGGACGCACCACTTGCTCGACCACGCGCCCGGCATGCTCGGCCTCGTAGTTGCCCGGCGTTGCCGAGACAAAAATCGTCTGCGGGCTGACCCCTTCCCACTCGTCAAAACGCATTGGCCGGTTGTCCAGCGCCGACGGCAAGCGGAAGCCATATTCCACCAGGGTTTCTTTACGCGAACGGTCGCCCTTATACATCGCGCCGACTTGCGGCACGCTGACGTGGGATTCGTCGATCACCAGCAAGGCGTCGGCCGGCAGGTAGTCATAGAGCGTTGGCGGCGCGGCACCGGCAGGACGCCCGGACAGGTAGCGCGAGTAGTTTTCGATGCCGTTGCAGTAACCCAGTTCGAGGATCATTTCCAGGTCGAATCGGGTGCGCTGCTCCAGGCGCTGGGCTTCCACCAGTTTGTTACTGCTGCGCAGGTATTCGAGACGTTCCTGCAGCTCGACCTTGATCCCCTCGATGGCGTCGAGCAGGGTTTCGCGCGGCGTCACGTAGTGACTCTTCGGATAGAAGGTGAAGCGCGGCATCTTGCGGATGACTTCGCCGGTCAGCGGGTCGAACGCGGAGATGCTCTCGACCTCGTCATCGAACAGCTCGATGCGGATCGCTTCCAGATCGGATTCAGCCGGGTAAATGTCGATCACGTCGCCACGCACGCGGAATGTCGCGCGGGCAAAATCCATGTCGTTGCGGGTGTATTGCAGGTCGGCCAGACGTCGCAGCAACGCGCGCTGATCCAGTTTGTCGCCGCGATCGACGTGCAGCACCATCTTCAGATAGGTTTCCGGACTACCGAGACCGTAGATGCACGAGACCGTGGTGACGATGATCGCGTCCTTGCGCTCGAGCAACGCCTTGGTCGCGGACAGACGCATCTGCTCGATGTGGTCGTTGATCGACGCGTCCTTCTCGATGAAGGTGTCGGACGACGGCACATAGGCTTCGGGCTGGTAGTAGTCGTAGTAGGAAACGAAGTATTCGACGGCGTTGTTCGGGAAGAACGCCTTGAACTCGCCATACAGTTGCGCGGCGAGGGTTTTGTTCGGTGCCAGCACCAGCGTCGGGCGCTGTACCTGCGAGATGACATTGGCGATGCTGAAGGTCTTGCCCGAGCCGGTCACACCGAGCAGCGTCTGGTGCGCCAGCCCGGCTTCGATGCCCTCGACCAATTGGCGAATCGCTTCTGGCTGATCGCCGGCAGGCTCGAAGCGGGTGACTAGCTGGAATTCGGACATACACACCTCTGGGATCGCGGCTCGCGCAGAAAACAGCCGAGCCGCGGGGATGACCGCAAACGACCGTTGTCGCCCAAGGAAAAACGAAGATTGTGCTCAATGTGGAGCCGATTGCCTCGCCTTTCAAGGCAAACGTCCTACATCCGGTAAAGTCTCTGACAGAGCCAATCGACTAACGGTCAAGAAATAATCGGAAAAACTTGCCGGAAAAGCTGAATCGCCTGTCGCCATTGCTCAGTAATGGCCTCTATACTAGCTCCCCGTTTGTGCACCGCTCTAGTGCATTCGGCTGGAGCGCGACACGTCCCTCCACTCTCCATTCAGAGCCGCCGTAATAATGAGCCTGTTCTCCGCTGTCGAAATGGCACCCCGCGATCCAATCCTGGGCCTCAACGAAGCATTCAACGCCGATACCCGGACCACCAAGGTCAACCTGGGTGTAGGTGTTTACTGCAACGAAGAGGGGCGAATTCCCCTGCTGCGCGCGGTGATCGAAGCCGAAACCATTCGCGCTGCTCAGCACGCCTCTCGTGGCTACCTGCCGATCGACGGCATCGCCGCCTACGACCAGGCGGTGCAAAAGCTGCTGTTCGGTAACGATTCGCCGCTGATCGCTGCCGGTCGCATTGTCACCACTCAGGCTGTCGGCGGTACCGGCGCGCTGAAAATCGGTGCCGACTTCCTCAAGCAACTGCTGCCGAACGCCGTCGTGGCCATCAGCGACCCGAGCTGGGAAAACCACCGTGCGCTGTTCGAAACCGCTGGCTTCCCGGTGCAGAACTACCGTTACTACGACGCCGCCACCCACGACGTGAACCGTGCCGGCATGCTCGACGACCTCAATGCCCTGCCGAACGGCTCGATCGTTGTGCTGCACGCCTGCTGCCACAACCCGACCGGCGTCGACCTGACCCCGGCCGACTGGAAGAATGTGCTGGACGTGGTCAAGGCCAAAGGTCACGTGCCGTTCCTCGACATGGCTTACCAGGGTTTCGGCGACGGCATCGACGAGGACGCCGCAGCGGTGCGTCTGTTCGCTGAATCGGGCCTGACTTTCTTCGTTTCGAGCTCGTTCTCCAAGTCGTTCTCGCTGTACGGCGAGCGCGTGGGCGCCCTGTCGATCGTCAGCGAATCGAAAGAAGAAAGCGCGCGCGTGCTGTCGCAGGTCAAGCGCGTGATCCGCACCAACTACTCCAACCCGCCGACTCACGGTGCCAGCGTTGTCGCCGCCGTGTTGAACAGCCCGGAACTGCGCGCCCAGTGGGAAGCCGAACTGGCAGAAATGCGCCTGCGCATTCGCGGCATGCGCGAGCAGATGGTCGCCCTGCTGGCCGAGAAAGCCCCGCAGCGTGACTTCAGCTTCGTCGGCCGTCAGCGCGGCATGTTCTCCTACTCCGGCCTGACCACCGAACAGGTGCATCGCCTGCGTAACGAGTTCGGCATCTACGCCCTGGACACCGGCCGCATCTGCGTCGCGGCACTGAACCAGAGCAACATCAAAGCGGTCACGGATGCGATCGTTCAGGTCATCTGATTCGCCTGGCAATGAAAAACGGGAAGCCTTGGGGCTTCCCGTTTTTTATTTGTCCGAAGGAATGCAACATTCCCTCTAAACTGCATACAAATCTGAGCTGTGGGAGCGAGCCTGCTCGCGAAATCGGTGTATCAGCCAAAGATCATGGCGACTGATCCGATGCTTTCGCGAGCAGGCTCGCTCCCACAGGTTTCGTATATATCCAGGAATAACCCACATGAAAAACGACAACCTGCGCGCCGACCGAGACGACCTGGATGACTTCATCCCCCGCGCCCCGGCCAAACGCGACAAAAACCTAGTGCTGCAAGTGGCGGCCGGGGTATTCCTTGGCGGCCTGGCGCTGTGGCTGGTGCAACTGGCGGCCACGGCGTTGTACGCAAAGCTGCTGATGGGCACCCTTACATTCGGCGGCTGACAGCCGTTCGGCAAAAAAAGAATCGGCAAAGCTTGACTAGTCTTTTTAAATCAGTAACATACGCACCAATTCCGCAATAGCTCAGTTGGTAGAGCAAATGACTGTTAATCATTGGGTCCCTGGTTCGAGTCCAGGTCGTGGAGCCATACAAGGTTCCAGAGAAGGCTTCTAAAATCTCTGAAACCCCCGAAAAACCCGCCTTATGGCGGGTTTTTTCGTTTTGGCGTTCCGTCGGACTCGGGTGAATTCTGGTGGATTCCAACTGTTTTAAGGGTAGAGTTTGGGGTAAAGGTCAATTCGATAAAAGGGAGTACCCTTATGTCGCGCACCACTGCTCCACTCTCCGATTCCGCTTGCCGTTCGGCCAAGCCCACAGACCGCGCCTACAAGCTTTTCGACGGCGACGGCCTTTACCTTCTAGTCCAACCCAATGGCCGCAAAGGCTGGCGGCTCAGATACGTCAAACCTGATGGACGCGAAGGACTGACCTCATTCGGTAACTACCCTGTCGTTGGCCTTGCCGATGTGCGCCGCAAGCGCTTGGAGGTCAAGCGAATGCTGGCGGATGGCATTGATCCCATAGGAGCCAAGAACCAAGCCAAGACGGAAGCCCTGATCAAAGGCCGCACCTTTGAAAGCGTTGCGCTGGACTGGCACACGGAAATGTCAGCCAAGTGGGCACCAGACTATTCCAAGACAGTGATGAGTCGCCTCAAAACCCACCTCTTCCCGCTGATCGGTGCCCGCGCCATTGTCGACCTAGACACCCACGACCTTATGCAGCCCTTGGAAGCGATCAAGAAGCGAGGAACGATAGACGTTGCTTTAAGGGTACAAAACTACCTGCAGAGCATCATGCGCAAGGCAAAGCGCCTCCGGCTTATCACCGTAAACCCTGCTTACGACCTCGAAGGCTCGATCAAAGCCCCGCGGGTCGTCCACCGCCCCGCTTTACCCTTATCGCGCTTGCCTGAATTGCAAGAACGGATCGACACCTATAACGGCCGCGCACTTACCCGGCTGACGGTCATGCTATCTCTGCATGTGTTTGTACGCTCCAGCGAACTGCGCTTCGCCCGCTGGAGCGAGTTCGACCTCAAGCGTGGCGCCTGGGAAATACCCGACACGCGGCCAGCGCTGGAAGGCGTACCCTTTTCCACAAGGGGTACGAAGATGGCAGGTGATATCCATCTTGTACCCTTATCGCCGCAAGCCGCAGCCCTGCTCGAACAGATCCATGTCCTCACAGGCAAATTTGACTTGGTCTTCGCAGGCGACACCAATTCTTGGAAACCGATGTCCGAAAACACTGTGAACAGCGCGCTTCGGAAGATGGGGTACGACACCAAAACAGAGATCTGCGGGCATGGCTTTCGTTCGATGGCCTGCAGCGCACTGATTGAGTCGGGCTTGTGGACGGATGCAGCCATCGAGCGGCAGATGAGCCACAAGGAACGCAACAACGTCCGAGCGGCCTACATCCACAAGGCCGAGTTCATCGAGGAGCGCAGGCTGATCATGAACTGGTGGAGTCGGTACCTTGAGGCTAATCAGCAGGAGCATGTCAGCCCACGCGAATTCGCCAATCAGACGGGTGCGAACGTCACTCGACTAAAAGCAAAACATGGCGCAACTGAGTAAGCGCTCGGTCTTCATATCTCGGTGATCCGCTTGTCCACGCGGGTCCCTCCAAGCAGGGCTGCAACGCCGCCCTGCTTGGAGGGACCTCACTTAAAAAATCTGAAAGCCCACGCAACCGTCTGCAGAAAACCACGGACTTCCAGAGGTGGATAATTTCATCCGCAGCCGCAGAGCTCTCGAAAATTCGAGCCTTGACCCTACCTATCCGCAGGCGTAGAAAAGATCGTGCAAGCGCTGTCGTTGACAGCAACCCAGGTAGCCAGAACCTTTAAGGCTACGCCACACCGTGGTGGTTCTCCCCCAAGTGCGATTAGCGTCCGGCAGCTCGCACGGTCACTACCCATGTGATGGATGCCTACTTCTTCGCTTTGCCTACCTGCGGAAAAACCCACCCTACCCAGCTGTCTTGCAGCAACCTATACGCTTGGCCATTTCACTGCGCCAACCTGCGCCCGTCTCTTTCCCCGGAAAGAGACGGGCGCTCTTACCGCTGCTGCAGCCCACCTCGTACAAGGCTTTGCGGCATTCCCCCTCGTGACAATCGGCGTGACAAACCGAAGTCACCAGCAACAGCGATGCAGATGATGGTGCCGCAGCCCACGGAATGGACTGCACCTGACTGACAGTCAGGCATGCCCCGGTCATCGCTTCACTGCCTTCACCCGACTCAGGATCTCGCGGCATTGGTCTCGTCAGCCAATGCGGCCTCCACCCGCCCACTTCTTCGGAAGTGTTCAGGAGGCCAGATCATGAGATGCCCAAGCTCCCGGTCGTAAGGAGTCGTCAGTCCCGCGTTAGTGGACACCCCTCACAGGTCGCAGGGGCCTTGATCCCTGATAACACTCAGCATTCTTGGCGGGATGACGTGAGGAAGGTTTTAAAAGTTTTGGCTTCGAGAGGAGTTCGATCATGGCATTGGTCGGTAGACGGGATGGGCGCAATTTTGGCTATGGCCGGCAATTGAGCTATGCCGGGCCGCAAGCGCTGAAAGATCTGTTTGGCGGAGGGCATTACGGGACGGTCATAGCGCACAGTGATCGCTGGCAGGCGTTTGTTCAGTGGTGTCGGTCGGAGGATGGACCAGGATTTAACGATGCGCGGAAGATTAATTGGCAGACCTTGCTGGACTACGCCGGACATCTGCGCCAACAAGTTGAACGAGGTGAGCTGGCCATCGCGACTGCGCAAAACCGGTTGTCCAGTGTAAATCGGACCATGGCCGCGCTTCGCGGTGATCAGTATGTGAAAGCGCCGAGCCCGAGTAAGGCGCTGGGACTGCAGCGCACCAGTGTTCGTCGCTCGATGCCGCAAGGCCAAGACCGCGAACACGTGAAGCGGGTCGTAGACGTGCTCACCGGACATCAGCAGTCGCGTGCGGCGGCCATCGCGCAGTTGGCACGCGCCTGCGCGAGGCGATCCTGGCTGACCTGCCACGCCTAAAACGCGAAGCTCAACACCAAGAACTGGCTGTGTAATGGACTGAAAAACAAAACCCCGGAGGTTGGCCCTGCCGGGGTTTTTATAGATGCCTGACATTGGATAAAGGTAAGAAAGCTCCCCCTAGTGCTGGCTATGAAAGGCCGAATCCGACTGCGTAAGACGATAAAGTCCAGACTTATTTCTGGCCAGCGGTGGCAAGGTAGTCGAGGCACGTGTCTACCGTTTCCACATCGGCAAACTTGGCGTCGATGTCAAACAGGTTCCAGGCCACGGCACCCGGTACACGGTCACCAATGCATTCTTTTACCGCGATGGTGCGGAACCCTTCCGCCAGGCCGTCGCACAATGTTGTCCGAACACAAGCCGAAGCGGTCACACCGGTGACCAGGATAGTGTCGACACCGGCCGAACGCAGATAGCCAGCCAGCGAGGTACCGCTGAAAGAGCTGGCGCGCTTTTTCAGCAGGACGAATTCGCCATCGATCGGCGCGATGCGCGAGTCGATGGCCCAGAGATTCTCATCACTCTGATTAACCACATCCACCGGGATCTTGTTGTGCCATTGGCCCATGTCGGTGTTGGGGTCATTGCGATCGGTATTCTGGTAGCAGGTGGTCACATGCACGATTGGAAACTTGTTGGCGCGGAACGCTTTCATCAGGCGCTGCACGCCAGGGATGATTTCGTCGTCGATTTTGTCACAGGTGAACGGGTTACCCGGACGGGTCCATGCGTTTGCCAGATCGACGTTGATCAGTGCCGGGCGTTTGCCAAAACCGATACGGCGCTGAAAGCCTCTCTCCTTGTACAGCTTGGTGGATTCTTCAAAAGCGCGCTCAAGCATGGCCATCAGTTCTTGCGACATAGTAAGTCTCTCCGCTGCTCTGGGAAAAGGTCGGCATCTAAGGTTTGCCTTGACCTGGGACTCACGATAATCTGCGGTATAAATTACATCCAATTCATTATCTGGCATTATTGATACCAATATGAGCATTAATGTCCGTTTCGATCTTAAGCAGATGAAAGCCTTCGTAGCGGTCGCGGAACACCTGCATTTCAAACGTGCGGCGGACGTGTTGTTCATCACTCAACCGGCGTTGAGCCGCCTGATCAAAGGGCTGGAAGAAGAGTTGGGCGCGGAGTTGTTCAAACGCACCACCCGGCAGGTAGCGCTGACAGAAGCGGGTCGTCTGTTCCTGCAGGAATGCAATCAGGCGTTCCGGCATATCGAGCGTGGTGTCGATTTAGCACGCAGCGCAGCGGCCGGTGACATTGGCCATCTGACAGTCGCCTACAACGATTTTGCAATCAATGGCGCTTTACCCGGCATTCTTGAGCGCTTCAAGGAGCTGCATCCGGACGTCACCGTAGAGTTGCTCTACATGCCGTCCCACGAGCAGTACAAAGCCATAAATGACTTACTGATCGACGTCGGTTTCCTGTTGGGCCCGGTGTCCGTGGCAGGGATTGACTCGCTGCCCGTGGCCGAAGAAAGAATGGTGGTCATTCTTCCTGCACGGCACCCGTTGGCCGGACACGCCAGCCTGCGGGTCGAACAACTCAAGGACGAGCGTTTTATTTTCGGTGCGCAAAGCGGCTGGAGCCTGTTCCGCGAACAGTCATTCCAACTGTGCCAGCGCTTTGGATTTACGCCGAACATCATCCAGGAAGCGACCACCAGCATCGGCATCTTTGGCCTGGTCGCCGCCAACATGGGAGTGTCCATTTACTCGGAATGCGCCTACAAGATCCAGCGCGAAGGCGTGATCATCGTCCCGTTGGCGAATGACCACCCGCGGGTGCAAACCATCGCAGCCTGGAACGAGGATTACGAAACCCCGACGGCACGACGGTTCAAGGCATTACTGCGAGACTTGACCGCCTAGGCGGCTGGACTTTGCGATGCCGGCACGCCGGTCTCAGTCGGGGTTGTTGACCGCCGTGCGGTGAAAGCTGTCGGTGTGCCGATCATAGTTCCAGTTCATTCCGACGCTGGTCGCCAGCAGTTCATCACTGTCGGGGCTGAGCAATTCGAGTTGCGGATAGCGCTTGACCACCCAGTACTTCATTAACACGGCGTAAGTCACCAAGCCGCCGATAAAGCCAGTCACAAACGCCCAATCCCCGGAAAAAAACGCCAATGCGCTGGAAATGCTCCATGCCAGCAACCCTGCCGGATTGAAGCCGCGCCAGTAGAAAAACTGCCCCTGCACTTCATAGAGTGCAGGAACGTTCAGGCGCCTGCGTCTCAGCAAATAGTAGTCAGCGATCATGATGCCACCGATCGCCGACAGAAATGATCCATAGGAAAACAGGAAGGCAAACAGATTATCTAGGATGGCCCAAGGCATGGACAGCGTGCCAATGATGCCGGCGATCACCACGGCCACGGGGTATTTTACATACGGCGCGCCCGCGTTGACGAAGGTCAGTGCCGCCGGAATCAGATTGGCCGCCGTGTTGGTTGACCACTGTGCCAAAACGACCAGCAGCATCAGTACGATCAGACTGATACCCGTGCTTTGCGCCTGGATAACATTGATCGGGTTCCAGTCGCCAGCCGCGATGAACGATACCGCGCCGATCAGGGCAATCCAGGTCTGGGTCAATGGCAACGCGAGCAACTGGGCGAGCAGCACATGTTTATTGCGCTTGAAAAAACGCCGGGAATCCAGGGGTGTCTTGAGATAGCGCGTGATGTTCGGAATATCGATGGCCAGGGTTGACCAGAACGCCACGTTAGCCAGAAACAGCGTGGTCAATGTCAGTTGCCTGTCACCGACAAAGGTCCAGATATTCAAACCCTTGGTGGACGCGAGTACATCAAGGGTCAGGTACATCCATACCGAGATGGCGATGATCGCAGGCGCCGCAATCGAGGAAAGAAACTCCACTGCCTTGATACCCATCGCCGTGTTGATGATCTGCACCGTGGCAAAGATCACATACCAGAGAGGCCAATTGTCGAACCCCGTCAGGTATTCGATGATGCCGCTCAAGGCCAGCGCGCCGAGATAGGTCTGGATCCCGAACCAGATCGCCGCAATCACCCCTCTAAACAGCGAAGGGATATGCGTGCCATAGATGCCGAAGGGTGCGCGCAGGTAAACCGCAAAGGACAGGCCATGCTCGGTGCCGATATCTGCCGTCAGCGTCATGAGCAAGGCCAGCATGAAGTTGGCCAGCAGAATGACCAGCACCACCTGGATCAGCGAGAGGCCGGAAACTCCAGTGGCGCCTAACTGAAAGGTCGCGATCATGAATGCGATGCCGATCCATATCCAGGTAAACCCCAGCGTTCCGATCGAGCGTTGTTGCCGTTTGATCGGCAGAATCGCCGGCTCCAACAGATTTTTGCGGGACACAGCAGCATGGCTGATCGGTGATGCCAAACCAGCCGCGGTTTCAGTTGCATTGGCGGTCATTGAAACTACCTCTCCGTGAGTTCTAGGCGCACAGCGGTGCTGGCCTCGTCGAAAGAGGCCAGGCCGTGCAGGGGGTCTTCAGGGAAAACAGCGCTGGGTCAGTTCGACCTCGCCCGGGCCAACCGGTTACCGGGCGAGTCGGGCTCTAGCGCCTCAAGCCGTGCGAGCCATCAGCTGTGCGCGTCGCTGTAGCGTGGCGTCGAGATCCAGTTGCACGTGCTGGTCGAGCACCACTCCGTAGACTTCATAGGCCTGTTCCAAGCTGCAGAAGTCGTCCAGCACGTCTTCCACCACTTGGTGTGCGCTGCGCTCGAGCGGGTTGCCATAGCCGCCGCCGCAGGGCGAGTAGTACGCCATGACGTCACCCGCCCGTGAGGTATGGCCGGAAAATTTCGAGGGCATCGAGACAATGTGGTCCGGGGTCGCGACATTATAAATTTCGGTCTTCCCGACCACCCCATCGCAGCCGCCAAAAATCCCCCAGGGCACGTCGAAATGGCGTTCGCTTTCGTGGGTGATAAAGCCGTCGGTCAGCACCCGCTGAGCTTTCACCACGCCGATGCCACCACGGTATTTACCGGCGCCGGGCATGACGTCATCGCGCAACTCGTAGCGGTCGCAGATCATCGGCAAGTGCATACCCAAGTCTTCAATCGGATTGTTGCGCGTGTTGGCCATCAGGTTGTCGATGGCATCCGGGCCATCGGATTTCGGCCGCCCCCCATAAGCCCCTTCGTTAACCTCCAGAAACACCCAGTAATCGCCTCCGGGCTTGATACCGGAGTACGCGGCAAACGATATCGACGCCGAACTGCCCGCGATAATTCGTTCTGGCAGTACCGGTGCCAATGCCTTGATGATCAGGTCGATCATGCGGTTGCACTGGGTAAAACGCGCCTCTGCCGCCGCCGGAAAAATCGGGTTGAATATGCTGCCTAGCGGTGCGACGACGCTAATCGGGCGGAATGAACCTTCGTTAGACGGAACCGGACTTTGCGTCGTGTAGGCATCAAGCAGAATCTTGCGAAACGCGGCAAACGCCGCCACTTTGCACGAGCCTTCGAACGGTACGTTGTAGGCGGTCAGCGTCTGCGGCGCCGAGCCCGTCAGGTCAACGATGACCGAGTCGCCTTGCACCTTGACCGTCACCACCACTGGCAAGCGTTGATCACGATGGCGACCGTCGTCATCGAGAAAACCCTCGGCGCTATATTCGCCGTCCGGAATCTCCTGGATCTTCTGACGCATGATCGTTTCGGAGTAATCAATCAACTGGTTGATCGCGTCAAAGCTGAAATCCTTGCCATAACGCTGGAGCAATTCCTTGAACCGTTTTACCCCCAGTTGCGCCGACGCGACCTGGGCTTCGATATCACGAATCAACTGCGTGGAGGCGCGGCTGTTGTACTTGAACATCTGCACCAGCGCTTCGTTGCGAACGCCCTTCTCGTACAGTTTCAGGCCCGCCATCAGCATGCCCTCGGCGTAGACATCGCCGACATCGATGATCAGGCCCGGCGTCGCTGCGCCAATATCGATGTGGTGCGCGGTATTACCGGAAAAGCCCACCAGTTCACCGTCATGGAAGATCGGAATGATGATGGCCAGGTCAGGGCTGTGGCTGGAGCCGTGATAGGGATGGTTGTGCACGACCACATCGCCTTCATGCCAGGCGCTGCCCTGCAGCGTGGCTTCGATACCGCGCAAGTACGCGGGGATCGAGCCGATGTGCATCGGCGTCGACTCGGATTCGCAGATGGTCTGGTAACGGGTATCGAACAAACCAGCCCCCATGTCCTGGGACTCGCGAATGATCGATGAAAAGGACATGCGGTACAGCACGTGACCCATCTCTTCGGCGATGGTTTTCAACGCACCATTGATAACTTGCAGGGTAATGGGGTCAACCTTTTGCTGGCTCATGGCTTGCTCCTCAATGATTACGAACGGGAAATGATCAGGTTGCCGTATGCACTCACTTTGGCGATCCAGCCGGGGGGCACCAAGGACGTAGAGTCGTGCTGCATCAGCATCGCCGGACCTTCGATGTATTGCCCCGCGCGCAACTTGCTGCGGTCATAGCGTGGCGTCGGCAGACGCTGGCCGTCATCGAAACACGTCGTGCGCTCATAGAGGAAAGCCTGCCGGGTGTCGCTGTCCTGCGCCTGCGGCAACGGTTGCCACTCCAGTTTTCGCGAATGCGAATGGCCTATCACCCGCAAGCTGACGACCTCGACCGTGGCGTCTTTAAAGCAGTAGCCGTAGTCTTTTTCGTGCTCGCGATGGAACTGCGCCATGACCTCCTCGATCGCCCCACGGTCGACAGCGCCGCTGGGTACCCGCGAGCGCAACTCGAAGCCTTGCCCGTCATAACGGCACTCGGCGATGCGTATCAGCTGCATGTCGGACTCGTTGACGCCATCGTTTTCCAGCTGCTTGCGAATGTCGGTTTCAAGCCCCTGAAACGCCTTATCGATGTGGCCCATGTTCAGCTCGCTGATGTCGTTCAGGTTGCACAGCAGCGACCTTAGCGCCTCGTATTGCAGATCGGTGGTCAGCAGCCCCGCGGCGGCGGTGATGCCTGGCGCCGGAGGAATCAGTACCGACTTGGCATTGACCTCGTCGGCCAGCGCCGGGCCATGCACGGGACCGGCGCCACCGAAAGGCATCAACACGAAATCACGCGGGTCGATCCCTTTGGCTACCGAGTTGGAACGTATTGCCAGGGCCATGTTGTTGTTAACTATCTTGAGGATCCCCAGCGCGGCCTGGTACACGTCCATCCCCAGCGGCTTGGCGATTTTTTCTTCAATGGCCTTGTAGGAAAGCGCGGAATCGACCTGCAGGTCGCCGCCGAGCATCTGGTCGGAATCAAGCCGTCCGAGGACGATGTTAGCGTCGGTGACCGTCGGCTCCACGCCGCCACGGTTGTAACACGCAGGCCCCGGATTGGAGCCCGCCGAGCGCGGGCCGACCTGAAAGCCGCCGGCGGCATCGATGAACGCCACCGATCCGCCGCCGGCACCGATGGTGATGAGGTCGATCATCGGCACCAGCACCGGGTGCCCGGAGACGTAGGAGTCGCGGGGGTTCATGATTTTGATCTGGCCATCGACCAGCGTCGAAATGTCCGCCGAGGTTCCGCCGATGTCGACGGTGATGATATTGCGTTCGCCATCGAGGCTGGCGAAGTAGTGACCGCCCATGACCCCGCCGGCAGGGCCGGACATCAGGATATTGACCGGCCGTTCGCAACAGCTTTCCACGGTGGCCACGCCGCCATTGGATTGCATGATGCGCAGATCCGCGTGGATACCGTTTTCGCGCAACTGAGTCGACAAGTGGGTCAGGTAACTCGACGTCCGGGGTCCCACGTAAGCGTTCATCGCCGTGGTGGAAAAGCGCTCGTACTCGCGCATGACATCCACCACTTCGCTGGAGCAGCTGACGAACGCTCCTGGCATGACCTCCTGAACGATGGCCTTGGCCCGTAGCTCGTGGCTACGGTCGAGAAACGAGTACATGAAACCGATGATCACCGCTTCGACACCACGGACCTTGAGCGTCAATGCTGCGTTGCGCACTTCCTCGTCGTCCAGTGGGGTCTGGATCTCGCCATGGGGTGGAAGCACCCGTTCATTGATCGCGATGCGGTTGCGCCGACGCACCAGCGGTGCACTCTGCCAAGGAACATCGAAGTGCAGGGAAAAGTTGAACGGTCGCTTGTGCCGTCCAATGTGCAGAATGTCGCGAAATCCCTTGGTCGTCAGCATCCCGACATTCGCACCATTGTGCTCGATGGAAATATTGGTCGCGACCGTGGTGCCATGAACGATTTGCTTGATCTCATCAGTACCAATATTTGCCTTGGCGCACAGTTCCAGGATTCCGCGCATCACGGCGATCGATTGATCCTCGACCGTCGTCGGGACTTTATGGGAGAAAATTTTCCGGCCGATCGAGTCTTGCTCGGTGGTCTCCAGAATCAAGTCTGTGTTGGTGCCGCCGACATCTACGCCAATGCGTGCCATACCCTGCTGCTCCTGCCTTATCGCGAGTGCTTCGAGCGTAGCGCCCGTTGCTGGTTCGCCAGTTGGTTTTTTTATGTCGCAAGTTCTTCGATGAGGTGCCGTTCAGTGCGCTGGCTTGAATCGGGCCCGTTGCTGCGTGGCATTCTCTTGCAGTGAACACCCGCAGGTTTCCGGCAGGGCAAGACCACCGGCCAAGGCGAAGATCGCAATACCGGCCAGGTAAAAAGCCGGTGCCATGGGGTTGCCGGACAGTTCGATCAGCCAGGTCGCCATGAACGGTGCCGTACCGCCAAACAGCGTGTAAGCCATGTTGTACGTGACGGCCGAGGCCGTGTAGCGGGCGTGCGTCGGGAACACTTCGGACAACAGCACGGCCGTGACGACACCGCACAACACCGCGCCTACCGCCAACAGCAATGCACCCGCCAGCGCCGACACAAAGAACCTTGAACCGGCGAGCAGGAAGGCTGGATAGATCGTCACCAGCAGCCATACGGCGGCAGTCAGCATGGTGCGGCGGCGGCCGACGCGATCAGAATAGGCACCGGCGAACGGACACAGCGCAGCGGCGAATATCAGCGTGAGCACCGAAATCAACAGCGCTGTCGGCCGTGGCAGGCCGCCTTGCAGTTGCAGATAAGTGACGAAGTACGTGGTGCAAATATAGAAGGACAGCGCCGTCAGCGAGATGAACGCCCCCAGGCAGCCCATGGCGCCCGCCTGCTGGCGCAGCGTTTCTTTCAACGGTGCATGAGCGCCGCGCTCGGTGGCGGCAATGGCCTTGAAGGCAGGGGTTTCGTCGAGTTGCCAGCGCAGGTACAGGCCCACCAGACCCAGTGGTGCAGCGATCAGAAAAGGAAGCCGCCAGCCCCAGCTCGCCATTTCTTCAGCGCTTAACAAGGTATTGAGCGCATAGGTGACGATAGCGGCCGCCGCAAAAGAGGCAAAGGTCGACACTAGCGCCGCGCTGCCGTATTTAGCACGTTTGTCGGCGGGTGCGTGTTCGATCAGGTAAATGCATGCACCGGCATACTCTCCCCCGGCAGAAAAACCCTGTACGCAACGAATCAGGGTCAACAGCACCGGCGCCAATAAGCCAATGCTGGCGTAGGTAGGCAACAGGCCGATCAGGGTCGTCGCGCCCGCCATCAGCAAGATCGTCAATGACAACACTCGCCGCCGCCCAAGCCGGTCGCCCAGCATGCCGAAGACCAGGCCACCCAATGGCCGGAAGGCGAAGGCCACGGCGAACACCGCGAAGGTCTTTAACAGCGCGGTTGTGCTATCGCCACTGGGGAAAAACACTTGCGCAATCGTGGTGGCGAGAAAGCCGTAGATTGCGAAGTCAAACCATTCGACAAAGTTGCCGATCGACGCGGCCCACACCACTTTTTTCAATGCCACCGGCGGCTGCGGCGCACAGGTATTAGTTGTCATATCCACCTCACTGTCAGTTGTCTAAACAAGCGATCGGCAGTTGCTAACTAAACAAAAAAGAGCTGGGCAAAGTCGGCCTCTGGCGGGCCGTAGTTGCCTTCAATCGGTGACGTAAAGCAACTGCACGCGACGCTTTTCGTCCGGACCGGGTACGAACCAGGTCAAACCGGTGACGTGTCGAGCGCACGCTTGCTGAAAATCAGGCTGGCGTTTGCTCCGCCAAAGCCAAAACTGTTACTCATGACGCAGTTCACTGGCTGGTTCAAGCGCGTGTGGCGGATGATCGGCAATGCCTCGACTTCAGGGTCGAGGTGCTCAATGTTATGAGAGGCCGCCATAAACCCGTGCTGTATCATCAACAGCGAGTAAATGGCCTCATGCACACCCGCCGCACCGAGCGCATGCCCGGTCAACGACTTGGTCGAACTGAACGCAGGCAAGTGTCCATGGAAAGCAAGCGCAGCGGCACGCAGTTCGACCAGGTCTCCCGCCTGGGTGCTTGTCCCGTGGGTGTTGAGGTAATCGACCGACTCCGCGCAGGTGCTCAGCGCCGCCTGCATTGCCCTGAGCGCGCCGTCACCGCTGGGGGAAACCATGTCCTGACCATCGGATGCCGTGCCATAGCCAATCACTTCGGCGTAGATCGTCGCCCCTCGTTCGAGCGCATGCTCGAATTCTTCGAGGACCAGCACGCCGCCACCGCCGCTGATAACAAAGCCATCGCGCGCGACATCGTAAGGGCGGCTGGCCTGGGTCGGTACATTGTTGTAGCTCGTGGAAAAAGCCCCCATCGCATCGAACATGCAACTCTGGCTGACATGCTCGGCCTCGGCCCCGCCGGCAAACACGACGTCCTGTTTGCCAAACTGAATCTGCTCAAACGCATGGCCGATGCAATGGGCGCTGGTTGCGCAGGCCGATGCGATGGAATAGTTGAGACCCTTGATCGCAAAGAAACTGGCCATGCACGCCGAGACGGTACTGGTCATGGTGCGAGGCACCCGGTAAGGGCCGACTTTGCGAATGCTTTGGCCAAGCAGTTGGTTGGCTTCGACGATGTCCTGGCTGGACCCTCCTCCCGATCCCATCACACAACCCGTCCGAGGATTTGACACCTGCGAGGCGTCCAGCCCTGCGTCGGCAATGGCATCGCGCATCGCCAGGTAGGCGTAAGCAGCGGCATCACCCATGAAGCGGCGCTGGCGACGGTCTATCTGCTCCAAATCCACGTCCAATCGGCCACTGACATGGCTGCGCAGACCCGCTTGCGCATAGTCTGGATTGAAGCCGATCCCGGAGCGTCCTTCGCGCAACGCTTGCAAAACGTCCACCTGAGAGTTTCCCAGGCAGGAAACGATACCCATCCCGGTCACTACGACCCGACGTAACCCTGTGGTGTGCCTGGAGGCTTTATCAATCTGCAAGGCGTATCTCCCTTCTCTTTTCACCGCGTGAACAACGCTGTGATGTGCCCGAGTCTAATCGTGATGTTTAATTCTGATAATTCGTATGTCTGACAGCTTTATTACCAAAATAAGTATCAATATAACTTCGCTACCGCCCCGCTGCTGACAGCCTTGAACATCAGCGCTCGGGCATTGCCGATAGCAGTGCACGGGCATGGAAAGGGGGCCGCATGGCCCCCTCGAAAAACTTAATGTGGCCTGTTGCGCGTTGGCTTAACCGACAAACCGCTCCACACGCGCAGGACTGCGCTGCATCAGCACTTTGCCGTCTCGGATCGACATTAATACCTGGCCCTGGCTACGAATCATCTCGTAGTCGTCCGGCGCTGAAAGAATCAGCAAGTTGGCCGGGCGCCCTACTTCCAGACCGTAGCGCTCGCCCAGGTGCAAGGTTCGGGCGCTGTTGTCCGTAATCAGGTCGAGGGAACGCTTGAGGTCGTCGTAGCCGAGCATGTGACAAATGTGCAGGCCGGCCTCGAGGATGCGCAGGATATTGCCATTACCCAGTGGATACCAAGGGTCGACGATGGAATCCTGACCGAAGCAGATGTTCATCCCCGCCCGGTCGATTTCAGCGACTCGGGTCAAGCCCCGGCGCTTGGGATAGCCGTCGAAACGACCTTGCAAATGAATGCTTTCAGTCGGGCACGAAATGAAATTGATCCGCGACCGTTTGAGTAGGCGGAACAGCTTGTAGCAATAGGCGTTGTCGTACGAACCCATGGCCACGGTATGGCTGGCGGTGACCCGTTCGCCCATGTCGCGCACCCGCGCTTCTTCGGCAAGCACTTCGAGAAAGCGCGACTGCGGGTCATCGGTTTCGTCGCAATGCACGTCCACCAGGCAGCCCGTTCGTTCGGCCAGGTCCATCAGAAACTTCACCGAGGACTCGCCCTGCTCCCGGGTGTTCTCAAAGTGCGGAATGCCGCCCACGACGTCGGCACCCATGGCCACCGCCTCGGTCATCAAGGCGCGGCCGTCCTTGAAGGATTCAATGCCCTCCTGGGGAAAGGCGACAATCTGCAAGTCGATCAGGTGCCGGGTTTCCTCGCGAACCTCCAACATGGACTTGAGCGCCGCCAGGGTCGGGTCGGTGATGTCGACATGGGTACGCACGTGCTGAATACCGTTATCGACCAGCATGTCGATGGTTTTGCGCGCACGAACCTTGGTGTCTTCGTGGGTGACCAACGCCTTGCGCTCGGCCCAGCGCTCAATGCCTTCGAACAGCGTGCCGCTCAGGTTCCAGTTCGGCTCGCCGGCCGTGAGCGCGGCATCCAGGTGAATGTGCGGTTCAACGAAGGGCGCCGTCACCAGATTCTGCCCCGCGTCCAGATCCGTCGCATGGGTGGCTTGCACCACCTGCGTCTGGGCGACGATTGCCGCAATCTTCGGGCCATTGAGTTCGATGTGATACAAGCCGGTTTTACCGCGCAGACGCGCGTTGATGATGTTCATGTTGACTCCTTGCTGTGGACTTCGGTCATGCGCCATACCAGCAGCGCAACCGATGCATTCATTCGAAAAAGGGGATCGTCCAGCGACTGTCCGCTCTGCTGCTCGATACGCTGGATACGTTGATTGATGGTGTTGCGATGGATGGCCAGGCGATTGGCTGCCCTGAGGGCATTGCCGTTTTCCTGGAGCAGCGCGTCGAGGGTTTCCAGCAGCGTGAAGGGCTGCTTGCGGGACGGCTCGATCAAGGAGCCGAGCGTTTGCGTCACAAAGTGATCGATCACCGAACGGTCGCCGATGCCTTGCAACAGGAGCAACACCCCCAGCTCGCTGAAATCGCAAAAACCGCTCGCCGGGTGCAGGCTTTCCGCGACGTCCAAGGCCTGCCGTGCTTCATTCAAGGCCTGGCGGTAGTGCCCGCAATGCTCCACGCGGTTTGCCATACCCATGTACAACGTCATGTCGCCGATCATTGCGGTGAGTTCCCGGTACAGCCCCTGGAGATCGGCACGCAGGGTTTCCTGATCAGGCAACAGCATGATGAACAGGTCGCCCTGAAGGATCACCGGTAGCCTTTCTGACCTGATACGGCTCCATGCCTCCAGGTGGTCCTGACAGGCTTGGCGAGTGTGCTGTAACAGACGCTCAGCTTCGATCGGCGGATGGCGCTCGAACAACACGCTCACCGAAGACAGGCGCAGGGCTACTAGACGCCGCGGTCCATCGATCGGCAGTTGAACATGCTCGGCGCGCTGCTGCGCGATGGCCAGGCTGGGGTAGTCGCCGGTGAGCAACTGGCTGAGGATATCGTGACGTGTACGCCTGGCCTGCGCTATATGCACCAGCGCCGTACCGATGGCATGGGTGACGATGACCATCTTCAGCAGGTAAGGCTGCTCGATCAACGGCAAGCCGTGGTGCTCTGCCCGTTCGATAACGGTCTGGGGGATGCGCTGGATGAACGCCCCCCCGGTAAGGATCACCAGACCGGCAATCCCCATGGCAATACCGTCCTCAATGACGCTCAGCAAGTTGGCCTCATCTCGCGCGTGATTGACGCCAGTGACAAACACCAGTTCGCCGCCCATGACCCACTCGGCGATACCCTCGTTCTCCGCCACGTATGGCCAGCGCACGGTGCGTTGCAGGTGCAGGTGACCGGCACGCACAATCAGTCCTTCCAGGCCCGGCAGCTTGAGGACTTCTCCGACCGTCAGACTCACAGTTCCCCCGGCGTGGTGCTGACCGCAGCGCGGCGACCGCTGAATTGAAGCAAACCGACATAGCAAACGGCGGACACGACGATTCCCACCAGTGGGGCAACCCAGGGCGAGCAATAGGCAACCACCGCGCCGATGGCATAGGCCGAAAGACCGACGAAGTTGTAGCGCGGCAACCTGGCGCTGGCGAGCAGCGGGTATTGGCCACGATGGCGATACCAGAAATCGGCCATGATCACGCCGCCGACGGGAGGGATGATAGAGCCCAGCAGCACCAGAAATGGGATCAGCATCTCGTACATGCCACCGATGGCAAGCAGCACCCCGACGCCGGCAGCAGCCAGCGTCATCGTCCGGCGGCGCTCACTGCGCAGTAAGTGACACGTGGCAGCGGAGACGTTGTAGATCGTCGGCCCCTGAATCGTCCAGAGGTTCAGGCAGAGCATGATCACCGCTGCGAACGACAGGCCTTGCAGGATCATCACTTCGACGATATCGGCCTGTTGATAGACGATCGCACACCAGGCGCCCGCAACCACCATCAAGCCGTTGCCGAGCAAAAAGCTGACCACGCTCGCGATAATTGCCACACGGCCGGTACGCGATAGTCGTGTCCAGTTGGTGGCCTGAGTGGCACCGCTGGCGAAGGTACCAAACACCATCGTCACCGCCGCCGAAAACGTCATGGTTTCATGGGGGATGACGGCCGCGAGCGCCTGAAACCCGCCCACATCATGGGTGGCGATGTACATGGAGATCACCAGCAGGACGAACATCAACGGCACGGAAATCCGCGAGAGCAGGTCCAGGCCTTTGAAGCCGATGATGGCGGTGAGGCTGAATCCAAAGCCGAACAGGATCATCAGCGGAATCGTCAGTCCGCCTGCCAGACCGAGCATCTTCACCAGCACGATCGCCACTGTTGCCGTCCCCCAGGCATACCAGCCCAGTTCGGCGAACCCCAATAGAAAATCGGAAAGTCGGCTGCCCACTTCGCCAAAGCAGAACCGTCCCATTAGCACGGTATTGAGGCCGCTACGGGAGGCGATAAAGGCAAGCGCCGCGGCGTAGAGTGCCAGCAAGCTGTTGCCGATGGCGGCGATCGATAACATGTCGACGAAGTTGAAAGCCAGCCCCAGCTTGCCACCGGCAAACATGGTGCCGGTGAAAAAAGTAAAACTGAACAGCACCATGGAAATGGACAATAACCCCTTGCGCGCTTCGCGCGGGGCTTCGGTCAACGGATAGTCGCCAGTTGCACTCATATGTTTTTCTCCAAATCGATAGCGGGTTGGCTAGGCTCACTTGTGTCAGAGCAATTACCAGGCCCGTTTTGGCGCCGCTTTGAAATGAAGAAAAAAGGGTGCGCGAACGACATAGGAGTATGTGCAGTAAGCACATTTTTATAGAGCATCTGGAGGATTTTGTGTGCCAATCGCCCTATTCTGTGGCGCCTGTGCACTATTCAGGTACGTAGATTAGGGGGACGTTGGGCGCTCGCTTGGACGTCAATGGCTGTCGTGCCGGAAGGGATACAGTCTGTTGCTGTCAACTGCCTATGCCCGCCTTCGTTAGAATTGGGTCTGGCAGCATTCGGCTGCTGTAGTGCTCATAGGGTATCGAAAGAATTTGCATAAAATACGGGCTTTATTAGGGATAATCGTAGGGATATAAATTTTAGACATCAGCATGATTTCATTATAAAACAGGCGCTTACTTTTCTATTCGAGTCCAGGTTGTGGAGCCAAATAGCAAAGCCCCTGAATCGAAAGATTCAGGGGCTTTTTTGAGGGCGCTCGAAAGTCCAAAAGATCAAAGGATCGCAGCCTTCGGCAGGTCCTACATTTGGAATGCGCTCCCCCTGTAGGAGCTGCCGCAGGCTGCGATCTTTTGCTCTTCAAACCAAAAAGGCCGATCTGTCTCACAACAGATCGGCCTTTTTCATCCAGTCAGCGATCAGACATGCTCGCCGCTCTTCATCTGGGTCTTCGGCGCCCCATGCCCATGATCGTGGTCATCAGGCTCGACTACCGGCACTTCTTTGCCATCGCAATCGTGCAGCTTGCCGTCGCTGAAGTAGTCACCCTCACGCAGCGCCGCCAGGTCGCGATAACGCAGAGTGCGCTCTTCCGCAGCCGCAAACACCGACTGCTGGTCCGAGTTGCCGGCAGTGAAGTGGTTGAAGGTCAGGTTCAGCACGATCGCCATGATCGCCGACGAGCTGATGCCCGAGTGGAAAATGGTCGCGAACCAGCTCGGGAAATGATCGTAGAAGTTCGGTGCGGCAATCGGGATCATGCCGAAGCCGATCGAGGTCGCGACGATGATCAGGTTGACGTTATTGCGGTAATCGACCTTCGACAGCGTACGGATGCCGCTCGCCGCCACCGTACCGAACAGCACGATACCGGCGCCGCCCAGCACCGACGTCGGCACCGCAGCGATCACCCGCCCCATGAACGGCAGCAGGCCGAGGATCACCAGGAAGATACCGCCGGTGGCCACCACATAACGACTCTTGATCCCGGTCACCGCCACCAGCCCGACGTTCTGCGCGAAGGCGCTTTGGGTGAACGATCCGAAGATTGGCGCAAACATGCTCGACAGCATGTCCGCCCGCAAGCCGTTGCCCAGGCGTTTGGAGTCGACCTTGGTGCCGATGATCTCACCGACCGCCAGAATGTCCGCCGAGGTTTCCACCAGGGTCACCATGACCACGATGCACATCGACAGGATCGCGGCGAAGTGGAAAGTCGGCATGCCGAAGTGGAACGGTGTCGGGAAGCCGAACATCGGCCCTTGAGCGACACCGGAAAAATCCGCCATGCCGAGGAACACCGCCAGCACCGTGCCGATCACCATGGCCAACAGGATCGACAGACGCGAGATGGTCGAACTGCCGACCTTGCTCAGCAACAACACCAGCACCAGCGTGACCGCCGCCAGCCCGATGTTCTGCATGCTGCCGAAGTCCAGCGCATGGCTGTTGCCACCCATGGCCCAGCGCGCCGCCACCGGCATCAGCGTCAGACCAATGGTAGTGATCACGATACCGGTGACCAGCGGGGGGAAAAACTTGGTGATTCGCGAGAACACCGGGGTGATCAGCAAGCCGATCAATGACGCGGCAATCACCGCGCCCAGCACCGACTGGAAGCCGCCCTCCCCGCCACTGCTGACGATCGCGACCATGGTCGCCACACCGGAGAACGACACGCCCTGCACCAACGGCAACTGACAGCCAAAAAACGGTAGACCCAGGGTTTGCAGCAGTGTCGCCAGCCCCCCCGCAAACAATGAAGCAGCAATCAACAAACCAATGTCCGCCGGCGACAGCCCGGCCGCCTGGCCAATGATCAGTGGCACCGCAACGATACCGCCGTACATGGTCAGAACATGTTGCAGGCCGTAAGCCATATTCGCGCCGACCCCGAGATTTTCGTCCTCGGGCCGTTGGTGTGAAACATGGGGCGTTTTCATGTGGGGGGGGTTCCCTGGTTTTTGTTATGCGCACACTGTATTCAATACTCGGGACAAATGTCCATAGAGTTGTATACAACTTATCGGTCACATAATGGATAGGTAGCCACCCAAGCTTCTATCCCGCCACCTCTAGCTCCCACAAATCCGGCAACACATCCCCTCCTGCCCCCCGGTTTTATCGCACTAGGCTGAAGTGTTCATGGCGACCAGCGGTGCATTGGCGCCTTTTTTATACATATAAAGTATGCATAATGAAGTCATTCGAAATTCAGTACGACAAAAGCAAGAACGCAGCCAACAAACTCAAGCACAGGGGTGTCAGCCTTGCCGAGACCGAGCCGGTCTTTCACGACGAGCGCGCGCTGACGATCGAGGACAACGACCATGACGAACAGCGCTGGATCACCCTCGGCCTTGATGGCAAAGGGCGTTTGCTGGTGGTTGCGTACAGTTATCGCGAAGCCAACGTCGTACGAATCATTTCTGCACGCGTCGCCACACCGAGCGAGCGTTGCGCTTACTTTCTGGAGGCTTGAACAATGAAAGACGAATACGACTTCTCGCAGGGCAAACGCGGTGCCTTGGCGCCCGCCAAGGGCAAGACCCGCATCACCATCATGCTCGATGACGCGGTCATCGAAGCCGCCCGCAACGTGGCGGAAAACGAAGGCTTCGGTTATCAGACGGTGATCAACAACACCCTGCGCCATGCCCTGCTGGAGGCTGGCAGCAAAACGCAGGAGGCCGAGCCGCCCCACTCCGGGCAATTAAAGAAAGGCATCACCGCCGCCGACCTCAAGAGCCTGGAAAAAAAGCTCTCGGCGGCGGTCGGTGAAATCCGCCGGGTACTGGAACCGGAGGCCAAGCCTTGAGATCAGGCCGGTACGAGCATCCGCGCCAGCGACTGACGCACATGCGGCTGGTCAGGCAGGCGCAGGCCGAACTCCTGTTCCAGCAGCTCGATCAACTCATCGACATCCGCCACCTCGCGCCGCTCGCTGTCGGCGCCCATGTGATGAACCGCGAAGCTGCCGTTGTTCAGAGTCCGTCGCCAGCCATCGCCGGTACGCGCAACCATCAGCCGTTTGGCGAACGGTGACTCGGGATGGGTCGAGACGTACCAGTTGCCGAGGGTGTAATCGATGTCTTCCTGGCGTTGCAGATCAAACAGGTACATCGCACGCCACTCGCCTGCGACACTGGCGCGCAGCATGTAGCCGTCGGCCTGTTTCTCGACGCGATAGGACTCGTGCGGCGTCGGCTGTTCAGCCTCGGTATCGAGCAACAGCGGCGCAGTCGGCACCATGCCGCCAAAGCCGACATCGGTGATGTAGCGCTCGCCATCGATGATCACCAGGCTCAAGCGATGGGTGCGCGCCGTCCATGTGCCCTCGGGTTGCGCCAGTACCACGCGCCCGGAGATGCCACGGGCCTCGAAGCCCAATTCCTGCAGCAACGCCAGAAACAGATTGTTCAATTCGTAGCAGTAACCACCCCGGCCACCGTGGAGAACTTTCTGCTCGACCGACGGCAGATCGATCAGCACCGGTGCGCCCGTGATCGTCGACAGGTTCTCGAAGGGGAAGACCCCGGTATGGCGTAACTGCAACTGCCGCAGAGTTTCCAGGGTCGGCGCCGGTGGGGCATCGAACCCCAGGCGTTGCAGGTACAACGTCGGATTCGCCAGACGTGGCTCGCTCATTGCTCAGTCCTTTTGCATGTGGCCGCGGCTCACTGTGCCGCTGGCCGACAGGTATACGGGATTGGGCCCCGACTCCGACAATTGATTTCGCCAATCAGCGCTACCGCCGCTTGCGCGAACCGATGCGAATCCAGGTCGGCGCATGGTCGCTGGCGTGCGGTTCGTTGCGCACCCAGGCATCGACCCCGGCCTCGTGCAGGTACGGACTGAGTGCCGGATTGAGCAGCAGATGATCAATGCGCAGACCGGAGTTGGTTTGCCAATGCTGGCGGAAGTAATCCCAGAACGTGTAGAGGCGATCCTCGGGATACAGATGACGCAGCGAATCCGTCCAGCCCTGATCGAGCAGCCGTTGATAACACTCGCGGCTTTCGGGCTGCAGCAGCGCATCCTTGAGCCAGGAACGCGTGTTATAGATGTCCATATCGGTGGGCACCACGTTGTAATCGCCGGCCAGCACCACCGGATGATCGCTGCTTTGCAGATCCTTGGCGTAGCGGATCAGGCGTTCGAACCAGGCCAGTTTGTAATCGAACTTCGGCCCCGGCTGCGGATTGCCGTTGGGCAAGTACAGGCAACCGACCAGCACGCCGTGCACCGCCGCCTCCAGATAACGACTGTGCTTGTCGTCGGGATCGCCCGGCAGACCACGACGGCTTTCCAACGGCTGCGCATCGCGAGCGAGGATCGCCACGCCGTTCCATGACGCCTGACCGTGCCAGATCGCGCCGTAACCCGCCGCTTCGAGTTCGGCAGCCGGAAATGCACTGTCCACCGACTTGAGTTCCTGCAGGCAGGCAATGTCCGGCTGCTCGCGCTTGAGCCATTGCAGCAGGTTCGGTAACCGCGCACGCAAACCGTTGACGTTGAAGGTGGCGATCCGCAGGTTTTTCATCGTCCAGGCTCCGGCGAACAAGGTATGACCATTGTGACCCGGTGGCGGCGCCGCTGGTTGCATTGAATCAACCGGCTGCCGCGCAACAGGCGCTCACCTCTGGGCTGATTGCCGCGACCTGGCGCATGCTCAGTAAAGCTCAAGGTCGCAACCGCTCGTCAGCCAGGTGGCACCAACGTTCAGGGCCGTCAGACCAAAGTCAGGTAACCGACCCTCTCTGGAGACGTACCATGACATCGCGCAAACTGACTTCCCTGTTGCTCGCCGGTCTGTTGACATCCGCGTCGCTCGGCGCCTTTGCCGCCAATGACGGGGCAGATGCCTCAGGTACCCAATCCGGTGCGACAAGTGGCACCAACATGCCACCCAACACCAATCCCGGAGCACCGAAAAACGGCGACAGGACCGATGGCGCCGGCAAGGGCACGGGGACTAACAGTGGCACCATGGGTTCTGGTTCGGGGGCGGGTGGCGGCACCGGTTCGGCCGGCGGTGGCACCGGCAGCTGAACGAACAAGCGTGACCGCTGGTGATCCGGCATAAAGCCAACAATCTGTGGCGCGGGAACCGGGTTCCTCGCCACAGATCCGGGGCGGGCCTTTAGCGATCCGAACGCATCAACTCGGCAACCTCCGACTCCAGCGACAACACCGCCGCGCGATTACGCCCGGCGTTTTTCGCCTGATACAACGCCGCGTCGGCACGCTGGATAAATTCTTCCAGGCTGTCGTTTCCGCTGGGCACAAACGCGTAGCAACCCAGGCTCACTGTCAGGTAGCCGGTCGGCGAACCGCTGTGGGTGATGCGCTTGTCCATCACGCTGCGGCGGATCTGCCCGGCAATCGCCAGCGTGCCGTTGATGTCAGTGTCCGGCAGCAGCACCGCGAACTCTTCGCCGCCGTAACGTACTGCCAGGTCAGCCTTGCGCTGGCAACTGTTCTTCAGCACTTGGGCCACCTGGGTCAGGCAATGATCCCCCGCCACATGGCCGTAGGCATCGTTGTAGCGTTTGAAGAAATCGATATCGAGCATGATCAGGCCGACCGGACTCGACTGCCGTGCACCGCGGGCGAATTCGATGTCCAGCGATTGCTCGAACAGCCGCCGGTTCGCCAGCCCGGTCAGGCTGTCATGAGTCGCAATCTGCTCCAGTGCGCGCTGCGCCCTGCGCAAGTTTTTCTCGATACGCTCACCGTCACGCACCTGATGAATGAACACCCAGCCGAACAGGCCGACGCCGAGAATCACCAGCGCCACAATCACGCTTGACTGAAAGGCCCGCTCGGACCAACCCTTGAGAATCGTGTCGCGCGAAGAGGCGGACGCGACCACCAGCGGGTAAGCCGTCAGCTGCCGGTAGCCGTATAAACGCACCACGCCGTCGACCACCGATCTGATCATCGCCGTACCGGCCGGCGCTTCAGGCAGCAGCTTCTGATAGATCTTGCCCCGCGCCAGCGACGAGCCGATCAGGCTCTCGTCGAACGGCCGCCGCGCCAGCAAGGTGCCGTCCTTGAGGCCGAGAAACATGATGCCGCTATCATCGAGGCTGAAGCTTTTGAAGAAGCGGTCGAAGTACGCCATCTTGATCCCGGCCATCAGCACGCCCTGAAAGTTGCCGGCGCGGTCATTAATGCGCTTCGAGATCGGAATGATCCACTCTCCATTTTCCCGACTGCGGATCGCCGGGCCGATGTGCGCCACGGTAGAAACATTCTGTTGGTGAAACTTGAAGTACTCGCGGTCGGCCACCCCGTTGCCACGAGGCAAGTCCGGGAACGAGGTGATCACCCACTGCCCCTCGCGGTCGAACAGGAACATGCCGTGCAGCTGTTCCAGTTGCTGCACCCGACGGGCGAAGGTCTGCTGCAGGCGTGGTCGTTGCGCGGCGCCATATCCGTCGTCCTCGACCCAGTCGGCGAGACTGGTGAGCACCAGATCGGCAGCCAGAAACGTGTCTTCGGCCTGCTGCGCCATGGCTCGGGTCAAGTTGGTGGAGGCGATCTGCGCGTTCGCCAGATCCTGACGCCGCGTCTGCTCCAGCTGCAAATAAAGCAAGCCGGACAGGCACAGGCACACCGCAACGATGAACAGCGCTGCCGCCTTGCGCAACGGCAGGCGTTTAAGCGTGCCGGGAGTTTGATGCGGTTCGTGAATGGGGATTGGCAAAAACGTGTCCTGGGCAGGTACGACAGGGGCCGCAGCCCGAAACCCTTACTTTTTGTGAGCGTAGCCCACCGGGATGCGCACGGCAAACCCGCCGCGCCAACACACGCCCGCCCCGTTGTATCGGCGCGCGAGGGATTTGGATGAACGCCGCGCCGCGATTTATTTTCAGAGGTCGTTTTGCAGGTGATCGCCCTCGCGTATCTGCGCAGGGCACCGATGACGGCTATCGGGGTTTGTTGATTTCCCGCAGCAGATCCGCGACCGGCAGGTTCATGGTGTTTGAATAGTAGGGTTTATAGCCGTACGCGGTGACGACGACTTTGCAGGGGATTTGTTGTTTGTTGGCGAGGAGTTGATTCAGCTCTGCCACCGAGAGATTTCTTTCAGAACTCCGGTTGCTTGAAGTTTCACTCAAGAATGCGCGAGTGAGATAGGAAAACTTGGCCTTGTTGTTTTCATTTTTCTCCGAGCGTATCAAACCGGTGGCGGAAAACTGTATGGCTTTGCCTACTGAGAAATCATGATCATCCGCCAATGCGCAATGAAGCATACCCGAAATCACCCCAACTCGCTCTCCGCGATCAAAAAGATCCAACACATCAACGTCCGACTGATACCGGATGACGTATAGCAGCGACTTTTCTCTTTCCACAGACTCGAAGCTCAGGTTTGCCGGAGGCTTTGTGTGATCCTTCGCACAACCAGAGCAGAAAGCGAGCAAGCCGCAAAGTAGTAACCTGTACATCATGGAAAATCCTTCATGATTGAGTCAAAAAGCATATCGGCTGCTGATTTGCTCCCTGCGATATGGGCAGTAAACAACCCCCATGCATTTGCATGATTAGTGTCTACATTGACGTTCAATGAAGGGCCACATGAGATAAGCCACTTTTCACCAAAATCAGCGACTCCATCTGACGAATCTCTTTTAGTTGGCATTGCTTTGATATTGATCCAATCGGCAGCAATTGGATCAGGACGCTCGCGATAAATATCAGAACCCAACCAGACCAGGGCCCCTTCACCCACGGGATCAAGGGTAATCAGCATCTGAATCCGGTAACCCCATTCCGACATGATCTTTGTCAGATGCGCACCATTCCAACCGCCGAGGCTATGACCCACGATATAGACAGGACAGCTCTTGTAGGGAATCAGACTCAGGACATGACGCTGAATATCCTGTTTTCCTCTGACTTCGTTGTAGCCCAGCCACTCAGACTTGTATTTACCCTCCTTAGCCAAGCTTGTCGTGCGCTCATCAAAATCCTTCCGTGCCTCTTGGATGTTTCCATAAGGCCCCGAAAAATAATAACGTTCCTTATCCCCGGCGCCTCCGACGAAAACAACAATCGCCTTGGTACTCTCCACCGGCACAGGCTTGTCACTGACATCCTTCTTGTCCGTCAGCGCATGTTCCTTGTGCAGCTTGTAATTAATGCCTTTCGCGCACGTTACTGTTTCAGCCGCCATGCCTCACTCCTCCAGAAACAGCTTGATGGTTTCAGGCAGGTGCGAGCTGACCTCGTGGGTGAACCCATTAGCGTCAGACACCCCGTGTTCCAGTCGCCCATCTGCGCGCTGAATCACGTAGGGATGATTGATCATGGGCTCACCGGTCACGTCATTGACGAGTTTCAACTTGTCCGTGAAATGCACCGGCATCGGCAGCAAACCACTGAAAGGTGCCGCTGTTACCGTGTCACCAATGATGACCGTGCCGGATCCACCAATGACCACATTGCCGTGCCCTCCGGTGCTGTCCAGGGTCGCGGCGTTCAAGCCATTGATAAACACCGTCGAAGAAACGCCGCCAGTAATCGGGCTACCGCACGCTGATTTATCAGTCATTCGTGCAGCCGCCAAGCCGTCGAAATTCACGTTCGGCGAGCCACTGGCAATCGGATTGGTGCCATGTCCCGGGAGTGGGCAGGCGGTCGGATCGGTGACGCGGGCGGCGGGTTTTCCGCTCATGAACAGCTCCTTGCAGTGTTGCGGGTCATCCTTTTGGGGGCGCAAGCATGCGTGAATTTCCAGGTTGCTTCAAACCTCCAGGCAAAAAAAGGCGCCCGATCGAGGCGCCTTTTTAATTCGTGCAAACCACTCACATCAACGCGACGGCGGCACCCGAATATCCCCCGCCCGGCACTGGGTCTTCACGCCCTTGCCGCAAGCACCGAACTGCAGATCCTTGCCCATGCATACCCGCACTTCCGAGAGTTCCGGGCCGCTGCAGATCACCGCGATGCCATCGGCCGGGATCCCCGGGTTGGCCTTGCGGAACAGGTCGGCGATTTCCTGGGCTTCGAAATAATACGAGGAACTGAACGGCTGCAGCTCTTGCGGGATCTTCACCGCGCCCACCGCTTTGTCCGCCTCATCCAGATAACCCATCGCGCCCAGACCGCTGCAAGTGCCGTGCTTGGACCATTCGTGATCAAGCAGTTTTTTGGTCGGGAACAGCGTCAGACCTTTGGTCGTCTCCGCCGCCGACAGCGTGGTCAAGGGTGGGCAGGATTCCGGCCAGCCGCCATTGGCGTATTGCGGCCACAAACCGTGCAGCACGAAGCCATAACCCTTGCCGGAACATTGCACGTCATCTTTGTGAGTGAGGCAAAAGGTCGGCGACCAGGACAGCGTCAGCAGGTAGTAATCGAACTGCCCCGCCACCGCTTCCGTTTGCACCTTGCTGGCGTGCGACTGACGCGCCGAACTCAGGCCGATGCTACCGGCCGTCAGCGCGATCAGCGCCAGAATTGTAAACAGCTTTTTCATGTACCCGCTCCTTGGGACGCCTGCGTCCGTGGTTTTTGATGCTGGCCAGACTTGACCAGCGCTGATTTCGCCATGCTTGTGTTGCAAGCGCATGACGCAAGGCAAAGCCGTACACCGTTGAAAGGTCTACGATTAACAGGCAGACATCAAACCAAGGGATCCGAAATGAGTAAAGCAGACGAACTCGCCGCCAAACTCAAGCAAACCCGGCACACCCACGCGGATGCCGCGCTGGAGATCGATTGCTGGCCGGCGCAGGTCTACGATCTGTACCACCGCATTGAGGTCTGGCTGCAGCCAGTCACTGAAGTCGGCCTGAAAATCCGCCGCAATCCAACCCACGTTTGCGAGAGCTCACCCGATGGCGAAAGCCACGATTACGCGATCGACCAACTGGTGATCGAAGCTAACCAGCAAACCCTGACCTTTGATCCCATCGCCCGGTTTACCGAGGACGGCGCCGGCCGCGTGCAGATCACCCTGCCGGATCGCAACACCTACCTGCTGCGCACCGTCGATGAACATCATGAAAGCCATTGGTGGTTGCAGACAGTGGAAACCGGGCAGGAGCTGGATGCGATTGCGCTGACCGAGAACAATCTGTTGCAGGTGGTGCAGGAAGGTCTGGGCCTGTAACAGGGACGGGCAAACTGTCAAAACTGTAATCCCGCCCTCAGCCAACTGAAAGCCAGCGCTGGTTAGCCTCCCCGTCATGTTTCAAACGGGGACTTCCAGCGCATGCCTTCCAACACTTCAAGACGCACCTTCGTCAAAGGCCTGGCCGCCAGTGGCCTGCTCGGCGGCCTCGGTCTGTGGCGCGCGCCGGTCTGGGCGCTGAGCGGGCCAGGGCAGATCAATGAGCTGAGCGGCAGCGAGTTCGAGCTGTTCATCGGCGAAACCCCGGTCAACTTCACCGGCAGCCCGCGCACTGCGCTGACCATCAATGGCAGCCTGCCCGGTCCGCTGTTGCGCTGGCGCGAAGGCGACACGGTGACGCTGCGGGTGCGTAATCGGCTCAAGGACAGCACTTCGATTCACTGGCACGGCATCCTGCTGCCGGCCAACATGGACGGCGTGCCGGGTCTGAGTTTTCACGGCATCGAACCGGGCGGCGTGTATGTCTACCAGTTCAAGGTGCGGCAGCACGGCACTTACTGGTATCACAGCCACTCCGGCTTGCAGGAACAGGCCGGGGTCTACGGGCCGTTGGTGATCGATGCGAAAGAACCGGAGCCGTTCCACTACGACCGCGACTACGTGGTGATGCTCAGCGACTGGACCGACGAGGACCCGGCCAGCCTGCTGAAAACCCTGAAAAAGCAGTCCGACTACTACAACTACCACAAGCGCACGGTTGGCGATTTCATCGACGACGTCAGCGACAAAGGCTGGAGTGCCACCGTCGCCGACCGCACGATGTGGGCGCAAATGAAGATGAACCCCACCGACATCGCCGACGTCAGTGGCGCCACCTACACTTTCCTGATCAACGGCCACGCCCCTGAATCGAATTGGACCGGCCTGTTTCGCCTCGGCGAAAAACTGCGCCTGCGCCTGATCAACGGCTCGGCCATGACCTACTTCGACGTACGCATACCCGGGCTGAAAATGACCGTGGTGGCGGCGGACGGTTTGCACGTCAAACCGGTCAGCGTCGATGAACTGCGCATCGCGGTGGCGGAAACCTACGATGTGATCGTCGAACCCGCCGCCGACGCTTATACCCTGTTCGCCCAGGCCATGGACCGCAGCGGTTACGCCCGCGCCACCCTCGCGTCCCGCGCCGGTCTGACGGCCCCAGTGCCAGCGCTGGATTCGCGCCCATTGGTGACCATGGACGACATGGGCATGGGTGGCATGGACCACGGCTCGATGGACATGAGCGACATGGCGGGCATGGACCACTCGGCGATGGGCCCGATGCAATCGCACCCCGCCAGCGAAAAAGACAATCCGCTGGTGGACATGCAAGCCATGACCCCCACACCGAAACTCGACGACCCCGGCCTCGGGCTGCGCAACAACGGTCGTCGCGTGCTGACTTACGCCGACCTGCGCAGCACCTTCGACGACCCGGACGGCCGCGATCCCGGGCGCACGATCGAGCTGCACCTGACCGGGCACATGGAGAAGTTCGCCTGGTCGTTCAACGGCATCAAGTTCTCCGATGCCGAACCGCTGCGCCTCAAGTACGGCGAGCGCATCCGTCTGGTGCTGGTCAACGACACGATGATGACCCACCCCATCCACCTGCACGGCATGTGGAGCGATCTGGAAGACGAAAACGGCAACTTCCAGGTGCGCAAACACACCATCGACATGCCTCCCGGTACCCGTCGCAGTTATCGGGTCACGGCCGATGCATTGGGCCGCTGGGCCTATCACTGCCATCTGCTTTATCACATGGAAACGGGCATGTTCCGCGAAGTGCGGGTGGAAGAATGAAGGGGCTGATGATGACTCGACTTGCAGCGTTCTCCGTGCTGTTCATCAGCGCCTCTGTCATGGCCGCCAATGACATGCAAGGCATGGATCACAGCCAGATGCCCGGCATGGATCACTCGATGCAAAGCATGGACGACGGCATGATGCAGCCTGCCGCACCCACTGAAAGCCGCACGCCGATCCCGGTGCTGACCGACGCCGACCGCGCCGCCGTGTTCGCCAGCCCCGGCGGCCATCAGGTGCATGACAGCGCGATCAACAGTTACTTCCTCGCCGACAAACTCGAATGGCAAAACGCCGATGACGGCAGCGCTTTGGCCTGGGATCTGTCCGGCTGGATCGGCGGCGACATCGATCGCCTGTGGCTGCGGTCCGAAGGCGAACGCAGCAACGGCAAGACCGAGGACGCCGAACTCCAGGCATTGTGGGGCCATGCGATTTCGCCGTGGTGGGACGTGGTCAGCGGCGTGCGTCAGGACTTCAAACCCGGCGCCGCACAAACCTGGGCCGCGTTCGGTCTGCAGGGCATGGCGCTGTACAACTTCGAAGCCGAGGCCACGGCGTTTCTCGGTGAGGGCGGACAAAGCGCGCTGCGGCTGGAAGGCGACTACGACATTCTGCTGACCAACCGGCTGATCCTGCAGCCCACGGCCGAACTCAACGTCTATGGCAAAAACGACCCGCAACGAGGCCTTGGTTCCGGCCTGTCGAACACTGAAGCCGGCCTGCGCCTGCGCTACGAAATCCGCCGCGAATTTGCGCCGTACCTCGGCGTGACGTGGAACCGCACCTACGGCAACACCGCCGATTACGCCCGCGAAGAAGGCGAAAGTCGCAGCGAAGCACGCCTCGTACTCGGTGTGCGGCTGTGGTTTTGAATCCCATTAAAAAACAACCCGGAGTCTTGCATGCGCACATTGAATATCACCTTGGCACTCGCCAGCGGATTGCTCTTGAGCAGCCTCGCCCAGGCCCACCCGAAACTGCTGTCATCAACCCCGGCCGAAGGTGCTGACGGCGCAGCGCCGGACACGATCGAGCTGCACTTTTCCGAAAACCTGTTGACCCGGTTCTCCGGCGCCAAACTGGTGATGACCGAGATGCCCGGCATGGCCCATTCGCCGATGCCGATGAAGGCCAGAGTCAGCGCTGGCAGCGACCCGAAATCCATGCTCGTCACCCCGCTCGCGCCGTTGCCCGCCGGCACCTACCAGGTCGAGTGGCGCGCGGTGTCGTCCGACACGCACCCGATCACCGGCAACGTCACGTTCAAAGTGAAGTGAGCGATGGCTGAACTGATCAACATCATTTTGCGCCTGGCGTTGTATGTGGATTTGCTGCTGTTGTTCGGGGTAGGGTTGTTTACGCTGTACAGCGCTGACGCCGACCTGCGGTCTGGCCCGATGCTGCGTGGATTGGCGTTGATCGGGGCACTGCTATCAGTGGCTGGACTGGTGCTGATGACGAGCACCATGAGTGGCGAAACCGAACTCGCCGCACTCTGGCCGCATCTGCAGGTGATGCTGCTGGAAACGGACGTCGGGCTGGCGTGGGCGCTGCGCATGATTGCGCTGATCGTGGTGCTGATTCAGCCGGGGATGTGGCTCGCGTCGACGGCCGGCGCGGTTGTCCTCAGCTCCCTTGCGTGGAGTGGGCACGGGGCCATGGACGAGGGCTCGCTGCGGTTCTGGCATTTCCTCAGCGACATCCTGCATCTGCTGGCGGCGGGTGCGTGGTTGGGCGGGATGCTGGCGCTGGTGTTGCTGGCGCGGGGTCGTGTGGATGAAGCGCGGATTCGCCTGCTGGCTGAGGCGGTGAAACGCTTCGAATGGGTTGGCGCGACGATTGTGCTGACGCTGTCGGTGAGCGGCGTGGTGAATTACCTGTTCATCGTCGGCCCGAGGCTGGATGACGTGCTGCTCGGCACTTACGGTGTGTTGCTGGCGATCAAGGTTGTGCTGTTTGCCGGGATGCTGGTATTGGCCGCGCTGAACCGCTTCCACCTCGGGCCGGCGCTGGCGCGATCACTACGCGATGGACAGCACGTCATCGCGGCGAACGCACTCAGGCGCAGTGTGCTGCTGGAACTGGGCATGGCCCTGCTGATCGTGGCGCTGGTGGCGTGGCTTGGCACGTTGAGTCCGGACGCGGGATGACACCCGCGAAGGCCTTTCACTACACTGGTTCACCGTCCTCTGCAGAAGCCCGATGTTCATGACTATTCTAAAAAGCACGATGATCCTTTGCGGCACGCTGGCCCTGGCCGCGGGTGTTCAGGCTCAGGAAGCCACTTCGCACCTCGACAGCATCCAGCAACAAGGCCAACTGCGCGTCTGCACCACCGGCGACTACAAGCCCTACACCTTCAAGCGCGCCGACGGCGAATTTGAAGGCATCGACATCGCCATGGCGCGCTCGCTGGCCGACAGCCTCGGGGTCAAAGTCGAGTGGGTGCAGACCACCTGGAAAACCCTGATGCCGGACATGCAGGCCGGCAAGTGCGACATCGGCATGGGCGGGATTTCGGTGACGCTGGAACGGCAGAAAAAAGCCTTCTTCAGCAACACCCTCGACAGCGACGGCAAGATCCCGCTGGTACGCTGCGCCGAGCAGGCCAAATACCAGACCATCGAGCAGATCAACCAGCCAGACGTGCGCCTGGTGGAACCGGCCGGCGGTACCAACGAAGCCTTCGTCCACGCCTTCCTGCCCAAGGCGCAACTGGCCCTGCACGACAACGTGACGATCTTCCAGCAACTGCTCGACAACAAGGCCGACGTGATGATCACCGACGCCTCGGAAGCGCTGTATCAGCAGAAACTCAAACCGGGGTTGTGCGCGGTGAATCCGCACCAATACATGCAGTACGGGGAAAAGGCTTATCTGCTGCCGCGTGATGACATCAGTTGGAAACTGTACGTTGATCAGTGGCTGCATCTGAGCAAAGTCACTGGCAGTTATCAGAAGGTCATTGGTGAGTGGCTGGCAGTGCCGCAGTAACCCACCAGACATAAACAGTTGTGGCGAGGGAGCTTGCTCCCGCTGGACTGCGCAGCAGGCCTTCTTTTGAGGAGCCGCTTCGCGACCCAGCGGGAGCAAGCTCCCTCGCCACAGGTTCAGCCTCGATTTTGATCAATCATCATGCAACATCCCGGAGCTGTACTGATTCAAGCTGCTGCCAATGCTGTTGCCGCCAAACTTCAGGGTCGTGGCATGACTGCGCCCTTCGGGCGACTGACAATCCGCAGAAAAACAACTGGTGGTGGTCAAGCCACCGGCGCCCGAACAGGCACTCAATACCGAAACAGTTGCAGCGATCAACAGCACTTTGACGACGGCGGCGCGCATGGTACGGCTCCCCTTGGGATGATCTTGTGCAAGCATCCTAGGCGTTCACCGCCCCCGGCAAGATGAAACCTGGCTGATCGACAGCACGGGTTCAGCTTCGCATCAAATCGTCCGCCACGCCCCGGCAGGAATCTGCGCCATCGCCTCGAACGCCGGTTTGGCGAACCAGAATCCCTGCATCAGATAAATCCCGCAATCGGCCAGGAAATCCCGCTCCTCCGGGTGCTCGATGCCCTCGGCAATCACCTCGATCCCCAGTTCGGTACACATGCCCACCACGCCCCGCACAATCGCCTGACGTACGCGGTCGCGGTGAATACCGCGTATCAGCGCCATGTCCAGTTTGATCAGATCCGGTTGAAAGTCCGCCAGCAGATTCAACCCGGAATACCCCGCACCGAAGTCATCGATGGCGGTCTTGAAGCCAAACTCGCGGTACTCGCGCAAGATGTTCATCAAGTGCTTGTTGCTTTCAACGTGCTCACCCTCGACCGCTTCGAAGATCAGCCGCTCAAGCGGAAACGCATGCGCCCGCGCCGCCTCCAGCGTGCTGCGAATGCACAGGTCCGGGCGATAAACCGCGTTGGGCAGGAAGTTGATCGAAAGAAAACCTGTGAGGCCCAACTGCGCGGCGGTGGAGATCGCCCGCACGCGGCACAGTTGATCGAAGCGATAGCGGTTCTGGTCATCGACCTGCTGCAGCACCGACAGCGCCCCTTCGCCCTGCACGCCACGAACCAACGCCTCGTGGGCGAAGGTCGATTGATCGCGCACATCGACAATTGGCTGGAACGCGAAGGAGAACGCCATGTCGGCTTCGCCTTTTTGCCGGCAGCCCTGGCACCCCCCGCTGGGCTGGGGGAAAACTGGAGTTTTGGTCATGACGCCCCCTGAGAGCGGGTTGCAACCATCCATGGCCCAGAAAAAATAACTGCACGGACCGGGTGGCGCCGCATGGCGGCCACCGCTTATACAGGCTGACCGGTCAATTCCGGCCAAGTTCATTGCGAAATGCCATCAGGTACGGAAATGCGCCGTCATGCGTTGCAAGTCCTGCCCCAGCGACGCCAGCTCAAGGGTCGCAGCAGCACTTTCTTCGCTGGCGACGGCCGACTGATCAGCCACATCGCGCACACTGACGATGCTGCGATTGATCTCATCGGCCACCGCACTTTGCTGCTCGGCGGCGGCGGAAATCTGCAGGCTCATTTGCTGGATCGTGCCGATCGACTGGTTGATCTCGGTGATCGCCTGTTCGGCCTTCTGCGCCAGCACCACGGTATCCAGCGTGCGTTCGCGGCTGGATGTCATCAGTGTAGAGGCCGCCTGCGTGCCCTGCTGCAAGGTGACAATCAGCGCTTCGATTTCCTTGGTTGAATCCTGGGTGCGCTGCGCCAGCGAGCGCACTTCATCGGCAACCACCGCAAAACCACGGCCCTGCTCCCCCGCCCGCGCCGCTTCAATCGCCGCGTTCAGCGCCAACAGGTTGGTCTGCTCGGCGACAGCCTTGATCACATCGATGACCTTGCCGATCTGCTCACTGTCCTGGGACAGCACGTTCATTGCCGCGCCCAGGTCCTCGATCGCCACCGACAGCTCGCTGATCTGCACAGTCGCCTGCTTGACCACCGCACTGCCGTGACGCGCCTGCTGATCGGCCAGGGTCGCGGCGGCGGACGCGTCGGTGGTGTTGCGCGCGACCTCCTGCACCGTCGAGGCCATTTCGTGCACCGCCGTGGCGACCTGATCGACCTCGACTTTCTGCTGACGCACACCGGCGCTGGTCTGCTCGCTCATCGCCGAAAGCTTCTCGGCCGACGTCGAAATATGGGTCACGCCGTTACCGATCCCCTGCACCAGCGTGTTCAGACTTTGCGCCATGTCCTGCATCGCGTTTTGCAGATCGCCCAACTCATCCTTGCGGCTGGATTTGGCTTGCACCGTCAGATCACCTTTGGCAATCCGCCGCGCTAGCTCCACCGTCAACGCCAGCGGCCCGGTGATCTGCCGCGAAATCAGCACTGCAGCCAACAGACCGACCACCAGCGCCAGCACCGTCAGCACGGCAATCTGGATAAACGCACGATGTTGATCGTCCCGCGCCAGACGCTGCTGGGTGTCCATCAGGCCGGTCATGATGCTGTCCATCGCCTGGCTTTGTTGATCCACCTGCTGGCGCAAGCTCTGCTTCTGCTCGAACAGCGCGGCAACCTCCAGCAGCACCTCGCGATAACGCCGGATCCCGGCCTGCGCCTCTTCAAGCTGACTCGACAGGGCCGCCGGCAACCCGCTGCGCGCCTTGCTCATGTCCGTCAGGAACGCATCGGTGGTGTCCAGCAGCACCTTCTTGTTGGCCTCGCTCGGCACCGCGATATAACGTCGCAGCATCAGACGAAACATCGTCATGCCATTGCGCAGATCCGCCACCGTGCGCAAGTCCGCCACCCGCGCGCTGTCGGCTGACGCCAACGCACTGGCCGTGGCGCTCTCGAACAGCCTGTTGAAGGTCTCGGCGTACTTGTCCGACATCGCTCCCAACGGTTTCAGCGCATCGCTGGTCGCTTTGTCCGCCTCGACCAAGCGCTTGACCTGTTGATCGTAGGCTAGCGTGGTGTCCTGCAAACGCTTCAAGGCCTGCTGGTTTTCCGCCCGCGTCAGGGTCTGCAAGGCCTTCGCGATCAGCCCTTGCAACACCGTCAGCCGCGACTGATAAGCCTCGGCAAACGCCGCATCCGCTGCCGCTTCGTACTGCTTCTCCGACAACCGCATGTCCTGCGACGCATCGTTGAGCGTGCCGATCAGACGCGTGGTGTCCAGGCGATCCACCAGCACATTGCTGCTGCTATAGCCAATGAAAGCCACCGCCCCCACCGCCAGCAACAGAACGCCAAACCCGGCCCCCAACTTTCGGGAAACCTTGATGTTGCCCAGGAAACTCGATGCTTCTGCCATGTTCAGCCTCTAACGCCCTGACGCGATTCAACGTCAGGCACAAAAAATTGATCTCAGGCAACCGCAATTGCCGCTCATATTCGGGGGCGTCATCCTGAGCAAATGGCGGACAGCTCCAACTGTCCCGGCTGCAACAGACTGACGCGAAAAACCGTACCGACGGCGCACGCACCAGCGGACAAATCCAGGGTTCGTGCTGGATTTATCGTTTCAGCAAAGGTGTTGGGAACGGATGCTATAAACTTTGGGAAATGTTGTACAACTTTATATTTTTGTATAAGCGTTGAACTTTTTTGAGCCAATGATGACGCATTGCCATCATTTTTTGTGGCACATCGCTATTGCTGTGGAAACAGGCTGAAACCCGCCATTTTCGGCGGTTGTTTTGCGCATCGACTGAGCGCCCTCCGCGACCCCGCCGCTCGCCACGGAGGGCAGCGATCTACGCTTTGAGCTCGACGTTATCCAACGCCTGATTCACCGCCAACTCCCCCAACATCACCACCTGCGCAATGCCCAGCAGCGTCTTGCGGTGCGAGACATCCAGCAACGCGGCGAAATCGTTGAGCATGGTCGTGGCGGAACCCAGGGATTCACTGGCGTTGGCGAGCAGGGATTCAGTGTCGTAGGCCGGGTTGGCGAGGAACATCGGTTTGGATTGATCGCCGCTGGCCATGATCTGGCTGGCCGGGGTGAGGTAGTGATCGAGGGCGCGCTCGGCGGCTTCGTGGAGTTTGCGGGAATCGAGGGATTCGTAGGGGGATGCGGGGTTGGATTCGGGTGGGTTGGGTGTTGGTTTGAACATGGATGAAACTCCTAACACTTTTAGTGAGGGCTTCACCCTTTCGCTACCAAACGAAGGGTGGCGGCCATGAACAGGTTGGTAGACCGGGTGTTAGGAGCCGGCGCGCCCGAAGACGCCCTGTACATGACCACCATAGACCCCGACCGACAGCACGATCGGTGATGGTGACGCTGTACATCTAACACGCGGGCTACCAAACCCGGTCACTGGTTTTCAGTGACCCGAGAACGATAGAACCCAAGGTCTAGACGTACAAGCCGGCGAATTCTGTCTTAGGTGTAGGGGGAGGCGCAAGGCGTTGTAGGGCTAAGGTAGTACAGATAACCACACTTTAAACAAGACGCATCTAAACCGTTTAAAATTTGGGAGCTTTGTCCCAAAGCGCGGTTCCAGGCAAGTCTGATAACGTCAGCACCGGTTCATTTGTTGACAGGTCTGGATGAAGAGCTTTCAGAAAGTGCTAAAGCACTTCAGCACGACTAGAAACGCAACCTCACCATGAAGTGACTTTATTTTGAAAACATAGAAATTACCGATCCACTACCGTCACGAACGAGAGCTTGGCACTCAATTGCATCTCCTATCTACTCAACCGTAGCAACCTATCCGTTATCATTAAGCGCCCGCGCCCTACACTACTTCGAATATTTCATAATATCGTCGACAGATCGTGTCGAAACCAAACTACCTGCCCTTCCTACTAGATCATAGAATTGCTGATCCGGGGTCGGACTGTCCCATGTGATCGCAACATTCGGTAGGCCAGTGGCGCAGCTAATAGACAAAGTTATGTATCCCCATAACGAAAGTGGGTTGTCTTTTTGCCTTCGGGTTGCCTATCCAGTGTCAAGTAACGCTCAGCCTGGAGTTTTGAAGGATTGACTCGCACTCTGCAAGTAGGCCGTTGAAAAGCGTAAAAAACAGCGTTTGTACCAACGCTGATCCAAAATTTACCGTTCATAAACGTACTTCCGTGATGATTTTAATAGCGCCCTAATAACTCAAAAAAACGTATATATCGCAAAAAAATATAAAAACCTGTCATTTCTGGCAGTTCAAACCTCAACAAAAATGGTGCCAACTACCTTCTCCGACAACAAAACATATAACTACAGCAGCGAAACAAACAAAGCCTGGAGAACCAACATGACATACGTAGTGACTGACAACTGTATAAACTGCAAATACACTGAGTGCGTCGAAGTTTGCCCTGTAAATTGTTTTCATGAGGGACCAAATTTCTCGGTGATAGATCCCGAAAAGTGCATAGACTGCGGTGTGTGTGTGCCAGTATGTCCCAGCGACGCCATTTACGCCGAGGAAGACATACCTTCAAATATGGGAAATTTCATAGCAATCAACGCGGATCTCTCGCACAAATGGCCACAAATACTGAAAAAAAAAGCACCACTTCCTATGGCGGATGACTGGGTTCTCAAAGCAAATAAAATCGTTCTTCTGGAGCGCTGACAACACCTAGAGTTCTAACTAGTTCTCCGCTAAGTTTATCTTTCATAACGGGGACAGCCCGAGGAGAGCAATGCCGTGCTCCTCGAAATGCCCAAAAAAGGGTGGAAAAAGGGGTCAGATTTATTTACTACCAAGCATTCCCCGATGCTGATCCAGTTTTTTCAAGCACAGACCTCCACCAGACTCCAAACCCGTCCGTCCCCCATTCCTGATAAACTCCCCCACCTCCCAGCCCCACCCAATCCAGAACCGCCAATGTCCCCTATCTCCGCCACACCCGCCCCACTCTCCCGCCGCTTCTCCGTCGCCCCGATGATGGATTGGACTGATAGGCATTGCAGATACTTCCTACGCCTCCTGTCGAAGAACGCCCTGCTCTACACCGAAATGGTCACCACCGGCGCTCTCCTCAACGGCGATCACGAACGTTTCCTCCGTCACAACGAAGCCGAGCACCCGCTGGCGCTGCAGTTGGGTGGTAGCGTCCCGCTCGATCTGGCCGCTTGCGCGCGCATGGCCCAGGAGCATGGTTACGACGAAGTGAATCTGAATGTGGGCTGCCCGAGTGATCGAGTGCAGAACAATATGATTGGTGCGTGCCTGATGGGGCATCCGCAGTTGGTGGCGGATTGTGTGAAGGCGATGCGCGATGCGGTGTCGATTCCGGTGACGGTGAAGCATCGGATCGGGATCAATGGGCGGGACAGTTACGCCGAGTTGTGTGATTTCGTCGGGACGGTGCGGGACGCCGGATGTACCAGTTTTACCGTGCATGCGCGGATTGCGATTCTGGAGGGCTTGTCGCCGAAGGAGAATCGCGACATTCCGCCGTTGCGGTATGACGTGGCGGCGCAGTTGAAGGCGGATTTTCCGGAGCTGGAGATTGTGCTGAACGGCGGGATCAAGACGATGGAGGCCTGCCATGAGCATTTGCAGACCTTTGACGGTGTGATGCTTGGGCGTGAGGCTTATCACAATCCGTATTTGCTGGCGGAGGTCGATCAGCAGTTGTTCGGCAGCAGCGCGCCGGTGATCAGCCGGGCCGAGGCGCTGGCGCAGCTGCGACCTTATATTGCCGAGCATTTGCAGGCGGGCGGTGCGATGCATCACATCACCCGGCATGTGCTGGGGTTGGGCACCGGGTTCCCGGGGGCGCGTAAATTCCGTCAGTTGTTGTCGGTGGATATTCACAAGGCCAAGGATCCGCTGGCGTTGCTGGATCAGGCTGGCGAGTTGCTGCAAGGGCGTTGATGCCCTGCCTTCGTAAAACACGCCAGGCGGGTTGGTCCGCCTGGCGTGCGCATCACCCCGCCGTCGCTTCCGTCCAGTTCACCCAGCCAAACACCCACGTCGCCAGAATCAACAAGCCAAACGCGATCCGATACCAAGCGAACGCCGCATAACTGTGGTTGGCAATGAATTTGAGCAGGCCGCGCACGGCGATCATGGCGAAGATGAAGGCGATGACGAAACCCAAAGCGAACACTGGGAGGTCGCTGACCTGGAACAGGTCACGGTATTTGTAGCCGGAGTACACCGCGGCGCCGACCATGGTCGGCATGGCGAGGAAGAACGAGAACTCTGTGGCGGCTTTCCGGGACAAGCCGAACAATAATCCGCCGATGATGGTCGAGCCCGAGCGCGACGTGCCGGGAATCATTGCCAGGCATTGCACGAAACCGATTTTCAACGCGTCTGACCAGCGCATGTCGTCGACGTGATCGACGCTCACCACATGGCGGCGCTGTTCGGCCCACAACATGACGATGCCGCCCACCACCAAGGCTATGGCCACGGTGATCGGGTTAAACAGGTATTGATGGATTTTGTCAGCGAACAGTACGCCGAGGATCACCGCCGGCAGAAAGGCAATCAACAAATTAAGGGTGAAACGTTGCGCATTGCGCTGGGTGGGCAGGCCTTTGACGATGTCGAAGATCTTCGGGCGAAACTCCCAGACCACGGCCAGGATCGCCCCCAGCTGAATGATGATATTGAACGCCATCGCGCGTTCACCGCCGAAGTCCAGCAGATCGGCGACGATGATCTGGTGGCCGGTACTGGAGATCGGCAAGAACTCGGTCAGGCCTTCTACCGCGCCCAAAATCAACACCTGGATAAAGGTCCAGAAATCCATTAATCCTCCGTCAGAGCGCTCTTGCTGAGCGACCGGTCAACTGTATTCAGGAATTGAGTATCTGAAGTTAAACAATCGGTATAACGCGACACCCATTGCCTGATCAGGCGACGGAGAATATGTCTTATCAAAAGACACACTCAAGCCATGTTAATAAACGTCCGCCTACGAACTACCCGAAAAATATTTAGGCCTATGGTAGAAAAAAGTTCGATTCGCCAATAAAGTGTGATCCAGCTCACACTGTCTCAGGATCGTGAACAGTGGCAATTGGACATGAATAAAGCCATCGCCATAGATTCAAAATAGTGGCACAATTCCACAATGCCACCATGTAACGACTAGTTCACAACCCCGAGAAAATCAACTAAAAGCTTGAAATGCTTAATTATTGTTAGAAAACTCGGGAGCCACGTCTAAAAATCGCGTGAATGTTACCAATTGTCAGTCACAGACGAGAACCGGTGCTTTAACATCCCGATGTCAGCACCTAATTCGAGTCAATGCATGATGCTCTCAGGGAACTTGGCGACGAGAAGTCCGCGCCCGACAAACGACGTACCCGGTGTTCTTACTCTGGGTCGTACCCGTGGCGTGGCCGAACATTTCAGGGCGCTGATCGCGAAGCACGTAAACACTGATATGGCACTTGAGGCCGGTTCGTACACTAGTTCCTTCAACAATGAACTTTCTGGTCCGTATCGCGCCATCTTCATCGTTATCGACACTCCGCAAGCGCTGGAAGACAATCTTGCGCTGATTGAAAGCCTGCGCAGCGACAACTTGAAGCCGATCATCTGCGCGGTCATTACCGGTCGCGGCGCATTCAACAAGATCAAGTATTTTCTGGCCGGCGCCGACGCGTGTATCAAATTCAATACACTTGCCGACGAGGGCGACGAGTTGCTCGGTGAGTTCTTCAACAGTGAAGAGTGGCAGCGGGATATCAATCTGACGCTCGACCCTACGCGTATCTGCCTGCTGGGCAGCCCCCGTCAGAAACTCGACATCTCGTTCGCCGAGATGAAGATCCTGGAAGCCTTTGCGCAGACCAGCAATCACATTCTCAGCCATGATGAAATCGCCAGCATCATGGGGCTCAACACCCATTTCTACGACCCGAGAGCGCTGGAAAAATCCATCAGCCGCTTGCGTGGAAAAATCAAGGACATGTATGGTACGAACGCGATTCAGAGCATCCGCGGCTACGGCTATCGCCTGATGCGGGGTCTGATATCGACTGCCTGACTCTCGGGCAGCCATCCTCTTTGCATCATTACGAAGGATCGTCATATGCAACCATACCGCTCTAGTTGTACTTCACATCTAATTATAATCAAGCCATTGAATGAGCACGGCTACACCGAACCATAACAATAAACTTCACAACATAGCAGCAGAACGAGTGGAACTTATCGAGGGCCATTTTAAGCCCAGACCCTGCCTGTCGATTACTTCCGAGGAAGTCATTGCTCGCCTGCCGATTTATCTTTTCGCCCATTTTGGTGCACATTTTAGGAGAGAGACATGGAAACGAGTACAACCCTCCCGAGAAAATATTTTGTCGTCGTGACTCACAGTACAACGTCGCAGCGTGAACTTGAGAGCATTCTGTCCAGCGAGCGCTTCAATTCGTTTGGCACGTCTCAGGCACAAATGTTTATTGAAGGTGCTACTTCGCCCTCTTCCGCGCCCATGCTGATGGAGTTCTCTTACCCAAGCGGCACCCGCAAACACGTGGCCCGCACGATTGAACACGACACCCAGCGCATCCTCGCCACCCTCGAATCGGAATGGCTGTCCGCACAATCGGCGAAGCCGTTTCAGAGTGCAGAGAGCGACAACCGCACTGCCGCCATTGAAGACGCTGCCACTGGCAACACGACCTGGCATCTGGACGATGATCAAGGTGCCCTGATCAAGGAAGGCGTCGAAATCAGCCTGACCGGACTGGAAACCGCGCTGGTGCGCAAAATGCTCCATCACGAAGAGCGCGTTGTCAGCCGCGACGATCTGATCCTCAGCATCGGCCGTGAACCGGAGCAATATCGTGGCCTGGAGATGTGCCTGAGTCGCCTGCAGGACAAGTTCAAAAGCGCCAGTAATGGGGAGCGATTGTTCCGTGCCGTAAGAAACCGCGGTTATTGCCTCATCCAGGAAATCGTTGCGTAAACACGCACGATCTCCGCGAACAAAACAAACAGAAAACAGTGCGATTACAAAAACAACAAGAGCACTCTGTTTGACTTCACCTCCCTGGTAAATAAAAGCTCCCTGCCTCCACCCCTCCTACAGTAACAAACACAACATCATTTATTCACCCCTTGCTCCACGACCTTTTCTAACAGCCTTGTATTTGATTATTCGAAATTTGGCACAGTGCCATCTTGTTAGAACTCGTCAGACACCCTCTCCGGCAATAACTTAGTCTATTGATTGACGACAGTTCGGCCTATCGACGTTGTTACCTCAGGACACTCGTCCAATAACAACAACAAGCCTATCTAGCAACTCGGACTTTAACTGTCGAAACCTGAATGGACGTATTTCTGGGGATATCTCATGGAACTCTCTCTACGGATCAATCGAAATAACGGCCTCAAGGGACTTACCTTCTGGGGCCAATGGGCGCTGGCGCAAGGTTTTATTGTCGCGCTGTTGTTCGTACTTGCAGAACGCCATACCGGCACCGTCGAGTTCTATTACCGCCTGTGCGCAACACTGGCGGTACTGGCCTCGGTACCGGCGTACACGTTCAGCGGCGTCTATCGCAAACAGGACAATTACCTGACGGGTCTGGGACGTCTGCTCATGGGCTGGTCGATGACCATGCTCGCGCTGGCCGGCATCGCGTTCGTGTGCAAGGCCGACGAGGTGTTTTCCCGTGAAGTGACGCTGAGCTGGGCGGTGTACGGCTTCCTCGGTCAGGCGCTGCTGTACGCGCCGCTGCATGCGTTTTCCAAGTACTACCAGCGTTCGCGCACCAGTGCGCAGAAAACCCTGATTGTCGGCACGGGTGAGTTGGCGCTGGGCCTGGCGCAGAAGATCAGTCTGGTGGAAAACCTGCCACTGGTAGGTTTGGTCAGCAATGGCACGAAACCGGTTCTGGATTCGGATGCACCGCGGGTGGTGGGCGATCAGGAGGATCTGCTGCAACTGATCAAGGATCATGACATCCGCCGTCTGTACATCACCTTGCCGCTGGCGGAAGCGGCGAAAATCGAAGCGATGTACGTCGATTTGCTCGGGGCCAACGTTGATGTGGTCTGGGTGCCGGACTTGAACAGTCTGACCCTGCTCAACCACTCGGTGAAGGTCGTGGATGGTCTGCCGGCAATCTGCCTCAACGAAAGCCCGCTGACCAGCCGCCCTACTGCTGCGTTGAGCAAAAGTCTGGTGGAAAAAGGCGTGGCGCTGCTGGCGATCATTCTGTTGAGCCCGGTGTTGCTGTTCATCGCGCTGGCGGTGAAGATCAATTCGCCGGGGCCGGTATTTTTCAAGCAGGATCGTCACGGCTGGAACGGCAAGGTGATTCAGGTGTGGAAATTCCGCTCGATGCGCGTGCACGATGATCGCGAGGTGATCCAGGCCAGCCGCAATGATTCGCGTATTACCGCCGTCGGGCGCTTCATCCGCCGCACCTCTCTGGATGAGCTGCCGCAGTTGTTCAACGTGCTGCAAGGGCAGATGGCCCTGGTCGGCCCGCGTCCTCACGCTGTCGCGCACAACCACTACTACTCGGGGAAAATCCTCGCGTACATGGCTCGTCACCGAATCAAACCGGGCATCACCGGCCTGGCGCAAATCAGCGGCTGCCGTGGCGAGACTGACACCCTCGACAAGATGCAGCGTCGGGTGGAGATGGACCTGCATTACATCAACAACTGGTCATTGTGGCTGGATCTGAAGATCCTGGTGAAGACGCCATTTACGCTGTTGTCGAAAGATATTTATTGATGGACTGGTGACAAGCCAGGCGATACCGCAAGGGGACGAAAGTCCCCTTTTTTGTGGGCGGGATTTGGGTAGTGGGTCAGGCTGTTGCGAAGGTGGCAGTGCCGACGCCTTCGCGGGCAAGCCCGCTCCCACAGGGTCCGGCGGTGTTCACTCAAATCGGGCACACCACAAAATCACTGTGGGAGCTTGCCTGCAAGCGATAGCGGTGGGTCAGGCAACATAGATTTTGAATGGACTGACGCCTTCGCGAGCAGGCTCGCTCCCACAGGGATCGGGGGTGGATCGGGATATCCAGTTCATCCCGCTCCCACAGGTCCCGAGAAGGCTCCGGGTTTACTCGGTAATCTTCGAGAAGTTGCGATAGAACATGTCACCCTCGCGGCTATCGGTCATCGAGTGCAGCTGGAAGCTGCGATTGAGCCTGGCGCCGCCGTCACGGGTCAGCGGGGCCCAGACCAGATTGGCGCGGCGCATGGTTGACATGCTCATCATTTCGTCGAACGGGATCGACAGGTAGATGCCCTTGTCGAAACTACCCTCCCCGTACTCGGCACTGCCAGCCGTGGTGATCGTCGCCCAGGCACCGAAGCGCACGCCGTTGAAGAACTCGCGGGAGATGTCCAGCGTACCGCCCCAGTCGCCGGCCAGGTAACGACCGACGCTGACTGCAGCCAGCGTATCGTAGGGCAAGTCGGTGTAGCCAGTGATGTGCCCGGTCCAGATCGAGTAGTCGCGCAGGCCGAAACCCTGGTCGAACTCGCGCTGACGCACATAGTTCAGATCCGCCCCCACCGACCAGCGCTCACCGGTCGGCCGGAACAGCACCTCACCGCCGACACCGGCAAACATCGACTCCAGATAACCGCCGTAGACCATGCCATACAGGTCCTTGTCCAACTGCTCGGCATGGCTGACCTGAAATAACGGCATGGTCACTTCCGAGGTGGTCAGGTACTGACGCAAATCGGTACGCACCCGCGGCAGGCCGCTCGGCGCATCGTAGGTGAACTTGTCGAAGTTGTTTATCAGGTTGGCACTGAGCAAGCCGTTCCACCAGGTATTGCGGTTGAAGCGGTACTCCGCGTCCGCATCGGCGCTGAATTGATAGAGCAAGCCATCCGGGCCGCCGACGTTCTGCTTGAAGCCCAGGCCGACGCCATAACTGAAGTGCTGCGGCGCTTCGCTGTAGAGGGTTTTCTCGTTGTGCGGCATCGCCGGGTTGATCTCGGTGGTGCGGTGCAACGACTCCAGCGGTTCCTCGTTGTTGATCACTTCGCGGAAAGTCTGGCGCGGCACGCTGGTCTCTTCCAGCGGCAGGTCGTAACGCTTGTTGACCACGGTGAACCAGTTGATGTCGTCGTTCACACTGTTATCGAGAATCCGGCTCGCGCGACCAACAGCCTTCGACGAATGGAAGTAGCGCTGCTGCTCGCCGTAGACGATCAGCTCGGAATCACGCTGACTGATGCGCTCGACCTTGTACCCGGCATTCTGCTGCAGGCGCTGCGACACGTCGGCCCAGTTGACCTGTTCCATTGGCGTGGTCGGCATCTTCGCCGGCAGCGGTTCAGGCGTCGGGTCGTAGGTCTTGGCCGGCGCCTTGCGGCTGACGAAATTGGTGTGAAACGTGATGCCGAACATCGCCGTATTGCCGCGCTCCCACGCCGCGCTGACGTCCACCGAATCAGCCACCTTGAACACCGCACCGAAGTTGATCGGCGAGTCTTGCTTGATCACGTTGTCCTTCGGCTCGTGCTTGTAGTCGTTGCCTTCGTATTCGAGCTTCAGGCTGAGTCGATCCCACGGCGTCTGATAGCTCACGCCACCAAAGAACGACGGCCGACCGCGAAAGTACGAGCCGGAGTTGACGTCACCGGTCCCTTCAAGAGCCGGTCGGGTATCGAAGCGATCACTGACGTAGCCCAGCGGGTTGTCGAGGTCGCCGCGATTACCCAGGTAACCCCAGGCAATGCCGGCGCTGAAATCGAAATTGTCGAAGCGTTTGTTGGCGACGAAGAACTCACTGGAGAACAAGCCCGTACCACCGATGTCTCGGAAGCCCAGCGCGACTTCCGGCGCCCAGTGGCTTTCCTGCCACAGCCGGACTTTGGCGTCGACCGCCTTGTCCTTGTAGCTCTGGCTGCCGCTCAGCGCCTCGGAGCCGTACGGCCGGTTGGTGATCGCGGTGTAGCGGAACGAACCTTCGAGCCAGTCCAGCGGTTGCAACGACACGCTGTAGCGGCTGTACGGCTCGGTGCGGTTGGCATTGACGCTCAGTTCGCCGGCCGGCGCCATGCGCGCGGTCGGGGTCTGCAACAGACCGGTGCCACCGAAATCATTTTGAGTAATACGCGGCTCGGCATGCACCAGACCGCACGGCAATAACAACACAGCTGCAACACGTAACTTCAACGAACCACCTCAGCCAGCTGCGTGGCAATCAATTCGGCCAACTGCTGATTCAGTTCAGGAACAGGCGGATCCAGATCATCATTTTTCACCGGCACCAGAATCTTGCTGCCGGCCACGGGGAACTGCCCGCTCTCGCGATTCCAGTGGGCGATACCCACCCGACGCACCGCACCATTGGGCTGGATCAGCCACAGGTAATCGGCCTCGGCATCGTCCAGCGGTGTGCAGCTTTCCAGGTACTCGCGCGCCTCCAGCAGAGGCTGATAAGGCAGGTGACAGGTTTCGGCGACCGCGCCCAACACTTGCACCTCGTCGACCCGTTTCGGGTAGATCAGCCGATCGCCGTCGTCCAAACGAATGTTGCGCGCGAAACCGACTTCCACCGCGACCGGATCGAGGTCCGCTACCTGGCGCCCGGTGACCGGCATCTGCCGCACCTGCTCGGCCAGGCGCAGCGCCAGCGCCGCGCGGCTCGGTCGGTCAAACAACGAAGCCATACGCTGCAACACATCGAGATCGAACAACACGCCGGCCTTGAGCCGCGCCTGCTGTTCCAGCAACGACTGACGCAGCAACACGCCAGCCAGCCAGTAACCCTCGGCATTCGGCACCGCCACGCTGATCACGTCGAGCAAGCGCCCGCCCGGTGGCAATTCCACCGGCCCCGGATTGGCCACATCGCCGCTGACCATGACCGCTGCCTGACTGGCGCCGCTGAGCAACAGCAAACCTGCCGATAACATCCGTAAGCGCTTCACGGCAGATGCCTGCGATCAGGGGTCAGTTGCACGATGCGCACGCGCAGTTGCGTGGTCAGTTGCTGCTCGCTTTGCAGGATGAAACCGTCCAGCGGATCGACCCAGTAATGGTTGGTCGCGCGCAGGCCGATGGCCGGGACGTCGATGCGTTCGTCGACACGCAGCACGGTGTATTCCTTGTCGAGAATGTGCAGGGTTTGCGTGGCTCGGCGAGAGAACCGGCTGTTGACGATCAAACCGACTTCCTGGCCCTTGTACAGGTCGATCCAGCGCTGACTGGTGAAGCCATCGGCGACTTGATGCAGGCCGCGCTTGAACGGCGCGTCGTCGGCCAGCCGCGTACCGTCCAGGTCGCCCTCGACGCCGAGGCCGATGGTGCGCACAGCGAGGCCGTCACGCAGCAGCAACACCTGTTTGCCGGAAGCCACCCAGAACTGCAGGTCTTCACGCTCACGCACCAGCGCCAGCACCCCGGAGCCAGACGGCGTGGTCAGTTTGACTTGCGGATACTTGACCTCGGCCACCTGGGCCGCGCTCACGTCCAGCTCGTCCGGCCCGATCACCGCCGACTTGAGGTTGCGCACCGAGGCGGTCATCAGCGGGTTACAGCCACACAACATCAAGGCCGCCATCAGGCAGACGCCCACTTTCAAGGTTTTCACGGTCGGCCTTATTTGCTGTTGTTACTGAATTCGCTCCAGTTCTTCGCAGCGGAAGCCCCGGTCCCGACAATCGATGCCGACGGCACCAGTTGGCTGATGAAGCGGTTCCAGCGCGTGACGTTGGCCGGGCCGACGTACACCACATCCTGCGGACGCACCTCAAAGTGCGAAGCGAGTGCCATTGAGGTCGGCGACTGAGCTTCCAGTTGATAGATTTTCGCCGGCTCGACATCGAGGTTTTCCACCCCGCGAATCACGTACACCGCGTTGCCATTGGAGGTGGTCTGGCTCAAGCCGCCGACCGAACCGAGCACGTCGGAGAGGTTCATCGTTGCGGTCTTGAAGCTCAGCGCACGGGGCTGGTTGACTTCACCCATGACATAGATGCGCTTGTTGTCGTTGTACGGCAGATACAACTGATCGCCGCCCTTGAGGAAGACGTGCTGCAACTCGGAGTCCTGCTGGTTCAGCGAGTCGAGATTGAGCGGATACACCCGGCCATTGCGCGTCAGCAACAGGCCCGACAGATCGGCGTTGTTGGTGTCGATGCCGGCCGTACCAAGAGCCTCGACCACGCTCAGCGGGTTGGTGGAAATCGGCTGCGGACCGGCCTTGGCCACGGCGCCCGAAACCACCACTTTCTGACTGGCGAAACGCAGCACCGCGACATCCACTTGCGGCTCGGCGATGAACGCCGACAGGCGGGATTCAATGTCCGAGCGCAGTTGTTGAATAGTCTTGCCGGCCGCCTGCACTTCCTTGATGAACGGGTAGTACAGCGTGCCATCGGAGCGCACCAGTCGACCGTTGGCGTCGATCTGCTGTTGTGCCCCCGAAGGCGCGGTCAGCTCCGGGTGATCCCAGACCGTGATGTACAGCACATCGTTGCTGCCGATGCGGTATTCCGCCGGCGTTGCCAACAGTTCCGTCGGTACCGACTCACGCTTTTGCGTGGCGCGGGTCATCGAGATCAGCTTGGGCGTGATCGGAATCAGCTCGACCCGACTGCTTTCGCTGGCGCCCTGGCGCGTGATGTTGCCGGTGCTCAGGTATTGGCCGGGGGAAAACATGCAACCTTGCAAAGCGATACTTGCCAACAGCAAAAGAGAAAAACTACGAGTCATAATGGCACTACGCTATTCAAGGGCGAATCTAAAAATAAAGTCACCCGACTTGCGTCGGGCGACCCTGTACTGCACTAACAAATGTTCCTGTTAGTTGTGCGTGCCAGTGGTGCCGGTAGTACCGGTGGTGCCCGTGGTACCGCCGTTGGCACTTCCGCCGCTGTTGGACGCCGCGACTGCACTGGCAACCATTGCAGTACTGGCAGCAGGCGCTGTAGAAGCCGCGACACTGCCAGATACATTGGTCACCGCAGTAAGCGGCGCTTCAGCAGCGGACGCCCAGTTGCTCAACATCGTCAACAGGGCAATCGCCATCACTTTTTTCATATCAACTCCTTTCTAACATTCGGCCTGTTAAAAACCGGCCTGAGTTAGCGGTGGTAGCGTTCAAGTTCGCGAAAATCGCGAACAAGATCCGTCGTCCTTTCACAGTCTTACCCAACTGATAAAAGTCGAACGGCAGGTTTATATCTACGGACTTGCAAAAGGCATTTCCAGCGTATTTTCCCGACGATATCTAACAGCTGACCGAAACTAACATTCAGTATTAGAACGACATCATTCGAGATAACCGCGCGGATGATTCGATTGCCAGCGCCAAGTATCGGTGACCATGTCCTGCAAACTGCGCGTGGCTTTCCAGCCGAGTTCTCTTGCGGCCTTGGAGGCGTCGGCCCAACTCTCGGCAATATCGCCGCTGCGCCGCGGCATCACTCGGTATGGCACCGGACGCCCGCTGGCTTGTTCGAAGGCATGCAGCACTTGCATCACGCTGTAGCCGTCGCCGGTACCGAGGTTCCAGGTGTGAATGCCCGGACGATCGGCAATCGATTGCAGGGCTTTGAGATGGCCATCGGCGAGGTCGACGACATGGATGTAATCGCGAACCCCGGTGCCGTCGATGGTCGGGTAATCGTCGCCGAAAATCGACAGCTCCTGCAGGCTGCCGACCGCGACCTGGCTGATATAAGGCAGCAGGTTATTGGGAATGCCATTGGGGTCTTCGCCCATGTGCCCGCTGTGGTGGGCGCCAATCGGGTTGAAGTAGCGCAGCAAGGCGATGCTCCAGCGCGGCTCGGCCAGGCTCAGGTCGCGCAGCACGTTCTCGACGATCAGCTTGGACTGGCCGTAAGGATTGGTCGGAATACCGGTGGGGAAATCCTCGCGGATCGGCATCTGCTCGGGCTCGCCGTACACCGTGGCCGACGAGCTGAACACCAGCCGGAACACCCCGGCCGCGGCCATCGCCTGACACAAGGTGATGCTGCCGCCGACATTGTTCTCGTAGTAATCCAGCGGCTTGCGCACGCTCTCGCCGACGGCTTTGAGCCCGGCAAAATGCAGCACCGCGTCGATCGCATGCTCTTGGAAAATCCGGTCGAGCAACGCCCGGTCGCAGACATCGCCGCGAATCATCAACGCGCTTTTGCCGCAGATACCTTCTATCGCGTGCAATGCCGCATCGCTGCTGTTGCAAAGATTATCCAGTACAACAACTTCATAACCTGCTTCAAGCAGCGCAAGTGTGGTGTGCGAGCCGATATAGCCGGCGCCACCCGTTACCAGAATCTTCATAGCGCGGTCCGTCATTGGATAAGTGACAAGTAGCCTGTCAAGTCCCTTTCATTGAATCTGTGGCGCACCACACAAATAAGGACGACAACAGCCTTAAACAAAATTAGTTCAACCACTGGCAATAAATATTTTTGCAGGTCAAACTGTATTGCCCGGTACTTATTAGCACCCCAAGTACACTCATCACTATCAACAGATACCGACTAAAAATAACTAATAACGCCTTAACCGACATCTCATAACATTGTCATGTTTTACCCCCTGCGCTAATTGCCATTAACAACCTGACTCAGGTATTAAAGTACTCGTTCAATAATCATTGAAACTCGTGCGCTTTGATAAGTGCGCGCACCCGTTGCCTGTGTTCCATGACTGTCCAGGATACTTTTATGATTCGTAAATGTTTGTTCCCCGCTGCCGGTTACGGCACGCGTTTCTTGCCGGCGACCAAAGCCATGCCGAAAGAAATGCTGCCGATCGTCAACAAGCCGTTGATCGAATACGCCGTTGAAGAAGCACGGGACGCCGGCCTGCAACACATGGCCATCGTCACCGGTCGGGGCAAGCGTGCGCTGGAAGACCACTTCGACATCAGCTACGAACTCGAACACCAGATCCGCGGCACCGAGAAAGAGAAATTCCTCGCCGGTACCCGCGAGCTGATCGACACCTGCACCTTCTCCTACACCCGTCAGGTGGAAATGAAGGGCCTCGGTCACGCGATTCTCAGCGGCCGCCCGTTGATCGGCGATGAACCCTTCGCCGTGGTGCTGGCCGATGACCTGTGCCTGAACCTGGACGGTGATGGCGTGCTCTCGCAGATGATCCAGCTGTACAAAAAATTCCGCTGCTCGATCGTCGCCATCCAGGAAGTCCCGGCCGACCAGACCCACAAGTACGGGGTGATCGCCGGCGAACTGATGTCCGAGGGCATCTACCGGGTCAATAACATGGTGGAAAAACCGGCGCCGCAGGACGCGCCGTCGAACCTGGCGATCATCGGCCGCTACATCCTCACCCCGGACATCTTCGACCTGATCGCCGACACCCAACCGGGCAAGGGCGGCGAGATCCAGATCACCGACGCGCTGATGAAACAGGCGCAAAACGGTTGCGTGCTGGCTTACAAGTTCAAGGGCCTGCGCTTTGACTGCGGCGACGCCGAGGGTTACCTGCAGGCGACCAACTTCTGCTACGACAACGTCTACCTCAAGGGCCGCTGAACGGTCCCCGCCCACTTCTCTTTTCAGGAGGCAACCATGAACATGGCACAGCATGCAGCAGAGATTGAACGGGAGGTGGGCAACCTCGGGGTGGTGAGCTGGCTGTCACGCCATCAGCCGTTGCCCAGCGCCAACGAGTCGTGGCTGGGGAGTATTCTGCTGGTGGAACGCATCGGCATGTTTCCTTCGTCCGGCGACATTCGCCGGCCGTTAGCCGATCCCTATCCTCTGCTCGCCCATCTGAAACACCTGTATGCCGAGCAGGCGCTGGAAATGGACGATCGTGATGGCCTGAAGGTGATCTTCAGCGACTGGCGCTTCCGCGTACGCCTGTGCTGCAACGAGCCGGCGATCATCATCAATGTCGAGACTCGGTGTGCGACGCAACTGATGCCGCAGAAGACTGCGGAGCTCCTGAGCCAGATAGATAACTTCAAATAAAACACCACCCCTGTAGGAGCTGCCGAAGGCTGCGATCTTTTGATTTTGTATTGAAGAGCAAGATCAAAAGATCGCAGCCTTCGGCAGCGCCTACAGGGGTTTCGTTGGGTCGCAACTGTCCGCATTGATGCCACTGACGATCCAGCGATAGAAGTAATCGGCAATCACTTTCCCGCCCGTGGCCGGCTGCGGATGAATCTTGTCCGGGCCGATCATCGCCGCTGCATAGCGTTTGACGTCAGGGCCGAACGCGCATTGCAGATTGGCAAAGCCCAACTGCTGCTCATGCGCCCATGGCTGCAGAACCTGCGCATACGCCGACATCGGATAGGCACTGGACCGCGTGGTGTCCTGACGCATGATCAGGTTGATGCTCGCCGCCGGCTGGATCTCGCGGATCATCGCCACCAACCCTTGAACGTTGTGCAGGTACTGTTCGGGTTTGACCCCGAAACCCTGGTCGTTGCCGCCGAGCATGATCAGGTAAATGTCGGCGGGGATCCTCGACACGGCGGCTTTCCACTGCACCTGCCATTGCGGGTTCTGGTGATAGAAATCCGCCGAGGCCGCGCCCGAGGCCGCCAGTTTTGAAACCCGCACGCCGTGCTGATCGTTGCTCAGCCACAGGCCAAACAAGGTCGGTGCGCCCTTCACCACTTCCAGTTTGAATGACCAGTCTGGCGCTGAAGAGAGACCTGCAAGCGGTACTTCCTGAACGCCCGACCCCTTGAGCGTCAATGGCTGCCAGTCTTCCGAGGGTGTCCAACGGTAGCGCAGCTCACTGGCTTCGCCGTTGCCCAGGTAGAGCAATTTCGCCTGGGTGACTTGGGTGTCGATGGCGGGTGTCGGGCTGGCATCGATTTGCAGCCAGGCGCCGGGCTTGCCGGTCACCGTGCGGCTGTCGGGGCTGGCCTGGCCGAGGCCGGACACTTGCCAGCCACCACCGAAGTATTTTTCGCTGCTGCGGGTGTATTTGAAATGCGTGCCGCCCAGCGCGGCGCCGTGGTTGAAACCGACGTAACCGGGGCCGGCAAAACCGACTTCGCCGGCCACGCGCTGTACCAGTTTGTTCAGGTAGAAATCCTGCCCGGCGCTGTAGCTGTCGCCGATCACCGAGACCGACAAAATCTTCCCGGCCTTGCCTTCACGCCACTGCGCAAAGCGCTCGCGGGCATCGCCCACTTCCACCACCGACGCCGCGACGGGCTGAGCGTCATTTACTGCCAACATGCGTTATTTCCTTCAGTCTGGAATGGCCCCTTCGCGAGCAGGCTCGCTCCCACATTGGATCGACGTCATACGCCAATCCCCTGTAGGAGTTGTCGAGTGAAACGAGGCTGCGATCTTTTGATCTTTGACATCAACATCAAAAGATCGCAGCGTGCCGCAGCTCCTACAGAGGTCTTGTGTCCTCCGTTGAACCCTGTGGGAGCGAGCCTGCTCGCGAAGCTTTTCAGCTATTGGCCGGCACCACCGGAGCAATGCTCGCCAGCGATTTTTTCTTCGCCGCACGCTCGCCCAAAAACAGCACCGAAGTGACATTGAAGCGACTGAAAATCATCGACAGCACCACCGGCCCCAGCAAGCCGAAGAGCAATCCGCTGAGCACCAGAATGCTTTCGTCTTTCACACCCAGCCGCCCCATGACAAACCGCGAAGTCGCCGCAAACAACACATGAAACAGAAAGATCGCGTAAGAGTAGCCGCCCAGCCAGGTCAGCCATTTCGAGCGCATGTCACTCGACAGCAAGGCGATGCAGGATACGCAGCCCACGGTCAAGCCGATCAGGCTGCGGCGGTCGACAATCAACTCGCGATCAATCGCTGCCACGTACAGCAGCGTCAGCGAGATCAACACAAACACCAGCGGCCCGATCACCTTGAACCGTTGCTTCAACGCTTCGACATTTTCCTGGCCAATCATCCCCGCCACAAAAAACGGCAGCAGGTAAATCGCACCATTGATGCCGAACGCATCGAGCTTGAACGGCGGCAGCAGAAACAGCGCCGCAGCGAAGGCGAACAGCAGATACAAGCGCGACATCGAACGCAGCATCCCGCGCCATTCCAGCAGGCCGACGAACATGAAAATGATGAACACCGCCTGCAGGAACCAGAAGTGATTGACCGGTACCCAGAACGACAGCAACGCATCGATCACGCCGACGTCCTTGTTCACCCCCGGCCCCACCGCCTGCAACACCGAGAACGGCACACCGACGCAAAACAACGGCACGATCAACCGTCGCACCTTGCCGCTGAAGAATGCGGAAAAGTCATTGCCGCGAATTTTGTAGATCGAATAGATGTAGCCGGAAATAAAGGTGAACAGCGGCATGCGCACGTACACCATCGAGTCGGCGATCACCCGAAACGGCGAGCCGAGATCGATTTTCAGCCCTCCGCCCAACGGGCCGATGACGTGATAGAGCACCAGCAGCAGGCACGCCAGACCACGCAGGGTTTCGATCTCCAGCGATTTTTTCTTGCTCGACATACAGCACCTGCCTCAATTCAGAACGCGTGATTCAACCCGCACCGGTTTGTTCGCACGCAACATCAGGCCCAGGCCGACAAACAGCACCGGCACCACCATGGAAAAGTGCCGGGCGAAGGAGCCGAAGTCCGGCTCGAACAAGCCTTGCACTAACAGAAACGCCAGCGGGATCGCGATCAGTTCCTTGGGTTTGGTCTCGATCGGCGCACCTTTGTAATCGGTGGACGTGATGACTTTGAACAGCAGCAGCGCGGTCATGATCATCAGCGCGACGAAGATCACCTGGCCCGGCCCGGACAACAGAATCAGCTCCACCGGGAACGACAACCGGAAGAAAATGATCATCGAGTCCAGCGCCTGCGAGACGAAGTCGCTGCCACTGAGCCACGAGACGATCAGCGATTTCGACCCCTCCTCCCCCGCCGTACGCAACTCGTTGTTGCTGGCTCGAATCGACGACACCGGAAAGCCCAGCGCCAGTTGGATCGCCATGGCCACCGCCAGGTAAAACAGGAACAGCATCAGGAAGAAGGTGAAACGCGACACGTACTTTTTCATCACGCAAACGCCGACCCACGACAGCGAAAACAGAATCCAGTAAGGCCGGATCAGCACGCCATAGATCACCGCCGACAGAAAAAATCCGCCGCGGTATTTGCGCGTCAATGCGCTGAACAAAATGCTCAGCACCGCCACCGAGACGATGATTTCCTTGGTCAGGTTTTCCAGAAAAAACGAACGCACCACACCCCACAGGCACAGGGTGCCGAAGATCGCCAGCGGCATGCGCCGAAACACCACCACCGGGATCGCCGTGAGGAAGAAGTTGCAGAACATCCCGTAGGCCCAGGCGTTGGTCAGGTTGATCCCGGTGGGCCGCAGCAGGAACGCCGAACACTCGTAGGAGGAGCGATCCGGCGAGAACGGGTTCCAGAAATTGCAGTTGTCGGCGCGGGCGTAGGACGACCACAAGGTCATCGCATCCGGCCCCGGATCGCGCGGGATCAGCAGCGGCATCGCCACCGACAGAAACAACCCGGTGAACAGAATCAGGAACGACAGCGAAGAATCGAGTTTGCGGCCGCGAAACTCGATACACGGCAACTTCAACCCCATGCCAGCGCCCCTTTGGCACGGGTCGCCCGAGTCAACACGGCGATCACCCCGAGCTGCACGATGATCGCAAAGACATTGCCCCACGCCGCGCCATAAATCGAATAGTGCTTGATCAACAGGAAGCTGACCGGCACCGACACCAGCAAGCAAATCGCCGCACTGGCGAATGACACCCGACTGTTTTTCGAGGCGATCAGACCGCCCCAGACGATGTCGCCAATGGCCCGCAGAGCAAAGGAAAAGATCAACACGCCGAGGAGTGCGTTATCCGGACGCGGCACGCTGTTGGCGACGTAATCGAGCACCACGTTGAAGAACAGATAGATCAGCACGGCCACCGCCGCCGACACCGCTAACGAGCGCATCACCCACTTGTTGACGAACAACTGCCGGACGCTGAACGCCTGTTGATCCGCCTGAAACCGCTTGGCCAGCACCGGAATGCCGACTACCGCCACCACCGCGTAAGACAGCGCCTGCAGAGTGTTCGCCGCCGACCACGCGTACACGTATTTGCCGAGGCTGGCGTAGGGTTCGAGGTCGGCAATCAGAAAGCGCTCGGCATACTGACTCAGCGCGATCAAGCCCGTACCGAAATAAAACGGCAACCCGGCCTTCCACACGGTCGCCGTCGTCAGCGCTTCGCTGACCCGGCCCTTGTGCACATTCACCACGATCAGGTAACCGGCGACGATCACCAGCACGTTGGCGGCCACCCACAACCACAGCACACTGGCGATGCCCGACACCCAGTCGAGCATCATCGCGCCCACCGCCAGCAGCGCCCAGAGACCGGTCTTGATGAAGAACAGCAGCGCGCCCGCGGTGGCTTTCTGCGCAGAAAACACGAACGAGTTGATCTCGAACGACAGGTGTTCAGTGAGCAACACCAGCGTCACGCAGAGGATCAGCGCGGTGCTCGCCTCGACCTGCTGGAACAGCGAGTAAATCCCCACCGTCAGCAGCGACAGCAGCAGCCCCACCGCCAGGTACAGCAGCATGACTTTGTCGACCACCCGCCGCGAGCTGCCGCCGACGCTGATCAACCGGTTGATCTCGGAACTGAAACCAACGCTGTAGAACTTCGAAGCGATCAGCGACGCGGCGACCACCACGCCATAAAACCCCAGCGCTTCGTAGCCCAGGTAATGGGTGATGGCCAACACCAGCAGAAACTTCGCGCCCAAGGCTCCGCCGCGCAGCAGCAAGCGAAATATCATCGAACGACGCCTTTGATGATCTCGTCCATCATCACCGTCTTGGCTTCGATTTCGCGGCAGGTGTCGGTCAGGCGCTTGCCGAAGTTCGACAGCGCGTTCGGCGCGTACACGGTGTCGATGATGGTGTCGACATTGATGTCGCCGCCATTGATCACCCAGTCTTCCACGCCCATGTCCTGATAGGCGCCAAAGCCTTTGCGCTCGTAGCTGATGTGGTACGCCGGGACGCCGGACAACAGCGATTCGATGGCGCCGTGCAGGCGCACCGAGATCACCAGGTCCGGCTGATATTTGGCAATCGTCGCCTTCAACGACAGCAGGTCTTCGCTGATGCCCAGTTCGCGATAGAACGCACCGTCGTCGTTACCGCGAACGGCACTCTGTACGGCGCAAACCACTTTGCTTTTGTTCTTCAGACGCTGCAGCAGCAACTTCAGGTTGGCGACGTAGGCGACTTTCTTTTCCTTGCTCCACTCCGGCGGCTTGCGCAGCACCACGCACACGGTGGCCGGCGACGCGGCACAGCGGGTGAACTTCGGCTGCTGAAGAATCTTGCTGGCCAGTGACTGCACCGCCAGATCCGGCGCGCGGTAGACGTTTTCGCAGGCATCGAACATTGCCGAGGAGCGGTTATCGCGCACGAACACCGCGTCCGCGCTGGCGTAGTGATCGACGATCTTGCGGCTCTCGCCATGGAACGGGCCGATACTTTGCGGCAGGTACACCGACGGCACCTTGCTGAGGATCGCCGTTTCCAGTTGCTTGGCGTGGCCGAGTTTGAGCTTGATGTGTTCGAAGGCGCTTTTCGAGCGCATGTAGCCGCCACCGACGCCGACGATCAGATCGGTCTTGCGCAACAGATCCGCCAGCCCGGCATACGACTGATTGAGGAACACCGCCTGCTTGACCCGCCCCAGGCCCTTGGCCGCCATCACCGGCGCATCGAAACGCGGGTGCGGCAGGTAGGCGAAAGACTGCGGGTCGGAGGCCACGACATTGATCGCGGTGTCTTCGCCAAAGTTGCGCTGCACCAACGCGATGGCCAGATCGACGAGCAGGCCGTCACCGGAGTTGGACGCACTGTAGCCATGCAAAATCGTTACGTTCATAAGCTGAGTTCTACTTAATAAGTGGGAGCGCAATACACGTCGTAGGTCTGGCGGATCATCAGCGCGGCACTGAAGCGCTCACGCACGATGTTCCGGCCTTCGCTGCCGAGGTCGAGCAACCGCGGCTTCTGGATTCGCGCCAGCACATCGGCCAGCGCCTGGTGATCACCGGTGGGAAAGACGTAGCCGGACACTTCATGGGTGACCAGTTCGGGCAGCGACGTGCAGTTGCTGGCGATCACCGGCAAACCCATGGCCATGCCTTCCAGCGGCACCATGGCGAAACCCTCCCAGCGGCTCGGCACGATCAGCGCGTCGGCCTGTTGATACAGCGCCTGCACTTCGGCCGGCGTGACCCACGGCAGGTACTCGACCGCGTCCATCTGCGGGCACTCGACCGTGTCCTCGTTGACCGCACTGCCAACCACGGTCAGCTTCAGATCGTTGCGCTGTACCTTGGCGAAGGCTTTGAGCAATACGTCGAAGCCTTTCTGGTAATCGAGGCGACCGACGAACAGCAGATGAATCGGCGCGGGGTTGTCGGCCCTCGGTGCGTCATCCTTGTGCGGGATGCCGTTGTAGATCAGGCGCATGCGCTTGCGCTCGATACCGAACCGCGCGGCTTTGTCCATCTCGTAGCGGCTGACGCAAATGATCACGTCGGTGACTTTCTGCAAGACGCGCTCGATCGAGGCGTAGACCTTCTGCTTGATGGGCGAGCTTTCCATCAGGAACGAAAACGCGTGCGGGCAGTAGACGATTTTCGGCCGACGCCACGGCTTGAGCAGCACACAAACACAGCGGCCGATCACCCCGGAAAACGTGCTGTGCAGATGCACCACATCGGGTTTTTCCTTGAGCAGCGTCCGTGCCAGTTCCCACGCAAAGCGCAGCAGCGAAGGCACGTTACGCCCGGATCTGACGAACGTGCGAATCTGGCTCTGATCGATGCCGTGCAGCTCCTGTTTCTGGTCGAGCGGCACCAGATAGACCCATTCGTAGTTCGCGGCCTGGCCTTCGGGCGACGCCGATATCGTGCGGATAACGGTGGCGACCCCACCTTTTATCGTTTCTGCCACGTGCAGTATTTTCTTCACAACCCACCCACTTTCATGCCTGTTGGAACGTCCCTGAATCTCAGGATTTGTCCGACGCGTATTCGTAGTTGTAATAGCCGTAGCTGCCATTGCCGTAATAGCTGGCAGCGCGCTTTTCGACGCCGTTGAACACCGCGCCCTTGAGCTCGATGCCGTTCTGCGCGAAGCGGCGAATGGTCGCTTCAATTTCCTTGGCCGGGTTTACTGCAAACCGGGTGACGATCAGGCTGATGCCGGCTTCACGTCCGACAATCGCCGCATCGGTCACTGCCAGCAGGGGCGGCGTATCGATGATCACCACGTCGTAGCGCTGACTCAGCTCGGCGAGCAGATCGCGGAAGTTGGCGTGCATCAGCAGCTCGGAAGGGTTCGGTGGAACCTGACCACGGCTGATGAAGTGCAGGTTGTCGATTTCCACCGTGTTGATCGCCTGCTCGATGCTGCAGCGCTTGACCAGCAGATCCGACAGGCCATTGGCGATCGGCACATTCAGCGTCTTGTGCAGGTGGCCCTTGCGCATGTCGGCGTCGATCAGCAGCACGCGCTGACCGCTCTGCGCCATGACCGCGGCGAGGTTGGAGGAGACGAAGGTCTTGCCGACCTGCGGGCTGGGGCCGGAGATCATGATGCGGTTGTTGGTCGAATCCAGCGCGGCGAAATGCAGGCAGGTGCGCAGGCTGCGGATCGACTCGATGGACAGGTCGGTCGGGTTGCGCAACGCCAGCAGATAGGCCGGTGTTTCAGCGGTGATTTTGGCCCGGCCCTTTTTCGTGTCCTCGTCGCGCTGCAAAGCGCTGTAAGGAATCGAGGCGTACACCGGCAGCCCGAGCTGTTCGATGGCTTCCGGCCCTTCGAGGCCTTTGCTCAGGGATTTGCGCAACAGCACCAGCGCCACGCCGACAAAGGCGCCGAGGAACGTCGCGATCAGCACGATCAGGGCTTTTTTCGGTTTGACCGGGCTGCTCAGGTCGACATCCGCCGGGTCGATCAGGCGCACGTTGCCCACCGCACCGGCGCGGACGATGTCCAGCTCCTGGGATTTGTTCAGCAACTGCGTGTAGATCTGCGAAGCGACTTCCACATCGCGGGTCAGGTTGAGCAGCTCCTGTTGCGTCGCCGGTAGATCGCCGACCTTGCCTTCCAGCGATTTCTGCTGCTGGGTCAATTCGCCGATCTGCGACATCAAGGCGCGATAGGCCGGATGCTGCTTGGTGAATTTGCGATCCATTTCCGCCTGCTGCATTTTCAGCTCGGAAATCCGCGTTTCCAGCGCCACGGATTGGCCGAGCACCGATTGGGTTTCCAGGGAAATGTTCACGGTCTTGCCGTGGGTCTGGTAAGCGTTCAGCGCGTCGCTGGCCTTGGCCAGATCACGCTTGACCTGCGGCAACTGGCTTTGCAGGAACGCCAGGCTTTGCGCCGCTTCCGCCGAGGTCCGACGTACGTTCTGATCGACGTAGAGCGCGGCGATCTTGTTGAGGATTTTCACCGCCTCGGCGGCGTCGGCGCTGGCCAGCGCCAGGCGGATAATCCCCGACTCTTTACCTTGCTCGGAGATATCCAGCGCATCCTGGTAACCCTGAATGGTCACGATCCGTGGATTGCGCACCACTTCGAAACGGGCACCCGGGTTGGCTTGCAGACGTTCGACCAACCCCTCGACGCCGTCCTGCGCGAAGGCTTCGCCGGCGACGCCCTCGACCAGCAGGTTGTCATTGTCATCGAGCAACTGAAAGTGCTGTTGCTCACCTGCAATCAGGGTGAGCTTCTTGCCCAACAGTTCTTTGGGCAGATCGAGCCGGGCGAATTCTAGACGCTCGCCGCCCCAAGCGTAGCTGTTGAAGCCAAAACGCGGCGGTGCCACGCTGGACTCGGTTTCACCGCGATAACGCCGGGCGAGAAAACCGCCGATGACCGGGAAGGTGTTGGGGGTGACGTCGATGTCCAGGCGCAGGTCGTCGACGGTTTTGCCGATCACCGCGCGGGATTTGATGATGCCGATTTCGGTCACCGACGGCGATTGCCCACCGAGCATGCTGCTGAGGTCGGAAAAGCCGAGCATGTCGTTCTTTTTCGGTTCGACCTGCACCAGCGCGTTCGCCAGGTACACCGGCGTCGCCAATACCGCGTAGGCAACGCCGGCGGCCATGAAGGCACCGGTGAATGCACCGATCAGCCATTTCTGGTCGATCAAACTGCCGAATATGCCGAGAAGATCAATACTGTCTTGATCGTTATCACGGTTGGCGATTACTGACGGTAACTGCATAAGTCTTTCTTACCATTCACTGATCTGAAGAATATTCATCAATGTCCGAGGCGCTGCGCCCACGAGCTAACAGCATCTTCAATCAATGCATGGGCATGAATAAAAGCGGCCTTACCTTGACGATACGGATCCTGTATTTCTCGTTCGCTCTGCCACTTGCCAAGAAGAAACACTTTGCCTCGGGCGTGCGAAGCAATCTTCAGCACCTGATTCACATGTTGTTTTTCCATGACCAGAATCAGGTCTGATGCATTGACGATATCGGTCGTCAATTGCCGCGCCTTGAACCCCTCGGCGCTGTGCCCGTGGTCTTCCAGCACCTGGCGTGCCGAGGCTTCCATGCCTTCGCCGACTCGCGCTGCGAGGCCTGCGGAAGTCACGGAGATGGTTGAGGGGGTCAGCGCGTTGCGCAGCAGAAGTTCTGCTGTCGGACTTCGGCAAATATTGCCAACGCACACAACCAGGATATTTCTGAACAAGGTTTACTTTCCTGTGTAATATCATTCTGCCAACATCTAGTGCGAATCTTAATGAACCCACTAGATCATCCTGCACTCAGAAATAGATTCGCCCTGTTAGTACCAGCGTATTAAGTACCACAGCCTCAAAAGCCGCCAAAACACAATTAACGGACTAAAAATAACTGTGATTTTCAGGTCTGGTTTTCCTGACAAAAAATAACATTGGCGCACTTAGTGCCATTGTCAGTTTCGAAACAGTTATCTCGAGATACCTTTTCGCCGTTGTCACTTCTCACCCGGAGAACCGACATGAAATCAGCCCATCTCAAACCCCTGAGCGCCCTGACCCTGTTACTGCTGGCGGCAACCGGCCAGTGCCAGGCCAATGAACTGTTCCCGGCATTGCCCGCCAATAAAACCATCGGGGTTCAGGTCAAAGTCCAGACCTTTTCCGCTGCGGACGCCGAGCGCGTCAAAGCCACCGGCTTCAGTTTCGTGCGTTTTGGCGTATGGACTGACAGCCTGCCCAGCGCGGCCTACCAGAAGCAGATCAGCGATGCCTTCGCCGTGGCCCGCGCTGCTGGTCTTCCGGTGCTGATGACCCTGCGCGCGACCAAGCCGTTACCGGCCAATGATCTGGCGAACGCGGGGGTCGCGTATGCCAACGCGCTGACCAGCCTGGCAGCGACCTATGGCTCACAACTGGTGGCGATCGAGTTGTGGAATGAACCGGACCTCGGCACCTACTGGCCGACCGGTAACTTCGACACGACGTTCGTGCCGTTCATGAGCGCGGCGTGCAAGACCCTGCAGGACAAGCCACCCGCCGCCCCGGTGATCGGTTTTGGTTTTGCCCGGCCGCCAACGGCCGGCTCGGCGTCGACGGTGGCACTCAACCGAATCGTCAGTGAATACCCCAAATGCCTCAACGCGGTTTCCTACCATCCGTACGGCATGACCGGTACACAGATCAGCAACGCCCAGGCGTTTATCCAGCAGAACTTCCATCTGCCGGGGGTGATCAGCGAATGGGGCATCTCGGCGCTCGCCTCCAACGGCGGGATTGAGGGTCAGGCCAGCAAAATCAGCGCATTCGTGGCCGATATCAAAACCCGCAACATTGCCCTGACCTCGATCTACGAGTGGAAAAACAGCGACACCGGCAGCAATGACCGCGAGAAGAATTTCGGTCTGTTGACGTCCGATGGCCAGCCGAAACCGGCAGAAACTGCGGTCAAAACCCAGCTGAGCCAGCAATAACCTCCATCAATGTGCTCAAGGGGCGCTGGCCGTCAGTTGCTTTGAACCTGCGGCCGATTTTGGCATCGTATTCATCGATACCGCGCCCCACCCTTCAAACAGCCGTTCTCAGGTTGTTGCCGCCGGGGAACCCGTTACGCCTTGATGCCCTTGAGTGGCCGTCAGCGCTCGGGTAATGTCGTCAAACCCACAGGACAGAGCACACCCATGACTTCCAAGCTGGAACAACTCAAACAGATGACCACCGTGGTTGCCGACACCGGCGACTTCGAAGCGATCGCCCGGGTCAAGCCGGTCGACGCCACCACCAACCCTTCCCTGCTGCTCAAAGCCGCTGCCATCCCGGCTTACGCCGAGCTGCTGAACGCTTGCGTCAGCGACTGCAAGGGCGACGTGGGCCTGGCCAGCGACCGTTTCGGCGTCGCCGTCGGCCAGGAAATCCTCAAAGTGATCCCGGGCCGCATTTCCACCGAAGTGGATGCGCGCCTGTCGTTCGACCAGGACGCCGTGCTCAAGCGTGCGCATCGCCTGATCGAGCTGTACGACAAGGCCGGCATCGGCCGTGACCGCGTGCTGATCAAGATCGCGTCGACCTGGGAAGGCATCCGCGCAGCCGAGATCCTCGAAAAGGAAGGCATCCAGACCAACCTGACCCTGCTGTTCTCCTTCGCTCAGGCTGCTGCTTGCGCTGACGCCGGGGTGTTCCTGATCTCGCCGTTCGTGGGCCGCATCTACGACTGGTACAAAAAGGCCAACGGCAACGACTACACCGGTGCCGATGATCCGGGCGTACAGTCGGTCACCCGCATCTACAACTACTACAAGGCCAATGATTACAAGACCGTGGTCATGGGTGCCAGCTTCCGCAACCTGAGCCAGATCGAGCAACTGGCCGGCTGCGATCGTCTGACCATCAGCCCGGACCTGATCGACAAGCTCGCGGCAGACACTGGCAAACTGGAGCGCAAACTCGCCCCGGGCCACGCCGGCGAAGCGCGCCTGAGCCTCAGCGAAGCGCAATTCCGCTGGCTGTCCAACGAAGACGCGATGGCTACAGAGAAACTGGCTGAGGGCATCCGTCAGTTTGCCCGTGACCAGGAGAAACTTGAGGCGCTGCTGCAGGCCAAACTGTGATCTGAGCGGTTGAAATGCAAAAAGGGCGAACCCGGTTGGGTTCGCCCTTTTTATTTATGCAGTGCCGGAAGATTCATCGTCTGGAATGACGCCTTCGCGGGCAAGCCCGCTCCCACAGGGTCAGGTGTGGAATGAAGATCTCGGGTTCACTCAATCACTGTGGGAGCGGGCTTGCCCGCGAAGAGGCCGGAACAGACAACCTCAACCCCAAAGAATCAGTGTCTTTCGAGGGCGTTCACCAGGTCATGGAAGGCTTCACGGTTGGAATCGTTCAGCCCCATGAGGATCTTGTGCGCTTCAAGCACCTTGATCCGCACCACTTCTTCTGACTGGTCCTGATCCGGCAGGTCGTCCAGGCACTCGGGGCACGGCACCGGGTGGTTGACGATGTTGAACACCTGCTCGAAGCCCATCGACTGCAGCAGCCGGGTGATGTCTTCGTGGGTGGTGACGACGGTCGGCAGCAGGCCGACCTTTTGCCGCGACAGGATCGACAGCTTGGCCAACAGGCCAAGGGTGGTACTGTCGATGCTGCGGGTTTCGGTCAAATCGATCACGATCGCGTTGAAATTCAACGCAGTGAAGATTTTCTCAATAGTCGCATCCAACGCCGAACACAGGGTCAGGCGAACTTCACCGACGAACTTCAGGACGAAGGTGCCGTCCTGCTCGGCGAACTGGATTCTACCGGTACTCATTGAAGGTTCCTGCTCAACACCAACAGGGCGATATCATCCGGCATCTCCCCTAGCGTGGCCAATCCAAACACTTGCCGCAGACCATCCAGGCTGCCGCCCGCCGACTTCACCCGTTGTGGCAAAGCGGCTTCTTTTTCCTTGAGCGTAGGTTCTGGCAACAGATCCAGAATACCGTCGGACATCAGCGTCAGGCTGAACGTCGATGGCAGCTCAAGCACGTGATCTTCGTAAGTGGCCTCGTTGAAAAGGCCCACCGGCAAACCGCGGCCTTCGAGGTAACGAACACTGTCAGGCGTGTACAACACAGGCAACGGCAGATGGCCGCCGATGCTATAGGTCAACAAACCGGTCTCCTCGTCGATGACTCCACCGACCATTGTGACGTGTTTGCCCAGCTTACAACTGATCAGCCCCCGGTTGATATGACCAAGGACTTCCGAAGGCTTGAATTCCGGCAATGTGCCGTTGCGCTTGGATTCGAACAGCAAGCGCGTGGTCATGAACTTCAGCAGCACGGTGACGAACGCTGAAGAGGCACCATGCCCCGACACGTCGGCCAGGTAGAACGCCACCCGACGCTCGTCGACGCGGAAGTAGTCGACAAAATCACCCGACAGGTACAGCGACGGGATGATCTGGTGGGCAAACTGGAACTCGTCGATGCGCCACGGGCTTTCCGGCAGCATGTTCATCTGCACCTGGCGACCGGCGTTCTGGTCTTCCTGCAGCAGGTTCAGGCTGGCTTCAAGCTCGCGGTTGGCCTTCTCCAGCTTCTCGCGGTAGCGCTGGTTCTCCAGCAGCAGGCGCGCACGATCCAGCGCGCGACGCACCGAGTGCTCGAGCACGGCCAGGTCTTCAAGAGGCTTGATCAGGTAGTCCGCCGCACCCAGGCGCAGCGCCTCGACCGCGTCGTTCATCACGCCGGCACCCGAAACGACGATCATCGGCGTTTGCGGTGACCGCTCGGTGACCTGACGGATGAGTTCGAGACCACCCATCTGCGGCATGCGCAGATCGCAGATGACCAAGTCGGGCTTGTCTTGCTCGAATACCTGAAGACCCTGTTGGCCGTTGCTGGCCTGCAGGACGCTGAAACCACTGTCTTCCAAATAGGCCGCGAGGCTCGCGCGCACTACTTCGTCATCATCGATTATCAGCAGCGTGGCACTGGTTTTTGGCATGTGGGCAAACGGCGCCAGAATTAGGTTGGCGTAGCAGGCGGGGCATCGGCCCGGCTCAGACTACTGGATTCGCTTTCTAGCCTCTCTGCTGCACCGCTTTCGAGCAGTGGCCCGGAACGCGATTGCACCAGAGGTGCCCTTCTAAGGCGCAGACGGTACTCCCATCCGCGGGGCGTTTCAAGCATGCGCCGATGGTCGCTTGACGACTTTACTTGTCAAATCACCGAGAGTTATAAGAACCGCTCAAACCGTAACCCAATGGAAGGTCAAAACCATGAGTCAAACCGGTCGGGACTACAGCGAAAAGCGTGATTTCATCCGCATGCGGGTCGATGCCGATGTGGTGTTGATCCATGAAGGTGATGAGGTATCAGCCGTGTGCATCGACCTCTCGAGCAGCGGCATGCAGGTCGAAGCGCCGCGCCAGTTCGCGGTTGGCGACCGCTTGAGTGTGCGCATCGACTCCGATCATGCCGCCTTGAGCGGGCTGGAAGCGGAGACCGAAGTGGTCTGGGTCAAGGCCCAGGATGGCGACAGCCAGAAACTCGGCCTGAGCATTCTGAAGATGAAATAAGCGCACACAAAAAAGGCGGCCTCACGGGCCGCCTTCTGTCATCGGTCGAGATTAAAAATCATCTTCGACGTGACCATCCTTGACCTTGAACTCGCGGTTCTGCAGGTAGGCGTTGCGGATGAAGGTGTACTTGTCGCCGCTGATCAGCTTCTCGCTCGACAGCAGGCTGGCACGGGTGTCGACGATGTTCAGGCCGAACACCGAGTTACGTACAGGCACGTCGTTGATGTAGCGGTACGGACCGGTGTAGCTGTCGACGTACTTCGACGGCGCATCACGCAGGGTGCTCGGGCCGAGCAACGGCAGCATCACGTAAGGGCCGCTGCTGACGCCCCAGTAACCGAGGGTCTGACCGAAGTCTTCATCGCTGCGATTCAGGCCCATTTTGGTGCCGACATCGAAGAAGCCCAGCAGGCCGAACGTGGTGTTGAAGATGATGCGCGCGGTATCGACACCAGCGGCTGCGGGCTTGGCCTGCAGAATATTGTTCGCCAGGTTGGTGACGTCACCGACGTTGCGGAACATGTTGTGGATGCCATCTTCAAGGAACTGCGGCGTCACGTACTCGTAGCCCTGCGCCAGCGGCTTGAGCGCGTAGGTGTCGACGAAGTCGTTGAACTGGAAGATCGGGCGGTTGACGCTTTCCCAAGGGTCTTCTTCCGTTGCAGCATTGGCGGCGAACGGAACCAGCAAGACGCTGGCACATACACATAGCTGAGCGAGAGGATTGCTCCAGCGCATAGAAAAGCTCCTTGGATTCGTACTGGCGCGGGCACCGTCGGCCCAAGCGTTAAGACCGCTAGTATAAGCGCAAAAGCCGTTTTGGGCAGTCTACCTGTCAAGAGTAATGCAGGACGTTTCCAGAGAGCGCCTTCACACACCTGTCATCCAGCTGTCACCGATGTCGCCTAACCTCGTGACTATTTCAGGGACGTTGCCATGACCCACGCTGAAGCCTTGCCTGTCGCCGCGCCCGGCCTGACCGCCGTGCTGTTCGGACTCAGTGGCTGCCTGGTGGATTTCGGTGCCCGTGCCCGGCAACACGCCAGCATGCTGCCCGAGCACGCCGACGCCACACCCGGCGCCCTCGACAGCCTGCTCAGCCTGCAGCGCCAGGAGATTCCCTGTGCGTGGATCGATGAGTTGCCCCCTGCCCTCGCGCACCCTTTGGCGGCCTCGCTGCCGGCGTGGATCAAACCGACGCAATATTCAGCAACAAACAATCCATGGCCCGCGCCGAATGCCTGCTGGCAGGCGCTGATGGGCTTGAACGTCAGCCGTCTGGATGGCTGCGTGCTGGTCAGTGGCGAGCCGCGCCTGCTGCAAGCGGGCCTCAACGCCGGGCTGTGGACCATTGGCCTGGCCTCCTGCGGCTCGTTGTGCGGCCTGTCGCCGAGCGAGTGGCAAGCCTTGAGCCAACAGGAACGCGAACAGCGCCGCGGCAAGGCGACCCTGCAGTTGTTCAATCTGGGCGTGCATTCGGTGATCGATCATCTGGGCGAACTCGACACCTGCCTGGCTGACATCAACCTGCGCCGCCTCAAGGGCGAAAAGCCCTGACCGGGATCATGCAGGTTGCAGCAGAGTGGATTAATCTAAAGGTCAGCCATAGACCTTTGGCGCGCGGCTGCGGTCAATGCCAGTGCCTCTTGATAAAAGGAAACCACCATGCCCGCCCAAGAACTGCAAAAACAACTCGACACCCTGCGCGAGCAACTGGAGCAGAATCCGCCGCTGTCCGAAGCCGAGCGTGAAGATTTGCATGCGCTGATGGCGCAGATTGAAACCGAAATCAAACTGGAAAGCGCCACCCAGGACGCCAGTATCGCCGATGGCGTGAACTTGGCGGTTGACCGCTTTGAACTCGAACACCCGGCCATTGCCGGCACCCTGCGCAATATCGTCAATGCGCTGGGCAGCATGGGGATCTGATTCCCGGGTATCCCAAAAAAGCAAAAAGATCGCAGCCTGCGGCAGCTCCTACAGGGAATCTCATGTAGAAGCTGCCGCAGGCTGCGATCTTTTGATCTTACTGACGGACCAGTCGGTGGTTCGGCAGTTGTACCGTTTCAGTGCTGCGATACGGGTTGATATCCAGCCCGCCGCGGCGCACATACCGTGCAAACACCGTGAGCTTCTCCGGCTTCAGCAAACGCTGCAGGTCGAGGAAGATCCGCTCCACACACTGCTCGTGGAAGTCCGAGTGCTGGCGGAAGCTGACGATGTATTCCAGCAGGCTCGCGTGATCCAGCGCCGCGCCACGATATTCCACGACCACGCTGCCCCAGTCTGGCTGGCTGGTCACCGGGCAGTTGGATTTGAGCAGATGGCTGTGCACGCTCTCTTCGACAATCCGCGAATCATCGCAACGCAGCAGTTCCGGACGCGGATGCTCATAGTTGCTGACGCTGATGTCCAGATCGTCGATGCACACGCCCGGCAACGCCACGACGCCTTCGGCTTCGACCTCTTTCAGGCTGCGTACGCGCACACCGACCGGTTTGCCGGCAGCGGCCGACAGGTCCTTGACCAGCGTCGCTTCCAGGCTGGCGATGTCGGCAAACGGCGTCTGGTTCAGCGAGTTCAGGTACAACTTGAACGACTTCGACTCGATGATGTTCGGCGAATCCGCCGGAATGCTGAATTCACCGATCGCCACCACCGGTTTGCCCGACGGCAGCAGCCACGACAGTTCGAAGCAGTTCCAGAAATCCACACCTTTATATGGCAGGGTTTCGGCGGTCAGGCCCAGTTCGGTCCATTTAGCGGTGCGCGGAATCGGGAACAGCAGTGACGGCGTGTACGTGGCGATGTATTCGCTGGATTTGCCCAGCGGCGAATGTTCGGCTGCGGGATGCATGGCGGAAACCTGACTGAAGAATCAGCGGATTCTATCAGCCTTTGCGCCCGTCTTTGAGTGCTTACTGACTGACAGTCAGTTTGCCGACCATGCCCGCCTGGTAGTGCCCGGGAATATTGCAGGCAAATTCCAGGTTGGTGGCCTTGCTGAAGGTCCAGGTCAGCTCGGCGGTCTTGCCCGGCTCGACCAGCACGCTGTTGGGGTCGTCGTGCTGCATGCCGTGGCCCATGCTGCCGTGATCCATGCCCGCCATGTCGTGGGACATTTCTTTCATGCCGGTAGGCGTGAGCATGCCGCTTTGCTGCATCTGCAGCATTTCCTGCTGGTGTTGGGCATGCATCGCCGCATCACCGAGGTTGAATTCGTGCAGTAACTGGCCTTTATTCACCAGGACAAAGCGAACCGTCTCACCGGCCTTGACCTGAATTGCCTTGGGGTCGAACGACATGTCGTTCAGTACAACTTCAATGCTGCGGCTGGCCTGCGCCGCCGGGGCTGGCTGGCCGAAGTCATAGCTGTGTGCGGGCGCGGCCCAGACAGGTGAACTCAACGCCAGTAAACAGGCGGCGACGGCCAGAGGGTTGCGCAAAAACATAGTCATACTCCAACAAGAAAAGGTTCAGCCTGTGGGAAACTCTAGCCCGCCCGCGCTGGCAACTACCTGACAGGCAGATTACAACTTTGTCAGGTTGGCGCGCGCCGTCTGTTCCCACGGTATAACGCTTTCGTTTCTCTATATCCGAGTCGCCCATGAAACTGCTGATCGTCGAAGACCAACCGAAAACCGGCCACTACCTGCGCCAGGGCCTGACCGAGGCCGGGTTCAACACGGAACTGGTGGCCGACGGCGTAAGTGGTCAGCAACTGGCGTTGAGCGGTGATTATGCGCTGCTCATCCTCGACGTGATGCTGCCCGGGCGCAGTGGCTGGCAGATTCTGCATGCGGTGCGCAGTGCCGGACTCGACACGCCGGTACTGTTTCTCACCGCCAAAGATGCAGTCGAGGATCGGGTTCATGGCCTCGAACTCGGCGCCGACGACTATCTGGTCAAACCGTTCGCCTTCTCCGAGTTGCTGGCGCGGGTGCGCAGCCTGCTACGCCGGGGCAGTGCGACACCCCAGGAAACCAGCCTGCAATTGGCCGACCTGCGCCTGGACCTGATTCGCCGCCGGGTCGAACGCAGTGGCCAGCGCATCGACCTCACCGCCAAGGAATTCGCCCTGCTGGAAATGCTCCTGCGCCGTCAGGGTGAAGTGTTGCCGAAATCGTTGATTGCCTCGCAAGTCTGGGACATGAACTTCGACAGCGACACCAACGTGATCGAAGTGGCGATCCGTCGCCTGCGCCTGAAGATCGACGATGACTTCCCCAACAAACTGATCCACACCGTGCGTGGCATGGGTTACGTGCTTGAAGAGCGTCCAGCCTGATGCGTCGCCTGTCGCTGAGTTCTCGTCTGGCTCTGCTGTTTGCCGCTTGCACCGCCGTGGTCTCGCTGTTCGCCGGGGTACTGTTCAGCCGCGCCAGCGAGGCGCACTTCATTGAGCTCGATCAGCAATTGCTGGATGGCAAACTGATCGGCCTGCGCCGGGCCTTGCAGGATGTGCAACCCGCTCAGCGTGAGGCGCGGCTGGCGGATGAGCTGAGCCGCCAGGCCGATCTGGCGCTGCGTATTACCGGCAGTGACGGTCAGCGCTGGTACGACAGTTCGACGCAGATCCCTACGGAGTTGCCGAAACAATCCGGCCTGTCGACCATCAGCCATGACGGCGCCGACTACCGCGTGCTCAACGCCCCGCTCTACCCGGACAAGTCCGATACACCACAACTGACGCTGCTGCTGGATATCACCCACCACCAGCACTTCCTGCAACGGATGCAGCATCTGATCTGGCTGACCGTCGGGCTGTCGGCGCTGGCCACCGCGCTGCTCGGCGCCTGGGCGGCGCGCAGCGGCTTGCGTCCACTGCGGCGCATGAGTGCAGTTGCCCGTGGGATTTCTGCACAATCGCTCAATGCGCGGCTGCCGGAAGCGCAAATGCCGCCGGAGCTGGCAGAAATGGCCCACAGCTTCAACGCCATGCTCGGACGCCTCGATGACTCGTTTCAGCGGCTGTCGGCGTTTTCTGCCGACATCGCCCATGAACTGCGCACACCGCTGTCGAACCTGCTGACCCACACCCAGGTCACCCTCACTCGCCCGCGGCCGCTTGAGGATTACCGCGAAGCCCTGCACAGCAACCTCGAAGAACTGCAATGGATGGCACAGCTGGTCAACGACATGCTCTATCTGGCCAAGGCTGACCATGGTTTGCTGATGCCCAAGCGTGAGGTGCTGGAGCTGGCGGATGAGAGCGATGTATTGCTGGAGTTTTTCGCGCCACTGGCCGAGGACGCACGGGTGACGCTGAGCCGCGAAGGTCATGCGCGTATTGAAGGCGATCGCAGCATGCTGCGCCGGGCCTTGTCGAATCTGCTGGATAACGCGCTGCGCTTTACTCCGGTGGCGGGCAGCGTACGCCTGTCCATCGTCGATCAGCCGCACGCGGTGCAGGTGTCGGTGGAGAACAGTGGCGAAGAGATTTCGGCAGAGCTGTTACCACGGCTGTTTGACCGGTTCTATCGCGCCGATCCGGCGCGACAGGAAGGCAACAGTGAGCATGCGGGGTTGGGGCTGGCGATTACCCAGTCGATCGTCCGGGCGCATGGTGGACAGATCCGTTGCGAATCGGCAGAGGGGTGGACGCGGTTTGTGATCGAGTTGCCGAAGAAGGATTGAGGCCGGCAGTTCCGGCCCCATCGCGGGCAAGCCCGCTCCCACAGGGTTTTGTGTCGTTCACATAATGGTGACTCAACTCAATACCTGTGCGAGCGGGCTTGCCCGCGATGGCGATTTCAGCGCTTACGAATATCTCAGCGCGTGAGCCGGCTCGATCTTCGCTGCCCGCAACGCCGGGTACACCGTCGCCAGGAAGCTCAGAATAAAGCCCGCCGAGCAGATCAACAGCACATCCCCGCCCTGCAATTCCGAAGGCAGATTGCTGACGAAGTACACGTCGGAACTGAAGATGTGCTGCCCGGTAACACGCTCGACCCAGCCAACCATCTCACTGACGTTCAGCGCCGCGATCACGCCGAGCACGCCGCCAATCAAGGTGCCGACAATCCCGATCACCGTGCCCTGCACCATGAAAATCGCCATGATCTGCCGTGGCGTGGCGCCGATGGTGCGCAGGATGGCGATGTCCGCGCCTTTGTCGTTCACCACCATGATCAGCGTGGCGATGATGTTGAACGCCGCCACCGCAACGATCATCAGCAACAGCAGGCCGATCATGGTTTTTTCCATTTTCATCGCGCTGAACAGACTGCCCTGGGTGTGGGTCCAGTCGTCAGCCTTGAACTCGGCACCGAGCCCGGCGGCAATGTCCGAGGAGACTTTCGGCGCAGCGTACAGATCCTTCACCGCCAGGCGCACGCTCTGCACCTGATTCGGCTGCCAGTGCTGCATGGTCGCGGCATCGGCCACGTGGATCAGGCCCATCGAGCCATCCAGTTCAGCGCCAACCTTGAACACACCGACCACGTTCAGCCGTTGCATGCGCGGGGTAATGCCCCCCGGTGCGGTGCTGACTTCCGGGACGATCAGGGTGATCTTGTCGCCGACATTGAGACGGAAGCGGCGCGCGGTGATTTCACCGATCACCACGCCGAACTCACCCGGTTTCAGGTCATCGAGACGTCCCTGCACAATGTGCTGGGCAACGATCGACACCTTGCCTTCCTGGGCCGGATCGACGCCGCTGATCTGGATCGGCTGCATCAAACCCTTGTAGGACAGCATGCCTTCCATCTCGGTGAACGGCACGGCGGCGGTCACTTCGGGATTTTTCAGCGCGGCGGCGGCCACCGGCTGCCAATCATCAATCGGCTTGACGCCAACGATGGTCGCGTGCGGCACCATGCCGAGGATGCGCGAGCTCATCTCGCGCTGGAAGCCGTTCATCACCGACAGCACCACGATCATCGCCAGCACGCCAAGGGCGAGCCCGATCATCGAAGTCATCGAGATGAACGAAACAAAGCGATTGCGGCGCTTGGCGCGGGTATAGCGCGTGCCGATAAAGATCGATAACGGTCTGAACATTCGCTGGGGCACCGTATAAAAAATCAAGCTTAAAAAAGCGGCCAATCGCTTGAGAGCGTAGCGAGCGAAGGAAAGACAAGGCAAAAACAGGCGAGGAAGCGGAGTCTACTGGCTGTAAATGAGCATTCCGAGCCTGTTTTTAACGCAGTATTTCCGAGCGCAGTAGCTCTCAAGTGATTGGAGTCAGGCAGCCTTCCTGCAACTGCAGGACGCGGTCCATCTGGCGGGCCAGGTTCATGTCGTGAGTCACCACCAGGAACGCCGTGCGCATTGAAGTGCTGAGTTCCAGCATCAAGTCCTGGATGCCTTCGGCGGTGTGCGAATCAAGGTTGCCGGTTGGCTCGTCGAGCATCACCAGGCCTGGATTGTTCACCAGCGCACGGGCGATGGCCACACGCTGGCGCTCGCCACCGGACAGCTCCGCCGGTTTGTGCTCCAGACGATGGCCCAGACCGACACGCTCCAACAACGCCGTAGCGCGTTGACGTGCTTGCGGGATCGCGGTCTTGCCGATCAGCAGCGGCATGCAGACGTTTTCCAGCGCGGTGAATTCCGGCAGCAAGTGGTGGAACTGGTACACGAACCCGAGGGCACGGTTACGCAGCAGGCCACGCTTCTTTTCGCTCAGCGCTGACAGCTCTTCGCCGTCAAGCCAGACGCTGCCCTCGGTTGGGGTGTCGAGACCGCCCAGCAGGTTGAGCAAGGTACTTTTGCCGGAACCGGATTTGCCGACGATTGCCACACGCTCGCCCGGGTGCAACTCCAGTTGCAGACCGGCCAGCACTTGCACCGACTCCGGGCCTTCCTCGTAGGATTTGCCCAGGTTGCGGCAACTCAAGATTGCTTTATCACTCATGCCCGACTCACTCATAACGTAGCGCCTCCGCCGGCTGGGTGCGCGCGGCACGCCAGGCGGGATACAGGGTGGCGAGGAAACTCAGGACCAACGCAGCGGCGCAGACCATGACCACGTCCTGGCTCTGCACCTGCGAGGGCAGGTAATCGATGAAATACACGTCGGCGTTGAGAAACTTATGGCCGATCAGCCCTTCGAGGGCGGAAATTGCAGCGCTGACGTTGAGCGCGGCGAGAATACCGAGCACCGCGCCAATCGCCGTACCGACCACGCCGATCACGGTGCCCTGCACCATGAACGTACGCATGATCGTCCCCGGCGTAGCGCCCAGGGTACGCAGAATGGCGATGTCGCTCTTCTTGTCATTTACCACCATTACCAGCGTGGAAATGATGTTGAACGCAGCCACCGCGACGATCAGCAGCAACAGCAGACCGATCATGGCTTTTTCCATGCGGATCGCCTGATATAGGTTGCCGTGGGTACGGGTCCAGTCGCGGGCGTAGTAATGGTCTTCGCCCAACTGCTGGGCGATGGTCCAGGCCACGCGCGGCGCCTGGAACAGATCATCGAACTTCAACCGGATGCCCTGCACCTGATCAGGCTTCCAGCGGTGCATCTTCGCCAGATCCTGCAGGTTGGTGACGCCCAGATAGCCGTCCAGCTCACCGGCGCCGACATGAAAGATGCCGACCACAGTAAAGCGCTTCATGCGCGGGAACATCCCGGCCGGGGTCACGCTGACCTCCGGCGCGACGAAGGTGACCTTGTCACCAAGGCCCACGCCGAGCTTGGTCGCGGCCTTGTCGCCGATGACGATGCCGAAGCTGCCCGGCGTCAGGTCGTCGAGTTTGCCCTGCTTCATGAAGTTGTCGATGATCGACACATTGCGCTCGAGCGCGGGGTCGATGGCGTTGAGCAACACCTTGGACACCTGGCCGTTGTTGGTCAGCAAGCCCTGCATCTGAGTAAACGGCGCAACCGCCGTCACCTCCGGGTTGCGCTTGACCTTGGCGGCCAGGCTCTGCCAATCGTTGATCGGTTCGCCGGTTTCAAGAGTCGCGTGGGGCACCATGCCCAGCACGCGGGTGCGCATCTCATGATCGAAGCCGTTCATCACCGAGAGCACCACGATCATCACGATCACGCCGAGGGCGAGCCCGATCATCGAAGTCAGGGAAATGAATGACACAAAATGATTGCGACGCTTTGCACGGGTATAACGCGTGCCGATAAATACGAAGAGAGGTCTGAACATGTCGGGGCTTGTTCGGAGGGAAAAGGAACGTCCTTGTGGCGGGGGTCGATAACCAGCTTTACACTCAGACCACCGCCGCTACCATGGGTTCGCCATGTCGACATTAGATGAAGAAGATCGCCGCGAATACTACCGTATCGAGGACATGATCGCACTGGAAATTCGGCCCCTGTCCGCTCCCGAAGCCGCAGGCCAGGAAGTGTTGCAGGATGCTTCCCCGCTGTTCAACCTGCTCAGCGAACTGCACCTGAGCGAATTCGAGTCGCAGCACCTGTTGCGCCAGATCAGCGAGCGCGACCGGGCGATTGCCGCGTTCCTCAAATCCCAGAACAAACGCATCGACCTGCTCAGCCAGGTGGTCGCCCTGACCGTGCTCGGCCACATTGGCGAGCCGCAACCGGTGATCCTCTCCGAAGGCGGAATCGACTTTCAGCACCCGACGCCGATCGCCACGGGCGCGCACCTGTCGGTGAAACTGGTGCTGATGCCGCAGGCGCTGGGCCTGCTGCTGCGTGCCCGCGTGACCCATTGCGACCGCAAGGGCGATGGCTACGACGTCGGCACCGAGTTCGAACACTTGACCGACGCCCAGCGCCAGTTGCTCGCCCGCTATATCTTGCAGAAACAGGCCCAGGAACGACGCCTGGCCCGTGAACAGAACGAATCAGGCATTTAATTAAGGAAGCACCGTGACCCTCATCTACGGCCACCGCGGCGCCAAGGGCGAAGCACCGGAAAACACCCTGACCAGTTTTCAGGAATGTCTCAAGCACGGCGTACGCCGTTGCGAACTGGATCTGCACCTGTCCAAGGACGGCGAGCTGATGGTGATCCACGACCCGACCCTTAAGCGCACCACCGACCGGCGCGGCAAGGTGGTCGAGCACACCGCCGCCGAACTGGTGACCTACGACGCGCGCAAGGGCGGCCCGGGCTGGATCAAGCCGTGCCCGATTCCGACCCTGGAAGAACTGTTCGAGCAGTGCGATTTCGAGCACTGGCAACTGGAAGTCAAAAGCGCTTCACGCACCCGCGCCGCCACCACCGTGTTGGCGATTCGCGAAATGGCCCAGCGTCATGGCTTGCTGGACAAGGTCACCATTACTTCGAGTTCGCGGGAAGTGCTGAAGGCGGCGCTGGAGCTGGTGCCGGACGTATCGCGTGGATTGGTCGCCGAATACGCCTGGCTCGACCCGTTGAAGGTCGCCGCCAGCTATGGCTGCGAGATTCTGGCGCTGAACTGGACACTGTGTACGCCGGAACGCCTGCAGAAGGCGCAGCGTCAGGGGCTGCATGTGTCGGTGTGGACCGTCAACGAGCCTGCGCTGATGCGCAGACTCGCCGACTTCGGCGTTGACAGCCTGATTACAGACTTTCCCGGTTTGGCCACTGCCACCCTCGAGAATTGCTGAAATCGGTCTCCCCGGCCGGCTCAGGCCACCGGCCGGAGCCCGTCAAAAAAGCCGGTTGAGGCCGTCGTACGCCGCTACCCGATAGGCTTCGGCCATGGTCGGGTAGTTGAACGTGGTGTTGACGAAGTACTTCAGCGTATTCAACTCACCCGGCTGGTTCATGATCGCCTGACCGATGTGCACGATCTCCGACGCCTGATAACCGAAGCAGTGAACACCCAGCACTTCCAGGGTTTCACGGTGGAACAGGATTTTCAGCATGCCTTGCGGCTCGCCGGCGATCTGCGCACGCGCCATGCTCTTGAAGAACGCCTTGCCGACTTCGTACGGCACTTTGGCCTGGGTCAGTTCCTGCTCGTTCTTGCCGATCGAGCTGATCTCCGGAATGGTGTAGATGCCGGTCGGCACATCATTCACAAAGCGCCAGCTACCGTTATCGACGATGCTGCCGGCCGCCGAACGCCCCTGATCGTGGGCGGCACTGGCCAGGCTTGGCCAGCCGATCACGTCGCCGGCGCCGTAAATGTTCGGCACGCAGGTGCGGTAAGCCTCGTCGACTTCGATCTGACCACGGCTGTTGACCTTGACCCCAATGTTTTCCAGGCCGAGCTGGTCGGTGTTACCGGTACGGCCGTTGCACCAGAGCAAGGCGTCGGCCTTGATCTTCTTGCCGGACTTCAGGTGCAGGATCACGCCATTGTCCACGCCTTCAACGCGATCGTAATCTTCGTTGTGGCGCACGGTGATGTTGTTGTTGCTGAAGTGGTAGCTCAACGCCTGGGAGATTTCCGAGTCGAGGAAGCTCAGCAACTGACCGCGGTTGTCCACCAGTTCAACCAATACACCCAGACCGCTGAAGATCGAAGCGTATTCGCAACCGATCACACCGGCGCCGTAAACGATCAGTTTGCGCGGGGTGTGGCCGAGGCTGAGGATGGTGTCGCTATCGTAGATACGCGGGTGATTGAAATCGATGTCCGCCGGGCGATAAGGGCGCGAACCGGTGGCGATGATGATGTGCTTGGCCACCAGCTTCTCGACCACGCCGTTGGCGCAGACCACTTCGATGGTTTGCTCGTCGGCGAAGCTGCCGGTGCCGAAGAACACGTCGACGCGGTTACGAGCGTAGTAGCCGGTGCGCGAAGCGACTTGTTTGGAGATAACCTTTTCAGCGCTTTTCAACACGTCCGGGAAGGAGAACCAGCGTGGCTCGCCGATCGCGCGGAACATCGGGTTGGTGTTGAACTGCATGATCTGCCGCACCGAGTGACGCAGGGCCTTGGACGGGATGGTACCGAGGTGGGTGCAGTTGCCGCCGACCTGACGACGGCTGTCGACCATCGCCACCTTGCGCCCTGCTTTGGCGGCGTTCATTGCCGCGCCTTCTCCCGCCGGGCCGGAACCCAACACCACCACGTCGTAGTTGTAGACAGCCATGCGTACTCCTCAGAACAGGCCGCGGTGCCAGCAGCACCGGCGGCTAAATCACGCCGAATCGCGGCGCGAAGGAACAATTGGGGGCCAGTAAAGAACCCGGACACAGTCTATAGAAGCGTCAACGCCGCGCACATTAACCCTTGGTCGCGTCGTAGGCTACTTTTGCCTGCACTACAACGCCAGCTTTCGTACTGTTTTCAGTCAACTTTTGCGCGACTCAGGCGCTCGAAAGCCGCACTGGTGCGAATAACAAAGCCTGTATCGGCACGAATCACGAAGAATGCACCAATGTCGTGTTTTTCGGCATAGTCCCAAGCCCTTTCAGGCCCGAGAATCAGCAACAGCGTCGATAGTCCATCGGCCATCAACGCTGAAGGATGAATCACCGTAACTGACGCCAGGCTGTGCAGGACCGGCGCCCCGCTCAGCGCATCGAAGGTGTGGGAATAGCGCCGGCCACCTTGCAGGAAATAGTTACGGTAATCCCCGGAGGTGGAAACCCCGTAGCCGTCGACCTGAATGATCCGTTCGGCCACCTGTTGATCGTCTCGCGGCTCTTCCAGCGCAATACGCCAGGATGAGCCATCAAGCTTCTTGCCCTTGGCCTTTAGCTCACCGGTGGCTTCGGCGAGATAGTCATGGATGCCCATCGATTCGAGCCTGGCGGCGATGGTGTCGACGGCGTATCCGGCGGCGATGCTGTTGAAGTCGACTTCGACAGCGGCGTCCTTGCACAAGCGGTCGCCGTCGATACGCAAATGGCGGTAGCCGACTCGCTGCAGGGTTTCGGCCAGCACGGCGGGGTCGGGGACTTTCTCTTCACGCCCTTGCGGGCCGAACCCCCACAGATTCATCAGCGGCTCGACGGTCAAGTCGTAGGCACCTTCGCTTTGCTCTGACAGTTGTTCGCCAACGCGGACCAATTCAAGCACAGCGGCAGGCAGGGTCTGACAGCTGTTCGCCGGCAAAGCATTGAAGCGCTCGATGTCGGAATCACTGCGGTAGGTCGACATCTGTCGATCCACGTCAGCGAGGATACCTTCCACTTCCCGGCGAACTTGCGCCGGCTCGGCAATACCCGCGTGTCGCACGTACTTGATCGAATACGTGCTGCCCATGGTCGGGCCACCAAAGCTTTCCATGGACTCACCGTTGCCACAGGCAGCGAGGACAACCGCCACACTCACAAGCCCAACCCACCGTCCAGTGAACAATTCTTCATCTCCCCATAAAAGCGCGCCGGCCATTATGGATCAAAGGCCCGCACGCTCCCCATCGGATGCAACGCGTTACAAGAAACCAATAATGAGTAACTGAAAATGTCCTCGACCACGGGCAAAGGCAAAGCGATTTTTCGCGTTGTCAGCGGCAACTTTCTCGAGATGTTCGACTTTATGGTCTATGGCTTCTACGCCACGGCCATCGCCAAAACCTTCTTCCCGGCCGACAGCGCCTTCGCTTCCCTGATGCTGTCCCTGGCCACCTTCGGTGCCGGCTTCCTGATGCGTCCACTGGGCGCGATCTTCCTTGGTGCCTACATTGACCGTCACGGTCGTCGCCAGGGCCTGATCATTACCCTTGCGTTGATGGCCGCCGGTACGATCCTGATCGCCTGCGTGCCGGGCTATGCCACTCTGGGTGTCGCAGCGCCGTTGATCGTGCTGTTCGGTCGTTTGCTGCAAGGCTTCTCGGCCGGCGTCGAGCTAGGCGGTGTTTCGGTGTATCTGGCGGAAATCGCCACGCCGGGCCGCAAAGGCTTTTTCGTCAGTTGGCAGTCCGCCAGCCAGCAGGCGGCGGTGGTGTTTGCCGGCCTGCTCGGAGTTGGCCTCAACCACTGGCTAAGCCCGGATCAAATGGGTGACTGGGGCTGGCGCGTGCCGTTCCTGATCGGCTGCATGATCGTTCCGGTGATCTTCATCATTCGCCGATCTCTGGAGGAAACCCCGGAGTTCCAGGCGCGCAAGCATCGCCCTACCCTGCGGGAAATCGTCCGCTCGATCGGTCAGAACTTCGGCATCGTCATCGCTGGCATGGCGCTGGTGGTGATGACCACGGTTTCGTTCTACCTGATCACTGCCTACACCCCGACCTTCGGCAAGGCCGAACTGCATCTGTCGGACTTCGACGCGCTGCTGGTGACCGTGTGCATCGGCCTGTCGAACTTCTTCTGGCTGCCGGTGATGGGCGCGGTGTCCGACAAGATCGGGCGCAAACCCCTACTGCTGGCGGCGACCCTTCTGGCGATCCTGACCGCTTACCCGGCGCTGTCGTGGCTGGTGGCGAACCCGAGCTTCAGTCATCTGCTGATTGTCGAACTGTGGTTGTCGTTCCTGTACGGCTCGTACAACGGCGCGATGGTGGTGGCGCTGACCGAAATCATGCCGGTGGAAGTGCGCACCACCGGGTTCTCGCTGGCCTATAGCTTGGCGACAGCGACCTTTGGCGGCTTTACGCCTGCGGCCTGTACTTACCTGATTCACGTGCTGGACAACAAGGCTGCGCCGGGGATCTGGCTCAGCGGTGCGGCGGCGCTGGGGTTGATTGCGACGCTGGTGCTATTCCGCGGGAACAAACATGAATTGCGCACTGCACAAGCGGCTGTGGCAGGCGGCGCCCGATAGGGCGCCATCGCTGGCAAGCCAGCTCCCACAAGGTTTTGAGGCGTACATGCATTGCGCAGCCTGCCAGGAAACCTGTGGGAGCTGGCTTGCCAGCGATGAGGCCAGATCAGGCAATAAAAATCTGCCAGGCATAAAAAAACGCCCCGACCTAAGTCGGGGCGTTTTCATTTGCAGCTATAGCTTAGCGCGGGAACGCTGGCGGGTTTACACCGGCCATGTCTTCCATCACGCGAACCACCTGGCAGCTGTAGCCAAACTCGTTGTCGTACCAGACGTACAGCACAACGCGGTTGTCCTGAACGATGGTCGCTTCAGCGTCGACCACACCGGCGTGACGCGAACCCACGAAGTCAGTGGACACCACTTCCTGCGAGTTGACGAAGTCGATTTGCTTGTGCAGATCAGAGTGCAGCGCCATGTAGCGCAGGTACTCGTTCATCTCTTCACGGCTGGCGGCTTTCTCAAGGTTCAAGTTGAGAATGGCCATCGACACGTTTGGCGTCGGAACGCGGATCGCGTTACCGGTCAGCTTGCCAGCCAGCTCAGGCAGAGCCTTGGCAGCGGCGGTGGCAGCACCGGTCTCGGTGATGACCATGTTCAGCGCGGCGGAACGGCCACGACGGTCACCCTTGTGGAAGTTGTCGATCAGGTTCTGGTCGTTGGTGTACGAGTGAACGGTTTCGACGTGACCGTTGATGATGCCGAACTTGTCATTCACAGCCTTCAGCACCGGCACGATGGCGTTGGTGGTGCAGGAAGCGGCGGACACGATCTTGTCGTCAGCGGTGATTTCGTTGTGGTTGATACCGTGAACGATGTTCTTCAGCTTGCCTTTGCCAGGCGCGGTCAGAACAACGCGAGCCACACCCGGGCATTGCAGGTGCTGACCCAGGCCATCGGCGTCACGCCACACACCGGTGTTGTCCACCAGCAGCGCATCTTTGATGCCGTACTGGGTGTAATCCACCTCGGTCGGGTTCTTCGCGTAGATCACCTGGATCAGGTTACCGTTGGCGGTGATGGTGTTGTTTTCTTCGTCGATGACGATGGTGCCGTTGAACGGGCCGTGTACCGAATCGCGACGCAGCAGGCTGGCGCGTTTGGTCAGGTCGTTTTCGGCGCCCTTGCGCACGACGATGGCACGCAGACGCAGACCGTCGCCACCACCGGTTTTCTCGATCAGGATGCGCGCCAGCAGACGGCCGATACGACCGAAGCCGTACAGCACAACGTCAGTGCCTTTGCGGGCCGAAGCGTTTTGCTGGCCAACCACGTCAGCCAGTTCTTCACGCACGAACTGCTCGGCGCTGCGGCCATTGCCTTCGCTGCGGAATTTGAACGCCAACTTGCCCAGATCTACCGAAGCCGCGCCGAGCTTGAGCTCGCTCATGGCTTTAAGCAGAGGGAATGTTTCGTGGACGGAGAGTTCGCTATCGTCGGAGGAACGGTGGCGAGCAAAGCGGTGAGCTTTGAGAATCGCGATGACAGACTGGTTGATCAGGCTGCGGCCATAGATCGAGCTCACCACGTTGTTATTGCGGTAGAGCTGACCGATAAGCGGAATCATCGCTTCTGCGAGTGCTTCACGGTCGATCCATTCACCAAGACACTGGTCGGGCTTCTGAGTCACGGGAACCTTCCACATGTAGGGGCAGAAAAAAGGGGCTACATTATGCCGCCGAGAACCTCTTGTAGCAATGCGCGCTTGTCGCGCAATCGGTAACAAAATTCCGTTCAAAAAAATTACGCCCCGCGCCAACCCAGTAAAACCGGGGCTTCCAGCGCAGTCAATTTTTCGACGACTGTTAGACGATGTCTGTAACCCTCCGTAACACCAGTCGATTTCGGCACTACATAACCACTAAAAAAGTGCTCGTTTTTATGGTTACCACTACATTTTGCGCAAACCACGAAGATAGACGCAGTCTGCAACTGACAGCCGGCACCGGACGCCGCTACAATTACCGACTTTGTCGCAAAGCCTGGAGCTCAACCTTCCGTGCCCGTTCTGCGTCTACCGCTTCTCCCTGCCGCGGCAGGTAAACAGCATTGGGGCAACCTGCCCGGTGCTGCCCTCAGCCTCGCGATTGCCGAGGCTGCCAGCGCTGCCAAGCGCTTCACCCTGCTACTGACCGCCGACAGCCAGAGTGCCGAACGGCTGGAACAGGAGCTGAGTTTCTTCGCCCCGGATTTGCCCGTGCTGCATTTCCCCGACTGGGAAACCCTGCCGTACGATCTGTTCTCGCCGCACCAGGACATCATTTCCCAGCGCATCGCCAGTCTTTATAGGCTGCCGGAGCTGGCGCACGGCGTGCTGGTGGTGCCAATCACCACCGCCCTGCACCGCCTGGCGCCGACCAAGTTTCTGCTCGGCAGCAGTCTGGTGCTGGATGTCGGGCAGAAGCTCGATGTCGAACAGATGCGCTCGCGCCTGGAAGCCAGCGGCTATCGCTACGTCGATACGGTTTACGAGCACGGCGAGTTCACCGTACGCGGCGCATTGATCGACCTGTTCCCGATGGGCAGCAAACTGCCCTATCGCATCGACCTGTTCGACGACGAAATCGAAACCCTGCGCACCTTCGACCCGGAAAACCAGCGCTCCATCGACAAGGTCGAATCGGTCAAGCTGCTGCCGGCGCGAGAGTTTCCGCTGCAGAAAGATGCGGTCACCCGCTTCAAGGCGCGGTTCCGCGAGCGCTTCGATGTCGACTTCCGGCGCTGCCCGATCTTCCAGGACCTGAGCAGCGGCATCACGCCCGCCGGTATCGAGTACTACCTGCCGCTGTTCTTCGATGAGACTTCTACGCTGTTCGATTACCTGCCGCAGGACACGCAAGTGTTCTCGCTGCCGGGTATCGAACAAGCAGCGGAAAACTTCTGGAACGACGTGCGCAATCGCTACGAAGAGCGCCGCGTCGATCCATCGCGTCCTTTATTGCCTCCTGCGGAATTGTTCCTGCCGGTGGAAGACTGCTTCGCCCGCCTCAAGAGCTGGCCACGGGTAGTGGCCAGCCAGCAGGACGTCGAATCCGGGGCCGGCCGCGAACGCTTCCCGGCGCAAGCGCTGCCGAACCTGGCGATCGAAGCCAAGGCGACACAACCGCTGGCGGCGCTCTCGGCATTTCTCGACGAATTCCCCGGACGCGTGCTGTTTACTGCCGAATCCGCGGGCCGGCGTGAAGTCCTGCTGGAGTTGCTGGAACGTCTGAAGCTGCGGCCGAAAACTGTCGACAGCTGGCCGGACTTCGTTGCGAGCAAGGATCGTCTGGCGATCACCATTGCCCCGCTCGACGAGGGGTTGATGCTCGATGACCCGGCGCTGGCGCTGGTGGCCGAGAGTCCGCTGTTCGGTCAGCGGGTGATGCAGCGTCGTCGCCGGGAAAAACGTGCCGACGCCAACAACGATGCCGTGATCAAGAACCTCACCGAGCTGCGCGAAGGCGCGCCGGTGGTGCACATCGATCACGGGGTCGGGCGTTATCTGGGCCTGACGATTCTGGAAATCGACAACCAAGCTGCAGAATTCCTCACTCTGGAATATGCGGAGAACGCCAAGCTCTATGTGCCGGTGGCCAACCTGCATCTGATTGCGCGTTACACCGGCAGCGATGACTCACTGGCGCCGCTGCACCGCCTCGGCTCCGAGACCTGGCAGAAAGCCAAGCGCAAAGCCGCCGAACAGGTGCGCGATGTCGCTGCTGAACTGCTCGACATCTATGCCCGTCGCGCCGCGCGCGAAGGCTACGCGTTTGCCGACCCGAAAGCCGATTACGCGACGTTCAGCGCCGGTTTCCCGTTCGAAGAAACCCCGGATCAGCAAGCGACCATCGAAGCCGTGCGCGAAGACATGCTCGCGCCGAAGCCGATGGATCGCCTGGTCTGCGGCGACGTCGGTTTCGGCAAGACCGAAGTGGCGATGCGCGCAGCGTTCATCGCCGTGCACGGTGGGCGTCAGGTCGCGATTCTGGTGCCGACCACCCTGCTCGCCCAGCAACACTACAACAGCTTCCGCGACCGCTTCGCCGACTGGCCGGTGACCGTGGAAGTGATGAGTCGCTTCAAATCGGCCAAGGAAGTCAACGCGGCGATTGCCGATCTGGCGGAAGGCAAGATCGACATCGTCATCGGTACGCACAAGCTGCTGTCCGACGATGTGAAGATCAAAAACCTCGGACTGGTGATCATCGACGAAGAACACCGTTTCGGTGTCCGGCAGAAAGAACAGCTCAAGGCCCTGCGCAGCGAAGTCGACATTCTCACCCTGACTGCCACGCCGATTCCGCGCACGCTGAACATGGCGGTGTCGGGCATGCGTGATCTGTCGATCATCGCCACCCCGCCGGCGCGCCGCCTGTCGGTACGCACCTTCGTCATGGAGCAGAACAAGAGCACGGTCAAAGAGGCCCTGCTGCGTGAACTGCTACGCGGTGGGCAGGTTTACTACCTGCACAACGACGTGAAGACCATCGAAAAGTGCGCTGCAGATCTCGCCGAACTGGTGCCGGAAGCACGGATCGGCATCGGTCACGGACAGATGCGTGAACGCGAACTCGAACAGGTGATGAGCGACTTCTATCACAAGCGCTTCAACGTGCTGATCGCCTCGACCATTATCGAGACCGGCATCGACGTGCCGAGCGCCAACACCATCATCATCGAGCGCGCCGACAAGTTCGGCCTGGCGCAATTGCACCAGTTGCGCGGACGTGTGGGTCGCAGTCACCACCAGGCTTACGCCTACCTGCTGACGCCGCCGCGCCAGCAAATCACTTCGGATGCGGAAAAGCGTCTGGAAGCGATTGCCAATACTCAGGATCTGGGCGCCGGCTTCGTGCTGGCGACCAACGACCTGGAAATCCGTGGCGCCGGCGAATTGCTCGGCGACGGCCAGAGCGGGCAGATTCAGGCCGTGGGCTTCACGCTCTACATGGAAATGCTCGAGCGCGCAGTGAAGTCGATCCGCAAGGGCGAGCAACCGAATCTCGATCAACCGCTCGGCGGTGGCCCGGAGGTCAACCTGCGGGTGCCGGCGCTGATTCCGGAAGACTATCTGCCGGATGTGCATGCCCGCCTGATTCTGTACAAGCGCATCGCGTCGGCCACCGACGAGGAAGGCCTGAAGGATCTGCAAGTGGAGATGATCGACCGCTTCGGTCTGCTGCCGGAGCCGACCAAGAATCTGGTGCGCATCACCGCGCTGAAGTTGCAGGCCGAACAACTGGGCATCAAGAAAGTCGACGGTGGCCCGCAGGGTGGCCGCATCGAGTTCGCCGCGCAGACGCCGGTCGACCCGATGACCTTGATCAAATTGATTCAGACTCAGCCAAAACGCTACAAATTCGAAGGCGCCACAATGTTCAAGTTCCAGGTGCCGATGGAACGCCCGGAAGAGCGCTTTAATACTGTAGAGGCGCTGTTCGAGCGCCTCCTCCCGAAAACTGTTTGAAGGACGCCGCATGCGCCTGTTTCGCTCACTGACTTTGCTACTCAGCTTCGTAGCACCGATGGCGTTTGCCGATGACACCTACATGGTCGAAATGATTCTGGTGCGGCAGAACGCCGTACCGGCGATTGTCAGCCGCGCGGCCCCGGAAGACTGGGCGGCCGGCGCTCAACGCCTCGACGATGCCAGCCAGCGCACACCTGCCTTGAATGAGGTGGCCAACAAACTCAGCGCCAGCGGCGAGTACAGCGTGCTGCTGCACAAGGCCTGGCAGCAAACCCTCGGCGAAGCGCCGACCAAGGTGGCCGTCAGCGACGGTAAGGAACAGTTCGGCCAGTTCCCGATCGAAGGCACCCTGGAAATGAAACTCGGGCGCTTCACCGACGTGAACGCCGACTTCTGGGTCAACCAGATCGACGCCAACGGCATGGTCACTGCCAGCGAACGCCTGAAGCAGGACAGCCACACTAAAAACGGCCAGCTCAACTATCTCGACAACGGCCACCTGGCGCTGCTGATCAAGATCACTTCCCTGACGGCGCCCGCCCCTCGGCAAGCTCCTGAAGCGATTCCGGACTGATCGAAGTCCTTATGTCCCCGCCCCTGAGCAAACCGTTGGCACCCTCCTGGGTCAGCCGATTCAAGGAACAGAGCCTGGAGCGTGGCCGCCGCTACGCCCTGGAGAATCGGGTACGCATCGCGCAGGTTGGCGATGCGACCATCACCGCCAGTTGCGAAGGCTCTGGCGGTAACGTCTACCGTCAGACCCTTCACCTGCGTGAGTCAGCCAAAGGCACCCTGTTGCTGGTTGACGCCACGTGCACCTGCCCGGTGCGCAGCAACTGCAAGCATTGCGCAGCAGTGCTGCTGCAAGTGCAGGAAACCCTCGAATACCCGGCCGCCGCGAAAGACGCCGAACTGCTGGAAAAGCTCCAGGCCGTGTTGGAGAACCGCAGCCCCAAGGCGCCGCCGCAAGTGCTGGTGGACAACGTGCAACCGCTGCCGCGCCTGTGGCTGGCGAGCGTCGAGTTCAGCGCGTTCGAGCCACGCAACGGCAAGATGCAGCGCTACATCCAGCATCGCGCGGCGCTGTCGTTCAGCTATCTGGACGAATACGTCAGCGGGCAGAAAAACAGCGACATTCTGATTCGTCAGGAAACGCAGACCCTGCGGATAAAACGCCATCCGGAAGTGGAACAGTCCTACCGCGAGCAGTTAAGAATCCTCGGATTTCGCATCGCCACCCGCCAGAGCAAGGCCCTGCCGGAAAGCGCCGGCGAGCTGTACGAGATGGTCAACGACAGCGCCTGGCTGACCTTCACCCTCAATGAATTGCCGAAGCTGCGCACCCAAGGTTGGGAATTGCAGATCGACGAGGAATTCGGCTTCGACCTGACCGCCGTCGACGACTGGTACGCCACCGTCGAACAGGCGCCGGAGCGCGACTGGTTCGATCTGGAGCTGGGGATCATCGTCAATGGTGAACGCCTGAGCCTGCTGCCGATCCTGCTCAACCTGATGCGCTCGCACACCGAAATCCTCAACCCGGAACGCCTGGCGCGGCGACGCGATGACGAACTGATTCTGGTCAATATTCCGCAACGCAACAGTGAGCACGGGCCACTGCAGGTGGCCCTGCCCCTTGGCCGACTGAAACCGGTACTGGCGACACTGGGCGAGTTTTACTTGCAGGAGCCGGGCGAAACCACCCTGCGCCTGAGCAAAGCCGACGCCACGCGGCTCAACTCGCTGGAAGGCCTTCCCCTGCTGTGGGAAGGCGGCGAACAGATCCGCAGCTTTGCCCAACGCCTGCGCGACATCCGTGATTACACGGCCAAGGCACCGAAGGGTTTGAACGCGACGTTGCGCCCTTATCAGCTCGAAGGCTTAAGCTGGATGCAGTCCCTGCGTCAGCTTGAGGTCGGCGGGATTCTGGCGGACGACATGGGCCTGGGTAAAACCCTACAGACCCTGGCGCATATTCTCAGTGAGAAAAACGCCGGACGCCTGGATCGGCCATGCATGGTGGTGATGCCCACCAGCCTGATCCCGAACTGGCTCGATGAGGCTGCGCACTTCACGCCGCAACTGAAAGTGGTGGCGCTGTATGGTGCCAGTCGCAAAAAGCATTTCGAACATCTGGCCGACTTCGACCTGATCCTGACGACCTACGCGCTACTGCCCAAGGACGTCGAACGCCTCACCCAACAACCCCTGCATGTGTTGGTGCTGGACGAAGCCCAGTACATCAAAAACCCCAACAGCAAAGCCGCGCAGGCCGCTCGCGAACTCAACGCTCGCCAACGGCTGTGCCTGAGCGGCACACCGCTGGAAAACCACCTCGGTGAGTTGTGGTCGCTGTTTCATTTCCTGCTGCCGGGCTGGCTGGGCGATATCAAAAGCTTCAATGCCGACTACCGCGTGCCGATCGAAAAACGCGCCAGCGAAGTCAGGCTGCAGCACCTCAATGGACGGATAAAGCCGTTTCTGCTGCGCCGCACCAAAGAACAGGTGGCCACCGAACTGCCGCCGAAAACCGAGATCATCCACTGGGTCGAGCTCAACGAAGCGCAGCGCGACGTGTACGAAACCATGCGCTTGGCGATGGACAAGAAAGTCCGCGACGAGATCACCCGCAAGGGCGTGGCGCGCAGCCAGATCATCATTCTTGAAGCCCTGCTCAAGCTGCGTCAGGTCTGCTGCGACCTGCGCCTGGTCAACGACGCCACCCTGCCCGCTCGCGGCAGCAGTTCCGGCAAGCTCGACAGTCTGATGGAAATGCTCGAGGAGTTGTTCGAGGAAGGTCGGCGAATTCTGCTGTTCTCGCAGTTCACGTCGATGTTGTCACTGATTGAAGACGAACTGAAAAAACGCAACGTGGCCTACGCCCTGTTGACTGGCCAGACCCGCGATCGGCGCACGCCGGTGAAGGAATTCCAGAGCGGCAAGCGTCAGATTTTTCTGATCAGCCTGAAGGCTGGCGGCGTCGGCTTGAACCTGACCGAAGCAGATACAGTGATTCATTACGACCCATGGTGGAACCCGGCCACTGAGAATCAGGCGACTGACCGCGCGTATCGAATCGGCCAGGAGAAACCGGTGTTCGTCTACAAGATGATTGCCCGAGGCACGGTTGAAGAGAAAATTCAGCACCTGCAGAAGGAAAAGTCCGACTTGGCAGCAGGCGTGCTGGATGGGCGCAAGGCCGGGGACTGGAAACTGCAGAGCGATGATATCGAAGCGTTGTTTGCGCCGCTGCCGGATAAGCTCGACAAGCGTTGAGTCCCCCCTTGCCAGTTAGAGAGCTATTGCTGGCAAGCCAGCTCCCACAAGGTTATAAGTCGAACACAACACTGTGATTCAACTCGCTACCTGTGGGAGCTGGCTTGCCAGCGATGGGGCCAAATCGGTCTCGGTCAGACTCAGCCCTTGAGCACTCGCGCCAGCGTCGATTTCACCTTGCCCATCCCTTCATGCAGCGCCTGCTCGATCTCGGCCATAGTAATCACTTCAGTGGTCTTGCCCGCCGCCGGATTCACCACCAGCGCCAGGCAGGCGTAATCCAGCTCCAGCTCACGGGCCAGTGCCGCTTCCGGCATGCCGGTCATGCCAACGATGTCGCAGCCATCGCGCTCCAGTCGCACGATCTCCGCCACGGTTTCCAGACGCGGGCCCTGAGTGCAGGCATACACGCCTTGATCACTGTATTCGCAACCTTCGGCAGCCACCGCCGCAATCAATTGCTGACGCAGCGGCTCGCTGTAAGGAAAGCTGAAATCGATGTGGGTGACGTGCTCCAGATCGTCGGCGAAAAATGTGTGTTCGCGACCGCTGGTGTAGTCGACGATCTGATGCGGCACACAGAAATGTCCGGAGCCCATGGCCGGATGAATCCCGCCCACCGCGTTGACCGCGATGATCGCCTCGGCGCCGGCCTGCTTCAGCGCCCACAGGTTGGCGCGGTAGTTGACCTTGTGTGGCGGAAAGCGATGCGGATGGCCGTGACGGGCGAGGAACAGCACTTCCTTGCCAGCGTACTCGCCGATCTGCACGTCGGCTGATGGCGCGCCATAGGGCGTGTCTACCGCCAGCGATTGGCGAATGGTCAAGCCTTCGAGTTGAGTCAGGCCGGTGCCACCGATGATTGCGTAAACCGTCATAGCAAAAAATCCTTAATCGATCAGTTGAGCGTCTTTGAGCGCACCGATTGCAGTGAGCCAGCGCGGATCCTGACGGTAGTCGGTGCTGGCGAACGCCTGCCCGCGCATGCGCGCGATGCGCGCGGACGGTTTGACTTTCATCCGTTGCGCAGCACTGAGCGCAAGTTCCGCAGCAGCGCGGTCGTTGCACACCAGCCCCATATCACAGCCGGCAGTCAACGCGGCCTCGATACGGCTGGCGGCATCGCCAACCACATGGGCGCCAGCCATTGAAAGGTCGTCGCTGAAGATCACACCGTCGAACTGCAACTCGCCGCGCAGGATGTCCTGCAACCAGCGACGGGAGAAGCCGGCAGGTTGCGAATCGACTTGCGGATAGATGACGTGCGCTGGCATGACCGCCGCGAGCTGCTTGCTCAACCTGGCGAAAGGTACGAGGTCATTGGCGCGGATGTCGTCGAGGCTGCGCTCGTCGTTCGGGATCGCGACGTGGGAATCGGCTTCAGCCCAGCCGTGACCGGGGAAATGCTTGCCAGTGGCAGCCATGCCGGCGCTGTTCATGCCGCGAATGAATGCTCCAGCGAGCAATGCGGCGCGCTCGGGATCACTCTCGAACGAACGGGTACCGACCACGGCGCTGCGCTGGTAATCCAGGTCCAGTACCGGGGCGAAACTCAGGTCGAGGCCGACCGCCAACACTTCGGTGGCCATGACCCAGCCGCATTGTTCGGCGAGGTATTCGGCGTTCGGGTTGTCGGCGATGGCACGCATCGCGGGCAGGCGCACGAAGCCCTGACGCAGGCGCTGGACGCGACCGCCCTCCTGGTCCACCGCCAGCAGCAGATCCGGGCGAATCGCCCGAATGGCTGCGCTGAGCTCACGCACCTGGCGTGGATGCTCAATGTTGCGGGCAAAAATGATCAGGCCGCCCACTTCGGGCTGGCGCAACAATTGGCGATCTTCGGCCGTCAGCCAGGTACCGGCGACGTCCACCATCAACGAGCCTTGCAGGCCAGCAGTCATAGAAATTCCTTGAAAACGAAAAACCCGATCCGCAGGAAATCGCTACCGTGAGCAACGCTCGGCAGGTCGGCAATTTCTTTGGATTTCGGGTTCAGAACGAGAGTCGGCATGGGCGGCTAGCTTAGCGGATGTAAACTGCCGCGCCCACCCGTGTGCGGTTAAACCTTGGCAGCCACCGGAGTCGACTTGCTGCGCGGGCGCAATTGCGCTGTTGCCATTGCCGGATCGTTGACGCCGGTTTCGGCACGCATGCCAGCGGCGAGGAATGGCACCATCAGGCGCATCACCTGTTCGATCGACGTGTTGACGCCGAAATCGGTCTCGGCAATCGCGCGCAAGGCCTTGATCCCGGACATGCTGAACGCCGCAGCGCCGAGCATGAAGTGCACGCGCCAGAACAGCTCGATTGGCGGAATGCGCGGAGCCGCTTCGTTGACCAGCAGCATGTAGCGGCGGAACACCTTGCCGTACATGTCTTCCAGGTAACGACGCAGGTGACCCTGGCTCTGGCTGAACGCCAAACCGAGCAAACGCATGAAAATCGACAGGTCGTTTCCGCTGCGTGGCTGGACCACCAGCGCTTGTTCGACGAGGATCTCCAGCAGCTCTTCAAGCGTCGGCTTGTTTTCCGGCTTGGCCTGACGCCGCTCCAACTCTTTATCGAGGCTGATGCAGAAGGGGCCGAGGAAGCGTGAGAAAACCGCCTGGATCAGGGCTTTCTTGGAGCCGAAATGATAGTTCACCGCCGCCAGGTTTACCCCGGCCTTGCTGGTGATCAAACGCAATGAGGTTTCGGCGAAACCTTTCTCCGCGAACAACTGCTCGGCAGCATCAAGAATGCGTTCAACGGTTTCCGACTGGGCCATGGCTACTCCGCCTGACAAACACTTGTTTGAAACATACGTTTCAGCCTGTGCCTTGTCAAGCCTGCCAGTTCGTTTTGGGAATGGTCGGTCAGCTATTTAACCACACTCGTCCGCTCCTTTAATAAGCACGGCAGCCGACCGTCCGGCGGGCTGCAAAAAAACGGGCATTGCCAAGACCGCTTCACTGTATATAATTCCAGTCACTGTATAAAAAGACAGAGCGATCAATATGCTAAAGCTGACGCCACGCCAAGCCGAGATTCTGGCCTTTATCAAACGCTGCCTCGAAGACAACGGCTACCCGCCAACCCGCGCGGAAATCGCTCAGGAGCTGGGTTTCAAGTCGCCAAACGCGGCTGAAGAGCACCTCAAGGCCCTGGCCCGCAAAGGCGCCATCGAGATGACGCCTGGCGCTTCTCGGGGCATCCGCATCCCTGGCTTCGAAGCCAAGGCCGATGACTCCACCCTGCCAATCATTGGCCGGGTCGCCGCCGGTGCTCCGATCCTCGCCCAGCAGCACATCGAAGAGTCCTGCAACATCAACCCGGCCTTCTTCCATCCCCGAGCCGACTACCTGTTGCGCGTACACGGCATGAGCATGAAGGACATCGGCATTTTCGACGGTGACCTGCTGGCGGTTCACACTACTCGCGAAGCACGCAATGGCCAGGTCGTGGTTGCACGGATCGGCGATGAAGTGACGGTCAAGCGCTTCAAGCGCGAAGGCAGCAAAGTCTGGCTGATTGCCGAAAACCCTGAGTTCGCCCCTATCGAAGTCGACCTGAAAGATCAGGAACTGGTGATCGAAGGCTTGAGTGTCGGCGTCATCCGCCGCTAAAGGAGGCTTTATGCAGTTCCCACACACACCTCAGCAAACACAACTGCCTTTATTCGAAGCGTTTCTGGCACAACCGATGGCGCCGATCCTGAAAGATGTGGTCGAGCGCCCATGGATTGCCGAACCGGAAGTGTTCAGTGAGCTGTCACTGCGCGGTGCGGCCGGGAACTGCCTGAACCTGCTCGCCCCGATCCTTCGCGAACTGAGCGAGGATCAGGACGCGCGCTGGCTGACGCTGATCGCCCCTCCAGCCAGCCTGACCCAGACCTGGCTGCGAGAGGCCGGCCTGAACCGTGAACGCATTCTGCTGCTGCAACCACGGGGCGCGCAAAGCGCTCAGCAACTGGCGTGTGAAGCGCTGCGTCTGGGCCGTAGCCACACAGTGGTGACCTGGCTCAACCCACTGAACACAAGCTCCCGGCAACAGCTGATCGGCGCAGCCCGCACGGGCGACGCTCAAAGCCTGAACATTCGACTGGGTTGATTAACTGGTAACGCGCGCTGTGTGAAGCGCATGGCTTCTCCAGGGACAGAGAAGCCGATCTGATGCGATAGCGGCAATCGCCGACAGGCGGGGCTCAGTGAAGAACCCGCGGCCCTTCTTCCTTATCAAACTCGCCTTCGACCATACGACCGGCCATCTGTACGCCGACGCTTAACATTGCCTTGGCGATTTCCACGTGCTGGCCTTGCAGGAACGCCTTGGCATCCTCGGAGAAATCCAGCGTCACCAGAGAACCCTCGTCCTCAGCCCTGCGCAGTTCGATTCGGCCGTCTGGTAACTCGACAATTTCTAGAAAGGACGTTGGCATATAGGTCTGTTCTCCACGAAAGGCAGGGATTATATAGACATCATTCGGGCTTCGCTCGGGATCTTGACCAGCAGCATGTTTCAGATTGCCACCGTACCAATGCCCATCAGCATTCGTTCAGACCTTCGCGAAAGCGGATCGCCAGACCTTTGAGATTCTGCCGCCAGCTCTCCAGCTCTTCGCGACTCAACTCCTGCGGCGCCTCTTCCTCATCGAGATTAATGGCCTGAATCAATGGCTGCGTCACATCGCCCTTGGGCTTCTGTGGCACCCGTGGCGGCTGGAACAACGCCGAATGCGCCGCCAGCAGTTTCGCCAGCCAGGTTTCAGAGTTACCGGCCAGTTCCACCATCTCGGCCAGCTCAGGGATTGCAATCGATTCCAGGACGTCACGAGTCAACAACACTTCTGCTCGCGACGCATTGGCCTGAGGCAGACGATAGAAACCGGCGATCTCATGGCAGAGCCCCAAAAGCGCGCCGTAGAGGTGAAATAACGCTGATTCACGCCCAGCCTGGATCAGCGCCAGCGAATTCATCGCTCGTCCCTCTTCGGCACGAGCCAGAGCCTCCAGCGACAGGCCGGCGAAATAGATTTTCTGATTGGTGCGGGTATAGAGTTCGTGCGCCATGCCGGCAGTCTCCACAGCGAAATAATTGCGTCACACAGACCCGACAGTGTCATGGATCAACGGATCCGACCGCAAGCACAAAACAAAAAGGCCGCATGAAAACCCGAGGGTTATCATGCGGCCTTTTTTGTATCAGACTAACGCTTACTCAGCCTTGGCTTTCGTGCGCTTGTCCTCAACAGTCCATTTACCACCATCGTAGTACGCCTTCCAGCCGGTAGGCTTGCCGTCTACTTCGGTCTGCACGTATTGCTCCTTGGTTTTGCGGCTGTAGCGGATGACCGCTGGCAGACCATCAGGATCCTTCTGCGGCGCTTCGCACAGGAAGTGGTACTTCGGATCGATCTCGTCCTTGTGCGGCAGAATCTCGATCACCAGTGGAGCACGGGTCTCGCGGTTTTTCGGGAACTGACTGGCTGCCAGGAACAGACCGGAAGCTCCGTCGCGCAGGATGTAGGTGTCGTTGACCTTTTCGCATTTCAGCTCAGGCATCTTCACCGGATCCATCTTCGGCGGCGCCGCATCACCGCTCTTCAGCAGTTTGCGGGTGTTCTTGCAAGTTGGGTTGGTGCAACCGAAGAACTTGCCGAAACGGCCGGTCTTGAGCTGCATCTCGCTGCCGCACTTGTCGCACTCCAGGCTCGGACCTTCATAGCCCTTGATGCGATAGTTGCCCTCTTCGATTTCGTAGCCCGCGCAATCCGGATTGTTACCGCAGATGTGCAGTTTGCGCTTCTCATCAAGCAGGTAGGCGTCCATCGCCGTACTGCAGATCGGGCAGCGATGCTTGCCACGCAGAACCAACGACTCCGACTCGCCCTCGTCGTCCGCGGCAATCTCGTCGCCTGGCACCAGGTTGACGGTGGCCTTGCAGCGCTCCTTCGGCGGCAGGCTGTAACCCGAGCAGCCAAGGAACACACCGGTCGATGCGGTACGGATCTGCATCGGACGACCGCATGTGGTGCACGGAATGTCGGTCATCACGGGCTGGTTGGCACGCATGCCATTGTCCGGGTTCTCCGCCACTTCAAGCTTCTTCTTGAAGTCGCCGTAGAACTCGTCCAGCACGTTTTTCCAGTCACGCTCACCCTGAGCTACATCATCGAGGTTCTCTTCCATGCCGGCGGTGAAGCCGTAGTCCATGAGGTTCGAGAAACTCTCTGACAGACGCTCGGTGACGATGTCGCCCATCTTTTCCGAGTAGAAACGACGGTTGTGCAGGGTCACGTAGCCGCGATCCTGAATGGTCGAAATGATGGCTGCATAGGTCGAAGGACGACCGATACCGCGTTTTTCCATTTCTTTCACCAGGCTCGCTTCGGAGTAACGCGCTGGCGGCTTGGTGAAGTGCTGCGACGGATCAAGCTTGATCAGCTTCATCACATCGCCCTGCGCCATGTCGGGCAGAACGTCGTCATCGCCAGGCTTGGCGATCTGCGGCAGAACGCGGGTGTAACCGTCGAACTTGAGGATGCGGCCCTTGGCGCGCAGCTCAAAGTCGCCAGCAGCGACGCTGACAGTGGTCGACAGGTACTGCGCCGGCAGCATCTGGCAAGCAAGGAACTGGCGCCAGATCAGCTCGTAAAGGCGCTCAGCATCACGCTCCATACCTGCAAGCTTGCTTGGCGTAGTGTTGGCATCGGAAGGACGAATCGCTTCGTGAGCCTCTTGTGCGCCTTCTTTGCTGCTGTAGACATTCGGCGTTTCCGGCAGGTACTTCTTGCCGAACTCGTCTTCGATGTAGGTGCGCGCCATCGCCACGGCATCGGCCGAAAGATTGGTCGAGTCGGTACGCATATAAGTGATGTAGCCGGCTTCATACAGACGCTGGGCCATCATCATGGTTTTCTTCACGCCGAAGCCCAGACGATTGCTCGCGGCTTGCTGCAGGGTGGACGTGATGAATGGCGCCGACGGCTTGCTGCTGGTCGGCTTGTCTTCGCGCTTGACGATGCTGTAGCTGGAGGACTTGAGTTTCTCCAGCGCGGCCGTGGCCTGGGCTTCGTTCAGCGGTTTGAAGGCTTCGCCCTTCTCGCGCGCCACTTCGAAACGTACAGTCGAGCCCTTGGCGGTGCCAAGATCAGCGTGCACTTCCCAGTACTCTTCCGGGTTGAACGCACGGATTTCACGCTCACGCTCGACCACCAGCTTCACGGCAACCGATTGCACGCGACCGGCCGACAGACCACGGGCGATCTTGGCCCACAGCAGTGGCGAGACCATGTAACCCACAACGCGGTCGAGGAAACGACGCGCCTGCTGGGCATTCACACGATCGATGTCCAGTTCGCCCGGCTCGGAGAACGCTTCCTGAATCGCTTTCTTGGTGATTTCGTTGAACACCACGCGCTTGTAGCGGCTGTCGTCACCACCGATGGCTTCGCGCAGGTGCCAGGCAATGGCTTCCCCCTCGCGATCCAAGTCGGTTGCGAGATAGATGGTGTCAGCATCCTTGGCGAGCCGGCGCAGCTCTTCGATGACCTTCTCTTTACCCGGAAGGATCTCATACTGGGCTTTCCAGCCATGTTCCGGATCGACACCCATGCGCGAAACCAGTTGCTTGCGCGCCTTCTCTTTCGGCGTGAGCACCGGCCCTTCGCCCGCGGCGGCCTTGCCGCGCTTGGCGGCCGGCTCTTTGCTGGCGCTAGCCGAACCGCTGGTGGGCAGGTCTCGGATATGGCCGATACTCGACTTCACCACGTATTGGTTGCCCAGATACTTGTTGATGGTCTTGGCCTTAGCCGGGGATTCCACAATGACCAGCGATTTGCCCATGGATCAGAAAATTCCTGAATTCTAGAAGTGAAAGGCGGTTGGCGCCTGACGCGGCACCGCTATATATAGTGGCTACAAGGTGAGGTCAAGCACAGGGTTCTGTGCGCACTCGCCTCATGGCTTGGAAAAAAGGCTCGGTTCGGCTTGCACCAAAGCAAAGCGTGGCACCTGCTCGCCGTCAACCTCGACCGACTCGACGAACATGCTCAAAGGGCGTACCCAGAAGCCGTAATCGCCATACAGGGCTTGGTAAAAGACCACTTCTTCCTCGGTCTCGGAATGCCGCGCCACACTGAATACGCGGTACTGCGGCCCCTTGTAATGTTGGTAGAGCCCAGGTTGTATCGGCATGCTTCGGCCCTCACTCAAATTTTTTCAAAATAAATACAAAAATAAATCCACAAAAACAAAAACCGGGGCACTTGGCCCCGGCTTCCATCGACGAGACGCTTAAACGCGTTCGAAGACGGTGGAGATGCCTTGGCCGAGACCAATGCACATAGTGGCCACCCCGAAGGTGCCGCTATTCTGCTTCATCACGTTCAGCAAAGTGCCGGAAATACGGGCACCAGAGCAACCGAACGGGTGACCCAGGGCGATCGCGCCGCCGTGCAGGTTAACCTTCTCGTTCATCTTGTCGAGTACTTTCAGATCTTTCAGCACTGGCAAGGCCTGTGCAGCGAAAGCTTCGTTGAGCTCGAAGAAGTCGATATCGTTGATGCCGAGGCCCGCACGCTTCAGGGTTTTTTGTGTAGCCGGCACTGGACCATAGCCCATGATCGCCGGATCCACACCCGCCACCGCCATCGAACGGATCACGGCCATCGGCTGGATCCCCAGGTCCTGTGCACGTTGCGCCGACATCACGATCATGCACGAAGCACCATCGGTGATCTGCGACGAAGTACCGGCAGTCACGGTGCCACCCTTCGGATTGAAGGCAGGCTTGAGGGCCGCCAGACTTTCCAGAGTGGTTTCCGGACGAATGGTTTCGTCGTAGTCGAACAGCTTCAGGAAGCCGTTTTCGTCGTAACCCTGCATCGGGATGATCTCGTCTTTGAACTTGCCTTCCACCGTCGCCTTATGGGCGAGCTGGTGGGAGCGCACGCCAAAGGCGTCCTGCTGCTCACGGGTGATGCCGTGCATCTTGCCAAGCATTTCCGCGGTCAGACCCATCATGCCCGAGGCTTTCGCCGCGTACAGCGACATGTGCGGGTTCGGATCGACACCGTGCATCATGCTCACGTGACCCATATGCTCGACGCCGCCAACCACGAATACGTCACCGTTACCGGTCATGATCGCTTGCGCAGCGGTGTGCAGGGCGCTCATCGACGAGCCGCACAGACGGCTGACGGTCTGGCCGGCCGAGGTGTGCGGGATCTGGGTCATCAGCGACGCCATGCGCGCGATGTTCCAGCCCTGCTCCAGGGTCTGGTTCACACAGCCCCAGATCACGTCCTCGACTTCAGCAGGATCGACCTTGGCGTTGCGTTCCAGCAGTTTGCTGATCAGGTGCGCCGACATGTCTTCGGCGCGGGTGTTGCGGTGCATGCCGCCCTTGGAGCGGCCCATCGGAGTACGACCGAAGTCGACAATCACGACGTCTCTAGGATTCAAGCTCATAAGTTCACTCTCACTCTAGTTGGGGGCGCTTAACCGAAGAAGCTCTGGCCGTTCTTGGCCATTTCGCGCAGCTTCGCGGTCGGGTGGTACAGCGCGCCCAAATCAGCGTACTGGTCAGCCAGGGCAACGAACTCGGCAACACCGATCGAATCGATGTAGCGCAGTGCACCGCCACGGAATGGAGGGAAACCGATACCGTAAACCAGACCCATGTCGGCTTCGGCGGCAGTTTCAACGATGCCGTCTTCCAGGCAACGCACGGTTTCCAGGCACAGCGGGATCATCATCCAGTTGATGATGTCTTCGTCAGTGACTTCGCGCTGCTCGTAAACGATCGGCTTGAGCACTTCCAGCACCGACGGATCGGCCACCTTCTTCTGCTTGCCTTTCTTGTCGGTCTCGTAGGCGTAGAAGCCCTTGCCATTCTTCTGGCCCAGACGTTTGGCTTCGTAAAGCACGTCGACTGCCGAACGACGGTCATCCTTCATGCGATCCGGGAAGCCGTCAGCCATCACGTCACGACCGTGGTGACCGGTGTCGATGCCGACCACGTCCATCAGGTACGCCGGGCCCATCGGCCAGCCGAATTTTTCCATGACCTTGTCGATGCGGACGAAGTCCACACCGGCGCTGACCAGCTTGGCGAAACCGCCGAAGTACGGGAACAGAACGCGGTTGACCAGGAAGCCCGGGCAGTCGTTGACGACGATCGGGTTCTTGCCCATTTTCTTGGCGTAGGCAACGGTGGTGGCAATTGCCAGCTCACTGGACTTCTCGCCACGGATGACTTCCACCAGCGGCATCATGTGCACCGGGTTGAAGAAGTGCATGCCGACGAAGTTTTCCGGACGCTTGAGGGCCTTGGCCAGCAGGCTGATGGAAATGGTCGACGTGTTGGACGCGAGGATGGTGTCCTCTTTGACCTTGTCTTCGACTTCAGCCAGCACGGCTTGCTTGACCTTCGGGTTCTCGACCACGGCTTCAACAACCAGGTCGACGTGACCGAAGTCGCCGTAGGACAGGGTCGGACGAATGCCGTTGAGCACTTCAGCCATTTTCGCAGCGGTCATGCGGCCTTTGTCAACGCGGCCCACCAGCAGCTTGGCGGCTTCGGCCAGACCCTGCTCGATACCGTGCTCGTTGATGTCTTTCATCAGGATCGGCGTGCCTTTGGAGGCCGACTGATAGGCGATACCGCCACCCATGATGCCAGCCCCCAGTACCGCAGCCTGCTTCACGTCCTTGGCGATTTCGTCGTAGGCCTTGGCCTTCTTCTTCAGTTCCTGATCGTTCAGGAAGAGGCCTATCAGACTCTGCGCGGCAGAGGTCTTGGCCAGCTTGACGAAACCTGCCGCTTCGACTTCCAGCGCCTTGTCACGACCGAAGTTCGCGGCTTTCTGGATGGTCTTGATCGCTTCAACCGGCGCCGGGTAATTCGGGCCAGCTTGCCCTGCCACGAAACCTTTGGCGGTTTCGAAAGCCATCATTTGTTCAATGGCGTTCAACTTGAGTTTTTCAAGTTTTGGCTGACGCTTGGCCTTGTAATCGAACTCGCCGGAGATGGCGCGCTTGATCAGTTCAAGGGCAGCTTCCTGCAGCTTCTCTGGAGCAACCACGGCGTCGACGGCGCTGACTTTCAGCGCGTCTTCAGGACGGTTTTCCTTGCCGGCGGCAATCCACTCGATGGCGTTATCGACGCCGATCAGGCGCGGCAGACGCACGGTACCGCCGAAGCCTGGGTAGATGCCCAGTTTGACTTCCGGCAGACCGATCTTGGCCTTGGTCGACATGACGCGGTAATCCGCCGCCAGGCACATTTCCAGACCGCCACCCAGGGCGATGCCGTTGATCGCGGCTACGGTCGGAACGTTGAGGTCTTCGAAATCGCTGAAGATCTTGTTGGCTTCGAGATTGCCAGCAACCAGCTCGGCATCCGGCAGCTTGAAGTTGTCGACAAATTCGGTGATGTCGGCGCCGACGATGAACACGTCCTTGCCACTGCTGACGATCACGCCCTTGATCGAAGCATCTGCCTTGATGGTGTCCACGGCCTGACGCAGTTCGTTCAGGGTAAGACGGTTGAACTTGTTGACGGACTCACCCTTGAGGTCGAATTTCAATTCGACGATGCCACTTTCAAGAGCTTTAACCGTGATGGCTTTACCTTCGTAAATCATCAACTGATCTCCACGATATGGAAGCTGAACAGTACACGTCGGACGCAGGTAAATGGCTCGGCAGGACGCTTTTTCGTCGATGCTGACGCCAATCCACCCGGCACACCCGCCAACGCGATAGTCGGGATTCTGTAGGAGCAGTCTGTAAGACAAACGCTCAATTCATACGCCCGTTTGATTTGGGTACGCCACCTTCACGGAATTTCCGACAATTGTCAATCGCCCTAAATACGGGTTGAAATGCGACTTTGCGGTCATTTCTGTAAGACGCAGCCGCCGACACATGCTTGCATGTGAGGGTATTCATAAGATTAATAGTTAGAAATGTCGCCCTAATTCGCTGCAAGCCTTGTTTAACAGGCTACGCTCGCTGGACGACGAAGGAAAACACACGCACGTTTGTTGACCGGAGCACTCCGAATCAACACCAAAAAGAATTCCGGCCTGCCTGGCCACCCCCGCCCGATGAATCATGTCGGGCTTTTTATTGTCCGTCTGCCGGACGCTCCCCACCGTTGCAGTGGGAAAAATCCGGGGTTCAGGCCAGCGCTTTCAGAGTCGCGTCGATATCCTGCAAAACCTTGGCCTCGCCCTTCTCGCCCCAGTACAAGGCGATCATCTGCCTGTCGGCCTCAACCTTGAACACATTGCCCGGCAACTTTTCGAAATAATCGAGCAGCAACCGGTCCTCGCAGACTTCCTGCCATTGATTGACCCATACTCCCGGCGATTTCTGCCAGTAACTCCAGCACGCTGGCTGGCTGCCACGCCGTGGCCGATGATATTGCGCACACGGGCTGGGTGGCTCCTGCGACAGCCAATGCGGCCACTCCTGAGGCGCCAGCTGCATGGCCAGCCCGATGCGCCGCGCCTCCATGCGCAGGGCCATCCGGCCGCTCTGTACGCGCGACGGGCGCAACCATGCCAGTGGACTCAGAACCACCAGCAGGATTGACACCACCAACCAGACCGTCATATCTCTACTCCCGACTTAAGGTGAGCGCATTGTGTCACTCTGGAACCAATGCGCTTGAAACCAGCCATACTTAACACTATTGAACCGTCACAAGGAGCACCTCATGCCCTACTCCCATATCCTGGTCGCCGTAGATCTGACCGAAGAGTGCGACCCTGTGATCCACCGCGCCCGAGAGTTGTCGACGAGCAATGGCGCCAAGCTGTCGCTGGTGCATATCGTCGAACCGATGGCGATGGCGTTCGGCGGCGATGTGCCGATGGATCTGTCACAACTGCAACAGCAGCAGTTCGATCAGGCCAAGGAACGTCTAGAGCGCCTGAAAGCCAAATATGCCGAACTCGAGGGTGCCAATTGCCACCTGACCTATGGCCAGCCACGTCAGGAAATCCATCATTTCGCCAAGGAAAATCTCTGCGATCTGATCGTGGTCGGCAGCCATGGCCGCCACGGTCTGGCGCTATTGCTCGGCTCGACCGCGAATGACGTTCTGCACGGCGCGCCATGCGATGTTTTGGCAGTACACCTGATCAAACGTTAAAACACGGATCATTGTGGGAGCGAGCCTGCTCGCGAAGGCGTCGGCACATTCAGCATTAATGCCGCCTGACGAACCGCATTCGCGAGCAGGCTCGCTCCCACATCAGGTCTCTACCCGCATATGAAAAGCCCGGCGCTCATCACTGAGCGTCGGGCTTTTTTGTTGCCGGATCAATCAGGCTTCCAGCTCGGCCCAACGCTCCACCAGCGCATCCAGCTCAGCCTGCAACTGCTCCAGCGAAGCAATCACCTTGGCCGTTTCTGCTGGCGGACGCTGGTAGAAACCGGCTTCGGCCATTTCCGCCTCGACCGCAGCGATCTGCTGTTCCTTGGCATCAATGTCGCCCGGCAGCGCTTCCAGCTCACGCTGCAGCTTGTAGCTCAGCTTCTTCTTGGCGGCCGGCGCTGCAGCAGGCGCGGCAACGGGTGCAGGCTCAGCAGTGACCACCGCCGAGTTCAGGTCAGCCTTGCCCGACTTGCTCTCGGTCACACCCAACAGGCGCGGCGAGCCGCCCTGACGGATCCAGTCCTGATAACCGCCGACATATTCACGGACCTTGCCTTCACCTTCGAAGACCAGAGTGCTGGTGACCACGTTGTCGAGGAATGCCCGGTCGTGACTGACCATCAGCACCGTGCCGTTGAACGTCAGCAGTACTTCTTCGAGCAGTTCGAGAGTCTCGACGTCGAGGTCGTTGGTCGGTTCATCGAGTACCAGCAGGTTCGCCGGTTTGCTGAACAGTTTGGCCAGCAACAGACGTGCACGCTCGCCACCGGACAGCGCCTTCACCGGCGTGCGCGCACGTTGCGGGCTGAACAGGAAGTCGCCGAGGTAGCTCAGGACGTGGCGGCTCTGGCCATCGATTTCGATGAAGTCGCGACCTTCGGCGACGTTGTCGATCACGGTCTTTTCCAGATCGAGCTGATGACGCAACTGATCGAAGTAGGCGACATCGATCCGGGTGCCCTCTTCCACTTTGCCGCTGGTCGGTTGCAGACCGTTGAGCATCAGCTTGAGCAGAGTGGTCTTGCCGGTACCGTTGGCGCCCAGCAGACCGATACGGTCGCCACGCTGCAGGACCATCGAGAAGTCCTTGATCAGGTACGGACCGTCCGGGTGATGGAAGCTGACGTTGTCCAGGACCATCACTTGCTTGCCGGACTTCTCGGCCGTTTCCAGCTGAATATTCGCCTTGCCGGTACGTTCACGACGTTCGCTGCGCTCAACGCGCAGGGCTTTCAGGGCACGCACACGGCCTTCGTTACGGGTGCGACGGGCCTTGATGCCCTGACGGATCCACACTTCCTCCTGAGCCAGACGTTTGTCGAACAGCGCGTTGGCGGTTTCTTCAGCAGCCAGCGCGGCTTCTTTATGCACGAGGAAGCTGGCGTAGTCGCCGTTCCAGTCGATCAGACCGCCGCGATCCAGTTCGAGGATGCGCGTGGCGAGGTTTTGCAGGAAGGAACGGTCGTGCGTGATGAACAGCACGGCGCCCTGGAAATCCTTCAGGGCTTCTTCGAGCCAGGCAATCGCACCGATGTCCAGGTGGTTGGTGGGTTCGTCGAGCAGCAGCAGATCCGGTTCGGACACCAGCGCCTGCGCCAGCAGCACGCGGCGACGCCAGCCGCCGGACAACTCGGCAAGAGTCTTGTCGGCCGGCAGTTGCAGGCGACTCAGGGTGCTGTCGACCAGCGTCTGCAAACGCCAGCCGTCACGGGCTTCGAGGTCGTGCTGAACGTGCATCAGCTTGTCCAGATCGGCGTCGGTGACGATGTTCTGGCTCAGGTGATGGTATTCGGCGAGCAAGGCGCCAACACCGTCCAGCCCCTCGGCAACCACGTCGAATACCGTCCGCCCGTCGGCCACCGGCAATTCTTGCGGCAATTCACCGATTTTCAGACCGGGGGCACGCCACACCGAGCCGTCATCGGGCTTCTGATCGCCCTTGACCAGTTTCATCATGCTGGATTTGCCAGTGCCGTTGCGGCCGATGATGCACACCCGCTCACCACGGGCGATCTGCCAGGACACCTTGTCCAACAACGGCATCGCGCCGAATGCAAGGGACACATCGCTGAATTTGAGCAGGGTCATGAGCTTCTCCAAAAACCGGGCGCGCATTCTACCTGAATCAGGTCCTCAGCAGGCCGGCAATTTGTCTGCCGAAGCACTCTGCACAACATTTGTTGCGAACTTGTGCTGCAAGACCGGCAAAGCTTTCGCCCGTTGCTGGCAAAAGGCTAAGCTACAGACAATTCAGTGCTGGCCGCGGCCGGTGCTTGTCATGATTTCTCTGCCCGGATGTCTCATGCGCAGTCGCCTTTTCAGTGTCTTGTCCTGTTTGCTACTTACCGCCGCTGCCGCTCAATCCGCCCAGGCGGTGGACCTGTCGACCCAACGCCAGTATTACGATGAAGCCAAACGCGCCCTGGCCAAGGGCGATACCGGCCCGTACTTTCGTTACAGCCAGGCCTTGGCCGATTACCCGCTGGAACCGTACTTGGCTTACGACGAACTGACCGCGCGTCTGAAGACCGCCAGCAACGAGGAAATCGAGAAATTCCTCGCCGAGCACGGCGACCTGCCACAGGCCAACTGGATGAAACTGCGCTGGTTGCGCTGGCTCGCCGACCGTGGCGACTGGGCAACTTTCGTCAAGTATTACGACCCGAAACTCAATTTCACCGAACTGGACTGCCTCAATGCGCAGTACCAGATCAGCAGTGGCCACAAGGCCGAGGGCTATGCCAATGCCGACAAACTGTGGCTGACCGGCAAATCGCAACCGGCCGCCTGTGACGGGCTGTTCGGGATCTGGGCCGCCGATGGCCAGTTGACCGAGCAGAAACGCTGGGAGCGCACCAAACTTGCCGCCCAGGCGCGCAACTATCCACTGGCCAACAGCCTGGTCAACGGCCTCACCACCCTCGCCCCGCGCGGTCGGCTGCTGGTGGATGTGGCGCAGAAACCCGAACTGCTCAATCAGCCGTCGCGCTTCACTCCCGCTGACGAGCCGATGTCCGACGTGGTCAGCCTCGGCCTGCGCCGCCTCGCCCGTCAGGACCCGGACAAGGCCATGGCCCTGCTCGACGGATACGCCAGCAGCATGCATTTTTCCCGTGACGAAAAAGTCGCGATTGCCCGGGAAATCGGCCTGACCCTGGCCCGGCGTTTCGACAGCCGCGCGCTGGACGTGATGACCAAATACGATCCGGAGCTGCGTGACAACACCGTGTCCGAATGGCGCCTGCGCCTGCTGTTGCGTCTGGCACGCTGGGACGATGCGTATCAGTTGACCCGTCGGCTGCCGCAGGATCTGGCGACCACCAACCGCTGGCGTTACTGGCAGGCCCGCAGCCTGGAACTGGCGCAACCGCAGAACCCGCAAGCGCAGACCCTGTACAAGAATCTGGCGAAAGAACGCGACTTCTACGGCTTCCTCGCCGCCGACCGCTCGCAACTGCCTTACTCGCTGATGAACAAGCCGCTGGTACTCAGCCAGGCCACCATCAACAAAGTGCGTAACACCCCCGGTGTGCGTCGCGCTCTGGAATTCCATGCGCGCGGGCAGATCGTCGACGGGCGCCGCGAGTGGTATCACGTCAGCCGCCATTTCAATCGTGACGAAATGGTCGCCCAGGCCAGACTGGCTTACGACCTGAAATGGTACTTCCCGGCCATTCGCACCATCAGTCAGGCGCAGTACTGGGACGACCTGGATATCCGCTTCCCGATGGCCCACCGCGACACCTTGGTGCGTGAAGCCAAGACGCGCGGCCTGCATTCGAGCTGGGTGTTCGCCATCACCCGCCAGGAAAGCGCGTTCATGGATGACGCCCGCTCCGGCGTCGGCGCCAGCGGCCTGATGCAATTGATGCCCGGCACCGCCAAGGAAACCGCGCGCAAGTTCAGCATTCCGCTGGCCTCGCCGCAGCAAGTGCTCGATCCGGACAAGAACATCCAGCTCGGCGCCGCTTACCTGAGCCAGGTGCACAGCCAGTTCAACGGCAACCGCGTCCTGGCCTCCGCCGCCTACAACGCCGGCCCTGGCCGCGTGCGCCAGTGGCTGCGCGGCGCCGATCACCTGAGCTTCGATGTGTGGGTGGAAAGCATCCCGTTCGACGAAACCCGCCAGTACGTGCAGAACGTACTGTCGTACTCGGTGATCTACGGGCAGAAACTCAATTCGCCGCAGCCGCTGGTGGATTGGCACGAGCGGTATTTCGACGATCAGTGACAGGTGCTGAATACCTGAAATGAAAAATGCCCGCATCCATCGATGCGGGCATTTTTTTGCTGCCAGAAAAGCCTTCGGCGGTTCTACACCGCCATCGCATGCCCGTCGTTGAACTGCAACGCCGCCAGCCGCGCATACAGTGGATTGCTCACGATCAGCTCCTGATGCGTACCGATTGCGACCAATCGGCCCTGATCCATCACGGCGATCCGGTCGGCGTTCTTCACCGTGGCCAGGCGATGCGCAATCACCAGCGTGGTGCGGTTGTGCATCAGACTTGGCAACGCTTCCTGAATCAGATGTTCGCTCTGGGCATCGAGAGCGCTGGTGGCTTCGTCCAGCAGCAGAATCGGCGCATCCACCAGCAACGCGCGGGCGATCGCCAGGCGTTGACGCTGGCCGCCGGAAAGGCCGAGGCCAGCGTCCCCCAGATGAGTCTGATAACCGTTGGGCATCTTCTCGATGAAGTCATGGGCGTGAGCAATTCTTGCCGCTTCCTTGACCTGCTCCAGTGTCGCGTCGGCATTGCCGTAACGAATATTCTCTTCGACGCTGCCGAAAAACAGCGCTGGCGATTGCGAGACCAGGGCGAAATTGCGCCGCAGATCCAGCGGATCGAGGCTGGTCAGCGGCACCCCGTCAATCAGGATCCGGCCTTCAAGTGGGTCGTAGAAGCGCAACAACAAGTCATACACCGTGGATTTACCGGCGCCGGAAGGCCCGACAAGGGCCAGGGTTTCACCAGCCCTGATGGTCAGGCTCAAGCCGCTGATGGCATAGCTGTCCGGACGCGACGGGTAGGAAAAGTGCACATTCTGCAATTGCAGCTCGCCCTTGATCCGTTCTGGCAACGTCACCAGCCCGAGGGTCGGTGGCTGGATGATGTTCTGCGAATTGAGCAGTTCCGCGATGCGCTCGGCGGCACCCGCCGCACGCTGCAACTCGCCGATGACCTCGCTCAACGTACCAATGGCACTGCCGACGATCAGACTGTAGAAAACGAACGCCGCCAGTTCGCCCCCGGTAATGCGCCCGGCTATCACGTCCATGCCACCGACCCACAACATCACCGCCACCGCGCCGAGCACCAGCACGATCACCACGGTAATCATCCAGGAGCGCTGAAAGATCCGTTTGCGCGCAGTATCAAACGCGTCCTCGACCGTCGTGGCGAAACGGCGTTCATCCTGCACCTGATGGTTATAGGCCTGAACGGTTTTGATCTGCCCGAGCGTCTCGGAAACGTAGCTGCCGATGTCGGCGACCCGATCCTGACTCAACCGCGACAGATTGCGCACGCGCCGACCGAAAATCAGAATCGGCGCGACCACGAAGGGCAAGGCGATCACCACGATGCTGGTGAGTTTCGGATTGGTCACGAACAGCAGCACTACTCCGCCGATCACCATCAACAGGTTGCGCAGAAACATGGAGAGCGACGAGCCGATCACCGATTGCAGCAACGTCGTGTCGGCAGTCAGCCGTGATTGAATCTCTGAACTGCGGTTATTCTCGTAAAAGCCGGGATGCAGATAGACCAGATGGTTGAACACCTCGCGCCGGATATCCGCTACAACTCGCTCGCCGATCCACGATACCCAGTAAAACCGCGCGAAGGTGCCAATCGCCAGGCCCAACACCATCAGCATGAAGATACCGATGCTCTGGTTCAGTTGATGCGGCGACTGCGTCATGAAGCCCCGATCGACCAGCAATTTGATCCCCTGCCCCATCGACAAAGTAACGGCCGCCGTGACGATCAACGCCAACAGCGCAGCGCAGACTTGCCAACGATAAGGCGCCAGAAACCGGCTGGTCAGACTCAGCGCTCGACGGTGCCGGGAAGAAAGCTTCGAGATCATTCAGGTACACATCCGTGTTGATGAAAGGGCTAGCCTAAACCTTCTATGGGGCGGAACTCTGTAAATCACAATGAGTCAGGTTAAATATGCCCCCAAAGACTAGGCCATAGTTGCTATTGGTCTAATGTCCCGGTTGAGACGAGCGGTCATTTCTGTTGGAGTGGAGATGCCGCTTTTGACAGACCCAAGGGTGTTGTCACAGCCTGGTCACGTGGCGGTTTTAATCTACGTGCACAACCTGATGAGGAGACAGGCCATGTCCTTGCAACACAGCAGCGATGACAAGATTCAAGTGATCCGCACCAAGCCCGGCCAACCTCTGGGTTGCTCGATTATCGACAAGGATGGGCGTGAAGTACCGATCACTGAAGACATGATCCAGAACGCGTGCCGCGAGCTGGAGAAGCGATTGGTCAAGCCTGCCGAACAAAAGTGATATAGCCACCGTCTTCCTGACCCGGCCCCTGTTTGGCCGGGTTTTTTCTGCCTGCCGTTCTGCTCTCCTACAGGGTCAGGGCAAACACTGTGGGAGCGAGCCTGCTCGCGAAAGGGCCGACCTGTTATTGAACCGCAACCGCCCCCAGCGCCGCCACAATCTGTTGCAACTGCGGCGAATCACCGTCGATCCGCACCTTCAGCCCCTCGATCTCGCGCCGCACCGGATACTGCTTGCGCAACACATCGAAGGCCGCACGCTGTTCAGCGACATTGCCGACAAGACTGCGACGAAAATCCGCATCATCGCGGCGCGGGTCGTATACGCCACGGCACAACATCGCCAGTGCCCAGGCCGGATCGCTGTCGGCGTGCAGGGTCACTTCTGACAGCCACGGCGCCGGTAGCAAGTCACTGAGCTGGATGCTCGGCGTCTGACCGATAAATTCGCAATAAGCCTGATAAATCTGCGCCGTGCCGCGCTGTTTACCATCGAGGCTGTAACCGGCAATGTGCGGCGTGGCCAGCACGCAGAGTTCGGCGAGGTCGACATCGACTTCAGGCTCGGCTTCCCACACGTCGAGCACCGCTTGCAGGTCTTCACGCGCCAGCAGCGCGGTGCGCAACGCAGCGTTATCCACCACGGGGCCACGAGCGGCGTTGATCAGCCAGGTACCCGGTTTGAGTTGTTGCAGACGCGGCTCATCGAACAGATGCCAGGTCGCGCCTGCGCCGGTACGGGTCAACGGCGTGTGCAGGCTGATCACGTCACACTGCTCGATGATCTGCTCAAGGCTCACGTAATCGCCCCCCTCGACGGCCTGACGCGGCGGGTCGCAGACTTTGACATTCCAGCCCAGGCCCTTGAGCACCTTGATCAGCCGACCGCCGACTTCACCGGCACCGATTACCCCATAAGTACGTTGCGGCAATTCAACGCCTTCGATTTCCGCCAGGGTCATCAGACTGCCGAGCACATAATCGACCACGCCCCGCGCGTTGCAACCGGGCGCGCTGGACCAGGTGATGCCGGCCTCGGTGAAATAATCGAGATCGAGGTGATCGGTACCGATGGTGCACGTGCCGACGAAACGCACTTTGCTGCCTTCGAGCAAAGCACGATTGACGTTAGTCACCGAACGCACCAGCAACACATCGGCCTGCTCGACCGTCGCACGGTCGATGGCACGGCCCGGCACCCGGCGGATCTCGCCGAAACCGGCAAAAAAGGCATCGAGCAGGGGGATATTTTCGTCGGCAACAATCAGCATGGCGGGCTCCTTGGGCGGATCGGCAGTTTAACTGTAGGAGCTGCCGCAGGCTGCGATCTTTTGATTTTGTTTTTCAAGATCGAGATCGAGATCAAAAGATCGCAGCCTGCGGCAGCTCCTACAGATTACAAATCCGCAACAGAGGATTTTTCCTGACCAAAGCGTCAGCGGCGTAGAATGCGGCGCCCTGCGCATCAATCCCTGTGGACGCTTCGCCTGTGAATTCTGTTACTGAAAAACCGCTCGCTGCCTCACTCACCCGCCCCGCGCGAATTCGCCTGGAATTCAGGAATCTGCTCGCCCTCGCGCTGCCGATCATCATCGCGCAACTGGCGACCACCGCCATGGGCTTCGTCGATGCGGTGATGGCCGGCCGTGTCGGGCCGCGTGACCTGGCAGCGGTAGCACTGGGCAACTCAATCTGGGTCCCGGTGTTTCTGCTGATGACTGGCACCCTGCTGGCCACCACGCCGAAAGTCGCCCAGCGTTTCGGCGCCGGCACCCACAGCGAAATCGGCCCGATTGTCCGTCAAGCGCTGTGGCTGGCACTGGTGGTCGGCCTGATCGCCACGTGCATGCTGGTCGCCGCCGAACCGGTGCTGCACCTGATGAAAGTCGATCCCGAGCTGATCGGCCCGTGCATGCAATACCTGCACGGCATTGCCAGCGGCCTGCCGGCGGTGGCGTTCTATCACGTGCTGCGTTGCACCAGTGACGGCATCGGCCGTACCCGCCCGGCGATGGTGCTGGGCCTGTGCGGTCTGGCGCTGAACATTCCGCTGAACTACATCTTCATTTATGGCCACTTCGGCGTACCGGCCATGGGTGGCGTGGGTTGTGGCTGGGCCACGGCCATCGTGATGTGGGTCATGGCGCTGGGTCTGGCCGGATGGGAGCGCTGGGCGCCGGCGTATCGTTCGAGTGAGATCTTCAGCCGCTTCGACTGGCCACAATGGGCGGTGATCAAACGTCTGCTGGCGATCGGCTTGCCGATTGGCATCGCCGTGTTTGCCGAGTCGAGTATCTTCGCCGTGATCGCCCTGCTGATCGGCAGCCTTGGCGCCACCGTGGTGGCCGGGCATCAGATCGCGCTGAACGTCAGCTCGCTGGTGTTCATGATTCCGTATTCGCTGGGCATGGCCGTTACGGTGCGTGTCGGCCAGGCGCTGGGCCGTGAAGAGCCACGGGAAGCACGCTTTGCCGCCGGCGTCGGCATGGGCACCGCACTGGCGTATGCCTGCCTGTCGGCGAGCATGATGCTGTTGCTGCGCGAGCCGATTGCGTCGATCTACACAGCGGATCCGACGGTGATTCACATCGCGGCGATGCTGATTGTGTACTCGGCGCTGTTCCAGTTCTCCGACGCGATCCAGGTGACGGCTGCAGGCGCTCTGCGCGGTTATCAGGACACCCGGGTAACGATGATTCTGACCCTGTTCGCCTACTGGGGCATCGGCCTGCCAGTGGGTTACGCCCTAGGTCTGACCGACTGGCTCGGCGAACCGCGTGGTCCAAGCGGTCTGTGGCAAGGGCTGATTGTCGGCCTGAGCTGCGCGGCGCTGATGTTGTCGTTTCGACTGACGCGCAGTGCACGCAAGCGTATTCGGATCAGTCGTTCGGTGGGCTGATCAGCCATAAAAAAAGACCTGCACATGCAGGTCTTTTTTTATGCCCGAATTCAATTGGACTTCTTGCGGATCCAGTACAGATAAGTACCGGCCTCTTCGTGCTGCCCCACCAGTTCGTGGTCGAGAAACACACAGAACTTGGGAATGTCGCGACGGGTCGAGGGATCGGTGGCGATCACCTTGAGCAGGCCGCCCGGCACCAGGTCACGTATGTGCTGGTGCAGCATCATTACCGGCTCCGGGCAATTGAGACCGGTGGCGTCGAGGGTGCCGTCGACCGGGGTATCGATCATTTCACTCATGATTCACTCCTGAAACTGGCCGGCATTGTCGCGCATTGCCGGGTGCTCAGTCATCTGTAGCGAGGGGATTTATCCCCGATGGGTCGCGAAGCGGCCCCAGAGACTGGGGATGCGCTGCATCCCATCGGGGATAAATCCCCTCACCAAAGAGATCATTCCCACAGGGTTTAGTGGTGACTCAGCGGGATTTGGCTTTCTTGATGTCATGCCGACGCAAATGACAGGTCACTTCCTCGCGGTCGTGATACAGCTGCTTGCAACCAATGTCGACCTTGATCCCGCGCGCCTTGAAGCCATCGGCGATGCGCTCGAGCAAGCGCTTCACTTCGGCATAGCGCTGTTTCATCGGCAGCTTGAGGTTGACCACCGCTTCGCGGCAATGACCGTCGCCGATCCATTCTTCAAGCATCGCCGCGTTACGCGCCGGCTTCTCGACGATGTCGCAGACCATCCAGTCCACCGGTTGCCTGGGCTTGAAGGTGAAACCGTCGGCCATCAAGTGTTGCACCAGACCGGTGTCCATCAGGCTTTCAGCCATCGGGCCGTTGTCGATGGCGGTCACCAGCATGCCACGGTTGACCAGTTGCCAGGTCCAGCCGCCGGGTGCCGCGCCGAGGTCGACGCCGGTCATGTCGCTGTGCAGGCGCTCGTCCCACTGATCACGCGGGATGAAATGGTGCCAGGCCTCTTCCAGTTTCAAGGTCGAACGACTGGGCGCCTCGCGCGGAAACTTCAGGCGCGGAATGCCCATCGGCCACATCGCCGAGTTGCCGGCGTCGGCCATGCCGAGAAACACTTCGCGACCACTTTTGAAGGTCAGCAGCAGGCGCGGTTTGCTGGCGTCGTCCACCAGTTTGCCGGCACCGGTCAGCGCCTTGCGCAGCGGGCCTTCGAATTTCTTGCAGAAGTTCGACAGCTCTTTGCCGTCGTTGGTATCGACCACTTCCAGCCACAGGCTGCCGCAGACCGGAAAGTCCGCCATCTGCTCGAGGATCACGCTGATGCGGTCGGTTTCCGGCAAATCGATGAAGACACCGCGCGCCCACTGGCGCGGAAAAATCAGCTCGGCGAAACGCTGGCCGCGCATCAGGCGTTCGGCGCCGTCTGCTTCGCTGCAGACAAACTCCGCGTACGCGGTGGCCGGTTTGGCCTTGGCGTAACCGGCCACATTCAACTGGGCGGCGAGGTCGGAAATCTCCGAACAGACTTCGCCTTCGAAGCCTGGCCGGCAATGCATGAATAGGGTGTTCATTCTTACTCCTGGGCAGAGGGCGGACATTCGGCCCCTGCACGCTGCTCAAGCCTTGCGGTGAAGCAAAGCCTGTCACGAAAACCGGCGCATGATAGCCGATGTCGGAACCTTGGACTTATCGATAGAGTCCAGTTATTAGCCAGCTACTGAAAACAGGGCTACGTTGATAGCTCTGCCCGTCCCCTCAGTCCGTAGCCGTGCGGACTCAAAGGAGTGATCGTAATGCCGTCCCTCGATAGTCTGAAGACCCTTAAAACACTGCAGATCGACCAACAAACCTACCACTATTTCAGCCTGCCGGATGCCGCAAAAAGCCTGGGCAATATCGACCAGTTGCCAATGTCGCTGAAAGTCCTGCTGGAAAACCTGCTGCGCTGGGAAGATGAAAAAACTGTCACCGGCGCCGACCTCAAAGCCATCGCCGCCTGGCTCAAGGAGCGCCGCTCCGACCGGGAAATCCAGTACCGCCCTGCCCGCGTATTGATGCAAGATTTTACCGGAGTGCCCGCCGTGGTCGACCTCGCTGCGATGCGCGCCGCGATGGCCAAGGCCGGTGGTGATCCGCAACGAATCAACCCGCTGTCGCCGGTGGATCTGGTGATCGACCACTCGGTGATGGTCGACAAATTCGCCACTCCGAGCGCCTTCGAACAGAACGTCGACATCGAGATGCAGCGCAACGGCGAGCGCTACGCGTTCCTGCGCTGGGGTCAGAGCGCCTTCGACAACTTCAGCGTGGTGCCACCGGGCACCGGGATCTGCCACCAGGTCAACCTCGAATACCTCGGGCGCACGGTATGGACCAAGGATGAGGAAGGCCGCACCTACGCGTTCCCCGACACCCTGGTCGGCACCGACTCCCACACCACCATGATCAACGGCCTCGGCGTGCTCGGCTGGGGTGTCGGCGGGATCGAGGCGGAAGCGGCAATGCTCGGCCAACCAGTGTCGATGCTGATTCCGGAAGTGATCGGCTTCAAACTCACTGGCAAACTCAAGGAAGGCATCACCGCCACCGACCTGGTGCTGACCGTCACGCAGATGCTGCGCAAGAAAGGTGTGGTCGGCAAATTCGTCGAATTCTACGGTGACGGCCTCGCCGACCTGCCACTGGCCGACCGCGCGACCATCGCCAACATGGCCCCGGAATATGGCGCGACCTGTGGCTTCTTCCCGGTCGATGACGTAACCCTCGAATACCTGCGCCTGTCCGGCCGCCCGGCTGAAGTGGTGAAACTGGTCGAGGCCTACACCAAGGCCCAAGGCCTATGGCGCCTGCCCGGTCAGGAACCGGTGTTCACCGACAGCCTGGCGCTGGACATGGGCAGCGTCGAAGCCAGCCTTGCCGGGCCAAAGCGCCCGCAGGACCGGGTCTCGCTGCCAAACGTGGCGCAGGCCTTCAGTGATTTCATGGATTTGCAATTCAAGCCCACCAGCAAGGAAGAAGGCCGCCTGGAAAGCGAGGGCGGCGGTGGGGTGGCCGTGGGCAACGCCGATCTGGTCGGCGAAACCGAATACGAGTATGAAGGCCACACCTATCGCCTGAAAAACGGCGCGGTGGTAATCGCCGCGATCACCTCCTGCACCAACACCTCCAACCCGAGCGTGATGATGGCGGCCGGTCTGCTGGCGAAAAAAGCCGTGCAGAAAGGCCTGACGCGCAAGCCGTGGGTCAAGAGTTCGCTGGCCCCCGGCTCGAAAGTGGTCACCGACTACTACAAGGCGGCCGGGCTGACGCAATACCTGGATCAGCTCGGTTTTTCGCTGGTCGGTTATGGCTGCACCACTTGCATCGGCAACTCCGGGCCATTGCCGGAGCCAATCGAGAAGGCCATTCAGAAAGCTGACCTCACCGTGGCGTCGGTGCTGTCCGGCAACCGTAACTTCGAAGGCCGGGTGCATCCGCTGGTCAAGACCAACTGGCTGGCCTCGCCACCGCTGGTGGTCGCTTATGCTCTGGCTGGCAGTGTGCGCATTGACATCAGCAGCGAGCCTCTGGGTAACGACCAGCAAGGCAATCCGGTGTACCTGCGCGATATCTGGCCGAGCAGTCAGGAAATCGCCGATGCGGTGAATCAGGTCAACACCGCGATGTTCCACAAGGAATACGCCGAGGTGTTTGCCGGCGATGAACAGTGGCAAGCGATCCAGGTGCCGCAAGCCGCCACCTATGTGTGGCAGGACGATTCGACCTACATCCAGCATCCGCCGTTCTTCGACGACATTTCCGGCCCATTGCCGGTGATCACTGACGTCAAGGGTGCGCGGGTTTTGGCGTTGCTCGGTGATTCGGTGACCACCGACCACATCTCCCCGGCCGGCAACATCAAGACTGACAGCCCGGCCGGGCGCTATCTGCGCGAAAAAGGCGTGGAACCGCGAGACTTCAACTCCTACGGCTCACGACGTGGCAACCATGAGGTGATGATGCGCGGCACGTTCGCCAACATCCGCATTCGTAACGAGATGCTCGGCGGCGAAGAAGGTGGCAACACGATCTACATCCCGAGCGGCGAGAAAATGCCGATTTATGATGCCGCCATGCGTTATCAGGCCTCGGGCACGCCGCTGGTGGTAATCGCCGGTCAGGAATACGGTACCGGCTCCAGCCGCGATTGGGCGGCCAAGGGCACCAACCTGTTGGGTGTCAAAGCGGTGATCGCTGAAAGCTTCGAGCGCATCCACCGTTCCAACCTGGTGGGCATGGGCGTGTTGCCGTTGCAGTTCAAGCTCGATCAGAACCGCAAGAGCCTGAACCTCACTGGCAAGGAAACCCTTGATATCCAGGGTCTGACTGGTGTCGAGCTGACGCCGCGCATGAACCTGACCCTGGTCATCACTCGTGAGGACGGCCGCCAGGAGAAACTCGACGTGCTGTGCCGCATCGATACGTTGAATGAGGTGGAGTACTTCAAGTCGGGCGGGATTCTGCACTACGTGTTGCGGCAACTGATCGCCTCGTGATTGCTTGATTCCCGTGGTGAGGGGATTCATCTACGATGGACTGCGCAGCAGGCCCTTTTTTGGGGTCGCTTCGCAACCCATCGGGGATAAATCCCCTCGCTACCGGTGCTCGACACAAATACTTTTCTGCAGGCGAAAAAAAACCCGCCGAAGCGGGTTTTTCCCAAGACCATTATCGACTCCCTGTCGGCAGCGATCCTTGCTAATGGTCGATCATCCGTGATCCTGAAACACTCCCTGTGTCTCAGTTGATGGGTGTAGATTACGCCGTGGATCCAATCGGCAATAGTCGCAAAAGCTACCACCGCGTGTAAGACATTCGCTATACAAGCCCTTCCGAAAACCCCTACGTCAGTCAGGCACTCAGCCTGCAAGCCACCATGTCAGTCACCATCACGCTCGCGCGTCTTCGCACTTTCGGCGAGAAACTGTTCAAGTCGACTTAATTGCTCCTCCCAGCCGCGGCTATCCATGTAGTACGCCTCCTTCTGCCGCACATCGGGGATATGCGCAAAGCCGGACTCGGACACCTTGAGCAATGTGCCGCTCTCGTAATCCTGCAGCTCGAACTTGACCAGCGTAGTCGGCTCCTGGGAATAGTCGATGTTCGGATTGACCGCGTACGGGTGCCAGCGAAACGAAAACAGCTGCTGCGGCTCCACCCGCTCCACCAGCACGTTCCACAGCACGTGTTCATAACCGGGATACGTGACCTGCCCTTGCGTCCATTCCCCGGCAATGAACCGCCTGCCCTCCAGTGCCACACCAAACCACTGACCAAACGCCTCGGCATCGACCAATGCACGCCAGACATATGAACGTGGCGCCTTGAGCGCGATTTTGCGTTCGAAACTATTGGGTACCGGTTTCATAAGTCACCTCCTGTTTTGAACAGTAGGCTTGTATGACCACATGTCCAACCTGAAGTTGTATCAAAGGGCTGCACCTGTCCAATCCAGAGGAAACATTCGGCGGCATTTCCGTTCATTGAAACGAGCGCCCCCCTCCGATGAACCTGTTACCGTTTCCTGCGAAATGGACACAGACAAGGATGAAGCATGCAGCCATCTCTCTCCGAACGTTATCGCGGCGCCCTGCTCGGCCTCGCTTGCGGCGACGCCGTCGGCACCACGTTGGAGTTCAAGCCAAGAGGCTCATTCCAGCCGCTGAGGGACATGGTCGGTGGCGGCCCCTTTCACTTGAAACCCGGGCAATGGACGGATGACACCTCGATGGCGCTGTGCCTGGCGGAGAGCCTGCTGAGGAAAAACACATTCGATGCGGCGGACCAGATGGGACGCTATCTGAATTGGTGGCAATGGGGGTATCTCAGTTCCACCGGTGATTGTTTCGATATCGGCATGACGGTCAGCCAGGCGCTGTCGCGGTATCAGCAAACCGGTCAGCCGTTCGCGGGATCTACCGACCCGTTTACCGCCGGCAACGGGTCGCTGATGCGCCTGGTGCCGGTGGTGCTGTTTTATTTCCCTGATGCCCGGCAGATTCGCCAGTTCGCCAGTGACAGTTCGCGAACCACCCATGCTGCACCTGAAGCCATCGAATGCTGTCAGTTATTTGCCGAAGTGCTCAGCAAAGCACTGCTAGGCGCCTCCAAGTCAGAATTGCGCAAATTGCCAGACACAACCTTCGTTCAACCTAAAGTCGCAGCCATCGCCCGAGGTGATTACCTCGCAAAGTCGGCGAGCGAAATCCGTGGCAGCGGCTACAGCGTCGAGTCGCTGGAAGCGGCGCTGTGGTGTTTTCATCACACTGACGGTTTCGCCGCGGCGATTCTGCAAGCCGCCAACCTGGGCGATGATGCCGACACTACTGCCGCGATCGTCGGCCAATTGGCCGGGGCCTACTATGGCGTTCGGGCGATTCCTGCCCACTGGCTGGAAATGCTCCATGACGGCGAGGAGATTGCAGCCACCGCAGATCGCCTGCTCGAAGCCTCCCGGCTACGCGTCCCTGATTAGAAGCTCCACAGCCGCTAAACTGCACTGCACTTTCATCCGACTCAGTGAGATTACCCAATGTCCCCACGCCTGCTTCTGGCCCTGACACCCTTTCTGTTCAGCCCCCTCGCCCACGCTGCCGTCGACTGCGCCAATGCCAGCGATCAGGCCACCATGAACCAGTGTGCCGGGCAGGAATTCAAGTCGACTGACAAGGAGTTGAACGCGGTGTATCAGCAGATCACCGGCCGCTTGAAGGACAACCCTGACCGCAAGAAGCTGCTGGTGGGGGCGCAGCGGGCGTGGATCGGGTTTCGCGATGCTGAGTGCAAATTTTCGGCATCCGGGGTCGAGGGCGGGAGTGTTTATCCGCTGATCTACAGCAATTGCCTGACAACTGTGACCAAGGCGCGGATTGAGGCGCTGAAGCAGTATTTGACGTGTCAGGAAGGTGACATGAGTTGCCCAGTGCCCGGGGCCTGATTTTGTAGTGGCTTCGGTCTTGCCGCCAGGTTTGTTGATTCCACACTTGGCGCACCTTAGGCGCGCTGGCCAGCGAATCGATTTCCGCACCATTACCAGCGATTGCGCGGAGCCGGAACAGAAGAAAGTGGCGCAGCAACAAAAACAAAACTAATTATTGTAATCAGATAATTTATCATCGAGAATTCGCTACCAAATTGTAACAACCAGGAATTTTCATGAGTACTCACATCAACGGATTGGCGCCGCAGCGCATGCATTGGATCGGTCTGCTGGCTGCGATTCTTGTCTGGGTTCTGGGGGTGACGGAGGTCGGTGGCAACGTGACGATCTGGTTCTTCAAGAAGGATGAAATGCTGGCAAGCCTGCTTTATGCCTTTGCAGAAGGCTCGCCGCAATTGCTTGACCCGTTTGTCGAAGGTGCATTGCTTGATCCTGACACCTGGCTGTCATCAACGGTCACTGCGCTGATCGTCTTTCTGGATTTCCTGCCCGTTGTCCTGTCGGCTTACGCGTTATGGCTGACCGGGTTGTTTTTTCTGCGCTTGTCGCGCGGCGAAACCTGGACCGACCGCAACATCAGAGTCCTCTGGCGAGTGGGCGTGCTCTGCATCGTTTCTCCGGCAACCTACCCGTTAATAGAGACCTTGCAAGGTCTGGCGTTGTCGATAGATCTGCCGCCGGGAGATCGGATTTTCCAGTTCTCAATCGGCCTGTCTTCCGCTTCTGCCTACGAGATAATCAAAGGCGTATTACTCTGTATTTTTTCAATTATCATGCGTGACGCAAAAGTACTCAGCGATGAGCAAAGCCAATACATATAGAACAATATAATGACCATTATCGTCCGCCTTGACGTCGTCATGGCCACGCAAAAAATTCGCTCGAAAGAGTTAGCCGCCCTGCTCGGAATAACCGAGGCCAATCTGTCATTGCTTAAAAACGGCAAAGTCAAAGGCGTGAAGATGGCAACTCTGGACAAGCTCTGCGCTGCGCTCGATTGCCAGCCGGGCGATCTGCTGGAATACCAGAAAGACTGAGACTTTCCCCGGAAGGCGAGTTGTTTATCGCAGGTCCCGATCGTTTAACTTTTATTCAATCCTTAGTTTCAAGGCGGCTTTGTCATGTCCCGTTATTTGTTATGCGCGCTGTTATTGCTGACAGCGTCACTCAGCGGCTGCGCCACACAATTTGACGTAGCACTCAATGCAATCCCTGATCCGGACTATCAGTTCGACCAAAAGGCAACCGTATTGGTGACCTCGACGAAAGGCGCCGATGAGAACGCACTGAATGCCCGCTATTATCTTCGCGACATGGTCAACGCATTGAAAGACAGGGGTTTCCAAGAGGTTTATACCGACGCCAGCCTGCCCAGAAATCACGCACCGATCAAAATGACTATCAGCCTAGATATCGGCAGCCGGCAAGTGTCTTACCGTTATACCGCTACCGATTATGGGCAAGTGCCAACCAGCACTACCACCGTTTGCAAGAACACCAAGAAGAAAGATGACCGACTGACCTGCACCAGTAAGCCCAATACGACCTATGGCCCGGTGGGTACTTCGGAGCGAATCGGCTATACCACCCTAAGTACCTTTATTGCCACCGCCCGGGATGAGGCGAGTAAACGCACGGTGTATCTGCTGCGGGCGTCGTCTTATAACGAGGACTGTCAGGCCGCCAAGGTCGAAGCGTTTCTGGTCGAGCAGGGCCTGCAGAACCTGAACTTCCAGGATCGCGTGCAACGCAACTACAGCGTCACGATGCCCGAGGGTTACAGCTGCAAATAGTCAGTTACCCAAACCCCTGCCTCGACAGCTTCACGGCGCAGCCAACGTGAGCCGGTGTAGTGAAGCGCATCCCGGCTACACGTGCGGGTCACCCGGCGGCTTGGCCGGCGCCGCGTATTGCGGCTTGAGGTGGCCATCCTGATCCAGTAGCCAGGCGTCCATGATCTGCCGCACCACGGGACCGGCAACCCGACCACCGGCCTCACCGTTTTCGATCATCACCGAGATGGCGATCTTCGGATGCTCTGCCGGAGCGAAGCCGACAAACAAGGCGTTGTCGCGATGCCGTTCTAGGGTTTTCTCACGGTTGTAACGCTCACCCTGCTTGATCGCCACCACCTGCGCCGTACCACTCTTGCCGGCGATGCGGTACTGCGCACCGGCCGCTGCGGCGCGCGCGATTCCCCGGGCATCGTGCATCACCATCTGCATGCCGTGGTTGACCTGATCCCAGTCACGCGGGTTCTTCAGCAGGATATTCGGCATCGGATGTTCATCGACCGGCGCTACGCCATCGACGGTCTTCGCCAAGTGCGGTCGATTCCATATGCCCTTGTTGGCAATCAGTGCGGTGGCCTGAGCCAGTTGTAGTGGCGTGACCTGCATGTAGCCCTGGCCGATGCCCAGAATTACTGTTTCCCCCGGGAACCAGGCTTGACGACGCGTGGCACGTTTCCAGGCCTGCGATGGCATCAAACCGGGCGACTCTTCGAACATGTCCAGCGAGACTTTTTCGCCGAGGCCGAACATCGCCATGTAGTCGTGCAGGCGATCGATGCCGAGCTTGTGCGCCAGATCGTAGAAGTAGGTGTCATTGGAACGCATGATCGCCGCGTCCATGTCCACCCAGCCATCGCCACTGTGGTTCCAGTTGCGGTACTTGTGATCGAAATCCGGGAGTTGGTAATAGCCCGGGTCGAAGACTCGTGTCTGCGGGGTCACAACACCGGCATCAAGGCCGGCAATCGCCACTTCGGGTTTGATGGTCGAACCCGGTGCATACAGGCCGCGTAGCACACGGTTGAACAGCGGCCGATCGATGGAATCGCGTAGCGCCGAGTATTCCTTGGAGCTGATACCGGTGACGAACAGGTTCGGGTCGAAGCTCGGATTGCTGACCATGGCCAGCACTTCACCAGTGGATGGATCGAGAGCCACCACCGAACCACGGCGGTCGCCCAGTGCGGCTTCAGCAGCTTCCTGCAGTTTGACGTCGAGACTTAGAACGATGTTTTTGCCAGGGACCGGATCGGTGTGTTTGAGCACTCGCAACACTCGGCCTTGGGCGTTGGTCTCAACTTCTTCGTAGCCAACGTGACCGTGCAGCTGCGCTTCGTAGAAGCGTTCAATGCCTGTTTTACCGATGGATTGCGTGCCGCGGTATTCCACCGAGTCGAGGGTTTTGGATTCTTTTTCGTTAATCCGGCCAACGTAACCGATTGAATGCGCAAAGTGCGGACCCAACGGGTAATGCCGAACAAACTGCGGCTCGACATCGAGGCCCGGCAAACGGAACTCGTTAACCGCCAACACGGCGATTTGCTCTTCCGTCAGTTCGTAGAACAGCGTCACCGGGGTGAATGGGTGACGGGACTGCTTCATGGCCTTATCGAAAACCGTACGATCTTCAGCGGGCAAATGCAGCAGATTGATCACCTCGTCCAGCTCCTGATTTACATCAGTGGCGCGTTCGCGGGTGATGATCAGGTTGTAACTGGGACGGTTATCAGCGAGCAGCACACCATTGCGATCGTAGATCAGGCCTCTCGTCGGCGGAATCGGCAATACGTGCACGCGGTTGTTTTCAGAGATGGTCGAGTGGTAGTCATATTCAACCACTTGCAGGATGTACAAGCGCACCACCAGCGCGCAGCTGATAGCAAAGACAAACAGAGCGCAGGCGATCAACCGTTTGTTGACCAAGCGCTTCTCTTTTTCATGATCTTTGATCGGGATGGGTTCAGGCATTTCTACAGCAACTCTTTGACATAATTTGAGCGCCGATCCGTGGGCATGACATCAATCCGTTAAAAAACGAGCTGCACCATACCAAAAACCGAGCGGTCACTTCAGAAGGATTTTCTCCAATGGCAGTCCTGGCGACGGTTGGAACACTCGCATCGTCTGATCTTGGCGAGCCAAGCACTTTCCTGCGGGCAAAACAAAACCCCAACTGCTTTCGCAATTGGGGTTTCGGAATTTAATCTTGACGATGACCTACTCTCACATGGGGAAACCCCACACTACCATCGGCGATGCATCGTTTCACTTCTGAGTTCGGGATGGGATCAGGTGGTTCCAACGCTCTATGGTCGTCAAGAAATTCGGGTACTGACTCGTGACCAACTGGCCTCGCTTCAGCAAATCGGGTATGTGATACAGGTGCTTTGTGAGCTGCGCGAACTTTCGGTTCATTGCGTCTTCACACACCGCAATCTGGTCTCTTTCGAGCATTCAGATTGCTTGGGTGTTATATGGTCAAGCCTCACGGGCAATTAGTATTGGTTAGCTCAACGCCTCACAGCGCTTACACACCCAACCTATCAACGTCGTAGTCTTCGACGGCCCTTCAGGGAACTCAAGGTTCCAGTGAGATCTCATCTTGAGGCAAGTTTCCCGCTTAGATGCTTTCAGCGGTTATCTTTCCCGAACATAGCTACCCGGCAATGCCACTGGCGTGACAACCGGAACACCAGAGGTTCGTCCACTCCGGTCCTCT
>NZ_CM147084.1:3622500-6020000 GCF_055760375.1 Pseudomonas sp. m6p
AATCTGCCGTCAACCGTTAATTTCAGTTTTTCTGTCGAGACACCGAAAAAGCCAGCTATATATAGACGCAACGCCTCCGAATGCGCAGTATATTGCCCAACACCTAAAACAATACCCTGCTCTTACCTTCGGACGATGCCTCGCAATGACTGACCAACCTCGCTCCCTGGCCTCAACGCTGTTCCCGGTTGGCCTCTTATTAATAGCCATGGCATCCATCCAGTCTGGCGCCTCTTTAGCCAAGAGCATGTTCCCGGTAGTCGGCGCTCAAGGGACGACCACGCTGCGCCTGGTCTTCGCCAGCGTAATCATGCTGTTGTTGTTGCGCCCATGGCGCGCAAGGCTGACAGCTCAGTCGCTGCGGACAGTGATCGTTTACGGAATGGCGCTGGGCGGGATGAACTTCCTCTTCTATATGTCATTGCGCACCGTACCGCTTGGTATTGCAGTCGCGCTTGAGTTCACGGGTCCGCTGGCCGTCGCCATTTACGCCTCTCGCCGCGCTATCGATTTTCTCTGGATTGCCTTGGCGGCGGTCGGCCTGCTGTTGTTAATCCCGACTGGAGCAACATCCGCGGGAATTGATCTGGTCGGCGCCGGTTACGCCCTGGGCGCCGGCGTGTGCTGGGCGTTGTATATTCTGTTCGGCCAAAAAGCCGGTGCAGACAACGGCGTGACGACTGCGGCTCTGGGCGTGATGATCGCCGCACTGTTTGTCGCGCCGATCGGCATCGTGCATGCCGGCACCGCGTTACTGACCCCGTCGCTGATCCCTATCGCCATTGGCGTCGCCATCCTCTCAACGGCTTTGCCCTATACCCTTGAGATGGTCGCCCTCACCCGCATGCCTGCCCGCACCTTCGGTACCTTGATGAGCATCGAACCGGCCTTCGGCGCATTGTCGGGACTGCTGTTTCTGCGGGAGTACCTCACGCTGTCACAATGGATGGCGATCCTCTGCATTATTCTGGCCTCCGTCGGGGCAACCATGACCATGGGGAGCACCGCCAAGCCCGCCGTTGCGGCAGATTGAGACAGGATTTGACGAAGGTCTGGCAATTGGCGTTCATTTAGGCCATGTTTAGCCCCCTTAACTCAGTGCCAGACATGGATTTTTCGGACAGGGATATCAAACCGCTTAAAGCGCAGGCGAATACAGGCAGACCCGAGCGCCAGACTCGTGGCTACCATAAGGACGGTAATGAAACGAATTTTGATACTGATCGCTGTATTGGCAGTAGCGGGGTGCGCAGCGACCTCTAAGACCCAGGTGAAGCACGGTAAAAAAGGGCTGCACATCAACTGTTCCGGGCTGTCGTCCTCTTGGGACAAGTGCTACACCAGCGCCGCCAATTCCTGCGCCCCCAAAGGCTACAAGGTCATCGCCAAATCCGGGGACGCCGTGGAAGAGCCAGGCGATTACCCGTTCGGTCTCAATCCGGCTGGCTATACCAGCCGCAGCATGATCGTCATCTGCAAGTGAATCACTCTGGCTGCTCGCCTTGTCGAGCAGCCAGTTGACGCCCGATTTCCTCATGACTGGACTGCAATACCGTCTGTTGAATCTCCGGCGTCACCAGCATCCGCGCCACCACCAGTGCTCCGACACATTGCGACAGAATCGACCATGCCAGGCTGTCGCTTTCCAGGATTTGCGCCCAACTGGCTTGCAGCCGACAAATCCACAACTCTGCCTGCTCGCGAACCTGATCATCTGAACGGGCAATTTCCGCGCCCAGCGTCGGCAAGGCACAGCCCGATTCAGGCTGCTCCACGTGAGCCATGCTCAGGTACTGCTTGAGACAGCGTTCCAGCCGCTCACGGTCCTGCGCTCCCTTCCCCCCCAGCCGCTCCAGGCTCTGACACAGTTCGCGCTCGACGATAGCGGTGAACAGCTCGTTTTTCGACGAGAAGTGGCTATAAAACGCCGCGCCACTCAGGCCGATCGCCTTCATCAAACCATCGACACCGACTGTGGAAAAGCCCGAACGCTTGGCTGATAGCGCACTGCTGTTCAGCAATTTTTCTCGGGTTTCCAGCTTGTGACCGGCGGAATACCGCATGTGCTTTCCTCTTGATCGAGCGCCTTGACGTTGTCCGGATCCTAGCATAACGTTCGTTCACTTAACGATCGTTTACTAAAGGGGTTCACCCATGAATAACAACAAGAAGGTCGTATTAGTTGTTGGTGCCGGCGATGCCACCGGCGGAGCGATTGCCAAGCGCTTTGCCAGGGAAGGATTTGTCGCTTGCGTCACCCGGCGCAGTGCCGACAAATTGCAGCCGCTGGTCGACGCGATTTCGGCCGAGGGTGGAGAAGCACATGGTTTTGCCTGCGATGCACGCAAGGAAGAAGACGTCATTGCGTTGATTGAAGAAATCGAAACCCGCCTGGGTCCAATCGAGGCGTTTGTCTTCAACATCGGCGCCAACGTGCCTTGCAGCATTCTCGAAGAAACTGCGCGCAAGTATTTCAAGATCTGGGAAATGGCCTGTTTCTCGGGTTTTCTCAATGCCCGCGAAGTGGCCAAGCGCATGGTCACGCGCCAGCGCGGCACCATTCTGTTCACTGGCGCTACCGCCGGGCTGCGCGGTGCTTCCGGATTTGCCGCGTTTGCCGGCGCCAAACACGGTATCCGTGCACTGGCGCAAAGCATGGCGCGCGAGCTCGGGCCGATGAACATCCACGTCGCGCACGTGGTGGTAGATGGCGCCATCGACACCGACTTCATCCGCAACAGTTTCCCGGAGAAGTACGCGACCAAGGATCAGGACGGTATTCTCAATCCCGAACACATCGCCGAAAACTATTGGTATCTGCACAGTCAGCCACGGGATGCCTGGACCTTCGAACTGGATCTGCGCCCGTGGAACGAACGCTGGTAAGCCCCACCTCCTCCATAACAATAAATAGAGAGCAGCGAAGATGACGAAAACCGTGGAGTTCTATTTTGATCTCGGCAGCCCTGCCACTTACCTGGCCTATACCCAGTTGCCGAAGATCTGTGCCGAGACCGCGAGCCAACTGATTTACATCCCGATGCTGCTGGGCGGCGTGTTCAAGGCGACCGGCAACGCATCGCCGGCGATGATTCCGGCAAAGGGCCGCTATATGTTTCAGGATCTGGATCGCTACGCCAAGCGTTACGGCGTGCCGCTGAAATTCAATCCGCATTTTCCGATCAACACACTGATGCTGATGCGAGCCGTCACCGGCATCCAACTGCGCCAACCGGAACGCTTTCAGGTGTTTATCGATTGTCTGTTCAAGGCATTGTGGGTGGAGGGACGCCCGCTTGATGAGCCGGCAACTGTCGCTGCGGTATTGAGCGAGCACGGCTTCGACCCCAATGAAGTTCTGGCCCTGACCAACGATGAGACAGTAAAGGCAGCCCTGAAGGACAACACCGAAACAGCCATTAAACGCGGGGTGTTTGGCGCGCCGAGCATGTTTATCGGCAACCAGATGTTCTTTGGACAGGACCGCCTCGACTTCGTCGAAGAGGCCCTGCGTCAAGATTAGAAACAACACCCGGGCACTGCCGACAGCGCCCGGGTTTCAGCCATTCAGATCGCCACGGTGCGCGTGTTCAGCCACTCCAGCGCAGCGCCCTCCAGCAACGGACTCAGACGCTCACGCACTTCAGCATGGTAGGCGTTGAACCACTGCTTCTCTTCCTGGGTCAGCAAGGACGGCTCCAGACAGCGCGTGTCGATCGGACACAGGGTCAAGGTTTCAAACTTGAGGAACTCGCCGAACTCGCTGTTCCCCGCCTCGCGGTTCATCGCCAGGTTCTCGATGCGCACGCCCCAACGGCCCGGACGATAAGTGCCCGGTTCGATCGAGGTGATCATCCCCGCCTGCATCGCCGTTTGCGGTGCCGGTGCTGCCTGATAGGCGATCACCTGCGGGCCTTCATGCACGTTGAGGAAATAGCCGACCCCATGACCGGTGCCGTGACCGTAATCCACGCTTTCCGCCCAGATCGGTGCGCGGGCGATGGCGTCGAGCAACGGCGAGAGAATGCCTTTCGGGAACTGCGCCCGCGAAAGAGCAATCACGCCTTTGAGTACCCGAGTGCAGTCACGCTTCTGTTCAACCGTCGGCGTCCCCACTGGCACCATTCGGGTGATGTCGGTAGTGCCGCCCAGGTACTGGCCGCCCGAGTCGATCAGCAGCAAGCCGTCACCCTCGATCACCGCGTGTTCTTCTTCGGTGGCGTGATAATGCGGCATCGCGCCATTGGCGTTAAACGCGGCAATCGTGTTGAAGCTCAGCGACACGTAATCCGGACGACGCTCACGGGCAGCCGTGAGCTTCTCGTCGATGGTCAGTTCGGTGATGCGTTCACGACCCCAGGCCGATTCCAGCCAGGCGAAGAATTCGCACAACGCCGCGCCGTCCTGCTCCATGGCTTTGCGGATGTGCTGCGCATCAGCCTCACTCTTTTGCGATTTGGCGAGCGTGGTCGGGTTCAGGCCTTCGACCAGTTTCACCGCGCTGTCGAGGTTATCCAGCAAACCGCTGGTCACCCGCGCAGGATCCACCAACAGGCTGGCGCCGCCTGGTACAGCGCGCAAGGCGTCGGCGACTTCGCGGTAATCGCGCAGAGTCACGCCATCCTGCTCCAGCACTGCGCGCAACTCGGCGTCGACTTTGCTCAAGGCCACAAACAGGGTCGCTTGCTGTTGATTGATCAACGCGAACGACACAAACACCGGATTGAACGAGACATCGCCACCGCGCAGGTTGAACAGCCAGGCAATGTCGTCGAGGGTGGCGATGAAGTGCCAGTCAGCGCCACGTTCCCGCAAGGTCTCACGCAGTTTGGCGAGTTTTTCGCCACGGCTGACCGTCGCTTGCGGTGGCAGATGTTGATAGATCGGCGCGTCCGGCAGGCTCGGGCGGTCCGCCCAGACTTCATTCAGCAAGTCGATGTCAGTACGCAAACGCGCGCCGCGGGCTTCAAGCTTGCTGCTCAACGTGCGGGCCGAGGCAACGGCCATCACCGCACCGTCGACCGCGACCACGCCACCTTCAGGTGTCTGCTCGGCGAGCCAGTCCAGCGGACTCGGCTGACCCGGTTGCAGCTTGACCAGTTCGATGCCGCTGCCCTTGAGTTCCTTGGTCGCCTGTTCCCAGTAACGACTGTCGGCCCAGACTCCGGCGAAATCAGCAGTCACGATCAAAGTGCCGACCGAACCATGAAAGCCCGACAGCCATTGTCGCCCTTGCCAGTAACCCGGCAGGTATTCCGAGAGGTGCGGGTCCGCCGATGGCACCAGCAACGCATGAATGCCTTCGCGGCGCATCAGTTCACGGGTGTGCGCCAGGCGCTGGGGAACCGTTCCCTCGGTCAAAGTCTGGGTACTCATCATGTCTCCTGCCAATCACTTCATCGTTATTGTTCGTAGCCGTGAAAACCGGCTGGTTAAAGCCCTGTCGCCCAGAATGCCGGGGCACTCGCGCAGGCGCCTTTGATCAGTTCTGCCGCCTGATCGATATCGTCGGCGGTGGTGAAACGGCCGAGGCTCAGGCGAATGGTGCGACCGGCCAGCCGGGCATCGTGTCCCAGGGCCAGCAGCACGTGAGAGGGCGTGTTGCTCGCCGAGTTACAGGCCGAGGTCGCGGAAAAGGCGATCGACTGGCTCAAGGCCGCACTGTTGAATTCACCTTCGCTGAACGTCAGGCTCAGGGTATGCGGGATGCGCTGGCTATCGCTGCCGTTGAGGCGCACGCCAGGCAGGCTCGATAATTGTTCGAGCAAGCGCTCACGCAGCGCCACGATGGATGTTTTCTCCGCATCAAACGCCGCAGCGGCCAAGGCGAATGCCGCGCCCATGCCGGCGATCTGATGAGTGGCCAGCGTCCCGGAGCGCAATCCGCCCTCATGGCCACCACCGTGAATCTGCGCCTGCAAGCGCTGTTGCGCGCCGGGGCCGACGTACAACGCGCCGATGCCTTTGGGGCCGTAGAGTTTGTGTGCCGAAAACGACATCAAGTCCACCGGCCATTGCTGCAGATCAATCGCCACTTTGCCCGCACCCTGCGCGGCATCGACGTGGAACAACGCGCCACGGCCGCGCACGACTTCACCAATGGCCGGGATATCGTTGAGGGTGCCGAGTTCGTTGTTGACCAGCATCAGCGACACCAGAAAAGTGTCGTCGCGCATGGCTTCACTGACCGCTTGCGGGGTGATCAGGCCATCGGCGTCCGGCACCAGATAGGTCACCGCAACGCCGCCGTCCTGCAATTGCCGGGCGGTGTCGAGAATGGCTTTGTGTTCGATCTGACTGGTAATGATGTGGCCACCGGCAACGCCGCGCGCCTGCGCCACGCCCTTGAGGGCGAGGTTGTTGGATTCGGTGGCGCCGGAGGTCCAGACAATCTGCGCGGCCTCAGCGCCCACCAGTTCGGCGACTTGCCGACGGGCCTGCTCGACCGTTTGCCGGGCCTGCTGGCCAAAGGCATGGGAACTGGACGCCGGGTTGCCGAAATTACCGTGAAAACCCAGACAGTCGATCATCACCTGGATGACCCGTTCGTCCACCGGGGTGGTGGCGGCGTAATCGAAATACAGCGGACGTTTATTCATAAAAGACTCGCAGAGCGTGTTCCGGGATCAGGAGGCTCGTGTCTGCAAACGGCACAACGCAGCCTCGTGAGCTGCGCGTTGGTTCGAGAGCGTCATCAATACCTGATCGGATGCCGTTAAAGAAAAACAACTTCATTTAAAAGTGCGTAGGAACGCTCCTGAAGCCGAGCTTAACAGGCATCGGGCCGGCGGTTGAAGCAATGCATCAGTGAAAGCTTTCGAGAAGTAACGGGTACAGCGAAATCACCAACAGCGCCGCCATGCCCCAGTTGAACACGCGCAACCAGCGCGGCTCCTTCAGCACGTTGCGCAACAGCGTGCCACACGCCGCCCAGACGCCGACACTGGGCAGGTTGATGATGGCAAACACGGCGGCAATCACCACCACGTTGGTGAAATAACCCTGCATCGGCGTGTAGGTGCTGATGGCTCCGATGGCCATGATCCAGGCCTTGGGATTGACCCACTGGAACGCCGCCGCGCCGAGATAGCTGATCGGCCTGGCCTCGCCTTCGACGCCCTCGCCCACCGGCCCCGAGTGGGCGATTTTCCACGCCAGGTACAACAGATACGCGGCGCCGACATAGCGCAGCACCGTGTACAGAATCGGGTATGTCTGGAATACCGCGCCCAGGCCAAAGCCCACCGCGACCACCAATACGAAGAAACCGCAGGTGATGCCGAGCATGTGAGGAATGGTGCGGTTGAAGCCGAAGTTCACCCCCGACGCCAGCAACATGGTGTTGTTCGGCCCCGGTGTAATCGAGGTGACAAGGGCAAACAGGGCAAAGCCCAACAGCAGATCAAGCGAAAGGGTCATGGAGGGCAATCCGTCGGGGGTCATTCAGGTGTTGACCCTATCGCACAGCAGCCCGCAAACCCACGGACAGTTAGGCGAAAATACGAGCAGTACAGTGTTCGATCAACTTGGACGACCGTGCAGCTGTATCGCACGTCCGGCGCTCATTTCAGCTTTCTTGTCGAATTGCGATTCGCCCAGCAGTGCGGCTTTCTTCGCGTGATATTCGTCGAAGGACAAGCCGCTGCGATTCAGCGCTTCCATCGCCAGTTCGCGGGTTTCTTCGGCGGTGTAAGGCCGTTGTTCGGGGGAAACATGGGTCGCGCAACCGGCGAGTACGGAGACAGCGAGCAGCAGCGAAACAGTCAGTAAACGATTCATGGGGAGCGTCCTGGCGAGCGGTGGTAGTCGATGGACAAAGGCTACGCCCGCGCCCGGCCGGGCAAAAATCAACGCGCTCAATAGTGGCTATCAGGATTTCAGCTTTATCGCTCTCATATCCCCAAACGATCTATAAATATCGATTATCGTTCTTTTGCGGAATAACCAGCAGTCGCTATAAATCCCTGCACACGGCGAACAACTGTTGCTCCAGCAACTGTTGCCCATGCAACAGCAGATCAACAAACCCGCCTGATATCCGCACAACCGACTCACGCCAGAGCGCTCAGGCCCAAGTAAACCGGGCCTTTAAGGAATTGGTACAGCGCTTGCTCAAGCCTTGGCACTGACTCACTGCTCGCTGAGCAACTGTTGATAAAAGGAACTGATCATGTCGCGTCCCCTGAAAGTCGTCGCCCTCTCCGGCGGCACCTGGCGTCCATCACGCACGCTGGTGCTGACCCAAGCGCTGTTGGCCGAACTGGCCGGGCACTTGCCGGTCGAGAGTCATCTGATCGAGCTCGGTGACATCGCCCGCCCGTTGGGTGGTGCCCTGTCGCGTCAGGAGCTTAGCGCCGAGGTCGAGGCCGAACTGCAAGCCATCGAACAGGCCGATCTGCTGATCGTCGCCGCGCCGGTGTATCGCGGTTCCTACCCGGGACTGCTCAAGCACCTGTTCGACCTGATCGACCTCAACGCGCTGATCGACACCCCGGTGCTGCTCGCCGCCACCGGCGGCAGCGAGCGTCATGCGCTGGTGCTCGATCACCAGTTGCGGCCGCTGTTCAGTTTCTTCCAGGCCGTGACCCTGCCCATTGGCGTGTACGCCACCGAGGCCGATTTCGCCGACTACCAGATCACCAGCGAACCGCTGAAAGCGCGGATCCGCCTGGCCGCCGAACGCGCCGCGCCGCTGTTCGGCACGCAAATCAAACCGTTGCTGAAAATCGCTTAAGGAGCTGTTCATGGATGTTTTCTGGTTCCTGCCGACCCACGGCGACGGGCATTACCTGGGCACCACCCAAGGCGCACGCCCGGTCACCCTGAATTATCTGAAACAAGTGGCGCAAGCCGCCGACAGCCTCGGCTACCACGGCGTGCTGATTCCCACCGGGCGCTCCTGCGAAGACTCGTGGGTGATCGCTTCGGCGCTGGTGCCGTTGACCGAACGCCTGCGTTATCTGGTAGCGATCCGCCCGGGGATCATTTCGCCCACCGTTTCGGCGCGCATGGCGGCGACGCTCGATCGACTGTCCAACGGCCGCCTGCTGATCAACGTGGTGACCGGCGGCGACCCTGACGAAAACCGTGGCGACGGCAGCTTCCTCAGCCACAGCGAACGCTACGAAGTCACCGACGAATTCCTCAAGATCTGGCGCCGGGTGTTGCAAGGCGAATCGGTGGATTTCGAAGGCAAACACCTGAAAGTACAGAACGCCAAGGCCCTCTATCCGCCCGTGCAGAAACCCTATCCGCCGCTGTATTTCGGCGGCTCGTCCGACGCCGCGCATGATCTCGCTGCCGATCAAGTCGACGTGTACCTGACCTGGGGCGAACCGCCCGCCGCCGTCGCCGAAAAACTTGCCGATGTGCGAGAACGCGCCGCTCGTCATGGGCGCAAGGTGAAGTTCGGTATTCGCCTGCACGTCATCGTTCGCGAGACCGCCGAAGAAGCGTGGAAAGCCGCAGACAAACTGATCGAGCACATCAGCGACGAGACCATCGAGGCCGCGCAGAAATCCTTCTCGCGCTTCGACTCCGAAGGCCAGCGACGCATGGCAGCGTTGCACGACGGGCGTCGCGACAACCTGGAAATCGCCCCCAACCTGTGGGCCGGTGTCGGTCTGGTACGCGGCGGTGCCGGTACCGCGCTGGTGGGCGATCCGCAGCAAGTGGCCGCGCGGATCAAGGAGTACGCCGACCTCGGTATCGAGAGCTTCATCTTCTCCGGTTATCCGCATCTGGAAGAGGCTTACCGCTTTGCCGAACGGGTGTTCCCGCTGCTGCCGGAACCTTACGCGAGCCTGGCCGGACGCGGCGTGACCAACCTGACCGGGCCGTTTGGCGAAATGATTGCCAACGATGTGTTGCCCACCAAGTCCTGACCCAACACAACTCTGTAGGAGCTGCCGCAGGCTGCGATCTTTTGACTTTGTTTTTTACAAGCAAGATCAACAGATCGCAGCCTTCGGCAGCTCCTACAGGACAGTTGTAAAACATAGGAGATTTGGTGTGACCGCCAAACCACAAAGCACCCTGCTCTCCCCGCTGCAGACCGCCCGTCAACTTGCAGCCGAATTTGCCCTGACCGCCGTCGAACGTGACGAGCGCGGCGGCACGCCGAAGGCCGAACGCGATGCCCTGCGCGACAGCGGCCTGCTGGCGCTGAGCATTCCCACCCGTTACGGCGGCCTCGGCGCGACATGGAGCGAAACCCTGCAAGTCGTGCGCGAGTTCGCCAAGGTCGACAGTTCCATCGCCCACGTTTTCGGTTTTCATCACCTGATGCTCGCCACCGTGCGCCTGTTCTCGCGGCCCGAACAATGGCAGCCGTGGTTCGAACAGACCGCGCGGCAGAACTGGTTCTGGGGTAACGCCCTCAACCCGCTCGACACCCGCACTGTGGTCAAGGACTTCGGCGGTTGGCGCGAGTTTTCCGGGAAGAAAAGCTTCTGCTCCGGCGCCAGCGATTCGCAGATGTTGATCGCTTCCGCCGTCGACGAAAGTGCCGGCGGTAAGTTGCTGATCGCGGCGATCCCCAGCGGTCGCAGCGGCATCACTCTGCACGACGACTGGAACAACATCGGCCAGCGCCAGACCGACAGCGGCAGTACCACGTTCGAACGGGTGCGGGTCGAAGAATCCGAGCTGCTGCTTGATCCCGGCCCGTTGAGCACGCCGTTCGCCTGCCTGCGTCCGCTGATCGCGCAACTGACCTTCACCCACATGTTTCTCGGGATCGCCGAAGGTGCCTTTGCAGAAGCCCGGCAATACACCCTGAGCGAAACCCGGCTCTGGCACAAATCCGCCGCTCGCGACGTGCGTGAAGATCCTTACGTGCTCGCGCATTACGGCGAGTTCTGGGTCGCACTGGAAGGCATTCGTCTGCTGGTCGAGCGGGCGGCCGCGCTGCTCGACGAGGCCTGGGCCAAAGGCCCGAACCTGACCGCAGAAGAACGTGGACATCTGGCCACGGCGATTGCCACCGCCAAGGTCGCCGCCAGTCGTCAGGGGCTGGAGATCTGCAGCCGTTTGTTCGAAGTCACCGGCGCGCGTTCAACCCACGCCTCGCTGCGTCTCGATCGGCATTGGCGCAACCTGCGCACGCAGACTCTGCACGACCCGCTCGATTACAAACTCCACGAGCTGGGCGACTGGGCGCTGAACCAGGCGCTGCCAGTGCCGACGTTCTATTCCTGATCTTGCCTTTAATGGAGCGAGTCCCATGCAACTGCTGACCCTTCCGCCCTCACCCGGTCTGGCGACGTCGATCCGTGCCACCGCGCAGGTCTTTGAAGACCCGAAATCCCAGGCCTTGCTGGCGCATCTGAACCAAATCGCGCCGAGCGAAGCCAGCGTCCTGATCATCGGCGAGACCGGCACCGGCAAGGAACTGGTGGCGCGTCATATTCACAATCTGAGCCACCGCCGGCATCGGCCGTTTGTCGCAGTCAACTGCGGCGCCTTCTCCGAATCACTGGTGGAAGCCGAGCTGTTCGGCCATGAAAAAGGCGCGTTCACCGGCGCGCTCAGCGCCAAGGCCGGCTGGTTCGAAGAGGCGGATGGCGGCACCTTGTTCCTCGACGAAATCGGCGATTTGCCAATGGCGATTCAGGTCAAGTTGCTGCGCGTGTTGCAAGAACGCGAAGTGGTGCGCCTCGGCTCGCGCAAAAGCATTCCGATCGATGTGCGGGTGCTGGCCGCGACCAACGTGCAACTGGAGAAAGCGATCAATGCCGGCAACTTCCGCGAAGACCTGTTCTACCGTTTGAACGTGGTCAATCTGGAACTCAGTCCGCTGCGCGAACGGCCCGGCGACATCCTGCCGCTGACCCGGCATTTCATCGAGGCCTACAGCCAGCGCCTGGGTTACGGACGGGTCAACATCAGACCCGGTGCCGAACAGAAACTGCGCAGCTACAGTTGGCCAGGGAACATCCGCGAACTGGAAAACGTCATCCATCACACCCTATTGATCTGCCGCAATGGCGTGATCGAGCGCGACGATCTGCGCCTGTCCAACCTGCGCATCGAGCGCGCGGACGATCAGCAGTCGAGCGCCGACGATTCACCGGAAGCGTTGCTGGAGCGAGCCTTCCAGAAGCTCTTCGAGCAACAGGCCGGCGCCCTCCACGAAAAGGTCGAAGACGCCTTGCTGCGCGCCGCCTATCGTTTCTGTCATTACAACCAGGTGCACACCGCCGCGCTGCTTGGTCTGAGCCGCAACGTCACGCGCACACGGCTGATCAAGATCGGCGAACTGGCGGTGAACAAGCGGCGGCTCACGGAGAATCTGCACGGTGAACGCCTGATCCAGTTGTCGATCTAGCCGACCAGATTGCAGTGCAGCGCATCGTCATGACTGCGGGCGATGCTGCTCAACACCTGAAATGAATTGAAGGTCACGGTTTTCGCCTGATGGGCGCGGATCAGCTGCCAGAAATCCTGCTCGCCGCTTTCATAGCGACAGAACGCCGCCTCCCCGGCTTCGCGGCTTTGCCATTGCAGCAAGCTCAGCACCCGCCGACCGTCGTCGCTGACCTGGACGCTGGCGCTGACAAAGCCTGCGTAGCGCTGCGCCAGATGTTCGCTCTGCTGCGACAGCGCACAAACCAATGCCGGCTGCTGACGCGGCTCGATCTCGAATTCGATCAATTGGGTAAAGCTGCGATTTTTCGCTGAGGTTTGCATGAGAAGTCCCCACTCATCGTAAGCCGAGTCTTGCGACTCGAAGACCTGCAGGGTAAAACCTCTAGTTAAGTCAAGGTCAAGAGCCCTTTGCAAAATGATCACTCCGGAAAACCTGCACAAACAGCTCACCGTCGGCGAAGTCGCCGCGCGCAGCGGTGTCGCGGTCACTGCCCTGCACTTTTATGAAGCCAAAGGCCTGATCAAGAGTCAGCGCAATGCCGGCAATCAGCGTCGTTATCCACGGGCGGTCTTGCGCCGAGTGGCGTTGATCAAGGTCGCGCAACGCCTGGGTATTCCGCTGGCGGAGATTGGCGAGGCGCTGAAGAGACTCCCCGACGACCGCGCACCAACCGCAGCGGACTGGAAAATCCTCTCCGAGCAATGGCGCCGCGAGCTGGATGAACGGATTAATCAGCTGACCTTATTGCGCGACCGGCTTACCGGTTGCATCGGCTGCGGCTGTCTGTCGATGGAAGCTTGCCCGTTGCGCAACCAGGGCGATGTGCTCGGTGAGAAAGGGCCGGGGGCGCACTTTCTCGGCTGACGGCTCGTCGGGGAAAATTTCTGGCCGCGCAGACAGTTCTATAGTGAATCTTCCACAAATCCAGTGGAGCCCTACCTCGCAAAACAAAAACAGGGAGAACGTCATGAGCGTCAAACCCATTCCCGAGGGGTATCACAGCATTACCCCGTACCTCGGCATCCTCAAGGCCGCCGAAGCCATCGAGTTCTACAAGAAAGCCTTCGGCGCCACGCAGGTCATGCGCCTGGACATGCCCGACGGGCGCGTCGGCCACGCCGAGCTGCGCATTGGCGACAGCGCGATCATGCTCGGCACACCGTGCGATCAAGGGCCGTTGAGCGATCCGGACAATGCCGTGTCGGTCGGTTTGCATCTGTATGTCACCGATGTCGACAAGTCCTTTCAACGGGCACTGGAGGCCGGGGCGAAAGCGGTGTCCGAGGTCAAGGATCAGTTTTATGGTGACCGCAGCGGAACGCTGAAGGATCCCTATGGACACGTGTGGTTTCTCGCCACGCGCAAGGAGGACCTGACGGAAGAGCAGATCAAGCAGCGGGCGATGGAGATGTTCAGTCAGGGTTGAGATTTTCAGGGTTTGGGCTGGCCTCTTCGCGGGCAAGCCCGCTCCCACAGGGATCTTTGGTGTTTACACGATTGGTGTCACACAGAAAAACATTGTGGGAGCGGGCTTGCCCGCGAAGGGGCCGGCACTGCCGACACACATCACACTTCATGAACCTGTACACCACGCTTCAACCCTTGCCCCGAATGCCGAACACTTTCAGGATGCATCCCACCCGCACCTGAACAAGGATCAGCCCGATGTTTGCCGGATTCGTCAAAGACCAGCGCCACGTCAACGGCGTCGACATCGCCTATCGCCTCGGTGGCAGCGGCCCGGGGCTGTTGCTGTTGCACGGACACCCGCAGACCCACGTGATCTGGCACAAGATTGCCGAGCAGTTGGCGGAGCATTTCACCGTGGTCGCCGCCGACCTGCGCGGCTATGGCGACAGCGCCCGACCGGCTGCCGATGAACTGCACCGCAACTATTCAAAACGCGAAATGGCCAGAGACAATCTCGAGTTGATGCAGGCGCTGGGCTTCGAACAGTTTTCGATTCTGGCCCACGACCGTGGCGCGCGGGTCGGCCATCGCCTGGCCCTCGACCACCGCGCTGCGGTGCAACGGATGATGCTGCTGGACATCGCCCCGACCCTGGCAATGTACACGCAGACCAACGAAGCGTTCGCCCGCGCCTATTGGCACTGGTTCTTCCTGATCCGCCCGGCGCCGTTGCCGGAAACCCTGATCGAAGCCGATCCCGAATGCTATCTGCGCAGCGTCATGGGCAGCCGCAGCGCCGGACTCACGCCGTTCACCGAGCCAGCGTTCGGCGAATACCTGCGGTGCCTGCAACGTCCCGGCAGCGCCCGGGGCATCTGCGAGGACTACCGCGCCAGCGCCAGCATCGACCTGGAACATGACCGGGCCGACATCGCCGCCGGCCATCATCTTGACTTGCCGCTGCGGGTGCTGTGGGGCGCGCAAGGCACGGTCGGGCGTTGCTTCGACCCGCTCAAGGAATGGCAGCACGTGGCAACCAACGTCAGTGGCAAAGCGCTGCCCGCCGGGCATTATCTGGCCGAGGAAGTACCCGAACTGTTGCTCGCCGAAGCCCTGGATTTCCTGCGCTGAATCGAGCGTTCCCCACCGATGCTATGCTGGCGGCTTGTGCCGCCAGTGCCCGCCCCCACATGTCCCAGAACCAAGACCCCGTGCCCCTGCCCGAAGACCTGCGGGTGCTGCTGACCGTGATCCGCAAGAACGGTTTCGCCGCTGCCGCCGATGAACTGGGCCTGTCCCCGGCCTACGTGAGCAAACGCATCCAGATTCTCGAATCGACCCTCGGCACCCGACTGCTGCACCGCACCAGTCGCCGCGTGTCGCTGACCGAAGACGGCGAGCGGGTGCAGCGCTGGGCCTTGCGCATCCTCGATGATTTCCAGCAACTGCGCGACGACCTCGCCGACGCCCACGACAGCCCACGCGGGCGCTTGCACATCTGCAGCAGTTTCGGTTTTGGCCGTAATCATGTGGCGCCTGCGGTTTCACGGCTGGCCGAGCGGCACCCGCAGCTGCAGATTCGCCTGGACTTGTTCGACCGTGCAGTGGACATCGTCAACGAGGGCTTCGACCTGGAAATCCGCGTCGGCGACGACCTGCCCGGCCAGCACATCGGCCGGCAACTGGTGAGTAATCGCCGGGTGTTGTGCGCAGCGCCCGAATACCTGCAACGCCGTGGCACACCGCAAACGCTGGAGGATCTGCAACAGCATGACTGCCTGGTAATCAAGGAGCGCGACAACGCCTTCGGCGTCTGGCATCTGGATCGTGACGGCACGCAGGAAAGCGTGCGGGTCAGTGGGCCGCTGTCTTCCAACAACGGCGAGATCGTCCTGCAATGGGCGCTCGACGGACGCGGGGTGTTGCTGCGTTCATTGTGGGATGTGAAACCGTTGCTGGAACAGGGCCGACTGCTGCCGGTGCTGGCCGATTACAGCCAGAGCGCCAACGTCTGGGCGGTGTACCCGACGCGGCTGGCCAACTCCGGAAAGCTGCGGGCGTGTGTGGAGTTCTTGCAGGGGCATTTCAAGGATCTTTCTCTCTAGCCCAGCTCCCACAGGGTCAAAGGGGTGTCAGGCCAGCCATGGGTTGGCGGCCAGGTGTTCTCGTTCGAACGCCTCGATCTGCGCTCGCCGCTGCAAGGTACTGCCAATCGCATCCAGCCCCAGCAATAGCGCGGTCTTGCGCAAGCCGTCAATCTGGAAATCGATGACTTCACCGTCCGCCAGACGAATCTGCTGCGCCTCCAGATCCACACTGATCTGTGCCGTTTCAGGCTGACTCACCAACCGGCCAATGCGCTGTACCTGCGCTTCATCCAGCGTGATCAGCAACACCCCGTTGCGCTGGCAGTTGTCGTAGAAGATCCCGGCGAAACGGCTGCCGATCAGCGCGCGAATGCCCATTTGCTGCAGCCCCCACACCGCGTGTTCGCGGCTGGAACCGCAGCCGAAATTCGCCCCGACCACCAGAAAACTCGCGCCCTGCCACGCCGGTTGGTTCAACACGAATTCCGGGTTGGGCGTGCCGTCGGCGAGAAAGCGCAGATCGAAAAACAGCCCACGATCCAGCCCCTGACGGTCGATGCCCTTGAGGAATTGCTTGGGCATGATCACGTCGGTGTCGACGTTGGCCGCGAGCAGTGGCGCGGCCCGGCCGCTGACTTGCGTGAAGGGTTGCAGACTCATGGGCGTTCTCCAAAGTGGCGGATGTCGGTCAGATGGCCACTGATCGCGGCGGCGGCGACCATCGCCGGGCTCATCAGGTGCGTACGCGCCCCGGCACCCTGGCGGCCTTCGAAGTTACGGTTGGTGCTGGAGGCGCAACGGTCGCCGGGCGCGAGCACGTCATCGTTCATCGCCAGGCACATCGAGCAGCCGGACTGACGCCATTCGAAACCGGCGTCGATAAAGATCTGCGCCAGCCCTTCAGCCTCGGCCTGAGCACGCACTTCGCTGGAGCCGGGCACGATCATCGCCCGCACATGCCCGGCCACCCGCCGCCCGCGCACAACGCTGGCAGCGTCACGCAAATCCTCGATCCGCGCGTTGGTGCAGGAGCCGATAAACGCGTGACTGATGACAATATCGCGCAGCGCCATTCCCGGCTCCAGGCCCATGTAATGCAGGGCGCGGCGCATGTCCTGACGCAGGATCGGATCGTCGATGCTTTGCGGGTCCGGCACCTGCGCGCCGATCGGCGCCGCCTGATCCGGGCTGGTGCCCCAGGTGACCATCGGTTCCAGCAGACTGGCGTCAAGGTGGATTTCGCGGTCGAACACGGCGCCGGGATCGCTGCGCAGTTCACGCCATTTTTCCACGCCGCGCGCTAACAGTTCGCCTTGCGGTGCGCGGGGTTTGCCGTTGAGATAAGCAAAGACTTTTTCATCCGGCGCCATGAACGCACCACGTGCGCCGGCTTCGACCGCCATGTTGCAAATGGTCATCCGCGCTTCGACGCTGAGGGCATCGATGGTCGAACCGCAGAATTCGATGGCATAACCCGTGGCACCCGACGCACCGATGCGGCCGATCAGCGCCATGATCACATCCTTGGACGTCAGCCCCGGTGCCAGTTCGCCCTCCACCGTCACGCGCATGCTTTTCAGACGCTTGTAGACCAGCGTTTGCGAGGCCAGCAAGTGCTCGATTTCCGAGGTGCCGATACCAAATCCGAACGCCCCCAGCGCACCGTAGGTGGTGGTGTGGCTGTCGCCCGCGGCGATGACCATGCCCGGCAGAATAAAGCCCTGCTCCGGGGCGATCACATGCTCGATGCCCTGACGCTTGTCGAGGATATCCAGCAGTTCGATGCCGAAGTCCCGGCAGTTTTCCGCCAGATACGCCACCTGCCGCGCACCGCCGGCATCGGGCATCGCCGCCACCCGTTGCGGCGTGGTCGGGTTGACGTGATCGACCACCGCCAGCGCCGTGCCCGGCCGCCAGACCTTGCGCCCGGCGGCGCGCAGACCGCTGAACGCCTGAGGGCTGGTGTATTCGTTGATCACCTGGCGATCGATATACAGCAGCACATGGCCCTGATCGTCGAGGCGGCACACGGTGTGCGAATCGATGTGTTTGTCGTAGAGGGTTCTGGGGTTCATCAGGGGGCTCACTAGGGGAATCGAGTGATTTCCATCATAAGGAGCGCGAACCGGCCATCAATTGCCCGACAGTGAGAGCGCCATTCATGAATCGTGTTTGATCGCCTGCCCGCAAAAATCCTGTAGGAGCTGTCGAGTGCAACGAGGCTGCGATCTTTTGATCTGTTGTTTAAAGATCAATATCAAAAGATCGCAGCGTGCCGCAGCTCTTACAGGGGGATGTCGTCGCCCCCTGCGAAGTGCGAAACATTTGCTTTCATATCACCTTTCGGGATTTGTCCGGCTCATCCGTCCTATAGAGATGCAGGCCGTTCGCACAGGCAACCGCCACGACCGCGCCTTTTTGCGGACACCCGCGCTGCGAAGCCCGTAGCCGCGTGCCCTTTCATCGAAATCAAGACGCGCAATCATGTCGAAGAAATCCCGTTCCAAACTGTGGTTCCTGGTGCATAGCTGGCTCGCGCTGCCGATCTGGTTTTTTGTCCTGATCGTCTGTGTCACCGGCACACTGGCGGTGGTCAGCCAGGAAATCGTCTGGCTGGCCAACCCGCAGATGCGCGCCAGTCAACCGTCGGAGGATGCGCCGCGGCTCAGTTACGATCAGGTGCTGGCCGCGATCAAACAGGCCGAACCGCAGACGCTGGTGGAAAGCATCAGCCGTCCCGACGAGTCGCACTTCGCCCTCGATGTCGAGGTCAGCTACCCCGACGGCCGTACCCAGACGGTCTACGTCAACCCGTACACAGGGGTGATTCAAGGCCCGGCGCCGGACTTCAACTTCAAGGCGTTCACCCGCGCCCTGCACGGCTGGTGGCTGGTGCCGTTCACCAACGGCTTCAGCTGGGGCTGGTACCTGGTGTCGTTCCTCGGCCTGCCGATGCTGGCCTCGCTGGTCACCGGGTTGGTGGTCTACAAACGATTCTGGAAAGGCTTCTTCAAGCCCACCCTGCGATTTCGCCACGGCGCGCGGATCTTCTGGGGCGATTTCCATCGACTGAGCGGCATCTGGTCGATCTGGTTCATCGCGGTGATCTCGATCACCGGCACCTGGTTTCTGATCCAGGCCATTCTGGCCGACAACCAGGTGTCCATCAGCAGCGAGCCGATCATTCCCGCCATGTCCCGGGAAAGCGTACCGATGTCGAGCGACGCCAGTCCTGCCCCACGGATCAGCCTCGATCGCGCGGTACAGATCGCCGAACAGCACATCCCCGGGCTGGAAGTCAGCTTCGTCAGCCTGCCGGGCAATGCCTACAGTCACCTGAGCGTTGGCGGTCGCGGCTGGTATCCGCTGATGTTCCAGACCGCCACGCTCAACCCGTACAACGGTGACATGGCCGCCACCCGACTGCTGACTGACCGCTCTTCGCTGGAGTTCGTCACCGAGTCGATGCGACCGCTGCACACCGGTGATTTCGGCGGTCTGTGGATCAAACTGATCTGGTTCTTCTTCGGCCTGCTGCTGAGCATGATGGTCCTCAGCGGCCTGTTGATCTGGACCAAGCGCACCGCGCTGGCCACCGCCAACGCCCTCAAGCGCGAAAATAAAAAGGCCCGCAGCCCCCGCGTCAGCCGTGAACCGGCGGAGGTCAGCCTGTGAGCCCGTCCAATCGCACTGCCCAACCGTCCGCCCTGCGCCGCTTCTGGCACAAATGGCGCTTTCACCTGAACGCCTTGTTGCTGCTGATTCCGCTGGGGTTCATGCCCAAGTACTTCGCCGATGCCGCGCTGTTTCGCGGTGACGTCGGCCTCGGTGAACATGAGGTCGGCGAGATCCAGGTCGGCCCGTGGAGCCTGCGCCTGGCCGAACTGCGTAACGAAGCACCGCGCCTGAGCGGCCCCGCCGGTTACATGAAGGACTTCAATGCCGCCCTCTGCGATGCCTGTGTCGAACAGGTCAAGGCCACCTACCTGCGCATCGGCAAACCGCGCAGCCTGCGCGCCGCCGGGGTGATTTTCTTTGGCACGCCGTATCGCATGGGCGCGCAATTGCCGGTGGCGGAAAAGACCAAGGCCGATGCCGAACTGTGGATCACCATGGAAGGCTGGGACGGCAGCCTGCACCAAGCCTCGATTCCCCTGAGCCAGGCCTCTCCCGCGACCCTCGCCTGGCTGACCAAACAAGGAGCCAAACCATGAACCGCGTTCAACGCCCTTCCCGCCTGCGGTTGCGCGCCGCGTTGCTGCTGCTGTGCGCAGGTTTCAGCGCCGGCGCCCTGGCCCATAACCCGATGTGCGAATGCAAAGCCGTTGATGCCGAGCAGATCAAATGCACCGGCGGCTTCTCCGACGGCAGCGGCGCGCCGGGGGTGACCCTCGATGTGATCGGTTACGACGAAACCATTCTGCTGCCGGGCAAGCTCGGTGCCGACTCGACCGTGACGTTCAAAAAACCGGCGGCCGAGTTTTATGTGCTGTTCGACGCCGGCCCCGGCCACGTCGTGGAAATCGACCAAGCCGACATCGAGGCCCCATGAGTACGCCCACCACCCAAGTCGTCCGCCCGGCCGGTGCCGGCCATGAAACCCTCAATGTTCTGCTGTTGTGTTTGCTGATCCTTGCCGTCGCCGGCTCGGTGGTGGCGTGGCGCGGGGTGTCCCATGAACCGGAACCGGTTGCCAGCCATCAGCTCGATGCGCGGCGCGACCTCAGCGCCGCCGAGCAAGGCATCTACGCCGACCTGCGGGTGACCCTCGATGAAATCCGCCTGCTGCGTGCAGAACAGCAAAGCCTGCCGACGCCACAGACCCTGGCCGAAGAAGGTTTCGCCCCGTTCGCCCAGGACGCCAGTTCGGTCAGCCGTGGCGGGCATGCCTGGCAATTGCTGGCGGACACCGCCTATTTCGGCCACAGCCAGGCGCCCGCCGTCGCCGGTTCATTCGTGATGCGGCTGAGCGCCGACGCCACTGCCGCGCCGGACATCTGGCTCAACCGCGCTGCCGAGCTGCAGACGCCCGCCGACCTCACCGACGCCGCGTTGTCCGCTGCTGGCTGGAAACAGATCGTCGCGCAGTTCGATGCCGGCGTGACTCGCGAGCATCGCCACTGAACCTTCGCCTTCACCCGAGAGAAGACCGCTTGCCCATGCTTATTTCCCTGACTCGCCGTCCCCTCCTGCGCACCTTGCTGTTTGGCCTGTGCGCGTGCCTGCTGAGCCCGCTGGCCAGCGCCGATCCGGGCAAACGCCTGCGCATCGGCATCACCCTGCACCCGTACTACAGCTATGTGGCGAACATTGTCGGCGACAAGGCCGAGGTGGTACCGCTGATTCCCGCCGGTTTCAACCCGCACGCCTACGAGCCACGCGCCGAGGACATCAAGCGCATCAGCGGGCTGGACGTGATCGTGCTCAACGGGGTCGGCCATGACGACTTCGCCGACCGCATGATCGCCGCCAGCGAAACGCCGAACATCAAGACCATCGAAGCCAATGAAAACGTGCCGCTGCTGGCGGCCACCGGTACCGCGGCGCGCGGCGCCGGCAAAGTGGTCAACCCGCACACCTTCCTGTCGATCAGCGCCTCGATTGCCCAGGTCAACAACATCGCCCGCGAGCTGGGCAAGCTCGATCCGGACAACGCCAGGACCTATACCCAGAACGCCCGCGCCTACGGCAAACGCCTGCGGCAGATGCGCGCCGATGCCTTGGCCAAACTGACTCAGGCACCGAACGCCGAACTGCGTGTGGCCACGGTGCATGCGGCTTATGACTATCTGCTGCGCGAATTCGGTCTGGAAGTGACGGCCGTGGTCGAACCGGCCCATGGCATCGAACCGAGCCCGAGCCAGTTGAAAAAGACCATCGACCAACTGCGCGAGCTCGACGTGAAGGTGATCTTCTCCGAGATGGATTTCCCTTCGACCTACGTCGAAACCATCCAGCGTGAGTCCGGGGTGAAGCTGTACCCGCTGTCGCACATTTCCTACGGCGAATACAGCGCCGACAAGTACGAAAAGGAAATGACCGGCAACCTCGACACCGTGGTGCGGGCGATTCAGGAGTCCGGGGCATGACAGCAAAAGAAACCCTCTCTGACACCCCACCATCCCCTGTGGGAGCGAGCCTGCTCGCGAAGGCGCCGGGTCAGCCAACATCTTTGTCGAATGACACACCGCATTCGCGAGCAGGCTCGCTCCCACAAGATGACCGGCAACCTCGACACCGTGGTGCGGGCGATTCAGGAGTCCGGGGCATGACAGCAAAAGAAACCCTCTCTGACACCCCACCATCCCCTGTGGGAGCGGGCTTGCTCGCGAAAGCGTCCGGTCAGTCAGCATCATTATTGAATGACACACCGCATTCGCGAGCAGGCTCGCTCCCACAAGGATTGGGGCCGACTCTGGATTTTGCAGAAGTCTCTCTGACCCTCGGGCGCACCACGATCCTCGACAACGTGACCTTCCAGGTTCAGCCCGGTCACGTGCACGCTCTGGTCGGCCCCAACGGCGGCGGCAAGAGCTCGCTGATCAAGACCCTGCTCGGGCAGATGCCGCACCAAGGTCAACTGAGCCTGCACTGGCCCGGTCAACCCGGGACCATCGGTTACGTGCCGCAGGCGCTGGAGTTCGATCGTGGCCTGCCGATGACCGTCGACGATTTCATGGCCGCGATGTGTCAGCGCCGGCCGGCTTTTCTCGGTTTGAGCAAGCACTACGCCAACACCATCGGCGAGGCGCTGGAACGGGTCGGCATGCAGGACAAACGCAAGCGGCGCATGGGCGCGCTGTCCGGTGGCGAACGCCAGCGTGTGTTGCTCGCTCAAGGCTTGATCCCGGCCCCGCAATTGCTGGTGCTGGATGAGCCAATGTCGGCGCTCGACGAAGCCGGAATTCAGGTCTTCGAACGCCTGCTCGGCGACTGGCGCGCGGCTGGCATCACCGTGCTGTGGATCGAGCACGATCTGGAAGCGGTAAAGCGTCTGGCCGACCGGGTCACCGGTCTCAACCGCCGCGTGCTGTTCGACGCCACGCCGCAACAGGCGCTGACTCCGGAGCGACTGCTGAGTCTGTTTTCCACCCATCCACGGAGCGCGGTCTGATGAGTTACGAAGCCTTTCGTCTGATGGTTCAGGGCTGGGCGTCGTCCGGCTACCTGCCGGAAGCGCTGGCCTACGGCTTTGTGGTCAACGCATTGCTCGCCGGCCTGTTGATCGGCCCGGTGCTCGGTGGCCTCGGTACGCTGGTGGTGGTCAAGCGCTTTGCGTTTTTCTCCGAAGCGGTCGGCCACGCGGCGCTGACCGGCGTGGCCATCGGCATTCTGCTCGGCGACCCCTACACCGGGCCGTACGGCAGCCTGTTCGGCTACTGCCTGTTGTTCGGCATCCTGCTCAATTACCTGCGCAACCGCACCGGTCTGGCGCCCGACACCCTGATCGGCGTGTTTCTCTCGGTGTCGCTGGCCCTCGGCGCGAGCCTGCTGCTGATTCTGGCCGGCAAGATCAACGTGCACATTCTGGAGAACGTGCTGTTCGGTTCGGTGCTCACCGTCAATGGCAATGACCTGCTGGTGCTGGCCATCGTCGGTTCGTTGGTCATGGCCCTGGCGTTGCCGCTGTACAACCGGATCATGCTGGCCAGCTTCAACCCGCAACTGGCGGCGGTGCGCGGCGTCGCGGTGAAGACTCTGGATTACCTGTTCGTGATTCTGGTGACGCTGATCACCGTCGCGGCGGTGAAGGTCATCGGCGCGATTCTGGTCGGCGCATTGCTGGTGATTCCGGCGGCGGCAGCACGCTTGCTCAGCCAGTCGCTCAAGGGCTTCTTCTGGTGCTCGGTGCTGATTGCCACCGTCAGCACGCTGTGCGGAATTCTCGCGCCGATCATCTTCGACCTGCCGATCCCGTCCGGCGCCGCGATCATTCTGGTCGCCGGCATCGCCTTCGCCCTCGCCGCCATTGCGCGCGGGGTTGTTCCGAGTCTGAAAGGGAACCTTGGATAAATGACTTTCTCACTGCGAAAACTGACCCTGGCCATGGCCCTGTGCGGCGTGGTCGGCAGCCCGTTGCTGGCGGCTGAAAACCCTCAACCGCTACGCGTACTGGCCTCGCTGCCCATCACCTACGGCCTCGGCGAAGTGCTGCTCAAAGGCACCGACGTCAGCCTGGAACGCGCGGCCCCGGCCAATCTGCCGGGCAGCCGTCAGACTGCGTACTTCACCGGTCGCGGCGCACCGGCGCTGGGCAAACTGGCAGGCGATGCCGATGCGGTGATCGGCGTGCGCTCGCTGTGGGCGGATGATCCGCTGTACCCGATCGCACGGCGCAGCAACATTCGCATTGTCGAGGTCGACGCAGCACGTCCGGTGGACGGCGCCCTGCCGGGGATCGCTGTGCAGCCGGGGCTGAAGGTCGATGGCTTGAACAGTCAGCCATGGCTGGCGAGCAACAACATGGGACGGATGGCGGACGTGATCGCGGCGGATCTGGTGCGCCTGGCGCCGTCGGCCAAACCGAAGATCGAGGCCAATCTGGCGGCGCTGAAACAGCGCCTGCTCAAGCTCAGCGCCGACAGCGAAGCGCGCCTGGCCGAGGTCGACAACCTCAGTGTGCTGAGCCTCAGCGATCACTTCGGTTACCTGATCGGCAGCTTGAATCTGGAGCTGATTGGTCAGGATCCAAGGCCGGATGCCGAGTGGACAACCGAGGACTTGAAGAAACTCACGTCGACGCTCAAGGACAATGACGTGGCCGTGGTCCTGCATCATCGTCAGCCGTCGGAGGCAGTGAAGGCGGCGATTGCCGAGTCGGGCAGTCGTTTGCTGGTGTTGAGCACCGATGCAGAAGATCCGGTGGCGGAGCTGGAGGGGAATGTCGATTTGCTGCTCAAGGGATTGAGCGGCGGGCCTTCGGCATAAGATCAAAAGATCGCAGCCTTCGGCAGCTCCTACAGGGTGTGAGTATTCCCATGTAGGAGCTGCCGCAGGCTGCGATCTTTTGAAAGCCATGAAAAAACCCGCTGACTGTCACCAGTCCAGCGGGTTTGTTTTTGCCTGTCAGATTACTGAGCAGCCGTCTGCCCTTCCATCTTCTGGCGCAGGCTCAGCGGACGCATGTCGGTCCAGACCTCTTCGATGTAGGCCAGGCATTCCTTCTTCAGGCCGCTCTTGCCCACGGTGCGCCAGCCTTGCGGCACGGCTTTGTAATCCGGCCAGATCGAGTATTGCTCTTCGTGGTTGACCACGACCTGAAAGAGGATGTCCTCGCGGTCGAATACTGACGTCATGCTGGTTCTCCATCGTTGTGAGGGTGGGCTGCAGCCGAGTGCAGCCGGTTATGTAGAAAGAACGTCCGGCGCTGCGAAAAATTTACTCAGCGGCAGTGGCAGCGGCCAAGGCCCGGCCAAAGATCTCGGCGACACGGTCGATTTCGGCGGCGGTGATCACCAGCGGCGGCAGGAAGCGCACCACCGCGCCATGCCGGCCGCCCAATTCGAGAATCAGCCCGCGCTTGAGGCATTCGCGCTGCACCAGCGGTGCCAGACGTGCGAACGCGGGTGGATGATCGAGCGCATCCGGTGCGCCATTCGGGTCAACCAGCTCGACGCCGAGCATCAAGCCACGCCCGCGAATGTCGCCCAGTTGCGGAAAGTCGCGTTGCAGGATGCGCAGGTGTTCGCCCAGGCGCTCACCCATGGCGGCGGCGTGTTCGCAGACCTTGTGTTCGAGCAGATAACGCATTACCGCGGAACCGGCGGCCATCGCCATCTGATTGCCACGGAACGTGCCAGCGTGGGCACCCGGCTGCCAGGTGTCGAGCCAGTCGCGATAGACCACCACCGCCAATGGCAGGCTGCCGCCGATGGCTTTGGACAACACCACTACGTCGGGGACGATACCGGCGTGTTCGAAGGCAAACATTTTGCCGGTACGGGCGAAACCGCTCTGGATCTCATCGACGATCAGCGCCACGCCAGCCTTCTCGGTTATCCGGCGCAAACCGCGCAGCCACTCGACATCAGCCGGAATCACCCCGCCTTCGCCCTGCACCGCCTCGACAATCACCGCTGCTGGCAACTGCACGCCGGCTTCAGGATCGTTGAGCAGGTTTTCCAGATAACTCAGGTTGGCTTTGATCCCGGCTGCGCCGCCGAGACCGAACGGGCAACGGTAGTCGTACGGAAACGGCATGAACTGCACACCGTTGCTGAGCAAGGCGCCCAGCGGCTTTTTCGGCCCCAGGCTGCCCATCAGGCTCAAGGCGCCCTGGCTCATGCCGTGATAACCGCCGGAGAACGACAGCACCGTGCTGCGCCCGGTGGCGGTGCGTACCAGTTTCAGCGCGGCTTCCACCGCATCGGTGCCGGTCGGGCCGCAGAACTGGATTTTCGCTTCGGCCGCGAGTGCCGGCGGCAGCAAACCGAACAGGTCTTGGACGAACTGATCCTTCACTGGCGTGGTCAGGTCGAGGGTGTGCAGCGGCAGCTCATCGGCGAGCACTTGCTGGATCGCCTCGATCACCACCGGGTGGTTGTGCCCCAAGGCCAGCGTGCCGGCACCGGCCAGGCAGTCAATGAACGTACGCCCTTCGACATCCTCGACGTACAGGCCCTTGGCGCGTTTGAGGGCCAGCGGAATGCGTCGCGGGTAGCTGCGGGCATTGGATTCCTGCTGGCTCTGTCGGGCCAGCAGCGGCGATTCGTTGAACTGGTACAGGGTTTCCGCCGGCGTGGCGGTGATCCGCCCCGACGACTCTTCGATAAGGCTGGTGGCGACTGACATCTCTCGACCCCTCAATACGCTATGGATAGTGACCAAAACAGCACACCGCACAGGTGCGCGTTCCGGTCGCGGGGCGCACATGCAGGTTTTCCTGTTCTGGAAACGCTTAAGCGGGGCGAGGATTTACACCCTTGATCAAGTTGTCAGCCAGGTAATGCCAACGGCTTGTACAGCGTCACGCGGTGCAAGCCCTGATCGCTGGCGGGTGGCGCCGAATCGCAATAGCCCAAATGTCGATAAAAAGCCGCGCCACTGCGGGTACTGGCGATGCACGCCTGCGGCACACCACGAATCCGCAGCCAACCCTCCAGGTCGCTCATCAGCGCACGTCCTGCGCCACGGCGAAACCATTCCGGCTGCACATGGCAAAAGCTGATGTCACCGCTGACCGCGGCCATGCCGACCCCCACCGGTTTGTCCTGTAGCAGGGCGATATTCAGGTAGCAATGCGAGTCGGCAAGGCGCGCACTGATGATGTCGGCGGATTGCCGGTCAATCCAGCGGTTGACCTGCTGCGGGTCGTTGCGGTGTTCCAGCGCACAACCGACGCGAATCGAACGCTCGATGATGCGACTGATGAGGCCGGCGTCGGCAGGTTTCGCTGGACGAATGCAGATCGGTGCTTGCATGGCGCGTTCCCTCAATCCATTGAGTCAGAGCAGCCCCGACCTTAGCGCCGCGATTGCCGAATCGCCAATGCTGAGAAGTTACATTTGATGTGCCACACCACAAATCCCCTGCGGCAGCTCCTACAGGGGGGAAGTGTTTTCAGAGTGACTGCAGCGGCATGGTCAGCTCAACGCGCAGCCCATCCGCGCGGCTGTCGAAATGCAGGGTGCAGGCGCAGCGCTGGACGATAGCCTGGACGATGGCCAGGCCGAGGCCGCAGCCGGTGCTCTGGCCGTTGCGCCAGAAGCGTTGGGTCAGGTGCTGCAGATCTTGCGCCGCAATCCCCGGGCCGTGGTCGCGCACCACAAAACGGGCGCGCTGGCCGACTGTTTCCAAGCTCAGCTCGACCTCAGCGTCCGCGGGGGTATGGCGCAGGGCGTTGTCGAGCAGATTGCGCAACGCGGCAATCGACAACACCGCCGGCATTTGCACTGGCGCACTGGAGAGCTGCTTGGGCAAGTGCAGTTTGATGCGCTGACGCTCACCGCCCGCTGCATCCTGCATCGCCAGTTTCGCCACCTGCTCGGCGCTGCACTGCACGCCGTCATCGAACGACAGACTGCCCTCGACCCGCGCCAGCAACAGCAGTTGCTCCAGCGTGCGGTGCATGCGGTCTGCGCCCTCCTCGGCCCGCGCCAGCGACTGATCGCGGGCACTGCCTTCGGTCATGCGCGCCACTTGCAGGTGGGTCTTGATCGCGGTCAGCGGGCTGCGCAGTTCATGCGCGGCGTCACCGGTCAGGCGGCGTTCACGCTCGATGGTCTTGCCGATGCGCTGGAACAGCTGGTTCTGCGTATCGAGCAACGGTTTCAGTTCGCTGGGAAACGATTGCAATTGCAGCGGCTCAAGCGAGTCGGCATTACGTCGCATCAGTGCTTCGCGCAGCCGATTGAGCGGCGCCAGGCCCTGGCCGATGCCCAGCCACAACAGGCACAGACAACCGAGCAACGCCACGCCGACCGGCACCGAGGCCGCCAGCAGGATCGACATGTTCAGCGCTTCGCGTTCAATCTGCCGATCAGCCGTGGTGATCCGCACGTCGCCTCGCGCGAGGGTAAAACTGCGCCACGGCGCGCCATCGATCATCTGGTCATGGAAGCCCATTTTTTCTGCTTCCAGGGTTTGCTCGGGACTGCTGTGACTACGCGCGAGAATCTCCCCGCGCAACGAACTGACCTGACACGCCATGCCGCCGGGAATGTTCAATTGTTCGGCGCTGAAATGGGTGCCCTCGCCCTTGCTCGGCAGCGCCGGCAGTTGCTCCAGCAGCCCGGCGACCATGCGCGCCGAAGCCACCAGCCGCTGATCGAGGGAAAACATCATTTGATTGCGCAAGTCGCTGAGCATCCAGGCCGCGGCCAGGGCCCAGATCAGGGCAAACGCGGCGCCGAGGGTCAGACTCAGGCGCAGACGCAGGCTCATCACTTCTGTTGTTCTCCACCATCGGCCGGCCCAAGGCGATAACCCAGACCGCGCACGGTTTCGACGATGCCCTTGCCGAGTTTGCTGCGCAGGTGGTGGATATGCACGTTGAGGGCGTTGCTCTCCAGTTCATCATTGAAGCCGTAGACGCTGTCCTTCAACTGCTCGGTGGACAACACCCGGCCACGGTTGTGCAACAGCGCCTGCAACAGCGATTGCTCGCGGCGCGACAAATCCACCGGTTGCCCGGCCAGAGTGGTTTCGCGGCTGCTTGGATCGTAGGTCAGCGCACCGTGCTCAATCAGGTTGACGCTACGCCCGGCGACCCGGCGCAGCAGGGTTTGCAGGCGCGCGAACAATTCACGCAGATCGAAGGGTTTGAGCAGGTAATCGTCAGCCCCGGCTTGCAGGCCGTCGACCCGGTCGGTCACCGAATCGCGCGCAGTCAGGATCAGCACCGGAATTTCCAGGCCCTGTTGACGCAGTTGTTGCAGCAACTTGAGGCCATCTTCGTCGGGCAGGCCAAGATCGAGCACCATCACGTCGAATTCGGCGACCTTGAGCATCGCCCGTGCTTTCGAGGCGGTATTGACGTGCTCGACCGTCAAGCCTTGGGCTGTCAGGCCGGCGACGATGCCACTGGCGATCAACTCATCGTCTTCGCAAACCAGTACGTGCATGGTGGTTCCCTGAAATAAAAGGCAAGTCGAACAGAACAGGATTAAGCCGCAATTATGGCAGGGCGACAACCAACACGGCAGCGACTCGTTTGTTCGCCGGGTCCGGACTCAAAACTGCCAACAGACAACTTGCGCAAGAACAAGGCTCAATCAACATAAAAACAAACTAGCCGACATGAAATTCAACACCTTCAAACTATACAAACCCACAACTAAAAACTAATCTCGATTTCGCAAGTTACATACAACTAATCAAAACTTTAAAAACATAAATCAACCTATTAAAGGAACCATGAATGAGCATTACAAAAAACTTCGTAGCCGTTGACTGGCGCACCGGCCCCGACCGCATTTATTTCTTCTTCCCGGAGAAAAACAGTTATTCCCGTTTCGACTTCGAGGATAACAAAGTACTTTCCGGCTTCCCCAAGCCGGTGGATGGCAAATGGGAAGGCTTCGACAAGACCGCTGCAGACTTGCGCTTTGGCTTTACCACGACGACCACCCACTGGAACGGTGGCGTCGACACGCTCTGGCTGTTCTACGACGAAGGAACAACACCCTCCGTTTGTGAGTTCAGCCAACAATCCGACAAGGCACTCTCGAAAACCCCCATCGCAAAATCAAAGTGGGAAAAAATATTGCCTTACTACGACAAAATCGTTGGCGTCATGTGGGCTGAAAGCACTGCGCAAAGAGAGAGTTACTGGTTCTTGTTAAATGACGGAAACTATCTGATCTACGAAATATACTCAAAGACCCTGGAACTACTACCTCTTAAAGGTTCGCCCTGGGCATCGCTGGAAGAATATAAAAGCCAAATGATGACAGCCGTCACCAATGACTACCCGACCTTCGACACTTACTTTTATGTTTTCCTGAACGACAACCGCTACCTGCGTTATGAACAGAGCGCGAAAAAAGTATTTGGCCCGTATACAATCTCCGACTCAACCTGGCCGGGACTGCTGAAGGACTGAGCCACTCGCAGGCACCAGTGAATCGGCGTCGGGTCGCCCATCCGACATCGTGCGGGGCGGTTAATCATCGGTTAATCGCCACCCGCCACTGTGCACCAGACTTGCACAGGGACAAGGCTCCTCCATGCGTCATTTTTTTCTTTTGTTTGCACTGCTGATCTCCAGCCTGGCCCAGGCCGGGAACAATCCATTCGAGACCAAACCGGAATTTCTGCCGGTCGACAAAGCCTTCGTGCTGACCTCCGAACGCCTGGAATCCGGGCAAACCCAACTGTTCTGGCAGATCACGGACGGCTATTACCTGTACCAGAAACGCCTGAAATTCGACGGTTTGTCGGCAGAGCAGCAGCCGACGTTGCCCGAGGGCGAGTCGCACAGTGACGAATTCTTCGGTGAACAACCGGTGTATCGCCAAGGGCTGGAGGTGAAAGTCCCGGCCTCGGCCAGCGGTCAGATCAAGGTCAGCTATCAGGGCTGCGCCGATGCCGGCCTGTGTTATCCGCCGCAGACCCGGGTCATTGACCTGGGCGGCAAAGCAACACCAACGGCCAGTGCTGAAGCGCCGGATCAAGCCTTGGCCAGCAGCCTGCAACAACGGGCGCTGGGCTGGAGCCTGCTGGTGTTCTTCGGCCTCGGCCTGCTGCTGGCGTTTACCCCGTGTTCATTGCCGATGCTGCCGATTCTGGCGGGCATGATTGTCGGCAGCGGCGCCACCCCGCGTCGTGGTTTCGCCCTGGCCAGCAGCTATGTGATCTGCATGGCGCTGGTGTATGCCGCGATGGGTGTGATCGCCTCGTTGCTCGGCGCCAACCTGCAGGCGTGGCTGCAAAATCCGTGGCTGCTGGGTGCCTTTGCGACGATTTTCGTGGTGTTGGCGCTGCCGATGTTCGGCTTCTTCGAATTGCAATTGCCGGTGGCCTTGCGTGATCGCCTCGAACACGCTTCGCGCAGCCGTAACGGCGGCAGCCTGATCGGCGCCGGAGTGCTCGGCGCGTTGTCCGGTCTGCTGGTCGGCCCGTGCATGACCGCACCGCTGGCCGGCGCCTTGCTGTACATCGCGCAGAGCGGCAATGCGCTGCACGGTGGCTTGATTCTGTTCGCGCTGGGCATCGGCATCGGTGTACCGCTGTTGCTGTTGGTGACCGTCGGCAACCGCTTCCTGCCCAAACCCGGGGCATGGATGAACCTGCTCAAAGGCATCTTCGGTTTCCTGTTCCTCGCGACCGCGCTGCTGATGTTGCGCCCGGTGCTGGACTCGTCGCTGTGGCTGGGACTGTGCGGCGCGCTGCTGCTGATCGCGGCGTTCTGCGCCTGGAAGCAATCGGAAGGCTTCGGCCGCGTCGCCCAGGTGTTCGGCGCCAGTTCGCTGTTGCTCGGTCTGTGGGGCAGCCTGTTGATGATCGGTGCCGCTGGCGGCAGTGACGACCCGTATCAACCGTTGCAGGTGTACAGCGCTGGCCGGGTCGCCAGCACCACGCCGAGCGGGCATGACGCGTTCACCACGATCAAGGATCCGGCAGCCCTGCAGCGCGAACTGGATAGCGCCAAGGCGCAGGGCCAATGGGTGCTGCTCGATTACTACGCCGACTGGTGCGTGTCGTGCAAGGTCATGGAGAAACAGGTGTTCGGCAAGGACAAGGTCATGCAGTCGCTGAGCGATGTGCGCCTGCTGCGCCTCGACGTCACTGCCGACAATGCCGCCAGCCGCGAGCTGCTCGGCCGCTACAAAGTCCCGGGGCCACCGAGTTTTGTCTGGATCGGCACCGACGGCGAAGAGCGGCGCAGCCAGCGCATTACCGGCGAAGTCGATGCCGAGACGTTCCTGCAACGCTGGACCACCACCCGAGACGCCAATTAAATGCTGACGTTCACCCTCGGCACCTTTGCCATCGCGCTCAACCACCTGTTGCTGATCAGTGCCTTGGCGCTGGCGACCTTTGTCGGCTGGCGGGTGGCCAAGCGTGGTGGCGATAACCCCGAGTCGGCGCTGTTCAGCCTGTTCCTGCTGGGCATGCTCGCGGCGCGCGTGGCATTTGTCGCCCTGTACTGGGGCCACTATCGCAACGATCCGTGGCAGATCATCGACCTGCGCGACGGTGGTTTCCTCGCCTGGCCGGGGGTGATCGTGCTGCTGCTCGCCGCTCTCTATCGCGGCTGGCGTCGCCCGGGGCTGCGTCGGCCACTGGGTTTTGGCGTGGCCAGTGGCGTAGTGTTCTGGCTGTTGGCGACCCTGTCACTGAATATCTACGAACAAGGCACGCGCCTGCCGGACATCACCCTGCGCAACGCCGCCGGGGAGACCATCCAGCTCAGCGACTATCAGGGCGGCCCGCTGGTGATCAACCTGTGGGCAACCTGGTGCCCGCCGTGCCGGCGCGAGATGCCGGTGCTGGAAAATGCGCAACAACAACGCCCGGACCTGACCTTTCTGTTCGTCAATCAAGCCGAAAGCATGCAAAGCGTGGCGACTTTTCTTGAAACCCAGGGCCTGAGCCTGAACAACGTGCTGTTCGACCGCAGTGGCCGACTCGGCCAGGCCGTGGGTTCCATGGCACTGCCAACTACGCTGTTCTATAGCCCTGACGGCCGCTTGCTGAGCAGCCATCTGGGCGAACTGTCGAACGCCAGTCTGGCCCGCGCCCTGGAAAACTTCGACACCCCGAATCCAACCGCCGCACCGGCCACCTCTGCAAGGAAACTGCCATGCCCCGCCTCCGCCACCTGCTGACGCTGACCCTGGGCACTGCCCTGCTGCACCTGCCGTCGGTGCAGGCTGCCGAAGAATTGCCCGCCGCGATCAAGCAGATCGAAGCCAAGGGCGCAAAAATCGTCGGCCAGTTCGACGCCCCGGACGGCTTGCGCGGCTATGCGGCGCAGTACCAGAACCGTGGCATGGCGCTGTACCTGACGCCGGACGGCCAGCATGTGTTGCTCGGCAATCTGTACGACGCCGACGGCAAGGACTTGAGCAGCGAACCGCTGCAAAAACTGGTCTACGCGCCGATGGCCAAGGAAATCTGGGGCAAGTTCGAAGCGAGCAACTGGATTCAGGACGGCGACAAGGATGCGCCGCGTACCGTGTACCTGTTCAGCGATCCGAACTGCCCGTACTGCAACATGTTCTGGGAACAGGCGCGGCCATGGGTCAAGGCCGGCAAGGTGCAACTGCGGCACATCATGGTCGGGATCATCCGCGAAGACAGCCCGGCCAAATCCGCAGCCCTGCTGGCCGCGAAAGATCCGGCCAAAGCCCTGGAAGACCACGAAAAGGCCGGCAAGGCCAGCACCCTCAAGCCCTTGAAAGACATTCCAAAAGCGGTGCAGACCAAACTGGCCGCCAACATGCAGTTGATGGAAGACCTGGAACTCCAGGCGACGCCGGCGATTTTCTATATGGATGACAAGGGTGAGCTGCAACAGCAGCAAGGCGCGCCTTCACCGGACAAGTTGGCGAAGATTCTCGGGCCGAAATAAGCCAGATCAAGAGATCGCAGCCTGCGGCAGCTCCTACAGGGGAACGCGTTTTCTGTAGGAGCTGCCGCAGGCTGCGATCTTTTTCAATGTCGCTCAGCCAGGAAGGCGAACAACACCTCAGTAACAAACTGCGGATTCTCCAGACTGGAGATATGCCCCGCTTCCGGCACCAGCACCCACGGGCAGCCGATCAATTCAGCCATTTCCTGTGCTTCGGACGGCGGTCGCGGTTTGTCCTGATCGCCGCACAGCACCAGCGTGGTTGCGGCATTCAATTCGCCCAGACGCGGCAGCAGGTCATCCCGACTGAAGGTGATACGCCCCATGGGCACGATGCTTTCGCGCAGGCGATCCGCGGTGTACGCCGCCAGTTTCGCGCGGAAGTCCTGATACAGCGCCGACTGCGGATCGATGCCCGGGCGGAAGAAGATCGGTACCACGATGTCGAGCAACTGTTCGGAGATCTCGCCGCTTTCCTCGATCTGCTTGAACAGCGAAAAGTAGTACTGGCGGGTGGGTTCCGGCTCCACGCCAACGTACGTATCCATCAGCACCAGGCCATTGAGCCGCTGCGGTGCCGACAAAGCCAGGCGTACGCCCCACATACCGCCGACAGACAGTCCGATCAACGTGACCCGGTCGATACCCAGATGATCGAGCAAGGCCTCGACCTGCCGCGCGATGTCATCCAGCGACGTGGTGCCTGAGGGTAAACGCCCGGACTCACCATGGCCCCACAAATCCAGCGCAATCACCCGGTAGTGCGGTGACAGCGCAGCGATCTGCGGCGCCCACATGGCCGTGTCCCACAGATAACTGCCCGCCAGCAACACGGCCGGGCCGGTGCCTTGATCAATGTAGTGCAGCGCTTGTCCGTCAACCGTGAAGAAAGGCATCGACCACCCCCGCGATGAAAAAGAGAACCGGCAGACTGAGCTGCCGGTTGTTGATCGTCAACCCTGGATATGTACGTGAATATGCCGGTTTATCGGTGTTGAATGCACTGACGCCATCGCTGGCAAGCCAGCTCCCACAGTGATCGAATGTGTACACAAATTATGTGCTCACCATGAAACGTGTGGGAGCTGGCTTGCCAGCGATGGGGCCGGAACAGGCGCTGAAGATTTACAAGCCTTCCAGCTCCGCCATCAGATCATTCAAGCGATCCACCTTGTCCTCGGTCATGTCACTCGCCGCCAGGCCTTCGATGTACTCGGCCAGTTCCTGCACCGTGCTGCACTCGAACATCGCTCGCAGCGGCACATCGCGTTGCAGGGTTTTCTGCACCCGCGAGGCGATCTGCGTGGCCAGCAACGAATGCCCGCCCAGCTCGAAGAAGTTGTCGCGTACCCCGACCTTGTCGACCTTGAGCACTTCGGCCCAGATGTCGGCCAGGGTCTGCTCCAGTTCGTTGCGCGGGGCCAGGTAATCCTCGCTCTGCAACTGGCCGATCTCCAGCGCCGGCAAGGCCTTGCGGTCGAGTTTGCCGTTGGCGTTGTGCGGCAGCTGATCGAGCCACAACCAGTGCAGCGGCACCATGTATTCCGGCAGTTCGCTGCGCAGGCGTTGCTTGATCCGCTCCAGACGTTCGCTCGGGTTGAGCGCCGAATCCGCCGCGACCAGATAGCCGACCAAGTGCTTGCCATTCACGCCTTCCTGCACGCCGACCGCCGCATCGCGGACTTCCGGTTGTTCGTGCAGACGCGCTTCGATTTCACCCAGTTCGATGCGGTAACCGCGAATCTTCACCTGGTGGTCTACCCGGCCGACGTACTCCAGCACCCCGTCACTGCGCCGCCGCGCGAGGTCACCGGTGCGATACAGACGCTCGCCCGGCGCGCCGAACGGGTTCGGCACAAACACCGGCGCGGTGCGCAACGGATCGCTGACGTAACCGCGACCGACGCCGGTCCCGGCCACGCACAACTCACCCACCGCGCCCAGCGGCACCAGTTCCAGCGCGCCATCGACCAGGTACAGCAAGTTGTTGTCGGTCGGCGTACCGATCGGCAAATAGCTGCCGCGAGTCGAGGCCAGGTCGACGCGGAAGAACGCCACGTCATCGGAGCATTCCGCCGGGCCGTAAGCGTTGACCAGACCGATGTCCGGATAACGCAGCAGCCATTGGTGCGCCAGTTCCGGCGGCATCGCTTCACCGGTCGGCAGCATCCAGCGCAGGCCGTCGAGGCTCAGGCGTTCCGAGGCGAGCATGCCCTGAATCAGCGACGGCACGCTCTCCAGCACGGTGATGCCCTGCGCTTGCACATGCACCAGCAAGCCTTGCGGATCGTGGGCGATGACGTTCGGCACGATGTCCACCCGCGCGCCAAACAACGGCGCGGCGAGGAACTGCCAGACCGAAATATCGAAGCTTTGCGAGGCGGTCTGAGCGATCACGTCGGCGTCCGTCAGTTGCAGATACGGCACCTTGCTCAGCTGGTTGTTGAGCATGCCGCGCTGCTCGACCATCACGCCTTTCGGCAACCCGGTCGAACCTGAGGTGTAGATCACGTAGGCCAGGTTGTCCGGGCCACTGTAGATTCCCGGGTTCTGAAGCGATGTCGCCAGCGCCTGCACGTCTTCCCAGACCAACAGCCGTGGACGGTTGGCGCAGCTGAACTCATCGAGCAAAGTCTGCGCCTGTTCGCGGCAGGCTTCGCTGCACACCAGCACTGGCGTGCGGCTCAGTTCGATGATGCGTTGCAGACGCTGGCTCGGCAGACCCGGATCCAGCGGCAGGTAACCGGCACCGGCCTTGAAGCTGCCGATGATCATCCCCAGCAGATCGAGATTACGTTCAGCCAGCAACGCCACCGGTTGATCCATCTGCACCCCGGCCGCAATCAGCGCATGGCCGAGGCGGTTGGCGTTCTGGCTCAGCTCGGCATAGCTCAGTTGCTGATCGAGGCAACTGGCGGCAATGCGTTGCGGATGTTGCGCGACCTGCGCTTCGAACAGCGCCACGTAGCTCTGCTCCAGCGGATAATCGTGGGCGCTCTGGTTGCAGCCGTGCAGCAGGAACTCCTGCTCATCAAAGCCCAGCAGCGGCAGGTCAGCCATGTCGCCATGGAAGCCATCGACCAATGCCAGCAGCAGGCGCTTGAACTCGCCGAGCATGCGCTCGATGGTCGACTCGTCGAAGTAACGCTGGTCATACGACAGGTGCAGGCCGAGGTCATCGCCCGGGTAGCACACCGCCGTCAGCGGGAAGTTGGTGTGGGTCCGACCGGAGTCCGACGTCGCGTTGAGGCTCTGCGCACGGTCCAGCACCGAGACTTCCACCGGCGCGTTCTCGAACACGAACAGACTGTCGAACAGCGGCTGGCCTTTCGGCAGTTCGCTCTGTTCCTGAATGTTCACCAGCGGCAGGTATTCGTACTCGCGCAGTTGCATGTTGCTGTCGAGCAGCCCGCTCAACCACTGCCGCACGCTGGCGCGCTGATCGTCCGCCGGGATCTGCACCCGCAGCGCGATGCTGTTGATGAACAGGCCGACGGTGCGCTGCATCTCCGGCATTTCCACCGGGCGCCCGGCCACGGTCACGCCGAACAGCACGTCGCGATCACCGCTCATGCGGCGCAGCACCAGTGCCCACGCCGCTTGGGCGAAGGTGTTGATGGTCAGTTGATGGGCCTGGGCCAGCTCGCGCAGACGGGCGCCGTCCTCGACATTCAGTCGCGTGTAGCGGTCACCAACGATCATGCCGCCGCTTTCACCCGCATGTTCACGCAAGAACGGCCGGTCGCTCGGGATCGGCGTGGTGCGCTCGAACCCTCGCAGGTTCTGCTGCCACCACTGGCGTGCCTCGGCCAGGCTCTGGCGTTGCAGCCAGCCGATGTAGTCGCGGTAACGCGGCGGCAGCGACAACTGTGCTTCGCGACCTTCACCGAGGGCGGTGTAGATCTCGAAGAAATCGTTCATCAGCAGCGAACGGCACCAGGCATCGATGAGGATGTGGTGGTTGCTCATCATGAACCAGTAACGCGCCGCGCCGACCTTGATCAGGCGCAGGTGGAACGGTGCCTGATTGAGCAGATCGAAGCCGGCCTCGCGCTCGCTTTTCAGCAGCGCCTGCAGCTTCGGTTCTTGCTCTTCTTCGGCAACGGCGCTCCAGTCCAGGTACTCGATCGGCGTGCGGCCCGGCGTGTGGATCACTTGCAGCATGTCCTCGCCGACGTTCCAGCAGAACGACGCACGCAACGCTTCATGACGGGCGACCACCGCTTGCCAGGCCTGGGCGAAACGCTCGGGATCGAGCTCGCTGTTGATGCGGTAGCGATCCTGCATGTAGTACAGACCGGTGCCCGGTTCGAGCAAGGTGTGCAGCAACATGCCTTCCTGCATCGGCGTCAGCGGATAGACGTCTTCGATCTGCGCGGCTGGCACCGGCAGGGCATCGAGTTGCGCCTGGGTCAGTTTCGCCAGCGGGAAGTCCGACGGTGTCAGGCCGCCGGCTTCGTCCTGCAGGCAATGTTCGATCAGACTTTGCAGCTCGCCGAGGTAAGCGTCGGCCAGGTCATTGATGGTCTGCGCGTCATAACGTTCGGCGCTGAAGGTCCAGCGCAGCAACAGTTCACCGCCATACACCTGACTGTCGATGCTCAGCTCGTTGGGCAGCGGCGCCTGCGGATCGTGGGCTGCACCGACCGGCTCATCCAGCGGACGGAACAGTGCATCGCTGGCGAAACTCTGGTCGAACTGGCCGAGGTAGTTGAAGGTCACCGGAGCATTCGGCAACGCCGCCATGCTGCGCTGGCTGAGGTCATCGGCCAGATAACGCAGCACGCCATAACCGAGGCCTTTGTGCGGCACGGCGCGCAGTTGCTCCTTGATCGCCTTGATCGAAGCGCCCTGCCCGGCGGCCTCTTCGATGTTGTGCGGGGTCAGGCGTAATGGATAAGCGCTGGTGAACCAGCCGACGGTGCGGGTCAGGTCGATCTCGTCGAACAGGGTTTCGCGGCCGTGGCCTTCCAGTTGGATCAATGCCGACGGCTGCCCGCTCCAGCGGCACAGCACACGGGCCAGCGCGGTCAGCAGCAGGTCGTTGACCTGCGTGCGGTAGGCGCGCGGCGTCTGCTGCAGCAATTGTCCGGTACGCTCGGCATCCAGGCGCACGCTGACGGTTTGCGCGTGACGATTCTGCTGTCCGCCCTGCGGGTTTTCGCACGGCAGCTCGGTGTTCGGCCCGGCCAGTTGGGTTTGCCACCAGTTCAGTTCTTCACGCAACGATTCGCTGCCGGCATAGGCCTGCAAACGTGCTGCCCAATCCTTGAAGGCACTGGTTTTCGCCGGCAGTTGTACCGACTGTTCGGCGTCGAGCTGGCGATACACGGTTTGCAGATCGTCAAGCAGCACGCGCCACGACACACCGTCGACCACCAGGTGATGGATCGCAATGAACAGGCGTTGCTGACCTTCGGGACCATCGACCAGCAAGGCGCGCAGCAACGGGCCATTTTGCAGATCGAGACTGCGCTGGGCATCGGCAAACAGCGCTGCGCACTTGTCCATCGCCGCCACCCGCACCTGCCACAACACCTCGGCGTCGGACACCGGTTGATGCGTGGCCTGCCATTGATCGTTGGCCTGAGTGAAGCGCAGACGCAGGGCGTCGTGCTGTTCGATCACTGCCAGCAGCGCCTGCTCCAGACGATGCGGTTCCAGCGCCACGCTCGGCTCCAGCAGCAACGCCTGGTTCCAGTGTTGACGCTCAGGAATATCAGTGTCGAAGAACCAGTGTTGAATCGGCGTCATCGCCGACTCACCGAGCACCAGTCCCTGCTCGGCAGTGACTTGCTCGCTGCGGCTGGCGACTGCAGCCAGGGTCTGCACCGTCTGATGCTGGAACAGATCCCGCGGGCTGAAATGAATGCCTTGCTGCCGCGCCCGGCTGACCACCTGAATCGACAGGATCGAGTCGCCACCGAGCTCAAAGAAGTTGTCGTTGAGACCGACCTGTTTGACGTTGAGCACCTCGCACCAGACCTGCGCCAGGGTCTGCTCCAAATCATTGCTTGGCGCGACGTAGTGCTGACGATTCAGCTCGGGATCCGGTGCCGGCAAGGCGCGGCGGTCGAGTTTGCCGTTGGCGGTCAGCGGCATGCTCGCCAGCAGGATCAGGTGCGTCGGCACCATGTAATCCGGCAGTTGCGCCTTGAGGTGTGACTTCAGTGCTTCACGCAGTTCGGCCTGTTGCGCTTCGCCTTGCTCGGCGACGTCGCTGACCAGATAACCAACCAGTTGCTTGCCGCTCGGCGCATCCAGCGCCAGCACCACCGCTTCGCGGATCGAGTGGTGATCGAGCAGACGGGTTTCGATCTCGCCCAACTCGATGCGGAAACCACGGATTTTCACCTGATGGTCGATCCGCCCCAGATATTCCACCAGCCCATCGGCACGCTGGCGCACCAGATCGCCGGTGCGGTACATGCGCCCGCCATCGGCGGCAAATGGGTCAGCCACGAAACGCTCGGCGCTGATGCCTGGACGGTCGTGATAACCCTGGGCCAGACCGGCGCCGCCGACGAACAACTCACCGGTCGCGCCTTGCGGCACCAGTGCCAGATCGGCGTCGAGAATGTACGCCACACGGTCACCGATCACGCTGCCGATCGGCACGCTGCCGGCGCCCTCTTCCAGCACTTCCGGCGCCAGACTGGCCAGTGGCATGACCACGGTTTCGGTCGGGCCATAGGCGTTGAAGAACAGGCTCGGTTTGAATGCGGCGCGAATCCGTTGCAGGTGCTCGCCGGTCAGCGCTTCGCCACCGGTGATGATCATCCGCACCGGCAGAACCTGGTTTTGCGTCGCGAGGAACTGCGCCAACTGGCTGCCATAGCTCGGGGTGAAGCCGAGCACATTGATCCGATGAGTGCGGATCAAGCCGCAGATTTCTTCCGCGTCCCACTGCCCTTGCGCTCGCAAAACCACCTGCGCGCCGCTGAGCAACGGCACCAGCAGACGCTCGGTGGCAGCGTCGAAGTTGATCGAATAGAAGTGCAGTTCGCAGTCGTCCGGACGCATGCCGAAACGCTCGATCACCGCCTGGCAATGCATGGCGATTTCACCGTGCGACACCACCACGCCTTTCGGCTTGCCGGTCGAGCCCGAGGTGTAAATCAGATAGGCCTGATGCTGCGGCAGGCTGATAAAAGGCAACTCGCTGACCGGGTAATCCACCAGCGCCGCGCTGTCATCTTCCAGGCACCAGCGCGCCACGCTCGACGGCAAATCGCCGAGGGCGTTGAACATCGCGCGGTCACTGAGCAGCAGACCGATGCGGCTGTCTTCGATCATGTAATGCAGACGGTCGAGCGGGTATTCCGGGTCCAGCGGCACATAAGCGCCACCGGCCTTGAGAATCGCCAGCAGGCCGACGACCATTTCCAGCGAGCGCTCCAGCGCCAGACCGACCCGCACCTGCGGACCGACCCCACGCTCGCGCAGGGCCCAGGCCAGACGATTGGCGCGGGCATCGAGTTCGGCGTAGCTCAACGTCTGCCCGGCGAACGTCAGCGCTGGCGCGTCTTTGCGCGCCAGCGCCTGCTCGGCGAACAGATGATGGATGCATTGATCGAGACGCCGTTCGCCCGGTTCGACACCGAGGCTGTCGAGCAGGTGTTGCTGCTCCGTCGGGTCGAGCAGCGGCAACTGGCTCAGACGCTGTTGCGGATCGGCGATCAGCGCTTCCAGCAGATTGCGCCAATGTTTGGCCATGCGCGCAATGGTCGGTTCATCGAACAGATCGGTGCTGTAGGTCAGGCAGCAACCGAGACGATGGTCGAGGTCGGTGACTTCCAGGTTGAGGTCGAACTTGGTCGCCCGCGCATCGTTGGCCAGGTACTCGACGGTCATCCCGGCGAGCATCCGGCTCTGCTGGAACTCCCAGCGCTGCACGTTGCACATCACCTGGAACAGCGGGTTGTACGCCGCACTGCGTGGCGGTTGCAGTGCTTCGACCAGATGATCGAACGGCAGGTCCTGATGCGACTGGCCTTCGATCACGGTGTGGCGCACTTGCTCGAACAATTCGCCCACCGACATCTGCCCGTCGAGCTGGCAACGCAGCACCTGAGTGTTGAGAAATGCGCCGATCAGCCCTTCGCTTTCCGGGCGGATCCGGTTGGCCACCGGTGCGCCGATGCGCAGGTCGGTCTGGCCGCTGTAGCGGTAGAGCAAGGTGGCGAGCGCGGCGGTCATGGTCATGAACAGGGTCAGACCGTTTTGCGCATTGAACGCTCGGACGCGGGCGGCGAGATCATCGCTGAGATCAAAACGGAACAACTCGCCCTGATGGCTTTGCACCGGCGGACGCGGACGGTCGCCGGGCAGTTCCAGCAACGGATGTTCGCGACCGAGTTGCGCGGTCCAGTAGTCGAGTTGGCGCTGACGCTCACCGGACTCCAGCCAGTTGCGCTGCCAGACGCTGTAATCGAGGTATTGCACCGGCAACGCTTCAAGCGGCGAGTCGCGTTCATCGACGAAGGCTTCGTACAGCGCGCTGAGCTCGCGGGCAAAAATGTCCATTGCCCAGCCTTCGGTGACGATGTGGTGCAGGGTCAGGACAAAGTAATGCTCATGCTCGGCGGTCTTGACCAGACAGGCGCGCAGCAGCGGGCCGCTTTCCAGGTCGAACGGCAGATGCGCTTCTTCGTCGGCCAGTTGCTGGACTTTCTGTTCGCGCTGGTCAGCCGGCAGTTTCGAGAAATCCTTCCAGCCCATGCGCACGCCGGTCTCGGCATGCACCTGCTGACGGGCCACGCCATCGACGCTCGGGAACGTGGTGCGCAGGGTTTCGTGGCGCAGGATCAACGCCTGCAACGCCGCCTCGAAATGCTCGACGTGCAACACGCCGCGCAGGCGCGCCATGCCGCCGACGTTGTACGCCGGGCTGTCCGGCTCCATCTGCCAGAGGAACCACATGCGTTGCTGCGAATAGGACAGCGGTACGGCTTGGCGGCGATCGACTTTGGCAATTGGCGGCTGTTGGTTGGTCTGGCCGCTGGCCTGGATCAGGCGGATCTGTTCGGCGAAATCACCGAGTTCGCTGTGTTCGAACAAGGCGCGCAGCGGCAACTCGACGTCACAGGCCTGACGGCTGCGCGAGATGATTTGTGTGACCAGCAACGAGTGCCCGCCAAGGGCGAAGAAATCGTCGCGCAGACCGATCCGTGGCAGACCCAGCACTTCACGCCAGATCGCGGCGATCTGTTGTTCCAGCTCGGTGGCCGGTTCGACGTGTTCGCGCACTTGCCACTGCGGCTCGGGCAAGGCGCGGCGGTCGAGCTTGCCGCTCGGGCTCAGGGGCATTGCATCCAGACGCATCAGTTGCGCCGGGACCATGTATTCCGGCAGCTCGGCGGCCACCGCGGTTTTCAGGCGGGCGATCTGCACGTGCTGATCTTCGCTCGCATCGACAGCGGTGAAGTAGCCGATCAGTTGCGCGCCGGCCACGGTTTCGCGCACCAGCACCACGGCCTGGGCGACGCCGTTTTGCGCCAGCAGCCGCGCTTCGATTTCTTCCGGTTCAACGCGGAAACCACGCAGTTTGACCTGCTGATCGAGGCGCCCGAGGTATTCGATCACGCCGTCAGCCGTCCAGCGAGCACGGTCACCGGTGCGGTACAGACGCGCGCCCTGCTCGCCCAACGGGTCGACCACAAAGCGCTCGGCCGTCAGTGCCGGACGACCAAGGTAACCCCGGGCCAGACCGATGCCACTGATGCACAGTTCACCCGGTACACCGGCCGGCACAGGATTGAGATCGGCGTCGAGCACGCGACAGATCACGTTGCCCAGCGGCCGGCCAATCGGCGAGCGCTCGCCATCGGCCGTGGTGCAGTGCCAGTGAGTGACGTTGATCGCGGTTTCGGTCGGGCCGTAACGGTTGTGCAGTTGCACCGCCGGCAGTTGCGCCAGCACGCGGTTGCGCAGTTCCGCCGGCAGCGCTTCACCGCCGGAGAACACCCGACGCAGGCTGGTGCATTCGGCGCTCAGCGGCTCGTCGATGAACAGCGAAAGCAGCGGTGGTACGAAGTGCAGCGTGGTCACGCCATATTCTTGAACAAGCTGCGCGATACGATGCGGATCGCGGTGTTCACCGGGGTCGGCGATCAGCAGACGCGCGCCAGTGATCAGCGGCCAGAAGCATTCCCACACCGATACGTCGAAACTGATCGGCGCCTTTTGCATCAGCACGTCGCTGTCATTCAGGCGATAGCTGTCCTGCATCCACTGCAGCCGTTCGGCCAATGCGGCGTGGGTGTTGCCGACGCCTTTCGGTTGCCCGGTGGAGCCGGAGGTATAAATCACGTAAGCGAGGTTGTCGCCGTGCAGGTGCAGACCCGGTGCCTGGCTCGGCCAGTTTTCCAGGTGCAACGCGTCCATGGCGATCACGCTGACGCCGTCACTGGCCGGCAGACGTTCGAGCAATGCAGTCTGGGTCAACAACAGTTCGACGCCGCTGTCGCGGAGCATGTAGGCCAGACGTTCGGCCGGGTAATCCGGATCCAGCGGCACGTAAGCGCCACCGGCCTTGATGATCGCCAGCAGGCCGATCAGCAGTTGCGGCGAACGCTCGGCAGCGATTGCCACGCACGCGTCCGGGCCGACACCTTTGTCGCGCAGGTAGTGCGCGAGGCGGTTGGCCTGGGCGTGCAATTCGGCGAAGTCGAGGCTACCTCCGTCCCACACCAGCGCGGTGCGTTCCGGGGTCTGCCGCGCCTGTTCGTTGAGCAGTTCCGGCAGCCAGTGTTGCGCCGGGGTGCAGGGGGCGATGCTCCATGCTTGTTGCTGTTCGTGCTCGCACGGCGTCAGCAATGGCAGGTCGCCGATCGCCTGCTGCGGTTGCTCGCAGACGGCGCGCAGCAGGTTGCTGAAATGTTCGGCCAGACGCTCGATGGTCGCCGCCTCGAACAGTTCATCGGCGTAGTCGAAGGACAAGGTCAGGCGCCCGTTGCGATCCTCTTCGCTGTGCAGTTGCAGGTCGAACTTGGCTTCGCGGCTGTGCCACGGCAGTTCTTCGGCGAGCAGGCCCGGCAGACGCTTGAGCGCACTCAGGTCGCGCTGCTGGTGGTTGAACATGACCTGGAACAGTCCCTGTTCGCGAGCCTGCGGGAACGCTTCGAGCAGTTGTTCGAACGGCAGATCCTGATGGGCCTGAGCCCCCAGCGCAGCCTCGCGGGTCTGCGCCAGCAACTCGCCAAACGACTGCCGCGAATCAACCTCGGCACGCAGTACCTGGGTGTTGATGAAGAAGCCGATCAGGCCCTGGGTTTCCAGGCGCGGACGGTTGGCATTTGGGATGCCGATGCGGATATCGCGTTGACCGCTGTAGCGGTGCAGCAGGCTCTGGAACGCTGAGAGCAACAGCATGAATGGCGTCGATTGATGCGCCTGCGCAGTCTGCTTGATCGCGTCGCTGAGGCTCACGCCGAGGCGCACGCTGTGGCGCGCGGCGCTGTGCAATTGTCTGGCCGAGCGCGGGTGATCGGTGGCCAGTTCCAGCACCGGATGGTCGTTGCCCAGTTGGGCTTTCCAGTACGCCAGTTGCCGCTCGCCCTCGCCTTGCGCCAGCCATTCGCGCTGCCAGCTGCCGTAGTCGGCGTATTGAGTGGGCAGCGGCGCAAGTTCGGCGCGCTGGCCTTGGGATGCCGCGGCGTACAGGCGCGAGAATTCATCGATCAGCACGTTCAGCGACCAGCCGTCGGCGATGATGTGGTGCAGCGTCACCAGCAACTGGTGATCTTCGTCGTCGAGGCGCACCAGCGTCACCCACAGCAGTGGGCCTTTTTCCAAGTCGAATTGTGTGCGTGCTTCGTCTTCGCGGATCTGTTGCGCGCGGGCTTCACGCTCGTGCACTGGCAAGTCGCTGAGGTCAATCAGTTGCAGATTGAATTCAGGCGCCGCCTCGACCTGTTGCAGCGCCACACCGTCACGCTCGAAAAAGCGCGTGCGCAGCGATTCGTGGCGTTCGATCAGTTGCTGGAAGCTGGCGCGCACCGCGTCCTCGTCCAGCTCGCCACGCAGACGCAGGGCACCGGGAATGTTGTAGGCGCTGCTGTGCGGGTCGAGTTGCCAAGTGATCCACAGCCGGTTTTGCGCCAGCGATTGCGGCAGTGCTTCAGTGCGCGACAACGGGGTGATTTCGCCTTGGGCGCTGCCGCCGTCCTGTTGCTGTTGCGCCACGGCAGCGGCGAATGCGGACAGGATCGGCGCCTCGAACAGCAGACGCAGGTTCAGCTCCAGGCCCAGTTCTTCGCGCACCTTGGCGATCACTTGAGTTGCTGCAATCGAGTTGCCGCCGAGCAGGAAGAAGTGGTCGTCGGCGTTGACCTGTTTGAGATTGAGTTGCTCGGCCCAGAGCTTGCCGATCAGGGCTTCCAGCTCGGAAGCCGCCAGGGTCGATTCGGTATTTTGCACCTCGGCGGACGGGAACACCGCGTAGCTGTCAAGGCTGCCATCGGCCAGACGCGTGGGGCACGCCGAGCGTTGCAGCTTGCCGCTGGACGTCTTCGGCAATGCGCCGGGGTTGAGCAGCACCACCACGCTCGGCGCTTCCTGACAGGCCTCGGCCACCGCTTGGCGAATGGCTTTGATCAGCGCTTCGGGCGGCAGGATTTTCTGCACGCTGCGGCTGATTTCCGCCGCGATGCCAATGCCTTCTTCACCGCCCTGATTGACCGCGAATGCCGCGACGCGACCTTTGCGCACCACTTCCACTTCACGCTCGACGGTTTGCTCGATGTCCTGCGGATAGAGGTTGTGACCGCGCACGATCAGCATGTCTTTCAGGCGCCCGGTGATGAACAGTTCACCGTCGCGGATGAAGCCCAGATCGCCAGTGCGCAGCCAGGTCTGCCCGGCGTGCTGGACAAAGGTCTTGGCGCTGGCCTCGGGGTTGCGCCAGTAGCCGTGAGCGATGCTCGGCCCGGCGGCCCAGACTTCACCGACGAGGTTGTCGGCTCGTTCTTTGAGCGTGACCGGGTCGGCAATCAGCACCGCGTGATCGGGCTGGCTGATGCCACAACTCATGATCGCACTGCCGTCGCCCGGCTCGGCACGATTTTGCGCCAGCGCTTGATCGTCCACGCGTAACGCAGGAATACCGGTGCCACGCGGTGTGCCGGCAACAAACAGCGTCGCTTCGGCCAAACCATAGGAGGCCATGAAGCTGTCTTCGCTGAAGCCGCACGCGGTGAACTTCTCGGCGAAGCGCTCGAGGGTATCGAGACGGATCGGTTCGGAACCGGAATAGGCTACGCGCCAGCGGCTCAGGTCGAGTCGTTCCAGCGCCGATTCGCTGACCCGCTCGCTGCACAAGCGATAGGCGAAATCCGGCCCGCCGCTGATGGTGCCGCCGTATTGGCTAATCGCTTCAAGCCAGCGCAACGGACGACCGAGGAAGTACGCCGGCGACATCAGGATGCACGGCACGCCGCTGAAAATCGGCTGCAGCAATCCGCCGATCAGGCCCATGTCGTGGTACAGCGGCAGCCAGCTGACGATCACGTCGTCGGGGTTTACGTCGATGCCGAAACCGTGGCGAATCAGCAGCTCGTTGGCCACCAGATTGCCGTGGCTGACCTGCACGCCTTTGGGCAGCGCGGTAGAACCGGAGGTGTATTGCAGAAAGGCGATGTGGTCCTGCGGCAGGGTCGGCTCAATCCAGGACTCGGCCAGCGTGTTGTCGAGCGTATCGACGCACAGCAACGGCGGCGCGCCTTCGATGTGTTGCAAGGCATCGCGCAGGTCGGCGCTGGTCAGCAGCAAACGCGGTTCGGCATCGGCAATGATCGACAGCAGGCGTTCCTGATGATGACGACGGGCGGACTCCGGCGGATAAGCCGGCACCGCGATCACCCCGGCGTACAGGCAACCGAAAAACGCCGCGACGTAATCCGCGCCGCTGGGGAACAGCAGCACCGCGCGATCACCGAACTCAGCCTGGGCCTGCAATGCGGCAGCAATGGTGCGCGCGCGTTGATCCAGTTCGCGGTAACTGAGCACCACGCCCTGCTCCTCGGTTTCGGCGAGAAAGCGCAGGGCCAGGCGCTCCGGCGTGTGTGCCGCTCGGCGCTGGAGGGCTTGGACCAGAGTGCTGGGGAGTTCGAACGCGTCGGTCATGAGGTTTCCTGCCTGAATTCGGCTTGCTAGTGGAATCGAGGGGCTGCGTCACGCCGGTCGAGGGCGTGCAGGGCGTGGTCTGTGCCGACCGCGCAAGGCTTGCGGAATGCTGTCTGGCCGGGGCTGTGCGCCCGAAGCCATTCACCAATGAGAACGGATGACGTCTGCAAATAATTAGTCAGCGGGCAGGATCGCCAACGGGGGCCGGGGTGTGGCGGTGTGTCGCAGTTCTCGATTCGCACCTTTACGGAGCATTAGTTCTCTTTCTCAATTGACAATCATTATCATTCAACATAATTTGTCGCTCGATGTGTAGGACGGCCTCGTCCCCCGGCGTCCCACTAACCTATTGGCAGCAAGGTGATTTCCATGACGGAACAAGTATCCACAAGCAGGTGCGATTCACCGCTACTTCAGGCCTTCGTCGACAATCGACTGATTCTGGTCAAGATCGCAGCGCGCATTACCGGTTGCCGTTCGCGCGCCGAAGACGTGGTGCAGGATGCGTTCTTCCGCTTGCAATCGGCGCCGCCGATCACCTCATCGATCAAGGCGCAATTGAGTTACCTGTTCCAGATCGTGCGCAACCTCGCCATCGATCACTACCGCAAACAGGCGCTGGAACAGAAATACTCGGGCCCCGAAGAGGAAGGGTTGAATGTGGTCATTCAAGGCGCTTCGCCGGAAACCTCGCACATCAATTTCTCGACGCTGGAGCACATCGCCGACGCGCTGACCGAACTGCCCAGCCGCACCCGTTACGCCTTCGAGATGTACCGCCTGCACGGCGTGCCGCAAAAGGACATCGCCAAGGAACTCGGCGTCTCGCCGACCCTGGTCAACTTCATGATTCGCGATGCACTGGTGCACTGCCGCAAGGTGTCGGGCAGCCGTGGGGATGCGGCCTCGATGGGTCGGCGCTAAGTCCGGTTCATCGCAGAAAAAAGATCGCAGCCTTCGGCAGCTCCTACATGAGGTGTATTCCTCTGTAGGAGCTGCCGAAGGCTGCGATCTTTTGCTTTTACGCCAGCTTGCACCGATCAAAAAACCGCTCACGCCCCAGAATCATCAACGCCGCGCGCTTGTGCGGAAAGTCGAACTCCTTCTCGCAGTGGAAGCACTGGTTGTGCATGTGGCCGATCATCTTCGCGTTATCGGCACGCGGTTCAGCGACCACACGCTGGGTCCGCGGATCATCCAGAAACAGGTAGTGCACCAGCGCCGACAGCCAGCTCGCGACCTTGTGCGGGCCACGGTGGTTTTCCTCTCCCACCAGCATGTGAATGCCACGGTCGTAATTGTCGGCGTCGTAGAACGGCGCGATACGGTCTTCCTTGGCCCAGTAGGCCTCGAAATAGGCAAACGGTTGATCGTCGAAACAGCCGATCAGCGTCAGGGTGTGCGGATCGGCATCGAGCTTGCTCAGGTATTCGCGATGCTGCTCGAGACTGCCCTCCTCCTGCCAGAAACTGGCGACACGCGGACTGTTCTGCCAGCGATTGAAACGCGCCAGATCCTGCTCGATCTCCACCGTACGCAGGGAAATCCACGCCCCGAGACGCGCATCGAAACGCCGATAGACCTCGCCACGCGGCTTTGCCGGGCGCAGCGGATGGCGCTTGCCGTGACTGATCACCATTTGTTGCGGGTAGCTGCCGGTCAGCGACGTGCCCAACCAGGGTTGCGGCAACTGCCAGAACAGGGTGCGTTCGCAGCGGTATTCGCCAGCCACTTCGGTGCTGACCAGCAAACCGCTGAGCAACGCTTCAGTGGGTGGTTGATCGAGTTGCCAGAGCAGTTGCTGACAGTCCGGATCGCGTGCGAACAACCAGTAACAGGCCGCCCACAGCGCCTGCCCCACAGGCAGTGCATAACGCTCGTCGAGCTGGATCGGGCCTTTGGCCAGGCGATCCAGGCGCAGGCGAATCAGCGGTTGCCCGTCCAGGCTCAGGCTCAGACGGCTTTCAGTGGCATCGGCTACCAGTTGGCTGCCCGAAGGCAGGGCCAGGGCAGTCAGGTCATTCAGATTGGACATGGGTCGGGCTCACGATAATCGTCGACAGTTCAACGATGGGACGTGAGCCGAGAGGAGAAATTTAGCCGCCTGGATGAAAATCGGTCAGGGATGAGCCACCGGCACCACGGCAATTTTGTAAGGATCGAAGATCTTCAGCATCTGGCCATTGTTGCGCAAACCCTGCAGCAACTTGCCGAACGCCTCGCCAGTGATCGGTGCCGTCGGACGCAGAATGGCGTAATGGTGGTAGACCTGATCGATGCGTTGCGACACCAGCAATTCGTCACGCACTTTTTCGTTGCGCAGCAGATAATCGAACAGGTACGAGCGCGTGACCAGAGCGATGTCGGCGCGCCCGCGCAGCACCATCAGCAGGTTGCTGTCGTGGGAATAGGTCAGCGTCGCGTTGAAGGTATCGGCGAGGTACTTGGGATCGGCGTTGAAGTTGGCGAACTCATAGTGATAACCGCTGTACAGCGCCAGGCGTTTGCCCTTGAGGTCGGCGAAATAGTTCTGCTGGCGACCGTCTTCACGTTGCGCGACGAAAATCTCGGCATCTTCCAGGCCCATATCGACGTCGGTATGAGGAATCTCCTTCCAGCCCCAATCGGGGTTCTCGAAGATCGCCATGTCGATCCGGCCCTGCTTGAAATCACCGAAACGCCGAGGAATCGAAGTCGGTACCAGTACGAACTGATAGTCCGCCTGCAGTGCATTGAGCGCCTCGACCAGTTGCGGCAGCAGGCCAGTGTCGGCACCACTTTCCGGACGCACGGTGTAAGGCGGAAAATGCGCCGCGCCCACCCGAACCAGTTGCGCTGCCTGTGCGGGTAGCACCCAAAATACCGCCAGCGCTACGAGCAAAAGCCCTGCGGTCGTCCGAATTGGCGAAGACTTCAAAACACCCCACTCCCCGAAAAAATGGCAATCAATGCATTCAAGCTAGGCGGTTTCGCCCAGTTAGCCAGTTTCCCGGCCTGTTAGAAAGTGGACTGGCGCTCTTCGAGCACCAGAATCAGCGCTTCATCGGCCAACTGATCAAGGCTCAGGCTGCCGCCGGCACGGAACCAGGTGGTGGTCCAGGACAGTGCGCCGGTGAGGAAACGTCGGGTAATGAAAACATCGCCACGGATAAACCCGGCGTCCTTGGCTTCGCCCAGCACTTGCAACCAGATCTCTTCATAGACGTCACGCAGGGCTAGCACCCGGGCCTGCCCCTCCTCGGACAACGAACGCCACTCGTAGACCAGCACCGCCATCGCTTCGCCGCTGCCGCCCATGATCGACTGCAACTCGCAACGAATCAGCGCCAGCACCCGCTCGCGCACACTGGCGGCTTCGGCCAGCGCGGCGCGCATCAACGCGGTGTTGTAGACGATGGTCTCTTCCATCACCGCACGAAGGATTTCATCCTTGCTTTTGAAGTGATGAAAAATGCTCCCGGACTGAATCCCCACCGCCCCGGCCAGATCGCGCACGGTGGTGCGTTCATAGCCTTTGTTGCGGAACAGGTGGGCGGCCACTTGCAGCAGTTTGCCGCGAGCGCTGTCAGGGTCGGTCAGTTGGCCTTGGTCGACCAGTTCGCGCATGACCCTCAGGGCTTTTTGCTCGTCCACCCGTTCTCTCCTACAGTCGATCAGTCTGTTGCCCCCTGAACGCGCAGGGTTGCGCGCAATTTAAGCCGCAGACCGCGACCAAGCAAGCGCTTGGGCAGAAGATATTTCAGCTGTTTACAAACCAAGCGCTTGCTTGGTAGCCTCCAGACACTTCTGTCGCAGGTTCCTGAGTCGGAGATCACCATGCCCACGACCGTTCGCATCGGATGCGCCAGCGCATTCTGGGGTGACACCAGCACCGCCGCCGCCCAGCTCGTGGCAGGCGGGCGCCTGGATTATCTGGTGTTCGATTACCTGGCCGAGATCACGATGTCGATCATGGCCGGCGCCCGCATGAAGGACCCACAGGCCGGGTTCGCCGGGGATTTTGTCGAAGTGCTCGCGCCGCTCCTGCCGCAACTGGTCGAACAGAAGATTCGCGTGATCAGCAACGCTGGCGGGATCAATCCGAAAGCCTGTGCCGCCGCCCTGCAGGCCGCCTGCGACAAGGCCGGGGTCAGTCTGAAAATCGCCGTGCTGCTCGGCGACGACCTGCAGCCGCAATTCAAGCAACTCGCCACTCAAGGCATCCACGAAATGTTCAACGGCGCGCCGCTGCCGCCGATGTGCGTATCGACCAACGCCTACCTCGGCGCGCCGGGCATCGTCGAGGCTCTGCGCCTGGGCGCCGACATTGTCATCACCGGGCGCGTGGTCGACAGCGCGGTGGTCAGTGCGGCGCTGGTGCATGAATTCGGCTGGGCGTGGCACGACTACGACAAACTGGCCCAGGCCGCGCTGGCCGGGCACATCATCGAATGCGGCGCACAATGTACCGGGGGCAATTTCACCGACTGGCGCGATGTGCCGGATTACGAACACATCGGCTTTCCCATCGTCGACGTCAGCGCCGACGGCCAGTTCATCGTCAGAAAACCCGAGGGCTCCGGCGGGTTGGTGACGCCACTGACGGTTGGCGAGCAGATGCTCTATGAAATCGGTGATCCGCAGGCGTATCTGTTGCCGGATGTGGTCTGCGATTTCACTCAGGTGAAACTGCAGCAACAGGGCAAAAACGCCGTGCATGTGCACGGTGCCAAAGGTTTGCCACCCAGCGATAAATACAAGGTCAGCGCCACTTACCCGGACGGCTTTCGCTGCACCGCCAGTTGCCTGATCGCCGGCATCGATGCGGTGGACAAGGCGCAACGCGTGAGCCAGGCGATCATCGACAAAACCTCGGAAATGTTCAGCCAGCGCGGCTGGCCGCCCTACAGCGAAGTCGATATCGAACTGCTCGGCAGTGAAGCCACTTACGGCCCTCACGGTCAGCGCCGTGACAGCCGCGAGGTGGTGATCAAACTCGCGGTGCGCCATCCACTGAAACCGGCGCTGATCCTGTTCTCCCGGGAAATCGCCCAGGCCGCGACCGGCATGGCGCCCGGACTGACCGGCATCGTCGGCGGACGGCCGACGGTCTATCCGCTGATCCGCCTGTTCTCGTTCCTGATCGACAAAAACGCCTGCACCCTGCAAATCGACATGGCCGGTGAGCAATATCCCTGCGCCCTGCCCGCGCAGACACCACTCGACAGCTACGCTCTGCCAACCCCCGAACAGCCACCCAAACCCCAGGGCCGCGCCGACGCCAGCGTGCCGTTGGTAAAACTGGCGGTGGCGCGCTCCGGTGACAAGGGCAACCACAGCAACATCGGCGTCCTGCCGCGTCGACCGGAATACCTGCCGTGGATCGCCGAAGCGCTGACGCCAGCGGTGATCGTCGACTGGATGCGCCACGTGCTCGACCCGATTCACGGCCGGGTCGAACGCTGGTACCTGCCCGGCACCCACAGCCTGAACTTCCTGCTGGAAAACGCCCTCGGTGGCGGTGGCGTGGCGAGTCTGCGCATCGATCCCCAGGGCAAGGCCTTCGCCCAGCAACTGCTGGAAATCCAGATCCCGGTGCCGCAGAGCATCGCCGAACAACTCGAATAGAGGTTGGGCTTCATGGCTTACGCATCGATTTTCAAAGCCGATCTGTTCAGCGGCCAGACCCTCATCGTCACCGGTGGCGGCAGTGGCATCGGCCGTTGCACCGCCCATGAACTGGCAGCGCTCGGAGCCAGAGTGCTGCTGGTCGGGCGCAAGCCGGAAAAACTGCAGAAAGTCGCCGCCGAAATCACCGAAGACGGCGGCCGCGCGCACTGGCAGGCTTGCGACATCCGTGACGAAGACGCGGTAAAACAACTGGTCGCTGAGTTGATCGCCGAGCACGGGGCGATCCACGGTCTGGTCAACAATGCCGGCGGCCAATACCCGTCGCCACTGGCCGCGATCAATCAGAAAGGCTTCGAAACCGTGCTGCGCACCAATCTGGTCGGCGGCTTCCTGATGGCCCGGGAAGTGTTCAACCAGTCGATGAGCAAACACGGCGGCAGCATCGTCAACATGCTCGCCGACATGTGGGGCGGCATGCCCGGCATGGGCCATTCCGGCGCAGCACGTTCAGGGATGGACAACTTCACCAAGACCGCCGCGTTCGAGTGGGGTTACGCCGGGGTGCGGGTCAATGCGGTGGCGCCGGGGTGGATCGCGTCCAGCGGCATGGACACGTATGAAGGCGCGTTCAAAGCGGTGATCCCGACCCTGCGCGAACACGTACCGCTCAAGCGCATCGGCACCGAATCGGAAGTCAGTGCGGCGATTGTTTTCCTGCTCAGTCCGGCGGCGGCGTTCATCAGTGGCAGCACCTTGAAAATCGATGGCGCAGCCAGCCTCGGCAGCCGTGCATGGCCGCTGCACAAGGCGAGCCACAGCGAGTCGTTCAACGGGTTCCATCGGGCGTACCTGCCGGACGTCCTCAAGGACAAGGAGTAAGCCATGCCGCAGATCCAGTCCCAACTCGATCCGCACAGTGATGCTTTCGCCCGCAACCGCGCGGCAATGCTCGCGGCCATCGAGCAAGTCCAGCAACTGGAACAGAACCTGCTGAACAAGGCTGCCGACGCCAAGGGCAAATTCGACAAGCGCGGGCAATTGCTGCCCCGTGAACGCCTGAATCTGTTGCTCGACCCCGGCGCACCGTTCCTCGAACTGGCGAGCCTGGCCGGCTACAAGCTGCACGACGACAAGGACGGCAGCGCCGCCGGCGGTGGCCTGATTGCCGGCATCGGTTACGTGTCCGGCATACGGGCGATGGTGGTGGCCAATAACAGCGCGATCAAGGGCGGCACGATCTCCCCCACCGGCCTGAAAAAATCCCTGCGCCTGCAACAGATCGCCCTGGAAAACAAACTGCCGGTGATCACCCTCGCCGAAAGCGGCGGCGCCAACCTCAATTATGCGGCGGAGATATTCGTCGAAGGCGCACGCAGTTTTGCCAATCAGGCGCGGATGTCGGCCATGGGTTTGCCGCAAATTACCGTGGTGCACGGCTCGGCGACGGCCGGTGGCGCCTATCAACCGGGGCTGTCGGATTACGTGGTGGTGGTACGCGGCAAGGCCAAGCTGTTTCTTGCCGGGCCGCCGCTGCTCAAAGCCGCGACGGGCGAGGTCGCCACCGATGAAGAACTGGGTGGCGCCGAAATGCACGCACAGGTTGCCGGCACCGCCGAATACCTGGCCGAGAACGATGCCGATGGCGTGCGCCTGGTGCGCGAGATCCTGCGCCTGCTGCCGTGGAACGAACAACTGCCGTGGCTGCCGGAACCGCAATTCAAGGACCCGCTGTACCCGATCGACGAGTTGCTCGGGCTGATTCCCGACGACCCGAAGAAGCCCTATGACGTGCGCGAAATCATTGCGCGGATTGCCGATGAATCGGAGTTTCTAGAATTCAAAGGCGAGTTCGATCAGCAGACCATCTGCGGTCAGTTGAAAATCCAGGGCCGTGCCTGCGGCCTGATCGGCAACAACGGCCCGATCACCCCCGCCGGGGCGAGCAAGGCCGCGCAGTTCATTCAACTGTGCGATCAGAGCCAGACGCCGCTGCTGTTCTTCCACAACACCACCGGGTTCATGGTCGGCACCGAGTCCGAGCAGCAAGGCGTGATCAAACACGGTTCGAAACTGATTCAAGCGGTGGCCAATGCCCGAGTGCCTAAACTGACGATTGTCGTCGGTGGCTCCTACGGCGCCGGCAACTATGCGATGTGCGGGCGCGGTCTCGATCCACGCTTCATCTTCGCCTGGCCCAACAGCCGCACCGCGGTGATGGGCGGCGCGCAGGCCGGCAAGGTGCTGCGCATCGTCACCGAGGCCAAACAGCTCAAGGAAGGCCTGGTGCCGGATCCGAAAATGCTCGACATGCTCGAACAGGTCACCGCGCAGAAACTCGACAGCCAGTCCACCGCGCTTTACGGCAGCGCCAACCTGTGGGACGACGGCCTCATCGACCCGCGCGATACGCGCACCTTGCTCGGTTACCTGCTGGATATCTGCCACGAAGCCGACATCCGTACGCTGCAACCCAACAGCTTCGGCATCAGCCGCTTCTGACTGCCACGGATCCCAAGGAGAACAATAAAAATGATCTTCACCCCGGAACACGAAGCACTGCGCCGCACCGTCCGCCAATTCGTCGAACATGAGATCAATCCACACGTCGATGAATGGGAAAAGGCCGGGCGCTTTCCGATCCACGAGATTTTCCGCAAGGCCGGCGACCTTGGTCTGCTGGGGATTTCCAAACCGGAAAAATTCGGCGGCATGGGCCTCGACTACAGCTATTCGATTGTCGCCGCCGAAGAGTTCGGCACCATTCATTGCGGCGGCATTCCGATGTCGATCGGCGTGCAGACCGACATGTGCACTCCGGCGCTGGCCCGCTTCGGCTCCGATGAATTGCGCGACGAATTCCTCCGCCCCGCGATTACCGGCGAGCAGGTCGGTTGCATCGGCGTCTCGGAAGTCGGTGCCGGCTCCGACGTCGCCGGGCTCAAGACCAGCGCGCGCAAGGACGGCGACGATTACGTGATCAATGGCAGCAAAATGTGGATCACCAATTCACCGAGTGCCGATTTCATCTGCCTGCTGGCCAACACCTCGGACGACAAGCCGCACATCAACAAGTCGCTGATCATGGTGCCGATGAACAGCCCGGGCATCAGCCTCAGCTCGCACCTGGACAAGCTCGGCATGCGCAGTTCGGAGACCGCCCAGGTGTTTTTCGACAACGTGCGTGTGCCGCAGCGCAACCGCATCGGCCACGAAGGCGCCGGGTTCATGATGCAGATGCTGCAGTTTCAGGAAGAACGTCTGTTCGGCGCGGCCAACATGATCAAGGGTCTGGAATATTGCGTCGACAGCACCATCGAGTACTGCAAAGAGCGCAAGACCTTCGGCAACGCGCTGATCGACAATCAGGTGATCCACTTCCGCCTCGCCGAATTGCAGACCGAAATCGAGTGCCTGCGGGCGCTGGTCTATCAGGCCACCGAGCAATATGTGAAGGGTCAGGACGTCACGCGTCTGGCCTCGATGGCCAAGCTCAAGGCCGGGCGCCTCGGTCGTGAAGTCAGCGACAGTTGCCTGCAATATTGGGGCGGTATGGGCTTCATGTGGGACAACCCGGTGGCCCGCGCCTATCGCGATGTACGGCTGGTGTCGATTGGCGGTGGCGCCGACGAAATCATGCTGGGGATCATCTGCAAACTGATGGGCATTCTGCCGGGGAAAAAGAAATGAGCCCCCTGCCCGATTGCCAGACACTGCTGCTGGAGCGGCATGGCGGCGTATTGCACATCACCCTCAATCGCCCGGACAGCCGCAATGCGATGAGCCTGCACATGGTCGCCGAACTGCGTGCGGTACTGGCGGCGGTGCGCGATGACCGCGGGGTTCGCGCTCTGGTCCTCAGCGGTGCCGGTGGGCATTTCTGTGCGGGGGGCGACATCAAGGACATGGCCAATGCCCGTGCCCAAGGGGCCGACGCTTACCGCGTGTTGAACCGCGCCTTTGGAGCTCTGCTGCAAGAAGCTCAGGACGCACCACAAGTGCTGATCACCGTTTTACAGGGCGCAGTGCTCGGTGGTGGTTTCGGGCTGGCATGTGTGAGCGATATCGCCATGGCCGATCATCAGGCGCAGTTCGGCCTGCCGGAAACCAGCCTCGGGCTGTTGCCTGCGCAGATCGCGCCGTTCGTGGTGCAACGCATCGGCCTGACCGAAACCCGTCGGCTGGCACTGACCGCCGCGCGTTTCGATGGCCATCAGGCGCGCCGCCTGGGGCTGGTGCATTTTGTCGAGCAGGATCCGCAGGCATTGGCCGAACGCCTCGACGAAGTACTCGACCATGTTCTGTGCTGCGCACCGGACGCGAATGCGATGACCAAAAAGCTGTTGCTGGCCAGCGCCGGACAGCCATCGAATGAACTGCTGGATGACGCAGCGCAATGGTTCAGTGAAGCGGTGACTGGTGTCGAAGGGATCGAGGGCACGATGGCTTTCGTGCAAAAGCGTAAACCGCGATGGGCCACCTGAAAGCTTCGCGAGCAGGCCCGCTCCCACAGGTTTTATGAACGATGCAAATTCCTTGTGGGAGCGAGCCTGCTCGCGAAGAGGCCAGCCAACCCACCGCCAAATACTCAGGAAGATCACCATGCCCGCCCTCCACAAAATCCTGATCGCCAACCGCGGTGAAATCGCCTGCCGCATTCAGCGCACCGCCCAGGCCCTCGGCTATCGCACCGTCGCCGTATTCAGCGATGCCGACGCCGATGCCCTGCACGTGCAGATGGCCGATCAAGCGGTGAACATCGGCGCCGCACCGGTACACCAGTCCTACCTGAACATCCCGGCGATCCTCGATGCCGCGCGCCGCAGCGGCGCCGACGCGATCCACCCCGGCTACGGCTTTCTCTCGGAAAATCCAGGATTCGCCCGTGCCTGCGCAGAGGCCGGCCTGACCTTCATCGGTCCCAGCGCCGACGCCATCGAGCTGATGGGCAGCAAGCGCCTGTCGAAAATCGCCATGCTCGACGCCGGCGTTCCCTGCATCGCCGGCTATCAAGGCGCCGCGCAGGACGACGCTACCTTGCTGCGCGAAGCCGAACGCATCGGCTACCCGCTGATGATCAAGGCCAGCGCCGGCGGCGGTGGACGCGGCATGCGCCTGGTGCACAGCAGCGATGAGTTGCCGGCGCAATTGCGCACCGCGCGCTCCGAGGCACTGAATGGTTTTGGCAGTGACGAACTGATCCTCGAGCGGGCACTGATCGAACCACGGCACGTCGAGGTGCAACTGTTCGGCGACTGCCACGGCAATCTGATCTACCTCGGTGAGCGCGATTGCTCGGTGCAGCGTCGCCATCAGAAAGTCATCGAGGAAGCACCCTGCCCGGTGATGACCGGGGAGTTGCGCCAGGCCATGGGCGAAGCAGCGCTCAAGGCTGGTCGGGCGGTGAATTACGTCGGTGCCGGCACCGTCGAGTTTCTGCTCGATGCCCGTGGACAATTCTACTTTCTGGAAATGAACACCCGTCTGCAGGTCGAGCATCCGGTGACCGAACTGATCACCGGGCAGGATCTGGTCGCCTGGCAATTGGCCGTTGCCGAGGGGCAGCCGCTGCCGTTGACACAGGATCAGGTCGGACTGAACGGCCACGCCATGGAAGTGCGTCTGTATGCCGAAGATCCGACGCAGAATTTCCTGCCGCAGACCGGTCGCGTGCAGGCATGGGAACCGGCCTTGAATCCCGGCGCGCGAATCGATCACGGCTTGCGCGAAGGTCAGTTGATCAGCCCGTTCTATGACCCGATGCTCGGCAAGCTGATCGCCCACGGCGCGACCCGCGAAGAGGCTCGGCGCAAGCTGTTGCGCGCAGTGCAGGACAGTGTGTTGCTCGGTGTTCAGAGCAATCAGCGTTTGCTGGTCAGCCTGCTGCAGCATCCGCAGTTCATCAGCGGCGAGTTCAGCACCGCATTCATTGCTCAGCACTTCACTGACCACCCGTGCCTGCACACTTACGCCCCCACCGCCGAGGAACTGGCCATCGCCGCCGTGCTGTTTTATCAGTCTAGCGCGCAGGCGCATCGCGCGCCGCTCAAGGGTTGGCGCAACAATGTCGGCGCGCCGCTCGATTACCGCCTCGGGCTGGAACAGCAGGACTGGAGCTTGCAACTGCTTGCGGACGGCGCTGGCCGCTTCACCGTGAACGTGATGCAGCGCGCACTGGCGCTGACCGTCATTGAGTGCAACGAACGCTCGGTGACGCTGGACGTCGACGGCCTGCGCCAGCGTCATGCGTATCGGATCGCCGGCGAAGAACTCTGGCTGTTCACCCACCCCGGCAACCTGCGCCTGGAGGATCGAACTCATGCGCTGATCAGCAGTCAGAGCAGCGTCAGCTCCGGCACACTGAAAGCGCCGATGGACGGTGCCATCGTCGACGTGCTGGTCAGCGAAGGCAGTCGGGTCAGCAAGGGTCAGTTGCTGGTGGTGCTGGAGGCAATGAAAATGGAGCATCCGCTGAAGGCCGGTATCGACGGCGTGCTCAAGCGGGTGCAGGTCAAGGTCGGCGATCAGGTAAAAAATCGTCAGGTTCTGTTGCAGGTCGAGTGAGTCGCCAGGCGCAAACGCAAGGTTTGACTACGCTCTGATCTATCAGGACGCGTAAATCAGGAAACCTGCGATGCCCCATTGGCTGGTCATTGATCTGGAAGCCACCACAGATGAAGGTGGCTGGCCGGTTACGGAAATGGAAATCATCGAAATCGGCGCGACGCTGGTCGATCGTGCCGGTCGCGAGCAGGATCACTTTCAGCGGTTCGTCAAACCGACCCGGCGGCCGTTGCTGACGCCGTTCTGTCGTGAACTCACGCACATCACCCAGGCCAATATCGACGCCGCACAACCATTGAGCGAAGTCTGGCCGGCGTTTGAACGCTGGCTTGGGCAGCACCAGACACGGCTTGAAGGCTGGGTCAGTTGGGGTGACTACGATCGCAAGCAGTTGCTTCAGGAATGGCAGCACCTGCAACTCGACAGCGTGCTGAGCCGGGTGCCACACATGAACCTCAAACAGCGCTTTGCCAAGGCCCGGCGTCTGGAACGACCGTTGGGCCTGAACGGTGCCTTGCAACTGGCCGGCATGCAGTTCAACGGTCAACAGCATCGGGCCCTGGAAGATGCGCGCAACACTGCGCGATTACTGCCGTTGGTGCTGCCACTGTGAAGTCAGAGCGAGAACTCACCGGACACGTTCCGGGCAGGTGACGGCGCCAGGAGCCTTGTGCATACTGGCCGGCCCTTTTTAACCCTTTTAAGCCCTATTCGAGAGGAATCGCCCATGTTCAAAGTCAACGAGTACTTCGACGGCACCGTCAAGTCGATCGCTTTTGGCACCGCTGAAGGTCCGGCGACCATCGGCGTCATGGCCCCGGGCGAATACGAATTCGGCACCGCTCAGCGCGAAATCATGCACGTGGTCTCCGGCGCACTGACCGTCAAGCTGCCAGACAGCAGCGACTGGGAAACCTTCGCCGCCGGCAGCCAGTTCAACGTTCCGGCCAACAGCAAGTTCCAGCTGAAAGTCGCCGTTGAGACTGCTTACCTGTGCGAATACCGCGGCTAAGCCCACGGTTTTCCCCGGTGCAAAAAAATGCCCGTGTCCATGGACACGGGCATTTTCATTTCCGGCACCGGTTATTCGAGGATTTCCACCGGCATTCCGACTTCCAGCTGACCATTGCTGTCGTTGACCAGGTTCTGCCCGAACATCGCGCCATCGGCCTGGGCGCGGTATTTCTGCAAGGTTGCCAGCGGTTCGCGATCAGCACTGCGCTCGCCGGTCTGCGGGTCGATGGTGGTCAGAATGCAGCGCGAGCAAGGCTTCACCACGCGGAACTCGACGTCACCGATGCGAATGCGCTTCCAGCCATCTTCGGCGAAGGCCGTACTGCCTTCGATCACCAGATTCGGTCGAAAGCGCAGCATTTCCAGCGGTCGTCCGACCTTTTGCACCAGATCGTCAAGCGACGCCTGGCCAATCAACAACAGCGGGAAACCGTCGGCGAACGCGACCTGATCGTCGTCGCGGCCATACCCGGCCTGCGTCATGCGCGCGCGATCAAGTGGCACCTGCACCAGACGGGTCGGTTTGCCGATGAAATCGCTGACCCAGCGGGCCGCTGCATCACCGGCATCCGGAACGCGCAGGGTGTCGCGCCAGATGGTCACACCGCGCAACTCGGCATCGTCCTGCGGTAACGCAATATCCAGCGCGGCATGGTCGGGCGCACTGAGGGTCAGCCCGCCCTGCGCATTCCACAATGCCGACAGCTGGCTCATTTTCGCCTCGGCCCTTTGGGTCAGGAAGCGGCCGCTGGCCTCGTCCACCAGCATCCAGCGTCGGTCCCCTTCAAGGCCCAGTTTATCCAGGCCAATCGATTGCAGAATCTCGGGCTTGCCGGATTTCAACGGGTAACGATAAAGCGCACTCAGACGCAGCATGTCCAGCTTCCTGATGGGCAAAAAAGCCACCCTATACGAGCTTTATCTGTGAATCAAAGCCTGATGCACGCGCCTGCAAAGATAGTTTGTGGCGAGGGGATTAATCCCCGATGGGGCGCGAAGCGGCCCCACTTGAATCAAGAAAGCGGGACTGCTGTGCCGTCCATCGGGGATAAATCCCCTCGCTACAGGATTTCCTCAGACCGGCACTTCATCGAGCATCAGACGCTGACGCACGACATCGACCAGTTTGTCCGGCTGGAACTTGGAGAGGAAGTTGTCGCAGCCGACCTTCTTCACCATCGAATCGTTGAAGCTGCCGGACAGCGAGGTGTGCAGCACCACATACAGACCGCGCAGGCGCGGGTCATTGCGGATCTCGGTGGTCAGGCGATAGCCGTCCATTTCCGGCATTTCCGCGTCGGTGAACACCATCAGCAGTTTGTCGGTCATGTTCACGCCGGTATCGGCCCAGGCCTTGAGCATGTTCAGCGCCTTCAGGCCATCACTGGCGATGTGCATTTTCACCCCGAGCTGGCCGAGGGTGTCACGCAATTGCGAGAGCGCGACGTTGGAGTCGTCCACCAGCAGCACTTCGCGACCACGGGCACGTTCCAGCACCGGATCGTCGAGCTTGTCGCGCGAAACCTTGGCGTTGTACGGAACGATTTCGGCGAGCACTTTCTCGACGTCGATGATTTCCACCAGTTGATCGTCGACCTTGCTGATCGCGGTCAGGTAATGCTGGCGTCCGGCGCTGGTCGGCGGCGGCAGGATGGCTTCCCAGTTCATGTTGACGATGCGATCCACGCCACCGACAAGGAACGCCTGCACCGAACGGTTGTACTCGGTGACGATGATGGTGCTGTTCGGGCCCGGCACCAGCGGGCGCATGCCGATCGCCTGGGACAGATCGATCACCGGCAGCGTCTGGCCACGCAGGTTGACCACACCGCAGACAAACGGGTGACGTTGCGGCATCAGGGTCAGCTTCGGCAATTGCAGAACTTCCTGAACCTTGAACACGTTGATCGCGAACAATTGGCGTCCGGCCAGTCGAAACATGAGAATTTCCAGGCGATTCTCACCCACCAGTTGCGTGCGTTGGTCTACCGTGTCGAGAATGCCGGCCATCAATGACTCCTGGGCTTGTTCTGATGAATTCACTACTAAGTGGGGTTATCGGCTGTTTATGGCGATTCTTGATCCCCACAAAATCACTATCAAAATGCCACACGCAGGCATTGATGTCACATTAACATCATGGTTTACTGGCCCGGCGTTTTCATCTGCTACATTCTCTTCTGGCGCGACCACAGTTTGCGCCACAGGTTCCCGCGTGTAAGGGAATCCCCTAGTAACAATCAGGCCCAACCTGATGTTCGCAATATCCAATAGCCATTAATGTGACGCCATTCTCATTGCATGAACGGAGTCAGGCTATTGTGTGCGATCGCAGGTCAGTGGAAACCCACCCTCTGGAAAACCTCAGCCAGTGCACTTGCGCGGCGGGGCGCGATCTCCCGACGGTTCATGATCGTCGACACACACGGCATTCCCTCATCAGACATGACGCTGTGGAGATAAGCATGCCAATCGACCGTAAAGACTGGGCACAACGCTTTCCCGAATTTCTCGTCGAAGCGGAAACACTCCTGGCCAAGTCGGAAGAATGCCTGAGCCACCTGCAATTGATCAGCAACGACAAGGATGCGATCGACTGCATGCGCAGCACCCTGCTCAAGCTGGCGAGCCGTGCAGAAGCGTTGGCACTGGAAGCGATTTCCGAGTTTTCCCTGCACATTCACAGCTTGCTCGATCATGCCCCGGACTCTATCGATCTGCACGCTCAGGCACTGAATGCGCTTCAGGACTGTTTCACCCTGATGGCCTGGCAGATTGAACTGGTCGATCACAATACCGGGCAACTGAGCCTGGATAGCAGCGAGCAAACCTCGCTGATCGAAGCCTTCGCGTTCCAGGTCGGTCAACACCAGTTTCAGCCTTCGCTTTCGCCCCGGCCAATCCCGCTCTTGTCTTATTCCGAGCGCCAGGCCTGATTCGCAGCGGTTAATGCGCACATCGCGGCTGTAGAGCCGAATCGCTGAATGTCGCAAATGAATAGTTCATGCCCGCCAGCGACAATTCGAATTAAATAATCACACCTGACACCCGCAGAAATTTTCCCGCGCCTCAGGGTTTGCCTGTGTCCGTGTAACGATCAACTTCAAGCGACACGGGATATCTATCCAGCATAATAAGGTGACTTTTTTCCATTATGGAACTCACGTCCAACATGGCGACTTTCCTGACCCTTTGGACATATATGGCAAACGCGACCAACGGTATCTTAAGTGGTATTATGCCGCCCGTTAGTTGCTATCAATTAATGGCAAAGTGATTCAGTGACAGTCCTCCCCAACGAAGTTGGCGGTCAAACATCGTTCACTGAACCTCGTTCAAATCAATAACATAATTGACAGCATTTTCAGACAGAGACCCGCCAGCCAACGGCCGGTCTGCCCGCAGCGAATATCCATTGGCTCCATCCGATATGTACGCCAGCCTCAAGTCAATCACCACATGGCCACCGTCCCGGGAAAATGCACGCCGGTTCACACTCATATTGTGTGTCACTGCCACCGCCGGCTGCCTGCTGACCTACGGTTTGTCAGCACCGCTTTCGCTGGGACTGCTGCTGTTGAACATGGCCGCCACTGCTTGTGTCTGGGTGCAATATCGGCTGTCGCGCAAATCGATCAAGTTCCAGCCCCAGGAACTCGCCGACCGCTTGCTGGAAGTCCAGGAAAACGAACGCCACCGCCTCAGCCGTGAACTGCATGACGACATCGGTCAGTTACTGACAGCAGCCAAACTGCAAAGTGAATGGCTGAAAAGACGTTTGCCAACCGACTTGCAAGAGCAATGCTCGACACTCTGCGACACCCTCGAAGAAACCCTCAACAAGGTGCGCGACGTCTCAGCCATTCTCAACCCGCGCCAGTTGACCAGCCTCGGACTGGAAGCCAGCCTGCGTGCGCACTTGCTCAAGACTCTGGCCAACACATCGGTGCACTGGAGCCTCGATTGCCAGCAGCGACTCAACGGCATTCCGGAAGAAATGGCGGTCGCCGCCTTTCGCATCACCCAGGAAGCGGTGACCAACATTCTGCGCCACGCGCAGGCCAGCAACCTGTTGATCCGTGTGCAGCGCCTGCCACAAGGGCTGACGTTGTTGATCAGCGACGATGGCCAAGGCTTCGCGCCTGCTGCAGATCCGGGTCGGGAAGGACAGCGTGGAATGGCCGGGATGGCCGAGAGGATCGAACAATTGGGCGGCACGCTGAACGTCATCAGCGAGCCGGGCAAAGGCACTCAAATCGAAGCACTATTCCCCTGGGCGCCCCGTGCACTCGAGCGGGCCAGTACGAATAAGGTTATGCGTTGACTTGTAACTTACTTCTGGTGGATGACCACTCGCTGATCAGAGCCGGCGTGCGCGCTCTGGTGCTCGACATTCCCGGTTACGCCGTCGTTGGCGAAGCCAGCGATGGCTCGCAGTTGCTTGAAATGGTCGAGCATCTGGCGCCCGATATCGTCTTGCTGGATATCTCGATGAAGGAAACCGGTGGCCTTGAAGCCCTGCAACGGCTCAAGCGGGTGCGGCCCCAGAGCAAAGTGCTGATTTTGTCGATGCACACCGATCCGGCGCTGATCATGCAGGCACTGGAATCCGGAGCGCACGGTTATTTGCTCAAGGACACCACGGCCACCGAACTTGAACATGCCCTCGAAGCCCTGCGTAACAACGAACGTTACCTGAGCCCGGCGATCGCCCACACCGTGATCAACCAGGCCCTGACCCGTACGCAGAAAAACCCGCCGGAGGTCGCCGATTCGCACAACCTGACAGCCCGTCAACTGGAAATCCTGCGGTTGATCGTGCGCGGCAAATCCACTCGGGAGATCGCCAACGGCTTGGGCCTGAGCATCAAGACCGTCGAAACCCACCGCTCGCAGATCATGAAACGCCTGCAGATCTACGACGTGGCGGGTCTGGTCCTGTTCGCCGTGCGCGAACAGATCATCAGTCTTGACGACTGATCGACCCGGCACCGCCCAATAGCGGCGAATGCTCGGGCAAATGCACCCGCAAGGCCGCAGGGCGCGCCTCGAAGCGCAGGCTGTCGCCTTCAAGCGGCTCACCGTCAAGATTGATGCTCAAGCCCTCGGCGACCTTGATTTCGACCCAGGGCAGGCGGGCTCTTACAAACATATTGTCGATGCCGAAGCCGTCACTGAGCAGGGTCTTCAGCGTACCGACCAACTCCTGCGGTGCCGGCAAAATGCTGATGTCCAACAGGCCATCATCCGCCAGTGCCTGTGGACACAATTCATGCCCGCCACCCGCCTGACGGCCATTGCCGATTCCCAGCGCCAGCAGCTCGCCACGCCAGTGAAAGTCCGGTCCCTGCAGTTCGCCGTAGGCCGCGTGCAACTCACTGAAGCGCGATAAACCGGTGAACAGATAGGCGGCCCCGCCGAGTACTTTTTTCAGATCCTCGGAGGTATTGGCTGTAACCTGGCTGCCGAAACCACCGGTCGCCATGTTGAGGAAAATCTGCTCGCCGACTGCGCCCAGGTCAATGTCGCGCGGCGGTACATCGAGAAGCTCAAGCGCCTCGGCCGGCTCCAGCGGAATCCCCGCCGCACGGGAAAAGTCGTTGGCCGTGCCCAGCGGTAACAGCACCAGACTGGCCTTGTGCGGATGCCTGGCAAGGGCTTCAGCGATATCGCGCAATGTCCCATCCCCGCCTCCCGCAATGATCTGCGAGTAGCCACCCGCCAAAGCTTCTTCCACCAGACGCTGAGCGTCACCGGCCTCCCAGGTCAGGCGTACTGCCAACTCCCATCCCTGCTTTCGCTTTGCTTCGACAGCGGCGCGAACCGCCTCATTGAGTGCCTGCTTGCCATGCAGAATCAACAGCGCCCTGCGTTCACTCATAACGGTCACTCCCCACAATTGAATCGGTATGAAACATCTTGACCACCGGCACAGGCAAAAAAGCCATCGGAGCACCATTTAATTCAAGCGCCCGGCTTGTCACGTCCTACACAGCGGTATTTTTTCTTACAACAGGTAAGGAATCGGCTCAATTGACCGGACTCGATCCTTGATACACCTTGTACAGGCAGTATCAATTTTCGTTTTTTTAACAACACAAGGATGTGCAGGGAATGAGTGGATACCCCCTCGGAGCTGGTGACAGTTCGAATGACGGAAAGGCCAGCGCGCTGACAGTGAAAACAGCTGACGGATATGTCCATGTCCAGCCATGAAGCCAGAGTTTCAACCCGTCCGATTGCCCCTCTCAACGAAAGTCGCAGCAGTCACAAATCCGATTTCAAAAAGAGCGCCAGAACCGCTGGAGAAGCACAAATGGAGCCGCGCGTGACCGAACTGGAAACCCACCTCAAATACATACGCCGGGATATGGATGAAGTCCGCGCAGATGTAAGAACAATCAAGCACCGCCTCGCCTATTCGGCAGGTGCAACGGCAGTAATAATGGGACTGTTGGGTTGGGTTGCCAACAGTCGCTTCGATCAGTTGGTCACGCTGATGAGCAATTGACCCGGGAGAATGCAGGATCGACGCTTTCATGCGTCGAGCCTGCAGTTGCAAGGTCAGGCTCAGCGAGGATCAGAGTCAGTCGAGCAGGTCGCTCAGGGGAATGAACCCGACTTCATCACCTTCTACGAGCGTGTGGCCCTCCAGCACTTCTACCAGGCCATCCGCCCAGGCAGCGCTGCGCAACACACCAGAGCTTTGATTGCGATAAATGATGGCCCGTCCTTGCTCGAGTCGACCACGCAGGTATTCACGCCGATGGCCGGCCACAGGCCAGACGAAACCTGCTGGCACCGTAAACTTCAGCGGCACAACGTCTCTTACACCTTGACGCCGCAGCAAGTAAGGTCGCGTCAGCAAGGCAAACGTCACCAGCGTCGAAGCGGGGTTTCCGGGCAGGCCAATGACTGGCACGTTGCGAAAATGGCCGAACGTCAGCGGCTTGCCTGGCTTGATTGCCAGTTTCCACAATGCCAGCTCGCCCTCTTCCCTCAATGCAACACCCAGAAAATCTGCTTCCCCGACCGAAACCCCGCCGGTTGAAAGAATCAGGTCGACATCCTGCAAGTCGCCCAGACGCGCTCGGGTGGTGTCCAGATCGTCCGGCAGAATGCCCGCGTCGATCACCTCACAGCCCAATCGCTGCAACCAACTGCACAACACCACCCGATTACTGTTGTAAATCTGCCCCGGCCCCAGCGGCTGGCCCGGCTCAACCAGTTCATCGCCGGTGGACAGCACCGCCACTCGGACCTTGCGCACCACATTCAGCCCGTCACATCCCAGCGATGCCGCGAGACCTTGTTCGATCGGTCCCAGCCTTGTGCCTGCCGCCAGGATCAACTCACCCACGGTGGTTTCCTGGCCTTGTGGACGAATGTTCTGGCCGAGGCTCATGATTTCAACGAAGCGCACACTGCCGTCGGCTTGGACTTCGGCGTTCTCCTGCATTTCCACACAGTCGGCACCAGCAGGCACCGGCGCACCGGTGAAGATCCGCGCGCAGGTGCCGGGCTTCAAGGGGGCAGGCGCTTGCCCGGCGAAAACCTTCTGGCTGACCGGCAGCGGTGCGCCGGTCCAATCCGCCAGCCTCAAGGCATAACCATCCATGGCACTGTTTGGCCAAGGCGGCAGGTCTAGCGTCGAAACCAGGTCTTCGGCCAGCACTCGCCCCTCGACCTGCGCCAATGGCAGAAACTCGCGCTCGACAATCGGCGTGGCCTCGGCCATTTGCAGCAGGCGAGCCAGCGCTTCCTCGACGGGCATCAGGCTGCCGGTCTTGCCCGGCTTACCCACGGGATTCACAAGGCGCCGCCTGTTTCAGGTGAGGAACGAAGTTGCATGGCCGATGCCGCGAATCCAGCTGTTCGGCGAGAATGCCGTCCCACCCGGTGCGCACCGCATTGGTCGAACCTGGCAGGCAACATACCAGCGTGCCATTGGCCAGACCGGCCAGTGCCCGCGATTGCACGGTTGACGTACCGATATCAGCCACCGATATCTGTCGGAACAGCTCGCCAAACCCGTCAACCTGCTTGTCGAGCAGACAAGCCACGGCTTCAGGTGTGCTGTCACGCCCGGTAAAACCGGTGCCGCCGGTAATCAATACAACCTGTACCACATCCTCGGCAATCCAGTGGGCAACTTGTGCGCGGATCTTGTACAGGTCATCTTTGAGCAGCACCCGTTCGGCCAGACGGTGGCCGGCAGCAGTCAGGCGGTCGACAAAGACTTGGCCTGAGGTGTCGGTTTCCAGGGTTCGGGTATCGCTGACAGTCAGCACCGCAATATTCAGCGGTGCGAAAGGTACATCGGCCTTGGCTTTCATTAGGCTCGTCCAGTTGTAGGAGAAACAGCCCGGTGTTATATCACAGCGCCTGAATTTTTCGCCGCCCTGCTGGAGAGCTGCCATGACCCCGAATACGCCATTGCCCCCCTGCTCCATTCTGCTCTTGGCAGGCGGACGCGGCCAGCGCATGGGCGGCCAGGACAAAGGGCTGGTCGAATGGCAGGGTGAAGCGCTGATTGCGCATTTGCAGCGCAAGGTGCGACCGCTGACTGACGATCTGATCATCTCCTGCAATCGCAATCGCGAGCGTTATGCTGCCTACGCCGACCAACTGGTGAGTGATGAAGAAGAGGACTTTCCAGGCCCCTTGGCCGGCATCCTCGCGGGGCTCAAGGCTGCGCGCTTGCCCCATCTGCTGGTCTTGCCCTGCGATGTGCCGCGCATCGACGCAGCGCTGCTGCACGACATGCGTGCAACTGCCGGCCAGTTTCCTGACAAACCTTTAATGTTGCGCCATGACGACCATTGGGAGCCCCTGCTGTGCGTGATTCCGGTGGCCCGGCTGCCCGCGTTCGAAACCGCCTGGAACGCCGGAGAACGCAGCCCCGGCCGGGTCATGCGCAACCTCGGCGCAACGGCCCTGCAATGCCCGGACAACGACCCGCGACTGGCCAACCTGAATACCCCCGAACTGTTAAATGCGCATAACACTGTGTCAGACTGACAGCATTCAAGGAACTCTCACGCCTTGTATACGTCTCAAGCTCAGTAACCAAAAGTATTCCCATTCGGAGACACACTCATGACTCAACGGACCCTCGCCACTTTCATGCTCGCACTGGGCCTGGCAACGCTCGCTGGTTGCTCGTCGCCAACAGTGATCACCTTGAATGACGGTCGCGAAATCCAGGCCGTCGACACCCCGAAATATGACGAAGATTCGGGCTTCTACGAGTTCAAGCAGCTGGACGGCAAAGAGACCCGCATCAACAAGGATCAGGTTCGTACCGTTAAAGAGCTGTAATCTTTACGTCGACACCGGATACAGAAAAGCCCGCATTGATGCGGGCTTTTTCATGGGTACGTAAAAGTAAATGGTGTCACCACTGCAGGGTGATCTGGCTCTCGAACTCGCGCGTCTCACCGGTGACAGGGTCGACAAACCGCAGCCCTTGCGCCAGCAGTTTGAGCGGATTGGCGTAGTCATCCTCAACGTCTTTCAACACTTGCGGATAAAACGGATCGTTGCAGATACTTGCGCCCAGCGCAGTCATGTGCACCCGCAACTGATGCTTCTTGCCGGTCACCGGATACAGACCGTAGCGCCACAGATCACCGTTCTTTTCCCGGACCTCCACCGCCGTTTCAGTGTTCGCCAGACCCGGGCCTTCCTGCATGCGGAAGAACGGTTCGCCGTCTATCAAGCGACTTTTGTGCACCAGGGGAAACTCCAGCTCCGGCAGCGCACGGGCAATCGCCTCATAGCGTTTATCGATCTGCCGGGTCGGAAACAGCGACTGATAAGCCGAGCGGGTTTGTGGGTTGGCCGAGAAGATCACCAGCCCGGCAGTGTGCCGGTCGATGCGGTGCAATGGCACCAGATGGGGGTTGTCCAGGCGGCGGATCAGGCGGCGCAGCAACGTCTGCTCGACATACTCACCGGCCGGTGTCACCGGCAGAAAATGCGGTTTGTCCGCTACCACCAGATGTTCATCCGCATACAGGATCGACTCGACCACTGGAATCGGCTTTTCATCCGGCACTTCACGGAAGTAATGAATGCGAAGCCCTTCCTTGTACGGCAGATCCAGCGCAATCGGCTGACCCTGACCGTCCAGCACCCGCCCCCGGACGATCCGGTCCAACCATTGCTCGCGACTGATCGCGCTGAAATGCTCACACAGGCAGTCAAGGACGGTCGCCCAGGCCCCCGGAGGAAGGTAAAGGGTGCTGGCCTGATTCTGCGCAGCAGAAAACGTTGGTGTGGACATACGGAAATTCGAACCCTCAATGCAGGCCGGCATTATCCAACACTGAGCGAAACGAACCTAGTGCGCAATCTGCGGCCCGCCTCAGGCCGGAATCGACTTGAGTGCCGCCGCTTCGGTGAACTCCTTGAGCCAGCGCAACACATCGACCGCCTCCCAGCGTCCCGGGTCATACAAGGCGTACAACAACCCCTGATAACCGACCACATCCAGTTGCTTGTGATAACCGGCACGCTGGAACAGCGCTTCGATCTCGGCAAAGCAGGTGTTGAAGTGCAGTTTGTTGAACGGCGTCTTGCCCTCCGTGACCAGCCCGTCCAGGCGCAACTCGAGGACCGCCTCGCGCACCACGTCAACCGACATCCGGTTCACGCTGTTCTTCAACTGTTCGACATTGACCACGGTTCGTCCCTCTGACTGCCGGATTCACCTGCTCAAGACTTCACAAGCAGCAGGCCAACCCAATTACTGTATGCGCATACAGTAAACGAATAACCCGCAGAGTGCCAACGGGAGGAAGGTCGCTCGCGACCAGCGGATGACAAATCGCTCAGCGCAGGAATGCCACCACCTGATCGGCACTGAACGGCCAATTCAGTTCTGCACCAGTATCCACTCGGCGCAATACAGGGATCCGCAGGCTGTACGCCTCATACCAGGATTCATCCTCTGCAATATCCACCAGTTCCACCAGCAGACCGTGCTCGACAAACGGCATCAACTCGGCTTCTGCCACCTCGCACAGATGGCATCCCAAGGTGCCGAACAACTGACATTCAGGAAGCATGATCGCTCAACCGAAAAAATGAGCGTTTATTCTAGGCCCGCCTCGAAAACCCGTCGAGCCGGCGCAGCCAGATGGCCGGCGCACCGCAGCAAACATGCAAAACCCTGATGCAAATCAGTCCACGGAAAAGCCAATCAGGCGATGCTTCCGCGCTTTTTGCCTCTACGCTTGAGAAGCCTGAGCCTGACATCGGAGTGTCTTGTGTTTGCCAACCTGTTGATCATCCTCGCCTCCTCCCTGGTGATGATTGCCCTGTTCCGCCGCCTGCGCTTGCCGCCGGTGCTGGGCTATCTTTGCGTGGGCCTGATGGTGGGGCCGACCGCTTTCAACTGGGTGAACGAGAGCGAACATCTCCCGGATGTGGCCGAACTGGGGGTGGTGTTTCTGCTGTTCTCGCTGGGCCTGGAGTTTTCCCTGTCGAAGATGATCGCGCTGCGTCAGGTGGTGTTCCGCCTGGGCAGCCAGCAGGTATTGCTCAGCACTGGATTGCTCGGGCTGGTTCTGCTCCTGTTGGGCATGCCGCTGGCGCCGGCCCTGTTGCTCGGCGCCGGGCTGTCGCTGTCGTCGACGGCGATTGTCACCAAGGAGTTGGGTAGCCTGGGCGAAGTGTTCAGCAGTCACGGGCAGAACGCGGTCGGGGTCTTGTTGTTTCAGGACGTGGTGGCGGTGTTGTTGCTGACTCTGGTGCCAGTGTTCGCCGGAAGCAGCGCGCAAGCCTGGTACTGGGCCTTGCCGCTGACATTGGTGAAGACCGTGGTGCTGTTTTTCGGTCTGTTGCTGGCCAGCCGCTGGTTGCTGCCACGGCTGTTTCATGAAGTAGCGGCCTCGCGCTCGGCGGAATTGTTCGTGCTGCTGGCGCTGGTGATTGTGCTGTTGACCGCTTGGCTGACGCACCTGCTCGGCCTGTCCCCTGCCCTTGGCGCATTTCTGGCCGGGATGCTGCTCGGCGAAAGCCACTATCGCCATCAGATCGAAGCTGACATCCGGCCGTTTCGCGACATTCTGCTCGGGGTGTTTTTCGTCAGCATCGGCATGCTGATCGACCTGCAACTGTTTGTCAGCCACAGTGTGTTGATTCTCGGCCTGACCCTCGGCCTGATGCTGATCAAGGGCACGGTCGTCGCGCTCTTGGTGAAATGGCGCGGCAGTGATCACGAAACCGCCTGGCGCAGCGGCCTGGCCCTGGCGCAGGGTGGGGAATTCTGCTTCGCGTTAATGGCGCAAATGCAGCAAAACCAGATGCTGCCTGCGGAGCTGGGCGCCCTGCTGCTGGCGGCAACCTTCTGCTCGATGCTGCTGACGCCTCTGCTATTGCGCGCCGCGCCGCAAATGGCCGCGCGCCTGCACCGCAAGCCGAACCAGGAGGCGCAAATCGAGGAAATCAGCGCCCTCAATGCCGGGCTGGATCAACATGTGGTGATCTGCGGTTACGGCCGTGTCGGTCAATCCATCGGCCGCTTCATGCGCAATGCCAATCAGCCTTATATCGCGCTGGATAACGATCCGGTACGTGTGCAGGAAGCCGCAGCCGGCGAAAGCAAGGTGCATTACGGCGATTCTGCGCGCGGCGACCTGCTGACCGCCGTCGGACTGTTGCGCGCCCGGCTGCTGGTGATCGCCGTGGATCAGAGCGATGTCAGCCTGCGGATTCTCAAGGAAGCGCGCCGGCTCAATGCGCGGATACCGATTCTGGTGCGTACCCGCGACGACAGCCAATGGGCTGAACTCAAAGCCGCCGGCGCCAGCGAAGTGGTGCCGGAGCTATTGGAATCGAGCCTGATGCTCGCCTCCCACGCCTTGGTCATGCTTGGCCTGCCAGCGCACAAGGTGCAGGAGCAAATCGATCAGGTGCGCATTGATCGCTATCGTCTGCTGCACGGCTTCTATCCCGGCGCGGAAGACGAGGAAGCCTAGTCCTGGCTCACCGCGCCGATCTTGTGCAGCGACAGGTCGGCGCCGTAATACTCTTGTTCCTGACTCAGGCGCAGGCCGTGCAAGGCCTTGATCACGCCGTAGACGGCGAATCCGCCGATCAGTGCGACCAGCACACCCAGCGCGCTGCCGATCAACTGACTGATCAGGCTGACCCCGCCAAGCCCCCCCAGCGCAGTCTGGCCGAAGATGCCGCAGGCGATCCCGCCCCACACGCCGCACAGACCGTGCAACGGCCATACGCCGAGGACGTCGTCGATGCGCCATTTGACTTGCGCGGCGGTAAAACACCAGACGAACAAGGCACCGGCCAGTGCGCCAGTTATCAGCGCGCCTACCGGATGCATCAGGTCGGAACCGGCGCAGACGGCTACCAGCCCGGCCAGCGGGCCGTTGTGCAGGAAGCCTGGGTCATTGCGCCCGGCGATCAGTGCCGCCACGGTGCCGCCGACCATGGCCATCAACGAGTTGACCGCCACCAGACCGCTGACGCCCTGCAAGGTCTGCGCGCTCATCACGTTGAAGCCGAACCAGCCGACGATGAGAATCCACGAACCGAGCGCCAGAAACGGAATGCTCGATGGCGCGAACGCCACCAGGCGCCCTTCGCGATAACGCCCGTTGCGCGGACCGAGCAGCAAAACCGCTGCCAGTGCCAGCCAGCCGCCCATGGCGTGCACCACCACGGAACCGGCGAAATCATGGAACGCCGCGCCAAAGCGTGCCGTCAGCCAGGCTTGCAGACCGTAGTTGCCGTTCCAGATCATGCCCTCGAAAAACGGGTAGATGAACGCCACGATCAGCGCTGTCGCACACAACTGCGGAACGAATCGCGCACGCTCGGCAATCCCGCCGGAGATGATCGCCGGAATCGCCGCGGCAAAGGTCAGCAGGAAGAAAAACTTCACCAGACCATAACCGTGATCCGCACTCAGCACCGCCGCCGGCTGCATGAAGGTCACCCCATAGGAGATCCAATAGCCTATAAAGAAATAGGCCAGCGTCGAAACGGCAAAGTCGCTGAGAATTTTCGACAGCGCGTTGACCTGATTTTTCTGGCGCACCGTGCCGACTTCAAGGAAGGCGAAACCGGCGTGCATCGCCAGCACCATCACCGCACCGATCAGAATGAACAACGTGTTGGAACTGTGGACCAGCGTGTCCACAGCGCTTTGCAGATTTTCCATAAAGAGGCAGACCTGAAGGCTAAAAAGGCACCAAAGCGGTTCGCGCGGACAATTCATGCACCAAGTTGTGCCCGGCCAGGCACCGCAGTGACGCTGCAGTGAACCGCTTTGGCGCACAAGGTCGATGTCCTGACACGAACCAGGATTATTTGAGTTAAGGTTTTGCTGCATGTACGCCCGCCAACAGCGCACGAGCGCGGCACAACGCACCAGGACATAGCAAAAGCTGTACCAGTCATTTGTACTGAACCTTCGCGCAAGGCTCATACTCGAACGCTTCAGACGTCACTTACGGAGATCCACCCATGGCCAGCATCAAGGCAAAGACCGCTCAAGAAATCCTGATGAACGACTTCCAGACTCTGGTCGCCGACACCGAGCGGTTGCTCGAACACACCGCGACGCTGGCGGGCGATCAGGCCGATGAGCTGCGTGAGCAGATCCACGACAGCCTGTTGCGCGCCCGTGAAACCCTGAAGCTGACCGAAGACACCCTGCGCGATCGCGGTCAGGCGGCCGTCACCGCGACCGAAGACTACGTGTCGGCCAATCCCTGGCAGTCGGTGGGCATCGCTGCCGGGGTGGGCTTTCTGATTGGCCTGCTGGCCACTCGGCGCTGATCATGTCGATCGGCGAATCCGGCCTGGGGTCGGGCACTTCATCCTCCACGCGGCGTCTGGGCGCCGCTGTTCTCGGCTTGCTGCACAGCCATGTCGAACTGTTCGGCATCGAATTGCAGGAGCAGAAAGCACGCACCGTCAGCCTGTTGCTGTTCGCAGGCCTGGCGCTGGTGTTTGCCCTGCTGTTGCTGGTCGGTCTGTCGACGCTGGTGCTGATCGTGTTCTGGGACACTTATCGCCTGGCGGCAATCATCGGCCTGTGCGTGTTCTACACCTTGGCCGCCGCTTTCTGTGGGCTACGCCTCAAAGCAGCCGTCTTTGATGAATCCTCGCCCTTCCACGGCACGCTGGAAGAGTTGGCCAACGATCGGGAGCGCCTGCTGCCATGAGCTTGCCTGAACTGCCACACAACAGCTCGCGCCGGGAAATGCGCAAGGCACTGATCCGCCTGCGTATGGAAATGCACCGGCAGGAAATCCGCCATGAAGCCGGGCAAGTGCTGCAACCCTTGCAGCGCATGCGCGGGATGACGCAAAACCTGCAAGGCGGCTTCGGCATCAAGCACGCGCCGCTTTGGGGCGTGGCCGCCGTCACCCTGCTGGGCTTCATCACCGGCAAAGGCGCAAAAAACGGCGGTGTCGGCGGGCTGACCCGGCTGATACGGCTGGGCACCAGCCTCGGGCCGCTGATCAGACTGGTGATGCAGAGCTCGGGCAAACGCTGAGCCGGCGCATCTGGCTGCATTCTTGCAATATCTGCGGGATGAACCTCTTTACCCGGAGGTTCAATCCCGCGCGCCTACCCGGTCGGCGGGGTTCACCCAGAACAAGAACGACTAAGGAGGCCCCGTGATCGACGGGCAACCGCTCGCCTGCTTTCAACCTTTCATCGATACCGCCACCGGGCGTATTGCAGGCGTCGAAGCATTGGGTCGCCTGCGCCAGTCCGATGGCCAACTGGCCTCGGTCGGGCCGTTGTTCGCCGACCCGCGCACACCCGCCATCGCCCTGCGCCGCCTCGACCGACAGATCCGCGACAACGCCCTGAGCCGACTGCATGAAGCCCCCGCCGAGTGGTTTCTCAGCCTGAACATGTCGCCGCGCTGGATCAGTCGCCTGCGCGCCGATCAGCCGTTGCCCAGCCTCAAGCAAATGGTGCGACACGACGTCGACCCGCAACGCATCGTGTTCGAGATCACTGAGCTGGGCGGCAACAGTCAGCGTCTGGCCGAAGTGGTGGCGCGTTATCGCGACGCGGGAGCGCGGATTGCGATTGATGATTTCGGCGCCGGTTATTCGCAGCTCGATCGGGTGCTGGCCTTGCAGCCGGACATCCTCAAACTCGACATGCGCCTGTTCCAGGCTGCCGCACTCGGCGGGCCGAGCAGTGACGTGGTCAAAGCACTGGCGCAAATGGCCGAGAAGACCGGCTGCTGGATCATTGCCGAAGGTGTGGAAACCGAGGCCCAGCTCAATTTCGCTCTGGAATGCGGTTCGCGCTACGTTCAGGGCTTCCTGTTTGCCCGGGCGCAGGAGGCGTTCTATCCAACGGATGCCTTCGTGCAGCGCTTCGCTGAATTGCGCCAGCGTTACGTGCGGCAGAAACTGGCCGAACGCGGGCGCCTGATGCAAATGCGTCACCAGCTCAGCGAACTGATGGCGATTCTCCAGGCCTGGGCTCAGGCCCACGCACCGCTCAGTGCGCTGCCGCAACTCGAAGCCTTTCCGTGGTTGCTGCGGTTCTACCAATGTGACCGGCATGGCACCCAACTCACGCCTAACCTTGAATGGCGCAACAACGGCTGGGTCGCCGATAACCGCTACCTGGGCCACAACTGGTCATGGCGTCCGTACTTCTATCATTTGCTCGCCGAAGGCTGGGAGGAACGTCGCCTGACGCTGTCCAGCACCTACCGCGACGCCACGAGCAACCAGTATTGCCTGACCGCCGGACAGTTCTTCGATAACGGCGAGCGCCTGCTGCTGATCGATATTGATGCTGCGGGCCTGTAGTTCCGCTTGCAGGTGCGAGCCTGAACCGGGAAGCTAGGGCAACAGTCATCCCAGTCACCGACGGAGAGAACCAGCCTTGGATTGGCAGACCCTGCTCAACCGCGAACGCCTTGGAAAACCGCTGCACAGCCCGCAAGAGCTGGGCCGCAGCCCGTTCCACAAAGACCACGACCGCATCATCTTCTCCGGCGCCTTCCGCCGTCTGGGGCGCAAGACCCAGGTGCATCCGGTATCGAGTAACGACCATATCCACACCCGTCTGACCCACTCGCTGGAAGTCAGCTGCGTCGGCCGCTCGCTGGGCATGCGCGTCGGCGAAACCTTGCGCGGCGCCCTGCCCGACTGGTGCGACCCGAGCGATCTGGGCATGGTCGTGCAATCGGCCTGCCTGGCCCATGACATCGGCAACCCGCCGTTCGGCCACTCCGGTGAAGACGCCATTCGTCACTGGTTCCAGCAAGCCGCCGGGCGCGGCTGGCTCGACGGCATGAGCGAAGCCGAGCGCGGTGACTTCCTCAATTTCGAAGGCAATGCGCAGGGCTTTCGGGTGCTGACTCAGCTTGAGTATCACCAGTTCGACGGTGGCACCCGCCTCACTTACGCCACCCTCGGCACGTATCTGAAGTATCCGTGGACCGCACGTCACGCCGACTCGCTGGGCTACAAGAAGCACAAGTTCGGCTGTTATCAGAGCGAACTGCCACTGCTGGAGCAGATCGCCCACAAGCTCGGCCTGCCACAACTGGAAGACCAACGCTGGGCGCGGCACCCGCTGGTATACCTGATGGAAGCGGCTGACGACATTTGCTATGCGCTGATCGACCTCGAAGACGGCCTGGAAATGGAACTGCTGGAGTACGCGGAGGTTGAATCGCTGCTGCTCGGCCTGGTGGGAGACGATCTGCCGGAAACCTATCGCCAGCTCGGCCCGCAGGATTCGCGTCGACGCAAACTGGCGATCCTGCGCGGCAAGGCCATTGAGCACTTGACCAACGCCGCCGCCAGGGCGTTCGTCGAACAACAGGACGCATTGCTGGCAGGCACTCTGCACGGCGACCTGGTGGAACACATGCACGGCCCGGCCAAACGCTGCGTGCTGAACGCCAAGGACATTGCGCGCAAGAAGATTTTTCAGGACAAGCGAAAGACGCTGCATGAAATCGGCGCCTACACCACCCTGGAAATTCTCCTCAACGCGTTCTGCGGCGCCGCGCTGGAGCAACATGGCGGACGCACGCCGTCGTTCAAAAGCCGACGCATCCTCGATCTGCTGGGCAACAATGCGCCGGATCCCCATGGCCCGTTGCACACCTCGTTTCTGCGCATGATCGACTTCATCGCCGGGATGACCGACAGCTACGCCAGCGACATGGCGCTGGAGATGACCGGACGCTCCAGCCACTGACAGAACACCGCGCTCACCGGGTCGCCATGACTGCCCGGTTGAGCGCGTGGTCCATTGAACCGGCGCTACGGTGCGCGATACTTGTGACTTCCACAGGTCATTTGTTTAACACTCAAAAAACCCGGACAAATCCTGCCTGTTCAATACTCTACAAGCAACTTACAACATTCAGATAAACAAATAACCTAAACACTTCCTTACGCGACACTGAGTTTGATCGTAGTCGCTTTCCCTTTAGTGTGTAGGACTTATCCTATATTGCTGCTAGAGCCGTGGGAGTTCATGCGGCCGCTCATTTATCTGAAAGGTAGAGTAACAACTGTTACTTTTCCTATCCTATCCCCTCCCCCCCTATTCCTTGACTCTTTCCCCTCTCACCAAATAAAAAATCAGTCCATTCGGAGGGGGGGAATGGCTCGCGCCCTCAAAAAACCCAAAATCCTAATGGCATAAGCAGGCTTTACCAACGCGAGACAAAAAAAATTACTTACCAAAAAGAATATAATAACTAATTAAGTATGGTTCGAATTGGAGGTCAACATTACAGAATCCAACAATGAAACCTCGGACGCACAAGGCTATCAATAAAAAGTGTGAGATCGTTTTAAACAGCGAACAACAGTACAAAACTTTCAAAGTAACAAAACCTGCACCACCTAGCTCAAAAAAAATGTTTGACACCAACATCAAGCCGAACTAACTTTTAGCCACCAAATGAATTGAAGTGCGATTAAATCTTTAACCCACTTCAAAAATAGAATCTGCCTCACTCTTTAAAAAACATATCAGGTGCCCCCAGTGAGACTTACATTCAGCACAAGCGACTTTAAAATTTCAGATATCGCCTATCCTGGATTTCCAATCTTGCTTGATGCATTTATGAATATTCAATGGCACGTATTAAATTTTCTTATTTACGTATGCACTGTAGAAGGTAGAGCTAACAATCTTGCAACATGGGACCAATACGGCAGAGGTCTTTATGATTTCTTTGGCTTTTGCGAGGCTAACGGGTACGACTGGAAAGTCACCACCAGAACGTCCAAGCACACCACTATAGATAAGTACCGTAATTGGAGTATGGCTGAGTGTGGATTGGAGCCAAGCACAGTAAATGATCGCCTGCGAATCATATATCGTTTTTATGAATATGCACTTGAAGAATGTTGGATCCAGAATTTGCCTTGGCAGGGCAAGAAAGAACTCTTGAAAGATAATAAGCCAGGACTTGTAAAGAAGGATACTACTGGAGGTAATAGAGGAGTCTCAAATGGCCGCAAGGCGAGTATCACTACTATCAGCATACTCAGTAGGACTCAAATCGCCATCACCATGGAGGCCATTGCGAACCTTGAGTTAAAACTCATAACACGCTTAGGCCTAGCATGCGGCCTAAGAAAGCAAGAATTATTGACGTTCCCAACAAAATACATTGTAGACCCGAAGGAATATCCAGCTTCGAAAATGAACTACCGCATCAAACTAAATCCGGACGAGATGAAGACCAAAAACAATAAAATTCGACAAATAGATATTCCCGCCTCGCTGATGAACGATTTATGGAGCTATACCAAATATGATCGCCAAACAAGGGCTTCCCTGTGCAACGATAAAGAAGATAAAAAACTACTGTTCTTAACTGAGCATGGAAAACGCTTTTCGAATGGTGGCCGCGGCCTGAATACCCTTTACAAAGAACTGGCTCTCCCCTTTAAATTAAACCCGCATATTCTGCGGCATACATACGCTACTCATACACTGTTCGTTTTGAAGAAAATGAATCTTCCGATGGAACCACTCATCTACGTAAGAGACAGACTGGGGCATTCGAGCATCAAGACGACCGAAATATACCTTCATTTTATAGAGCTAGTTGACGATAGCGTCTTAGATACCATGCAAAACAATATGGCTGAGTATTACGCAGAGGTGGCAAATGAGGCATCGCAAGAATTTTAAGTCGAATCTATCGGAAGCCGATGCTGATATTGAACTCAAAATCGAGTCAGCGACTACCGACAGAGCGCCATGTATTGAATTTCCGGAAAATAGTACGGGTCAACGGACATTCGATTCAAAAAAATTCTTGGGCAAGGGATTCGACGATATAGTTCTTACAAGCTTTAGCTCCATACAACGACTTCTCAGTTCAGCAATAGCTACTGATCAGCAGAGCCGATCGTATACTACCCTTGCAACGTACTGCATTGGTGGACTTAATCATCTATTTGGCTGTTGCGAATACTTAATAAAAACTGAACATTATTCCAGCTTGAACTGCAATGATATTACTAAGGATTTCATACAAAGTTTCACAGAATTTTTGGAGATGAAACCTATAACCACGCAACGCCATATTTTTACGCGCGTCAAAGCGGTACTGATAGAGCGTGAATTTAGCATTAGCCCTTCTTGGTTCTCCAACAAATATTTCGCAAAAAAAGACCCAAGCGAACCACCACGTGCGACATCTTATACCCCTGGAGAACATATTCAGTTGCAGAATGCGCTATCTAGCGAAGTACGCAACATTCTTAGAGGAAATAACCCACTAACATGTGAGCAACTCACCTATTGCCTCATGACCCTTGCAGACAAAACTGGAGCCAATTTGCAGCCACTGCTAGAGATTGATATTACAGCTATAACAGCACATCCCTTTCATCCTCAAAAGCGCATTCTCAATCTTTATAAGCGCCGAGGTAATAAAAACGAGCCTATTCCGCTAATTCCTGAATCGAAGGAAGGTAGGACAGATTTCGTAGAAACAACGCCATTTATCGAAAAGGTAATCAATACTATCACTTTGCGAAATAGTGCAGTTCGCGAATCAAGCAACTATCCTTCTCGTATATTTGTCGCCCCTGACAAGACTAAGGCAGGGGTCAGAGGCAAAGCATTAGCGAAGACTGCCATTGATGTAGCGACAAAAAAAATTGCTCGACGCTATGCGCTTAAATCAACCGACGGAAAACCACTCGTTGTAAATTTTGAAAGACTGCGCAAAACCTGGATTAACAACGTTTACAAGCTGAACAACTATGACCCTTATTCTACCGCAGCGCTAGCGCACCACAGCGTTAAAGTAAGCAACGATCATTATCTACAGGCTCCTGCGGGCTCCAAAAAAAAGCACCATGTTATGGTTGAAGTGAGGATTAAAGAACTTCTTGAATACAAAACCGAGCCCACAATCATTGCAAGCTGTACTGATCTCAAAAACGGCGACCGCGCGCCGAAGGATGGTAGTTTGTGCGTGCAGGTTTTTGGCTGCTTTAGCTGCTCTAATTTCGTGGTCACTGCTGACGACCTCTATAGGTTGATCAGTTTCTACTTCTACTGCCTTCGTCAGCGAGCAAAGCTGGGCTCCCGAACTTGGAAAAAAACCTATAGTGCTATTTTGAGAACCATCGTCAATGAAATCCTTCCTAAGTTCGACAAAAAGCTCGTAGATGTTGCTACGAGAAAATCTCGCAACACCCCACATCCGGCTTGGAAATAATCTAAAGGAGAGTAATGACTCGTGCTGAGAACATATCTAGCTAGAGAACTTCAGACATCAATCAAAGACAACGAATTCGCTTCGTTAGTAGCGACCTTCTATATGTCCAGGGACGGCGTTCACAAGCCTTTGAGTCTTTTTAGGGATATGGTTTGGGAGTTGCCTGACGATTTATTTCCAGTCGGAACGCATGCCTTCTCGAAGCTGCTTGATTTCTCTAAAACACCCTTAAAATTTGTTCACTCCGTAAAAGTAGCTATCCTTAGTTTTATTCGTAACTACCAAGGAAAACCACGCCGTGGCAAATCCATAATTTCAAGCTACAACAACATGCTGCCCTTCCTCCGTTTTATTGAGAATTTCACTGAATCGCTAAACAAGGTCAGCGCACTATTATTCCTGAATTACGTCCATTCTATTAAGAATCTTCCTAGTGCCACGGGAAAGCCATTATCACCCGGCGCCATCAAAACCAGATTAATGGCTGTTGAGCTTCTGCATGAGCATACTAATGGATTAGCAGACGCTCTACCGAAGCCATGGCCAAAATCCTCTGCGTTTATAATCGCTGGAGGCGCGTCAGTAGTGAATGCGTACGTAAAAACTGCACGTCTTCCTGATGAAATTCTTGCTAGCCTTCTCAAGACATCAGTAGACCTCCTTGAATCAGCCGATTATCTGCTGCAACTCAGCGCGTATCATCATAGCAATCTAAAAGTGAAAACGCGTCGCGTAGCGGTACCAAATTCATTAGCGCATCTGAATGCAGAAGGGTTCTCTGGCAACCTGCGAGACTTAAGAACCGCCATTTCGACAACCCTTACTGCTTGCATGTTAATTATACTAGCAACATCAGGCATTCGCTCCAACGAACTACTTTCTCTGAAAACCAACTGTAATTTTCATACCGTTGAAGATGGAGAAAAAATATGCTGGATTCGTGGGGAAGCTGAAGGAATTCAAAGGGTATGGATCGTTAACAAAATCACTCATCGTGCAACTGAAATTGCCTCTAAAATCACCCAAGTTTTAAGAGATAGGCTAGCCGCTAACATACAAGAACTAGAAGAAAGCGGGCTAGATGAATACTTACTCATTTCCGCTCGACGCCATAAAGACTCGATATTTCTTGGCCTAGGTAATGATGGTGGCGTTCAAACCTTTACCAATGCTGCGGTAAATAGTCGCTTGAAGGATTTTTCGCATTCCTTAAAGATTACTTGGAACTTAGCTTCTCATCAATTCAGACCCACTCTCGCTCACTACATAGTAAGCAGCGGACATGGCGACTACCGTTATGCGAAAGAGCATTTTGGTCATGCGACTCTCGACATGCTAATTTCCTATACACAACATGGTGACCATGACGCCAGTCTTCTCGAAGACGTAGCGTTTGCTTTTAGCGAGCAAAAGCAATCGCAGGTTGAACATTTTCTTCTTGAAACGACACCGTTAACTGGTGGGTTAGCCGCGGAAGTTGAAAAATACCGGGCGAGCATTAAAACCTATAAAAATCGGGCGCAGATGGTCAAGTCGATCGCCACGAATATCTATATTCGCGCTACTTCTGTTGGTTGGTGCACTAACGACAAAGGTAACTGTATAGGTGGCGAAGGGATCGAGAAGACTCGATGCGCAAAGGATGGCGGCTGTGTGAATTTTCTTGCAGATGACACCCACCTACCGGCATGGCGCGAAATAGAGGCTCAACAGCTTGAACTGATCGATCTCGTAGACATCGGTGAATCGGGCAGAGCAAGAGCGCAGAGAGATTTGGAGCGCAGTAGAAGCGTTATTGCACAACTTGATCCGGAGTACAGAGCTTATGAGTAATCCCCCCAGCCCGAGCCCAACGAGAAAGGATAGGAGACGTGAAGAAATTAGACTGGCGATACTTCGCATTGAAAAAGGACGAACGAGGGTAGTCGAGAAAGGGCGCAAGCTCAGCATTATTGCCGTTGCTGAAGAAACTGGAATATCCCCAGCCGTCATCCACAACCACCATCCTGATATGGCGGATCTAATACGCCGAAAACTGGGCGTGGATATGCGAGAGCAAAGAAACAGCATCGCAAAAAAACTCAAGGATTTCAGGAGCATCAACAAGGACCATAGGGACGAGATCGCATTGCTCAAAAAGGAAATCGCTTTGCTCGCGTCACATAACGCCACCTTGATGCTAAAAAATAGCGAGCTTACTGCGATCGTTCAAAGTGATAACGTTAAGCCCTTTCCATCTAAATGAATTATTTAAGTATTGAGATTCGGCCTCGCCCATCTGGCGCCGGTCCTCCTGAAAATCAATTTCAGTGCCTCTGAATCCTCACAGAGTAGAGCGCTTTAGCGCATCGATTACGCGCCACCTCTCCGAATTTACCGCTAAGTCACCGACTAGGACGCGCGCGAGCTTGTTTGCCGCTATGGCTCAATACGGATGAGGGTCGTCCAGCAACGTTCCTACATCGTCAAATAATGCAGAATATTGCTCGCCATTTGTTAACCCTCAACACCTCGTGCACAGACTTCTTGAGTTTTCGGCCCAAACACACACTCGTGTATCAGGACCAATGCTTGCCAACGTCTGTTCCTCAAGCGTTTGACTGACCGCGATCGGTGCAAAACTGACTGAGCAAGCGAGCATTTTTCGTGGATATGGTTGCTCGTCAGCTTCGACACGTTCTTTAGTATCCCGGCTCTCGGCCGACATAGTCCCTACAGTCATCAATGCTCTCACGGACACCTTCAACATGGATAAACTCGCCCCATCGCATGTTTTTCTTTCGAGCACAGTCACCGTCGCTGACTACCGAACTTTCAAACGCGCAAAGGACAAGGTAAGCATTGCTGATTTCGTCTACCAAAGATTTCAGGAGCGCTATCTCAAGCCCTTCGAGTCAAAGGAGCATAAGCACGGCTTTGCGATGATGGCGTGTGGGTGCCTCATGGTTGAGGCGCTGCAATCTTTCTGGACCGGGTCTGCTAAGTCAGGACTAAGCGGCCCCGCCTTCAGCCACTTCTTCGACCGTGTGGAGCGCTTCGCGTGTCTGCGAGAACACAGCAGGCATTTTTACAAGCATGTAAGGTGCGGCATCATGCACCAGGGTGAAACCACTGGAGGATGGCGAATCCGTAGAGATGCATCGCAACTATTTGACGCGGAGAATTTCGTGGTTGATGCCACCTTGTTTCTATCTGCGCTTGAAGAATCTCTATACGACTATTGCGACCTGCTGAAAGCGTCGGACTGGGACAGCGAGGTATGGAGCCGCCTACTGATGAAAATGCGCTTTATCTGCGAGGGCACATTGGTATCAATGGAATATCTAGAACTACCGGCCGTAGCACAGTAGCGAGACCGGATTATCTAGCCGATGCTGGCTCGCCCGAAAAGCAACTCTACAACCGAAATGCAGCGTGCTCGCTCACGTCTATGCAGTACGGGGTTTCAAGCTGACTCCTCTCCCGCCTCCACACGTTTCAGCTTGCACATCGCTACACCGTTTCTGGTTATGACAATGGTGTGGCCTTGCTTGACCAGCGCAAGCAATCTGCGGAGGCGTCTTCGAGCCTGACTGCAATTAATGATTGTATGCATAGCTATTGCACCTCTGTGGTATCGCTTTTAGACCATGTCTCGCTTTCAGCTCGGCCTAGGCTCTCTTCGAGCAACTTCTGAGAACCGAGAAGCCAGGTCGGGTGCAAATGTGGATTCCGTGCAGCTGCACGTAGCAGGTGCCTACAGCCATCCATCACCCTGATGCCCTCACCCTTGGCCAGACCATTAAACTCATACCAGCAAAGCCTGGAGGGAAATACATGACACGAAAAGCACCAGTGCTCGATCCCGAGGCCCCAGCGGTCGAGCGGTCGCCGGGCTCATTGGCTAAGGTCTCTTCGGAACCTCCCCTCAAGCGTACGAAACTCTCACTTGAGCGCCTGATAGCGGAAACCCCTGCGAACAAACGTGATGACGCTTGGGAAAAAATGGTACCGGTCGGGTTAGAGCTTTAAGCAGTCGGTGCGCCCCCAACGGAGCCCTCTGTATCCGGCTCGTCTTTGCCGATGCGCAGGGCCGTCTGTCACAGAGGAAATTCAGCGGTTTAGGTGGACTCAGAACTCGTCAGTGAAGAATCCCCACTCACCGACCAGCTCATCTAACGCAAGCGATATCCTCGACTCCGCCATAAGCTCCGCGGGTGTATAGCTGAGCGCCACAGCTACTGTCATCGCAAAGTCATCCAGGCTTTTCGGATCGAACGGCCAAATTTGCAGCTTCATCACCGAACAATCTTTCGGGCTGTATGTTGGCGCTGATTGAAAACTGACCGCACCCCCAACAGCCTCTACTGGGTCAGTTTTCGGTCAGCGGCAACAGCCAGTCATAAGCCCATTGAGCATTGTTCTCTCTGAAGCGCCGTTGAGGCGTACGAAACCTTCCCTTGAGAGCCTGTTGGCGGAAACACCCGAGAACAATCGAGACGAAGCCTGGGAAAAAATGCCATCAGGTGGAAAGGAATGCTGATTCGCGGGATTGCTGGGTTGCTGGGTTGCTGGGTTGCTGGCTTGAAGCCTCGATTCCCGACTTGGTCGATGCAAGAGCAGCCTTACGACAGATGATTGAGCTATCAAGGTCGGCGTCAGAACGCCTTGGAAAATCGACGCCTTGTCCCCTTGGACCGCCGTGGTGGTGAATGGAAGCTCTACAGCCTCCGATACATCACCTGGCTGCCTGATAGTAGAACAAGTTGTAGTGACCCGTAAGACTTTTACTCATCCGGAATCGGCTAGCAAGAAGCTAATGAGTTCGAATAATGTATCCTTGATACTGTGCCGAGTACTGAAATCCTTAAAGAGTGGTCAGCTTCGGCGGAGCCGGGAATGAGCCTCGCCACTTTGGAATCTCGAAGTTTGATGGGCTCTCCTCTTTAGGTACTAATTGTCAGGCACATTGATTCCTTTGAGACTTCGCTTATATCAATACACTCAACATGACGGCCTGCTCAAGATTTACCGAAAACCAACCGTGCTTTGAAGTGATTGCGTAGGATGAAATACGCCAAGCTAACTCCAATCAGTCCGTAGATAATCATCGAGAGACCGATGGAATGGGTCCATTTCAACACGCCAATAAATAGTGGGCTCAGAAGAACCATAATCCCAACACTGAGCGCGATGACCATCGAAACAGGTTTCACTGACGAAAGCATGACCACCTCGCCATCTTCGAGTTTCGCAGCGTAAAGGGTATGCGCGCCCAGTATTCCTGGAACCAACGACAATTTTACAGTACGCCCTACTTTCAAAAACGATCTCATGAAATCATCGCAAACAACATTTTTTATTCGTTTGCCATCAACTTTAATGAAAGACAGCGTTCTTTCTCCCTCGGAATATGAACCAAAGCCAATTTCCTCTACGACGCCATCAAGTATTATTATGCCCACGAGTTAACCCTCCATTCCAATCGATAAGAACAGTTCAATGGATGTTATTTACAGTATTAGGCGTGGCTACACGCCGCCCAATCATAGAAGCGGTACGTCTGTAAAGCGACTGCGTTAATTTAATTGAGTCCTTCTGCGCAATCGAGAAGTATCAGTACCGCTCAGGATCAACCCAGAAACCTAGTTCATTGAGGATATCGTTTAGGGATCCAACTATTCGCGGCTCGGCATACAACTCTGCTGCTGTGTACGATAAAGCCACTGCCAATCGGGCCGCGTCTTCGGGGAGGCTTGCAGGATTAAACGGCCATACCTGCACCTTCGAAACGGTAGAATCATTCATGTGGAAGACGTCTACCTGCTCAACCTCTGCTTGGATGCTTTTCCAACCGTGCAACGAGATTCCATATGTGCGCTGTGGCCAATCGGCAAGCATTGTCCTTTTACCTAGAAATGAATCTCCTACATGCACCAGCCCCTCTGCCGGTAGCGCTCGAATAATGAGATCGAACAGCCTGGGCGAGGACACGTATTTTTTTACGTCGTCTAGCTCAACGAGATGGTCTTCCTTATAGAAGTAGCTCCTCAAATCATCGATGAGCCCGTCCCGGTTCACCATCCCAAACCTCAACGGTTCAGTCGCCATAATGGATCTCGCATCGTGGGTGGTGATAATGCATCCTTCTATTAGGTGCGCGATTGCCACATATCACGCATATGTTCACTGACGCTGCCTCCGCTAGATTCAGGACGCCCTCCACGAAGCTATCTCCTCCACGGTAGTAAATCCTCAATCCACTAAACTTCTCTTTCACCTCTTCGATGATCACTTCCCCGCATTCAGGATTAATGTCTGTACGCGCGGATACGAGAGCGAACGCGTGATTCAGGATGTCGAACCATCCATCTCCGCATTCAAAGCCCCAGAAAAATTGGTCGTTGACGATCTGGGCATTAGGGAAAAGCGAAAGATTTGGTTTGCAGAGCAAATGCTCAAGATGTGGACTCACTTGAATCGCCTCCTACCGAACGGGGCCATATTTTCAACCCCATGGATTGCGCTGCACTCGCATGTTGGGTGGGGTAAATTCCGCCACCGGCAACTTCGTATGCATACCTATTACTGCTCTCTTCTCCTGGCAAGGCAATCAACCCTAGAAGGGGCTCCATACACCACTCTTCGCTGCCATTCATCCAACCTGGTGTTACGAGCTGTACCGAGCGGACGAAAGCGTCAGGCGTGTCGGATCGCACCAAGCTCATCAAACCGATTACGTCGGGAATCAGGAACTGCTGGGAGCAAACGCTATTGGCATCCCCGGCTTGAAAATACTGATGCGTCACATAGAACCACTCCCTGTTTGAGGCCTGAGCAATAAACGCCCAGCGGGTGGTGTTTTGCCCGAACGATGGCAGTCCCGGCAGCCTCGCTGCCTCGTAGGTTTCGAACATATAATTTCCCAAAAAGACGCAAATGAACACTATAGTGCGTGGCATTATAGTGTTCATTTCGTGCTTCATCATCTCTTTTATGAGATGAGAAAATGGAACTGAATATCGCTCTTGGCCGCGCCCTCAGGAATTTACGGTCGCGGCGAGGGCTCAGTCAGGACGCGTTTGCGTTGGTATCAAGCCGGACCTACATCAGCCAGTTGGAACGGGGGCTGAAGTCTCCGACGATTGAGAAGATCGAGCAGTTCGCAGCATTCATGAACATCCATCCCGCAAGCCTCATCATTGGGTGCTACCTAGAAAGATCGCCAGACGAGGACCTGCAATCGCTTTTTGAGAAAGTCAGGACCGATTTGGCCTTTGATCTCTCGACGAGCAAGGATGTGCCTTCGGATAAGTAGCTAGTATCTAGCGCCATGCACATCGATCGATGTTGGTGTCCCGAGAGGCGGATATGGCTGAACACACTGAAGCAGCGTCACGAAGCGCCTCTGACTTTCTGCGCATGCTCGATGGACGAGCGGACTGGGTCACAACCTCAAAGCTCATTCGCGCCGGGCTGCCTGCGTCATTTTTCGATGAGCTGAGTGCTTTGGTTGGACTGTCCCCATCTGCGTTGGCATCGCTACTGGAGGTGAAGGAGCCCGCGCGCCGGCGATGGTTGAAGACAGGCAAACTGACTTCAACTGAAAGCGACTACCTTTACAGCACCGCCCTCGTCCTTCGATCCTCACTCGGGCTATTCGAAGGGGACCAGTTAGCCACGCGTGAATGGATAACTCGACCCGCCCTGGCCTTGGGGCAGAAGGCGCCAGTTGAGCTGCTCTCTACCTTCGTGGGCATCAAAATCGTTGAAGCCTTCATCTGGCAGCTTGAGCATGGAGTGAGCGTGTAAGCACTCAAGGAAAATTCAGCATGACCGTATCCGTGCCATGTCTAATGGCCTAAATATAGTCAGCCGTTCGCATAGGGGCCAGCTCATCGCACCCGCAACGTGCGATTACCACCCCTAAGAGAATACTCTTTTAATAATTCTCGATTGCGGCGTTCAGCTCTGACCAGACCTCTTCTAACTCGTCCTCGTAGGTGTCCCCGAAAGCTTCACGCGAGGATGTGAGGCAGGCAATTGCATCTAATCGTTCTTGAAATTCGACAATGGGAATTACGACTTCGTCTGGGATGTGATCCACATTTGATCGAGCGCCGCTGTTTTTTTGCTTTTTCGATGACGAACGATAGCGAGACCAGGTTTCAGTCATCTCTAATGTTTCCATATCCCTGATCAGGCTTCCAAGCTCGTCGGGCGGGGGTGAAAGACTGAGCATATCAGCAAGCTCAATCACGTGACCGTAGAGTTCAATTAGGTCGTGACTGGTACGCATATCCCGTAGTAATTCGTCACTCGGCTTACTGACAGATCTACCTAACTGATTACGAAGCTCTGAAATGCTGGTTAACCAACTCAATACATCTTTCAATAGGAGTTCAATGGAATGGCGCTGAAGGTAGAAACCGGGCAGCCCAATTTCATCCAAGGTTCCCGTAGCACGACCTCGTTCGATCAGTACCGATGCAGAATATAGGTAAGACTCGAAATAGTTGGGGTGGCGCCAAAAGCCCCCTAATCGAGCCACACCCGCCTCAAGGTCGCTCTTAACCATTGCAGGAGGTTTGCCTCCAATCATCACAGATCGGTTACCTGCATTTAAATGAAAAGGTTCATCAAATTTCACTGTTTCATCTCTCAGAAAATACGTTCTCGACAGTGTTCAAAAATCGTCGCTTGTCATAGATTCCGTGCCTAGCCATGAATTCGGCTTCCCGAAGGACACATACACCGAATGGGGTGTGGTTTCCACCTTCACAGCATCGACTTTGTGGACTTCTATCGAATTCATTTCGAGGCGAAGCGCCGGCTTTCGCTCAGTTGCTTCATGCTGTGGAATTAGGGAGCTATGAAGATCTGACGACGAAGCGTTTGCAGCCCCTTCGTAATTACCTTCCGGTGATGCCCGTAAAGAAATCTGGTACCAGTCGTATTCACTGCCAGTTTCGTAGTCATAGTCTTTGATGGATGCGCAGAGTTCCGTACCCTCGGGTTTGTCCAACGGCTCCACCGACGAAGCTTTATGAAAGAGCACAACGTTCACGCCGCTACCGTTTTGTACGGATGGAAAAAGAATCCCATCCAACTGTGGCTCAGTAAAGCCCGACAGGTAATCGGCGACAGCCTGTGTGGTCAGATATTCTCTGTCTTGAGCACCGGGCATCACGGGAACGGTAAGTCGTTTCGTTAGGGTACGTAAAAATCCCATGCGCACTCTTTCCTCCGCGGAGGTTGGATCAAATACGCTACGCGTGAATACAACAGTCTCCAGTGCACGCAGGTCCAGGAGACTCAGTGGACGGACAATCGAAAACTTCGCCACAACGACATTACTGCCGACGACAGGCCGGACTTCAGACAACGCAGCTTGAGGTTGTTCGGCACCATAGAAGACAGATATCCCTGACGCATTCATGCGCCCTGCACGGGCAAAGCTTCCTGGAGGGGGACCAAGCTGTCTGACCGGATCCGAAAGTGCAGCTTGTAGCCCCTCTTCGCTTTGAAATTCTCTGGCTCTGAATAACGCAGGAAGAAAAGTTTCAGGCCCCACTGCCACCACTGCCAGACCATGGCTTCTGGAGCGCACATCATGAAGGTCTGCAAAAACTGACTTCAGCACCTCTAAGACCTCTCGATTGAAGAACCGCGACTCATTCTTCAACGCGTCTTCAAGACGTTCCCACCTTTGATTCCAAAAGCCGAGCGAGAGCGAATTCAACTCGTAGTAGGAGGTTGGTGAAAAATCAGATTCACCTTCATCTGGATCTCCCGGCCCTCGGCAATCGAACCGATCAGCAAGAACTTCGACGATGTCCGAAGCGACAACCTCTTCAACGACAAGCAACTCGCAGAGCAGATCATGAATGGGCTCACCATCGCGCTCCCAGTCATAGTCCGACTCCCGATCACGGAGCATCGCGTATTGATAGTCATCAGGTTCGTCTGAAGTACGAGAATAATGTTCGGAAATCGTTTTTTCGACGCGATCGGCCAAATTTTCGAGCGTAATGCAATTGGCCTCTTGATCACCGCAATATGAGCATGCACCTGGGCGACCTTCTCTGAAAATCACAGGTGAAAGGTATGCTTCACCGACACACCCATGACAAATCAACTTTTCAGACAGCTCGCCTTGATCAGCAATTTCAGGATGCATATTTCCCTCACAGATTGATTCTTTTCAATAGCTTGTACACCAACTGAGGGCAAAAATCTGATTTCGACAGATCATTAGCCAGCCTAGGCTTCTCATCCAATGGCTAGCGTATACTGGTACTTCATCTGACTCATCCATTCCGTAAAAGCTAGGTCGGCCGCTTGGCGTAAAATCGATAGGTAGGCGTAACGTTACCTATCATGCATCGCACGACCGCAACGCTCATAGGAGAGAGCAAATGACTAAACCTAGCGATGAAAACGGCAGCGTTATCAGCAGATCAGAATTGACCTTCGAAGATTTGGTCAGATTGAAAGCACTCAACCACGAGCGGATGGATGCGGTCAGGGCAAATTGGCGATCGGAAGCCCGCAAAATGTCCAGTGAGGCACGTGAGCTAGCGGCGGAACGATTTAGATTGGCTGCGGATAAAATCGCATCCCAGTTTGGCAGGAGCCGGCGTTTTGTAAGAAGAAATCAGAACGACTAATCGCGCCTCGTCGAACATTCCTAAGTCCTGACAAAGTCGACCGGGTCACTTTATACGTCGGCCAATGGTCTCAGCGACCTTTGACGATAGGCAGCTATCAAAAGCGGACGTTTAACCGCGTGAGTTTGATTGCCACCCATCCTCATATTCGGTTGCTTTTAAACCGGAAGCCCAGCTGGTGCTTCTTTACTATCGCCGCATTGTCGCTCATCAGGTTGAGCCGTCGTTTTTGGGGAGTCTGAGTAATGGTTCCCTCGATTCCAGATGCCTTGAGTTTGCCTGTTAGGCCGCTAAGCGATAGAGTCATCATCAAGGAACGCCCATCATGTACTTCGGAATCATTAGATGAGTAACAAGAAATCCGCTGGGTGGTTAGCCGAGATGGAAAAAATCATTTCCTCGGTGGAAGCTGAATACTTCAGTAATAACAAAATCATATTTGAAAGCGAGCCGATTAGGGCTGCGACCCACTTTGAAAATGTTAAGAAAGCAGTAAAAAATTGGAGCAGGGCTAGAGTGTGTATGGTCCCAGGTTGCACCTCATCAAGCATCGCAAGGTCCCATGCAATTCCGCGATCAATGTCTCTTACTCCAATTGCAGATGCCGGGAACTTACTGACTCCAGCATTCGATCATAAAGTCGGCTCGCTAACCATGCAAAAGGTTGGGCTGTCAGCTGCGACGACTTTTCCGGGATTCTGCGCAGCGCACGAAAAGTTGTTTGAAGATTTTGAAAAAGACAAAAATATAAGAGAAGTTCGTGATGTGCTGCTTCAAGCTTATCGGGCAGGGTGCAGAGAGTTATTTCGCTGCGATACCATCCTTAAGGACCTACGCGACACTTTAGAAGGCTATGTAAAACAGAGAAATAAAGGACTGATGAGGCTAATCACAGAGCGCGCCCGTGGTATAGGTGCGGAAGTAAGTTTGCAAGCCTCTACATTGACGATGGACCAAGATCCGTTACTGGTGGGTGCGGAAAAAAAGATCAAGCCATTAGCCGAACTAAAAAGCGAACTTCAATTGCACCTACTTCCGGCTTTTGAACGCGCAGTATTCAATGGCGACAGCACTGGAATCGCTCTGGAAGCGCTGCAAATTGATATTGATTTCCCTGTTGCGCTGACAGGCATTGGAAACTTCGGACTCAAGAGCGGCGTGCGAAAATTTGAAGTGAGTGCTTTGATTGGCGTGGTGCCCCAAGCGGGAAGGACGACATTGTTCCTTGCAAGCACAGCAGATAATAAGGAACATCTTGAAAACTATTTAAGATACTGGTGTAGACATGCTCTGGGTTTTCTATCGATGGTTGAATCATGGATGGTCAATGGAACGGACCAGTGGTTCATAACGCCTGGTGTGTGGGACGCTCTCAGCGCTGAGCGTCAAACAAGCATATTGGAGAAAATTCTGCTGAGCGAGCAAAACATTGGTCAGGACTGTCAAGTTTCGATTTTTGATGAACTCCGAAAGCAAATAATCAGAGACACGGAGGCGGCTAACGTCGGTACAACCAGTTCGGATGGGCTAGCCTACTTAGCCGATGAAACAAAAAAACTCGTCTAAGTTTTTGTTAAGTATATACGCACCCTATTCTTGAGTCTTTCTTCAAAACGCCAGCATGCCATTAATTTCACCTTCGAGAACACGCAGTAATAAATGCCGTTTTATCACCGTACACAGACCCTAGCTTCGTCCGAGTACCGGCTTTAAAATCGCAAGCCCCTATTGCAAAAGGAACCAGTATTTGCGGCCCTAATGCTCCACTCGTCGACCGGCCGATTTCGGCCAGAAGCAGTCATTCGAAGAGAGCGGACGATTCAAACCACAGCAAAGCTACTGGATCATTCATCCATGAATAATCCATTCGTTCATGCATATTGCTTAACAAGCTCGCCTGCAACCTTCTTGATATTATTGCTCATCAAGTCCTGAACGATCGTCATAAGTGCAAGTTGCTCATGAGGAGTTTTTGCCTCCTGAAGCTCGTGCCCCAAGCGGATGAGAAGAGCAGGGACATTACTTTCAACGCATCCATAACCTGCAAATTTATAGACAAAACGCAACAGTCCGCAAACTTCAATCATTTCTCTTCCTTCATCTGTAATAGGAAGATAGAGCATGGCTTCCTTAACCACCCTCACATGGCGAGAATATTCATGATAGTGCGGGTGACAGAACGTATAGTCGCTAGCTAAGTTGGGGTATTTCTTACGGCTCTTATTTTTAAGTACGCCTTTTTTGCCCTTGATCGTATTACAGTCCTTACAGCAGACACACAAATTTCTAGGCTCAAACATAAAAGCCGGGTACTCATCTTTATTTATTATATGTTCAGTATCCCACATGCCATTATGCTTAACCTCCATCCGCTGCCTACAATACGCACACATATAGTCTTGCACACGCAAATAGTGGTCTTTAATTTCTTTCTTTACTAAAACTAACGCCTTTTCATCACCGTCCCAGTAATTTCCTTTTTTTTCGGGTGAACATAAGAATGTGTCAACAAATTTAGCCGAAGTTTCAGTGTACTCGACATGGGGGAAGGCATAATATGCATCGTCAGCCATCGGCGCGTGCCTCCGAGGTCGCAGCTACAACCAAAGAGTATAGCTGGCGAACTGGGTCGGATTTTTCAAGTGAATTTTCTAGCTCACGAATTTTGGATATAACTTCGTGATCGTCGTTAGAAAGTTCGACCCCCTCAGATAGCTTGCTGAGCAACTTCAAAAGCTCTCGCATTAAATATTCGTTTTTGAACCCTGGAGCAGAAAAAATATTAGCTAGCTGATAATCCGCAGATCGTCGATTAGAGTCCGCCGCATCCAAAAGTACTGACTTCTGCATATCTAAAATATAACAGTTTTCACTCTCTAGCCTTGAAACTATCTGAGGTGAATGAGTGGCAATAATAAAATGGCAGGACTTAAAGCCCCTAAAGGTATTCATAAGCAGATCAATATACCGCTCTTGCCACTCAGGATGGAGACAAATCTCTGGTTCATCTATGCAAACCAATGCCCCGTCTGTTATCTGAGACGCTATACCCAGCATAGCTAAAACTATGCACTGCTCTCCCGAACTTGCATCGCTAATTTTAAATGGTTTAGCGTGGCCTTTTTTATGAAGTTCCAAGCTGCGAAGCTTAAGTAGACCGGCCTCCATCATGGGGATAAATCTATCATTAATGGGAGAACTAGTTACTTCGTTAAAGACACCTTTATTTGTGATAATTACTTCTAGTTTTTTATCTTTGATATCTATTCTATGTTCGTGCAGATAATACTTAACAGAATCGACAAGTTTATATTTTTCCTCTTCAGCCTGTTCATCCATTCGCATCATCAGCCGACGAAACTCAGATCCTGCTCGGCGCTGGCCAATCAAGAACTCATTGATAACCTCAACCGGATTTTCGCTCTCTGAAATTTGAGATAAAACAGGTACGGTAATGTCGCAAGTAAAGCTCGCCTTGATTGCAGGATTGAATCCCAAGTAGCTTAAAACGCTTAGGGATGGTCTGAAGTAGCCATGTATTTCCCCGGCATACCACCTAGCGCAACTTTTAAACTCGCCAAATGATCAAAAAACAATCAATTCGACGAGTATTTCTTACGTTTTCGCCACCCGGACCCCACTCCGGTGGCCATTTCCCGCATTACAGGCGCACCTCTCCTGCATTCGTCAGTAAATGTCGGCGCGCCATCCACAGGTTCGACAGAGCGAACAGTGTCACCAGTTGCGCCGTGTTTTTGGCCAAGCCGCGAAAGCGCACCTTGGTGTAACCGAACTGGCGCTTGATTACCCGGAACGGATGCTCGACCTTGGCGCGCACCTGAGCCTTGGCCTTTTCAATCTTGCGCTTGGCTTTGTACAGCACGCTGCGCTTATCGAGTTTTTTGTAGGTGCTGCGGCGTGCCGCCACCTGCCAGATAACTTCACGTCCTTCATGCTCGGGCCGCTTTTCGACACCGGTGTAGCCTGCATCGGCGCAGACCACGTTTTCGTCGCCATGCAGCAATTTGTCCACCTGGGTGACATCCGCCACATTGGCCGCCGTGCCCACTACGCTGTGCACCAGACCCGATTCGTCATCGGCGCCGATGTGGGCCTTCATGCCAAAATAATACTGGTTTCCCTTCTTGGTCTGGTGCATTTCCGGGTCGCGCTTGCCGTCCTTGTTCTTGGTCGAACTGGGCGCATTGATCAGCGTTGCATCGACGATGGTGCCCTGGCGCAGCGACAGGCCGCGGTCGCCCAGATAGCCATTGATGACAGCGAGGATGCCGGCCGCCAGCTCGTGTTTCTCCAGCAAGCGGCGGAAGTTGAGAATGGTGGTTTCGTCGGGGATGCGCTCCAGGTTCAGCCCGGCAAACTGGCGCAGGATCGTGGTTTCGTACAGCGCTTCCTCCATCGCTGGATCGCTGTAGCCGAACCAGTTCTGCAGCAGATGCACACGCAGCATCGCCATCAACGGGTAGGCCGGACGGCCACCTTCACCTTTCGGATAATGTGGCTCGATCAAAGCAATCAAGCCCTTCCACGGCACCACCCGATCCATCTCGATCAGGAACAACTCCTTGCGGGTTTGCTTGCGCTTGCCAGCGTACTCGGCGTCGGCGAAGGTCATCTGCTTCATCGGGAAACTCGGTGGGTGGGGTCGCGGTATTTTGCCAAATCAGAAAGTCTTTTTCAGAGTTTCCTTAGAACAGTTTTTATTCTTCCAGCATCGCCAGCTAACGCCCGAATCAATCCTGCAATAATTCGAACCATAAAAGACATGCTTAGATTTCCACTATACAGCCCTCTTAACCCTAAGTAATGATAGTAACCCAGGCTAGACTCAACAAGTCGATAATCGGCATTCTTAATTAAAGGGTTGCTAATTGGAAATCTATCAAATGGACTTGTAGATAACGCAATAACGGCAGTTGGTAGATCAAACGTATCCTTTTGTTCAGGATCGATGGCACCATTCCAACTTGCGATACATTTTGTGACGATATAATTCAACAGTCGGCTCTTACCTGAACCGTTCTTACCTACAATAGTAGTAAATATATTTTGATCTAATTTGTTTTGCGAAGAATGAAATTTTAACTTTTTCCCATTGAAATGAATTGATTCTATCACAAGGTTCCCACTCATAGATTTTTGAATTTTTCCTTCAAGTAGTTTATATGACCGTTGTACTAAAGCCAGTCTTTCTCGCCGAAAGTTATCAGTATCGAACATTCGATTAACTTTAATATTGTGTCGAGCGCCTCATGCACGCAGGTGATAAGTAAAAATGTGATGTGAGTCGCCCCAGTTTGGCGACAGGAAGTGACCGCTATTGGCTGTGGATTCAACCGGTCGATGCAACAGATTTGCCTGTCTTCGTCGGTTGTCACTCCGGCGCCTTTTAGTCACCTAGAATGCAACGGTTTTAGTCAGCGCAGGTGCGTAGGCAACGCAGTGGCAAGCCAAGCCAAGCGAGGGTGGACAGAAATGGTCTCCACGTTCAAAAGAACCAGATTCCCACTTACCCCCGGGACGCGCTCAACGTTGACGTTGGACAATGACTACAACTGCCGTAGCCGCATGATAGCGGCTGTAATCCCCTGGACATTCGTGTCCAACGTGTTCAGGGCACCTACTGCGTTAGCGGCGACATCCGCTGATCCATTCTTTGCAAGCCACCCAGTCACTTCTTCTATGGCCGCAGCAAGGGCATGCTGGTTGTGCAGAAGCAGTGTGAGAGCGTCAGCGATGTGTATGTTGGCTTGAAAATTATCTGGCATAAATTTCTTCCTTGGATGTCCGGTGCGAGGAAGGCTAGTTGAATTCCCCCCTGGTTCAAGCCACTGATCCGAACCCGTTGATATGTCGCTACTGCGTTGACTTGACCACCCATTGCACCAAACTTGATCCGCCCCTTTTTGCGCGATACCACACTCAATCCCCGTTTTTTGCCTCCTATGTGGCAAGCAGGAAAAGCGCAGTCGAACCCGCCAGATTCACTGCCAGCTCTGCATGACGAGGGGCAGCCTTCACCCCACCCTTTCCTTTTCCGTGGGCATCGCTCAAACGGTTCCGAAGCGCCCCTAAACCCTCTATAACGGCTGTGCACCCTCCAAGGATTTGCTTGAACACAACCTCTTCATGCTGTGCCTTCGTCAGATTTAGAAGCGTAGCGGTTTGCTTGTAGAGCTTGTTCAGGTCAGGAGTTGTCTCATGGTCGCTCGTTCCGGCTTCGTCAAGAATGTGTTTGCATACCGATTCCAGGAGAGTACGAGCCATGGTGATAGCTCCCTCGGGATCAGTTGAGCGCCTTTCAAGCGCCTTAGTCCAAGCGATACGAACGTGCTCAGCGTCAATGCGGTCCAGCGCCTCCGAGACAACGATATCTGAAGGGTGCACCCCACCCGATTCAGCGAAGTCAACGAGCGACCTAAACTCTTCCCAGATGAACTTCCTACGCTCGGCGTAGCTTGGAAATTTTGGCTGGATGAACCCCCAAAACTGATCCAAGCTCCTGCAACGACGCACCCACGCTGGAACCACCGACGCCATACGAGGATCGTCAAGAACGCTCTGTCGGTACAGAAGGTAATCCCGCTCATCGTCGTCGTTTCTCTTCCCGGTGGCACGATTGATGTAAATCGATTGCAAGCTGTCAACGTCATCAATAAGAGGCATGGCTTTCGCACCTTCACCGTCTTGGAGTACCAACCCGTTATAGCAGCCTGCACACGTTTGTGACCAACCGCGCATGAACTGTGGACTCTGCGTTCCCAACTGTGATGCCAATGTCGCCCCAGTTTATAGAGGCCCTAGAGACGGAACGAGCAAGACAACGAAAATACGGAAGAGCCTATTAAAATTTATGACTCATTCTTGTGCCGAACAAATGTCAGGCTCAGATATAATAAGTAAAAAACCACTTATAGAAAGGACAACAACTTCATCGCTTGACTTTTTCAAGATAAAAGCATTCCCTTATCACGAATAATTCAAGGCATGATGACAATGATTACCAGAAGTTACTATCCTTCTTACTCACGCTTTCTATCGACCGAGTATATAGAGCGGGGGCCAGTCATCAATGGCGAAGATTACGTTCACCATTCTATACATCAAACCATACAATGGCTGGACGTTGATGCCGCACCTCTATTATCCGTTGGCATTCAGACAATAGGAATCGCCTGGGGAGTAATCGGTGAGACACGATTATTTTATTTTCTTGAAGAGGCTTTAGCACGAGGGCTACTGTCGCCTATATTATTTATAAGTGCGAGGTCTGGCTGCATCACAATAATCGTTGACAACACAAGCAATTTTGCAAAATCGGATAAATTTAAATATGGCTGGGAGGATATAGTTGGAGTTCCGGAAGATCCATACTGGTGGAACGTCAGTATAAAGGCGCTAGGTGATGGTGATTTTAAAGCCGAGCTAAGGATGGTCTGAAGTAGCCATGTATTTCCCCGGCATACCACCTAGCGCAACTTTTAAACTCGCCAAATGATCAAAAAACAATCAATTCGACGAGTATTTCTTACGTTTTCGCCACCCGGACCCCACTCCGGTGGCCATTTCCCGCATTACAGGCGCACCTCTCCTGCATTCGTCAGTAAATGTCGGCGCGCCATCCACAGGTTCGACAGAGCGAACAGTGTCACCAGTTGCGCCGTGTTTTTGGCCAAGCCGCGAAAGCGCACCTTGGTGTAACCGAACTGGCGCTTGATTACCCGGAACGGATGCTCGACCTTGGCGCGCACCTGAGCCTTGGCCTTTTCAATCTTGCGCTTGGCTTTGTACAGCACGCTGCGCTTATCGAGTTTTTTGTAGGTGCTGCGGCGTGCCGCCACCTGCCAGATAACTTCACGTCCTTCATGCTCGGGCCGCTTTTCGACACCGGTGTAGCCTGCATCGGCGCAGACCACGTTTTCGTCGCCATGCAGCAATTTGTCCACCTGGGTGACATCCGCCACATTGGCCGCCGTGCCCACTACGCTGTGCACCAGACCCGATTCGTCATCGGCGCCGATGTGGGCCTTCATGCCAAAATAATACTGGTTTCCCTTCTTGGTCTGGTGCATTTCCGGGTCGCGCTTGCCGTCCTTGTTCTTGGTCGAACTGGGCGCATTGATCAGCGTTGCATCGACGATGGTGCCCTGGCGCAGCGACAGGCCGCGGTCGCCCAGATAGCCATTGATGACAGCGAGGATGCCGGCCGCCAGCTCGTGTTTCTCCAGCAAGCGGCGGAAGTTGAGAATGGTGGTTTCGTCGGGGATGCGCTCCAGGTTCAGCCCGGCAAACTGGCGCAGGATCGTGGTTTCGTACAGCGCTTCCTCCATCGCTGGATCGCTGTAGCCGAACCAGTTCTGCAGCAGATGCACACGCAGCATCGCCATCAACGGGTAGGCCGGACGGCCACCTTCACCTTTCGGATAATGTGGCTCGATCAAAGCAATCAAGCCCTTCCACGGCACCACCCGATCCATCTCGATCAGGAACAACTCCTTGCGGGTTTGCTTGCGCTTGCCAGCGTACTCGGCGTCGGCGAAGGTCATCTGCTTCATCGGGAAACTCGGTGGGTGGGGTCGCGGTATTTTGCCAAATCAGAAAGTCTTTTTCAGAGTTTCCCTAATGCCAGCAATAGACGAGAAATACGTTCAGAATATAAGTGACTTCTGGCATTTAGGGGTTAGGCGCTACCAGTCTTTTCCACCACAGTCACTCGAATGACGCTGAACCCATATTTTTCCTAGCTTGAATTAATGATGCTAATTTCTTTAATGGCATTTCCTGGCAAACCATCTCACCTTAATCCTGATGAGTGCTAAACATTGCCCAATGACAGTGATAGCCAATCCGGCCTGAAATGCCGAAAAAGGATACTGAATTGAAAGATTGTTTCTTTAAAGTATATCCAAAGCGGGTCGCAATAAAAGAGATGCAATCATGGGTGGGAGCCGATTTTACGAAATTCCGTCGAAAGCAAGATCTCTGAAAATGAGGGCCTGCCCGTGCGAAAGCTCGGAACCTAATAGAGATAAATATCTCTTCATGTAATTATCGAAGAAGAGGAAGCGAATATCATCCTCCACTTGGTATAAAGCAAGACTTGGTTCCTCTTATTGAGATTTGACTGTCCAAAGCTCATCCATTCGGGCAGTAAAGCTTTGGCTCATTAAATCCCGCTTCATAGACCATTTAGGGTCGGATAGAACGCTTGCTGCCCGCAAAGTACCCCGCCCTCATCAAGCACACCCATTACCTTGCCTGCCGCAGCAGGTTGCGCATAGGCGAACAGGTCATCGGTAATTTCGCCCGGTTGACGCAAATCCATTAGCAGAACCTCCGCCTTGCTGTATTTGAAGCCAGGTCTGAACAAACGATTGACTGCCTCAGTCGAGGCTTTTGTCATTAACCTCACGTCATTTGTGGGATACGGTAGCTCCACCAGTGCGCCGTTCGCATACTTCGCTTCCTCTGGGTTGAACATCCCCGTGCGAATACTGACTCGGATCTTTTTGCAGAGAGAATTCTGAGCCCGAAGCTTTTCAGCGGCGCGTTGGGTGTACGTAGCCACTGCCTCTTTGATCGGCTCGATGGCCTCCGTTCTCTTTCAGCCTCATCGAAGCCTGGGGCCCCTGAGCCCCTACCCTCTTAGAGCTTTCCACATTTTTACTGACGGTTTTCAGCAAGCGGGGGCGGTGTCTGATTGACAGGCCTGTACGGTCCGGTCGGCTCTTTCGTACCTACATACGAAACTGTGAGCATCCCGTATTCATAGCTACCTTCAACGCCTCCAATTTCAACCTGCTCCCTGCCGTTGATGAAGCCGTTGAACAGAACCACTGGATTGCCGTTGCGCGGGGTGATTGTCACCTTCGTTTTGCCTGAAGGTCGACACGTGGTGTGCAGAAGAGCGTTCGTGTATACGACTTCGTCACCAAATTCATACAAGTTGTAATCGCTGGCGCCGCCTGGCTTGAGGCAATCGATCCCCCTCAACGCGACACCCATCACCTCGCCAGAGCGACGTGTTCCGGACTTCTTGGTAACGAAGAAATGGGCCTGTGCAACGATTTGTTGGTCAGCAGGCATCGGTAGAAGGTGGTCTTGAGTCCATTCCACCATCGATGTCAGAAAAGGTCCGACGTATCCCGTGATGAGGCTTGTGTAAGCCCCCAAGAAAACGCCACCGGTTGCAGAAATGACTGCGAGACGAGCCTTTTTAAACAGCCCAAAATCATCTGGTTTGCTGGCAGTATCCGACTGGGATTTCCTATTTCTACGTCTGGCCACGTTGTATGTCTTCTGAACTGTTCAATGGAGGTGATGAGGCTGAAAGGACTTAGCGTTTGTCGTTCCAGAACGAGAGGCTGAAGTTATTCAGGCCTCCGCCGTAAACACCGTGTTTGGCTTGGAAGGCTTGAGGGATCTTGCTGCCGTCACCGCCCTCCTGGAAATACTCTTTCACAGAATGCAACGCTAGGCGCCGCAAGTGATCCCAGACGCGATACAACTCAGCCTCCTTCTCTGTGGCTTGAGCCGCCGCGCTAGGTTTCCTTTTTGGCTGAGAAGACAAATATGCCGGTGCGAAATGATGCGTATGCGTGAATTTGATGCTGCCAATCTCCCAAGGCTCCGTGGCCTGGCTACGCCAGCGGTAGCTGACAGACACTGATAGTCGATTGCTGTGCAGATAAGGCTGGCCTACGTAATCATCAACAACAAATAACTCAGCTTCTTTTTGCTCCTGTTCGACCCTGCCTTGCATCAGCTGCACAGCAGAAATCAACGCACTCCCAGCTCGCCGAACGTCCTGTTCCGTTTGGGCACGTTTTTTGGAGCCTGTGCCGCCGCGTGTCCTTGCACTGCCCTCTCAAATATCCTCAATTGTTCGCCGATGTAATCGCCGCAGTCGTAGAGGCGAAGATCGCTAAGTCCGACTAGATGCTCTTCCCGCAAACATTGGTCGAGGAGGTTGCCCAGATGGCTGACATCCAATGCGGCGATAGACTTTCGCTGCTCAGCCGGAACGTTAATTTCGCTCATTCCCTTTCCTTTTAAAAAATTTCCAGAATTTGATGCGGACCGTCACCTAGTGACGAAATCAATGAGCACCGCCCTTGCTTCGCTTCATGCCTGTCATCGAAGGCTGGACAGCGCATGACAGCTCCTGCTCACGCGTCTTCACCTGACGGAAGCTATCTTGCTGTCACGATATTAAGTGGGGTAGCCGATTCTGTAGCACGGACAATCTACAAAATCGTCGGTCTGGGTATCGAAGTCGCTCAAAACTCTCGCAGATCAGGCAGTGAGTCCGGGTCTTCACCGCTCTGAAGCGGGTTGGAGCGGAGATCGGATGGTCGAAGCGTGTCTTCGATCACATGAGCGTCATCCAAGGTGGCGATACGCGTCGCAATTCAGCTTCCGTCATCTCGGTTACAAGCTCGACCTCAACATCAGGGAATGCCTGGTCCGGAAGGATGGTCAGCCGGTGTATAGCCTTCATGCCAGGCGACAGCGTCAAATCAAAGACAAGCTGGATGCAATCAGCGCGGAAAGAGAACGTATTCATAGCTTGGTTGGGTACTTGGCCTGCTATTGCGGTAAAAAAGAGTTGTGCAGTTGTAGCCAGCGGCAGAACTCTGCCACCTCACAATCGCGGGTTGTCACCAAAGGGGAGATCCCATGGAGTATCTATCATTCAGGACTGCTACAGCCCATAACCCCAGCTCAGGCCGTAGCCCCCTGGCCCCTTTCCCGCGCAGCGGGTTCTGCCAGCGGGAACCCGTAATTCGAGTTACATCGGCTTTACAGAGACAACCTCTACGTACCTGTACTTCTTTCTCGCCGCTTTCACTGCTTCCTGTTGAGCCAACAACGTGCTGAGCGTGTCTGCTTCGTACACAAATTCGTAAGTCTTGCCTTCAAACTCATTACCGACCTCAAGAACTACCCTCAGCCGTGGTGTAAATGGCCTTGCTGCCCTCCGTTTTGCTGGAGGCTTAGTTGGCGAAAGAATGCTGCTCTCTGACGGTTTTTTTGGCGGGGGCGTGAAAAGCTTCTCGGCGCTACCGAACAGCGCTCGGCGCATCTGTTCTTCTGTCAAATCTTCATGCATTTGAGGTTCCGTGAGCGTGCTATCAGGCTGGCCACATATTACCAGCATTGCCCGGGAACCTGATTCCATCCCCTTCCATCTCAGTGCCTTATAGCCAACCAGATGACGGATTGAGCCCCAGGGGTTGTGCCACGCGAAAAAATGAGTCAGCTTAATGGCAGGCGTGGATGGACGCCTGCCGCTTGCGTTGGCGAAGCTCAGCACCATCAAGAAAGACCCTTCCCTGTGTGGCACCTTTCCCAACGGCGCACACGGTTAGCAAGCTATCGTCGTGCCAATGCTGGAGAGTGCTATGTCCAAGTACAGCTACGTCAATATTATCAAATCACGATGCAAAGATTTTGCGCGTCAAAATCAAATGCCGCTTAACGTTGTTCATGAAAAGGCAGCCAAAAGCGTCGGCTTTACGAGCTATCACGACCTCACTCAGGTCTCAAGATCTAATCCGCAAGACATCAGGCTTATGAGGCTTGCGTTCAGTTTAGAAAAGCTTGAAGACGCGATCTACGAAGACGAAATCCTCCCTGAATTGGATAGGCAGCTTGAGGACGAGATGTCCGGAGAGATGGCGGAAACCAATGCCACATTTTTCACCATGGAGAACGTTGATCCAGCCAATGCAGCCTATGACTGTTGGCGCTGATGGAAAATTGACCCACCCTGCCGATTGAAATTTGACCCAGGGCGGATTGCTGATTTTGTTACCAGCAACTGTGGATAAGTCTACCAGCGCAGCTGCTGTTGCCCCCACTCCTTCGCTAGCCCAGTTCAGTTGTTTAAGACCTGCCACACGCAGCCATGTAGCAGGCCGTCGTCGCCATGAAATCAGAACGGCTCATCGTCCTCCGGTTCCTGGCTGCCCTTACGCTTTCGCTCCCGTGATTTGATCTTGGCCTGGGCCGCCAAGCTACTGTGTTGCAGGCGATAGGACTCGTTACCGGTTTCGACGATGTGGCAGTGGTGGGTCAGCCGATCCAGCAGGGCGGTGGTCATCTTGGCGTCGCCGAACACGCTCGACCATTCGGCGAAGCTCAGGTTGGTGGTGATCACCACGCTGGTGTGTTCGTACAGCTTGGACAGCAGGTGAAACAGCAACGCACCGCCAGCCTGGCTGAACGGCAGATAACCCAGTTCGTCGAGGATGACCAGATCCATGCGCAGCAGTGCCTGGGCGATCCGCCCGGCTTTGCCGTCGTGTTTTTCGCGCTCCAGCAGATTGACCAGATCGACCGTGGAGTAGAAGCGCACGCGCTTACCGTGCCGGGTGATGCCGGACACGGCCAGCGCGGTGGCTAGGTGGGTTTTACCGGTGCCTGGCCCACCGATCAGCACCACGTTCTGCGCGGTGTCGGTAAAGCTCAGGTTGGCCAGCTCGCTGATCAAGCGAGCGTCGGCGCTGGAGGCGCTGAAGTCGAAGCCGGCCAGATCGCGGTGCATCGGCAGCTTGGCCATGTTCATCTGGTGGCTAACCGAGCGCATGGCGCGATCTGTGTGCTCTTGTTCCAGCAGGTGTTCGAGCAGCCACTTGGACGAGGCTGTGTTCGACTCACCCTGTGCAGTTAACTCCGCCCAGGCCGTGGCCATGCCGTGCAGGCGCAGCTCCTTGAGTTCCGCCATCAAATCACGCATGACCGACCTCCTCGGCCTGGCCACGCAGGCGGTCGTAGCGCGCCGTGTTAGCGACGGGGGCTTCCTTGAGCGACAAGTGGGTTTCGACGCTGGGTGGTGGTTCGGATGCTGTCAGCCGTGCCACGACATTGAGGATGTGTTCGGCGCTCAGGCTGCCGCTCTCCAGTACCAGCTCAACGGCTACCAGCACGGCATCGAGTCCGGCGACCGGTACGGCAGCCAGGACTTGCGCCATGATCCGGTCACCGCCGGCATGACGCCCCAGGCCGTGCTTAAGCTGACGCAGCGGCACCGGCAGATCAGCAAAGGGCGCTCCGTTGCGCAGCGCGCCGGGCTTGCGCTCAATCAGCGGGATGTAGTGCTGCCAGTCGTAGCTGACCTGGTCGCGATCCAGCAAGCGCGCATGGCTGGCTATCAGCGCATCATCGGCCACCACCTCGATGCGGGTCGGATACAAACGGCTGCTGACCCACTTACCCGCGTACTCACACGGCACCGAGTAGCGGTTGCGCCCGACGCTGACCAGGCAGGTGCTGGAGACCCGCGCAGGCCGCTCGACGTAACCGTCGAATGGCGCTGGCACAGGCATCAGTTCAGCGCGCTCCAACTCCAGCACTTCGGCCACACTCAGCCCGCTGTATTGAGGGTGCGTCAGCTCGTTCCAAAGCGCGCGGCAGCGCTGGCCCAGCCAGGCATTGAGTTCCTCGAAGGAGTGAAACTGGCAGTCCTGGGCGTCTAGCCAGATACGCCTGCGGCTGTCTTGCACGTTCTTTTCAACGATGCCCTTTTCCCAACCAGCGGCGACGTTGCAGAAGTCCGGATCGAACAGGTAATGCGCGCACATCACCGCAAAGCGCGCATTCACCGCCCGGCCTTTGCCCTTATTGACCCTGTCGACGGCGGTCTTCATGTTGTCGTAGATGCCCCGGCGCGGCACGCCGCCCAAGGAGCCGAACGAGCGTGTATGGGCGTCAAATAACATCTCATGGCCCTGGCTCGGATACGCCACAAGCCAGAACGCACGGCTGGCACACAGCTTCAGATGTGCCACCTGCATACGCCGGTAAATGCCGCCGACCAGCAAGCCTTCCTCGCTCCAGTCAAACTGAAACGCCTCGCCAAGAGCAAAGGTCAGCGGCACAAAGGCCTGCGACGCCTTGCCCTGTCCCCCTCGCCAGGCACGGATAAACGCGGTGAGCTGGCTGTAGCCACCGTCATAACCTTCGGCTTTGATTTGCGCCAACAGCGCCTTGGCACTGCGCCGCTGTTGCTTGGGCCGCAGCGAATCGGCTTTTAGCGCCTGCTCCAGCGTGGCGTGAAAAGGGCTGAGTTTGTTGAAGATCGCGCGGCGTTGGTAGACCGGCGGCTTGGCCTCAGGTGCTCTGACCCACTTGCGAATCGTGTTGCGCGCCAACCCGGTGCGCTTGGCTATCTCATGCAGCGACAGCTTGTCGCGGAAATACATCCGGCGGATTTTGCCCATCATTTCCATACTGATCACCCTGTGTTCTCCTGCTCAAAAATTGAGCAGAAGCAGTTGAACACCTGGGTCAGTTTTCAGTCGGCAGAACAGCCTCTACTGGGTCAGTTTTCGGTCAGCGGCAACACTATGACGCCACTAATGGTCATTTGACGCTGGAGCTGAATTTTGACTGGCAAGGAGAACAGGATGAGGAACGCCCCTGGTCCGGCAACGAATTCAACATCGATGCCGTGGTGACACTGGTGTATCGCTACAAGGGCTGGAAGCTGCACGAGGAGCATGGATTGGAGATCATCAGCTCCGAATCAAATAGGGACAGTGAATCGTACTTCGAGTAGTTTTCTGCGACGAGTATGAGCCCTACTCAGGGTTGTATCAGCGATATCGTTCGTTTTTGCTGATGCAGCCGTGAGCCTCATCCCAGGTCTGCGTCCACAGAAGGTGGGCGTTCTGATTCAGGGCTGTACTGGAGCAGATCACCCAGCTGGCAGTGCAGTCCTTAACAAAATCAGGCGTTAGATGCGGGTCAAGCATCATTCTGGTTACGGATGAATAAGCGCATTATTGGGCAAGGCAGCAAATGGGTGTTCTCCGTTATCCCGAACAAACTCAGTAAAAACCTCACAGAAAAGGCCCATAAGGGCCTTTTCATAGTTTCACCGAGATTACTTCGAGAGCCATGACTCCACGGTGGCAGCGCCATGCTCTTTCTTCCATTCCTTCAAGGTTTTGTGGTTTCCGCCCTTGGTTTCAACGGATTCCCCCGTATGAGGGTTCTTATAGACCTTCAGTTGGCGAGGCTTACGGCTGCCGCCTTTGACTTCTGATACAGGGGCACGACGAACTGGCTGGGGGTCAAGCAGATTGATCACATCGCGCAGGCTATATCCATACTCTGCTAGCAAAGCGCGCAGCTTCGATTCGAATTCAATTTCTTTCTTAAGACCTGCGTCACCCTTCAACGCTTCTAGCGCGCTTAGCTGCTCGGCGAGGTGTTTTTCAAGCTGGCGGAACTCTGCGAGTTTAGACATGACGGGCCTCTTTTTAATAGTTCTACAACACTACCATAAAAACGGTTAGTGTCATCATCGTTAGAACCAAGGGCGCTCTAGATTCACTATTGGAATCATACGGTTTTATTGTAACCGTCCGGCCAGCACCCTCTGCTGACAGCCCTCCGAATTGGCCAAGATAGTGGACACCATTTTTTAGTGGACACTATCTTGGATATCATTGCCCCAGCCCGTCGACCCGGTCGTCGCCCCAACTTCCCGCCAGAGTTCAAACGCAAAGTTGTCGAAGCCACGTTCCAGCCTGGCGCCTCCGTGTCGTTGATCGCTCGTGAGCATGACGTCAATGCCAACCTGGTCTTTCGCTGGCGGCAGCAATATCAAGAGGGCTTGTTCGGCCCGGCCAGCCAGAGTGCAACGCTTTTGCCTGTCCAGGTGATCGAGGCGCCAATAGATTTACCGCAAGTCATTCAGTCACCGCCTGAGTGTCATTCCGTGATCGTTGTTGAGGCGGGAAAAGCCAAGCTGCGCATCACTGGCACGCCTGACCCGCAGACCCTGCAACTCATCTTGCAGCAGTTACTGCGATGATTGCTCCGCCCGCTGGAACCCGCATCTGGATCGCTGCCGGCGTCACGGACATGCGCCGTGGCTTCGACGGTTTAGCCGCACTGGTGCAGACTCAGCTTGAAGCCGATCCGTTCTCCGGTCAGATCTTTGCTTTTCGCGGACGGCGCGGTGACCGGATCAAATTGCTATGGTGGGACGGCGACGGGTTGTGTCTGTTTTGCAAACGGTTGGAACAAGGACGCTTTGTCTGGCCGCAAGCAACCAGCGGCAGCGTGTCGCTGACGGCTGCGCAGTTGTCGATGCTGTTGGAAGGCATTGATTGGCGCAGGCCAATTCGTACAGCACCCATCCTCGCGGTCTGACTTGCCACGCTGAAAAAATCCCAAGTAACATTCGGTCATGACGCTCGCGACCGACTCTTTGCCTAACGATCTTCAAGCCTTGAAGGCTCTGGTCTCTGCCCAGCGGGCAGAGATTGAGCGCTTGAAAATGATGATCGCCAAGCTGCGTCGTATGCAGTTCGGTCGCAGTTCCGAGCAACTGGACGCCATGATCGACCAACTCCAGTTGAGCCTTGAAGAGTTGCAAGTCAGCCAGACTGAACTGACACCACCAATCGAACCGCCCCCTCGCGTCGTCTCTCGGCGCAAGCCGTTGCCTGAACACCTGCCTCGCGAAATTCACGTCCATCAGCCCGAATCGCAATGCTCCGGTTGCGGTGGGAAACTTCGCCATTTGGGGGAGGATGTGTCTGAGGTGCTGGAGTACGTCCCAGCGCGTTTCAAAGTGATCCGCCATGTTCGCCCCAAGTGGGTTTGCCGCTGCTGCGAGCACATCGCTCAGGTGCCGGCACCGAGTCGCCCGATAGCCCGAGGCCTTGCAGGCCCTGGGCTACTGGCCCACGTGCTGGTCTCCAAGTTTGTTGACCATTTGCCGCTGTATCGGCAATCCGAGATCTACGCCCGTGAGGGCGTGGATCTGGAGCGCTCAACTCTGGCCGACTGGGTCGGCCAGAGCAGTCAATTGCTCAGGCCGCTGATCAACACCCTTGAGCGTCATGTCATGAGCGGCCATAAAGTTCATGCCGACGACACGCCGATTGGTGTACTTGCGCCGGGCAACGGCAAAACCAAAACGGCTCGCCTATGGACATACGTGCGGGACGACCGACCTGCCGGTTACACGACACCGGCGGCGGTCTGGTTTGCCTACTCCCCGGATCGCAAGGGGCAACATCCCCGTGCTCATCTCAAGAGCTTCAGCGGGATCTTGCAGGCTGACGGCTACGCCGGTTTCGCTCAGCTGTATGCTGCAGGCAGCATTCAGGAAGCCGCCTGCTGGGCTCACGCCCGCCGCAAGTTTTACGATGTCTACAAAGACCAGGCTTCACCACTTGCCAGTGAGGCGCTGCAACGGATTGCGGCCCTGTATGCCATCGAAAGCGAGATCCGCGGACAACCGCCAGATCATAGAAAAACGGTTCGGCAAAGTCGGGCGAGTCCACTGCTGGAGCACCTGCACGCGTGGCTTAACCAGACGCTGGCTCAACTGTCGAAAAAATCGACATTGGGCGGTGCAATCCTCTATGCCCTCAACCGGTGGCAGGCTTTAACGCGCTACTGCGATGACGGCCGAATCGAAATCGACAACAACGCCGCCGAACGGGCGCTGCGCGCCGTCGCGCTGGGCCGCAAAAACTACCTGTTTGCCGGTTCCGATGCCGGCGGAGAACGAGCGGCTGCGATTTACAGCCTGGTGGGTTCGGCCAAGCTCAACGACCTGAACCCGCAAGCCTATTTGACACACGTGCTGGAGCGCATCGCCGACTACCCAATCAATCGGGTCGACGAACTGCTGCCCTGGAACGTTTCTCTCACACTGACTGAATTCTGCGAGGCTGCCTGATCCATGGTTAAAACTGTCCGTTTACCCAAACCCGCCCCCGACCTGTTGCTGCTGCACATTGAGCTGAAGTGGATCACTCCGACGATCTGGCGTCGGTTCGCGGTGCCTGAAAACATCACCTTGGGCAAACTGCACCATGTCATCCAGGTCGTGATGGGCTGGAGTGATAGCCATCTGCATGAGTTTGAAATTGCCGGTGAGAATTACGGCATGCCCGACCCTGATGGTTGGGGGCCGACGGTAAACCCTGAAGCCCGTAAAACGCTGATCAAGGCGCTGAGCGGAAAGCGGACATTTAATTATCTCTACGACTTTGGTGACAGTTGGCATCACAGTATCAAGGTCGAAAAGACGTTACCGGCGGTTGCGTGTCCTCAGGTGCCGTACTGCATCGATGGCGCCAATGCTTGCCCACCGGAAGACGTGGGTGGCGGGCCTGGTTATGAGGACTTTCTGGAGGCCATGGGCAACCCCAATCATCCAGAGCATGAAGACATGGTTGAATGGCATGGCGATGTTTTTGATCCGGCGGCATTTGAGTGCGAGCGCGTGAATCAGTGGCTTAAACGGATTAAGGTTTGAGTTGCAAGGCGGTGTAGTTCGGACGCTTACGTTTTATTGTGGACGAGCCTCACTTTTAATTTCTCCAAAATATTGAACAACCTTTTCTTTAAAATGGCACGTCATCCTCCTCAAAATAAGGAGGACGGATCTCTGGTGGAACAATGGCTGGGGCCTGATTCCAAGGCAAATCTTCATCACCATTTGCTACTGGTTCTGGTTCTGGACGGGGTGTGGCCCAAGCACCAAAATCTGCATCACCCGACTGTGGTTTTGGATTAACGAGAGGGGCTTTAATCATCGTAGGCATTGATATGCTACCCCCAAATACTATTGCAGTTTGTCGAGGTAATCCCGAGATACGTTTTATCTCTCTTTTATCCGCCCACTCACTAGCAGACTGAATTGCAGCCAAATCTTTGTCAGATGTAAGTCGAAATGAAATCCAGTTATTGCATTGGGATAATACCGTAGGTGAAATTTCCGAAGGACGCTGAGTACTTAGCCATAGTGCCAGCCCAAACTTTCGCCCCTCCTTCGCCAAGCGCTCATACGCTAGAGCGTTATCATTTGCATCCTCACCTGATCCTACTTGACGCAGATAATGGTGAGCCTCCTCCAATACTAGCAGGGTCGGAACTTTGTTTTCCTGCCCACGTTTAAAAAGCTCGTAAGCGTAAAGTTCTAATAACGCCCCTAAAATGAAGGGACTTAGGTCATGAGACAAATGGCGCAGGTTGACTATATGCATACGCCAAGGCTCTTCTGCTCCACCAAATATACGCTCCACCAGCCTTGTCGATTCCCTTTCCCAATTTAGCACTCCAGGACCGCCTCTCCCCTCTCCACCGTTGACATCCACAACGTCACAAAACATCGGGTCTTCTGCAAAGCGATGGATACGCGTAACAAGTGGAGAGACATTTGAATAGCTAAATGAATCGCGCACTACTTGGCCGTTCCTCGGTTGAAGGCTATGACTCTCCGCTACAAGTGCGGCTAAAGCCGCCATAGGAGGCCAATGAGTAGCGTTATGAGCTTGACCACCGCGTATCTGCCGCATTCGAGTATCGGCTTCTAAAGCACCTTGCTGGCGACAGTCATCGAATAGATATGCAATGTTGTCGTTAGCGAGACCCGCACCACGCTGTGCGGGAAACCACCTGATCTGGTGCAGGTGTTCTAGTGCGAATGTCAAAGCTGGTCGTTGTGTCTTCTCACTTGGGATTAGAAGGCGGTGCAGGCCGCTACGGCCGAGAGCATAGTAGGGGATCTTAAATGCATCTTCGCCCTGCCCGCCAAGCGTGGTGCACTTTACAGCCCCTTCTGGTAGATCAGGGAGATCAAATGCGCTTGGATATTCACCATTAATATCAAAAATGACAATACGTGCACGTGGCAGCCGCAGGATTTGCTGAAGAACCACGGCTGTGAAACAACTCTTCCCTTGCCCTGAGCTTCCGAGGACCGCTACATGTCGAGATACTAAATTTTCAAGCCCCACTATCAAGCTACCACCACCACGAAGATCTTCACCAAGTTTGATAGGAACGCTATCCTCCCCCTCATTTCCGAGAATGGCCGTCAGTTCTTCGCTGGTCAAAGGATATGCTTCTGCGCCTAAAGGTGGATTTGCTAAAGAGTCGCTAATAAATTTAATTACACCTTCTTCCCTTCCTAACCTTCCGACAACAACCCCTGAAACATTTCGTAGTGGCTCCGTTTGATGAGTGCTTGATCCTATTCCTTGGCGGTGGGCTTCTCTAGGCTCATCAAAACTCAGAGACAACACCTTCATCACCAACGCCCGACTACCCGAGTCCAGTACAAGTAGGCTGCCTATTTCAGTCACTGCTGAAACACCTTGAGCATGCGACGCAAGCTGTCCACGATGCATATCCAGAAGATTCAATGTGACATCAGAACCATCAATTCTGACTACGTAGCCTACCGGTAGACGACTCCTCATCATGCTTCCTCCGCTGGAGCATCTGTAGCCCTAAGAGCCTTTTCTAGTTTCCTCAAATCCTCATCGTAAATCAGCGGGTCGGGCAGGTGACGGGCTAGTGAGTCCACATACGCAGAGGCCGCGCCGCCGCCTACCACTGTGACCCGTGGGTTCTTCAACGAAAGCAATTTGCGAAGAGCTGGAGGCAATGCCAAATCCATTGGGTCGCCAGTGAATCCCGATGCATAAATCACTAATTGTAAAGTCGGGTTTAACAGTGCCGAGCGGATGAGTCTGTTTATATGCTCATCGCCAAATCCATATCCACAGAGTATCAAGCATGTCTGCGGTTTGTTCATGAATTCCGCGAATCTGCGAAATAGCTCACCGAGCACATAACCTACCGTATCCATATATTTCGCGGCTCTCGGCATTACCATCAGCCCGAGTTCTGCTCCCTCCCGCTCAGCCATAAACTCTGTAATTCGTTGGTGTGCTAACGAAGCGGGAATCTCAAAAACTTGGCCGCCCTCTTCTCTCCAAGTCAATGATCCATGTAATTTGGCCAGATAGATGTTGTACACACCAAACCTTGCCTCCCCCCTAGCTTGTGTATTGCGAAATCCAAGATCGAAACTCTGGGGAGAAAAACGGCGGGCATGGACTCCCAAAAAACCATTCGAGACTTGCAGGTCAATGGACTCTGCCGCCCACTCGATGGCGAGATCATAATTGGTGGTGAAAATCCAAGGCGAAGATTGACCAGGCTGCCTTGCTGAAACCAGTTTTTGCAAAATCGTTCTCTGGCTTGCGAGACGGGTTTCGTCTGACTCGACACCACCAGGAGAAATCCACCAAGCCTCCTGCAACAGCGCAGCACTCACAACCGTTCTATACAACGCCGCACGGGAGGTTTTGAGATCGGCGAGGTTTTGTAACTCTTCCTGTTCATCAGGAGCTAAACCAACCAGTTCGTCCTCGTCAATGAGTCCTGCTTTTCTGGTCCAGTCGGATAGCGCTATTTCCAGGCTATCTATCAAGCGCTCAATATTGGGGGTTATACGGTCTTGAGCTACTACAGCTTCCCTGGCAATGAAACCATGTTCCACTAGCCATTCAGCATCATGCAGGCAAGCAGCTACAAAATGGTTCCATAGGGCGATCATAGTAAATCCACCCGCAGCCACCGAGGCCCCAGCCCCGAGCAACAAACCAACGTTTTCTAGACGTAGGAGTGATGCAAGGTGAGCCTGAAGCTCTACTTCGTCAGCTAAAAGTGAAGCTCCACGTATGGCGATAAAAGGCATCCTGACCCCCAGGGAATAATTCCATTCGTTGTGCAATGACAAGCAACTCAAATCGCGAGCAACTGAAGCTCAGCAAGCGTAGTCCGAAGCTGATAATTAGCCACCCTGTCGCGGTGCCTGCGTCCTAGCCGCTTGACGCCAAAACCGGCTCCTAAGTACTAATTTTTACGCTTAAGCATGGCACTCGTAACAAAACGATTCGAGCGTGAAGCGCAGTTTGTATGGGGGCTCTAGAGCGAAATTTACGTGTACGTACGAGTCGTACCGTACGTGCATTTTTTTAGGAATTGATAGGCAAGGCAAGCCGAATAGTGGATGTAACCCCCAATCTAACCACGAGTTGCCCCTTTTGAAGCCACGAGCGCAGAATGCAAGCTTCGGCTGGGGGAAAGCGCTTGGCTCAGATCAAGCGGCGTCCTCGGCGACTTCTATTTGAATAATAACCACAGCAGCAATCCAGGAGTTTTGGTTGCATGGAAAGCATGAGCTATTTTCCTCGACATCTTCGCATCATGAATGAAGCCGATCAGGCACAAAAAGTCGATGAGCTAGACCTGATCTCCATGCAAGGGCCAAAGGTCATACTCGGTGAGCCAGGCATGGGGAAAAGCGAGTTGATTAGGGAGCTGGGGCGCAGGTTAAACGTCCGGCCAATTTCAGCAACCCGCTTCATGCACCACAGCCGTCCGGATTCATTCGTGATCGACGGAAAGCCTTTGCTGATTGACGGACTCGACGAAGCGATGGCACGTCGGGACGGCGATGCAGTTGATTTAGTTCTATCGAAACTTGAGGAAGCGGGATCGCCAGATTTCATTCTGTCCTGTAGAGCAAGAGAATGGCAGTCACGCAATGAAAGCAACATGCGCCAGATCTACAACGTCGATCCTAAGGTTTTAATACTAGAAGCCCTTTCCCGGCCAGAAGCTGAAGCTTTTTTAAGGCAACGTCATCCGACGATAGATGCTGAGCAAGTGCTAAGCCACCTAGAAACCAACAGCATCGCGGAACTGTATTCAAATCCGTTAACACTTGGGCTGATTGGTCGTGTTGCGCAGTCGGATACAGAGCTACCTCCCACGCGTGCAGATTTATTTGACCGCGTTTGTAGACTTATTTGGCCTGAACACGACTCTGACAGACAGGATCTAGGTCTCGGGTCAATCACTGAAGATGAAGCGCTTTCGGCCGCAGGGGCAATTGCGGCGGGGATGCTGCTTTCTGGTGCAGATGCTGTGAGTCTTGCAAGCCCGCTCCATTTAGGAGAGGGCGAAATTCGATTAGCAGACCTCTCCATCCTGCCTGGAGGTAGTGCTGCAAAAGAAGTATTTTCCTCAAAGCTTTTCCAAACTACCGGTGTGGGGTTAGGGAAACTCTGAAAAAGACTTTCTGATTTGGCAAAATACCGCGACCCCACCCACCGAGTTTCCCGATGAAGCAGATGACCTTCGCCGACGCCGAGTACGCTGGCAAGCGCAAGCAAACCCGCAAGGAGTTGTTCCTGATCGAGATGGATCGGGTGGTGCCGTGGAAGGGCTTGATTGCTTTGATCGAGCCACATTATCCGAAAGGTGAAGGTGGCCGTCCGGCCTACCCGTTGATGGCGATGCTGCGTGTGCATCTGCTGCAGAACTGGTTCGGCTACAGCGATCCAGCGATGGAGGAAGCGCTGTACGAAACCACGATCCTGCGCCAGTTTGCCGGGCTGAACCTGGAGCGCATCCCCGACGAAACCACCATTCTCAACTTCCGCCGCTTGCTGGAGAAACACGAGCTGGCGGCCGGCATCCTCGCTGTCATCAATGGCTATCTGGGCGACCGCGGCCTGTCGCTGCGCCAGGGCACCATCGTCGATGCAACGCTGATCAATGCGCCCAGTTCGACCAAGAACAAGGACGGCAAGCGCGACCCGGAAATGCACCAGACCAAGAAGGGAAACCAGTATTATTTTGGCATGAAGGCCCACATCGGCGCCGATGACGAATCGGGTCTGGTGCACAGCGTAGTGGGCACGGCGGCCAATGTGGCGGATGTCACCCAGGTGGACAAATTGCTGCATGGCGACGAAAACGTGGTCTGCGCCGATGCAGGCTACACCGGTGTCGAAAAGCGGCCCGAGCATGAAGGACGTGAAGTTATCTGGCAGGTGGCGGCACGCCGCAGCACCTACAAAAAACTCGATAAGCGCAGCGTGCTGTACAAAGCCAAGCGCAAGATTGAAAAGGCCAAGGCTCAGGTGCGCGCCAAGGTCGAGCATCCGTTCCGGGTAATCAAGCGCCAGTTCGGTTACACCAAGGTGCGCTTTCGCGGCTTGGCCAAAAACACGGCGCAACTGGTGACACTGTTCGCTCTGTCGAACCTGTGGATGGCGCGCCGACATTTACTGACGAATGCAGGAGAGGTGCGCCTGTAATGCGGGAAATGGCCACCGGAGTGGGGTCCGGGTGGCGAAAACGTAAGAAATACTCGTCGAATTGATTGTTTTTTGATCATTTGGCGAGTTTAAAAGTTGCGCTAGGTGGTATGCCGGGGAAATACATGGCTACTTCAGACCATCCTTAGCAGCGCCAATTCACCGTGTGATTGCTGAATACCTTGGCGCCCGCTGGCTAGCTCAGGAAGCAAAAACCAGTAGAGCACAACGCCGGTTGTTGCAGCAGCTAAACGGTGCTGGGAGCGTTCCATCTAGCCTGCGCGGTCTACATGCGTGGATTGCATTTCATAGCTCATCGATGGCGAATGCAGTTATCACCGCTGACCCCTTTGGCGTGCTCCGTTATGGAGACACAAACAAAATAACGGCAGAACAAGCAGAATGCATGTTTGATGCACTCAACGCTTTAGCTGATGAAGACCCTTATTTCAGGGCGCAAGACTGGCAAAGCCACGCAGCAGTAGGCCTGATGATCCCTAAGCTACGGGACAGGATCCAAGCTTTAATTACCTCTACTGACAGCAACACTCATCTGCGTTCTCTGCTGATCGAAGGGCTGAAAGGGACCCATATGGCTGGAGATCTCGCAGACTCATTGGAGTCTATCGTTTTCTCCACAAACCATTTTTACGGCGAGCGTGCCGACGCCTATGCCGCACTAATCCCATACAGGGATAGATTCTGGTCGCAAGCAGCGGTAGTGAGGCTGATCAGCCAGTGTACCAACGATAGCGCCCGACTTGCAGAGCAAGTCATTGACGTAATTGAAGGCGACGTTTCGGATGAGGTCTTCACATCAACCCTGCTGGCTGGTATGGGCTTATCTTACTGCCCCCTGCCTAGACTCCCGACAAGTAGAACAATTTCCCGTTACCGTTATCGAAACTTGGGAAATTCTTTACATTTAAGCCGTTTACCTAATGTACTAGACCTACTCACAGATTTTACAGCAATGATGGATGGTTTGGACCATAACGGACCTAACGATCTTGCTCAATTCATCGCCCTACTAATCCACCGGCTGATCGAGCAATGCCCTCTCTCCTGCTCAGGACCAACCTTGTGGAAATGGTTAGGAGCAATGCGTTATCAGTACGGCACACTTAACGAAGACGCAAAAGCACTCAAAAAAATCCTTGATACAAATGATTCGCTTCGACATTCGATTCAGTTCCACGCTCTTTATGAAGTCCGTCCACGAGGATCTTTTTGGACAGTCTCTTTCGAACTAGACAATCGCATGCTCGGCCTCACACTCGAAGACACTTTGTGGTTCTTGGAGCAACTGGAGGGCTGCGACCTTCATGACCCATCCCTCCGTCAAGATTGGCAGGACCTCATGGCAATTGGGATTCGACGGCATGGGATGAGCGAGGAATTACGCGAAACGGCCCTGAAATTGCGATGCGATGATCAGGAGCTTGAGCTTTTTATCCATCAACTCGTAAATCCCGAAAAACCAAGTTGGCAAATAGATAACGAAAGGAGGGAGGCAATTCAGAAAGAGCGAGAACGTCAGTATCACGAAAAGGACCGCCAATATTTTACAAAAATGAAAGCATCCCTGCGGGCCGGTGACCTAAGCCAAATAATCACCCCAGCAAAGGTTTATCTAGGCGTGGAGTACGTTTCAGTTGGATCTTCGAATGGAGTGGATGCACTGAGAGAATGGCTGGGAGATGAGCTAGCTAAAGACTCGCTTACGGGTTTTGAAGCGGTACTCCATAGAACAGATCTTCCCTCACCGTTGGACGTAGCTCAAAGTTTTGCCGAACATCAGATCTATAATTTTTGCTATCCCATAATGGCGGGATTACTTGCAAGACAGCGATCCAAACGCTCGATCGAAGACGTAGCCCCAGATACACAAAAAATTGGGCTGTTGCTTTGCCTAGGTGAAAGCTTGTTGGCATCAGGAGATGAAATTTCGGCGCTGAGTGAAACAATTTCGCTCTCTGTGATGCATGACGCGCAATGTCGAATCGATTTCGCTACGCTTTGGCTTGAGCCGTCACTCAGAGCTGGCGAGGAGCACATATCCGGACTGCATAAATTTCTCAATGAGGATCAGTGGAATACCAGCAGCGTTGTGCTCTCGCAGCGCTGGCTCATGTCTATGGAAAATCTGCCTGACTCCATTGAGTCCGACCTGATCGATTGCTTAGTACGGGCCGAAGAAATTGCCCCGCTAGCGCAGATTGCTGAGCATCGTGCAATGACGCCTTTCCGTGATCAGGATCAGCTTCTAATGTGGTTATCAGTTGATGTGCTGGCAAGATTCTCAGTTGTGATGCCAGATCTTTCTGACATTGGCATTAACAATCCTGAATTCATCTGGCTATTGAGGGACCGGTTCGAGATCAAGCGGCACGGTTCGATGAGCCCTGTGAGCGTAGCGCAAGCAAAATGGGTGATCGCACAATTTCGCACGAGCTGGCCATACTCGGTCTTACTGGGAACAGGGCATGGCACCCATAATCCGTACGACGCCACAGACTTCCTAAAAGCGCTAATTAACCGAATAGCTAATGATACGAGTGCGGAAGCCAGTGAGGCCCTTAGGGACCTTATAGCAGCACCTGTCGATAGCTATAGCGAATTGATTCGCCACTTGGCGGCAGAACAGAAACAGGCAAGGAGTGAAAAAGAATTCATTCCCATATCACCGAAAAGCCTTGGGCAAATATTGACTGAGGGGGCACCGTCGAATGCAGAGGATCTTAAATCCCTGGTGATGGAAGAACTGGCGGTGGCTCAGAAGATTTTGTCAGGTGATGAACTTGATCAAGCTCGTGATTTTTGGCAGCACGACGGTGTGCCTTACGATGAAAACCGTTGCCGCGACCGTCTAGCCGCACTCATTGGACCTGCGCTTTTTCACTATGGGGTATTGCGGCTTACTGAGGCGGACATGCCGAACACTAAGCGCGCAGACCTAGCATTTGCCTGCGGGCAAATACAATTGCCGATGGAAGTTAAGGGTCAGTGGCATCCTGAGGTTTGGGACGCAGCGACAGTCCAACTCGATCAAAGATATCTAATAGATTGGCGTTCAGATGACCGGGGAATCTACTGCGTGCTTTGGTTTGGAGATCTACCAACAGCATCAAGAAGAAGGCTTAAGAAACCACCTGAAGGCTTCGACACGCCGAAATCGGCAGACGACATGAGGACGCTCTTGATTAGCCGCATTCCGGAACACCGCCGTACGCAAATAGATGTGGTGGTTCTGGACCTCACTGCCGGCAAGCCAAAACCAAAGCCGGAGCCAGAGCCAGAGCCAGATAAAAAACCAAAGGCAAAAGCGAAGCCGAAGCCGAAGCCGAAGCCAGGAAAAAAACCAAAAGATACGAGTGCCCCTTCTTTATGAAGGGGCAGCCCCGACAATTGCACCAAGCGATCTAAATGGATTTAAGCCGGATGGCCGCAAAAGTCACGGACTGATCCTGACAACAGGTGGAATATTGGTAAGCCGCCGTTAATTTAGATCAACGCCGCTCCGTGCTTACCGATTGCTGCCTCTAATTAGAGGCAAAAATCAGCTCAAGGGGCGCTTAAAATCGAAGGAATAGCGTCACCATTTAGGCAGTCTCCCTATGCTAGATGATCCTGGATCAATGCATTCTTCGAGGTATGAAGATGGGGAGCGTTCATCGCTCTTGAAGGGGGGGATTGTAGGTTCGTGGGTCCTCAACGCATTCGACGTAAACAGTTCGACTCCAGATTGAGAAAATCCCAAGTAAGATATTGACTGCCTAAGCAACTGTTTTTGTTACTGTTATTGCCAAACGACAACAATACGTACTTAAATTCCTCTTTAAAATCAACATTTTATAAATTCACTCGATAGACTACTCAAAGTGATGGCATAATGCTATTTTCAGACACCTCACAAAAAAAGGACTTCGAGATGAAAAAAGTCGTTATCTATCGAGCTAAATGCTTGGAATGCAAGCATGAATGGACCAGTAAAGCTGGTTACGGAACGCCAAACTGCTGTCCTAAACCACAATGCCGGAGTCCTCGGATTCAAAGCAGCCCTATAGGCTGATAAGAGTGTCTAGGTCCTTCGGCAAACGCTCGGTGCTCTCAATCGGTATCAAAGGAAGCAAGTGATATGGCCATGAAAGCCAAAGGTGTTTGTCCTTATTGTCAAGAAATCGTGAATGCGGTCGTTATCAAAGAAGGTACGATTAGGCGGGATAAGTGCCAGTGTCCGAAATGTAAGGAATCAATGTACGTCTGTAGAGCGCCTGGCTGCGATCACTATGTTAAAAACGGAAAGATATACGATGACGAGCTATGCCCATCTTGTACTAAGGGCATCGTTTCCACTGTCAGCTCCGTAGGTATGGTGGCGGTTACAACAGCAATTTCTATTGCTGTGGCCAAGAAGTTTGATAAGTAACGATGCAGCATTGCTAGTCTCGTCGGCGTAGCTTACCTACTAGAGTAATATTTATCGTCTTATTTTAAGGAAAAATATGTCACTTTCAAAAAAGCTAGAAGAACAAGCGACTTGCCCTCACTCACATCTATCAAAAGAAGTAATATTCGGTCAAAAAACCGGAGACAATATCTGTAGTGCTTGTGGTGAAACCTTCATGCGCAAAGAGGAGATACTGCCTCCAGAACACAGATGTTCAATTATCACGTCAATCCACGCACTCCTTATAGCTTTACGGGCAAACCCGAAATTAAAGCTAACATCCAATTACGAAGCAAATTACATTGGGATTTATGAGTGGGCGCTAGTAGACTCCGAAAACAAAATCGTAATACCGATAATGGCCAGCGTAGCTAATGAAGCAATATCGGCTGACTTAGTTTAAATTTAACCATGTGCCAAATTGCTCAACTCGCTATCTGGAACAGGCCAATCTTAAAGGATGAAAGTGCACACCAATGGAATTAGATAAACTAGCGATTAAAAACTCTTCTTGGACATGGGATACGCTTCGAGATTCAAGACAGATTGGATTTCAAGTTGGCGAAGAATCAGTAACTGATTTTGTTATTTTAAACATGAAGAAATGGGGAGCGGGAAAACTCATTGTAGAGACGTTTACTCGCCACCAAGAATCCATCAATGGTTCAGATTGGGAGTGGTGGTTCACCGGCCCAAGTGGGCGATGGCTGGGGATGAGGGTTCAGGCGAAAGTTCTTAACTTTGCTTCAGAAAAATTTGAGCACCTACATTACAGCAACAAAAATGGTAGTCAGGTTGATTTACTCATAAATGATGCAAAAGCAAATGGGCTTATACCTCTTTATTGCATGTATTCAAATTGGGATACAAAAAAATACAAGCCTAGCTGGCAGTGCAGGACACACAAACCAACGGCTCGTCATTATGGAAACTCAATTCTCAGTCCTATTAAAGTAAAATCGCTGCAAGCGAGTAAAGAAACTCGACTTTCTCAAATTATAAATCACTTGCAGCCCATGCATTGTATTTTCTGCTGCAAAGGATTTGGTGGTGTGGACTTACCTGAACGAGCACTGAATTATATTAATGGTACAGGGCTCCTAGAGAACGTAAGTGAAATTGATAACGTGCCTTCTCGTGATTTCTTGAAATCCCAGGCACCTCACTACGTATATCAACTTCTTGAAGGAAATTTAGAGGCTGATTTTCTTGATCTGCACGACGACAGATTAAAGCGCGTAACTGTGGTTCGAGAAATTGAGAAAGCTGGGGAGCGGTCGAACGTTTCCATCAACGACCAATCTAAAATCAGAGCTGAATAAACTGTTTTTAACGAGGACGATGCTAGTTCAGAAAACGTCTGTTATTTCTGCCAACTCACCGGCTCATGGCCGAGGAAGAACGCCTTGGAGATATGGCTGAAAAACTTCTCTGGAGACTTCAGCCCTGTCTTCGCCTGCTTTCAAATAATTTGTAAAAAAGGCGGTTGCCGAAACCCAGCTCCCGTACCTCCCTTGTGAGGATTTTTTCGGAAAATCTATAAGTTAGTATGGAGTTCAACTTCAGCCCGACATTGCTCGTCGTGCCAGCTCTTCCACGCTTCCTGCTCGCGACTATAGGTGTCGGGGCACACGATCCTAGACCTAACCAAGTGGATATCTTCAGGATCGCTTGAGAAGATGTACCGGTCAGCGTGCTCAATTATTATCTTCCGTATTAGCTTGGCCATTTCAACATCCAACACTGTTCCGCGAGCCCATGAACGCTTACCTATGGAGCTATGGAGCATGTGTTTGGGACTGAGTGGCAGGAGAATATCTACGTTCTTCACTCCCCAGCCGCCACCAAAATCGTATTTGGACGCATCCTGATAGTTCAGGCGGATAAGCGGATTGTCCGACGTTGGCCAACTAACGCCATCTGGCGCTCGCAGAATAGTCCAACGTTGCCGTGGAAGACGTTCAATGGTATTGGTAAGGAGATGCTTAATATTCCAAAGCCAAAGTTCTCTGCCAACAACTGCCCTCGCTTGTACTCGCCCACCACCGTCTGGAAGCTTTTCAACGTTTATTTTCACGGGAAAAGTTTCTGAGGTGTTTGCCTGATTGCTTAGGGTTAATAAACCTAATTCGACAGATTCTTCCAATTTATCAATTGAATTCTCTAACGTTTCGTTGATAAATGACTCCAGCGTTCCGCGTTGCCGAGCGAGAAATTCTTTTAGCCGCGCGGGAGTGCGTAGATCCTGCGCTACAGCGAACCGCGTTAAGCTATTCCAATGTTCAGGAGACATCCGCTGGTTATTGATGGCGAGAGAAATCGCCTCCTGTGCCGGGCTTTCAAATTCTCTACCCAGCCATTTCTCTATTTCATCGGATGCACCTAGTCCAGCTACAGACGTGTAGAGGTGGCTTTGATAGGCAATACCTTTGAGACGTTGGTCAATCCACAGCGGGTAGCTTGCACTTGGTACAAGAAGTCGATATGTCGAAATTTTTCCTTCCTTCGCCCACTGCTTCAGGTAGAGCTTCGGAACGTAGTGGTTTTCCTTACAAAATTGCATCATTGCCCCCCTCGGGTACGCAGGTGCTATGTACCTGAATGCAAAGTAACAAATGTTCTTCCCGATAAGCCTACACAGGGCCTTGCCGGTAGCGCGTTTACAACGCGACTCAGTATTTCATAGCCGAAGCCGATCTCCCTGCCAAAATCAGGTTATAAACTCTGGCCGCACAGCTTTGAGTGTGTGTGAGACATCCCGAATAACCTCTGCACATAATCGGACAAATCTGTCGTCAACCTCAACGAGCGTCGCGATCTCTGACACGTCACCTTCAGAGAAAAAATGCTCTCCCGGCAGCTTCACTCTGAAATTCAACTCCCCGGCCTTTTCTACAAGCTCATTATAGCTGCGACCTTGACCGTGTTTGAGCACGTTGATAGCGCGTCGCAGGTCAGAGAACATCTCCTTGAGAGCAATTTCATTTTTCTGCTCCAATATTTCTCCAGCCTGCTTGAAGCCGTCTTTGCAAGCCAGCCCACGCTGCAACGTGGCTTCAAATATCGAGAACATTCCTACAGCCATAATTACTCTTTGTAGCCGTACCATCTGAAGCGTTTTAACAAGCGGGGTTGCGGCACTAGTTTGCATTGCATCGCTTGCCCTTTCGTTTGCCTCGGTCAGAGCTGCAAGCGTGAACGCGGTGCTTCGGTCTACGAGATCCGTAAAGGTGTGCATGGGTCGTCCCTCGGTTTTTAGAGCTTTCGAAGATGGTAAACTGCGTCTGATGCAGGGACCTCGCCAGGTTGAAGGTAAGAAAATCGGCATATCCCCCTGCTTCCGAGGCGTCAAAAATTAAGAATTTCCGCCGTAACCTTAACGAACCATAAATCTCTCTGACAAAGGTAGCGCCCTCCTCCCTGATATCCTCTGGGATAAATCGAGACGCGCAATCAGTGCAGCTATGATTACCTCTGACAGAATGCCACCATCTAGGAAAAATTCAGTATTTTTTAGGGACGAGATCGCGTGGCTAGACCTGCAATTCCAATGGAAATTCAAAGGGCGGTATTAATTGAAGCTGGCCATCAATGCGCAATTCCTGCCTGCCGACATCCAAGGGTAGAAATCCATCATATTACTCCTTGGGCCAACTGCAAAAAGCATGAGTACCACAATCTCATTGCTCTTTGCCCAAACTGTCACTCTCGGGTTCACAATGGTGAGATTGATCGGAAGTCACTGATCAAATATAAGTCGGCATTGGTTTCAGCTATTCGCGACTTAGGTGACTCTGCATTCAGTCACCCCATCGTTGAAATTAAGCGGCGCATATACTCAATCGACACAAGCCATTCGGACGTTTACTTTGACTTTGAGTTCCCGGACTTCTGCAACACAGATGTAATTATCGCTTCGAAAAATATAGAAGCCTGGGGCAAAGAACTACTGGACTGGCATACCGCTACAGCCGAAAAAAATAAAAAGGATGCAATTGATAATGGCTACAATCTTCTCGGGACTTACTTGACTGGGAGATATGAAGTCAATCGACGCGATGCGTGTGTCTTAAGCGTACGATACACAATTCATGGTTATTTGGGTGGTGCGCATGGTTATAGGGAAACACGGGTTCAAAACTTTCTTCTATCACCTTTCTCCCCTTTAACTTTAGACTACCTACTAATTGATGAGGAGTGCTTGAATAAATTATCCAGCCTCATCAGAGAAAAGCTTACCAGAAGCTTCCCCGAGTTCATCGGAGACTGGCTCATGTCAGGCACAACACCCGAATCTATCGCCTCTACACCGTTTGTAGTAGGACTATACGGAATCGATTTTATTTTTGCCGAATATCAAATAGCTGGTTACGCACAAGGTAGCCCCGAGGTACATTTATCATTTTATGAATTAAACGGTATCGCCAAACAGGAAATCCTTCAACTTCTAGATAAAAATTAATCTACGGCACATTTCTGCATGAAAATTGATGACAAAGATTTATTGCATAGGAATAACTTTCGCCCCTTCCTAATCAAACGTAGCACCACAAATGTCTCAGGAGATAAAATTGAGTTCAAAATGGTTAAAAAAATCAACTCCAACTGAGCTAATCAATATAATACGCAACAATTTTGATATCACCTCAGAAGGTAGGGTCAGCTATAAAATAGAATCTACATTTTATTTTGATGCCCTTTTTAGTCTCGTTATCCACAGCCACGATATCGACAACGAGACACTCTATAAGTATTTTGAGACATCACTACAAAGCTGCTTTAAAAAAGACAAAATCTCTAAGCCAGATGACATCCTGATCGAGTTCGACAGAACAGCGAACATAAATAAAAGAACCTCAAACAACTATACACTTATTACTTCCATAAATATTAAGAATATCTATTCAATCCCACAAAGAAAAATTCACAACTGCACAATAACCTTCCACAACACCCTTCCCAAAAAATACCAATCATCCAGATCAAAGCAGTTAGCCCGCCATATAGAATATGACTTCAAAGAACAAGAAAACTTTACATTTATCACAGTAAAAACTAAAGCAATTAACGAGGCCCACGCCTTCAAAAATGCGATGCAAGCTACGGATATATTTAGAGCAATTTTACAGATAGGATTTAAAAAAAATATTCAGCTCCTTTCGACACATAAAGAAGATGAATACCCAACTAAAAGCATAATCCAATACGGACAAGTACATACTCTACATTCCGATAGCGGCAAATCCGCACACAACGAGATTTGGTATGAACCTATATACCAAAGTCGCAACGCATTAACCTTAAAGGCTCCGGAAAGAACAATTACGGAACTCACTAAGAAGCTCGACAAATTTAAAAAATCCCCCTATCAAGAACATGTCATTTCGGCGATGACTAGCTACGCAGATGCAATAGACAGTTTGGATATAGAGTTGCGTTTTATGAAGCTATGGTCAACTTTAGAAAAGCTCACCATGACCGACGACTCAACTAAACTGATTAAAAGGACAGCTTTCTTCTATCAAGAAAGGGCGCTACATGAAAAACTATTAGAGTCGTTGCGCTGCTCTCGCAATACACACATCCACGGCGGGAACAAACCAATAAACTTAGAATTAAAAAACTACCAACTATGCTCAATCATTGAACACCTTATAAACTTCACGCTAGCGAATCCTTTTAAACTATCCAACCGACAACAGATTGAAAACCTAATATCTTTTCCAACAGAGAGCAAAACTCTCAAAGCACAAATATCAACACTGAAAATGGTACAAAAATTTATTGGCGATCAACCTAACTAGCATGCATAAGCATACGCTAGCTATAATGCGTCATGGAATCTGGGCGTTCCGCAATTGTGTTCGTCTGGATCAACCATTAAAGCGAGCACCATTGCGCTATGGGTCGCCGGATCAGGTACGCTACTTAGCTTGGCGAGCAGGCTCAGGCCTCGACGATTCAAGTGGCTGCATCGAAAGATTTTACATACCAACGCCGACCTCAAAACGGTGCTTGCGTTTCCACGCATCCTGGATCGAATCGAGCCGCCCGCGCTTACAGGAATGGGCAATCGACAGTGCATTGAATTACAAGCAGGCGCTGGATTTGCTGTGTCATGAAAAATCAGCAAAGTACTTGAGGTTCGAATTGGCCTGGGATTCAAGCGATCATTAGCGATCAACAAACCAGTCTCGACGATTGGTTTTTGACGTGACTGGTGGGCATGATCGCAGTGAGCCCTTACGACGCAGTGGAAACTTAATGCCTTCTCCGACCCATCGCCACGAACGCAGCATTTTTGATGACATAGATGAGTGATTCTCTTTATCGGAGATATTCATAACGGCCCTCATCCCCTATTCCTACGGGGCCCTGAAGACAAGCACTGCACTTACCGAGGGCGCAGAGCCATCGAATGTTCGGGATGATGCTCTCCCCTCACGCCGTTGAAAATTTGGTATCACACCAACCAGCAAAGCCTCAAACGCTGTGGTGACGATTAAACGTGCTCGTAAAGTCCCAGTGCCGTAGACCGCAGGTCCATCAAGACCTTCCTCATCAGCTCGCCCAGTGAATGTGGAGCGCTCCCATTCTCCGTGGCAGTACGAAAGCCCGGATGAGTGAAGGAACGGATCAGGCAGCCAAGCGCGACCAAAGCAAATAGCTCTCAGACGCCATCCCTACCTCGAATCATTTAGTCGCCCTCCACCACTATTGACTCCTCAATAACGTGAGCGTCTACGATATCAAAGGCGATTCTCAAGCTTTTTCAGAGACAAATCCACCACCACCCATGCGTCGCAGTCTGGAAAAACTGGGTCTTGTTTAACATGCAGATCAATTATCCTTTCGCGCTCGGCTACCGCCGCTACAAACTCGAAGACATCATCCAAGCATTCCGCGTGAAAACAATATTTCGTCATCTACCTCTCCTGTCATATTTGTATTTTTAGCACATATAATTTTAATTAAACAATGAGATTTCCAATTCGAAGACGTTGCTCATTTGTTGCCCCACAACAAGAGCAGACACTCCCAAAGTTTTTTCCTCTGACATCCGCCATGCAACGGTGAGCCTGGAGCATCTATGGGCAAAAAAAGTAACATACACCGTACATTCAAAGCCCTATTTCGAAAACCGTTACTTTTTTAAAGTCATTTATTTTCAATGCCTTAGACTGAATAACTGTTACCGCCTCTACTAAGCAACTGAGCTAAGGTGCGCGCTTTATTCGCGCACGTATGGGATTTGATTATGAACTCCGTTTTTATTGTCGATGATCACCCCGTCATCCGGCTTGCCGTTCGGATGCTGCTCGAGCATGAAGGTTACAAGGTCGTCGGCGAAACCGATAACGGGGTCGATGCCATGCAGATGGTCCGCGAATGCATGCCCGACCTGATCATCCTTGATATCAGCATTCCCAAACTCGACGGCCTGGAAGTCCTCGCCCGTTTCAACGCCATGGGGACTCCGCTCAAGACCCTGGTGCTGACCGCACAATGCCCGACCCTGTTCGGCATTCGCTGCATGCAGTCCGGTGCATCCGGTTATGTGTGCAAGGAAGAAGACTTGAGCGAACTGGTCAGTGCCATCAAGGCGGTACTTTCCGGTTACAACTATTTCCCCAGCCAGGCATTGAATCCGGTGCGCAGCGATGATGTGCGTTATGCCGAACTGGAGTTATTCAAGTCCGTCAATGACCGGGAACTCATGGTTTTGCAGTTATTTGCCCAAGGGCGCACCAACAAGGAAATTGCCAAAGGCATGTTTCTCAGTAACAAGACTGTCAGTACCTATAAAAAACGCCTGATGCAGAAACTGAAAGCCAGGTCGCTGGTGGAACTTATCGAGATGGCCAAACGCAACGCACTAGTGTGAGAGCCCGAATGCCCAGTCGTTTAAAGATCTATCTTGCCCTCTTGTGTGCGAGCCTGTGCCTGGCGACTCAGAGCCATGCCGACCTCGTCACGGCGCAAGAGTATGTGCTGCGCAGCCGTTCGGGTCATGAAGCGCTGTCCGTGACACTGGAGCCTGCGCAGCGACAATGGCTGCAGACGCGCAGCGAACTGATACTGGGCACTTCCGCACCGGATTATCCGCCGTTCGACATGACGGCCAGCGGTCGCGATTACGAAGGATTTACCGCCGATTACGCCGGCCTCCTCGAACAGGCCAGCGGACTGCCCGTGCGGGTCAAGCGCTTTGCCTCACGGGAAGCCGCCTTGCGCGCATTGAAAGCCGGTCAGGTCGACATGCTCGGTACCGCCAACGGTTTCGAAGCCAGTGACGCGGATATCCTGCTTTCAACGCCCTACGCCATTGATCAGCCGGTACTGGTCACCCGTGAAGACGAATCCCGCACGCTCACCCAGGGCCTGGCCGGTCTGCGCCTGAGCATGGTCTATCACTATCTGCCCCAGGACGAGGTCCGGGCGCTGTATCCCAAGGCCATCCTGACCTCCTATCCGTCCTACCAAAACGCAATCAACGCGGTGGCGTTTGATCAGGCCGACGTGTTTCTGGGCGATACCATTTCCACCCACTACATGATCAACAAGGGCTATCTGAACAACATCCGCATGGCCAATTTCGGCAAACAGGAAGCCCACGGTTTCAGTTTTGCCGTACACGCCGAAAACCCGCAACTGCTGGCCATCATCAACGCCGTGCTACAGGCCATACCGACCAGTGAACGGGACAGCATCGCCAAGCGCTGGAGCGCCGGCAGCGACATTCTGCTGACCGACCAGAAGCTGCAACTGACCCATCACGAAGAGCAATGGCTCAAACAGCATCCGGTGCTGCGTGTGGTGGTGAACGAAGCGTTCGCCCCGCTGACGTTCTTCGACAGCGATGGCAATCTGCGCGGCATTACCGCAGACCTGCTTGAGCTGCTGCGCTTGCGCACCGGCATGCGCTTCGAACTGGTGCGCAGCCGCAGCGACGGCGACATGGTGGAGCAGATCAATCAGCATCGGGCCGATCTGATCGCGGCGCTGCTTCCCAGCCCGCAGCGGGAAAAAACCCTGCAATTCAGTCGCCCCTATCTGGAAAACTCCTTCGTCCTGCTGACCCGCAAATCCCCCGACAGCCCGACGCATCCGGCTCAGCTCAGGGGCAAATACCTGGCGATAGCCCAGGGCAGCCCCATGACCGATTATCTGCGCCGCGAGTTTCCCGATATCCGCCTGACCGAAACCTCGGACACCTTCGGCGCCGCGACATTGCTCGCTGAAGGCAGGGCCGATGGCGCGGTCACCTCACTGGTCATCGCCAATTACCTGATCTCGTCGCGGATCTTCGAACATCAGTTGCAGATCACCACGACCCTGGGCACTCGCCAGGCCGCCTTCTCGCTGGCCACGGCGCGTGACAACCGCGAGCTGAGCTCGATCCTCGACAAAGCGCTGCTGAGCATCAGCCCCGAAGAACTGGGCGTCATCAACAGCCGCTGGCGCGGTTTTTCCAATGCCGCGCAAAGCAACTGGCATCAATACCAGCGCCTGTTTTACCAACTGATCGGGGCGGCATGCCTGCTGCTGTTGCTGTCACTGCTCTGGAACGCCTACATGCGACGCCAGATCAAGCAACGTCAGGCAGCCGAGCGCGCGCTCAACGATCAGTTCGAATTCATGCGCTCGCTGGTCAACGGCACCCCTCACCCGATCTACGTGCGTGACCGCCGGGGTCTGCTGCAAAGCTGCAACGACAGCTATCTGGAAGCCTTCAACGCCAAACGCGAAGATATGATCGGCAAAAGTGTCATGCAGGGCACCCTGAGCAATGCCTTCGAAGCCCAGGCCTTCCAGGCGGATTACCAACGGGTGGTGGCCGAAGGGACGCCGCTGCTGCTGGACCGTCCGCTGCACATCGGTGGCCGGCGCCTGACGATCTATCACTGGATCCTGCCGTACCGCGACTCCAGCGGCGAAGTACAAGGGATCATCGGTGGCTGGATCGACATCAGTGAACGTCGCCAATTGTTCGATGAGCTGCGCACGGCCAAGGAGCAGGCGGACAACGCCAACCGCGCCAAAAGCACCTTTCTGGCGACCATGAGCCACGAAATCCGTACGCCGATGAATGCCATCATCGGCATGCTCGAACTGACGCTCGAGCGCATGAGCGATCAGGCACCGGATCGCTCATCCATCGAAACCGCTTACTGTTCGGCCAAGGATCTGCTGGGCCTGATCGGCGACATCCTCGATATCGCACGAATCGAGTCCGGGCACCTGAGTCTGAGCCCCGAGCGGGTCAATCTGGTCGAAACCGTGGCGTCAGTGGTCAGAATTTTCGACGGTCTGGCCCGCCAGAAAAACCTCGCCTTGCCCCTGACGGTCAATCCTCCCGGACTCGCCGTCGACGTGGAGCTGGATCCGTTGCGCTTCAAGCAAGTCCTGTCGAACCTGATCAGCAACGCCATCAAATTCACCGAACGCGGACAAGTGCGCATCGCGCTGGACGTACGCCCCAACGACGCGGGCGTGTATTCCCTGATCCAACTGACCATTCACGACACCGGAGTCGGAATCAGCACCGAAGATCAACAACGCCTGTTCGAACCCTTTTCCCAGGCCAACAGTGGGCGGCAACAGGCTCGCAGCGGTGCGGGCCTGGGACTGGTCATCAGCCGCAACCTCTGTGAAATGATGGGCGGTCAACTGCAGTTGAGCAGTCAGCCCGGGATCGGCACCCAGGCCTGCCTGTCGTTGCCGTTGCAGACGCTGCCGTGCAAGGCCACCGCAGCGAAAACCACACAGCCGATCGCCCCGTCTGCGACACCGTTGAACATTCTGGTGGTTGATGACCATCCGGCCAACCGTCTGCTGCTGTGCCAGCAGCTGGAATTCCTCGGTCATCGTTTCAGTGTTGCCGAAGAGGGGCGAAGCGCATTTGCAGTCTGGCAGGCCGGCGAATTCGATCTGGTCATCGCCGACTGCAACATGCCAGTGATGAACGGCTATGAACTGACCGAGGCCATCCGCCAACAGGAACGGCGCACCGGCCGCGCACCTTGTACGGTGCTGGGCTTCACGGCCAATGCCCAGCCCGAAGAGGTCAAGCGCTGCAAACAGGCTGGCATGAATGACTGCCTGTTCAAACCCTTGAGTCTCAGCGCCCTGAACCATTGGGTCAACGGGTTACGACCGGCATCGCCGGGGCCGGCGTTCAATCTTCAGGGCCTGAATCAGTTGACCGGTGGCAATCCGCAGCAAGCCCGGCGCCTGCTCACGCAACTGCTCAAGAGTAGCCGTCTGGATCGCGAGGAGCTTCTGGCCCTGGCGCCGCACAATGACCGTGAAGCATTGGCGGTCGTGGCACACAAGATCAAGGGTGCCGCCCGGATCGCCCAGGCCTCGCGCCTGATTGCCTGTTGCGATGCGCTGGAACAAGCCTGCCTGCAGACAACCTCGCTGGCGACCATCGTGCGCTGCACCGAGGCCACCGACGCAGCGATTGTCGAACTGGAGCAGGCATTGCAGCGACAACTGGAACCTTTAGAAGAAGGCACACTGGGCGAGCCTTAACTATGCTTGGACGCTGAGCAGTGCGTTTACTTCAATGGAGAGTCAGCAATGCCCAGCCCACTGCGCCCGGATCAACGCCGATTCCCGTTGCACGTGCACATCAGCGTCATGTTCACCTTCCTGCTGTTGCTGACAGGCGTTGTGCTGGGGTTGTTCAACTATCGCCAGACCACCCGGATCATCCTGTCGAGCAGTGAAAACCTGTTCAACCGCATCGAACAGGACGTGCGCCTGGACCTGCATTCAACTTACGAACCGATCCGGCACCTGCTGAGCCTTCTGGCCAACGATCAGGCAGCCGACGCTTCGAACCTGCAGCAGCGTCTGGCGCTACTCAAGCCGTTCACTCAGTCACTCAAGGACAACAGCGATCTCGCGTCGCTGTATCTGGGGTACGGCAACGGCGACTTCTTCATGGTTCGCCCCTTGCGTACCAACGCCCTTAAAACCCTGCTCAAGGCGCCGCCGACCGCGGTCTATCAGGTCTGGAGCATCGAGCACGACGCCAGCGGTACCGTATCGTCGCAGTCACTGTTCTTCGATCAGACACTGGCGCCGGTGGGGCGCGACGTCAATACCGACGACCGCTACGACCCGCGTACCCGCAACTGGTACATCAACGCCCTGCAACAGGGTGACCAGATCACCACTGAGCCCTATGTATTTTTCTCCACGCACAATGTGGGCACCACGCTCGCCCGTCGCAGCAGCGCAGACTCCGTCATCGGTGCCGACCTGACCCTTGAAGCACTTTCCGCCACCTTGCTCAAGCATGTCGTCACCCCCTCCACCGAAATCGTGTTGTTCGATGCCGATGGCAATGCGGTGGCCTATCCCGATAGCCGCCGGCTGATTGTCGACGACCGCAGCGCGCGCCTGGCCAAGGCCGCCGACCTGAGCCCGAACCTGCACGCGTTGCTGTCCGCGTCCCATCAGGGCAAACGGCTCGACGTCAATGGGCGCCACTGGATCGTCGCCCGCAGCAACCTGCAGGAAGGAGGGCCGAAAGGTTTGCAGATGGCCCTTCTGGTGCCGGAGGACGAACTGCTGGCCGACGCCTACCGCATGCGCTGGCAAGGCGCGCTGATCACCCTCGCGATCTTGCTGCTGTGCCTGCCGCTGGGCTGGCTGATCTCGCGGATTCTGGTCAAACCGTTGCACGCGCTGGTCAAGGAAGCCGACGCGATCCGCAGTTTCGATTTCAATTTTCCGGTCACCCGCCGCTCGCCGGTGCTGGAAGTCGACCAGTTGAGCCTGTCGATGGCGCGCATGAAAGACACACTCGCCAGCTTCTTCCGCATCACCGACAGCCTCAGCGCCGAAACCCGCTTCGCCCCGCTGCTGCAACGGGTGCTGTTCGAAACGGTGCAGATCGCCCAGGCCCAGGCAGGGTTGATCTATCTGCGCGAAAGCGACGGCAACCGGATGGAACCCTATGGGCTGGTGATCGATGGTGTTTCGCAGGAGCCGGGCAGGCTCAACGTACTCGGCCAGGACCTGCTGGCAGATCAGGGCCCGGCGTGGTTTCAGCAACTGATCCACGCCGACAACGTGGTCAGCAGCCTTGGATTCGAGCAGGCCGCAGACTTGCAGAACGTCCTGTTGGCCATGCAGTCGCCGCGCATCCACCTGATCGGTATCCGCCTGCGTAACCGTCACAACGAGACCATCGGCCTGTTGATTCTGCTGATCAACGACAGCGGCAACGCTCAGGATCTGGAAAAACTGCGCCCGGACCGCATCGCCTTCCTGCAAGCAGTGTCCGGTGCGGCGGCGGTGAGTATTGAAAGTCAGCGTCTGCAAGCGAAACAGAAGCAGTTGCTCGATGCGTTCATCCAGTTACTGGCCGGCGCCATCGACGCCAAGAGCCCCTACACCGGCGGCCACTGCCAGCGTGTGCCGGAATTGACCTTGATGCTTGCGCAAGCCGCTGCCGCCAGCCAGGCACCGGCGTTTCAGCGTTATCAGCCCAGCGAAGACGAGTGGGAAGCCCTGCACATCGCGGCCTGGCTGCACGATTGCGGCAAGGTCACCACACCCGAATATGTCGTCGACAAGGCGACCAAACTGGAAACCCTCAACGATCGCATCCACGAAATTCGCACCCGTTTCGAAGTGCTCAAGCGCGATGCCTGGGTCAGTTATTGGCAGGCGCTGGCGCTCGGCGGCAACGCGGTGCAACTGAGCGAACAGCGTGACGCCGCGCTGACGCAACTGGACGATGACTTTGCTTTTGTTGCCCGTTGCAATCTGGGCGGTGAGGCCATGGCGCCCGCCGATCTGCAGCGCCTTGAGCGCATCGCCGAGCGGCGCTGGATGCGCACCCTCGATGATCGCCTGGGGGTGTCATGGGAGGAAAACCGCCGTCAGGCGCAGACGCCTGCGCCAACGCTGCCAGTCAGCGAACCACTGCTGGCGGACAAGCCCGAACACCTGATCGAACGCGCCGAGAGTGAACTGATTCCCGAAGACAATCCGTGGGGGTTCAAACTGGATGTGCCGCGTTACAAATACAATCGCGGCGAACTGTACAACCTGAGCATTGCCCGGGGCACGCTGACCCGCGAAGAACGCTACATCATCAATCACCACATGGTGCAGACGATCCTGATGCTCAGCCACCTGCCCTTCCCCGGGCACCTGGACAGCGTTGCGGAAATCGCCGGCGGGCATCACGAAAAAATGGACGGCAGCGGCTATCCAAAGCGCCTGAAACGCGAAGACATGAGCCTGCCGGCACGGATGATGGCGATTGCCGATATTTTCGAGGCGCTGACGGCTGCGGATCGGCCGTACAAGAAAGCCAAAACCCTGAGCGAGGCATTGGCGATCATGGCCACCATGTGCCGCGAGGCGCACATCGACGCCGAGCTGTTCGCGCTGTTCATCAATGACGGGGTTTACATGCAATACGCTGCGCGGTTTCTCGATCCGCGCCAGATCGATGCGGTGGATCCGGCCAGCCTGCTGCGCAAGGCTGGCCTGAGTGCCTGATCAGCAGTCGGTCAGACGCAGGAAGATCGCCGCCAATTGCTCGATACCCGCCTGATCGTCGGTGCCAAAACGCGCCAGTTTCGGGCTGTCGAGATCGAGTACGCCGATCAACCGACCGTCCTTGACCAGCGGCACTACCAACTCGCTGTTGGAAGCGCTGTCGCAAGCAATATGGCCGGGGAAAGCATGCACGTCTTCGACGCGCTGAGTCTGCAGACTGGCCGCCGCGGCGCCACACACGCCGCGCCCGAACGGAATGCGCACGCAAGCGATCTGGCCCTGGAACGGACCAAGCACCAGCTCTTCATTGCGATTGAGGTAGAAACCCGCCCAGTTCAAGTCATCGAGCTGGTTGAACAGAAACGCCGAAAACTGCGCGGCATTCGCGATGAAATCGCGCTCGTCCGCCAGCAGCGATTCCAGTTGTGCGGCCAACATGCCGTAGCCTTCGAGGCCCTGGCCGCTTTGTTGCAAATCAATCATGCCTTGTGCTCCAGCAATTTCAGACCCACCCAGTAACGGGCGAATTGGTACGCGCAACGGCCGTTGCGATTGCCGCGCCCGGTGGCCCAGCGCACAGCGAGAATGTCCAGTTGTTCGTCGCGCTGCCAGCTCAGGCCAGCCTTGGCGGCCAACTGGCCGATCCAGTGTTCGACGACATTGAGGAAGTGTTCCTGAGTAAACGGATAAAACGACAGCCACAGACCGAAACGGTCCGACAAGGCGATCTTGTCTTCCACCGCCTCACTCGGGTGCAGCTCGCCGTCGACACGCTTCCAGTTTTCGTTGTCGCTTTCCTTCTCCGGCACCAGATGGCGGCGATTGGAAGTGGCGTATAGCAGAACGTTGTCCGGGGCCTGCTCGAGCGAGCCGTCGAGCACGCTTTTCAGCACGCGGTAATCGCCTTCGCCGGATTCGAACGACAGGTCATCGCAAAACAGCACGAAGCGCTGTGGCAGTTTGCCAATCTGCTCGACCACGCGCGGCAGGTCGGCCAGATGATCGCGTTCGATCTCGATCAAACGCAGGCCGGCCTTGGCGTGCTCAGCCAGCAGCGCGCGCACCAGCGAGGATTTACCGGTACCGCGCGAACCCCAGAGGAGCGCATGGTTAGCCGGCATGCCGTCGAGAAACTGCTGGGTGTTGCGGCCCAGGTGCTCCAGTTGACGGTCGACACCGATCAGGTCGGACAGGCGCATGTCGAGACTGACGTCCAGCGGCAGCAAGTACCCGCTACGCCCGTCTCGCTGCCAGCGCGCGGCCAGACAAGTATTCCAGTCGATCAGCGGACGTGGCGCCGGCAGCAAGGGTTCGATCCGCGCCAGAACCGACTCGGCGCGTTCAAGAAAAGCATTCAATCGGGAATCCACGTCTTCTCCTCGGGCACGTTCACAGTGATGATGTCGATACAGCGACGACAGACAGATCTCAATCCCCGCTCAGGCCTTGTTACAAGGCGATTCGGGAACCTCGGTATCCAGACATGATCGACTATGCTTGAGCAGCGAAGGGAAACGGAAGTGGTTCAACACCCCATGGATATCAAATTCACCCACCGGCTGTCTTACAAGCAAGCCAGATTCACTGTGCTGGTCGGGTTCATTCTGGGCACGCTGCTCAGCCTGCTGCAAATCGGCATCGATTATGCCAGCGAAGACGCCTCCATCAACCGTGAAATCCTGTCTTTGCTGGAAATCAGCCACAATCCGGCATCGCGGATCGCCTACAACATCGACGCGGAACTGGCGCAGGAACTGACCCTGGGGCTGTTGCGTTCGCCGGCGATCATCTCGGCGCAACTGACGGACAACAACGGCAACGTGCTGGCCAACGTCAAACGCCCGGAGCTGCAAAGCGGCTATCGGGTGATCAGCGACTTCCTGTTCGGCGCCAAACGCCAGTTCGAAGACCGTCTGTACCTCGACCACCTGCCCGACGAATCATTGGGCATCCTCAGCCTTGAAGTCGACACGTACGCGTTCGGCAGCCGTTTCCTGCGCCGCGCCGAAGTCACTTTGCTCAACGGGTTTGCCCGCAGCCTGATCCTCACCGGGATCCTGCTGGCGTTGTTCTACGTGATGCTGACCAAGCCACTGGTACGGCTGATTCGTGAACTCAGTGCGCGCGACGCACGCAGCGCAGAACCGACAACGCTGGAATGCCCGGCCGGACACGCCAATGACGAAATCGGCGTGCTGGTCAAAGTCGCCAACCAGCAGTTCGAAAACATCGCCACGGAAATCCAGCAGCGCCGCAACGCCGAAAACCGCCTGACCGACTACCTCGGGCAGCTGGAGCACATCGTTTCGGCCCGCACCGCCGAGCTCAAGGCGATCAACACCCGGCTCAGCCAGTCCAACGAAGAACTGGAGATCGCCCGCAGCACCGCACTGGACATGGCCGAAGCACGCTCGGCGTTCCTTGCCAACATGAGTCACGAGATCCGCACCCCGCTCAACGGGCTGCTGGGCATGATCGCTCTGTCCCTTGACGGCCCGCTGAATGCCGAACAACAGCAACAGCTGTCAATTGCCCATGACTCGGGCAAGGTGCTGGTGGAGCTGCTCAACGATATTCTCGACCTGTCCAAGTTCGATGCCGGGCAACTGGAGCTCGAGCACATTCCGTTCGACCTCGGCTCGCTGATCGAGGATACCGCCAACCTGCTGTCACAGAACGCCGCGCCGAGCGTCGAACTGACCTGCCTGATCGATCCGCACTTCCCCGCTCTGGTGCTGGGAGACCCGACCCGGGTGCGGCAGATCGTCAGCAACCTGTTGTCCAATGCCCTGAAGTTCACCCGCTTCGGCCGGGTTGATGTGCGTCTGTCGGCCCATGGCGACGGGGTGCGCATCGAAGTCTGCGACACCGGTATCGGTATCGCCCAGGAAGCCCAGGTGAAAATCTTCCAGCCGTTCACCCAGGCGGGCGCCGGTATCACCCGGCAGTACGGCGGCACCGGTCTCGGCCTGGCGCTGACCTACAACCTCTGTGAAGCCATGCAGGGTCGACTGACCATCAGTTCCGAGGCCGGTTTCGGCAGTCAGTTCTGTGCCGACCTGCCGCTGCCGTGCCATACCCGGGCGATCATGCCGCCACCGCTGCACGGCAAGGTATTGGCGATCACCGCGGCCAGCAGCGGCCTGGCGGAACTGCTCAAGACGCTGTTGCCGGTGTGGGGCGTGACGTATGAACAGCGCACCATGGACGACCCGTTGCTGGGCCTGTCACCCGATCTGCTGATCACCGATTGCCCGGAATGCCTGTTCAGTCTGCGCCCAACCCTCAGCGCGCCGATCCTGGTGGTGACCGCTTATGGCAGCTTCATGCCCAGCGAAGAGGCCGCAGCGCTGGCGCCATTGCAGCAACAGGCCCGACCACTGGCACGCAACGCGCTGTATCAGATCCTGCGGCGCATTCTGCTGGCAGACATCACCACGAACAACGATGCGCAGCAAGAAAGCCAGCCGGTTCAACGCCGCGGACGCGTGCTGCTGGTGGAGGACAATCCGGTCAACCAGTTGGTGGCCAAAGGCATGCTTGGCAAGCTCGGGTGCGACGTGGTGGTCGCCGCCCACGGCGCCGAAGCGCTGGATCAACTGGAGCACGATGAGTTCGACCTGGTGCTGATGGACTGCAACATGCCGGTGATGGACGGCTACGAAGCGAGCCGGCAGATTCGCCAGAGCGGGCGCTGGCCGCACCTCCCGATCGTGGCACTGACCGCCAACGCCATGTCCGAGGAGCGCGAGCGCTGCCGTGCCGCCGGCATGAGCGATTATCTGGCCAAGCCGTTCCGCCGCGAAGAGCTGGCGGCCCTGCTCGACCAGTGGATTCCGACTACGTCAGCGCCTTGATCTGCCCCAGCAGGTGATCAAGACCGTTACGCAAATCATTGAGCCGATCAAGATCCACGCCGCTGTCGCACAACAATCGGGCCTTGAGCGGCCCAACCTGCTCGCGCAACGCCTGGCCCTGGGTGGTCAGGCTTAGATGCACTTCACGCTCGTCACGCGTCGAGCGCTGGCGCTGCACCCACTGCAATTGCTCAAGCCGCTTGAGCAACGGCGTCAGAGTGCCGGAGTCCAGCGCCAGACGCTCGCCCAAGGCCTTGACCGTCGGTTGCTCCGGCGCTCTGTCCTGCCACTCCCACAGCACCAGCATCACCAGGTACTGCGGGTACGTCAGGCCGAGCTGATCGAGCATCGGCTTGTAAGCGCGAATCACCGCCCGGGACGCGGCATACAACTTGAAGCACAACTGATTGTCGAGCTTCAGCGAATCGTCGGGCAGGCTGTTCATTTGAGCAGGGCTTCGATCTCGCCGCTGATATCCTGCGGCTTGGTGGTCGGGGCAAAACGCTTGACCAGTTGCCCATCCTTGCCGATCAGGAACTTGGTGAAGTTCCACTTGATGCCCTCGGAGCCGAGCAGACCCGGAGCGCGCTTTTTCAACTGTACGAACAGTGGATGCGCATCAGAACCGTTGACATCGATCTTCTTGAACAACGGGAAACTCACGCCGTAATTCAACTCACAGAATTCGCTGATCGCACCCTCGTTGCCTGGCTCCTGCTTGCCGAACTGATTACATGGAAACCCCAGCACCACCAGGCCCTGATCCTTGTAGGTCTGCCACAGCTCTTCCAGGCCTTTGTATTGCGGGGTGAAGCCGCATTTGCTGGCGGTGTTGACCACCAGAACGGCCTTGCCGGCGAAATCGGCCAGGGTCTTTTGCTCACCCTTGATGGTGGTGACAGGAATATTCAGCAGGTTGTCGCTCATGAGACGGCTCCATGGATTATCGGCAAAGGCCAAACATAGCGAGCAATTAAATTGTGTGCAATTTAATTAATTGAGTTGCCATCATGTAGGAGCTGCCGAAGGCTGCGATCTTTTGATCTTTAAAAATCAAGAGATCGCAGCCTTCGGCAGCTCCTACAGGGGTGAATCAAGCGATCCATTCGAGCGAGCAGTTCAATCGCGCGGCTCGAGGTTCAGGCACACCGAATTGATGCAGTAACGCAGGCCGGTCGGTGGCGGACCATCGGGAAACACGTGGCCCAGATGCGCGTCACAGCGAGCGCATTTGACCTCGGTGCGGATCATGCCGTGACTGGTATCGCGGATTTCGGTCATGGCGCTTTCGCCGATCGGCGCGTAGAAGCTCGGCCAGCCGCAGCCGGAATCGAATTTGGTTTGGGAGTCGAATAGCGGCTCATTGCAGCACACGCAATGATAAATGCCGTCGGTTTTGGTGGCGTTGTATTTGCCGGAGAACGGCCGTTCGGTCGCACTGAGCCGGCACACGTTGTACTGCTCGGGATCGAGCATCGCACGCCATTCTTCCAGGGTTTTTTCCAACTTTTCCATCATCACACCTCAACGGCTGAAAAAGCCCGATCTGTACCTTTTCCACGGATCGGGTGGCACGTATGATTGCGCCTCGTCACACGCCAGTCTGGCAGCCAGACCGGGCGCATTCAAACGGATTATTGGCGCCACCGCGCAAGACTCCGCCTGTGCAAAGACGCAGGAATCCCAGTACGGTTGGCCATCCGCCGTCTGGATCGTTCATTTTCGGGATCACATCGCCATGCAGTTCAGCAAATCGAACAAGCTCGCCAACGTCTGCTACGACATTCGCGGACCGGTGCTCAAGCACGCCAAACGTCTGGAGGAGGAAGGCCAGCGCATCCTCAAGCTGAACATCGGCAACCCGGCACCGTTTGGTTTCGAAGCGCCGGACGAAATTCTCCAGGACGTGATCCGCAATCTGCCGACCGCCCAAGGCTACAGCGATTCCAAAGGCCTGTTCAGCGCCCGTAAAGCGGTGATGCAGTACTACCAGCAAAAGAATGTGGAAGGTGTCGGCATTGAAGACATCTACCTGGGCAACGGCGTGTCCGAGCTGATCGTGATGTCGCTGCAGGCGCTGCTCAACAACGGTGACGAAGTGCTGGTACCGGCCCCGGACTACCCGCTCTGGACCGCCGCCGTGAGCCTGGCCGGCGGCAATGCCGTGCACTATCTGTGCGACGAGGGTGCCGACTGGTTCCCGGATCTGGCCGATATCAAGGCCAAGATCACGCCGAACACCAAGGCCATGGTGATCATCAACCCGAACAACCCGACCGGTGCGGTGTACTCGAAGGAAGTACTGCTGGGCATGCTGGAAATCGCCCGCGCGCACAATCTGGTGGTGTTCTCCGACGAGATCTACGACAAGATCCTCTATGACGATGCCGTGCACATCTGCACCGCCTCGCTGGCGCCGGACCTGCTGTGCCTGACCTTCAACGGTCTGTCGAAATCCTACCGCGTGGCGGGTTTCCGCTCCGGCTGGATTGCCATCTCCGGGCCGAAACACAATGCCCAGAGCTACATCGAAGGCATCGACATGCTGGCGAACATGCGTCTGTGCGCCAACGTGCCGAGCCAGCACGCGATCCAGACTGCCCTCGGTGGTTATCAGAGCATCAATGATCTGGTGCTGCCGCAAGGTCGTCTGCTGGAGCAGCGCAACCGTACCTGGGAGTTGCTCAACGACATTCCGGGCGTCAGCTGCGTCAAGCCGATGGGCGCGCTGTATGCATTCCCGCGGATCGACCCGAAGGTCTGCCCGATCCACAACGACGAAAAATTCGTCCTCGACCTGCTGCTCTCCGAGAAGCTGCTGGTGGTGCAAGGCACGGCCTTCAACTGGCCGTGGCCGGATCACTTCCGCGTGGTGACCCTGCCCCGCGTCGACGACCTCGAGATGGCCATCGGACGTATCGGCAACTTCCTCAAGTCCTACCGCCAGTAACCGGTCGACAGTGCGCAACGGCCCGAACGTTGCGCACTGTCTGATTCAGCAACACTTCTGCCCTCCCCGCCTCGCAGGGCCTTCTACACTTGCGATTCGTATAGTCCACACGTCTCTGGCGCAGTGGTGGCGGGTGGCGGCTGGCTGTCATCCCTTTCGGTTTCGGTCGTGGGCAATGGCCTGCAGCCCGGAATCCGCTGTAGGACACAGTTTGAAATAGTCACTCAGTTGAATCACCCCGTGCCGCACCTTATATACCCCGCAGTACGCTACATCTTTAGCTTGAGGAGATTTCTATAACCATGATGCGCATCCTGCTGTTTTTGGCCACTAACCTGGCGGTCGTGCTGATAGCCAGCATCACCCTGAGCCTGTTCGGCTTCAACGGGTTCATGGCGGCCAACGGGGTTGATCTCAACCTCAGTCAGCTGCTGGTTTTCTGTGCGGTCTTTGGTTTCGCCGGTTCGCTGTTCTCGCTGTTCATCTCAAAGTGGATGGCCAAGATGAGCACCGGCACCCAGATCATCAGCCAGCCACGCACCCGGCATGAACAATGGCTGCTGCAAACCGTCGAGCAACTGTCCCGCGAAGCCGGGATCAAGATGCCCGAAGTCGGTATTTTTCCGGCCTACGAGGCCAATGCCTTTGCGACCGGCTGGAACAAGAACGACGCGTTGGTCGCAGTCAGCCAGGGCCTGCTCGAGCGCTTTTCGCCGGATGAAGTGAAAGCCGTTCTGGCCCACGAAATCGGTCACGTGGCCAACGGTGACATGGTCACCCTGGCGCTGATCCAGGGCGTGGTGAACACCTTCGTGATGTTTTTTGCGCGGATCATCGGCAACTTCGTCGACAAGGTGATTTTCAAGAACGAAGAAGGCCAGGGCATTGCCTACTACGTGGCGACCATCTTCGCCGAACTGGTCCTGGGCATCCTCGCCAGCGCTATCGTCATGTGGTTCTCGCGCAAGCGCGAATTCCGTGCCGACGAAGCCGGCGCACGTCTGGCGGGCACCAACGCGATGATCGGCGCGCTGCAACGCCTGCGCGCCGAACAGGGCCTGCCGGTACACATGCCGGACACTCTGAACGCCTTCGGCATCAACGGTGGCATCAAACAGGGCTTTGCCCGCATGTTCATGAGCCACCCGCCGCTGGAAGAGCGTATCGACGCGCTGCGTCGTCGCGGTTGATCCGACCGGCGTAACAATAAAAAGGCCCGCAGTGATGCGGGCCTTTTTTGTGCTCGGGATTGTGTGTTGGCTGATCTAGCCCCATCGCTGGCAAGCCAGCTCCCACAGGGTTTTGTGGTGTTTTCTGGATTCGAGGACGCAGCAGATCACTGTGGGAGCTGGCTTGCCAGCGATGGGGCCCGCACAGCCAATACAAACCTATCGACCAGAAACCCGGTAAACCCGCTCCTCCAACCGCGTCACCCCCGCCTGCAGAAACTTCCAGCTCTCCCCCAGCACATCCTGCTCTTCCAGCATTCGCACCTGCCAGGCACCCCCCAGCAAGCGCTGCACCTCATCGTCGCTCACCGCAAACGGTGGCCCGGACATCTGCGCCTGATCGTAATCCAGTGTGATCAACAGCCCCTGCACAACCGGCGGCAGGATTTGCTGCAGATGCGCCGCATAGCGTTCACGCATCGCAGGCGGCAAGGCGATCAACGCTGCGCGGTCGTACAATGCCGCGCAGTCCGCTACATCGTCTGCAGTCAGCGCGAAGAAATCACCGCACCACAACTCGATGGAATCGCCGCGATAGACCTTGAACGGTCCCTCGTCGCTGACCTGCGGCGTTACCTGATGCTCACTGAAGAAGTCCTCGATGGCCTTCTGCGACAACTCGACCCCGAACACCTGATGTCCGCGCCCGGCCAGCCACAACAGATCCAGGCTTTTGCCGCACAACGGCACCAGCACCCGCGCCTGCATCGGGATCGCCAACTGCGGCCAGTGACGCTGTAGATACGGGTTGACCTCAGGCAGATGAAAGCCGATCTGATTGGATTCCCACTTCTTGTGCCAAAACTCAGGCTGCATGCTTCACCCCAAAAAATTCGATCAAAAGGCGTTAAAACTTATATTAGATTTAGATCAATGATCTGACTGAAGATGGCACCATCTTACCGCTCAGGAACCCATCATGTTTCCCAGCCTGTTTATTTCCCATGGTTCACCCATGCTTGCTCTGGAGCCAGGCGCCAGCGGCCCGGCTCTGCAGCGCCTGGCGGCTGAACTGCCCAAACCGAAAGCCATCGTGATTGTCTCTGCCCACTGGGAAAGCCAGGAATTGCGGGTCAGCAGCCATTCGCAACCCGAAACCTGGCATGACTTCGGCGGTTTTCCCCGCGCCCTGTTTGAAGTGCAATATCCGGCGCCGGGCAATCCGCAACTGGCCACCGAAGTGGCCGAACTGCTCAACGCTGCCCATCTGCCGGCTCGCCTCGATGCGCAACGACCGTTCGACCACGGCGTCTGGGTGCCGCTGTCACTGATGTACCCGCAGGCGGATATTCCGGTGGTGCAGGTATCGCTGCCGAGTCGCGGTGGCCCGGCGCTGCAAACCCGTGTCGGGCACGCGCTGGCGAGTCTGCGCGAGCAGGGTATTTTGCTGATCGGCTCCGGCAGCATCACCCACAACCTGCGCGAACTGGACTGGCATGCCGGCCCGGAAAGCGTCGAGCCGTGGGCGCGGGATTTTCGTGACTGGATGATCGACAAGTTGGCAGCCAATGACGAAGCGGCGTTGCACGACTATCGTCAGCAGGCGCCAAATGCGGTGCGCAGCCATCCGAGTGACGAACATTTGTTGCCGTTGTATTTCGCCCGTGGCGCGGGAGGTGAGTTCAGCATTGCTCATCAAGGGTTCACGATGGGCGCGCTGGGTATGGATATTTATCGCTTCGGTTGACGCCTTCGCGAGCAGGCTCGCTCCCACAAAGGCAAAAAGCAGGCATAAAAAATCCCCGAACCAGTCGGGGATTTTTCATGTTCGATCAATCAGCCCGAGGGCGGATCAATCTTCGCGGTAGCGACGCAGTTTCAGCTGCTTGCCAGCGACGCGAGTGTCCTTCAGCTTGGTCAGGAGTTTGTCCAGACCATCTTCCGGCAGCTCGACGAGGCTGAAGCTGTCACGCACCTGGATGCGACCGATCGCTTCGCGGGCCAGACCACCTTCGTTGAGGATGGCGCCCAGCAGGTTCTTGGCGGCGATACCGTCACGCGCACCCAGCGCGGTACGGCAACGGGCACGGCCTTCGCCCAGAGGCATTGGCGCGCGACGCTCGCGGTCACCACGATCAGGACGATCACCGGAACGCTCAGGACGGTCGCCACGCGGTGCGTTGTTCGGCACCAGTGGACGTTCCTTCTCGATCGCTGCCAGGTTCAGCGCTTGACCATTGGTTGCCTTGCGCAGCAGGGCTGCAGCCAGTGCACGCGGGGTGCAACCGATGTCAGCGGTCAGACGATCGAGCAGCTCGCCGTGAGTCGATTCGGCATCGGCAACCAGCGGCGACAGGCTGTTGGTCAGTTTCTTGATGCGTGCATCGAGCACAGCTTGAGCGTCCGGCAGACGCACTTCGGCAACTTTCTGGCCGGTGACACGCTCGATCACTTGCAGCATGCGGCGCTCACGTGGAGTCACCAGCAGCAGCGCACGACCTTCGCGACCGGCACGGCCGGTACGGCCGATACGGTGCACGTAGGATTCCGGATCGTACGGCATGTCCACGTTGAACACGTGGGTGATGCGCGGAACGTCCAGACCACGGGCAGCCACGTCGGTCGCGACAACGATGTCCAGACGGCCATCCTTGAGCGAGTCGATGACGCGCTCACGCTGGTTCTGGGCGATGTCACCGTTCAGCGCAGCGGCTTTGTAGCCTTTGGCGTCCAGGGCACTGGCCAGATCCAGGGTCGCTTGCTTGGTGCGCACGAACATGATCAGCGCGTCGAAGTCTTCCACTTCCAGCAAGCTGAGAACGGCAGAGGTCTTCTGGTCAGCGTGAACCAACAGGTGAGCCTGTTCGATCGCGGTAACGGTCTGAGTCTTGCTCTGGATCTTCACGTGCTTCGGATCGCGCAGGTGGCGCTCGGCGATGGCACGGATCGACTGCGGCAAGGTTGCCGAGAACAATACGGTCTGACGGGTTTCCGGCATGGCCTTGAAGATCACTTCCAGGTCGTCCATGAAGCCCAGTTTGAGCATTTCGTCCGCCTCGTCCAGAACCAGGTGGTTCACGGTAGCGAGGACTTTTTCGTCGCGACGCAGGTGGTCGCACAGACGGCCCGGCGTGGCGACAACGATCTGTGCGCCATTACGGATTGCTTTCAATTGTGGGCCCATCGGCGCGCCGCCGTAGACAGCCACAACAGTTACGCCCGGCATTTGCTTGGCGTAGGTTTCGAAAGCGGTTGCAACTTGTAGCGCCAACTCACGAGTTGGGGCCAGGATCAGAGCTTGCGGCTCGCGCTTGGACGGATCAATGCGGTGCAGGATAGGCAGGGCAAAGGCAGCGGTTTTACCGGTACCGGTTTGCGCCTGACCAATCATATCGTGACCGGCGAGGATGATCGGGATCGACTGCTGCTGAATGGCCGAAGGCTCTTCATAGCCGGTAGCGACTACTGCAGCGACAATATTGGGATGAAGTTCAAGAGCGGCGAAGCCGCCGATTTCCTGGGTCATGGGTCTGCCTCTAAGTGCATCCGCAAAGACCCATGCTCCAAAGCTGCGCATGCCGTGTTGAGACTCAAGAGTCGCCCTGGCAGCTTTGTCGGCGGGGATTTGCGAAAACGTATGAATGAAAAAGAATCGTCAAGGAAGAGCCCGCAGTGCGGACGTGCAGCCGAAGCTGACTTCGGGGAATTGCGCAACCTAAACGCGGCCCGGTTAAAGGCCGGCGCGCACTATACCGGAATTTGCCCAAAAAGGGAGCTTTTTTTATCAGCTGAATCGCTGTGTCACCGCTGTGTAACGGGGTTTTGCGGATAATCGTGCGAAGGTCTATTTTGCAAAGGCCCGGCCTTGCGGGTGATGACGCTTAAACGATTCATCGATGTGCGGCATACCGTCGCTGCACCCGCCCTTCCCGCCCGAGGATCTACCCATGAATCAGCCCTGCCCCGGCCGCGTCAGCCGCGAACATCGTGGTCATGTCCACTTGATTGGCCTCGACCGGGCCGCCAAACGCAATGCCTTCGACCTCGATCTGCTCAATGACCTGAGCCTGGCCTACGGTGAGTTCGAGGCCGACAGTGACGCGCGAGTGGCCGTGGTGTTCGGGCATGGCGAGCACTTTACCGCCGGTCTGGATCTGCTCAACACCAGCGCCGCCCTCGCCGAAGGCTGGCGGGTTCCGACCGGCGGTTGCGACCCGTGGGGTGTTTTCGTCGGGCCGCGCGTGAGCAAGCCGGTGATTGTGGCCGCACAAGGCTACTGCCTGACCATCGGCATCGAGTTGATGCTGGCCGCTGACATCAACCTGTGCGCGAGCAATACCCGCTTCGCGCAAATGGAAGTGCAGCGGGGGATTTTTCCTTTCGGTGGCGCGACCTTGCGTTTTCATCAGGTGGCCGGCTGGGGCAATGCCATGCGCTGGCTGCTGACCGGCGATGAGTTCGATGCGCATGATGCATTGCGCCTGGGTTTGGTACAGGAAGTAATGGCCAGTGAGGACCTGCTGCCCCGAGCGATCGAACTGGCCGAGCGGATTGCCCGGCAGGCACCGTTGGGGGTGCAGGCGACGCTGATGTCGGCGCGGCAGGCACGGTATGAAGGTGAGACGGCGGCGGCACAGGGATTGCCGGCGCTGGTGAAGAAGTTGCTGGGGAGTGAGGATGCCAAGGAAGGCATCAGCTCGCTGGTTGAGCGGCGGCCAGGCATCTTCAAAGGGATCTGATGAACTCCTCCCTGTAGGAGCTGCCGAAGGCTGCGATCTTTTGATCTTGTTTCTAAAATCAAAGTCAAAAGATCGCAGCCTTCGGCAGCTCCTACAGTTGACCGAGTCGCCGCTCAGGTGGCTGGGCGAATACTGTTGATCAACGACTGCAACGAATACCCCAACCGCGGCGCCAGCGCTTCAGCGCGGGCGGTCAACGCCTGCATGTCGAGCTCCTGATCGAGATCCGCCGGCACAATCAGAATCACATTGCCCTCCTTCACCGGCAGTTCCCAGTAATGCCGGTGGTAGAGCCCACGCAGCAACGCGGCGCCCAACGGTTTGCCATCATCGGTGGCCCACTGGTTGATCACCAGCCAGCCGCCCGGATTCAAACGCTTCTGACAGTCACCGAGAAAACTCCAGGCCAGATGCCCGACACCCGGGCCGACATCGGTGTACAGGTCGACAAAGATCAGATCCGCAGGCTCGGCCGTCGGCAGCAACTCCAGCGCATCGCCGACCCGAATGTACAAACGCGGATCGTCATCCAGCCCCAGGTATTCGATGGCCAAACGCGGCACGTCCGGGCGCAGTTCGATGGCTTCGACATCTTCCAGCGGCAGGAACTTGAGGCAGGCCTGGGTCAGCGTACCGGCACCGAGGCCAAGAAACAGCGCGCTCTCCGGTTGTTCATGGCACAACGCGCCAATCAGCATCGCCCGGGTGTAGTCGTATTCCAGCCAGCTCGGATCGGCGGTGAACACGCAGCTCTGCTCAATAGCATCGCCGAATTCCAGAAAGCGGTAATCGGCCACTTCCAGCACGCGAATCACGCCGAACTCATCCTGTACCTCGGCGAGCAACAGCTCGACGCGCTCCTCAGTCATTTCGTCTCCTGATGGTCACCGGGCGCGGTGACGCGATGGCACCGCTGCGGCGCCGTGGCAAAGCGGCGATTGTCGGTGATGGGGCGGGAGCAGGTCACGCACTAATTGCTGCTACCATGGCCTTCCCGTGCGTAGAACCCATTAGAGACCGTGATGAGCCAACCCTGGAGTCCTGACAGCTGGCGCGCCCTGCCGATCCAGCAACAACCCCAATACCCCGACGCCGCGCATCTGCGCCAGGTCGAGCAGACCCTGGCCAGCTATCCGCCGCTGGTGTTTGCCGGTGAAGCACGCGAGCTGCGCCGCCAGTTTGCCGAAGTGACTCAGGGCCGGGCGTTCCTGTTGCAGGGCGGCGATTGCGCGGAAAGCTTTGCCGAGTTCTCGGCGGCGAAGATTCGCGACACGTTCAAAGTGTTGCTGCAAATGGCGATCGTCATGACCTTCGCCGCCGGTTGTCCGGTGGTCAAGGTCGGGCGCATGGCCGGTCAGTTCGCCAAGCCGCGCTCGGCCAACGACGAAACCCTCGACGGCGTGACCTTGCCCGCCTACCGTGGCGACATCGTCAACGGCATCGGATTCGACGAAAAGAGCCGCGTGCCGGATCCGGAGCGCCTGCTGCAGTCCTATCACCAGTCCACCGCCACCTTGAACCTGTTGCGCGCCTTCGCCCAGGGCGGTTTTGCCGACCTGCATCAGGTGCACAAGTGGAACCTGGATTTCATCGCCAACTCGGCACTGGCCGAAAAATACAGCCACCTCGCCGATCGCATCGATGAAACCCTGGCGTTCATGCGCGCCTGCGGCATGGACAGCTCGCCGCAACTGCGCGAAACCAGTTTCTTCACCGCCCACGAAGCGCTGCTGCTGAATTACGAAGAAGCCTTCGTGCGTCGCGACAGCCTGACCAACGATTACTACGATTGCTCGGCGCACATGCTGTGGATCGGTGACCGTACCCGTCAGCTCGACGGTGCTCACGTCGAATTCCTGCGCGGGGTGAACAACCCGATTGGCGTCAAAGTCGGCCCGAGCATGAACCCGGACGACCTGATCCGCCTGATCGACGTGCTCAACCCGGACAACGATCCCGGCCGCCTGAACCTGATTGCGCGGATGGGCGCGAACAAGGTCGGCGATCACCTGCCGGCGCTGATCCGCGCGGTACAGCGTGAAGGCAAGCAGGTGCTGTGGAGCTCCGACCCGATGCACGGCAACACGATCAAGGCCAGCAGCGGCTACAAGACCCGCGACTTCGCGCAGATCCTGGGTGAGGTGAAACAGTTCTTCCAGGTGCATGAAGCCGAAGGTACTTATGCCGGCGGGATTCACATCGAGATGACCGGGCAGAATGTCACCGAGTGCATCGGTGGCGCGCGGCCGATCACGGAAGACGGGTTGTCGGATCGTTATCACACCCACTGCGATCCGCGGATGAATGCCGATCAGTCGCTGGAACTGGCGTTTTTGATTGCGGAAACTCTGAAACAGGTCCGCCGCTAGACCGAGTCGCCCCATCGCCAGCAGGCATGGATTGACCTCTATCCCTGTAGGAGCTGCCGAAGGCTGCGATCTTTTGATCTTGAAAAACAAAATCAAAAGATCGCAGCCTTCGGCAGCTCCTACAGGGGTCAAAATCACTCAAAGATCTCTGTGGGAGCCAGCCTGCTGGCGATGAGGTCGTTCAGGCACCCTCAATTTGCGCCAACGCCACCCGCAACCGCGCCGCACTCTCACGCTGACAATTAAGCTGCACCCGCGCAAGCCCCAGCCAAACGGCCATCTGCCGCAGATTCAACGCCAGCGCCAGCATCCCCTCTTCATCCAGCCCCGGCACTTCCTCGTGCACCGCGTGCACCGCCAGGCGCCCCGACGCTCGCTCGGCCCGCAGGTCGACCCGCGCGGCAATCCGCTCGTTGTGCAAGAACGGCAGCACGTAATAGCCATAGACCCGCTTGTCTTGCGGCGTATAAATCTCCAACCGATAGCGGAAATCAAACAGTCGCTCGGTGCGACTGCGTTCCCAGATCAACGAATCGAACGGCGACAACAGTGCACTGGCAACCACTTTGCGCGGCACCTTCGGTTCCGGCAGGCAGTAGGCAATCTGTCGCCAACCGGCGACTTCACAGGTCTGCAACTGCCCGTCCTCGACCAGTTCCGCCAGACGCGGTCGCGCATCCGCAGGATTCAAGCGGAAATAATCGCGCAGATCCTTTTCCGTGCCGACGCCGAGCGCCTGCGCCGCGTGCAGCAACAAGCCACGTTGCGCCTCAGCCTCGTCAGGTAACGCTTGTTGCAGAATCGAGGAGGGAATGACCCGCTCCGGCAAATCATACAAACGCTCAAAACCGCGGCGACCGGCCACGGTCACTTCACCCGCAGCGAACAACCATTCCAACGCATGCTTTTCCGCACTCCAGTCCCACCACTGCCCGGCCTTGTCCTCGCGGGTCGACAGACTGCCGGCACCCAATGCACCACGCTCCTCGACCGCACTCAAGACCCGGCGTACAACGCTCTGCTGCTCCAGACCAAACTTTGCCAGTTGCTGATAAATGTCCCTGCCATTCCTTGCCCGCTGCATGCGCCACCCCATCAACGGATACATGCTCAATGGCAGCAACGACGCTTCATGACCCCAGTACTCGAACAACGTGCGACGTCGCCCCGTACTCCAGGCGGCCTGGTCGAGCAAATCAGCGGAATAGGAACCCAGACGGGAAAACAGCGGCAGGTAGTGCGAGCGCACCACGGCGTTGACGGAGTCGATCTGCAGCAGACCCAGCCGTTCGATCAGCCGGTTAAGTTGCGACGCCTTGACGGTTGGCGGCTGGCGCCCGTTGAATCCTTGGGCGGCCAGCGCCAGACGTCGCGCCTGTTTGAGGGAAAAGGCCAGAGTCGCGGGCATGAGCATCTCCTTGTCTGCTCGCAACCTACCTCACCTGAAAGTGGTTTGTGTAGTAAGGCCCTGATCATTTATGCATCGGATCGTCCCAGAACGGCCGGATGGCCTCGTGCTCGACGTCGGCACGGCTGACCCCGATGTCCTTCAGCGCTTCGTCGCTCAGACTGGCGAGCAACTCGCGCTCACGGTGCAGTTCGTACCAGCGGCTGAACCTGTGCAGCAGATCGGAAACAATATGGCCGTGGCCGGAAAATTTTGCGTCGTCTACATATTCTCTTTGACCTTTCATCGTGTTGCCCTCCTTGTGGATGGCTCAAGTCTCGCGCTGGCGCTAAGATCAATCCAACGAATGTTTCTGATGGCATTCATCACGGAGATTCATCAATTGTCGGCCTACCCCAGTATCGATACCGATGTCCTGCGCACCTTCGTCGCGATTGCCGATCAGGGCGGGTTTACCCGCGCCGGCGAAATGGTCAACCGCACGCAATCGGCGGTGAGCATGCAGATGAAGCGCCTCGAAGAAGATGTGCTGCAACGCCAGCTGTTCGAGCGCGACGGCCGCCAGGTACGTCTGACCGCCGAAGGCCAGGTGCTGTTGGGTTATGCGCGACGCATCCTGAAATTGCACAGCGAAGTGTTCAACACGCTGCGCGAGCCGCACATGGTCGGCACCGTGCGCATCGGTACGCCGGACGATTACGTGATGCGGTTTCTGCCGGGGATCCTCTCGCGATTCGCGCAGTTCTACCCGCTGATCCAGATCGAAGTGCATTGCGAGTCCAGCAAACAGCTGTTGCAGCGCACCGATCTGGACTTGTCGATCGTCACCCGTGAGCCGGGCAACGAGATCGGCCAGTTGCTGCGCAAAGAGCGTTTTGTCTGGGCCGAGGCGCAAAACTTTAGCGCGCACGAGCAGACGCCGCTGCCGCTGGCGATGTTCAACAGTGATTGTTTCTGCCGCTTGTGGGCCTGCAATGCGCTGGACGCGATGGGCCGCGATTACCGCATCGCCTACAACAGCACCAGCCTGTCGGCACTGATGGCGGTGGTGAGCGCGGGTCTGGCGATAACCGCGCAACTGGAGAGCCTGATCACCCCGGACATGCGTATTCTCGGAGCCAACGAAGACCTGCCGCTGCTGCCCGAGGCCAGCATCATGCTGATCCGCAACCTGAACAACCCGTCGCCGATCACCGAATGCCTGGCCGAGCACATCGTCGAAGGCTTCAAACTTTAAACGCGAGCATCACCGCACACAGCACCAGGAAACCGCAGAACAGCCCGCGCAGCAGTTTTTCCGGCATGGCGTGGGCGACTTTCACACCCCAACTGATGCTCGCCAGACCGCCGATGGCCAGGGGCAGGCCGATCATCCAGTCAACCTCGTGATGCACCGCATAGGTCACCAGGGTCACGCCGGTGCTGGGCAGCGCCAGTGCCAGCGACAGGCCTTGAGCAACCACCTGGCTAGTACCGAACAGACTGGTGAGGACCGGCGTCGCCACCACGGCCCCGCCGACACCGAACAGACCGCCCATGGTTCCGGACGCCGCGCCAAGCACACCCAGCCATGGCCATGAGTAACGCATCTCGGAGCTCACTGCCGGTTTTTTGCCGAACATCTTCAGCAGGTTGTACGCCGAGAGCACCACGAGGAAAGCGACAAAACCGATCCGCATGGTTTGCGCATCAATGCCCACCGCCCAGATCGAACCGATCCACGCAAAGCAAAAACCCATGATCGCCAGCGGCAGCGCGTGGCGCAGTTCGATGCGATTACGCTGGTGATAACGCCACAGCGCCAGCATCACGTTGGGCACCACCATCACCAGCGCCGTGCCTTGGGCGATCTGTTGATCGAGGCCGAACCACACGCCCAGCAGCGGAATGGCGATCAGCCCGCCACCAATGCCGAAGATCCCGCCCAACGTGCCGAGGGCGGCGCCAAACAACAAGTACAGCAAAAACTCGATCACAGCGTTATTCCTCAGACGTCAGGCGCCCCATCCTACGCAGTCGGCGCTGGCACGGAAACGCACAGCAACGCACAATGGCTGTGCCAAAACCGCATAGGCACTGAGCTGATTCATGAATCCCAATCAATTGACCGAACAACTTGGGCTGTTTCTCGATGTGCTGGAGAGCGGGAGCTTTTCTGCGGCTTCGCGTCGACATCCGCTGACGCCATCCGCCGTCGCCCGACGCATCGATAGTCTGGAAAGCGCGGTCGGCAGCCAGTTGTTTATCCGCAGCACTCATGCGGTGCGCGCCACGCCGGCCGGGCTGGCGTTTGCCGAACGGGCGCGGCGAATCGTTGCCGAGCTGCAATTGGCCCGTGCCGAAGCCGTATCGTTGAGCAGTGCGCCGGTGGGTCTGATTCGGGTGGATGCGCCAGCGGCGTTCGGGCGCCGACATCTGGCGCCGGTGATTGCCGATTTTCTGGTGCTGTATCCGGGGCTGGATGTGCAACTGCATCTGATCGACAGCTTCGTCGACATGGACGGTTCAAACCTGGGCAAGGTCGACTTGGTATTGCGTGCCGGGCAGATGGCCGACACCCGGCTGGTGGCCACTCCGTTGGCGAGCATGGTGCGCATCGCCTGCGCCAGCCCCGACTATCTCAAGCGCCGGGGCGTGCCGAGCGAACCCGCACAATTGAGCGAGCATGACGGCCTCGATTGGGACGGCATCGCCCCGCCCTTCGCCTGGCGTTTCGAGCAAAACGGACAGATGCAATTGCACCGCCCGGCGCGGGTGCGCATGAGCGCCAACAACGCCGAGGCGTTGGTTTGCGGAGCACTTGCGGGACTCGGGATCGCGCATCTGCCGACCTGGCTGGCCAGTGAATACCTGTTGCGCGGCGAATTGCTGCCGCTGTTCTGTGAAAACGGCCTGCCGAAACCGGAAAGCACCGGCATCTATGCGCTGCGGCTGGAGCAACAGGCCAGCTCCCGCAGCCGCCTGCTGCTGGAATATCTCAAGACCCGTTTCAGCCCCGTGCCGCCATGGGATCTAGCCCTGCAACGTGAGCTGGGCCGGCACTGACCGATCCGCCACTGGGCACAATTGTCTGGCGCATTAAAGATTCGAGCGCTAGATTCATCTGCATCACCGTTCAAGGCACTGACATGACCACCGACCGCGACACCACCGACCACTGCGAAGACCTGCTGCTCGACAATCAGGCCTGCTTCGCCCTGCATTCCACTTCGCTGATGATGACCAAGGTCTACAAGCCGCTGTTGCAAGCGCTTGGCCTGACGTATCCGCAATACCTGGCGATGATGGTGCTGTGGGAGAAGGACGGTTTGACCGTCGGAGAAATCAGCACGCGCCTGCTGACCGATCCGGGCTCGCTGACCCCGCTGCTCAAGCGGCTGGAAGGTGAAGGCTTGCTCAGCCGAACCCGCAGCCGTGAGGATGAACGGGTGGTGATCGTCGAACTGACCGCGCAGGGCCGGGCTCTTCGTGAGCAGGCCAAAAGCGTTCCGCAATGCATCTTGGGCGCCAGTGGTTTCACCCTAGAACGCTTGCAGAATCTTCAATCTGAGCTGCAAGCCCTGCGCAGCCATCTGCAAGACAGCCTTGACTAAGCCCACCTGACTTCCCCTTGTGGGAGCGAGCCTGCTCGCGAAAGCGTTCTTTCACCACACCTCCGCTGACTGGCGCACCGCTTTCGCGAGCCGGCTCGCTCCCACCAGGATCTCCTGCTGACCTGAAAATATTGATGACGTGAAAATTATTTTTTTGGCTTTGATACGTCTTCAGCCGCTCTAAAACAGACCTTCCAGCCGACCATGTCACCCTTCTTAATTACTGATCCGATTTTCTCCCAAAATTTATCTTGCGCACTAAACATTAGCGAGCTACATTCACTTCGCACTTACTTAGCGCGCAAATAATTAGCGCAAACAAACACACCCAACGAGGCTCACACCATGCAAACGCTCTACACCGCAATCGCAACCTCCACTGGCGGCCGTGATGGTCGTGCGATCTCCAGCGACAACATCCTCGACGTCAAACTGGCTACTCCGAAAGAACTCGGCGGTGCCGGCGGCGCAGCCACCAACCCGGAGCAACTGTTCGCTGCCGGCTACTCGGCCTGCTTCATCGGCGCGCTGAAATTCGTTGCCAGTCAGACCAAACGCAAAATCCCGGACGACGCCTCGATCACCGCTCACGTCGGTATCGGCCAGATTCCTGGCGGTTTCGGTCTGGACATCGACCTGCACATCAACCTGCCGGGCCTGGAACAGGCTGACGCACAAAGCCTGGTCGAAGCGGCGCATCAAGTCTGCCCGTACTCCAACGCGACCCGTGGCAACGTTGACGTACGTCTGCACACCACCGTTTGAAAACAACGCCAATCCACTGTGGGAGCGGGCTTGCTCACGAACAGGCCCGGTCAGACAACCTGTTTGTTGAATGACACACCGCATTCGCGAGCAAGCTCGCTCCCACAGGGTTCAGGGGTAGACGTGGAATCGCAGGCACAAAAAAGCCCGACTCAATGGTCGGGCTTTTTCTTTCCGTAAAAAGCAGTGCTTATTTGGCACGGCCTTTGTAGGAACCGCCTTCGCGGGTATCGATCTCGATCATGTCGCCGATTTCGATGAAGTCAGCCACCGACAGCTCGGTACCGTTCTTCAGTTTGGCAGGCTTCATCACCTTGCCGGAAGTGTCACCGCGAGCGGAACCTTCGGTGTAGTCAACCTGACGCACGATGGTGGTCGGCAGTTCTACGGACACCAGACGCTCTTCGAAGAACACGGCTTCGCAAACGTCGGTCATGCCTTCTTCAACGAAAGGCAGAACGCTTTCGATGTCTTCGGCGTTCAGCTCGTACATGGTGTAGTCAGTGGTGTCCATGAACGTGTAGGTGTCACCGCTGATGAAAGACAGGGTGGCTTCTTTACGATCCAGGATCACGTCGTCCAGCTTGTCGTCCGCACCGTAAACGGTTTCGGTCTTGTAACCGGTCAGCAGGTTCTTCAGCTTGGTCTTCATGATCGCGCTGTTACGGCCCGACTTGGTGAATTCAGCTTTCTGAACCAGCCAAGGATCGTTGTCGATACGGATCACGGTACCGGGTTTGAGTTCTTTACCAGTTTTCATTGCGAATATCCGAATTTGGATGGGATTTACAAAAATCTAGGCCGCGTATCATATCCAATTTAGGTAAAACTGTACCAGCGCCGTGGCAAGATCCGCCTGCAAGCCTTGTTCCAGACACCATTGCTCGGCGTTTTTCTGCAGTTCTGACCCGTGTTTACGGGCCTTGAGCCAGTGCTCGCCGATCGGTTGCCCGGCACTCCAGGCCCGCCACAGACCGTTCATCGCCTCGGCAGCGGCCGGCGAAAGCCCTTTCGTATACAACGCAAGAAAGGCGTCGAGCTTGTCCAGATGGATGTCTTCATCCTGCTGATAGATGTGCCAGAGCATCGGTCGCCCGGCCCACTGTGCACGGACAAACGAGTCTTCTCCGCGCACTGCGTTGAAGTCGCAGCACCACAGCAACTGATCGTATTGATCCTGACGAACGAACGGCAGCACCTGCACCGTCAGCGCCTGACGCACGTTCAGGTCACCAACGGCCAGAGAGTCGACCCCGAGCCAACGTGCGACATCACCGAGAATCCGTCCTTCCGGCACCAGTAAATGGGTCGGCGTGCTATCGGTCGCCAGCACGTCCAGCCAACTGGCCAGCCCGGCATTCTCGTAGGCAAACAATGAAATCAGTTGTGCGTCTGCTACGCGATCTACACCCAAGCCTTGCAGAAACTGGCGCTGTGCAGTCGCGTCCTGCTGAAATTGCCGACGCCGCTCAAGCAGACCGCTTTCACGCAGCAAGCCGCCGGTCCCAGGTCGAAATCCGGGAAAGAAAAAGAATTTCTGCACCGACTTGTACTTCACCGACGGTAAACCGTGACAACCGGTGACCCAGTCTTCGGCGCTGAGGTAATCGAGGTTCATCCACAGCGGTGGCTGTTGCCGCTCGGCCATGGCGTCCATGTACGCCGATGGCAGCTGACAGGCAAATGCGGCGATCACCACGTCCGCCGCTTCCGTCTGCGGCCAGTCGCTCGGCCAGTGCCACACCTCGACGCCCTGCTGCGATTGTTGCGCAAGGTGGATGTCGATCTCGGGGCAGATGCGTTCGAAGGCGCGCAGGTCATCAACCCACAAGCGCACTGCCAGTCCATGTTCGGCCACCAGTTGCCGCGCCAGACGCCAGGTCACGCCGATGTCGCCATAGTTGTCGACCACGGTGCAAAAAATATCCCAGCGGGTTTTCGGTACCGACATGCAAGACTCCCGTTGGCAAAAGCGCTGATTGTCCGCATAAATGACCTCGCGCAGAAGAGCCGACGGCGATTAATCTTCGTGCGACAATCGCCACTTGCCCGCAATCATCCGCCAGGAGGCAGCCATGCCCTATCGTCCCAACCCACGTCGTCCCTTGCCCGTTCAGCTCAGCGCGTTGCAACTGACCGGCAGTATTGCTCTGGGCATGTGGCTGGGCTTTCTGGCCATCGCCCTGACCTGCTGGCTGATCTCGCGTTTTGTGTTGACCGAGCAACTGGCGCCGGTTGCCCAGGCCGTGCAGCAACTGGCCAAGCCGCCAGCGGCCGTCCAGGTACAACCGGACATACCGCCACAGAGTCCGCTGTTCGAGCAGTACGAAGAGAACCTGCGCAAGAACGAGCAGCAGGCACGCCTGGATCAGGCTCGCGGCAGCAGTCGCAACCAGTCGAATCCGAAATGCCAGTTCTGGCTGCAACAGGACCAGACTGCGCCGAGCGAAAAGAGCCGCGCCAACGTTTTGCAATTCTGCGATTGATCATGAACAAACACACCGTCCACCAACTGATCCTCGACAAACTGCGCGCCGACCTCGACATCGCCGAGCGCGCCGCGCAGACCGCTTATGAAACCGCGACCCACGAAGAAAACATCGCCGAGAACAAGTACGACACCCTCGGACTTGAGGCTTCCTATCTGGCGGCGGGTCAGGCGAAACGCGTCGAGGAAATCCGCCAGTCACTGGCGCTATGCCAGAACCTGACGCTGCGCGCCTACGACGAAAATCGCGGCATCGAGATCGGCGCCCTGCTTGGTCTGGAAGACGAAAAGGGTCGCGAACAATGGCTGTTTCTGGCCCCGGATGCAGCGGGCCTGAAAGTCGATGTGGTGGGTCAGCCGATTACCGTCATCAGCCCACGCTCGCCGCTGGGCAAAAGCCTGCTGGGCAAGCTCGAGGGCGATGAGGTGGAGATTCTGGTGGCAGGCACCCGGCAACAGTTCGCTGTCACCGAGGTGCTTTGAGGCGGGGACTTAGTGGACCGGCAATTCGACGCCGTCGAACAGCTCTTCCAGTTCCTGTTTGTTGTGGCACTGGATGGCTTTGGCCATCACTTCGCGGGTCAGGTGCGGGGCGAACTTCTCGATGAAGTCGCACATGAAACCACGCAGGAACGTACCGCGACGGAAACCGATCTTGGTGATGCTCGACTCGAACAGTTCGCTGGCATCCAGCACCACCAGGTCGTTATCGAGCTTGGTGTCGACCGCCATTTTGGCGACGATGCCCACACCCAGCCCCAGACGCACGTAGGTTTTGATCACGTCGGCGTCGGCGGCGGTAAACACTACTTTCGGCGTCAGGCCACGATGGCTGAAGGCTTCGTCGAGTTTCGAACGGCCGGTGAAACCGAACACGTATGTCACGATCGGATATTCGGCCAGCGCTTCGAGGGTCAGCTTCGGCAACTTGGTCAGCGGGTGGCCCTGAGGCACGACCACGCAACGGTTCCAGCGATAGCAAGGCATCATCACCAGATCACCGAACAGCTCCAGCGCTTCGGTGGCAATGGCGAAATCGACCGTGCCGTCAGCGGCCATCTCGGCGATCTGCATCGGCGACCCTTGGTGCATGTGCAGCGCCACGTCCGGGTATTGCTTGATGAAATTGCTGATCACCGGCGGCAATGCGTAACGTGCCTGGGTGTGGGTGGTGGCGATCGACAGGGTACCTTTCTTCTCGTTGGAGAATTCCTGAGCGATCTGCTTGATGCTTTCGACCTTGCGCAGGATTTCGCCCGCGGTGGTGATGATGCGCTCGCCGGCCGGGGTGACGCGGGTCAGGTGTTTGCCGCTGCGAGCGAACACTTCAACGCCAAGTTCGTCTTCCAGCAGACGGATCTGTTTACTGATACCCGGTTGCGAGGTGTAAAGGCTTTGGGCGGTAGCGGAAACGTTGAGGTCGTGGTGCGCCACTTCCCAGATGTAGCGCAATTGTTGAAGCTTCATATGTATCCCTCAAAGCAGGTAGACGCCACGGGCATCAGCGACGGTATATAACTATATTAATGGTTTGATGAATAAATCTAGAACTTTTTTATCAAAACGCCATTATTCCCGCTTCAGCGATCCCCCCGGCGCCGACGCTCCACCAACGGCACCAGATAGACCGGCACCTTGGCCAATTGCAGGACCCGGGTCGCCGTGCGCCCCAAAGGCGTTTCCGCCCCTACGCCGTGACTGTGAGTGCCTACGATCAACAAATCCACAGAGAGTTTCTGCACCTGGTCGAGAATCACCTGCGCCGGATCGCCCTGCACCACCCGAACCGCGCAAATCCGCTGCAGATCCTGCTCGCCCTCGTCGCCCAGCTCTTCGCGAAAACTGTCCAGCACCCGTTGCTCGATACTGGCGATGACAGTTTTCAGACCCTGACTGTGAAATTCGTTCAATGCCTGTTCGTCGAGATAACTCTGCAACACCGATTCGGCAAACAGCCCCATGGGCTCCACTGCATGCACCACGTACAAGTCGGCATTGAATGTCCGCGCCAGTGCCAGGGCATGCTGCATCACTAACGGTGCGTACAGACCGAGGTCAGTGGCATACAGCATCGAACGAATCATATGACCTCCTCGCGTGCCAACATGGCGGAGATTTGATTCAGCTTAGCAGTGCCTTGGCGACTACGACGTGCGACGCAACGTCTTGAAGCACAGGGGCTTTAGATCGACGTTTCGTTGCTGATGCCATGCGGCACATGGCCGGTGGCGACCACTTCACGGGCGAGCTCGCAGTGCCCGGCCTGATCGTCGAAAAACACGTCGGCGGCAAAGGCTTCGAGGAATGCCGATTTGGTCAGACCGCCGAGGAACAGCGACTCGTCGAGGCGGATATCCCACTCGCGCAAGGTGCGGATCACCCGCTCATGGGCCGGTGCCGAACGCGCGGTGACCAGCGCCGTGCGGATCGGGCAGTCGTCCTCCGGGAACTCGCGTTGCAGCGCATTGAGCGCCGCCAGAAAACCTTTGAACGGCCCACCGCGCAATGGCTCGCGTGCCGACTCGCGTTCCTTCGCCTGGAACGCCTCCAGCCCGCCGGACTGATAAATGCGCTCGGATTCGTCGGAGAACAACACCGCGTCACCGTCGAAGGCGATGCGCAACTCATCACTCGCGGCACGGCTGGCGCCACCAGACAGAATTGTCGCTGCAGCAAATCCGGCATCCAGTGCGGCGCGCACGTCCTCGGCGTGCGTGGACAGAAACAGGTCACAGCCAAAGGCCTTGAGATACGGATACGGGCTGCGTCCGCCGACGAAGGCCGCCCGGGAAATGTCCAGCCCGTAGTGATGAATCGAGTTGAACGCGCGCAGGCCGGTATCGGCACTGTTGCGCGAAACCAGAATCACCTCGACCCGGGCGCGGTCGAGGCGACTGTTGAGGCTCAGGAGTTTTTCCACCAGCGGGAACGCATCGCCAGGGGCGAGAATTTCGTCTTCGTGTTCGATCTGGTATTGCCGATAGGCTTCAACGCCGCTCGACAGGTAGACCTTGTGACTCTCGCTCAGGTCGAACAAGGCGCGAGACGAAATCGCCAGCACCAGTTTGTCATCGATATTCTTGGCCATGCCTTCCCCCCACTCCCGCAAAAAACCGACTCAGGTGTTGCGTCGGTCGATGAAACCCAACGTACGATGCAGCGCATCGATTCGTGGCAATTCACATCCTGCCGCCTTGGCGGCGGCCAATGGCCGGGCGTAAATCGCTTCCAGCTCCAGCGGCCGTTTGTGCAGAAAATCGTGGTACATGCTCGGCCAGTAATCGGGCATTTTCTCGGTCATTGTGAACAAGTACTCGGCGTAACCGGGCGGCATATCGTGACCGCAGGCCTTGGCGCCCTTCACGACTTCAGCCATCAATGCCTGAATCAACGCGCGACTGTCAGCGTCGGCCATCAGCGGCGTGGTACCGGCACCGAGCAACACCGAGAGACCGTTGTAGGGAATATTCCACACCAGTTTCTGCCAGCGCGCCTGTTGCAGATTGGCCATCGCCTGCGAATCGATGCCCGCGGCGCGGAACAGACTGGCGCCCTCTTCAACGAGCGCCATGCGCGCCGCATCGTCCGTCGCCGGGCCGCTGTGATAGCCGACGTTCACCGCCCCCAAGGCCTGATGGGTGATGTGCCCCGGGCCTTCGCGATGCACGCAGATCAGGCACAGACCACCGAGCAGATGCAGGGAGTCGGGCAGCAACTCACGCAAGCTGTCTTCGACGTCCAGACCGTTCTGCAGCACCAGCACTTTCGCGCCGGGCCTGGCCGCGGCAATGATCGCCGGGGCCAGACCCGCGCTGCTGGTGGTCTTGGCGCCGACCAGCAACCAGTCGCAGGCCGGCATGTCCTCGGCCTTGGCATACGCTTGCACCGGGTTCAATGTCAGCGTGCCATGCACGGCACTGTCCACTTGCAACCCCCGCTCGGCCACCGCTGAAAACTCACTGCGCAGTAAAAAGTGCACATCGAAACCGGCCCGCGCCAGCATCAAACCGTAAAACCCGCCAATTGCACCGGTGCCGATAATCCCGATCACCGGTTTGCTGTCTGCTCCCACCATCTATGGCAACTCCTCTGCAATTCGACTCAACGCCTGCGTAACGGCCGCGTTCAGCGCAGCGGCGGCCAGGCGCGTGTGCAATGCCCCAAAGAACTCGCCGTCGCGCACCACAAACAGCGCCGGCAAATGAAAGACCTGATAGCGCTCCACCAGCCCGCCGTTGTTGCCGGCATCGATCCAGCACAGGCGATCCACCGCCAGCGCGAACCCGGGCAACACCTCTCTGGCATAGCGGCAACTGGAACAGCCGACACTGGTGAAAATCACCAGCGAAACACCGCTCATCGCCAGCAGCCGCTGGTCGGCGTCGAAATCGGTCAGCTCGGATTCGACCACTATACTGGGGGAAACAATGTCAAATGGCCGACACAGGGAGTCTGTGCTCATGGGACGTTTCATTCCTCATCCGGACGAAGTGCCGGTTGAATTAACCTTGCTCAAGCCTGAGTGTATTTCCAGGCAACAGCTGCACACTATCAGCCTCGGCGGGATCGCTTGCAATTATCACCGCGCCTGGCGCCACGGCACCGCCCTTGAAGTGCGCTTGCCGACGCTCAATGCCGACCTCTGTTTTCCGGGCTATGTGGCGTGGTGCCTGCGACGCAAAAAGGGCTATCTGGTGGGGATCGCGTTCACTGATGAGCAGACGCTGTTCAGCGCCCGGATGGGCGAACAGGTGTGCCAGATCGAACGTTATTGCCGCATGAACGAGGCCCATGACGACCTGCAGGATATTCAGGCGCTGGCCCTGCAATGGGTCGAACAACACGCCAACGAGTTCTCCCACGACAGCGTGCGCAAGGCTTTTGCCCAGCCAGTGCTGGATTAAAGCGGTGCTTGCCCATTGTCGAGCCGCGTCTGACGCGCTAAGGTTCGGCTCCCCGACGCGCTTAAATCTGCTGTGCTCCGCCGCGCGGGGATCGCTGGCGGCCGGCACCCGTGACCTGACGAGTAAACGATGGCTGATTTACCGATCAACGACCTAAACGTCGCCTCTAACGAGACCCTGATCACTCCCGATCAGCTCAAGCGTGATATCCCTCTGAGCGATGCTGCGCTGCGCACCGTCACCAAGGGCCGCGAAGTCATTCGCAACATTCTTGATGGCACCGACCACCGTCTGTTCGTAGTGATCGGCCCGTGCTCGATCCACGATATCAAGGCTGCCCACGAATACGCCGACCGCCTCAAGGTGCTGGCGGAGGAAGTCTCCGACACCCTGTATCTGGTCATGCGCGTGTATTTCGAGAAGCCACGGACCACCGTCGGCTGGAAAGGCCTGATCAACGATCCGTACCTGGATGACTCGTTCAAGATTCAGGACGGCCTGCACATTGGTCGCCAGTTGCTGCTGGACCTGGCCGAGAAAGGCCTGCCGACCGCCACCGAAGCCCTCGACCCGATCTCCCCGCAGTACCTGCAGGATCTGATCAGTTGGTCGGCCATCGGCGCGCGTACCACCGAATCCCAGACCCACCGTGAAATGGCTTCCGGCCTGTCTTCGGCCGTCGGCTTCAAGAACGGCACCGATGGCGGCCTGACCGTGGCGATCAACGCCTTGCAATCGGTTTCCAGCCCGCACCGTTTCCTCGGTATCAACCAGGAAGGTGGCGTGTCGATCGTCACCACCAAGGGCAACGCCTACGGTCACGTGGTGCTGCGTGGTGGCAACGGCAAGCCGAACTACGATTCGGTCAGCGTCGCCCTCTGCGAGCAGGCGCTGAACAAGGCGAAGATCAAGCCGAACATCATGGTCGATTGCAGCCACGCCAATTCCAACAAGGATCCGGCTCTGCAACCGCTGGTGATGGAGAACGTCGCCAACCAGATCCTCGAAGGCAACCAGTCGATCATTGGCCTGATGGTCGAGAGCCATCTGAACTGGGGCTGCCAGGCCATCCCGAAAGACCTCGCCGACCTGCAATACGGCGTGTCGATCACCGATGCCTGCATCGACTGGTCCGCCACCGAGAACACCCTGCGCAGCATGCACGCCAAGCTCAAGGATGTGCTGCCTAAGCGTCAGCGCAGCTGATCAGCGTTTCGCAGGCATAAAAAACGCCGGGCATTGCCCGGCGTTTTTGTGTGTAGGGGTGATCAGATTTTCGCAGCGCGCTTCTGATGGCGCTCCATATAGCGCTCGACGTAGGAGCACGACGGAATCACCGTGTAGCCCATTTCCTCGGCGTACTGCAGCGCGCTTTCGGTCAGCGCTGCCGCAATGCCTCGACCGCGCAGGGCATTGGGCACGAAGGTGCGGTAGATATCCAGGGTCTGTTTCCCCAGATCCATATAGGTCAGGTAGGCACGATGACCGTCCACATTGGTCTCGAACTGATGACCAGCCTGGTCATGGTGGATGGACAACGCCTCGCTCATCACTACTCCTCGCGGGTCTTGAATTCTGACCCCTACCTTACCGATGTTTTTCCGGCGAAGGAACATCTACGCCACCCCGTGCCTGATGGACACCGAGAAAAGCCACACCGATCTCGCGCAACCGAGCACGTGATAAATAGTAGGCACCATTGGCAAAAATGCTCAAGGTGCGCTCGTCATCGTGCAGGTTGTACGGATAACTCCGATGGGCGTAGTGGCAGGCGCGGGGAACATATCCCGAGGCGCTCACCTGAACATTGCCGGATGTCGAGACTTAAGACGCAGGCTCTTCTTTAAAGTCACCTCAAGAGCGACAAAGATATGTGAGGCGTCATGCAAAATCGGAACAAAAGTGTAGACGAATTCATCTAGGCAGACTTGGTGCAAGACGCCGAAAACAGCACGTGACAGCGGGAACTTTTTCTCATTAACTCGCTCAGGCAGGGGCTTGCAGCTGGATATTTTTTAATCAGCCCCGTTAAAAGTTGCTCGAAAAAGAATCAACGCCTACAATTTTTTTTGCTTCTTGCGCTACGTCAGTTTACTTACTACAAGTAATGGGTAGTATGTACGCCGGCTATTTCCTCAATCGGAGGAGAAAGCCACTTAATTGAAAGTCCTTGAAGGGGAACACGATGAACAACGTTCTGAAATTCTCTGCTCTGGCTCTGGCCGCAGTTCTGGCTACCGGTTGCAGCAGCGCATCGAAAGAAACCGAAGCACGTCTGACCGCTACTGAAGACGCAGCTGCTCGCGCCCAGGCTCGTGCAGACGAAGCATACCGTAAAGCTGATGAAGCTCTGGCTGCTGCTCAAAAAGCACAACAGACTGCTGACGAAGCTAACGAGCGTGCTCTGCGTATGCTGGACAAAGCTAGCCGCAAGTAATAATCCCTCGGGATTGTTATCAAGCCGACCCAGTTTCTGGGTCGGCTTTTTTGTGCCTGCAGCTTTTGTCCGGACAATAAAAAACCCGCCGACGCTTCTTGCATCGGCGGGTCTGGATCGAGCTTATTGCTGCAGGTCGATCGGCGCACTCGAGACAATCGGAGCCGAGGTATTCGGCGTGCCGATTTCGGTTGGCAAACCGTCTTCGGCCGCCACCACATCACGCACCACATCCCAGTTCACGCGCAGATTGTTGGTCACGTCTTCGCGCTTGAGCATCGCGTTGATCACCGCCGTGTGCTTGTCGACTACCGACGGATTGCCCTTGTCGTCGATTGGCGTGTGCGCTTCCAGATAGACTTTGCCGCCACTGCTGCCGAACTTGTACGCGTCATTGAGGATGCGCACCGAAGTCCCGACCGGCACCATGGCCGCCATTTCCAGGACGTTATTGTTGAACATCCGGAAGCAGCCGTGGCTGGTGCGCATGCCGATGCCGAACTTCTTGTTCGAGCCGTGGATCAGGTAGCCCGGGGTGCCCAGGGTGAACTTGAACGGGCCCAGCGGATTGTCAGGACCGGCCGGCACCACGTTCGGCAGCGGATCACCATCAGCGGCGTGCTCGGCCTTGATCGACGCAGGAGGGGTCCAGGTCGGGTTCGGCGTCTTGGCGGTGATCGAGGTATGCGCGATTGGCGAACCCCAACCTTCACGGCCGATACCCAGCGGGAAGGTGTACACCACGTTCCGGCCTTTCGGGTAGTAGTAGAGACGGTATTCGGCGAGGTTGATCACGATGCCCTCGCGCGGCCCCGGCGGCAGAATGAACCGCGTCGGCAGAACGATTTCAGTACCCGCGCCCGGCAGCCAGGCATCGACACCCGGGTTGGCCGCGACCATTTCCGAATAGCCCAGGTCGTACTTGGTCCCCAGGTCAGCGAAGGTGTCTTCGTACTTGGCCTTGATCACCTGCACCTGACCGATGATGTCCTCACCAGGCGGTGGCAGGGGAAACTCCAATGCAGCAACGGGACCGGCCACACACAGGGCGGCAAGTGACAGGCAGCGGGTGACGGCAGGAAAGCGCGGCAACATCCGGAAAATCCTTCGCATGATCAACAAGGGGTATAAGAGCGCGATTGTACACCGCACCTCGGGAATTCGGGGAGATGCGCCGATGGGCAGCCAGAAGTCTTCATGCAGGCGCTGCCGCAGGCTGCGATCTATTGGTCCTAAAGCTCGAAACGCAACTCAGGCCAGATCGGCGAGGTGCCACGTTTTTGCGACTCGAGAATCGCCCGGCACAACGAACACAGACGCTGATCCTGAAACACCCGACGATCCACACTCGACCAACGCGGTTGGGCTGGAAGCAGACTGCCACACAACGTGCGGTCTGCCGAGCCACCGAGTTCGAGCTGACGGGTCACCAGATGCACCCGCACTTCCTGGCAGGCGAACAGATCCAGCTGTTCGTCAGGCTCGATCAGTTGGTAGGCAAACAGGGACCAGGCAGGACGCGGCATCGGGGGCTCCAAATAAGGGGGCGCCACATTAGCCGAAAGCCTGCCACTAGAAAAGCCTCATAACAGCGGTTTTAGCGTCGGCCAGACATTTTCCAGCAACTTGCCCTGAGCCCCGGCTGCCGGGTGCAGACCGTCGGCCTGCATCAGCTCGGGATGCCCACCCACGCCGTCGAGGAAAAACGGCACCAGCGGGATTTTTTTATCGTCCGCAAGTTTGCCGTAGACCTCGGCAAAGGCATCGGTGTAACGCTTGCCGTAGTTGGGCGGCAATTGCATGCCCAGCAGCAACACCTTGGCGCCACTCTGACGCGAGCTGTCGATCATCGCCGCAAGGTTTTGTTGCAATTGCGTTGGCGGCATTCCGCGCAGGCCGTCGTTGCCCCCCAATTCGAGGATCACCAGTTCCGGCTTGTGCTCTGCAAGCAGCGCCGGCAGGCGTGCCTGGCCTCCGGCACTGGTGTCGCCGCTGATGGAAGCATTGACTACTTTGTCGTCAAAACCCTCCTGCTTGAGCCGTTGCTCGAGCAGCGATACCCACCCCAGGCGGGTATCCAGTCCGAAACCGGCGCTGATACTATCGCCAACGATCAGGACAGTACCCGCCGCTGCGTTCTGGGCCATGCACATCAAGGCCAGGCCAGCACTCAAAAACCAAACACGCATCGGATTCTCCATGGGCGCAAGCATTCTCACCGCGAAGAACCTCAGCAAAGTGGTTCCCAGCGCGGAAGGTGAACTGACTATCCTGCACGAACTCAGCCTGGAACTGAACCAGGGCGACAGCCTGGCCATCGTCGGCGCGTCCGGTTCCGGCAAATCCACCCTGCTCGGCCTGCTCGCCGGCCTCGACCTGCCAAGCAGCGGCGAGGTCATCCTCGCGGGGCAAGGCCTGAGCAATCTCGACGAAGACCAGCGCGCGCGAATCCGTGCCGAACACGTGGGTTTCGTCTTTCAGTCCTTCCAGTTGCTCGACAGCCTCAACGCCCTGGAAAACGTCATGCTGCCGCTGGAACTCGATGGCCGCAAAGACGCCCGCGAACGCGCCACCGAACTGCTGCAACGGGTCGGTCTCGGCCAGCGCCTGACGCACTCGCCGCGCCAGCTCTCCGGCGGCGAACAACAGCGCGTGGCGATTGCCCGGGCTTTCGCTGCCGAGCCGGACGTGCTGTTCGCCGACGAACCCACCGGCAACCTCGACAGCCACACCGGCGAGCGCATCAGCGACTTGCTGTTCGAACTGAACAAGGAACGCGGCACCACCCTCGTGCTGGTGACCCACGACGAACGCCTGGCCCATCGCTGCCGGCGCCTGATCCGACTTGAAGCCGGGCTGCTGGTTGCCCCTCTGGAGCCTTGATGGCACGTCTGCCGCTGTTGCGTCTGTTCAGTCTCGCCCTACGTCAACTCATGCGCGATGCCCGCGCCGGCGAATTGCGCGTGTTGTTTTTTGCCTTGGTCGTGGCGGTCGCGGCGAGTACTGCCATCGGCTACTTCGGCGCCCGCCTCAACGGTGCGATGATGCTGCGCGCCACCGAGTTCCTTGGCGCCGACCTGGTGCTTGAGGGCAGCTCGCCGGCCCGCGACGAACAGATTCGCAGCGGCACCGAGCTGCGTTTGAATCATGCACGGGTCGTGGAGTTTTCCAGTGTCGTCGCCACCGACAACGGCATTCAGTTATCGAGCATCAAAGCCGTCGACCGCGCTTATCCACTGCGCGGCGAACTGAAAAGTGCCCCGGCGCCGTTTGCCGCCGAGACAACCGGCGGCGAACCGCAACCCGGTGAAGCGTGGGTCGAGGCACGTTTGCTGACCGCCCTGGATCTGAAAATCGGCGACAGCATCGACGTCGGCATGAAAACGCTGAAACTGACCCGCGTGCTGACCTACGAACCGGATCGCGCCGGCAATTTCTACAGCTTGACGCCTCGGGTGATGATCAACCTCGACGACCTTGCCGCCACCGGCGTGGTACAGCCCGGCAGCCGCGTCAGCTACCGCGAGCTGTGGCGCGGCGAACCGCAGGCGCTGGAAACCTATCGGCAATTGCTCAAACCGGGCCTGGCCGCCAATCAGCGCATTCAGGATGCGCGCGACGGCAACCGGCAGATTGGCGGCGCACTGGGCAAGGCCGAGCGTTATCTGAACATGGCCAGTCTGGTCGCGGTACTGCTGGCCGGCGTGGCCGTGGCACTGTCTGCAAACCGCTTTGCCAGTCGCCGCTTCGATGCCAGTGCCTTGCTGCGCTGCCTCGGTTTGTCGCGTCGAGAAACCATGCTGTTGTTCAGTATTCAACTGAGCGTACTGGGTTTGTTCGCCGCCCTCAGTGGCGCGGTGCTTGGCTGGCTGGCACAACTGGGGCTGTTTGCCCTGCTGCACGATCTGCTGCCGGCAGATGTCCCGCCGGGCGGCCTGTTTCCGGCGATGGCCGGCATCGGTACGGGACTGGTCGCACTCGCCGGTTTCGCCCTGCCACCGCTTGCTGCGCTGGGTCGGGTGCCTCCACTGCGCGTGCTGCGCCGTGACATGCTGCCGATTCCGTCGAGTACCTGGATGGTCTATGGCGCGGCACTGGGCGCACTGGGTCTGATCATGTGGCGCCTGAGTCTGGATCTGTTGCTGACTTTCGCCCTGCTGGGCGGCGGTGTAATCGCGGCGCTGGTATTGGGTGGTTTGCTGTTGTTGCTGCTCAACAGCCTGCGACGGATGCTCGCCCGTGCGCCGCTGCCGTGGCGCCTCGGTCTGGGTCAGTTGTTGCGTCATCCGCTGGCGGCGGCCGGGCAGGCGCTGGCGTTCGGTCTGATCCTGTTGTCGATGGCATTGATCGCTCTGCTGCGCGGCGAGCTGCTCGACACTTGGCAAAACCAGTTGCCGAAAAACGCACCGAATTACTTTGCCCTGAACATCCTGCCAGCGGACAAACAAGCCTTCACCGACCACCTGATCAAAGTCTCGGCTCAAGCGGCACCGCTATACCCAGTGGTGCCGGGACGGCTTATCAGCATCAACGGCGAACCGGTGCAGCAGATCGTCAGCAAGGATTCGGCCGGCGACCGCGCAGTGCAACGCGACTTGAGCCTGACCTGGGCCGCCGACTTGCCGGCCGGCAACACGCTCACCGCCGGTGCGTGGTGGACCGGGCAACCCTCGGAAGACATACCGGGCGTGTCGGTGGAAGGCAAAGTCGCCGAAAGCCTCAAGCTCAAACTCGGCGATCGCATGGTGTTCAGCGTGGGCGGGGTCAATCGTGAAGCCAGGGTAACCAGTCTGCGCGAAATCAATTGGGACAATTTCCAGCCGAACTTCTTCATGATCTTCCAGCCCGGCACCCTGAGGGATCTGCCGGCGACTTACCTGACCAGTTTCTATCTGGCACCCGGTCACGATCAGCAGATTGTCGAACTGTCACGGGCATTCCCGGCGGTGACCATCCTTCAGGTCGAAGCCTTGCTCGAACAGCTGCGCAGCATCCTCGCTCAGGTCACCCTGGCGGTGGAATACGTGTTGTTATTTGTGCTGGCGGCGGGAATGGCGGTGCTGTTCTCTGGCTTGCAGGCCACGCTGGACGAGCGCATTCGCCAAGGCGCGTTGTTACGCGCACTGGGCGCGCAACGGCAGTTGCTGGTCAAGGCGCGGCGTATCGAGTTCGGTCTGCTCGGCGCGGTCAGCGGTTTGCTGGCGGCCATCGGTTCGGAAGTCGTGAGTCTGGTGTTGTATCGCTTTGCCTTCGATCTGCCATGGCATCCGCATCCATGGCTGCTGGTGCTGCCATTGATTGGCGCCGCACTGATTGGCGGTGCCGGCGTGTTCGGCACTCGTCGAGCACTGAATGCGAGTCCGCTGACAGTCTTGCGCGAGGGTTGATAGACTCCAGCCTTCGTCACCACAAGAAGTTGCCATGAGCCGTTATCGCCCTCCCCGCACCGCCGGCACCGCGCTGATCACCCCTGAAGGTGAAGCGCGGATGCGCGCCGAATTCCATGAACTGTGGCATGTGCGCCGCCCGCAAGTGACGCAGGCAGTCAGCGAGGCAGCGGCGCAGGGTGATCGTTCGGAAAACGCCGAGTACACCTACGGCAAGAAAATGCTGCGCGAGATCGACAGCCGCGTGCGTTTTCTCACCAAGCGACTCGAAGCACTGAAGGTCGTCAGCGAAAAACCCAGCGATCCGAACAAGGTGTACTTCGGTGCCTGGGTGACCATCGAGGACGAAGACGGCAAGCAATCGCGCTACCGCATCGTCGGCCCGGATGAACTGGATCTGAAACTGGGTCTGATCAGCATTGACTCACCGCTGGCTCGTGCCTTGATCGGCAAGGCGCTGGACGCCGAGGTTCGGGTGCAGACGCCAACCGGTGAGCAGTTTGTCTATATCGTGGCGATCGATTATCCGTAATCCGTTTCAGCGACGGGTGATCAGTCCCTGACGCGCAACGCGGGTCAGTTGCTTGATCATTTCTGGCGCTTCTTCAGCGCTCGGCGCCTGAATCACGGCGAGGTCAAAACTGTCACTGGCAAAGCGCGCCAGCGACTCGCCGTCTTCAACGAACTGGATCAGGAACGCGGCAGGACCGCCGCTGCGACGTGGCCAGCCATCGAGATAACGCAACAGCGTCGGCTGGTGTTTGCCGCCAAGCAGGATTTTTGGATTGCGTTGGGTGATATGTGCCGTGATCGGCGCGGGACGTGCTGGAGGGCGTAGTGCATTCATCGTGTCGTGTCTCTGCCTCAAAAGTCTGCATGGCAGGTGAGAGGCAACACCGAACCAGCGCTTTAGCGGTATTTCGAAGCCCTGTTCCGGCTTCTGACGGCAACTGTCTGAGTCACCTGGCGCCCCGCAAGTAGCTGTTTAAATCGGCGCATGAGCAACATCCTAGAGAACGTGACCGATGAGTGTCAAGAATCAGCCACAACAAAAAAAGGCCCGCACAATGCGGGCCTTTTGCTTGATCCAGAGCGCTCAACCGGCGATGGCGCGATCCACCGACAGCTTGCCGGCGCCTTCGATCATCACCGCGAGGCTGCCACCGAGCAACGCCAGGGCGAACTCGTAACCGTTGTTGGCCATGAACAGACCGTTGCTGATGTGCACGGTGAAGATCGCCACCAGCGACAGGAAGGTCAGACCCAGCGCCGCCGGGCGCGCCAGCAGGCCGATAATCAACGCCAGACCGGCAAAAAACTCAGTACCGCCGGCCAGCGTGGCCATCAGGTAACCCGGGTGCAGACCGATGCTGTCCATGTACTGTGCGGTGCCTGCCAGACCGTAACCGCCAAACAGACCAAAGAGTTTTTGCGAACCGTGGGCGGCGAAGATCACGCCGACCGCGATGCGCAGAATGGTCAGGCCGTAACCGGCGCGGGTGAACAGAACCTTGTTGATCAGTGAGCTCATGGGGCATTCCTTGTTTTGCGAGAAGTGTATTGGGATTGGCCGCTATATTAATCAGTTAAATTCATGTTAAAAGCGCAATTATTTCGCCATAACAATCAAATTATTAGATCATTTCCGTGAGGCGACTTTCTGTTCCCGGGGCTCCAGTGACTCCCGCTCCCGGTCGAACGCCAGGTAGTACTTGTTCACGCTATTAACATAGCTGACGGGGCCCATGCCCACCTGCTCCATGGCGATGCGTTCGACCTGAAAAAACCACTGGTTGGGATTCAGCCCGCGCCGCCGAGCCTCGGCGCGCATGCCTTGCACCCGTTCCGGGCCGATGTTGTAGGCCGCCAGTGTGAACGCCATGCGCTCGCGCTCATTGAGTTTCGGACTGTTGAAAAACTTGCGACGGATCATCGCCAGGTACTTGGCCCCGGCCTGCACATTCGCATCGAGATTCTGGATGTTGTTCACACCGACCCGCTGCGCCGCGGACGGGGTGATCTGCATCAACCCGGTCGGGCCGCTGCCGCTGCGGGCGCCGGGTTGCAGGGCCGACTCCTTGAAGGCCAGCGCCGCCAGGTTCAGCCAGTCCATGTTTTGTGCATCGGCGTGTTTTTGCAGAGTCGGGCGCAGTTTTTCCAGACGCTGACGGTCAGCCTTGGCCAACGGATAGTGCACTTGGTAGAGGCGCCGATAGATCCGCAGGAATTCGGCATCCTCGTTCGCCGGCTTCCTGTAGCCGACCAGAAAGCGATCGATGCTCGCCCGCAGCATCGAGGCATCACGGCGCACGAACCAGTATTCCTCACCCGGTTCACTGATCATCAATTGCCGGTCAAAACGCAGCTTGGGCAGGATCTTGCCCCAGCGCTCGGCGATCGGTTGCTCAACGATAGTCAGGTGGAAAATTCCGCCCTGCACCATCTCCAGCACGTCCTCGACCGCCAGCGTCGGATCGACCCATTCGATCTTGATCGGCGCCAGTTTGTGCAGCGCCAGTTTCTGATTGAGCTGGCTCACCGCGTCCCCTGCCGCACTGCCGGTTGGCAAGGCCAGGGTCTTGCCGGAAAGCTGCTCGACCTTGGTGTAACGACGCTCGCCCTTGATACCGACCAGCACCAGCGGCACATTGCTGGCGATCGGCTCGCTGCTGGCCACCGCGTGGCCGGGTTGCAGATCAAGCAGCTCGCCGGGCGCCACCAGATCACCTTCGCCGCGTTGCAACGCGCCGAGCAGTTGATCCTTGGCTTTGGGAATGATCTTGAGAGTGACTTCCTGGCCGTCGCGGGCGTGGCCATTGAGGTACTGCTCGAAGGCGCGCAGGCGATGGTATTCGACACCGATGGCCTGGCCCTGGACTTCTCCAGAGCTGTTGCGACTCTGGTTGACCAGCACTCGCAGTACGCGGCTGCTGCGTATCTCCGACAGGTCGCGGACCTTGGCGGCCGGTACGGCTTGCTGTGGCCCGGGCAAGCGCGCAACCGCCGTTATCGGCAGTAGCAGCGACGCACACAACAGGAGCAAAACCGAGGGACGATGCATCCACTCTCCGGAAAGAATACGGGGCGTTTTTTAACCGCTGAACGGTCAAAATCGCCGACGAAAACAGAGCGCCTGGAGCGCTGGCAAAGTGCGAGAGACTGGCACAGTGATGGCTTTTGCGCCAACCCGGGCTCTGTCACGGCATCAAAAGACAGCTATAACTCTTTGTAGTTCTTGGCTTTTCTTATAAATCTACAGCTCTGGTATGCTTTCCGGCCTTCGGCCCGAGGTAGAACCATGCAACTCATCGATATCGGCGTCAACCTGACCAACCCCGGTTTTGCTGAAAAACATCAGGCCGTGCTCGACCGCGCCTACGCTGCCGGGGTCTGCCAACTGGTGCTGACCGGCACCAGCGTCGAAGGTAGCGAACAGGCGCTGGAGCTGTGCCGGCAACTGGATGACGGCGGCCAACAGCTGTTCGCCACCGCTGGCATTCACCCGCATTCGGCCAGTGACTGGAATGCTGACAGCGCGCGCCGGTTGCGCAGTCTGCTGCACGAGCCAAACGTGGTCGCCGTGGGTGAATGCGGGCTGGATTTCAACCGTGATTTCTCGCCGCGCCCGCAACAGGAAAAAGTCCTCGAAGAACATCTGGCGCTGGCAGTAGAACTGCAATTGCCGGTGTTCCTCCACGAACGCGATGCCAGTCAGCGCTTGATGGAGATCCTCCGGGACTTCCGTGATCAATTGCCCGCCGCTGTGGTGCACTGCTTTACTGGCGAGCAAAAAGCCTTGTTCAGTTACCTGGATCTGGACCTGCACATCGGCATCACCGGCTGGATCTGCGACGAGCGCCGCGGCACGCACCTGCACTCGCTGGTCAAGGAGATCAAACGCGGACGACTGATGCTCGAAAGCGACGCGCCGTACCTCCTGCCCCGCACCCTGCGGCCAAAGCCGAAGAACGGCCGCAATGAGCCGGCGTATCTGACCGAAGTATTGCGCGAAGTGGCGTTGCACCGAGGCGAGAGCGAGGAAGACCTGGCAGCGCACACCACCGCGTGTGCCCGCGCGTTCTTCAACCTTCCTGCCCTTCCCTGACACACCAGAATCCCCCTGTGGAAGCGATGTGTTCTTTTGATGTGTATCAAGATCCGCAGATCGGCATAGCGGCACAATGCTGGCACCTTGCCAAAACTGTTTCCGCTATCAGAGAAGACCTCCATGGGTGCCTGGCTTAGCAATATCTCGCTGAAATACAAATTCTGGGCGGTCAACGCGGTCGCTTTCGTCACCACCCTGTTGCTGGTGCTGTACGCCGTGCAACTGGAACAGCAGGCGCGCAGCCACGCGGCGCAGGCATCCGCCCAGGCCCAGGCACAATTGCTCAAGGCCTGGCCGGCCGGGCAGGCATTGCCCAAGGCTGATCAGATTCTGACCTTCAAACGCGGGGAAGCGCCGCGCCTCAACGATCAGCCGGTGCTGGAGATCAGCGACAACAACGGCTGGAACGAAATCAATCACCTGCCATTGTTCGGCAGTAACCCGTTAATGGGCGCCGAAGTGTTCAGCCGTGCCGACGGCCAGCAGGTGGCAGTCATTGCCTATGGTCCAAGCCTGGCGCAAGTGTTCAGCGAACGTTTTGCCAACTACGCGGTGGCAGTGTTCATCCTGATGCTGGCCATGCTCGGCGCTTCGCAACTGCTGATCCGCTTCCTGCTCAGCCAACTCAACACATTGAAAGACGTGATGCTGCACGTCGAGAAAAGCGGTGACCTCTCGGCCCGTGTGCCGCTGGCGTGCAAGGACGAAGTCGGGCAGATGGCCAATGCGTTCAACGCAATGCAGGCTGGCTACCAACGGGTGGTCACCACCGTCGCCAACACCGCGAGGCAACTCGACGTCGGTGCCGCGCGTCTGGCGGCGAGCATGAACGAAGTGCGCCACGGCATGCTCGGTCAGCAAAGTGAAACCGATCAGGCCGCCACCGCAATCAACGAAATGACCGCCACGGTTTATCACATCGCCCAGCACGCCGGCGCCACCCGCGATCTGTCGCAGACCGCCGATGGTCTGGCCGGCAGCGGTCAACAAGTGGTCAGTCGCGTACAGCAGTCGATTGCCGGACTCTCCAGCGGCGTGCAGCAGACCGCCGAAATGATCCAGCGCCTGGCCGAAGACAGCCAGAAGATCAACGGCGTGGTCAGTGTGATTCACAGCATCGCCGAGCAAACCAACCTGCTGGCGCTGAACGCCGCCATCGAGGCAGCCCGTGCCGGCGAGATGGGCCGCGGTTTTGCGGTAGTCGCCGATGAAGTGCGCAACCTGGCGAAACGCGTGCAGACCTCCACCGATGAAATCACCACCATGGTCTCGGCGCTGCAGGCCGGCACCCGCGATGCGGTGGACTTCATGCAGGAGAGTTCGTACAAGGCCGACGACTGCGTGCAGCAGGCACAGGAGGCTGGCGAGGCGCTGGCGGAAATCACTGGCGCCGTGGCGCAGATGCGCGAGAGCAACACGCAGATTGCGGTGGCGGCCGAGCAGCAGAGCCAAGTGGCGGAAGAGATGAATCGGGCAGTGGTGAGCATTCGTGATGTGACTGAAAACACCGTGCAGCAGACCGTGGATTCGGCGACCACCAGTAATGAGTTGGCGACGTTGGCCGGGGAGCTCAACAAGGCAATCGGGCAGTTGAAACTCTGAAGATCAAAAGATCGCAGCCTTCGGCAGCTCCTACAGGTATACGCATTTCAATGTAGGAGCTGCCGAAGGCTGCGATCTTTTTTTGTTCACCATTACTATGATGCCAATAGCCAACCTTGATTCGCCGCCCCACCCGCCCCGGCCTATTCTTCAAGCATGTGTTCAACATGGATCGAGGAGTAGTCAACATGGGCAAACGTCACCCCAACCTTCCCGCGTGGCAATGGCGCGCGTACCCGAACAATCACCAGCACCCGACCAATCTGGTGCTGCACTTGATTGCCGTGCCGCTGTTCATCGTCGCGTTTCTGTTGATCGTGTCCGGAGTGTTCAGCCTGAGCCTGGCCAGTGTCGCCATCGGCGTAATCGGGATTGTCGCGGCGCTGGGTCTGCAGCGCCACGGCCACAGCCTGGAGGCGCAAGCCTCCGAGCCGTTCAGTGATCGCAAAGATGCCGTGTCGCGCTTGCTGGTCGAGCAGTTCCTGACCTTTCCACGGTTTTTCCTCAGTGGTGGCTGGTGGCGCGCCTGGCGGGAGCGTCATCGTCGGCACTGAGTGACTCAGGCAAAAATCGTCACGGTCTGGCGACTCATGGCAATCAACTCCCCCTCCGCGCTCCACAGCTTGGCGGCCACATGGCCGTAACCGTCGGCAGCGTACTCGATATCCGCCAGGTATTTGCACCAGTCCAGCGTGCTCAAGTCGCGTAGCGGCTGCACGAATTCGATGGTCCAGGTCAACGTGCTGCCCGGTGCCGGTTTCTTCAGATACGGCAACAGTGCCGGAGGCCAGGCATCCACCAGCGCCAGCAGATGCGCCTCATTGACCGGTTCTTCCTTGACGTCGCCACGCAAGCGCACCCAGCCGCCCATCTGCCGCGATTTATTGCCGGTGAACGGCATGCCGCCGACACTCCAGCGCATCGCCAGGTGACGCATGAACTCCGGGGTCACACCTTTGATATAGGGCAACTCCTGGCATTCGTCCCAGTGTTTCATTTCCACCGCCGGGTAGGCCTCGACCGCGACTTCCGAAGGCCGCGAAGCACCGAAGCTGCCCTGCACGATCGTCACCACCTGACCGTTCTGCATCGCAAGCCCCAGCACCTGACTGACCGCTTTGCCTTCGCGCAACACATCAACTTCGAAACGCACCGGGACGTCCGGCTCGACCGGGCCGACAAAGGTGATCGCCAACGAACGCACCGGGCGATCGGCCGGCACTTCCGCGCGCATGGTTTCGTATTGCAGCGCCGCGACCAGGCCGCCAAAACTGGCCCGGCCCTGACCCCACTCGGCGGGAATGGTCACTTCTGGCTGGCGACGAACCGCCTCGAGCAGATCGGAAAAGCGCATGACAACCTCGGCAAGCAAATAGGGAATGCAGCGATCTTAACCAGCATGGCAGAGCGCCGCAGCGTCTATTCCGGTCAAATGGACTGACAGAAAGGCCTTACCCCGATTTCCCACTCAAAGAAAAACCCCTGTAGGCGCTGCCGAAGGCTGCGATCTTTGTTTTTTAAAATCAAAAGATCGCAGCCTTCGGCAGCGCCTACAGGGGCCGGGTGATATCGAGGTTATTTGAAGCAGGCTGAACTGAGTTTTTCCAGCACCCGATCCGCCTTGGCTTCAGCCTTGATCAGGCCCGCCTGCCAGGTCGCGACGCAGGGTTGCAGATCGCTTTCCTGCTCGGCCCGCGCCAGCCACTGCCAGCAATCGTGCCAGTCGCCCAGCGCGCCCTGCGCCGACTTCAGCCGCTCCAGCGCCGGCTCAGGCAGGCGATCGAGTTCCGGATAGGCTTCGATGCCATACCGCACGCGCTTGATCAGCAAGCGCAGACGATGCCGATCATGGGCCGGATCGTGCAGGGCCTCGTCGAGTTTTTTCCATTGTTTGTGCAGGCGTTTTTCGATGCGTTTGCCCAGCCCCTTGAGCAGCCCCTGACGCTCGGAGGCACGCAAAAATCGCGGGAAAGCGTCGAGGATGATCAGCAGCGAAGCCACTTCGGCGCTGGCTGCCAAGGCTGGATAAGCTTCGTCCATTTGCGCCATGCGCCGCTGCGCCGCTTGCGGTTGATCATGCTTGAGCAGGTACGCCGCCAGCACCTCGCGGTCGCGCCACGGCGTGGTCAACTGCCCCACCGCGGATGCCGCCACTTCCAGTTGCTCGACACCGGGCAAGCCACGCAAGGGTCGCAACAGGCTGCGCAAGCGCCGTACCGTAGTGCGCAAGTCATGCAGCGCCTCGGGGTCGGTACGCGCGGTCAGGCGTGCCTGACAGGCCAGCAAACGCACTTCCAGACTCAGGACATGAGCCACCAACCGATCCACCAACGCAGACATCACTTGCTCCTGATTCACATGGCTTGAAGGATGAGTCTGCCGTCAGAAGGCAGGCGCATCCTTGCGTCAAGTCAGCAGCTTAGCGTCCGGCGCGGGATTCGCGAATATAGAAACGGGCTTTCTCGGCCTTTTTGCTGCAGCCTTCGAAGCCTTCGAATTGCTGTTGAGTCTTGGCCGCCGTCAGCAACGACAGCGCCTTGGAGTAACTGACCGTGCCGGCAAAACCTTCGGCCTTGGCCAGGTCCAGTTCATGCCACGCCGCATCGAGCTGACTGCCACAGCTGTCACGATAAGCAGTCTTGCCAGCGCAACCGGCCAATGCCAGCGCAATCAACGGCACACAGATCCAGGCTTTCATCACTCACACCTCAAAATAGGTCAACAGTCGTGCAGGTAAGACGTTACGGCGCGAGAAAAGTGCCTTGGCGCCCCATGAATCTGCGGTGACCAAAGCATAGCGCCGAGTGGTCACGCCGTAGCGAAAAACGACGCGCCTGCGGCCCCGAACGACCCTGACGATTGTCGCCCGCCCCCGGATGGGTGCATTGTGAAGCCTTGTCGGGGAGGAAGCTTGATGAAAAAGCGTGTCGCACTGGTGCTGGGCTCCGGTGGCGCCCGGGGTTACGCCCATATCGGAGTCATCGAAGAGATCGAAAGACGCGGTTACGACATTGCCTGCATTGCCGGTTGTTCGATGGGGGCGGTGGTCGGAGGAATCTATGCGGCGGGCAAACTCGATGAGTATCGCAACTGGATCGAAACCCTCGACTATCTGGACGTGCTGCGGCTGGTGGACGTGAGTTTTCGTCTCGGGGCCATTCGCGGCGAAAAGGTCTTCGGGCAGATCCGCAAGATCGTCGGCGAAATCAACATCGAAGACCTGCGCATCCCCTACACCGCGGTCGCCGCCGACCTGACCAACCAGCAGGAAATCTGGTTCCAGGAAGGCTGCCTGCATCAGGCGATGCGCGCCTCGGCGGCGATCCCCAGCCTGTTCACGCCGGTGATGCAGGGCAATCGGATGCTGGTGGACGGCGGCATTCTCAACCCGTTGCCGATTGTGCCGGTGGTGTCCAGCCACTGCGACCTGATCATCGCGGTCAACCTCAACGCCACCAACCAGCGTCACTACAAATTGCCGGTGATCCAGCGCCCGCCAGCCTTTCGTTCGCGCTTCGACAGCCTGCTCAGTTCGCTGGGTTCGAAGATGCCGTTCCGTCGCAAACAGGCCGAGCAATTGCTGCTGCTTGAACAGGAAGCCCTGCGTGCGGAGGCGGCGGACATCAACCCGTGGCTGGAAGGCAGCGAACCGGAAAGTCAGCAACCGGCAGCGGCACCCGAGCGCGAAGGTGCGCCGAAATCCGCCACCGGTTCGTTCATCATCGACAACGTCGGGCCGGCGTCACTGCTGGACTTGATCAACCAGAGTTTCGAGGTGATGCAGACCTCGTTGGCGCAGTACAAGATCGCCGGCTATCCGCCGGACATCCTGATCAACGTGCCGAAGCGCGTGTGCCGGTTTTTCGAGTTCTACAAAGCGCCGGAGCTGATCGCGCTGGGGCGGGAGATTGCGCGGGATACGCTGGATCGGTATGAGAGTGAGCAGGGTTGAAATCCCGGCTGGCTGTCAGGGCCTCATCGCAGGCAAGCCAGCTCCCACAGGGTTCTGCGCAGTTATTGAAATTTGTATTTCACACCGTCCACTGTGGGAGCGGGCTTGCCCGCGAAGGCGTCAGCTCAGCCAACCCGAAACCTACAGACTGTTATCACTGATCAGCCGATACCCGACGCCAGCTTCAGTGACAATAAACCGCGGCCGAGTCGGATCATCCGCCAGCTTCTGGCGCAAATGCCCAACGACAATCCGCAAATAATGACTGTCCTCGGTATGCGTCGGCCCCCAGATGTCCTTGAGCAATTGCTGTTGGGTGATCACCCTGCCCGGATGCCGCGCCAGTTGCGCCAGCACCGCGTATTCCTTGCGGGTCAGCGCCACTTCGGCGCCATCGAGCAACACCCGCCGATAGGCCAGATCCACGGTCAACGGGCCGAACGTCAGCGCCGCCTGTTGCGCCTCGCCAGCCGGCGCCTGACGCAACAACGCGCGGACCCGGGCGAGAAACTCCTGAATGCCGAACGGTTTGGTCACGTAGTCGTTGGCGCCGCCATCCAGCGCCTGGACTTTCTGCCCTTCGCTGGCCCGCACCGAGAGCACCAGTACCGGCGCGGTGGCCCACTCGCGAAACTCGCGCAGCACCTGCTGGCCGTCCATGTCCGGCAGGCCGAGGTCGAGCACCAGCAAGTCGGGCTTGTTCAGCGCCGCCTGCGCCAGGCCCTCGGCCCCCGTGCCGGCCTCGAGCACTTTGTAGCCTTGTGAGGCGAGGCTGATGCGCAGGAATTTACGGATCTGCGGTTCATCATCGATGACCAAAATGGTCGCGGTCTGGCTCATGAATTCACATCAACACAAAAGATTGGCAAGAGAGTAGCGCAGTCGCGATCAGGCTTCATTGTCCATCCCCGGTTGCGTCTGCAACGGCAGGTGCAGGGTGATGCAAGTGCCGCGGCCGTCGATGCCGTCGGCGACGCTGATCCGCCCGCCATGCGCGCCGACCATGCCCTGACAGATCGCCAGCCCCAGACCGGTGCCCTGCCCGCCGCGATCACCACGGGCGGCGGTGTAGAACATGTCGAAAATCTTCGCCCGCTCGTCCTCGGGAATTCCCGGGCCTTCGTCGCTGACCGAGAAGAAAATCTCTTCGTCATTGGCGCCGGCACTCAGTTGCAAACGACCGTGTGGCGGCGAGAAGCGCGCAGCGTTTTCCAGCACATTGACCAGCGCCTGCTCGATCAGCGCGGCGTGCACGAACAGCAGCGGCAACTCGGCCGGCACATCGGTGCTGACCTGCAACGGCGCGAGCACTGCACGCAGGCGATTGAGCGAGCTGCCGACGATGTCCGCCGGCGCTACCCAGTCGCGCGCGAGCTTCAATGCACCGTGGCCGAGGCGGGTCATGTCCAGCAGGTTCTGGATGTAGCGGTCGAGGCGTTCGGCTTCATCGCGAGTGCCTTCGAGCAACTCGCGGCGATCCTCCAATGGAATCGCTTCGCCGAGGGCCAGCAAGCTATCGATGCTGCCGCGCATGGCGGTCAGCGGTGTGCGCAGATCGTGCGACACCGAGGCCAGCAGCGCACTGCGCAATTGCTCGGTTTCGCCGTGCAGGCGCGCGGCTTCCAGATCGTCCGCCAGTTGCGCCCGGGCCAGTGCCTGCGCCAGTGGCTGACTCAATGCGGTGAGCAGCCGTCGACGCTGCCCGCTCAAGGTCTGGCCCTCTTTGGCGCAGACCCCGAGCAGCGCCAGCGGCCCGTCTTCCACCGACAGCGGCCACCACCACCAGCGACCGAACGGCAGCGTGCCGGTGCCCATGCCCGCCGGTTGATCGTGCTGCCAGGCCCAGTCGGCGGCGGCACGTTCGGATTCGCTGAATTCCAGCGGTCCGCCGGTCTCGACTTTCCAGCCGCCCTGGCCGTCGCGGTTGAGCAGGCACAATTGCAGATCACTCCAGCCATTGAGGTGCTGCGCGGCAGCGCTGATCACGGCCTGACGATCCGTCGCCGCCGTGAGTTTGCGTGACAGGTCGAGCAGCTCGGTGGTCTCTTCCTGCGTGTCGCGCAGCGCCTGCAACTGCCGTCGCTGACGCGCAGCGAGATTACCGGTGAGCGCCGCCATCAGCAGGAAGAACAGCAAGGTCAAAACGTCTTCTTCGCGCTGGATGGCGAAGGAAAAATTCGGCGGAATGAACAGAAAATCGTAGGTCAGAAACGACAGCGCCGCGCACGCCAGCGCCGGCCCCAGACTGCTGCGCACCGCCACCAGCAACACCGCCGCGAGAAACACCAGCGAGATGTTCGGCAGCGGCAAAATACTCGAGACCGCCCACGCCAAGGCACTGGCCAACACCGTGGCAACCAGCGCCAACAGATAGTCGAACCAGACCAGCGTCGGCGTCGCCCGCAGACGCGGCTGCGGGTGTTCATGGTCGTTATCGAGGACGTTGATTTCCAGGCCGTGGGCCTGGCGCAACAAACGCGCGGCGAGCCCACCACCGAACAGACGACGGCGCAGACTCGGCCGCGACTGGCCGACCAGCAGCAGACTCGCACGGCGTTCGGCAGCATGCTGGATCAGGGTTTTCGCCACTTCGCCGGCGCGCAACAACACCACTTCGCCGCCGAGGCGTTCGGCCAGTTGCTGGGCGTTTTGCAGGCGCAGGCGCGATTGCTCGTCGCGCACCGTGCCGTTGTCGACATGCACCAGACTCCACGGTAAATGCCGGCGCTGGGCCACGCGGCTGGCGTGACGCACCAGGCGTTCGGCATGCGCGTCGCCATCGACGCCGACCAGCAACCGCCCGCGCACCGCCGGAGCCGCCTGACCGAGTTGGCGATAGCCTTGCGCAAGATCGTTATCAACCTGCGCGGCCGCCGTTTGCATCGCCAGTTCACGCAACGCGGTGAGGTTGGTCTGGGTGAAAAACGCATCGATCGCCGCCCGCGCCTGTTCCGGCACGTAGACCTTGCCTTCGCGCAGACGCTCCAGCAGCTCGCGCGGTGGCAGGTCGATCAGCAGCAGTTCGTAGGCTTCCTGCAGCACCCAGTCCGGCAGGGTTTCGCGCACCTGCACACCGGTGATGCCGCGCACCTGATCGTTGAGACTTTCCAGGTGCTGGACGTTGACCGTGGTGTAGACGTCGATGCCGGCGGCGAGCAGTTCCTGAATATCCTGCCAGCGCTTGGCGTGACGACTGCCCGGGGCGTTGGTGTGCGCCAGTTCGTCCACCAGTACCAGTTTCGGTTTAGCCGCAAGCAGACCGTCGAGGTCCATTTCTTCGAGCATCACGCCTCGGTATTCCGAGCGCACCAACGGCTGCTGCGGCAAACCGCCGAGCAGCGCTTCAGTCTCCGCGCGGCCGTGGGTTTCGACGACGCCAGCGATGACTTTCACGCCCTGGCGCAATTGCGTGTGTGCGGCCTGGAGCATGGCGTAGGTTTTGCCGACGCCGGGAGCGGCGCCGAGGAAAATCTTCAGCCGACCACGGCCGTCGCGGGGCAGGTCTGCTAACAGCGCGTCGGCGCGGCCGGAGTCGCTCATGCTTGATCTCTTCAGTCAGATGTTTATGTGTTGCCAGTTGTGGCCTCTTCGCGAGCAAGCTCGCTCCCACAGGTTCAGTGTTGCTCTTGTGGGAGCGAGCCTGCTCGCGAATGGCCGCGCCGCCGAATTACAGCTTTTCCAGCGCCATGTTCAATTCCAGCACATTCACCACCGGCGGCCCCACCAGCGGCTGTTCGATGTGCGCATCGAGCAGCTGCTGCAAGGTCGCCACCGGCAGGTTGCGCGCTTGCGCGACACGCGCCAGTTGATAGGCAATTGCCGCCGGTGGCAAGTGCGGATCGAGGCCACTGCCGGAGGTGGTCAGCAGCGCCAAGGGCACTGGCCCCTGGCCGGGCACCTGCAACTTGTTGGCGTCATCGATCACCCGCGTGGCCAGCGCTGGATTGCTCGGTGCGAGGTTGCTGGCACTGCTGGACACGGTCGCAAACGCGCCCGCCGAAGGACGCGGATGGAACCAGGCATCACCGACGAAATCCTGGGCGATCAGCGACGAGCCGCGCACCTTGCCGTCGGCATCGTGCACCAGGCTGCCGTTGGCCTGTTCAGGGAAGGCGACCTGGGCGACGCCAGTCACCACCAGTGGATAGGCCACGCCGGTGACCAGGGTCATCAGCACCAGCAGGCTCAGGGCCGGACGTATCATTGTGGACATTGCAAAATCCTCGAATTCAGAAAGCGGATACCGCGTTAATTCAGGTGGACCAAGTCGATTTCATCGCCAGCAGGCTGACTCCCACAGGGGACCGCATTGCAACTGTGGGAGCGAGCCTGCTCGCGAATGGATCACACCAGATGCAGCGCCGTCAGCAACATGTCGATCGCCTTGATCCCCACGAACGGCACCAGAATCCCGCCCAGTCCGTAGATCAGCAGATTGCGTCGCAGCAATGCCGCGGCGCTCGCCGCCTGCACGCGCACGCCGCGCAATGCCAGTGGAATCAGCACGACGATGATCAGGGCGTTGAACACGATGGCCGAGAGGATCGCGCTCTGCGGACTGGTCAGGTGCATGATGTTCAGCACGCCCAGTTGCGGATAAATCGCGGCGAACAGCGCCGGCAGAATCGCGAAGTATTTGGCCACGTCGTTGGCGATGGAAAACGTCGTCAGCGCGCCACGGGTCACCAGCAACTCCTTGCCGATCTGCACCACGTCCAGCAGCTTGGTCGGGTCGCTGTCGAGGTCGACCATGTTCGCCGCTTCGCGCGCGGCTTGTGTGCCGTCGTTCATCGCCATGCCGACGTCAGCCTGGGCCAGCGCCGGGGCGTCGTTGGCGCCGTCGCCGCACATGGCGACCAGACGGCCGTCGTTCTGCTCATGGCGGATACGCGCCAGTTTCTTCTCCGGGGTGGCTTCGGCGAGCACGTCATCGACGCCCGCTTCAGCCGCGATGGCCGCAGCGGTCAACGGGTTGTCACCGGTGACCATCACCGTGCGAATCCCCAGTTTGCGCAGCTCGGCAAAACGCTCGCGAATGCCTGGCTTGACCACGTCCTTGAGGTGGATCGCACCCAGCAGCTTGCCGTCGGCGCAGACCAGCAACGGCGTGCCGCCACTCTGGGCGATCTTGTCGATTTCTCGCGACAGCGCCGGGGCCAGATCGGAGCGTTGTTGACCAAGGAACGCCAGCAGCGAATCCACGGCGCCCTTGCGGTATACGCGGCCCTGATAGTCGACACCGGACAGGCGGGTTTCCGCGCTGAACGGCACGGCAATCAAGGTATCCAGCGCTGGTTCGGATTGCGGGTGCAGACCGCGCAGGTACTCGACGATGGATTTGCCTTCGGCGGTTTCGTCCGCCAGCGAGGCGAACAACGCACCTTCGGCCAACTCGCGACCACTCACGCCCGGCGCGGCATACACCGCGCTGCAACGACGGTTGCCGAAGGTGATGGTACCGGTCTTGTCCAGCAGCAGCACGTGCACGTCACCGGCCGCTTCCACGGCGCGACCGGACTTGGCGATCACGTTCAGGCGTACCAGACGATCCATCCCGGCAATACCGATGGCCGACAACAGGCCTCCGATGGTGGTCGGAATCAGCGTGACCAGCAGCGCCACCAGGAACACCAGCGGCAGGCTGCCATTGGCGAAGTGGGCGAACGGTTGCAGGGTCACTACCACCAGCAGGAAGATCAGGGTCAGGCCGATCAGCAGGATATCCAGCGCGACTTCGTTCGGGGTCTTCTGGCGCTTGGCGCCTTCGACCAACGCAATCATGCGGTCGAGGGTCGACTCACCGGGGTTGGCGGTGATCTTCACCAGCAACCAGTCGGACACCAGGCGCGTGTTGCCGGTGACCGCCGAGCGATCGCCGCCGGACTCGCGAATCACTGGCGCCGACTCACCGGTAATCGCCGCTTCATTGACCGCCGCGATCCCTTCGATGACTTCGCCGTCACCGGGGATCATCTCCCCCGCTTCGACGCGCACCACATCACCTTTGCGCAGGTTGGCGGCAGGCACGACCTGGAAGCTGCCATTGGCCAGTTTGCGCCGCGCGCTGAGGCCTTCGCTGCCGGCCTTGAGGCTATCGGCGCGGGCCTTGCCGCGCCCCTCGGCCAAGGCTTCGGCGAAGTTGGCGAACAGCACCGTGAACCACAGCCACAGGGCAATCTGCGCGGCGACGAACGTCGGCACGACGTTGTCCGGGATGAAGCACAGCACGGTGGTGAAAATCGCCGTCAGTTCGACCACCAGCATCACTGGCGAACGCACCAGTTGGCGCGGGTCGAGCTTGACGAAAGCTTGCACCAGCGCCGGACGCCACAGGGCCGAGATCGCGGTTTTCGCTTGTTCCGGCGCCTTCACGGCGGCGGGTTTGATTGCGGGCATATTCATCATTGACTCCTTAGAAGCCCATGCTCAGATGTTCGGCGATTGGGCCCAATGCGAGGGTCGGCAAGAACGTCAGGCCGCCCACCAGCAAAATGGTCACGGTCAGCAGCGTCACAAACAGTGGCCCGTGGGTCGGGAAGCTGTTCTGGCCAATCGGTGCGGTTTTCTTCATCGCCAGGCTGCCGGCCAGTGCCAGTACCGGCAGGATGTAGCCGAAGCGACCGATCAACATGCCCAGACCGAGCATCAGGTTGTGGAACGGGGTGTTGGCGCTCAAGCCACCGAACGCCGAACCGTTGTTCGCGCTGGCCGAGGTGTAGGCATAGAGCAACTGGCTGAAACCGTGCGGGCCGGGGTTGCTGATGGTCGCCGCCGGGCCAGGCAGAGCAGCGGCGATCGCGCCGAGTACCAGCACGCCCACCGGCATGACCAGCAAGGTCACCACCAGCAATTGCACTTCCCGCGCCTGCAGTTTCTTGCCAAGGTATTCCGGGGTGCGGCCAATCATCAGGCCAGCGAGGAACACTGCAATCAACACGTTGAGCAACATGCCGTAGAGCCCGGCACCGACGCCGCCGAAGATCACTTCGCCGACCATCATGTTGACCAGCGCGACCATGCCGCTGAGCGGGTTGAGGCTGTCGTGCATGCCGTTCACCGAACCGTTCGACGCCGCAGTCGTAGTCACCGACCACAGCACGGTGGCGGTGGTACCGAAGCGCGCTTCCTTGCCTTCCAGCGGCGCGGTCTGCTCCACAGCAACGTTGTTCAGCGCCGGGTTTGGCTGATATTCGGCCCACAGCGACGTCGCGCCGCCGATCAGGAACAGTGCGAGCATGCAGGCGATGATCGCGCGGCTCTGACGCTGGTCTTTCACGTAATGACCGAAGGTGAACACCAACGCCACCGGGATCAGGATGATTGAAGCGACTTCGAACAGGTTGCTCCACGCGGTCGGGTTCTCGAACGGATGCGCCGAGTTGACGCCGAAGAAGCCACCGCCGTTGGTACCCAGTTGCTTGATCGCAATCTGGCTGGCCGCCGGGCCGAGCGGGATCACTTGATCGACGCCCTGCATCGTCACTGCGTTCACATATTGCGCGAAGGTCTGCGGTACGCCCTGCCATACCAGGTACAGCGCCAGCAGCAGGCACAGCGGCAGCAGGCCGTAGAGCGTGGCGCGAGTCATGTCGACCCAGAAGTTGCCCAGAGTCTTGGCCGACTTGCGCCCGATGCCACGGCACAACGCAACCAGCACCGCCAGACCGGTGGCAGCGCTGACGAAGTTCTGCACGGTAAGGCCGACCATCTGACTCAGGTAGCTGAGGGTCGCTTCACCGCTGTAGGACTGCCAGTTGGTGTTGGTCATGAAACTGACCGCGGTGTTGAACGCCTGGGTCCATTCCTGGCCTGGCAGGTTTTGCGGGTTCAGCGGCAAGTGATCCTGAAACAACAGAATCGCGAACAGCAGCAGGAAACCGGCAAGATTGAACGCCAGCAAAGCCAGCGTGTACTTCTGCCAGCTCTGTTCAGCTTGCGGATCAACCCCGGCAATCCGATAGCAACCGCGCTCGACCGGGCCGAGGATCGGTGTCAGCCAAGTGCGCTGACCTTCCATCACCTTGTAGTAAAAGCGCCCGAGGAACGGCGCCGGCAGCAAGACCACCGCAAAAAACGCGAGGATCAGCCAATAGTCATAACTGTGCATAGCCGCTCCTAGTTCCGATCCGCGCGCAACAGCGCAACCAACAGATAAATGAACAGCCCGGCTGCCAACAGCAGGGACACCCCGTCCAGAACGCTCATGGAAGATCTCCGTGTTACGGCGTATTGCCGCGTGTGGAGGCATTGTCGGAAAGGAGGCTGTAAAGGAACGAGACCGAGGGGTGCAGCGAGGCATAAAGAAAGCGTAAAGAGTGGGTTTATGCTGGCGTTACAGCGAGGTTTTGCGTCGTGTTGGCGGGCCTCTTCGCGAGCAGGCTCGCTCCCACATTTTTGAAATGCATTCCCCTGTGGGAGCGAGCCTGCTCGCGAAGACGGCATAACTGCCAGCATCGCACCCAACTGGCGCACAAAAAACACTCATCCAGCCGCGGACATCCCCGATACGACAGCTTTCAGCGCTTTACGACCTGACTCACAGCAATGGCACGCCCACTGCAAACGCCCTCCCCCGAGCTTTCCAAACCGTTCAGGGAGCATGCGCATGAACACACAACTCAAACCCACGCTGGGCACCTTGCACCTGTGGGGCATCGCCGTCGGGCTGGTGATTTCCGGCGAGTACTTCGGCTGGAGTTACGGCTGGGGCGTCGCCGGCACGCTGGGTTTTCTGGTGACCTCCTTCATGGTCGCCACGATGTACACCTGCTTCATCTTCAGCTTCACCGAACTGACCACCGCGATTCCTCATGCGGGCGGGCCGTTCGCCTATAGCCGCCGAGCCTTCGGTGAAAAAGGCGGACTGATTGCCGGACTGGCCACGCTGATCGAATTCGTCTTTGCCCCTCCGGCGATCGCCCTGGCGATTGGCGCTTATCTGAATGTGCAGTTTCCGGCGCTCGATCCGAAACATGCGGCAGTCGGCGCCTATATCGTGTTCATGACCCTGAACATCCTCGGGGTGAAACTGGCGGCGACGTTCGAACTGATCGTCTGCGTGCTGGCGGTGATCGAATTGCTGGTGTTCATGGGCGTGGTCGCGCCAGCGTTCAGCTTCAGCAGTTTTGCGTTGAACGGCTGGGCCGGCTCCGATGTGTTCGGGCCGCCAGCGATTGCCGGGATGTTCGCCGCGATTCCATTTGCGATCTGGTTTTTCCTCGCCATCGAAGGCGCGGCGATGGCTGCCGAAGAAGCCAAGGATCCCAAACGCACGATCCCCAAGGCCTACATCAGCGGGATCCTGACCCTGGTGTTGCTGGCGATGGGCGTGATGTTCTTTGCGGGCGGCGTCGGTGACTGGCGCACCCTGGCGAACATCAACGACCCTCTGCCGCAAGCGATGAAGACCGTGGTCGGCGACAATTCCGGCTGGCTGCACATGCTGGTGTGGATCGGCCTGTTCGGTCTGGTGGCGAGCTTCCACGGGATCATCCTCGGCTACTCGCGGCAGTTCTTCGCCCTCGCCCGCGCCGGTTACCTGCCGGCGTCGCTGGCGAAACTCTCGCGCTTCCAGACCCCGCACCGGGCGATCATCGCCGGCGGCATCATCGGCATCGCCGCGATTTACAGCGACGGTCTGATCAACCTCGGCGGCATGACCCTTACCGCGGCGATGATCACCATGGCCGTGTTCGGCGCGATCGTGATGTACATCATGAGCATGCTCAGCCTGTTCAAGCTGCGTAAATCCGAACCCAATCTCGAGCGGACTTTCCGTGCGCCGTGCTATCCGCTGATTCCGCTGATCGCGCTGGTGCTGGCGGTGGTGTGCCTGATCGCCATGGCTTGGTTCAATGCGCTGATCGGGCTGATTTTCCTTGGCTTCATGGCAGTCGGTTTCGGCTACTTCCTGCTGACCGGGCAACTGCGCGCTGACGCTCCGGCCGATGCCATGCTGACGGGGCGATAACCCATCATGTAGGAGCTGCCGAAGGCTGCGATCTTTTGATCCTGTTTTTGAAAAAGCAAAGTCAAAAGATCGCAGCCTTCGGCAGCTCCTTGTATCTCGACTATCGCTTCGTCAGGAGCGATAGTTCTCGACTGATCATCGAGGGAGGGACTTGGAAGCCGTGCAGCTCCTTAGGCTTTTTGCCTGTGATGTAGATCGTGCTCCAGCCCTCCACACTCACTCATATAGTTCGAACGGTATCTTGGGCCCGTCTCTGGCGAGAGCTCGCATTCGCAAGGTTGGACAGAGTGCAGTGATGATCGAAAACGGATCAATGGAGAGACACTCATGTCCAGTTTCGTCGGTGTCGATATCGCTAAAAACACCTTTGATATCGCCACGCACTTGCCAAACGGTAAGCACAAAACCAAGGCCAAGCTGCCTAATGACGCGAAGGGTTTCAAAGAGTTTGAAGCTTGGTTGAACAAGCAGGTCGAGCCTACAGCCTTGATCGTGATGGAAGCCACCAGCGTCTATCACCTGGAACTTGCCGAGTTCATCTACAACAAGGGTTACCGGGTCTGTGTCGTCAATCCGGCCACGACCCATGCTTACGCCGACAGCGAATTGCGCCGGATCAAAACCGATAAAAGCGACGCCAAACTGCTCGCTGATTTTGCTCGGGAAAAGGCTGAAAAGCTTCAGCTTTGGGCTCCGGAGCCACTGAAATACCGCCAACTGAAGGCGATGGTGCGTCGATTGGATGATCTTCAGGAAATGGAGCAGATGGAGCTCAATCGTCTGGATGTGTCCGACGAAAAGGTCAAAGACTCGATCAACTCCGTTCTGCGCCACATCGAAAAAGAGATCGCTGAAACGCACAAAGCGATCAAGAAACACATTGATGATGATCCGGACATGAGCCAGATGCGCGACTTGATCGTGACCATCGACGGTATCGGGCAGAAAACCCTTGAGCGGCTGCTGGCCGAGCTGGGCGACCTGCGCAAATACGACGACCCTCGCAAACTGGTCGCTGCTGCAGGGTTGAACCCTAAGCTGCAGGAGTCAGGAAAACTCAAAGGCAGAACGATTATTTCGAGGGTCGGCTCGGCTCGCGTTCGGGCGGGTCTGTACATGCCAGGCCTGGTAGCGCTGAGGCACAACGAGGCGATCATCGCCATGAAGGAACGCTTGAAGGCCAATGGCAAGGCCTCCAAACAGATCATCTGTGCAGCCATGCGCAAGTTGCTGCACTTAGTCTACGGAGTGCTCAAATCGGGCCAACCATTTGACCCGAAATTGGCACTTGCCCGGTGAGGGGCAAGACGGTATCTACAGGGAATTAAGGTGCGGCTTGGATATCGGGCCTAGAATGGAACCACTGCGAAGTCATTTCGCTCATAAGTGGTATGCAGCGTCGCTGGCGAACCCTCGCCCGCCAAGCTGCCATTAAGGAGAGCCGTTATGCCCTGGTATGCCTGGTTGATTCTGGTCGTTGCAATCGGCTCGATCGTTGGCGGATTGATGATGTTGCGCGACACCGCCAACAAGGTTGAACTGACCGATGAGGAACGCAAGCGCGTTGCGCAGCGCAACGCCGAAGCGGACATCAAGGACGCGCAGGATCGCTGAACGAAAAACCCCGCCGGATCAGGCGGGGTTTGTTTTTTGTGGAGCGTATCCCTTAAGGATCATGTTGGACTCAGCCGCACGCTTTTAAGAAGTAGAAGTACAGTCACCATTTCATTTACCTTGGTTAAGATGGTGGTCTTGTTGCGGAGAGTTCCACATGCGTTACTCGCAAGATCATAAAGCTCAAACCCATCAGCGGATCATCAAGGAAGCCTCGGCGCGATTTCGCAAAGACGGCATCGGTGCTACCGGCCTGCAACCTTTGATGAAAGCACTGGGGCTGACCCACGGCGGCTTTTATTCGCACTTCAAATCCAAGGACGAACTGGTCGAAAAAGCCTTGCAGGAGGCGAGCGCTCAAGTCGATGGACTGTGCGCCGAGATCTTTGCTCAGGAACAGCCGCTGCAGGCATTTATCGACACTTATCTTTCCGAATGGCATCAGACCTCCCCGCACGAAGGCTGCCCGCTGCTGACCATTTCTTCAGAGCTGGGTCTGCGCGGCCAGCCAAGCCCGACCAGTGATGCGGTACTCAATGCCCGACTGAGTCAAATCGAAGGCACCCTTGAGGGCAATAACAGCGCCGACCGGGCCATCGTCATCATGTCGACACTGGTCGGCGCGCTCTTGCTGTCACGCAGTGTCGCTGACGCCGAGCTTGCCCAGCGTATCCTCGACGTCACGCGCGACCACCTCAAGCAATCGCAGGACTAAGCCTGCCAACGCTTGAACAGCACACTGGCGTTTACCCCGCCGAAACCGAAACCGTTGGACAGCGCATACTCGATCGGCATCGACCGTGCCTGACCATGAACGATGTCTACACCCGCACTCGCCGGATCCGGATTTTCGAAGTTGAGCGTCGGCGGGACGACCTGATCGCGGATGGCCAACAAGGTGAAGATCGCTTCCAGTCCGCCGGCAGCGCCGAGCAAATGCCCGGTGGCGGATTTGGTCGAAGTCACGGCGATTTTATTCTCCGTACCGAACAGCGCCTTGATCGCTGCCAACTCACCAAGATCGCCCACCGGCGTTGAGGTCGCATGCGCATTGAGATGCTGCACCTGCTCTGGCGCGACACCCGCCTGAGCCAACGCCAACTGCATCGCCCGTCGCGCACCGCTGCCATCTTCCGGCCCGGCAGTGAGGTGATAGGCGTCGGCAGTGGTGCCATAACCGACCAGCTCCGCCAACGGCTGCGCACCGCGTGCCAGCGCATGCTCCAGCGATTCGATCACCAGCAGCCCGGCACCCTCGCCCATCACGAAACCATCGCGACCACTATCAAACGGTCGTGAGGCACGTTCGGGGGTGTCGTTGTAACCACTGGACAGCGCCCGCGCCGCGGCAAAACCGGCCAGACTGACCCGATCAATACAGGCTTCCGCTCCGCCACAAACCGCGATGTCCGCTTCACCGGCACGAATCATCCGCGCAGCATCGCCAATCGCCTGCACCCCGGCAGCACAAGCAGTCACCGGTGCGCCGAGCGGGCCTTTCAAAGCGTGCTGGATCGACACATGTCCGGCCGCCAGATTGACCAGAAACGATGGGATGGTGAACGGCGACAGACGACGCGGACCACGACTGTCCGTAGTGCGTACAGCGTCAGCTATTGCACCGAACCCGCCAACACCGGAGCCGATGATCGTCGCGGTACGCTCCTGCTCCTTGGCCTCGGACGGCTGCCATCCTGCCTGAAGCAGGGCCTGGCGTGCCGCTTCCATGGCGAACAGGATGAAGCGATCCATCTTCTTCTGTTCCTTGGGTGGCGTGGCAAGGTCCGGATCGAAACCGGCCTCGACGTCTTCCGCCGCCATGGGCACCATCCCGGCGACCCGGGTCGGCAAGTCTGCGCTCACCGCGTCCGGCAAATTGCGCAAGCCCGAGCGCCCGGCGAGCAAGCGCTGCCAGACCCTCTCGACGTCACTGCCCAAAGGCGAAACCAGGCCCATACCGGTGACAACAATTCGACGCTGACTCATACCGCAGTTACCTCTGATCAATTTTTGTAGCGTTGGGCCGCGGAGCTGCGCGACAGATTCGGTGCCATGACATGCCGCGCGCGCACGAAGGCCTGCCATTCCCCCTCATCCGGCAACGAAGGGATAGTAATCAACTCGCCCTGATCCAGACCGGCCAGCGCCGCATCAACCATCTCGCCAGCCTCCATCACCATCTCTGCCGGAATACCGCTGGCATCGATGCCCGAGCGTTCCCAGATTTCAGTGCGGGTAACCCCGGGCAGCACCGCTTGCACTTTCACGCCAGTACCTTCGAGCTCGGCGTTGAGCGATTGAGTCAGGCTCAACACGTAGGCTTTACTCGCGCTGTAGGTGGCATTGAAGCGCTCCGGAAACAGCGCCACCACCGAGGCGATGTTGATGATCGTGCCACGTCCGGCCTTGGCGAAACTGGCGGCGGCTGCCGAGGCCAGCAACGTTACGGCGGTGACGTTCAACTGGATCAGACGCTCCAGTTGCTCGGCATCGGAGTTGGCCAGTAAGCCATCGGCTGCGACCCCGGCGTTGTTCACCAACAGCGTGATGCCTGAATCACTGCGCAGGCGTTGCTGGAGTTTGAGGACATCGTCCTTTTGCGTCAGGTCGGCTTTGAGCACTTCGACCTTTACACCGTGCGCTTCGCGCAATTCGCCCGCAGCGCTTTCAAGACGCTGTTGATCGCGTGCCACCAACAGCAAATCAAAACCACGCGCTGCCAGCCGCTGCGCGTAGATGGCACCGATACCGGACGATGCGCCAGTGACGACGGCCGTACCTTGAGACTGGACTGAACTCATGAGAGCGCTCCTGAAACATATTGGGAGATAGGCCTCCAACGCTCACTTGCCTGGAGGTGACGGAAATTATTATAGGCATAATCTCAAGACAATATGATACCCATAATTTTCAGCTCGCCGACGGACGCGACGGCGCTCCCTCTGTCGCATCTCTGCCACCAGAAAGCAGAAAGGCCGGTCAATGACCGGCCCCTTGGCGTTGAATAATCAGCTTAGTTCACTTCCAGCTTGTCGCGGTTGCGATCGAGGATCGCCTTGCCGATGCCCTTCACTTCCAGCAACTCATCCACCGAGGCGAATGGCCCATTAGCATCACGATACGCAACAATCGCTTTGGCCTTTGTCTCGCCAACTCCGGCCAATTGTTTTTGCAGAGTGGCTGCGTCGGCACCGTTGAGATCGACCTTTTCACTCGACGGCAATGTCACGTTATCGCTCACCATCGTTGCATTATCCGTGTTCGGGACGACGGCAGGTGCCGCGACTACAGCGATTGAAGCACTGGTGAGCAAAGCAAAAACCAGGGAGTAGAAAAAACCGTTACGCATAAATGACGCTCCATCATCGATTGAGAAAGCAGCTTTTCCGAAGCTGCTCTCCAAACTTAGGCGATGGTTGGCGGGTGTCAAAAATGCGTCTATTACAGGATGTGAAACAATCAGGGTTCAAGACGGCGTTGTTGATAGATCCAGTCGACGATTTCGCCGTCCGGGGTGTAGCCGCTGACAGTTTCGCGCAGCAACTGGCGCACTCGTGAGTAATCATCCTTTTCGACTGCGACGAGTAATTCGTGCAGGCGCGCCTTGAGTACATCCCAGGGAAGGTGATCCTCGTTGGCGGTCATGATCATCGGATGGGGTGTTGCTGCTACGTTGTCGCCGATCAACAGCTCCTCGTAGAGCTTTTCACCTGGCCGCAAGCCAGTGAATTCGATGGAAATATCCCCCTGAGGGTTGCGCTCGGAGCGAATGCTCAAGCCCGACAGGTGGATCATTTTTTCTGCCAACTCGACAATTTTGACCGGTTCCCCCATGTCCAGCACGAAGACATCACCGCCCTGCCCCATGGACCCAGCTTGAATCACCAACTGCGCGGCTTCCGGAATCGTCATGAAGTAGCGAGTGATCTTGGGATGGGTAACCGTCAGCGGGCCGCCTGACTTGATCTGGCTGTGAAACAGCGGGATCACCGAACCCGACGATCCCAGCACATTGCCGAAACGCACCATCGTAAAGCGGGTCTTGTTGACACGCGACACGTTCGCCTTATCGCCAAACAACACCGGCGCAACTTCACGACTCAAGGCCTGAAGTGTGAGCTCCGCTAGGCGTTTGGTACTGCCCATGATATTGGTCGGACGAACGGCCTTGTCAGTCGAGATCAGTACAAAGTTCGACACGCCGGACTGCAACGCGGCCTGGGCAGTGTTCAATGTACCAATGACATTGTTCAATACGCCTTCGGCAATGTTGTGCTCAACCATTGGCACATGTTTATACGCAGCCGCGTGATAAACGGTATCAACCTTCCAGGTCTTCATCACATCAAGCAATTTGTCCTGATGGCGGATGGAGCCAAGGATGGGCAGCAGGCGCACAGAAATTGATTCACGGGTGCAACGCGGCTCCAGCTCGGAAAGAATGCTGTAAAGATTGAACTCACTGTGTTCGAACAGTAGAAGCGTGGTCGGGCCTAGCGAAAATATCTGCCTGCACAACTCGGCACCGATCGACCCCCCAGCCCCAGTGACCATGACAGTCTTCCCCTTGATACAGCGTTCAAGCAGATCGGGCTGTGCCGGCACGGCATCGCGTCCCAGCAAGTCGGCAATGTCGACCTCCTGGATATCCTCGACCTTGACTCGGCCACTGGCCAAATCGGTGAAATTGGGTACGCTGCGAACATGGAGCGGGAAACCTTCCAGCATATTGAGGATTTCCCTACGCCGAGCACGGGTCGACGATGGCAGCGCGAGAAGAATCTCCTGCGCCCCCGTCATGTCGATCATCTGCTGGATATGCTTGGGTTTGTAGACCTGAAGCCCCGAAATGGAACGCTCGGCAATACCTGCATCATCATCAAGAAAAGCGACCGGGCGCATGACGCGGCCCATGCGTAGTGCAGCCACCAATTGATTGCCGGCAACACCGGCACCGTAAATCGCAACCTTGGTAAGGCCGTCATCACGACTGGCAAAGGGGACGTGCTGCGCTGCGGTAAACCAGTCTCCCATAAAGTATTGACGCATGAATAAGCGCAGACCGCCGATGATGACCAGGCTCAACCACCAATAATTGAAGATGATGGAGCGCGGGACAACGGCTTCGTGATTGCTGTACCAGAACACCACGAGGGCCAGAATCAACGACGAAAGGCTCACGGCCTTGACGATAGCGATCAAGGCATCGTTGCCAAAGTAGCGCATGACTGCCCGATACATGCCAAAACGCACGAAGAGCGGAATCGCGATCAGCGGCGCTGATACGAACAGCCAAAAATGCGCCCTGAGAGGGTTGTACATATCGTCGACACCAAGGCGCACAATGAAGGCCAGCCAAAGCGCCAACCAAACGAGTACGACATCGGTGGCTACCTGAATCAGCCTTTTCTTGCGGCGAGGTAACCCAAGTAACAAAGCCCGAAATCTATCCATAATGCTTTCGTTCTCATCAACTTTCGATACTAAGTCCACGACTCAGGCAATATCCCTGAAGAATACAGCACCCGTCAGCCGGATGCGCCATTGTCATGGTGCTTGAGTGGCGCCTTCGAGTGCACCGGCGTGATATTTAATAGCCAGCAGTACCAACGGAACATAAGCCAACACCACGCCGGCCAGCCCCGGAAAATCAAGCCGCACAACGCAGAATGCAATGGGCAGCAACCAGAAAAGATTAATAAATCCTACGCATAGCGTAACCGGCAGATGTTTACCCACCTGACGAGAGGCAAACTGATAAGCATGCGAACGATGAGCCTCATACACTTTGTCGCCCCGCAGCAAACGCCTCAAAAGAGTAAATGTCGCGTCAACGATAAACACTCCCATCAGGATCAACCACGGCCAGATTAGTTCGGGTTGCTTGAATGCGGCCTGAAGCGAAAGTCCGGCCAACACAATGCCCAGGAAGCCACTGCCAGCATCGCCCATGAATATCTTCGCAGGTGGAAAATTCAAAATCAGAAAGCCAGCGACACAGGTGGCGAGTAACAACGGCGCCAGGATCAGCTCCAAATGCTGCGTTATGCTGTACAGGAAAACCATCCCCAGACAGGTTGTCACCGCTTCGACTGCGGCGATTCCATCGATGCCATCCATGAAGTTGTAGAGATTCAACATCCAGACCAGATAGACGGCAGACAGTACCAGTCCGATTACCCCGATATCGATCGCAAAACCCGCCACCGTGATCGTTGGAAATGGACCGAGTGGAGCAATGACCAACACGGCCGCTGTGAAGTGCCCGATCAGGCGCCAACGCGCAGCTATATGGCGATGGTCATCGATAAAGCCGATTATTGCGACGAGCGCCCCTGCTCCCGCGCTACTCATAAGCGTCGAACTATCGACCTTTGAGAAAAACCACGCAAGTGTCAGAAATACAAGATACGTCAATACAAACGCCACACCACCACCACGTGGAGTCGGTACTGTGTGGGAACTACGCGAATTGGGGACATCCAGAAGTTTTCGGTGCAGCGCGTAATGACGCAAGTAAAGGGTCAGTGCAAACGACATGACCAGGATCAACAGCATCCACAAAAAATAATAATCCATCACAACCCGTCACCCTGTAATTCTCGTCGACCAAGGACACTGTGTTTCGCAGTAATTGTGACTTCGCTGATATGTGCAAAGAAAACAGTTACTGGAAACACATTTACCTTTAGCCCCCTATACAGCGGCTTTTTCCACTTGCGGCACAGACTCCTGAACCGACACTTTCTTAGTCGAACGGGCATATTTCTGCATCAGTGGACGCTCAAAGAAATGCCAGGACACGGACGCCAGCGTAATGGTCAACACCAAAGCCAGCACTACAATTTGTTCAAAGCTCAGCCAATTCAGACGCTTGAGCGAAAGCAGCACAGGAAGGTGCCAGAGGTAGATGCCGAAGGAGATCTCTCCCAGATAAGTGAGCGGCCACAACAGGCGCTTGACCTGGACGCTTGGGTAATCACGCAGGCAGCAAAAATGATCATGCCAAATGACACTGCAATGAAGGTTCGGAACAATACGACCATCACCGGGATATCCCAGAAACTGGCGTGTCTCCAATAGATGGAAAGCATCAAATAAAACACTGCGGCGGCGACGGCACATACGCCCAGCGCAACAGGCAGCTTCTGACAGTAGTCAAAAATCCTGTGCCCCAAGTCACTGCGAAACAACTTTGCCATCACAATACCGATGGCGAATTCATCCAGCATCCCCGGCAACTGTGTAGAGACCAGAAAGATCTTGAAGGGTCCCATTACATCAGGCTCAACAAACCAGACCGTCCCCAACCGCCACGCCCAGGCCACCATCAAAAACGCAAACAGCACTTTCCAGATGCGAGCGACGTACAGCCACGGGGAAACCACCACCATCAGTGCGTAAAACTGCATCTCGGTCCCCAGCGACCAGTTGCTGCCGTTTATTGCACCGTGAAAGGCGGGAAAGAGGTTATGCAGGAAAAACAAATGCGTAAGCAGATTTGCCCAAAATCCCTGAAACATGACCTCAGGCATAATGAAAGCGATGAAAACGAGCATGGTCAGGTAATGAAGTGGCACGATCCGGGCGATACGACGCCGGATGAAATCCGCGCGAAACCCTTGCGGACCGAACTTATCAATGCCTGAAAACGCTGCGAGGCCGATCACCAGACCCGAAATTACAAAAAAAAGGTCAACTCCCATCCAGCCAATTCGAAACCAGCTCAAAATACCTTCAGCTGGAAACGCCTTCCATGAGAAGTGTTCGATGATGTGATAAATCACTACAGATATAGCTGCAAATCCCCTTAACAAATCGATCAAGGGAAAATGCAAAGATCGACGCTGCTGTAAAATTTCCGTAGTCATAATCGCAATATCAAGCCAGTGTGAGTCGAACTACCCTGTGCATCTGACTTCATTCCATTCTCAGGACACAGGACAATAAAAAAATCGGCCAGCCCGCATGAGGGGCTAGCCGATGTGCAACATTAACCCAAGAGCTTATTCTTCAAACCCCGAAGACCCTGGTTGCGCAGGACTTCCCAGCCCTTCTTGGCCATCTCGCCACCGGTTCTCGGATTCATGATGGATTGCTTCAGCAGGCCACCCAGACGCGACCAGTCCACGGTTTCCATGCCACCACGAAAACCTGGGGTCAGCACTCGCGAGAACTCGAGCAACGCTGCCGCTTCTTGCTTCTTGTCGTGGAACTGCGGGTATTCGACCTTACCTTGAGTTTCCCACCAAGCCTTGTAACCGGTGGCATCGAACGGTTCCGGGAACGCACGCTGCAAGTCGATACGCTCACGATAAACAGCGCGGGCGCCCTTGCTGATCGGAGTGCCATCAGAGTATTGACCGTAGGCCCACACTTCTTTGGCAAGCGGATCTTCCGCCAGCTTCTTGGTTTCATCGTCGTACCAGTTAACCAGCTTGCTGACTGCCGAGTTGGTACCGCCATTTTTTGCTGCCATGACGCGGTGAGCACCGCTGTCAAAACCGGTGAAGTGATAAAAGCCCAAAGGCTCGCCGTTCACCAGGTAAGTCCCGTTGTCATCAATAGTGATTTCACGGGTGGTCAGGTTCCATGGTGCGACGTTATGACGAGGTGTGCGCATGATCGCGACACCTTCAAACAGCGCAGGTACCAGGTCGATCCACTTCTGGTCGGTAAACAGGCCATTCGGAATGTCGGCACGGCAGAAGTGATAAATCCGCTCACCCCACCAGTTGGCGAAGGCCTTACCGGTATCTGTTGCTGCAACGGCGGCGAAACCCAGGTTATAGACACCGTGCTTCAGGCTGCAGATTTCGTTGTCCATCACCGCGGCAAGGCTGGACTCAGGTGTAATCTGGTGTGGCGTCAACACGACGTTGGATTCATCAAGTGCAGCAACTATGTCATCCAGGCGCGAGAAGGCGACGGTGTCCGGATCCAGATAGATAACTTTGGCGGTATCCGGCAACGCGAGCAGTCGTGACAAAGTGAATGGCTTGATGGCAGTGGCAAGCTCAACGATGGTGTGGCAGAACGCCCAGGCTTTCCAGTGTGGAATATTCAATTCGCTGAGAGGAATGACCTCATCGAAAGGCTCGCTGCTCAGGTCAATATTGTCACGCAACTCATCAGCCAGAGCCAAATGCAGGCGCCATTCTGGATGGTGCTCACGCAGCGAATTGAACAACATCCTCACTTTCGGAATGTAGTTGAATGCCGCGCTGGTGAAAACGTGCACTTGAGTCATTTCCAATACTCCTAAACCGAATAAATTCTTTTATGAAACATTACCAGCTCACTCAGAACTGACGGCACGTCGAAGTTCTTGAGTATGAGCGCTTTTTGATAGCTGACAAGACGTTCTGCGGGTGCCCCTAGATCAAAACTGGCTACGGGCAATTTCATTTCCATCAACTCTTGGACGACGTAAGAGAACGTTTCTGGCCAAATGGACGGGAACAGCATGACATTCACGCCCGAAGATTCGATCAATTTTGCCAGATCGTCATGCTTGTAGTGGCCGGTTTGTGTAACCACCGACGCATCACACTGCGTCTCGATCGAACCGATGATGACAATCTTGATGTCAAGCTGCTGACTCATGATCTCTTCAGACAAACGCTGGACAATCTGAGCCCCTTTATGGAGCCCGATCTGCCCCACCACCCCGATTCTGAGTTCGGAGGTCTGGGAAGGTTTCACTTCGCCAAAATCGATGTATTCAACCATATGCGGCTTGACCACGGCACGCGACAAATCAATAGATGGATAGGCCTTACACAGCAGTTCCAGCGTGTTGGTGGAAAAGGTACGCACCTCATCCGCAACACTGAGGACAGTTCCCCACAGCGCTCGCCACTGATGCATATCTCGAGCACTGAACAGCGAAGTAAAACCGTTGTGGTTATTCAACAAGCACGACTGGCACTTGCGAAGGTCGGGAATACCACAATACTTGTTGGTGTCATCGATCAGGAAGTGTGAAGGACACACCATGAAAAAATCGTGGACCAGCAACAGCAATTTTGAATTGAGCTCTTTTTTCAGTTCAATAATAAGTTGTGGGATCTCTTCCGAGCGTGCAAATGAAACGCCCGTATTGTAGACGATCTCGTCAATCTTCAGCGACTTGCACAGCTCGATCAAAAACTCGTAGCCGGGAATCGACAATGTCTCACTCGTCGCGCCTTTCCTGACCATGAGGACATAAGACAATGTGGCAATATGAAAGCTGAAAATATAAACAACTTTCCCTTCCTGAATTTTTTCTGCGACCAGGCGTTCGCGATAATGGTTGGCACCGCCACCCAGATCATGATCAATAATCAGGACCGAGGATTGCGAGCCCGTGACACCCAACTGATCGCGTGCGTTAGACACATCATTTAACGAACCCGAAGGACGGTTACGAGTATATCGCTGGATTTTCTCGACCAACAATTTAAACTTCAACTGCCTAATCAACGACAAGCCACGCTTGAAAAACGCCCAAAACTGTTTCGCCAATGGCAACGCATTGGCTGACGTTTTCTCTAAAGAAATCAGCGAAGAAACCGAGACAGGAAGCTCTATCGAAGTACCATCGGCAAACTCAATCAAAAGAAATAAGTTATTACCACTTTCGGCATCGGTTTTACAACTACCATACATTACAAAACCGGAATGCAAGGCATTTTGCTTGCCGGAAAAATGAGAGGAGACATCTTCCCTCGGATTTCCGTAGCTAGCTGGAATTGCTTGAAAAGAGCCATTTTTGGTCTTGACCGCCAGTTTAACGCCTACGATCACCTTCTCTTCGTGAAAAGCCCAGCCAAATCCAAAATAAGTCTGGTTCCGCAGTACTAACGAATCAACGGACCAATGTAGCTTTTCCACTATCAATTCCCTTCACTTTTTTTAATAGCATCGAGCTCAGCCAAACGAGAAATTGCCAATTCCTCCGCAAAAGCCTTGGCATCTTCTGTAAGTTGTAGCCTTTCCCTTAAAGCTTGATTCTCTGCATAGAGCCCAATAATCTGATCATGCTTTTCAGTATTCTCCTTGAGTGCATTGAGTTCATCCAATCGAGAAATGGCCAACGATTCTGCGTAGCTCTTGGCGTCTTCCGTAAGCTTTAACTGATCCTGAACCTTTTGAATTTCAGAACATAGGCTGTTTATCTCATCCAAGCGTCCGAACGCCAGATTCTCAGCGTACTTCTTAGCCGTCAACGTTTCGTTGAGGCGAGCGTGGAGAGAGACCTTTTCAGCGCTGCACTCTTGTAACTCCAGCGACACTCTATTGAATGCACTACGCAATGCATTTCGTGCAACTTCGTCCAACGCCGACAGAATAAAACCTTCGGAAGCTACAGACGTCTTCGATGAAATATTCAGTGCCGAAGCACACTGAACGGCACCGTCGATGATTTCTACAGAATCATTCAACGAGAACATAAAAGGCTGATCGATATTGCCAACAAACTCCAACATATCAGAACTCAAACAATCAAACGCGAGCTTGACTCCCTGCTTCCACATGCTGATCGCTTGCTCACGCTCACTCGCATTCCAGTGAATCATACCGGCATGATAGGCCGCACTGACCTGCTTTGTTCCAAGTGTCGGCGTAATACTGAAAATCTCGCTATTCACAACACTTTTGTAATATTGCAGCGCTCGCTGTTGAAAATTCGCTCGGTGGCAAAAACGAGCCTGAAGATAATTTAACGAAACACACCATCTGCGAACATGTGGATTATCCGACTGATCATTTTTCAGATACACATCAACCGCGTTACTCCAACCCAACAGGTCTACTGCTGAATCCGCCTCGAAGTATCTCCACCCAAGAATTGCCAATGCCGCGCCTTGGTCTGCGCTGGCATCACTCGAACATGAGAGTATCTGTTCCGATAATTTGAACAGTTGCTCAGCATTCTTTATCCTCCATGGAATTTCCACCATGGAATGGACAATCCACGGATTTTCGTAATGCCGAGCGAAATCAACAAGGTGAGTCTTGCCATTAAATTCCGGCAAGTTTCTCTCTTCATACGGCGCAGAATATTTTACGAGGGGACTTCTGAAAAACGAGAGAATCCAGTTACTCCCAGCTGTCTGCGCCTGAAGTGCAGCAATGCTCAGACTTGATTCAAAAAGCAGACCCATGGCCTCAAGAGCTGATTTATTCTCGGGGGAGATATCCCCGTCAGCACACGAATCGTTCGAACAACGAACCAGAAGACGACCTCCAGGCCGTAGCTTCTCCGCTGCAAGAGCAGTGAGAAGCGTAAGTCCTGCGGAATCCACAACAGCATCGATGCAAACGATCGTATCGATGTCACGACTTGATTCGGGAACAACGCCTTTTAGAGCAACTGTATCAATGGCGCCATCGGTCAATACTGAGAGAGGAATCTCACTGAATACGAAGTTTCGTGCAATCGAGTGGTTTTTAAACAAACGCAGACTTGCATTCGAACCTAGAAACAGAACGTCTGACAGAGGCGAAAAATACTTCGTTGCCAATTCCTTATAGACTTCGATATCCAGCAGAGACTTAGGAACGCCACTGTCACGCAGGTTCGCAAAAGTGCTCAATGGATTGGCAAGCAGTTTGTGAGCGAATACGGATTTGTATGCCTCGGGATTCACTATGGCACGATGAGCCATGTCGACGATATCTTCTCCTGTCCACATCGCGAAAAAACCGCCCAACTGCTCCAGCGTCCCCTCAATCTTCCAGGTATTGGAAGGCAGGGCAACAAATGGAGTGTTCGCGAGTAAAGCCAGATAGACGGCATGGTGGCGACCTGTAATAACAAGCTTCGCTGCGCGAAACTTTCTTAAAGTATCCCGCCAGTCATTTACACTGTTTTCATATTCAAGCGGAAAGTAAACACAATCAGCAGAAAATTCGACGTTGGCTCTTTCCAGAACCTGCCTTACATCCTCTCGAGACAAATGACAGTCCGTGATAATGACCTTGTCACGGTAGCTTTCGTCAACACCTGGGTTGAACCGTGCTCCAACAATCGAATCGGATACAATTCGCGAGTCAATGCCCAGGCTAGACAAGTATCTGAATGAGTTCACCTCTCTGACGGTCAAGTCATCAAGCTTTGCCAGGACATCGAGATAAACAGGTACATCCTGCAAGACCGCATTCACCAAAACGGTGCGCTTGCCCAGCTCTTGAGCATAGGCGAGGATGGCAAGCAAATGAAGGCCTGATCCGTGATGGATCGTGCCTTCACCATTGACCACCACAGCATCCACTGCAGAAATTTCTGCAGCCAGGGCACCATTTGCAAGAAAATCACGGGTTGATTTTTCGTCACCCTGCCACAAATCATGAAACTCATTGACGAAGTGTCGATATTCGACGACTGCCCCCACTTCCGAGAGCATTCTGTCGTGAGCATCCGACACGGCAAGGCAGCCTATATGGTGATAGCTGCTGGTGTCATTGAAGATGGCAACTTTCATGCTGAATGCTCTATAAGTTTTTGTTCAAAACCCAAATCGCAAATTCCGCCAACAACATGTTCTTGCTGTTTGATTGCCACAGTAAAGAAAGCAGCTTCGTCCATCCAATGCAATATCTGCTGCGACCCATAATACATATCATGCTCACGAGTCACCGTCGCCTGTACCTCGTAGAGGTTTGCACCAAGCGTGCAGGCAGCATTAAACTCCACCGCAAACTCCGTACCTGCGCTGAAGTTCTTCAACCAAATAATTTCAGACGCGTCAGCGTTCTTCAGTGAGGCACGCATATCATGATTCAATGTACCCCATGAAGTAATCTTGACGCCTTCTTTGTTTCGAATACGAAATGCAACGTTGACATTATTCAGATCAACGTTCGCCCGCAACGAGACCTTTATCGTGAGGCGCTCGCCAATATAAAAATGAGAGACCTCGACGCCTTTGGAATCGAGGATTTTCACACCCAGAATTTCAGCTTCAAGATCACCAAAAGACTTGATCTTGCTATGTTTCTCCGAAAGCTCAACGCCCTTGACCTTCGCCTCTTTGACAGCCGCTGTAGTGGCTGCCGCATTGGCCGTCAGCTTTGCACCGTACTCAAGAAAGCTCTGCCGTTCATCCTCATGAAGCATCCGACGATACTCCAGAACAACGTCAGATGATTTACCCCACATCTTCCTCACCCCTTTGTGCAGAAGCAAAGCTCGGTGAGTCAGGGTGCGAACGCTTTCCTGATCGTGGGAAACAAAAAGTAGCGTGGTGCCATCAGAAATCAGCTTTTCAATCTGCTGGAAGCAGCGCTTTTGAAACAGTGCATCGCCAACCGCGAGCGCCTCGTCAACGATAAGAATGTCCGGAGTCACCTGGACCTGTACCGCAAACGCCAAACGAACCAACATCCCGCTCGAATATGTTTTAACCGGCTGGTTAAGGTGATCACCGATATCTGCGAAAGCAGCGATGGCGTCAAAACGGTCTTCGATTTCTTTCTGGGTCAGGCCGAGGATCGTGCCATTCAGAAAAATATTCTCACGACCGGTAAAATCCGGATTGAACCCCGAGCCAAGTTCAAGCAACGCAGCAATCCTGCCAAATGTCTGCACGCTGCCGGTGGTCGGATTCAGTGTGCCGCAAATCATTTGCAAAAGCGTTGATTTGCCCGAACCGTTTCGGCCGAGAATACCAATCGACTCTCCTCGCTTGACCTCGAACGAAAGATCACGAAGCGCCCAAAATTCTTTGTAGTACTGCTTTCTCACTGGAGAAAGCATTTGCAGCAAGCGGTCGCTGGGCTTGTCGTAGATGTGATAGCACTTGCTCAGGTTCTCAACTTTGATCGAGATATCAGAGGACATCGGCAAACCCCTTTCTTGTTTTTTGGAACCAGGCGAAACCCAGCCAGCATACGACGACGGAGACCGCCATGCAGATTGAGTAGAGTCTCCAATCAATACCTTGCCCAAAAAATAATACGCCTCGCGCCAACTCAATCACTGGGGTCAGAGGGTTCATAAAAAGCAGGCCGCGGAATTCTTCAGGAATGGCCGTTGCCGGATAGAAGATCGGCGACAAAAACATCAGCGTCGTTGTAATAATGCCGATCAGTTGCGATATATCACGCAGAAAAACCCCGGACGCAGCGAGCAACCAGGAAAACCCCATCACAAACAATATGAGCGGCAAAAAGACCAAAGGAATAAGAAATACGGTCAAATGAGGAATACCAAAAAGCAAGGCATATGCTGCAATCCAGACACTTAAACTAATCAGCGCATGAAATAGAGCCGCCCCCATACTGACCCAAGGCAGAATCTCAAGAGGAAAAATAACCTTCTTTACATAATTTATACTACTTGTAATCAATAACGGTGATTTATTGATACATTCAGCAAAAAAGTTATAAACCAGCAGACCGGCAAACAGCACCAGGGCGAACTCGACTTTAGAGTCACCTCCTCCACCCCAGCGCGCCTTGAAAATAACACTGAACACCAGTGTATACACACTCAACATAAATACTGGGATCAGGAATGACCACAGGATACCCATCATGGAGCCGCGATAACGCCCAACAATTTCGCGTTTGACCAAAGCCTTGATAAGTCCGCGATTTTTCCAGAAACTACTGACCATATTCAGGGGCGAAATTGAAAATTTTTCCATTACCAGCACACCTCAGCATCGCTCGGGAAATTTCCTGCACCATCTGAAACGATGCGTAACTGCCTAACGTTAGTTCCCACAATGATTGACTCGCATGCCCCAAAATGTTCTGCTATACCGTTCATAAAAATCACAGAACCATCCACTTGACCAAACTTCATTTTAATTCCATCTCATTGATTAGAGAAAAGCGAATGATTAGTTATCCATGTGCAATACAGCACTTTCATGACAACTTCCAAAAAACAATTCACTTTACCTCCACCACATTAATCCTTTAAGCAAGATTGGTAATACACCCAAAGAGGAAATATTTCGACTCAAAACTCAACGGGACCCACTACTCTCAAGTACAAAATAAATATAAAAATACCCCCCATTATACATCAGAACAAAAAAAAGATACAGCCCCTGTAATTATTGTTAATACCTGCAACCTAACAACATTCCAACTGCACTTCCAAAGCTCCATATCAATAATAATTTATTATTGGCTCTCTAGAAACTTTAGTGCAGTTTTCTTTAACTCCAACTCTGGAGAATAAGGCGCAGACCAACCAAGAGCCGTCTTTGTTGCCGTAATGTCAACCTGCAAAGAACCACAAACTCGCTGTATGACAGAGTGCATTCCACACAATCTCAAAACCGCCCTGAGCACCATTTCGGGAAAAGGTATCAGCAACGCCTTGCCACCGATTGTCTCTCGCAGGCAACGCAACAGTTCGCTAGTGGACAAATCTCTGCCATCGCTGACCAAGAAGGTCTGATTCCTTGCACCAACGTGATCAACACAGGTGACAATCAGATCCACCAGATTACCGATACCCACCATACTTCTACGATTATTGATTGCGCCCATCGGCAACGGCAACCGCCTCGTCAACACGCTCATCATCCGGTAGAAATTCGCCTTTACACCCGGCCCATAGACAAGCGGAGGCCTGATAATGACAACCTCCATCCCGGTCTCTTTACCGATACTTTTCAGCGCCTCTTCCGCCTCGAGCTTTGAAATGCCGTACGCATCAAGAGGCGCCGGGATGTCATCGGCCTTGAACGGATGACCTGGCAGCGTCATCTCACCGTTAACCTTGATCGAACTGATAAATATGAAGCGTCTGACCCCTGATTGCGCCGCTTTTCGCGCCAGTTTCACAGTACCGTCGACGTTTACTTTTCTAAAGGCTGCTAGCGCATCGGGTGCTGCCTCTTTCATGACATGCACGCGCGCGGCCGCGTGAATCACTGCATCTATATTCTCGAACTCGGGCAGCTCATTCGAACTGGCAAGATCGAACATTACCGTGGGACACAATCCCGACAAACACGATGCCCTTCTAACGACAGCTACCGGGGTCAGCACTTGATCAAGCAATAATCGGAGAATGACCGCCTCACCGACAAAGCCGGTAGCACCTGTAACCAATACTCTTCGGGAAGTCATCTTGCCTTCCCTCCTAACAGAGAAGTTAACCAACAAGTAAAGAAAAACAAGACTTTGTCACGCAGTCGTCGCCGGCAACTTGCAGCACTCAGTGATAGTTTGAGTAACTGCCAACGCCCCAGCTTCGACCAGCGCCGAACAAAAGGATCCGAATCCAGCTCCACCAACCGCACAATCAATCGCACCTGATCAAACCACCAACCATCATGGATCGTTTTGTATCGAGCAATCAGATTGGAAATTCCGGTATTCGCGCCCACCTGATTGTGCTCGTGCTGCCGATATCGCATAGAAGGCAAAGGATCTATGAACCAGCGATATCCATGGCTGCGCGCAAAGGCGTAACAGAACCAGTCATGCAAAGTGACACCCTGCAGCGAATGCCAGTTGGCCAGCATTGATTGCTTCAGGTGTTGCGCCAATGCGCGACTGAATACATATGTACAACCTGGACCTGCTGCCTCGAATATATGATCCCAGGCAACCTGAGGCTGCGCCTTGTTCAAAACAACAGTTCGCCCATCCGACCAAAAGGCCGTGACATTGCTCGAATAAGCGGAGTATTCGCCGGTTGCAAGAATATCGGTGGCGCGCTTCAGTTTTTCAGGAAGCCAAATATCGTCCTGATCGGAAAACCCGACGAAATCAAACGCAGTCAGATCGACATCACGAACCAAGCGATAGAAGTTACATGCAGCGCCGCCATACCGATCACCGGTAGGCAGCACTGTCACACAATCATGTCGGGCGGCAAGATCTGCACACCAGGCTTCAGTACCATCCGTTGAGGGGTCGATACTGATAAAGAGGTTGAGTTCCACCCCTTGCTGGCAAAGAATCGAAGCGACCTGCTCTTCGATCCATGCCATGCCATTGTACGCAGCAAGCAAAATTGCAACTTTAATGGGTCTCACCGCTATACCAGCCCTGAATTACCCCTAAAGAAGGGCGCACTGAATTTTCCCGAGCAAATTCAGATATGACCTGTCTCCAACAGTTGCTGCAGATATTGCCCGTAACCGGTTTTCTTCAAGCGCTCTGCCTGTTGTGCGAGCTGGGCAGCATCAATCCAGCCATTGTTGTAGGCGATTTCTTCCAGGCATGCGACCTTGAAACCTTGCCGATGCTCGATCGTATGCACAAAGTGACTGGCCTCAAGCAGCGACTCGTGAGTCCCTGTATCCAACCATGCGAAACCGCGACCAAGAAGCTCCACCTTCAAGGAATCCTGGCTCAAATAGGCCCGATTTACATCGGTGATTTCAAGCTCACCACGCGGAGAAGGCTTGATTCCCTTGGCAATTTCGACAACCTTATTGTCATAAAAATACAAACCGGTAACCGCATAGCTCGATTTGGGCTTGGCCGGTTTCTCTTCAATGCTCAGCGCTCGACCTTGCGCATCAAACTCCACGACACCGAAGCGCTCGGGATCAGAAACATGATATCCAAACACTGTTGCACCCTCCTGCTGAGAGCAGGCTGAGCGCAGATTGTCGGAGAAATGCTGACCATGAAAAATATTGTCGCCCAGAATCAGACAGCAAGGATCATCACCGATGAACTCTTCACCAATGATGAAAGCCTGAGCAAGACCATCCGGGCTTGGCTGCTCCGCGTAGGTCAGCTTGATGCCGTATAGACTTCCATCTCCCAGCAACTTGCGGAAGCTTGGCAAATCATCGGGCGTGGAAATGATCAGAATTTCACGCATGCCCGCCAGCATAAGCACCGACAAAGGATAAAAGATCATCGGCTTGTCGTAGATCGGCAGCATCTGCTTTGAAACGCCGAGCGTCAGTGGATGCAGGCGTGTGCCGGAACCGCCGGCGAGAATGATGCCTTTACGATTTGTCGTGGTCATTTGTTCAGAACTTCCCTAAGCATTCGGGTTACACCACTTTGCCAATCCGGCAAGTGTAGAGAAAAATTGTCGCGCAGCTTCTGAGTGTTCAAGCGTGAGTTCAGAGGGCGACGTGCAGGTGTCGGGTAGGCAGTCGTTTCGATTGGGTCGACCGTTGTCACAGCCAACTCCTCGCCTTGGGCTTTAGCGAAGTCGATTACGAGACTGGCATAGCCATGCCAGGACACTTCGCCAGCAGCGGCCAAGTGATAGAGGCCAGCCAACTCTGGACGCTTGCTAACTTGCTGGATAGCCAACGCCGTTACATCAGCGATCAGGTCCGCCCCGGTAGGTACTCCGATCTGATCCGCAATCACGCTCAACGTTTCGCGATCTTTGGCCAAACGCAGCATGGTCTTGGCGAAGTTATTGCCGCGAGCGCCGTACACCCAACTGGTGCGGAAGATCAGATGGTTGCAACCCGACGCGATAATCGCCTGCTCGCCAGCGAGCTTGCTGGCGCCATAATGGTTCACTGGCGCGACAGGGTCTGTTTCCTGCCATGGCGTGACGCCTTGACCACTGAAAACATAATCCGTTGAGTAGTGAACCAGCCATGCACCCAGCGATGCGGCTTCTTCCGCCATCACGCCACTCGCAAGGCCGTTTACACAATCCGCCAATTCGGTTTCCGACTCAGCTTTGTCGACCGCCGTATAAGCAGCAGCATTAACGATAACCTCGGGCTTTATCTGACGAATCGTTGCACGCAAGCATTCAAGATTCGACAGATCACCGCTGAGACCATCAACAACGTGACGATCAAGTGCGACGAGCTCGCCAAGCGGAGCCAGGGAACGTTGCAGCTCCCAGCCCACTTGACCGTTCTTTCCTAAAAGCAGGATCTTCATGCTTTGCTCGAACGATCCGCATAGTTCTGATCAATCCACTGCTGGTAACTGCCGCTCTTCACGTGCTCAACCCACTCAGTGTTATTCAGATACCACTCAACAGTCTTGCGAATGCCAGTTTCGAATGTCTCTTCCGGAGTCCAGCCCAATTCACGCTGAATTTTGCTCGCATCGATTGCATAACGCACGTCATGTCCAGGGCGATCCTGAACATAGGTAATCAGACTGGCATGAGGACGATGGGACGAATCAGGACGCAACTCATCAAGCAGCGCACAGAGGGTGTGCACCACTTCGATGTTTTGTTTTTCGTTATGACCGCCAATGTTGTAAGTCTCACCAATTACACCTTCAGTGACGACTTTGTACAACGCACGAGCGTGATCTTCGACATACAACCAATCACGTACCTGATTACCTTTGCCATAAACCGGCAACGGCTTGCCTTCCAGTGCATTGAGAATGATCAGAGGGATCAACTTCTCAGGGAAGTGGCAAGGGCCGTAGTTGTTCGAGCAGTTGGTAACCAGTGTCGGCAGACCATAGGTGCGTGCCCAAGCGCGAACAAGGTGATCAGAGCTAGCCTTGCTGGCCGAATATGGAGAGCTTGGCTGGTAAGGCGTAGTTTCGGTGAAGAGGTCTTCCGGACCTTCGAGGTCTCCGTAAACTTCGTCAGTCGAAATGTGATGGAAGCGGAAGTTGGTTTTGCGCGTGTCATCCAGCGCAGCCCAGTAATGGCGCGCAGCTTCGAGCAGTGTATAGGTGCCGATGATGTTGGTCTGGATGAACTCTGACGGGCCGGAGATCGAGCGGTCTACGTGGGATTCAGCGGCCAGGTGCATGATTGCATCCGGTTGGTGCTCACGCAGGACACGGTCAACCTGATCACGATCGCAGATATCGACGCGCTCGAAAGCGTAACGCGAGTTCTGGCTGACTTCTGCCAAAGACTCCAGATTGCCGGCGTAAGTCAGCTTATCGACATTGACGACAGAATCAGAAGTATTGGAGATGATGTGACGGATGACTGCCGAGCCAATGAAGCCGGCGCCGCCGGTAACTAGAATTTTCACGCGAAACGATACCCTTGAGCTGCGGACAGCGCTGCCTGCGAGCGCGGTCTAATCCATGAATGCAGAAGCCACCATCAGTTGGCATCCGTCAGAGTCAGTCTGAATCGACATGCATTTAGGCAAGATCGAACAAGGGTGCATTTTACAGCTTAATGATGGTTTTACTAATGGATAAAGACAGGCCAAGGCGCAAATTCGACAGATGCCGTGCGCCTGTCGCTTTCAGACCAGTCGTTTGCGCGCTGCCCTGGACGAACGCCCCAGAAACCAGCCCAATACAGGACCAATCATCATGCCGATCAGCAATGCCAACACGGCAACAACCGACACTGGCAACTGCGGGCCGGAAAAGCCCATAAACAAAAGCGAAACCGACTGCTGGTTCTCGAGCACAAACGCCAGAATGACCAACACCAACAATAAAATGAAAACGCCAAGAAGTATGCGCTTGAGATTACGCATGAGTAACTCCTTGAGAGATAGCGACTGTCAAACCCCCTCCTCCTCTTCCTCATTCACCCGATCACGCAGTTCCTTGCCCGGCTTGAAATGCGGAACAAACTTGCCGTCCAGACTGACCGACTGACCGGTCTTTGGATTGCGACCGACCCTCGGCGCACGATAGTGCAGAGAAAAGCTGCCAAACCCACGGATCTCGATGCGATCACCGGTAGCGAGGCACTGGGACATTTGTTCAAGCATGGTCTTGATGGCCAGCTCCACATCCTTGGATGAGAGTAGCCCTTGATGGGTGACAATTCGTTCGATCAACTCCGACTTCGTCATATTTTTCCCTTCTTTTTCAAGCAGCTAGATCAGCGCTTGAAAGGTTTTAGCACGCCCGGAAGATTTTGAACAGCCCAGGGATTGACATATCTTTCTCGGCATCAAAACGCCCGTTTTCAGCACACTAAAGCACTGAACAGGAGCAGCGCTCATTCAGCGACACATCACCAGCATGGTTCGAGTGACGTAGCCCGCAGGATTGAAGCCAAACGGATATTCATCCTCATCCTTGGCCTGATCAGATCGGGTGATCACCCGGTAACCCGCCCCCTTGCACTCCTTCGCCGCGCGCCTTTGGCACTTCTCCCAACCCGACCCCAAACCGGAGCAGTCAATCTCGATACCACTGACGCCACGCACCGCATGCGTCTTGGCACTGGTGGTACAGCCAGCCAAAATCAACACAGCAATCAACACAATAAATCTGTTCATCCACTTCCTTATGCCAGGCAACGCCCGACTACTGCACGACCACTACCCACAGCTTAGTCGCGAATAGGCGATTGATCCGATTAAAGAAACAGACAACCCGCTGAAGGGATTGGTTTCACCGTAGTCTCAGCCCCACCAAATCGCAGGCACAAAAAAGGGCGACCGAAGTCGCCCTTTTCATGATCAAGCAGAACTTAGTTCTGTTTGGCCATTGCTTGCTTCAACAGAGCAGCCATGGTGGTATCGGCTGGAGCTTCCTGAACGGAGTTCAGGCTCTGGATAGCTTCTTTCTCTTCAGCATCGTCTTTCGACTTGATCGAGAGCTGGATTACGCGGCTCTTACGATCAACGCTGATGATCTTGGCTTCAACTTCCTGGCCTTCTTTCAGAACGTTGCGCGCGTCTTCAACGCGGTCACGGCTGATTTCGGAGGCTTTCAGGGTCGCTTCGATGTCGTCAGCCAGAACGATGATGGCGCCTTTGGCGTCAACTTCTTTCACGGTGCCTTTAACGATAGCGCCTTTGTCGTTAACCGAGACGTACTCGGAGAACGGATCGCTTTCCAGTTGCTTGATACCCAGGGAGATGCGCTCGCGCTCTGGGTCAACCGACAGGATGACCGTGTCCAGCTCGTCGCCCTTCTTGAAACGACGTACGGCTTCTTCGCCCACTTCGTTCCAGGAGATGTCGGACAGGTGAACCAGACCGTCGATGCCGCCGTCCAGACCAATGAAGATACCGAAATCGGTGATCGACTTGATGGTACCGGAGATCTTGTCGCCCTTGTTGAACTGGCCAGAGAAGTCTTCCCATGGGTTCGACTTGCACTGCTTGATGCCCAGGGAGATGCGACGACGCTCTTCGTCGATGTCCAGAACCATGACTTCCACTTCGTCGCCGACTTGTACGACTTTCGAAGGGTGGATGTTCTTGTTGGTCCAGTCCATTTCCGAAACGTGTACCAGACCTTCAACGCCCTCTTCCAGCTCAGCGAAGCAGCCGTAGTCGGTCAGGTTGGTTACACGAGCGGTTACGCGAGTGCTTTCTGGGTAACGGGCCTTGATAGCAACCCATGGATCTTCGCCCAGTTGCTTCAGGCCCAGGGAAACACGGTTGCGTTCGCGATCGTATTTCAGAACCTTGACGTCGATTTCGTCACCAACGTTGACGATCTCGGAAGGATGCTTGATGCGCTTCCAGGCCATGTCGGTGATGTGCAGCAGGCCGTCCACGCCACCCAGATCGACGAATGCGCCGTAATCGGTGAGGTTTTTGACGATACCTTTGACTTGCTGGCCTTCCTGCAGGGATTCCAGCAGAGCTTCACGCTCGGCGGAGTTCTCGGCTTCGAGGACGCTGCGACGGGAAACGACAACGTTGTTGCGCTTCTGGTCCAGCTTGATGACCTTGAATTCCAGCTCTTTGCCTTCCAGGTGCGTGGTGTCGCGCACTGGACGGACGTCAACCAGGGAACCTGGCAGGAACGCACGGATGCCGTTAACGTCGACAGTGAAGCCGCCTTTAACCTTACCGTTGATAACGCCCTTGACCACTTCCTCAGCTGCGAAGGCTGCTTCCAGAACGATCCAGCATTCAGCGCGCTTGGCTTTTTCACGGGACAGCTTGGTTTCACCGAAACCGTCTTCAACCGAATCCAGAGCAACGTGAACTTCGTCACCGACATTGATAGTCAGATCGCCAGCGTCGTTGTAGAACTGTTCCAGCGGGATGAGTGCTTCAGACTTCAGGCCAGCGTGAACGGTTACCCAGCGAGCCTGGTAATCGATATCAACGATAACACCGGTGATGATGGAGCCTGCCTGAAGGTTCAGGGTCTTTAGGCTTTCTTCAAAGAGTTCCGCAAAGCTTTCGCTCATTTTAATTCCTGTAGATGAGGGCGAAGAATACGCCCATCTCCACACCCCAGACGGTGTGGGTTAGTTTCATTTAAAAGAAGCGCTGCAGGACTATGACTGGTCCCCTGCGGCCTTCTTGGTCACCCGGCGATATCGCGAATGGCGATCTCGCTCATGATGCGTTCAAGCACCTGATCGATGGACAACTCCGTGGAATCCAGCTGAATCGCGTCGGCCGCCGGCTTGAGCGGGGCCACTGCACGCTGGGTATCACGCTCGTCGCGTGCACGGATCTCATCTAGCAGACTCGACAGACTAACATCCTCGCCTTTGCCCTTCAACTGCAAATATCGGCGACGCGCTCGCTCCTCGGCGCTGGCGGTGAGGAAGACCTTCAATGGGGCATCGGGAAAAACCACCGTACCCATATCGCGACCATCAGCCACCAACCCCGGCGCCTCCTGGAAGGCGCGCTGGCGCTGCAGCAGCGCCTCGCGCACCGCCGGCAGCGCAGCTACCTGGGACGCGCCTGCGCCAACACTTTCAGTACGGATGACATCGCTGACTTCATCACCTTCCAGAATGATGCGCTGCAGCTGACCTTCAGTCGCCGCGATGAACTGCACATCCAGATGAGCAGCCAGTTTTTTCAGCAACTCTTCATTGGTCAGATCGACACCATGGTTGTGCGCAGCGAACGCCAGCAGGCGATACAGCGCACCGGAATCCAGCAGGTTCCAGCCCAGACGCTTGGCCAGAATCCCGGCGACCGTGCCCTTGCCCGAACCGCTTGGCCCATCGATGGTGATGACCGGTGCAATGTTTTTCACGACTGAGCCTCTTGAGCCACACGAATGCCGACCTGCGCGCACAGCGCGAGGAAGTTCGGGAACGACGTCGCGACGTTGGCGCAATCATGGATGCGGATCGGCGCAGTGGCGCGCAGCGAGGCCACGCTGAAGGCCATGGCGATACGGTGATCGCCGTGACCATGCACTTCGCCGCCACCGATCTGGCCGCCATCGATGATGATGCCGTCCGGGGTCGGCTGGCACTTGACGCCCAGCGCCAGCAAGCCGTCCGCCATTACCTGGATGCGGTCCGATTCCTTGACGCGCAGCTCTTCAGCACCGGTCAACACGGTACGACCTTCGGCACAGGCCGCCGCCACAAACAGCACCGGGAATTCGTCAATCGCCAGCGGCACCAGCGCTTCCGGAATCTCGATACCTTTGAGTTTAGCTGCCCGCACGCACAGGTCGGCTACCGGTTCGCCACCGACCTCACGTTGGTTTTCCAGGGTGATATCGGCGCCCATCAGACGCAGGATGTCGATAACGCCGGTACGGGTCGGGTTGATGCCGACGTGCTCCAACACCAGCTCGGAACCTTCGGCGATCGAGGCCGCCACCAGAAAGAACGCCGACGACGAGATATCGCCCGGCACTTCAATGTGGGTCGCGGTCAGCTTGCCGCCGGACTCGACCGACGCGGTTGCGCCATCAACGCTCACCGGGTAGCCGAAACCACGCAGCATGCGCTCGGTGTGATCACGGGTCGGAGCCGGTTCAGTGACGGTGGTCTTGCCTTCCGCGTACAGACCCGCCAGCAGCAGGCAGGACTTCACCTGAGCACTGGCCATCGGCATGGTGTAGGTCAGACCCTTGAGTTTGTGCCCGCCACGAATGGTCATCGGCGGACGACCTTCGGCAGCAGTTTCGATCACGGCGCCCATTTCACGCAGCGGATTGGCCACGCGATTCATCGGACGCTTGGACAGCGACGCATCGCCGGTCAGGGTGCTGTCGAAGTTCTGCGCCGCCAGCAGGCCGGACAACAGACGCATCGAGGTGCCGGAGTTGCCCAGATAAATCGGGCCAGGTGCCGGCTTCAAGCCATGCAGGCCAACGCCGTGAATGGTCACGCGACCGTGGTGCGGGCCTTCGATGACCACGCCCATGTCGCGAAATGCCTGCAAGGTCGCCAGGGCATCTTCACCCTCGAGGAAACCTTCAACCTCGGTCACGCCTTCGGCCAGCGAGCCGAGCATGATCGAGCGGTGGGAAATCGATTTGTCACCTGGTACGCGAATCCGACCGGACAAGCGGCCACCAGGTTGAGCCAGAAAAATCAGATCGTTGGAATTCATAGCGTCCACATAGGCCCTGCGGGCCAGGATTTTACTGAAATGCTCGCGGGCAACCCGGGCGCGCGTGAAGACGCCCAACAATTGGTGCCCATCCCCTGCATCGACCGCGTCGCGCAAGGCGTCGAGGTCGCTGCGAAATGTATCGAGTGTGCGCAGGACAGCCTCGCGGTTGGCGAGGAAGATGTCGTGCCACATCACCGGGTCGCTTCCGGCGATTCTTGTGAAATCGCGAAAACCGCCCGCAGCGTAACGGAAGATCTCAAGGTTTTCATTGCGTTTGGCCAACGAGTCGACCAGACCGAAGGCCAGCAGGTGCGGCAGATGACTGGTCGCGGCCAACACTTCGTCGTGGCGCTCGACCTGCATATGCTCGACATCGGCACCCAGCTCACGCCACAAGCGATCGACCACCGCCAGTGCGGCCGGGTCGGTTTGCTCGAGCGGGGTCAGAATCACCTTGTGCCGACGGAACAGCTCAGAGTTGGAAGCTTCCACCCCGCTCTGCTCGGAACCGGCAATCGGATGCCCCGGCACAAAACGCGCCGGCATGCCGCCGAACGCCTCGGTCGCCGCGCGCACCACATTGCCCTTGGCACTGCCGACATCGGTCAGAATCGCCCGGCCAAGATCGACACTCGCCAGACGGGCGAGCACCTTCTCCATGGCCAGAATCGGCACCGCCAGTTGAATCACGTCGGCGCCCTGACACGCAGCAATCAGGTCGTCTTCGCAACGGTCCACCACACCCAATTCGACCGCCAGCCTGCGCGATTGCGGGTCGAGATCGACCCCGACCACTTCACGGCAGATGCCGCTTTCACGCAAGCCTTTGGCAAACGAACCACCGATCAACCCCAGACCGACCACCACAAGGCGACCGATCATAGGTGCAGCAGATTGCAGAGCAGTGACATCACCCACGAGCCAGAACCTTGCGCAGCGCTTCAAGGAAGCGGCTGTTTTCCGCCGGCAGACCGATGGTTACCCGCAGGTGGTTCGGCATGCCGTAATTGGCCACCGGACGCACAATCACGCCTTCACGCAGCAGCCCCTGGAAAACCGGTGCAGCGACCTGACCAAGATCGACGCAGATGAAGTTGCCTTTGGACTCGATCCAGCTCAGGCCCAGCTCACGAAAACCCGCCTGCAGTTGCTGCATGCCGGATTCGTTGAGCTGACGGCTTTGCGCCAGATACTCGTCGTCCTTCAGCGCCGCACAGGCTGCGGCCAGAGCCAGGCTGTTGACGTTGAATGGTTGGCGCACACGGTTGAGCACGTCCGCTACTACCGCAGTGGACAGACCATAACCGACGCGCAGCGCTGCCAGGCCATAGGCCTTGGAGAACGTGCGCGATACCAGCAGATTCGGGTACGCCGCGAGGAAATCCAGACCGTCCGGCAGGTCGCTGCCTTCGGCGTACTCGATGTAGGCCTCATCCAGCACCACCAACACATGCTCCGGCACGTCCTGCAGGAACTCGTCCAGCGCTTCGGCGCCGAACCAGGTGCCGGTCGGATTGTTCGGATTGGCAATGAACACCACACGAGTGTTGGCATCGATGGCCGCGAGCATCGCAGGCAAGTCGTGCCCCCAGTCCTTGGCCGGTACCACTTTGGCCTGCGCGCCGACCGCTTGGGTGGCGATCGGGTAAACGGCAAACGCATGCTCACTGAACACGGCATTGAGGCCCGGCGCCAGATAGGCGCGCGCCACCAGCTCGAGAATGTCGTTGGAGCCGTTGCCCAGGGTTACCTGGTTCAGCTCGACGCGGCACTGCTCGGCCAACAGCGATTTCAGCGCGAAGCCGTTGCCGTCCGGATAACGGGTCAGCTCGGCCAGCTCATCACGGATTGCCGCCAGCGCTTTCGGGCTGGCGCCCAGCGGGTTTTCATTGCTTGCCAGTTTGACGATTTTCGCCGGATCCAGATCCAGCTCGCGCGCCAGCTCGTCCACAGGCTTGCCCGGAACGTACGGCGAAAGTTGTTGCACGCCCGGCTGTGCCAGAGCGAGGAAGTTGCCACTCATTTGCTACCGCCCCTTAAAGAACTGCTTTCGGGTAGGAACCCAGCACTTTGAGTGCTACTGCTTCCTGACTGATCTTTTCCAACACACCTTTGATCAACGGATCACGGTGGTGGCCGACGAAGTCGATGAAGAACACGTAGGTCCATTTGCCACTGCGCGACGGACGGGTTTCGATCCGGGTCAGGTCGATCCCGTTATCATGGAACGGCACCAGCAGCTCATGCAGCGCGCCAGGCTTGTTGCTCATCGAGACGATGATCGAGGTTTTGTCGTCGCCGGTCGGCGGCACTTCCTGATTACCGATCATCAGGAAGCGCGTCGAGTTGTCCGGACGATCTTCGATCTTCTCGGCCAGACGCGTCAGGCCATACAAGCCAGCAGCCATGTCGCCGGCAATCGCCGCCGAGTTCCACTCACCCTTGACCCGCTTGGCCGCTTCGGCGTTGCTCGCCACCGCCACGCGCTCGACATTCGGGTAATGCGCGTCCAGCCACTTGCGGCACTGGGCCAGCGACTGCGCGTGGGAGTAGATGCGACTGATGCTGTCGGTTTTGGTGTTTTCACCGACCAGCAGGTGATGGTGAATGCGCAGCTCGACTTCGCCGCAGATCACCATGTCGTGCTCGAGGAAGCTGTCGAGGGTGTGGTTGACCGCGCCTTCGGTGGAGTTCTCCACCGGCACCACGCCGAAGTTCACCGCACCCGCCGCCACTTCACGGAACACTTCGTCGATCGCCGCCATCGGCTTGCTGATCACCGCGTGACCGAAGTGCTTCATCGCCGCTGCTTGAGTGAAGGTGCCTTCAGGGCCGAGGTAAGCCACTTTCAATGGCTGCTCGAGCGCCAGACAAGAGGACATGATTTCGCGGAACAACCGCGCCATCTCTTCGTTGCCCAGCGGCCCCTGATTGCGCTCCATCACGCGCTTGAGCACCTGAGCTTCACGCTCGGGACGATAGAACACCGGCACCTCGCCTTCGGCCAGCGAGGCCATCTTGACTCGCGCAACTTCCTGGGCACAGCGCGCACGCTCACTGATCAGCTCGAGGACCTTTTCGTCCAGAGCGTCAATACGCAGGCGCAGTGCCTTGAGTTCTTGCTCGGACATCAGCCATTTTCCTTCTCGAATTCAGCCATGTACGCCACCAGCGCGTTGACGGCGTTGATGTCGACGGCGTTGTAGATGGAGGCACGCATGCCGCCCACGGAGCGGTGGCCCTTGAGGTTGAGCAGACCGCGCGCATCGGCACCGGCCAGGAACGGTTTGTCCAGGCGATCATCAGCCAGACGGAATGGCACGTTCATCCACGAGCGGTCCGACTTGTTGATCGGGTTGCTGTAGAGGCCACTGGCGTCGATGAAGTCGTACAGCGTGCGCTGCTTGACGTCATTCAGTTTGGCGATCGCTTCAACGCCGCCCTGCTCTTTCAGCCACTGGAACACCAGACCGGAGAGGTACCAGGCCAGGGTCGGCGGAGTGTTGTACATCGAACCGTTATCGGCCGCGACCTTGTAGTCGAGCATGGTCGGGCACAGCGAACGTGCCTTGCCCAGCAGGTCTTCGCGGATGATGTTGACGACGATACCGCTCGGGCCGATGTTCTTCTGTGCGCCGGCGTAGATCATGCCGAAACGCGAGATGTCGACCGGACGCGAGAGGATGTCCGAAGACATGTCAGCCACCAGCGGTACATCACCGGTTTCCGGGATCCACTGGAATTCCAGACCGCCGATGGTTTCGTTCGGCGCGTAGTGAACGTAAGCGGCGTCTTTCGACAGCTTCCATTCGTTCTGACCCGGGATGGCGAAATAGTCGTAAGGCTTGGCGGTGGCGGCAACGTTGACGTGGCCGTAGCGCGAGGCTTCTTCGATGGCTTTCTGCGACCAGATACCGGTGTCGATATAGTCGGCGCTGCCGCCTTCAGGCAACAGGTTCAGCGGAATCTGCGCAAACTGCTGGCTGGCACCGCCTTGCAGAAACAGCACTTTATAGTTCGACGGGATATTCAGCAGGTCACGCAGATCCTGCTCGGCCTGGGTGGCAATGGACACGAACTCATCGCTGCGATGGCTCATTTCCATGACCGACAGACCCTTGCCATGCCAATCAAGGAGTTCACCCTGGGCACGTTGCAGGACAGCTTCAGGAAGCGCCGCAGGACCGGCACAGAAGTTATAGGCTCGCTTGCTCACATCCAATCTCGCTCTGATTTGGTGGTATCACATATCAGTCGGCGCCGATCCTGTGGGAGCGAGCTTGCTCGCGAAGGCGGACTGACATTCAACAACGATGTCGCCTGTTGCTCCGCTTTCGCGAGCAAGCTCGCTCCCACAGGGTTCGTCATGGGCGCCGATATTTCATTCCGGACAAATAACAAGGGGGCGAATTTTCATCCGCCCCCTCGCTTGTCCGCTTATTCCTGCGGCTCTTCGTCAGCTGCGGCGTCGAGTTGCTGATCCTCGGCAACGTCGTCGATCACGACATCCCCCTCGAACCCGGCACCCTCTTCACCTTCAAGCTCGTCGCCTTCGACTTCCGACGGCTCCTGAACCCGCTCCAGCCCAACCAGGGTTTCGTCCTTGGCCAGCTTGATCAGGGTCACACCCTGGGTGTTACGACCCAGGCTCGACACTTCGTCGACACGGGTGCGCACCAGAGTGCCCTGATCGGAGATCAGCATGATTTCTTCGCCGTCGAGCACCTGAACCGCACCGACCAGACGGCCGTTACGCTCGTTGCTGACCATGGCGATCACGCCCTGACCGCCACGTTTGTACTCAGGGAACTCGGTGATCGCGGTGCGCTTGCCGTAACCACGCTCGGAAGCAGTGAGGATCTGGCTGCCTTCTTCCGGGATCAGCATCGAAATCAGCTTCTGCCCTTCCGGCAGACGCATGCCGCGTACACCACGGGCGGTACGGCCCATGGCACGGACGTCGGACTCTTTGAAGCGCGTCACTTTGCCGCCATCGGAGAACAGCATCACTTCACGCTCGCCATCGGTGATGGCCGCGGAGATCAGCACGTCGCCTTCGTCCAGCTCCAGCGCGATCAGACCGACGCTGCGCTGACGGCTGAAGGATTCCAGCGGAGTCTTCTTCACGGTGCCGTTGGCGGTCGCCATGAAGATGTAATGACCTTCGGTGTATTCCTCGACCGGCAGCATGGTGGTGATGTATTCACCGTCATCCAGCGGCAGCAGGTTGACCAACGGACGACCACGGGCGGCGCGGGACGCTTCCGGAATTTCGTAAGTCTTCAGCCAGTACACCTTGCCCTTGCTGGAGAACAGCAGCAGCGTGGTGTGACTGTTGGCCACCAGCAGGTGAGCGATGTAGTCCTCATCCTTGACCCCGGTGGCCGACTTGCCTTTACCGCCACGACGCTGAGCCTGGTACGCAGCCAATGGCTGGGTCTTGGCGTAGCCACCGTGGGAAATAGTCACGACGCGCTCTTCTTCCGGGATCATGTCGCCCAGGGTCAGATCGAGACGCGCATCGAGAATCTCGGTGCGGCGCACGTCGCCATATTCGGCGCGGATCACTTCCAGTTCTTCGCGGATCACTTCCATCAGGCGCACGGCGCTGTTGAGGATGCGGATCAGCTCGCCGATCTGGTTGAGAATCTCTTGATACTCGGCCAGCAGCTTCTCGTGCTCCAGACCGGTTAGACGGTGCAGACGCAGTTCCAGAATGGCTTGCGCCTGTTCTGGCGACAGGAAGTACTTGCCTTCGCGCAAACCGTATTGCGGATCGAGGTTTTCCGGACGGCACGAATCGGCGCCGGCACGTTCCACCATCGCCACCACCGCCGAGGACTCCCAAGGGGTGCTGACCAGCGCTTCTTTCGCTTCCGACGGGGTCGGCGACGCCTTGATCAGGGCGATCACCGGATCGATGTTCGACAGGGCAACGGCCTGACCTTCGAGGATGTGACCACGCTCGCGGGCCTTGCGCAGCTCGAATACGGTACGACGGGTGACCACTTCGCGACGGTGACGGACGAAGGCTTCCAGCAGATCCTTGAGGTTGAGGATGCGTGGACGGCCGTCGATCAGCGCGACGATGTTGATGCCGAATACCGATTGCAGTTGGGTCTGGGCGTAGAGGTTGTTGAGGATCACCTCAGGCACTTCGCCGCGACGCAGCTCGATCACGACGCGCATACCGTCCTTGTCGGACTCGTCGCGCAGCTCGGTGATGCCTTCGAGCTTCTTCTCTTTGACCAGCTCGGCGATCTTCTCGATCAGACGCGCCTTGTTCAGCTGGTACGGGAGCTCGGTGATGACGATCTGCTGACGGCCACCGACCTTGTCGATGTCTTCGATGATCGAACGCGCACGCATGTAAATGCGGCCACGACCGGTGCGGTAGGCTTCGATAATGCCGGCACGACCGTTGATGATCGCGGCCGTCGGGAAGTCCGGACCGGGGATGTATTGCATCAGCTCATCAACGGTCAGCTCGGGATTGTCGATGAGGGCCAGGCAACCGTCGATGACTTCACCGAGGTTGTGCGGCGGAATGTTGGTCGCCATGCCCACGGCAATACCGCTGGAACCGTTCACCAGCAGGTTCGGCACGCGGGTCGGCATGACCGCCGGGATCAGCTCGGTACCGTCGTAGTTCGGCACCCAGTCCACGGTTTCCTTGTGCAGGTCGGCCAGCAGTTCGTGCGCCAGCTTGGTCATGCGCACTTCGGTGTATCGCATGGCCGCGGCGTTGTCGCCGTCCACCGAACCGAAGTTGCCCTGACCGTCAACCAGCAGGTAACGCAGGGAGAAAGGCTGGGCCATGCGGACGATTGTGTCGTAAACCGCGGTATCACCATGCGGGTGATATTTACCGATCACGTCACCGACAACACGGGCAGATTTCTTGTACGGCTTGTTGAAGTCGTTGCCCAGCTCGCTCATCGCGAACAGTACGCGACGGTGCACGGGCTTGAGGCCATCGCGCGCATCCGGCAGTGCACGGCCGACGATTACGCTCATTGCGTAGTCGAGGTAGGACTGTTTCAGCTCGTCTTCGATATTGACCGGGAGGATTTCTTTGGCCAGTTCGCCCATGAGAAGCCTGATTCCTTTTTCTGGTGAAACTTCGTCATATCCATATGGGATGTACGAAGCTCGTCGGGGCAGGCTGAGTGCCGTGCGCCGACTTACGACAAATCAACGGATACAACCACGGATTTGCGCAGTAAAGACAGCTCCGTGAAGCCGCCTCGGAAAACGCCGGATGTTATCACAAGAGCCGCCACGCACCTATCCCCCAGATGCGCATGGAGCATAGTTAGTTGACCGATGACAGGCGTAAAGGGGACGAGAGAGGCTCAGAGCTTCTTTGAATGCAGTTTTGAGGTCAGATTTTGCGATGTTTATTGACTTTCAGGGCGCCATCGCTGGCAAGCCAGCTCCCACAGGGTCAGCGGCGAGCACAGAACCTGTGGGAGCTGGCTTGCCAGCGAAGGCGTCCTTACAGACGCCAAAGCCAATCAATGCAGGCGTTTGCGGCACATCAACTGAGCCATTTTCGCCGTATCCGGACGCTCGACGATGCCCTTCTCAGTGACGATCGCATCGATCAGATCGGCCGGCGTCACATCGAACACCGGGTTGAACGCTTCAACGTCCGCGCCCACCCGCTTGCCACCGACCTCCAGCAACTCGGCGCCATCACGTTCCTCGATCGGAATGTCGTCGCCGCTGGCCAGATGCATGTCGATGGTCGAACTCGGTGCCACCACCATGAAGCGCACGCCGTGGTGCATGGCGTTGACCGCCAGTTGGTAGGTGCCGATCTTGTTCGCCACATCGCCATTGGCAGTGATGCGGTCAGCACCGACGATCACCCAGGTCACGCCTTTGGTTTTCATGATGTGCGCGGCGGCGGAGTCAGCATTGAGCGTCACCGGGATGCCTTCGTTCGCCAGCTCCCAGGCGGTCAGGCGCGAACCCTGCAACCACGGGCGGGTTTCATCGGCGTAGACGCGCTCTACCATGCCTTCAAGATAGGCCGCGCGAATCACCCCCAGTGCGGTACCGAAACCACCGGTGGCCAAGGCGCCGGTATTACAGTGAGTGAGAATCGCCTGGCCGTTGCCCTGATGCTTGCGGATCAGGTCGACACCGAGCTGAGCCATGGTCAGGTTGGCTTCGCGGTCGCTTTCATGAATGGCGATGGCTTCGGCTTCCAGTGCCGCCAGCGGATCGGCGTTTTCTTTAAGCCGGTCCAGGCGATCGTGCATGCGATTCAGCGCCCAGAACAGATTGACCGCTGTCGGCCGGGAATCGGCCAGCAAGGCGAAATCCTCTTCCAGCGCCGCGTACCAGTCACCCCCCTCAGCGATCCGTGCGCGGGCCGCCAGCACAATGCCATAGGCCGCGCTGATGCCGATGGCCGGTGCGCCACGCACCACCATCGAACGAATCGCCTCAGCCACACCGGCCGCGCTGGTGTAGGCAATCCAGGTTTCCTCGAACGGCAAAATACGCTGATCCAGCAGGTGGAGCGCGCCATCTCGCCAATCGATGGCCTTTACTTTCTCCGCAGCCAACAGTCGATCGCGCATCCCTCACCCCGCACTCATGAACAAAAGCCGCCGATTATAGCGATCCCCCCGCGAAGACGCTCGGGTATACTTCGCCATCCTTTACAAAAGCACTGGAACCGACCCTCGATGCCGAAACCTGCCATTGCGCTCGACTTATTATTGCTGCCGACCTGGCTGGTACCCGTCGAACCTGCAGGCGTTGTGCTCAAGGAGCACGGCTTGGGCATCCGTGACGGTCGCATCGTGTTTATCGGCCCGCGCGCCGAAGCATTGAAGTGTAACGCCACTGAAGTCCGCGAATTGCCGGACGTGTTGCTCAGCCCAGGCCTGATCAACGCCCACGGGCATGCGGCGATGACCCTGTTCCGTGGCCTGGCCGACGACCTGCCGCTGATGACCTGGCTGGAAAACCATATCTGGCCGGCCGAAGCCAAATGGGTCGATGAAGATTTCGTCCGTGATGGCACTGACTTGGCGATTGCCGAGCAGATCAAGGGCGGCATCAGTTGCTTCTCGGACATGTACTTCTTCCCGAAAGTCGCCAGTGAGCGTGTGCACAACAGCGGCATTCGCGCGCAGATCGCGATTCCGATCCTCGATTTCCCGATCCCCGGCGCCAGCAGCGCCGATGAGGCCATTCGTCAGGGCGTCGAGCTGTTCGGCGATCTGAAGCATCACGAACGGATCAAGATCACTTTCGGCCCACATGCACCCTACACCGTGGGCGACGAGAACCTGGAAAAAATCCGCGTGATCGCCGAAGAGCTGGACGCGTCGATCCACATGCATGTCCACGAAACTGCTTTCGAAGTCCAGCAATCGCTGGAGCATCGCGGCGAGCGGCCACTGGCCCGCCTCGGTCGCCTCGGATTGCTCGGCCCGCGCTTCCAGGCGGTGCACATGACCCAGATCAGCGATGACGATCTGGCATTGCTGGTAGAAAGCAACACCAGCGTGATCCACTGCCCGGAATCGAACCTGAAGCTGGCCAGCGGTTTCTGCCCGGTGGAGCGTCTGTGGCAGGCTGGCGTGAACGTTGCCGTCGGCACCGATGGCGCAGCGAGCAACAACGACCTCGACCTGCTCGGCGAAACCCGCACCGCCGCGCTGCTGGCCAAAGCCGTCGCCGGCTCGGCCACCGCGCTGGACGCCCATCGTGCGCTGCGCATGGCCACGCTCAATGGCGCCCGGGCTCTGGGCATTGAGGCACAGGTCGGTTCGCTGGAGATCGGCAAGGCTGCGGACATCGTCGCCTTCGACCTGTCCGGCCTGGCCCAGCAACCGGTCTATGACCCGGTGTCACAGCTTATCTATGCCACCGGCCGCGACTGCGTGAAACACCTGTGGGTCGCCGGCAAACAGTTACTCGACGACCGGCGCCTGACCCGCCTGGACGAACAACAGCTGGGCGCCACCGCCCGGGTCTGGGGCCAGCGCATCAGCGGCCACTCAGAATCGTAAACACCGCGGAGCAGACTTCGCGGCTACAGCCTTTTTCAAGTTTTTCGAGGAATAGATCATGAGCAACGTCGACCACGCCGAAATCGCCAAATTCGAAGCCCTGGCCCATCGTTGGTGGGACCGTGAAAGCGAGTTCAAACCACTGCACGACATCAATCCGCTGCGCGTCAACTGGATTGACGAGCGGGTCAATCTGGCCGGCAAGAAAGTTCTCGACGTCGGCTGCGGCGGCGGCATTCTCAGCGAAGCCATGGCCCAGCGCGGCGCCACCGTAACGGGCATCGACATGGGCGAAGCGCCGCTGGCGGTCGCGCAACTGCATCAATTGGAATCCGGGGTCAACGTCGAGTACCGGCAGATCACCGCTGAAGCCCTGGCTGAAGAAATGCCCGAGCAGTTCGACGTCGTAACCTGCCTGGAAATGCTCGAGCACGTACCGGACCCGTCGTCGGTGATTCGCGCCTGCTACCGCATGGTCAAGCCCGGCGGCCAAGTGTTCTTCTCGACCATCAACCGCAACCCGAAGGCGTACCTGTTCGCCATCGTCGGTGCCGAATACATCATGAAGCTGCTGCCGCGCGGCACCCACGACTTCAAGAAATTCATTCGCCCGTCCGAGCTGGGCGCCTGGAGCCGCATCGCCGGCCTGACCGTCAAGGACATCATCGGCCTGACCTACAACCCGCTGACCAAGCACTACAAACTGGCCAACGACGTTGATGTCAACTACATGATCCAGACCCTGCGCGAGGAGTAAGCCGATGGCCATCAGAGCAGTCCTTTTCGATATGGACGGCACCCTGCTCGACACCGCGCCGGATTTCATCGCCATCTGTCAGGCGATGCGCGCGGATCACGGCTTGCCGCCAATGAACGACAAGCACATCCGCGACGAAATTTCCGGCGGCGCCAAAGCCATGGTCGCGGTGACGTTCTCGATGGATCCGGAATCGCCGGGCTTCGAAGAACTGCGCCAGGAATTCCTCGAACGCTATCTGGCCGGTTGCGCGGTGCACAGCAAGCTGTTCGACGGGATGGGCGAGTTGCTGGCCGACATCGAGCGGGCCAACCTGATCTGGGGCGTGGTCACCAACAAACCGGTGCGGTTTGCCGAACCGATCATGCAGCAACTGGGGCTGGCCGAGCGCTCGGCGCTGTTGATCTGCCCGGACCACGTGAAAAACAGCAAGCCGGATCCGGAGCCGCTGATCCTCGCGTGCAAGATGCTTGATCTGGATCCGTCCACCGTGCTGTTTGTGGGCGATGATCTGCGCGACATCGAATCCGGGCGCGATGCGGGCACTAAAACCGCCGCCGTGACCTATGGCTATATCCATCCGGACGACAACCCGCGGCACTGGGGCGCGGATGTGGTGGTGGATCATCCACTGGAGTTGCGCAAGGTGCTCGACAGCGCGCTGTGCAGCTGCTGACCCGCCCCCCCCTGTGGCGAGGGAGCTTGCTCCCGCTGGGTCGCGCAGCGGCCCCATTTTTACCTGAGTGCGCATTTTCTCAGGCACACCGCACTGGCTGGCACTACGACTGCTCCGCAGCCGAGCGGGAGCAAGCTCCCTCGCCACAGAGTTCAGCATTCGCCTTATGGAGAGGTTTTTATGTTTGATTACACCGCCCGTCCCGAATTGCTCAAGGACCGGGTCATTCTGGTCACCGGTGCCGGACGCGGCATCGGCGCGGCGGCTGCCAAAACCTACGCCGCCCATGGCGCTACCGTGCTGTTGCTGGGCAAGACCGAAGCCAATCTGACGCAGATCTACGACGAAATCGAAGCAGCCGGCCACCCACAACCGGCGGTGATCCCGTTTAACTTGGAAACCGCCCTGCCCCATCAATACGATGAGCTGGCGGCGATGATCGAAACCGAGTTCGGCCATCTCGATGGCCTGCTGCACAACGCCTCGATCATCGGCCCGCGCACGCCGATCGAACAGTTGTCGGGCGAAAACTTCATGCGTGTCATGCAAGTCAACGTCAACGCCATGTTCATGCTGACCAGCACCCTGCTGCCGCTGCTCAAGCTGTCGCAGGATGCCTCGGTGGTGTTCACCTCCAGCAGCGTCGGGCGCAAGGGCCGGGCCTACTGGGGCGCCTACGGTGTGTCGAAGTTTGCCACCGAAGGCCTGATGCAGACGCTGGCCGACGAAGTCGATGGCGTAGCACCTGTGCGCTCCAACAGCATCAACCCGGGCGGTACGCGTACCAGCATGCGCGCACAGGCCTATCCGGGGGAAAACCCGCTGAACAATCCGACCCCGGAAGAGATCATGCCGGTGTACCTGTACCTGATGGGCCCGGACAGTACGGGCATCAATGGCCAGGCATTCAACGCGCAATAACTGCCATACGTCGCTTTTGTTGCCGTGGCGGATTACCGTCGCGGCACACCTTTGCCGCTTTTCGCCGTGATATTCCAGTCAAATATCTGCCACTCCCGCCCAAAGCAAAATGCCATCCTATTGATTAATAACGGTTTTAATTATCCTGAACCGAATGGCACGACTTTCGCTCTAATTTCTCTCAAAGCACGCCGTGTGAAGGCACTGGGGCAAGGCCGATTTCGATAGCTGACTAATCGTCATCCGGCAGACTAAACTTACGCCAAATGTCCTACGGGACTGATGGATCAGTATGACGCGCAGCCCATAGCCGCTCTCACCCAGCCTGTAAGACAGACTTACTGCTTAGGGGCTCACGCCATATGAAATCACCTTCCCAGACCAATGCAATTGACTTTGACAGTGCCAAATTGCAACGCCTGGGCTTTGGTCAGCTGCCTCCGCTTCTGGAACGCCCGGCCAGCCTCGCGCAACTGCGCCAGCAAATGAGCCTGCAACTGCAAACCAGTCTTGAGCCGCAACGAATCCTCGGTCTGTTTTTTCGCGAAGTTCAGCGCCTGGTGCCGCTGGACGCCTTGAGTTATGTGCATTCAGGCAGCGACCTGCGCCTGGAATTCGGCGCCCGCGGTCACCATTCCGTCAGCTATAGCCTCAGCCACGAAGGCGAGCACTTGGGCGAACTGGTGTTTCGCCGCAACCAGCGCTTCAGCGAGCAGGATCAGGGCAACCTCGAATCGCTGCTGTCGTCGCTGTTATTCCCGATGCGCAACGCCCTGCTCTACCGCGCTGCGACGCAAAGTGCGTTGCGCGATCCGCTGACCGGAACCGGCAACCGGATCGCCATGGAGCAGACCCTGCAGCGCGAGATCGACATGTCACGTCGGCACCTGCAACCACTATCGGTACTGATGCTCGACATCGACCACTTCAAACGGGTCAACGACAGCCACGGTCACAGCGCCGGTGATGACGTGCTCAAAGCGGTGGCAGCATCGATCAAGAGCCAGTTGCGCAACGTCGACATGGTGTTTCGCTATGGCGGGGAAGAGTTTCTGATCCTGCTGTCGAACACCGGCCGGGAAGCGGCGCAGATGATTGGCGAGCGATTGCGCCATGCCGCGCAGGCTGAGGAGTACTTCGCCGACGGCCAATTGATCGACCTGACCGTGAGCCTTGGCTGCTCCACTCTGCTGCCGGGTGAATCAGCGGACAGTCTGCTGCGTCGGGCCGACAGTGCGCTGTACGTGGCCAAGCGCGAAGGGCGTAATCGGTTGGCAATGGCTGGCTGAATACTCTCAGACAGCAGTGTGGGAGCGAGCCTGCTCGCGAAAGCGGTGAATCAGTCAAAACCGTGCTGACTGAAGCGCCGTCTTCGCGAGCAGGCTCGCTCCCACATTTTTGCTACACCTCAGACCTTGAATCAGCTCTCTGCCAACGCCAGACGTTCACGACCGTGGATCGCGCGCTCCGTGGTTTCCAGCTGCATGCAGCGCTCAAGGAACAGGTACATGTAGTCGTAGCTCTTGCACACGGCCTGGCGCAGCTCGGTCTGCAATGCCTGGCTCGGGTTCATCCCCGCCAGCGTGCAGATGATTTCCAGCGCTTCCCATGGATGGGCGTCGTCATATTGGGCATGCATCTTCAGCCATTTCATCGCCCGCTTGCGCTCCTCTTCCGGAAACGCCGCAGCGTACACGCCAGTGGAACACACGAGCGCCGACCACTCTCCGGTTGCGCCCTCGATGGCGTAGTTAGTGGCAGCGATGGCGACGATCAGCGAATCCGCCGAACTCGTATGCCAGCACCAATGACTCAGCGCATGCAGTTCCGGCGGCACTTGCTGAGCCTGAAGATCCTCAAGGCTGACGCCGTGCGCGCGGCTCCAGTTCAGCCAGTAATCGGCATGATTGAGTTCAACACGGATGTTACGCATCAGCCAGCGGCGCGCCATGTCCTCCCCAGGATGGCGGGCAAACTTGGTCTTGGTCAGGTTCTGCGCCATATACAACGCAAACTGTTCAACGACCGGCCAGCCCCCGATCAGGTACTGGCGCATGGTCCTGGCGCTGAGCTTGTTATCGCGCATGCGCTGGTACAGTTCATGTTCGACAACCCGGCGCTTGCTCTCGCTGCAATCCGTAATGAGCTGTTGCGCCCAGGCGGGATAACTTGCAGCTTCCATGAGTGGTCCGGTTCGGTTGAATGTGTCGATCACTGTTCGGCTCCTTTTGATTTGTGATTGTAAGGATCGGCAAGAGATTTCAACGGAACGTGCCAGGCGCCTTGAATAACAACGGCTGCGGTCTGGCGGGCCGACTTTGCAAACTGTCGCAGGTAAACAACTGCGGGCGTTCGATGACGTAACCCTGAGCGTAATCCACCCCGATTTCAAGCAATGCCTGCTCGATCTGGGTTGTTTCTACAAACTCGGCAATTGTCTGCTTACCCATGACATGCCCGATGTGATTGATCACTTCGACCATTGCGCGGTTAATCGGGTCGTCCAGCATATCCTTTACGAAACTTCCGTCGATCTTCAGGAAGTCTACAGGCAAATGTTTCAGATAAGCGAATGAAGACATTCCGGCACAAAAATCATCAAGCGAGAAGTAACAACCTAAGCCTTTGAGTTCATTAATAAATCGAATTGCACTCCCAAGATTGGCAATTGCACTGGTTTCGGTAATTTCAAAACAAATCATTTCAGGAGGTATGGCGTAATTAACAAACTGTTCACGCAGAAAGTGCAAGAACGCGTCATCTCCGATAGTAATGCCTGAAAGATTAATCGCACACATTGCCAAAGGCCCTTGATGTTGTTCGGCAATACATTGGGCAATGACTTTAAAAACATTTTCTACAACCCAGCGGTCCAGTTGACTCATCAGACCATAACGTTCGGCCGCCGGAATGAAACTGTCCGGCAGGATCATTCGTCCGGCCTCGTCGTGCAGACGCAAGAGTATCTCGATGTGCCCGCCGCCATCAGTTGCGGGGCCCAGTGGCGCGATTTCCTGGGCGTAAAGGCAAAAGCGGTCTTCTTCCAGAGCCATGTGCAGGCGCTGCACCCAGGCCATTTCGCCGAAGCGCAGAGACAGTTCGGAGTCGTCTGCGTGATAAACCTGCACCCGGTTACGGCCCTTTTCCTTGGCCATGTAGCAAGCCATGTCAGCCGCGCGCAATGAGGCTTCCAGAGTGGTCGGGGTCTGGGCGATGTGCACCAGACCAATACTCACCGTGGTCAGAAACGGTCGCCCCTTCCACACGAAGTGCAGGTTCTGCACAGTCTGACGCAAGCTCTCGGCAATTTTCTCGGCAGCGTCCGGGGCGCAGTTCTCCAGCAGGATGCCGAACTCGTCGCCGCCCAGCCGTGCCAGGGTGTCGCTCTCGCGCAAGCCCGATTGCAACAGCGCGCAGATGTGCCGCAGCAACTCATCGCCTGCGGCATGGCCGCAGGTGTCGTTGACCAGTTTGAACTGGTCCAGATCAAGGAACATCAGCGCATGCCGACCGGGCTGGCGCGTCAGGTTGTGCAGGGCTTGCTCCAGGCGATATTCGAATTCGCGGCGGTTGGCCAGACCGGTCAAGGCATCGTGGGTCGCCTGCCACGACAGGTTGGCGATGTATTGCCGCTCCTGAGTCATGTCATGCAGCACCAACACCGTGCCACTGACTTTCTCGGCATTGCGGATCGGTGCGCCCACCAGCGTCACGGAAACCGTGCTGCCGTCCAGGCGCTGAATCAGTTTGGAATGTTCGCTGCCGCCGACCAGTTGCCCGCTGAGGATATGTTCGATCAGCGTCAGCCCTTCTGCCTGCGCGTTGTCGTCCAGCAGATTGAACAGCGCGGCCAGAGGCAGCCCCGCCGCATGCTCGGACTTCCAGTGCGTCATGGCTTCTGCCGCAGGATTCATGTAATCGATCGCACCGTTGACGTCGGTGGTGATGACCCCGTCGCCAATCGATTGCAGGGTGATGTGCGCCCGGTCCTTCTCCAGTTGCAGCGCCTGGGCAAAGGCATGGCGCTGTTTGAGCAGTTTGTGGGTGCGCAACAGTGCCAGCACGATCAACCCCAGCGCCGTGGCCAGGTTGGTGAACAGCAGCAGGCGCAGGATCATCCGCGAGCCTTCACCCAAGGCATCGCTGAAAGCCTTGGCCGCCGGCGTTACACCGTCGTTGATGGCAAAGATTTGCGCTTTCCAGTGCTGGATATCAGCCGGCGTCGCGACATTCTCGCTGATGCCCTGATGCATCTCGCGCGCGACATTGTCCAGTTGCACCAGATAGGCATCGCCGATGGTCCAGCGGTCAATCGCTGTTTCCAGATAACTGAAATGGCGGAAATTGAGGTACAGCCAGATCAGGCTCGAAACGTCATCGGGATGGTTGCCACCCTTGAGAATCCCCTCCCGCGCCGCCTGCAGATCCGGTGGTTGACGATCCAGCGCCAGACGCAACTGGTGACCGCCCTGGGGCACCGCAATCGCGTCCTTGTACTTAAGGAAGATCGCCTCGTCACGGCTGTCGGCATACAGGTTCAGGTAATAGATGGCGTCCTTCTGGCCCTTGGACCAGAGACTTTCACCGGCGACATAGCCACGCACGGCCGACAGGACGTAGAGACTCACGCCCCCCAATAACGCCTGAAATAACACGACGGCAATAAATGGCCAGACGATGCCCAACAACCGTGGCGTTCCGAGTGTCCTTTTTTGCTTCATGAGGTCCTTTGCGCACGTACTGCCATCATCAAGGGGAAACCGCTAAAGCCAGACTAGGGGGCGTTCCCCCTTCCGGCAAGCCAGGAAGCTTGCAACCGACGATACATAAGTACCGCACCCGAGGTGCGCGATGCTTCGACACTGACGGCTTTCAATCATCCAGAGCCGTTTTCCATGCAGTCACTTACAACCGCGCTGCAACGCCATACTGCCCAACAGGACGAATACCGCGCAATGATCACTGCCCTGCGCGCGGTCCTCGACGCTTCGACTTCACTGGAGTCCTGCTACCTGGCGCCCCAGGCCCATTCACGCCTTGGCGCAGCGCAAGAGCAGGCGCAAAACATGCTGCAAACGCTGTTCGAAAACAACGGCGAACCGCAATTGACCGCGTTTCTGCAGACCGCCAGAGGAGCCCTGCTGCAAGTCGACGCCACGGCGGATCAATGCAACTTCTCCTTCCACCGTCGCGATGGCAGCGTCGCCCGTTATGTCATCGAGAGCGTCAGCCAGGCCTCCAGCAGCCTTCAAGCGTTTCAGCGAGCGTTGCTGAGTATAGGCGCACACCTGCGTTCCGACAGGCTGCAGCCGCTGTCACAACTGCTGCGTGAGTCCGGGTTCACATTTGCGGACACACCGGACGCAACGGCGCTGACCCGGCTGATCTGCAAAGTCGAAGAACAGCGCGCCAGCCACCGATTGAATCTGCGACATCACCCGACGCTCGCGGTGTTGATGAGCGACGAGGACAAAGCCGCGATTCACGACGTGATGGGCGACTGGCTCATCGGTAACCCCCTGTCGGCCATTGACAGTCTGGCCAGCGAAGTCACGCCTCCTTTTACCGTCCAGCAACTGGAGCAGCAGCCCGCCACCTGCCTGGAGCGCCTGCTCGACACCCCCCAAGCCCATGACTTGGGCCAGCGCTTGCTGCAAAGGCTGCAATGGTACGGCGCCCGACCCGATGAACTGACCGTCCCCGATATCGGCCTGCGTTTACTGCTCGAAGCCTTGTGCCTGTGGTACGACCTGCCTGGCAACCGCAGTTCGACCGAAGTGGCCGGTTTTGCGCTTGAACAACGCGCTCACTACGGAGCCGGCTACGCCACCATTCGCCGGGACTTTCTACAGCATCTGGAGGATTCTCACCGAACCTCGACAACGATCGAGAAACACCTGCTGGGATGGGTCTGTCTGGCGCAATTCGGACCGGAATTTCAAGTGCGCGACATCCCTGACGACCTGCCTTACGCCAGCTCGGTGGTCTGGGTCAATTTCGTGCATGGCGTGCACCTCGCTCATGCCCTTGATCCACGGTCGCTGGAGTATTTGAGCTTTCAGCAACTGGTCGATCTGCCGCTGCACAAAAGTCACAACGCCAGCAGCGACCTGCAAATCCTGATCGCCATGACCCGCGTGGCTGCCGCACGTACCTGGACCGCAGCCACCGGAGCGCTGGCTGTCGCGAGCGAACCCCCAAACGGTCACGCGCCGCTGAACGCTCTGGAAGACCATGAGAAACAACTGAACGCGGCGATCCTGCAACTGGACGTCGAGCCGCCACGCAGACTCGACCTGGCGCAACAGGAACTGGACAAGGCGCTGACCAACGGTCTGTACGATCACACGACGATTCGCCTCAAGCGCTACCATCATTCAACGCGCAACCGTGCCCGACGCAGCATTATCGATACCGAGGAAGTGGCATTGCGCACCTGGCCGCTGCTGGAGGTCTATGCCTCTGGCGGGCTGAACAACGACACGCGCTGGTACGTCAGCAGCGATGGCCGCAACGCCAGCGAATGGATCAGCCTGAATCCGGAAGGCAACCTGCACAGTGGTTTTGTCGACGCCGGACATCAACCAGGCAAACGTCTATCCCGGTTTCCGAGCAAGTGCACCCTGCCCGATATCAGGACAGTGTTCGATCGGCAGTTCGAGGATTATCTGAGCAAGACCCGCAAAGCCTATGAATATTTGATCAAGTCGCTGTTGGTCACTCTGCCATGGGCTGACCGCCGGGCACTGGAACACGGCGAAGTGAGGATTCACAGTCTCAGGGATAAGACGCGGCACATCGAGGCTCACCTGGAAACACCGGAAAACATCCTGCCGCTTCGGGCACGCATGGGTTTCTTCCTGCAAGTGACGTATCAGGGCTCACCACGCTTCTACGAATGCCTGCCGCGCGCCGGCATCATTCGCCAACGTACAGATCTGGATAGCACCCAAATGGGCGGTGTGTTATTGCCACCACTGCCGCCGAAACGTGGACGCACCAGGGCGCAGAGCATCACTCGCATCGTCGCCCGCCGCCTGCCATTCGACCGAGAAGCACACTGGAACGGCTCGCCCCCCGCCACCGACGCCATGTGCATCGCCATCCTCGAACCACTGGGTGAACCTCTTCCGGTTTCGATGATCCCGGCGGCCCATCAGGACGGTTCGCCGAACCTGAGTTTCACCTCGCCGCGCACTGCGCAAATCGCCTCTGTCATCGCGACGCAGCTGTTCTATGTCGACGAACAGGCACTGCGCAGCGACGCCTGGGGAAAAACCCGCTTCGAACAAGACACCAGCAAAACGCACTGGATTCATGCCCTCAAGGGTTTTATTCCGTTCTGGGGCAGTCTCGAAGACCTGCAATCGGACAGCCCGGAGAAACGCGCACTGGGCGTACTCGGCCTGTTCCTCGATATCGTCTCGTTTGCGATTCCCCTGGGCAAGTTTGTTGCCGGCAGCATCCGCCTCACTGCAGTGGCAGGAAAAATGGCGATTCGCGTCGCACTGCCACGCATGGCGCAATTGTCGAAGAACCTGCTGGTTTCGAGCTTGAGAAACTTCAATCCGCTGGACGCTGTGCCTGCCTTGCTCAAGCTTGGCGGCCGAGGCGCAATCGGCGCAGTGCGGGCCGTGGCGCATCTGGAACACCGCGCCGTCATGCGCCTGAAAAAACTGGCCGGCAGAAGCGCTGACTACGACTTGATGCACAGCCTGCCTCAGGCACTGGATGCCGGGCGCTGGAAAGCACTGAACCCTGCCGATCATCTGGCCGTGGTCAAAGGCATTGACGATGTACCGGTGCGCAACGTTGCTGTCGGCGACTCCCGGTATCACCTGCTTGATCCGCTGTCCGACCGTCCTTACGGGCCTCAGTTGCTCGCACACGAACACGACTTTTCGCTGGGGCGTTCGCACTACAGCGTCGTGAAAAAAACCGACAATCAGCTCGATATCGAGCTGGCGCCCGACACGCGCATCGAACTCATACCCGAGGCTGGCGGACGCACCACAGTACTGATCGATGATGTGCCCTATCGACTCGACGGCGATGAACTGCGCCGGGTCGATCTGCTTGATGACAGTCAGTACTGGACGCTGCTGCCATGCCGGGTACGTCGCGCACCGGGCGCGGGCGACTGCCGCGTCAGCTACGTCACTGCAGAACCGGCTCCGACACCCGGCCTTGGCACGATCGACAAGGAAAAAGGTTACGCGCCGTGGTTTGGCGAGCGGATTTCGGAGCCCGCCGCCCTGCCCCGGCAAGAAGGAACGTTCCTGGCGGTCGATGCCAAGCTTTATCAAATCATCGATAACCGCCCGCGGCTGTTCACCGGTGACCTGCGTCGTCTGGGCTTCAATCAGGGCAGGCTGGTGCCAAGACAACAGATTCAAGCCACGCTGCAGTTTCGCAAAGGTATTTATGCCCGGATAAAAACCGGCGGTACCTACGACGGGATCAATGATTCACATCAGGTCGGCGCAGTGCTGCTGCCGGCCATCGACGACTCGGCCAGCCATGTATTTTTCCGGGTCAACAACCATGAGTACTACCTCGCCACTTTCGCCAAAGGCGAAGTCCCGGGCAGGCAGCTGACATTCAAACGCCTGGCCCCCGCCGAACTGGCCGAGGGCAGTCTCGGTGCGGAATTGCTGACCGTCTACACCGGCTCGCTGCACGCCAACAACATCGTGCGCATCCATGGCCTCGAATCGGTGCAGCGCGCGATGAAGACCATGGAGCAGATAGCGATTCCTATCGGCACCACAGCCAGTCCGGCCAACAATCTGAAATGGCTGAAAGTCGACACCAGCCCGGGCGAGGCGCTGATGTTCGATCACTCGACGCGGATGATCGTCACCCGCCTGCCCGAAGGCGCCGTCACGTGGGCGCGCAGCAAGGAAGCGCCGGACGCCTTCCGGCAGAAAACCGCAGAGATTTTCGACACGTTGTTCCTGTCACCGACGATCAACCCGGCCAACAACAACGCAGCACTGCGTATCGACAGTGCCATGCAGAAACTGCACAACCTGTTGCCCGTGCGTGAACGGCCGCTCAACGCACGCAACATCGCCTATGCCGAAGTCACCACGGCCAGCGGTAAACGGGAAGTCTACGTCAGCGTCTCCGGCGCTCAGGGCAGCACCCAGCGCCTGCCGCTGTTTCGCCACATGGGCGCCAATCATGTGCGGATCGGCAACACCACTTACATCAACATCGACTACAACCCGGCCTTCCCGCGCACCTCGCTGGAGGTCACCGAGCAAGGGCAATTGCTGGCCGTGCCGCTGACCATCAAGGATCTGAAAACCTATCAGCCGGCGCAGACCAGCCGGCCGACCTCGCTGGACAGCGAAAGCAAGCTGATCAGCGTGCTGCGCGAGAAATACCCCGATCCGAAGGAGATCCGCACGGTCGACATCGCGACAACCATGCGCCCGTGCGAATCCTGTTCGGTGGTAATGAAGCAATTTGGCCATGACGGCGAGGAGGCGGCGTTGCAAGTGCTGTGGGGCTGATTACAGACGCTGCAAGTGGCCGTAGAGCTTGGCGTAGAGACCGCCATCGGCGATCAGTTGCTGGTGGTCGCCGTCCTCGGCTACTTGCCCGCCATCGAACACCAGCACGCGATCGGCCTGCTTCACCGCCGACAGGCGATGGGCAATGATCAGCGTGGTGCGGCCGCTGAGAAAGCGCGCCATGGCCTGATGCAGGTTGTATTCGGTGGCGGCATCGAGGGCCGAGGTGGCTTCGTCGAGGATCACCACTTTCGGCTCGGCGAGGATCATCCGCGCAATTGCCAGACGCTGGCGCTGACCGCCGGACAGGCGCACGCCGGAACGTCCAACGATACTGTCCAGGCCATCCGGCAAGGCGCGGATGGTCGCTTCCAACTGAGCGATTTCCAGCGCCTGCCAGCAGGCTTCGTCGCTACGGGTGCGGCCCATGGTCAGGTTGGCGCGGACGGTGTCGTTGAACAGCGCCGGATGCTGCAGCACCACCGCGACGTTTTCACGAATCAGCTCCAGGCCGATTTCCTGCTGGGTCGAACCGCCGAAACGAATGGTGCCGGACAACGGCGTGTACAACCCGAGCAGCAACTGCACCAGCGTGCTCTTGCCGCCGCCACTGGCACCGACAATCGCGACTTTTTCACCGGGAGCAATGGACAGGTTCATCTGATCCACCACCAGTTCATCGCCGTAACCGAAGCTCAGTCCCTGCACCTCGATGCCCACGGTTTCACGGCCCTTGAACGGATCGACGCCACCCGGGTACTGCGGTTCGTCAGCCCGCGCCAGCAGTTCGTTGATCCGCGCCAACGCGCCGCCCGCCGCGTAGTAGGCGTATTGCAGATTGAGCAGTTGCTCGACCGGGCCGATCATGAACCACAGGTAACTGAACACCGCGAGCATCTGCCCGATCGACAGGTCGGAGAACAGCACCGTGAGCATCGCCGCCGCGCGGAAAATGTCGATGCCGAACTGGAACAGCAGACCACTGGCGCGGTTCGACGCATCGGTCTTCCACTGCGAATTGACCGCATAGTTACGCACTTCCTGCGCGCGCAAGCCGAGTCGCCCGAGGAAGAAGCCCTGACGGTTGCCGGCGCGCACTTCCTGGATCGCATCGAGGGTTTCGCTCAAGGCCTGAGTGAAACGCGAGGTGCTGTCGTTCTCCAGTTTCTTCAGGTGCTTGACCCGCTTGCCCAACTGCACCGTGGCGTAGATCACCAACGGGTTGAACAGCAGGATCAGCAGCGCCAGTTTCCAGTGCATCCACATCAGAATGCTGGCGGTGCCGACCAGGGTCAGCATCGCCACCAGAAACCGGCTGAGGGTTTCGCCGACAAATTTGTCGAGGGTGTCCAGATCGGTGACCAGATGCGTGGTCACGGTGCCGCTGCCGAGGCTTTCGTATTCGCCGAGGGAAATCCTTTTCAGGCGCTCGATCAGCCGCACGCGAATGCGGTAGACGATGTCTTTCGCCAGCCGGGCAAACAGCCGCGCCTGCAACACGCCAAAACACAGGGCGCTGCAACGCAAAGTCAACGTGACCAGCAGCATCAGACCGATGTAGCCCGCCGCCTGCTGCCACATCGACGGCAACACATGGTTCATGACTTTCAGCGCGGCATCGCCATGCCCGAGCAGGACTTCGTCCACCAGCAACGGCAACAGCAACGGAATCGGCACACTGCACAGCGTCGCCAGCACGGCCACGCCGTTGGCGATCCACAGAGACTTTTTGTGATGCAGTGCCAGGCGCCGGACTTCCGCCCAGCTCAGCCGGTCGACACGCTTTACGGCTGGCGTGTCATCGGCCAGGTCAGGCACAGGCGGCGCGCTCCAGCCAGCGACCAAGCAGCGGCGAGAGTTCGCTGAGCGGTTGATAGCCGTTGGTCAACAGCGCCAGTTGGCCATTGCGTTCGGCGAGCAGGGTCGGGAATCCGGCAATGCCCAAATCCTGCACCCAAGTGAAATCCGCCTGAGTCGCTTTGTGTTGGTCGGCATGATCGAACAAGGCAGCAAATTCGATGCGCGGCACGCCAGCCTTTTCAGCCAGCTCCACCAGCACACTGGCCTGGGTAACATCGCGACCTTCAGCGTAAAACGCCTGCTGGATCAGGCCGACCAGTTTCCACGCACAATCCGGTGCCAGGCTGCGCGCGGTAACGATTGCGCGACAGGCCGGTTCGGTGTCGTAGACAAAACCGTCAGGTAACGCGCCGTCGAACTTGAACGGCTGACCGGTGGCCTCGGTGACCGCTTGCCAGTGCTCAAGGATGTAGCGCCGCGTGGTCGGTTCCAGCGCCGCACCGCTGCCAGTGCGCAAGCCGCCGACCACCAGATGCAGCTCCACTCCCGCTGCCTGCGCCTGCTCGACCAATGCCTTGGCGACCGGAGCGAACCCCCAGCACCAGGAACACATCGGATCCATCACATAGAGCAGGCGCGCAGTCATGATCAGGCCTCGGTGGATGCTTGTTTATAGTTGTAGCCGATCGGGTGCGGCATGTTGCGCGCCTTGGCCAGTTCGATCTGCTTCTGCCGATCGATGGCGCTGCGGCGGGTTTTCTCGCTCAGCTTGTCCCAGCAATGCGGGCAGCTGATGCCGGCCACGTAGTGCTCGGAGGCGCGATCTTCAACACTGACCGGAGTGCGGCAGGCATGACATTGATCGTAGTCGCCTTCGCTGAGGTCGTGACGCACGGTCACGCGGTTGTCGAAGACGAAGCAGTCGCCCTGCCACTTGGTCTCTTCCTGCGGCACTTCTTCGAGGTACTTCAGGATGCCGCCCTTGAGGTGGTAAACCTCTTCGAAACCCTCACCCAGCATGTAGCTGGAGGCTTTCTCGCAGCGAATGCCACCGGTGCAGAACATCGCGACCTTCTTGTGCACGGCCGGGTCGAAGTGCTCTTTGATGTAGTCGGGGAATTCGCGAAAACTGGTGGTTTTCGGATCGATGGCGCCTTCGAACGTGCCAATCGCCACTTCGTAATCGTTGCGGGTGTCGATCAGCAGCACTTGCGGGTCGCTGATCAGCGCGTTCCAGTCCTGCGGCTCGACGTAGGTGCCGACCTTTTTGTTTGGGTCCACGCCTTCGACGCCGAGGGTGACGATCTCTTTCTTCAGCTTGACCTTGGTGCGGTAGAACGGCTGCTCGTCGCAGTACGACTCTTTGTGGTCAATGTCGATCATGCGCGGGTCATTCTTCAGCCAGGCGAGCAGGCCATCGATGCCTTCGCGGCTGCCGGACACGGTGCCGTTGATGCCTTCTTCGGCGATCAGCAGCGTGCCTTTGATGCCGTTGTCGACCATCGCTTTGAGCAGTGGCTCGCGCAGGTCAACGTAATCTTCGAGGGTGACGAACTTATACAGTGCCGCCACGACAATCGGTTGTGTCATGGGTATTTCTCCAGGTGGCTACCCTCGCAAAGGGTGAACCGGATTCAAAAAAAACGCGCCGGCTGAGCGGCGCGTTGCGGATTCTAGCAAAAACACAGTGGATTTAGGATCTGTCAAAACTCTGTGGCGAGGGAGCTTGCTCCCGCTCGGCTGCGAAGCAGTCGCAAAACTCGCATCTTGGGAGTGCTGCGCACTCCAGCGGGAGCAAGCTCCCTCGCCACAGCAGCCCTCGCAATCCTCAGTGTTTGCTACCGCCGGCACAGGTTGGCGACGCCGGGGCGGCGCCGACTTCTGCCCATTCCTGCGGGGTGTAGGTGTGCAGCGCCAACGCATGGAACTCGCCCATCAGCTCGCCGAGCGTGCCGTAGACTTTCTGGTGGCGCTTGACCCGGTTCAGGCCTTCGAACTGCGCGCTGACCACCACCGCCTTGAAGTGGGTCTGCAACCCGCGACTGTGCATGTGGCTTTCGTCCAGCACCTGCAGATGCTCAGGCTGAAGCAGAGCCAGCGTCGATTCGATGCGTTGTTGCATGCTCATCACGAACTCCGCTTACTTCTTCTTGGCCGGCGCAGCGCCTTTCGGTGCCAGCTCGTTGGTCATGTCGTCGAGCAGCTTGTTGACGACTGGCACGGCGCTTTCCAGTTTGGCTTGGGTCATCTGGGCCGATTGCTGGGTCAGCTGTGGCATTTTTTCCAGGACTTTCTTGCCCAGTGGCGACTGGTAGAACGCAACCAGGTCTTTCAGCTCCGATTCGCTGAAGTTGCTGGTGTAGAGCTTGACCATGTCAGGCTTGAGCTTGTTCCAGCCGATGGCCTGGTCCAGCGCGGCGTTGGCCTTGGCCTGGTAGGTTTCCAGTACGGCTTTTTTGGATTCCGGGGCTTTGGTCTGTTCAAAACGCTGAGCGAACATTTGCTGCACTTGCATGTACACCGGAGTGCCCAGCTTGTCAGCGTGCGCCAGGGTCAGGAAAGCTTCAGCACTGGCGTTGTGGCTGGCGGTATCGGCAAGCACCTGGCCGCTGGCGCAAACCAGTGCAACCGCGGTGCAGATGGCACGAAGACGAGTCATCGAGTTTCCTTTTCAGCTAGGCGAGGTCAAACCCCAAGGGCGACCATTCTGCGCCTAAAAAACCTCGTGGCTCAACCCCCGAGCCTTGCCGTGCTTGATTGGCCGGGTTTTGCCGGTCAACAATCGGTTCGAGGGAACCACCTGGGCCTGACCGGGCCTAAACTGCGCAAACAGACCAACAGGAGTGTGCACGATGAGCCGTATCGAAACCGACAGCCTGGGCCAGATCGAAGTCCCGGACGACGCCTACTGGGGTGCTCAGACGCAACGCTCGCTGATCAACTTCGCCATTGGTCAGGAACGCATGCCGCTGCCGGTACTGCACGCGCTGGCCCTGATCAAGAAAGCCGCCGCCCGGGTCAACGACCGCAACGGCGACCTGCCCGCCGACATCGCCCGCCTGATCGAGCAGGCCGCCGACGAAGTCCTCGACGGCCAGCACGACGACCAGTTTCCGCTGGTGGTCTGGCAGACCGGCAGCGGTACCCAGAGCAACATGAACGTCAACGAAGTGATCGCCGGCCGGGCCAACGAACTGGCCGGCAACCCGCGCGGCGGCAAGACGCCGGTGCACCCCAACGATCACGTCAACCGCTCGCAAAGTTCCAACGATTGCTTCCCCACCGCCATGAGCATCGCCACGGCCAAAGCCGTGCAGGAGCAATTGCTGCCGGCCATCGCCGAGCTGTCCGGTGGTCTGGCCGAACTGGCGGCGCGCCACATGAAACTGGTGAAGACCGGTCGCACGCACATGATGGACGCGACGCCGATCACCTTCGGTCAGGAGCTGTCGGGTTTCATAGCGCAGCTGGATTACGCCGAGCGAGCGATCCGCGCCGCGCTGCCGGCGGTGTGTGAGCTGGCGCAGGGCGGCACCGCGGTCGGCACCGGTCTGAATTCGCCGCACGGCTTTGGCGAAGCGATTGCCGCGGAACTCGCCGCGCTGTCCGGGCTGCCGTTCGTCACTGCGCCGAACAAGTTTGCTGCGCTGGCTGGGCATGAGCCGCTGACCAGCCTGTCCGGCGCCTTGAAGACCCTCGCCGTGGCGCTGATGAAAATCGCCAACGACCTGCGCCTGCTCGGCTCAGGCCCCCGCGCCGGATTGGCCGAAGTGAAATTGCCGGCCAACGAACCGGGCAGCTCGATCATGCCCGGCAAGGTCAACCCGACGCAGTGCGAAGCGCTGTCGATGCTCGCCTGCCAGGTGTTGGGCAACGACGTCACCATCGGCATCGCGGCGAGTCAGGGTCACCTGCAATTGAACGTGTACAAACCGGTGATCATCCATAACGTGTTGCAATCGATCCGCCTGCTCGCCGACGGCTGCAGCAACTTTCAGCAGCACTGCATCGCCGGGCTGGAGCCGGATGCGCAGGTCATGGCGCAGCATCTGGAACGTGGCCTGATGCTGGTGACCGCGTTGAATCCGCACATCGGCTACGACAAGTCGGCAGAAATCGCCAAGAAGGCTTACAGCGAAGGTCTGACCTTGCGTGAAGCGGCGTTGCAACTGGGCTATCTGACCGATGAAGAGTTCGATGCCTGGGTGCGGCCGGAGAACATGATCGAGGCTGGCGCCAAGGGCTAAGATTTGTAGCGCCTGACAGGCCGCCTTCGCGAGCAGGCTCGCTCCCACAGTCGACCGCATTCTCATGTTGGAAAAGCGTTCTAATGTGGGAGCGAGCCTGCTCGCGAATGGGAGCAGCGCGGTCTAACTGGCTGCAATCCGCATCCGCCGCGCCTTCAGCCCGGCAATCAACGACGGCCCCAGCGCCACCAGCGCCGACCCCAGCACCACCAGCACCGCGCCGCCGTAGCCCAGACCATTGATCTGTTCGGCATGCACATAATCCGGCCACATCCACGCCGCCAATGCCACCGCGCCAAAGGTCACCAACGGCGTGATCGCCAACGTCGCACTGACGCGCGACGCCTCCCAATGCGCCAGCGCCTCGGCAAATGCACCGTAGGCAATCAGCGTGTTCATACAGCAAGCCAGCAGCAGCCAGCCCTGCAACGGGCTCAATTCCAGCGCTTTGAGCGGATGCACCCACGGCGTCAGCAACAAAGCGCAGAACAGGTAAATCACCATCATCACCTGCAACGAATTCCACACCGTGAGCAATTGCTTCTGGCCCAGCGCGTAGAACGTCCAGACGGTCGAGGCCAACAGCACCAGCAACACGCCGGCGGTGTAGTCCGACAATGACGTCAGCAACTCGGCCAGCCGTTGATTGAAAAACAGCACGAAGCCGATCAGCAGCACTGCCAGCCCCATGCCCTGACCGATGCTGAAGCGCTCCTTGAACACAAACAGGCTGGCGATCAGCAACATGATCGGCCCCATCTGCACCACCAGTTGCGCGGTGCCGGGGCTGAGCAGATTGAGCCCCATCAGGTACAGCACGTAGTTGCCCACCAGCCCGAGCACCGCCATCAACACCAGCCAGCCGCCCCGGGGGCCGAGGACTTTGCGGCTCGGCAGACGCTTGACCGACGCCAGATAAATAAACAGGCAACCACCGGAGACCAACAGACGAAACCAGGTCACGGTGATCGGGTCCATCACCTGCAACACCTGTTTGAGCTTGATCGGCAGGATGCCCCACAAGAACGCCGTCAGCAGCGCCAGGAACAGACCGTAGACCCAGCGACCGGATGAAATGTGCATGCGAACCCCAAAGCCTGCTGACGAGAGCGGTCATTCTAGGCCCGCGCGCAGGCGCAACACAGGGACAGTTCCGGCCAGGCCGCGAATGAAACTGTGCAGGTCGCAGCATTAAATTGACGTTTTGCCGTTGATCGGCTGACCGGGCGCGCCAAGTGCTTCAGGCATAAGCTCATTGGATCCCTTTCAGCGCATCAACCAAGGAGGCCGATCATGTATGGAATGCGCGCCCAGGACAGCGCCCCCGCCACCCACTTTCGCAGCGAGCGGATGTGTAGGGTCAATGGTGAACTGTTTTTCTGCACGCGGGAGAACACCCTTGAAGGGCCGTTCGCTTCCCCGGAGAAGGCTGAGCAGGAAATAAAAGCGTACATCGCGCGGATGCAGCTTCTGGATTCCAACCGGTCATCAGGTTGATCCCATCGCTGGCAAGCCAGCTCCCACAGTGTTCCAGAGTGTTCACAAATACAGGCAACACCTTCAGAACCTGTGGGAGCTGGCTTGCCAGCGATGACGGCTTGAATGCCGACAATTATCCCCAGGCTTACCGAACAGCCTCAAACAATCCCGTCGCACCCATCCCGCCCCCCACGCACATGGTCACGATGCCGTAACGCAGATTGCGCCGCTGCAACTCACGCACCAGATGCCCGACCTGCCGCGAGCCGGTCATGCCGAACGGGTGGCCGATGGAAATCGAGCCGCCGTTGACGTTGTATTTTTCGTTGTCGATCTCCAGCCGGTCGCGGGCATACAGGCACTGCGAAGCAAACGCCTCGTTCAGTTCCCACAGATCGATATCCGCCACTTGCAGGCCCTTGGCCTTGAGCAGTTTCGGCACCGAGAACACCGGGCCGATGCCCATTTCGTCCGGCTCGCAACCGGCCACGGTGAAGCCGCGGAAAAACGCCTTCGGCTTGAGCCCCAGTTGCAGGGCTTTCTCCAGACTCATCACCAGCGTCATCGACGCGCCGTCGGACAGCTGCGACGAGTTGCCGGCGGTGACCGAGCCGTCTTCGGCAAATACCGGTTTCAGTCCGGCGAGACTTTCGTAAGTGGTGTCCGGGCGGTTGCAGTCGTCGCGATCGACGATGCCGTCGAGGATCTGCACCTCGCCGCTGTTTTTGTCCTCGACCCGGTACTTGACCGCCATCGGCACAATTTCGTCATTGAACAGCCCCGCCGCCTGTGCCTGGGCAGTGCGCAACTGGCTTTGCAGCGCGTAACGATCCTGGGCCTCGCGGCTCACGTCATAACGGCGCGCAACCACTTCGGCGGTCTGGCCCATGGTGTAGTAGATGCCCGGCACCTGCTGCTTGAGCAGCGGATTGATCAGGTGATCGGTGTTGACGCTTTTCAGGGTCAGGCTGATCGACTCAACGCCACCGGCGACAATGATGTCGCTGCAACCGGAAGCAATCTGGTTAGCGGCAATCGCAATCGCCTGCAAACCCGAGGAGCAAAAACGGTTGAGGGTCATGCCGGCCACATGGGTGCCCAGCCGCGAGAGCACCGCCACGTTGCGACCAATGTTGTAACCCTGCGCGCCCTCGTTGGAGCCGGCCCCGACAATGCAGTCCTCGACGCTGGCCGGGTCGATGTCGTTGCGCGACAGCAGCGCGTTGACGCAATGGGCCGCCATGTCGTCGGGGCGGGTCTGGTTGAACTTGCCGCGAAAGGACTTGGCCAGGCCGGTCCGCACGCTGTCGACGATCACCACTTCACGCATGGCATACCTCAATTGTTGTTGTCGGAGGAGAGTCAACCGAGGATAAGTCCACCCCGCCGCCGACCGCGACAATCATTCACCCCGCGTATGCGTGCCCATCGGCTCAGTCCTTGTGTTTTTTCGCGCGCTTGTCGGACTTCTCGAACGCCTCTTCGAGTGCTCGGTTGATCGTGCGCAGCACCTTGACCCGCGCCCAGCGTTTGTCATTGGCCTCGACCAGCGTCCACGGCGAAATCTCGGTGCTGGTGCGGTCGACCATGTCGCCCACGGCGGCGCGGTAGGCATCCCACTTGTCGCGGTTACGCCAGTCGTCCTCGGTGATCTTGAAGCGCTTGAACGGGATCTGCTCGCGGGCCTGGAAACGTTCCATCTGCGTGTCCTTGTCGATCGCCAGCCAGAACTTGACGACGATGACCCCGGCGTCGGCGATCTGCTCTTCGAAGTCATTGATCTCGCTGTAGGCGCGCAACCAGTCGGCCGGGCTGCAAAAGCCCTCGACCCGCTCCACCAGCACCCGGCCATACCACGAGCGGTCGAACACGGTGAACTTGCCGCGTGCCGGCAAATGTCGCCAGAAGCGCCACAGATACGGCTGCGCGCGCTCCTCTTCGGTCGGCGCGGCAATCGGCACGATGCTGTACTGACGCGGATCGAGCGCCGCCGCCACCCGGCGAATCGCCCCGCCCTTGCCCGCCGCATCATTGCCTTCGAACACCGCCACCAACGCATGGCGACGCATGCGCTTGTCACGCATCAACCCGGACAGCCGCGCCTGCTCGGTGATCAGTTGTTCTTCGTAATCTTTCTTTTCCAGCTGCTGGTTCAGGTCGAGGCTGTCGAGCAGGTTGAGTTCGTCGACGGCAGTGCCCAACGGGGCGGCGTTGACCTCTTCGGTATGCACCTCAGGACGCTTGAGCGCGTTCTGCAAGCCCTCCAGCAGGATCTTGCCCACCGCGAGGCTGCGGTAGTTGGCGTCCATGCCTTCGATGATGTGCCAGGGCGCGTAGTCGCGGCTGGTGCGGCGCAACACGCGCTCGCCGTATTTGACGAACTTGTCGTAGGTCTGCGATTGCTGCCAGTCCAGCGGACTGATGCGCCAGCTGTGCAGCGGATCGTCGGCCAACGCCTTGAGCCGCGCTTTCATCTGTTTCTTGGACAGGTGAAACCAGAACTTGAAGATCAGCGCGCCTTCATCGCAGAGCATCTTTTCCAGACGCTCGGCGGCGTTGATCGCCTGATCCAGACGCGGATCCTTGAACAGGCCGTGAACCCGGCCCTGAAGCATCTGGCTGTACCAGTTGCCGAAGAACACGCCCATCCGTCCTTTGGCCGGGAGCATCCGCCAGTAACGCCACGCCGGTGGCCGCGCCAGTTCTTCATCGGTCTGCTGATCGAAGGTGCGCACCTCGATCAGACGCGGGTCCATCCATTCGTTGAGCAACTTGACGGTCTCGCCCTTGCCGGCGCCCTCGATGCCGTTGATCAGAATGATCACCGGGAAACGCTTCTGCTGCTGCAACTCGAACTGCGCTTCCAGCAGTGCTTCACGCAAGGCAGGCACAGCCGCGTCGTAAGTCTCTTTGTCGATGGCATGGCCGATTTCGGCGGATTCAAACATGGGGACGGCTCCTTCCAGGATTCAGCAAGACTAGCGGATTGGGCACGGGCACGGCGGAGAAATTCCGCACACCATGGCAATTGGGATGAATGAACAAACTGTGGCGAGGGAGCTTGCTCCCGCTCGGCTGCGCAGCAGTCGCAAGACCTGCAGCCACCGTCCTCCAGACAAATTGCGATCGCTGGTTTTGGGGCTGCTTCGCACCCCAGCGGGAGCAAGCTCCCTCGCCACAAAAGCCGGTGATGATCCTGCATTCGATCCAAGGATCACTTGCCATGGATCAAGCACCCTCCGCCCGATCGGCTAGAATGGCCGCCTTGTCGTTGCCGAGCCTGCCATGAAACCTGTACTGCCCCACGCCCAACTCGACTGGGATGACCAGGGACGCCCGCGCTCGCGGGTGTTCGACGATGTGTATTTTTCCGACCAGTCGGGGCTGGATGAAACCCGTTACGTGTTCCTCGAACAGAATCGCCTGGCCGAGCGTTTTGCCGCGTTGCCGGCGCACGGGCGACTGGTGATCGGCGAAACCGGGTTTGGCACCGGGCTGAATTTTCTCTGCGCCTGGCAACTGTTCGAGCAGCACGCAGTAGCCGGTGCGCGGCTGCATTTTGTCAGTGTCGAAAAGTACCCGTTGAGTCCGGCGGATCTGCAACGGGCGCTGGCCCTGTGGCCGGAGCTCAAGCCGCTGGCCGATCAGTTGCTCAAGCATTACGTGGCGATCCATCAGGGCTTTCAGCGGATCATTCTGGGCAATGGCCGAGTGACGCTGACGCTGCTGATCGGCGATGCGCTGGAGCAGCTGCCGCAACTCGATGCGCAGATTGACGCGTGGTTTCTCGACGGTTTCGCCCCGGCGAAAAATCCCGACATGTGGACCGCCGAACTGTTCGTCGAACTGGCTCGACTGGCCGCCCCCGGCTCGACCATCAGCACCTTCACCAGCACCGGTTGGGTCAGGCGTTTGCTCAACGCCGCCGGGTTCAAGATGAAACGCACCCCGGGCATCGGCCACAAGTGGGAGATCCTGCGCGGCGAATTTCTCGGCTGGCCGCAGGATGTCGCGCCACCGCTGCCGGACAAACCGTGGTTCGCCCGCCCTGCTCCGCTGACCGCTGAACGTCGGGCGCTGGTGATCGGCGCCGGACTGGCCGGTTGTGCCACGGCCGCCAGTCTCGCGGCGCGCGGTTGGCAGGTCAGTCTGCTGGAGCGGCATGCCGAGGTGGCGCAGGAAGCGTCAGGCAATCCACAGGGCGTGCTGTACCTGAAGCTGTCGGCCCACGGCACGGCGTTGTCGCAACTGATCGTCAGCGGCTTCGGCTACACCCGCCGCCTGCTGGAAACCCTGCAACGCGGCACCGACTGGGACGATTGCGGCGTGCTGCAACTGGCGTTCAACGCCAAGGAAGCCGAGCGTCAGGCGCAACTGGCCGCGGCCTTCCCGGAAGACCTGGTGCACTGGCTCGATCAGCCGCAAGCCGAAATCCAAGCCGGGATTGCGGTGGCACACGGCGGGCTGTTCTACCCCGAAGGGGGCTGGGTGCATCCGCCCGCGCTGTGCCAGGCGCAAGCCGCGCAGGCGAACATCGAACTGCTCAAGCATCACGATGCGCTGGAACTGCGCAAGGTCGAGGGACAGTGGCAAGCCCTCGACGGCGAACGGGTGCTCGCCAGCGCGCCGGTGGTGGTGCTGGCCGGCGCGGCGGAGATCAAACGCTTTGCGCAAAGTGCCGAGCTGCCGCTCAAGCGCATTCGCGGGCAGATCACGCGCCTGCCGCAAACCGCCGAGAGTCAGGCGCTGCGCACTGTGGTCTGCGCCGAAGGTTATGTCGCCCCGGCACGTCTGGGCGAACACACGCTCGGCGCCAGTTTCGACTTCAACAGCGACGACCTGACACCGACCACCGCCGAACACCTGGGCAATCTGGCGATGCTCGAAGAGATCTCCAGCGATTTGGTAGCGCGTCTGCACATCAATGAGCTGCCCCCGGAAACTCTGGAAGGACGCGCCGCATTTCGCTGCACCAGTCCTGACTATCTGCCGATTGTCGGCCCCCTCGCCGATCGCGAAGCCTTCGCCGAGGCCTATGCCGCGTTGAGCAAGGATGCGCGACAAGTGCCGGACATCGCCTGCCCGTGGCTCGATGGCCTGTACGTCAACAGCGGCCATGGTTCACGCGGGCTGATCACCGCGCCGCTGTCGGGCGAACTGCTCGCGGCGTGGCTGGACAACGAGCCGCTGCCGCTGCCGAAAAGTGTCGCCGAGGCCTGCCATCCCAACCGTTTCGCGTTGCGCACGTTGATTCGCGGCAAATGAAAAACGGCGGCTGGCCGCTGGTCAGTCGCCCCCTCTTATAACTCATCGTTCTAAAACTCCCACATCTGCAGCGGGTCAGTTTCTGAGTACCGGCCATTTTGGCCTGACTTGAATGCCCCCTCCCCAACGGAAAAACCGGTAAGGACTTTATGTGCGGATTAGCTGGCGAGTTACGTTTTGATCATCAACCTGCAGACCTTGCAGCGGTAGAGCGAATCACCCATCACCTGGCCCCTCGCGGCCCCGACGCGTGGGGCTTCCATGCCCAAGGGCCGATTGCCCTCGGCCATCGTCGCCTGAAAATCATGGACCTGTCGGACGGCTCGGCGCAGCCGATGATCGACAGCCAATTGGGCCTGTCGCTGGCCTTCAACGGCGCGATCTACAACTTCCCGGAATTGCGTGCCGAACTCGAAGCGCTCGGCTATGCCTTCTATTCCGGTGGCGACACCGAAGTGCTGCTCAAGGGCTACCACGCCTGGGGTGAAGCGCTGCTGCCAAAACTCAACGGCATGTTCGCCTTCGCCATCTGGGAGCGCGATGCCCAGCGCCTGTTCATCGCCCGTGACCGCCTCGGCGTGAAGCCTTTGTACCTGTCGCGCACCGGCCAGCGTTTGCGCTTTGCCTCGGCCCTGCCGGCGCTGCTCAAGGGCGGCGACATCAACCCGATCCTCGATCCGGTGGCGCTCAATCACTACCTGAATTTCCATGCAGTGGTGCCGGCTCCACGCACTTTGCTCGCGGGCATCGAAAAGCTGCCGCCAGCGACCTGGATGCGCGTTGAAGCCGATGGCCGCACCGAACAGAAAACCTGGTGGACCCTGCCCTACGGCCCGCACGACGATGAGAAACACCTGACCCTCGAAGACTGGCGCGACCGCGTGCTCGACAGCACCCGCGAAGCGGTGGCGATTCGTCAACGGGCGGCGGTGGATGTCGGCGTGCTGCTTTCCGGCGGTGTCGATTCGAGCATGCTTGTCGGCCTGTTGCGTGAAGTCGGCGTGGAGAACCTGTCGACCTTCTCCATCGGTTTCCAGGACGCCGGCGGCGAGCGCGGTGACGAATTCCAGTATTCCGATCTGATCGCCAGACACTACGGCACGCAGCACCATCAATTGCGCATCGACGAAAAAGAGATCATCGAGCAACTGCCCGCGGCGTTCCGCGCGATGAGCGAGCCGATGGTCAGCCACGACTGCATCGCCTTCTATCTGCTGTCGCGCGAAGTGGCCAAGCACTGCAAAGTGGTGCAGAGCGGCCAGGGCGCCGACGAACTGTTCGCCGGTTATCACTGGTACCCGCAGGTCGACGGTGCGGCCGATCCCTACGCGGCCTATCGCGCGGCGTTCTTCGACCGCAGCTACGACGACTACGCCGCCACCGTGCAGCCGAAATGGCTGACCGCCAACGACGCAGCCGGCGACTTCGTGAAGGAACACTTCGCCCAACCCGGCGCCGAGGCCGCGGTCGATAAAGCGCTGCGTCTGGACAGCACGGTGATGCTGGTGGACGACCCGGTCAAACGCGTCGACAACATGACCATGGCTTGGGGTCTGGAAGCGCGCACGCCGTTTCTCGATTATCGACTGGTTGAGCTCTCCGCAAGGATTCCCGGTCAGTTCAAGCTGCCGGACGGTGGTAAACAAGTGCTCAAAGAAGCGGCGCGTCTGGTCATTCCAAGCGAAGTGATCGACCGCAAGAAAGGTTACTTCCCGGTGCCGGGCCTCAAGCATTTGCAAGGCGACACCCTGAACTGGGTGCGTGAACTGCTGCTGGATCCGAGCCAGGATCGCGGCCTGTTCAACCCGGCCATGCTCGACAAATTGCTGACTGATCCGCAAGGCCAGCTGACGCCTCTGCGCGGCTCGAAACTGTGGCAGCTGGCGGCCCTGAACCTGTGGCTCAGTGAACAAGGAATCTGATTGATGAAACCTCACGCCACGGCTATCAATCAACGCCTGTTGCGCGGCCAGACACCGTCGTATGAACGTTTGCAGGCGCGTCTGGCCGAAGACGGCAGTGAACTCGGCGCCGACCCCATCGCCGTGCATTGCGGTTGGGGCCGGCTGCTGATCGGTCACACCTTTCCTGACCCGGCGACGCTGGCGCAGGAACTGCTCAACGAGCAGCCCGGCGAGCGCGATATCGCCCTGTACGTTGCCGCACCGCAACAGATTCTCGGGCTGGAACCGACGCAACTGTTTCTCGATCCGTCCGATACTCTGCGCCTGTGGTTCAGCGATTACCGCCAGGCTACCCGGGTCTTTCGCGGCTTCCGCATTCGCCGGGCACAAAGCGAAGCCGACTGGCAAGCAATCAATCTGCTGTATCAGGCACGCGGCATGCTGCCGATCGATGCCACGCGCCTGACTCCGCATCATCAGGGCGGCCCGGTGTACTGGCTCGCCGAAGATGAAGACAGCGGCGCGGTAATCGGCAGCGTCATGGGCCTCAATCACCAGAAAGCCTTCAACGATCCGGAACACGGCAGCAGCCTGTGGTGCCTGGCGGTGGATCCGCAGTGCTCGCGGCCCGGCGTCGGCGAAGTGCTGGTGCGGCACTTGATCGAACACTTCATGAGTCGCGGCCTCAGCTATCTGGACCTGTCGGTACTGCATGACAACCGTCAGGCGAAGAACCTGTACGCCAAACTCGGCTTTCGCAACCTCTCGACCTTCGCCATCAAGCGCAAGAACGGCATCAATCAGACGCTGTTCCTCGGGCCTGGGCCGGAAGCCAATTTCAATCCTTATGCGCGGATCATCGTCGAGGAAGCGCATCGACGCGGCATCGACGTGCAAGTGGACGATGCCGAAGCCGGGCTGTTCACCCTCAGCCATGGCGGGCGCCGGGTACGTTGCCGCGAATCGCTGAGCGACCTGACCAGCGCGATCAGCATGAGTCTGTGCCAGGACAAAAGCCTGACCCACAAAGTGTTGAAAGGCGCCGGCCTGAAGCTGCCTTCGCAGCAACTGGCGGGCAACGCCGACGACAACCTGGCGTTTCTTGACGAGCATCAGCGTGTGGTGGTCAAGCCGCTCGACGGTGAACAAGGCCAGGGCGTGGCGGTGGATCTGCAGAGCATCGAAGAGGTGCAGCAGGCCATCGAAGCCGCCAAGCGTTTCGACAGCCGCGTACTGCTGGAAAGCTTCCACGAAGGCCTCGACCTGCGAATTCTGGTGATCGGTTTTGAAGTGGTGGCGGCGGCGATTCGTCGTCCCGCCGAGGTGGTCGGTGACGGCCATCATTCGATCGGTGCGCTGATCGAGGCCCAGAGTCGACGCCGGCAAGCCGCCACCGGGGGCGAAAGCAAGATCCCGCTGGATCACGAAACCCAGCGCACCCTGCATGCGGCCGGTTATGACTACAGCACTGTATTGCCGGCAGGCGAACACCTGTTTGTGCGCCGCACGGCCAATCTGCACACCGGTGGCACGCTGGAAGACGTTACGGCGATTCTGCACCCGACCCTGGTCGATGCCGCCGTCCGCGCAGCGCGGGCGCTGGATATTCCAATGGTCGGCCTCGACTTGATGGTGCCGGCGGCGGATCAGCCGGAGTACGTGTTTATCGAAGCCAACGAACGCGCCGGACTGGCCAATCACGAGCCGCAGCCGACGGCAGAGCGATTTGTCGATCTGTTGTTTCCGCACAGTCAGCCGGCTGTTTCTTGATCATGTAGAGCCTGAACCGGCCCCATCGCTGGCAAGCCAGCTCCCACAGGTTTACCGGTGTACCCAATCACTGTGGGAGCTGGCTTGCCAGCGATGAGGCCCTGACAGGCAACACAAATTCCCTCATCGAAACCATCGATGCGCCTCAACTCATCAGGAGTTTCCATGACCACACAAATCCCCGAACCGGATCTGAACTACCTGCAAAAAGTCCTGCTGGAAATGCTCGCCATTCCCAGCCCCACCGGCTTCACCGACACCATCGTGCGCTACGTCGCCGAGCGTCTGGAAGAACTCGGTATCCCTTTCGAAATGACCCGTCGCGGCACCATCCGCGCCACGCTCAAGGGCAAGAAAAACAGCCCCGACCGCGCCGTTTCCGCGCACCTCGACACCATTGGTGCCGCCGTGCGAGCAGTGAAAGACAACGGCCGTCTGACCCTGGCTCCGGTCGGTTGCTGGTCGAGTCGGTTTGCCGAAGGCAGCCGGGTCAGCCTGTTCACCGACAACGGTGTGATTCGCGGCAGCGTGTTGCCATTGATGGCCTCCGGGCACGCGTTCAACACCGCCGTGGACGAAATGCCGATCAGTTGGGATCACGTCGAACTGCGTCTGGATGCCTACTGCGCAACCAAGGCCGATTGCGACTCACTGGGCATCAGTGTCGGCGACGTGGTGGCGTTCGACCCGTTGCCGGAGTTCACCGACAGCGGCCACATCAGCGCCCGTCACCTCGACGACAAGGCCGGGGTTGCGGCATTGCTCGCTGCGCTCAAAGCCATCGTCGACAGCGGTCAGGAATTGATGATCGACTGTCATCCGCTGTTCACCATCACCGAAGAAACCGGCAGCGGCGCGGCAGCAGCCTTGCCGTGGGATGTCAGCGAATTCGTCGGCATCGACATTGCACCGGTCGCGCCGGGCCAGCATTCCAGTGAGCACGCGGTGAGCGTAGCGATGCAGGATTCCGGCGGGCCATACGACTATCACCTGTCGCGGCATTTGCTGCGGCTGGCCAGCGAAAACGAACTGCCGGTAAGGCGCGACCTGTTCCGCTATTACTTCAGCGACGCGCATTCGGCGGTGACCGCCGGGCACGACATTCGCACGGCCCTGCTCGCCTTCGGTTGTGATGCAACCCATGGCTACGAGCGCACGCACATCGACAGTCTGGCGGCGCTCAGTCGTTTGCTTGGAGCGTACATTCTGAGTCCGCCGGTATTTGCCAGCGATGCCGCGCCGGCCAATGCTTCGCTGGATCGCTTCAGTCACCAGATCGAGCATGACACGCAAATGGAGAGCGATACGCGAGTGCCTTCGGTGGACAGTCTGGTGGGGCAGCGCTCCGACAGCTGATCCGGGCTTCCGTGGTGGCTGGACTGGCCCCATCGCTGGCAAGCCAGCTCCCACAGTTTTTGGGGTGGCTCAGTTGTTTGTGTACACCATCAAACTCTGTGGGAGCTGGCTTGCCAGCGATAGGGCCGATACTGCCCACACAAAACTGGCAGCCAGCCACCAATCGCCGTAGCATCCCGCCATTGATTGAACCGAGGTGCTCATGCTGATTCCCTACGACGCTCTAGAAGTCGACACCCTCACCCGCCTGATCGAGGACTTTGTCACTCGCGATGGCACCGACAACGGTGATGACACGCCGCTGGAAACCCGCGTGCTGCGCGTACGCCAGGCGCTGACCAAAGGCCAGGCGCTGATCGTCTTCGACCCGGAAAGCGAACAATGCCAACTGATGCTCAAACACGATGTGCCCAAGCACCTGTTCGACTAGCGGACCTTCTCGGTGGCCTGTTTGCGCTGAATCCGCTCGTAGACTTCCGAACGGTGCACATTGATCTTCTGCGGCGCTTCGACACCAAAGCGCACACTGGAGCCGTTGACGGACAACACCCGCAGGGAAATGTCGTCACCGATGGAAATCAACTCGCCCACAACACGGCTGAGTACAAGCATGGAGTTCGTCCTTCAAGGGTTAGCCAGCCCTGAAGATGCGCGGTGCGCGCCCGCTCTACAATGCGTGGCGAGCAATTCAGTCTTGCCCTACACCCGCAAGCGCTGCGCCCGTCAGACGTTTCCTGCAAATCGCTAAACAGTCTCGCCTCACGCGGCGCTAAACCGCGGCCCGAACAGGATCACACTGGCGCCGATCACGCACAGCGCCACGCCGATCCAGTCCGAACCCAAGGGACGTACCCGTTCAACCACTGCCAGCCAGCCAATCGACGCGACGATATAGATCCCGCCATAGGCGGCATAGGCGCGACCGGCGTAAGCCGCTTCGACACGGGTCAGCAACAGGGCGAACAGCGTCAGGCTGAGCAGCGCCGGGATCACCCACAAGGCACTTTTGCCCTGGCGCAACCACATGAAAAAGGCGAAACAACCGGCGATTTCAAACAGCGCCGCGAGGAAGAACCACAGGTAATTGAGCATTGATGCCTCTCGACAGGGTGACAATTGCGGCCACCCTAACGACGCGACACCCATGGGGCAAGTTCAGCCGTTGGTTTGTTTGGCCTTGGCGCGCATTTTATCGGCCATGGTGGTCATTTCGTTGTAGATCAGTTGCGGGTTCTTCTGCTTGATCGCCCAGGCCATGCGTCCCTGCTCGTGCGGCAGGATCATGAACTCGCCGGCGGCCACTTGCTGATAAATGTAGTCGGCGATGTCGGCTGCGCTGATCGGCGAACTTTCCAGCAACTTGCCAACCTGAGCTTTCATGGCTGGCGTCGGGCCACGGAACGAGTCGAGCAAGTTGGTCTGGAAGAACGACGGGCAGACCACATGCACCCCGACTTCCTGCTGCGCCAGCTCCACCAGCAAACTTTCAGACAGCGCCACCACACCGGCCTTGGCCACGTTGTAATTGCTCATCGCCGGGCCCTGCATCAATGCCGCCATCGAAGCAATGTTGATGATCTTGCCTTTGCTCTGTTCCAGCAGCGGCAGGAAGGCCTTGCAGCCTTTGACCACGCCCATCAGGTTGATCGCGATCTGCCAGTCCCAGTCCTCCAGCGACAGTTCGCTGAAGAACCCGCCGGACGCCACACCGGCGTTGTTGACGATGATGTCGATGCCGCCGAGCTTCTCTTCGCAGGCCTGGGCAAACGCGGTTAGCTGGCTGTAATCACGCACATCACAGCGCTGGATGAACCCGTCGCCACCGGCCTCGCGCACCCGCTTCAGGGTTTCCTGCAGGCCAGGTTCGCTGACGTCGGACAAGGCCAGCTGCCAGCCTTCACGCGCCCAGCGCAGTGCAAGTTCGCGACCTAAACCTGAGCCCGCACCCGTGATCATCATGCGATTTTGCATAGCAGACAGCCTTGTTGTTCTGTAGGAGATGCGCCGAGTGTAGCGAAGGAACACTGGCCACCCACGCTCCATCAGAATGCTGAATACAGGATCAAAAGATCGCAGCCTTACGCAGCGCCTACAGGGAACTGATGTAGGAGCTGCCGAAGGCTGCGATCTTTTGATCTTGCGCTTCAAAGGAAATAAACGAGTCATCCAAATACATTAAAAAAACATTGAATTTTCTTTCATACGCACCGGTCGGAATTTGTAAGCCGTCTGGAATTAGTTAGCCTCCAGTCGCCCTTGAATACCAAGACTTCTCGAACGCTATAAACAAGGAAATCGACATGGGCACAATTCTTATCATTATCCTGATCCTGTTGCTGATCGGTGGTCTGCCGGTCTTCCCGCACTCCAGAAGTTGGGGTTATGGCCCTTCGGGCATTATTGGCGTGGTGTTGGTGGTGCTGTTGGTTTTGCTGTTACTTGGCAGGATATAAAACCCCAAGACAAAAAAAAGAGGCCCTCAGAGGCCTCTTTTTTATGCAGCGGTTTTATCAGTCCGGCTTGCCGTTGATCACACCGGCCGTGTTGTCCATCAGGCTCTTGGTCGCCGTTTGCAGGAACGCTTCAAGCTTGAGTTTCAATTCGGCGGTACGCGGTGCGTCCGGAATGATCTCGGCAGAAGGGTTCGCGCCCAGTTGGTACTGGTAGATCTTCGGTGCCATTTCCTTCTCTTTCGGCAAGACCAGGATCTGGTCAGCGGTGACGATGGCAGTGGTCTGCTCGCTGCCCGACGGCTTGATCACACCGAAACCGGTGTCGCCGGCCGGCAGGTTGAGCAGGTCGCGGCCCCAGCACTGGTGACGCACTTCGCCACCCAGACGACCCATGATGGTCGGCACGATGTCGATCTGGGTGCCCACGGTGTGGTCACGGGTACCGAACTTCTCCTGAATGCCCGGCGCAATCATCAGCATCGGCACGTTGAAGCGGCCCAGGTCCATTTCGGTGATCTGACGCTCGTTGCCGAAACCGTGGTCGCCGACGATGACGAACAGGGTTTCCTTGAAGTACGGCTCTTTGCGCGCCTTCTCGAAGAACTGACCCAGGGCCCAGTCGGCGTAACGCATGGCCGTGAGGTGTTCGTTGAGCGTGCCGCGATCCGTCACGCGCTCCACCGGCAAAGGCGTCGGCAAGGCGTACGGCGTGTGGTTGGACAGGGTTTGCAGCAGCGCATAGAACGGCTTGCCGTTTTCCCGCGCCTTCAGTTCCACCAGACCACGGTCGAACATGTCCTGGTCGGATACGCCCCAGGTCGGATCGGAGAACACCGGGTTGACGAAGTCGTTACGGCCAACAAAGTTGGTCATGCCCTGGTTGCTGAAGAAGCCCGACTGGTTGTCCCAGGCGAAGTCGCCGTTGTAGACATACACGTCGTCATACTTGCGCGCACTGAGCAGCTGCGGCAGGCCGGAGAGTTTGTGGCTGCCTTCCGGGGTCTGCATCAGGTATTCGAAACCCGGCAGGTTCGGGAAGCACGCCATGGTCGCAAACATGCCCTGGTGGGTATGGGTGCCGTTGGAGAAGAAACGGTCGAACAGCAGGCCTTCCTTCGACAGTTTGTCGAGGTATGGCGTGATGTTACCCGGTGCGCCCAGGGCGCCGACCGAGTGACCGGCCATGCTTTCCATGAGGATCACGACCACGTTCTTGATCGGCAGGGTCTTGTCGGCCGGTGGCGTGTAGTCACGACGCACGGCGGCGATGTCGGCGTCGACCAGTTTGTCGTCCGGCATCACCAGCATCTCGCGCACCACTTTCTGCGCCTGTTCCTGCGGCAGCGTGGCTTTCCAGATGTTGTTGCGATCCTCGCCCATGCGGTCCTTGGCAGCGGCGATCAGCGACAGCGTGCCGTTGAGGCCGAGCTGGTTGGCGAAGTTCGATTCGGTGGTGTACACGTCACCCCAACGCAGCGGCGGGCCCTGACGCAGGGTGCCACGGGCCGCCACGACGCAGATCAGCAGGCAGACCACGAACACCGCCAGGCGGGTGTACCACGGCGCCACCTGACGGGTGCCGACGTTGCCGCCGCTGAACGGGCCGCGCGGACGGGTTGCACGATCCGCGCCCTTGAAGGCCAGGGTCAGGATCACGGTGCCGATCACCCACGCCAGCAGGTAGCGCACCACCGGGAAACCGTACCAGAGCATGCTCATCACGGTTTTCGGGTCTTCTTTCACGTACTGAAATACCAGGCCATTGAGGCGCTGGTGGAACTCACGGTAGAAGTCCATCTCCATCAGGCCGAGGAACAGCGCGATGCTGGACGCCACGGTCAGCCACAGACGGAAGAAGCCACGCGCAGCCATCGCCCGCGCACTGAACAGTGCCAGCAGCAACGGGACGCAGACGTAGACCACCAGGCGCAGGTCGAAACGCAGGCCGTTGGCGAAAGCTTCGAGAAAGGTCGAAGCCGGGGTATCGAGGATCATCTCGCGGTTGTAGACCAGCAGCGCGAGGCGCAGCACGGAAAACATCACCATCATGACCAGGGCACACAACAGGGTGTAGGCCAGATGCGATTTGACGGTCGGTTGCAGCAGGCGAGTGGAAGATCGCTGCTGATTCAGGGCGTCCGGGTTTGCCATGTCGTTTTAGGACCCATTGGAAGTTGAAGTTGCAAAATACAGCGGCGCCATGCCCTCTATTGGCCATTCCAGGCGCCGGGGCGTGCGCGGTGCGCAAATGTTGCACGATCACCGGCAGCATTGCCATTGATTAGTGCCCCGCTGCCCGACTCTTTCATAAAGGCAATCGTTCGCAGACAGCACGCATTGCGCGGGCGAATTGTCAGGAACGCTTTGTGAAAATTTCGTGCAGCGCATATCTGGAAACACAATATAACGACAAAACAAAACGCCCCGATTCGGTCGGGGCGTTTTGCTGTCAGCGCGAAAAATTACTTCTCGGCGCGTTCTTTCAGGGCTTTAAGGGTGTTGAACGGCGCATCAACCACAAACTTGTTGGCAACCATGGCCGGTACGCTGCCGCCTGGCTCAGTGTGCACTTGATAGGTCACTTCGACCTGATCACCTTTCGGCACGAACTTCCAGAAGCCTTTGACCTGAGTGACGCGCACAAAGCCTTTCTCTTCGGGAATGTACTTCGGCAAGCCTTCGAGGTTGCGGGTCAGGCTGCCATCGGCACCCTCCACGGTGGTGATGTGCAGCACCGAATCACGCGAAGTGACTGGCCACGGCGTGTTGAACTGCGTATAGGTCCAACTCTGATCGCCCTCGTGCTTGAGCAGCTTCTGGGCCTTGCACTCGTAGATCCACGCACAGGCTCCGGACACGTCTTCCTGCAAGGCACGCAGTTTGGCCACCGTGGTCTTCATCAGAGTCACGCCCTGATAGGACTTGTAATCCGAGCCCGGTACTTCAGCCAGCGAGACCTTGATCCCGTCCTGTTCCTTTGCGACCTTCCAGTCCTCGGCCTGAGCCACCGAAGTAGCCAGCACAGCGGTCAAACCACACAACACAGCGATACGATGCAGCGAACCCATAGTCTTATTCCTTATTGTTGAAGTTCCGTTCGTTTGACACATCACGCCGCCGTCATCTGCTCCCACCAGCCGATCAGTTTGATCGCTTCCTCGGAGCTGCTGCCGCAGACTTCGACATCGGCGGCAAATCCTGAACAAACCGCCGGACGCTCCGGCTGGCCGAAAATGCTGCACAGGTTTTCGACCGAGAGTTGCACGCAACGTTCGCCGGCAGGTTTGCCGTTGGGCATGCCTGGAATGGCAGAACTGATGGAGGGGGCAATACAGCAAGCGCCACAGCCTTCACGGCATTTCATGACGAGCAAGTCCTCGCGACGGGCAATGTGTTAATGAGACACGGACAGAGTAACCGCTAAAACGGTTGTTTCAAATTCCCTGCACCGGGGTTTTTACCGATAACTGAATGTGACTGACCAGTCTCCGACAAAGCGTCTGGTTCGCGGGTCACGGATCGATTGAATTTATTGCTTGAACTCGAAATCCAGTGCTGCGCCTTCGATATCACGGCGCTCATCGTTGCGCAGCTGCAACTGCATTTCGTTGCTGAGCAGGCGACCATTGAGCTGGAAGCCGCTGTTTTTCTCGCCGAACATCTGCGGCAGGATCGCCTCATGCTTGGGCAGCGATACAGTACCGGCGGGTTTTAGTTGCTGGACCATGTCCTTGGGCAGGCTCAGATCCAGCTTGGCCGGCGGCAATCTGGTTTTCACCACCTCACTGGCCGGTTTCGACTTGGACGCGACCGGGGGCCGTTTCTTCACCGCGGCGGCTTTCTTCTGTGGGGCTTTTTTAGCCGCAGCTTTGTTATCCGCAACGGCTTTTTTGCTCGCCGCCGGTTTGTTTGCCGGCGCGGACGTTGCGGGCTTTTCCTGAACGGCAGCTGCCATGACACCGGGCGCATGGCCCATCATCAACACACCAAGCAATATCCAGGCAGCAGGCAAAATCGCTTTCATGAACCCTACAACACTAACGGCAGAGGGCCATATGCTCGCCTGTTGGGCGTCACAAGACAAGCACGACGCGCCCCTCGTTCAGAAACCGCCAGCCGTTTCCTGGCACAGTTGAGTCGCCAGCAGACCGAGGGTCATCAGCGCCCTTTCCGCCTCGCGATTCCACGGTGTGCCGCAGTTCAGGCGGATGCAGTGATTGAACTGCTCGGTATTACTGAAGATCAGCCCCGGTGCAATGCTGATGCCCTGCTGCAATGCGCGGACATGCAATTCCTGGGTATTGACCCTGCCCGGCAGACTCACCCAGAGGATGAAACCGCCCGTGGGCCGGGTCATCTGTGTACCTTCGGGAAAGTACTGCTGCACCGCCAACTGGAACGCGCTGAGATTTTTCCGGTATTCCTGGCGGATGTACCGTAAATGCCGGTCATAACCGCCATTTTCCAGATAAGCGGCAATCGCCATCTGCGTCACGCTGCACGCCGAATGCGTGGTGAAGGTCTGCAGACGCTGGATTTCCTGCTGATACTTGCCGGCTATCATCCAGCCGACGCGCACGCCCGGCGACAATGTTTTGGAAAAGCTCGAGCAGTAAATCACCCGATCCAGTCGATCGTAAGCCTTGAGGGCTTTGGTGCGGCCCTGTTCGAACATCAACTCACCATAGATATCGTCTTCGACGATCTGGATATCGAAGTCCGAAGCCAGACGCAGCAGTTGTTTCTGCCGTTCTTCCGGCATGGTGCCGCCCAGCGGATTGCTCAGGCGCGTGGTCAGAACCAAAGCCTTGATCGACCATTGGTTGGCCGCCAGTTGCAAGGCTTCGAGGCTCATGCCGGTGGCCGGATCGCTGGGAATCTCGATCACTTTCAGGCCCAACAGATCGGCCAGTTGCAGCAAACCGTAATAGGTCGGCGATTCGGCAGCGATCAGATCGCCCGGACGGGTCAGCACCCGCAACGACATCTGCAGCGCATCGACACAGCCGTGGGTAATGACCACTTCCGACGGATCGACCACCACCCCGGCGTCGCGCATGCGGATCGCCACTTGCCGGCGCAACGGTTCGAAACCCGGGCTGAACATGTAGCTGAAGGCGCGTGGGCTGTGGAATCGGGTGACCTTGGCCAGTTGCTGATGCAGTGCGCGAACCGGGAGGTAATCGACACTCGGCACCGCAGCGCCTAACGGGAAAACCCCCTCGCGGCGAGACTCGACCAACACTTGCTGAATGATACTGGCGCGGGTGACCAGGCCTGGGCGCTCGACCCGGGCGATGTCCGGGGTCGGCGCCGTCAGTGCCGGGGTCTGGTGCACGTAGTAACCGGATTGCGGCCGTGCGCGGATCAGGCCCTGATCTTCGAGATTGGCATACGCCTGCAACACCGTCGCATGGCTGACATTGAGCTGCGAACTCATCTTGCGCACCGACGGCACGCGTTCTCCGGGCTGATAGACACCGCGCCGGATGTCTTCCGCCAATTGTTGAGCAATACGTTGGTAGAGCAAGAGGTTGGTCATGACGCAGCACTCGATTTCACGGGCATTTTATTCTTGTGTGAAACAATACCGGAACAGTTTAGAAGTGTACTGGGACAGTTGCCACCATAGTCGACCGTACAGTGCAGTGTCAGCCAAAACTGTACGGATTTGCGTGCTATTCGACAGTCGTAAAAAAGCCCGGCGCTGCATGACAGGCCGGGCTTTCCAGAGACGCAACCCTCAACGGGCGGCGCCGAGCTGGCCTTTTTCGTCGGAGAAGACAATTTCCACCCGACGGTTCTGTGCCCGACCGCGCTCGGAAGCGTTGGCGTCCACCGGGTATTCGTCACCGTAACCTTCGACCTGAATCCGCTTGTCCTCAATCCCCAGGTCCATCAACACATCGGCTACTGCTTGCGCGCGATCACGCGACAGCTTGAGGTTTTCCTGTTTGCCACCGGTGCTGTCGGTGTAACCCTCGATCCGCACCACACGTTTCGGGTTGAGTTGCAGGAACTGCACAATCTTCAACACCACGCGATTGGCCGAGTTCTTCAGCTCCGCCTCGCCAGTGTCGAACAGTACATCGCCGAGGGTCATCACCAGACCGCGATCGGTCTGCGTAGTGGCCAACGCCACGATCTGTTCCTCAAGCCATTTACCCTGCTGCTGCACGCTCAGCAGTTTGGACTCGCGCAGGGCCAGCTGCAGACGCTGACGCTCCAGTTCAAGCTTCGCCGCGCGCTCTTCGTTGAGCACCAGATTGGTGTGTTCGCGAGCGATTTCGCTGTAGCGCTGACTCAAGTAGGCGTAATGCACCACGTCCGCGCCACTGCCCCAATAGGTGGACAGGCGATCGGCGCGGGCCAGCGACTCACCGGCGCGGATCACATCCTTTGGCGCGATACGCAGCACATTGGAATCTTCCTTGACCTTCTGAAAGTCGCTGCCAGCCTGTTGCAGTGCGGTTTCGCCGTGTTGACCGGCGCAGCCATAGAGGCTTGCGCAACCGGCCAGAATCATCCCGCCGAGGATTTTGGACTTGAGGCTCATTGGGCATCTCCCAGTTGCTTGCGCAGACGGATGATGCGGGTGTTGAGCACGTTGAGTTGCTCTTCGCTTTTTTGCGTCAGCACTTTGGCTTCGGCCAGACGCGCATCCAGCTCGGCCTGTTCGGCGCGCATGCGGGCGTTCTTGAAAGACTCGTCGGTCATGTTGCCCTTGGCCCGGTTGAACTTGTCTTCGGCCAGTTTCATTTCCGGCATTTCATCGGCGGTCGCACCGACGGCCTTGGCCTGGGTGATGGCCTGCTCGGTCAGGCGCATTTGCTCATGGGGTGCCGGATCGTTGGCGCAGCCGGCCAGGGCCAGAACGGCCATGGCCGCGAAAAGAGGTCGAATACTCACTAAGAATCCCTACTGTTTTGGGGCACTGACAGGTGGCTGCGGTTGTTGCTGCTGGGCCTTCCAGCGCTCGATATTGCGTTGCAGCGCGGCCTCGGTCAGTCCGGACGCGGGCAATTCTGTCATCTTTTTAGCGAGCTGTCCGCGCAACCACGGATCGTTGCAGGCCGAGTTATGCGAAACCGCGAGGAACAATCCTGGTCGGTCAATCGGCTGTTCGAACGCCAGCAGATCATTGGCCATGCCTAATGCCTGCGCGGCAGCCATGCCCGAATAGCGCCCAGCGAGTACATATTCCACTTCGCCCAGCAGAAGTTTCTGAAAGGCCTGAGTGAGGTTTGCCGTCCGGGTCAGGGTCAGATTCTGCTCGGCGAAAGTGCCAAAAGCCTGGGTCATTCGAGACTTTTCCGACAACCCGCCAGCGTGCCCGCGCAGGTCTTTTGCTTCGCTGTAGGCGAGCGTCGAGCCTTTGCGCGTCCACACCAGGTAGTCGTTTTCGAGCAACGGCGGATAGACGTAGTCGAGATTCTCCAGCTCATTGAACATCAGCGGCGTGTCCGCCAGCATGTCCATGCGCCCGCTGCGCACTTCGTCGAGGGCCTGCGCGCGTTTGCCGGCGTAGAGCAGCTCGACCTTGATCCCCAGATCCTTGGCCACTTGCTGCAACAGGTCGGCACTGGCGCCGATCAGATGTTTGGGATTCTGCGGGTCCTGCCACAAGTACGGCGGCGCGTCCGGACTGCCGGTAACGACGAGGCGCTCGCATTTGCCGGCAGCCGCAGCCATCCCCGGCAACAGGATCAATCCCAATAACAACCTGCGGCGCAGATCCATGGCAAACGCTCCCACTCAAATTCGAGACAAAAAAAAGCCCGACCAGAAGGCCGGGCTCTTTATAAGTGAAGCCGCCGGATTAGACCAGCTTCTCCAGCTCAGGGACTGCTTCGAACAGATCCGCCACCAGACCGTAATCGGCCACCTGGAAGATCGGCGCTTCTTCGTCCTTGTTGATCGCAACGATCACTTTGGAGTCTTTCATGCCGGCCAGGTGCTGGATCGCGCCGGAGATACCGACGGCGATGTACAGCTGCGGCGCAACGATCTTGCCGGTCTGACCGACCTGCATGTCGTTCGGTACGAAACCTGCGTCGACCGCGGCGCGGGAAGCACCGACGGCGGCGCCCAGCTTGTCGGCCAGGGCGTAAAGGTGTTTGAAGTTGTCGCCGTTCTGCATGCCGCGACCGCCGGAAACGACGATCTTGGCGGCGGTCAGCTCAGGACGATCCGACTTGGCCAGTTCTTCGCTGACGAAGCTGGAAGTGCCGGCGTCGTGCGCAGCAGCAACGGCTTCAACAGCCGCCGAACCACCTTCAGCAGCAACCGGGTCGAAACCGGTGGCACGCACGGTGATCACTTTGATCGCAGCGGTCGATTGCACGGTAGCGATGGCGTTACCGGCGTAGATCGGACGCTTGAAGGTGTCGGCGCTTTCTACCGAGATGATCTCGGAGATCTGGTCAACGTCCAGTGCAGCGGCAACACGCGGCAGGATGTTTTTGCCGTTGGACGTGGCGGCAGCCAGGATGTGGCTGTAACCAGCGCCCAGCTCGGCTACCAGCGGAGCAACGTTTTCCGGCAACTGATGCGCGTAAGCGGCATTGTCAGCACTCAGGACTTTGCTCACGCCTGCGATTTTCGCCGCAGCTTCGGCCACGGCGCCAGCGCCCTGACCTGCAACCAGTACGTGAATGTCGCCGCCGATTTTGGCAGCAGCAGCCACGGTGTTCAGCGTGGCCGGGGCCAGCACTTTGTTGTCGTGTTCAGCGATTACCAAGATAGTCATTTTTAGATTACCTTCGCTTCGTTTTTCAGTTTCTCGACCAGTTCAGCCACCGACTTGACCTTGATACCCGCGCTGCGTGCAGCCGGCGCTTCGACTTTCAGGGTCTTGTTGGTGGAGGCGGTGGAAACGCCCAAAGCGTCCGGAGTCAGCACTTCGAGAGGCTTCTTCTTGGCTTTCATGATGTTTGGCAGGGACGCGTAGCGCGGCTCGTTCAAACGCAGGTCGGTGGTGACGATGGCCGGCAGTTTCAGGGAAACGGTCTGCGCGCCGCCGTCGATTTCGCGGGTCACGGCAACGCTGTCGCCGGAGACTTCGACTTTCGAAGCGAAAGTGCCCTGACCGTAGCCGCTCAGTGCAGCGAGCATCTGGCCGGTCTGGTTGTTGTCGCTGTCGATCGCCTGTTTGCCCAGGATCACCAACTGAGGCTGTTCCTTGTCGACCACAGCCTTGAGCAGCTTGGCCACAGCCAGCGAAGTCAGGTCTTCAGCGGATTCGACGAGGATGGCACGGTCGGCACCCAGAGCCAGTGCGGTACGCAGCTGTTCCTGAGCGGTGGACGGGCCGATGGAGACGACGACGATTTCAGTCGCAACACCTTTCTCTTTCAGGCGTACGGCTTCTTCCACTGCGATTTCGCAGAACGGGTTCATCGACATCTTGACGTTGGCGAGGTCTACGCCGGAATTGTCCGCCTTGACGCGAACCTTGACGTTGTAATCCACAACGCGTTTGACAGCTACAAGAACCTTCATGGATTCCTCGTTACTCTCCGGTGAAAAGAAAGTCGCCTAGGCGAACCTGGCGGTTGATGCTCATCGGGCACAAGGGCACCTCTAAAAACGCTGGCTGGGGGCGATGACCGTTCGTCAGTGGTGACCAACGGGTCATTGAATCGCACGGTGTGTAAACTGCGCGCCGGAGTTGCGCTGCGCATCACCTTGAACTGCCTGTGCCCTGTCTTTAGAGGTGCTCTTGAAACCGCCAGTCTGCCTACGGCGAGCGCAAAACCGCCCGTATCTTGACCGGAACGCCTATTCCGGTCAATACGGCAAAATGGCCGTTCATAAGCCGCGCTTCTTTGATTTCTCTGGGCTGGAGCCGATTCAAACAAACGTTTGTATTGGACGCTCGGAGTGGTGTAGATATAATGCGCCGCCTAGAGAGAAAGGTGGTTTGCCCATTATTACCCTTGACGTTAACGTAAAGGCAATAACGGATGCGACACCGAACCTCCAAATTAGAAAAAAAACTGTTGAGCCTTGAGTAGGAGATAGCCTGTGGAACGCGAATACATGGAATTCGACGTGGTCATCGTCGGTGCCGGCCCCGCTGGCCTGTCCGCCGCCTGCCGTCTGAAGCAGAAGGCCGCCGAAGCCGGTAAGGAAATCAGCGTCTGCGTGGTCGAAAAAGGCTCCGAAGTCGGCGCACACATCCTGTCCGGTGCCGTGTTCGAACCACGCGCTCTGAACGAACTGTTCCCGGACTGGAAAGAACTCGGCGCCCCGCTGAACACGCCGGTCACCCGCGATGACATTTTCGTGCTGAAAAACGCCGACAGCGCGCAGAAAATCCCTGACTTCTTTGTGCCCAAGACCATGCACAACGAAGGCAACTACATTATTTCTTTGGGCAACCTGTGCCGCTGGCTGGCCCAGCAGGCCGAGAACCTGGGCGTGGAAATCTACCCGGGCTTCGCCGCTCAGGAAGCCTTGATCGACGAAAACGGCATCGTGCGCGGGATCATCACCGGTGATCTGGGCGTCGACCGTGAAGGCAACCCGAAAGAAGGCCTGTACACCCCGGGTATGGAACTGCGTGGCAAGTACACGCTGTTCGCCGAGGGCTGCCGTGGCCACATCGGCAAGCAACTGATCAAGCGCTACAACCTCGACAGCGAGGCCGACGCCCAACACTACGGCATCGGCCTGAAAGAAATCTGGGAAATCGACCCGGCCAAACACCAGCCAGGCCTGGTGGTGCACACCGCCGGTTGGCCGCTGGACATCATGGGCACCGAAAACACCGGCGGCTCGTTCCTCTATCACCTGGAAAACAACCAGGTTGTGGTCGGTCTGATCGTTGACCTGTCTTACAGCAACACTTACCTGTCGCCGTTCGACGAGTTCCAGCGCCTCAAGCATCACCCGGTGCTGGCGCAGTACCTGGAAGGCGGCAAACGCGTCAGCTACGGCGCCCGCGCCATCTGCAAAGGTGGCCTGAACTCGCTGCCGAAAATGGTCTTCAAGGGCGGCGCGCTGATCGGTTGCGACCTCGGCACCCTGAACTTCGCCAAGATCAAAGGCAGCCACACCGCGATGAAGTCCGGCATGCTCGCCGCGGAATCGGTGGCCGACGCCCTGTTCGCCGAGAAGGATGGCACCGAAGAGCTGACCACTTACGTCGACGCGTTCAAGAAGAGCTGGCTCTACGACGAACTGTTTGCCAGCCGCAACTTCGGCCCGGCGATCCACAAGTTCGGCGCGATTGTCGGCGGTGGCTTCAACTGGCTGGACCAGAATATCTTCGGCGGCAAACTGCCGTTCACCCTGCACGACACCAAACCGGACTACGCCTGTCTGAAGCTCGCGGCCGACTGTAAGAAGATCGACTATCCGAAGCCGGACGGCAAACTCAGCTTCGACAAACTGAGCTCGGTGTTCATCTCCGGTACCAACCACGAAGAAGAACAGCCGTGCCACCTGAAGCTGACCGACCCGAGCATTCCGCTGAGCCGCAACCTGCCGATGTACGACGAACCGGCACAGCGCTACTGCCCGGCCGGTGTATATGAAGTGATCACCAAGGAAGACGGTGAAAAGCGCTTCCAGATCAACGCCCAGAACTGCGTGCACTGCAAGACCTGTGACATCAAGGACCCTTCGCAGAACATCACCTGGGTCACGCCGGAAGGCGCTGGCGGCCCGACTTACCCGAACATGTAAGTCGCATCGCTGAACAACGAGGCTCCCGAAATGGGGGCCTTTTTGTTGCCCAAAATTTAATGCATCACATCATCCCCTGTGGGAGCTGGCTTGCCAGCGATGGGGCCGTGTCAGTCGACATCTTGGCAGCCTGGATCACCGCCTTCGCTGGCAAGTCAGCTCCCACAGGGTCACGCAAACTCTCAGGCCACGCGTTCCTCGCCCGGACTGCGCTCGAAGTAGCGCTTGTATTCGCGACTGAACTGCGACGTGCTCTGATACCCCACCCGATGCGCCACCTGCGCCACGCCCAGCCCTTCGGCGACCAGCAAGGTCTGCGCCTTGAGCAAGCGCAGGCGCTTGAGATACTGCACCGGCGACAACAGCGTGCTGCGCTTGAAGTGCTCGTGAAAAGACGACAAGCTCATGTTCGCGCAACTGGCCAACGTCTCGACATTCAGCGGCTCGGTGTAATGCGCATGCAGATGGCTGATCGACGCCGCGACCCGGGCGAACTGCCCCTGCTGTTCGACCAGTGCGCGCAACACATCGGCCTGCGGCCCGCGCAACGCAGTGAACAACAATTCGCGGACCCGCGCCGGTCCGAGAATCTGCCGCTCCAGCGGATCGTGCAGGCAACGCAGCAAGCGTTCGACACAGCCACGCATGTCATCGTCGAGCACCACCGAGGTCATCGACTCCGGTGTCTGCGCCGGAATGTGCCGCCCCGGCGCCAGCCCCATGGCCAGCACCAGTTCGCCGAGCAACACCCGGTCGATGGCCACCGATACACCCAGCAACGGCGCATCCGGCAAGGCAAAGGTTTCACACTCGAACGGCACCGGCAGCGCCTGAATCAGGTAGTGCCCGGCGCCATATTCCATGGTGCGCGGGCCGAGGAACGCCAGTTTGCTGCCTTGGGCGATGATCATCAGGCTCGGCTCGTAAATGTGCGGGCCACGCGCCACGTCGCAACTGGCGCGCAACACCTGCACACCGGGTAACCCGGTCTGGCTGTAACCGTCGCAAAGCGCCAGCGGCTCGATCAGCGAAACCAGCGTGGCATTGGCATCAAGGTGGCGAGTCAACTGCATCGGAGGGGTCTTCAAAAAAGTCACGGAAAAAGGCATGCAAGCATCATCGCAGATCCTTTTGCCAATGCGCTTGCCCAGACCTGCATGCCGGAGGATTAGGCATGAGACCCGGAGGAATCGTCATGGCCGCAGCGGCAGTCGGCGCCCAAAATGCGCCACCTCACCTGTCACTGCTTCTGCGAGGTTTCTCATGTACACCGCTATCGGTTATGCGGCTCAATCGGCCACCACTCCCCTCGCCCCGATGAAATTCGAACGCCGCAGCCCGCGCGCCGACGACGTGGCGATCGAGATCCTGTACTGCGGCGTCTGCCACTCCGACATCCACCAGGCGCGCAACGAATGGGGCATCGCCGTGTATCCGTTGATGCCCGGCCATGAAATCGTCGGCAAAGTCACTGCCATCGGTGCCAACGTCACTCAACATAAAGTCGGCGATCTGGTCGGTGTCGGCTGCATGGTCGACTCTTGCCGCACCTGCGCCGCCTGCCAGCAGAACCTCGAGCAATACTGCCTCGAAGGCCCGACCATGACTTACGCCACCCCGGACCGGGTCGACGGCAGCAACACCATGGGCGGTTATTCGGACAGCATCGTGGTCAGCGAGCACTTCGTGGTGCGCATTCCGGAAAAGCTGGATCTGGCCAGCGCCGCGCCGATCCTCTGCGCCGGCATCACCACCTACTCACCGCTCAAGCACTACGGGGTCAAGGCCGGCGACAAGGTCGGGATTCTCGGCATGGGCGGCCTCGGCCACATGGGCATCAAGTTCGCCAAGGCCATGGGTGCGGAAGTCACGCTGTTCACCCGTTCGGCGAGCAAGGCCGAAGAAGGCCGTCGTCAGGGCGCCGATCATGTGATCGTCTCCACCGATGCCGAGCAAATGGCCGCCGCTGCGGGCCGTTTCGACTTCCTGCTGGACACCATTCCGGTGCAGCACGACCTCAACCCGTACCTGCAAACCCTGCGCTTTGATGGCGTGCACATTCTGGTCGGCCTGATCGAACCGATCGATCCGCCCGTGCACGCCGCCAATCTGGTGCTGGGCCGTCGCGTACTGGCCGGCTCGTTGATCGGCGGCATCGCCGAAACCCAGGAAGTGCTGGATTTCTGCGCCGAGCACAACATCACCTGCGACATCGAAATGCTCGACATCCGCCAGATCAACGAAGCTTACGCGCGGATGATTGCCGGTGACGTGAAGTACCGCTTCGTGATCGACATGGCGACCTTGAAGCTTTAAACCTTCAAGCCAAGCTCCGCCGAGAGCCGGGCTGTGACCCCTTTGATCAGGGGGATCAGCTCGGCCATTTTTTCCAGCGGCATGTACGGCACGGTGCTGGCGATGCTGATCGCCGCGACAATGCGCTTGCTCGCATCGCGAATCGGCGCCGCCACGCAGCGGATCGACGGTTCGTTGTCCTCCAGATCGAAGGCGTAGCCGCCGGCCACGTACTCGGTCATGCGCTGCTCGAGCTGTTCCCACGATTGCTGGGGATGCTGCGGCCAGAACTGACTTTTCCCACCCGCCGGCAGGCTGATGTCGTACAGCCGCTGCCAATCCTGCGGCGCATCATCGAGCATCAACGCCTTGCCGATCCCGGTGCGCGCCAACGGCATGCGGTGGCCGACCCGCGAGCGCATTTCCGGGCCGTTACGCCCCGGATTCTTCAGCAGATACAAGACCTCGTCGCCTTCGCGAATGCCCAGGTGCACGGTGTCGCCGGTCAGCGCCGACAACTCGTCCAGATACGGCCCGGCCAGACTCACCAGCGGCAACTCTTCACGCGCCTGAAACCCCAGCTCGATCAGCTTCGGCCCCAGCAGATAGCCGATTTGCGGCACTACGCGCAAATAGCGCTCGTCCACCAGGCAACTGGCCAGACGATGGGTGGTGCTGCGCGTGGTGCCGATCAGCCGGGCAATCTCTTTCAAATCGCGGGCGCCACTGGCCACCGCGTGCACCACGCCCAGGCCGCGAAGCAGCGTCTGGGTGCCGGTGGGGGCGGCGTCCTTGGTTTTTTCCGGGGCGTCTTCCTGCATATCCAGCCTTTACCGTTGAGCGAGGGAACGGGCGGCATTATGGTCGCCCGACGCAGACGACTACAACTCGATACGCTCGACCTTGCCCACCAGCAGCACGTAGGACAATGCACCGATAAGCGCCAGAACCGCGATGTAAGTAATCGCCGGGGCGAACGAATCACCGCTGGCGAGGAAACCGATGACAATCGGCGTGGCAATTGCCGACAGGTTGCCGATGAAGTTGAACACCCCGCCGGTCAGCCCCAGCAACCGCGCCGGAGCGAGGGTCGAGACCAGCGACCAGGTGATCGATGCCAATCCGTTACCGAAAAACGCCAGCGCCAGGAAGGCAATCACCAGCGGTGTCGATTCAACGAAGTTGGCACCGATGATCGAGGTGGAAATCAGCAGCCCGCCAATGATCGGCAACTTGCGCGCGAAGCCCACGCTGCAGCCACGGCGGATCAGCAGGTCGGAAAAGAATCCCGAGCACAGCACGCCCACAAACGCCGCGAGAAACGGCAGCGAGGCCAACAGGCCGGACTTGATGAAGTCCATGCCGCGATATTTCACCAGATAGGTCGGGAACCACGTCAGGAAGAACCACAGCGTCGAGTTCAGACAGAACTGGCCGAGGTAGATGCCCCACAACTTGCGTTTGCTCAGGACGATGCCGAGATCGGTCCAGCTGAATGAGGCCTTGGTTGCTTGCGCTTGAATGTCTACCAGTCCGCCACCCTCGCGGATCAGGTCGATCTCCGCGTTGTTGGCGCCCTTGAAATCTCGCGGTTCGCGATACACCGCGTACCAGATCGCCGCCCAGATGATGCCCGCCGCACCGGTCGCGACAAACACCATGTGCCAACCGAATTCATGTTGCAGCCAGGCCAGTACCGGGGTCAGAAACGCCAGGCCGACAAACTGCCCGGAGGTGTAGAAACCAATCGCCGTGGCCCGCTCGCGCTCGGGAAACCAGGTGGTGACCACGCGGCTGTTGATCGGATAGGCCGGGGCTTCCAGCGCGCCGACCGCCATGCGCAATACGAACAGCGCGATGAAACTCGCGGCAAAACCGAGCAGCACCGTGGCCAGCGACCACAGCAGCAGCGCGACACTGTAGAGGATGCGCGGCGGCACCCGATCCACCAGCCAGCCGCCGGGAATCTGCATCGCGGCGTAGGTCCAGCCGAATGCGGAGAAAATCAGCCCGACGTGAACCGGGTCGATGCCCAGTTCGCTGGTCAGCGCAGGCGCGGCAATCGACAGGTTGCTGCGGTCGAGGTAGTTGATGACCACGGTGATGAACAACAGCACCATGATGAAAAATCGCTTGCGGCTGGGCGTGACTAAAGACGCCTGCCCGGTGAGGGTTTGCGTTGGCATGGGGGGTGCCTCTTCTTATGATTATTTGAGGTCATTGACGCCATCTCCCATCCATGGAGATCAACACTGTGGGAGCGAGCCTGCTCGCGAAAGCGTCGGGTCCGTCACATCGATGTCGGATGTGACATAGCATTCGCGAGCAGGCTCGCTCCCACAGGGGGACACAGGTGATTCAGGGAATCACCACTCGGCAAAACTGCCGTCGGCATGGCGCCAGATCGGGTTGCGCCAGCGGTGGCCGACGGCAGCGCGCTCGATCACGTATTCCTCGTTGATCTCGATACCCAGCCCCGGCCCGTTCGGAATCTTCACGAAGCCCTGGTCGTAGTCGAACACCCGCGGATCCTTCACGTAGTCGAGCAAATCGTTGCTCTCGTTGTAATGGATGCCCAGGCTCTGCTCCTGAATGAACGCGTTGTAGCAAGCCGCATCCAGTTGCAGGCACGCCGCCAGCGCAATCGGCCCCAGCGGGCAATGCAGCGCCAGCGCCACGTCGTAGGCTTCGGCCATGTTGGCGATCTTGCGGGTTTCGGTGATACCACCGGCATGCGAGGCATCCGGCTGGATGATGTCGACGTAACCTTCGCTCAACACCCGTTTGAAATCCCAGCGCGAGAACAGCCGCTCGCCCAGGGCTATCGGTGTGCTGGTCAACGGCGCCAGCTCCTTCAGCGCTTCGTAGTTTTCGCTGAGCACCGGCTCTTCGATGAACATCAGCTTGTACGGGTCGAGCTCCTTCATCAGCACCTTGGCCATCGGCTTGTGCACCCGACCGTGGAAGTCGACGCCGATACCGACGTTCGGCCCGACCGCATCGCGCACGGCGGCAACGTTGGCCAGGGCCAGATCGACTTTCTCGAAGGAGTCGAGGAACTGCAGTTCTTCGGTGCCGTTCATTTTCACCGCGGTAAAACCACGGCTCACCGCCTCTTTCGCGGCGCGTGCGGTGTCGGCCGGACGATCGCCGCCGATCCACGAATACACGCGGATCTTGTCGCGCACCTGACCGCCCAGCAGATCGCTGACCGACACACCGAGGGCCTTGCCCTTGATGTCCCACAGCGCCTGATCGATACCGGCCAGCGCACTCATATGAATCGCACCGCCACGGTAGAAGCCGCCGCGATACAGCACGGTCCAGATGTCCTCGATGTTGCGTGGGTCTTTGCCGATCAGGTAGTCGGACAACTCTTCAACGGCAGCGGCGACAGTGTGGGCGCGGCCCTCGACCACAGGCTCGCCCCAACCGGTCACGCCCTCATCAGTTTCGACCTTGAGGAAGCACCAGCGCGGCGGGACGATGAAGGTGGTGAGTTTGGTGATTTTCATCTGCTTGTCTCTCTTGTTAGATGCAGCGCACGCAGCGCCGGATAAATCTCAGCGAAGGGCCTTCCAGGCAGCCACGTAGGCCTTGGCATTGGCCGCCACTTGCTCAACCGTCATGCCCGGTTTGAACAGTCCGGAACCGAGGCCGAAACCTTTCACGCCGGCGTCGATGAACGCTTGCATGTTGTCCGGGGTGATCCCGCCGACCGGCGCCAGCACCGTTCCGGAAGGCAGCACCGCGAGCCACGCCTTGACCACCGCCGGGCCCATCTGCTCGGCCGGGAACAGCTTGAGAATGTCCGCGCCCTCCTCCAGTGCCGCGAAGGCTTCGGTCGGCGTGGCGACACCCGGCGACAGGTACAGCCCCGCCACTTTCGCCGCACGCAGCACTTTGGCGTCGCTGTGCGGCATGACAATCACTTGGCCGCCCGCCTCTTTCACCCGCTCGACCTGCTCCGGGGTCAACACCGTGCCGGCACCGATCAGGCAATCGGCGGGCAAGGTCTGACGCAAGATGCGGATACTTTCGTACGGCGACGGGGAATTGAGCGGTACTTCGATGACGCGAAATCCGGCGGCATACAGGACTTCTCCGACAGCAGCGGCTTCCTGCGGATGCAGGCCACGCAGGATTGCGATCAGACCGTTTTGTGCCAATGCTTGCTTGAGCATGTCAGGCCTCCAGTCAGGGTTAACGGGATGAGGAATCGAGCAGTCCGGCGGCCAGCGCCAGTTGCCACAGGCCACGCTCGGTGGCCTGCTCGGCCAGCGTGACGCGAGCGAAACCGCAAGCCTCGAGGGCACGGCCGTAACGGGCGCAGAGTTGCGCGTTGCCAATAAGGATGATTGCAGGCAGATGCACGCTGTGGCGCCGACGCCGCTGCACGGCGGCAAGCGCCGCCAGTTCATGGCCGATCATCAGCCCGGACAGGTAATCCGCTTGCGCCGTCGGGGCCAGTTCGCCGGTCAGGCCCAAGGTGCGTGCACTGAATAATGTGGAGAGCACGCCCAGTTCGCCGTCCGCCGACAGCGCCACTTGCACGCCACGGTCAAACGCCAGCCCATCGAACGCTGCACCCTGTTGCTGGGTACGCCCGAGAATGCTGTGTTCACTGAGCACGGCGAACACTTCGCCGGTCATGAACGTATCGAAATGCGTGATGCAGCCGTCGATCACTTCCACCCACTTGGAATGGCTGCCCGGCAGACCGATCAACAGATCGCCGCCCGCCTCGGCCGGCAGGTTCTGCAGTACGCCGAGGACTTGGGTTTCTTCACCGCGCATGACATTGGGCAGACGAGAGCGCTGGATCACGCCCGGCACGATATGCACCCGTGTGCCGCGCAGGCTGACCAGCGTTTGTAGGGAGTTTCCGAGATTGGCGACGTTTGCCGGCGTTTCGCAGTAGGCCGCTTCGCGCCAGCCCTGGGCGCTGCCGACCATACCGCAGGCGATCACCGGCAGATCCGGCTGCGCATCAAGCCAGTCGCCACACGCCTCTTCGAAGGCCAATTCAAAACCGTCGGAGCATTCACCACCGTTGATGACTCGAGGCGTCTTCGGTAACTGCATGATTCCGGACGACAGCGCACGCTGCTCCAGCACCACTGCGCCCGCCGCGAGTTTGTAAGCACGTAATGAGGTCGTCCCCCAATCGAGCGCGATCAATTGCGCCTGCATCGCATCACCTGTTTTGTTTTTGGCAGTGAGTGCGACGGACTATAAACCTTGGCGCAGATAAATCTCAATATATAAATATCATTCCCACATTATGGGACTTACAAGTGTAACAAGCGTTTCTCTGCCAAATCTTTAAAATGCCGGCCGCGTCCATGCGACGACCGCTCTCGATATGTTCAGGGAAGAAAAAATGAAAACCGCTTTAACGGCGTTACTGCTCTGTGGCGCACTCTGCTTCGCGGCGATTGCCAGCGCCTTGCCCGCTATCAAGGAGGGTGATATCTGGGCTTACAACACCCGGCCGGGTGAAGAAGCCTCGACCTTGACCATCCTCAAAATCGAAGGTTATCCGCATTACGGCACCGTCGTGCATATCCGCGTTGATGGCATTCGGATGATCAACCCGGTCACCGGAGGCGAGTTCACCGCAATGCCCCACCTGCCTTTCCAGGCCGAGGCTTTGCAGCGCAGCCTGACTCGGCGCGTGGGAGAAACGGCGCAGATTCCGGATTTCAGCCAGGGCTACACCTACTGGAAAGCGGCCTTCGATGAAGAGAAGGCCGGGGCTTTCAAGATTTCCGTGCGAAAGACACTTGATGGGTTGCTCAGCGGCAATTGGGAAATGACTGATGATGACACCGCCAAAACCACATCGACGCCCTGACGATCATCCCTCGGCAAACTCCCGCAACACCTTGCCATCCATGCGATAGCGCACCCACTCTTCCTGCGGCTGCGCACCAAGGGATTTGTAGAATTCGATGGCCGGGGTGTTCCAGTCCAGCACGCTCCATTCGAAGCGCCCGCAGTCGTTGTCGCAGGCGATTTTCGCCAGATGCCGCAACAGGGTTTTGCCGGCCCCGCCGCCGCGTTGTTCGGGGGTGATGTAGAGGTCTTCGAGGTACAGGCAATTGCTGCCGAGCCACGTCGAATAGCTGAAGAAGAACACCGCAAAACCGATCGGCACACCGTCACGCAGGCAGATCAGACCATGGGCCGTGGCGCCTTCACTGAACAGGCTGCGCTCGATATCGGTGACGCTGGCGATCACTTCGTGGCGGGCCTTTTCGAAATCTGCCAGTTCGGTGATGAAGGCGAGGATTTGCGGCGCATCGCTGGGGGTCGCCGGGCGGATTTCGATCGTCATGAACGGGCCTTGTCGGAAAAGGGAAAGCGCCATACTAAAGCCGTGGGCGGCGCTCGTCACATTCCATACCTGGTAGAGAACCTTGTGGTGAGGGGATTTATCCCCTCACCACAGAAGTATCATGGGCTTCAAAATTCAGGTAAGTCTGCAAGGATGTTCATGAACGCCACTGCTTTTGCGCCGCTCACCTCACTCTCCGCCGAGTTGCTGCCCCACGCTCTGGAGACCTCCGACGACGGTGCCCACGACCTCGCTCACTTGCAACGGGTCTGGCACACCGTGCGCACCTTGCAGGCCGAGGAAGGCGGCGACTTCGAAGTATTGCTCGCCGCCGTGCTGCTGCACGACTGCGTAGCTGTCGAAAAGAACTCGCCGCTGCGCTCGCAGGCCTCGCGCCTTGCCGCTGACAAAGCCGCCAACGTGTTGGCCGATCTGGATTGGCCCGAAAGCAAAATCGCCGCCGTCAGCCACGCCATCGAAGCCCACAGTTTTTCCGCCAACATCACCCCGCTGACCCTCGAAGCGAAACTGGTCCAGGACGCCGATCGGCTCGACTCGCTGGGCATGCTCGGCGTTGCCCGCACCTTCTACGTCGCCGGGCGCATGGGCAGTGCGTTGTATGACCCGCTGGACCCTGAAGCCAAGGAGCGCGACTACGACGACACACGCTTCTGCCTCGACCACTTTCAGACCAAGCTGCTGCACCTGGCCGACGGTTTCCAGACTGCCGCCGGGCAGCGTCTGGCGCAGATCCGCCATCAGCGTCTGAAGGGTTTCATGGAGCAGTTCAAGGAAGAGATCGGCATTGATGCCGCACTTCGCCAATAGACCGTTCGTCGATCATCAGGCACCAATCCGATTCAGGGGCAGACCAAACACAGGTAAGGATTCCAATCACTGGAGAAGCCCTATGATCCCGTCAAGGTTGACTGCCCTCGTTTTCGCCGCCCTGCTGAGCCCTGCGGTTTTCGCCGCTTCTACCACTGCAGCGGGCACCGGTCCCACCGATCCGGTTCCATCACCGCGCGCCCCGGCCATTAACAGTGCCCCAGGCATGAACACCGATGGCTCCGGGGTTCCGTTGATCAACCAGCCACCTGCCACGGGCACCGACCCACGCACCCAAGGCAGTGACCCCGGCCGCCAGGGTGGCATGAACACCCCCGACTCCCCCGCAACACCCGATAACGCCGGCCCCGGCATCGGCTCGAAAACCACTACCGGTGGCTCGGGTTCCGAAGGCAGCGGGCAGTAGTTCGCCGACGCGAGCGTCCTATTCACATCCATGAAGAGGTAACCATGAACGTCGATAAAAACCTGGAAAAAGAAGTCCTTACCCGCCTGCTGCACGCCCATCCGAGTGGATTGGGCAAAGAGGTGCTGGACAACTATCGCGGTGAGAAAGTCGTGGCCAGCGCCCTCGCCGCCCTGCAGGATCGCGGACTGATTCACCATGGTCATGTGACCTGCAATGAAGCCGGCGAACACTCGTTGAATCTGCCGATCAAGCTCAGTGCCGCGGGCGTTGAAGCGGCGAGAAAGCTGGATGTCTAGAAGCGGTGGTTGTGTGAACACATGATCATGCAGGAGCTGCCGCTGGCTGCTCCTACATATGAAACCCATCTACTGGTGCAAGGAGAAATCCCATGCCTCGTGGAAGCAAAGACAAATACACCGCCGAACAGAAGCGCAAGGCCGAACACATCGAAGACAGCTATGAGAAAAAAGGCTTGTCGAAGGATGCAGCCGAAGCGCGGGCCTGGGCGACGGTCAACAAACAGTCGGGCGGCGGCGAAAAGGCTGGCGGCTCCGGACGCAGAAAACCGGCGAGTGCCAAGTCCGAAGATCGCAAAGAATCATCGCGGCGAGCGGTGGCCAGTCGCGAGGGACATGCGCGCGACAGCAAGGCGTCGCGCGAGACGCAGACTGTGGACAGTCTGAGGAAAGAGGCGCGGGCGAAGAATATCGCCGGGCGCTCTTCGATGCGCAAGGATGAGTTGATTGCGGCGTTGCGCAAAGCGGGCTGATATGTGTTGTGAGGCTGAAGGCCTTATCGCTGGCAAGCCAGCTCCCACAGTGACTCCGGGGTACACAAATTTGCGTTTCACCCTGTAAACCTGTGGGAGCTGGCTTGCCAGCGAAAGCGTCAGTTCAGTCGCCGCAGGACTCGCGGATAAACCCATCCACTTCAGCCGCCCCCGGCGCTGTCGCCGGCCCCCATCGCGTGACTGCCAAAGCCGCTGCCGCATTCGCCCGCCGCGCCGCCTCATGCGCATCCAAGCCCTGCGCCAACCCGGCGACAAACACCCCGGCATGCGCATCCCCCGCACCGTTGCTGTCCACGGCTTTCACGGCGAACCCCGGCACATGCCGACGTTCACCGGCCTGCTGAATCCAGCAACCCTGCGGCCCGTCGCGTACCACCAACAGCACGTCTTGCGGTAAGTGTTCGGCGAGTCGGTCCAGTGCCGCGCCAATGTCCGCAGCTCCGGTGAAGCGCAACGCCTCGACGCCGTTGCTGGTCCACACATCGATGCGCGGCAGCAGCGCTTGCATCAACGCCGAGTCCGGCGACTCGACCAGCGGGCCCGGATCGAACAACACGTTGATCGCGTCCGGCAGCGCCAGCGTCCAGTCCAGCAAAGCTTGCGCCTTGCCTGCATGCAGCAGGCTGTAGCCGCTCACATAAACGTAATCGCCCGCCTCGGCGGCCACGCTGTTCAAATCCTCCTCGGTCACCTCACCTTCAGCGCCGATGTAGGAAATGAAACTGCGCTCGGCCGACGCATCGGTCAGCGCCACGCAAATCCCGGTGTCGCGTTGCGCAGGCGTCGGGATGCCGATATGAATGCCTTCATCCTTCATCGCCTGACGCGCCAGATCACCGAAACGCCCACTGCCGTGGCGACCGAGATAAACCACCGGCAAACCATTGCGCACGGCAGCGGCCATCACGTTGAAACCGCCGCCGGCCTCGAACGCGGCAGACTGCGCCAGCACATCGCCGCCGATTTGCGGCAACCGATCCACGGCCATGACCAGGTCGATGATGACCTGGCCGGTGTGCAACATCTTAGGCATGAGCATTCTCGACTTGCGCGGCGCGGCGGTCTTTCGCCCCGCCGAGGACGAAGTAAATGCCACCGGCCACCACGAAGGTCACGATCCAGCCCAGACCGTTGTGCCCCAGCCACGAGTCGGACAAAAAGCCCTTGAACCAGACGTTCTCGGCGGTGGTGCCGATGGTGGTGAAACTGAAGCCGAGCACGATGGCAATCGCCCAGGCGCCGAACGCACGCCACTCGATGCCGCCGCTGTACCAGTAGGCGCTGCTCGGGCTGACGTCGAGCAGGTCTTTCGGGCTGTAGTAGTGACGGTGAATCAGGTCGACCACGAAGATCCCGACCCACGCGGTGATCGGCACCGCCAGCAGGGAAATGAAGGTGATGAACGGGCCGTAGAAGCTGTCGGCGATCAGCATGAAGTAGATCGAACCGGCGAAGATCGCCACGATGTCGACCACCACTGCGTAGACGCGTTTGACCTTGAGACCCAAAGTCAGCGTGGTCAAACCGGCGGAGTACACCGACAGGTTGTTCGACAGCAGCAGGCCGCCGAATGCGGTGATCAGGTACGGCACAGCCATCCACGTTGGCAGCATGTCGCGGATCGCCACGATCGGGTCAGTCGCCGATGCCAGATCGTTGTTGCCCACCGACAGCAGGCCGCCGAGGGTGATCAGCAGCACCAGCGGAATCCCCGCACCGAACGCCGCCGAGGCGACCAGCCGTACAGCCTTGACGCTGCGGTGCTGATAGCGCGACATGTCCGCACCGGCGTTAGCCCAGCCGATCCCGGTGCCGGCGGCCATGGTGCCGATGCCGATGATCATCGCGCTCAGCGGCGCTGGCGTGGCGTTGAACACCGCGCTCCAGTCGATGGTCGCGCAGAGGAAGCCGCCGACCAGAATGTTCAGCGCGCCGAACACGTAGGTCGCCCACTTCTGGATCACCAGCAAGGTGGCGTGACCGAGGCCGGAAACCGACAGGGTCAGCAACACGAAAATGGCGATGAAGAGCAGGGTCAGCACGGGCGCGCTTTTCGCTTCAACCGGTGAGCCGAACAGGATCGAGCACAGCGACAGCAACACGAATGCGGCGGTGGTGGTGTTGACGGTTTCCCAGCCCAGCCGCGACATCAGCGAGACCAGGGTCGGGCCGATGTTACCGCGCACGCCGAAGATTGCCCGCGACAGGGTCAGGCTCGGCGCGCGGCCGCGGCGGCCGGCAATCGAGATGATTCCCACCACCGCAAACGAACCGGCTGCGCCGACAATCGCGACAATGATCGCCTGCCAGATTGCCAGCCCGCGAAACGCCACCAGCGTAGCGCCCAGCGGCAGTCCGAGAATGGAAATGTTGGCCGCAAACCAGACCCAGAACAGTTGCAGCGGATGGCCGTTGCACTCGGCTTCCGGCACCGGCTCGATCCCCCGGGTTTCCAGCTGCCCGGCGCTTGGCCCGACGTTTGATGAACTCATGAACAGTGCTCCTGTTTGCCTTTATTGTGGTTGTGGCAATGACGCAAAATTTATTGCTCTTGTGGCGAGGGAGCTTGCTCCCGCTCGGCTGCGCAGCAGTCGTAATCCAGACAATGAGGTATGTCTGACACAGGGTGCCGGCAGGGTTTGGGGCCGCTTCGCAGCCCAGCGGGAGCAAGCTCCCTCGCCACAGTTATATGCTCAACGCAAGGCCAACAGCCCCTGCACCAACGGCTCAAGCTCCAGATGATTGACCGCCTTGACCGTGGCAATCATCGGCGCCGGCCAGCTCTCAAGGCCCAGGCAGGCCCCGAGCATGGCGCCGAGAATCGCCGCGATGGTGTCGGTGTCACCGCCCAGGCTGGCAGCCATGCACAACGCTTCGAACGCGCTCATCTCGCCGATCGCCACTTGCTGCGCCAGGGCAAACGAGACCACCACCGATTCCTGCGAGGCCACTGACGTGCCGATCACGTCGTACAGCAGATCCGCCAGCAGCGCCTTGTCGCTGTCGACGCTGATGCTGCGCGCCCAACTGATGCGCGAAGCGATGCGCCCGCCAGCGACCCAGTGCCCATGTGCCTCGGCCTGTTGCGCAATCTGCTGGCCAAGGTTCAATGCCTCGCCCAGATCCATGCCGTTGATCCCGGCCGAAACCACCGCCGCCACCGCCGCCGCGCTGGAAATCCCCAGCGTGGTGTTGTGGGTGACCTGACAGGCCTGCACCACGGCCGCAATGAAACGCTCGGGATCGGCGACGTTTGCGGCGATGCCAACCGGGGTGATGCGCATCGCCGCGCCATTGGTGGTGCCGTAACGCCCGGCCTCCTCCGGCGAATGCCCGGCGAGGATCATTTCAATGGCACGTTTGGTCGATGGGCCGAGCAGATCCTGCGAACCCTTGGCTTGCATCTCGGCTTCCCATTCGATCAGCCTTTGGGCGAGCACAGCCGGTTCGATGCGACCCTTGCCTTCGACCAGCAACTGACCGACCAGAATCGCCTGTTCGGTGTCGTCGGTGATTGAGCCTTTGGGCATGTTGGCGGCAATCGGTTGCAGGGGACCGGCGTCCTGCAGATCGGTGATCCGGCCAAAGCGGGTCTTGATCGTTTCGCGGTTCAGCGATTGCGTCGGCATGCCCAGCGCATCACCGAGGGCCAGGCCGTAAAACGCACCGAGGGCACGGTTGAGCGCGGTCATTTCGATTCTCCAAATTGCAGGTGCAGGCGGAAATGCACCGGGTCGAGCAGGCTTTCGACCTGTTCCATGAAACGGTTCTGTCGGTCGTAGGTGGTGCGCAGGGCCTTGAGGAACACGGTCCCAGTCGGGCGCCCGAGCAGTTCGGCGTCCTCGGCATTCAGCGGTTCGGCGCCGATCCATTGATCGCCGCGTTCGCCGATGTAGCCGTAGGCCGCGAGGGTAATGGTCAACGAGTTGTCGATCAGACCGACGCGCGGCAGGCTTTCCAGGCCGCCGGTGGCTGGCATCAAAGAGCGTTCGAGGGACACCAGGGTGCCGTCGTTGGAGCGGCGGCGGCGGTCGAGGGTGATGAATTGGTCGGTGCCGAACCGCGAGAGCAGATCAGGCCGCGTCACCGCTTCCAGGCGCAGCACTTCAGTGTTGATCAGCGCCCCGCTGTCGGCCAGCGCCTGCGCCCAGCCGCTGCGCTGATCGAGCGCTACACCGTCGAACGTGACAATGGAGCCGACCCCGCTTTGCGTGGCGATGTAATTGCGCCGCTTCAGTTCGGCCAGCGCCTCGCGCAACGTGCCACGGCTGACGTTGAATTCCTGAGCCAACTGATGCTCGCCGGGCAATAGAAAGCCGTCCTCCATGAGGCCGCTTTCGATGCGCCGGACGAGTTCGTCGACCACCCGTTGTTTCTTGTCAAATCGTACCTGTCTAATCATGTACAAAGTGATACCCGAAACGGGCGCGAGCGGGCAAGAAGTTTTTAGCGGTTCGGACAGAAGGAATGCATACCTGTGGCGAGGGAGCTTGCTCCCGCTGGGCTGCAGAGCGGCCCCAAATCCGGTGACAGCGGTGAGTCTGACACACCGCACTGTCCGGGTTTGCGACTGCTGCGCAGCCGAGCGGGAGCAAGCTCCCTCGCCACAAAATTATGCTTCGACAGATGGAATCAGCGTTGTTTGAGGCGGTCGATGACCACGGCCAGCAACAGAATCGAACCGCGAATCACATACTGATAAAACGTGTCGATGTTCTTCAGGTTCATCGCATTTTCGATGATCGCCAGAATCAGCACCCCGGCAATCACATGCCGGATCATGCCGATCCCGCCGCTCAACGACACGCCGCCGAGCACACAAGCCGAAATTACGGTCAGCTCGAAACCCTGGCCAATCATTGGCTGCCCGGAGGTCATGCGCGATGCCAGAATCACCCCGGCCAGTGCGCCGATCACGCCGTGTACGGCAAAAATGATGATCTTGGTCCGGTCAACGTTGACCCCGGCGAGCAACGCCGCTTCCTGGTTGCCGCCGATGGCCATGGTGTTGCGCCCGTAGGTGGTGTAGTTCAGCAGCCAGCCGAAGAACAGGAAGCAGACGATGGTGATCAGGATCGGCACCGGCACGCCGAACAACTGGCCGTTGCCGAAGACGAAGAACGATTCCTGCGACACGCCCACCGCTTTGCCGTTGGCAAAAATGTAGGCCAGACCGCGGACGATCTGCATCGTCGCCAGCGTGGTGATCAGCGCATTGACCCGCAACTTGGCAATCACGATGCCGTTGATCAGCCCGACCATCAGGCCCATCACCAGCGCCGCGCTGACGCCGAGGAACACGCTGTTGGTGTCGCGCATCACCACCGCCGCCACCACGCCGGCGCAAGCGATCACCGAGCCTACCGACAAGTCGAAGTGCCCCGACGCCAGGCAGTAGAGCATAGTGCACGCGGCAATGCCGGTGGTGGAAATCGCCAGGCCCAGCCCGCGCATGTTCAGTGGCGAGAGGAAGTTGTCGATCAGCAGCGTGCAGGCGACGAAGATGCCGATGGCCGCCAGCAGCATGACCCAGTCGTCGAGGAAGCGCCGCAGGTCCAGCGGTTTGCGGGGAGTCGGCAGCGCCTTGTTTTGGATGGTCATCATAGTCACCTCTCAGTTCGCCACGCCGTCAGCGCGATGGCGCGGCAAAGCCAGTTGCAGCAGGTTGGATTCATTGGCCTGGTCGCGGCTGACTTCGCCGCGCAGCGCGCCTTCGCAGAGCACCAGAATGCGGTCGGAAATGCCCATCACCTCCATGAGGTCGCTGGACACCACGATCACCGAAATGCCGTCGGCGGCCAGGTTATGGATGATCTGGTAGATCTCGGCCTTGGCCCCGATGTCGATGCCGCGAGTCGGCTCGTCGAGCAGCAGCACCTTCATCGGCATTGACAGCCAGCGACCGAGAATGGCCTTCTGCTGATTGCCGCCGGACAGGAATTTGATCTGCTGACCGGCGTGCGGGGTTTTGACTTTCAGCGCCTTGATCTGCTTGTCAGCGTTGCCCTTCTCCCACAGCCCGCGCAGCAGGCAGCCGAGGCTGGCATTGGCACCGCGCGCGCTGATGTTGATGTTCTCGGCAACGCTGGCCAGCGGGATGATCCCCTCTTTTTTCCGGTCCTCGGGGCACAGCAGGATCCCGGCGGCAATCGCGTCACGTGGTGAGCGCAATTTCAGTTCATGCCCGCGTAATTCCAGGCGTCCGGCGGTGTTGCGTTCAAGCCCGCTGAGCAAGCGGAACAGCTCGGTGCGCCCGGCCCCGACCAGGCCGAACAGCCCGAGAATCTCGCCCTTGTGCGCCTCGAAACTCACCGGCTCACGCAGCCCCGGGCCGAGCAAACCGTCGACCTTCAACGCCACCGCGCCGCGTGGACGACTGCGGTAATCGTAGATGTCCTGAATGTCGCGGCCGACCATGCAGGTCACCAGTTGATCGTGGGTCAACTGGCTCATGTCATCGAAGGTGCGCACGTAACGGCCGTCCTTGAACACCGTCACCGCATCGCAAATGCGGAACACTTCTTCCATGCGATGCGAGACGTAGAGCACCACTTTGCCCTCCTCGCGCAGGCGGCTGATGATCGCCATCAAACGGTCGATTTCGCGCGCCGAGAGGCTGCTGGTCGGCTCATCGAAGGCGATCACATGCGCGCCACGGGACAGCGCCTTGGCGATTTCCACCAGTTGCCGCTGGCCGAGCGACAGGCGTCCGACCTTGGTCTGCGGATCGATTTCATCGGCCAGACCCTTGAGGCAGGCCAAGGCATTCTGGCGCAGGACGCCACGATTGATCAGGCCGAAACTGGCCGGCAGATGACCGAGAAACAGGTTCTCGGCCACGCTCATTTCCGGCACCAGATGCAGCTCCTGGTGAATCACCGCGACTCCGCTGCCGATGCTGTCGGCGGTCGACTTGAACGTCATGGTCTGCTCGCCGATCTGCAACTCGCCGCTGCTCGGGATGTAGGCGCCGCCGAGGATTTTCAGCAGGGTCGATTTGCCGGCGCCGTTCTCGCCCATCAAGGCGTGCACCTGCCCCGGATGGGCGACGAAGCTGATCGCGTCCAACGCCTTGACCCCAGGGAAGGTCTTGCCGATCCCGTTGAAGCGCAGGCTGCCGCCGCTGCTGTTTACATGTGTGTGTACTTGCGCGTGCATCTGAGTCACCTCTTCACACCGATCGAGCAGCCATCAGTTCCACAGGCCGATTTTTTCCAGCTCTTGCTTGAAGTTCTCGCGGGTGATCAGGGTGACGTCATCCATCGCCGTGTACTTCGGCGGTTCTTTGCCGGTGGTGACCCACTCGTACATCATCTCGGCGGTCTTGTAGCCTTCGATGTGCGGGCTTGGCAGCATCGAACCGAAGAAACCGCTGTTGGGCTTTTTCAGCTCGCCGATGGCGTCGGTGCCATTGATGCCGATACCAATCACGTTGGCGGCGGCGAACCCTGCCGCTTCGGTGGCACGGACGCCGCCGAGCACGGTGTTGTCGTTCATGCCGCCGATGATCAGGTTCTTCGCTGCGCTGGGCAGCTTGACCAGCGCCGAGTTGGTGGCGTCCATGCTGCCCGGCACGTCGAGGGTTTTCAGCGCGGCGGTCAGGATGTGGTCTTTCGGCAGGCCGGCGTCTTCGAGCGCCTTCATCGAACCGTCGGTGCGCTTCTTGCCGGTGTCGAGTTCGTTATAGGTGTTGACCACCGCGTAGGTGTCTTTCCAGTCCCAGTTGCGTTTCTTCGCTTCGGCGACCATCGCGTTGCCCTGCTTCTGGCCGACTTCGAACGCGGCCATGCCGAGGTACGGCACGTCCTCCATGAACTTACCGTTGGCGTCGACGAAACGATCATCGACGGCAATCACTTTGAGGTCATTGAGCTTGGCTTTGGCCATGATCGCCGGGCCGAGCGAGACGTCCGGCGGGCAGATCACGAAGCCTTTGGCGCCGTTCGCCGCAAGGCTGTCGATGGCCGAGAGGGTTTTCTCGCCGTCCGGCACGGCGATCTTGATCAGTTCGAAGCCTTTGTCCTTGGCGGCTTTTTCAGCGAAGGCCCATTCGGTCTGGAACCATGGCTCTTCAGCCTGCTTGACCAGGAAACCGATTTTCACGGCGTCGGCAGCGAGCAGCGTACTGCTCAGACTGAACGCGGTGACCGCCAGCGCGGCACTGCACAGGGTACGAATCCCGAAACGACGTTTCATAAGCTGACTCCTTGTTATTTTTCTTGAGCAAATTAAACAGCTTGTGGCGAGGGAGCTTGCTCCCGCTGGGCTGCGAAGCGGCCCTAAAACCGGTTACCTCGGTCAATCAAACACACCGCGCAGCCCGAATTTACGACTGCTGCGCAGCCGAGCGGGAGCGAGCTCCCTCGCCACAGGTGTGGTGGCGTGACACGTACTGCTGCAAAGCCTGTTGAAAATAGTCATATCGTATGATGATTGGATTTCAGACGGCGTTCACCACCCGAAACTCAAGCTATTCAGTCGTGGTACATCACCGAGCGCCCACCATCGATAGTGATGCACGAGGCGTTGATGAATGGCGCTTCATCACTGGCCAGAAACACGGCGGTCATTGCCACTTCGAGCGGCTGGCCGATACGTTTCGGCGGGTGCAGATCGAATGCTCGCTGACGCTCGGCGTGCGGATCGGCAAAGCCGTTCCAGTAATCGACGTTGAGTTGCGTCTCGATGTAGCCCGGCGCGATAGCGTTGACCCGAACGCCCTTCGCCGCGTATTCGATGCCCAGCGCCCGGGTCAGGCCGAGCAGGCCGTGCTTGGCCACCGGGTACGGGAAGCAACCGGGAATGATGTGGGAGGAATGGGTCGAAGCGATGTTGATGATGCTGCCGACGCCCTGCTCGATCATCTGTGGCAGCACGGCTTTGCAGCCGTACCAGGCGCCGTCCAGATCAATGGCGAAGCAACGACGCCAGTCTTCTTCGGTCATTTGCAGCGGGTCGCGGAACACGTTGACCCCGGCGCAGTTGACCAGCACGTCGATGCGTCCGTGCCGCTCAACCGCCAGTCTGGCCATGGCGTGCAGGTCTTGCTGACGCGAGACGTCGGCCTTGATTGCCTGCACGTCAGCGCCCTGCTCGCGCCAGTGCGCGGCAACCTTCTCGACCTTCTCTGCCTGAATGTCGCTGATCACCAGCCTGGCCTGCTGTGAGGCGAAGGTGGCGACGATGGCTTCGCCGATGCCTTGGGCCGCGCCGGTCAGCAGCACCACTTTGTCTTTCAGACGCTCACCCTTCGGCGGCGCAGGCACCGGCGGCAAGGAAAGAGGTTCAGCCATGGATCAGGACTCCTGTTCGTCGACACAAAAAAACCGGGCATCTGACGATGTCCGGTCTGGAAGACTGTGAAAACGAAACAGGCAGGCGCGCCGAGCGACGCCGGGCCGTTGCGAGACGCTGACTCCGTTGGGGAGTGCGATAGAAATTCGCTGCATCACTTCACCTGTTTTGTTCTTTTTAAGTGTGAGTGCGTGTTACTGCTGGAGCCGACTATAAACCCGACTGCCAAATAATCTCAATATATAATTTTGCATCCCATATTTTGGGATTCAACCAGCGAAGCGTGTGCAGAGTTTGCCCGGTACATCGACCCTCATCGACAGGACTGCGCCATCCAGCGGATGGTTATGCGGACTCTGGGCGCTGGTGATGTAGAGGGTTTTCAGGTCTTCGCCACCGAATACGCAACTGGTCGGGCGGCTGACGGGCAGGTCGATTTTGCGCTCGACCTTGCCTTCCGGGCTCAGGCGCAGCAGACAACTGCCATCCCAGCGGGCGTTCCACACGTAGCCTTCGGCGTCCATTGCCGAACCGTCCGGGCCGCCGTTCTGGTCAGGACCGTACCAACGGTTGGCGACATCGAGATTGCCATCGGTGTGAATGAAATAGCGATTGAGCACCCCGTCGAGGCTGTCGCCGAACAGCAGCGTGGTGCCGTCGTCGCTCCACAGCAAGGTGTTGGGAATCCCCAAGCCACGCAGCAACGGTGTGACACGCTGGTCGGGATCAATGCGGAACAGGCCACCGGAACGACGCTCGATCGGCAGGTCTTCGCCGTTGGCGCCGATGTTGTTCTGCATGGTGCCGAGCCACAATCGCCCCTGACCATCGCAGCGCGCTTCATTGGGCCGATTGCCCGGTTGCGGGTCGGCGATACAGAACAGCGTCAGGCGTGGCTCGAGGCCTGGTGAGTCGAGATCCAGTCGATAGACGCCGCTGCTCAGGGTTACCAGCGCATCGCCGCTGGCACACGGGATAAACGCCGAAACGTGTTCGGGCATCTGCCAGATCTGCACGTTGTTGCCGATCAGCCGCAGCGCCTGCTGGCCGGCGATATCGACCCAGTACAGCGCCTGGGTGGGGGCGTCCCAGAACGGGCCTTCTCCGAGTCTGGCGCGGTGTTGGGTTACGGCGGTCCAGCTCATGGCAACTCCTTGGTTCTTGTGGTTTTTATGGTAGGGATTTGTGTTGTCAGCTGGCTTTTTTGTCGGCCATCACCTGCGGGTAAAAGCGCTTGATTGCCAGGTCGGCATTGTCGATCAGGGTCATGCAGGCCCACACCCCGCGCGCCGCATCGCGGGCGACGATGGCGTCGGCCATGTCCTTGTGGATTGGCAATGTGCGACGCAGTTCATCGGGGTCAGCGGCGGAGACTTCAAACGACACCGCGAGCAAAGCGCCGAGGGCCGGTACCATTTGCTCAATGAACTGGTTATGGCTGGCTGCCAGAATGCACTCGTGGAACACCTGGTCGGCGCGGTTGTAATCGATGCCGCTGTCGACCGCCCGTTCCAGCGCGTTGTAGGCCAATTGCACCGCATGAATCTGCTCCAGGCTGGCGCGCTCGCAGGCCCAGCGCACGGCCATCGGTTCGATGGTGCGACGCAGATCGAGCAGGTCATCGACAAAGTTTTCCGGCAAGCCATTGCGTGACAGCCAGCCGACGACTTGCGGATCAAACAGGTTCCAGCGCCGCACTGGCAACACGCGGGTGCCGACTTTCGGCCCGACCTCAAGCATGCCTTTGGCGACGAGGGTCTTGATCGCTTCGCGAATCACCGTGCGGCTGACGCCGAGTTGCTCGCCCAGATCGGCCTCGACCTTGATCGTCTGCCCCGGCTTTACCTGGCCAGCGGCAATCCAGCTGCCCAGCCAATCGACCGTTGATGCATGAAAGCTGCTGGACATGAAAACCTCAAAGCGCTTGGCGATGGGTGTTCACGCTAATGATCATATGATTAGCCGTCAATCGAGATTTTAAGGTGATTCTCAAAACCAATGGGGGAGCTCGCTCCCACAGGGATTTTTGTTTAAGGCTCGAGGCCGATGCGGAAGAATTCGCCGCCACTCCATACGCCCAACCAGCGCTGCCCGTCGATTTCGCGACTGACCGCCAGTTCCACCAGTTGGTAAAACACATTGCGGTGAATCAGCGCTTCGAGGTTGGTGCGCACGTGCACGTAAGGCGCGGGCTCTTGAGTCACCGGGTCGATCTCGACGCGGATCGGATGTTCCGGCCCGACCTCGGCGGTCTCCTCGACGTTGGTGGTGAAGCGCAGCAACTGCGCTTCACCCTCGCCTTCAACCTCCACGGCAATCGCCACAAACGGCGCGTCGTCGACTTTGATCCCGACCTTTTCCACCGGGGTAATCAGGAAGTAATCATCGCCGTCGCGGCGGATGATGGTGGAGAACAGCTTGACCATCGGCTTGCGCCCGATCGGCGTGCCCAGGTAATACCAGGTGCCGTCACGGGCGATGCGCATGTCGATGTCGCCGCAGAAGTCCGGGTTCCACAAGTGCACCGGCGGCAGGCCTTTGGTTTTGGGGATTTGTCCCAACAGGTCATTGGCTTTTTGCGGGCCACTCATGGCGTACTCCTTGGTTTATTGGTCGCCGACTCCCAGCAGGCTGCGCGCATATTGCGCCAGCGGCGGGCCGATCAGGTCTTCCGGCTTGTTGTCGTGGAACGTCAGTAAACCGCCACGACTCTTGATCCGTGCAGTATCAATCAAATACTGGGTGCTGGTCTCGATCAACATGATCTGAATCACCCCGCCGTCGATGCCGAGGCGATCCACGGCTTCCTGATCGAGCCACTCGTCGGAGTTGCCGATGCGGTCGTCAGCCTTGGCGAAGCGGGTATACAGCAGGTAGTGAGCACCGGCATCGCGAGCTTCGCCCAATGCTTGATCGAGGCCTTCCGGGGCTCGCGCACGGCGGACCATCGGGAAGTATTCGACAAAACCTTTGAACGCTTCTTCGGCCACAACGTTCGGGCGCGGATAGGAGCCACCCGGCGGCGCAAATGAACCCTGGGCGATGTAGATGAACGAGTCCGGCTGAATGCGGAAGTTGTTCACCCGACGGCTGTCGCTGTGATCCAGCAGCCCCGCGTCGCTCATCTGATAGCGAGTGCCTTCGGCCATATCGCTGACAGTCATACAGCCGCCAAGCGCCAAAACGGCCAGCAGCAAAACCAGGCTACGCATCCTCATCCTCCAGAAGCCGGTGACGGAAAACCGGCGAATGGCCGTTGGATGCAGCTTTTGCGCCAGCTCAGGAAAATCGTTGATTGTAAGATCGTATTCGCGAGCAAGCTCGCTCCCACAGGAGAATGCATTCGAAATGTGGGAGCGAGCTTGCTCGCGAAAGCGGTTGTTCAGCCGCCGATAATCTTCATAACGGTCGCGCCACCGGAGAACGCCACTTCCTGCTTGTCGCCCAGCGCCTTGACCAGCAAGCGCTGCAACGCTGGTAATGCCTGATGACGCGGCTTGTCGAGCAGATCGCCGACATAGTGGCGGTTGCTCGACGACAGGCAGCCGTGCAGCCATCCCGTCGAAGACAGACGCAAGCGCGAACAGGTTCGGCAGAACGGCACGCTTTCGTTGGCAATCACGCCGAAATGGCCCAGCCCCGGGATCGCATAACGCACGGCCGTTGCATCGACTGGCGCATCGGCTTGCGCGTACTCGTAACGCTCGCCAATCAGGCTCAGCAACTGCTGCAGGCTGACGAACTGTTGCAGGAAGGCATTGGAGTCAGTGGCGAGGTGGCCCATGCGCATCAACTCGATGAAACGCAGCTCGTAGCCACGTTCCAGGCAGTAATCGAGCAGCGGCATCACCTGATCCAGGTTCTGCCCGCGCAACGGCACCATGTTGACCTTGATCTTCATCCCCGCCGCTTTCGCCTGGTCCATGCCATCGAGCACGGTCGCCAGATCGCCGCCACGGGCGATACTGCGGAACGCGCCGGCATCCAGGGTATCGAGGGATACGTTGATCCGGCGCAGACCGGCGTCCACCAGCAGCGGCAGCTTCTTCGCCAGGAGTTGACCGTTGGTGGTCAGGCTGATGTCTTCCAGGCCCATCTTGCCGACGGCACTCATGAAAGATTCGAGTTTGGGGCTGACCAGCGGCTCGCCACCGGTGATGCGCAGGCGCTCGATGCCGGCGGCTTCGATCAGATACGCCACGCCACGGGCCATGGCCTCGGCCGACAGTTCATCCTGCGCAGCCACCAACCGCTTGCCGTTGGGCACGCAGTAGGTACAGGCGTAATTGCAGGCTGAAGTCAGGCTGATGCGCAAATTGCGAAAACGCCTGCCTTGACGGTCAACGATCATGATCACTCCGGCGATAGAATTTCGAGCCGCTAAAACTTGACTCACAAATCAAGTTTTAGCAAGCCCTATGCCTGAGTATATTCCTGCGGTACTGCGTCATGTAGCGAAATCATGGCGCAATAAGGCCGCTGAATCATTCAGCTGCTCGGGGTTTCCGGATCGCGCTTGCGCTTGTTGCCCATACGCACGCCGATGTCCATCAGGAACTGGAAGAAACCTTCCTGATCTTCGAGCACGTTGCTCCAGAACGGCGAGTGATACAGCGCCACCGCGCCGTGCACCAGCGCCCAGGACGCGCAGTAGTGGAAGTACGGTGGCACGTCTTCGAGCTTGCCTTCGCTGATCCGGCCCTTGATGAGCAAGGTCAGGCGTTCGAAGTTCGAGGCACGGATCTTGTGCAGTTCCTCGACCATTTCCGGTACCTGATTGCCTTTCACCACCTTCTCTTCGAGACGGTCGAACAGGCGATAGCGCTGAGGGTCGCGCATACGGAATTCGAAGTAGGCACGGGACAGCGCTTCCTTGTCCTTGTCGACATCGGCCGAATGCAGCAGCTCGTTCAAATCGCGCTCGTAATCGAGCATCAGCCGCAGATAGATCTCGGCCTTGGATTTGAAGTGCTTGTAGATCGTGCCTTTGCCGATACCCACGGCATCAGCAATCATCTCGACGGTGACACTGTCTTCACCTTGTTCGAGGAACAGCTTGAGCGCGGTATCGAGAATTTCTTGCTCGCGGCGACGAAACTCACGGACCTTACGAGGTTCTTTGTGCATAAGAAAAGGTCTGTAGGGGTCAAAATTCGAAGCCGCGTATTATGCCTAACTTGCACAAAAATGCACGGATCATCCGACCATATCTGTGTTTCTTGTTCATTTTGCGAACGCTGAGGCGGCAATGAGAACTCAACTGAAGCGCACGTATTCCAAATTTGTTTAAAAACCCCGACCGCTCAACTGGACTGAACGCCAGACTGATCAATACTTGAACTGTCGGGCGGCATCTCCCCCAAGTGCCGTGCCGGTAAAGGTACCAAGGGACCGCGTGCCTTTGTTTTACTCCTAATGGTCTTAACCCGGATTCACCCCCCAGAACCCGGGTTTTTTTTGCCTGCGATTTGCCGATGACCTACATGGCAGATTTGACAGAGGCCAGCGGAAACAGGCGCTTGAAGTTCTCGGTCGTCTGCTCGGCAAACCGCTCATAGTCTTCCCCACGCAGCATCGCCAGAAACTCCGCCACCTCGCGCACGTACTGCGGCAGGTTCGGTTTGCCGCGATACGGGATCGGCGCCAGATACGGCGAGTCGGTCTCCACCAGCAGGCGATCGGCCGGCACCTTGCTCGCCACATCGCGCAGAGCGTCGGCGTTGCGGAAGGTGACGATGCCCGACAGGGAAATGTAATAACCCATGTCCAGCGCAGCCTTGGCCATGTCCCAGTCTTCGGTGAAGCAATGCAGCACACCGGCCTGGGGCAACGCCGCTTCGCGCAGCAGTTCGAGGGTATCGGCACGGGCGCCACGGGTGTGGATGATCACCGGTTTACCGGTCTGCCGGGCAGCTTGCAGGTGCAGGCGGAAGGATGCCTGTTGCAGCTCGGCGGCTTCCGGCTCGTAGTGATAATCCAGACCGGTTTCACCAATCGCCACCACTTTCGGGTGATTGAGCTCATGCAGCAGCCAGTCCAGCGCCGGCGCCGCGCCCGGTTGCACATCCAATGGGTGCACACCGACCGAGCAATCGACGTCGTCATAGCGCTCGGCGAGGGCTTTGACGTCGGCGGCGTTGTCGGCACTGACGCCGATGCACAGAAAATGCCCGACCCCACGCTGGCGGGCCGCATCAAGTGCAGCATCCAGCGAGCCGTCATGGGCGGCGAGGTCGAGGCGATCAAGGTGACAATGGGAATCTACGAGCATAAAAGAGACGGCTACTTACATCGTATGAGTGGGACGGTCGGATTTCAGGGCTCCGGCCAGATGGGTTTCGATGCGACTGCGGGCGGTGTTGTCGCCCTCGTTGAATTGCACGCCGACGCCGGCTGCGCGGTTGCCCTGAGCGCCTTTGGGGGTAATCCAGGCGACCTTGCCGGCCACCGGGATCTTCTCCGCCTCGTCCATCAGGTTCAGCAGCATGAACACCTCGTCGCCCAACTTGTAGCTCTTGTTGGTCGGGATGAACAGGCCACCGTTCTTGATGAACGGCATGTAGGCGGCGTAAAGCACCGATTTGTCCTTGATCGTCAGGGACAGGATGCCGTTGCGCGGCCCGGGGCTGATGGCTTCATTCATGATGACCTCCACTGCTGATGTTCAGAGTCTAGGTACACATTCTTATCTTTGACCAGGCAAACCCGCCCATTGCACCAACAACGCTTCCAGCAGCAGTGCCGGGTTGAGGTTGGCTTTGCTCAGGACTTTCTGCCGCTGGGCGAGAATCCAGTCCTGAATATCGAGGACTTTGCCCTGAGCACTTTTCTGCGCCAGGTACTGCACGACTTTGCGCATATCGGCCAGACCGAGGCCGGCTTCATCCTGGGTCAGTTGGTAGCGCAGGACCAGGCTGGACCAGTCGCAGAACCAGTCGAACAGGCGCAGCATCGGAATGCTTTTCCATTCTTCGGCCAATTGTGTCGGCGATTGCTGCTGCTTGAGCAACTTCTTCACCCCTTCGACCACCTGCGCCCGCTGCTCGCGCACGCCCTGGGACTGCAGGCTGACCGCCGCCAGTGGCGAGCCTGCCGCCAGCGTCAGCAATTCGATGCGCTCCTCTTCGGAACACTCCGGCAGCGCCTGTGCCAGCCATTGCAGGCTCATGGCCTCACCGGGCAGCGGACACGCCTGCTGCACGCAGCGACTCTTGATCGTCGGCAGCAAACGGCTCGGCTGGTGGCTCACCAGCAACAGCACGGTATCGCCGGAAGGCTCTTCAAGGCTTTTTAGCAAGGCGTTGGCGGCGTTGATGTTCATCGACTCCACCGGCTCGATCAGCACCACCTTGCGCCCGCCCAGTTGCGCGGTCTGCACCACGAAACTGACCAGATCGCGGACCTGATCGACCTTGATCGCCTTGTCGGCTTCCTCGGGCTCAAGGAGGTAATTGTCCGGATGACTGCCTGCCTTGAGCAGCAGGCAGGATTTGCACTCACCGCACGCTTCTGGTGTCGGACGCTGACAAAGCAGGCTGGCCATCAGACGTTCGGCCAGCGCGCGCTTGCCGATCCCGGCCGGGCCGTGCAGCAAATACGCGTGAGCGTGCTGACTACGTCCGGCCAGTTGCTGCCAGAGGCTGTCCTGCCATGGATAGGCCTCAGCCACGAATCAGCTCCAGCAAGTTCGGAATCAAGGTATCCAGCGATTGCTGAACCTTGACCAATGGCTGACCGGCATCGATGCGCACATAGCGCGCAGGATCAGCCTCAGCGCGCTTGAGAAACGCATTGCGCACGGCTTCGAAAAACGCCCGGCCTTCCAGCTCGAAACGATCCAGACGGCCACGGGCACTGGCGCGAGCCAGACCCATTTCCACCGGCAGATCGAAAATCAGTGTCAGATCCGGACGCAAGTCGCCCTGAACGAACGTCTCCAGCGCAGCAATGCGCTCCATTGACAAACCACGACCGCCGCCCTGATAGGCGTATGTCGAGTCAGTAAAACGATCACACAACACCACCGCGCCACGGGCCAGTGCCGGACGAATCACTTCGGCCAGATGCTGGGCGCGCGCGGCGAACACCAGCAACAACTCGGTGTCGGGGTTCATGACCTCATCGGCCGGGGCCAGCAGCACGTCGCGAATCCGTTCGGCCAGTGGCGTTCCGCCGGGTTCGCGAGTCAGCACCACTTCGATACCTTCGGCGCGCAGACGCTCGGCGAGGTACTCGCGGTTGGTGCTCTTGCCGGCGCCTTCCGGGCCTTCCAGGGTAATAAACAAGCCAGTCACAGGCAGTCCTTAATCAAAGTCATTGCGCGTTTTGCGGTGCCGCCGTCTCAGGCTCGGCAGCAGGGGCTGGCGCAGGTTCCTGAGGCGGAACCTGCGGTAGCGCCTCAGGGGCGGTGTCCGGGGACGCCGCGGCCGGTGCATTTGCCGGGGCTGGGCTGGAGCGGTAATCGGCGCGGCGCTTGAGCTGGAATTCGCGCACCGCACTGTTGTGTGCATCCAGGTCATCGGAGAACACATGGCTACCATCGCCACGGGCGACGAAATACAGGCTGTTGCCTTCCACCGGATTGAGCGCGGCGTGAATCGCCTCGCGTCCGACCATGGCAATCGGCGTCGGCGGCAAGCCGGGAATCACATACGTGTTGTAGGGCGTCGGCTCCTTGAGATGCGCACGGGTCAACTTGCCGGTGTAGCGGTCGCCCAGGCCATAGATCACGGTCGGGTCGGTCTGCAACTGCATGCCCAGCGCCATGCGGCGCACGAACACGCCGGCAATCTGCCCGCGCTCCTGTGGTACGCCGGTTTCCTTCTCCACCAGCGACGCCATGATCAGCGCCTGATAAGGCTCGCTGTACGGCGCTTCGGCCGAGCGGTTTTCCCACTCCTTGGCCAACACTTCATCGAGCCGGTCAAAGGCCTTCTTCAGCAATTCGACATCGGAAACGCCCCGCACGAAACGGTAGGTATCCGGGAAGAACCGACCTTCCGGGAACAATCCACGATGACCGATTTTCTCCATCACTTCGCTGTCGCTCAAGCCCTTGAGGGTTTGCTCGATCTTTTCATCTTTTGCCAGCGCGGCGCGGACCTGGTGGAAGTTCCAGCCCTCGACCAGCGTCAGACTGTATTGCACCACTTCGCCACGCTTCCACAAGTCGATCAGACCGTTGACGGTCATGCCTGGCTGCATGCGGTACTCACCGGTATGGATCGGTGTGCCGGCCAGATTGAAGCGCCAGTAAATGCGCAACCAGAAGGCGTCCTTGATGACCCCATCGGTTTCGAGTTCAAGAAAGGTGCGGGTCGGTGTCGAGCCTTTCGGCACATCCAGCAGTTCCTCCTGCGTGATGTTCAGAGGCTGTTCCAGCGCCGAATGAATTTTCCAGGCGCTGGCGCCCAGTAGCAGCCCTGCCAGAACCAGTCCGGTTTCCAGCAGCAGCAAGAATTTACGTCTCACGAATCAGGCATCCAGTAGCGCGCGGGCAATGGTTTGCAGTTTACGGGTGAGCGGGCCAACCGGCCAGCTCAGTGCAGCGTAGGCGCGTACCGGCCAGACGCCATAAACGCTGTTGCAGATAAAGACTTCGTCAGCCCATTGCAGCTGTTCGAGGCTGACATCGGTAATTTGGGTGGGGATGGCCAATGACTCGGCCTGAAACAATAATTCGGCACGCATCACACCGGCCACGCCACAGCGCTTCAGATCCGGGGTGATCAGTACGCCGTCGCGTACCAGAAACAGGTTGCTGAACACGCCTTCGATGACGCGTCCGGCCTGATCAAGCATCAAGCCTTCGGCGTGTTCGCTGTCGCGCCATTCGGCGCGGGCAAGCACTTGCTCCAGACGATTCAGATGCTTGAGCCCGGCCAGCAACGGCTGATTCGACAGCCGCGTGGCGCAGGGAAACAGGCGCACACCCTGCTCGCCATGCACGGCAGGATAAGCCGCAGGCGGGTTGCCTTGCAGGATGCGCCGACCCTGCGCCGCAGGATCGGGCGCGTAGCCACGCAAGCCATCACCACGGGTGAGGATCAGCTTGAGCACGCCCTCGCCCATTGCCGCGGCATAGGCCCGCAGTTCCGTGCGAACCCGATCAATATCCGTAGCGATAGCCAGACGCGAGCAGCCCTCGGCCAACCGCGTCAAGTGACGATCCAGCAATATCGGCTGGCCGCCGTGCACGGCGATGGTCTCGAACAGCCCATCGCCATAAGCCAGGCCGCGATCTTTCAGCGACAGAGCGTCAGCCGGCTGACCGTCGACCCAGCTGTCCATCAGCCGGCGAACCGACGGAACGCCAACGTGCCGTTGGTGCCGCCAAACCCGAAGGAGTTGGACAGGACGACATCGATGTCCATGTTGCGCGCCGTGTGCGGCACGAAATCGAGATCGCAGCCTTCATCCGGCTCGTCGAGGTTGATGGTTGGCGGCGCCACCTGGCTGTTGATTGCCAGCACACTGAAGATCGCCTCGACCGCGCCCGCCGCACCCAGCAGGTGACCGGTCATGGACTTGGTGGAGCTGACCGCCAGGTTGTAGGCGTGATCACCGAACACGGTCTTGATCGCGTTGGCTTCGGCGAGGTCGCCGGCCGGGGTCGAAGTACCGTGGGCGTTGATGTACTGCACCTGGTCGATGTTGATTTTCGCATCGCGCAGGGCATTGGTGATGCAGCGCGCTGCACCAGCGCCATCAGCGGGTGGCGAAGTCATGTGGAACGCATCGCCACTGGTGCCGAAGCCGATCAGCTCGGCATAGATGGTCGCGCCGCGAGCCTTGGCGTGCTCAAGCTCTTCGAGCACCAGCGCACCGGCACCGTCGGACAGCACGAAGCCATCACGGCCCTTGTCCCAGGGACGACTGGCGCGAGTCGGCTCGTCGTTGCGGGTCGACAGCGCACGGGACGCGCCGAAGCCGCCCATGCCCAGACCGCATGCGGCCATCTCGGCACCGCCGGCGATCATCACGTCGGCTTCGTCGTACATGATGTTGCGCGCCGCCATGCCAATGCAGTGCGTACCGGTGGTACAGGCAGTGGAAATGGCGTAGTTCGGCCCCTGTGCACCCAGGTGAATGGACAGAAAACCGGAAATCATATTGATGATCGAGCCTGGCACGAAGAATGGCGAGATTCGACGCGGGCCCGTCTCATGCAGGGTACGGCTGGTTTCTTCGATATTGGTCAGACCGCCGATGCCCGAACCCATGGCCACGCCAATGCGCTCACGGTTGGCGTCGGTGACTTCCAGACCAGCATTGCGAACAGCCTGAAAACCCGCGGCCAGACCGTACTGAATGAACAGATCGAGCTTGCGTGCTTCCTTGACCGACAGGTATTCCTCGACATTGAAGCCCTTTACCGAGCCGCCAAAACGGGTGGAATAGGCAGAAAGGTCGGTGTGTTCGATCAGACCAATGCCACTGCGGCCAGCCAGAATGCCCTGCCAGCTGCTTGGCACATCCGTGCCCAGTGGCGACAACATACCCATACCGGTGACTACGACGCGTCTACGCGACACAGCACTCTCCTTTTTCAAATGACGACTTTGCATCAGGCCTAAAGAAAAAACCGCACGCCATGATGGCAGTGCGGTTTTTCCATGACAGCAGACAACGATTACAAACTATTACGCCTGGTGGCTAGTAACGTAGTCGATTGCAGCTTGTACAGTAGTGATCTTCTCAGCTTCTTCGTCAGGGATTTCGGTCTCGAATTCCTCTTCCAGAGCCATCACCAGCTCAACGGTGTCAAGGGAGTCGGCACCCAGGTCTTCAACGAAGGAAGCAGTGTTGACCACTTCTTCTTCTTTAACACCCAGTTGCTCGGCAACGATTTTCTTGACGCGCTCTTCGATGGTGCTCATACCTTGTTTTCACTCCTAATGGACAAATTCAGGCAGCTGGCCAGTGGGTAAGTGTATAGAAAGGCTTTTCAGCTTTTCAACTGAAAGCTTCACTCCTCAAACCCTGCGGCCCTCTGCCTATAAATAGATTGCAGCTTTATAACGGATTTTAGACAGCTCGTATGACATTTTTTTGAAGCAATCCGTCACATTTTACTTACATGTACATCCCACCGTTCACCGGGATTGTAGCCCCAGTGACGTATGCCGCACCGTCGGATGCAAGAAAAGCGACCACCGAGGCGATCTCTTGAGCTTGCCCCAGACGACCCAGCGGAATCTGCGTCTGCAAGGCTTCACGCTGTGCTTCCGGCAGTTCGCGGGTCATATCGGTGTCGATGAACCCTGGGGTTACCGAGTTGACCGTAATCGAACGCGAACCGACTTCACGCGCCATCGCACGGCTGAAACCTTCCAGACCGGCCTTGGCGGCTGCATAGTTTACTTGGCCTGCGTTGCCCATGGCACCCACCACCGAGCCAATACTGATAATTCGGCCCCAGCGCGCTTTGGTCATGCCACGCAAAACGCCCTTGGACAGGCGATACAGACTGTTCAGATTGGTATCGATCACGTCGTACCACTCATCGTCTTTCATGCGCATCATCAGATTATCGCGGGTGATGCCAGCATTATTGACCAGAATGGCCGGCGCGCCGAACTGCTCCTGAATGCTCGCCAGCACCGCGCTGACCGATTCGTCGCTGGTGACGTTCAGTTCCAGACCCGTGCCCTGGATACCGTGCTCTTTCAGGGTGGCAGCAATGGCCTCGGCGCCTTTGGCGGAGGTCGCGGTGCCAACAACGATGGCGCCCTGACGACCCAGTTCCAGTGCGATGGCCTGGCCGATACCGCGGCTTGCACCGGTGACCAGTGCAACTTTACCTTGCAGACTCATGCAAGTTTCTCCTGATTCAGGCCAGCGCTGCACGGGCGGCAGCGAAAGCGTCTGGGGTATTGAGGTTGGAAGTCGAAACGCCTTCGGCGCAACGTTTGTTCAGACCGGCCAGGACTTTGCCCGGACCGCATTCGACCAGACTGGTGGCGCCTTTGGCGGCCAGGGTCTGGACCGATTCAACCCAGCGAACGGGCTTGTACAGTTGTTCGAGCAGATCACGCTTGAGGGTGTCCAGATCGGCCGGCACTTGCGCGCTGACGTTCTGTACGACCGGGATCTGCGGTGCCTGCCAGTCGATGGCAGCGATGGATTCGGCAAAGCGCTCGGCCGCCGGACGCATCAGCTCGCAGTGCGACGGCACGCTCACCGGCAACGGCATGGCACGCTTGGCACCACGGGCCTTGCAACCTTCAATAGCACGCTCGACGGCAGCCTTGGCACCAGCAATCACCACCTGGCCCGGCGAGTTGAAGTTCACCGCGCTGACCACTTCGCCTTGCGCCGCTTCGGCACAGGCGGCCAGCACATCAGCGTCTTCCAGACCGAGAATGGCGGCCATGCCACCCTGCCCGGCCGGAACGGCTTCCTGCATCAGCTGGCCACGGCGCTCAACGAGTTTCACCGCATCAGCCAGGCTCAGGCTGCCAGCAGCAACCAGCGCGCTGTATTCACCCAGGCTGTGACCGGCAACGAATGCCGGACGCGCGCCGCCTTCAGCCAGCCACAGACGCCACAGGGCGATCGAGGCGGTCAGAATGGCCGGTTGGGTTTTATCGGTTTGATTGAGCAGCTCTTCCGGGCCCTGCTGGGTCAATGCCCACAGGTCATAGCCCAGAGCCTCAGAGGCTTCTTTGAAAGTTTCGAGGATCAGCGGATGTTCCGCGCCCAGCTCGGCCAGCATGCCGAGGGACTGCGAACCCTGTCCTGGAAAGACGAATGCGAGGGAAGCAGACATGTAACAAGCCCCTAATGATCTTGTCGTCGGAAAGTGACGCCCCACCGGGGGACGCAAGAAACTGACAGTTGGATGGCCCTTTGAACCGGGCGGTCACATTTAAGCATTGTCCGACGAAAACGCCTAAGACAACAGATCCTCCAGACGACCGTGGAGGCGCTCGGGGAGGTTCTCCTGAATCTCGATCAGCGCGCGCTGAATCGCGCTCTGAAAGCCCTGAACCCCGGCCGAACCGTGACTTTTCACCACGATGCCCTGCAAGCCGAGGAAACTTGCGCCGTTATGTCGCGCAGGCGCCAGATCCGCCTGCAGACGCTTCATCAATGGCAGGGCCAAAGCACCCACCACGCGGGAAGCGAAGCTTTGCTTGAACAAGGCCTCGATACGCGCGGCGATCATCGTCGCCAGGCCCTCGCTGGACTTGAGCAGGATATTGCCGACAAAACCGTCACAGACCACCACATCCGCCTCGCCGCGATACAGGCCATCGCCCTCGACAAAACCGATGTAGTTGATGCCGCGCGCCGCCTGCAACAAGGTCGCCGCCAACTTGACCTGCTGATTGCCCTTGATGTCTTCGGTACCAATATTCAGCAACGCGACACGCGGCCGGGCGATACCCAGCGTCTGCGCCGCCACCGAGCCCATCACCGCGAACTGCAACAAGTGTTCGGCGCTGCAATCGACGTTGGCGCCCAGATCGAGCAACTGGCAATAGCCCTTCTGCGTCGGAATCGCCGCCACCATCGCCGGCCGATCAATCCCCGGCAAGGTCTTGAGCACGAAACGCGACAGCGCCATCAACGCCCCGGTATTGCCGGCGCTGACACAGGCCTGGGCCTTGCCGTCACGCACCAGCTCCAGGGCGACACGCATCGACGAATCCGGCTTGCCACGCAAGGCCTGGGTCGGCTTTTCGTCCATGGTGATGACTTCAGACGCCGGGACAATCGTCAGGCGCGCGCGATCGGCAGCCGATTGGCCGTTGATCAGTTCTTCAAGAAGGGAGGGTTGACCGACGAGGGTCAGGTGCAGCGAGGGCGTAGCAGAAAGGCAAGCAAGGCTGGCCTGAACAATGCTGCGGGGACCGAAGTCCCCGCCCATTGCGTCAATCGCGATGACTTGAGCGGACAAGTGATTACTCGTCAGCGCCCTTGTCGATCACTTTACGGCCACGGTATACGCCTTCTGGCGATACGTGGTGACGCAGGTGAACTTCACCAGTGGTTTTTTCTACAGACAGGGTGCTAGCCTCGAGAGCGTCGTGCGAACGGCGCATGTCACGGGCAGAGCGGGATTTTTTGTTCTGCTGAACAGCCATAATTGATTAACTCCTAAACGTTTGGGTCACGCTTTAACTGCGCCAATACACTGAACGGGTTGGACCGCGTTACCTCGTCCTCGCTCGGTTCGGGCTCATCTGCTCCCGCCGGCTGCTGGCATTCTTCCGGATGATGAGCAGGCACAATGGGCAAGGCGAGCAGAAGCTCCTCCTCGATCAGTGACTGCAGATCCAATGGATCTTCGCCCAGTTCCAGCACGTCATAACCTTTCGGTAACGACTGGGTATTCGCACCCTCCTTCACAACAGCGTAACTGCATTCGCTGTGGATCGGCAGGGTGACCAGCTCAAGACAACGCTGGCAAACCATTTTGACTTCGGTGTCGATAAAGCTGTGGATCACCACAGATTTACGTTCATCTCGCTCAAAAACGAATTTGGCCTGCACCGTACCGACATCGTCGGAAAGCGGGTCGCAGAGTCTCTTCAAATCGGCCAGCAGCAGTTCACCTTGAAGGGTGGTGCCACGGTCAGCCAATTTGCGCGGGTCAACGTGAGGTGGAATCGGGTCATTCAACATAGGCGCAGCATTATAGGGATGCCCCCACCCATGTCAAAGGAAATTGTGCCCTGTCCGTCACTTGCGTGCCTCCGCTAGAATTCGCGCCTGCCTCAGGAGACGTCAATGCTGCCTTTATTACTTGCTTCGAGCTCGACTTATCGCCGTGAATTGCTCGCCCGCCTGCACCTGCCGTTCGTCTGCAGCTCGCCGGATATCGACGAAAGCCACCAGCCGGGCGAATCCGCCATCGAACTGGTCAAGCGCCTCGCCGAACAGAAAGCCCGGGCACTGGCCGCCAGCTACCCCGCTCATCTGATTATCGGCTCAGACCAGGTTGCAGTGCTCGGCGAACGGATCATCGGCAAGCCACACACCTTCGACAAGGCTCGTGAGCAACTGCTGGCCGCCAGCGGCGCTAGCGTGACCTTCCTCACCGGCCTGGCCCTGCTCAACAGCCAGACCGGCCACTGCCAGGTCGACTGCGTGCCATTTACCGTACACATGCGCCAGCTCGACGAGGCGCGCATCGAGCGCTACCTGCGCCTGGAGCAGCCCTACGACTGCGCCGGCAGCTTCAAGGCCGAAGGCCTGGGTGTGAGCCTGTTTCAGTCCACCGAAGGGCCTGATGCCACCAGCCTGATCGGCCTGCCACTGATTCGCCTGATCGACATGTTGCTGGCCGAAGGCGTGCAAATCCCTTAAAGCAAAAGATCGCAGCCTGCGACAGCTCCTACAGAGATCAATGTAGGAGCTGTCGCAGGCTGCGATCTTTTGATCTTTACAACGAATCAGCGCAACGAAGGCCCGTGGAACCCCATCCACATCGCCAATTGCTCAGCGACACTGGCACCGAGCTTTTTCGAGAAGCGGTCGAATGGCGATTCCTGAACCGTGAAGTCCACCAGCTCTTTCTCGCCAATCACGTCCCGCGCCACCGAACTGGCATTCCCCAAACCATCGATCAGGCCCAGCGGCAGCGCCTGCTCGCCAGACCAGACCAGCCCGGAGAACAGCTCCGGATGCTCCTTGTCCTTCAGTCGATCGCCACGCCCCTGCTTGACGCTATTGATGAACTGCTTGTGCGTGGTGTCCAGCACGGTCTGCCAGAACGCAGTCTCATCAGGCTTCTGCGGCTGGAACGGATCGAGGAACGACTTGTGCTCACCCGACGTATAGGTGCGACGCTCGACGCCCAGCTTGTCCATGGTGCCGACAAAACCGTAACCGGCCGCCGTTACACCGATGGAGCCGACCAGACTGGCCTTGTCGGCATAGATCTGATCCGCCGCACTGGCGATGTAATAGGCACCGGACGCACCGAGATCGGAAATCACCGCGTACACCTTGGTATCCGGGTGCAGACCGCGCAGACGCTTGATCTCGTCATACACATACCCCGACTGCACCGGACTGCCGCCAGGACTGTTGATCCGCAGGATGACACCCTTGACCTTCTTGTCTTCGAAGGCAGCACGCAAGCTGCCGACGATGTTATCGGCACTGGCAGGCTCCTTGTCGGCAATCATGCCGGTGACGTCGATCAGCGCGGTGTAGTTCGGGCCACGGGTGGCGCTCTTCTCCATGTCCATCAGCGGCGTGAACAGGATCAGCGCAACAAACAGATAAACAAACGTCAGCAGCTTGAAGAAGATCCCCCAACGCCGTGAGCGACGCTGCTCCTGCACACTGGCCAGCAAAGTCTTTTCCAGCAGCTTCCAGCTTTTCTCGTCACCGTCGTCGGCACTTGCCTTGGCCGGTGCTTTCCATTCGTCGGTCATGCGCTGTACCCCAGCAAAAACGTATTAAGCCTGCTGCCCCAGCCAGGCGTGCAATTCACTAAAACGGTCGATCGACAGGCGCGGCTCGAACTGCTGCAGCGACTCGATCGACTGCGCGCCATAGCTGACAGCCACCGACGCCATGCCCGCGTTGCGCGCCATCAGCAGATCGAAGGACGAATCGCCGACCATCAGCGCCTGCTCGGGCCGCACGCGACAATGCGCGAGAATCTGCTCGAGCATCAACGGATGCGGCTTGCTCGCGGTCTCGTCGGCGGCGCGGGTGATATCGAAATAATCTTCCCAGCCATTGGCCTTGAGTACCCGGTCCAGTCCGCGACGATTCTTGCCGGTCGCGACCGCCAGGTGATAGCCCTGCTCGCGAAACGACGCCATCGACTCGACCACACCCTCGAACAGCGGCGAAGGCACGGCTTCTGCCGCAATGTAATGATCGGCGTAATACTCGCGAAACAAGGTCATTTCGGCATCGCTGATGTCCGGGTACAAGGTACGGATCGCCTCGGGCAAGCCCAGACCGATGATGCCCTTGACGGCAAAATCATCGCGCAACTCGAAACCGGAGCGCGCGGACGCCGAATGCATCGCCTCGACAATCCGACCAATGGAATCGGCGAGGGTGCCGTCCCAATCAAAAATCAGCAGCTTGTAATCAGATGGGCGCACTCAATCGCTCCACGGTCTTGGCCCACATTTCATCGACTGGGGCTTGCAGCTTGAGCTCACCGCCATCGGGCAGCGGCACGGTCAGCATGTAGGCGTGCAGGAACAGGCGCTTGCCGCCCAAATCACGGATTTCCTTGCTGAAACCGTCATCGCCGTACTTGGTGTCGCCGGCAATGCAATGCCCGGCGTGCAACGTGTGGACGCGGATCTGGTGGGTGCGCCCGGTGATCGGCTTGGCTTCGATCAGGGTGGCAAAGTCGCCAAAGCGGCGCAGGACCTTGAACACGGTCACCGACTCCTTGCCCTCCTCCTCGTCGACCTCGACCATGCGTTCGCCGGAGCGCAGGTTGCTCTTGCCCAGCGCCGCACGGACTTGCTTGATCGAGGTCGCCCAGTTGCCACGCACCAGTGCCATGTAGCGCTTGTCGACACCATCGCCACGCAAGGCGGCGTGCAAGTGCCGCAACATGCTGCGCTTCTTGGCGATCATCAGCAGGCCGGAAGTGTCACGGTCGAGACGATGAACCAGCTCCAGTTCCTTGGCATCGGGACGCAACTGACGAAAGGCTTCGATCACCCCGTAATTCAAGCCGCTGCCGCCGTGAACCGCAATGCCGGCGGGCTTGTTGATCACGATCAGGGCTTTGTCTTCGTAGACAATCGAGGCTTCCAGACGCTGCAACAGGCCTTGAGCCAATGGCACCGGCTCGTCGCGCTCAGGCACGCGAACCGGCGGCACGCGCACGATATCGCCGGCCTGCAGCTTGTATTCGGGCTTGATCCGCCCCTTGTTCACACGCACTTCGCCTTTACGCAAAATGCGGTAAATCAAGGTCTTGGGCACGCCTTTGAGCCGGGCAAGGAGGAAATTGTCGATTCGTTGGCCGGCATACTCCGGCGAGACTTCAAGCAGTTGAACGCCTGGAGTCGAAGGGGCAGTAGTTGTCATGCCGCGGATGATAACAATTTTTATGGAATTGAAGCACTTAATCATTGCTGCTATAGTCGCGAACGCCGCCAAAAGCGGCCTGGACAGCGGAACCACGGTCAAAAACCGGCCCTGACCAACGCAATTCACCAGGACGCGAGGCCGTCCTACGGGGCTTTCGCTACGTAACGGTGGAGTTTGCAGTTGTAACAAGCGCAGGTGACATGAGGCCTGAATTACACCGTCGAGCAGAGTTTTCACTCGCCTGACAGGCACATATTCAAGGCCAGTTCACAAAGTGCAGTCAGCTGCAGATGACCCCGAGCGAAGGCTTCGGAAACATCGCCTGAATTAGCCATGATGCGTGACCTCCCCTTTCGGAGCTCACGGTAAATGCCAACCCGCTGCGGATTCTGCGCGCGGCAGCACCCGAATTATCAGGGATACGTGTAGGGTGGAGATGCACAACCGCCGGACTGTGTAGCAATAGGCTTTATCAAGACGCTTCATCTCGTCCACAGCCGCTGGTTGATTCCTCCTCCTGACTGAGTGCTTAAGTAGCCACAGCAAGCAGGACGCGTACGTCGCGATATCGGCCCAATTGGCCTGACATCGCTGGACACGGGAATGGCCAACCACTCCCGACGCACCTGACACCGACCGTGAGAAGTCGTGTGTGCCGAACGCCGTTTCCGGCAGCCCGGAAACCGACGGTACTACATGAAAAGAATGCTGATTAACGCAACTCAACCCGAAGAGTTGCGTGTTGCACTGGTAGATGGCCAACGCCTCTACGACCTGGACATCGAATCCGGTGCACGCGAGCAGAAGAAGGCCAACATCTACAAAGGCCGTATCACTCGCATCGAACCAAGCCTTGAGGCTGCCTTTGTCGATTTCGGCTCCGAGCGCCACGGCTTCCTGCCCCTCAAAGAAATCTCCCGCGAATACTTCAAGAAAGCCCCTGAAGGCCGCGTCAACATCAAGGACGTCCTGAGCGAAGGCCAGGAAGTCATCGTTCAGGTCGAGAAAGAAGAACGTGGCAACAAGGGCGCCGCCCTGACCACCTTCATCAGCCTGGCCGGTCGTTACCTCGTGCTGATGCCGAACAACCCGCGTGCCGGCGGTATCTCCCGTCGCATCGAAGGCGAAGAACGCAACGAACTGCGTGAAGCGCTGAACGGTCTGGTTGCACCGGCCGACATGGGTCTGATCGTGCGCACTGCCGGCCTTGGCCGCAGCAGCGAAGAAATGCAGTGGGACCTCGATTACCTGCTGCAACTGTGGACCGCCATCAAAGAAGCCTCGCTGGATCGCTCCGCGCCATTCCTGATCTACCAGGAAAGCAACGTGATCATCCGCGCCATCCGCGATTACCTGCGCCAGGACATCGGCGAAGTGCTGATCGACAGCGTTGAAGCCCAGGACGAAGCCCTGACCTTCATCCGCCAGGTGATGCCGCAGTACGCCAGCAAGATCAAGCTGTACGAAGACAGCGTGCCGCTGTTCAACCGTTTCCAGATCGAAAGCCAGATCGAGACCGCTTTCCAGCGCGTCGTCGAACTGCCTTCCGGCGGCTCCATCGTCATCGATCCGACCGAAGCCCTGGTGTCCATCGACATCAACTCGGCGCGCGCCACCAAAGGCAGCGACATCGAAGAAACCGCGCTGCAGACCAACCTTGAAGCCGCCGAAGAAATCGCCCGTCAGTTGCGCCTGCGCGACATCGGCGGCCTGATCGTCATCGACTTCATCGACATGACCCCTGCCAAGAACCAGCGCGCCGTGGAAGAGAAAGTCCGCGAATGCCTGGAAGCCGACCGCGCTCGCGTGCAGATCGGCCGCATCTCGCGCTTCGGCCTGCTGGAAATGTCCCGTCAGCGCCTGCGTCCATCGCTGGGCGAAAGCAGCGGCATCGTCTGCCCGCGCTGCAACGGCACCGGCATCATCCGTGACGTCGAATCGCTGTCGCTGGCGATCCTGCGCCTGATCGAAGAAGAAGCCCTGAAAGACCGCACTGCCGAAGTGCGCGCCCAGGTGCCGATCCCGGTCGCCGCGTTCCTGCTCAACGAAAAACGCAACTCGATCACCAAGATCGAACTGCGCACCCGTGCCCGTATCGTCATTCTGCCGAACGATCACCTGGAAACCCCGCACTTCGAAGTTCAGCGTCTGCGTGACGACAGCCCGGAAGCTGCGACCAACCAGTCCAGCTACGAAATCGCTGCTGCCGCTGCCGAAGTCGAAGAAGTCCAGCCAGCCGCTGCGACCCGCACCCTGGTTCGCCAGGAAGCCGCGGTCAAGACTGCGCCGGCCCGTGCCAATGCGCCGGTGCCGACCGAAGTCGCCGCGCCTGCCGCTGCTGCACCGGCTCCGGTTGCCGCGCCAGAGCCAAGCCTGTTCAAGGGCCTGGTGAAATCGCTGGTCAGCCTGTTCGCGACCAAAGAAGAGCCAGCCGCTCCGGTCGTCGTTGAAAAACCGGCCATCGAGCGTCCGGCCCGCAACGAAGAGCGTCGCAACGGTCGTCAGCAGAGCCGCAACCGTAACGGTCGCCGCGATGAAGAGCGCAAGCCGCGCGAAGAACGTGCACCGCGTGAAGAACGTGCCCCACGCGAGCCGCGTGAAGAGCGTCAGCCACGTGAAGCCCGTGAAGTCCGCGAGCCACGTGAAGCCCGTACCGAGGCGCCAGCCGCTCGCGAAGAACGTGCTCCACGCGCTCCACGTGAAGAACGTGCGCCACGTGCTCCACGTGAAGACCGCAAGCCACGTGGCGAGCGTGAAGAGCGCGTGCGTGAACTGCGCGAGCCTCTGGACGCCGCTCCGGCTGCACCCGTAGCGGCTGCCACTGCCGCCGTGGTCGCAGAAGAACGTCCGGCCCGTCAGCCACGCGAAGAACGCGCACCGCGTCCGCCGCGTGAAGAGCGTCAACCGCGCGCCGAGCAGGCCGCTGCTGCCGTCGCCGAAGAAGAAGTGAACACTAACGAAGAGCAACTGCCGGAAGACGGTCAGGACAACGCCGAAGGCGATCGTCCACGTCGTCGCTCCCGTGGTCAGCGCCGTCGCAGCAATCGTCGCGAGCGTCAGCGTGATGCCAACGGCAACGTGATCGAAGGTTCGGAAGAATCCGAGTCCGGCGAAAACGCCGCTGCTCCAAGCGCTGCCGATCTGGCTGCCGGCCTGGCCGTGACCGCCGCTGTGGCCAGCAGCGTGATCAGCGCTCCGGCCGAAGCACAGGCTCACGAGCAAGCCGAACGCGCCACCGCCGCTGTTCAAGAAACCGCTCCAGTGGAAGCGCCGGTCGTTGAGGCCACTACCCCGGTGGAAGTGGTTGCTGCTCCGGAAGTCGAAGTGGCACCGGTTCAAGAAACACTGCCTCAGGTTGCAGCCGCTGCAGAACCCGCCGCTGAGGCGCCAGTCTCGGCCGCAGAGCCGGTTGCTGAAACCGTCGCTGAAACCGTGACCGAAACCGTGCGTGAAGTTCGCGAAGAACAGACCGCGTTCAACTGGGTTGCCGAGCCTGCCGTCGCTGAAACGCCAGCGCCAGTCGTTGAAGCCCCAGTGGTTGAAGAAGCCAAGGCTGCCGCGCCAGTGGTCGAAGCCGCTGCACCGGCTCCAGCGCCAGTCGTTGAAGCACCGGTCGAAGCACCTGTGGTGGCCGAAGAGCCTGCTCCAGTGGTTGAAGCCGCTCCGGTCAGCGCCCTGACGCCAAACGGCCGTGCACCGAACGACCCACGTGAAGTGCGTCGCCGCAAGCGTGAAGCCGAGCGCCTGCAGAAGGAAGCCGAACTGGCTGCCGCTGCTGCTCCGGCTACTGAAGTGGTCGAGGTTGCTGCCGTGACTGAAGAAGCCGTGGTTGAATCGGTCATCGCCGAAGCACCACGCTCCGTTCAGGACGCGGTCGAGCATCACCAAGAGGCCCAGGAAAAAGAACACGAGCCTAAACCGCTCGTCTGATTCCGAAAGCCAATAAAAAGCCCCGCCGGGTGAAAACCTGGCGGGGCTTTTTTATTTCATTTAGAAGATCAAAAGATCGCAGCCTTCGGCAGCTCCTACATAGGTCTCCTGTAGGAGCTGCCGAAGGCTGCGATCTTTTGATCTGGCTTTATTTGAACACCAACGCTTCTGGCACATCGATATCCCACAACACCCCGGGATCATCCACTGCCACTTCCACCACCCGCCCCTGCTTGAACAACGGCCTGGCACCACGATCACCGGTCAGCGCCTGTAACCCTGCCCCGTATGAACGCCCGAACCCCACCGGATGGCCAAATTCGTCCTCCTGCACCGGCACACTAACCGCGTCATCGGTCATTGCCGCCACCACCCGCTCAATGCTCGACGGCAAAATAAACGGCATGTCCCCCAACACGATCAGCCAGCCATCCGCCTCGGGGCAGGCGGCAACCCCCGCCGCAATGCTGTCCCCCATCCCGCTCGATTCAATCGAGACCACCTCACAGCCATAAGCCTGAGCCATGCGCATCGCCTGCGGCCGTGCTTCAGTGGTCACCAGCACCCGCTTGTCGAGATTGGCCGGCAGATTCAGCAACACCTGCTCGATCACCGAACGCACCGCACCGTCGCGTCCGGTGCAATCGGCCAGCAGCTTGTCTTTATCGGCACCGGCAACCTGGCGAAAGCGACTGCCCTCGCCCGCCGCCAATACGATCACTGCGATGGATCGATTCATGCGCCCTCCACGGCCTTCTTCTGTTTCAACTCGACACCATTCTTGATCGCCACAATCTCCGCCAACAACGACAGGGCAATCTCCGCCGGTGAATGGCTGCCGATGTGCAGACCGATCGGCCCATGCAATCGCGCAATGGCTGATTCTGACAAGCCTAGCTGAGCCAGATTGTCCCGCCGTTTCTGACTGTTGACCCGAGAGCCGAGTGCACCGACATAGAAGGCCGGCGAATCGAGCGCCGTAAGCAACGCCATATCATCCAGACGTGGGTCGTGGGTCAGCGCGACGATGGCTGTACGTTCGTCCGTCTGAATGCTTAGTACAGCGTCATCCGGCATGCCCGGGACAAAGCGCCCGTGATGCTCTTCCCAACCGTAGACGAACTCGGTACGCGGATCGCAAATCAGCACTTCGAAATCCAGCAGCCGGGCCATGTCCGCCACGTAGCGCGACAGCTGCCCGGCACCGATCAACAGCAGACGCCAGCGCGGGCCATAAATGGCGCGCAGGGTCTTGCCGTCGAATGCCAGCACATCGGATTTGCTCGCCGCTGATAGCACCACTTCACCGGTTTCGATGTTCAGCTCACGGGCGACAATCTCATGGCTTTCACAACGCGCCAGCAACTCGGCGACCCACGCCGGATCAGCGACCCGCTCCTCAGTCAGGCGCAGCGTGCCGCCACAGGGCAAGCCAAAGCGCGCAGCCTCCTCGCGGGTGACGCCATAAGTAATCAGCTGCACCGGTGGCCCGTCGCTGGCGATGCGCCCGTCGTGCAGACGGGCGATCAAGTCATCCTCGACACAACCGCCCGACACCGAGCCAATCACCACGCCGTCCTCGCGCAACGCGAGCATCGCACCCGGCGCCCGGGGCGCGGTGCCCCAGGTCTGCACCACGCTGAACAGCACCACTCGCTGCCCGGCGCGGCGCCATTCGAGCACGCTGCGCAGAACGTTGAGATCGGCGCCGTCCATCACGCTTGCGCCTTCTGCCAACCCTGCAACTGATAACGCACCGGCAGGTTGCGGATGCGCTGGCCGGTGGCAGCGAAGATGGCGTTACACAGCGCCGGCGCAATCGGTGGCACGCCGGGTTCACCGACACCACCCAACGGCACGTCGCCCGGCGGCGTCACCAGATGCACCGCGATTGCCCTCGGCGCCAGCGACATGCGCGCCACTTCGTACATGTGGAAGTTGTCCTGCTGGACCTTGCCGTCCTTGAAGCTGATTTCACCCAGCACCGCGTTGCCCAGACCCATCACACAGGCGCCTTCGAACTGCGAGCGGATGCGTTCCGGGTTGATCTGCGGCCCGCAATCGACGGCGATGTCAGCCTTGTGCACGATCAGCGTACCGTCGTCCTTGACCTCGACTTCGATCACCGCCGCCACATAGGTGACGAAGCTGTAATGCACCGCCAGACCCAGACCACGGCCCTTGGGCAACTGACGTCCCCAACCGGCAGCCTTGGCCGCAGTTTCCAGTACCGTGCGCATGCGTCCGGTGTCGATCGGGTAGCGCTCGGGGGATTCGCCGTAGTTCCACTCCTCACTCAGGGTGCGTGGATCGATCTGCCGATCCGGGCCGAGCAACTTGATCTGATATTTGAGTGGATCGACGCCGGCCTTGTGCGCCAGTTCATCGACAAAACTCTGAATCGCAAACCCGTGAGGAATGTTCGACACCGAGCGATACCAGCCGACGCGGGTATGCACCGTGGCTTCGGGGTTTTCCAGACGCACGTTGGGAATCGCGTAGGCCATGTTGGTAAAGCCCATGCCCAGCTCGAACGCCGCCTCATGGTTCATGCCCGGAGCAAACAGCGCAGTAATGCTCGGCGCCACGGTACGGTGCAGCCAGCCGGACGGCATGCCGTCCTTGCCGACAGCCGCCTTCAAATACTCGGCGGACACTGTGTGGAAATACGAGTTATGGATGTCATCTTCGCGGGTCCATTGCACTCGCACGGCTTTACCGGGGAACTCCTTGGCAAGGATCGCCGCTTCGACGACGAAATCCGGCTTGGATTTACGGCCGAAACCACCACCGAGCAGCGTGACGTTGAAGGTGACATTGTCGAACGGCAGTCCCAGACGCTCGGCGATGCGCTCGCGAGTCACCTGCGGCGCCTGGCTCGGCGCCCATGCTTCACACACACCTTTGTCGTAGCGAGCGATGGCGACCATCGGCTCCATCGGTGCCTGCGCCAGATGCGGCAAATAGTAGGAGGCTTCGAGGCTACTGGCAGCGCCGCTCAGTGCCTTGTCGATATCACCGGTGTTGCGCACCACTTTGCCGGGTTTGCGCGACGCCGCTTCCAGCGCTTTGCGGTAAGCGATCGAGTCGTAACTGGCGTTGGGGCCGTCGTCCCATTGGATCCTCAGCGCCTCGCGGCCCTTGATCGCCGCCCAGGTATTGCTGGCAATCACCGCAACGCCGCCCAGCGGCTGGAATTCCGACGGCAGCGGACGGCTTTCGATCTGCATGACCTTCAGCACACCCGGAACCTTCAGCGCGGCGCTGTCATCCAGCGACTTGACCTTGCCGCCGTACACCGCCGGACGGGCGATGGTCGCGTAGAGCATGCCGTCGAAATGCACGTCGGCGCCATACACCGCGCGCCCGTTGACGATGTCGTCACCGTCGATGGCCTTGGTGCCTTCCTTGCCGATGTAGCGAAACTCCGACGGCTGCTTGAGGCGCAAGCTGTCACGGGCCGGCACCGCCAGCGCGCTGGCTGCGGCGGCAAGTTCGCCGTAACCCAGCTCGCGGCCGGACGGTGTGTGCAGCACTTTGTGCAACTGCGCACGGCACTCGCCCACCGGCACCTGCCACTGCGCAGCCGCTGCCTGTTCCAGCATGGCCCGGGCCGCCGCGCCGCAACGGCGCATCGGTTCATACCAGTGACGCATGCTGCGTGAACCGTCAGTGTCCTGGTTGCCGAACCGCACTTCATCGCCCGGCGCCTGCTGCACTTTGACCTTGGCCCAATCGGCGTCCAGTTCATCGGCGACCACCATGGTCAGGCTGGTGCGCACACCCTGGCCCATTTCCGAGCGGTTGCAGACCACGGTGACCGTGCCGTCTGCGGCAATGCTCACGTAAACCTTGGGATCGTCGATCCAGCCGTTGGGCATGCCATCAGCGCCAAACTTCTTCGGCGCGTCTTCAGCCAATGCATCCTGCCAGCCCCAGCTCGCGGCCAGCACCAATGCGCCCGTGGCGCCGACGCCTTTGAGAAAACCGCGACGGCTGAGATTGCTCAGGACGAAATCATTCGGCAAGCGGCTCATGCCTTGGCCTCCTTCAGGTGAGTGGAAGCCTGACGGATCGCAGTCTTGATCCGGTTATACGTGCCGCACCGGCAAATGTTGCCGACCATCGCTTCTTCGATCTGCTCATCGCTCGGATTAGGGTTGGTCTTGAGCAATGCGGTGGCAGACATGATCTGCCCGCCCTGACAGAAACCGCACTGCGCCACGGCGCTGTCGAGCCAGGCTTGCTGAACGACTTGTCCAACCGGATCGGCGTGCAGATTGTCGATGGTGCTGACGTTCTGCCCGATCACCGAGCCGATCGGCGTGATGCAACTGCGCGCCGGCAAGCCGTCGATGTGAATGGTGCAGGCACCGCACAGGCCCATGCCGCAGCCGAATTTGGTGCCGTTGTAACCGGCGACATCACGAATAGCCCACAACAGCGGCATGTCATCCGTGACATCGAGGGAATGGTCTTGACCGTTTAGTTTCAGGGTAATCATGGGCACGCCCGCATATTAGTGGTTATGGGGTCGAGCAGAACTGGCGGTGGTTCACGCAGATCGACTCAGGCTAATGGGCCAATACACATCAGTGAAGCCGAACACTGAGCCTGTGGCGAGGGTGCTTGCTCCCGCTGGACTGCGGAGCAGGCCCTTCTTGAAAGCGGGGCCGCTACGCGCCCCAGCGGGAGCAAGCTCCCTCGCCACAGGGTCATCGCTGACTGATATATGGTTGGCACAGGCTCTCTTGTGCCGACGCGAACGTCTGCACCGGGCCTTTGGTGGAGCAAATGACGGTTATCGTTAGCTGGCTAAGTTAACCCACCGTTAACAAAAAAGCCCTGCACTTTTTGTTCAGTGCAGGGCCTTGGATACCGACCTGAAGCGTAGCCTCAATAGCGGTTCGGCTCCATTTCCAGTTCGACATTGAAACGTTCGGCAATATCTTTCTGGATGCGTTGCGCCAGCTCCAGCAATTGCAGACCGGTCGCGGTGCCGTAGTTGACCAGCACCAGCGCCTGCAATTTATGCACGCCGGCATCGGCCTCGCGGAAACCTTTCCAGCCAGCGCGCTCAATCAGCCAGCCGGCAGCCAGTTTCATCTGCCCGTCCGCTTGCGCATAGGCCACCAGATCCGGGTGCTGCGCCTTGATCTGCTCGACCAGCGCCGCCGATACCAGTGGATTCTTGAAGAAACTGCCGGCATTGCCGAGCACCGCTGGATCCGGCAGTTTTTCGCTGCGGATACTGCAGATCGCACGGCTGACATCGCTCGGCGTCGGTTGCTCGATGCCCTGCTCGGTCAGGCGCTGGCGCACCGGACCGTACTCCAGATGCAGATGCGCGGCACGATCAAGCTTGAAGCGCACCCGCAGGATCAGCCAACGTCCGGGCTGCTGCTTGAACAGACTGTCGCGGTAGGCGAAGTTGCACTCCTCCAGGCTGAAGTCGCGCAGTTCGCCGGTCTGGCGGTTCAGCGCGGTCAGCCCGGCGAACACATCCTTGATCTCAACGCCGTAGGCGCCGATGTTCTGCATCGGCGCCGCGCCAACAGTGCCGGGGATCAGGCTGAGGTTTTCCAGACCGGAAAAACCCTGCACCAGCGTGTGCTGCACGAACGGATGCCATGGCTCGCCGGCTTCCGCTTCGATCACCACGCGGTTGCCGTCGTCACTGATCAGCCGAATGCCTCGGGTCGCCATGCGCAGCACCAGCGCCGGAATATCTGCAGTCAGCAGCAGGTTGCTGCCGCCGCCGATCACCAGCAACGGCACGTCATGGGCAGTCGCGTAGGCCAGGGCTTCACGGACATCGGCATCGCTGTGGGCCTCGGCAAACAACTGCGCGCGGACATCGACGCCGAAACTGTTGAACGGTTTCAGCGAAACCTGTGATTGAAGCTGCAAACTCATAACCGGCCCTTCACTTCAATCAACAGTTGGTCACACGCCGCCTCGATCAGGTCCAGCACCTGCTCGAAGCCCTGATCGCCGTCGTAGTACGGATCCGGCACTTCATCGACCACACCGGCGTAACGCCGCAAAAACAGATCGAGTTCAGCCTTGCCAGTGGACGGCTGCAGGGCCTTGAGGTTGCGCAGGTTGCTGTGGTCCATGGCCAGAATCAGGTCGTAGCTGGCGAAATCGGCACGGCTGACCTGCTGCGCGCGTTGCGCCGACAGGTCATAACCCCGCACTTTGGCTGCGGCCTGGCTGCGTTTGTCCGGCGGATTGCCGACGTGCCAGTCACCGGTGCCGGCGGAGGCCACTTCGACCTGATCCGCCAGCCCCGCTGCGCGCAGTTTGTGGCGCAACACGCCCTCAGCGGTGGGCGAACGGCAGATGTTGCCCAAGCACACGAACAGAACGCGCATCAGGCCTCCAGCAGGCGACGAACGCGCTCGAGGTCTTCAACGGTGTCGACCCCGGTTGGCGGCGCGATCAACGCATCGGCCACATGAATCCGCACGCCATGCCACAGAGCACGCAGCTGTTCCAGCGATTCAGTGTTTTCCAGCCAGCACGGGCCCCAGCTCACAAAGTCCTGAAGGAAGCCGGCGCGGTAGGCATAAATGCCGATGTGGCGACGGTACGGCACGCCTTCCGGCAACACGTCACGGCTCTTGGCGAAAGCATCGCGGGCCCACGGCAAGGTGGCGCGACTGAAGGTCAGCGCCAGACCGTTAATGTCGCTGACGACCTTGACTACGTTGGGGTTGAACAGGGTTTCGACGTCTTCGATCGGCTCGGCCAGGGTGGCCATGCGCGCTTCGGTGTGGGCCCCGAGGTTGGCGGCGACCTGGTCGATCACGCTTGGCGGAATCAGCGGCTCATCGCCTTGCACGTTGACCACGATCGCGTCCGGCGCAAGGCCCAGCTTCGCCGCGACTTCCGCGAGGCGGTCAGTCCCGGAATTGTGATCTTCACGGGTCAGCACCACTTCCGCGCCGAACGCCTTGCAGGCCTCGACGATGCGCGCATCGTCAGTCGCAACCACCACGCGGCTGGCGCTGCTTTTGCTCGCCTGTTCCCAGACGTGCTGAATCATCGGCTTGCCGGCGATATCCAGCAGCGGTTTGCCCGGCAGGCGGGTCGAGGCGTAGCGCGACGGGATGACAACGGTGAAGGCGGTGGTCATTTATCCAGACGCTCGTCGGTGGTCAGGGTGCGCGCTTCGCTTTCGAGCATCACCGGGATGCCGTCGCGGATCGGATAGGCCAGCCCGGCCCCCTTGCTGATCAGTTCGGTCTTGTCGGCGCTGAGCTTGAGCGGGCCTTTGCAGATCGGGCACGCGAGGATATCGAGCAATTTGGTGTCCATGAACATTCCCTGGATAAAGAGTTAAGGCAAAAGACGATTGGGCAACAGGCGCATCAACTGGGTGTCGAACCAGGCCACGAAGGCCGGTGACGGCACGGCATCGACCGCCAGATACCACCAGTCGTCAGCCGCGAAGGCACGGCACTTCACCGCATCCTTCTCGGTCATCACCAACGGCAATGACGGTGTGAAATTCAAGGCCTGCACGCTGTACTCGGCGTGGTCGGCAAACGCATGGGGGATTGCCCGCCAGTCTAGCGCTTCGAGGGTATTGAAGAAACGTTGCGGATTGCCGATCCCGGCCACCGCGTGCACCGATTGACCGGGCGCAAAATGCGCCAGCGGCTGGCGCTCGCCGCTGCGCAGATTGACCAGCGACGTCGGCTGCAGGTGAAAGGCGAAACCCTCTTCACGATCCGCCGTGGCACCGTTGAACAGTACGCCATCGACGCTTTGCAGGCGCTCGATCGGCTCGCGCAACGGGCCTGCCGGCAGGCAGCGTTTGTTGCCCAAACCTCGGGCGGCGTCGATCAGTACCAGCTCCAGATCCCGCGCCAAGCGATAATGCTGCATGCCGTCGTCGGAGAGGATCAGGTCCAGTGGTTCACTGGCGAGCAAGGCTTTGACCGCTGCGCTGCGATCAGGGTCGATCATCAGCGGTACGCCGGTGCGCTGCACGATCAACAGCGGTTCGTCGCCGGCGATATCGGCGCCCTGCTCGGCGGTGACCCGCCATGGCAGTTGCGGTGGTTTGGCGCCGTAACCACGACTGACCACGCCGACGCGCAGGCCGGCACGGCGGCAATGCTCGATCAACCACAGGATCATCGGCGTCTTGCCGGTGCCGCCCACCGTGATGTTGCCGACCACGATCAGCGGCACCGGCGGCTGATAGATCGGGCCCTCACCGTCGAGAAAGCGCTGGCGCTTGTTGACCACCACGCGGCGGTAGAGCATTTCCAGCGGCCGCAGCAGCGTCAGGGCCGGATGCCCCTGATACCAAGCGGCGAGCAAACGATCGGACAGGCTCATCAGGATTTGGGCGCCGCCTCGACCGTGGTCATGCGCAGATGGCTGAAACCGAGCTTGCCGGCCGCATCCATGGCGGTGATCACCGATTGGTGTTGGGTCTTGCCGTCGGCACTGATCGACAACGGCATGTTGGTGTCACCGTTGGCTTCTTTCTGCATGGCTTCCATCAGCGTCGCCAGGTCGTTCTTCGGCAGAATCTTGTTGTTCACCGAGAACACACCTTCGGCGCTGATCGCGACGTCCAGTTGCTTGAGCTGCTGGTCTTCGGCAGGCGAGCCGCTGACCGATTCCGGCAGATCGACACGTAGCTGGGTTTCGCGGGTGAAGGTGGTGGTCACGACGAAAAACAGCAACAGGATGAAGACCACGTCGATCAGCGACGCGAGGTTGATGTCGATCGTTTCCCGGGGTTTGCGACGGAATTTCACGCTTTGTCCCCGGCCAGATCGACGTCACGGTCGCCCTGCACCACTTCGACCAGTTTGATCGCTTCCTGCTCCATGCCGACCACCAGCTCATCGATGCGGCGCTGCAGGAAACGGTGGAAGAACACCGACGGAATACCGACCATCAGTCCCGCCGCCGTGGTAATCAGCGCCTTGGAAATACCGCCGGCCAAGACCGAGGCATTAGTAGTCATGCCCGAACCGGTGAAAGCGCTGAAAATGTCGATCATGCCCAACACCGTGCCCAACAGCCCCAGCAACGGCGACATGGCAGCAATGGTGCCCAGCGCGTTGACGTAGCGTTCGAGCTCGTGAATCACCCGCGCCGCGGCTTCTTCGATGCATTCCTTCATGATCTCGCGACCATGCTTGGAGTTGGCCAGGCCCGCGGCGAGAATTTCACCCAGCGGCGAGTTGGCGCGCAATTCCTTGAGCTTTTCTTTATTGAGCTGCTTGTCCTTGATCCAGACCCAGACCTGGCCCAGCAGATGCTCGGGGGTGACGCGGCTGGCGCGCAGGGTCCACAGGCGCTCGGCGACAATCGCCATGGCCGCGATGGAACTCAGAATGATCGGCAACATCATCCAGCCGCCGGATTTGACCAATTCCCACACAGTGACAGTCCCCTCGAAAAAGTGCGCCACTTTACCATACCGGTTCGCGATTAAGACCCGCTGCCCCGACGACCTGATGCCGCATTCGGCGATCCCGCGATCAATGGTGTTTCACCGCCAGAAACGCCGCTGTTGACGCATAAGCCACGGCGCCTGAAAGCCGCCCAGGCGCAGATGAATGGCGCCGTGCTGCGCGCTGTCGTAGATGCGCAGCCCTTGCTGGCGATAACGCGCCAGCACCAGCGGATGCGGATGCCCGAACGAATTGCCCTGCCCACGGGAAATCAGCACCGAATGCGGCCTCAGAGCCCGAAGCAGTGCCATTGAAGACGAACTGCGGCTGCCATGATGCGGCGCTTGCAGCCAGTGCGTCGGCAGCGCCAACGGACTCTCCAGCAGAGCCCGTTCGGCAGCCGTGTCGATATCGCCGGTCAGCAGCAGACGCTCGCCATTGGCCTCGATCTGCAACACGCAGGAGCGCTGATTGCTGTCATGGGCCGCCGACCACTGCCACAGTTGAAACCGCACCCCGTCCCACTGCCATTGACGTCCGCTTTCACAGGCTTCGGCCCGCAGGATGGCGGGCAGCCCCGGAGGATCGCCGCTGATCACCCGTGTCACTTTCAAGCCGCGTGATACCGCCAGCGCACCACCGGCATGGTCGGCATCGGCATGACTGAGCAGCATCAGGTCGATGCGCTCAACCCCCAGTTTGTGCAGCGCCGGCAACACCACCCGCTGCCCCAGATCGAAATCGCCGAAACGTGGACCGGCGTCGTAGAGCAGCGTGTGATGACGCGTGCGGATCAGGATCGCCAGGCCCTGACCGACATCGAGTTGCCAGATATCAGCCAGTCCCTCGGCCACCCGCTCGCGAGGTGGCGCCAGCAGAATCAACAGCAACGGCCAGCCCAATGGTCGCAATGGCACACCGCGCGGCAACAGCAACAATACGGCCCCGAGACTGCCAATCAACAAGGTCCACCACGGCAGCGACGGTGAGATCCATGCCGGCCAGGCGCCGGCGATCACCGACAAGCCACGAAACAGCCAGTCGATCAAACCACCGGCCAGCCACAACAAGCCTGCACCGACGTAGGGCAGCGGCAACAATAGCGTGCCGAGCAGCGCCGGTGGCAGCACCAGCAGACTGACCCACGGCACCGCCAGCAGATTCGCCAAGGGGCCGCTGAGGCTGATCGGCAGGTTCAGCGCCAGCAACACCGGGCACAGGCCCAGCGCAATCAGCCATTGCGCACGCGTCCAGGTCCGCCACCATGTCCACGCGCCGAGGCGCCCGCCGAAGGTAAAAATCAAAATCCCCACCGCGGCGAACGACAGCCACAAACCGGGACGCAAGCTGGCCAACGGATCGAATAACAGCAGCGCATTGAAGGCCAGCAACAGCGGCCACCACGCGCCGAGATGGCGAAAGCGCAGGCGCCACAACAACACCAGCCCGACCATCACGCAGGCCCGTTGCACCGGCACATCGAACCCGGCGAGCAAGCCGTAGCCGAGCGCTGCGGCAAACGCCAGCCCACAGGCCCATGGCAGCCAGGGCCAGCGCAGCGGCCACCAGCCATAGCGCGCCAGCCCGGCGATCAGCAGATACACGATCGCCGCCAACATCCCGATGTGTTGACCGGAAATCACCAGCAGATGCACGGTGCCGGTGTCCTGCAGGATCTGCCAATCCTCGCGACTGAGCCCAGAGCCGTCACCGAGCACCAGCGCCGCCAATGCACCGCCCCGACCCTGCGTGTCCACTTCAAGCAAGCGCTGGCGAATGCTGTCGCGCCACGCCCAACCTGCCTCGGCCAGGCGCTGACCGTCCTTGATCGTGCCGGTCGCGCCGATGCGTTGCGCCAGTAGCCACGCTTCGTAATCGAACGCATCGGGATTGAGCAGGCCACTCGGGCGCTTGAGCTTCACCGCCAGCCGCCAACGCTCGCCGCTGTTGAGCGGCGGCCCGGCGTGCCACGCCAGACGCATCAACGACGGCAATTTCTCGTGTCGCGAGCGGGCATCGGCCAGCTCGAAACGCACGACGCCCTCGCCGGTTTGCGGCAAGCCGACCACCCGCCCCTCGACCCAACGGGTTTCGCCGTCAAGCGCTGCGGGCAGGCGATCATTCAACGCCGACTGCGCACTGACGCACGCCCAGGTGAAACCGAACAGCAGAAACGCCAGCGGATAGCTGCGAAACGGCAGCAACATCAGCCCCACCAGCGGCAACAACATCATCAACCCGACCGGCGGTAAAACCGGCAAAAAAACGGGTACCAGCAGACCGACTGCCAGCGCCATCATCCCTGTGCGCATAAGCCCGTCCTTGAGAGTTCCTGCATTAGGGGTAGCTGGTATGAGGGAGGGTCGTCGTCAACAATTGTCACAAAGTCTGAATGGGCGCTTCGTAGAATCCAGACATACTTGCCGCCTTAACCGACCGAGAAGCCTTATGCCCCGGCGCTTATTCAAACGTTACATGCCCGACCCGACGAGCATCAGGGAACACAAATCCTTACGCTTTCTCGGCAAGTTGTTGCATGACCCGAACCTCTGGCACCTCAATCGTCACTCGGTGGCCCGGGCGATGGCCGTCGGCCTGTTCGCCGCGTTCCTGCCGATTCCGGCGCAGATGCTGGTGGCGGCCGCACTGGCGATCACCGTGCGCGGTAACATGCCGATTGCCGTCAGCCTCGTGTGGCTGACCAACCCGATCACCATGCCGGCGGTGTTTTTCTGTACTTATCAGGCCGGAGCCTGGTTGATGAATGTGCCCGCCCGCACCCTGCCCGATTCGTTGACTTGGGAATGGATCAGCGGAGAGCTCTCGACCATGTGGCAGCCGTTTTTGCTGGGGTCGGTGGTATGCGGACTGCTTCTGGGCATCCTCGCCTACTTCACGGTGATGCTGTACTGGCGCTGGTGGGTGGCGCGGCAATGGGCGCGGCGCAAAAAAAACCGCATGCATTGAATGCAAAACGGCCTCCGCAGTGGGAGGCCGTTTTTTGTAGCGTCTGAATGGGCCCCATCGCGGGCAAGCCCGCTCCCACAGAATCTGGTTTGCCCGAAATTATTTGAACGACACAAATCCCTGTGGGAGCGGGCTTGCCCGCGATGGCAGCGACGTGGTATCGGATCAGGTCCGCATTCCGCGCCCACTCACCAGCAACCGCGCACAACCGAGGTACAACACCACGGTCGCCACCAGCATGAAGGTGATCGCGATACCGATGCGGATATCCGACACCCCGAGAATGCCGTAGCGGAAGGCGTTGACCATGTGCAGCACCGGATTGGCCAGCGACACGGTCTGCCAGAACGGCGGCAGCAAGGTGATCGAATAGAACACGCCACCGAGGTAGGTCAGCGGCGTCAGCACAAACGTCGGAATGATCGAAATATCATCGAAGTTGCGCGCAAACACCGCGTTGATGAAGCCCAGCAGCGAGAAGATCGTCGCGGTCAGAATTACCACCAACAAGGTCACGCCGAGGTGATGCACCTGCAGATGGGTGAAGAACAGCGACAGGATGGTCACGATCACCCCGACCATCAGACCACGCAGCACGCCGCCGATGGTGTAGCCGATCAGAATGGTGTGCGGCGACACCGGCGAGACCATCAGTTCCTCGATGGAACGCTGGAACTTGCTGCCGAAGAAGCTCGAGACCACGTTGCCGTAGGAGTTGGTAATTACCGACATCATGATCAGCCCCGGCACGATGTACTCCATGTAACTGAAGCCACCCATGCCGCCGATCTGCTTGCCGATCAGGTTACCGAAGATCACGAAATACAGAACCATGGTGATCGCCGGCGGCAGCAGGGTCTGCGGCCAGATCCGGGTAAAACGCCGGACTTCACGGTAAACGATGGTATTGAGGGCGACGAGGTTGGGGCGCAATTCGGAACTCATACCGCCACCTTCGACAGATTTTTCTCCACCAGGGACACGAACAGCTCCTCGAGGCGATTGGTTTTGTTACGCAGGCTCAGCACTTCGATGTTCTGTTGCGCCAACTGAGTGAACAGCGCGGTGATGCCCATGGATTTGTCGACCTGGACCTCCAGCGTATGGCCGTCGAGCAACCGCGCGGGGTAGCCGATCAATGGTGGCGCAGCGTGCAAGTCGTTTTTCAGATCCAGCAGGAAGGTCTCGACGTGCAACTGGCCCAGCAGCTGTTTCATGCTGGTGTTCTCGACGATGGTGCCGTGGTCGATGATGCCGATGTTGCGGCACAACTGCTCAGCCTCTTCCAGATAATGCGTGGTGAGGATGATGGTGATGCCTTTCTGGTTCAGCTCGGTGAGGAATGTCCACATCGAACGACGCAGTTCGATGTCGACGCCTGCGGTCGGCTCATCAAGGATCAGCAGGCGCGGCTCATGCACCAGGGCGCGGGCAATCATCAGTCGGCGTTTCATGCCGCCGGACAGCGAACGCGACGGCACATCGCGCTTGTCCCACAGGCCAAGCTGGGTCAGGTACTGCTCGGCGCGCTCCTTGGCGACTTTCGCCGGAATGCCGTAGTAACCAGCCTGGGTCACGACGATGTCGAAGGTCTTTTCGAACTGGTTGAAGTTGAATTCCTGGGGCACCACGCCGATCGAGCGCTTGAGCGCGGCGGGGTTCTTGTCCAGGTCATGACCGAAGATATTCACCGTGCCGCTGGTCTTGTTGACCAGGGTCGAGAGAATGCCGATGGTCGTGGATTTGCCCGCGCCATTGGGGCCGAGCAAGGCGAAAAAGTCACCTTCGGCGACGTCCAGATCGATACCACTCAAGGCCTGGAACCCGTTGCCGTAGGTTTTGGTTAGCTGCCGGATGGACAGAGCGGAACTCATATCGGATTTACGCACCAAGAAGGGAAGAAAAGGAAAGATTGGGCCGGGCGGCGAACAAAACAACCACGGCGCGTGAACGCAATGGTGCTTGCCGCCGCCACACAAGTACAGTCAAGAGTGTCGATAGTTATTATCAAGTCAACGCGGTCATGACCGCTTTCTGATAAGCCGGACGCTGCTTCAAACGTGCGTACCAGGCCTCCAGATGCGGCTGCGCGGCACGGTCGATGGGCATCTCGAACCAGGCATAAATGAAACTGCCGAGGGGAATATCGCCCATGCCGATTTCGCGGCCGGACAGGTATGGCTGGCTGGCGAGGGCCTGATCGGCCATGGCCAGCAGCGCCGTGCATTCTTTGATCGCGGCGTTGATCGCCGGCCAATCCTGCTTGTCCGCTGGCGTACGCAGCACACCCCAGAACACCGTGCGGAAAGGTCCGGCAAAACTCGAGGTGGTCCAGTCCATCCATTTGTCGGCGATGGCCCGGGCTTGCAGGTCTGCCGGAAACCATTGGCTGTTCGGCGCATGTTTGGCCAGCAGGTAACGGACGATCGCATTCGATTCCCACAGCACGAAGCCGTCATCCTCGATCACCGGGACCCGGCCGTTCGGGTTCATCGCACGATATTCAGGTGTGTCGACCACCCCGAAAGCGCCACCGGCGTCAATCGCCTGATAAGCCAGGCCAAGCTCCTCGGCGGCCCACAGTGGCTTCCTGACATTCGATGAGTTTTTCCGTCCCCAGATCTTCAGCATGACCGCCTCTTTTCCAATGCGTGGGCAGGCAGCATACGCCGGATCAGACCCGACTCAAATCACTCTGCATATCGCCCAAGACCTTCGCCTGATGTTCGCCGAACAGATGCGGGTAGCACTTTTTCAAGTGCTCGAAGAAGAACCGCTCCGGCACATCGACGAACTGTCCATGATCGACCAAATACTCCATCAACAGCGCGCCGTCACGGTTGTACGGGTGGAAAACGCTGTCATTGATGCCGTCAAAGTCCAACGGTGCGACATTGAACAGTTCGCAGAGTTGCTGGTTGAAGGCCGGCGTGGCCTTGACCCAACGGTCGTTAAGGAACAGCTCGGTGTAGCCGTGCATGGCGAACACATCGCTGCGCAACAGTTCCAGCAAACGCGGGGTCGACAGGTGATTCCTGACGTCGGCCAGACCGATACGCGCCGGGATGCCGCAATGCCGCGCACACCCGGCCAGCAAGGTGGCCTTGGGCACGCAATAACTTTCTCCGGTCGCCAACGCATGGCTGCCACACAGGGTCTGCGGGTCGAGGCTGAACGTGTACGGGTTGTAACGCACTGCTTCGCGCACGGCGTAATAGAGACCGAGCGCCTGCTCGAGCGGGTCGCGGCTGGCACCGCGGTGCTGTTCGGCGAACTCCACCACCGCCGGGTGGTCACTATCGATGAAGCGGCCGGGACTCAGATACTCGCGCATGACGATGTTCTCCTGGGGGAGCCCCGAGTCTAGCGACAGCTCAAGCACAGAGATAACGACGTTTCGGCCAAACATGCACGCGAAGACGCGGGAATGGCGAACGATTTCCCACGGGTGTTGCCCACCGAACCTACGAAAACCATCCGGGGTTTCCCACGAGTTCAATCACCATGTTCTGACCACCCGTTTTACAGATGCCGTCTAAGCTCTGGTGGGTCGGTTGGCCTTGGTTCACGGAGGATTACATATGCTGTTGTTGTGGATACTGGTTCTGATCGTCGGTGTGGCGTACCTCGCTCACCGCCGCATCGCCCCGCTGCCCGCGTTGGGCATCGTCGCCACTTACCTACTGGCGATGGGTATTTTCAGCCATGCCCCGGGCTGGTTGCTGCTGGTGTTGTGGGTCGTGCTTGCGGCGGTTGCCGCGCCGTTGCTGCTGCCTGACCTGCGCCGCAAACACTTCACCGCGCCGCTGTTCAACTGGTTCCAGAAAACCCTGCCGCCGATGTCGCAAACCGAACGCGACGCGATCGATGCCGGCACCGTATGGTGGGATGGCGAGCTGTTCAGCGGCCGCCCCGACTGGGACAAACTGCTGTCCTATCCCAAGGCGCAACTGAGCGAGGAGGAACAGGCCTTTATCGACGGCCCGACCGAAGAACTCTGCGCGATGGTCACTGACTGGCAGATCGGCCAGTCGATGGACCTGCCGCCAGAAGCCTGGAGCCACATCAAGGAACATGGCTTCTTCGCCCTGATCATTCCCAAGGAATTCGGCGGCAAGGGCTTTTCCGCCTACGCTCACTCGCAAGTGGCGATGAAACTCGCCACCCGCAGCGGCGACCTCGCCTCCACCGTAATGGTGCCCAACTCCCTCGGCCCGGCCGAATTGCTCCTGCATTACGGCACCGACGAACAGCGCAATCACTACCTGCCCCGACTGGCCCGTGGCGACGACATTCCGTGCTTCGCCCTCACCGGCCCGCTGGCCGGTTCCGATGCTGGCGCCATGCCGGACACCGGGATCATCTGCAAAGGTGAATGGGAAGGCCAGGAAGTCATCGGTCTGCGCCTGAATTGGGAAAAACGCTATATCACCCTCGGTCCAGTGGCGACCCTGCTCGGTCTGGCCTTCAAAGCCTATGACCCGGAGCATCTGCTGGGCGACAAGGAAGATCTCGGCATCAGTCTGGCGCTGATTCCCACCGATACACCGGGCGTGGAAATCGGCCGTCGGCACCTGCCACTGGGTGCTGCGTTCATGAACGGCCCGAACTCGGGCAAAGACGTATTCATCCCGCTGGACTTTCTCATCGGCGGTCAGGAAATGCTCGGCAAGGGCTGGATGATGCTGATGAACTGCCTGTCAGTCGGGCGTTCGATTTCGCTGCCAGCCGTCGGCACTGGCGCGGCCAAGTTCACCAGTCTGGTGACTGGGCAATATGCGCAGATTCGTGAGCAGTTCAACGTCCCGCTGTCGGCCTTCGAAGGCATTCAGGAAGCCATGGCGCGCATCGGTGGCAACGCCTGGATGATGGACGCCGCGCGGATGCTGACTGCCAACGCAGTGGATCTGGGCGAGAAACCGTCGGTGCTGTCGGCGATCCTCAAGTACCACCTGACCGAACGCGGCCGCGAGTGCATCACCCACGCCATGGACGTGCACGGCGGGAAAGCGATCATCATGGGGCCGAACAACTACCTCGGGCGCAGCTGGAACGGCGCGCCAATCTTCATCACCGTGGAAGGCGCCAACATCCTTTCGCGCAACCTGATGATCTTCGGTCAGGGCGCCATTCGCTGCCATCCGTTCGTCCTCAAGGAAATGGCCCTCGCCGGCCGTGAGGACAAGGATCAGGCACTGAAAGAATTCGACGGCCTGCTGCTCAAGCACATCGGTTTTGCCGTCGGCAACGCCGCCAGTACCCTGGTGCTGAACCTGGGCTTTGGCCACTTCGAACATGCGCCCGGGGACAGGATCAGCCAAGGTTATTTCCGCGCACTCAATCGGCAGGCAGCGGCTTTCGCCATGCTCGCCGACTTCAGCATGATGTTGCTGGGTGGTGAACTGAAGCGGCGCGAACGCCTGTCGGCGCGTCTGGGCGATGTGTTGAGCAACCTGTACCTGGCCTCTGCCGCGCTCAAGCGTTATCACGACCTGGATTCGCCGACGCATATGGAGCCGCTGTTCCGTTGGGCGATGGAAGAAAGCCTCGGTCAGTCGGAACGGGCACTGGATGAGCTGCTGAGCAACTTCCCGAACAAAGTGTTTGGTTGCCTGCTGCGGGTGATCGTGTTCCCGTTCGGCCGTCGCCACAAAGGCCCATCGGACAAGCTCGGTGCCGAAGTGGCAGCTGTTATTGGTCGCGCCAAAGGTGATCCGACTCTCGAAGAACTGCTCGCCGGTTGCTATCGCCCGCAGTCCGCCGACGATGCCGTGGGTGCCCTGCAACACGCCAGCGATCTGCTGGGTGCCGCGCAACCCCTGCACAAGAAACTGCACACTGCGCTGAAAAGCGGCCAGGTCAAACCGACGGCGGGCGAACACGCTATCGACGCCGCGCTGGAGGCCGGGGTGTTGCAAGCGGCGGAGGCGCAAACCCTGCGCGATGCTGAAGCGGCACGGCGCAAGGTGATCGACGTCGATGATTTCGACAAGGAAGAACTGAAACAGGCAGAAGGCAAAGTCCGCTGATGCTGACGACCGTGTAGCTGTTTATTTGTGAAAAACGGGCGCGAGAGCTTTATACTCCCGCGCCCGTTTTGCTCTTGAGGACTTATCTCGTGTCCAACGTCGTTGCCGATCATCTTGTTTTGCTCGACCACCTGCGCAGTATCCTGGTCGCCGTAGGTGAGGCCGATCAGGTTCCCGAAGAAAGCCATGCCTTGTTCCTGGAGCGCTTTGACGAACTGCTGGCATCCCTGCCGATCGATCCGATCGAAAGCCAGTACCTGGGCCAGGACATCCTGACCCAAGTGATTACCCGCTATCCGCAAATTGCTCACCTGATCCCGCGGGATCTGCTGTGGTTCTTCGCTGGTGACTGCCTGCACTATTTGTCTGATGAAGAAATCGACCTGTATCAGGCACTGGAAGAACGTCGCTACGAAGCCGAACAGAACGACGAACCGTTCGACTGGAATCAGGAAAAGCAGTTGCTGGCGATGTCTGCTCAGGACAGCAAGCACTGATTTAATGGTTTGAAGATCAAAAGATCGCAGCCTTCGGCAGCTCCTACAGGGAATACATGTGATTCATGTAGGAGCTGCCGAAGGCTGTGATCTTTTGCTTTTAAAGCAGCCCCTCGCTCTCCGGCAATTCATACGCCATCGCCAGATTATTCGGCGCCCCCGCCTTCCCCGGCTTGCTCAACGTCGGCTCTTTTTCCAGACACTCCACCAGATAATCGATGAACACCCGCAGCTTCGGCGGCAGATAACGCGTCGGTGAATGCAGCAGCCACAGCCCACCGTGATAGGACGCGAGGAATGTCCACTCCGGCAGCACCTGTACAATCAGTTTCTGCTCCAGCGCATAACGCGCGGTGAAGTACGGCAAGCTGCCGATACCAATGTGCTGCAACACGGCTCCGAGCCGCACGCCGGTATGGTTGGCGGCATAGCGGCCACGCACGCCGACCGTCACTGCTTTACTGCCCTTCTTGAATTTCCAGCGGGCATCGCTCGGGGTTTCTCCCAGATAGATACAACTGTGATTGAGCAGATCATGCGGATGCGTCGGTGTGCCGTGGTCGGCCAGGTATTGCGGGGTGGCGCAGAGCAAATGGTCGATGGTCAGCAACTGTCGCCCGACCAGCCCGGCCGGCGGACGGTCCGTAATTCGAATCGCCAGGTCGACATGATCGTCAATCAAATCAACCTGGCGGTCTTCCAGCAGCAACTCGACATCGACCTTTGGATAACGCCGCAGAAACTCGGGCATGTGCGGATGAATCACGAAGCGTCCGACCGCTTTCGGCACACTGACCCGCACCAGCCCTTCCGCCTCGTGGGTGAACTGCCCACTGATCTCCATCACCGACTTGGCGGCGCTGACCATCTCCTGACAGCGCTTGAACACTTCTTCACCACCGTCACTCAGACGCAGTTTACGCGTCGTGCGCTGCAGCAAGCGCGTGGCCAGAGCCTTTTCCAGTCGGGAAATGCTGCGACTGATCGCCGACGGCGAGGAACCCAGCTGGCGGGCGGCTTCGGAGAAACTGCCGGTCTCCACGACCTTGACGAAGATCGCCATTTCACCAAGCAGCGGCAGCGGAAGATTGATGCTCACAGCGCACAAGTCCTTTGATGTTTGAACGGATTATCACGTTATTGCACGATTCATATAATAAAAAAAGACACTTTAATAAGGGCATGGAATATGACGCTTCGCCTCTTTTTCCATAGTGATGACCTCAAGGCTAATGTGGAAGTCCTCGACTGCACGCCCCACGAGAACGAATTTGCCGTGGTGTTGCGCGCCACGCTGTTTCATCCGCAAGGCGGTGGGCAGCCTTGCGATACCGGCATGATCGGCGCAAGCCAGGTGCTGCGCGTGGTCCAGGAGCCGGATCGGATCGTGCATTACGTCGACCGTCCGGTGAAACTCGGCATGACCTGCATCCACGTCGATGAACAACGTCGCCGCTACAACACCCGCATGCATTCAGCCGGGCACCTGATCGGGCATTTCGTGCAAGCGATGGGCTGGACGCCGGTCAAGGCGCACCACTGGCCAGACGAAGGTCGGGTGCAGTTCAAACCGGGCGATGCTGCTCAGGAAGTCGACGCACCAACCGTTCAATACGGTATTCGTGAGTGGATCGAACACGACCTGCCCCGCCTGACCTCGCTGCGCGAAGGCGCGCGGGAAATCGGTTTTGGCGAGCTGCCGGCCTATGGCTGTGGTGGCACCCATGTACGCAGCCTGAAGGATTTGGGCACAGTCACGATCGCTTCCCTTTCGCAGAAGAAAGGCACGTTATCCGTCCACTACAGCGTGGATTAAGCATCTCGGGCGCTGCCTCGCGCAGCGTCCGGCGCCGGGGGAACCGCACTCGCCGGTTCCGTTGACTATCGATAGATGGACCTAAAACAATGATGCTAGACGTCGAGCGTCTCGATGAGACGTGCATAAAAAAACTGGCCAACGAAGAAGTCCTCGCCATCCGCGTCAAAGGCTTTCTGCCGGAGCCGCTGGCGGTTCAGCTTGGCGACAAGATTCTGGCTCCGGGCTTTGAGGGCTACATCAACGCGCCGAGCATCGGCCGCATCGGCATGGCGTTTTACGAGGCGGAGAACCAGCCGCTGCTGATCGAGGACTACTTCGAACGCGCCACCCGCAACATCGCGGAACTGCGCGAACGTTGCGCCCCCTACTCCTCGCCGGTCGATACCCTGCGCTGCATGCTCGACGAGTCCTGGCCGGCCGGCGCTCATCTGGAAAACCTCTATGGCCGCAAGATGTATGTCGGCCTGTCGCGGGTGGTCAAACCCGGTGTGTGTTTCCTCGCTCATCACGACATTTTCGCCAAGGACGCCCCGGACAGCTTTCAGGCCCGCAGCCTGGAAGCGCAGTTCGCCTGCAACGTGTACCTGAACATGCCGACCGAGGGCGGTGCACTGCAGATGTGGGACGACGATATCAGCCCGGACCGCTTCGACGAGATGCGCGGCGACAGCTACGGCATCGACCCGGCGCTGCTCGGCCCACCGACCCTGGAAGTGCGGCCGGAGCCGGGCGATTTCATCATGTTCAATTCGCGCTGCATGCACTCGGTGACGCCGGGCGTAGCGGATCCGCGACTGAGCCTTTCATTCTTTGTCGGCTATCGCGGCAATGCTTCTCCCCTGACCTTCTGGAGCTGAGATGTTATCGAACTACCTGGGCGAGTTTCTGGCACTGGCCACCATTCACTTTCTGGCCGTGGTCGCTCCCGGCCCGGACTTCGCCGTGACCATCCGCCAGAGCGTACGCTTCGGCCGACTGGTGGGCATCTGCACCGCACTGGGCATCGGCGCCGGCATTTCCGTGCACGTTCTCTACACCTTGCTCGGCGTTGGCGCGCTCATGCACACCACGCCGTGGTTGCTGACCGTGGCCAAGGTGATCGGTGGCGCGTACATCTTTTACCTCGGCATCAGCCTGATTCGCAGTAAACCGAAGTCCACGCTCGAGGGTGAAAACAATACCGACGAGCCGCTGGTCGCGCAGTCACTGTTCAAGGCGTTCAGCACCGGTTTTCTGACCAATGCCACCAACCCCAAGGCCACGCTGTTTTTCCTGGCGATCTTCACCACGATCATCAGCGCCACTACCCCGCTGAACATCCAGGCGCTGTACGGGGTGTGGATGTGCTTCGTCAACGCGCTCTGGTTCGTGATCGTCGCACTGTTTTTTTCCAGCAGCCGGGTGCGGACCCTGTTCATGCGCATGGGCCATTGGTTCGAACGCAGCATGGGCGTGATCCTGATTCTGTTCGCCGGCAGGCTGGTGCTGTCGATGTAAACGCTGCGCCAAAACAAAAGGCCCGATCCGTTCAACACCGATCGGGCCTTTTTCGTTTGTGCGCCGCTTTTGCATTTCTGTGCGACGGATCCCACTTCAGGGGCTCCCCTTCAACACCTTCGCGGTGTTAGTTTGGAAAAGATTTGTTTCAACTTTCAAACACTTCCCTTCAAATGCCTGCAAAGGAATGCCCACTGCAATGAATTTTTCCCTCAAGCGTCTGGCTGCCGCCAGCTTGGTTCTGGCCAGTCTTTCGTCGTTCACCCTGCCGGCCCAGGCCAACATCAGCCCCGAGCAAAGTGCTGCGATCCTCAAGGCCTTCAGCGATACGACGGTCAGCGATTTTCGTCAGTTTCTCGGTGCGGTAGCGAACAGCAATCCGGGCAAGACCGACAACCTCGCCCCGGCGATCAATGGTTTTCTCGACACCAAGACCCTGACCGCCGAGCAGCAGAACGAGATCCACCGTCTACTGGGCCTGTACACCCGCACCAAGTACGGCAAGGCCGCCCTCGAGACCCTGCGCGAGCTGGTGGAAATCCCGACCTTCCGCAAAGAAGGCGTGGCCCAGCACGACAATCCCGAGTTCATCAAGATCGCCGAAAAGATCAAAAACCTCGCCGAATCGTTCAACCTGAAATTCCGCAACGTCGACAACCGCGTCTATGAAATTTCCCTCGACGGCAGCGGCGATGACGTCGTGGGCATTCACGCGCATGCCGACGTGGTACCAGTCACCCCGGAAAACTGGGTGCTGAAGGACGGCACCAAACTCGATCCATTCAAAGTGACATTGATCGGCGACCGCATGTATGGCCGTGGCACCGAGGACGACAAGAACGGCATCGTCGTCGCCATGTACGCCATGAAAGTGATCAAGGAAGAAAAGCTGCCACTGGCACGCAACTTCAAACTGCTGGTGGACACCACTGAAGAAACCACGGGTGACGCGATCCCCTACTACTTCGAACACAACCCGACGCCGAACTACAACATGGCACTGGATGGCGGTTACCCGGTGGTCATCGCCGAGAAAGGCTACGGCACGGTCATGGCCAATTTCCCGCTGCGCAAGGCTGAAGGCAGTGGCGCCGAAATCACTTCGATGACCGGCGGCCTGGCGACCAACCAGATTCCGTCGGTTTCGGTCGCCACCCTCGTCACCGACAAGCCGGAGCCATTGGCGGCGAGCCTGCAGAAGGCCGGCAACGAGTACGCGAAAAAACACGGTGGCGACTTCAAAGTGGCGGCAAAAGTTGACGGCAAAGACGTCAAGCTGAGCGTCACCGGTGTGTCCGCGCACTCCTCCGAACCCGAGTCCGGCGTCAACCCGGTCGCGCGGATGCTCGACTTCATCAACGGTCTCGACGGCAAGGTGGCGCTCAAGCACAACCAGATCACCGACGCTGCACGCTATGCGTCCAACAACTGGGGCCTGGATTATCTGGGGAAAAAACTTGGCGTCGGCTTCTCCGATTCGTTCATGGGCCCGCTGACTGCTTCGCTGACCTACGTCGGTGTGGACGACAAGGCCTTCAAACTGGCTGTCAACTTGCGCGTGCCGAAGGGTAAATCGCCAGAAGTGCTGCAGAAGGAAATCGCTGACAAACTCGCCGCCTGGAGCAAGAAAACCCACGTTGCCGCGGACTTCACCTACTCGATCGACGAACCGATGTACCGCAACCCGGAAGGCGAATGGGTCAAAGCACTGTTGGCGGTGGCCACGGAGAACCTGGGCATGAAGCACGAGTTCGGCACCTCGGCCGGGGCGACCTCGGTGCATGACTTGCCGAACGGCGTGCAGTTCGGCCTGGCCCGTCCTGAAGTCAAATACACCGGCCATACTGACGGTGAGTTCAAGACGGTTGACCAGTTCCTGCTGGACCTGCAGATCGTCACTGAGATGATGGGCCGTGTCGGCCAACTGCCGAAGCTCTGATAAGACACGGGCCCGTGATTCAGCGGGCCTGACGTGAAAACAGAAAAGGACCCGAAGGTCCTTTTTTGTTGCGTGCAAAATGCTGCACAAACAAAAACGCCGATCATCACTGATCGGCGTTTTTGTGAAATTGGAGCGGGAAACGAGACTCGAACTCGCGACCCCGACCTTGGCAAGGTCGTGCTCTACCAACTGAGCTATTCCCGCAATGGCGTCCCCTAGGGGACTCGAACCCCTGTTACCGCCGTGAAAGGGCGGTGTCCTAGGCCACTAGACGAAGGGGACAGGCTACAACTTTCACTAATAAAAACGCCGCTCACTGAGCGGCGCTTTTAGAATTTGGAGCGGGAAACGAGACTCGAACTCGCGACCCCGACCTTGGCAAGGTCGTGCTCTACCAACTGAGCTATTCCCGCAAATGGCGTCCCCTAGGGGACTCGAACCCCTGTTACCGCCGTGAAAGGGCGGTGTCCTAGGCCACTAGACGAAGGGGACACGCTACCCGGAACACATGGTGTGTGTTTCGGTGTCCAGAGCCATCTCCGAAGATCAGGTTCTGGTTTCACTCAGCCCTGCCCGAAAGCAGTGCTGTTTAAAATTGGAGCGGGAAACGAGACTCGAACTCGCGACCCCGACCTTGGCAAGGTCGTGCTCTACCAACTGAGCTATTCCCGCATTGGCGTCCCCTAGGGGACTCGAACCCCTGTTACCGCCGTGAAAGGGCGGTGTCCTAGGCCACTAGACGAAGGGGACACACTACAACATTCACTCCCTGCCGCGTTTCGCTGTGTGCTTTACGCTGCAAGTGGCGCGCATTCTATGGATGGTTTGAGAGGTCGTCAACCCCCGAATATAAATTTATTTAAATCAATGACTTCGACCTGCTTTACGAGAGCATTCGGGCTTTTCCGTCGCCCGACGATTGACGCCTATATTCCGCCACTCGCCAAGGCGTTATAGTCCGCAACACAATGATGGCAATCTGCGCACTCTGCGCCAGCATTCATATAAGCAGTGTGCAGCCGATATACACAGAAGCTGCTGAATCAACTCGTCGAGCGGCGCTGGGCGCCTGAATGTCCAGCCACTACACTCGCATGCGAACCCTATAAAGAGGTCTTACCGGTGACACCACTCATGATCACCCTGCTAGTCGTAGCCGGGATCGCAATTCTGATCGCCATTGGCTACATGAACCATGTGGTGGAAAACAACAAACTGGAGAAGGCCCGCACCAAAGTCGAACTCAACGACCGCCTGCGCCGCTGCGGCGAACTGACCGAAACCTTCCCCGGCCAGTTCATGACCCCGGCACTCAAGCTGCTGCTGACGCGTCTGGAACTGAACGTCTGCCAGCGTCTGCTGAACCTGGAAAAAACCAGCGCCACGACCAAGGCACGGATCACCGAACTCAGCGCACTGGTGGCCCAAGGCGAATCGATCCCGGTCAACAACCCGCCGGCACCGATCCTGACCGAAGCCAAAGCCAAGGACGTCCGCTTCCTGCTCGAAGCCCTGCACGGCCAGATCACCCGCGCCGCCCATGACGGCTTCCTGCCACCAAACGAAGCCAAACACTGGATCAAGGAAGTCCGCCACATCCTGGTCCTGCTGCACATCGAGTTCTTCAACAACCTCGGCCAACAATCCCTGCAACAAAACCAGCCAGGCCAGGCCCGCCTCGCCTTCGAACGCGGCGTGCAATACCTGCGCAAACAGCAAGACCCGCAGATGTACTCGGAACAACTGCAATACCTGGAAAAACTGCTGGCCCGCGCCAATGCCCAGGTCATGGACAAAATTGCACCGGTCGAAGGCGAAGTGAACCAGCTGACCGAAGGCCTCAAGGAAGTTGAAGCCGACGCGGACTGGAAGAAGAAAGTGATCTACGACTAAGTGTCGAGAGTTAAGAAAAGCCACCGAGAGGTGGCTTTTTTGTGGGGGTGAGCTGGCTGCCATTGAAAACATTCAGTTAGAGATTGGTCGGCTGTCAGGCCGCCATCGCTGGCAAGCCAGCTCCCACAAGATCAAGATCAAGATCAAGATCAAGATCAAGATCAAGATCAAGATCAAGATCAAGATCAAAAGATCGCAGCCTTCGGCAGCTCCTACACAGGATGAGCGCAAGCTCGGCTGCAGCTCTTGATCTTGCCGTACCGGCCCCGTCGGCAGGCTGAGTGGAGGGATTTATCCGGGGGTGGGAGCGCAGCGACCGTTTGGCGAAGCCAAATGCATCGAGAGGAGGTGCAGCGAAGCAAACCGGAGGCGATGCGCCCGGATGAATCCCGCAACGAAGGAACCCGAGCCTAAGCGAGGGCCGAACGCTGGGGCCAAGCCTTTTGCTTACTTTTCGGCGTCTGGAAAAGTGAGCCGCTGTAAGAGCGGAACCATAAGAAGCCGTTACCGCAGCAACGGATATTCACACCCCCCCCAAGAACCTGGTCGGCCCAGAGGCCGCCAAGTCAAAGCCGAAAATGCCCCACCATCCCCTTGAGCTCCCCCCCCAACCGCGCCAGCTCAACACTCGAAACCGCATTCCCCTGCATCGCCATCGAAGACTGATCCGCACTCGCACGAATACTCGTCACACTGCGATTAATCTCCTCGGCCACCGAACTCTGCTCCTCGGCCGCCGCCGCAATCTGCTGATTCATCTGCTGAATCAACGACACCGCCGCCGCAATACTCCCCAGCGCACTTTCAGTCTGCAGGGCATCACTGACCGCCAGCTTCACCAACTCGCCGCTGCTCTGAATTTGCTGCACGGAAGCATGCGCTGCCGACCGCAACGCGCTGACCAGCCGCTCGATCTCCTCGGTCGACTGCTGCGTACGTCGCGCCAACGCACGAACCTCATCGGCCACCACCGCAAAGCCCCTGCCCTGCTCCCCGGCCCGCGCCGCTTCGATCGCCGCGTTGAGCGCCAGCAGATTGGTCTGCTCGGCAACGCTCTTGATCACATCCAGCACTGTACCGATGTTCTGGATCTGCGCACTGAGGCTTTCGATGCTCGAACTGGCCGACGTTGCCGAATCCGCCAGTTGCTCGATCCGCACCATGCTCTGGCGCACCACCTGCTGCCCGCTCTCGACCTTGGCATCCGCCGTTTGTGCGGCCAGCGCGGCTTCCTCGGCATTGCGCGCCACGTCATGCACGGTGGCGGTCATCTGGTTCATGGCCGTGGCCACCTGCTCGGTCTCTTCCTTCTGGCTGTTGACCTCGAGGTTGGTCTGCTCGGTGACCGCTGACAGCGATTGCGCGGAACTGGCCAATTGCTCGATGCCCGCCTGCAACCCGCTGACAATCGTGCTCAACCCGGCCCCCATCTGCTGCATCGCCAGCATCAACTGGCCGATTTCATCGCGCCGGGTAACCTCCACTCTCGCGCTCAAATCCCCGGCCGCAATCTGTTGTGCAACGCGCATCACTGCGCGCAGCGGCGCGACGATCAACCGGGTAATGACCCACGCGGCAATCAGCCCCACCAATAAGGCCAACGCCGAAGAACCGAGGATCAGCACCGAGTTCTTCTTCAATTCCACCTGCATCGCGCCGTCTTCGGCCACATAGGCCTGGTCGACACGCGACATCACTTGCGCCGCGCGCTGGTGCAACTGTTCATAGACGGTTTTTTCCTGGGCCAGCAGACCGGTGTACTCGGCCAGTTTGTCGTTGAAACCGGCGATGTGCCCGGACACTTCGTTGAGCACCGTCAAATAGCCCTCATCCTTGACCGTAGTCTTCAACTGCTCGGCCTGAGCCTGGGCCTGAGCCGCCTGTTCAATGCTGCCCTTGTCGGCACTGTCGGCATCGCCCTTGCGGCTCTGATCCAGACGAACCCGTGCCTCGTTCATCGCTTGCAGCATCAACCGCGACACCTGACTGACCTGACTGGCCTGTTCGATGAACTGCGCACCATCCTTGCCTTCGCTGTCCTTTAACGTGTACGCGCCATCATCGGCCAGCCCGGCTTGCAGTACGTCCAGGTTATTGGCCACGCTGGACACCGACCAACTGGCCATTTCCAGCGCCAGATCCTTGGCCTGGGTCAGTGAAACGAACTCGTCAAACGCCTTGCGATAGTCGCCCAAGGCTTGCTCGACATCGCTCATCACCGCCCCGTTCGCCGGCGTCTGCGCCTTGAGTTGCGCGGCCTGGGCCAACAGACCGTCGACGCCCTCGTGCACGGCATCAACCGTTTTCGAGTTGCTGTGCAGCGCATAGTCCTGCTCCAGCAACCGCACCTTGAGCAAGGCACTGTTGAGCGACGACATTTGCTTCAAGCCGTCGAAGCGCTGGCTGATGGTCTGCAGGGACCAGACTCCAATGGCAGCCACCAGCGCAGTCAACAGCAGCACCAGTACGAACCCGAGACCCAGTTTCTTTGCCATACCGAGGTTGGCAAAACGTCCTTGCACGGCCGAAATCATTGCGCGTAGTCCCCTGCCAAAGTCTGTTGCCGAAGATTCGCAACGGTCATGGAGCAGCACAAGTCTCTGGCGTCGGAATAATGGCAAAAAGCTACGCACGCGTCGTTTTCAGAACGCTTGAGGTCGATTCACGCCGGTACTGCGAAAAAACTGCCGGGCCCGTGGATCACAGGCATAGGCCACATTGATTCGCTGCCACTCACTGATCTCGCCGCTCGGACTGAAAGCCCCCGCAGGACTGAGACTGACACCACTGCACTGCGCATGCCTGTGCAAGCGGTCCGGATCACTCAGCGGGGAGCGGGCCCAGATGAACAGGCCGCCACACGGCTTGCCGAAAACCTCCCAGTCTGCGTCCTCCAATGCCTGCAATGCGGCGACGCGGTCGGTATTCAGGCGTTGACGCTGGCGCTGGACCATTTTTCGATAGGCGCCACTGGCCAGGAGGCTCGCCAGCACCGCTTCATTGAAACTCGAAGCTCCCATGCTGCTGATCATCTTGACCCGGGCCAGACGCGCGATCAGTTCTGGCCCGGCGTACACAAACCCGACGCGCAGCGAGCTGCTCAGCGTCTTGGAAAAACTGCCGACGTAAATCACCCGTTCATCAAGTGCGGCCAGGCGTACACCGTTGCCATTGTGCAGATCGGCGTAGACATCGTCTTCGATCAGTTGCACATCGTGCGCGTTGCACAATCGCAGGATCTGCTGTGCCACACACGGACTCAGGCAGGAGCCGGTGGGATTGTGGTGATGGCTGTTGACGAACATCGCGACGGGCCGGCACTGGCGCAACAGTGCCTCCAGCGCCTGAGGGTCAGGCCCGCTTGGCGTACGCCGGACTTCCAGCAACTGCGCGCCACGCAGGCGCAACAGCTCGAACAGCGGCGCATAGCCCGGGGTTTCGACAACAACGCAGTCCCCGGCCTTCACCAGCGTGCGCACGAGCAGATCCAGCGCCTGGCTGGCACCGGAGGTCGTCAGCACCTGTTCCGCCGGGGCCTGGATGTCGATCAGCCTGAGACGCCTGACGATCTGCGCACGCAGCGCCGCCAACCCCAGCGGGGTGCTGTAATTGAACAGACTCGCCATGTCGGTTCGCGCCACCTGACGGATTGCATAGCTGAGGTCATCGGACTCGCGCCAGCTTTGCGGCAAACCGCCCTCGCCGAGTTTCAAACTGCTCTCGGCCCGCCCGTATTCAAGCCCGAGCAAAGCGCGGCTGTGCGCGGCGACCATGAATCCCGCGCCCTGCCGCGGGGCCAGGATACCTTGCGCCACCAGCCGCTCGCAGGCCTCGGCCACACACGACTGGCTGAGCAGATTGGAGCGTGCTATCTGTCTGACGGAGGGCAGTCGCGTGCTCGGCGCCACACCCGTTCGCGAGATCCACTCGGTCATTCCATCAACAATCTGCTGTACGACCGGCACCATTGCCTGTCGGTCAATTCTCAATTCCATGAGCACGCAAACTCCTGTCCGTTTTGCTGGCGGCAGTAAATCACAGCCGCGTCGTTCAGGCTGTGCGACAACGCCGTCAAAAGCAGCCGTTCTAACCGTTTGATACACATTGTTTAGCGGTTTAACGGAACGGATCGCCAGCCATGAAAAAACCCGCACGATGGCGGGTTTCTTCATGGCTGACAGAACCGTTTCAGAAAGCAGTGACGCCGCCATCCACCGCCAGGGAGTGACCGGTGGTGAACGCCGCGCCATCACTGCACAGATACAGCACGGCACTGGCGATTTCCTCGACCTTGCCGATACGCCCCACCGGGTGCATCGCATTGGCGAACTCGCCTTTTTTTGGATCGGCCTCGTAGGCCCGGCGGAACATGTCAGTGTCGATCACCGCCGGGCACACAGCGTTGACGCGGATTTTTTTCTTCGCGTATTCGATCGCCGCCGATTTGGTCAGGCCAATCACCGCGTGTTTGGACGCCGCATAGATGCTCATCTTCGGTGCCGCGCCAAGCCCTGCCACCGAAGCAGTGTTGACGATCGCCCCGCCGCCCTGGGCCAGCAGCAACGGCAACTGGTACTTCATGCACAGCCAGACGCCCTTGACGTTGACGCCCATGATCGCGTCGAACTCGTCCATCGAGCCGTCTGCCAACTTGCCCTGTTCGATTTCGATCCCGGCATTGTTGAAGGCATAGTCGAGACGTCCGTAAGTATTGATCACCTCGTCCATCAGATTCTTCACTTCGCTTTCAACGGTAACGTTGCAGCGCACGAAGGTTGCTTCACCACCGGCTGTACGAATCAGCGCCACCGTACCCTCGCCCCCTGCCGCGTCCAGATCGGCCACCACCACTTTCAGGCCTTCGGCGGCGAACGCCTGGGCGGTCGCGCGGCCAATGCCATTGGCCGCGCCAGTGACTACGGCAACCTGACCGGAAAACGTCATGCTCATTGTTATGTCCTCGGAGGAGAGATGCAGGAGGGTTTGCAGACTCGCAGCATAGCCATCACGGCCCGCCCCGCATCAGCACTATCAGAAGGCTGTTTATGCCTTCATGCGTCGCAGTGATAAAACCCGCCGGGCGACTATCACTGCACTGGATCATTGTGCATTCGCCGCATCAGCCCACCTTGCAGCATTGGCCTTGAGGGTCTATCAACAAGGCTTCATTCAGTTCGAGTGCCTGCCATGACCAGCCAGACCAATCGCCAATTCCTGCTCGCCAAACGCCCAGTGGGTGCTGCCACCCGCGAGACCTTCACTTATCAGGAAGTCCCGGTCGGCGAACCTGCGGCAGGGCAGATTCTGGTCAAGAACGAATACCTGTCCCTCGACCCGGCCATGCGTGGCTGGATGAACGAGGGCAAGTCCTACATCCCGCCGGTAGAAATCGGTGAAGTGATGCGCGCTCTGGGCGTCGGCAAAGTCATCGCTTCGAACAACCCGGGCTTTGCCGTCGGCGACTACGTCAACGGCGCCCTCGGCGTGCAGGATTATTTCCTCGGCGAGCCCAGAGGTTTCTACAAGGTCGATCCGAAACTGGCGCCGCTGCCGGTGTATTTGTCTGCACTGGGCATGACCGGCATGACCGCCTACTTCGCGCTGCTCGACGTCGGCGCACCGAAGGCCGGCGACACCGTGGTGCTGTCCGGAGCTGCTGGCGCGGTGGGCAGCATTGCCGGGCAGATCGCCAAGATCAAAGGCTGCCGGGTCGTCGGCATCGCCGGCGGGGCCGACAAGTGCAAGTACCTGATCGATGAACTGGGCTTCGACGGCGCCATCGATTACAAGCACGAAGACGTGCTGGCCGGGCTCAAGCGCGAGTGCCCGAAAGGCGTGGACGTGTATTTCGATAACGTCGGCGGCGAGATCCTCGACGCCGTGCTCAGTCGTCTGGCGCCAAAAGCCCGGGTGGTGATTTGCGGCGCCATCAGCCAGTACAACAACAAGGAAGCGGTCAAAGGCCCGGCCAACTACCTGTCATTGCTGGTCAACCGCGCACGCATGGAGGGCTTTGTGGTGATGGACTACGCCGCGCAATACGCCAGTGCCGCGCAGGAAATGGCCGGCTGGATGGCCAAGGGACAACTCAAAAGCAAGGAAGACATCGTCGAAGGTCTGCAGACCTTTCCAGAGACACTGATGAAATTGTTCAGCGGGGAGAACTTCGGCAAGTTGGTGCTGAAAATCTAAACAAAAGATCGCAGCCTCTGTAGGAGCTGCCGAAGGCTGCGATCTATTGATCTTGCCTTTAACAAGCAAAATCAACAGATCGCAGCCTTCGGCAGCTCCTACAGGTAATGCTAATACCTGCGGAAACTGATCAGGCCAGTTCGGCCACGACCGACGCCAGGGCCTTGGCTGGATCCGCCGCCTGGCTGATCGGACGGCCGATCACCAGGTAATCGGAACCGGCATCCAGTGCCTGACGTGGGGTCAGGATACGGCGCTGATCGTCCTGCGCACTGCCCGCCGGGCGAATCCCCGGGGTCACCAGTTGCAGCGACGGGTGCGCCGACTTCAGTGCGGTGGCTTCCAGCGCCGAGCACACCAGACCGTCCATTCCGGCCTTCTCGGCCAGCGCGGCCAGACGCAGCACCTGCTCCTGCGGCTCGATGTCCAGACCGATGCCGGCCAGATCCTCGCGCTCCATGCTGGTCAGCACGGTCACGCCGATCAGCAGCGGTTGCGGGCCGCTGCGCTTGGAGAGCTCTTCACGGCAGGCCGCCATCATGCGCAGGCCACCGGAGCAATGCACGTTGACCATCCACACGCCCATCTCGGCAGCGGCTTTCACGGCCATCGCGGTGGTGTTGGGAATGTCATGGAATTTCAGGTCGAGGAACACCTCGAAGCCTTTGTCACGCAGGGTGCCGACGATTTCCGAGGCACAACTGGTGAACAGTTCCTTGCCCACTTTGACCCGGCACAGTTTCGGGTCCAACTGGTCGGCCAGCTTCAGTGCGGCGTCACGGGTGGGGAAATCCAGGGCGACGATGATAGGAGTCTGGCAGGCGGACATGGATGGGCTCTCAGGCAAGTCGAAATCGGCGCGCATTGTAGCGGAAGCGGCGGCGGCGCGGCACCCGATGATCGGTAAATCGTCGCCGCAACCGTGATCAGCATAGCGCTCGCGGCTATTGTGTCGAACCCGATACACAACCGACACGCCGCCAACATGCGCCCGCGCTAGCCTCGCCAGCCGCAACACGTCCTTACATCAGCACTTCCCGCCTCACGGCAGGACGCCTATGCTGAAACCACCACCTCGCAGCCCATCTTTGTGGTTGGCGGCCTACTGGCAGATGAACAGCCCCATGCACAACACCCAAACGACCGTGACTGATGAGCAGAAAGACGACAAGCGCTGGAGCATCCGCGCGCTGATCGTCGATGACGATGTGCCGATCCGCGAGCTGATGATCGACTACCTCGCGCGCTTCAACATCCACGCCAGCGGCGTCACCGACGGCGCAGCCATGCGCCAGGCGATGCAGGCCGAACATTTCGACGTGGTGGTGCTCGACCTGATGCTGCCCGGCGAAGACGGCCTGTCGCTGTGCCGCTGGCTGCGTGCCGAATCGGACATCCCGATCCTCATGCTCACCGCCCGCTGCGAACCCACCGACCGCATCATCGGTCTGGAACTGGGCGCCGACGACTACATGGCCAAACCGTTCGAGCCACGGGAACTGGTGGCGCGGATCCAGACCATCCTGCGCCGGGTGCGCGATGACCGCACCGAACAGCGGGCCAACATCCGCTTCGACAACTGGCGCCTGAACAGCGTGCTGCGTCAGCTGATTGCCGACGATGGTCTGGTGGTGCCGCTGTCCAATGCCGAATTCCGCTTGCTTTGGGTGTTCATTGAACGCCCGCGTCGGGTACTCAGCCGCGAACAACTGCTGGACGCCGCCCGGGGCCGTTCGATCGAAGCGTTCGACCGCAGCATCGATTTGCTGGTGTCGCGCCTGCGACAAAAACTCGGCGACGACCCGAAAGCCCCGCAGTTGATCAAGACCGTGCGCGGCGAAGGTTACCTGTTCGACGCGCGGGATATCGGCTGATGCGAGGGCGCTTCGACACGCTGTTCGGCCGCCTGTTTGGCATGCTGTTCGTGGCGATCGTCCTCGCGCATCTGCTGGCCTTTGCCTGGTTTCACCACTACGGCCCGCCCCCACCGCCGCCCCCGCCGGAATTTGCCGAGGGCGTCGACGGCCAACGGCCGCCGCCGGATCCGCGTTTCGCCCATCGCCCGCCACGTCCGTGGTTCGGCGGGCCGCTGGTGCCGCTGACGTTCCAGTTCATCTCGCTGATGATTGCTGCGTGGTACGGCGCCAAACTGCTCAGCCGACCGATCCAGCGCCTGAGCGACGCCGCCGAGCGTCTGAGCGAAAACCTCGACAGCCCACCGCTGGACGAGTCCGGCCCGCGTGAGGCACGGCAAGCGGCGCACACCTTCAATCTGATGCAACAACGCATCCGCGAACAGGTGCAACAACGAGCACGCATGCTCGGCGCCGTCTCCCACGACCTGCGCACCCCGCTGTCGCGACTGAAACTGCGACTGGAACAGATCGACGACGAAAAACTGCAAGGCCAGATGCGCCAGGACCTCAACGACATGATCGGCATGCTCGACGCCACCCTCACCTACCTGCACGAACAGCGCACCAGCGAAGCCCTGCAGTTGATGGATGTGCAGGCGCTGGTCGAATCGTTGTGCGAGAACGCTCAGGATCAAGGCGCAGACGTTGAAGTCAGCGGCCATTGCGCACCGCTGCAGGTGCAACCGATGGCGCTGCGCTCGTGCATCAATAACCTGATGGACAATGCCCTGCGCTACGCCGGGCAGGCGCGCATCGAACTGCAGGATCAACGCGAACAACTGCTGATCCGCGTGATCGACCACGGCCCGGGCATAGCCGAAGACCAACGCGAAGCGGTGTTCGAACCGTTCTATCGCCTGGAAGGCTCCCGCAACCGCAACTCCGGCGGCGTCGGCCTGGGCATGACCATTGCCCGTGAAGCGGCGCAGCGTTTGGGCGGGCAGTTGAACCTGGAAGAAACTCCCGGCGGCGGCCTGACCGCAATCATCCGCCTGCCGCGCGCCTGAGAAGAACACCTGTCCCCCTGTGGGTTTCTGGTGTTTCCGCGACTGTGTACCACCCGGTACAAAATCCAAATACCCAGGACAACTAGCTCCTTGAGTCTGTACCAGCCGGTACACCGACCGGCTTTACAGTCCAAGGAGTGAGCCCATGATCGGTAGCGTCAGCAACTACACGAGCTATACCAGCACCAGCAGCACCCAGAACGCCCGCAGCCAGCAACTGCAAAAGCAACTGTTCGCCAGACTCGACAGCAACGGCGACGGCGCGGTGGACCAGGACGAACTGAAAAGCGCCCTGTCGCAGAAGTCCGACGACGGTTTGCTGGTCAACCTGAGCAAGCAATTCGGCGACCTGGACAGCGACGCCAGCGGCAGCCTCAGCGCCGAAGAAATGACCGCCATGGCGCCCCCTCCGGCGCCCAACGACCAGGCCCCGAACACCGACCTCGCCGACGCCCTGATCAGCGCCCTCGACACCGATGGCGACGGCGCCATCAGCAGCGACGAACTGAGCAACGGCCTCACCAGCGCCGGCAGCAGCGCCGACAGCAACCAGATCTTCTCCGCGCTGGACAAGAACAAGGACGGCACCGTCAGCCAGGACGAACTCACCACCAGCCTCACCCCGCCACCACCGCCACCGCAGCAAACTTCCAGTGATGAACTGTTCAGCCAACTGGATGCCGATGGCGACGGCAGCATCAGCGCCACCGAACTGAGCAGCGCGCTACAGACCCGCGACAACACCTCAACGAACAGCACCGACACCAGCGCCGCACTGCTCAAGGTACTGGACAGCGACAGCAGTGGCGGCGTGAGCAGCGATGAACTGAAAGCGGCGTTGCAGGTCGGCCGGGAACGTCCGCCTGAAGAAAGGACCGCCAGCACCCAGACCACCAGCGAAGCGCTGAACCGGATGATTGCCAACTTGAGCAAGCAGTATTCGCTGGACAATGCTGCGCCGGTGGGCAAGTACCTGAATGTGGCGACTTGAGTTGATGGGGTGATGAGTGATCGTTTCCATGCAGTGGTGTGGGAACGGTCATTTGACTACAGCGAGAAGAGAGTGTTGCCTGAGAGGGCCTCATCGCCAGCAGGCTGGCTCCGACCGTGGGAATGGGTGTGATCAGTTAGAGATTGGTCGGCTGTCAGTCCGCCTTCGCTGGCAAGCCAGCTCCCACAGGTGGATTGGGTGGGTTCAGTTGGAGATTGGTCGGCTGTCAGGCCGCCTTCGCTGGCAAGCCAGCTCCCACAGATGGATTGGGTGGGTTCAGTTGGAGATTGGTCGGCTGTCAGGCCGCCTTCGCTGGCAAGCCAGCTCCCACAGATGGATTGGGTGGGTTCAGTTGGAGATTGCTCTGCTGTCCGGCCGCCTTCGCGAGCAAGCTCGCTCCCACAGTGGAAATGAGTGTATTCAGTTGGAAATTGGTCGGATGTCAGGCCGCCTTCGCTGGCAAGCCAGCTCCCACAGTGGGGATGGGTGCGGTCTGTTGGAGATTGGTCGGCTGTCAGGCCGCCTTCGTGAGCAGGCTCGCTCCCACAGGTGGAATGGGTGTGTTCAGTTGGAAATTGGTCGGCCCATAGGCCGCCTTCGCTGGCAGGCTGCCCCCCACAAAAAAGCAAAGCAGTCCAGGCAGACTGCATGCTTTTCACCACTCAACAGGATGAGCGTTAGCTCGACTGCAGCTCTTGATCTTGCCGTGCCGGCCCCATCGGCAGGCTGAGTGGAGGGGTTTATCCGGGGGTGGGAGCGCAGCGACGTTTGGCGAAGCCAAACACATCGAGAGGAGGTGCAGCGAAGCAAACCGGAGGCGATGCCCCCGGATGAACCCCGCAACGAAGGTACCCGAGCCACGGCGAGGGCCGTACGCCGGGGCCAAGACCTTTGGTTACTTTGGGGCGTTTGCCAAAGTGACTCGCCGTAAGGGCGAAACCGCCAGCCGCAACACCCGAAGCAACGGATATGCCCACAACCCCAAAAAAGCCTGCCGCAACGCCTAAACCCGAGCCTGACTCTTGCTCCAATCCGTCAACAAACTATAAGCCACCGCCAACAACGTAGGCCCGATAAACAGCCCGATAAACCCAAACGCAATCAACCCGCCAAATACCCCAAGCAACACAATCACCAACGGCAGATTCCCGCCCCGGCTGATCAGATAAGGCTTCAACACGTTATCCACGCCACTGATGATGAATGTGCCCCAGATCCCGAGAAACACCGCCATCCCGTACTCGCCCTTCCAGGCCAGCCAGGCCGTCGCCGGAATCCACACCAACGGCGGCCCCATCGGAATCAGGCTCAACAGGAACGTCACGATCCCCAGCACCAGCGCCCCCGGAACCCCGGCAATCAGGAACCCGATCAACGCCAGAATCGCCTGCGCCGCTGCCGTACCGATCACCCCGTTGACCACCCGCTGCACAGTACCGGCCACCAGCTCGATGTAATACCCGGCACGCTCACCAATCAGGCGCTCCAGCAGACCGTGCACAAATGCCGCCAGTCGCGGCCCGTCGCGATAGAAAAAGAACACGAAGACAATGCTCAGGGTCAGCTCGAGGATCCCGCCGCCGATCTGCGCACTGCGCGCGAGCAACCAGTTGCCGACCTGCCCCAGATACGGCTTGATCGACACCATCAGCGCGGCGCCCTGCTGATCGATGCTGTTCCAGACCCCGACCAGCCGCTCGCCGACCAGCGGCACGCTGCCGAGCCAGGCCGGTGCTTCCGGCAGGCCGTCGACCTGTACATCCTTGATGAACGCCGTGGCATCGCGCACGTGATCGGCCAGGTTGAACCCCAGCCACACCAGTGGCGCCGCCACCAGCAGCATCCAGCCGAGGGTCAAAATAGCCGCAGCGAGCGATTCGCGGCCATTGAGCCAACGGGTCAACAGACGCATCAGCGGCCAACTGGCGAACGCCAGCACCGCACCCCAGAACAGCGCCGACCAGAACGGCGCCATCACCCAAAGGCTGGCACCAAACAGCACCAGCAAGAGGATCTGCACCAACAGCCGATCATTATTGAGCATGTAAAGTCTCGAAGAAGTCAGTCGGACAAAGAGTAGGCGAACACGCCATGCGTGCACGTCGGATGCAGCTTATCGCAACAGATCAATGCGCAGGCCAGCGCCGTCGGCGCTCCCCGCCTCCATCCGCGCCGCGCGCACGCCCTGACCGATCAATGCCTGACGCCAGGCCTCGGCCTTCGGCCCGGCAATCGTCACGCGCAGGGTGGTGTCGAGGTTCAAGCCACGGGAAATCAGTCGTAGCCAGGTGTCATCCGGGTCTCCGGTCAGCTTGGGAAAGTCCAGTTCACCGGTGCTTTTGAGCTGTCGCAACAGCGTCGCCGAGGTCGGAAGCAACTCGCCCAACGGCGCGCCCGCTTCGAACTGTTCGACATGCAGGTAGGCTTTACGATTGCCACGGGTGATGCTGTAGAGCGCCACCAAGGTGTTGTCCTTCGGTGCGGCCAGATGCAACAGCAGATAGGCCTGTTGCTCGTCGGCACCGTACAGCTTGGCATTGCCGAACACTTCATTGGCCCACAGGCTGCTTTCGCCACAGTCGCGGGCCTGGCACCAGAACAGCAACTCGGCGTCCTGCTTTTGCAGGGCTTCGCGAGCAGCAGTGAAGGCTTCGGTGGCGGAGTGCTCCGGGGGCAACTCGTAGGTGACCGAAGTGGTCTGGCCGCGCGCGGTGACCTGGCCGTCGAAGCGCAACTGGCCGCTGATCTTGCGAATCGAGCCCAGCGGATAGATCCGCTCGAGCTCCACCGGAGGGCGATAGTCGACAATCTGCGCATCGGCCAGGCGCGGCACGATCTGCAGATCCTGGCTGCCCGGCACATCGGCAGCGAAGAGAACGGGACTGAAACAGCACAGCGCCAACAGACTGAGTGACCGCATAGTCAGGCTCATCGGATCGGCATGGCTTGGCGGGTCGGGGTCGCAGCGGTATAGAAATCCATCGTGTTTGTCTCCCATTTCAACCCGCCCAGCCTCGACAGTTGCCCGGTGCAAGTCAAGGAATGGCGAAGAAGCGATTGAAACAGTCTGCGACAAGGTCGGCACCGGACTCATCGTTCAGGTGCAAATGATGCCCGCCCGCCAGCTGTTCCTGGCTAAAGGGTAGACGCTCCAGCAACTCCGGATGTCTGGCCAGCATGCCGTCGGCAGCCACCACCAGTTGCGCCGGACAGGTGATGCGCTGGACGAACGCCATCGCCTGCTCCTGCGTCAGGCGCAGCGGTGATGGCAGGGTCAGGCGATTGTCGGTGCGCCAGGTATAACCGCCGGGCACCGGCATCAGACCGCGTTGCGCCAGCAGTTCGGCGGCTTCGCGACTGACCGCCACCAAGCCCTTCATCCGGGCTTCGATGGCACGATCGAGGGTGTTGTAGACCGGTTTGCGCTTCTCGCGCAGGTCCAGCTGCGCCTGCAAGGCCATGCCCATACGCTCGGCAGCGTTTTCGCCTTTGTCTGTAGGCGGAATAACCCCATCGATCAGCGCCAGATGGCTGATGCGCTCTGGCAATGAACCGGCCAGCACCAGCGAAACAATAGCGCCCATCGAATGCCCGAGCAGGCCAAAGCGTTTCCAGCCGAATTGCTCGGCGACCTGCAGCACATCATGGGCATAGTCCCACAACGCATAACCGGCGCCGTTGGGCCGATGCCCGGAATGCCCATGCCCGGCCATGTCCAGGGCAATGATGCGCAGGCCTTTGAGCCTCGGCGCCAGGCGCGCGAAGCTGTTGGCGTTGTCGAGCCAGCCATGCAGGGCGATCACTGGCAGACCGTCCTCGGGGCCGAACAAGTGCGCCGCCAGTTCGATATGCGGCAGGCTCAGGCGCACTTCTTCGAAGGTCGGGCTCATGCGCAGTCCTTCTGCTGGCGGCGCTCCCAACGCGTAAACAGCTCTTTGAGCAGGCGCGCGGTGTCTTGCGGACGTTCGAGCGGGAACATGTGCCCGCCGGGCATGCTCAGGGCTTCACCCTGGGGCAGGCGCCCGACGAACCGCGTGTGATGACGCATGACCACCCGGCTCTTGTGCCCGCGCACCACGGCCAGCGGCACTTTCAGCTGACGAGTGCGACCGGGACTGGTGTGCGGCACGCCGCGATAGATGCTGATTTCAGTGGCCGGATCAAAGCGCAGACGCAGCTTGTCGCCGACCGTATGCAATCCGTGCTGCAGGTAGGCATCGAAGCATTCCGGATCGAAACCGCGAAACAGGGTCTTGCCGGCAAAGTAGCTGCGCGCCGTGTCGAGGTCGGCGAACTCTTCGCGCCGCCCCAACGTACGTCCGGCCGGGGTCAGTTTGTCGATGAAGCCGAAGCGCTTGGCCGCGCGGATCACCCACTGGTCTGTGCGAGTCAGCACCGGCGAGTCGAGCATGACCACGCCGCGATACAGCTCTGGGCAGCGCAATGCGGCGTGCAGGTGCAACACGCCGCCAAACGAATGGCCGACGCCCCACACCGGCTGATCCTGTTGCTGCAGATGGTGGATCAGTTCGTCGACCAGGTTGTACCAGTTATCGTCCGCCGGAAACCGTGGGTCATGGGCATGCACGTCCAGATGCGCAACCCGGTACTCGGGCGCCAGCGCCGCGAACAACTTGCCATAGGTGCCCGAGGGAAACCCGTTGGCGTGGGTGAAAAAGATCGGTTGCGACATGCGGACTTATCCATGAACGGGAAAACGTGATGTTGATTGTCCGTAAGACCGGGATCGGCAGCAATGACCATAACTGCCAGAAAGGGTGGTGGAGATGTCGTGAAAGCAAAAGATCGCAGGCTGCGCCAGCTCCTGCATTGGAATCGCTTACATTCTGTAGGAGCTGGCGCAGCCTGCGATCTTTTGATCTTATGGATCGTCACCGCAGCGGCGGCTGCTCACCCAACGGCACCACCGCCATGGTCAAACGCGAGACGCAACTGGCCTTGCCTTCATCGCTGGTCAGGCGAATGTCCCAGACATGCGTGGTGCGACCGATGTGAATTGGCGAAGCCACTGCGGTCACCCGCCCGCTGCGCAAACCGCGCAGATGGTTGGCATTGATCTCCAGCCCCACGCAATAGAATTTGCTGGCATCGATGCACAGGTAACTGGCCATGGAACCGACGGTTTCCGCCAGCACCACCGAAGCGCCGCCGTGCAGCAGACCATAAGGCTGATGGGTGCGGTGGTCGATGACCATGCTCGCCGTCAACGACGCTTCGTCGAAGGACTCAAAGCGGATATCCAGCACTTCGCCGATAGTGTTTTTCTGGATTGCGTTCAACTGCTCGATGTTCGGAGTGGTGCGCCACAAGGTCATCGCAGGCTTCCTTTGTTGTTTTGATCGTCACTCAATCCTGCCACAGCACCGCCTCGCTGCGCGCGCTCCATTCTTCAAACCGCGCACCGTAAGTGTCTTCGATGACGTTGCGCTTGATCTTCAAGGTCGGCGTGAGAAAGCCGTTTTCCACCGCCCAGCTGTCCTTGACCACCACCAGTCGGCGCAGGCGCTCGTGCTTGTCGAGCACGGCGTTGACCTCTTCGAGCAGCTTCTCCAGGCTCGAATGCAGACTCGCCCGCGCCTCCTCCTGATTGACGTTCGACAGCACGCACAAGCCCAGCGGCGCACTCAGGCCATCGCCAACCACGCAGACCTGTTCGATCCGCGAATGCACCGCCAGCCGGTTTTCAATCGGCGCCGGGGCCACGTATTTGCCTTTGCTGGTCTTGAAGATTTCCTTGAGCCGGCCGGTCAGGCGCAAGCGCCCCTCGGCATCCTGCTCGCCCTTGTCGCCGGTACGCAGGAAGCCGTCTTCGGTGAGGGTCTCGGCGGTTTTCTGCGGCTCCTTGAAATAGCCGAGCATGTTCGCCTGACTGCGCACCTGCACCTCACCGGATTCGTCGATCCGCACCTCGACCTCCGGGCACGGCTTGCCGATCCAGCCTTGCTTGTACTGACCCGGCAGGCAGATGTGCGAATAGCCGCAACTCTCGGTCATGCCATACACCTCCAGCACATCGAGGCCGAGTTTCCGATACCAGCTGAGCAGGGTCTGCGGCACCGGTGCCGCACCGGACAGGGCAACGCGCAAGGCATCAAGGCCCAACCCGACCAACACCTTGTGCCCGACCCGTTTACCAATGAATGGCAGGCCAAGCAGGAAATCCAGGCGCTTGGCCGGGATCTTGCCGTACACCCCCATCTGGAATTTGGTCCAGATGCGCGGCACGCCGAACATCGCCGTGGGCCGCGCCCGCTGCAGATCGGTGATGAAGGTGTCGAGGCTTTCGGCAAAGAACACGGTTTGCCCGGTATAGATCGCAGCCAGTTCAACGAACATTCGTTCGGCGACATGGCACAGCGGCAGGTACGACAGCAGGCGGTCTTGCTCGTTGAGCCCGAACAGTTGCGTGCCGCGAGTCGTGGCAAAGCCCAGATTGGCAAAACTGTGCATCACGCCTTTGGGCAACCCGGTGGTGCCGGAGGTGTAGATGATGGTCGCCAGTTGTTCGGCCGCCGGGCGTGGATCGTCCTGGACCGGCGAGCTCCTTTGCAGGTCATCCCAACTGAAATCGAACTCGCCGGGCGGATGCAGCGGCAGACTGATGGTTGGCAAATCCGCCGGCACACCGACCGACATGCCCGGCCAGTCATCGAGCTTGCCGATGATCGCCAGCACGCTTTCTGAATGTGTCAGGACCTGATTCACCGAGTCTGCCGTGAGGTTGGGATACAGCGGCACCGAGACGTGTCCGGCCATCCAGATCGCCAGATCGGCAATGATCCAGTGCGCGCAGTTTTTCGAGATCAGTGCAATGTGGCTGCCTTGCGGCAATTCCCGTGCGCGCAGCCAGTGCGCGGCGCAACGGGCCTGATGCCCGACATCGGCCCAGGTCAGCGTCTCGACCTGCCCGCCGCCGATGGGCTGCACCAGAAAACGCTGGCGCGGATGCCGGGCCTCACGCTCGTAGAACACGTCCAGCGGCAAACGGAAGGCGGCAGACATGCGACTCGCTCCTGTTTTTTGGGTCTGGAGCAAGCGTAGTCAACCAAGCAAGTGCTTGGTTGGATTTTTTACCAAAAGAAACAAGATCAAAAGATCGCAGCCTGCGGCAGCTCCAAGAGAGCTCTGTGCAGGCTGCGATCTTTTGCTGTTAAGGGTGCTTGAGGCTGTTGAGGGTCATCGAGCCAATCAACAACTCAGGACTTTCCAGTTCGGCCAGGCCAGCGGTGCTGACCTTCTCCGGCGGATAACCGGCGCCGTGCTGCAGATAGCTGAGCAGATTGCCCACCAGCGGGTTATGGCTGACCAGCAGCACATTGCTCACCGACACCAGTTGATCCGCCACCTTGTCCGGATCGCTCTCCGGCGTCAGCCAATCGACGGTGCGGATCTCCGGCTCGAAACCCAGAGCCTCGCGAACGATCTGCGCAGTCTGTTGTGCGCGCAGATAAGGGCTGGCGTAAATTGCCGTCAGCGGCTGACCGATCAATCGGGCTGCGCTGCTCAAGGCCTCTTGGCGACCGTGCGCGGTCAGTTCCCGTTCGGAGTCGGGGCACGAGCCATAAGGCACGGCCTCACCGTGACGTAATACCCAGAGTTTCATAGCTTGGGTTCCTCATCGCGGGCCGGATGCGGGGCTGGCGGCACGGCGTGCGGCGCCTCGCCTTCCGGGGCACGCGGGGTCGGCCAGTCGGCGAACGGCCAGGGTTTCTGGTCGCTGTGAAAGCTGCCGAAGCGGCCGATCTGCGCGAGGAACTGGCTCAGGCTGTCGCCGAAATTCATCAGGCTGGCGCTCGGCGCGCCGTAAATCAAACGATAGATCAGTTGCACCAGCACCACCGCGCCGAGGATGAACTGCGCCACTTGCCAGACCAGCACGTAGACGATCATCCACAGCACCCGCAGGAGGATGGATTCGTACTTGGCTTCGGTTTTCGGATCGTTCATGGCTCGCTTCCTGTTGAATCAGTTGAAACCGCTGGTGGAAATAAAGTCGACGTCGGTTTTCGGCTCGGCCCGCATCAGTAGACCGATCACCTGCTCCAGCGTGCGTCCTTCAAACAGGATCGCATGCAGCCCGGCGACCAGCGGCATGTACACGCCAACCTCCTGGGACTTGGCCTTGAGCACTTTCAGGGTGTTGACCCCTTCAGCGACTTCGCCCAGACGCGACACGGCTTCATCAAGACTCAAGCCCTGACCGAGGGCAAACCCGACCTGATAGTTGCGGCTTTTGGGTGACGAGCAGGTCACGATCAAGTCACCGACCCCGGCCAGACCGAGGAAGGTCATCGGGTTGGCGCCCTGGTTCACCGCGAACCGGGTCATCTCGGCCAGGGCGCGAGTGATCAGCATGCTCTTGGTGTTCTCGCCCATCTCCAGCGCTACCGCCATGCCGGCAATGATCGCGTAGACGTTTTTCAACGCGCCGCCCAGTTCGACACCGAAACGGTCAGCACTGGCGTAAACGCGGAAGGTGCGACCATGCAACGCAGCCTGTACCGCTTTGCAGAGTTCTTCGTCTTCGCTGGCAACCACCGTAGCGGTCAGCGCGTGCTCGGCGATCTCCCGCGCCAGGTTCGGCCCGGACAGCACGCCGATGCGCGCCTGCGGGGCGATTTCTTCGAGGATCTGGCTCATCAGTTTGAAGGTGTGGGCTTCGATGCCCTTGGTCAGGCTGACCAGCATCTTGCCACTCAGGCGCTCGGCATGAGCGGCCAGCACCGTGCGCAGGGCGCTCGACGGCAGCGCGACGAAGCACAGCTCGCAGGCGTCGAGGGTGGCCTGCAGGTCCGTGACCGCAGTCACCCCCGGCAGGATCTTGATGCCTTTGAGGTAACGCGGATTCTCGCGATTGACCCGGATGGCCTCGGCCTGCTCGGGGTCGCGCATCCACTGCAGGACTTGATGGCCGTTCTCGGCCAAAAGATTGGCCACGGCGGTACCAAAACTTCCGCCTCCCAGGACCGCAATCGGGCGCTGTTCAGTCATATGCAATCCGTTAATCCATACCAGTGGCGATGCCGGCATTATACGGGGCGTCCGGGTCGCGGCCAGCCCCTGCGTCAATTACCGACACTTGTAGGAAGAAGACCAATAAAGCCGAGGAAAATGCCCGCATCGTGACTGGAAAAGTCACTGTCCTCGGTTAACATGCGCGCCAATTCTTTGTGATCAAGGCTGTGTCGTGTCTTTTGGCTCTCCCCCCTCACGTTCGTCCCTGTTGCTGGCGCTGCTGTTCAGCCCGGTGTTGCAGGCGGACGACCTGTTTGTCGACAGCGAAACGCTGCCGCAGGTGCTGACGGCCACACGCCTGAAACAGACACCGGCGGAAGTGCCGGGGAGCATGACCGTACTCGACAGTGAACTGATCAACGCCAGTGGCGCCCGCGACATCAGTGAGTTGCTGCGGCTGGTGCCGGGAATGATGGTCGGCAACATCGGCGGCAATCAGGCGGCGGTCAACTATCACGGGACCAACGCCAGCGAAGCGCGGCGCATGCAGGTGCTGATCGATGGCCGCTCGGTGTACCGCGCGGGCCTGGCCACGGTGGACTGGAGTGATATTCCGGTGGCCATGGAAGACATCGAGCGGATCGAGGTTTTCCGTGGGCCGAACACGGTCAGCTACGGCGCCAACGCGCTGATGGCGGTGGTCAACATCATCACCCGCAACCCGGCAGACAGCCACGGCACACGCCTGAAGTACACCCGCGGCCAGCGCGGCATTAACGATTTCTATGCCAGCCAGGGTACGGGCTGGAACGGCGGCGACTTGCGCCTGTCGCTGTCCGGCCAGGAAGACGATGGCTTCGACAGCGACCGCACCGGCGCCGATTACCGCGACAGCCGCCGTTTGAACCGCTTCAGCCTCGCCGTCAGCCAGACCCTGAGTGACAACCAGAGCCTCGACTGGCAGGTCAATGCCAAGGACGGTACCAACCAGCGGCCTTATACCTACCGCCCGGTGTTCTCGGGGATTACCGCTGCCGGGAACAATTCCGACGTGGTCGCCAAGGATTACGCCGGCTCGGTGCGCTGGAATCTCGACATCAATCCGCAACATAGCCTTTATATACAAGGCTCGGCGCAGCACTGGGATCGCCAGCAAGTGTGGCGCGCCTGCGATGCCGAAGTGTCGTTCAGCCCGCAACTGACCCAACTGTGGCAGCTCAACCCGAACTACACCGAACGCCTGGCGCGCAACATCACCCGCTTCACCGGCCCCGGTCCGGAAGCCGGAACGCCACAGGAAATGGCCTTGGCCAATCAAGTGCTGGATCAATGGCGCAACGGTGCCAGCCAGACCTTGTGTGGCGACATCGATCAAAGCGCCCGCGAATCACGCTACGATCTGGAATTGCAGGACACGCTCAGCCTGTCCGACAGCCTGCGGCTGGTCAGCGGCATGAACTATCGTTACGACCGGGCCGACTCCGAGACCTACTTCAACGGCACGCTGGACGACACCACTTGGCGTGCGTTCGGCCAATTGGAATGGCGTGCCAGTGAACACTGGCTGTTGCAGGGCGGCGCCATGTTTGAAAACACCCAACTGATCGGCAGTTCGCTGACGCCCCGTTTCGCCGTCAACTATCTGATCAACCCACGCCATGGCCTGCGCGCGGTGTACTCGGAGGCGATCCGCTCGCCGGACATGTTCGAGAACAATGTCAACTGGAGCTATCAGGTGAGCAACCTGCGGCCGTCCGCCTATGGCCAGTCTTCGGCGCGCTACTTCGTCAAGACCCGCGGCCCGGGCAATCTCGACCAGGAACACATGCGCTCGCGCGAGTTGGGCTACAACGGCTATTTCGCCGAGCTGGGCCTGGCCGTGGACGTGAAGCTGTTCTACGACGAAATCACCGGAATGATCAGCGAGCCGCTGCGCAACAACCAGTACATCGCCAGCAACGCCAACAGCTCACGCTTTCGCGGCAGCGAAACCCAGCTCGACTGGCGCCTGAGCATGATCGATCGCCTGCGCTTCACTTACGCCTTCGTCGATGCCGAAGCGAGCAATCCGCTGGATCAGCAATTCACCTCGCGCAACAGCGGTTCTGCCGGCTGGCTGCGTGATTGGGGCCACGGCTGGAACAGCGCCCTGTTCTATTACGGCGACAACGCGCTCAACGGCTACCGCTTCGAACGGGTCGACACGCGCATCGCCAAACGCATCCCGCTGGGCAAGGCGCAACTGCAACTGGCCGGCGTGCTGCAGCAGCGGCTCGACAACCAGCCGACCACTTTCGTCGACAACAATTACGACGAACGCCGGGTGCTGTACTTCAGCGCCGAGCTGGAGTTCTAGGGTGCGCTACGCCACGGCAAACAAGACGCCCACCCTTGGCCACTGGCTGGCGGGTGCCTGTCTGTTCTTGACCGCGTGGCTGCACGGCGTGGCGGTGCAAGCCGCCGATATCCTGTTGACCGGTGCCGAAGAAAGCCCCGGGGTACAAGCCTTCGTCCAGGCCCTGAGCGAGCTGCGCCCCACCGACAACGTGCGGTTTCAGCCGCTGGCCAGCCTGCCGGCGCCGGGCAAGTTGCCGGGCAATTTGCGGATGATTCTGCTCGACCTGCCCAGTCTCGATTGGCGCCTGCAAGAGTCTCAGGGGCCGGCGACGCTGGTGTTGCGCATCAGTCGTCTGCAAGCGCGCAAACGCCTGGGTGCCGCACAACCACCGCACTTGAGTCTGCTGTGGAGCGATCCGCCGCTGGGGCGGCAACTGCAACTGATTCGGCGGATTCTGCCGCAGGTGCGGCGGGTCGGCGTGCTGTTCGACCAGCACAGCGAATTCCTGCTCAAGGAGCTGCATCAGGCCGCAGCGCCGCTGAATCTGCAAATCGTCAGCCAGCGCTGGGACAACACCCAGGACAGTCGCCCGCTGCAAAGCGTGCTGAGAAACAGCGAGGTGCTGCTGGGCCTCGACGATCCCGATCTGTACAACCCGAAAACCGTGAAAAACCTGTTGCTCAGCAGTTACTCCCGGCAAGTGGCACTGGTCGGGCCGAACGTTGCGTTCGTGCGTGCCGGCAGCCTCGCCAGCACTTACAGCGATCAGCCCGACTGGCTGGCGATCCTTGACGGGTTGCTGGATCGTCCCCCGGCGACGTGGCCGCGCGCGCTCTACCCCGATCGCTTCAAGGTCTCAAGTAATGTGCAGGTCGCTCGTTCCCTGGGTATCGAGCCAATCGATGAAGCATCTGTCGCCCGCCAGTTGGCTGAAGGAGAAAGCCACCCATGAATCTGCGTCGCCGCTGGGACATCAACACCCGCACGCAATTGATCAGCCTCGGCCCGGCCCTGCTGCTCACGCTGCTGCTGATCAGTTTCTTTACCTTCGTGCGGATTCAGGATTTACGGCAGGAGCTCAATCACACCGGGCAACTGATCGCCAATCAACTGGCGCCCGCCACCGAGTACGGGGTGATTTCCGGCAACAACGAAGTGCTGGAAAGCCTGCTCAAAGCGACCCTGGCCACACCAAACGTGCGTTTTCTGGAAGTACAGGACAGCGCCAACCGGATCCTGGCCTACGTAGAACAGGCCGCCGATGCGCACAACCGCCCGCATCAGGTCGAGGTGTTTCAGGCCCCGGTGCGCCTGCAACGGATCGCCCTCAACAGTGATTTTTTCCACGACGCCAAAGCCAGCAATAACGTGACCAGCGAGGACTATCTGGGCCGGGTGATCGTCGGCCTGTCCAACGATGCCTTCAGTCAGCGTCAGCAGGAAATTCTGTTCAAGGCCGGGATTCTGGCGTTGTTCGCCCTGCTCTTCACGTTTGTGCTGGCGCGGCGTCTGGCCGGCAGCCTGTCGGCGCCGATCCGCGATATCGGCAACGCGGTCAAGGCGATTCAGCAAGGCGACTACAAGACCCCGCTGCCGATTGTCGATGACACGGAACTGGGCGCCCTGTCGCAGCACATCAACAACCTCGCCCAGGCACTGGAACAGGCCAGCCGCGAACAGCATCAGGCGATGGCGCAACTGATCCAGACCCGCGAAGAAGCGGAAAAGGCCAACAATGCCAAATCCGATTTCCTGGCGATGATGAGCCACGAACTGCGTACGCCCATGAACGGTGTGCTGGGCATGTTGCAGTTGCTGGAAACCACGGACATGACCGAGGAGCAGATCGAGTACGCGGCGCTCGCTTCGGAGTCGACCGAACATTTGCTGAAAGTCATCAACGACATCCTCGATTTCTCGCGGATCGAACGCTCGGAGCTGGAGCTTGAGCACATCCCGTTCAACCTCGCCGACCTGATCGGTGCGTGTGCCCATTCGTTCCAGCACAGCGCGGTGCAACGTGGCCTGGCCCTGAACCTGCGGATCCCCGAGGACATGCGCGCGTTGCAGGTGCAGGGCGACCCGACGCGGATCCGGCAGATTCTGGTTAACCTGGTGGGCAATGCCTTGAAGTTCACCGAGCGTGGCCGGGTCAGTATCGAAGCGCAATGGCAGGCGCTGGATCACGAACTGCTGTGGTTCACCTGTTCGGTGCGTGACAGCGGCATCGGCATCTCCTCGGAAAGTCTGGAGTTGATGTTCAACGCCTTCCAGCAGGCCGACAGTTCGATTTCCCGGCGCTATGGCGGCACCGGCCTCGGCCTGCCGATCGCCCGCACCCTGGCCGAACGCATGGGCGGAACGTTGCGCGCACAAAGTGAAGAAGGCCTGGGCTCGGTGTTCACCCTGGAAATCCCGCTGGCTTTATATAAGCAGTCGCTGCCGCAATTGGTGGCACCGCGCGCAGCCAATGGCAACGGGCATGGCGAGGGGCGCAATGTGCTGCTGGTGGAGGACAATCCGGTCAACCAGACGGTCATCGAAGCCATGCTGCGCAGCCTCGGCTTTACTGTCAGCGTCGCCACCGATGGCGCGCAGGCGGTGCGCAGCGCTGAAGGCAATGATTTCGAAGTGATTCTGATGGACTGCCGGCTGCCGATCATCGACGGCTATGAGGCGACCCGGCAGATTCGCCAACTGCCTGGACGCGGCGAGGTGCCGATCATCGCACTGACCGCCAACGCGCTGCAGGGCGACCGCGAAACCTGCCTGTCGGCGGGCATGAACGATTACCTGGCGAAGCCGTTCAAACGCAATGACCTACAACAGATTCTGCAGCGCTGGGTGCAGTAGTGACGGTTTTTCGACCATCTGCGACTGGCGTGAAAAGCGAAAGTGCGGCAGTCTTAGGCACCCGAACGAGCCTCAAAAGAGGCTTGAATAAAAATTTCAGTGCACAAGTGTACATTCATGTCCTTGGTGCTGTGACTTTCACCACAACGCAATAGTCTATGAGTAGGCTGCCGGTACGAGGCATGAACGCGTCGATCGGCCGGGAAGATTTGCCCCACCTGCCGCATGGGATTATTGAGGAGCTCGCATGACCAAACAAAACGCCTTTACTCGGGAAGACCTGCTGCGCTGCAGTCGCGGTGAGCTGTTCGGCCCAGGTAACGCGCAACTGCCCGCCCCGAACATGCTGATGGTGGATCGCATCACCCTGATCAGCGAAGAAGGCGGCAAGTACGGCAAAGGTGAATTGGTCGCCGAGCTGGATATCAACCCTGACCTGTGGTTCTTCGCGTGCCACTTCGAAGGCGATCCGGTGATGCCGGGCTGCCTCGGTCTGGACGCCATGTGGCAACTGGTCGGTTTCTTCCTGGGCTGGCAAGGCCTGCCGGGCCGTGGCCGTGCGCTGGGTTCGGGCGAAGTGAAATTCTTCGGCCAGGTCCTGCCGACCGCCAAGAAAGTCACCTACAACATCCATATCAAACGCGTCCTGAAGGGCAAGCTGAACCTGGCCATCGCCGATGGTTCGGTGACTGTCGACGGTCGCGAAATCTACACCGCCGAAGGCCTTCGCGTCGGCGTGTTCACCTCCACTGACAACTTCTAAGGGTTATTCGCATGCGCCGCGTCGTTATCACTGGTCTGGGCATTGTTTCGTGCCTGGGCAATGACAAAGAGACCGTCTCCGCTAACCTGCGTGCAAGCCGCCCTGGCATCCGGTTCAACCCGGAATATGCTGAAATGGGTCTGCGTAGCCAGGTTTCCGGCTCCATCGACCTCAACCTTGAAGAACTGATCGATCGCAAGATCTATCGTTTCGTCGGCCACGCAGCGGCTTACGCCTACCTGGCCATGAAAGACGCCATTGCTGACTCCGGCCTGACCGAAGAGCAAGTGTCCAACCCGCGTACCGGCCTGATCGCCGGTTCCGGCGGCGCGTCGACCCTGAACCAGATGGAAGCGCTGGACATCCTGCGCGAGAAAGGCGTGAAGCGCGTCGGCCCATACCGTGTAACGCGGACCATGAGCAGCACCGTTTCCGCATGCCTGGCCACGCCGTTCAAGATCAAGGGCCTGAACTACTCCATCGCGTCTGCCTGCGCCACCAGTGCTCACTGCATCGGTACCGCCATGGAACAGATCCAGATGGGCAAGCAGGACATCGTCTTCGCCGGTGGTGGTGAAGAAGAGCACTGGAGCCAGTCGTTCCTGTTCGACGCGATGGGCGCCCTGTCCAGCAAGCGCAACGACACCCCGGAACAAGCTTCCCGCGCCTACGACGCCGACCGTGACGGTTTCGTCATCGCTGGCGGTGGCGGCATGGTCGTGGTTGAAGAGCTGGAACATGCGCTGGCCCGTGGCGCCAAGATCTACGCCGAAATCGTTGGCTACGGCGCAACGTCCGACGGCTACGACATGGTTGCCCCAAGCGGCGAAGGCGCGATCCGCTGCATGCAGATGGCGATGTCCACCGTCGACACCCCGATCGACTACCTGAACACCCACGGCACTTCGACTCCGGTCGGCGACGTCGCGGAAATGAAAGGTGTGCGCGAAGTGTTTGGCGACAAGGCGCCTGCGATCAGCTCGACCAAGAGCCTGTCCGGTCACTCCCTGGGCGCCGCTGGCGTTCACGAAGCGATCTACTGCATGCTGATGATGGAAGGCAACTTCATCGCCGGTTCCGCCAACATCGACGAGCTGGACCCTGAAGTGGCCGATCTGCCGGTGCTGACCAAGACCCGCGAGAACGCCACCATCAACACCGTGATGAGCAACAGCTTCGGCTTTGGCGGCACCAACGCCACGCTGGTACTGAAGCGCTGGGAAGGCAAGTAATTCCCCAGGCTTGCGCCACACAGGAAAACGCCCCGACTGGTTCGGGGCGTTTTTTTGGCCTGCAGAAATGACTGAGTAATGCATAAGCCCTGTAGGAGCTGCCGAAGGCTGCGATCTTTTGATCTTCTCTTCTAAAAATCAAAGTCAAAAGATCGCAGCCTTCGGCAGCTCCTACATGGGATTGCGTCAGGCTGAAAATGAAACTTCTGTCATGAAACTCCCCGCCCTGCGACCGAATGTCGCGGATTACGCGGGCTGCAGCACTGTTGCAAAAACCGCAACAACACCTTGCGCAAATCAAGCGTTTACTTAGCAAGCTAACAAATCATATAAAAGAGTCCTGCACACGCCTTGCTGCAGATAACTTGAGATTTGGAGCTAGCAGATGACTGTAAAAGTAACTGAACGCGACGATTCACACATGTCCCATGAAGGCGTAGCCGCCGGTGTACGGATCTGGGATGTGCATCAACAAGACTTGCTGGTCGGCATGTTCCACAACGAGATCGACGCCCACAACTACAAGGCCGAACTTGAACTGCAGGAACAGCAGCGGGATCTGAAATCCGCTTAGGCGAATATTGAACCTGTGGCGAGGGAGCTTGCTCCCGCTGGACTGCGCAGCAGCCCCTGCTTTAAAACAAGGGCCGCTCCGCGCCCCGGCGGGAGCAAGCTCCCTCGCCACAGTTTGTCGTTATTACAGCTTTATCGGTTTACCACATCAGGTCATCAGGGATCTGATAGGCCGCGTACGGATCGTCCTCGGCATTGACCTCTTCGGTCTGCACGTTGAGCTGCACGATACGCTGCGGGTCGCGCTCCTGGATCTTCAGGGCCGCTTCACGGGGGATCACTTCGTAACCGCCGGCATGGTGCACGATCGCCAGCGAACCGCTGCTGAGCTTGTTGCGCATCAGCGTGTTGACCGAGATGCGCTTGACCTTCTTGTCGTCGACGAAGTTGTAGTAGTCCTCAGTGGTCAGCTTCGGCAGACGCGAGACTTCGATCAACTGCTTGACCTGCGCGGCACGGGCCTTGGCCTCGGCCTTCTCCTGCTGCTGACGGTTCAGCTCCTGGTCGCGCTTGACCTTCTCGGCCATCGCTTCCTGAGCGGCGCGCTGCTGCGAATCATCCAGTTCGGCCTGCCCTTTGTGGGCCAGGCGTTGCTGCTTTTGCTTGTCTTTGCTGACCTGCTTGGCCTGCTTTTGGTTGACCAGGCCTGCTTTGAGCAACTGGTCGCGAAGGGAAAGGCTCATTAATGCTTACTCACTTGGGCAACGGCTCAGCCGCAGCTGGGCAGATTCTTTTCCTGGCGTTTGGCTTCACCCCACAGGGCGTCCAATTCTTCGAGGGTGCAATCTTCCATGGGACGACGGGTGTCGCGCAATGCCTGTTCGATAAAACGGAAACGTCGTTCAAACTTGGCGTTGGCGCCACGCAGCGCGGTTTCCGGATCGACCTTCAGATGCCGGGCCAGATTGACCACGGAAAACAGCAGATCGCCGATCTCGTCGGCCACCGCTTTGGGATCATTTTCGGACATGGCCTCGAGCACTTCATCGAGCTCCTCGCGCACCTTGTCCAGTACCGGCAGGGCATCCGGCCAGTCGAACCCGACCTGCCCCGCACGTTTTTGCAACTTGGCCGAACGCGACAGCGCCGGCAATGCGGCGGGCACGTCATCGAGCAGTGACAGCTGCTCGGGCGCGGCAGATGTCTCGGCGCGTTCTTCGGCCTTGATCTGCTCCCAGCGCTGCTTGACCTGTTCTTCGCTCAGGCGCGGCACATCCAGCGGCGCATACAGATCGCCGGTGGGGAAGACGTGCGGATGACGGCGGATCAGCTTGCGGGTGATGCTGTCGACCACCCCGGCAAATTCGAAGCGCCCTTCTTCCCGGGCCAACTGGCTGTAATAGACCACCTGAAACAATAGATCGCCCAGCTCGCCCTGCAAATGATCGAAGTCACCGCGCTCGATGGCGTCAGCCACTTCGTAGGCTTCTTCGAGGGTGTGCGGGACGATGGTTGCGTAGGTTTGCTTGATGTCCCACGGGCAACCGTACTGCGGGTCGCGCAGGCGGTTCATCAGGTGGAGCAGGTCTTCAAGGCTGTGCATCATTTTTCTGTCTCACCACAAAACCATTGTGGGAGCGAGCCTGCTCGCGAAAGCGGTGTGTCTGCAACAACCTTGTCGGCTGACACACCCTCTTCGCGAGCAGGCTCGCTCCCACAGAAAAACGACATCACGGGGTACGGTTACGCCGCGTTTCGATGATGTTCGGCAACTGCGAAATCCGCCCCAGCAAACGCCCCAGCGCATCCAGCCCCGGAATCTCGATGGTCAGGGACATCAGCGCGGTGTTGTCCTCCTTGTTCGAGCGGGTGTTGACCGCCAGCACGTTGATCCGCTCGTTGAGCAGCACCTGCGAGACGTCACGCAGCAGACCGGAACGGTCGTAAGCGCGGATGACAATGTCCACCGGATAGGTGAGCACCGGCACCGGGCCCCAGCTGACCTGGATGATCCGCTCAGGCTCGCGCCCCGCCAGTTGCAACACCGAGGCGCAGTCCTGACGGTGGATGCTCACGCCGCGGCCCTGGGTGATGTAACCGACAATCGCATCGCCCGGCAGCGGCTGGCAGCAGCCGGCCATCTGCGTCATCAGGTTGCCGACGCCCTGGATCTGGATGTCGCCGCGCTTGCCCGGCTTGTAACCGGTCGCCTTGCGCGGAATCAGCTCCAGCTGTTCGTTGCCGCGTTCCGGCTCGACCAGTTGCTGCGCCAGGTTGACCAGTTGCGCCAGACGCAGGTCGCCGGCACCGAGGGCAGCGAACATGTCTTCGGCGGTTTTCATGTTGGCCTTTTCGGCCAGCTTGTCGAAATCCACCGCCGGCAGACCGAGGCGATTGAGTTCGCGCTCGATCAGGGTTTTACCCGCCGCGACGTTCTGGTCACGGGCCTGCAACTTGAACCAGTGAACAATCTTCGCCCGCGCCCGCGAGGTGGTGACATAGCCCAGGTTCGGGTTCAGCCAGTCGCGGCTCGGCGTACCGTGCTTGCTGGTGATGATCTCGACCTGTTCACCGGTCTGCAGGCTGTAGTTGAGCGGCACGATCCGCCCGTTGATCTTGGCGCCACGGCAGTTGTGACCGATCTCGGTGTGCACGCGGTAGGCAAAGTCCAGCGGTGTCGCGCCTTTCGGCAAGTCGATGGCGTGGCCGTCCGGGGTGAAGATGTAGACCCGATCCGGTTCGATATCGACTCGCAGCTGTTCGGCCAGACCACCGATGTCGCCCAGCTCTTCATGCCACTCGAGGACCTGACGCAGCCAGGAGATTTTCTCTTCATAGTGGTTGGAGCCGGATTTGACGTCGGTGCCCTTGTAGCGCCAGTGCGCGCACACGCCCAGCTCGGCCTCCTCGTGCATGGCGTGGGTACGAATCTGCACCTCAAGCACCTTGCCCTCCGGACCGATCACCGCAGTGTGCAGCGAGCGGTAGCCGTTCTCTTTCGGGTTGGCGATGTAGTCGTCGAACTCTTTCGGGATGTGCCGCCACAGGGTGTGGACGATGCCGAGCGCGGTGTAGCAGTCGCGCATTTCCGGCACCAGCACGCGCACCGCGCGCACGTCGTAGATCTGGCTGAACTCCAGACCCTTGCGCTGCATTTTGCGCCAGATCGAATAGATGTGCTTGGCCCGGCCGCTGATGTCGGCGTCGACGCCGGTGGCCTGCAATTCATCCTTGAGCTGGGTCATCACATCGCTGATGAACCGCTCACGGTCCAGCCGCCGCTCGTGGAGCAGCTTGGCGATCTGTTTGTATTGATCGGGTTCCAAGTAACGGAAGGACAAGTCCTCCAGTTCCCACTTGATATGGCCGATGCCGAGTCGGTGCGCGAGCGGCGCATAGATGTCGAAGACTTCCCGGGCGACGCGGTTACGCTTCTCGTCGTCAGCGGTTTTCACTGCGCGAATGGCGCAGGTACGTTCGGCCAGTTTGATCAGCGCGACGCGGACGTCGTCGACCATCGCCACCAGCATCTTGCGCAGGTTTTCCACCTGGCCCTGGGTGCCCATCACCATCGACTGGCGCGGGCTGAGGCTGGCACTGATCGCCGCCATGCGCTGCACGCCGTCGATCAGCTTGGCCACCACCGGACCGAAACGCTGGCTGATGGCCGCGAGTTCAATCTGGCCTTCACGCACGCCGCGGTACAGCACCGCCGCGACCAGCGAGTCCTGGTCGAGCTTGAGGTCGGCGAGAATCTCGGCGATCTCCAGGCCCGTACTGAAACTGCCGCTGCCCTCGGCCCAGAGGTTCTTCTTGGCATTGGACTGCTGTTCGGCCTCGCGAGCGAACTCGCAGGCTTCTTTCAAGGCTTCGCGATCCAGTGCCATGTCGACACTGACCGCGTGATCGAGCCAAGCCTCGAGATTGATACTGCCGTCGGTGTTGATCGGCTGGTGTGCTCTCACCTGTACCATGCTGCTTTACCTTCCCTACGACGCAGATTCAATGCGTCAAATCGCTGATCCCTAATGCCCGTTTGCGCTCGCGGGGCTGAAGCGAGCGCTGCGCGGACAGATCAGACGGATTCAGACGAGCCATCCTGGCTCGCTTCAAATAACGCCATGGCCTCGACATGCGCCGTCTGAGGAAACATATCGAGAATCCCGGCACGTTTTAACCGGTAGCCCTGCTTGATCAATTCGACCGTATCGCGCGCCAGAGTTGCAGGGTTGCACGACACATAAACCAACCGCTCGGCACCCAGGGTCGCGAGCTTGCGCACCACCTCGAAAGCACCGTCACGCGGTGGGTCCAAGAGTACCGCAGAAAAGCCGTTTCCGATCCATTCGACATCGGTCAAAGGCTGGGATAAATCGGCTTGAAAAAACTTTGTGTTATGCAAATTGTTGCTAGCAGCATTCGCAGCGGCGCGGTCGACCATGGTCTGCACGCCCTCCACCGCCACCACTTCGCGCACACTTTTGGCCAATGGCAAGGCGAAGTTGCCCAGGCCGCAGAACAGATCGAGTACGCGCTCGTCCCCGGTCGGCTTCAGCCAGTCCAGCGCCTGCGCCACCATCGCCTCGTTGACCCCGGCGTTGACCTGGATGAAATCCCCCGGCCGCCAGGCCAGATCCAGATCCCACTGTTCCAGGCGATAACCCAGCGACTGCGTGGCATCCACCGGTTGCGGCTCGCCGTCGCCATGCAGCCACAGTTGCGCGTCATGGAACTGGCAGAAATCCTTGAGGATCGTCAGGTCGGCTTCAGACAACGGCGCCATGTGGCGCAACAACACCGCCAGCGAAGAACCACTGAACAACTCGACGTGCCCCAGCGCTTGCGGTTTGCTCAAACGACGGAGCATCTCCGGCAAACGGGTCATGATCGGTTGCAAGGGCTGTACCAGCACCGGGCATTCGTTGATACCGACGATGTCCTGACTGCCGGCGGCGCGAAAACCGACTTCGAGCTGCTTGGCTTTCATGTCCCAACGCACGGCGATCCGCGCGCGGCGGCGATAGCCGAATTCCGCTCCGGTCAGCGGCGCCGCCCATTCGTCAGGCGCGACCCCGGCAACCTTCGACAGTTGCTCGGCGAGCATGCGCTGTTTCAGGGCAAGCTGTTCGGCGTGGGGCAAGTGCTGCACGCTGCAGCCACCGCAACGGCCGGCGTGCTGACAGGCAGCCGGACGACGCAGTTCACTGGCCTTGAGCACGCGCTCGGTGCGCGCTTCGACCACTTTGCCGCGGGCGCCAAGCACCCGCGCCTCGATCTCTTCACCGGCGAGGGCGCCGAGGACGAACCAGGTTTTGCCTTCGAAAAACGCGATGCCGCGACCGTCATTGGCCAGGCGCTCGATGTTCAAGCGCTGCTTTTTGCCGGTCGGAATTTGCGCGGCCTTGCTGCCGCCGGTGGGCTGGAAGCGCAGGCCTCTCTCGTGCTTGGCCATCAGTTGGCCGCGTCGAAAATGCCGGTCGACAGATAACGGTCGCCACGGTCGCAGATGATCGCGACGATCACCGCGTTTTCAACTTCTTTGGACAGGCGCAGCATCGCTGCTACCGCACCGCCCGAGGACACGCCGCAGAAGATGCCTTCTTCGCGGGCCAGACGTCGGGTGACGTCCTCGGCTTCGCTTTGCGCCATGTCGACGATGCGGTCAACGCGGTCGGCCTGATAGATCTTCGGCAGGTATTCCTGCGGCCAGCGCCGGATGCCGGGAATGGCCGAGCCTTCCATCGGTTGCAGACCGATGATCTGCACACTGTCGCTCTGCTCTTTCAAGTAGCGCGACACGCCCATGATGGTGCCGGTGGTGCCCATCGAACTGACGAAATGGGTGATGGTGCCCTGGGTCTGACGCCAGATTTCCGGGCCGGTGGTGGTGTAGTGCGCCTCAGGGTTGTCGCCGTTGGCGAACTGATCGAGCACTTTGCCACGGCCTTCGGCTTCCATCCGTTGGGCGAGATCGCGCGCGCCTTCCATGCCCTCTTCCTGGCTGACCAGAATCAGCTCGGCACCGTATGCGGTCATCGCCGCTTTACGCTCGGCGCTGGAGTTGTCCGGCATGATCAGGATCATCTTGTAACCCTTGATCGCGGCAGCCATGGCCAGCGCGATGCCGGTGTTGCCCGAGGTCGCTTCGATCAATGTATCGCCAGCGTGAATCTGCCCGCGCAACTCGGCGCGAGTGATCATCGACAACGCCGGACGGTCCTTGACAGAACCCGCCGGGTTATTCCCTTCAAGCTTGAGCAAAAGGGTGTTGCTGGTAGCACCGGGCAGGCGCTGCAAACGCACCAGCGGCGTGTTGCCGACGCAATCGGCGATGGTTGGGTATTGCAGGGTCATGGCGTATTCGCAATCCAGACGTGCGGGGGCGCCTATCATACCGGCAAACGTTCGCAGGCCATATCACGCAAAGTGCGGTGCTTATGGTTTCTGGGAATAAGCAGTAAAAGTCTCACCAGTGGTGAGACAAATGATCGGGCAGTTCTGAAGTTTCCAGAGTGATGCAAATGGCCTTATCGCTGGCAAGCCAGCTCCCACAGGGCTTCAGGTGTTCACACGGTATTTGTCTGACAGAAGTTCACTGTGGGAGCTGGCTTGCCAGCGATGGCGTCGGAACTGAGTGCAGCGTCATCCGCCACCAGCCGCAAATTCAGGCGCAACCCCGCCCCGGCATTCTCCGCCCACACCATCCCACCCTGGCGCTGCACCGCATTCCTCGCAATGCTCAACCCCAACCCAAACCCGCCGTCCCCCGGGCGTGAGCCGTCGAGGCGGGTGAAGGGTGAGAAGATCCGTTGCAGATCGCCCTCGGCCACCCCGCCGCCCTGATCCTCCAGCCACAAATGCCAGTAATCGCCGTCACGCCGTCCATCGAGGCGCACGATGCCGCCCTCGGGCGAATGACGGATGGCGTTGCGCAGAATGTTCTCCAGCGCTTGGGCCAAAGTATTGAGGTTGCCGCGCACCCAGCACGACGCCGGCACCACGCACTGCAATTGCAGGCTCGGCCAGCCGCTTTCGTAACAGGCGTTGTCGGTGAGCATTTCCCACAAGGCCTGAATCTGGATCGCCTCGTCCGGCAGCGGCGCGCGTTCGGTGTCGAGCCAGGCCAGTTGCAAAGTGTCTTCGACCAGCCGCTGCATGCCGTCGACTTCACGGCTGATGCGCTCGCGCAGTTGCCGTAGATCCTGTTCGCTTTCACTGGCCACCCGCAGCCGGCTCAGCGGCGTGCGCAGTTCATGGGACAGGTCGCGCAGCAATTGCTGTTGCAGGGCGACGGTGGATTGCAGGCGTTCGGACATCGAATCGAAGGCCCGCGCCAGTTCACCGAGTTCGTCCGGGCGCTGGGTAATGCCGCTCGACAGACGCACATTCAATTGGTCGGCACGCCAGGCGTTGGCCTGCTCACGCAAGTTATTCAACGGCACTACCAGCAAGCGATACAGGCCAATACACAGCAATAAGGTGAACAGCCCCGGAATCACGCCGTTGGTGATCACCCGCCAGAACACCCGGTATTTCCCCGGCAGGAAGCGCTCGGGCAACTCGATTACCAGACTGCCGGCGGACGGATTCTGCGGAAACGGTACGCGCAGCCATGGCCGGCCTTGCTTGTGGATCGGCCAGTCGAGGCCGCGCAAAAAGGTCAGGTGCTGGATTTCCTGTTCATCCAGCGGCTCGCTGCTCAACGACTGCAGATTGCGGTCGATCACCCCGACCCAGGCGGCTTCGCGCAGCTCCATGCTCTGCAACCAGTTATCGACCCCGTCACGCTCACCGCGCTGCCACGCCCGCTCGGCCTCGCCGGCATAACGGCTGAGGGTGCCGCGCGCCTCGTCGGAGAGGAACTGGTTGCGCTCCTCCATGTAGCGCCCCCACGACCAGCTCAGCCAGATCATCAGCAGACAGAACGCCACCAGCAGACACGCCAGTTTCCAGAACAGCGAATGCCGCCCCGGTAACTCAGAGATTTTCATCGGTGGCACTCAGCACATAACCCTTGCCCCACACCGTGCGCACTTCCCGTTCGGCGTAACCGATGGCCTTGAGTTTGCGGCGGATCTGGCTGATGTGCATGTCGAGGCTGCGGTCGTGGGCCGCATAGCCGCGTTGCAGCACATGCTGATAAAGGAAGGCCTTGCTCAGCACTTCTTCGTCGTTGCGATTGAGGGTTTCCAGCAGACGGTATTCGCTGCGAGTCAGACCGGCGGCTTGTGCGTTATAGAAGACTTCGCATTGTTCGTCGTCGAAGCGCAACGCGCCATGAATCGCCGCCGGTGCAATGGCTGCCGGACGCCGATCCAGCGCCACCCGGCGCAGGATCGCCTCGATCCGCACATGCAGCTCGGCCATGCTGAACGGCTTGGGCAGGTAATCATCGGCGCCCAGACGAAAGCCGCTGATGCGATCGGCCTCGGCGCCCAGCGCCGACATCAGCAGCACTGGCGTCGAATGGCTCTGGCGCAACTGCGTCAGCACCTTCAGGCCATCGAGCCCCGGCAACAGAATGTCCATCAGCACCACGTCGAACGGCTGATGGCGAGCGATGTTCAGCCCTTCCTGCCCGTTCTGGCACCAGGTCACCGCAAAGCCACTACGGCCAAGATGTTCGTGAACATAGGCACCGAGCACCGGGTCGTCCTCGATGGCAAGAATGCGTGGCAGGTCGGTGGAAACAGGAGTCATGAGTATCTGCAAATAATTCTCAGTTGGCCGATTATTCAAGATTGCCCGCCATCGGGCAACCCAAGCTTGACCGGCCGGACAAACGCGCCTCGCCCTGGCGGCCGAGGGCGAGATGATTTTTCCGAAGATTGCCTGCCTGCAAATCGCTACACTGCGCCAATGTCGCGTGCCGGACGCACGTGCGAGTCAACAGTTCAGCGGGATGCAGGAGATGGGTGTGCTCAAGAAACTGGGAATCAAAGGTCGCGTATTGTTGCTGACCCTGTTGCCCACCAGCCTGATGGCGTTGGTGCTCGGTGGCTATTTCACCTGGATGCAACAGTCCGATTTGCAGACCCAACTGATGCAGCGCGGTGAAATGATCGCCGAGCAACTGGCGCCACTGGTAGCGCCCGCCATGGGCCACGGCAACACCGATCTGCTCGAACGCATCGCCACCCAGTCGCTGGAACAGCCTGACGTGCGCGCCGTCACCTTCCTCGCCCCTGATCGCACACCGCTGGCGCACGCCGGTCCGACCATGCTCAATCAGGCCCCCAGTGGCGACAGTGCACAACTGCAACGGCGCAGCGGCAATGACGCCACCCGTTATCTGATGCCGGTGTTCGGCAAGCATCGCAACCTCGCCGGCGACGTGATCCCGCAAGAATCCGAGCGCCTGCTCGGCTGGGTCGAACTGGAGCTGTCGCACAACGGCATGCTGCTGCGCGGTTATCGCAGTCTGTTTGCCAGCCTGCTGCTGATCGCCGCGGGCCTTGCCGGCGCGGCCCTGCTCGCCTTGCGCATGGGCCGCACCATCAACCGCCCGTTGAGCCAGATCAAACACGCCGTCGCGCAACTCAAGGACGGTCATCTGGAAACCCGTCTGCCACCACTCGGCAGTCAGGAACTGGACGAGTTGGCCTCGGGCATCAACCGCATGGCCGGGACCCTGCAGAACGCGCGCGAAGAACTGCAGCACAGCGTCGATCAGGCCACCGAAGACGTGCGGCAGAACCTGGAAACCATCGAGATCCAGAACATCGAACTGGACCTGGCGCGCAAAGAAGCGCTGGAGGCGAGCCGGATCAAATCCGAGTTCCTCGCCAACATGAGCCACGAAATCCGTACGCCGCTCAACGGCATTCTCGGCTTCACGCATCTGTTGCAGAAAAGCGAGCTGACCCCGCGCCAGCTCGACTATCTGGGCACCATTGAAAAGTCCGCCGACAGCTTGCTCGGGATCATCAACGAGATCCTCGACTTCTCGAAGATCGAGGCCGGCAAACTGGTGCTCGACCATATCCCGTTCAACCTGCGCGACCTGTTGCAGGACACCCTGACGATTCTGGCGCCGGCGGCGCACGCCAAGCAGTTGGAGCTGGTGAGCCTGGTCTATCGCGACACGCCGCTGTCGCTGGTCGGTGACCCGCTGCGCCTGAAACAGATCCTCACCAACCTGGTCAGCAACGCGATCAAGTTCACCCGCGAAGGCACCATCGTCGCGCGCGCCATGCTTGAAGAAGAACATGAAGACAGCGTGCAACTGCGCATCAGCATTCAGGACACCGGCATCGGCCTGTCGAGTCAGGATGTGCGCGCGTTGTTCCAGGCGTTCAGTCAGGCCGACAACTCGCTGTCGCGCCAGCCCGGCGGCACCGGTCTGGGTCTGGTGATTTCCAAGCGCCTGATCGAACAGATGGGCGGCGAAATCGGCGTCGACAGCACCCCGGGCGAAGGCTCGGAGTTCTGGATCAGCCTGAGCCTGCCGAAAACCCGCGACGACACCGAAGATTTGCCGGCCCCACCGCTACTCGGACGCCGCGTGGCGGTGCTGGAAAATCACGAACTGGCGCGCCAGGCCTTGCAGCATCAACTGGAAGACTGTGGCCTCGATGTCACGCCATTCAATACCCTGGAGAGCCTGACCAACGGCGTCACCGGCGCGCACCAGACCGATCAGGCGATCGACCTTGCGGTGCTCGGCATCACCAGCAACGACATGCTCCCGGAGCGCCTGAACCAGCACATCTGGGATCTCGAACACCTCGGTTGCAAAGTGCTGGTGTTGTGCCCGACCACCGAACAGACGTTGTTCCATCTCTCGGTGCCCAACCCGCACAGTCAGCTGCAAGCCAAACCGGCCTGCACGCGCAAATTGCGTCGGGCGCTGGCGGATCTGGCCAACCCGCGCCAGCCGCGCAATGAACCGGGCGAACCGCTGTCGAGCCGTGCTCCGAAAGTGCTGTGCGTCGACGACAACCCAGCCAACCTGTTGCTGGTGCAGACCCTGCTCGAAGACATGGGCGCCAAGGTGCTGGCCGTGGAAAGCGGCTACGCGGCGGTCAAGGCGGTGCAGAGCGAATCCTTCGATCTGGTGCTGATGGACGTACAGATGCCGGGCATGGACGGACGCCAGACCACCGAAACCATCCGCCAGTGGGAAAGCGAACGGCATTGCACACCGCTGCCGATCGTCGCCCTGACCGCCCACGCCATGGCCAACGAAAAACGCGCCTTGCTGCAAAGTGGCATGGACGACTACCTGACCAAACCGATCAGCGAGCGGCAACTGGCGCAAGTGGTGCTGAAATGGACGGGGCTGGCCTTGCGCAATCAAGGCGCGGAGCGCGCCAGCGAGAGTGCGACGGGCAGCAACGAACTGCCCGTGATTGACCACGAAGAAGGCTTGCGCCTGGCCGCCGGCAAGGCCGATCTGGCGGCGGACATGCTGGCGATGCTGCTTGCCTCGCTGGAAGCCGACCGCGAAGCGATTCGCGCCGCCAGTGAAGCCCGCGATCAGAATGCACTGATCGAGCGCGTGCATCGCCTGCACGGCGCGACCCGGTATTGCGGCGTGCCGCAATTGCGCGCGGCCTGCCAGCGCAGTGAAACCCTGCTCAAACAGGGCGACCCGAAAGCACCGGCGGCGTTGGAGGAATTGGAGCGGGCGATCAATCGCCTCGCGACCCAGGCCAGAATCAGCGCCTGACCCATGGCAATACCGGCGTTGGCAACCGCCGATAAAGTGGTGGTGGTCAATATTGACTCGCCACCCCGTTCCAGGAGGAATACATGCGCACGCTCGTTTTCAGCAGCCAGACCTACGACCGCGACAGTTTCCTCGCCGTCGATTGCCCGGGCGGGATAGAACTGCACTTTCAGCAGGCCCGGCTCAGTCTCGACACCGCCGCCCTGGCCGAGCACCACGAGGTGGTCTGCGCCTTCATCAATGACGATCTCAGTGCGCCAGTGCTGGAGCGTCTGGCGGCCGGGGGCACGCGCCTGATCGCCCTGCGTTCGGCGGGCTACAACCATGTCGATCTGCTCGCGGCGAAACGCCTCGGGTTGGCCGTGGTGCGGGTGCCGGCCTATTCGCCACATGCGGTGGCCGAACATGCGGTGGCGCTGATTCTGGCGCTCAACCGGCGCCTGCACCGCGCCTACAACCGCACCCGCGAAGGCGATTTCACCCTGCACGGCCTGACCGGTTTCGATCTGGTGGGCAAAACGGTCGGCATCGTTGGCACCGGGCAGATCGGCGCGACGTTCGCGAAAATCATGCACGGTTTCGGTTGTCAGTTGCTGGCCTACGATCCGTATCCAAATCCGGAGGTTGTGGCTTTGGGCGCGCAGTATCTGAGCCTGCCGGAGCTGCTCGCACAGTCGCGGATCATCAGCCTGCATTGCCCGCTCAATGCGCAAAGCAAACACTTGATCAACCGTGAGTCACTGGCCCATCTGCAACCGGGGGCGATGCTGATCAACACCGGGCGCGGCGGCCTGGTGGACACACCGGCGTTGATCGATGCACTGAAGGACGGCCAATTGGGCTATCTGGGACTGGATGTCTATGAGGAAGAGGCGCAGCTGTTTTTCGAGGATCGCAGCGACTTGCCGCTGCAGGACGACGTGCTGGCGCGGTTACTGACGTTTCCGAACGTGATCATCACTGCGCATCAGGCGTTCCTGACCCATGAAGCCTTGGGTGCGATTGCCGCGACCACCCTGCACAACATCGCGACCTGGGCCGCAGGGACGCCGCAGAACCAGGTCGAAGGCTGAGGATTGGCGGCTTATTTGGGCGACAGCGACGAGGCCAGAATCAGCAGCGCCAGCCAGCCAAACCCGAAAAAGCGCTGTTTCATCGAGTGGCCGTTGCGCAGCAGGAACCAGACAAAGACCATCGGCAACAGAAACACCATGATCTTCAACCAGCCTTCCACCGGACGCGAACCATCGGCGTTGGCCTGAGGCTGCGGCGCGGGCTCGGGCTGCCGACGGCGCCGGCCGACAGCGGCCGGTGTCACTTTCGGCGCCGGCTCCGGAGCTGGTGGCGGAACAAAGGCTTCAGGCACGGATTTGTTGCGCGGCAGGCTGCCGAATGAAATCGTCGCGGCGGCTTGCGCCGGTGTGTGCTCGTGCTGCTGCGCCATCGGAGCACCACAATGAATGCACGCCTTTGCTTCCGAGCTGATGCTGCGCTTGCATTCATAACATTCGATCAACGCCATGTTCCGTTCCCTCAGATTGAAGGGCGGCAGTTTGCCATGAGCGCCAGCCGATTTGAACCGGATCGAAGGTCGCACACGTACGCCATCCTGCAATCCAGCCCGTGCTAGCATGTCGCGCAGATTTGGAGGACCCATGGTCGAACACGATTTCCGCTACACCCTGATGAACCCGCAACACACCCTCACCGAATGCCGCGCCCTTGTACCGGGCCGCTATCAGGTCACCGGCAATGGTGGCTCGATCCGCAACGGTGATGTCCTGTTGGTCACGCTCAAAGGCAGCAAGGACTTGTCCATGCGCCTGACCGTCGACACCGTGCGCCACCTGATCAATCCGCCGGGCCAATGGACCGCGATGACCACCGGCCCGGTGTTCGGCGAACTGGCGATCCACACCTGGCAGGTCAACTGCGACAGCTGCGCCAAAGAGCTGAACTTCGAGTTCGCCGTGGACGCCAAGCTGGGCAAGAGCGCCGAGAAGCCGGCCGCCACCGCGCGCATCGCCGAGCTGGGCTGGAAAGCCGTTGGCGACAAACACCTGTGCCCGAAATGCCAGGAGCCTGCGTGATGAAACGCCTTGCCTTGCCGCTGCTGGTCGGTGCCGGTCTGGTGGGCTGCGCCGCAGAGCCTGTGCAATTGCAGCAGAACCGCAGCTACATTCTGGAGTGGATCGGCGAGCGGCCCTTGATGGATTACAGCCACCTGACCGTGACCCTCGGCGACGATGGTCGTGCTTACGGCAACGGCGGCTGCAACCACTGGTTCGCGCCGTACACCCTCGAAGGCGACAAGCTGAGCTTCGGCCCGATCGGCAAGACCCGCAAACTCTGCGCCCCGGCGCTGATGGAGCAGGAACAACGCTTCCTGCAGGCGCTGCAAGGCGTTGAGCGCTGGGACATCTCCCCGATCGAGCAGATGCGTTTCTGGCCGGCGCAAGGCAAGCCGTTGCGTTGGTGGCTGGAAGAGGGTTAACTCCCTTCGACGCACACTGAGGTTACTGTGGCGAGGGAGCTTGCTCCCGCTCGGCTGCGTAGCAGTCGCAAAACCGTTAACCGCGCGTTGCCGGAGACACGAGTCAGCAGGATTTGGGGCCGCTTCGCGGCCCAGCGGGAGCAAGCTCCCTCGCCACAAAAGCCCATTCAGCTCACTTGGTAGCCTGCAACGCCTCCAGCTTCGCCATCACCCCCGCCGCCGTCTGCTCGCCCATCAACTGCTCACGCACCTTGCCCTTGTTGTCGATGATGTAGGTCACCGGCAAGGCCTCACTGCGCGGCAGGTCGAACATGTCGGCCGGATCCTGCGCCAACACAGTGAACTTGATGCCGAGTTTCTCGCTGGCGCTCTTCAGGTCTTCACCCTGGACGTTGTCGAAGTTGACCCCGAACACACCGACATTCTTGCTCTTGAGTTCGTCCGCCAAATGATTGAGCTCCGGGATTTCAGTGCGGCACGGGCCACACCATTCGGCCCAGTAGTTGAGCACTACCCATTGTTTGTCCAGGCGCTCGGACGCCACTTTCTGACCATTCTGGTCAATGCCGTAGTCGTTGCCGCAGCCCCCCAGCATCAACGCCCCGATTATCGTCAATGCCGCTGCCAATCGCCGTGTCATGTCATGTTCCCTGGTCAAAAATTGAAGGCGCCTGCGACCCGTTGCCTCTGAAGGTTCTGGATTGCGCGCTGCACAGTTAGAATAGCCGCCACTTTACGCCAGAAGCGACCTGCCATGACCGATCTGACGCTTTATCACAATCCGCGCTGCTCGAAATCCCGCGGCGCGCTGGAACTTCTTGAGGCCCGTGGCCTGACCCCGAACGTGGTGCGTTACCTCGAAACCCCGCTGAATGCGGTGCAAATCAAGGCACTGCTCGGCAAGCTCGGGATCAGCGCGCGTCAGTTGCTGCGCACCGGAGAAGATGAATACAAAATGCTTCAGCTGGCTGACGAAAGCCTCAGCGAAGCGCAATTGATCGACGCCATCGCCCAGCACCCAAAACTGATGGAGCGGCCAATTCTTGAAGTCGGCAACAAGGCCGTGATCGGTCGCCCGCCGGAAAATGTGCTGGAGCTGTTGCCGTGAGCGCGCCCTATATTCTGGTGCTGTATTACAGCCGCAACGGCGCGACCAATGAGATGGCGCGGCAGATTGCGCGCGGTGTCGAACAGGCGGGTCTCGAAGCGCGCTTGCGTACGGTGCCCGCCATTTCCACCGAGTGCGAAGCCGTGTCGCCGGACATCCCGGATGAAGGCGCGTTGTACGCCACGCTCGATGACCTGAAGAATTGCGCGGGTCTGGCCCTCGGCAGCCCGACACGTTTCGGCAACATGGCCGCACCGCTGAAGTACTTCCTCGATGGCACCAGCAACCTGTGGCTGACCGGCGCACTGGTCGGCAAACCGGCTGGCGTGTTCACCTCCACCGCCAGCCTGCACGGCGGCCAGGAAACCACCTTGTTGTCGATGATGCTGCCGCTGTTGCACCACGGCATGCTGATTACCGGCCTGCCGTACAGCGAGTCGGCGTTGCTGGAAACCCAGGGCGGCGGCACGCCGTATGGCGCCAGTCATCATGCCGGGGCCGATGGCAAAAAAGGTCTGGATCCGCACGAGATGGCGCTGTGTCGTGCCCTTGGCCTGCGTCTGGCCAAGACCGCGCAGAAACTGGAGGGCTGAGGGTGGCGAAGAAGCCGAAAGTCCTGCCCTCTGTCGAGTGGCTCGAACCCCGCGTCAAGGCGATGCGGGTCGTCAGCCTGCTGTGCTTCTTCGGCCTCGCCGGGCTGCTCGCCGTTTACTACATGGTGTTCGCCGACCTGCATGGCGCCCGACCGTGGGTGATTTTGCTGGTCGAACTGATCCCGTGGCTGATCCTTGCGCCGGGGATGCTGATGGGCAACGCACGTGCGCACTCGTGGATGTGCTTTGTGGTGAATCTGTATTTCATCAAAGGCGCACTGGCGGCCTATGACCCGAACCGGCAGCTGTTTGGCGTGCTGGAGATGGCCGCGAGCCTGGCGCTGTTCTGCTCGGCGCTGCTGTATGTGCGGTGGCGGTATCAGTTGAATCGCAAGCTGGCTGGCGAGGGCGAGATGTCCGTAGCCTGATGAAAAAGATCGCAGCCTCCGGCAGCTCCTACAGGGGGAACGCATTCCAAATGTAGGAGCTGCCGAAGGCTGCGATCTTTTAGCGATTCAATGATTGACGGTGTACGCCAGCATCATCGAAATCTGACTCATCGGCCGCCCGCCACTCTGCTCATGCCACTGATTGAACGCGTTCTGCACAATCGCCAGATCGCGCAGACTGGTCGGCGCCTTGTCGACGATCTTCTGCGCATTCAGCGCCGCGACCACGTCATAGCTCGGCACGAAGGTGTCCTTGCCGACCATGCGCAGGAAGCGCGGTGCCGACAGCCCACCTAACTGACTCCCGTGTTTTTTCAGGTAAGTCCACAAACCGACGATATCGGTCACCGGCCAGTCGGCGATCAGCGCGCCGAAACTGCCCTTCTCCTGCTCGACATCGAGAATGAACTGCGCATTGCGCGGCACGCTCTTGAGCTTGCCCAGGTGGCGGATGATCCGCGCGTCCTGCATCAGGCGTTCAAGATGTTCGGCGCTCATCAGCACGACTTTTTCCGGATCGAACTTGAAGAACACCTCTTCGAAAGCCGGCCACTTGGCGTCCACCAGGCTGTGCTTGAGGCCGGCGCGAAACACGCGCAGGGCCATGGTCGAGAGGTAGCGGTCGTCGCTGATCTTGCGCAATTGCGCGGGAGTCTTGGGAACGGGCAGATGGGCTTCCAGTTCAGCCGCTGAACCGAAGCGGTTCAGACAGTATTCGTGCAGCCACTTGTAATCGCGCATGCCCTCTCCTATTGAATGAAACGAAAAACCCCATGTGGGGGCAGGCCCTGTGGTGAGGGGATTTAGCGAAACGTCGCACCGCCCCGATGGGAGCAAAGCTCCCCCAGAAAAGCTGGGGCTGCTGCGCAGCCCATCGGGGATAAATCCCCTCACCACAGGGCTCGCTCCCACAGGGAAGGGGTTTACAGGTTGACGACGTTAACGAAGCGCGAAGCCGCGGTCTCGTCGATCTTCAGGCTGGTGAAGTCGAACAGGTTGCGGTCGGCCAGTTGCGACGGTACGACGTTCTGCAGACTGCGGAAGATGCTTTCAGTGCGGCCCGGAGTCTTGCGCTCCCAGTCCTGAAGCATTTCCTTGACCACCTGGCGCTGCAGGTTTTCCTGCGAACCGCAGAGGTTGCACGGGATGATCGGGAATTCCTTGAAGTCCGAGTAGGCCTGGATGTCTTTCTCGTTGCAGTAGGCCAGCGGACGGATCACCACGTTGCGCCCGTCGTCGGCGCGCAGCTTCGGCGGCATCGCCTTGAGGGTGCCGTTGAAGAACATGTTGAGGAAGAACGTCTCGACGATGTCATCGCGATGGTGACCGAGGGCCATTTTGGTCGCGCCAATTTCGTCGGCAAAGGTGTACAGCGTGCCGCGACGCAGGCGCGAGCACAGCGAGCAGGTGGTCTTGCCTTCGGGAATCAATTCCTTGACCACCGAGTAAGTGTCTTTCTCGACGATGTGGTACTCGACGCCCAGCTCTTTCAAGTAGGCCGGCAGCACGTGCTCGGGGAAGCCCGGCTGCTTCTGGTCCATGTTCACCGCGACGATCTCGAACTTGATCGGTGCAACCTTCTGCAGGTGCAGCAGCACGTCGAGCATGGTGTAACTGTCCTTGCCCCCGGACAGGCAGACCATGACCTTGTCGCCGTCTTCGATCATGTTGAAATCGGCGACCGCTTCGCCGGCCAGGCGGCGCAGGCGCTTTTGCAGTTTGTTCTGGTTGACCGTAAGAGTGCCCATGACGCGAAATCCGTGAGGTGTGACGAAAGGCGGGCATTTTACGCAAAAACCCACCGGCGGCGCAGCCTCCTGACGGACGCACCCTGTAGGCGCTGCCGAACGCTGCGATCTTTTGATTTTAAAAACAGGATCAAAAGATCGCAGCCTTCGGCAGCTCCTACAGAGATAACTGCGATTAACCCGTCCGTTTACAGCGCGATTTGCTCTAAGTCCCTAGTCCCTGTGCGGTTAAGTCCTTTCTATACTGCGACATAAGGCCGCACACATCTGAAGACCTGAATTTGCTCGGCCACCTTGGCCCGTAGGCGCTCCGCTGGGGGGCGATGGCAATAACAAGAGGAGTGACTGGCATGATCCATCACGTAGTGGGACTTTTTACCCACCCCGATCAGGAATGGAAGGAAATCCGTGGCGACCAAGAGGAAAGCATCAGCCACATGTACCTGACGCACACGCTGATCCTGGCGGCGATTCCGGCCGTTTCGGCGTTTATCGGCACCACGCAGGTCGGCTGGGTGATCGGCAACCGCGCACCGGTGATGCTCACCGTCGAAAGCGCGATCTGGATGACCGTGATGTCGTACCTGGCGATGCTCGGCGGGGTCGCGGTGATGGGTGCCTTCGTGCACTGGATGGCCCGCACCTATGACGCCAACCCGAGCCTGGCCCGTTGCGTGGCATTCGCCACCTACACCGCGACACCGTTGTTCGTCGGCGGGCTGGCGGCACTGTATCCGCACATGTGGCTGGGGATGATCGTCGGCACGGCAGCCATCTGCTACACGGTGTATCTGCTGTACGTGGGGCTGCCAACGTTCATGAACATTCCGTCGGACGAAGGCTTCCTGTTTTCCAGCTCGGTGCTGGCGGTGGGTCTGGTGGTACTGGTGGCCATCATGGCGTTCACCGTGATTGTCTGGGGCCTCGGCGTGGGGCCGGTGTACACCAACTGACAGGCTTTACCCCCGAGAAAAACAAGATCTGCCAATATAGGCCGCCGCAAGGCGGCCTTCTCGTTTGGCGGATGACCATTCGGCAGGTCAGCGATTCGCAAGTCCGGGAGGTTGCGGCATACTCGACGCCTCTGGAGATCCATCAAGCATGCCCGAGCAACTCAATACCCGCGTCGAAGACTGTTACCAACTCGCTGAAGCCTTTTTCAAACGTCATTTCCAACGCCCGGTCGTCAGCCTCAAGCTGCGCGGGCAAAAAGCCGGTGTCGCGCATCTGCACGAGAACCTGCTGCGCTTCAATCCGCAGCTGTACCGGGAAAACACCGAACACTTCCTCAAGCAGACCGTGGCACACGAAGTCGCGCACCTGATCGCCCATCAACTGTTCGGCGACCGCATCCAGCCGCACGGCGAGGAGTGGCAACTGATCATGCGCGGGGTTTACGAGCTGCCACCGGATCGCTGCCACACCTACGCAATCAAACGCCGCAGTGTGACCCGCTACATCTACAAATGCCCGTGCGCCGACAGTGATTTCCCGTTTTCGGCGCAGCGCCATAGCCTGGTGCGACAGGGGCGACGGTATTTGTGCCGTAGATGCCGCAACACTTTGGTGTTCAGTGGTGAAATGCGGGTGGAATAGCCGGTTTTTGTATTGCCCCGACTGGCCCCTTCGCGAGCAGGCTCGCTCCCACAAGGGGAACGCATTTCAAATGTGGGAGCGAGCCTGCTCGCGAAGAGGCCGGTACAGAAGCTAGAGAATTACTTTGGCCGCCCGCAATTGAGCAATCCGCTCAGCATCAAACCCCAACTCCCCCAACACCTGCTCAGTATGCTGCCCCAACCCCGCACCAACATGCCGCGGCGCCGGCAGTGCCTCGGAGAATTTCAGCGGACAGGCTAGCTGCGCTTGCGTCGTACCGTCCCCACGCGGCACCTGGGTCACCAGTTCCCGCGCCTGCAACTGCGGATGTTGCACCGCCTCGCTCAGGTTCAGCACCGGCTCGACACACGCATCGATCCCGGCAAACAACTCGCACAGCTCGGCAAAGTCGTGCTTCTCGAATTCAACTTTCAGCGCGTCCTTCAATAACCGCTGCTGCTCAGGCTTCGACGACAAGCCCTGCGCCGCCAGCTCCGGCCGGCCCAGCGCCGTGCACAGTTGCTGCATGAACCCCGGTTCCAGACTGCCCACCGACAACCAGCGCCCGTCGCGCGAGCGGTAGTAGTCATAGAAGCTGCCGCCATTGAGCATCTGCTCTTCCCAATGCGGTTCCTCGCCACAGGCCAGATATCCGGCGCCAGCCATGGCGTTCAGGCTGAAGGCGCAATCGGTCATGCTCACGTCCAGATGCGTGCCCTGCCCGCTCTGCTGCCGGGCGATGACCGCCGCCAGCAGGCCGATCACCCCATGCAGTGAACCGCCCGCGATATCCGCCACCTGCATGCCCAACGGCAACGGCCCGCTGTCGGCGCGGCCGGTGTAGCTGGAGAGCCCGGCCAGCGCCAGATAATTGATGTCATGCCCGGCGCGATCCTTGTACGGGCCGGTCTGGCCGTAGCCGGTGATCGACACGTAAATCAGCTTCGGGTTGATCGCCTTCAACGCCTCGTAGCCCAGCCCCAAACGTTCCATCACCCCGGGACGGAACTGTTCCAGAACGATGTCGTATTCGCCCAGCAACTGCCTGATCACCTCCAGCGCCTCTGGCTGCTTGAGATCCAGCGCCAGACTGCGCTTGTTGCGATTGAGGTAAGCGTGGCTGGCGGACACCCCTTGATCATGCGGCGGCAACACCCGCAGCAGGTCCATGCGCGTGGGCGACTCGATGCGCAGCACTTCGGCGCCCATGTCGGCCAGCAACAGCGAGGCGAATGGCCCCGGTAGCAGGGTCGAGAAATCGAGAATCTTCAGTGAGGCCAGCGGTGCGGACATGGGCGAACTCCTTGAGCGATGCACCCAGCCTAGGCAGCGATGCCGCGCACGGCAATCACCGGATGTGTCAGCGGCAGTGACCGTAATGCTCAAATCGCAGGCAATAAAAAACCTGCCGAAGCAGGTTTTTCAGGACACCTGTGGCGAGGGAGCTTGCTCCCGCTGGGGCGCGAAGCGGCCCCGTTCTTCAAAGAGGGGCCTGCTGCGCAGTCCAGCGGGAGCAAGCTCCCTCGCCACAAGGTATTACCAAATTGCAGTTACTTGACGTTGCTCGGGGTAGCACCTTCAGCCACACCCAGGTCGTCTTCCGGACGGGTGTCAGCAATACCGCGACCACCCGAAGCCAGCTCGGCTTGCAGCACGTCGGTGTCAAGCTCTTTCACCCACTTGGCAACCACGATGGTCGCCACGGCGTTGCCGACCAGGTTGGTCAGGGCGCGGGCTTCGGACATGAAGCGGTCGATACCGAGGATCAGCGCCAGACCGGCCACCGGCAGGTGACCGACTGCCGACAGGGTGGCGGCCAGCACGATGAAGCCCGAACCGGTCACACCGGCGGCGCCTTTGGACGACAGCAGCAATACCACCAGCAGGGTGATCTGATGGGTGATGTCCATGTGCGTGTCGGTGGCCTGAGCAATGAACACGGCGGCCATGGTCAGGTAGATCGCGGTACCGTCGAGGTTGAACGAATAACCAGTCGGGATCACCAGACCCACGACGGATTTCTTCGCGCCCAGACGCTCCATCTTGATCAGCATGCGTGGCAGTACCGATTCCGACGAGGAAGTGCCCAGTACGATCAGCAGCTCTTCACGGATGTAACGGATCATCTTCAGCACGCTGAAGCCGTGCATACGGGCAATGGCGCCCAGCACGATCAGGATGAACGCCAGGCAGGTGATGTAGAAGCAGGCCATCAGTTGACCCAGCTGCACCAGCGAACCGACACCGTAGGCACCGATGGTGAACGCCATCGCACCGAAGGCACCGATTGGCGCGAGCTTCATGATCATGTTGATGATGTTGAACATCACGTGGGCGAAGCGATCGATGAAGTCGAGGATCGGACGGCCGTAGTCACCCAGGCGGTGCAGGGCGAAACCGAAGATCACCGAGAACATCAGCACTTGCAGGATGTCACCGGTGGCGAACGCGCCGACGATGGTGGTCGGGATCACGTTGAGCAGGAAGCCGACAACGCTCTGGTCTGCGCCTTGCTGCACATACGTGGCGACTTTCGAGGCGTCCAGGGTGCTGACGTCAATGTGCATGCCGTTGCCCGGCTGCACGATGTTGACCACGATCAGACCGACCAGCAGGGCGATGGTCGAAACGATTTCGAAGTACAGGAGTGCGTAACCGCCGGTCTTGCCGACCGATTTCATGCTTTGCATGCCAGCAATACCGCTGACCACGGTGCAGAAAATGATCGGGGCGATGATCATTTTGATCAGCTTGATGAACCCGTCGCCCAGCGGCTTAACCGCCACACCGAACTGCGGGTAGTAGTGACCAAGGGCAATACCGATGATGATCGCGACGATCACCTGGAAATACAGGGATTTGTACAGTGGCTGACGAGTCGTCATTGCAAGTGTCCTCAAGCGTCCCGCGGGCAACATCCATCTGTTGAGCGCAGAACCTGAATTGCGAACCCTCCTGCACTGGAGGGATTTGTTGTGTCGAGCAGCGCTTTTCCAGCGGAAAGACGCACACTTCTGTCGCTCTTATCGCAAACGCCGTGCCACTTTGGTGCGATTCGCTGCAAGCCTTTTGATATCAGGGTATGCAGGGTATTTTTTGTCACTGCCCGGTGACGCAGGTGTGGCGGATTTCCGCCAAGTCAGCGGATCTCGTCCTACAATTTGGCGGAAATCCGCCTTGTTGCCCTGCGCTTGCCCCGGCTACCATCCGGCGCCTGAGGAAGGATCAGCCGCTTATGCGCGAACGTACCATCGCCAGTCATTTCGCCCGCGCCGCCCTCGGTGGCGCACGCCGTTCGGGATTCGACTATGCGCCGCTGCTGCAACAACTGGGCATCAGCCCCGAGTTGCTCGATGAGCCACGGGCACGCATCGCCCCGGAACAATTCACCCAACTGATCCAGAGCCTGTGGCTGGCGCTGGATGACGAATACCTGGGCTTTGGCAACGCGCCGAGCAAACCCGGCAGCTTCGCGATGATGTGCCACGCCTTGATCCACTGCCGCAATCTGGAGAAGGCACTGCAACGCGGTTTATTGTTTTATAGCCTATTCCCCGAGGCCCCGCGCCTGAGCCTGAGCCGCGAAGACGAATGGGTGCGCCTGAGCCTCGATGATGCGCAGTTATGGGACCCGGATCACTTTCTCAGCGAGAGCCTGCTGGTGATCTGGCATCGCCTCGGCAGTTGGCTGATCGGCCAGCGGATTCGTCTGGAGCAGGCCACCTTCAGTTACCCGAAACCGGCGCACGGTGCCGAGTACGACCTGCTGTTCCCCTGCCCTTTGGTGTTTTGCGCCGAGCAGAGCAGCCTGCTGTTTCACAGTCGCTACCTGCACATGCCGCTGTTGCAGGACGAACGCACCTTGAAGCATTTCCTCGAACGCTCCCCCGCCGACCTGCTGTCGCGCCCGGACGACGGCGACAGCCTCAGCAGCCGCCTGCGCCGTTTGCTCAGCCGCGACAGCGCGCACTGGCCGGACCTGGAAGCCGTGGCTGCGCAGTTGCACATCAGCCCGCAAACCCTGCGTCGGCATTTGCGCGAGGAAGGCACCAGTTTTCAGGAATTGAAGGATCAGTTGCGCCGCGATATCGCGATTTATCACCTGGGCCGGGCGGATCTGTCGTTGCAGCAGATTGCCGAACAACTGGGGTTTTCCGAACCGTCGGCGTTTCACCGGGCGTTCAAGAAATGGACGGGGCTGACACCGGGGGCTTATCGGGCGCAGGAGCAGTAAGACCTGCGGTGAACTGACTGGCGCCTTCGCGAGCAGGCTCGCTCCCACAGAGGGTTCAATGTGGGAGCGAGCCTGCTCGCGAAGGCGCCGACAAGGCCTGCAATTAAACCGCAGGAAACTGAATCCTGAATGCCGCCCCGCCCATCGGCGAATCTCCGAGCATCAGCTTGGCGTTGTAGCTTTCGATGATGTCCTTGACCACCGCCAGCCCGATGCCCTGCCCCGGATGCTGACGATCCAGTCGTTCGCCGCGCTCAAGGATTCGCGCGCGCTGATTCGGCGGCACGCCGGGGCCGTCGTCTTCGATGCACAACTCGATACCGGTCAGGCTCTCGCGCACGCTGATGCGCACTTCGCTCAGGCACAGGCGATAGGCGTTTTCCAGCAGGTTGCCCATCATCTCCAGCAACGCGCCCTGTTCGATCGGCACATAACATTGCTCCGGCAGGTCGAACGCCACTCGAACATGTTTGTCGCGGTAAACCTTGTCCAGCGTGTCGCACAGACTCTTGAGCACCGGTTGCAGCCGCACCTGATGGCGTACCAGACCGCTTTTGCGCAGGCTGGCCCGTTGCAGTTGATAGCTGATCTGCTGGCTCATGCGTTCGATCTGGGTTTGCAGCACCCAGGCCTGATCGCGATCTTCCGGGCGTTGGGCCATGTCTTCACTGACCCCTTGCAACACCGCCAACGGGGTTTTCAGGCTGTGCGCCAGGTCATCGAGAGAGTCGCGGTAACGGCTGCGTTGCTGGCGTTCACTGTGCAGCAAACGGTTGAGCGAGCCGGTCAGGCGCAGCAGTTCGCGCGGGTGCTGTTCGGTGAGGCTTTCGCGGGTGCCGCTTTCGATTTCGTCGAGTTCCTGACTCAGCCGACGCAGCGCCTTGAGGCCCCAGGTCAGGCCGATCCACAACAGCGCCAGCAGCACCAACAAGGCAGCGCCGAAGCCCAGATAGAGGTTCTCGCGCAGGCCTTCAAGGGTGTTTTCATATTCGCGCACCGGTTGCAACGCAACGATACTGAAAGCCGCGCTCTTGCCGCCGAGCAGTTTGACTTCGACGTCGTAGACGAAGAACTCCTGGCCGTTGCTCTCGCGGATTCGCGCGAACTCGTTACCCATGCCGTCGTAACGTGGCTTGTAGTTGATCTGCTCTTCCTGCGTACCTTTCGAGCGCCAGACCAGTTTGCCTTGACGGTCGTAGATGTAGCCGAGCAAGCGGTTGTCGGTGAGGTTGAAACGTTCATCCGGCAACTGCGTCGGCATCACCAGTTGGCCGCTGTCGATGCGCGCCGCCGAGATCAGCGTGGTGACATCCGAGGCCAGGCGCTGCTCGATCGAGTCCTGCAGTGCCAGGCTGAACGCGCCCTGCATGGCCGGCAGCAAGCCGAGCATGAACAACACCGCCAACGTGGTGGCGGCGAGCATCAAGCGAACGCGAAGAGAACGAATCAAGTGCAGCGCTCATTGAACAGGTAGCCGAGACCACGCACGGTATCGATCGGCTTGAACCCGCCCGGGCCTTCGAGCTTGCGGCGCAAGCGGCCGACCAGCACTTCGATCACGTTCGGATCACGCTCGTCGTCGTCCGGATAGAGTTGTTCCATCAGGCGATCCTTGGGCACCACTTGCTGGTGGTGGCGCATCAGGTATTCGAGGATGCGGTATTCGTAGGCGGTCAGCGCCAGCGGCTCTTCATCCAGTGACGCCTGCTTGCGATTGAGATCAAGCAACAGCGGCCCGGCGACGATGGTCGACTGGGTGAAGCCGCTGGAGCGACGCAGCAAGGCGTTGAGGCGCGCGTCGAGTTCTTCGAACTGGAACGGTTTGACCACGTAGTCGTCGGCACCGGCGGCGAGGCCTTCGACCTTGTCCTGCCAATTGCCACGGGCGGTGAGAATCAGGATCGGAAAGCTCTTGCCGCTCGAACGCAACTGGCGAATCAGGTCCAGACCACCCATGCCGGGCAGACCGAGGTCGATCACCGCCAGATCGAAGTTGAACTGTCCGGTCTGGTACAGCGCCTCTTCGGCATTGGCCACGGACTCGACCACGTGGCCACTCTCCGTCAGGCGGGTTTGCAGGTGATGGCGCAACAGCGCTTCATCTTCGACGACCAACAGTTTCATAACGCTCTCCCGGGCAAATCAAAAACTCCAACAACGCATGTGTGGGAGCGGGCTTGCTCGCAAAGGCGATGTATCAGCCAACAGTGTTGTCGACTGATAGACCACTTTCGCGAGCAAGCTCGCTCCCACAGGGTCTAGAGCGGACCGCGCTTTAGAAAGCGTAGTTCGCCGACAGGTAAGTCTGGGCGCTGCTGGTCAAGTCCAGCGAGCCTTGCTTGCTGCCACCGCTCTCTTTCATTTCGGTGCTGGCGTTGCTCATCAGGTAACGGTAACCGAGTTCCACCGAAACGTTCTGCGCCACTTGTTGCAGCACACCGAACTGACCACCAACGGCGTACCCGATGTCGCTGTCACGGCTATAGCCTGGCGAATCCTGGGTCAGCTTGGTCAAACCGGCCGTGGCACCACCGAACAGGTTGGTGCTGCCGCCCACTGGATAGAACAGATCGTAGCTGCCCAGCAGATTTTCCTGGCGCAGTTTAATGCCATTGTGCGAACCGGACACGTTGTCGTAAGTGGCGTAGTAGCGACCTTGCGAGTTTTGCTGACCGAGGCGCACGCCGTAAGTGTTGTTGCCATCGATTGCGCCGCTGGCGTCCGGGTGGCCAAGGTTGTCGTTCAGCGCGTGGGACTTTTTGACCTTGTCACTGGTCTGGCCGAACGTCAGACCGGCGAAGTTGCTGGTGTCATCGGCATGTGCCGCAAGGCTGGAGCCCAACAAGGTAAAAGCCAGCAGCAGTTTGTTCAGACGATTCATCGCGTTTCCTCTTTCACAGTGCTGTTTGGGTATGGCGCAAGGTTACTGAGCTGCCCCTGTACCTGCCCTGAACGCTCTCTGAACCTGCGCTGAATCAAATCGACTAGGCTGTTCTGACCACTTTCGATAAGGAGACCGACCATGCGCCTGTTTTTCGCCCTTGCCCTGCTCGCCGCCAGCAGCCTGGCCAACGCTGCGATCAAGACTCAGGAGATTCCTTACCAGAGCGCCGACGGCACCCGACTGATCGGCTACTACGCCTACGACGACGCGATCAAGGGCAAACGCCCGGGCGTGGTGGTGGTGCATGAATGGTGGGGCCTGAACGATTACGCCAAACGCCGCGCCCGCGACCTCGCCGAACTGGGCTACAGCGCCTTGGCAATCGACATGTATGGCGAGGGCAAGAACACCGAGCACCCAAAAGATGCGATGGCGTTCATGCAGGCCGCGACCCAGGATGCCGCCGCCTCCAGCAAACGTTTCGAGGCCGGGCTGAACCTGCTGAAAAAGCAGCCGCAGACCGACGTCAATAAAATCGCCGCCATCGGCTACTGCTTCGGCGGTGGCGTGGTGCTCAATGCGGCGCGTCAGGGCGAGCCGCTGGCGGGCGTGGTGAGTTTCCACGGTGCGCTGGCGACCACTACCCCGGCGACGCCCGGCAGTGTGAAAGCGAAAATTCTGGTCGAGCACGGCGCGCTGGACAGCATGGTCACTGCCGACAACGTCACCGCGTTCAAATCCGAAATGGACAAGGCCGGCGCCGACTACAGATTCGTCAGCCTCGACGGCGCCAAGCACGGTTTCACCAATCCGGATGCCGATCGCTTGAGCCACGGCGATCACGGTGGCCCGGATATCGGCTACAACAAAGCGGCCGATGAAAAATCCTGGGCGGACATGAAGGCGTTCTTCCAGAAGATTTTTGGCTGACTGTTGCCTTTGTGGCGAGGGAGCTTGCTCCCGCTCGGCGGCGAAGCCGTCGCAAAAACCTGCCGACGCGGTTTACCTGACAGATCTCGTCCACAGATTTGGGGGGGGCTTTGCCCCCAGCGGGAGCAAGCTCCCTCGCCACAAAAGTGTGCAGCCTCTACCCAGTCGTGACTTCAACCGGCAAAATGCCCGCCATGAATTCCAGCCCGCCCCTCCCCGCCTGCTGCACCCCGCTCGACGCCCATTGGCCGTTGCCCAACGTGTTGCCCGACACCGTCCTGCTCAGTACCCGTTTCGACCCGAAGCAACTGCTCGGCGATGACTTCCAGCGCAGTGCCATCGAGCCGCCGCCGAGCATTCAGCGCTCGGTGGCCAAACGGCAGGCCGAGTTTCTCGCCGGGCGGATTTGTGCCCGGGCTGCGCTGCAGCAACTGGAAGGCTCAAACGTGATTCCGGCGATTGGCGAAGACCGTGCGCCGGTGTGGCCCGCGCACATCTGCGGCTCGATCACCCACAGCACCGGACACGCGGCGGCGATTGTCGCCAACAAGCGACACTGGCGCGGCTTGGGCATGGACCTGGAAAACCTGCTCGAGACCGAGCGTGCCGAACGCCTGGCCGGGGAGATCCTCACGCCAGCGGAATTGCAGCGCATGGCCGCCGGCTCGCGAGAGCAACTGGGGTTGTGGGTGACCCTGACGTTTTCGGTGAAAGAGAGCCTGTTCAAGGCGCTGTACCCGATTGTGCAGAAGCGCTTTTATTTCGAGCACGCCGAGGTGCTGGAGTGGACGGAGCAGGGTCAGGTTCGCTTGCGCTTGCTGACCGATCTTTCAGGTGAATGGCGTCATGGCACCGAGCTGGACGCGCAGTTTGGTGTGCAGGATGGGCAGTTGTTGAGTCTGGTCAGCATCCCTGCCTGAGGATTTTTCAGCGCCGGTGAGAGCCCCATCGCTGGCAAGCCAGCTCCCACAGGTTTCAGGGGTGTATCCAAAATCTGTGCTCACCACGGACACTGTGGGAGCTGGCTTGCCAGCGATGGGGGCCGGCAAACCCAGCACAAAACTCAGCGGCGTTCCTGATTCCTCGGCCAGCTCAGACTGAAGCAGGCCCCACCCAGACTCTTGCTCTTGTTGATCAGCGCCCGCCCGTCATGCCAGTGAATGATCCGCCGCACAATCGACAGACCCAGCCCATGCCCGCCCGACGCCCGTGTGCGGCTGTCATCCAGACGCAGGAACGGCGTGAAGATGCGCTCCCACGCCGACTCCGGCACACCCGGCCCGTCATCCTCGACGTCCACCCGGCAGCGCAGCTGCCCAACCTGATAACTCACCGTGACGTTCGAGTGCGCATGGCGCATCGCGTTGCTCACCAGGTTCTGCAACGCGCGGTGCAAAAAGCGCGGCTCGGCCTCGACCCAGGCGCCGTCATTATCGGCAGCGGACAGGCACAACCCGCGCTGCACCGTGACCTCGGCACGCAACGGCGCCAGTTCTTCAATCACTTGATTGACCAGCGCATCGAGGTCGATGCGTTGAAAGGTCAGCGCGGGCGACCCCTGCTCCAGCCGCGCGTAGGTGAGCATTTCGTCCACCAGCTTATCGAGATCCTCGATGTCGTGATCCATGCCCTCGCGGTACTTTTCCAGCGCCTGCGGGGTGGTGGCCGAGCCGATCATCTCCAACCCGAATCGCAGACGCGCCACGGGTGTACGCAACTCATGGGACACCGCGCGCACCAGTTCGCGCTGGATCGCCAGCAACTGCTGCAAGTGCTCGGCCATGCCGTTGAACGCTGCCGCCAGCCGCCCCACCGAGTCAGCGCCACGGGCCGGCACGCGGGTTTCCAGACTGCCCTTGGCGATGCGCGTGGCTGCGGCCTCGAGACCGCGCAGACGTCGTTCGAGCTGGCGCACCAACAGATAAACGATCAGGCCGATCAGGCTCAGGCCGAGGGCCGCAATCAGCACCAGCCATTGCGGCGGATACGGATTCATCTGATACAGCGGACCGATTTCCAGCACCCACGGCGTGCCGACCATGCCGGCAAACACCCGGATCGAATCCCCGCCCTTGCCCAGCGCCATCACCGTATCGCCCTCGGACACACGGCGGCTCTGGTCTTCGTCCATGTCGGCCTCGTTGACCGTGACCAGGCGCAAATCAAAACCGAAACCTTTCTCCTCCTTTAACTGCGCCAGCCGCTTGGGCTGTTCGCCAACCGGCACCCGCACCAGTTCATCGGCCAGCAGGTAAATAGTCGCGCGGGCCAGTTGTTCGCTGATCTGCTGGACGTCGCCGGTCAGCAGCAACTGTTCCTTGTCGCTGACCAGTCGATAGACCCGCGCCGCATGCGGGCCGGTCTGCTCCACCAAGGCCTGACCGCGCTGCACCCGGGCGCGCTGAGAGAGATCCAGATCGGTCTCGGAAAACGTCTTCAGCGCCAGCGGAATCCCCAGCAGACGCTCCCAGACCAACAATGCCCGGTGGCGCTCGGTTGCGTTCATCGGTTGCAGGTTGTCGGCCATCAGCGAGAACGTGCCGTGGGCCAGGCGCTCGCGGTATTGCTCGCTGCGCACCTGATTGAGCAGGTGCAATGCCAGCACCCCAAGCACCGCCACCAGAATCAGCGCCGCGCACATGCCGCCATAGATGCGCAGGAAGATCGAGTTCACAGCGCCAGATCCACACAGGCTTCCGGAACGAACAGATAGCCTTTGCTGCGGATGGTCTTGATCAGGCGCGGATGATCGGGGTCATCGCCGATTTTCGGGCGGATGCGCGAGATGCGCACATCGATCGAGCGGTCCTGACCGTCATAGCCGATGCCACGCAGCGCAGTGAAAATTTCTTCGCGAGAGAGGATTCGTCCGGCATTCGATACCAGCAGCCAGAGCAGGTCGAATTCGGCGCTGGTCAGTTCGATGCCGCTGTCACTGAGCCAGGCTTCGCGCAAGGCGTTGTCCACCACCAGCGGGCCGAATTGCAGGCGACGGCTTTTTTCCGTGACCGGCTCGGCGCTGTCACTGCGCCGCAGCAAAGCCTGAATCCGTGCCAGCAACAGCCGTGGGCGCACCGGTTTGCACACGTAATCGTCGGCACCGAGGTCGAGGCCCTGGATCTGGTCGGCATCGTCGGTGCGCGCGGTGAGCATCAGGATCGGCCCGTCGTAACGGTCGCGGACCTTGCGGCAAATGCTCAAGCCGTCTTCACCGGGCAGCATCAGGTCGAGGATCACCAGGTCCGGCTGCTCCTTGATGATCCGCGCCGCCGCCAGCGCGCCGTTGCCTTCGATCTCCACGCGCAATCCATTGGCTTGCAGGTACTCGCGGGTGAGTTCGGCCAGACGCTGGTCGTCCTCGACTATCAATACCTGCCAGGCTTCTTGCTCCACCGGTGACCTCTGCTTGCTGTTTTTGTTAATAAGGCAGAAACACACTGCCCCCTGTAGGAGCTGCCGCAGGCTGCGATCTTTTGCTTTTAAAAAGCAAGGTCAAAAGATCGCAGCCTGCGGCAGCTCCCACACAGGCGTGCGGTTGCCCGCAGATTCCGATGCTCCCGTCTTTTTGTCATCTTTTGGGAGCATAAGAATGGGTAAACGCCGCCCGATTGTATAAACGGCGTACCGGCAGAACACAAGTCGGCAAATGCGTTCGGACACGGCGGTTTTTTGTGATAGGGTTCGCGCCCTTAAAAATCCGCTGAAGCGTTTTTCCCGCGTGAAAAACAGTGACAAACGGTCTAGCTCAGCAGGTTCGCGGCCTACACGCGAATCAGCCCTTTCGCACACAATTTACGCACAGGTTTATCCACAGGCTATACGTTGCAATACTCCCCCGAAACGCATTATCTTGTAGCCCGTGCGCAAAAAAACCCTACATGTAGGGGTTAGCGCTAAAAAACCAAACACAAACCGGACTGTGAATTCAAGGCTTTTTATTGCCATTGTCGGGTTGAACCAAACGTATTTTCAGAAGCCCAAACCGCGCCTGCGGATGGCTACCGTTTTTCGGTCGACCACGACGATAACGGTACGGGTGTTGCAGTGACGAATCTGCTCCCCGAAAGGAATGCGGTTTCACGCGTAAAGCGCGAACCGAAGACTTCGGCATGGAAGCGGCGCCCACAAGGCCCCCTTCCTGAACTGTCCCGAAGTCGTTATGCCCGGCGCGTGCCGGTTGTAGTGCTTCAGGACGGAACGGTGGGCACCTTCATGGTGCCCAAACAAACATAGAGAACGTGGAGACACCCATGCAAACCGACACAACTCGCGAGAACCCGCAGGGCACCTTGCCGCAGGCCGCCGATTCGAATTCGGATCTGGCCGCCACCGCGCCTGGTCAACTGCGCGTGATCAAGCGTAATGGCACTGTCGTTCCTTACACCGATGACAAGATCACCGTCGCTATCACCAAAGCGTTTCTCGCAGTTGAGGGCGGCACCGCTGCCGCTTCGTCGCGAATCCACGACACCGTTGCCCGCCTGACCGAACAAGTCACCGCGACCTTCAAGCGTCGCATGCCGTCGGGCGGCACCATCCACATCGAAGAAATCCAGGACCAGGTCGAACTGGCCCTGATGCGTGCCGGCGAGCAGAAAGTCGCTCGCGACTACGTGATCTACCGTGACGCCCGCTCGAAAGAACGCGCAGCCCATACCCCGGTCGAAGCCGCAGTCGATGCGCACCCGTCGATCCGCATCACCCGCGCCGACGGCAGCCTCGCGCCGCTGGACATGGGCCGCCTGAACACCATCGTCACCGAAGCCTGCGAAGGCCTGGCTGAAGTCGATGGCGACCTGATCCAGCGCGAAACCCTGAAAAACCTGTACGACGGCGTGGCCCTGAACGACGTCAACACCGCATTGGTGATGACCGCGCGTACCCTGGTTGAACGTGAGCCGAACTACTCGTTCGTCACCGCCCGCCTGCTGATGGACACCCTGCGTGCCGAAGGCCTGGGCTTCCTCGGCGTGGCCGAGAGCGCCACTCACCACGAAATGGCCGACCTGTACGCCAAGGCGCTGCCGGCTTATATCGCCAAAGGTATCGAGTTCGAACTGCTGAACCCTGTGCTGGCCTCCTTCGACCTGGAAAAACTGGGCAAGGCGATCAACCACGAGCGCGACCAGCAATTCACCTACCTGGGCCTGCAGACCCTGTACGACCGTTACTTCATCCACAAGGATGGCGTGCGTTTCGAACTGCCGCAGATCTTCTTCATGCGCGTGGCCATGGGCCTGGCGATCGAAGAGAAGCAGAAAGAAGACCGTGCGATCGAGTTCTACAACCTGCTGTCGTCCTTCGACTACATGGCTTCGACCCCAACACTGTTCAACGCCGGTACCCTGCGTCCACAGCTGTCGAGCTGCTACCTGACCACCGTTCCAGACGACCTGTCGGGCATCTACCACGCGATCCACGACAACGCCATGTTGTCCAAATTCGCTGGCGGCCTGGGCAACGACTGGACGCCGGTGCGTGCACTGGGTTCGTACATCAAGGGCACCAACGGCAAGTCGCAAGGCGTGGTTCCGTTCCTCAAAGTAGTGAACGACACCGCCGTCGCCGTTAACCAGGGTGGCAAGCGCAAAGGCGCTGTGTGTGCCTACCTGGAAACCTGGCACATGGACATCGAAGAGTTCATCGAACTGCGCAAGAACACCGGTGATGACCGTCGTCGTACCCACGACATGAACACCGCCAACTGGATCCCTGACCTGTTCATGAAGCGTGTCTTCGATGACGGCAAGTGGACCCTGTTCTCGCCTTCCGAAGTTCCGGACCTGCACGACCTGACCGGTAAAGCCTTCGAAGAGCGCTACGAGTACTACGAAGCCCTGACCGAGTACCCGGGCAAGGTCAAGCTGTTCAAGACCATCCAGGCCAAAGACCTGTGGCGCAAAATGCTCTCCATGCTGTTTGAAACCGGCCACCCGTGGCTGACGTTCAAAGACCCGTGCAACCTGCGCAGCCCGCAGCAGCACGTCGGCGTTGTTCACAGCTCGAACCTGTGCACCGAGATCACCTTGAACACCAACAAGGACGAGATCGCCGTTTGCAACCTGGGCTCGATCAACCTGCCGAACCACATCGTCGACGGCAAGCTGGACACCGCCAAGCTGCAACGCACCGTGAACACCGCCGTGCGCATGCTCGACAACGTGATCGACATCAACTACTACTCGGTGCCGCAAGCGAAGAACTCCAACTTCCGCCACCGTCCGGTCGGTCTGGGCATCATGGGCTTCCAGGACGCGCTGTACCTGCAGCACATCCCTTACGGTTCCGACGCGGCCGTCGAGTTCGCCGACAAGTCGATGGAAGCGGTCAGCTATTACGCGATCCAGGCGTCCTGCGACCTGGCCGACGAGCGCGGCGCGTACGAGACGTTCAACGGTTCGCTGTGGTCCAAAGGCATCCTGCCGCTGGATTCGCAACAGATCCTGATCGAACAGCGCGGCCAGAAGTACATCGACGTTGACCTGAACGAAACCCTGGACTGGGCACCGGTTCGCGCCCGTGTACAGAAAGGCATTCGTAACTCCAACATCATGGCCATCGCACCGACCGCGACCATCGCCAACATCACCGGCGTCTCGCAGTCGATCGAACCGACCTACCAGAACCTGTATGTGAAATCGAACCTGTCGGGCGAATTCACCGTGATCAACCCGTACCTGGTTCGCGACCTCAAGGCTCGCGGTCTGTGGGACTCGGTCATGATCAACGACCTGAAGTACTACGACGGTTCGGTGCAGCAGATCGAGCGCATCCCGCAAGAACTCAAAGAGCTCTACGCGACCGCGTTCGAAGTGGACACCAAGTGGATCGTTGACGCCGCCAGCCGTCGTCAGAAGTGGATCGACCAGGCCCAGTCGCTGAACCTGTACATCGCCGGCGCCTCGGGCAAGAAACTCGACGTGACCTACCGCATGGCCTGGTACCGTGGTCTGAAAACCACTTACTACCTCCGTGCCCTGGCCGCGACCAGCACCGAGAAGTCGACCATCAACACCGGCAAGCTGAACGCTGTTTCCAGCGGCGGCAACCACGGCGACGATTCGGTTCTGGCAGCTCCAGCCGGTCCGGCGCCAGTGCCAAAGGCTTGCGCGATCGACGAGCCGGATTGCGAAGCTTGCCAATAAGCTGAGCCGGATCAGGCGTCGCGAGACGCCTGATGCTTCCAGGCAAAAGAAACCCCCGACAGACTTCTGGTGTGTCGGGGGTTTTCTTTTGTCCGCCATTTACCTGTCGGAGCTGTCGAGTGCAACGAGGCTGCGATCTTTTGACCTTTAGTGCTCTGCCAAAGATCAAAAGATCGCAGCCTTCGGCAGCTCCTACAGTGATTACGTGAATCTGACGGAGATTAGTTGGCTCGCGGGCTGGCTTCCACAGAAGAGCAAAAGCCAAGCGCATGCTTTTCACCACTCAATGGCCGAGTGTCAGCTCGCCGAAAGCTTTTGATCTTGCCGTACCGGCCCCGTCGGCAGGCTGAGTGGAGGGATTTATCCGGGGGTGGGAGCGAAGCGACCGTTTGGCGAAGCCAAACACAGCGAGAGGAGGTGCAGCGAAGCAAACCGGAGGCGATGCCCCCCGGATGAATCCCGCAGCGAAGGAACCCGAGCCTAAGCGAGGGCCGAACGTTGGGGCCAAGCGTTTTGGTTACTTTTGGGCGTCTGCAAAAGTGACTCGCCGTAAGGGCGAAACCCTAAGTAGCCGTTACCGCAGCAACGGATAAGCTCACAAAACAATAGCCCACAAAAAAGCCCCTCAAAAAGAGGGGCTCCCTTGCACAATCAGAAACCGCAATCAGGTCATCTGAATGATGGTCTGCATGATGGTGCTCTGGGTGGAGATAGTCTTGGCGTTCGCCTGATAGTTGCTCTGGCCCTTGATCAGATCCACCAGCTCGTTGGTCAGGTTAACGTTGGACTCTTCCAGCGAGTTGGACACCACCTCACCCAAGGTACCGGTTTTCGGCGCGTCGTAACCCGGGATACCCGAGGCGAACGTCTCTTTCCAGCTGGTGCCGCCGACAGGCTGCAGGCCTTGCTCGTTGGTGAAGCTGGCCAGCGCAACCTGGCCGATGGCCTTGCTCTGGTTGTTGCTGAAGTTGGCGAACAGCGTACCGGTGCCGTCGATGGTCAGGTTGGTGATCTGGCCAGTGGCGTAACCATCCTGAGTCGGGATCGAACGAGCGGTATCTGCGTTGTACTGGGTGGTCTGCGCCATCGAAATGGTGATACCGGCCGGGTTCGCCGAAGCGCCGTTAGGCGTGAACGTCCCGTTAACCACAGTACCCGGCACCCAGCCAGTGAGCTTCAGGTCACTGCTGATCACAGGACCTGGCAGAGTGCTGACCTGGGTCAGCTTGCCAGCGGAGTCAAACGTCATGGTAGAAGGTGTCGGCGCGGTGACCTTCGGATCGCTGCCGGTAGCGTCCGGGTTACGACCGTCTACCAGGGTGTAGACCTTCCAGGTGTTCTGGCCAGTCTTCACCACGTACTGATCCATGACGTGCGAGTTGCCCTGGGAATCATAGATCGGCGTACTGAACTGCTTGGTGTAAGTCTCAAGTTTTGACGGATCGAACTTGCCGGCCGCCACTGTGTCGTCGATCACCGGTGCCGACGAATTCAGGTTGATGGTCGAGGTCACCAGCGAGGTGGACTTCGGCGCCAGGTTGGAAGTATCGATTTTCAGGTCGGTCAGCACACCATTGATGATCTTGCCGTTGGCATCCACACCGTAACCTTGCAGACGCGAGGTGTAGTCGGTGTTGGTGATGTAACCGGCGTTGTCGACTTTGAACGTACCGGCACGGGTATAGGAAATCGAGCCGTTGTTGCTCATGGTGAAGAAGCCGGAACCGTTGATGCCCATGTCCAGCACGTTACCGGTGTTGTTGATGTCACCCTGGGTGAACTGCTGGGACACGTTGGCCAGGCGCACGCCGTTGCCGATGACCTTGCTGCCGCTACCCAGGCGAGTGGCCGAGTAGACGTCTTCGAATTCTGCACGGGACGATTTGAAACCGGCGGTCGCGACGTTGGCGATGTTGTTGCCGGTCACGTCCAGTTGTTTGTTGGCTGCATAGAGACCGCTAAGGCCGATATTGAAAGACATATTCCACTCCTTTGTGCCGGTTAGTCGGCTCTATATACCAATGGTTTGTACTTTGGACAGGGCGACGGTGCCCTTGCCGGACAGGTTGAGCATCAACTCGCCACCGGTCTGGCTGATCGTCACGCTGTTGACCGTGGCTGGCAGGTAGGTCGCCATATCGGTCGAGGTGCCATTGATCGAGGCGTTGGCCTTGACGGTATAGGTACCGGTCTTCACCAGGTTGCCGTCCTTGTCCTTGCCGTCCCAGGTGAAGCTCGCGCTGCCTGCGGCGCGACTGCCCAGATCGAGGGTGCGAACGACCGCGCCGCTGCTGTCGGTAATGCTGACGGTGCCGCCGGCAATCGACGATGGAACGGTGACCGAACCGGTCATGCCTTTGCTCGGGTCGTCCAGTTGAACGGTGTTGGTCTGCACGATCACGTTGCGACCGACCAGCGACGACGCCTGCAGTGCCTGCGACGAGTTGTAATTGCCGGCCAGCGAGCTGACGGTGCTGTTGAGGGTGGTGATGCCCTCAAGGCTGCTGAACTGCGCCAGCTGCGCAACAAAGGCGCTGTTGTCCTGCGGGTCGAGCGGGTTCTGGTTTTTCAACTGGGTGACCAGCAATTGCAGGAACGCATCCTTGCCCAGGGCTTGGCCGCCGGTGGAGCTGTTGGTGGCCGAGGCAATGCCATCAGTGGTCGTACTGCTCGTTTTCTTCGAGGAGTTCGCCAGGATGTCATTCATGCTCAGGCTGCTGGTGGTATCGGAAACACTCATGGCAGTCGCCCCTTATTACTGACCGAGGGTCAGTACCTTCTGCATCATGGTTTTGGCGGTGTTCATCATTTCGGCGTTGGTCTGGAACGACCGGCTCGCGGAAATCATGTCAGCCATTTCTTCCACCACGTTGACGTTCGGGTAGTACACGTAGCCCTTGGCGTCAGCGGCCGGATGGTTCGGCTCGTAGCGTGCTTCGAGGTTGCTCTGGTCTTCGACCACGCCAAGTACCTGCACGCCCTGCCCTGCGGCGTCCTGGCTCTGGAACAGCGAGTTGCTGCCGCTGTTCTGGCCGCCCTGAAACATGGTGGCGAACACCGGGTGACGGGCGCGGTAGGTCTGGTCGATGCTCGACGAAACGGTTTCGGCGTTGGCGATGTTCGACGCCACGGTGTTCAGACGTGTGGTTTGTGCGCTCATGCCGCTGCCGGCAATGTTGAAAACGCTGGACAGGGACATGGATTACTCTCCGCGCAGGGCCGATACCAGCCCTTTGAATTTGCTGTTGAGCAGGGTGAAGCTGGCCTGGAAGCCCACGGCGTTTTCCGCGTAGTTGGACTGTTCCAGCTGAGCATCCACGGTGTTCTGGTCAATCGAAGGCTGCATCGGCGTGCGATACATCAGCGACTCGTCGCCATTGCCCAGGCCTTCAGCTTCGATGTGACGGCTGTTGGTCATGTTCAGGGCGATGGTGCCGTTGGCGTTTTTCTGGCTCTGTGCTTCGAGCACTTTGGAGAAGTCCAGATCCCGAGCCTTGTAGTTCGGGGTATCGGCGTTGGCGATGTTGTTGGCCAGCACTTCAGCGCGCTGGGCACGGAAACCCAATGCCTTTTCGTGAATGCCGAGCGCTTTATCGAAGCTGATGCTCATGTCGGGAACCTTCGGGTGAGCGGTTTTTCGTACCTGAGCTTTAGCAAGCGCCGTGCCAAACACAAAAACCCAGGTAAACCGGGGCTTTGCGGGGAATCGGCAAAGCGGCAATGCCAGAAAAGCGGCAACCGGTTTCCGCTGCCTGCCGCTTTTCTGCCGCTTCGTCCTGTTAACACCTCTCCCTGTAGGAGCTGCCGAAGGCTGCGATCTTTTGATCTTGATCCTTCAAAACAGGATCAAAAGATCGCAGCCTTCGGCAGCTCCTACATGAAACAAAGCATCAGGCATAAAAAAGGGAGCCCTTGGGGCTCCCGATTTTGTATGCCTGATGCTTTGTTTCACTTCGCCTGGTAAATGATCCCCGGACTGCACTGAACCATCTGGTAATGATCCGGCAAACCGTTCAGCGCTTCGGACGCGCCAAGGAACAGATAGCCGCCCGGCTTCAGCGTGCTGTGAATACGCAACAGGATGTCTTTCTTCACCTCGGCGGAGAAGTAGATCAGCACGTTGCGGCAGAACACGATGTCGAACTTGCCCAGACTGGCGTAGCTGTCGAGCAGGTTGAACGAACGGAATTCCACCCGGTTCTTGATCGGCGCCTTGATCACCCAGCGCCCCGGCCCTTTCGGGTCGAAGTAGCGCTGCAGGCGATCAGCGGACAGACCGCGACCGATGGCCAGGCTGTCGTACTCGCCGGTCTTGCAGTTGGTCAGCATGCTGCCGGACAGGTCGGTGGCAACGATCTGCACGCCCATCTTCAACTGACCAAGGTTGCTGCGCTCGAACTCGTCGATCGACATCGACAGCGAATACGGTTCCTGACCCGACGAGCATGCCGCCGACCAGATCCGCAGACGCTGGTTGGGGCTGGCCTTGATCGCCTCGGGCAGCACCTTGTTCTTCAAGACTTCAAACGGATAGGTGTCGCGAAACCACAGGGTTTCGTTGGTCGTCATGGCATCGACCACCTGCTCGCGCAAACCGCTGCGCGGCTGGGTCTGGATGCGCTGTACCAGCTCACCCAGGGACTTGATGCCTTGCTGCTCCATCAGTTTGTTGAGACGGCTCGAGACCAGGTACTGCTTGTTTTCACCGAGCAAAATGCCACAGGCTTTTTCCAGGAAGACCCGGAACTGTTCGAAATCCAAATTACCCGTAGACAATGATGCCGCCTCTTAAATCGTGTTGACCGCCAGGGGCAGAAGGCCCCTAGCTGATATCTGCTGCTTTGATCCGGTCGACTACCCGGGATGCCAGGTCATCAGGACGGAATTTGGCCAGGAAGTCATCGGCACCGACTTTCTTGACCATCGCCTGATTGAATACCCCCGACAACGAAGTATGCAGGATGATATGAAGCTTTTGCATGCGTGGATCGCTGCGGATTTCCGCCGTCAGGGTGTACCCGTCCATCTCCGGCATCTCGATGTCGGAAATCATCATCAGGAACTCTTCTTCCGGCTTCTTGCCCTCATCGACCAGCTTGCGCAGGTAATCCAGTGCCTGCTTGCCGTCGTTCAGCGCCACCACTTCGACCCCGACCGTCTGCAGGCAACGCGTGACCTGCTTGCGCGCCACCGACGAGTCATCGACCGTCAGCACCCGCAGCGACAACGCCTTGCTCTGGGTTTCGACATCGACCACACCGACCGAAATCGCCTCGGGCGTCGGCGCGACTTCCGCCAGCACCTTCTCGACATCGATGATTTCGACTAACTGATTGTCGACTCGAGTCACAGCGGTCAGGTAATGATCGCGCCCCGTGCCCTTGGGCGGCGGATGGATCTCTTCCCAGTTCATGTTGACGATGCGCTCCACCGAGCGAACCAGGAAACCCTGGGTCTTGGTGTTGTACTCCGTGATGATCACGAACGGACTGTTCTTGTCTTTCAACGCCCCGGAACCGGTCGCCATTGCCAGATCAAGGATCGGAATGGTCGCCCCCCGGATATTCGCCACCCCGCACACGACAGGACTGGACTTGGGCATCAACGTCAGCGACGGGCATTGCAGCACTTCCCGCACCTTGAACACGTTGATGCCGTAGAGCTGTTGACCGTCAAGACGGAACAACAACAGCTCCAGGCGATTCTGCCCTACCAGTTGCGTGCGCTGGTTCACCGAATCCATTACACCAGCCATGCCCAGACTCCTACACCAACGCCAAGTGTTGTTGCGACGCACATTCATTGCTAAACGGCACGGCGCTTGCTTTTTAACTCGTATGAACGCTCAAACGACATTTTTCCGACGCCTGACCTCCCGCACCCGCAAAGCGCTGTGCGCGACGTCTGCCGTCTGCTTGTTTTTCGCTGGCAGCCCTGCCGGTGCTGATACGGTTACCTTGCCTGACATGCTTATCGGCGTCACTCAGGGCTTTCTTGAGTTCACCGTAGAAGACTATCTGGCTACCAGTCAAACGGAAGGCCGCTACGAAATCGAGGTCAACCAGCTCGACCCGCGTATGCGCATGCCTATGTGCGACAAGGAATTGACAGCGTCGCTGGAGAGTCCTGCACGTCCGCTGGGCCGGGTGACGGTCAAGGTCCGGTGCGAAGGAAGCTCGCCGTGGACAGTGTTCGTGCCCGCTCAAGTCCGCCTGTTTCGCGAGATTGTCACCACCACCCGACCGCTCAAACGCGCCGGCATTATCGAGCCGCAAGACGTGACCTTGCGTGAACGCGACATCAGCCAGATCAATCAGGGTTTTCTGACGTCGGTGGATGAAGCCATCGGGCAGAAATTAACCCGACCAACGGTAGCCGATCAGGTGATTACCCTGGTGCATCTGGAACAGGCAGAAGTGGTGCGCAAGGGCGATCAGGTGGTCATCATCGCCCGCAGCGGCACGCTTGCCGTGCGCATGCCCGGTGAAGCCCTGGCCAATGGCGGTTTGAAAGAACAGATCCGGGTAAAAAACCTTAATTCCAACCGGGTAATCAAGGCGCAGGTCATCGCGCCGGGCCAAGTGGAAGTCGCCATGTAAAACGCTCGAGCAGAAAACTGGCGCCAGCCCCGACGCTTCCCTAAACTGTGCCGCAGCAGGACACGCTTCGGCACATGCAGCTCATTGCAAAGTGAGCCTAAAGTTTTCCAGGGAATGGCCGAGAACATGGCAAGCGTCCAAATTCCCAGAGGTTTTTAACATGGTCATCGATTTCAGCCGTTTGAACAGCTCCTCGTCACTTACGGGCAGTACGCGTACCAGCAACGCCAAGGAAACCGCCGAAACCGGCACCTCCGCGCCGCTGAATACCCAGGCCGAAACGGCCGGTACCGCAAAAAGCGGGGAATCGGTACACCTCAGCAATGAGGCTCAACAGTTGCAGAAGGTCACTGACAAGCTGCGCGATCAGCCTGCCGTCGACAAAGCCCGCGTGGCCGAGTTGAAAGCAGCGATTGCCGATGGCAGCTACAAGGTCGACAGCAACCGTGTAGCCAGCAAACTGCTCAACTTCGAAGCCCAGCGCTAGGCTTTTGCCGGCGCCAGGCTTTTGGACGCTTAGAACCCAAGGCCAGCCATGCACGACACTAATTTATTGCAACTGATCACTGACGACTTTGCTCCAGCTCAACAATTGCTGGAGTTGCTGCAAACCGAGTCCCTCGCCTTGCACGGTCGCGACATGCCTCTGCTCGAAGATATTCTGGCGCGCAAACAGGCATTGATCATTCTGCTTGAACAGCATGGCCGCAAGCGCAGCGAAATCCTTGCCAGCCTCAACCTGCCGCTCGACCGCCAGGGCCTGGAGCAACTGGCCAGCCAGTCGAGCATTGGCGACCAGTTGCTGTCCCAAAGCGATGTGCTGACCGACCTGATTGCCCAGTGCCAGGCGGCCAACGTCAAGAACGGCCAGTCGATCCAGATCCAGCAGGCCGCTACGGCCAATCAGCTGAAAATCCTCACCGGGGGCGAACCGCCAGCGCTGTATGACGCCTCGGGCACTTTCGCCAAACCCACCAAGCCGCGTACGCTCAGCCAGGCGTGAGCCATTCGATGTGCCTGCACTATCAACCCGCGAAACATGCTGGCAAAATGCTGGCTAGTCGTAGTCAAATTTTGTCTGGAGATTGAGAAAACGTGCCAAACGCCCTAAGCGCGGATGATACTCCGCAGCCACCAAAGGTGCTGACCACGCCCCTGGAAATCTCCAGCAACCTGCGCCAGCTGCAAGAAAGCCACGATCCGCTGATCATCACCTTCCATGAGCGCAGCCAGCGCTTCCAGAGCTACCTGATCAAGGTTGACCGGGAAACCGCGACGATTGCCCTGGACGAAATGATCCCGCGCGATGGCGAGCGTTTTCTGCAGGCGGGCGAACCGTTCAAGGTCGAAGGCTTCCACGAGGGCGTGCGCATCGCCTGGGAATGCACTGGCACGCTGAACATCGAAGAATCCGACGGTGACCGCTTCTACACCGGTCAACTGCCAACCGAAGTGGTCTACCACCAGCGCCGCAATGCCTTTCGTGCCGCGTTGAAGCTGACCGATCTGGTCAGCGTCGAACTTGGCGGCGAAAAACTCAAGGCGCCGATCAACGGCAAACTGCTGGATATTTCCGCCACCGGTTGCAAGCTGCGCTTTGAAGGCGACATCACCGACCGCCTGCAACTGGGCCAGGTCTATGACCGCATGATCGCCACCCCACTGTTCGGCAATCAACCGATCTCGGTCGAGCTGCGCTATCTGCACTTCGAAGAAAAGCTCAACATCACCTTCGCCGGCTTGCGCTTCCACAACATCAGTGGCCAAGCGGCGCGCAACGTCGAGCGCTTCGTTTATCAACTGCAGCGTGAAGCACGCCGGTTCGATAAAGACGATCTGTGATTCGCACAGGCAAATAGAAAGGGCAGTCCCTGGCGGGACTGCCCTTTTTTATGCAAGAAATCTTTCTGCCAGCACCGGACACCTGTGGCGAGGGAGCTTGCTCCCGCTGGGGCGCGAAGCGCCCCCCCGCCCTTTATCTGGCAAGCGGGGCCTGCTGCGCAGTCCAGCGGGAGCAAGCTCCCTCGCCACAGTGACAGTGTCTGTCTCTGAACAGCCTTACTCTCACCCGATTCAGGGTCTGGCCCCACTGATGTCCGGTGTCGGTTTATCGCCCTCATCAGCCGGATCAGTTTCCACCGCCACTTCAGGCTGCACTTCGGGTTCTGGCTCCGGTTCTGGCTCCGGCGTAACCGTGGTCTGCATCTGCTCCTGCACCACCTGCTCATCCACCCGCGGATCGAGCGCGGCCACCAGCGGCGAGCTGGACATGCTGTCGGGCATCGCCACGTGATGCAGCGGTGCGTCGTCGACCTGATGCAGATTGGTCACCGCTTTCGGCCGAATGCGCCACACCAGCACCAACGCAAAGAAGCTGAAGAACGCGTACAAACTCTGACTGCCGAACAGCTTCATCAGCACGCCCGCCAGCAGCGGACCGATACTCGCGCCGACCCCGTAGGTCACCAGCAGCATCGCCGTCAGCGACACCCGGCGATCGCCCTCGACATGGTCGTTGGAGAACGCCACCGCCAGCGGATACAGGCAGAACTGCACCAGCGAACAAAGGAAGCCGACCACGAACAGCACCTCAAGCGGCACCTGCGGCAAGATCGCCAACGGCAACGCCGCCACCGCGAGGAATCCGGCAAAACAACGAATCAGCAGCGCTCGGTCATAACGGTCGGACAACCAGCCCAACGGCCACTGCACCAGCAGTCCGGCAAAAATGCAGCTACCCATGAACAGACCGACCTGCTCGGTCGACAGCCCCTGCTGCGACGCATACAACGGCGCCAGACCGTAGAACGAGCCGATGATCAGGCCTGCGCCGAGCACCGTGCTCAACGACTGCGGCACGCGCTTGATAAAGAAGCGCGGCTCCATCGGTGCCGGATGCAGCGGCGCCGGGTGAATCCGTCGGGTCAGCGCCACCGGCACCAGGCACAGGGCAAAACACAGCGCGACCAGCATCAGCAGCTCCAACCCCAGGCCCGGGTGCATGACCAGAATCAACTGACCGAGCACCAGCCCCAAGTAAGAAGCGATCATATAACCGCTGAACACCAGCCCACGCTGGTTGGCGTCGGCCTGCTCGTTGAGCCAGCTCTCGATCACCATGTACTGACACATCATGCCCAGACCGACGATGGTCCGCAGCACCAGCCACGCCGGCAGCCAGTCCACCAGGCCATGCCCGAGCACCGCCGCGCCGACGATCCCGGCACACGCCGAATACGCTCGAATGTGTCCGACACGGGCGATCAAGCGGTGACCGATCTTGCCGCCCAGCACCAGGCCGAAATAGTTGGCCGCCATCAGCGCACCAACCCACAGCCCATCGACATGGTCAGCGGCCAGGCGCAATGCCAGGTAAGTAGAAAGAAGGCCCGAGCCGATCAACATCATCAGCGAGGCGAAATACAGCGCTCGAAAGGATTTCCAGATTTGGCGCATCGGCGTTCCGAGCGGCTCCTTGCAGTGAGTATCGGGCTATCCAAACGATAGCCCGATGGCGACGGTTCGTCAGGCCTGGGCTGCTAGAACACGCCGTTCCCAGGGAGTGATTTCATCAAAGAAGCTGGTCAACTCCATGGTCTTCGAAGCGATGTAGCCTTCGATGAACTCCTGTCCGAACAGTTCCCTGGCCAATTGGCTACGTTTCAGACGCTCGAGCGCGGCATGCAAGGTACACGGCAGCGAAAGATTGTCCGGCACTTCGAATTCGCCCTGAATCGCCGCGCTCGGCTCCAGCTCATGTTCGATCCCGTGCAAGCCGGCAGCCAGACTCGCGGCAATCGCCAGATACGGGTTGGCATCGGCGCCAGGCAACCGGTTTTCCACGCGTCGAGCCACTGGCGAACTGGCCGGAATGCGCAACCCTGCGGCGCGGTTGTCGTGGGACCAGCAGGCATTGTTGGGCGATGCATACGGGTGACACAAACGCTGATAGGAGTTCACGTTCGGCGCAAACAGCGCAGTGAAATCGGCCATGGCCGCCTGCTGCCCGCCGATGAAATGGCGGAACATCGCCGTCGGCTGGCCATTCTCGTCACTGAACACGTTGCTGCCGGTGGCGATCTCGACGACGCTCTGGTGAATGTGCATCGAACTGCCCGGTGTGTGCGCCAGCGGCTTGGCCATGCACACCACGTTCAGACCATGCTTGAGCGCGACTTCCTTGAGCAGGTGTTTGAACAGGAAGGTCTGGTCGGCCAGCAACAGCGGATCACCGTGCAGCAGATTGATCTCGAACTGGCTGACGCCCATTTCATGCATGAAGGTATCGCGCGGCAGACCGAGGGCCGCCATGCATTTATAGACTTCGCTGAAGAACGGCCGCAGACCGTTATTGGAACTGACGCTGAACGCCGACTGACCATCCTCGCGGCGCCCGTCGAGGCCGACTGGCGGACGGAACGGCTGGGTCGGATCGGTGTTCGGCGCGAAGACGAAAAACTCCAGCTCGGTCGCCACCACCGGCGCCAAGCCACGTGCGGCGTAACGGGCGATGACTTTCTTCAGTTGACCACGGGTCGACAGGTTTGAGCTTTCGCCGCTCAGTTCGTCAGCATCGCAGATGGCCAGGGCACGTGGCTCGTCGCTCCATGGCAAGGGATGAATCATGCTCGGCTCGGCGACCAGCGCCAGATCGCCGTCATCGCTGCCGTAAAACCGCGCCGGCGGATAACCGCCCATGATGCATTGCAGCAGCACCCCCCGCGCCATCTGCAAACGCCGGCCCTCGAGGAATCCCTCGGCGGTCATCACCTTGCCGCGCGGCACGCCGTTCAAATCCGGCGTGACACATTCAATCTCATCAATGCCGGTCAGTCGCTGCGCGAGTGAACGCTGGCCATCGGTTGTCATGACGCAATCCTTGTTATTGTGCGAGCCGCGAACGGCGACCCGTACAAAATAGGCTCCGGCTGTTCGGAATATCAAGCAGCGTCAAACAAAAACCCGAGTCACGGCAGATAAAGGCTGAACACCCCACCACCCAAAGGCCCGCCATTACGAATTTCGGTGTGCCCGACCACGCCATTGCGCTGATGCAACGCAGCAATGCGGTTGGCGAAATACAGGCCCAGACCCGTGCTGCCGCTGCCGTGATTGATGCCCTGCACGTAATCCGCCTGACGCTCGAGCATCTCGGCCGGGTAACCGTCACCGTCATCATTGATGCTCAACACCAGCTGCCCGGCTTCGTCACTGACAGTGATCAGCAGCGACTCGCGGGCATAACGAATGGCGTTATTGATGCAGTTGCCCAACACCGACGCAACCAACTCACGATCGAAGAAACCCAGCGGGCTCAGCGGATCGACTTCATAGGTGGCGATAATCCCGCGACTGGCGAACACCTCTTGGTGCGATGCCAGTTGCGCCTCGATGAAATCATCCAGCTCGTGATACGCCGGTTGCAGCGGCAACTGGTTGACGCCGAGCTTGTACAGCCCAAGCAACTGCACCAGCATGCCGTTGAGGTGGGCAAACTCGAAGTCGATCACGCCCTGCTCCGCCCCTCCACGCTGCCCCTCGGGCAAACGCGCCAACCACTGGCTATGGGCCTGCGTCAGCATCGCCAGCGAGTTCTTCATGTCGTGAACGGTGGAGGCGATCACCGTGGAAAAATCCAGCGCCTGCTCGTCTTGGTTCATTCGCCAAACGCCTTGCTTTTCAGCTTCTGATAACGCGCATAACGCGCGTCGGTGTCGGGCATCAGGCCGACCATTTTCAGGCAGGCCCGACATTCTTCCAGTTCCGCCGACGGCACACTGGTGTCGGTGCCGTGCAGCAGCGACTGGGCCATGTTCAGCGCGATACTGATGTTCTTCGGTTGCATCTTCAGCGCCTTGCGGAACACCTCGCGGGCTTCCACCAGGTTGCCGGTCTTGTACACGCGCACACCCTGCCGGTTGAGGTCGGCAGCAGCGTTGCTCGAACTGAGGATAGTCGGGTCGTCGGTGAGCTTGGCGATGTCTTTCATCACCGCCGGATCGTCACCGTAGATCTCCGCACAGCTCTTGAGCATCGATGTGCCCGCCTCGGCCTGACCAAGCATCTGCAATTGCTTGGCGACCAGCAGCGCCGCTTCAGGGCTCATGAACTGCTCCATGCCGTCGAGGCGCATCAGCGCTTGTTCGGTGAGCTTGTCGGCGGTTTCGGCATCGTTGAGCAACAGACTGGTGGCCTTCATCAGGCGCGCACGGATCTGCAGGCCCGGGTCCGACGGGTTCTCTTTGGCGACGGCGCTGAGCGTGGTGTTGATCTCCAGCCGCGTGCGCGTATCGAGACCGCGTTCACTACCCTTGCTGATCAAGGCATGGGCCAGGCCAAGATTGCTTTCCGGGTCCTTGAAGCGCGACTGCGCCCCCTGCGCCACCGCCTGCCGATAGGCCCGGGACGCGGTGTCGAAATCTTCGTTGGCCATCGCCAGCTTGCCGAGCAACGCCTGCCGGCGCACCGCCAGCGGCGACAAGCGAATCGCCTCCTCCAGCACCCGCTGCGCGCCTTTGGTATCGCCCTCGGCGACCAGCACATCGGCCATGCCGTCGTACAACGCCGGCATCATCGGGAACACTTTCAGCGCCTTTTCGTAAACATCCTTGGCCTGCGCCACTTGCCCGCGCTTGAACAGCAACTTGCCCAGCCCGGCAAACGCCCACGGCAAAGGCCGGTCAGCGATGATGCTGTCGTAGAGGCGTTCCAGCGCTTCGTTCTGGTTCATGTCGCGCAGGGCGTCGGCCCGATAACGCAGGCACAGCGGCGAATAACGGATGTCCTGCTTGCACAGCGCAATGCAGGCATTGAGCACCTCAACCGGCTTGCCGCGATCAAGGGCTTGCAGAATCGGTTTGAGCAACGTCTTGCGCTGCTCCAGACGCTCCAGGCGCTGAGCGAGACCGGAGCGGTTGAACGGCTTGGTCAGGTAAGCATCCGGCTCGTGCTCCAGGGCGCTGAGCACCATGGCCTGACTGGTCTCGGCCGTGACCATGACAAACACCGCTTCATGGCTGATGAGCTTTTCCGACATCAGATCTTCCAGCACCTGCTGACCATTCTTCTTGCCGTCACCGAGGTGGAAATCCTGCAGGATGAAATCGTAGGACTTCTGCGCACACATCTTCAGCGCCTGCTCGCCGGTATCAGCGGTGTCCACATCCTTGACCCCCAGCTCGCGCAGCATAGAACGTACGGAACTGCGGAAATCCGAGAAATCATCGACGATCAGAAAACTCTTTTGGTGATACGACAGCATCGAGGATTTCCAGGCAATTGAAGTAGGTGAACCGGGGGCGTTTTCACAAGCGCGCAGATGATAGCTGGAGGCCAAATGCTATCAAGCGATTTCGTGCGAGTCTGAGGTCGCCGAATGAGTTATCGGCAAGGGGTGGGGTTCTCTGAAGTGGAGGGGTTCAAGATTCCTTGTGCAGCGATTACCCTGCGCACCGGGTCATCTTTTCACTACAGGGTTTATCTCGACTGGCGACACGGGCGAAGCACTGAAGGCTATCGACGTCGATCATTCTGGTTTCGCGGAGCTCCTCCCGGATGCGAAACCAAAAGGTCTTGAGTTCGGTTTTACGGATCGGAACAACGTTAACGAGAAAGAAATAAAGATGGGGTGCGAAGGAGATTCGCTTGTCATACGACGTAATCCTCCCAGCCTGGCGCTCCATAAGGCGTCTTGTCCAACTCGGGAAAGTCCGTCGTCCACTCCCCCCAATCCATGTACTCATAGTACTTGTTCATCGCTTCGAAGCGGCTTGCCGCCTCAACTTCCCAAATCAGTTTCGACCCCGGCTCAAGCAGGGCCCGGGATTCATCGCCATGAGGCCCAGAGGGACAAAACAGTTGTAAGCCATCGGGTTCCAACCATAGTTCATGGTTCAAGGTTCATCCTCATTGGTCTGAATGAGCCATTGGCTGTTATTACTAAAAAGCCCCGACAGGCAATTGCCTGAGTGGGGCTCTTTGAATGCTTGAAGCGATCCGCGTGCCCCCCCCAATCTGCACCTATGAGGCTTGGGCGTTGGCAGCTCCAATCGCTGGAAGCATTGATATATATGGTGTCCCAGGGCAGGTTCGAACTGCCAACCTTCCCCTTAGGAGGCATATGCTTTGGTGAGTCAGCTTGATTCCGGTCGCTTCCTGAAACATCCCAAATCTCTGTTTTTAAAAGGCCTACCTATTCTGCTTGTGTCTTGAGGTTTCTCCTTGTAGCGTTCTGCATCATGAGAAGTGGGGACCGAAGTGGGGACTAGAATTGGCTATCAACACTGCTGACAAAAGTGTGAACGATCAAAAGCTCAAGGGTATGCCGCCAGCATCCAAGTTGACGGAAAGTTTGCCTGGCCGTTCCCGGGGTAGCCTTTTGTTCAAGCGTAGCCAAAATGGTGCGATCAGCGCCTACTTCCGCTACCGGCTCAACTCAAAGGACACGATGATCTCTCTGGGCCAGTATCGCTTGAGCGCCAGAGCGCCGGGACTGGCGCTGTCTGAGCTACGCGACAAAGCGGCAGAGATGGCATTGATTGCTTCCGAGCACGGCGACGTTAAGGTGTACTTGGCGGCCAGAGCCGCCGCAGAGAAAACACAACGACAGGCCGTAGTGCTCGCGCAGCAGCTTGCGACCCGACAAGGTAGCTTCGAAGAACTGCTAAATGCATACGTCAAAGATCTGACCGCTCGCGGCAAGGTCAAGGCGAAAGAAGTCGAGCGCCTATTTCAGACTCACGTAATCCAGCACCACCCTGATCTGATGACGCGTCCAGCAAAGTCCATCACCGGCGAAGACATTCATTTAGTAATGAGCGCGCTACTCGCACGCAAGCCTAAAGGTCGTGGTATCGGGAACAAAGCGAAAACGGCCAATACTGACATGCGATCAACAGCCGCCAGCGTCCACCGATATCTAAAGGCTGCATTCAGCTATGGCAGCAAGGCACACCTCTCCTTGGATCGAGATGTAAGTGATTCGAAAGTTTTCGACATCGGGGTCAATCCAGCTACAAAGGTCCCTACCCTTGCTAATACACGCGGCGGTCAGACTGAATCCCTGACGCCAGAAGAGTTGGGTGAGCTTTTACGTCACTTGGATACCCTGCCTCCCCGAGAGATGGCGATCTGCAAAGGTTTAATCTACTTGGGCGGCCAACGAATGGAGCAACTGCTCCGTGTGACCTGGGAGGATACGTCCGATGACCTTCTGCACCTTACCGACGGCAAAGGGCAAAAGACTCAAGCATGGGATCACCTGTTACCCCTGACCGCCAGAATTAAGCAAATTCTGACGCCTTTGTTTGAGAGCAAAATCGGGCCTGGCCCGTTTTGTATTGGCCGGCGTTGTATTCGTCCGGATACAGCGGGCAAGCGATTCAGTGATGCTGGAAAAGCTTTGAGTGGGTCCGGTAAAACGCGATATTTCAGTTATGCGAACGTTCGGGTAAGTGCTGAAACGCTGATGGCTGCACTTGGAATTACGAAGGAAATCCGTAGCTGGCTTTTATCTCACGGACGCAACGATGTTCAATCGATTCACTACGATCGATACAGCTATCTACCAGAGAAAAAGGCTGCTCTGGAGTTATGGGGTAGATACCTAGACTGTTTGTATGCGGAGAAAGAGTGGGACCAAGGCAAGGTTATTTTGCTCAGCCGAAAGCGGCCTCAGGAGATCACAAAAAGCTGACGCTGTGATTCGACTTGACCAACAGGTGCCGTAGTGACGACCGACAGAGAGTGGCCAATTGCTGCCTGCCACGAAGGGCCGCAATCCACAACCCAAAGCTGACGGTGGCGACAGGCAGAAATGGGCCAAAAGCGGTCGGTGGACAGGCGCGATGTCTAGCGAATTTTGCTAGACATCGCTAGATTTGCGTATTAGTCGATCGCAGCCACCACCGCGTATTTACATATGCTGGCCTTTTTTTGCATGTCACGAAGGACGGCAACCGGCCAATTGCAGTCGCTGGTGAAGGGCAGAAATGAAGTCGATTGCTGCTTCATTGAGCGCCGGATAGCCGGCTGCTATAACCTTCTCGGCAGGACAGATCGCAACCGTCCTTCGGCTGGAGGCTAATCCTGCAACTTTGGTTACACTGGAGCTGGTTTGGGAGGTGTGGACGTCTTTTGTTTCTTAGAAGGTGAAAAAGTGTACGTTAACTGGGAAGGCCTGTTACCGATTCGGGGCGAAATCATCGTTGTCGAAGACGATCCGACGCTCCGTGAACTGATGGTAGATATCGTCGAGGAGGTAGGCGCTAAGGCATCAGCATTTGAAACCGCTGATGATGCGTTGACCTATCTTTTGCAGTCGCATGGCGAATGCAGGCTAGTGATTGCCGATCATGGTGTCCCTGGACAAATTCAAGGTACAGAATTCATTGAAATGGTGAGAGGAAAATGGCCTTCCATTGCGGCGATTCTGACCTCAGGGTATCTGATAGATCCTGCATCAGTCCCGCCTTCTACCATCTACTTACACAAGCCCTGGTCTCTGGATGATCTGATTGTTGCGATAGCATCCCTGCTCCAGCCGGGTTTCCCTATCCAGAAAGCTCAAAAATAGGCCTGGTGCTGTCCCTTCCTGAATTCTTTTACACTGCATCAGCGCTAATTATCGATCTCTTCGGCAGCGCCATTTTTATGATCCAGATCGCTATCTCGCTAACACCACCGTGCCCGTCGCTTGGTGCGCTGCCATTTCAGAGCGAAGCTCACCAATCAAATTTGCAATGGCTCGGCTTGACGTCAATTCGCTGGTCGTGACCGCAGTGACCAGGAGATCGACCCGTCCAGAAGTCGGATCGAACACCTTGATCATCAATGATCCATCCGGATTGACTGAGCAGGTGCAAGAGAGAGGCTGGAATCCACATTCAATAACGTGGCGAAGCTCAAGTGTGGATATCATGACTTGGCGTCCATAGGGTCAGGAGAGTGGGATCTAGCGTATTAATTTTAGCTACTGATCTTCAATGCGGGAGGCTGAAATCAAATTTCGTTGCATCTCTCCCCAATGACCGCTACGGGTCGATTTCTGCCTGTCACCACCAGCACCTATGGGCAGTTCTCTGCCGGTCATGGCTACGAAGCGTGCTGATCAATCCGATGCATTCGGTGGTCAGATCGAACGCAAATTACTGGTCTGCTCGAATACAAACAGGTGTCTAGCGGAGTGCAATTTCACAGCATAACGAACACAGTCCGGTCTCTGCGTAGTCACACGCCATCAGTTCGCGCACTCGCTGTTTTGCCGCGAGATCAGCGGCACCTACGCTCATGCAATGGTGCCTTTGTTGCATGAAGAAAGGAGGCAGGTCGAGAGTCACTAACGCCCATTCTCATGAACATGACAATAGTGACCTTGCAGGGCTACCCATTTGCAAGGCGTATCTACGAGCGATCCACCGGTCACAATCGCCTTGCAGGGTTCGTCACGAACAGTATAACCGGAGCAAGCGACCGCATATTTACTGTCATGCCAAAGCCGGTACTGGCGCGGGGTCACTCCATAGCGAGCCCCCCAAAATGCGTCGGGATCTTCGCAGTAACGCACTACGTCCGCAGCCTCAATTTCAGCCGTCACTTCACCGCTTGGGCTGATATGTTTCACCGTAAAACCTACACCTGCGTCGACGAGCTGACGAAGGCATGTCTCAAGATCCATAGAACCTCTCCTTAACTAGTCGGTGCTAACCAATTTCATCGCATTCCTGCGATCAATAACGCTTCTCTCGCCAGCCTCCTGGCGCAGCAATCTTGCATTCTCGGCTGACTGAATCGCTCCTTCAGCATCACCACTTGCAATTTGCTTAGCTGCCTGCCAGTCGAGGGCTTCAATTGCGGTTTGTAGCATCTCCGCTTGTGAAGGTTTACTGCGCTTCGTCGACTCTCGGACTTCACTGCCAGCGCGTTGACGCTCGATTACGGCGCGAGCTTCATTCGATGAAGTGCACAGTACTGCGCGGGCGGCGGCTAAACGGCCATCCACGATTGCAGCCTCATGATCTTCGAAACAGCCATTTAACGACTCCACCGCTGCTAACAGGTTGTCGACCATTCGCAATAGCTCAATGTGTTGTGGATCGTTACTCATTAGCGTTCCTATCACTGAATGATTCCATCTTTTTTGAAGATCAGTTTGATCGTTACGATTTTGCAGTAGAGGACTCTGAGCCTGGAATTTCATTCAATATTTTCATGTTCTCAATAACCCGCTTCATTTCAATCGGATCAGACAGGAAAGCTGAATCTTTGATTATTACAGTTCTTGTTCCGCTAAATTCTTCCGCAATTTCTGAAGAAATTGAGCTGACTACTCGCCTAATTTTCTCCATGTCCTTCCAAAACCTCGCCTCAAGGTCTTCCACACTGCAACCTGCCCTCAAAGACTCGAATAACCATAGACGCTTCTCTCGATCAGGATCTGGGTCAGGAAAGCGACTGTAGTCGCCTCTCGCTACCATTCTTTGGCTCAAGAGACTATCTTCTGCGACTATTTTTAAAACCTCCTCAGGACTATTTTTAGCTGTCGGATACATCTTGAGAAATGCTTTCTCGGGGATTGCTCCTTCAGATATTTTCGGTAGAGCTAGGCGCAGTAAGTATTGCATTACCACGCTTGTGGTGAAAGGAAGAACTACCTCTTCAAATACAAACGGAACGGTAATTTCGCTGTACACCATTCGGCCTATTTTGTCCGCCAGATATTTAGTCAGACCGGCATCTAAAAAGGTTCGCAAATCAGTTGTTTTTTTGATGAGTTCAGAGAACCCATCATTCTTTAGGTACTTAAGAAATTCCATATTGTAGCCATAAAGATCAACAGAGCCGAGTGCCACCCTAGAGTCTTTTGTTGTGGACATAAGGCGAGAGTGGAGGGATTTCAAATTTTCATCAGTTAGAAAATTTAACCCAGCGCTTTCGAACTCCTGTCTAAAATAGCTTTTTACAGCCTCATGCTCGACTACTAAATGGACTTGAAAAAATGAAGAAAGCACGCTGCTTTTTTGGGCCAGCCTTGCATTGATAGATGTCCCATCGAATGTTTTGAAAACAATTTTTCGAAGGGCTTGATTGATTAAATCGAATGGAGGAGTATTTCTAAAATCACTGAAAGACTCAAAGTCGTCGGATACTTGTTTTAAATATTCAGCTAGGCGCCCGTCAGATATCTCAAGTTCTATTTCGCTTGTAAATGATGACGCCAATTTAAGAGCTGGCTCGCTGAAACCGCCAGATGCGTAACAGTGATATTCAAAGCAGGCGTCACTCGGCATCAAATCTTTATCAAGAATAGTGAACAACAGAAACTTAACGAGTTCTTTGATTAGCGCTGGGCGAGAAAGCCTTGCTTTCATTTTTTTACATTGAATTGTTCCTGAAACTTTTTGAGATGTGTACAAAACGCAGTCTCGCCCTCTCTCACCGACGCCCTGCATTAAGATGACATTATCAAAAGCCCCATACTCGCCTAGCGTTATCTCCGAATTCACAAGACAATAAATTAAATTCTCAAAGTCACGATCGCCTAGCTCATCATATGGAAGAGCTGATAACCCAACGTCTAGAGCGAGCGGCTTAAAACCAGCCCCAATTTCTTGCTTTAATCGTTCCTGGTTGATCTGTTGCATTTTCACTCCTTGCTATTTAGATCATTAACTAGAAGGTTGATGCGTGGGTATATCTCAGCGCACCTCGCTTTGCAGACTGATCAGAGCATCCGTTGGTCGGCTATTTACCCATACCTTCGTTCCCTCGATTTCGCGGACGCGAAAATGCACGCTCATCTATTGGCTCGGCCCCGACATGTCGGGGCTGTTTTCGTCAGTTAAAACACCGGAACGCCGGCTGTATCCTTCACTTTCAGCTGCCCTGCGCATGGCCTGGTATTCATGTTCGATACACCCGGCGGAGAGACACATAGTGTAAGGCTCACCCCATAAGGCAGTTCAATGTGCCGAACTTCGCCGTAGGGAACCTCAGCAGTTCGCGAAACCGTGCCCTTATCGTTGATGATCTCAGGTACGGAAAGCTTTTCAACATAGGTGTTCTCTGGCCACTCCCGGCGCCCCTCAGCACCAACCTGGTAATTAAGGTCGACCCGAAGCTTCGCAACTGTATCGCCGACCGAAAGTATCTGGATCTGACTGACAAGGTTCACAATGCCCAACGCACACGCGGATTTCTGCGCATTGCATTGCCGTACTTCAAGAGGCTGATATCGATAACCGTCTGCGGCGCCGGCATTGCCGTAAAGCACATTGCCTGCCCCAATCCCCATACCGGGATAGCCAGAAAGATCGGTCGTCCCAGCGTAATAGTCGACGACAACAGGCCCTTTATCGGCGCCCCCCCAGTTAGCACAACCAGCGAGCGTGGCCAAAGCCAGCACGACACTACAACCAACAACTGAACGCATGCAGTTTCCTTCTGAACACAGGATCTTGGAAAAAATTACTCATCTTTTATTCATCGCGAAGAGCCATCTGACCGAGCCACTGCAGCCTCGGATCCATCTCGATACTTGATTTCGCTTTGCCCATACGATCAAGAACCTTGCGAATCTCGAAAAAAGGAGTAGATGCCCCGACCGAAGGCTATCGACCAAAAGCGGCCGTCCTAACGGGAGTTGCTGACTGCACGTATTGCAGAATGCCACCATTCAAACGCTCGTACTAGAGCGGTTACCATTCGTACTCTGGCAGCAGCATGGAACAGGCGAAAGCATCACTGTTTTTAGGAAGAGCCCTAAAGCTTGTACCCGCTTTTCTGCGTAAGGTTACTGTTCCCCTGCCTCAGGCTGGGATTTTCCAAGGACGAACAAGGATGCTGCATGAGCGGTTATGTACCTAACCCACCCAAAGGTTACCGAGAGCCGGAAGCTGAGCCTGTCGATCTTCACGCCCAATACTGGGCACAGTACAAAGCCCAACCGAGCAAAGCTCAGGCAAATACTAACGCTGCAGGCTGCACGTTTACCAAACCTTGCAAGCTGCCTAACGGAACCATCAACTACGTCAGTCCTGGTGGATCGATACCCACAGACCCCATTAAGGAGTATGGAAACTTTTCCCTGTTGGGCGGTCGTGAAATTGATGCAGCCGGAAAAATTCAACTCAAGCAAATAAGCGGTAACACGTTACCCACTGCACTCGGCACCCTTCTACTGGGTGGAACTGCTATTGCATCTGCTGGCGCATCCTGTGGTGGTCTCTGCACCACTGGGGCTGCTGTTGCAGGCGTTAGCGCAGGTACGAGTACTGCTACTGCGGGCGTAGTTACCACTGGGGTTGCTGCTGGCGCCTTGGCGGGAGTGGTCGCACTACTTTGGCCATCGAGTCTGGGCGATAGCAGCCTGTACACAGAAGACCAACTCAAATCTCTCAAGGAAGGCCGTACCCGAGTTCGACTGCATGTAGAGGAACAAGCTGACGGCACCCTAAAAGGTTACGGCTACAACACCCAGAAGCGTCGCGACTGGGAAATGATTCCTGTAGTCCAGTTCAAGATTCAGGGCTCTCAGCAAGTGGCCGACTTTGGTGATGGCGTCACGTTGATATGGACACCCGCGGTTGATCCTTCCAGCACTTCCGGTATTCCGCCATTGGAGGGCGCACCACAAGCCCCGCAAATTTGGATTTACCCGCCGACCGAGCAAGCCGACAACATAATCGTCAATCCGATCTACCCGCCTCAATACAAGGACTTCATCCTCGTGTTCCCGGCTGATTCGGGTGTGCAACCGCTGTACATTGTGATGAATGTCCGGCTCGATCCCGGAACGGTGACAGGCCAAGGTCAAGACATAACCGGCATATGGCTTGCTGGGGCTAACACAGGATTCGGTTCACCTATTCCAACGGAGATTGCCGATCAACTACGAGGTGAAAGCTACGGCAGCTTCGATAGTTTCAGGAGGGCCTTGTGGACGGCAGTGTCCAAAAGCCCTGTACTCAAAGGGCAATTCACAGACAATAACGTTGACCGGATGCAGCAAGGATATGCTCCGAAGGCACGTTATCGAGACAGAGCCGGGAAACGTGGGTCGTTCGAGCTGCATCACCTTGATGAAGTGGCTCAGGGCGGAAACGTTTACGATGTGGACAATCTGAGCGTTGTCACGCCGAAACGACACATTGATATTCACCGAAATGGATGACAGATAAAAAATGAAGAACAGTATCACTGACTTTACCGAGGCCGAATTCATCGGTTACATGGAAGAGCTATTAGTAGCCAACAAGACAGTCTCTGATGACGTGCTTGATGATCTTTTGGAACGATTCTGCAAGATTACAGAGCATCCGGACGGCACTGACTTAATCTACTACCCTGAAAACGGCTCAGCGGGGACGGCGGAAGACGTTACGCGAGTAGTGAAAGAATGGCGCTCATCTCAAGGTTTGCCAGGATTTAAAGGCTAATGACATAAGCCTAGAGTTTCCGACCCTTTTCCGCGCTGAAAATCTGAGCGTGGCCAGAAGCTTTTGGGCAACGCTAAGGGAAACCGGATCGGGCTATACGGATCCGCGACCAGTCTTCGTTAAAATCATATTATTTGGACTTTTATGAGAAACCTTCCGCCCCTAGCGCCAGAAATAGCTCATCTTGATCCGGAAGAGATTGAAACGCTATACACGCGCTATCTTGCTGGTGAAAAAATATCCGTACTTCAGGCTGAATTCCGAATTCCTAGTACAGCCAAACAACTTATATATCTATTCCCCCCTCTGATACTAAACGAAAAGCCTTGTCCTTATTGCCACTGCGCCATGTCAAGCAAACGCAAAAATAAGACTCAACGGGCCTCCGAAGAAAATATAATAAAATGCTTAGACTGCGGTCACTTTGAAGATCCGCAGTCTGGGCGATTCAAAAAACACTGTAATTGCAAACCATGCCAATTAAAACGAAAGGAGGCTGAAGCACGCAGGGAAATCGAGTTTCAAAAAACAATAAAAGACAAATTCAACCCCGAACTAGTAACACCAATACCTTATACAGACCTAAATTTCAAACACAAGCTTACGCTAATAAGCCTACTTCGCTGCCAAACCCCGGAGAGCTTCGACTACATAATCCCTATCACACAAAGCCATAGAAATTACCTGCTGAGCCCAACAGCAAATTTTACAGAACAATTACTAGCATCACTGTGCAAATGCAAAGCAATTATCATCGACCCTAACTCACCACCAAACTCACTCAGAAACAAAGACCCTGACGTATTCAATGTGCAATGGTTATCAAACGTAACATTAGACGGTCAGAAGCGCTCAACACTCACAGCGCTGTACAGCGCAATAAACAAAGACCTTAATGAAAACATATCAAGCAGTTGGTCTCCACAGATAAAAGAAATGCTATTCCAAATACCTCAGGAGGAGGTGATTCAATACCTACATCTTAAAGCAAACATCCTAGATGTGAGCTTTGGTGCCGAAACAAAAACTCCTGCGATTATCATGCAGCTTCTCGAAACCCATTCCACATCACAACTCTACACGTTAGCCTCCAACGCCGTTGACAACGCCCATCTATTTCACAAAAAAAAACACGTTAGCCATAGACATGCAGCCAATACTATTCCCGGGAAAATGCTATCCCTTGCAGAGGCGCACGCTATAAAAAAACGCGAAGTATTCGGGTTTTCGAGAGATAGAAACGCTCCCCGCTCAGTAATTAGTAAAATATTCTTCGACTTTTATCTCGGTGAAGCAGACGCGGCGTTCAAGATCGCACCAGGTAAATATTGGAGAGATGTACTAAGCCACCGTCTACCGCGCGACGAAACAACCAAACGAGAAAACAATCTTTTCTGCCCAGAATGCGGTTCGCTGGAGCACTCTCTGAAGATGAAAGATATTAGTATCTACCTGACATGTCGTGATTGCGAAATCATCAGTACTTTTAGCCTAAGTTAATTAGCTTAATACGAAGCCTGTGCGCTAGCCTCAGCCATGTATCGGGTGTGTTTTTTGAATTGATATGGCATGGCGAGGCTATGCAGATTGCGCGCTTGCTATCTGCTACTGCTGAAATCCGCTTTGACTGCTGCAATCCGCACAAATGGCGAGCTATGCACGGTGCATAGGTAAGTCACCCCAAATACGTTTCCGCGACATAGCCCAACCATGAGGGCGTGGAGTGATTTAACCTGGCGATTCGCAATCCATTGTTGGCTTCAGCGCAACGGCAACAGTCCCAGCCATTTCCACCAACACATCAACAATCCGCGCATGCTCCCACGGATCATTCGGTGCAACAGCCGTCGCGACGGCCCTCGGGTTTGCCAGCACGGTCTGTAGCGCATCAAGGTCATTTGCGTTCAGGTCTAGGCTGAAGCTCAAGCGTTTAGTCATGATGTAACTCCAAAAGAGGGATCTGGATGCCGACGGCCATCGCCTGTCCTAGATACCCAGCATGTTTGATGTAGCTGAATACTTCGAATCGACTGGCTATCGAGCGAGGGCCGTCGTCGAAAAGGCGATTACGAAGATTGAGTAAGCCGATCTCATCAGGGGCGTTTTCCGAAAATAGCACCAGGTGCCAACCACCACTTCCCTCCCAGCATTTCTCATCGGATAGCGGATCGGGAACGACGTACGCCTCTTTAATCGGCAACACCTGCTGAGCGATAGCTAACATGAGTACGAAAGGACCTGCGTTTTCGTTGGTAAGCGAAGCGCGAAGCTGTTCAAGTTGGACCGCGAGATTGGAGATCTCTAAAGCACGCATCTGCTTGCCAAGAGCTTGGATCTGACAAAGGAATTTTTCATGGTCCCGAGACATTAGATCGATCTCCTGTAGCTATAAGTTGCTTCATCTTCGGCATACGAAGGTTGGGTTTCTGGCTGGGCAACCGGCCTTGTTGTCGGTTCTGCCAGAGCAACGGTTTCAGAATTCTGCACTTCTCGCTGGGCGCTCATCGCTTCGATACGCTTCAGGGCTTCGTTGGGATCTTCGCCAAGCTGCAGACCAACACGCTCGCGAACATCCTCGATCTGCGCACCAGCGAACTGGCTGATGAGTCGAGCATGACGCTTCACCGTAAGGCTATCGCCGCCTTGGTCGCGATCATAAGCAAGCGAAAAGCGCTGGATTTTATAGCGCTCGGCCAGGGCGATGATTGCCGCCTCAGTGTTTGGACCAGGTTCGCCAGTAGTGCCGATGAACAGGATCCGCTGCCGCTCTTCTGGGCTAGCCAACTGGTAGGTGCTCAGGGTGTCGACACCGCCCTCGCTGAAGCGGATTTCGGTGGGGTTCGCGCATTTCGGGTTGGCGAGGTAGACACCTTTTTCAGTTTCTGTCGTAAAACCCTTGAACTCACGTCGTTCGCCATTGATAACCTGAGCGCCGCGGTACTCATAGCCGCAGAACTTGGCATTAGCATCAATGTGAGGAAACACGGCGGAGCCATGCCGGCTCGTACGCCAGCGCGTTTCGGCCAACACTTCGGACGAGATACCTCGCTCTTGGCTCAGATAGCTATCACGGCGAGACATGAAACCGAAAGTGCGGTAGTGGTTTTCCGTGCTGGTTGCGATTGTCTCTAGGCGCTCGCGCTCCTTCCTCTGTCGCGACTCTTCGCGTGCCCGATCAATACGGGCCTGCTCTTCCGCTGATTTACCCAGCGAAGGCAGAACGCCCCCCTGAAACGCACGAACATCGTCCTTGGCCTGGATGAAGGTGCCGCCACTGGCTTCCTGATAGAGTTTGAAGATGTCACCGCTCTTGCCCGAATGGCGGTCATGCCAGACCCAATTGTCATCAGCGGCCTGGTAAATGTCGTATTTCCCTGAGCCGTGGCGGAAAACAGCATGTCCTTTGTACGATGCCTTCTTGTCGTACTCCATGCCCAGGTGAACAGCGTAGTTGGTCAGGTCGACGTCGCGTTTCATCGCGGCGACTTCGCGGGCGTCTGATGCTTTGTCGTATTTCATCGAGCGTGCTAAAGCAGTACCAGGAACCTGCCGTCGCACTCGACCAAGAGGCTGTCGATCAGCGAGTGTGTTATCGGGCAATACACCCTCACGTCCCCTTCCGGGACCTGCTGCCAGATCGCATGTGGACAACGTACGCAGATAGTCTGAGGGTGCTCGCCCTGCAGGGCGTTTAATGTTGCCGAGCGGGCGGGAGAAGGCTTCTTCGTTTGCTGCGTCACCGGCGCCGGCGGCGCGGTCAAATTGGCCGAGGCTGCCGGCGACTCGCTGGCCTGCGGCGCCGGCTCGGGATTCGGGTCGGGATACTCCATCGGCGGCGGCGACAGGTCGTCCATCAACACGGGGGTATCGGCCGAGGCCGGCAAGGGTGGCAGGTCGGACAGGATCAATTCGGACATAGCGGGCCTCCTGAGGCTCAGGCTTGATCAGTTTCAGCTTCGTGGTGAATAAGGCGGTCTTCATTCCCTGGAGCGTTTCGCAAAGGTCGCGGCGCTGCTCTGGGGGAGCGGATGAGCCGGGGTTTGTCCATCGCGCAACTTCTGCACCTGGAGCGGGGTTTTCTGCAGCTACAACGGCAACGCGGCGGGCATCAGCCGGCCAGGTCTGTTCGTCGATGCGAAGGTCGACGATTTCAGCGCCGAAGGCCTTGGCGTGCTCGATCTCAACCTCTACGGGCGGCAGGACGGTGACGGACTGGCGGGGTTGTTCTTGGGGCTGTTCCTTCGCCTGGCCGGGGAACTGGAAAAGTGGGGAGGCCCCCTGGAGACGATCGAGGACGGAAAGTTTCTGAGGGGTCAGCCTGAACGGCTGGCCTGTATGGACGGATGCGCGAATAGCTTCGCGAGCCTGAGGCATCAGGTCGAGAGCGTTCTCTTTGTAGACGAATTCCGCCGTCGACTTCTTGAATGGGAGCCAGTTGGCTTCACTCAGGTACGTTTTGCACCCGTGGATTCCGCGGGTATAGGCGACATACCAAGCCTGCAGAGAAGCGTAGGATGACGGCAGGTAGTAAGACTGCATAACAGTCATGCCCTGCGCTTTGTGGCCGGTCATCGCATAGCCGTGCTGCAGCGACTCGTATTCACTGGCATTGATCTTGACCGTCCTCCCATCGTCCCGGGTGATCGTGAACAGAATGTCCTCGATCCGCTCACCGTCGACTTCGCGGGTGACTCGCTCGATACCCAGCACGGTGCCAAGGTCCCCGTTGTAGATCGGTTCGTTCTGAGAGTCCTTGGCCGTTTTGCGCAAAAGCAGGCGGTCACCAATCGCAACCTGGATCGTGAATCGCTCGCCGGGCAGCACCTCGGTTTCGATGCTTACGCTACCTACAGCACTCAATTCACCACGAGCGAATCGGGCATCACGAATTTTGTCGTTGAGCGCCCGTACCTGTTCGTTCGTATCAGTGAGGACAAGAATCTGGGACCAGTCCAACTCACGGACAACGCTATCCTTCCCTGGCAGACCAGCTTTCATGTCAGCGAAAACATCGCCAACCAACTCGTCCGCTTCGTTCACGCCGTCAGCGAAAACCTTGAGCTGATCATCGCGCTGCATGTGGCGGATCGCATCGCTCACCTTGCCTTCATAAAGGGCCTGAGCAGTAGGCCTGAACTGGTCGACTTGGCGGGCGATCGTTTCGATCTTGGCGCAGCGATCCCCAACAGCGTCGTGCAGAAGGCCGAACAATGCGGCGGTCTCCACTGCGTCATGCTGGTTTCTATCACCAACGCAGATCAGGCGGGCGCCTGCCTGGTGACAAGCCACCACCAGGTTATGCATCTGGTAGGTGTCCAGCATGCCGGCTTCGTCGCACACGACGATATCGCCGCGTCCGATGCGATCCTGCTGTTTGAAACGCTGCCCAGCCTGCTGCGCGGCAAGCGTGTTCTGGTGCTTGATCAGTAGTGAATGGACAGTCTGGGCCTGAATACCGGTCGACTTAGCCAGCTCCGTTGCCTGCTTGTTTGCAGGCGCAACGCCAATTACACGGCGCCCCTGCGCCTTGAAAACTTCGGCGTATACGCGGAAGGTCGGCGCCAGAGTGGAAGACTTACCAACGCCAGCGGCCCCCTTAAAGAATGTGTACTGACCTGGCCCAGTCAGATCGTAGGCAGCTTGGCGCTGCTCCTGAGTGAGCCGAAAAGGCTTTTCGCCTGGCTTCTGGGTCGCCTGTTTTTCCTTCTCATAGTCGTCAATCACCTGGTCAACAAAGGCATGATCAACATTCCAACTCGGATCATCGAGACCAGCATGCACCGCCTTAACGCAGTCGGCTTCAAGGGTGAAGAGCTCCTTCGTCGTGTAACGCTTCGGCGACATGCGGCCGTTTTCGTCCGGCTGCTGGGGAATTTCGATGAGGCCGAGTTGTTTGTAAATCTCCGACTTGGTTGCTTCGATTTCTTCAAGGCCACCTTTGCCAATGGTCAGGTGCGCGGCCGCGGAATCGATCGCGAATTCATCGATCACGGTGGATCCGCGGAACACCATGCGCTGCAGCTCAGCGAGACTCGGTGCCTGGAGATCTTTGGCGGTTGATGCCTTCAGCTCGACAGTGGGAATCGCTTCGCGCCAATGACCATCCAGGCTGTCGCCTAGCTCGATGTCCTTCGCATCGCGGCTTCGGACGGCGATAGCCTGAGCTGCAGCTTGGCCAGAGGTGGCCATAGTCTTCTTCTCTGCCTGGATCTGCTCGCTGCGCTTGGAAAACTCGGCGACGACTTCCTTCGAAACTGAAGCATCGTTGAGACGCAGGCCATGCCCGCTCCAATCAACGACCATCGCAGAAGCCAACTCGGGGAGGCGTGCCCGGAGACGCTGATAAAAGGCCACGTCGACGACTGCACCAAACTCCTTCTGGCTCTTGTACAGCCATCCCGCATCGAGGGTCAGGAACTTGCCGTCGACGGTGCGAACGAAATTCGGCCGTTCCAGGTGTACGTGAAGCTGAGGATCAGGGAAGTTCTGGCCGGGGGCGCGACGTGCTGTGCAATGGGCATATGTCAAAGTGACGCACTCGCCGGTTACAGATTCTGCGCCCTGAGCGCCTTCACGTCCGCGAATCCGGCCAGTACGGTGCTCGCGCTCGATCGCATCGTTCACAGCCCCCATCACGCATTCCTGGATCACGCGACGGGTTTGGTCGTCGGCCTGTGCCCAGTAGATGCTGATGGACTTCTGCAGGCTCACACACGAGCTGAAGCCGAGAACAGGATCCTTTGCCGATTTTTCTTGCCCGTCCTTCTCCAGTCGCTCCAGGTCGCCGGCGTCGAGCTGCTTTTTCGAGGACGGGTTTGCCTTCTTCGATTCAGCTTCCTGAATAGCCTTGTCGATGGCCTTTTGGCGCTTCTCATCAAGGAACGCCTCTCCGGTGCGTGGGTTGATTCCACGGAAAAGAGCTAGGTAATCACCGTCCTGGGGATGCTCACCGAGGCCCAGCTTGTTGGCCAACGGGCCTGCAATACCCGATGCCAAAGTGTCGTTGCCGGACTTGTGGTAGTAGTCCTCTCGCCCTGTGCCCTGGTCGCCCTCCACCTGACTGACGATAGCGGCGATCTCGGCGTCAACTTTCGCCAGTTCGGCAGCCATGACCTCATCTGTCACGCAACGCTCTGCGCCGAGATCAATGCGCTTCTCACGTAAGGCCTGGAGCTCCTTCAGCTTCTTTTCGAAGTAGGAAGCCTTGGCCGCAAAATTACCGGCCGTGGTCTTCTGGTTGCTCATCCCGTAGTGACTCATCGCTCAATCTCCATGCCTGTCTGCTCGGCAATGAGGCGATCCATAACCATCGGCACGAGTCGATTGAGCATCGGCTCGATGGTGCCGGCGAGCAGTTCAGGCCGGCGCTCGGCCTGGCTTGCGAGAACCTGCAACAGCAGATCAGGAAGAGCAGAGCCCAGAAGGGAAGAAACGGATTGGGTAATTGCGCCTGCAATCGAAGCCACAACCGGGCCATCGAGCAGAACAGGTACCGGACGAGACGGCTCGGCGCAGAAGCGCTGCGCCTCTAGGAAGCCCGCGATCTCTTCGTCTGTACGCTGGGACATGAGGGCATCGAGTACGCGGCCTTGAGCAACGTCCAAGCGTGCCGAAAGGCGCTCCAAGCGCACCGCTGCAACTTCATTCAGGTACTGGGTCGAGGTCTTTGCCCCAGCCTTTTTCCGCGCCATTTTCCTTTTCCCTTCTGAGAACGCTTCTCAGGTAGACGACTTTAGCCGGCGTACCTTGCTTTTGCTTTGTTGGCTTTACGGCTTGGAGTCCGCGAACTGCGCGGGATCCGGGCCGACGCGAAGCACCCGAAGGGTGCAGATGTGTTAACGAAAGCTGTATATATACAAGCATCTCGCATCACTTTAAGCAAGTTTTGCTTGACTCGCATTAGTTTACAACTAATATGAGCCACAAGCGGCCTACCTTTGCAGCTTGTTTGCAACAAACCGCCAACTAGAAGCCGAACCTTTGGTAGAGTTAGCAAGCAGTTTTAAACAAACGCAGCGACCATAGGTGAATGCCATGTTTGACCGACGCACAGACGCCGAACGCGCCCGTGATGAGCAGGACCAGCTGGAGTGGATGCGGATGCAGCAGGAAGAGGCCGATCGCAAAACGGCGGCATTGAAAGCCGAGCTGGAGCGTATGAAGGCCGCCGCTGAATCTGGCAGTGGCCAGAAGAACGTAAGGGGAAGCGTCACGAAAGCTTTGCTGCCGAGGATCGAAATCCTCCGCGAAGCAACGCGCTTAGGAACACCGATCACGCAACAGCAGGAAATGCTGGAAAGGGCAGGAATCGTTGTTAGCTACAACAGCTTGCGCAAGTTCATCCAAAAATTCCTGGCTCGCGAGTACCGAGAGTTTCTGGCGAACGTACGAACGACCGGAGCTGATCCTGATTTTGGGCGTGAGTTACACCCTGAAGTCATCAGCAAGAACACCCCTGAAGCCTTCGATAAGCGACCAGCAGAAGCACCGAGCATTAACGAAGAATGCGGTTCAACTGCAGGAAATCTTGACTTAGAGCGGGCGGCAACCCCTCGAAAGTTTCTCTAGAAATCAACGGGAAAACCCATGAGCAAGAAGGAAGAGAAAATGGCAAAAGCAGCAGCAGTTGCTCACCTGGTGGAAATGGACGATCTGAACCTCGATTCGTCGTGGCTCACTGCATCGCGAATCCGCCCGCTGCAACTCCCAGTTGGTAGTGACCCTGGCGCGTCAATTGAACACCTGATCTACGGCAGCGGGTTGGACAGCTTCGTTCTGGACATCGGTGGCAATGAGACAGCGAGCAAGACCATCATGGCCATCGGTGAGCAGATGCTACTGCGGCACTTCGACCTGACTCTGATTCCCGTACGCGACGAAGGCCAGGATGTTGATAACGCCTTCAAAACCATCAAGCTGATCCGCGAATTCGATAAGCAAACCCCGATTGCCATCCTGCTCAACGACATCACCAGTCGCACCCAGGACACCACGGATCTCGCGCTACGCGAAGCGTTTGCCGAAGTGTTCGATTTGGCTGAGCAGACCGGCACCGAGCTCCTTGTCATGCCTCGAATCGAACGCTATGGCCGTAGTCGGCGCATCGGTCTGACTCAGTGGGAGATCTCCGAAGAGCGCGAAGCGATCGCTGATCGCCTGCGCAGCATCATCATCGAGGCCGAGCAGGCTGGTGACCTCGACCGCGCCAAGCTCAATACCCGCCTGATGCGTGCCGTGACCGGCTCGAAAACCGTGCGTGAAATGATCAATGTGGTGTTCAAGCGCCTCGATCAGATCCTCGGTCAACGCGATCGCCTGCGCATGATGGTCGTTTCGACCAAGGGCGGGGTCGGCAAATCGTTTACCTCACAGCAGTTGATCGCGCCGTACCTGCTCTATTCGCTGGGTGGCCGCCATGAGTGACATCGGCGGCGCAATCCGCTCGATTGATGAGCTCGTTGATGAAGTGACGCGACTCCACGTTCTTCTGCGCGGCAATCGCGATTATCCAGGCATCCTGGAAGAGTCTGTGAAACTCATCGATAGGCTGGACGGTGTTGCTGGCCATCTTGCCAGCGCCTCCCTGTTGAGCGAACAACTGGGGGCCTTGCCTGACCGCCTGCTGCGGTCGGCAGATGACATGCAGTTCAGGGCGGCCTTGCGTGAGTCGATCGCGCAGGTACTGGCTGACTCGATCGTTGACGCCAAACGCCATGTGCAAGACGAAGCGGCTCAGATCGCGATCGATGAGTTGAGCATGAAGATCAACCTTGCCATGGCCAATGTAGGTGAGAGCTCGGCAAATCTGTTTGCCGAGAGGAATCAGCTGAAAGGCAAATTCGAAGCAGAGAGAGAAAAGAACGCCGTGCTGGTCCAACGAATGAAGTACTTCGAGCAGGACAAAGACAACGCACTTCGCTTGATCTCGGCCGACTTTGCCGCCGCGAGCAATCGCGCCGGCAAGGCCCGATTGCTCGACCTATGCGCCGGCCTGGTTATCGGTGTCGTTGTATCTCTGACCACACTTGTGCCGGCGGCTGAGCAGTACCTCAAGACCCCCTCCCAACACTACCAACAGCGCTAACGCGCACCACATGAAGGAGAGAAATCGCATGGCTACCCATAGCGATGATGAAGATTTCCGCGGCCGTAAGAAACAGGCGCGGATTCTCGGCTACGACGCCGAGGCCTGGATCAAAGCCAAGCGCGAAGAGCGCGAGCAATTCAAAGCAGTTGTGGGCGTCGATATGGATGGCCTCGACAAGTTGGCCCGTGATCCGCACATGGATGCGATCCAGAAACAGCACCAACAACGCCAAGCAGAGCATGACAAGGACGATAAGGGTAAGTCCGAAGCGACTCACTTGCGCGAGCGTAGTGAGCGCATGTTGGTGCAGATGAACGAGGTCAACTCTCAGGAAAAGCAAATGCACCAAGGGAACGAACAAACCCAGGAAGAAGCGAAGCAAGGGAGATCGATGTGATGGATAGCAAAAAACTGGCGTTTGTGGCGGCTGCAATGATTGCCGCTTTTGTTGGTAACGCAGCGGCGTGTCCGATCGAAGAATGCATGCCGGAATTAGCCAAGAAAGTCGAGGCTCAAGAGGCGCGCGACTCGATCAATGATCTGCGCGATCCCGCTCAGGCAGCTATGCATGCCGGCCTCGTGGCCGCTGAGTACCGGGTAGCGATCCTGGAGGTGGAAAACCGTGCCCTGATTCGTGCAGTTGAGCTGAACCAGAAACCTGACCTGGCCAGCTTGCGCCTATTTCCAAGTCCCCACGCACTCTATGACGCAGTCAGTTCAGACGTACTGCAGGTGACGGTGACAGGCCGTATGCCCCAGCTGGAGCATTTTCAGCGTCGCGTAAAACACGCGGTGGTGGTGGCCTTGATCGAAGAAGAAACCGTAAAGCTTGGAAAGCCTCGGCGTCTTATCACACCGAGCGAGTGAAAGGTTGGCTCACTTGAGCGGCAACTCAAGTGAGCCGTTTCGCGGCAGGAAAACCCACGAAAGGAAGAATTTGTATGTTAACGCAATTCCAGAAGTACATGGCAAGCTTGCTTCTCTGGATCACAGATCCCGAGGCAGCCAAACGCGCCTGGCGCGAGCGCCGTACTCAGGCCATTCGCGCTGCGCTTGGCCCACAACTCAGCGCGGATACTCGCGGCTGGCCCGTCGGTCAGATCCTGCATGACGATGTGATCGAGGCCCTCCCATCGGATCGTGCGTCACTTACGCGCCGCGCTTTCTACTCTCGCGCCGCACTCCATGCGGGCGCTCGACTCCAGAAGCGCCTGCGCGCCCGGAATTTTGCGCTCAGTGTCGGGGCGCTCGTGCTGGTATCTGCTACCGCATACCTGCTGGGTCGCACCGGATCTAGTCTGGCATGGCAATGGGGTTCCGCTGCTGCCGGTCTGTGTATTGCCGTAGCCGGTGGTTACCTGTTCCGTTGCTCGCTCGGTCTGACGCCTTCGGCCTGGCGCTTGATGGTCCCGGCCGGTGTGCTGCTGACTGACGATGAAATCCAGGATGTGAAGGACTTCGGTGCTCGCGTGCTGCTGCGAGTGACGCCACCTCAAGCGCCGGCCGACTTGGTGGGTTCTTATCGGGCGTGGACATATGACCGCGACGGCAATCCCGTGGATGGCCAGATTGTCCCTGACGACCTTTCTGTGTCGTACCTGCGCAAAGCGCTGGTTGATGAGTCGATCCCTATGGCTGTCGCCGGTATCGCCATTCTGCTGGCCGGCCTGTTCGTTGCCGCCGACTCGTTGAGTTGGTTCATCGCGCCGGTCGCCGCGGGTGCTGCGGCGGTATGGTCATTCCTCTGCATTTTCGATCTGGCATCAATCTCGAAAACCCGTGCAGCCGCCGCCCGTGAGGCGCTCGCGGTGAGCGCGTATCCCAAGCTGATCGAGCAGGAAGGTAAAAGTAAATTCGCGGACTTCGATCGCGCATTGAATGAACAGATCGAACGAGCAATGGGCGAAAAGTCTTCGCTCATCAACCTGGGCACTGCAACTGATCTTTTTGCTGAACGGCGGGATCCGTATAGCCCTGCTCAAGCTGGCATTCCTTTCGGTCTGTCGGTGGGAGACCTTTCTACGCATTTGCTCGTACTGGGCCAAACAGGCACGGGTAAAACTGCGGCTGTCATTCGTCCAGTTGTCTGGCAGTGGCAGGCTGCAAAAGCGGGCGGTTTGCTTGTTCTGGATGGTAAAGGTCAACTGCCAACCGAGTTGCTAGGCCTGCCTGGCTTCCAGGTAATCAGTCCTGAAAATGCCGCATTCAACCCCATTCAAGGGCTGCTGCCGGATGAAGTAGCCGAAACCCTGTTCAAACTTTTCTCTTCTGATAAAGGCAATGCCGGCGATGTCGGCGGGAACGAGTGGGAGCAGTTCGCTCGGGAATTATTGCGCAGCGCGGCTAAGGTGTTGGCGATGATGAATGCCATCGAGCCGGGCGAGTGGCCCTGGACGCTCGGATCCATCTACAAGTTGACTTTTGAATCGGGCAGCCGCGCTCGCGCTAAGCAAATCATCGAGGAAAACAGCAATTGCTTCGATCTTCTGCCAGGCCATCTTCACCGTGCATACAGTGCCTTCATGACGCGGCATATGGAAAAAGCCAATGAAACGCGCTCATCAATTGAACTCAACTTGGAGACTTGGCTCGGCACACTGATCAATGACCAGGAGCTCGGTGCATGGGCTGACACTGTTGAAGGCATCGAGATCGAGGATTGCCTGTACGGAGCAATGCTTGGCCTGGCTCTGCCTGATACCCAGACTGGCGTTGCCATTTCCGCCCTGGCCAAGCGTCGCTTTTACTCGGCGATCAAACGCCGCGGCGATGGTTGGACAGCAGAAGGCCAGGTGCCCGTGCTGCTGGTCGTCGACGAGGCGCAGGATCTGGTTTCGCATGAAGAGCTTGCCATCCTTCCGAAGGCTCGCTCTCTCGGTCTGTGCGCGTTGTACTCCACTCAGGGCCTCGATGGTCTGCAGGTTGCACTGCAGGACGAGCAGGCCACGATCATGCTCCTGGATCAATTCCGTTCTGTGGTGAGCATGCAAGTCGGCTCTGAGATGACCCTCGATTATGTATCTCAGCGCCTTGGCGCTGCGCCTCGCGTCGTTTTCTCCGAAGTCGCGGCCAACACCACGGACCCGGTGGCCACCGCAAATCTGTATGGGGCCAATGCTGGCGGTTACTCCACCGGAACTTTGGCTGCCAAAGCGCAGACATCAGACGAGATGATCAAAGTGGGGCGCTCGTATAGTCATGTCGGCCAGGCAATCAGCACTGTCTCTGAATTGGCGAAGAAGTTGGGCGCTGAACAGGCATGGCAGCAGCTGCCTGCCGCAATTCGTCGGGAGCGGCCGGCTGGCAGCGTAAAAATTGGCGAGATCCCGCTCGTGTCGCCGGATGAAATCCGGTCGCTGACGATGAAAAAATTCACGGCCCTGGCTGCGGTGAATCGTTGCGGCACCATCCGCCGCGCCCAGATCCGTCTCAATCCGATGTTCACATTCCCGACCGAGCAGCAAATTGAACAGGCCGCTGAGGAGGTAGCAGCATGAAAAACTCTTCCGCACATCTCCTCGCCCAGCATGGCGAACTGCTCCAGGTCAGCGCTGTTATCACCGGCGAGCCCCTAAACGACAAGGCGGGGCGCTTCCTGAAAGCGATCGGCGTCGCTGCGCTCTGCATCGCCGTTGCCGCCGGCGCGGGCCACGTTACCCAGGGGATCCGCGAAGAAGCGGCTCGCGTAGCGGCTGCGGAGAAATCCGAGGCGGAACGCCTGGCCGGGGAAAAGCGTACCGCTGCGGCTAAAGTTGCCGGACTGCAGAAGCGCCTGACGACCATGCAGACTCAGATCAGTACCGAGCGTGATGCGCTGCAGGAGCGTTTCCAGCGGCTGCTGGCGGACAAAGACAAGGATCCCGCCGTTGCCGAAATGCTGCGCCGGCATCCAGCACCGTACAAGCCGCTCCAGGGCATTGATCCCGTCGCGTTCGAGGCCTTCATTGATCTCGATCGCGAAAGCTGGATCGCTACCGGGACCAGCCCTAAGCTCGATGAGCATTACCAGGCTGAACGGGCGAAAGTCCAGGCCGGCGCTGAATACCTGCGCTACGTCAATGAGGCCCTTGAGCTGAAAGCTCCCGTGTCCCCGGCGCAGCCGGCTGCTTCTCGCCCTATGCCGGCCGCGCCGGCAGCACCCGAGCCGCTCATGCCGCTGGAAACTTCGGCACCCGCGCCGGCGGCAAAGCCTCGCGCGGCGCCCACGGGCGTGCCTGGCAAGGTCCAGGTCCTGGATTGGTAGTCTTGTCGGCTCGCGCCTTAAAGGATCCCGGCCTCGGCCGGGATCTTTATGCCCGCTGCGCGGGCCGAGAAGGGAAACCGGTGAGCGCCGGGGCGGGACATGTCCTTGCGCACCAGGGGGAGGCTTTGAAGGATTGCTGGTAAATTCGGCGCCAGAAACGAAAAAACCACCGTGAGGTGGTTTCTTCGTTAATCACTTTCATTTGTCCGCGGGTGGAGGCTTTCGCCCTCGTTTCCCTCGGCTACTGGATTCAATCTAAGGATATTCGCGGTTGTCGTCAATGCTTGCTCAACCTATCGCGCCTCGATTGCGAATCTGCTCAGTAGCTGGACCATTTGCTCCTGGTACTCGCTGTACTCGTCCAGGAGCACTGGGTCGCCGGCTAACCCTGGTAAATAATCAGGCCCGTACTCAGCCGCAAGAGCACCTTGAAGCATCCAGTCCAGATACAAGGAGCGCAGCACCCTCTCAGCCAGCCCGGGTTTGCCGTGCGCCCAATAGAATCGATGCTCGGGGGTAGAGACGAAAGCGCAGCCTTTCGCCCATGCAACATAGTCAACTTCCCAGTAAATTCCGATCGCATCAAGGTGGATCGCGAACCAAAGTGAACCACTGGGTTCTTTCGATGCCTTGGCTCTCCAGGATTGCGGGTAGGCGTTGCAGGCCAGGCCGGCGAACGCAGCCCCTGGATAGTAGGCCATACGATCACGCCCGATCTGCAGGACGGGAACGGAGTTAATGATGTGATCGAGGAGCAGATCATTCAGGTGAGGTTTCATGACTTGGATGCTACCGACCTACCCTCCTCGCCTCAATTCCCAGCAGGTTTGAAAATTACCGATAAAATACGCGAACTTTTTAGACAGGTAGGCCGTATGTCGCTTTTTGACCCAATGCGCGATTTTTTCCAGCGGCGCGCTTCAAACAGCCTGACAACCAGTCTGTCGTCACTGTCGATCCGTATCGACCATTCCAACGACACCCAGAGGCTCCAGTTTCCGTTTCCAGGGACGGGATCGTTTATCGTCGCTGAGCGGGACGGTGTCCGCATCGGCCATGTTGACTACAGCCTCAACGTGCTCAAGGACCGGGTGTATATCAACAAGATCGAGATAGCACCCGAGCATCATCGTCAGGGCAACGGACTGGCACTGCTATGGCACCTCTGGCAAACGCACCAGGTGCCAATCATTCCCCTCTACGAGTACGAGCTATCGTACGGGTTCTGGGACAAAGCTCGGGCCAGGTTCAAAGCTGCAGGTGCTGAAATCGGCCCTCAGTTGGGATCTCAGACTCAGATGGACGAAGAATCCGAGCGCTGGCAACACCTGGTACCGGAGTCTGAGGTAGACCGTTCAATCCGTAAGTATTGGGAATGGGTTGCGAGTGAGCACGCTGCGGGTCGGCCTGCAGGGCCCGGCATAAAATGAAGGACATCACCCATCCGGCTCTGGCGAGCTATTGCCAGCCCCAGCAGACCGTCGTCTGACGGCAGCGCAGTTTCAGACCCTGGCTGAGGTGCCGGCCGCAGTCGAATGGTTCGCCAATATCGACAACCCGCGCAACCGACGCGACCAATGCTTTGGAGCATGAGGCCGATATCGCCAACCAAGGTTCAGCACCACGCGCATATACGATCGGCGAGCTTCCAGACCGGTAGACTCGCCGACATATAAAGTGCGGTATTAAGCACCGCCGCCCTGCGGGGGCTGTGGCGGTCGGAATGGGGTGATCGCCCTGCTGATAGATCCGGTCAGCATCTGCCGGGTGCTCATCGAAAGGCCACCCATGATCCCTTGCATGCTGTTCTCGTACGGATTCAAGCCAGGTTCAGACAGGCTAATCATGTTCAGCACGCTACGGGGGAAACTGGTGATCAACTGAGCAGAGGTAACGACTACGTTCCAGCTCAGAAGGATGATCACAACAACCATCAGCAAGCCGCCGATAAGGATACCGCCGAGGCTTTCCAGCGGACGGCCGACATCGGCGACCCCCGGATCAAACATCCCCCAAAGCCCCATGGCCATCGCCTGGACCATGGCCAGACCGACAGCGCTGATAACGATCGCTGCTGCCAGACCACCCACGGCCAATGCAGGATAAAGGAAGATGAAGATGAAGGCGTTCCACCCTTTCGCCGACAATTGCGAGGTGTGCTCTTCGCCTTTCGGCGCGGCCATACCAGCGGACCAGAGCGTCACTCCAAAAAACGTCGTCGCCACTGCGACGAGCCAGCTGATTGCTCCCATCAGTCCATAAATCGCAAACAGTAGAGGCATCACGTAGCCGAGCAACCCGCCGGAGATAATCATTACTCCGCCGATTGCTTTTGGCAGCGTCCCATCAGTGATTGAGCTCAAACCTGGAATATATTGGGCTATCGTCCCACCCGCAAAAAAGCCAATGCCCGTGCCAACAAGCGAGCGGCCCCATGCTGCAATGTTGTGAATATTTTGGTTGCTCGGTCCGGTCGTAAGCTTGAGGATATCGAGCGAAAAAACTCTGGTCAGCAGCGACTTTTCAGCACCGGTGTTGCCTGGTTGAATTTGAGCAAGAGCTTCACTTTCGACTAGTTTTGAAAGCGAGTCGCCCGGAGTCATAGCCGAAAGCGTGGACTTTGGCATCATCTGTGCTGTCGCGCCCTCTGCGTAACTCGACGCACGCGAGAAGTCGCTCGCTGCGCGTAACACGAAAGTACCACCAAGCATCCAACCCCAGCTTTTCACTTCATCGAAATAAGCCTCGCTGCGAGCCGCTTGATCGGTGGCTATAGTCGTGGCAATCGCGCTTTCTACAGTTTTCTTGTACCAATCTGCTGTTTGAGATGTCCAGTTAATGCTCTCCTCGAAAAACCGCTTTGCCTCGGCAGAACTTGCCGAGCCGTCTCGTAGAGCGATTGCCTGCCCAACAGCGTGTTCGACTAAACCAATCCAGATCTGTCGCTGCGCTGCTGTAATGCCCGCTTCAATCGATGCTGAGTTATTCCTTTTGACTTGTGCGTATTCGGCAGAGCATGTCATAGACGATAGCCAACCCGCTTTGCAAAACCAGCCTTCAGTTTCTAGCTCACGCCCAACTGTTCCGTCCACTGCATCCGGCTCGATTAGCCCTTGCACCCCCATCGCAACGGCGCGAGCGAGATCGTCGCTTGGTGGTATCAGGGGTATTTGCAGAGATCGCCCCGCGTTAGCGATATATACACCCGCAGCAGCACTACCGGAAGCTGGATATTTATCGCCATGAACTTGATTCCACCTGACCTTCAGTGCTTCTTCCGCCAGTGCACGCCCTGTCAGATCAATGAGTTTGTCATTTGGATCCTTGAAAACTTTGAGAGCAGCTAATTGTGTCGCCGATACTTTCCAAGAGTTGAGCATATCCAGAGCAACTTTGGCATCCACCTCAACTTGATACTTAGGATCTTTAAATAAGTTATGGCGATGCATCAGTTCGAACGCATCGTGTTGCATAGTATCGCCATACTCAGCGGCCGACTTTGCCAGACCGGCAACAAGCGAATGCCCTGGAGTCAGTGACACTGATGTCCCTCCTGCGCTCGAAACAGTGATAACCGGGGAAATCAAAGAAAGTGCAATAACAACCCTCAGCGGATAAAAGAAGGCATCATTGCCGTCCTTCGCACCGAAAAAATTACCATTGTTCTTTAATCTGAAGATGCCAAGAAACATGGCCCAGGCCGCCAGCGCGCCGAACATCGCGAGGCCAAGTGTTGCGAATGCGGACGCAAAAATTGTCAGTGGTGTTACGTCTTGGGCAACGAAATCAGTAACTTCTGACGAGTGAAATATCCAACGCCCAAACATCCAGGACAAAACTAGCTGTGAAAAACTGTTCATCACTTGGCCCTCATCCGAACTTGATAATCAGCCGGCAATTTTTTACCGACCAGCAAACTCGGATTACGGATAACATCCCTCATAAATTTAATTACTGGTGGAGCGCTTTGCGAATAGGCCATGTTCACGCGATATGCATTTTGGAAAAGCATCATGCACACCATGTTCAGAAAGGCCAAATTTGCAAAAATCACCAGACTACCTCGGTCCCAACTTGCAACCAAATTGCCGAGCACCCCAGCTATGCCGAGAACAAGAATCGCGTTCACGAATAAAAGTGACTTATAGGCACGCCGCAATGAATCATTAGTAATTGTGCAATCTGTGCACATTTTATCCCAGAGCAGGCGATCATCAGTTTCCGCCAGTTCACGATCAGTTTTCGCCTGGTCACGAATAGCCTTGAACCAGCGGTAACCCCCTTTAATAAAGTAGATCGGCAAGCTAACTGAGTATTTCAGCTCGCGCGCAGCATTCTTCGTCTGGCTGTAGCCGGTCAAATAACCTGCGACTGTTTTGAGCTTACTCATGATCAGCCTCCCTGGTATAAACTGGTGGAACTGGAACCGGCGAAACCTGGATGTCAGCGAATGTATTTGGGTGAGGTATTGGTGTCGCTTCACGCCCTGGAACAACAAGGCCAAAGTAGATAATTAAGCCAATCCCAATCGCCCGTGGAATTATCACTGAGGCCTCTTTAAGCAGCATTTTTAATCTCCTCACCTAAGATTATTTCTACAGTCCCAGCCAGGGCCGCTATTACGTGAGCGTCGTGCTCACAGATTTCAGGTAATTCGCCCGCCTTGACTTGGATCTCACGGAGAGCAGCCAAAGCGCGGTTAAGTTTATCCGCTGTAATGCTCATACTCTTTCCTTTCGAATTTCTAATGCTAAATTTTAAGAGCCGGCACCAAAACCTTCCAATTGCATATTTCTAATCAGGCAAATATTTTTGCAATTCCGTCAGCACATAATAATCAAACACGAAGAAGAATTTAGCGCCCACAACCCTCAAACTGATAGCTACAAACTATGGCTTGATTATTAATATCCCACCCACAAAAAACCCCCTCATTGAGGGGGTAATTTGCGAAGTTTGATCAGTACCGGCGAAGTATTCCGGTCATCTCGTTATAGAACTCCTGGGGATGCTCACCATGGGTCTCAATATCCTTCTCAGCTACATATGCCCGCCAAGTGCCATTCTCAAAGACAAACTTAAATCCATCAGTGCTTGCTGTTCGGCGATTGACGCCACCGTAGTTGTCAATGGGACGGACTTTTTCGACGCCATCGACGACCAAGGATAAATAGCCGGTGTCTGGATTGCTTTTCTCATTCCAGAAGGTCAGTTCGATTTTTTTTGCCTTGGGTGTGCCGAGTGCATCCTCCAGATATTGCGAGGCTTTCGCACTGTAAACTGCGTCAGTAGTCGCAGCTTTCGGCATGACCTGATTCAACTTCTGTTCGCCACACCCAACCAGGGCGACCAGAGCCAGCACTAGTATGGCGATTTTGATTTTCATGATTTCAGTCCTCTTTACTTCGCAATTTTCAACCGGATCGCATGATTTGTGTATCAGCGGGCTCATTGCTCGATCAGCTGAGGAGTGAGCAAGGGCAAGTAAGCGGCTGCAGTCACGTACAGCATGCCCAGGACAGCAGATCCAGATGTCGTTTGACCGGTGTGAGCGGCGTACGTCAGGCCGGCGATCGCAAACGGCCAGGTCATCGCTGCAGCGCCGCAACCGAACACCAGAGCAAACATCACGAGAGCAGCGAGCCAGCGGAAACCAGAGCAAACATCACGAGAGCAGCGAGCCAGCGGAAACCAGGGATCGAAACATCACGACCACAGTCGACACAGGCCTCCAGGCCGGCGACCAGAAAGCGCGCTGGACTGCGAGCGATCCGGCGAGCGGTCGTGAATCCGGGCCAGAAAATACTAAGTGCGTTCATCGTTTATCTCCCGCACCAGGTCCTGCTGCGCTTCGCGCCAAGCCTGGATCATCTGTTTAACCTCAACAGAGCCGTGATGCAGTTTTTCGCGTGTACCTGGAGCAAGCCGGATCCTCGTGCTGGAACCAATCTCGGCATATACGCCAATTTTGATCTTCAGTTCCTCAAGCTCCATCAGGTCAACAGCACCGGACTCAACCAACAGTGCGACCGCTTCCAGGTGCTCGCCCTGCATCAGGAGCAGGGCGACATCCAGGCTTGGCGGTGAAGCCAGGCGCAGGCTCATTACTGAGCCTTATCCATGGCCACGGGCTGGATCGGTGCCTTCAGGCGGATCTCGACCCGGCGGTTTTGTGCCCTGCCCTCCTCCGTGCCGTTGCTTGCGATCGGCTGGGACGGGCCAGCACCGTAGATCTGGATGCGAGTTTTATCGATGCCTTGGGCGATTAGGTGTTTGCCGACGCTGATAGCGCGCTTCTGGCTCAGCTCAATGTTGTTGGAGTTGCTACCAATGCTATCGGTGTGGCCAGTCACCTCAATGTTGTTTTCTCCGTACTGCTTGAAGGAACCAGACAGCTTGTCCAGGTTAAATTGGGCAGCAGGAGACAGTTCGGTCGAGCCATTAGCGAACGTGATCGCACCAGGCATCACCAGCTTGATGTCATCGCCGTGGCGCTGTACGTCGATGCCGGTACCAGCAGTGGCTTTACGCAGTTCCGCTTCTTGGCGGTCGGCATAGACGCCATAACCAGCGCCGGCCAGGCCACCGACACCCGCGCCGATGAGTGCGCCCTTGCCGCGGTTGTCTTTATTGATCAGCGCACCTGCGGCGGCTCCTGCGATAGTGCCGATGGAGCCCCAGGTCAGGGTCTGGTTGCGGGATCCATCCTGATCCTGCAACCCAGTACCAGCGCAGCCAGTGAGAGAGAGGAGAATGCTGGTAACCAGCACGGAGGTAATAACTTTTTGCATGTCGAGGCCTCTAATTGTTAGTCGTAGAATGGAGAAAGTGCGTCCGAGCCAGTTGATAGAGTCAACCGGATATATACGAATAACAGCGAGCACCCGACCGGGCTATTTTAGTTTTTGCCTCCCTACCCCTATCGCTGCTCGGGGGTAGTTCGGTACACAACCATTAACTGCTACTTACTTCCTAGGCATAATTATCTACCAGCACTACCGCACATACAAGCAGCAAGCTAACAGCATCCTCATAATAAATATATATCACAAGACCAAAAGCCATATATAATTAACGACAACAAATAGCCGCTGCAGACTAACGATGAATACTTTCGAAAGAGACAGCTCGCTCGATCTAATTAAGTGGATCGCACTATTTACGATGATCATCGATCACACCTGGTTCGTGCTACCAAATGAAATCCAGGAAAATCTGTCCTCGATGCGGATTATCGGTCGACTTGCATACCCCTTATTCTGTCTCGCAATTGCGGCAAATGTTGTCCGGCAGCCAATCAGTCGTCCAATCGGATTGAAATATCTGAGTGGGATATTACTATTCGCCATCCTGAGCCAATGGCCGTATTCGAGATATTTCGATAATGGGCATTTAAACATTCTGTTCGTCATAGCACTTGGGCTAGTTATCGCTCAGGCGATGCATCATCGAACTCCCGGACTGATCTTATGCGGGGTCCTAGCCCTGATGACCACAGTCGCGCTCCGTCCTATACTGAGCTACGGCCTAACTGGAGTGTTGTTACCTACTGCACTAGTAATCGCGCTTCAGGCACGGAAGCTAGAGATTAAAATCGTAAGTTGGTCCCTATCCGCTCTCCTCGCCGCTATCGCAAATGTCGGCAGCTCGATTTTGCTGTTGCCTGATCTGCCCACGATGGATCATGCGGTTATCATCGCAGCCGCATTGGCACCAGTGCTCGGACTGACTCTGCTGCAGGTCCAGGTGCCACCGTTACGCTCCGTTAAAGGATGGCTCTACCCAGTTTATCCGATCCATTTACTACTTCTCAGCTCCCTATCAATATCGTTCTGATGCCACCTAGCAAGCGCTTGGACGTTGAGGCTTCACTAGATCGCGCGGTATCTCTTCGCCCTTCGCCTGACACTTCACAGCCTCCAGGATGCGTGTCGATGCTTGAACTCACTTCCTTCCCTTCCGGGGCCTCTCAAGCGCCTCAGGCGCTTGATCAAAGATTGGGCATGCCGCCTCGCCAGGCACGCAGATACCCCGACGATAAGCACTCCTATGGGCCGATAGCGAATACGAAAAAATCGTACGCTAAGCGTGCGGCCTGTCAGGTTGAGTCCATAGAGCTTGAAGCCTTGAGGGAATGCCAATCAAAAAGAAGGGGTCAGCATTTTCAAGGTCGCGGCCGATTCCCAGAAAAAGCCAAAGGGTCAGTGTCCGAAAGAAGTCCGGAATCGGCCCAAAACGTTATGAGAGGAAAATCGGGGGCCAGAAACGGCGAATCCCTCTCTAGGAGGGATTCTCAGCCATCGATTGCGTACGTTCGACGGGGCAGGTCGTTCTTGCGTCGCGCTAGGCGAACTGCTTTCGCAGTAACGGGGTGCGATCCTTTCGGATCCCTGTAACCACCCTATGGTACACGACTAAGTCGCAAGTTAATTATGCAAGGATCTACAAGCGTCCAAAAGGCCCATTGATCATTTTTGTTCATCATGCTTCACGCTGAATAATGGCCCTTGCCTTGTTCAAAGCTCGCAGCCACGAACTTCAACTCATAGGCCAGAGTCGCTGGCCTAGTCGGCTCACACAGCGTCTCGACCTGACAGGCCGCACGCTTAGCGTACGATTTTATCCAAATTCTGTTGGCTTCCCTTCATAGTCTCCAGGCTGCACGCCGATACTCGAACTCACTTCTTTCCCTTCTAGGGGGCATTTCGGGTTCATAGCTGTTGTCTCGGCGCTTGAGTGTTTGCACAATCTATAATCCACTGTTTGGTGTCGTCTGGATTGTTTCTGACCTGTGGTGCAGGGCGCAGCTCTGCCGGGGTCGAGAGGGGCAGAGCCCCCGGCCTCCTTGTCTACCCCCACTTCCCGCGAGTTGCTTTTCAAAGCCCACGTCAAAGGGGCGGTTACCTGATGTGCACCATAATTAACATCCAAGGTCGCGCTGGTAGGGGCCGCGGAATGATTGCATTCGCTTCCTCGATCGCTGGTGCCAGCGACGATTTGTGATTGCATGCAAGGGGATTTAGCCGCGCCCAGGACGGCTATGATCTGCGGCCGCGAGACTTCATCCAGGACGTGGCCATAGTTGGCCACCGTCTGCCGAGAGAGACCTGCAAAGCTGGCTATCGAGGCTTGAGTCAGCTTTTCACCGCGCTCCTGGAGTCCTCTGCACGCCGCTCGGATCTTCGATTCGGTAGCCTTATGCCGCAATTCGTGGGTGCGCCTGGCTGCGAGGCTCTGACGCTCGTTTAGTGGTAACGACTTGTCGAGTTCCATCGCCCCCCGGCAACATCTGGCGCTGCCCTCGTAGTGCGTCCACGTCCAACGTGCGACGGATCTGACCGTCGCTCTTACTGAGGACAGCATTAAGTCCTGGGTAAAGCCATTCCTAGCGAACTTGTTATGGTTGTGAGCGAAGGCTTCCAGTCGCCGTGTCAACGTGGCAAGCGTCCCGCGCTCGCGCTCCTGGTTCACGATGCTGTAAGCGAAATAGCGAAGCTGTTCAAACAGGATGCAGTGTCTGGAGTGCGGGAGGTCTTCCAGCTGTGGCCCCGTCTTCCAGGGCGAAACCTCCAGCTCCACATAATCGGCCAGTTCGCCTAGCTCGTAGACGTGGTTATGCAACTCTAAGGTCGACCACCACGGATGCCCTGGAGTCTTGGCGACTGGGCCGCTGTTGTAATCGGTATCGGCCTTTAAGCGCAGGGCAAAGGCGGTGTAGACCGCCTTCATGTACTGAATCGGCTTGTCTCGGGCGTTCTCAGTCGTGCAGACCGGGGGAATGGCGTAGAAAAGGTGTGAATGTCCATTATTCCTGTTCCGCACGATCAGGTTCGGCGGCGGCAGACCTTCGTCGTCCCAGGCAAGTGAATTAATGTGATCGAGGTCGAAGATCAGCCAAGACACCATCCCTGGACGATTGATCTGCATGTATGGATAGCGAATGGCGTGCTCGCGGGGGCGAACTCGCGCGGCGGTTTTGTTATCGCTACAGCGAGCCAGATACGGGGCCTCTGTCAACACTCGATTGAACACACCGCCTGGCTCAAAGAATCGGGATGGAGGTGTATCGCTAAGTGAAGATATGCCAAAACAATAAGCTATTGCCGCCATCGACCACCGCCTGATCGGCGGTGAACACGCACGCAGAATTGATGCTTGCAGATCTGCAAAGGCATATACATACTGTGTTCACCGATTGCGTTCCGCAGGTTTCCGCCAAGAAATCAGCTGCTGAACGTAATTAAGGAAAGGCCCGCCTCGCGCGGGCTTTTTTTATGCCCGTTTTTGCGAGGCGTGTCGTTGCTGCGCGTAAAACTCACAAATGTCTGCGAGGTTCCAGCGAATTGCGCGACCGAAATGCAACGGCTGTGGAAAGGTGGGATCGTTCTTCGATAACCGATAAAGCGTTGAACGTGAAATCTTAAAGATTTCGCAAACCTGCTCAGTAGTTTGAATTTGCATCGCATATGTCTCGTTGTCGAAGCCTGTGACGCTGATCATTCGCGACACGAGCTGACACGTCAATCCGTCTAAAATTAACTCTAACTCACTGATTTTCTGGTTATTTTGCTATCGGAATTGCATTTGCATACATTTATGCAGAGCTACAGCTAGTTATCCGAACACAAAATTAATAAATAGAATTAAAAGTAAATCTAATATACTCAATCGATCTAAATAATACAGATGGGAAGTTAATTTGAGTATCACGCGTATTGGCCATTGCCGACAGGCGATGAGGCGCGAGTTGTACCTGATCCTCGGCCTACTCGACTTGCCCGAGACGTAATCCAACAAGGTTGTGGCGGCGCTCTCCCTCAAGAAAGCCTGCTGCCGGTCGCAGCATGGGAGCCTGATATCAAGACGTTGCAGCAGGTACCGCGCTGATTGAATTGAACAAGCAAGGTTGTCCGATCAAGCCCTTCTGCCTGATGCAACAGGCAGATACCTGAATTGGCTCACTGGCCGCTGATGGTCGTCATCAGAAAACATTGAATAAATTCGAGCTTACTTCATGTGTACAGAGCCGCCCCCCCTAATGCTTCATAGCAGTAATGAAGCTCTTCCAAAAAATCTTCTCCCAACTCAGGAAAGCCATCGACATAAGTATCTCTTCCACAAATCTTGAATATATTATAGTTAGGCAAACCACCAATACACCCAATAGAAACAGAACTAAAAGGTCTGCAGTAAATTATCTCAGAATTTAGATAATCATCTTCAATAAAATTATATTGATCTGCTGTTATATCTACTGACACACCCTGAACCTCAATCCAATAGTGAGATATCGTATTATTACCGCTGTGATCGCTCGCCACTCCATACACGCCATGCACTGTGATCGACGGCCACTTCTTTAAGACATGATAAGAAAACACCAAGGAAGCCAACTTGCAACTCATGATCGGAAAGTCGATGGTTATCAATGGAGTTGTTTTTCTATCGCACAGCTCCAATGCTCGTCTAATCTTTTTTGCCTCAGTTACTATTTCATCAATGCTTGGCACATTTATGACTCTATGCGAATACATTTTAAACGTATGGAAACATCAGCTAATCCTTAAAATGGAGCGAGCCCCTTACCTTCCCAAAGCCACAATGGGAGCCATTCCGTTATCTCACTGCAGGCTACCAAAAGCTCGTAGCTTTAAGTGACATCATGAAGGTCCTCCTGAACGGCCACGAGGAATCGATTTCTGCCTGTCGCCACCGTCAGATATGGGGCTTGGGACTGACGACCAGTTAAGCATTGAGATTTTGGAAAAGGTGATGGGGTTAAGCCGCCCGCGATACGACTACCGTCCCCTGATGTTTGAGCCTCAATCGACACGAACCACTCGGGAGTGCCCACTTACATCGACTTGACCGACACCACTTCCACAAATCTGAACTTTTTTCTTGCCGCTTTAGTAGCTTCTTGCTCTGCCATTAGGGAACTTAGAGTATCGGCCTCATGTACCATCTCGTGCATCTTACCTTCAAATTCATTTCCAACCCGCAGCGTGACTCTCAGCCTGGGCGTAAAGCCTATTGGGACTTTCTTTATCTTCGCAGCCTTCACCGGTTGCACGATCACGACATCCGAGACCGTGTTTTGTACGTGCGAGTTAATAGCCGGCGCAGGGGACTCAGAACCACCGAATAGCGCCCGGCGCATCTCTTCTTCCGTCAATTCTGTATTCATACCATTCTCATCAGGGCGTTATGTATAACTTGACCGATTCTATCAGCATGGCCGGCCTCTTTGTGCCCCTAAGTCAGACCTGGAAGAGGAGGCCACCAGATATCGGCGAGCGTCTGCGTCTGGCCATCTGCTGTCTATCGTGGCGGGTAGCTGTCGACCAGAAGCGGCCAAACCATATTTTTAGCTACGCTTAGCCAGGTACTGAGATTCCTGATTTCAAATAGGTCTTTCCAACTCAAAATGCCCATCAGTTGCAGCACTGGTGTAATAGTTTCCAGCCAATTGAGTAACTCCTAAAGCGGAGAGTTTCAGATTGGCGGAACCTTCATAGGGTTCTCGCGCCTCAACATCGGTTTTCTTTGGTACCACACGATAGAAATAGAAGAACTGAGCGCGCCCTGATTCAGGATCCTTCTTGGGCACGATAGCTAGAGTCTGTGATTCTGATTCTTCTGATAGTACTTCCATGCTCATACTCAGCCAAGTCTGCTTGATCACAGCGCTAGCGCAAACCAATCCACTTTTACCGTTATTGCGGTAGTGAATCTTCATTTCCCACACGCCATTGAGATCAGGGAAAAGCCAAGTATTCAGAATAGGAAAGCGTGCCCATATTTTTCTCCAACCCCAGTAAAAGAACCCCAGCAACATCAGATTCAGAAGACTCCCTCCGCGCAAAGCTATAGTTAACATATTGGCCGCATAATCCGGGCAGAATGTGCTTAGCAGCCAGTAGACCCCCGAAACACAAAGGCAGTAAAATATGGCAACAAATCCGATCACTCTTAACGGATATATCATTAGAAACATTTAATCACTCTCAAAAAAAACTTCATACCCATGCCTAAAAATCACGACTCCTACCGATTCAGTCGAAATCCCGCACAAATGAACGCCTGGTAGTGTGGAACCGAATAAAGCAGCAATGTAACGCCCACCAAAATTCCGTTTTCTGTTGACGACAGCTGCCTCTACTATTGGCGGGGAGAAGTACTGTGAGAGCGCCACTAGATCTAGTTCTGGCGTGAGTACATGGAAGCCATCGTGGAGATCACTTCCAGCTCTAGAGAGTTCGGCCAAAGTTATGGCTACATCCTTTCTCTTCGGTATGGAGACTTCTAGTCTAAGCGGAAAAGTGGGGAGCTCAGTGTCCGGATCGCAGACAATCACACCCACGCCCGTAAAATCATTGCCAGCCAAGGACCTAGCGCGGCGGAGCACTTCTGCCAATTCATTAATCATGGGGCATTCCGCATTTCTTTCCTGTCAACGATACCACTCCTGTTTTAAGTCATTTGAATTGCGCAGAGTCCATCCACGAAGAGCCGCTTACGCCATCACTACCGGTATTCGCCCCTTGAAACTATCGTCGCGTCAACTCAGCATAGGGCAATCCTGCCACCGGCATCCGAACCGCCCAAGGAAATCGTTTGGGATCGCTCTGCTCATATTGGTTAACTTCGATAAGAGGAAGATTACGTTTGTCGTAGAGCGTACCCAATCGCAGCGTGAGACTCGCGGGTGCCGCCAGAAATAGGGAGATTTCGGTGACACCTTGTTGAGCCAGAGACATCACAGTATTTATGAACTGCTGCGCGAGCTGCTGCTGCTTCGTCTCGGACCAGTGCGAACTGGTGTTACGCCCTTCCAGCTCCAATCTGATGATCGGAACGCCAGTTTCAACAATACGTACATCAGCCTCAAAGACATCGTATGAAGCAGACACGCAAAGCGCCACTCGCTTCACAGCCGAGTTGGCAGCATCCAGCCCTGTAACAATGAAACGATTGCCATCATCTTCATCAGCAAGCGCGCGCCACGCATGCTGGGTCCGATCCCAATCCATGATGAACGTTCGGGATTCATCGTCGACAATCACGCCGAGTAGAAAAAGAAATGGTACCGGAGCGAGCCCTCCGAGCACGAAGGAGATATCCGACCTGTCCAACCCATCACAACGTCGAGCGATATCATCGGGCAGACTAGCAAGGCGGCGTAGTGCCGCATCGGGGCTGGCGATTTGACCATCTACTATCCCTTGCCTTAGATCAACTATCACCTGTTCGCGCCGTCCCGGTATTGAGGAAGGAACTGCCGATGCCAATGGCTGCCCCTGCCAATCTCGCAACCCTCTCGCCTCAACGACGATGGTTTTCTTGCGACTCTCCTGACGGATGTCGCGAATGATCAGCACTGCTCCCAATAGGACGATAAGGCTCGCGATAACGAACACCCCCCAACTTAACGCGCCAGTACTGCCAGCCGAGTCCCAGCTGAATATAAAGGCCCCCTGTGATGTGGGTATCGTTACACCGACTGTCAGTCCTACAAGAACAACAGCTAAGACAGGCACCCCAACTCTTACTAGTGTTACACCCACTGACCGTCGCCGAAAGATCCAATCAATTAATGACCGCATGAAATAGCTCATCAACTTTATTACTCCAATATATCGACTGACGAAGGGTTAGTGCTCCGGCAAAACAGAGAGCAGGAGCAGGAAATCCTGCGCCACCAGTGCAACCTGACGATCAGCAACACAGCGAACTCGATTCCCCGTTCCCCCTCAACCAGATCGATCATTGAGGTAATGTCCTGAGTGCTCGGCGTCACCGAAAACCGAGGATGGGAGTGCCACTCTCCCAAGTAGTTAAATCGATCATATTGATGTCCCGTCTCGCGAAAGAAAGCGCTTAGAGCGTCGGCATGGGCCTCTGAGCTACGTACAAAATGAGCCCGTCCGCCAGTCTCGCTATCAATCGACAAATCGACGACCCGAAAATGACCTGGCGCGATCTGCTCGCCCATGAGTACCCCACCGATTTCCCGGCTACCAGCGGCTCTGAGCGCCCTACGCAACTTGTCCTTGACGGGTTCCGAGATCTCAACCCGCATCGCCTGCTCCGGGCAGCAGGTCGGCTAGCAATTGCTTGAGAGCCTCGGGATCACCTGCCTGCTGTTCTGTGTCCCACCCATCGCTTGCACCGAGGTCGATTGGTCGTACGTCGAAGGGCGCGGAGAATATCCATCTCTCAGCCATTCCGATGAGGTAGGCGGAATAAGGGAAAATCGTCGAGTCGGGGCGGGCAAGAAGATCAATGGCGAAACGAGACAAATGTGCTGCAACAACAGAAACATCTGCGTCATCAGCTATCAAAGGCACCCCTGCACCGCCAACCTCCGAGTAAGGCTGTGAGGCGCCGTCCTCAGGCCACTCGACCCCCTGATTCGAATACCAGGCTTCGAGCCGTTGCCGGGCTGCGAGAGGAGTCGGATCTATCCCTGGTCGTAGGCGAACAATAATGCCACCAGCGCCGCCACCGAATACTTGCGCCCAGCACATCTGTTTCTTCGCCCTACGTGCAATGGACGCGCATAGATTGAAGACCCCCGGATCGGCGCTGGCATCAATAATCAAATCACAGTCTGCGATGTACTCCATCGTCGCAGAAGTTGCCTCACCACTTTCCTGCCCCCCCAAGACTGTAGTGCGACTGAGAACTTCGCAATCAGTGCTGACTTCCTGAAGCCGGGCTGCCAAGGCTTTTGACTTATGCATACCAACCGCCCGCCAGTCGAGTTCGTTTCGAACCAAGTTGCCCGAAGCAAGCACATCTGCATCTACGAGTACAAACCGTCCGACTCCTGATCGGGCAAGGTGCACAGCGACTTTAGATCCGACGGAACCACAGCCGACAACTGCGACTTTCGCGGCTTTGAGCCGAACGTACTCAGGATCGAGGCGAACGCCATCCAGCTCAGCAAAGACTTGGTCGTAGTTGATGAGCTTCCGGGATCCAACGTCGCCGAAGACCATTGAGACCAATATGCTAGCGCCATCAAAGATAATTACCATCATGAACCCAGGCGCTTGCATTAGCTCGGCGACCAAAGATTCAAAGCCATGGCGTTTAAGGAGCACCACCAGATCATCAAGCGTCCGACATCCGACTGACCCGCCATCAGGCAAACGGACCACCTTACCCGCTAACGAGCTTGCCCCGTAACCGCGCCTCTTCGGTTCGCTCCAGAGAGAAGCGTCCGCAGAACCGATACGTGCAAGCTGGGCCGCATAAACGCCGGCGTAAGAGTGCTCCTGAACTTCAGCCTCTACCACATGCCCCTCTTCGACCATCAACAAGCCGGCCCATGCGTTCCGCGAGTAGAGGAAGCGAAACACTGCGTTTCTTGCTCGCTGAGCCGGAAGGGTTCGGTGCTCTGATAGTGCAGGTTCACCGGTTAACTGTTCGGATGACAGCAAGCGATAAGCACTTTCAATCATCATGGCGCCCGTGACTTCTGGCATCCAATTGTCGGGACGGTACTGCAAACAGAGCTCACCGGCGGCACCGTATTGATGTCCCGACAATCGAACTCCATCCCGCGGAACAACCGAAGGGGGTGTATCTGGAAAAAATTCAGGGTAGGTGAGTGTCAGCGGAATGATCCGCTCCCCCACTTGCAGATCGAAGTCAGCAGCGATCTGCAAGTCAGCCGCAAGACGCCATGTTACAGTCATGAGCCAAGGGTTCTGATCTGCCAAGTCCGACACTGCGGCACGCTCGGACTGCGCACGGCCGGGCTCCTCCGCCCACCAAATCAAGCAAACCCCCTAGGCGAAGTTGGCTCCCGTCGAGTGTTCGGAAATACCGGAGCGCTAGCTGCTGCAGCACCCACTACGGCCGCGGCTGTGGCGGGATGTAGCATGGTTCCGGGAGGTGGTTCGAGACGCATGGCAGCTCTTTCAGCCACGGCTCCCATCCGGGGCTGGATGCTTTCGATCAAGCGACGCCTTTCGACCTGGCCCGCAAGTGTTTCGAAGTCTTGGCGGGCCTGCCGCAGCCACTCAAAGAACGCTGCTTCCCGCTCAGGATGCTGAGGCCACTTATCTGCAAAGTTTTCGAGAGGGTCGGAAGGGTTACGAATGATGCAATGGTGTCCATCATGCTCAACGAACTGGTCCATTCGCGAAAGGATCGAGTAGAGAGCATCGGCGATCTTTTCTTCACCGTTGTAAGCATGAGCGGCAAGCGTGGTGATGATGATCGAAATGGGGCGCTCGTCATACCGCCCTTCAAACATACCGTCACGGTGGCGCTTCAAGATCATGATGGCAGACTGGAGAGGCGTCCTAATTCTGTAGTCCGGAATATCCTCTACGCTAGCTTTGATCGACTCCGCCAGCGCCCGCCTACGACGTTCGAATTGTTCGCCCATCCGCTGCCTGAACCACTCGGCATATCCTTTCGGATTCGAGCGCTGCCAATCATCCGAGAGCACCTCATATACAGACGACTCGATGTCGGTGATAACCATCGCTGTCTCAGACCATTTCAAGTCTAATCCACGAGCTTCAAGCAACAGACGCTGGCGGGCTGCGTTGGGGACAGACGGAACGATGTCCATATGGAACTGAGCACCATCCGCATAATCCAGTACCCAGCAGCGGCGCCCTTCGCGAACGGGCTTAATCATGCTCTGAGCATTACGGTAAGCTTTTATCTCGTCGCCAACCAACGCTTTCAGTTCGCTCTGAGTAAGATCCTTCGTTCCGAGGGTGCGAAGCAAACAGACAGAATCGACGTCGTACTCCTCCTCATCATTCAAAGGACGAATCGCCGTACCCAGTCGAAAGGACCCCTGCACGTAAACCTGCGGATCGTACTTGACGACGGTGGACTCCGAACGGTGGAGCCAGTCACCGAGTGACGCATAACTACGGCGCGCCTGCTCGTATCGTGATTCACTGATTGCAAGCTCGTCCGCTAACGCGGCGAGAAAATCTTCGGCGGTTTTCGTCGGCATCTTCCTATCCTTCCTGGCTTGGTCAGTGTTCTACAATTAAAATGCCATCATCGATTAGAAGCGCGATGATGCATAGTTGTCCAGCTTAACGAAAGTCAGGCTTAAGGATTGAATGAGCCCAAGAATGCTGAGGTACCAACGCCAGCAACCTTAGCTGCTTTGCTACGTGGGCTCTCTATTGCGAAGTCCGCCGGTGCCCCTGAAATGGGCCGCTCTATAAACCCTTAATGCTGGAGTTCGGAAGGTGGATAGCCCGAAAATTGGCGAAGCGGCTGCTTTCAACCTACTGCAACTGCCCGCGTCTGGCCGATTTCAGGCTACCCCCATACACAGACGGCATTGATCATACTTACGAAGCATGTGGGTCAAATCCAATGCAATCGGGGATCAGTTGCGGTGCAAATGGCTTGTCAATGGGGATGCGATTTCACAGCTAGGGAGGAAGAGCAAGACATCAGCTTCGGAAATTGGTTGATGAGCTCAATTTTACTGGAAAGCTGATAGCTCAACTCTGAACACATCGAGAAGTGGGGACTAAAGTGGGGACCAATCAGAAACAAAAATCAGGGAGCCAGAAAAAAAATGCGCCAACCCTTTGATTATAGTGGTGTCCCAGGGCAGGTTCGAACTGCCAACCTTCCCCTTAGGAGGGGGATGCTCTATCCAATTGAGCTACTGAGACACTGAGTTGTCGCGGCCGGACACGGCGCGACGGACGGCGAGCATGTTAACGGCCAGCCCTTGGTTTGTCATGTCGTCCATGGGTTTTTTAAGTGTAGGCAGGCGCCTTGCAATGCTGCGGGAACATTTACCGTGCAATTTGCACTACCGCAAAAAGCCATCATTGCAGATTGCAACCCGACACTTGCTAAAAACCCTTCCAAATGCTTGTTTTTAAAGGACTTCACAGCGGTTAGACTGTTGGCACGCCGGGTGCTTTGTCTGTTCGTATAACAGAACAAACGGAGTCCGCCCCATGAACAGCACTCTCCTGCTCGCAAATGCAATCGCCCTCGCGGTTTTGGTGGGTTTTCATTTTGTTCCAGAGCGTGCTGAGCCGGTGGCTCAGCGTATGCCGCATTACTTGCAGGTGCAGAGAGCGCCGCAGTTGGCGGTGCTGAGCGATCAGGGGGACTTCGCGGCGCAGGCAGTCAATGAGCCTGAGCAAGCACTGCCGGCGCGCGACACCGAACGTCTGGTTTTTTGAAATATCTTCAGGAGTACAGCATGTCCAAATCAGCCGCAGGATTTCTGATCCTCGCCTTATTGAGTGGCGTTGTGCATTTTTCGCTGTTCGAGGAAACCGAAGTCACCCTGCCGCTGATTGGCTGCGGCGTGTTTGTAGTGTTGTTTGTGCTGGCCCTGGTGGCTGGGCGCAAGATCAAGTTTGATCCGGTGCTGCGTTAAGCCGCATCAAGTCCAGCAGTTGCTTGACGGCGGCTGTCAGGTCGCCCGAGTTGTCGATCAGATGCACGGGCAAGTCAGTGGCCCTTCTATCCTTGAACTGCGCATTGCGCGCCAGCCTCGCATCAATCTGCTCAGGTGTTTCCCGGCCGCGCCTGAGCAGGCGTTCACGCAAAACCTCATCCTTGACCGTCAGCAGCACCGGCAGCAATGTCGGATACCGCTCATGCGCCTGACGCAAATTCGCCCGTGAGCCATTTACCAGCACGGATCGCCCTGCACGCAACCGTTCATCCATTTCTGCCGGGATGCCATAAGCCAGCCCATTGGCGTGCCAGAAAAGCGAGAAATCCCCGACCTGCTGGCGTCGTTCGAATTCTTCGGGCGTTACGCCGATGGCATCCTCACCCACCGATTCCGCTGATCGGGTAATCACCCTGCGGATGATTTCGCAGTTCAACTGGCGCAATGGCTCACGCGCGGCCTCGATCAGGCTGTCCTTGCCTGAACCGGAAGGTCCCATCAAATAAATAAGCCTGCCATCCATCCTGAAAACGCCCTCCAATGGGGGTTTGCCCTAGTAAATCGGCAAATTGCCACTATCCTGTACAAGTAGGGATCAAGGAGTGAAAGCCGCATAGCATGCACGTTCTGACGTCTTCGGACATCAATAGATGTGCAACAGGAAGCGGCCAGTGATGCGGGCCAAGGCAAAGTTTTCAAACCAGTCCGCATTTCTGATAATTGGTGCTGGCATTACGCCTTTACCCAGCTCAATATTTGTCACAGAATTGACGCCAATGATCTGGCAATTTTGAGGCATGATGCGGGCCTCTTAACAATTCAGGTTGAACCATTTGGCGCGGATGCTTGTCCTATCACACATCCTGCGGCCAATCCCGAGAACCGCTCCCCTGAACTAACCGGTTAAATATATGCGCCCATTGAAACAGGCAATTTATTCCAGCCGTACGGCTGACAAGTTTGTCGTACGTCTGCCAGACGGAATGCGTGAACGCATTGCCGAGGTGGCTCGCAATCATCATCGCAGCATGAACTCCGAAATCATTGCGCGCCTTGAGCAGAGTCTTATTCAGGAAGGCGCACTGGGCGAAGAACTGAGCATGCGCCTGGACAGTCCGGAGCTGTCGCTGCACGAGCGTGAGCTGCTGCAACGCTTCCGTCAGCTGTCGCACCGTCAACAGAACGCTCTGGTGTCGCTGATTGCTCACGACGCCGAGATGGCCGCAGACGCGTCCTGAGTAACACCGAACATCTCAAGCCAGCTTAAGTGCTGGCTTTTTTTTGCCTGAAATCTGCCCCCGAGTAAACCTTGTGGCGAGGGGATTTATCCCCGATGGACTGCGCAGCAGGCCCTCTTCCGGGGTCGCTGCGCAACCCATCGGGGATAAATCCCCTCGCCACAGATCAATACACAAGCACAGATAACTACACAGGCACAAAAAAGCCCGCCATTTCGGCGGGCTTTTGCATGGTGGCGAATCAGAGCAGAAAGATCGTCGCCAACCCCAGGAAGATGAAGAAGCCACCGCTGTCGGTCATGGCCGTGATCATCACGCTGGCGCCCATCGCCGGGTCGCGGCCCATCTTGGCCAGTGTCATTGGGATCAACACCCCCATCAGCGCCGCGAGCAGCAGGTTGAGGGTCATCGCTGCCGTCATCACCACGCCCAGCGACCAACTGCCATAAAGCAGGTAGGCGACCACACCGATCACCCCGCCCCAGACCAGACCGTTGATCAACGCGACCGCCAGCTCCTTGCGCATCAGACGCGAGGTGTTGCCGGTGCTGACCTGGTCCAGCGCCATGGCGCGCACGATCATGGTAATCGTCTGGTTACCGGAGTTACCCCCGATACCCGCCACGATCGGCATCAGCGCCGCCAGCGCCACCAGCTTCTCGATCGAGCCTTCGAAAAGACCAATCACCCGCGACGCAACAAAGGCGGTGATCAGGTTGATCGCCAGCCACGCCCAACGGTTGCGCAGGGATTTCCAGACGGAGGCGAAGATGTCTTCCTCTTCGCGCAGACCCGCCATGTTGAGGACTTCGCTTTCGCTCTCCTCACGAATCAGGTCGACCATTTCGTCGATGGTCAGACGGCCGATCAGCTTGCCGTTCTTGTCGACCACCGGGGCCGAGATCAAGTCGTAACGCTCAAACGCCTGAGCAGCGTCATAGGCGTCCTCGTCCGGGTGAAAACTCACCGGATCGCTGGCCATGACTTCAGCCACCTGCTTCTCGGGGTCGTTGACCAGCAGACGCTTGATCGGCAGTACGCCCTTGAGCACGCCGTCGTAATCGACCACGAACAATTTGTCGGTGTGGCCCGGCAGCTCCTTGAGACGACGCAGGTAACGCAAAACCACTTCGAGGCTGACGTCCTCACGGATGGTCACCATCTCGAAGTCCATCAGCGCACCGACCTGCTCCTCGTCATAGGACAAGGCCGAACGCACACGCTCGCGTTGCTGCTGGTCGAGCGTTTCCATCAGCTCATGGACGACGTCTCGCGGCAGCTCGGAGGCCAGGTCAGCAAGTTCGTCGGCGTCCATGTCCTTGGCCGCAGCCAGGAGCTCGTGATCGTCCATGTCGGCGATCAGCGTTTCACGAACGGAATCGGATACTTCGAGAAGAATGTCGCCGTCGCGATCAGCCTTGACCAGTTGCCAGAGCGTCAGACGGTCGTCCAGCGGCAGGGCTTCAAGGATGTAGGCAACGTCAGCGGAGTGCAGATCATCGAGTTTGCGTTGCAGTTCGACGAGGTTCTGCCGGTGAACCAGGTTCTCGACCCGGTCGTGGTGCGCGCCTTCCTGGCGATGAGTCAGGTCTTCGACGACCTTTTGGCGCTGCAACAGCTCAACCACCTGAGCCAGGCGATCCTGCAGGCTTTCCTGTGTTTTCTTTACTTCGATTTCGGACATAGGCGAACTCCACTCCCAGCAGCGGGGCACGCCGGAAGGATCAATCAGTCAATTCATGATTGGTGAAACGGGCTACTGAGTAACTACTGGGTAAGTCCATGGAGGTTTTCCATAAGCCCCGGCGGGGCTGACGGGCGCAATGATACACCGCCTGACGGTTTTAAACGTTAAAAAATCGCGGTCGAAACAAGCGCTTGCGCAACAAAGCTGAGTGCTGTCCTGACCCGTGCAGATGCGACGACTCATCTTGAAAAGAAAACACACCGGCGTTGAAAAATGTAGCGACTACCCTTGAGCGTAGACCGTCATGGAGGACGTCGAATGCTATCCAGAACATCCCGTTTTGTAGTCGCCAGCCTGCTCTGCCTGCCACCCGCCGGGGCCGCTACCACCCTTCACCGATGCGAAGCGCCCGACGGCGGCATCACCTTCACCAGCCTGAGTTGTGCCAACGATGAGCAGCTCTCGGTGCAGCAGGTTCACCCTTACATGCCCGGCTCCGTCGTGCCGATCATGCCGGAACACAATCACGAAGAAATATCCGGTATGACAATCAAGGGACGTGAACCGGGCATCGTTGGCCGTCTGGAGGACAAATGCGGCAACCTGATCAATGCCAGGCAGCGCCGCGAAGCGATCATCAATCGTCGCGTTATCGCCGGAATGAGCCAGCGGGATGTCGAGAGCGCCCTCGGCAAACCGGACAAGGTGAGTATTCGAACGTCGACAACGAGCTATCGCTATGACCTGAAACGAGGCCGTAGTGCTCAAGTCGATTTTGATGAGAGGGGATGCGTGAAAGGAAAAACCAAATCGCAGACAACAAAAAGCCCGCGTTAAACGCGGGCTTCTTGAATATGGTGCACTCGACAGGATTCGAACCTGTGACCGCTCGGTTCGTAGCCGAGTACTCTATCCAGCTGAGCTACGAGTGCATTTTGTGTTTTTAAACCAGACCACAACTGGCTGAAGCCAAGTTACCTGCATCACTGCAACTAACTCTTAAATGGTGCACTCGACAGGATTCGAACCTGTGACCGCTCGGTTCGTAGCCGAGTACTCTATCCAGCTGAGCTACGAGTGCATTTGTGTTTTTTGACCAGACCACAACTGGCTGAAGCCGAGTTCTTTATATCGCTATAAACAACTCTTAAATGGTGCACTCGACAGGATTCGAACCTGTGACCGCTCGGTTCGTAGCCGAGTACTCTATCCAGCTGAGCTACGAGTGCATTTGTTGCGCCGCATTATAGCCCGTCTAATCTCTATTCCAACCACTTTTTCTAATAAATTCAACAACTTACAGAAAAAGCCAGATTACAACGTACTAAGCAAATAATGGCGGAGAACGGGGGATTCGAACCCCCGACACCCTTTTGAGGTGTACTCCCTTAGCAGGGGAGCGCCTTCGGCCACTCGGCCAGCTCTCCGCAACACGGGGCGTATATTAACCACCTTCTTCCCCGTTTGCAAACATAAAAATCGATAAAAATTAATGGCTTGGTTCTTCGTCCTTCTCTTTCTTTATACGCAGGTAAATTTCCTCACGGTGCACGGCAACCTCTTTCGGGGCGTTGACGCCGATGCGCACTTGATTTCCTTTGACGCCGAGCACGGTCACGGTGATTTCGCCATCACCGATAATCAGGCTTTCTGCGCACCGACGAGTCAGAATCAGCATACCTTTCTCCTCACGCATTTCATTTCAGGGACAACAGTCTGCAAAAAAAAGGCACCCGACCTACAACCGGAGCGATCGTAGCCCTATATGCCTGAGTATTGACCAGCGCGAGCAAAAGAACAGTTCAGGGGCTCGCGCCATTCAAAAAATAAAGGGCGCGGTCAGACCGCGCCCTTCAGGTGACCGGATTACTCGCCCTGACGGGCCGGAGCGTCCAGTTCGAAAGCCGTGTGCAGGGCGCGCACAGCCAGTTCCAGGTATTTCTCTTCGATCACCACGGAAACCTTGATTTCCGACGTCGAGATCATCTGGATGTTGATGCTTTCCTTGGCCAGGGATTCGAACATGCGGCTGGCCACGCCTGCGTGGGAACGCATGCCGACGCCGACGATCGATACCTTGGCAATCTTGGTATCGCCTACGACTTCACGGGCACCGATCTCGCGAGCGGTGTTTTCCAGCACGGTCTGTGCGGCCTGGTAGTCGTTGCGGTGCACGGTGAAGGTGAAGTCGGTGGTGTTATCGTGCGCGACGTTCTGCACGATCATGTCGACTTCGATGTTCGCGGCACTGATCGGGCCGAGAATCTTGAACGCCACGCCCGGGGTGTCTGGCACGCCACGGATGGTCAGCTTGGCTTCATCGCGGTTGAAAGCGATGCCGGAAATGATCGGCTGTTCCATGGTTTCCTCTTCATCAATAGTAATGAGGGTGCCCGGACCCTCCTTGAAGCTGTGCAGTACGCGCAGCGGAACGTTGTACTTGCCGGCGAATTCCACCGCACGGATCTGCAGCACCTTGGAACCGAGGCTGGCCATTTCCAGCATCTCTTCGAAGGTGATCTTGTCCAGACGCTGAGCGACTGGCACCACGCGCGGGTCAGTGGTGTAGACACCATCGACGTCGGTGTAGATCTGGCACTCGTCAGCCTTCAATGCAGCCGCGAGTGCCACGCCCGTGGTGTCGGAACCGCCACGACCGAGGGTGGTGATGTTGCCGTGCTCGTCGACGCCCTGGAAACCGGCGACAACCACCACGCGACCTGCTTTCAGATCACCGCGAATCTTCTGGTCATCAATCTGCAAGATACGCGCTTTATTGTGCGCACTGTCCGTCAGGATCCGCACCTGATTACCGGTGTACGACACCGCCGGCACACCGCGCTTGATCAGCGCCATGGCCAACAGGGCAATCGTCACCTGCTCACCGGTGGAAACGATCACGTCCAGCTCACGTGGAACCGGTTGCACGTCGCCACTGATTTGCTTGGCCAGATCGATCAGACGGTTGGTTTCGCCGCTCATTGCAGACAGCACAACCACCAGGTCATCGCCGGCATCGCGGAATTTCTTAACCTTGTCGGCGACCTGCTCGATTCTCTCGACAGTGCCGACCGAGGTGCCTCCAAATTTCTGTACGATCAAAGCCATTTCAAAGCCGCCTCTGCCCATGAAGGGCGCCCAATAATCACTCGAACAGCCGCTGGGCCCGCCACTAGACTGCGGGCCCGACGGGCCGTCTTATAAACCCTGCTCGACGAATGGAACGGTCAGCGCCAGTGCGCCATCCAGTGCGCCGGCGTCAACACCGCCGCCCTGCGCCATGTCCGGACGACCACCGCCCTTCCCGCCCACTGCCGCAGCAGCCTGTTTCATCAAATCACCGGCTTTGAGTTGGCCAGTCAGGTCCTTGGTTACGCCTGCAACCAGTACGACCTTTTCCTCATGGACACTGCCGAGCAGGATCACTGCGCGGCCGAGTTTGTTTTTCAGCTGATCGACCAGCGCCAGCAGCGCCTTGCCGTCCTGACCATCCAGACGTGCGGCCAGCACCTTCACGCCTTTGACGTCGACTGCCGAGTTCGACAGATCGTCGCCTGCAGCGCTGGCGGCCTTGGCCTGCAACTGCTCGAGTTGCTTTTCCAGCGCGCGGTTACGCTCCAGCACGGCCGACAGCTTGTCGATCAGATTGTCGCGGCTGCCCTTGACCAGGTTGGCCGCTTCCTTGAGTTGTTCTTCTGCAGCGTTCAAGTAGGCCAGTGCCGCAGCACCGGTGACTGCCTCGATACGACGCACACCCGATGCCACACCGCCTTCGCTGATGATCTTCAGCAGGCCGATGTCGCCGGTACGGTTGGCGTGGATACCGCCACACAGCTCGACGGAGAAATCGCCGCCCATGCTCAGCACGCGCACGTTGTCGCCGTACTTCTCGCCGAACAGCGCCATCGCGCCCTTCTGCTTGGCGGTTTCGATGTCGGTTTCTTCAGTTTCAACTGCGGAGTTCTTGCGGATCTCGGCGTTGACGATGTCTTCCAGCGCTTTGATCTGCTCCGGCTTGATCGCTTCAAAGTGGCTGAAGTCGAAGCGCAGACGCTGGCTATCCACCAACGAACCCTTTTGCTGAACGTGCTCGCCCAACACCTGACGCAGCGCAGCGTGCAGCAAGTGAGTCGCGGAGTGGTTCAGCGAGGTCGCGTGACGCACTTCGGCATCGACGTGGGTTTCCACTGGCGCGCCGATGGTCAGGCTGCCGGAATCCAGCACGCCGTGGTGCAGGAACGCGCCGCCGGTCTTGGTGGTGTCACGGACGTCGAAACGTGCGTTACCGGCCTGCAGGAAACCGCAGTCGCCGATCTGGCCGCCGGATTCAGCGTAGAACGGCGTCTGGTTCAGGACGATCACCGCCTCTTCGCCTTCACTCAAAACGTCGACCGACTGGCCATCTTTATAGATAGCGACGATTTTTGCCGAGCCGCTGGTGTCGGTGTAGCCGGTGAACTCGGTAGCCACATCAACCTTGACCAGGGTGTTGTAATCCAGACCGAACGAGCTGGCCGAACGCGCACGCACGCGCTGGGCTTCCATTTCACGCTCGAAGCCGACTTCGTCGACGGTCAGGCCACGCTCGCGAGCGATGTCAGCGGTCAGGTCCATCGGGAAACCGTAGGTGTCGTAGAGTTTGAACACCACGTCGCCCGGCACTACGGTGCCTTTGAGTTCCAGCAGATCCTGTTCGAGGATCTTCAGACCGTGCTCAAGCGTCTTGGAGAACTGCTCTTCTTCGGCCTTGAGTACGCGCTCGATGTTGCTCTGCTGCGACTTCAGTTCCGGGAAGGCTTCGCCCATCTCGGCGACCAGCGCCGCGACGATCTTGTAGAAGAAGCTGCCAGTGGCGCCCAGCTTGTTGCCGTGACGGCAGGCGCGACGAATGATCCGGCGCAGCACGTAACCGCGACCCTCGTTGGACGGCAGTACGCCGTCGGCGATCAGGAAACCGCACGAGCGGATGTGGTCGGACACCACTTTCAGCGACGACTGATCGCCGTTTTCGCAGCCGATCGCTTCAGCCGAGGCTTTGAGCAGGTTCTTGAACAGGTCGATGTCGTAGTTGGAATTGACGTGCTGCATCACCGCACTGATCCGCTCCAGGCCCATGCCGGTGTCGACCGACGGCGCTGGCAACGGATGCAACACGCCATCGGCGGTGCGGTTGAACTGCATGAACACGTTGTTCCAGATCTCGATGTAACGGTCGCCGTCTTCTTCCGGCGAACCCGGTGGGCCGCCCCAGATGTGGTCGCCGTGATCGTAGAAAATCTCGGTGCACGGGCCGCACGGGCCGGTATCGCCCATGGTCCAGAAGTTGTCGGACGCGTACGGCGCACCTTTGTTGTCGCCAATGCGGATCATGCGCTCGACCGGCACACCGATTTCTTTGGTCCAGATGTCATACGCTTCGTCGTCGGAGGCGTAGACGGTGACCCAGAGTTTTTCCTTCGGCAGTTTCAGAACGCCGGTCAGGAAGGTCCAGGCAAAGGTAATCGCGTCGTGCTTGAAATAGTCACCGAAGCTGAAGTTACCGAGCATTTCGAAGAAGGTGTGGTGCCGAGCGGTATAACCGACGTTTTCCAGGTCGCTGTTCTTGCCACCGGCACGCACGCACTTCTGGCTGCTGGTTGCGCGGGTGTACGCGCGCTTTTCCTGGCCCAGGAAGCAGTCCTTGAACTGGTTCATCCCCGCGTTGGTGAACAGCAGGGTTGGGTCGTTGCCCGGAATCAAAGAGCTGGAGGCTACACGGGTGTGGCCTTGCTCTTCGAAGAAGCGAAGGAAGGCTTCACGGATTTCTGCGCTTTTCATTAGGTTCTTCCACGGAGGCTGCGGCCAAAGGCCTGTACGAAACGTCAACAGACGAAACGACGGCAAAGGGCCGCATTATATCGGCCCTTCGCGCGGGGTACAGCGTGTTTATACGATAGTAACGGTCAATTGGACGGCTAACGCTGTCACTTGCGCGAAAACTCGACGAATGTCGCGATCACTTGCTCGATTTGCGAGCGATTGACGTCCATGTGCGTGACCATGCGCAAGCGCGCAGCGGCGCTCAACTTGATCCCGCGCTCGGCGGCAAACGCCTTGAGCGCTTCGGCACGGTCGCCCATTTGCACGTAGACCATGTTGGTCTGCACCGGCTCGACGCTGAACCCGGCCTCGCGCAGGCCTTCGGCCAGATAGTGCGCGTTGGCATGGTCATCCGCCAGACGCTCGACGTGGTGATCCAGCGCATACAGCCCCGCCGCCGCGAGCAAACCGGCCTGACGCATGCCGCCGCCGACCATTTTGCGCAGGCGGCGGGCCTTGCCGATCAACTCGGCTGAACCACACAGCACCGAACCCACCGGCGCGCCAAGGCCTTTGGACAGGCACACCGACACCGAATCAAAGTACTGAGTGATTTCCCGTGCATCGACGCCCAGCTTGACCGCCGCGTTGTAAAGGCGCGCGCCGTCGAGGTGCAGTTGCAAGCCTTTATCCTGAGTGAAGCGCCGGGCGCGGGCCAGATACTCCAGCGGCAGCACTTTGCCTTGCATGGTGTTTTCCAGCGCCAGCAAACGGGTCCGGGCGAAATGGAAGTCGTCCGGCTTGATCGCTGCCGCGACCTGTTCCAGATCCAGCGAACCGTCGGCCTGCACTTCCAGCGGCTGCGGCTGGATCGAGCCGAGTACCGCCGCGCCGCCACCCTCGTACTTATAAGTGTGCGCCTGCTGGCCGACGATGTATTCGTCGCCACGTTCGCAGTGCGCCATCAGGCCCAGCAGATTGCTCATGGTGCCGGTCGGCACGAACAGCGCAGCGGCGAACCCCAGGCGCTTCGCCAGCTCCGCCTCCAGACGATTGACCGTCGGATCTTCGCCGTACACATCGTCACCGGTGGCCGCCGCCGTCATCGCGTCGAGCATGGCAGGAGTCGGTTGGGTAACGGTGTCGCTGCGAAGATCGATAATGCTCATGAACCTGGCCTCAGAGTCAGCAGGGGAAATCCCTTTTCGAAGGTGAATTACTGCCGTCATGGCGCCGTTTTATCAACCCTTGAATGAGAAAAGGTCAGATTACTTCTTGAGAACACACTCCCACAGGTTCTGTGCAAGGCCGGAAAATATGTGATAAAAACGCTGCGCCGCCCGAGAACGGGCGGCAAAAACGTTCTCAGGGCGGGGTGTAATTCCCCACCGGCGGTAATTGCGCGCAACGCGCATAGCCCGCGAGCGCTTGACGACGGACACTGCATTGGCGGCGCACGACGACAAGGTCAGCAGACCCGGTGTGATTCCGGGGCCGACGGTCATAGTCCGGATGAAGAGAGAACGGGATTGACGCCAAAGGGCCGCCCGCGCGCTTGTCTGCTCGTGCGTACCCTTGAATCCCTTTCGATTCATAACGCCCTGTTTTTCACACAAACAGGAGTCAGAACATGCAACCCACCGCTATCGACAGCAAAAGCAAACACCCCCACGGCGAACGCGTTGCGTTCATCCAGGCCTGCTGGCACAAGGAAATCGTCGACCAGAGCCGTAAGGGCTTCGTCGCCGAAATGCTGGTTCAGGGTTATCAGGAATCGGACATCGATTTCTTTGAAGTCGGCGGCGCCTTTGAAATGCCTCTGCACGCCAAGTTGCTGGCCAAGACCGGCCGTTATGCCGGCATCGTCGCGGCTGCTCTGGTCGTGGACGGCGGCATCTACCGTCACGAGTTTGTTGCCCAGTCAGTGGTCAGCGGCCTGATGCAGGTGCAGCTGGAAACCGAAGTGCCGGTGTTCTCGGTATCGCTGACCCCGCATCACTTCCATGCCGGTGAAGAGCACCAGAAATTCTTCTTCGAGCACTTCGTGCACAAGGGTCAGGAAGCGGCGCGGACTTGCGCGGATACGCTGCAGAAGGTTCGCGCACTGCGTCGCAGTGAGCCGCGCGCAGTCGCCGTCTGACCACAACGCTCCCCTGTAGGAGCTGTCGAGTGAAACGAGGCTGCGATCTTTTGATCGTCTAAAAACAAGATCTAAAGATCGCAGCCTTCGGCAGCTCCTACAGGACTTTCTGTCAGCTCAGAGACGGCATCAGGCGAGATGTTCGTCAGTGGCCGGCACGATCAGGATGCCCGCGCGCAAGCCGTTCTTGACCTTGGGATTAGGGAAGATGATCCGCGCGCCCTCTTCCTCGATGATCCAGCGGGTATTGGCCAGATCTTCGGCCAGCACATAACCCACATCCAGTTCGGAAAAGTTTTCGATGTCCACCGGCAGGTTCAGGCGGAATGCATCGCTGTGCTTGATGATTTCCCGGGCGACGCTGAACAGCTGCAAACCCTCCAGTCCCTGTGCAGCCAGGTCCGGCTCATTGCCTTCGATGATCTGCTTCAGGCGGGTTTCCAGGCGTGAGACATCCACCCCTTGGTTCTGCCCGAATGGCCGTGCCTTGCCCAGCTCAAGAGTGAAAGCCTCGGCGCCGAGCTTGTCGTAGGTGTAGGAACTGAACACGATCGACGGTTTGTTCTGCAGCAGCACCGCCTCCATCCCGGCGGCGCGCAGACGCGCCAGTTCGCGACGCGAATGCTGACGTCCTTCTTTCCACGGGTACAGGGCGAACTGCTCGATCTTCGAACCACGAATCGCAGTGTGCAGGTCGTAGTGCAGACGCTGACGGTCCGGCAGGCTGAAGAAACTCGCCGCCAGGCGTTCCAGCTCGCAGGCGCGGATGGCTTCGGAACCGCTGGTTTGTTCATGCCGGCCGTTGAACAGCCGATTGACGTCCTGCTCGACGAAGCGCTCGCCCTTGCGAATCGCTTCCGGGTTGCCGAACAGGAACAGAATGCGTGCGCGCGGTTTCAGATCGCCGCGAGCGATGTCATGCAGCAGCCGGTCGAGCAATTCGATCGGCGCTGTTTCATTGCCGTGGATACCTGCCGACAGCAGCAGGTCCAGGCCATTGTCGCGCGCTTCGGGTGGCCGGACTTCCAGCGCACCCTCGCTCAGCCAGCGCATGCGCACGCCTTCGACAGTCAGTTGAGTCTTCTCCGCCGGTTCGCGGCCGGCGAGGGTCAGTTCAAGCAGTTTGCCGAGGGCGAGCATAGAGCGGTTTCCTTAGTGATCGTGGTTGCAATCCGGGCCGTGCACGTGGTCTTCGTCGCCGACGTCAGCCGGTTCCATCTCCAGTTGCAGACTGACCAGATTAGTTGCCAGTGGGCGCAGCAGCAGGTTGGCGTACTCTTCGTCACCTTCCTCGACGTCCACGCCGATCAGCAGCTGGCCACGGCCGTCCTGCTGGATCCACAGCTCTTTGCCTTGCCACATGACCGCGACGCGGGTGCACGAGGTTTGCAGTTGCGTGCCGTCGGTGTCTTCAAGGATCAGCTGCAGGGAATCGCTCATGTTTTTACTCTCTTGGGGAGACAAGCCGCGCGTCGCGTTCAGACGACGCGCCGGCCATCAATTGATCTGGAATGGATAAACCGCGCCCAGTTTAAGGATTTGCGTCAGTTCATCCAGTGCCGTCCGGCATTCAAGCAGCAATTGCGGGTCCGCCAGATCGGTTTCGCTCAGGCGGTCGCGGTAGTGCTTTTCAACCCATGCGGTCAACGAACCGTACAACGGTGCGGTCATGATAACCCCTGGGTTGACTGCTGCCAGCTCGGTTTCGTTGAGCGCGACGCGCAGTCGCAGGCACGCCGGGCCACCGCCGTTCTGCATGCTTTGCTTGAGGTCGAAGACTTTGACTTCGCGGATCAGGCCGCCGGAGCTGGTCAGACCTTGCAGGTAGTTCCACACGCGCTCGTTGCCACGGCATTCCTCCGGCACGATCAGCAGCATCGAGCCATCCGGACGCGACAGCAGCTGGCTGTTGAACAGATAGGAACGCACCGCATCATCCACGGTGACCGCCGAACGCGGCACGCAGATCGACTGGAACTGGCCGCCGACCTTGGCCAGTTTGCCCTGCAACTCGGCCAGCATCTGTTCGGTGTCGAGGAACGCGTCCTCGTGATAGAACAGCACCTCGCCGTTACCCACCGCGATCACGTCGTTGTGGAATACGCCCTGGTCGATCACCGCCGGGTTCTGCTGGGCGTAAACCACGCCTTCGTCACGCAGACCGTGCAGACGCGCCACCGCTTGCGACGCTTCCAGAGTCTGGCGCGCCGGGTACTTTTGCGGCGCCGGGTAGCGAGTGTCGAACGCACTGCGACCGAACACGAAGAACTCGACACCGGCCTCGCCGTACTCACGGCAGAAGCGCGTGTGGTTGGCCGCGCCTTCGTCACCGAATTGCGCCACCGCCGGCAACGCGGCGTGATGGGCGAAGTGCTGCTGATCGGCGAACATCGCGCCGAGCACGCGGCTGGTGGTCGGGTGTTCGATACTGCGGTGGTATTTGCAGTTGAGGTTGGCGGCGGTGAAGTGCACGCGACCGTCAGCGGTGTCGGCACTCGGGCTGACGGTGGCGGCATTCGCCACCCACATGCTCGACGCCGAGCAACTGGCAACCAGCAACGGCATGGCTTCTTTTGCGGCGCGCTCGATCACTTGCGCGTCGCTGCCGCTGAAACCCAGGCGGCGCAATGCGGCCACGTCCGGACGCTCCTGCGGCGCCAGCACGCCTTGCTGAAAGCCCATTTCCATCAGCGCTTTCATTTTCGCCAGGCCTTGCAGCGCCGCTTCCTTCGGGTTCGAGGACTGCTGGCTGTTGCTCTGGGACGCGACGTTGCCGTAGGACAGACCGCCGTAGTTATGGGTCGGCCCCACTAGACCGTCAAAATTGACTTCATAGGATTTCATCAGCGAGGCTCCACGAGAATCTGTTGTTATAGGCTTCAGTAACTAACTGTTCAGTGCGACCGCGTCGCGGCTTTCGCGAGCAGGCTCGCTCCCACAGGGAAATGCATTCCAATGTGGGAGCGAGCCTGCTCGCGAATAGGCATCACACCATTTTCACGCCAGGCGTCAGGGCCGCAGGCAACACCAGGCTCGGGGTTTCCAGCGAGGCCACCGGGTACGCGCAATAATCCGCCGCGTAATAGGCACTGGCGCGATGGTTGCCCGAAGCGCCGACACCACCGAACGGCGCGCTGCTCGCGGCACCGGTCAGTTGTTTGTTCCAGTTGACGATACCGGCGCGGCTTTCCAGCCAGAACTGCTGATAACGATCTTCGGAATCCGACAGCAAGCCAGCCGCCAGGCCATAAGCGGTATCGTTGGCCTCAGCGATCGCCGCAGCGAAATCGGCGTAGCGGATCACTTGCAGCAACGGGCCGAACAATTCTTCGTCCGGACGCTCGGCCACGGCGGTCACATCAAGAATGCCCGGGGTCAGCAAGGCCGATTGCGCTTGCGGCTGAGTCATCGCCAGCAGCGATACCGCGCCATTGGCCAGCAGATGTTGCTGGGCATCCATCAGCGCTTTCGCCGCGCCAAGGGAAATCACCGAGCCCATGAACGGCGCCGGCTGTTGATCGAACGCACCGACTTCGAGGGTCGCGCTGACGTCCACCAGACGCTTGAGCAGGCTGTCGCCCCACGCGCCTTGCGGCACCAGCAGACGACGCGCGCACGTGCAGCGCTGGCCGGCAGAGATGAAGGCCGACTGAATGATCGTGTAAACGGCTGCGTCCAGATCAGCGACCTGATCGACCACCAGCGGATTGTTGCCGCCCATTTCCAGCGCGAGGATCTTGTCCGGACGCCCGGCGAACTGCTGGTGCAGGTGATTGCCGGTGCGGCTCGAGCCGGTGAAGAACAGACCGTCGATGCCCGGGTTCGCCGCCAGGGCGATACCGGTTTCGCGAGCGCCTTGCAGCAGGTTCAACACGCCGGCCGGCAAACCGGCTTCGATCCAGCACTTGACCGTCAGCTCGGCGACTTTCGGCGTCAGCTCGCTTGGCTTGAACAGCACGCTGTTACCGGCCAGCAGCGCCGGCACGATGTGGCCGTTCGGCAAGTGGCCCGGGAAGTTGTAAGGGCCGAATACCGCCACCACACCGTGCGGCTTGTGGCGCAACACGGCGGTGGCGTCGCCCAGCGGGCCGCTCTTCTCGCCGGTACGTTCGCGGTAGCTCTGCACCGAGATCGCAATCTTGTTGACCATGCTGGTGACTTCGGTCGCGGCTTCCCACAGGGGCTTGCCGGTTTCCTCACCGATGGTGCGGGCCAGTTCGTCGCTGTGGTTTTTCAGGGCGGCGGCAAAGGCTTCGAGGACGCTGATGCGCTCATCCAGCGAACGCCGTGCCCAACCCGGAAAGGCCTGACGCGCCGCCTGCACGGCGGACTCGACCTGAGCGGCGGTGGCGCCCTCCCCCGACCACAGCACTTGCTGGGTCACCGGATTCAGCGACTGGAACGCTTCGCCCTGACCGGCCAGCCATTCACCTGCGATGTATAGCGAATTCATTATTTCGACTCCCGAGCAGCAGACAACGCCACGGCGCGCACTTGATCGCCGGCGTTGAGTTGAAGACGTTTGGCGGTCAGCGGATCGACCACCAGCGTGCCGGCGGCCAGGCGGGCCGGGGCAGCCGTAATGCGGCAGTCTTCGCGCTTGCGGTTATGGATGATGAACGGCGTGGCGTCATCGCCCGGTGTACCGATCGCCAGCACCAGCGCTTCGCTGTCGCGCACCGCGCGGATCTTGCTGGTTTCGCACTCGATGGCCGGGCCGGCATCGAAGATGTCGACGTAGCCCTGATAGCTGAAACCTTCGCTCTTGAGCATCGCCAGCGCCGGCTCGGTGTCCGGGTGCACCTGACCGATGACGTTGCGCGCATCCGGCGACAGGAAGCAGGTGTACAGCGGGAATTTCGGCATCAGTTCGGCGATGAACGCCTTGTTGCCGACGCCGGTCAGGTAGTCGGCCTGGCTGAATTCCATCTTGAAAAAGTGCCGACCGAGGCTTTCCCAGAACGGCGAACGACCGGCCTCATCGGAGACGCCGCGCATCTCGGCGATGATCTTGTTGCCGAACAGTTCCGGAAACTCGGCGATGAACAGCATGCGTGCCTTGGACAGCATGCGGCCGTTCAGGCCGGTGCGGTAATCGGCGTGCAGGAACAGCGAGCACAGCTCGGAGTTGCCGGTCAGGTCGTTGGCGAGGAACAGCGTCGGAATCTCGCGATAAATGTTCAGTTCTTGCGAGGCGCTGACGGTCAGGCCGACGCGGAAGTTGTACCACGGCTCACGCAGACCGACCGCGCCGGCAATGGCGGAAATCCCCACCACGCGACCGTTGTCGTCTTCGAGCACGAACAGGTAGTCCGCATCGCCACGGCCGGCTTCGCCGCGAAAGGTCTTCTCGGCCCAGCCGACCCGGTGAGTCAGGCGTTCTTCGTTGGCCGGCAACGTGGTCAGGCCGGTGCCGGTGCTGCGGGCCAGGTCGATCAGCGCGGATAAATCGCTGCTGCGTACGGGACGAACAATCATGCTATCTCCTCAAACGGGCCGCCTTCGCCACCCGTGAAACTCGCTAAGGCGTTAAACCGCCACCAGGCGCACGCTGGCACCTTCACCGACGCCCAGGGCTTCGGCTGCTTCCAGATCCAGGGTCACCGGTTTGCCCGGCGCGTAATCGAGTTCCAGCAGCACCGCGCGGTAATCCTGCAACTGCGCGTTGGCCACCAGATACTGGCGCCCGGCACCTTTGACCGGTTCGCCGATCTTCACCGGCACCACACGGCTCTGGGCGATCGAACGGATCCCCGAAACACGCGCATGCAGGGTCGGGCCACCGTCGAAAATGTCGATGTAGTGATCGGTCTCGAAGCCTTCGCGCATCAGGATGTCGAAGGTGATCTGCGCACGCGGGTGCACTTGGCCCATCGCTTCCTGAGCGGAATCCGGCAACAGCGGCACGTAGATCGGGTAATGCGGCATCAGCTCGGCGAGGAACGTGCGGCTCTTCAGGCCACACAGGCGCTCGGCTTCGGCGTAGTTGAGGTCGAAGAAGTTGCGGCCGATTGCATCCCAGAATGGCGAGTCGCCGTTCTCGTCGCTGTAGCCGACAATCTCGGTCACCACCGAATCGGCGAAACGCTCCGGGTGACTGGCAACGAACAGCAGGCGACCACGGGAGTTGAGCTCGGCCCACGGCGACCCCACCAGTTCACGCTGCACGTAGAAACTGGTCAGCAAGCTGTTGCCGGTCAGGTCGTGGCATTGCGAAAGCACGTGGATCTTGTTGTGGATCTTCAGCTCACGGGAGGCGTGAACGAAGGTCTCGTTGCGGAAGCTGTAGAACGGCTCCGAGTAGCCGGCCGAGGCGACAATGGCCGAGCAGCCGACCAGTTTGCCGGTGGCGGTGTCTTCAAGAACGAAGAAGTAACTCTCCTCGCCGTTGAAACTCACTTCGGCAGCGAACGAGGCTTCGCTCGCGGCGATCTTGTCGCTCAGACGTTCCACGTCATCCGGCAAGGAAGTGACACCAATCGGACTGTCCGCAGCCAGACGCTGTACCTCGCCCAGATCAGCCATTTGCGCAGGGCGCATCACCAGCATGGTGTCACTCCTTTCTCTTATAAAAATCACAGAAAAAAACACCGGATACTGTGGGAGCGAGCCTGCTCGCGAAAGCGGTCTATCTGTCAGCAAAAATGTTGACTGACACGCCCTCTTCGCGAGCAGGCTCGCTCCCACAATGGAACTCGCCCGGTATCAAAATTGGGTTCGACGCCCGATATCCCCGGGCGCCGAAGGGTCTATCAGGCTTGCGTCAGTGCGGCGGCGGCGCGTTCGAAGCGGTCGAGACCGGCGTCGATATCGGCGTCTTCCACCACCAGGCTCGGGGCAAAACGAATCACGTCCGGCCCGGCCTGCAGAATCATCAGGCCTTCTTTTTCAGCGGCGTTGAAGATGTCCTTGGCTTTGCCTTTCCAGGCATCGCTCAGCACGCAACCGATCAACAGACCGAGGCCACGCACCTGAGTGAACAGGCCGTATTTCTCGCCAATCTGCTGCAGGCGGGTCTTGAATTTGTCGTGCTTGGCGTTGACGCCGTTCAGCACCTCGGGGGTGTTGATCACGTCGATCACCGCTTCGGCTACCGAACACGCCAGCGGGTTGCCGCCGTAAGTGGTGCCGTGGGTACCGACCACCAGATGCTTGGCCAGCGCTTCGGTGGTCAGCATCGCGGCGATCGGGAAACCACCGCCCAGGCTCTTGGCGCTGGTCAGAATGTCCGGGGTCACGCCGTAGTGCTGGTAAGCGAACAGATGGCCGGTACGGCCCATGCCGGTCTGCACTTCGTCGAACACCAGCAGCGCGTTGTGCGCGTCGCACAGTTCACGGGCACCTTGCAGGTAAGCCAGTTCGGCCGGCAGTACACCGCCCTCGCCCTGGATCGGTTCGAGCACGACCGCACAGGTCTTGTCGGACACCGCCGCTTTCAGCGCGGCCAGGTCATTGTAAGGAACGTGGGTGATGCCGGTGATTTTCGGACCGAAACCGTCGGAGTACTTCGACTGGCCACCGACGTTGACGGTGAACAGGGTACGGCCGTGGAAGCTGTTGAGCGCAGCGATGATCTCGTACTTCTCGCTGCCGAAACGGTCGAACGCCACGCGACGGGCCAGCTTGAAGGCAGCCTCGTTGGCTTCGGCGCCGGAGTTGCAGAAGAACACGCGCTCGGCGAACGTGGCGTCGATCAGCTTGTGCGCCAGGCGCAGGGCCGGCTCGTTGGTGAACACGTTGGACACGTGCCACAGCTTGTTCGCCTGTTCGGTCAGCGCACCGACCAGCGCCGGATGCGCATGGCCCAATACGTTAACGGCAATCCCGCCGGCGAAGTCGATCAGCTCGCGGCCGCTCTGGTCCCAGACGCGGGAACCGGCGCCACGCACCGGAATAAAAGCGGCAGGCGCGTAGTTGGGAACCATTACCTGGTCGAAATCAGCGCGTTCTACCGCAGCGTGCTCAACGGACATCGGAGTCTCCTGAAGAGGAACACCCGCCTGAAACTGGCGAGCGATGGGGGGATTGTAAGGACAGTTTTCAGCCCGGCCTTGTCGCCAAGCGACAACTTCTTATAGCGCAAACCCCGGATTTTCCCGGGTTTACGGCAATGCGACATATAGCGTCGCAAAGGCGCAGTTTAACTGGCCGCAGCCGTTTGCGGCAGCTTGCTGATTTGTACCCGAGAACGAATTGGCGAGTGCGGTATATATGTACCGCACATCACCCTGAAGAGCCGTTTTTACCGGGCGGACTTTTCCAGCGCAGGCAACCGCCCACGCGCCGAAACAACCGGGCAACCCGATACACCCACGAAGAGAGATGAAAGAGGCCGGGGTCGACGCAGCGAAACACTCGGCCCACCCCTGAAATGGACGCGGATCAACCGCGCTCTGGCGGCACCGACGACAGTTCGAAAGGACTGCTGCTGCGTCGCTGATTGCGATCTTCCCGCGGCGTCGCGCCGAAGAAGTTGCGGTAGGCACTGGAGAAATGCGGCCCGGAAGAGAAACCGCAGGACAGGCCGATCTGGATGATCGACTTGCTGGTCTGCATCAACATCTGCCGGGCCTTGTTCAGGCGCAATTCCAGGTAGTACTGGCTCGGCACGCGGTTGAGGTATTGCTTGAAGATCCGCTCCAACTGGCGACGGGACACGCACACGTGCTGGGCGATTTCGTCAGTGGTCAGCGGTTCTTCGATGTTGGCTTCCATCAGCAACACCGCTTGCGTGAGCTTCGGATGGCTGGAACCGAGGCGGTTCTGCAGCGGAATGCGCTGGCGTTCGCCGCCCTCGCGGATGCGCTCGACCACCAGTTCTTCGGACACCGCACCGGCCAGCTCGGCCCCATGATCACGGGCCAGCACCGCCAGCAGCAGATCCAGCACCGACATGCCGCCACACGCGGTCAGGCGATCGCGGTCCCAGTCGAACAGGTGACTGGTGGCGATGACTTTCGGGAAGCGTTCAGCGAAATCGTCCTGCCAGCGCCAGTGTACGGCTGCACGATAACCGTCGAGCAGACCGAGTTGCGCCAGCGGATACACACCCGCCGACAGACCACCGATCACGCAGCCGGCACGCACCAGTTGCTTGAGCGCGCTGCTGAGGGCCGGGGCCAGGGTGGTCGGCGGCTCGTCGGCGAGCAGGAACAGTTTCTGGAAGTTTTCCAGCTTGCCGGTCCAGGCTTCGCCGGGCAGTTGCCAGGCTCCGTCGGCCGCCGCTTCAGGATTGGCTTCGGCCTGCAGGAACGACAGTTCGTAAACCACCTCCGGATGCACCCGCTGAGCAACACGCAAGGCCTCCTCCGCCAGCGCCAGCGTCAGAGCTTTAGTGCTGGGCCAAATCAGGAAACCAATTCGATGGGCAGTCATGGGCGGGCAATCCGAAACGAAGAACGGTGATGAAGGCATGGGCCAATGCTAGCCCGTAAATGAACGCAAATCTCGAAACCTGCACAGCGCCCACTGTAGGAGCTGTCGAGTGAAACGAGGCTGCGATCTTTTGAATTTCAAAAGCAAGGGCAAAAGATCGCAGCCTTCGGCAGCTCCTACAGGGGATTGGAGCCAGCCTTCAGGCTGCGAAGCATGCACTATTCCGGTGCATATCGGCAGCTCTGATTACTTCAAGCTGCCCGACAGGAACTGCTGCAGACGCTCCGATTGCGGATTGACCAGCACTTCGCGCGGGTTGCCGCTCTCTTCCACCACACCTTTGTGCAGGAACACCAACTGGTTCGACACTTCACGGGCGAAGCCCATCTCGTGCGTGACCACGACCATGGTGCGACCTTCCTGAGCCAGCGCTTGCATCACCTTCAGAACGTCGCCCACCAGTTCCGGATCGAGCGCCGACGTCGGTTCGTCGAACAGCATCACTTCCGGCTCCATCGCCAGCGCACGGGCAATCGCCACACGCTGCTGCTCGCCACCGGACATGTGCCCCGGGAACGCGTCTTTACGATGGGCCACGCCAACCTTGTTCAGGTAGTGCTCGGCCTTCTCGCGCGCTTCAGCCTTGGACACGCCCAGCACGTGGACCGGCGCTTCCATGATGTTTTCCAGCGCGGTCATATGCGACCACAGATTGAAGTGCTGGAACACCATCGACAGGCGCGAACGCATGCGCTGCAGCTGTTTCGGGTCAGCGGCTTTCAGCGCGCCGTCTTTGTTGGCCACCAGCTTCAGCTCTTCGTTGTTGAGCAGGATCTTGCCCGCGTGCGGCTGCTCAAGCAGGTTGATGCAGCGCAGGAAAGTACTTTTGCCGGAGCCACTGGAGCCGATGATGCTGATCACATCGCCGGCTGCCGCTTTCAGGGACACGCCCTTGAGCACTTCGTGACTGCCATAGCGTTTATGCAGGTCTTGGACTTCAAGTTTGTACATGCGGTCGGTTCTCACAAAAACAGTCAGTCGTTGAGCAAGCGCCCGTGACGCAGCGCTTCGCGCCCCGCCACCTTGGCCAGCCAGAAACCGGGTTGGGCATAGCGCAGCCGTTCAATGGCAAACAGCACCCCGGAGGTACCAGCACACACCGTGCTGACCCGATCGGACACAGGATCGATCACTTCGAAAATCTCATCCCCGGCTTCAACCCACTCGCCGGGTTTACGCAGAAAACTCACCACACCGGGGTGCGGCGCCAACAGTAATTCAGTGCCTTCGAACGGCATGCCTTCACACGGTTCATTGGCCGGTTTTGGCCACTCGCCAGTGATCAGGCCTTGCTCGGCGAGGAACGCCAGAATGCCTTCGGCCCAGGCCAGCGCATCGACGCGGTCGGTATTGGCCTGACCGCCCAGCTCGACAGTCGTCGCCAGGCACGCCAGCGGAATCTGCGCGTCCGGGAACTGCCGCGACAGGCGCAGCCACGGCAACGAGCACGCTTCATCGAAGGAGCTGCCGCCGGAATCTTCCGCCAGCAGACCGACCTTCACATTCAGGTGCGCAGCCAGCGAACGCCACTGCGGCCAATGTTGCGGCAGTGCATACATGTGCAGCGCGGCTTCGGCATCGCAGTGCAAGTCCAGCACCACGTCAGCGGTGCAGGCATGGCTGAGCAACACGCGCTGCATGCCTTGCAACTGGCTGCTCGCCTCGGGCAATGCCGCCAGATGATCAGCCATGGCCTGACGGATCAGGCGAATGTTGGCGTGCGGATCGTCACCGAGACGCTCGGCCAGCGCCGCTGCAACCGGCGCGCTCAGCTCGACGAAATCGCGGTTGAAATTCTTGCCGCTGCCCGCCTCGAAACGCCCCTGATGATTGCCTTGCAGCAATTGGCCGAGGCCCAGAGGGTTGGCGACCGGCACCAGCTCGATCACGCCGTTGAGCAGGCCTTGGGCTTCGAGTTCGCCAAGGCGCTTTTTCAGCTCCCAGGCGGTGCGCATGCCCGGCAGTTCATCAGCGTGCAGGCTGGCCTGAATGTAGGCCTTGCGCTCGCCCTGACCGAAACGGAAGACCGAAATCTTGCGCTCGCTGCCCAGATGGCTCCACGGCAATACGTGGTCGATGCGTTCCATATCAGTGCTTCCGCGGGGCCAGGTAGCTCAGCCAGCGACGCTCGGCCAGCTTGAACAGCTTCACCAGAATGAAGGTCAGGCACAGGTAGAACAGGCCAGCGGTGATGTACGCCTCGAACGGCAGGTAGTACTGCGCGTTGACGGTACGGGCCGCGCCGGTGATGTCGATCAGGGTCACGATGGACGCCAGACTGGTGGTCTGCAGCATCATGATCACTTCGTTGCTGTATTGCGGCAGCGCCCGACGCAAGGCCGATGGCAACAGGATGCGCTTGTACATCTTGAAGCGCGACATGCCCATCGCCTTGGCGGCTTCGATCTCGCCGTTCGGCGTGGCCTTGAGGCTGCCGGCGATGATTTCGGCGGTGTAGGCGCTGGTGTTGATCGCGAAGGCCAGGCACGCACAGAACGTCGCGCTGGACAGCCACGGCCACATGAAGCTTTCACGTACCGCTTCGAATTGCGCCAGACCGTAGTAGATCAAGAACAGCTGCACCAGCATCGGTGTGCCGCGGATCACGTAGGTGTAGAGCCACGCGGCGCCGTTGACGATCGGGTTCTTGGAGACGCGCATCAGGCCCAGCGGCAGTGCCGCCAACAGACCGAACAACAGCGACAACGCGAGCAGTTTGAGGGTGGTCAGCAGGCCGCCGAGGTACAGCGGCATGGCCTCCCAAATGACGTTGTAGTCGAAGATCATAGATCAGCCGCCCTTACGCCTACCGAGTAGCGCTTCTCAAGGTGACGCAGCGCCAGCAACGAGACGCTGGTGATCACCAGGTACATCGCCGCCACTGCGAGGAAGAAGGTGAAAGGCTCGCGGGTGGCGTCTGCCGCCTGCTTGGCCTTGAACATCATGTCTTGCAGACCGACCACCGAAATCAGCGCGGTGGCCTTGGTCAGCACCAGCCAGTTGTTGGTGAAGCCAGGAATCGCCAGGCGAATCATCTGCGGCACCATCACCCGGAAGAACACCTGAAAACTGCTCATGCCGTACGCCATGCCCGCTTCGGCCTGGCCCTTGGGGATCGCCATGAACGCGCCACGGAAGGTTTCCGACAGGTAGGCGCCGAAGATGAAACCGAGCGTGCCGATACCGGCGGCCAGCGGGTTCAGGTCGATGTAGTCGTCATAGCCAAGCATCGGCGCGACGCGGTTGAGCAAGTCCTGACCGCCATAGAAGATCAGCAGGATCAGCACCAGGTCGGGAATCCCGCGGATCACCGTGGAATACAGATCGCCCAGCCACGCCAGCCAGCGAATCGGCGACAGGCGCAACGCGACTCCGATCAGCCCGAGAACGATGGCCAGGGCCATGGACGACAAGGCGAGCTGAAGCGTCAGCCATGCGCCATCGAGGATGACAGCCCCGTAGCCTTTCAACATGATTCAGGTCCTCGAAAGTTGGGATGAAAAAATGGCGCAAACCGCAGAGATCCTGTTGCTTGCGCCATTTCTGACTTGTCGCAGAGACGTGTTACTTGCCGTAGATATCGAAGGCGAAGTACTTGTCCTGGATAGCTTTGTATTTACCGTTTTCACGGATAGCCGCGATCGCAGCGTTGATCTTGTCTTTCAGCGCGTCGCCCTTGCGTACCGCGATACCTACGCCGTCGCCGAAGTATTTGACGTCGGTGAACTGCGGACCCACGAAGGCGAAGCCTTTGCCGGAGTCAGTGTTCAGGAAGCCGTCCTGCAGCAGGGTGGCGTCCGCCACGGTACCGTCGAGGCGACCGGCGGCCACGTCGAGGTAGATTTCGTTCTGCGAACCGTATGGCTTGATCTCAGCACCCAGCGGAGCCAGGACTTCACGGGCGAAACGCTCATGGATCGAACCACGTTGCACGCCGATGTTCTTGCCCTTGAGCTCAGACAGGTTGTCGCTGACAACGGTGCCTTGCTTCATGACCAGACGGGCCGGGGTGTTGTAGTACTTGTTGGTGAAGTCCACGGATTTCTTGCGGTCTTCGGTGATCGACATCGACGACAGGATCGCGTCGATCTTGCGCACTTTGAGTGCCGGAATCAGACCGTCGAACTCTTGCTCGACCCACTGGCACTTGACCTTCATTTCTTCACACAGGGCGTTGCCGATGTCGTAGTCGAAACCGACGATGCTGCCATCCGGCGCTTTGGAAGCGAACGGAGGGTAAGCCGCTTCGATACCGATCTTCAGAGGTTTTTCATCAGCGAAGGAATTCAGCGACAGCACGGACAGTGCCAGGGCGCCAAGCAGCACAAGTTTCTTCATCTTGGGACTCCATCGGTAAAGGGCAAAAACGGCAGAGTGAGCGACAGCCCAATATGCGAATGGGTGAATCGGGAAAGCGGTGCAGCATCGGTGGGAAATTTCCCGGTGAAACCACCAGGGGTTTCAACGTCAGCCACGATGAGCGAGTGATCGGCATTCTAACGACAGGCCCGAAGCCGATATTTCTTCAATGCGACAACTAATTACAGATGCACAGAGAAACCCGCTTGAGCGCATTGACAGCTTTGCAAATTCATGCAAGAGCGAAAGACAGTGAACCGATCTATGCTGCAAATTGCGGGCCTATTATTCGCAAACCCTTCTAATCCGGCAAGCGCAGCGTTGGGTCTTATTTTTCACCGGGGATTTTGAGGCTCTAAAACGGGGCGATGCGTTTCCCTTTGCCCCGGTTTGACGCGGGCGGTTACACATTCGGTTACGTGGAAGGCAGGCGGTAACAGCGGGAAATGTCTTACGGGGGAGATCGATAATTATTGGTGGGTGGGACCTGCGTTCCGACAGCGGGCTACACGGGCGTCAGCCAAGTTGCCTTCGCGAGCAGGCTCGCTCCCACAGGGTTCTGCATTTTGTCTGAAGGTACTCAGTCAAACTGTGGGAGCGAGCCTGCTCGCGAAGAGGCCAGCCCAGCCCCCACAAAAACTCCAGATACAAAAAAGCCCCACCCGGCATACACCGGACGGGGCTTTGTTCTTTTCAGACGTTCTACTTAAGCCACATTCATCGTCTTGTGCGTATCAATCAAATGCTGCACCACACTCGGATCCGCCAGGGTCGAGATATCGCCCAGCCCTTCGTACTCCGCCGTGGCGATCTTGCGCAGAATCCGCCGCATGATCTTGCCCGAACGGGTCTTCGGCAGCCCCGGCGCCCACTGGATCACATCCGGCGAAGCAATCGGGCCGATCTCTTTGCGCACCCAGTTCTTCAGTTCCAGGCGCAGTTGCTCGCTCGGCTCTTCGCCATTCTTCAGGGTGACGTAGACATAAATACCCTGCCCCTTGATGTCGTGCGGCACACCGACCACCGCCGCCTCGGCGACTTTCGGGTGGGCGACCATTGCGCTTTCGATCTCGGCGGTACCCATGCGGTGGCCGGAGACGTTGAGCACGTCGTCCACGCGCCCGGTGATCCAGTAGTAACCATCGGCGTCACGCCGCGCACCGTCACCGGTGAAGTACATGCCGCGGAACGTCTTGAAGTAGGTGTCGACGAAGCGGTCATGGTCGCCATACAGCGTGCGCGCCTGACCCGGCCACGAATCGAGAATCACCAGATTGCCCTCGGCCTCGCCCTCGATAATGTTGCCGAGGTTGTCGACCAGCGCCGGCACCACACCGAAGAACGGACGTGCCGCCGACCCCGGCTTCAGTGCATGCGCCCCCGGCAGCGGGCTCATCATGTTGCCGCCGGTCTCGGTCTGCCACCAGGTATCAACGATCGGGCAACGCGACTTGCCGACATTCTTGTAGTACCAGTCCCAGGCTTCCGGGTTGATCGGCTCGCCCACCGAACCGAGCAGACGCAGGCTGCTGCCATCCGCGCCCTCAACAGCAGCGGTACCCGAAGCCATCATTGCGCGGATCGCGGTCGGTGCGGTGTAGAGGATGTTGACCTTGTGCTTGTCGACGATCTTCGCCACCCGGGTGATGTCCGGGTAGTTCGGCACGCCTTCGAACAGCACGGTGGTCGCGCCATTGGCCAGCGGGCCGTAGACGATGTAACTGTGACCGGTGACCCAGCCGACGTCGGCGGTGCACCAGTAGATTTCGCCCGGACGGTAGTCGAACACGCGCTCGTGGGTCATTGCCGCGTATAGCAGATAACCGCCAGTGGTGTGCTGCACGCCCTTCGGCTTGCCGGTCGAACCCGAGGTGTAAAGGATGAACAGCGCTTCTTCAGCGCCCATCTCTTTCGGCGCGCAGACGGTGCCCGCCACTTTCATCAGATCTTCGTACCAGATGTCGCGATGCTGGTTCCACTTGATGTCGCCACCGGTGCGCTTGCACACGATGACTTTCTGGATGCTGCTGGTTTCCGGGTTGGTCAGCGCGTCGTCGACATTGGCCTTCAGCGAGATCTTCTTGCCGGCACGAATGCCTTCGTCAGCGGTGATCACCACTTTCGATTTGCAGTCGATGATCCGCCCCGCCAGCGCTTCCGGCGAGAAGCCACCGAACACCACCGAGTGAATCGCACCGATCCGGGTACAGGCCAGCATGGCGACCACGGCTTCGGGGATCATCGGCATATAAATAGTCACCACGTCGCCACGGTGCACGTCCTGACCACGCAGGGCGTTGGCCAGTTTGCACACTTGCTCGTGCAATTCGCGGTAGGTGATGTTGCGGCTTTCGGAAGGATCGTCGCCTTCCCAGATGATTGCGACTTGGTCGCCGCGCTCGGCCAGATGACGGTCGAGGCAGTTGTAGGAAACGTTCAGGGTGCCGTCGGCGAACCATTTGATGTCGACATGGTGATCGTCGAAGGAAGTCTGCTTCACCGTGGTGAAAGGCTTGATCCAGTCGAGGCGCTTGGCTTGCTCGCGCCAGAAACCGTCAGGGTTGACGACCGACTGCTGGTACATGGCTTTGTAGGTCGCCTCGTCAGTCAGCGTATTGGCCAGAACCTCGGGACGAACGGGATACAGAGAAGCCGCACTCATCTTTCTTACCTCGGTGGAATAGTTGTTTTTGTATGACCCCGTTGTAGCCGGGCCGGCCCCATAGAACCATTCGACGATGGTTGTAGGAGCTGCCGCAGCTGCGATCTTTTGATCTTGCTTTGCAAAAATCAAAGGCGAAAGATCGCAGCCTTCGGCAGCGCCTACAAGGGTTGGGCGGTGTTTTGTCGGGATTGTTACCAAAACCACCAAAAGTGTTTATCAAAACCCCACCTGTTTACCCCCACCCCACCTGCCTAAAATCCACTCCGCCGACAAGGCAAACGCGATTAACAACGTTACAGCCCCCACGAAGGCCGTTAATCCAGCTCTCAAGTAATAACTGCAAATGATGAAGTTCCACACGCAACCCTAAAAAGGTTGCGTGACCCCACTCGACCTCAAAAAGGTAAATCTGAAATGAAAGCTTTATTGGTTCTGGCCCTCAGCAGTCTGTGCGCAACCGCCATGGCAGACGAGGTCCCGACTGATGTCGCACAGCAACAACCGGCTATCGAGGAATACACTTACTCGACCCACCTGGACATCGCCAACGTAGTGTCCATGAGCGAAGTTCCAAACGTCTGCGAAGTTGTTCCGATGAAAATGGAGTACGACGACTCCAAGGGTCAGCGTCACATCCTGCGCTACAGCGTGATGGGTAACGGCTGCACCAATTGATGATCGAGACTGCACCGAATCGGACCGCTCAGCGCCTCATTTGAGGGTCGATTCCAGCCCGGCTTCGGTCGGGCTCAGTTGTGTCTGGAGTCGTCAAAAATGCTTGCAAAACACTAGATGTAGTGAAAACCCGGTTTTTTTGTTCGTTTTTTGAGCAATTCCACAGTCGCGAGATTTTTACGAAAAAAAATCTATCCCCGGCAAAGCCCTGTAAACCCGCACTCTCATCGAAAAACCAGCCTCCTCGACCGCGCCATGCGCGGATTCGCCTCAGCACAGCCGTGTTTTTTTCCCTATAATGCCGCCCTAATCGGGTCAGCAATATTCCCTTACAGGGAGCAAAAGCCATTCTGAAGCCCCGCAGCAGCGTCAACGCTGATCTGCGCCCGTCAGAGGCTCTCGGAAACCCGTACAAAATTCTGTTTTATTGCCTGCCTTGGCTGCCGCAAAAAACGATTCCTTAAGATCCAACGCGGTCTGTACGACCGTGTGAAAAACCCACCAATCAGGTTTCACACGGGGCGACAGGCCCTCACGCAGGAGACGACACGTCATGCTGAGCTGGGACGAATTCGACAAAGAAGACAGTGAAGTAGCAACCGTGAAAGGCGCCAACGCCGGCCACGCTACTGAAGCCAACATGGACCGCCTCGACAGCGCCGGCGGTGCCGCAGCGCTGGAAGCTCGCGCCGTGACCGCCGACGACTCGGCCGCCGTGGCCCGCGCCAAGGCTGCACTGGATTCCCTCGACGTCGCCGAAGGCCTCGCCGAACTCGAAGGCGCCTCCGCCCGCGTCGCCGTTGACGAAAAGCGCATGATCAACTGCCGCGCCGACCTCAACCAACTCGTGCCATTCAAGTACGACTGGGCCTGGCAGAAGTACCTGGACGGCTGCGCAAACCACTGGATGCCGCAAGAAGTCAACATGACCGCCGACATCGCCCTCTGGAAAAACCCGGAAGGCCTGACCGACGACGAGCGCCGCATCGTGATGCGCAACCTCGGCTTCTTCTCCACCGCCGACTCCCTGGTTGCCAACAACCTGGTGCTGGCCGTGTACCGCCTGATCACCAACCCGGAATGCCGCCAGTACATCCTGCGCCAGGCCTTCGAAGAGGCGATCCACACCCACGCCTACCAGTACTGCATCGAATCACTGGCCATGGATGAAGGCGAGATCTTCAACATGTACCACGAGATCCCGTCGGTCGCGAAAAAGGCAGCTTGGGGCCTGAAATACACCCGTTCGATCTCCGATCCGAAGTTCGAAACCGGCACCCCGGACACCGACAAAGAACTGCTGCGCAACCTGATCGCCTACTACTGCGTACTGGAAGGCATCTTCTTCTACTGCGGCTTCACCCAGATCCTCTCCATGGGCCGCCGCAACAAAATGACCGGCGTCGCCGAGCAGTTCCAGTACATCCTGCGCGACGAATCCATGCACCTGAACTTCGGCATCGACGTGATCAACCAGATCAAAATCGAAAACCCACACCTGTGGGATGCCGAAATGAAGGAAGAAGCGACCCAGATGATCCTGCAGGGTACGCAGCTGGAAATCGAATACGCCCGCGACACCATGCCTCGCGGCGTACTGGGCATGAACGCGGCGATGATGGAGGACTACCTGAAGTTCATCGCTAACCGTCGTTTGTCGCAGATTGGTTTGAAAGAGGAATATCCAGGGACCACCAACCCGTTCCCTTGGATGAGCGAGATTATGGACTTGAAGAAAGAGAAGAATTTCTTTGAGACTCGTGTGATCGAATACCAAACTGGTGGTGCGTTGAGCTGGGACTAATGGTCTCGCTTGGCACGATTTGACGATTGCTGCTTGAGTCGCCAAGTCGAGAATGCGAAAAGCCCCGATCTGATCGGGGCTTTTTTATGGACGGTTGGTAATCGTTTTTTACGCCTACGTCACAGCGCTCAATCTCCTACAGCACTTACAGCCGCGTCCCATTGAAGCCCGCTACAAGCACTACTAAGCTCTATCGCAGGTGCCGAAGAAACGCCCAACGTAGAAAGCTTGGTCAGTGACACAGACGTGTGATTCGTCGGTGACAACTGCTCTGCTCGTTGGGATTTCTTAAGTCCGCTCTACGTTGGGGTCAGGTCCTCCCAAAATCCAAAACGTAGAGGTCATAGATATGTCTGATCCATGCTCGGTAACAGTATTCTCTCGCCACAACCTTTCTCTGCATGCCCTTCTACTCGAAAACCAGCCATGGTTCTCCGCCCGGGATGTTGGCCGTTTGATGGGCTTCCACCTGAATGATCGGGTGGTCAACAAGCTAGATAGCGATCAACGCCGCGTCATGTGGATTGAGTACTTTCGAGAACCTGAACAGCATCTGATGCCCAGTGAATCTGGGGTGTACGCGCTGTTGGTTTATCACTACGTTCCGGGGAATCGGTTGTTTCGCGAGTGGCTGACCAACGAGGTAGTGCCGACATTGCGGGATGCTGCGGATTCAGGAGATTCAAATCGGCCAATGTTGAGTTTGTTGGATTGGCCGGAGATGTCTTTGAGTTTGCTGCATTGGCAGGATGAGGGCTGGATTCGGCTTCGGGATATGCCTTCTCTGTTGAACGATGAAAATCCACGACGAGCTTCTCTAGAGAAACCCTGGTGGCGGAGGATTACGCAGGTGTTTCAGTCCTCGAAGCACTCGATGGGCTAAGCATGGGTTTGTAGGATCACACGGGATCCGTCGCTGTTTTCTGTAGGAATTTTCGTAGACAGCTGTGATGGCCACTCAGTATCGTCCGAGGGTTTTCAACCCTCGGCGATTTTATGAGCGACAAGAAAAAAGATACTGATTGGACTGCTGTTGAGATTGAGGCGGCGGTTGATGCTTATCTGAAAATGTTTGAGCTTGAGCGAACCGGCCAAAAACTCAACAAAGCACATGAGAATCGCCTACTGCGTGCAACTGCCTTGCACAACCGCACCGAAGGCTCAGTTGAATTCCGTATGCAGAACATCTCTGCTGTTCTCTTGAGGATGCATAGGGAATACATCAAAGGGTACAAGCCAGCCAGAAATGTTGGGGCGAACGTCGAGCCAGCCATCCGAGCAGTATTGATTGCAAAGGGGGTCACGCTTGGGGATCCAACTGGTCCGACTGCGGATGAAGAAGCACTAGAGCAGAGAGCTCTGGCGCTAGAGAAACTGCCTCTTGAAGACGAACCTGAGGGGATTGTGAAGCCGAAGCGCGCTCCCGCTCAAAGCACTGCATTTATACGTGATCCAAAGGTTAGAGCCTGGGTTCGTAAGAAAGCCAAAGGGATGTGTGAAGGGTGCGGTGAACCGGCGCCGTTCACTAAAAATGACTCGCCCTACCTTGAAGTTCATCACGTGAAGCATTTGGCGAATAAGGGCTCTGATCGAATCAGCAACGCTGTGGCGCTTTGCCCGAACTGTCATCGACGCTGCCATCACTCGAATGACAGCAAAGAGTTCACCGAGTCGCTGTATGCGAGGGTTAAACGATTGAAGCGTGAATAACTGAGCCAAAACTCTGTGGCGAGGGAGCTTGCTCCCGCTCGACTGCGGAGCAGTCGCCAGGCTCATGATTCTATCTGTCTAACCCATTGCATTTGCCAGTTTTAGGGCTGCTTCGCAGCCCAGCGGGAGCAAGCTCCCTCGCCACAGGGGTGATGTGCTGCCCGCAGTGGCGGGGTGAGGATTGAAATCTAGTTGATGCCTGGAATTGTCAGCAGGCTGGCTCCCACAGGTTTTGCATCATCCTGAAAACAATCAGTGCAACCCGCCGCGCCTCCCGCTATTAATACCTCTCCCCCACTCAAGGATCCGAGCCCTGCCATGAAATTCGATCTCGCCTACTGCCTCAGCCTCGACGACAAGTTGTCGATCTATGACGTTCGCGATCTCAATTTCGATGAGACGGTGGCCTTCGACTCTGCGAAGGAACAATTCCAGTGCCCCAACGATGCCTGTCGTTTGGCGTTTGATGCCTCCAACGAGTTGGGCACGTTCAACGCCAAGAATGTGAATTACGTTCGCACGCCGCACTTCAAGAACCTGCCCGGTACGCAGCATGTAGCGGGTTGTCCGTATGTGAGTTTGAAGGCGTCGGCGTCCGGGGTTGAGGCGGCGGACGGCGAAGTGGATGACGGGCGGGAGGAGCATTTTCCGTCGGAGTTGTTGCTGACGCGGCGTGAGTATTTGCGCAAGCCGGCTGCGCCTGCGGGGGCGGCGGATGTGTTGCGGGATGATCCGGTGCGGGTGGCGCAGGTGAGTTCCAGGGAGTCGCCGGGGCGTGAGACGGCGCCGGACAAGACCAGTGTGTTTGCGCATCCGGTGGAGTGTTTTGTGTCGAACTTCGCCGACAAGGAGTTGCTCAAGCGCATGTCGTTGAAGATTGGCGAGCACACGGCGCCTTATGGCTCGTTCTTCAAGAAGATCGAGTATCTGACGGACAACAAGGGGCTGATTTACTGGGGCAAGATCAAGGAGATCAAGGATTACACCCAGAGTTTTCGCATCGATTTCGAGCAGAAGGTCTGGTTCAAGCCGGCGGGTGAGGCGAAGAAGAAGCCGTATTCGGTGAACGTTTACTTGAGCAAGAAGTTGATCGACAACTACCGCAAGCGCAAGGCGTTTCTGGAGGAGATCAAGCACGCGATCGACAGTGATAAGGAGTTGTTCTGTTTCTTCTATGGCGTGACGCCGGAGTTGAAGCAGGTGCCGAGCAAGAAGAACCCCGAACAGACGTTCGGGGTGTTCAGTGCCAACATCGAGAACCTGGATCACTTTATCGTGCGGGAGGCGCCGGGGTTGGTGTGATGGATCAACTCACACACATGCTGATCATCACCATCATGAGCAAAGCGATGTACACCCAAGCATGCACCCGATCCGGTATCCGCCCGATCCACGGCGTGGCCAGCCGAATCCCGACCAACGACCCGAGCGTCAGCACCGTAAACGCCAGCAAATCCACGTACCCGATAAACCACGCGCCCAGATCCGTCTCGCTGTAACCGGCCAGCGCCATGTACGTCAGCGTTCCGGCCACGGCTACCGGCACGCTTAACGGATTCGCCATGGACGTTGATTGAGACATGCTCAACCCGCAGCGGCGCAGAAGCGGCACGGTCATGACGCTTCCTCCTACGCCGAGGAACGTGGCAATGGCGCCGATGCCTACACCGCCGGCGGATATTTCCTTGCGATTCAATCGGCGTGGGATGACGCCTTCGCTGCGGGTGAGAAAGCCGCGTCTGAGCAGGCAGTCGATGATGGTCACGCCGAGGTAGGCGATGAAGGCGTAGCGGATGACCTCGCCGCTGACCCACACCGCCGCGATCGCGCCGATGATCGCGCCCAGGGCGATGAAGCCGCCGAGCGGCCACAGGTAATGGCGGATCAGGTTGCCGGCGCGGCGGTGTTTGTCGGTGGCGATCAGGGCGTTGACGATCATCACGCAGGTCGAGGTGGCGACGGCGATGTGCATGGCCGATTGGCCGATGGGGTCGTCAGCGCCGTGGCTGGCGCTGAGCATGCGGTACAGCAACGGGACGACGACGAAGCCGCCGCCGAACCCGAAGAGCACAGCGGTGATGCCGCTCATACAGCCGAAGAGGGTCAGCAGGAGGTAGAACACGGCGCGTCTTCCGGTGATGGGGAGCGGTCGACGATAGAGCGACGCGGCTTGGCCTGCTTCAGCAACTCAGCCAATAATGTTTGCGTTTACGCCAACTGCCTGGAAACGCTCGATGCGCAATGTTTCGATCAATCTACTGGATGACACGCCGCGCCCGGTGGTGGCGATCGGTACGGATTATTCCCACGGCCATCTGTTGCCGTTTCATACGCATCGACGGGCGCAATTGTTGTACGGCGCGACCGGGGTGATGCAGGTTCGTACTCATGACGGCAACTGGGTGGTGCCGCCACAACGGGCGGTGTGGATTCCGCCGGGAGTGGCACATGAGGTGCTGATGCTGGGCGTGAGCACGCGCAGTCTGTACATCGAGCCGGGGTCGGTGGAGTTGGGGCAGCGCTGCCAGGTGATCAGCGTTTCGCCGTTGATGCGGCACTTGTTGATGGAGGCGGTGGAAGTGCCGCTGGTCTATGACCTCGAAGGACGCGATGGTGTACTGATCGACTTGCTGCTGCATGAACTGGCGCGCAGTGCCCCTCTGCCCTTGCACATTCCGCTGCCGACCGACGGAAAGCTCTTGGCTTTGTGTCAGAACTTTCTGCATCAGCCGAACGCCCATCAGTCGCCACAACACTGGGCCGAGCAGTTGCACATAAGCTTGCGCACCTTCAACAGACTGTTTCGGCAGCAGACCGGGTTGAGCTTCAGTCAATGGCGGCAACAGGCCTGCGTGGTGCTGGCGCTGGCGCGGTTGTCCGCCGGTGAAGCGGTGACGCGGATCGCCCTGGATTTCGGTTATGAGAGCCCGGCGGCGTTCTCGACGATGTTCCGGCGCATCCTCGGCCAGGCACCGTCCGTCTGGTTGGAGGCGGCGAACTAGGGCAAATCAAAAAATGCGTTTGATCCCGGCCAAAAACAACTGTACAAAAACCCAGTACATTTTCAATCAGCACTCTTGAGCCCGGAGCACACCATGGCCTCTCTTGCGATGAACCACATCCTCGAACGCATTGCCCTTTTCCAGTTCACCCCGACGCACTGCGTCCAGGCCCGAGCGATGCTGGGCTGGAGCGTGGAACAACTGTCGCGCGAGGCGGAGGTTGCGGTGGACGACATTCAGCGGTTTGAAGCGCAGCAGGACGTGGCGGAAGCAGCGCGGCTGGCGTTGGCTTATCGATTTGAGGCGCAGGGGTTGGTGTTTTTTCCGGGGTTTGCGCCGGGGCGCAGTGCGAGTATGGGCGCACCTTCGGAAGCCGTGGGGCGTGGGGATTATGCGATAGCTGAATGAACAGGCAAGTTGATATTTATCCCTAAATAGGTATATTTTCGCATGAGTGCAAGGAAGCCGCTCTTGTGGGTCTGCAGTAGTAAGAAAGATCTCAAGCAGATGCCCACAGACGTACAGGATGTTTTTGGTTACGCATTGGATTTGGCCCAGAGTGGCTTGAAGCATCCGGATGCAAAACCCCTGAAAGGTTTCGGAGGCGCGGGTGTGTTGGAGTTGATCGAAGACTTCGACACCAACACCTACCGGGCCATTTATACGGTTCGTTTCGGCAGTGCCATTTATGTATTGCACTGCTTTCAGAAGAAGTCGAATAGCGGAATCAAAACCGCCCAGTCCGACATTGATCTGATCCGAAACCGACTTCGAGCCGCTCAGAATCACGCGAAAGGATCAGAAAATGATAGAAATTGAAGAAGGTAGCGGGAACGTCTACCAAGACCTCGAATTACCCAATGCCAGTGAAATGCAGGTTAAGTCTCAGCTCGCGGCGAAGATCGGCGAGATCATCAAGGCACGCCATCTCACTCAAATTCAGGCATCTGAAATTCTTGGATTATCTCAGCCCAAGCTATCCGAAATGCTGCGGGGGAAATTTCGCGGCATCAGTGAAGCCAAGATGATGGAGTGCCTCTCGCATCTTGGACGAGACGTTCAGATCGTAGTGAAATCGGCCCCCCGGTCACGGAAAGAGGGCCGAATTGAAGTGGTATTTGCTTAACCTGAAACTCATCAGGCGTTCTGCACCACCCCTTCACTCTCCCCTTCAACCGCCAACCACCACGCACTCCCGCGCTGTGGTTGCATCAGGTTGAACGCCTCGCCCATTTGCGGCGTGGTGATCGCCACACTGCGCTCCCAGGCCAGTGACAGGATGCGATCAAACGGTTCGTGCCAGGCGTGCATGGCCAGGTCGAAGGTGCCGTTGTGGATCGGAAACAGCCAGCGGCCCTTGAGGTCGATGTGCGCTTGCAGGGTTTCTTCGGGTTGCATGTGCACGTGCGGCCATTCGACGTTGTAGGCGCCGGTTTCCATCAGGGTCAGGTCGAATGGGCCGTATTGTTCACCAATACGTTTGAAGCCGTCGAAGTAGCCGCTGTCTCCGCTGAAGAAGATGCGGGTGTCGCCATTGATCATCACCCACGAGGCCCACAGCGTGCTGTTGCTGTCGAACAGGCCGCGGCCGGAAAAGTGCTGCGACGGCGTGGCGACGAAGCGGATGCCGGCGATTTCGGTGCCCTGCCACCAGTCGTACTGGCGGACTTTGCTGGCATCGATGCCCCATTTGACCAAGGTATCGCCGACGCCCAGCGGGGTCAGGAAGTAGTTGGTCTTGGCCGCCAGTTTCAGCACTGCCTGGTAATCGAGGTGGTCGTAGTGGTTGTGCGAGAGGATCACCGCTTCGATCGGCGGCAACTGGTCGATACTGATAGGCGGCTGGTGAAAGCGTTTCGGGCCGGCCCATTGCACGGGCGAAGCGCGCTCGGCGAAGACCGGGTCGGTGATCCAGAATTTGCCGCGCATTTTCAGCAGCAGGGTCGAGTGGCCGAGGCGATAGACGCTGTGGTCAGGCGCGGCCAGCAGGTCTTCAGTTGTCAGCGACTGCACCGGGATCGCAGCGGCGGGACGGGTATTGCGCGGCTTGTTGAAAATCATGTTCCACATGATCCGCAGCATCTTGCGCCCACCTTCACGTTGCACCGGCGCATGGTTACGGAATAGCCCTTGATCCTGGCGAGAGGCTTCAGGCGTGGAAATTTGATCCGCAGAAATATCTGAATTGGCCATGACTGAGAGACTCCAGAAAAACCGCGCAATTCACGGTTTTTCACGGTGGGACGATAAATGGCCAAGGCACGCACGCATCAGCCGAACTGTCTGTTTTTAGGTTGCGCGGATTAACGCAACATTACACTGGGCGGTGTAGTTTCTAGGTTGCATGAAACGTGATGACAAGTAAACTGCCAAGTGTAATTCCACCCCCTTCTCTGCCGAAGCGTACTTATGACAGCTCCACAACGCCTCACCGACCGCAAACGCGAAGCCATCATCCAGGCGGCAATTGCCGAATTCCGTGCCAACGGGTTCGAGGTCACCAGCATGGACAAAATCGCGGCCACCGCCGGGGTGTCGAAGCGCACGGTGTACAACCACTTTCCCAGCAAGGAAGAGCTGTTCGCCGAAATTCTCAACCAACTCTGGGCACGGATTACCGACGAGCAAGCCGTGACCTATCGCGCGGATCAGCCGCTGCGCGAGCAACTGCTGCCCATGTTGCTGGCTAAACTGCAGATGATGGCCGATGACAACTTTCTCGGGCTGGCACGGGTGGCGATTGCCGCCACCATCCATTCCCCGGAGCGCGCGCAGGACATGGTGGCGCGCATGGGCGAGCGCGAAGAAGGCCTGACGGTGTGGATTCGCGCTGCACTGGCGGATGGTCGGCTGAAAACCGTGAACGCAGAATTCGCCGCGCAGCAGGTGCAAGGGCTGTTGAAGTCGTTCGGTTTCTGGCCGCAGATTTCCATGGGCCTGCCGCCGCTGGATGCAGACACGCAAAAAGCCGTGGCCGAGTCGGCCATGGAGATGTTTCTGGCCAGATACCAGCTCTAAACCGGCCCTCTCCTGCGCCCCGCCACGATTAAATGGCTCGGAAGGACACTGATTATTCCCGTTGGAATAAATGACAATGTCCGACAATTGACCGACGAACGGTCAACCTGAAAAAACACTTCAAAGTATTTCAGGATGAATCTGGCGCAGGACATCATGGAAAATCAACGCGGCAAAGGCTTGTCATTCGCCAGACGCATTTATCTGCCCAGGATCATCGGTCTGGGTGTCGGCTTTTTCAGCGTCGCGGCCGCGCTGTATCCGTTGCACATGCCGAACTGGCTCTGGGCGCTGCTGGTGTTTAACGGTTTTATCTGGCCGCATCTGGCCTACCAGATTTCGACCCGCTCGACCTTCCCCTACCATGCCGAACGCCGCAACCTGTTGTACGACTCGTTGTGCGGGGGCTTCTGGACCGCGTGCTTTCAGTTCAATCCGCTGACCACCGTGACCATCCTGTCGATGATGACCATGAACAATGTCGCCGCCGGTGGACGACGTCTGTTCCTGCTGGGCGCTCTCGCCCAAATCGCCGGCGTGACGCTGGGCTGGTTAATGTTCGGCTTCAAGTTCAGCCTGACGATGACGCAAGTCGAGGTTTGGGCCTGCCTGCCGATGCTCACCTTGTACCCTTTGGCCCTGGGCATGGTCTGTTACCAACTGGCGATCAAACTCGCGCAGCACAAGCGTGCCCTCCGAGACCTGAGCCGCACCGACAGCCTCACCGGGCTGCTCAATCACGGCGCCTGGAAGGATCTGCTGCACACGCATTTCACGCTATGTCAGCAAAACCACACCCAGGATATTCTGGCGCTGATCGACATTGATCACTTCAAGAGCATCAACGACAACTATGGGCACATCGTTGGCGACGCCGTGCTGCGTGAGCTGAGCCAGGCACTCAAAGGATTGCTGGCCGAAGGTGAACGGGCCGGCCGTTATGGCGGCGACGAGTTTTGCCTGATCCTGCCCGACCAGCCACTCAATAAAGCCGAGGCGCAAATGGAACGATTGCGTCAGGCGCTGGACCAATATCGGCACCCGGATGTGCCAGAGCTGCGCGTCAGCCTGAGTATTGGTCTGGCCCGGTTTCAGCCGTCGTACAGCGACGCGGTTGCCTGGCTGGATGACGCCGACAAAGCGCTGTACACCGCCAAACACACGGGACGCAACACCATCAGCGTGGCGCTGAGCAGTCCGGGCTAAGAAGACGCCCCCGCCCTCAGCCTTGAAAAAACTGATTCGCAATTTCTTGTACAACTTAATGCAGTTTGTATAAGATCTGCTCGTCAGCCTGGATGCTGGCACTTTGCAGTCAATGACAAATGCTGACCCGGCATTTGCTCTGCCAGCGCGGAAACAGGGACACAAACCTCGTCTTTCCCTACTTCCAGGTACTGCCTCTATGTTTTTCAAACGCCACCAGGCCGAACTCAACGATCTTCAACACACCATCACCGAACAAAACGGCCTGCTTGAAGCGATCAATCGCTCCATGGCGGTGATCGAGTTCGACCTTGACGGTGTGGTGTTAAAGGCCAATGACAACTTCCTCAAAACCATGGGCTACCGCGCCGAACAGGTGATCGGCCAGCCTCATCGCTTGTTCTGCACTCCGGAGTTTGGCCGCAGCGCGCAATACACCGAACTGTGGTCGCGCCTGAAAAACGGCCAGTTCCAGTCCGGCACCTTCGAGCGGATCAACAGCCAGGGCCAGCCGATCTGGCTGGAAGCCAATTACAACCCGATCAAGGATGCGTCGGGACGCGTGGTCAAAGTGGTCAAGTTCGCCATGAACGTGACGACCAAGGTGCAGCAGGAAAGCGAGGCCAACGCCAAACTGCAGGCAATCGACCGGGCGATGGCAGTGATTGAATTCGACCTCAACGGCGGCATTCTCACCGCCAACCAGAATTTTCTGACGCGCATGGGTTACACGCTCGCTGAACTGAAGGGTAAACATCACCGCTTGTTCTGCCGCGCGGAGCTGGTCAACAGCAGCGCCTACGAGGATTTCTGGCGGCGGTTGAATCAGGGTGAGCTGTTTCAGGGTCAGTTCGAACGCGTCGACAAGCGCGGCCAGAGTATTTGGCTGGAGGCCAACTACAACCCGGTGTACGACGCCGCCGGGCGTTTGTGCAAAGTGGTGAAATTCGCCACGGACGTCACCGCCCGCGTCGAGCAGCACGAGCACGATGCCCGTAGCGCCAGCGCCGCTTATCACATCTCCGTGGAAACCCGGAAAGTCGCCGAGCAAGGGACTCAGGTGATCCAGCAGGCGGCCAGCGAAATGCGTGAAATTGCTGACGACATCGCGCAGTCATCAACGCTGATTGCGCAACTTGGCGAGCGCTCGGAGCAGATCACCGCGATCGTCAATACCATCCGCGCGATTGCCGACCAGACCAATCTGCTAGCGCTCAACGCGGCGATTGAAGCGGCGCGCGCCGGGGATCAGGGTCGCGGTTTTGCCGTGGTGGCGGACGAAGTGCGGCAACTGGCGGCGCGCACCAGCGGCTCGACGGCGGAGATTTCCAGCATGATCGGCCTGATCCAGAGCGAGACACGGCAGGCGATCAAGAGCATGGAAGGCACCCGCGGGCGGGCGGCGCAAGGCGTTGAACTGGCGGATCAGGCCGGCAGTGTGATTCTGCAGATACGCGATGGCGCCAGTGAAGCGGTGCAGGCGGTGAGCATGTTTGCCAATGAGCGGGCGCCGGGCTAAGAGACCGCGTCGCGGCTTTCGCGAGCAGGCTCGCTCCCACTGGGATTGAGTCGATCACTTGACTTGTGATCAACCCGGAACCTGTGGGAGCGAGCCTGCTCGCGAAAAGGCCATCAGCCTCGATGCAGGGCTATAGTGACCTCCAGTCCCAAGTCCTGCCGAGCCCACCATGACCACAGAAAAACCCGATGTCCCCGCGCCCGCCCCGGTCGATCACCTGCGCTTCCACCGCCCCCACGCCCACCTCAACACCACCTTCGGCAACGACGCGTTCGCCCTGCGTGCCGAGGCCTTCGCGCGGTTCTTTGGCACGCCGCTGTTTCTCGGCGCGCAAACGCTGATCGTCGCAGTGTGGATCGGCCTCAACGTCTCGGGCGTGACGCAGTTCGACGTCTACCCGTTCATCCTGCTCAACCTCGCGTTCAGCCTGCAAGCCGCCTACGCCGCGCCGTTGATTCTGCTGGCACAGACCCGACAGGCCGCGCGGGACAAGGCGCAGTCGGACGCCGACGCGCAACACCGTGAAGCGCTGGCGGTGGCCAACAGCGAGCGCCAGGCGCAGGCCGCACAGACCACCGCGCAACTGCTCGAATTGCTGGAACAGAACACCCGACTCACCGAGATGACCAAGAGCCTGACTGAACGCATCGAAGGCCTGACCCGCGAACTGCATGCGCACATCTGCCAGGATCCGCAACGCTGATCATGGCAAACGCAGCGCCCGCCCCAATTCATCGAACAGCGTGACCACCGCGCGCAATGCGCGGCAGTCCGCGCGGGTCAGCAGCCACAGCGCGGTGTCATAGCCGTGCAGCGGTGCGCTGAGGGGCTGCAAACCTTCCGTGATCAGAAAGTCCGGCAACGCCGCCACGCCGAGACCGCCGCGCACCAGTTCCGTCACCGAGAGCATGCTGTTGCAGCGATAACTCGGGATCACGCCGGGCAACTGTTGGCGGCGCCAGGCGACGGTCGGGTGATCCGGCAGAAACTCGTCCGGGGCGATCCAGGTCAGCGCTGCCAGATCCGTCGCATCCACATTCTGCAGATAACGCGCACTGGCGCAGACCCGGTAGGAAACCTTCGCCAGTTGCCGTCCGACCAGATGCTCCGGCGGTGTACGCGTCAGGCGCAGGGCGATGTCGGCATCACGCCGGCTGAGGTTGGCGAAATCGTTGGAGGTGCTCAGCTCGAGAGTCAACGCCGGGTAGTTCGGCATGAACTGCGCCAGCGCCGGCAACAGCAGGCCTTGCAGCACCGAATCAGTACAGGTCAGGCGCACCGTACCGCTGACCACTTCCCCGCCCTGCTCGACACCGATTCGCGCCGCTTCCAGCGCCTGCTCGGCGCGCTCGGCCTGCTCGGCCAGCGTCTGCGCGAGGGTGGTGGGCAAATAACCGGCGCGGCTCTTTTCGAACAACTGCTGGCCCAGCGCCGACTCCAGACGACGCACTGCGCGAAACACCGTCGACACGTCGACCCTGAGCAACTGCGACGCCCGGGCCAGAGAGCCGCCGCGCACCAACGCAAGGATCAGCGCCAGATCCGGGTAGTCGAGTCGATAGTGCGTCGCTGCATTGATCACTTGGGAAAACGCCAATATTGAGTGCGTGAACGCCAATCTATAGTGAGCCCCGGTGATCGACAACTGCACACCCTCACCACAGAGGTTTACTCACTCAAATCAAGGAAATCCCATGGACGCCATTTCCATCGCCCTGATCGGCGATCACGACCCGCAAGTCACCGCCCACCAGGCGATCCCCGTTGCCCTCGGCATGATCGCCGAGCAGTCCGGCCACAATGTGCAATTCGACTGGCTGGCCACGGATCAAATCCACGTCGATACACCATTGGCACACTACGACGGCTTCTGGTGCGTCCCGGCCAGCCCCTACAAAAGTGAGGCCGGTGCACTCAGGGCGATTCGTTTTGCCCGCGAACAACAGCGCCCGTTCCTTGGTACCTGCGGCGGTTTTCAGCATGCGCTGCTGGAATTTTCCCGCAATGTGCTGGGCTGGGTCGATGCCGAGCATGGCGAAACGTCACCGGATTCGCCGCGAGCGGTACTGACGCCGCTGACCTGTTCGTTGGTGGAGGCGGTAGACAGCATTCATCTGGTCGCCGGTTCGTTGATCGCCAAGGCGTACGAAACGTCTGAAATTCATGAAGGTTATCGCTGCCGATTCGGTGTGAATCCGCAGTTCGAACAAGAATTGCTGACCCATCAGCTACGCGCCGTAGGGCACGATTCGGCGGGCGATTTGCGCGCGATCGAATTGACTGACCATGTGTTTTTTGTCGCCACGCTGTTCCAGCCGGAACGCGCAGCGCTCAAGGGCCAGATCCCGCCACTGGTGCGGGCGTTCGTCGAAGCGTGCGTGGAGCAACGGCAATGAAACCGGCCCCAACCTGCTTCGCGGTGATTTTCACCTCGACCCGCACCGAGGGTGACAACGGTTACGCGGCGGCCTCCGAGCGCATGATGGAGCTGGTCAGCCAGCAACCGGGGTTTCTCGGGATTGATTCGATTCGCGGGGAAGATGGCGTCGGGATCACCATTTCCTACTGGGAGAGCGAGGCGGCGATTCTGGCCTGGCGCGAGCATCCCGAGCACCGGGAGATTCAGGCGCGCGGGCGGGCGCAGTGGTATTCGAAGTTTCAGACGCGGGTGTGTCGGGTGGAGCGCGAGTATCGGTTTGGGTAGGGAGTTGGGTGGTGTTCTCACTGGCCTCATCGCTGGCAAGCCAGCTCCCACAGGTACTGCGTGATCTTCAGAACAACGAATAACCTGTGGGAGCGTGGCTTGCCCGCGATGCGGCCAGTAGCGTCAATACAAAAACCTCAGCCCTGCACCAGACTGCGCACCGCCACAATCTCCGGCACCTCAACCTTGCTCATGTACACCCGCAACGGCTCGGTGATGTTGATCCGCTCATCGATGTTCTGGTCCAGCAGCAACTGAATCAGCTCGCGTTTAAGCGTCATGGTCTGCGGCGTCACTGGCGCCCAGACAAATTCATTCACAGGAATAATGCCGTCATCGGCCACGTCCATGCCGAACGAATCCTCGCTGAAACGCACGATGTACTTACCGGTCTTGCGGTTGAGGCCGACAAAACCCTTGAGGTCATCGGCGGCCTGACAGATGAGTTGGGAAGTGATGCGCATGGTAAACCTCACGAAAAATCATCGATGGTTTACACGCAGGGCAACAGACTCGGCGCGCCCTCTGCCGGAGCGTCTGCCGAGGCCAAGCGTACTGCAAACCGCGCCACAAAAGTGCAGGAAAAATCGCTTTTAATACGTTTATGTCGGTCTGGCGATAGCACGCAACCGATTCAGTTGTTAAAAGGTACGTCTTTGAAAATGCCCTGCGAAAGGAACTCGAACATGCCCGCCACTTTCACCAAAAGCGCCCTCATGCTGAGCCTGATGCTCGGTCTCGGCCAGGCCCACGCCGCCGCGACTGACGTCAACGCGCTGGCCGCCGCCCATGGCATCCCGCATCCAGCCGTGATCGCACACCGTGGCGCGTCCTTCGATGCGCCGGAGTCCACCGCCGCCTCCTACAAACTGGCCCGCGACCTCGGCGCCGACTACCTGGAAATGGACTTGCAGCGCAGCAAGGACGGCGTGCTGTTCGCCCTGCACGACAACAACCTGCAACGCACCACCGACGTCGCCACCAAGTTCCCCGAACGCAAGGACAGCCCGGCCACCGCCTTCACCATGGCCGAACTGAAAACCCTCGACGCCGGCAGCTGGTACAACAAGGCTTACCCGGATCGCGCGCGTCCGACCTATGCCGGGCTGAAAATCCTCACCCTCGACGAAATCATCGACATCGCTCAGGCCAACCCGAAACACAAGCCGGGCCTGTATATCGAAACCAAGGAACCGCAACTGTTTCCGGGGATCGAGCATGACCTCAAAGAGAAGCTGCAGGATCGCGGCTGGCTGAGCCCGGCCGGTTCGAAACTGGCCAAGAGCGAACTGGGCGTCGGCCAGGGCAAAGGCAAAGTGATCCTGCAGACTTTCGAGAAGAACAGCCTCGAACTGCTGCAAAAGGAAATGCCGCAAGTACCGAAGATCCTGCTTCTGTGGGTCGGCGAAGGCAGCATCGAGCCAAAATCCAAGGTGACCTTTGCCGAGTCCGGCGAGAAGGACAAGAACGTGTTCTACGGCAAACAGGAGCCGAAGTCCGAAGCCGAATTCAAGCAATGGGTGGATTTCGCCAAGGCTCACGGCGCCATCGGCACCGGTCCCTCTGCCAAACTGACCAAGAGTGGCGATCAGAGCTACTCGGATCTGGTGCAACCGTGGATGAACCAGTACACCCACGATCAGGGCATGCTGGTGCACGTGTACACCGTCGATGAGCCGGTGGACTTCGAGAAAGTCATGGCGGCCGGGGTTGATGGCATCTTCACCAACCGCGCCAGCGAACTGTTGAAGTTCTACAAGCGTCCAGCCAGCGCCAGTGTCGATCAGGTGTTGAAGAACAACGGGTTCTGATCTGAAAAAACCGAGGCGCCTTGATCGCGGGCAAGCCACGCTCCCACAGGTTTTGTGTCGGGCATGGCTTGCCCGTTTTGTATTCGGGGTTTTAAGGGTGAATTAAGTTGTGGTGGTTAACCTGAGCCCACTTCAACGAACAACCCAAGGAATGACCCGATGAAAACTTTGACTGCCCTGTTTACCGCCGCTGCCCTGACCCTCACCGCTGGTCTGGCCCAGGCCGACGTACGCGTCGACCAGATCCCTGAGCTGGTCAAATCCGGCAAGATCAAGTCGCTGGAATCGATGAATGCCGAGGCGCTGAAACTGCATCCGGGTGCGACCATCACCGACACCGATCTGGATAACCACTTCAACGGTTACGAGTACGAAGTCGAGCTGAAAACCGCCGACGGCAAAGAGTATGACGTCGACTTCGATGCCACCACCGGCAAGGTGCTGAGCAACAAGCAAGACACCTGATACACCGCCAACGCAAAGCCGCACGATCAGCGATCGTGCGGCTTTTTTGCGTCCGTTGCCCGGCGAATCACGCGGATGCCGCCTGAAGGGATGCCAAAACCGCCATCAGACCGCTAGTATGGCGACCATCAGATAACGATTGCAGCCGAGAACGATGGGCATGAGGCAGACAGCGGCAGCAGACATCGCGACAATCGGACGGATCAGCGCGGTTCCGGCGATCCTTCAGGTGATCCGCGAACTGACCGGCCTGCGCTTTGCCGCCGTAGCGCGGGTTACCGAAGATTCGTGGACAGCCTGCGCCGTCCTCGATCAGCTGGATTTTGGCCTGCAGGTCGGTGGCGAACTGGATGTGGTCACCACGCTGTGCCACGAAATCCGCGCTGCGCACACGTCGGTGGTGATCGACAAGGCCAGCGAAGACCCGCTCTACCGCGATCATCACACCCCGCGTCTGTACAAATTCGAGAGCTATATCTCGGTGCCGGTGTTCCGCACCGACGGGCGCTTTTTCGGCACGATCTGCGCCCTCGATCCGAACCCGGCACAGCTCAAGTCCAGCAGCATCCAGAGCACCATGGAGTCGTTCGCGCGGATGCTTGCGTTGCAGATCGAAGCCGAGGAAAACGCGCAGCTCACCGAAACCGCGTTGTTGCAGGAGCGCGAAACCGCCGAGTTGCGCGAACAGTTCATTGCCGTGCTCGGCCACGACTTGCGTAACCCGTTGTTCGCGATCAGCGCCGGCGCCGAAATGCTCCTGCGCAAGCATCCGGATCCGGCCATCGACGTTCGGGTACGCAATATCCTCGGCAGTGCGCAACGGGCAACCCGGCTGGTGGATGACGTACTCGACTTTGCTCGCGGACGCTTGGGCAAGGGCATTCCGGTGGATATCCAGCCCTGCGCCGATTTGACCGAAGCCGTGCAGCAAGTGGTGACGGAGATTCGCAACGTGCATCCGCAACGCACCATTCACGCGTCCATCGGCGACTTGCAGGGCTTGCCCTGTGACCGCGCGCGGATCGCTCAACTGCTGTCGAACCTGCTGGCCAATGCGGTGGCCCATGGCGACCCGGCGGGTGACATTGAGGTCATTGCGCAAGTCGAGCACGACGTGTTGATGCTGGCGGTGAAGAATCAGGGGCATATTCCCGAGGCGGTTTTGCCGCATCTGTTCCAGCCTTACTCGCGCCCAAGCGCCAGCACGCCACAGGCCGGGCTCGGTCTGGGGCTGTATATCGCCAGCCAGATCGCCCAGTCCCATGGCGGGCATTTGCATGTGGCATCCACCGCACAGAGCGGCACGCTGTTCACCTTCAGCCTGCCCACTGCCTGAAAAGCACACCTTGGATCCCTGTGGGAGCGAGCCTGCTCGCGAAAGCGGTCTGTCTGCCACATCTGAGGCGACTGGCACTGCGCCTTCGCGAGCAGGCTCGCTCCCACATTGGACCTTCAGTGCTCTTGAGAAATCAGGCCGACGTGCTGACCAGCGAGCCCGAGCTGCTCGACCCGGAATCCTGCAACGCCTGCAACAACGCCGCCGTCGCCGTCTGCAACGAAGCCGAGGTGCTGGAGATTTGCGACTCGGCGGAGGCCACGTCAGCCGCTTTGGCATCAGCGTCTTCCTGCTTGGCCTGAGCCGCTTGCAGCGCTTGCTGTTGCTCCTGCAATTGCTTTTGCAGCTCGGCGATCTGCTTGCGCAGTGCTTTCACCGAATCCGATTCACCGCTGCTGTCGGAACTGCTGTCGCCTGCCGGAGCCGCGCCCCCGCCGGCCGCCACTTTGCTGGTATCGGCGCTGACGCTTGCGCTGCTGGTTGCAGTGGCCGAGGTGTCTTCACTGGCGTCGCTGATTTTGGTTTTGCTGGTGGCGGTGGTGACGGTCTGATTGATTGAAACAGAGGTGATGCTGACCATGGGCTGGCTCCAATGCCGGTTATAGATAACCGGCCATCGGCGGTAGTCGCACGGATTTGAGATCGACTGTGTACCGACTCGGTAACCGAACCGGTACACGTCGGCGGACGTCAGGCGCTCAGGCGCGCGGTGACCTCATTGAGTTGCCCGGACAGGCCATGCAGATTCTGGCTGGCACTTTCGGTGCGCTGCACGCTGTTGAGGTTGGTGCTGGCGATGGACGTGATCTCGGTCAGGTTGCGCGAGATGTCTTCGGCCACCGAGGTTTGCTCTTCGGCGGCGGTGGCGATCTGGCGGTTCATGTCGCGGATCGCTTCCACCGCATGGGTGATGCGCTCCAGCATCGCACCGGCCTGAGTCACTTGTTCGACGCTTTCGTCGCTGCGCGCCTGACCGCTTTCGATCGCTTGCGCGGCATCCACGGCACCGGTCTGCACGTTCTGAATGATCTGGTTGATCTCGATGATCGACTCGGCGGTACGCTGCGCAAGGTTGCGCACCTCATCGGCGACCACCGCGAAACCACGCCCGGCTTCACCGGCCCGTGCCGCTTCAATCGCTGCGTTGAGCGCCAGCAGGTTGGTCTGTTCGGCGATGCCGCGAATCACTTCCAGCACCTTGCCGATGCGCCCGCTGTCGCTTTCCAGGCGACGAATCACTTCAGCGGTGTTGGCGATTTCGCCACGCATCCGGGTGATGGTGTGGATGGTGCCCTGCATGACCTTTTCACCCTGCTGGGCGGATTGATCGGCATCGTCCGCAGCGCGCGCCGCATCCGCCGCATGCCGAGCGACTTCCTGGGCGGTGGCAGACATTTCGTTCATCGCCGTGGCCACCTGATCAGTGCGGTTGAACTGCTCGTTGGTACCGCCGGCCATGGTCGTGGCGATCGCATTCAACTCGCCGCTGGCGCTGTCCAGATCACTGGCACTGCGTTGCAGGTGAGTGAAGGTTTCAGCGAGGAAATCGCGCAGGGTATTGGCGGCGGCCGCAAGGTTGCCCAACTCGTCCTGGCGGGCGTTGGCAACGCGTTCGGCGAGGCGCCCACGGCTCAACTGGGTGACGTAATCGATCAGTTTGCGGATCGGTTCGATCAGGTTGCGGTTGACCAGCCACAGGCTGAGCATGCCGATCAGCAGGCCAGAACCGAGCATCACCACAATCCCCAGCAGCACGGTGCTGTCGGCACTGGCGCTGATTTGCGCCGACTGTTCGGTGCCCTGCTTGCGCAGCTCGGCGACCAGTTCGCTCATCTGATCGCTGGTGGCGCGGTCCACGCCTTTGACCGCACTGTCGCCAGCCGTTGGATCGGCACCGGCCGCGACGTAGGCATCGCGACCTTTCTGGTAGGCGCTGCCGAGTTGGCGGTGCTCTTCACGCAGGCGTTCGATGCGGGTTATCAGCGCCGGCTCAAGGCCTTTCTGGCCGGCCAGTTCACCGAGAATGTTCTGCACATCGCGCTGACGATCTTCGAACTGGCTCCAGTATTTGGCCAGGTCCGCCGGTTGCTTGCCGCGCAGCAAGACGTTTTTCCACTCCTGCACCTGCACCTTGAATTGAAGGTTGGCCTCGTCGATCAATTGTGAGGTGTGCAAGGGGCCGGCGATCAACTGGCTGTAGTTCTGCACGCCATTGGACAGGAAATGAAAGCAGGCCAGTGCGATCAACAGCATCGCCAGCAGGCTGCCGCTCAGCAGGGCGAGAATTTGTGCTCTCAGGGATTTTTGCAGCATCGCGAGATACTCAGGACAGGGATGAGGCACGCCCGATAAGGCGTGGAATTTTGCCGGACATCCGTGTCGGCGAGCCTTGGCTCATGGCCAAGCGCGCGCAACGTAACCCAAGCGTGATCGGCGCACCAGAGCGCTTCTTGAAGAGAATCCGACCGCCGGTAAGACATTGATCTGGCGTCATTTTTTCGTCACACAAGTGTCATATCCGGTTGCGATGATGCGGCTCAGGTGAATCTGAAAATTCCACGCCAGACGCCCTCCTCGCAGCGAGCCTCCATGAACCACAGCCTCGACCTCAGTCATCGCGATCCTGATTTGTTCGGTCTGCTTTACGGCTTCCGTTTTCGTCCCGGTGAGCGTGGCCGCGAAGTCGATTCGGCGACCGCCCTGCGTTGCTTGCAAGACGACAGCGACCGTGATGAATTCCTCTGGCTGCACCTGAACCTGGCGCACGCCGCGTGTGAGCGCTGGATGAAAAGCCATCTGCAATTGCCCGAAGAGTTTTTCGAGGCGCTGCACGAAGGTTCGCGCTCGACGCGCATCGAACACGTGGACTCGGCCTTGCTGGCGGTAGTCAACGACGTGGTGTTCAACCTCAGCAGCATGGTGTCCTCGGACGTGTCGACGCTGTGGGTCTGTGTGCGCAGCAAACTGATCGTCAGCGCACGCCTGCAACCGCTGCACTCGGTGGACAAACTGCGTTCGTCGGTGAAGGCCGGCGAATGCTTTCGCTCACCGTCGGAACTGCTGGTGCACCTGCTGCGCGATCAGGGCGAAGTGCTGACGCAGATCGTGCGCAAGACCAGCATGAGCGTCGATCTGGTCGAGGACGAATTGCTCTCCTCACGGCTGTCGACCAACCGCGCCGAACTCGGTGCCAACCGTCGGGTGCTGGTGCGCCTGCAACGCCTGTTGGCGCTGGAGCCGGGCTCCTTGCTGCGCCTGCTCAACCGGCCGCCGCCGTGGCTGCAGAAGGAGGACGTCAAGGAGCTGCGCAAGTCCACCGAGGAATTTGCGCTGATCATCAACGACCTCACCGCCCTCGGCGAGCGGATCAAACTGCTCCAGGAAGAAATCGCCGCCAACCTCAACGAACAGAGCAACCGCACGCTGTTCACCCTGACCGTGGTCACGGTGCTGGCGCTGCCGATCAACATCATCGCCGGCTTCTTCGGCATGAATGTCGGCGGCGTGCCGCTGGCGACGGATCCCGAGGGGTTCTGGATTCTGGTGGCGCTGGTCGCGACGTTTACCGTGATTGCCGGGCGCTGGGCGTTTCGCAAGCGTGGGGATTACTGACCACCGCACCTGATGTTCAGCACAGATCCCCTGTGGGAGCGAGCCTGCTCGCGAAAGCGATCTGTCATTCAACAATGATGGTGACTGACACGCCGTCTTCGCGAGCAGGCTCGCTCCCACAGGGGACCTCATTGAACTTCAGATCGGTGATCTGGTTATTCAGCCAAACACTGATCTATCGCAGTCTCTCTGTAATATTTAGCAACGATCATGACGAACAAACCTTCCCTCGCTCAGGATTGTCCGCTCATGGCTACTCCCTCCCTGACCGCCGCCCGCCCCACGTCCGCCCACGGCGGCCGGCCGGCACTTGATAAGAAACCCGGTCCGTTCACTTACGTGGTGTTCTTCGCGGTTCTGGCCATGGGCATGTTGTTCACCGCTTACAGCCTGATGCACGACATGCATGAGCTGGGCACCACCGTCACCACCTGGACCCCGTTCCTGCTGCTCGGCGTGGCGTTGCTGATTGCGCTGGGCTTCGAGTTCGTCAACGGCTTCCACGACACCGCCAACGCCGTCGCGACGGTGATCTACACCCACTCGCTGCCGCCGAATGTGGCGGTGGTCTGGTCAGGCTTCTTCAATTTCCTCGGGGTGCTGCTGTCCAGCGGCGCGGTGGCGTTCGGCATCATCGCCCTGCTGCCGGTGGAGCTGATTCTGCAGGTCGGTTCGTCCGCCGGTTTCGCGATGATCTTTGCCCTGCTGATCGCGGCAATTCTGTGGAACCTCGGCACCTGGTGGCTGGGCCTGCCGGCCTCCTCTTCCCACACGCTGATTGGCTCAATCATCGGCGTCGGCGTCGCCAATGCCCTGATGCACGGACGCGACGGCACCAGCGGCGTGGACTGGGCGCAGGCAACCAAAATTGGTTACGCGCTGTTGCTGTCGCCGCTGGTGGGCTTCGGCTGCGCGGCGCTGTTGCTGCTGGCCATGCGCGCCTTCATCAAGAACCGCGCGCTGTACAAGGCGCCGCAAGGCAACAACCCGCCACCGTGGTGGATTCGCGGTTTGCTCATCGCCACCTGCACCGGTGTGTCTTTCGCCCACGGCTCCAACGACGGGCAAAAAGGCATGGGCCTGATCATGCTGATTCTGGTCGGCACCCTGCCCATGGCTTACGCGTTGAACCGCACCATGCCCGCCGATCAGGCGCTGCAGTTTGCCGCTGTCGCCGAAGTCACCCAGCAAGCGCTGGTGAAAAACACCCCGCTGCCAGCCCCGGTCGATCCGCGTCCGGTGCTGTCGGATTACGTGCGCAGCAAGCAAGCCACGCCGCAACTGATCCCCGCCCTCGCCGCCCTGACCGGGCACATTGGCGAAGAGGTCAAAGGCTATGGTTCGCTGTCGAAAGTCCCGGCCGAAGCCATGGGCAACGTGCGCAACGACATGTACCTGGCCAGCGAAAGCATTCGCTTGATGGAGAAGAACAAGGTCGGCAACTTCGACGCCGACACCACGGACAAACTGCAGCTGTTCAAGCAGCAGATCGACAACGCCACACGCTTCATTCCACTGTGGGTGAAGATCGCCGTGGCCATCGCCCTGGGCCTCGGCACCATGGTTGGCTGGAAACGGATTGTGGTGACGGTCGGCGAAAAGATCGGCAAGACTCACCTGACCTACGCCCAGGGCGCCTCGGCGGAAACCGTGGCGATGCTGACCATTGGCGCGGCGGACATGTTCGGTTTACCGGTCTCGACCACCCATGTGCTGTCATCGGGCGTGGCCGGGACCATGGTCGCCAATGGCGGTGGCTTGCAGATGAAGACCATCCGCAATCTGCTGATGGCGTGGGTGCTGACCTTGCCGGCGGCGATTCTGCTGTCGGGCAGCCTGTACTGGCTGTTCACCCAGATCTTCTGATCCCCACAAATCCTCTGTAGGAGCTGGGGGGGGGGGGGGGGGGGGGGGGGGGGGGGGGGGGCACGCTGCGATCTTTTGATCTTGTTTTTTACAAGCAAAATCAAAAGATCGCAGCGTGCCGCAGCTCCTACAGGTGAAGTCGGTCAGAGCGTCGAGCGGATGACCTCCCCCAACCACTCCATGAACACCCGCACCCGCACCCGCAGCGGCAAATGCCGTTGCCGTGCGTACAGGATCGAAATGCCCATCGCCGGTGCCGTGAACTGCGGCAGCACCGTCACCAGCTCTCCGGTGTCCAGGTGCGGCTGCATGCCGGTGCGCGGTACCTGAATCAGGCCGAACCCGCCCAGACAGGCCGACTCATAGGCATCGGTGCTGTTGACCGTGACACTGCCGGCCATCGGCAGGCGCCGCACCTGACCGTCCTGTTCATACACAAACCCTTCCGAGCGCGAACCGAGCACGCCGACGTAATGCACCAGTCGATGCTGCGCCAGATCTTCCAGGGTCTGCGGCACACCATAGCGTTCAAGGTACGCGGGGCTGGCGCAGTTGATCATCGGGAAGTCGCCCAAGTGCCGCGCCACCACCGACTGATCCGGCTGCGCACCGATGCGCACCACGCAATCGAAGCCCTCGCTGAGCAGATCGACACGGCGGTCGGTGCTGCTGATCTCCAGCTCCAGATTCGGATGGCGCGCCATGAACTCCGGCAGCAGCGGCATGATCAGGCGCCGCGCGAGGATGTTCGGCATGTCGACACGAATCCGCCCGCTCAGCGACGCTGGATCCTGGCGAAACAGCCCCTCGATCTCGTCCATGTGCGACAGCAGATCCTTGCTGCGTTCGTACAACACAAGACCGTCCTGCGTCGCCTGCACTTTGCGCGTGGTGCGTTGCAACAGGCGCGTGCCAAGCAGGCTTTCCAGAGCCTGCACATGCTCGGACACCGTCGAGCGCGGCAGCCCGAGACTCTCGCCGGCCAGGGTAAAACTCGACAGTTCGCTGACTCGGACGAAGGTGCGCAGCAATTCCAGTTTGTTCATGAGGACACCCGTTGATTGTTCGGCCAAGCCGATCAGTGATTCCGGTTTCAGCCTGTTTATCACCCCACGGCGGATAAATAAACTTTGCTCATCACCACTCACCGCAATCGAGGATTTCACATGAGCCGCAAAATCGCATTGATCACCGGCGCCAGTCGTGGCCTGGGAAAGAACGCCGCCCTGCACCTCGCCGCCGAAGGCGTGGACATCATTGGCACCTACAACAGCCGCGCCGATGAAGCCCAGGCGCTGGTGGCTGAACTGGAACAACGCGGCGCCAAAGCCGTGATGCTGCAACTGGATGTGGGCCGCAGCGACAGCTTTGCCGATTTCGCCACGCGGGTTGAGCAGGCGTTGCAGCACTTTGATCGTCCGCGCTTCGACTTCCTGATCAACAACGCCGGGATTGGCGTGCATGCGGCGTTCGCCGAAACCACTCCGGAACAGTTCGACCTGCTGATGAACATCCAGCTCAAAGGGCCGTTCTTCCTGACTCAGCAACTGCTGCCGCTGATCAATGACGGCGGGCGTATCATCAACATTTCCAGTGGGCTGACCCGCTTCAGCCTGCCGGGCTACGCTGCCTACGCGGCGATGAAAGGCGCGATGGAAGTGCTGACCCGCTATCAGGCCAAGGAGCTGGGGGCGCGGCAGATCGGCGTGAATATTCTGGCGCCGGGTGCTATCGAGACTGATTTTGGTGGCGGCGCGGTGCGCGACAACGCAGCGTTGAACGCGATGGTCGCCAGCAACACCGCACTGGGACGCGCCGGGCAACCGGATGACATCGGTGGCGCACTGTCGATGCTACTGGCGCCGGGTGCGCAGTGGATCAACGGGCAGCGGGTCGAAGCATCGGGCGGCATGTTCCTTTAAACCCAACACGCCCCTGTAGGAGCTGCCGCAGGCTGCGATCTTTTGATCTTGTTTTTAAAAAATCAAAGTCAAAAGATCGCAGCCTGCGGCAGCTCCTACAGGGTTCGGGTTAGCTGTGACAGGCGCTGCGCTGCACAAACCGCTCGCGCAGCACGTCATAACCCCAGTGATACACATAGGTGTACGGCAGGAAAAACAGCAGAACGCCGATGTCGAGCAAGAACGCCTGCCACAGGCTGACCGACAACCACCAGGCAATCAGCGGCACGCCCATCACGATCAATCCGCCCTCAAACAGCAGCGCATGGACCACCCGCGTCCAGGCGTCGTGCGCGATGTTCAGGCGCTTGAGCATGCGGTCGAAAAAGCCGTTGAACAGCACGTTCCACGCCAGCGCCAGCAGGGCAATCAGCACGGTCACCGCGCCCATGTCGAGCAGTGGTTTGTCCATGATCCACGCCAGCAACGGCGTGCAGATCAGGATCGCCAGACACTCGAAACCGATGGCCTGGAAGATACGTTCAGTGATGGATTTGTTGGCAGTCATGGCCTGACTCCTTGAGTGAAGAGGGTTGCCATGATCCGCCCTCACGCCGATACTTCATAACCAATAACCATCGATCAAGGCGATAGTTCATGGCTTCGCAGGAAGTGCTGTTGGCCTTTGTGCAAGCGGCCACTCAGGGTTCGTTTTCGGCGGCGGCGCGCAAACTGGGGCGCAGTCAGTCGACCATCAGCGCCGCTGTGGCCAGCCTGGAAATCGATCTGGATCTGCTGCTGTTCGACCGCAGCAGCCGCAAACCGACCCTGACCCCGGCCGGCCATGTGATGCTGCAACGGGCCGAGGCGATTCTGGCGGCCACCCATCGTATGGCAATGAGCGCCAGGCAACTGGCCCAAGGTGTCGAGCCGAAGCTGACCGTGGCGATTTCCGACACCTATCAATCGGCGCGCTTCGAAGCGGCGCTGGTCGACTTCGAGCAGCGTTATCCGGACCTGGAACTGGAATGCCTGATCGCCGAGTGCGACGACCTGATCGAACTGGTCCAGCGTGGCCGCGCGCACTTGGCATTTGCCGAAATGCGCGACAGCTACCCGCCGGACCTGGTGACCTCGACCGTGGCCGAGCACACCGACATCGCACTGTTCGTGAAACGTGATCATGTGCTGACCGGCATCCAAGCTGTCGATCAGCAGGTGCTGGAGCAGCATCGCGAGTTGCGCCTGGCGACCATCGTCAATCCCTACGACAGCCGGGCCAAAGGTCGGGTGTGGTCGGCGCCCAGTTACCTGATGCTGATGGAGATGGCGGAAATGGGCTTCGGCTGGGCGGCGTTGCCACGCTGGCTGGTGGCGCGTTTCGGCAATGGCTCGCTGATGGAGCTGACGGTGCGTGGCTGGCCACGGCCGGTGTATGTCGATGCGTTGTGGTCGCGGGTCTATCCGCCGGGGCCGGCGGGGAGCTGGTTGCTGAGCAAGATGCTGGAATAGCGGCGCCGCCAATCGCTGGCAAGCCAGCTCCCACAGGTACCGAGGTGTTCATTAACTTTGTGCACGGCGCACAAATACTGATGTGTTCATTAACTTTGTGTACGGCGCAGACACTGTGGGAGCTGGCTTGCCAGCGATGAGGCCGGCACTGCCAATAAATTCCCCGGATCAATCCAGTTCGCTCAGCCGCCCCTCGATAAACCGCCGCTCCGGCTCTTGCCGGGTCAGTTCCAGTGCTCGCCGATACGCCGCCCGCGCCTGCTCCACCCGACCCAACTGCCGACAAAATTCCGCCCGCGCCGAATGCGCCAGGTGGTAATCCTGCAACTCGCCGCGATCCAGAATCCCCTCGATCAACGTCAGCCCCGCCAACGCACCATCACGCTTGGCCACCGCCACGGCGCGGTTCAATTCGATCACCGGCGACGGCACTGCGCGCAACAGCACGTCGTAGAGGCCAACGATCTGCTGCCAATCCGTTTCAGCCGCTGACGGCGCTTCGGCATGCACCGCGGCAATCGCCGCTTGCAGGCAATACGGCCCAAATCGCCGCGTAGTCAGCGCCCGCTCCACCAGCGCACAACCTTCGGCGATCAACCCGGCATCCCAGCGCGAGCGGTCCTGGTCGTCCAGCAGAATCAGCTCCCCGCTCGGCGAGCTGCGTGCAGACCGTCGCGACTCGTGCAGCAGCATCAATGCCAACAACCCCATAACCTCCGGTTCCGGCAGCAATTCCATCAGCAACCGTCCCAGCCGGATCGCCTCACGGGTCAGATCCTCGCGGGTCAATTCCGCGCCCATCGATGCCGAATAGCCTTCGTTGAACACCAGATAAATCACCCGCAACACACTGTCGAGGCGCTCCGGCAACTCGTTCAGGCTCGGCACTTGATAAGGGATTCTGGCGTCGCGAATCTTCGCCTTCGCGCGCACGATGCGCTGAGCAATCGCCGCCGGGGCCGAAAGAAACGCGCGGGCGATTTCCTCGGTGGTCAGGTCGCAGACTTCACGCAAGGTCAGCGGCACTTGCGCATCCGCCGCCAAGGCCGGGTGACAGCAGGTGAAGATCAGCCGCAAGCGGTCGTCTTCCACGTCTTCGCCACTCCAGTCGGCCTGTTCCAGTTCTTCGAGCTGCGCCAGCAACAGCGGCTGCGAGGCCTTGAAGCGGGCGCGGCGGCGCAACACATCGATGGCCTTGAAACGCCCGGTGGACACCAGCCAGGTGCGCGGATTGTCCGGCACACCGTCGCGCTGCCAGCGCTCGACCGCGACGAAGAACGCCTCGTGCAAGGCTTCTTCGGCGAGGTCGAAATCGCCGAGCAGGCGAATCAGGGTCGCCAGAATCCGCCGCGAGTCTTCGCGATAGACCTGCTCGACCCGCGCCCGGACTTCAGACATTCAACTGCCGCACCGGACGCACTTCAACGCTACCGACCCGGGCCGCCGGAATGTGGCCGGCGACCTGAATCGCTTCGTTCAGATCCTTGGCATCGATCAGGTAAAACCCGGCCAGTTGCTCCTTGGTTTCAGCGAACGGGCCATCGGTAATCGACAGCTTGCCGTTGCGCATGCGCACCGTGGTCGCGGTCTGCACCGACTCCAGCGCTTCGGCGGCAACCATCCGCCCGCTGCCCTGAATCGACTCGGCATAGGCCCAGCACTCGGCGTCTTCCGGGCTGTCGGGCGAGGTGTGCAGCAGGCGCTCATCGCTGTAGACCAGGCATAGATACTTCATGGCTTTCTCCTGAATCGAACGGATCAACTATGGCTGAAGATCAGGGCTGCACATCGAACAGCGTGCTGCCGCTCATCGGATCGAACGGCGCCGACCAGTGCTCGTGGACAATCTTCCACGTTCCGCCCACTGGCCGATAACACGCGGTAGCGCGCATCCAGCAGCTCTGGGTTTCGCCCTTGTCGTTGGTACCCCCGCAATGCGTGACCCAATGGGCGAAAGCGAGGTTGTCGGCAGTCTCGATGGCGATCTCGTGAAACTCGAAAACGTGCGGGCCGGAACACATTTCCATGCAGGCTTCCCAGTGCGCGCGGTAGGCCGCCTTGCCTTTGAATTGCAGGGCCTTGATCGCATCGAACGAGACGATGTCGTCGGCGTACAACGCCATGACTTTGTCAACGTTCTTGGTCATCACCGCTTCGCGGTAAGTGTTGATCAGGGCCTGGATTTCAGTGTGTGCGCTCATGGTGTTCTCCGTGTTTTTTGTAGTGAAGACACCCTTAGTCGTTCGGCCATCGGGCAGATCGACAGTCGAAACAAAAAATTTCCGCCAAAGACAAAATCGCTAGAATCCAAGGCTTACCTTTGTAGGAAAAAGGAAATTCCCGTGTCAGCCCAACTCGTGCCGTACGACAGCCTGAACGCCTTGCAGCGTCAGCAGCTCGAGGCGATTGAAATCCATCCCGAGCAGATCAAGTTTTCCGGCGACATTCACGGTGCGCTGCATGCGCTGCTGTCCAAACCCGGCCCCGGCGTGAAAGGCTTTGCCCTGCTGGCCGATCAAGTGCCGGTGGCGTTCCTGCTGCTCAAGCGCCCGCCGGTGTTGCCAGCCTGGGCCGATGAACACAGCGCCACCCTGCACGCCTTGCAGGTCGATCACCGCGTGCAAGGCAAGGGGTATGGCAAGGCCTGCCTGCAAGCGTTAGCCGACGTCGCGCGTGAAGCATGGCCGGAGATCAAAGGGCTGGAACTGTCGGTGGATGCCGATAACGACGCGGCGATCGCGCTGTACGCCAAACACGGTTTCGTCGACAGCGGCGAAGCGTACAAGGGCCGGATCGGTTACGAGCGGCGCATGGGGCTGTTTTTCTAAATCATCGAGGGATGCACGATGATCGATTCAATCGAAGCACTGGAAGCTGTTTACGGCCTGCCCCACGAGCGTGCGGTGCGCAAGCAGATCGGTTTTCTCAACGAAGATTATCAGGCGATGGTGCGGGTTTCGCCGCTGGTGATCGTCAGCTCGGTGGGCGCCGACGGCCTCGATAATTCGCCGCGGGGTGATGCGCCGGGATTTGTCCGGATCATCGACCAGAACACCCTGGCCCTGCCGGATCGCCCGGGCAACAACCGCATCGATACCTTGCGCAATGTGCTGCAGGATCCACGGGTGTCGCTGCTGTTCATCATTCCGGGGATCGGCGAGACCTTGCGGGTCAACGGCACCGCGACCATCAGCGCCGATCCCGAACTGCTGGAAAGCTTTGCGGTGAACGGCAAACCGGCAAAAACGGTGCTGCTGGTGACGGTGGAGGCGGCGTTTTTCCATTGTTCGAAAGCGTTTGTGCGTTCAGATGCGTGGAACCCCGAGACTCACCTGCCGCGCTCGGCACTGCCCTCGGCGGGCGCGTTTCACAAGCGTTTGAATGATGGGCAGTTCGATGCCGAGACGTACGATCGCGAAGCACCGAAGCGGGTAATCGACACCCTTTACTGAAAAAATATCTCATATTCTCTTACAGGACTAAATAATCATCCTGTAAGAGTTATCCCACGAGCAATCCCAAATCATTTAAAACCAATAAAACCCTGTAAGTAAATTCTGATTTTCACCTTGGATATTGACGTCTTACTGTCAAACACTCTAGGTTCTAGCCATGAGTCAATTTATTAATTACTCAATAGATTTGCCATTGTTGAAAACGGACTCTGACATGAAGGCTGACACTTAAAGCACAGCAGCACTCGACACCCCCGGGGAGCATCGCGTGACAAACATTCTAATTAAGACGTCAAAATCAAAAATCACCAGCAATGAAATAATTATATTGGATGGAAGAATTTCCATACCAAAAAATTATCTTTTAGAGAAAGCTTTTTTAGAACCAACAAGCATTCTGATTATTTCTGGCTCTCTAATAGATGGCATAGGAACAATTCACTCCGACATCGACTGCATCATTCTATGCGAACAACGCCCTACAGCAAAAAGCATTAAGGATATCGAACACGCGTTTGTCACAAATGAAAATTATCGCCACATCACGAAAAACGAAGAAGTCCACAACACAACCGACTTCTATGGAGACTCCAGCATCCACATTGACGCTGACTACATCACCTTCTCGGAAATTCAAGACATATATAAAAAAATCGACAAAGCGTTTACTGAGGTAATTTCTGACCAGCGCTTCCTATATGAACCAATACTAACAAACACAGAAAACAACATCATTCATCGTTCTATTATCGGACATGCCATTACAAACGAAGAAAGATTCAAATCTATAAAATCAAGAATTCCTTTGGACAAGCACATCTACATTGCACATCGTGAGAAACTTCCCGTCTTTTATGCGTTTCAGGATATTCAAGGGTGTTGGCAGTCAGGAAATCTCTGGATGGGCTGTGAGATAGCCAGAGACATGATGCTAAAAACATCCATGAGTTTCACATACCTCACTGGCACTTCGAACAAGCACTATAAGTGGGTATACTCAAACATGTATCGAGTTGAAGGATACGAAACCATCAAAAACAAATTCTTTGCTTTGGCTAGGCAAGGAGCAACTACAGAAACGGAATGCAGATCTTATATTCAAGAGATACTGGACTACATAGACTTGGTATTCCTAGCAATTGAGGACCTGCTAAAAACAAAAGACATCTACCCAACGACAAAAACTTCTCTTGCCGCACTAAATAATGAGTTCAAAGAGCGCAAACAAACCAAACATAAAATTTCAATGTGCGAGTACTATTTCAGAAAAAAATACTTTGCTGCTTCCCAAACCCCACGCCTAACAACCTTACTTAAAGAATGGGATTGAACCTTTACAGTTAGCCCTCTTGGAATGACACAAACGGTCCATTGTATGGAAATCCTAAGACTATCTGTACCGCTAATATTTTCCAGATTGGGAGATATGATTGGATCACTGATTTTCTTCTCCTTTATCGGCCATTACATTGTCGACTCGCTGAGTGCCGCATCATTCGCCTTAGCGTCATTATCTTTTATGACAGTTGTCGGCATCGGATTTTTTTCCAACATGCTAATAACCATAGCAGGAGCGACCGATTTAAACACAGACAAAATCAAGTCAGAAATAGCCGCATCCTTCAATCTCGCAATTTTTCTTGGATTGATAATTTTATGCATAATATTTCTAATAGGTAAACTCTCATCAAAAATAGAAACAAAACCCGGCAGCCCTGACGACTTTAAAGCCCTTTTAACACTTTCAATCTCAATACCTGCCGTATACCTCCAGATTACCATTTTCAACTTCTATAACGGCATTAGAAAAACGCAATACGAACTCACTTTCACATGGCTACTGAACAGTGCTCTCGCATTAACATGTATCGCATACACAAATATAGACACAGATATAAATTTATCCGATTTCATTATCACGTACGTTTGCCTGCGTTATTTATTCTCATTCGCGGCGCTAGCATTTTTCAGAATCACAATACAAAAACACTTAAATAATTTTTCAGCACGCAAAAAATTATCAAAAGATGACTATATAAAGTACATGATTTGTGGACTTCCTATGGCACTGTGCTTTGGTAGTGAAAGCCTCCTATTCCTTTTGCTCTCCCTGTTATCAAAACATATAAATGACATTAGCCTTTCTGCATACCAAGCTTCTATTCATGCAGCCAGTATCATCTATATGATTTCTATCGGAATAGGAAATGCGGCAGGAATAATGACAGCGCGCCACTACAAAACAAAGGACTTCGAAGCAATTTCAAAAACTCACAGCCAGGCAATCCGGCTTGGACTATTCATACTAACTCCAATCCTAACCGCGTGTTTTTTGTTAAATGAAAATATTTCTCTAATCTACACATCCGATACAGCAACAAGGATACTTATAGAAAAAAACATTATCATCTCAATACCTTTCTTGATATTTGAGTTCATTTATGTTGTCACAAGATTGACTTTGAGAGGCATGAATGATCTTTGGACCCCCACTGTAATGACAATACTGACACTAAACGTTTTTGGTGTGCTTTCTTCAGCAACCCTATTATCGCTGTACGAACATACCGTTCACTCCGTATTTATAGCTTTAGTAGCATGTTCATTTACTCTGATGTTGCTTCTATCCTGGAGATTAAGGCATACCCTACATCATGCAAAAACCAGCACTAAAGAAAACCTATGTCGCCCAAAATTGCCATGACCTTTACTAACTTAGTTTTTCGAGGTTCCAACAATGATACAGACCTCCTTACTAACCGATACGAAAAATCAAAACTTAACATTAACGACGATAATTAGCGAATATCATGCCTGGCGAACATTGAGCGGATTACAAACGAACGACTATTACGTTTACCGTAATGCGATACACAGTGGCTGCCATCTTCAACGAACCTTGTTCGAACTACGCCACCCTGAAGTGATGATTTGCGACCTAAGCAATCTTGAACCTGCCTTTAATTGCATGTCTGATTTACAGATAGTTAAAACCTGGCACCAAATAAACTCTGCCATTGATCAATCAAAACTTAAAGGCATACGAAAAATACTAGGCGATGGCCTGACGCCGGAAATAGCCATTTCTGGCCCATGCAAGCAGAAGCTGTTTGAGTTTAAAACTCAGTTAATTAATAAAATCCTGCCTACATCAGCCAAACAAAAACAACCAGCAACCACACACCCAACAATACGTGGCATCTCGAAAAACAGATTACTCATAAACACTAACGACAACACCATTAACTTTCACAACCGATTCTGCGCATTCTACAGCGCTTACATATCGCATGAGCACTGGGACAATTGCCTTACCTTGAATACCAGATACATTTACGAAGACCACCCAATTTGGCATAAAATAAAAACACTATCAAAGAACAAACTTTTTTTGTTATCAGCCGGCCTACCTCTTGCTCTTGGCTATCTCGCGGCAACTGGAGACAAAAAAATATTCTTTTCTGAAATTCATCGACAAAACGATGCAAGCCTATTGACTCGCGATAGTGAGTTTCTGGATATATTCCCTCATAGTGAAATTACGAATGAGCCATGGTTGATTATAGATAAGTCATATACAGGAGGAAGCCTTAGACAAGCGGCTAACATGATTAGAAAAAAACTAGGTTATGACGCTGACATTAAAACCCTCGCGCTTTTCCCAAAAACCTTTAGCGCATTCATGAGCGCGGACTATGCAGTTTATGGAGGAAAATTATTTGAAGTAAGACTCTACGCATCACGTCTCAATAGAGAAACCTGGCATACACAACTTATAGCTGAGAATTCGATATGAGACCTTTATTCAAGGACGAACACGTTTCCGAACTGGAAGAATGCCTCTACGAAGCCAGAAAGCAACTACGTCGCTATTGGGCCGGGACGCTCGCATGCTTACCTGACTACGATACATCACAAAATCAATGGAACAACGCTCAAACACAATCAGATTTAGATTGCCAAAACATATTATCTAAGTGCCTATCAACTATCAGTTTTAAAATCGCAATATACTCGGAGGAAAGCGCCAGCTTTAACGCCCTCGAAAAAATAGAGGAATACTCACTTCTTATAGACCCATTAGACGGTACGCACAATGCAACTCTAGGCTTCCTTGGCTACACATCGAGTGTGGCGCTTTATTACAATGGTGCATATATATTTGGCTGGGTGTATGACATATCAAGAGACCTGGTGTACACGGCAGCATTAAACGAGGGAGCGTATCTGCAATCCTCAATAATCGTGAAAAGGCTTAGGACACGCACCACCCACTCTTTAGAAGAAATGAGGGTTTCTTTCCATCGCCCCCGAGACGTTCAGGAAAGATCCAGAATTGAAAACATCATATGGTCAGCGGCAAAAGTCCGAATTTATTCCTGTTCTTCATTGGAAATCTGTCTTATTGCTGCCGGGGTTCTTGATGCTTTTATTGATGTAGGCCCACCTGGACACGAACGAAGTTGTGATATTGCCGCAGCAGAGTTGGTACTCAGAGAAGCGGGTGGTGCGTTATTCGACGACAAAGGCGGTATCAGAACTAGCTCCCCACCTTCAGCAACATCCGTATCAGACAATGGAACATTAATAGCCTTATCCACAAAAGAACTTATACGATTACTCCTATAACTCATGGAACTGGAGGCAAATCATGTTATTCGAAACAGTCAACCTAAAACTTAAACTATTATCCAATGGCATTAATTTCTCCAAAGAATTCCTGGAGTATTTTCAGAACCAAACGAAGCATATTGAGAAAAGACGAGCATATGGCACAGGTGACAGTGCAATACTTGAATCAAGCATCCACACGCCTCAGGAAATGATTCTCGACGGACAAATTATCACGGCCGCTAATTACAACCCTAGCTCACCATATCAAATCGTTTTAGCACAAGGACATCCAGCATTAAAGCATGGAAGCAAAACCATAAAAATTACATTTCCTTCCAGACCGATATCCTATGGAACCCAATTAAGCAACGGTGAATTATTCGAAACGCATTTAACCGTATATGGAAACTCCACCCTTGGGATATTTTCACCAGGTCATTGCTATTACTTCAACAATGGTCGCGAATGTAAATTTTGCTCTCTTGGTGCAGCCAGAGAAAATTTTTCCGACCACAAAATGCGTATCAAAGGTGATTTAGCAGGAGAAGCCGTAGAGATAGCTACCAAGGTGGAGAGTGGACGTTACAAGAGAGTTTTGTTTAACGGCGGCACGATCCCAAACTATGATAAAGGTTACTTAATGCATTTAGACCTAATGAAACGAGTAAAAGAAAGAAACACTGCGAGCAATCTGGATTACCACTTAATTTCGATGCCACCCAAGGATTTCCGGCTTTTTGAGCGCTTCAAAGGACTGGGCCACAAACTATCCATGAGCTTGGAAGTATTCAACGCAGATCTGTTTTCTGAAGTTTGCCCTGGAAAGTCACAGGATTATACAAGACCACGCTTCCTTTCTGCGTTTGAAGCTGCTGTCGAGGTTTTAGGTCATGGAAACGTCTACGCGGGCTTTGTTGCTGGCATGGAACCTTTAGAGTCAATCATTGAAGGCATCGAGTATTTCGGAAATATGGGAGTGGTGCCTGCGGTTGCAGTATTCCACCCCGACGCCGGCTCACACTACTCGACGAAAGCGCGTCCTTCCGTCGACTTTCTAAATACACTCGGAAAAAAAATGTCAGAAATTTATCAACGAGAGGGCTTTAGACCGTTAATAGAAGGAAGTGGAAGAAACTCTTTGGATACTGAAGCTTACCTAGGAGGTTTTGCATGAATTATTCTTTGGATAAAGGAGCATTTATCGCATTCGAAGGTACCGATGGCGCAGGAAAATCAACGGTTGCGCGAGCAACATATGACAGAATTCTTGAGTCCCATTCTGCATTACACTTTATAGACAAAAATCGTCCTCCAGTGCCTACAGGCTATACAGAGTTTCATATGTCTCGGCTACGTGAAGTTTTATGGGATTATCCGGACAACGCTCCACTTGAACAATTAGGTGACAAACACTGGATGAGTTTGATAACTGCATGGTTTCAAGCCACGGATCATGCAGCTGTAACACCCTTGACTAACTCTGGCATAAGTTGTATCGCTGACGGTTGGCACCACAAATATTTAGCGCGCTTCTTGCTTAAAAATGATGATTTGGCGGACCAGGCATTGGCGCTATTCTCAACGATTAGAAAGCCCGATCACGTGATTTTTTTAGATGTTGATCCGATTCTGGCAGCAAAGAGAAAGGTAACGTTTCGGCTGAGTGAAAGCGGTGCCTATGACGGCGCTAATGAAGATCGCCGGAAGGGCTTTATTGAGTACCAGAATCGAGTTCGATCCAGTTATGAGCGATGTGGTCTGGTGAACTGGACAAGGATCGATACAACCGACCTGAGTGAGGAGGCCGTACTCGATAAGGCAGTCACTGCAGTCCAGAGAATTCTTTGTAAGAAATAGAAATTAACGAATCTAAGATGACCAGTTTTATACCGACACGACTGACCCACCCCCGAACCCTTTGTAGGAGCTGCCGCAGGCTGCGATCTTTTGATCTTGCCGTTGAGAAGATCAAGATCAAAAGATCGCAGCCTGCGGCAGCTCCTACAGGTTTTGATTGGTGATGACTTAGAGCGTAAGGATCATCTCGTGCCACGCCATCCCGCCATGTTCGGACTCCGACGGCTTGATGTAGGCAAAGCCGAACCCGGCATACAGCGCAATATGCTTCTCCTTGCACATCAGATGAATCGTCGCCTTGTCCATACCGCGCATGCGCTCGATGAATTCGGCCATCAATCGCTTGGCCAGGCCCTGCCCTTGATAGTCCGGGTGTACCACCACCGACATGATCACCACGTTCGGCCCTTTCGGGTCGTGGCCGATCAGTTCCTTGAACGCCTCGTCGGACATCTGCACGTCAAACGCCGCGCCCGAATTGATGAACCCGGCGACCACGCCCTCCACTTCGGCGACGATAAAACCCTCCGGCCAGGTGGCGATGCGCGTGGCGATCTTTTCGCGCGTGGCGGCTTCATCGCCTTCGTAGGCAACGGTTTCGATGGCGTAGCAGCGGTCCAGGTCGGCGGCGGTGACGTTGCGGATGACGGTGTTCATGGCAGCTCGAAAATCAGCGGAGAAAAGTGCGCAAAGCATAAAGGAATAAGGTGTGCATATCGATCCGCGCGGGGGCCGTAAAGCTTGCGTATAAGCGCTTTTCTTCGTGCGGGCGGCGGGCTATTTCTGCGGTGTGTCTCTGATCACCCTTGGGGGTAACCGCTTATGAGCAGCGTTGAAATCGGCCTGTTGATGGTGTTGGGCATCAGTACGTTCGGCTTTATCACCTTGGGCATCGACCTGTTGCGGGCGCGACGGCTGGGCAAAGGCAAGCGCGGTTGAACAACATGAGGCGGATCAGTGATCCGCCTCATCGTTATGGTTCAGGCTTTGGTATCGACCGGCACGCAGATTTCCAGTTTGCCGGTGTGCAGTCGCGGATTGAAATCGGCGCTGTAGCGTTCCAGCTCCGGGGCGTTGAGCTCCACATAGTGGGAAGTCGGCAGCCAGGTTTTGTAGATGTATTGCAGAGTCTGAGGTAACTGATCGAGCGGTCCCTTGTGCTCGAATACGGCGTACTGACGAGGCAGCACTTCGACCCACTGATAGACCTTCTGGTCGAGGTCGTCGAGCTTGCTGATTTCCACCCCGGCGATGTAATCGAAGCCACCCTGGCCGTCGAAATTGCTGCAGACGCCGTAGGTCACTTCGTTTTTTTGTCCCTGTATCTTTCCCAAGTGCGGCAAGAACCTTTCCCACAGCGCGGGGATGTCCTTGGCGGTGTCCTGGGTAAATCGACCACGAAATCCTGCGATCAGCAGGAAGTGTCCATGTTCGAAGCGAGGTTCAGCCACTTCGACGCGTTTTTGCTCATCCATGACTCGACTCCTGGAACAAAAGAAGGGGTTCGGCTGCTGAGTATAGAAGCCAAACCCGATTCGCAATGCTACAGGGCGTGCAACTGGTCGGCGGCCCCGGAACCGACGAACTCGTTATAACCGGATACGATCACGTACACCGCGAAATAGCAGAAGATCGCTGCCGATGCCATATACGAGTAGCGCAACAGCTTGTCGCCGAGCAACTTGCCGCCGTGGCTCGCGGCGAAGCACAGCCCGGCCGACCACAGCAGCCCGGCGCACAGGAAGCCGCCGAGGAACAGCGCCGAACTTACAGGGCCACCGCCACCGGAGCGGGCGATCAGGGTGCCGCCCACCGCGGCGAACCAGAGAATCGCGCTCGGTGAAGACATGGCGAGGAAAATCCCGCGAAAGAACTCCTTGCGATGCGAGTTCTGCCCCACCTCGGCGGTCGCCGCCAACTGCGCTTCGTGGTGAATCGCCGAATAGATCATCTTCGCCGCAAAGTAGATCAGCAGCGCCGACCCGCCGATCCACAGCACCCAGCGCACGCTTTCGTACTGCAGCAGCACGGTCATGCCGGCCAGCGCCAGCACCGCGTAGATCAGGTCACCGACGCAGGTGCCGAGGCCCAGCGCGAAGCCCTGAAAGTACCCGCGCTGCATCGCCAGGGTGATCATTGCGATGTTGGCTACGCCGATGTCCAGGCACAGCGAGAGGCTCAGCAAGAAGCCGCTGGTGAATTCCATCTACCGATTTCCTTGGGAAAAATTTGTTTACACGCAGGCTGGACAGCCTGCCATCACAGCCCTTATCTTCCGCCACAGGTCACCGCAGTGACCAGCGTCGCTCGGACGGTTCCGGGCGCTTACGTTATCCGAGGCAACAATGGCTGAACAAGGTTCGCCGCGCCGCTTTGCGCGCATAGATCGACTCCCCCCTTACGTTTTCAACATCACCGCCGAGCTGAAGATGGCCGCGCGGCGCCGTGGTGAAGACATCATCGACTTGAGCATGGGCAACCCCGACGGGGCCACGCCGCCGCACATCGTCGAAAAACTGGTACAAGTTGCCCAACGTGAAGACACCCACGGTTACTCCACGTCCAAGGGCATTCCACGTCTGCGCCGGGCGATTTCCAACTGGTACAAGGAGCGTTACGCGGTCGATATCGACCCGGAAAGCGAAGCCATCGTCACCATCGGTTCCAAGGAAGGCCTGGCGCATTTGATGCTGGCGACCCTGGATCAGGGCGACACGGTGCTGGTGCCGAACCCGAGTTACCCGATTCACATCTACGGCGCGGTGATTGCCGGTGCCCAGGTGCGTTCGGTGCCACTGGTGCCGGGCGTGGACTTCTTCGCCGAGCTGGAACGGGCCATTCGCGGTTCGATCCCGAAGCCGAAGATGATGATCCTCGGTTTCCCGTCCAACCCCACCGCGCAGTGCGTGGAGCTGGACTTCTTCGAACGGGTAATCGCCCTCGCCAAACAATACGACGTACTGGTGGTGCACGACCTGGCCTACGCCGACATCGTCTATGACGGCTGGAAAGCCCCGTCGATCATGCAGGTGCCCGGGGCCAAGGACATTGCGGTGGAGTTTTTTACCCTGTCCAAGAGCTACAACATGGCCGGCTGGCGCATCGGTTTCATGGTCGGCAACCCGGAACTGGTTAACGCCCTGGCGCGGATCAAGAGCTACCACGACTACGGCACCTTCACTCCGCTGCAAGTGGCGGCGATTGCTGCGCTGGAAGGCGATCAGCAATGTGTGCGTGACATCGCCGAACAGTATCGCCAGCGCCGTAACGTGCTGGTCAAAGGCCTGCACGAGCTGGGCTGGATGGTCGAGAATCCGAAGGCGTCGATGTACGTCTGGGCGAAGATTCCCGAGGCTTACGCGCATCTGGGCTCGCTGGAGTTTGCCAAGAAACTGCTGGCCGAGGCCAAGGTCTGTGTCTCGCCGGGGGTGGGTTTTGGTGAGTATGGCGATGATCATGTGCGCTTCGCGCTGATCGAAAACCAGGACCGGATTCGGCAGGCGGTGCGCGGGATTCGCGGGATGTTCCGGGCGGATGGCCTGGCCCCGAAAACCGCCGGCTAACACATCCCCCTGTAGGAGCTGCCGCAGGCTGCGATCTTTTGATCTTGATCTTTAAAATCAAAAGATCGCAGCCTTCGGCAGCTCCTACAGGGTTAGCCCTTTCGCCTCATCCACAAAAAAACCGCATCGCTGCGGTTTTTTTGTGTCTTGCGTTCGAGGTTAAACGAACAGCGACAGCAACAGAATGAAGCCCAGGCCCACCACCGACAGGATGGTTTCCATCGCCGTCCAGGTCTTGAACGTCTCGGCCACGGTCATGTTGAAGTACTGCTTCACCAGCCAGAAACCGGCGTCGTTCACATGGGACAGGATCAACGACCCGGCACCGGTGGCCAGCACCAGCAGTTCACGGTTGACGCCCGGAATCATCCCCACCACCGGCACCACGATGCCGGCGCCCGTGATGGTCGCCACGGTGGCCGAACCGGTGGCGATACGAATCACCGCCGCCACCAGCCATGCCAGCAGGATCGGCGAGATCTGCGCGCTGACCGCCATGTGGCCGATCACGTCGCCCACGCCGCTGGTCACCAGCATCTGCTTGAAGCCACCACCGGCACCGATGATCAGGATGATCGCGGCGGTCGGCGCCAGGCTTGCGTCGAGCCACTTGAGCATCTGCTGTGAACCGATGCCCTGCTTGTGACCGAAGGTGTACAGCGACAGCAGCAAGGCCAGCAGCAGTGCCGAGATCGGATGGCCGATCATGTCCATCCAGGTGCGGAAGAAATGACCGTCCGGCAGCGCGACGTCAGCGAAGGTTTTCAGCAGCATCAGGAACACCGGCAGCAGCACAGTGACCAGGGTGATGCTGAAGCTCGGCAGGTTCTGCGAATCGGTTTCGCGGGCCAGTTGATCGACCAGTTCCTGATTCGGCGTGCCGGGAATGTGCTTGGCAATGAACGTACCGAAGATCGGGCCGGCGATGATGGCGGTCGGCAGCGCAACGATCAGACCGTAGAGGATGGTCTTGCCGATGTCGGCACCAAACACGCCGATTGCCAGCAGCGGGCCCGGGTGCGGCGGCACCAGACCGTGTACCGCAGACAGACCGGCGAGCAGCGGAATACCGATCTTGATGATCGACACCCCGGTGCGTCGGGCAACGATGAACACCAGCGGAATCAGCAGCACGAAGCCGATTTCGAAGAACAGCGGAATACCGACCAGGAACGCGGCGAACATCATGGCCCACTGCACTTTGTCCTTGCCGAACGCGCGGATCAGGGTCTGCGCGATCTGATCGGCGCCACCGGATTCGGCCATCATTTTGCCGAGCATGGTGCCCAGCGCGAGGATGATGCCGACGAAACCGAGTACACCACCGAAGCCGTCCTGGAACGCCTTGATGATGGTGCCGATCGGCATGCCGGACGTCAGGCCGAGGAACGCGGCCGCGATGGTCAGGGCGATGAAGGGGTGAATCTTGAATTTGGTGATCAGGATAATCAGACCGATTACCGTGACCACTGCATCGAGCAGCAGGTAGGCGTCGTGGGACATGCCAAACATTGGGGGTGTCTCCTGGCTTGTTGTTGTTATTAAAGCGGGTTAAACAGAATTCGTGAGGACAGCGCTAGCTCTTTCAACACACTCATACCGCCTGTTTCAGACCATGAGCCTGCCACCAGACGTGCGCCTGGGCCGCCAGCTCTTCAACGCTGTGGATCGAAGCATTCAGCGCCAGGGTCAACGGCTCGCCGACCGGCGATTCGAGGGTGGCGAACTGGCTTTCGATCAACGTCGCCGGCATGAAATGGCCCGGGCGATGGGACACGCGGTCGGCAGCCACTTCAGGGGTCAGTTCGAGAAACACGAAGCCCAGGCCCGGCAAGGCACTGCGCAGCACTTCGCGGTAACTGTGTTTAAGCGCCGAGCAGGTCAGCACCGGACGCTCGCCGAGTGCATCGACACGACGCAACTCAACGCACAGGCTGTCGAGCCAGCCGGCACGGTCGTCGTCGTTCAAGGGGATCCCCGCGCTCATCTTTTCGATGTTGGCGGCCGGATGAAAAGTATCGCCTTCAATGGCAGTGGCGCCGCTCAATTGGCACAGGGCCTCGCTGACGCACGTCTTGCCGCAACCGGCAACGCCCATGATGACCAGGGCGGTGATGGGATGACTCATATAACACCTCAGCGCGCAGACAGCGCTACCTTTGCTAGCTATGACTCTAGTGCACAGGCAGAAGTTGCCGACGCCTTCTTGTCGTTTTTTTGGGTTGCAGCAGGTTGTCGCCCAACGCCAAAAAGCGAGGATCAGGCAGGACCTCGCTTACGCATTTGCAGCTGCATCAGGACAGCGCTACCTTAGTGCCTTGATTTTTGTTTGGCAAGCCGCCCGATGACCACCCCTAAAAACGATAAAAACACTCGCACCACCGGCCGTCCCACCCTTAATGAAGTTGCCCGCCTTGCCGGCGTGAGCCCGATTACCGCGTCCCGCGCCTTGCGCGGGGTCAGCACCGTGGCCACCGAACTGGTGGAAAAAGTGCAGAAAGCCGCGCTCGAACTCAATTACGTGGTCAACCCTGCCGCCCGCGCCTTGGCCTCGGCGCAGAGCCATTCGGTGGTGGTGCTGGTGCCGTCGCTGTCCAACCTGCTGTTCATCGACACGCTGGAAGCCATTCATCGGGTGCTGACGCCCAAGGGCTTCGAAGTGCTGATCGGCAACTTCCACTATTCACGCGATGAAGAAGAAAACCTGCTGCGCAACTACATGGCTGATCAGCCGCGTGGTTTGCTGTTGACCGGGTTTGATCGCACGGAAAGTTCGCGCCGGATGATCGAGGCCAGCAACATTCCCTGCGTGTACATGATGGAACTGGACAGCGCGGCCGGCGTGAATTGCGTGGGTTTCTCGCAGCTCAGCGCCGGCGAAACCGCGGCCGAGCATTTGCTCTCGCGCGGTCGCAAGCGTCTGGCCTACATCGGCGCACAGCTCGATCAACGCACCTTGTTGCGCGGCGAGGGTTTTCGCAAAGCCCTGCAGAAGGCCGGGCGCTATGACCCGGACCTGGAAGTGCTGACCCCGCGCTCCTCGTCGGTGGGATTAGGCGGAGAGCTGTTCCTGCAACTGCTGGCGGCTCATCCGGACGTCGATGCGATCTTCTTTGGTAACGACGACCTGGCGCAGGGTGCCCTGCTCGAAGCGCTGCGCAACGGGATCAAGATCCCCGAGCAGGTGGCGATCCTCGGCTTCAACGACTTGCCGATGTCCGAGCACATGGTGCCGCGCCTGAGCAGCATCAACACCCCGCGCGAGGCGATTGGCCGGCGTGCGGCGGAGCAGATGCTGACGCTGATGGCCGGCAACAGCGTGGCGCGGCCGGTGGAAGACATGGGTTTTGAACTGAAGATTCGCGAGAGTACCTGAAGCCCCTTCCCATGTAGGAGCTGCCGAAGGCTGCGATCTTTTGATTTTGCTTTTCAAGATCAAGATCAAAAGATCGCAGCCTTCGGCAGCTCCTACAGGGGGAATGTGTTGCGGTCAGTGGCTGAGCAGTTCGACGAGGGCCGACGCGCCCTTCTGCAGCGGCTGGCTCTTGAGCCACACCGCGTGCACCGGCAGTACCAGGCCGTTTTCGATGTTGCGAAAATTCAGGCGCTTCAAACGCCCACTGTCCAGCCACGGCTGCACCACCGACAACGGGAAATTGCCCCAGCCCAGTCCCGCCTCGACCATCTCCAGCGCCGCCTCCAGGGTGTCGGTGCGCCAGTGCGATTCGGCCACCAGCGGCCGGGTTTCGCTGATTGGCAAATCACGGCTGGCGACGAAGATCTGCCGCACATGCACCAGGTCTTCGAGAAACAGATCCTGCCCCTGCAACAACGGACTGTCTGCCGCCAGCGTGGCGATCATCCGTTCGCTGCCGACAAACTGAAAACGCTCCAGCACGTTCATGCTCAACCCGGCGAACGCCAGACAGACGCTGACGCGGCCACGGTGCAGCATCGCCAGCACATCGTCCTGCGGTGCGGTCAGCACTTCGATGTCGAGCAGCGGATGACGCTCGGCAATCACCTTGATCGCGGCGAGCAAGCGGCGGCGATCGATGTCGGCGACCACACCAATCGACAGCTTGCTCTCCAGCCCCAACGACAACTCCACCGCGTGCACCTGCAGCTGCTTGAGCTGCTCGGCAATCAACCGCGCATGGGGCACCAGTGACAGCGCCATCGCGGTTGGCTGCGGTTCGCGATGGCTGCGGTCGAACAAGGCATAGCCAAGCTCCGCCTCAAGATTGCCGATGCCCATGCTGACCGCCGAAGGCACCCTGCCCAAAGCGCGGGCGGCGGCGGAGAACGAGCCACGATCAATCACCGCAAGAAACAGCTCGATGCTGTCGCTGTTGAAATTCAAAACACCACCTATCACCAAAACTGAAAGCTACTGACTTTTTCTGTCACCACTATTGAAGCTATCTTTCGCCGCCTCCGCCAGCCCCGCTGGCCAACACATTGCAAGAAAGAGGCAAATCCCCATGCAAGGCGTCAAACGCAAACTGGTCTATGTGTCGCTTTACGAAGTGATCGGCATGACCTTCTCCGCCCTCGGCCTGGCGCTGTTGTCCGGCACTTCACCGGGCAGCACCGGCCCGCTGGCGGTGATCATCACCACCATCGCCGTGACCTGGAATTTCATCTACACCACACTGTTCGAGCATTGGGAAAGCCGCCAGAAATCACGCACCCGCACAGTCAAGCGGCGCATCGCCCACGCCGTGGGTTTTCAGCTGACACTGATCGTGTTCCTGATCCCGCTGATCGCCTGGTGGATGAACATCAGTCTGGTGCAGGCGTTCCTGCTGGATCTGGCGCTGATTATCTTCATCCCGTGCTACACGTTCACCTTCAACTGGCTGTTCGATCGCATTTTCGGCCTGCCGGCCTCAGCGCTGCCCGACTCGGCCGCAGCGGCATAAATCGTTAATTCGTAAGCAGTTATTGCGAAAAATCGGCGGTATCTGCGGGAGAACCGCCGATATTCACAATCCATCCACTCCGATAGCAGGCTAAGCTTTTCCATCAATAAAAAATGGACCAGCCCCATGACTGCTCACGCCCCCGCCGCCGCGCAATGCGACGGCATCGATCCGATACGCGCCGCCGAGATTTCCGCTCGCATCGACCGCCTGCCCGCCGTCGCCACCATCTGGCGACTGGTGGCTCTGTTGTCGATTGGTGGTTTCTTCGAACTCTACGATTTGTTCCAGACCGCCTACATCAGTCCGGGGCTGATCCGTGACGGGATCTTCGCCACCGGCAATCAGGGTGTGTTCGGTTTCTCCGATCAGGCGGCGTTCGCGTCGGCGACCTTCCTGGGTCTGTTTCTCGGCGCCAGCCTGCTCAGTCCGTTGGCCGATCGTTTCGGCCGCCGCGCGATCTTCACCTTTGCGCTGGTCTGGTACACGGTGGCCACGGTGCTGATGGGCATTCAAAGCTCGGCGCTGGGTATCATCTGCATGCGTTTTCTGGTGGGGATTGGCCTCGGTATCGAGCTGGTGACCATCGACGCCTACCTCTCGGAACTGGTGCCCAAGCGCATGCGCAGTTCGGCGTTTGCCTTCGCCTTTTTCGTGCAGTTTCTCTCGGTGCCAGCGGTGGCGTTGATGTCGTGGTGGCTGGTGCCGCAGGCGCCGTTCGGTGTGTCGGGCTGGCGTTGGGTGGTGCTGGCGAGCGCGGTGTTTGCGCTGTTCATCTGGTGGCTGCGCAAGCGCCTGCCGGAGTCGCCGCGCTGGCTGGCGCAGCATGGGCGTTTCGATGAAGCGAACAGGATTCTCGACGCCATCGAAGCCCGCTGCGAGAAGGATCACCGGCAACCGCTGGATGCGCCTGAAGCCGTTCCGGTGGATGTCGAGGGCAAGGGCCGCTTCGCCGATATCTGGCAACCACCGTATCGGCGTCGGGCATTGATGCTGATCGTGTTTCACGTGTTCCAGGCGATCGGTTTCTTCGGTTTCGGCAACTGGCTGCCGGCGCTGCTTTCCGGCCAGGGCGTGAGCGTCACTCACAGCCTGATGTACGCCTTCATCATCACCCTGGCCTACCCGCTCGGGCCATTGCTGTTCGTGAAGTTCGCCAACCGTTTCGAGAACAAATGGCAGATCGTCGGTTCGGCCCTCGGCGCCATGACCTTCGGCACCCTGTTCGCGTTGCAGACCAGCGCCTTCGGCCTGATCTTCTGCGGGGTGATGATCACCTTCTGCAATGCCTGGCTGAGCTTCAGTTATCACTCGTACCAGAGCGAACTGTTCCCGACCAACATCCGTGCCCGAGCGGTGGGTTTCTGTTATTCGTTCAGTCGTTTGTCGACGGTGTTCAGCAGCCTGTTGATCGGGCTGTTCCTCGATCACTTCGGCACGCCCGGGGTGCTCGCGTTCATCGTCAGCAGCATGCTGATCGTGATGCTGACCATCGGCGGGTTCGGCCCGCGCACGCGCAATCTGGCGCTGGAAAACATTGCCCATCGCTGACGGCCACACGGTCATCCTCTGCCGCCCGGCGGCAACGGATGACCGCCTGATTGCGCATGCACCAACAGTAAAGCCTTGAAATAGCGGGATTTGCTGCAGAGGCACGCTAATTGCTCGGATATGCCCGTCAGCAATTATCCAAAGGTCTCCATCATGATGTTGGTCAGTGCCAAACAGCAGCAACTCATCCACCTGCCCAAGCGGTTGGCGGATGACGCGACCACGACCGCCGCTGCCGGTCTGCAAAGCGGCCTGCACGGCGCCATGTTGCAATCGCTGCAGAACCAGACTCAGTCGCAAGCCACCGATGCGACCTCCAAGGTCCAGGATTCGGCCACGCAGATCGCCACCCAGCAAGTGGCCGCCGCCACGCGCATCAGCGATAACGTCGACGAAGCCTTCGCCAAGACCCGTGTCGGCCTGCAAACCACCGACGCCACGACTGCCGACAGCACCAGCGGCACCTCGGCCACCGACGCGTTCAAGGACTACATGAGCAAGTCGCCGGAACAGCGTCTGCGCGACAGTATCCTTCAAAGCATGGGCATCACCGAAGACGACATCAAAGCCATGCCGCCGGAGAAACAACTGGCCATCGGCAAAGAGATCGCCGAGCGTCTGCAGGACAAGATGAAACTGGCGCAGGCGGAAAAAGACAACGCCAATGACGTCAAGGACAGCGACAAACTGGCGGACAAGTTTCTCGCGGCGCTTTGACTGCAAACCCATGTAGGAGCTGCGGCACGCTGCGATCTTTTGATCTAAAAAAACAAAATCAAAAGATCGCAGCGTGCCGCAGCTCCTACAGGTTTTTGGCGTAGATGCTAGTTCAGTTGCAACGTCGCATTGAACTGTCCGATCGCATCCACCACATGCCGCGAACCCTGCTGAATCTCCAGAATCACCTCTCCCGCCTCGTTCGCCAATTCCACACCCAGCCCGGTGCGGCTCAGGCTCGACTGCATGCTCGACACCGCGCTCAGCGACAGGTCATGGTTTTTGCGCACCACTTCGACAATCTCCAGGGTCGCCTGACTGGTGCGCGCCGCGAGACTGCGCACCTCGTCCGCGACCACGGCAAACCCGCGTCCGTGCTCACCGGCCCGGGCCGCTTCGATGGCGGCGTTGAGCGCCAGCAGGTTGGTCTGGTCGGCGATCCCGCGAATGGTCTGGACGATGGTGCCGATGATGTCCGACTGCTTGTTCACCGCATCGATGCTCCGCGCCGCTTCGTTGAGGTCGCGGGAAATGTCCTGGATGATCTGCACCGTCTGCTGCACGACCTGTGAGCCTTTTTGCGCGCAGGCGTCGTTCTGTACCGAGGTGCTGTGGGCCGATTCTGCGGCGTTCTGCAGCGTGGTCATCTGCTGGGTGATGTCGCTGGCGAACTTCACCACCTTGTACAAGCGACCCTTGGTGTCGAACAGCGGGTTGTACGAGGCTTCGAGATAAACCATCTGTCCGGACTTGTTCTTGCGCTCGAAACGGTGCGAGTGATATTCGCCGCGATTGAGCGATGCCCAGAACGCTTTGTACTGCGCCGATTCGGATTCGGAACGGTGACAGAACATACTGTGGTGATGGCCGACGATTTCCGGCAGCGTGTATTGCATGGTGCGCAGAAAGTTGTCGTTGGCGGTAATCACATTGCCTTCCGGGGTGAACTCGATCACCGCCATCGAACGGCTGATTGCCGCCAGCATGCTTTCTTCTTCGTGCTCTTTGTTGACCCGGGCGGTGATGTCGGCGGCAACTTTTATGACGCTTTTGACTTGTTTGTCCGGGCCATACACCGGCATGTAACTGGCTTCAAGCCAGATCTCCCTGCCGGACTTGTTCAAGCGCAGAAACGTGCCGCTGATCGGCTCGCCCCGGGCCAGGTCGCGCCACAATCTGGCGTATTCCTCGCTGCGGTAAAACGCTTCTTCGCAGAACACCCGGTGATGTTTGCCACGCACTTCCTCGGCGCTGTAACCCATGGTCTTGCAGAAGTTTTCGTTGGCATCCAGAACAATGCCTTCGGGGGTAAATTCGATCATCGCCATCGAGCGGCTGATCGCTTCGAGCTTGGCGTTGGCTTCGGTCAAGGCGCAGCTGAAACGCTCGATTTCCTGCAGGTCAGCCTTGTGATGTAGGTTGAACATGGTTGTATCACCTTCCGCGCGGTCTTTTGATTTGATGAAAGTTCAGGTCTTTCAGAATCCACCACTACGTTCCACAGAACAGGCACACGCATTCCTCCACGGGAGGAAGTTGTCAGGTGATAAATGATGTTTAATCCGAGCGCGCATGCCGCGACGCTCTCATCAAGACATCCTTCTCTTGATAGCCCGCGAGCGGGCCAGCCCTAACGTGCAGAAGAACTTCCATGTACAACTGGCTCCTTGTTGGTTCAGTGTCCGGTGCCTTTGATTGCGCACTCTGGCAGCGTTGAAATCACGGCTAACCGATGACGGTCGACATAGTTAGTTACAGCTAGCATAGCCAGCGCCCTGCCACGCGCAAGGCCACTAGTCGGCCAGTATCTGGCACTTTTTGCACAAGAAACGGTTCAGCGAACGGAGGCAAGCGAAGTCTCCGCCAGCAAATCCAGCAGCGCCTGCACCGCTGCCGACGCCGTCTGCCCCGCAGGCAACACCAGCGAAAACACCCGCTCGACAGGTGGTTGCAGAGCAATCACGCGCAAGCCCTGACGGTCGACCGGCAAGGTCATTTCCGGCACCAGCGTCACGCCGAGGTTTTCCCGCACCAGCGTGAAGGCGCTGCTCCACTCGCGCACCTCGACCCGCACATCCTGCAACTGCAAACAGGCTTCGGCGGCGAGGCTGCGGGCGTTGGTCGAGCAACCGCCGGTAGCCAGCACAAAGGGCAGCGCGGTCAGTTCTTGCAGGGTGACGCCCTGCTCGGTTCCTCGCAGCGCCAGCGGATGGCCCGTCGGCACGACCGCCACCCATTCATCACGGCCCAATGGTCCGGCATTGCGCTCGGGGGCCGGGTTGAGCACCACACCGACATCCACCAGACCGGCCGCGAGCAAGGTTTCCACCTCGTTATCGCTGACCTCCAACGCCACCACTTCGATCCCGGGGTACAGGCGATTGAATTGACGCAGCAGCGGCGGCAGAAAACTCGCCAAGACCATGGGAAAACTTGCCAGGCGAATCGTCCCGCGCAGCATCGGGCGCACGCTGTCGACGGTCTGGCGAATGGTTTGCAGCGCACCGAGCATTACGCGCGCCTGCTCAATCACCGGCAACCCAATGGCGGTGGGCAAGGTTTGCCGGCTTTCGCGACTGAACAGTTGCACACCGAGGGTTTGTTCCATCAGCGCCAGGGCCTGGCTCGCGCCAGACTGCGTCATGCCGACCCGTTCGGCCGCGCGGGTGATGTTGCCGTGATCGGCCACAGCGACCACCAGCCGCCAATGCATCAGGTTCATCATGGCAGTAGCTGTCCTTATGGCTGCTTTCTGAAAGATTAATTTTACCGAAGGTGCGGCGCACTATGACACTGGCGCCAAATCCTCACCAGAGAGCTGCCGATGAAGCTGTATTACGCCCCGCAAGCCTGTTCGCTGGCGCCGCACATTGTGTTGCGCGAACTGAAGCTGCCCTTCGTGCTGATTCGCGTCGACAACCGCAGCAAGCGCACCGCCAGCGGCGAAGACTTCCTGGCGATCAATCCCAAAGGCTATGTCGCCGCCCTGCAACTGGACAACGGCGCGGTGCTGACCGAAGGCCCGGTGATCCTGCAATATCTGGCGGATCTGCAACCACAGTCAGGGCTGGCGCCGGCGCCCGGCAGTTTCGAACGGCTGCGTTTGCAGGAGTGGCTGAATTTCATTTCGAGCGAGATCCACGGCGGCCTCGGCGCGCTGTTTGATGAGCGGCTGCCGGCCGAGGTGATCAAGGAGAAGTTGTTCAAGCGTTTTGCGGTGTTGGTGGCGACGCTGGAGCAGCAGGATTATTTGCTGCCGAGTGGTTTCAGCGTGGCGGATGCGTTGTTGTTTGTGGTGCTGCGCTGGGCCGGGTCGTTCGGGATCGAACTGGCAAAGTGGCCGGCGCTGGCGCGGTTTCAGGCGCGGATTGAGCAACGGCCGACCGTGATGGCGGCGTTGGCGGCGGAGGCGGTGTAAGGCTGCAGATCATTCGCGAGCAGGCTCGCTCCCACAGGGGTTTTGTGCACGTCAAAAATCCAGTGTGGGAGCGAGTCTGCTCGCGAAGGCGTCCGTTCAAACAACGCAGATCAACCGGCAGAAACTCAAAGCCCCGCCGTCACCTTGCTCGCCACCTCCCCCGGCACCCACGCCTGCCACACCTGCGGCTGATCACGCAAAAACGCTTCGGCGACCTGCCGCGGTGGCTGGCGCTTTTCGCTCATTCCGGCCAGCGTCTGGTTCAGCAGATCAATCGGCAAGTCGACTTTCTCGAAGAACGCCACCAGTTCCGGGTATTGCGCCTTGAACGGCGCCGACACGCCAATCGCCAGGCTGGCCGGCATCGAGCGGGTGCCCTTGGGATTCGGATTATTGGCATCGGCCAGGGTTTTCCAGGCCTCGGCATCGAACGGCGGTTCTTCGAGTTTTACCAGTTTGAAGCGACCGAGCAGCGGCGTCGGCGACCAGTAGTAGAACAGCACCGGTTTGCCGCGTTTGATCGACGACGCCACTTCGGCATCCAGCGCCGCGCCGGAGCCGGTGCGGAAGTTGACGTAGCTGTCGGTCAGCGCATAGGCCTTGAGCTTCTGGCTGTTGACGATCTCCGAGGTCCAGCCGGTCGGGCTGTTGAGAAAGCGTCCACGGCGCGGGTCTTCCGGGTCGCGGAACACGTCCTTGTAGCGCGGCAGGTCAGCCACCGATTTCAGCTCCGGGGCCAACGCTTTGATGCCGCGTTCCGGATCGCCCTTGATCACGTATTCCGGCACCCACCAGCCCTCGGTCGCGCCCTTCACCGTATCGCCCAGGCCAAACACCTTGCCTTCATTGGCAGCCTTGACCCACGCCGGACTGCGCCCGGCCCATTCCTCGCCGATCACTTGAATGTCGTTTTTCGCCAGCGCCGCTTCCAGGCTGACGGTGCTCCCAGGCAGCGTATCGGTCGGGTAGCCGTAGCCTTTCTCGACGATCAGCCGCAGCACTTCGGTGATGAAACTGCCGCTTTCCCAAGTGATGTCACCGAAGTGGATCGGCGCGGATTTTTCGCTGGCGGCAACGGCGCCAATGCTCAGGCTCAGTGCCAGCAACGAACGGCCGAGCAGGGTTTTGATCGATCTCATGCGGACCTCTTGTCTGTCAGGATTTGGTTGGCGCTGTGGCGGTCGCACAGGGCCTGGGAACGGCTCATGTAAACGCTGACCGAACGCTGCGAGATGCCCAGTTCAGCGGCGATTTGCGGATAGGTCAGGCCATCGATGCGCGCCAGCAGGAAGGTCGAGCGGACCTTGCCGGGCAGGCGTTGCAAGCTATGGTCGAGGCGCTTGAGGGTCTGGCTCAGGTGTGCGAGTTCTTCAGGCGAAGTGGCGACCTCGACCTCGAACTGCTGCACATGCCGGCGCTCCAGATCCGCGCGGCGCCAACGCTGATAAAGCAGGCGCTGGGCAATCGTGGTGAGCATGGCGCGGGGTTCACGTATCGCCGTGACACTGGGTGACTGAAGCAATTGCGCGAAGGTTTCGGCAGCGATGTCTTTCGCGCTTTCGGCGTCGTGCAGCTGCCGGTGCAGGTAAGTGCATAGCCAGCGATAGTGGGCGCGGAACAGCACGTCGAGATGATTGCGGTGGACGGTATCGGCGCCGGACATAAGGGCTCCTGGGCAAGGGGTCGCTGGATGTCCGGTGATCCGGTGGCGCGATCCTATCAAGGCGCCTTATGCATTAATAATATTTATATTTCATCTTTATATTCTTTTTGGCGATATAAGAGCAAAAGATCGCAGCCTTCGGCAGCTCCTACATTTGAAATGCGTTCAACCTGTAGGAGCTGCCGAAGGCTGCGATCTTTCAACGCAAGCGGCCATAGCCCAACTCTTCAGCCTCACGCTGATAGTCGAGCACAACCTGATAATCGCTTTCACTGGCTGCCAGAACCTCAGGCAATCCAAGGATCTGCGCCACATCCGGCAACTCAAGCAGCGTCTGATTCATCACCTCGCGCAAGCGCTCGATCTGTTTATCCGTAGTCGATACGGCGGTGATAAACGGCAACGTCGGACTGAACGCACTACGCGCCACAATCCGCAATCCGTTGACCTCCTCGGGTGCGTATTGCGCAAGGCAGGCATAGGTCACGCTGTCGATGGCCGCCAGATCGGCGCGTTCTTCACGCAGCCAGCGCAGACTCTCGCGGTGCGCCCCACTGATGCCGACCGTGACGAAGAACTGCCCGTCACGGTGTAGCGGCGCCAAGCGCTGGCGCAACAGATTCATGCCACTGTTGGAGTCTTCACTGTTGATCACCCCGCGACTGCCACGAAAATCCGCCAGGGTTTTGCGCACATCATCGGCACGGCTGAGGATCAGGCTGCAGTGATTGCCGGCGCTGGCGTCGGGCAATTCGTAGCGCGGGCGACCGACGATGCGCACCTGATCGCGCAGCAAGGTCATCAAGGGGTAGCCGCAGGTTTGCGTCAGTAGCAGATCGGGCGACAACCACAGTTCGGGCAGCGACAGGCTGGCGGCGTTCAGGCGGGAATGCCCGAGGTGTTCGAGGATGCGTGAAACCCAGCGCTCGTTGGCCGCGCGAATGGGCTCGGGGGCGGTGTACATCAGCAGTTCGACGTGGTGTTGGGTCATACACATTATTTCCCTGCAAAGACTTACCTGTGGTGTTCCTGGGGTCAGTGGAAGGGATGCTCGGGACTGTCAACCGGCTTGAGCCCGTGGCGCCACCACAACTGCCCATAACCCTGCACCAGAAATCCGCCGCTACGCGCGACCCATTGCGCGCGGCGCATACGGTAAGCCTGGGGCAAGTCGTACCACGCCAGCCCCGGCAGGTCGTGATGCACCAGATGAAAATTCAGATTCAGAAACAGCCAGCGCCATGGCCAGCCGGCCTCGTTGAGCACGGTGCGTTGCTCCGGCTGTGCGTGCGGGCGGTGTTCATAGTAGGAGCGGATCATCGCAATCGACAGCGCCGGTACGCTGATCAGCAACAGATAATGCCAGACCGGCAACACGCTGAAGCGCGCGACAAAGCACAGCATCAGCACGGTGAACGCACCGTGGGTCAGCCACATTAGCCAGGCTTGCCGCTCGCGGTTTTTCAAGCGTTGCAGTTCTTCCGCGGCCAATGCCAGCAATGCCAGCGGCGCGCCAATCGCGAACCGCCCGAGCACGGTTTTGTTCAGCCAGTGCAGGCCGCGTTCGAACAAGGAACTGCCCTGCCAACGCACGGCCGTCAGATAACGGCTTTCCGGATCGACACCGGGCACTGTCAGGTCTTCATCGCGGTGATGCAACAGATGGCTGTCACGGTACAAGGTGTACGGGTACCACACCGCAAAGGGTGCATAACCGAGGATTTTATTGAAAAGCACCGAGCGGGTCGGATGCCCATGCAGCAACTCATGCTGTACTGACAGCCACAGCACCAGCAGCGGAATCAGCAGCAATGTGCTCAGGCCGCGCCCCAGCCATGCGCTGTTGAGGATGATCGCAAACCAGCCGCCATACACGCCGATCAGCAACAGCCATGTCGGCCATTCGGTGCGGGCGGTGAAGCGCTGGCGCAGGGTTTCGATTTGCTGGCGATGGTCGGCGTCGAAGTAATTCGGCATGGCGTGGCTCGGAACGGGAATCTTCCCCTTCTGTGCAACGAAGCCGGGCAATCTTGCAGATTATTTTTGCGCTGAGGTGGGAGCCCGGAGGACGGGCTCCCGAGGGACGTGATCAATGACCGAAAATATCGACCTTCTTGGCTTTTTTCTCTGCACGCTTTTCAATCGCCGTCTTGGCCGGTTTCTTCTTCGCGGCTTTCTTTGAATCCATACCTTTGGACATGATGCGTACTCCACTCACAGGAATGTAGGCTCAGGTATACACCTATCGCGCGTCGCGCGTTCTTTTATAATCGGCGCTTTGCCCGCCGTCAGTCCGATCCCATGTCCGATACCCAGTACAGCCTGCTCGATGAGCCTTTTTGGCCGTTGATGAACAAGTTTTACCGCCGCCACCAATCGTCGATGAAAGCGGTGCGCGATGCGCAACTGTGGGTGGCCCGACGCGAGGACATCGTTGCCGCGCTGTGCTTGCGACCGGTGGCGGGCGGGTATTGGTTGACCGGGCTGTTTGTCGACCCGGGTTGCCGTGAGCAAGGGATTGCCGGGCAGTTGATCGCGGCGGCGGTGAAGGATGTGCAGGAACCGGTGTGGCTGTTCTGCCATCCGGATTTGCGCGGGTTTTATGAGCGGCGTGGCTTCAGCTTCGACCCTGCCCTGCCCTATGCGTTGGCCGAACGGTTGAGCCGGTATGCGCGAAGCAAGCCGATGATTGCGATGGGGCTTGTTTGAAGATCAAAAGATCGCAGCCTGCGGCAGCTCCTACAAGGATCGGTGTAGGAGCTGCCGAAGGCTGCGATCTTTTGATTTTTGCTTAATCGTCTGCGCTCGGATCAAGATCCGGGAACATCACTTCGGTAAAACCGAATTTGCTGAAATCGGTAATCCGCGAAGGATACAAGCGGCCGATCAGGTGATCGCATTCGTGCTGCACCACCCGCGCATGAAAACCTGAGGCCACGCGCACGATCGGTTCGCCCTTGGGATCGAAACCTTCGTAGCGAATCTGCTGATAACGATCCACCGCGCCACGCAGGCCTGGCACCGACAGGCAGCCTTCGAAACCCTCCTCGGTCAGCGGACTCAACGGCGTGATCAGCGGATTGATCAGGATCGTCTGCGGCACCGCTTCGGCGTCCGGGTAGCGTTCGCTGTGCTCGAAACCGAAGATCACCAATTGCAGATCGACGCCGATCTGCGGCGCGGCCAGGCCAACTCCGCCGACGCTTTCCATGGTCTGGAACATGTCATCGATCAGTTGCCACAGCTCGGGGCTGTCGAACATCTCCGGCGGCACTGGCGGGGCGATGCGCAGCAGACGTTCGTCGCCCATTTTGAGGATTTCACGGATCATGGTCAGGCTTCGTCAGTGTCCGGCTTGAGCGAATGATCGCGCCCCAGGCCCGAGACGTGTTGTTTGGGATGTACATCGAGTTCGCCGGGGACTTTCTCGCCCGCGTCCTTGCCCTCGCTGGACATGTGTTCGATCACCGCATTCATCTCGGCGCCGAGCAGCAGCACCGCCGAGGAAATGTAGAAATACAGCAACAGCACGATGATCGCCCCGATGCTGCCATACATCGCGTTGTAGTTGGCGAAGGTTTTGACGTAGAACGCAAAGCCCAGCGAGGCGATGATCCACACCACCACGGCCAATACCGAACCGGGGGTGATGAAACGGAACTCCTGTTTGACGTCGGGCATCACGTAGTAGATCAGCGCCACCGCGACCATCATCAGAATCACGATCACCGGCCAGCGCGCGATCGTCCACACGGTGACGATGAAGTCTTCCAGCCCAACCTGCGCGGCAATCCAGCCCATCACTTGCGGCCCGAGCACCATCAGCGCGGCGGCTACCAGCAGCATGCCGGCAATGCCTACGGTGTAGAAAATCGACAGCGGAAAGCGTTTCCAGATCGGCCGTCCCTCGACCACGTCATACGCGGCATTCATCGCGCTCATCATCAGGCGCACACCGGCAGACGCGGTGTACAGGGCGATGACGATACCCACCGAGAGCAAGCCGCCCTTGGACTGCTGCAACTGATCGATCACCGGGTTGACCTGCTCCAGAGCCTGCGGCGGCAATACCAGTTCCGACTGCAGACGCAGCCAGGTGAAGAAGTCCGGCAGGTGCAGGAAACCGATCAGGGCAATCAGGAACAGAATGAACGGGAACAGCGAGAACAGCATCTGGTAGGCCAGTGCCGAGGCGTAGGTCGACATCTCGTCGTCGACGAATTCAGTGACCGTGCGCACCATCACTCGATGCAGGGGCAGACCTTTCATGTCCGGAAAAATCATTCGCGTCTCCTTTCGCCGCATTACAGGTTGAAGTCGTGGCGACTCAGGGGCCGTTTTTTACATCACGGTAGCCTACTTGGCGACCTTCGTTGATGACCGTCGGGTTTTGACACAAAAACGGCCATCCTTGGATGGCCGTTCGTGTGTTTCGTTCAAGGCGGGAATTACGCCTTGTCGACACCTTTCTTGATGGCGTCTTTGGCTTTGCCGACAGCTTGCTGGGCTTCGCCTTTTTTCTCTTGCAGCTTGCCTTCGGCTTGCAGCTTGGTGTTGTCGGTGGCTTTACCGACACCTTGCTTGACGTTGCCGACGGCTTCGTTGGCCATGCCTTTTACTTTATCGCCAGTGCTACTCATGGTGTTTCTCCTTGGTGCATTGAAGGGGAAAAGTCAGTACGTAATGATTGACTGGCCGGGTTTGCCACGAGTTTCATTTATTTTTGCCCTTCATTTCGTCGTGCAATGCAGGTTGGGCTTTATGTTTGCCCCCCAAGCCCCGAGAATGCGCAGCTATGGGCGCACTGCGCCAACGATCAGACCCCGCAGGAATGTTATGAAACTCGATAAAAAGCAGGCCATTGCCCGTCGCAACCAGGAACTGGGCGGCGCTGTGCTCGGCACCAACAACTGCCACTTCGCCGAACTCAACCGCAACCGCAACATCTGGTGGTTCGACCTGCCGGTGACGCGCCTGGCCGTCGGCCAGTACGAGTGGATTCACCTGCTGATGCACACCCCGGCCACCGACGAACTGCTGCACCTGAAAGTGCCAACCGTGTTCCTGCGGGAAAAGCTCGAAGGCCTGGTGATTCGCAACGAAGGCAAGCGCAAGGCGGCGTTGAGCCTGGAATTGAGTGCAGACAAGGATTCGTACCTGCAGGACATGCGTCCGGCGGGCACCAACGTGAATTTCGCGCCGTTCCGGCAGTAACCGTTCCTCGTGGCAACTGGACTCCGTGGCGAGGGAGCTTGCTCCCGCTGGGCTGCGAAGCAGCCCCATAACCCCGTGTCAGTTGAGTCCTGACACACCACATTCACCGTACTTACGACTGCTGCGCAGCCGAGCGGGAGCAAGCTCCCTCGCCACAGGGTCGAAGAACGCCGCCCAACAAAAAGCCCCGCACTTGCGGGGCTTTCTGTTTTACGCGGCGTTCTTCGCCTTGATCTTCTTCAGCTCTTCGTCACGCAGCTCGCGGCGCAGGATCTTGCCGACGTTGGTGGTCGGCAGTGCATCGCGGAATTCCACCGAACGCGGCACCTTGTAACCGGTGACGTTGGCGCGCATGTGTTCCATCACGGTTTCCTTGGTCAGGGTCACGCCCGGTTTGGCCACGATGAAGATCTTGATCGCTTCGCCCGACTTCTCGTCCGGCACGCCGATGGCCGCGCACTGCAACACGCCCGGCAAGGTTGCCAGCACGTCTTCCAGTTCGTTCGGGTAAACGTTGAAACCGGACACCAGGATCATGTCTTTCTTGCGATCGACAATGCGCATGTAGCCATCGGGCTGGATCAGCGCGATGTCACCGGTCTTCAGCCAGCCTTCGCTGTCGAGGATCTCGTCGGTGGCTTCCTGACGCTGCCAGTAGCCCTTCATCACTTGCGGGCCCTTGACGCACAGCTCGCCGATTTCGCCCATGGGCTGCTCGACACCGGCATCGTCGATGACTTTGCACAGGGTCGACGGCACCGGAATACCGATGGTGCCGATCTGGATGTTCTGGATCGGGTTGACCGTGGCCACCGGGCTGGTTTCGGTCATGCCGTAACCTTCGCAGATCGAGCAGCCGGTCACGGCTTTCCAACGCTCGGCCGCGGCCAGTTGCAGGGCCATACCGCCGGACAGGGTGACTTTCAGGTTGGAGAAATCCAGCTTGCGGAAACCTTCGTTGTTGCACAGCGCCACGAAGAGTGTGTTCAGGCCAACGAAACCGCTGAACTTCCACTTCGACAGTTCCTTGACCATCGCCGGCAGGTCGCGCGGGTTGCTGATCAGGATGTTGTGGTTGCCGATCAGCATCATCGCCATGCAATGAAAGGTGAACGCATAGATGTGGTACAGCGGCAACGGGGTGATCAGGATCTCGCAGCCTTCGTTGAGGTTGGAGCCCATCAGCGCCTTGCACTGCAGCATGTTGGCGACGAGGTTGCGATGGGTGAGCATCGCGCCCTTGGCCACGCCGGTGGTGCCGCCGGTGTATTGCAGTACCGCGACGTCGCTGCTGTGCGGGTTGGCTTCGGTCACTGGCTGGCCCTGGCCCTTGCTCAGCACGTCATTGAACTTGACGGCTTTAGGCAGGTGATAGGCCGGCACCATCTTCTTCACGTACTTGATCACGCTGTTGATCAGCAGGCGCTTGACCGGCGGCAGCAGGTCGGCGACTTCGGTGACGATGACGTGTTTGACGCCGGTTTTCGGCACCACGGCTTCCGCCAGGTGCGCCATATTGGCCAGACACACCAGGGCTTTGGCGCCGGAGTCGTTGAATTGGTGTTCCATTTCCCGCGCGGTGTACAGCGGGTTGGTGTTGACCACGATCAGCCCGGCGCGGATCGCACCGAAGACGGCGACCGGGTACTGCAGAACGTTGGGCAGTTGCACGGCGATTCGATCACCGGGCTGCAAGTCGGTATGCTGTTGCAGATACGCGGCAAACGCACCGGACAATTCGTACAGTTCACCGTAGGTGATTGTCTTGCCCAGGTTGCTGAAAGCCGGTTTGTTGGCGAAGCGTTGGCAGGACTGCTTCAACACTGCCTGAATATTCGGGTACTCGTCTGGATTGATGTCGGCAGCAATTCCAGCCGGGTATTTATCCTTCCAAAAGTCTTCGATCATGGAAGCCCACTCCTCAGCAACGCGAATTCTTCACCGCATTTGATGCGATTATTATTGGTGTGTGTTTTGTATTGGTGAATCTGGCTTTTCTACAGGCCGAGAAGTCACAAAGCGCGCCGAGAGTAGCAGCTTTGCCAAGGGCCGACTAGAGCCAAAAGCGGCCTCCATGGTCACTTTAATGACTCAAGACTTTCTAACAGTCATTTTAGAGCAAAAATCCTATATCACCCTGAAAGCCCCGGTTTTCCGGGCCTTGAAAGCAAAAGATCGCAGCCTGCGGCAGCTCCAACAGGGAATACATTTCCCATGTAGGAGCTGCCGCAGGCTGCGATCTTTTCGCTTCTGCTCTTTAAGCGATATCGCGCAACTCCCGCCGCAGAATCTTGCCGACCGGCGTCATCGGCAACGACTCACGCAGCACGATGTGTTTCGGCACCTTGTAGGCCGTGAAATTCTCTTTGCAGAACGCCTTGAGCTCTTCGAGGCTGACCCCGGTTTCCCGCGCCACCACAAACAGCTTCACCGCCTCGCCCGAACGCTCGTCCGGAACACCGATCACCGCGCAGTTGGCGACTTTCGGGTGAGCCATCACCACGTCCTCGATCTCGTTGGGGTACACGTTGAAACCCGAGACGATGATCATGTCCTTCTTGCGGTCGACGATGCGCACGAAGCCGTCCGGGTCGATCACCGCAATATCACCGGACTTGAACCAGCCCTCGGCGTCCAGCACTTCGGCGGTGGCCTCGGGTTTGTGCCAGTAGCCTTTCATGATCTGCGGGCCTTTGATACACAGCTCGCCACGCTCGCCCATCGGCTGCTCGACGCCCTCGTCATCGATGACTTTCAGCAGCGTACCCGGCACCGGCAGGCCGACCGTGCCCAGGCGCGACTTTTCGCCATAAGGGTTGGTGCAGGCCACCGGCGAGGTTTCGGTCAGACCGTAACCTTCGGTAATGCGGCAACCGGTGATCTGCTCCCAGCGCTCGGCGGTGGCCTTGACCAGTGCGGTACCGCCGGAGTTGGTCAGCTTGAGGCTGGAGAAATCCAGGGTCTTGAAGTCCGGGTGATCCATCAGCGCGACGAACAACGTATTCAGCCCGAGCAACGCCGAGAAGCGCCAGTTCTTCAGCTCCTTGATGAAGCCTGCGATGTCGCGCGGATTGGTGATCAGCACGTTGTGGTTGCCGGAAACCATCATGCACATGCAGTTCGCGGTGAAGGCATAGATGTGATACAGCGGCAGCGGCGCCACCATCACCTCCTGCCCTTCGCGCAGCAGTGGCTGACCGTCAGGCCCCAGTTGGGCGAGACAGGCGCGCACTTGTTGCATGTTCGCCACGAGGTTGCCGTGGGTCAGCATCGCGCCCTTGGCCAGCCCGGTGGTGCCACCGGTGTATTGCAACACGGCGATGTCGTCGAGGCTGACTTTCAGCGGTTTGATTCCCAAACCACGGCCCAGGCGCAGCGCACTCTTGAACGAGATGGCCTGCGGCAGCGAATAGTCCGGGACCATTTTCTTCACTTTGCTGACCACAGTGTTGATCAGCCAGCCCTTGGCGGTGGGCATCAGATCGCCCATTTTCGCTTCGATCAGGTATTGCAGGTCGGTGTCCGGCAGCACTTCCTGGACCTTCTGCCCGAACATGTTCAGGTACACCAGCGCCCGGGCACCGGAGTCCTTGAACTGGTGGCGCATCTCGCGCGCGGTGTACAGCGGGTTGGTGTTGACCACGATCAGCCCGGCGCGCAAGGCACCGAACACGGCAATCGGATATTGCAGCACGTTGGGCATCTGCACCGCGATGCGATCCCCCGGCACCAGATCGGTGTGGGCCTGCAGGTAACCGGCGAACGCCGCGCTGTAGCGCTCGAGTTCCGCGTAGGTCAGGGTCACGCCCATATTGCTGAAGGCCGGACGGTCCGCGAATTTCTTGCAGGAACGCTCAAACACCTCGATCACCGACTTGAACTCGCCCATGTCGATGTCCAGGGGTACGCCGGCGGGGCGTTTGTCATTCCAGAAATCAGGTTGCATTGTTCTTGTCCTCTTTACCTGAATCGATCCGGGAGCCGCTTTTCTGTGGTTTCGCGCTTACCCCTGAGGGCACAAAGCAAAAAGCGGAGCTTCACGGACACTAGCAGTTATGGCCATTGAGGCAAATAAGGGCAATGGCGACATTGATCGTATGAATCTTCCTGCCGTGGCGTGAGCTGATCGGACGCGCTATACAATGCAACGACTGCGGGCCGTAACCGCTCGATCAAAAAGGAATTGCCATGATCCACCGTGCCTTCTGGCTGGACGCGAGTGACCGCAGCCGCCTGTTCGTCAACCAGTGGCTGCCCGCCGCGCCATTGAAAGCAGTGATCCTGCTGGCCCACGGCATGGCCGAACACAGCGCTCGCTATGAAAGGCTGGCGAATGCGTTCTGCGAACAAGGCTATGGTGTGTATGCCCCGGATTTGCGTGGACATGGCAAAACCGCCGAACACGGGACGCTCGGGCATTTCGCCGATGACGACGGCTGGTGCAAAGTGATCGGCGATCTGGCCAGCCTCAATCAGCACATCGGCCAGCAGCATCCCGAGGTACCGATCATCCTGTTCGGGCACAGCATGGGCAGCTACCTCGCCCAGGGTTACCTGCTGCATCACAGCGCCAGCCTGCACGGGGCGATTCTCAGCGGTTCGAATTTTCAGCCTGTCGCGCTTTACGGCGCGGCGCGGCAAATCGCCCGTTTCGAAAAACTGCGTCAGGGTGGCAAGGGCCGCAGCGCGTTGATCGAGTGGTTGTCGTTCGGCTCGTTCAACAAAAAATTCAAACCGGCGCGTACCCCGTTCGACTGGCTGAGCCGCGATCCGGTGGAGGTCGATCGCTATGCCAGCGACCCGCTTTGCGGCTTTCGCTGCACCAACCAACTGTGGATCGACTTGCTCGGCGGCTTGCAGCAGATCAGCAAAGCGTCCAATCTCGCCCAGATCGACCCGGGCCTGCCGCTGCTGGTGATCGGCGGTGAATGTGATCCGGTGAGCGAAGGCAAACGTCTGACAGATCTGGCCGAAGCGTTGCGCTCGGCCGGCAGCCAGAACCTGCAACTGAAGATCTACCCGCAGGCGCGGCACGAATTGTTCAATGAAACCAATCGCGACGAAGTGATCGCCGATGTGCTGGCCTGGATCGACCAGGCGCTGAGCCATCGCCGCCCTCATCGCAGCGAATAATTTTTTGTGGATTCACTTTAATCCGTCACAGGAATCAAGACCGATGACCCAGGTTACCAACATCCCTTACGAAGCCCTCGAAGTCGGCCAGACCGCCAGCTACAGCAAGACGGTGGAAGAGCGCGACATTCAGCTGTTCGCCGCGATGTCCGGCGACCACAACCCGGTGCACCTGGACGCCGAGTTCGCCGCCGCCAGCATGTTCAAGGAACGCATCGCCCACGGCATGTTCAGTGGTGCGTTGATCAGCGCGGCCGTGGCGTGCGAGCTGCCTGGGCCGGGCACCATCTACATCGGTCAGCAAATGAGCTTTCAGAAGCCGGTGAAGATTGGCGACACCCTGACCGTGCGTCTGGAAATTCTCGAGAAATTGCCGAAGTTTCGCGTGCGCATCGCCACGCGCGTGTTCAATCAGCGTGATGAATTGGTGGTGGATGGCGAGGCCGAGATTCTCGCGCCGCGCAAGCAACAGACCGTGACCCTGCCGACGTTGCCGGCGATCAGCATCGGCTGATGGAAAAGATCGCAGCCTTCGGCAGCTCCTGCCCTGGAATGCGATCCCCTGTAGGAGCTGCCGCAGGCTGCGATCTTTGGCTTTTCCCTCACGCATAAAAAAACGCCAGACTAGCTGGCGTTTTTTATAACCTGCAAACGCTTACGAACGCGCGCGAGCCTGGTTACGCAGGGCTTTCACCTGGTCGTGATTGCGTTGCACGCCGTGGTACTGACGCTCAACCAGGTCACGGATGCCGACCAGGTTGTGCTTGTTGATTTTCTCGATGGCTTCACGATAAGCCTTGAGTGCATGATCTTCACCGCGCTCGGCTTCGTTCAGTACAGCCTCTTCGTCCTTGCCGGTGAACATGGCTTTGACGTCGACCCAGCGACGGTGCAGGTCACCGCTGACGCTGGTAGAGGTTTCCGGATCACCGCCCATCGAGCGCACGGTAGCCTGCAGTTCGGCAGCGGCAGTGGCGCAATCGGCAGAACGCTTGGCGAACAGCGCTTTGAGTTCTGGATGCTTGATGTCTTCGGCGCAAGTCTTGAACCCTTCCTGACCGTCCTTGCTGGTTTCGATCAGGTCGTTGAGTACAGAGATGGCTTCTTTGTTCATGTTAGTCATTTTTCAATTCCTTGCGGTTGGTTGAAGATGCAAGGGTTATTGCAGTGTGCGTGCCAGCTTTTTGATAAAAAATAAATCCTTATTTTTCAACAACTTAAAGATATTTGAACTATCTGTATCACGGTTATTTGCATGATCTGTCATTTGGCCTGCATGCAGAATGCCTGTATTTTCCAGAGTGTTCCGAAGCCAGATGATTGCCCCTGATGAATCCTGAAAAACTCGAACTGCTGATCACCCGTGAAATGCCCTTTGGCAAGTACAAGGGCCGGATCATTGCCGACCTGCCGGGCCCTTATTTGAACTGGTTCGCTCGCGAAGGCTTCCCTCACGGCGAGCTCGGCGGACTGTTGGCGCTGATGCAGGAAATCGACCATAACGGTCTGTCGGAGCTGCTTGAACCGCTACGCGCCAAACACGGCAAACCCGCCCCGCGCCACTGAAGCGCCCTCCCCTTCCTGAGCCGAGTCGACCATGCCTGACAACACCCGCCGCGCCCGTGACGAAGCATTCTGGCAAACCTTCGCCGATCGTTACGAAGCGCAAACCGGCCCGCTGAACCTGGAGAACGGTTACTTCGGGCGCATGTCGCGCACAGTGATCGAGGACTATCAGCGCAATATCGAGATGATCAACACCAGCAACTCGGTGTACGTGCGCCAGCGTTTCGAACAACACGACAGCCTGGAGATCCGCGCGCAACTGGCCGAGACCATCGGTGTGCGCGCGCAGAGCATCGCCTTCACCCGCAACGCCAGCGATGCGCTGCAGTCGCTGATCCGCAATTACAATCGCCTGCAGCCGGGCGATCAGGTGCTGATCTGCGACCTGGAATACGACACGGTCAAAGGCGCCATGCGCTGGCTGGCGCGCCATCGCGGTGTGGAGGTGATCGAGATCAGCCACACCCATCCGGCCACTTTCGACAGCCTGCTGGATACCTATCGCGAAGCCTTCGTCCGCTATCCAAAACTCAAGCTGATGGCCCTGACCCACGTGACTCATCGCACGGGGCTGGTGATGCCGGTACAGGCCATCGCTGCGCTGGCGAAACAACATGACATAGACATTATCCTCGACGGCGCCCACGCCCTCGGCCAGATAGAGTTCAACCTTGAAGCCTTGGGCATCTCGTTCGCTGGCTTCAATCTGCACAAATGGATTGGCGCACCGTTGACTCTGGGTTTTCTGTACATCGCCCCACAGCGCCTGGCCGACATTGATCCGGACATGGGCGAAATGCATTTTCCGGCCAGCGACATCCGCGCGCGCACGCCGTACAGCACACCAAACATTCCGGCGTTGATGTCCCTGCCGCTGGCGCTCGAGGAGCATCGTTCGCTCGGCGGCGCAGCAGCCAAGGGCGCGCGACTGAATTACCTGCGCAACCTGTGGGTCAGCGCCGTGCGCCACTTGCCGGGGATCGAAGTGATGACCCCGGACGATCCGCGCTTGTATGGCGGCATCACCTCGATGCGCTTCACTCGCCACACCGATCAACAGGCGATGGTCGAACGCCTGCTCGATGAGTACCACTTGTTCACCGTGGTGCGTAACGGTGCGGCGAGCGGGCCGAGCATCCGTATCACTCCGGGATTGACCACCACGGCGGCTGACATGCAGTTGCTGACCCGTGCACTCAACGAGCTGCGCTGATCCGTTCACACAGTGTACTTGTCGAAGTCCTCGGGCTTGATCTGCGACGAGGCGGCAAAGGTGTCGATGCCGATGGTCAGGTGGCCGAAATAACCGTCCTCGTGCGATTCACGCCCGATCGGCCACACCGTCAAGGTTGAGCCCTCGCCACCCATGTTGGCGTAGTAGCTGTCCTCGGCGTTGTTCAACGGTGCAGAGGCCCGCCCGCGATAGTCCCGGGCATTGAGCACGGCGCGGGACACCACCTCGGGAAAATACAGCTGACCGACCCAGGCCACGTTGCGCTCATCCAGATATTCACGGCCGGTAACCATGCGCACGGCCACATGAATGTGCAGCGCCCGACCGGCATAGAACCCCGGATAGATGGTGGTGAAGCGCGCCCGTCCCTGCTGATCACAGAACTGGCTGCCGCGCAGGTAGGTGTCATCATCGGTACGCGGGATCGAGCCGATGGCATCGGTGTCGACCTCCCGATCCGGATTGATCCGGCTCCACCCCGAATAGGCGCCCCGCGCATTGCAGTGCCAGATATCCACCAGCGCGCCGCTCACCGGCTCGCCGGTCATCGCGTCGACGATCGTCAGGCGCAGCAGCAGTGGCAGGCCCTCGGCGCCCTCGCTGATATTGCGTCGCAGTAATTTGGGATTGCGGAAATACGGCCCGGCGATCTGCTCGGGCGCCAGTTGATACACCGGTTGGGGTGTTGCGGCTGAAATATCTCGTTCCATGACACGTTCTCTCTTCCATAAGATGAACGCAGATTAACGGCGCACGCCGCTCTCGGTGCGGTAACTATGTATCGCAGCGTAACGGTGACACCGCGCGCCCCCACTGTAGGAGCTGCCGCAGGCTGCGATCTTTTGATGTTGTTTTTTAAATCAAGATCAAAAGATCGCAGCCTGCGGCAGCTCCTACAGGGGTTGGATTTTCTTCGGGCAAAAAAAACGGTGCACCGACCAAGCGCACCGTAAAGCCGTAGAACACACAACGAAGTGTCAGGTAAAACGTTTAGTCCAGCAGTGCCAGGGCCTCGGCAGTGCATTCCTGAATGCGCGCCCAGTCGCCGTTCTTGATCCACTCCGGATCGAGCATCCAGCTGCCGCCCACGCACATGACGTTTTTCAGCGCCATGTAGCTCTTGATATTGGCCGGGCCGACGCCACCGGTCGGGCAGAATTTCACTTCACCGAACGGGCCGCCGAGGGCCTTGATCGCCGCCACGCCACCGCTGACTTCCGCCGGGAACAGCTTGAAGCGGCGATAGCCCAGGCCATAGCCCTCCATGATGCCGGAGGCATTGCTGATGCCTGGCAGCAGCGGAATCGGGCTGTCGACGCTGGCTTCGAGCAGGTCACGGGTGATACCCGGGGTGACGATGAACTGCGAACCCGCCGCTTCAGCCGCCGCAAGCATGTTGCGATCAAGCACGGTGCCTGCGCCGGTCACCAGTTCCGGACGCTGCTCACGCAGGATCTGGATCGCCTTGAGGCCGAACTGCGATCGCAGGGTCACTTCCAGCGCCGTCAGACCACCCGCGGCCAGGGCGTCGGCCAGCGGTAGCACGTCCTGTTCACGGGCGATGGTGATCACCGGCAGGATCCGCGCCTTGGCGCAGAGGCTGTCGATCAGGGCAACTTTGTCCGCCATGGAAACGGTCGGGGATGGGGTTGTCATAGCGGCTGTTCCTTGGCTCATGGGCACCAGTAGATCTCTAACGTAGGTTGCAGAAACGCGCGCACCGGCATGGCCGCGACGTCGTCGGATGCCAGTGCGGCATTCAGTGTGGTCAGTTTCGATTGACCGGAAATCGACAGAATCTTGCACTTCGCCGAAGCCAGCAGCGCTAGGCTCATGGTCAGGCGTTGACGCGGTACGCTCGGCGCCAGCATCGGCCAGCAGCGACGGCTGCCGTCAGCCTGCAACGCTTGCGTCAGGTTCGGGCTGTCGGGGAACAGCGACGCGGTGTGACCGTCATCGCCCATGCCCAGCACCAGCACGTCGATCGGCGGCAATTCTGCAAGCAAGCGGTCGGCCTGCTCCGCAGCCTGCTCGACGTTGGCCGCCGCGCTGTAGAGGCTGAGGAACTGCGCCTTGGCGGCCGGGCCCTTGAGCAGGTACTGCTTGAGCAGACCAGCGTTGCTGTCGGCGTGTTCAACCGGTACCCAGCGCTCGTCGGCGAGGGTCACGACGACCTTCGACCAATCCAGCTCCTGCTTGGCCAGGTGCTGAAAAAACGCCACCGGGCTGCGACCGCCTGAGACCACCAGCACCGCGTTGCCGCGTGCAGCGATGGCATCGCTCAACTGCTTGGCAACGTTCAGCGCCAGACCTTCGGCCAACAGCACCGGGCTCTTGAATTCGTGGGCATTCACGCCCGCGGGCAGTTTCACATCAGATATCGCCATACCACGACCTCCCGTCCCGCGTGATCAGTGCAATCGAGCTCATCGGCCCCCACGACCCGGCCGCATACGGCTTGGGCGCGTCACCGGATTTTTTCCAGCCGGCGATCAACTGATCACACCATTTCCACGCGGCTTCGATTTCATCTTTACGGACAAACAGGTTCTGATTGCCGTTCATCACTTCCAGCAACAACCGCTCGTAGGCGTCGGGGATCCGCGCACTGCGCCAGGTGTCGGAGAAATTCAGTTGCAGCGGGCCGCTGCGCAGTTGCATGCCCTTGTCCAGGCCTTGCTCCTTGGTCATCACACGCAAGGAAATGCCTTCGTCCGGTTGTAGACGGATGATCAGTTTGTTGCTGATCTGCAGGCGCTGTTCCGGCGCAAAGATGTAGTGCGACGGTTCCTTGAAGTGAATGACGATCTGCGACAGCTTCTGCGGCATGCGCTTGCCGGTCCGCAGGTAGAACGGCACGCCGGCCCAGCGCCAGTTGCGGATGTCGGCACGCAGGGCGACGAAGGTTTCGGTGTCGCTCTGGGTGTTGGAATTCGGCTCTTCGAGGTAGCCCGGCACGGACTTGCCTTCGCTGTGCCCGGCGATGTACTGACCGCGCACCACTTGCGTGGTCAGGCCTTCCGGGCTGATCGGCGCCAGGGCCTTGAGCACCTTTACCTTTTCATCACGAATGCTGTCGGCGGACAGGTCGGCCGGCGGGTCCATGGCGATCAGGCACAGCAGCTGCAACAGGTGATTCTGGATCATGTCGCGCAGCTGGCCGGCCTTGTCGAAGTAGCCCCAACGGCCTTCGATACCGACCTTCTCGGCCACGGTGATTTCCACGTGGGAGATGTAATTCTGGTTCCACTGGGTTTCGAACAGGCTGTTGGCGAAACGCAGGGCGATCAGGTTCTGGACGGTCTCTTTGCCCAGGTAGTGGTCGATGCGATAGGTGCGGTTCTCCGGGAAGAACTGCGCCACGGCGTCGTTCACCTTGCGCGAGGATTCCAGATCGGAGCCGATCGGCTTTTCCAGGACCACGCGGGTGTTTTCTGCCAGACCGACTTTCGCCAGGTTCTCGCAGATCGCGCCGTACACCGCTGCCGGTGTGGCGAAGTAGGCGATCATGCGTTGCGCGCTGCCGGCCGCTTCGGCCAGCGCCACATAGTCTTCAGCCTTGAGGAAGTCGACGTGCAGATAGCTCAGGCGCGCGAGAAAGCGCTCGGCCACCGCCTCGTCCAGCTCTTTGCCGACGTAACGGCGCAATTCGGCGGCGATAAATGCCAGGTGCTGCTGCTCGGAACCGGGTTCACGGGCCAGCGCAATAATGCGCGTGTTCTCGTGCAACAGGTCGGCGCCATCGAGGTGATAAAGGGCAGGAAACAGCTTGCGCAGGGCCAGATCGCCCAGAGCGCCGAACAAGGCAAAGGTGCACGGTTCAACCGTAATCGAAGGCATGATGTTTGTTCTTTTATCAAGTTAAGCTACAAATACCTTTTTTCAAGGCATCACTCAAGGGAAAATGTAGTAATAACCACAACATTTTCGCAAAATACAGATTCCGAGTGGTGGTCGGTCGGAGCCATCAGTAGGATAGGCCACCGTCACGGGCCACATCAAAGGCCCAATTTGCATAGCCCGGCGCACCTTTGCGCAGGTGAATTAGGAATTCCATATGGACCGCGTGCGAAATTTACTGGAACAGATCCAGAGTCGCCTTGAAGAGCTGAACAAGGCCGAACGCAAAGTCGCCGAGGTGATCCTGCTCAACCCGCAGCAGGCCACCCGCTTCAGCATCGCCGCCCTCGCCCAGGCCGCGTCGGTGAGCGAGCCGACGGTCAACCGTTTCTGCCGTTCGTTCGGTGTCAGCGGCTACCCTGAACTCAAGCTGCAACTGGCGCAGAGCCTGGCCAGTGGCGCGGCGTATGTCAGCCGCGCGGTGGAGGCCGATGACAATCCCGAGGCGTACACGCAGAAGATTTTCGGCAGTGCCATCGCTTCGCTGGACAGCGCTTGCCAGGCGCTCGATCCGAACCTGATCAGCCGCGCCGTCGACCTGTTGATCCAGGCGCGGCAGATCCACTTTTTCGGCCTGGGTGCTTCGGCTCCGGTGGCGCTGGATGCGCAGCACAAATTCTTCCGTTTCAATCTCGCCGTCACCGCGCATGCCGATGTGCTGATGCAGCGGATGATTGCGTCAGTGGCACACACCGGCGAGCTGTTCGTGATCATTTCCTACACCGGGCGTACCCGCGAACTGGTGGAAGTGGCGCGCATCGCCCGGGAGAACGGCGCTTCGGTGTTGGGCCTGACGGCGGAAAATTCGCCGCTGGCCAAGGCCAGTACCCTGAGCCTGAATATTCCGCTGCCGGAAGACACTGACATCTATATGCCGATGACCTCACGGATCATTCAGTTGACGGTGCTGGATGTGCTGGCGACCGGCATGACCCTGCGTCGCGGGGTGGATTTCCAGCCGCATCTGCGCAAGATCAAGGAGAGCTTGAATGCCAGCCGGTATCCGGTGGGTGACGAGTTCAATTAGGACGCTTCGCGTAAAAGATCGCAGCCTTCGGCAGCTCCTACAGATGTATACGCCACCTAAATGTAGGAGCTGCCGGAGGCTGCGATCTTTTGATTTTCAGGCAGCTGCCCACGCCTGCAAACTCAAATGCGCCTTCTCCCCCGGCGCCAGATGCAGGCTGTCGGTACCGCCCGCCGCCGCTTCGACACAGACAAACTCCGTTACTTCATCCCAGCTCACCCCCAGCAATGGTCGCGAGCCAGGATGCCAGACCACGGTGTCGCCGCTGCCACCGGTATCGATGCACAATTCGCGCTGCCAGGCATGATCCTTGAGCTGCAATTCGCCGTCGTGCTGGAACACCCGCTGACAACCGCCCTCCACGCGCAACTCACCTTCCTGCTGGCAGGACTGGCGACTCAACTGGTCATAACCCTGCGCCCCTTCGAGCCCAGACAGCGCTATCTCACCGACATCGCCAATACGCCAGTAAGCATGCAAAGCCTGGCTCAACTGGCACGGCATGTCGTCCTGATGCTCGGTGCTCAGGCGTAATTCCATGCGTTCGCCCAGATGCGCATGCAGGTCGACCTGCCAGTCGCACAGCTGCAATTGCCAGTGCAGGCGCACGCCATCCTCGGCGCTGCTGCTGTCGAGCAATTTCCAGTCGAGCAGTCGCGCCCAGCCATGGGACGGCCACGCGTTTTCGCTCGGATGGCGGCCATACCACGGCCAGCACACCGGCACGCCACCACGGATGGCGCCCACGTGCGGCCACTTCGCCGCGCACCACAACCACGGTTTCTGCCCGCGCGGCTGAAAGTGCAGCAACTGCGCGCCCTGCCGACTGAACACCGCCTGACACAGCGGATGGTCGATCACCAGCACATCGCGCATCTGATAGCGCTCCCAGGCAAACACCGGTCGTTCGCGCAGGGATTTGAAGAAGCGTTGCAGCGGATGCTCATGCATTGGCCACGGTCCTGAAAATCATGGGGGTACTCAACAATCCACATTGCTCTTGTGGCAAGGGAGCTTGCTCCCGCTGGGCTGCGAAGCGGCCCCAAAACCATTCACTGCGGTGTGTCATTTAAACCTCATCATCAGGATTTACGACTGCTGCGCAGCCGAGCGGGAGCGAGCTCCCTCGCCACAAATGGGTACGACACAAACCTTGTATACGAGTGTCGCAAAAAAAAGCGGACAGCCTGGGCTGTCCGCAAATATGCGCACATGGAGAGGAGCTTATCGCAGACGCGTCAGAACGTAGACTGAATTTTCAGGCCAGCGACCAAAGCGTTGTCCACGGCATCAACACCGCCCGGGTGAGTGATGTACTGCAGGTTAGGACGCACGGTCAGCCAGTTGGTGACGTGGAAGCCGTAGTTGATCTCGTAGTTGTATTCGGTTTCACGAATCGGCGAGAACACCGGATTGTCGTAATCCGAGACACCGTTGGAGGCATTCAGCAGTTCGGCGTTTTTCTTCACGTCATCGTTGACGTGAATACGCGCCGCGCCAATGCCGACGTCATCCTTCGGACGGGCGTCGAACGGGCCTTTGTAGACAAACATCACCGACTGGTAGTTATCGATGAAGTTGGTGTCCTTGTCGTGGAAGGTCGCGTTGGCGGCAATGTTCAGACCGCGGCTGGCATCACCGTTGTGGCTGGTGAGTTGCTGCTGCGCGACGAACCAGTAGCCGTGTTTGCTGCTGTGGGTCTTGTAGGCGTCGCCAGTGGTCGCCGCGTCGAAACCGTTGACGTCTTCACGCACGTCGCTGGCGTCAGCGGTGCTCTTGTAGTAACCGACGCGGTATTCGCCCGGCAGGCTGTTGACCTTCGGCGACCAGACCAGTTCGACTGGCAGAACAGTCCCTTTGGTGCCACTGCCGCTAAGCTTGAAGCCGTTGCCGTGTTCCAGTTGCGACGGGTTCTGGTTGTACGCACCGATCTGCGCGTAGAGCTCGTCGTTGATGTTGTACTTCACGCGGATCGCGGCCTGGCTGACCGGCCAGTTGTACCAGATGTTGGTCGCCCAGTTACCCACTTGCGAGCCGCAGAACGCCAGGTTCTGGAAGTCGCACGGGAAGGTGTTGAAGTCTTCGCCCTCACCGAAGTAACCGGCCTTGACGTCGAGTTTGTTGTCGAAGAACTGGTGCTGAATCCACAACTGGGTCAGACGCACCATGTGGCCACGGCCGTAGACTTCCTGCGAAGACGACAGAGTGCCGGCACGCGGATCGCCAATACGATCGTTGGAGATGTTCTGACCGTTACGGTTGGTCAACTGGATCTTGGCCTGAGTGTTGTCCCAGCCCCAGAGTTTTTGCAGGTCCAGCGCCACGCCCAGACCGAACTGATCGCTGTAGCGACCGGTCTTGTCGTCGTTGTAGCCGCCATGCAGGTTGGCACCCATTTCCCCAACGTAGTCGGCCTTGATGTCGATACCCTGCTCGATCAGCTTGGTCCGCTCGCCACCCCAGTCGCCGGTCATCCATTTCGAATCGGAGCTGAATGCATCGGCAGCCATTGCGTTGCCGGCCAGCACCAATGCCGCCGCAGCTGACACTTGGCAGATCAACCGGGCATTGACGTGTTTCTTTTTCATCCCTACATCCTCGTCTTTATTGTTATTAACTGTTTTTTTTCCAACGCGGTTTACATAAATTGCGATGGATTACAGGCAATCCAGCGCGTGCTCCTGTTTGGAATCCGATCCCTGTGGGAGCTGGCTTGCCAGCGATGGCGGTGATTCAGGCGACATCCATGTTGGATGTGCCGGCCCCATCGCTGGCAAGCCAGCTCCCACATGACCGCATTCCAGCATTGATCTTCAGCGACCTTTGAACTGGGCGACATTTGCCGACCGCGCTTCGGTCTGCGCCTGGCCCGCAACGCCCAGACGCTCGCCAGTCTTGGCATCGAACAACAACACTTTCGACGGATCGAATTGCAGGGTCAGGGTTTCGCCCACCTGCGGCGCCACGTCCGGTGCCAGGCGGCAGCAGACCTTGGTTTCGTTCAGGTTGACGAACACCAGGGTGTCCGGACCGGTCGGCTCGGTAACCTGCACTTCGGCCTTGATGCTCGGCAGGCCATTGCCCTCGCCGTTCGCCAGGACAATCTGTTCCGGGCGCAGGCCGAGGATCACTTCGCGATCTTCCAGCCCAGCGTCCTGCATGCTCATCGGCAGTTCGCAACGGGCCTGGCCGCTGTCGAGCAGCGCCAGCAGGCGACCGTCCTTGCGTTGCAGACGCAGCGGGATGAAGTTCATCGGCGGCGAACCGATGAAGCTCGCCACAAACAGGTTGGCCGGGTCGTTGTAGATCTCTTTCGGCGTGCCGAACTGCTGAATGATGCCGTCCTTCATCACCGCCACCTTGTCGCCCAGGGTCATCGCTTCGATCTGGTCGTGGGTCACGTAAACGGTGGTGGTTTTCAGACGCTGGTGCATCAGTTTCATTTCGGTGCGCATCTCGACGCGCAGCTTGGCGTCGAGGTTCGACAACGGTTCGTCGAACAGATAGATCTTCGGCCGCCGCGCCAACGCACGACCCATTGCCACGCGCTGTTGCTGGCCACCGGAGAGCTGACCCGGCTTGCGGTTGAGCAGGTGTTCGATCTGCAGCAGCTTGGCCACGCGCGCGACTTCTTCGTCGATCGCCGACTGGCTCATCTTGCGAATTTTCAGACCGAACTCGATGTTCTCGCGCACGCTCATGGTCGGGTACAGCGCGTAGGACTGGAACACCATGGCGATGTCGCGATCCTTCGGGCTCATGCCACTGACGTCCTGGTCGCCGATCATGATCGCGCCACCGGTGATGGTCTCCAGGCCCGCGATGCAGTTCATCAGGGTCGACTTGCCACAGCCCGACGGGCCGACCAGGATCAGGAACTCACCGTCCTTGATCGACAGTTCGATGTTCTTCAGGGTGTCCGGCAGGCCGGCACCGTAGGTCTTGTTGACGTTGCGAAGTTCGAGCGTTGCCATGATTACCCCTTGACTGCGCCGGCCGTCAGCCCGCGCACGAAATACTTGCCTGCGACCACATAGACCAGCAGGGTCGGCAGCCCGGCGATCATCGCCGCTGCCATATCAACGTTGTATTCCTTGGCCCCGGTGCTGGTGTTGACCAGGTTGTTCAGCGCCACCGTGATCGGTTGCGAATCACCGCTGGAGAACACCACACCGAACAGGAAGTCGTTCCAGATCTGGGTGAACTGCCAGATCAGGCAAACCATGATGATCGGGGTCGACATCGGCAGAATGATCTGCCGGAAAATCGTGAAGAACCCCGCGCCATCCAGCCGTGCAGCCTTGATAAGCGCATCGGGAATGCTCACGTAGTAGTTACGGAAAAACAGCGTGGTAAACGCCAGACCATAGACCACGTGCACGAAGACCAGGCCGGTGGTGGTGCTCGCCAGGCCCATCTTGCCGAGGGTGAACGAGGCCGGCAGCAGCACGGTCTGGAACGGCAGGAAGCAGCCGAACAGCAGCAGACCGAAGAACAGCTGCGAACCACGGAAGCGCCAGAACGACAGCACGTAACCGTTCAACGCGCCAATGGCAGTGGAGATGACCACGGCCGGCACGGTGATCTTGATCGAGTTCCAGAAGTAACCGTCAACCGTGGCCCAGGCCTTGACCCAGCCGATGCCGCTGACCACGGTCGGCCAGCTCAGCAGGTTGCCGGTGCTGATGTCTTCCGGCGTCTTGAAGCTGGTCAGCAACATCACCACCAGCGGAATCAGATACAGCAATACCGCGAGGATCAGCACCGCGTAGATCGCGACGCGACTGAGGCTGAACGCGGGTTTGGCAGCGAGACTAGTCATGACGCTTGGTCCTCAGCTCGGAGTACAGGTAAGGCACGATGATCGCGAGAATCGCACCGAGCATCAGAATCGCACTGGCCGAGCCCATGCCCATCTGGCCGCGACTGAAAGTGAAGGAGTACATGAACATCGCCGGCAGGTCGGAGGAATAACCCGGGCCACCCGCCGTCATCGCCGCGACCAGGTCGAAGCTCTTGATGGCGATGTGGGCGAGGATCATTACCGCACTGAAGAACACCGGACGCAGGCTTGGCAGCACGACTTTCCAGTAGATGGTCGGCATGCTCGCACCGTCGATCTGTGCGGCACGGATGATCGACTGATCAACTCCGCGCAGGCCGGCGAGGAACATCGCCATGATGAAGCCCGAGGCTTGCCACACAGCGGCGATCACCAGGCAATACACCACACGATCCGGGTCGATCAGCCAGTCCAGACGGAAGCCTTCCCAGCCCCAGTCACGCAACAATTTGTCCAGGCCCATGCCCGGGTTGAGCAGCCATTTCCACGCGGTACCGGTGACGATCATCGAGAGCGCCATCGGGTACAGGTAAATGGTGCGGATAAAGCCTTCGCGACGGATGCGCTGGTCGAGGAACACCGCCAGCAGCACACCGATCACCAGCGTGATGCCGATGAACATGCCACCGAACACCGCGAGGTTCTTGCTCGCCACCCACCAGCGATCGTTGTCGAACAGCCGGGCGTATTGCGCCAGACCGGCCCACTTGTAGTTGGGCAGGAACGTCGAGGTGGTGAACGACAGCACGAACGTCCACAGGATGTAGCCATAGAAGCCTACCAGCACGATGAACATGCTCGGCGCCAGCACCAGTTTCGGTAGCCAGCGCTGCAGTGCATCGAACGGCGAGGCTTTGCTGAACACAGCAACAGAACTCATGGGGAAATCCAGTACAGGGAATAAAAACTACAGTGAGGTCCCTTGTGGGAGCGAGCCTGCTCGCGAAAGCGGTGTATCAGTCGACGGATGTAGCAACTGACATGACGCCTTCGCGAGCAAGCTCGCTCCCACAGGGTTCGAGCCTGCTTTTAGTTATTTGGCCGACTGAACCGCCGCGCCCAGTTTCTTGGCCGCATCGGCCGGGTCGGCTTTCGGGTCGTTGATGTAGTTGGTCACGACATCAAAGAACGCGCCCTGCACCGCCAGCGTGGTCGCCATGTTGTGCGCCATGCTCGGTTGCAGGCCGCCGGACTTGGCGTCAGCCAGGAAGTCCTTGGCAGCGGTCTGCGCGCAGGAGTCGAAACCGAGCTTGTCCATGTTGTTCAACATGTCGTTACGTACCGGGATCGAGCCTTTGTTGATGCTGAAGACTTTCTGGAAGTTTTCCCCCAGCACGACTTTGGCGATGTCCTGCTGACCGGCCGCAGTGCCTTTGTCTTTCTGCTTGAACACCGCCAGGGAGTCGATGTTGTAGGTGAACGCCTTGTCGGTGCCCGGGAAGGCTACGCACTCGTAGTCCTTGCCGGCGACTTTCTTGGCAGCGGTCCATTCGGACTTGGCCCAGTCACCCATGATCTGCATGCCGGCCTTGCCGTTGATGACCTTGGCCGCTTCCAGGTTCCAGTCCTGACCCTTGCCGTCGGCGTCCATGTAGGTCGCGACTTTTTTCAGCTCGGTCAGCGCCTTGACCATTTCCGGGCCGGTCAGCGCTTTGTTGTCCAGGTCGACCAGGGCTTTCTTGTAACCATCAACGCCCATGACCGAGAGCACCACGGCTTCGAACACGGTGCTGTCCTGCCAAGGCTGACCGCCGTGAGCCAGCGGGATGAAGCCCGCAGCCTTGAGCTTGTCGCCAGCGGCGTAGAATTCTTCGAGGGTGGTCGGGTTCTTGGTGATGCCGGCTTTCTTGAACACTTCCGGGTTGATCCACAGCCAGTTCACGCGGTGAATGTTCACCGGTACGGCCACGTAATCACCGTCGTACTTCACGGTATCGGAGACTTTCTTGTCGAGCAGGCTGTCCCACTTCTCTTCTTTGGCCACGTCCTTCAGGACGTCGGTGTCGAGCAGACCGGTGGAGGCCCATTCCTGAATATCCGGGCCTTTGATCTGGGCCACGCCCGGCGGGTTGCCGGCCACGGCGCGGCTCTTCAGCACGGTCATGGCCGTGGCACCGCCACCGCCGGCGACAGCGCCGTCTTTCCAGGTGAAACCGTCTTTTTCAACTTGCGCCTTGAGCACATCGACAGCGGCTTTTTCGCCACCGGACGTCCACCAGTGCACGACTTCGACCGAACCTTTGGATTCGGCAGCGGACACACTGAGAGGCAGAATTGCGAGCGGGAACAGGGAGGCGACAGAAATGACAGTAGCGAGGCGAGAAATCGCATTCATCTGAGATGTACCTTTCTTGTTGTTATGCATGCAAGTCTGGTGCTTGCGCTGCACAGGAGTTTAAACAGGACGATTCCCTTCGCAGGTAACGAAGGGACGCGCGAATGTCACCACATGGTTACACAGGAACAGCCTGGGATATTTGCGCCAGAGCGGTTGCCATACTCGGTGACAAGGGTAGACGAGGGATCAACACCGCTTGCCACGCGTGGTAGAGATCGGGTTTGCCCGGCCAGATATCGGCGCTCGGACGGTTTTGCGGATCGAGTTCGTGGTGCCAGCTGCCATCGCAGCGATCGATGAAATGGCCTTCACAGAACTCCCAGAACAGCCGGTACCAGGTCTCGTATTGCGCGTCACCGGTGCGTTTGAGCAAAGCGCTGGCCGCCGCGCTGGCTTCGGCATGGGTCCAGTGCAAGCGATGACGCACCACGGCTTTGTTGTCCCAGTCGAGGGTGTAGACGATACCCGGCGCGCCATCGACGTCCCAGCCGTTTCGGCAATTCTGCTCGAAGAGTTTTTGCGCATCGGTCGCCAGCCAACCGGGCGTGAGCATCCCGGCCTGGACCCGCGCCGCTTCGAGGTGCAGCAGCAGCCGCGCCCACTCGAAACCGTGGCCCGGGGTGGTGCCGTAAGGGCGGAAGCCGTCAGCGGGATTGTCGCGGTTGTACTCGCGCAGCGGTTGCCAGTCGCGGTCGAAGTGCTCGATGACCATGTAGCCGTTGGCGGCGGCGTGACCGTGAATCACCCGCTCGACGATGCGCTGCGCACGTACCAGCCAGCGCGGGTCTTCAGTGACATCGGCCAGCGCGAGGAACGCTTCAGTGGCGTGCATGTTGCTGTTGGCGCCGCGGTACGCCTCTTCTTCGCGCCAGTCGCGATTGAAGAATTCGCGCATGGCGCCCTCTTCTTCGCTCCAGAAATACGTGTCGATGATGTCGATCGCGTCATCCAGCAATGCCTGGGCGCCGGGACGTTGCGCGACCACCGCCGAGCTGGCCGCGAGCGCGACAAAGGCATGCAGATAGGCATTCTTGCCGGTGTTGCCATCGCGATGTTCGGCGACCGCAAACCAGCCGCCGTGCAGCGCATCCCGCAACGGGCCGCGCAGGGCTGCAATGCCGTGATCGACCAGTCCGGCAAACCCCGGCAAGCCCTGAATGTGGGCCATGGCGAAGCTGTGGGTCATGCGCGCGGTGTTCATGGTTTCGGCTTGCGCGTGCGCCGGCAGATGGCCGCGCTCGTCGAGATTGCCGAAACCCTCGGGCAGTCTGGAAGCCTTGGCGAATGCCAGCAGGCGCAGACCTTCGTCGGCGAGCCATTGCTGGTGGGCAGGGGCATTCAGCCAACTGCTGAAGTCTGGGTGAAAGGTGTCCATGAGTGGCCCTTTTTTGTTGTTATGACTGCGGGCAGTCTAAACAACGGGCCGGGGTGGTCTTGTAACGAAGGGGGCGGGTTTTGTCACCAAGCAGTGACATTAGAAAAGCAAAGTCAAAAGATCGCAGCCTTCGGCAGCTCCTACAGAGTACGGTGTAGGAGCTGCCGAAGGCTGCGATCTTTTGATCTTCAGTCTACTGAACGCGGCAATTGCAACGTCACCCGCAACCCGCCCTCACGCAGGTTCTGCAACGTCACCTCACCACCATGGCTGTGGGCAATGTTGCGCGCGATGCCCAGCCCCAAGCCATAACCCTGCTGCTGCCCGGCCAGTCGGAAGTGCGGCTCGAACACCTGCTCCAGCCGCTGCTCCGGTACGCCCGGGCCTTCGTCGTCGACGTGCAGGACAAACGCGCGCTCATCGTCATCGATGTGCAGGTGCGCGTTCTGCCCGTACTTCAGCGCATTGTCGATGAGGTTGCCGATGCAGCGTTTCAACGCCAGAGGCTTGCCCGGATACGCCGCCAGCGCCTTGCCTTGCAGGGTCACGCGACCATTACCGTTGGGCGCCAGGTACGGTTCTACGAGGCAGTCGAGTACATGATTGAGATCCACCGGCTCGATGTTCTCGTGGATGTCGGTGTCTTTCACGCATTGCAGCGCGCCTTTGACCAGCAGCTCCAACTCATCCAGATCGCGACCGAACTTGGCTTGCAGCTTCTCGTCTTCGAGCAGTTCGACGCGCAAACGCAGGCGAGTGATCGGCGTGCGCAGGTCATGGGAAATCGCGCTGAACAATTGGCTGCGCTCGGTCAGGTAACGGCTGATGCGTTCGCGCATGGTGTTGAACGCACGGCCCACTTCCACCACTTCACTGCCGCCGCCCTCGGCCACCGGCTCGACATCGGCGCCCAGCGACAGATCCCGCGCCGCCCGCGCCAGACGCTTGAGCGGCCGGCTCTGCCAGTGCACCAGCAAGCCGATAAACAGCAGCAAAAAGCCGCTGGTGAGGACGATGAACCACACCTGCTGCGCCGGCAGGCCTTGCTCTTCAAGACTGGTGTAGGGCTCCGGCAGCAACGAGGCGATGTACAGCCACTCGCCCGGGGCCATTTGAATCTGCGTCACCAGCACGGGCGGATTCACCGGTTCCAGGGTCAACGCGTAATGCGCCCACGAGCGCGGTAGCTCATCGAGTTTCAGCCCGGCATTGAAGATCCGCAGATCCTCGGGGCTGACGAAGGTCACCGAAATATCCGTGTCATGGCCCAGCGACTGACGCAGCACTTCATCCACCGCTTGAATCACCGCAGCCTTGCGCGGGGTGATCGGCAGCACGTCCATGCCCAGCGGCTTGTCGTTGAGCGTCACCACGAAACGGGTGCCGCCCATGCTGCGCAACTGGTCGAGCACCAATGGCCGATACGCCACCGGTAACGAGCGGAAATAACTGACGCTGGCGGTCATCGAATGGGCGAGGCTGCGGGCGCTGGTGACCAAGCCTTCGAGCTGGGTGGCGCGCAGTTGCGAGACCCAGATCACGCTCGACAACGTCTGCGCAAACAACACCGCGAGCAACGTCAGCAGCAGCATCCGCCCGAGCAGCGAACGCGGCACCGGTACTGTGTTGGCGAGCCTGCGCAGCGACTCAGTGACCATTGCCGGCAACCACATTGGCTGCCAGTTGGTAGCCGCTGCCGCGCACGGTGCGGATCAGCCGTGGCGGTTTTTCCGTGTCACGCAGGCGCTGGCGCAAGCGGCTGACGGCCATGTCGACAATCCGGTCGAGCGGCATCAGGTCACGGCCACGGGTGGCGTTGCCGATGGTGTCGCGGTCGAGAATTTCCTGCGGATGATCGAGAAACAACTTCAGCAACGCGAAGTCGGCGCCGGAGAGAATCACTTCTTCGCCGTCGGTGTGGAACAGTCGATGGCTGACCATGTCCAGCCGCCACTCGTCGAAGGCCAGCACGTCGCTGCCGCTGCGTTCCTGACCGAACTGCGCTCGTCGCAGCAGCGCCTTGATCCGCGCTTGCAGCTCGCGGGGGCTGAAAGGTTTGCCGAGGTAGTCGTCAGCGCCAAGCTCCAGACCGATCACGCGGTCGGCTTCGTCGGAACTGGCGGTGAGCATGATGATTGGCACCTGCGCCTGACGCGGATGCTGACGCACCCAGCGGCAGAGGCTGAAACCGTCCTCGTCGGGCAGCATCACATCGAGGATCACCAGATCGCTCGGCGCCTCGTTGAGTGCCTGGCGGAAACTGGCGCCATCGGCGGTGGCCCGCACCTGAAACCCGGCGCGGGTCAGGTAGGTTTCCAGCAACTCGCGTATTTCCTGGTCGTCATCGACCAACAATATCGACTTGTTGACTGAGCTCACTTCGAAGGCATCCTTGTTGTTGGAATTGGGGCGGATTATGCCTGATGAACCTTGGAAATTTGTTGTCTGTTCTGGCCCCATCGCTGGCAAGCCAGCTCCCACAAGGTCTTGTACACATCCTGAGGATGTCTTCGATCCTGTGGGAGCTGGCTTGCCAGCGATGCAGGCGACTCAGTCTCAAAACTGTTCGAGTGCCACACCAGCGCCAACAAGACCGGAATACGGCGCCGTCACCAGCCACACTGGAATGCCCTTGAAGTAGTCGCTCATGCAGCCCTTGTCGGCGAAGCTGCGGGCGAAACCGCTTTCGACGAAGAAATCGGCAAAGCGCGGAATCACCCCGCCAACGATGTACACGCCGCCACGCCCACCGGTGGTCAGCACGTTGTTGCCGGCCACACGGCCGAGCCAGCAGCAGAACTGTTCCAGCACTTCCAGGGCGATCGGATCGCCAGCCAGACCGGCCGCGGTAATCGCTTCCGGCGTATCAAGCTTTGGTTCATGCCCATCCACCGCACAGATCGCCCGGTAGACGCGCGGCAAGCCACCACCGCTCAGCGCCGTTTCTGCGCTGACGTGTCCGATTTCGTCGTGGATGTGCTGCCAGAGCTGGGTTTCACGCGGACTGCTCAGCGGCAGATCGACGTGCCCGCCCTCCCCCGGCAACGCGGCAAACCGCCCTTCGCCGAGATCAAGCAAGGTGCCGACACCCAGCCCCGTGCCCGGACCGATCACCACCGCCGGGCGCAACGGCTCCGGCGTGCCTTCGCAGACCACACGGAATTCCCCGGGCTGCAAACGGGTCATGCCCAGCGCCATCGCCGAGAAATCGTTGATCAACAGCAGTTGTTCGACCTGCAAGGTCTTGCAGAACGCCGTGCGACTCAAGCGCCAGTGATTGTTGGTGAATTTGAATTCATCCCCACTCACCGGCCCCGCCACCGACAGGCACACCGAACCGATCGAACCCGGCGCCAGACCGAGGCCACTCAGGTACAGGCTGATCGCCTCTTCCGGACTGGCGTGGTCGGCTGTGGCCAGCACCTGAACCGATTCCAGTTGCTGGTTTTTCCACAACGCGAATCGCGCGTTGGTGCCTCCGATATCACCGACCAAAGCCAGTTTCAATTAAGCGTCTCCAGGGCAGAAGTGAAGGCGCTGGCGCCCTGCTCCGCCGAGCTGAAGGCCAAACGCATGAAGCCAAACAGTTCGCGACCGCTGCCGATGTTGTTGCCCAACAGGCCTTTGGCGGGTTCGCGCGCTGCAAATTCGGCGGCGTCGACCTTGAGTTCCAAAGTGCCTTTGACGCCATCGACGCGGATGATATCGCCCTCTTGCACCCGCGCCAAAGCACCACCTACATAAGCTTCAGGGCTGACGTGAATCGCCGCCGGGATTTTCCCCGACGCGCCGGACATGCGCCCGTCGGTGACCAGCGCGACTTTGAAGCCACGATCCTGCAGCACGCCGAGGAACGGCGTCATCTTGTGCAGCTCGGGCATGCCGTTGGAGCGCGGGCCCTGGAAGCGCATCACCGCGACAAAATCCTTCTCCAGCAAACCGGCCTTGAACGCATCGGCCAGATCCTGCTGATCCTGGAACACCATGGCTGGCGCTTCGACGATCTGGTTTTCCAGCGCCACGGCGGAGACTTTCATCACGCCGCGACCGAGGTTGCCTTCCATCACCCGCAGACCGCCCTCGGCGGAAAATGCACGGGCGACCGGACGCAGGATGTTTTCGTCGAGGCTTTCGGTCGGGCCTTCGCGCCACACCAACTCTCCGTTATCGAGGAATGGCTCCTTGGTGTACTGGCTCAAGCCGTGGCCGAGCACGGTGTTGACGTCTTCGTGCAGCAGGCCGGCCTCGAGCAGTTCGCGGATCAGGAAAGACATGCCGCCAGCGGCCTGGAAGTGGTTGATGTCGGCTTTGCCGTTCGGGTAAACGTGGCTCAGGGTCGGCACGACTTCGGAAAGGTCGGCCATGTCCTGCCAGGTCAGCTGGATGCCCGCAGCCATCGCGATGGCCGGCATGTGCAGGGTGTGGTTGGTCGAGCCGCCGGTGGCGTGTAGCGCGACGATCGAGTTGACCAGCGCCTTCTCGTCGACGATTTCGCCGATCGGCATGAAGTTGCCGTTCTGCTTGGTCAGACGCGTGACCTGATGCGCGGCTTCGCGGGTCAGGGCATCACGCAGCGGCGTGTTCGGGTTGACGAAAGACGCGCCCGGCAAGTGCAGGCCCATGACTTCCATCAGCAACTGGTTGGTGTTGGCGGTGCCGTAGAAGGTGCAGGTGCCCGGGCTGTGGTAGGACTTCATCTCCGATTCCAGCAGTTCTTCGCGGGTCGCCTTGCCTTCGGCGTACTTCTGCCGCACGTCGGCTTTTTCCTTGTTGGAAATCCCCGAGACCATCGGCCCGCCCGGGACGAAGATCGTCGGCAGATGGCCGAAGCGCAGCGAACCCATCATCAGGCCCGGGACGATCTTGTCGCAGATGCCGAGCATCAGCGCGCCGTCGAACATGTTGTGCGACAGCGCCACCGCCGTGGACATCGCGATCACTTCGCGGCTCGGCAGGCTCAGCTCCATGCCCGGCTCGCCCTGGGTCACGCCATCGCACATCGCCGGCGTACCACCGGCGAACTGGCCGACCGAGCCGATTTCGCGCAAGGCGTTTTTGATCTGCTGGGGAAAGACTTCGTACGGCTGGTGCGCCGAGAGCATGTCGTTATACGAAGAAACAATGGCGATGTTCGCCGAGTTCATCATCCGCAGGCTGTGCTTGTCTTCGCTGCCACATCCGGCCACGCCGTGGGCGAAGTTGGCGCATTGCAGCTTGCCGCGCATCGGCCCGTCAGTGGCGGCGCCGCGAATCAGTGCAAGGTAAGCCTGACGCGTGGCGCGGCTGCGGGCGATAAGCCGTTCGGTGACCTCAAGAACGCGGGGATGCATGTGTAGAACTCCAGGCTAACGGATGTGGCGACCTGATTGTCTATGCTGATCAAACGCCGTTGTTGTTGGAATGACAGACGGCTTTTTTGACCATTCGGACCAGTTGATTCAGGTCACTCGTTGTAGATAAAACAAAATATTGCCACTAAAAAGGCTTGTTTTCTATTTTTATGCGAATAATCTTGTAATTCCAACAACAAAACGACGGCGGCGCTGTTCAATGACTCTTCGAATCGCAATCAATGGTTTTGGCCGCATCGGCCGTAATGTCCTGCGCGCACTGTATACTCAAGGCTATCGACAGGATTTGCAGATCGTCGCCATCAACGATCTGGGCGACAGCGCCATCAATGCCCATCTGCTCAAATACGACACCGTTCACGGCACATTCGACGCCGAAGTGGCCCATGACAATGAGAGCCTGACGGTCAATGGCGACCGCATTGCGGTCAGCGCCATTCGCAACCCGGCCGAGCTGCCATGGGCCGCGGAAAAGATCGATGTGGTGTTCGAATGCACCGGTCTGTTCACCGACCGCGCCAAAGCGGCCGCGCATCTTACTGCCGGCGCGCGCAAAGTCATCATCTCGGCCCCGGCCAAAGGCGCCGACGCTACCGTCGTTTACGGCGTGAACCACGACATTTTGCGCCAGTCGCACCAGATCATCTCCAACGCTTCGTGCACCACCAACTGCCTGGCGCCCGTGGCGCAGGTGCTGCACCGCGAGCTGGGCATTGAAAGCGGTCTGATGACCACGATTCATGCCTACACCAACGACCAGAACCTCACCGACGTCTATCACACCGACCCGTACCGCGCGCGTTCGGCCACGCAGAACATGATCCCGAGCAAGACCGGCGCCGCCGAAGCGGTAGGCCTGGTGTTGCCGGAACTGGCGGGCAAACTGACCGGCATGGCCGTGCGGGTGCCGGTGATCAATGTGTCGCTGGTGGACCTGACTGTGCAGTTGAAGAAGGAAGCCACGGCCGACGAGGTCAACGCGCTGATGAAAGCCGCCAGCCAACACTCGAAAATTTTGGGTTACAACACGTTGCCGCTGGTTTCCAGCGACTTCAACCACAACCCGCTGTCGTCGATCTTCGACGCCAATCACACCAAATCCAGCGGCAAACTGCTGAAGGTGCTGGCCTGGTACGACAACGAATGGGGCTTCTCCAACCGCATGCTGGATAACTGCCTGGCGCTCTGCAACGCGGAGTAACCGACAACTCCTTGTAGGAGCTGCCGAAGGCTGCGATCTTTTGATCTTGTTTTAAAAGCAACATCAAAAGATCGCAGCCTTCGGCAGCTCCTACATTTGTCTGCTTCGTTCAAAAACAACACTTGACCACTCGACTAGATGATAAGCATTATCATTCGCTCGAAATGGATCAGGTTCCCCCGTGAGTCAATCGCGCTTCAATCACGTCTTCCTCTCTCAGCGCACATCCCTGCTGCGTACGATCGAGCGGATGGTCAACAATCACAGCACCGCCGAAGACCTGTTGCAGGAAACCTACCTGCGCGTCACGCGGGCGCTGAGCGAGCGCGCCATCGATCACCTTGAACCCTTCGTGTTCCAGACCGCGCGCAACCTGGCGCTGGATCACCTGCGTGCGCGCAAGATCCATTCGCGAACCATGGTCGATGACGTGCCGCAGGACGTGGTGCACAGCGTCGCCGCCCCCGCCAGCAGCGCCGAAGACGCCGCCCACGCCGAACAACTGCTGGAGCGCCTGAACGTGAGCCTCAGTCAACTCAGCCCGCGTCAGCAGCAGATTTTCATCCTCAGCCGCCTGCACGGGCACAGCTATCAGGAAATCGCCGACGAATTGAACGTGTCGCTCAGCACCGTGCAGAAGGAACTCAAGCTGATCATGTCGATCTGCATCGGTGTCGCCGAGCGCTTGAATGGCGCCTGAGGTCACAGGCGATTTCTGTCAGCATCAGCATCGACTGCACTGATCAGCGGGCTTTGCTACCCTTGCCCGACTTTTACGCTTCACTAAAAAAACAGCCGTGCACAGACACTGCCGAGGACACACCGTGACGGACACCCACCGCCCGCCTTCGCCCGACACGGCGCAGGACGCTGCCCGTGCAATGGACCAGGCTCTGGACTGGCTCATCGTGCTCGGCAGTGCGGAAGAAGAGCAGACCCGGCAATTTCACGCGTGGTTGGCGGCCGATCCGTTGAATGCCGCGGCGTTCGCCAGGGCCCAGGCGATCTGGGACGGGCCGCAAGTGGTGCAATGCGCACAGAGTCTCGCTGCGAAACCCGCGAAAGTGACGCTCATCAAACGTCTGCGTCCGCACTGGAAACCGTTGGCCACCGCTGCGGTGCTGATTCTGGGCCTGTTCAGTTTCAGCAATCTGCCGATGCGCCTGCAGGCCGATCACCTGACCGTGGTCGGCGAGCGCCAGCGCCTGCAACTGGAGGATGGCTCCAAGGTGCTGCTCAACACCAATTCGGCCTTCTCCAGCAGCATCAATGACCGGCAGCGCGTGGCGCGGCTGTATCAGGGCGAAGCGTTTTTCGAGGTGGCCGCCAACCGTGGCCAACCGCTGGAAATCAATGCGGGCCCGGTACAGGCCAGCGTGCGCGACACCGATTTCGCCGTGCGTTATCTGGACGGTGTGGCACAGGTCAACGTACAGCGCGGCGATGTCGATCTGCGTGCCACCCACAATGACGCGCGCGTGCGTTTGAGCGCCGGCGAAAGCATCCGTATCGGCCCCAACGGTTTCGATCGTCCGGCCAAACTCGATGCCGCCACCGACCTGGCCTGGGTCCAGGGCCGGTTGATCTTTGAAAACTGTCCGCTCGACAAGGTGCTGGCCGAACTGCGCCGCTACTACCCGGGCTGGATCATCAACACCAACGAGCAGTTGGCCGACGTCAACGTCACCGGCAATTACCGTCTCGACCAACCGCTGGACGTCGTGCGTTCCCTCGCCCACATCACCTCGGCGCGCCTGCAGGAATTCCCGGCGCTGGTGATCCTGAACTAAATGAGAATTATTTTTACTCGATAGCGAAACCCCGTTCGTCTCGTTATAGCCAATGCAATTGATTCGCATCTTCGGAGGCGGATCAGCACCTATAAAGATTCGTGCGACACGGAGCGCTATCGATGTCCTCTCGCCTTACCCGCCAGACTGCTTCCCCTTCCCGCGTATTGTCGCTGCTGACAGCTGCCATCCTCATGGCCGGCACCGCACCGCTGATGGCTGCCACCGAGCAACCGGCACGCAACATGGGTGATTACTCGTTCTCGATCGGCCAGCAACCGCTGGTGTCGGCGCTCAATGCCTTCACCAGCGTCACCGGTTGGCAGGTCGGCTTGCCGGCGGAACTGGGTCAGGGCGTGTCGTCGCCGGGCGTGCGCGGTTCGCTGCCGCCGGAGAAAGCCCTGGAACGCCTGTTGGTGGGGACCAACCTGAGCTTCCGCAAGCTGAGCAACAACAACGTGGTGCTGGAAAAACGCAGCACCAGCGGCACCTTGAATCTGGATCAGGTGACCATCAGCGCCACCCGCCAGGAACAGTCGGTCAACAGCGTGCCGGCCACTGTCACCGTGCAGACCCGGCAGGATCTGGACCGCAACAACGTCAACACCCTCAAGGATCTGGTGCGCTACGAGCCGGGCGTGTCCGTCGGCGGCGCCGGTCAGCGCGGCGGTATCAGTGGCTACAACATTCGCGGCATCGACGGCGACCGCATCCTCACTCAGGTTGACGGCGTCGAAGTGCCGGATGGTTTCTTCAACGGCCCGTACGCCAAGACCCAGCGCAATTACGTCGACCCGGAAATCATCAAACGCGTGGAAATCCTCCGGGGCCCGGCCTCGGTGCTGTACGGCAGCAACGCCATCGGCGGCGCCGTCAGCTACTACACCCTCGCCCCGGACGACATCATCAAGCCCGGCAACGATATCGGTGCCCGGTTGAAGACCGGCTACAGCTCCGCCGATGAGAGCTGGCTGAAATCCGCCACCGTCGCCGGGCGTGCCGAGCAGTTCGACGGCTTGCTGCACTTCAGCCAGCGCGACGGTCACGAAACCGATTCCTACGGCAGCAACAACGGCACCGGCCTCGCCCGCACCGCCGCCAACCCGGAAGACGTCAAAGCCACCAACGTGCTGGCGAAGATCGGCTGGAACTACAACGACGATTCGCGTCTGGGCCTGACCTACGAAAAGTACAAGGACGACCGCGACACCGATCAGAAAAGTGCCTACGGCGGCCCGTACTTCAACGGTGCCCCGACCATCCCCAACAGCGTGCTGCCCGGCGGCATGTATCAGTGGCGCACCGGCAACGACACCATCACCCGCGAGCGTTTCGGCCTCGAGCACAGCTTCGCCCTCGACAGCCTGCTGGCCGATAACGTGAAGTGGAGCCTCAACCACCAGATCGCCAAGACCGACCAGAGCACCGAAGAGTTCTACTACCCGATGACCCGTAAAGTGCTGCGCACCCGCGACACGGTCTACGAGGAAAAACAGTGGGTATTCGACGCGCAACTGGACAAGGCCTTCGCCATCGGTGACACCGATCACGTGTTGACCTACGGCACCACGATCAAACAGCAGAAGGTCACCGGTTCGCGCAGTGGCGACGGCAAATGCCTCGCGGTCGGCCGTGGCTGCACCGCCATCGGCGCCACCAGCGCGGCGGATGTGCTGAAAAAATCCAGCGACTTCCCGGACCCGACCATCAACACCTACAGCTTGTTCGCTCAGGATCAGATCAGTTGGAACAAGTGGACCTTCCTGCCTGGCCTGCGCTACGACTACACCCAGCTCAAGCCGCACATCACTGAAGAATTCCTCAACACCGTGGCCGCCGACGGCAACGGCACCGTCAGCGACGAGAACAAGACCTGGCACAAAGTCTCGCCCAAATTCGGCCTGACCTACGCCCTGACCGACAACTACACCTGGTACGGCCAGTACGCCGAAGGCTTCCGCACGCCGACCGCGAAAGCGCTGTACGGGCGCTTTGAAAACAGCACCACCGGCTACAACGTGGCGCCGAACCCGAACCTGGAACCGGAAAAAAGCAAAAGCTATGAAACCGGTCTGCGCGGCAACTTCGAGCAAGGCTCGTTCGACGTGGCGGTGTTCTATAACAAGTACCGCGACTTCATCAACGAAGACGCGGTCACGCCTGGCTACGACGAGCTGACCTTCCAGTCGAGCAACATCAAGCACGCGACCATCAAGGGCGCCGAAGTCAAAGGTCGCCTGAACCTCGATGCGTTCGGCGCGCCGCAGGGCCTCTACACCCAAGGCTCGATCGCTTATGCCTATGGTCGTAACAACGACAACGGCGAGCCGCTCAACAGCGTCAATCCGCTGACCGGCGTATTCGGTCTGGGTTACGACCAGGACCACTACGGCGGCCTGCTGAGCTGGACCGTGGTGAAGAAAAAGGACCGAGTCGACGACAGCAACTTCAAATCGCCGGATGGCGTCAGCAGCCAGTTCAAGACCCCGGGCTTCGGCATTCTCGATCTGGCGGGCTATTACAAAGTCACCGACGACGTCACCGTCAGCGGCGGCATCTACAACCTGACCGACAAGAAGTACTGGCTGTGGGATGACGTGCGCGGCTACGACAGCGTTGGCGAAGCCTCTGTAACGCAGCCGGCCAACCTCGATCGCCTGACCCAGCCGGGCCGCAACTTCGCGATTAATCTGGTCTGGGACATCTGATCCGGCCGACCTCACTGCGCGTGTTTATCGCCGCGCAGTGAGCTTTTTTACGCTCAGGCGCCTTCTTGTTCGTCTCGTTATCAAGCGCCTCTTTTATCAAGGACACCCCATGACCACTTCGGAAAAAGCCCTGCGTTCACAACGCCTGAACCAGATCACCCACGAGCCGCACAGCAAGCTCGACGCCCTGGTCAAGGCCCACGCGCCGTTCGAAACCCGCGCCAACTTCGCGCGTTTCGTGATCGCGCAGTACCTGTTCCAGTCGGAACTGGTCGATCTCTATAACAACGCCGAACTGGCTGCCATCGTCCCGGATCTGCCGGCCCGTTGCCGGGCCGAAGCGGCCAAGGCTGACCTGGCGGATCTCGATACCGATATCCCGGCACCGGTGGCCGGCGCGCTGAAAAAACCGAGCAAGGCCCGCGCCCTCGGCTGGATCTTCGTCTCCGAAGGCTCGAAGCTAGGCGCTGCGTTCCTGATCAAACGCGCGGTGGCGCTGGAGCTGAGCGAAACCTTCGGCGCCCGCCACCTCGGTGAACCGGAAGGTGGCCGCGCCGAGGGTTGGAAAAGCTTCGTGCGTACTCTCGACTCCCTGCCGTTCACCGCCGAAGAGGAAGCCGAAGTCGAGCAAGGCGCAATCGACGCGTTCAACCGCTTCACCGTGCTGCTGGAACAGGCTTACGCCACCGAAGCCGAACCGGCCTGATTTACCGGCACAACACAAAACCCTGTGGGAGCTGGCTTGCCAGCGATGGCGGCGGGTCAGACAGGATCTATTTCGACTGATACATCGCTATCGCTGGCAAGCCAGCTCCCACAGGGGTCTCCACAAGTCTGTAAGATTCCCGTTTCGCCTCACTGCAACCCCGAGCCCATGCCGCAACCCGCCACCTCAAAACTCGCCCGCCTGTTGTTCGGCCTGTTGGCCTATGTCAGTCTCGGCATTGGCCTGATCGCCATTGTCGTGCCCGGCCTGCCGACCACCGAGTTCATCCTGCTCGCCGCCTGGGCGGCGACCCGCAGCTCGCCGCGCCTGAGTGCCTGGCTGGAAAACCATCGGCTGTTCGGGCCGATCCTGAGCAACTGGCGCAACGGCAAGATCATCGCGCGCAAGGCCAAGGTCAGCGCCACCGTCAGCATGCTGCTGTGCGCGACACTGATGCTGGTGATGCTCGACCACGGCTGGCCGGTGTATCTGGCGATTGCCGGGATGAGCCTGGGCAATCTGTGGATTTGGTCGCGCCCGGAAACCATCGCCTCCTCCTGACTCACAGATTCCCTGTGGCGAGGGAGCTTGCTCCCGCTCGGCGGCGAAGCCGTCGCACAACCTCCGCATGCGGTGAATCGGCAAGCATGCTGGGGAGCGCTGCGCACTCCAGCGGGAGCAAGCTCCCTCGCCACAACAGCCTCATCACCAACAGCTCCTCAGTGTTCACCCGGCTGAAACTTCCCTGTAATTAATCGCCTTTTCAGCACAATCCCCTGCGCAAACGTTTAGCGCTGACCGTTCGTCGGCAAGCGGCTCATGCCCTCTCGCTGCGCGCCGATGAGCAATGCATGGCGCTGAATGGATTTGGCGAACCGGGTAGTTCATCCCGTGGCCACCTGCTCATTCATTCACGAGATCGCCCCATGTTCGACTCTCTCTCCATTCGCCTGAAAATCGTCCTGCTCTCCGGCCTGTGCCTGCTGGGTGTGGTTGCGCTGATCGTCGGCATGAACATCTACCAGACCAACCAGAACGACGAACTGGTCAGCAACTCCAGCAACCAGTTGCTCACTGCCAGTGTGCAGAACCTGTTGCAGGCCAAAGCCGCCGAGCAAGCAGTGCGGGTGCAGAAGACCTTTGGCGAAAGCCTGACGGTGATCACCGCGCTGGCCGATCAGATCAAGGACATGCGCGCACTGGCCGCCAAGCGTTCGCTGGACGCCGGGGCCCTGCGTGAAGAATTGAACCAGAGCCTGAAAACCGCGTTCGAGCGCAACGACAAGGTGCTCGGCATCTGGCTCGCCTTCGAACCCAACGGCCTCGACGGCAAGGACAGCGAGTTCGTCAACGACGCCGCGCGCCAGTCCAACGAAGCCGGGCGTTTTGCGAGCTACTGGAGCCGCGCTGCCGGCTCGGCGCTGAACACGATCATGGTCGAAGAAGACATGACCAAGACCACCCTCAGCGTCAGCGGCACGCCGTACAACAGCTGGTACACCTGCCCTCGTGACAACAAGCGTACTTGCCTGCTCGACCCGTATGCCGACACCGTGGGCGGGAAGGAAATGTTGATGACCACCATTTCCGTGCCGTTGATCGTCGACGGCAAGGCCATCGGCGTGGTCGGTGTCGACATCGCCCTCGATGCCCTGCAAGCAGCGGCGGTGGATTCCCAGCGCAACCTGTTCAACAACGCCGGGCACATGCTGATCGTCTCCGGCAGCGGCGTGCTCGCTGCCGACAGTTCCGATGCGACCAAGGTCGGTAAAAAGATCAGCGATACCCTCGGCGCCGACGGTAAGGACCTGCTGCAACTGGTCAGCAGCGGCACGCCGAAGATTCTTGAACAGGGCGAGCTGATTCGCGCGGTGTACCCGGTGGATCCGATTGGCAACTCGCGGGCCTGGGGCGTGGTCATCGACCTGCCGAAACAGGTGCTGCTGGCCGACTCGGTGAAGCTGCAAGCGGTCCTCGACGACGCGCAGGAAACCGGCGTGATCACGGCGCTGGCGGTGGCTGTCGTCGCCGGGCTGATTGGCTTGTTGCTGATCTGGCTGACGGCTTCCGGCGTCACACGCCCGATCAACAGCGTCGCCGAGATGCTGAAGAACATCGCCAGCGGTGAAGGCGATCTGACCCAGCGCCTGAACTACAGCAAGAAAGATGAACTGGGCGAACTGGTGAACTGGTTCAACCGCTTCCTCGACAAGCTGCAACCGACCATCGCCCAGATCAAACAGAGCATCACTGAAGCGCGTGGCACTGCTGATCAGTCATCGGAAATCGCCCGCCAGACCAGCGAAGGCATGCAGGTGCAGTTCCGCGAAATCGATCAGGTCGCCACCGCGTCCAACGAAATGAGCGCCACCGCCCACGACGTCGCCAACAGCGCGTCGAACGCGGCCAACGCCGCCAAGGGCGCCGATCAGTCGGCCAGGGACGGCCTGTCGATCATCGAGCGCAGCACCCGCGACATCAATCAACTGGCCGATGAAGTCAGCAAAGCGGTGACCGAAGTCGAAGCGCTGGCGGTCAACAGCGAGCAGATCGGTTCGGTGCTGGAAGTGATCCGCAGCATCGCCGAACAGACCAACCTGCTGGCGCTCAACGCCGCCATCGAAGCGGCCCGCGCCGGGGAAAGCGGTCGTGGTTTCGCGGTGGTGGCCGACGAGGTGCGCAACCTCGCCAAGCGCACTCAGGATTCGGTGGAAGAAATCCGCATCGTCATCGAACGCATCCAGACCGGCACCCGTGGCGTGGTCGCGACCATGCATTCGAGCCAGACCCAGGCGCACAACAACGCCGGGCAGATCCGTCAGGCGGTGGATGCGCTGGGCAAGATCAGCGATGCGGTGACGGTGATCAGCGACATGAACCTGCAGATCGCCAGCGCCGCCGAACAACAGAGCGCCGTGGCCGAAGAGGTCAACCGCAACGTCTCGGCGATTCGCACCGTGACTGAAACGCTGACCGAGCAGGCGACTGAATCAGCGGCGATCAGCAGTCAGTTGAATGCCCTGGCGAGCCAGCAGATGAAGCTGATGGACCAGTTCCGCGTCTGATAATCACCACCGTCCCTGTGGGAGCTGGCTTGCCAGCGATTGCGGTGTGTCAGTCACTCATGTACTGACTGATCCACCGTCATCGCTGGCAAGCCAGCTCCCACAGGGGGCAGCGTGGGTTGTCCGGAATTTCATCTGGCCCGAGATTTTTTTGCACTATCATCGCCCTCTCTCCCGGAGGGCCTTCGATGACTGATTTACTCACGTCCATTCAAGCCGCACTCGGCTTGCCCCACACGCCGATTCCGTTCACGGGCCATGGCGCCCTGCCCTCGGCATTCGCCGTGACCGACCTGGCCTGCGCCAGCATCGGCGCTGCCGGGCAGGCCGTCAGCGAACTGCTCCGGCAACAGACCGGGCACTTGCCCGCGGTGGAAGTCGATCGACGTCTGGCCTCGTTCTGGTTCGCCACTTCGCTGCGTCCGATGGGCTGGAACGTTCCGCCGCTGTGGGATCCGGTGGCCGGTGACTACGCAACCGAGGACGGCTGGATCCGCCTGCACACCAACGCCCCGCATCACCGCGCCGCCGCCGAACGCGTACTGGGCACCTGCGCCGACCGTGCCGCCATGGCAGCGAACGTCGCGCAATGGCGCAGTGCCGATCTGGAACAAGCAGTCGTCGACGCCAACGGCTGCGCCGCCGAAATGCGCAGTTGGGCGCAGTGGCAGCAGCATCCGCAGGGGCTGGCAGTGAATGCCGAACCGCTGGTGCATTTCCTCGATGCGCAGGATGAACACACCAACGCCTGGCAAGGCTCGGCAGCGCAGCCGCTGGCCGGCCTCAAGGTGCTGGACCTGACCCGCGTGCTTGCCGGCCCCACCGCCAGCCGTTTCCTTGCCGGTCTCGGCGCCAATGTGCTGCGCATCGATCCGCCGACCTGGAACGAACCGGGCGTTATCCCGGACATGACCCTTGGCAAACGCTGCGCGCGGCTGGATCTGCAGCAACCGGCAGATCGCGTGGTGTTTGAACACTTGTTGCAGGACACCGACATCCTCGTGCACGGCTACCGTGCCGACGCGCTGGAACATCTCGGCTTCGGCTCCGAGCGCCGGCGGCTACTGGCGCCGGGGCTGATCGACGTCTGCCTCAACGCCTACGGCTGGAGCGGCCCGTGGCAGAACCGCCGTGGCTTCGACAGCCTGGTGCAGATGAGCAGCGGCATCGCCGAGGCCGGGCAACGCTGGAAGCACGCGGACCAACCGACGCCGTTGCCGGTGCAGGCGCTGGACCATGCAACAGGGTATTTGATGGCGGCGAGTGCGATCCGGCTGTTGACGCAACGTTTGAAGACGGGTCGAGGTGGCTCGGCACGCTTGTCGCTGGCGCGCACCGCCAAGCTGTTGATCGAACAGGGGCCGGGGTCGAGCGAAGCGTTGCGGGCTGAAGATGCGCAGGATCAAAACCCGCTTCTGGAACAAACACCTTGGGGGCCGGCGCATCGCTTGCTGGTACCGCTGAAGATCAGCGGGACGCCGCTGCAATGGCAGTTGCCGGCCACAGAATTGGGTTCACATCGCCCGCTGTGGTGATGACCATTCGGGCCCCTTCGCGAGCAAGCTCGCTCCCACAGGGGGAACGCATTTCAAATGTGGGAGCGAGCCTGCTCGCGAAGAGGCCCGCACTGACATCACCTACAACGACAACACCCCGCTGTACAACCCATATGCCGCCAACCCCGCACCAATGACCACGCCGGTGAAAATCACCTTCTCGACATGAGTGAACAACGGCTCGCCCTGCTCATGCTTGGCCTTGGCGAACAGCACCACACCTGGCGCATACAGCAGCGCCGACAGCAGCAGGTATTTCACCCCGCCGGCATACAACAGCCACACCGCGTAGCACAGCGCTATGCCGCCGATCAGCAGGTCCTTGGTGCGCTCGGCCGAGGCATGTTCATAGGTTTCGCCACGCCCGCTGAGCAACACCGCGTACGCCGCCGACCACAGGTACGGCACCAGAATCATCGACGAGGCGAGGTAGATCAGGCTGGTGTAGGTGCCGGCGGAAAACAGCGTGATCAGCAGGAAAATCTGAATCATCACGTTGGTCAGCCACAGCGCATTGACCGGCACGTGGTTGGCGTTTTCCTTTTTCAGAAACGCGGGCATGGTCTTGTCCCGCGCCGTGGCAAACAGGATTTCGGCGCACAACAACGCCCACGATAGCAACGCGCCGAGCAGCGACACCGCCAGCCCAAGGCTGATCAACAACGCGCCCCATGGCCCGACGATGTGTTCCAGCACCGCCGCCAGCGACGGGTTTTGCAGGGTCGCCAATTCTGGCTGGCTCATGATCCCCAGCGACAGCACGTTGACCAGCACCAGCAGCGCCAGCACGCCGAGAAAACCGATTACCGTGGCGCGGCCGACATCGGTGCGTTTCTCCGCCCGTGCCGAGTACACGCTGGCGCCCTCGATGCCGATGAACACGAACACCGTCACCAGCATCATGTTGCGCACCTGATCCATCACCCCGCCGAAGCTTGGGTTGCTGCGGCCCCAGATGTCGCGGGTAAAGATATCGGCCTTGAACGCCACCGCCGCAATCACGATGAACAGGATCAGCGGCACGATCTTGGCGACCGTGGTCACCTGATTGATGAAGGCCGCCTCCTTGATCCCGCGCATCACCAGAAAATGCACGGCCCACAACAGCACCGACGCACAGCCGATGGCGACCGGCGTGTTGCCCTGGCCAAACACCGGGAAGAAGTAACCGAGCGTGCTGAACAGCAACACGAAATAACCGACGTTGCCCAGCCAGGCGCTGATCCAGTAACCCCAGGCGGACGAGAAACCCATGTAGTCGCCAAACCCGGCCTTGGCGTAGGCGTAGACGCCAGAGTCCAGCTCAGGCTTGCGGTTGGCGAGGGTCTGGAACACGAACGCCAGGGTCAGCATGCCGATGGCGGTGATTCCCCAGCCAATCAGGATCGCCCCGGCATCGGCGCGCGCCGCCATGTTCTGCGGCAGGGAAAAAATCCCCCCGCCAATCATCGAACCTACAACCAGGGCGATCAACGCACCAAGGCGCAGCTTTTGCGTCGGTTGCGACATTCTTGTCTCCCTTAATTCATTTTGTAACAACTATTAACTAAATGTCTGATACCGAATGACGCTTATCAGGTAATGCCGAGCAATACCCACTTATATATAGCGACTGACGCTAACGCATAGCACGTCGAGACAGTTTTGTGCGCTGATCCTGATAAATCAATTCTGTACTGAAAACAGATGTGAAAAATTTGCCAAAAGCTGAAAACCAACTAGCGTGATAATTCCAAAGTAATAGGAGAAATTCCCAACCACATCTGCCGCAAGCCTCTGGAATGGGCCTCTTCGGGCAGCAGCTTTATGCCATCAGCCTTTTCATAAGTCATTCATTAACAATGGAATGTGGCCATGAACTGATCTAAGTCAGCTGTTTGAACAGACAACGGCACTACGCTGTGAACTCTTCTCTCCTGCAATGGAGTCATGCAATGTCTGAAGCTCCCGGAAAACTACGACTCGGTGCACTGGTTGCATTGGTAGTCGGTTCAATGATCGGTGGCGGGATATTCTCTTTGCCACAAAACATGGCCGCCAGCGCCGACGTCGGTGCAGTGCTGATCGGTTGGGCCATCACCGCTGTCGGCATGCTCACCCTCGCTTTTGTCTTTCAAACCCTCGCCAATCGCAAGCCCGACCTGGACGGCGGCGTCTACGCCTACGCCAAGGCCGGATTCGGCGATTACATGGGTTTCTCGTCCGCCTGGGGCTACTGGATCAGCGCCTGGCTGGGTAACGTCGGTTACTTTGTTCTGTTGTTCAGCACCCTCGGGTATTTCTTTCCGGTTTTCGGCGAAGGCAACACGGTGGCCGCCGTGATCGGCGCCTCGGTGCTGCTGTGGGCCGTGCATTTCCTGGTGCTGCGCGGAATCAAGGAAGCGGCGTTCATCAACCTCGTGACCACCGTCGCCAAGGTCGTACCGCTGCTGCTGTTCGTCCTGATCGCGGTCTTCGCCTTCAAACTGGACATCTTCACCGCTGACATCTGGGGCGTGAAAAACCCGGATCTGGGCAGCGTGATGAACCAGGTGCGCAACATGATGCTGGTCACCGTGTGGGTGTTCATCGGCATTGAAGGCGCGAGCATCTTCTCGGCCCGGGCGGAAAAACGCTCCGACGTCGGCAAGGCCACCGTCATCGGTTTCATCACCGTGCTGCTGTTCCTGGTGCTGGTCAACGTGCTGTCGCTGGGCATCATGACTCAGCCGGAACTGGCCAAACTGCAGAACCCGTCGATGGCCGCCGTGCTTGAGCACGTGGTCGGTCATTGGGGCGCGGTGCTGATCAGCGTCGGCCTGATCATCTCGCTGCTGGGCGCGCTGCTGTCGTGGGTGCTGCTGTGTGCGGAGATCATGTTCGCCGCCGCCAAAGACCACACCATGCCCGAGTTTCTGCGCAAGGAAAACGCCAATCACGTACCGGTCAACGCGTTGTGGCTGACCAACGCGATGGTTCAGTTGTTCCTGATCATCACCCTGTTTTCGGCCAGCACTTACCTGTCGCTGATCTACCTCGCCACTTCGATGATTCTGGTGCCGTACCTGTGGTCGGCGGCCTACGCCCTGCTGCTCGCCGTACGCGGCGAAACCTACGAAGGCTTCGCCGCCGAGCGCCGCAAGGACCTGATCATCGGTGGTATCGCCCTGATCTACGCGGTCTGGCTGCTGTATGCCGGTGGGGTGAAGTACCTGCTGCTCTCGGCTCTGCTGTATGCCCCCGGCGCGATCCTGTTCGCCAAGGCCAAGCTCGAACTCAAACAAGCGGTTTTCACCAACGTCGAGAAGCTGATTTTCGCCGCGGTGGTCGTCGGTGCACTGGTGGCAGCCTACGGTCTCTACGACGGCTTCCTGACCCTGTAATTGCCCAAGTTTTTACCTCTGGAGGATCACTGCAATGACCACGGAAAAAGTTAAGTACGGCGTCCATTCCGAAGCCGGCAAACTGCGCAAAGTCATGGTTTGCTCCCCAGGTCTGGCCCACCAGCGGCTGACCCCGAACAACTGCGACGAACTGCTGTTTGACGACGTGCTGTGGGTCGCCCAGGCCAAGCGCGACCACTTCGACTTCGTGACCAAAATGCGTGAACGCGGGATCGACGTGCTGGAAATGCACAACCTGCTGACCGACATCGTCGCCATCCCGGAAGCACTGGACTGGATCCTCGAGCGCAAGGTCACTGCCGATTCGGTGGGCCTGGGCCTGATCAGCGAAGTCAAATCCTGGCTGAAAAGCCTTGAGCCACGGCACATCGCCGAATTCCTGATCGGTGGCGTGTCCGCCGACGATCTGCCGGACAGCTTTGGTGGCAAGACCATCCAGATGTTCCGCGACTTCCTCGGCCACTCCAGCTTCATCCTGCCGCCGCTGCCCAACACCCAGTTCACCCGCGACACCACTTGCTGGATCTACGGTGGCGTGACACTGAACCCGATGTACTGGCCGGCGCGCCGTCAGGAAACCCTGCTGACCACCGCCATCTACAAATTCCACCCGCAGTTCACCAATGCCGATTTCGAGATCTGGTACGGCGATCCGGACAAGGATCACGGCAGCTCGACGCTGGAAGGCGGCGACGTGATGCCGATCGGTAACGGCGTGGTGTTGATCGGCATGGGCGAACGCTCATCCCGACAGGCCATCGGCCAACTGGCGCTGAACCTGTTCAAGAACAAAGCGGTGGAGAAAGTCATCGTCGCCGGCCTGCCGAAGTCCCGCGCCGCGATGCATCTGGACACCGTCTTCAGCTTCTGCGACCGAGACCTGGTGACGATTTTCCCGGAAGTGGTGAACCAGATCGTCGCGTTCACCCTGCGCCCTGACGAAAGCAAACAGGGCGGCATCGACATCCGCCGCGAAGAAGGCAGCTTCCTCGACACCGTGGCCAAAGCCCTCAACCTGCCGAAGCTGCGCGTGGTGGAAACCGGCGGCAACAGCTTCGCTGCCGAACGCGAGCAATGGGACGACGGCAACAACGTGGTCGCGGTAGAACCGGGCGTGGTCATCGGCTACGACCGCAACACCTACACCAACACCCTGCTGCGCAAGGCAGGCGTCGAAGTCATCACCATCAGCGCCGGCGAACTCGGCCGTGGTCGCGGCGGCGGCCACTGCATGACCTGCCCGATCATCCGCGACCCAATCGATTACTAAACGACCATCTCCCCGGCCGCACTCACCCTGTAGCGGCCGGGCCGATTACCGAATCCAAGGAGAATCATCATGGCGTTCAACATCCACAACCGTAACCTGCTCAGCCTGGAACACCACACCCCGCGCGAGCTGCGTTATCTGCTCGACCTGTCCCGCGATCTGAAACGCGCGAAATACACCGGCACCGAGCAGCAACACCTCAAGGGCAACAACATCGCCCTGATCTTCGAAAAAACCTCGACCCGCACCCGTTGCGCGTTCGAAGTGGCGGCCTATGACCAAGGCGCCAATGTCACCTACATTGACCCGAACTCATCGCAGATCGGCCACAAGGAAAGCATGAAAGACACGGCCCGCGTGCTGGGTCGCATGTACGACGCCATCGAGTACCGTGGCTTCAAACAGGAAATTGTCGAAGAGCTGGCGAAGTTCGCCGGGGTGCCGGTGTTCAACGGCCTGACCGACGAATATCACCCAACGCAGATGATCGCCGACGTGTTGACCATGCGTGAACACGCCGACAAGCCGATCCACGAAATCAGCTACGCCTACCTCGGCGATGCGCGCAACAACATGGGCAATTCGCTGCTGCTGGTCGGTGCCAAACTCGGCATGGACGTGCGCATCTGCGCGCCAAAAGCCCTGTGGCCGCATGACGATCTGGTGGATCGCTGCAAGAAATACGCGGAAGAATCCGGTGCACGCATCACCCTCACCGAAGACCCGAAAGCCGCGGTCAAAGGCGTCGATTTCATCCACACCGATGTCTGGGTGTCGATGGGCGAGCCGGTGGAAGCCTGGGCCGAGCGTATCCAGCAACTGCTGCCGTACCAGGTCAATAAAGAGCTGATGAAAGCCACCGGCAATCCACGCACCAAGTTCATGCACTGCCTGCCGGCGTTCCACAACAGCGATACCAAAGTCGGCAAACAGATCGCCGAACAGTACCCGCACCTGGCCAACGGCATCGAAGTGACCGACGACGTGTTCGAGTCGCCCGCCTGCATCGCCTTCGAGCAAGCGGAAAACCGCATGCACACGATCAAGGCGATTCTGGTCTCGACCCTGGCTGATCTGTAAACCAATACAGCTCTCACTGACACGACACGGTCACTGTGGGAGCTGGCTTGCCAGCGATAGCGGTGTGTCAGCCAGCGACAATGTTGCCTGATCCACCGCCATCGCGGGCAAGCCCGGCTCCCACAGGGACCGCATTCGTCCTGCGAGCTTTCACTGTTTTCCAGAAGGACATGCACCATGCGTATCGTCGTAGCTCTGGGCGGTAACGCCCTGCTCCGCCGTGGCGAGCCGATGACCGCTGACAACCAGCGCGCCAACATCCGCATCGCCACCGAGCAAATCGCCAAGATCCATCCCGGCAACCAACTGGTCATCGCCCATGGCAATGGCCCGCAAGTCGGCCTGCTGTCGCTGCAAGCGGCGGCGTACACCTCCGTCACCCCTTACCCGCTGGACGTGCTCGGTGCCGAAACCGAAGGCATGATCGGCTACATCATCGAACAGGAACTAGGCAACCTGCTGGACTTCGAGGTGCCGTTCGCCACCCTGTTGACCCAGGTCGAGGTCGACGCCAAGGACCCGGCCTTCCAGAACCCGAGCAAACCGATCGGCCCGGTCTACGAGAAAGCCGAAGCAGAAAAGCTCGCCGCTGAAAAAGGCTGGGCCATCGCCCCGGACGGTGACAAATTCCGCCGCGTGGTGGCCAGCCCTCGGCCAAAACGCATCTTCGAAATCCGTCCAATCAAGTGGCTGCTGGACAAGGGCAGCATCGTGATTTGCGCCGGTGGCGGCGGCATTCCGACGATGTACGACGAGCACCGTAACCTCAAGGGCATCGAGGCGGTGATCGACAAGGATCTGTGCTCGTCACTGCTGGCCGAGCAACTGGAGGCCGATTTGCTGGTGATCGCCACGGACGTCAACGCGGCATTCATCGATTACGGCAAGCCAACCCAGAAAGCCATCGCCGAAGCGCACCCGGACGAACTGGAACGCCTGGGTTTTGCCGCCGGTTCCATGGGGCCGAAGGTACAGGCAGCTTGCGAGTTCGCGCGCCATACTGGCAAGGTCGCGGTGATCGGTTCGCTGGCGGACATCGAAGCCATCGTTCAAGGCACCGCCGGAACCCGTGTCAGCACCGCGAAGCCGGGCATCAGCTATCGATAATCAGAAACTCCGGGGGCAGGCCCAGGGTCTGCCCTTCTCCCATGCCTTGAGAAGGAGAAACCCATGGCCATATTCAACCCCGGTCATTTGCACATCGAGCGACATGCGTTGACGCCAGATGACGTCAGTTACGACTTGTGCCTCGACTATGAAGTGTTCACCGATCCGCAAAAAGGCAAAGGGATACAGTTCACCCTGCACGGCAATATGCAGGGCAAGGACATGAAGGAGGCGTTTTTCCTGCCCAAGGAAGAGGCTTACAACTTCGCCCGCGACGTGACCCGGATTGCCGAGAAGTACGGGATTCCAAAGGCTCACAGCCAGATCGGCTCGGTGCACAAGCACTACGACCTGATGTTTGAGGACATTCGGCAGAAGTTGAATATGCAATCCGGAGATCCGGTCAATCCCGAGCACTTCGAATAACCATTCCCCTGTGGGAGCGAGCCTGCTCGCGAATGCCATCTGTCAGTCAATATTTTCACTTCTGACACACCGCTTTCGCGAGCAGGCTCGCTCCCACCGGGGATTTGAGTTGCCCGGAAAATCGTTGTCCATTTCACCAATCCCCCGCCCCAAGGCATACTTGCCCCCCTCCGCATTCCAGAACACTGAACCGCCCCATGCGTATCCACGTCAGCTTCATCGACCGCGTCGGCATCACCCAGGAAGTCCTGGCGATCCTCGGTGGGCGCAATCTCAATCTGGATGCGGTGGAGATGATTCCGCCCAATGTCTACATCGACGCCCCGACCTTGAGCCCGCAAGTGCTCGAAGAACTCAAAGATGCGCTGTTTCGGGTGCGCGGTGTCGAAGCGGTCACGGTGGTCGACATCCTCCCCGGCCAGCGTCGGCACCTGCAACTCGATGCATTGCTCGCAGCGATGACCGATCCGGTGCTCGCCCTCGACAGCGCCGGGAAAGTGCTGCTGGCCAACCCGGCACTGATCGCGCTGTACGGACGCGAACCGGCGGGTGAAAGCGTCTCTGAACTGTTCAACGATCCCGGCCTGCTGGAAACCCTGCTCGAACAAGGCTTCCGTCTGCCGCTGCGCGAGATCACCGTCAACGGCCAGACCCTGTTGCTCGACGCCACGCCGATCACCGACGCCGGCGCGCTACTGACCCTGTATCAACCGAACCGTATCGGCGAACAACTCTCGGCGCTGCACCACGACCATGCCGAAGGTTTCGATGCGCTGCTCGGCGAATCCCCGGCAATCCGCACCCTCAAGGCCCGCGCGCAACGCGTCGCCGCACTCGATGCGCCACTGCTGATTCAAGGCGAAACCGGCACCGGCAAAGAGCTGGTGGCCCGCGCCTGCCATGCGATCAGTGCGCGACACAGTGCGCCGTTCCTCGCCCTGAACTGCGCGGCCCTGCCGGAGAACCTCGCCGAGAGCGAGCTGTTCGGCTATGCCCCCGGCGCCTTCACCGGCGCGCAACGTGGCGGCAAACCGGGGCTGATGGAACTGGCGAACCAGGGCACAGTGTTTCTCGACGAAATCGGCGAGATGTCGCCGTACTTGCAGGCCAAACTGCTGCGCTTTCTCAACGACGGCAGCTTCCGCCGGGTGGGTGGCGATCGCGAGGTGAAGGTCAACGTGCGGATCCTCAGCGCGACCCACCGCGACCTGGAAAAAATGGTCAGCGAAGGCCTGTTCCGCGAAGACCTGTTCTACCGCCTCAACGTGCTCAATGTCGAAGTACCGCCGCTGCGCGAGCGCGGTCAGGACATCCTGTTGCTGGCGCGCTATTTCATGCAGCAGGCCTGTGCGCAGATTCAGCGTCCAGTCTGTCGCCTTGCGCCCGGTACCTATCCGGCACTGCTCGGTAATCGTTGGCCGGGTAACGTGCGGCAGTTGCAGAACGTGATCTTCCGCGCCGCGGCGATCTGCGAAAGCAGCCTGGTCGACATCGGCGACCTCGACATCGCCGGCACCTCGGTGGCGCGGCAGACCGACAGCGACGTCGAGAGCCTTGAACAAGCCGTCGAGTCCTTCGAAAAATCGCTGCTGGAAAAACTCTACGCCAGCTACCCCTCGACCCGCCAACTGGCCAGCCGCCTGCAGACCTCGCACACGGCGATTGCCCATCGCCTGCGCAAGTACGGCATTCCGGGCAAGTCTTAAATTCACCCTAACCCCCTGTAGGAGCTGCCGAAGGCTGCGATCTTTTGATCTTGATCTTAAAAAACAAAATCAAAAGATCGCAGCCTTCGGCAGCTCCTACAGTCCGGGTTTCCAGTTCAAAATTTGTATTTTTCTACTTGAAAACGACCTCCATCTGTACTGAAAGCGCTACAGCGGAACGATATCGCTACACCCTTCGCCAGCGACCGCTGTGCAAGGCTTTGATCCGCTTCAGCTTTTCTCCCCGCCCTGAACTGTAGCGATTTCGCTACAGTCATCCCTTCATCAGGCTTGCCGACAATCAATAAGCCATTGTTTTATATAGATAAATCCAAGATGGCCGCGTTCTTGCTAAGTAACCGCTCATAAAATCAGGGCTTTCATGCCCCGCCTTCCACCGCGTCCACCAGACGAGTCTGGCCCCTTAGGAGTTTCCATGAGCGAGTTGCGTTTTACTGAAGATCACGAATGGCTGCGCACCGAAGCTGACGGCAGCGTCACTGTCGGCATCACCGCTTTCGCGCAGCACGCCTTGGGCGACGTGGTGTTCGTGCAACTGCCTGAGCTGCAGGCTTACGAAAAAGGCGCCGAAGCCGCCACCGTGGAATCGGTGAAAGCCGCCAGCGGTGTGTACATGCCCCTCGATGGCGACGTCCTGGAAGTTAATCCGGCGCTGGAAGACGCTCCGGAACTGGTCAACGAAGATCCGCTGGGCGAAGGCTGGTTCTTCCGCTTCCAGCCAAGCGACACCTCGGCGGTGGCGAAATTGCTGGATCAGGACGCCTACGACCGTTTGATCAAAGCCCAAGACGAAGCCTGAGGAGTAGCGAAATGACTCAAGTAAACCTCGGCACTGCCAACGAATTCATCGCCCGTCACATCGGCCCGCGCGCCGGTGACGAGCAAGCCATGCTCAACAGCCTCGGTTTCGACTCGCTCGAAGCGCTGAGCGCCAGCGTCATTCCTGAAAGCATCAAGGGCACCAGCGTGCTCGGCATGGACGACGGCCTGAGCGAAGCCGACGCCCTGGCGATGATCAAATCCATCGCCGGCAAGAACCAGCTGTTCAAGACCTACATCGGCCAGGGCTACTACAACTGCCACACGCCGTCGCCGATCCTGCGCAACCTGCTGGAAAACCCGGCCTGGTACACCGCTTACACCCCGTACCAGCCGGAAATTTCCCAGGGCCGTCTCGAAGCGCTGCTGAACTTCCAGACCCTGATCAGCGACCTCACCGGCCTGCCGATCGCCAACGCCTCGTTGCTCGACGAAGCCACCGCCGCTGCCGAAGCCATGACCTTCTGCAAACGCCTGAGCAAGAACAAGGGCAGCCACCAATTCTTCGCCTCGATCCACAGCCACCCGCAAACCCTCGACGTGCTGCGCACCCGTGCCGAGCCGCTGGGCATCGACGTGGTGGTTGGCGATGAGCGTGAACTGACGGACGTCACGCCGTTCTTCGGCGCGCTGCTGCAATACCCGGCAAGCAACGGTGACCTGTTCGACTACCGCGAACTGACCGAGCGTTTCCACGCCGCCAACGCGCTGGTTGCGGTGGCTGCCGATCTGCTGGCCCTGACTTTGCTGACCGCTCCGGGCGAGTTCGGCGCGGACGTCGCCATCGGTTCGGCGCAACGCTTCGGTGTACCGCTGGGCTTCGGTGGGCCGCACGCCGCCTACTTCTCCACCAAGGATGCATTCAAGCGTGACATGCCGGGCCGTCTGGTCGGTGTGTCGGTTGACCGTTTCGGCAAGCCGGCCCTGCGCCTGGCGATGCAGACTCGCGAGCAACACATCCGCCGTGAGAAAGCCACCTCGAACATCTGCACCGCGCAAGTGCTGCTGGCCAACATCGCCAGCATGTACGCGGTCTACCACGGCCCGAAAGGCCTGACCCAGATCGCCAACCGCGTGCATCACCTGACCGCGATTCTCGCCAAGGGCCTGAGCGCACTGGGCCAGACCGTCGAACAGGCAAGCTTCTTCGATACCCTGACCCTCGCCACCGGCGCGCACACTGCCGCGCTGCACGACAAGGCGCACGCTGCACAGATCAACCTGCGCGTAATCGACACTCAGCGTCTGGGCCTGTCGGTCGACGAAACCACCACTCAGGCTGACATCGAAACCCTGTGGGGCCTGTTCGCCGACGGCAAAACCCTGCCGGACTTCGCTGCGCTGGCCGCTTCGGTGCATAGCACCATCCCGGCGGCGCTGGTACGTCAGTCGCCAATCCTCAGCCACCCGGTGTTCAACCGTTATCACTCGGAAACCGAGCTGATGCGCTACCTGCGCAAACTGGCGGACAAGGATCTGGCACTGGATCGCACCATGATCCCGCTGGGCTCGTGCACCATGAAACTCAACGCCGCCAGCGAAATGATTCCGGTGACCTGGGCCGAGTTCGGCGCGCTGCACCCGTTCGCTCCGGCCGAGCAAAGCGCCGGCTACCAGCAACTGACCGATGAACTGGAAGCGATGCTCTGCGCCGCCACCGGTTACGACGCGATCTCGCTGCAACCGAACGCCGGTTCGCAAGGCGAATACGCAGGCCTGCTGGCGATTCGCGCTTACCACCAGAGCCGTGGCGATGAGCGCCGCGACATCTGCCTGATCCCGTCGTCGGCCCACGGCACCAACCCTGCCACCGCCAACATGGCCGGCATGCGCGTGGTCGTGACCGCGTGCGATGCCCGTGGCAACGTCGACATCGAAGACCTGCGCGCCAAAGCCATCGAGCACCGCGAACACCTCGCAGCGCTGATGATCACCTACCCGTCGACCCACGGCGTGTTCGAAGAAGGCATCCGCGAAATCTGCGGGATCATTCACGACAACGGCGGCCAGGTGTACATCGACGGCGCCAACATGAACGCGATGGTCGGCCTCTGCGCACCGGGCAAGTTCGGCGGCGACGTCTCGCACCTGAACCTGCACAAAACCTTCTGCATTCCGCACGGCGGTGGCGGCCCGGGCGTCGGCCCGATCGGCGTCAAGTCGCACCTGACCCCGTTCCTGCCGGGTCACGGTCAGATGCAACGCAAGGAAGGCGCGGTCTGCGCAGCGCCGTTCGGCAGCGCGAGCATTCTGCCGATCACCTGGATGTACATTCGCATGATGGGTGGCGCCGGTCTGAAGCGGGCTTCGCAACTGGCAATCCTCAACGCCAACTACATTTCCCGTCGTCTGGAAGAGCACTATCCAGTGCTGTACACCGGCAGCAACGGTCTGGTGGCGCACGAATGCATCCTCGATCTGCGCCCGCTGAAAGACAGCAGCGGCATCAGCGTCGATGACGTCGCCAAGCGCCTGATCGACTTCGGCTTCCACGCCCCGACCATGTCGTTCCCGGTGGCCGGCACGCTGATGATCGAGCCGACCGAAAGCGAATCCAAGGAAGAACTGGACCGCTTCTGCGACGCCATGATCCGCATCCGCGAAGAAATCCGCGCAGTGGAAAACGGCACGCTGGACAAGGACGACAACCCGCTGAAGAACGCCCCGCACACGGCGGCGGAGCTGGTCGGCGAGTGGACCCACCCGTACAGCCGCGAGCAAGCGGTATATCCAGTGGCGTCGTTGATCGAAGGCAAGTACTGGCCGCCGGTCGGTCGCGTCGACAACGTGTTCGGCGACCGCAACCTGGTCTGCGCCTGCCCGTCGATCGAAAGCTACGCTTAAACGAAGGAGGGGCGGGTCACCTGCCCCACCGCTTTATCGCTTTATCTGTAGGAGCTGCCGAAGGCTGCGATCTTTTGATCTTGATCTTAAAACAGGATCAAAAGATCGCAGCCTTCGGCAGCTCCTACAGGGGATGTACTCAGCCTGATATTCCGCCAATTCCTATAACAAGAAACCGGAGAACCACTCATGTCGTTAAGCGTGTTCGACCTGTTCAAGATTGGCATCGGCCCTTCCAGCTCCCACACCGTCGGCCCGATGCGTGCCGCTGCGCGCTTCGCCGAAGGCCTGCGCCGGGAAAACCTGTTGGCCGCCACCGCCAGTGTCCGGGTCGAGTTGTACGGCTCGCTCGGCGCCACCGGCAAGGGTCACGGCAGCGACAAAGCCGTGCTGCTCGGCCTTGAGGGTGAACACCCGGACACCGTCGACACCGAAACTGTCGCCGCGCGCCTCCAGGACATTCGCGGCAATGGCCGGCTGAATCTGCTCGGCGAACACGGCATTGCCTTCAATGAGAAAGAACACCTGGCGATGATCCGCAAACCGTTGGCCTATCATCCCAACGGCATGATCTTTCGCGCATTCGATGCAGCCGGTATTCAGATCCGCAGCCGCGAGTACTACTCGGTCGGCGGCGGTTTCGTCGTCGATGAGGATGCCGCCGGTGCCGACCGCATTGTCGAAGACGCCACACCGCTGACCTTCCCGTTCAAAAGCGCCAAGGACTTGCTCGGCCATTGCGCCACCTACGGCCTATCGATCAGCCAGGTGATGCTGACCAACGAAAGCGCCTGGCGCCCGGAGGCCGAGACCCGCGCCGGTCTGCTGAAAATCTGGCAAGTGATGCAGGACTGCGTCGCCGCTGGCTGTCGTAACGAAGGCATTCTGCCGGGCGGGCTGAAGGTCAAGCGCCGGGCGGCGGCGCTGCATCGACAGCTGTGCAAGAACCCGGAATCGGCGCTACGCGATCCGCTGTCGGTGCTCGACTGGGTCAACCTCTACGCCCTCGCCGTCAACGAAGAAAACGCCAACGGCGGGCGCGTGGTTACCGCGCCGACCAACGGTGCGGCCGGGATTATTCCGGCGGTGCTGCATTACTACATGCGGTTTATCCCGGGTGCGAACGATGACGGCGTGGTGCGTTTTCTGCTGACCGCCGCCGCGATCGGCATTCTGTACAAGGAAAACGCCTCGATCTCCGGCGCTGAAGTCGGCTGTCAGGGCGAAGTCGGCGTGGCCTGCTCAATGGCCGCCGGCGCGTTGTGCGAAGTGCTCGGCGGCAGCGTGCAGCAAGTGGAGAACGCCGCGGAAATCGGCATGGAACACAACCTCGGCCTGACCTGCGACCCGATTGGCGGGCTGGTGCAGGTGCCGTGCATCGAGCGCAATGCCATGGGCTCGGTGAAAGCGATCAACGCAGTGCGCATGGCAATGCGCGGCGACGGGCAACACTTCGTCTCGCTCGACAAGGTCATCCGCACCATGCGCCAGACCGGCGCCGACATGAAAAGCAAATACAAGGAGACCGCCCGTGGCGGTCTGGCAGTCAACATTATCGAATGCTAATTAGCCCCCTCTTCCTCCGGGAGAGAGCTGGTATGAATCAAGGAGTCACGCATGTCCACCGAACAACTGTCGAAAACCCCGCTGCACGCTCTGCACCTCGAACTCGGCGCCCGCATGGTGCCGTTCGCCGGCTACGACATGCCGGTGCAATACCCGCTCGGCGTGATGAAAGAGCACCAACACACCCGTGAGCAGGCCGGGCTGTTCGATGTCTCGCACATGGGCCAGATTCGCCTGACCGGCGCCAATGCCGCCAAGGCCCTGGAAACCCTGGTGCCGGTGGACATCATCGACCTGCCGGTGGGCATGCAGCGCTACGCGATGTTCACCAACGACAACGGCGGCATCCTCGACGACCTGATGGTCGCCAACCTCGGTAACGACGAGCTGTTCCTGGTAGTCAACGCCGCGTGCAAGGATCAGGACCTGGCGCATCTGCAAAAACACATCGGTGATCAGTGCACCATTACGGAGCTGTTCGAAGCGCGCGCGTTGCTGGCGTTGCAAGGTCCGGCTGCAGTCACCGTACTGGCGCGTCTTGCACCAGAGGTGGCGAAGATGACGTTCATGCAGTTCAAGCGCGTGCAGCTGCTGGGCATCGATTGCTTCGTCAGCCGTTCGGGTTACACCGGTGAAGACGGTTTTGAGATTTCCGTACCGGCAGCCGATGCAGAAAAACTCGCCCGTGCCCTGTTGGCCGAACCGGAAGTCCAGGCCATTGGCCTCGGCGCCCGCGACTCGCTGCGTCTGGAAGCTGGCCTGTGCCTGTACGGCCACGACATGAACACCGACACCACCCCCATCGAAGCCAGCCTGCTGTGGGCGATCTCCAAGCCACGCCGCGCCGAAGGCGCGCGGGCCGGTGGTTTCCCGGGTGCAGAGCAAGTATTTGCTCAGCAGCAGAACGGCGTCGCGCGCAAACGCGTCGGTCTGCTGCCACAGGAACGTACGCCGGTGCGTGAAGGCGCTGAAATCGTCAACGAAGCGGGCGAAATCATCGGCAGCGTGTGCAGCGGTGGCTTTGGTCCGACCCTGGGCGGGCCGTTGGCGATGGGTTATCTCGACAGCGCTCATGTGGCACTGGACACGCCAGTCTGGGCCATCGTTCGTGGGAAAAAGGTGCAAATGCTTGTAAGCAAAATGCCATTTGTTCCACAACGCTACTATCGTGGTTGATTGACTGTTTCTATAAGTAACGCGATTGCGTTATGCGTGCACTAATGTGTAACGCAATCGCCACAAAAAAGTGCATTTTCTAACATCTGATTCGAATATGAACTTTGCTTATAACGATCGAAAACAATTGAACCCGTTCATCGTCTAAGCCGACACTAGTGGATTGACTAACTGCCAGCAAGTGCAGGAAAACCGGGCCTTCGCGGGGCTTGTTTTTTCTCCCGTAGTTGGCGTAGAGTTTGTCCACTGTGTTTGCATGGGTCAGCTTGGAATCGTGACCTGGGCAGTAGCCTACAAAGTTAGCTACATCCCGCTCGACGTCTTCTTACTCTCCTGCAACCAGCCCCAGTACTCTTTCATGAGAAAGAGACTGTCATCAATTTATGCGTCAAAGGAAATAAGAAATGTCGACACGTCAGAGCGGTACCGTCAAGTGGTTTAACGACGAGAAAGGTTTTGGTTTTATCACTCCAGAAAGCGGTCCGGATCTGTTCGTGCATTTCCGCGCCATTCAGGGCAACGGCTTCAAGAGCCTGAAAGAAGGCCAGAAAGTGACCTTCGTTGCTGTGCAAGGTCAGAAAGGCATGCAGGCTGACGAAGTCATCGCCGAAGCCTGATTTTCTGTCACAAAAAAGCCCCTGATTTTGATATCAGGGGCTTTTTTGTGCGCGCGAATCCGTAAAATGGCGCTTCATTTTGCGCCCAGAGGCTGCCATGTCGAAAAACCTGCTCACTCCCCAGGGCGACTTTCCTGCTGTTGGCCTTGGCCGGCGTCTGGCAGCAATGTTCTATGACTTCCTGCTGTGCACCGCCCTGCTGATCGTCACCGGCTTCGTCTACAAGTTGATCCAGGCAGCGATCATCGGTGAAGAACGCCTGCGCGCACTGACCGATGCCGGCAAGATGGATGGCGATCCGCTGTATTCCACGGTGCTGTTGCTGGTGCTGTTTGCGTTCTTCGCCAAGTTCTGGACTCACGGCGGGCAGACACTGGGCATGCAGGTGTGGGGGATTCGAGTGCAGAACGCCGATGGCAGCGCGATCAGCCTGTGGCAGGCGCTGCTGCGATTCATGGTGTCGATCGCGTCGTGGCTGTGCGCAGGGCTTGGATTTCTCTGGTCGCTGTACGACAAGCAGAAGCGCACCTGGCATGACATCTATTCCGATACCCGCGTGGTGCGGATTCCGAAGAAGAGCAAATAATTTCCTGACACCGAATACCACTGTGGCAGCGAGCCTGCTCGCAAAAGCGTAGCATCAGCCGACATTTATGTTTGCTGATTCACCGCCTTCGCGAGCAAGCTCGCTCCCACAGGTTTTGGGGTGTTTCTGAAGGACCTCAGGCGTTACCCGCCAGCTTCATCCGCGCTGCCTGGGTGAAATCCAGCATGCGCTTCAACGGGCGGATCGCCTGCGGAACCAACGCCGGATCGACAAAGATCTCGTTCGTCCCTTCCTTCAGGCTCTTGAGCGTGCGCTCAAGGGTGTTCATGGCCATCCACGGGCAATGTGCGCAACTGCGGCACGCGGCGCCGTTACCGGCGGTTGGCGCCTCGATGAAGACCTTGTCCGGGCACAACTGCTGCATCTTGTAGAAAATGCCGCGGTCGGTGGCGACGATCAGGGTCTTGTTCGGCAGGCTTTGCGCGGCAGCGATCAACTGACTGGTGGAACCGACGGCGTCGGCCAGCTCGATCACCGAGGTCGGCGACTCCGGGTGCACCAGAATCGCGGCGTCCGGGTACAACGCCTTCATGTCTTCAAGCTGCTTGGACTTGAACTCTTCGTGGACGATGCAGGCACCGTCCCACAGCAGCATGTCGGCGCCGGTCTTGCGCTGAATGTAAGTGCCCAGATGCTTGTCCGGGCCCCAGATGATGGTCTCGCCGTTGTCCATCAGGCTTTCGACGATCTCCAGTGCGCAGCTCGACGTCACCACCCAGTCAGCACGGGCTTTGACTGCGGCCGAAGTGTTGGCGTACACCACCACCGTGCGCTCCGGGTGCTGATCGCAGAACGCCGAGAACTCGTCCACCGGGCAACCCAGGTCCAGCGAGCAGGTCGCGTCCAGGGTCGGCATCAGCACACGTTTTTCCGGGTTGAGGATCTTCGCGGTCTCGCCCATGAACTTCACACCGGCGACCACCACGGTCTTGGCCGGGTGAGCGTTGCCGAAGCGCGCCATTTCGAGGGAGTCGGACACACAGCCGCCGGTTTCTTCGGCCAGGGCCTGAATCACCGGATCGCAATAGAAGTGGGCCACCAGCACCGCGTCCTGAGCCTTGAGCTCGGCGGCGATGGCAGAACGGTAGTAGGCCTCTTCCTCGGCAGTCAGCGGTTTGGGCTGTTTGGCATCGAGGTGGGCTTGAACCAGAAGGCGTTCGGAAATCTGCGTCATGTTCGCAAGACCTGCAGGCGCTTTCGCGCGAAAGTCGAGTATACACCCGGCTCCGGACCACTTGAGGGTACCGCCGGGAGAGTGAGTATTATCAGGCACGGACAGCATTGAAGCTGCGCAAGGCTACAGAATATCCCGTTGATACAAAAGATGATTCTGACCTGTGTCAGCGCAGGCAATGATGAAAGGAGCGGTGCCTGATTCGCAGGCAAAAAAAAACCCGGAAATCCTCACTTTCGTGGGCCTTCCGGATTTTCTAAACCGCCAAATATGGTGGGTCGTGTGGGATTCGAACCTACGACCAATTGGTTAAAAGCCAACTGCTCTACCAACTGAGCTAACGACCCGCTGTGTGGTGGCGCGTATAATACTGATTTTTAAGGACTATTCAACACCTTTTTGAAAAAAATCAAAAATAAGGTGTTGGATCGCTTACACCGGCCGCCGCAAAGCCCTCTGCACGCAGGCGGCAGCTGTCGCATTTACCGCACGCACGGCCTTCATCGTCCGCCTGATAGCAGGAAACGGTCAGGCCATAATCGACGCCCAGCTTCACGCCCGCCTGGACGATCTGCGCCTTGCTCAGGTTCTGCAGCGGCGCCTGGATACGGAAACCGTTGCCTTCCACGCCCGCCTTGGTTGCCAGGTTGGCCATGCGCTCGAACGATTCAATGAACTCGGGACGGCAATCCGGGTAACCGGAATAGTCCACGGCGTTGACGCCGATAAAGATGTCACGCGCGCCGATTACTTCGGCCCAGCCCAGTGCCAGTGATAGAAACACCGTGTTGCGCGCCGGCACGTAGGTCACCGGGATGCCCTCGCCCAGCTCTTCCGGGATGTCGATGCTGGTGTCGGTCAGCGCCGAGCCGCCCATGCCGTTGAGGTTCAGGCCAATCACTTTGTGCTCGACCACACCCAGATCGCGGGCGACGCGCGCTGCAGCATGCAGCTCCGCATGAGAGCGCTGGCCGTAATCGAAACTCATGGTGTAGCAGGCGTAGCCTTCAGCCCGGGCCATCGCGACCACAGTGGCCGAATCGAGGCCACCCGATAGCAGGATTACCGCACGTTTTTCGTGAGTGTTCAGTTGTTCAGTCATATCAGCGCCCCGGCTCGTCATTCCATAGATATTTATGCAGCTGCAACTGCAACCGCACCGGCAGGTTGTCTGCCACCACCCAGTCCGCCAGATCCCTGGCATTGAGGTCATGATGACTTGGGGAAAACAGCACTTCACCCGCACGTCGATCAAGACCGTACTGGATCAGCTTCGAGACCGCCCAGTCATAGTCGTCCCGCGAACAGATGACAAACTTCACCTGATCGTTGGGCGTCAACAGTTCGATGTTTTCGTAGCGGTTGCGGTGCGCCTCTTTGGAGTCCGGCGTCTTCAAGTCGACCACGCGACTGACGCGCGAATCTACCGCCGAGATATCGAGCGCACCACTGGTTTCCAGTGACACTTCGTAACCGGCATCGCATAACTGCTTGAGTAAAGGGATGGCATTGGGCTGCGCCAGCGGTTCACCGCCGGTCACACAGACGTAGCGCGGGCGAAACCCGGCCACTTGCTCGAGGATGTCGTCGAGGGTGCGGACCGTACCGCCGCTGAACGCATAGGCACTGTCGCAGTATTGGCAACGCAATGGGCAACCGGTCAGGCGCACAAAAACCGTGGGCAGCCCGGCAGTCCGCGTTTCCCCCTGCAACGAGTAGAAAACTTCGGTGATTCTCAATGTGTCTTGCATAGTCGCCACGGGCGTAACAGCTAAACAGGCTGTCCGCCTCCGTCAGGCACTTCAGGCAACCCCGCCAACGAGTAGATCACCAGAAGCGTGTTTCAGAAAAAGGGCGTGAATTCTAACGAAAAAACCCGCGACAAGCGCGGGTTTCTTCCAAACGGGTCAAACACACTTACATGCGTTGCAGATCGCGTTGGGCCAACTGAGCAGCGGAGGTCCCCGGGTATTGGGAAACCACCTGTTGCAGAATGCCTTTGACCTTGTCGGTATGACCGAGGCGGCGCTCTACATCAGCCAGCTTGTACAGCGAATCCGGCACTTTGGCGTGCTTGGGATAGAGCTGTGAAACCTTGGCAAAAGCCTGACCCGCACCTTGCAGGTCGCCCTTGGCCAGGTTCACTTCGCCCAACCAGTACTGGGCATTGCCCGCGTATTGGCTGTTCGGGTATTTGCGCAGGAATGCCGAGAAAGCCTGGCTGGCCTTGTCGAAATCCTTGGCTTTGATCAGGTCGAAAGCCGCATCGTAATACAGCTTTTCCTTGGCCGGATCACCCGGTTCGCTACTGGCAGCAGGTGCCTGGGCGGCAGCAGCCCCGGCGCCAGCGGCAGCACCGGCAGCAGCACTTGCATCGCCGCCGGTAGAAGAATTCTCAGGAGTCGCGGCAGGTGCAACACCGGATCCTATGCGCCGATCAAGATCCTGGTATCGCTCCAGGGATTCCTGTTTCATGCGCGCAACCTGATTCTGCAGTTCTTCGATCACACCTTGCTGGCGCGATATCTGATCCTGCATCTGTTGCAGTTGGTTGAACAGCATGCCCTGTGCCGAGGCAGGGGCCGAAGCCGCTCCCCCGGCATAGGCGCCGTTCGTACCGTAACCCGCAGGCGGATAACTGCTCCCGCTATTGTTATAACCGGAGTTGTCATCGACCACAGGAACCGCAGCCCACGCCGCAAGCGGCGCGAGGCTGAGAGCCAGAACAGTTACAGCACGACGGCACGTTCGCATATCGAATTACTTACGCAGTTCGACGCGACGGTTTTGAGCCCAGGACTGCTCGTCGTTGCCGGTAGCAACTGGACGCTCTTCGCCGTAGGAAACCAGTTCCAGCTGAGCTGGGGAAACACCTTGCAGTACCAGGTAGCGCTGAACGGCTTTCGCACGACGCTCGCCCAGTGCCATGTTGTACTCACGAGTACCACGTTCGTCGGTGTTGCCTTCCAGAACAACGCGAGCGCCGTTTGCTTTCAGGTCTTTGGCGTGAACGTCCAGAGCGCGCATGGCTTCTGGCTTCAGGTCCGAGCTGTCGTATTCGAAGTAGAAGGTGGTGATTGCGCGCAGAGCAGCTTCTTCGCTCAGGGAACCGTCAACGGCACCAGTGTTAGCGCCGTAACCAGCGTTTGGATCAACAGCGCCTTCACCGGCGTTGTCGCCGCCTTTGGACGAGCAACCTACAGCTACAGCCATGGCCAGAGCCAGCGCAGCAAATTTACCAAACTTCAGCATTTCCATCGTGAAACTCCTAATGAACCCCAGTGTGTTAAGTAAAACGTAAAGCGCCGCGTCAGTTCAGGTAAGGGGACCAGGACGGTTCTCTGACTTCGCCTTGTGCGGTAGGAAGCGGGAGCCTCACGCGTCCATTAATGGACACGAGCATCAAGACTCCCCGGCCCTGCTGGCGGGTGGCGTAGATTACCATGGTGCCGTTGGGCGCAACAGTGGGTGACTCGTCCAGAGTGCTATCAGTGAGGATCTTTACACTGCCTCGCTGCAAATCCTGGGCCGCCACCTTGAAATTGGTGAAACCGTCCTGGCGATGGATCATCACCAGGGTCTTTTCATCAGCCGAAAGCTTCGGGTTGGCGTTGTAGTTGCCAATGAAGGTCACACGCTCGGCACCACCGCCGCTGGCGCTGGTCTTGTAGATCTGCGGCTTGCCGCCACGGTCCGAGGTGAAGTAGATGGTCGAACCATCCTTGCCCCAGTACGGTTCGGTGTTGATGCCAGGGCCTGCCGTCACACGAGTGATCTGACGCGAACCCAGGTTCATCACATAGATGTCCGGGTTGCCGTCTTTCGACAGTACGAACGCCAGGCGATTGCCATCTGGCGACCAGGCTGGCGCGCCGTTCAGGCCTTCGAAGTTGGTGATCTGCTCACGGCGACCGGTGTCGATGTTCTGCATGAAGATCCGAGGACGCTTCTGCTCGAACGACACGTAGGCGATGCGCTTGCCATCCGGTGCGAAACGCGGCGACAGGATCGGCTCGCGCGATTGCAGCAGAGTCACGGCACGGGCACCGTCGTAGTCCGAACGCTGCAGGGTGTAGCGAGTGTTCTTCTCGGAGAAACGCTCGGCTGTCACGTACAGCAGACGGGTCGAAAACGCACCTTTGATACCGGTGAGTTTTTCGAACGACTGGTCCGAGATGAAGTGCGCCATGTCACGCAGTTGCTCGGTGGTACCGGAAACACTGCCGTCAGCCACTTTCTGCTCGGTAGCCACGTTGAACAGTGCCCACTGCACCTGCAGACGACCGCCGGCTGGCGCAATGCTGCCGACCATCATGTATTGAGCACCCACCGCCTTCCAGTCACGGAAGATGATTTCGCTTGGCTGGCTTGGCTGGCTGATCATGTTCTGCTTTGGAATCGGCGAGTAATAGCCCGAGTTCCGCAAATCGTTACCAATGATTTCAGCCATGTCGTCCGGCAACACGGCACCGCCCTGCATACCGAACGGTACGACAGCAATCGGAGTCGCCCGATCGCTGCCGCTGGTGACCAGAATGTTCTTTTCATCAGCCATCGCGATCCCTGCCATGCAGCAGATCACGACCAGCATTCCTCGAAGAAGGTTTCTCACAAGGCTAGATCCTCAGGTGTGAATGTCATCTTGAATGAACGATACGGAGCGAAATCGCTCGGCTTCATTCCCTGCATTTCCGTCAAACGTCCAATATTTTTGACCGCCGCGACCGCCGAAGCATCGAACGGACCGTCGCCACTGGATTTGGCCACGCTGACCGAAGTCACCGTACCGTCCGGCAACATGCCGATTTGCAGCACGACCGTCATGCCTTTGCGTGCCGAAGGAGGACGAGCCCAGCCCTCCGCTGCCCGCGCACGAATCAGGTCATCGAAACTGCCCGCGACTTCGTCACCCTGCTCATCGGCCAAGGCCTGCTGACGCTGTGGCGTATCGGAAAGCAAATCTGCCAGGGCCTGAGCCTTTTTCTCTTCGGCGGACTTACGTGCCGCTTCCTGCGATTTTTTCTTCGCAGCATCGGCAGCAGCTTTCTTCTTCGCTTCGTCGGCGACTTTCTTCTTCGCCTCTTCAGCTTCAGCTTTTTTCTTGGCGTCTTCGGCGGCTTTCTTCTTCGCGTCTTCGACGATCTTCTTCTTGGCTTCTTCAGCGGCCGCTTTCTTGGCCTCTTCTTCAGCCGCCTTCTTGGCTTCTTCTTCGGCTTTCTTCTTGGCTATATCAGCCAATTGTTTCTCTTCTGCCTTCTTGGCCTCGGCTTTTTTCGCATCGTCGGCTTTCTTGGCTTCATCAGCCTTTTTCGCCTCGTCCGCTTTCTTCGCCTCGTCGGCCTTCTTGGCTTCCTCGGCCTTTTGAGCCGCTTCTTCTTTCTTTTGTTCCGCAGCCTTCACCGCTTCCTGCTCGACCTTTTTCTGCTCCATCTGCTCGACTTCGGTCTGGCGCGCGGCGGATTTCTTCGCCTCACCCGCAATCTTCTGATTGGTCTGAGTGGTTGCCTGACTTTTCGATTTCAGCTGGTACAGGGTCGCCTGGACAATCGGCTTGGCCGGCGGCAACTCGGGTGTGAAGGCGAAACTGACGAACAGCATGCCGAACACCAGCACGTGCAGGACAATCGCCAGAACACTGGGCCAGAAGTAGCTTTCCGAGGCGGACGGCTCTCGCTGTTGCTGCATCAGGGGGCCTCGGTAATCAAACCAACATTACCGACCCCGGCTTTCTGCAACCCGCCCATGGCACCCATGACGGCGCCGTAGTCGACCGACTTGTCGCCACGGATAAAGACCTGGGTACGCTTGCCGCCTTCGGTGCCGGCGCGAATGATCTTGGTCACTGCGTCAGTCATCTGTGGCAACGTCATTGCCCTGTCCTGCTGCTTTTCAGTATCGACTTCGCTGCCAAGGTTCCAGTAGTAGGTCTTGTCAGCCTTGATCGAAATGGTCAGCACCTGAGTGTTGTTGTCCTGCGGCAAGGCTTCGCTGGAAACCTTGGGCAGATCCACTTTCACGCCCTGATTGAGCATCGGCGCGGTCACCATGAAGATAACCAGCAGCACCAGCATCACGTCGATGTATGGCACCACGTTCATCTCGGCGACCGGCTTGCGCTTGTTTCGGGCTCGAGCGATTAAAGCCATCGGGAAATACCTGCTTATTCTTCGCTGGTGTGCACTTTGCGGTGCAGGATCGCCTGGAACTCATCGGCGAAGGTGTAGTAGCGGCTCAGCAAGGTTTCGCTGCGGGCAGAGAAACGGTTGTAAGCGATAACGGCCGGGATCGCGGCAAACAGGCCGATCGCAGTGGCGATCAGGGCTTCGGCGATGCCCGGGGCCACGGTGGCCAGGGTCGCCTGCTGGGCGCTGGCCAGACCGCGGAAGGAGTTCATGATGCCCCACACGGTACCGAACAGACCGATGTACGGGCTGACCGAACCCACGGTGGCGAGAAACGGCAGGCTCTGCTCCAGCTTTTCTTCTTCGCGGGAGATGGCAACGCGCATGGCCCGCGCCACACCTTCCATCACCGCTTCCGGGTCAACACCTGGCTGCTGACGCAGACGGGAGAATTCCTTGAAGCCGGCACGGAAGATCTGCTCCACGCCGGAATCCGGATCCGGGTTGCTGCCGGCCTGACGGTACAGCTTGGACAGGTCGATACCCGACCAGAAGCGCTCTTCAAAGCTCTCCAGGGCGCGTCGACCGGCGCGCAGCAGATTGCTGCGCTGAAAGATCATGATCCATGAGGTCACCGATGCGGCCACCAGGGTCAACATTACCAACTGCACCACGATGCTGGCATTGCTGACCAGGCTCCACATGGAGGAATGGTCGACGACGTTAGCTTCCACGCTTTATCTCCTGCTTTGAGTGTGTACCCGTGCCGCCCGCGTCGGCAAAGGCCGCACGCAAGGATTCGGGCATGGCCCGGGGTTTCAAACTGTCGGTGCGCACGCAGGCCACCAGAAACTGCCCTTCACAGAGCAGCACATTATCCGTGGCCCGCCTGACCTGCTGTTTGAAGCGCAGGCTGGCACGGTTCAATTCGATTACATCAGCGCTTACCAGCAGTTCGTCGTCCAGTCGCGCCGGCGCGTGGTAGCGCGCTTCGCTGGAATGCACGACAAACAACAGGTCCTCTCCGGCCAGTTCCGACTGGGCAAAGCCCAGCGTCCGGAGCCGCTCGGTTCGAGCCCGTTCCATAAACTTGAGGTAATTAACGTAATACACGATGCCGCCCGCATCGGTGTCCTCGTAATAAACGCGACAACGATGTGCGAACGGCTCAAGCCCGTTTTGCGCGCGCATACTCTAGTGCTTACTCCTCGGGTTGCCAATCCGGCCAGGCAACTGTTTTTTCAGTGTTTAAGGCTTTACCGCAAAAGTACCGTCCTGTGACAGTACAAACGCTGAATAAATCGCCAAAAATGTGTATCAATCGTCCACGGCATCGAGAAACTCGTCTGCCACGGGCATCTCGCCCATTCGTGACGGAATGTTTAAACCGAAATGCAGGTACGCATGCCGCGTCACCACCCTGCCCCGCGGTGTACGCATGATGTAGCCCTGTTGAATCAGGTACGGCTCCAGCACGTCTTCGATGGTGTGGCGCTCCTCGCTGATCGCCGCCGCCAGACTGTCGATGCCCACCGGGCCGCCATCGAACTTCTCGATCATGGTCAGCAGCAAGCGCCGGTCCTGGTGATCGAAGCCGTGTTCGTCGACGTCCAGCAGGTTCAACGCCAGATCGGCCACCGACTTGGTGATGTGGCCCTTGGCCCGCACTTCGGCAAAATCGCGTACCCGCCGCAGCAGACGGTTGGCGATCCGCGGCGTACCGCGGGCACGACGAGCAATTTCAAAAGAGCCCTCCGGGTCCAGCGGCAGTCCGAGAATTGACGCCGAACGACTGACAATCGTCGCCAGATCCGCCGTGCTGTAGAACTCAAGACGCTGGACGATACCGAAGCGGTCACGCAACGGATTGGTCAGCATGCCGGCACGGGTTGTGGCGCCCACGAGAGTGAACGGTGGCAGATCCAGCTTGATCGAGCGTGCCGCCGGCCCTTCACCGATCATGATGTCGAGTTGAAAGTCCTCCATCGCCGGGTACAGCACTTCTTCAACGATGGGTGACAGACGATGGATTTCGTCGATGAACAACACGTCGTGCGGCTCAAGGTTGGTCAGCAGAGCCGCCAGATCGCCCGGACGTTCAAGTACCGGACCGGACGTGCTCTTGATCGACACGCCCATTTCCTCGGCGATGATGTTGGCCAGCGTGGTTTTGCCCAGACCCGGCGGGCCGAAGATCAGCGTGTGGTCGAGGGATTCACTACGGCCACGCGCCGCCTGGATGAACAGTTCCATCTGCTCGCGCACGGTCGGCTGGCCAATATAGTCGGCCAGACTGACCGGGCGAATGGCCCGATCCTGGACTTCTTCGCGCTCGCGCGGACTGTGCGCGGCGGCGATCAGACGATCAGCTTCAATCACTTAAATCATTCCCTTCAGGGCGCGGCGGATCAGGTCTTCACTGCTCAAATTCTTGTCCTTGATGGCGGTAATCGCCTTGCTCGCTTCCTGCGGCTTGTAGCCCAGGGAAATCAGCGCACTGACGGCATCGTTCTCGGCAGTGTTGACCGGCGCCGGGCCGTCCGGCTGGTTCGGCACCAGAGCGAACATGGCTGGCGAGGTTTCCCAGGCCTTGAAACGATCCTTGAGTTCGACCAACAGGCGCTCAGCGGTTTTCTTGCCGACACCCGGGACCTTGGTCAACGCCGAGGTGTCCTGCGATTGCACGCAGCGGATCAGCTCATCGACTTCCAGACTCGACATCAGCGCCAAGGCCAGTTTCGGCCCGACACCATTGAGACGGATCAACTCACGAAAAAAGTCTCGCTCACGCTTGCCAGCGAAACCATAGAGTAACTGCGCGTCTTCGCGTACGACCAAATGGGTGTGCAGCGTCAGCGGTTCACCGACCGACGGCAGACGATAAAGGGTGGTCATGGGCACTTCCAACTCATACCCGAGGCCGTTTACATCCAGAATCAGGTGCGGCGGCTGTTTCTCAGCCAGGGTGCCGCGCAAGCGTCCAATCACGTTTCAGATCCTTGAGCGTTGGCCAGCCGTGGGCTGGCGACAGATGGAAGGCGGGAATCGGGCCGACGACCCAGGCGCAAAATCCGCATTCCGCAAAAATGATTGCTGATGCTATCAGAGACGCAGGCGCCCGCCACGACTGCGTGCGGTTCCCAAACCATGCGGCAGCAGGCTGGAACGGGTATGCGCGTGACAAATGGCAATGGCCAGAGCATCCGAGGCATCGATCTGCGGCTTGCTGGTCAGCTTGAGCATGTGCATGACCATCATCTGCACCTGTTCTTTATTGGCCGCGCCGGTGCCGACCACGGCTTGCTTGACCTGAGTCGCGGTGTACTCGGCAATCTCCAGGCTCTCCTCGGCGCCAGCCACAATGGCGGCGCCGCGAGCCTGCCCGAGTTTGAGGGCGGAATCGGCGTTTTTCGCCATGAACACTTTTTCGATGCCCATGGTCACCGGGCCATAGGTCTGAATGATTTCACGCACGCCGCGATAAACGATTTGCAGCCGCTCATGCAGCTCGCCGGCGCCGGTACGGATGCAGCCCGAGGCCACATAGATGCAGCCGCCACGTCCGGTATCGCGAACAATCCCGTAACCGGTGATGCGCGAGCCGGGGTCGATACCCAGAATTAATGTCATAACGCCTGCAGAAATTAATGCGAAAGCTGAGGGTACATGTAGGAGCTGCCGAAGGCTGCGATCTTTTGATCTTTTAAAAGCAGAAAGATCACAGCCTTCGGCAGCTCCTACAGGTGAATTGTAGAGCCATCAAAAACTGCGACCTTTCTATTTTGCGTTAACCGAGCTGAGCGGCCACGTCTTCCGGAATGTCGGCGTTGGAATAGACGTTCTGCACGTCATCCAGATCCTCAAGCATGTCGATCAGCTTGAGCACCTTCTCCGCACCTTCCAGATCCAGTTCGGCGCTGGTGGTCGGCTGCATGACGATTTCCGCGTCGTCGCCCTTGAACCCCGCCGCTTCCAGCGCGTTACGCACCGCGTAGAAGCTGGTGAACGAGGTGAACACGTCGATCGAGCCGTCTTCATGGCTGACCACGTCGTCGGCATCGGCTTCCAGCGCCGCTTCGGTCAGGGCGTCTTCATCGACGCCCGGGGCGAAGCTGATCTGCCCTTTGCGCTCGAACAGGTACGCGACCGAACCGTCGGTGCCGAGGTTGCCGCCGCATTTGCTGAATGCATGGCGGACGGCTGCAGCGGTACGGTTGCGGTTGTCGGTCATGCATTCGACCATCACCGCCACGCCGCCCGGGCCGTAACCTTCATAGGTCAGCTCTTCAACGTTGTCCGCTTCGGTCGCACCGGCGCCACGCGCCACGGCGCGGTCGATGATGTCGCGGCTCATGTTCGCACCAAGGGCCTTGTCCAGGGCCAGGCGCAAGCGCGGGTTGGAACCCGGATCGCCGCCGCCCTGACGGGCCGCAACGGTCAGTTCACGGATCCACTTGGTGAAGATCTTGCCTCTCTTGGCATCCTGACGTTCTTTGCGGTGCTTGATGTTCGCCCACTTGGAATGACCTGCCATAACTCGCTCCGAATTCTCTTGAAACGTTGCCCGCCCTGCTCACGCAGCGGCCGGCCAACAAAAAATCTCGACCTGCTATCTATAGAAAGAAAAAAGGCGCATCCGAAGATGCGCCTTCAGGCCCGTCTTACTCAGACTTTGGCGTTTCGCGCAAACGAATGTGCAGCTCGCGCAGTGCCTTGGCATCCACAACACCCGGCGCTTGCGTCATGACGTCCGCAGCACTCTGGGTTTTCGGGAAGGCGATCACTTCACGGATCGACTGGGCGCCGGTCATCAGCATCACCAGACGGTCCAGACCGAAGGCCAGACCACCGTGCGGCGGTGCACCGTACTTCAGCGCGTCGAGCAGGAAGCCGAACTTCTCTTCCTGTTCCGCTTCGTTGATGCCCAGCAGGCGGAACACCGCTTGCTGCATTTCCTTGCGGTGGATACGGATCGAACCGCCGCCCAGCTCGGTGCCGTTCAGTACCATGTCGTAGGCACGGGACAGAGCGCCGGCCGGGTTGGCTTCCAGCTCTTCAGGCGAGCACTTCGGTGCGGTGAACGGGTGGTGCAACGCGGAGAAGCTGCCGTCGTCGTTTTCTTCGAACATCGGGAAGTCGACGACCCACATTGGCGCCCATTTGCAGGTCAGCAGGTCGAGGTCGTGGCCGAGTTTGATACGCAGCGCGCCGAGGGCTTCGCTGACGATCTTGGCCTTGTCGGCGCCGAAGAACACGATGTCGCCGTCAACTGCACCAACGCGATCAAGGATCACGTTGAGGTTGGCTTCAGGGATGTTTTTCACGATCGGCGATTGCAGACCGTCAACACCGGCAGCGCGCTCGTTGACCTTGATGTACGCCAGGCCCTTGGCACCGTAGATGCCGACGAACTTGGTGTAGTCGTCGATCTGCTTGCGCGGCATGCTCGCTCCGCCTGGAACGCGCAGTGCAGCGATACGGCATTTCGGATCGTTGGCCGGGCCGCTGAAGACCTTGAATTCGACTTCTTTGAGTTGATCGGCAACGTCGACCAGTTCCAGCGGGTTACGCAGGTCTGGCTTGTCGGAGCCGTAACGACGCATGGCTTCTTCGAAGGTCATGTGCGGGAATTCGCCGAACTCCAGATCCAGCACTTCCTTGAACAGGTTGCGGATCATGCCTTCGGTCAGGCCCATGATGTCTTTTTCGTCGAGGAAGCTGGTCTCGATGTCGATCTGAGTGAACTCAGGCTGACGGTCGGCACGCAGGTCTTCGTCACGGAAGCACTTGGCGATCTGGTAGTAGCGGTCGAAACCGGCAACCATCAGCAGTTGCTTGAACAGCTGAGGCGATTGCGGCAAGGCGAAGAAAGAACCGGCGTGAGTACGGCTCGGCACCAGGTAGTCGCGAGCACCTTCCGGGGTCGCGCGGGTCAGGATCGGCGTTTCCACGTCAAGGAAGCCGTTCTCGTCGAGGAAGCGACGGATACTGGTGGTCATGCGCGAACGCAGACGCAGCTTCTCGGCCATTTCCGGACGACGCAGATCGAGGAAGCGGTAGCGCAGACGGGTTTCTTCGCCGACGTCGGAGTATTCGTTGAGCGGGAACGGCGGGGTTTCCGCTTCGTTCAGCACTTCCAGCTCGTAGCCCAGCACTTCGATCATGCCCGACGCCATGTTGGCGTTGGTTGCACCGGCCGGACGCAAACGCACCTTGCCGGTGATTTTCACCACGTACTCGCTGCGCACGCGATCGGCGGCGGCGAAGCTTTCGGCGCGATCCGGATCGAACACCACCTGCGCCAGACCATCACGATCACGGATATCGAGGAAAATCACCCCGCCGTGGTCGCGACGACGGTGAACCCATCCGCAAAGGGTAATTTCCTGGCCTTCCAGGCTTTCGTTCAGTTGGCCGCAATAATGGCTGCGCATCATGGTAGTGGTTTCGCTTCTCGTAATTCGAAATTCGGTGGAGATACCGTCGCACTCAAGCACTGCGGAATCTCACGCGTGTCGTTCGACCTGGGCCTGAACCCTAGTCAGATTTGTCGCCACCGGCCAGATTCTTCTTGGCTCCGGTCTTGAAATCGGTTTCGTACCAACCGCTGCCGCTGAGGCGAAAACCCGGCATGGACAGCTGTTTTTTGAGCTCTGGCGCCTGACAGGCAGGGCAGTCGACCAGCGGTGCCTCGCTGATCTTTTGAATGGCTTCCAACTGATGACCACAGGAAGCACATTGGTAATCGTACATCGGCATGGGGGTGTCTCGGCGATCAGATTGCCACCGCGCGCAGGGCTTTGCGGCGAAAGAGCGGGATTATATCCATTAAATGCGGGCTGTGCAGCCGTAAGACTGCACAGCCCGCCACGTCATTTCAAGTATTGGTCGTTCCGGGCATGACGGTCGCCGGGGTATCCCGCAGACCATTCATCACACACACCACCCGCACCAGACCGCTGAAGTTTTTCACCCCGCCGTGGCGCAGGTGCACTTCACGGTCCACATGTGACAGCAGCGTGCTGACCGAACAGCCGTTGTGCCCGGCCATGTCACCAAGAATGTTCCAGTAAACCTGCTCGAGCCTCAAGCAAGTGGCAAACCCGTTCAAACGCACCGACCTTGCCAGCGGCCGGATCAGCTCAAAATCAAAATCGCTGACAAACGGATCGACCTTCATTTCCCGTTGCGAACCGACATGCTCGCATCGCCTGTCTCCACCTACCATATCGCTGACACTCCTTTGCCATCGCTGCTTGTAATAAAGACAACATCCTGTGCCTTCATAAAAACGCAGACGCAAAGTCAGCGCCAGATGACTAGTTGCCCAGCGACGTAGGATAAGCCGACATGTTCAGTAAGATTTGAAACAGTACGCGGACATCCCCCCGGACATCCGCGCAAACGCTTGTCAGGTCTCGAGCAACGCGCGCAGCATCCACGCAGTCTTCTCATGCACCTGCATGCGCTGGGTCAGCAGGTCGGCTGTCGGCTCGTCACTGACCTTGTCCAACAGCGGGAAGATCCCGCGAGCGGTACGAGTTACAGCCTCTTGGCCCTCGACCAACTGCTTGATCATGTCCTCGGCGCTTGGCACGCCGACTTCCTCTTTAATGGAGGAGAGTCGCGCGTAAGTCGCGTAGGCACCCGGCGCCGGAAAGCCCAGGGCGCGGATACGCTCGGCGATCAGATCCACCGCCAGCGCCAGCTCGTTGTATTGCTCTTCGAACATCAGATGCAGGGTCCTGAACATGGGACCTGTGACGTTCCAGTGGAAGTTATGAGTTTTCAGATACAGCACGTAGGTGTCCGACAACAACCGCGACAGCCCCTCGACGATGGACTTGCGGTCTTCTTCACTGATACCGATATCGATTGCCATGCTTACCCCCTAAGGCGATTGAATTCATCCAACAGGTGCAGACCCACTCTAGCAAGGCAGCCGCGACCTCGCAGCCGGCAATTTTCGCTCGCCGTGCGACAAATCGACCGGGCAGGTGCCGCTGGCCGGGGTGATTTGAGTCGTTGCAGGCTTTGCTGTTAAATAGGCAGTGTGTCGCTATGCCCCATTTTTCGGGGCCTCGCGCATAGGCTGATGCCGGGCACGTGTCCAACGCCTCTTTATTGTTTCCGAAGCGAACCGTGCGCCTTCAGCTCTTCCTTGTGAGCCGTCATAACGTGAGCCAATCAAAATGTTGAAAATCGTCCACCTGCTAATGGGCGCAGCGGCCTTGCTGCTGTCGTTCATACCCAGCTTGAAAGCCGAAGCTGTTCCTTACCTGCAACAACCCGATGCACTTTACCTGGCCTTTTTCGGCCTGCTGAACCTGGTCATCGCTCCAGTGATTCCTTACTGGAACAAAGGCCCGCGCCAGCATCTGCAAAATCTGGTCAGCGCTCTTCTCGTGCTGACTGTCGTCCTGCAAACCCTGACCCTGATCGCACCGATGCCTGTCATCGCCGGTCAACCGGCGGTGTTGTTCAGCCTGGTGATCGCCCTGGTTGCCGTGGTCCTGCATCTGGCCATCAGCTTCTACAAGTCTTCACCGGCCGCCGCACCGACTACCTATGACATGAGCAACCGCGATACCGGTACCGTCAAGTGGTTCAACACGTCCAAAGGCTTCGGCTTTATCTCCCGGGATTCCGGCGATGATATTTTCGTGCACTTTCGTGCAATCCGTGGCGAAGGTCACCGCGTCCTGGTCGAAGGCCAACGCGTGGAGTTCTCGGTGATGAACCGGGACAAAGGCCTGCAAGCCGAGGACGTGATCGCCGCCCTGCCGCGTCGCTGATTCGAGGCAACAAAAAACCGCGAGCAGCCAGGCTGCTCGCGGTTTTTTTTACGCCTGCACAAACGTGTTGGCATCAGTAATGCGGCGGTGGTGCTTCTTCCTCGAAAGAATCGAACTGCCCGACCATCTCCTCCTGACGCTTGAGCAACGCCGCCATTTGCAACTGCAGGCGCTCGATCACGCGCTGCTGCGCCACCAGCTCATCGTTCAACGCCTGAATGGTGTCATCCTGAAACGCCAGGCGGCTTTCCAGATCGGTAACGCGCTCTTCAAGGTTCATGGTTCAACCCTCCAGAAACGTGAAGTGTTCGGTCAGCACCAGACTCAGCCGCTCACGAATGCCCGCCACCTCCTCGGCACTGTAGGGTCTGGCCGGGTGTTTACCCCAGACCGGCGCCGGCCAGGCCGCGTCATCACGCTTGCGCACGATCACATGCATGTGCAACTGGCTGACAACGTTGCCCAGCGTCGCAACGTTCAACTTGTCGGCGTCGAACAGATCCTTCAGCAGCTCTGCCAGCGCCGTGGTTTCCTGCCACAACTGCTGCTGGTCGGCGACATCCAACTGAAACAACTCGCTGATATCGTCGCGACGAGGCACCAGGATGAACCACGGGTAATTGGCATCGTTGGACAGCAGCAGCCGGCAGAGCGGGAAATCGCCGATGGTCAGGGTGTCCTGTTGAAGTCGTGAATCTAAAGCAAACACTGCATGCACTCCCGGCTGATCGACATAATTCAGCTTAGCGGCCGTGAACGACAGGCGACACACCAAGCGACAGGCAGGCAGCATACCTGCGAATCCATCAGGCTTCACGAGCGCCGTGCCCGCCCAGGCCATCACAGCCCAGGCAAGGGACATTTGCAGAGACCGCGCACCATTACAGCGCCAGGACGGTGCCCGGACACGGGCAAACACCCGAAATGGGCAGGTTCATTGACAGCAGGCTCGTCACAAGCTGTATGAATCCGGTACAGCCTGTAAATTTTTTGCACCAAAACCGCACAGTGCGTCTACGCTCAGTGCGTCGGGCATCCGCCAAATACTCACTGACGGGGTGAACCGGTAACGTTTTTGGTTGTCATGGCCCCACTCGAACCTGACAACACGATGCAAAGGTATGCGTCAAGCCCCTGATACAAAAGGGCTTGAACCCCCGTTTTTATGCGGTTTTTACAGCGAAAGGCGGGTGTGCAGAAAAATAAACGTGGCAACCCTGCACTTTGTGCACGCTTGTTGCATTGAGACACACATGGTCTATAGCGCACCACGGGAAGTGGCAGCTTGAGACCAAACAAATACGGTGGCAGGGTTGCCCCAATGGAGATTCAAGTGTTTTGCCAGGGACTCTTTTTTACCGATGCAAAAAGGCCCAGAAACAGCGATAAAGTTGTCAGCCCGGCTGCATGGGTAACGTGAATTTGCGACATCAACCCAGCTGTTTGCGACGTCGTCGTAAAGATCATGAAAGGTTGTATGAGCAAGTATCGCCAACATTGTCGGCGTGATATAAGTTTGCGCCGACACAAAAAGAAAGAGCCGCCCAGATAATAAAACAGGTGGGACGGCAGTACTCTTCTAAAACCAAAGGAGCAAATCACGATGCGCGTGATGAAGTGGAGCACAATCGCACTGGCAGTTGCAGCAGCAGCCAGCACTCAGTTGGCTACGGCCGCCCCGTTTGTTAGTGACCAGGCAGAAGCCAAAGGTTTCGTTGAAGATGCAAAACTCACCGAAACGTTGAAGAACTACTACTTCAACCGCGACAACAAGAACGGCGGTCACGACCAGAAAGACTGGACTCAGGGCTTTCTCGGTAACTTCACTTCCGGTTACACCCAAGGCACCGTAGGCGTCGGTATCGATGCATTCGGTTACCTGGCGGTCAAACTGGATGGCGGTGATGGTACTTCCGGCACCGGTAACATGAGCCGTAGCGACACCGTCAAAGCCAACGGTTATGCACACGACGTTAACGACAGCCAAGGCAAAGCCGGCGCAGCCGTTAAATTCCGCATCTCCAAAACCGAGCTGAAATTTGGCGACATGCAGCCAAGCACCGCTCCGGTATTCGCTGTTGGCGGCTCCCGTATCCTTCCGCAAACGGCCACTGGCTTCCAGTTGCAGAGCAGCGAAGTCAAAGACCTTGACCTCGAAGCCGGTCACTTCTACTCGGCCACCAGCCAGGACAAAAACGCTCGTGAAGGCGGCCTTTACGCCACTTACGCGGGTGTTGAAGCCAAAAACATCGACTACTTCGGTGGCAAATACGGCATCACTGACAACCTGACTGCCTCGCTGTACGGCGCCAAGCTGGAAGACATCTGGAACCAGTACTACGCCAACGTGAACCTCACCACCCCATTCGGTGGCGACACTTCGCTGAACACTGACTTCAACATCTACCGCACCACCGACACCGGCAGCGCCAAAGCGGGCGACATCAGCAACACCGCCTTCTCGCTGGCAACCGCCCTGTCGTTCCTGAAGGCACACACCTTCACCCTGGCCTTCCAGAAGGTCAACGGCGACACTCCGTTCGACTACATCGGCGTAGGCAAGAACAACCGTGGTGGCGACTCGATCTTCCTCGCCAACTCCATCCAGTACTCCGACTTCAACGGTGCAGGCGAGAAATCCCTGCAAGCCCGTTACGACCTGAAAATGGCCGAGTACGGCGTTCCTGGCCTGAGCTTCATGGTTCGTTACGTTAAAGGTTGGGATATCGACGGTACCCACACTCCAGCGGGTAGCGCTTACGCCGGCCTGTACGGTGAAGACGGTAAACACCACGAAACCAACTTCGAAGCCAAGTACGTTGTTCAGTCTGGCCCAGCAAAAGACCTGTCCTTCCGCATCCGTCAAGCCTGGCACGTTGCTAACGCTGACGAAGGCGAAGGCGACGTTAAAGAGTTCCGCCTGATCACCGAATACCCACTGAACATCCTGTAATTATCAGTGGTTAGTTTGGAAGCATAAAAAAAGGCCCATCTTCGGATGGGCCTTTTTTATTGCCTGTCACTTGTCATAAATGCCTGACCAACAAGTCAGGCATTTAATTAGCAACCTATCATTGTGTAGCTGTTTCCTGAACCACACGAATCACCCGCTGTGGAAACGGAATATCAATACCGGCCGTCTTCAAACGATCACGCGACTGTTCGTTAAACATGAACATCACGTCCCAGTAGTCTGCAGTTTTAACCCATACACGCAGGGAAACAGTGATCGAACTGTCACCCAGCGTCGAAATGACCGCTTGTGGCGCAGGGTCCTGCAATACGCGCTCATCCTTGGCCAGATCCAGCAGTACCTGACGGGCTTTCTGCAGATCCGCTTCGTAATCCACACCCACGTCGAACACCACTTTGCGGGTTGGCTGACGGTTGGTGTTGGTGATGATGCCGTTCGACAGATTGCCGTTCGGGACGATGATGGTCTTATTGTCACCGGTACGCAGCACGGTGTGGAAAATCTGGATGCTGTCGACAGTACCCGCCACGCCTTGCGCTTCGATCCAGTCGCCGATACGGAACGGACGGAACAGCAGAATCAGCACGCCGCCAGCGAAATTCGCCAGGCTGCCCTGCAACGCCAGACCGATGGCCAGGCCAGCAGCACCGATCGCGGCCACGAACGAGGTGGTTTCCACGCCGATCATCGAGGCCACGCTGACGATCAGCAACACCTTGAGGATGATGTTCGCCAGGCTGCTGATAAAGCCTTGCAGCGCCAGGTCGGCAATGCGCAGGGCAAGCAGACCGCCAAGCTTTTGCGTGACCTTGTTGATCAGCCACCAGCCGATCGCCAGGGTAATCACCGCCAGCAGCACACGGCTGCCGTATTCCATGATCATCGGAATCCACGCCTGGGACGCCTTGACCAGGTTGTCTACCTCAGCATTCAAATCCATCTTCCATCTCCTGATTTCCGGCTACCCGGGCTGTAAAAAATCAGCGGCAGAAACCGCCAGGTATACATAAAACAATGTGGGAGCGAGCTTGCTCGCGAAGGCGATGTGTCAGTCAACTCATGGCTGAATGACATACAGCTTTCGCGAGCAAGCTCGCTCCCACAGATCATCTGACCGAGCTTAGTCGCGGAAGTTGTTGAACTGCAGCGGCATGCCGAATTCCTTGGCACGCAGGGCCGCGATGGCTTCCTGCAGGTCATCGCGCTTCTTGCCGGTCACACGCACCTGTTCGCCCTGAATGGCGGCCTGCACCTTGAGCTTGGCGTCCTTGATGTGAGCGACGATTTTCTTCGCCAGCTCCTTGTCGATGCCTTCCTTGAGAATCGCGTCCTGCTTCATCAGTTTGCCCGAGGCATAAGCGTCTTTGACTTCAAGGCACTGCACATCGATCTTGCGCTTGGTCAGGGCCAGCTTCAGGATCTCGATCATCGCTTCCAGCTGGAACCCGGCTTCAGCGGTGAGGTTGACGGTCAGGTCCTTTTCCTTGAACTCGAAGCTGCCTTTGCCTTTCAGGTCATAACGACGATCGAGTTCCTTCACGGCGTTCTCGACCGCGTTGGTCAGCTCGTGTTTGTCCAGTTCGGATACCACGTCGAACGACGGCATGTAGTCTCTCCAATAAAAAGGCGCGCTCGATCAGGAGGGAGCGCGCTTGGCTTGCGGTTAAAATCCGGCTCATTATAACGGGTCTTTTCCCACCAACACGGCGAGCCTTGCATGCCAGTACCTTACCGAGTGAAAAACTGATGTCCACCCCCTGGCACGTTCTCGGCGCCGGGAGCCTCGGCACCCTCTGGGCCACGCGTCTGGCCCGCGCGGGTCTGCCGGTACGGCTGATCGTGCGTGATGCCGAGCGTTTGCGCAGCTATCAGGCGGCCGGCGGGCTGACCCTGGTCGAGCACGGCGCAGCCACCACCTACGCCGTCCCCGCGCAAACGGCGGATGACCCGGAGCCGATCCGCCGCCTGCTCGTCGCCTGCAAAGCCTATGATGCCGAAAGCGCGGTCGCCCGCCTCGCCCCGCGCCTGAGCGCAGATGCCGAGCTGATCCTGCTGCAGAACGGCCTCGGCAGTCAGGACGCGGTCGCAGCGGTGGTTCCGCAGGCACGCTGCATCAGCGCCTCCAGCACCGAAGGCGCGTTCCGCGACGGCGACTGGCGCGTGGTGTTTGCCGGGCACGGTTTCACCTGGCTGGGCGATGCCGGTCATCCGGTGGCGCCGATCTGGCTGGACGACTTGCAAGCGGCGAACATCCCCCACGAATGGAGCACCGACATCCTCACCCGGCTGTGGCGCAAACTGGCGCTCAATTGCGCGATCAATCCTTTGACCGTGCTCCACAATTGCCGTAACGGCGGACTGGAGCAGCATCAATGCGAAGTCGCCACGCTGTGCGCGGAACTGGCCGAGTTGCTGGAGCGTTGCGGTCAACCGGATGCGGCGCTCAATCTGCAACAGGAAGTCGAACGAGTGATCCACGCCACTGCGGCCAACTACTCGTCGATGTATCAGGACGTGGCGAACCAGCGCCGCACCGAAATCAGCTACCTGCTGGGCCACGCCTGCAAAGTCGCCACCCGTCATCAACTGAACCTGCCGCACCTCAAGCAATTGCAGCAGCGTCTGGTCGAGCATCTGCGCAGCCTTGGATTGCCCAGCGACTGAGCAGCGGCTACGCTGGCCACTTGTTCCTTTGCTGCGATAAACCTGATGCCATTGCGCCAGCGCCTCGAAAACCTGCCGGTCGGCCAGAAACTGCTGGCCGCCCTGCTGGTGTTGTTGACCACCGTTCTTCTGGTCGCCAACCTGACCTTTATCAGCGCCGCCTATTACATCTCCCAGGAAAGCATGGCGCCACAGGCGTTGCAGACCATCGGCCGGTTGATCTCCAACCCGAGCCTGGTCGCGCAAGCCCTGGAATCGCCACAAAGCGCCGAACGCCTGCTCAAGGAACTCGACAGTTACTCGCCGCTGCGCGCGGCAGCGCTGTATGACGGCAAAGGTGACCGTCTCGCTCAGGTGCAGCGTGGCGACAAGCTCAATCTGCCGGAACGCTATCGACACATCGAAGCCTGGCAACTCACCGAGTTTCGCAGCAACCAATTGATCACCCTGCCTCGCCCGGGCACTGCACCGGGTCATCTGCTGCTGGTGGCCAGCAGTGAACTGCCGATGGCGTTTTACACCGGCACCCTGACGGCCAGCCTCGGCATTCTGATTTTCAGTGTGCTGCTGTGGTTGGTGATTGCGCGGCAGATCAAACGCCTGATCACCCGCCCGATCCATGAGCTGGAGGAGCTCTCGCGCCAAGTCACTCGCGAAGAGAACTACGCCCTGCGCGCCTCGCGCGGCAATCACGACGAAATCGGCAGCCTCGCCGAGGCGTTCAACACCATGCTCTCGCGCATCGAAGCCCGCGAGCAGCAGCTCAAGCGCGCCCGCGATGACTCGCAGGCCGCCTACGATCAAGCTCAGGGGCTGGCCGAAGAAACCCGTCACACCAACCGCAAGCTGGAACTGGAAGTCCAGGTTCGCAGCAAGATCGAGAAGAAGCTCACCGGCTTCCAGAACTACCTCAACAGCATCATCGACTCCATGCCCTCGGCGCTGATCGCCCTCGACGAGCAGCTCTACGTGACCCAGTGGAACCAGGAGGCCAGCGCCCTCTCCGGCACGCGCCTGGATGAAGCGCTGAACCAGCCGATCTTCCTCGCCTTCGAACCGCTCAAGCCGTTTCTGCCGCAACTCAAGCAGACCGTGGAAGAACACACGGTGGCGAAGATCGAGCGGGTGACCTGGTTCAAGGACGACGAGCCCAAGCATTACGCCCTGACCTTCTACCCACTGATGGGCGGTGCCGGGCGCGGCGTGGTGATCCGCATCGACGACATCACCCAACGCCTGTCGCTGGAAGAAATGATGGTGCAGTCGGAAAAAATGCTCTCGGTCGGTGGCCTCGCCGCCGGCATGGCCCATGAGATCAACAATCCGCTCGGTGCAATCCTGCACAACGTGCAGAACATTCGCCGGCGGCTGTCGGCGGATCTGCCGAAGAACCTCGAAACCGCTGAACAGCTCGGCATCGAACTGGACACGGTCAACCGCTACCTGCAAAGCCGTGAAGTGCCGAAACTGCTCGACGGCATCCAGCAGGCCGGCGCCCGCGCGGCAAAAATCGTCACCCACATGCTCAGCTTCAGCCGGCGCAGCACCCGGCAAATGGCCCCGTGCGATCTGCCCGCGTTGATCGATCAAGCGGTGGAAATTGCCGGCAACGACTTCGATCTGGCGATCGGTTTCGACTTCAAGGGTCAGGCGATTATCCGCCAGTTCGACCCGGCGCTCGGCCCGGTGCCTGGCACCGCCAACGAACTGGAGCAGGTGCTGCTCAACCTGCTGAAAAACGCTGCGCAAGCCATTCATCAGCGCGACGATGACAGCGAGCCGGGACGGATCATTCTGCGCACCCGACTCAATCCGCCATGGGCCGAGATTCAGGTCGAAGACAACGGCATCGGCATGAGCGAGAGCGTGCGCAAACGCACCTTCGAGCCCTTTTTCACCACCAAGGAAATCGGCCAGGGCACGGGGCTGGGGCTGTCGGTGTCGTACTTCATCATCACCAACAACCACAAAGGCCAGATGGAAGTGCAATCGGCGCCGGGTCAGGGCACCTGTTTCACCCTGCGTCTGCCGCTGACACAACCGGCAGCCATCCCCGCCGAAACCAATCAACTAACGAGGTAACCCATGGGCTTTCGTTTGTCGAAGATCTACACCCGCACCGGCGACAAAGGCGAAACCGGCCTGGGCGATGGCCGCCGCGTGCCCAAGGATCACCCGCGCATCGAAGCCATTGGCGAAGTCGACACACTGAACAGTCAGGTCAGTGTGCTGCTGGCCGGGCTGCTCGCCGAGCGCGAGGCGTTCCCCGATCTGAATGAACTGATCGAGGTGCTCGCGCCTTGCCAGCATCGTTTGTTCGATCTGGGCGGTGAGCTGGCGATGCCGGCCTATCAGGCGTTGAACACGGCGGAAATCGAACGCCTGGAAGCAGCGATTGATGCATGGAATGAAGAATTGGGGCCGCTGGAGAATTTCATTCTGCCCGGCGGTTCGATGCTGATCGCCCAGGCTCATGTATGCCGCAGCCTGGCGCGCAGTGCCGAGCGGCGCTGTCAGCATTTGAATGCGATCGAGCCGTTGGCCGGGGTGGGGTTGGCGTACATCAATCGGTTGTCGGATTTGCTGTTTGTGGCCGCAAGGCTGATTGCGCGGCGGCAGGGAATTGCGGAGATTCTGTGGCAGCCGGCGGCCAAACCTTCAGATATCTAGCGCCTGTAAGGACGCCTTCGCGAGCAAGCTCGCTCCCACAGGTATGTGAACAACATAGAACCTGTGGGAGCGAGCCTGCTCGCGAAGAGGCCAGCTGCCTCTACAGAGAATCCGGCCAGAATGCGCGAATCCCCGCCACACCCTGAGCCCCGACACCCCAAGCCTTCTCGCGCTCCACCGGACCAACACCGCCGAGCAAGAACACCGGTTTACTGAAGCCCTCGATCAACGTCGACGCCTGCTCCCAACCCAACGGCTGCGCATTCGGATGGGTCAAGGTCGGCTGAACCGGCGACAGGGTGACGAAATCCACGCCCATCTGCTCGGCCAGCGCCAGCTCTTCAGCGTTATGGCACGAAGCCGCGAGCCAGCGCTCCGCCGGCAACGGGCGCCCCGCTTCGGCGTATTTGCGCAGTTGCGCGGCGGTGATGTGCCAGCCGGCAGCCGGGAAATCGCCAAGCCATTCGAACGGCCCCTTGATCATCAACTGCGCCTTGCCAGCACACAGGCCGACTGCATCCACCGCCAGGTCTCGATACTTGGGGTCATAGCCGTTCGGTGCGCGCAGCTGGATCAGTTTGATCCCGCCGGCAATCGCCTTCTGAATGCCGCGCAGCAGGGCCGGGGCTTCCAGATCTTCCGGGGTGATCAAGTATTCGCCGGGCAAACGCGCGGCGGCGACAATCGGCTGGTTGGCGGCTGGGAACTCGTAGTTCAGCAGGTCCTTGGCGTTGACCCAGGCCAGTGGCTGACCTTCAGCACCGTGCGGTTCGCCGCTGAACTGCGACACTTCCCAGACATCCAGCAACACCTGCTTGTCCGGGTAATCGTGGCGAACCTTGATCAGCGGACGAGCGGCGCCAACGACAATGCCCAGCTCTTCGTGCAGCTCCCGCGCCAAGGCGCTTTCGACGGATTCATCAGCCTCGACCTTGCCACCGGGAAATTCCCACAGACCTCCCTGATGCTGGGTATCGGCACGGCGGGCGATCAGGATTTTGCCACGGTCGTCACGAATGACGGCAGCGGCGACGTGTACGCGTTTCACGGATTCAACTCCTCCAGTCCAGCCTTTTGCCACGCCTTGAAGGCGGGCCATTGGTAGACGGTTTCAACATAGGCTTGATCAACCGCCGGTAACGGCACCTGGTAAGTTCGCAGACGCACGGCGATCGGCGCGAAGAACGCGTCAGCCAGGCTCACTCGGCCAAACAGATACGGCCCGGGCTCCGTGGCGGCAGCACGGCATTCAGCCCACAACGCGAGCATGCGTTCGATATCGACTTTCACCTCCGGCGGTACCGGGTTGAGCGGAGCATCGTGGCTCAGGTTGAACGGCATGTGATTGCGCATGGCGAAAAAGCCACTGTGCATCTGCGCGCACGCAGAACGGGCCTGAGCGCGAGCGTAAACATCGCTCGGCCAGAGCTGTTCGGCCGGGAACTGTTCGGCCAGGTATTCGGCAATCGCCAGGGAGTCGGCGATGGTGCCGCGAGAGGTTTGCAGCAACGGCACCTTGGCGGTCGGCGAATGCTTGAGCAGGCGCTCGCGGGTGTCGGGCTTGCCGAGCTTGATCAGCTCTTCGCTGTAAGGGGCGCCGGTCAGTTCCAATGCCAGGGCGGCGCGCAAGGACCAGGAAGAAAGCAGTTTGTCGCCGATGATCAGGTGCAGGGACATGGTGTGGCGCCTTTTCGTCAGTGGATAAACCTGGAAACTTGTACTCTTGAGCTGCCGTCTTCGCGAGCAGGCTCGCTCCCACATTGGATCGTGTTGTCACAAATCCCCTGTGGGAGCGAGCCTGCTCGCGAAACAAGCGACCCGGTCCTGGATCAGGTGCGGTATTCGGCGTTGATCTTCACGTACTCATGCGACAGGTCGGTGGTCCAGATGGTTTCGCTGCAATCGCCGCGACCCAGCTCGATACGGATGGTGATCTCTTCCTGCTGCATCACCGCCGAACCCTGTGCCTCAGTGTAGGTCGCTGCGCGTGCGCCACGGCTGGCGATGCACACGTCGCCGAGGAACACGTCGATCTTGCTCACATCCAGGTTCGGCACGCCGGCACGGCCGACAGCCGCCAGAATACGGCCCCAGTTCGGATCGGAAGCAAACAGTGCGGTCTTGATCAGCGGCGAGTGGGCCACGGTGTAGCCGACGTCCAGGCATTCCTGATGATTGCCGCCACCGTTGACTTCAACGGTGACGAACTTGGTCGCGCCTTCGCCGTCACGCACGATGGCCTGGGCCACGTCCATGCACACTTCGAATACCGCTTGCTTGAGCTTGGCGAACAGCTCGCCTTCGGCACGGGTGATTTCCGGCAGGGCAGCCTTGCCGGTGGCAATCAGCATGCAGCAGTCGTTGGTCGAGGTGTCGCCGTCGATGGTGATGCGGTTGAACGACTTGTTCGCACCGTCGAGCATCAGGTTGTGCAGCACATCGCGGGAAACTTTGGCGTCGGTGGCGATGTAGCCGAGCATGGTCGCCATGTTCGGGCGAATCATGCCGGCGCCTTTGCTGATGCCGGTAACGGTGATGGTCACGCCGTCATGCTGGAACTGGCGGCTGGCGCCCTTGGGCAGGGTATCGGTGGTCATGATGCCGGTGGCGGCGGCTTCCCAGTTGTTTTCCGACAGATCATCCAGCGCCGCTTGCAGCGCGCCTTCGATCTTCTCGACCGGCAGCGGTTCACCGATCACACCGGTGGAATACGGCAGGATCTGGCTGGCATCGACACCGGTCAGTTCGGCCAGTTTCGCCGTGGTGCGCTCGGCAGCCGCCAGGCCCGGCTCACCGGTGCCGGCGTTGGCGTTGCCGGTGTTGGTCAGCAGATAACGCACGTCGTTCTGCACGCGCTTTTTCGCCAGGATCACCGGCGCGGCGCAAAAGGCGTTCAAGGTGAACACACCGGCCACGGTCGAACCTTCGGCGCAGCGCATCACTACCACATCCTTGCGCCCGGGGCGCTTGATGCCGGCCGAGGCAATACCGAGTTCAAAACCGGCAACCGGGTGCAACGTTGGCAAAGGACCAAGACCAACAGCCATGAATGCGCTCCTTACTCAATGATGTCAGCACCGCTCAGAGTGATGGCGGTGGTGTAAATGGCAAAACGCCGCGACGGCAGGAGCCGGTCGCGGCGCGGGTATTTCAGCGATTGAAACGGGAGTTACTGGATCTGCCCGTGGCAATGCTTGAATTTCTTGCCCGAACCGCAGTAGCACAGTTCGTTGCGACCCAGCTTCTGCTCGTTGCGCACCGGCGCGGTGGCGAGGGCTACATCGACCTCTTCACCCAATACTTCCGGCTGCTCCAGACCAGGGGCCTCGGCGTGTTCGAACTGCATGCGCGCGGCCAGTGCTTCGGCTTCCTCACGCAGGCGTTGTTCTTCGGCTTCCGGATCTTCGCGGCGCACCTGAACGTGCGACAGCACACGGATCGAGTCGCGCTTGATCGAATCCAGCAGCTCGGAGAACAGCGTGAACGACTCGCGCTTGTATTCCTGCTTCGGATTTTTCTGGGCGTAGCCACGCAGGTGGATGCCGTGACGCAGGTGATCCATGGTCGACAGATGGTCTTTCCACAGGTCGTCCAGCACGCGCAGAACGATCTGCTTCTCGAACGAGCGCAGTGCTTCGGCACCGGCCTGATCTTCTTTCTCGTTGTACGCCGCCATCAGCTCGACCATCAGCTTCTCGCGCAGGGTCTCTTCGTACAGGTGATCGTCTTCGTCGAGCCATTGCTGGATCGGCAGTTTCACCCCGAAGTCGCTGGCAATCGACGCTTCCAGACCGGCCACGTCCCACTGCTCTGGCAGCGATTGCGGCGGAATGTGCGCGCTGACGGTGGCGTTGAGCACGTCCTGACGGAAGTCGGCGATGGTTTCACCGATGTTGTCGGCGGCCAGCAACGTGTTACGCATGTGATAGATCACTTTACGCTGTTCGTTGTTGACGTCGTCGAACTCGAGCAGTTGCTTGCGGATGTCGAAGTTGCGGCCCTCAACCTTGCGCTGCGCCTTCTCGATCGCGTTGGTCACCATGCGGTGCTCAATCGCTTCGCCCGGCTGCATGCCCAGGGCTTTCATGAAGTTCTTCACCCGGTCAGAGGCGAAAATGCGCATCAGGCTGTCTTCCAGCGACAGGTAGAAGCGGCTGGAACCGGCATCACCCTGACGGCCGGCACGGCCACGCAACTGGTTGTCGATACGACGGGATTCGTGACGCTCGGAGGCGATCACCTGCAGACCGCCGGACTCCAGCACTTGCTGGTGACGTTTCTGCCAGTCGGCCTTGATCTGGGCGATCTGCTCGGGGCTCGGGTTTTCCAGCGCCGCGACTTCCACTTCCCAGTTGCCGCCCAACAGGATGTCGGTACCACGACCGGCCATGTTGGTGGCGATGGTCAGGGCGCCCGGACGACCGGCTTGCGCGATGATCTCGGCTTCTTTTTCGTGGAACTTGGCGTTCAGTACCTTGTGCTCGATACCTTCCTTGTTGAGCAGGCTGGACACGTGCTCGGAGGTTTCGATGGTCGCGGTACCCACCAGGATCGGACGGCCCTGGGCCATGCCTTCCTTGATGTCGTTGATGATCGCCGCGTATTTCTCTTCGGCGGTCAGGAACACCAGGTCGTTGTAGTCTTTACGCGCCAACGGCTTGTTCGGCGGAATGACCATGACCTGCAGGCCGTAGATCTGGTGGAATTCGAACGCTTCGGTGTCAGCGGTACCGGTCATGCCGGACAGCTTGGTGTACAGACGGAAGTAGTTCTGGAACGTAGTCGAGGCCAGGGTCTGGCTCTCGGCCTGGATGTTCAGACCTTCCTTGGCTTCGATGGCCTGGTGCAGGCCTTCGGACAGACGACGACCCGGCATGGTACGACCGGTGTGTTCATCGACCAGTACGACCTGACCGTCCTGCACGATGTATTCGACGTTGCGGTGGAACAGCTTGTGCGCACGCAGACCCGAATAAACGTGGGTCAGCAGGCCCAGGTTATGCGCCGAATACAGGCTCTCGCCTTCGGCCAGCAGGCCGACGCCGGTGAGCATTTCTTCGATGTACTGGTGACCGGCTTCGTTGAGTTCGACCTGACGGGTCTTCTCGTCGATGGTGTAGTGACCGGCCTTGGTGACCTGGCCTTCGACTTCTTCGACATGCAGTTCAAGCTGCGGGATCAGTTTGTTGATCTCCATGTACAGCTTGGAACTGTCCTCGGCCTGACCGGAAATGATCAGCGGGGTACGGGCTTCGTCGATGAGGATGGAGTCGACTTCGTCGATCACGGCAAAATTGAGTTCGCGCTGGAATTTCTCTTCCATGCTGAACGCCATGTTGTCGCGCAGGTAGTCGAAACCGAATTCGTTATTGGTGCCGTAGGTGATGTCGGCAGCGTAGGCGGCGCGCTTCTCTTCCGGCGGCTGGAACGGCGTTACGACGCCGACGGTCAGGCCGAGGAACTCATACAGCGGACGCATCCAGTTGGCGTCGCGGCGGGCCAGGTAGTCGTTCACGGTCACAACGTGCACGCCCTTGCCGGACAGCGCGTTGAGGTAAACGCCCAGGGTGGCCACGAGGGTTTTACCCTCGCCGGTACGCATCTCGGCAATCATGCCTTCATGCAAGGTCATGCCGCCGATCAACTGGACGTCGAAGTGGCGCATGCCCATGACGCGCTTGCCGGCTTCACGGGCGACCGCGAAGGCTTCAGGCAATAGCTTGTCGAGGGATTCCCCTTTGGCGATACGGGCCTTGAACTCGTTGGTCTTGGCACGCAATTGATCGTCCGAAAGGGCCACCATTTGCTCTTCGAAGGCATTGACGAGCTGCACCGTCTTGAGCATGCGTTTGACTTCACGCTCGTTCTTGCTTCCAAAAAGTTTCTTTAACAAAGGCGCAAACATATCGGCAGGATCTTCCACACTAAAGGGATGGAGGGCGGCCCCGTGAGTCGCCCGTGCAGCCCTCATGGCCGCATGCGAACGAGCATTCTACCCGGAAACGGTGGTGAGGAAAGTGGCGATATTCCACGATGCTGGCACTGCGCTTTGACGGGGCTCACTTAAAATAAGGGCGTTTTGCTCAACTTCAACCCATCAAGGCAAGAAGTTAGTTGTTGATTTAATGGGTAAAGCAGGGACAAAAGCAATGGGCGAGTGGTTCCGTTGCTTTCTGCTACCATGGCGCTTCTGTTACTTCAGGTGTTCGATCATGGCATTTCGCCCCCTCACAGCCAGAGCGCCCGCCGTTCTGCTACGCGAAGCCAAGCCGCTCAAAGCCATTCTCGGCCATGCCCAACGCCTCGCTCATCTGCAACGCCTGCTTGAAAGCCAGCTGCAACCGGCCGCCCGCACGCATTGCCATGTGGCCAAGTGGCGTGAAGGCCAATTGACGCTGGTGGTGACCGACGGGCACTGGGCGACGCGTCTGCGTTACCAGCAAAAACGCCTGCAACGCCAACTGCAGCTGTTCGAAGAATTCGCCAACCTGACGCGCATCCTGTTCCGCGTGCAACCGCCACTGGTCCAGCATCGGCCAGGCGGACACTCGATGGATTTGTCACCGGATGCAGCGCAGACGATTCAGTCAACGGCCGACGGGATCAGCGATCCTGGCCTGCGTGCAGCGCTTGAGCGTCTGGCGGCGCACGCCAAAGACAAAAGCTGAAGGCAAGATCAAAGGATCGCAGCCTGCGGCAGCTCCTACATTGGGAATGCGTTCCCCTGCAGGATCTGCCGCAGGCTGCGATCTTTGCTTTTAGCGGCGTTTGCTGCCGCCGAGCAACGATCCCATCAGCCCGCGCACCAGTTGTTTGCCGAGATTGTTCGCCGCCTGACGCATCGCTGACTTCAGCGCCTGCCCCGCCGCAGTCCCCAGGAATTCCCCGGCCCGATCGGCCAGGCTCGGTTCTTCGGCTGCCGGCTTACCCGCTGGCGCATCCGCCTCCGGCGCCAGATCCTTGCGGCCCATCAGGATTTCATACGCCGATTCACGATCGATCGGTTTGTCATAACGGCCCTTGAACGGCGACCCGGCGATCAGTACGGTGCGTTCGGTTTCGCTCAGCGGCCCGATCCGCGACTGCGGCGGCGCCACCAGCACCCGCTGGACCATTTCCGGCGTGCCTTTTTCCTGCAGCGTCCCGACCAGCGCTTCGCCGATGCCCAGCTCCGTCAATACCGATAACGTATCGAACGCCGGATTCGGCCGGAAGCCATCGGCCACCGCGCGCAGGGATTTCTGTTCCTTGGCGGTAAACGCGCGCAAACCGTGCTGGATGCGCAGGCCAAGTTGCGCCAGCACGTCATCCGGCAAATCCCCCGGCGACTGGGTGACGAAATAAACACCCACGCCTTTCGAGCGGATCAGCCGCACCACCTGCTCCAGACGCTCCTGCAACGCCTTGGGCGTATCACCGAACAACAAATGCGCTTCATCGAAGAACAGCGCCAGCAGCGGTTTGTCGGCATCGCCGCGCTCCGGCAACTGTTCGAACAGCTCGGCCAGCAGCCACAGCAGGAACGTCGCGTAGACCTTTGGCGCCTCATGTACCAGACGACTGGCATCGAGCAAGTGAATCCGCCCACGACCATCGGCGGCCGGTTGCAGAATGTCTTCGAGTTGCAGCGCCGGTTCGCCGAACAACGCCTCAGCGCCCTGCTGCTCCAGGGTCGCCAGCCGGCGCAACAGCGCCTGGCTGGAACCGGTGGTCATCAGCGCCGCGTCTTCGCCCAACAGTTGCGGGTTGTCCTTGAGGTGATTGAGCAGCGCCTTGAGGTCTTTCAGATCCAGCAGCAACAGGCCCTCGCGGTCTGCCACTTTAAACGCCGCGTACAGCGCCGACTGCTGGCTGTCGGTCAGTTCCAGCAGGCTGCCGATCAGCAGCGGGCCCATTTCACTCAAGGTAGTGCGCAACGGATGACCGGATTCGCCGTGAATGTCCCACAGCGTTACCGGATAGGCCTGCGGCTTGTGGTCGAGCCACGGCATCCCGGCGATGCGCTCGGCGACCTTGCCCTGCGGATTGCCGGCAGCGCCCAGGCCGCACAGGTCGCCCTTGATGTCGGCGGCGAACACCGCGACCCCGGCGTCACTGAACGCTTCGGCAAGACGTTGCAAAGTCACGGTCTTGCCGGTCCCGGTCGCACCGGCGATCAGCCCGTGGCGGTTGGCCAGGCGCATGGCCTGAGCAATCGGTTGCCCCGCCAGATCGGCGCCGATAACGAGTTGCGATGTGTCAGGCATTTTGTCACCTATGGTTAATCTTTAATCCGCTGTGGCCGATAGCTAAGGGCGAGAACCTGACTGAAAAGTCGGTCGGACATTTCCCTAAGGAGAGCCGGAAATATCAGTTTTTTTCACCCTTGCCCATATTGCGCGTCTTTATAAAAGCACGCCCAGGACATTAAGACCTTAGCGGAACCCCAAGCCATGAACAAAAACCTGCGCTTCAGCCATAAAATTTTGCTTGCCGCCGCCCTCATCGTCATCGCCGCTTTCGCCTCGTTCACGCTGTACAACGACTGGCTGCAACGCAACGCGATCCGCGATGACCTGAACAACTATCTCAACGAGATGGGCGAAGTCACCGCCGACAACATTCAGACCTGGCTCAACGGGCGCATTCTGCTGGTCGAGAACGCCGCGCAGAACATCGCCATCAACCCGGAACCGGCCAACGTCGCCAGCCTGCTGGAGCAGAAATCCCTGACCTCGACGTTCATGGCCACGTACCTGGGCGATGCCACCGGTCACTTCACCATCCGCCCGGACGTAAAGATGCCGGACGGCTTCGATCCACGGGTGCGCCCTTGGTATAAAGGTGCCGAGAGCAGCAGCGCCTCGACCCTGACCGAACCGTACATCGACGCCGCCACCGGACAGTTGATCATCTCCATCGCCACCGCCTCGAAAAAAGCCGGTCAAAGCGTCGGCGTGGTGGGCGGCGACCTGAGCCTGCAAACCCTGGTCGACACCCTCACCGCCCGCGACTTCTCCGGCATGGGCTACGCGTTCCTGGTCAGCGCCGACGGCAAGATCCTCGTGCACCCGGACAAGGCGCTGGTGATGAAGTCACTGAAAGAAGCCTATCCGCAGGACACCCCGCGCATCAGCAGCGACTTCAGTGAAATCACCGTCGACGGCAAGACGCGCATCGTCAGCTTCACCCCGATCAAAGGCCTGCCGTCGGTGAACTGGTACATCGGTCTGTCGGTGGACAAGGACAAAGCCTTCTCGATGCTCAGCGAGTTCCGCACCTCGGCGGTGATTGCCACCGTGATTGCGGTGGTGATCATCATTGCGCTGCTGGGCATGCTGATTCGCCTGCTGATTCAGCCGCTGCACGTCATGACCCGCGCCATGGAAGGCATCGCCGATGGCGAGGGCGACCTGACCAAGCGCCTGACTATCGTCAACAACGATGAATTCGGCGTGCTGGGTACCGCATTCAACCGCTTCGTCGAGCGTATCCACGGCTCGATCCGCGAAGTGTCGTCGGCCACCGGCCAGGTCAACGAGGTCGCGCTGCGCGTGGTCGCCGCGTCCAACTCGTCGATGTACAACTCCGACCAGCAAGCCTCGCGCACCAGCAGCGTCGCCGCCGCGATCAATCAACTGGGCGCTGCCGCCCAGGAAATCGCGCGCAACGCCGCACAAGCCTCGAACCAGGCCAGCGACGCCCGCGGCCTCGCCGAAGACGGCCAGCAAGTGGTGGATCGCAGCATCAAGGCGATGAACCAACTGTCGAGCATGCTCAGCGCCTCCAGCACCAATATCGAGTCGCTGAACAGCAAAACCGTGAACATCGGGCAGATTCTGGAAGTGATCACCAGCATCTCCCAGCAGACCAATCTGCTGGCGCTCAATGCCGCGATCGAAGCGGCACGTGCCGGTGAAGCCGGACGCGGTTTTGCCGTGGTCGCCGACGAAGTCCGCAACCTGGCGCACCGCACTCAGGAATCGGCGCAGCAGGTGCAAACCATGATCGAGGAGCTGCAAGTCGGCGCCCGTGAATCGGTGAGTACCATGAGCGACAGCCAGCGCCACAGCCAGGACAGCGTGGAAATCGCCAATCTTGCCGGCGAACGCCTGAACAGCGTGACCCAGCGCATCGGCGAGATCGACGGGATGAACCAGTCGGTGGCCACCGCGACCGAGGAGCAGACAGCGGTGGTCGAGTCGATCAACGTCGACATCACCGAAATCAACACATTGAACCAGGAAGGCGTCGAAAACCTGCAGGCGACCTTGCGCGCCTGTTCGGATCTGGAGCAGCAGGCTTCGCGGCTGCAGCAGTTGGTCGGAAGTTTCCGCATCTAAGATCAAAAGATCGCAGCCTGCGGCAGCTCCTACAGGGTGAACACACATCCTGTGTAGGAGCTGCCGCAGGCTGCGATCTTATTACCCTTGAGACCCACCGCCAATTCCCGACCGAACATCTATTCTGGATAAAGGTCAACCAAGGGAGAGCAGCACAGCGGAGGGCTCGTCATTGTGCACATCGCCGATATCACCATGTTCTACGCCCCGGCCAGCGGCGGCGTACGCACGTACCTGGACGCCAAGCATCGACGATTGGGCGTCAAACCGGGCATTCGCCACAGCCTGTTGATCCCCGGTGCGCACTTCGGTGAACACGACGGCGTCTACACAGTGCCCGCACCTGCCCTGCCCTTCGGCAAAGGTTATCGCTTCCCCGTGCGTCTTGCGCCGTGGCGCAATGTCCTGCAGGACTTGCAACCGGATCTGATCGAAGTCGGCGACCCGTACCTGACTGCCTGGGCGGCGCTCGACGCGCGGCGTCAACTGGATGTACCGGTGATCGGCTTTTATCACTCGGACCTGCCGTTGCTGGTGAGTAACCGAATGGGCCATTGGGTCACGCCGAATGTCGAGGCTTACGTCAGCAAACTGTACGGCAACTTCGACCGGGTGCTGGCGCCGAGTCAGGTGATGGCCGACAAGCTCCAGGGCCTGGGGGTGCGCAACGTGTTCGTGCAGCCGCTGGGGGTGGATCTGCAAACCTTCCATCCAGGCGCCCGCGACGGGGGCTTGCGCGCCGAACTGGGAATTGCCGAAGACACCCGTCTGCTGATTTTTGCCGGACGCGGCTCCAAAGAAAAGAACCTGCCGGTGCTGCTCAAATGCATGCAACGCCTCGGCCCGCGCTATCACCTGTTGCTGGTCGGTTCATCGATGCCCGCCGTGGTGCCGGACAATGTCAGCGTGATCGACGGGTTCTGTCCTGCCGCCACCGTGGCCCGGTTGATGGCCAGCGCCGATGCCCTGATCCATGCCGGTGACCAGGAAACCTTCGGTCTGGTGATCCTTGAAGCCATGGCCTGCGGGATTCCGGTAGTCGCCGTGGCGGCCGGGGCGTTTGAAGAAATCGTCGCCGAAGACTGCGGCTTGCTTTGTGCACCGAACAACCCGCAAGCCATGGCCAATGCCGTGCGCGAGCTGTTCAGTCGCGGCTGCGTGAAACTCGGCCAACAGGCGCGGCAACACGTCGAACGGCGTTATTCCTGGGACAGCGTGGTCGACAGCCTGCTCGGCCATTACCACGCGGTGCTCGGTCACTCTCTGCCCAGGGTGGCCAATGGCTGATTCCTTGAATGACCGCGCAGTGCTGCTGGTGCTGCACGACGTGGCACCGTCGACGTGGGCGGATTATCGGCCATTTGTCGAGGCGGTCGACGCAATGGGCGGCGTGCCGATGACCTGGCTGGTCGTTCCGGATTTCCATGGCCACGATGCGCTTGAGGATCATCCCGCGTTTTGCCGAATGCTCGGCGAGCGCGTGGCCCGTGGCGATGAACTGGCCTTGCACGGTTTTTTCCATGACGACCGCGAGCCGGCTCCGACCACGCCGCGCGACTGGTTCATGCGCCGAATCTACACCCACGAAGGGGAGTTTTATCGCCTGTCCCGCGAAGCCGCCCTGGCGCGACTGCGCGACGGCATCGAACTGTTCCGGCGCAATGGCTGGCCGTTGCACGGTTTCGTCGCCCCGGCCTGGCTGATGAGCGAGGGCACCCGCCAGGCCCTTCGTGAAACGTCATTGAGCTACACCAGCGACCCGCAACATCTTTATCAATTGCCGGATTTCACCGCCATCAACGCCCCGGGTCTGGTCTGGAGCGCGCGCAGTGCCTGGCGCCGGGGTTTGTCAAAAATCGTCAGCGAACAGCGCCAACAGCACTGGCGCGACGCCGCGGTGATTCGTCTAGGCTTGCACCCGGTAGACATGCGCCACCCATTCGCGCGGTCTTACTGGCTGCAAACCCTTGAACGGCTGCTGGCAGAAGGACGCACGCCCATGAGCAAAATCGACTGGCTCACCGAGCACCGCGAGCGAATGGAGCGCGCTGCATGAGTCGCGGCATCGTGTTGTTGATCGGCCTGCTCGCCGCTGTACTGATCCCGGTGCTGCTCGGCGGCGGCGAGATCGGCGCGCGGTTGCAGAACTTTCCGCTGCACTGGCTGCTGATCATGTTCGGCATGATTCTGCTTTGCTGGGGCATCAACACCCTGCGCCTGCGCCTGCTGCTGGGCGATCAGCGCGATCGGGTCACGCCGCTGAAAAGCCTCGGTGTGGTGATGGCCGCGGAGTTCGCCTACTGCGCCACGCCCGGCGGCAGTGGCGGGCCGCTGACGATCATGGCCTTGCTGGCGCGCAGCGGCGTGCGCCCGGCCCGAGGCAGTGCGGTGTTTGCCATGGATCAGTTGAGCGATCTGCTGTTCTTTCTCTGCGCCCTGAGCGGGATTCTGATTTACGCGTTGTTCCAGCACCTCAGTGATCGTCTGGAGTGGCTGCTGATGGTCAGCGCCGTGTCACTGTTCGGTGGTCTGTTCAGTTGCGTGCTGCTGGCGCGCTACCACCGTCGCCTGATTCTTCTGAGCGGACGCCTGCTCGCCCGCCTCAACGTGCAACCGGCCACGCGCCGGCGCTGGGCACGCAAGCTGCTGCATTTTCTCGATGCGTTTATCGACACACTCAAGTTGCCGTGGCAGACGCTGACCAAGGTTTTCGCCCTGACCTGCATGCACTGGCTGCTGCGTTACAGCGTGCTGTATCTGGCCCTGCGCGGACTCGGCGCGGACCTGCAGTGGGCCTGGAGTTTTCTGGTGCAGATGCTGTCGCTGGGGGCTGGTCAAATGAGCCTGTTGCCCGGTGGCGCGGGGGCGGCGGAACTGACTTCGGCGGCGCTGCTGGCACCGATGATCGGCAAATCCACCGCGGCGGCAGCGATCCTGATCTGGCGGGTGGTGACGTTCTATTTCTATCTGGTGGTGGGCGGCCCGGTGTTTCTGTTGATGCTGGGGCGGCCATTGCTCAAGAAGCTGCTGAAGATCAGGCAGGCTTCTTAGGTTCGTCCGCCTCCTTCATCTGCTCCCACAACTCGGCGGCGCCGGGAAACTCGGTGCCGTCTTCCGGGCTCAGGTCATCCGGGTCATAACGGCTCAGACAACCTTCGCCCAATGTGGCCGGCGCTTTCGAAGTGGCTTTGTCCAGTGGATCGCTCACGGGCAGTTCCTCAAGGGCTGAAACGAAAAAAGGGCCTGGGACGATTGAACGCCCAGGCCCTTCTTTATTCAAGCACGCGTGGGGTAGATCAGAACACCACGGTCTTGTTGCCATGCACCAGCACGCGGTCTTCGAGGTGATAACGCAGGCCACGGGCCAACACCATCTTCTCGACGTCACGGCCGAAACGCACCATGTCTTCAATGCTGTCGCTGTGGCTGACGCGCACCACGTCCTGCTCGATGATCGGACCGGCGTCCAGCTCTTCGGTCACATAGTGGCAAGTCGCGCCGATCAGCTTCACGCCGCGCAGCGACGCCTGATGGTACGGCTTGGCACCGACGAACGACGGCAGGAAACTGTGGTGAATGTTGATCACCTTGTGCGCGTATTCGCGGCACAGCGCCGGCGGCAGGATCTGCATGTAGCGCGCCAGCACCACCACTTCGGCGTCGTGCTGTTTGACCAGACGCGAGACTTCGGCGAACGCTGGCTCCTTGTCCTGCGGATTGACCGGGACATGGTAATAAGGAATGCCGTGCCACTCGACCATGCTGCGCAGGTCATTGTGGTTGGAAATCACGCAGGAGATTTCGCAATCGAGTTCGTCGCTGTGCCAGCGGTGCAGCAAGTCGGCCAGGCAGTGGGATTCGCGGCTGGCCATCAGTACCACGCGTTTCTTCTGCTCGGTGTCAGTGATGCGCCAGTCCATCGAGAACTCTTCGGCGATTGGCGCAAACTTCTCGCGCAGCACTTCAATACCGAACGGCAGCGAATCGGCGCGGATCTCGTGACGCATGAAGAACCAGCCGTTCTGATTATCCGAATGGTGGCTCGCTTCGGTGATCCAGCCGTTGTGGGATGCCAGAAAGTTACTGACTTTGGCAACGATGCCAACGCGGTCAGGGCAGGAAATCACCAACCGAAAGGTGCGCATGAGGGGGAAACTCCAGAACTTCGCAAAGGCGGCCATTCTAGCGACTGTGCGCGGAAACTGCAGTATTGATCAGCACTCGCCCCGAGAAGGCGCGGCTCATGGCGCCTGAGCGCACTGTACGACAAAGCGATGATGTGCTCGTGAAGCTGTTCGGCCAGATAATTGTGAATATTCGTGATGACTGCATCACATTATTTAGATGACCATTCAATTTACCGGTTATTTCACGTAACTAATTCAAATAAAAAAACCGCTTAAATGTTTACTTGATGAAACAGCCTGACTATTATTGCGGCACTGTCCCCTGCCATTCAACACATCCGCATAAGGTAGTTACCATGTCCTTGATCAACGAATATCGCGCCACCGAAGAAGCTATCAAAGAGCTGCAAGCCCGTTTGAAGAATCTGTCGCAAGACGACAAATTGCAAGCCGAGCTGGAATTCGAAGGCAAACTGCGCACCCTGATGGGCGAATACTCCAAGTCCCTGCGCGACATCATCGCCCTGCTGGATCCGGAATCGAAAACCAAAGGCACCCGTGGCGTCGCAGTCAAAACTACTGGCACCAAGCGCGCACGCAAAGTTAAACAATACAAAAACCCGCACAACGGCGAAGTCATCGAAACCAAAGGTGGCAACCACAAGACCCTGAAAGAGTGGAAAGCCAAGTGGGGCGGTGACGTGGTTGAAGGCTGGGCTACCCTGCTGGGCTAAGCCGCAACGCCGGTCGCCGATAGCCTCTGCGACCCATGAAAAACGCCAGCATACGCTGGCGTTTTTTTATGCGTGATGTTTCATCGACGCACTATGTTCGATTTCAAAGATTCAAACGTTTGCGCAATGCCTGGACATAATTCTGCCACTCATTGAGCACTTGATTCTGCATCGGCGTAGCACTAAGCGCCCATTGCTGCACGGCTTCGGCAAAAGATTGCAGGGTATTAGGTGCGCCCATGTGCGGCTCGGACAAACGCTGCCGGCAGAATATTCTCCAGCGCTCTTGCTCGGCAAAACTCAACGTATCGGGAAAGTTGCGTGCGCGATATCGAAAGAGTAATTCCGGCAGACGTTCATCATCGAACGGCCAGTGCTCTTGCGCTAATTGCGCCGGATCCGCTGTCCTCACTTGCTCGCACAGGCGCCGATCGCGATCACCGATAAATCCATCGTACAACTGCTGCTCCGGATCTTCATTCGGGGTGAAATCTTCGCTGGCATAAATTGCCGTTACTTTATCTTTCCAAACTTGTTGTGCGTCACTTAGCCGCAGCGCACGCGTCTGGTAGAGCGCCATGTCCAGATCCAGGCGCTGCTGATCTGCGGCACGCAATACCGACAACGGCGCCACCACCGGACAACGGTTGATGTGAATCAGTTTGAGCGGCACCGGCAGTTCCCCCTCGGCGAGGTCGTCGCGACGGGTGTACAGGCGCTGACGCAGCGTTTCGGCGTCCAGATCGAGCAGACCTTGCGGGTCAAGGTGCAAGTCACAGACGATCAGGGCATTGCGATTGCGCGGATGCCAGGCCAATGGCAATACCACACCAACATAGTGGCGCGCCGCCGAAAAGCGCCCGGAGATGTGCACCAGCGGCTGCAACAGGCGAATCTGATCCATGACTTTCTGTTTGCTGCGCAGTTGGAACAGCCACTCATACAACTTCGGCTGTTTCTCGCGGATCAACCGCGCCAGGGCGATGGTGGCACGTACGTCCGAGAGCGCTTCGTGAGCATGCCCATGGTCGATGTTGTTGGCGACCGTCAGGCGTTCGAGCTTGAGGGTGACCTTGCCTTCGTCATCGGTCGGCCAGACCAGACCGTCGGGGCGCAACGCATACGCGGCGCGCACCACATCGATCAGGTCCCAACGACTGTTGCCGCCCTGCCATTCACGGGCATACGGGTCGAAGAAATTGCGATAGAGGCTGTAGCGGGTCATCTCGTCGTCGAAACGCAGGGTGTTGTAACCCGCACCGCAAGTTCCGGGTGCCGCCAGTTGCGCATGCACCCGAGTCATGAAGTCGGCTTCGCTCAAACCCTGTTCGGCGAGACGGCTCGGGGTGATACCGGTAATGGCGCACGCCGCCGGGTGCGGCAGGATGTCTTCGCTGGGCTGGCAGTAGAGGTTGACCGGTTCGTCGATTTCATTGAGATCGTGGTCGGTGCGAATCCCGGCGACCTGCAGCGGACGGTCATTGCGCGGATTGATGCCGGTGGTTTCGTAGTCGTACCAGAAGATTGAAGTCACGGGCGGTTCCTGAACTTGAGATCAGCAAAGTCTAGGCGTTCAACCGCCATTGCGGCCAGCGCCGTGTCATTCGGCCAGCCTGCGCCACACGCGGTGCAATACATAGTTATGTCGTTTTCCCCCAAGAGGCTGCTAGCATCGGACAAATCTCGTATCCCGATCCGGCCCCATCAGGTAGCCCATGCTCGAGAACACAGCACTGCCACGGAAAGCACCGCTGAACCCGCCACTCGATACCCGCTATCCGGTGGAAACCCCGGAGGGCATTGACCTGCCGTTGCGCCCGGCCGGTCTGTTGGTGCGCAGCCTCGCCTTCGGCATCGACCTGGGCATTCGCGGCGCCATCCTCGGCGTGCTGTTCCTGGTGCTGGCGTTTCTTGGCCAGCTCGGCATGGGCCTGGGTTCGTTGCTGCTGTTTGCCGTCAGCTGGTGGTACATGGTGCTGTTCGAAGTGCTGCGTCAGGGCCGTTCGCCAGGCAAGCAATGGATGGGCCTGCGAGTGATCCACGACAACGGCACACCGGTTGGCTGGTCGGCGTCGCTGCTGCGCAACCTGCTGCGTTTTGTCGATCTGCTGCCCTTCGGTTACGCCTTTGGCGCCATCAGTTGCCTGCAACATCCCACCTTCAAACGCCTGGGCGACATCGCCGCCGGCACTCTGGTGGTCTACAGCGAACCCGCCCTGCTTCGCCCGCAATTACCCGACGTCCAGCCGCGCCGCTCGCCCGTGCCGCTCAACCTCAGCGAACAACGGGCCCTGCTCGCCTTCGCCGAACGCCAGGCCGAACTGTCGCCGGCGCGGGTCAATGAGCTGGCCGCCCTGCTCGCCCAGCCGCTGCACATCCCGGCACCCAAAGCGCTCAGCGAGCTCAATGGCATCGCACGCGGCTTGCTGGGTCCGACATGAAGCAAAGTCTTTTCGAAGCTCGCCACAAGGCCGAATGGGAGCGTTTCACGCTGGCTCTGGAACGCCTCGAACGTGGCAAGGACACTTCGCAGGTGGCCGGATTCCCCAAGGCTTATCGACGCCTCTGCCAGCATCTGGCATTGGCGCAGGAGCGCGGCTACAGCAGTTTTCTGATCGACTCGCTGCAACAACTGGTGTTGCGCGGCCACCAGCAGCTGTATCGGCACCGCAGTCGCTTCGCCGCCAACCTGCTCGGTTTCATCCTCGCTGACTTCCCCCGGCTGGTGCGCGCCGAATGGCCATTCGTGCTGGCCGCTGGCCTGGTGTTTTTCGGCAGCCTGATCGGCTTCGCCTTGCTGGTGTATGCCTTTCCCGAACTGATCTACCACCTGATCCCCGCCGAACAGGTGCGCGAGATGCAGAGCATGTACGACCCGGTGGCCGGGCACCTCGGGCGCTCGGCCGAACGGGCGGCCAGTGAGGACTGGGTGATGTTCGGTTATTACGTGATGAACAACATCGGCATCGCCTTCCAGACCTTCGCCAGCGGTTTGCTGCTGGGCGTGGGCAGCGCATTTTTCCTGTTCTACAACGGGCTGGTCATCGGTGCGGTGGCCGGGCACCTGACCGAAATCGGTTTTGGCCAGACGTTCTGGTCATTCGTGATTGGCCACGGCGCCTTCGAGCTGACGGCCATTGCCCTGGCGGGGGCGGCGGGGCTGAAACTGGGCTGGAGCGTGATTGCGCCCGGGCGGCTGACGCGCGGCGAAGCGCTGGTGGAGGCCGCGCGCAAAAGCGTGCTGCTGGTGTGCGGGGTCATGCTGTTCCTGTTGATCGCGGCGTTCATCGAAGCGTACTGGTCGTCGAAGACCGGGGTCACGCCGCAGATCAAATACGCGGTCGGTGCTGCGTTGTGGATCGCCGTCGCGGCTTATCTGCTGCTCGCCGGAAGGACACGCCATGCGCCTGAGTGATGCCACCGTGGCGATCCGCCCGCGCAGCAGCTGGGAAGCCATGGACCTGGGCGTGCTCATGAGCCAACAGCATCGACGCCTGTTGATGACCAGTTGGGCCATCGTCACCCTGCCGCTGTTCGCCGTGCTGACCTTGTTGCTGTGGGATTCGCCGTCGCTGGCGGTATTGATTTTCTGGTGGCTGAAACCGGCGTACGAGCGCCTGCCGCTGTACATCCTGTCCAAGGCCCTGTTCGGCGAAACGCCCACGCTGAAACAGGCCCTGCACGAATTTCCGCGGCTGTTGAAACCACAGCTGCTGGCCAGCCTGACCTGGCGCCGCCTGAGCCTGAGTCGCAGCTTCCTGCTGCCGGTGGTGCAACTCGAAGGCCTCGACGGCACGGCGCGTCAGCAGCGCTTGCAGGTGTTGCTGCAACGCAATGCCGGCGCCGCGCAATGGCTGACGATCATCGGCATGCACCTGGAGACCGCGCTGTGGATCGGCCTGATGGTGCTGTTCTACATGCTCCTGCCGCAGCAGATCGAAACCGACTGGGACTGGCAATCGCTGATCCTCGACAGCGATCACCACTGGCGTTGGCTGGAGCACCTGACCAACGCTTTCTACGCGCTGGTACTGGTGGTCTGGGAACCTGTGTATGTCGCCTGCGGTTTCAGTCTGTATCTGAACCGACGCACTGTACTGGAGGCGTGGGACATCGAACTGGTATTCCGCCGTTTGCGCCAGCGCCTGAGCGGCAGCGCTCTGGGCCTGCTGCTGGCCGTCTGTCTATGGTTGCCGACAGTGCCGCCGGCGTGGGCGGATGCGCCGACCAACGCTCCGGAGGCACCCCGCCTGCTGAATCAACCGCTGACCAGTCAGGCTGCGCACGACAGCATCAAGGCAATGCTCGAACAACCACCGTTCAAGAACAAGGAAAGCGTGACGCGCTATCGCTTGGGTGACGACCCGGCAGCCCCGGCCGAGGGCAAACCCGGCGAGGCCCCGCAATGGCTGAAAACCCTGCTCGGCTGGCTCGACGGTCAACGCTTCAATGCTGTGGCGGTTTTGATCGAGGTGCTGCTGTGGGGCGCGTTGCTCGCGGCTATCGGCTGGCTGATCTGGCGCTACCGCGAATTCCTGCGCACCTTCGTCAGCCTTCGGCCGAAGCCGCCCGCCCGCGTCCGGCCTCCTGCCCCACAGCAAGCATTCGGCCTTGACCTGAACCCGCAATCCCTGCCCGACGACATCGCCGCCAGCGCCGAACAACTCTGGCAAACCCAGCCGCGCGCCGCGCTGGGCCTGCTCTATCGCGGATTGCTCAGCCGTCTGCTGCACGATTTTGCCCTGACCTTGAAACCCGCCGACACCGAGCATCAGGTACTGCTGCGGGTTGAGCAACTGCAGCGCCCTGAACTGCTGGCGTTCAGTCGCAGCCTGACGCTGCACTGGCAGAACATGGCCTATGGGCACCGCGAGCCAGCGGCCCATCTGCGACAAGAACTGTGTGACGGCTGGCGCGCCTTGTTCGACCATGGAGCGCACGCTTGAGCCGGCGCGGCGCGTGGTTGCTCGGTGGGCTGATCGTCGCCCTGCTCGCCGCGTTGAGCGTTTATCTGTACCTCAAGGCCCGGCCCTATCAGGAAGTGATCGATCACGGCCCCTCGCCCCAGGCGCAAGCCAATCCTTATCTGGCGGCAGAAATGTTTTTGCGCGAGCACGGCCTCAACGTCAGCCATGCCGAAACGCTGGCGGTGCTGCCCGATATTGATCCGCGCCGGCACACCCTGCTGTTGTTTGGCGAGCGTTCGCGCATGACCCCGCGTCAGGTTGATCAAGTGTTGAACTGGGCTCGCGCCGGCGGGCGAATCGTGTTCGTGGCCGAAGCGTTGTGGGACAAGCAGGCCAAACAGAGCGATGACCTGTTGCTGGACCGGGTGCAGTTGCACCAGTCGCTGAGCAAGGATCTCAAGGAACCGCCGGCGGACCTGGCCGATGACCCGTACCCGAACCTGACCAAACTCTACCTCGAAGACGAGGACGCGCCGGCCTACGCCGGTTTCGACACCGCGTTCCATCTGGACGACCCGAAGAATCTCGCCCAGGCCTGGGCCAACAGCGCCAAGGCCACGCACATGATGCAATTACCCTACGGCGTCGGCTCGATCACGGTGGTCACCGATGCCGAACTGTGGAAAACCCCGGCTATCGGCAAGCACGACAACGCCTGGCTGCTCTGGTACCTGAGCGCCGACACCGACGTCACGCTGATTTACAGCACGACGCACGATGGTCTGCTGACCTTGCTCTGGCGTTACTTCCCGCAAGCCATCGTCGCCCTGCTGGCGCTGATCGTCCTCGGCCTGTGGCACGTTGCTGTGCGCCACGGGCCATTGCAGGCGCCCGCCCCGAGCGGCCGGCGCCAGTTGCAGGAGCACTTGCGCGCCAGTGCCGATTTCATCCTTCGCCACAACGGTCAGCACACGCTGTTGCAAGCCCTGCAGCAGGACGTACTGCGCCGTGCCCGCCGCCGTCATCCCGGCTTCGACCAATTGAACGTGGCCGAGCAATGGCTGGTGCTGTCGCGCCTGACCCGACAGCCGACCCGCGCCATCAGCCAAGCCCTGAGCCCGGTGCCGAAACAGCGCATGAGCAGCGCTGATTTCAGTCGCCAGGTGGCCCACCTGCAAACCTTGAGGAACACGCTATGAGTGAACAGATCGAGCCCGGCAGCGCCACTCACGCCGCCCAGCAACGCCAGCGTGCCAGCCAGTTGGCGCAAGCGGTGCGCGGCGAATTGCAGAAGGCCTTGATCGGCCAGAACAGCGTGATTGACGACGTGCTGACCGCGTTGATCGCCGGCGGCCACGTGCTGCTCGAAGGCGTCCCCGGACTTGGCAAGACGCTGCTGGTTCGCGCCCTGGCGAAATGCTTCGGCGGCGAGTTCGCGCGCATCCAGTTCACCCCGGACTTGATGCCCAGCGACGTCACCGGCCACGCGGTCTACGACCTGCAGAGCGAACAATTCAAGCTGCGCAAAGGGCCGTTGTTCACCCACCTGCTGCTGGCCGACGAGATCAACCGCGCCCCGGCCAAGACTCAAGCCGCATTGCTCGAAGCGATGCAGGAACGCCAGGTCACCCTCGAAGGCCGGGCGCTGCCGATCGCCCAGCCGTTCATGGTGCTCGCCACGCAAAACCCGATCGAACAGGAAGGCACTTATCCGCTGCCGGAAGCCGAGCTCGACCGTTTCATGCTCAAGGTGCGCATGGATTACCCGGAGGCCGAGCAGGAGTTGAACATGGTGCGTCAGGTCAGCCGCTCGACCCGCGCCGACATGCTTGATGTACAGCCGTTGCGCACGGTCTTGCAGGCCAAGGACGTGCAGGCCTTGCAACGCATCGCCAGCGACCTGCCGATTGACGACCAAGTGCTGGATTACGCGGTGCGACTGGCACGCAGCACCCGCTCCTGGCCCGGCCTGACCCTCGGCGCCGGCCCGCGAGCCTCGATTGCACTGGTGCGATGCGCCCGCGCCCGTGCGTTGCTGCGCGGCGGCGAGTTTGTGCTTCCCGATGACATCAAGGGCTGCGCGCTCTCGGTGCTGCGCCATCGGGTGCGAGTAGCGCCAGAGCTGGACATCGAAGGTCTGCAGGTCGATCAGGTGCTGCAGCAGTTGCTCGACCAAGTGCCGGCACCGCGCTTGTGAGAGTTCAGGAAAGATCAAAAGATCGCAGCCTGCGATCTTTTCAGCAGACAACCCGGTACAGCGCCATGAAACCTTCGCGCCTGTTATTGATCTGGCTCGCCGCCCTGTGCCTCATCGGTATCCTCACGGGCACCCTGCAAGCCCTCGACATCGACGTGCCCGCCCCGCTGTCGGCGATCAACTGGGGCTTGCTCCTGGCGCTGCTGGTACTGGCGATCATCGATGCGCTGCGCCTCAGCCACCGGCCCTCGCCACGCATTCAGCGCCAGACCCCAGGCAGCCTGGCGCTCGGACGCTGGAGCGAGGTACGGCTACAGCTCAGCCATGACTTCAACGAGCCGGTCGCGGTGGAGATTTTCGACCACGTGCCACAGGGCCTGAGCTTCGAAAACCTGCCGCTGGCGGTCGAACTGCAACCCGGGCAATACAGCGAGGTCGGCTATCGCCTGCGCCCGCTCAAACGTGGTCACTTCAGCTTCGAGCATTGCGAAATCAATCTGCCCAGCCCGTTGGGTCTGTGGACAGGCAAACGTCTGCTCGACGTGCGCGGCGAGATCCGCGTCTATCCGGACTTCGCCCGGCTGTACGGCGGCGAACTGCTCGCAGTGGACAATTGGCTCAGTCAGCTCGGCGTACGTCAGCGCCAGCGTCGTGGCCAGGGGATGGAATTTCATCAACTGCGCGAATTTCGCGAGGGCGACAGCCTGCGCCAGATCGACTGGAAAGCCACCGCCCGTCAGCGCACGCCGATTGCCCGCGAGTATCAGGACGAGCGTGATCAACAGCTCATGTTCATGCTTGATTGCGGCCGGCAAATGCGCAGCCAGGATGGTGAGCTGTCGCATTTCGACCATGCGCTGAATGCGTGTCTGCTGCTGAGCCACGTGGCCCTGCGTCAGGGTGATGCCGTGGGGCTGAGCACCTTCGCCGTCGCGCAACCGCGTTTTCTCGCGCCGATCAAGGGTGCCAGTCAGCTCAAGGTCCTGCTCAACGCCGTTTATGATCTGGACAGCAGTCAGCGTCCTGCCGACTATTCAACCGCGACCCATCAGCTGTTGGCGCGGCAGAAGCGCCGGGCGCTGATCGTGCTGCTGACCAACCTGCGTGACGAGGACACCGAAGACCTGCTCGCCAGCGTCAAACGTCTGAGCCAGCAGCATCAAGTGCTGGTGGTCAGCCTGCGCGAGGAAACCCTCGATCGCGTGCGCAATGCCCCGGTACAAACGCTGCCCGAAGCACTGGCTTATTGCGGCACGGTGGATTACCTCAATGCCCGGGCCGAGTTGCATGAGCAGTTGAATGCTCATGCCGTTCAGGTGCTGGATGTGCGCCCCAGCGGGCTAAGCACGGAGCTGCTGAGCCGTTACATGAGCTGGAAGCGATCCGGTGTATTTTGATAACACCTATGACAACGGGAGCACGTTTACAGACGCAAACTCCAACTTGAACCTCCCCTGACAGTCGCCGAGACGCTATCCCAAGCGGGCAAAATGAATCTGACCTCTGCAAAGCCGTCGTCATCTGTTCGTGACGCCGCAAGTTCCAAATTCGGGAAACTCCAGAAAACCTGCTCACCCTTGATCGGCACCAAGGCTGTGTTCGCAACGCGAACCTGTATATGAGCTTCCTTACCAATAATCGACTGTCCATGAAGCTTTTGTATCATTACGATCTGCGGTCTGCTCGCAGGATCAAATACCTCAAACTCCAGTGACTGCGAGCCGCCCAAGGCAACCGTTGCCCGCAACTCATACACTCCTGTTTCAATCGGTCTGAAATCAACGCGCGATTTTCCATCCGGCCCCGTGTAAGTAGCCGGCAACGTCAACTCCGGATAATCCCAGATGACCCTGACGCCTGCCAGGGCCCGGCCATCGTGACGCGACACCACCCGGACCTCGGCCGTTGCCTCTTTGCCCAGATCGATATTTGTATCGGGACTGGTCAACGACTCAATCTCCGGCACAATGCCGAAATATCCCAGTCGCGCCATATCCCAACCACCCAACCCGCCTCGGACAATGGCCGATAAGACTTCATCTACGTCAGCCGGATAATTAAAGGTCAACCGCGCAAGACCCTCCTCATCCGTCACCGACGGCGTCAAGGTACTGCCTGCAAAATCCCAGCGCACCTGCACACCCGCCAGCGGTAAACCGGTACGTGCCGACACCACTTTGGCTATGGCATGCGCCTGTTGCTCATTGGGTGGCAAACGAGAGTCTTCCGGTTCGTACAATTCGCTGATGACGCGCGGTTCTTCAAGCGTATACCGCAGCTCAACCGACTCCGCATGCGTTGTCTCTCCCACCTTCGCCGTCACTACCGCCGGGCCCGGCGTCTGCGGTTTGAAGCGCACAGTGGCAACACCATAAAAGTCGGTCAGACTGGTGGTCGTTCCCAGATCTTCGTTGCGCCAGGTCACCAATACGCCGGCGATACCTTGACCAGAAACGGACGACACCACTTTCACCTGCTCGACCAGTTCCTGCTCCCATTCCACCACTTGCTGAACGCTAGTACTGGTGAGCAGTTTCCACACCTGCGCGCCCTCCCCCAGCGACATCGCGTTGGCCGGCGACAGGCTGGCGAGGCGCTCGGCTCCAAGGCGCAGCGCGAAGCTGCCGTCCTTCAGGTCGGCGCAACGCAAGGAATAGCGCAGAAAACCGAAGGCTGAAGGCTGGCGTGGCGCGCCGAGCGCGGGTTCGAAACTCAGCCCCAATTCCACTGGCCCGGTGCCGGTCAAACCCAGGGTCAGCTCCTGGTCGAGCAATGGGCTGCCCTCCGGGAACAGTACCTCGATGGCATGTGAACCGTTGCGTCGCGGAAAGTAGGTGTGACTGCCCCATGGATGTTCATCATGCCCATCGAACCGCACCCGCACATCCTCCCAAGGGTCACCGGCAATTGCCGTAAAGGACAGGGCACGCTGCTCCACATAGCCATCGAACAGGCTATGCACATGGGCCACCACCTCCTGCTGACCCGCAGTAACCGGCAGCAGGCCAAAACCCGACCAGCCGAGGTCATCGCTGGCGACGGTGTCGGAGCCGATCGCGCTCGTCCACTGCACCGCCACCTGCGCGACTGCCTGGCGGGTGAAAGCCGAGACCACCCGGATCCAACTCCAGGCTTTATCCTTGCCAAGGACGGCATGGACCGCGGACTCACGCCAGCCTTCGATTCGCAACTTGTTGTGGCCGAGCTGCATCGGGTTGGCGGTCATGGACAGGCTTAATGCCGGCAAATAAAGACCCAGCATAAAGTTGCCAGAGACCTTGCTCGCGCTGAAGTCCAGTACCCATCCGACACCACCGTCTTCGAGTGGCCGGGCAGTATCGAGCGGAGGCTCGACGCTCGCGTCCAGCTCGTCAGCCGGGGTTCCCAGCCACATCAACGTCCCCTGCAATCCCACCAGAGGACTCAAGGCATTGGGCAGGTAACGCAAGCTGTGCGTGGCCCCGATGCAGGGAAACATTCTCTGACTGGCGATTGTTGCAGTCACCTGATCCAGCATCACCGTCAGTTCATCCACAAGCGCTGTAGAGATCAGCCGACCGAACAACTCCCGTGGCGCGGCAAGCACCGGACTGCTCAAGGTCAGGCTGAACAGACTGCTGGTACTCGAGGCGGCCTGCGAACTGAACGTCCACTCCAGCCCTTTTGCCTCAAGCTTGCGCGGCTCGCCGATAGACGTGACGGTCAACCCGATTCCCGGCGACTCCCCCCGCCATTGCAACGTCACCATCTGGTCAAGCAGTACACTGCCGGCCGTGGGTTCGACTTTCAGTGTGTGGGGGGCTCCGCGCCAGCACAGCAACCCCAGCTCGGCCAGATCGACTGCTACATCGTCGAACAAAATCCTGACCTGATTCTTCCACGGACTGCTGGCCAGCGCCGTCACTGCAAACGGTCGCTCTATCGGCACCGCGTCATCGTGTGCCCGCACGCGAGCGGTCACCACCAGCTCACCGGCGCGGCTCGGTTGATACAGCACACTGGCCCAGCCGCCGAGCCCCGATCGGGTGACAATCGTGCCTTCGGGCGTCTGCCAGTCCACCCGTGCATTGTTGACCGGCTCGCCGTCGCCGCTGGTGACTACATGCACCACCTGCACCCGCAACAGAACACTTTCGCCTTCGTCCACCACGGGAAACTTGTTGGCCTCCTGAACGTCGCCAATGCGCACCAGATTGCGTGCCAGTGACATGTGTTTCCTGTCAGAACGCAGTAGCAACTTCGAGCACGACAGCAGCAGCTGGAAATGCCCGTCAAGCTCGTCCCGGCAGTCCAGTTCCCAGGTCAGGTCGGCGGCGTCGGAGGGCACCCATTCTTCCAGCTCGGGACGTACCCCCACACCCAACTGTGCCGCGCTATCGCCTTCCCAGTGCATGGCCAGCTCAGTGCCACGTAACGCCTCAGGCAGCCGCACACTCAGCTGATAAGTCGAACCCCGATTGGGATAACCGGTCTTTTGCGCCCAGGGCGAGGCATCGCCTTCTACCACGGCCAGTACGTCTTTCCATGGATCGGTCGCCAGCACACGAACGTCCAGCTTCGTGGTCTCGACCCCGCTGGCGTAGTAAGGGCTCGCCACCGAGGCCAGAATGGCGATGTCGCCTGCGGCAACAGGCAGATAATCGAAATACGCCCAGCCTTCCGGGTCGGTGGGTGTCGTGCTCAGAACCCCCCGCTCTTCTGTGGCCCAGGTCACCATGCGCCCAGCCAGAAACTGACCGGTGTACCAGGACGCCACTCGCACCCCCAGACGCACTGATTGCTCCAACTCCAGCACCGGGAAATACGAGGCTTCCAGCACCTCACCGAACATCAGCCGGTGATGCCCCAGCGAGACCTGCATCGAATAAGGCTCGGCGGTGAACTGGTTCACCAGTTGCACCGTAAACAGGTAAGGTTCCTGATCACCGATCAACGGGCATTGAAGGAACCACGGTGAATCCAGTGGTTGATCCACGCCCCAGTCAGGGGTCGCAATAATGGCACCTTGTGGATTGTCATCGCACACCAACGCAGCTTTGGTGTGCAGCCAGGGACTGTCGGGGGCGAGTATGAACTCAAGTCGGTGCTGCAAGTCCTCCGTCGCGCCCAGCCCCAGAAAAACCGACTCGTCAGGCAACAAGTGCTCTGCGTCTACCTTCACCGTGCGCACCTGCGGCAACGCAAGGTGCAAGTCCAGGCGAATGCGGGTGATCACAACCTGCAGGTGATAGTCCTCGGGATCAGCATTGGCCGGAGCGACGATTGTGAGGCGAATCTTGTCCTGGCGCTGCACCGGCAGATCGAACGGAGCGTTGTAGAACGTCGGTTTGAATTCCCGCGTCTGCCCACTGGCAATCCGGACCCGATCCTCTGCAAAGTTGCGAGGGCTGCCCGGCGGCAACAGTATTTCTCTCAACAGGGTGCCATTTTCAGCCGTGATGAGTATTTTTCCCGGTTCGGTGTGCCGCGTTTCATACAAAAAACTCAGCACATACCTGGCGCTGGCACCCGGTTCCACAGGTAAAGTGAACTGTTGAGAGATAGAGGCACGGTTTCCCACAGTAAGCACTTTAATCTGCACATGTTCATACTCCTCGCCTGTGACTGAAATCTCACGTTCATTGTTGCCCTTTTCCCAGAAGTCCAGACTCTCACGGAAATCCCCGTTCAGCACCAGACTGTCATTAGCCTGAATCACCGGTTCAAACATGATGGTCTGCTCCTTGGTTTTTACGTGACTGGCGGGAAGTCAGCGCCCGGGTGACCAGGTCTTTGACAGCGAGGGTAAACGTCGGCTCACCGGCCTTGGCCGTGTACCGGACGCGCACAATGATGTCGGTAAGCGATTCGAGCATCGACGCTTGCCCCGCGCTTTTGGGCCAGGGAAAGTGCAACTGCCAGCGCGAGACCGCACCGGTGTTCTCGAACGGGTTGAGCAAGCCCTCGTCCGGTTTACCGGCGTTCATGCCGGTGTCGGCGAGCCCTGCCGATAAACCGATCTGCTGACCACTGCGCAAATTGAACAGCACCTCGGCAGGCGCCACCTTGCCCGCCGGCTGATGCAGGTACTCGACCGAGCGTGCCGAGGCCTGGGTAGCGGTCATGCTGCCAATCTGCAGCAGCGTCGCCAGTACATCCTGATAAGGTCCGAGCAGTCCGGGCAGATCGACCTCGACCAGGTTGATCTGCCGGCAATACTCACCCGGGTGATCACGATCGAATGACAACTGCGTCAGCTGGAACTCCAGCATGCCCTTGTCGATCAATTCGTCCCGTGCCTGGGTCCAGTCGGAGAATCCCGTCTGCGGATCAACCTTGTCATCGAACAGCCGTCGCAGCGAAATGGTCTTCACTCGCTCCAGACGACGCTCATGGCTTTGCAGGTACAGCCGATCCATGCGCAGCAGGTATTCGCGCAAGTGTTCACCGGCGGTCAGCCCGTGACGGTTGTCCAGCCAGACCTGCGGCAACGCCTCAGCGGTTTCGTAATTGCCGGTTTCAGCACTCAACGACGCACGGGCACTCAGGCACAGACTGACCACCGCATCGTAAGCCTGATAGTGCAAGGCCTTGAGCTGGCCCAGCAGCCAGCCGAACAATTCTGCATTGGTCGCGCGTTTCTTCAGGTAGTTGTAGAGCACCAGTGCCTGACCGTTGGCCCGCAGGGTTTGCTCCAGACTTGTCCTGGCCGCCTCGAGGGCGAATGTCTGCGCGGTGATCTGCTCTGCGATTGCACCGACTTCGGCCAATGCCTGATCGCGTTGCAATTCCCACTCTCTGCGGCGCAGGCGGTAGCTTTCGGTGATGGCCTGTTTATCCGCGTCGACCTGCAACAGCATCGCGCCGATTTCCAGACCAAAAACCACGGCATCGGCGATTTTTTCTGGACGATGGCCACCGTTGGCCATGCCGAAAATGCTCGGCAGGGCCCCCACGACCGCGCCTCCGGTCTTGATCGCGTGCGTCCCGGCATTCATCCATTTGACGGCCTGCAGCTTTTCCATGACCTGGTATTCGGCATCGCTGATGTGTTCGTCGTACCAGACGTTGTATCGATCGGCCCGCTGCCTGGCCATGGTCTGACTCTGGCGCAGGCCCGTGAGCCCCGCTTCAAGCTGAGCAATGGATTGTTCTTGAACCGTGCGGGCGTAGTCGCCCAGTTCCTTGAGATGCTCTTGTTGCAGTTCTTCCTGCTCGGCCCGATCGCGCTGTTCCAGCAGGCGCAAAACCTGGCTGCCGTACTCCTGCAAGGTCTGCACGGCGCGCAAGGCCGCCTCGTAGGTGACCCGCCAGCGGAAGGCGCCCACCACCAGACGTCCGCCCATCGGCCGCGGCATGCCAATCCCGCCAGCGGCCAGATCGAGCAACAATTGGTTGGGATCGGTGGGCGGGCTGAACAGCGGAACGTCCAGTAGTTTGCCATCCAGGGTCAGGTTGTTGCGCAAGTTGTTCAGTCGCTGGCCCGGCCAGTCGAACAGATCAAGCAACTGTTCGTTGATCGGCAGTTTGAACGGCTCGTTCGCCAGCAGGCCCAGCAACGGTGACGCTTCGGCAGCCGGAGGAATGTCTGCCGGAGCAAACTGCAGTTCCTGCTCGAACTGTTCGAGCGTCGGGCGGTTCGTGCTCTGCTTCAACAAGTCATCTACCGTCCGCGCTTGCCAGCGAGTCACCGTCCGGGCAAAGGGCGGCTTGCCCATCAGAAACTCGGCTTGTACGTAACACAGTTTTGCCGCCACCAGCGCATCGCGGGTGAGCTGGCGGTAGTACCAGTCGCCCCACGCGACCAGGTTTCTCACGTACTCGGTGAACACCAGAATCCGATAGTGTCGTGGTGCGGCATAGGCAATCGCATCAGGATCGGTGGGCATCTGTGTTTCGTACCCGACGTTCCCCTCGCTCGCCAGGGGGCGGCAGCGCCAATAACGAGGTTTCTTCGGTTCGACCGACGTTTCAACGGCTTGCGGATCGAACACATAATGCAGCCAGTTCTGCGCCTCCAGATAGCGATCCTCAGCCCGCAAACGGGTCGCCACCAAATGCGGCAGATGAAAAAACAGCTCCCAGAAATACAGACCATTGGCCCCGTCGAACGCCCCGTTCGGCTCAGCGATCGGACCCGCAGCTGGAGGGGGTTCCGTCAGGAACTGGGTGTCCCAGTCCAGTACGGCCTCCACGGAAATATTGCTCCGCTGCACCAGCTCCGGGCCGAACAGCGAGTTCAAGCGTGTGCGGGGCAACATACCGGGCTGTCTGAATCCGATGAACTGCGCGGCATCCAGCGTATTTTTTTCCAGCGTCGGCGGCACGAAACGGGTGATCCTGGTCAGCGAGACTGTAAATTTCCTGCTGCCTTGTTCGGCGTTGCTCAAGGAGAACTCGAGCAGCTCGGTGAATCCGCCTTTCAAGCGCTTGAGGTGCATCCAGTCGGTGGCCCACCCCCCTACGACCGGTTTTGATGCCTTGACAGGTGCAGGGTCGCCTTCTGCACCATTGCTCAGTGCCAGCTCAAAATCGGCAAGCTCGCTGATGATTCCGCCCCTCGCCCGACACAGCCCCCTGACCCAGAGAAAATCCTCTGCACCCTCCTCCGAAAACACCGCCTGCAGCCCGTAATAATCCGTCAGCGCCCCCGAGCTCTCACTCTTGATCGCGACCACTGGCTGATTCTTCGGTGTCAGCGGATGCTGCAAGGTCAGAATATCGGTGAAGCGATGAGTGGCCAGATGATCGAGCCAAGTGCCGTCGTCTTCGGCCAGCGGACGAAAAAGCACATCACGGGTGGCGCGTATGTTCAGACCCGCCGGGCTGGTGAGCAATACACCCAGCCGTCCCTTGTGGTGAATGAGGTCATCGGCCAACGTCATCGCCAGCAACCGGGCACCCGCGCTGATATCGCTGTCCTGATCAGCGCTGCACAAGCTCAGGGGTGCGGACCATTCCGCGTTCTGGCTCATGAACGCCAGGTTGATATCCAGCTTGGGGGGCAGATAGCCGTCCTCCCCTTTTTGACCCACCTGGTCGCGCCATTCGGCCCACACCAGACACAGGCGTCCCGCCCAGAACAACGGCCGTATATCCAGAACCCGGCCCCCCACCGGAATGTCGATAGGTTGCCATTCACTCCATGTCGCCGGGTTGACCGGATTACCGGCAGCAGTGAGTTCGATGTCGGCCTTGCGCCAGTAATACTGCAACGGCTGCACCCGCTGACGAGCGACGAAATAGTAAGTTGCACGGCTTGGCGAATCGCCATCCAGACAGGCGCTGATAACGTCCAGATTGCAGGTCTGTTCGAATGCCTTGAGGTATCCCTGCAACGCACGCCGCACCGAATCGTCGGTCAGACGCGTCTGATTCAAATCATTTTCCAGCGCCTTGAACAGACGCGTCTTGCGTTGCCGCACAAAGGGATTGATGAAGTTTTCCGGATAGACCGCGATCAACGTCAGCGCCGCCCAGTCGGGGTAATTGCTGTACAGCTCCCAGAGCTTCACTTCCGCCGCCGGGAATGCGCTGTCTTGGTAGCCTGGCTCAAGCTTGCGATAAGCCGCATGAATGAATTGCTGCGCGCAACTGGTCGCCTCGGCAACCCATGAACTTTGCACCGGGTAGTTGTCCAGCGGATCCATGCGCAATAACTCGAACAGGTCCTGCGGCGTTTTCACGAAAGAGTAATTCTTCCTGGCAGCCTGACCGATGCAGTAATCGACCAATGCTGCGCGGCGCTTTTCCAACAAGGGAGACAATTTGCGTTGAGTCATGGTCTTGTCCTGAGTCGTGGGGTTGACGCTGCGTCAACCAACGCTGTCATTGGAGAATCGGTGCTTCGGTGAAAGTGACCGGGTCAAAATCTATTTGGCTGTTATTGGCTTCGCAGCGCACGCTGAAAATGAACGTGCCACCGGACGAACTCGACACGTACACCCGTGTAACCCCCTCGGCATCGGCATAATTCTGTTCGGGACGGATCACCGCCGAGCCGCTACTGCCACTGGCGGGTCGGGCAAACCAGCGCACCAGACGGTTGCGTCCGGGGTTTCGATAGTTGTCGCGCAGCGTGGCGTACAACGCGACTTCCTGCCCCGCAGGAACCGGCTCCAGCGGCTCCAGAGACTTTAATGGTCCCGGGAAGAAGAGCGTCTCAGGGTCATCGGAGATGTTGATGGCCGGGGCCTGTTGCGCATCGATCAAGTCAAGCCAGAACAGCGGCGTTTCCTGCCCCATGACCTTGCCCGGCAGATACTCGACCGATACCGTTCCATCGACTTCAGTGGCCTTGGCCACAATCGTGCCGAGGCTCACTTGCCAGTACACATTGACGCCACTCAGTGGCCGCTTGTCGGCATCGCGCAGCGTCACGGTAAACATCACTTTCTCGCCGGGTTTGCCGGCCACCACCTCAGTCTTGTCTACAACACAGGTCATGGTGACCAGCGGTTGCACTACCTCATCGGCGAAGGCGCCCACCGACTCACGGTTGTCTGAAAGGCTGAACAGCGAGCGCTCGGCAGCGACTCGATAAGCCTCCCGGTCTACGGTCTGCGGCAGGTTTCCCACGAGGAAAATCGTCAGGGCGTCCATGCCGCTGTCCCGGGCCAATACGCGGATGCGCATCAGCAAATCGAGCTGGGGCAGTGTCTTGAGAATCTTCAACGTCGGGTCGATGCGGCTGACACACTCACGCACCTCCTGCACGCTCCAGTCGAAAAACGTCGCCAGCCGCAACGCGGCCGCTGCCTGTGCCAGGCGCAACGCATCGCCTGTCAGAGGGCTGGGCAATGCATTGACCTGACGCAGGTAGTCGAGCAGTTTGCCGGCCGGCTGCTCGCTCAGCTCGAAGGCCCGACCCAATATGCTCAGGTAATACAGGGTACGGATCGACAGCTGATGTCGATCGTTCTGAGCCATCCAGGCCTTGTGGCCGTATTGCAGAAAGTCTTCGAGCAACACCGCAGACAGATCCAGCTTGTTCGTCACGGCGCTGCGACGTCGCACTTCAGCCAACAAGCTCAGCAGCGGGTCGGGTTGTTCAGAAGCACGCGCAGCGTGGCTGAGCGCATCAGCGGCATCATGATCGGCACGTGCGCTGACCTGAGACAACAATTGATAAACCGTGGACTGTGCCCAGGTCAGCATCAGCAATCCGCGTTCGATATCGAGGCCGGTATACGCCACCAGACACTCCCTGGCGACCGAGACCTGCGCTTCCCGCGCCTGCAACAGCACGCCGAGCATTCGCTCGACAAGCGCGCCCCGAACACTGGCATCGTTCTCGCCCAGCCCTTCTCTGATGGCCTGGTCGAAAATTTCCCGGGCCAGGCTCAAGTATTGGGCCTCGGGTAATTGCAGATCGATGATCAACCCCCTGTGGTCGACCAGTTTGGTCAGCAATTGCAGCCAGTCCAGCCCTTCCAGCGAGGGTACGCCAGCCATCGACAACCCGGCATTGTTGAACAGCGTCGCCGGCAGCAGGTTGAGAATCTGCTCAAACAACCGACGCTCAGCCTGCGTGGCCACCGCCAGCGCCTGCAACGGTGCCACCTGATTCAACATCCACAGCACAGGGATTTCGCGCTCCCTGCTCCAGGACACACAGGCGTGCAGGGCATCAATCAGATTGAGCACATCCGGTGGGGTTTCGCTTTCGAGCCGTGTGTACACGCGCGGTACGCCTGCGAGCCCGTCGACCCAGCGTTCGCCACCCAACAGGGTCAGCATCAGCACCCCTTCGACCGGGGTGATGCCCAGTAACCGTGGCAACTTCACCAATCGGTAGAAACTCGAAATGACTGCCGGGGTGCGCCAGAGCGTGCCGTTAAACCCGTGTGCCCGTTCGATCGCGACCGCAAGGTAGGCATAAGTCTGCAGATCGATAGCCAATCCGCTGCACAACTGGCTGATCGTCAGCTCCGCCCCAGACTGCGCCGGCAGCGTCGCAAATGTTTCGCCGTCCAGCACCAGCGGCTGACGATAATTGCCCTGGCTGTTGAAGGTACGATCGAACAATGACAGGGCGTCGGCACGGCCGTAAATCGGGATTTCATCGATAAATACCGCGAAGTCCTCTGCCGAACAGCCAAAACGTTCACGCAGCGACTGAAACAAGCCGAGGGCCTGCACCTGATGGGTGGAAATCCACCACGGGGTTGCCAGTTTCGCCTGACGTGCCTCTGCCCTGATCGCTGCCGTCAACAGCGCGTCCACTTGCTCGCTGGGCAGTTCCAGCCATCGATCCAGGCGCAACTTGCGATTCATTCGCTCGTAGCGGTCAATGGTGTCCGGGGTTTGTGTAAAACGATGCAGAAAAGTTGCGCTGTCTTCACTGTAAGCAATGCCGAGTGCCGGACTGGTCGCGGCATTGAGATACACCGAGCCGGATCGTTGGCTCTCGTCAGCGCCCGGTTGCTCGCTTTCATACACAGTGACGTTGGCCGAACGCGTCGGGGCGAATTCGCGAATCGACAGCAACGACTCGATATCCCGGGTGTCCAGCCCTGTGTGCTGGCCAAAGAACTTTACCTGATTGAGATCCTGCCAATCTTCTTCGGTCGTACCAAAGTTGCGTTGGTAATATTCGAGTTTGTTTGCCTCGTCAGTGGGCGCTTCCGTCAACAGTTCACGCTGGTGAGGCCCCAACCGCGACGCATGGGTAAAGGCGCGCCCGGCATTGTTCTCCCACAGCTCGGGCTGCAGGAAGTAGGGATAGGCCAAATCCACCATCTGGACGATATTTCCCACCGACAAGCCATGTTCACGGGCGACAAAATCAAGCGTGTCCCAGTGCTGGTAGTACGGCAGACCGTTGGGATAACGGGTCTGGATCAACGCCTCTTCGAGGTCAGTAGCGCTATCGTTTTCCTTGATGAACGTTTCGAGCACCGGAACGATGATGTCCAGCGCCGACACCGCCTGATGCACGGCATTGAAGTCAACCAGCAGCCTCTTCAGATCCTGACGACGCCTATGCAAATCGAGTTTTTCGGCGCTGCCAACGGCGTATATTTTCTCCTCGATCCAGCGCAACAGCTCAATCAGGTAGGCCACCGGGGAGACGATTGACTCCAGTGCCTGCGGCGGACACAGGCCATCGAAATCCGGCGAGAACAGCTGCTCGTAGCTTGGCCCTTCGACCATCGACAAGAGACCGCTGGCGGGACGCGTGGCCCGGGCGTTCGAACCGCTCAACGAATGCTCGATGAACCGGCGCCGAACAAAAACAGCCAGGCTGTTGGCTCTGCGTAAAAAGGTCTGCGCATCATCGGGGTTCAACTGATGATGCTTGACGAGCCCCTGAACGCCTTGCTCGACCAGCGGAAAAATCGAACCACCGTTTTCGAGGTGTTCACAAAAATCGGCGTAGCTTTCGCGCTGTTCGTCACTGAAGACTTGTTTCAGCCACTGCTGCACAGGGCGGATGGAAGGCTCGGTCATGGTCGGGCTCCCGGAGCAATCGACGCTATCTCGAAACGCTCGCTTTCAACCCAGTCGGATACGGTCGAGCCATCCGCTGCGTCGGTGATGGTTTGTTGGAATCGACACCACTGACCGCCCGGGAGCAGGGGTTGCGTTGCTTCGCCGTACCAGCCTTGAGCAGTGACGGCAATGCCTGCGCTCAGCGCGGTTTCAGGGTTGAACCAGGGCACTACGCGCCCGACGCCCGTGCGCCCCTTGCCGACGAAGCGCAGCGGATTTTCTACCCAGAACCCCGGCGCCGGTTCATCGATCGCTGGCAAATATGTGCCCAGTACCACTGGAAGTGCAGCCGAGGCGGCAGATTCGAACTCATCACGCGAAGCCACCGCCACCAGATCCGCAGGGCCGAGGGACTGCCCCGTTTCAAGCATCAATGACCAGGTACGGTCGTCAAGCACTGGAGCGCTCGCTCGCACCGTGCCGCCATTGCCTGTCAGCGTCACAAGAACGGTGTCACCCGGATAGCCGAAGCCGGACACAACGACCTGACGACCGACGTGCACGCCTCGTCCGGGACTTTCGATCACCGGAGCGGCAGGCACCACTTTGTAAGTGCGCGGAGCGCTTTCCTTTGACTCGTGGGTCTCGATAAATTGCCGGCCTTTTACGGTGTAATTGCCGACCGGCGACGTTACCTCGGCACGCCATTTCCCCAAAGAGTCGACCGGGACTTTATCGAGCAGGATTTCACTCGGATTTTCACGCCGGATCGTCACTTGACCAAAGGGTTCGGCGGTGCCCGAAAGCGTCGAGGTACGGGCCAGCGATTGATTCGGCGCCGGCACCTCGATGACCGGCGGCACCAGCACGACAAAATAGCTGCGCACGGCACTGGGCAAAGAGGGTCTGCCAGCAATGGTTTGCACGGCATCGATCTGGTATTTGCGAAACTCGAGTTTTTTCAGTTCGATGAACCAGGCGCCATGAGCGGTCAGCAATTTCGGCTCACCCAGGTCCCGCCCGAATTGCGCGTCCCGCAGTTGCAACGTCGCACCGCTATAGCCGTTGATACCGCGCACGGTCATGTCGTAGTGGGTGTCTGCGTTTTCATCCGGCTCGGTGATGACCGGTTTTTCCGGGCTGACCGAGAACATTTGCGAGGCCGGCGGTGACGGGCGTCCGGCAACCGTCTGGATCACCGTCACGGTGTGCTGCTTGTCCGGGGCGAATCCCGCGTCGCGCTTGAAGGTCCATGTGCCGCTGGTGCCTACCGGCCGGTGCTCGGTCGCACTGTCGCTGTACTTCAGGCTCAGCGTCGCGCCGGGCCAGCAGGTGCCGGAGATTTTCGGTGACAGTCCATCGTCCTCGATGGCAGTGATGATGGGGGCCAGCAGCGGCACAGTAATCGTCATTTCCACCGGGTCGGAAGCCAGCGCACCGTCCTTCTGCACCAACAGCACCACTTTGATGGTATTCGGTTCCCAGCGTGCAGAGGCCTGTGCCGACCAACCCTGCGCCGTGACCGGTGCAGGCGGTGCAATCGGCGCGCCGGTTGCCTTGTCCGTCACGTGCACGGTCGCGCCACTGACCCCCTTGCCAGACAGGATCGGCGTGTAATCGACCACGGTATAAGACAGGTCAGTCGGTGCTGGAAAACGGTCGATATTGATGATCCGCTCCACCGCATCCGACACCGCATTACCCAGTTTTTGCACGACTCGCACCGTGCGCGTCGAACCCGGCGCCCAAGCTTGAAAAGCCCGGGTCGACCAGCCTTGCGCCGTGACGGTGGTTGCCGGCGCAACCGCACTGCCATTGGCCTTGTCGGTAACCTCGATCGATGCGTTGGTAACGCCCTTTCCCGTGAAGGTGGGGGTGTAATTGGAAACGGTGTGAGTCACTTCCGTGGGCGGAGGCAATTTCGATGAAGTTTTGAACAGGTACTCATGCGAGGGAATCCAGCCCCCGGCGTTATCGGAAACCTTCTGCACGATCTTCAGATCGTAGTCGCCGATGGGCCAGTTCTGTGACGTTGTTCTCCAACGGCCTGCGGTCACGACTACGGCAGGTGGCAGCGTCGCACCTGCCGGGCCTTTGACAATCGTGATCTCGACTGTGGCGTTGGTAAGCCCTGCACCGGAAAACTCGATGGTGGTGAGAGTTGGATAGGTGACGCTGACGGAGGTCAGTGCTGCAGGACGGACTTTGATCAAAACCACCGATCGCAACGAGGTTTTTCCGAGCAAAGTCTGCGCCGCCGTGAGCGACCAAGTACCAGGCGCCAAGTTGAGCCTCATGCGCCAGACGTCCGGTTCTGGGCCGACCTCATCACCGATGAAGCCTACTACCGAATATCCCAGCGATTGATCACCGAAGTCTGGATAGACCCGTAACCCGGCCAGATAAACTCCCTTGCCGCTGAGTGTGACCTGCTGCTCGACCATCTCGCCCGATGCTGGACTTTCAATGGTGGGAACCGGAACTGCGCCTGGATCGGGTAGTTCGAAAACAAAATGGAACTGCACCGCGATACTGTCGATTTTGTTCGATCGATATTGGGCAACGATGGTTTTCAGACCTGAGCTTAAAAACGTACAGGATGCAATCCATACCATGCCGGGAAATGCTGTACCGCAGAGTCGTCGTGAACCATCGGGGTATATTTCAAAGACATCAATGTACAGAGACAGATCTAACGATAAACCTGATACCAAGGCCAGCACGCCCCTGACTTCTCCACCGATAGGCGTAAAGATTGCCGGTCTTTCGCCAATGCCACCCTGCGACGTCTGTGTATCGCCCTGCACATTATGAGTCATGAATGAGCGCTCCTCATTAGCAGCCGTTGCAAGTTCTAACAGCGACCCACGGAAGCCCACACCTGTAAAATCTGACAGTGCCGACGAACGGTAGTGTTTCGGCGACGTGTATTTCGTGGTGTGTCTCCTGTGCGCCGGGAGGCTACATCGCCTTGTGCCTTTGCCTACAGATCCGCCAGAATCCGCCGGCTTGTGCGCCTTGCCGATGCCCCGTAACGTGATCCGTGCCGCTGCCAATCAGTGGTCGGGTTCAGTCGCCCGGGGGTTTCACCAATGTGCATAAGCGTCATCAAGTCGGGTATTCCCTATCCCCGCACTCGATGGTGGCTGTCGCAGGTCGCCTTCGGGCGCACCGGTTTTGGGTGATGGTTTCCCCCGGTCGACTAACCTGCATTCAGCCGCCACCCTCGCGCAATTCCGTGGATCGCGGCATGCAGATGTTTCCCGTTGCGGCGCAGAAGACGCTGGACAGTGAGCGGGCGATTGCTGTGGGTTAGCCTGTAGATAGGTGTTGTCTGGGCTGACGCCATCGCGGGCAAGCCCGCTCCCACAGGGATTTGTGGTGTGCACAAACGCTTTGATCAACCGAGGACACTGTGGGAGCGGGCTTGCCCGCGATGGCAATCGTGCGAGCGCCGCCGAAGTCAGGCCGAAGCCGGCAAAGGCTGGAAGCTGAAGTACTGGCGCAGCGCCTCGACCAGTTGCCCGTATTCCGGAGGCGGGCGTTGCAGGCTGAAGCCGGCATCGTAATGCAACGGTGTTGCGTCTTCCTGGCACCACAGGCAACACGCGTTGAGGTCGATCACCTGCTGGCAACCATCGCTGGCAGGGATTTTCAGGCGTAGACGGAATTCGGCGCCGATCATCATCGGCAACTGACTGATGAGCATCAGCCCGTCTTCGGACACGTTGCCCAGAAAACCGATGGGTTTGTCGGTGACGCTGTTGTACACCCGGAGGAAGTACGGCAGTTGATGCCGTTCGATTCGGCGGTCGGTAAACATGCGCAGTACGCCATGCAAGGCTCCATCACAGAGCCGCACCTTTGCTTCGGAACGTGCCCGTCTCGCAGACACGCTCTCCCCGCTCCCGGTGTGACGGTCGCCAATACGCCATCACCTCAACCTCTACCAGTCGCAGGTGTTGCCCCGGATCAGGCGCCAGGCGCAGAACCGGATCACTGGACTATAGCTCAGCTTGTACAGTCGGCCAGCGTTTGTACGACACCCGTCATCAGAAGCGTTGCGAACCTGGCACGGCCGCTGCGCTGCGCGTCGGGTAATGACCCAGGCTCTGCAGGGTTTCCAGGCGCGCGCGAGCGCGGAAGGCATATTCGCTGTTGGGGTACGAGGCGATGATGAACTGGTAGGTCTGCGCCGCGTCGATGTACATTTTTTGCCGTTCCAGGCACTGGCCGCGCATCATCGACACTTCCGGCCACACATACGGGCGGGCCCGGCTGGCGCGTTCGACCTTGGACAGTTCGAGCATCACCTGCTCGCAATTGCCCCGGTCATAGGCGCTGTAGGCGTTGTTCAGATGATGGTTCATCGACCAACGGGTGCAGCCCGTGACGGCGAGGACGCTGAGGGCAAGGGCGGCAATGGGCACGAATCGCATGGGGTATTCTCCTGTCTTGTGATCATTATCGACCTCGGGCGAGAAATCTTCAGAGTCCTTTGTTCCGATTGTCGCGTTCAATAAAGAAAACAATAAGTAGTGCAAACGAACAATGACTACACCCAAAGAGCGTAGTAGCCTCTGCGAGCGCTTGAACCTGAGGAGTCTTTGCATGTCCGTCCGTCGTACCAAAATCGTCGCTACCCTTGGCCCGGCCAGTAACTCGCCGGAAGTTCTCGAACAGCTGATTCTGGCTGGTCTGGACGTCGCCCGTCTGAACTTCTCCCACGGCACCCCCGACGAGCACAAGGCTCGCGCGAAGCTGGTGCGTGACCTCGCGGCCAAGCACGGTCGCTTCGTCGCCCTGCTGGGCGACCTGCAAGGCCCGAAAATCCGTATCGCCAAATTCGCCAACAAGCGCATCGAGCTGAAGATCGGTGACAAGTTCACCTTCTCCACCAGCCATCCGCTGACCGAAGGCAACCAGCAAGTGGTCGGCATCGACTACCCGGATCTGGTCAAGGACTGCGGCGTGGGCGACGAGCTGCTGCTCGACGACGGCCGCGTAGTGATGCGCGTCGAAACCGCCACCGCGACCGAACTGCACTGCATCGTGACCATCGGCGGCCCGCTGTCCGACCACAAAGGCATCAACCGTCGCGGCGGCGGCCTGACCGCGCCAGCCCTGACTGAAAAAGACAAGGCCGACATCAAGCTCGCCGCCGAAATGGAAGTCGACTACCTCGCCGTTTCGTTCCCGCGTGACGCGGCCGACATGAACTACGCCCGTCAACTGCGCGACGAAGCCGGCGGCACTGCCTGGCTGGTGGCGAAGATCGAACGTGCCGAAGCCGTGGCCGATGACGAAACCCTCGACGGTCTGATCAAGGCCTCCGACGCCGTCATGGTTGCCCGTGGCGACCTCGGTGTGGAAATCGGCGACGCCGAGCTGGTGGGCATTCAGAAGAAGATCATTCTGCACGCACGCCGCCACAACAAAGCGGTGATCGTGGCGACCCAGATGATGGAGTCGATGATCCAGAACCCGATGCCGACCCGCGCCGAAGTGTCCGACGTGGCCAACGCCGTGCTCGACTACACCGACGCCGTGATGCTGTCTGCCGAATCCGCTGCCGGCGCTTATCCGCTGGAAGCCGTGCAGGCCATGGCGCGCATCTGCGTCGGCGCTGAAAAGCACCCGACCAGCAAGACCTCCAGCCACCGCATCGGCAAGGAATTCGAGCGCTGCGACGAGAGCATTGCGCTGGCGACCATGTACACCGCCAACCACTTCCCGGGCGTCAAGGCGATCATCGCGCTGACCGAGAGCGGCTACACCCCGCTGATCATGTCGCGTATCCGTTCGTCGGTGCCGATCTACTGCTTCACCCCGCACCGCGAAGCCCAGGCCCGCGCGGCGATGTTCCGTGGCGTGTACACCGTTCCGTTCGATCCGGCTTCGCTGGCCCCGAACGAAGTCAGCCAGAAAGCCATCGACGAGCTGGTCAAGCGCGGCGTGGTGGAGAAAGGCGACTGGGTCATCCTGACCAAGGGCGACAGCTACCACACCACCGGTGGCACCAACGGCATGAAGATCCTGCACGTGGGCGACCCGCAGGTCTGAGTGAATCGCTGAAAACCAAAAGCCCCGGCATGTGAGTGCCGGGGCTTTTTGCATTCTGATCCAACAGATTTTGTATCGGCTCTGGCCTCATCGCTGGCCAGCCAGCTCCCACAGGGCTAGGCGGTGATCACAGATCTTGCATCCACCACAAAAACTGTGGGAGCCGGCTTGCCAGCGATGAGGCCAGCCCGGCCAGCGAAATCTCAATGCCGCTTGATAAACCCGGTCAACGCCGCCAACGCCTCCGGCGAGCGTAAGCGCTGGGTGAACAGCGCGCCCTCCTCCTCGATCACCTTACGGATCAAGTCGCGATCCGGCGCCTTCATCAATTGCTTGCTGATGCGCACCGCGTCCGGCGGCAATTCGTCGAAACGCAGAGCCATTTCCCGGGCCTTGTTCAGCGCCGCTTCGCCGCTGCCCAGCGCCTCGCTGGCGATGCCCCACTGCGCCGCTTGCTCCCCGCTGAAGCCTTCGCCGAGCAACAACAACTCGGCCGCTTTGGCCTGCCCGAGCAAACGCGGCAGGATAAGGCTGGAACCGAACTCCGGGCACAGCCCCAGGTTGACGAACGGCATGCGCAACCGCGCATCGCGGCTGACGTAGACCAAATCGCAATGCAGCAGCAACGTGGTGCCGATGCCCACCGCCGCGCCGGCCACGGCGGCGATCACCGGTTTGCGGCATTCGAGCAGATTGAGCATGAAGTGGAACACCGGGCTGTCGAGGTCGCTCGGCGGTTGCTGGATGAAGTCGGCGATGTCGTTGCCGGCGGTGAAGCATTCGGCGCTGCCAGTGATCAGCACGGCATTGATTTCAGGATCGCTGTCGGCCTGCTTCAGGGCCTCGGCAAGGCGACTGTACATCGCGCGGGTCAGGGCGTTTTTCTTGTCCGGGCGGTTGAGGCGCAGGGTAAGCAAACCGCGTTCGCGTTCCAGCAGGATGGCTTCGGTCATCAGCGTTACTCAACATTAAAAAGGGCTGACAAAGTTCTTTTGTGGTGAGGCTGGATTGCTGTGGTTAGGGGATTTATCCCCGATTGAGTGCGCAGCGCTCAGAAAAACTGGGGGCCGCTGCGCAGCCCATCGGGGATAAATCCCCTCACCACAGGAGTTCACCTTCACACGAGATTCAGCGCTTAACGGCGGGACAAAAACACATCGGCCAGCAGTTGATTGCGCGGGAGTCCGGCCAGGTACAGACGCTTGGCAAACGCATCGACGCTGGCCGTTGAGCCGCAGACTAAGGCCAGGGTCTGCCGGGAAACAAGGCGCAGTTGCGCCAAAGCGGCGGCTGACTCGGCCGCCGTCCATAGCTCGACGCTGAGGTTTTCGCGCTGCGCGGCGAGCGCCGCCAGGGGTTTGGCCAGATAGTGCTCGCGCGCGTCATGAGCCAGGTGAATGACACGGATGGCGCCTTGGTGATCCTGACGCAAGGCTTCGCGCAGCACGCCGAACAGTGGCCCCAGCCCGGTGCCGGCGGCCAGCAGCCACAGCGGGCGCGCGTGCCAGTCCGTGTCGTAATGCAGGGCGCCGCCGCGCAGCTCGCCGAGGCGGATCAGGTCGCCGATCTGCAGGCGCCGCGCCGCATCGCTGAATTCGCCGGGCTGGCGACAGTCGAGGTGGAATTCGAGAAAGCGGTCTTCCTGCGGCAGGCTCGCCAGCGAATACGGCCGGGCGATGTGGTTGATCCACAACACCAGATGCTGCCCGGCGCTGTAGCGCAGCGGTCGTTGTGGGGTGAGGCGCAAACGCAGGACGTTGTCACTGAGCCAGTCCAGCGCCTCGACCACCGCCGGGCGACCGTCAGTGAGCGGGTCGAAGGTGTGTACCTGCAAATCTTCCGTGACCTGACACTGACAAGCCAGCCGCCAGCCTTCCTGGCGCTGTTCGGCGCTCAAGGCATCCGGGCGACTGTCGGCGGGCGAACCCTGAACACACTGCACCAGACAGGCATGGCAACTGCCGGCGCGGCAGCTGTAAGGCACCGCGACGCCGTGCTGATTCAGCGCGTCGAGCAAATTGCTGCCCGCCGTCACCGACCATTGCCGGTCACCGACCCGAAGTTCAGGCATCCACATTCTCCCACGCCGCTGCACAACGATTGCGCCCGTCGCGCTTGGCCCGGTACAGCGCCTGATCGGCGCGCTGCAAGGCGTCGTCCAGATCATCGCCCAGTTCCAGCAGGGTCATGCCCGCCGAGAGACTGAGGTTACGCACGTTCAGGCCTACCAGCTCGACGTCGGTAAAAGCAATGCGCAGGCGTTCACAGCAAGCAGTCAAACGCTCGGCATCGCAGTCGGGCAGCAACACCACGAATTCCTCGCCACCGTAACGCGCCAACACGTCGCCGTCACGCAGGCAGGCACCCGCCACGCCAGCGAAGGCCTGCAACACCTGATCGCCGGCGGCATGGCCGTGCAGATCGTTGATGCGTTTGAAATGGTCGAGATCGATCAGCGCCAGACCGTGAACCACACCCGGCTCCATGTCGTCGAGTTCGCGGGAAGCCAGACGCAGAAAATGCCGGCGGTTGAACAGCCCGGTCAACTCATCGGTGGCCACCAGATCTTCGAGCTGGCGCATCATGCCGCGCAAGGTGTCCTGATGCGCCTGCAGGGCAAACCGGCGCTGGCGCATGCGTTGTCGTGAGACCTGGACAAAGCGTGCGTAAATCACCAGCCACGCCAGCACCATCGCCAGAATGCACACCTGCAACGCCGCCAGCGCCGGATCCGGCAGACGGAAGTGGTAGCCGTCCCAGAGGGTGATCGCACAGAAACTGAAAAACACCAGCAGCGCGCAACGAATGAACGCGCGCCGGGTTAAATGAAACAGGCCGAACAGCAGGATCAGCACATAGAACACCAGAAACGCGCCGCGTGCTTCGTCCAGATGAGCGATCAGCCAGGTCTGCCAGCCGAGACCGAGCAGCACTTGCGCCTCGGTCAGGCTAGGGTCGGCGAAGTGCTGATTGCGCCCGGACCAGAACAGCGCAAACAACGTCGCCTGGCAGATCACCACCAGCGCGCTGCCGATGGCCACGCTGTTCAGTGATTGCGGATAATGCCCGGTGAAAAACGCCAGCCACAGCAGCAGCAAAGCCAATCCATAGGTGGCCGCAGCGAGGGCGAAGCGTTTGAGCAAAAGACGTTGAATGGCGTTATGGGTCAATCGTTGACTCACCGTGCGATAGGAGGCTGACCGAGTGTCCTACTCTACAGACCGGATGCCACTTTAGAGGCGTAGTCGATAAATGACCATCGATTTTCGGCGCCAAAAATTGACGTCAAATGCATGACCCGATTGTCGGATTGATGCCGCCCTCTGTGGCGAGGGAGCTTGCTCCCGCTGGCCTGCGCAGCAGGCCCAATCCAGCCAACTCGAGATTTCAGTTCCACTGTGTATACCGATTTACGGCTGCTGCGCAGCCGAGCGGGAGCAAGCTCCCTCGCCACAGGGGCCAGCAGTGTTCGGTATGCGACCAACGAATGACTGCCGGCGCGTGTATGCCCTGAAGAGGCGCGGTATACTGCCGCGCCTTTTTAGCGTCGCGCCAGCAGCCCCGGCGTGCCTTGAAAGGTGCTTGCAACCGACCGATGCACCCAAGCTGCAAGCACCTTATTGAATGTTCCCGTCTTTTAGAGGAGCGCGACTCATGACCGTGATCAAGCAAGATGACCTGATTCAGAGCGTTGCCGACGCCCTGCAATTCATTTCCTACTACCACCCCGTGGATTTCATCCAGGCGATGCACGAAGCCTACCTGCGCGAAGAATCGCCAGCGGCCCGTGATTCGATCGCGCAGATCCTGATCAACTCGCGCATGTGCGCCACCGGCCACCGTCCGATCTGCCAGGACACCGGCATCGTCACCGTGTTCGTGCGTGTGGGCATGGACGTACGTTGGGATGGCGCGACCATGAGCCTGGACGACATGATCAACGAAGGCGTGCGCCGCGCCTACAACCTGCCGGAAAACGTCCTGCGTGCCTCGATCCTCGCCGACCCGGCGGGTGCTCGTAAAAACACCAAGGACAACACCCCGGCGGTCATCCACTACTCCATCGTCCCGGGCAACACCGTGGAAGTGGACGTGGCGGCCAAGGGCGGCGGTTCCGAGAACAAGTCGAAAATGGCCATGCTCAACCCGTCCGACTCGATCGTTGACTGGGTGCTGAAGACCGTTCCGACCATGGGCGCCGGCTGGTGCCCACCGGGCATGCTGGGCATCGGCATCGGCGGCACCGCCGAGAAAGCCGCGGTCATGGCCAAGGAAGTGTTGATGGAGTCCATCGACATTCACGAACTCAAAGCCCGTGGCCCGCAGAACCGTATCGAAGAGATCCGTCTGGAGCTGTTCGAGAAGGTCAACCAGTTGGGCATCGGCGCCCAGGGCCTCGGTGGCCTGACCACCGTGCTCGACGTGAAGATCATGGACTACCCGACTCACGCCGCCTCCCTGCCGGTGTGCATGATCCCGAACTGCGCTGCCACCCGTCACGCGCACTTCGTGCTCGACGGCAGCGGCCCGGCCTCGCTGGAAGCGCCATCGCTGGATGCTTACCCGGAAATCGTCTGGGAAGCCGGCCCGTCGGCCCGTCGCGTCAACCTCGACACCCTGACCCCGGAAGAAGTGCAGAGCTGGAAGCCGGGCGAAACCGTCCTGCTCAACGGCAAGATGCTCACCGGCCGCGACGCGGCGCACAAGCGTATGGTCGAGATGCTGAACAAGGGTGAAACCCTGCCAGTGGATCTAAAAGGTCGCTTCATCTACTACGTCGGCCCGGTAGATCCGGTCGGTGACGAAGTGGTGGGCCCGGCTGGCCCGACCACCGCGACGCGGATGGACAAATTCACCCGTCAGATCCTTGAGCAGACCGGTCTGCTGGGCATGATCGGCAAGTCCGAGCGTGGCCCGACCGCGATCGAAGCGATCAAGGACAACAAGGCTGTGTACCTGATGGCCGTGGGCGGCGCCGCTTATCTGGTGGCCCAGGCCATCAAGAAATCCAAGGTGCTGGCCTTCGCCGAACTGGGCATGGAAGCGATCTACGAGTTCGAGGTCAAGGACATGCCGGTCACCGTCGCAGTGGACAGCAACGGTGAGTCGGTACACATCACCGGCCCGGCGATCTGGCAGCAGAAGATCGCCGAAAGCCTGGCGGTAGAAGTGCAGTAAGCGTTTCACAGCCATGAACAAGGCCGGCCCGTCCTGTGACGAGCCGGCCTTTTTTGTACCCAGCACATCAATAGCCCTTTGGCACCTGTCAGATCTGACAGGTTACGTACTCCCTACTTGTTGGTAGCGTCTGTGCACTCACGTGTGTCACGTGTGCAATGGATCCGACCATGGCCGATCAAGAGCTGAGCATCATCACCCCGTCCATCGCCAGCAGTGCATCGATCACAACGATCGGCAAAAGCTGGGGGGCAGTGGGTGCCACTGGCGCGGCTTCATTTGAACTGCCGCTGCCTTTGTCCGCCGGACGCGGTTGGGATCCACAACTCACGCTGACTTACAGCAGCCAGGCCGGCAACGGGCCGTTCGGCATCGGCTGGAGCCTGGGCATTGGACAGATCAGCCGCAGTACTCAAAAAGGTGTACCGCGTTATAGCGATCTCGATGAAATCATCGGTGACGACGGTGAAGTCTGGCACCCCGAACTGAACAGTGATGGCACACCAAAGTCACGTGTAGAAGACAGCTACAATGCCATTCCCGTCGGCGCTCATAACGTGGTGCGCTTCTGGCCACGGGTAGAGAGCGACTTTACCCTGCGCGAACGCTGGCAGCCCGTTACTGCGCAGGGTGAGCCAGAGGAACCGCCCTTCTGGCTGATCCACGGCGCGGACGGTTCACTGCAGGTATACGGCAAGACCCGCACCTCGCGCCGGGCCGATCCGGACGATGCACTTCGCGTCGGTAGTTGGTTGCTGTGCGAGAGCATGAATCCGCTTGGCGAGCACATCTGCTTCGCCTATCTGGCCGATGATCAGGACCTCGACCCGATTCACGATTACCGCGCCCAGCGTTACTTGCACGCGGTGTTCTATGGCAATGTCAGCGCCAGCCAGCATTTGTACAGCTGGACCGTGGACGATCCGGCCGAACTGGATTGGCATTTCCATCTGTTGCTCGACTACGGCGAGCGCACCCGTTCACTGACGGAGGCTCCGGTGTACGCTGGCGACAGCCTGACTGTCTGGGATAAACGCCGGGATCCGTTCTCCACCTTCGGTCAGGGTTTCGAGCTGAGCACGCGGCGCCTGTGCCGACAAATCCTGATGTTCCACAACTTCTCGCGACCTGCCGATGAGGATCCACTGCTGGTGCGGCGGCTGCTGCTCGAATACCCGTCGCCCTCTGATCCGTGGACTTACAACCGGATCAACGCCGCTCACTATCAGGCCTTCGATGCCAGCGGCGCGCTGGAGACGACACCGCCGGTGGAGTTTGACTATTCGCCCTTCGAGATCAATAAAATCCCCACACAGATGTTCGCCGAAGACACTGTGCCAGGCATCGAGGATGGGCAGTTTTACCAGTGCGTCGATCTGTACGGCGAAGGTGTACCGGGATTTCTCTGCCGCTACGAGCAGTGCTGGTATTACCGCGAACCGCTTCGTGCAATCGCGGGACCTGACGCCATCACCTATGCGCCCTGGACTGAACTGGAACAGATCCCGGTGGCCAGACGCGACGGCGCCGCCCGGCAAATCTTGCTCGACCTGACCGGCAACGGACGACTGGACTGGAGCGTTGCCCAACCGGGCATCAGCGGATATCGCACGTTGAATGCCGACCGCAGTTGGGCGCCATTCATCGCGTTTAACGGCATGCCGCTGGAATTTTTCAACACGCTTTCGCAGCTCGGCGACCTGGTCGGTGATGGCCTCAACTCACTGGCACTGATCGGTCCGCGCGCGGTGCGCTTGTATGCCAACCGCCGGGAGCAGGGATTTTCCAGCGCCGAAGACGTGCCTCGCGAAGACGATGAGGACAGTCTGCCGCTGTTCGGCAACGCCCCCACAGAACTGGTGTTTCTGGGCAACATGCTCGGCAGTGACATGAGCGAGCTGTGCCGGATCCGGCACAACGAAATCAAATCCTGGCCCAATCTGGGGCATGGCAAATTCGGCCAAGGCCGGGTGATCAGTGCCCTGCCCTTCCTGTATGGCGAATTCAACGTCGAACAACTGCGGATCGCCGACATCGACGGCTCCGGCGCACCGGCCTTGTTTTATCTGAAAACCGCCGGCTTCGAGATCTACCTCAATCGCGGCGGCAAAGGTCTGGAACAGACGCCCGTCTTCGTGCCGTGGCCGCAAGGCGTGAGTTACGACCGCCTGTGTCAGGTCAGTTTCGCCGACCTGCAAGGCCTGGGTTGTGCCAGCCTGATTCTGACGGTGCCGCACATGACCCCGCAGCACTGGCGCTACGACTTCGTCGCGGCCAAGCCTTACTTGCTGACCGCTAGCAACAACAACATGGGCTGCGCCACGCAAGTGGTCTATCGCAGCTCTGCCCAGGAATGGCTGGATGAAAAACAGCAGTGGCTCACCGATCATCCCGGAGAAATACCGGTCTGCCATTTACCGTTCGCGGTTCAAGTCGTCAGCCGGCAACGCCAACTGGATGAAATCACCGGCAATTGCCTGACGCAATCGTGCCTCTATCGCGAAGGCGTCTACGACAGTATCGAGCGTGAGTTTCGAGGTTTCGGTCACCTGCAGCAGAGCGACAGTGAACGTTCGGCGGGCGATGACGAGGTTGGCTTCACAGCACCGGTGCGGGTCTGTACCTGGTTCTTGACCGGGCAGGCGATGGATCGGTCAAGGTACGGCTACTTCGACGGTGACCGTGACGCAGTTGATTTGCGACCCACCGTCTTCAGTCGCTATCACCCCGGCGATGAATACGATGAACCCGTAACGCCAGAGGACGAAGGCGTACGCCATACAATCGCGCGCGCGCTGGTCGGCGCCATCGCCCGCATCGAAACCTGGACCGGCACTGACGAGCCGGCCAATACACGGCTCTGTGCGGTAGAGGAGTTTCGCTATCGGGTACGAGATGTCCAGCCCACAGGTCGGCAGGGATTGGCAGCCGTGCTGCTGGTGCAGACCCTGGAAAAACTCAGCTATCAGTACGATGGTTTCATTGACGACCCGTTGTGCCGTCATGAAGTGTTGCTTGCCAGCAGCGAATACGGCCACGCCACGCACAGCCTGACCATCAGTTATGCACGACGGCGCCTGCCCGGTGATCCGCCGCCTTTCAGCGACCCCGACGAGCAACAGTGGTGGCGGGACGCGCATGACCCGGCGCAGCAGTCGTTTTATATCAACGAAACGCGCGCGCGCGCGATTGATCTGGACGACAAGCTCTATCAATGGCGGCTGGGCCTGCCCTGGCAGCAACGCAGCAATGCGCTGGCGCTGCCCAAAAGTGATCTGCCGTCGGGCCTCAATCCGCAACAGGTGACATGGGAATTACTCAAAGAGCATGTCCGCTCGCCCGAGTGGAATGCCCTGCGGGTGCTGAGCGGACAAACCGTGCAGCGCTATATCGAGACAGAAGACGGCAGTCCGCTGCCCGACGGTACAGCCGGGTTCGAAGCGCTGAAAGCGCCGCTGGAAATGGCCAGCTTTGACAAGACGGCCCTCGCCGCCTACGACGTTGTGCCGCCACCGTTCGATATCCTGCAGGAGCTGGCGAACATCGGTTACACACCGATGGCGTTGCTGTTCGAAGACTCGGCGATCAATGCGGACGCAGAAAGCCTCTGGTCCGCGCATTACAACTACGCGAAGTACGCCGAGGCCAAGGATTTCTTCCGGGTCCTTGAGTACCGCGAAACCCTGAGCCACGGCTGGACCGAGGCGCAATATGACGAGTATCGCCTGTTGGTCATCAGCGTCGAACTGCCGGATGGCTGCATCACCCGCTGCGAATACGATCGCCATGCCCTGCAGCCCGTGCGCATCATCGATGCCAACGAGAACATCCAGGAAGCGCTTTATGCACCTTCCGGCCAACCTTTTGCGACCAGTTTCCATGGCACAGAAAACGCTGTCGCTGCCGGTTTTCGACCGCTCGACGAATACGTCCGCCCAGTAGATCCAGGCCCGGACGCCGCCATCGCCAACCCGCAAGCGACCGTACAAAAAGCGGCCAGCACCTTGCACAGGGATTTGTTCAGCTGGATGGGACGGTTGCCTGCGACGATCAACGCAACGCCGCAGCTGCTTGACCAATGGCTGGCCAGCGGCGATGTGTTGCCGAGCCTGCACATTCGCGCCAGCGCGCGCCGACGGCTCGCGCAATTGACGGCGCCGACACCCGCCGAACAGGCACTGCATGAGCTCATCGACGCGGTTGCGCGCACACCGGTGCACAGCGTGACGCTGAGTGCCGACCGTTACCCCGATGATCCGGTGGCGGCACAAGTGCAGATCATCATCAGCTACGTGGACGGCTTTGGCCGCGCGCTGCAAACCCAGCAACGGGTCGAACCCGGAATCGCCTGTGCGGTGGCCGCTGATGGGTCGCTGATCGTCGATCGCGGACAGCTGCGCGAGGAACACGCCGAGTCACGCTGGCGGGTCAGCGCCCGGGTCGAATACAACAACAAGGGCCTGGCGGTGCGGCAGTTCCGGCCGTTTTTTGCCGACACTCACGGCTACGTCAATGATCAATCGCTGCGACGGTACGGCTACTTCGATCAACTGTTCTATGACCCGCTCGGGCGTCCGATCAAGTTGATCAACGCCAAGGGCTATTTTTCTCGCGAGGCCTATCATCCGTGGTATCAGACCAGTGAAGACTTCAACGACACCGACGAATCCGTCGAGTCGAAGCCGGCATCCCCCTGGACCCTGCACTGATGAACGCCAATCTCCATCGGCGCACGCCGTCGCTCCTCGTGATCGACAGTCGCGGCTTGCCGCTGCGTCAGGTTGCCTACCTGCGCGCACTGGCCGATGAACCGGCCGTGGCCTTGGTGACGCGGCAACAGCACGATATGGCCGGGCATCTGGTGGCGCAGTTCGATCCACGCCTGAACGGTCCGACTATCACCCACCTCAACGACCTCAACGGCCAGCCACTCAAGGTCAGCAACGTCGATGCCGGCTGGCGCCTGAGTCTGCCCGGGTTGGCCGGGCAAATCTTGCAGCGCTGGGACGCACGCGGCGTGCACTGGCGCAACCGCTACGATGAGTTGCTGCGCCTGGTGTCGATCAGCAACAGCGCCGACCCGCTCAGCGACACCTTCACCTATGCCGGTGCCAGTGCCCCGGCCGATCACAACCAGCGTGGCCGACTACTGGAACAGTTCGACCCTTCCGGCACCCTGCACCTGGACAGCTACAGCCTGACCGGTCAGTTGCGGTGTGAACGCCGCACCTTTACCGATGCCCGGGAATTTGTCACCCAGCGCATCTTCAGCCCGCTGGACGCGGTGCTGGAACAGACCGACGCCGGCGGGCACCGCCAGCAATCGCGCTATGACCTCGCAGGTCAGCTCAAGCATCTGCAACTGCTGTTGGCCGGACACAACACGTGGCAAGCGGTATTGCTCGACGCGCACTTCAACGCCGCCGGACAGATCATCGCGCAGCATGCCGGCAATGGTGTCAGCCGCTACTGGCGTTATGAGCCGGACACCGGGCTTGTGCAACGGCAATGGGCGCAGAAAGGTGCGCAGCAGCCCCTGCAGGACTTCGAGCATGAATACGACCCGGTCGGCAATCCGACCCGGATCCTCGACCACGCTTTCACGCCCCGCCATTTCGCCAATCAGCGGGTCGACGGCGAACGCACCTTCAGCTACGACTCGCTGTATCGGCTGATCAGCGCCAGCGGTTACGACGACGCTGCCCCCGGCGACATTCCCGGCCGACCGCAACCGAGCGACCCCAACGACCGACGCAATTACCTGCAGACCTATACCTACGATCACGGCGGCAACCTGACGCAACTGTGTCATGTGCGCGACGGCGCCTGCCAGACCCGGTTGATGCGTATCGATGCTGCGAGCAATCGCGGTGTGCGCTGGAAAGAAGGTGACCCCGCTCCGGATTTCGCTCAGCTATTCGACCGCCACGGCAACCTGATGGCCCTGCAACCGGGACAGACATTACGCTGGGACGCCCGCGATCAACTGGCCTCGGTGACCCTGGTCCAACGCGAAAACGGCGCGGATGACGCCGAGTTTTATCACTACAGCCAAGGCGTGCGCGTGTACAAACGCCACGACACCTACAGCGGTTCTACCCGGCATTTCCACGAAGTGCGCTACCTGCCCGGACTGGAGATCCGCAGCAAGGACAACGCAGAGCAATTGCACGTCATCAGCCTCGCCAGCGGCGGCAGCCATGCCGTTTGCCTGCATTGGCTCAGCGGTAAACCGCCGGGCGTTGCCGACAACCAGTTGCGTTACACCCTCAATGATCACTTGGGCTCCTGCGTGATGGAACTGGACCAGCAGGCGCGCTTGATCAGCCACGAAGGCTATTACCCGTTCGGTGCGACCGCGTGGATGAGCGCGAACTCGGCTGTTGAGGTTGACTACAAGACGCTGCGCTATTCAGGCAAGGAAATGGATGTCAGCGGTTTGTATTACTACGGTGCGCGGTATTACGCGCCGTGGTTGCAACGATGGGTCAGTGCGGATCCGGCGGGAGATGTCGATGGGCCGAACCGGTTTGCGTTCGTCGGCAACAATCCGCTGCGCTATGTGGATCCTGACGGAAACAACAGGGCGGAAAGTGTGATCATGCTGTATTCAGCCTTTCTTTCAAGCGTCCAGGGACACTCCACGCAGGTGGCGGGGCAAATCCACAACATTCTCCATGAGGAAGGTGTGGCGATGAATCTGGCACTGAACATGGCGGGTGAAGTCGTGAGAGGGGTCGTCGGCTATGAGGGTGGTGTCGCAGGCGGCAAGCAGGTTGACCTGATCATGCCCAATGTACCTGGCACCACACCCTACACCACCACCGGAGGGGTGATCGGCGGCAATATTGGCGGCGACTCCGCCACGGCCATGATCGATCCGATAGCCAACAGCGCTGGTCTCAGAACGGGCCCACTGATTCCGCAAACCTCGCAGATCTCGGTCAAGGCCATTGATCACGGGCTGGGCATCAGAGCGGGCGCCAAGGAAATCAGCTCCTGGCGAAACGTGAAGGACGAGTTGATTCATCCGGGCCTTGATGCGGTACTCAACCCCTCCTTCATCATGGGCCGGCTCATGGCTTCGTGGATATCGATCATCCCCGCAGCACTGAACATGTTTGCCCGGGCAATAGAAGCAGAAGACATCAAAAACCGCCTTGATCCGGTAAAGATCAAGAAAATAGACACAATGCTCGATGACTGGAAATCGGCGGTAGAACAACGCGCCGGCTGGGCTGAAAATGCATTCGATGCGCTGGGCACCGATATCGTTTACCCGGCCAACTCCCTGCCGAACATCAACCATATGACATCGGCAGAAACCCTGACTCCCATCTCTCGCTCAGACCTGCGTCGTTTGACCCGTTTTACGCTGTCCAATATCAAGCGCTCTCAAGACATGATGACGGCGTACAAAGCGATGGGCACTACTGACAATCAGTTCTTGCTGGCGCAGCGCCGAACCCGGAAAAAGGCAGCCTGAATGATCCGTTTCACGGAGGGGCGGGCATGAGTCCTTCAGTGCACTGGCGAACGCCCACCCTGTCGGCTCACGATCCCAGGGGGCTGCCGGTCAGAACCGTTGCTTATCTGCGGGCGGTGGTGGACGCCGAAGTCCAATGCCGGATCACCCGCCAATGTTACGACCCCAACGGCCGTCTGATCGAACAATATGACCCACGGCTCCCAGTGCCCTGCCTGACCACCGCCTACCGTCTGGACGGCGAACGACTGAAAGTCGACAGCATCGATTCCGGCTGGCGCGTCAATCTGCCCGGTCTGGCCAATGAAGTGTTGCAACGCCACGACCAGCGCGGCAAGCAATGGCGCTATCGATACGACCCGATGATGCGGTTGATCGCCGTCACGGAAAATGCGCAAGACGATGTCGAGCGCTACAGCTATGCCGACCACAATGCCGACCCCGGGCATAACCTGCGCGGTGAGCTGAGCGAAAGCGCCGACCCGGGCGCCACGGTGGTGGTCGACGGATACAGCCTGCATGGCAAGGCCTTGGGTGAAACCCGTACGCTGTCTGGCGAGACGGCAGCGTTCATCACGCGTATGGATTTCGACGCGCACGGCAATGTGGTGCAAGTCACCGATGCCGGTGGTCACCGACAACGCTCGAGCTACGATGTCGCCGGCCAGTTAAGTCGGGTATCGCTGTGGATAGCCGGGGCTGACGCGGCACAACCGGTGCTCGACGCTGCCACGTACAACGCCTCCGGCCAACCGCTGGAACAACTGGCCGGCAATGGTGTTCGCAGCCGCCGCGCATACGATCCCGCTGACGGTCGGCTGCTGAATCTGCTGGCCGGCAAGGATCAGGAAAAACCGCTGCAGGACTTGCGCTACACCTACGACCCGGTCGGCAATGTCCTGCGTATCGAGGACCGCACCCTGGCCACGGTGTATTTTGCCAATCAGCGCGTCGATGGCGTCCGTCTCTTTGTCTACGACTCGCTTTATCGTTTGGTCGAAAGTCTTGGCTTCGAAGGCGAGATCCCGCAGCAGTCGCCCGGTTTGCCGCAACCGATCCAGCCTGTCGATCCAGGACGACGCTACAACTACACCGAACATTATGCATATGACGCGGGAAACAACCTCGTCGAACTTGTGCATGTGCGCGAAGGCCACAATTTCACTCAACTGATGAAGATTGACCCGAACAGTAATCGTGGGGTGCGCTGGAAACCCGGTGATCCCGACCCGGTGTTCAGCGATCACTTCGACGAGCACGGTAACCAGTTGAGACTGCAACCCGGCGCTCAGCCTCTGGCGTGGGACAGTCGTGATCAACTGATCCGCGTTACCTTGCTGCAACACAGCAACGGCTTGCCCGACGACGTTGAAACCTACCGTTACAGCCAAGGTGAGCGCATCTACAAGTGCGCGCTGAGCCACACCCCGTCCGTCACCCACCGTCACGAGGTGCGCTACCTGCCAGGCCTGGAAATCCACAGCCGCAGCGACGGCCAGCAACTGCATGTCATCATTCTTCCAGGGGCGCGTTGCCTGCACTGGCTCAGTGGCCGACCGCCCGGCATCGAGGCCGATCAACTGCGCTACAACCTTGATGACCATCTTGGTTCTTGCGCACTGGAGCTTGATCGGCAGGCTGACGCCTGGAGCATTACTACGCATTTGGTGGAACCGCCTGGCTGGCAACTCGCTCGACACTGGAAGTCGGCTATAAAACCATTCGCTATTCAGGCCGGGAAATGGACAGCAGTGGCCTTTACTACTACGGCGCACGCTATTACGCACCGTGGTTGCAACGCTGGGTCAGCGCTGATCCGGCCTTGGATATCGACGGGCTGAACCTGTATGCCTTTGTCGCCAACAATCCGATTGGCCACATTGACACCGACGGCCAGACCCTGGACGGGTTTCTCGAAACACCCGCTCAGCGCGATCAGCGAAAGGCACTGAGCAAAGAGGAAAAACAGAGTTACCGGGCTCGGGCCAACCTGTCGCATCAAGTCGAACGTCACCTGAACATTCTGGCGCTGTCGCTGCGTCGCGGTCTGGATGCCCAGCAACAGGTACTCAACCAGCGCTCGACGGAGCAATTTGCGGGAGCCGCCCTGCGCCGCACCGGTGTACACCTGGCCGGACAAGTCGTGGCCTACGGTGGCGGCATTCTGGTCGGTATTCTCGCCCAGGCGCTGGGCGCCGTCGCTCCCGGCGCAGGTAACGTCGTAGGGGTTGCAATGGGCATTGGCGCGAAGAAACTGATCAGCGGATTGTGGGATTACGCCGCAGAACGCACTGGCGCCAGCGCTTCTGTCAAATTCAAGGCCAGCCGTCTGTCCAAGGAAAAAATCGTCGAGAAAGCCGAATATAAAACCATGGCACCGGTCCATTACCTGCAGCAAAAGTACGCGAAAATGATCCCCGATACGCAGAAGGGCGTGCTCAAGGGCTCCAAGGAAGTGGCGTCGACTCTGATCAGTGTTGGCGCCAAGGAAATGCTGCCGCAAGCTGCCGCTGAAATCAGCGCCACGGCGGGTGCAGTGTTGGGTGCAATTGAAATAGGCCATGAAATCGCCGGAGCCAGTCATGAACTCAGCGCTCAAAAAATGGCCAAGGGCATCGCCAATGCGAGCGGCCTGATCGATTATTTGTCTGCCAACATGCTCGATATCGAAAAAGCCTTCGAGAGCGCAGGTTTGACGGCAATCAATACCTATGGGCTATTGGGCCGAAACGAAGGCGATACACCGCACAATCTATGGCATGCCACGGCGGCCGTGATCAACGAGCTGGAATACACGCGCACTATATTGCGCTCCAGATCCCGTCAGTTCACTGCGGTCTGATCCGCTGACACATGAAGCGAACAGGATCGCCGGCCCCATGCTATCGTGCCCGCCCGTCCCCTTATCCATCAGTCCAGCATGCTGCCGACTTCTCGTACCCTGCGTTTGTCGTTGTACACCCTGCTGATCATTGCCGGTGCGGCCATCGCCGCGACCTTTGCCATCCGCCACGCCGAGCGTCAAGCGCTGGAGGAAGACGCCACCCGCGCCAGCCAGCAATTGGCGCTGTATGCCAACTCACTGCATACCCTGATCGACCGCTACCGCGCTCTGCCCGCCGTGCTGGCGCTGGATCCGCAATTGCGCGGCGCACTGGCCGGGCCGGTAGGTGCGGAGCAACAGAACGCGCTGAATCTGAAGCTGGAGCAAATCAACGGCGCCGCGCAGTCCTCGACCCTTGAACTGCTCGATCACACTGGCCTCGCGGTGGCCGCCAGCAACTGGCGCCTGCCGAGCAGTTACGTCGGCCACAACTACGGTTTTCGTCCGTACTTCAGCCAGACCCGCACTCAGGGCAGCGGGCGCTTTTATGCAGTGGGCGTAACCAGCGGCATCCCCGGATATTTTCTGTCCAGCGCCGTGCTCGGCGACAACGCCGAGTTCCTCGGGGCGATGGTGGTCAAGCTGGAGTTCCCCGAGCTTGAGCGGGAATGGAGCCAGGGCAGTGACACGCTGCTGGTCAGCGATGCGCGCGGGATCATCTTCATCGCCAACCAGCCCGGCTGGCGCTATCGCTCGTTACGGCCGCTGGATAGCCGCGACATGGCCGAGATCAAGCGTACGCGGCAGTACGACAAACAGTCGCTGGTCCCGCTGACGCATCTGTCGCTGCGTCACTTCGACGACAACAGCGACTTGCGCCGGGTCGAAGGCCCGGACGGAACAGCGGATTACTTGTGGGAATCGCTGCCGCTGACCACCGAAGGCTGGACCCTGCACCTGCTGCGCCGCCCGCAGGTGGCGTTCGAAGACTTGCGCAACGCCGGGCTGGCGGCTGCGGGTGTGTGGCTGGCGCTGGTGTTTTTGCTGTTGTTCCTCAATCAGCGCTGGCGCCTGTCGAAAGTCCGCCAGCGCAACCGCGAAGAACTCGAACAATTGGTAGAGGAACGCACCCGCGACCTGCGCACCGCGCAAGACGGTCTGGTGCAATCGGCCAAACTGGCGGCGCTGGGGCAGATGTCCGCCGCCCTGGCCCACGAAATCAATCAACCGCTGACCGCGCAACGCATGCAACTGGCGACCCTGCGCCTGCTGCTTGAGCACCGCCGTGTCGATGACGCCTACAAGGCGCTCAAACCGGTGGACGACATGCTCACGCGCATGGCGTCGCTCACCGGCCATCTGAAAACCTTCGCCCGCAAAAGCCCCAGCGGCCTGCGCGAACGCCTGGATCTGGCGACGGTGGTCGATCAATCGCTGCAATTGCTCGACGCCCGTCTGCGCGATGAACAGGTCAGCCTGGTGCTGCACCTGACGCGCCCGGCGTGGGTACGCGGCGATGCGATCCGCCTCGAACAGGTGCTGATCAACCTGCTGCGCAACGCCCTCGATGCGATGCAAGGCAAACTGTGCAAGCGTCTGGAAATCCGCCTGGAAGCCGACGAGCAGCTGTGGCGCCTGAGTGTGATCGACAATGGCGGCGGGATTGCCGAAGAACACCTGAATCAGGTGTTCGACCCGTTCTTCACCACCAAACCGGTCGGCGACGGTCTGGGGTTGGGGCTGGCGGTATCCTTCGCTATCGTGCACGAATCCGGTGGGCGTCTGAGCGCGGAAAATGGCGAAGCCGGCGCGATGTTTGCCCTGACCCTGCCGATCGATCTGGAGGCACACCTCTGATGCTCAATTCAGTGATGGTGGTCGATGACGAAAGCAGCATTCGCAACGCCGTGGAGCAATGGCTGAGTCTTTCGGGGTTCGAGGTGCAGCTGTTCAGCCGCGCCGAAGATTGCCTCGCGGCCCTGCCGGCGCACTTTCCCGGGGTGATCCTCAGCGATGTGCGCATGCCCGGTCTCAGTGGTCTGCAGTTGCTGGCCGAAGTGCAGAAACGTGATGCCGATCTGCCGCTGATTCTGCTGACCGGCCACGGCGATGTGCCGATGGCGGTCGAAGCCATGCGTGACGGCGCCTACGACTTCCTCGAAAAGCCGTTCAGCCCGGACACCCTGCTTGGCAGCCTGCGCCGCGCGCTCGACAAGCGTCGGCTGGTCCTGGAAAACCGCGCCCTGCACGCGCAGGCCGACCACCGCGCCCGCCTCGACGCGACGCTGCTCGGCGTGTCCCGTGGCATGCAGACCTTGCGCCGCCAGGTGCTGGATCTGGCGGCGCTGCCGGTCAACGTGCTGATCCGTGGCGAAACCGGCAGCGGCAAGGAACTGATCGCCCGCTGCCTGCATGACTTCGGCCCGCGCGCTGACAAGCCCTTCGTGGCGCTGAACTGCGCGGCGATTCCCGAGCAGTTGTTCGAAGCCGAGTTGTTCGGTCACGAAAGTGGTGCGTTCACCGGAGCGTCCGGCAAGCGCATCGGCAAGCTGGAGTACGCCGACGGCGGCACGCTGTTTCTCGATGAAATCGAAAGCATGCCGCTGGCCCAGCAAGTGAAATTGCTGCGGGTGCTGCAGGAACAGAAGCTGGAGCGCCTCGGGTCGAACCAGAGCATTCGTGTCGATCTGCGGATTGTCGCCGCGACCAAACCGGATCTGCTGGATGAGGCCCGGGCCGGACGTTTTCGCGAAGACCTGGCGTATCGCCTGAACGTCGCCGAGCTGCGTCTGCCGCCGCTGCGTGATCGGCGCGAAGACATCCCGCTGCTGTTCGAATCTTTCGCCTTCAGCGCCGCCCAGCGTCTGGGCCGCACCTTTGCGCCTCTTTCCGGAGCGCAATTGAGTCACCTGCTCAGCCACGACTGGCCGGGCAACGTGCGGGAACTGGCGAACGTTGCCGAGCGGCAGGTGCTGGGGCTGGATGAGCCGGTGCAGGGCATCGACCCCGGCCAATCCCTCGCTGCGCAGCAGGAAGCGTTTGAAGCGCAGTGCCTGCGTGCGGCGTTGACCCGGCACAAGGGCGATGTGAAAGCGGTGCTGGAAGAATTGCAGCTGCCGCGCCGCACCTTCAATGAAAAGCTGCAGCGGCATGGGCTGAGTCGGGAGATGTTTGTGCCGGGCAGCTGATTTATTGATTGTCGCTAGTGGCCCCTTCGCGAGCAGGCTCGCTCCCACAATTGAAATGCGTTTCCCCTGTGGGAGCGAGCCTGCTCGCGAAGGGGCCGGCACAGCCAACGATGATCCTCCGGCCTGAATGAGCAATTTTCCGCTCACCACAATTCAGCCATAAGCGGATTTCCGCTCATCAAATCCCGCCACCCCGTCTAAACCGCCCCTCTCGCCGTTGGCACAGCTCCTGCTATAGCCCCGGCAGGCTGCGTTTTAACGCGCTCCACAAAAACAATTAAACGAAGGATCCTTCAATGGATAACTCCAACGCCCTGCCCCTTGGGTCGGCTGCCGCGCCCGCCAAAGAAAAAACCACCGCCAGCCGGATCAAATCGATCTTCAGCGGCTCGGTCGGCAACATGGTCGAGTGGTACGACTGGTACGTCTACGCCGCTTTCTCGCTGTACTTCGCCAAGACCTTCTTCCCCGCCGGTTCCACCACCGCGCAACTGATGAACACCGCCGCGATCTTCGCCGTGGGCTTCCTGATGCGTCCGATCGGTGGCTGGCTGATGGGCCTCTACGCCGACAAGGTCGGTCGCAAGAAAGCCTTGATGGCCTCGGTCTACCTGATGTGCTTCGGCTCCTTGCTGATCGCCCTCAGCCCGAACTACGAAACCATCGGCATCGGCGCGCCGATCCTGCTGGTGTTTGCCCGTTTGCTGCAGGGCCTGTCGGTGGGCGGCGAATACGGCACCTCGGCCACCTACCTGTCGGAGATGGCGACCAAGGAACGTCGCGGTTTCTTCTCCAGCTTCCAGTACGTGACCCTGATCTCTGGCCAGCTCATCGCGCTGGGTGTGTTGATCGTGCTGCAGAACCTGCTGACCACCGAACAGCTGTACGCGTGGGGCTGGCGTATTCCGTTCGCCATCGGCGCGTTGTGCGCGATCGTTGCGCTGTACCTGCGTCGCGGCATGGAAGAGACCGAGTCGTTCACCAAGAAAGAGAAGTCCAAGGAAAGCGCCATGCGCACCTTGCTGCGCCATCCGAAAGAGCTGCTCACCGTGGTCGGCCTGACCATGGGCGGTACGCTGGCGTTCTACACCTACACCACTTACATGCAGAAATACCTGGTGAATACCGTCGGCATGAGCATCTCCGACTCCACCACCATTTCCGCGGCCACGCTGTTCCTGTTCATGTGCCTGCAACCGATCATCGGTGGCCTGTCCGATAAAATCGGCCGGCGTCCGATCCTGATCGCTTTCGGTGTGCTCGGGACGATCTTCACCGTGCCGATCCTGATGACCCTGCACACCATCCAGACCTGGTGGGGCGCGTTCTTCCTGATCATGGCCGCACTGATCATCGTCAGCGGCTACACCTCGATCAACGCCGTGGTGAAGGCCGAGCTGTTCCCGACCGAAATCCGCGCGCTGGGCGTCGGCCTGCCGTACGCACTGACCGTGTCGATCTTCGGCGGTACCGCCGAATACATCGCACTGTGGTTCAAGAGCATCGGCATGGAAACCGGTTACTACTGGTACGTGACCGCGTGCATCGCGGTGTCGCTGCTGGTGTACATCACCATGAAAGACACGCAGAAACATTCGCGGATCGTGACGGACTGATCGGGTTTTCACAGCCACTGCAATGGTGGCTGTGGTGGCCTCATCGCTGGCAAGCCAGCTCCCACAGGTTCAGGTGGTGCACACAGATTTGGTGAACATCACCGATCATTGTGGGAGCTGGCTTGCCAGCGATTGGGGCGACTCGGTATCAAGTCAACTCGGCAACCGGCGGCTTGCCATAACGCTTCTGCGCATACGACGCGCCGACAATCATCACCAGCAGAATCCCTGCCAGCACCGCCGACGAGCCGATGGTGCCGAAGTCCAGGCCACCCTTTTCATGGGATTTGGTCATCAGGTCGCCCAAGGTCGCACCGAACGGCCGGGTCAGCACGAACGCCACCCAGAACAAGACCACGGTCGAAATCCTGGTGAAGTATTTGAGCGCAACCACCACGGCAATGGTCGAGCCGATCAGCAGCGCGCCACCGGCAAAACCCAGGCCCGAATCATCGGCCAGGTAGTCGCCGAGCGCGGTCCCCAGGGTGTTGGAAAACAGAATCGCCATCCAATAGAACATCTCGCCGCGGAAGGTTTGCACCTTGCTGACGTTCAGCGAATCGCCGCTCAGGCGCCAGGCCGCGAAGATCGCCAGCAGAATCGCAATCAGGATCATCGATCCGGTGGCGTAGCCCAGTTCAAGGGTGCGGTCCATGAAGTCGGACATGGTGGTGCCGGCGGTGCTGGTCGACAGAATCACGATCCAGTACAGCAGCGGCTTGTAGGTCTTGGCCATCAACTGGGTGATCAGGGTCAGCACGAACACGCTGATCAGGATCAGCGAGCTGAGGGCGTAACCGACGTTGAGGGTCATCGACAGCAAATCCCCCGCGGTTTCCCCCAGGGTCGTCGCGCAGATTTTCATAACCCAGAACGCCAGGGTGATTTGAGGCAGTTTATTCATCGCAAGCAAAGCTCCAGAGTGAGACGGCCGGTTCTTGGTTTTCTGGCCGTGGGCAGACTGGCGTTGCACCGGTGAAAAACCGGTCGGGAATGTATGAAAAATCTGTCACACAGCCCGAAGGAGGCCATTAATTAGCGGTTAATGCATCTCCCGCATCCTGCACCTACCTGATCGATGACCTGCGCGGCGCTCGCTCTAACGACGAAAGCGAATTGAATGCGTCGCCATTAATATCAAGTTAATCGATTGTTTTTAGCATTTATTTGCGCTTTTTAATCAATTTAGTTGGCGTAGCATTAGATCCAAGCAAGACACATCGCCAACGCATCTGGAGTAACTGACATGAAAACCAAACTGATCCTCGCCCTGACCCTGTCCGTATTGGCCGCCAACACTTTCGCTGCCGATGGTTCGGACAAAACCAAATCGGCCGACTTCATTTCCGGCGCCAGCGCCGCCATCGAAACCAGCCACTCGGGCACCTACGCCGCTGACGGTTTCGATAAAACCAACATCGGCAAAACCGTGGCCGCCGATGGTTTCGACAAGACCGGTACTGCCAACGCCATCGCGGCTGACGGCTTCGATAAAACCGGGACCGCTGCAGCCATCAGCTAAGTTTCAGCAGTCCATTCACAGCCCGGCTTAGGCCGGGCTTAGTCATTTCTGGGGCAGCACAATTTCTGAAATCCATACAAATCTCCTGTAGGAGCTGCCGAAGGCTGCGATCTTTTGATTTTGTTTTTAAGATCAAGATCAAAAGATCGCAGCCTTCCAGCTCCTACAGTGGGATCAGCGTTCGACTGGAAATACGCGGTGCGCTCTTACACTATGGCGTCTTTCAGATTGCCCTTTTGAGGAACCCCGTCCATGTCCGATGACATCCACTTCTACGAACCCGCTCACGGCCACGGCCTGCCCCACGATCCGTTCAACGCCATCGTCGGCCCGCGCCCCATCGGCTGGATTTCTTCGCAGGATGCCAATGGGCAGTTGAACCTGGCGCCTTACAGCTTCTTCAACGCGTTCAACTACATTCCGCCGATCATTGGTTTTTCCAGCGTCGGGCGCAAAGACAGCCTGAATAACATCGAGCAGACCGGCGAGTTCGCCTGGAACCTCGCCACCCGGCCGCTGGCGGAGCAGATGAACCAGAGCTGCGCGATGGTCGCGCCGCAGGTCAACGAGTTTGAACTGGCCGGACTGACGCCCGTAGCGTCGAAGGTGATTGCCGTGCCACGGGTCGCCGAAAGTCCGGTGTCCTTCGAGTGCAAGGTCACGCAGATCATTCAGCTGCAGCGCGCCGATGGCGAAACCGTGCCGAGCTGGCTGATTCTCGGCGAAGTGGTTGCCGTGCATATCGCCAAGTGGCTGTTGAAGGACGGGATCTACGACACCGCCGCGGCAGAACCGATTCTGCGCGGCGGCGGGCCGGCGGATTATTTCCAATTGGGGCCTGAAGCCCTGTTCAAGATGTGGCGCCCGGGGGCGGTCAAATAACTACCAGATCAACTCGGCGTCATCAGTGACACCCTTGAGGCGATCCAGCTCATTGATGGCAGCCTCATCGGCAGCGATGGCGCCGGGGAACACCTGGTCACCCAGCAGTTTGTGAAAGCGTGGCGCACCGCCATCGACCAGGGCCTTGACCGCGATTGCCGCGTGATAACCCTTGTTGCCGCCCAACTCGACGGGGACGACTGCGGAGACTGCTTCGAAGTGTTCAAACTCTTTACGTGCCATGGCACACATCCTGGCTCAGACCAATAAGCCGGACATTAAACCCTCAACCGGCGAGTTTGTGTATCGGTGCCGGGCATTGTCCGAGCGCCTGCGCCGCCGACACCTCTTTGAAGGTGTGGAAATCCAGGCTGTTGACCACCAGGTCCTGGACCAGCTCGGCAAAAATCTGCATCGACGGGCTGTTGAAATACGCAGTCATTGCCTGTTGATGGCTCCAGAAACCGGAGACCAGCCACAGCTCCGGATCGCATTGCGACTGCTGCAAGGCGAAGTTCAGGCAACCGGGGGCGTTGCGTGACGGTTCGATCAAGGCACTGAGGCGCACACCCAGTTCGGCGGAGCGGCCGGCGCGCGCTCGAACGAAGGCCATATGACTGACGGGAATCTGCTTGGACATGTTCAACCCTCCCAGGGAGTCGCGTGGCAGCCGGGGGACGGGCTGCGACAGGATCCAAGGTTAAGGGCCGCGCGCAAGGCGCCGTTAGTCGATTCCTGCCGCTGCGTTGCACAATCCTGCGAGACTGCACAAACGCCCGATGTCGACGGGTAGAAACCTGTCACACCGCTGTCACAACGCTTTTGTGTAGGAGCTGCCGAAGGCTGCGATCTTTTGACCTTTGTTTTTAAAATCAAAAGATCGCAGCCTTCGGCAGCTCCTACAGGGGTCTTTGCTCCAAGCAATAAGGAGGCGATGACCGGGCGATGGCCGGCACGCAAAAGCAGCCGATGCAGAATCAGGCAAGCATTTGACAGGATGTGTCTACCGCTGGCGCTTGCACAAATATAGGCTCTGCCCCATTCCACCGTCTTAGCAGAGGATGCCGCGCATGACGTCATTCGATCGTTTCCAGTCTCCGCCCGATGCCGACATGGAAAAACAGCGCGCAGAACTCGCGGCGATCATCCGCCGCAACACCACCGACGACGGCAGTTACCAGACCGCCATCGGCTCACTGTTCATGTCGCGCCACACAAAATCCCATGACTTCGCCCCGGTGCTCGCGCAACCAGCGCTGTGCATCATGGCCCAGGGTCGCAAAGAGGTACGGCTGGCCGATGAGTTCTTCAATTACGACCCGCTGAATTACCTGGTGGTCTCGGTCTCGATGCCGCTGAGCGGGCGGGTGGTGAATGTCTCGCCGGAGGATCCGATCCTCGCCGTGCGCCTGGACATCGACCCGGCGGAAATCACCGCACTGATCGCCGACGCCGGCCCCATGGGCGTGCCGACCCGGCCGACCGGGCGCGGCCTGTATGTGGAGAAGATCGACAGCGCGATGCTCGACGCGGTGTTGCGTCTGGCGCGACTGCTGGATGCGCCGAAAGACATCGCCATGCTCGCGCCACTGATTCGCCGGGAGATCCTCTATCGCCTGCTGCGCAGTCCGCAGGGCCACCGTTTGTATGAAATCGCGATTGCCAACAGTCAGAGCCATCGCATCAGCCAGGCGATCAAATGGCTCAACGGCAACTTCGAACAACCGCTGCGCATTGATGATCTGGCGAAAGAAGTGAACCTCAGCGTCTCGACCTTGCATCACCGTTTCAAAGCGATGACGGCGATGAGTCCGCTGCAGTATCAGAAGCAATTGCGCCTGCAAGAGGCGCGACGCCTGATGCTGGCCGAAGGGCTGGAAGCGTCGGCGGCGGGCTATCGCGTGGGCTATGAAAGCCCGTCGCAATTCAGCCGTGAGTACAGCCGCTTGTTTGGTGCGCCGCCGTTAAGGGATCTGGCGCGGTTGCGGCAGTCGGTCTGATCAAGGTGTTGTGTTGTATCGACTGACGCCATCGCTGGCAAGCCAGCTCCCACAGAGTTTTGTGCTGAACACAGAATGTGTGCACAGCCGAAAAACCTGTGGGAGCTGGCTTGCCAGCGATGGGGCCAGTCAAGACAACCTCAATCCAGAATCAGGCACCGAGTACCCGACACGCCTCGCTCGGCAACGTCACCGACACCGGATGCCCGATCCCCAATCCGATCCCCTGACACGGCGTACTCAACGCGGTGAACGTCACCCCGGAACACTCCACCGTGGTCTCGATGGTCGCGCCAATATCACGCACAAACGTCACCTTGCCGAGCAAGCGATTGCCCGCCGTGGCTTGTGGCGCGGACAGTTGCAGATCCTCCGGACGAATCAGCATCTTCACCTTCTGCCCCGCCTCGATGCTGCTGCAGATCGGCACTTGCAGCGCATCACCGCCCGGCAAACTGACCTTGCCGTCACCCAGCGCCGTGGCCGGAAAAATGTTGCCCGAACCGATGAAGTCGGCAACGAACTCGTTGGCCGGATGCCGATAGATTTCGATCGGCGTGCCCACCTGCTGCACCTTGTGCTCGCCGAGCACCACGACGATGTCGGCCATGGTCATGGCTTCGCGCTGGTCGTGGGTGACCATGATCGTGGTGATGTTCAAGCGCTGCTGCAACTGGCGGATTTCCACCTGCATCGACTCGCGCAACTTGGCGTCCAGCGCCGACAGCGGTTCGTCGAGCAGGAGGATTTTCGGCCGCGAGGCGATGGCCCGGGCAATCGCCACCCGCTGTCGTTGCCCGCCGGAGAGTTTCGCCACCGGCCGGTCGATCATCGCTTGCAACTGGATCAGCTCCAGCAACTCCACCACCCGCGTCTGCTGCTCGACCTTGCTCACGCCGCGCAGTTTCAGCGGATAGGCGATGTTCTCGCCAACGGTCATGTGCGGGAACAGCGCCAGCGACTGGAACACCATGCCGAAGTTGCGCAGGTGCGCCGGGGTGTGACCGATGTCCTCGCCGTCGAGGCGAATCTCACCGCCGGTGAGGGTTTCCAGCCCGGCGATCATCCGCAGCAAGGTGGTTTTGCCGCAGCCCGACGGGCCGAGAAAACACACCAGTTGGCCTTCCGGCAAATTCAGATTGACGTCCTGTACCGCGCAAGCCGAGCCGTAGAATTTCTCGACGTTTTCCAGAATCAGACCAGTCATGTTGCACCTCAAATCAAAAGGAAACGCCGCCCTCGCCCACCAGCTTCTCCAGCGCCCAGATCAGGACGAAGTCGATCAGCACGATCAGCACGGCAAACGAGAACACGGTAGGGTCGAGCGATGACACGGTGCGGCTGTACATCCAGATCGGCACGGTCATGACGTCGATGGTGTAGAGGAAATAGGTCACGGTGAATTCGTTGAACGAGACGATGAACGCCAGCAGCATCCCCGCCAGAATCCCCGACTTCATCAACGGCACCACCACATCGACAATCGCCCGCAGCGGTGAGGCGCCGAGCATACGTGCCGCCTCTTCGACTTCGCTGCCGATCGAGAGCATCGCGGCGGTGCAGTTTTTCACCACGAACGGCAGCGCCAGAATCACGTGGGCAATCACCAGCCGCGAGGTGGTCAGGTGGAACGGCAGGCTGTCGAACACCAGCAGCAACGCCAGTCCCAACACCACCATCGGAAACACCAGCGGCAACGACATCAGTTGCAGCGCCACGGCCTTGCCACGGAACTCGCAACGGGTCAGCGCATAGGCGGCAGGCACCGCGATCAGCGTGGCGAAAACCATGGTCAGGCACGACACCAGCAAGCTGGTGGCCATGGCCTGGCCGAGGCTCAGCACGTCGCTGGCGTCCGGCGAAACGAGGGTGTGCCAGGCCGCCTTGTACCATTGCAGGCTGTAGCTGCTCGGCGGGAAGTCGAGGTTCGACGCACCGCTGAACGACATGACGATCATGGTCAGGATCGGCAACACCGCCAGCAGCAGAATGACCCCGGAGAGGATCCCGGCGAACTTGCCGGTGTCGCCGTGCAGCAGCGCCATGCGCTTGTTGGTCAGGGTACTCATTGCGAAGCCTCCAGCAGGCGCCGACGACGGCCGGTGATGTATTCAGACAAAGTCATGATCGCCAGCGTGGTGACGATCAGCACCACCCCGGCCGCCGATGCGGCGGGCCAGTTCATCAGCGGCGCGATCTGGTCATGCACCATCACCGCGAGCATCGGCACACGGCGACCACCGAGCAGCAACGGCACGACAAAACTGCTGGCGTTGTAGGCGAACACCAGCGTCGCCCCGGTGATGATCCCCGGCAGACTCATCGGCAACACCACCTGACGGAACACCTGAAAACGACTGGCTCCCAAGGTAGCGGCGGCCTCTTCGTAGGTGCGCGCAACACCGCGCATGGCGCTGGCAATCGGCAGCACGGCCAATGGAAACGCGGTCTGCACCAAGCCCATGAGCACACCGTTCTGGTTGTACAGCAACATGATCGGGCGCTTGATCAGGCCCAGGCCCATCAGCGTCTGGTTGAGCATGCCGCCCGGGCCGAGAATCACCAGCCAGCCGTAGCTTTGCAACAGCAGGTTGACCAGCAGCGGCAACAGCACCGCCGCGAGAAAAATCCGCCGCACGAACGGCGAGGTCAGCCGCGACATGGTGTACGCCACCGGGATCGCCAGCAGCACCGCGATCACCGCGCTGATCAGCGCCAGACGCAGGGTCAGCAGCAGGGATTTCAAATAATAGGGTTCAAGCAATTGCGCGTAGCTGGCGAGGCTGAACCCGCTCCATTCCGCGCCTTTAGTGCCGACGCTCATGCGCAGCACCAGCAGACTGGCGGCGATCAGCACACCGAGAAACAGCATCGACGGCGTGAGGAAAAACCACGCCCGGGCGGTCGGCGAAATACTGCGCGCCGGGCGCACGTCACCTGCGTCGACCGGTTGGGTCAGGGATTGATGTTCCATAGCAATGATCTCGTCAATGGAAAGCCGAACAACACATCCCTGTAGGAGCTGCCGAAGGCTGCGATCTTTTGATCTTGCTGTTGATCCTCATCTGCGCAAAGAAGATCAAAGGCAAAAGATCGCAGCCTTCGGCAGCTCCTACAGGAGGTGTTAGGGTCAGGAAGAAAAGATTTCCGTATAACGACGAATCCATTGGTCATGCACGGTCGCCAGGAAGGCGTTGTCGTGCATGATCGCCTTCTCGGCAATCTGCTCCGGGGTGAGGATGTACGGGCTCTTGCGCGCTTCGGCGGAGATGATCGCCTTGGCGTTGACCGGGCCGTTGAAGATGTCTTCGGCCATCTTGCCCTGCACCAGCGGATCGAGAGAGTGGTCGATGAAGGCGTAGGCCAGGTCGGTGTCGCCCGGACGGTTCTTCGGCATCACCGAGAGCATCAGGTCAGTGTAGAAACCTTCCTTCATGCCAAACGTGGCACCGAGGCCGTAGTTCGGATCGCGGATCTGCTTGGGGAAGAATGCCGGGGCGTACAGCCCACCCATGTCCAACGACCCGGTGCGGAACAGCTCGGCGATCTGGTTCGGGTTCTCGCCGAGGGTGACCACGCGATCCTTGAGCTCGGCGAGTTTCTTGAAGCCCGGCTCGATGTTGTGTTCATCACCACCGGCGAGTTTCGCGGCGATGATGATCAGGTCCATGGCCTCGGTCCAGTTCGGCGGCGGCAGGAAAATGTTCGGCGCCAGATCGGCATCCCACAGCGCGGCGTAACTGTCCGGAGCCTGCTTGAGGGTGCGGGTGCTGTAGACCAGACTGTTGCACCACAGCAGGTAACCGATGCCGTGCCCGTTGGCGCCAGTGCGGTATTTTTCCGGTACGTCGATCAGGTTGGGAATGCGGTTGAGGTCGGGTTTTTCCAGCAGTCCGGCGGCGGCCAGACCTTCGGCGCCGACCCCGGCCAGGGTGATGATGTCGTACTGCGGACGATCACCGCCGGCCTTGAGTTTGGCGACCATTTCCGAGGTGCTGCCGGTGCGGTCGGCAATGACCTTGGCGCCGGTCTTGGCCTCGAACGTGGCGGCGATGTTGCGCAGTGCGGCGAGGCCGGTGTCATCCGACCAGGTCAGCAAACGCAAGGTCTTGCCGGCAAACCGTGTGTCGCTGGCGCTGGCCCGGATGAAGGGCATGCTCAGGGCCGCCGCTGCTACCGAGGCGACGCCGACGGTTTTAATGAATTGACGCCTGTTCAGATCATGCTCGCCCATGAAGGACTCCCTTTGTTCTTTTAAGTATGAGGTTGGTCGCAACCGTTGCATCCGCGCGGCCGGATCCGCTGCAGGCCTTGTATTCAAAGGCCTGCAGCGCAGCCGACGGGTTCATCCTGAGGTCGTGCAATACACCTGACTATCGATAAAAACTCATCGAAGCCATGACACCGACGCATGCCTCGTTGCGAGGCATGCGCTCACCTTTTTCGGGCGCTCAGAGCGCCCGGATCACGTGTTTGATTTCCTGAAACGCAGCCAGGCCCCACGGCCCCAATTCACGGCCGATGCTGCTCTGCTTGTAGCCGCCCCACGCCGTCTGCGGGAAGATCACTTGCGGCGCGTTGAGCCATACAAGCCCCGCCTGCAGGGCGTTGGCGACGCGGTCGGCAGTCTCGGCGTTACGCGTCACCACACTGGCGACCAGCCCGAACTGGCTGTCGTTGGCCAAGGCAATCGCCTCGGCTTCGCTGCTGAAACTGCGCACACAGAGCACCGGGCCGAAAATCTCTTCACACCACAACGCACTGTCGAGGGGCACGTCGGTGAACACTGTCGGCTGCAAAAAATAGCCGCGCGGCAGATGCGCCGGACGATTGCCGCCGCACACCAGCTTCGCCCCGGCGCTCAAACCACGGTCGATGTGGCCGAGCACACGCTGGTATTGCGCCTGATTGACCAGTGCGCCCATCTCCACGTCCGGGTCGAACGGGTCGGCCACGCGAATCGCTTGCGCGCGTTTTTGCAGACGCTCAAGAAACTCATCGGCCAGCTCATCGGCGACCAGCACACGACTGGTGGCCGAGCACATCTGCCCGGCATTGAAGAAACCGCCGCCGCAAGCCAGTTCCACGGCCAGTTCCAGATCGGCATCTTCGAGCACCAGCAGCGAAGATTTGCCCCCCAGTTCCAGGCTCACGCCCTTCACCGTTTCGGCGGCGCGCTGCATCACCTGCACGCCGACAGCGTTGCTGCCGGTGAAGGAAATCTTGGCGATGCGCGGATCCGCCGACAGCGGCGCCCCCACCGCCAGACCGGTGCCGCAGACCAGGTTGAACACGCCGTCGGGCAGACCGGATTCAGCGATGATCGCCGCCAGTTCCAGCTCCGGCAGCGGCGTGACTTCCGACGGTTTGAGCACCACACAGCAACCGGCGGCCAAGGCCGGTGCGAGCTTCCACGCAGTGGTGACCATCGGAAAATTCCACGGCACGATCAGCCCGACCACACCGCACGGTTCACGGCGCAGACGCGCACTGAAATCGTCGCTGGGCAGCGCCACGTTGCTGTCGAGTTGTGCGTCGAGGCCTTCGGCCAAACCGGCGTAATACTCGAAGGTGGCGATCACATCATCGACGTCGATGGCCGCTTCGAACTGTGGCTTGCCGTTGTTGCTCGACTGCAACTTCATCAAGTGGTCACGCCCGTTGCGCACACCGTTGGCAATGTTGCGCAGGATCGCGCCGCGTTCGGCACCGCTGGTTTTCGACCAGTGCTTGAACGCTGCAGTGGCGGCGCTGACGGCCAGATCAACCGCGCGTTCATCGCCGCCATTGACCGTGGTCAGCAGTGCTTCGGTGGCCGGGTTGATCACCCGCAGGTGCTCACGCCCGGCCGACCATTGACCATTGATGTACAGACCATCGAGGGTGGTTGGGAAGTTGATCATTGGGCCACCGCCTGCATCCATTGGGTCTGGTCGATTTCGATCACGGTCGGGCCTTGGCGGTCAGTCGCCGCACGCAGCGCGCCACGCAATTGCTCAACCGAGCTGATCGCTTCAGCGGCGCAGCCCAGGGCCTTGGCGACGCCGATGAAATCCGGGGTGTAGATATCGACGCCGACCGGCTCGATGGCGCGGTTGACCATGTATTTCTTGATCTCTTCGTAACCCTGGTTATTCCACAGCAGCACGATAACTGGCGTGCGCGCTTCAACCGCGCTGGCCAGTTCCGGCAGGGTGAACTGCAAGCCGCCATCGCCGATCAGGCAGACCACCGGCGGACGAGCGCCGCCCTCGACGCTGCCGCCAAGCCACGCGCCAATCGCCGCCGGCAGGGCGTAACCGAGGGTGCCGTAACCGGTGGACGAGTTGAACCAGCGCCGTGGTCGCTCCGGGTTGAAGGTGAGGTTGCCGGTGTACACCGGTTGCGTGGAGTCGCCGACGAACACCGCGTCCGGCAACTCGTGCAGGACGGTTTCGAGGAAGCGCGTCTGAGCCAGTATTGGTGCATCCCAGGTCGCGGCCAGCTCATCGCGCAGACGCGCTGCCCGCACCTGGCCCCAATCGTTGCGCCGCTCGGCCAGCGCCTGCTGCGACAGCGCACCGAGCAGCGCTTGCGCAGCGTTGCGCGAGTCGGCGACCAAGGCCACGTGCGGCGGATAGTTGCGCACGGTCTGATCGGCGTCGATGTCGATGCGCAGCAACTTGCCGGGAATCTCGAAGCCGCCGGCGAAGGTCACGTCGTAATCGGTTTCGGCCAGTTCGGTGCCGATTGCCAGCACCACGTCGGCATCGGCCACCAGCGCGCGCGTCGCGACCAGGCTTTGCGTCGAGCCGATCAGCAGCGGATGGCTGGTCGGCAGCATGCCTTTGCCATTAATGGTCAGCGCCACCGGGGCGTCGAGCAACTCGGCCAGTTCGGTGAGTTCGGCGGCGGCATCGATGGCCCCGCCACCGGCGAGAATCAGCGGACGCCGAGCGCCGGCCAGCAACTCGCTCATGCGCCGTACGGCAGCCGGTGCAGCCCCGGCGCGGTCAATATTCACCGGAACGCTGGCGAGCAGTTCATCAGCCTCTTCCACCAGCACGTCCAGCGGAATCTCGATGTGCACCGGACGCGGACGCCCGGCCTGAAACAGTGCGAAAGCACGGGCCAGCACGGCCGGCAATTCTGCCGCCGACATCAAAGTGTGGGAGAACGCCGCGACGCCGCCGACCAGCGCGCTCTGGTTCGGCAACTCGTGGAGCTTGCCGCGACCGCCGCCCAACTGGCTGCGGGTCTGCACGCTGGAGATCACCAGCATCGGGATCGAGTCGGCGTAAGCCTGGCCCATCGCGGTGGTGATGTTGGTCATGCCCGGGCCGGTGATGATGAAGCACACCCCCGGTTTGCCGCTGGTGCGCGCGTAGCCGTCGGCCATGAAACCGGCGCCCTGTTCATGCCGTGGGGTGACATGGTTGATGCTCGAACGGGCCAGCCCGCGATACAGCTCCACGGTGTGCACCCCGGGAATGCCGAACACCTGCTCGACCCCGTAATCCTCGAGTAACTTGACCAGTACTTCGCCACACGTCGCCATGTCGATTGCCCTTCTTGTTGTTCAATACGCCGTGCCAGTGTGGGAGCGAGCTTGCTCGCGAAAGCGGTGTATCAGCCACATTGATGCTGAATGGAAAACCGTATTCGCGAGCAAGCTCGCTCCCACATCGATCCGGGTGGAATGAGCTCATTGAACGGGCGGCAGGTAGCGGCAACAATCGATTAAAAGTCATACTAGCCATGTCCTCACGTCATACCTTGGATCCACATGAAACGACTGCCTCCCCTGCCCGCCCTGCACACGTTTCTGATCACTGCGCAGTGCTGCAACTTCACCCGGGCGGCCGAGCAGTTGCACATCACTCAGGGCGCGGTGAGCCGGCAGATTGCCGGGCTGGAAGCTCATCTGGGGTATGAGTTGTTCATCCGTCTGGCCCGAGGCCTGGAACTGACCGCCGAAGGACGCGAATGGCTGCCACGGGTGGAAAAGATCTTCGGTTTGATCAGCCAGGCCACCGAGCAGATCGGGCGCAAGCGGCAAACCCTGCAACTCAAGGCGCCCAGCTGCGTGATGCGCTGGCTGGTGCCGCGCCTGCTGCAATGGCAAAAGGAACGCCCGGACGTGCCGGTCAAACTGACCACCACACTGGCCCATGGCGTCGACTTTCAGCGTGAGCAATTCGATGCGGCGGTGATCTACGGCACGCCGCCGGACAACTCCTCGACCGCGCTGCATCTGTTTGATGAACAGCTGACACCGGTCTGCTCGCCAGCATTATTGAAAGGCCCACCGGCGCTGAGCGAACCGGCCGACCTGCAACAGCATCTGCTGCTGCATCCGACCCGCGACACGCAGGACTGGACGGTGTGGCTGACCGCTGCCGAATTGCAGTTGAGCAACGTCAACATGGGGCAGCATTTCGAGACGCTGGATCAGGCGATGTCGATGGCGTCCCACGGGACGGGGGTGGCGATTGGCGACTGGTCGCTGATCGGCGATGACCTGCACGCCGGGCGGCTGGTGATGCCGTTTGAGCTGAAGGTGAAAACGGGGCTGGGTTACTACGTGGTGATGCCGCAGGGTGCAGGGGCGTCGCCGCAGCTGGAAGAACTGATGATCTGGCTGGTGGAACAAGCCCATACCCGCTGAAACACCATTCCCCTGTAGGAGCTGCCGCAGGCTGCGATCTTTTGACTTTGATTTTAAAAAACAAGATCAAAAGATCGCAGCCTGCGGCAGCTCCTACAGGGGGCGTTTGCAGGTCAGTAGCCGACGGTGAACCGCTGACGCGAATGCTTCGGCGTTTCCACTTCGTCAATCAACGCAATCGCGTAGTCGGCGAAGGTGATCCAGCTGCGACCTTCGGCACTCACCAGCAAGTGATCCTTGCCGACGCGGAAGCTGCCGGTGCGCTCACCTTCGACAAACTCGGCCGATGGCGAGAGGAAGGTCCAGTCCAGTTCCTTCTCCTGACGCAAGGCATCAAGAAACGCCGCGCCAGCGCTGGCCTCGGTTTTGTACTCAGCGGGGAAACCGGCGCTGTCGATCACTCGGGTGTCGTCCGGCAGCAGCAGCGAACCGGCACCACCGACCACCAGCAGACGTTTCACGCCCGCCTGCTTCACCGGGCCAACCACTGCACTGGCCGGTACCGTGGCGAAATGCGCAGCGCTGATCACCACGTCGTGACCGGCGACGGCGGCTTGCAGCGCTGCCGAATCCAGCACATCGACATTCTTGCTGACCACACCGGCACGTGTGCCGATCTTCGAGGTGTCGCGGGCGATGGCGGTGACACTATGGCCACGACGCAGGGCTTCTTCCAGCAGTTGGCTACCGGCACGACCGGTGGCACCAATGATTGCGATCTTGCTCATGACATTCTCCAGTTGGCTTGAGAGTGCTGCGTTTTCAGAATCGGCTTACCACTGCATTTCGCCCTTGGCGACTTTGGCGCTCAGCTCCAGCGAGCTTTCTTCGCCGAGTGTCGGGTAGCGCTTTTGCATGGCCTTGATCAGTGCGGCGGAATCCTTGGCCTTGGCGGTTTCTTCGTCGAAAGCCTTAATGTAGTCGGCGGTGAATTTCACGCTGGCCAGCGAGCGGCTGCTCTCGCCCAGGTAGTGACCGGGCACCACGGTTTTCGGCTTCAGGGTTTCAATCGAATGCAGGGTTTGCAGCCAGTCGGCATGGGATTGCGCAGTCTGGGTATCAGCCATCCACACATGAATGTTCTCGGCGACTACCACGCCACCGACCACAGCCTTGAGCGACGGAATCCACACGAAGCTGCGATCCGGTTGTTTGCCTTCAAGGCCGACCACCTGCAACTTCTGCCCTTCGAGCATCAGGCTATCGCCCTTGAGCACGCCCGGCACGATGGTTTTGGCCGGTACGTCGTTACCCATTTTCGGGCCCCAGAAGGCGAGTTTGCCGGCGACGGTTTTGTTGATGTGATCTACGGTCGGCTGCGAGGCCAGTACCTTCGCGTCGGGGAAGGCCTGGGTCAGGGTGTCGAGGCCGAAGTAGTAATCCGGGTCACCGTGGCTGATGTAAATGGTGGTCAGGTGCTTGCCGCTGGCGCGGATCTTTTCCACCACCTGCTCGGCCTGGGCCTTGCCGAATTGCGCGTCAACCAGGATCGCGTCTTTCTCGCCGCTGACCAGCACCGAGGTCACCGGGAAGATCGCGTTGGTGCCCGGGTTGTAAACGTCCAGAGTCAGGTTGGCGGCAGCGGCGTGGGCCGCGAAACCGAGGGTGGCGGTGGCCAGCAAAACGCGCTTGAGGGTAGTGAAGCCGATCATCTGTTGCTCCGTGGTCCGAATGCCGTATTTGGCGATGGGACAGAGCTTAGTTGCCTGACTCGGTACAAAAAATGCGATGCTTGAACATAGTTTGTTTCTGAAAGCGGGCAAATCATGGATCGTCTTCAAGCAATGCGCGTGTTTGTCACGGTGGTTGATCTGGGCAGCCAGTCGGCAGCCGCCGATCATCTGGACCTGTCACGGCCGGTGGTGTCGCGCTATCTGGCGGAGCTGGAAGACTGGGTCGGCGCGCGTCTGATGCACCGCACCACGCGCAAATTGAGCCTGACCGCCGCCGGCAGCGAAATCCTGCCGCGCTGCCGACAGATGCTCGAACTCTCAATCGATATGCAGGCCGCTGTCAGCGAACCCCACGATGCGCCGCGCGGACTGCTGCGCATCAGTGTCAGCACCTCGTTTGGCCAGGCACAACTGGCCGATGCGATGGCGGCGTACGTCAAGCGCTACCCCGGGGTCAGCATCGATCTGCAAATGCTCGACCGCACGGTGAACCTGGTGGATCAACGCATTGATCTGGCGATCCGCACCAGCAATGACCTGGACCCGAACCTGATCGCCCGCCGCCTGACGGTGTGCCGTTCGGTGGTCTGCGCCGCGCCCGCCTACTTGCGCGACAACCCGCCGCCGCAGCGGGTCGAGGACCTGAGCCGGCACAACTGTCTGACGCATTCGTATTTCGGCAAGAGCCTGTGGCATTTCGAAGAGGACGGCGAACCGGTGTCGGTGCCGGTGCAAGGCAACATCAGCGCCAACGAGGCCAGCACGTTGCTGCGCGCGACCCTGGCCGGTGCGGGCGTGGCGATGCTGCCGACCTATCAGGCCGGGGTGCATGTGCATGCCGGAGAACTGGTGCGCCTGCTGCCGAATGCCGAGCCACGGCAGATGAACATCTACGCGGTGTACGCCTCGCGCAAGCACATGCCGGCGGCGCTGCGCAGCATGCTGGATTTTCTGGTGCAACGGTTTCCCGAGCATCCAGAGTGGGATGTGGGGTTGTAGAAAAGCAAAAGATCGCAGCCTGCGGCAGCTCCTACAGAGGAAATGCATTCCAAATGTAGGAGCTGCCGCAGGCTGCGATCTTTTGATCTTGTTCTATGCTGAAAGTAATACCGCAGGGTATGCGTTCAGAGGTCTACGCCATGAACATCAGAACAAGAAGGTACTTCGCGATCTTCATCACCTGCGCCGCCACGCTGGCGCTATACGGCACGGCGGCCTGGCGGGTCGAGCAACTGCGACAACTGCCCCGCGATTATGCGAGCTGCAATTTCGAGCGCTGCATTCCGCACAATGCGACGCTGAACGCATTGCGCTGATTGGCCGGAGCTGGAATGCGATCCTGTGGGAGCGAGCCTGCTCGCGAAAGCGGTGTGTCAGCCAACAACGATGCTGAATGAAGAACCGTCTTCGCGAGCAGGCTCGCTCCCACAGGGATTTGTGGTGGCAACAGATTTACTGCTCGGCCTTCAGCCGGTCGCGAAACGCCTTTGGCGAAATCCCCACCCTGCGCCGGAACAGGCGCGTGAAGTTGGTCGGATCGGAAAATCCCAACAATTCCGACATCTCGTAAATGGTCATGCTGGTGTACGTCAGCAAACGTTTGGCTTCCAGTAACTGGCGTTCGTGCATGATCTGCAGGGCTGGCTGCCCTGCCAGTTCCCGACACGTGCCGTTGAGGTGCGACACCGAAATCCCCAGGCGATGCGCCAGGTCTTCGACCTTCACATGCTGGCGGTATGTCTCCTCGACCAATTGAATGAAACCGTTGAGGTATTCGCGCTGGCGTTGTGGCCGCTGACTGGCGTTATGGCGCACGATCGCCTGACGGCTGACCCAGACCATGATCACGCTGACCAGCGAATGCATGAGCATTTCCCGCGCGGGTTGATGGCCGTTGTATTCGGCCTGCAATGCTGAAAACAGACTGTGCAGGTACTGCGCATCCTTGCCCGCCGGATAGTGCTCGGCCTGCGCCAGGGCATGCACCGAATTGCCCAGTTGCGCCTGCAGGTGGTTGATCAACGGATTGGCGAGGGTAACGACGAAACCTTCGACGTCCTCGGAAAAACGAAAGCCATGCACCGACAACGGGGGCAGGACTTGAATGGCGGGTTCGTTGAGCTGCGTGCGTTGACCTTCGATTTCAAGCTCTGCCTGACCTTTGAAAACGAAGAGTAACTGGCACAAATCGGCATGGCGGTGGGGTTTGATTTCCCATTGATGTTCGCGGCTGCGTTTGGAAATGGTTTCACAGTGCAGCAAGTCAGGGGTCGGCCAGTCCAGGCTTTCACCGTAGAGCTTGAACACCGGAATCGAAGGCAGGTCAGGCTTGTTCATCACTTCAATCCAGGCCTCGAGGTTTGCGGGCGATAATCGCACCGATTGGCAGAATGTACAGGTATCGGCTCAGTTTTCACCTTCAATTGACAGACCCGCAAGGGAAAAATGCAAGCACTCGATCCATAAAAATCATTCACCGACTCACGTCGCGTGAAGCTTGCGAGTCATAAAAACAATGAAAACGCTGAAAACCCAAGTCGCCATCATTGGCGCCGGTCCCTCCGGATTGCTCCTCGGTCAGTTGCTGCACAACGCCGGCATCGACACCCTGACTCTTGAACGCCAGACGCCCGATTACGTACTCGGGCGGATTCGCGCCGGCGTGCTCGAACAAGGCATGGTAGAGCTGTTGCGCCAGGCCGGCGTAGGCGCGCGCATGGATGCCGAAGGGCTGGTGCACTCCGGCTTCGATCTGGCCCTGGATGGGCGTCTGGCACACATCGATCTGCAGGCTTTGACCGGCGGCAAAACCGTCATGGTTTACGGTCAGACCGAAGTCACGCGCGACCTGATGGCCGCTCGTCGGGAGGCTGGCGCACTGTCGTTTTATGAAGTGAGCCATGTCGTTCCTCACGGCATGAAAAGCGACGAGGCCTTTGTCACCTTCGAAAAGGACGGCGAAACCTGGCGCGTCGATTGCGATTACATCGCCGGTTGCGATGGCTTTCATGGCGTGGCCCGGCAGTCGATTCCCGAAGACTGCCTGAAGATTTTCGAACGGGTCTACCCGTTCGGCTGGCTGGGAATTCTCGCCGACACTCCGCCGGTGCACGAAGAACTGGTCTACGCCCGTCACGAACGCGGCTTCGCCCTGTGCAGCATGCGTTCGGCCACCCGTACCCGTTATTACCTGCAAGTGCCGGCCGAGGAGAACGTTGCCGACTGGTCCGATGAGCGCTTTTGGGCTGAGCTGAAAACCCGTCTGCCCGCCGCGCTTGCCGAAAAACTGGTCACCGGCCCGTCGATTGAAAAAAGCATCGCGCCGCTGCGCAGCTTTGTCGTTGAGCCGATGCAGTATGGGCGGATGTTTCTGCTCGGCGATGCCGCGCACATTGTGCCGCCCACCGGGGCCAAGGGTCTGAATCTGGCAGCAAGTGACGTGAGCACGCTGTTCAATATTCTGCTGAAGGTTTATCGCGAAGGCCGCACAGATCTGTTGGAGAAATACTCGGAAATCTGCCTGCGCCGGGTCTGGAAAGCCGAACGGTTTTCCTGGTGGATGACCTCGATGCTGCACCGCTTCGACGAGCATGATGCTTTCAGCCAACGGATCAGCGCCGCGGAACTGGACTATTTCGTCAGTTCAGAAGCGGGTCGGAAAACCATTGCAGAAAATTACGTCGGGCTTCCTTATGAGGCTATCGAATAGCTTCCTACCGACTTACACTGGCGAGCATCCCCGCTCGCCCGATGGCCTGCGGGATTCTCACTGCCCGCAGGTTCCGCCCGTGACCAATCTTCACCAGCCTGAAACACCCAAACCGGCCATTCGCAGCGTGCTGGTCGCGCTGATGCTGGCGATCTTTCTCGGGGCATTGGACCAGACCATCGTCGCCGTCTCGATGCCCGCCATCTCCGCACAGTTCAAGGACGTCAGCCTGCTGGCCTGGGTGATTTCCGGGTACATGGTGGCGATGACCGTGGCCGTGCCGATCTACGGCAAGCTCGGCGATTTGTACGGACGGCGCAAACTGATGCTGTTCGGCATGGGCCTGTTCACCCTCGCCTCGCTGTTTTGCGGCATGGCGCAAAGCATGGAACAACTGGTGCTGGCGCGGATTCTCCAGGGCATCGGCGCCGGCGGAATGATCTCGGTCAGTCAGGCGATCATCGGCGACATCGTCCCGCCCCGCGAACGCGGGCGCTATCAGGGTTACTTCAGCAGCATGTATGCGGTGGCCAGCGTCGCCGGGCCGGTGCTCGGCGGCTACATGACTGAATACTTGTCGTGGCGCTGGGTATTTCTGATCAACCTGCCACTGGGGCTGGGCGCCTGGTGGGTGGCCAATCGCAATCTGCGCGGGCTGCCGATTCCGCAGCGCAAACCGATCATCGACTACCTCGGCACGCTGCTGATGATCATCGGTTTGACCGCGTTGCTGCTGGCCATCACTCAGGTCGGTCAAGGCCATTCGTGGCGCAGCAGCGAAGTGCTTGGCTTGTTCGCCTGTGCGGTGCTGGTGCTGGCGGTGTTCGTCTGGCATGAACGCCGGGCTCGTGAACCGCTGCTGCCGATGCATCTGTTCGCCAACCGCAACGCGTTGCTGTGCTGGTGCACGATTTTCTTCACCAGTTTTCAGGCGATCTCGCTGATCGTGCTGATGCCGCTGCGCTTTCAGAGCGTCACTGGCGCCGGTGCCGATGCGGCGGCGTTGCACTTGCTGCCGCTGGCGATGGGCCTGCCGATAGGCGCCTATTTCGCCGGACGCCGCACCTCGGTGACCGGTCGTTACAAACCTCAGATTCTGACGGGTGCGATCCTGATGCCGATTTCAATTCTCGGCATGGCCTTCAGCCCACCGGATGCGACGCTGATCAGCAGCCTGTTCATGCTGCTCAGCGGGATTGCCGGCGGCATGCAGTTCCCGACTTCATTGGTGGGTACACAGAACTCGGTGGAACAGCGCGACATCGGCGTCGCCACCAGCACCACCAACCTGTTCCGCTCGCTGGGCGGTGCGGTGGGGGTGGCCTTGATGTCGGCGCTGTTGCTGGCGTTGTTGCAGGATTCGAGTTTTGCCCATCTGGCGAGCAACTCGCTGCTCAGCGAAGGGCATTCGGGCAACGTGCTGCTCGACGGTTTGAACGCCGCACCGGGCGATGCGCAGAACGCCTTGCGTGCCGAGCTTTCGGTGACGTTCCGCCATTTGCTGTGGGTGAGTACGGCGGTGTCGCTGCTGGGGCTGGCGGCGGCGATTGCGATGCCGAACAACCTGCTGCGCGGGCGCGAGCACGGCGCCAAATAACAGCAAAAGATCGCAGCCTGCGGCAGCTCCTACAGAGATGCATTCCCATGTAGGAGCTGCCGAAGGCTGCGATCTTTTGATTTTCAGGGGCTGTAGTAACCCACCGCCACCAGAAAATGCCCGACCTTCTTCAGGTACGCATGCTTGTCCTCGACCTTGCCGGTCACCGGGTTTTTCCAGCGGTATTCGTATTCACCGTCATCCTGCTTGGCGATCAGCGCCAGCATCGGCTCGCCCACCGGTTTGCCTTCCGGGTCCTTGATCTTGCTGAAGTCGGTGTTGATCAGGCGCAGGTTGGTGCCGTGGGCAACGTAGCGTTGGGTCTGCAGATCGACCACGAACACATACAAATCATCCTGCAGATAACCACCCTTGAGCGAGTTGATGGCAGTCAGCGTACCCTTCTCGTTTTTCCCCAGATCGGTTGCAGCCTTGTCGAGAAGTGCCTTGGCCTGCTCGGCTGATGCACGCGGCAGGTAATAACCGACTGCCAGAATCCGCTGACCGATGCGCTGGTAGTAGACATGTTTGCGCTCGACCTTGCCGTCGGCCCAGTTCTGCCAGCGGTACTCGGCCTGTTGAATGCCGTTGCCTTCCGGCACCAGCAGGGCGTCCTTGAAGGCTTTCTGCAAATCCGGCGCGAGCACCTCGCTGACGTCACGGCCGATCAAGGCTGAAGAGGGCCCGCCGCTGGCGAGCATCACACCCTTGGTGTCGACCACGAACACGTAGCGATCCTTGTCGACGAACTCGCCCTGACGGCTGAACGCGGCGAAGGCCTTGTCGCCGTTGTCGTGGTAATAGGCCAGGGCCTTTTCCAGCAAAGCGATGGCGGCCTTGCTGTCGTCCTTTTGCGTGGCGGCAGCGTTGACTTGCCCTGCCCCCACAAAAAGCATCACCCCGAGCCACGCCACTTTATGCAGAAACCCCATAACGCATCCCTCGTTCTTGTTGGTGTTTCAAGAGCGTAGACGGCTTGGGCTCGGACGGAGGTCGAAGATGAATCCAGAAGTTGCCGCATTCCCTGTGGCGAGGGAGCTTGCTCCCGCTCGGCTGCGAAGCAGTCGCAAAACCTGCAAATGCGCTCTACCTGAACGAAAGCAGGGGAGCGCTTCGCACTCCAGCGGGAGCAAGCTCCCTCGCCACAGATATCCTGACTTCGGCCCTACGGCCGGGCATTGATCTGCTGCTGCAGGTTCTGGATCTGCGCCTGCAGGGTGTTGAGGTTGCGGGTCATCTGACCACGGAATGCGTCGAACTCGGCGGTATTGCCACCGCCCTGTGGCGTTGCCGGGCGATTGTCCTGTTCGCTTTTGAGGACGACGATTTCCTGCTCCAGACGCTCGATCGCCGCGTTCGAAGTGCCCTGCTTCTTCAGTGCCGTGATATCAGCGCCGAGGCTTTTCAGCTGAGCGTCATAACTCTTGAGCTGGGCATCGACCTTGCTGGTATCCGCCGATGCGCCTTTCAGGGCCGCCAGTTCCGCGCTCAAGGCTTTGACCTGCGCCTGCAACTGGCTATTGGCGTTCTGTTGTTCAGTGGTCTGCGCGGTCATTTGCGCCAGACGCTTGTCCAGATCGCTGGCTTGGCCGACCACGCCTTGCTGCTGTTTACCCTGATCCAGCAACTGGGTTTCCAGCTGTTTGATCTGCAGCTTCAACGCTTCGCTGTCGCTGTTGACGTTGCTCTGGCTGGCCACCACCTTGCCGGAAATGTCCTGCAACCGCCCCGCCGCTTCCTCGCTGATGCGCGCAAAGCTTTCCTGGGTCGCGACCAACTGCTGCTCCATCAGCGAAATCTGCTGGAAACTCCACCAGGCCAGACCGATGAAGGCGAAGAACAACGCGCCGACCAGTGCCCACAGCGGCCCGGTGCTCGCAGCCTTGACCTTGACCACCGGCGGCGTGCGCGAGTGCACCGAGGTGCGGGCGCTGGGCGGAATGTCATCGTCGTCAAAGGTGTCGGCCCGCAGGCTCGGTACATCGTCGAAATCGTCGTTGGCATCGTTACGCATGGACATTGAGGCAACCTTTGTGGAACGCGGTGATGGCTAAATGCTGCGAAGTATAACCGCCGCAGCCGCAGGGATTGACCCTCAAGCGGCAGTGCGGTTCATTGCTGGCCGGGCGACTTGTATCAACGGATGTCCTGGGCTTTCCACCAGCCACAGAACTCGTCGAGGGCCGACCACAGGCTGACTTTCGGATCGTAGTCCAGATAATGCCGGGCGCGGCTGATGTCGAGGGTGAAATTTTTCTTCATGACCTGCATGCCCAGCCGCGACAGGGTCGGCTCCGGGCGGCCCGGCCAGAGTTTGCACACGCCTTCGTTGAGCGCTGCAACGCTGTAGGCCAGACCGTACGAGCGATACTTGGTGACCTGCGGCACGTCCATTTTGCGCATCACGTAATTGACCACATCCCACAACGGCACGGGCGCGCCATTGCTGATGTTGTAGGCCTTGCCCAGCGCGGAGCCGGCCGCCAGCAAGCTGCTGAGCAGCGCTTCGTTGAGGTTCTGCACACTGGTGAAGTCGACTTTGTTCAGACCGTCGCCAATGATCGCCAGACGCCCCTTGCGCTGCATGTTCAACAGCCGCGGGAAGATGCTCATGTCGCCGGCACCCGTGACAAAGCGCGGACGCAGAGCAATGGTTTCCAGACCGAATTCCTGCGCACCGAAGACCTTTTGTTCGGCCAGGTATTTGGTCGCCGCGTAGTGATGTTTGAAGCGCTTGGGCACTTGCTCTTCGGTCAGGCCGAGGTGATCGCGGCCATCGAAATAGATCGACGGCGACGACAGATGCACCAGCCGCCGCACGCGCTGCTTGAGGCAGGCTTCGACGACGTTTTCGGTGACCTGCACGTTGCCCTGATGAAAGTCCTGATAGCGCCCCCACAAGCCGACGGCGCCGGCGCAGTGCACCACGGCTTCGACGTCGGCGCAGAGTTCGCGCACCAGATCCGCATCGGTGAGATCGCCCGGGACGAACTCGGCGCCACGGCGCACCAGATGCTCGACGCTTTCGGCCCGGCGACCGTTGACCCGCACGTCCAGGCCCTGCTCCAGGGCGAAACGCGCAAAGCGTCCGCCGATGAAGCCGCTTGCGCCGGTGACCAGAATTTTCATGTAACGCTCCGATGACTTTCGTTTACCTGATACGTCTGTCTTGACGCTGATCATCAGCCCAAGGGCACCAGCCAGCGCGATGAAGAACGTCGCAATTGCTCGGTCAGCAAGGCCAGCAGCTGACCGCCATTGCGCCAATGATGCCAGTACAACGGCACATCGATCGGTTTATCTGGCAACAGTTCGCGCAATACACCGCGTTGCAGCTGCTCGCGCACTTGCAGTTCCGGCACCAGGCCCCAGCCGAACCCGGCTTCGGTCAGGCGCACAAATCCTTCGGAGGACGGACACAAATGGTGCTCGAATCCGCCATCGACACCCAGCGATGCGAGATAGCGATGCTGGAGGAAATCGTCCGGGCCGAACACCAGCGCCGGGGTGCGCGGCAACTGTTCGGCGCGCACCCCGTCGGGGAAATGCCGCTCGATGAATGCCGGACTGGCCAGCGCTCGATAGCGCATCGCCCCGAGCAACACGCTGCGCGCACCGGCCACCGGGCGTTCGCTGGCGCAGACACACGCCGCCACTTCCCCGGCCCGCATGCGCTTGAGGCCGACGGTCTGATCCTCCACCACCAGATCCAGCAATAAATGCTGCTCGGCGCAGAAATCTCCCACCGCTTCGGCCCACCAGGTGGCGAGGCTGTCGGCGTTGAGGGCGATGCGCAGACGCTCCGGCAGGCCCTCCTCGTCGAGTGCGGGGACCAGGGTCTGCAAGTCCCGCTCAAGCAGGCGCACCTGCTGCACATGGTTGAGCAGGCGTCGGCCAATCTCGGTCGGCGACGGCGGCGTACCGCGCACCAGCACCGGTTGGCCGACCCGCGCTTCCAGCAGTTTGATCCGCTGGGAGATCGCCGATTGCGACAGGCCCAGCACCTGCGCGGCACGTTCGAATCCGGCCTGCTCGACCACGGCGGCCAGCGCGGAAAGCAATTTGTAGTCGAACATCAGTCTTCCTAATGAGCGATCAGCACTATTGGTTTTTCTTATACCGCTTTCGACCGGAGAATAGCCAGCAAGCACGCTTTATCAAGGAACACGGCAATGGCTGGCGAAACCTCTCTCACGACGCTGCTGCGCAGCATGAGCCCGCAGCTCAATGCCGGCGAATACGTGTTCTGCACCCTGCGCGACGCGCAGTTGCCCAATGGTCTGGAAATTGTCGGCAGCTTCCGCGAGCAGGAAGGCCTGACCGTGATTCTCGAGCGCTCCCAAGCTGAACACGCCGGGTTCAGTTTCGATTATGTCGCGGCGTGGATCACCCTCAACGTGCATTCGGCACTGGAAGCCGTTGGCCTGACCGCTGCGTTCGCCAGCGCACTGGGCAAGGCCGGGATCAGTTGCAACGTAATCGCCGGTTATTACCACGACCATTTGTTTGTCGGTCAGGCCGACGCCGAACGCGCCATGCACGTGCTGCGCGATCTCGCAGCCAATGCGGAGTAATTATTGATGTGGCAAAGCTATGTGAACGGGCTATTGGTGGCCTTGGGGCTGATCATGGCGATCGGCACCCAGAACGCTTTTGTGCTGGCGCAGAGTCTGCGACGCGAACACCACCTGCCGGTGGCGGCGTTGTGTGTGGCGTGCGATGCGCTGCTGGTGGCGGCCGGGGTGTTTGGCTTGGCCACCGTGTTGGCGCAGAACCCGACATTGCTCGCGGTGGCACGCTGGGGCGGCGCGGTCTTTCTGATCTGGTATGGCAGCCAGGCGCTGCGCCGGGCGTTCTCGAAACAGAGTCTGGATCAGGGAGAAAACCACACCGTACGCTCGTTGCGCGCGGTGATGCTCAGCGCGCTGGCAGTGACACTGCTCAACCCGCACGTTTATCTGGACACGGTGTTGCTGATCGGCTCGCTAGGGGCGCAGCAATCGGTGCCGGGCGCTTATGTCGTGGGTGCGGCAAGTGCTTCGCTGCTGTGGTTTTTCACCCTCGCCCTCGGTGCCGCATGGCTCGCGCCGTGGCTGGCAAGGCCGAGTACCTGGCGGATTCTCGATCTGGTGGTGGCGTTGATGATGTTCACGGTCGCCGGGCAATTGATATTGGCCCAGTGATTTATTCCAAACAGCTCTGGAACCTCTATCCCACACAGTTGTTGCGTGGTTAAGCCTTGACCCCGGTGCTATGATCCGAACCCTGCGCCGCAAAGAGTAAAAACTCGTCGGTGCATTTCTGGCCGCCCGTGATCGGCCTTGCGCTCACCGCAACAGACCTGATTAGGAGAATCATCATGGCTTTCGAATTGCCGCCGCTGCCTTACGCACACGATGCCCTGCAGCCGCACATTTCCAAGGAAACCCTGGAATTTCACCACGACAAGCACCACAACACCTATGTCGTGAACCTGAACAACCTGGTGCCAGGCACCGAGTTCGAAGGCAAGACCCTGGAAGAGATCGTCAAGACTTCCTCGGGCGGCATCTTCAACAACGCCGCTCAGGTCTGGAACCACACGTTCTACTGGAACTGCCTGGCGCCAAACGCCGGCGGTCAACCAACCGGCGCACTGGCTGAAGCCATCAACGCAGCGTTCGGTTCGTTCGACAAGTTCAAGGAAGAGTTCAGCAAGACCTCCATCGGTACCTTCGGTTCCGGCTGGGGCTGGCTGGTGAAAAAGGCTGACGGTTCCCTGGCCCTGGCCAGCACCATCGGCGCCGGCAACCCGCTGACCAGCGGCGACACCCCGCTGCTGACCTGCGACGTCTGGGAACACGCTTACTACATCGACTACCGCAACCTGCGTCCGAAGTACGTTGAAGCGTTCTGGAACCTGGTCAACTGGAAGTTCGTTGCCGAGCAGTTCGAAGGCAAAACCTTCACCGCTTAAGCTGCGCGCCAGTCAAAAAACCCGGCTATTGCCGGGTTTTTTTATGCCTTTACTTTGTGTAGGAGCTGCCGCACCGTGCCACGATTTCTGGCGCCTCTGTTTTTCTGTAGGAGCTGCCGCAGGCTGCGATCTTTTGACTTTGATTTTTTAAAGCAAGATCAAAAGATCGCAGCCTTCGGCAGCTCCTACAGGAAATAGCGTTTTTCTCACGATGAACGTTGTCTGCGGCGGCTTGCCGGGGCAGCACATCGGACTAACATCAAACAGAGGAAAAATTGTCCCGCACCGCTCAAGTTGAGGGCCGAAACTACCGACACAGTACAAATAGAGCTGAGACTCCAGACAGCAGTATTTCGGCCAAGGCCACGGGCAAATGTTCCGAGGCTTGATTGTCCCTTTGACTGCCAACACGGGATTGCCAATACTCATGGCAACTTGACGCTACCCGCACGGAACAAGGAATAACCCTTTGAAGCTGGAACTCAAGAACAGCTTGTCGGTGAAGTTGCTCCGGGTCGTGCTCCTTTCGGCATTGATCGTCGGCGTGGTCTTGAGCTGCGCCCAGATTGTTTTCGATGCCTATAAAACCCGCCAGGCGGTGGCCGGCGACGCGCAGCGCATCCTCGACATGTTCCGTGATCCCTCGACGCAGGCCGTCTACAGCCTGGACCGGGAAATGGGCATGCAGGTGATTGAAGGCCTGTTCCAGGACGATGCCGTGCGCCAGGCCTCCATCGGCCACCCCAATGAAGCGATGCTCGCGCAAAAGTCCCGTGAGTTGCAGCACTCCAACAGCCGTTGGCTGACCGATCTGATCCTCGGTCAGGAACGCACCTTCACCACCCAATTGGTCGGTCGCGGCCCGTACAGCGAGTATTACGGCGACCTGAGCATCACCCTCGACACCGCCACCTATGGCGAGAGCTTCATTGTCAGTTCGGTGATCATTTTCATTTCCGGCGTATTGCGCGCCCTGGCCATGGGCCTGGTGCTGTATCTGGTCTATCACTGGCTGCTGACCAAGCCGCTGTCGCGGATCATCGAGCACCTCACCGAAATCAATCCCGATCGCCCCAGCGAGCACAAGATTCCGCAGCTCAAGGGCCACGAGAAAAACGAACTGGGGATCTGGATCAACACCGCCAACCAGTTGCTCGAATCCATCGAACGCAACACCCACCTGCGCCACGAAGCGGAAAACAGCCTGCTGCGCATGGCCCAGTACGACTTCCTCACCGGCCTGCCGAACCGCCAGCAATTGCAGCAGCAACTGGACAAGATTCTGGTGGACGCCGGCAAGCTGCAACGCCGGGTCGCGGTGCTGTGCGTGGGGCTGGATGATTTCAAAGGGATCAACGAGCAGTTCAGCTATCAGACCGGTGACCAGTTGCTGCTGGCACTGGCCGACCGACTGCGCGCCCACAGCGGTCGCCTTGGCGCCCTCGCCCGACTGGGTGGCGACCAGTTTGCGCTGGTGCAGGCCGATATCGAGCAGCCTTACGAGGCGGCAGAACTGGCGCAAAGCATCCTTGATGATCTGGAAGCGGCGTTTGACCTCGATCATCAACAAATCCGCCTGCGCGCGACCATCGGCATCACCCTGTTCCCCGAAGACGGCGACAGCACCGAGAAACTGTTGCAGAAAGCCGAGCAGACCATGACGCTGGCGAAGACCCGCTCGCGCAATCGCTATCAGTTCTACATTGCCAGCGTCGACAGCGAGATGCGCCGCCGTCGCGAACTGGAAAAAGACCTGCGCGACGCACTGATTCGCGACCAGTTCTACCTCGTTTATCAGCCGCAGATCAGCTACCGCGATCACCGCGTGGTCGGGGTCGAAGCACTGATTCGCTGGCAGCATCCGGAGCACGGTCTGGTACCGCCGGACCTGTTCATCCCGCTGGCCGAACAGAACGGCACGATCATCGCCATCGGCGAGTGGGTGCTGGATCAGGCCTGCAAGCAATTGCGCGAATGGCACGATCAGGGCTTCGTCGATCTGCGCATGGCGGTCAACCTGTCCACCGTGCAACTGCACCACGCCGAGTTGCCGCGGGTGGTCAACAACCTACTGCAGATCTACCGCCTGCCGCCGCGCAGCCTGGAGCTGGAAGTCACCGAAACCGGCCTGATGGAAGACATCAGCACCGCCGCCCAACACCTGCTGAGCCTGCGCCGCTCCGGTGCGCTGATTGCCATCGACGACTTCGGTACCGGCTATTCATCGCTGAGTTACCTGAAAAGCCTGCCGCTGGACAAGATCAAGATCGACAAGAGCTTCGTTCAGGACCTGCTGGATGACGACGACGATGCGACCATCGTTCGCGCCATCATCCAGCTGGGCAAGAGCCTGGGCATGCAGGTGATCGCCGAAGGCGTGGAAACCGCCGAGCAAGAGTCCTACATCATCTCCGAAGGCTGCCACGAAGGTCAGGGCTACCACTACAGCAAGCCGCTGCCTGCCCGGGAGCTGACGGCCTACCTCAAGCAAGCCCAACGCAGCAACGCGGCTATTTTATAAAGTCAAAAGATCGCAGCCTGCGGCAGCTCCTACAGGGATCGCATTCCCCTGTAGGAGCTGTCGAGTGAAACGAGGCTGCGATCTTTTGATCTGCGCCATCACACCGGCGTAAACAAGAAATATTTCCAGCCACAACCCTTTACACATAATGCGAAAGATTTGCATTATGTCGCAGCTTTGCGCACCCCCGCGCCCTGTCCATTCCATTACCGAAGCAGGATGTTCGCCATGATTCGTATGCCTCTGGCTACCGCCAGTCTGCTGGCCATCGCTATTTCCCTCGCCGGTTGCGGCGAAGGCAAAGACAAGGCTGCCGCCCCGGCCGCGCCGACGCCGGCCGCCAGCACCGCCGCTGCACCGGCCCCCGCCGCTGCCGGTAAAGTCGATGAAGCCGCCGCCAAGGCTGTGGTTGCGCACTACGCGGACATGGTCTTCGCCGTCTACAGCGATGCCGAATCCACTGCGAAAACCCTGCAAACCGCGGTCGACGCGTTCCTCGCCAAGCCGAACGCCGACACTCTGAAAGCCGCTCGTGCAGCCTGGGTCGCCGCGCGCGTGCCTTACCTGCAGAGCGAAGTGTTCCGCTTCGGCAACACCATCATCGACGACTGGGAAGGTCAGGTGAACGCCTGGCCGCTGGACGAAGGCCTGATCGACTACGTCGACAAGTCCTACGAACACGCACTGGGCAACCCGGGGGCCACCGCCAACATCATCGCCAACACTGAAGTGCAGGTTGGCGAAGACAAGGTCGATGTGAAAGACATCACCCCGGAAAAACTCGCCAGCCTCAACGAGCTGGGCGGTTCCGAAGCCAACGTCGCCACCGGCTACCACGCGATCGAATTCCTGCTCTGGGGCCAGGACCTGAACGGCACCGGCCCGGGCGCCGGCAACCGTCCGGCGTCGGACTACCTGGAAGGCGCAGGCGCCACCGGCGGTCACAACGATCGTCGCCGTGCCTACCTCAAAGCCGTGACCCAACTGCTGGTCAGCGACCTGGAAGAAATGGTCGGCAACTGGAAGCCGAACGTGGCTGACAACTACCGCGCCACCCTGGAAGCCGAGCCGGCTGAAAGCGGCCTGCGCAAAATGCTGTTCGGCATGGGCAGCCTGTCCCTGGGTGAACTGGCGGGCGAGCGCATGAAAGTTTCGCTGGAAGCCAACTCGCCGGAAGACGAACAGGATTGCTTCAGCGACAACACCCACAACTCGCACTTCTACGATGCCAAAGGCATTCGTAACGTGTACCTGGGCGAGTACAGCCGGGTTGACGGGACCAAGATGACCGGCGCCAGCCTGTCGTCGCTGGTGGCCAAGGCTGACCCGGCTGCCGACACCGCGCTGAAAGCCGATCTGGCCGCTACCGAAGCCAAGATCCAGGTCATGGTCGATCACGCCAACAAGGGTGAGCACTACGACCAGTTGATCGCTGCGGGCAACACCGCCGGCAATCAGATCGTGCGTGACGCCATCGCCGCGCTGGTCAAGCAGACCGGTTCGATCGAAGCCGCTGCCGGCAAGCTGGGCATCAGCGACCTGAACCCGGACAACGCTGATCACGAGTTCTGATCAACGCTTGCTGCACAAGAAGGCGACCTCCGGGTCGCCTTTTTCGTGCCTGCTTTTTGCGGTGATGCTGATGGCCTCATCGCTGGCAAGCCAGCTCCCACAGGTTTCGCGGCGTTCACACACTCCGAGTACAACACAAATACTGTGGGAGCTGGCTTGCCAGCGATGGCTGCGCCTCGGTCTCGAGTGAAACCCTGCCGCAAATCAAGCAAACGATAATTCCTCTTATTCAAACTCCCTCGCCCTGTTAGACTTTGCGCCTTTGTTTTCGCCCGCCCGCAGGATGTCTGATGCCCTCGCTGCTGCTTCGCTTGTCCGCACTGTTTCTGGCCCTGGGCCTGAGTGCCTGCGATGACGCCCCGCGCTTTACCAAGGCTGAGCCCGGTGAAGCGCGTTCGGGCGGGGCGACGACTGTGCGCAAGACCGATCAGAATGCGTTCTCGCTGCCTTCGGCCAATCTGCCGCCGTCGCGTCGGGTCGACTTCAGTGTCGGCAACAGTTTCTTCCGCAGTCCGTGGGTGATCGCCCCGTCGACCACCACCGCGCGCGATGGCCTCGGCCCGTTGTTCAACACCAACGCCTGCCAGAACTGCCACATCAAGGACGGCCGCGGACACCCGCCGGCACCGGATGCGGCGAACGCGGTGTCGATGCTGGTGCGCCTGTCGATTCCCGATTCGCCGGCCTATGCCAACGTCATCGAGCAACTCGGCGTGGTGCCGGAGCCGGTCTACGGCGGCCAGTTCCAGGACATGGCCGTGCCCGGTGTCACGCCCGAAGGCAAGGTGCGCGTCGAATACACCCCGGTGCCGATTCGTTTCAAGGACGGCACCGAAGTCGAGCTGCGCAAACCGGTGCTGCAATTCACTCAGTTGGGCTACGGCCCGATGCACCCGGACACGCGTTTCTCGGCCCGGGTTGCGCCGCCGATGATCGGCCTCGGCCTGCTCGAAGCCATTCCCGAAGAAGCGATCCTCGCCAACGCCGCCGCGCAGGCCAAAGAGAACAACGGCATCAATGGCCGAGCGAATCGAGTATGGGATGACGCATTGCAGAAGACCGTCATGGGTCGATTCGGCTGGAAAGCCGGGCAACCCAATCTCAATCAGCAGAATGTCCACGCGTTTTCCGGAGACATGGGCCTCACGACCAGCCTGCGCCCCTTCGATGACTGCACCGACGCACAAACTGCGTGCAAACAGGCGCCGAACGGCAATGGCCCGGACGGCGAGCCGGAAGTCAGCGACAACATCCTGCGTCTGGTGCTGTTCTACACACGCAACCTCGCAGTGCCGGCACGTCGTGGCGTCAATGACGAACAAGTGCTGGCCGGCAAGAACCTGTTCTTCCAGGCCGGCTGCCAGTCCTGTCACACCCCTCAATACACCACCGCCGCCAACGCCGCCGAACCTGAATTGGCCAATCAAGTGATTCGCCCGTACAGCGATCTGCTGCTGCACGACATGGGCGACGGCCTGGCCGACCACCGCAGCGAATTCCAGGCCTCCGGCCGCGACTGGCGCACCCCGCCGTTGTGGGGGATCGGCCTGACGCAGGCAGTCAGCGGCCACACTCAGTTTTTGCATGACGGCCGCGCCCGCAACCTGCTCGAAGCCGTGCTCTGGCATGGCGGCGAAGCGCAGCAGGCGCAGCAACAGGTTTTGTCTTTCAACGCCGAGCAGCGAGCCGCGCTGCTGGCGTTCTTGAACTCACTTTAAACACTTAAAAGAATCGGGAGCCCGACATGTTCCGTCCCAAGTTGTTGTTCACCAGCCTTGCCGCACTTGCTCTTGGCGCCTGCTCGCCGCAGGACCCGCAAGCAGTCACGTCGGCGGCCATCGCCAAATCGGTGATCCTGCCGACTTACACCCGCTGGGTCGAAGCCGACAAGCAACTGGCGGTCAGCGCCCTCGCCTACTGCCAGGGCAAGGAAACCCTGGAAACCGCCCGCGCCGACTTCCTGCACGCGCAGAAAGCCTGGGCCGAGCTGCAACCGTTGCTGATCGGGCCACTGGCCGAGGGCAACCGTTCGTGGCAGGTGCAATTCTGGCCGGACAAGAAAAACCTCGTTGGTCGTCAGGTCGAGCAACTGGTCACCGCCCAGCCGCAGATCGACGCCGCTGCACTGGCCAAATCCAGCGTGGTGGTACAGGGCCTGTCGGCGTACGAGTACATCCTGTTCGATGAAAAGCCGGACGTCGCCAACGCCGAGCAGAAAGCCAAGTACTGCCCGTTGCTGATCGCCATCGGCGAGCGCCAGAAGCAACTGGCCGAAGAGATTCTGCAGAGCTGGAACAACACCGACGGCATGCTCGCGCAGATGAGCAAGTTCCCCAACCAGCGCTACGCCGACTCGCACGAAGCGATCGCCGATCTGCTGCGTGTGCAGGTCACCGCCCTCGACACCCTGAAGAAAAAACTCGGCACGCCAATGGGCCGTCAGAGCAAAGGCGTGCCGCAGCCGTTCCAGGCTGATGCATGGCGCAGCCAGTCGTCGCTGACCGCGCTGGAAGCCAGTCTGGCAGCGGCCAAAACCGTCTGGGAAGGCGTCGACAACAAGGGCCTGCGCGGTCTGTTGCCGGCCGAGCAGAAACCGTTGGCAGACAAAATCGACGCCGCTTACGCCGCGTCGCTGGAGCTGTTCGGCAGCACGCAGCGCTCGCTGACCGAAATGCTCCAGGACGACGCCGGTCGTCAACAACTCAACGATCTCTACGACAGCCTCAACGTCGTCCATCGCCTGCACGAAGGCGAACTGGCCAAGGCGCTGGGCATCCAACTGGGCTTCAACGCCAACGACGGTGACTGATGAGGGCAAGTGCCATGCTGCGACGCCAGGCTCTGACTTTAGGTAGTTTGCTGCTGGGAGCAGTGACACTGGGCGGCTGGACGCTGTTCAAGCGCAAGGATCAGAGCCCGCTGTTGCTCTCGGCGCGCGATGACACCGACGGCAAGCATTACGCCGTCGGTTATCGGCTGGACGGTACTCGGGTGTTCGCCACCGAAGTCGGCCAGCGTTGTCACGACATCATCAACCACCCGACGCTGCCGATCGCGCTGTTCGTCGCCCGCCGCCCGGGCACCGAGAGCTACCTGATCGATCTGCGCGACGGGACGTTGCTGCAAACCGTGACTTCTCAGCCGAATCGGCATTTCTACGGCCACGCCGTGGTGCACAAGGATGGCGAATACCTGTACGCCACCGAGAACGACACCACGGATCCGGGGCGTGGCCTGCTCGGGGTGTACAGGTTCGAAGGCGAGCGGCTGGTGCACAGCGGCGAGATTTCCACCCATGGCCTCGGACCACATCAAGTGTCGTGGATGCCCGATGGCGAAACCCTGGTGGTGGCCAACGGCGGGATCCGCACCGAGGCCGAAAGCCGCGTCGACATGAACCTCAACGCCATGGAACCCAGCCTGGTGCTGATGCAGCGCGACGGTACGCTGTTGAGCAAGGAAACCCTTGCGCAGCAGATGAACAGCGTGCGTCACCTGGGCATCGCCAGCGACGGCACCATCGTCGCCGGCCAGCAGTTCATGGGCGCCTCGCATGAGCGTTCCGAACTGTTGGCGATCAAGCGTCCGGGCCAGCCCTTCGTGGCGTTCCCGGTGCCGGAGCATCAGTTGCAGTCGATGGGGCATTACACCGCCAGCGTTGCGGTGCACAGTGAACTGCGTCTGGTGGCGTTGACCGCACCGCGCGGCAACCGCTTCTTCATCTGGGACCTGGACAGCGGCGAAGTGCGCCTCGACGCGCCGCTGCCCGATTGCGCCGGCGTCGGTGCGGTGCAGGACGGCTTCGTCGTGACCTCGGGTCAGGGCCGTTGCCGTTACTACGATTGCCGCCAGGATCAACTGCTGGCCAAACCGCTGGAATTGCCGGCGGGGCTCTGGGACAACCATCTTCATCTGATGGCCTGAATCAACGCTGTAACTGTGGCGAGGGAGCTTGCTCCCGCTGGGGCGCGAAGCGGCCCCGCTTTTTTTAACTCAAAAGCATGGGACTGCTGCGCAGTCCAGCGGGAGCAAGCTCCCTCGCCACAGGGGTTTTATTCGTCCTCACTGTAATAACTGGCAGTTGGAATCCCCACCTGACTCGGGGTAATGTGCCCGCCTGTCTCACCTGATTTATCCAAGGAACTGGAAAAATGCTGCGTCGCCGCATGCTGATCATGTTGGGTGTTGTCTTGCTGGTCGTCCTGGTATTGGGCGGGTACAAAGCCTTTTCGATCTACACCATGATCCAGGGCTTTGCCAAACCGAAACCGCCGATCAGCGTCGCCGTGGCCCGCGCTACCGAACAGCCGTGGCAGATGCGTTTGCCCACCGTCGGCTCGCTCAAGGCCTTGCAAGGCGTCGAGCTGAGTCTGGAAGTCGCCGGCACCGTCACTGAACTCAAATTCGAATCCGGACAGAAGGTCAAAGCCGGGCAGCCACTGCTGCAGCTCGACAGTGCCGTCGAAGCCGCCCTGCTGGAAACCGCCAAGGCTGACCTGGGCCTGGCGCAACTGGATTTCGGCCGAGGCAGCCAGTTGATCGACAGCCGGGCCATCTCCAAAGGTGAATACGACCGGCTTTCGGCGGTGCTGCAAAAGGAGCGGGCCACGGTCAATCAGCTCAATGCAGCACTGGCGAAAAAGCGCATCGTCGCGCCGTTCAGCGGCACCATCGGGATTCGTCAGGTCGACATCGGCGACTACCTCGCCAGCGGCACTAAAATCGCCACCCTGCAGGATTTGAGCAGCCTCTACGCCGACTTCTATGTGCCGGAGCAATCGGTGCCAAAACTGGCCATCGGCCAACCGGTGCAGATCGCAGTTGCGGCCTATCCCGGACAGACCTTTCCCGGCGCCATCAGCGCGATCAACCCGATTGTCGAGAGCACCACGCGCAATATTCTGGTGCGCGCGACCCTGGCCAACCCCGACGGCAAGTTGCTGCCGGGCATGTTTGCCAGCCTCGACGTGCTGCTGCCCGATCCACAGCAACACATCGTGGTGCCGGAAAGCGCGATCACCTACACCCTCTACGGCAACTCGCTGTACGTGGTCGGGCAACAGAAGGCCGAGGATGGCAGCGTGGTCAAGGACGACCAGGGCCAGCCGGTGCTGATCGCCGAACGCCGCTTCATCGAGACCGGTGAACGCCGCGATGGCCTGGTGATGATCAACAAGGGCGTGCAGAGCGGCGAACAAGTGGTGACCGCCGGCCAGATCAAACTGGACAACGGCGCACACATTGCCATCAGCGACGACAAGACCCTCGGCGAGCAGAACAGTCCGCCCCGCGCCGACTGATCAAGGAATCCCCATGGCTTTTACCGATCCGTTCATCCGCCGCCCGGTGCTCGCCACCGTGGTCAGCCTGCTGATTGTGCTGCTGGGTTTCCAGGCCTGGAGCAAACTGCCGCTGCGCCAATACCCGCAAATGGAAAACGCCCTGATCACGGTGACCACCGCCTACCCCGGGGCCAACGCCGAGACCATCCAGGGCTACATCACCCAGCCAATGCAACAGAGCCTGGCGAGCGCCGAAGGCATCGACTACATGACCTCGGTCAGTCGCCAGAACTTCTCGGTGATCTCGATCTACGCACGCATCGGTTCCAACACCGACCGTTTGTTCACCGAACTGCTGGCCAAAGCCAACGAGGTGAAGAACAAACTGCCGCAGGACGCCGAAGACCCGGTACTGAGCAAGGAATCGGCCGACGCCTCGGCGCTGATGTACATCAGTTTCTTCAGCAAGGACTTGAGCAACCCGCAGATCACCGACTACCTGTCGCGGGTGATCCAGCCGAAACTGGCGACCCTGCCGGGCATGGCTGAAGCGGAGATTCTCGGCAATCAGGTGTTCGCCATGCGCCTGTGGCTCGACCCGGTGAAGCTCGCCGGTTTCGGCCTCAGCGCCAGCGATGTGACCAACGCCGTGCGCCAGTACAACTTCCTCTCCGCCGCCGGCGAGGTGAAGGGCGAATACGTGGTCACCAGCATCAACGCCAACACCGAACTGAAATCCGCCGAAGCCTTCGCGGCGATTCCGCTCAAGGTCAATGGCGACAGCCGCGTGCTGCTCAGCGATGTCGCGCGGGTCGAGATGGGCGCGGAAAACTACGACTCGATCAGCTCGTTCGGCGGCACGCCGTCGGTGTACATCGGCATCAAGGCCACGCCCGGGGCCAACCCGCTGGATGTGATCAAGGAAGTGCGCAAGCTGATGCCGGAGCTGGAAGCGCAGCTGCCGCCCAACCTCAAAAGCGAGATTGCCTACGACGCCACGCTGTTTATTCAGGCCTCGATCGATGAAGTGGTGAAAACCCTGTTCGAAGCGGTGCTGATCGTCATCGTGGTGGTGTTCCTGTTCCTCGGCGCGTTGCGCTCGGTGGTGATCCCGGTGGTGACCATCCCGCTGTCGATGATCGGCGTGATGTTCTTCATGCAGATGATGGGCTATTCGATCAACCTGCTGACCTTGCTGGCGATGGTGCTGGCCATCGGTCTGGTGGTGGACGACGCGATCGTGGTGGTGGAGAACATCCACCGGCATATCGAGGAAGGCAAGACGCCGCTGGAGGCCGCACTGGAAGGCGCACGGGAAATCGCCATGCCGGTGGTGTCGATGACCATCACCCTGGCGGCGGTGTATGCGCCGATCGGCTTCCTCACCGGACTGACCGGGGCCTTGTTCAAGGAGTTCGCCCTGACCCTGGCCGGTGCCGTGGTGATTTCCGGGATTGTCGCCCTGACCCTGTCGCCGATGATGTGCGCCCTGCTGTTGCGCCACGAAGAAAACCCCAGTGGCCTGGCTCACCGCCTCGACCGTATTTTCGACAGTCTCAAACGCCGCTACCAGAGCATGCTCCACGGCACCTTGAACACGCGGCCGGTGGTGCTGGTGTTCGCAGTGATCGTGCTGTGCCTGATCCCGGTGTTTCTCAAGTTCACCAAGTCGGAACTGGCACCGGATGAGGATCAGGGCATCATCTTCATGATGGCCACGGCCCCCCAGCCGACCAACCTCGACTACCTGAGCACTTACACCGACGAGTTCATCAAGATCTTCAAGGAGTTTCCGGAGTACTACTCCTCGTTCCAGATCAATGGCTACAACGGTGTACAGGCGGGCATCGGTGGCTTCCTGCTCAAGCCATGGAACGAGCGCAGCCGCACCCAGATGCAGATCCTGCCCGAGGTGCAAGGCAAACTGGCGAGCATCCCCGGCCTGCAGATTTTCGGTTTCAACCTGCCCTCCCTGCCTGGCACCGGCGAAGGCCTGCCGTTCGAGTTTGTGGTCAACACGGCCAACGACTACGAGTTGCTGTTGCAAGTCGCTGACCGGATCAAGAAACGCGCCATGGAGTCCGGCAAGTTCGCCTTCGTCGACCTCGATCTGGCGTTCGACAAGCCGGAAGTGGTGGTCGACATCGACCGCGCCAAAGCCGCGCAGATGGGCGTGTCGATGCAGGACCTCGGTGGAACACTGGCGACGCTGCTGGGCGAGGCGGAAATCAACCGTTTCACCATCGAAGGCCGCAGTTACAAGGTGATTGCCCAGGTCGAGCGACCGTACCGCGAGAACCCCGGCTGGCTGAACAATTACTACGTGAAGAACACCCAGGGCGAGCTGCTGCCGCTGTCGACCCTGATCAAGGTCAGCGACCGGGCACGACCGCGCCAGCTCAACCAGTTCCAGCAACTCAACGCGGCGAAGATCTCCGGGTTCCCGCTGGTCAGCATGGGCGAAGCCATCGACACCGTGCTGCAGATCGCCCGGGAAGAAGCGCCGGCCGGGTTCGCCTTCGACTATGGCGGCGCCTCGCGCCAGTACGTGCAGGAAGGCAGCGCCCTGTGGGTCACCTTCGCCCTCGCGTTGGCAATTATTTTCCTGGTGCTGGCGGCGCAGTTCGAAAGCTTCCGCGACCCGTTGGTGATTCTGGTGACCGTGCCGCTGTCGATCTGTGGTGCATTGATTCCGCTGTTCCTTGGCTGGTCGAGCATGAACATCTACACCCAGGTCGGTCTGGTGACATTGATCGGGTTGATCAGCAAGCACGGGATCCTGATCGTTGAATTCGCCAACCAGTTACGCAAGGACAAAGGCCTGACCGCGCGCGAAGCGGTCGAGGAAGCGGCGGCAATCCGCTTGCGTCCGGTGTTGATGACCACGGCGGCGATGGTGTTCGGCATGGTGCCGTTGATTCTGGCGACCGGTGCCGGTGCGGTGAGCCGGTTTGATATCGGCATGGTGATTGCCACGGGGATGTCGATCGGCACCTTGTTTACCCTGTTTGTGCTGCCGTGCATCTACACCCTGTTGGCCAAACCTGATCCAAAGCCATGACCTGGCCCCTGTAGGAGCTGCCGAAGGTTCGGGCCGCGTTCGGACGATCTTTTGATTTTGTTTTTAAAAGCCAATATCAAGATCAAAAGATCGCAGCCTGCGGCAGCTCCTACACAGAGGGTTTTCATTCATGCATAAAAAAGGCCTCGCATCTGCGAGGCCTTTCATTTTGGCTTCAATCGGTTCAACTCTGTGGCCTCATCCCTTGAGAAAGTCCGAACATGAACAACAACAGATCATGGTCGGGTTTAGTCGCCACGGTGGCTTTCGCCACCCGTGGTACTGCGCAGTGAGCATCGCCGGTAGTGGCACCGATCACCTGCATGCGGGGCTGCTCCCAGGCCGCCACCGCCAATGAAGCAACTGCCAAGGCTCCAACCAAAAACAAACCTCGTGCAATTTCGAGTTTCATCGCTATAAACCTTTGATAGCGCTGCCAAACGCCGTCTCATAAAAGTAGACGAGTTTTTTCCAGTCCGTGTCGCTGAACGACGAATGGCGACGCAATTGCTTCATGTCATGGGAGGCCGCGCGATAAGCGGTCAGACGCTGGCGGCATTTTTCCAGATCGATCAATGCCACTTCGACCTGCGCCGCGTCGCCCTCACCGGTCACCCGTACAAATACGTGTTTGATGTAGATACAGCTGTGCTGCCAGCGGCCCTTGTGCATGCGCGCCAGGTTTTCTGCCAGGTCTTTGAGCACGCGCTCGTATACGGCTTCGCCGTATTGCGCACGACCACCGGCGGCTTCCCACTTTTCAAGTTCGTCGAAGCCGTCCAGTGACTTGGTCACCAACAGCGCACGCCACTTGTATTGCGGATCGGGCTGCGCGCCGCAGAACACGATTTGCGGTACGCGGACGCCGAGACGGCTGACGCCGGTCAGCGCATCCAGCTCGCGCAAGACCGTCGGACGGCCGAAAGGATGCAACCAGCTGCGATAGATATGTCCGGTCTGGCGCTTGGCATACAGTAACTGGCCGTCACGGCCCACGACCCGTTGCACACCACTTTCCCCGCCACGGCGTACGTTGGGCTCTTCCACCCATTCACCGCGCTGGTTCCAGTAGTAATCGAAGCGATCCTGGGGAGCGACTTCCGTTTCTGCTGCTATTTGCACCACCATCCTGTTACCTCTTGCGTAATACGTAAACCCGCCACATGGCATAGAGCGGGATAAAATCGAGTTGTTCCTGAATGCGAAAACCTGCTTCTTCGAATTCTTTTTCAACTGTCACAGCCGGTAACACAAACCGGTTCTGGTAACCTTCCTGCCCGCGACGCCGCTCGGCGCGCTTGCGTTTCCAGGCCTTGAAATTACCGTCCACCCACAACGAAATGATGACGCTATCACGGGTGACGCGCTCGAACTCGCGCAGAATCGCCCGCCGGTGCTCGGCTTCACCGATGTGATGCAGCAACCGCATGCAGAAAATGCTGTCGACGGCGTTATCGGGCAAAGCGATGTCGAACGCTGACGTGTGCAAAGGTTGTACCCGTTTCACGACGTCAGCCGGTTGCGATTGCATCGCGGTCTTGATCATCGACTCGGAATTGTCCGCACCAATGATCACCCGGTTGGGTTTTTCCGCCAGCAACGGCCAGAAACGCCCTGCACCGCACGGCAGATCCAGAACCAGCCCCGGCTCGCCGGCCAGCGTCAACGCCTTGCGGGCCAACTGCTCGTCCCGCCAGTGAGACAACCGACGACCTAGACCGTCCTGATGCTTGCGCAAATATTTTTGTGCATGCTGGTCATCATACTTTTCGGAAAAATCGAGCTTGATCGGTCTGCTCATCATGGGGGCTCCTGATTGACTGATACCCTTACCATAGGTAGTGGCATGTCAGCGTCAGGTCGTCCCTATGTGAAAATTACGTCAGGTAAACCGACAAATTATTACAGGGTTTTACACGCGAAAAGCAATAGCGCGGGGCCATCAACGATCTTCAGCGCTTGCCCAGCGTGACCTCGAAGCGGCAACCATTAGGCTCCATGGTGCTCAACGTCACCTCCCAGCCCTGGTTTTCACAGATTCGCTGCACCAGTGACAAGCCCAGCCCCAAGCCTTCACCGCGCTTTTCATTGCCACGCACGAAGGGCTGGAACATGGCTTCGCGTTTTTCCTCGGGAATGCCCACGCCCGAGTCTTCGACGACGAAACCGTTGTCGTTGAGTGTCAGGCGAATGAATCCATGTTCGGTGTAGTGACAGGCATTGCGCAGCAGATTGCCCATGACTGCGCTGAGCAGGGTGGCATTGAAGCAGGTGTCCGGCGGGTTGCCCGACTCGTACATCAGTCGCAGCCCTTTCGACTCGATCGGTTCACGCCAGATACCCAGCAGACCGTCGGCCACCTGGGCAAGGGTCTGCTGCGGCGCGGAACCGGCGTCTTCCCGCTGAGCGCGGGCGAGCATCAAGAAGGTCTGCACCAGTTCGCGCATTTCCTCGCTGGCTCGGGCAATTCGCTCGACCTGGGCCCGACCGCGCTGATCCAGCCCCGGATTTTCCAGAAGCAGCTCGCAGGAACTGGCCAGCACCATCAACGGCGTACGCAGTTCGTGGCTGACATCACTGGTGAACAGCCGCTCGCGGGTCAGCGCCTGCCGCAGACGCCCGAGCGTGGCATCGAACGCCACCGCGAGTTCGCCGACTTCGTCAGCCGCATAATCCGGCGCCAGAGGCGGCGCCAGCCCCAGCAATTGATCGCGGTGGCGCACTTGCCGCGCCAGGCGCACCACTGGCGCCATGACCTTGCGCGCCAGCACCCAGCCGAGAAACACCGCCAGCGCCAGACTGAGCACAAAACCCACCAGCACCACGGCGAACAGCACGCGTTCACGCTCTTCGAAATCGCTTTGATCCTGCAGCAGGACATAACGACGGCCGTCGACGATCTCGACCATCGCGTGATAAGACAACTGCTCGCGGAACACTTCGTGGAAGCCCGCATCAAGGTGACGCAGATCCTTGGGCAGCTCGAAATCGCCTGGCCCACCGCTGAAATAGAACAACTGATCCGGTTCCGGGCGATGGCTCCAGTCCGAGACGTTGTCCATCAGCAACAGACGTTGCAGGTCGCCGCCCAGCCCCGCCGAAATCAGTTTTTCCTCCACCAGGTGCACGGTCGCCACAATACCCATGGCGAAGGCCCCGGCCACCAGCGCACTCATCAGCGCAAAGGCGATGATGATCCGCTGGGAAAGGCTTTGCTTAAACTCCATCACGCCCCTCGGCCAGGCGGTAACCCACGCCGTGCACGGTTTGCAGCAACGGTTTGGCGAAGGGCTTGTCGATCACCTGACGCAATTGATGGACATGGCTGCGCAGGCTGTCGCTGTCCGGGCAGTCATCGCCCCACAGCGCTTCTTCGAGAATTTCCCGCCGCAGGACGTGAGGGCTCTTCTGCATCAACACCGCCAGCAGTTTGAGGCCGACCGGGTTGAGCTTGAGCAACTTGCCCTCGCGGGTCACTTCCAGGGTATCGAGGTCGTAGCTCAAGTCGCCGACCTGCAACGCACGGCGTCCGCCCCCCTGAGTCCGGCGCATGACGGCCTCGACGCGCGCCGCCAGTTCGGACAGGGCAAACGGCTTGACCAGGTAATCGTCGGCCCCGGACTTGAAGCCCTGCAGACGATCGTCCAGTTGATCGCGGGCGGTGAGCATGATCACCGGCGTGTCGCGCCGCGCGTCTTCACGCAGGCGCTTGCACAGGGTGTAGCCATCGATCCCGGGCAACATGATGTCGAGCACAATCAGGTCGTAATGCTCGGTGGCCGCCAGATGCAAGCCCGACAAACCGTCCTGGGCGCAATCGACGGTATAGCCTTTGAGCCCCAGGTAATCGGCCAGATTGGCCAGGATATCGCGGTTGTCTTCGACCAATAGAATTCGCATTGGCATTTCCTCCGTACAGTAACGGCCGTCTTGGCCCGCGCAGCTTAAGGCCTACGCCGGTTCAGGGCTAGGGCCGGCATACGCGCAAGTCCATTTGCCCGGACAAATTAAATAATTAACAAAGTTTTCACTATCGATTCACAACCTGATTACAGTGACGCCGCGACACTCGCGCGCCATTGATATAAGGAAAACGAGACAATGGACTCTTTCAAGACAGCGCCCATGCGCTTTCTGCTGCTGATCACCGGCGCCTGGCTGGTCATTTTTCTCCTGACGCGAGCAGTCCTGCTGCTGACTCACCTGGATGAGGCCGGTGGTCTCGCCCTTTCCGTGTTCGGCATCGGTGCGCTGTATGACCTGGGGTTCCTTGCCTACGCGGCACTGCCAATGGGCCTGTACCTGCTGCTCTGCCCGCCGGGCCTGTGGCGTCGTCGCGGACATCGCGGATTCCTGCGCGTCCTGCTGACGATCAGCCTGTTCGCCATGTTGTTCGTGGCGGTGGCCGAATGGCTGTTCTGGGACGAGTTCGGCGTGCGCTTCAACTTCATCGCCGTCGATTACCTGGTGTACTCCGACGAAGTGCTGAACAACGTCCTTGAATCCTACCCGATCGGTAAACTGCTAAGCCTCCTCGCCGTATTGGCCGTGGTCATCAGTTTCGCTTTGCGCAAGCCGTTCAATGCCGCCATGAATGCTCCGCTGCCAGCGCTGCGCGGACGTCTGCTCAGTGCCTTGGGCCTGTTGATCGTCGCGGGTCTGAGCCTGCAACTGCTCAGCCAGGACGCCCCTCGTGCCCAGGGCGGCAACGCCTACCAGAACGAACTGGCCGGCAACGGACCGTATCAGTTCTTCGCCGCGTTCCGTAACAATGAACTGGACTACACCCAGTTCTACAAGAGCCTGCCGGCAGCAAAAGTCGCCACTGAGATTCGCGCCGAGCTGAGCGAAAGCAACGCCCGCTTCATCGGTAACGATCCACAGGACATTCGCCGGGTGATCGACAACCCGGGCACCCCGCGCAAGCCGAACATCGTGCTGGTGACCATCGAAAGCCTGAGCGCCAAGTACCTGGGCAGCAACGGCGACGGTCGCAACCTGACGCCGAACCTCGACGCCCTGCGCAAGCAGAGTCTGTACTTCAATAACTTCTACGCCACCGGCACCCGCACCGACCGCGGTCTGGAAGCCATCACCCTGGCCATCCCGCCAACGCCGGGCCGCTCGATCGTCAAGCGCATCGGTCGTGAGAGCGGTTTCGCCAGCCTTGGCCAACAGCTCAGCGCTGTAGGTTACGACAGTGTGTTCGTCTACGGCGGACGCGGTTACTTCGACAACATGAACGCGTTCTTCAGCGGCAACGGCTATCGCGTTGTCGACCAGAGCAGCGTCGATGAAGCCGAGATCCACTTCAAGAACGCCTGGGGCATGGCCGACGAAGATCTGTATCGCCAGACCCTGAAACTGGCGGACGCCGACTACGCCAAACAGCAGCCGTTTCTGCTGCAGTTGATGACCACCTCCAATCACCGTCCTTACACCTACCCGGACAACCGCATCGACATCAAGTCCGGAAACGGCCGCGATGGCGCGGTGAAGTACACCGACTATGCGATTGGCCAGTTCCTCGAGCAGGCGCGGCAGAAACCGTGGTTCGACAATACGATCTTCATTTTCGTCGCTGACCACACTGCAGGCAGTGCCGGTAAAGAAGACTTGCCGATCACCAACTATCAGATCCCGCTGTTCATCTATGCGCCGAAAATGATCGAGGCTCGCGAAAGCGCGCAACTGGCCAGCCAGATCGATCTGGCCCCGACGCTGCTGGGCCTGTTGAACCTGGATTACACCTCGACGTTCTTCGGCCGCAACCTGTTGCAGGACAACCCGCTGCCACCGCGCGTGGTGGTCGGCAACTATCAGCATCTGGGCCTGTTCGATGGCAAGGATCTGGCGATCCTCAGTCCGCGCCAGGGCTTGCGCCGGCATGACGATGCGTTGACCGAGAGCCGTGAATCGCGGGTCAGCAGTGACGATCCGCTGGTCAGCCGGGCGATTGCGTATTACCAGGCGGCCAGTTATGGCTTCAAACAGCAGTTGTTGAGCTGGAAGCCTGTGAAAGAAGAGGCTCCGCAGGTCAGCGAAAAGTAACCGTCAATAAAAACGCCCCGGGCTGATGCACCGGGGCTTTTTTTTGCGCAACCGGTTATCACAGGAAATCCAGATCCCAATGTGGGAGCGAGCCTGCTCGCGAATGCGCTGTATCAGTCACAGATGTAGTGACGGTGTGATTGCTTTCGCGAGCAGGCTCGCTCCCACAGGTGACGGTGTGAAGCTTGAAATCCCGGCAATAAAAAACCCCGCCTGCTCATCGCAGGCGGGGTTTTTCGTTACAGGGGTGAGGCTGGCTTACATCATGCCGCCCATGCCACCCATGCCGCCCATGTCTGGCATACCGCCGCCAGCCGAGCCTTCTTTCTTCGGTGCATCAGCAACAGCTGCTTCGGTGGTCAGGATCAGACCGCCGATCGAGGCTGCAGCTTGCAGAGCGGAACGGGTGACCTTGGTTGGGTCCAGGATGCCCATTTCGATCATGTCGCCGTATTCGCCGGAAGCAGCGTTGTAACCGAAGTTACCTTTGCCGTTCTTCACTTCGTTGACCACTACGCTTGGCTCGTCACCGGAGTTGGCAGCGATCTGACGCAGCGGCGCTTCAACAGCGCGACGCAGCACAGCGATACCGACGTTCTGGTCAGCGTTGTCGCCGGTCAGTTCAGTCAGGGCTTCCAGAGCACGGATCAGCGCAACGCCACCGCCAGGTACCACGCCTTCTTCAACGGCTGCACGGGTTGCGTGCAGGGCGTCTTCAACGCGGGCCTTCTTCTCTTTCATTTCAACTTCGGAACCAGCGCCAACCTTGATCACTGCAACGCCGCCGGACAGTTTGGCCAGACGCTCTTGCAGTTTTTCACGGTCGTAGTCCGAGGAAGTTTCGGCAACCTGAGCACGGATCTGAGCGATACGCGCCTGGATGTCGGCTTCAACGCCAGCACCGTCAACGATGATGGTGTTTTCCTTGGACAGGGTCACACGCTTGGCGTTACCCAGGTGCTCCAGGGTGGTGCTTTCCAGGCTCAGGCCGATCTCTTCGGAGATTACGGTACCGCCGGTCAGAACGGCGATGTCCTGCAGCATGGCCTTGCGACGGTCGCCGAAGCCTGGAGCCTTGACGGCTGCAACCTTGACGATGCCACGCATGTTGTTCACAACCAGAGTCGCCAGGGCTTCGCCTTCAACGTCTTCGGCAACGATCAGCAGTGGACGGCCGGCTTTGGCAACGGCTTCCAGCACTGGCAGCATTTCGCGGATGTTCGAGATCTTCTTGTCGACCAGCAGGATCAGCGGGCCGTCGAGCTCGGCCACCATGGTGTCCGGCTTGTTGACGAAGTACGGGGACAGGTAGCCACGGTCGAACTGCATGCCTTCTACAACCGACAGTTCGTTTTCCAGGCCCGAGCCTTCTTCAACGGTGATCACGCCTTCTTTACCGACCTTTTCCATGGCTTCGGCAATGATGTCGCCGATGGAGTTGTCGGAGTTGGCGGAGATAGTGCCGACCTGAGCGATTGCCTTGGTGTCAGCGCATGGCTTGGACAGGGCTTTCAGCTCTTTGACGATGGCGATGGTGGCTTTATCGATACCGCGCTTCAGGTCCATCGGGTTCATGCCGGCAGCGACGGCTTTCAGGCCTTCGTTGACGATCGACTGAGCCAGAACGGTCGCGGTGGTAGTACCGTCACCAGCGTCATCGTTGGCACGGGAGGCAACGTCTTTGACCAGCTGCGCGCCCATGTTTTCGAAGCGATCTTCGAGTTCGATTTCCTTGGCGACGGATACGCCGTCCTTGGTGATGGTCGGAGCGCCGAAGCTCTTCTCGAGGATCACGTTACGGCCTTTCGGGCCCAGGGTCGCTTTTACCGCGTCAGCCAGAACGTTGACGCCTTTGAGCATCTTGGAGCGGGCGGCATCGCCGAACTTAACTTCTTTAGCAGCCATGATCGATATTCCTTAAATACTTTGTAGTAACGGGAAAATGAGCGGGGAAATCAGCCTTCCAGTACAGCGAGAATCTCGTTCTCAGCCATTACCAGCAGGTCTTCGCCGTCGACTTTCACAGTGTTGCTGCCGGAGTAAGGACCGAACACAACCTTGTCGCCGACTTTAACGGCCAGCGCACGCACTTCACCGTTTTCCAGAGTCTTGCCTGGGCCTGCAGCGACGATCACACCGTGGTTGGCTTTTTCAGCAGCCGAACCTGGCAGGACGATACCGCCAGCGGTTTTCTTTTCTTCTTCGCTGCGACGGATGACGACGCGGTCATGCAGAGGACGAAGCTTCATTGTCGATCTCTCCTAATTGTGGTTTTCATCGGCCGGTGTAGTCCCGGCGGGTTTAACAAATCCGGCCTGCGCCGGTTGCGGTTCGTCGAGCAAACCGCGGAAGTCTGTCCGGCTTGAATGCCGGAAACCTTTCGGTGACCGATACATAAGGGCGCATAAGCTTATTACAAGGGCGGGGGCAGAAAATTTTTCATCAATTGCCCCTTGAATGCCGCGCATAAACAAACGGCACCCGAAGGTGCCGTGTCGATGCAGGGGTTACTGGCTGTCGCGATGTTCGAACTCGCCTTCGATCACATCACCCTCGCGACCCAGAGGCTGACGCGGTGCAGGACCACCACGGGGTTGCAGGTCATCGGCGAAAGCACGCTGACGGATCGCCTGTTCTTCGGCGCGCTGGCGCATCTTGTTCGCCAGCAGGCGACGGGTGAACGGCAACAACATCACCAGACCGACCACGTCACTGACGAAACCCGGCAGGATCAGCAGGCCACCGGCCAAGGCGAGCATCAAGCCTTCAAGCATGGTCTGTGCGGGCAACTCACCGCGATTCAGGCTTTCACGGGCACGCAGTGCCGTGGCCAGACCGGCGATGCGCAGCACGAACACGCCGAACATCGAGCCGAGAATGATCAGCAGCAGGGCCGGGAAAAACCCGATCGCCCCTGCCACTTTGACGAATACGAACAGCTCCAGCACCGGAAACAGCAGAAAGAGCAACAAAAAAGGGCGCATCAAAGATTCCTCAACGCAAGAAATGCCTTGCAGTAAGCCTTAGATGACGTCGCCCTTTCGTGAATTCAAGCGTCGGCCACTGCATTTTTTGGCCAGACCTCGGCGTGAGCCAGAGAAACCAAGGCCTCGCGCACTTGTATCGGCGTATGACAAGGCGCTGGAAACGGCAGCCAGTACAGCGCCTGACCGATGCGCAGGTGCATGCCTTCGCTGTCGATCCCGGCCAGTTGCGCCGGCACGGTTTTCGGTAGGCCGCTGAGTTCCACGTAATGCGCGATGGCTTTGGCGTGATCGCTGTTCATGTGCTCGACCATGCTGATTTCCGCCTTGCCCGCAAACGGGTTGGCCAGGATCAGTTGATCGACCCAGTGAATCGCGCCGAAACCGCCGATGTAGCGGTGACGTACCGGGTTGAGCACCCAGAAATCAAAATCGTGGGCCTTGTGGTAATTCTGCGAATCGGGGAAATAACGGTAGTAACGCTCGGCAGCGGCTTCGATAGCCGCCGGATCTTCGAGCTTTTGCGCCTCGGCCAGATAGGTCAGGCGACCAACGGCCTGCACGTCGTCGGCCTCGCGTTCGCCCACCAGCAGCGAACACTTCGGGTCTTTCTGCAGGTTGTGAGTGTGCTGGGCGATGCGGCTGATCAGGATCAGCGGCCGGCCCTGCTCATCCAGGCAATACGGCACCACTGAGCCGAACGGGAAACCGGGCATCGATTTGGAGTGGGTCGACAATACGCCACGGTATTCCTTGAGAAGCAATTCTCGGGCATTCTTGGCCGCTTCAACGCTCAATTTATGACTCCTTAAATAGAATCCGTCGAAAAAACGGACAGGCGCCGGGGGATAAGTCCCTGTAGCGCCATCGGGCAATGCTCATGTGCAATCTGGCCATACCGGTACAGATCGAGCGTCGCCAATAACAAAAACCACTCAGACCGGCTATCGGGGCATGCGCATGCAACTCAACGACAAAGTAATCATTATCACCGGCGGTTGCCAGGGTTTGGGCCGCTCCATGGCCGAGTATTTCGCCGGCAAAGGCGCCAGGCTCGCACTGGTCGACCTCAATCAGGAAAAACTCGATGACGCGGTGGCAGCCTGCAAAGCCAAGGGCGTCGAGGCGCGCAGCTATCTGTGCAACGTGGCCAATGAAGAACAGGTTGAGTACATGGTCGCGCAGGTTGCCGAAGATTTCGGCGCGATCCACGGCCTGATCAACAACGCCGGGATCCTGCGCGATGGCCTGCTGCTCAAGGTCAAAGATGGCGAAATGAGCAAAATGAGCCTGGCCCAGTGGCAGGCGGTGATCGACGTCAACTTGACCGGCGTGTTCCTGTGCACCCGTGAAGTGGCGGCGAAAATGGTCGAGCTGAAGACCAGCGGCGCGATCATCAACATCTCCTCGATCTCCCGCGCCGGTAACGTCGGCCAGACCAACTATTCCGCCGCCAAGGCTGGCGTGGCCGCAGCCACTGTGACCTGGGCCAAGGAACTGGCGCGTTACGGCATTCGTGTGGCGGGCATTGCGCCGGGCTTCATCGAAACCGAGATGACCCTGGGCATGAAGCCCGAAGCGCTGGAGAAGATGACCTCGGGCATCCCGCTCAAGCGCATGGGCAAGCCGGAAGAGATTGCCCATTCGGCAGCGTACATCTTCGAGAACGACTACTACACCGGGCGGATTCTGGAGATGGATGGCGGGTTGCGCATCTGACTGGCAACACAGAAACCAATGTGGGAGCGAGCCTGCTCGCGAAAGCGGTGGATCAGACAACTCATCGGTTGAATGACACGCCGAATTCGCGAGCAGGCTCGCTCCCACATTAGATTGTGTTTCTGCTTATCAATCGTCACTGATGCTGATATTCGGCATCGCCGGCGTCGCCGCTTCCTGCAACACAATGCGCGCGCCGACGTGGCGGGCCAGTTCCTGATAGACCATCGCGATCTGACTGTCCGGCTCGGCGATCACCGTTGGCTTGCCGCCATCGGCCTGCTCGCGGATCAGCATTGACAGCGGCAGCGAGGCCAGCAGTTCAACGCCATATTGGGTGGCCAGTTTCTCGCCGCCGCCCTCACCGAACAGATGCTCGGCATGTCCGCAGTTCGAGCAGATGTGCACCGCCATGTTTTCCACCACGCCCAGCACCGGGATGTTGACCTTGCGGAACATTTCCACGCCTTTGCGTGCGTCCAGCAGCGCCAGATCCTGCGGGGTGGTGACGATCACCGCACCGGCCACCGGGACTTTCTGCGCCAGGGTCAGTTGGATATCACCAGTGCCTGGCGGCATGTCGATGACCAGATAATCCAGATCGCCCCACGCGGTTTGCGTCACCAGTTGCAGCAACGCGCCGGAGACCATTGGCCCGCGCCAGACCATCGGCGTGTTGTCGTCGGTCAGGAACGCCATCGACATGACTTCGACACCGTGGGCCTTGAGCGGCACGAACCACTTCTGATCCTTGACCTCGGGGCGAGTGCGCTCGGGGATGCCGAACATGATGCCCTGGCTCGGGCCATAGATGTCGGCGTCGAGAATCCCCACCTTGGCGCCTTCACGGGCCAGCGCCAGCGCGAGGTTGGCCGCGGTGGTCGACTTGCCCACACCGCCCTTGCCCGAAGCCACGGCGACCACGTTCTTGACGTTGGCCAGCCCCGGGATCTGGGCCTGAGCCTTGTGCGCGGCGATCACGCTGTTGACCTCGACCCTGGCGCTCGTCACCCCATCGAGGTTTTCGATGGCCAGTTGCAGCAACTGCGCCCAGCCGCTCTTGAACAGGCCGGCGGCGTAGCCGATTTCCAGCTGAACCTTGACGCGGTCGCCATCGATCTCGATGTGCTTCACGCAACCGGCGCTGACCGGGTCCTGGTTCAGGTAGGGGTCGGTGTATTGGCTGAGGACGGCTTCCACCGCTGCGCGAGTGACGGCACTCATGGGCAACTCCGATAACAAGACTGGGAAAAGATGGCGGGTATCGTACCCCGCAGATTGATTTGTGGTCAGGCGATTTATGCGTTGACTCGACTTTGTGGCGAGGGAGCTTGCTCCCGCTCGACTGCGCAGCAGGCGCAATCAGGCTTATCCGGTCTATTCGACATTGCCGGGATGGGGCGGCTTCGCCACCCAGCGGGAGCAAGCTCCCTCGCCACAATTTATTGCGGTCGGCCCATCCGGTTATTGCAGTGGCCGCATCCGGAAACAGGTGCACAGGGTGAAAAATATGCGCCAGCGCTTTATAGTGGCCGACCTCCGTTTCATCAAGTAGCGAAGCCCCACATGTCCGAACCACGCAAGATCCTCGTCACCAGCGCCCTGCCCTACGCCAACGGTTCGATCCACCTTGGCCATATGCTGGAATACATCCAGACCGATATGTGGGTGCGCTTCCAGAAGCATCGCGGCAATCAATGCATTTATGTCTGCGCCGACGACGCACACGGTTCGGCGATCATGCTGCGCGCGGAAAAGGAAGGCATCACCCCGGAACAACTGATCGCCAATGTGCAGGCTGAACACAGCGCCGACTTTGCCGAGTTCCTGGTCGACTTCGACAACTTCCACTCCACTCACGCCGAAGAAAACCGTGAGCTGTCGAGCCAGATCTACCTGAAACTGCGCGATGCCGGGCACATTGCCCAGCGCTCGATTACCCAGTATTTCGACCCGGAAAAGAAAATGTTCCTGGCCGACCGCTTCATCAAGGGCACCTGCCCGAAATGCGGCACTGAAGACCAGTACGGCGACAACTGCGAAAAATGCGGTGCGACCTACGCCCCGACCGACCTGAAGGATCCGAAGTCGGCCATCTCCGGCGCGACTCCGGTGCTCAAGGATTCCCAGCACTTCTTCTTCAAGCTGCCAGACTTCCAGCAGATGCTGCAGACCTGGACCCGCAGCGGCACCCTGCAGGACGCCGTGGCCAACAAGATCGCCGAGTGGCTGGACGCCGGCCTGCAGCAGTGGGACATCTCCCGCGATGCGCCGTACTTCGGTTTCGAGATCCCGGGCGAGCCGGGCAAGTATTTCTATGTGTGGCTGGACGCGCCGATCGGCTACATGGCGAGCTTCAAGAACCTCTGCGACCGCACGCCGGAGCTGGACTTCGACGCGTTCTGGGGCAAGGACTCCACCGCCGAGCTGTACCACTTCATCGGCAAGGACATCGTCAACTTCCACGCCCTGTTCTGGCCTGCCATGCTCGAAGGCGCCGGCTTCCGCAAGCCGACCGGGATCAACGTGCACGGCTACCTGACCGTCAACGGCCAGAAGATGTCCAAGTCCCGTGGCACGTTCATCAAGGCCCGTACCTACCTTGATCACCTGTCGCCGGAATACCTGCGTTACTACTACGCGGCCAAACTGGGCCGTGGTGTCGACGACCTCGACCTGAACCTCGAAGACTTCGTGCAGAAGGTCAACTCCGACCTGGTCGGCAAAGTGGTCAACATCGCCAGCCGCTGCGCCGGTTTCATCCACAAGGGCAACGGCGGCCTGCTGGTCGACAACAATGCTGCGCCAGAACTGACCGAAGCGTTCCTTGCCGCGGCGCCAAGCATTGCCGACGCCTATGAAGCCCGCGACTTTGCCCGCGCCATGCGTGAAACCATGGCCCTGGCCGACCGCGCCAACGCCTGGATCGCCGACAAGGCGCCATGGTCGTTGAACAAGCAGGAAGGCAAGCAGGACGAAGTCCAGGCGATCTGCGCCACCGGCATCAACCTGTTCCGCCAACTGGTGATCTTCCTCAAACCGGTGCTGCCGCTGCTGGCCGCCGACGCCGAGGCGTTCCTCAACGTCGCCCCGCTGACCTGGAACGACCACACCACGCTGCTGGCCAACCATCAGCTCAATGAATTCAAGCCGTTGATGACCCGCATCGACCCGGTAAAAGTGCAAGCCATGACCGACGCCTCGAAAGAAGACCTGACCGCCAGCCAGACCGACACCGGCGCCGCCACATCTGCGGGCAATGGCGAACTGGCCAAGGATCCGCTGTCGCCGGAAATCGACTTCGACACCTTTGCCGCCGTCGACCTGCGCGTCGCGCTGATCGTCAAGGCTGAACATGTGGAAGGTGCCGACAAGCTGCTGCGCCTGACGCTGGACATCGGTGACGAGCAGCGCAACGTGTTCTCCGGAATCAAGAGCGCCTACCCGGACCCGTCGAAACTCGACGGTCGCCTGACCATGATGATCGCCAACCTCAAGCCGCGGAAAATGAAGTTCGGTATTTCCGAAGGCATGGTGATGGCCGCCGGCCCTGGCGGTGAAGAAATCTACCTGCTGAGCCCGGACAGCGGCGCCAAGCCGGGTCAACGCATCAAGTAAGACCCAGCGCTGAAACGATCCCACAGGCATGTTCTGCAGGCCTGTGGGATTTTTCATATCTGGCCCACCCTTCGCGGGTGCCGGATAATGCCTAACCTTAAGTGACACCCGCCCGTTGCTGCCGGCAGAACCATGACCGAACTTGCGCTTACGCTGATCAGTGCCGCCCTGCTCAACAACTTCGTGTTGCATTGGCCGCTGGGCGTCGATCCGTTGCTGGCCGGTAGTCGGCGCCAGGTGCATGCGCTGGGGCTGGCGACGGCGTGCCTGATGCTGAGCGTCGGCATCTTCGGTTACGCAATCTGGCACTGGCTGCTGGTACCGCTGCAACTGCAGGCCCTGCACCTGTTCGTGTTCTTGCCGCTCAACGTGCTGCTGATCGCGCCGGTATTGAAGCTGCTGACCCGTGCGCTGCCTGACTGGCCCTTCGATGGGCTATGGCCGTTGTTGCTGGGCAATGCCGGCGTGCTGGGGCTGGCCTTGATCAATGCACAAAATGATCGTGGCCTGCTGCAGGCAACAGCGTTGAGCCTGGGCGCCGGGCTGGGTTTCTGGCTGGTGCTGAGCCTGTTCAGCGACTTGCGTGAACGCACGGCGGACAACGACATTCCCCTGCCCTTTCGCGGCTTGTCGATCGACCTGATCGGCGCCGGACTGATCGCAGTGATTTTTCTCGGATTCAGTGGACTGATCAAAACATGAGTCTGATTCAACTCATCGACGCCCTCCTGCCGCAGACCCAGTGCGGCAAATGCGGCCACCCCGGGTGCAAGCCCTATGCGCAAGGCATCGTCGACGGCGAACCGATCAACAAGTGCCCGCCCGGCGGCGACGAAACCATCGCCGCCCTGGCTGAACTGTTGAAAGTACCGGTGCTGGAACTGGACGTCAGCCGTGGCGCGGCACCGCCGCAAGTGGCCTACATCCGCGAAGCCGAGTGCATCGGCTGCACCAAGTGCATCCAGGCCTGCCCGATCGACGCCATCGTCGGCGCAGCGAAACTGATGCACACCGTGCTGATCGACGAATGCACCGGTTGCGACCTGTGCGTGGCACCGTGTCCGGTGGATTGCATCGAGATGCACCCGCTGCCGCTCGGCACCTTGCCGGTGGTCGGTGGTTTGGCGACCAGCCTTGAAGAGCTGCGCGCACGCACGGCCAAACGCGATCATGCGCGCCAGCGTTTCGAACGCCGCAACGCCCGCCTGCAACGTGAAGAACAGCACAAACAGGCTGAGCGCGAAGCCCGCGCGCAACGGGCGGCGCAACCGGCGGCGGCCGCTCTCGATCCGGTGCAGGCAGCTCTGGAACGGGTGCGCGCGCAGAAAGCCGCAACCGCCGATGCGGCGCTGAAGAAAGCCAAGATCGATGTCGCCATGAGCCGCGCACAATTGCACAAATCGTTGAAAGCCTTCGGCCATCCACCGACCTTCGAACAGCAATCGCAACTGATCGTGCTGCAACAGCAGTTCGAAGCGGCAGAACAGGCGCTGGCGAAACTCGAAAGCAGCACCGCCGTTCCAGCCGCTGCGGCTCCGGCTCCAGCGAAAGACGCGGATCTGAAACGGGCAAAAATCCAGTTGGCCATGCGTCGCGCCGAACTGAAAAAGGCTCAGACCGCCGAAGCACCCGCGCAGCAGATTGCCGCGTTGGAACAGGCACTGCGTGATGCCGAGCAAGCCCTGCATGTGGCAGAGGCGGCCAGTGAGCAGCCTGTGCCTGATCTGGTCCGGGTGGAAAAGCGCCCGATCGACAACCAGCTCCGCCAGTTGAAAACCGAATTGGCCTACGCCCGCGCCGACCTGAGCAAACTCGAACGCCGTGCCGACACACCGAATGACATCCTCGACAAGGCCCGCGCTCGCCTGCTGGCCGCCGAGCGTCAAGTGAAAGACCATGTTGCCCCGTGAGGCACCGGATGATCGCCTGCAACAGGCGATGAAGCAGGTGCTGCTGGCCACGCTGCCGGGATTGTTGGCACTGTTCTGGTGTTACGGCTGGGGCGTGCTGATCAATTTGATTCTGGCGGCGAGCACGGCACTGCTGATCGAAGCTGGCGTCACCCGCCTGCGGCGCCAACCTTTGCAACCGACGCTCAGCGATGGCAGCGCGCTGGTCAGCGCGACACTGCTGGCCGCTGCCCTGCCGCCTTACTGCCCGTGGTGGCTGACCGTGACCGCGGTGGCTTCGGGTCTGCTGTTCGGCAAGCATTTGTACGGTGGAGTCGGCAAAAATCCGTTCAACCCGGCCATGCTCGGTTTCGCCTTGGCGATGGTGCTGTTCCCACAACCGATGACCCACTGGCCGGCGCACGGCATGAATCTGCAGGCCGCTTTTGCCCAAGTCCTGAATCTGGGCCAGGCCCCGGACGCCTGGGTGCAGGCCACTGCGCTGGACAGTCTGCGCATTAACAAGAGCCTGACCATGGATGAGTTGTTCGCCGCCAACCCGGCGTTCGGCCGCTTTGGTGGACGCGGCGTGGAGTGGATCAATCTGGCGTTTCTCGCCGGCGGGCTGTGGCTGTTGCAGCGCCGGGTAATCGCCTGGCAAGCGCCGGTCGGCATGCTGGCCAGCCTGTTTCTCGTCAGCCTGCTCTGCTGGAACGGTTCGGGTTCCGATTCCCACGGCTCACCGCTGTTTCACCTGCTGAGCGGGGCAACCATGCTCGGTGCCTTTTTCATCATTACCGAACCGGTATCCGGCGCCAAAAGCCCGTTGGCCCGGCTGCTGTTCGGCGTTGGCGTCGGCTTGCTCACCTACCTGATCCGCACCTGGGGCGGCTACCCGGACGGCGTTGCATTTGCCGTGTTGCTGATGAATCTCTGCGTGCCAGCGCTGGAACGTTTTGCCGCCGCCCGCCAGACGCAGGTGCAATCATGAGCCGCACGGTTTCTGTCGTGATGCTCGTGCTGCTGGCCGGCGCGGGGCTCAGCCTGACTTACGTGGTGCAGCGCGCCAGTGCGCCGCAGATTGCCAGCGAGCAGGCCCTGCTCGACAGCCGCAAGCTGCTCGATGTACTCGCGGCCGATGCATACGACAATCAGCCGCTGGAGCAGCCACTGGCGTTGACTGATGCGACGTTGAGCCACAGCAAACTGCTGGCAGGTTACCGCGCCAGCAAAGCCGGGCAGCCGGTGGCGGTGCTGTTGCGCACGCAGACTGAGGGCTATGCCGGCGTTATCGAACTGCTGATCGCCATCGATGCCAACGGCAGACTGCTGGGGGTCAAAACCCTGCGGCACAACGAAACGCCCGCACTCGGCGGACTGATTGGCGACTGGCCGAACCACTGGCTGGCGACATTTGCCGGGCAATCGCGTCACGCGCCTGACGACGCAGGCTGGGCGCTGAAAAAGGATCAGGGACAGTTCGATCAACTGGCGGGCGCGACCATCACCTCCCGGGCCACCGTCAATGCCATCCACGACGCCCTGCGCTACTTTGATGAGCACCGGACAACCTTGCTGGGGAGCGGATCATGAACCGGCCGACGAACCTGACGAATGCTTCGATGCTGGTTGTGCTACTTGGCACCAGTACAACACTGGCTAGCGCACTGGGCATGCTGCTGATGTCGGGCGTCGTCGTGGCGGTTTACGGTGTCTGTTTCGGCGCATTGCGCTCGCGACTGTCTGACCGCGACCGGATGCTGGCCAGTCTGCTGCTGGCCGCCACCCTGACCAGTTGCACCAATATCCTCGCGCAACGCTGGGCGTTGCAGTGGCAACAGTCACTCGGAATCTATACCGGGCTGATCGCCTTGCAATGCGTGGTGCTGGAATACAATGGATTCTTTGCTCAGGCATTTGGCCTGCGCCTGAAATTTTTTGGCTTGTCGAGCGGGTTGCTGATCGCGCTGGCTGGACTGCGTGAACTGTTCGGTCAGGGCCATATCGGCCGTGGCCTGCCTGAGCACTGGCAAGGCCTGGTGCTGTTCAACGAAGGGCTGCACCTGTTCACCCTGGTTCCCGGCGCCTTTATCGTGCTTGGGCTTCTGCTCGCCGCCCGCCAGGCCTGGACCCGCTCGAACGCTCTCTCCAAGGAAACACATCATCCATGAATGCCGCAAAACGTCTGGAAATCTTCCGCAGACTTCACGAAGACAATCCCGAGCCGAAGACCGAACTGGCCTATTCCTCGCCGTTCGAGTTGTTGATCGCGGTCATTCTTTCGGCGCAATCAACCGACGTCGGCGTCAACAAGGCCACGGCCAAACTGTTCCCGGTAGCTAACACCCCGGCTGCGATCCACGCACTGGGCGTCGAAGGGCTGTCCGAATACATCAAAACCATCGGTCTCTATAACAGCAAAGCGAAAAACGTGATCGAGACCTGCCGCATGCTGGTCGAACTGCACAATGGCGAAGTCCCGCAGACGCGCGAAGAACTGGAAGCGCTGCCCGGCGTCGGCCGCAAGACGGCCAACGTGGTCCTGAATACCGCTTTCCGTCAGTTGACCATGGCGGTCGACACGCACATTTTTCGCGTGAGCAACCGCACCGGTATTGCCCCGGGTAAAAATGTCGTTGAAGTTGAAAAGAAGCTGATGAAATTTGTGCCAAAAGACTACCTGCTGGATTCTCACCACTGGCTGATTCTGCACGGTCGCTATGTGTGTCTGGCGCGCAAGCCACGCTGTGGCAGCTGCCGAATCGAAGATTTGTGCGAGTACAAACACAAAACCTCTGACGATTGATTGGCTATTGGAATAATTGATTTATCGATTGAAAAAATCTTTTTTACCCGCAGCAGGAATATCGATATAAGGAGCGCCAAAGGCAGTCTTAGCCTGGAGTTCACCTTATGACTGACAGCAAAGAACAACTGGATGTAGATGACGATTTCACCGCTGTAGAAACCGACGACGCCGAACCGGTGGTCGAAGTCGCCAAGACCAATCTGAGCAAACGCCGCACCATCGACAACCTGCTTGAGGAGCGCCGACTGCAAAAGCAATTGGCCGATTACGATTTTGATCTTTGACACTTGAAAGCCTCCCTGACCGGAGGCTTTTTACTTTCTGCAGCATCTGACATGGCGCAGCCCACGTTGCCTCGGGCTTCAGGAGCATCAGACAAGCCCGTTGCGTTGTGCCAGTTCAATCAGATCCACCAACGACCGGGCATTGAGTTTCAATAGCAGGCGGGTCTTGTAAGTGCTGACCGTCTTGTTGCTGAGGAACATGCCATCGGCAATTTCCTTGTTCGTTTTACCTCGCGCCAATTGCTGCAATACCATCATTTCCCGCCCGGACAGGCGGTCTACCATATCGGCTTCGCTGGCATTACCGAGGCTGGTACGTACGGTATGCAGGGCCTGATTGGGAAAATAACTGTATCCGGACAGTACGGCTTTGATCGCACTGAGCAGCTCCGTCAGATCCTGCTGTTTACAGACATACCCTGCCGCCCCCGATTGCATGCAGCGCATTGAAAAATGCCCTGGGGCCTGGGAAGTCAACACCAACACTTTCAAGGGCATCGGTGTCGAGTTCAGACGCGCAATAACTTCAAGACCATCGAGTTTCGGTATTCCAATATCCAGGATAACGATGTCCGGCATCTGTTCACGCGCAAGTTGCAAAGCATCTACACCGTTATCCGTTTCTGCAATGACTTCGTAGCCATGACGCTCCATCAGCATACGCACAGCAAGACGAATGACGGGATGATCATCCACGATCAGCACTTTATTCATGGGCAAGTCCAGTTTCGCTGTTCGAATTTTTAGAGCACGCACAATAGCCCAGTCACTTCCGACATGGCACAAGAGAGTTCCATCGCACTCCCAGCGAAAGACATTCCCTACAACAAATAAAGACTATTCCTACAAAAAAACCCACTTACGCACTATTTCCATGACCCGACTGTTTTTTCGCCCCCTGCACCGACGTGAAAAATACTACGCCCTGAAGCCCTTGCGCACTCGCTTTCAGAGCAAGTTGCTCATCGAATGCAGACAGAATATTGCTGTTCAATGAATACCTGTGACTCATCCGCCATCGGCACTTGGCAGATGACCAATTGTAAAAAACAACATACAAACCATTCAAAGCACTTTAACAATCAATGTCTGAAACAAGATACTTCTACCCAACTGATTTTCTTTAATATAAAAATAGCCTCAAGTATAAACTTCAACCCACACCCAACCAATCCACCTATTGGAAACACACACTTAATGAGCACGCCCCATGATAAAAGTCAGAAAAAAGATAACCAACCCCATGACTATAATTGCGATATTTGCATTTATTTCCGAATCATCAGCCGCCATTTCCTTGCCTTTTTTAGATAACAACGAAAGGGAGGTCTATGTCTGGTTTCTGATCAGCTTCCCGTTTTACTTGTTGCTGCTGTTTTTTTAACACTGAACTTCAACTACCGTTCTCTGTACGCCCCCTCGGATTTCGAGAAAGACGACAGCTTTCTAAAAACCTTTGAGGAACTCAAGACCACCGAGAGCAACCCGGATTTGTCTCCGACAGACACTTCAATTGCAACCGGCAAGAAATCAAATTCGAATAAACCAGAACCAACGCTACCAACACACGGTACTGACCAGACGCAATCCCATCGGTCTGCTGAAATAGCCTGCCCCGAGGAACCGTGGATTGAACACAACATTCAGTTACCCAAACCCATGGGCACGTTGCGTGCCATAGATGTTCGTCCGATGAACAACTCACAGGCGTTCAATACGCTGGTCGCACACTTTCCGCGTCTGGGCAAACAATCGGCCAAGGCAGTGCTTTTTTTGACTGATCCCGCATCCGAGGTTTTGCTCAAGCAAATGACGCTCAGCCTTATCAGACAGTCGAAGAAAAGCGGCGGCGCGAAACTCTTGGTCGCCTATAACGTGAGTACGCAAAGCACTACGGTTCTGAGCGAACTATGAAACGCAAGGCAGATGCCTGAAATGGGTATTCAAGAAAACCCCGGAATGGGCCGTAGCGACAGACAATCCAGGAGAGCGCCAGACGTGCATAAAAAAATGGCGGCATTGTCCAGGGACAAGCCGCCATTTTTCATACAGACCTGCGTGACTTAAAACAGCTTGCGGCCCTTGTTGGCTGCAATGCGCATGCGCAGCGCGTTAAGCTTGATGAAGCCCGCCGCGTCAGCCTGGTTGTAAGCGCCGCCGTCTTCTTCGAAGGTCGCAATATTAGCGTCGAACAACGAATCGTCGGACTTGCGGCCGGTAACGATCACGTTGCCTTTGTACAGCTTCAGACGAACCACACCGTTCACGTTGACCTGCGAAGCGTCGATCATCTGTTGCAGCATCAGACGCTCCGGGCTCCACCAGTAACCGGTGTAGATCAGGCTGGCGTATTTCGGCATCAACTCGTCTTTGAGGTGAGCGACTTCGCGGTCCAGAGTGATCGATTCGATGGCGCGGTGTGCACGCAGCATAATGGTGCCGCCCGGGGTTTCGTAGCAACCACGGGACTTCATGCCGACATAGCGGTTTTCCACGATGTCGAGACGGCCGATGCCGTGAGCACCACCGATCTTGTTCAGCGTCGCCAGTACGGTGGCCGGAGTCATTTCGACGCCGTCCAGGGCAACGATGTCGCCGTTGCGGTAGGTCAGTTCCAGGTATTGCGGGGTGTCGGGAGCCTTCTCCGGAGAGACGGTCCAGCGCCACATGTCTTCTTCGTGCTCGGTCCAGGTGTCTTCCAGCACGCCGCCTTCATAGGAGATGTGCAGCAGGTTGGCGTCCATCGAGTACGGGGACTTCTTCTTGCCGTGACGCTCGATCGGGATCGCGTGCTTCTCGGCGTAGTCCATCAGCTTCTCGCGCGACAACAGGTCCCACTCACGCCATGGCGCGATCACTTTCACGCCTGGCTTGAGCGCGTAGGCACCCAGTTCGAAACGCACCTGGTCGTTGCCCTTGCCGGTGGCGCCATGGGAGATGGCGTCGGCGCCGGTTTCGTTGGCGATTTCGATCAGGCGCTTGGCAATCAGCGGACGTGCGATGGAAGTACCCAGCAGGTACTCGCCTTCGTAAACGGTGTTGGCGCGGAACATCGGGAACACGAAGTCACGCACGAATTCTTCGCGCAGGTCGTCAATGTAGATTTCTTTGACGCCCATGGCCTGAGCCTTGGCGCGAGCCGGCTCGACCTCTTCGCCCTGACCCAGGTCAGCGGTGAAAGTCACCACTTCACAGTTATAAGTATCCTGCAGCCACTTGAGGATCACCGAAGTGTCCAGGCCGCCGGAATACGCCAGAACGACCTTGTTTACGTCCGCCATGCCATCACTCCACGGGGTTCTACGGAAAGCCGAGGAGTCTACCGCTCAAATCCGATAATTTACAGAGGCGCGACAGCTTAAGACGACAAAGCGACAGAATCTGTCGACAGCGCGACGATGACCGGCGGGTCAGGAAGTCGCTGCAGCATTGGCAGGCGTACTGGCTTGCGGGGCTGGTGCGGTGGTCGGCGCCACTCGCGCCAGCTTCACGCTGACCCGGCGATTCTTCGCCCGGTTAGCTGCATTGTTGTTCGGCACCAGCGGGTATTGCTCGCCGTGGAAACGCACGGTGATCTGCGATTCGGCGATGCCGTTGGCCTTGAAGAAGTCGACCACCGCCAGCGCGCGCCGGCGCGACAGTTCACGATTGGTCAGACGATTACCGCTGTTGTCGGAATAGCCATCCAGTTCGATGTGATTGACCGTCGGGTCGGCCTTCATGAACTCGAGCATCACCTGCAGCCTGGCCTTGGCGTCGGCATCCAGATCGGTGCCTTCGCCAGGAAAGCCTATCTGCGAGTGTTTGACCTGATCGAAATTCTGCGGCAGCAGCTTCGCCACGCATGTCTGGTATTCGTTGAACGCCTTGCTGAACTTGACCGGCAACAGACGCACTTCCGAAACCCGGCCATCGCCGGACGCACGGCGCACCACCGGACTGCGGCCGTCCAGCAAGCCACTGATCAGTCCGCCGGCCTGGGATTGCGAACTGTTGAACAGCACGTTACCGGTGCCGATCCTCACGCTGCCCAAATTGATGTCGTTGCGCCCCGGCTGCCAGGGCGCGGCCGCCGCGAGCAACGTCGCCGAACCGCCGCCGAGCATGGCGTTGTAGGCATTGAGGCGGAATATCGCCTGCTCGCCGGCCTTGCGCACGAACTGGCCCGAGCCGAAATCGGTGATCGGCTGGGTCAGACGGCACTCGAACTTGTCGCCCTCGACCGTCCACTCAATGTTCTCCAGACGCGTCTGGTAGGTGAGCGCCATCGCGGGGAGGCTGGCAAACACACTGAGCAAGGCTAAATATCGCTGGCGCACGGGAGGCTCCATTGGCTTCTGTAACACAAAGACCGATTCACACTATGTTTACGGCATACCTACGGGCTATCGGAAGGTTCCAGCAAAACTTGATAGCGAGTGCCTGCAAGAGTCTTTTCCGGTAGCATTCCCCTCAGTTTGACCCGCCTGGAATCCCCTCATGTCCGACCGCCTGACCCTGCTGCGTCCCGACGACTGGCACATTCATCTTCGCGATGGTGCCGTGTTGACCAATACCGTTGCCGATGTGGCGCGCACCTTTGGCCGCGCCATCATCATGCCCAACCTGGTACCACCGGTGCGCAACGCCGCTGAAGCCGATGGCTATCGCCAGCGGATTCTCGCTGCCCGCCCGGCCGGCAGTCGTTTCGAACCGCTGATGGTGCTGTACCTCACCGACCGCACCCAGCCCGAAGAAATTCGTGAGGCCAAGGCCAGCGGTTTCGTGCACGCCGCCAAGCTGTACCCGGCTGGCGCCACCACCAACTCCGATTCCGGAGTCACCAGCATCGACAAGATCTTCCCGGCGCTGGAAGCCATGGCCGAAGTCGGCATGCCGCTGCTGATCCACGGCGAAGTCACCCGTGGCGATGTCGATGTCTTCGACCGCGAAAAGATTTTCATCGATGAGCACATGCGCCGGGTGGTCGAGCGTTTCCCGACGCTCAAAGTGGTGTTCGAACACATCACCACCGGCGACGCCGTGCAGTTTGTCAACGAAGCCTCGGCCAACGTTGGCGCGACCATCACCGCGCATCACCTGCTGTACAACCGCAACCACATGCTGGTGGGCGGGATCCGGCCGCACTTCTACTGCCTGCCGATCCTCAAGCGCAATACCCATCAGGAAGCCCTGCTCGACGCGGCCACCAGCGGCAGCGCGAAGTTCTTCCTCGGCACCGACTCGGCGCCGCACGCCCAGCACGCCAAGGAAGCCGCCTGCGGCTGCGCCGGCTGCTACACCGCGTACGCCGCCATCGAGCTGTATGCCGAAGCGTTCGAGCAGCGTAACGCGCTGGACAAGCTCGAAGCGTTTGCCAGCCTGAACGGCCCGCGCTTCTACGGTCTGCCGGCCAACACCGATCGCATCACCCTGGTTCGCGAAGAATGGACCGCCCCAACCAGCCTGCCATTCGGCGAGCTGAACGTTATCCCGCTGCGCGCCGGTGAAAAACTGCGCTGGCGCCTGCTGGAGGAACACGCGTGAGTGAAGACCATTTCGACGACGAACTGGACGGTCAAGGTGGCGGCGGCGGTTCCCGTCATCCAATGGCAGCGCGTTTTCGCGGCTACCTGCCGGTTGTCGTCGACGTAGAGACCGGTGGCTTCAACTCGGCCACCGACGCTCTGCTGGAGATTGCCGCGACCACCATCGCCATGGATGAAAAGGGTTTCGTTTACCCGGACCACACCTACTTCTTCCGCGTTGAGCCGTTCGAAGGCGCGAACATTGAAGCGGCAGCGCTGGAATTCACCGGGATCAAGCTCGATCACCCGCTGCGCATGGCGGTCAGCGAAGAAACCGCGCTGACCGACATCTTCCGTGGCGTGCGCAAGGCGCTGAAGGCCAATGGCTGCAAGCGCGCGATCCTGGTCGGGCACAACAGCAGTTTCGACCTTGGCTTCCTGAATGCCGCCGTGGCGCGTCTGGACATGAAGCGCAACCCGTTCCATCCGTTCTCCAGCTTCGACACCGCGACGCTGGCCGGCCTGGCTTACGGTCAAACCGTGCTGGCGAAAGCCTGTCAGGCCGCCGACATCGACTTCGATGGCCGTGAAGCGCATTCGGCGCGTTACGACACCGAGAAGACCGCCGAGCTGTTCTGCGGCATCGTCAACCGCTGGAAACAGATGGGCGGCTGGGAAGACTTCGACGACTGATCCTCGTCGGGTATTTCCTACGCATGAAAAAACCGGCCACTTGGGCCGGTTTTTTTGTACCTCGACGTTGCGCCTTACAGGGCAGCAGCGTTCTCGGTCAGATAAGCCGCGACGCCTTCTGGCGAAGCGTTCATGCCTTTGTCGCCTTTCTTCCAGTTGGCAGGGCAAACTTCGCCGTGCTCTTCGTGGAATTGCAGAGCGTCGACCAGACGGATCAGCTCTTCCATGTTACGACCCAGCGGCAGGTCGTTGATGATCTGCGAACGGACGACGCCCTTGTCGTCGATCAGGAACGCGCCACGGAAAGCCACGCCGCCTTCGGACTCAACGTCGTAGGCCTTGGCGATTTCGTGCTTCATGTCGGCAGCCATGGTGTATTTCACCTGGCCGATGCCGCCGTTGTTGACCGGGGTGTTGCGCCAGGCGTTGTGGGTGAAGTGCGAGTCGATCGACACGGCGACCACTTCCACATTGCGCGCCTTGAAGTCAGCCATGCGGTTGTCCAGAGCGATCAGCTCGGACGGGCAGACGAAGGTGAAGTCCAGCGGGTAGAAGAACACCAGGCCGTATTTGCCTTTGATGGCCGAGGACAGAGTGAAGCTGTCAACGATCTCGCCATTGCCGAGTACGGCCGGGACGGTGAAGTCAGGGGCTTGTTTGCCTACGAGTACGCTCATGGATATCTCCTGGTGAATAACTTTGAAGTTCAGGGTCCGGGCCAGCCTGCCACCCTCAGGCGACAGCCCTGTGACACGAACCCTCTTCGCAAGGGCCGACCATCATACACTGCGTTTTTCGCCTGTCCTTAACGGTTTTTTGCCCAAGGCCGATAACGGACCCGCATTTTCGGGGCCAGGCCATTCGCCATTAATCACCGTTCGTCAGTGCCCCGCCTTTCGATCGAAAACCATTCAGAAAGCACTTTGACAATCATTCTCGTTAACATTAAGATCCATCGCAATTGAGTCACAACCAGCGACGGTTCTCACTTATGTATGTTTGCCTCTGCACTGGCGTCACCGACGGACAGATCCGCGAAGCGATCTATGAAGGTTGCTGCAGCTACAAAGAAGTCCGCCAGGCCACTGGCGTCGCCAGCCAGTGCGGCAAATGTGCCTGCCTGGCCAAGGAAGTGGTTCGCGAAACCCTGACCAAGCTGCAAACCGCTCAGGCCGCGATCCCCTATCCGGTAGAATTTACGGCTGCGTAATTACCCAGATTTCGAAGAACCGGACTTATGTCCGGTTTTTTTATGTCCGCAAATCAAGTGCTTAGGTGCCAGACGCGGAACACAAACATTCTTATTCAGATTTAATTTCATTTATTATTCAATAACTTAGGTTTGACACTTATAAGTACCAAGCTCAAACTCCGCCTTATATACGGCTATTACAGGGCAGGACTCCCATCATGAAAGGCGACATTACAGTCATCCAGCATCTCAACAAGATCCTTGCCAATGAGCTGGTCGCGATCAATCAGTACTTCCTGCATGCGCGCATGTATGAAGATTGGGGCCTGAACAAGCTGGGCAAGCACGAGTACCACGAATCCATCGACGAGATGAAACACGCGGACAAGCTGATCAAGCGCATCCTGTTCCTCGAAGGCCTGCCGAACGTGCAGGATCTGGGCAAGCTGCACATCGGCGAGCACACCCGGGAAATGCTGGAGTGTGACCTGCGCATCGAGAAGACCGGCCACGCCGACCTGAAAGCCGCCATCGCCCATTGCGAATCGGTTGGCGACTTCGGCAGCCGTGAACTGCTTGAAGACATTCTCGAATCCGAAGAAGAGCATATCGACTGGCTGGAAACCCAACTGGGTCTGATCGATAAAGTCGGTCTCGAGAACTATCTGCAATCGCAGATGGGCGAGGAGTAGGAGCTGCCGCAGGCTGCGATCTTTTCAGATTGCACCGGCAACTCGCGTTAACTTTTCCAGCGCACTAAAAAGCCCCGCCCTCTTTCGAGGTGCGGGGCTTTTTATTGGCTGAAGATCAAAAGATCGCAGCCTCGTTTCACTCGACAGCTCCTACAGCAGAAGCATGTGCCGAGTGAAAGCCGGATCAGGCTTCGGACTTGGCCGCAGCCGCCTTGGCCGATGCTTCCTTGACCAGAGTCTGCAGCTCACCGTTGGCGAACATTTCAGCCATGATGTCGCTGCCGCCGACCAGTTCACCACCAACCCACAGTTGCGGGAAAGTCGGCCAGTTGGCGTACTTTGGCAGGTTGGCGCGGATTTCCGGGTTCTGCAGGATGTCGACGTAGGCGAACTTCTCGCCACAGCCCATCACAGCCTGCGCAGCTTTCGCGGAAAAGCCACACTGTGGGGCATTCGGCGAGCCTTTCATGTAAAGCAGAATGGTGTTGTTGGCAATCTGCTCTTTAATCGTTTCGATGATATCCATGGAGCACCTCGGCTGAACTTTCCGACTCATGGGTCGGCACGGTGACGCATTGTAACGGAATCCCGAGCGCGCTGCTCGGTCTCCCCGACAGGCATATTCAAGCCGCCACCACCGTCACCGGCACGCCATTGAGCGCCGCGTTGCCCGACAGCTCGTCGAGCTGGCATTCATCGGTCAGGTCGTTGGCGCTCGACCCCGGTTGACCGCTGGCGATCGCCATCTGCACGCCCGGGCGCGCGTGCCCCCAGCCATGGGGCAGGCTGACCACGCCTTTCATCATGTCCAGGCTGCCGAGCACCTCCACTTCGATCTGTCCGACCCGCGAACTGACGCGCACCAATTGCCCGTCGTCGAGCCCTCGACTGGCCAGATCGTCCGGGTGCATCAGCAGTTGATGACGCGGTTTGCCCTTCACTAGCCGATGGTAATTGTGCATCCACGAATTATTGCTGCGCACATGGCGCCGACCGATCATCAACAACTCATCGGCTGCCGGCGCCTGCAAGGCCGCAAAGCGTGCGAGATCAGCGAGGATCTCAGGCGGCGCAGCCTGCACCCGTTGATCTGGCGTCTTGAGGCGAGCGGCAAGATTCGGTTTCAACGCCCCAAGATCAATCCCGTGCGGATGATCGAACAATGTCGCCAATGACAGCTTCCGATCGGACGTATCGCCATACAGCCCCATGCGCAGGCCCATATCGATCATCTGCGCCGGCGGCAAGGTCGGTTTCAGTTCCTTGCCGGTCTTTTCGGCAAAGGCTTTGGCCAGGCCGACGAAGATCTCCCAATCGTGCAACGCACCCTTTGGTTTGGCGAGAATCGCCCGGTTGAAGCGAGTGACATTGCGCACCGCGAACAGGTTGAACGTAGTGTCGTAGTGATCGTTCTCCAGCGCCGAGGTCGACGGCAGGATCAAATCGGCGTAACGCGTGGTTTCGTTGATGTACAGGTCGATGCTGAGCATGAACTCCAGACCGTCCAGCGCCTGCTCCAGTTGCCGGCCGTTGGGCGTCGACAACACCGGATTGCCGGCCACTGTGATCAGCGCGCGAATCTGCCCTTCGCCTTCAGTGAGCATCTCTTCGGCCAGCGCCGAGACCGGCAGCTCGCCGCCGTACTCGGGCCGTCCGGACACCCGGCTCTGCCATTTGTTGAAATGCCCGCCCGAGGTCGACGCCACCAGATCCACCGCCGGCTCGGTGCACAACGCGCCGCCCACCCGGTCAAGGTTGCCGGTGACCAGATTGATCAACTGCACCACCCAGTGACACAAGGTGCCGAACGCCTGAGTTGAAACGCCCATGCGCCCGTAGCACACCGCACTCGGTGCCGCAGCGAAATCCCGCGCCAGTTGGCGGATCTGTTCGGCCGGCACCGCACACAGCGGACTCATGGCTTCGGCAGTGAAGGTTGCGACGGCTGCGCGCACTTCATCAAGGCCATCAACCGGCAAGTGGCTGTCACGGGTCAGGCCTTCGCTGAACAAGGTGTTGAGCACCCCGAACAAAAGCGCCGCGTCGCCACCAGGCCGCACGAACAGGTGCTGATCGGCGATGGCCGCCGTTTCGCTGCGCCGTGGATCGACCACCACCACTTTGCCGCCGCGCGCCTGAATCGCCTTCAGGCGCTTCTCGACATCCGGCACGGTCATGATGCTGCCGTTGGACGCCAGCGGGTTGCCGCCGAGGATCAGCATGAAATCGGTGTGATCGATGTCCGGGATCGGCAGCAGCAAGCCATGGCCGTACATCAGGTAACTGCTCAGGTGATGCGGCAACTGATCGACCGAAGTCGCCGAGAAGCGATTGCGCGTCTTCAGCAGGCCGAGAAAGTAGTTGCTGTGAGTCATCAGCCCATAGTTGTGCACGCTGGGGTTGCCCTGATAGACCGCCACCGCATTCTGCCCGTGACGCTCTTGAATCGCCGCCAGACGCTCGGCCACCAGTGCAAAGGCCTCGTCCCACTCGATCGGCAGCCATTCGCTGCCGACCCGGCGCATCGGCTGACGCAGGCGATCGGGGTCATTCTGGATGTCTTGCAAGGCCACGGCCTTGGGGCAGATATGCCCGCGACTGAAGGTGTCGAGGGCATCGCCCTTGATCGAGGTGATCGCAACGTTGCCATCGGATTCGGTGGTCTCGATGGTCAGGCCGCAGATGGCTTCGCATAGGTGGCAGGCGCGGTGATGGAGAGTCTTGGTCATGGCCAGTCTCTGTCTTGTTCTGGGCAGGCAACGGGCATGCCTGCGGGAACAAAACTATGGCCCGTGCAAGGGAGCGATGCCAGCGATGTTCGTCTTGTGAATCGACGGCTATCAGGCGAGCCGATAGCCTGTCAGGTTCAGTTGGACGGCAGCTGCGGCGGCGCCTGCAACTGGATTTCCTGAATGGTCTCGATCTGCTCGTGAGCGATGTGCACGCCGGTGAGTTCGCCGATCAGCCGCCAGTGCTCGTCGAGCCCGGCACTGATGGTCGCCATGCGATCGATCATGTGACGGCCGGCGGTCTTGACCACTTCGTCTTCGCTGCGCAGCAGTTCGAAGGACATTGAGGTCACCGACGCGGTGAGATGGGTCAATGAGCGAGCCGTGTGACCCAGCAGTTCCATTAACAGTTTTTCTTTCGATTCCATGCGGAGGCTTCCTGCGTCGCTCGAAACTTATTTATAACCCAGCACTTTGCTTTAGCAAATGTTTCAGCCCGAGCATCCGACCAAGTGATGGCATGGAGCCACGGTCGCAAACCGACCCAGGCGACTCGATCCCCGCCACGCTGAATTGCCAAGCCCTGCAAGGCCGGTGTACAAAGAGGCTCGTGGCGGCCTTGAACTGGGCTTCATGTGTCCGACAGCAAGATCCGATACACCCTCCGAATCCCGCAAAATCCGTAGCCTATTGGCGTAACGCGACATTTAGTGTCAATATCGCGCCTTCCCCTATTTCGTCGCCCCGTGCGGCTTACGCCGCAGGTCTCGCCCGTTGTTCCGTTAAACAAGGCTTTGAGCATCTGCGGTTTGTAACAAAAAGGTAGTCAATGATGAGCGCAAGGCACTTTCTCTCCCTGATGGATTGCACGCCCGAAGAGCTGGTCAGCGTGATCCGTCGAGGCGTTGAGCTCAAGGACCTGCGTAACCGCGGCGTACTGTTCGAGCCGCTGAAAAACCGCGTCCTGGGGATGATCTTCGAGAAATCCTCGACCCGTACCCGGATCTCCTTCGAGGCCGGCATGATCCAGCTCGGTGGCCAGGCGATCTTCCTGTCGCCGCGTGACACCCAGCTGGGCCGTGGCGAGCCGATTGGCGACTGCGCCATCGTCATGTCGAGCATGCTCGATGCGGTGATGATCCGTACCTTTGCCCACAGCACCCTGACCGAATTCGCCGCCAACTCGCGCGTGCCGGTGATCAATGGCCTGTCCGATGACCTGCACCCGTGCCAGTTGCTGGCCGACATGCAGACCTTCCTCGAACACCGTGGCTCGATTCAGGGCAAGACCGTGGCGTGGATCGGCGACGGCAATAACATGTGCAACAGCTATATAGAAGCGGCGATCCAGTTCGACTTCCAGTTGCGCGTTGCCTGCCCGCAAGGCTACGAGCCCAATCCTGAGTTCGTCGCCCGCGCCGGCGATCGCGTGACCATCGTCCGTGATCCGCAAGACGCCGTGCGCGGTGCGCACCTGGTGAGCACTGACGTCTGGACTTCGATGGGTCAGGAAGAGGAAACTGCCAAGCGCCTGAAGCTGTTTGCACCGTTCCAGGTGACCCGCGCCCTGCTCGATCTGGCGGCTGAAGATGTGCTGTTCATGCACTGCCTGCCGGCGCACCGCGGTGAAGAAATCAGCCTCGACCTGCTCGATGACCCGCGCTCCGTTGCCTGGGATCAGGCAGAAAACCGTCTCCACGCACAGAAGGCCCTGCTTGAGTTCCTCGTCGAACCGGCATATCACCACGCATGAGTCATGAATTACTGCTGAACCTGCGCAACCTCGCTTGCGGCTACCAAGATCAACGCGTGGTGCAGAACCTCAATCTGCACCTCAACGCCGGCGACATCGGCTGCCTGCTCGGCTCGTCCGGCTGCGGCAAGACCACCACCCTGCGCGCGATTGCCGGTTTCGAACCGGTGCACGAAGGCGAAATCACTCTCGGTGGCGAAACCATTTCCAGCGCCGGTTTCACTCTGGCCCCGGAGAAACGCCGGATCGGCATGGTGTTCCAGGACTACGCACTGTTCCCGCACCTCAGCGTCGCGGACAACATCGCCTTCGGGATCCGCAAGCACCCGAACAAGGCGCGCATCACCGAAGAGCTGCTGGAACTGGTCAACCTGAAGAACCTCGGCAAACGCTTCCCGCACGAGCTCTCCGGCGGCCAGCAACAACGCGTCGCCCTCGCCCGCGCCCTGGCGCCAGAACCGCAACTGTTGCTGCTCGACGAACCGTTCTCCAACCTCGATGGCGAACTGCGCCGCAAGCTCAGCCACGAAGTGCGCGACATTCTCAAGGCCCGTGGCACCAGTGCGATTCTGGTGACCCACGACCAGGAAGAAGCCTTCGCCGTGAGCGATCACGTTGGCGTATTCAAGGAAGGCCGGCTGGAACAGTGGGACACACCCTACAATCTCTACCACGAGCCGGCGACGCCGTTTGTTGCCAGTTTCATCGGCCAGGGTTACTTCATTCGCGGCCAGCTCGGCAGCCCGGAATCGGTGCAGACCGAACTCGGCGAACTGCGCGGCAACCGGGCCTATACCTGGCCGGTGGGCGGCGCGGTGGATGTGTTGCTGCGTCCGGATGACATCGTTTATGCGCCGGACAGCGCGTTGAAAGCACGCATCGTCGGCAAGACCTTCCTCGGTGCCTCGACCCTGTATCGCCTGCAACTGCCGACCGGCGCGCAGCTGGAATCGATCTTCCCCAGCCATGCGGACCATCAGGTGGGTACGGATGTCGGGATTCGGGTTGCTGCAGAACACCTGGTCCTGTTCCAGGCATCGGGCAGCACCGCCGCACAAATCCCGGCAGTGGAAAACGGCGTCCGCCGCTACAGCACCGCCCTCTGATCAAACAGAACATCGGAGTGTGGAGGTTTTTTGTGGTGAGGGGATTTATCCCCGATGGGGCGCGAAGCGGCCCTTTAACCTGCACCGCGGAGTGCCTGGCACTGTGCAAGTAATGGTTTGGGGCTGCTGCTCAGCCCATCGGGGATAAATCCCCTCACTACAAAGGCTCACTCCAACAAAGTCTTGCGTTAACCGAGGATCAGTGTACCGCTGGCCACCAGCGTCGCATTCCCGCCGATCTTCACCCGCTCCCCCTCCAGCCGACAGAACAACTCCCCGCCCCGCGCCGAACGCTGGCACGCGGTCAGGCTCGACTTGCCCAGACGTTTCGACCAGTACGGAATCAAGCTGCAATGCGTCGAACCAGTGACCGGGTCTTCGTTGATACCAATGGCCGGCGCGAAATAACGCGAGACAAAATCATGCTGATTGCCGCGCGCCGTCACGATGGCGCCGAGCCACGGCAGTTTCGCCAGCGCGACCATGTCCGGTGTGCAGTCGAGCACTGCCTGCTCCGACTCCAGCACCACGAACAACTCGTTGGAACCGAGCACATCCACCGCCTCGACACCCAGCGCACGCTCGACATCCAGCGTCACGCCAATCGCTGATGGCACGATTGACGGAAAGTCCAGCCACAGGCGATCGCCTTCGCGGCTGACGCTCAACGGCCCGGACTTGCAGGTGAAGTCCAGACGCTCGACGTTTTCCTTGTAGACCTCGAACAACACGTGGGCACTGGCCAGCGTCGCATGCCCGCACAATGGCACTTCGGTGGTCGGAGTGAACCAGCGGACGTGCCACGCGGCGCCTTCGCGCACCACGAACGCGGTTTCCGCCAGATTGTGTTCGGCGGCGATCTTCTGCATCAACTCATCCGCAAGCCATGCGTCGAGCCGATACACCATCGCCGGATTGCCACTGAACGGCCGGTCGCTGAACGCGTCGACCTGATGAAACTCAAGCTGCATAACCTTCTCCCTAAGTCCGTGGGCAGAGCATGCGGCGCGGGCCGGTTCAGCGCCAGTGACAGAACCGGCCAATTTTCTTCATACAGAATTCAGCGTTATACCCGACCGATGTCGGCAAATTTGGCCTGGGTGTGCTCGGCGAGCACGGCGGGCGCCAACTCGACCTCCAGGCCGCGTCGGCCAGCACTGACATAAATAGTCGCAAAACCCTGAGCCGAGTTATCGATGAAGGTGCGCAGACGCTTCTTCTGCCCCAGCGGACTGATCCCGCCCAGCAGGTAACCGGTGGAACGCTGCGCCGCCGCCGGGTCAGCCATTTCGACTTTCTTCACGCCCGCCGCGTGTGCCAGCCCCTTGAGATCAAGGCTTCCGACGACCGGTACCACCGCGACCAGCAATTCACCTTTTTCGCTGGCAGCGAGCAACGTCTTGAACACCTGCGCCGGCTCCAGCGCCAGTTTCTCTGCGGCCTCCAGCCCGTAGGACGCGGCCTTCGGGTCATGTTCGTAACTGTGCACGCGATGTTCGGCACGAACTTTTTTCAACAAGTCCAACGCAGGGGTCATGGCAGCTCCAGGCTCGGCATCAACAGAAAAATCCTGCGCCGGATTCTAGGTCATCACAACGCAAAAGGCTCTAGCGCAAGCCCCGTTTTCCGGGCTTTGCGCATGAGCCGCCAGGCTATCGCCGCCGCCATCGGCAGGACCATTCAGCAGGTTGATAGTTGAATTGTGACCGATGGTTCACTTTCGACCTTTGACAGGTTTGTTTCTTGTCTATATTTTTTCGAATCTGAATAATGTAAGAATTATCGGCACCGCAGCACCCAGCAGTAAACCGGGAACAGGATGGGGATCCTGCCCCGGGGAAAATCGCGCCTTGCCCTGACGGCAAACGCGCCAGACAACAACAAAAACCGAGGTTTTCAATGACAACTGCTTTACAGCAACCATCGCTTTCCGGCCAATGCCTGGCCGAGTTTCTGGGGACTGCACTTCTGATCTTTTTCGGCACTGGCTGTGTCGCCGCGCTCAAAGTCGCGGGCGCCAGCTTCGGTCTGTGGGAAATCAGTATCATCTGGGGCGTCGGCGTGAGCATGGCGATCTACCTGACCGCCGGCGTTTCCGGCGCGCACCTGAACCCTGCCGTGAGTATCGCCCTGAGCATTTTCGCCGACTTCGAAAAGCGCAAACTGCCGTTCTATATCCTGTCGCAGATCGCTGGCGCCTTCTGCGGCGCGCTGTTGGTTTACACGCTGTACAGCAATCTGTTCTTCGATTACGAACAAACTCACCACATGGTGCGTGGCACCGCCGCCAGCCTCGAATTGGCCTCGGTGTTCTCGACGTTCCCCAATCCTGTGCTGTCTACCGCCCAGGCGTTCCTGGTCGAGATGATCATCACCGCGATCCTGATGGGCGTGATCATGGCCCTGACCGACGACAACAACGGTCTGCCGAAAGGCCCGATGGCCCCGCTGCTGATCGGCTTGCTGATTGCCGTGATCGGCAGTTCGATGGGCCCGCTGACCGGTTTTGCGATGAACCCGGCACGGGACTTCGGTCCGAAACTGATGACTTTCTTCGCCGGCTGGGGTGAAATTTCCTTCACTGGCGGCCGCGATATTCCGTACTTCCTGATACCGATTTTTGCACCGATTGTCGGTGCCTGCCTCGGCGCCGCCGGGTATCGCGGGCTCATTGCCCGTCACCTGACCGGCGCCACACCTGCTACAAAGGATGCAGAACCGGCCATTGACGGCAAACCAAGAACTTCTTGAAACAGTCGGCGCGGGCTCCTGCCCATTTAGAACCCGCGCCACGGCCCACTCTCCCTTATTTCGTCCAAGGCAATCGACATGACCGACATTCAGAATAAGAACTACATCATTGCCCTCGATCAGGGTACGACCAGCTCCCGCGCGATCATCTTCGACCGCGACGCGAACGTGGTCTGCACCGCCCAGCGCGAATTCGCCCAGCATTACCCGCAAGCCGGTTGGGTCGAGCACGATCCAATGGAAATCTTTGCCACCCAGAGCGCGGTGATGGTCGAAGCGCTGGCCCAAGCCGGTCTGCATCACGATCAGGTCGCCGCCATCGGTATCACCAACCAGCGTGAAACCACGGTGGTCTGGGACAAGACCACCGGCCGTCCGGTGTACAACGCCATCGTCTGGCAGTGCCGCCGCAGCACCGAGATCTGCCAGCAGCTCAAGCGCGATGGCCATGAAGAGTACATCCGCGACAACACCGGTCTGGTCACCGACCCGTACTTCTCCGGCACCAAGCTGAAGTGGATCCTCGACAACGTCGAAGGCAGCCGCGAACGTGCGCGCAACGGCGAACTGCTGTTCGGCACCGTCGACAGCTGGCTGATCTGGAAATTCACCGGCGGCAAAGTGCACGTCACCGACTACACCAACGCCTCGCGCACCATGCTCTTCAACATCCACTCGCTGGAGTGGGACTCGAAGATGCTGGAAATCCTCGACATCCCGCGCGAGATGCTCCCGGAAGTGAAAGCGTCTTCGGAAATCTACGGTCGCACCAAGAGCGGCATCGCCATCGGCGGTATCGCCGGTGACCAGCAAGCGGCACTGTTCGGCCAGATGTGCGTCGAGCCGGGCCAGGCAAAAAACACCTACGGCACTGGCTGCTTCCTGCTGATGAACACCGGCGACAAAGCGGTGAAGTCGCAGCACGGCATGCTCACCACCATCGCTTGCGGCCCGCGTGGCGAAGTGGCTTACGCTCTGGAAGGCGCAGTTTTCAACGGTGGCTCGACCGTGCAGTGGCTGCGCGATGAACTGAAGATCGTCAACGACGCTCACGACACCGAATACTTCGCCAACAAAGTGAAGGACAGCAACGGCGTGTACCTGGTACCGGCGTTCACCGGTCTGGGCGCTCCGTACTGGGACCCGTATGCCCGTGGCGCACTGTTCGGCCTGACGCGCGGCGTGCGCGTGGATCACATCATCCGTGCCGCGCTGGAATCGATCGCCTACCAGACCCGCGACGTGCTCGACGCCATGCAACAGGACTCCGGCGAACGCCTCAAGGCCCTGCGCGTGGACGGCGGCGCGGTCGCCAACAACTTCCTCATGCAGTTCCAGGCCGACATCCTCGGCACCCAGGTCGAGCGCCCGCAAATGCGCGAAACCACGGCACTGGGCGCGGCGTATCTGGCCGGTCTGGCGTGCGGTTTCTGGGGCAGCCTGGAAGAACTGCGCGGCAAAGCGGTAATCGAGCGGGAGTTCGAACCGAGCCTGGACGAAGTCGAGAAAGAGAAACTGTACAAAGGCTGGAAAAAAGCCGTCAGCCGCACCCGTGACTGGGCGCGTGAAGACGCTGAATAAGCCAGTCTGAAGACTGACTTAAGCTGTCCAAACAGCGTGAAAGCGTAGCGAGCGAAGGCAAGACAAGGCAAAAACAGGCGAGGACGCGGAGTTTACGGGTTTGTAAATGAGCAGTCCGAGCCTGTTTTTAACGCAGGATTGCCGAGCGCAGTAGCTTTCACGTTGTTTGGAAACTGGTCGGGAGGAGATTCCTGCGTCATCATGGGCAAATTTTGCACGGCAGCCCAAAGGAAGCCCCATGAATCTGCCTCCCCGTCAGCAGCAAATCCTCGAGCTGGTCCGCGAACGCGGCTATGTGAGCATCGAGGAAATGGCCACGCTGTTCGTTGTGACCCCGCAAACCATCCGCCGCGACATCAATCAGCTCGCGGAAGCCAATCTGTTGCGTCGCTACCATGGCGGCGCGGCCTACGATTCCAGCGTCGAAAACACCGCCTATGCGATGCGCGCCGATCAGATGCGCGACGAAAAACAACGCATCGGTGAAGCCATCGCGGCGCAGATCCCCGATCACGCCTCGCTGTTCATCAACATCGGCACCACCACCGAATCGATTGCCCGCGCCCTGCTCAATCACAACCATCTGAAGATCATCACCAACAACCTGCACGTCGCCTCAATGCTCAGTGCCAAGGATGATTTCGATGTGCTGCTGACTGGCGGCAACGTGCGCCGTGACGGCGGCGTGGTCGGTCAGGCGAGTGTGGATTTCATCAATCAGTTCAAGGTCGATTTTGCGCTGGTGGGCATCAGCGGCATCGACGAAGACGGCAGCCTGCTCGACTTCGATTATCAGGAAGTACGCGTGTCGCAGGCGATCATCGCCAACGCGCGGCAGGTGATTCTGGCGGCGGACTCCAGCAAGTTCGGGCGTAACGCGATGATCCGCCTCGGTCCGATCAGCCTGATCGACTGCCTGGTGACCGATCAGCAGCCGGTGCCGGCACTGGCGCAATTGCTGAGCCAGCACAAGATTCGCCTGGAAGTCGTTTAATCCCCCAAGATCAAAAGATCGCAGCCTTCGGCAGCTCCTACATGGATCCATTTGACCTGTAGGAGCTGCCGAAGGCTGCGATCTTTTTGCTTTTAATGTTCGAATATTTTCTTTTAGCCGCCCTTCGATGAGTTTTTTCAATCGAAGGCGACTGGCTGCGCGCGTCTTTATGGGCTACCATTTTCGCAAATGAACATTTATGTTCGATTTCCAAGACAGAAAATCAAAAGAGCCCGAGGCCAGCCGATGTCCACCTCTACCTTGCGTACGCCCCCGATTGCCGAGATCTATGATGTTGCCGTGATTGGCGGCGGGATCAATGGCGTGGGGATTGCAGCGGATGCCGCCGGTCGCGGTCTTTCGGTGTTCCTTTGCGAAAAGGATGACCTGGCCAGCCACACTTCGTCGGCCAGCAGCAAGCTGATCCACGGTGGCCTGCGCTACCTCGAACATTACGAATTTCGTCTGGTACGTGAAGCGCTGGCCGAGCGCGAAGTGCTGCTGGCCAAGGCGCCGCACATCGTCAAGCCGATGCGATTTGTGCTGCCGCATCGCCCGCACCTGCGTCCGGCGTGGATGATCCGCGCGGGCCTGTTCCTTTATGACAACCTCGGCAAGCGCGAAAAGCTGCCAGGTTCGAAAAGCCTGAAGTTCGGCGCCGACAGCGCACTGAAAAGCGAAATCAAGAAAGGCTTCGAATACTCCGACTGCTGGGTCGATGACGCCCGCCTCGTTGTGTTGAATGCGATGGCTGCTCGTGAACACGGCGCGCACATTCACACCCAGACCCGTTGCGTCAGCGCCCGCCGCGCCAAGGGCCTGTGGTACCTGAACCTGGAACGCGCCGATGGCAGCCTGTTTTCGATCACCGCCAAAGCGCTGGTGAACGCCGCCGGTCCATGGGTCGCCAAGTTCATCCGTGACGACCTGAAGATGGAATCGCCGTACGGCATTCGTCTGATTCAGGGCAGCCACATCATTGTGCCGAAGCTGTACGAAGGCGATCACGCGCATATCCTGCAAAACGAAGATCAGCGCATCGTTTTCACTATTCCGTACCTGAACCACTTCACTCTGATCGGCACCACCGACCGTGAGTACACCGGCGATCCGGCGAAAGTGGCAATCACCGACGGCGAAACCGATTACCTGCTGAAAGTGGTCAACGCGCACTTCAAGAAGCAGATCAGTCGCGACGATATCCAGCACAGCTACTCGGGCGTGCGCCCGCTGTGCAATGACGAATCCGACAACCCGTCGGCCGTGACCCGCGACTACACCCTGGCCCTGTCTGGCGGCGGCGAAGAGGCACCGCTGCTGTCGGTGTTCGGCGGCAAGCTGACCACCTACCGCAAGCTCGCAGAGTCGGCGATGGCCCAGTTGATGCCGTACTTCACCCAGATGCGCCCGAGCTGGACCGCTACCGCGACCCTGCCCGGCGGTGAAGACATGACCACCCCACAAGCCTTGAGCGCACAGATCCGCGACAAGTTCGACTTCGTCCCGAGCGAAATCGCTCGCCGCTGGGCCACCACCTACGGCAGCCGCACCTGGCGCATGCTCGAAGGCGTGGAAACGCTGGCCGACATGGGCGAACACCTCGGCGGCGGGCTCTATACCCGTGAGGTTGACTACCTGTGCAGCGAAGAATGGGCGACCACGGCGCACGACATTCTGTGGCGTCGCAGCAAACTGGGCCTGTTCACCACCCCGGCCGAGCAGGAGAAACTGGCGGCCTACCTGGGCAAGGTCGAGCAGAACCGCAAGACTGAAGCGGCCTGACGTTTACAGCGCTTGAAACGAAGCCCCTGAATCTCACGATTCAGGGGCTTTTTTGTTATCCGGGCCGGCCACTTTACCTGTGGCGAGGGAGCTTGCTCCCGCTGGGTCGCGTAGCGGCCCCATTCATAAAAGCGGGCCTGCTGCGCAGTCCAGCGGGAGCAAGCTCCCTCGCCACAAAGGTCGCGCTGCCGAAAACAACCGACGATAGATCGTTCGGTTTTCCGAACGCGACCTCACGGTCGATTCGGATAACCGGATCAATTTCAGTCAAAAACATTAACTAAAAACTTTAATTTCCTTATTAATCAATCAGTTGATCCACCGCAACTGGTCTGGCACGACTCATGCTCTACACTCTCTCGACGAATGCCTGCCGTGCCAACACTTCAGGAGCCGTCAGGCATTCGAAGCACAAAAGGGCCGACGAACTGGCTCCATAAAAAAAACAATTCGAGGAAAATTTGATGCGCATCGTTCCCCCTATCCTGGGCGCAGCCATTGCGGCCGCTCTGATCAGCACACCAGTTTTCGCCGCCGAACTCACCGGCACCCTGAAGAAGATCAACGATTCCGGCACCATCACCCTCGCTCACCGCGACAGCTCCATCCCGTTTTCCTACATCGCGGATGCTTCCGGCAAGCCAGTGGGCTACTCCCACGACATTCAAGTGGCCATCGTTGAAGCCCTGAAAAAAGACCTGAACAAGCCAGACCTGCAGGTCAAGTACAACCTGGTGACCTCGCAAACCCGTATCCCGCTGATCCAGAACGGCACCGCTGATATCGAGTGCGGCTCGACCACCAACAACGCCGAACGCGCCCAACAGGTCGACTTCACCGTCAACATCTTCGAAATCGGCACCCGTCTGCTGGTCAAGAAAGACAAGGATGGCAACCCGTCCTACAAAGACTTCGCCGACCTCAAGGGCAAAAACGTCGTGACCACCGCCGGCACCACGTCCGAGCGCATCATCAAAGCGATGAACGCCGACAAGCAGATGGGCATGAACATCATCTCCGCCAAGGACCACGGCGAATCCTTCAACATGCTGGAAAGCGGCCGCGCCGTTGCCTTCATGATGGACGACGCCCTGCTGGCCGGTGAAGAAGCCAAGGCCAAGAAGCCGACTGACTGGGTCATCACCGGTACGCCACAGTCCTTCGAAGCCTACGCGTGCATGGTGCGTAAAGACGACCCGGCGTTCAAGAAAGCGGTGGATGACGCCATCGTCGGCCTGTACAAGTCCGGTGAAATCAACAAGATCTACAAGAAGTGGTTCGAAAGCGCGATTCCACCGAAAGGCCTGAACCTCAACTTCCCGATGAGCGACAAGGTGAAAGAGCTGATCGCCAATCCGAGCGACAAGCCTGCGCCTGACGTAAAAATCTGATTCCTGACTAACCTGTCGTCTGAGGGAGCAACCTCCCTCAGACGTCTGTTACTACCTGCTGGCTTTACTGTGGAACACTCGACCAGGCGGTTTCCGAGCCGATCGCGTGTGCCCGACGTTCAACGTCGGACGGGAAAGGATCTTCCCCAAGCGGGTGCTTGTACATCGATCGATTTCGAGGGGAGACCCTAATGAATTACAACTGGGACTGGGGCGTGTTCTTCAAGTCCACCGGCGTGGGCAGCGAGACGTATCTCGACTGGTTCATTTCCGGTCTGGGCTGGACCATTGCCATCGCCGTCGTGGCCTGGATCATCGCTTTGCTGCTGGGCTCCATTCTGGGGGTCATGCGCACCGTGCCGAGCCGCCTCGTGTCGGGCATCGCGACGTGCTATGTCGAGCTGTTTCGCAACGTGCCGCTGCTGGTTCAGCTGTTCATCTGGTACTTCCTGGTGCCCGACCTGCTGCCGCAAAACCTGCAGGACTGGTACAAACAGGATCTGAACCCGACCACCTCGGCCTACCTGAGCGTCGTCGTGTGCCTGGGCCTGTTCACCGCCGCCCGGGTCTGCGAGCAAGTGCGCACCGGCATCCAGGCGTTGCCACGCGGCCAGGAATCCGCCGCCCGCGCCATGGGTTTCAAGCTGCCGCAGATCTACTGGAACGTGCTGCTGCCCCAGGCCTACCGCATCATCATTCCACCGCTGACCTCGGAATTCCTCAACGTGTTCAAGAACTCCTCCGTGGCGTCCTTGATCGGCCTGATGGAACTGCTGGCGCAAACCAAACAGACCGCCGAGTTCTCGGCCAACCTGTTTGAAGCCTTCACCCTGGCCACGCTGATCTACTTCACCCTGAACATGAGCCTGATGTTGCTGATGCGCATGGTCGAGAAGAAAGTCGCAGTGCCTGGCCTGATCTCCGTGGGGGGTAAATAATGGACTTCGATTTCAGCGGCATCATCCCCGCGATCCCGGGCCTGTGGAACGGCATGGTTATGACCTTGCAACTGATGGTCATGGGCGTGGTCGGCGGCATCGTGCTGGGGACGATCCTCGCGCTGATGCGCCTGTCGTCCAGCAAACTGCTGTCCCGCGTGGCCGGCGCCTATGTGAACTATTTCCGCTCGATCCCGCTGCTGCTGGTGATCACCTGGTTCTACCTGGCGGTACCGTTCGTGCTGCGCTGGATCACCGGCGAAGACACCCCGATCGGCGCGTTCACGTCTTGCGTCGTAGCCTTCATGATGTTCGAAGCCGCGTACTTCTGTGAAATCGTCCGTGCCGGCGTGCAGTCGATCCCCAAAGGCCAGATGGCCGCCGCACAAGCGATGGGCATGACCTATGGCCAGACCATGCGTCTGATCATCCTGCCCCAGGCGTTCCGCAAGATGACCCCGTTGCTGCTGCAACAGTCGATCATCCTGTTCCAGGACACCTCTCTGGTCTACACCGTGGGCCTGGTGGATTTCCTCAACTCCGCCCGCTCCAGCGGCGACATCATCGGTCGTTCCAACGAGTTCCTGATCTTTGCCGGTGTCGTTTACTTCATCATCAGCTTTTCCGCCTCGCTGCTGGTCAAGCGTCTGCAAAAAAGGTTTGCCGTATGATCTCCATCAAGAACATCAACAAGTGGTATGGCGACTTCCAGGTGCTGACTGATTGCAGCACCGAGGTCAAGAAAGGCGAAGTGATCGTGGTCTGCGGCCCGTCGGGCTCGGGCAAGTCGACCCTGATCAAATGCGTCAACGCGCTGGAGCCGTTCCAGAAAGGCGACATCGTCGTCGATGGCACCTCGATTGCCGACCCGAAGACCAACCTGCCGAAACTGCGCTCGCGCGTCGGCATGGTGTTCCAGCATTTCGAGCTGTTCCCGCACCTGACCATCACCGAAAACCTGACCATTGCGCAGATCAAGGTATTGGGCCGCAGCAAGGAAGAAGCGACCAAAAAAGGTCTGCAACTGCTGGAACGCGTTGGCCTGTCGGCGCATGCCCACAAGCACCCGGGGCAACTGTCCGGCGGTCAGCAGCAGCGTGTGGCGATTGCCCGTGCGCTGGCGATGGACCCGATCGTCATGCTGTTCGACGAACCGACCTCGGCGCTCGATCCGGAAATGGTCAACGAAGTGCTCGACGTGATGGTGCAACTGGCCCAGGAAGGCATGACCATGATGTGCGTAACCCACGAAATGGGCTTCGCCCGCAAAGTGGCTGACCGCGTGATTTTCATGGATGCCGGCAAGATCATCGAAGACTGCAAGAAAGAAGAGTTCTTTGGCGACATCAGCCAACGCTCCGAACGCGCGCAGCATTTCCTCGAGAAAATCCTGCAGCACTAAAAGCAACACCGATTTGCCCTTGTGGCGAGGGAGCTTGCTCCCGCTGGGTCGCGCAGCGACCCCAAAACCTGCCAATGCGATCTATCTGAAACACCGCATTGAATGGATTTACGACTGCTTCGCAGCCGAGCGGGAGCAAGCTCCCTCGCCACAGGTTCCAGGCTCGACCAAACCAGTGCGTCGTCCGCGGCAGCGCTGGTTGACCCAAGGCAACTGTGATGAAATGCGACCCCAATCTCTATCGCGCAGCGCCGCCATCACTTGCCGTGAAGCCTCGTCTGATTCGCCATCTGTTTCTGCCGCCACTGATCATCGTGCTGATGATCGGACTGGGTTACGCCGGTTTCTGGACCAGTGAACATTTCGGCATCCGCAGCCTCAGCGAAAACGGCCAGCGTCAGCTTGAACTGCACGCGCGCACCGTCGAAAGCGAGATCAGCAAATACACCTACCTGCCCAGCCTGCTGGAACTGGAAACCAGCGTCCCGCAATTGCTGGCCGACCCGACCCCGGAGCACCGGCAAACGGTCAATGCTTACCTTGAAGGCCTGAACCGGCGCAGCCGCAGTCGGGCCATCTATGTCATGGACACCACCGGCCGCGTGATGGCCACCAGCAACTGGCGCGACGTCGACAGCTACCTCGGTGAAGACCTGTCGTTCCGCGCCTATTTCCAGAAAGCCGTGCGCGGCGAGCCCGGACGTTTCTACGGCATCGGCAGCACCAGCGGCGAACCCGGTTATTACCTGGCCCACGGCCTGGAAGAGCACGGCAAGATCATTGGCGTCGCCGTGGTCAAAGTGCGTCTCGAAGCCTTGGAAGAACGCTGGCAGCGCGCCCGTCTGGAAGCCTTCGTCAGCGACGAGAACGGCATCATCATTCTTTCCAGCGATCCGGCGCGGCGCCTGAAATCGGTGGTTCCGCTGAGCGATGAAACCAAAGAGAAGCTCGCCCGCAGCCTGCAGTATTACTGGTTCCCGCTCAACGAACTGCAACCACTGGCCCGCGAAACCCTGGCCGAAGGCGTGGAGAAACTGACCTTCCCCGCCAACAGCGAAGTGAGCGCCGATGACGACAGCATCAGCTATCTGGCCCAGACCCGGCCACTGAGCGACACACCGTGGAATTTCACCTTGCTCACGCCGTTGCAGGACCTGCGCCGCGAAGCGATCAACCAAGGCATTCTGGTGGCGGTGGCGTTCGCTCTGGTGGCGTTTTTGCTGATTGCCTGGAACGAGCGGCGCAAGGTCATCGCCACCCGCCTCGCCGCTCGCGAAGCCTTGCAGGAGGCCAACAGTCAACTCGAACGACGGATCACCGAACGCACCGGCGACCTGCGCGCCAGCAACGAACGCCTCAAGAGCCAGATCCGCGAACGACGGCAGGCCGAAGAAACCCTGCGCCGCGCTCAGGACGAACTGGTGCAGGCCGGCAAACTCGCAGCCATCGGCCAGATGTCGACCAGCATCGCCCACGAATTGAACCAGCCGCTGGCGGCGATGCGCACCCTCTCTGGCAACACCATTCGGTTCCTCGAACGCGGCCAGCTCGACGTCGCCAGCACCAACCTCAAGACCATCAATGACCTGATCGACCGCATGGGCCGAATCACGGCCAGCCTGCGCTCGTTCGCCCGACGCGGTGACGACAAGGGCCAGGCCAGTCTCGGCAAAGCGGTGGACGCCGCGCTGCAGGTGCTGGGTGCCAGGGTCGAGAGCGCGTCACTGCAACTGCATCGGCAATTCATCGACGTGCAAGTGCAGATCGACCAGACCCGCCTCGAACAGATTCTGGTCAACCTGATCGGCAATGCCCTCGACGCCATGCAGGCGCAGCCGCAGCCGGAACTGTGGCTGGAGGGCGAAGAGTTCAACGGCAAATATCGTCTGCGGGTGCGCGACAACGGCCACGGCGTCGATGCCGAGGCGCGCAAGCATCTGTTCGAGCCGTTCTTCACCACCAAACCCGGCGAACAGGGCCTGGGCCTCGGCCTGACCCTCTCCGCCAGCCTCGCCGCCGCCACCGGCGGGCACCTGGGTGTCGAACATCCGGCCAGCGGCGGCACCACCTTCGTCCTCAGTTTACCGTTGGTAAGCCCTACTCCTGCCGAGCCAATATGAACCACGACCTTAGTGTGCTGATCGTCGAAGACGACCCCCATGTGCTGCTCGGCTGCCAGCAGGCACTGACCCTGGAAGACATTCCCTGCATCGGTGTCGGCAGCGCCGAAGAAGCGCTGGAGCAGGTTGGCGACAACTTCGCCGGCATTGTCATCAGCGACATCCGCCTGCCGGGCATCGATGGCCTCGAACTGCTGACCCGCCTCAAGCAACGCGACCGCAGTCTGCCGGTGGTGCTGATCACCGGTCATGGTGACATCTCAATGGCGGTCGGTGCGATGCAGAAAGGCGCCTACGATTTCATGGAGAAACCGTTCTCGCCGGAGCGTCTGGTCGACGTCGCCCGCCGCGCACTGGAGCAACGCAGCCTCGCCCGCGAAGTCTCGTCGCTGCGTCGGCAACTGGCTGAACGCGACTCCCTCGAAGGCCGGATCATCGGTCGTTCCCCAGCGATGCAGAACCTGCGCGAGCTGATCGCCAACGTCGCCGACACCTCGGCCAACGTATTGATCGAAGGCGAGACCGGCACCGGCAAGGAACTGGTCGCCCGTTGTCTGCACGACTTCAGTCGTCGGCATGCCAAGCAGTTCGTCGCGCTAAACTGCGGCGGCCTGCCGGAGAACCTGTTCGAAAGCGAGATTTTCGGCCACGAAGCCAACGCCTTCACCGGCGCCGGCAAACGGCGTATCGGCAAGATCGAACACGCCGACGGCGGCACGCTCTTCCTCGATGAAGTGGAAAGCATGCCGCTGCCGTTGCAGATCAAACTGCTGCGGGTGTTGCAGGAACGCACCCTCGAACGCCTCGGCTCGAACCAGAGCGTGGCGGTGGATTGCCGGGTGATTGCGGCGACCAAATCCGACCTCGACGAAGCGAGCAAGGCCGGCGAGTTTCGCAGCGACTTGTACTACCGCCTCAACGTGGTGACGCTGGAACTGCCGCCGCTGCGCGAGCGCCGCGAGGACATCCTGCAACTGTTCGAACACTTCACCCAGCAGTCGGCGCTGCGTTTCGACCGCGCGTTGCCCGAGCTGGACAACCAGACCCTGTCAAACCTGATGAGCCACGACTGGCCGGGCAACGTGCGCGAACTGCGTAACGTCGCCGAGCGCTTTGCCCTCGGCCTGCCGGCGTTCAAGAAGTCCGGCGCCAGCAGCGGCGGTCAGGGGCTGGCGTTCGCCGAAGCGGTGGAAGCCTTCGAGCGCAATCTGCTCAATGACGCCTTGCAACGCAGTGGCGGCAACCTGACCCAGGCCAGCCTAGAGCTGGGCATGGCCAAGACCACGCTGTTCGACAAAGTGAAAAAATACGGGTTGAGCCACTGATGGATCTGATACTCAAAGCGGCACTCGGCGCAGCAGTGGTGGTGATCCTCGCCGCGCTGTCGAAGACCAAAAACTATTACATCGCCGGACTGGTGCCGCTGTTTCCGACCTTCGCGCTGATTGCCCACTACATCGTCGGCAAGGGCCGTTCGGTCGATGATCTGAAGGCGACCATCGTGTTCGGCATGTGGTCGATCATTCCCTACTTCATCTATCTGGCGACGCTGTACGTGATGGTCGACCGCATGCGCCTGGAAGCGTCACTGGCGGTGGCGGTGGTCGCGTGGTTGATCGCGGCGACCGTGCTGGTCTCGGTGTGGGTACGCCTGCACAGCTGATCACAGTCCGCGCCCACGAGGGAACCGCATTGCAAATGTGGGAGCGGGCTTGCTCGCGAAGAGGCCCGAATCAACACCGTCAAAACCTCAGCTACAGCAGGTTGCCGCTTGCCACCGGCTCGATCTGCGCCCAGTGCGACGTGTCTTCACGATGCGCTTGCAAATACGGCAACACCGCCGCCAGCAACGGCGCCTTGAACGCCTCCTGAAAACGATGGGCCAGCCCCGGAATCAGCTTCAACTGACTGCCACGAATATGCGCCGCCAGATGCACGCCGTGCATCACCGGCAACAGCGGATCCGCCGTGCCGTGCACCACCAGGGTCGGCACCCGCAGTTGATTGAGCAACGTCACCCGGCTCGGCTCGGCAAGGATCGCCATGATCTGGCGCTTCACGCCTTCCGGGTTGAACGCCCGGTCGTAGGCCACCGCCGCCTGATGCAGCAACGCTTGCCGGTCATCCGTGACAGCCGGGCTGCCGAGCGCTGCCAGCAGATCGGCCTGCTGCTCCAGCGCCACTTCGCGATTCGGCGCGCCACGCCGCGCCAGCAGTTGCACCAGCGCCGCACTCGGTGCCGGCAAGCCTTCGGCGCCGGAACTGGTCATGATCAGTGTCAGGCTTTCCACCCGTTGTGGCGCCATCGCCGCCAAGTGCTGGGCGATCATCCCGCCCATACTGGCACCCAGCACGTGAAACTGCTCGATGTGCAGCGCGTCCATCAACCCCAGCGCGTCGTCGGCCATGTCGCTCAGCGAGTACGGTGCCGACACCGGCAATCCGAGCTTGTAGCGCAGCACTTCAAAGGTCAGGTTGGCGTCGGCTGGAGCCTGACGCCAGGTCGACAGACCGACATCGCGGTTGTCATAGCGGATCACCCGAAAACCCTGCTGACAGAGCGCAACCACCACCTCGTCCGGCCAGTGAATCAACTGACCGCCCAAACCCATGACCAGCAACAACGCCGGATCCGAAGCACGGCCGATGCTCTGGTACGCCAGGCTCACCTGGGCCAGATCGACCCGTTCAGTCGGTACATTGACGTCACAACGCGAAGCCGCCATCGACGGCAGGCCGAACAACAGCGCGGCCAACAGAAAAAATAAACGCATGAAGAAACACCGAAACGCAGAACCCCAGTAGAGCGCGAGTCTGATGAAGTTTGTTCAAGCGCGCTGCCACAGTTGCGTGACAGTTTGATGAAGTTTGCCGAGCGGTCATTCTCCGACAACGAATCAGGCCGGAACGGTCTGTACATCCTCTGCAACAAAACCACTCCCCCAGCGATAACCATGTACCGCATGGGCTTGTGACAGCGCGCCTCTAATAGGCATGAAAACCGGAATCACCCGGTCTGCATACCCTCTGGAGCCCTGTCGCATGACCCATTCGCCTCCCCTTGTAACAGCCGACTTCGGCCTTGATCAGCGGCTACAGCCCGACGTGGATCAACATCTGCACCTGTTGGCCACGGCTCGTCTGAACGACTGTCACCAGCAATGGCTGGACCTCATGGCCCGGCATCCCGGGCAACCCGAAAGCGCCTGGTGGGATGCCCGCGCGCCCGGCACTGCGCTGTCACGGCGCGAGCATGCCTTGAGTCTCTATCAGCAGCACTTTGAGGCCGCGCTTCAATGGGCGGCTGCCGAAGGCAAGCTCGACACCTCACAACGCCACAGGCTTGAGCAGCTTCTCACCCCGTCGAGCCAGGTCGCGGCGGATCTGCGGGTCGCGCAACCGGTACTCAATCGTCTCGATAACCGTCGGCTGCGCCTGTACGGCACGTTGCTGCTCCAGCTGGAGGAAACGCTGCTGCTTTACCTGCCCGCACACCCACAACCGTTGCTCCGCTTCGAAAAACAGGCCGACCTTGAGCGCTGGCTGATGGATCAGCAACCGGAGCGACTGCAAGTCTCCTCGCTGGACTTCATCGAATTCGGCAGTGATCCGCTCAAGCGCGGCGTTGAACCGCTGCTGTCGAGTTCGCCCGTCACTGGCGACAACGGGATCGCACTCGACAAGTTTTTCCCGATCACGTCCGCTCTGCCGCAAAGTGCCGGGCCAAGTGTCGATGAGGTTGCGCCCTTCGGTTTGCTGATGGCCGACATTCCCCTGGATCTGCGCCGGCAGACGCTGGTGCTTGAACAGCGTGCGCTTGACCGCTTGTTTGGCGACGCCGAGCCGAACAGTCCGCAACGTCAACAACTGGCACAACGACTCGTCGCCTTGAGCGAGGCTCAGCAGGCCAGCCATGACGCCGCATCGGCCCTGCTCGACAGCCACAATCCGCTGACCCTGCTCGAATTACACCGCCGCTCAAACGAGCATTACCAGGCCTTGCTGCAGGCGCGTATCGCAGGGCTGCGCGCGGAGGTCGAACTGCAACGGACGCTGGAGCAACTGTCCGTCGCGGAACATCGGCGAGTCATCGCAATGCTGGACGCACCGGGACACCACCTGCCGCCAACGGACGGGGTCATCGCCCGCATATCGTTGGCTACGGCAGACGACAACATCAGCGCCGTCGAGGAGTTGCCAGGTGTACTGATCATCGCCCCTCCTGCAGCGCTGGCCCCCGGTTCCACCGACAGCCTGCTGCTTTACTGGCCCGGCGAGTTTGGCGGCCTGCAACGTTTTGCTTCGCGTGCGGCACTGGAGCAGAACGTGTTCAAACGCTCGCCCCAGGACGGCGGGCTGACCCTGCACCTGACACCACTGACCGATGACCCGCTCGCCTGGTCACTCGATCAGCAGCTCTATCAATGCGAACAACAGGCCGCACAGATCCTGCGCGACAACCCGCTGCCCGGCCGAGCCGGCGAGCGCCAGGCCGAGATGGAAAAGTTGCGCGAACAACACTTGCCACGCCTGACCGTGCCGATCGCGCAGGCCCGCGAACGGGCATTTGCCGAACGTCAGGCGCAAGACCGCAGCGCCGCGCTGGCCGGCAGCCTGCCCGAGTGGTTCGACAACCTCGACGCGGCGCACCGGAACACGCTCAAAGCGCTGATCAGCCACTACCTCGGCGCCATGCATCGCGCCCATGCCCTGCTCGAACGGGAGCTGCCGTCGCGTCAGGCCTTCGCCGAAAAACGCATCGACGCCCGCTTGCGCGCGGACTTCGCACTCAAACACAGCGTGAGCGTGAGCCTCGATCTGCCCGATTCGACGGTCTGGCAAAAAACCGTGATGGAAGGGGCTGCGCCTGGCACGCCGCAACGCAATGTCCTGACCGCGAGCGACAAGCGCAGCGATCTCGCCCTCGAACAACTGGCACAGCACAACATCGATCAGGCCATGTGGTGGCGCCTGTCGTTCATGCAGGCCAGGATCCGTGCCGAGGACGAAACCGATCGGCAGCGCGTCGAAGCCGGACTCAACCCGGTCTACTTGCGCAAACTGGTGACCGAGCTGGACCTGCCCGGACGTTACGAAGAACAGATTCGCCAGGTGTTTTTCGGCGCGCCGGCAGAGCCTGCGTTTCAGCAGGCCTGGCGCCGCGAATGCCTGAGCGAGCCGTGGCGGCTGATGCTCAGGTTGCAAGGTGAATTCGCCCTGCTGCAACGGCACATCGACAGTGCCGGCCATGCCGTACTGAAGGTCGCCATCGACGCGACTTCACCCCAGGCGTATGCCGTTGATGGACAGCGCATCGCGCTGCTGCCGGTGCACCTGACGGTTGGTGGAGAGGACACCGCGCATCAGGGACCGAGCACGCTCGCCGGGCTGACGTTCATTGTCGAACAGAACAGTGGCCTGACCCTGCTCTACCTGCCCGACAGCACCGACGCCCTCTTCCTGCGGCAGTACCCGACGCTGGAACAGGCCCGAATGGATCTGTTCAGGCGTTGTATGGACAGCAAAATGGTCAATTACCTGGCCGGACGCGCCGTGAGCGGCGATTTTGCCAGCCATGTCAGCCGTATCAATCAGGCGCAATTGCGCAATTTCGATGCCCTGATCGGCGTCGGAATGGCTTGGCCGGCGACCACATCGCTGGCCATTCATCTATTGAACGTGCACATGGGCCGGTTGCTGGAAGCCCATCGCAGCAGTTCGCGTTCCAACGATGCGTTGTATCTGGAGCGCTGTGCACTGAAATCCGGGGCGTTGTTCAACTATCTGAAAATGGCCATCGGCATGGTGCCGTTCGTGGGGGCGGCAGTGGCCCTGTATGACGCCTGGAACAGCGCCAATCTGGCCGTCGCGGCGTTCTTGCGCGGCGAGCTCGGGCATGGTCTGGCCGAGGTGGAAGCGGTGCTGCTGTCACTGATCGACGCGGCAATGGATGTGCTGCCCGGAACCGTCTCGGCCCCCGCAGCAGCACGTCTGGCCACACGTCAGCGGCAAGGCGCGGCCTTGGGCGGATTCGCCACCATGTCGTCGTCCTGGCAACGGGCCCGGCAGTCGCTCGACCGCTTCAAGGGTTACGAGTACGAATTCGACATTTCCCTGGCCGGCCTGCACCCGGCCACCCACGGTGTCTATCGCAACGTCTACCGTCACGCCGATGGCGATTTCATCGTTCGTCAGGGCCGCATTTATCGGGTTCAGCTAAGCGATGCACCGCGTGGCTGGAGGCTTTACGGCACATGGATGCGCGGCTACAAACAACCGATCGCCCTCGACGACAGCGGTCAGTGGAACACCCACTATGCGGTGCACGGCACGGTAATGGACGGTGGCGGTCCTGGCGGCGGCGCAGTGCTCGGACATCTGGTCGACGGCCTGGATCCGCTTTGGCCTGCGCCGATCCGCCAGTGGCTACCGCGCTGGTGGACCGATCGGCAACTGCGCCGGCAAATGACCCTGACCAACACCGCCGACAACTACACCCGGCGCCTCGATGCTCAGACCCGCGCCACCAACCAGTTGCTGGAGAACTATCAGAACCTCGATATTGCCCAGCGCAAGCCCCTGCAGACAGCCGTTGACACAGCCTGCCTGAATGACATCGACGTCGCGATCGCCCAATACGACAACCTTGTCGAATTGCTGCCCCTGAGCCACGGCCGCAAACGTCTGCAGATTGAAGCCATCCAGAGCCGCTGCGCCTGGATCGTGGTCGACCGCGCCGTGCAGCGCGTCACCGTCGCCCGCGACCGCTTGCTGGAACACCTGAACCGGATCGACGCACTGGTCGCCGAGTCCGATGCCGTGCCCTTCGACCACACCAGCGTCCATATCACACTCATGGCCCGGCGCAAGCGGGCGCGCGAGGATTTCCTCAAGGAGTTCGATCAACTGCATGCGATCACCGAGCAGGCCAGACTGTGGAACAACCGCATCAGCAACCGCGCGCAGAAAGCCCGGATGGCGAAAGACATGGCCGCTATCAACCGCAACCTGGGAGACCACACGCATCACTACCTGAGAACTGCGCATCTGCTGGAAATCATTACCCGCTACGATGCGGTCACTGACCTGTCCTGGGCGTATTTCCATACCCAGCTCAAAGACGCCCGAACCAAGGTCGGGCGCGCATTGCTGACCCAGCATCACCTGCCAGAGGTCAGCGCCAGCCTGGTTCAGCGCAATCGGGTCCTTGAGGACTGCCTGCAGATCTATGCCGATTTCCGTCGTCAGCTGAACGCCTGGACACTGGGTTATGCACAGCATCTGGATCTGGAACAGGTCGGGCTGTTCCTCGAGGGGCTGACTCAGGTCGAAGCGCAGGCGCGGCATGCGATCAGACAACGTGCGCCAATCAAGCCGAAAGAGCCTGGCGGCAAGCAACTGTTCGAAACCGAGGACAACCAGTTGCTGATCGGCACGGAAAGCATCGACGCCGGCACCCGGGAAAAACGCATCACCATTGAAGGCATCGACGGATTCCGCGAAACCTGGCTGCCGCGCTCCGGTGGCAAATACCATCTGCAAGTGCGCACCGCCCCGACGCCAGCAACGTTGCCAACTGACGTTCAGCCACTGCTGGTCGAAGCGCGCAAACGTCTGGCAGCGGTTCCGGTTTACAGCAACAAAGTGCAGGGCTATGCCCGCCAGGACATGCTGCCGGTGGATCTGGAACACATGTTCAGCAGCGAAGCGACCGAACTGAGCACCCGTGCCCAGGCCATCGAGCGACTGTCGCCGACCGAACCGGTGGTGCTGCAACTGCACGACAAGGCCCGCGAACTGCGCCGTACCGGTCGTACGCTGCGCATTGATCAGTCACTGCGCAGCAAGACGCCCACTGAAGGCTATCTGGATTATCTGCTGCAACAGCAAGTGGTGGATATCCGCCGCGAAGGTCCGCTGCGGGCATTGGGCAAAAGGGCTGACGGGCGCAAGGATTTCCTTCAGGAATACGCCGTGCGCGACCTCACCTCCACGCCGCCGCGCACGCTGTGGTACGCGCATTTTCACTACACCTCGGACAAGGTGCCGTTTGCTGACTTCGTCAAGGCGCACCTGAAATTGCCGGAGCAACGCAACCTCGGCCTGCAATGGCAGCAGGTTCAGGCCGCCAGCGGGGCACAGGTCGAGGCGATCTGGCGCGGCGATATCGGTAAACCGCTGGGTATCCGGCATTTCGCAAACCTCTAGGGCAAAAGCAGCGGGGCACGGCGATGCCCCGCTTCTGCTCGAGTGGTCGACAGCACTGTCAACATGAGACAAACTCACCGCCCTCGAATTTTTCACAAGTTTTCCTCATGGGGCCAGCCGTGCTTGAAATCCGTCATTTGAAAACCCTGCATGCCCTGCGCGAGGCCGACAGTCTGGTCGATGCCGCCGACCGTCTGCACCTGACCCAATCGGCGCTGTCGCACCAGTTCAAGGAACTGGAGGAGCGCATGGGTATGCCGTTGTTCGTGCGTAAAACCAAACCGGTGCGTTTCACCAGCGCCGGCCTGCGCCTGTTGCAACTGGCCGACGCGACCCTGCCGCTGTTGCGCGCCGCCGAGCGCGACATCAGTCGTCTGGCCGGCGGTACCGCTGGACGCCTGCACATGGCGATCGAATGCCACAGCTGTTTCCAGTGGCTGATGCCGACCATCGACCAGTTCCGTGACGCCTGGCCGGAAGTCGAACTCGACCTCGCCTCGGGTTTCGCCTTCGCCCCGCTGCCGGCGCTGGCCCGTGGTGACCTGGATCTGGTGGTGACTTCCGATCCGCTGGACATCGCCGGCATCACCTACGTGCCGCTGTTCACTTACGAAGCGATGCTCGCAGTGGCGAACCAGCATCCACTGGCGAGCAAACCGTACATCGTCCCCGAGGACCTGCTGACTGAAACGCTGATCACCTACCCGGTGGAGCGCGACCGGCTGGACATCTTCACCCGCTTCCTCGAACCGGCCGACATCGAACCGGCGCAGGTTCGCACCTCTGAGCTGTCGGTGATGATGATGCAACTGGTCGCCAGCGGCCGTGGCGTGTGCGGCATGCCGCACTGGGCACTGCACGAATACAGCTCGCGCGGCTATGTAAAAGCCAAGCGCCTGGGCGAAAAAGGCCTGTTTGCCACACTGTACGCCGCGATCCGTGCGGACATGCTGGATGCACCGTACATGCGCGATTTCCTGCTGACCGCCAAGGACACCTCGTTCTCGACGCTGGATGGGGTTAGCGCGGTGCGTTGATTCACCCAACACCAAAAGGAAACCAGTCGGTACTACTTGCTGGTTTCAAGCAAATAAACCAAAAGCTTTTCCACCGAGATAGATTGCGCAATAACCCAGAAATGAGTAGGCAAGTATTCGCGTAGGGATAATGACCAAGCATCGTAGATGGGACGGGAACCTGGCTATTTCAGCCATTGCATAGGGATCACTTTTCGACAAGAAATCATCGTCCAGCAAAAGCATGAATGAAATGTGAGCCAAACGGCAGTAGCGACCATAGGCACCGTTTCCCAATACTCGCTGATTGCGGGCGACGAAGTACGATTCCTTAAGAAGTGATTCGATCTGAGCCAATTTGAAAAAGCTGATATATACCTTTGCAAATACAGCCATCAAGCCCAAAGCAAGACAGCCGATCATCCCAGCAATAAAGAGCAACTTCAGGTCGTTCACCGGTGTGGTAAGGGTTGTGCATACCCACTCAACACCCAGCCAAACCATAAGTAAACCGGCGCCAGTCAACGCCAATCTAAAAAGTCGCCCTGAAGCTCTCAGCCATTTCCTCAGATGCTCCGGAAGTATTTCCGCCTCCATGACTGCACACGGTTCGAGCATTTGCAGGTGCGTAAAACGGCCAGTTAATGCGCCTATTTTTCTGACTCTTCTCATTCTCCCCAATGGCCCATTTCCCAACGTTCTCTTGTTAATGCTTACAAGATGAGAGGCGATGAAGTGGTCTTCCATCTCATCAAGCAGGAAATAGGCGACAAACAACAAAACTGCCTCACTCAGAAGAAGAAGCAGAAGAACGAATGCCCAAGAGCAGAGGTAGATAAATTCGAGGTGAAAGGCGATCACAGGAAGTCCTTAAAATTGATCTCGGCGTTCCAAAACCAATTAACGCAAGAAACGTAACCAATGTAGTAAGTACTGCACCGGCGAGTTCTAATATTTTTCTCAACGGTCATTAGTTACTAATCTCGTACAGCTTTTCGCCGACAAGCTCCCCAACCTGGCTTGCCCCATCCCCCATTTGCGCCGCAAGGATGCCACTAACTACCAACATGCAAGCGATTCCTCCGGCTCCAACGGTCCCCAAGCCAATTGCGGCACACGTCATAGGAGCAATAGTTGGTGCCAGTTTGCCCGCTATAACGCCTCCCAATACATTTCCAGATAGCTTCGATCCCTCCATGAATCTTGCTTGGCGGCATTCTTCCTCGCGTCCGGTACGGCATGTTTCATAAATCTTCGTTGCCGCGGAACCCGCTGCCAGGCCAATAGCTAAATATCCCCCGGCCTTCATGTATTTTGAAGCTCGCGCCACACCGTCAATATTTGTCGCATATCCCGGAAATTGGCTCGGCGCACCTGCCTTGTTCCAGTTATGCACCATCCTTCGTGTGGACAAGCCTAGTGCCCGTTTGAGTCTGGGGTGATCCGGTATACCCGTCGTTTTGCGAACCAAGGGGCCCAAACTTGCATCAAGTTTCTTCATTAACCTTTTCCGTTGCGCAAAAAACTCGGGGGAGTAGAGGTTGCCATGCTGTCGGTATTGCTCAATGTGCAAGCGCTCCAGTTCTGTAAGCGTGTTCTTAAGTGATTCCATGTGCTGGCCCACCATGAACGACGCGACGCCCAACGCTCCGGAAGAAACACCCAAAAACGGCTCAATTGCCTCATGGTGTTCCACCATGAACGAAGCCTCTTCATCCGTCAGATCCTTCAGCGCTTCATTCACTTTCTCTGCCGCCGCCATCATCTGCGCTTCCTCACGATGGCACATGTAGTTGCGCGAGTCGCTGAAGAGCACCATTTGGCCGGGTTTGAGCTGTTCGCCCAAGTGGCGATTGAGCGAGCGGAACTGACCAAGCAATGCATCGCTGGGCATGTTTTCGTATAGCGCACGCTCCAGCGCTTCGCGGCTTATGGGCTTCTGGACGATGTGAAAACCCGACTCTGCCGGTTGCGGCAGCGTGTAGGCATGCTCTTCCACTAAATGCTGCGCCGGTGGTGTTTCGGGTTTGGGTTTGAAGGCGTTCCAGGACGCGCCGCCGTTATCCGCAATAGCCCGTGGTTTGACCACGACCCACTCGCCGTTGCTGATGGCTTCGACCAGTTTTCGCTGGTTGGCGCCTTGCATGTAGTTGGATTGATTGAGGCCCATTGCCTTGAGCAGTTCATCGAAGCCAGGCAGTTCATCAGGGCGGTTGAGTGCCTGTTGAAAGGCATCCATCGCTTGGTGGGTGTCGAGTACCTGTTGACCGTGGAGTTCGCGTTGGGGGATGAGTCTGGTCACGTCCGTGTCCCGTTCTGCAAAACGGGGGACTTTGGCGAGCGATCTCAAGCTTTGATGTCGGGTAATTCTCTTTTGCGTGTAGGGAGCTTCCGATTTGGCTATCGCAATTGGCGCGCACTTTTACCCACATCACCTGCAAACCCAATAGCCTGTTCCACGTCGATCCGCACGCCGACAATGAAATCTTGCAAGTTCACGCCTGTGAATCGCTGGCTTTGGGAAACGTGATACTCAGTGATTGCGGGATAAAAAGATTCATTGTGAGGGGATTTATCCCCTCACCACAAAAGCCCCTCACTTAGGGAGCGATCAGAGTTCGCGCCACATGTGAATCTTGTCGAAGTAGTCTTCACCCACCCGCACCGCCAATGGCTCAAGGCCGAACTGGATGAAGCCGCAACGCTGGTACAGGTTGAACGCGGCGTCGTTGCCGGCGGTGACGGTGAGCTGGATGACTTTCAGTTCGGGATGGGTTTGGGCTTCAGCGATGGCAGCCTCGACCAGTTGATGGCCCAGGCCGTGCTGGCGAAAATCGGCTGAGACGTACAGGCCGAACAAGGTCGACTTGTGGCGGGCCTTCTCTCGCGGTTCGAACGCCAGGCCGACGATGCCGGCCAGTGTGCCTGCCTCGAACGCACCGAGCACCACATCCAGCTTGCTGGTCAGCCGCGCCTCCCACCAGCTCAACGGCATCACCGCGCGCTCGCGCACGCTGGAGGTGAACGCCTGCGGATGGCGGTCGTAGGCTTCGAGCATCAGCTCGCGGTAAGCCAGCGCATGGCTGGCGTCGAGGCGTTCGATCCACATGCTCAGGCGGTCCTGCGTTGTTCAAGCATCAGGCGCACCGCCAGACCGGCGAGTACAAAACCCATGAAGTAACGCTGCAGCGCCAGCCATGTCGGGTTGCGCACGAACCAGGAAGCAATGCCTGCCGCGAACAGCGCGATCAGCAGATTGACGCTGAAACTGACGCTGATCTGGGTCAGGCCGAGGAGGATGCTCTGGGTGAATACCGAGCCGTGTTCGGGGCTGATGAATTGTGGAAACACCGAGAGGTAGAACACCGCAATCTTCGGGTTCAACGCACTGGTGAGAAAGCCCATGGTGATCAGTTTGCGCGACGAGTCCGGGGGCAATTGCTGCGCCTCGAACGGTGAACGCGCACCGGGTTTGAGCGCTTGCCAGGCCAACCACAACAAATACAGCGCACCGGCCCACTTCAGCACCTCGTAGGCCATCGGCACCGCCAGAAACACCGCGCTCAAACCGGCAGCCGCGGCAAACATGTGCACGAAGAAACCACCCACCACACCGAGCAACGAGGTGACCCCGGCCTTGCGTCCCTGACAGATCGAACGCGAGATCAGGTAAATCATGTTCGGCCCCGGCGTCAGTACCATCAACAACGCGGCGGCGGCGAAGATCAACAGGTCTTGAAGCGGGATCATGGTGGACATCCTGTGCGTGGGGGATCAGGCGATCGCGGTCAGCGAGTGGCGATAAAACGGCAGGATCAGGTCGCGTGTCAATGGCGCCAGAACGACAGCAGGATCACTGACCGGATCGATCCAGAGCACTTCCTCGATTTCGGCAGCGGGCTTCACATCGGCATCGATGGTCAGTTGAAAAATCTCCGCCTGCACCACAAACCCCGGCTCGTTGGCGGCCGGCGCCGAGAACTGGCCGAGAAAAGACGCCTGCGCCGGATCGATCGTCAGCCCGAGCTCTTCTTCCAGCTCGCGGGCCAGCGCGTGCACCGGCCACTCATGCGCCTCGATCTTGCCGCCCGGTTGCATGAACGCCGTGGTGCCACGCTTGCGCACCAGCAGGGTCTGGCCTTGGGGGTTGAGCAACAGCGCAGCGGCAATACGAATGAGGTTTGGAGCGACAACGGATGCAGAGGTCATGGGTCAGCCACCGGCCTGGAAAAAGCGCAAGGATCCCATGCCCGGGCTGATCACGTCACCTCACAGGTCATTCCCCCAAGGCCTTGAGCGCGGTTTCCTCCGCCTCCGGCAGCTTGACGAAAATCTGGTACTTGCCGCCCTCCATGGCTTCAAAGGCAATCAGCTTTTCCACCAACAGCGCGCTGAGCACTTTGCCGGCGTTGAGCAGCAACATGCCGTTATCGGCATTGAGATTGCGCGCCAGAATCATCCCCGCCGCCAGGTCCCGGGTGGTCAGGACCTTGACCGACGGGTCGGCCAGGGTGATGTCGCCCAGAAATGCCGCGCACACCTGAATGAAATCCTCGACCAGATCAGGATCGTACAAGCGCCCGGCGTACTGGCGCAGGTACAGCAGCGCTTCATCGCTGTTCAAATGCCGTTCGAGGATCAGGCCGCGCTGCAACTCGACGAAATCCACCGCCAGTTTCAGCAGGCGCGAACCGAACGGAATGGCCTCGCCCTTGAGCCGGTCGGGAAAGCCGCTGCCGTCCCAGCGTTCCTGGTGATGCAAGATCAGACGGGCCGCGTCCTTCATCGGGTCCAGCGTCATCAGCAGCGATTCGCTCTGCTTCGGATAGCTGCGATAACGCTCGCGATCGGTATGACGCAGCAGATCCGAAGGCGTGGTCATCATGCCGTCGGTCCAGCTCAGTTTGCCGATGTTGTACAGCGCGGCGGCCATGGTCAGATCGCGGCTGGTGGCCTCGTCCAGAGCATGCTGTTTGCAGTAGCTGCGCACCAGTTCGATGATCTGCCGATTGGTCTGCTTGGCAGGCGGCAGACGCAGATTGGCCAGCAGCGAAAACACTTCGGTGCCGGTGACATAGCTGTGTTTGAGTTCTTCGTAGGCCAGATCGAGCATGTCGGCGGTCTGTTGCAGTTCGGCGGTACGCGCCGCGACATGCTTTTCCAGGGTGCTGTTGAGCAGTTTGAGCTGGTCGTTCTGCACTTGGGTCAGGCGCTCCAGACGCTGACGCTCCTGCTCGGAATGCTGATGGTCGAGCGCTTGGCGCAGGATCAGCAGCAACTCCTCGTCATTCCACGGTTTGCTGATGTAGCGATGAATCTGCCCGTCGTTGATCGCCTTGATGATGGCCGATGGGTCGGCATAGCCGGTCAGCATGATGCGCACGGTCGCCGGATAGCGTTGACGGACATGCGCCAGTAACGAGGCGCCATCCATGTTCGGCATGCGCGCATCGCTCATCACCAGATCCACGGGCTGCTGCTCCAGCATCTCCAGCGCCTGGGCACCGCTGGTCGCCAACAGGACGTCATAAGGTTGCCCCCGCAACAGGCGGCGCAGGCTGTTGAGGATCGATTCCTCATCATCGACCAACAGCACCGTGGGGCGATGCGACGGCATCGGCGCGGATTGCTCTTGCATGGCATGGCCTCACGCGAAACAGAGTTAACGACACACCGACCGACCGCCCCACTGGCCCGCGCCTGAGTCCAAGGCTAGATGATTTTTCAGTGCATTCACGTAAATCTTCGTCCGGCGCGGCCAGCGCAGTACCGAGGGGCCGACTATGCTGTACACGGCAAAGAACTCCATCGGCTTACAAAACAGGCAATGGCGAGGGAAAAGGATGCCCCGGATGATCACAGCACGCCTTCCCGAGGAGGGCGCGACATGAACCCGCCCACCGCGCCGGTCAATCGCCGCGTGCTCATTGTCGACGACAGTCCGGCGATCCATGACGACTTTGCCAAGATTCTCAGCCCCGTCGTTCCCGGCGACGATGGCCTGGGCGAAACCGAGAACCTGTTGTTCGGCACCTCGTCTGTCCGGCACACCCCACACTTCGAGCTGGATTCGGCCTTTCAGGGCCAGGAAGCCCTGGAAAAACTCGAAGCCGCGCTGGCTGAAAACCGCCCCTACGCCATGGCCTTCATCGACATGCGCATGCCGCCAGGCTGGGATGGCCTGGAGACCATCGAACGGCTATGGCAAGTCGACCCCAAACTGCAAGTCGCACTGTGCACGGCCTATTCCGACTACTCCTGGGAAGACATCGACCAACGCCTGGCACTGAACGACCGGCTCCTGATTCTGAAAAAGCCTTTCGACGCGATCGAGATTCGGCAGATGGCCAGCGCCCTCACGGTCAAATGGCAAATGACCGAAGACGCCGAGCTGAAAATGAGCCTGCTGGAGCACGCAGTGCAGGAGCGGACCCGGGAGCTGTCGGACGCCAACGTGATCGTGCAGAACAGTCCGACCATCCTTTACCGCTTGCGTGGCGAGCCCTCATTCGCGCTGATGTATATCTCCCACAACATCACCCGCTACGGCCATGTCGCCGCCGACCTGGTGGGTTCGCCCGACTGGGCGAAGGTCCTGATTCACCCGGACGATCAGGCCAGCGTCGACGCGGCAATGGCCCGGGTACTGGATCGGCATGCGTCGGGCGCGTCCATCGAATTCCGCATGCGCACCGGCCAGGGCACCTGGCGCTGGGTGGAGAACCGCTACATCCCGGTACGCGATCAGGACGGCCGTCTGCTGGAAGTCGAAGGCATCATCCTCGACATCACTGAACGTCGTCAGGCCGAGGACAAACTGGCCTTGCTCGCCCGCTCCGATGGCCTGACGGGCCTGGCCAATCGCGCCACACTGATCGAACGCCTGCACCAGGCGTTTGCCGCTGCGCGACGCGGCGCGATGCCGTTTGCGGTGTTTTACCTGGATCTGGACCACTTCAAGCGGATCAATGACACCCTCGGTCACCCGGTTGGCGATCTGCTGCTGCAGGAGGTCGCCCGGCGCATCAAGTCCGGTGTCCGCGAAAGCGACGTGGTGGCGCGTCTGGGTGGCGATGAATTCGCGATCCTGCAACTGGACGTCAGTGACCCGACCCAGTCGGCGGCGATGGCCGCCAACATCCGCGACGCGTTGCTGGCACCCTATAACCTGGCCGGCAATGCACTGCACATTTCGGTGAGCATTGGCATCAGCAGTTACAGCGAGCTCAGTCTCGATGCCGACAGCCTGCTCGGGCAGGCCGACATGGCGCTGTACCGCGCCAAGGAAATGGGCCGCAATCAGTATCACTTCCACTCCGAGGAGATTTCTCGGGAAGTGGCCGAGCGCATGACCCTGGTCAGCGAATTGATGACCGCCCTTGAAGGCAATCAACTGCGGCTGCATTACGCACCGGAAGTTGATCTGCACAGCGGCAGGATTCTGGGCATGGAGGCACAAGTCCTCTGGCAGCATCCCCGGCGCGGCCTGCTGCCGGCAGCGGACTTTGTGCCGATCGCGGAGAAAACCGGCGCAATCATTCCGCTCGGACGCTGGGTGCTGGATCACGCCTGCCATCAGATGCATCTGTGGCGTAATCAAGGGGTGGCGCCGCCCGTGATGGCGATCAAGATTTCCCTGGCGCAACTCAAAAGCGGCCCGGAACTGATCTATACCGTGCTGCGCACCACCGCCCGCTGGGAGCTCGCCCCCTGGGACCTGCGCTTCGATGTCACCGAGGCCACGCTGGCCCAGACCAAGTGGACGCACAACGACGCGTTGCCGCGCCTGCGTGAACTGGGCGTGACCATCGCCATCGATGATTTCGGCACCGAATATTCCTCGTTCGATTACCTGAAAACCTACCGGGTCAATCAGCTCAAACTGGCCCAGAGCGTCATCGACAATGCCGCTCACGATGTGGCCGGTGCCAACGCCTTGCGCGCCATCGTCAACTTCGCCCGGGACTTGGACATCGGCATCATCGCTGAAGGCCAGCCGTCGCCGGATCAACCGTGCGCGCCACCTGCCGCAGCCCCGCTGCCCAGCGCGCGCGGGCTGTATTTCAGCGCGGCGGTCAACGCCGAACAGGCCGGGCAATTGCTCAAGGACAGTGCTCACCCGGCACCGAAGGAGGACGAGTGATGAAAACGCCGTTCCCCCAGACCAACCGGCGCATCCTGATCATCGACGACACGCCGGCGATTCACGACGACTTTCGCAAGATCCTTGCCCCACAGGTTCAGGACGCCGTCGATCTGAATCAACTGGAACAGACGCTGTTCGGCACCCAGCAGACGCCGCACCTGAGCTTCCAGCTCGACTCCGCTTATCAGGGCCAGGAAGCTCTGGCTCTGGTCAAACAATCGCTGGTCAGCGGCAACCCGTATGCCCTCGCCTTCATCGACATGCGCATGCCGCCCGGCTGGGATGGCCTGGAAACCATCGAACAATTGTGGCGGGTCGATCCGAACCTGCAGATTGCCTTGTGCACCGCGTACAGCGACTACAGTTGGGAGGCGATGGCCGAACGGCTGGAGTTCGGCGACCAGTTGCTGATCCTGAAAAAGCCGTTCGACAGTCTGGAAATCCGCCAGATGGCCAACGCGCTGACCTGGAAGTGGCAGCTGGCGCAGGACGCGGCGCTGAAGATGCTCAGCCTCGAGCAGACCATCGAGGCGCGGGTGCACGAATTGCTCAAAGTCTCGCATCTGCTGCAATACGACAGCCTCACGGAGCTGCCCAACAGCACCCTGCTGGGCGATCGTCTGAGCCAGGCCATCGCCGTATGCCGGCGCCATGACAAGCAACTGGTGGTGATGTTCCTCGGTCTGGATCGCTTCAAGCGCATCAACAATGCACTGGGCCATCCGGCGGGCGACGAGATGCTCAAACGGGTCGCCCGGCAACTGCTGTCCTGCGTACGTGATTCCGACTCGGTGTTTCGTTATGGCTCGGACGAGTTCGTGGTGATCCTTGGCGACATCAACCATCCCCAGCAAACCCACGGCCTCGCGGAAAAACTGCTGGCCGCCATTCGCCTGCCGCAAGCGATTGCCGGCCACGACGTCAGCGTCACCGCCAGCGTTGGCATCAGCGTCTATCCCGAAGATGGCCTCGAAGCCATCGAGCTGATCAAGAAAGCCGAGACGGCGATGCGCAACGTCAAGGAGCACGGCCCTGACAACATTGGCTTCTTCATCGAAGCCATGAACCAGCACGCCCGGGAACAGCACAGCATCGAGTCGGGCATCCGCCGCGCGCTGCATGAGCACGAATTCGTCTTGCACTACCAACCGAAAATCGACCTGCGCACGGCCACAGTGGTCGGTGCCGAAGCCCTGATACGCTGGCAGAAACCGGGACACGGCTGGGTCTATCCGTCGGACTTCATCCCGGTGGCCGAGGACAGCGGTCTGATCGTGCCGCTGAGCAAATGGGTGCTGGCTGAGGCCTGTCGTCAGACCCGCGACTGGCAAGTCGCCGGACTGCCGCCGATCCGCATGTCGGTCAACACTTCGCCGATCGATTTTCGCCAGCGTGACTTCGTCGCCGGCATCGAGCGCGTGCTTGAGCAGACGGGCCTGGCCCCGGACTGCCTGGAGCTGGAAATCACCGAAGGCGTGCTGATGCAAAACGTCGAGGCGACGATGACCGCGCTCAAGCGCCTGACAACGCTGGGCACGCGCCTGGCCATCGATGACTTCGGCACCGGCTATTCCAGCCTGAGTTACCTGCGGCGGTTTCCCATCGATGTGCTGAAGATCGACCAGTCGTTCATTCGCAACCTGTGCAACGACCCCAACGATGCCGCACTGGTGAGCGCCATCATCCATCTGGGCAAGAGTCTGGGGCTGAACGTCATTGCCGAGGGTATTGAAACCGCCGAACAACTGGCCTTTCTCAAGGCGCATCACTGCGAGGAAGGTCAGGGCTACTTTTTCAGCAAGGCCCTGCCGGCAGACGCGTTTGCGCGCTTGCTGGCCGGCAGCGAAGCCATGCCGTGGACGATTTGATCAACACGCTGAAAACGGCCCTGAGTCAGGGAGACGATTGCCGATGAGTCTTTTCCACCACGCCATCGTGTTGCTGCTCTGCGGGCTCTGCGCCGGGGCCAGTGCCGAGCCGCTGGACGAGCCGCTCAAACCGTTGCCCGCGGTGCCGCAGCAGGACGTCCGCCGCGTGGAACTGGGTCGGCGCCTGTTCCATGAACCACGGTTATCGATCAACAACACGCTGTCCTGTGCCAGCTGCCACCAACTGGACAAGAACGGTGCCGACAGCCGCGCCCTGTCGCTGGGCTTCGACGGTAAACCGGTGGCGGTCAACACGCCGACCGTGTTCAACGCCGCCCTCAATTTCCGCCAGTTCTGGGACGGCCGTGTCGAAACGCTGGAGGAACAAAGCAACGTCGTCATCACCAGTCCCCATGAAATGGGCAGCGACTGGCGCACTGTTATCGAGCGGATCTCGAACGACCCCGACTACCGTCGCGACTTTGCCGCCACCTACCCGGACGGCGTGACCCAGGCCAATGTCCAGCAGGCGCTGGCCAGTTTCGAACGTACTTTGCTGACGCCCGGTTCGCGCTTCGATCAATACCTGTTGGGCAACACCGACATCCTCACCCTCGAGGAAAAGTACGGCTACCAGCGCTTCAAGGAATACGGCTGCATCGCCTGCCATCAAGGGGTGAACATCGGCGGCAACATGTTCCAGAAGTTTGGCGTGTTCGGCGATTACATTGCCGATCGCGGCAACCCGACCGTGGCTGATCAAGGCCGCTTCAACGTCACCCGGGACGAAGCGGATCGTGAATTTTTCAAAGTGCCGAGCCTGCGCAACGTCGCGCTGACCGCGCCCTACTTTCACGACGGCTCGGCGGACACCCTCGAAAAGGCGGTGGATGTGATGTTCCAGTATCAGTTGGGACGCACGCCGACCGAAGAGGACAAACGGCTGATCATTCTATTTCTCGAGACCCTGACCGGCCAAAGGGAAGGCAAGCCATGATCAACATCTCCCGTCGGCGCAGTCTGCTGTTGCTCACGCTGGTCGCTCTGGTGCTGGCTTCGATTCTGCTGTTTCTGTACTTCAAGTCCAGCTCCGACCAGACCATGACCTATACCGAGTCGCGGGATCTGATCCGGCAGATCAAACAGCAGAATTCGCTGTGGGAAAACGAGATCCTCAAGGCGCGAGTGGCGCTCACCCACAATTACGATCCGCTGGTGTCACCCATGACCGAGATGAACCGGCTCTGGGCGCGCTTCGACGCGATCGAGGCCGGGCATGGCCGCAACGACTCGGCGCAATGGAACGACGCCCACGAGGGTTTTCTGCAGGCGATGCAGGAGAAGATCCGCCTGGTCGAACAGTTCAAATCGCACAACGCACTGTTGCGCAATTCCCTGGCCTTTTTACCCACCGCCGAAGACGACATTCAGGAGCAACTCGCCAACCTGTCGGACCTGGATAAATTACAGCTGCAAAACATCACCACCGACACTTACGACCTGCTGCTCAGTGCCCTGGAGTTCGCCCAGGTCACTTCCGACGACAGGGCCGCCGACATCGAGGTCGGCCTGAACAAACTGAAGGTCAATGCGCAACGGCTGCCGCCGGCGTTTGAAACCCCGATCAAAATCATGAGCAACCACATCAGCCTGATCGCGCGCGAGCAGCCGCTGGTCAATCAGTTGCTCGAAAGCATCGAAAACATTCCCGTGGCCGAGCGCCTGGATACCCTCACCACTCTGCTCGATCGCGATCAACAGCGCGCCGACCGGGTCGACCGCCAATACCACTTCTACCTGCTGCTGTTTTCGGTGTTGCTGATGCTCTCGCTGGTGTGGCTGGCGATCCGCCTGATCGGCAGTTTCGCCGAGATCAATCGGGTCAACACGGCCCTGCAAACGGCCAACGATGCCCTGGAGCAACGGGTCGAGGAACGTACCCGCGAACTCAGGGACGCCCAGAGCGAACTGCTCGACGCGGCGCGTCAGGCCGGCATGGCGGAAATCGCCACCAACGTGCTGCACAACGTCGGCAACGTGCTCAACAGCGTGAATATCTCCAGCGACCTGATCACGCGCAAGCTGCGCAACAGCAAGACCCAGGGCCTGGGCAAGGCCATGCAGTTGATCAACGAACACCCGCATGACCTCGGCGCCTTTCTGTGCGAAGACCCCAAGGGCAAATTGCTCCCCGGTTACCTCAATCAGCTGGTGGGTGCGATTGCCCAGGAACAGCAGGAAATGGTCGACGAACTGAACCAGATGAACAAAAGCGTCGATCACATCAAGGACATCGTCGCCACCCAGCAGTCCTACGCCGGCGCCAACAGCATGACTGAACCGCTGTTCATCAATGAATTGCTCGAAGACGCCTTGCGCATGAACGCCGGAGCGCTGACCCGACACCACGTCACGGTGGTCAGGGAGTACGCCGAGGTGCCGCAGGTGATGGGCGATAAACACCGTTTGCTGCTGATCCTGATCAACCTCATCAGCAACGCCAAATACGCCATGTCCGACCTCAGCAACCGCCCTCGCACCATCACGCTGGCGGTAAAAATCGTCGATGACAGCTTCCTCGAAATCAGCGTCAAGGACGATGGCGAAGGCATTGCTCCGGAAAACATGACGCGGATCTTTGCCCACGGCTTCACCACCCGCAAGGAAGGCCACGGCTTCGGTCTGCACAGCTGCGCACTGGCGGCCATCGAGATGAACGGGCACCTCACCGCGCACAGCGACGGACCGGGCAAGGGGGCGCTGTTCACCTTGCAGATTCCCCTGATCAGCGTCACGGAGAACGCATGAGCGAGCTGTCGAACCGCCGTATTCTGCTGATCGACGACATGCCGTCGATTCATGAAGACTTCCGCAAGATTCTCGCGCCACCGGCGGCGCAGTCAGTGGAACTGGACGAGATGGAGGCGGCGTTGTTTGGTGCACAGGTGCGCGCCGAACGTCCGCCGTTCGAGCTGGACTCGGCCTACGGCGGCGAGGAAGGCCTGGGCAAACTGATGCAGGCCTTGCACGAACAACGCCCCTACGCACTGGCTTTCGTCGACATGCGCATGCCCGACGGCTGGGACGGCGCGAAAACCATCGAACACCTTTGGCAACAGGATCCGCTGTTGCAGGTGGTGGTCTGCACGGCCTACTCGGATTACTCCTGGGATGAACTGCTCGAACGGCTGCAGGCGCATGACCGATTACTGATTCTGAAAAAGCCGTTCGACAACATTGAAGTGCAACAAATGGCCAACACCCTGCTGACCAAATGGCAGATGACCGAACGCGCTTCCTTGCAGATGCATCACCTGGAACATCTGGTCGATCAGCGCACCGCCCAGTTCAAGCAGGCCAGCGAAGCTCTGCAGCGCGAAATCGATGAACGCAAGCAACTGGAAAGTCAGCTGGTGCAGTCGGAAAAGCTCGCTTCACTGGGGCAAATGGCGGCTGGCGTGGCCCATGAAATCAACAACCCGATCGGCTTCATCTCCTCCAACCTCGGCACCCTTGACGGCTACTTCAATCAGTTGCTCAGCGTACTCGATGCCTGGCAGACGCTGGGCGCCACGCCAGACAGCGAATCCGTGGCCCGGCTTGAGCAGCTGCGCAAAGACGCCGATCTGGATTTTCTGCTCGAAGACATCCCGGTACTGATCCGCGAGTCCAAGGAAGGCATTGGCCGGGTCGGACAGATCGTCAAGGATCTGAAGGATTTCTCCCGGGTCGATACCCATCAGCAATGGCAGTGGGCGAATCTGCAGCAAGGCATCGAGTCGACCCTGAACATTGTCGCCAGCGAACTCAAGTACAAGGCTGACCTGATCAAGGAATATCAGCCGCTGCCGGATATCGAGTGCCTGCCGTCACAAATCAATCAGGTGATCATGAACCTGGTGGTCAACGCGGCTCAGGCCATGGGCCCCGAGCGCGGCACCATCACCTTGCGCACCGGGCAGCAGCAGGACACGGCCTGGGTGGAAGTCGCGGACACCGGCGCCGGGATTGCGCCGGACATCCTGCAGAAAATCTTCGATCCGTTTTTCACCACCAAACCGGTTGGCCAGGGCACCGGGCTGGGCCTGTCGCTGTCCTACGGCATTGTCAAAAAACACGGTGGCGACATTTCGGTCCGCAGCGAACCGGGGGTGGGCACGACCTTCCGCGTCGAGTTGCCGATGCGTCAGAGCCGGCCCGCGGCCTGAGGCGCCTCAGGTCGCTTCCTGAAAATCCATCTCCGGCGGCTGCCGCCGAAAGCCGCCAGTGAGCACCGCCAGATACACCACGCCAATCGTCAGCCAGCTCAAGCCCAGATACACCGCCAGGTGATCGAGGCTGACCATCAGCCACACGTCCGCCAGCAGCCCGATGAACGGGAAGATCAGAAACAGCACCAGCTCACGCGGGCCTTTTTTCTCGCCACCGATCCAGTAATGAAAAATCACCGACAGGTTGACCAGGCTGAATGCCAGGAACGCACCGAAGTTGATGAACGAGGTTGAGGTGGTCACATCGAGTTTCAGCGCCAGCAATGCCACGACCGCACACAGCAGGATGCTGTTGACCGGCGTGCCGAAGCGCGCATGCAAGGTGCCGAAAAACGACTTGGGCAACACGCCATCGCGCCCCATGGCAAACAGCAAGCGCGAACCGCTGGCCTGGGCCGACAGCCCCGAAGCGAACTGGCCGACGATCAGGCCGATGAGGAAGATCGAGACGAACAGGTCGCCGCCGATGTTGCGTGCGATTTCATAGGCCGCCGAGTCGACGCTGTCGAACTGGAACGACGGGTGGGCGATCTGCACGAAGTACGACACGCCGACGAAGATCAGCCCGCCGATCAGGGTGATCAACATGATCGCCCGTGGAATGGTGCGGCGTGGGTCGCGGGTTTCTTCGGTCAGCGTACTGACCGCGTCGAAGCCGAGGAACGAATAACAGGCAATCGCCGCGCCGCTCATGATCAGCGGCATTTGCATGTCACCGTTGAAGAACGGTTTGATCGACCACAACGGCGTGCGCGCATCACCGCCGACGTAGTGCACACACAGCGCGACGAAGGCGATCAGCACCAGAAATTGCACCAGCATCAGCAAGGCGTTGATGCCGTTGGCCAGTTTCAGGCCAACGATGTTGATCGCACTGGTGATGCCAATGAACGCCAGCACCCAGATCCACTGCGGGATCGACGGGAATGCCGAAGCAAGGTACGCCGCGCCGATCAGCCAGATCGCCATCGGCAGAAACAGGTAATCGAGCAACACTGCCCAACCGGCGATGAAGCCGAGCCTGGGGCTGATCGCCTTGCGCACGTAGCTGTAGGCGGAACCGGCAACCGGGAACGCGGCGGCCATGCGCCCGTAACTCATGGCGGTGAAGAACATCGCCACCAGTGCTGCCAGGTACGCTGCCGGGACCATGCCGGCGGTGGATTGCGCGAGGATGCCAAAGGTGCCGAGGACAATGATCGGCGTCATGTAGGCGATGCCGAACAGCACCACCGACCCTAATGACAGGGTGCGTTGCAAACGAGCCATGGGCGACTTACTCCGAATGTTATTGGATTTATGGCAGAGCCGAGTTCGGCGAATGTTTCGGGTGTGGCTTTGTTTTTTTGGGTGAGTCAGATGAATCGATAAAAGATCGCAGCCTTCGGCAGCTCCTACAGGAGTACGCAGTGCAATGGTGTAGGAGCTGCCGAAGGCTGCGATCTTTTGATCTTCAGCGCGCAGGAATCAGCAACTCACGCAATCCGCACGCGTGCTCTACCACCTCCCCCGGCAGCTTCAACCGCTGATCATCCAGATAGCGGTAATCCTGGCGCGCGACCTGCAACCGGTCGAAATCCAGCTCGACGCTGAACGTCCCTTCTTCGCGCCCCGCCTCGAACAGCAACGTCCCCAGCGGATCGACCAGCGCACTGCCGCCGGCAAACATCAAGCCGTCATCCCCGGCCTCAACGCGATTGACCATCAGCGCAAACGCCTGATTCTCCTGAGCACGGGCCATGATCGCGGTGCGGTGAGTCGGGGCGTACGGGTCCATGTTGCCGTTGGTCACGATCAGCAACTCGGCGCCCAGTTGCGCCAACGCGCGGGCGGACTCCGGGAACTCGATGTCGTAGCAGATCAGCAGGCCGACGCGCACACCGTTCCAATCGCAGGTGGCGTAGCGGTCGCCGGCCTCGAACACGCCGCGATCCGACGCCCAAAGGTGGGTCTTGCGGTATTTGAGGGCGATGCCTTCGGGGGTGATCAGCAGCGTGGTGTTGTAGAAGCGACCGTTGTCGTTCTCAGCCATGCCGATCACCACGGCGAGGTTGCGCTCGCGGGCAGCGGCCTGCACCGCGCGGACGGTCGGGCCATCCAGCGGCTCGGCGATCTGCGCCACGGTGTCGGCCGTCGGGAAGCCCATCAAGTGGGTTTCCGGGAATACGATCAGTTGCGTGTCGGCACCGCACGCGGCAATCGCGGCGAGGGCGCGTTCGAGGTTGTATGCGGTGCCATTGTCACGGCCCGCCAGTTGGGCGAGTTCGACTTTCATTGCGAGTCCTTGTGGTCAGGGCCGGGCGCTGAAAGATTGCCCGGTGGCTGTCTGTGGGCCAGTATGCGCAGCAAGCAACCGGCAGGGAATCACGCGGCCGGGGTAACCCGATAGGGGTAGATTCATGACCGTTTCGTTTGATGACATCACTTGGCACCGCGCCGTCGGGCAGTTGATCGATGCGCTGGACAAGCCGAATTTCTGGGCACAACTGGTGCGTCTGCTCGACCAGTACGTGGCGTTCGATAGCTGGGTGGTGTTGCTGTTCAGCGCCGATCAGCACCCGCAAGTGTTCGCCGAATGCCCCGGCGAAGACGGCAGTCCCGACCCGTTGTTTCAGGATTATCTGCGCGGGTTGTACCTGCTCGACCCGTTCTACATCGCCTGTCGCGAGCAGTCGCGCACCGGGTTGTACCGCCTGTCGGAGGTGGCACCGGAGCATTTCGAGCTGACCGAGTATTACCAGCGATACTTTCGTCTGAATGTGGTCGCCGACGAAATCCAGTTCAATTGCCAGCTCGAAGGCGAACGCACGTTGTGCCTGTCGCTGGGCAGTGAACAACGTTTCACTGGCGAACAGATTGCATTGCTGTCATTGATCCAGCCTTGGGTGCTGGGTCTGTTGCGCCAGCGCCTGCCGTACGAAATCAACGAAACCGTGGCCCTCGCTGCCGCGCCTGCACCGGCCGACTGGCGGGTGCAACTGGAAGCGTCGGTGCAGCAACTCAAGGGTGCGCAACTGACTGCCCGGGAACTGGATGTCGGGCGTCTGATGCTCAGCGGTTGCTCCAGTAAAGAAATCGCCCGTAAGCTGGAAATCTCCGTAGAAACCGTGAAAGTCCATAAGAAACACATGTACAGCAAGCTGGGGATCAAATCCCAGTCGGAGCTGTTTTCGATTTTTCTCCAGGCGCAGAACGCCTGAAAAGCCTTGGCATGCAGGAGATATCTGAAGCTTGGAATTCCCTGTGGCGAGGGAGCTTGCTCCCGCTCGACTGCGCAGCAGTCGCAAAACCTGGACACGCGATGCATCAGACAGACCGTGATGGCCAGGTTTGGGGCTGCTGCGCAACCCAGCGGGAGCAAGCTCCCTCGCCACAAGAACAAGCCAGTCTGCGCGCCATGGGTAATCATTGAGTCCGAACCAAGGAAACCGTATGAGCCTGTCACTCCTGAGCCGCTACGCCTTCTTTGCCGTCTGCGTGATCTTCACCCTCGCCAGCCTGCCCTTTCTCGAACACGACTGGCTGTGGCCGATCACCGCCGTCACCGGCGTACTGAGCCTGCTTGGTCTGTTCGACCTGCTGCAGAGCCCGCACGCGGTGCGCCGCAACTACCCGATCCTGGGCAACATCCGCTATCTGGTCGAAGGCATCCGCCCGGAGATCCGCCAGTACCTGCTGGAATCCGACAGCGACGCCCTGCCCTTCTCCCGCGCCCAGCGCTCGCTGGTCTATTCGCGGGCGAAGAACGAAACCGCCGACAAACCCTTCGGCACGCTGATCGACGTCTATCAATCGGGCTTCGAATTCATCGGCCACTCGATGCGCCCGGCGCCATTGAGCGACCCGAGCAGTTTCCGCGTCACCGTCGGCGGCCCGCAATGCACGCAGCCGTATTCGGCGTCGGTGTTCAACATTTCGGCCATGAGCTTCGGTTCGCTCAGCGCCAACGCCATCCGCGCGTTGAACCAGGGCGCCAAACTCGGCAACTTCGCCCACGACACCGGCGAAGGCAGCATCAGCCCGTATCACCGCGAACACGGCGGCGACCTGACCTGGGAACTGGGCAGCGGCTACTTCGGCTGCCGCACCAGCGACGGCCGTTTCGACCCGGAGCGCTTCGCCACTCAGGCACAGAATCCGCAGGTGCGGATGATCGAAATCAAGATGAGCCAAGGCGCCAAACCCGGCCACGGCGGGATCCTGCCCAAGCACAAAGTTACCCAGGAAATCGCCGACACCCGTGGTATCCAGATGGGCGAAGACTGCATCTCGCCGTCACGCCACAGCGCGTTTTCCACGCCGATCGAAATGATGCAGTTCATCCAGCAACTGCGTGAGCTGTCCGGCGGCAAACCGGTGGGTTTCAAGTTCTGCCTCGGGCATCCGTGGGAGTTCATGGGCATCGCCAAGGCCATGCTGGAAACCGGCATCCTGCCGGACTTCATCGTGGTCGACGGCAAGGAAGGCGGCACCGGCGCCGCACCGGTGGAGTTCACCGACCACATCGGCGTGCCGATGCGCGAAGGCCTGCTGTTTGTGCACAACACGCTGGTCGGCCTGAACCTGCGTGACAAGATCAAGCTCGGCGCCAGCGGCAAGATCGTCAGCGCGTTCGACATCGCCAGCGTGCTGGCCATCGGCGCCGACTGGGCCAACTCCGCGCGCGGCTTCATGTTCGCCATCGGCTGCATCCAGTCGCAAAGCTGCCACACCAACAAATGCCCGACCGGCGTTGCCACCCAGGATGCCCTGCGCCAGCGCGCCCTCGTGGTCCCGGACAAGGCCCAGCGCGTCTACAACTTCCACCGCAACACGCTCAAGGCACTGGCAGAAATGTTGGCGGCGGCCGGTCTTGAGCATCCGTCGCAACTGTCGGCCAAGCACCTGGTGCGACGCATGTCGGCGACCGAGATCAAGCTGTTCTCGCAGCTGCATGTGTTCCTCAAGCCAGGTGAGTTGCTCACGGGCGAGGTCAATGGCGAGTTCTACTCGCGGATGTGGCAGATGGCCCGGGCTGACAGTTTCGAGCCGCAGGAGGTGGCCGCGGCTTAAGGCCACCGGTCGCGACTGACGCGGTGTTGACGCTGAACAGGTAGGCCACCGCCGAGCCGCTCCACAACGTCTGCCGCGTTTGCCAATCGCCGCTGAACAGGGTGCGGAAGTGATCGGGCGATTCCAGCGGTATCCACCAGACTCGGTGCTGGCGGCATTGCACCAGCGCCGGGTCATGGAAATAGATCCAGCGCCTGGCGAGCGGGATCAGCGCGTAGCCACCGCGAACCGAGGAGGCGAGGAACGCCGGGAATGCCGTGCGCACATGAAACCGCGGCTCAATGGCGCTGGTGTTGTAGTAGAGAAACGGCAAGTACGAAATCAGCGAGTCGAGGACGATGTCATCGCCGGGCTGGGCCTCGCGTTCGATCTGGCTGGCCAGCCCATCCAACCGGTAGTCCCGGCGCATCTCGGTGCCATTCATGCCATCGGTCTGGCGATAGACCATCGCCAGGCCGTAGCATTGTCCGACGACCACCAGCACGAACAGCGCCATGGCCGGGCGCGGGTATCGGCGTGCCAACGAGTCCAGTGCCACGGCGATAAGCAGGGGGATGCCGGGGGCCGCGAACACCAGATAGCGCGTAAGAAACAGCGGCATGAACAGCGCCAGGACAAACAGCGAGATCGTCGGAACAAAAAAATAGCCGAGCAGCAACGGCCGGTAACGCCGCTCGCCGGTGCCTTGCGCCACGATCAGCACTGCGCAGAGCACGATCAGCAGCAAAGGCGCCAGCCGCCACCACGACGCGGGTGCCACGCGCGGCTCCATCAACATGAATTGCCAGGGCAGCCCCAGTGCAGCCTGCACGGTCACAGGCTCGATCCACGCCGCGACACCGGCGGACAATTGTTCAAGCAGATTCGGCAGCCACGGCACAAACAACAGCACAATCGCCGCGTTGGCCAGGCACCACGCGCGGGGTGAAAGGCTCGCGGCGTGATCCGCTCGCGCCCGCCACCAGAACAGCCAGTGCACCAGCACGCAGCCCGCGGCGAAATAATGCGTGTAAAACGCCGCGCTCATCAGCAACACGTACAGGCACGGCCAGCGTTTTTGCCCGGGTGTCCGCGCCCAGCAGACCAGCGCCACGGTCGCGGCCATCAGCCAGAATCCGAGCAGGGTGTACATCCGCACTTCCTGGCTGTAGCGCACCGAAACGGGCAGCAGCGCCAGCAACAGTGCCGCCATCCAGGTCGCCCGCCGCGTGGCCACCAGACGCATCAACTGGATGCCGAGTAACACGCTGCCAACGTCCGCCAACACGCTCAAGCCCCGTGCCGCCCCGGCAGAATCGCCCCAGGCCATGCCCCAGTAATGCAGCAACACGTAATACAGCGGCGGATGCACATCCAGTTCGGTCAACGCCCAGATGCGCGCCGGCGTTTCTCGAGCCAGCAGCAGGCTGTAGGCCTCGTCATACCAGATTACGGGGACTGTAATGGAGTAGAACCGCACGAACAGCGCAATAATCAGAACTGCCGCCAGAGCCAGCTGATCGGCCCGCACTGAAACATTCGCGTCCTTGAAAAAAGGTGCGGCTACCCAAGGTTTCATGTCCGTTGTCCACGAAACAGCACATACCGGAAAAAGCAGTACCCCAACGTCAGGTTCAGCACGCTAAACACCGTCACCGTCAGCAATCCATGCCAGCCATGCGTATCGGCAATCGCGCCTATACCGAAGCTCGCTCCCGCCATCAGCCCCATAAACAGCAAATAGCCCAATACCGAGGTTTTGCTGTCAAAGGTGTAAAGCAGGTTCACGTAAAACGAGAACGCCGCCGCCACGCAGAATGCGGCGAAGTTACTGGCCGCCTGGGTCAACCCGATGGCGCTGCACAGGACGAAAAAAATCTGCCAGTGGATAAGTGCATCGGCGATGCCAATCACTGTCAGCGCAGGAAATCCTTTCATTACGGTTCCTTGCCATGGCTTGGTCCGGCTGACTTTCGAAGCTAGGGCAAGGCGCTTGAGTGGTCTACTGTCAGAAATTACAGGTGCGGGGTGGATTGCGACGGACGGTCAGGGTTACCACTGCAGCAACCTGCCGTGAGGCGGTTCCTTCATGACGATGAAACCGTAATCGCCAATCAGGTAAATCCGGTAATACAGGCTGTCCACCAACGCAGGAAAACCCTGATAACCAACGTGGGTGGCGTTGCGCCTTTCGCGTTCGGCGACCACGTTGGTGATGCCCGCCGACGGCAGATTTTCCGCGAGGATGAAGTAGTCGACGTTGAGCAGATAGTGCAACACCGGCAGCTGTTCGAATGAACCGGCCGCACTGGCCAGCCAGCGATCGGAGTAGCTGACCGAGAGGTAAATCCGTTTCGCTTCACGCAGCTCACGATGGGCGGCGATGTCGTGGCTCAGGCTGTTCAGCGCGCTGTTGGCAAAGGTTTTCTGCAGGCTCAGCACCCGGCCATAGGCGAAGGACAGCGAGAGTGTCGCCAGCAGCGCAATGATCAGCAGCAAGGGCAATCGGCGGTGCCCGGACGCCAGCGCAACGTGCGCCAGATAGAACAGCCCCAGCAGTAACACGCCGAAGCCCATCAGGGTCCGCGCGCCTTCATTGAAATCCCGAAACAGCAGGGTGATTCCGGGCACCAGCAAGACCAGAACGAGCAGCGTGAGCAAACACAGCAGCAGGCTTGGCCAACGGCGTTGGCGGCCCCGAACCAGACGCAGACAGCCCGCGAATGCACACAACACCAGTGCAGCGAAAACCCACGAGTAGCCGCCGTGAAACAGCAGCGCAACATTCTGCAGCACCCGAGAGAAATTGATACCGATCTGCAACAGCGGGTGGGTGTCCGGGTTCAGCAGATCCGTTCTTCGCAACGTCTCCATGAACGGATAAGCCGTGACGCTATAGATCAGGATGCCGAGGCCCGCTTGTGCGAGCTTCCAGCCCAGCATCCGCAAGATCTGCGGCCACTGCGTTTGCTGCTGAACAGCCCTGATCAACTCGACACCACACAGACCGAGAAACACATTGAGGCTGATCTGATACAGCCCGACCGCCAGCGCCAGCAACGCCGCCGGTACCAGCCAGCGCTGTACCCGCGATGAAGCGTCGAACGTGATGGCGTAAATCACCGCGACCATGCTCAAGGCCATGATCGGGCCGTCGTATTGATAGGACAGGTTCTGCAGCAGAAACGGGTTGTACCAGAGCGGCAACGCGACCAGGCAACAGGCCAGCGTCGGTTCGACAAAGTAGTGAACGGTCAGCCGAGTCAGCGCCAGACTCATCGCCACGACCGCGAGCAACAGGGGTAACGGATAGATGTTCGGTGCCGCCCCGGTGAACGTCAGCGCCTGATAAAACCAGTCGGCAAACAATCGGCCCTGCCCGGCCCAGGCATTCGCGGCGGCCAGCGTACGCCAGTTGTCGTCAATGTAGGGGAAGTCGGCGAGGAGCAGCGGCAGGGCGTACAACGCAGTGGCAAGCAGGAAGAACAGCACGACTTGCCGCTGACTGAGCTCTCGCTCGAGAAATGCGCTCGCCCTCATGTCTGCGCCTCGGTTACTGCCGCGCGGGAATGCAAAGAGATACAGGTTTGAGCCTGATCGGCCGCTTTGTATCGCTCTTTCAGACCGGCGGTAACACGGCAAAAGATCGCAGCCTGCGGCAGCGCTTACATGGGAAATGTATTAACCCTGTAGGAGCTGCCGAAGGCTGCGATCTTTTGCTTTTGCTATCGACTACATCAAGTGGCCGAACGCACCGCGCCCTGCGTTTCACCGCTCGGCTGCAACTTGAACACGTAGAACAACACCGTCAGCAGCACCAGGAATGCCGGCCCGACATACAGCGCCACACGGGTGTCCGGGAAGTACGCCATCAGGCCGACCACCAGCACCAGGAACGCCAGCGCGAAATAAGAGCTGACCGGGTACAGCCACATTTTGTATTTCAGGCCGGCACGTTCGCTGGCGCTCAAACCTTTGCGGAATTTCAGTTGCGCCAGCAGGATCATGACCCAGGTCCAGATCGCGCCGAAGGTGGCAATCGACGTCACCCAGACGAAGACTTTCTCCGGCACCAGGTAGTTGAGCAGCACACCGATCAGCAGCGCGAAAATCGACAGCAGCAGTGCCCGGCGGGGCACGCCGTTGGAAGTCTTGGCGAAACCGGCCGGGGCCTGACCGTTCTGCGCCAGGCTGTAGAGCATGCGCCCGGTGCTGAAGATGCCGCCGTTGCACGACGACAGTGCCGCCGTGATCACCACGAAGTTGATGATGCCGGCAGCGGTCTTGATGCCCAGACGCTCGAAGGTCATCACGAAAGGGCTACCTTGAGTGCCGATTTCGTTCCACGGGTAGATCGACAGGATCACGAACAACGCGCCCACGTAGAACAGCAGAATGCGCCAGAACACCGAGCCGATTGCATCGGGAATGGTCTTCTGCGGGTTCTTCGCTTCACCGGCGGTCAGGCCGATCATCTCGACACCGAGGTAGGCGAACATGACCATTTGCAGAGACATCAGTACACCGGTCACGCCGTTGGGCATGAAGCCGCCATGGGCCCACAGGTTGGAAATCCCCAGCGCCACGCCGTCGTTGCCGAACCCGAAGGCAATGATGCCGACGCCGCCGATGACCATGGCGATGATGGTGACGATCTTGATCAGGGCGAACCAGAACTCGAATTCACCGAAGGCCTTTACCGCGATCAGGTTGATCGAACCCATGCTGACCAGCGCCGCCAGGGCCCAGATCCAGCGCGGCACATCGGGGAACCAGATGCCCATGTACACGGCGACCGCCGTGATTTCCGCGACGCAGGTCACCAGCCACAGGAACCAGTAGTTCCAGCCGGTGAGAAAGCCCGCGAGCGGACCGAGGTAGTCCTGGGCATAGCGGCTGAACGAACCGGCCACCGGGTTGTGCACGGCCATCTCGCCGAGGGCGCGCATGATCACCAGGATCGCCAGGCCGCCGAGAATGTAGGAGAGCATGATCGCCGGACCGGCCATTTCAATGGCCTTGGCCGAACCCAGGAACAGGCCGACACCGATACAGGCGCCGAGCGCCATCAGGCGGATATGCCGTTCACCGAGTTCGCGTTTGAGCGGGCCGCCGTGAGCGGTCTCGCCATGGGGCAGGTGATTGCCGACTGGCATAGGGATACAACCTCGTCTTGTTATTGGATATGACCACCGAGTGGCGAAGCGTCGACCGATAGGCCTGAACTTCCCGAAACCGCGCCGGCCTCGTGGGCAAACGCGTCTCGCAGGTCCCGACCTGCAAGATCAGCGGGGCGTGCAGTATAAAAAGCTTGTGACAGGGCTTTTCACTCTATAAACCGCAACATTCAGCGGGAAATCTCGGCATTCCGCCGGTTTACGGAGAGGCATTACCTGGACTCCGTAGGATTTTTCCCCACTAAAAAGGCCAGCGAGTATTGCACAGCATTGGTGCACCGTCATGCCCCTGCGTTGGTGGTATTGCGTAGGTGATAGCTCTAGCACAGCTGTTTCGATGTGCTTGGCTGTCTATTCCCCTGTGGCGAGGGAGCTTGCTCCCGCTCGGCGGCGAAGCCGTCGTAATACCCGCGCACGCGGTGCTTCAGACAAATTGCGACTACAGGGATTGGGACTGCTACGCAGTCCAGCGGGAGCAAGCTCCCTCGCCACAGAGAAGGCGACATCTGGAAATTTTCGGAAATTTCGTACAGTCATCGCAGACCCAATTCTTGAATGCTGCGACTAGCGTGAATAAGGATTGAACTCGCAAAGGACGCAACGGAATGCGTAAACCCCCAAATTCACATCGGCTCCGCCGAGGGCGTCGTTCGGAGTTAGGACGTGCTTATCTCATAACTACTGTGGTGCATCAGCGCCGCAGAATATTCAGCAATTGGCAGGTCGGTCGTTTATTGGTAGCGGAATTACGGCGAGCTCATGACCAGCGATGGGTCGATTCGATAGCCTGGGTGGTGATGCCTGACCACTTACATTGGTTGGTCCAGCTGGAAGAAATGCATATTGAACGTCTGATGCAAGCGGTGAAATCCCGCAGCACATTGTCGATTAATCGCGCCCTGAACCGAAAAGGCGCGTTTTGGCAAACCGGCTATCACGACCATGCCATCCGTGATGGTAAAGACTTGAAACCCTTCGCCCGATACATCATCGCCAATCCGCTACGAGCAGGATTGGTGGAGCGGATTGGCGATTACCCGCTTTGGGACGCCTGCTGGCTCTAAAGCTCCCACTTCCCCTGTGGCGAGGGAGCTTGCTCCCGCTCGGCGGCGAAGCCGTCGTATTACCGCGCACGCGGTGTTTCAGACAAATTGCGACTACAGGGATTGGGACTGCTGCGCAGTCCAGCGGGAGCAAGCTCCCTCGCCACAGGTACAGTTTTCTTCAGAAACCACCCCCACTCAAACCCCGCACATTTTTTTCCCCATCACCAACCACCGTCTAAGCTTCAGTCAAGTCCGATCAATCTGCGTGAATGGATCAATCGACTATGGGCGCTTTGTGGCAAACCGATTCGAGTAAAGCCGTGGTTCCGACTGAACGTGTGGATGAAGCGCCTGTCCCCCCCAAAAAACGCCGCAACCGGCATGGCTGGAAGGCGTTCTGGTTATTGCTGCTGATTATTGCCATCGTCGTGGGTCTGGCCGCGAGCAAGGAGATGCGCACCTCGCGTTTTCAGGCCCGGGAGCTGAGCCAGTACGCCGCCTCGCTCAAATATCAGCTGGAACCGGGCCCCAGCGAAGCGATCCGCTACCCGGGCAATGGGCCGTTCGATCTGCGTCTGGGTTACAGCTCTCTCGATGAATTCTTGCCGCGCCTGCTCAAGCGCGACTACGTGATCACCGAGCAGACGCGGTTTTCTCCGGCGCTGCTGAGCTACACCGACAAAGGCCTGTTCGTGCCCTATTCGGAAAAGATCCAGGCCGGATTGTCGATCACCGATTGCCGCGCCGCGCCGTTGTATCAGTACAAGTATCCGCAGCAGCTGTATTCGAGTTTTGCGGCCATTCCGCCGGTGGTGGTCAGCAGTTTGCTGTTCATCGAAAACCGCTTTCTGCTCGACCCCAAACAACCGCTGGCCAACCCGGCGGTGGACTGGCCGCGCTTCGGCATGGCCGCCTGGTCGCAGGTGGCGAAGTTGCTGCACCTGCCGGGGCAATCGGCGGGCGGCAGCACTTTGGCGACGCAGCTGGAGAAGTACCGGCACTCGCCCGATGGCCTGACGGTGTCCGGTGCGGAGAAGATCCGCCAGATGATTTCCGCCAGCGTGCGCGCCTATCAGCCCGGGCCGCAAACCCTCGGCGCGCGGCAGAACATCATCCGCGACTACCTCAACAGCGTGCCCCTCTCCGCCGTGCCGGGGCATGGTGAAGTCCATGGAATGGCCGAAGGTTTGCGGGTCTGGTACGGCAGCGACTTCAACCAGGCCAATGCACAGCTGAACAGCCCGGCCACCGACCCGAAAACCATGGCCGACAAAGGCCTGGCCCTGCGCGAAATGCTCTCGCTGATGATCGCCCAGCGCCGTCCTTCGCATTACCTGACCAAGGGCCGTGAAGAACTCGCCGACCTCACCGACAGCCACTTGCGCCTGCTCAAGCAGAACGGCGTGATCGACAGCGCCCTGGCCGATGCCGCGCTCGCGAGCAAGGTCACTTACCGCGACTGGCAGACCCAGCCGACCCTCCAGCCGATCGAAACCAACAAGGGCATCAGCGTTGCCCGCAGCCGTCTGGCGACGATGCTCAATCGCCCGCTGTACGACCTCGATCGGCTCGACCTGTCAGCCACCAGCACCTTGCAGGGCGATCTGCAAACCCAGGCCACCGACTACCTGAAAAAACTTGCCGATCCCGCGTTCGCCGGGCAGATCGGTCTGATTGGCGAACGCCTGCTCACCCCCACCAGCACCACCCAGGTGCGCTACAGCTTCACCCTGTTCGAACTGACCCCGGACGGCTCGCGGGTACGCGTGCAGACTGACAGCACCGATCAGCCGTTCGACATTAACGAGGGCAGCAAGCTGGAGCTCGGCTCGACGGCGAAAATGCGCGTGCTCACCACTTACTTGCAGATCATCTCCGAACTGCACGACAAGTACGGCGCCATGAGCGTGCCGGAACTGAAGAAAGTCGAGGTGCCGGATCAGGATCGTCTCAGTCAGTGGGTGATCGATTATCTGATCCAGAACAAGGATCACGACCTGTCGAAAATGCTCGGTGCCGCGCTCGACCGCAAATACTCCGCCAGCCCCGGCGAGGCGTTTTTCACCGGTGGCGGCCTGCATGTGTTCCATAACTTTCGCAAGGAAGACAACGGCCGCATGCCGACCTTGCGCGACGCCCTGCGCGAATCGATCAACCTGCCGTTCATTCGCCTGATGCGCGATGTGGTGCGCTACGTCACCTACTCCGGCCCCAACAGCAGCGCCGAATTGCTCAAGGACGACCGCGACCCGCGACGTCAGGAATACCTGGCCAGTTTCGCTGACCGCGAGGGGACCTCCTTCCTGCTCAAGTTCTGGAAGAAGTACAAGAACAAGGACACCCAGGCGCGCCTCGACACCTTCCTCGACAGCATGCGCCCGACGCCGATCCGCATGGCCGCCGTGCATCGTTACCTGCTGCCCAACGCCAGTCAGGAAGACTTCAACAGCTTCGTGCGCGCGCACCTCAAAGGCGCCAAGCTCACCGAAAAACTCACCGACGATCGCCTGATCCGGCTGTACGACGCCTACGGCCCGGGCACCTACGATCTGCCGGATCAGGGCTTCATCGCCAAGGTGCACCCGCTGGACCTGTGGTTGATGGGCTACCTGCTGCACAACCCGGATGCCACCTTCAGCCAGGTCGTCAAGGCCAGCCAGTTCGAGCGCCAGGAAGTCTACAGCTGGCTGTTCAAGAGCAAGCACAAAGGCGCCCGTGACAGCCGCATCCGTACCATGCTCGAAATCGAAGCGTTCCTCGAGATTCACCAGCGCTGGCAGAAAGTCGGCTATCCGTTCGACCATCTGGTGCCGTCGCTGGCCACCGCCATTGGCAGCTCCGGCGATCGTCCTGCCGCGCTGGCCGAACTGATCGGCACCATCCTCAACGACGGCGTGCGCATGCCGACCCTGCGCATCGACAGCCTGCACTTTGCCGCTGGTACACCCTATGAAACGCGCCTGACCAACGACCCGCATGTCGGCAAACGGGTGATGCCGTCGGAGGTCGCGACGGCAATGCGCGAAGCCCTTTCGCAAGTGGTGGACTCGGGCACGGCGAAACGCGTTTCCGGCAGTTTCAAAACCGCCGACGGCACGCCATTGGTGATGGGTGGCAAGACCGGCACCGGCGACAACCGCATCGAAGCCATCGGCTCCGGCGGGCGGATCCTCAGTTCCAAGTCGATCAACCGCACCGCGACCTTCGTGTTCTACATCGGCAACAACCACTTCGGCACGCTTACCGCGTTCGTCCCCGGGCGTTCGGCGGAGAACTTCAAGTTCACCTCGGCGCTGCCGGTGCAGGTGCTCAAGGGCATGGCGCCGATCCTTTCGCCGTATCTGCAGCCGGGTACGCATACCCTGTGCCAGCCCGACCCGATGACCGCAGCACGTTAGGCTGGCGCCTGGGTGGTAACGGAGTATTTTTTGCCGTTGAATTTCCGCTGTTTCGCGGCGTAAACACGCCGCGCTTCCAACCTGTTTTTGCGCTTTTTTCGCGCCGGGTCATTTCTTAGTCTGATCGCTCCATTTTGATCAACGGACGATCAGGCCATGCCCAACCCTTCCCTGACACTGTATCGATCGCAGCAGACGCCTTCTGCCCAAGGTCATAAAAGTGTCCATCACGATCTGGTTAAAGATGCCCTTCCCGACTGGCTGTACAAGGCTTCGGCAGCACGGGTCGAATCATTGAAAAACGTCACCTTGACCATGCCTGCATGGCATCGCAGCGCTGCGGCCAGCGAGCATCAACGACTCAAGGATGAAATGCGCCAGGCATGGACCGCGCAGAACAACATCGATCGCGCACTGAGCAAGCTGCAGGATGCGCGCACCTTCGCCAGACCCTTGCTGCAACAGGCCTTGAAGAAGCGCTTCGGTGTCGAGGACGATGTCGAGGACACCTGGGTGCGGCTGTACATGCCAGTCAAAACGTCCTGGTGGGCGCATGACTTTGCCAACGGCACGCAGAGTCGCACGGTGTCGCTGCTGGACGCGGCATTGCATAACTTTTCCAGCGACGAAACGTTCACTGCCGACTCCTGCTTTATCACCCGTCCCGATGCGCTCGGGCAGTTTTCGGTCAAGGCACTCAAGCACAAGATCAGCATCGAGCAGTTCAAGGCATTGTGTCGCGAGCTGGATATCGGCGCGCGCTACCAGACCCACTTGCACGAATTCGTGCTTTCGAAAAACCAGGTGGCCCGTCAATACCTGCAGCTCAAGGTGACGCACAGCCAGAAACAGACACTGCGAGTCGCCGCGCGCATGGCCCTGCTCAAGGGCGACATCGACCGTCAGGCATTTGAAGTGGTGCAAGGCATGCTCGAAGACCGTGCACAAGTACTGTGGCACGGCAAGGCTGTGCGCTATCACACGTTGACGATGATGGACACACCGCTGACAGGCATTGTACTGATCAGCGCCGACCCGCTTGCCGCCACGCGGCCCCTGCCGGTTCTGGCCTATGTGCCCCACGACCCGGAGCACCCACTCAAGCAATATCCCGATTCACTGGCGTTCATGGCCGAGCTGACCCGCCAGTTGCGCGACACCTCTCCGTCCTCGTCTTACCAGCGGTTTTTCAGTCAGTTTGTCCCGCAGCGCCAGCGAGGCTATTTCTTCGCCCGACTGAATGAGCGCCTCAGCCATGTGACATGGCAGGCGACGCCCTCCGGGTCGAACTTGCCCAACTGGCGCGATACGCCTGTGAATCATCCCAACTTGCAATTTCGCGTGGCGCCGGTTCAACAGGATCGCGAAACACGCTTTACCGGCGACCTGTGGCAGTACCTCTACCAACAGAAACTCAACAAGATTCTCAACGATGCCCGGGAGATTGCGATAGCCACCGAATACGCCGACCGCATGGCCCGCTGGGCATGGTGGGACAACCTGGAAAAAATCCTGACGGACATGCTCAATCTGGCGATGCTGGTGGCCGTGCCCTTCGTTCCCGAGCTGGGCGTATTGATGCTGGCCTATACCGCGTACCAGGTCACCGATCAGATTGTCGAGGGAATCGTCGACCTGGCCGAAGGTCACTTGGCCCAAGCCGGCGCTCAAGCCATCGGTGTGCTGGAAAGTATCGTGCAACTGGGGATTTTCGCTGCGGGTGCCAAGCTGGGCAGCGCGGCACTGGTCAGGCTCTCGCCGTTTTTTGAAAGCCTGAAGCCGGTAAAACTCAGCGACGGCCAGACGCGCCTCTGGAACCCCGACCTCACTCCGTATCGTTTGACCGACCAGATACTGCCCGCCACCACCCGTCCCGATGCGCAAGGCTTGCACCCGCTGGGCAGCAAGCACGTGGTGAAGCTGGATCAGCAGGTGTTCGAGGTGACCCGGGATCCGCTGAGCGGTGAACACCGGATTCGTCATCCACGCCGCCCCGACGCCTACGCGCCGACACTCAGGCACAACAGCCATGGCGCATGGGTCTGTGAATCGGAAAACCCGCGCCAGTGGCAAGGCCCGCAGTTGATGCGCCGAATCGGCCACGCCACCGATGGATTCAGCGATGCGCAACTGGAACAGATTCGCCAGTTGACCGGCACCGATGAGAACATCCTGCGGCGCATGCATGTGGAAAACGCGCCGCCCCCGCCTCTGCTGGCCGATACCCTGCTGCGCCTGGCAAGCCACCCGGCACCGGAGGACGCGGCGCCGGCTCTTTCTGCCCCGGCCGCCCGGGTACTGCGCGACTGCCCGCAACTGACGCCGGTGCTGGCCGAACGTGTTATTAGCCAGGCCCGTCCTCTGGAAATGCAGCGGATCACCCAGCGGCGGCAGGTGCCGCTGCGTCTGAAAACCCTGGCCCGCGAGCTGGAGTTTGAGGTGCAGTCGGTTCGAGCGGCGCAAGGGCTGCAACACGAAGCGCTGATCACGGTCGAGAGCGAACGCCTGGCCTTGGGCGCGTTACGCCATCACAGCGATGCCTTTGGCGCGTTGCGCATCGACATCCGTGACGGAACATTCGACGGCCCCCTGCGCAGCAGGGCCGGCGCCGAGTCGGCCGAGCGGGTCCGGGTGCTGGTGCGCACTGGCGAGAACCTTTATCAGGTGCGCGATGGCTCGAATCTACTGCTGCGCCGGGCTTGCGGTCTGTATGAAGCGATTCTCTACGCGAGCGAACATCAGGGCCGAAGCGTATTGGGTTACAGCACCCGCGACGCCGAGCAGCTCAAGCAATGGATCATTGCCAAAACCACCGCCCCGAGCGAACGGCGCACGGTGCTGGCCGAACCGCCGATCCGCCCCGTTGTTCAATTCGACACCCAGCTGTTGGTGCGCGGAGGCGGTTTGAGCCGAGACGGCGCGAGCCTGCATGAACGCATCGAGGATCTGCATCCGCACTTCACTGCGCGCGAGGTCGATGCCTTCGCCCAGGCCTTGACCGAACAGGGCGAACCGCTCAAAGCCATCGAGGCGATGGAGAACGATCTGGATGAACTGCGTGAAACGGTCAATCGCTGGCGCTATCAACAACCGGACACTTGGGGACCGGGCAGCCATGGCTTTCGCGATGGCGGCGGATTACACATTCACGAACGTCTGCTGGCTTGTTTTGAACGCAAGACCGAACACTTGGGACAACGCAGCGATCCATCCTCTTACGCGCTGGATCTGTCGCGCGAAATGCTTTCACTGAACCTGGAAACCTGGTGGGCCAAACGTCCGGAACTGAAAAAATTCCTCGACAAGGTCACCGTGCTCAAACTCGATAACACACGCTTTGCCACTGATTCCAGCGGCTTGCTCAAGGACTTCCCGCACCTGATCGAACTGAGCGCCAGAGGCTGCGACCTGCCCCGTTTGCCAGAGCGCATCGGCACGTCCTTGCGCCGGCTCGAGCGCTTGCGTCTGAGCGATAACAAGATTGTGCTGGATACCGCCGCCGTCGAGCGTTTACGCAGCCTGACGTACCTGGAAGTGCTGAAACTCGATGACAACCCGCTGGGGCTGTCGCCGAACCTGTCACGCATGCCCAGGCTCAAGGTGGTGGGCCTGAAGAACACCGGGCTGACCGCCTGGCCTGAAGGCATTCTGGCCAGACCTCGTCCCCGTGGCTTTTTGCTCGACCTGCGCGGCAATCCGCTGACGACAATTGCGGAGGTGATCAGCGGCTCCGAGGCACAGTGGCTGGTGGCACGTACACGCCTGGACGTGGTCAACCTGTCTGAGGTCAATCAGGTGATCTATCAGACTCACCGACGCGCGGTGGGCCTGCCCGAGGAAACGCTTCTGCCGGCCGATCCCACGCGCAACTTCTCGATCATTTCCGCGTTTGGCGCCGATTACTGGAGCGACGTGCCCGGTTGGGGCGTCAACCGCGAGACGCCTTGGTCGGAGCTGGTGGAGGAACCGGCCGCGCAACCGTTCATGGCGACGCTGCTCGGTGTACGCGAATTCGCCGACTACCGCGCCGGCGGTGAACTGCGCCAGCAACTGATGCAGCGTGTGTGGCGCATGCTCGATGCCGTGCACCACGACAGTCGGCTGCGGGAAAAACTCTTCACCATGGTGGTCGCTCCGGTGGACTGCGCGGACGCCGGCGCTCAGTTGTTCAACCACATGGGCATCAACGTGCTGGCTTCCGAGGCCTATGCCTACGCGATCGGCCCCCGGGAACTGGAAAACAGACTGGTCACCCTGGCCCAGGGCGCGGCGCGCCTGGAACAGGTGAACGACATTGCCCGTGCGGACGTCGACAGCCGCGGCGGCAATCCTGATGATGTCGAAGTCTATCTGGCATATCAGACCGGCCTGGCCAGACGCCTGGGCCTGCCCTGGCAGACCGAATCCATGTTGTTCCGACCGGTGTCGGGCGTGACTGACGCGATGATTGATACGGCGTACGACACGGTGCTGGCACTGGGTGAAGGCGATGGTCTGGTGGACAAGATGCTCGAACAGGACTTCTGGCAGAACTACCTGCAAGAACAGTTTCCAGCGCGCCTGGCCTCGAACAAGCATCGCTACCTGAAGCTGTTCGAACAATTGGAAACCTTGCGCGAAGTGCAGCAGGAATGGCTGGATTCGACCACGGATCAACAGCGCACCGAGCGGCGCAACCGGCTGCGCGATCTCGCTGCCGATCTGCCGATCCCCGACACCGTGCTGTTCGCTGATACACCGATCAGCGAAGCGACCTATAACCGCGTGCTGATCGATTTGGTGGATGAGGAAAAGGGTCTGGCCAGACGCTTGACTCGTGATGCCATGAGACGCGCCGGTCTGTAACGGTAAACCGCGCTGGCACAATCGCAGGCGTGCGCCGCCGACCAATTGTGCCAGCGCAGTCCGGTGGCAGAACGGCTTTCAGCCAGTCTGCCACCCACAAAAGAGCGCCATGGCGGTGCTAGACACCCGAGGGAGGCGTGGCACTGAAAATCAGTTGTACGGTGCCATGATAGGTCCCGGGTTTGTAGCCATCGGCAGGCACTTTCGGCTGGATCTCCAGAGCAAAGCGCCCACCTTTTCTGGCCTGCTCCGCCGAAACCACTTCCCGGGGGATGGGGTCATGGCTCAACGGCTGACCATTGAAACTGACCTGCAAAAAGATGGCGTCCCGCCCGTTGAACAGATAGGGCTCGGCGTCCAGCCGCGCTTCGATTGCGCTGGTGCTGTGTTTGACATCGAAATTCTTGCGCAGCCCCTGCAAGGTCGAGGTATGAATATTCCACGGCAACGTCTGTTGCAGGTGAATCCAGTTGGCTTCGGCGGGAAGCACATAGAAGTCCAGAGTCGGTATATCCACCGACACCTCGAACGTGTGCGCTTCCCTGGCCGCGAACGCTTGCGCACTTGCCAGCGCCATCACGCTGCACAAAGCGATGGTCGATTGCTTGATCATGTCAGCTACCTGTTGCGTCGAAAAAGCGGCAGGGCGAATCCCTCTTTTGCCGCCGCGGGTTACTGGCTGGCGACGCGCAGCGTTTTTCTGGCTGCACCTTCGACCAGGTTGAAACGGTATTCCCGGCCCGGTTTCTTCTCGAATTCGAACGATTTGCCGGCCAGAAGGTGGTGCTTGGTGGTCGGCTCGCATTCGGTCTCTTTCTTTTGCGAGCAGTTGCGAAATTCATCGATCACCACCACCGTATTGCCGTTGTTACGCAGCCGATAAACCCCGGCACTGTCATCGATGACCGTGTCGAACCGAGCATTTTTCGGCCGGACAAAGAACACCGTGCCAAACCCGGTCATGACATTGACGCCGGCCGAGAGGTTTTCCTTGTAAGCCTCGCGCTCTTCGCTGGAAACGGCGAACTGGTCTTCCTTTTCCGGCACCACCGGCACGAAGCGCACCCGGAAATAGCGCTCGGTATCGCGCTTGCCCATCAGCACCAGACGGGTGGCCTGCATGCCGTTGGCCGGCACAATCAACCGTGCCGGACTGGCCATCAGTCCATCACGGCTGCTGCCATCGGCTTGCTGCCTGACCGGGACTTCGCGGTGGCTGCCATCAGCGTCGTAAATGATCTCCAGAATGTTGACCTTGACGAATGCTGTGCCGTCGCCACTGTTGAAAACGCGCTTGAGATAGGTGCTCTTGTCGCTGTCGAGGTAGTCGTAGACCGTTCCGACATTGATTTGCGGTCCGGCCTGAACACCTGAGCAAAACAGGCTCAATCCCAGTAAAACCCATAGACCTTTCATACCTGTGAACCTCATGAAGTTGAACACGGCGCTGACACGCCTCATCGATCTACGGCCCATCAAATGTCCGAATCCCAGATCACCGTGACATTGCCGACATAGGTGCCACCCTGCCCGGGCATCAATATGATCGGCAGAACATATTCCGGGATCGCAAAGTGCAGGACACCGGCGCCTCTATCCACATAAAAACCGGGCTGGAACTGTTGCGCGCTGGCCTGACCGACACGCAGACGACGACGGTTGACCGGCTGTCCGGAAAGGTCGGTCAAGCCATTGGGCAACGTGACGCTGACCTGTACTTCGATGTAATTGTTTGCCGAAGCCGGGTTGTGAATCACACATTCGAAAATGCCGCGGGAGTCGCATTCCAGGTGCATCTTGAAACGCGATGAGGCCGAAATATGAAAAGGCTGATCGCGAAACAGTCGCACCGGTTTGCGTCCGGCCTGCAACCAGCTTTGCCAGCCACCGGCAGGCACCAGGCGAATTTTTTCGCCGCCCGGCGGAATGTCGACTTTCAAGGTGTGCTGAACTTCCAGATTGAAATCCAGCGTCAGGTCGGTGTCGTCCGGAATCATCACGTCACCAAAATCGAAATCGCCTCCAGGTCCCATGCTGTATTTCAACGTACCGGTGTAATTGCCGGACGACATTTTCAACGGGTCGGGGGTGCGTAATTCGTAGGCAAAATCGAGGTAGCCATACGTCATCCCGGGGATGTTGAATTGAGCGATTTTGACGCAGGAACGTTCATCGGGAACCTTCCAGAAAAAAGCGTATGTCTCTGCCCCGAAAAAGCCCATTCCCGAGGTACCACAGGGCGGAGTCGGATTGACCCAGCTATACCCGTGCCACAGGCGGTTGTGACCTTCACTTGGGGTCGAGGATCCCGTCAGGCTGGCCGCTGAATGACTCAGCACATAATTGGAACCCACACCTGAGATACGCACTTGAAGATTGCTGGTTTCACCGGTTTCGGTATTGTTGACGGTCAAGGTGCGCCATGCCCCCGGCACCTTGAACATTGCACTGTTGCGCTGGCTGGCATTGGCTTGTATGGGTTTATTGGAGTTGACCCGGGTCATCAGCCGCAGGCTGAAGGTATCGATGTCGCGGCAGATTTGCGGGTAGTACTCGCAGTACCCGGTTGAAGGTGTCTGGTTGATGAACTCGTTTTTCTGCGGGTTGGCCGGATCGGGTTTGAACAACGCTCTGATTTCCAGTGACGCCGCCTCAACGGGCGGTGCCGCCAACAGCCCCAGCAGACACAACCACTGGCCACGGCGCAGCCAGCCCGACGCGCGTTTTTTGAAGCTGACCATTCAACTGGCCTCCTGTCGAGTGAACGAGACATCCGCCAACGTATCCGGCGAGCAGCGCAGATCGCCGATCATCAGCACGTTGCTTTCACTGCGGTGTTTGTCGGTATCGAGCCGGAACTGGCACAACAACTGGTCGGCGTAGCGCACTTCCAGGGTCGGTGAGCCAACATGCATTTCCATCGAGAAGAACCCGTCGACCTCGCTCACCCCACGGCTGGCGTGGTTGATCACGTGGTGGCCCTTGAGCGGCCGCCCCTGCGGATCGAGCAAGCGTCCAAGCACGGTCACGGTTTTCATCACGCGCACCTTGCGGTACTCCACGCCGCCCTTGTTCAGGTGGTAGCGGGTGCGTGCCGGTTCGATATTCGCGGCGGGGGCGTGATTGCCTTCGAAGTCAAAGCTCACCGAGCTGTTCTTGTAGGCGGTCAACGGGATGAAATTGCGCCCCACCCGCAACGCCGCGCTGCCTGCGCCGAGATCGTCGGCACGCAAGGCAATGTCGTCGATGTCTGACTCGACATCGACGATCATCCCTGCGCCGCGCCCCAGATGCTGGCTGGTCATGACCAATTGCCGGCCTCCCATGACAATCGTGCTGTCGAGATTGAGGCCGCCAGTGAAGTTGCCGTTGTAGGACGAGCGCTGAAGAAAGCCGTCGCCATTGACCTGATCGGTGCGAAAGTTGGCCAGACTCGCCAGACCGACACCGTACGTGTCGGTCAGTGCAGTGACCGACACGCTTTGCAGTACATGGTTCTGCAGGTCTTTGCGATAGCCGAACGAGCCGTTGTTGTCGCGGCTGCCATCACGGGCGGTACGGCTGCCGATACTGGCGGACAATTGCTGGCTCGGCCCGCCCAGCGCCATGTTGATACTCAGGTCGATCCCGCGATTGCGTGCATCGCCGCTGCTGTAACTGCCCGGCCGATCGAACAGCGACAGGCGCCAGTTGGCGTCGCTGCCAAACAGTTCGGTGCGTTGCGTCCAGCCCAGGTCCATGCCCACGCCTTCGACGTTGCCTTCGCTGTGCGAGACCCGCGCACTCAGAGAGTTCTTGCGACTGATGCGGTGGTTGAGCGCCAGCGACGAATTGCTGGTTTCGCCGGTGAACACGTTGCGCTGGCGTACGCGGGTGCCATCGGGCAGCGTGTCGTAGGTGTTGCGGGTGTCGAGCCAGCTGCGATTGTGGCTGACCACCAGGCTGCCGGCGCCATAGTTGTACAAACCCTGCACATCGGCGCCGGTGCCGTGCTCTTCGGTCTGGTAAAGGTTGGCGTAGAGGCTGATGCTGTCCGCCAGGCTCCAGTCGATCGAGCTGCCGTACTGCAACGTATCGCGGACCTGGCGCGCCGACAGGCCGAGGATCACTCGCGGGTGCAACAAATAGTTGAGCGCGGCGCCGGCGGTGAGATCGCCGCTTTGCTGTTGCTCCCAATTGCTCAGCAGTTTGCTTTCCTGCCCGGCGAATACGTTGTAGCGCCAGCGCTCGTCGAGGTTTTGCCAGTTGACCGGTTTGTAGACCAGCTCCTGAGTGGTCGAGGTGGTCTGGCCATCCTCGATCAGACGCACCTCCACCTCATAAATGCCACCGGGCAGCGGCCGGGTGTCGAGGGTCTGCAGACCGGCAGTGACTGACTGGGTGTTGATCAACAGTCCATCGCGATAGATCTCCACCGATGCCTGGCGATTGGCGGTGACGAAAATCGGGTAGACGCTGGGCCGCGGGCTATCGACCGCCAGACTGTCGGAGCTGCCATACATCACGCCGACCGCCGTGTCCGGGCTGGTGCCGAACGAACGGGGCTGGCGGGTCAGGCCTTCGGAATTGGGGGTGAAATAGCCCAGACGGAAAAAACTGCCCTGCAGTTCGCGCTGGGTGTAGAGCTCGTGCACCGCGTGATAGGTCTTGGTGTCCGGCCCGCCGAGGCGCGCCAGCTGCATATTGAAGGACTGGCTCCAGTTGCCGAGACTGGCACTGGCTTCCAGGCCGAAGCGTCCGCCCAGATCCTGATCCTGGCCGCCGTTGAGGTTCAGCTGATTGCGCAACATCAAGCCGTGGCTGCCACCTTCCGGCTGTTCATGAAAACGCTGGACCTGCAGATCGCGCTCGGCGTTTGCAGTGGCGATCGACAGCAGCGAGTTTTGCAGGTTGTAATGCAACTCCAGCAATTGCTCGGGGCACTGTCCGCTGCATTTGCCGAGGGCCACACCGGGTTTGAGAATGCTGGCCCACGTTTGCTGTTCGATCGCGCTGAAACGGCTGTCACTGGTGTCGGTGAAGTCGAGCAAGGTAATGCGATCATCGCGTGACAACACAATCATTGCCTCGCCCAGCGGTTGTTGATCAAGTTCGACACGAACCGCCAAAGGCACATCAAAGAAATGCTCTTCGAAGTCCGCCGGCAGACCTTTCGCCTGAGCCAGCAAACTTCGCGGGGTATTATCGACTGGAGGCGGCGCCGCCAGTACGCTGCTGCTCAAAAGCAACGCAAGCGCAGCCGCGATGGGCGTCATCGGATACATGAATTAATACTCTGATTACCGAAAGTAAAAGCCCGGCCGGGCAACTTGCAAGTTGCAAATCGCCGACCGGTTACGCCACTTGAACAAGTAACGTCAGGTATTGCCGTTATTACTTACACCGAAGGTTCGACGACCAGCATGACCACACCGGTGTAGTCGCCTGCGGCCGGTTTGGCACCGGTGGCGCTGATCTTGAACGGTGCGCGATAACGGGTATTGGACTCGGTATCACCCACCACTTCCTGCGAAGTGGTGGTCAGTGTCTTGCCGTTGAGTTCAACCTTCAGATCGATGGTCTGGTTGCCGGCGATCAGCTTCGGCACGCCTTCCAGACGCGCATGAACCTTGCCTGCGGTATGCAGCACATCGAAGTGGCCGTTGACTTCGCGCATCGAAGCGGTCGCCGGGTTGTAGCTCATGTCCTGATCCTTGTTGACCAGATCGGCATCCACCGGCACCGCATAGAAGTCGTCAGCCGGAACGTGCGCCACGATGCTGATCGAGTGCTTGGCTTCGGTCGCGGCAAACGCCATCGAGGCGCTCATGGCCAATACAGTCAGAGGGGCGGCAAAGGCGAGTTTCTTGAACATCATTGAATACCTGTCTTATATAAATTAGTTGAGTCGTCGACCCGTCAAGGCGAACGGAACAGTCACGAGCAGTCCGTATTCACCGTTAACTTTCAACGCCGAAGCATGTTCAACCAATTTATCTTCAAAGTAAGCAGGCAACGTCCTGCGACCTTGTAGCCTGGACGCCATTAGATGAGAAAGAAAAAACCACGAAATTCAGGAAAGTTCCTGTCCGACTGTAAGATACAGGCTACAGCGCGCCACCCGAGTGACTGTACGCGCCACAACTTTGCAGCAACTTCCGTCAGACATGTACGACACTTTGCCGGAAATAAAGGGCGAAACAGAACATTAGAGACTCAGCACTAATCTGCGCCTTTGTCGGGGGTTTTAATACTGCGTTTTCTTGATCATTTTCCGGTTTTTTTTGGCCGCAGATTCGATCGATCAGGTGTGCGCCGTTGGTCAGGCCCCCTTGCATGAGCGATAAGATATATCTTAAGTTGTATCTAAACACGACGAGAGAGAAGGAAAATGAGAGACCATCATGCCCCCCATCACCACCGCGAACACGGCGACGGCCGTGACGGCTTCGAAAAACGCCCCGGCCGTGAACGCGGCGGACGCGGCCCACGGGTGTTCGCCCCGGGCGACCTGAAATTGTTACTGCTGGCGCTGATCGCCGAACAGCCCTGCCACGGCTATGACCTGATCCGCCAGATCGAAGGCATGTTCGACGGCGCGTACAGCCCAAGCCCCGGGGTGATCTACCCGACCCTGACTTTCCTCGAAGAAAGCGACCTGATCAGTGGCGACGCCGAGGCCGGCAAAAAACGCTACAGCGTGACCGACACCGGTCGTCTGTCGTTAAGCGAGCAAGCCGTCGCACTGGACGGTGTGCGCATGCGCATCGACGTCAGCAAACGTTCGTTGCGCGGCCATGACCGGCCGCCGGAAATCCACGAGGCCGTGCACAACCTGCGCCATGCCCTGCAAATGCACCACGGGCGCTGGAGCGCCGAAGAAATCCTGCGTGTGCGTGACCTGCTCAACGACACCGCCAAAGCCATCGTCGACGGCCCCGCCGTTCAATCTGCCCCGGAGAAAGCCGAATGACTGCAGTCGATACCCAAACCATTCACCGCGTGATGCATGACATCAAACGCCGCAAGCTCGAAGTGCTGCGCGTAGTCGACCTGACCCCGCGCATGCGCCGCATCACCCTCGGCGGCCCGGAGCTGGCCGGGTTCATCAGCCTGGGCACCGACGATCACGTCAAACTGCTGTTCCCGCAGAGCGCCGAACAGGCTGCAGCGCTGGAGACCATGGTGCTCGGCGCGGGCAAGGACAATGGCCCGATGCCCGAGATGCGCGACTACACCCCGCGTCGCTATGACCTGGAAAAACTCGAGCTGGACATCGACTTCGTCCTGCACGGCGACGGCCCTGCCTCGACTTGGGCCGAACAGGCCCAGCCTGGGCAATTCCTGCACATCGGCGGCCCGCGCGGCTCGATGATCGTGCCAGACATCTTCGACAGCTACCTGCTGATCGGCGACGAAACCGCCCTGCCCGCCATCGCCCGGCGCCTCGAAGGTCTGGCGGCCAATCGCAAGGCGCTGGTGGTGATCGAAGTGGAGAACGGTGCCGAGCAACAGGTGCTGGAGAGCGCGGCGCAGGTCAACGTGATCTGGGTGCTGCGTGAAGGTGGCAAGGACAACCTGCTGACCACCGTCAAACAGTTGCAGGTGCCCAAGGGCAATCTGTATGCATGGGTAGCGACCGAGACCAAAGTCTCGCGGCAGATCCGTCGGGTGCTGCTGGATGAGCATGGACTCAATGAGCAGTTCGTCAAAGCCGTGGGCTACTGGCGGGCCGAGGGCACACCCGAAGAAGAGTGACGTTCACTTCACTGTGAAGATGAACACCTTTGTGGCGAGGGAGCTTGCTCCCGCTCGGCTGCGAAGCAGTCGCAAAACTTGTGATCGCGATGTGCCTGACGCAACTTGTTGTCCGGGTTCAGGGTTGCTTCGCAACCCAGCGGGAGCAAGCTCCCTCGCCACAGGTTTACACGCTATTTTTCAGCCTCACGCCAGCGATCCAGGCCGAGCACCAGCAAGCCAATCAGCACAAACCCCACCAATATCCCTCCGGCATTGATGAACACCTGTGCATAACCCAGCAGCGCCACATCAATGAACGGATACGCATACGCACCGAGCAGATGCCCGCGCAGCATCGCGTAAACGAAATACACCAGCGGGTAAATCAGCCACAGCGGCAAGTGCCACAGGCGCAACGTGCCTTTGGGTACGCAAAACCACCAGTAGCCGAGAAACAGCAGCGGCATCACGTCGTGCAGCAGTTCGTCAGCGATAAACTGCCAGCCCTGCGGATGCCACAAATGCCGCAGCAGAATGCTGTAGGCGAGACCGACCACGGCGATGCTCACGGCAATCCCGCTGCTGACCCACGGCTGCAGAAACCAGCGTTGCGCAGCGGATTCACGCCGGGTAACCGCACAGGTCAGCACGCTCGCCACCAGGGTATTGGTCAATACGGTGAAGTAACTGAAGAAGCTCACCAGCCCGCCCAGCAGACTGGCGTCGACACTCAGCCGTGCGAGGAAAATCAGGTACAGCTGAATGCTCAGCCCGGCCCAACCGAGGCTGGCGATGACCGTGATCAGGCGTCGCCGCATAACGGCGTCCATCTCAGAGCGGTCGCTTGGTGCGCATCAGTTTCACGTACAAGCGCTCGACCTTCTCCCGCGCCCACGGGGTTTTGCGCAGGAACGTCAGGCTCGACTTGATGCTCGGATCGCTCTTGAAGCAGCGGATATCGATACGCTCGGCCAACCCCGACCACTCGTAATGCGCCACCAGCGCATTGAGGATCTGTTCGAGGGTGACGCCATGCAGCGGATCAGGAGAGTGGTCGTTCATGCCAAGCCTTTGGACGGAGTGAAAATGCACAAGCCGCGCACCTTAGCCGAGGGGCCGGTCAGGTGGAAGGCCTTGCATCAAATGTAGGCCAACCGGAGAAGATCGCAGCCTGTGATCCGCGCCACAATGCGCCCGTTTGACGCACTGTTACCGAATCCGAAACGCTGCATGTCTGCAAAAGCCCTTTGTCTTTTTGTTGCAGATCATTATCCTGCCGCCCTTCAGCTGAATCGCTTCACTGCCTGCGTCAAATTGAAGCGCTCGGTTCACCCCCAGAAAACATCAAAAAAAGACTGATCCATGCCTGATTTTTCCTTCTCCCGAGACAGCGCTATCTCAGCCCTGCGCCTGCTCGGTGGCTGCACCGCGCTCGGCTTCGCCACCTACGCCCAGGCAGCCCCCGCCTTCGACAGCGACTCACCGTGGATGCTCGGTGACTGGAACGGCACCCGTAGCGAACTCGCGGAAAAAGGCTACGACTTCAAACTCGATTACACCGGCGAAATGGGCAGCAACCTGCACGGCGGCTACGACCACGATCGCACCGCACGCTACAGCGATCAGTTCGGTCTGGGCACGCACCTGGACCTGCAAAAAATCCTCGGCTGGGACGATGCCGAATTTCAGTTGACCCTCACCAAACGCAGCGGCAACAACATCAGCAACGACCGGATCAACGATCCGCGCGTAGGCGGCTTCACCTCGGCCCAGGAAGTCTGGGGCCGTGGCCAGACCACGCGCCTGACGCAGATGTGGTACCAGCAGAAATTCTTCGATCAGAAGCTCGACATCAAGGTCGGCCGTTTCGGTGAAGGCGAAGACTTCAACAGCTTCCCGTGCGACTTCCAGAATCTGGCGTTCTGCGGCTCGCAGGTCGGCAACTGGGTCGGCGGCATCTGGTACAACTGGCCAGTCAGCCAGTGGGCGCTGCGGGTCAAATATCACCTGACCCCAGAGTTGTACGCGCAGGTCGGCGCTTACGAGCAGAACCCGTCGAACCTCGATCGCGGCAACGGTTTCAAACTCAGCGGCAGCGGCACCCAGGGCGCCGTGCTGCCGGTGGAGCTGGTGTGGACCCCTAAGCTCAATGGCCTGCCGGGCGAATACCGCGCCGGTTACTACTACAGCAGCGCCAAGGCCTCTGACGTCTATAAAGACCAGAACGGCCAGCCTGCCGCCCTCAGTGGCGAAGCCTACCGTAGCGCGTCGAGCAAACACGGCGTGTGGTTCGGTGCGCAGCAGCAAGTCACCAGCATTGCCAGCGATCATTCGCGCGGCTTGAGCGTGTTCGCCAACGCGACGATGCACGACAAGAAAACCAACGCGATCGACAACTACGTGCAGGCCGGTGTGGTCTACAAAGGCCCGTTCGATGCCCGCGCCAAGGACGACATCGGTTTCGCCCTGGCCCGCGTGCACGTCAACCCGGCCTTGCGCAAAAACGCCGAAGCGAGCAATCAGGCGCAGGCGGTCTACGACTACGACGACCCGTCCTTTCTGCCACCGCAGGACACCGAATACAGCGCCGAACTGTATTACGGCGTGCACCTCGCCAACTGGCTGACCGTGCGCCCGAACCTGCAATACATCCGCCATCCGGGCGGTGTGGACCAGGTCGATGACGCACTGATCGCGGGGATCAAGATCCAGTCGTCGTTCTAAAGCACACCGAAATACTCAATGTGGGAGCGAGCCTGCTCGCGAAGGCGTCGTATCAGTCAGCACAGCAGCCTTCGGACACACCGCTTTCGCGAGCAGGCTCGCTCCCACATGAAATTCGTTAGCTAGACAAGTTTTTATCTGAACCATACCCGCGCCCAATCGTCATCTAAAGTGACTACAGCGCGGGACTACATAAACGTCACGGAGAATCACACTATGAGCACCGAAAGTGCTTCGAGTCGGGGCCGTCTGCTACCGAGCCTGCTCGGCATTCTGCTTCTACTGATGGGCCTGGCCATGCTGGCCGGAGGGGTCAAGCTGAGCATGCTCGGCGGCTCGCTGTACTACCTGCTGGCCGGTATCGGCATCGCCCTGTCCGGCATTCTGTTGCTGCTGCGCCGTCGTGCAGCGCTGGGCCTGTACGCCATCGTGCTGTTCGCCAGCACGGTCTGGGCCCTGTGGGAAGTCGGTCTGGACTGGTGGCAACTGGTGCCGCGCCTGGCCCTGTGGTTCGTCCTCGGCATCGTGATGTTGCTGCCGTGGTTCCGTCGTCCGCTGCTGCTCAATGGCCCGGCGCCGATGGGCACGGGTGGCTTGACCGTGGCCGTGGTTCTTGCCGGTGTCACCGCTCTGGCCAGCCTGTTCACTCACCCGGGTGAAACCTTTGGTGAACTGGGCCGCGACACCGCGGACATGACCAGCACCGCGCCGCAAATGCCTGAAGGCGACTGGCAGGCCTACGGCCGTACCGAATTCGGTGACCGCTACTCGCCGCTGAAGCAGATCACCCCGGCCAACGTCGGCAAGCTGCAAGAAGCCTGGCGCATCCAGACCGGCGACCTGCCGACGGCCGATGACCCGGTCGAGCTGACCAACGAAAACACCCCGCTCAAAGCCAACGGCATGCTCTATGCCTGCACCGCGCACAGCAAAGTGCTGGCGCTGGACCCGGACACCGGCAAGGAAATCTGGCGCTTCGACCCGCAGATCAAAAGCCCGGTGGGCTTCAAGGGCTTCGCCCACATGACCTGCCGTGGCGTGTCGTACTACGACGAAGCCGCTTACGCCAAGTCGGAAAACGCCGCTTCCGCCGTCATCTCCGAAGCTGGTAAAGCTGTCGCTCAGGCCTGCCCGCGTCGCCTGTACCTGCCAACCGCCGATGCCCGTCTGATCGCTCTAAACGCCGACACCGGCAAGATCTGCGAAGGCTTCGGCAAAAACGGCGTGGTCGACCTGACACAAGGCATCGGCCCATTCACCGCCGGTGGCTACTACTCCACCTCGCCAGCGGCGATTACCCGTGATCTGGTGATCATGGGCGGTCACGTCACCGACAACGAGTCGACCAACGAGCCATCGGGCGTGATCCGCGCCTTCGACGTGCGCGACGGCCACCTCGTGTGGAACTGGGACAGCGACAAGCCGGATGCCACCGAGCCGTTGGCGCCGGGCGAAACCTACAGCCGCAACTCGGCCAACATGTGGTCGCTGGCCAGCGTCGATGAAAAACTCGGCATGGTTTACCTGCCACTGGGCAACCAGACTCCAGACCAGTGGGGCGCAGACCGCACTCCAGGCGCCGAGAAATTCAGCGCCGGCATCGTTGCCCTCGACCTGGCCACCGGTAAAGTGCGCTGGAACTACCAGTTCACCCACCACGACCTGTGGGACATGGACGTTGGCAGCCAGCCAACCCTGCTCGACATGAAAACCGCCGACGGCGTGAAACCGGCGCTGATCGCCCCGACCAAACAGGGCAGCCTGTACGTCCTCGACCGTCGTGACGGCACGCCGATCATCCCGATCAAGGAAATCCCGGTACCGCAAGGCGCCGTGAAAGGCGACCACACCGCACCAACCCAGGCCCGTTCGGACCTCAACCTGCTGGCCCCGGAACTGACCGAAAAAGCCATGTGGGGCGCCAGCCCGTTCGACCAGATGCTGTGCCGCATCCAGTTCAAGGAACTGCGCTACGAAGGCCAATACACGCCTCCGTCGGAACAGGGCAGCCTGATCTACCCGGGTAACGTCGGCGTGTTCAACTGGGGCGGCGTCTCGGTCGACCCGGTTCGCCAGATGCTGTTCACCAGCCCGAACTACATGGCCTTCGTCTCGAAAATGGTGCCACGCGAGAAGGTCGCCGCCGGCAGCAAACGCGAGAGCGAAACCGCTGGCGTGCAACCGAACACCGGCGCGCCCTACGCGGTGATCATGCACCCGTTCATGTCGCCACTGGGCGTACCGTGCCAGGCCCCGGCCTGGGGCTACGTTGCCGGCATCGACCTGACCACCGGCAAAGTCGTGTGGAAACGCAAGAACGGCACCAGCCGCGACAGCTCGCCAATCCCGATCGGCTTCACCCTGGGCGTGCCAAGCATGGGCGGCTCGATGGTCACTGCAGGCGGCGTCGGCTTCCTCAGCGGCACCCTCGACCAGTACCTGCGCGCCTACGACGTGAACACCGGTAAAGAACTGTGGAAATCGCGTCTGCCGGCTGGCGGCCAAGCGACCCCGATGACCTATACCGGCAAGGACGGCAAGCAATACGTGCTGCTCGTTGTCGGCGGCCACGGCTCGCTGGGCACCAAGATGGGTGACTATGTGATTGCGTACAAACTGCCGGAATAAGTTTCAGCGGCGGTAAAGGAAAGGCGATGCTCCGTGAGGGGCATCGCCTTTTTTGTGCCCACCCAATATCCCTGTAGGAGCTGCCGAAGGCTGCGATCTTTTGACTTTGATTTTTAAAAGCCAGATCAAAAGATCGCAGCCTTCGGCAGCTCCTACAGGAAAATGTGCTGGTCTATGGGAAATGTGTTCGTCCTACAAATGCTGGTGATTGCGCGGAGTTTTCCGACAGGTCGCGTCGGTTGTGCCTCGGAAGTTGGCTGGATAGGCTCTGAGGGTCGCTGCAAATTCAGCGAACGGGCGTCGCGGCCTGATAACTGATGCATAATCGCCAACCTGACAGCACCTCGGATGCCTGTTGGTTGTGTCATGGCGGCTGTGCGCGGGATACCTTCTTTGAGGGTATGCCGATTCCTCAGTTATCGGTCCGCGAACCCGCGTACAGCTGCCACCTCAGATTGCGTCGCGGCAATTGAAGGTAGCTCCACTTCACCAACTGAGAATTCACCATGATCAAACCCACACCGAATCCCCCCGAAACCTCCCCCTACGAATCCCTCGATTCAAAAAAACTCCACGACGCCGCCGAGCGTGCGCTGGATCACTACCTGAAACCCTCCGCCGCCGCGGTGAGATTCCACAAACCCAGCAGCATGTTCCAGGTCGCCCCGGACATGGACAACGAAAGCCTGCTGGTTCACGCCTGCGAATCACTGGCCCAAGCCAGCCTCATGACCAGCGACATCGCCGCGTACATCGACATCCCGCAGCGCCGGACGATACTGGCCATTCAGCAAATCATCATGCTCGCCGAACTGGCGGTGAACCGAGTGCTGGATAACCACGAAATCTCGCAATCTCCAACACACAACTAATCCCCTGCTCGCGAAGGCGCCAGCACATTCAATATTCAAGGTACCTGACCCACCGCTTTCGCGAGCAGGCTCGCTCCCACAGGTAAATTGAGTGCATTCAGCCAGAACATGGTCGGCTGTCAGGCCGCCATCGCTGGCAAGCCAGCTCCCACAGTTTTGATTATGTATGCCCATGCAGCGCAGCCACCCCACTCAAAACAATGAGCGCAAGCTCGAGTACCGCTCTTGATCTCCCACAGGTAAATTGAGTGCATTCAGCCATAACATGGTCGGCTGTCAGGCCGCCATCGCTGGCAAGCCAGCTCCCACAGTTTTGATTTGTGCATGCCCCATGCGGCGTAGCCGCCCCACTCAAAACAATGAGCGCAAGCTCGAGTACCGCTCTTGATCTTGATCCACGGGCGACGTCGGAAGGCTGAGTGGAGGGATTGATCCGGGGGTGGGAGCGCAGCGACCGTTTGGCGCAGCCAAACACAGCGAGAGGAGGTGCAGCGAAGCAAACCGTAGGCGCTGCGCCCGGATCAATCCCGCAGCGAAGGGACCCCGAGCCCCAGCGAGCGGGCCGAACGCAGGAGCAAGCCTTTTTTTGCTTACTTTTTTGAGGCGTTTGTCAAAAAAGTGAGTCGCCGTAAGGGCGAAACCCTAAGTCGCCGTTACCAAAAAAACGGATATACCCCCAAAACCCCAAGAACCTGGTCGGCCCAAAGGCCGCCAAGTCCAAAGCGTGACGCCTGTCAAAACCCTGAACACACAAGCAGAAACACCGCCCCCCATTGAAACCACCCCAAGCCTGCCCCATCTAAGACCCATACCCCATTGCGCAGGTGCCCCAATGAGCGACCAGCAAGAATTCCCGGACAACCCCGACGACTACACCGAAGCCGAACACATCGAACACCATTCCACCGGCAAAGGCCTCGCCCTGCCCGGCCAGAACCTGCCGGACAAGGTCTACGTCATCCCGATCCACAACCGCCCGTTCTTCCCGGCCCAAGTGCTGCCGGTCATCGTCAACGAAGAACCCTGGGCCGAAACCCTCGATCTGGTCAGTAAATCCGAACACCACTCCCTGGCCCTGTTCTTCATGGACACGCCCCAGGAAGACCCGCGCCACTTCAACACCAAAGCCCTGCCGGAATACGGCACGCTGGTGAAGGTGCACCACGCCAGCCGCGAAAACGGCAAACTGCAGTTCGTCGCCCAGGGCCTGAGCCGCGTGCGCATCAAGACCTGGCTCAAGCACCACCGCCCGCCGTATCTCGTTGAAGTCGAATACCCGCACCAGCCCACCGAGCCGACTGACGAAGTCAAGGCCTACGGCATGGCGCTGATCAACGCGATCAAGGAGCTGCTGCCGCTCAACCCGCTGTACAGCGAAGAGCTGAAGAACTACCTCAATCGCTTCAGCCCCAACGATCCGTCGCCGCTGACCGACTTCGCCGCCGCCCTCACGTCGGCGACAGGCAATGAGCTGCAGGAAGTGCTCGACTGCGTGCCGATGCTCAAGCGCATGGAAAAAGTCCTGCCGATGCTGCGCAAGGAAGTCGAAGTCGCGCGCCTGCAAAAAGAAATCTCCGCCGAGGTCAACCGCAAGATCGGCGAGCACCAGCGCGAGTTCTTCCTCAAAGAGCAACTCAAGGTGATCCAGCAGGAACTCGGCCTGACCAAGGACGACCGCAGCGCCGACCTTGAACAGTTCGAACAACGCCTGGAAGGCAAAGTCCTGCCGGCGCAGGTGCAAAAGCGCCTTGAAGAAGAAATGAACAAACTGTCGATCCTCGAAACCGGTTCGCCAGAGTACGCGGTCACCCGCAACTACCTCGATTGGGCGACCTCGGTGCCGTGGGGCGTGTACGGCGAGGACAAACTCGACCTCAAACACGCGCGCAAGGTGCTCGACAAACACCACGCCGGCCTCGACGACATCAAGGACCGCATCCTCGAATTCCTTGCGGTCGGTGCCTATAAAGGCGAAATCAGCGGCTCCATCGTCTTGCTGGTCGGCCCGCCGGGCGTGGGTAAAACCAGCGTCGGCAAATCCATCGCCGAATCCCTCGGCCGACCGTTCTACCGCTTCAGCCTCGGCGGCATGCGCGACGAAGCCGAGATCAAGGGCCACCGCCGCACCTACATCGGCGCGCAGCCGGGCAAACTGGTGCAGGCGCTGAAAGACGTCGAAGTGATGAACCCGGTGATCATGCTCGACGAGATCGACAAGATGGGCCAGAGCTACCAGGGCGACCCGGCCTCGGCGCTGCTGGAAACCCTCGACCCGGAACAGAACGTCGAATTCCTCGATCACTACCTCGACCTGCGCATGGACCTGTCGAAAGTCCTGTTCGTGTGCACCGCCAACACCCTGGATTCGATTCCCGGGCCGTTGCTGGACCGTATGGAAGTGATTCGCCTGTCGGGCTACATCACCGAAGAAAAAGTCGCCATCGCCAAGCGCCACCTGTGGCCGAAGCTGCTGGAAAAGGCCGGCGTGTCCAAGGGCAGCCTGAGCATCAGCGACAGCGCGCTCAAAGCCTTGATCGACGGCTACGCCCGTGAAGCCGGGGTGCGCCAGCTGGAAAAACAGATGGGCAAACTGGTGCGCAAAGCGGTGATGAAGCTGATTGAGGACCCGAAAGCGGTGATCAAGCTCGGGCCGAAAGACCTCGAAGCCTCGCTGGGTCATCCCGTGTTCCGCAACGAACAAGTGCTGTCCGGCACCGGTGTGATCACCGGTCTGGCCTGGACCAGCATGGGCGGCGCCACCCTGCCGATCGAAGCCACACGCATTCACACGCTCAATCGCGGTTTCAAACTCACCGGGCAACTGGGCGATGTAATGAAAGAGTCGGCGGAAATCGCCTACAGCTACGTCAGCTCGCACCTCAAGTCGTTCGGCGGCGATCCGAAATTCTTCGACGAAGCCTTCGTCCACCTGCACGTACCGGAAGGTGCCACACCAAAGGACGGCCCGAGCGCCGGCGTGACCATGGCCAGCGCCCTGCTCTCGCTCGCCCGCAATCAGCCGCCGAAAAAAGGCGTGGCGATGACCGGTGAACTGACCCTGACCGGGCACGTGCTGCCGATTGGCGGGGTGCGTGAAAAGGTCATCGCGGCGCGGCGGCAGAAGATCTTCGAACTGATCCTGCCGGAGCCGAACCGGGGCAACTTCGAGGAATTGCCGGATTATCTGAAGGAAGGGCTTACCGTGCACTTCGCCAAGCGTTTTGCGGATGTGGCGAAAGTGCTGTTCTGACAGAGCTTTAGCGCCTGACCTGGCGCTATCGCTGGCAAGCCAGCTCCCACAGTGTTCGAGGTGTTCACAAATCCTGTGTTCACCACAATCCCTGTGGGAGCTGGCTTGCCAGCGATGGCGTCAGTTCTGATAACACTGGACTGCCCGACTGTCACACTTTGTCTCATCTTCAGTTATGCTCGCCGTTCGTCGTCAACGTCGGAGCCACTGAGCCTATGTCCCCCACTCGCCTGTTTATCCCCCTCGCCCTTTCTCTGCTGGCAGCCTGCGCCACGCAACCGAAACAGAACGTGACCGTGGAAAAACAGAGCGAATGCCCCGTGCGTCTCACCAACGGACAACACCTGATTGTGATGCTGCCGAGCAATCCCACCACCGGTTACCGTTGGGCGATTCAAGACTCGGCCGGTGGCGTACTGCGCGCGCTCAGCCCCGAGGTCTACAGCAGTCCGAAAGACTCGGGGATGGTCGGTGCGGGCGGATTCTCCACCTGGCGTTTTCAGGCCTTCGCCACCGGCACCGGGCGCCTGCGCCTGACCTCGCAGCAACCTTGGGAACCGGAAGTTGAACCGGCAGAAACCTTCGACTGCGCGATTTCGGTGAACTGATCGTGGGCTGGCTGATTCTGGCGCTGATGGGCGCGGCGACATTTCTCTACGGCGTCAGCACCCATGCGGCGCTGCTGTGCCTGTTGGTCAAACCGTTGCCGGTGCTGGCGCTGCTCGGCTGGCTGCACGATGCGCCGCCCAGCGACTATCGGCGCTGGATCAGCCTCGGTCTGATTTTTTCTCTGCTCGGTGACGTGTTGCTGGCGTGGCCGGGGGATCTGTTTGTGTTTGGCCTGGGGGCGTTTCTGGTGGCGCATCTGGCGTACCTCAAGGCTTACCTCAGCGATTGCAAACGTCTGGCGCTGTTACCGCTGCTGCTGGCGCTCGGCGTTGGCGCAGTGCTGCTGGGGATGCTGATTTCCAGTGGCCTGGGGCCGTTGCTGGTGCCGGTGGTCGTCTATGGCACCGCGATCAGCGCCATGCTCTGGCGCGCCCTTGCCCGCCTCGGCACCGACGTGCCCAAGCGCTCGGCGCTGCTGGCGGCGGCGGGTGCGCTGGCGTTCGTGTTTTCGGACAGTGTGATTGGTATTGATCGTTTCGTATCGCCATTCCACGCGGCGCCGTACGTGATCATCCTCAGTTACTGGCTGGGGCAGTGGGGGATCACGGCCTCCGCTTTCTCCCAAAAAACCCACTAACCCCTGTGGCGAGGGAGCTTGCTCCCGCTGGGTTGCGAAGCGACCCCAAACTCGGTGCACGCGACTGCAGCTATATCTCTTAATCAGGTTTTGCGACTGCTGCGCAGCCGAGCGGGAGCAAGCTCCCTCGCCACAGGTGTGTGTGCTTAAGGCTTGCGTGCGGCGCTTTATCAGACAACCCAAGCATCCCTGCGCCACTTTGGCTAAAATGCCGGCCTTTTCCATCGACACCGCCGGAACCGCCGTGAGCAAAGAACCCGATCGCATTTTCGCCCAGCCGATGGCCCAGGTGCCTGACTTCGCCTTCAACGAGGACGTGGTGCGGGTGTTCCCGGACATGATCAAGCGCTCGGTGCCGGGTTACCCGACCATCGTCGAGAACCTCGGCGTGCTCGCGGCACAATTCGCCCAACCGAACAGCGTGCTGTACGACCTCGGTGCTTCGCTCGGTGCCGTGACCCAAGCCTTGCGCCGTCACGTGCGCACCGACGGTTGCCGGGTGATCGCGGTGGATAACTCGGCGGCGATGGTCGAACGCTGCCGCGAGTACCTCAACGGTCAGGATTCGATGTTCCAGGAGCTGCTCCCGGTCGAAGTGATCGAAGGCGACATTCTCGCGCTCGAGTTCAAACCGGCCTCGGTGGTGGCGCTGAACTTCACCCTGCAATTCATTGCGCCCGAGCAGCGTACCGCGTTGCTGTCGCGCATCCGTCGATCGCTGCTGCCCGGTGGCGCGTTGATTCTGTCGGAAAAGCTGCGCTTCAACGATCCCGAAGAACACGCGCTGCTGACCGATCTGCACGTCGCGTTCAAACGCGCCAACGGCTACAGCGAACTGGAAATCGCCCAGAAGCGCAGCGCCATCGAAAACGTCATGAAGCCCGACAGCCTCGAAGAACACCGCGAACGCCTGCTGGCCGCCGGGTTCTCGAAAGTCGTGCCGTGGTTCCAGTGTCTTAACTTTGCCTCGTTGATTGCCTTGCCATGATTGATCTGTCCCCTCTCGCCCGCCGTTTGGCCGGCACACCGCTGGCCGACTGGGCCAACACCCTGCAAGTGCAACTCGACAAGAAAATGGAGAAAGGTCACGGCGATCTGGAGCGCTGGCAGAGCGCGCTGGACGCGTTGCCGAAACTTGAGCCGACTGAAGTCGATCTGCTCAACGGCCTGAAACTCGACACCGATTGCGACGCCGAAACCCGCGCGCAAATGCGCACCGCGCTGATGGGCCTGTCGCCGTGGCGCAAGGGGCCGTTCGACCTGTTCGGCGTACACGTCGACACCGAGTGGCGCTCGGACTGGAAGTGGTCGCGGGTCGCCCCGCACCTGGAGCTGAGGGGCAAACGCATCCTCGACGTCGGTTGCGGCAACGGCTACTACATGTGGCGCATGCTCGGCGCCGGTGCCGACAGCGTGATCGGCGTCGACCCGAACTGGTTGTTCTTCTGCCAGTTCCAAGCGGTGCAGCGTTATCTGTCAGAGCCGAATGCCTGGCACCTGCCGTTCCCGTTCGAAGACCTGCCGCCGAACCTGGAAGGCTTCGACACGGTGTTCTCCATGGGCGTGTTCTACCACCGACGCTCGCCGATCGAGCATTTGCTGGCGCTCAAGGATTGCCTGGTCAAGGGCGGTGAACTGGTGCTGGAAACGCTGGTGGTTGAAGGCGACAAACATCAGGTGCTGGTGCCGGAAGACCGCTACGCACAGATGCGCAACGTGTGGTTCCTGCCGTCGGTGCCAGCGCTGGAATTGTGGTTGCGCCGGGCAGGCTTCACCGACATCCGCTGCGTGGACGTCAGCACCACGACGGTTGAAGAACAGCGCGGTACCGAGTGGATGAAGTATCAGTCGCTGAGCGACTTCCTCGATCCCGAGGATCACAGCAAGACCATCGAAGGGCTGCCGGCGCCGATGCGGGCGGTGATTGTCGCTCGCAAATAAAGCAGAATCTAAAGATCGCAGCCTTCGGCAGCTCCTACATCGATCCCTGTAGGAGCTGCCGAAGGCTGCGATCTTTTGATCTTAATCCCGGTTTGCCCGCCGCGCCCGGAAAAACTCGGTCAACACCGCCCCACACTCCTCCGCCAACACCCCGCCTTCATACAGCACCCGGTGATTCAAAAAGCCCTGGGTAAAGAACTGCCCCTGACTCTGCACAATCCCGGCCTTGGGCTCCAGCGCGCCATACACCACGCGAGCAACCCGCGAATGCACAATCAGCCCGGCGCACATGCTGCACGGTTCCAGCGTCACGTACAGCGTGCTGCCCGGCAGACGATAGTTATCCACTGCTTGCGCGGCGGCGCGGATCGCAACCATTTCTGCGTGCGCGCTGGGATCACTGGTACTGATCGGGCAGTTGAATCCACGACCGATGATCTCGCCGTCCTGAACCAGCACCGCGCCCACCGGCACTTCGCCGAGGGCCGCACCTTGTGCCGCCAGCGCCAGGGCTTCGCGCATGAAATCGCGGTCACGGCTGCGGTCGATGATCGCGGCGGGGCGAATCTGGCGCATCACTTCACCTCGATAGCGGCCATCAGGCCGGTTTCCATGTGGTCGATCACGTGGCAATGGAACATCCACACCCCCGGGTTATCCGCCACCAGCGCCACTTGCGCACGCTCGTTCTTGCCCAGCAGATAAGTGTCGGTGAAGTACGGCGTGATCTTGTGCCGGTTCGACGCAATCACCTTGAAGCTCATGCCGTGCAAGTGGATCGGGTGCTGATACTGGGTCATGTTCTTCAGTTCGAAGATGTAGCTCTGGCCCAGCTTCAGGCTGGCAATCGGCCGATCGGCGCAGGTCTTGTCCGTGATGTCCCAGGCCTTGCCGTTGATCTGCCACAGGCTCGGCGGCTTGCCGTTGTCGACATTCACCGACACCGAACCGACCCATTCGAAATTGAAGTTGAGTTTCTCGGCATTCGCCAGATCCGGTTCGGCCACCGGGTTGGCGGGCAAGGCTTTCGGCCACGCGGTCGGCGCATCGTTATTGGCCACCGAGCGCAAGGTCGCCAGACGCACCGGGCCGTTGCGCAGCGATAATTCTTCACCGGCCGGCGGCGCCTTGATCGCCAGGCAGATACGCATGCCCGGCCCCAGCCAGTATTCCTTGCCCAACGGCCGCGGCTCGATCGGGTTGCCGTCCAGCGCATAAATCTGCGCTTCGACGCCGGGGATGTTGATGCGATACGTCAGGGTGTTGTCGAGGTTGAGCAAACGCACCCGGGTGATCTGCCCTGCCGGCAACTCGATCACCGGCGACGGCACGCCATTGATGGTCGACAAGCGTCCCGCCGTACCACCACGCGCCGCTTCCCGGGGGATGCTGAACTCGACGAAATTGCCTTGCTCGTCGATGTGCCAGTTCTTCAGGCTCAAGGTCTTTTCGTACTTGAAACCGGTCGGCTCGCGCTCTTCGACGATCAACGGCCCGACCAGCCCGCGCCCCAGCTCTTCGCTGCTGCTGACATGCGGGTGATACCAGTAGCTGCCAGCATCCGGCACGCGGAATTTGTAATCGAAGTATTCACCGGGCAGCACCGGCAATTGCGAGACGTACGGCACACCGTCCATCTCCAGCGGCAGGCGGATGCCGTGCCAGTGAATGGTGGTCGCCACCGGCAGGTGGTTGATGAACCGTACCCGCAGCCACTCGCCCTGACGCACGCGCAACTCGGTGCCCGGCGCCGACGGGCCGAACGCCCACGCCTCGGTCTTGTGCCCCGGCACCAGCTCAACGTCCAGCGGCGCCGCGATCAGCTCATAGTCATGCCCCGCGTCGGCGTCGGCCATCTTGCCCAGCCAGTAACGCGACGCGCCTCCCGCTCCGACACCAACGACAACAAGACCGGCCAGGCCACCGAGGATTTGGCGACGGGTAAAGGACATGAACTCAACTACCTCACGTATCTGCGGCGGGCACCGGGCCCGCAAAAGGCAAATACGATACACCTGCAATTGAGAAAGATTAAGTGAAGTGTTGTCGCACGGCCGGCATTGCACCAAAGCGCGCTCAAGGTGCCACTATGGTGCCACTTCCTTCATGAAAATCGTATGCAACAAGGTTAGACTGCGCGACCTGCGTGCCAAGATGCTTAACCGTGCCAGTCACCGTGGGTTAATGGATATTGATCGCGTGAATCGCGCGTTCTGACGAATGAAAAGAGAGGGACGTCTTGAAAGTCAGTCAATTGATAGTGATCGCCACACTGGCGATCCTTGGTAGCCCATTGCTGTTCGACGCCGCTGCGACGGCTGATGAGTTTAGTTTCGAACTGAGCACAAGTGCACCGGTGACGCCTCAAGACTATTCAAATACTGACTCGTTTGGCGGCGATGGCACATTCGTCAATTCCGACATGATCGGGTCGCCCGATAAAAAAAACACATGCCCTGTTCCACCTCAGAAAAAGAAGCCAACCTCCAAGCCCGCGCCAAAACGAGAATCTGCCGCCGAGCCTGAGATGCAAATCATTACGCATGTGTGTTCCCCGGTTATCACCATTAATATGCCTCAAGGTACCTACGTTCATCCCTCACAAAGTTTCCATCCGGGATCATCTACGACTGTGTCTCCTCAGTCCCTTTCTACAGAGGCACCGCTTCCCGAGACAACTTCAGCAAATGCACCTGAAAGTTTTAGTTTAAGTTTCAAAGACTTATTCAAAACAAAATTAACCACTCATCATCCTGTACTGCTGGCCATATTCATGTTGGTATCGATATTGACAGCCGCAGGAGGAGCGTATTTTATTTACGTTGCTGCTAAACGCTCGACGACCTACAAAAGCTCTTGGTTTGCGGTCGGTGTATTCCTCCTCCTAGTCGCTTCTTGTTTAGCGATTTGGATGCTAAAGCAACCTGAGTCACAAAAAGAAGGCACGACTACCGATAAAGTGCATTCAGCAATATCCGCCCTCCAATCTGAACCAATACAACAGCCCAACGCCAATACAAGCGCTCCTGGACAAGAGTTGGTTAAACCACACAAACAAAGCGCGCCAGCACAAGCAAGGAATCCCGCAAGCCTTTTTGAAAACAAAGAAAACAACATGATAGAAACCGAGTGGCTGGTCTTATATTTTTTATTTTTTACAGCTTTAACAGCATACTTAATTATAGCTTGCTATCACATGATAATAGGCAGATCACTGTTCACCCGCCGACCATTCAATCGCGACCTTCCTCTCGACGACCTCTACAAATTGGAAACAGAAATATCGAAGATGGTAGCAGCCACGAACAATTGGCCTGGTCCAATGGAGCTTCGCCTCAACTCGCTACTAAACTCAATCAATTACGCACGAAAGTTTCTGGAATCGAGCGGAACTTCGAAAAACGCCACAACAATACAAACTGCAACATTTTTTGTGCGCGCAGATAAAGACAACTATGAGTACTTGAACCAAACATTAAGAAAGTTAGATATCACACTCTCTATGCGCTCTAACAACTCGAGTTATAAAAGGCGAGCAAATGCGTTTAAAGACCTCACAGACGCACGGAAAAACATCCTAAAAATTTGCAGCGTGCATCAATACGACGAAAATTTGGATTTCCAATAAACGCGCTAGTCACTCACCCAACAAAAAAGGCGCCTAAGCGCCTTTTTTGTTCACCACGAAACGACCCGCAGGATCATTCCCACTCTATTATCAATGGACCTATCCAGGCCTTATAAATCAACACATTCAAACCACAGCGAAAAATAAGGCCATGAAAAATGCCATGCAGAGCCAGAAATCGGTCAAGACGCGGACTCAGAGCTGCTCGCTGCAAAGGCAGCCGATAGCTGCCGCTCCAAGATCGCCAACTCATCAGCATCCCCGTCACGAATAACCTCGGCCAACAGCTCAGCCGCGTACGCCGGTTCAGCCTGGAAAAGCTCTGACATTGCCTCATCGTGACTACGGTCTTTCATCGCTACCTCTGCACTCAATCCAGCGCATCACACGCTCAATGGTCAGATATCAAGAGCCGGTAAACCGTTCACGATGTCTTGGGTTTTGAGGCTCACGGTCACCACTCGCTGGAACAGCTCCAGCGGATACTTGGGATTACCCATGGTCTGGACAGCCCAATCATTCGCATCATTAACGATGCCGCTGGCCTTGTCGGGGCGTACCGCTTGGCGCTCCATAACCCAGTCCAAGGCGGACTTGCCATTAACCACATAGTCCCAGGCAGCCTCGGGGATGCCTTTCAGGGTGATACGTTGGTTGTATATGACGGTAGTCTTATCGCCCTTCTTGGCAAACTTCATCTTCTCTACATGGTAATCGGCGTCGGTGAGCGTGCTCTTGGTCTCGATGGTAAGCGGGTAGGGCTCGACGGTTTCGTAGTTTAGGTGAAGGCCGGCCAGAGCGCGACCAGCCTTGCTGAAGGCCCAGAAATCGGTGCCTTTCTTCACTGCCGGGATACGTGGCAGCTCCTTGCTCAGGTTGTCCGCATAGAGCTCGCGATAATCACGCGAGTGAAGGATGCCGTAAACGTAGTAAAACAGGTCTTCTTTGCTGATTTGCTCACCGGGATAGGCTGCCTGAAAGTGAGCTAGGCCAACATCGGTGATGGCATCGCGGCGGCGCATGTCACCTTCAATTGGCTCGTCAAAAAGATCGTTTTTTGAGGCGCGAGCAGCTCCATCATAGAGATACAAGGGGAAACCTTGATAGCCACCCATTCCAGGAGCGAGATTTAAGTCATGTGGCAAATTGGAAATCAAAGCAGAGAACCCTTTATCCCCTCCTTTCCCCGGGATACATATGGTTAAATTTTCAACAGAAGAAGCCGGATAAATAACAGGTATCTTATAGATACTGTTATTTAGTTTTTTATCAAAATAAAGCCAGCATTTTGAGAAGGGACGATACAACGCCGGAACAATTGCACGCTCATTGAATTCAAGCTTTCTACCCTTGACCAACTCACTAACCAAGTCATCAGACCAGCTTATGCTTTCAGGATTCCGATCAATCGCCAGGGTAGCATTTTTCTTGTCACCAGAGAAACGATCCACCTCACAATTGTAATTTTCAATCATTCTTTTTATATTTTCAGCTAACGAAATATCTGAATAATTGTAACACCACGCATCGCGATTGGTCTTTACCCCGCTTGAATACTCGGAAAATATAGATGCTTCACTCTTGCCCTTGTCGCCCAATACAATATGGTCTGAAAAACTGTTATCACGCTGATTCAGCCAATCCCCGTGCTCATCCGGAACAATTTTCTGCCATTGTTCAATACCTTGCACACTTGCATAATCAGCAATTTTTTCAAGCTTCTGCTCGCGGCTGAGGTAGTCCCCAATGTCATGGAAGTAGATTTGACCGCAAGCCTGCGCGTCCGGATTTTTGACCAATATTGATATGGCGATAGGGGCACGGCTGCCACTACCGAAAATCTTGCCCCCTTCCTTGCGAGAAGTTTCACCTGAAGTGCGCTGATTACCTCGCAGATGGAAGATATACAGGCTAGAAAATTCATCCGCTAAACATTTGCGAAGCCCATCTGCCGAATTTGACTCAAGGAAGCCCGCATTGGTAACAAACCCAATAATCCCCGCATCACCAACACGATCTGTCGCCCAGCGAATAGCTCGAATATAACTGTCGTACAGAGATTTTGTTAGTCTTGCAGACGAACGCACGGCATAAGTAGATTCAATATTTTTATCCAGCACAGTGTAAGATACATTCTTATTTCCGTCGTTTGCATCTCCCTGCCCGACCGAATATGGTGGATTGCCCACAATCACCCGAATATTCAGCTCTTTCTGTCGCTTGCGGCGAGCACTGTTATCAACCAATAAGGTATCAACCAGATCTTCCTTTTCATACATCTGGAAGGTATCGGTTAGACAGATGCCTTCGAACGGGGTGTATTCGTCAAGAACCTCGTCATGGTAGGCCGCTTCGATATTAATGGCCGCAATATAGTAGGCCAGCAGCACTAATTCGTTGCAGTGGATTTCATTCTGGTACTTGTGCGCAAGCTCGTCCGGCTTAATCAACCCAGATTGGATTAGGCGGGTAATAAAGGTACCGGTGCCGGTGAAGGGGTCAATGATGTGAACGCCCTTGCTGCCAAGGGTCTGGCCGAACTCCTGCTTCAGCAGGTGATTCACGCTGTGGAGGATGAAGTCCACTACTTCAACCGGGGTGTATACGATACCGAGGCGCTCTGTCATTTTGGGAAAGGCGTTGCGGAAGAACTTGTCGTACAGCTCGACGATGATCTTCTGCTTGCCTTGGGCGTTGTCGATGCCCGCTGCGCGTTGGCGCACGCTGGAGTAGAACCTCTCCAGAGTATCTGCTTCTTTGGTCAGGTGGTGCTCATGAAGCGCGTCCAGCACGCCTTGCATCGCCTTGGAAATGGGGTTGTGGCTGGCAAAGCTATACTGATCAAACAGCGCATCAAACACTGGCTTGGTTACCAGATGCTGAGCGAGCATTTCGACAATCTCGCCATCGGTGATGCTGTCGTTGAGGTCGTCGCGTAGCTCGGCGGCAAAGGCCTCGAAAGTGGCTTTTTCGTTGGTGTATTCCGGGTTCTCCAGAATGCCCTGGATACGGTCGATGTGGGTACGGGCGATCTTGGCAATGTCGTTGGCCCAATCCTCCCAGTGGTGGCGGTTGCCGCACTTATCGACGATCTTGGCGTAGATGGCCTTTTCGATTTCGCCGACTTCATAGACCAGATCACCCTGCTGGGTCATTTGGCCGGGAGCATCATGGTTCTTGGTACCAATCCCGTACTGACCTTTACCGGCCTTGCTGTTGCTGGTTCCAGAGGCTTTCTTGGCCTTCTTCTCGGCTTTGTCGGTGATGGCGATAACTTCCATCTTGCGTGGGTCAGAGCCAATCAGATCGAGCTTGTTGACCATGGCGTCGAAGCTGTCGTCATGCGAACGCAGCGCCTGAAGTACCTGCCAGACTACCTTGTAGGTCTGGTTGTCGTTGAGCGCTTCGTGCGGCTCCATGCCCGCCGGGATAACTACCGGCAACACGACATAACCACGTTTCTTGCCCGGTGCGTTACGCATCACGCGGCCTACGGACTGCACCACATCTACCTGGGAGTTACGCGGAGTTAGGAATAGCACCGCGTCCAATGCCGGCACATCCACGCCCTCAGACAGGCAGCGCACGTTGCTGAGAATCCGGCAAGTATTGGCAGGTGCTTCAGCCTTCAGCCACTTCAGCTTGGCTTCCTTCTGGCTGGCATTCATACCACCATCTACGTGCTCGGCCTCGCAGGTCAGCCGCGCAGCCTCGTCAATTTCCTCGGACTCCTGATAAGCCTCCACGACCGACTGGAACATGTCTGCAATGTTGACGGAACTGACCTTATGCTTGGTGCCCTTGTAATTAGGCGAAATGACCTGGCAGAACGCGACAGCACGCTTCATCGGTTCATCATCACCGACTAGCTGCTCATGTAGGCCCTGCTTTGCCAGCGCCTTCCAGCAACCGACGATCTTGGCCGCGTCATCTACTTTGAGCTGGTTGTTCTCGTCCTTCAGCATGTCTTGAAGGCGGCGACTGATGGTGCTCTCCTCGACGGTGAGTACCAGTACCTTGTAATCCGTGAGCAGGCCACGCTGGACAGCCTCGGAGAAGTTGATGACGAACAACTCCTTGCCGTAAAGGGCTTCGTCATCCATCGAGCAAAGCGTGACCTCACCGGACTCTGCCTTGACCTTGGCGCTGTCACCGTAGATACGTGGCGTGGCTGTCATATACAAGCGCTTGGCAGCGCGAATATCGGCACCATCGTGAATCCGTACGAAATTGCTTTCGTCGTCATCACCGAAGGTCGCACCTGTGGTGCGGTGAGCTTCGTCGCAGATGACTAGATCGAAGTCAGCCAAGCCATGCTCATGCTGGGCACGGCTGATCACATCGATAGAGTGATAGGTGGAGAACACCACGCTCATGTGCTCAGCGTCATGACGCTTGAGCATTTCTGCTGCCAGACGGTCCGCTTTGGTTGTGGCCGGGTAGCGCAGCTCGTGGGTGAACACCTGAACCGCGTCATCCTCGGCCTTGCGCTTCTTGCCTACGTCACTGTCGGAACAGACTGCGAAGCTGTGCAGCGGGATTACAGTTTCCTGCGTCCACTCTGTGAGTGTCTGCGACAGGAGGGACAAGCTAGGCACCAAAAACAGCACACGCTTGCCCTTACCAGCCAGGTGCTCAGCAATCTTCAAACTGGTAAAGGTTTTGCCAGTGCCGCAAGCCATGATCAGCTTGCCGCGCTCAGCATCCTTGAGGCCTGCGGCGACAGCATTCAATGCCGTCTGCTGGTGTTCACGCAGTTGCTTCTTGGATTTGAGCGCAACCGCTTTGCTGGACTGGTATTTGGCCCAGTCAATCTGGCTGTCTTCCAAGGCTTGCAGATCGATCTTGTTGATCGAAAGATGTTGGCCCTGCAAAGCATCCTCAGCGTGCTCGCTCCAGTTGTTGGTGGTCGTAACGATGATGCGGTGCGAGAACGGAGCTTTACCCGAAGCGGTGAAGAAACTGTCGATGTCCTTCTTCTGGACTTTGTAGTCTTCGGCGTACAGCTTGCACTGGATGGCGTGGTACTCGCCTGTGCCCTGAGTGCGCGCTACCAGATCAATGCCTGCATCCTTACCGCTCAAGCCCTGCTCTTTGGCCCAATCAGCGTACGTCCACACCTGGTCGTACAGATCACGGTAGGTCGCTTCGTTGCGTAGGTAGACGCAGATCAGCTCCTCAAAGTAGGTGCCCTTCTCGCGCTCAGTGACTGAGGTCGAACGATACAAATCCAGAAGCGCGGCAAGGGCCGACATATGCAATTCCTTTCAAAGCGGCTGACAGAATAAAAAATCGCCATTCTAGCAACTGCTGATACTGAATTGGATTGCACAATCCAGAGATTTCAGCCATGAGCCCTTACGATTTTCGAGGAAAAACGACAGCGCTCATTTTTTCTCGAATAGCCGCTTGCAACTCACGAAACTCAATCATCATCTGCTCGACCTCGACTGCGCTTGCTCCCTGGCCGTTTTTCTCCGCAAGCCAGAGCTTCAACAACCCAGCGACCCGTCCCAAGTCGCCATTGATCCTGCCTAGATCAGCCACCGCCTTGAGATCGACGACCGAACGGATCGGATGGTGGAGAGCTCCCGCCCGCAGTAAAGCAGATAGGGAAAGCCCAGCGTTGCGGGCGCGGCTTTCTATTTCTGCTTCTTCAACAGCAGTCACGCGAAACCGAAGCGTGCGGTCGCGGTTCAATCCCTCCTTTTTGGTGTCGCTTTGTTTTGGCATGGCTCCTCCTTTCTTGGATCGCGGCAGCGATTGATGGCCTCGCAGAGCAAGATGCCGTCGAACCGCAGGTGAGTAAGGTGGCGGTGTTTGTAGAGGAAGGGCGAAGCCGTGTAGCTACAAACACACATCTTGCCGTCCAGCTAGGCGCAAACATATGCGTATCTATGCGAACAGCTCAGAAGGAGCGATCATAAGCATACTTACGCATGTCTACGCTAGATTACGCATGTAAAATATGCAACTTTATGCGCATACTTGCGCAACCATGCTTAGGCGGACTCTGCGATGACAAAAACACCAAAAAAAGGGCTTACAGGTGCTGGCCGGGTCGCATTTTTAGCGCGTCTTGAGGAATTCCGTAGCCTGATCCAGGCGGGGTGGCCGGTGACGGTCGTGTACGAGAACCACGGTGGGGATAAAACTGGTCTGAGCTACAGCCAGTTCGCCCGATATGTCGGAAAATACATCCGCACGCCGACCAAGCGCGGAGATCAGCGCCCAAAGGTTGCAGAAGAGACACTACTTTCTACGACGCCACTGGTAGAACAAACGCAGTCTGGCGTGACGGTGCAGCCAAGCACCATGTCAAAGCGTCAACCTGGGTTCAGGCATGATCCTAACAGTGGCAACAATCGTGACGACCTGATCTAACATTGGTGGATGTCCGAGAGCTTCAGCGACCTCGCCTCTCTCAAGCGTACACGGCCATTAACGACGCAAAGATTTGCCCCCCCCCAGCATGCGACGCCGACTGATTGAAAATCACATTCCGTCGGTTCTTTGAGAGTTTTCTAGGAAACCTCATCGGCATTCGCCGCCAAATCGGCATCCTCCATGTCAACCTAATTAGCCAATCATTCCATCGATGCAACCGGCATATCGGGGCACGATCAAGCACGAATAATAGTGACTGATTGAGGTCGGCATATGCACCAAATAATCTCAAAGCCCATCAAAGACAGAACGCTGTCAGCTAATACCCCGCATAGAACGACCGCTTATGCGCTCGGGAAGCTTATTCGCCAAATGGCCAACAGCGCCAAGATTCTCGGAGCCGTTTTTGTAGGGATGGTATGCATCTCCCCTGCCCGTGCTTACGCAATCTATTGCTCGAACTGCTCGACGTTCTATCAGCAGATGTTCGAGTACGTCGAGGCCGTTAATACCGCCTTGAACACCGCCGAGACGTTACAGACGCAAATTCAGCAGTATCAGAACATGGTCACTCAAGGCACCGGCTTGCCTAGCTCAATGTTCGGCAGCGTCGCGGCCGATCTCAAAAAAGTGGCCCACATCTACACCCGCTCGCAGTCTCTAGGCCGCCAGATCCAGAACATGGACTCGCAGTTCAATACGGCTTTTCCCGGCTTTCAATCCTACCTGAATCAAGCTGCAAACTCGGCAGAAGTACCGTCGGGTGAGCGCTATCAGAAGTGGTCAGAGCAAAACCGCGACAGCGTGAAAATGGCGCTTGAGGCGGCGAACCTCAACACCAGCACTTTCGAGTCTGAGGATACCCAGCTCGATCACATGGTGGCTCGCTCACAGTCGGCCGTGGGCCGGATGCAGGCCATTCAGGCAGGCAACGAGATAGCCTCTCAGAACGTTCAGCAGTTGCAAAAGCTGCGCGATCTACTGGCCACGCAAATAACCATGCAAGGTAACTATATGGCTCAGCAGGGCGACCGGAAGGCTGCTAGCGAAGCCGCCGAGCAAAAGTTTGAGGCCCGTAAAAATAACTGGGGGCCTTCCGAGGATTTCTAACCATGTTCATATCCAAAAATCTGATCGTTGGGTTATGCATCGCCTCTGCTCTTGGAGGCTCTGCTCTATCTGGATTCATTGTTTCTATCCGCACCGATTGCGTGGCTGTTGAGCGGTCGATGCAATCAGACACGGATAAGAACTTTGAAGCACGGAAAAACAACTGGGGCCCGTCTGAGGATTTCTAACTATGCAACGCTCAGCATTTGTAGCACTGGTTATTGCAATACTCTTGCTTTCGACCGGTAGCGCGATGGCAGCAGGAGATGTAACTCAAAGCAATGAAATGAACGGGCTTTTGCGGATGCTCTATCAAGCCGCAAGTGAATGGTCGCCACGGCTACAGGGCTATGCACTCAAATTACTGGCATCTCTCGCTCTCATCCAATTGGTTTGGACGTTCATGCCATTAGTGATGAGACAAGCTGACTTAGGCGAAGTTGTCGGCGAGCTGATCCGCTTCTTCATGGTCATTGGCTTTTTCTACGCAGTCATTGAGCATTCCGTGCCATGGGCGACAGCCGTAGTGGACAGTTTTCGAGAAGCTGCGGGCACGGCTAGCGGTTTGGGCCGTGCGCTTCAGCCCGGTGATATGTTCGCGGTGGCGGTCAACTTCTCACGCACCATCGTGGAAGGCATTTCACTTTTTTCTCCGGGTAAAGCAATTCTTATCGCGCTTGTTGGCTGCTTGGTTTTACTGTGCTTCGCCTTTATCGCGGCATTTATGTTTGTGACGCTTGTAGAGTCGTACGTCATCATTAATGCCTCCGTACTGTTCTTCGGTTTCGGTGGTTCACAATGGACACGCGATTTTGCAATTGCACCACTCCGCTTCGTTGTCGCAGTAGGTGCCAAGCTGTTCGTCTTAACCTTGATCGTAGGAATTATTGTCACGTCGGCTAAGTCCTGGTTAGCGGCTTATACCAATGACGAAGCATCTCTGATGACATTGGCAGGTTTGGCTTTGGTATGCGCCTACCTGACCAAAACTATTCCCGAACTGATTGGCGGGATGATCAGCGGCACGTCAATGGGTGGAGGTTCGGCCATCGGCGCAATGGCAGCGGCTGGCGCTGCCGGTGCTGCTGCCGCAGTCGCCACCATGGCCACGGCCGGTGCCGCTGCGCCCGCCGCAGCTGGTGCGCTTGGCGCTGCCGGTGGTGGTGCAAGTGCCGCAGGGGCGGCTGGTAGCGGAGGATTGGCTAACTCTATCAACTCCAGCTTTGCCGGTGCGGCAAACTCCGGCATCGGTGCAGCGGCTTCAATGGGCAACGCCGCGTCCTCTGGAGTGGGTGCCAGTACTGGTGGCGCTGCAACCATCAAAGTCTCTACACCAGCAGGTTCGAGCGTAGGTGGCGGTACCACTAAAGCGACGCCCAGCCCTGCCCAGCCACCTAACAGCGGCGTGCAGCAGGCCGCCAAGCAGGCTGGAAAGGTAGTGCAAGACAACGACGACAAAGACAAAGACAAACAACAAGAGACACCCAAAAGGGGTACTGAAGTGTCGGGAAATTCCCTTTCTCAAGCGGCGAATGGAGGTGCGAAGGTGCTCGGGGTGATGGCTTCAATGGCTGTACCGGGCATGGAGAATGCGCACGGCCTATCCCTTGGTGCTGGATCAACCCCACCTTCAAATAGCGAGGCCAATTCGGCCGCTCCAAAGAGCGGCGGAGAGTTAGCCGCTGATTCCGAGCAGGGGGATTCCAACGTGATCCGTCCAGCCTCAGACGCAAGCCCTACTACTGGTCGCCTAGCCTCGCTGAGTGTGCCGGGTACGGCCTCCAACAACGAAAAAACGGAGAAATAATCATGATGGGCTTTCTGATGTTCGCTGGATTCGTAGTATTCGCCTTTACATTCGCCGTTGGCATGTGGGCACTCGGCCGGTGGCTGCGAAGCAAAGGTTACGGGCCGCAGCTAGACAAGTTGGATCGGCAGTACACGGCGTTGCAACTTTGCGTTAGGCCGCTCGCAATGTCCGCTTCATATCGCATGTTTGTCGGGGCACAGGCTCTGAATCGTATGCCTTTGCTGGGTAGCAAGACTAACGCTAACTTGAACCAGCAGGTTCTGACGGCGATCCGAGCGGCGCAGGAAGCCCAAAGGCTCGACTCCTCCGTCAACCGCTGACCCTACAATCCCCCGCCAGAGTGCGGGGGTTTGTTTCCTGGGGCCACCAAATCCAAGTAGTACGCACGGACTTGTCTCAACTCACCCCTTCAGCCCCCGCACGTAAGCGCAATCTCCCCCGGAGTTCGAAATCCATGCCGCCTATTACTTCGGACCTGCACCCTACTGGCACTCCTTCAGAACGACGACCCCAGACAGCCTTGATTCAACGCGCGGAAGGCTCTGCCATTAGTAATACGCACGGACTTTGAACACTTGGACCATCGGCCTGGACGGGCCGCCGTCAAAGCGCGGGGGCTTCGCCATTAGTAATACGGACGGACTCTGAACACTCTACGTCCGGAGCTTTGAGATAGCCCGAGACGGCCCCCACGGACACCGCCATTCGCTTAGCGATGGCTCGCACGCTCAGGCCTTCGCGTCTGAGGGCCTGCGCCTGCGCCTGCTTAGCGTTGGCAGCCTCAAGGTAGGTTTCTCGGTCTACAGAACCGGCAGCTCGCCTCCGAAGCTCATGGCGCCTCCTATCGCGCTCAGCAGCCTCGACCCGACTGACTATAGTCTTGAGCTGGCGTTGTTCGTCGGCAGTGATCCCGAACAAGTTGATAAGGGTATCATTCTTCGGCGTGTACAGCGGCGCGTAGTCCTTGCCACCAAAGCTAACCTTCTCCCCGGCCTCATAGGCTTTGGCCTTGCTGAACAGGGTCATAAGCTCTTTCGAGCGGCTATTCCACTGCGGATCAAGTTCGCGGGCCAGCGCGGCCGCTTCGTGGTACATCTGCTTGCTGTTGGTCGCCCCGGACAGCAGCAGGAAATTCAATCGCCAAAACAGGTGCTGCATGCGGCTGCCTTCACCGACACCACCGCGCAGCTCGGCCAGCTTGCGCAGGTCTTCCAGCCGATCCCACGCGAGCTGTCGGCCGGAAAACCCGCGCAGATTGTCAGCTTTGCTGCCGGGCACCAAAAGGAAAGGCTTTCTCGTTGCGCGCTGTTCGGCCTGTTTCTGTTGCTCCTGCCGTTGCTGCTCGATAGTCCATCGGGCTGCCGGTAGCAGGGCCTCGGCCAGATACTCGAAGTTGTAGCGGATCGGTTGGCCATCGTGGCCGCTCTGGACATGAACCACGCGGCAGACTTCGCCGCTCTTGCTGTTGACCGTCTCGACGGTGCGCAGCACGCGGCTGGCATCCTTGGCCATCGGGTCGGCCCCGACGTGCGCGAGGCGATCCACAAGGTAGCGTTGGCAGGCGTTCCAGCGGGGCAGGGCCTGTCGTGGAATCGTGCCATCCAGCAGCCACTTGGCCTGAATGCCCCGGCCGCTGTAGATCAGCACCGACGGCGGCGGCAAGCCCTCTTCGGCGCAGAAGTATAGGACCGACGCGGCCAGTTGATCAGGCGTACGCCCCGTTAGTCCGGGCACGCGATAGGTGTCGAGGTCGGTGAACAGCAGACCAAGTCGCAGGAGATTAACGACTCGTCTATTGGGTCGGATGAACTCTGCTTGGGACATCCACGTGTCACGTTCTTTGTCCAACAAACTGAGCACTTTTGGCATATCAGTCAAACGATGAGAAGACTGGCGCTTTTCACCTCGGGAGTCGACGAGCAACGAAAAAAAACCGGCTCTGGCCCTATCGTGGTACATCTGCGCTTCGTCCTGAGAACTTAAAAGCGCAAGCTGTGAACTTACGCTATTCAGCTGTACCAGAGCGCTTGCAGTGTCTGAGTAAGGACACGATATCGACCTTGTCTCAGGCCTGACCCTCACCGCTCAGACTGCCATTCCTGGCCTAGGAGCGGGGCCAGACTCCCTGCACGTATCAATCCACTCCTCTACCTCGGCCAAATCCCACACGACCTTGCGGCTACTCACCGTAATGCGACGTGGGAATTTGCCCTTCATTTCAAAGTTATAGATCGTGCGCTCACATAGCGGGATCATCGCCAGTAGCGTCTTTTTGTCGATGAGTTTTTTGCTCGAAGAATTCATAGCTAGGCCCTACCAGTCACAAAGAATGTGTGCCTGATCGTGCCTTTAGGTGCCTATTGCTTCGACAGAATGATTGGCTATAATGGTTGACATGAAAAAAAAGACGGAAATAGCTATTTGGGAGGGTTGTGACACAACCGTTTCAGAGGCAATAGAACGGTTCAGCGATCATTGGAGCCCCTACTCAACAGCATCGAAGCGCTTTCCAATAGCCCGACTGATCGAAGAGCAAATCGACCAGGCTGTAGCGGTTTACGCCGAAGGACTTCCTGCGCGTTACTTAGGACACATACCGGGAGCCGGGACAGGTGTGTCGTTCAGCGGAATCATGACGCTGGTGGGACTTCCCGCCATGGCCCGTCTACAGCGCCAACTGCTACGAACCTTTGTTATGACCCATGACCAACAGTCCGAGAATGATCGCTGCTTTATTGCGACGCTCGAGACACTGATAGAACTGGTGATGGCATGTGACCGTAAAAAACCTGCAAGCAAAGATGTGCGCGGTTTGAATGGTCAGCGTTTGAAGGGATTTTGTAGATTTTGTGGCGCAACAGCAGAACTAACGTCCGTCACCGATGAAGGCCACCAGCGCGATAGCAATGACAAGCTTCGCCTTAGCAACCTTTACTGCACAACCCATCGTCCGAAGACTCATGATGGAAGCTGGAACCCGGCTTACAGACAAGCAAAAAGATCCGTGGTGCAGTTCGACCTCGAACTAGCGAGACTGAGTAGACAATGCGCTATGCGTGCTGAACCGCAGGCGAAATCAGGTGACGAACTCGTCGACGCGTATATCTTTCGATACATGCTTAGCCAAACGCTGCACCTTGCGGACGAAGCAGAGTTAAGAAACCTCGCTCGGCTAATGGTAGACATGAAGCTGACAGACAGGAGAAAGCAAATCCTTGTACTGAAAAAACTCGGCTTCAATCAGTCAGATATCGCTCGCCGACTGGAGATCGAGCGTCAAGCAGTATCGAAAGCTCTTCGTTCAGTTCCTGATTTTTTTCTATTTTCGCCAGAGTGAGCGCACCAGCTCAGTAATGTCACGCACTTAAGCATACACTTGCATTCGAGGCGAGCCGTCACCTGCGCTCGGCCTAATAAATCCTTTGCATAACTTTCCCAAACTACCTTGCCGCAGATTTTTACTCATCTTCTTGAAAATCTAACTTGAGGTTGAGCTTGCTTTGGTAGACACCAATTCTTTTCTTAGCTCGCTCAATTACGTCGCTGAAATGCAATATCTCAAAGTAGGTCTCACCCAACTTTACCCCACTTTCGGGGTCATTAAGAGAGCTCGATTGAAACCATCCGTTACCCATTGGGAATTTAGTCCAGCTACCAATTACTCGAAGCGGATTTACACTATCACCTATGAGGTATCCATAAAACTTCTTCAGCTTTCCGCCTGACTTTGCATTGAGGAGGTAAGCATACTCTTGAAGATCACCGATATGCTCATCCATCTTGACGCCAGGTGCTTTAAACTCCACTATGATAGCCGACCCTTCCTTGCTGAATATTGCAATGTCAGGCCGCTTTCCACTGTTTTCGCCTGAACGTCTCTCAAGTATCTCCTGAATTCCCTTGTCAACATCTGCTGAAAATATTTTGCTTCCATCATCCCAAGTTAGCTTCGAGAGCGGAAGATCTGAAGCGATATAGTCGTAATAATGATACTCTTCGTTCAAAAGCCAGATGTCGTGGTCGGAGACCTCTGAGCTGTCTTTCCGCATTGGGAAGAAGATACTATGAATTATTCGCTCGTCCTTGCGACGTGCATCACTATCAATATTTTGCATCGCCAACCCTTTCTTGCATGCCAGCTCGAGTGTCTGGACGATAGCGGCACGTCGAACGATGACTTGGGATAAATTCGCCATATCGATATTTTTTAATGAGGCAGTATATTTCCACGAAAGCTCATTAATCTTCTCCCTAAAGCCTTCGGAGTCAGGCGCTGACTGAGTAATTTCGTCCTTAAGAGTCATGATCTCGGCGGTTTCATTAATGACTCGCTCTTGGTATTTCTTTAAGACTCGCTCGGCAACAGCCAGAGGTGTATCTCCATAGACGATGCGTGTTGATGTATCTCTCAGCATGTCTTCGCTAATCCCAAACTGATTTGAAGTCAGTTTAATTACCGACTCTTTTTTCCAATCTGCAGGGGTTGCCATTCTTTGAATGACAGGATCTATCGCTTCGTAAATGGCGGCGTATGAAATCCCTTCAGGTGAAAACATACCGCCTGGCGTATACTCGGAGGCGATATACTCAAAATCATCCCGCTGCTCATTGACGCGCAGGTCAAGATATTCGCTTTCGATGAGGATGATGTGATGGTAATCGCCAACTGGGTTGTTTTGCTCGCTTTTAGTGCGCAGGTATCTTGACGTAATATCTTTGACTGGGGAGGACTTGGCACATAGTGCGATAGAGTTTTTAGGAAGATCGTATTGCCTTGCGTCGAGTTTATAGTGAGAAATTTTAAAATTTTGAGGATCAGCCACGCACTCGCCAGTTTCTGGATCGTACTCTTTGGCTGTTACTGTTTCTACAATTGTGACGCTCGGTAGATCGGACCGCTTCAGAGTAGAGTTTTGAGCTTCTTCCTTCCAATGCTGGCTGCTGAACTTAATTTCAAAATCACCTAAACTGCTGTCAAGGCTGATTAACCGTTGAAGGAATGTTACAAGGAAATTTTTCTTCAAAGCTGACGCTGAGAAGAGAGAGCTTAATTCATCACCACGCATGATCTTGGCATGCACAAACGGCTTGAGTTTCTTCAGAGTGATACGCGTCCCGGCCCGAGCCTTGGTACTTGGAGCCGAACTGAAGTTATCGGCATCAATCTGCTTTTGAGGTTCCAGGTAGTGAAGTTTTCTCTCGGTGAACGCGTTCCCATCCGGGTAGTCGCTCTCAAGTAAAAGCTCTGAGAAATGATGAAAAAACTGGATCCGACCCGCACCCTTACACTGACCAATCCCTGAAATTGACAGGTCATCTTTATAGGATGTGTCCTTAGTTAGAAAGGCCTTAAGCTGTTCGTCTCCCAAGCCGCAGCCATTATCTTGGCAGGAGACACTCATATCTTCCTGGTTCTCATCCAGCCCGGCGGGGACGAATTTCACCTCAAGCTCAACCTGCATATCGGGAGCGTGTGGATCCATAGATTTACGGATTAGATAAGAGTCTATTGCGTTAGAGATGAGCTCTTCAAACACGACATACGGATTGGTGCTAAGCTTGGTATTTTTTATGCTTCCCCGGATGTCAAGTGTCATGGTTATCCCTACAATAAATTTTTAAGTATCAGGCTAACCTTCAAGGCTGCCGCATATTTATATCAATTTCTTTGCAATATGGCATTTTTTGAAGAGTCATACCGGCTAGCACCGCGCCTCATACGAGCCTCCGATGAGCTCAACGGCATGCCTGCTTCTGGCCGTTGGCTGCCGGATATGGATGGCTGCTTTCGCCCCTTAACCATGCGTGCGACTGCTCATGGCGATGTAAGCGGTTGTCCAGCACCGACGAAAACCATGTCTAATGCTGGGCAGTTCCCCATCAAGCGATTAGCTAAAACGAGTGACAGCCATGAGCTACCCATTTATTTTCCGAGGTTTCTTGAGCGTCCACTCATCAATCATATCGGCCCAATCCTGCAACATCGCACGACGCTGATCCCGGTATTCGGCCTTGTTGTAAACGGCGCGCACGCCTTTCTGCTCGTGCGCAAGACACTTCTCGATCCAATCGGAATTGTAGCCCGCCTCGTGCAACAGCGTGCTGGCCGTGCGTCGCAGGTCGTGGGGACCGAACTTGCCTAGTGGCACCCCTTCCTTTTGGGCAAGGCGATAGGTGAGTGTCAGTACCTGGTTGATCGTGGCGGCACTCATTGGCAAATCGGAGTCGTAGCGTGACGGCAGGATGTACTCAGAACCTCCGGCCAAGGTCTTCAACGCAATGAAGAAATCTAATGCCTGCCGGGACAGAAACACCAAATGAGGGTTTCGGCGCTTCATCCGCTCTTTGGGGATTGTCCACAGCGCCTCACTGAAGTTGATCTCGCTCCATGTCGCGTTGGTTAATTCGCTTTTACGCACCATCGTGAGCAGCAGGAGTTTAGCTGCGGCACGAACCGATGTCGCTGTCCCGATCCGGTCCATGTACTGGTACATCAGCGCAATTTCATCAGGCGTCAATGCTCGGTCGCGTGGCTCGAATTTAGCAATGCTGGCAGACCTTACTAGATCCGCTGGGTTTTCAACCTTCTGACCACGCTCAATGGCCCAACGGAAAACCTGCAGCACGATCTCACGCGAGTGGACGGCGGTTGCAGGCGCACCCCGCTCTACTATCGCGTCAGTCAACGCTCGCAGGTCCTCATGGTTTATTTCTACCAGCTTCTGATTGCCAAACTTCAGCTTCAACTCGCGCTCATAGACTGATCGGCGCATGTCTCGTGTCGAGTCCGCCATCTGGTAGCCGCGTAGCCATTTTTCAGCCCAAGCATCAAAAGTCTCAGCGCCCTTCGTGCGGGCCTTCGCACGTGCTTTTTCCTTAGCTGGAGACTTGCCAGCGGCGACCATCTTCTTCGCCTCCCCTAGCCGTTCGCGAGCCTCTGCCAGAGTGATCCCGCCTGAGCCATAACGACCGAAGGTGATGGTCTCCTGCCGGCCATTGATGGAGTAGTTGTAGCGAAAGGAGATCGAGCCAGCTTTAGTGACGGCTACGTACAAGCCGTCACGGTCAATAACCTTGTAAAGCTTGTCCTGGGGCTTGAGATTTCGAAGCTTGGTATCGGTGAGCATGGCGTCCACTATTTCTACGAAAAAATACCATGCCCTGAAAAGCGCGGAAAAATTGGGGCCATCCCCAGTAAAACCGGGCCTTTAGGCTAGCTCGATACCATGCCAACCCTGAGGCAAAGGGCATGGTATTGAGCGTCATGCATGGCATTGGATACAGTCAGTACCCCGTACCATGCCACATAAACACCGTGCTTGGCGATGCAAAACGCTACCTGTATTTGCCAGACCCAAAAACTCAAAAGCCCGCAATTACGCGGGCTCTAGGGCATTTTTTGCTAGATCGTGCAGGACAATGCCTGACGTGGGATCATTCCCACTCAATCGTCGCCGGCGGCTTGCTCGACACGTCGTAGGTAACGCGCGAAATGCCTTCGATTTCATTGATGATGCGGCCGGAGACGGTTTCCAGCAGTTCGTAAGGCAGGTGCGCCCAACGTGCGGTCATGAAGTCGATGGTTTCCACGGCACGCAGGGCCACGACCCAGGCGTAACGACGGCCATCGCCGACCACGCCAACCGATTTCACTGGCTGGAACACCACGAAAGCCTGGCTGACCTTGTGGTACCAGTCGGCCTTGCGCAGTTCTTCGATGAAGATGTGGTCGGCACGACGCAGCAGATCGGCGTATTCCTTCTTCACTTCTCCGAGGATGCGTACGCCCAGGCCCGGGCCCGGGAACGGGTGACGGTAGACCATGTCGTACGGCAGGCCCAGTTCCAGACCCAGACGACGGACTTCGTCCTTGAACAGTTCGCGCAGGGGCTCGACCAGTTTCAGGTTCATCTCTTCCGGCAGGCCGCCCACGTTGTGGTGCGACTTGATCACGTGCGCCTTGCCGCTTTTCGCGCCAGCCGACTCGATCACGTCCGGGTAGATGGTGCCCTGCGCCAGGTACTTGATGTTGTCCAGCTTGCAGGATTCGGCATCGAACACGTCGATGAAGGTACGGCCGATGATCTTGCGCTTCTTCTCTGGATCGGCTTCGCCGGCCAGATTGTTGAGGAACTGCTCTTCGGCGTTGGCGCGGATCACCTTGACGCCCATGTTCTCGGCGAACATGGCCATCACTTGCTCGCCTTCGTGCAGACGCAGCAGGCCGTTGTCGACGAAGACGCAGGTCAGTTGATCGCCGATGGCTTTGTGCAGCAGCGCCGCAACCACCGAGGAGTCAACGCCGCCGGACAGACCCAGCAGCACGTTGTCGGTGCCGACTTGCGCGCGGATGTTGGCGATGGCGTCTTCAGCGATCTTCGACGGCGTCCACAGGGCTTCACAGCCGCAGATGTCCAGTACGAAGCGCGACAGGATGCGGCCGCCCTGCTTGGTGTGGGTCACTTCCGGGTGGAACTGCACGCCGTAGTAAGCGCGCTCGTCGTTGAACATGCCAGCGATCGGGCAGCTCGGGGTGCTGGCCAGGATGTGGAAGTCTTCCGGCATCTTGGTGACCTTGTCACCGTGGCTCATCCATACGTCGAGGCCGAACAGGCCGTCGGCGTCGATGTGGTCTTCGATGCCGTCGAGCAGGCGGCTCTTGCCGACCACGTCAACGCGGGCGTAACCGAACTCACGCAGTTCGGAACCTTCAACCTTGCCGCCCAGTTGCTCGGCCATGGTCTGCATGCCGTAGCAGATACCGAAGACCGGCACGCCCAGGTCAAATACTGCCTGCGGGCAGCGCGGGCTGTTGGCTTCGTGTACGGACTCGGGGCCGCCGGCGAGGATGACGCCTTTAGGCGCGAATTCGCGGATCGCATCTTCGTCCATGTCGAACGGGTGCAGCTCGCAGTACACGCCGATCTCGCGCACGCGGCGGGCGATCAGCTGGGTGTATTGCGAACCGAAGTCGAGGATCAGGATGCGGTGAGCGTGAATGTCGAGGGCCATGATTCAGTCTCGTCTTAAGTAATTCAGAAACAGTCGTGATTCAGAAACAACTCGGGGCTGAATAAAACAGCCCCGGTTGCTTGATGATTTGCTTGAAGCCTCAACCTACGCGGTAGTTTGGCGCTTCTTTGGTGATCTGCACGTCGTGAACGTGGGATTCGGCCATACCGGCACCGGTGATCCGCACAAACTCAGGCTTGGTGCGCATTTCTTCGATGTTGGCGCTGCCGGTGTAACCCATCGAGGAACGCAGACCGCCCATCAACTGGTGGATGATCGCCGTCAGGGTGCCTTTGTACGGCACGCGGCCTTCGATCCCTTCCGGAACCAGTTTCTCGGCGCCTGCCGAGGAGTCCTGGAAGTAACGGTCGGAAGAACCTTGCGCCTGGGACATGGCGCCCAGCGAACCCATGCCGCGATAAGCCTTGTACGAACGGCCCTGGAACAGTTCGATCTCGCCCGGGGCTTCTTCAGTACCGGCGAACATCGAACCCATCATCACGCAGGAAGCACCAGCGACGATGGCCTTGGACAGGTCACCAGAGAAGCGGATGCCGCCGTCGGCGATCAACGGCACGCCTGTGCCTTCAAGGGCAGCGGCGACGTTGGCGATGGCACTGATTTGCGGTACGCCGACACCGGCGACGATACGGGTGGTGCAGATCGAGCCAGGGCCGATACCGACCTTGACCGCATCGGCGCCCGCTTCGGCCAGGGCCTTGGCGGCTGCGCCGGTGGCGATGTTGCCGCCGATCACCTGCACTTCAGGGAAATTCTCTTTGACCCAGCGAACGCGGTCGATCACGCCCTTGGAGTGACCGTGCGCGGTGTCGACCACCACCACGTCCACACCGGCGTTGACCAGCGCAGCAACGCGGTCACCGGTATCTTTACCGGTACCGACGGCAGCGCCCACGCGCAGACGACCTTGATCGTCCTTGCTGGCCAGCGGGTAAGCCTTGGCTTTTTCGATGTCTTTGACGGTCATCATGCCTTTGAGGGCAAACTTGTCGTCGACGATCAGGACTTTTTCCAGGCGGTGCTTGTGCAGCAACTCGCGGACTTCGTTCTTGTCGGCGCCTTCACGCACGGTGACCAGACGCTCTTTAGGCGTCATCACTTCACGTACGGTGGCTTCCAGACGGGTTTCGAAGCGGACGTCACGGGAGGTGACGATGCCGACCAGGTCGCCATCGTGCAGCACCGGAACGCCGGAAATGTTGTGCAGGCGGGTCAGTTCGAACAGGTCACGCACCGTGGCATCAGCCTCGATGGTGATCGGATCTTTCACGACGCCGGCTTCGAACTTCTTGACCTTGCGCACTTCGGCAGCTTGCTGCTCGATGGTCATGTTCTTGTGGATGATACCGATACCACCTTCCTGAGCCATGGCGATTGCCAGACGGGCTTCAGTGACGGTGTCCATGGCGGCAGAAACCAGAGGAATATTCAGCTCGATGCCACGGGTAAGGCGGGTCTTGAGACTGACTTCGTTAGGAAGCACCTCGGAATAACCGGGCACTAGGAGAATGTCGTCGAATGTCAGAGCTTCTTGGCTGATACGCAGCATCGCGGGGGCTCCCGAGCGGGAAAATGGAAGCGCGCCATTATAGTCAGACACCCCCTGCTGTTCAATGTAAAACTCAGCTTAATTGATGTACGGGGCCTGCTGTTTTCTGTAGGAGCTGCCGCAGGCTGCGATCTTTTGATCTTGGCTATAAAAAACAACGTCAAAAGATCGCAGCCTGCGGCAGCTCCTACACGTTCAAAGTTCGACTTTTACCCAACTGACAGGTTGATCGAGCCAATCGGCGAACTCATCGATAAAGCTCTGCTTGAACCCCGCTTCCAACCAGTTGTTGAAGATAAATCCCAGGTTGGAAAACGCGCATTCCTGCAAGTACAGAAAGCCGTTGATGTCGTCTTCATGCCCGCACTCCGGGCAGGTGAAGTTGTCGGTGCGGCCTGGAAACCAGTCTTCGAGGCTTTCGAACAGCGCTTCGCCGACTTCGCGGCGGCATTCGGCGCACCCGGCCTCCTCGAGAAAGCCTTTGGCCGGCGTGTAGATGCAGCGTTTGACGATGATCTCCAGACCATTGATCGGCTCGCCAAAAGGCAATGCCTCGGGGTGCAGCACCACCGCACGTGCGCCGTCGGCAATCGCGTACGCCATGCGATTGCCGGTGCGACCGCAGGTGCTCAGCTCTTCCTTGACAATATTCTTGCGTACCAGCCAGCGCAGAATCGCCCGGGCCCGGGGTTCGTGAACCGGCAGGGTGGAGATTTTCGGGACGATGATGCTTTGCGAATTCATGGAAAGTCCTGCGGTATGGCTTCTGACGCCTTCGCGGGCAAGCCCGCTCCCACAGGGATATGCATTCCAATGTGGGAGCGGGCTTGCCCGCGAAGGGGCCCTAAAGGCCGGCAGCTTAATCCCTGAAGAAATCCGGTCAAGTACTCACGCCATACTAATAATGTAGCGCCCGATCAACGCAATCCCGCTCGCCAGCACCAGCCACGTCACTAACCGCACAAACGCCTCGCGCGACAAGCGCATCGTCAACCGCCGCCCGATCCACAGGCCCAGCGCCATGGCCGGCAACAGACAAACCGCCAGCATCAACAAGGGTAGCTCGGCATACACCCCGGCGAGGGCAAACAGGCTCAAACGCACCACGGTGCTGCAACTGATCAGCGCACTTTGCGTGGCCCGCGCCGCGTCTTTCGGCAGGCGACTGTTGAGATAGATCGCATATAAAAAGCCACCACTGCCAAACAGCGCCCCAAACAATCCGCCGACCGTGCCCATCGGCAGTGCCCATGCGGCGGACAACTGCGTCGGCCGGGTTTTCACCCACAGGCTGTAAACCGCATAAGTGCTGATGAACAGCCCCATCAACAGCAGCAACAGGTCGGATTTGAGGTTGAGCAGGAAAATCACCCCCAACGTGCACCCCACCGCCATGCACGGCAGCAGCCGCAACAACTCGGGTTTCGCCACATCCCGGCGCGAGGGCAGCAGATTGCCGAACGCCGCGACAAAATCCAGCAGCACCAGCAGCGGCACGATTTTCGATAACGGCATGAACAGAATCAGAATCGGCCCCGCGACCAGTGCGGTACCGAACCCGGCAATCCCGAACACGATATAGGCCAGCGCGATCCCCAAACCGATCACCACCCAGCCGCCTGCGCCCCATGTCCATTCGCTCAACAACCCAACCACACTCATTGATCCACTTCCTTTATAAGCCTGAGATGACTTTAGCCAGCGCCAAGCCTTGCGACTAATATGATCAAAGTCGCTCACCCATCTCGAAAAGGCATACCTGGTGCTTTCAACCCGTCAACTGCGCTACTTCGTGGAAATCGCCGACTGTGGCAGCTTCAGTGCAGCGGCTGAACGCTTGTTCGTTGCGCAATCGGCGCTGAGCCGGCAAATCAAGGACATGGAAAGCCGCCTGCAAACGCCGCTGTTCGAACGCACCGCGCGTCAGCCAAGACTCACCGCGGCGGGCGAGGCGTTTCTGCCACGGGCGAGAAATCTGCTCAATGAGCTGAGCAAAGCCAGCGCAATGGCGACCGAAGTCGGCAACGGGCAAGTGGGCTCTGTGCGCCTGAGTCATTCCAGCACCGTGTCGATCAGCGGACATTTATTACGTCGGATCAGCACTTATCTCGATCAGCAGAACGGCGTGTCGCTGGACATCGGCAAACTGTCCTCCGAGGCGCAGCTTGAGGAACTTGCCGAAGGACGTCTGGACATTGGTTTGTTGCGCTTGCCGGTGTTGCGTCAGCGTGAGGGCATTCACATGGAGCCTTTATTCACCGAACGCCTGCTATTGGCGGTACCGAATGAACATCGATTGGCTGACTCACCCGCTGTCGAACTGGCGCAACTCAAAGACGAGCCGTTTATCTCGATCCCGCATCCGCAACGTGGCGGACTCAGTTATCTATGTGCCGACCTGTGCATGCGTCAGGGCTTTTTTCCCAAAGCGGCGCGGGTGATGTCACGCAAGACGACGCAGTTGCAGTTGATTCAGGCCGGATTCGGCATCGCCCTGCTGCCCGAATCGATGCAGGACATTGCTCCAGTCGGCGTACGATTTCTGCCGCTGAGCGATCCCGATTGCCAAAGCACCGTCGCCCTCGCCTATCGCCAGAACCCTGCGCCGCTGGTCCAACACTTCATCCAGACCTTCACAAATCCCCTGTAGGAGCTGACGAGTGAAACGAGGCTGCGATCTTTCGATCTTGCCCTCCAAAAAAAGATCAAAAGATCGCAGCCTTCGGCAGCTCCTACAGGGATTCGTGTATTGCGTCGGAAATTAGCTTTAAACTGCGGCCCATGATTAAAGATCCCTTTGCAAGGCTCGGCCTTGACCGAGAAGTCCTGACCGTCAGCCAGCTCAACGGCCGCGCGCGGGTGTTGCTCGAAGACGTGTTCAGCAACATCTGGGTCGAAGGCGAAATCTCCAACCTCGCCCGCCCGGCGTCCGGCCACGTGTACTTCACCCTCAAGGACAGCGGTGCGCAGGTGCGTTGCGCGCTGTTTCGCAATAACGCGGCGCGGGTGCGTCAGGCGCTGAAGGACGGTTTGGCCGTGAAGGTGCGCGGCAAGGTCTCGCTGTTCGAAGGCCGTGGCGACTATCAGCTGATTCTCGACACCGTGGAGCCGGCCGGTGACGGCGCGCTACGCCTGGCCTTCGATGCGCTGAAGGAAAAACTCAGCGCCGAAGGCCTGTTCAGTGCTGAACGCAAAGTGCCGCTGCCGGCACATCCGCAACGCATCGGCATCATCAGTTCGCCGACCGGCGCGGTGATTCGCGACATCATCAGCGTATTCCGCCGCCGGGCGCCGCAGGTGCAACTGACGCTGATCCCGACCGCCGTGCAGGGCCGCGAAGCCACCGCGCAAATCGTCCGCGCGCTGAAAATGGCCGATGCCCGTGGTTTCGACGCGCTGATCCTCGCCCGTGGCGGCGGTTCGCTGGAAGACCTCTGGTGCTTCAACGAAGAAGCCGTGGCCCGCGCGGTCGATGCCTGCGTGACGCCGATTGTCAGCGCCGTCGGGCATGAAACCGACGTGTCGATCAGTGACTTCGTGGCTGACGTGCGCGCCCCAACGCCCTCCGCCGCCGCCGAATTGCTGGCACCGGATTCGAGTCACCTGATCCGTCAGGTGGAAAGCCTGCACCGGCGTCTGGTGATGCGCATGCGCGACCGCTTGATGCGCGATCGCCTGCGCCTTGAAGGCATGGCCCGTCGCTTGCGTCATCCCGGCGAACGTCTGCGTCAGCAAGCGCAACGTCTGGATGACCTGGACATGCGCATGCGCCGCGCCTTCGAGCGCCAGCTCAATACCCGCCGCGAACGCCTGATCCGTCTGGAAACCCGCCTCGCCGGGCAACACCCGGGACGCCAACTGGCGATGCTGCGCCAGCGCCTCGACAGCCTCGCCGAACGCCTGCCGCGAGCCATGCGCGAAGGCCTGAAAAGCCGTCGCCTGCAACTGCACAGTCAGATGCAGACGCTGCACGTGGTCAGTCCGCTGGCGACTCTGGGCCGTGGCTACAGCATTCTGCTGGATGAACGCGGCCACGCGATTCGCAACGCCGCGCAAACCCACACCGGCCAGCGTCTGAAAGCCAGACTGGGCGAAGGCGAACTGCAAGTGCGCGTCGAGGACAATCACCTGACGCCTGTCACCCTCTCTTTACTGGACTGATCCATGCCGCGCTTTTTCGCTCCGTTATTGCTGCTGTGCCTGACCACCTTCAACGCCCACGCTGACAGCTACATCACCCGCCTGCTGAACAAACCGGTGCCGGGCGGCGTGGCGGTGGTTGATCTGGGCAGCGCCGCGCAGGCACCGAAAGCCACCTATCAAGGCAAACCGGTGCTGGTGGTGAAAGAACAGAACAACTGGCTGGCGATTGTCGGCGTGCCGCTGACGGTCAAACCCGGCAGCCAGCAGATCAGCAGTGGCGGGCGCAATCTGCCGTTCACCGTCGGCAACAAGAAATACCCGGAACAGCACATCACCCTGAAGAACACTCAGCAGGTCAATCCGAATCCGGCCAACCTCAAGCGCATCGAGGGTGAACTGGCCGAGCAGATCAAGGCTTACCGCAGTTTCAGCCCGAACACCCCGAGCAACCTGTTGCTGGACAAACCGGTCAACGGGCCGCTGTCGAGCAAGTTCGGCGTGCGCCGCTTCTTCAATGGCGAAGAACGCAACCCGCATGCAGGCCTCGACTTCGCGGTGCCGGCAGGCACGCCGATCAAGACCCCGGCGGCGGGTAAAGTGATCCTCACCGGCAACTACTTCTTCAACGGCAACACGGTGTTTGTCGATCACGGGCAGGGCTTTATCAGCATGTTCTGCCACATGTCGAAAATCGATGTGAAGGTCGGCGATCAACTGGCCCGTGGTGCAGTGGTTGGCAAGGTCGGCTCGACCGGGCGGGCGACCGGGCCGCACATGCACTGGAACATCAGCCTGAACGATGCGCGGGTGGATCCGGCGATTTTCATTGGTGCATTCCAGCCCTGAATTATGTATTGAGGCCAATGGCCTCTTCGCGGGCAAGCCCGCTCCCACAGGTTTCTCGGGTGTACATAATATTCGTGTACGACACGGAAACTGTGGGAGCGGGCTTGCCCGCGAATGCGGTCTATCCAATCCGAAAATACTACTGACACCCGCCCAACATCAATTGCGCCCCAATCTGACCTTACGCAAACATCAACAAGAACCACCGAATTACACGCAATAAAATTCTGCAAAATCCAGTATTTCGAGTATTCCTCTCAATTTTTTTCGACTGCTTGCCATCCTCTCCCCTCGCGGTTAGGGTTGAAGGCATGAAAACCTCTCACACCCTTATTCAGCTTCGCCAGCACCGCAGTCTGTGCCTCGTCAGCGCACGACTGCCGGGCTGAATCGCTGCGCCTCGTCCCAAGCGTTTTCCCGAACATTCGTTCCACCGGCAGGCCGCCTCTTTTCGGCCCAGACAATAAGGAATTTCCCGATGAGCATGCTCAAAGACCCGTCTTCGAAATACCGCGCGTTTCCCGTCATCAACTTGCCGGATCGCACCTGGCCGTCGAAAACCATCGACGCCGCGCCGATCTGGTGCAGCTCCGACCTGCGTGACGGCAACCAGTCGCTGATCGAGCCAATGGACGCGGTGAAAAAGCTGCGCTTCTGGAAAACCCTCGTGCAAGTCGGCGTGAAGGAAATCGAAGCCTCGTTCCCGGCCGCTTCGCAGACCGACTTCGACTTCGTGCGTACCTTGATCGAAGAAGGCCACATCCCGGACGACACCACCATTCAGGTGCTGACCCAGGGCCGTGAAGACTTGATCGAGCGCACCTTCGAATCCCTGCGCGGGGCGAAGAAAGCCATCGTTCACCTGTACAACGCCACCTCGCCGTCTTTCCGTCGCATCGTCTTCAACCAGGACAAGGACGGCATCAAGGCCATCGCAGTGAACGCCGCCAAGCTGTTCGTCAAATACGCGGCGATGCAGCCGGACACCGAGTGGACGTTCGAATACTCGCCGGAAACCTTCAGCGCCACCGAGCTGGAGTTTGCCAAGGAAGTCTGTGACGCGGTGATCGAGGTCTGGAACCCGACGCCTGAGCACAAGATGATCCTCAACCTGCCAGCCACCGTTGAATGCGCGACGCCGAACGTCTATGCCGACCAGATCGAATGGTTCGGCCGCAACATCAACCGTCGTGACAGCGTGATCATCAGCCTGCACACCCACAACGACCGTGGCACCGGCGTCGCCGCCACCGAGCTGGGTCTGATGGCCGGCGCGGATCGTGTCGAAGGCTGCCTGTTCGGCAACGGCGAGCGTACCGGTAACGTCGACCTCGTTACTGTCGCACTGAACATGTACACCCAGGGCGTCGACCCTGAGCTGGACTTCTCCGATATCGACGGCGTGCGCAAAGTCGTCGAAGAGTGCAACCAGATTCAGGTGCACCCGCGTCACCCGTACGTCGGCGACCTGGTTCACACCGCCTTCTCCGGCTCGCACCAGGACGCGATCCGCAAGGGCTTCGCCCAGCAGAAACCGGACACCCTGTGGGAAGTGCCGTACCTGCCGATCGACCCGGCCGACATCGGTCGCAGCTACGAGGCGGTGATCCGCGTCAACAGCCAGTCGGGCAAGGGCGGTATCGCCTACTTGCTGGAGCAGGAATACGGCATCAGCCTGCCGCGTCGCATGCAGATCGAGTTCAGCCAGGTGGTGCAGCGTGAAACCGACCGCCTCGGCCTGGAGATGACCGCCAAGCAGATCCACTCGCTGTTGATCAGCGAATACCTGCAAGCCAATACCCCGTACGCGCTGGTCAGCCATCGCCTGCAGGAAGAAAACGGCAACAGTGCCGTTGAAGTGGAAGTGGCGAGCAAGGGTCAGGGCGAAACCAACCTGCATTGGCGCGGCAAGGGCAACGGTGCGCTGGAAGCCCTGGTGGCCGGCCTGCCGATCCCGGTGGAGATCATGGACTACAACGAACACGCGATCGGCGCTGGCACCAACGCCAAGGCAGCGGCTTACATCGAGCTGCGCGTGAACGGTGAACGTGCGGTGCACGGTGTGGGCATTGATGAAAACATCACCACCGCCAGCTTCAAGGCGCTGTTCAGTGCCCTGAACCGCTCGTTGAGCCAGCCGGAAGCGAAAGCGGCCTAAGCCTTCGCTGAAATGCAAAAGGCCCCGGAGTGCAAACGCCGGGGCCTTTTTGTTGAGGATCAAAAGATCGCAGCCTTCGGCAGCTCCTACATCGGGACAGCGTACATCCTGTAGGAGCTGCCGCAGGCTGCGATCTTTGGCTTTTCAGGTGAACTCGAAGGTATCCGCATCCAGATTCGCCGGAAAGCGCTCGCGATACGCCGCCAGTGGTGCCGCTTCCAGCACTGCTTTGAACACGCCGTCGGCCTCCCCCGCCGCCAGCAAGGTCTCGCCCTGGAAATCCAGCACCTGACTGTCGCCGGTATAGGCGAAGCCCTTGCCGTCGGTGCCGATCCGGTTCACCGCCGCCACGTAACACAGGTTTTCGATCGCCCGCGCCGGCAGCAAGCGGTTCCAGTGCAGACGCCGTGCGCCCGGCCAATTGGCGGTGTACAGCAGCAGATCGGTGTCCTGCGCATCGCGACTCCACACCGGGAAACGCAGGTCGTAGCAAATCAGCGGCCGAATCCGCCAACCCTTGAGTTCGAACTGCACCTGACGCTCGCCGGGCGTGTAGTGATTGTGCTCACCCGCCATACGGAACAGGTGGCGCTTGTCGTAATGCCAGACTTCTCCGTCCGGGCGCGCCCACAGCAGGCGATTGCGATGGCTGCCATCCGCCGCCTGAATGATCACGCTGCCAGTGATCACTGCATTGAGCTTCGCGGCCTGCGCCTTCATCCATTTGCGGGTCGGGCCATGCTCGGCTTCGGCGAGGGTCTCCGATTCCATGGAGAAACCGGTGGTGAACATCTCCGGCAGGATGATCAGGTCGGCGCCTCGGGCCTGCTCCAGCAGCACGTCGAAGTGCTCAAGGTTGGCCTGACGGTCATGCCAGGCGAGGCTGGTCTGGATCAGCGCCAGATTGAGATCGGGCAATGCACTCAGATCACGCATAGTTTTGCCGCCGCTTCGCGCAGCGTCTCCTCGCGTTTGGCGAAGCACAGGCGCACCAGGCGCTGGCCTTGCGGTGGATTCTGATAGAACACCGACACCGGAATGCTCGCCACGCCGTGTTCGCGGGTCATCCAGATCGCCATGTCGACATCGTTCAAATCAGGGCGGATCTGCGAGTAGTCGACCAACTGGAAATACGTGCCGGTGACGCGGGTGAAGGTAAAGCGCGACGGCGCCAGCAAATCGCAGAACAGGTCGCGTTTGGCCTGATAGAAACCCGGCAGCTCTTCGACGTGTTCCGGGTGCTCGGCCATGTAATCGGCCAGGGCGTATTGCAGCGGCGTCACGCCGCAGAAACTGACGTACTGGTGCACCTTGCGCAGCTCGGCGGTCAGCGCCGGGGGCGCAACCACGTAGCCGGTTTTCCAGCCGGTGACGTGGTAGGTCTTGCCGAACGAACTGACCACAAACGCACGCTGATACAGCTCTTCGTGGGCCAACACGCTGACATGCGGCACGCCGTCAAACACCAGGTGTTCGTAGACTTCATCGCTGATCAGGTAGATGTCGCGCCCACGGATCAACTCTGCCAGTTGATCCAGTTCGGCACGGCTGATCAGCGCTCCGCTCGGGTTATGCGGGGTATTGATGACGATCATTTTCGTGCGCGGGCTGAGGGCCGCGGCGAGCTTGTCGAAATCGATGGAGAAATCATCCGGGTTCAGTTGCACATGCACGCAGCGCCCCCCCGCCAACTGCGTCGCCGGTTCATAGCTGTCGTAGCACGGGTCGAACACGATGACTTCGTCGCCGCTGTGGATAACCGCCTGAATCGCACAGAATATCGCTTGGGTCGCACCCGGCGTGACGGTCACTTCGCTGTCGGCATCGACTTTCACGCCATAGCTGCGCGCGATCTTCGCCGCGATCTGCTCGCGCAGCGCCGGCAGGCCGGTCATCGGTGAATACTGGTTGTGGCCGCTGGCGATATGTCGACCGACCGCGTCACGCAGGGATTGCGGGCCGTCGAAGTCAGGAAAACCCTGGGACAAGTTGATCGCTCCGGTCTGCGCCGCGAGCTGAGACATCTGCGTGAAAATAGTGATGCCGACGTTCGGCAACTTACTGGTGATCATCGAGGGGTTCCCTGCTCTACACCCGGCTCTGACGGCGGCGCGGGAGAGCCCGAGAATAGCCCATCCGGCGCCCATAAAAAAAGGGCGCTCAACTGAGCACCCTTCTTATCGCCGAACCCTGTAGGAGCTGCCGCAGGCTGCGATCTTTTGATCTTGCCTTCAAAGCAAAGTCAAAAGATCGCAGGCTTCGCCAGCTCCTACAGAAGCGGTTGAGCATTCCCACACAATTGTGGGAACAATCTACTGGATCACTTCTTGTCGCGACGTTTCTTGCTGGCTTTCTTGTTGTGCGACATCAAGCGACGCTTCTTGTTGACCTGGCGGTCGGTCAGCGTGTTCTTGTTGCCTTCGTACGGGTTCTCGCCGCCCTTGAACTCGATGCGGATCGGCGTACCGACCAGCTTCAGCACTCGGCGGTAAGTGTTCTCCAGATAGCGCACATACGACTTCGGCACTTTCTCGATCTGGTTACCGTGGATCACGATGATCGGCGGGTTCGCACCACCCAGGTGAGCGTAACGCAGCTTGATCCGGCGGCTGTTGACCATCGGCGGCTGGTGCTCGCTGACCGCGTCTTCGAGAATCTGCGTGAGGCGGCTGGTCGGCCAGCGGGTAACCGCAGACTTGAACGAGTTCTGCACCGAGGCGTAGAGGTTGCCCACGCCTGTACCGTGCAATGCCGAGATGAAGTGGATGTCGGCAAAGTCGACGAAGAACAGACGACGTTGCAGCTCGACCTTGACGAAGTCGCGCTCGCTCGGGGTCATGCCGTCCCATTTGTTGATCGCGATCACCAGCGCACGGCCGGCTTCGAGGGCAAAGCCCAGCAGGTTGAGGTCGTGATCGACCACACCTTCGCGGGCGTCCATCACGAAGATCACCACGTTGGCGTCTTTGATCGCCTGCAGGGTTTTGACCACGGAGAACTTTTCGACTTCTTCGTGGATCTTGCCGCGCTTGCGCACACCGGCGGTGTCGATCAGCGTGTACTTCTCGTCGTTACGCTCGAACGGGATGTAGATACTGTCGCGGGTGGTGCCGGGCTGGTCATAGACGATGACCCGATCTTCACCGAGCATGCGGTTGACCAGAGTCGACTTGCCAACGTTCGGACGGCCAATGATGGCGATCTTGATCCCGTCTTTTTCGCTCGGGCCAGGAATGCGCTTGGCTTCCTCACCTTCGGCGACGATCTCTTCTTCTTCGCCTTCCTGCGGCTCGTCTTCGTCACGCGGGAAATCGCTCAGTGCCGCTTCCAGCAGTTGAGTGATACCACGGCCGTGAGCACCGGCGATCGGGATCGCGTGGCCCATGCCCAGCGGGGCGAATTCAGCGCGGGCCATTTCCGGGTCGATGTTGTCGACCTTGTTGGCGACCACGTGGGAACGCTTGTTACGCTTGCGCAAGTGTTCGGCGATCATCTGGTCGGCGGCGGTAAAACCGGCCTTGGCATCTACCAGGAACAGCACAACATCCGCTTCTTCAATGGCCAGCAGCGACTGCTCGGCCATTTTTTCGTCCATACCGTGTTCGTCACCGGAGATACCGCCGGTGTCGATCAGAATGTAGGAACGCCCTTGCCACTTGGCCTCACCGTACTGGCGATCACGGGTCAGACCGGACAAGTCGCCGACGATGGCGTCGCGAGTCCTGGTCAGGCGGTTGAACAAGGTGGATTTGCCGACGTTCGGTCGGCCCACCAGGGCGATTACGGGAACCATGCGGCTCTCCACTTCGTTATTTCAGAAAATACAAAAGCCGCTGCGAGGCAGCGGCTGGTGCTCGGGGCAACGCCGGTTAGCGCTGCAAGCCCCGGAAATCCGGGGCCGCTTGGGGGTTAACCCCAAGCATAGTTGTTACTTGATGGTCAGGGCTTCCAGTTTGCCGCTGTTGCCATACACATAGATCGTGTTGCCCACCACCAGCGGACGGGCACGCAGGCCGTCACTGTCGATGCGCTCACGACCCACAAAACGACCGTCCACCTGGCTCAACAGGTGCAGGTAACCTTCCAGGTCACCGACGGCTACGTAACTGGAGAACACTTCCGGCGCCGACAGCTGGCGGCGAGCCAGCGAGTCGTTGCTCCACAGCGCAGTGGTCGAACGCTCGTCAACGCCTTCAACGGTGCCCGAAGAAAGGCTCACGTAAACGTTGCCGAAACCCTGGGCAACACCGGCATAGCTCGATGCATCGCGCTGCCAGAGTTGACGGCCGCTTTGCAGATCGAGTGCCGCGACGCGGCCCTGATAGCTGGCAACGTAAAGGGTTTCACCGGACAGCAGCAGACCGCCGTCGATGTCGACCACGCGCTCCAGTTCGGAACGACCGGTTGGAATCGCAACGCGCTGCTCCCAGACCGGCACGCCGTTGGAAATGTCCAGGGCAACCACTTTACCAGTCGACAGGCCAGCCACCGCGAGGCGGTTGGTCACGACGGGTGCGCTGGTGCCGCGCAGGGTCAGGACCGCAGGGGTACTGTCGTAAGTCCAGCGACGGTTGCCAGTTGCAGCGTCCAGGCCGATCAGACGATCGTCCTGAGTCTGCACCACGACAACGTCACCGTTGTTGGCCGGCGGCGCGAGGACTTCGCTGGAAACCCGGGCGCGCCACTTCTCTTCGCCGTTGATGGCGTCGAGGGCAACGATTTCACCCTTGAGGGTACCGATCGTGACCAGACCGTAACCCACGCCAACGGCGCCGGAGACAGGCAGTTCAAGATCCTTTTTCCACTTCACGTCGCCATTGCTGCGATCCATGGCCATCAACACGCCGGTCACATCTGCCGCGTAGATGGTGTCACCATCGATCGCCGGCACCAGCATGTTGTAGGTTTCACCCTGACCGTCACCGATCGAACGGCTCCACTGCTTTTGCAGCACCACTTCTTCTTTGAAGTCGGTCAGCTCGGCCGGTGGCAGTTCTTTTTTGCTGTTGCTGCTGCAACCCGCGGCCAGAATGGCCAGAGCCAGCAATGCTGCATGCTTCCAACGGATCACGTCACGCATCCCCTTTGGCCAGGTCGTCAAGCTTGATTTGAAGGCCACCGACTGCCGCTTCATCCGACAGTGCCGCCTTGGCTTTTTGATACGCGGTGTTCGCCTCGTCGGTACGACCCAGCTGAACCAGCAGATCACCCTTGAGTTCTTCGCGAGTGGCCAGGAACGCCTTGTCGGCATCGCCGTCGAGCAGCTTCAGGGCTTCATCGGCCTTGTTCTGCGCACCCAGCACCTGCGCCAGACGCTGACGGGCGATTTCGCCCAGCGCCGGGTTGGCCGGTTTGGCAACGATGGCTTTGAGTTCAGTCGCAGCGTCGTCCAGCTTGCCGCTGTCGACCGCTACTTTGGCCACGAACAGGCTGCCGTACTGCGCGTACGCGGTGCCGCCGAATTCGCTGTTGAGCTTGCCGGCCAGATCCGCAACGCGGGCAGCGTCAGGCTTGCCGTCCGGGGTCAGCGTGGTTTCCAGCAGTTGCTGATAGAGCACCGAGGCGCCTTGCGACTGGTTGCTCTGATACTTGTGAAAAGCCTGCCAGCCGAACACGATGACCAGCGCCAACAGGCCGCCAGTGACCAGAGGTTTGCCGTTGCGTGTCCACCAGTCCTTCAAATCCGCCAACTGTTCGTCTTCGGTACTCGACACCCCAATACTCCTTAATCGCTAAATCGGCTGTTTGGACAGCTTCAACCCTGCACGACGCAGGTGGCCAGGTGAGCGGCAAGCGCATCCCAGGCAATGCTTTGTTGTTCGCCCTGGCCACGCAGGGGTTTGAAACCTACCACTTGCTGGGCCATTTCGTCGTCACCCAGGATCAGTGCGTACAGCGCACCGCTCTTGTCGGCTTTCTTGAACTGGCTTTTGAAGCTGCCGGCGCCGGCATTGACTTGCAGACGCAGGTTTGGAAGCTGGTCACGCACACGCTCGGCCAAGGCCAGACCGGCCAGTTCGGCCTCCTCGCCAAAGGCGCAGAGGTAGACGTCGACCTGACGGGAGATTTCTTCCGGGATCTGCTCCAGGGTTTCGAGCATCAACACCAGACGCTCGATGCCCATGGCGAAACCCACGCCTGTAGTCGGCTTGCCGCCCATCTGCTCGACCAGACCGTCGTAACGACCGCCCGCGCAGACAGTGCCCTGGGCGCCGAGCTTGTCGGTGACCCATTCGAATACGGTTTTGCTGTAGTAATCGAGGCCGCGCACCAGTTTCGGGTTGAGCACGTACGGGATGCCAACCGCGTCCAGACGCGCCTTCAGACCTTCGAAGTGCGCACGGGATTCGTCGTCCAGGTAGTCGGCCATTTTCGGCGCATCGACCAGTACGGCTTGAGTGTCGGCATTTTTGGTGTCGAGCACGCGCAGCGGGTTGGTTTTCAGGCGACGCTGGCTGTCTTCGTCGAGCTTGTCGTGGTGCGCCGAGAGGTACTCGACCAGCGCTTCACGATAGCGACCACGGGACTCGCTGGTGCCCAGGCTGTTGAGTTCGAGCTTGACCGCATCACGGATACCCAGCTCGCCCCACAGGCGCCAGGTCATGATGATCAGCTCGGCATCGATGTCCGGACCGTCGAGGTTGAACACCTCCAGACCGATCTGGTGGAACTGGCGATAACGGCCTTTCTGCGGACGCTCGTGGCGGAACATCGGGCCGATGTACCAAAGCTTCTGCACCTGGCCACCACCGGTGATGCCGTGCTCGAGCACCGCACGCACACACGCTGCGGTGCCTTCCGGACGCAGGGTCAGGGAGTCACCGTTGCGATCTTCGAAGGTGTACATCTCTTTTTCGACGATGTCGGTCACTTCACCGATCGAGCGCTTGAACAGCTCGGTGAATTCGACGATCGGCATGCGGATCTGCTTGTAACCGTAGTTATCCAGCAGACGCGCGACTGTACCCTCGAAATAACGCCACAGCGGGGTCTGTTCGGGCAGGATGTCGTTCATGCCACGAATGGCTTGCAGAGACTTGCTCACTTTAAATCCTTAAATTCGTTCGGCGCTTCAGTCAGGTCAGCCGCGCGCGATGACCGCTGCGTCAGCTTCGACCTTCTCGGCCGCTTTCTCGCGGATCAGCTTTTCCAGCTCGTCCACCAGATTGTCATTCGTCAGTTTCTGCGACGGCTTGCCGTCGATGTAAATCAGGTTTGGCGTGCCGCCGGTCAAGCCGATATGGACTTCCTTGGCTTCGCCGGGGCCGTTGACCACGCAACCGATCACCGCGACATCCAGCGGCACCAGCAGGTCTTCAAGGCGCCCTTCCAGCTCGTTCATGGTCTTGACCACATCGAAGTTCTGCCGCGAGCAGCTCGGGCAGGCGATGAAGTTGATGCCACGGGAACGCAGATGCAAAGACTTGAGAATGTCGTACCCGACCTTCACTTCCTCGACCGGATCGGCCGCCAGCGAGATGCGGATAGTATCGCCAATCCCCTCGGCGAGCAGCATACCTAGGCCCACGGCGGATTTCACTGTGCCCGAACGCAAACCACCGGCTTCGGTGATGCCCAGGTGCAGCGGCTGGACGATTTCCTTGGCCAGCAGACGGTAGGCTTCAACGGCCATGAACACGTCGGAGGCTTTCACGCTGACCTTGAAGTCCTGGAAATTCAGGCGTTCGAGGTGCTCGACGTGACGCAGCGCGGACTCGACCAGTGCAGCAGGAGTCGGTTCGCCGTATTTCTTCTGCAGGTCTTTTTCCAGGGAACCGGCGTTGACGCCGATGCGGATTGGAATCCCGCGGTCACGGGCGGCATCGACCACCGCGCGCACCCGGTCTTCACGACCGATGTTGCCCGGGTTGATGCGCAGGCAGTCAACACCCAGTTCGGCGACGCGCAGCGCGATCTTGTAGTCGAAGTGGATGTCGGCAACCAGCGGCACCTTGACCAGTTGCTTGATCTTGCCAAACGCCTCCGCGGCGTCCATGTCCGGCACCGAAACGCGGACGATGTCGACGCCAGCCGCTTCCAGACGATTGATCTGGGCAACGGTGGCCGCCACATCATTAGTGTCGCTGTTGGTCATGCTCTGCACAGCGATGGGCGCATCGCCGCCGACAGGCACATTACCGACCCAGATCTTGCGCGAAACGCGACGTTTGATTGGAGATTCGCCGTGCATGACTTATTGACCCAACTTCAGGCGAGCAGTCTCGCCACTGGTGAACGGAGCGATATCGACCGGTTGGCCGTTGTAGCTGACCTGTGCGGCACGAGCCACACCCAGGCGTACCGCCAGTGGCGGCTTGCCGGAAACCGAGACGCTGTCGCCTTTGTGTTTCAGACCGCTGAACAGCACCTTGCCGCGACCGTCGGTGACCTGTGCCCAGCAATCGGCGGTGAACTGCAATTGTACCTGGCCATCGCCGGCCGCCGGAGCAGCCGCTTCTGCGGTTGGCGCTGGAGTGGCCGCAACCACTGGCGCAGTCACGGTCGGTGCCGGAGCAGCCGGAACGTTCGGTGCAGGTGTAGCCGGAGTGGCAACCACCGGAGCCGGAGTATGAGTCGGGGCGGCTGGCGTTACGGCCGGTGCTGCTGGAGCCGCGGCCGGAGCGGCAGGCTCGGCACCGGTCGATTCCGCGGTGGCTTCCGACTGTGGCAGCGCCAGAGCAGTCGCGCCCTCGGCCTGACCTTCGGCCACGGCCTGATCTTCCGGCTCGTCGATCGGGTGAATCTGCGTGGTGCCGTCAGCGCCTTCGACTTCAACGTGCTCCGGGGCGAGGCTGGTCAAGTCTTTGGTGCGCAGCGAGGTCTGATCCTGCCACCAGACGAAACCGCCGCCGATGACCGCAATCAGCAACAGCAGGCTGACGATCCGCAAAATGGTGTGGGATACCCGCACCGGCTCTTCAATACGACCCAGTGCATGCACATTGCTGCCCTGTGAGTCGGTGCCGGTGGACTGGTCGAACTGCTGGACCAGAACGGTCTGGTCCATGCCGAGCAATTTGGCATAAGCGCGAATGTAGCCACGAGCGAAAGTATGCCCCGGCAGCTTGTCGAAAGCGCCAGCCTCAAGATTGCTCAGGGAAGTCACGGTGAGGTTGAGCTTGAGGGCCACTTCGGCCAGCGACCAGCCATTGCTTTCGCGTGCCTGGCGCAAGGTCTCACCGGGATTAACGCGAGTCGCTGCTACAACTTCGGGATGCGCCGCTTTCATCATTGCTCCGACAGGTATTGCTGATATTCCGGCGTACCGGGATAGAGTCGTTTTAATTGCAGGCCGTAACTGGCGGCCTTGTCGCGATCTTCAAACACTTTTGCCAGCCGAACGCCGAGCAATAGACTACGTGCATTTTGCTCGGTTAGCAGGCTGAAACGGTCGTAATAGTCACGCGCGGGCACATAATGCCTGTCTTCGAAGGACAACTCAGCCATTTCCAGCAAAGCGCGCGGTTGTTGACGGTTCAGCCGCAGGGCTTTTTCCAGTTGCTGCTGCGCCAGATCCCGCTGCCCGAGCTTCGAGGCGGTCATGCCGAGGTTCTCGAACACCCGCGAACGCTCAGGATACAGGGTATCGGCGGCTGCCTGCTCAAAACGCTCGTAGGCTTCCTTGTAACGCTGTTCTTCGTAGAGAAAACTGCCGTAGTTATTGAGGATTCGTGCATCGGCGGGACGCGAGGACAGGGCTTTGCGGAAATGCTCATCGGCCAGTTTCGGCTCCATTTCGGCCTGGAACACCAGCCCGAGGGCAGCATTGGCATCAGGATCGGAGCCGTCCAGCTCCAGCGCCTTCTTCAGCGGCACCTTGGCGCGCTCGGTCATCCCTTGCTGCAAGTATCCCAGTCCCAGCTGCACGTAGGCGGCACGCGCTTCGTCGCGGCCCTTGCTGGTCTTCATCGGGTTGTAGTCACCCGACAGGACACAACCAGCACACAGGCTGGCCATCAGCAACAGCAGCGCAAAGCGCAGGGACATAGAGATCCTCTCTTAGTTAGTGTTCGCGGCGTTCTGTGCCAGATCGCTGTCGGCGCTCAACTCGCGCACGGCGATGTAACGTTCACTGCGACGGGTGCGATCCAGCACCTGCCCTACCAATTGACCACATGCGGCGTCGATGTCTTCACCACGGGTGGTGCGGACAGTGACGTTAAAGCCGGCCTGATGCAACTGATCCTGGAACCGACGAATGGCATTGTTGCTCGGCCGCTCGTAACCGGAATGCGGGAACGGGTTGAACGGAATCAGGTTGATCTTGCACGGAATGTCTTTGAGCAACTCGATCATTTCCACCGCGTGCTCAAGCTTGTCGTTGACGTCCTTGAGCAAGGTGTACTCGATGGTCAGCACACGTTTCTCGCCCAGTGCGGACATGTAGCGCTGGCACGACTCGAGCAGCATCTTAAGCGGATATTTCTTGTTGATCGGCACCAATTGGTTACGCAATGCGTCATTCGGTGCGTGCAGGGACAACGCCAGGGAGACGTCGATGTGCTTGGCCAGCTCATCGATCATCGGCACCACGCCCGAAGTGGACAGGGTCACGCGGCGCTTGGAGATCCCGTAGCCCAGGTCATCCATCATCAGATGCATGGCGGCCACGACGTTGTCGAAGTTCAGCAGCGGTTCGCCCATGCCCATCATCACCACGTTGGTGATGGCGCGGTCGATGGTAGCCGGAACACTGCCGAAGGATTTGTTGGCAATCCACACCTGACCGATGACTTCGGCGGCGGTGAGGTTGCTGTTGAAGCCTTGCTTGCCGGTGGAGCAGAAACTGCAGTCCAGGGCACAGCCTGCCTGGGACGAAACGCACAGAGTGCCGCGTTTGCCCTGGGGAATGTACACGGTCTCGACACAGCTGCCGGACGCCACGCGCACCACCCACTTGCGGGTGCCGTCGCTGGAAATGTCCTCGCTGACCACTTCGGGACCACGGACCTCAGCAACAGCCTTGAGCTTTTCGCGCAAGGCCTTGCTGACGTTCGTCATGGCGTCGAAATCATCGACGCCAAAGTGGTGAATCCATTTCATTACCTGACCGGCACGGAAACGCTTCTCCCCGATTGAGTCGAAGAATTTTTCCATTTCCGGCTGGGTCAGACCCAGCAGGTTTGTTTTAACAGTCGATGTCGTCATGGATTCACCTTCACTCTTTAAGCAATGCTTAGCGAGTGGTTACTTCAGTAGCTGCGAAGAAGTACGAGATTTCGCGAGCAGCAGCGGCTTCGGAGTCCGAACCGTGAACGGCGTTGGCGTCGATCGACTCGGCGAAGTCAGCACGGATGGTGCCGGCAGCAGCTTCTTTAGGGTTGGTAGCGCCCATCAGCTCACGGTTGCGAGCGATAGCGTTTTCGCCTTCCAGAACCTGAACAACCACTGGACCGGAGATCATGAAAGCAACCAGGTCACCGAAGAAACCGCGCTCTTTGTGCTCAGCGTAGAAGCCTTCAGCTTCGGCTTTGGACAGCTGCTTCATTTTCGAAGCAACCACTTTCAGACCAGCCTTTTCGAAACGGCTAACGATTTCGCCGGCAGCGCCTTTAGCAACGGCGTCAGGCTTGATGATGGAGAAAGTACGTTGAACAGCCATGGTGTAACTCCAGAAACAGTAATTTGCGAAAAATTAAACCCGCGAATTATACGCGGGTTCTTGGGTATTGCCTAACCTGCGAGGACGATCAGTCCAATTCTTCAGCCCAGAGCGTCTGAACCGCTTCCAACACTTTCTCGCCGACCCGGCCAGAGGTGTTGTCAAAATCCGGCAGCTCTTTGATCCATTGCTGCAGATCGACGAAATTGACAGAAAACGGGTCTACGCCCGGCTTGGCTTCGGCCAATTCTTCTGCAATGCGTTGAACATCATTCCAACCGTAGCTCATGACAGTCTTACCAGTCAGTGCGGCGCTTCGGCCGCATGGTTAAGCGAATATTTCGGGATCTCGACGGTGAGGTCTTCTTCACCAACGATAGCCTGACAGGCCAGGCGCGATTGCGCTTCCAGACCCCAGGCGCGATCGAGGAAGTCTTCTTCCAGTTCGTCGGCCTCTTCCAGCGAGTCGAAACCCTCGCGGATGATGCAGTGGCAAGTGGTGCAGGCGCAGACGCCGCCGCAGGCACTTTCCATCTCGATATGGTGTTCATGGGCCAGCTCGAGAATCGAAGTGCCAGGCTCAGCCTCGACGACCATCCCTTCAGGGCAGAACTTCTCGTGGGGCAGAAAAATGACCTGCGGCATCAGATATCCTCGATTTCATTCAGATTGCGCCCCGACAGAGCGGCTTTCACCGTCAGATCCATGCGGCGGGCAGCAAAAGCATCGGTCACTTGCGACAGACGCTTGGTCTGTTGCTCGATGGCGTAACCATCGGTGCCTTTCATCAGTTCGGCCAGTTCCTGCATCTGCAACTCGATGACCATGCGCTCTTCGGCGTCGAGCAAGCGCTCGCCATCAGCCTCCAGAGCGCCCTGCACCGCCTCGATCAGACGCTGGGCATCGACTTGCTGCTCGCGCAGGACGCGGGCAACCTTGTCGTCGTTGGCGTGCTGGAACGAGTCCTTGAGCATCTTGGCGATTTCACCGTCGGTCAGACCGTAGGACGGCTTGACCTGAATGCTCGCCTCAACGCCCGAACCCAGTTCACGGGCAGACACGCTGAGCAGACCGTCGGCATCGACCTGGAAGGTCACGCGAATCTTCGCCGCGCCGGCCACCATCGCCGGAATGCCGCGCAGTTCGAAGCGTGCCAGGGAGCGACAGTCGCTGATCAGCTCGCGCTCACCCTGCAGCACATGGATCGCCATGGCCGACTGACCGTCTTTATACGTGGTGAAATCCTGCGCGCGGGCCACCGGAATGGTGGTGTTGCGCGGAATCACCTTCTCCATCAGCCCGCCCATGGTTTCCAGCCCCAGGGACAGCGGAATCACGTCGAGCAGCAGCAGTTCGCCACCATCGCGCTTATTGCCAGCCAGCGTATCCGCCTGGATCGCGGCCCCGATGGCCACCACTTGATCCGGGTCGATTTCGGTCAATGGCTGACGACCGAAGGCTTCGGCAACCGCTTCACGCACACGTGGAACGCGGGTCGAACCGCCGACCATGACCACGGCATGCACGTCTTCCAGTTCGACACCGGAATCACGCACGGCGCGGCGGCAGGCTTTCAGACTGCGGGCAATCATTGGCTCGATCAGCGCATCGAAGGCTTCGCGGGTCAGCTGCGCTTTCCAGTCACCGTAGGCGACTTCGACGCTGGGCGCATCGGTCAGGGCCTCTTTGGCCGCGCAGGCGGTTTGCAGCAGATTGCGTTGCGCACCCGGGTCGAGATCGGCGGACAAGCCGGCGCTCTCGATGATCCAGCCAGCAATCGCGTGATCGAAGTCATCGCCGCCCAGCGCGCTGTCGCCGCCGGTGGCCAGCACTTCGAATACGCCGCCAGTCAGACGCAGAATCGAAATATCGAAGGTGCCGCCGCCCAGGTCATAGATTGCGACCAGACCTTCGGCGTGTTGATCCAGACCATACGCCACCGCGGCAGCAGTCGGCTCGTTGAGCAAGCGCAGCACGTTCAGACCGGCGAGTTTCGCCGCATCCTTGGTGGCCTGGCGCTGAGCATCGTCGAAATACGCCGGCACGGTGATCACCGCACCGACCAGTTCGCCACCCAAGGTCGCTTCAGCACGCTGACGCAGCACCTTGAGGATGTCGGCGGAGACTTCGACCGGGCTTTTCGGGCCCTGCACGGTGTCGATGAACGGCATGTGCGATTCGCCACCGACAAAGCGGTACGGCAGTTGCTCGCCCAACTGCTTGACGTCGGACAGACCACGGCCCATCAGGCGCTTGACCGACAGCACAGTATTCAAGGGATCGGAGGACGCGGCCAGCTTGGCCGACTCGCCAACCTCGACGCGGTCGGCGTGATAACGCACGGCGGACGGCAGGATGACCTGCCCGTCTGCGTCGGCCAGTGGCTCGGAAAGACCACTGCGCAACGCAGCGACCAGCGAATTGGTAGTGCCCAAGTCGATCCCCACAGCCAGACGACGCTGGTGTGGTTGAGGACTTTGGCCGGGTTCGGCGATCTGCAGTAGGGCCATCGTGATCAGGACTTATCTGTATATCAGGCGTGCGACCGGAGCGGCACTGGGTTAATCGTCGAGGCGCTCTTCTAACTGGCGCACTTCGTAGGTGAGCTTGTCGAGGAACTGCATGCGCCGCATCAGGCGTTCGGCCTGCTCGCGTTGCGCTGCATCATCCCAACAGGCTGCGAAGCTTTCGTTCAACTGTTCCTGAGCGACTTTCAAGCGACGCTTGAATACCGCGACACCGTCAAGGTCGGCGCTGTCCTGGAGGTCTTCGAGCTCTTCGCGCCACTGCATCTGCTGCAAGAGAAACTCGGGATCATGCACCGTGACTTCCATCGGCACTTCATGCCCGCTGATGGTCAGCAGGTAGCGCGCGCGCTGGGCCGGACTCTTGAGCGTCTGGTAGGCATCATTGAGCCGCGCAGACTGCTCGAGCGCCGACCGCTGCTCGCGCTCGGAAGCGTCGGCAAAGCGGTCAGGATGAACACCGCGCGCCAACTCACGATAGCGCGTGGCCAGCTGCTCGAGATCCAGGCGGAAGCTCGGTTGCAGCTCGAATAAAGCGAAATGACAAGGAATACCCACGACAAGCCTCAGATGTTGAAGCTTTCGCCGCAGCCACATTCACCGCGTACGTTGGGGTTGTTGAACTTGAAGCCTTCGTTCAACCCTTCCTTGACGAAATCGAGCTCGGTGCCGTCCAGGTAGGCCAGGCTTTTCGGGTCGATGATCACTTTCTCGCCGTGACTTTCGAACACCTGATCCTCGGCAACCACCTCGTCGACAAACTCCAGCACGTAGGCAAGGCCGGAACAGCCTGTGGTGCGAACACCCAGACGAATCCCTTCACCTTTGCCGCGCCCGTCGAGGGAGCGTCGCACGTGTCGAGCAGCCGCTTCTGTCATGCTGATAGCCATCGTTGACTCCTTACTCGTCGCGCAATGCTTAGATCAAGCCTTTCTTCTGCTTGTAGTCGCGAACAGCCGCTTTGATAGCGTCTTCAGCGAGTACCGAGCAGTGGATTTTCACTGGCGGCAGAGCCAGTTCTTCGGCCAGCTGAGTGTTCTTGATGGTCTCGGCTTCGTCCAGGGTCTTGCCCTTCATCCACTCGGTGGCCAGGGAGCTGGAAGCGATTGCCGAACCGCAGCCGTAGGTCTTGAACTTGGCGTCTTCAATAACGCCCTGATCGTTGACCTTGATCTGCAGACGCATCACGTCGCCGCACGCCGGAGCGCCAACCATGCCGGTGCCGACATCCGGGTCTTCCGCGTTCATCTTGCCGACGTTGCGCGGGTTTTCGTAGTGGTCGATGACCTTTTCACTGTAAGCCATGGTGCTTAATCCTCACTCATCAGAGAGTCGCTCTTTAAACCCTGCAACCTTGGGTAGCAGGGTCGGTTCGCGGCGACTTGAAATCAGTGTGCCGCCCACTCGATTTTCGAAATGTCGACACCGTCTTTGTACATGTCCCACAGCGGCGACAAAGCGCGCAGCTTGGTAACGGCCTCGCAGACCTTCTGCGCGGCGTAGTCGATTTCTTCTTCGGTGGTGAAACGGCCGAAGGTGAAACGGATCGAGCTGTGTGCCAGTTCGTCGTTGCGGCCCAGGGCGCGCAGAACGTACGAAGGCTCCAGGGACGCCGAGGTGCAGGCCGAACCGGACGATACCGCCAGATCCTTGAGCGCCATGATCAGCGACTCGCCTTCAACGTAGTTGAAGCTCAGGTTCAGGTTGTGCGGAACGCGGGCGGTCAGGCTGCCGTTGACGTACAGCTCTTCCAGATGTTCGACCTGCTTGTAGAAGCGGTCGCTCAGGGCTTTGATGCGCACGTTTTCGGCAGCCATGTCTTCCTTGGCTACACGGAACGCTTCGCCCATGCCGACGATCTGGTGCGTCGCCAGGGTGCCGGAACGCATGCCACGCTCGTGACCACCGCCGTGCATGGTCGCTTCGATGCGCACACGCGGCTTGCGGCTGACGTACAACGCGCCGATGCCTTTAGGGCCGTAGGTTTTGTGAGCGGAGAACGACATCATGTCGACTTTCAGCTTCTGCAGATCGATCTCGACCTTGCCGGTGGACTGAGCAGCGTCGACGTGGAACAGGACGCCCTTCGAACGAAGCAGTTCGCCAATGGCAGCGATGTCGTTGATGGTGCCGATTTCGTTGTTCACGTGCATCACCGACACCAGAATGGTGTCTTCGCGCAGTGCCGCTTCGATCATCGCCGGAGTGATCAGGCCGTCTTCGGTCGGTTCGAGGTAGGTCACTTCGAAACCTTCACGCTCCAGTTGGCGCATGGTGTCGAGGACAGCCTTGTGCTCGATCTTGGAGGTGATCAGGTGCTTGCCTTTGGAAGCGTAGAAATGTGCCGCACCCTTGATAGCCAGGTTGTCGGACTCGGTAGCGCCCGAGGTCCAGACGATTTCACGCGGGTCGGCGTTGACCAGATCGGCCACCTGACGACGGGCGTTTTCGACGGACTCTTCAGCCTTCCAGCCGAACACGTGGGAACGGGACGCCGGGTTACCGAAGTTTCCGTCGACCAGCAGGCATTCACTCATCTTTTGCGCAACGCGCGGGTCGACCGGGGTGGTCGCAGAGTAATCAAGGTAAATCGGCAATTTCATGGACTATCTCCTAAATCAGGGCTGGCGTTCCGCTAGCTCTTCGGCTGTCATTCGACGGCGGACGCTTCAATCTTGTCCAGGCGTGGCGCCTTGCTGTTGCAACGGCGCTGGTCCTGACGCTGGGCTACTTCTTGCACCTCACGGCGAGTTACAAGATCAGCCAAGCTGATACCACTTAGAAATTCGTGAATCTGCAGGCTCAGGTCGCACCACAGGTGATGGGTCAGGCAGGTGTCGCCGGAATGGCAATCGCCCTGGCCTTGGCACTTGGTAGCATCAACCGATTCGTTGACCGCATCGATCACCTGAGCCACCTGGATGCCCTGCATGTCGCGCGACAGCTGATAACCACCGCCAGGACCGCGAACACTGGAAACCAGGTTACTGCGGCGCAGCTTGGCGAAAAGCTGTTCGAGATAGGACAGGGAGATGCCTTGGCGCTCGGAGATATCGGCCAGGGACACCGGCCCGTGCTGCGCGTGCAACGCCAGGTCAAGCATGGCGGTCACGGCGTATCGGCCTTTTGTAGTCAGTCGCATGGACAATTACCACGGAGTTCGGAATGGGCGGGAGTATGCAATTCCCGAGCATTTAAGTCAACTATAAGACCTAGTGCTTTAGTCGGGTTTACCCGCAAAAGAGCGCGCGCATCATAGCAGGGTCTGCGGCCTAATGGCACACCACCCTGCCGATGGAACCTGTAGGAGCTGCCGAAGGCTGCGATCTTTTGCTTTTGCTGCCAATCAAGATCAAAAGATCGCAGCCTTCGGCAGCTCCTACATAGAAGAGTCAGCCGGCTTTGGATTCGTCTTTGCCTTTGACGCAGGCGAAGTCTTCTTCGCGCAGCTCCGGTAGATCTTTCGCACAGTAATTACTGCCCAGATCCTTCAGCGCGCCGCACATCCCCTCCAGCCGCCCGTCCACCGCCTGCAGGTGATCGAGCAACTGACCGATGGCACGCGCCACCGGGTCAGGCATGTCTTCGCTGACGCCATAGGCATCGAAACCGATCTTCTCGGCCATGGCTTTGCGCTTGGCGTCCTGTTCTTCATCAGACTTGACGATGATCCGACCCGGAATCCCCACCACCGTGGCACCGGGTGGCACCTCTTTGGTCACGACGGCGTTGGAGCCGACTTTGGCACCCGCCCCCACCGTGAACGGCCCGAGCACTTTGGCGCCGGCGCCCACGACAACGCCGTCACCCAGCGTCGGGTGGCGCTTGCCCTTGTTCCAGCTGGTGCCACCGAGGGTCACGCCCTGATAAATGGTCACGTCATCGCCGATCTCGGCGGTTTCACCGATGACGATGCCCATGCCGTGATCAATAAAGAAGCGCCGACCGACCTTGGCCCCCGGATGAATTTCGATCCCGGTCAACCAGCGCCCGAAGTTCGACACCAGTCGCGCCAGCCATTTCAGCTCGTGGCGCCACAGCATGCCGGCCAGCCGATGAATCCAGATCGCATGCATGCCGGGGTAGCAAGTCAGGACTTCAAAAGCGTTACGCGCCGCCGGGTCTCGATGGAATACGCTCTGGATATCTTCACGCAAACGCTCAAACATCATTCAGTCCTTCCGTTTAAGAAGCTCACCACGGGCCGCTTTTTGGGTTTCCGTGAGGATGCCACGCAAAATATTCATTTCCGCCCGGCTGACCGAGCTGCGTCCGTACAATCGGCGCAGACGCGCCATCAAGTGCCGCGGCTTTTCCGGATCAAGAAATTCGATGGCGACCAGCGTCTGCTCCAGATGCTCGTAAAAGCGCTCCAGCTCATCCATGGTCGCGAGCTCGGCGCTTTTCACCGAGGCCACTTCTTCTTTCTCGATCTTGGTCGGCTGCCCTTGAGCGGCCAGCCAGGCCATGCGCACTTCGTAGCTCAACACCTGCACCGCCGCCCCGAGGTTCAACGAACTGAACTCAGGATCGGAGGGGATGTGCACATGAAAGTGACATCGCTGCAACTCCTCATTGGTCAGGCCGGAGTCCTCACGACCGAACACCAGCGCGATCTCCGCGCCCTGCCCGGCCTCCTCGACCACTTTGCTCCCGCATTCGCGGGGATCGAGCAGCGGCCAGGGAATGCGCCGGTCACGGGCGCTGGTACCGAGCACCAGATTGCAGCCGACCAAAGCGTCTTCCAAGGTGGCGACGACTTGTGCGTTTTCAAGAATATCCCCGGCACCAGAAGCACGGGCATCGGCTTCGTGGTGCGGAAACAGACGCGGCTCGACCAGCACCAGCCGCGACAGCCCCATGTTTTTCATGGCGCGCGCGGCCCCGCCGATGTTGCCGGGGTGGCTGGTATTGACCAGGACGACACGAATGTTCTGCAACAAGGGAGGCGCTCTCGGACACAGGAAAGGGGTGCAAATCTTACAGAACAGCCTACCGTTAAGCTATGAAAGCGAACAGCGACCTTCACCTGAAGAAAAGTTCTGATAGAATGCGCGGCTTTCTTTAACAACCTTAGGTGACACATCCATGCAGCCCATGCTGAATATCGCGCTGCGCGCCGCCCGCAGCGCCAGTGAACTGATCTTCCGCTCCATCGAGCGCCTGGATACCATCAAGGTCGACGAAAAAGACGCCAAGGATTATGTATCCGAGGTCGATCGCGCCGCCGAACAGAAAATCATCGATGCGCTGCGCAAGGCTTACCCGAATCACTCGATCCAGGGTGAAGAGACCGGCATGCACGTCGGTAACGGCATCGAAGGCGAAGAGTACCTGTGGATCATCGATCCGCTGGATGGCACCACCAACTTCCTGCGTGGCATTCCTCACTTCGCGGTCAGCATTGCCTGCAAATACCGTGGCCGCCTGGAACACGCAGTGGTTCTGGATCCGGTTCGCCAGGAAGAATTCACCGCCAGCCGTGGTCGGGGCGCTCAGCTGAATGGTCGCCGCCTGCGCGTGAGCGGTCGCACCAGCCTCGAAGGCGCCCTGCTGGGCACCGGCTTCCCGTTCCGTGACGACCAGATGGACAACCTCGACAACTACCTGGGCATGTTCCGCGCCCTGGTTGGCCAGACTGCCGGCATCCGCCGCGCCGGTTCCGCCAGCCTGGACCTGGCCTATGTGGCCGCCGGTCGTTTCGACGCGTTCTGGGAGTCGGGCCTGTCCGAGTGGGACATGGCGGCTGGCGCCCTGTTGATCCAGGAAGCAGGCGGCCTGGTGAGCGACTTCACCGGCGGTCACGATTTCCTTGAAAAAGGCCACATCGTTGCCGGTAACACCAAATGCTTCAAGGCAGTACTGACGGCGATCCAGCCGCACCTGCCGGCCTCGCTGAAGCGCTAAGCTTCCCGCGAAACGCAAAAAGCACCCTTCGGGGTGCTTTTTTTATGCCTGCGACTTCAGCCTCCACTCGAATCCACTGTGGGAGCGAGCTTGCTCGCGAAGGCGGCGGGTCAGCCAATATCAATTCTGGATGGCAGATCGCATTCGCGAGCAGGCTCGCTCCCACAAGGGGTCATAGCGCCGCCAAAAATTGCGAGCACAAAAAAGCACCCCGCAGGGTGCTTCTTGTTAAACAGTCAGCGCTTACTGACCCGGCTGATTCTGCGACAGAATCAACTTGCCTTCCTTGTCGACCGGAATCTGGTTGCCCGGATCGCGATCCATCCGCACTTTGCCTTCCTTGCCATCCAGCGAATAACGCACGTCGTAACCGACGACCTTGTCGCTGATGTCATTCACGGTGTTACAGCGAGTCTGGGTGGTGGTGTAGGTGTCGCGGTTCTGCATGCCTTCCTGCACCTTGTTACCGGCATAACCGCCACCGACCGCGCCAGCGACCGTGGCAATCTTCTTGCCGGTACCGCCGCCAATCTGGTTACCCAGCAAACCACCCGCTACCGCACCAATCGCGGTACCGAGAATCTGGTGTTGATCCTTGACCGGCGCCTGGCGGGTTACAGCAACATCCTTGCACACTTCACGTGGAGTCTTGATCTGTGTTTTGACCGGTTCTACGGCCAGTACTTGCGCATACTCAGGGCCGCTTTTAACCAGGCTGTAGGTGGCAACAGCACCCCCGGCAGTCACACCGACAGCACCCAATACCGCACCAACCAGCAACGACTTGTTCACATGAACCTCCTGACCATCACATGCGGGACGCGCCCGCGCTTCTCCCAGCCTTGGAGCATAAAAAAAGGCGCGAGTTCAACTCGCGCCTTTTCTGGGCTGACAACCGGTGAAGCGATGGCCGTTATGGACGGTCGTCGACTTCCTTCTCGGTGTTGGCCGGAGGAATCAGATCCTCGGTGCTCAGGTTCAGCCAGATCAGCACCACGTTCGCGATGTAGATCGACGAGTAGGTACCCGCCAGCACACCGATGAACAGGGCGATGGAGAAGCCGAACAGGTTGTCGCCACCGAAGAACAGCAGCGCAGCAATCGCCAGCAAGGTGGAGATCGACGTTGCCATGGTCCGCAGCAGGGTCTGGGTGGTCGAGATATTGATGTTCTCGATCAGCGAAGCCTTGCGCAGCACACGGAAGTTCTCGCGAACTCGGTCGAATACCACAATGGTGTCGTTCAGCGAGTAACCGATGATCGCCAGTACCGCCGCCAGCACCGTCAGGTCGAAGGTGATCTGGAAAAACGACAGGATACCGACGGTCACGATCACGTCGTGAATCAGCGAAACGATGGCGCCGACCGCGAATTTCCACTGAAAGCGAAAAGCCAGGTAGATCAGGATGCCGCCGAGCGCCAGCAGCATGCCGAGGCCGCCCTGGTCGCGCAGTTCTTCACCGACCTGCGGGCCGACGAACTCGACGCGCTTGACCGTCGCCGGGTTGTCGCCGCCGACTTTCTGCAGCGCGTCTGCTACCTGATGGCCCAGTTGCGGGTCCTCACCCGGCATGCGCACCAGCAGGTCGGTGGTCGCACCGAAGTTCTGCACGATGGCTTCGTGGTAACCCGAAGTCGCCAACTGCTCGCGCACTTTGGTGACGTCAGCCGGACGCTCGTAGGTCAGCTCGATGAGCGTACCGCCGGTGAAGTCCAGGCCCCAGTTCATGCCCTTGTGGACGACGCTGAAAATAGCCAGCAACGTGAGAAACACTGTGACGCCGAACGCGAAGTTGCGAACGCCCATGAAGTTGATTGTACGTAACATGGCAGCCCCTTAAATCCACAACTTCTTGAAGTCACGTCCGCCAAAGATCAGGTTGACCATTGCGCGGGTCACCATGATGGCCGTGAACATCGAGGTAAAGATCCCGAGGGACATGGTCACTGCGAAACCCTTCACCGGGCCGGTGCCCATGGCGAAGAGGATGCCGCCGACCAGCAGAGTGGTCAGGTTGGCGTCGAGAATCGCAGTGAATGCCCGGCCGAAGCCTTCGTTGATTGCACGCTGCACGGTCATGCCGGCGGCGATCTCTTCACGGATCCGCGAGAAGATCAGCACGTTGGCGTCGACCGCCATACCCATGGTCAAGACGATACCGGCGATACCCGGCAGGGTCAGCGTTGCCCCCAGCAGCGACATCAGCGCCAGCAGCAGCACCATGTTCACCGCCAGCGCAACCGTGGCGATCAGGCCGAAGAAGCGGTAGATGGCGATGATGAACAGCGAGACGAACAGCATGCCCCACAGCGACGCATCAATACCTTTGGTGATGTTGTCAGCACCCAGGCTCGGGCCGATTGTGCGCTCTTCCGCGAAGTACATCGGAGCGGCCAGACCACCGGCACGCAGCAGCAGTGCCAGTTCGGACGATTCGCCCTGGCCGTTCAGGCCAGTGATACGGAACTGCGCACCCAGCGGCGACTGAATGGTCGCCAGGCTGATGATCTTCTTCTCTTCCTTGAAGGTCTGTACCGGCACGTCTTTCTCGACGCCGTCGACCACCTGCTTGGTGTAAGTGGTCACCGGACGCTGTTCGATGAAGATCACCGCCATGCTGCGACCGACGTTCGAACGGGTCGCGCGGCTCATCAGCTCGCCACCGTGACCGTCCAGACGGATGTTCACTTCAGGCGTGCCGTGCTCGCCGAAACCGGCCTTGGCGTCGGTCACCTGGTCACCGGTGATGATCAGGCCACGCTCGATCTGCGCAGGAGGACGCTTGCCTTCACGGAACTCGAAGGTTTCGGAAGTGGCTTTCGAAGCCCCCGGCTCTGCAGCCAGACGGAACTCAAGGTTGGCCGTCTTGCCGAGAATACGCTTGGCTTCGGCAGTGTCCTGCACGCCCGGCAGCTCAACCACGATGCGGTTGGCGCCCTGACGCTGAACGATCGGTTCGGCAACACCCAGCTCGTTGACGCGGTTACGTACCGTGGTCAAGTTCTGCTTGATGGAGTATTCACGGATTTCCGCCAGCTTGGCCGGGGTCATCGCCAGACGCAGCACCGGTTGACCGTTGAGGTCGGCCGGAACAATGTCGAAATCGTTGAAGTTCTTGCGGATCAGCGCACGGGCCTGTTCGCGGGAGTCAGCATCGCTGAAGCCCAACTGAATGGCGCCGCCCAGTTGCGGCAGGCTGCGATAGCGCAGTTTTTCTTTGCGCAGCAGGCTCTTGACGTCGCCTTCGTAGACTTTCAGGCGGGCGTCGAGGGCTTTGTCCATGTCCACTTCCAGCAGGAAGTGCACACCACCGGACAGGTCCAGACCCAGCTTCATCGGGTGCGCGCCGAGGTTGCGCAGCCATTGCGGGGTGGTTTGTGCCAGGTTCAATGCGACGACGTAGTCATCACCCAATGCCTTGCGCACAACGTCCTTGGCCGGCAGCTGGTCTTCAGCCTTGGTCAGACGGATCAGGCCGCCCTTGCCGTTGGCCGCCAGAGAAGCTGCCTTGACGTTGATCCCGGATTCACGCAGCGCGGTGCTGACGCGATCCAGATCGGCCTGATTGACCTGCAGAGCCGTGCTGGCGCCGCTGATCTGAATGGCCGGGTCATCGGGGTATAGATTGGGAGCGGAATAAATCAGACCGATCGCCAGCACCGCCAGGATCAGAATGTATTTCCACAGAGGATATTTGTTCAGCATCACGCCGCCCGTTATGAACGCGGGGCGCCTTGCGCGCCCCGTCGATTGAGTAGAAGTTGGAACCTTAGATCGCTTTCAGCGTGCCTTTTGGCAGCGTGGCGGCGATGGCGCCCTTCTGGAACTTCATTTCCACGGTGTCGGAAACTTCCAGAACCACGAAGTCATCGGCCACTTTGGTGATCTTGCCGGCGATGCCGCCGGTGGTGACCACTTCGTCGCCCTTCGCAAGGCTGCTCAGCAGGTTCTTCTGCTCTTTGGCGCGCTTGGCCTGTGGACGCCAGATCATCAGGTAGAAGATGACCAGGAAACCGACCAGGAAAATCCACTCGAAGCCGCCGCCCATAGGCGCAGCAGCCGGTGCAGCCGCGTCAGCCATGGCATTAGAGATAAAAAAGCTCATTTAGCACTCCAGTTGCAAATGTTGAATCTTGGGGTCAGAAAACTCAGTCCAAAGGCGGAACGGGGAGCCCGCGTTTGGCGTAGAAGGCATCGACAAAGGCGGCCAATGTACCCTGTTGAATAGCCTCGCGCAAACCAGCCATCAGCACCTGATAATGGCGCAAGTTATGGATGGTATTGAGCATGCTGCCGAGCATTTCGCCGCACTTGTCCAGGTGATGCAGATAAGCGCGGGAGAAGTTCTGGCAGGTATAGCAATCGCAGGTCGGATCCAGCGGCGAATCATCATGGCGATGGAACGCGTTACGGATCTTCAGCACGCCTGTATCAATGAACAGATGCCCATTGCGGGCATTACGGGTTGGCATCACGCAATCGAACATGTCCACACCGCGGCGCACACCCTCAACCAGATCTTCCGGTTTGCCAACGCCCATAAGGTAACGAGGTTTGTCAGCAGGCATCATGCCCGGCAGATAATCCAGCACCTTGATCATCTCGTGCTTGGGCTCGCCCACCGACAGACCGCCGATGGCCAGGCCATCGAAGCCGATCTTGTCCAGACCTTCCAGCGAGCGCATGCGCAGATCCTGATGCATGCCGCCCTGAACGATACCGAACAGCGCCGCGGTGTTGTCGCCATGCGCGTTTTTCGAGCGCTGGGCCCAACGCAGCGACAGCTCCATCGAAACGCGAGCGACATCTTCGTCAGCCGGGTACGGCGTGCATTCGTCGAAGATCATCACGATGTCGGAACCGAGATCGCGCTGCACTTGCATCGATTCTTCCGGGCCCATGAACACTTTCGAGCCGTCGACCGGGGAAGCGAAGGTCACGCCCTCCTCCTTGATCTTGCGCATTGCACCCAGGCTGAACACCTGGAAGCCGCCGGAGTCGGTGAGGATCGGGCCTTTCCACTGCATGAAATCGTGCAGGTCGCCGTGCTCCTTGATCACCTCGGTGCCCGGACGCAGCCACAGGTGGAAGGTGTTGCCCAGAATGATTTTCGCGCCAGTGGCCACGATGTCACGCGGCAACATGCCCTTGACCGTGCCGTAGGTGCCCACCGGCATGAAGGCCGGGGTTTCGACGGTGCCACGCGGGAAGGTCAGCCGACCACGACGAGCCTTGCCATCGGTGGCAAGCAGTTCAAAGGACATGCGACATTCGCGACTCATTCTGTTTCCTCTGGGCCTGTGTGTTCAGGGGCAGTCGGGGCGGGATTACGGGTGATGAACATCGCATCACCGTAGCTGAAAAAGCGGTACCCGTTGTCGACGGCGGCTTTATAGGCGGCCATGGTTTCGGGATAACCGGCGAACGCCGAAACCAGCATCAACAGCGTCGATTCCGGCAAATGGAAGTTGGTGACCAAGGCGTCGACCACATGGAACGGCCGGCCCGGGTAGATAAAGATGTCGGTGTCACCGCTGAACGGCTTGAGCACACCATCGCGCGCGGCACTTTCCAGCGAACGCACGCTGGTGGTACCCACGGCAATCACTCGCCCGCCACGCTCACGGCACGCGGCAACGGCGTCGACCACGTCCTGGCCGACTTCCAGCCACTCGCTGTGCATGTGGTGATCTTCGATCTTGTCGACGCGTACCGGCTGGAACGTCCCCGCACCGACGTGCAGCGTGACGAACGCGGTCTCGACGCCCTTGGCGGCAATCGCCTCCATCAGCGGCTGATCGAAATGCAGCCCCGCCGTCGGCGCCGCCACCGCACCCAGACGCTGGGCGTACACGGTCTGATAGCGCTCGCGATCCGAACCTTCGTCCGGGCGGTCTATATAAGGAGGCAACGGCATGTGCCCGACGCGATCGAGCAGCGGTAGCACTTCTTCAGCGAAGCCCAGCTCGAACAACGCATCATGACGCGCGAGCATCTCGGCTTCACCACCGCCATCGATAAGGATCTTCGAACCCGGCTTCGGCGACTTGCTGGAGCGCACATGGGCCAGCACGCGGTGCGAATCGAGCACGCGTTCAATGAGGATTTCCAGCTTGCCGCCCGAGGCTTTCTGCCCAAACAGCCGCGCCGGAATCACCCGGGTATTGTTGAATACCATCAAATCGCCCGGGCGCAAATGCTCAAGCAAATCAGTGAATTGACGGTGTGCAAGGGCGCCGCTCGGCCCATCAAGGGTCAGCAGGCGACTACCGCGACGCTCGGCCAGAGGGTGGCGGGCGATCAGCGAATCAGGAAGCTCGAAGGTAAAGTCAGCAACGCGCATGATGGGGTTCGTCTAGCAGGGCCGGAAAGTCTAGCGGAATTATCAAAAATTGACCATGAAACGTGATTGACCAACGGTAATCACCTCTCTATACTTCGCCGCCATTGAGCCCTGATGGCGGAATTGGTAGACGCGGCGGATTCAAAATCCGTTTTCGAAAGGAGTGGGAGTTCGAGTCTCCCTCGGGGCACCATAATTTTCCTTGTAAATCAAGGACTTAGAAAAGGGGTAGAAAGAAATTTCTACCCCTTTTTCTATCCAAAAAATCTACCCTTCTCATACCCTTTTCTTGGGAAAAACCGCCTCCCGGTGGCGTCCGCTTCGGCTTCGCTCTGCACACCTGAAACGGTGTATTGAAGCTATCCTTCTTATCCAGACCGTTTGACGTGCTGCGGCTCTGCAGCAGTGCGGGAAAGGGTCAACCATGGATCGAATGTGTCTCATACTCAGGTGAGGATTAGCCTAAGAATGATTATCAGACCATTTACTATTTAGATTGCCACTAAGCTCTGCAAAAACCTCTACATAAAAAGCGACAAAAAGCATGATGGCAAAATGACATGCCATGGGTTAGTGTTTGTGTTATTTCGCTGGGTTCATCGGTGTAGGTAACTAATATGTTTGGGCACTATAAAAATAGACAGAAGCATTACGAAATAGTCAAACAGATATTATGGCAAGACTATAAAGTTGATAACGAGTTGAATCCAAATTTTATTTCGCTATCCGATTATAAAAGCATAGTTGATGAAGCTGTTCGTGATGAGATAAATGATGAAGAGGTCGCATTAAAAGTTGTGACCAGATATTGTGTTAACTTGGCAGCCAATGGCCATATACAAGATGCAAAACAATTAGCTCCAAGAGCTCTATTTGCTGCTGAGTATTTTTTAGATCGCGGCTTAATATCAAAAAAAATCTGGAATTACGTGAATACAGGGCTATCAAGTTATGTTCTGCCTACCAAAGACTGAATACAACATATTGGCCTGCTAGGTCGTTTTTAGCGGTTGAAGTTGTTCAAGCTTGAAAAATTACCAGATGAACGCGGTGGATGGTCATTTCATATTCTGTGAAATTTAAAGAATATGGTTGACCTCTATTTGATAATTAAGGTCCCACCTTAAATATATTTTCGGTTTTCTATTGACAACGTTTTTCATTGATTTTAAGCCAAAAAACGACTATCCAAGAAAATTGAAACTCAAAAAACCGACAAAAAACGTAGAAAAAACTCAATGCACTTTTCTAGTGCGTCAACAGAAACAAGCTAAAAACGGCGTGTTTTAATTCCCGGTATTACCATACGCACAAGATGGTAAATCGTCTAAAAACGGCAATTTCAAAGGTTTTGATTTTTGAAAGTTTTGCTACTCAAAATTTATTGAATATAAAAATTTGAGTTCTACGCTTTTGATTTTGATATGCGAACTTTGTTCGCAATACCCAGATGCTTTTCGCCTGTTAGGGCGGGCTTTTGCTTTTGCTCTTCTTGGATAACTCTTAAATAAGTGTCGCAAGTTGATTTTATAGGTTTTTTTGGACGCTTTTGATTTTTAAAAAATTCAGTTTTTTCAGGGTAGAAAGTAAAAATATTTATTTATTTGACAATCATGCACGGCATGGTATTTGTATTAGTAACAAACAATAATAATTTGCATGATATTTATTCCACAACGCATAATCCTTAAAAATCTTACTCCCGAATTTTTCTTTGCAGAATGTGAAAGACAGTATATTTTTGAGCAAGCTATCGAAAAAAAGATGGCTGCAAAGGAATATCTTGAAAATAAGTTAAATAACTCATCAAAAAGAAAGCGTGCAAGCTTGGCCAAAGAAATAATGAATATTAAGGATAACTTCAATTGGGTTACCACTTGCAGTGAATATAGATGCTGGAAGATACAGCATAAATATGCTCTTGCTGGCGACTTGAACGATATTGTCAAAAATATCGAGTTTGTTTTCGGGAGAATTCAAGAACAACTAATAATAAAGCAAAGAAATCTTAAAAACGATGAATCCGGCGAGAGTATTTTTTCACGCATAAAGAATGATTGGGATATCGGTTATGGTATCAAAATAAAGGACATTAAAGGGTCAACTATAAAAGACAAGCTCATCAACATTGCTGATGAGAAAAGACTTAAATCACAAATAAAAAGAATACAAAAACAAAGAAGCGAACTTTTAAAGCTGCACTCAGGTTTGATTGGTTCCGGTCGAGCATTTGAGATTTGTAGTGATGAAGTTGTTCGCAATAGAGAAGCTGACGAAGCCAGCCAGCTTGATTACATAATGAAGAAATCTCTTGTTAATGAAAACAACAAGAAAATCCCACTATGGAAAGTAGCAAGCACTGAAAAGCAAAGATTTGCTGAGATATTTATCCAAGTCTCATCGTTGGACGCCTATGCCAAACAACTTGACTATAAGCCTCTTTTCATAACTTTTACCGCTCCGGCAAGATTTCATCCAAAGCCGTCGAAAGGCGTTAGTTCTTGGGACGGTTCAACCCCAAAGGATAGCAATGATTACTTGAAAGGCTTATGGAATGCTTTTAGAAAAGACATCCATAGACATAAGATTGAGATGAATGGTTTCTGGGCAGTCGAACCTCACAAAGACCAGTGCTTTCATAAGCACGCTTTAATGTATGTTAATAAGAAACATTATGACGAATTAGTAATCTTGATTAACAAGCATTTTAGACACTCGGAAAACGCCGTAAGAATTGAAGAAATTGACGCAAAGAAAAGCAAGGCAACATCATACGTGATGAAGTATCTAACTAAGTCATTCAATTTGGAATTCGAGTTAAAAGGCGGCGTCCTAAATGTAGATAAGTTGGAAATCTCAAATCACAAAAAAGTTAGAGCAGTTCAAGCACTGTGGTCTGTGCGTAGATATGCAATGTTCGGCGTTAAGAATACGCTTTCATTGTGGAGAGAGCTGAAAAGAAAATCATTCTTGAAAGGCAAGAATGACGTTATTGATAAGGCGTTCGCATTTGTGGACAAGAACGATTTCATTGGGTTCTCTATATTTGTAAATGGAAACCTAAAAATAATGAGGCTATACAGCAAAATACAAGTATTTAAGAATGACCTGCTCGGTGATGTTTTCGGAAAAAGACTAATAGGTAAATACATAATTGATTTGAGCACAAAAGAAATGATTGATATAAAAGCAAATTACAAAATTGTTGATACTGCATTGCTTGATGCTGCCGAGTTGCAATAAATAAATACTTATCTATTGATTATTTATAATCGCATGTTATATTGTTATCAAGAACAGGAGATTATGAGCATGCAACTAATAAGGGTAACTAGCAAAAGAAAAGAAATCTTAAAATATACAAAAAAACTAGGTCTTTATGGTTTATATAAAGATGTTAAGAATGCACATGACAAAAGTGTTTGTCATTTGATTTTTGACCCATTAGATTACACATTCAAGGTGCTGGTAGACCAAAGTAGAGTTCCTTACGAATATCAAGACGAATGTATAAGGGACTTATAACAAAGCCAGCTAATGCTGGTTTTTTTGTGCCTGAATTTTGTCAAGAAAAATATGTATTTATTTGACTTTGCTTTTATTTGTGCTCTAATAAATATATATAAATAAGAAAGGGACACTAATGAAAAAACCAAAAGCAAAAGCAAATCTTAAAGTTTGCACCATCACACTCGACGCTGAAACACATAATCAATTTAGAGAAATTGCCAATACTCACAAATTTCCGTTGTCACGCTTTATAAATGATTGTATGAAAGAGTACTTAAATGTAAGCAAAGTTAACGGGTTCAACAAAGATGTAACGCTACAAGTTGGAATTAGAAACTTTCAAATCCAAGACAAATAAAAAGCCCTGATAGGGCTATTTTGTTAACTGTGGTTTTAAGTCAAACGTAACCGCTCTTTTGTTTGCCATCTGTGCTTTAAAAGCTTGTTCAAGCTGTTTTGCGGCTGACGGGTCTCTTTCTTTAATTTCATCAAATAGATTATATAATTTCTGTCTTAATTCATATTGACGCTTAACCTCTCCAGTTTTTATGCCATTACGATTGTCTGGAATGTTGTCCATTTCTCTATGCCCCGCGATGTCTCGTGTGCTGTTGCCCGGAAATAAACTTTTCGTTAGTCTCGGTTGCAACCATTCAAATTCTTCAACAATTTCATCATTCGAATATGTTGAATAGTCGCCATCAATCTTATGGTTTTCAGGCTCTGGAATCGGCTCCGGTGTCATCGGTGCGTAAATGTCATCTACGGCAGGCTCTACTGGTGTAGGTGTCTCTAAGGCCTTTGTAGGAGCTTCTGCGACAGGTGTAGGGTTGGATGGCTCAAACTCTTTCATCAAGTCATCAATCAAGTCATCGTTGGTAGGTGCTACCTGTTCTTGTTCAACCTGCTTTGTAGGCTCTGGTGGCTTCTCAGGAGCTTTTTGAAGAGGTATAGGCATGACAGGCTCAACTGGTTTAGGTGCTTCTACGGCCACCGTAGGGGCTTCTGGTGCTGGTTGCGGTTTAGGATCGGCCTTCTTATTCATCGAAGCATATTGCTCCTGAATTTTCTTCAATTCGTCTAAATCTGCTGGGGTAGGTTTGTAGCCTTCAAGCTTGAAGCCTTTGGCTTCCAATCCCATTAGCTGAAATTCGAGCCATACATTCTTCTTGAAGTAATCAGGGCCATTCACTGTAAATGATTGTGGTGGTTTGGCGTCGGCAACAAGTCTTTGAATGCCAGCCTTTGCTGACTGTCTTGATAAATCATGGAATGAAACTTTTGATGGGTCTTTGTAATACTCGAATGATTTCTTGCTACTGGCTGAATTATAGAAATATTCAACCTTGTCACTATGCTGAATAAACTTGAACTTAGTAGCAAGCACTGAGTTTGGTTTAATCTTTTTCATGTAGTCGGGTTCTGCTTCGGTTGAAGCGATTGAACAATTTTCGTATTCCTTTACGTTGTGCTTATTTTTTAAAGTCTGCTCAAAGCCAGTGTCATCACCTAGTTTCGCTTTAAGTGTTTTGTAAGATAGGCCAAGCTCGGATGCTTTGAATATCTGGTCTTCATGTTGAATGGAGAAAGATGATTTGCCATTGTGAATGACATTGAAACCATTCTCGGTTATCTGGTTGATGAAGTCGGATGGGCTGGAAGCATTGTTAAGGAAATCACTCAAAGCGTCTTTCATTTGTTTCTTGTTAGAAATAACGCCACGAACGTCAAGCATTCTTTCTTTTGTTGATGGATGCTTGTCTTTGTATTTCTTGTTGATAATGTCTTTCTTATCTTGCAGTGTCAGCTCTTTTATTTTGTCGAGTTCATCCATGTCTCTTGAAATTCGATTTTCGGGAACTATTAGATTGTATTTTTGTTCAAGCTTTTCACATTCTCTTTCAATAACACGGTAGTCATTGCTGACGTTGTAACACTTGCCATTAAAATCTTTTAAAGCCCACACAATATGAACATGAACCTCATCTGTATCAATGTGAACACCCAACGCATACTTTCTATTTGAAAGGTTGTGCGTTTGTTCATAGAGTTCTTTTACTATCTGCTTCGCTTGTTCAGGGGTAACGTTATCATTGGTATGAAAGCTGACCATATCGTGCTGACTTCTAACTGATTGCTTTCTGCCCTTTGTTCTAACAGCAACATCATTTTCGATGGATGTTGCAATAGCATTCGCAATTTGTCTTTTGGATGAGTTCATAGGTGTGTAGATGTTGCTTTCGAACAATACACATCCCTCATCTTTGTGAAAGTATTTAGAAGCCTTATATACTCCTGACCTGCTTTTCTGGGTGCTCAATCTTTTCCTTATCATATATCGCCTTTGATTGTTATTTTCTCCTTTTTCAAACTTTCAAGTCTATTTGTCAATACGCCCATGTTCTTATCTAATTTGCTCAGAACATCTAAAATGTCTTGGTTTGGTTGCTTCCCTGAATTCAACGCTGCTGCTATTTGATTAAGGTTATTGCCAATCTGACTGAATATTTTTTCAATGGTGACTATATCCTCTCTTAACTTTGGACTACATACTTCTATGACTTCATTTATTCCATTATTTATAATATGGGAAATAAATTTTACCTGTGTCATCTTTAATGCTGCTCTTTGTGTTTCGAGTAGCTGAATATCATCTTTTGGAAGTCTAAAATTTAACTGATTACTTTTTCTTTCTTTATCACTCATACAATCCTCCATATTGATTGCTATACATTTTTCAAACGTAGTGCGAAAAATCGAGCGTAAATGTTAGTAAGTGAACGAAGTGAACTTGCTATACATTTACATTGCTCGCCTGTAATGTTTTCGAACTACTAATATCAAGTTAACATATATTAAAATGTTTTCAAGTTGTATAGCTTTCAATAAGCCAGATAACAAAGAATGAAAGTGTATAGCAACGTATAGCAACGTATAGCAGGCATTAAAAAGGCCACCTAATTAGGTAGCCTCATGAATGATGACAACAATAAAAAATTATACTGAGAATTTATATTGTAGGTGTTTAACAGCATCCATTTTAGATGCTGGGGTTGGGCCTTCCGAATATCTATCGAAAGTCATTCTTAGCAGTCCATCAGCTTTGTGGCCAACCAACGAAATGATGACAAGGTTCTTAACATCAGCACGCTCTAATGTAGTGATTACAGTTTTGCGAATGCTATGGAAAACACATTTTTTATCAAAACCTAAATCTGTCTTGAAGATTGAAAATTGATTACCTAAACCTTTCGATTTGGTTTCATACTTCCCACCTTTGCTTGTCTTCAACAAATACCCATCGTCCGATGAACTAACAAGCCGTTTGACCGTTTCCATGAGAACCGGATGAATTGGCACAAAACGAACGGATGCTTGTGTTTTACCTTCTGTAATATGAAAACAATCCACACCATCCTCTTTAACAACTGACGATGTTTTTAAACGGCATATTTCTTCAATGCGTGCTCCCGTATAGGCCGCTATCTTAATCAAATCGGCTAATTGACGCTTTCCTTTTTCAATTGCTTTACTATGCAAGGTTTCAACCTCTTCCGCCGTAAAAGCACGTCTTTCATCTTTTTTGAGTGTTCCACGTCTAACTTGGCTCAATTCATGACTTTTGAAAGGATTGATTGGATAACGTTCTTTGAATGGTGGTTCTTTTTTAATCAAGAAATTATAGAAGGCATTAAACGAAAACAAATATTGTTTCTTTGTCTTCGATTCCAGATTTTTTGAAATCAAGAATGAAGCAACTGCCTCATAATCCAGCAATAAGTCCTCAGCTTTCAAAAAGGCATCAAGTGCTTTAATTCTCTTTATATGTCTATCAACTGTATTCAAGTCTACTTTTCGTTGATTTAATTCATAGTTATAGAAACCATCAAGGCGACTTTTGAAAAATGGGGTTTTTGGTGAGTAGTCCGAACGACCTGCTGCAATATCAATTGCTTCATTAACAAGGTCGATGCTTAACTTCTTATCTTGTGTATATTGGATTACTTCAAAACCCATTTTTGTTTCATTGTTTGCGGGTTTCCCCTTAATTTTATCTTGGTTTATGGCCCTTTGATGCTTTTCAACTATTTGAAGAACATCATCACGGAAATTGCCGATTTCACCCCTACGGGCTTTTTCGATTTCGGTTTTCCACTGCTGCAACCATCGTAGTTTGAAAATATGGGCTTCCGAACGATTGCCAGTTTTGAGGCTTTTAGTCAAAACCTTACGCCCGGAAAAGGCTTCCCGTGCGTCTTCTGGAACGTCCAGACGGACGTAGTAGGTGCCGGATTTCAGGACTAAAAAATCGGTCATAGCAAAAGCCTTCGCTAGTCATTTCTACCCAAAATTCTACCCAAAATTTCTACCCAAAGCCACTGAAAGCCTTTAAACTCGCGGCATTGCTGGGTCTTATGATGTTTTTGAGGGAGTTCGAGTCTCCCTCGGGGCACCATTTGCAGTACATAGACGACTACCAGCGTCTACGTAACACCCCTAGAGCCCGCTAACTGCGGGCTTTTTGGTCTCTGGGGTTCCACCCCCATCTCTTGCAAGCCAACCTCTTTTTGGTACATTTTCTGTACATATTCCAGTTCGAGAACCGGAGGTGTACAGCGATGCCATTGACCGTCTTGCAAATCAAAGCATCCAAGCCTGCCGACAGACCGTTCACGTTGAGTGATAGTTCGGGTCTTGCCTTGCTGGTGAAACCCAACGGCAGCAAGTATTGGCACTTCCGGTACACCTATCAGGGGCGGGCGGCGCGCATGTCACTGGGCGTGTATCCGTATATCTCCTTGCAGGAAGCCCGTGAACGAGCTGCAGAATGCCGCAACCTACTCAAGCAAGGCACCAACCCCGGCGCCAAACGCCGCGATGACAAACTGCGACAGCAGGAGGCCGGGCTCAACACCTTCAGGCGAGCCGCGGAGTACTGGTACCAATTCAAATCGGACTCCGGCCGCAGCAGCGCGACGCTGAAGAAGATCCGCGACTATCTCGATAAGGATCTACTGCCCGCTCTCGGCGAGAAGCAACTGGAGCTCATCACGCGAAGCGACTGCGCAAAACTGCAGGCCTGCATCGAAAAACGAGGCGCCTTCAATGTTGCGGACAAGACCCGGACCTGGCTGAAACAGATTTTCAGTCAAGCCATTGCACGCGGCCTGTGCGAACACAATCCAGCCTCCGAACTCCATGCCATTGCGATAGCGCCACCGCCCACTCAACACTACCCACATCTGCACGAACACGAACTACCTGAGTTTCTCCGGGCCTTAAGCAAGACCACCAGCCGGCTACCAGCGAGGATTGCATCATGGATGACAATTCTGACGGCGAGCCGCCCCGGCATGGTTCGCTACGCAAAATGGGAGGAAATCGATTTTGAGGAAGGGATATGGACCATCCCGGCCGCCCGCATGAAGATGCGCAGAGACTACGTCAGCCCTCTACCTCATCAATTGATCGCCATGCTTACCAAACTGAACCAAAGCACTGGCCGCAGTCGGTATCTATTCCCAGGCAATGGTGAAAAGCAGCCAGTCATCAGTGAAAACACGATCAACCTAGTGTTCGCCAAGATCGGCTATAAAGGACGACTCGTCAGCCATGGCACTCGTCATACCGCAAGCACGCTGCTGCGCGAACATGGCTGGCTGAAGGACCATGTCGAAAGCCAGCTGGCTCACGTCGAGGGCGGCATCTCTGGCGAGTACAATCAAGCCCTATACCTGCCGCAACGTCGGATCATGATGCAGTGGTATGCAGACTATCTCGACGCCCTCAAAGAAGGCATTACAGCCAACCTTCGCGATCAATTTGATACTCGCGTTAATCAGTTCCTCGCACGCCCTTCTGCACCGCCTCTAACAGCATCTCATGCACACAAAGATGATCACCTCCAAAAGTTGCCTATCGAGACAGACTCAACGGAGACTCAGTGATCACGTGACGCCTCACCAATTCGACCCGGTCGACGACAACATCATCGCCTTGCAAAACTACCGTGGCGTATTCCAGCACTGGTAAGTCGGTGAGATCTCCACAGCCCAGCCTTCCACGCGGGTCCATCCAAACAGGGCTGCAAAGCCGCCCTGCTTGGATGGACCTCACTTAAAAAATCTAAAGCCCATGCAACTGTCTGTGGAAAACCACAGATTTCCACCGGTGGATAATTTCATCCACCGCCGCAGAACTCCGGAAAATTCGAGCCTTGACCCGAATTATCCACAGGCGTAGAAAAGATCGGGCAAAGCGCTGTCGTTGACAGCAACCCAGGTAGCCAGAACCTTTAAGGCTACGCCACACCGTGGTGGTTCTCCCAAAGTGCGATTAGCGTCCGGCGGTTCGCACGGTCACAGCGATGTGATGGATGCCTACTTTTACCAGTGTGCCCACTGCGGCAACTCATCCTCTTTCATAGCTGCTTTGCAGCAACCTATTCGCTTGGCCATTTCACTGCGCCAACCTGCGCCCGTCTCTTTCCCCCGGAAAGAGACGGGCGCTCCTACCGCTGCTGCAGCCCGCCTAGTACAAGGCTTTGCGGCATTCCCCCTCGTGACAATCGGCGTGACAAACACCGAAGTCACCAGCAACAGCGATGCAGATGATGGTACCGCAGCCCACGGGATGGACTGCACCTGACTGACAGTCAGGCATGCCCCGGTCATCGCTTCACTGCCTTCACCTGACTCAGGATCTCGCGGCACTGGTCTCGTCAGCCAGTGCAGCCTCCACCCGCCCACCGGTAACGGTGTTCAGGAGACCAGATCATGAGATGCCCAAGCTCCCGGTCGTAAAGAGCCGCCAGTCCCGCGCTAGTGGACAACCCTCACAGGTCGCAGGGGCCTTGATCCCTGATAACACTCAACATTCTTGGCGGGATGACGTGGGGAAAAGCTTCAACGTTTTGACTTCGAGAGGAGTTTGATCATGGCGTTGGTCGGTAAACGGGACGAGCGCAATTTTGGCTATGGCCGGCAATTGAGCTACGCCGGGCCGCAGGCGTTGAAAGACATGTTCGGCGGCGGGCATTACGGCACGGTCAAAGCTCACAGTGATCGATGGCAGGCGTTTGTACGCTGGTGTCGGTCGGAGGATGGACCAGGGCTTAACGATGCGCGGCGGATTGATCGGCAGACTTTGCTGGACTACGCCGGGCACTTGCGTCAAAAAGTTGATTTGGGTGAGCTAGCCATCGCCACAGCGCAAAACCGGTTGTCCAGCGTCAACCGGACCATGGCCGCGCTTCGCGGTGATCAATATGTGAAAGTGCCGAGCCCGAGCAAGGCGTTAGGAATGCGGCGGACCACCGTTCGCACAACCGCTCCCCAAGGCCAAGATCGTGAGCAAGTTATGCGCATCGTCGAAGCACTTCGCGAACACCAAATGCCGCGCGCGGCGGCTATCGCTCAGTTGGCGCGAGCCACCGGCATGCGCTTACGCGAGGCGATTTTGGCCGACCTACCGCGTTTAAAACGTGAGGCCGAACGCTACGGCAAGATCAACATCCAGGATGGCACCAAAGGTGGCCGTTCAGGCGCGTTGGCACCTCGCTGGATCACTGTGGATGATCACATCCGTGACGCGCTGAGGTTTGCCCAAAAGGTCTCGCCCGACCATAGCCGCAACCTGCTTGCACCGAACGAACGCTACCTCGATTTCTTGCAGGGAATCGTCGGCCCCGCACGGGACATCCTCCATAAGAACAACCTCAAAGGCTTCCATGAATTGCGGGCAGCCTATGCATGCGAACGTTACGAGCAAATCACCCATCATCCCGCGCCTATCAACGGTGGCCATTGCTATCAGCTCAACCGACACCTCGATCAGGAGGCCCGAGTACAAATCAGCTATGAGCTGGGGCACGGCCGTATCGGCGTGGTATCGGCTTATATTGGTGGTCGAGCATGAACACGGCATTCGATATGGAGCTGTTCCTGGCGGGCGTCTTGACCGGGTCACACACCACACGCCAACGCCACCTGCGTCAGGCGAAGACTATCCAAACAGCGATCGCTGAGCGCTGGCAATGCGACAATCCATGGAATTGGCAGAGAAAACACCTTGCATGGTTTTTGAATCACCATCTAAACCAGCGCACTGAATCGACGCGCTATTACTATTTGCTGACCATGCAATTACTCACTCATCGTCTAGGAAAATCCTGGCAGTTCACCCCTAAGCGAAGGTCAGAAAACGGCCCAGAGTGTGTAAAAACGCCAGATTGGGTTTTCTATATCGACGCTAGGAGACCATGCTTACGTTTCGAAAACTGATCAAGTCTGTGACGTTTCCAGGAACAGTTAAGACCGCTCAGCAACCTCTTAAAGCCCTTTGGATGGGGCAAAAAAGACCCGTTTTTACGCCGTTAACGCTTCATCAAGCCAGTGGTGCCGATGATTTTTATGACCCGTTTCAGGTTGTAGGCAAGCACATTCAAGCTCATCTCGGCGCTTACCCCGTTAAGCTTTCGGGTCAGAAAGTGCGTCGCACCCATCCATTGCTTGAGCGTCCCGAAGGGATGCTCAACAGTCCGTTTTCGGATTCGCATCATCTCCGGCATGTTGCTCAGCCGATTCTGCATTTGCTCCAGTACGGCTTCATGTCCCCATCGCCGAACTCGCCGTTGCTTGCTCGGTGTGCACTTCGATTTCAGCACGCATCCCTGGCAATTAGAACTCCAGTAACGGTGCAACTTCAGGCCTTTTTCAACGCTGGAAAAGCGCCAGATCAACGCCTCTCCAGCGGGACAAATGTATTCGTTTTTTGCCGCATCATAGATGAAGGCATCGTTATTGAAACGCCCGTCAGCCTTGGCTCCAGAGGTCATCGGCTTGGGCACATAGGCGGTGATGCCTGCATCGTGACAAGCTAGGATTTGTTCGCTTTTGAAGTAACCTCGGTCAGCCACTACCGACAACGTATCTGACGCCATCGCCTCGCGGGCCTGCTTGGCCATCGAGCTGAGTAGATCGCGGTCGGAACCGACGTTGGTCACCTCATGCGCAACGATCAAATGGTGCTGGGTATCGACTGCTGTCTGCACGTTGTAACCGACGATTCCAGTGCCGCGCGTCATCATGGAACGGGCGTCTGGATCGGTCAGTGAAACCTGTTTGTCCGGCGAGTCGTTGAGCTGGATTTCGATCGCTTGAAGCTCCTTCATTTGCGTCTTCAGCTTGGCGATTTTCTCTTCCAGCCGCACGGCCTTGGGCTCCGAGGATGTGGGTTCTTGTCGATCGGCAGCATCGAGCGCGGTCAGGTAACGGCTGATGCTCGATTCAATTTCTTCCATTCGCCGCTTCAGTTTGGCGCTGGTGAAATTGCGGTCGCGGTTGTTGACCGCCTTGAACTTGCTGCCGTCGATGGCGACCAGATTCTCTCCGAACAGTCCCAACTGCTGACACAGCACAATGAACTGGCGGCAGACACCTCGAATGGCCTTGCTGTTGTCTCTTCGGAAGTTGGCAATGGTTTTGAAATCGGGCATCAAGCGACCGGTCAGCCACATCAACTCGACATTGCGCCGGGCTTCTCGCTCCAGCCGTCGACTCGACTGAATGCGGTTGAGATAGCCGTAAATGTAGATCTTCAGCAGGATCGCGGGGTGGTAAGCAGGCCGGCCAGTGTCAGCTGGAATGACGCCTTCAAAACCCAGCTTGACCAGGTCAAGTTCGTCGACAAAGACTTCGACTACGCGCACCGGATTGGTATCCGTGACGTAATCGTCGAGGCTTTCGGGCAGTAAGGTGCTTTGGCCTCGATGCTCACCCTGAATGAAACGTTTCATGGGCAATCCTGCGTTAACACTTTGGGCAATCATAGCAACGATAGCCGCGTCTTCACGTACTCTGATGTAAGCACGATATGCTACTGAATTTGGAATTGAAGGGCTTACGCATGGATGTAATTTCAGCACACCAATTTTGTAAAAGTCACCGCAAACAAATTGAAGCAAGTAATCGTTGTGGCTGTTTTTACTGCTTAAGTGTGTTTTTCCCCGTAGAAATCACAGAGTGGGTCGACTTGGATACCACCGCCTTGTGTCCGAAGTGTGGGATTGACTCAGTCATCGGTTCAGCATCCAACGTGCCGGTTAACCCAGAGTTTCTTTCGAAAATGAACGAGCACTGGTTCTAAACGCCCCCTCTTTTTGATGGCTTCCGTTTAGTCTGGCATCTACATGCAACTGGGTTTGCCTCAGAGGCATACGTTGCTGCTGATCGACTACGTTTTTACACACTCTGGGCCAAAAGCGGCCCTTCACTTTAAAGTCTGAAGCGCATGGAAGAAGCCTTTCTTTAACTGGCCTCCACAAATGTGAGAATGCCAGCTTGCGGCCCAGCCACAAGGTGTGCTCTTGCTGTTTAGTGGCAGTGGTAGTCGTTCGTTTTATGGTTGCGATGGCAACCTTTTGAATCAGTACCGCCACTGTGCGCGAAGACAGCAACGGACGTAATCGAAAGTAAAGCGGCGATCAAAATGGCGGACAGTTTCATCAGGGCTTGCTCCATGATCATGTTTTTTTATCCGTGAGATATCTCACGCTTCGCAGCGTATGGCTAATTGCCTTCATTGGGCAAGCGACTTCCTAACTGTCTTCCCAACATTAGATGAACGGCTGAGCGCCTACTTCTAGCTACCACTGGCTCTGGTTTAGGATGGCCCCACATCTCCCTAGGGGGGATATAAAATCCCCTACAAACGGGAAACTCGTCGCTTTCATGCAGCAGTGGCGAAAAAGGCACAACCTCCGAGAGTGCCTAGCGCGGCCATTCGCACGAGTAACACTCCGAAATAAACAAGGCTGCGATTGCGGCCTTGTATTTCTACGTGACGACACTGTCCTCTGAGCCAGCGATTGAGCGACTCAAACTGAATGTAGGCTTTGGGTCGATTGTGTTGAAAAAGTCGGTCCTTCCAGACTGCCCGCGCACTGACTGCTGAAAATGCCTTTTTTGCGCGCAGCTACGCGAAATCTGAGCACGGAATCCTCTGCTCAAAGTAAAGAATTCAATCTCAAGCGCGTACTTTTCTGCCGTGGAAACCATGGCCGACTTTTTCCACAGAATCGGTCGATGACTGCCCTTCGCGACGAGCAGAAAACGACTGTGGATTCAACCCGTCGATGCAATACTCTGCTGGCTCAATATTGAATGTTTTTTACATCGACTTGGTTGAAATGCACACATTAGCGCAAGGTTTATTTATTCAATTCGTTGAGGTGCTACAGTTTTACATCCCCGTAGAGAACTCAGGTGGGTGTTTGATTGCAGTTCGTATCGTGCGCAAGGCATCATCGTATTGACAAAGTAAATGCAAAGCCCAGTCGATACGTGTGCGGATGCGAACATCATTTTCGTCTGAGGGAATTTCGCTATTCAACATCGATTCAACATTTCTTATGATGAGTTGTTCAGGCAAATACATGATCCGGCTGTTTTTGTAGCTCGAAGCACGCAATTCAGTAATTGGATAGGCTCCCCCGAGCCCAGCCGAAACCCCCACCAGGAGCGCTGGCTTGTGTCCAAGTTCACCGAGTCCTGCGTACAAAAAGAAATTTTTCAGCGCCGGGCAAGCCATGCCATTCCACTCCGGACTGATCACGATCAGTGCGGTAGCTTTTTTAAGGATGGATTGCTGGACATTCCAGATTCCATCAATGTCTTCTTCTGGCCACAGCGGTAGCCGACTGGAAGCCAAGTTCAGCAGTTCGCCTGAATCACAAAGACCAAGTTGCTCTAATCGGTCGCGCAAATATTTGGCGACTTTGAGTGATTGGCTGTTTGATCTATTCGATCCAGACAGCAGAACGATATGACGGCTCATTGCGCCACCTTCTGTTTAGCGTTGCGTGCTTTCGGGGCGACACGGCGTGAACGCACGATGGGCCAGAACAACTCTTCTTTCCAACTGATCGGTGACAAGTGTTCGATACCGTATAAGGGCGGACGCCGGCGGGTAATTTTGGCCGTACCGAACAGGATGTCCCAGAAGAACAACAGGTTGCCGAAGTTGCCCTTGTAATGCGTGACACCATCCTCGGCAGTCAAGCCGTGATGGGCTGAATGAGTGGAGGGGGTGGAGATCGTTCGCTCCAGAACCCAGACAATAGGACGCAACACACGGATGCCATACAGTTTGTCATCCCACGCAACGCTGCTGTGCGCTGCGAAGATGACGATCATCTTTAGGATCAGATAAACATAGTAAATATGCGCAAGTCCTAGATAGATCAGTATGCCGGACAGCCAGATGCCGGGCATCAGCATGTAGTAGAAGCTGTTGTTTCGATAAACGATGCGGACACTCATGTAGGGCGCGGAGTGATGAGCGCGGTGCAGCGCATAAAGTGCCGGGACCCGATGTGTCAGTCGATGCCACCAGTATTGAGTCATGTCATCCAGTACTAGAAACAACACGAACCCTGCGATCCAAGGAATGCTGGCCAGGGCGCCTTTCATTTCCGGAACAGCCAGGCTCAGGATTTTTCCACTGAGCCACATGACACTGGGGAACGTGATTGCAACTAAAATCCCGGAGCCTATGACTTCGATCAGTACGTCACGCTTCCCGCTCGACGGGTGTCGGAGCGAAGAACACGCAAGTTCCAGCAAGATGAAGGCGAGGAATATCCCGGCCACTATTACGGAAGGATTGTTGGCGAGCATTATTGTATTCATGGCACTCTCGATTCAGGCCCCTGCGGGCAATGCCCTTTCATTAGAAGCCAACGAGTAAGCCATCCCTATGCGCGAAACGGACAAAATTGAGCGAGAACAGGTCAATCGTTCCCCCCTGCGCTTTCATCGCGGCAAATTGGGCCAGGTGCTGGAGCGTTTCCTGGATAGCCAGGCCTTGAGAGAAAACAGGGATTACAGCCTGATCGAGCTGGATCAGCTTTGGCGCGAGGCGGCGCGCATCGATCCGGCGATCGGGTTGAAACTGTTCACGCTATTCACGCCTCAGGACTGGCACGTCCTGGCCTATCTGTGCTTGTACAGCCCCGACGTTTTATCATCCATGAAGCTTTGGGCCCGGTACGCGCGGCTTGCGGCGGACACGGACACGGTGAGACTGCTCAATGATGAAAACGGCGTCGGCATCGAGCTGTGCGTCGATGCGCCCAGTGAGTTGGCGCGCTATGTCATTGAGCACTACGGTGCAATGTCCATCGCGCAGTTACGGCGGGGAACAGGGCAGCAGGTGCAGCCGGTCCTGGCAAGATTTACTCACTCTCGTCCGTCGTATTACAAGCAATACACCCAATGGTTTGGGGGCCGTGTCGAGTTTGACTGTCCGATTAACTGCTTCTATTTCGACGCTCGAAGCTTGAGCCTGCCGATGCAGACACATCATCACGGGATGCTTGAGTTATTGACCCAGGAACTGGATCGACGGATCGCCGCGCATCGGAATTTCAGCGGTTGGTCAGCCAAGGTTGCTGAAGGAGCGCGACGATCTCTAGCGAGAGGTGAAACTCCCAATCTGGACAATCTGGCGAAGGCGCTGCACCAGACGCCAAGGACCTTACGGAGACGACTGGAAGAGGAAGGTACAACCTTCAGACAATTGCTCGATCAGATTCGCGCAGAATTGGAACTGCATCTTGAATTGCAAGGAGAGTCATTAACGGAGATTGCAGCTCAACTAGGCTACAGCGATTTGACGGCGTATCTCCACGCCCGAAGTCGATGGCGTGACAGGAAGTAATGTGGCGGGCCCGAACTTTTCGGAACGACAGCGTTACCTCACAAATCACCTGGTTTGGCTCTGCCTGGACGCACACCGGTGTCAAACTCTTCCTTCACTCTGACTGACGATTCGGCATTTCCAAGGTCAGCCTCAATTAGCCCAATGCAACCCCAGCAATCACCGCCACAATCGACTGAAAGTGGATCGTCTTCGAGGCCCAGTTTTCGACCGCATATACCGCACACATCTGACATGCCTAGATCCTTCCTTAGTTAAAAATTTTCTTACGCCGAAAAAGTAAAAACCTGCGATTGAAATCCTGCATTTTCGCTCGGGCTCGGGCTTTACGTAGAAGCGTACTAAAACGCAGCTTTCATCGTTCAATTTCTCACCGATTCGAAAATCCGACTTTTTCAACAGAATCGGCCGATTTCAGCCCTTCACGACGGGCAGCTATCGGCAATGCGCAGCTTTTGTGAACTGGCGAGTGGTCGTTGCTGGCGGCACCCCACTCCTGGCGCCTGCTTTCAATGTTTAAGTGCTCGCCCACATCAATCGACAGGGGTGTTATCACCGACTGCGACAAGGTGAAAGTTGACCGTCCTGACCGGTTGCTTCTGTGACTGACCGGCGACGAGAAAACCTTCGAATACCTGAATGAAGTCGGCACCATCCAGCGCCTGCTGGACCGCGAGCACGCGCAGGGCGAGGCGGCGCAGGCGGTTGATGTCCATGCTGCCGGTGAACAGCTCGGCCAGGGTGGCGATGCCCTCCTGAGTCTGGGTCGTGCGTGGCGCCCCCAACCCCAGGCTTTTCAGGTTGCGTTGCAGCGCGCCGTTTTGTGCCGTGGCGACATGCAAGAAGGCCTCATGTTGCAACAGTTGGTTCTTGTCCGGTTCCGAGAACAGGGCACTGGCACGCAGGCGGATGCGACTGGCCCCGGCGATGGCCTTGGCGGCCAGGGTCGGATCGAGCACGACGGTGATCCGGGCGGGTCCGAAGAAGCGGTCGAGTTCCGGTTGCATCCAGGCGGCGAAGACCTCGGCCGGAATTTCCGCCGGGCTCGGTGGAATCCGGGTTCCGCCCAGAAGGGCATCGGTGGTCTTGAGGAAGAATTGGGCCGCGTCCAGCATGCTTAGTTTCAGGCGCGAGTAGTAGAAGTCCGGGTGCCGGTACAGCGCTGACGAATACTGAGTAAAGGCGGGTGTGCCGATGGCACCGAGCATATGCCCCGCCGTGGCATAGCTGCGCGCCGTCATGGCGAGGTGGCGCCCGGCCGGATGGTCCTCATCGCAGCGGCCGATAAAGGCTTCGAGGGCGGCGATGTCGGCGCTGTGGTCGCGCGGGCGCAGCTCGATCTTGGGCAGTTTCGCCTGCCCGGCGCGCCAGCGTGTCAGGAATACTTCCTCGACCCCATCCGGCCAGGACAAGGCATCCAACACGCGGATCTTGCGGGCCAGACCGGGTAGAGCGGCATCCAGTTCGGACAGGGGAGCGACGCTCACAGAAATCTCCTTGGGAGACAAGGTTCAATCGTAAAAGCGTAGTCGCTGGCGATGCATCGCGTGCTGATAGGCAAGTCTGAACTAAGCTTTTCTGTGTGCTTGCGGATGTATGGTCTTGGCCATCCGGGCAGGGCTGAACTCAGGATGGAGCAGTTGGAACACGTCAGACCCAAACAACGTGTGGAGCACTGATCATGTTGGGAATCCGCGGTTGGGTAACACATTTTACGGCTCATCCCTCTGCACGCTCAGTGCCGATCACTCACATCCTTGCGGTCCTAGCGTTCACACTTTTCGCTGGCGCGATTGATGCTGCAGCCGAGGCAAAGGCGCCCCCCGAGGCGCCGCTGCGTGAGCAACTCACCCTCCCGACCGAGAGCGCAATGAAGCCGTGGACCGGTGATCTCGACGGGATGATCGATCGACAGATCATTCGAGTCCTGACGGTTTACAGCAAGACGTTTTATTTTGTCGACAGAGGTGTCCAGCGCGGAACGACTTACGATTTTTTTCGTGTATTCGAGGAGGATCTGAACAAGAAGCTGGCCAAGGATAAAAAGCTCAAGCACAAGGCGCTGAAAGTGCGGGTGGTGCTCATTCCTGTGGCACGGGATGAACTGCTGCCGGCGCTGGCTGCCGGCAAAGGCGATATTGCGGCGTCCAACCTGACCGTGACCGAGGAACGCAAGCAACTGGTTGATTTTACTTCACCTGTCTATCGCAACGTCAGCGAGGTGGTGGTCTCCGGTCCCGACTCGCCCGCGGTGTCCAGCGTGGACGAATTGGCGGGGCAGGTGGTCTTCGTTCGCAAATCCTCCAGTTACTACGAGAGCCTGATGGCCCTCAACCAGCGTTTCGCCGGCGAGAACAAACCTGCGGTCATCCTCAAGGAAGCACCAGAGGCCCTGGAAGACGAGGATCTGATCGAGATGCTGAACGCCGGGATGATTCCTCTCATCGTCGTGGACAAGCATAAAGCGGACTTCTGGAAGAAGGTCTTCCCGGCTATCACGGTGCATGACGACGTCACGTTACGCACCGGAGGGGAGATTGCCTGGGCGATTCGCAAGGGCAGTCCGCAGTTGCAGGCCTTCACCAATGATTTCATCACTCGTCACGGTCAGGGGACCGCCATCGGAAACATGATCCTGACGCGTTTTTTTAGAAGCGAAAAATATGTAAAGGCCTCTGTCTCCGAGTCCGAACGCAAGAAATTTATCGCATTGGTTCAGTACTTTCAGCAGTACGGGGACAAATATGATGTGGACTGGTTGCTGATGGCCGCCCAGGGATACCAGGAATCTCAACTGAATCAGGCAGCCAAGAGCAAGGTGGGGGCCATCGGTGTCATGCAGGTCATGCCCGCCACCGGCAAGGAACTCGGCGTCGGCAACATTGCTGAAGTCGAGCCAAACATTAACGCCGGGATCAAGTACATGCGTTGGATGATCGACCAGTATTATGGCAAGGAGCCCATGACCAATCTGGACAAGGCCTTGTTCGCCTTCGCTTCTTACAATGCAGGGGCGGGCAGGATTTCCAAACTTCGCAAAGAAGCCACCCTCCGTGGGCTGGACCCGAACGTCTGGTTTCACAATGTTGAGTACGTTGCCGCCGAGAAGATCGGTGCGGAGACGGTTACCTACGTCAGTAATATCTACAAATACTACATTGCCTACCAATTGATCATGCAAGCCAATGCGGCGAAAGCCGAGGCTGCGCAGACGTTGAAAGACCAGAGCAAAGAGTTGCCTTGATTGACCAATGTGACCACAGGAGCGAAAAAATCTTTTCAACCTACACTGAATTGGGTTGAGAACGCCCTGGAAAAAAGCCCCGTGCTTTGGTCTGCGAACCTTACGAGGGCATCACGCTGACGCAGGTGTGGCGAGGATGAGCGGATGCAAAGCACTGGAGAGCCAAAGCGGGCCCGTGTACTTGATCCGGTCGATCGTGTCACGGAGGTCATTTTCGGCCTGCTCATGGCAATGACCTTCACTGGAACCATCAGCGTGGCCACGTCTGGCCGGGAGTCGGAACGCACGATGATGATCACCGCGCTGGGTTGCAACCTCGCCTGGGGATTCGCGGACGCCGTGATGTATTTACTGCGAACCCTGATCGAGCGTGTGCGCAACCGCACGCTACGCGCAAGTCTATGCGGCGCGACTGATGCAGTCACCGGAAAAGCGCTCATTGCTGAGGCATTACCCCCTCGTCTCGCGGCAGTGGTCGGCACGGATGATCTGGAATCGTTGCGTCGCCGTGTGCTCGAGTTTTCATCTATGCCCTTACCGCCGGCCTCGGCTGGGGATGATTTCAAGGGGGGCGTGGGTTTTTCCTGCTGGTGGCGCTCTCGACATTGCGCTTGTGGTGCCGTTTCTGGTGCTGGATCGGACGGCGCTCGCCGTACGCGTTTCTAACCTGGTCGGACTCGCAGTGCTGTTCATCGCCGGTTGGGTACTCGCGAAATACGCTGGCGCAAAACCGTGGCAAGGCGCAATTACGTTGGCAGTAACCGGTGCTGTTCTGATCACCGCGATCATCGCGCTCGGTGGATGAACAGATTGCAATCCTACGCTGTTGTTGGTGAGGTCTCGATCATGGCAAAAGACAAGAAAAAAGCCCCCAAGAGCCACTCTGCTGAAAGCCTGAAACTGAAGAACAAGGATTATCTTGAGCAACTGCGCAGCCTGCACGTCGAACTTGTCAAATTGCAGGAGTGGGTAAAAGCCAAGGGCATCAAGATCTGTATCGTCTTCGAAGGGCGCGATGGCGCTGGCAAGGGAGGGACGATAAAAGCGCTCACCGAACGCGTGAGCCCCCGTATCTTTCGGGTGGTGGCGCTGACGGCGCCGAGTGAACGAGAGAAAAGCCAGATGTATGTCCAGCGCTACCTGCCGTACCTTCCCGCGGCTGGCGAAGTGGTGATCTTCGATCGCAGTTGGTACAACCGGGCGGGCGTCGAGCGGGTGATGGGATTCTGCACCAAAGAGCAGGTTGCCCGTTTCATGACGACAACGCCGCTGGTGGAGCGTGCAATCGTCGACTCAGGCGTGATCCTGCTCAAGTACTGGCTGGAAGTCAGCGAAGACGAGCAGACCCGCCGGCTTCAGGCACGTATCAAGGACGGACGCAAAATCTGGAAACTGACCCCGATGGATCTCAAGTCATACAGCCGCTGGTATGACTATTCACGCGCGCGTGACGACATGTCCAAGGCCACTGACACCGAACATGCCCCATGGGTGGTGGCCAACTCGAACGACAAGCGCCGGGCGCGCCTTAACATCATCACCGATTTGCTCAGCCGCATCCCGTACAAGGATGTCGCACGCGAGGAGGTGATATTGCCCAAGCGGCAGAAGCCTGGTGGCTATCGCGACCCGGATTATCCGCACCGACGAGTTCCCGAAAAATTCTGACGGACACGTATAAGCGAATCTGCGCTGTACACCAACGGGCCACAGTCCTATGAGCCATTCGGATTCTTCGCCTCCCGCCCCGGAACCGGGCCGAGTTGCACGTCGCGATGCCGGCGACGAGACCGGCTGGGGCCGCTGGCTTCCTGGACTCCGCACGCTGCGCGGGTATCAGGTTGCCTGGTTGCGTCACGACATCATGGCCGGACTGGTGCTCACCACGATGTTGGTGCCCGTGGGCATAGCCTACGCCGTGGCATCGGGCGTACCCGGCATCTATGGCCTCTACGCGACCATCGTTCCGCTACTCGCATATGCATTGTTCGGGCCTAGCCGGATTCTGGTGCTGGGCCCGGACTCGTCATTGGCCGCCGTTATCCTTGCTGTCGTCCTTCCTCTGTCGGGCGGCGACCCGCATCGCGCCGTAGCCCTTGCGGGCATGATGGCGATCGTTTCAGGAACTGTGTGCATCCTGGCGGGCATCATGCGTTTGGGCTTCATTACGGAGTTGCTGTCTAAACCCATCCGTTACGGGTACATGAACGGCATCGCGCTGACCGTATTGATCAGCCAATTACCCAAGATTTTCGGTTTTTCGATAGAGTCCGACGGGCCGGGGAGAAACCTGTGGGCCATCGCCACCGCGGTAATGGAAGGAAAGACCAACTGGTCCGCGTTCATGATCGGCGCAGCCACCTTGGTCGTGATCCTTCTGCTCAAACCCCACAAACGGGTGCCGGGCATCTTGATCGCAGTGGTCGGTGCGACTGTCGCCGTCGGTGTGCTGGACCTTGGCGCCCGCGCCGGGGTGTCGGTGCTCGGTGTTCTTCCACAAGGTTTACCTGCCTTCGCCATCCCCTGGATCACCCGAGCTGATATTGTCCCCGTGCTCATCGGCGGTTGTGCCGTCGCCCTGGTGTCGTTCGCCGACACCAGTGTGCTTTCTCGTGTGTATGCAGCGCGGACCCGTACCTGCGTGGACCCGAACCAGGAGATGGCGGGGCTCGGTTTTGCCAATCTGGCGGCTGGATTTTTCCAGGGCTTTCCAATCAGTAGCAGTTCTTCACGTACCCCCGTGGCTGAAGCCGCAGGCGCCAAAACCCAGTTGACCGGCGTTGTCGGCGCGTTGGCAGTTGCCCTGCTGCTGATGGTGGCGCCGAACTTGTTGCAGAGTTTGCCCAACAGCGCATTGGCAGCGGTGGTGATCGCATCAGCCATTGGCTTGATTGAAGTCGCCGACCTGCGGCGAATTTATCGCATCCAGCGCTGGGAGTTCTGGCTGTCGATCATGTGCACCCTCGGCGTGGCTGTATTTGGCGCGATTGAGGGCATCGGCCTGGCCATCGTAATAGCCGTCATCGAATTTCTATGGGATGGCTGGCGACCGTATTCCGCAGTGCTGGGTCAAGCCAAGGGCGTCAAGGGCTACCACGACATCCAGCGCTATCCGGACGCGCACCTTATACCTGGCCTGGTGCTGTTTCGCTGGGATGCGCCGTTGTTCTTCGCCAACGCCGAACTGTTCAACGACCGAGTGCTCGACGCCGTGGCGGCATCACCTACGCCGGTACGCTGGCTGGTCGTTGCGGCGGAACCCGTCACCAGTGTGGACGTGACCTCGGCTGACATGCTGGCTGAACTGGACGACACCTTGCACGCGGCGGGCATCAAGTTGTGCGTGGCCGAGATGAAGGACCCGGTCAAGGACAAGCTGAAGCGATTCGGGCTTTTCGCACGGTTTGGCGAAACGGCGTTCTTTCCAACCATAGATGATGCAGTCAGCGGCTATCTCTTGATTCATCCAGTGGATTAGCCGGTTCGGCAGGACGAGGCTTACTGAGTAGTACAGGAGTCACTCAGCGACGGTCGTTCTCAGCGTTATCAAGATTGACCGGCTCGCCCGGTTGGACGCCGAGTTTGTCGCGAATATCCTCGAACATTGCGTCGTATTCTTTGTGCCCGCGCATGATGAGACTGGCATTGGCGGGTACTCCATGCTTGACCGCAGTCTTGGCTACTCGGCTGGCAAAGTTGAAGGCAGTGTCGCGGTGCATATCGAATTCTTCAGTAAAGCTGCGACCTGATACTTCTCCAACCATCTTGAAGTGCATCAGCATGCCTTCCTTTGGGTCGCGACGAACTTCATAGATGACATCAATGCTGTATTCCGGGACTCCCGCGATGCCAGAAGTGCTGGAACGATGAAGACGACCTGGGGTAAACATAGGATGCTCCTTTTTTTGGGGGGATAGCCCTATAAAAAAATTAGGTTAGGGCGTCTCATCAGCGAACTCCCTCGACACGCTCGCAGCGCTCAAGTCTTGCATCCGGGATGACTATCTTCTGTTCATTCGGGGTTGAATTTGTTGTCGGGGGATAATTCCCATTCCCGTGCGAGCTGGGCTGCCATCCATCGTTTGCTTGTTTTGCAAATTATCCTCTTCTTTTTGGTCGTGACAGGACGCACCACCGAGACAGATGGTAGCGGCAATCAAAAAAATAGGACTCAAATGCTTGATCATCGGAATCTCCACGCTTTGAAAGGTCAAGTGGCTTAGATTCTCTCCATGTAATCGCATTAGGTAAGAGCTTAGGTGAAAGCTAGGGGTTACCTATTGCTGCCCGATAGTCGGACCAAGCTGATTGTGTCTAGATTGCCTTAATGGCTGGCGAACTGCTTTTGGCCGACTTCTGCCTGTCGCGACTGGCCGAAGTCGACCCAGAGCGGTAGGTGAGCCAGTGGGCCAGCGGTCAGACGGTATGAATTATCTGCCGTCTCCGCACTCCACCGCCCGAGGAGCAGTTGTTTCTTAATAGCGGTGAACTCCGCTCCGAGGCAAAGCTAATGGCATCTATCGATGACTTCAGAATCGAGTCACATAAACTCTTAATGGAACTGGACGCTGCCACGATGGGAATGATGATGCTGGTCTCAGCCAGATGTGTTTCAGGCCCCGACTGGGACGCTGCTAGCAAGAGGCAGCACGATGCCTACGAAAGCTGGGACACGTTTATAAATTTCCCATCAGGGCCGGCCTCTGGCAATGCTACGTTTGTCAGCTGAATTGTTGCCGCCTCCTCATACTTACCTTCTTGTTCTGGAGATTTTTATTGCACCGGCGAGAAGCGTTTTTAAAGGAAGCCATCGAGGTCCATCGTGCTTACGAGCAGGCCACGGAAACTTTGCGTCGGCTATTGAGGGAGAACAAAGGATGTAGCCCTGAGTGGGATGAGGTCGTTGAGCATCAGCAGCAGCTCTTAGCGGCGTGGGCGGCACTTCCTGTCAAATACGGCGACTTCGATTCTGAGGACGATCCAGGTTGAGCGCTGTGTCGGCTCGCACCATTAAACTGGTCGTAGCCGCGGGTGGGAAATACATCGTGTTGTCCATAAAAAAGATGTCAGCGAACGAGAGACCGCTTTTGACCGAGGCTGTGTAAAAACGTTTTTGAGCGCGACAGGTACTCAAAACCGGACTGAAAATCGCGCTTCTACGCGAAACCCACATCTGCTGACGTGCCGATAAATTTCAGATTTAACGTAGACGCGCACACTTAAAATCTGGCGAAGCGTTTTTACACACTCTGGACCCAAAGCTGCCGGTGGCAAAAGGCAGAGCCACAACCCAAAGCGGACCTCCAGATGGCAGTTCCAACCATGTCCTCATGGGTCACATCTTTAATAGGCGTTCCCAGCTTCAATTTGACGAACATTGGAAACGTTTGGACGAGTAAAAAACATGCCGGTCATTAAGACCGGCATCTTTAGCTCATTTTGCGAAATCAAACAAACTCGTCGTCCTCCCCGCCACCGAAGAAGCCCTCGTCAGCATAGTAGTCATCTGCTGCGGGTTCCTCCTGTGCCACTGGTGGCTCTTCTACAGGTGCTTGGCTAGCAAGTTGATCAGCACCATCGTCTTGGAACATACCCATCAACATGTTACCAAGCACCATCCCTCCAGCAACACCGGCGGCCGTTTGCAAGGCGCCCGAAAGGAAGCCGCCACCTTGCGCCGGCGCTCCGCGTTGGACGAACCCTGGCTGCTGTCCTGCACCTGATTGTTGTCCGAAACGCCCGCTGGCAAGTGAGCTTTGTGCACCGGTATTGCCAGCCAGGGAACTGGCCGGCCGGTTCTCAACTGGGTGAGCCTGGCTACGACCGCCAAACAGGCCTGCCAAGAAACCGCCACTGTTCTGCTGTGAAGCATTCTGAGCACCCTTGAGAGCTTCAATCTCCGCTGCCTGTTCTTTAATGCGAGCGTCCAACTGCTCGATAGCATTTTCCTGCACGATGATGGCCTGCGCCATGAAATAGGGGGCTGCGGGCTGACGAGCAACGTGCTCCCTTATCAATGCGTCTGCCTGGGGCTCTCGCGGTGCGGATTGCCCCTCAACAGCATGCAGGCGGGCAAAAAGTCCATCAATCAGGTTCTTCTCTTCAGGTTGCATAATGTCTACTCAATGCCTTATGGCAGGTGCACGCATCATCAGAAGCGGCTTCAGCGATGTCAAAAAACAGCTATTTCAAGAGGTTTCAACACGCGATCAAGCGCTGGATAAATATTTCCAGTGACATTATTTTTTCAGAACATGACGGCCTCAAAAGAGTGCAGGAGCACTTCTGACCACAGGGGAAATGACTTCCCAGCCAAGCTACCGCCGCCCTCAAGAGTCTATTGAAGGCGGCGGTAGTTCAAAGCAAGTTCGAAACCACGCGGAGTCAGCGACTCACTGCTGGATGGTTTCGTCACTTATGACCGATTTCTGCCGGTCGTCATTCCCACGTGCGCTGGTCAAGTCGGCTGCAAATGACTGGTCAGTTGTGATGCAGATGGGGGGGCAAGTCCGTGCAACTCCAAAAGCCCAGCCGCCCGCTGGACTTTTTACTGCCCGCTCATCTGCTCAGTCGCACACTTTTCACCTGCCAAATTCAAACTATTACGGCCCAGAAAAGCTGGACCTCATTGGTGAGGTGGGTATGTCTACCGATTCGAGTTTTCAAAACCAAACACAAGGTTCTGTTCCATCCAAGCCTGAGCCAGGTTCAGATGAGCCGACGCTCGATCCAGACGATCTTGTAGATATTATTCACAGCTCGTCGGAAATTGGATGGAGAAGTCCGATCAAGCTTCCATCCACACCAGTCCTTATTGGAGGCAGGCAGGGTGTACACTTCACGGTACAACGTGGAAGTGTACACATGCAAAAAACTATGTTAATTATACAGTTATGCTATTATTCGAGTCTCCCTCGGGGCACCAAAATTAAGAAAGGTCTTGCTTAGCAAGGCCTTTTTTTTCGTCTGCTGGAAAGTGGGGCAATTATTTTTTCACACCCATGAGACGAGAAAGCTGCCGCGTAGAGGTTCAAGCCGACGATGTCGAAAGCTGGGAACGTCAAATAATGCGTAATGACAAAAGGCCTCCACCGAGGCCTTTTTCTTTGTTTCACCCAGCTATTTTTTCCTGCAAACCTCAACGTCGTTTTGGGTTTTCAGATCCGTGTCGATGCCGAGGCGATACCTGCAGTAATCAATGATCCACTTACGCTCCTGCTCCGTGAGTCGTTCGACTTGACGAATCTCCCCGTCATTGGCGTGGATATTGTAAAACTTCATCTGAAACGTCGGATGCTTCTTGATGAACAGGATCGTTTCGATGTCCCCATCCTCAAGCGCTTCGTAATACCCAACGTAAAGCACTGTCACCAGAACCAAAATAAACAGGGCAGTCAGTTTCTTCATGGTCGCTTATACCATTGAACGCTTGGGTTCAAAGCCTACTGGCGATTTCCTTCCAGATGTAGGCGTAGTTGTATTTCAGCCAACGAACCAGCACTTTATCGAACTGCCTACGAAACCAGTTGCGCTCTCTGGCTGCCAGCCTTTCTTCTATCGACTTTCTGAGCTTGTCGGGGTCGAACCCAGTCCAAATCGGAGGCACAGCTGCAACGAGATTGGTAAAGCACACCGGCGCAACCTCTGAATAGAGAATTTCGTAAAGGGTTTCAGGGGTGACGCCTCTTACCTGATTCGCCACATAGTCATATTCGACGGGAAAATCGTTGAATGGCTCAGAAAGAGCAGCTCTCACTATTGTCAGTTGTGGCTCAGTTAGAAAATGCTCCAACGGAGAAACTCCTCCAGTTGCGTTGCGCTGGCGCGGCCCGAATAAAGTGATTAGCCAAACCAGGACCTCAGATATCCGGGTCAGGCGCACGCTGGGCTTGAACACCTCCCCCAAACAAACGCTCAGCTATCTGACGACCTCGTTCCCGGCCCTCCTCCGTCAACCAGATCGATTTGTTCCTGTTTACCGGATTACTGATGAGACCCTGCTCATGCAATCGGTTCATGACTTCAAAATCGAAGCCTTTCCATGCATTGCCGTCGTCGGAACTGAACGCGGCCAACAGGGCAAGCACAGCCTCTTCAATCAACTTCTCATCGTATTCCATGATCGTCGCTCCGCTCATGTGCCTGAATTAACGTTGAGTTTGTCTGGCACCTCATACTCGCTGCCCATCCTGAGAAACTCGTTCTGTTGCTTAGGTCATTGAATGTCTCGGCGCTGTCCGTGCAACCTGTTTTGCCTAAGGACTGCACCTGATGCGTCCGCTCAGTATAATCACGCCCGCCCGCACGCGGTCTGCCGCCCGTTGCGGCTTTCGTTGGTCGTACCGAACTTCAAGACTCATGCTCAAGGACCTCCAAGCCCCCCCATGGAAACGTCACTGGAAACCGTCGCCCTGTTCTCCCTCAAACTCGCTTACGAGGAGGAAGGCCTGAGCCCGATTCTGCGGGATGACATGGTCATGGGCGACTACCAGAAAGACGTGTTCGAACTGCTGGTGCGTCGCGGGGATATCGAGACCATCCAGTTCAAGATGAACGAGTGTCTGGGATTGGCAATGGACGCCTTAGGCGGGGTCGAGAAACCGTTGGGGCGGGAGCTGCACAAGCTGTCAGCCGATTTCCGTCAGGCGCAGTCGCTGGAGCAGCTTGACCAGCCGCTCCTCGCGCTCAAGGGTTATTTGAAGGACATTCTGTAATCAGACGCGCAATCTGTAGAAACTGCCCTGCGGATTAGTGCCGCACTTTTACTACTCGAATGTCGACGGGAAACCCACCTGGCCCTTCCAGCTTCTTCCATCCCACGTATTGAAAAATCGCGTCCTGATCGATGGTCTCGCCCCTCTCCACCATCTCTCCGCCAAGCACCGCGACCTCTTTATAGACGGCGCAGTTGCCCTCATCGGGATGGGCGGTGTAGATCACATAGGGTTTGACGTATCTCACGGCGCGGAAATGTCGGCCGCAGCCCCAATCGACCGTGATCATCAACGTCTTCAGATACGCTTCGCCATCCGTTTCCGAATCCTCGGCGAGCTCCTTGAGCTTGCCAATTCCGCCGACGTCGCTAAAGCCTAGATCGAGGGCGCGCTTGTATTCCGGGGACTTCTCGTGCTCGGCCTGAGCCTTGAAGTATTGCTGTTGAAGCTCCGCGACCAGTACCTCCTCTTCCTTGTTCCGGATCACGAACGCTTGAGCAATGACGTTTTCACAACGGGCATATTCGGGAGAGGTAAGGCTTTCCTGGGAGAGGTGATCGCGATGGACATAAACAGTGCGATTCAAACTGTCGACGCGCTCCATCGCTTGCCTGGTAGTCATGACCCCTTTTTGAACGTTGTTCACTACTTGCTGAAAACGCTCGCAATCGGCGAGGTACTCCTTCCAGGCGACCTCTGGGGTTTCATCCCAGTCGGCAAGCGCCGGGGTCATTACGATGGCGAGAAGGAACGCGCCGAGCAGGCGCGGTGTAAAAGAAACATTCGGCATGCGTAGTCCGTTACGTGTTTGAAGAAAGTGGCGCGAAGCTACTATTTTGCTATCTTGCCGTCCACTGTCGGCAAGCTGCCGAGCGTTTGTACCGCGACTGGCTTCGAAGGATGGATACGATGGATGTAGCGTTTTTCTTTATCGCCTGGATAGGCATGTGGGTCTGGGTCGTCAGGCAGCGTGGTGCGTGGAATCTGCTGCTCGCCAATGTGTTGGGCGCGGCCAGCGGCATGATTGTCGGCCTGGTGGTTTCGCAGCTTTGCGTCGGTCTGTTCGGCTCCAGCCGGCCACCGGTCCCGGGGGTCATGGGATCGATTCTGGAAATGCTCGCAACCGCTGCGGCGCTGAGTGGCGTATGGATGCTGGTGGCCCGTCGCTCGCAGGTCGAACACCCTGTCGCGCGTCAGCTGCTGGCCGGCCTTTGCGGCGTTGTGGCCGGCATCACGGCGATCATGTTTTTTGTTCAGATCAATCCGCCCAATCTCGGCATGTGAATGTCTTCGTGGCGTCAGACCTCTATTTTGATATCTTGCCGTCCATCTTCAGCACTCACCGCCAGTGAGTGCTGTTTGGCAGGCTATTGAAGGGTTAAGGAAAGGATCGAATGGAGTTTCTGAGTTTTCTGGCATTTGTTGCGGCCTGGGGTTTGATGTGGCGCTGGGTGGTGAAAAACCGCGGCAGCTGGAATCTGTTTTACGGCAACATCGTTGGCGCGGCGGGTGGTTTTATCGTCGGCATGGTGGTGCTGTCGATCTTCCTGTCGTTGTTCCCGTCGGCGCATAAGCCCAAACGGGCGCCCACCGAAGAGGTGATCACCCAGAACGAAGTGACCACCAGTCTGCTGCCGGAAGCCGAGTCGGATTCGACGCCCGTGGCACTGGAAAACGCTCCGGGGTTCGCCGCTATCGAGCCAGACAATCAGCCTTCGCCGCCCGACTCCGCACTGCTGCCGAACTACGCCAACCGGGCACCGAAATCGATGGCGGAAAAAACCGTTCTGGATCAGAGCGACGCGCAGGGCCGCAAAGCGTTCAGCGCGCTGCGCGACAAACTTGCTCAGAATGGCGACAGCGACAAATCAATGCTCGCGTATGTCATGTGCAGCCCTTACGTGACCGGTGCCTTGCGCTTCCCGGCGTCGGCGCGCTTCGCTGACAGCTCCGCCGTGGTCACCCAACGCTTCAAGGGCCAGGTCTACACCCTCAGCAACAAGGTCACTGCACGCAACATGAATGGCGACGACGTCACTTATCGCTTCGAGTGCTCGGTGCAGGAGCAACCCGCTTCCAGCGAATGGCGACTGCTGGCGCTGAAGCTGCAGAAGGCTGACGCTTAAGCCTCGCTTAAGGGTTCAAGGCGCCGGCTGCGCTATCATCGCCAGCCTGTGCGCCTTGAGCTTTGCCTGCGAATGTCCTCGATACCTGCTGACCTGAATCCGTTGCCTCCGGTCTTGGCCGGCCCCCTGCTGCGCCGGTTGGAACCGACGCGGATCGTCCTGTGGCTGGTCGGCACCCGCGCACTGGCGCTGACCCTGCGCCTGCAAGGTGTAGGAGACATCCCTCTCGATGCCGGGAAATGCACGGTCATCCCCGTCGGCCGTCACGCTTTTGTCCATCTGATCGACGTTGTACTCGACAGCGCCCTGCCCTGCAACACGCGCATCGACTACGACCTGTTGATCGACGGCCACTCGCCCATCGCCGAATGGGCGTCGCACCTGCTGTACGCTAACGCTCGTTGTCCGAACCTTGTCGTGCGTTCGCGGATCGATCAGTTGCTGCACGGCTCCTGCCGCAAGCCGCATCATCCGGCGGCAGACGGTCTGCTGTGCGTTGACCAACTGCTGTCCAGCGAAACCGATCCGCAGCAACGCCCGACCCTGCTGATGATGAGCGGCGACCAGGTTTACGCCGACGATGTGGCCGGCCCGATGCTGCGGGCGATTCATGCGTTGATCGAGCGCCTCGGCCTGTTCGACGAACACCTCGAAGGTGCCGTGGTCAGCGACAGCGCCAAGCTCTACCAACACCCGGCCAGTTACTACCACCGTGCGGATTTGTTACCGGCGCTGGAGAGCAACGAGACCTTGCGCGAGCGATTTTTCGGCGGTGCGCGTAAGCCGATTTTCACCAGCAGCAGCGCCGACAACCACCTGGTGACCTTCGCCGAAGTGATGGCGATGTACTTGCTGGTATGGTCACCCGTTGCGTGGACGCTGATCAATCCTGCTGCTCCATCGCTGACGCCTGAACGCTTGCAGCGCTACACCCTGGAGCAAACCCGCATCGATGGCTTCAAGGCCGGTTTGGGCAACGTCGCCCGAGCCTTGGCGCATCTGCCGAGTCTGATGATTTTCGACGATCACGACATCACCGATGACTGGAATCTTTCCGCGCAATGGGAGGAAACCGCCTACGGCCATCCGTTCTCCAAACGCATCATCGGCAACGCCTTGATCGCCTACATGCTGTGTCAGGGCTGGGGCAACAATCCCGATGCGTTCAAGGATGTGCTGGGGAAAACCCTGGGGCTGAGCGCCAGCGGTGATGACCAGTATCTCGACAGCCCGGTGCAGGACGCGCTGATCGATGATTTGCTGCGCTTTCAGCATTGGCATTTCGTGCTGCCGAGCAGCCCGGCGCTGGTAGTGCTCGACACCCGTACCCGGCGCTGGCGCAGCGAGATGGCACTCAAGCAACCCTCGGGGCTTCTGGATTGGGAGGCGCTGTGCGAGCTGCAGCAGGAACTGCTGGATCATCCGTCGGCGATCATCGTGTCCCCCGCACCGATCTTCGGCGTGAAGCTGATCGAAACCGTGCAGAAGGTTTTCAGCTGGTTTGGTTATCCGCTGCTGGTCGACGCGGAAAACTGGATGGCCCACCGTGGCGCCGCGCAGGTGATCCTGAACATTTTCCGACACACCCGCACACCCGGAAACTACGTGGTGCTGTCCGGTGACGTGCATTACTCCTTCGTCTACGAAGTGCTTATCCGACACCGCAAAGCCGGGCCACGGATCTGGCAGATCACCAGCAGCGGGATCAAGAACGAGTTTCCGAAAACCCTGCTGGAATGGTTCGACCGCCTCAACCGCTGGCTCTACTCGCCGCGCTCGCCGTTGAACTGGTTCACCAAACGCCGACGCATGCGCATCGTGCCCTATACCCCGGAACATGCCGAAGCGGGGGAGCGGCTGTGGAATTCAGCGGGGATCGGCCAGGTGTTTTTCAATGCGCAGGGACAGCCGAGCGAGATCATTCAGCACAATTCGAACGGGGCGGCGAAGACGCGGATGCTGGCGCCGGAGTTGGGGGATTATCCGGACTAACCAAAAGTGTTTTTCCTACATTGGGAGCACCAGATGACCACGACGCGGCGGTTTCTCACTGCCAGCGACAGTGGATGAGGATTACAACCATCTCAGAAACGTCCCCAGAGTTCTTTAGCCATACTGAATGTGCTCGCAGTAACCCCTTCTGCGAAACAACCACTGGTAGGTATCGCCTTGTCATCATGTACTCATTTCTGTACGTTCTTTGCATCCAGCGAGGACTACGACATGCAAACCATCAACTACACCACCGCCCGTGCGCATTTGGCCGAAACGATGGATCGCGTTAACGAAGACCGGGCTCCCCTTCTGGTCACACGCCAAAAAGGCGAGCCCGTCGTGATGATGTCTCTGGCTGAATACAACGCACTTGAAGAAACGGCCTACTTGCTCCGCTCTCCAGCCAACGCCGAACGGTTGATCAAATCGATTGGCGAAATGCGTGCCGGAAAAGCCAAAGTCAGGCAATTGATCGAAGAATGAAAATCGAGTTCACGCCATCAGGCTGGGAAGACTACTTGTGGTTTCAGCAGAACGATAAGGCCGGACTCAAACGTATCAATCTGTTGATAAAGGCAATCCAGCGCGAACCGTTTGAAGGGATCGGCAAGCCCGAGCCGCTCAAACACAACATGAGCGGCTTTTGGTCCAGACGAATAACGGGTGAGCATCGTTTGGTCTACAGCATCGAAGGCGGTGAGATTTGCGTCATTAGTTGCAAATACCACTACTGAATGATGTGCCCCACACCTCTGACAATCATCCACACCTCCCGCTCATCAATCGTCAGCGGCGGCAGCAGCCGTATCGTCTTGCCGCGTGTCACGTTGATCAGCAGCCCATGATCTCGCGCCGCAATCAGCGTCAGATCGCGGATCGGCTGTTTCAACTCGATGCCGATCATCAAGCCCTGCCCGCGAATCGCCAGCACGTTGGGGTTGTCTGCCAGTTCGGCGCGCAGGCGGGTCAGCAAGCGTTCGCCCTGCACCCGGACATTTTCCAGCAAGCCTTGCTCTTCGATGATGTCCAGCACCGTGCAACCGACTCGGCAGGCCAGCGGGTTGCCGCCGAAGGTGCTGCCATGGCTGCCGGGGGTGAACAGGTCCGCCGCTCTGCCCCGTGCCAGACAGGCGCCAATCGGCACGCCGTTGCCGAGGCCTTTGGCCAGGGTCATGACGTCCGGCACGATGCCTTCATGCTGGAACGCAAACCACTGGCCGGTGCGGCCGATGCCGGTCTGGATTTCATCGAGCACCAGCAGCCAGGCGTGCCGATTGCACAGGTCACGCAGGGCTTTGAGGTAGCCGGGCGGCGCCAGTTGCACACCGCTTTCGCCCTGGATCGGCTCGACCAGAATCGCCACGATGCGCGCGCCGTGCTTTTGCTGCAGCTGATCCAGCGCCGCCAGATCACCGAAAGGCACTTTGACGAAATCCCCCGGCAGTTCATTGAAACCCAACCGCACCGCCGGGCCATCGCTGGCCGACAAAGTGCCCAACGTGCGGCCATGAAACGCGTTGGCCATGACCACCACCAGCGGCTGTTCGATACCTTTGCGCCAGCCGTATAACCGAGCCAGTTTCAGCGCAGTTTCATTGGCCTCGGCGCCGGAGTTGTTGAAGAACGCCCGCTCCATTCCCGACAGCTGCGTGAGTTTGCGCGCCAGTTGTTGCTGCCAGTCGATGCTGTACAGGTTGGAGGTGTGCAGCAGCATTGCGGCCTGTTCGCTGATGGCAGCCACGATGCGCGGATGCGAGTGCCCGACATTGGTCACCGCGACGCCTGCGACGGCATCCAGGTATTCACGACCGGCCTGATCCCACAGGCGAGTGCCCAGGCCTCTGGTGAAACTCAAGGCCAGCGGTTGGTAGGTGTTCATCAGGGCGGCGGTCATGACTTCAAACTCCAGTGAAGGTCGGTGTGTTTGCAGTATGGTTAGCCACCAGAACTGGATAAACTCGGCAAAACTTCAATCATTTAACAGCAGAGCTTGATAATGGACCTGTTGCAGGCGATGAGCGTCTACGTGAAGGTCGTGGAAGCCGGAAGCATGACGGCGGCCGCGTTGCAGTGCGAAATGTCCACCACCATGGTCGGAAATCACCTGCGCGCCCTGGAGCAACGGCTCGGCGTGCAACTGCTGCAGCGCACCACCCGCCGCCAGCGGCTGACCGAATTCGGCAGCGTTTACTATCAGCGCTGCCTCGACGTTCTGGGTTTGGTGGCCGACTCCGAACGCCTCGCCGAACAGGCCCTTGATGAACCCCGTGGCCTGCTGCGCATCACCGCGCCGCTGACCTTTGGTGTCGAACGCCTGGCCCCGGCACTCAGCGAGTTTTCCCTGCAATACCCGCAGGTGAAAATGGATGTGGTGCTGACCAACAGCCGACCGGACCTGCTGGAAAGTGGCCTCGACGTGGCATTTCGGCTGGGGCATTTCGAGCAGTCGAACCTGATCGCCCGGCCGCTGATCGACTACACCCTCACCGTCTGCGCCTCGCCGGCTTATGTCGCCCGGCGCGGCATGCCAATCACCCCGCAAGACCTGCAACAACACGACTGCCTGTCGTTCGCCTACCCTGCCGGCGACGACTGGCAATCGGTGGAAAAACGCTGGCGCCTCAGCGGCCCGCACGGCGAGATTCTGGTCGACGTCAGCGGCCCGATGTTGATGAACACCTCGGCCGGCCTGCATCAGGCAGCGCGCACCGGCATGGGCATCGTCATGCTGCCGGACGCGCTGGTGGAACAGGACCTGCGCGACGGCAAACTGGTGACGGTGATCCCCGATTACCAGCCACCGAGCCGTCCTTTGCATTTGCTGTACGCGCCGGATCGTTATCGTTTGCCCAAGCTACGTCGCTTCGTCGAATTTGCGATGAAAACCTGGGGCAGATCCTGACCCGGTTGCTATCGACTACGCTCCGATGATTGCCGACAAGGATGCTGCCACGTGATGAAGAACGACCTTACCGTACGCGATCTGTTGCCCCACGAAGTGGAGCCAGTTCGGCTGTTTCTCGGCCTACATGGCTGGGGACACCGGACAGGCTCCAGCGACTATTTCGCCCAACTCATCGAAAACTCGCAACGCACTGCCGTCGCACTGAGCGGCGAGCAAATCATCGGTTTCGCCCGAGGCATCACCGATGGTTTGTCCAACGGTTATCTGTCGATGGTGGTGGTTGATGGCCAGCATCGGCGCGCCGGCGTCGGGCGCGCACTGGTCGAGCATGTCATGGGGGACAACCCCGAGATCACTTGGGTCCTGCGCGCCGGGCGCGAAGGTGCGGAGGCGTTTTTTGCCAGTTTGGGGTTTGAAACATCGGTAATTGCCATGGAGCGACCAAGGCTCAAGCAACACATCTGAATCAGCTCCCGCTTTTCACCAACACCGGCTTCTCCTGATAACGCTGCGCAAACAACTGCTTCAACTGCGCGACCTTGGGCATGTCGTTGATCACGATGTACGGATAGCTTGGGTGTTCGGTCAGGAAGTCCTGGTGATAGTCCTCCGCCGGGTAGAAACCGTTGTAGGTTTCCAGTTTCGTAACGATCGGTTTGCTGTAGGCATGCGCCGCGTCGAGTTGAGCGATGTAGGCCTGGGCCACCCGTTGTTGATCGGCATTGACTGGGAACAGCGCCGAGCGATATTGCGTGCCGCTGTCCGGCCCTTGGCGGTTGAGTTCGGTCGGGTTGTGGGCCACCGAGAAGTAGATCTGCAGCAGGCTGCCGTAGCTGACTTGCGTCGGATCGAAGGTGACTTGCACTGACTCGGCATGACCGGTGTCGCCTTCGCTGACCCGTTCATATTGCGCCGTGTTCGCCGCGCCGCCGGCATACCCGGAGACGGCTTTCTGCACGCCTTTGACGTGCTGGAAAACCCCTTGCACACCCCAGAAACAACCACCGGCGAACACTGCGGTTTCGCTGTGCGCCTGAGTGGTTTCGTCGAGGGCCGGTGGCGGGATGACCACCGCATCCTCGGCGCCGAAAGAGAACGCCGAGCACTGACCGATCACACCGGCCATGGCGACACCGAGCAACACACGGCGCCAGTTGTTTTGAGCTTTCATGTTGCGCACTCCCGATCAGCCGAAGGTGAAGGCGTAAGCCGATACGCCCGGGTCAAGAAATTCGATGGTGAAGGTCCGATCCTTCACCGCATCGGTTTGTCGCACCAATTGGTACAGGCGCTGTTCGGTCACGCGACCGCTGCCATCCGCAGCGACATCCACACCATGGGCGGCACCCGGCGCCTGACCGTCAATCGAGACTTTGAAACGCACCGGTTTGCCATCCGTGCCCGGGCCCAGTACCAGATGCAGGTCGCGGGCATGGAAGCGGTAGACGATACGGCTGGCCGGCGCGCTGGCGATAGCTCGCTCGGCACCGACGGCCCACTGGCCGCCAAGGCTCCAGTCATTCAGGGTCAGGTTGGCCGGTGGGTTATAGGTCGCCACCTTGTCAGGCACCAGGCCGGTTTCCGGTACGAAATGTTCCGCACGCTGGTAGCCGACATAGGTTTCCGGTGATAGCACCTGATTCATGTCCGGCGCCTGTTGCACGCCTTGGGCATCGGCGTTGATCAAGCCGTCGGCGACAGTTTTCGCCCCGGCCTCACGCAGCAGCTGCTGAATGACCCGTTCCGATTCGGCGTATTCCCCTTCGCCAAAATGGTGGTATCGAATCCGTCCCTGAGCATCGGCAAAATAATGCGCCGGCCAGTATTCGTTGTTGAAAGCACGCCAGATCTTGTAGTCGTTATCGATGGCGACAGGATAGTTGATACCCAGCTCCTTCATGGCTTTAGTGACATTGCCCACATCGCGCTCGAAAGCGAACTCCGGGGCGTGCACGCCGATCACCACCAGGCCTTGATCGCGGTACTTCTCGGCCCACGCTTTGACGTACGGCAGCGTGCGCAGGCAGTTGATGCAGGAGTAGGTCCAGAAATCCACCAGCACCACTTTGCCCTTTAATGCCTGAGCGTCCAGCGGTGGCGAATTTAGCCATTGCACGGCGCCAGTGAGCGGCGGCAACTGACCTTCGACCGGCAATGTTCCCGGTGCCTTGTCGGCAACTTTCATCGCCCCGCCGGCAGCAGGAATCTGCGCCATCATGGTGCCGCTGCCCGTCGGCGATTTGCCGGAAAACTTGCCGACCAAGGCCTGTTCAATCCCGCCCGTGGACGCCGTCGAAATCCGCGCCAGAATGCCGGTATCGAGGCCCAGCGCGATCGCCACGACACCCGCGAGCATCGCCGCCCCCACCCCGCGCCGGATCCATTCACCAGTGCCAATCGAGCGCTTCATCAACGCAAACACCTTACCGCCCAGCAGCAGCGCCGCCGCCAGTGAAGTCGCGGCGCCCGCCGCGTAGGCGAGCAACAACAGCGTGGTGGCGATGCTTGCCCCTTGCAGCGCGGCGCCGGTCAGAATCAAACCGAGGATGGGCCCGGCGCACGGCGCCCAGAGCAGCCCCGTGGCGACGCCGATCAGAAACGAGGCGCCGGGACGCGGACGATTGTCCTGGCCGGCGGCCTCGGACAGCCGACTGCCGGCCGACACCAGCGGCCGCGTCAGGCGCTCGGCGAGGCGCGGCAGCAGCAGCGTCAGCCCGAACAGTGCAACGAACAGCAACGCGAGCCAGCGCCCGTACTGATTGACTTGCACCACCCAACCGCCGCCCACCGCCGCCAGCGTGGCGACGAGGGCGAAGGTCAGCGCCATCCCGGTCAATAGCGGCAAGCCACTCTTGATAAACGGCTGCCCGCTGCGAGCGAAGACAAAAGGCAGAACAGGCAGGATGCACGGACTGACGATCGTCAGCACACCGCCCAGATAAGCGAGAACCAAGAGCCACATGGTGTCGTCCTGTAGAAAGTGAAGGTCGAAAAAGTGCCATGGCTCATGCCGCCACGGGTTTGAACGTCATCGCCAGGCCATTCATGCAATAGCGCAGGCCGGTGGGTTTCGGGCCGTCATCAAAGACATGCCCCAAGTGCCCGCCGCAGCGCCGGCAGTGCACTTCATTGCGGACCATGCCGAAGGAACGGTCCTGACGCGTGGCCACCGCCTGTTCCAGCGGTGCCCAGAAACTCGGCCAGCCCGTGTGGCTGTCGAACTTGGTTGCCGATGAAAACAGCGCCAGGTCACAGCCCGCGCAGGCGAATGTGCCGCTGCGATGTTCGTTGTTGAGCGGGCTGGTATAGGCCCGTTCAGTGCCTTCTTCGCGCAGGATCGCGTATTGCTCATCCGAGAGCAGCGAGTGCCATTCGCTGTCGCTATGGGTCACCTCAAACGCCTCATCGGCTTGCGCCTGCTCGACCAGCGCGGTGCCCGGGGACAATTTTGGCAATACACCCGCCACCAGGGCTGCGAGCCCCAGCCCGCCGCTCGCTACGAGAATCTGTCGCCGTGAAAACATGGCCGTCTCCAAAAATTCCAGGTGCCTGTCATGGAACACAGCCTAGGCTTGGGTTGATCGCCAAATCCTCACGGGAAGTTAACGAATTCGTGATAACTCGCCCCGAGGAAAACCCGCACAATGCACTCACTGCGCCGAAGGATTGAGCTTGATGGAACCGACCAGACGCATCCTCGTGGTCGAGGATGATCAACACATCGCTGACCTGATTTGCCTGCACCTGCGCGACGAGCATTACGACGTCGTGCAAAGCGCCGACGGCGATGAAGGCATGCGTCTGTTGCAGCAAGGGCAATGGGATGCGCTGATCCTCGACCTGATGCTGCCGGGCGTCGACGGCCTGGAAATCTGCCGCCGCGCCCGGGCGATGGCGCGTTATACGCCGATCATCATCACCAGCGCGCGCTCCAGCGAACTGCACCGCATTCTGGGTCTGGAACTGGGGGCCGACGATTACCTCGCCAAACCATTCTCGATGCTGGAACTGGTGGCCCGAGTCAAAGCCTTGCTGCGCCGGGTCGACGCCATGGCACGCAACCTGAAAATGGACGCCGGCAGCCTCAGCCTCGATGGCCTGAACATCGACCCGATTACCCGCGATGTCACCCTCAATGGCGCGCGTCTGGACCTCACCCCGCGAGAGTTCGACCTGCTGTATTTCTTCGCCCGACAACCGGGCAAGGTCTTCTCACGCATGGACCTGCTGAACGCGGTGTGGGGCTACAGCCATGAAGGTTACGAGCACACGGTCAACACCCACATCAATCGCCTGCGGGCGAAGATCGAAAGCGATCCGGCGCAACCGACCCGCATCCTCACCGTGTGGGGTCGAGGCTATAAATTCGGCACGGAACAACCATGAGACTGAACCTGTCGCAGCGCCTGTCGCTGGTGTTCGCCGTTTTGCTGCTGGTGTGCTGCGGCACCTCGGCATGGCTGCAAGTGCGCTCCAGCAAGATGCATGAACTGGAAGTGGTGCAAGGCCTGTCGCGGGATCTGGCGCAGCACATCGCCCATGACACGGTGTTGATGGACAGCAATGGCCTGATGCCCGGTGCCGTGCGCGAACTGTTCAGCAAGCTGATGCTGGTCAACCCGAGTGTCGAGGTGTACCTGCTCGACAGCGAGGGGCGGATTGTCGGCAACGCGGCGCCGGAAGGCCATTTACGCCGGGAGACCGTCGATCTGGCGCCGATCCGCCGCCTGCTCAATGACCAGCCGCTGCCGATCCTCGGCGATGACCCGCGCAGTGCCGACGGGCGCAAGGTCTTCAGTGCCGCGCCATTGAAGGTCAACGGCAAGTCCGCCGGTTATCTGTACGTGGTGTTGCTCAGCGAAGAACACGATCGCTTCGCTGAACGGGGCGCGACCAGTGCCGCACTCAATACGGCGCTACTGTCGATCGGGCTGGTGGCGCTGTTGTGCCTGATCGCGGGGCTCACGGCGTTCAACCTGATTACCCGCCCCTTGCGCCGGTTGACCGAAACCGTCAGCCGCTTCGACATTGATGGCACGCCGCAACCTCTGCCCGCTCCGTCAGCAGCGGTGGATAAAAGCGCTGACCCGGATGAGATCGCCGTGCTTGATGGCGCCTTCCGCCAAATGCAAAAACGCCTCGGTGAGCAGTGGCGCTCATTGACCCGCCAGGATCAGGAGCGACGCGAACTGGTGGCGAATATCTCCCACGACCTGCGCACGCCACTGGCCTCGCTGCACGGTTATCTGGAAACCCTGTCACTCAAGGACGCTACGCTCACCGCCGAAGAACGCCGCCGCTATCTGGGTATCGCACTGGATCAGAGCCGCAAGGTCGGCGGATTGGCGCAATCGCTGCTGGAGCTGGTGCGTCTGGAACACGGTTTCGTGCAACCGGTACTGGAACGCTTTTCGCTGATCGATCTGCTGCAGGACATCTTCCAGAAATTCGAACTGGCCGCCGAAGCCCGCCATGTCGAACTCAAGGCCACCTTCGTGCCCAACCTGCCAACGGTCTGCGCCGACCTCGGGTTGATCGAACGGGTGCTGACCAACCTGGTGGATAACGCCTTGCGCTACACGCCTGCGGGCGGTGAAATCGAACTGGATGTGAAACCCCTGGGCGCCTTGGTCGAAGTCACCGTCAGCGACACCGGCCCCGGCATCGCTCCGGAGCTGCGCGAAGGTCTGTTCCTGCGTCCGTTCAATATTGGCGGGGCGCGACGTGACGGTGGATTGGGGCTGCGCATCGTCCACCGCATCCTGCAACTGCACGGGCGTGAGATTCAGTTGATCGATGTCGCCGGGCGCGGGGCGACTTTCCGCTTCACGCTGCCGACCGATCAGCAAACCGCTGAACAGTGGATGGTGCGCTCGATGAACCTGAACACGCCGGACAAATAATCCGCACCACCGGACTGTTGTTCCGTGACAACGCCGCCCCGCTCCCCTAAATTAACCGGCCTGAAAAAGACCTCGCGCTTTCTCGTTTCCACTCAAGTTAAAAAAGTAGTGAAATTTCAATGTCCGATTTCAACACCGCTGAATCCGTAGTTACCGAATCGTCCAAAGCGGAATACGAAAACTCCATCAATCTTTCACAACACCTTCCACAAGCCAAAATCATCAGCGAGATGGTGCTGGACGCCTTCCAGTCGACCCGCGAAAGCGACCAGATCCGCGAACTGCGCGCCGCGATCCGTCAGGCACACGACAGCTTCGACGACGACAAGGCCTATGAGCTGATGGGCGAACTCAAGCGCCTCAAGGACGCCGAGGCCGCCGACATCGCCGCCCTCGAAGACCTGAGCAGCAAGTTCTCGATCGGCCGCATCCTGTCCTGCTTCAAGGACGACCCGGCGTTCCAGGAAATCGTCTACGGCCTCGCGCTCAAAGTGCTGAACCAGACCCATCAAGCGATCAGCAACCCGAGCGGCGGCAAGAGCAAGGCCGCCAAGAAGAAAGAACTGGAAATCTTCACCATCAGCAAGGACGGCAGCAGCGTAACCCTGCCGCTGCGCACGCCGCGTTCGCGCCTGAACGTTGACCGTGAGGCGCTGGAGTTCCTCGGTTTCACTTTTGTTGGTGAAGGCGAAGAAGCCGAGCTGGAAGGCGAAACCTTCCTCGACAACGCCGGCACCGAACACGCAATCAACCGCAAGAACATCATCACCGCCCTGCAACAGCAGACCGCGTTCGATGGTTACAGCATCGCCGCACAGTAAATCCGGCGCCGACAAAAAGCCCCGCTCTGAGATTCAGGCGGGGCTTTTTGTTGGGCGCCAGAGCGTCAGACTTCCGGCTGCACCGCCGCGATCATGTCGACTTCGATCGCGGCGTTCTTCGGCAACTGATACACCCCGACCGTGGTGCGGGTGTGCCGGCCGGCATCGCCGAGCACATGGCTGAACACGTCCGATGCGCCGTTGGCCACCTCGCTCAGGTCAACGAAGTCCGGGGTCGACTTCACATACACCGTGACCCGTAGTAACGCCCGGATCTTGTCCAGCGAACCCACCGCATCGACGATCAGTGCCAGGCAGCGCATGGCACTGATGCTTGCGGCTGCCTGGGCATCCTTGAGCGTCAACTCCAACCCCACGCGACCGGGATACAGAATCCTGCCATTGACCCGCGGCACCATGCCGCTGATGTACAACTCATCGCGATGGCGGATCAGCGGCGCGTAATTGCCGCCAGCGGTGTTCTCGCCATAGATGTCGTAGTTCAGCTCTTGTGCCAGGGCAATGAAGCGTTCGTCGCAGGTCATCCTCTCAGTCATTTCGCCCAGCCTCTCGATTGATGCATGAATAACAGTGTCCCTGCGAAGTGGCATGGCGCTATCACCGTTATGGTTGGATCCAAATCTAGGGGGTTTACGCCGATATCGCAACTAAACCCTGTAGGAGCTGCGGCACGCTGCGATCTTTTGATTTTGATTGTATTTTTAAAGATCAGGATCAAAAGATCGCAGCGTGCCGCAGCTCCTACAAATGTATCGCGTCGAAGTGGCCTCTGCTCGCGATTGCCGACGCCTCGATCACCGAAAGCCAGCCAACAAAAAACCCCGCACATCTCTCAATGTGCGGGGTTTTTCGTGAAGCCATCCAGCCTTACGGCGCGTACGTCAGCAACAACTCGGCCGGCACCTTGAAGTCCAGGGACATCATGACGCTCAGGGCGGTGATGGTGAAGATCGAGAACACGAACAGCTTGCGTGCCCAGACCGTGTCATCCACCGCCTTGTAGCCGGTCCAGGCCATGTACAACCAGTACATGCCCATGGCCGCGGCGACGGCGAGGTAGCTCATGCCGGCGTAACCGCTGAAGGTCAGCATCAAGGTCGCCACGAGGAACGCCAGGATGTAGAGCAGGATGTGCTTCTTGGCCACCTCGATTCCGCGCTTGACGGGCAACACCGGAATCGATGCGGCCAGGTAGTCGTTGAAACGGAAGATCGCGATGGCATAGGAATGCGGCATCTGCCACAGGCTGAACATCACCAGCAGGGTCAGTGCGGCCATGTCGAAGCTGTTGGTCACGGCAACGTAACCGATCACTGGCGGCATGGCGCCCGACAGACTGCCCACCAGCGTGCCGTGCACCGACTTGCGCTTGAGGTACAGGCTGTAGAAGCCGACATAGATGATGAAGCCGATTACCGCGAACAGGGCGGCCAACGGGTTGGCCACCTTGTACAACAAGGCAACGCCGAGAACACCCAGGATGGTCGCGTAGACCAGGGCCAGTTTCAGGGAGATCAAGCCCTGCACCAGCACCCGGTTCTTGGTGCGTTCCATCTTCAGGTCGATGTCGCGGTCGATGCAGTTGTTGAACACGCAACCGGAGGCCACAACCAGGGAAGTGCCGATCATGGCGGCCAGGAACACCGCCAGATCTACATGCCCTTTCGAGGCCAGGAAGAACCCGCCTGCCACAGAAAGCACGTTACCGAAAATGATCCCCGGTTTGGTGATTTGGATAAAGTGCTTGAGCGACATCGGGTCTACCTCACTTCGCCATCATGTACGTGTGGATGCTGAACATGATCCACAGCGACAGGCCAACCAGCAGCAGGATCACGATGGCCGTAAAGACAAACGCGATCACGTTGTTACGTTGTGCAATCGAACGGTCCAGGTGCAGGAAGTAGTACAGGTGAACGATCACCTGGATTACCGCGAACAGCAGGACGATTGCCAGCGTCGTGGACTTCGGCAAGGTCGGGTACATCACCAGGCCGAACGGGATGACGGTCAGGATCACCGACAGGATGAAGCCGATGGCGTACGACTTTACGCTGCCGTGGCCAGCATCATGGCTGTCATGGGAGTGTGCATTAGCCATTACAGGGTCCCCATCAGGTAAACAACGGTGAATACGCAGATCCACACCACGTCCAGGAAGTGCCAGAACAGGCTCAGGCAGCTCAGACGGGTCTTGTTGGTCGCCGTCAGGCCGTGCTTGTTGACCTGGTACATCATGATGCCCATCCAGATCAGACCCGCGGATACGTGCAGACCGTGGGTACCGACCAGGGTGAAGAACGCCGACAGGAAGCCCGAACGGCTAGGACCGAAGCCCTCGGAGATCAGCAGGTGGAACTCGTTGATCTCCATGGCGATGAAGCCTGCGCCGAGCAGGAAGGTCATGAACAACCAGCCCAGAACCTGCTGCTTCTTGCCTTTGTACAACGCCAGCATGGCGAAGCCGTAGGTGATCGAACTGAACAACAGCAGAGCGGTTTCGCCCAGCACGTATGGCAGTTCGAAGATGTCGTGGCCCGACGGGCCACCGGCAACGTTGTTTACCAGTACTGCGTACACCGCGAAGATCGACGCAAACAGAATGCAGTCGGTCATCAGGTAGAGCCAGAAACCGTATACGGTCATCTCGCCCGAGTCGTGGTGATGGTCATCGTGCCCATGGTCACCATGGGCGTGTCCAACATTAGTCACTAAGTTCGACATGGTTTAAGCCTGTTCCAACGAGGTTACACGGGTGGCATTGGCCGGGATTTTCCCTGCCGCGACCAGACGCTTGTGCTGCTCGGCTTCGATGCGCTCGATCGTTTCAACCGGAACCATGTAGCCCTGGTCGTCACGTGCGGCGTGGATCACGAAGTAGATGACAGTGCCGGCCAGGCTGGCGATCGCCAACCACCAGATGTGCCAGATCATCGCGAAACCGAAGACGGTCAGCAGTGCGCCCATCACCACGCCAGTGGCGGTGTTGTTTGGCATGTGGATCGGCTCGTACTTGGCCGGAGCCTGGTACGCAGTACCGTTTTCCTTGGCTTCGGTGAACGGGTCGATGCAGTCAGCCTTAGGCAGCACAGCAAAGTTGTAGAACGGAGGTGGCGACGAGGTCGACCATTCCAGAGTGTGGGCATTCCACGGGTCACCGTGTTCGCACATGTTCTCTGGCTTGTTGCGGTCACGCACACTGACGTACAGCTGGATCAGTTGACAGGCGATACCGACAGCGATCATCACCGCACCGAACATGGCCACGTACAGGTACGGTACCCACTCAGGGTTGGTGGTGGCGTTCAGACGACGGGTCATGCCCATGAAGCCCAGTGCATAGAGCGGCATGAACGCGACGAAGAAGCCCGAGATCCAGAACCAGAACGCTGCTTTACCCCAGCCTTCGTGCAGCTTGAAGCCGAACGCTTTCGGGAAGTAGAAGCCGAAACCTGCGATGTAGCCGAATACCGCGCCGCCGATGATCACGTTGTGGAAGTGCGCAATCACGAACAGGCTGTTGTGCAGAACGAAGTCAGCACCCGGGATGGCCAGCAGTACGCCGGTCATGCCGCCGATGGCGAAGGTCACCATGAAGCCCAGGGTCCACATGACCTGGCTGGTGAAGCGCAGACGGCCCTGGTAGATGGTGAACAGCCAGTTGAACAGTTTCACACCCGTCGGGATGGAAATCAGCATCGTCGCCAGACCGAAGAAGGCGTTTACGCTGGCACCCGAACCCATGGTGAAGAAGTGGTGCAGCCAAACCATGAAGCCCAGTACCGAGATCGCGCCCGAAGCGTAGATCATCGAGTGGTGGCCGAACAGTTTCTTGCCGGTGAACGCCGAGATCACTTCCGAGAAGATGCCGAATGCCGGCAGGATCAGGATGTAAACCTCAGGGTGGCCCCAGGCCCAGAACAGGTTGACGTACATCATTGGATTGCCACCAAGTTCATTGGTGAAAATGTGGAAATCCATGTAACGGTCGAGGGTCAGCAGTGCCAGGGTAGCGGTCAGGATCGGGAACGAAGCCACGATCAGGACGTTAGCCCAGGTGCAGGTCCAGGTGAAGATCGGCATGTCCATCAGTTTCATGCCAGGGGTACGCATTTTCAGCACGGTGGCGAGGAAGTTGACCCCCGTCAGCGTCGTACCCAACCCGGATAGCTGTAGCGCCCAGATGTAGTAGTCCATCCCCACGCCAGGGCTGTACTGCAGACCCGACAGCGGCGGATAGGCAACCCAACCAGTCTTGGCGAATTCGCCGACGCCCAGCGACAGGTTGATCAGCACAACGCCGGACACCAGCAGCCAGAAGCTCAGGGAGTTCAGGAACGGGAAGGCAACGTCACGCGCGCCGATCTGCAGCGGCACTGCAAGGTTCATCAGGCCGGTGAAGAATGGCATCGCCATGAAGATGATCATGATCACACCGTGAGCGGTGAAGATCTGGTCATAGTGTTCAGGTGGCAGGTAGCCAGGCGAACCCTCGGTGGCCATGGCCAGCTGGGTACGCATCATGATGGCATCGGCAAAGCCACGCAGCAGCATGACCATGGCAACGATGATGTACATCACGCCGATTTTCTTGTGGTCGACCGACGTCAGCCACTCGGTCCACAAGTAGGTCCACTTCTTGAAGTAGGTGATTGCAGCGAACAACGCCAGACCACCGAGCGCGATCATCGAGATGGTGACCATCACGATCGGCTCGTGGAAAGGGATCGCTTCCCAACTTAATTTACCAAACATCGTTTACTCCTCTGCCCCGGCAGCTGAATGCGAATTCGAGTCCATGTCCGTTGCCGCCACTTCTTTCTCTTTCTTCTCGTGCTTCAGCGGCTTGCCCGGTTTCATGCCTTCGTACTTGTCGACGATGGTCTGGAACAGGTTCGGCGTGACCGAGGAGTAGAGCTCGACTGGATTGTTCTGGCTTGGCTTGGCAAGGGCTGCGTATTCAGCTTGTTCAAGCTGTTTAGGTGCCTTTTTGACTTCACTTACCCAGGCGTCGAAATCTTCCTGAGAAGTTGCGATCGCTTTGAATTTCATACCGGTGAAACCAGCGCCGCTGTAGTTGGCGGAGATACCGTCCATTTCAGCGTTGCGGTCAGCGATCAGGTGCAGCTTGGTGGTCATGCCCGCCATCGCGTAGATCTGGCCGCCCAGGCCCGGGATGAAGAACGAGTTCATCACGGCGTCGGAGGTGATCCGGAAGTTCACCGGAGTGTGCGCCGGGAACACGATCTTGTTGACCGTGGCAATGCCTTGTTCCGGGTAGATGAACAGCCACTTCCAGTCCAGCGCAACGACTTCGATGGTCACCGGCTTGACGTCGGATTCAATCGGACGGTACGGGTCCAGTTTGTGGGTCGAAATGTAGGTGATGTAACCCAGGGCGATGATGATCAGAACCGGGATGGTCCAGACCGCCACTTCGATTTTGGTCGAGTGCGACCATTTCGGGGTGTAGACGGCATCCTTGTTGGACGCGCGGTACTTCCAGGCGAACAGGAAGGTCATGACGATAACCGGCACAACGACCAACAGCATCAGCAGCGTGGCGGTGATGATCAGGTTGCGCTGTTCCAGGCCGACCTGGCCCGTTGGATTGAGCAGGGTCATGTTGCAGCCTCCCAGCAACAACGTGCCGAGCAGCGGCACTAGGCCTAGTAATCTGGGGTACCTGTTTTTACTCATCTCACGACCTCTAAAGCAGCTTGCGCAATGCAGTTGGGTTTTGATCGCCAACACTTCACCCTGCCAAGGGTTGGCATTTTCTTTGGATTGAATAAGGGCCGCCCGTCGCGCGTCAGACGCTCGACAAAACCTTGGGACAGCGGTCAGTTCTTATTCGAATTCGTGGTCAAAGGCCTTGTTACAGACCAATTCCATTTGGTGCGGAAAGTTGGAAGGCACCGACACCTGGGTGTCTCGAAAGCCTTTCGGCCTGCTCGACACCCGACTTCCTGTCCAGTTCCTTAATAAAGGTTGAACAGTGCCGGGAATTCAGTGCGGGCGATTGTAGATAGGTAGCGCCCTATACACCATGTCTTATCCCGAAATAATTTTTATCGCTCAGAGCAACAATCCATCACCGTTTTTGCAAAAGTTCCGCATGTTATCGAAATCGATTCTCAACAAAAACACCAAAAAATGTAGGCCTATACACCTCAGTTCAGACAGCTCCGAAGGCTTTTTCCCGACACCGAATTGGCGCAAAGCCCGATATTCAAAGGCCTCTGGCCATCTGCCAGAGCCTGTTAAAACTGCCTGATCTGGCACCCACGTGCAAAACCAGAAAAATGCCGAAACAGACCAATCCTTTTTTGTAACATTACGCCAATCCGGGTCGCCGAAAGCCCCTGCGACAGGGCGCGTGTGACAACATGTCGCACATCTGCCGCACTCTCCATTGCCGTTCGTCACGGTGATTTCACAATCACTCTGAAATGCAAAACGCCCCGATCGGCTGATACGCAAATCGGGGCGTTTTCTGTATCGGCCAATCTGCCGAAGAGTTGATTCAGCGCAGTGCTTTTCGGTTACGCGAGGTCAGCAGCGGCACCAGAATCACCACCAGCACGAACGCCACCAGCGCCCATTGCGCCAGCGACAGACCGAGGATCGGCGGGTACGGCGTCGAGCAGAAACCATCGACCTGGAAGCCCAGCGGGAAGATCTTCGCCAGCGGCAGGTCGTCGACAATCGGCTGCAACACATCGATGCCGCAGCTCACCGCCGGATAGAACTGGGTGTACACGTGATGCCCGGCAACACCGGCGCCGGCGATCGCGCAGATCACCACCAGCACTTCGAACACCGTGATGCTGCGGCGGGTGCGCATGGCCGCGCCGATAAACGCGAACAGCGCAATCAGCAGCAATGCATAACGCTGCAGGATGCACAGCGGGCATGGTGCCTCGCCCAGCACGATCTGCATGTACAGCGCGCCACCAATCAGTGCCAGGCAGATGATGCCCAGCAGTACCAGAAAGCGCCGCTCACGTCCCAGTCGAATCGTTTCCTCGCTCATCGCGTTTCCCTTGTATGTCCATGGTTCAGCTGGCTGGCGGCTGCGCTTGCAGTTGCGCCATCAGACTGATGTTGTCTTCGATATGCCAATTGGCCGCGATGCGACCGTTGTCGATCTGATAGATATCGGTTGCCCGGAAGTCTACACGCTGGCCCTGCCCTTTGAGAGCCTTGAACGTACCGCTGAAGTGGCCGCGAAAGTGCAGGTGCACCACCACGCGGTCACCGGCAATGATCATTTGCTCGATCTCGCAGCTCAGGTCCGGCACCGCCGTGCGAAAGAACTTCGATGCCAGCAACGGCCCGCTCGGGCCCTGCACCCGACCTTCGGGCGGGGTCTTGTCGACAAACTGCGGCGACAAGGCTGCTGTGGCCAGGGCCTCTTCCCCGCTGTTCCAGAAACTGCCGTAACGCCGCGCCGCCAATTCCATTGCGTCGCGCTGAGCCTTGGGCAGGCTCTGATCGACGATCAGGGTCTGTGGTGCGATCAACGCCGATTCGGCCGAAGCAAACGGACTGGCCAGCAAAGCAGCCGCCAAGCCCAGGGTTACCAGGCTCAAACGAGAGGAGAAGATGATGTGCGACATGGGGGCGATCCTGATCAGTTAAACGAACGAGCGCCTATCATCAGCATCGGGGAATAAACGATAAACCGGTTAAGAAACGATTAACCTTTAAACACTTTTTAAGAATCAAGGTTGCGTAACGGCCATCGCGGGCAAGCCCGCTCCCACAGATTCAGCGTCGTTCACACATTTTGTGCACGCTACAAATCCTGTGGGAGCGGGCTTGCCCGCGATGCAGGCGACTCGGTGTTGACAATTACTCCAAAGCCGCCGCCGGCCCGAAGAACTCATACCGGCTCTGCTGCTCCGGCACACCCAGTGCTTTCAGATGCCGCTTGATCGCGCCCATGAAGCCCTTCGGCCCGAGGAAGTAAGCATCGACGTCACGTTGCGCCGGCAGCCATTCAGCCAATTGCTCTTGACTGAGCATTCCGACCTTGTCCGCCGCCGGGCTCACGCCGTCATCTTCGGCGTAGCAATAGAAGCGCTTGAGCTGCGGATGACGCGCCGCCAGCCCGTCGATCCAGTCGCGGAACGCATGCACGCTGCCGTTGCGCGCGCAGTGGATAAAGTGCACCGGGCGCTCGGTTTGCAACGCCGCCTCGAGCATCGCCAGGGTCGGGGTAATGCCGACACCGCCGCTGATCAGCACCAGCGGTTTGTCGCTGGCAGTCAGGGTGAACTCGCCCGATGGCGGGAACAGTTGAATGCTCGCGCCGACGTGCAGTTGATCATGCAAGTGGTTGGACGCACGACCACCCGGTTCGCGTTTGACGCTGATGCGGTACTGACCTTTATTGGCCAGTGCCGACAGCGAGTAATTACGGCGGATTTCTTCACCATCGAGGATCAGCTGCATGCCGATGTACTGACCCGGCTCGGCGGCAAGGATCGGGCCTTTGTCCGCCGGCTCGAAGTAGAACGAAATGATTTCCGCGCTTTCCTCAACCTTGTCCACCACGATGAACTCCCGCGCCCCGCGCCAGCCGCCGAGCGCTTGTTCCTTCTGGTCGTAGATCGCCGCTTCAGCGCCAATCAGGATCTCGGCCAGTTGCCCGTACGCCGCGCCCCACGCGTTCATCACTTCCGGCGTAGCGATTTCGTCGCCGAGCACTTCGGAAATGGCGCGCAGCAGGCAGGTGCCGACAATCGGGTAGTGCTCCGGGAGGATTTGCAGGGCGACGTGCTTGTTGATGATCTTCGCCACCAGATCGCCCAACTGGTCGAGCTGATCGATGTGTCGGGCGTACATCAACACGCCATTGGCCAAGGCACGTGGCTGGTCGCCGCTGGCCTGATGCGCCTGATTGAACAACGGGCGCACCTCAGGGTATTCGGAGAGCATCATGCGGTAGAAGTGGGTGATCAGCGCTTCACCGCCGCTTTCCAGCAGAGGCACAGTGGATTTGACAATGGCACGATCCTGAACGCTAAGCATAAGAGTGACTCCAGAGCTTTTTTGAGAATTGCCTTAGGCTTATCAGCTTTCATGCCAGATATTTTATCGTTATAAATCAATAGCTTAATTTTTACGTAGTCATTTGGACACGAAGCACTTTATAGTCATATCGACCACATCGAGTCTCTTTGACTACATACCATGACCGCCAAATCCCTGCTCACCGCTTTACTGCCGCTGGTCTCCGACCTGTCCCGCGAACTGCCCGAAGGCGAGCGCTATCGGCGCCTGCTCGAAGCCCTGCGCGCCCTGCTGCCGTGCGACGCCGCCGCGTTGCTGCGCCTGGACGGCGAATGGCTGGTGCCGCTGGCGGTGGATGGTTTGAGCACCGACACCCTCGGCCGGCGCTTCAAGGTCAGCGAACATCCCCGTTTCGAGATCCTGCTGGACGGCGCCGGGCCGAAACGGTTCGCCGCCGACAGCGACTTGCCCGATCCTTACGACGGCTTGGTCGATGGTCTGGGCGATCACCTCGAAGTGCATGACTGCCTCGGCTGCCCGCTGTTCGTCGACGAAAAGCTCTGGGGCCTGATCACCCTCGATGCGCTCGATCCGGAGCGTTTCGAACCGATCGAACTCGACGCCCTGCAAGCCTTCGCCAGCCTCGCCTCGGCCACGGTCAACGCCGCCGAACGTATCGAACGCCTGGCGCTGCGCGCCGAAGACGAGCATCAGCGCGCTGAGGTCTACCGACAGGCCAGCGGTCAGCAGCAGCGCGAAATGATCGGCCAGAGCAAGGCGCACAAACGGCTGGTGGAGGAAATCAATCTGGTCGGCGGCAGCGACCTGACCGTGCTGATCACCGGCGAAACCGGGGTCGGCAAGGAGTTGGTGGCGCAGGCGATCCACGCCGCGTCGCCGCGCGCCGACAAACCGCTCATCAGCCTCAACTGCGCGGCCCTGCCCGACACCTTGGTCGAGAGCGAATTGTTCGGCCACGTGCGCGGCGCCTTTACCGGCGCTACCAGCGACCGCCGCGGCAAGTTCGAACTGGCCAATGGCGGCACGCTGTTTCTCGATGAAGTCGGCGAACTGTCGCTGACCGTGCAGGCCAAGTTGCTGCGCGTACTGCAAAGCGGCCAGTTGCAGCGGCTCGGCTCGGACAAGGAACATCAGGTCGATGTGCGCCTGATCGCCGCGACCAACCGCGATCTGGCCGAAGAAGTGCGCAGCGGCCGCTACCGCGCCGACTTCTATCACCGCTTGAGCGTGTACCCGTTGCGAGTGCCGGCACTGCGCGATCGCGGCCGCGATGTATTACTGCTCAGTGGCTTCTTTCTGGAACAGAACCGTTCGCGCATGGGCCTCAACAGCCTGCGCCTGAGCAGCGACGCCCAGGACGCGCTGCTCGCCTACACTTGGCCGGGCAACGTGCGCGAGCTGGAACACTTGATCGGGCGCAGTGCGCTGAAGGCGCTGGGCAATTGCAAGGTAAGGCCGAAGATTCTCAGCCTGAGCGCGGCGGATCTGGATTTGCCGCGGGAGGTTGTGGGTAACTCAATTGAGCCGGCTGCCGAGGTGCCCGCGATGCCGTTGATCAACGGCGATCTGCGCAGCGCCACCGAGCAATATCAGCGGCAGTTGATCAGTGCTGCGCTTGAGCGTCATCAGGATAACTGGGCGAGTGCGGCGCGGGAGTTGGGGCTGGACCGGGCGAATCTTGGGCGGATGGCAAAACGCCTTGGGATGAGATAGACCTCCATTGTGGCGAGGGAGCTTGCTCCCGCTCGGCTGCGCAGCAGTCGAAAAAACAGCGGACATGACCAACCTGATACACGGCGGTGGATGGTTATGGGAGCGCTTCGCACTCCAGCGGGAGCAAGCTCCCTCGCCACACCGTTTAACCCGAATTGGGGATTGAGCCTAAAGCCTGCCCCCGACAAGTCGATAACCCGGCATCAATAGTTTCTGGCGATTTGCACCCTCGCCCATCACCTTTTTCCACAGAAGGTTTATATGTCTTCCACCAAAGCCCGCGCAGATTCACTTTCGCTTCTGCTGTTTACCTTGCGCAGCGGCAAGCTGATGGCGATCAACCTGCTGAAAGTCAGTGAAATCATTCCCTGCCCGCCGCTGACCAAAATGCCCGAGTCGCATCCGCACATCAAAGGCATTGCCACCCTGCGCGGCGCGTCGCTGTCGGTGATCGACCTCAGCCGCGCCATTGGCGAGCGACCGCTGGAAGACCCGAACGGCGGCTGCCTGATCGTTACCGACGTCAGCCGTTCGAAGCAGGGACTGCACGTGCAGGCGGTGAGCAAAATCGTCCATTGCCTGACCACCGACATCAAGCCGCCACCGTTCGGCTCCGGCGGTTCGCGCGCCTACATCACCGGCGTGACCTCGGTCGACGGCACGCTGGTGCAAGTGCTCGACATCGAGAAAGTCATCCACAGCATCGCCCCGGCACAAATCGAAATGGCTCCGACCGACCTGAGCATGGAAGACGCCGAAGTCCTTGGTAACGCACGGATTCTGGTGGTCGACGACAGTCAGGTGGCGCTACAACAATCGGTGCACACTCTGCGCAACCTCGGCCTGCAATGCCACACCGCGCGCAGTGCCAAGGAAGCCATCGACTGCCTGCTGGATCTGCAAGGCACCGCGCAGCAGATCAACCTGATCGTCTCCGACATCGAAATGTCCGAAATGGACGGCTATGCCTTTACCCGCACCCTGCGCGAGACGCCGGACTTCGCCCACCTCTACGTGCTGCTGCACACCTCGCTCGACAGCGCGATGAACAGCGAAAAGGCCCGCCTGGCCGGGGCTAACGCGGTGCTGACCAAGTTCTCTTCGCCGGAACTGACCCAGCGTTTGATCGAAGCCGCCAAACACGTCGCAGCCAACGGTCATTGAATCTTGAGCCAGACGTACTGCTTTTTGATGCGGCGCGACCTTCGTCAAGACGTGCCGCCGCCCCACTGGCCGGAAGGCATTGAGCTGAGCACCTATCGTCCAGAACTGGCGGTGGCCGTGCATCAGCTGATGCAACTCGGCTACCGCGAGGGCGGCGGTCGCGTGCCAGCGCTGGAGGAGTGGCAACAGCGCTTTGAAAGCGATGCCGAATACGATCCCGAGTTGTGCTGGATTGCCACAGACGCCGAAGGCGTGATCGGTGTGGCGCAGTGCTGGACCAGTTCCTACATCAAGAATCTGGTGGTGCATCCCCGCGCTCAGGGCTGTGGGCTGGGTCGGGCGTTGCTGTCACATGCATTCAAAGTGTTTCAGCAACGCCGTGAAGGGTTTGTCGATCTGAAGGTGCTGGAAGACAACCTGCGGGCGCAGCGGTTGTATGAAAGTGCCGGGATGTTTGTGGTTCGCCGGGAAATCGTGCCGGACTGATTCAAAGTCAAAAGATCGCAGCCTTCGGCAGCTCCTACAATGGAACGCATTCTCTGTAGGAGCTGCCGCAGGCTGCGATCTTTTAGCGATGTCTCGGCAACAAAATTCTTTAGGCATACTCCAACCTCTGGACACTCAAGACCAAGGATGCCGCCCCATGAAACCCCTCACCCTGAGCCTGCTCTGCCTCACCGCCCTCGCCTCCCAGGCCCACGCCTCCAGCCCCGACGCCTGGGCCGCGTACGACAAATCCGTACTCGCCAGTTGCACCAAGGCCAGCGGCCTGAAAGCTGCGAAACCGGTCGGCACACCCGCGCAATTCGATGACCGCGTTGGCTACACCGCCGTGCTGCTGCAAGGCCAATACCCGCAAAAACACATGAAAGGCCAGCAAGGCACTGAGCTGTGCCTGTACAGCAAAAAGTCGAAAACCGCGTTCGTCACCGAATGGGACTCGATTGGTCCGACCGCCAAGCCTTGAGGACTGGCGCACAACTTGCTTCGATCAGCCTCAGCCTGGCGACTTTACGTCGCCGTTTCACACCCTGATTGAAGATTGTTCGTGCAATGAAAACGACATTTTCCTGCGTCGGTTGCGGCAAATGCTGCACCGACCACCATGTGCCCCTGACCCTCGCCGAAGCCCGCATGTGGGCAGCGGACGGTGGTCAGGTGATCGTGCTGGTGGAGGCCTTTCTCGGCAACGGCCTGGGCCTGCCGGCGCAGCAGCGTGAACACGCCGAACGGCGTTCGGTGGCAGTGCGCAGCGGTGCCACCGACGCCCACGTGGCCATCACCTTCGCCGCCTACAATGTCGGTCGCTGCCGGAATCTTGACGAAGACAACCTGTGCCGCATCTACGAGCGCCGACCGCTGGTGTGCAGGATTTATCCCGCAGAGATCAATCCGCACATCCCGCTCAACCCAACCGCCAAGGATTGCCCGCCAGAGTCGTGGCAGCAGGGGCCGCTGCTGATTATCGGTGGGGAGCTGGTCGACCAGGAATTGCTGGAGCTGATCCAGCGCTCGCGCCAGGCCGATCGCGATGACATCCGGATCAAGGATGCGATCTGCGCCGCACTGGGAATTCGCACCACAGCACTCAAGGGCGACGGGTTTACCGCGTATTTGCCGCAGATGGACGCTTTTGCGGCTGTGATCGATCAGGTGTCTTCACAGCCACTGAACACAGCATCCAGTGAATGGCTGTTTCATTTGTCCGGGGATGATGTAGCCGGGCAATTGCTGGCGGCCGGTGCGCAGGTAGTGACGGAGCCGGCGCAGACGTATGCGTTCATTTCGCTGCGCGCGGCTTGATCGGAAATTCCTGCCGATTGGACTGGCCTCATCGCTGGCAAGCCAGCTCCCACAAGGTTCCATGTCATGCACAAGTCGTGTGAACACTCGAGAAACCTGTGGGAGCTGGCTTGCCAGCGATGGGGCCAGTGGGAACAGCATCAATCCTGTCCTTGCCGCCGCCCCCAGAACTCCCGCGCCAGCAAGCGCAAATCCCCCGCCAACCCCGCCACATCCTCAGAGTTGCGCTGACTCAGCCGCCCCTCATCCACCGTCAATTCGGACGCCGTGCGAATGCTGACGATATTGCGATGGATGTCTTCGCTCACCGCGCTCTGCTGCTCCACCGCTGCGGCAATCTGCAGGCTCATCTCGGTAATCTGCTCGACCCGCTCGCTGATTCCATCGAGCGCCCGCGCCGCACGCTGTGCCTGTTCGACGCTGTTATCCACATGCTCACTGCTTTGCTGCATCACCAGCACCGCATCGCGCGCGCCGTTTTGCAGGGTGCTGATCATTCGTTGAATCTCGTTGGTCGATTGCTGCGTGCGCCGCGCCAACCCGCGCACCTCATCCGCCACCACTGCAAAACCGCGCCCGGCATCGCCCGCGCGCGCCGCTTCGATCGCCGCGTTAAGCGCCAGCAGATTGGTCTGCTCGGCGATGCTGCGGATCACCTCCAGCACCCCGGAAATCTCGCTGCTGTGGCCTTCGAGCTGATGAATCACCTCGGTCGCCCGCCGCAACTCCTCGGCCAGACGCAACACCGCACTGCGACTTTCACCGACCAGCCAATGCCCTTCACGGGTTTCCGTATCGGCCAGGTCCGCCGCCACCGACGCCTGCTGCGCATGGCTGGCGACCTGCGCGACACTGGCGGCCATTTGGTGAATCGCTGCCGCCACCTGATCGGTTTCCGCCTGCTGCGCCAGCGAACTGCTGTGGCTTATTTGCAGATGATCAACCAGTTGCGCCGCATGCCCGGCCAACTGTTGCGATGCGTCCCCCATACGCCCGACCACCGCGCCGACCTGGGCTTCGAGCATCTGCAGGGCAAACTCGATCTGGCCGAACTCATCGCCGCGCCCGGTGTAAATGCCCTGGCTCAACGGATTGTCCGCGACCTGCCGCGCCCGTTCGCTCAGCCGCTCCAGCGGCCGCAAGATCCAGCGCACGCCCAACGTGCAGAGACTGCTGCCGACAACAAATGCCAGCCCATCGATCCACGCCGACTCCGGACGCAACCAGGCCTCGATCCCCAACACCACACCCAGCAACGCACTGGCCAACGCCGTGATCCTGCCGCGCAAACCTAACCTGAGCAGCGGCCGCCTTCCCTTCAATTCGCCACGCAACTGCGCATAAACCCGCTCCGCCGCGGCCACCCACCGCGCATCAGGCCGGGTGCGCACCGACTGATACTCCACCGCCACGCCGTTCTGCGTGACCGGCGTGACATAGGCGCTGACCCAATAATGGTCGCCATTCTTGCAACGATTCTTCACCAGCCCCATCCACGAACGACCGCTCTTGAGCGTCTGCCACATATGGGCAAACGCCTGCGCCGGCATGTCCGGGTGACGCAACAATTTATGCGGCGTGCCGAGCAATTCGTCGCGGCTATAACCGCTGATCTGAATGAAATCGTCGTTGGCGTAAGTGATCGCGCTGGTCAGATCGGTGGTCGAAAGAATGTTCGCATCCAGCGCCACATCGACGTTACGGCCGGTTACCGGGAGATTGATCTTCATGGAAAGCGCGCTCGTTTTATGGGAAGAGTCGGCAGGGCTGCTGACTCTAAGCGCACCAATTGGTCAAATATTGATCTGGCTCAGGGGATGAGCACTTAGCCATCACTGCGACGGAAAATCGCAGTCGATGGCTGAAGGCGGGATGAAACTCAGCGCTTGCCCATCGAACGGCGGGTACCCGGCGGGGCCATGCCCGGGGTCTTGGTGTGACCATTCTTGGCGCCGTTCTTGTACCACGGCTGATTCGAACCCTTGGCGGCCGCCAGTTCACCCGGTTTGAACGGGAACTTGAAAGCCGGGATCTCGGGTTTGGTCTCGCTGGCGTCGGTCAGCTTGGCCGGGACATCGCTCACAGCGTCGTCAACTGGCGGTTGGATCGGGGAAGTCATAAAAGCTCCGCAAAGCAAAAAGTCCGGCCCGAACAGTGAGCCGCGAAGGCGCGCAGTATACCTGCGCGCCTTGCGACAGCACCTGCAGATTTGCAGCGCACGCCGAACGGTTTACAGGTAAGTGATGGTGACGATGCCTTTGTCGGTCGAGGTCTGCAACGGTTCATAGGACATGGAGAGCGGCAGTGCCTGATGGCTGCAGGCATTGCGATACGTGTCCACATCGACGTTCACACCGGGCTTGATTTCAACTCGACGGGCCTCGGTGGAAGACAACGCTCCCGCACGCTCGACTGCACAGCCGGAATCAACGATCTGCCCTGTAAAACGGATCTCGCCGAATTGACTGCCGGGCGCGGCGAACGTGGTGAGTGGAAGCAGGAGAAGCACACATGACATTGCGGTTTTCAGCTTCATATCTAGACACTCCCGATGTGAGGCCCAGCGAAACCCGGGCTACACAATGTTTATCCGCGCTCGGGGCTGGATCTTGAGAAGATTAGTCGCCATTTGAGTCCCGAATCGGGAATGATCGAAGCCTTTTTGGCACCGGCTAACAACAATAGCTGGCAGAGATGCGTCGTCCGCACAGGCGTCTTCGCGAGCAAGCTCGCTCCCACAGGTGGACCGAGTACACCTGCCAGAGATTGGTCGGCTGTCAGGCCGCCATCGCTGGCAAGCCAGCTCCCACAAAAGAGCAAAAGCAAAAGCAAAAGCAAGATCAAAAGATCGCAGCCTGCGGCAGCTCCTACAGGGAAAACAAGTACAACCCGCACGCGGCGCATGCCGCCCCACTCAACAGGATGAGCGCAAGCTCGGCTGCAGCTCTTGATCTTGATCCACGGGCGACATCGGAAGGCTGAGTGGAGGGATTGATCCGGGGGTGGGAGCGCAGCGACCGTTTGGCGCAGCCAAACACAGCGAGAGGAGGTGCAGCGAAGCAAACCGTAGGCGCTGCGCCCGGATCAATCCCGCAGCGAAGGGACCCCGAGCCCCAGCGAGCGGGCCGAACGCAGGAGCGAGCGTTTTTTTGCTTACTTTTTTTTGGCGTTTGTAAAAAAAGTGAGTCGCCGTAAGGGCGAAACCATAATCAGCCACCCCCGCAGAAACGGATATACACCCCGGCGAAACTGACAGCGCTGACAGCCAGCCGTCACCCTCCTGACCCCCAAACAAGTTTATAAAGACCCAACCTGCCCAAACTCCAGCCCCTTGGCGCCCCATTTCATGCGAATCAAGAAAAACCAAGCCCTGCTAGCCGTAGTGATCGCCCTGGCCGCCGCAGGCACATGGTGGGCACTGAAACCCGCCCCGACCAAACTGGCCACCCCGACCGCCATCCCGGTCCGCGTCGTCACGGTCAGCGAAAAAGACGTCCCCCGCTACACCAGCGGCATCGGCTCGGTCCTCTCATTACACAGCGTCGTAGTGCGCCCACAAGTCGACGGTATCCTCACCAAAATCCTCGTCAAGGAAGGCCAACTCGTCAAAGCAGGCGACCTGCTCGCCACCATCGACGACCGCTCTATCCGCGCCAGCCTTGACCAGGCCCGCGCGCAACTGGGCGAAAGCCAGGCACAACTGCAAGTCGCCCTGGTCAACCTCAAGCGCTACAAACTGCTCAGCGTCGACGACGGCGTCTCCAAGCAGACGTACGACCAGCAACAGGCCCTGGTCAACCAACTCAAGGCCACCGCCCAAGGCAACCTGGCCTCGATTGACGCGGCGCAGGTACAACTTTCCTACACGCAGATCCGCTCACCAGTCACCGGCCGCGTCGGTATTCGTACAGTCGATGAAGGCAACTTCCTGCGCATGACCGACACCGCCGGCCTGTTCACCGTGACCCAGATCGACCCGATTGCCGTGGAATTCTCGCTGCCGCAGCAAATGCTGCCGACCCTGCAGGGCCTGATCAACGACCCGCAGCACGCTCAGGTCAAGGCCTACATCGGCGCCGACACCGATGGCGAAACCGGCAACCTGCTCGGCGAAGGTCACCTGACCCTGATCGACAACCAGATCAACGCCAACACCGGCACCATCCGCGCCAAGGCCGAGTTCGACAACGCCAGCCAGAAGCTCTGGCCGGGCCTGCTGGTGACGGTAAAAATTCAGACGGCACTGGATAAGAATGCGCTGGTGGTGCCGCCCACTGTCGTACAGCGCGGTCTCGATCAACACTTCGTTTACCGCGTGAACGGCGACAAAGTCGAAGCCGTACAAGTGCAGATGGTCTATCAGGGCAGCGGGCAGGACATCATCAAAGGCGTGAAGGCCGGTGACGTACTGGTGACCGACGGCCAGTCGCGGCTCAAACCCGGCTCGACCGTGCAGGTCATGAGCGAGCCGCCACAGGTGGTGCAAGCGGAGCCGAAACCATGAAGGCGCACAAAGGCGTCTCCACCTGGTGCATCGATCACCCGGTCGCGACGATTCTGCTGACCATCGCATTGGTGCTGGTCGGCGTGATTGCCTTCCCGCGCCTGCCGATTGCCCCACTGCCGGAAGCGGAATTTCCGACAATTCAGGTCTCGGCGCAGTTGCCCGGCGCCAGCCCCGACACCATGGCTTCGTCCGTGGCCACGCCGCTGGAGGTGCAATTCAGCGCCATCCCCGGCATGACCCAGATGACCTCCAGCAGCGCGCTCGGCTCCAGCCTGCTGACCCTGCAATTCACCCTCGACAAGAGCATCGACACCGCCGCTCAGGAAGTCCAGGCCGCGATCAATACCGCCGCCGGCAAGCTGCCCAAGGACATGCCGACCCTGCCGACCTGGAAGAAGGTCAACCCGGCCGACAGCCCGGTACTGATCCTCAGCGTCAGCTCGACGCAAATGCCCGGCACCGAACTCAGCGACCTGGTGGAAACCCTGCTGGCGCGTCAGATCAGTCAGATCGACGGTGTAGGCCAGATCAACATCACCGGTCAGCAACGTCCGGCGATCCGTGTGCAGGCCTCGGCCGACAAACTGGCGGCGATCGGCCTGACACTCGCCGACATTCGTCTGGCGATCCAGCAGACCAGCCTCAACCTCGCCAAAGGTGCGTTGTACGGCGAATCGAGCATCTCCACGCTGTCGACCAACGATCAGTTGTTCCACCCCGAGGACTACAGCCAACTCATCGTTTCCTACAAGGACGGCGCACCGGTTCACCTGCGCGATGTCGCCAAAGTCGTCAACGGTTCGGAAGATGCCTACGTGCAGGCCTGGGCCGGTGATCAACCCGGGGTGAACTTGGTGATCTCGCGCCAGCCCGGCGCCAACATCGTCGAAACCGTCGACCGCATTCAAGCCGCCCTGCCCGGCCTCGAAGCCATGCTCCCGGCCTCGGTGCAAGTAAAAACCTTGATCGACCGCACCCAGACCATTCGCGCCTCGCTGCATGAAGTCGAGATCACTCTGCTGATCGCGATTCTGCTGGTGGTGGCAGTGATGGCGCTGTTCCTGCGCCAGTTGTCGGCGACCATGATCGTCTCGGCGGTACTCGGCGTGTCGCTGACCGCCAGTTTCGCCCTGATGTACCTGCTGGGATTCAGCCTGAACAACCTGACGCTGGTGGCGATTGTCGTGGCCGTCGGGTTTGTCGTGGACGATGCGATTGTCGTGGTGGAGAACATCCACCGGCATCTGGAGGCCGGCGACAGCATGCGCGAAGCGGCGGTCAAAGGTGCCGGCGAGATCGGCTTCACCGTGGTTTCGATCAGTTTCTCGCTGGTGGCAGCGTTTATTCCGTTGCTGTTCATGGGCGGCGTGGTCGGGCGGTTGTTCAAGGAATTCGCCCTGACGGCGACCTCGACCATTCTGATTTCGGTGGTGGTGTCGCTGACCCTCGCGCCGACGCTGGCCGCGCTGTTCATGCGCAAACCGGTGCACCACGCCCACGACAAACCGGGCTTCAGCGAGCGCTTGCTGGCCTGGTACGAAAAGGGTCTGCGCCGTGCCCTCGCCCACCAGAAACTGATGATCGGCGTGTTCGGCCTGTCGCTGGCACTGGCGATTGCCGGTTACATCTTTATCCCCAAGGGTTTCTTCCCGGTGCAGGACACCGGGTTTGTCCTCGGCACCACCGAAGCCGCTGCGGATATTTCCTACGGCGACATGGTGAAAAAACACCTGGCGATGGCCGAAATCGTCGCCGCCGATCCGGCCGTTCAGGCGTTCTCGCACTCGGTCGGTGTGTCCGGCAGCAACCAGACCATCGCCAACGGCCGCTTCTGGATTGCCCTGAAAAAACGCGGCGACCGCGACGTCTCGGCCAGCCAGTTCATCGACCGCATTCGTCCGCAACTGATGAAAGTCCCGGGCATCGTCCTGTACCTGCGCGCCGGCCAGGACATCAACCTCAGCTCCGGGCCGAGCCGCGCGCAGTACCAATACGTGCTCAAGAGCAATGACGGCGCGACCCTCGCCACCTGGACCCAGCGTCTGACCGAAAAGCTGCGCAGCAACCCGGCGTTCCGCGACATTTCCAACGACCTGCAACTGGGCGGCAGCATCACCCACATCAGCATCGACCGCAGTGCCGCCGCGCGTTTTGGCCTGACCGCCAGTGACGTCGACGAAGCGCTGTACGACGCCTTCGGCCAGCGCCAGATCAACGAATTTCAGACCCAGGTCAATCAGTACAACGTGATTCTGGAACTGGACACCAAGCAACGCGGCAAGGCCGAAAGCCTCAACTATTTCTACCTGCGCTCGCCGCTGAGTGGCGAGATGGTGCCGCTGTCGGCGCTGGCCAAATTCGATGCGCCGACCATCGGCCCGCTGTCGATTGCTCATGACGGCATGTTCCCGGCCGCCAACCTGTCGTTCAACCTGGCGCCCGGCGTGGCCTTGGGTGATGCGGTGATTCTGCTCAATCAGGCCAAGGCCGAGATCGGCATGCCGACCGCGATCAGCGGCAATTTCCAGGGCGCGGCGCAGGCGTTCCAGAGTTCGCTGGCCAGTCAGCCGTGGCTGATTCTCGCGGCGCTGGTGGCGGTGTACATCATTCTCGGCGTGCTTTATGAGAGCTTCGTGCATCCGCTGACGATCATCTCGACCCTGCCGGCAGCCGGTCTCGGTGCGGTGATCATGCTGTGGATCTGCGGCCAGGACTTCTCGATCATGGCGTTGATCGGCTTGGTGTTGCTGATCGGTATCGTCAAAAAGAACGGAATTCTGATGATCGACTTTGCCCTTGAGGCGCAGCGCAATCGCGGCTTGCCGCCGCAGGATGCGATTTACGAGGCGTGCCTGACGCGATTCCGGCCGATCATCATGACCACCCTCGCCGCCCTGCTGGGTGCCCTGCCGCTGATGCTCGGTTATGGCACCGGCGCCGAACTGCGCCAGCCGCTGGGGATCGCGGTGGTGGGCGGCTTGCTGGTCAGCCAGATGCTGACGCTGTTTACCACGCCGGTCATATACTTGTGGCTTGAGCGGCTGTTCCACAGGCCCAAACCAATGCCCACGACGGCATTGGCGACTACAGACTGAGGCGGTCATGCGCGTTCTGATTATCGAAGACGAGGAAAAAACCGCGGACTATCTGCACCGCGGTCTGACGGAACAGGGTTACACCGTGGACCTGGCCCGCGACGGCGTCGAAGGCCTGCACCTGGCGCTGGAAAGCGACTACGCGGTGATCGTCCTCGACGTGATGTTGCCGGGCCTGGACGGCTTTGGCGTACTGCGCGCGTTACGTGCGCGCAAGCAGACTCCGGTGATCATGCTCACCGCCCGTGAGCGCGTCGAAGATCGCATCAAGGGCTTGCGCGACGGCGCCGATGATTACCTCGGCAAGCCGTTTTCCTTCCTCGAACTGGTGGCGCGCCTGCAAGCGCTGACCCGACGCAGCGGCGGGCATGAACCGGTACAAGTGAGCATCGCCGACCTGTGGATCGACCTGATCAGCCGCAAGGCTACCCGCGCCGGCACCCGGCTGGACCTGACCGCCAAAGAGTTTTCGCTACTGAGCGTCCTCGCCCGCCGGCAAGGTGAAATCCTCTCGAAAACCGCGATTGCCGAGATGGTCTGGGACATCAATTTCGACAGCGATGCGAATGTCGTCGAAGTCGCGATCAAACGTCTGCGGGCCAAGCTCGACGGGCCGTTCGACGAGAAACTGCTGCACACGATTCGTGGCATGGGTTATGTGCTGGAGAGCCGTGGTGTCCAGTAATTCGATTGCCCTGCGTTTAAGCGGGATGTTCACCCTGGTGGCGCTGCTGGTGTTTCTGTTGATCGGCGGCGCGCTGTATCAACAGGTCGACAAGGGCTTGGGCCTGCTCCCGGAAGCCGAGCTGGATGCGCGTTACAGCGTGCTCGAATCGGCGCTCAATCGTTACGGCACACCCGAGCATTGGGTGAAGATCAACGCCAAGCTCAAGCTGCTCGGCGAAGAGGACAAGCGCATCCGTTTCTGGGTGGTCAGCGCTGATCCCGGTTACGAGTATGGCGAGCCTGACGCGCAAATCCGCGCCTTCGCCAAAGGCCCAACCGGTATGCATGACCTGCAATTGCCCGAGCATCCTTATCCGCTGAAAGTGCTGCTCACCGAGTTGCCGGCCAAGGATCAGCGCCCGCCGCTGCGGTTCATGATCGGCATCGACACCGAAACGTTCCACGAGACCCAACACAAGCTGTTGATCGCTCTCGTCAGCCTCGCGATTGTCGGTGTACTGATGGCCTCGGCGCTGGGGTACTGGGTCGCGCGAATCGGCCTCAAGCCGTTGATCAAACTGTCGGACGAAGCCCAGCGCCTCGCGCCCCCCCTGCGGGCCGGACGCTTGCGGATGTCGCCATTGCCGCCGGAGCTTGAGCAGTTTGTCGATTCGTTCAACTCCACGCTGGAGCGGGTCGAACAGGCCTACTCACGACTGGAATCGTTCAACGCCGATGTCGCCCATGAACTGCGCTCGCCACTGACCAACCTGATTGGCCAGACCCAGGTCGCGCTGACCCGCGGGCGCTCCGCCGAGCATTACTTCGAAGTGCTGCAATCGAACCTCGAAGAGCTGGAACGCCTGCGTTCGATCATCAACGACATGCTGTTTCTGGCCAGCGCCGACCAGGGCAGCAAGGCCACCAAACTGACCGAGACTTCTTTGGCCGATGAAGTCGCGACCACGCTTGAGTACCTGGATTTCATCCTCGAAGACGCGCAAGTGCAGGTCCACGTCAGTGGCGATGCACAGGTGAGCATCGAGATCGCGCATCTGCGCCGGGCATTGATCAATCTGCTGAGCAACGCCGTGCAGCACACCGAGCCGGGCAAGGTGATCGAAGTGCGGATCGAGGTTGAAGACCATCAGGTCAGCATTGGTGTGGCCAACCCGGGATCGCCGATTGCCAGCGAGCACTTGCCGCGTCTGTTCGAGCGCTTCTATCGAGTCGATGCCTCGCGCAGCAACAGCGGCAACAACCATGGATTGGGGCTGGCGATCGTCAAGGCGATTGCGCTGATGCACGGTGGGGATGTGTTTGTGCGAAGTGATCGGGGGATGAATACCTTCGGGATTTATTTGCCTGTTTAGAAGCCCCTCACCCTAACCCTCTCCCGGAGGGAGAGGGGACTGACCGAGCTGTTCTCTGGAGTTGCATCGACCTGAAATATCCAGTTGAACTCAAGTTTTGAAAAGCCCCCGATCTGCTCCCTTTCCCCCTCGCCCCCTTGGGGGAGAGGGCTGGGGTGAGGGGGTTGCTCTTGGCTGCACCGAGACCTTCGACTTTTACCTCCTGCGCAACAGTCATTTATGAAAATCACGCTGTTTCTCGGCGCCCGGCAACCTTATCTTTGCCCGCACCAAACAGCACTTGCCAAGCAAGAAGGTTTTCAAGATGTCCAACAGTATGGGTATTGCCAGCGCTTTCGTTTTGTCCTCATTGATCCTGTCGCCGATGGCGATGGCTGAAGAATCGCAGGCGTTCGTCGCGCAGAATGCTGCTCGCGCTCACGCGTTCGAACAGTCCCGGGCAGAAGTGATGGCCAAGTCGCAAGACGCCTCGCAAGCCCCACAGGCCGCCACTTCCCAGGCTCAAGCGGCCGAGAAAGACAGCTGAGTCGCGCACCGCGAAACATTTCCCTCGACGCGGTTGTTTGGCTCTTCCCGTTCAACCGTCGTCCTTCCAGGCCGCTGCCTTTCAGCGGCCTTTTTTCGTTGTGGTCTGAAAGCCGTTTGGTTCGTCTGTAACAACAAGAAATATCCCGCACCTCAAGACATTGAAGTGTCAGTTGACCCAAGGAGCTCCATCGCAAGTGCGTTACCCAGTCAGCTTCACCCCGTTGTTCATTGCAATTGCCGCAACGATTGCCCCCGCCGCCCATGCCGACGAAGCCGCCAGGGAAGGTTTCGTCGAAGGCTCGAGCCTCAACCTCAACGCTCGCAACTACTACATGAATCGCAACCGCCTGCAGCAGGCGGACGATAACATCGAGTGGGGTCAGGGTTTTCTCGGGATCTTCCAGTCGGGTTACACCGAAGGCACGGTCGGCTTCGGCATCGACGCCCACGCCATGCTCGGGCTGAAGCTCGACGGCGGTGGCGGTACCGATGGCTCGAGCATCCTGCCGATCAGCGATGGCAATGGCAAAGCGCCGGGCTCGTTCTCGACCGCAGGTGGCACGTTGAAAATGCGCGCGTTCGATACCGAGTTGAAGGCCGGTGACCTGTTCCTCACCAACCCGGTGATTGCCGGCGGTGAATCGCGCATGTTGCCGCAGACCTTTCGTGGCGTCAGCCTGACCAACCACGGCTTCGACGGCTGGATGTTCGAAGGTGGCCAGGCCAGTTTCACCAAGCCGTACAACCAGAGCGGTCGCCAGCGCATCGGCACCTCGTACGGCAAACTCGCCGAGGGCGACGAAAGCCGCCACCTGAACTGGGCCGGCGTGTCCTGGAGCGGCGTCGAAGGGCTTACCAGCAATCTGTACGCCGCCGAGCTGAAGGACATCTGGAACCAGTACTACTACGACCTGGACTACACCTGGCAGTTGAACGATCTGGTCAGCCTCAACCCGGGCCTGCACTTCTACCACACGCAGGACACCGGCGACGCGCTGCTGGGTAACATCGACAACAACACCTACAGCCTGCATTTCACCGTCGGCATCGGCAACCACAGCGTCACCGCTGCGTACCAGCGCGTGAACGGCAACACGCCGTTCGACTACATCAGCCAGGGCGACAGCGTTTACCTCGACAACTCGCAACAGTACTCGGACTTCAACGGCCCCAACGAGCGCTCGTGGAAGCTCAAGTACGCCTACGACTTCGCCGGTCTCGGTCTGCCGGGTCTGACGTCGGCAGTTTCCTATTCGCGTGGCACCGTGGACCTGACCAAGGTCGATCCGGACAGCAAAGGCTATGCCTCGTGGTACAGCGCCGACGGTCGCAACGCCAAGCACTGGGAGCGCGACCTCGATCTGAAATACGTGGTGCAGAGCGGCCAGGCGAAAGATCTCGCGGTGCGCCTGCAATGGGCGACCAACCGTGGCGGCAACGGCTACGGCGCGATCGATACCGACACCGATGAATACCGCGTGATTGTCGACTACCCGATCAACGTCTTCTAAGATCACCTCAAGTCAGTCGCGACTGGCGCAGAACCTGTGGCGAGGGAGCTTGCTCCCGCTGGACTGCGTAGCAGGCCCCTCCTCGAAAGCAAGGGGGTCGCTGCGCAACCCGGCGGGAGCAAGCTCCCTCGCCACAGACGGTTCCGTGTTTGTGCAACTACTCTTATAAGTCTCAGCCCAATCGAAAGCCCCATCATGATCGCGAGCCGTACCCCACCTCTGGCGGGCAAGCCCGGACGCCCCGAATTGCTGCTGATCTGCGGCAGTTCGCTGACCGTGATCGCGATTCTGTGCATCGTCACTTTTCTGCTGATTCGTGAGCACGCCAACGCTCAGGAAGCGGCCACCCGCAGTGCCACCACCATCGCCCAGTTGATCGACGCCGACGTCCTGCGCACGGTCGAGTTGTACGACCTGACCCTGCAAGGCCTGATCGCCGCCGCCCAGCGCGATGACTTGCGCGACGTCACCCCGCAGATTCGCCATCTGGCATTGTTCGACCGCTCGACCACCGCGCGCTTCAAGGGCGACATTCTCCTGCTGGACAAGCATGGCGATGTGGTTGCCGACTCATCGCGGATCGAACCGAAACCGGGCAACTTTGCCGATCGTGATTACTTTCTCGCCCACGCCTTCAACCGCGATACCGGCATGTTCATCAGCCGCCCATTCAAGACTCGCTGCGATTGCGACGACGCCAATCAGTGGCGCATCAGCTTCAGTCGGCGGATCTCCTCGGACACCGGCGAATTCGCCGGAGTGGCGGTGGCGTCGATGAAACTGGACTACTTCGATCAGTTGTTCAACAGCCTCGACATCGGCAAAGACAGCACGCTGAACATCATCAACAGCGACGGCGTGCTACTGGCGCAGAAGCCGCATCTGCAAAGCGACTCCATCGGCAAGAGTTTCGGTAACCGGCCCAACGTGGTGCGGATTCTCGGCGACAAGGATGGCAGCGGCAGTTTCACCAGCACTTCGAGCATGGACCACCAGCAACGGCTTTACACCTATTCGCGGGTCGGCAACTTGCCGCTGACGGTGATGGTCGCGCTCTCCAGTGATGAGGTGTTCGGCACTTGGCGACGCACGGCACTGTTGATCAGTGGCGCCACCGGCGTGCTGTGTGCCGGGCTGCTGTGGCTGACCTGGCTGCTCGCCCGCGAGCTGCGTTTGCGCCAGCGCGCCGAACGCGAGCTGGCGCAACTGGCTGCCACCGATGCGCTGACCGGCGTGGCCAACCGGCGGATGCTCGATCAGTCGCTGCGCCACGAATGGTTCCGCGCCCAGCGTTCGGGCAAGCCGCTGTCGGTGATGATGATCGATGCCGACCACTTCAAGGCGTTCAACGACCGTCACGGGCATCAGGCCGGCGACCAGGCGCTACGCGAACTGGCCAAGGTGATCACGGCGAACGTGCGCCGCCCCGGCGATCTGGTCGCCCGTTACGGCGGCGAAGAGTTCTCGGTGATTCTCGCCGAAACCGACAGCAGCGGTGCCCGGCAAATTGCTGAACACATTCGTCAGGCGGTGGAGCAGATGCCGAGGGTCGAGGGCGCGGACGTGGCAATGACCGTCAGTATCGGTATCAGTACCTGGACATCGGCTGTCGAGATGTCGCTGGAGCAACTGCTGTTTGCGGCGGACAAGGCGCTGTATCAGGCCAAGGAGAGCGGTCGCAATCGCGTAGTCAGTTCGTAAGATCAAAAGATCGCAGCCTTCGGCAGCTCCTACAGTTGGACTAACTTTCCCTGTAGGAACTGCCGAAGGCTGTGATCTTTTGCTTTGAATAAAGGCATAAAAAAAGGCCATCCGAGGATGGCCTTCAAAAAACTAGAGAGGTTTTTTACTTACACTGCCGCAACCGGGCGCATGTAAGAGATCGGTGCAGTGCTGGCGTCTTCGAACGTCACGACTTCCCAAGCATCTGTCTGCTCAATCAACTTGCGCAGCAGCTGGTTGTTCAGTGCATGACCGGACTTGAAGCCTTTGAACTCACCAATCAGGCTGTTACCCAACAGGTACAGGTCGCCAATCGCATCGAGGATCTTGTGCTTCACGAATTCGTCTTCGTAGCGAAGACCGTCTTCGTTCAGTACACCATCGGAATCCACCACGATCGCGTTTTCAACGCTGCCGCCGAGTGCGAGGTTGTGCTTGCGCAGGTACTCGATGTCACTCATGAAACCGAAAGTACGCGCGCGGCTGACTTCTTTTACGAACGAAGTGCTGGAAAAATCCACGCTTGCACTTTGGGTGCGGTCCCGGAAAACCGGGTGATCGAAATCGATCTCGAAGCTCACCTTGAACCCTTCGAAAGGGACGAAAGTGGCGCGCTTGTCGCCGTCTTCCACTGTCACTTCACGCAGGATGCGGATGAATTTCTTGGCGGCGTCCTGCTCTTCCAGGCCAGCCGATTGAATCAGGAATACGAACGGTCCAGCGCTGCCATCCATGATCGGGACTTCGGACGCGGAGAGCTCGACGTAGGCGTTATCGATGCCCAGGCCAGCCATGGCCGAGAGCAAGTGCTCTACCGTGTCCACTTTGACGTCGCCATTGATCAGCGTCGTCGACATAGTGGTTTCACCGACGTTTTCCGCGCGGGCAGGAATCTGCACCACAGGGTCGAGGTCAGCGCGACAAAACACAATGCCAGTGTCGACAGGCGCAGGCTTGAGGGTCAGGTAGACCTTCTCCCCGGAATGCAGGCCTACACCTGTGGCACGGATAATATTTTTCAGTGTGCGTTGTTTAATCATGGCTTGGGCCGCTTCAGCGCAAATTGCGAACTGGTATCAACAAAGGCTGGCGATAATAGCAGACCGAGCCTTTGCTGAACACCAATCACCGTCATAGCCCTGATACATTCCATCAATCGGCCTGACGACGCAGGAATGCCGGGATGTCCAGGTAATCCAGATCGTCCTGCGGGTTCATCTTCGCGGCAGTCGCAGCACCGGCCTGAGCCTGGTTGCGCATGACGGTCGGACGGTCCAGGTCACGGTAGTTCACCGCCGGAGCTTCCTGACGCGCAGGAGCCGGTTGTTGAACCTGAGCGGCAGCCATGGAGGTGTGAACGGTGTTGTCGATGACCTTCACAGGCTTCTCGATTTTCGCGCCCAGACCGGTGGCAACCACAGTAACGTGCAGTTCGTCGCGCATGTCCGGATCGATCACGGTACCGACCTTGACCATTGCGTGCTCGGAAGCGAAGGCTTCGATGATGCTACCCACGTCGGAGTACTCACCCAGGGACAGGTCAGGACCGGCGGTGATGTTCACCAGGATGCCGCGTGCACCTTGCAGGTTCACGTCTTCCAGCAGCGGGTTGCGGATGGCCGCTTCGGTCGCTTCACGTGCACGGTTCGGACCGCTGGCGCAGCCAGTGCCCATCATCGCCATGCCCATTTCGCTCATCACGGTACGCACGTCGGCGAAGTCGACGTTGATCATGCCCGGACGCTTGATGATGTCGGAGATACCGCGCACGGCACCGGCCAGTACGTCGTCAGCCTTGGCGAACGCCGACAGCAAGCTGGCGTCTTTGCCGAGAATGGTCAGCAGCTTCTCGTTCGGAATGGTGATCAGCGAATCGACGCTTTCGGAGAGCATGCGGATGCCTTCGTCGGCGATCTGCATACGCTTGCGGCCTTCGAACGGGAACGGACGGGTCACGACCGCAACCGTCAGGATGCCCATTTCCTTGGCCACTTCGGCGATGATCGGCGCAGCACCGGTACCGGTACCGCCGCCCATGCCAGTGGTGATGAACACCATGTTGGTGCCGGCCAGCACTTCAGCGATGCGCTCGCGATCTTCCAGCGCAGCCTGACGGCCGACTTCCGGGTTGGCGCCGGCGCCCAGGCCTTTGGTCACACCGGTGCCCAGTTGCAGGATGGTGCGCGCGCCGATGTTTTTCAGCGCTTGAGCATCAGTGTTGGCGCAGATGAATTCAACGCCTTCGATGTTGCTCTTGACCATGTGGTTGACAGCGTTGCCGCCGCCACCGCCAACACCGATAACTTTGATTACCGGGCTTGCGGGGATGTTGTCTACGAGTTCGAACATTTTCCCTCTCCTTACATTCTCTAGTTTTTTCGCCTACTGCATTTTTGTAGCGGTGTTGCGGTAAAGCTTTAGAAGTTGCCTTGAACCCACTTCTTCAATCGGTCCAGCAACGGCGCCTGTGGCTCATCGTTGCTGTAGCTGTCGCGGCTGCCGATGCCCGAGAACGAGATCCCGTCGGACTGCTTCTGCAGGCCGTACATCAGCAAGCCAACGCCAGTGGAATAAATCGGGTTGCGCACCACGTCATCCAGACCTTTCACGCCGTGCGGCACGCCCAGGCGCACCGGCATGTGGAAGATTTCCTCTGCCAGCTCGGTGGCACCTTCCATCTTCGAGGTACCGCCGGTCAGGACGATGCCCGCCGGGATCAGGTCTTCGTAGCCGCTGCGACGCAGTTCGGCCTGGATCAGGGTGAACAGTTCGTCGTAACGCGGCTCGACCACTTCGGCCAGGGCCTGACGCGACAGTTCGCGCGGTGGACGGTCGCCAACGCTCGGCACCTTGATGGTTTCACCGGCACCGGCCAGTTTGGCCAGGGCACAGGCGTAGCGGATCTTGATCTCTTCGGCGTACTGGGTCGGGGTGCGCAACGCCATGGCGATGTCGTTGGTCACCTGATCACCGGCAATCGGGATCACCGCGGTGTGGCGGATCGCGCCTTCGGTGAAGATCGCGATGTCGGTGGTGCCGCCGCCGATGTCGACCAGGCAGACGCCCAGCTCTTTTTCGTCGTCGGTCAGTACCGAGTAGGCCGAGGCCAGTTGCTCGAGAATGATGTCGTCGATTTCCAGGCCGCAGCGACGCACGCATTTTTCAATGTTCTGTGCGGCGTTGACGGCGCAGGTGACCACGTGAACCTTGGCTTCCAGACGCACGCCGGACATGCCCAGAGGCTCGCGGACGCCTTCCTGGTTATCGATCACGTAATCCTGCGGCAGGGTGTGCAGCACGCGCTGGTCAGCCGGGATCGCCACGGCCTGGGCGGCGTCGAGTACGCGCTCCAGGTCAGCCGAACTCACTTCGCGGTCACGAATCGCCACGATGCCGTGGGAGTTCAGGCTGCGGATGTGATTGCCGGCCACGCCGACGAACGCCGAGTGAATGCGGCAGCCGGCCATCAGTTGGGCTTCTTCGATCGCGCGCTGGATCGATTGCACGGTGGACTCGATGTTCACCACCACGCCCTTCTTCAGGCCGCGGGACGGGTGAGTACCGATACCGACGATTTCCAGCGTGCCGTCGTCCGCGACCTCGCCTACCAGCGCCACCACCTTGGAGGTGCCGATATCCAGACCGACGATCATTTTGCCGCTTTGCACGTTTGCCATGGGTCCTGCCTCTTCTTAATTCTTTGCGACAGCGGGTTGGGCTGTCGTCGGCGCTACTGGTTCCCGCCAGCCAACAGCGAGGCCGTTGGCGTAGCGCAGATCGATGCGCGCAATGTTCGTAATCTGGTCTTTAAGCGTCTTGTCATAGATGGCGATGAAGCGGCGCATCTTTTCCACCAGGTTGCCGCGTCCCAGCAGCAGCTCGATGCCGGGGCCGGAGCTGCCGGCACCGGTGGTCAGGAACCAGCTGCCACGTTCACGCAGTTCCAGGCGCGCGATCGAGAAACCCAGCGGCCGGAGCATCTGGCTCAGCACCTGATACTGCTGCATCACTTGCTGCTGGGCCCGTTGTGGGCCGAACAGCTGTGGCAGGTGTTCGTAGTTCGCCAGCTCCTTGGGCGTAAACGCCTGGCCCTGGTTGTTGAGCAGCGACTCGTCGCCCCAACGGGCCACGGGCAGTTGCTCTTCGAGGCGGATCACCACCTGGTCCGGCCACACCCGGCGTACTTCGGCGTGGGCGATCCACGGCATCTGCTCAAGCTCGGTACGCATACTGGCCAGATCAATGGTGAAGAAGCTCGACGCGACGTACGGGGCGATTCGCTGCTGCACCGCTTGCTGACTGATGTAGCTCAAGTCGCCCTGCACAGCGATCTTGGTGATCGGCCGGTCGGCGTAAGGCAGCAAACGCTGCGCGCCTTCGTAGGTACCGAACCCGAGCGCCACCAGCAGCACCGGCCAGAACAGGCTTTTCAGAAAGCCGAAATTGGCTTTCGGCAGGCGCGCGGACATCGGCTCTTTGGCCACCATTCGGCTGGCACCCCGCGGCACCGGCTTGCGGCCGGGTGCGGGTGGCTGATGTCTGAGATGAGCGCCTTGCATGGTCTTAACCTCGCGCCTCTGTGTTACCGGAGCCTTCAACACTGGCGGCCAGAATGGCCAGAACCAGTTGCTGGAAGTCCAGACCGGCAGCACGGGCCGCCATCGGCACCAGACTGTGATCGGTCATGCCCGGTGCGGTGTTCACTTCCAGGAACCAGAACTGTCCGTCGGCGTCCTGCATCACGTCCGCCCTGCCCCAACCGGCAATACCCAGCGCCTCACAGGCCTTGGCCGTGAGATCCATGAGTTCCTGTTCCTTGGCGGCATCCAGCCCGCACGGAATGCGGTACTGGGTATCGTTGGCGATGTACTTGGCGTCGTAGTCGTAGAACGTGTGCGGTGTACCCAGGGCGATAGGAGGCAACACCTGGTCACGCAGGGTGGCGATGGTGAACTCCGGACCTTGAATCCATTGCTCCACCAAGACTTGCGAATCGTAGGTACTGGCCGCTTTCCATGCGTCGATCAACTCGGACGCAGAACTCACTTTGGCCATCCCGATACTTGAACCTTCATGCGCCGGTTTGACGATCAAAGGGAAGCCCAGTTCCGTCGCCGCGGAAATACAATCGGCTTCGCTGCACAGCACGGCGTGACGCGGCGTCGGAATCCCGAGGCTGTGCCAGACCTGCTTGGTGCGCAGTTTGTCCATCGCCAGTGCCGAGGCGAGGATGCCGCTGCCGGTGTAGGGAATGCCGGCGCATTCGAGCAGGCCCTGCATGGAGCCGTCCTCACCGCCACGGCCGTGGAGAATGATGAACGCACGGTCGATCTTTTCGCTCAGCAGACGCTGCAGAAAATCCTCGCCGACGTCGATCCCGAACGCGTCCACACCCGCGCTTTGCAGCGCGTCGAGCACAGCGTTACCGGACTTCAGCGAAACCTCACGCTCGGCACTCATGCCACCGAACAGCACGGCGACACGCCCGAAGTCTTTCGGCGCGATGGTGGAGAACAGGTTGGCGTAGGCAGCAGTCATTTCAACTTCCCCTCGACCGACGCCGCCACGGCGCCGGCGAACAATTCACTTTTCAACAGCTTCGGCGCGAGACCGCCGATATCCCCGGCGCCCTGGCACAGCAGGATGTCGCCGGCACGCAGCAGCGGCTTGACCAGCGGCGCGAGGTCGACACCGCGCTCGATGTAGATCGGGTCGAGCTGACCGCGCTGACGGATGCTGTTGCACAACTTGCGGCTGTCCGCGCCCGGGATCGGCTCTTCGCCGGCCGGATAGACTTCCATCAGCAGCAGCACGTTGGCATCGGCCAGTACATTGACGAAATCGTCGTACAGGTCGCGGGTGCGGCTGTAACGATGCGGCTGGTAGACCATCACCAGACGGCGCTCCGGCCAGCCACCGCGCACGGCTTTGATCACCGCCGCGACTTCGGTCGGGTGGTGACCATAGTCGTCGACCAGCATCACGTTGCCGCCGTCCACCGGCAGTTCGCCGTAGACCTGGAAGCGTCGGCCAACGCCCTGGAACCCGGACAGGCCCTGAACGATGGCTTCATCACTGACGCCTTCGTCGGTGGCGATGCAGATGGTCGCCAGCGAGTTGAGCACGTTGTGGTTGCCCGGCATGTTCACGGAAACATCCAGCGGCTCGCGGTCAGGACGCAGCACGGTGAAGAACGTCTGCATGCCTTGCTGGCGCACATTGATCGCGCGCACGTCGGCGTCTTCGCTGAAGCCGTAGGTCACGGTCGGACGTTTGACCAGCGGCAGGATTTCACGCACCACCGGATCGTCCAGGCACATCACCGCCAAACCGTAGAACGGCAGGTTGTGCAGGAACTCGACGAAGGTTTTCTTCAGTTTGTTGAAGTCACCGTCGTAGGTCGCCATGTGGTCGGCGTCGATGTTGGTAACCACCGCCACCAGCGGTTGCAGGTGCAGGAAGCTCGCATCGCTTTCGTCGGCTTCGGCGATCAGATAGCGACTGGTGCCGAGCTGGGCATTGGTACCCGCCGCATTCAGACGGCCACCGATGACGAAGGTCGGGTCCAGGCCACCGGCGGCGAACACCGAAGCGATCAGGCTCGTGGTGGTGGTTTTGCCGTGAGTACCGGCGACGGCGATGCCGTGGCGATAGCGCATCAGCTCGGCGAGCATCTCGGCACGCGGTACCACCGGGATACGGCGCTCAAGGGCGGTCGCCACTTCCGGGTTGGAAGTGTTCACAGCGCTCGAGACCACCAGCACGTCAGCGGTAGCGGCGTTCTCGGCACGGTGACCGATATAGATGTGCGCACCGAACGATTCCAGACGCTCGGTCACCGGCGAAGCCTTCAGGTCGGAACCGGACACTTCATAGCCCAGGTTCAACAACACTTCAGCGATGCCGCACATGCCCACGCCGCCGATACCGACGAAGTGGATGCGACGGATGCGGCGCATTTCCGGTTGTGGCATGGCTTTCTGATTCTCAACCATGGGCCACCTCCAGGCAGGTATCGACCACGCTACGGGTGGCATCGGGTTTGGCCAGACGGCGGGCCGCTTGGGCCATTTCTTCGAGTCGTTGCGGTTGCATCAAGACCTCTGTCAGGCGCGCGGCAAGGTCCGCGGCACCAGTCGTTCTTTGCGGCATCACGAAGGCAGCGCCTTCACGGGCCAAATAATCGGCGTTGCGGGTCTGGTGATCGTCGATCGCGTGGGGCAAAGGCACCAGCATCGAGGGCAGACCAACGGCGGCCAGCTCACTGATGGTCAGCGCGCCAGCGCGGCACACCACCAGGTCAGCCCAGCCATAGGCCTGGGCCATGTCTTTGATGAACGGCTGCACCTGCGCATCCACGCCAGCGGCGCGATAGCGCTCTGCAGTCACTTCATCGTGGTTTTTGCCGGCCTGATGAAACACGTCCGGACGCAAATCGGCGGGGACTTGCGCCAAGGCTTCAGGCAGCAACTTGTTCAACGGTTCTGCGCCCAGGCTTCCGCCGAGGATCAGCAAACGCGCTTTGCGCCCGGCCAGAGCCGGTCGCGATGTTTCGAGGAACAGCTCGCTGCGCACCGGGTTTCCGGTGGTACGGCGGCTGTCCGACAGAGTAAAGGTGTCGGGGAACGCTTCACACACCCGGGCGGCGAACGGCACCAGCAACCGATTGGCGGTGCCGGCCACGGCGTTCTGTTCGTGAACGATCACCGGCACACCGGCCAGTTTCGCGGCAATCCCGCCAGGCCCGGTCACATAACCACCGAAGCCGACCACGCAGACTGGACGCAGCTTGCGAATCACCGCCCGCGCCTGCCACACCGACTTGAGCAACATGAACGGCGCCTTGAGCAGCGACAGCTTGCCCTTGCCACGCAAACCCGTGGCATTGATGCGGTGCAGTTCAAGACCTGCAGCCGGTACCAGATCGTTTTCGATCCCGCGTGGCGTGCCGAGCCAATGCACGGTGTAGCCGCGCGCTTGGAATTCGCGGGCACAGGACAGCGCCGGGAACACGTGGCCACCGGTGCCGCCGGCCATGATCAATACGTTAGCGCCCATGGTTCGGCTCCTCGGCGAAGTCGCTCTCATGGAACTCCATCTCTTCACTGCCCAGGTGAGTCCGACTCTCCCACTCGATCCTCAGCAACAAGCCGAGGCAGGCGCAGCAGATCACCAGGGAACTGCCGCCATAACTGAGGAACGGCAGGGTCAGGCCCTTGGTCGGCAGCAGACCGACGTTCACCCCGATGTTGATCAGGAACTGACCGATCCACAGGAACGACAGACCGTAGGCCACATACGCGGCGAAGAACTGCTTGGCCTTCTCGGCCCACAGACCGATGTACATGCCGCGAATACACACGAACACGAACAGCGCCACGGTGCACAGCGAACCGACGGCGCCGAGCTCTTCGGCCAGCACCGAGAACACGAAGTCGGTGTGCGCTTCAGGCAGATAGAACTGTTTCTGCACGCTGTTGCCCAGGCCAACGCCCAGCCACTCACCGCGACCGAAGGCAATCAACGCCTGCGACAACTGATAACCGGCGCCGAACTGGTCGGCCCACGGGTCGGCGAAGTTAGTCAGACGCGCCATCCGGTAGGGCTGCATCTGAATCAGCAAGACCACGGCCCCGACTGCGAGAACCACCATCAGCGAGAAGCGGAACAGCCCGACTCCGCCGAGGAACAGCATCGCCGCCGCAGCCCCCATCATTACCACGGTGGCACCGAAGTCCGGCTCCATCAGCAACAGGCCCGCCATCGGCAGCAGCACGATGAAGGGCTTGAAGAAGCCCATCCAGCTCTCGCGCACTTCTTTCTGCCGACGCACCAGATAACCGGCGAGGTAGATCACCACGAAGACTTTGGCGATCTCCGACGGCTGTACGTTGAAGAAGCTGAAACCGATCCAGCGCATCGAACCGTTCACTTCACGGCCGATCCCGGGGACGATCACCATCACCAGCAGACCGAATGCACCGATCAGCATCATCCAGCCCAGACGCTGCCAGGTGGCGATCGGAATCATCATGGTGATGATGCAGGCACCCAGGCCCAGCGCCACATAGATCAGGTGGCGAATCATGTAGTACAGCGCGCTGCCCGACTGCGCCGCCGCCACTTCGGTGGAGGCCGAGGCGATCATGATCAGGCCCAGGCCCAGCAGCGCCAGGCAGCCGGCGAGCATCGGGAAATCGAGGTCGATGCCACGGCCGGTAATGATCGGAGACGGGTAAGGCTTGATGATATTGCGCAGGCTCATGCCAGATCCTCCACGGCGCGGACGAACTGGTGACCACGATCCTCGTAATTCTTGAACATGTCGAAACTGGCGCAGGCCGGCGACAGCAGCACCACGTCACCCGGTTGGGCGACCGCGCGGCATTGCTCGACGGCTTCGACCAGCGAACCGGCGCGGATCAGCGGCACGGCGTCACCGATGGCTGCGCCGATCTTGTCGGAGTCGCGCCCCATCAGGATCACGGCGCGGCAGTTGGCCGCCACCGGATGGCGCAAATCGTTGAACTCGGCGCCCTTGCCGTCGCCACCGGCGATCAGCACGACCTTGCCGTCGATATCCGCACCCAGGCCTTCGATGGCGGCCAGTGCGGCGCCGACGTTGGTGGCCTTGGAATCGTTGTAGTAACCGACGCCGTCGAGATCACGCAGCCACTGGCAGCGGTGTTCGAGGCCGGTGAAATTGCGCAGTGCCGACAGCATGGCGTCGAACGGCAGGCCGACCGCATGCCCCAGTGCCAGTGCCGCGAGGGCATTGGCCTGGTTATGCGCGCCGCGCACTTTCAGTTCGCGCACTGGCATCAGGTTCTGGAATTCGAAGGCCAGGTATTTCTCGCCGTCTTCTTCGCGCAGGCCGAAGGCCTTGAAATCGGGTTTGTTCAGGCCGAAGGTCCAGCACGGCTGGCCCTCGCCGATCAGCGGACGGCTGAGCGCATCCTGACGGTTGACCACGAACTGCTTGGCGCCACGGAAGATCCGGTGCTTGGCCAGGTGGTACGCCGGCAGGCCGCTGTAGCGGTCCATATGGTCTTCGCTGATGTTGAGCACGGTGGCCACTTCGGCGTTGAGCTGGTCGGTGGTTTCCAGCTGAAAACTCGACAGCTCCATCACGTACAGCTCGACGTCGTCGCTGAGCAGGTCCAGCGCCGGCGTGCCGAGGTTGCCGCCCACCGCGACGCGTTTGCCGGCTGCAGCCGCCATCTCGCCGACCAGGGTGGTGACGGTACTTTTCGCGTTGGAACCGGTGATGGCCACGATCGGCGCCCGCGCGTTACGCGCGAACAGCTCGATGTCGCCGGACATTTTCACGCCACGGGCGGCAGCGGCTTGCAGGGCCGGGGTCGCCAGCGCCAGGCCGGGGCTCACGTAGAGCTCGTCGGCACGGCACAGGAATTCGACGTCCAGCTCGCCACAACGCACTTCCACGTGCGGATAGTCACGCTTGAGCGTGGCCAGTTCCGGTGGATTGTCCCGCGTATCGGCGACGGCAAACGACACGCCCCGGTTCGCCAGGAAGCGAACCAGGGACATGCCGCTCTTGCCGAGGCCGACAACGATGCGGAAGTGGTCAGAAGCGATCAGAGACACTCGTTCTACCTCAGCTTCAGGGTGGCAAGGCCGATCAGCACGAGAATCACGGTGATGATCCAGAAACGGACGATCACGCGAGGCTCGGGCCAGCCCTTGAGTTCAAAGTGGTGGTGAATCGGTGCCATGCGGAACACACGGCGCCCGGTCAGCTTGAAAGAGGCCACCTGGATAACCACCGACAGGGTTTCCATCACGAACACACCGCCCATGATGAACAGGACGATTTCCTGACGGACGATCACTGCGATGGTGCCCAGTGCCGCGCCGAGTGCCAGAGCACCGACGTCGCCCATGAACACTTGCGCCGGGTAGGTGTTGAACCAGAGAAACCCGAGCCCCGCACCGATCAACGCGCCGCAGAACACGATCAGCTCGCCTGCGCCCGGCACGTAAGGAATCAGCAGATACTCGGCGAATTTCACGTTACCCGACAGGTAGCAGAAGATGCCCAGGCCACCGCCGACCATCACGGTTGGCATGATCGCCAGACCGTCGAGGCCGTCGGTCAGGTTGACCGCGTTGCTCGAACCGACGATCACGAAGTAGGTCAGCACGATGAAACCGGCGCCCAGCGGAATGCTGTAGTCCTTGAGCATCGGCAGGATCAGCGTGGTCTCCACAGGCGTGGTGGCGGTCATATAAAGGAAGATCGCTGCGCCCAGGCCAAAGACCGACTGCCAGAAATATTTCCAGCGGCTTGGCAAGCCACGGGAGTTCTTCTCGATCACTTTGCGGTAGTCGTCGACCCAGCCAATGGCGCCGAACAGCAGAGTCACCAGCAGCACGACCCAGACGTAGCGGTTGCTCAGGTCAGCCCACAGCAGGGTGCTGACACCGATGGAAGACAGAATCAGCGCGCCGCCCATAGTCGGCGTACCCGACTTGGACAGGTGCGATTGCGGGCCGTCGTTGCGAACGGACTGGCCGATCTGACGGTTCTGCAGGGTGCGGATCATCCACGGGCCGTAGCACAGCGACAAAACCAGCGCGGTCAGCACACCGAGGATCCCGCGCAGGGTCAGGTACTGGAAGACCGCGAAGCCTTTGTAGAACTGTTGCAGATACTCCGCTAGCAGCAGCAGCATTAATGTTTCTCCAGACTGGACCCGCACAGAGCCGCAACGATGTTTTCCATCGCCGCACTGCGCGAACCCTTGATCAAAATGGTGGTGTTTGTGTCCTGCTCGGCGTCGAGGGCCTGGATCAGTTCGGCTTGCGTGCCGAAGTGATGCGCCTCTTGGCCGAATGCGTTCACGGCGTGGACCATGTTCGGCCCGACCGCGTAAAGCGCGGAAACCTTGCCCCGGGCGTATTCGCCCACGTCGCGGTGCCCCTGCTCCGCCCAGTCGCCCAACTCGCCGATATCTCCGAGCACCAGGACGGTGCGGCCGGAAAAGCCGGCGAGTATATCAACGGCAGCGCACATGGAGGTGGGGTTTGCGTTGTAAGTGTCATCGATCACGCGCATGCCGTTCTTCGCCAGTTGCGCGACGGTGCGACCCTTGACCGGTTGTACCGCGCCAAGCCCGGTGGCAATGCCGAACAGCGACACGCCCAGGGCGTGAGCGGCAGCGGCGGCAGCCATGGCGTTGGCGACGTTATGGGTGCCGAGCAGGTTCAGCTGAACGTGCTCCACACCTTCAGGTGTATGCAGGTTGAAGGCCGGGCAACCCCGGGCATCGGTGCTCAGGTCGCTGGCGTAGAAATCTGCCTGCGGATTGCTCAGGGAGAAGGTCAGCACCTTGCGTGCGCCGGCGCGGAGCTTCCAGATACCAAAGGCCTTGTCGTCGAGGTTGAGCACGGCAATACCATCTGCCGCGAGACCGTCGATGATCTCGCCCTTGGCCTCGACGATTTTTTCAGGCCCGCCGAACTCGCCAACGTGGGCAGTGCCAGCGTTGTTGAGGATCGCTACGTGCGGCTTGGTCAGCCCGACGGTGTAGGCGATTTCGCCCAGACGCGAGGCGCCCAGTTCGATCACGGCGGCAGTGTGTTCCGGCGCCAGTTCGAGCAGGGTCAGCGGCGCGCCGAGGTCGTTGTTCAGATTGCCGCGCGTCGCCAGCACCGGACCGCGGGTACGCAGGATGCTCGCGAGCATTTCCTTGACCGTGGTCTTGCCGCTGGAGCCAGTGATGGCCGCGACTGGCTGGGTGAACGCGGCACGGTTCAGCGCACCCAACTGGCCGAGGGCCTGACGGGTGTCCTTGACCAGCAGTTGCGGCAAGGTGCTGTCGGCGACTTCACGCTCGACCAGTGCCGCCACCGCGCCTTTGCCGGCGACATCGTTCAGGTAGTCATGACCGTCAAAGCGCGGGCCAGTCAGGGCAATAAACAGTTGGCCAGCGGTGATCGCACGGCTGTCGATGCTGACGCCATCGAAACTGGCGTCGCTGCTGATCAGACGTGCGTCGAGCACGTTGGTCAGTTCGCTCAATGTCAGGGCCTTAAGCATGGGCCACCTCCCACGCGGTGAGGGCATGATCGGCCTCGACCAGATCGGAGAAAGCGTGCCGCTCGCCGTTGATTTCCTGATAGTCCTCATGACCTTTGCCGGCCAGCACGATCACGTCATCGGCCGATGCAGCAGCGATCAGCTGGGCAATCGCCTGACCACGGCCGGCGACGAAGGTGACTTTATCCACAGCGGTGAAACCGGCGCGGATGTCGTCGAAAATCTGCGCCGGATCTTCGGTGCGCGGGTTGTCATCGGTGACCAGTACGCGATCGGCCAGACGCTCGACCACTTCCGCCATCAGCGGACGCTTGCCGCGATCACGATCACCGCCACAGCCGAACAGGCACAGCAACTGGCCTTTGACGTGTGGACGCAGCGCGGTCAGAACTTTTTCCAGGGCATCCGGGGTGTGGGCGTAATCGACCACCACCAGTGGCTGAGTGCCGCCACCCAGACGCTGCATGCGCCCGGCCGGGCCTTCAAGTTTCGGCAGCACCTTGAGGATTTCGTCGAGCGCGTAATCCAGACCGAGCAAAGCGCCGACCGCCGCCAGCACGTTGCTCAGGTTGAAACGACCGAGCAGCGTGCTGCGCAGGTGGTGTTCGCCCTGCGGCGTGACCAGCGTGGCTCGTACGCCGTGGTCATCGAACTGCGCTTCGCGGACATACAAATAGGCGCTGCTGTCGAGCAGGCTGTAACTGATCAAACGCGACTCGCGTTTTTCGCCGGCCAACTGCCGACCGAAATCGTCGTCGAGGTTGACCACGCGGCACTTCAGGTCATTCCAGGCGAACAGCTTGGCCTTGGCCTCGGCGTACGCCTGCATGGTGCCGTGATAATCCAGGTGGTCGCGGGACAGGTTGGTCATCACCGCGACGTCGAACGCCAATGCAGTGACCCGGCCCTGATCCAGACCATGGGACGACACTTCCATGGCCACGGCTTTGGCCCCGGCCTTTTTCAGGTCGGCCAGAGTGGCTTGCATGGCGATCGGATTCGGCGTGGTGTGCAGGCCGCTTTCCAGCGCGCCATGGAAGCCGGAACCCAGCGTACCGACGATGCCGCAATGCTGACCAAGCAGATCGAGTGCCTGCGCGACCAGTTGGGTCACGCTGGTTTTGCCATTGGTGCCGGTAACACCGATCAGGTTCAAGTGATGGCTCGGCTCGCCATAAAAGCGCCCGGCGATGTCGGACAACTGCGCCGCCAGGCCTTTGACCGGAATCAACGGCACTTCGGTGATCGGCAGCACGGTGGCGCCTTCCACTTCATACGCAACCGCAGCCGCGCCGCGCTGCAAGGCATCGGCGATGTGCGCACGGCCATCGAACTTGCCACCGGGCACAGCGAGGAACAGGTCGCCCGCGCGCACGTTGCGGCTGTCCAGCGCCAATTCACGGATCAACAGATCATGGCCGGCGTGGGGGAATATCTTGTTCAGACTCAGAGACATCAGCCGCGCCCTCCATTGGCTTTCAGCGGAACGACCGGGGTAGCGTTGGCCTGTTGGGTAGTCGGCAGGTTGTCCGGGGTTACGTTCATCAGGCGCAGGGTGCCGGACATCACACGGCTGAACACCGGCGCCGACACCAGACCACCGAAGTAACCGGCCTTGGACGGTTCATCGATCACCACCACGATGGCGTAACGCGGATCGCTCATCGGGCCGAAACCGGCGAACAGCGAGCGGTAGGAGTTTTCGGCGTAACCCTTGGTGCCCACCGACGTTTTACGCGCAGTACCCGACTTGCCGGCCACGTGATACGCCGGCACCTGCGCACGGAACACGCCGCGCGGTGCTTCGATCACTTGCTGCAGCATGCCTTGCATGGTTTTCGCGACCGCTTCCGGCAATACCTGAGTGGTCTGCGGCGGCTTGTCGGTTTTGATCAGGGTCAGCGGCGCCAGACGCCCGTTGTTGGCCAGCGCCGAGAATGCGTGCACCAGCTGGATTGCGGTCACGGAAATACCGTAGCCATAAGACAGTGTCGCGGTTTCGGCTTTGCGCCAGTCGCGGTAGTTCGGCAGGTTGCCGACGCGCTCGCCCGGAAAGCCCAGGCCGGTGTCCTGTCCGAGTCCGACTTTCTGTGCGAGACGGTAAATGGTTTCACCGCCGATATCGAACGCGACCTTACTCATGCCGACGTTACTGGAGTTGATCAGAATCCCGGTCATGTCCAGCACCGGGCCTTCGGTCTTCGAAACGTCCTTGATCGTGTACTTGCCGATCTGCAGCGAGCCCGGATACACCTCGACGGTGTCGGTCGGTTTCCAGCGACCGGACTCGATGGCGGCGCTCATCGAGATCGCTTTCATGGTCGAACCCGGTTCGAACACGTCGATCATCGCGCGGTTACGCATCATCGCCGGCTGCAGGTTGCGACGGTTGTTCGGGTTATAGGTCGGCTGGTTGACCATGGCGAGAATCTCGCCGGTCTTCACGTCCATGATCACCAGACTGCCAGCCTTGGCGCCGTTCTCGATGATCGCGTTGCGCAGCTCGCGGTTCGCCAGGTATTGCAGACGCAGGTCAATCGACAACGCCAAGGGCTTGCCGGCCTTGGCGTTCTTGGTGACCTGGACATCCTTGATCAGCCGACCGCGCCGATCCTTGATGACCTGCCGCTTGCCCGGCACCCCGGCCAGCCACTCGTCGTAGGCCAGCTCGACGCCTTCACGCCCGTGATCGTCAATGTCGGTAAAGCCGACCATGTGCGCGGTGACTTCACCGGCCGGGTAGAAGCGGCGGAATTCTTCGATGCCGTAAACGCCCGGCACTTTCAGGTCGAGCACAGCCTGGCCCTGCTCGGGGGTCAGCCCGCGCACCAGGTAAATGAATTCTTTGTTGGCCTGAGCTTCGAGACGTTCGGCCAGGGCTTTCGGATCCTGCCCCAGCGCCGCGGCCAGTGCCGGCCACTTCTCTTTGGCCGTCTGCATTTCCTTAGCGTTGGCCCACAGCGTCGTCACCGGGGTACTCACGGCCAACGGCTCGCCGTTACGGTCGGTGATCAGACCACGGTGAGCAGGAATCGGGATGTGACGGAGACTGCGCGCGTCGCCCTGCCCCTTGAGGAAGTCACGGTCAACCACTTGCAGGTCGATGATGCGCCAGCAGATCGCCGCGACCATCACGCCGAGCAGAGCCACCATCAGGCGGAAGCGCCACGGGAAGAGTGCGCCTTCGAGTTTCATCATGGCGCCACCATCTTCACGTCAGCCGCGCCCGGAATGTGCATTTTCAATTGTTCAGTGGCCAGCACTTCGATGCGGCTGTGCGCTGTCCAGGTGCTTTGCTCGAGAATCAGACGCCCCCACTCGGCCTGCGCCTTGTCGCGCACGCTGAGTTCGTTGTAAAGGGTGTTAAGCAACTGCCGGTTCCAGTGCGCGCTGTAGGACACGCCGATGGCCGACACGAGCACGCCGACAAACAGCAGCAGCATGATAAAGCTGCCGCCCGGCAGGGGCTTGGCGAAAAGCTTGCTCACCGCAACTTCTCCGCAACACGCATGACAGCGCTACGGGAACGTGGGTTGGCTTTGAGTTCGGCGTCGGAGGCCGTCTGCGCTTTGCCATGGATTTTGATTTTCGGTTCGAACGCCACGTGGCGCACGGGCAGGTTGCGCGGCAGGTTGTCGGCTTCGCCTTTGACCAGCTTGCGCATGAACAGTTTGACGATGCGGTCTTCCAGCGAGTGAAAGCTGATGACCACCAGGCGGCCGCCAATTTCAAGCGCATCCAGGGCGGCTTCGAGGCCGGCCTCCAGATCGCCCAGTTCGTTGTTGACGTGAATGCGCAAGCCCTGGAACGCGCGGGTCGCCGGGTTCTTGCCCTTCTCCCACGCTGGGTTGGCGACTTTCAAGACTTCGGCCAGATCGGCGGTGCGCTCGAACGGCTTGATGTCGCGGCGCTCGGCCACGGCACGGGCCATGCGCCCGGAGAAACGTTCTTCGCCATATTCCTTGAACACCCGGGCGATTTCTTCCACCGGCGCAGTGTTGACGAACTCGGCGGCGCTGATGCCACGGGACGGATCCATGCGCATGTCCAGCGGGCCGTCATTGAGGAAACTGAAGCCGCGCTCGGCGTCATCCAGTTGCGGCGACGACACGCCGAGATCGAGCAGGATACCGCTGACCTTGCCGCTCAGCCCTTGTTCGGCGACCACCGAACCCAGTTCGGCAAAGCTGCGCTGCACAACGACAAAGCGGCCGTCTTCGGCCGCTAGCGTTTGCCCGGTGGCAATCGCTTGAGGATCCTTGTCGAATCCGATCAGTCGGCCGTCCGGCCCGAGCTGGCTGAGGATCAGCCGACTATGCCCGCCGCGCCCGAACGTACCGTCCAGATAGCAGCCATCAGGGCGTACGGCGAGAGCCTCGACGGCTTCGTCAAGCAGTACGGTGATGTGGTTAAAGCCGCTATCAATAGTCACAGGATCAAATCACGCAGTTCGTCAGGCATGGCGCCCGGTTGTTGAATAGCAGCAAGGTCAGCGGCAGATACCGCGTTCCATGCATCCTCGTCCCACAATTGGAACTTGTTCAGTTGGCCCACCAGCATCGCTTTCTTATCAAGCTTGGCGTATTCGCGCAGACGCGGTGGAACCAGAAAACGACCACTGCCGTCGAGCTCGAGGTCGACGGCATTACCAATCAATAAACGCTGCAGGCGACGGTTCTCTTCGCGCAGCGAAGGGAGTGCACGCAACTTGGTTTCAATAATTTCCCACTCGTCGAGCGGGTAGACACACAGGCACGGATCAACGGCATCAATGGTCACGATCAACTGGCCGGAACTACGCGAAACGAGCTCGTCACGGTACCGGCTCGGCATGGCGAGACGGCCCTTAGCATCGAGACTGATAGCGTTAGCTCCGCGAAACACGTCAGCGTTTCTCCAATTTTTATCGTTTTGAGCTCAAAAAACCCACTTCATGCCACTTTCCGCCACTTGCGCACACTATAGGAATGCGCCCACCACACCGTCAAGGCGCGGATTAAAGGAAAACCCTTACAGAACGGAGATTTAGGAGCTTAAAAGGAGGGGCAACGACAATTTGGCGGATACTTTTGACCAATAACTTGATGCAGCACTGAAAGCTGCGCTCGGAAGTTAAAGTAATTTGTTAAGAGTAAGATTTTTTCGGTATTACAAAAGCGCTTCTGCTGTTGATTGAAGCAAGGTGGGAAATGGCTATTACTGCATTTGCCGCTGCCGGACTTTAGCGCAGGCCTGCCGATAATAACCAGCCCTGATGCCATTGATTCAAGCAGGGAAAGAAAAAGGTGGAGAGTCGATCTGTAAGCCGGGTTCTGTCTTGAACAGTCATTCGTCTACGATGGCCATCACTGGACATCTTTAGCAACCTACCCGGTCCCAGCGCGGGCCACGCCTTGGGACCCTATTTGGTCTTGCTCCAAGTGGGGTTTACCTAGCCACGAACTGTTGCCAGACGTGCGGTGCGCTCTTACCGCACCTTTTCACCCTTACCGGCGCCGAAGCGCTTAGGCGGTTATTTTCTGTGGCACTTTCCGTAGGCTCACGCCTCCCAGGCATTACCTGGCACTTCGCCCTATGGAGCCCGGACTTTCCTCCCCCCTCTAATTTTCATAGAGGGCAGCGACTGTCCGATCGACTCTCCGCCGCGCAGGTTAACGGCAGAGCGCCCGAAGAACAAGCGCTAATAGCCGTGAAACCCGCCTGCGCGACGGGTTACTCGCCCTTCTGCTGTTCCAGTGCGACCTGATACAGCACGTTTTTGCGCTCGCCGGTGATTTGCGCGGCCAGAGCGGCGGCTCGCTTGAGCGGCATCTCTTCGAGCAGCAGGTTGAGCACGCGCATCGCTTCGCTGCTGACGGCGTCTTCGGACTGCGGCGCAGACCAGCCCGCGACCAGCACCACGCACTCGCCGCGCTGCTGATTGCTGTCGGACTCGACAAACGCCCGCAACTCAGCCAGCGGCAAGCCTTTGAGCGTCTCGAAGGTCTTGGTGATTTCCCGGGCCAGCAACGCCTGACGCTCGCCACCGAACACCGCTTCCATGTCCTGCAGGCACTCGAGAATGCGATGCGGGGCCTCGTAGAAAATCAGCGTGCGTGGCTCTTCCTTTACCGATTCCAGGCGCGCCTTGCGCCCCGCCGACTTGGCCGGCAGGAAGCCTTCAAAAATGAACCGGTCGGAGGGCAGCCCCGCCGCCGACAGCGCTGCGATCAACGCACAGGCACCCGGCACCGGCACCACATTGATGCCCGCCGCCCGCGCCTGACGCACGAGGTGATAACCCGGATCGGAAATCAGCGGTGTCCCGGCATCAGATATCAGCGCGACGTTATCGCCTGCCAGCAAACGGGTAATAAAGCGGCTACCTTCATCACGTTCGTTATGTTCATGGCACGCGGCCAGCGGCGTGGCAATACCGAAGTGCTGCATCAAGCGCGCCGAGTGCCGCGTGTCTTCGGCGGCGATCAATGCCACTTCGCGGAGGATTTTCAGAGCCCGGGCGCTGATGTCGTCCAGGTTGCCGATGGGCGTCGCCACCACATAAAGCGAGCCAGCAGCGGAATTCAAAGGACCTGGAGCAGTCAAAGCGCACACCTCATGATCGGTAAAAGCCGGCATTGTAACGCGTCACGAGGCTTGCGATGCGTTCCGGCCGACGCCGGTTTTGCGCGCCTTTGTGCGATGCCGCAACATTTGCTTCAGCTAAATTGACGGTTTCACGCCAGTAACATCGCGCCCCGGCCAGCGCTTGGGTACAATTCCACGCTAATTTGATCGAGTATCAGGAACACTTACATGATCGCTTGCCTGCGGCTGTTCACTGCCCTCTGCCTCGCTGCCTTATTGGCGGCCTGCGCCAGCTCCCCTTCCTCCAGCCTTGGCGAACTTCCACGGACTCCGGATGCCAGCATCGAGCAACTGCTCGAACAGGCTACCCAGGCCAAGACGCCGGAAAAAGCCGCGTTGTTGCGCTTGAGCGCGGCAGACCTCGCTTATCGCCAGGGCAATGCCGGCCAGTCCGCGCAGATCCTGCAACAAGTGCCGATGGAGCAGTTGAAGCCAGGCCAGCAGATCTTTGCCAGCACCTTGTCCGCTGAGCTGGCAATGACGCGTAATCAGCCGAAAGCTGCGCTGACCGCTCTGAGCCATCCGAGCCTGCAGCACCTGAGCGAAATGCCGGAAGATCAGCAAGTTCGCACCGGCACCGTGCACGCCCGCGCACTGGAAGCCGACGGCCAGACCCTGGCAGCCGCTCGTGAGCGCATCTTCATCGCTCCAATGCTCAAAGGCGAAGCCGCGAGCAAGAACCACGAAGCCATCTGGACTTTGATCGCTTCGCTGCCGACCGATCAACTGCAACCCAACACCGCCGACGATCTCGGCGGCTGGATGGGCCTGGCCCTGGCTGTGAAAACCGCCGGCACCCTTGAACAGCAGCAAGCGGCGATCGATGCCTGGCGCGCACAGAATCCAAAGCACCCAGCAGCAATCAACCTGCCGCTGCCACTGACCAAACTCAAGGAACTGGCCAGCCAGCCCCTGAGCAAGATTGCCCTGCTGCTGCCGCAAGACGGCCCACTGGCCTCAGTCGGTAAAGCGCTGCGTGAAGGTTTCATGGCGGCGCACTATCAAGCACAACAGGCCGGTCAGAAGCCGCCCGCCATCGAGTTTTACGACAGCTCCAAACTGACCTCGATGGACGAGTTCTACCGCAAGGCCCAGGCCGATGGCGTGCAACTGGTGGTCGGCCCGCTGGAAAAACCGCTGGTCAAGCAATTGAGCACCCGTCCGCAACTGCCAATCACCACCCTCGCGCTGAATTACAGCGAAGGCGATCAAGGTCCGGCGCAACTGTTCCAGTTCGGTCTGGCGGCTGAAGATGAAGCTCGCGAAGTTTCGCGTCGCGCCCGCGCCGACGGCCTGCATCGCGCGGCGATCATGGTGCCGAAAGGCGAATGGGGCGACCGCGTATTGCGTGCGTTCAGCCAGGACTGGCAGGCCAATGGCGGCAGCATCGTTGCCACCGAACGCGTTGATCAGCCAGTGCAACTGGCCCAGCAGATCGCTGACATGTTCCAGCTGCGTCAAAGCGAAGCCCGCGCCAAGAGCCTGCAAAACGCTGCTGGCACCAATGTCGCCGCTCAGCCGTCGCGTCGCCAGGACATCGAGTTCATCTTCCTGGCAGCCACCCCGCAGCAAGCGCAGCAGATCAAGCCGACCCTGAACTTCCAGTACGCGGGTGATGTTCCTGTGTACGCAACCTCCCACGTGTACAGCGCCAGCGGCGATGTGAACCAGTACAACGACATGAACGGCGTGCGCTTCTGCGAAACCCCATGGTTGCTGGAAGCCAATGACCCGCTGCGTCAGCAAGTCACCGCGCAATGGCCGCAAGCGGCCGGCAGCCTGGGTCGCCTTTACGCCATGGGCGTCGACGCCTACCGTCTGGCGCCGCGCCTGGGTCAGCTGAAGGCGCTGCCGGACAGCCGCATCGAAGGTCAGTCGGGTAGCCTGGGCATGACCCAGACCCAACGCGTAGTGCGTCAGTTGCCATGGGCACAGTTCGTCAACGGTCAGGTTCAACGCCTGCCGGACACCCCGCGCTGATGCCCGACGGCTCGCACCTGCAAAGCGGTAAAGATGCCGAGCGCCAGGCGCTCGAGCATCTGCAACACCAGGGTCTGCGCCTGCTGGCGCAGAACTGGTCATGCAAACGGGGCGAGCTTGATCTGGTCATGCTTGATGGCGATACAGTAGTATTCGTCGAAGTCCGCTACAGAAAAAACACTCAATGGGGTGGCGCGCTCGCTAGCATCGATGAGCGCAAACGGCAGAAGCTGATTTTCGCCGCACAGCATTTCCTTCAGCGCGAGTCACGCTGGGCCGATTCCCCTTGCCGCTTCGACGTGGTGGCCATCGACAGGCACCCGGATCAGTTGAACTGGTTGCAGAATGCGTTCGATGGTTGATTCTCTGCACACCACCCCGGACACTTTCACCGACAATTTTTGCTCTTTGCTTTGCGGGCTGCACATTCACGTGCCGAACAGCCGCGCTACTTAAGGTCACACAGATGGACATGCAATCCCGAATTCGCCAGCTTTTCCAGGCCAGTATCGACACCAAGCAACAGGCGATGGACGTACTTGCACCGCACATCGAGCAAGCCAGCCAGATCATGGTCAACGCCCTGCTCAACGAAGGCAAAATGCTTTCGTGCGGCAACGGCGGCTCTGCCGGCGACGCCCAGCACTTCTCCTCCGAGCTGCTCAACCGCTTCGAGCGTGAACGCCCGAGCCTGCCGGCCATCGCTCTGACCACCGACAGCTCGACCATCACCTCGATCGCCAACGACTATAGCTACAACGAAGTGTTCTCCAAGCAGATCCGCGCACTGGGTCAACCCGGCGACGTATTGCTGGCGATTTCGACCAGCGGCAACTCCGCAAACATTATTCAAGCGATCCAGGCCGCACATGATCGCGAAATGGTTGTCGTAGCTTTGACTGGCCGCGATGGCGGCGGCATGGCTTCACTGCTGCTGCCTGAAGATGTCGAGATTCGCGTACCGGCCCATGTCACTGCACGTATTCAGGAAGTCCATCTGCTGGCGATCCATTGCCTCTGCGATCTGATCGACAGCCAACTGTTCGGGAGTGAAGAATGACCCCTAATCGCCTTGGCCTTCTGGCCTTGACCCTGTGCCTCGGCATCAGCGGCTGCACCTCGGTGGTGAATGCCAGCCGTGAAGCGCCGATTGAAGACGACCGCGGCACCCGAACCTTCGGCAGTAAAATCGACGACTCGCTGATCGAAACCAAAGTCGGCGTCAACGTGGCCAAGGCCGACCCAGGCCTGGACAAGGATTCACATATCGTCGTCACCAGCTTCAACGGCGTGGTCCTGCTTGCCGGCCAGACGCCGCGCGAAGACCTCAAGGCCAAGGCCGAACAGGCCGCCGCCAACGTGCAGCGCGTGAAGAAAGTGCACAACGAACTGCAAGTGATTGCACCTTCAAGCTTCCTCGCTCGCCAGAACGACGCCTGGCTGACCACCAAGATCAAGACCCAGATGCTGACCGACGCCAGCATTCCCGGCTCGCGCATCAAGGTCGTGACCGAGAACGGTATCGTTTACCTGCTGGGCCTGCTGACCAAACAGGAAGCACAACAGGCGACCAATCTGGTGCAAGGCGTTGCCGGCGTGCAGAAGATCGTGAAGCTGTTCGAATACATCGATTGATCTGCACTTCTGTAGGAGCTGCCGAGTGAAACGAGGCTGCGATCTTTTGATCGTCAAAAACAAGATCAAAAGATCGTCCGAACGCGGCCCGAGCCTTCGGTAGCTCCTACGTAATAAAAAAGGCGACCCTCTCGGGTCGCCTTTTTTATTACTTCACCACTTTCAAACTTGGCCGGCCACTTGGGCGCGGCGGCTCGCTGTCGGGTGGCGGCAAATCGTCATCAGGCTCGACATCGTCTTCGTCATCCATCGGCGACTCGAGATCGAACACCATGCCCTGACCGTTTTCCCGGGCATAAATACCCAGAATTGCACTGATCGGCACATAGAGACTGTGCGGAACGCCACCGAAGCGACCCTCGAAGGTCACCACGTCGTTGTCCATGTGCAAGTGCCGCACGGCACTGGGCGAAATGTTCAGGACAATCTGCCCGTCGCTGGCGAAACCTTGCGGCACCTGCACTGCCGGGTATTCGGAATTGACCAGCATGTGCGGGGTGCAATCGTTATCCACAATCCACTCGTAGAGCGCGCGGACCAGATAAGGTCGACTGGAGTTCATAGCGGCTCCTTAAGCCTTAGCGCATATCGCGTTCGACGCCAGACAGACTCGCCTGGAAAGCCTCACGCGCAAACTGGCGCTCCATATAATCAAGCAGCGGCTTGGCCGGCCGCGGCAGTTCAATACCCAGAATCGGCAAACGCCAGAGTATTGGCAATAGGCAGCAATCCACCAGACTTTGTTCCTCACTGAGGAAAAACGGCTTGTCGGCAAACAGTGGCGACACGCCCGTCAGGCTTTCACGCAATTCCTTGCGCGCCACGACACGCGCGGCTTCCTTGGTTTTCGGATCCAGGATCAGATCCACCAGACCACACCAGTCGCGCTGAATACGGTGAATCAGCAGACGGCTGTTGGCACGCGCCACCGGGTAAACCGGCATCAGTGGCGGATGCGGGTAACGCTCATCCAGATATTCCATCACCACGGTCGACTCCCACAACGCCAGGTCGCGATCGACCAGTGTCGGGAGACTGCCGTAAGGGTTCACCTCAATCAGTTTAGGCGGCTGGCGGCCAGCTTCCACGTAAATGATTTCGGCGCTGACACCCTTCTCTGCAAGCACGATGCGCACTCGGTGGGAATAGTGGTCGGCGGGGTCGGAGTAACAGGCCAACCGATTGGTCACGCCCATGGCGATCCTCCTCGCTTGTTGAAATGATTGGAACCGGAAAAACGCGCGCGCCCAGAGGGCGCCTCCCGCAATGCCTGGCGAACCAGACATTGCGTTATCGGAGGCACCCTTGGGCGCGCGCGATTAACAGCAATGCTTGAAGCGTATCAGTGCACGTCTTTCCAGTATTCACGCTTGAGCAGGTAGGCGAACACAAAGAAGAACGCCAGGTACAGCAAGACGTATGTACCGATGCGCTGATGTTGCAGCTTAACCGGGTTAGCCGAGTAAGCCAGGAAGGTTACCAGATTCTTGACCTTCTCATCGAACTGCTCTTCGTTCAGAGCACCGGTTTTCGGCACGATGGTCAACTGATCGCACGCTTCATGGGTCAGCGGCGTACCGGTCAGCGGATCGTATTGCTTCTTGCCGTCCTCGACGATTTGCACTTGCTTGCAGCCCACCACCTGACGACCTTGCAGGCCGACCAGCACGTTAGGCATGCCGACGTTCGGGAAGACCTTGTTGTTCACGCCCCAAGGGCGCGCCGGATCTTCGTAGAACGAGCGCAGATAACCGTAGAGCCAGTCGGTGCCACGCACACGCGCCACCAGGGTCAGGTCCGGCGGTGCCGCACCGAACCAGGTCTTGGCGTCTGCCGGCTGCATGCCGATGCTCATGTGGTCGCCGATCTTGGCGCCAGTAAACACCAGCTTCTCGAGCATCATGTCGTGGGGAATGCCGAGATCATCGGCCACCCGTTCGTAACGCTGGAACTTGGCACTGTGGCAACCCATGCAATAGTTGGCAAAGGTGCGCGCACCGTCCTGCAGGGCAGCTTTATCGGACACGTCGATGTCGACTTTTTCCAGCTCCGGACCACCGTGTTCGGCGGCGAAAGACAGCACAGGCAGCGCAGCAAAAATCAGAGCAAAAAATAACTTTTTCATCAGCCAGTCACCCTTTCCGGAACCGGTTTGGTCTTCTCGAGCCTGGTGTAGAACGGCATCAGAATGAAGTAGGCGAAGTACAGGAAGGTGCAGATCTGCGACACCAGCGTGCGCTCGGGCGTCGGGGCCAGTACGCCCAGAATGCCGAGGATCACGAAGGAAATGCAGAACACCAGCAGCCAGATTTTGCTCATCCAGCCCTTGTAGCGCATCGATTTGACCGGACTGCGGTCCAGCCACGGCAGCACGAACAGCATGGCAATCGAGGCCCCCATGGCGATCACGCCCATGAGCTTGTCCGGGATCGCACGCAAGATCGCGTAGAACGGCGTGAAGTACCAGACCGGCGCAATGTGCTCAGGCGTCTTGAACGGGTTGGCTTGCTCAAAGTTCGGCTTTTCGAGGAAGTAACCGCCCATTTCCGGGAAGAAGAACACGATAAAGCAGAAGATGAACAGGAACACCACCACGCCGACGATGTCTTTCACGGTGTAGTACGGGTGGAAGGCAATGCCGTCCAGCGGGACACCGTTTTCGTCTTTGTGCTTCTTGATGTCGACGCCATCCGGGTTGTTCGAACCGACTTCGTGCAGCGCCAGAATGTGCAACACCACCAGACCGAGAATCACGATCGGCAGCGCCACGACGTGCAGTGCGAAGAAGCGGTTCAGAGTGATTCCGGAGATCAGGTAGTCACCACGAATCCACTGGGTCAGGTCGTTGCCGATGACCGGAATCGCACCGAACAGCGAGATGATCACCTGGGCACCCCAGTAGGACATCTGCCCCCAAGGCAGCAGATAACCCATGAAGGCCTCAGCCATCAGCGCCAGGTAGATCAGCATGCCGAACACCCAGACGAGCTCACGAGGTTTCTGGTACGAACCGTAGAGCAGGCCCCGGAACATGTGCAGATAAACCACAATGAAGAACGCCGAAGCGCCGGTGGAGTGCAGCAGACGCAGGATCGAGCCGTACTCGACGTCGCGCATGATGTACTCGACGGAAGCGAACGCCTCTTCTGCCGACGGGGTGTAGCTCATCGTCAGCCAGACACCGGTGACGATCTGGTTGACCAGCACCAACAGTGCCAGCGAGCCGAAGAAATAGAAGAAGTTGAAGTTTTTTGGCGCGTAATACTTGCTGAGATGGTCTTCCCACATTTTGGTCGCCGGGAAGCGCGCATCCACCCAATCCATGAACTTGCTCATCACGCTTTCTCCGTATCGACGCCAATGACAATCAGGTCATCGGTCTCATAGGAATGCGGGGGAACTGGCAGGTTCAAAGGCGCGGGTTGCGACTTGTAGACGCGGCCAGCCAGATCGTAGTGGGAACCGTGGCAAGGGCAGAAATAGCCGCCGACCCAGTCTTTACCCAAGTCCGCAGGCGCCACTTCGGGACGGAAGGTGGGAGAGCAACCCAGGTGAGTGCAGATCCCGATCAGCAGCAGGATTTCCGGCTTGATCGAGCGCACTTCAGGATCGACATAAGTAGGTTGCGTGGAGTTTTTGGAAGTCGGATCGGAGAGCTGGCCCTCGATCTTCTTGAGATTCCCCAGGATTTCCGCAGTACGGCGGACAATGAACACCGGCTGGCCGCGCCATTCGGCAATCATCTGCTGTCCTGGCTCGATCTTGCTGACATTCACTTTCACCGGTGCACCGGCGGCTTTCGCCTTGGCACTGGGAAACCATGACCCCACGAACGGGACCGCAGCCCCCACCGCTCCTGCAGCACCCACCACGGATGTGGCTGCTACCAAGAAGCGACGCCGGCCTGCATTCACGCCGTCATTGCTCATTCAGTCCTCTCCCATCAGCTTTGTGGCCTGTTAAATCAGGCATCTACTAAATAAATCAATGTTACTTATAAAAATTTTGCCGAGATGGTAATGAAAAGCCCCAATTCTGACAAGGGAATTACCCGGGGCTCCCACCCTCAAGCCTTGTAGTATAGGGGGTCTACGAATGTGGCAAGTTGTCACAGCGCAATTCTTTAATAAATCGCAGGCATAAAAAAACGCCCGGTTCCGCGAGGAATCGGGCGTTCTTTTTTGAACGTGGAAACGAATTAACGCTTCGAGTACTGCGGACGCTTACGCGCTTTACGCAGACCAACTTTCTTACGTTCAACTTCACGGGCGTCGCGAGTAACGAAGCCAGCTTTGCGCAGAGCGCTACGCAGGGTTTCGTCGTAGTCCATCAGAGCGCGAGTGATGCCGTGGCGGATTGCGCCAGCCTGACCACTTACACCACCACCAATGACAGTGACGTAGATGTCGAACTTCTCGACAGTCTCGGTCAGTTCCAGCGGCTGACGAACTACCATGCGGGCAGTTTCGCGGCCGAAGAACGAGTCCAGGGAGCGGTTGTTGATGGAGATGTTACCAGTACCCGGACGCAGGAAAACGCGTGCGGTTGCGGTCTTGCGACGGCCAGTGCCGTAATTTTGAGTCGCCGACATAATGAACTATTCCGTTAAATCTTCAGTTCTTGGGGCTGCTGAGCAGTATGAGGGTGTGCAGCGCCCGCATAGACTTTCAGCTTACGGTACATGTCACGACCCAGCGGGTTCTTAGGCAGCATGCCTTTAACCGCGGTCTCGATCACGCGCTCAGGGGCCTTGGCGATCAGCTTTTCAAAGTTGATCGACTTGATGCCGCCCGGGAAACCGGAGTGGGAGTAGTACATTTTGTCAGTGGTTTTAGCGCCGGTTACACGGATCTGCTCGGCGTTGATTACGACGATGTAGTCGCCGGTGTCAACGTGAGGAGTGTACTCAGGCTTGTGCTTGCCACGCAGACGGCTCGCGATTTCGGTGGCCAGACGACCCAGGGTCTGACCAGCAGCGTCGACGACAAACCAGTCGCGCTTTACTGTTTCCGGTTTAGCAGTAAAAGTTTTCATTCTTTATAGCCTCAGGGGCCGCCTGTAAATAAGACGGCGGATCTTACTGAATAGTGCGTACTTTGACAAGTCAAAGGCAGCCGGATACAGACGCTTTCGGGGGCTCGGGTCGGCGCGTCCGTTCAACGGCAAGATTCTTCGGCGGCGGCGCATCACTTCCACTGCAGAAAGAGGTCGGCAATTATGCAGATTGCGAAAAAAATTTCAACCTGCTTTTATGCTTGTTTTGCCCAAGGAGCACCCGATGGACTATCGCCAGCTAGGCCGTACCGACCTGAACGTGAGTGCAATCTGCCTCGGCACCATGACCTGGGGCGAGCAAAACACTGAAGCTGAAGCCTTCGCCCAGATCGAGCGGGCCAAGGAAGCCGGGATCAATTTCATCGACACCGCCGAGATGTACCCGGTGCCGCCGAAAGCCGAAACCTACGCCACCACCGAGCGCTACATCGGCAATTATTTCAAAAGCCGTGGTGATCGTGCCGACTGGATCCTCGCCAGCAAGATCGCCGGCCCCGGCAACACCATCGACTACATCCGCGACAAAAACCTGCGCCACAACCGCCAGCACATCACTGAAGCGGTGGATGCCAGCCTCAAGCGCCTGCAGACCGATTACATCGACCTCTACCAGTTGCACTGGCCGGAGCGCAGCACCAACTTTTTCGGACAACTGGGCTACAAACACAAGATCGAAGCCAACCTGACGCCGCTTGAAGACACCCTCGAAGCCCTCGATGAGCAAGTGAAGGCCGGCAAGATCCGCCACATCGGCCTGTCCAACGAGACGCCGTGGGGCACCATGCGCTTCCTTGCCCTGGCCGAAGCCCGGGGCTGGCCGCGCGCGGTGTCGATCCAGAATCCGTATAACCTGCTCAACCGCAGCTTTGAAATCGGCCTGGCGGAAATCGCCATCCGCGAACAGTGCGGCCTGCTCGCCTACTCGCCGCTGGCATTCGGTTTCCTGTCCGGCAAGTACGAAGGCGGCGCGCGTCCGCCGAAAGGTCGCCTGAGCCTCTACAGCCGCTTCAGCCGCTATTTCAACGCGCAATCGGAAGCGGCCTGCAGCCGTTACGTGGCCCTGGCCCGTGAACACGGTCTTGATCCGGCGCAGATGGCCCTTGCATTCGTCACCCAGCAACCGTTCGTCACCAGCAACATCATTGGCGCCACGACGCTGGAGCAACTGGACAGCAACATTGCCAGTTTTGATCTGAAGCTTTCCGATGAGGTGCTGGCGGGGATTGAGGCGATCCACAAGGATCATCCGAACCCGGCGCCTTGATCGGCCGTTAAAAGCTTCGCGAGCAGGCTCGCTCCCACAGGTACAGCGTGATCCTTGTGGGAGCGAGCCTGCTCGCGAAGGGGCCCGTCAATTCACTGCAGAACTCACAGCGACCGCGCAATGATCTCCTTCATGATTTCATTGGTACCGGCATAGATCCGCTGCACCCGTGCATCCGCCCACGCCCGAGCCACCGGGTACTCCCACATGAAGCCGTAGCCGCCATGCAACTGCACGCACTCGTCGAGCACCTTGCATTGCAGGTCCGTGCCCCAGTATTTGGCCATCGCAGCCGTCGGCACATCGAGCTTGCCCTGCAGATGCAGTTCCAGGCACTTGTCGACAAATACTCGGCCGATCTGAATCTCGGTAGCCATTTCCGCCAGTTTGAAGCGGGTGTTCTGGAAGTCGGCAATCGCCTTGCCGAACGCCTTGCGATCACGGGTGTAATCCAGCGTCCATTGCAGTGCCGCTTCGGCTGAGGCCAGACCACCAATCGCCACGGTCAGACGCTCCTGCGGCAATTCCTGCATCAAATAGGCAAACCCCGCTCCGGCCTGACCCAGCAGATTTTCCTTGGGGACACGTACGTCCTGGAAGAACAATTCCGACGTGTCCTGCGCCTTCATTCCGACCTTCTCCAGGCGTTTGCCCTTCTCGAAGCCCGGCGTATTCGCCTCTACCACAAACAGGCTGGTGCCTTTGGCGCCGGCCTTGGGATCGGTTTTGGCGACCACGATCACCAAATCAGCGAGAAAGCCGTTGGTGATGAAGGTCTTGGAGCCGTTGATCACGTACTCGTCGCCGTCCAGCACTGCGGTGGTCTTGACCCCTTGCAGGTCGGAACCGGCACCCGGCTCGGTCATCGCAATCGCGCTGACCATCTCGCCCGAGACCAGTTTCGGCAGGTATTTTTGCTTCAGCGCTTCACTGCCGTAATGCAGGATGTATGGCGCAACGATGTCCGAATGCAACGAGAAACCGATCCCGGTCAGACCCAGACGACCGACCTCTTCGATTACCACTGCGCTGTACAGAAAGTCCGCGCCCAGGCCGCCGTACTCTTCCGGAAGGTGCGAGCAGAGCATCCCCGCCTCCCCCGCCTTGTTCCACAGTTTGCGGTCGATGTGGCCTTGTTTCTCCCATTGCGCATGGAACGGCACGGCCTCTTTTTCGAGGAAGGTTCGTACGCTGTCGCGGAACAATTCGTGCTCGGAGCTGAACAAGGTTCTGGGGATCATGCGGCACCTTTCATTGTTGTTGGAGGAATATGGCCTTCAGAGACTAAGCCTCACCTCCGACACAGGACACTGGACACATCCGACAAAAAATAAGACGATCCAGCCGTCTGGTGACCACTTTCCCTTATAAAAACAAAACAAAAGTTGAATTATGTCCAAGCAAGTCTCCACGCCCTTGCGGCGCGTCAGCATCCTGGCAATCGACCGGGTTTTCGCATCCACTCTCATGCAGGCCAAGGATTTCTTTCATTTGGCCAGCCTGCGTTACGGCAAACAACTGGGCCACGGCCTGACACCGGCGTTTGAAACCCGCTTGGTCAGCCCCGACGGCAAACCAGTGAACAGTTTCAGTGACGTGATGATGCCGGTGGACGGCGGCCTGGAAAACGCCGACGTCATCATCCTCCCGGCGTTCTGGGACGATTTCGATACGCTGTGCAGCCGTTATCCACAGATCCTGCCGTGGCTGCGCGAGCAGCACGCCCGTGGCGCCGTGCTCTGCGGCGAAGCCACCGGGGTATTCTGGCTGGCCGAGGCCGGGCTGCTCAACGGTAAGGAAGCGACCACTTACTGGCGCTTCTTCAATGCCTTTGCCGAGCGCTTTCCCAAGGTGTACCTCAATCAGGACAAGCACCTGACCGACGCCGACAACCTGTATTGCGCCGGCGGTACCACTTCGGCCTGCGACCTGTATATCTACCTGATCGAACGCTTCTGCGGCGCCAACGTGGCGCAAGCCGTGGCCCGCGACATTCTGTATGAAGTGCAGCGCAGTTATTCGCCGGGACGTATCGGTTTCGGCGGGCAGAAACTGCACCAGGACGTGATCATCCTGCAGATCCAGCACTGGCTCGAAGAGCATTTCGCCGACAAGTTCCGCTTCGAAGACGTGGCCCGCGAGCACGGCATGAGCATCCGCAACTTCATGCGCCGCTTCCAGACCGCGACTGGCGACAAGCCGCTGCACTACCTGCAACGCCTGCGCATCGAGACTGCCAAAGGTCTGTTGTCGGGCAGCCGCAAGAGCATCAAGACCATCAGTTATGAGGTCGGCTACGACGATGCGAGCTTCTTTGCGCGGCTGTTCCGCCAGCACACCGAGTTGTCGCCGAACCAGTATCGGCAGCAGTTTCAGCAGGCTGCATAGCTTTTGAACGACACAAGGCCTCCTGTGGGAGCGAGCTTGCTCGCGAAGGCGGTGCGTCAGCCAGTGTTTGTATTGCTGACACACCGCTTTCGCGAGCAAGCTCGCTCCCACAGGGTTCGAGGTGAATTTCGATACAAAAAGGGCCTGCAATTGCAGGCCCTTTTTGTATGCCGAATCTGTTTAAGGCTTGTGCGCCCGGGACAGGAATTCGTGCGATTGCATCTCCAGCAGACGGCTCAGCGTACGCTGAAATTCGAACGTCAGGCGCCCGCCGGTGTACAGGTCTTTCAGCTCGACTTCGGCAGAAATGATCAGCTTGACGTTACGGTCGTAGAATTCGTCGACCATGTTGATGAAGCGTCGGGCGATGTCGTCAGTGGTGACGCTCATCTGTTCGACGCCACTGAGCAGCACCGCGTGGAAGATCTTGCCCAGCTCGATGTAGTCGTTCTGGCTGCGCGGGCCGTCGCACAGTTCACGGAAGTCGAACCAGGCCACGTCGTCACAGGTGCGCAGGGCACGGATTTCGCGGTTCTCAATGATCAGCACATCGTTTTCCACCGCCGCCGTGCATTCCGGCGTCAACGCCTTGAAGCTCTTGCGCAGGCTTTCGTGCGCCGCTTCGTCCAGCGGATAGTGGAACAGCTCCGCTTGTTCGAGATGGCGCAGTCGATAGTCAACGCCGCTGTCGACGTTGACGATTTCGGTGTTCTGCTTGATCAGCGCAATGGCCGGCAAGAAACGCGCGCGCTGCAGGCCGTCCTTGTACAGGCCGTCCGGAACGATGTTCGAGGTCGCGACCAGGGTCACGCCGTTCTTGAACAGCTCTTCCATCAGCGTGCCGAGGATCATCGCGTCGGTGATGTCCGAGACGAAGAATTCATCGAAGCAGATCACTCGCGACTCGGTCGCAAAGCGCTTGGCGATGATGGTCAGCGGGTTTTTCTCGCCGCCGAGGGTTTTCATCTCTTCGTGCACGCGCTTCATGAAGCGGTGGAAGTGAGTGCGGGTCTTTTCCTTGAACGGCAGCGCTTCGAAGAAGGTGTCGACCAGGTAAGTCTTGCCGCGCCCCACGCCGCCCCAGAAGTACAGGCCCTTGACCGGCGTCTGATCCTTCTTGCCAAACAGCTTGCCCAGCAAACCCGGCTTGTTCTGCTCGGCCGCGATCAGATCGTCGTACAGGCGCTGCAGATGACGCACGGCAGTTTCCTGCGCGGCGTCATGGAAGAAGTCCGGGCGTTTCAGATCAGCTTGGTATCGTTCTAGGGGCGTCATAATTCGTTAGCAAGGCAACAAAAACGGGCCGTCACTGTAGCGACGGCCCGTAGGAATGGCAATCAGCCCTTGGTCGGGCCGCACCGTTGTTTAGTCCTGAACCGGGGTCAGCGCTACGCGCAAAGCTTCGATCGCGGCGTCCCGCGCAGCAGCATCAGCGAACGCCGGGCTGTCACCCACGCACTCGCCTTCCAGCCACACACTGAAGCTCAGGTCTTGATTGCGGATGTCCAGCGCCTGACCGGTTTGCAGTTGCTTGGTCACCTGGCCGGCGGTTTTGCCGTCGGCAAAGTTGCGCGACAGCAGCAGTTGCTCGCCATCGGCCGCCAGCAGACGGAAACGGAAGCTGCCGTCGTCTTCACGGAAGCTGACGAAACGTGCAGCTTTCACGGCTTTCTTCTTGGTGGTCGCCGCGACTTGCACCTGATTGACGAACGAACGCAGGCCGACCGCTTCACGCAGTTCGTTGAGGAACGGCGTCGCCACCGCACGGGCCTTTTTCGCGCCGTGTTGCAGGATGTCTTCCAGATCCGCCGGACGCTCGATCAGATGGTGATAGCGTTCGCGGGACTCGCCCAGTTCATTGTCGAGCAACTGGAACAGACGATTCTTCGCCTCGCCCCAACCCAGACCGCCGAGCAGTTCGCTGCGGAATTCGTCAGCCTGCGTCGGTGTGGCGAACGCCTGGAACAGGGTGAACAGGTGCGAGTTGTCCGGATCTTTGGCTTCGCCCGGCGCTTTGGAGTCGGTGACGATCCGCGAGATCGCGTCCTTCATCTCTTTGGCGCTGGAGAACAGCGGGATGGTGTTGTCGTAGCTCTTCGACATCTTGCGCCCGTCGAGGCCTGGCAACGTCGCCACGCTTTCCTCGATCAGCGCTTCAGGCATGGTGAAGAACTCTTTGCCCTGGCCGAACAGGTGGTTGAAGCGCTGGCCGATGTCGCGGGCCATTTCCACGTGCTGGATCTGGTCACGACCGACCGGGACCTTGTGCGCGTTGAACATCAGAATGTCCGCCGCCATCAGCACCGGGTAGCTGTAGAGGCCCATGGTGATGCCGGCATCCGGGTCTTCACCGCTCTCGACATTCTTGTCCACCGAAGCCTTGTAGGCGTGCGCACGGTTGAGCAGGCCCTTGGCGGCGACGCAGGTCAGCAGCCAGGTCAGCTCGGGAATTTCCGGAATGTCGGACTGGCGATAGAAGGTCACACGGTCGACATCCAGGCCGCCGGCCAGCCAGGTCGCGGCGATTTCCAGACGCGAGCGCTGGATGCGCAGCGGGTCATCGCATTTGATCAGGGCGTGGTAGTCGGCCAGGAAGTAGAACGAATCGGCATTGCTGTCGCGGCTGGCGAGGATCGCCGGGCGGATGGCGCCGGCGTAGTTGCCCAGGTGCGGCGTGCCGGTGGTGGTGATGCCGGTAAGGATACGGGTACGGTTCGTCATGGGTAATCGCTTGTCAGACTGCAATCAATTCGAGAGACGCGGCAGGATCAGATCCTTGAGATCGGTCAGCTTGCCATGAAAAAAGTGTCCGCATTCTGCCACTTTCAGCAGCTCATGGGGGCGCTGGAGTTTTTCCGACCAGTCGTAGACCAACTGCGGATCGATCACTTCGTCGGTTTCCGGCTGGATCACGGTCAGCTCGCCGTGCTGTGGCAGTTGATCCTGATCGCCCAGGCGCATAACTGCCGGCGCGACCATGAACAGCTGCTTGAGCTGCACGCCTTGGGCTTCGAGACGACCGCCGAGACTTGCTGCAACAAATCCGCCGAAGGAGAAACCGAACAGGGTCAGCGGCAGCTCCGGATGCTTTTCCAGTAGCCATGCTGCGGCAGCCTGAGCGTCGTCGACTTCACCGCTGCCCATATCGTGGGAGCCTTCGCTGGCACCGACGCCGCGATAGTTGAAGCGCAAAGTAATCAGGCCGGCGTCGCGCGCAGTGCGCTGCAGGGTCGAGACGACCTTGTTGAGCATGGTGCCGCCCTGCACCGGGTTCGGATGGCAGATCAGCGCGATGCCGATTGGCTGCTCGTTATCGAGGTACAGCGCTTCAATTTGGCCGACTGGGCCATCAATCACTACAGGGGTTTCACGCATCAGCAAGGAAGGAACTCCGTGACCTCGAATCGGGTCGACTCGTCTAGCAAATTGTCTGTGCCAATCTATTGCGAGTGAATCGCGGTATACAGCGCAGGTTCGAGCCGTTAACGTAAAGCAAAGCCGTTTATAGAGGAAGGACTCGTGGAACACTCGCTCTTAGTTTGGTTGTTACCGACTCTTGCCCTGGTTGTGGGTGTCGCCATTGGATTCCTGATCGCTCGCGTCGCACCGAATGCCGCGCCGAGCCGCACGCAGCGTCAACTGGATGATATCCAGGAGCGTTTCGACAGCTATCAAAACGAGGTGGTCACCCACTTCAACAGCACCGCGATGCTGGTCAAGAAGCTGACCCAAAGCTATCAGGAAGTGCAGGATCATCTCGCCGAGGGCGCCAACCGCCTGGCCCTGGACGAGCAGACCCGTCAACGCCTGATCGCCGCTTTGCACGCCGATGCCGCACAGGCACCGCGCGAACGTCTGACGCCGCCGCGCGATCAGGAGCCTCCGCGTGATTACGCGCCAAAAGCCCCGAACTCACCGGGTATGCTTGATGAGCATTATGGCTTGAAGAAGTAACCCGCTTCGCGCCCAACAAAAAGCCCCCGGACAATTCGGTTGTCCGGGGGCTTTTTTGTATCTGTTGAGTTTGGGGTGCCTGCACGGGCCCAGTAACCCTGTAGGAGCTGTCGAGTGAAACGAGGCTGCGATCTTTTTGATCTTGTTGTTGAAAGCTGAAGATCAAAAGATCGCAGCGTGCCGCAGCTCCTACAGGGCGACTGCGTTCGGGCAAAAAAATGCCCGGTCACAAGACCGGGCATTTCTTCACTCAAGCATTCAGTTACGGATACTGCTGAACCGTACCCGGCTGTTGCTGCTGACCACCATACTGCTGACCCGGAATCGCCTTCAGGTTGACCTCGACGCGGCGGTTCTGCGCGCGGCCATTGACGTCACCGTTGCTGGCAATCGGGTTATCCGGGCCGGCGCCACGGGCCGACAGGTTGGCACCGCTGACACCTTGCGAGGTCAGGTAGGTGGCCACGCTCTGTGCACGACGCTGGGACAAATCCATGTTGTGCTGGCGACTGCCGGTGCTGTCGGTGTAGCCGACGATTTCGATCTGGTTCTGGTTGAACTCCTTCAGCGAGTTCGCCAGATTGTTCAGCGGCTGGTAGAAACTTGGGGCGATGTTCGCCGAATCGGTGGCGAAGGTGATGTTGCCCGGCATGATCAGTTTGATCTGATCGCCTTGGCGCTGCACTTCAACCCCGGTGTTGGCCATGCTGGCGCGCAGCTTTTTCTCTTGCTGGTCGGCGTAGTAACCGTAACCGGCCGCCGACGCACCGACCACCGCCGCGCCAATCAGGGCGCCCTTGCCACGGTTGTTGTGATCGATGGCGGCACCCGCCAGGGCGCCGGCCAGAGCGCCGAGGCCACCGTACTTGGCGGTTTTGCTCATGCCTTGCGAGCCACCGTCGGCCTGCCCCTGATTGTCATACGGGTTGGGTGAGGCGCAGCCGGCCAACATGGCCACAGCGGTAGCAACAATAATCAAACGAGGCGTGGTGAACATGAAGAGCTCCTGGTTTTTTCGCATTCTGTGTGGCAGCGGCCCTAGGCAATAGACCTGTGCGGGCGTTGGATCATGACAATGCCGAAAAATTCCGCCGCACACTCGTGACAAAATGTTTAGGCGCGCACGAACGGGTTTTCGCGCATTTCATCCCCGAGACGCGTGTCCGGACCATGCCCGGCAACCACGACTGCGTCTTCGTCGAGCGTGTACAGCCGCTGCTTGATCGATCGCACGATGGTCGCCTGATCGCCGCCCCACAAATCCGTGCGCCCTACCCCGCGACGAAACAGCGTGTCGCCGGCAATCAACAGCTTAGCCTCGGAAAACCAAAAGCTCATGGAACCGGGCGTATGTCCCGGCGTATGCAGCGCGACACCACAGCCGCAAGCCAGTTCTTCATCGTCGCTCAACCAGCGATCCGGCGACGGCACCGGTGTGTACGGCACACCAAACATCTGGCATTGCATCTCAAGGTTGTCCCACAGGAACTGGTCTTCCTTGTGCAGATGCAAGGTTGCGCCGGTTTTCTCTTTCATCTGCCCGGAAGCGAGGAAGTGATCGAGGTGCGCGTGGGTGTGGATGATGCTGACGACTTGCAGACCATGGGCATCAAGGCGCGCCATGATCAGGTCAGGATTGCCGCCCGGGTCAACGACGATGGCTTTTTTAGTGATCGGGTCGCCGATGATCGTGCAGTTGCACTGGAGCGGGCCGACGGGAAAGGTTTCGCGGATGAGCGCAGGGCTGGGAGCAGTCATGGGAAATCCTGGACGGACGGGAGTGGTCTTGTTTCAGAATTCTACTTCACAAGCCGATACAGATCGCCCGGTCAGTTATTTGACGCCACTAATCAGAAAAATAGTGGCCCAATGATGTCAACGAGCCTGCTTCTGGTGCAGAATCGCATTTTTTTGTAGCGGTCGCATTCAGGAAGGGCCGCAGCGCACTCAGGAAATTCCCCCATGCCAACGCCCAGTTCTTTCTCTCCATCCCTCCCGTCTTCACTGACCGGCGTCGCTGTCGTCGACAGTCTCCTTTCCGGCACTTACTGGTTAGGTTCGAACTGGACCCCGGGTGGACCGACCAATCTGAGCTATAGCTTCATGGCGCCGAATACGTCGTACTTCGTCACCAACTACAGCCCTGATAACGAATACAACGCACTGTATGCCCTGACTGTGGGCCAACAAAATGCCGCGATCGCTGCGCTGGGTGCATGGAGCGCGGTCGCCAACATCAACTTCACGCTGACCAGCGACAACCTCACAAACGTGGGTGACTTGCGCTTCGGCGCCTATCGGTTGATGGATGACAAGACCGCCGCCTGGGCCTATTTCCCTGCCAACAGCCCGGTAGCCGGCGACGTGTGGATCGGTCCGCAGACCAATGATCCCAATCCATCCAAAGGCACTTACGACTACCTGACATTCGTGCATGAAATTGGTCATGCGCTGGGTCTCAAACACCCATTCGATACCAGCAACACAAACAAGACCCTGCTCGACCCGAAACTGGACGATGTCCATCTCACGGTCATGAGCTACAACAGCAACTATTCCTATCAGCCAACGACACCTATGGTGCTCGACATCTTGGCGATCCAGAGCCTTTATGGTGCCAATACTGCCTGGCAGACCGGCGACAATGTCTACAAATGGGCGCCAGATCAGTCAATTTTCGAAACGATCTGGGATGCCGGTGGCAACGACACGATCGATGCCAGCAACCAGCTCGCCTCCGTCACCATTAATCTCAATGAAGGCAGCTACAGCAACATCGGTAAAGCCTTCGTCGATCTCACGTCCCAAACCGCGATCAACGATGGGCTGGCTATCGCTTATGGCGCCAAGATAGAAAATGCCATCGGTTCGAACTTCAATGATGTGCTGATCGGCAATGCCCTGAATAACGTACTCAACGGTGCTGGCGGTGTTGACGTGATGGCCGGCGGTGCAGGCAACGACACTTACATCCTCGACAATGCGGCGGAGCTGGCGTTGATTTACGAGGACACCGATCCGGGTCGCGACCTGCTGACAATTACCTACGCCGCCGCCCCCCTTACCAACCTCGTCGACCTGAACCAGGCAAACCTGGTCAACGTAGAAAGCGTTCGGATCACTGGTGCCGGCTCCTTCGCCCTGCAGGGCAACGCACTGGACAACAAGCTGTTCGGTAACACCGGCAATGACTGGCTTGACGGTGGCGCTGGTGCCGACACCCTCACCGGTGGTGCCGGTGACGACACATACGTGGTCGACAACTATGGCGATGTCGTCGTCGAACTCGCTGGCGAAGGCCGCGACAAGGTCATGACCACGCTCACCTACGGTCTTGGCGCGAATATCGAAGATGGCCAATTGATGGGTAACGCCGCCCTCAACCTGAGCGGCAACGAACTCGACAACGTGCTGATCGGCAACGCCGGCAATAACATCCTCAATGGTGGCGCCGGGGTCGACACCATGATCGGCGGCGCCGGCAATGACACTTACAACCTGGATCAAGCGGCTGAACTCGCTCTCGTGCAAGAAGGTAATGATCCGGGTCGCGATCTGCTGCTGATCAACTACGCCGCAGACCCATCGACCAATGTCGTCGATCTGAATCAGGCAAACCTGATCAACGTGGAAAGCGTGAGGATCAACGGTAATGGTGCGTTTTCCATGCTGGGCAACGCTCTCGACAACAAACTGTTCGGCAATGCCGGCAATGACTGGCTCGACGGTGGTGGCGGCGTCGACACCCTCACTGGCGGTGCCGGCGATGACACCTATGTGGTGGACAACTACGGTGACATCGTCGTCGAGCTTGCTGGTGAAGGTCGCGACAAAGTCATGGCCTCGATCAACTACACCCTGGGAGCCAACATTGAAGACGGGCAACTGCTGGGTGATGCCGCACTCAACCTGACCGGTAATGATCTCAATAACGCGCTGATCGGCAACGCCGGCAATAACATTCTCAATGGCGGGGACGGCGTCGACACTATGATCGGCGGGGCCGGCAACGACACCTACAACCTGGATCAGGCTGCCGAGCTGGCGCTCGTGCAAGAAGATGCCGATTCAGGCCGCGACCTGCTGAACATCTACTACGATGCAACACAAAACAGCGTCATTGACCTGAACCAGAGCAACCTGCAGAACTTCGAAAGCGTTCGCATCAATAGCTCGGGCGCCTTTACCCTGTTGGGCAACGCACTGGACAACAAATTGTTCGGCAATGCCCAGGCCAACTATCTGGATGGCGGTGCGGGCAGCGACACCCTCACTGGTGGCGCAGGCGATGACACTTACGTGGTCGACAACATCGCAGATGTCGTCGTCGAGCTGGCGGGCGAAGGCTATGACAAGGTCAAATCCTCAATCAGCTACACGCTGGGTGCCAACCTCGAGGAAGGTCAACTGCTGGGCAGCGCCGCAATCAACTTGACCGGCAACGAGCTGAACAACGTGCTGACCGGGAACGACGGCAACAACACCCTCATCGGTGGTGCAGGCAATGACACGCTCAATGGCGGAGCCGGCATCGACACCATGATCGGTGGCAGCGGCAATGACACCTATATCCTCGATCAAGCGGAAGAACTGGCACTGATCCAGGAAGCGGACGAGACCGGTCGGGACCTGCTGGACATCCAGTACAACGCGGCCCAGAACGCCGTGGTCAATCTGTCCCAGAGCAACTTGCAATACGTCGAGAGCGTGCGTCTTACCGGTGCGGGCGCGTTTACCGTGACCGGCAATGCCCTGGACAACAAACTGTTCGGCAACGCCGATGCCAACGTTCTGGACGGCGGCGCAGGCGTCGACACCCTGACGGGGGGCGCCGGTGATGACATCTACGTGATCGACAACATCGGTGACACCATCGTCGAGCTGGCGGACGAAGGTCGAGACCAGGTCAAATCGTTGATCAGCTACACCTTGGGGGTTAACCTCGAAGACGCGCAACTGCTCGGCAGTGCAGCGCTCAACCTGACGGGCAACGCACTGGATAACGTGCTGATCGGCAACGATGGCGACAACATTCTCAATGGTGGGGCCGGCATCGACACCATGATCGGTGGTGCGGGCAATGACTCCTACTTCCTTGATGACTCCTCGGAGCTGTCGCGAATCCAGGAAAATGTCGATGGCGGGCGAGACCTGCTGACAATCGAATATTCGACTGACAGAAACAGCAGCGTGATCAACCTCAACGTGTCCAATCTGCAAAATGTGGAAAGTGTGCGGGTCTTGGGTGCCGGAGTATTCTGGGTGATGGGTAACGCCTTGGACAACAAGCTGTTCGGCAATGCCTACGACAACACCCTGGACGGCGGGGCCGGCAACGATGTGCTGGACGGCGGTGCCGGTGCCGACAGAATGAACGGTGGCTCTGGCGATGACATTTACATTGTCGACAACGTCAACGACACCATTCAGGAAACCCCGTGGGATGGTCACGATCTGATCAAGACCTCCGTGAGTTACACACTGTCCTACAGTGTCGAAGACGGCCTGTTGTTGGGAAGTGACGCGCTCAATCTGACCGGCAACGATCTGGACAACGTGTTGACCGGCAACAGCGGCAACAACGTGCTGGATGGTGGCACCGGCATCGACACCATGATCGGCGGCGCGGGTAATGACACCTACATTCTGGATCAGGCTGCCGAGCTCGCCTTGATCCAGGAAGGTAATGATCCTGGCCGCGACTTGTTGAGCATTCAGTACAACGCGAAACAGAACAGTGTGGTCGATCTGAACCTGAGCAATCTGCTGAACGTGGAAAGCGTACGGATCAACGGCACTGGCGGTTTCAGTGTGCTCGGCAACGGCCAGGACAACAAATTGTTCGGCAACGCCGATGCCAACTATCTGAGTGGCGGTGCAGGCAATGACCAGCTCGATGGCGGGGCCGGCAATGATATTCTGCTCGGCGGTGGCGGCAAGGACACCCTGATCGGTGGTGCCGGCAGCGATCAGTTTGTCTTCAGCAACTTGAACGAAGTGGGAACCGGAAGCCTGAGTGACGTCATCAATGACTTCAACAGTCTGGAGGGCGACAAGATCGACTTGAGGATGTTTGACGCCAACCTGTTGCAAGACGGCCTCAATGCGTTCTCCTTCATCGGCTCTGCCGACTTCACCGGCGCCGGCCAACTGCGTTTCGTCGATCATGTGCTGTCGGGCAACGTCACCGGGCACGCCGGTGCGGACTTCGAGATCCAGTTGGTGGGTGTGAACAGCTTCAGCGCCAATGACCTGATGGCCTGATTCCTCCCCGCCGCACCTGCTTGCAGGTCAGGCAATAAACAAAACGCCCCGATTTGATCGGGGCGTTTTTGTTTGTTTCGGTGTAGAGCTTCAAGGCTCAGGTCAACACCCCCATTTCCTTGGCCCGCGCCACCGCCTGCGTACGCCGCTCGACCCCTAGCTTGCTGTTGATATGGCTCGCATGGGTTTTCACGGTATGCAGTGAAATGAACAGCTGTTCGCTGATTTCCTGATTGGAACAACCCTGGGCAATCAAACGCAGCACCGCCAGCTCACGGCTGCTGAGTTGTTCGGTAGCGGTGGACTCGGCCACTGGACGAGTAGCCACCAGCGGAAAATGCGCCAATAACTGCTGTCCGGCCAGCGCAAGTGAAGCATGCAATTGGCTGCGCAACCAGTCTGGATATTCTCGGATCAGTGCGTCAAACGGCTGTATCACGCCCCCCGCCGCCGCTTCCAGCGCCTGACTCAATACTTTGCGTGCTTCCGCTTCGCGGCCAGTGCCCAGCAATAAGGCGACCTTCTGCGCCAGCGCCATTACACACAGCAACTGTCGACCGGTTTGCTGGCCGTTTTCCAGCAACACATTCAAGCGGCCTTCGGCGAGCATCGGCTGCCCTTGAATCACATCGAGCAGCGCCCGTTGAAGTTCCACGTGCAGTGGCAGCTGTGGATGGAATTCCGGTGGTGCGGCAGCGTGTTCGCCGGTGTAGGTTTGACCCAGTCGCGCCAGCCAGGCTTCGGCGAGATCGATGCGCCCTTGGGCCAACCACAGTTCGCATTTGACCAGGGTGATCATCGCCAGGTAGTAGATCGGCGGGACGTCCCAGATATGCATCAGGCGCTCGGCTTCAGCGAGTTCGGCAAAGGCCTTGGCAAACTCACCTGAGCTGCCGTCCAGACGTGCGATCACGCAATGTCCGATCAACACGCTGATATCGCGACAGGCCCGCGCTTCCGCCAGACCGCTCAGCAATCGAGCCCGGGCCTGCTGTGGTTGCAAGCGCATGGACAACAGAAAACCTTCGTAGAGCGTCAGCCGCGCACGTACCGCATACAGACGTTGCGGGGACAGTCCACGCAATCGTTCCAGGCCCTGATGCACTTCATCCAGCGCACGCAGTATCTCGCCACGGGCCTGCAACACCCGCGCCCGGTCGTAATGCGCCAGCGCCTCAAACAACGGGTTGCCGACCCGCTGCGCCAGCTCGAGGGACTCACGGTTCAAACCCCGGGCGCGCCACAGGTCGCCGTCGGCGATCGCCAGATTGGACAAGGTCGACAGGCACATCAGACGTTGCCCGTAACGTTTTACCGGCAGGCTTTCCAGCGCTTCGCTGCAATAGCGGTGAGTCAGTTCACGCTGGCCACGGCCCCGGGCGATGATCCCGCTGAGCGCCAGCCATTGTGCAAGCATCGACTTCTGCGCAGAGGCCGAAGGCGCCGGCAGAAACCGGCTCAAATGGCTGGCCAGCTCTTCGGCCGCGTCGAGCTGACAGGCCAGCCCCAGCGCCCAGCTGTACAGCACGATCAAGCGTGGCGTGCTGATCAGCAGACTGTCGGGCAAGTCCATCTTCCAGCGCAGCAGCATGCCCACGTTCTGCTCGGCCAGCAGTTGTTCCTCGGACAGGTTCTGCACCAGATTCGCCGCCACATCCAGGTGGCCGGCGCGCAAGGCTTGCTCCACCGCTTCGTCGAGCAGCCCTTGAGCATTGAACCAGCGGCAGGCGCGCAGATGCAGGGTCGCCGCCGGCACCAGCGTCTGGGTCACGGGCCGGCTGCGCAGCAGATCGGAAAACAAATGGTGATAGCGATACCAGTGACCGTGCTCGTCCAGCGGCACCAGGAACACCTGATGCGCCAGCAGAAACCGCAGGATTTCGGCGCTGTCGTGGGCTTCACGCACCGCGTCGCACAGCTCGCTGCAGAAGCGTTCCTGAGGCGCGGTGTCGTAGAGAAATGCCTGGACCTCGGCGGGCAGGCAATCGATGACTTCCTCCAGCAGATAGTCGCGAATCAACCCCTCCCCGCCGTTCAGCGCTTGCGGTAACGCGGCCTCGCTGCCGGCTTCAGATGCCGCCAGCAACCAGAAACGCAGCCCGGCCACCCAGCCTTCGCTGCGCTGGATCAGATTTTCCAGGGCTTCACCGCGCAATGAACTGCTGTGTCGATCAAGCAGGGTCAGTGCTTCGTCATGGGTCAGACGCAGATCCTGCTCGTGCAGTTCCAGCAGTTGTCGCGACAGGCGCAGGCGCGCCAGATGCCAGTCCGGACGCTGCCGACTGGTGACCATGACCAGCAAGCCATCGGGCAAGTGATTGAGGAAAAACTGCAGGCAGCGGTCGAGCACCGGACCTTGGGCGAGATGGTAATCATCGAGCACCAGCAGCAGTGGCGCCGTTGGCTGCAGTTGCAGCGCCAGCTCATCGAGCAAGCCGTCGAGCCATTCTTCGAAGGCAAACGGCTGATGGCGCTGGCGCATCTTCAACAGGCCCAGCGCGCGACTGCCCAGATTCGGAAAGTAGTCCTGCAGTCCTTCCAGCAAGCGCTCGAGAAAACGTCCCGGATCGTTATCCCGCGGGCTCAGGCCCAACCAGAGACTTCGCCAGTGCGCCGGCAGACTCTGACAAAATTCCACCGCCAGCGAGCTCTTGCCGAAGCCTGCTGGCGCACAGACCAGCAACAGGCGCCCCGCAAGCCCCGCGCTCAGGCGCTCACACAGACGCGGTCGCAACACATGGCCGTCGGGCAACGGCGGGCGAAAAAAACGCCCGTCCAGCGTCGCAACGGCAGCGCTTGCAGGATCCGGAAGCGGGGACAGATCAGTCATGGCCGGCTCTTGTTTGAATGGCGGTTGGCGGCGTAGCAGATGTCCGCAGACTAGCGGTAAACGTAGAGGGTTTGAAGGTTATTGCTACAAATGGCTACAAAAAGACTACGAGCCAGCAGGCGCTCGTGCGTAAAAGCGCGACGAAAAAAAACGCCCCGAACCAGTCGGGGCGTTTTTTCGAGGATGCGGCCTCGGGTCAAAGCTTAGCGGATACCGTCCTGGCCCAGGTTGCCCGGCTGGAATTCGCTCTTGGTGGCAGAGAAGCCGAAGTCATACGCTGATTTCTCTTCGTTCTTCATGCCCAGTGCCAGGTAACGGCCCGATTGCAGGTCGTACAGGGCTTCCAGCGCGTACCACGGCACTTGCTTGTCGTAGTAATCCTCGGCATGCGCCTCGGCCACACGCCACAGCTGACCGCGACCGTCGTAATGGTCGATGACCGCTGCCTGCCAGGTGTCTTCGTCGATGTAGAAGTCACGTTTGGCGTAGATATGGCGCTGACCCGGTTTCAGGGTCGCCACCACGTGCCAGACCCGACGCAGCTCGTAACGGGTCAGATCCTGATTGATGTGGCCAGCCTTGATGATGTCGGCGTACTTGAGGGTCGGCGAGTCGATCTTGTAGCTGTTGGAGGCGATGTACATCTCTTTCTTGCCTTCCAGCGCCCAGTCGTAGCGATCCGGCGCACCGTTGTACATGTCGAGGTTGTCGGAAGTGCGCAGACCATCCGCGGCAGTACCCGGCCCGTCATAGGACACTTGCGGTGCCTGACGTACACGGCGCTGGCCAGTGGCGTAAACCCAGGCCTTGCGCGGTTCCTTCACCTGGTCGAGGGTTTCGTGCACCAGCAGCACGGTACCGGCCAGACGTGCCGGCGCGGTCACTTTCTGCTTGAAGTAGAACAGGATGTTGCCCGGGTTGGCCGGATCGTAATCCTTCATCTTGTCGCGGAACACGAACTGGTCCTGGAAATACACCAGGCTGAACGAGCCGTTGGTTTGCGGCGTGGCCTGGGTGACCAGACGGGTCACGCTGCCACCGCGATAGCGGGTGATGTGGTTCCAGATCACCTCCAGACCGCTTTTCGGAATCGGGAACGGCACGGCGGTGTCGAAGTTTTCCAGACCGTTACCGCCGGCAACCAGATTGGTGGTGGTGGCGTTCTTCTTGATCGCGGCAAACACGTCATCCGGCACGGTCGAACCGCGATGGGACGGGTACACCGGCATCTTGAAGGTATCCGGGTAGCGCTTGAACATCGCGTACTGGCCCGGAGCGAGCTTGGCCTTGTACTGCTCGACGTTCTGCGCGGTGATGGTGAACAGCGGTTTTTCACTGCCGAACGGGTCGGACAGGAAACCCTTGCTGTCGACGGTACCGGCATTTTTCGGCAGCGGTTTCCAGGCCGGAATCGAACCGTCGGCGTTACCAGCCATTTCAGCGCCCATCGGCGTCAGGCTCTTGCCCAGTTTGTCGGCTTCGGCGGCGGGAACGGCCGCCATGACGCTGGTCGCCAGCAGCGACAGCCCCAGAACACCGGCTTGGAACAGACTCTTTGTTATTTTCATATGTGTGTTCGTCCTGAAAAAACTGTGCTTAGAAGTTCACGCCAACACTGAGGGCAACGAAGTCACGATCGTCCACGGTCGTGTAGTCGCCGCCAAAGAAGTTGGTGTAGGCCAGGCTCGCCGTGTAGGTGTTCTGGTATTCGGCATCCAGACCGAGGCTGATCGCCTTGCGACCTTCCTCGAAGTTGCCGCCTGGGCCTGGCGAGTAGCCTTTCACGTCATGCGACCAGGCCACGTTCGGCTTGAGGTTCACACCGGCGAACACGTCGCTGTAATCCCAGATCGCACGAGCGCGATAGCCCCACGAGGTCGAGGTGGTGAAACCGTCGTTGTTGCAGTTGCTGGACACGTTATCGCGCGACGCCCCCGGACCGGCACCGTTGATGGTCGAGGTGTTGAGGATCTGCGAGCAGGTGTTCAGACCGCCAGTGGCAGGCAATTCACCCGGGCCGAACACCGGGTCGCGGCCGTAACGGGCTTCGGACTTGCTTTCCAGACCACCGACGTGGGTCACGCCGACTTCACCCACCAGGGTCAGACGGTTGGCGCCCATCACCTGATCGAAGAAGTGCGTCAGAGTGGTTTGCAGTTGGGTGATCTCTTTGCGGTTGTAACCGTGCAGATCCTGGCCCGGCACGCCGTTAAGGACCGACGCATTGGTCAACGCGCCACCCAGCGGACGCACACCGGCAAACAGGATGTCGGTGGAGTTCAACTGTACCGGCGCATTCGGCCGGTAGCTGACCTCACCGCTCCACGCCGTACCGGTAGGCAAGGTGGTGGAGAAGCTCAGACCGTAGAGGCGAATGTCTTCAGGGTATTCGATGAAGTATTCCGAGTTGCCCGCGACCACCAGTGGCCCCAGCGCCCGGAATGGCCCCGGCAATGCTGCCACGCCGTTATAGATCGACTGTGGCGCGCCGGTGGCGCTGAAGATCGGCGCGCGGCTGTGATAGTTCATGAAATAGGCACCGAACTCGGTGGCCAGCGGGTCGAACATGTATTTGGCGGAAACGCCCCACTGTCCGCTGTCACGCGCATTGCGGTTAGGCGCACGGCGTACCAGCACACCCTCTTCGTTGACATCGACACCGGCGTTGGCCAACGGCCCGAGCGCAATCCCCGGAATGGTCGAGCGCTTGTTCAATACCCGCAGGTTGTCGTCGCAACCGGTGGTGACGATGTCCGGCTGCGAGAAGAACGTGCCGCAGTTGTCGGTTACGGTCTTCTGCCAGTCGATCTGATAGAAACCTTCGGCCGAAAGGTTTTCAGTAAGGCTCTGCGACACATAGAACATGTTGACCGGGATCAGACCTTCCTTGATCTCGGCACCCGGACGACGAAACGCGGACACGTCGATCGGGTTGATCGAGTTGATGCCACCGCCGATGAAGGTACTTTCGCCCCAGTTCACTACCTGCTTGCCCAGGCGCACCGAACCTGGCTCATCGGCAATCGAGTAGTTGTGGTAAACGAAGGCGTCGAGGATCTGCCCGCCGGAAGAACGCGCCGCCACATCGCGGTTGTGGTTGCTGACGTCCTTGTATTCCAGGTCCTGGTTCTGCAGCGCGAAGTCGTACCAGTATTTGCCCCGAACGAAGACTCCGGTGTCGCCGTATTTCAATTCGAGATCATGGATGCCTTTGAAGATCTTCGAGAAGGCTTGCCCGCTCTTGAAGTTCAGGTGGCCGTTGTCGGAGGTCTGGAACAGGCCCTTGCCGCCGTTGTTGACACCAATAAGGTCCTTGTTCGGCTGCTGAGTCGAGATACTCATGCCCAGGGAGAGCGAAGAGTCGAACTGACCTTCGATTTCACCGACGTTGAAACTGACGCCGAATGCGGGCCCGGCGAGCGTAGAGGCAAGACTGACGGCCAGAGGCAGTTTAGCCCGGCGCCAGAACTGGTTTACTGATGTCATCGACGCTACTCCATGTGCATTATTGTTATGGCATTGAGTACTTTTAAAAACGCCTGGAAGACCGGGAGCCAGTAGCTGCCCGACGTCACTCCAAAGTTGCATCGCCCCGTGTCGTGCGTGTGCCCCGTTCTTAAAAATCCTTGAGCGGACTATAGCCAGCAGGCGGGTATCGCTTGATCCCTCTAAAGTGTGATTTGCAGCTGCCGGCCACTCTGGAACAGTCCTTTCGCCAGTCCGACAGATGTCGGCTCGGCAAGGATGGCTGATTTTTTCGATTTAACAAGCCAAGCGCTTGCTTGGTGGGTCTGGCGCGCCGTTTTCGGCGCGCCAGCAGACACTTAAAGTGTCGAGAGGAAGGTGCTGTTGTTGGCCTGCCATTCGGTGATGTCGAGGCGGATGCGCTTCTTGTCGAGCTTGCCGACACTGGTCTTGGGAATTTCCGTAACAAGGGCGATCTGGCTCGGAATCGCCCACTTGCTCAAGTGCCCCAATTCCACGAACGGCTTGAGGTGTTCCTTGAGCTCGCGCGCGCCGATCTCGTGCCCTTCGCGGATCACCAGCAGCGCAAAAGGCCGTTCGCCCCACTGCGGATCGGCGATGCCCACCACTGCTACTTCACGTACCGCCACATGACGGCTGATCAGGTCTTCGAGGTCCAGCGAAGAGATCCACTCGCCGCCGGTCTTGATCACGTCCTTGATGCGGTCGCGGATGTCGATCACGCCCATGCTGTCGAGCGTTGCCACATCGCCGGTGTGCAGCCAGCCGCCGGCCCACAGTTCGGCGCCTTTCTGCGGCTCGTTGAAATAGCCTTCGGTCAGCCACGGTGCGCGCAACACCAGCTCGCCCTGGGTTTCGCCATCGGCGGGGAGGAAGTTGCCCTCGGCGTCGACGATCGCCGCTTCCACCAGCGGCCCGGGCACACCGGCCTTGATCCGGTAAGTGGTGCGCTCGTCTTCGGTGCCGGCCATCAGTTCGTCGTTGAGGTGCGCACACGAGACCAGCGGCCCGGTCTCCGACATGCCGTACGCAGCCGTCAACTGAATGCCCCGGGCCTTGGCGGTTTCATACAGCGTGCGATTGAGCGCACTGCCGCCGATGACGATTTTCCAGCCGCCGAAATCGGTGCCCTGCGCGCCTTTGGCGTTGAGCAGCATTTGCAGGATGGTCGGCACGCAATGGGAGAACGTGACCTTCTCCTTGCGCCACAGCTCGACCAGGAACTCCGGGTCGTAACGCCCCGGATAAACCTGCTTGAGCCCGAGCATCGTCGCCACGTACGGCAAACCCCAGGCATGCACATGGAACATCGGCGTGATTGGCATGTACACGTCGTTGGTGCCGAGCAGGCGCACGCTGTCGATCGCGCCCATGATCGTCGACACGCCCATGGTGTGCAGCACCAGTTGCCGATGGGTGAAATACACGCCCTTCGGATTGCCGGTGGTGCCGGTGGTGTAGAACGTGGTGGCGACGGAGTTCTCGTCGAAATCCTGAAAGTCGTAGTGCGCACTGGCGGCGGCCAGCAGTTGCTCGTACTCGCCGACCAGATTCGGCAGCTCGGCGGTCTTTTCCGGCAGATCGGTCAGCAGCAGGGTGTTCTCCACCGTGGTCAGATGCGGCGCGATGGCCTGATACAGTCCGACGAACTCACTGTTGACCAGCACGAAGCGGTCCTCGGCGTGGTTCATGGTGTAGAGGATCTGCTCCGGCGACAGGCGTACGTTGATGGTGTGAATCACCGCGCCGATCATCGGGATGGCGAACATGCACTCCAGGTAGCGATGGCTGTCCCAGTCCATCACCGCCACGGTGTCACCCGCCTTCACCCCGGCCGCCGTCAACACGTTGGCCAGCCGCGCAACCCGCTCGATCAGGGTCGGATAGCTGTAGCGCAACTGGTCTCGGTAGATGATCTCGCGGGTTTTCTCGTAACGGGCGCCGGACATCAGCAACCGCTTGATCAGCAATGGATACTGGTAGGCCCCATCGGCCGGGGGAATGACGCGAGTCTGCAACATATGAATCCCTTTTCTGGCTGCACGGTGTTGGCGTAGAGAGCATTACTCTAGAGCCGTTATACCCCAGCCAAATCAGCCGAAGGAATGATTTGCACAGCCGTACAAATGCTAGCTTTGCGCCAGCATTTGCCGGTATTCAGCGCCGATCAGGCCGCTTGCTCTTCTGTAGGAGCTGCCGCAGGCTGCGATCTTTTGATCTTCTAAAAGCAACATCAAAAGATCGCAGCCTGCGACAGCTCCTACAGGTGAGTATTGATCAATGCATCTCGGTGAACGCGATTTTCACGCCGAGAGCGATCAGTACCGCGCCCATGGTGCGGTCGAACCAATGGCCCATGCGGGCAAAACCGGCACGTACACGTTGCTGACTGAACAGCATCGCCACCAGGCAGAACCAGAACGCGGTCGCAACGGCCAGGTAAACCCCGTAACCCGCCTGCACCGCCAGTGGCGTGTGCGGGTTGATCACCACGGTGAACAGCGACAGGAAAAACAGCGTGGCTTTCGGGTTCAGGCCATTGGTGACGAAGCCTGAAGTGAAGGCGCCGCGCGCGGTACGCACGCCAGCTTCCTTGTGCAGGTCATCGGTAACGGTTTTCGCCGGCTGCGCGCGCAAGGCTTTGAAGCCGATGTACAGCAGGTAAGCGGCGGCGGCCCATTTCAAGGCGTTGAACAGCACGATCGACTGCGACACGATCAGGCCGATGCCCAGCAGCGAATAACCCACATGCAGGAAAATCGCCGTGCCCACACCCAGCGCGGTCCAGGTGCCGGCGCGACGACCATGGGTCACGCTCTCGCGCACCACCACGGCAAAGTCCGGGCCGGGGCTGGCCACTGCCAGCAGGTGGATCAGGGCAACGGTCAAGAACTCGGTCCAGTACATGGGGGCTCCTCTTTAATGAGTAAAAACAATTCATCAACTGGCTCAAACCCTGTGGCGAGGGCGCTTGCTCCCGCTCGGCTGCGCAGCAGCCGTAACCTGAAACACCGGTGTGCCTGACACAGTACGGTGAATGGGTTTGGGTCTGCTTCGCAGCCCAGCGGGAGCAAGCTCCCTCGCCACAGGGTATTGCGGGTGCTGTGCGTAACCAATTGTTTCATCTGGTAGGCTCGGCAGATTACGCCTTCCGTTCCAAGCACAAAAGGTACAGTTGATGACGAACCCGCGCCGCGCCGTATTCCTCGATCACCCGTCACTGGATCTCGGCGATCTTGACCTCAGCCCGTTGCGCGCCTGCTTCAGCGACCTGCAACTGTTCGCCCAGACCGCACCGGAACAAGTCGCCGAACGCCTGCACGGTGCCCGCGTGGCGATCACCAACAAGATCCGCATCGACGCCGCCGCGATGGCCGCCAATCCGGATCTGCAACTGATCCTGATCACCGCCACCGGCACCAACAACGTTGATCTGGACGCGGCCCGCGCCCACGGCATCACCGTGTGCAACTGTCAGGGTTACGGCACGCCGTCGGTGGCGCAGCACACGATCATGTTGCTGCTCAACCTCGCCACCCGCTTGGCCGATTATCAAAAAGCCGTCGGCGATGGTCGCTGGCAGCAAGCCAGACAGTTCTGCCTGCTGGACTACCCGATTGTCGAACTGGAGGGCAAAACCCTTGGCCTGCTTGGTCACGGTGAGCTCGGCGGCGCGGTCGCAAGGCTGGCCGAAGCGTTTGGCATGCGTGTGTTGCTCGGGCAGATTCCCGGCCGCCCGGCGCGGCCGGACCGTCTGCCGCTGAACGAATTGCTGCCGCAGATCGACGCCCTGACCCTGCACTGTCCGCTCAACGAACACACCCGGCACTTCATCGGCGCCCGCGAGCTGGCGGCGATGAACCCCGGCGCCTTTGTGGTCAACACCGCTCGCGGTGGTTTGATCGACGAGCAAGCCTTGGCCGATGCCCTGCGCAACGGTCACCTCGGCGGTGCGGCGACCGATGTGCTCAGCGTCGAACCGCCGGTCAACGGCAATCCGCTGCTGGCCGCCGACATTCCACGGCTGATCGTCACTCCGCACAACGCCTGGGGCAGTCGCGAAGCGCGGCAACGCATCGTCGGCCAATTGACCGAAAACGCCCAGGCATTCTTCAGCGGTAAAGCGCTGCGGGTCGTCAGTTGATAAACTGCGGCACTTTTTTTCCAAGGAGCAGTTATGGATCCGCGCAGTGAAGTACTGCTTCGTCAGGCCGAGTTATTCCAGGGTTCGCTGTTGTTGGCCGGTTTGCCTGCCGACGATCTGCTCGGGCGCCTGCCCAATGCGTTCGGCTGGTGCTGGCATGCCGGCGATCAGGCCGCTCTCGATGCGCGCTTCGAAGGTCGCAGCCATTTCGGCGTAAACGTGCCGGAGCGCGAGTTCGACAGCGCCGTGGTGTTTTTGCCCAAGTCCAAGGACCTGACCGATTACATCCTCAACGCGGTGGCCGCACGTCTGCCCGGGCGCGAGGTGTTTCTGGTCGGGGAAAAACGCAGCGGCATCGAGGGTGCGTCCAAGCAACTCAACCCGTTCGGCAAACCGCGCAAACTCGACAGCGCCCGTCACTGCCAACTGTGGCAAGTGACCGTGGCCAATGCGCCGGAAGCCAAATCGCTGGAAAGCCTGGCGCAGACTTACGAGCTGCCACTGGCCGAAGGCCCGCTTAAAGTCATCAGCCTGCCGGGCGTGTTCAGTCATGGCCGACTGGATCGTGGCAGCGCGCTGCTGCTGGAGCACCTGGACAAACTGCCGAGTGGTCATCTGCTGGATTTTGGTTGTGGCGCCGGGGTTTTGGGCGCGGCGGTCAAACGGCGTTATCCGCACAATCAGGTGACCCTGCTCGACGTCGATGCCTTCGCCGCCGCCAGCAGTCGTCTTACTTTGGCGGCCAACGGTCTGGAAGCCGAAGTGCTGACCGGTGACGGCATCGATGCTGCTCCCATGGGTTTGAACGCGATTCTGAGCAACCCGCCGTTCCATGTCGGGGTGCATACGGACTATTTCGCTACCGAGAACTTGCTGCGAAAAGCAGCCAAACATCTGAAAAATGGCGGCGAACTGCGCTTGGTTGCGAACAGCTTCCTGAAGTATCAGCCACTGATCGAAGAGCATCTGGGCGTGTGCGCGATCAAGGCCGAAGGCAATGGTTTCCGGATTTACCGGGCCAAGCGCGGCTGAAAATTAGCACTTGCCGAATGGATTCTGCCTAGGCAGAATCCGCTCCGTCCTAGGGGAGTAGTCTCCCACGAGCGCCACGCTCGTCCGGCATACGTCAACATACTTGATCCTCAGATCATGGCGTATGCGACCTCAGCGTCCGCATCAGACGGATCGCAGGGTTTGACAAGACCTATGACACGCACACCTTACCCGGGGCGGGAAGGCTGTACGTGTCATAGCCGTGTCGACCCGCCCCTTAGGAAATCCTGATGCTGGACTCGTTACTCGTTCCCACCGCAATCGTTGCCTTGGCCGAAATCGGCGACAAGACGCAACTGCTCGCGCTGATTCTCGCCGCTCGCTTTCGCAAACCCTGGCCGATCATTGCCGGTATCGTCGCCGCGACCCTGGCCAACCACGCGGCAGCCGGTGCGGTCGGCGCCTGGTTCGGCAGCTTCTTCTCCGATTCGGTACTGCACTGGATTCTTGCCGCGAGCTTCGCCGCCACTGCACTGTGGACGCTGGTCCCGGACAAGATGGATGACGATGAAGCCGGCACCGCGCGCAAGTTCGGGCCCTTCCTGACCACGCTGATCGCGTTCTTCCTGGCGGAAATCGGTGACAAGACCCAGATCGCCACCGTGATGCTGGCGGCGCAATACCCTGAGCTGTGGCTGGTGATTATCGGCACCACGGCAGGCATGCTGATTGCCAACGTGCCAGTGGTATTGGCGGGTAATTTTGCTGCGGAGAAATTGCCACTGACGTTGATCCGTCGCCTGGCGGCTTCGGCGTTCTTCATTCTGGCGATCGTTGCGGTGTACAAGGCGATGCAGAGCAGTGGCTGGATTTAAACCCGTAAGTCGGTAGACCGAGTTATCGTTCTTCGCGAGCAGGCTCGCTCCCACAGTGGAATGCATTCCAAAGGTGGGAGCGAGCCTGCTCGCGAAGGGGCCATCAGCCTTGCGGCAAAACCATCAGGATTTAGGGGCTTTTTCGTACAGCGGCATGACTTTTGGAATCGCCGCCTGCAACGAAGCGATCCGGCTGGACGAGGCCGGGTGAGTGCTCATGAATTCCGGCGGTGCGCCTTCCGAGGCTTTGCTCATCTTGTTCCACAAGGTGATCGCGGCATTCGGGTTATAGCCGGCGCGCGCGGCCAGTTCGAGGCCAATCAGATCGGCTTCGTTTTCATTGGCGCGGCTGTTGGGCAAGGTCATGCCGTAGTTGGCCACGGTGTCGGCCAGCGCCAGGCTGTCCTGGCCCAGACCGAACAGCGCACCGGCACCCTGCTTGGCCATTTCAATGCCATAAGCCTTGGACATCGCTTCACGACCGTGCTCGCGCAGGGCGTGGGCGATTTCGTGGCCCATGACGGCGGCGATTTCATCGTCGGTCAGCTTCAGGCTGTCGATCAGCCCGGTGTAGAAAATGATCTTGCCGCCGGGGCCGCAGTTGGCGTTGAGCTCATCGCTCTTGATCAGATTGACTTCCCATTGCCACTGCGCGGCATCCGGGCGGAAATTCGGTGCCTGGGCGATCAGCCGGTTGGCAATCGCCTGAACCCGCTTGGCCTCCGGGCTGGTCTTGTCCAGCACGCCTTTGCTCGACGCCTCGCCGACGGTCTTCTGATAGGACTGGGCATACATCTGGTCGACCTCTTGCGAGGACAGCATGCTGAACATGTACTGCTTGCGCTCCACGCCCACGGCTCCGCCGCTGGTGGTGTTGACCGACTGACAACCGGCCAGCAACAACGCTGCGCTCAGTGCACTTACAACCAATGTCTTGTTCATTCAAAAGCTCCCTGAAAACCTGCCGCGTATCCTAGGGGGTGAATTGTATCGGCGCCAGATACAACAGACGTGTTGCAGCGTCTTTCGGAAATTTCCCACGACTGCTGTCGTAAAAAATTCACAGCAACCGCCCAGCCTGCTGCCGCTGCGTCGTGCACCGATCCATTTGCGACATCATCCGCCGAATGTTCCGCTCGCCACTCATGGCGCAATGCCTGCTGCCGATACAACAGCGCAGACGTCCTCTTGCGTGCGGAGCTCCCATGAAGTTCAAGTCGATCCAGTTTTCCGTCGCCGCCCTGGCCGGCGCCATCGTCCTCAGCGTGGTCGCCGCGCTGGTGCTGTACGCGCTGTTTTCCGGCGCCCGCACTCAAGACATGGTGCAACAGCGCACCCAGGTGCAGTTTGAGCAGGTCATCGAACAGCGCCTGACCTCGCTGGCGCAGACCCAGGTCAGCCAGATCCAGCGCGAACTCGAAGCGCCGCTGCTGATTGCCGGCGGACTGGTGCGGGTCAATGCGCTGCTCGGTACACCGGGCGCCGACGGCCAGCCGCGACTGAGCATCAGCCGCGAGCAATTGATCAGCCTGATCAAGGAAAACGTCGAGCAGAACCCGAAGATTCTCGGTACCTACATCGGTTGGGAAAAGAACGCACTGGATCACAATGACGCGGCCTACGTCGGCAGCGCCGTGATCGGTATCGACCCTGCCAACGGACGCTTCCTGCCGTGGTGGTTCCGCAATACCGACGGCAGTCTGGGCGTGGACAAACTGGCCGATGTCGACGATCAGAAAACCCTGTCCACCGGGGTACGCGCCAGTGAGTACTACCTCTGCTCCAAGGAGACGAAAAAGCCCTGCGTGATCGATCCGGCGCCGTACAAGGTCGGCGACAAGGTCGTGATGCTCGCCTCGTTCATTGAACCGATCATGCTCAACGGCGCATTCCAGGGCATCGTCGGCGCCGACCTGTCGGTGAACTTCATTCAGGACATGCTTCTCGCCGCCAACCAGAAGCTGTACAGCGGCGCCGGGCAAATGGCCCTGATCGGCGGCAACGGCCGGATCGTGGCCTACACCCAGGACCCGAGCAAATTCGGTGAAAAGGTCAGCGACATTCTCGACGCCGAACAAATTGCCAACATGGCCAATCTCAAACGCGGCGAAGTCACCTACTCCGTCAACAAGGACAAGGGCCGTATCGAGTTGTACCTGCCATTCGGCATCGGCCAGACCGACGCGCGCTGGACCCTGATGCTGCAACTGCCGCTGAATGCGGTAATGGCCGATCTGCAGAAACTTCAGGCTGACCTCGATGCCCAGCGCAAATCCGACACCTTCGGCATGGCCATGGTCGGTCTGATCATCGCCGGCATCGGCCTGCTGGTGATCTGGCTGGTGGGCCACGGCATCGCCCGCCCCCTGAAGCAGATGGTCGCCATGCTCGATGACATTGCCAAAGGTGAAGGCGATCTGACCCGCCGTCTGAGCAGTGATCGCAGCGATGAACTCGGCTCGATTGCCAAAGGCTTCAACACCTTCCTCGCCAAGTTGCAGGCGATGATCACGCAGGTGGTGACCTCGGTGCAGAGCGTCAGCGATTCCTCCGAACACACGGCCGACATCGCCATTCGCACCAACATCGGCATTCAGAAACAAATGGCCGAGATCGATCAGGTCGCCACTGCCGTGCAGGAAATGACCGCCACTGCGCAAGACGTGGCGCGCAACGCCACCCAGGCGGCGCAAGCCGCCAGCCATGCGGATCAGGCCGCTGGCCAGGGCATGCAGATCGTCCGTGATACCTCGAATTCGATTGGTGCGCTGGCGCTGGAAATCGGCAAAGCCGTGGGCGTGGTGCAGACCCTGGCCAAGGACAGTGAAAACATCAACGCGATCCTGACGGCCATTCGCGGGATCGCCGAGCAGACCAACCTGCTGGCGCTGAACGCCGCGATCGAAGCGGCGCGTGCCGGTGAACAGGGGCGCGGCTTTGCCGTGGTGGCGGACGAGGTGCGCAATCTGGCGCAGAAGACCCAGAAGGCCACCGAAGAAATCCAGAGCATGATCCAGCAACTGCAACAGGGCACCCGCGACGTGGTGCGGGTCATGGAGGACAGCCAGAACCGCACCGACGAAAGTGTGCAGCACGCGGCGAAAGCCGCCGAGGCGCTGGAGACGATTACTCAGGCGGTGTCGGTGATCAACGACATGAACACGCAGATCGCCAGTGCCGCTGAAGAGCAAAGCGCCGTCGCGGATGACATCAACCGCAATGTGATCAATATCGGTCAGGTAGCGAATGAAGTGGCGGGCGGTGCGGATGAGTCGAGTTCGGCGAGTGCCGGCCTGACCAAACTGGCAGAGCAGCAGCGGCGCTTGATCAATCAGTTCAAGGTTTAACAGCAAGGTCAAAAGATCGCAGCCTGCGGCAGCTCCTACAGGATCGATGCAGGAGCTGCCGCAGGCTGCGATCTTTTCGCTTTCACATCAACCCGGGGTCAGACACTCCGGTCCATTGAGCTTCGGATCATTCACCAGATTCGCCAGCACCCGCTCGCGCAATGCCGCCGGCTCACTGGCGAGCAAGCCCTGCAGCACATGCAGCGGCGTCGCAGGATCGAGCCAGGCCGCCTGCCCCGACTCATCGAGAATCAACGGTCGGCGCTGACTGGCCGCCGGCTGCGTGATGACGGCGGTGCTCAGCCACACCTGCTCCTGCACCGGATACGCCTCCCAGATCGCCGCGAAAAACAGCGATGAACCCTCACCCGGCGTCAGCCAGTACGGGCGCTTGCGCAGATTACCGCGCCATTCGTAGAAACCGTTGGCCGGCAGCAGGCAACGACGCAGGCGCAGCGCTTCACGGAACATCGGTTGTTCGGCGACGGTTTCCGCCCGGGCATGCGCCGGGGTCTTCGACAGATCGGTCAGCCACGGCGGCGTCAGCCCCCAACGGGCGCGGGCCAGCGTGCGTTGGCCGTCGGCCTCGGCGCGCAGCATCAACACCGAATCATTGGGAGAAATATTCCACTGCGCCTGCTGATCGGCGGGAAATCCGGGCAGGGCCGCGAAGTCGCGGTTCCAGCGAAACAGGGCATAACGTCCACACATGGGGCAACACGACTCAGCAATAAAACGAACGTCAGCCTAACAGACCAGCGTCCAGGGGAAGCTCTCCGGCTCATCGCCGGGCAGCGGCAGCGCGGCATTGTACGCGGTGATCAGCTCGCGGGCGTATTCGGCCTGATCGTTATCGACCGACAACCCCAGCAGGCCAAAAATCGGCAACTCCCCCGTGCCGCCGAGCAGATCCCGGCCCACCAGGTGCGCCTCGATGCCCTCGCTGGCGAGCATGCCCTTGAGCATCTCGCCTTCCATCAGGTTTTCCGGCTCGTAGATTCGCTGCATGGGCGCCCCTCATTCGTTTTCACTGAACACTTCCAGAAACCAGTCCTCGCCATGCACCTGCAAGACAAACGTAATCGGTCGACAACACACCTGACAGTCCTCGATGTAGGTCTGATCGCCGCCGGACAAGTCCACTGTCGTCTCTACCTCTTCACCACAATACGGACATTCATACAGTGCGCTTTCCAGCATCGCGGTCTCCCAGGTGACTTGTGCGTATAATCGCCGGTCTATTTGCAGGGCTATTTTTGTCTGGCTACTTTTTCAGACCGTGCCCCGTTGGTTTTCGATCAAAACCTTTACTTACCCTAGCCGTTTCCAACAAGAGAGCATGATGGGCGAATTCGATGCCATCCGACCTTACGACGACAGCGAAGTACCTGTGGTACTGGCAAGACTGCTCGGCGACAAGGCGTTTCTAGATATCCTCACCCACTTCCGCTTCCCGCGTTTTGCCGGTGCCTTCGGCTGGATGCTCAAACCACTTATAGCCCATCGGCTGCGTCGTGAGTTCGCCAGCGTGACCTCGGTGGCGACGTTGCAGGACAAGATCGAGTCCTACGTCGACCACACCATCGAGCGCGCCACCGACGGCGTGACCTACACGGGTGTCGAGCAATTCAAGTCCGGCAGCGCTTATCTGTTTATCGCCAACCACCGCGATATCGTGATGGACCCGGCCTTCGTCAACTATGCGGTGTACCACGCCGGCCTGCCGACGCCGCGCATCGCAATCGGCGACAACCTGCTGCAAAAGCCTTTTGTCAGCGATCTGATGCGCCTGAACAAGAGCTTCATCGTGCACCGTTCGATCACCGGGCGCCGCGAGAAGATGGCGGCGTATCAATTACTGTCAGCGTACATCAACCACTCGATCCGCAACGATTGCGCCTCGATCTGGATCGCGCAGGCCGAAGGCCGGGCCAAGGACGGCGACGACCGTACCGAGTCGGCGATCCTCAAGATGTTCCACATGAGCCGCAAGGACGAGCCGTTCGGCGAAGTGATCCAGTCGCTGAACCTGACTCCGGTGTCGATCAGTTACGAATACGACCCGTGCGACCAGGCCAAGGCCCGCGAGCTGTACATCCGCGCTACCACCGGCACCTACGCCAAGGCGCCGGGCGAGGATGACGTGAGCATTGCCAAGGGCATTACGGGCTACAAGGGCCGGGTGCACGTGAACTTCGCCGCGCCAATCACCGAGCTGTTCGAAGACACCAAGCAATTGGCGGTCGAGATGGACAAGCAGATTCTCGGCGGTTATCGCCTGTTCCCGGTGCATTACCTGGCATACGCGCAGTGGGCCGATGCCGATCCGCAACTGAACGTGCCGAAGGCTGCCGAGCTGTTCCCCGCCGACGAACTGGCCAAGGCGCAGGAAGAATGGCAGAGCCGTCTGGACGCCTGCCCTGAGGAGCACCGTCCGTATCTGGTGCTGCAATATGCGACGCCGGTGCGTAATCAGTACCGGGTGAAGGCCGGGTTACCGTTGTAACGGCAAGATCAAAAGATCGCAGCCTGCGGCAGCTCCTACAGGGGAATGATATACACCCTGTAGGAGCTGCCGCAGGCTGCGATCTTTTGCTTTCAGAAGCGCGTGCTGATCCAGGAGACGATCAGGGCCAGGCCGAGGCAGGCAAAACCGAAGCGGTAGAAAAAGCGGTTCATGCGCAAGGTCGCCCAATCCAGAATCGGTTCGGCATTCGGTTGAGCCTGGCGTTGCGCGGCGATGCTGGCCATGGCGCGTTGTTCACGACGGCGAGTCGCATGCAGCAGCCAACTGCCCGGGAAAGCCAGAGCCAACGCCAGCAGGTTGATCAATTTGGCGGGATGGGCGGTAAACAGCGTCATCAAGTGCAGCGACATCACAGACCTCGGAACTGAATCGGTGTGGCAGGCGCCCGATCGACGACTGCGGCGCGGATTCTACCGAAACACTCCGCCACCGCCCTACCCTTTGCGACAAATAACCTGACAATCGACCGATGGCTGCCCTGTGTCACGGCATCGTCATTTACATCGGCCACCATGCGCGCCTCGAAACACACATGGAACGCGACATGCTGCACGCCGAAAACCAGGATCGCCTGTACCTCATCACCCCGACCGACGAACAACAAAGCCTCGTCGGCAGCCTCGCCTTCAATGTTCAGGATCGCCACTGGCTGGTGTATTGCGCCCTCGGCGGGCATCAGCATGCGGATTTGCCGGAGACTGACCTGCTGACCGGAGTGAGCGTTCTCGACTTCTACTCCCAGGCCGCCTGAACACCATCGCCCCCCTGTAGGAGCTGCCGCAGGCTGCGATCTTTTGATGTTGTTTTAAAAATCAAAGTCAAAAGATCGCAGCCTTCGGCAGCTCCTACAGGGGATTAGCGTCTTCCTGCAGGCATGAAAAAGCCCGGCGCCATCACTGGCACCGGGCTTTTTCACATCAGCCGAACAGCTTACTCGGCGAGGATCTGACCCACGGTCGGGTCCTTGAACAGGCGAGTCAAGGCGTCGCTCAACACGTCGCTGACCAGCTTGGTGTTGGTTTCCTGGTTCGGCGCCATGCCGAAACGCTGGTCCAGCGAAGCACCGTAGCGGCCGCTGTAACGACGGTTGCCGCTCTGCACGTCGGAACGGAAGGTCGCGCCGATGGTGGCCTCGGTCACGTACATGCCTTCTTTCGGCGACTGGTACTTGAGCTCGGTCAGGGTCACAGTCAGTTGCGGCGCATTCATCGCGTTGCTGGTCGGGGTAAAGCCCAGCAGACGCACGGCGGCTTCAGCCTGGGCCTGCAACTTCGGCAGGATCTGCTCGCGCTGTACAGTAATGGCGCTGGTTTCCGGGTACAGGCCGCCACGGGTGCCGAGGGTTGGCGACGGACGACCGTCAACCACGCGCACCACCACTTGCTGGCCATGGCCGACCGGGGCCAACTGCGTGGTCAGCTTCGGTTCCGGGCTCAGTTGTTGCGGGCTGTGGGCGCAGCCAACCAGGGTCAAACTGGTCACAGTGATCAAACCGAACAACAGGCGTTGCAACATGCTCTTTTCTCCAGAATCAGGCACAAACAGGCCGGCAGTATAGCGGTGGGCCACTGCGGGTCACCAGCACTCGACGGTGAATACTCAAATGTCTGACCCAGCCGAGAGAATGCGGTTCCTGTCACAGATTATTCACCGCCCATACACCTTGGCGTCACGGCCGCCTGGCAAGCTTCAAACCAGTCCCCAACAAGGTACTTGCCATGCGTTATCTGATCTCGTTGTTCGCTCCACGTCCGCTGCACCGCAGCTTCGCCCTGCTGGATCGCAACGGCCACTGCCAGGCCTTCAAACAGTGCAGCCTCAAGCCAATGGGCGACGGCTGGGTGGAAATCGAAGAAATCCGCCTCAACTGGTTGCACCAGCCGCTGCCCGCCAGCGCCCGGGTCATCGAGCAACAGCCTCGCGCACGTGCCCAGGCGATGTTGAGCATCTGACCGGATGCCTAATAAAAGTCATTAAACTCGACCAACTGCCCGCATTTCTTCGATACAATCTCCCCCCGATTATAAGGACGTCTCCTGATCGGGCCCCGCAACACCGGCAATGCCCTGCATTCGCCATCAAAATCGCCCACAGAGAGCCGCCCACACAGATCGAGTGAAGTTGGCGCGCTTGCCTGTTCTTCCGGCAAAACCCCCGCTTTTCGCGAATCTGCAGAGCTGTCATACGCTCGGCCACCGCGTTGTTTTGCCTTTGCGGGCACGGTGCCAGGCCTGGACAGCCCTTTTTTGAGGTTCACGTCTTCAAAAGAGCGTGAAAAAAACGGGTTTTCACAACTTCACAAGAGTGTGGCGAGCAAATGAATAGTTTTGCGTCTGAACATGCACCATTAGCGTCTGTAACAGCCCAACGACACAGGACCGGGGAAACCTCGAACATCGGAGCCTGAAGCCTGTCCGCTACGGATTTGGTTGCACAAAACGGATGTCTCGACCATAAGTCGAATTGCCAGCCGCGTGCTGAAATGAGTTCATGCAACTCTTGAAGCCAGGCCGCATGCATCCGTCGAAGTTGCGAAAAATTGCGAAGATTCGGACATGACGAACCTGACCATGGGTTATCCGGGGCTTAACTGACCTGCCCCGCCACTCCCTGGCAGCCATGCCGACAATTTGGTGCTGCAGATTTTGGAGACGCGTTAAATGGCGCATAACGAAGCAGTCGACGTAGTTCTGGTTGGGGCCGGCATCATGAGTGCCACCCTGGCAGTACTGCTCAAAGAACTCGACCCGACGATCAAGCTGGAAGTCGTCGAGTTGATGGATTCCGGGGCCGCGGAGAGTTCCAACCCGTGGAACAACGCCGGTACCGGCCACGCCGGTCTGTGCGAGCTGAACTACACGCCGCAGGCCGCCGACGGCAGCGTCGACATCAAGAAAGCCGTGCACATCAACACCCAGTTCGAAGTGTCCAAGCAGTTCTGGTCGTACCTGACCAAAAAAGGCACCTTCGGCTCGTGCAAGTCCTTCATCAGCCCGGTGCCGCACCTGAGCTTCGTCCAGGGTGACAAAGGCGTGTCGTTCCTCAAGGAACGCTTCAACGTGCTGCACAAGCACCACGCCTTCGCCGACATGGAATACACCGAAGACAAGGCCAAGATGGCCGAGTGGATGCCGCTGATGATGCCGGGCCGTTCGCCGGACGAAGTCCTGGCCGCGACCCGCGTGATGAACGGCACCGACGTCAACTTCGGCGCCCTGACCAATCAGTTGCTCAAGCACCTGACCAGCGCACCGGACACCCAGGTCAAATACTGCAAGCGCGTGACCGGCCTCAAGCGTAACGGCGCCGGCTGGACCGTCAGCATCAAGGACGTCAACAGCGGCAACAGCCGTGAAGTCGATGCCAAATTCGTCTTCCTCGGCGCCGGTGGCGCGGCCCTGCCGCTGCTGCAGGCTTCGGGCATCGAGGAAAGCAAAGGCTTCGGCGGCTTCCCGATCAGTGGCCAGTGGCTGCGTTGCGATAACCCGGAAGTGGTCAAACACCACCAGGCCAAGGTCTACAGCCAGGCCGCGGTGGGTTCGCCACCCATGTCCGTGCCGCACCTGGACACCCGCGTGGTCGACGGCAAGAAATCCCTGCTGTTCGGGCCATACGCCGGTTTCACCACCAAGTTCCTCAAGCACGGCTCCTTCATGGACCTGCCACTGTCGGTTCGCGCCGGCAACATCGGGCCGATGCTGGCAGTGGCGAAAAACAACATGGACCTGACCAAGTACCTGGTCAGCGAAGTGATGCAATCGATGGAGCAGCGTCTGGACTCCCTGCGCCGCTTCTACCCGGAGGCGAAAGCCGAGGACTGGCGCCTGGAAGTGGCCGGCCAACGGGTACAGATCATCAAGAAAGACCCGAAAAAGGGCGGCATCCTGCAATTCGGTACCGAGCTGGTCGCGGCCAAGGACGGCTCCCTCGCCGCCCTGCTCGGCGCTTCGCCAGGCGCTTCGGTGACCGTTTCGATCATGCTCGAGCTGATCGAGAAATGCTTCCCGGCCAAGGCCAAGGGTGAGTGGGCAGCCAAACTGGCGGAAATCTTCCCGGCCCGTGAAAAGGTTCTGGAAACCGATGCTGCGCTGTATCGCAAGATCAACACGCAGAACAACATCGCCCTGGAACTGGTTGAAGAAAGCAGCGAGACCCCAAGCTTCGCTTGATCTTGCGGCATGAAAAACGCCCCGTACTCAGTGAGTGCGGGGCGTTTTTTATTGACCCTGAAAAGCAAAAGATCGCAGCCTGCGGCAGCTCCTACAGGGTAAACACAAATCCAGTGTAGGAGCTGCCGAAGGCTGCGATCTTTTGATCTTGTCTTTTGATCTTAACCGCGAGCCTTGTCGATCAGCTCGATGTACTCGGCCGCGTTACGCTGGTCCTTGATCAAATCAACAAACGTCTGACCGTGCTCGTCCTTGCCATCCACGTCATAACCGGCAGCCACGAAGAACGTCAGGAAACGCTCGAAATCGTCGATGCGCAGGCCACGGTAGGCCTTGATCAGTTTGTGCAGCGACGGCGAAGTGGCGTCGACCGGCTCAAAATCGAGGAACAGCTTGATCTGCTCATCGCCGATCTCGTCACCAATCACCTGTTTCTTATCTTTACGCATTGCCGACTCCAGCTCGCAGACATTACACGGGGCGGGCAGTTTACCCCTGCCCAGCCACAAGGCTCAACGCGCACGAACGGCCCCGGTGTGCAGATCGGCCCAGATGTGGCCGTTGGCGTAACTGAGGAACTGTACATACACGGTGTCGTTGCGCAGCAGATCGACCACCACCCGGTATTGGGCCAGCGGGTAGAACAGGGTCAGGGTCTTGCTCTTGTCGTCATAAACCGGTTTTTTCAGGCTTTTGCTTTCGCCATCGAAATTGACCAGCACCTGGGTGATGGTCGCGCCCTTGTTCAGCGACTTGCCCTTGAGGCGGATCATCAGCGGTGAGGTCACCGGAATCGGCTGCTGATTGGACTGGCGTTGCGCACCGATCACCACCGAATAATCGGTGACCTGCAGCAGTTGTTGCTGCTCGGGTTCGGCATCACGCAGGGTCAGGTCGTCCGGAGGTAGAAACTGACTGTGCATCGGCGCCGGGGCGGCGGCCAGAGGCAGGCTGAGGGTCAGCAACAGGGCGGCAAAGCTGCGGATCAGAAGGCTCATGACAGGCTCCGGGGGCGAGGCCGAGCACTCTAGCATGGGATTAAAAGCAAAAGATCGCAGCCTTCGGCAGCTCCTACAGGGTGTACATCAATCCCCCTGTAGGAGCCGCCGAAGGCTGCGATCTTTTGATCTTGCTTACATGCCTTTAACGGCAAAGATCCCGTTGGCGTTGCGCCAGTAGCCTTTGTAGTCCATGCCGTAACCGAAGATGTAGCGGTCAACGCACGGCAGGCCGACGAAGTCTGCCTTCAGGTCAGGACGCGCCTTGCGGTCGTGGTCCTTGTCGATCAGCACGGCGGTGTGCACTTTGCGCGCGCCGGCGTGTTTGCAGAAGTCGATGATCGCGCCCAGGGTGTGACCTTCGTCGAGGATGTCGTCGATGATCAGCACGTCGCGGTCGATGAACGAGACTTCCGGCTTGGCTTTCCAGAACAGGTCGCCCCCGCTGGTTTCGTTGCGATAACGAGTGGCGTGCAGGTAGGAGGCTTCCAGCGGGAACTGCAGATGAGTCAGCAGTTTGCCGGAGAAGATCAGGCCGCCGTTCATCACGCAGAACACCACCGGGTTGCTGTCGGCCAGTTGTTCGTTGATGTGTGCACCGACGCGGGCGATGGCGGCCTCGACTTCAGCTTCGGTGTACAGGCAGTCAGCCTCTCGCATGATTTGACGGATATGCTCGAGATCAGCGGACATGGCGCTCTCCAGGGGTGGCGGAATTGGAAAAGCGGGCAAAGGTACGCATCCCGCGAGGTCGAATCAAGCGTTAATGGACTAACGTACTCAATGTCCTATAGGACATCACCCTCGGATAGATTAATCTAGGCCGGTTTTTTTGCCCGCCGCCGGAGTTTTTCCATGCCCATCCTCGAGATCCGCCATCCGCTGATCCGCCATAAACTCGGCCTGATGCGCCGCGCTGACATCAGCACCAAGAATTTCCGTGAGCTTGCTCAGGAAGTCGGCGCCCTGTTGACCTATGAAGCTACCAAAGACCTGCCCCTGGAAACCTACGATATTCCAGGTTGGTGCGGCACCGTGTCGGTGGAGAAAATCGCCGGCAAGAAGATCACCGTCGTGCCGATCCTGCGCGCCGGCATCGGCATGCTCGAAGGCGTGCTGAGTCTGATCCCGGGCGCCAAGGTTTCCGCAGTGGGCGTCGCCCGCAACGAAGAAACCCTGCAAGCGCACACCTACCTGGAAAAACTGGTTCCGGAAATCGACGAACGGCTGGCGATGATCATCGACCCGATGCTCGCCACCGGCAGCTCCATGGTCGCGACCATCGACCTGCTGAAGAAAGCCGGCTGCAAGGACATCCGCGCAATGGTGCTGGTCGCCGCGCCGGAAGGCATTGCTGCCGTAGAAAAGGCTCACCCGGACGTGACCATCTACACCGCGTCCATCGATGAGCGCTTGAACGAGCACGGTTACATCATCCCTGGGCTTGGCGACGCCGGTGACAAGATCTTCGGCACCAAGCAGAAGGACGCGTAAACATGCAGCAAGAGTTCAACGATCCGCTCTGGCGCACGGTGCTGTCCGGTGCCCAGATGCTGTTCGTGGCTTTCGGCGCCCTGGTGCTGATGCCGCTGATCACGGGTCTTGACCCGAACGTGGCACTGTTTACCGCAGGTCTGGGGACGATCCTGTTCCAGATCGTCACCGGGCGTCAGGTGCCGGTGTTCCTCGCGTCGAGCTTTGCCTTCATCACTCCGATCATTCTCGCCAAGGGCCAGTTCGGCCTCGCCGCGACCATGGGCGGCGTGATGGCGGCCGGTTTCGTCTATACCTTCCTCGGCCTTGCCGTGAAGATCAAAGGCACCGGTTTCATTGACCGTCTGCTGCCACCGGTAGTGATTGGTCCGGTGATCATTTCCATCGGCCTGGCGATGGCGCCGATTGCCGCGAACATGGCAATGGGCAAGGCGGGTGACGGTTCCGAGCTGATCCATTACCAGACCGCGATGATGATCTCGATGCCGGCGCTGCTGACCACGTTGATCGTGGCGGTGTTCGGCAAAGGCATTTTCCGCCTGGTGCCGATCATTTCCGGGGTGCTGGTCGGTTTTGCCATGTCGTTCTATTTCGGCGTGGTCGATACCGCGAAGATTGCTGCCGCGCCATGGTTCGCCCTGCCGCACTTCACGGCACCCGAGTTCAACTGGCAGGCGATCCTGTTCATCGTTCCGGTGGCGCTGGCGCCGGCCATCGAGCACATCGGCGGCGTCATTGCCGTGGGCAGCGTGACCGGTCGTGACTACCTGAAGAAGCCGGGCCTGCATCGCACCTTGCTGGGTGACGGCATCGCCACCACGGCCGCCGGCCTGTTTGGCGGCCCACCGAACACCACCTATGCCGAAGTGACCGGCGCGGTGATGCTGACCAAGAACTACAACCCGAAAATCATGACCTGGGCGGCGATCTTCGCCATCACGCTGGCGTTCATCGGCAAGTTCGGCGCGCTGCTGCAAAGCATTCCAGTGCCGGTGATGGGCGGAATTCTGTGCCTGCTGTTCGGCTCGATTGCCGCAGTGGGGATGAACACCCTGATCCGTCACAAGATCGACCTCGGTGAGGCACGCAATCTGGTGATCGTCTCGGTGACCCTGGTGTTCGGCATCGGCGGTGTGCTGGTCGGCACCGGCACTGGCCCGGACGACTTCGGCCTCAAAGGCATCGCGTTGTGCGCGGTGGTGGCGATTGCGCTGAACCTGATCCTGCCGGGCAATGACAGCTGGAAGCACAAGAAGGCGGATGAGCCGCTGATCTAAGGCTTTAGATCTTTATTGTCTGACAGATAGCTTTCGCGAGCAGGCTCGCTCCCACATTGATCTTCGGTGCGCTGAAGATCCCCTGTGGGAGCGAGCCTGCTCGCGATGCTTTCAGAGGGCCAACGGCGCTCTTTCACACAGGATTGCCAACGCCTTCGCCCATTGCGGGTCGTCATTCAGGCACGGCACCAGCACCAGCTCCTCGCCCCCCGCCTCACGGAACTGTTCCTGGCCGCGATCCCCGATCTCTTCCAGCGTCTCGATGCAATCGGCGACAAACGCCGGGCACATCACCAGCATCTTTTTCACGCCGCTTTTCGCCAACTCATCCAGCCGCGCTTCAGTGTAGGGTTCGATCCACTTCGCCCGCCCCAGACGCGACTGAAACGACACCGACCATTTGCCATCGGCAATGCCCGCACGCCTGGCGAACTCGGCGGCGGTGCGTAGGCACTGGGCGCGGTAACAGGTGGCCAGTACAGCCGGCGAGGCATTCTTGCAGCAGTCTTCGTTTTTGAGGCAGTGATTGCCCGTCGGATCGAGCTTGGTCAGGTGCCGCTCTGGCAAGCCATGGAAGCTCAGCAGCAAGTGATCGTAATCCTGCTGCAAGTGCGGTTGGGCACTGGCGACCAGTGCATCGAGGTATTCCGGCTGATCGTAAAACGGTTGCAGCACCGACAGTTTCACGTCGAGTCTGTTCTCGCGAATCACCCGCTTGGCTTCTTCGATCACCGTGGTGGTGGTGCTGTCGGCGAACTGTGGATAAAGCGGCGCCAGCGTAATGCGCTTGTGCCCGGCGGCGACCAGTTGCAGCAATTTCGTTTCAATCGACGGCTCGCCGTAACGCATGGCCAGATCCACCGGGCCATGGGTCCACCGGGTGGTCATCTGCTGCTGCAGACGACGGCTGAGCACCACCAGCGGCGAGCCCTCCTCCCACCAGATCGACGCGTAGGCATGGGCCGATTGTTCGGGGCGCTTGATCAGGATCAGCGACACCAACAGCCGCCGCACCGGCCACGGCAGGTCGATCACGTACGGGTCCATCAGAAATTGATTGAGGTAGCTGCGTACATCGGCCACCGAAGTGGAGGCCGGGGAGCCCAGGTTGACCAGAAGCAAGGCGTGATCGGTCATGCATCGTCCTATTTCAAAGGCGGCCGGAGAGATCATCCAGAGCCGCGCGCAAATCCGTGAACTGGAAAGTGAAACCCGCTTCCAGCAAGCGTGCCGGCATGGCCCGTTGGCCACCCAGCAACAGCAAAGACATTTCGCCAAGCCCGACCTTCAGCGCCAGGGCCGGCATCGGCATGAACGCCGGACGATGCAGCACGCTGCCCAGCGTCTTGGCAAACTCGCGATTGCGCACCGGTTTCGGTGCGCAGGCATTATAAGGACCGCTCGCCTGATCGCGGTGCAGAAGAAAATCAATCAGGGCGATTTGATCATCAATATGAATCCATGGCATCCACTGCCGACCATTGCCCAAAGGCCCGCCCAGCCCAAGCTTGAACGGCAGCAACAGCCGCGATAAAAAGCCGCCCTCGGCTGATAGCACCAGCCCGGTTCGTACCAGCACCACGCGCACGCCCAACGCTTCGGCACGCTGCGCGGTTTCCTCCCAGGCAATGCACAACTGGCTGGCAAAATCGTCGATCACCGGCGGTGAATCCTCGGTCAGCTCGCGCTCACCGCCGTCACCGTACCAACCGACTGCAGAACCGGAAATCAACAACGCCGGTTTCTGTTGTCGTGTTTCCAGCCAGGCCAGCAGGGTTTCAGTCAGGGTGATGCGGCTGCTCCACAACAACGCTTTGCGCCGATGGGTCCATGGCCGATCCGCGATCGGTGCTCCAGCCAGATTGACGATTGCGTCCAGTGGCTCGTTGCCGAAGTCTTCGAGACGGGCAATACCACGCACCTGCGCACCGCAGATCTGCGCGACTTTCTCCGGACGCCGACTCCACACCGTCAGTTGATGGCCTTGCCTGGACCAATACTGACAGAGCTGACGTCCGATCAAACCAGTACCGCCGGTCAGCAATATGCGCATGACATCTTCCTCGCGTGGCGTTTTACCCGGATCACTAGTCTATTTTTATAAGCAGGGATCTTTTCTATCGGGCAGGCTCTATTGTTTAACCATAGGCCAAGCTGTCAGAACGAGAACGCTAGAAGTTATACCAAAAAACAAAATTGTACAGGTTTCATTGACGGCGTAGTCTGTACAGAAAGGTAAACGAGGCCCCTATGACTGTACCTATCGCAATCATCGGCACCGGCATCGCCGGACTCTCCGCCGCGCAAGCGCTGACAGAGGCCGGACACACCGTCCAGCTCTTCGACAAAAGCCGCGGCAGCGGCGGGCGCATGTCGAGCAAACGCAGCGACGCCGGTTCTCTGGACATGGGCGCGCAATATTTCACCGCCCGCGACCGGCGTTTCGTCACCGAGGTGCAGCGCTGGCAGAGCCAGGGCTGGGTCGCCGAATGGCAACCGCAGCTCTACACCTGTCAGGGCGGGCAATTGAATCTGTCGCCGGACGAGCAGACCCGTTGGGTCGGCACGCCGCGCATGAGCGCCATCACCCGCGGCTTGCTCAATGGCCTGGAAGTGCACTTTGCCTGCCGCATCACCGAGGTGTTTCGCGGCGAAGAACATTGGCATCTGCAGGACGCCGAAGGCTTCACCCATGGCCCCTTCAGCCACGTGGTGATCGCCACCCCGGCGCCGCAAGCCACCGCATTGCTGGCCGCCGCACCGAAACTCGCCGGCGCGGCCGCCGGGGTGAAAATGGACCCGACCTGGGCCGTCGCCCTCGCCTTCGATACGCCACTGGACACACCGATCGAAGGTTGCTTTGTGCAGGACAGCCCGCTCGACTGGCTGGCACGCAACCGCAGCAAACCGGGACGTGACACGACGTGCGACACCTGGGTGCTGCACGCCAGCAGCGCCTGGAGCCGGCAACACATCGACCTGCCCAAGGAAGCGGTGATCGAGCAACTGCACGGTGCCTTCGCCGAACTGCTGCACAGCGCCATGCCCGCGCCGACCTTCAGCCTCGCCCACCGCTGGCTCTACGCGCGCCCTGCGACCGGCCACGAATGGGGCACGCTGGCCGACGCCGATCTGGGCTTGTATGCCTGCGGCGACTGGTGCCTGTCGGGGCGCGTCGAGGGGGCCTGGCTCAGCGGCCAGGAAGCTGCACGCCGTTTGCACGAACACCTGCAATGAACCGCATCAATCCGCAAAAGCTGCTGCTCTCGAAGTGGACAGCAGCCCACCCGCAAAACCGTGAAAAGCATTTTCTGGTCACCGAGCTGTTCCGTGATGAGGAAGGTACGGTGCTGGAGATCGAGTTGCAGGCGGTGCTGACCAAGCGCGCCGAACGCCTCGGTTGGCAGACGCTTAAAGACAACACTCACTGGTTACCCGGCTGGAAATGATTTCCCGGTGGGAGCGTTAAACCTGAAAAACTTATACAAATGAGTTGACTTGTACACGCATGAATCTATGCTGAGGAAAAGTTGTACAGAAATAAATACCTGTACAGGAATAGATTCGAGGTGTGCATGTCCGATCTTTCTGCTTTGCGGCCCAAAATCGCCATCAGCGCCTGCCTGATGGGCGCCGAAGTGCGCTACAACGGCGGGCACAAGGAATCGCGGCTGTGCAGCCGCACCCTCGCCGAGCATTTCGAATTCGTCCCGGTTTGTCCTGAAGTCGCGATAGGACTGGGCATTCCTCGCGAGCCGATCCGCCTGGTCGGGGATCCGGACGCTCCTGAAGCGGTCGGCACCGTCAACCCGCAGATCAATGTCACCGAACCGCTGGCGGCCTACGGGCAGAAAATGGCCGGCGAGCTCAATGACATCTGCGGCTATATCTTCATGCAGCAGTCGCCTTCGTGCGGTCTGGAGCGGGTCAAGGTCTATCACGCCAACGGCGCGCCGGTGAACGGCGGTGGCCGTGGCATCTACGCTCAGGCGTTCTGTGCGCAGCACCCGGATCTGCCGGTAGAAGAAGCCGGACGCCTGAACGATCCGGTGCTGCGGGAAAACTTCATCACCCGCGTACTCGCCTACAGCGCCTGGCAACAAGTGCTCAAACAAGGCTTGAGCCGCCGCGCACTGACCGAATTCCACTCGCGCTACAAATACCTGTTGATGGCGCACAACCCTGAGCAATACAAAGCCTTGGGCAAATTGCTGGGCAACATGGCCCAGACCGATCCGGTCGAACTCGGCCCGCGCTATTTCAGCGAGCTGATGAGCGCGTTGAAGAAATGCGCGACCCGCCGCACCCACAGCAACGTCCTGCAGCACATCAGCGGCTATCTGAAACAGGCGATCAGCCCTGAAGACAAACAGGAAATGCAACATGTCATCGGCCAGTACCGTCACGGCATCGTGCCGCTGGTGGTGCCGCTGACCTTGCTCAAACATCATTTTCGCCAACACCCGGATCCGTACATCGCGCAACAGGTGTACCTGCAGCCGCATCCGGAAAACCTCAGCCTGCGAAACGCCATTTGATGAACGACACACTCGACAGCAGCGCCCGGGAAGACCTCGGTGCGGACTTCAAGAAAGCCCTCGACGAGGGCTGGCTACCCATCCGCGAAGTGGCGCGGCAGACCGGCGTCAACGCCATTACCCTGCGCGCCTGGGAGCGCCGTTACGGGTTGATCGTGCCGCAGCGCACGCCCAAGGGCCATCGCCTGTATTCCAGCGAACATGTGCAACGCATTCTGACCATTCTGACCTGGCTCAACCGAGGCGTGGCGGTCAGTCAGGTCAAACCGTTGCTCGACGCGCCGCAAGCTTTTACCGAGACGGTGGAGAACGACTGGCAACGACAGCGTCAGTCCTTGCTCGGCGCCGTCATCCAGCTCAATGAGCGCAATCTCGACGACAGCATCAACCAGGCCATGGCCCTGTACCCGCCACGCACGCTGTGCGAGCAATTACTCCTGCCGCTGCTGGCCGAACTCGAACAGCGCTGGCAAGGACAGTTCGGTGCGCAGATGGAACGTGTGTTCTTTTATTCGTGGTTGCGCAGCAAATTCGGCGCACGCATCTACCATAACAATCGGCAATTGCACGCTGCACCGCTGCTGCTGATCAATCACTCGGATCTGGCGCTGGAACCACACCTGTGGCTCTGCGCGTGGCTGATCAGCAGTGCCGACTGCCCGGTACAAGTGTTCGACTGGCCTCTTCCGGCCGGAGAACTGGCGCTGGCGGTCGATCATCTGCAAGCGCGAGGAGTGCTGCTGTATTCCAGCAAGGCAATGAACCTGGCGCAGTTGCCGAAACTGCTGAACGGCATCAGCGCGGCAAAAATGCTCGTCGGACCAACGGTATGCATCCACCAGACCGAGTTGTCCGTAAGAACCCTTGAGATCGCTGATTTGATCCTGGCCGAAGATTCGCTCTCGGCCCATCAGGTACTCGTTCAGCGTGGGCTGATTTAATGGAAACCGCGATGCAATTGATCTGGCTGCGCAGCGACTTGCGCCAACATGACAACACCGCCCTCGCGGCTGCCGCTGCGCGCGGCCCGACGGTTGCCGTGTATCTGTTGAGCCCGCAGCAATGGCTGGAACATGACGACGCGGCGTGCAAGATCGACTTCTGGTTGCGCAACCTGCGTGAATTGAGTGCCAGCCTTGGTGCGCTGAATATCCCGTTGCTACTGCGCACTGCCGACCATTGGGATCAGGCCCCGGCGGTGTTGCTTGAGCTTTGCCGGCAACTGAACGTGGAAACCGTGCACGTCAATGAAGAATACGGCGTCCACGAAAGCCAGCGCGACGCCGCCGTCGCTGCGGCCCTGAAAACCAGAGGCATCACTTTTCACAGCTACCTCGACCAACTGCTGTTCAGACCCGGCACGGTACTGACCAAAACCGAAACATACTTTCAGGTGTTCAGCCAATTCCGCAAGGTCTGCTATGAGCGCCTGCATCGCTCGGTACCAGCGTTGGTAAAAGCCCCCGGCAAGCAAGCGAAGCTGAATATCGACAGCGATCCGGTGCCGGCCTCAATCAAAGGTTTTGCAGCACCGAGCGAGTCATTGCGCGCCTTGTGGCCGGCTGGTGAGCAGGAAGCCCGGCGGCGTCTCGACACCTTCGCCGACGCGCAAATCGACTACTACCAGAGCGAACGCGACTTCCCGGCCAAACCCGGCACCAGTCAACTCTCAGCCTATTTGGCTGCCGGGGTGATTTCGCCGCGCCAATGCCTGCATGCGGCCCTGCAAAACAATCAGGGCGAGTTCGACAGCGGCAAGGTCGGCGCGGTGACGTGGATCAACGAGCTGCTGTGGCGTGAGTTCTACAAGCACATTCTGGTGGGTTATCCACGGGTGTCGCGTCACCGCGCGTTTCGCCTGGAAACCGAGGCCCTGGCCTGGCGTGATGCGCCGGACGATCTGGCCGCGTGGCAAGAAGCGCGCACCGGTTTGCCGATCATCGATGCGGCCATGCGCCAACTGCTGGAAACCGGCTGGATGCATAACCGCTTGCGGATGATTGTGGCGATGTTCCTGACCAAGAATCTGCTGATCGACTGGCGTGAAGGCGAGCGCTTTTTCATGCGCCACCTGATCGACGGCGATCTGGCGGCGAACAACGGTGGCTGGCAATGGAGCTCCTCGACCGGCACCGATTCGGCGCCGTACTTCCGCATCTTCAATCCGTTGAGCCAATCGGAAAAATTCGACAGCGAAGGCCTGTTCATCAAGCACTGGCTGCCTGAACTGGCTGGCCTGAACAAGAAGGAAGTACACAACCCGGCCAGCGCCGGCGGACTGTTCGGCGTGGCGGATTATCCGGCGCCGATCGTCAATCTGGGGGCCTCGCGCGAACGCGCGCTGGCGGCCTTCAAGAACCTGCCGGCGCGTTCGTCCATGGAAGATGCCCATGAGTGAATTCCTGCGCCGCTTCGCCCGTCAGTTCGCCGAGTTGAACAAGGACAACTTGCAACGCCTGAGCGACCTGTACAGCGAGGACATTCACTTCACCGATCCGCTGCATGAAGTGCAGGGGCTCAAGCAACTGCGCAACTACTTCAGCGAGCTCTACGCCAACGTCAGCGAATTGCGCTTCGACTTTCACGGTTTCGACCAGATCGCTGACGGTGAAGGTTACCTGCGCTGGGTCATGAGTTACCGCCACCCGCGCCTGGCCAGTGGTCAGTTGATTCGCGTCTCTGGGTGTTCACACCTGCTGTGGCGCGACAAGGTTTATCGCCACCGGGATTATTTCGATGCCGGGGCCATGCTGTATGAACATTTACCCGTATTGGGCCGGGTGATCGCCTGGCTGAAAAGGAGAATGGGATGAGTCGTACACCTCCACGGCGGTATTGGCTGACCGGTGCCAGCAGCGGCATCGGCGCAGCGCTGGCCGAAGAGATTCTGAAAAGTGGCGCGCATCTGGCGGTCAGCTCGCGTCAGGTGGCACCGCTCAAAGTGCTGTCGCAACGCTATCCGGGGCAAGTGCTGGTGGTGGCGGGCGATCTGACCAACAGTCAGACCGTGCGCGAAATCGGTCAGCAGATCGAACAGGCCTGGGGTTCACTGGACAGCGTGATTCTCAATGCCGGTACCTGCGAATACGTGGACGCCCGACAGTTCGATGCCTCGATCATCGAACACGTAGTGCGCACCAACCTGCTCGCCAGCAGTTACTGCATCGAAGCCGCCCTGCCGTTGCTGCGCAAAGGCACCGCGCCGCATCTGGTCGGGATGGCCAGCTCGGTCACCTACCTGCCGCTGCCCCGGGCCGAAGCCTATGGCGCATCGAAGGCCGGGCTGCGTTACCTGTTTGAATCGCTGCGTATCGACCTGGCGGTCGAGGGCATCGACGTCACGATCATCAGCCCGGGCTTTGTCGAAACGCCACTCACCGCAAAGAACGACTTCCCGATGCCGTTGAGCTGGCCTGTGGATAAAGCCGCGCGGCATATCTTCAGCCATCTCGATAACCGGCCTCTGGAAATCGCTTTTCCGGCACTGTTCATGGCGGCACTGTGGCCCCTGTCGAAACTGCCGGCGCGCCTGCAACTGGCGATCGGCAAGCGCATGGTGCGCAGCAACCCACCGCTGCGAGACCCGATATGAAGATTGCCATTGTCGGCAGCGGAATCGCCGGCCTGACCTGCGCCTACCTGCTCAATCGCCGACACGACGTCACGGTGTTCGAGGCCAGCGACTGGGTGGGCGGCCACACGCACACCGTGCAGGTAACCGTCGACGGCCGCGAATACCACGTAGACACCGGTTTCATCGTGTTCAACGACTGGACCTACCCGAATTTCATTCGTTTGCTCGGCCAGCTCGGGGTGTCGTTCAAACCGACCGAAATGAGCTTTTCGGTGACCGACCCGGATTCCGGTCTGGAATACAACGGCAACAACCTCAACAGCCTCTTCGCCCAGCGCAGCAACCTGCTGTCACCGGGGTTCTGGGGGATGTTGCGCGACATCCTGCGTTTCAATAAAGAAGCCCAGCGCGACCTCGCCGAACAGCGGATCGCCGCCGACACCACCCTCGACGATTACCTCAAGGCTGGCGGTTATGGTGAACGTTTCATCCTGCACTACATCGTGCCGATGGGCTCGGCGATCTGGTCGATGCCGATGGCCGAGATGCTCAATTTTCCGCTGCAATTCTTCGTGCGCTTCTTCAAGAACCATGGCCTGTTGTCAGTCAGTGATCGCCCGCAATGGCAAGTGATCGAGGGCGGTTCAAGTGCCTATATCGCGCCGCTGACGGCTGCATTCAAGGACAAGATCCGCCTCAGTTGCCCAGTGACCCGTATCGACCGCGACGAGCACGGCGTGGTTATCCACAGCCCGGCCGGCATCGAGCGTTTCGACAAGGTCGTGCTCGCCTGCCACAGCGATCAGGCCCTGCAACTGCTGGCCTCTCCCAGCCTTGATGAACGCTCGATCCTCGGCGCCCTGCCCTATGCCGATAACGAAGTCGTGCTGCATACCGATACCCGCTTGCTGCCCTCGCGCAAACTCGCGTGGGCCAGCTGGAACTATCGCTTGAGCGGCGCCGGCCATACACACGCGGCCGTCACTTACGACATGAACATCCTGCAGGGTATTCACAGCGAAACCACGTTCTGCGTCAGCCTCAATCAGAGCGCCGGCATCAGCCCGTTCAAAGTGCTGGCCAAATACACTTACGCCCACCCGCAATTCAGCCTCGCGGCGGTCGCGGCGCAGAACCGCTGGGCCGAAATCGACGGTCAGCAGCACACCCACTACTGCGGCGCTTACTGGGCCAACGGTTTTCATGAGGACGGCGTGGTCAGCGCATTACGCGTGGCCGCCGCGTTCGGGGAAAGCTTATGAACAGCGCCCTGTACAGCGGCTGGATCGGTCATCGACGCTTTGCACCCAGACGCCACGAATTCCGCTACCGGATCGGTCTGCTGTACCTCGATCTGGCCGAACAGGACGCCGTGTTCGAACTGTCGCCGTTTGCCAGCCGCAGCCGTTTTGCGCCGTTTTCATTTCGCGAAACCGATTACCTGAAAACCTTTACCGGCAGCGGCATGCGCCTGATCGACGCGGTGCGCCAGCAGGTCGCAACCGCCCTTGGCTACCAGCCGCAAGGTTCGGTCTGCCTGCTGACCCAGCCGCGCAGTTGGGGTCTGGCGTTCAATCCGGTGAGTTTCTTTTATTGTCACGAAGCCGACGGGCAACTGGCGGCGATTCTTTGCGAAGTGACCAACACGCCGTGGCGCGAACGTTATCACTACGTTTTGCCCGCCCGCACGCCGACCCACTTGCAAGACTTTCATCAGCATTTCGCCGTGGCCAAGGCCTTTCATGTTTCGCCGTTCCTGCCGCGCGATCTGGAGTACCGCATGAGTTTCAGCCCGGCCGCGCAAAACCTCGGCGTGCACATGGCCGACTGGCAGGGCGACCTCAAGCTGTTCGACGCCACGCTGAACTTGCAGCGCGAGCCCCTTGATCGCCGCAGCCTGCACCGCTACTTGCGGCGTTTTCCGTGGATGACCGCGAAAACCTGTCTGGCCATTTATTGGCAAGCCCTGCGCCTGTTGCTCAAACGCGCGCCGATTTTTGCTCATCAGGCTGCCGACGGCAGCTTCCAAATCGCCACTGTGCCTCCCAAGGAGCACCGCCATGAAATCCTCTAGCCTGACTGTCAGTCGCTTCAGCACCAACGGCTTGACCGGCTCGCTGCTGCGGCGCGGCGTATTGCGGCAACTGAGCCGACTCAAACACGGGCAGTTGTTGGTGGTCGAGGACGGCGAACGCCTGATGTTCGGTACGCCGGGCAGCCACCTGCTCGGTGAAATCCATGTGCAAGACGCGGCGGTGTGGGGCATGGTCGCCGGCAACGGCTCGATCGGTGCCGGCGAAGCGTTTATCCACGGTTACTGGAGTTCGCCGGACCTGACCGCGGTGGTGCGCGTGTTCGTCAGCAACCTCGACGTACTCGACGCCATGGAACGCGGCCTGGCTCGCCTCAGCCGGCCACTGGTGCAAGGCCTGCACTGGCTCAACCGCAACACGCGCAAGGGCTCGCAGAAAAACATCGCCGCGCACTATGACCTGGGCAACGATCTGTTCGAACAGTTTCTCGACCCGACCATGATGTATTCAGCCGCACAGTTCCTCACGCCCGAGGACAGCCTGGAACAGGCTCAACTGAACAAGCTGGAACGGATCTGCCAGAAGCTCGCGCTCCAACCCGAAGACCACCTGCTGGAGATCGGCACCGGCTGGGGCAGCATGGCGCTCTATGCTGCGCAGCATTACGGTTGCCGCGTCACCACCACGACCCTGTCGAAAGAGCAGTACGCGTTTACCGCCAAGCGCATTGAAGCCCTGGGGTTGCAGGATCGGGTGACGCTGCTGCTCAAGGATTACCGCGACCTCACCGGCGAGTACGACAAACTGGTGTCGATCGAAATGATCGAAGCGGTCGGCCATCGCTTCCTGCCGACCTACTTCAAACAATGCGCGCACTTGCTCAAGAGCAACGGCCTGATGCTGTTGCAGGCAATCACTATCCGCGAGCAGCGCTACGAACAGGCCAAGCGCGGCGTCGACTTCATCCAGCGCTACATCTTCCCCGGCGGCGCCCTGCCCTGCGTGCAAAAGATGCTTGAAGTGGTCAGCCGCGAGACCGACATGAACCTGTTGCACATGGAAGACTTCGGCCTGCACTACGCCCGTACCCTGCGCCTGTGGCACGAAAACTTCCGCCGCGCCCATGGCCGTTTGAGCGAATTGGGTTACGACGATTACTTCCTGCGGCTGTGGGAGTTTTACTTGTGCTACTGCGAAGGCGGGTTTCTGGAGCGCACCATCGGCACGGCGCAATTGCTGCTGGCGAAACCGGCGGCCATGCCGGCGCCGTTGCTCGGGCGCTTCGATGCTTGAGCGAGTGGCCAATGCTGTGCTGTTTCAGGTCGGCTGGCTGGCCTGTGTCATCGGCGGCAACAGTCTGTGGCTGCTGCTGGCGCTGGCGGTGCTGGTGATTCACCTGGGCTGGATCAGCAGTTGGGCGGCGGAAGGTCGCCTGATCCTCAGCGTGGTGATTGTCGGCACGGCGGTAGACAGCCTGTTGCGGGCTGCCGGGGTGTTCGAATTCCAGGATCTGTCGCCGCTGATTCCGCTGTGGCTGATGCTGCTCTGGGCCTTGCTCGCCACCACGTTGCGTCATTGCCTGCAATGGAGCGCCCGTCCCTGGTGGCTGGCCAGCGCACTCGGTGCAGTGGGCGGCGCCGTATCCTATTACGGCGGCGGACATCTGGCCGGCGTGCGATTCCCCTACGGTGAAGTGCCGACCCTGATCGGCATCGGCCTGCTGTGGGCCCTGCTGTTTCCGTTGTTGCATGCCATGGCGCGGCGCTTGAGCCACTGAGCGTCTGTCAGACCTTTCACACGATACCCGGCGGCTGCCTTACACTGCCCGGCATGAAAACCATTCCCCACCAGCAAATCACCGAGCCAGCGGTCACCTGTTCGACCTGCGCAGCGTGCTGCTGCCAGCTTGAAGTGATGCTGATCACCGACACCGGCGTGCCTGAGCGCTTTATCGATACCGATGAGTGGGGCGGTGAAGTCATGCTGCGTCTGGACGACGGTTGGTGCGCGGCGCTGGATCGCGACAGCATGATGTGCACGATTTACGAAAGACGTCCGCTGATCTGTCGCGAGTTCGAGATGGGTGCACCGGAGTGCATTGAAGAACGCAAAGGCATTGCCACGGCCTACCGTTGATTAGATGCAAAAAGATCGCAGCCTGCGGCAGCTCCTACAGGGGATTGGGTTTTCCTGTAGGAGCTGCCGCAGGCTGCGATCTTTTGATCTTGCTTACAGCGGCATCGTGTAATGCAGCGCGTAACTTTCTACACCGTCGTTGCTGCTGGCCAGGCCGGCGTTGGAATAGTGCGTCGCACGGATCCCGACTTCATGCCCGCCATTGAAGCGCAGGCCAAAACCGATGCGGTCTTCGAACTGCAAAGAGCCGCCGATGTTGTTGCTTTCATATTTGGTGTTGGAGAACGCTGCGACACCAATGCCCGCCTCAACATACGGCTTGACCGACTGACCGGCAAACTCGTAAACGAACACCGGCGAGAACGACAGGCTGTTGTTGCTGGAAGTCTTGTCACCCTCCCAATACGTGTAGGCACCGCTCCAGTAACCGGTCAGGCGACCGACGTCACTTTGCAGCCAGCTCTTGTCCCAATCGAAATTCATGCCCAGGCGATACGTCATTGTCGAATCGCTGGTCGCACCCACTGCAAACTCAACGCCTGCCGCTTGTGCGGTAATACTTTGCCCCATCAGTGCAGCCGCAATCGCGGCCAAGCAGAATAGTCGCTTCACTTTGAAACTTCCTTTTCCGGAACGATCGTTTGGTTTTTTAGTAAACCCAGCGGTATAGAAATCAGCGCTTGAGCAGAAGTTCAGCTGACTTTTTAGATATTTCACATTTTTTTTACAAGGTGAATTTTTCGACGTCGCCGGCTGCTTGGCCCAACAGGGGCAGGATTTTGCGAAAGGACGCCGGATCGGCGCTGGTCCAGAATCTGACTGGTTGGTTCGGTCCGTTGGCGAGCAACCCGCGCTCGGCCAGCAGCCGCTGCAACTGGCGGGCGACGGCGGCACCGGTGTCGATCAGGCTGATGCTTTCGGGGAGCATCGACTTGAGCATCGGTTTGAGAAACGGATAGTGGGTGCAGCCGAGAATGATCGTGTCGCAACCGTTGGCCAGCAACGGCTCGACATAGTGCTGGAGCAATGCGCGCAGCTCGGCGCTGTGCAGATCGCCGCTTTCAATCAGCTCGACCAGACCGGGACACGGCTGGGTGATGACGCGCACGTCGGTGGCGAAACGATCGAGCAACGCGGCGAACTTGGCGCTCTGCAACGTGCCGGTGGTGGCAAGTACGCCAACCACACCGCTACGGGTCGCGGCAGCAGCAGGTTTGACCGCAGGCTCCATGCCGACAATCGGCCACTCGGGGAAATCCCGGCGCAGATCGGCAACAGCGGCCACCGTCGCGGTGTTGCAGGCGATCACCAGGGCCTTGGCGCCCTGCTCGCGGAAAAAACCGGCCATCACCTTGCAGCGCTGGCGGATGAACTCAGGGGATTTCTCGCCGTAGGGAATATGCCCGCAATCGGCGAAATACAGCAGTGATTCATGGGGCAGCAACCGCTGGATTTCAGCCAGTACCGACAAGCCGCCGACACCGGAATCGAACACCGCGATCGGCGCCTCACGCATCGTGCGATCCGCAGACGCTGCAGCCCGGATCGCGCTTGACCCGCAGCTCACGAAAGCGCGAACCCAAGGCATCGATCAGCAGCAAGCGGCCTACCAGTGGTTCGCCGAAACCGACCAGCACTTTCAAGGCTTCGAGCGCCTGAAGACTGCCGACCAGGCCCACCAGTGGCCCGACCACACCGGCCTCGCTGCACGTCAGTTCGGCTTCGCTGCCATGCCCGTACAGGCAGTGGTAGCACGGACTTTCCGGGCGACGCGGGTCGAACACCGCCAACTGCCCTTCCAGACGAATCGCCGCGCCGCTGACCAGCGGCTTGCGCGCGGCCACGCACGCGGCGTTGACCGCTTCGCGGGTGGAGAAATTGTCGGAACAGTCGAGCACCAGATCCACCGCCGACACGGCAGCGGCAAGGGAGTCCTCGTCCAGCGCCTGACGGTGCGGCACCAGTTGAATCTCGGGGTTGATCGCGCCGAGGCGCTTGAGCGCCGAGTCGACCTTGCTCATGCCGACGCTGTCGGTGTCATGAATGATCTGGCGCTGCAGGTTGGTCAGGTCGACCGTGTCGAAATCCGCCAGATGCAACTCACCGACACCGGCCGCTGCCAGATACAGCGCGACCGGCGCACCGAGACCGCCGAGGCCGACGATCAGCACGCGGCTGTCTTTGAGCTTCAGTTGCCCATCGATGTCGATGTGTTGCAGCAGAATCTGCCGGCTGTAGCGCAGCAATTCCTGATCATTCAGCACGGCAGGCGCCCCAGGCTGATCCGTTGATGGCCGCCCAGATCGGTGCGGCTGTGGACTTGTTCAAAACCGCGAGTGAGCAGCAGATCACGCACGGCCTCGGCTTGATCATAGCCGTGTTCGAGCATCAGCCAGCCGCCGGCTTCCAGATGATCCGGGGCCTGGGCGACGATCAGGCGCAGATCGTCGAGCCCGTCGACACCGGCCACCAGCGCACTGGCCGGTTCGAAGCGCACGTCACCCTCGACCAGATGCGGGTCGGCAGCGGCGATGTAGGGCGGGTTGCTGATGATCAGATCGAAGCGCTGGCCTTGGAGGGCGCTGAACCAATGGCTGCTCAGCACCGTGGCGTTGTTCAGGCTCAGGCGCTGGCGGTTGCGTTCGGCCAGGGCCACGGCTTCCAGCACGCGATCCACCGCCGTGACTTGCCACGCCGGGCGTTCGCTGGCCAGGGCCAAGGCAATCGCGCCGCTGCCGGTGCCCAGATCAAGCACTTTCGCCGGCGTTGCCGCCAGCAGCTCCAGCGCGGCTTCGACCAGCAATTCGGTGTCCGGGCGCGGAATCAGCGTGTGCGGCGCGACTTCCAGATCGAGTTTCCAGAAACCCTGCTGACCGAGGATGTAGGCCACCGGCTCGCCACTTCGACGCCGTTGCAGGTACTCGGTAAAAATCAGCACCGCTTCGCTGGGTACGATGCGCTCAGGCCAGGTGTGCAGGAAGCTTCGCGATTTGCCCAGTGCCGCTGCCAGGAGCAATTCGGCATCCAGGCGCGCCGTTGGCGAATCCGGCAGTTCGGCGGCACGCAGCAGACTGGCAATGATGGTCATTTATTCACCTATCGCTGCAAGCTGGTCGGCCTGGTATTCGGCCAGCAAAGGCTCGATCACCGCTTCAACGCCACCGGCGAGGATTTCATCCAGGGAGTACAGGGTCAGGTTGACGCGATGGTCGGTGACCCGGCCCTGAGCAAAGTTGTAAGTACGAATACGCTCGGAACGGTCGCCGGAACCGACCAGCAGCTTACGCTCGCTGGCAATCGCATTGGCCGCTGCGGCGGTCTGCTGGTCGTTGAGCTTGGCCGACAGCCAGGCCATCGCCCGCGCGCGGTTCTTGTGCTGGGAACGTTCTTCCTGGCACTCGACGACGGTGCCGGTCGGTATGTGCGTGATGCGGATCGCCGAGTCGGTGGTGTTGACGTGCTGACCACCGGCCCCGGAGGAGCGGTAAGTGTCGACACGCAGATCCGCCGGGTTGATCTCGATGGCTTCCCGCTCGTCCGGCTCGGGCAACACCGCCACGGTGCAGGCCGAGGTGTGGATACGGCCCTGGGATTCGGTGGCGGGTACACGCTGTACGCGGTGCGCGCCGGACTCGAATTTCAGCTTGCCGTAAACGTTGTCGCCTTCAATGCGGGCGATGACTTCTTTATAGCCACCATGCTCGCCTTCGTTTTCCGAAAGGATCTCCACGCGCCAGCCACGCCGTTCGGCGTAACGCGAGTACATGCGAAACAGATCGCCGGAGAAGATCGCCGCTTCGTCGCCACCGGTACCGGCGCGGATTTCGAGAAAGACGTTACGCCCGTCATTGGGATCCTTGGGCAGCAACATGCGCTGCAGATCATCTTCCAGTCTGATCAGCAATTCCTTGGCTTCGCGGACTTCTTCCACGGCCATTTCACGCATGTCCGGGTCGCTGTCCTTGAGCAGCGCCTGGGCGCCTTCAAGATCACTTTGTACGCCGAGCAGCTTTTTATAGCCTTGTACCACCGGCTCGAGTTCGGCGTATTCCTTGGAATAAGCGCGGAATTTGGCCTGGTCGGCAATGACTTCGCCGTCGCCGAGCAGCGCGGTCAGTTCCTCGAAACGGTCCTGGAGGGTGTCCAGCTTGTTGAGCAGTGACGCTTTCATTGCGGTTTTTTATCCGAAAAACTATCCGGTGAGCCCTCGAGGGCGAAGAGTTCCTGGGCCATGGCCAGCGCATCGAAGCGGCCTTCGGCAGAAAGCTTTTTCAACTGCACGCTGGGCGCATGCAGCAGTTTATTGGTCAGGCCACGGGCCAGTTGCCCGAGCACGTCTTCGGCGTTGCCGCCGTTGGCCAGCAGGCGCAGGGCTTTTTGCAGCTCCTCGTCGCGCAGACGTTCACTCTGTTGCCGATAGGCCTTGAGCACATCGACGGCCGCCAGCTCGCGCAGGCGCACCATGAAATCGTCGGCGCCGACCGAGACCATCTCTTCCGCCGCCTGGGCTGCGCCCTGCCGACTCTTGAGGTTCTCGGCAACCACTTCGTGCAGATCGTCGACGCTGTACAGGTAAACGTCGTCGAGTTCGCCGACTTCCGGCTCGATGTCGCGGGGTACGGCGATGTCGACCATGAAGATCGGCTTGTGCTTGCGCTGCTTCAGCGCGCTTTCGACGGCGCCTTTACCGAGGATCGGCAACTGGCTGGCGGTCGAACTGATCACGATATCGCTGCGCACCAGTTCTGCCGGAATGTCCGATAGCAGCACCGCATGCGCGCCGAACTGCTCGGCCAGCAGGCTGGCACGTTCCAGCGTACGGTTGGCGACCACGATGCGCTTGACCCCCAGCTCGTGCAAATGGCGGGCGACCAGCGTGATGGTCTCGCCGGCGCCGATCAACAGAGCCTGGCTGCGCTGCAAGTCACTGAAAATCTGTTTGGCCAGGCTGACGGCGGCAAACGCCACGGACACCGGGTTTTCACCGATGGCGGTGTCGGTACGCACTTGCTTGGCGGCGTTGAACGTCGCTTGAAACAGTCGCCCCAGCAGCGGGCCGATGGTGCCCGCCTCACGTGCCACGGCGTAGGCCGATTTCATCTGGCCGAGGATCTGCGGTTCGCCCAGCACCAGCGAGTCGAGCCCGGAGGCGACGCGCATCATGTGACGAACTGCCGCATCATCTTCATGCACATAAGCACTCGCGCGCAGCTCATCGAGGCTTAAATGGTGATAATCGGCCAGCCAGCGCAGAACCAGATCAGCGGAAATCTGATCCTGTTCTATATAAAGCTCACTGCGATTGCAGGTGGAGAGGATCGCAGCTTCGCGGCTGTCGGTGAGTCGGCAGAGCTGCTGCAAGGCCTCCACCAGCTGCTCAGGGGTAAAGGCCACGCGCTCGCGGACGTCTACTGAAGCAGTCTTGTGGTTAATACCGAGTGCAAGGAAGGCCATTCAAGGTCGCTGATGGTGACGTGAAGCCGGCAATTGTCCTACTTCGTCAGATTCAGAACAACTACCGCTGACTATTGTCCCAATTGTCGGCCACTATAAAGGCCACATTCGAGACTCGGTTATGTTTGACCGAAGGCTTGTGTCATGATGATCCGACCGCAGGTTAGTCGTCCTTCTCCTATATGAATAGATCTTCCGCGTTGCTCCTTGCTTTTGTCTTCCTCAGCGGCTGCCAGGCCATGGCACCCGTTTCGCCGGACGGTACCCCGCCGGTCGAAGACACCACGCCCGCGCCTGAAAAACCCAAGGTTTACAGCTCGTTCAGCGAGGAAACCGTCTTCAGCCTGCTGAGCGCCGAACTCGCCGGCCAGCGCAATCGTTTCGACATTGCCCTGGACAACTACGTGACCCAGGCGATCAATACCCAGGATCCGGGGGTTTCCGAGCGCGCGTTCCGCATCGCCGAATACCTCGGTGCCGACCAGCCTGCGCTGGATACCGCGCTGATCTGGGCAAAAAACGCCCCGGACGACCTCGAAGCGCAACGCGCCGCCGCCGTACAACTGGCCCGCGCCGGGCGTTACGACGACTCCATGGTCTACATGGAGAAAGTCCTGCAGGGCAAGGGCGACACTCATTTCGACTTCCTCGCACTGTCGGCGGCCGATACCGATCAGGAAACCCGCAACGGTCTGATGAAAAGTTTCGACCGTCTGCTGCAGCGCCACCCGAAGAACAGTCAGCTGATTTTCGGCAAGGCCCTGTTGCTGCAACAGGACGGCGACAATAAAGCCGCCCTGACACTGCTCGAAGACAACCCGCCGGAAGAAGGCGAGATTGCGCCGATCCTGCTGCGCGCGCGTCTGCTGCAAACCCTGAATCGTGGCGACGAAGCCCTGCCACTGCTGCGCAAAAGCATCAAGAAATACCCGGACGACAAGCGCCTGCGCCTGACGTATGCGCGCACCCTGGTCGAACAGGACCGGATGGACGACGCCAAAGTCGAGTTCTCCACCCTGGTTCAGCAATACCCCGAAGACGATGAACTGCGTTACTCGCTGGCATTGGTCTGCCTGGAAGCCAAGGCCTGGGACGAGGCCAAGGGCTACCTGGAAGACCTGATTGCCCGGGAAAGCCACGTCGATTCGGCGCACCTGAACCTCGGCCGCATTGCTGAAGAGCGCAACGATCCACAGGGCGCACTGATCGAATACGCCCAGGTCGGCCCGGGCAATGACTATCTGCCGGCGCAACTGCGTCAGGCCGACATCCTCATGAACAACGGCAAGACCGCCGAAGCCCAGAGCAAACTGGCGGCCGAGCGCGATGCCCAGCCGGATTACGCGATCCAGCTGTATCTGATCGAATCCGAAACCCTGTCGGCCAACAAACAGGACGACAAGGCCTGGAAAACGCTGGATAAAGCCTTGCAGCAATACCCGGACGATCTGAATCTGCTCTACACCCGCGCCATGCTCGCGGAAAAACGCGATGACTTGGCGCAGATGGAAAAAGACCTGCGCCTGATCATCAAGCGCGACCCGGACAACGCCATGGCGCTCAATGCGCTGGGCTACACCCTGTCCGATCGCACTACCCGCTATGAAGAAGCCAAAGCCCTGATCGAACAGGCGCACCAGATCAATCCGGAAGACCCGGCGGTACTCGACAGCCTTGGCTGGGTGAATTTCCGCATGGGCAATCTGGACGACGCCGAGAAGTATCTGCGTCAGGCGCTCGAGCGCTTCCCGGACCACGAAGTCGCCGCGCACCTGGGCGAAGTCCTGTGGGTCAAGGGCAATCAGCGCGAAGCCAAACAAGTCTGGGGCAAATTCCTCAAGGATCAGCCCGACAGCACCATCCTGCGCAGCACCATCAAGCGCCTGACCGGATCCGAGACTCTTTAACTCATGTTTTTGCGCCACGTTATTGTTTTCAGTTTCATCGCCCTGCTCGCCGGTTGCGCGGGCTTCGGTGCCCGCGAGTCGGTCGAGGGCCACGGCAGTCCGGCTCAGTGGGCCGCAAACAAACAACAGCTGACCGGCCTCGACGGCTGGCAGATCGACGGCAAGATCGGCATCCGCGCACCGAAAGATTCCGGTAGCGGCACGCTGTTCTGGCTGCAACGCCAGGACTATTACGACATTCGTCTGTCCGGCCCGCTGGGTCGTGGCGCGGCGCGTCTGACCGGGCGTCCGGGCAAGGTCTCGCTGGAAGTCGCCAATCAGGGCCGCTATGACGCCGAGTCACCGGAAGCGCTGCTCGAAGAGCAACTGGGCTGGAAGTTGCCCGTGTCGAATCTGGCCTGGTGGGTTCGTGGCCTGCCGGCACCCAGCAGCAAAAGCCGTCTGACCCTGGATAACGACAGTCGCCTGGCCAATCTGGAACAGGACGGCTGGAAGGTCGAGTACCTCAGCTACGCCGAGCAGAATGGTTACTGGCTGCCCGAGCGGATCAAACTGCATGGCACCGATCTGGACGTGACGCTGGTGATCAAAACCTGGCAACCGCGTAAATTGGGGCAATAATCCATGACTGCTCCACGTCTGACGCTGCCGTCGCCGGCCAAGCTCAATCTGATGCTGCACATTCTCGGGCGCCGTGCAGACGGTTATCACGAACTGCAGACGCTGTTTCAGTTTGTCGATTACGGCGACGAAATCACCTTCGCCGTGCGCGATGACGGCGTGATTCAGCTGCACACCGAATTCGCTGGCGTGCCCCACGACAGCAACCTGATCGTGCGCGCGGCGAAAATGCTTCAGCAACAGTCCGGCTGCACATTGGGCATCGACATCTGGATCGACAAGGTGCTGCCCATGGGCGGCGGCATCGGCGGCGGCAGCTCGAACGCGGCCACTACCCTGCTCGGTCTCAATCACCTGTGGCAACTGGGCTGGGATGAAGATCGCCTCGCAGCACTGGGCCTTTCGCTCGGCGCTGACGTGCCGGTTTTCGTTCGTGGTCACGCGGCATTTGCCGAAGGCGTGGGCGAAAAACTGACCCCGGTCGACCCCGAAGAACCGTGGTATCTGGTGCTCGTGCCGCAAGTCTCTGTAAGTACGGCAGAAATTTTTTCCGATCCTTTGTTGACACGTAACACGCCGCCCATTAAAGTGCGCCCCGTTCCCGAGGGAAACAGTCGAAATGACTGCTTGCCGGTGGTTGCAAGGCGTTATCCAGAGGTACGTAACGCATTGGATTTGTTAGGTAAATTTACCGAAGCAAAACTCACCGGAACTGGAAGTTGTGTGTTTGGGGGCTTCCCAAGCAAAGCTGAAGCTGATAAAGTCTCGGCCCTTCTTACAGAGACCCTTACAGGGTTTGTAGCAAAAGGAAGCAACGTTTCGATGTTGCATCGCAAGCTGCAAAGTCTGCTCTAAAAGGAATCAAGTGCCAGGCACTTGAAGCAACAGATACAGGGGCGTCGCCAAGCGGTAAGGCAGCAGGTTTTGATCCTGCCATGCGTTGGTTCGAATCCAGCCGCCCCTGCCATTTTCTATACTCATCCAGGTTACCCTCAGCCTCTAGGTACTGCGCGTGTCCAAGATGATGGTCTTTACGGGGAACGCTAACCCCGATCTGGCTCGGCGTGTTGTACGTCAGCTGCATATCCCTCTCGGTGACATCTCTGTCGGCAAGTTTTCCGACGGCGAAATTACTGCCGAGATCAATGAAAACGTTCGCGGTAAAGACGTTTTCATTATTCAGCCGACTTGCGCCCCGACCAACGATAACCTGATGGAACTGGTAGTGATGGCTGATGCCTTCCGCCGCTCCTCGGCTACTCGTATCACTGCTGTTATTCCTTATTTTGGTTATGCCCGTCAGGATCGCCGTCCGCGTTCCGCACGTGTGGCTATCAGCGCGAAAGTCGTTGCTGACATGCTTACCGTAGTCGGCATCGACCGTGTGCTCACGGTTGATCTGCATGCTGACCAGATTCAGGGCTTCTTCGATATTCCGGTAGATAACATCTACGGTTCCCCGGTTCTGGTGGATGATATTGAAGATCAGCGCTTCGAAAACCTGATGATCGTGTCCCCGGACATTGGTGGCGTCGTGCGTGCACGTGCCGTTGCCAAATCCTTGGGCGTGGATCTCGGGATCATCGACAAACGCCGTGAGAAAGCCAATCACTCTGAAGTGATGCATATCATCGGTGATGTCGAAGGGCGTACCTGCATTCTGGTCGATGACATGGTCGATACCGCCGGCACTCTGTGCCACGCGGCCAAGGCCTTGAAAGAGCATGGCGCAGCCAAGGTCTTTGCCTACTGCACACACCCTGTGCTGTCGGGTCGGGCCATCGAGAATATCGAAAATTCCGTGCTGGACGAGCTGGTGGTGACTAACACCATCCCGCTGTCCGCTGCAGCACAAGCCTGTGCACGTATCCGTCAACTGGATATCGCACCGGTTGTTGCCGAAGCGGTTCGCCGCATCAGCAATGAAGAATCGATCAGCGCGATGTTCCGTTAAGGGCCCTGCCCTTCTCGAAATGTCTCGTTGACGAAAAGCGCCCCGCCCCGGCATACCTGTCGGGGCGGGGCTTTTTTGCCCATACCGTGTTTGGCGCTGGTCGCAAACGCCGCTCGGTCATGGCTATTTTGGAGATACAAAATGAACGATTTTACTCTGAATGCTGAAGTGCGTTCCGACCTGGGGAAAGGTGCGAGCCGCCGCCTGCGTCGTCTCGCCGCTCTGGTTCCAGCTGTTGTTTACGGTGGCGACAAAGCCCCTGAATCCATCAGCATGCTGGCCAAAGAAGTTGCCAAACTGCTCGAAAACGAAGCGGCTTACAGCCACATCATCGAGCTGAACGTTGGTGGCAAGAAACAAAACGTCGTGATCAAGGCACTGCAACGTCACCCGGCCAAAGGCCACGTGATGCACGCTGACTTCGTACGCGTTGTCGCTGGCCAGAAACTGACCGCTATCGTTCCTGTGCACTTCATCAACGAAGCTGCTCCAGTGAAGAAAGGCGGCGAAATCTCGCACGTTGTTGCCGAGATCGAAGTTTCCTGCCTGCCAAAAGACCTGCCTGAGTTCATCGAAGTCGACCTGGCTAACGCTGAAATCGGCACCATCGTTCACCTGTCGGACCTCAAAGCTCCTAAAGGTGTCGAGTTCGTTGCTCTGGCACACGGCGATGACAAGGCAGTAGCCAACGTCCACGCTCCACGTGTTGCTCCAGAAGCTACCGAAGAAGGCGCAGCAGAGTAATTTCACTCTGTTCGTCGGAGTGAGTGAAACATCGCGGACTGGAACGTAGCGAGAAAGCGGGCGGGAACGCGGAGTTTACATTCATGGTAAATGAGCAATTTTCGTCCACTTTCGCCGCCTTCACTGATCGCGGCGATGTCAACCACCACTCCAAGGAAGGGCCCCTATCGTGACTGCCATCAAACTGATCGTTGGCCTGGGAAATCCAGGCGCTGAATACGAACAGACCCGGCATAACGCAGGGGCCCTTTTTGTTGAGCGCATCGCTGCCGCACAAGGTGTGAACCTTGTGGCCGATCGCAAATATTTCGGCCTGACCGGGCGCTACTCGTATCAGGGTCAGGATGTTCGTCTGCTGATTCCCACCACCTACATGAACCGCAGCGGCCAGGCCGTGGCGGCACTCGCCGGTTTCTTCCGCATCAAGCCTGAAGAAATCCTGGTGGCGCACGACGAACTCGACCTGCCTCCTGGCGTCGCCAAGCTCAAGCAGGGCGGCGGCCATGGCGGTCACAACGGGTTGCGCGACATCATCGCGCAACTGGGCAATCAGAATACGTTCTACCGCCTGCGGCTTGGCATCGGCCACCCGGGCGTCGCCAGTATGGTTTCAAATTTCGTCCTGGGTCGTGCGCCACGCGCCGAACAGGAAAAACTCGATGCCAGCATCGACTTTGCCCTCGGCGTGCTGCCGGATATCCTCGCCGGTGAATGGAACCGCGCGATGAAAAACCTGCACAGCCAGAAGGCCTGACTCTAATCCGAGGGGAAACACCATGGGATTCAATTGCGGCATCGTCGGCCTGCCTAACGTCGGCAAGTCCACCCTGTTCAACGCCCTGACCAAATCCGGTATCGCGGCCGAGAACTTCCCCTTCTGCACCATCGAGCCGAACAGCGGCATCGTGCCGATGCCGGATCCGCGTCTGGACGCTCTGGCGGCCATCGTCAATCCGAAACGCATCCTGCCGACCACCATGGAATTCGTCGACATCGCAGGCCTGGTGGCCGGCGCCTCGAAAGGTGAAGGTCTGGGCAACAAGTTCCTGGCCAACATCCGTGAAACCGACGCCATCGCTCACGTGGTGCGCTGCTTCGAAGACGACAACGTGATTCACGTGTCCAACAGCGTCAACCCGAAGCGCGACATCGAAATCATCGACCTGGAACTGATCTTCGCCGACCTCGACAGCTGCGAGAAGCAACTGCAGAAAGTCGCGCGCAATGCCAAGGGTGGTGACAAGGACGCAGTGGCTCAGAAAGCCCTGCTGGAGCAATTGATCCCTCACTTCACCGAAGGCAAGCCTGCGCGCAGCCTGATGAAGAACATGAGCGCCGACGAGAAGGCGATCATCAAGGGCTTCCACCTGCTGACCACCAAACCGGTCATGTACATCGCCAACGTCGCTGAAGACGGTTTCGAGAACAACCCGCACCTGGACGTGGTCAAGGCCATCGCCGAAGAAGAAGGCGCCATGGTGGTTCCGGTGTGCAACAAGATCGAAGCGGAAATCGCCGAGCTCGAAGACGGCGAAGAGAAAGACATGTTCCTCGAGGCCCTGGGCCTGGAAGAGCCTGGCCTGAACCGCGTGATCCGTGCCGGCTACGAAATGCTGCACCTGCAGACTTACTTCACCGCCGGCGTCGAAGAAGTCCGCGCCTGGACCGTCCGCGTCGGTGCCACCGCACCCCAAGCTGCCGGCGTGATCCACACCGACTTCGAGAAAGGCTTCATCCGCGCCGAAGTCATCGCCTACAACGACTTCATCCAGTACAAGGGCGAAGCCGGTGCCAAGGAAGCCGGTAAATGGCGCCTGGAAGGCAAGGACTACATCGTCAAGGACGGCGACGTGATGCACTTCCGCTTCAACGTGTAAGCGTTACGTCCAAGAAAAAGCCGCGTTTGATACGCGGCTTTTTTGTGCCTGAAATTTACTGCTGAACATATTTCCCCTGTGGGAGCGATGTGGGGTCAGGCCTTTTTAGTGCGTGGCAAGAAGATCGCCAGCACGCCAAACAACGGCAAAAACGAGCACAGGAAATACACGTACTCAATCCCGTGCACATCCGCCAGATGCCCGAGCAACGCCGCACCGATCCCGCCAAAACCGAACATCAAGCCGAAGAACACCCCGGCAATCATCCCGACATTACCCGGCACCAGTTCCTGCGCGTAAACCACAATCGCCGAGAACGCCGAGGCGAGGATGAAGCCGATCACCACACTGAGGACAGAGGTCCAGAACAGATCGACGTGCGGCATCAGCAAGGTGAACGGTGCCACGCCGAGGATCGAAAACCAGATCACCGCTTTACGCCCGATCTTGTCGCCAATCGGCCCGCCAAAGAACGTCCCCGCCGCCACCGCACCGAGAAACAGGAACAGGTGCAACTGCGAACTGGCCACCGACAGGTCAAACTTCTCGATCAGGTAGAAGGTGAAATAGCTGGTGAGGCTGGCCATGTAGAAATACTTGGAAAACACCAGCAAGCCGAGCACCACCAGCGCACTGATCACCCTGCCCTTCGACAGCCCGTGAGTCGCCGCCTGCCCGGCCTTGAGCTTGAACAGGTTCAAGTGATGGGCGTACCAGCGACTGATGCGGTACAGCACGAACAGCGCAAACACCGCGAACAGACCGAACCACGCCACGTTGCCCTGACCGAACGGAATGATGATCGCCGCCGCCAGCAACGGGCCGAATGCAGAGCCTGCGTTACCGCCGACCTGAAAGGTCGATTGCGCCAGACCAAAGCGTCCACCCGAGGCCAGCCGGGCAATTCGCGAGGCTTCGGGATGAAAGGTCGAGGAACCGATACCGATCAATGCCGCCGCCAGCAGAATCAATGGAAAACTGCCGACCACCGACATCATCACGATGCCGATCAGCGTGCAGATCGAGCCCGCCGGCAACAGCCACGGTTTTGGATGGCGGTCAGTGTGATAACCGACCCACGGCTGCAGCAGCGATGCGGTCAACTGGAAGGTCAGCGTGATCAGCCCGACCTGAGTGAAGCTCAAGCCATAGTTGGCTTTGAGCATCGGATAGATCGACGGCAGCACTGACTGAATCAGGTCGTTGATCAAATGCGCCAGCGCCACCGCGCCGATGATACGCATCACCAACGGGCTGCTTTGGGAAGGAGAGGACGCCGAGGCAGCGGCGGTCTGAGCGTTGCTGATAGCCATGGAAGTTTCCGTACAGCAGATGGGTGCACGCGGGCAGGTGCGTCAATGTGCCATTTTTCGGTGCACCAACGCCATCCCCTTAGCCAGCTAACTAATCAACCGAATAACAAACCAATCTCTGTAGGAGCTGCCGAAGGCTGCGATCTTTTGATCTTTGTTTTTAAGATCAAGATCAAGATCAAGATCAAAAGATCGCAGCCTTCGGCAGCTCCTACATGGGATAGGTGATAGCTCAACGCCATGGTCTGAATCTTGCCTTGCTTCTCCCCTCGAACGCGGCGGCCTTACAAAGGTCGCCGAGAATGGGAAGTTTCGCTACAGAGCCGGCCTACCGAGCGGGCGAGAGTGAACTTTCGAGGCCTTTTAGCAGGGCACAACATCGAGGTCGCACGACCGCGATGCACGCCGTTGGTGCGTGGTGTCCAGAGGAGTCATGGGGCATGCAGGCTTTCCTTTCACCGGGGATCAAATTGCTGGGGCGGTTTGGCTTCGCGCGTAAATTTCAGCTGTTGTTTCTGCTGTTCATTCTGCCGTTGGCCGGCAGCCTGTTGATGATTGGTCAGGACTATCGCGACAAGCTCAATCTGATTGCCGGTGAGCGTGCCGGCGTGCGCCAGTTGCTCAGCCTCGATGCCCTGGACAACCTGCTCGCCGCCCAGCGTGACCGCGCCGCCCGTTGGCGCGCCACCGAAACCAATCGCCAGCCGACCCCGGCCACCCTCGCCGCCATGGCTGCATTTGACGCCGTGCAACCGGCCCTCCAGCAAGCCACCAGCGATCTGGGCAACGCGCTGAACAAGGAAGGCGCCGAAGGCGAAACCCTCGCCCGCTATCAAGCCCTGCAAACCGCGCTCGGTGGTCTGGACTCGAAAAGCCTGAGCAGCGTCGGCTGGTGGCCGGACGGTTACGACCGCTTCACCAACGCCCTCAGCGCCCTGCAAGCGTTGCGCGAGCAAATCGTCATGGACAACCGCCTGACGCTGGCGCCATGGCTGGAAACCTATCTGCTGACGCAGATCTCCACACAGCACGCACCGGATCTGATCGAGCGCGTGGGCCGCCTCGCCGCCGTCGGCCAGGCTTCGGTGGTCTCGGGACAATTCACTTTGCAGAGTCGCTTGCAGTTGCGCGATCTGCGTGGCCGCATCGGCGACGCCCGCGAACAGCTTGTCAAAACCGCAGGCCTGCTCGAAGCGCGTCTGCCGAGCGATTTGCACACCTGGGCCGGTCAGTATCACGACAGCCTCAAGCGCCTTGATGCCGGGTTGAAGGTGCTGGATGACGGCGTGTTTGGCGGCAGCATTACACTCAAACCGGAAGACTTCGAACGCAACCTTGATGCTCTGCTGGGCGATCTCGCCTCGTTGCGCCAGCAATCACTGCTGTCGCTGGATCAGCGCCTGGACGCTTACCACGCTTCGGCGATTCGCCAGTTCATCGTGGTCGCCGCGGTGTTCGGTTGCCTGTTGCTGGCGGCGTTGTACCTGTTCGTCTGCCTGCAAGCCTCGATCCGCCGCAGCGCCAGCGGCATTACCCTGCTTGCCGAAGCCCTGCGTGACGGCAACCTGAGCCTGCAAGTGCCCGTGGTGGGCCGCGATGAGCTGGCGGCGATCAGCACCGCGCTCAACGTCGCGGTGGTGCAACTGCGCGCCAGCATGCTCGGGGTCGATCACGAAACCTCGCAACTGAGCCACGCGGTGCGCAGCCTCAACGATCATTCCAGCGGCGCGCTGAGCGAAGTCGAAGCGCAGCAGTTACAGATCAGCCAGATCGCCGCCGCTGCGACGCAACTGGCCGCCACTTCGCAAGGTGTGGCGCAGAGTTGCGAACAGGCCTCCAGCAGCGCCCAACAGACCCGGCGCATCGCTGCCGACAGCAGCCGCGACAGCCAGCGCACCACGGCGAGCATTCAGCAACTCAACCAACGGCTGAACGACACCGCAGCGGCACTCGGTCGTGTCAGCGAGCAAGGGCAGCAGATTCAACTGGTGGTCGACACCATCCGTGGCGTCGCCGAGCAGACCAACTTGCTCGCGCTCAACGCCGCCATTGAGGCCGCACGCGCTGGCGAACAGGGACGCGGCTTTGCCGTGGTCGCCGATGAAGTGCGCAGCCTGTCGCAGCGCACCCAGTCATCCACCGCGCAGATCGCCGGCACCGTCGACAGCCTGCGCGCCACGGTCAACGAGGCGGTGAGCCTGATGGAAGCCGCCTGCGGTCAGGCGCAATCGGATGCCGACGCCGTGACCGGTCTTGGTGAACGTCTCGGCGAAATCGCCAGCGCGGTGCAGAGTGTCACTGACACCCTGGCGCAGATCGCCACCGCCGTGGAAGAACAGGCGAGCACCGCCGATGAGGTCAGCGGCAATATCCAGCAGGTCGATCAGGCCGCGGTGCGTCTGCTTGAAGGCGCCCGCGCAGTGAATCTCGCGGCGGATACCCTGAGTCAGGGCAGCAAGGCTCTGAGCGACAACACCGCACGCTTCCGCCTCAGCTGATCACGGCTTCGGGGAAGTCCGCTTCCAGCTCGGTCTTCAGCCACTGGATAAACCACGCCACATCCGCCGAGAACTCGGCGGACGGCGTGAGGACCCGGTAGCTTTCCAGCTTCACCTGCGCGTCCACCGCGCGCACCAGTTTGCCGGACTTGAGCTCCTCGCGAACCAGCACTTCATTGGCCAAAGCAATGCCCTGCCCGCTCTCGGCCACCGACAGCGCGTGATCGTTGTTGACGTAAAGCATGTCGGAATTGAGGTGAATATCCAGCTCGTTGGCGGCGAACCACAGGTTCCACCACTCGCCGTCATCGACGTGGATCAGTTCATGGCGAACCAGATCTGCCGGGCCGATCACAGGCTCGATGCTGGCGAGGTATTGCGGGGTGCAGATCGGAAACACTCGCGGGCAGATCAATGCTGCACGGGAGTCGGCGTACTGCCCGTCGAGGCCATAGACAATGCCCAGATCGGCACTTTTGCCGTCGACTTCGGTGAAGGTCGAGTTTGGCTCGATCGCCAGTTTCAATCCCGGTCGCAGATGCCGCAGGGTTTCGATCCTTGGCATCAACCAGCGCTTGGCAAACCCCGGCACCACCATGATCCGCAACCAGCGCTCGGCATCTTTCGGCCGCGCCTCCTTGCCGGCTTCAATGATCAACTGCAACGCCGCGCTGATCTTGCGGTGGTACTTCTCACCCGCCGGCGTCAAATTGACCCCGCGCGAGGTGCGTTCGAACAGCTGAATGCCCAGCCAGTCCTCCAGCAACTTCACGTGCCGGCCAATCGCTGGCTGGGTCACGTGCAAGGCTTTCGAAGCCTCGACATAGCTGCCCAGACGCGCGGCGGCATCAAATGCACGCACCGCGTTGAGCGGCGGCAAACGGTGGTCGGGCATGATTCCTGGCACCTTTGGCTGTTAAATTAACTAACAGCTGCCATGTTTAAATTGAAGTGTCGCCTCACGCAAGCACTGGCTGATAATCGAGCCACAGCAGAACAATAAAACAGCTGGTTTCACCCCGTACGCAATCTCGATCCTGCCCAGAAAAATAATATCCATGGCCCGACGACGTCGCTGATTCACAGCGCACTCGCAGGCGATGGGGGAATCGGAGGTAACGCATGAATGCCCTGCATTCGCTGCAAACGCTGGCGGTGTCGATCCGCTCGGTACGCAAGGTTTACGGTGACCCGAACACCGGTCCGGTGGCGTTGAAAAACATCGACCTGGACATCCGCGACAACGAATTCTTCACCCTGCTCGGCCCTTCCGGTTGCGGCAAGACCACCCTGCTGCGGATGATCGCCGGCTTCGAGTTTCCTACCGAAGGCGAGATCCTGCTGTACGGCGAAAACATCGCCGACCGACCGCCGTTCCAGCGCCCGGTCAACACGGTGTTCCAGCATTACGCGCTGTTCCCGCACATGACCATCGCCGAGAACCTGGCCTTCGGCCTCGAATCGCAGCCGATGGGCAAGGTGCTGAACAAAGCGCAAATCGCCGAGCGCGTGCTGGAGATGCTCGCGCTGGTGCAGATGGAGCGCTTCGCCAATCGCAAGCCAGCGCAGTTGTCCGGTGGCCAGCAACAACGCGTCGCCCTCGCCCGCGCCCTGGCACCGCATCCGAAAGTATTGCTGCTCGACGAACCCCTTTCCGCGCTCGATCTGAAGCTGCGCCAGGCCATGCGCGAAGAGCTGAAATCGATTCAGGCCAAGACCGGCATCACCTTCATCTTCGTCACCCACGACCAGGAAGAAGCGCTGACCATGTCCGACCGCATCGCCGTGTTGTCCGAGGGCGAAGTGCAGCAGGTCGGCCGCCCGGAAGATATTTACGAACGCCCGCGCAACCGCTTCGTCGCCGACTTCATCGGCGAGACCAACTTCATCCAGGGCACGGTGAAGAAGATCGAGGACGGCATGGCCTGGTTCGCCGGGCCGGCCGGGCATCCGCTGCCGGCGCAAGCGTGCAGCGATGTGACGGTCGGCGCCAGCGTGACGTTATCTGTGCGCCCCGAGCGCCTGCATCTGGTGCCCGCCGCGACCGAGGCCGCGCTGCCGTGCCGGATCGATGCGCAGATCTACCTCGGCACCGACCTGCAATACCAGGTCAGCCTCGGCGACGGCTCGCGCCTCACCGTGCGCACGCCCAACTGCGTCGACCAGAGCCTGCGCTTTGCCGTCGGTTCTCAGGCCGGTCTGCTGTTCGACCGGGGAAGCGCCAGCGTCCTGCACGACTGAGCCTGAGGAGTTGCCATGCACACCTTACCGATTACCAACACGCTGGAACGCCGCAAGGCTTTCCAGAGTTTTCTCGGAGTCAGCCCGGCGCTGGTCGCCATCGGCCTGTTTCTGCTGGTGCCGATCCTGATCGTCATCGGCTATTCGCTGATGGAAGCCAACCCCTACGGAGGGGTCAATAAAGTCTTCAGCACCGATGCCTACACCTCGTTGTTGTTCGAACGGCAGATGGACGACAGCCTGGCCTTTGCCGACTCCTACCTGATCATCGCCTTGCGCTCGGTCGGCATTGCCGGGCTGACCACACTCATCACGCTGTTGATCGGCTTCCCGGTCGCGGTGTGGCTGGCGATGCAACCGGCGCATCGGCGTGGCCTGCTGATCTTCCTGATCACCGTGCCGTTCTGGGCCAACCTGCTGATCCGCACCTACGCGTGGATTCTGCTGCTGCGCAACACCGGGGTGATCAACAACAGCTTGATGGGCATGGGCGTCATCCATGAGCCGTTGCAGCTGTTGTACACCGACGGCGCAGTGCTGCTGGGGCTGGTTTATACCTATGCGCCGTTCGTGGTGCTGCCGATCTACGCCACGCTGGAAAAGATGGACATTCGCTTGCTCGAAGCGGCTCAGGATCTGTACGCCGGCCGCGTGCGCACCTTGCGCAAAGTGGTGTTGCCGATCGCCAAACCGGGAATTCTCGCCGGCGCCATCCTCACGTTCGTGCCGTGCCTGGGCGCGATGATCGCCCCGGAACTGCTCGGTGGCGGCACGCGGATGATGCTCGGCAACCTGATTTTCCGGCAGTTCAGCGATGCACGTAACTGGCCGTTCGGCGCCGCGCTGTCGCTGGTGCTGATGGCCGCCGTGATGCTGGTCTTGATCGTGTATGCCCTGCGCGCCGAGCGCCAGCGCATCGCCAAAGGAGGTGCGTGATGCTCGCGCTATTCAAACGCAAAGGGCTGGGCGTGCAGGACTTCCCCGGTTTCGGCGGCTTCAGCTTCCTGTTCTATCTGTACCTGTACGCGCCGATCGTGGTGCTGGTGGTGTTCTCGTTCAACGCCAACCAATCCGCGACGGTGTGGAGCGGCTTCAGCCTCGACTGGTATCGCGCCGCGTTCGCCAATCAAGCCTTGCGTCAGGCCGCTGGCAACAGCCTGTTGATCGCGGTCTGCGCGAGCATGATCGCCACGGCGATTGCCACCCTCGCCGCCCTCGGCACCTCACGCGGCGCCAAGTTCAAGGGCCTGCAATTGTCGATGGGCGCAATCATGTTGCCGCTGGTGCTGCCGGAAATTGTCGTCGGTGTGGCCACGCTGGCGCTGTTCTCGACCATTGGCCTGTCGCTGGGCTACGGCAACTTGATCATCGCCCATACGGTGTTCTGCATTCCGTTCGCCTACCTGCCGATTCGCGCGCGCCTCAACGACATGGACCTGTCGCTGGAACAAGCCTCGGCCGACCTGTATGCCGGCCCGTGGCGGACCTTCCGCAAGGTGACCTTGCCGCTGCTGATGCCGGGAATTTTTTCCGGGCTGATGCTGGCCTTCATCGTCTCGCTGGATAACTTCGTGATCTCGATGATGGTCGCCCAGGCCGGTACGACAACGCTGCCGATCTTCATCTTCGGCCTGTTGCGCATGGGCGTGACACCCGACGTCAACGCCGTGTCGACCCTGATCCTCGGCGTCTCGGTGCTGTTTGTGAGTCTCTCTTACCTGCTGGGCAAAAAGAACGCCTGAACCTTCCAAGAACTGTGGGGAAATAGCATGAGCAAGTGGATAAAAAGCGTCGGCACTGCGTTGTTCCTGACTGTGCCGCTGGCGATGACCGGCAGCGTTCAGGCCGCGGAAAAACTCAATGTGGTGAGCTGGAGCGGGTACTTCTCGCCGGAGATTCTCGCCAAGTTCCAGAAGCAGACCGGCATCGAAGTCACCGTCGATTCCTACGACTCCAACGAGACCCTGCTGGCCAAACTGAAACAGGGTGGCGCCGGGTATGACGTGGCGATTCCTTCGCACCAGTTCATCCCGATCCTGATCAAGGAAAACCTGTTGGAGCGCTTCGACCCGGTCATGGAGCCGTACTACGCCAGCGTTGTGGATAACCTGAAAAAACCGAGTTGGGACCCGGAGGGCGCGTACTCGGTGCCATTCATCTGGGGCACCACCAGCGTGGTCCTCGACACCGCGCGCTACAAAGGCCCGACTGACAGCTACAAGGTTTTATACGAGCCGCCAGCCGAGTTGCAGGGGCGGATCAACATGTTCGACTCGACCAGTGAGATGGTCGACATGGCCAGCCTCTATCTGAATGTTCCGCTGTGCAGTGAAGACCCGAAACAGATGCAACAAGTGCTGACGCTGCTCAAGGCGCAGAAGCCGTTCGTAAAGACTTACAGCTCCAAGGCCGGCTCGATCCGCGAAAACCTCGCCTCGGGTGAAATCGACATGTCGATGTTCTGGGGCGGCTCATCGATGCGCGCCCGCGAGATGAAACCGAGCCTGAAATACCTGTACCCGAAAGAAGGCGTACTGGCCTGGGTCGACAACATGGTCATCCCCACCGGCAGCAAGAACCCGGCGAATGCCAAGGCGTTCATCGCCTTCCTCAGCCAGCCGGAGAACGCGGCGATGACCCAGAACTTCCTCAAGCACCAGAGCCCGATCAAAGGCGTCGAACCGTTCCTCGATGCGGCGCTCAAGGACGCGCCGGAATTGCACATTCCCGAGGGTACTCACGTGGTGTTCAGCAAGACCTGCGGCGAAGGCGCCATCCGCCTCGCTGACCGTCTCTGGACCAACCTGATGCGTTGATTCCTGCCGCCCCGGCATGACGCCGGGGCGTTTCTTCAGCCGTCTGAAAGGCGCCGTTGTCATGAACTCCAATAACATCAGCGAACTGGTCCTTTTACAGGCCCACGCACTCGCCGACCGCATCCGCCTGCGCCAGGTGTCCTGCCGCGAAGTGATGCAGACTTATCTTGCCCATATCGAACGCTTCAACCCGCAGGTCAACGCGTTGATCAGCCTGCAGGCACCGGATGTTCTGCTGGCCCAGGCCGATGCGCGCGATGCCGAACTGGCGCGTGGCGAATACCGTGGCTGGATGCACGGCCTGCCCCACGCGATCAAGGATCTGTCGCTGACCCAAGGCATCCGCACCACGCTCGGCTCACCGTTGTTCAAGGACTTTATTCCCGAGCGCGACGGCATTATGGTCGAGCGGATCAAGGCTGCCGGCGCGATCATCATCGGCAAGACCAACACCCCGGAATTCGGCCTCGGTTCGCAGAGCTATAACACACTGTTCGGTGCTACCGGCTGCGCTTATGACCCGAGCAAAACCGCCGGTGGCAGCAGCGGCGGCGCAGCAGCGGCGCTGGCGATGCATCTGGTGCCAGTGGCCGATGGCAGCGACATGATGGGTTCGCTGCGCAACCCGGCGGCGTTCAACAATATCTTTGGTTTCCGCCCGTCTCAGGGCCGCGTGCCGTTTGATGACAGTGCCGATCTGTTTTTCGATCAACTTGGCTATGAAGGACCGATGGCCCGCAGCGTGCGCGACGCGGCGTTGCTGCTGTCGGCGCAGGCTGGGGGCGATGCCCGGGCACCGTTGTCCATCGCTGAATCCGGAGAGGTCTTTGCCGCGCCGCTGGAGCGTGATTTCAAGGGCACGCGATTGGGTTGGCTGGGAGACTTCAATGGTTATCTGCCGATGGAAAACGGCGTTCTGTCGCTGTGCGAGAAGACCTTTGCCGACTTTGAAAGCCTTGGCTGCCACGTTGAATCCGTTCAGCCGGGGTTCGCGCCTGAGCGGTTGTGGAGCAGTTGGCGGACGTTGCGGCACTGGATGGTCGCGGGGTCGCTGGGCTCAACTTATGCTGATCCACAGAAGCGCGAGCTGCTGAAACCGGAAGCCTGCTGGGAAGTGGAAAACGGCCTGAAGCTTTCGGCGAGCGAAGTGTTCGCCGCGTCGGTGGTGCGCAGCGATTGGTATCGGGCGATTTCCCGGTTGTTCGAACGCTACGATTACCTGCTGCTGCCCAGTGCACAGGTCTTCCCGTTCGATAAAACCCAGCCTTGGCCGACGTCTATCGAGGGCGTGAGCATGGACACGTATCACCGCTGGATGGAGGTAGTCATCCCCGGCACGCTGTCGGGTTGCCCGGTGGCGAGCGTTCAGGCCGGATTCAATGCGCAGGGGTTGCCGATGGGGCTGCAGATCATCGGCCGGCACCAGGCCGACTTCGCGGTTCTGCAACTGGCGCACGCCTATGAACAGGCCAGCCGCTGGTTCGAACGCTGCCCTTCGCCCCTGCTGAGCCAGTAATTTTGATAAACGGTTGAAAGCGTAGAAAAAATTTTTAAATTTACGCTTGACGCTTTTCCATTTCAGGGGAATAATGCGCGCCACTTGGCTACATAGCTCAGTTGGTTAGAGCATAGCATTCATAATGCTGGGGTCCGGGGTTCAAGTCCCTGTGTAGCCACCAAGTACTAAAAACGGCTTACCGAAAGGTAGGCCGTTTTTTTATGCCTCGAAAAAACCACCCTCCCGTGGCGAGGGGATTCATCCCCGATGGCTGCAAAGCCGCCCCTCTCCATCCAGCTGCCCCATAATTCCTGATTGGCCCTGACCAAGGTTAATGGCACGTCAACAAACCGGGAAAGCACTGCAGGAAAAAGGTGCGCGCGGTGTACGAATTGGATTTTTCGTAAAACCTCGCGCCTGAACCCCACCCCATCGGTTTGCCCGAATTCCCCGTTGACCGACAAGCTCCCCTGGCTCGTTTCAAAGCCATACAGGGAGTTGGCATGGCTCGATTCAAATTTCTCTTCGATGAAGATTGGCTTCGGAAACGTCCGAGAAGGACCGGCTCATGGGCCGCTTGGAATCCGCCTCCCCCGCCGGAGCCGGTGTACATCGAAAAGGATGAATGGCCAACGCCCAAGCCCCGCGAAGACCAGGTGTTCGCCAAGTCCTGCACGCCGGATAACTGGTGTCGAACGGACGCCGGCACTGCGCCAGAGCCCGCCGCCAATTTCGGCAAGATCATGGTCGCGGGTGCCATGCTCTTTCCCTCAGCCAGCACCGCGGTAGCGACCGCGCTCGGCGCCGACCTGGCTTTGGGGCGCATGGCCGGCGGCGGGATTCTGCAACAACGCCTCAACTGGGCCATCCGTGGCGCAGGCGGCGCGGCCAGCGTATTCATCCTCGGGATGCTGCCGACCCGCATGGGCGACGGCACATTGCACACCGACGAACAACTACGCCGCATGAGCCGCGCCAGCACTCGCGTGCGCTTCCAGTTTCGGCGCGATGCCCAAGGCGTCATGCAGGTTTACGGCATCCACGCCGGCGCTTCGGGCGATGACTCGGTCCGTACCGTCAACGTCGAGTGGAACAGCGACAAGACGGCGATGGAGGCCAGGCTCAACGGCATCACGATTTTATGGACGCCGCAACGCGGGCCACACGGTTCAATGCCGCCGCTGGTTTATCCGGAACACCGCGAGCAACTGAACACGATCCTTGTCCACCCGATTCCTGAGAACACTGATACCCAGATAGAAGGCCCGCCCGGCGAAGACATTACCGCCGAAGATTGTATTCTGGTGTTCCCGGCGGACACTGGGCTGAAGTCGCTTTATGTGGTGTTTTCGAGGCCGGCCAGGCTGATGCCGGGGACGGTGACGGGGGTGGGGGAGGATGTTTCGGGGATATGGCTCATCGGAGCAAGCTCTGGGGTAGGAGTTCCAATTCCGACGGACGTGGCAGACTCGCTGCGTGGACACGACTTCAAAAGCTTCGACTCGTTCAGAGCAGCCCTTTGGAAAGCCGTTTCGGAGTCAGCCGTGGTGGATCAGTTCATCAAACAGAACGCTGGCCGTATGCGTAAAGGCAAAGCACCACGTGTGCGCAAAGCCGATAGCGTCGGTGGTAGAAGATCTTACGAACTTCATCACCTCGAAAAAATATCAGAGGGCGGCGGCGTTTACGACGTAGATAATCTGCGAGTGAATACGCCGCGAAACCACATCGATATCCACCGGAACGAATAGGTTAGCCATGACAGACAACTTACTGAAAAACAGCATTTCGGAGTACAGCGAGGCCGAGTTCATCACGCTGCTGGAAGAACTCGCTAAAGAAGATGAAGAAGCCGAAAGCGATGATCGCGCTGACTTGCTGCTGTTGCACTTCGAGAAAATCAGCGAACACCCAGCTGGATCGGATCTGATCTATTACCCGGAGCCTGATGCAGATAGCTCCCCCCAGGGCGTAACGAAAATTGTAAAAGAATGGCGAGCAGCGCAGGGTTTGCCGGGCTTCAAGCGTTAGGTTCCTACCCATAGAAAAACCAACAAGTTTATGAAAAAAAATCTCTCAGAGTACACAGAGGCAGAGTTTCTGCGCTTCATGCAAGAAATTCGAACTGCCAACAAAAGTACTTCTGACGATGTACTGGACCCGCTGCTAGATCACTTTTGCAGCATCACAGAGCATCCAGATGGAACTGATTTGATCTACTACCCAGATGAAGGAGTGGATAACTCCAACGAAGGGATCACCGAAACTGTAAAAAAATGGCGTGCCGCGAATGGACTGCCGGGCTTCAAGCAATAAGCGTTTTTTATCCCTCGAGACACACCGAACCCGTGACGAGGGGATTTATCCCCGATAGGGTGCGCAGCGCCCTTTTCCCCATAAAAACCGAACGGGCCTGCTGCGCAGTCCATCGGGGATGAATCCCCTCACCACAATGCGAAGCCTGACCTATTCAGGCTGCTCTGCCGACAGGAACGCCAGCCCCTTCGCCCAGATCTGCCGCGTACGCAACCCGACCATCGCCCGCCAGTCCGGATCGGCCGGATAGAACTGCTCCAGCAGATTCAACTTGATCGCCCGCCCCGTCGCATCCAGCGGATCGCCATGCAGATGCAACCAGTGATCATCGCGCAAATAACGATGCACCTCCGGCCCCAGATACGTCCCGCACTCAATCACGAACGGCATCAGTTGCACACCCGGCAATGCGTTGAGCAACGCCTGCGAGGTGTAGCCGGTCGCCGTCGCCGCGACACCGGTTTCGCTCAACGTTTGCGCGCCGGTGTGCAAGGTGTACAGCCACGGGCCGTAGATCGACTGTGCTTGCGCCAACGCCGGGTAAGGCGCCTGGGTGATGGTCAGCAACATCGGATGACCGTATTCGCCGGCGCCGGTGTGCAGGTCGAAACACATCACGGTTTGCGCGCCTGCCAGATGCGCGTCGATGATCTGATGCAACGTGCGATTCGACCAACTCGGCGCGCGGCCGCCATAGAACAGTCCGTCGGGATGACTGTGCTGACCGCCCTCGACAATCGACATCACCGCCGGCCAGCCGTGTTCGGTAATTTGCCCGTCGAGCAAGGCGTCGGCGCGCTTACGCTCGGGGCCGTGCAAATCGGTGCAGGCGTAGATCTCGTGCAGCGTGGCGTAGGCGCGGTTATCCGGCAACGGGGCGGTGAAATCCAGATGATTGCGGTTGAGGTCGATGTTGTCTTCGTTGACCCGGCGCAGCCACGCGGTGCCCCATGGGTTGATCAGGTGGATCATCACAACCGCGACATCCTTGGGCAGCGAGCCCGGCACGAAGGCCTTCAGCCAGTCGATTTGGCAATCCGAGCCGTAATAGCCCTCGACTCCGTGAGTGCCGCTGAGCGCCACCAGCCGGCGCTTTGCCTGCGGATTACCGAGCACAGCGACGTCGGTGCTCAAGGGTTCGCCGAAGGGGCCGCAACGTGGGTGTGCGTAGGAGGTGAGCATGGCTCCCACGGCGTTGGCAGCGGTCAGAAACTGTTCGCGCTGATCACGGTAACTGGATTCGGTGGGAAACTCGCTGTGCATGTCGGCCTCTTGTTGGTGTTGTATTTGTGGGAGCGAGCCTGCTCGCGAAGCGGTCTTTCATTCAATATTCAGGCTGGCTGATACACCGTATTCGCGAGCAGGCTCGCTCCCACAGGGGCGTATTTCAGTTCGATGAGTTTGACGTTGACCCTAGCGAACATCCGCCCCGAAAAGAAAGACAAAAATGCCCGGCGGTTTGCGTCGCGACCGGCCGGTCGATAAAGTCCGTCAGACCTTTCATCCCACGGACGGAGAGCCCCACGTGTTTCCAGCCCTGCCCCTGAGCCGCTTTCGCCTGCCTGCCCTGACGCTGATCATCAGCGCCCTGACCCTCACCGCGTGCAACGCCCCACCCTCCTCGACTTTGCCGCTGGCACCGGAAGCCGCTTCCGGTTACCGCACCGATCTACAGACTCGCCACGCCAGTCAACACATGGCCGCAGCCGCCAACCCGCTGGCCGCCGAGGCCGGTCGCGAGATGCTGCGCAAGGGTGGTTCGGCCATCGACGCGGCGATTGCCATGCAAGCAGTGCTGACCTTGGTCGAGCCGCAATCCTCCGGGATCGGTGGCGGCGCGATGATCGTGTTGTGGGACGGCAAACAGGTGCGTACCTACGACGGTCGCGAAACCGCGCCGGCCGGCGCCACCGAGAAGCTGTTCCTGCAGGCCGACGGCAAACCGATGCCGTTCCCGCAGGCACAGATCGGCGGGCGCTCGGTGGGCACGCCGGGCGTATTGCGTGCACTGGAGATGGCGCACAAGCAACACGGTCGGCTGCCGTGGGCCACGCTGTTCGAACCGGCGATCAAACTCGCCGAGCAGGGCTTCGCGATTTCGCCGCGCCTGCATTCACTCTTGGAGTCCGACCCGGTGATCGGTAAATCGCCGGATATGGCGGCCTACTTCCTCAACCGCGACGGCAGCGTCAAAGCCGTCGGCACGCGCCTGCAGAATCCGGCGCTGGCCGCCGTACTCAAGCGCATCGCCCACGAAGGTCCGGACGCGCTGTACAAAGGACCGATCGCCGAAGAGATCGTCGCCAAGGTGCAGGGCCACGCCAACCCCGGCAGCTTGTCGCTGAATGATTTGCAAGGCTACAAGGCCAAAGAGCGCGCTCCGCTGTGCACCGACTACAAACGCTGGCAGGTCTGCGGGATGCCGCCTCCGTCGTCGGGCGGGATCGCCGTGGCGCAGATTCTCGGCACCCTGCAAGCGCTGGAAAGCCGCGATCCACGCCTGTCGCTGACGCCGCTCAAACCCGTGAAAACCAACAAACCGGCCGGTATCGAACCCGATCCACAAGCCGTGCACCTGATCGCCGAAGCCGAACGCCTGGCCTACGCCGATCGCGCGCAATACGTCGCCGACACCGACTTCGTCCCGGTGCCGGTCAAAGGCCTGGTGGATCCGGGCTATCTGGCCAGCCGCGCCAGCCTGATCGGCGAACGCAGCATGGGCAGCGCCAAACCCGGCACACCGCCGGGCGTACAGGTGGCCTACGCGCCGGATCGCTCACCGCTGCGTATCTCCACCTCGCAAGTGGTGGCGGTGGATGACCTCGGTGGCGCGGTATCGATGACCACCACCATCGAAGCGGCATTCGGCTCGCACCTGATGGTGCAGGGCTTTTTGCTGAACAACCAGATGACCGACTTCTCGTTCATCCCCGAAGAGAACGGGCAGAAAGTCGCCAACCGCGTCGAACCCGGCAAACGCCCACGCTCGTCGATGGCGCCAACATTGATCTTTGATCGCAACAGCGGCGAGTTCCTGGCCAGCGTCGGCTCGCCGGGCGGCTCGCAGATCATCGAATACGTGGCCAAGACCACTATCGGCCTGCTCGACTGGAACCTCGACCCGCAAAGCGCCATCAGCCTGCCCAACTTCGGCAGCCGCAACGGCCCGACCGAACTGGAACAAGGCCAGTTCAGCCCTGCGTTGATTCAGGCGTTAAAAGACAAGGGCCACACAGTCAATGAAATCGACATGACCAGCGGCACCCAGGCCATCGTGCGGGTCAAGGATGCGCAGGGTAAAGCGTCGTTGGCGGGTGGCGCGGATCCACGGCGTGAGGGGGAAGCGTTGGGGGATTGAGGTTACGCAGGAAAAACAAAAGGCTTACCGCGAGGTAAGCCTTTTTTGTTGCCGATAAGTTCTATTCATCTACTCACCGTCGCCTTTTCCTACCCCGAAAATTAGCTGCCACGGCTAGAGTAAGTGACCGTTCAGCAAACGATACTTTCGGGATCTGCTGGCATTTATGACCACACAAATGTTCGAACCGTATGCCCATGAAACGCCAACAGTCTTGCATCAGTCCCATAGCGGGACTAGGATCGCGTCATGAGAATTATTGCTGTCAGTCAGCTGAAAAACTTTTGGGAACGGTATCCCGAGTCAGAGCAATCGCTGTTGGCGTGGATTGATGAAGCAAGAAAAGCAAGCTGGTCAACTCCGTCGGACATCAAGGCGCATTTCGCTTCTGCGAGCATTCTGAAAAGCCGCAGAGTGGTGTTCAACATCAAGGGCAATGACTTTCGCCTGATCGTAGCCGTGGCCTATCGCTTCGGTGCCCTATACATAAAATTTGTCGGCACCCACAAGCAGTACGATGCAATCGACGCTGATACCGTCGAAATGGAGTAACCCATGAACATACGTCCGATTCATAGCGAAGAAGACTACCGTGCGGCGCTCAAAAACGTGTCTGCACTCTTTGACAACGAGCCAGAACCCGGAACTCCTGAGGGTGATTATTTCGACATCATGATCACTCTCATCGAAGCCTATGAAGCAAAACAATTCCCGCTTGATTTGCCGAACCCGATCGATGCCATCAAATTCCGAATGGAACAGTCAGGTCTCTCAGCGGCAGACCTCGCACCGGCAATCGGTCGTAAAAACCGCGTTTATGAGGTGTTGAACGGCAAACGAGCACTGACTTTGCCGATGATCTGGAAACTTCACGAATTGTTTGGAATTCCTGCAGAAAGCCTGATCAAGCCAATGAAGCAAATCTGATACAGGTTGTAATACCCAGCCCGTTTTTGCGGCTCAGCGATTAGCCACCAGATGCGCCCCAAACAGCAGATAACAACCACCGGCCAAGCGATCCAGCCATTGCAGTGAACGCTCGTAAACACTCGCGATCCGGCGGCTGGCGAAGAACAGCGCGACGCTGCAATACCAACTGAACGACAGCGTGGCCATGGTCAGCACGGCCAGCGTCAGCAGTAGCGGCGGGACGTGGGCCGGCATTGCGGTGGCGAAGATGGTGGCGACGAACAGTGCCGACTTGGGGTTGGTCATGTTGCCCAGAAAGCCCCGCCCGTAGGCGCCCAGCAGGGTCTGTTGCGACTCATCCAGCGTACCGGCGGCAATCGGTGCTTTGCGTTTGAACTGCTTGAGGCCGAGCCAGATCAGATAGCAGCCACCGGCGATCTTGAAGCTCAAGTACAGGGTTGGCGCCGCGCTGAACAAGGTCTGAATACCCAAGCCGCCGGCAAGGCCCCACAGCACGGTTCCGCTGGCGACGCCGAGCGCCGCTACCACACCATGACGGCGCGAGCGGCTGACCGCCAATTGGGCGATGTTGAAAAAGTTCGGGCCGGGGGTGACCACCGCGACCGTCCACAACAGCACCAGCGACAGCAACGGGGCGAGATAGCTGGAAAGCGAAAGGTCCATGGGGCGAGCGCCTGATTGGTTCGACAATGCCCCACACCTTGCTACATCCGGCGCGCGTTTTCCATCAGATGCCGGTTACAGCGGCAGGGTTTTACCGTCCACCGCATCGCCAATCGTCAGGAAATGCCCGCCGGCCACGTGGTGCAGCGTGCGCAAGCCATCATGCCCGTCGAAATGCCAGCGGCCATCGCTGAACACCCGTTCATCCGCCTGAGCGGCGATGACTTCGGCGAGGAACAGGTCATATTGCTCATGGTTGCGCGGTTCGGGCAGCAAGCGGCACTCGAGCCAGGCCACGCAGCCTTCAAGCAACGGCGCCTCGACAGTTTCACCGGTGAAGGTTTGCAAGCCGTAAGCCTGAAACTTGTCCTGCCCCTGACCCTGCTGGATCTCCAGCCCCGAGGTATTGCCGACGGTTTGCACGATGTCAGCCTGATTGACGCACGGCACGTTGAGCACAAAAGTGCCGGAGGCTTCGAGCAACTGCCGGGTCCAGGTGGATTTGTCGAGGACGACGGCCACCTTCGGCGGTTCGAAATCCAGTGGCATTGCCCAGGCGGCGGCCATGATGTTGCGCTGGCCGTCATAAGCGGCGCTGACCAGCACGGTCGGCCCGTGATTGAGCAGACGGTAGGCTTTGTTCAGGGGCACCGGGCGGCGGTGGGAGGCGCTCATGGGGATCTGCTCCGGGAAAAAGGAACAGATTGTAGCGTCAGCTGCTGGTGAAAACCTGTAGAAGCTGCGGCACGCTGCGATCTTTTGATCTTGATGTTGATCCTTGAAATCAACATCAAAAGATCGCAGCCTCGTTGCACTCGGCAGCTCCTACAGGTATTGGCGGGGGAATCAGTTAGAGAGTTGATTGGCAAACTGCCCGACCGCATCCACCACTTTCTGCGCGCCGTCCTGAATCTCGACGATCACCGTGCCCGCCTCCGCCGCCAGCGCCAGGCCTTGTTCTGCCTGCAGCTTGCCATCGGTCATCAGGGCCACGGCGTTACGCGCCATCTCCTGGTTCTGCCGCACCACGCCAACGATCTCTTCGGTCGCCTGACTGGTGCGCGAAGCCAGTTGTCGCACTTCGTCGGCCACCACCGCAAAGCCCCGGCCCTGCTCGCCAGCGCGCGCCGCTTCGATGGCCGCGTTGAGCGCCAGCAGGTTGGTCTGTTCGGCAATGCCGCTGATGGTTTTGACGATAGTCCCAATCACCTGCGACTGCTCGTTCAGGGCCTCGATGCCCTCACCGGCCGCCTGCATGTGGCGCGACAGATCACGCATCACATTCACCGCCTCGGTGACCACCGTGGTGCCACGTTGCGCGGTGCTGTCGGTTTGCTGCGAAGTGCTGTAGGCAATGCTCGCCGCGTCGGCAACCGCTTGTTCACGGTTGACCTGATCGGTGATCACCGTGGCGAACTTCACTACTTTGTACAGTTTGTTGTTGGCATCGACCACCGGGTTGTAGGACGCCTCCAGCCAAACCGTACGACCATGGCTGTCGACGCGCTTGAAGCGGTCGGCGACAAATTCGCCATTGTTCAGGCGACGCCAGAAATTCTGGTACTCGGTGCTGTTGTACTCCTCAGGCGTGCAGAACATCCGGTGATGTTTGCCTTTGATCTGCGCCAGGCTGTAACCCATGCCATGCAGAAAGCGCTCGTTGGCATTGAGCACGTTGCCGTTGAGGTCGAATTCGATCACCGCTGTCGAGCGCACCAGAGCGCCGATCAGGTTTTCGTGTTCGCGCGAGGCTTCGATGGTGCGGGTCAGGTCGCTGGAGAAGATCGAAAAATGCTTGATCCGCCCGTCCGAAGCGCGCACCGGCTGCACGATGGAGCGCAGCCAGGCTTCTTCGCCATTACCGCGCAGCAGGCGCACTGCACCAGCGAAATGTTCGCCACGGGTCAGGGCGGCCTTGAAACGATGATGAAAGTCATCGGCCTTCACATGCGCCGGAACAATGTCTTCAATGGCGCGCCCCACCAGATCCTGGCTCTTGTAGAGCATCTCGCCGAGGAAGTTGTGGTTGACCGACTGAATCCGGCCATCGGGTTCCAGGGTCAGCACCAGCATCTCGCTTTCCAGGCTTTCCTTCACCTGCAGCAGGCTGGAGAGTTCTTCACGAAGAGTGGCCAGCTCTTGCTTGAGGCGTTTGTTGAACATGGGCAGATACCGATGGAAAGAAAGCGGGATGCAGACTAGCCATCGGCCTTGAATTTCTTTTCTGAAGAGCGCTTGAGACCCGTCGGTCAAAAATAGTTCACGGGCGTGCGATCAGACAGTTCCGGCCACCTGGCATTGCCCTGTACGCGGCATCCGCGAGCCGAAATACAGCGCACTCAACAGCCCCACCACGCCCATCACCGCACAGAACATCACGCAGATCCACGGGCTCCACGGCATCAGACCGATCAGCAACAGCGGTGTCATGCTCGCCCACGCGGCGTAGGCAATGTTGTAGGTGAAGGAGATGCCTGACACGCGAATTCGCGCCGGGAACAACCCGACCATCACCGACGGCACCGCCCCCACCACACCGCAGGCCAGGCCGGCGATGGCATATGCCAGCCCGATCCAGTAACCGCCCATGATCAAGCAGCTGTAAAGCACGCCGATTCCCAAGGGCAGCAGCAGGCTATAGAGCATGACGGTGCGCCAGGCCCCCAGACGGTCGACCAGCAGCCCGGCGATCACACAGCCGATGTTGAGGAAGACAATGCCCAGCGCGCTCAGGGCGAAGGTATGGCTGGCGGTCATGCCGAAGGTTTTCTGCATCATGGTCGGCGTAATGACCACGAACACCACCACGGCCGAGGTCAGCACGCAGGTCAGCAGCATGGCCGGCAACATCGCCAGCCGATGCTCGCGCAGCACCGTACGCAGCGGCAGTTCAACCCGCGCTTCACGCTGCGCCTCCATGGCCATGAACACCGGGGTTTCGCTCAACCAGCGGCGCAGGTACACACCGATCACGCCGAACACGCCACCGAGCAAGAACGGATAACGCCAGGCGTAATCGAGGATTTCCGCCGGGCTGAACACGTGTGCAAGGAAAGTCGCGGTCAACGCACCAATCAAATAACCGAAGGTCAGCCCGGCCTGCAAAAAGCCCAGCGCGTAACCGCGATGTCCGGCAGGCGCGTGCTCGGCGACGAACACCCAGGCACTCGGCACCTCCCCTCCAACCGCTGCGCCTTGCAGGATGCGCAGCGCCAGCAACAGCAGCGGCGCGAAATAACCGATCTGGGCATAAGTCGGCATGATCCCGATCAGCAGGCACGGCAGCGCCATCATCAGGATGCTCAGGCTGAAGACCTTTTTCCGGCCCAGGCGATCGGCGAAATGCGCCATCAGGATCCCGCCCAGCGGACGCGCCAGATACCCGGTGACGAAGATCCCGAAGCTTTGCAGCAGCCGCAGCCATTCGGGCATTTCCGGCGGGAAGAACAACTGGCTGAGGGTCAGGGCGAAGAACACGAAAATGATGAAATCGTAGATCTCCAGCGCCCCGCCGAGGGCCGCAAGACCGAGGGTCTTGTAGTCGGAACGGCTGAACGGCGCCGGTCGGGCTGTGGATTGGGCAGTCATGGCAAAGCACTCTGGCAGGCAAAAAACCAAGGCGCTCATGGTCTACGCAAATCCGCCTGGGGACAACCCGTTAGACCATGGTCACGGTTTGGCAGAAACCTGCTCACAAAATGGCGGCGGTTGATTTACTGTTGAGGCTTGTCTGGCGGGACACATCTGAATCAGGTCTACCTCTGTGGCGAGGGAGCTTGCTCCCGCTGGGTCGCGAAGCGGCCCCCTCTGAACTTTAAAAGCAGGGGACTGCTACGCAGTCCAGCGGGAGCAAGCTCCCTCGCCACAGGGTTGTCGGGTTTGAATGTCCCAAGGACCACAATAACCATAAAAATCCGAGGTACTTCCTGTGGCCGTTGATATCGAAGATAGCCGCTCCGCGCGCTTTGCCTTGCGCTGTTCAAACTTTGCCGAACGCTGGTTCCCCGACTCCTGGGTGTTCGCCGCGTTGGCCGTGATCATTGTCGCGTTGGCCACGCTGGCCATGGGCGCCAAACCCACCGATGCCGCGATGGCGTTCGGTGACGGGTTCTGGAGCCTGATCCCGTTCACCATGCAAATGGCCTTCGTGGTGATTGGCGGGTATGTGGTCGCCAGTTCGCCGCCGGCGGTCAAACTGATCGACAAACTGGCGCGCATCCCGAAAAACGGCCGCTCCGCCGTGGCCTGGGTCGCGCTGATATCGATGGTCGCCTCGCTGTTGAACTGGGGTCTGTCGCTGGTGTTCGGCGGTTTGCTGGTGCGCGCCCTCGCCCGCCGCACCGATCTGAAAATGGATTACCGCGCGGCCGGTGCGGCGGCGTATCTGGGCCTCGGCGCGGTCTGGGCGCTGGGCCTGTCATCATCGGCAGCGCAATTGCAGGCCAACCCGGCCAGCCTGCCGCCGGCGATCCTGTCGATCACCGGGGTGATTCCGTTCACGCAGACCATCTTCCTCTGGCAGTCCGGTGCGATGCTGCTGGCGCTGATCGTGATTTCGATCATCGTCGCTTACGCTACCGCGCCCGGCCCGAACTCTGCGCGCGACGCCAAGGATTGCGGCATCGACCCGGCGTTCAATCTGCCACCGCTGCAACCGCGCACCCGGCCCGGCGAATGGCTGGAGCACAGTCCGCTGCTGATCATTCTGCTGGTATTGCTGGCGGCCGGCTGGCTGTTCCACGAGTTCTCGACCAAACCGGCGATCACCGCGATTTCCGGGCTCAACACCTATAACTTCCTGTTCATCATGCTCGGCGCGCTGCTGCACTGGCGCCCGCGCAGCTTCCTCGATGCGGTGGCCCGCGCGGTGCCGACCACCACTGGCGTGCTGATCCAGTTCCCGCTGTACGGCTCGATTGCTGCGCTGCTGACCACGGTCAAAGGTGCCGATGCGCAGACGCTGGCGCATCACATCTCGACCTTCTTCGTCAGCATCGCGTCCCACGACACCTACGCGCTGTTGATGGGCGTGTACTCGGCGATTCTCGGTTTCTTCATCCCGTCCGGCGGCGGCAAGTGGATCATCGAAGCGCCGTACGTGATGCAAGTGGCCAACGATCTGCAATACCACCTCGGCTGGGCCGTGCAGATCTACAACGCCGCCGAAGCGCTGCCGAACCTGATCAACCCGTTCTACATGCTGCCACTGCTGGGCGTGCTCGGCTTGAAGGCGCGGGACCTGATCGGCTTCTCGTTCGTGCAATTGCTGGTGCACACGCCGCTGGTGCTGTTCCTGCTATGGGTGCTGGGGACGACATTGGCGTATACGCCGCCGGTAATGCCATAGATTGACGAGATAGCACCTGCCTCAGGGCAGGTGCTATCAATGTTACTCGGAGGGCAAGACTCTCAATAGCTCAGGCAAGGCAACCTGAACTGTTTCCCAAACGACATCCAGATTGATGTCGAAATAACCATGAGCGATCCGGTTACGCATCCCGCGCATGCTGCGCCAGGGAGTTTGAGTGTTCTGAGCCGCGAACTCCGGAAACCGGTCCATTATTTTGGTTGCCGCCTCGCCAATAATGACCAGGCTCATGATGACCGCTTGTTGCGTCCGTTTGTCGTCGACGAACTCTTCCTTGCTCAGACCTTCGACGAAGACCAGCGCATCGCTTGCAGCTTGACGCATATGCTCAAGGTAATCGCCGAGCCGGTTCGCGATCATACGGGACGGGCCTGTTCAAGTACCTGCTGACGAAACTTCAGCGGAAGATCTCCTGGGGTCAACAGGTCGACGGTAACGCCCAGCAAATCTTCGAGCTCAACCTGAAGCCCGCCGAGATCAAACAAGGTGGTACCGGGCAATGGATCGACCAACAGATCAAGGTCACTGCCCTCCATATCGGTACCCAGCAGCGTCGAGCCAAACACGCGCGGATTGGCCACACGGAATCTGCCGACAACCTCACGAACGGCAGCTCGTTGCAGATCAAGAGCAATGGAAGGCTTCATGGTTCACTCAGGCCAGTTTCGCTATTGCAGCAGTCTAGCAGTGCGAAGGGGTCGTAGACACCGCACGATTTTGTAACCCAACCGTCACATTCCCTTGCTAGCGTCCGCCCGAAACAAACTGAAACAATTAAGCAAAACGGGCTGACAGATGAAAGACGAAACAGACAGCACTGACGCACCTGAATCCGACACCCCCACCGACACCAGTCGCCGCCGCTTCCTCGGTGGAGTTGCCGTCCTCGGTGTGGGCGCGACGCTGGCCGGCTGCGGTAACGCCAGCAATGCGCCGGGCAAACCGGCCGAGCGCCCGCTGACGTCAGCCGAGCTGGACAAGGCCCTGCGCGAGCAGGTGAAAACCGTGGTGGTGATCTACGCCGAGAACCGCAGCTTCAACAATCTGTTCGGTGATTTCCCCGGTGTCGAGAAGCCGCTGTCTGCGCTCAAACCTGCCGATTACCAGCAACGTGATCGCGACGGCAGCCTGTTGCAGACGCTGCCTCCCGTTTGGGGCGGCGTGTTGCAGATCGGCCCGCAAACCCTCGATGGCGTGACCTACCCCAGCGCCACGCAGTTTCAGGAATACCTGCCCAACGCACCGTTCGCCCTCAAAGGCCCGAACGGCGAAGACCTGCCGTTCGGTCTGGTGACCCGCGATTTGTGGCACGTGTTCTATCAGAACCAGATGCAGATCAACGGCGGCAAGAACGATGGCTTTGTTGCCTGGGCCGATTCCGGCGGGCTGACCATGGGCCATTACGCTCAGAGCCGTTATTCCCTGCGTCTGTGGGACGTGGCTCAGGAGTTCGTGCTGTGCGATAACTTCTTCCAGGGCGCGTTCGGTGGCTCGTTCCTCAACCACCAATACCTGATCAGCGCCACCGCGCCGTTCTATCCGGACGCGGCCAATTCGGTCGCCAAGTCGCAGATCGCCGCGCTGCAAAGCGCCGACCCGACCGATCCGCGCCTCAAGCCGCTGGAGGCATCGCCAGCCAGCGCCATGAGCGGCCCGCCGCAGTTCGGCCCGAGTGCGCTGACGCCGGACGGCTACGGTGTCAACACCCTTGCCCCGCCGTACTGGCCAACATGGATTCGCGACCCGGAGCGTCCGGCGTACTCCAAACCGGATCTGCCCAACGTGCTGGTGCCGCAGACCCACGAGCACATCGGCGACAAGCTGTCGAAGAAGAATGTCGATTGGGCCTGGTACGCCGGCGCGTGGCAAGCGACGCTGGATCAATACAAGGATTCCGGCGGGATTCCGAAGATCCCCAACTTTCAATATCACCACCAGCCGTTCAACTATTTCCAACAACAAGGCCCGGAAAACCCGCAGGAGCGCAGCAAACGCCTGCGCGATGCCGGGCTGGGGGATGAATCGAGCACCAACAAATTCTTCGCCGACGCCGAGGCCGGCAAGTTGCCGGCGGTCACGTTCTACAAACCACAAGGCAACTTGAATATGCACGCTGGATATGCCGACGTGGCTTCCGGCGACCGGCACATCGTCCGCGCCCTGAAGGTGCTGCGCGAAAGTCCGCAGTGGAAAAACATGGTGGTGGTCGTGACTGTCGATGAAAACGGCGGCTGGTGGGACCACGTGGCACCGCCCAAGGGCGATCGCTGGGGGCCGGGATCGCGCGTGCCGGCGCTGGTGGTGTCGCCGTTCGCCCGCAAAGGCACGGTGGATCACACGGTCTACGACACGGCGTCGATCCTGCGCCTGATCACCCGGGTGTTCCAACTGGAAACCCTCGACGGCCTCAAGCAGCGCGATGAGGCAATGATCGCCCGTGGCCAGAAACCCATGGGCGACCTGAGCAACGCCCTGCATTTTCAGGCGTGAGCCGAGTGCGGCGAGCTGACGAAAAAATCCGCGAATGACAGCTTCACTGTGCAACACGGCTGATCCAATATGAAGCGCCCCAAACTCCGGGGAACCCACGCTGAAAAGGATCTGAGCATGTTCAAACTCGCAGGATTTACCCCCGCCGCGCTGACACTCGCCGCGCTCACATTGAGCGCGGCGGCCCACGCCGATGTCGATCTGAAGCTGGGCAGCACCGAGCGCGTCACTCGCCTTTTTGCCTACCCCAACAACTGCAGCGTGATCTGCTATCGCAACTGGTCGCTGGAGCAGACGGTCGCCCACTATTTGAGCCAGAGCGTGCAGCGCGATGGTTACGCCAATGCCAAGGTGCTGGTAAAGAACGATAACGGGCAGATTTACGTTGAGATCAGTGGCGTACCAAAAGGCTACGACAAGCCGCTGTCGGCGCTGCTCGACGCCGGTGATCTGGCCTATACCGGCGCCAGCAAGCTCAATGCCGATGGCAAATGGGCGTACAGCTGGTACCTGTTCCTGCCGTTGGGCATGGCCCTGGAAAACCGCAAGAGCGTCGAGCTGCTGCACTTCCCGCCGGATTACTCGCTGACCCAGGCCCAGGATTACCTGCGCTCGAATACCACGGATCGCTGGGCCACGCTGTTGAGCGCCAACGGCATTCCGGCCGACCAGACGCCGGCCTATCAGACCATCATCGACATCGCCCCCATCGCGGCGCCGTCCAATGCCGGCAGTGACCTGGAAGGTGTCTACGACTACTTCAAGGATTATCAGACCACGCTGGTCAAGCAGTTCAGCCAGACCAGCGCCGGCACCACCCTGCCGATGGTCGCGTTCGGCGCACCGGTGCGTAACTGGATCAAGCAGCAGTATGGCCCGACCGTCGCCGTACTGGGTCTGGCGACTATCAGCCCGAGTGCGGGGGTGAACGTGCCGGTGCTGGGTTCGAACCATCCGAGCTACATCTGGTACGCCGCCGATCCGGCCAGCTACGACGGCGATGAAGCGAAAGCCGATGCCGCCGGCTTGAAGGTCATGGGCCAGGACTTGAGCGCGGCCTGCTGGCAGGCCGGGATGGGCAGCAAGCCCGGCACCGATGCGAAAACCCTGCTCAGCAGCTGTACGCAAACCTGGCAAGTGACGCAAAAGGGCAAGACCTGCGAGTTGTTCTACACCTCGATCCGCAACCTGACCCCGGCCCAGGCTGCCGCCAAGTGCTCGACCACGCCGATCAAGGCACAACTGCAACAGCTTCAGGGCGAAATGCCGGACACCACCGTTCCCGCGCCACACCTCTGATGGGCTGAAAGCCTTCCCGTGTCAGTCGATGCTGACACGGGAAGCAGCCGATCACGCCTGTCAGATCTGACAGTAGACGCTTTGGCGTTTACGCGAGAGGATCGGATCCAAACATGTTGCAGCGCTGACAGGACGTCAGATCAAGGAAGTCGCAGCATTTGCCGACAGGGATCGTTATGAACAATCAGGCCCATCAGCATCACATCCCCCGCGACGCACCCGGCATTTACCCGTTTGCCGGATTGCCAGTGCGCCTGGGTTTCCCATCCAGCGAGGACTTCGAAATCGTTCAGCACGACGATGGCCGCGCATCGGTGGTGGCGCGTCGGGCGTTCCTGCGGATCACCCGGATGTGTCGGGTGTCCGGGCAACTGCTGCCCTATCGCTGCCGCCAGACTCGCCAGCTACTGGCCGGCATCCATCTCTACGATCCGCGTTTTTGCGGATTGCTCGAACATGCCTGCGACCCGAATGCGTTCCTCGACATGAGCGAACTGTGGCTATGGGCGCTGCGCGATATTCAGCCGGGAGAGCGCCTGACCATCGACTTCGCGGCCACCGAAGACCGTTTGCAGCAACAGTTCGCCTGTACTTGCGGCTCGCCGCGCTGCCGTGGGTGGATCACCGGTTACGATGAACCACCCACGATCGAGGGCCAGCACTTTTTGCAGCGCTGGCGACATCCAGACTGAGTTACAACGCTCCGGCCGGGCGCAGACGGTACTGCGGCGGCAGTTGCTCGAAGCCGCTGATGGTGGTGTTCAGGCTTTTCCAGCGACCGTCCTTGATGCCGTAGATGCAACCGTGAATCGACAGGCTCTGGCCGCGATGCCAGGCGTTCTGGATGATGCTGGTGTGGGCGACGTTGGCCACTTGCTGGATAACGTTCAGCTCGCAGAGGCGGTCGACCTGTTCTTCCTCGGTCGGAAGCTTGGCCAGTTCTTCACGTTTTTCGTAATACAGGTCACGGATCGAGCGCAGCCAGCCATCAATCAGGCCGAACTGGCGATCCTGCATCGAGGCACGCACGCCGCCACAGCCATAGTGGCCGGTCACGAGAATGTGTTTGACCTTGAGCACGTCGACCGCGTACTGGATCACCGACAAACAGTTGAGATCAGTGTGCAGCACCACGTTGGCGACGTTGCGGTGTACGAACAGATCGCCCGGCAGCATGCCGACGATCTCGTTGGCCGGCACCCGCGCGTCGGAGCAGCCGATCCACAGATATTCCGGGGTCTGCTGGCGCGCCAGTTTGGCGAAGAACTCCGGATCTTCCTTGGTGATCGCGTCAGCCCAGCGCTCGTTGTTATCAATCAGGTCTTGTAAGTCGTGCATGGTTAAGGCCTCAAGAAAGATGCGCTGGTATGACAGACGACCACCCGTCGGGGTCACGCAAGGGTCGCAAGTGTTTTCGTTGGAATTCCTGTGTGTGCGGTGAGTCCACTTAGTAAGGCCCACAGTATGAGGATTTGCCATGACTGATTCACGACGTCCGTACGATGCGGTGCAACCGGAACCGATCGATGATAACGAGGACCGCATGGGCTCGGTGCATGAACTGGATTTTGATGAAGACGAACCCAGCGCCAGGATTGGTGACGAGATTCCGGCGCGAGAACGCGAGCAACTGATGCCCAACGAGCGCGTGCGTGAGGCCGGGTTGACCGGTGCATCGACGGCGGACCACGAGCCGACCGACGATGATCTGAGCCCGGAAACACTGATTCATGAAGATGGTGCGCGCGATGCCGAAGAGGCTGGCGCAGGCAATCAGGCGGATTGGGACCTGAGCATTGTCGACGAGGACGATATCGGCGGCGGCAATGGTCTGGATGAGGCGGAGCTGGCGCGGCGTGATCCGCTGGATGGCAACCGCTAGTCACCGCCATCATGCAATCCCCTGTAGGAGCTGCCGCAGGCTGCGATCTTTTGATCTTGCTTTTAAAAACAAAATCAAAAGATCGCAGCCTTCGGCAGCTCCTACAGGAGATTAGTCAACCAACGTGCAGGCCATCACCACGGCGTCTTCACGCCCGCCCACCGCCGGATAATAATCCCGGCGCCGGCCAATTTCGTTGAAGCCATAGCGCTCATACAGCTTGAACGCTGCGGTATTGCTGTCACGCACTTCCAGAAAGCATTCCCGAGCGTCAGCCTTGTAGGCAATCGACATCAGATGCTCCAGCAACGTCAGCCCCAGCCCTCGCCCCTGATTCTCCGGTTTGACCGTGATGTTAAGCAGGTGCGCCTCATCCAGAATGATCTGCACCACGCCGTGGCCGACTTGCTGCTGGCCTTCGAACATTAGCCAGATCTGGTATTTGCCCAGCCCGTCGAGAAAAATCCCGCGCGTCCAGGGATGGCTGTACGCCGCGTATTCGATCTTCAATACCGCGTCCAGGTCCGCCTCGGTCATCGGGCGGAACGATACAGCTTCACTCATTCGATGGTTTCCAGCGCGCCATCAGCCGACGCATGGCTTGCCACACAGCGGCTTTGCGCTGTGGCTCTTCCATTAACAATTCCAGACCGGGAATGGCCCAGGCCAGGCCCAGGCCTTCGATCTGCAGCTCACTGTTGAACGCTTCAGCGTCCGCTTCACCGGCAAAGCGCACCGCCGGCAGGCCAATCAACCACAGGCAGGCGCAAGGTGCCGCTTCCATCTGTACCGAAAGAAAACCCTGAACGAAGTCGCGTGCCGCTTCCGGGCCCTGATCCATGGTGCCGCGGTTCAGCCACGGCCAACGCACCGGCTCGCCGACGATTTGTGGCGCATCCGGCAGACCGGCGGCGCGCAACATGTCTTTAAGCAGCAGGTAGGCCGGATCGCGGCTCTGGAACGCCTCGCCTGTGGGTAACTCGACCAGCAGCAGGCAAGCCCCGGCGCGCAGCAATTGCAGGGCAAAACGCGGTGGCGGCACGGGCGCGGGCTTGGCGACAACCGGCGCCTCTTCGACCTCTTCTACCGGTTTGGCGCCATTGCGGGTACTGGCGAGCGACGGGCGTGGCACTTCGATCTTCGGCCGTTCGACCGGACGGGCGGCAGGCTGCGCCGGAGCTTCGGCCTGCACAACCGGCATCGCCGCGACCTCTGGCTCAGGCTCGGGCATGTCCAGCAGCTCGGGCCGCGACGGGGCGGCGAAAGGCAATTCGGTGCGCGGCAGCCAGTTGACCACCTGCATGGCGTTCAAATAGGCGCGGCGGCGGGACTCGATTAGCAAAGGGTCGGCCACTTGTGGATAACTGAAGTGGGCTGATTCTACAGCCCTTCGTTCAAGATCGCTTGCTGTTGATCGATAGCCTTTACCTGGGCTCGCTCCCTTAGAAAATGCGACAGCCCGTCCCGAGAGTGAATCGCATCCCTCCTGATGCAGTACAATCGCGGCTTTTAATCGCCAACCAGCCGGCCATTCCGATGATCGAACCCAAGCGCGTCTTGCGCGCCCTCGCTGAACACTGGGCACTTCTTGAGCCACTGTGCGAGCACTTCGACCAAGGCACCCTGAGCCTCAACGAACTGCGCACGCAACTGGCCGCCCAACAACTGGACAGTACGCCGCAGGACATCACCAGCCTGCTCGACGTGTGGATTCGCCTCGACATTCTGGTACCCGTGGCGAAAAGCCCGAACCGTTTCGAGCTCAACGCGCAAATTCACGACTTCCTTGCCTATCTGCGCCGTGAACACCGGCTGGGCCTGTGCCTGGAGATCGAAGCCTATCTGCGCCACCTCGAACGGCTGGCCGGCTACATTCAGGACGCGTTCGATGTGCGCGACGGCAACGACCTCGCCCGTCAGTTGCGTTTGCTCGACATGCGCGTACGCGACGTGCTGAAGAAACTCGACAACGACGAACAGGCGCTGGTGGCCGTCGCCGAACGGGCCAAGACCAGCGACCGGCAGATTCCGCTGCGTCAGCGTTACGCCGAAGTGCTGGCAACCTGGGACGAATACGTCGAACCGATGATCGATCTGGTAAACGCCGACGGTGCCTTCGAGCAAGGCGTGCGCAAGGTCGAAACCGTGCTGCTGAAGATGCTCAGCGAACAGCAGCGCCTCGGCCATCTGGTCGATGACGACATGCTGCTGCGCACCCACGCGCGCATCCTCGAAATGCAGACCAGTGCCCAGCTGACCCTGCGCCACGCCCGCGAACTGCTGCTGCCGCTGCGGGAAGAGGCGCGTCGGCACAACGCCGTGACCCGTGGTGCCGCGCTGGCGCTGGCGGCGATCCGCCGCAAAGGCATCGACGCCGTGCCGCAAGCGGCGATGCCGCTGTTCACCCGGCCGCAAAGCACCTTCCTCGGCAGCGCCAGTCAGGTCGAGGCTTACGTCTACGCTCTGGCGCGTTTCGAGCCGAAACCGGCGCGTTTCCCCAAGGCGCACAAGACCCAGAAATCCGGCGATGCGCCACGTGCACCGCGCACCGTGCGCGAGATGGTCGAGCGTTGCGAAGAGTCCCTGCCAATGCCGGATCTGATGACTTGGCTGCTGGAGCAGGAACCGGATGGTGCCACCGACGAATTGCTCTACTGGTTCTCGCGCCTGTCGCGGGAAAAACGCTTCACCCGCGAGCGTCTGGAACGCCGCGAATACCACACTCACGAGCATCAGGTCAGCCTGCGCTCCTTCGCCCTGCTCTCGGCCCGCGACCCTGCCGCCGCCGAGGATTCTGCGAGCATCCCCAATGCATCTTGATCTATCCGAACTGTCCCAACTGGCGCCGATCTTCCGTGAGCTGTTCAAGGGCTACCACGTCAGCCGCCGCGACCCGGAACTGTACGCGCAACTGTCGAACTTCCAGGATCAATACCGCACGCTGTTCAAGGCGCTGGGGTTCGAGCTGGTCTGCGACACCCGTGGCTTCTACTACTTCGTGCCGGACATGGCCGCTGCGGCGGTGAACAAGACCGCTCAGCGCCTGGCGCTGTTCACCTTCATCCTCGTCGAGCACCTGGCCGATCAGGGCCGCGATCCGATCGCCGTGCTCGACGGTGGCAGCCTCGGCCGTGAAGAACTGCCGTCGCTGCTGGACAAATACCGCGACCTGTTCATCCAGGCCGAAGTGCAGACCGTCGAAGAACTCGAAGAAAAGATCATGCGCCGCATGACCCAGCTCGGTTTCGCCAGCGAAGAAAACGGCGTGTACCGTTTCCTGCCGCCGATGCACCGCTTCCTCGACGTGTGCCTGTCGGTGCAGCAGGACCGCGATCTGGCGGCCAGCGTACACAGCGTGCTGCCGCTGCCGGCACCGGTGCTGATCGACGAAGAGGCCGAAGCGAAATTCCTCGAGACCGACGATCCGCTCGATCTCAGCGAGTTTGAGGAAGAAAGCGAAGAAGACGCACTGGCCCGCGCCATTGCCGAAGAACAGGAGTCCGACGCATGAGCCAGGAACGCTACGGCATCCGCCGCTTTGCCCTTTTGAACACCGCCGGTTACAGCCTCGGCCTGTTCCCGCTGGAAGAACCGCTGTCGGTCTACGGCGCGAACAACCTCGGCAAATCCGCCTCGATCAACGCCTTGCAGTTCCCGATCCTGGCGCGCATGTCGGACATGAGTTTCGGCAAGTACAGCCTGGAACAATCGCGGCGCTTCTACTTCGCCTCCGACACCAGTTACATCCTCGTCGAAGTCAATCTACCGCACGGCCCGCACGTGATCGGCGTGGTCGGCCGTGGCCCGGGCGGTGGTTTCGGTCACCAGTTCTTCGCCTACGCCGGCAAGCTCGATCTGGCGCATTACCAGAAAAACGACACCTGCCTGCGTCAGAAGGAACTGTTCAGCAACCTTGAGAAAGAAGGCCTGAAAGCCTACGAACTCAAGCCGGACGAACTGCGTCGTCTGCTGGTGGGCGGGCACACCTCTATCCCGCTGGACCTGACGCTGATCCCGCTGCGCTCCACCAGCGAGCAGAGCCTGAAGACCTTCCGCGCGCTGTTCATCAACCTGCTGCACATGCGTGAAATCACTGCGGCCAAGTTGAAGCAGTTGTTCCTCGATGCCTTCGAGCACAGCCTGCGTTCCGGCAGCGTCGACTACATTGCTGCGTGCGAAGAAGCCTTCCGCGATGTGCGCCGGATGGAGCAGGACTACAACTCGCTGGTCGCCGCCGGCCCATTGGTCGAGGCCTTGGCCAACGGCGTGAAACAGCGCGACGTGCTGCGCGGCAAACTGCATCGCCTGTCGCCGCTGCTCGACTCGTTGCTCGGCACCTGGTCGGACTACGCCAATGCACGCAAGGAAGAACTGACGATTCAGGCCGAACACTACCGTCGCGAGCAGGACGACCTGCAAAACGACCAGCGTGGCGGCACCCAGGAGCTGATGCGCCTGGAGCGGGAAATCACCGGCATTCAGCGCTGGCTCGGCGAGTTGTCGGTGCTGAAGAACCGCTTTGCGCTGGTCGATGACGTCAAAGTGCTGGAGCAACAACTGCTCGCGGCCAAGGACGCCCACGACGAACTGGCTGGTGCGCTGGCACAGTCACGACAGTTCAGCGCCGAGGATCTGGAAGAGCGTCTGCGCGACCTGGAAAAACGTCTGAAGTCGGTGAAACAGCAACTCGATCACGCCGACAACAACAGCTACGCCCGCCTGCGTGAAGAATTCTCACAACAGGACGTCGAGCGCCTGATGCGCCTGTTCAACAGCGCGCTGTTCAGCCTGCCGCTGGGCGAACATGGCATCACCCTCGACGAAGACGGCGAGTGGGTCAAATCGGTCGAGCTGATCCTCGATGGCTTCAAGGGCGAGCGTTTCGAAGTGCCGGGGCTGTCGATCGACATCTCGCACATCGAGCCGCCGGCTCTGCAAGCGCTGGCCGACCGCGCCGCGCTGCGTGACCAGAAAGAGCGTCTGGAAAAAGAGCTCAAGCAGCTCAAGACTCAGCAAGCCGTGGCCGCCGACCGCGCCGCGAGCAAGACCCAGACCGAAGCGCTGTACCAGCAAGTGCTGGATGCGCAGAAAGCCCTGGAAGATTTCCGTCGCACTCAAACGCTGAGCGCCGAAGAAGGCGACAAGCTCGAGCAACTGGCGCAGATGGAAGCCGCGCAGGACGAACTCAAGCGCTCCAGCGATGCGTTCACCGAGCGCGTCCAGCAACTGTCGGCCAAGCTGCAACTGGTCGGCCGGCAGATCGCCGACATGGAAGCCAAGCAGCGCACCCTCGACGATGCCCTGCGCCGCCGTCAGCTGCTGCCGGCGGATCTGCCATTCGGCACGCCGTTCATGGATCCGGTCGACGATTCGATGGACAACCTGTTGCCGCTGCTCAATGACTATCAGGACAGCTGGCAGGGTCTGCTGCGCGCCGACGGACAGATCGAAGCGCTGTACGCGCAAGTGCGTCTGAAAGGCGTGGCCAAGTTCGACAGCGAAGACGACATGGAGCGCCGCCTGTCGTTGCTGATCAATGCTTATGCGCACCGTACCGATGAAGCGCTGACGCTGGGCAAGGCGCGGCGTGCGGCGGTCACCGACATCGCCCGGACCCTGCGCAACATTCGCAGCGACTACGACAGCCTCGAGCACCAACTGGCGCTGTTCAACCGCGAGATCAACAAGCGTCAGGTGTCCAACCTGCAGAGCTTCCGTATCGTCCTCGCGCCGAACAAGGAAGCACTCAAGCACATCGACCAGATCATCCACAGCGCCGGTCAGTACGAAGAAGGCGAAACCCTGTCGGTATTCGATCTGAGCCAAAGCGCCGAGCAGGACAACAAGAACGAAGAGGCCAAGGAATACTTGGCACGGCTGGTGGCGGCGAACCACAACCAGCTCGGCCTCAAGGACTTGTTCGAGCTGGCGTTCGAGATCACCAAGGTCAACGGTCAGCCGGTGATCCACACCGACATCGACGGCGCGGCCTCCAACGGCACCACCATGACCATCAAGGCGCTGACCAACATGTACTTGTTGCTGCACTTGATGGATCGCGACCTGGCCGGTCGCGTGCGCCTGCCGTACTACCTCGACGAGGCGGCGGACATTGACGAGAAGAACCAGGCAGCGCTGCTGGAAACCAGCCTGCAATTGGGCTTTGTGCCGATTCTGGCGAGTGTGAAACCGCAAGTCTGCGCCAGTGTCGCCATCGACCTGGAAGGCGGCAGCGGCCCGGCGGGGATCTACATCGACGAGGCGGACTGGAAGTACATCCGCCGGCATGATGTGGTGAAGGCCACCGTCAACGTGCAAGCCGATGAGCCAGAGCTGGATGAGGTTTGATCGGCGTTAGCTGAAGGCAAAAAAAGGGCCGCGATCTGTTGGGATCGCGGCCCTTTTTTATGGCTTTGGGTTTGTGCTGAATAGGAGGACCTCATCGCTGGCAAGCCAGCTCCCACAGGTTTTTGCGTTGAACACACATTCTGTATACGACATGAAACCCTGTGGGAGCTGGCTTGCCAGCGATGGCGTCTTTGTAGACGCCACATCAACTCAGAATTATTTACCGAGCGAAATCTTCGGCGCCCAGGTCAGCCACTCATCCTCGAACTTGTCGAACAGCGGGAACGTCTGCTCAGGCCGTGCCGGGCTGCCCATGCGCTCACCGTCCGGCGTGGCGAAGGCGATGCCTCCCTGAATCGCCGTCTCCAGCGACTCTGTACGCACTGTCAGACCATTGAACAAGCCGATGTCGAAACCAACGCCGCTGGTGTTCCAGAATCGGCTACCGCTGCGCACCAACGGCGCGTATTTCGGCTCGATCAGAATGTGCACCAACACCCGGTCGGCCGTCTGGCCCAGTTCATAACCGGTGACCTTGCCCACGGTGATTTCGCGGTAGGTCACGGGCACGCCCGGTTTCAGCGAGCCACGCCGCGCGGCGCTCAACACCAGACTCAAGCCAGCCTCCTGCTTGCTCACTTCCGGCGGACTGGCCAGCGCAACGAAGTTCTTCTGCGGGCCGAGATTTTTCGCCGCCGGCTGCACTTCTACATATTGCCCGGTGACCAGGGTTTCCAGGTTCTGGGTCTTGATCAGTCCCAACTCCGGCTTGACCACCCAGAACTGACTGCCGACCCGGGCAATCTTCTCCGGCACTTCAGTGATCCGCGCAGTAATCATCACGGCTTGCAGGTCGTCGGTCAGATCGACGTCTTCAATCTTGCCGACATCCAGGCCCTTGAAACGAATCGGTGTGCCCGGGCGCAAACCATCGGCGCGGTCGACCTTGATCGTTACCAGCGTGCCTTTCTGGTTGGCCTCGTCATGGTTGGCGAACAGACGGAAGCGTGGAATACGCTTCTGCAGCGGCGCCTTGGCTTGCGGGGTTTCGAAAGCGATACCGCCGGCCATCAATGTCTGCAACGACTCGCTCTTCACTTGAATCCCGCCCGTCAGACCACCGGTGAGGGTGATGCCGCTGACATTCCAGAAGCGTGTCGACGCGTTGACCAGATTTTCGTACTCCTTCTCGATATGCACGCCAATGACGATTTGTTTTTTGGTCTTGGAGAACTGATAGCTCTGGACCGAGCCAACCTTGACCTGTTTGTACAGAATCGGACTGCCGACTTCGATCGAACCGAGAACATCGGTGAACAGCACCAGGTGCAGGCCCGGGGCGCGCAGATCCAGTGGCGGTGCTTTTGGCCGTGCCTCGAATTCGCGTTTCGGCGCAGCACCCTTGTCGCCCGGGCGCACGGCGATGTAGTTGCCTTTTACCAACGCTTCGAGCCCGGTAATACCGGCCAGGGAAATCGACGGTTTGACCACCCAGAACTGCGTGCCTTCGACCAGGTAGTCTTCGGCCAGAGGATCCAGCGTCAGTTCGGCCGTGGCGCTGTTGAGATCCGGATCGATTTTCAACGCTTTCAGGTTGCCGACCTGAATGCCCTTGTACATCACCGGCGTGCGGCCGGCCTGCAGGCCTTCAAAGTCACTGAGTTTGACCTTGACCCGAATGCCGGCAGCGGCGGCGTCGAAGTCCTCATACAAACGGAACGGCAGGCTTGGATCGGTAGGCGGACTGTCCTTGCGGTTCTCCGGTGTGGCGAAGGCGATACCCCCGGCGACGATGCTCGCCAGGGATTCGCTGCGCACTTTCACCCCCGACAGATTGGCGTCAATACTGATGCCGCTGGCATTCCAGAAACGTGTGTGTTTGCGCACCAGTTTGGCGTAAGTCGGTTCGATGAACACTTTGAGTTCAACGGTGCTCTGGTCTTCGGACAGCACGTAGCTTTTGATCTGACCGACTTTAATCTGCTTGTAGAACACCGGGCTGCCGCGATTCAACGAACCCAGGCGATCGGCCTTGATGGTCAGGTGCAGACCGGGCTTGGAATCCGACAATGGCGGCTCTTCAGCCAGGGCCTTGAACTTGCGGGTCGGCTCGCCTTCACCCGGGCTGATGGCCACGTAGTTCCCCGAAACCAGTGTTTCCAGTCCTGTGATGCCGGCCAGGGTGACGCTTGGTTTCACCAACCAGAAGCGGGTGCTGGTCTTGAGGTATTGTTCGACATCCTTGTTCATCTCCACAGTGGCGATCACGCCTTTGGAATTGCCTTCGTCGTCGAGCTTGAGCGTCTTCACCTTACCGACTGACATGCCTTTGTACATGACCTCGGTCTTGTTGGCCTGGATGCCTTCACCGCTTTCGAAGCGAACCTGAATCTCGATACCGGTTTCGTTATAGGCACGCCAGCCAAGCCAGCCGCCGATGATCAGGGCGATCAGGGGCAGTACCCAGATGGCAGACCAGTTGGAGGCCGGTCGGGTTTTCGCTACAGGCAAATCAGTCATGGTCGTCGTCCGACTCCGTGTTATCCCAAATCAGTCGGGGATCGAAAGTTACTGCGGCAAGCATCGTCAGAATCACCACACTGGCGAAAGCGATGGCGCCAAGATTGGCTTCGACACTGGCAAGCCGGCCGAAGTTGACGACCGCCACCAGAATGGCGATCACAAAGATGTCGAGCATCGACCAGCGACCGATGAACTCAATGAAGCGGTACATCCAGATGCGCTGCCGTGCAGACAATGGCTGGCGGCGCTGTACAGAAAACAGCAACAGCGCGATACCGACCAGTTTAAACGTCGGCACCAGAATACTGGCGATGAACACCACTGCGGCAATCGGGATCATGCCGTGTTGTACCAACTGGATCACGCCGGACATGATGGTGCTGGGGTCGCCCTGACCCAGCGAGCTGACGGTCATGATCGGCAACACATTGGCCGGAATGTAGATAATCGCAGCCGTGATTAGCAGGGCCCAGGTTCGGGCCAGACTGTTCGGACGACGAGCGTGAACCAGCGCACCGCAGCGGGTGCAGGTCTGCTCGTCGGTGTTCGCATCCTGTTTGTTCAATTCATGGCATTCGGTACAGATCAGAATGCCCGCATCAATCGCCCGCATGGGCATCCTCTCCTGATAACGCCTGCCAGATCTGATGCGGTGACATCACCACTTCCAGCCAGACCTGAACCAACAACAAACCGATGAAACACGCCAGACCGAGGCCGACGGTGATGGCCGCCATGTCCGCCAGTTTGACGATCGCCACGAGGACGCCCATGAGGTAGACCTCAAGCATGCCCCAGTCTTTGAGGTGGTGATAAATGCGGTAGAGCAATAAGCCGTAACTGCGTCCGACGTTGAATCGAATCGTCAGCAAAACGAATAACTGGCACAGCAACTTCAGCAACGGAATAGCCATACTGCACAGGAATACAACGATCGAAACGCCCTGCATGTCCGTATTGAACAAGCCAAGCACGCCGCTCCAGACCGTATCCTGCGAAGATTGTCCGAGAATATTGAGTTGCATGATGGGTAAAAAGTTTGCCGGGATGTACAGCAATAATGCTGCGATCACCAGGGCAAGGCTGCGCTGCACCACGTTATGGCGGTGGGCGTACAACTCGTAACCGCAGCGCGGGCAGAGCGCTTTCTCACCATGGGCAAGCTTGGGCTTGCGCATCAGCAGGTCGCACTCGTGACAGGCCACCAGGTCTTCCAGCGGTAAATCTGACAGCCCTGAGGCGTCAACCGGATCTGACATAAAGGCTCTGGCTCCGAAAAAGATGGGGCTATTCTAGTGTTCTGATTCGAAAATAACTGTGCAAAATTGTTCGCTGCCTAAGTAAAAATACTTTCCTGCGGACAAAACAAAACCCCAACTGCTTTCGCAATTGGGGTTTCGGAATTTAATCTTGACGATGACCTACTCTCACATGGGGAAACCCCACACTACCATCGGCGATGCATCGTTTCACTTCTGAGTTCGGGATGGGATCAGGTGGTTCCAACGCTCTATGGTCGTCAAGAAATTCGGGTACTGACTCGTGACCAACTGGCCTCGCTTCAGCAAATCGGGTATGTGATACAGGTGCTTTGTGAGCTGCGCGAACTTTCGGTTCATTGCGTCTTCACACACCGCAATCTGGTCTCTTTCGAGCATTCAGATTGCTTGGGTGTTATATGGTCAAGCCTCACGGGCAATTAGTATTGGTTAGCTCAACGCCTCACAGCGCTTACACACCCAACCTATCAACGTCGTAGTCTTCGACGGCCCTTCAGGGAACTCAAGGTTCCAGTGAGATCTCATCTTGAGGCAAGTTTCCCGCTTAGATGCTTTCAGCGGTTATCTTTCCCGAACATAGCTACCCGGCAATGCCACTGGCGTGACAACCGGAACACCAGAGGTTCGTCCACTCCGGTCCTCTCGTACTAGGAGCAGCCCCTCTCAAATCTCAAACGTCCACGGCAGATAGGGACCGAACTGTCTCACGACGTTCTAAACCCAGCTCGCGTACCACTTTAAATGGCGAACAGCCATACCCTTGGGACCGGCTTCAGCCCCAGGATGTGATGAGCCGACATCGAGGTGCCAAACACCGCCGTCGATATGAACTCTTGGGCGGTATCAGCCTGTTATCCCCGGAGTACCTTTTATCCGTTGAGCGATGGCCCTTCCATACAGAACCACCGGATCACTAAGACCTACTTTCGTACCTGCTCGACGTGTCTGTCTCGCAGTCAAGCGCGCTTTTGCCTTTATACTCTACGACCGATTTCCGACCGGTCTGAGCGCACCTTCGTACTCCTCCGTTACTCTTTAGGAGGAGACCGCCCCAGTCAAACTACCCACCATACACTGTCCTCGATCCGGATAACGGACCTGAGTTAGAACCTCAAAGTTGCCAGGGTGGTATTTCAAGGATGGCTCCACGCGAACTGGCGTCCACGCTTCAAAGCCTCCCACCTATCCTACACAAGCAAATTCAAAGTCCAGTGCAAAGCTATAGTAAAGGTTCACGGGGTCTTTCCGTCTAGCCGCGGATACACTGCATCTTCACAGCGATTTCAATTTCACTGAGTCTCGGGTGGAGACAGCGCCGCCATCGTTACGCCATTCGTGCAGGTCGGAACTTACCCGACAAGGAATTTCGCTACCTTAGGACCGTTATAGTTACGGCCGCCGTTTACCGGGGCTTCGATCAAGAGCTTCGCGTTAGCTAACCCCATCAATTAACCTTCCGGCACCGGGCAGGCGTCACACCCTATACGTCCACTTTCGTGTTTGCAGAGTGCTGTGTTTTTAATAAACAGTCGCAGCGGCCTGGTATCTTCGACCGGCATGAGCTTACGGAGCAAGTCCTTCACCCTCACCGGCGCACCTTCTCCCGAAGTTACGGTGCCATTTTGCCTAGTTCCTTCACCCGAGTTCTCTCAAGCGCCTTGGTATTCTCTACCCAACCACCTGTGTCGGTTTGGGGTACGGTTCCTGGTTATCTGAAGCTTAGAAGCTTTTCTTGGAAGCATGGCATCAACCACTTCGTCACCTGAAAGGTAACTCGTCATCAGCTCTCGGCCTTAAGATCCCGGATTTACCTAAGATCTCAGCCTACCACCTTAAACTTGGACAACCAACGCCAAGCTGGCCTAGCCTTCTCCGTCCCTCCATCGCAATAACCAGAAGTACAGGAATATTAACCTGTTTTCCATCGACTACGCTTTTCAGCCTCGCCTTAGGGACCGACTAACCCTGCGTCGATTAACGTTGCGCAGGAAACCTTGGTCTTTCGGCGTGGGTGTTTTTCACACCCATTGTCGTTACTCATGTCAGCATTCGCACTTCTGATACCTCCAGCAAGCTTCTCAACTCACCTTCACAGGCTTACAGAACGCTCCTCTACCGCATCACTTGCGTGATACCCGTAGCTTCGGTGTATGGTTTGAGCCCCGTTACATCTTCCGCGCAGGCCGACTCGACTAGTGAGCTATTACGCTTTCTTTAAAGGGTGGCTGCTTCTAAGCCAACCTCCTAGCTGTCTAAGCCTTCCCACATCGTTTCCCACTTAACCATAACTTTGGGACCTTAGCTGACGGTCTGGGTTGTTTCCCTTTTCACGACGGACGTTAGCACCCGCCGTGTGTCTCCCATGCTCGGCACTTGTAGGTATTCGGAGTTTGCATCGGTTTGGTAAGTCGGGATGACCCCCTAGCCGAAACAGTGCTCTACCCCCTACAGTGATACATGAGGCGCTACCTAAATAGCTTTCGAGGAGAACCAGCTATCTCCGAGCTTGATTAGCCTTTCACTCCGATCCACAGGTCATCCGCTAACTTTTCAACGGTAGTCGGTTCGGTCCTCCAGTCAGTGTTACCTAACCTTCAACCTGCCCATGGATAGATCGCCCGGTTTCGGGTCTATTCCCAGCGACTAGACGCCCTATTAAGACTCGCTTTCGCTACGCCTCCCCTATTCGGTTAAGCTCGCCACTGAAAATAAGTCGCTGACCCATTATACAAAAGGTACGCAGTCACAGAACAAAGTCTGCTCCCACTGCTTGTACGCATACGGTTTCAGGATCTATTTCACTCCCCTCTCCGGGGTTCTTTTCGCCTTTCCCTCACGGTACTAGTTCACTATCGGTCAGTCAGTAGTATTTAGCCTTGGAGGATGGTCCCCCCATATTCAGACAAAGTTTCTCGTGCTCCGTCCTACTCGATTTCATGACTAAGAGACTTTCGCGTACAGGGCTATCACCCACTATGGCCGCACTTTCCAGAGCGTTCCGCTAATCTCAAAGCCACTTAAGGGCTAGTCCCCGTTCGCTCGCCACTACTAAGGGAATCTCGGTTGATTTCTTTTCCTCAGGGTACTTAGATGTTTCAGTTCCCCTGGTTCGCCTCTTGCACCTATGTATTCAGTACAAGATAACCATCTTATGATGGCTGGGTTCCCCCATTCAGACATCTCCGGATCAAAGTCTGTTTGCCGACTCCCCGAAGCTTTTCGCAGGCTACCACGTCTTTCATCGCCTCTGACTGCCAAGGCATCCACCGTATGCGCTTCTTCACTTGACCATATAACCCCAAGCAATCTGGTTATACTGTGAAGACGACATTCGCCGAAAATTCGCAAAACTCTTAAGAGTCACTCACAAATTTTACCTTAGCCTGATCCGTTACCAGTGAAAGTAACGTTCAGTCTATCTTTCTATCACATACCCAAATTTTTAAAGAACGATCTAATCAAAAGACTAGAAATCAGCATTCACCATCACAGCGATGGAATGCTCATTTCTAAGCTTTCAAACTTCAGAAGCAGTGGTGGTGGAGCCAAGCGGGATCGAACCGCTGACCTCCTGCGTGCAAGGCAGGCGCTCTCCCAGCTGAGCTATGGCCCCGTATTTCTACAGGTTTCCCACACAAAATTGGTGGGTCTGGGCAGATTCGAACTGCCGACCTCACCCTTATCAGGGGTGCGCTCTAACCAACTGAGCTACAGACCCAATTTCGGGCTGCTTCTATCGTCTTCTTCAATGAATCAAGCAATTCGTGTGGGAACTTATGGAGCAGCTGATGTCGTCGATTAAGGAGGTGATCCAGCCGCAGGTTCCCCTACGGCTACCTTGTTACGACTTCACCCCAGTCATGAATCACACCGTGGTAACCGTCCTCCCGAAGGTTAGACTAGCTACTTCTGGTGCAACCCACTCCCATGGTGTGACGGGCGGTGTGTACAAGGCCCGGGAACGTATTCACCGCGACATTCTGATTCGCGATTACTAGCGATTCCGACTTCACGCAGTCGAGTTGCAGACTGCGATCCGGACTACGATCGGTTTTGTGGGATTAGCTCCACCTCGCGGCTTGGCAACCCTCTGTACCGACCATTGTAGCACGTGTGTAGCCCAGGCCGTAAGGGCCATGATGACTTGACGTCATCCCCACCTTCCTCCGGTTTGTCACCGGCAGTCTCCTTAGAGTGCCCACCATAACGTGCTGGTAACTAAGGACAAGGGTTGCGCTCGTTACGGGACTTAACCCAACATCTCACGACACGAGCTGACGACAGCCATGCAGCACCTGTCTCAATGTTCCCGAAGGCACCAATCCATCTCTGGAAAGTTCATTGGATGTCAAGGCCTGGTAAGGTTCTTCGCGTTGCTTCGAATTAAACCACATGCTCCACCGCTTGTGCGGGCCCCCGTCAATTCATTTGAGTTTTAACCTTGCGGCCGTACTCCCCAGGCGGTCAACTTAATGCGTTAGCTGCGCCACTAAGAGCTCAAGGCTCCCAACGGCTAGTTGACATCGTTTACGGCGTGGACTACCAGGGTATCTAATCCTGTTTGCTCCCCACGCTTTCGCACCTCAGTGTCAGTATTAGTCCAGGTGGTCGCCTTCGCCACTGGTGTTCCTTCCTATATCTACGCATTTCACCGCTACACAGGAAATTCCACCACCCTCTACCATACTCTAGCTTGCCAGTTTTGGATGCAGTTCCCAGGTTGAGCCCGGGGATTTCACATCCAACTTAACAAACCACCTACGCGCGCTTTACGCCCAGTAATTCCGATTAACGCTTGCACCCTCTGTATTACCGCGGCTGCTGGCACAGAGTTAGCCGGTGCTTATTCTGTCGGTAACGTCAAAATTGCAGAGTATTAATCTACAACCCTTCCTCCCAACTTAAAGTGCTTTACAATCCGAAGACCTTCTTCACACACGCGGCATGGCTGGATCAGGCTTTCGCCCATTGTCCAATATTCCCCACTGCTGCCTCCCGTAGGAGTCTGGACCGTGTCTCAGTTCCAGTGTGACTGATCATCCTCTCAGACCAGTTACGGATCGTCGCCTTGGTGAGCCATTACCTCACCAACTAGCTAATCCGACCTAGGCTCATCTGATAGCGCAAGGCCCGAAGGTCCCCTGCTTTCTCCCGTAGGACGTATGCGGTATTAGCGTTCCTTTCGAAACGTTGTCCCCCACTACCAGGCAGATTCCTAGGCATTACTCACCCGTCCGCCGCTGAATCCAGGAGCAAGCTCCTTTCATCCGCTCGACTTGCATGTGTTAGGCCTGCCGCCAGCGTTCAATCTGAGCCATGATCAAACTCTTCAGTTCAAACATCTTTGGGTTTTTAAGAAACCCTAAACTTGGCTCAGCAATCGTTGGTTACATCTTTGATTTCTCGCGGAGTAACTTGTGATGCTGATAATCTTGTTGACTATCAGTCTGACTCCACAAGCACCCACACGAATTGCTTGATTCAGTTGTTAAAGAGCGGTTGGTTAAGATCTTTCGTCTCAACCGAGGCGCGCATTCTACAGCAGCCTCATTTGCTGTCAAGTGATTATTTTCAGAAGTTTTCGAAGAATTCTTCAACAACTTCAACCACTTGCGCTTCCGATCTCTCGTTAGCGGGAGGCGAATTCTACAGCGTTACACGCTGCTGTCAACACCTCTTTTTCTCCGCTTTCGACCGAGAAGATCGAACCGTCAAAAGAGCCAAACATCACCGCTCTTTCAACTCCTTCCAGGCTTCGATGAACTGAAGCGAACCGCTGTCGAAATCTGCGTAACTCATTGAATCTCAAGGAGTTTTCCGTTTCGACTGCGCCGGAAGTGGGGCGAATTATAGACCTCCTGAATCTGCCGTCAACCGTTAATTTCAGTTTTATTGCAAAACCTGCTTTTTAGTCAGCAAGCGCGGAATTCGACGCGCAACGGCAGGCACTCGCAGCAGCAAAAGCGCTGCACCCACAAAGGCATAGATCACCCACTCCTTAAGATCAGCCCGCACAATCCATAACATGTGCAGCAATCCCAGCCCCAGAATCACGTACACCACCCGATGCAGTTTCTTCCAGCGCACACCCAAACGACGCTGACTATAACGATTGGAGGTTACTGCCAGTGCCAACAATCCTAGAAAACCCAGCGTACCCACAATAATGTACGGCCGCTTACGCAACTCCACGCCCAACTGTGACCAGTCGAAACCAAGGATGAACGCCATATAGCTGAACAGGTGCAGAACCACATAAGTAAAACACCAGAGCCCCAACTGACGGCGAACCGCAATCCAGCCCGCCCACCCCGTCAATTTCTGCAACGGCGTCATGCTCAACGTGATCAGCAGCAATACCAGCGTCCCCAGTCCCAGTCGATCAACCAGAACCTTGCCGGGATCCGGACCGAGCAAATCGGCGAACGCCTGATAAAACCAGAGCAGTGGCCAGATCGCCGCCGCAATGAAAACGCCTACACGCCAAAACGGATATCGCATCAGTAGTTCTTCCGCAGATCGAGCCCTGTATATAAAGAAGCGACTTCATCCGAGTAGCCGTTGAACATCTGGGTATCACGTACATTCGGCTTGAACAAACTGTTCGGCAGACGCCGTTCTCTTGCCTGAGTCCAGCGCGGATGATCGACCGTCGGATTCACGTTGGCATAAAATCCGTATTCATCTGCCGCGATACTCTGCCAGGTAGTCTTGGGCTGCTCGCTAACGAGACTGATCCGCACAATGGACTTCACACTCTTGAAGCCATACTTCCACGGCACCACCAGGCGCAGCGGCGCGCCATTCTGATTGGGCAATTCGCGGCCATACATGCCAACCGCCAGAATCGCCAAGGGATTCATCGCCTCATCCAGACGCAAGCCCTCTACATACGGCCAGTCGATCAACGCGAAACCCGAGCGCTGCCCAGGCATGCTCTTGGGATCCTGCAAGGTTTCAAAGCGAATGTACTTGGCGTTAGAGGTCGGTTCGACCTGCTTGAGCAGTGCGGAAATCGGAAAACCAATCCAGGGGATGACCATCGACCACGCTTCAACACAGCGAAGACGATAGATACGCTCCTCCAACTGGTACGGTTTCATGAAGTCTTCGAGTGCGTAACGCCCAGGCTTACCCACCTCCCCATCGACGACCACACTCCACGGCTCGGTTTTCAGCGAGCCGGCATTGGCTGCGGGATCGCCCTTGTCGGTGCCGAACTCATAGAAGTTGTTGTAATGGGTCGCGTCTTTATAAGGCGTGATCGCCTCATCCTTGACGTTGACTGCTCCCCACTTGGTAGAAGAGAGCTTCTCGGCAAACCAGGCAGGCGTCTTGCCTGGCTCGACATCAGCATAGCGCGCCGCGTCCTCGGCACTGGCCCAACGCGGCAGGCTGCTCACGGCGATACCGGCCGCGGTAGCTCCGAGCAGTTGGCGACGGGAGAGATAAATGGACTCAGGCGTGACATCCGACTCATGGCAGTCGGACGCTTTGGGGATTTTGATCAGCATGACAACTCCGCAGCTTTGGAGGACAGATGCACCCATAGACTGCGGAGTATGCGGGAAATTACATCACTCGGCGTTTTTGTGCCGACGAAGATGCAACAGGTATTGCACCGGGCCGGAAGCCGCGTAGGCGAGGAACACCAGCAGCAAAATACGCGGTGGATCGCTGAACACCACAGCGAACACCAGCACCACGGCGAGGATCGCCACGAACGGCACGCGCCCCTTCAGATCCAGCTCCTTGAAGCTGTTGTACTTGATGTTGCTGACCATCAGCATGCCGGCAGCCGCCACCATCAGAGCGACCAGGAACGACATCTTCGACCCCTGAATACCGTAATCGCTGAACGCCCAGACAATCCCCGCCACCACGCCTGCCGCCGCCGGACTGGCCAGACCGATGAAGTAGCGCTTGTCAGCCGTACCAACCTGAGTATTGAAACGCGCCAGACGCAGCGCTGCACCGGCTACATAGATGAAGGCCACCATCCAGCCAACCTTGCCCATGTCGCCCAGCGCCCAGCCGAACGCCAGCAGCGCCGGTGCCACACCGAAAGCGACCATGTCGGACAGCGAGTCATACTCGGCACCGAAGGCACTTTGCGTATTGGTCATGCGCGCTACACGGCCATCAAGACCATCGAGCACCATGGCCACAAAAATCGCGATCGCGGCGAAGGCGAAATACTTGCTCGCATTCGCTGAATCCCCGGCGCTCAAGGCAGCCTGGGCACTCATCGAGTTGATGATGGAATAAAACCCTGCGAACAGGTTCGCAGTGGTGAAAAGGTTCGGCAGCAGATAGATACCACGATGCCGGACTTTACGACCTTCTGCGTCGTGCCCTTCTTCGACATGTTCATCGATGGGCAGCAGGCTTTCGGCGTCAGAAGCCTGGTTCGGCTCTTCGGGACGTTCGCTCATGGACATTACCTTGCAACGGTTTGGAAAGTTTCGACAGGTGCCTGTGACGACGGTTCGGCCACAAACGATGCAGCTTTATACCAGAACCATCGGTTTCAAACGAAAAAACGCGGCCGAGGCCGCGTTTTTCGTACAAGGATGACGACTTAGTTTTTGGCTTTGTCGACGATCTTGTTGGCACCGATCCACGGCATCATGGAGCGCAGTTGCTCGCCGATGATTTCGATACCGTGAGCGGCGTTGTTACGACGCTTGGCGGTCATCGAAGGGTAGCCGGTTGCGCCTTCGCTGATGAACATTTTGGCGTATTCGCCGTCCTGAATACGTTTCAGGGCATTGCGCATGGCCTGACGGGATTCGGCGTTGATCACTTCCGGACCGGTCACGTACTCGCCGTATTCAGCGTTGTTGGAGATCGAGTAGTTCATGTTGGCGATACCGCCTTCGTACATGAGGTCAACGATCAGCTTCAGTTCGTGCAGGCACTCGAAGTAGGCCATTTCCGGCGCGTAGCCAGCTTCAACCAGCGTTTCGAAACCGGCTTTCACCAACTCAACGGTACCGCCGCACAGTACGGCTTGTTCGCCGAACAGGTCGGTTTCGGTCTCGTCCTTGAAGGTGGTTTCGATGATGCCGGTACGACCGCCACCGACGCCGGCGGCGTAGGACAGTGCAACGTTTTTGGCGTTGCCCGAAGCGTCCTGGTAGATCGCGATCAGGTCAGGGATACCGCCGCCCTTCACGAACTCGGAACGTACGGTGTGGCCCGGCGCTTTCGGCGCGATCATGATCACGTCGAGGTCGGCACGTGGAACAACCTGGTTGTAGTGGATCGCGAAGCCGTGGGAGAAGGCCAGGGTGGCGCCTTTCTTGATGTTCGGCTCGATTTCGTTCTTGTACAGCTGGGACTGGAATTCGTCCGGGGTCAGGATCATGACCAGGTCGGCGCCGGCAACAGCAGCAGCCACGTCGGTCACTTTCAGGCCATGGGCTTCGGCTTTGGCAACAGTGGCCGAACCTTTACGCAGACCGACGGTAACGTCGACACCGGAGTCTTTCAGGTTGCATGCCTGGGCGTGGCCCTGGGAACCGTAACCGATGATGGCAACTTTCTTGCCCTGGATGATCGACAGGTCGCAGTCTTTATCGTAGAAAACTTTCATGAATTTCCCCTATATATCCAGGCCGTTCAGGCCATTCGCTAATTTGGTTTAGATGCTGAGTACTTTGTCGCCGCGGGCAATGCCGGTCACGCCGCTACGGACGGTTTCCAGAATCGATGCGGTGCCGATGGACTGAATGAAGCTGTCGAGTTTGTCGCTGGTACCGGTCAATTGAACGGTATACACGCTGGCACTGACGTCGACGATCTGTCCACGGTAAATATCGGTGGTGCGTTTGATCTCGGCGCGCTGGGCGCCAGTGGCCTTGACCTTGACCAGCATCAGCTCGCGCTCGATGTGAGCGCTTTCCGACAGGTCCACCAGCTTGACCACTTCGATCAGCTTGTTCAGGTTTTTGGTGATCTGCTCGATGATTTCATCGTGGCCGACAGTGGTCAGCGTCAGACGCGACAGGGTCGGGTCTTCGGTTGGCGCCACTGTCAGGCTTTCAATGTTGTAGTTGCGCTGCGAGAACAGGCCGACTACGCGAGACAAAGCGCCGGGTTCGTTTTCCAGAAGCAGGGAAATAATGTGCCGCATGATTAAGTACGCTCCGTCTTGCTCAGCCACATATCGCGCATGGAGCCGTCTTTGATCTGCATCGGATAGACGTGCTCGCTGGTATCGACCGAAATATCGATCACCACCAGACGATCTTTCATGGCGAACGCCTCTTCCATCTTCGACTTCAAATCCTTCGAATCGGTGATGCGCACGCCGACGTGACCGTAGGCTTCAGCCAGTTTGACGAAGTCAGGCAGCGACTCCATATAAGAGTGCGAGTGACGGCTGCCATAGCTCATGTCCTGCCACTGACGAACCATCCCCAGAACACCGTTGTTCAGGATGACGATTTTCACCGGCAAGCCATATTGCAGGCAGGTCGACAGTTCCTGGATGTTCATCTGGATGCTGCCTTCGCCCGTGACACAGGCAACGTCGTCATCCGGGAAGCTCAGCTTGATGCCCATGGCCGCCGGGAAACCGAAGCCCATGGTGCCCAGGCCACCGGAGTTGATCCAGCGGTTAGGCTTGTTGAACTTGTAGTACTGCGCCGCGAACATCTGGTGCTGGCCCACGTCGGACGTGATGAAGGCATCGCCCTTGGTCACTTCGCACAGGGTCTCGATCACGGTCTGCGGCTTGATCAGGCTGCCGTCGCCCTTTTCATAAGGGAACAGGCCGCGATCACCGCGCCACTCATCGACTTGCTTCCACCAACTGGCCACGGACTCCTTGTTCGGGGTCTCGCCGATTTCCTTGAGGATCGCGACCATTTCGGTCAGGACACTCTCCACCGGACCAACGATTGGCACGTCGGCCTTGATGGTCTTGGAGATCGAAGCCGGGTCGATATCGATGTGGATGATCTTGGCGTTCGGGCAGAACTTCGCCGCGCCGTTGATCACACGGTCATCGAAACGTGCGCCAACAGCCAGGATCACGTCGGCATGGTGCATCGCCAGGTTGGCGGTGTAGCTGCCGTGCATGCCGAGCATGCCGATGAACTGACGATCAGTACCCGGGAAACCACCCAGGCCCATCAAGGTGTTGGTCACTGGCAGGTTGAGCATTTTCGCCAGTTCGGTCAGCGGTGCGGAACCGTTGCCCAGAATCACGCCGCCACCGGAATAGAGCACAGGACGCTTCGCCGCCAGGAGCATTTCTGCCGCCTTGCGGATTTGCCCGGAGTGACCGCGAACGGCCGGGCTGTAGGAGCGCAGCTTGGCTTTTTTTGGGAAAACGTATTCGAACTTCTCGGCCGGGTTGGTCATGTCTTTCGGGATATCGACCACGACCGGGCCCGGACGACCGGATTGCGCCAGGTAGAACGCCTTCTTCATGACTTCCGGGATTTCCGAGGCGTGCTTGATCATGAAGCTGTGCTTCACGATCGGCCGGGAGATACCGATCATGTCGGTTTCCTGGAACGCGTCGGTGCCGACCATGGTGCTTGGCACCTGACCGGAAATGATCACCATTGGAATCGAATCCATATAGGCGGTGGCAATACCGGTGATGGCGTTTGTGGCGCCTGGACCGGAAGTCACCAATACCACGCCGGCTTTACCGGTGGCACGGGCGTAGCCGTCAGCCATATGGGTCGCCGCTTGTTCGTGACGAACCAGGATGTGGGTCACTTCCGGTTCTTTGAACAGGGCATCGTAAACATGCAGGAGAGCACCACCCGGGTACCCGTAGATATATTTGACGCCTTCGTCACGCAAGAAGCGGACGAGCATCTCACCGCCAGATAAAAGCTCCACGTTGTTCACCTCTAAAACGCCAGAATACCGTCCACAAAAAGGGGCGGGTCTTAATAGGTTTACTTCTCGGCAGAGCATGAGCGACGGTGGTCGCCGACTACGTCAGCACTGACTGAGCAAGTATTGGGATCGTCCCAAGTGTTGCGGGCCTTTCCCACCCAGCGCGAGGTAACGCGTTGCGGGTGTAACAGGTCGACGCGGATATGCGCCTCATGATCTGCCGAGTGGGTCTGCTTCTGGCAGTCCCTCTACAGCGGACTTTGGATTCTTCTGTTTCGCCCTCTCCAAGTCAAGCCGTCAATGTGCTTAATTGTGGGTAAGCACATGAGAACGCAAGAAAAAACCTGAAAACAGCTACTCTGTTAGCGTCAATTGCGCAATTTTGCCAAGGAATCAGCATGCGAACGCTTCTGTTAACTCTGCTGATCGGCCTCAGCCCCTGGTGCTCGGCCGCTCAGATCTACAAATGGGTCGACGCCCAAGGCGTCACGCACTTCGATGCGCAGCCGCCGCAAGGGCAACCGGCCAGCACCGTGCAGACGCCCTCCTCGCCCCCAACGAAACCTGCCGCCATGCCTGGCAGTGGTGCGCTGGGCGATCAGAAAGCCATCGACGACAAGGTGAAGAAACAGGTGGCGGAGCAGCAGGCGCAGCTCAAGGCATTTTGCGAGCAGGCACGGACGAACCTGGCGCAATTGCAGAACAATCCGCGATTGAGGGAGGAAGTGGAGGGGCAGCTACGGCGGCTGGATGATGCGCAACGTCAGGAGCGCATTATCGAAGCACAGAAACAGATTGCGCAGAACTGCGAATAAGCACCTGTAGGAACTGGCGAAAGCTTCGATCTTTTGATTCTGTTTTTAAAAGCAAGATCAAAAGATCGCAGCCTGCGGCAGCTCCTACAGTGGCTTAGCGGGAGGCGGTGATCAGCAGATCGAATTCTTTGAGCAGCACCTGCAACTGGCGATCCTTGCCCTGCAGATTGCGTTGGGCAAAGACCATCTCCGCCATTTCCTGAATGCCCGAAGCGTTGGGCAACGCCAGGTCCTGCTCAAGGATCATCTTCATTCGTGGCAGGAAGATCCATTGCAGCCATTGTTCGAAATCCAGCGTATCGACCGAAAACGGCTCGACACTACTAAGGGCTTCGGCCGATGGCTGCACTTCATCCCACCAACCTTGCGCGCGCAGCTCACGCTCGATCAGCAGCAACTGGTCGGCGATTTTCGGGAAACGGGTGTCCATCAGAGCGAAACCTTGGCCTTTTGACGAGCCAGTGCAGCGCCGGCGGAGTCGCCCTGTTTCTCACGGGACTGCGCGATGATTTCCCACAGGTTGGCTTGCAGATCCGGACGGCCGTTGGCCATGGTCAGCGCGCGACGGGCGAACTGTTCCGCCTGCGGCGCATCACCTTGGGCCATGCGCACCTGCGCCAGACGGTAGAGCACTTGCGGCTCACGCGGAGCTACACGCTGAGCGCGCTCCAGACTGGAGGATGCACCGTTGAGGTCGCCGCCGGCCTGCTGCTGTTGCGCAGTGGTCAGCAAGGCGAGTACCGGACCATCCAGTTGCTCATCCGCCGACAGACCTCCGCCACTGCTGGCCGAAGGAATGCCGCTCGGCGTCGAAGGCATGCTGTAGCTGCCGGTGTTGATCGGTGCCGACTCGACCGGCGAAGGATTGTACGGACCCGCCGTAATCCCACCGGACGCCGGACCAGGAACGATCGGCGCCGATGTCACAGCACCGCCACCCGGCACCATCACCACCACACCAGTATCGCCTTGCGGAATGGCCTGGGATTGCGCCTGCCCCTGCACTGGACGTTTGACCGTCGTCTTGCGGAAACCGCCATTGGCCGACAGACGTTCGCTATTGGACACGGCTGTGCCGGAATCCACCACCGGGATCGAACCACGCTGTACGGTAGAGCAGCCGCTGAGCAAAGCCACGGCGGTCACCGCTGGAATCAACCACTTGTTCACTTGAAACCCTCTTTGCTTAATTCATCCAGCCCTTGACCCAATCCATCACCGACTCCGGCGAAGCAGGCGTTTCGCTTGCACACGCGGCACCGGGTGGCGGTTCGCTGCCGCGAATATACGGCATCTGCACGGCTCCGGGACAGTTGGCATCCGAGCCTTGTCCGGTACGCGAATCGACCCACGCCTGAACGATGTTGTCCGGCTGCGGCATATCCAGCGGCAGCGGATCGGCCTTGCGCATGAAACTGGTCCAGACCTGCAGCGCACCGGTCGCCCCGGTGAACGGGGTCTTGCCGTTGTCGTCACGACCGAGCCAGACCACCGCCAGCAGATCCTGACTGAAACCGGCGAACCAACTGTCGCGCGAGTCGTTACTGGTACCGGTCTTGCCGGCCAGCGTCAGGGTCTTGGGCAGCACGTTGTAAACCGAGCTGCCGGTACCTTCACGCATCACCCGCTGCATGGCGTTCTGGATCAGGTAGATGGACGCCGGATCGAAACGCTGCTCGATCTGGAACGGATAACGCTTGAGCGGTTCGCCCTCAGCAGTCAGCACACTGCGAATCCCGCGCATCGGCGTATTGAAACCACCGTTGGCGAGGGTCTGGTACATGGTCGCCACTTCGATCGGGGTCATGCCGCCAGCCCCGAGCAACATCGACGGGAACGCCGGGAATTCCCGGGTTACCCCCAGACGCGCAAGGGTCTTGAGCACATTCGGCACACCGACTTCCAGACCCAGACGCGAGGTCGACAGGTTGTAGGAATGCGCCAGCCCTTGATAGAGAAACACCGTGCCGTGGGAGCGACGGTCATAGTTCTGCGGTTTCCACACCTGGCCGTCCGCGCCTTTGATCGACAGCGGATCATCCGACAGCCAACTGGTCAGCGTGTAATGGCTCGGCTTCTCCAGCGCAGTCAGATAGACAGCCGGTTTTACCAGCGAACCGATTGGCCGCACGGCGTCCAGCGCCCGGTTGAAACCGGCGTAACTGGCCTGACGGCTACCAATCATCGCCTGCACTTCGCCGGTCTCCGGGTTGGTCACGACCATCGCCGCTTCCACATCATCGGAGCCCTTGCGTCCAGCCAGACGTTTAAAGGTGTCGTTAACCGACGCTTCGGCCTTCATCTGCAGAATCGGGTCGAAACTGGTGAAGATCCGCAGGCCTTCTTCGGTCAAGTCCTCGTCACGATAATCTTCACGCAACTGGCGTTTGACCAGATCGATAAAGCCCGGGAACGAGCTGTCGGCGAGCTTGCCGCGGGTGGTCACGCCCAATGGCATTTTCTTCGCCGCTTCGACCTGCTCGGCCGTCGCCACGCCTTGCTGCTCAAGCACATCAAGTACCAGATTACGGCGCTCCAGCGCGCGCTCCGGGTTGCGCCGCGGGTTGTAGTAGGACGGACCCTTGACCATGCCGACCAGCAGTGCAACCTGATGCAGCTTCAGCTCGGACAAAGGCTGACCGAAGAAGAACTGGCTGGCCAGACCGAAACCATGCACGGCACGCTGACCGTCCTGCCCGACGAAGACTTCGTTGAGGTAGGCCTCAAGAATTTCCTTCTTGTCGTAGTGCAGCTCCAGCAGCATCGCCATCATCGCTTCGGTGAGCTTGCGGCTCAGGCTGCGCTCGTTGGTGAGGTAGAAGTTCTTCACCAACTGCTGGGTCAGCGTACTGCCGCCCTGGGTCATCTTGCCGCCAGAGGTGTTGACCCAGATCGCCCGGGCAATCGATTTCGGCGACACGCCCCAGTGGCTGTAGTAGTCGCGATCTTCAACGGCGACCAAAGTATCGAGCAAATACGGCGGCACCTGATCGAGCTTGATCAGAATGCGGTCTTCAAGGTTTTTCGGGTAAATGCCGCCGATCATCAGTGGTTCGAGCCGCACCACGGACAATTTTCCACCATTGAGCCCCGAGAGTTCGGCCACATAGTCGCCGGAGAAGCGCACGCGTACTGGCTGAGGTTTCTCCAGGCCTTCATAGAACTGGAAGCCGCGGGTATTCAGATCAACGGTATTGCCGTTGACGGCGGCAGCGCCGGGGCCATTGCTCACGGCTTCGCGGCGATAGCCCAAGGCGTCGAGTTCGGTGAGGAAATCGTCCTTGCTCAGTTTTTGTCCGACGAACAGCTCGAGCGGACGCGCGTACACCTTGGCCGGGATGGTCCAGCGCTTGCCGGAGAATTTCTCCTGCACCACGGCATCGAGGTAAACGGCGAAGCCGGCCAGCACCACAAGGCCGACCAGACTGAGTTTAATGGCCCACCCCAGCCACGGCCGCAGGCCCTTGGCAGGTGGTTTTTTCTTGGTACGGGGGGATCGAGTTCGAGTCATGGCGGCGGATTATACGCACTTTATTCATCCTCAACAGGAGCGCTCCGAGGTTTGCGTCAGGCTGGCGAGCGGCCATAATGGCGACCTCGAATTTCCCAGTCTCTGAAGGATCGCCCGTGAGCCAGTCACTGATCGCTGCCCTGCAAAACCCGGCCCTCTACCCGCACCCCGTCGACGGGTTCCAGGTCATCGAAACCCATATCTCGTGGGTGATCCTCACCGGGTCGTTTGCTTATAAAGTGAAGAAGCCGGTGAATTTCGGCTTTCTCGACTTCACCAGCCTCCAAGCGCGCGAGCACTTCTGCGCTGAAGAACTGCGTTTGAATCAGCGCCTGACCGAAGATTTGTATCTGGACGTGTTGCCGGTGACCGGCAGCGTCGAAGCGCCGCAACTGGGAGGCGACGGCCCGGTGATCGAATATGTGCTGAAAATGCGTCAATTCCCGCAGACCGGCCTGCTCAGCACCCTGCAGGCCAACGGTGAGCTGACCACCCAGCACATTGATGAAATGGCCGAGCAGATCGCCAGATTCCACCTCAGCGCGCCAAAAGTCCCGGCCGAACACGAGGCGGGGACCCCGGACAGCGTAATGGCCCCGGTGCGCCAGAACTTCGAACAGATCCTGCCATTCCTCAGCGACAAAAACGATCTGCTGCAACTCGAGGCCCTGCAAGCCTGGGCCGAGAGCAGCTTCGACCGTCTCAAGGCACTGTTCAGCCAGCGCAAGGCCGAGGGTTTCACTCGCGAATGCCACGGCGACATTCACTTGGGCAACGCCACTGTGATCAATGGCAAAGTAGTGATCTTCGACTGCATCGAGTTCAACGAGCCGTTCCGCTTCACCGACGTCTGGGCCGACACCGGTTTCCTGGCGATGGACCTTGAAGACCGTGGTCTGAAATCCCTGGCCCGCCGCTTCATCAGCCAATACCTGGAATTGACCGGCGACTATCAAGGCCTGGAAGTGCTGAACTTCTACAAAGCCTACCGAGCACTGGTTCGCGCCAAAGTTGCACTGTTCAGCATGCCGGCGGACGCCACCCCGGTGCAGCGCGCCACTACCCTGCGCCAGTACCGTAACTACGCCAATCTGGCGGAAAGCTACAGCACCATCCCTTCGCGCTTCATGGCGATCACCCACGGAGTATCGGCCGTCGGCAAGAGCCACGTGGCGATGCGCCTGGTCGAAGCATTGGGCGCGATCCGCCTGCGTTCCGATGTCGAGCGCAAGCGTCTGTTCGGCGAGCAAACCGTGGCCAACGACGTGCAGGCCGGGATTTACAGCGCCGACGCCAGCGCTGCCACCTACGCCCGCTTGCATGAGATTGCCGGAGTCATTCTGCACGCCGGTTTCCCGGTCGTCATCGATGCGACCTACCTCAAGCGCGAGCAACGTGACAGCGCGGCGAAAGTCGCCGAGGCGACCGGCACGCCGTTCCTGATTCTCGACTGCAACGCTCCGCAAGCCGTGATCGAAAGCTGGCTGGCGATTCGCCAGGCCGACAAGAAGGATCCTTCCGACGCCACGCTGGCGGTCATCGAGGCCCAACAGGCCAGCCGCGAAGCGCTGACGCCAGAAGAAATTCTGCGCAGCAAACGCGTACAGACCAATGAAAGCGGGACCCTCGACACCGTCGTGGCGCAGATCCGCCAGCGTCTGCCAGGCCTGTAAGAAACTATTTCGACCGTGAAGCCCCCGCTGGCTTCACGGTCGTCAAATAGTGGCACTATACTGGCGTCATAAAACCAACAGGTGATGTGACATGAGCCAGCCGAAACTTCTCGACACCCCGCTTTATGCCCTGCTGCACAAAGACGACATCGCAGGCTTCAACAAGGAACGCCCGAACGACGGCCCGATCGACATGGTCGGTGGCGACTTCCGTGGGCTCGATCTGCGTGAACTGAACGCCGACGGCGTGGATTTCCGCGACGCCTACTTCCGCTCCGCCGATTTGCGCGGCATCGATTTCCGTAATTCCGCCCTGGAAGGCGCGAGCCTGGCCCATGCGCAGATTTCAGGTGCGTACTTCCCACCGGAACTGAGCGCCGACGAGATCCTGATGTCGATGAATTTTGGTACCCGCCTGCGCTATCGCACCCGCTGATATTTATCTTTCTCTGACCCGACGCCTTTCCCGCGTGGGAGCGGGCTTGCTCGCGAAGGCGTGGTGTCAGTCGATACATCTCGTGGCTGACAGGACGCCCTCGCGAGCAAGCTCGCTCCAACATGTGTTTCTTCTCTCCTTTCTGGGTTCGCAGCCCTTTCTTAGTAGCGTTTGCGTCTAATCCGACCAAACAACCACGCTTTTCCTACTGATGGCTACACTCCTGAGAAGATCGCCCACGCACCATTCGGCCGTCGCAAGGAGGCTTGATGAATGATGAACTGCAACACCTGAAGAATCTTGGCAAGACGTCGGCGCAATGGCTGCATGCCGTGGGCATCCACAGCGCCTCGGACTTGCGTCGCCTGGGGGCGGTGGACGCCTATCGGGCCGTGCGTACCCGCGGGTTTCGCGCATCGAAGGTGTTGTTGTACGCGATTGAAGGGGCGCTGATGGATGTGCACTGGAACGATATCCCGGCCGAACGCAAAGACGCCTTGAACAAGCAGCTCGAAGCCATCTCCTCGCGTCACAAGAACTGAACAGGCGCTGACGGCCATGTATCTGCTCGGGGAACAATCGGCACCAGTCGATAAGCTGATCAATCGTTTGCAGAGCTTGCCCGCGCACTGGCTGGAAGGGCTTGCGCCGTGCGGGCCTGCCTTTGAGCCGGAAATCTCTGATGACCTGATGGCGCAGCTCCCACACGATCAGCTGTTTCTGCTGACAGAAGGCGTGATCCACGGCTACATCGGCGGCCGCGCGTTGTTTTACTGGCAGGAAGGCGATCTGATCGGCCTGCAGCAAGGTGACGCCTGGGCCGATTGCCGACTGCGCAGCGACGGATTATTGCGCTTGTTGCCCTATCGGCGAACCGATCTGTTCCGACATTTGTACGCCGAGCCGGAACGGGCTGAGCAATGGCTGGAGTATCTGCTGGGGCAGATGGCGCTGCTGGCACACGCGGTGGCCGAACTAAAGCCACGGGAGTTTCGCAGCACCAATGGCTTTAAACGGGTCGAGAGCGGTGAAGTGTTGATCCAGCAGGGCGATGCTGCCGATCACGTCTTCGTGATCATCGATGGGCATGCCGAAGCGTTTGTTGATGGGCACAAGGTTGGCGACGTGCCCAAGGACGAGATTTTCGGCGCCATGGCAGTGTTCACAGGCGAGCCGCGAAACGCCACGGTCATTGCCCGCGAGCCAAGTACAGTGATGTTGATTCCCGGCGATCAGTTTCTGACCATGACCCGCAACAATCCGAAGATTGCCCAGAGCCTTATCGAGAGCATGGCCCGGCGCATTGGCCAGCTCAACCAGCAAATCACCCAACTGAGCGCGGTGAAAGCTGCGCGTTGAGTCCCCTGTTTCCGGGGCACTCCGGCCATTTGCACGACTAAATCACGCGAATGGAAAAACAGTGGTTGACTCGCTAATGAGAATCGCTATGATTATCACAACTGGTCGCGAGATCAGTCGATATTCTGAAAAGCCCTTGGTTCGGACTCTCAGATTATCTCCTCATCAGGCTAATCACGGTTATTTGACCCGGTTTTTACCGGGTCTTTTTTTTGCCTGTGGAAAAGTCATTGACCGAACTGTTTGCGCATCTGTGCGCAGTAATCCTGCGCAGGCGTGGCCGGGGTGTACCAGACGTAATCGGCCATCGCCGCGCTGACCTCAGCGCCCTGCTCGGCCAGCATCAGCACCGTGGGCGCCTGGGCTGCGCCAAGATCAAGCACATGCAGCGACACGCCAGCATCCTTGCGCGCATGCCAGGCGCCTGCCAACAACATGGCGGGGGTTGGTGCCGCCAGCAAACGTTCGGCCATGCGTCGATCGCGCTGTTGCTGAATCGCGAGCATCGCCGGCATCTGCGATTTGGGCAGCAGGCCGCAATGTGATGCGCTGATCTGCTCAAGCAGCGTGGCTTTTACCGCTGTCGCATTGCTGCGGATACCGCTCAGGGCTGGCGGCTGACGATAGAAAGCACGGATTTCGCTGTCGTCCAGATTGGCTGCCGACAGCGGATAGGTTTGTGTAAGGGCGAAGCGAACGATCGGCCCATAAAGCTTCCAGTCCCAGCCATCCTGCCAGTCCAGAGCAGTGGCAAGATCGGAGGGCGGCGTTGCTGCATGGCGAACCTGATCAACTTTCAGCTGTTGATCAGGCGTAAGCATCTCCAGCAGCAGACTGCCCTGAGGGCGTTGCTCACCCAGCGACTGCAACAGCCACAACTGCGCAGTGTGATGATCGGCATTGTCATGCTGCTCGCCAATGATCACGTGCTGCGCACCGGCCAGACGTGTCAGCAGTTCCTGCGCCGTCAGTACCTGACCGCTGTGCAGATCGCGTATCTCACCGCTGACCGGTGGCGGCGCAGCAACATGCTGACACCCTGCAAGCAGCAACACCGCCAACAACCAGATCCCGCGCATGCCATCACCTCGATGAGAAATCAGCGGGCGATGATCAGCGGATGCCCACGCTCCGGGTGCGGCTGCACCAATACTTCGAGTCCGAACACCGCTTTGAGCGAGTCCGGTCGCAAGACTTGCTGCGGCGTACCCAGCGCCACCGGGCGCCCGCCTTCAAGCAGCAACACCCGATCACAATAGCGCGCCGCCAGATTCAGATCATGCAGGATGACCAGCACCGCCGCGCCACGGTCGGCAAACTCACGTACTGCCTGCAGCGTGGTGTGTTGGTGCAAGGGATCGAGCATCGAGGTCGGCTCATCCAGCAACAGCGTTTGCCCGGCCTGCCCCGGCCATAACTGCGCCAGCACCCGCGCCAGATGCACGCGCTGGCGCTCGCCACCCGACAGCGCCAGATAACTGCGCCCGCTCAGGTGCCCGGCATCCGCAGCGTCCAGCGCTGCCGCGACGATCTCGTCGTCGCGCACCCGACCACTTTGATGCGGCAAGCGGCCCATGCCGACCACTTCCTCCACACGAAAGGCAAAATCCAGCGTCGAGACCTGCGGCAACACCGCCAGACGCTGGGCGCGTTGCGTACCTGTCCAGTGATTCAGTGCCTTGTCGTCGAGTAACACCTCGCCTTTACTCGCCGTCAGCTCACCGCACAAGGCACCGAGCAAGGTGCTTTTGCCGGCACCGTTTGGTCCGAGCACACCCAGCACCTCACCGGGCTCAAGTTGCAGGGTGACGTCGCTGAGGACGGTCTTGCGCCCGCGACGGATGTGCAGATTGTGCGCACGCAGCATCAGGCACGTCCTCGCAGCAGCAGATAAAGGAAGAATGGCGCGCCGATAAACGCCGTGACAATACCGATCGGCAACTCCGCCGGCGCCAGTGCCAGCCGCGCCACCAGATCCGCCAGCAACAGCAGGCTCGCCCCCGCCAGTACCGACGCTGGCAACAGCACGCGGTGATCGGGCCCGGCCAATAAACGCACCAGATGCGGCACCACCAGCCCGACGAAACCGATCATCCCCGCCGCCGCTACCGCTGCGCCAACACCCAACGCGGTGCAGAACACCAGTTCACGCTTGAGCCGTTCGACATCGATCCCCAGATGCCCTGCCTCGGACTCACCCAGCAACAACGCATTCAGCGCCTTGGCACGACGCGGCAACCACAGCGCAACACCGGCGCTGATGATCAGCAACGGCCACAAACGCGCGTAACTGGCACCATTGAGGCTGCCCAGATTCCAGAAAGTCAGCGTGCGCAGGGTCGCGTCATCCGCCAGATAGGTGAACAACCCGACTGCCGAGCTGGCCAGCGCCGTCAGGGCGATCCCAGCCAGCAGCATGGTCGCGACGTTAGTCTGGCCGTTGCGCCGTCCGAGCCGATAGACCAGCGCCGTTACCCCCAACCCGCCGAGAAACGCGCACGCCGACAACAGATACGGCCCGAACCACTCTGGCAAATCGCCAAAAAACGCACCGCCGACAATGGCTACAGCCGCACCAAGCGCCGCACCGCTGGAGACCCCGACCAACCCGGGATCGGCCAGCGGATTGCGAAACAAACCCTGCATCGCCACGCCGGACAGCGCCAGTACACCGCCGACGGCCAGGCCAAGCAAGGTACGCGGTAGCCGAATCTGCCCGAGAATCAGCTCAGCCTGCTCCAGACCGTCCGGCGCCAGCGGCACACCGAGCATGCGCAGAGCCGCGCGCAACGTATCGAACAGCGGCAGGCTCACCGGCCCCAGCGCCAACGACAGCCAGATGGCCAGCAAACACAGGAGCGTCAGCCCGATAAACAGGCTGCGTGGTTTGACCAGTGCGGTCATTGGCCGCTCGCAGTCGGGTAGAGGCCGTCAGACAAACCCTTCAACGCCGCCGGTAAACGCGGCCCGAGCCCGCCGACCAGCAGCGTCGGATCCAGCTCCAGCACCCGTCCGGCCTTGGCCGCACGGCTTGAATTGAGAATGGGGTTTTCCTTGAACAACGCCGCTTTTGCCGCCTCACCGCTCAACGCGCGATCCGCAAACACCAGCACTTCAGGATCAAGCCCGGCCAGCGACTCAACGGAGAACGGTTTGTAACCGGTATGCGTCGCCAGGTTATGTCCGCCAGCCCGTTGCAGCAGCCAGTCGGCGACAGTGTCCTTGCCGGCAATCAACGGTTTGCCGCCGGCATGCCCAATCAGCACCAGCACACCGGGCGCCTTGTGCCTGGTCTGCAATTCGGCGACTCGCGCCTTCTGCATGGCGAGCTGCTGTCGATAACTTGCCAGCAGCTGCGTCGCCTGGGCTTGCGCGCCGAGCAACTGCCCGAGATGCGTGAGGTTTTTTTCCAGCGTCGGCAGATCCGGCTGCGCCGAGAACAGTTTGACCTGCACCTTGGCGCTCCTTACTTGAGCGATCACCGGTGGCGGGCCCATTTCTTCGCTGCCGATAAGGATGTCCGGGCGCAGGCTGAGAATGCCCTCTGCCGACAGGCTGCGTTGATAGCCGATACTTGGCAGTTTCTTCAGCGACTCGGGATGCTGGCTGGTGGTGTCGACGCCGACCAGTTTCGACTCGCCGCCCAATGCACTGACCCACTCCGAAAGCGCGCCACCGGCACTGACCCAACGCTGTGGCAAGTCGGCAGCTGTCACCTGAAGGCTGGCGAACAGTCCGACACACAGCACAGCAACGTGGATAATCAGGCGCATACGCAGCTTTCCTTGAACAGTTTTCCCGGGCAGCGAACCGGCAGGCCAAGTATCCTTGGCGGCAGCCGCGCACAGTGGGCGAAGGCGGCCATTTGATAATTGTTTGCATTTAAACGTCAAGCTCGGACACTTCCTGAAACGAGCCGACAGTTGAGGATAGTCATGAAGTTTTTGTGCGCAGGTGCCGATCTCGCCGAGGCCGGCAGCCGTGGGTTCGACATCCACGGCAACAAACTGTTTGCCGTGCGCCGCAATGGACAGGCCTATGTTTATCTCAACCGTTGCCCGCATCGTGGCGTCGGCCTGGAATGGCACCCCGACCAGTTTCTCGACCCGAGCAACAGCCTGATCCAGTGCGCCACCCACGGCGCACTGTTCCTGATCGAGGACGGCGAATGCGTCGCCGGGCCCTGCGCCGGGCAATCCCTGACCGCCATCCCCTGCCGCGAAGACGCCCAAGGGGTGTGGATCGATGTTTAACCGTTGAGCAACACGTCCAGCCGCCGGTCGATCACCATTTCTTCGTTGTTCAAGCGCACGCCGTAAGCCAGCACTTCAACTCCGCATGCCACCGCCTCGCGCAGGGCATCGGCGTAGGCCGCATCGATTTCCTCGGCCGGACGCACTGCGTCAATCCCGCTGAGATTGACGCAATACAGCTGCACCGCCCGAATGCCGTCACGGGCCAGATGCGCCAGCTCACGCAGATGCTTGGCGCCGCGCTGGGTCACCGCATCGGGAAACGCCGCAACATTCGTTCCGTCGAACCCCAGCGTGACGCTTTTCACTTCCACGTAGGCCGGGCCACTCGGGTACTCGAGACGGAAATCAATGCGGCTCTTTTCCTGGCCGTACGCCACTTCACGTTTAAGCGCCGTAAAGCCGCTCAACTCGACGATGACTCCCGCCTGCAGCGCCTCTTCCACCAGTGCGTTGGCACGGCCGGTGTTCACGCAAAACAGCCGGCCCTGCGGAGTTTCGCCAATTTCCCAGGTGCCGGGCAGCTTGCGTTTCGGGTCGCTGGAGCGACTGAACCACACCTGTCCGCCCTCAACCTGGCAGTTGAGCATCGAACCGGTGTTCGGGCAGTGAAGGGTCAACAGCTCGCCATTGACCGTTTCAACATCAGCCAGAAAACGTTTATAGCGGCGAATCAGCCGCGCCTCTTCCAGAGCCGGATAAAAACGCATCAGGCTTGCCAGCTCTTCAAACCGCGAGCGATGCGTTCCACCGCTTCCTGTAAGCGAGGGAGGTTTTGCGTGTAGGCAAAACGCACATGATGGCCCGCTTGATAACGACCGAAGTCCAGCCCCGGGGTAAAGGCGACGTGCTCGGTTTCGAGGAAATGCCGGCAGAACGCGAAGGCATCGCCGCCGAACTGGCTGATATCGGCATACAAGTAGAACGCACCTTCAGGTTCGACGGCGATGTTGAAACCCAACTCGCGCAACGCCGGCAGGAGGAAGTCGCGACGGCGACCAAATTCGGCGCGGCGCTCTTCGAGAATGCTGATGGTGTCCGGCTCGAAACAGGCCAGTGCGGCGTGCTGCGCCATGCTCGGCGCGCTGATATAGAGATTCTGCGCGAGCTTTTCCAGCTCACTGACGGCCGCATCCGGTGCCACCAGCCAGCCGAGACGCCAACCGGTCATGCCGAAATATTTGGAGAAACTGTTGAGGACAAAGGCGTTGTCATCGACTTCCAGCACACTGGCGGCATCGGTGCCGTAAGTCAGGCCATGATAAATCTCGTCCACCACCAGATGGCCGTGCCGCGCCTTGATCGCTGTGGATAATCCGGCCAGTTCGTCGCGGGTCAGGAGGGTGCCGGTCGGGTTGGCCGGCGACGCCACCAACGCTCCCACGCTGTCGTGATCCCAGTGCCGCGCCACCAGATCCGGGGTCAATTGATACCGCACTTCCGGGCCGACCGGCACCAGTTGCGCCGCGCCTTCGACCAGTCGCAGAAAGTGCCGGTTGCACGGGTAGCCCGGATCCGCCAGCAGCCAGTGTTTGCCCGGATCGACCAGCAAGGCACTGGCCAGCAACAGCGCACCGGAGCCCCCCGGCGTGATCAGGATCCTTCGCGGATCAATGTTCAAACCGTAGCGCGATTGATAAAACCCGGAGATCGCTTCGCGCAACTCAGGAATGCCACGCGCCGCGGTGTAGCGAGTCTTGCCCGCCGTGAGCGCCGCTTGCCCGGCGCGGATGATCGGCTCGGCCGTGGTGAAGTCCGGCTCGCCGATTTCCAGGTGGATCACATCGTGACCTTCGGCCTGCAGTTCATTGGCCCGCGCCAGCAGCGCCATCACATGGAACGGTTCGATCGCGCGACTGCGCGCACTGTAGGGCTGAGCCATGGGTTTTCCTTCGACGGGGAAAAAGAGACGATTCTACCCATCTGCCGGAACGAGCGAGAACCCGTCGCGGTCACAGCCTCAAGAACGCTGGACTGTAACGATATGCGCGTACGCTCCAGGATTGACTAAAATCAGAGATTGATCAGGCCTCCATCACTGTCAGACATGACTTGCCAAACTTCTGCAAGCGCCACCCGCCGGGGCCTCGACATCCGGGAGTAGCGCAGGCCGAATTGATCTGGTAAGTTCGCCCGCTTGCAGCCGCAGGGCCGGCAGGTGTCGGTGATGGAGCAATCCTGCGCAATGGATTACAAGAGTAGAGGCGGTCCATTTCATGCCCACCCAAGCAAAGCAACAGCAGCAAGTGACGATCAGCGGCTTCGAACCTTACGTTCCGAAGGACGGCGAAGAGTACATGGGCGCCCCGATGCGCGCGCACTTCACCAAGATCCTGAACAAGTGGAAACAGGACTTGATGCAGGAAGTCGACCGTACTGTTGATCACATGAAAGACGAAGCGGCCAACTTCCCTGACCCGGCCGACCGTGCCAGCCAGGAAGAAGAATTCGCCCTTGAGCTGCGCGCCCGCGACCGCGAGCGCAAACTGATCAAGAAGATCGACAAGACTCTCGAACTGATCCAGGACGAAGAGTACGGCTGGTGCGAATCCTGCGGCATCGAAATCGGCGTCAAGCGCCTCGAGGCCCGTCCTACCGCCGATCTGTGCATCGACTGCAAGACCCTGGCGGAAATCAAGGAAAAGCAGGTCGGCAAGTAATCTCGACCTGAACGAAAAACGGAGCGTGCGAACGCTCCGTTTTTGTTTCTGCCTTTTGCCTTTTGCCCTTGTGGGAGCGAGCAGTCTCGATTCCACCCGTTGACCTGCGTATCGCCTGAAAAGTAGCTTCGTTTCCATGACAGCCAAAATCTCCCCCGCCTACATCGGCCGCTTCGCCCCCACCCCCAGTGGCCACCTGCACTTCGGCTCGCTGGTGGCTGCCCTCGCCTCCTACCTCGACGCGCGTGCAGTCGGTGGGCGTTGGCTGGTGCGCATGGAAGACCTCGATCCGCCCCGGGAAGAGCCCGGCGCGCAGGCGGCGATTCTCAAGGCGCTGGAAAGCTACGGCTTCGAATGGGACGGCGAGATGGTGCGCCAGAGTGAGCGCCACGCCGCCTACGCCGAAGTGCTCGACAGCCTGTTCAACCATGGTCTGGCCTACGCCTGCACCTGCTCGCGCAAGCAACTGGAGCCGTATCACGGGATTTATCCGGGCTTGTGCCGCAATGCCGGTCATGAACAGCAAGATGCGGCAATCCGCCTGCGTGTGCCGGAACTGGAATATCACTTCATCGATCGGGTGCAGGGCGAGTTCCGCCAGCATCTGGGGCGCGAGGTCGGCGATTTCGTGATTCGCCGCCGCGACGGCCTCTACGCCTATCAACTGGCGGTGGTGCTGGATGACGCCTGGCAAGGCATCACCGACATCGTGCGCGGCGCCGACCTGCTCGACTCCACGCCACGCCAGCTCTACCTGCAAGAACTGCTGGGCCTGCGTCAGCCGCGCTATCTGCACCTGCCACTGATCACGCAGCCGGACGGCAACAAGCTTGGCAAATCCTACCGTTCGCCGCCGCTTGAGGCCGATCAGGCCACGCCACTGCTACTGCGAGCCTTGCGTGCGTTGGGGCAAAACCCCGGTGCCGAACTGGCGCATGCCACCCCCGAGGAATTGCTCAAATGGGGCGCAGCCCACTGGGATGCATCGAAGATCCCGCGCACACTGACGTTGCCCGAGGCGCAACTGCAATGACGACACTTGCAGTGGCGCGCCCATCCGTTACCATCGCCGCACGTTTTCGGGCACGCGCATAAAAAAGAGAGGCCGGGATGTACATCTATCGCTTGGTCCTGCTTCTGGTCGTGGGAATCTATCTGTTTTCGCCAGCCATCATGGATTGGTGGATCGACGCCACGGGCGCCTGGTATCGGCCGTATCTGCTCTGGTTGATCCTGATTGTCGTGACCTTCATCCTGCAGAGCCAAAAAGATGCCGATGAGCTTTAGCCTGACCCAGATGATCCTGATCAGCGCCGCGTACCTGGCGGTGCTGTTCGGCGTTGCCTGGATCAGTGAACGGGGCATGATCCCGCGGGCGATCATTCGCCACCCGCTGACCTACACCTTGTCGCTGGGGGTTTACGCCAGTGCCTGGGCGTTCTACGGCACGGTGGGCCTGGCCTATCAGTATGGCTACGGCTTTCTGTCCAGTTACCTCGGGGTGTCTGGTGCTTTTCTGCTCGCACCGGTACTGCTGTATCCGATCCTGAAAATCACCCGCACCTATCAATTGTCGTCGCTGGCGGACCTGTTCGCGTTCCGCTTTCGCAGCACCTGGGCCGGCGCGCTGACCACGATCTTCATGTTGATCGGCGTGCTGCCGCTGCTGGCGCTGCAGATTCAGGCGGTGGCCGATTCCATCGGCATCCTCACTGGCGAGCCGATCCAGAGCCGCGTCGCGCTGGCGTTCTGTGCGCTGATCATTCTGTTCACGATTTTCTTCGGTTCCCGGCATATCGCCACTCGCGAGAAACATGAAGGGCTGGTGTTCGCGATTGCTTTCGAATCGGTGATCAAACTGATCGCCCTCGGCGGCGTCGGTCTGTATGCGCTGTACGGCGTTTTCGACGGCCCGCAACAACTCGAACTGTGGCTGCTGCAAAACCAGACCGCCCTCGCCGCCCTGCACACGCCCCTGCAGGAAGGACCATGGCGCACGCTGTTACTGGTGTTTTTCGCCTCGGCGATCGTGATGCCGCACATGTATCACATGACCTTCACCGAAAACCTCAACCCGCGCTCGCTGGTCAGCGCCAGCTGGGGCCTGCCGCTGTTCCTGCTGCTGATGAGCCTGGCAGTGCCGCTGATCCTCTGGGCTGGCCTGAAGCTCGGCGCCACCACCGACCCGGAATACTTCACCCTCGGCATCGGCATTGCCGCCAACAGTAAGCCGCTGGCCTTGCTGGCGTACGTCGGCGGGCTATCGGCGGCCAGTGGCCTGATCATCGTCACCACCCTGGCACTGTCGGGCATGGCGCTGAACCACCTGGTGCTGCCGCTCTATCAGCCGCCGGCCGAAGGCAACATCTATCGCTGGCTGAAGTGGACGCGTCGGGCGCTGATCGTCGCGATCATCATGGCCGGCTTCTGCTTCTACCTGATGCTCGGCGCCGGGCAGGATCTGGCCAACCTCGGCATCGTCGCTTTCGTCGCCACGCTGCAGTTCCTGCCCGGCGTGCTTTCGGTGCTGTACTGGCCGACCGCCAACCGGCGCGGCTTTATCGCCGGCCTGCTGGCGGGGATTGTGGTGTGGGTGGTGACCATGCTGTTGCCGCTGGTCGGCAATCTGCAGGGTTTTTACATCCCTCTGCTGAACATGATTTACGTGCTGGACGACACCAGTTGGCACATGGCGGCGATCGCCTCGCTGGCAGCCAACGTATTGATGTTCACCCTGATCTCGCTGTTCACCAACGCCAGCCCCGAAGAAGCCAGCGCCGCCGAAGCCTGCGCGGTGGATAACGTGCGGCGTCCGCAACGCCGTGAACTGCACGCGGCCTCGCCTCAGGAATTCGCCACGCAACTGGCCAAACCGCTGGGCGCCAAGGCGGCGCAGAAAGAAGTCGAGCAAGCCCTGCGCGACCTCTATCTGCCGTTCGACGAACGCCGTCCTTATGCCTTGCGCCGCTTGCGCGACCGCATCGAAGCCAACCTCTCCGGCCTGATGGGCCCGAGCGTGGCGCAGGACATGGTCGAAACCTTCCTGCCGTACAAGGCCGGCGGCGAAAACTATGTGACCGAAGACATCCACTTCATCGAAAGCCGTCTCGAGGATTACCACTCGCGCCTCACCGGGCTGGCCGCCGAACTCGACGCCCTGCGCCGCTACCACCGCCAGACCTTGCAGGAGCTGCCAATGGGCGTCTGCTCGCTGGCCAAGGATCAAGAGATCCTGATGTGGAACAAGGCCATGGAAGAACTCACCGGCATCGCCGCGCAACGGGTGGTCGGTTCGCGCCTGAGCACCATCGCCGATCCGTGGAAGCCATTGCTGCAAGGCTTCATCAACCTGCCCGACGAGCACTTGCACAAGCAGCACCTGGCTCTCGACGGCCAGACCCGCTGGCTCAATCTGCACAAAGCGGCGATCGACGAACCGTTGGCGCCGGGCAACAGTGGTCTGGTGCTGCTGGTGGAAGACCTGACCGAGACGCAGATGCTCGAAGACAAACTGGTGCACTCCGAGCGCCTGGCGAGTATCGGTCGACTGGCTGCGGGTGTGGCCCATGAAATCGGCAACCCGATCACTGGCATCGCCTGTCTGGCACAGAACCTGCGCGAAGAGCGCGAAGAAGACGGCGAACTGACGGAAATCAGCGGGCAGATTCTCGAACAGACCAAGCGCGTGTCGCGCATCGTGCAGTCGCTGATGAGCTTTGCCCACGCCGGCAGCCATCAGCACAGCGACGAACCGGTTTGTCTGGCCGAAGTCGCGCAGGACGCCATCGGTCTGCTGGCGCTGAACCGGCGCAACTTCGAAGTGCAGTTCTACAACCTGTGCGATCCGGATCACTGGGTCGAAGGCGATCCGCAGCGGCTCGCCCAAGTGCTGATCAATCTGCTCTCCAACGCCCGTGATGCCTCGCCTGCGGGCAGCGCCGTGCGGGTCAAGAGTGAAGCCGGCGAACACACGGTCGATCTGATCGTCGAAGACGAAGGCAGTGGTATTCCGCAGAACATCATGGACCGATTGTTCGAACCTTTCTTCACCACCAAGGACCCGGGTGAAGGTACCGGTCTGGGCCTTGCACTGGTCTATTCCATCGTTGAAGAGCATTATGGACAAATCACCATCGACAGCCCGGCTGATGTACAAAGCCAGCGCGGCACCCGTATCCGGGTGACCTTACCGCGCCATGTCGAAGCGACGTCCGCTGTGAACTGAGACCGTCGAGAGTATCGAATCAATGCCGCACATTTTGATCGTCGAAGACGAAACCATTATCCGCTCCGCCTTGCGCCGCCTGCTGGAACGCAACCAGTACCAGGTCAGCGAAGCCGGTTCAGTGCAGGAAGCACAAGAACGCTTCACTATTCCCACATTCGATCTGATCGTCAGCGACCTGCGCCTGCCTGGCGCCCCCGGCACCGAGCTGATCAAGCTCGGCCAGGGCAAGCCGGTGCTGATCATGACCAGCTACGCCAGCCTGCGCTCGGCGGTCGACTCGATGAAGATGGGCGCGGTGGACTACATCGCCAAACCTTTCGATCACGATGAAATGCTTCAGGCCGTCGCGCGGATCCTGCGTGATCACCAGTCTGCACCTGCCGCCGGCGAAGCGCTTGCCGGCAAACCGAGCAATGGTGGCGGCAAATCGTCTGTCGACAACAGCAATGGCGAGATCGGCATCATCGGCTCGTGCCCGCCGATGCAGGACCTGTACAGCAAGATCCGCAAAGTCGCGCCGACCGATTCCAATGTATTGATCCAGGGCGAGTCCGGCACCGGTAAAGAACTGGTGGCCCGCGCCCTGCACAACCTGTCCAAGCGTGCCAAGGCACCGATGATTTCGGTGAACTGCGCGGCCATCCCGGAAAGCCTGATCGAGTCCGAACTGTTCGGCCACGAAAAAGGCGCGTTCACTGGCGCCAGCGCCGGTCGCGCCGGTCTGGTGGAGGCGGCGGACGGCGGCACGCTGTTCCTCGACGAGATCGGCGAACTGCCGCTGGAAGCCCAGGCCCGTCTACTGCGCGTGCTGCAGGAAGGCGAGATTCGCCGCGTGGGTTCGGTGCAGTCGCAAAAGGTCGATGTGCGTTTGATCGCCGCGACCCACCGTGACCTCAAGAGCCTGGCGAAAATCGGCCAGTTCCGTGAAGACCTGTATTACCGTCTGCATGTGATTGCCCTGAAACTGCCGGCGTTGCGCGAACGTGGCGCCGACGTCAACGAAATCGCCACGGCGTTTCTCGCCCGCCAGAGTGCGCGCATCAACCGTACCGACCTGAAATTTGCCGCCGATGCCGAACAAGCCATCCGGCATTATTCCTGGCCGGGTAACGTGCGTGAGCTGGAAAACGCCGTGGAGCGCGCGGTGATCCTGAGCGAAAGCCCGGAAATCTCCGCCGACCTGCTGGGTATCGACATCGAGTTGAGCGACCTGGAAGACGACGAGTTCATCGGCTTGCCCGCGCAAACCGCGGGTAACACCAGCAACAGCAGCCATGAGCCGACGGAAGACCTGTCGCTGGAAGACTATTTCCAGCACTTTGTGCTTGAGCATCAGGATCACATGACCGAAACCGAACTGGCGCGCAAACTGGGCGTCAGCCGCAAGTGTCTGTGGGAACGTCGTCAGCGCCTGGGCGTTCCACGGCGCAAGACCGGGGTCACCAGCGAGAGCTGAACGTTACCTGTCGAGTGTGCGGGTAACGCTTGAAGACGTGAAAAAACTGTTACCTCAGCTTTTTCACGTAACAGAAGCCGGGGTTATCGGTAACGAAACCCCGGCTTTTTTTCGCCCCGAGAAAACGGTTATATCGACCTAACCCCTTGTTTTATTGGGCTTCGCAAAAGTTGGCACGGCACCTGCTATATGTTTGGTACAAGAACAATAACAAGCAATGCACAAGACAATAAAAATAAGACGAATCGACTCACGCACAATAAAAACAAGACGGCGAGAGGCGCAGCTAACTGATTCTTTTGGAGAGGCGTTGTATTTGGGGCTAGCCCCACGACCAGGCCGAGAACAACAAAAACTGTCCTAAGACAGAGCCTGTACTGGTTGGATCGCAAGATCACTGCAACACAGCGACCAAAGCAATCCGTTTGCTCTTGGCTCCCGATTGGGAGGGTCATGAAGGAAAAGCTTCATGGCGAGGGCACTCAACAAAAACAAGAAGCCCGAATCAATAATAAAAAGAGCACGCAACTACTTCTTGGGGAGCTTCGGCTCCCCTTGTAGTTTCTGTCTTTCGGCAAAAACCTCCGTTTCGACCCTGCCCGATGCCTGTAGCCTGCGGCTTGCAGCGCAAATCTGCTGCGTCCTACACCATCCCCCGACTAAATGCTAGAATCTGCGCCCATCATGCGGTCATTCTTTGGTATGGCCGAACATTCCTTCAAACAGTGCATCCCATGCTGAAGAAGCTGTTCCAGTCATTCCGAACACCCGTGCGTCGTACGCAACACATCCGCAGCACTCCTGAAGTGCTCAACAGCGGCCAACATTCGCTGCAAAAGGGGCAATTCAGCCGCTATGCGGTGAATATCGTCGAACGCTTGCAGGGCGCCGGTTACCAGGCCTATCTGGTCGGCGGTTGCGTGCGTGACATGCTCCTGGGCATCACGCCCAAGGATTTCGACGTCGCCACCAGCGCCACCCCCGAGCAAGTCCGAGCCGAATTCCGCAATGCGCGGATCATCGGTCGCCGCTTCAAGCTGGTGCATATCCATTTCGGTCGCGAAATCATTGAAGTCGCGACCTTCCGCGCCAATCACCCGGTCAATGAAGACGACGAAGACAGCAACCAGTCTTCGCGTAACGAGAGCGGACGGATTCTGCGCGACAACGTCTACGGCACCCTGGAAGAAGACGCGCAACGTCGCGACTTCACCATCAACGCCCTGTATTACGATCCGGTCAGTGAGCGCATTCTCGATTACGCCAACGGCGTACACGACATCCGTAATCACCTGATCCGTTTGATCGGCGATCCGAAGCAGCGTTACCAGGAAGATCCGGTACGGATGCTGCGGGCCGTGCGTTTCGCCGCCAAGTTGAATTTCGGCATCGAGAAGCACACCGTGCAGCCGATCCGCGACCTGGCGCCGATGCTGCGCGAGATCCCGTCCGCTCGCCTGTTCGAGGAAGTGCTCAAGCTGTTCCTCTCCGGCCACGGCGCGATCACCTTCGAGATGCTGGTCGATCTGCAACTGTTTGCCCCACTGTTCCCGGCCAGTGCCGACGCCCTGGAATACAACCCGGAATACACCCACACGTTGATCAGCGAAGCGCTGACCAACACCGACCTGCGCATAAAACAGAACAAACCGGTCACACCGGCGTTCCTGTTTGCCGCCCTGCTGTGGCCTGCCCTGCCGGCCCGCGTATTGCGCCTGCAAGAGCGTGGCATGCCGCCGATTCCGGCCATGCAGGAAGCCGCGCATGAGCTGATCGCCGAACAGTGTCAGCGCATCGCCATTCCAAAGCGCTTCACCATGCCGATCCGCGAGATCTGGGACATGCAGGAACGTCTGCCACGCCGCAGCGGCAAACGCGCCGACCTGTTGCTGGACAATCCACGTTTCCGCGCCGGTTACGACTTCCTGCTGCTGCGTGAAAGCGCTGGCGAGGAAACCGACGGCCTGGGCGAATGGTGGACGGATTATCAGGACGCCAACGACAGCGAACGTCGCGACATGATCCGCGATCTCAGCGGCAAAGGTGATGACGCCAGCGGTGCGCCACGCAAACGTCGCCGCAGCAGTGGTTCCAAGCGCAAGCGCGCCGGGGCTTCAAGCTCGACGGGCGAATAAGGCATGGAACGCATCTATATCGGTCTGGGCAGCAACCTCGCTGACCCGGCCGAACAATTGCGCAGCGCGCTCAATGCGCTGGGGCAATTGCCGCAGACTTCCCTTGCTGGTGTTTCGGCGTTCTATCAGAGCGATTCACTGCTGCCGGGACAACCGCGTTACACCAACGCGGTCGCTGCCCTCGACAGTGATCTCGCGCCGCTCGACCTGCTCGATGCCCTGCAAGCCATCGAAAACGATCAAGGTCGGGAGCGCCTGGAGCGCTGGGGGCCGCGCACGCTGGATCTGGATATCCTGTTGTTCGGTGATCGCCTGATCGACGAGCCGCGACTGAAAGTCCCGCACTACCAGATTCAGGAGCGGGCATTCGTGCTCTATCCTCTGGCCGAACTGGCTCCCGCCGATCTGCGCCTGGCCGATGGCCGCACGTTGGCTGACCTGCTCGCCGCCTGCCCGTTCGTCGGCCTCGAACGCCTCTCCCACGCCTGACGCAAATCTCCCCCTGTGGATGGGGCCTCTGTGGCGAGGGGATTCATCCCCGATCGGCTGCGCAGCCGTCGCAAAACCGGCTAATACGGTGTGACTGATTAATGCGTACTACCATTTAAGGGCCGCTCCGCAGCCCATCGGGGATAAATCCCCTCGCCACAAAAACGATGTTCCGTGTTCGTTTTTTGTCGGACAAAAAACCTCCCGATCAGTCCCGCCGCACCGCTGAATCGCATCAGTAACGCCGGTAACACTCCCCTCGTAACAATGCGGTAACACACGCAATTGACTTCCTAGGTTCTCCTCACGACTATAGGCGTCCCGCTGCCGCCAACACGGCACATACGGGCGCAATCCAGGCCTTATAAGCACGACAAAAGACCGTGCGCCTGAGTAGACGAAGAATCACGCGCGTTACTCGCAGTAGTTTCCAGAGCGCCTGAACGAGGATTTTTTACATGCCAGCCATCACCCTGACCACGCTCCAGAGCCTCAAGCAGAAAGGTGAAAAGATCACCATGCTGACCTGCTATGACGCGACCTTCGCCCACGCCTGCAACGAGGCCGGTGTCGAAGTGCTGCTGGTGGGCGACTCCCTCGGCATGGTTCTGCAAGGGCACGACAGCACCTTGCCGGTGACCATCGCAGAAATGGCCTATCACACCGCTTGCGTCAAACGCGGCAACACCGACGCCCTGATCCTGGCTGACCTGCCGTTCATGGCCAACGCCACGATCGAGCAAACCCTGACCAACAGCGCCACGCTGATGCAGGCCGGCGCGCACATGATCAAGGTCGAAGGTGCGCTGTGGCTGGCGGAGTCGATCCGCCTGCTGGCCGAACGCGGTGTGCCGGTCTGCGCGCACATGGGCCTGACCCCACAGGCGGTGAACATTCTTGGCGGCTATAAAGTGCAGGGCCGCAACGAGAACCAGGCGCGGCAGATGCGTGCCGATGCGATCTCGCTGGAACAGGCTGGGGCCGCCATGCTGTTGCTCGAATGCGTGCCGAGCGAACTGGCGGCGGAAATCAGCCAGGCCGTGAAGATTCCGGTCATCGGGATTGGCGCCGGTAGCGATACCGACGGTCAGGTACTGGTGCTGCACGACATGCTCGGCCTGTCGATCACCGGTCGCGTGCCGAAATTCGTCAAGAACTTCATGCAGGGTCAGGACAGCATCCAGTCCGCCCTGAAGGCCTACGTCAACGAAGTCAAAGGCGTTACGTTCCCAGGCCTCGAACACGGATTCTCTGCATGAACACTGTCAAAACCGTACGCGAATTGCGTGCCGCCGTGGCCCGCGCCCGCAGTGAAGGCAAGCGCATCGGCTTCGTGCCGACCATGGGCAACCTGCACAGCGGTCACATTGCGTTGATCACCAAAGCCACACAGCGCGTGGACTTCGTGGTTGCCAGCATCTTCGTCAACCCGCTGCAGTTCGGCGCCGGCGAAGACCTCGACAAGTACCCGCGCACCCTGGCGGCGGATCAGGAAAAGCTGCTGCAAGCCGGCTGCCATTTGCTGTTCGCCCCGACAGTCGAAGAGATGTACCCCGACGGCATGACCGGGCAGACCCGGGTCAGCGTGCCGCAACTGTCTGAAGGCCTGTGTGGCGCCAGCCGTCCGGGGCACTTCGAAGGTGTGGCGACGGTGGTCAGCAAGCTGTTCAACATGGTGCAGCCGGACTTGGCGATCTTCGGTCAGAAGGATTTCCAGCAACTGGCGGTGATCCGCGCGCTGGTGCATGACTTGAACATGCCGATCCAGATCATCGGCGAACCGACCGTACGTGCCGCCGACGGCCTGGCGCTGTCATCGCGCAACGGTTTCCTCAGCGAAGACCAACGTGCGGTGGCCCCGGTGGTTTATCGGACCCTGAGCGCAATCGCCGAGTCGATCAAACAAGGCGAGCGCGACTACCCGGCGCTGATCGCCGCTCAGGTGCAACAGCTGGAGGCCGCCGGCCTGCGCCCGGACTATCTGGAAATCCGCCACGCCCTGACCTTGCGTCCGGCGACCGCTGAAGACCGCGATCTGGTGATTCTGGTGGCCGCGTTCCTCGGCACCACGCGGTTGATCGACAACCTGCACCTGAACCTCGATACCCCCGTTTAAAGCAAGATCAAAAGATCGCAGCCTGCGGCAGCTCCTACACATGAGTCCATGTAGGAGCTGCCGCAGGCTGCGATCTTTTGCGTTGTATTGCCGCCCCCAAAGCCTTCGGGCACACTGCCAGCCGTTCGCTTCCAACCCGGGAAATCCCTCATGCAAGCCATCATGCTCAAGGCCAAGCTGCACCGCGCCGAAGTCACTCATGCGGTACTCGATTACGAAGGTTCCTGCGCCATTGATGGCGAGTGGCTGGACTTGTCCGGCATCCGTGAATACGAGCAGATCCAGATTTACAACGTCGACAATGGCGAACGCTTCACCACCTACGCGATTCGTGGCGAAGAAGGTTCACGGATGATATCGGTGAACGGCGCAGCCGCGCATAAGGCCAAGGTCGGCGACCGCGTGATCATTTGCGCCTACGCCCATTACAGCGAAGCGGAACTGGTCAATTTCAAACCGCGCATGCTGTACATGGCCCCGGGCAATGAGCTGAGCCACACCAGCAACGCGATTCCGGTTCAGCTCGCCTGAGCCGCTTCGAGACGCCACTCCCCTTCCATTGGTCGGCCCGTTCCCGGTATTGATGTTAAAAAAGTACAGGGAACAGGTCAGAAGAAGTCAAGACAGATCGCAGCGCGAGGTTTACTGTATTCGCCCTGCGTTGAAAAATCGTGTCGACGCATTTGACCCTCGCCCAACCAGGGCGTATCGGTCTGTTCTGTGTTCAAAAGGCCGTTCAAGTAAAAAGGAAAACCGCAGCGATGGCGTACTACCGCACTCCTCATGACGTTACCGCTCTGCCTGCCTGGCAGGCGTTGAAAGATCACCGCCAAGCCATGCAGGATTTCAGCATGCGCGAGGCCTTCAACGCCGATCCGCAGCGCTTCAATCAATTCACGCTCAGCAGCTGCGGCCTGTTTCTCGATTATTCGAAGAACCTGATCAACGCCGAGACCCGCAACCTGCTGGTGGGCCTGGCCAATGAAGTCGATCTGAAAGGCGCGATCAAAGCGCTGTTCGACGGCGAAATCGTCAACGCCTCCGAAGGCCGCCCGGCGCTGCATACCGCCCTGCGCCGCCCGGTGGGCGACAAGCTGTCGGTCAATGGCGTCAACGTGATGCCGGAAGTGCACAAGGTGCTGAACCAGATCACCGATCTGGTTGGCCGCATCCACGACGGTCTGTGGCGTGGTTACACCGAGAAGCCGATCACTGACGTGGTCAACATCGGCATCGGTGGCTCGTTCCTCGGCCCTGAGCTGGTTTCCGAAGCATTGCTGTCCTATGCGCAGAAAGGCGTGCGTTGCCATTACCTGGCGAACATCGACGGCAGTGAGTTCCACGAGCTGACGCAGAAGCTGCGCGCCGAAACCACGCTGTTCATCGTTTCATCGAAATCCTTCAACACCCTCGAGACCCTGAAAAACGCTCAGGCCGCCCGCGCCTGGTATCTGGCTCAGGGTGGTTCGGAAGCCGAGCTGTATCGCCACTTCATCGCGGTATCGAGCAACAACGCGGCGGCCGTTGCGTTCGGCATTCGCGAAGAAAACATCTTCCCGATGTGGGACTGGGTCGGCGGTCGTTACTCGCTGTGGTCGGCCATCGGTCTGCCGATTGCCCTGGCCATCGGCATGTCCAACTTCAAGGAACTGCTGTCCGGTGCCTTCACCATGGACCAGCATTTCCAGAGCGCACCGTTTGAACAGAACATGCCGGTGCTGCTGGCCCTGCTCGGCGTGTGGTACGGCAACTTCTGGGGCGCGCAAAGCCACGCGATCCTGCCGTACGACCACTACCTGCGCAACATCACCAAGCACTTGCAACAGTTGGACATGGAATCCAACGGCAAGAGCGTGCGTCAGGACGGCACCTCGGTGTCGACCGATACCGGCCCGGTGATCTGGGGCGGCGTCGGCTGCAACGGTCAACACGCGTATCACCAGTTGCTGCACCAGGGCACCCAACTGATTCCGGCCGACTTCATCGTGCCGATCGTCAGCTTCAACCCAGTCTCCGATCACCATCAGTGGCTGTACGCCAACTGCCTGTCGCAGAGCCAGGCGCTGATGCTCGGCAAGACCCTGCCGGAAGCCGAGGCCGAACTGCGCGAAAAAGGCATGAGCGAAGAGCAGGTGCGCAAACTCGCGCCGCACAAGGTGATTCCGGGCAACCGCCCGAGCAACACCCTTGTGGTCGAGCGCATCAGCCCGCGTCGTCTTGGCGCGCTGGTCGCCATGTACGAGCACAAAGTGTTCGTGCAGAGCGTGGTCTGGGGCATCAACGCCTTCGACCAGTGGGGCGTGGAACTGGGCAAGGAATTGGGCAAAGGCGTTTACAACCGTCTGGTCGGCAGCGATGAAACCGTTGCTGACGATGCTTCCACCCAAGGCCTGATCAACTACTTCCGCGGTCGTCACCGCGGGTGAGGTGAATGGCTTGCCCACAAATCCTGTGGGCAAGCCATTTCCAATGTGGGAGCGAGCCTGCTCGCGAATTCGGTGTGTCATTCAGCATCTTTGTGGCTGATACAGCGCATTCGCGAGCAGGCTCGCTCCCACAGTTGTTTCAGGGATGACTTGAACCTCCAGGCCGCTCGGCGCATCTTTATTCCTGTCGCACAACAAGAATAAGGAACCGTCATGTTCGATATCAGCACGTTCCCCAAAGCCGATGCCGTCCGCCGGGCTGCGCAGTTGAGTCAGGACGACTACAAGCGCCTGTACCGCGAATCGATTGAACACCCCAGCACCTTCTGGGCCGAACAGGCCACGCGCTTCCTCGACTGGAGCACACCGTGGCAGACCGTTCAGCGCTACGACCTGAAAACCGGTGAAGCTGCCTGGTTTGCTGGCGGCCAACTGAACGTCAGCTACAACTGCATCGACCGCCACCTCGCACAACGCGGCGAGCAGACCGCGATTCTCTGGGAAGGCGACGACCCTGCCGAATCGACGCAGATCACTTACAAAAAACTCCACCATCATGTCTGCCGCCTGGCCAATGTGCTGAAAAGCCGTGGCGTGAAAAAAGGCGACCGGGTGTGCATCTACATGCCGATGATCCCCGAGGCGGCCTACGCGATGCTCGCCTGCGCGCGGATCGGCGCGATTCACTCGGTGGTGTTCGGTGGCTTCTCCCCGGACTCCTTGCGCGACCGCATCCTCGATGCCGACTGCCGCACGGTGATCACCGCCGACGAAGGCGTGCGCGGCGGCAAATTCGTACCGCTCAAGCAAAATGTCGACAAGGCCCTGCACAGTTGCCCGGACGTCAGCACCGTGGTCGTGGTCGAACGCACTCAAGGCAAGGTCGATTGGGTCGAGGGCCGTGACCTCTGGTATCACCAAGCCGTGCGTGACGTCAGCGACGACTGCCCGCCGGAGCCGATGGACGCCGAGGATCCGCTGTTCATCCTTTACACCTCCGGCAGCACCGGCAAACCCAAAGGTGTGCTGCACACCACCGGCGGCTACCTGCTGCAAGCGGCGATGACCTTCAAGTACGTGCTCGATTACCGCGAGGGCGAAGTGTTCTGGTGCACCGCCGACGTCGGCTGGGTCACCGGCCACAGCTACATCGTCTACGGCCCGCTGGCCAATGGCGCGACCACGCTGATTTTCGAAGGCGTGCCGAGCTACCCGAGCACTTCACGCTTCTGGCAGGTGATCGACAAACACCACGTCAACATCTTCTACACCGCGCCGACTGCCCTGCGCGCGTTGATGCGCGAAGGTGCCGGGCCATTGCAGGAAACGTCGCGCCAAAGCCTCAGACTGCTCGGCAGTGTCGGTGAGCCGATCAACCCGGAGGCGTGGGAATGGTACTTCAACGTGGTCGGCGAGCAGCGCTGCCCGATTGTCGATACCTGGTGGCAGACCGAAACCGGCGGCATCATGCTCAGCCCGTTGGTGAGTGCCCAGCGGATCAAACCGGGTTGCGCCACGCAGCCGATGTTCGGCGTGCAACCGGTGCTGCTCGACGAGCACGGCAAGGAAATCAAAGGCGCCGGCAGCGGCGTGCTGGCGATCAAGTCGAGTTGGCCGGCGCAGATCCGCAGCGTCTACGGCGACCCGCAACGGATGGTCGACACTTACTTCAAGCCCTACCCCGGCTATTATTTCACCGGCGATGGCGCACGCCGCGACGAGGACGGCGATTACTGGATCACCGGGCGCATCGATGACGTGATCAATGTCTCCGGCCACCGCATCGGCACCGCCGAAGTGGAAAGTGCGCTGGTGCTGCACGACAGCATCGCCGAGGCCGCCGTGGTCGGTTACCCGCACGACGTCAAAGGCCAGGGCATCTACGCCTTCGTCACCCCCATGAACGGCTTCGAGCCGAGCGATGAGCTGAAGAAAGAGTTGCTCGCCCACGTCAGCAATGAAATCGGCAGCTTCGCCAAACCGGACCTGATCCAGTGGGCGCCGGCCTTGCCGAAAACCCGCTCGGGCAAGATCATGCGGCGCATCTTGCGCAAGATCGCCTGCAACGAACTCGACAGCCTCGGTGACACCTCGACCCTGGCCGATCCGAGCGTGGTGCAAGGTTTGATCGACAAGCGCCTCAATCAGTAACATCCGTGGCGCGGTCACCCGGCCGCGCCCGTTCATCACCTATGAGTTGTCATGGAATTCCTTCGCAGCCGTATCGAAAACCAACTCATGAGCCTGACCGGGCTGTCCCTCGGTCAGCTTGATCTGGAAAACCCCAAGGGCGATCCCGGGCTGTTCGGGCCGGACTCGATCAGTTGGCAGGTACACGGCGATTTCAGCAGCATGCTGATCGGCGGCATCAGCGCGTTGTTGCTGCAAGCCCTGCATCCGCTGGCGCTGGCCGGGGTCTGGGATCATTCCAACTTTCGCCAGGACATGCTCGGGCGTTTGCGCCGCACCAGTCAGTTTGTCTCCGGCACCACGTTCGGCTCGCGCCGCGACGCCGAATGGCTGATCGACAAAGTGCGCACCATTCACCTGCAAGTGGTCGGTACCGCGCCGGACGGCCGGCCGTATGCGGCCAGCGATCCGGACCTGCTGACGTGGGTGCATGTGGCCGAGGTCAGCCATTTTCTTGCCGCGCATTTGCGTTACCGCAACCCGCAATTGTCGGGGGCGGATCAGGATCGCTACTACGCAGAAATCGCCGTGGTCGCCGAGCGCCTGGGTGCGCGGGACGTGCCGAAGTCGCGGCAGGCCGTGGCCGACTATCTGCAACACATGCGCTCGCAACTGCTCTGTGATGAGCGCAGCCGCGAAGTCCTGCGCCTGCTGCTCGACGCCCCGGCCCCAAGCGTGCTGGCCCGACCTTTTGGCGACCTGATGATGAAGGCCGGCATCGATCTGCTGCCGGACTGGGCCAGCGCCATGTTCGGCATACGGCAGAATCCGCTGCAACGCCAGCTGATCCGCGCCAGCGTCAAGCGCAGTGCACCGATGCTGCGCTGGGCGATGCGCAATGGTTCGGTGCAGCGAGCCAAACGACGGATGGGTTTGTTGATCTGATCTATACACAGAACCTGTGGCGAGGGAGCTTGCTCCCGCTGGGTTGCGCAGCGACTCTCGAAATGTTGCGAGCGCTTCGCACTCGAGCGGGAGCAAGCTCCCTCGCCACAGGTCTGAGCAATGGCTCAGGGCATCTGTAGCTGCACAATGCTAAACTCCCGCGCCCACATTCTCACCAGCAAGGCGCACGCATGTCTTCCTTGAATCAGGCGCTGCGCGCCGCCCTCGATAAACGCCAGGACCTGCTCGCTGAGCTGCACAGCCAGGGCACCGATTGCTATCGGCTGTTCCACGGCAGCCAGGAAGGCGCCGGTGGCCTGACCGTCGACCGCTACGGTCCGCAATTGCTGGTGCAGAGCTTTCACCAGACGCTGGAACGCGACGACCTGCTGCAACTGCACGCCATGGCCAACCAGACGCTGGGGTTTGACACCCTGCTGGTCTACAACGACCGCTCCCGCGGCAACTCGCGGATCGACCGCGAAGACAATGTCTACAAAGCCGATGACGCCGCGCTGGCGGATCTGGTCGGTCACGAATGGGGCCTGAACTATCGCGTGCGCGGGCGGCATGCCGGCCAGGATCCGCTGCTGTTCCTCGACCTGCGCAACACTCGCGGCTGGGTCAAGGATCACGCCAAGGGTAAAAGTGTGCTCAACCTCTTTGCCTACACCTGTGGCGTTGGCCTGAGTGCCGCTGCAGGTGGTGCGCGCGAGGTGTGCAATCTGGATTTCGCCGAAGGTAATCTGGCGGTCGGCCGTGAGAACGGCCTGCTCAACCCGCAATTGCCCGAGATGCAATTTATCCAGTCCGATTATTTCCCGGCGATCCGTCAGCTCGCCGGGCTGCCGATCAGCCAGCGGCGCGGGCAGAAACTGCCGAGCTATCAGCGCCTCGAACAGCGCCAATACGATCTGGTGCTGCTCGATCCTCCGGCCTGGGCCAAGAGCGCATTCGGCACCGTCGACCTGCTGCGCGACTATCAAAGCCTGCTCAAACCGGCGCTACTGACCACCGCCGACAACGGCGTGCTGATCTGCTGCAACAACCTGGCGAAAGTCAGCATGGACGACTGGCGCGAACAGGTCCTGCGTTGTGCAGAGAAGGCCGGGCGACCGGTGCGCGAATGGAGCGTGATGACCCCGGGCGCGGACTTCCCGTCGCTGGACCAACAGCCACCGCTGAAAACCCTGATCCTGCAGCTCTGAACCGCTCGCGCGGCGGATACCTATCCAAGGTGGGAGCGAGCCTGCTCGCGAAAGCGGTGTATCAGCCACCAGACAGGGTGACTGATAGAACGCCTTCGCGAGCAGGCTCGCTCCCACACGGGATGTGTTCCTACAGAACAATCTGAACAATCCTGCACCCCACGATGTACTTCGGAACCAGAATCGCGTGCCATACTCCAAGGCACTCCGATTCAGACAGATGAAGCCGCACATGCCCAAAGGATTGATTCGCGCGATTGGCGCCTTGTTGACTGCTCTGGCCCTCTACAGCCTGCTGGGGTTTCTGATTTTGCCGGGCGTCGCCCTGCGCATTGCCAACCAGCAACTGGCGAACTACGCCACTGTGCCTGCGCACATCCAGCGCATCGAGCTCAATCCGTTCAGCCTTGAAGTCACCCTGTGGGGCCTGGTCGTCGGTGAGCCGGGCAAGGAGCAGGTCGGCTTCGAGCGGCTGTACGCCAACCTGCAACTCGACAGCCTGTGGACCAAGGCGCTGCACCTGGCCGATATCGAGCTGGACAAGCCCAAGACCGAAATCCTCTTCGCCAAGGACGGCCAGCTCAATCTGCTGGGCCTGTTCAAGATTCCCGCCAGCGAACCGACCCCGGCCGATCCGAATGCCAAACCGTTCCCGCTGCGCATCGACCGCATCCAGCTGGCCGGCGGCAACGTGCATTTCGAGGACGCGCGGCCGAGCGAGCCCATCGAGTTCCTTTACGACAAACTCGACTTCGAACTGAAAAACCTCAGCACCCTCCCCGAAGACAATGCCGACATGACCCTGGTGGCTGCCGGCCCGGCCGGTGGGCAGATCGACTGGAAAGGCAACTTCAGCCTGATCCCGTTCACCTCTGAAGGCACCTTGAAAGTCACCGACGGCAAGATGAAATCCTTCTGGCCCTATGTGCGTGACGCGCTGCCGCTGGTGCTCGAAGACGGCGTGATCAACCTCAGCACCGAGTACAAACTGAATCTGTCGAAAGAAACCGAACTGCTGCTGAACAACGTCGCGGTGAATATTGCGCCGTTCGCAATCAAGGCGCCGGACGGACGTCCGCTGGCCAGACTCGAACGCCTTGATGTCAGCGAGACCTCGCTGGACCTGGCCAAACAGCAGGTAGTGGTCGGCAAGATCCGCAGCAACAAACTGGAAACCTGGGCCGCGCTCGAAGCCGACGGCCATCTCGATTGGCAGAAACTGTTCGCCAGCCAACCCTCGAAGCCTGCCGCCAAGGCCGCCGCCGAACCCAAGACCACTCCGGCCGCCGCCGACTCGCCGAAAGAGCCGGCTGCGCCGAGCAAGCCCTGGCAGGTGCTGCTCAAGGATGTGCAACTGCGCAACTACACCGTGCATCTCGCCGACCGTTCGGCCAACCCGCCGGTGGCGCTGGATGTGACGCCGCTGAATATCGACCTGCAGGATTTCGACAGCCTCAACGGTTCGCCCTTCAAGGTCAGGCTCGACAGCGGTCTGGGCAAACAAGGCAAGATCAACGCCGACGGCGTGGTCAACCTCGCACCGGTTACCGCCCAGCTCAACGTGAAGACCCAAGACATCGACCTGCGTGTCGCGCAGTCCTACATCAATCCGTTCATTCGCCTGGAATTGCGCAGCGGTATGCTCGGCAGTGACCTCAAGGTCAACCTCAAGAGCACCGAGCCACTGGCACTCAGCGTTACCGGGCGCGCGCAGATCGATCAACTGCACACCCTCGACACCCTGAAAACCCGCGACTTCCTCAAATGGCAGCAAGTGGTGGTTGAAGGCATCAACTATCAACACGGTGACAGTGTGTCGATCGACAAGGTCAACCTGTTCCAGCCGTATGTGCGGTTCATGATCAACGATGACCGCACCACCAACATTGATGATTTGCTGATCCCGCAACCTGCCGATTCCGGGGCGAAAACGGCAGCAGCCAAACCCGCCAGTAACTCGAAACCGCTGGGCATTCACATTGGCGGTATCGCGATCAATGACGGCTCGGCCAACTTCGCCGACTTCAGCCTGACCCCTAACTTCGCCACGGCAATCCAGCAACTCAACGGCCAGATCGGCACCATCGACAGCCGTCAGGCGAAACCGGCCAGCGTCGACGTCAAGGGCAAGGTCGACCGCTATGCGCCGGTGACCATCAAAGGTGCGGTCAATCCGTTCGACCCGATGGCCAGCCTCGATATCGCTACCAGTTTCAAACGCGTCGAACTGACCACGCTCACCCCGTATTCCGGCAAATTCGCCGGCTACCGCATCCGCAAGGGTCGGCTCAATCTCGACCTGCACTACCTGATCACCAAGGGCCAGTTGAAGGCTGAAAACAAAGTGGTGGTCGAGCAGCTGCAACTCGGCGAGAAAGTCGACAGCCCGGATGCCGTGAGCCTGCCGTTGAAACTGGCTATTGCCCTGCTCAAGGACGTCGATGGCAAGATTTCCATCGAATTGCCGGTCACCGGCGACCTCAACAACCCGCAATTCAGCGTAATGCCGATCGTCTGGCAGACCCTGCGCAATCTGATCGTCAAAGCGGCTGCCGCGCCGTTCAAGCTGATTGGCGGACTGGTCAGTGGCGGCGGCTCTGAAGACCTCGGCACCGTGTCCTTTGCCCCAGGTTCGAGCGACCTGAGCAAAGACGCCGAATCAGCGCTGGACAAACTGTCCCAGGCGCTCAAGGAACGTCCGACCCTGCGCCTGGAGATCGAAGGCACCGCCGCGCAAAGCAGCGACGGTCCGCTGCTGGCCGAACAGCGTCTGGAACGCGAATACCAGTACAACTACTACAAGATGCTCCAGCGCCGTGGCGACAAGGTGCCAGCCCAGGCTTCCCTGCTGCAAGTGCCGGAGAACGAGAAAGGCCCGTTGCTCGAAGGCATCTACCGCACGCGTCTGAAAACCCAGCCGCCGGCCGAATGGAAGGATCTGGGCAAGGAAGAACGCACGGCGAAAATGCGTGACGGCGTGATCAAGTTCTGGAGCTCCAGCGATGTCCTGCTGCGGCAGTTGGGTCAGGAACGCGCCAGCAGCATCAAGGACTATCTGGTCGACAAAGGCCAGTTGGCAGATGATCGCGTGTACTTCATCGACGCTAACCTTGGCGAGGCCGAAAGCGATGGTCGGGTCGTGACGCAAATGCATCTGGACGCCGAATGATGAAGCGCAAATGGCTGGCTGCGTTGACGCTGCTGCTCGCCGGCAGCCCTGCGCTGGCCTCTGACACGCTGCGTTGCGGCAGCCAGTTGGTCAGTCTCGGCGACCGTGCCAGCGAAGTGCTGCAGAAATGCGGCGAACCGGTCAGCCGCGATGTCCTCGGCTACAAACGCAGCGCCAACCGGCGCGAAGAATTTCAGGTCGAGGAATGGACCTACGGCCCGAACAACGGCATGTATCAATACCTGCGCTTTGAAGGCAGTCGCCTGCGGCAGATCAACAGCAAGCGCGGTAACTGAAAGATCAAAAGATCGCAGCCTCCGGCAGCGCCTACAGGGAAATGCATTCCACTGTAGAAGCTGCCGGAGGCTGCGATCTTTTGCTTCTACCCAATAGAACAGGCCCCGACACAAGTGCCGGGGCCCGTAATGGTCACATCCGTGTGACCGTTCGCATGAACTCTAAAGTTGCGGCAGACGTATTGCTCGGCCCGTCTGTCGCGTCTTCTCCCGGTCCAGGCGAGAAGTCATGCCTTACTCGGCTTTCAGGCCGTCAGCGGAGACCGCTTTGACGCCTTTGATTTTCTTGGTGATGTTCACAGCGGTGGTTTTCTGAGCTTCGGTGACAGCGACGTCAGAAGACAGGGAAACCACACCTTTGTTGGTTTCGACTTTGATGTCGGTACCAGGAATGCCTTTTTCGGTTACCAGGTCGCTTTTGACTTTGGTAGTGATCCAAGTATCGGAAGTAGCTTCTTTAGCCTTGGTCATTTCACCAGCAGCCAGAGTCATTGGAGCCTGAGTAGCCTGGGTGGATTGTGCGAAAGCACCGGAAGCCATGGTCAGGGTCAGCGCGGTAGCAGCAGCGGCAGTGATAGCGAACTTCTTCATACGAGTAACTCCTGTTTTTCTGGAAAGTCTGCTGGTTGTCTTGTCAGCAGGGTTACTGGGTATATTGCGAAGGCTGTGCCAACTTTTCGAAAGACAATAAATCTTTATAAATCAATTAGTTATGAATTAGACAAATTTTCGGAATCATGCAATTTGCATGACGTGTGGATTATCGACATGCAAGTTGCGGTTTTTTGGAAAGTTCCTAAATGGCTGAAATTATTGAAGCTTTTTTTACTGCTCTGGAAATGAAAATGCCCCGAAGATCGGGGCATTTGCCATTCAGGCCCTCGCATCAAGTGCCGCTGGCAGTGCAACCTTTTGGCGAGTAGTCAGGGTTGACGGTGGTTGCGCAGGTCCACACGCCAGAGGTGCTGCCCGTTGCAGCGCCTGAACGGGTGAGCGTGATCGTCTTACCCAATACCGGACCCGGTGCGTTCACCAGTGTGCACGTGATGGTGCCGGCACCGGTCGAGGCCGTCCCAGAGGCCGCCAGTGTGCAGTTCGACGTGGTCGCGGAAGCGCCGCCCGCCACCAGTGTCAGCGTCGGATCCGTACCTTGATTGATGGTGTCTTCAAACGGCACTTTGAGCGCGCTGATTTCTGCCAGACCTGCTGTCACTTTCGAACGGGCCTGGTATTTGGAGTATTGCGGCAGGGCGATGGTCGCCAGAATGCCGATGATCGCCACCACGATCAGCAGCTCGATCAGAGTGAAACCCTTTTGTTTGTTCATAGACAGGCTCTCCATGCATGAGTCGGAATCTCATGATCTGCAAAGGGCTCAGCATAGGCCGTGCCAACCGCTTGCAGACCCCGCACGCTCGGCATAAAGGTGCCGAGTCGCGCTTTCCTACAACCCGTAACCGCACTATCTGACACTTTTTGTCACCTGCACCGAGGGTGTTTGGCGCTGTCACTTGACTAGGCTATAAGTCATGAACTGTCAGCTTCCGGAACTCCCATGAATGACATCGCTCTGAGCGGTCTGGCCAAGCAGTTGGTACAGGCCGAACTGCTCACGGAAAAAAGCGCCCAGCAGGCCTGGCAACAGGCGCAGCGCAATCGGCTGTCGCTGGTCAGCTACCTGGTACAGAACAAACTGGTGAAGAGCTCACAGGTGGCCGAGATCGCTTCAGAGCATTTCGGCATGGCCTTCATGGACCTCAATTGCCTGGACAAGGAAACCCAGCCCAAAGGCCTGGTCAGTGAAAAACTGGTGCGCCAGCACCACGCCCTGCCCTTGTGGCGCCGTGGCAATAAACTGTTCGTGGGCATTTCCGACCCGAGCAATCATCAAGCGATCAATGACATTCAGTTCAGCACCGGGCTGAGCACCGAAGCCATTCTGGTGGAGGACGACAAGCTCACCGAGGCCATCGAGAAATTCTTCGACACCCACGCCAGCGGTCTGGAGGACATGGCCGACGTCGATCTCGACGGCATGGATGTCGAGTCCGTCGACGACAGCCGCCAGGACGCCATCGGCGGGCTCGACGCCGATGACGCGCCGGTCGTGCGCTTCGTGCACAAGATGCTGCTCGACGCGATCAAGAGTGGCTCCTCCGACCTGCACTTCGAACCCTACGAGAAAAACTTCCGGGTGCGGGTGCGCACCGACGGTATCCTGCGCGAGGTGGCCAAACCGCCGATTCAACTGGCCGGGCGGATCGCCGCACGCCTGAAAGTCATGGCCAGCCTCGACATCTCGGAGCGGCGCAAACCGCAGGACGGGCGGATCAAGATGCGCCTGTCGAAGACCAAGTCGATCGACTTCCGGGTCAACACTTTGCCGACCCTGTGGGGCGAAAAAGTGGTGATCCGGATCCTCGACCCGTCCAGCGCGCAGATCGGCATCGATGCATTGGGTTACGAACCGGCGCAGAAAGACCTGTACATGGCGGCGCTCAAGCAGCCGCAGGGCATGATTCTGGTGACCGGGCCGACCGGTTCGGGGAAAACCGTGTCGCTGTACACCGGCCTGAATATTCTCAACACCGTCGACATCAACATTTCCACCGCCGAAGACCCGGTGGAAATCAACATGGAAGGCATCAACCAGGTCAACGTCAATCCGAAACAGGGTCTGGATTTTGCCCAGGCCCTGCGTTCGTTTCTGCGGCAGGACCCGGACGTGATCATGGTCGGCGAGATCCGCGACCTGGAAACTGCCGAAATCGCGATCAAGGCCGCACAGACCGGCCACCTGGTGCTGTCCACGCTGCACACCAACAGCGCCGCCGAAACCCTGACCCGCCTGCACAACATGGGTATTCCCGGGTTCAACATCGCCACCTCGGTAAGCCTGATCATCGCCCAGCGCCTGGCGCGCAAGCTGTGCAACCACTGCAAGAAACCGATCGAAATCCCCCGCGAAACGCTGGTCAAGGAAGGTTTCCCGCCGGAACAGATCGGCAATTTCACGATCTACGAGCCGGTCGGTTGCGATCACTGCAACGGCGGCTACAAGGGACGCGTGGGGATTTATGAAGTGGTGAAAAACACTTCCGAGCTGCAGCGGCTGATCATGGCCGAAGGCAACTCGCTCGAAATCGACAGCCAGATGCGTCGCGACGGCTTCGACGACCTGCGCACCTCGGGCCTGCACAAGGCCATGCAAGGCATCACCAGCCTGGAAGAAATCAACCGGGTCACCAAGGACTGAACATGGCGGTCAAGGCAGCAAAAATCAGCATCTACGCCTGGGAAGGCACTGATCGCAAAGGCAGCAAGGTCACGGGCGAGTTGAGCGGGCAGAACCCTGCGCTGATCAAGGCCCAGCTGCGCAAACAAGGCATCAACCCGGGCAAGGTGCGCAAGAAATCCACCTCCTTGCTCAGCCTCGGCAAACGCATCAAGGCCCAGGACATCGCCCTGTTCACCCGGCAGATGGCAACCATGATGAAGGCTGGCGTGCCGTTGTTGCAGTCGTTCGACATCATTGGCGAAGGCTTCGACAACCCGGCGATGCGCAAACTGGTGGACGAAGTGAAGCAAGAGGTGGCGGCCGGTAACAGCTTCGCCGCCGCCCTGCGCAAGAAGCCGCAGTATTTCGATGAGCTGTATTGCAACCTGGTGGATGCCGGCGAGCAATCCGGTGCACTCGATACGTTGCTCGAACGGGTCGCAACCTATAAGGAAAAAAGCGAAGCGCTCAAGGCCAAGATCAAGAAAGCCATGACTTACCCCACAGCCGTGGTGCTGGTGGCGATGGTGGTCACGGGGATTTTGCTGGTGAAAGTGGTGCCGCAGTTTCAGGCGGTATTTTCCGGTTTTGGCGCTGAACTGCCGGCCTTCACGCTGATGGTGATCAGCATCTCCGAGTTCATGCAGCAATGGTGGTGGGCGGTGCTCGGCGCCCTGATTGCAGCGGTGTTCGGCATCCGTCATGCGCTGAAAAAATCCCAGGCATTGCGCGACCGCAAGGACACCTGGCTGCTGAAGCTGCCGCTGGTGGGCACGCTGATGTACAAATCGGCGGTGGCGCGATTCGCCCGCACCTTGTCGACCACCTTCGCCGCTGGCGTACCGCTGGTGGAGGCACTGGATTCGGTGGCCGGCGCCACCGGCAACGTGGTGTTCAAGCGTGCCGTGCTGCGTATCCGCCAGGACGTCGCCACCGGCATGCAGCTGAATTTTTCCATGCGCAGCACCGGGGTGTTCCCGAACATGGCGGTACAGATGACCGCGATCGGTGAGGAATCGGGCGCGCTGGATGACATGCTCGACAAGGTCGCCGGTTTTTATGAGGACGAAGTGGATAACATGGTCGACAACCTCACCAGCCTGATGGAGCCGTTCATCATGGTGGTGCTCGGGGTCATCGTCGGCGGGTTGGTCGTGGCCATGTACCTGCCGATTTTCCAGCTCGGCTCAGCGATCTGACATGCCTATCGACCAACTCTTCAGTCTGTATCCGCTGGCCTTTGTGTGCACCGCCCTGCTGCTGGGTCTGGTGGTGGGCAGTTTCCTCAACGTGCTGGTCTGGCGTCTGCCGAAAATGCTCGAGCGCGATTGGCGCCAGCAGGCGCAGGACGTCCTCGGCCTGCCGAGCGAAACGCCACTGCCGACCTACAACCTGATGCTGCCGCACTCCCAGTGTCCGCAATGCCGCCACCGGATTCGGCCGTGGGAAAACATTCCGCTGCTCAGCTATCTGTTGCTGCGTGGACGCTGTTCGGCGTGTGCCGCCCCGATCAGCAAACGTTATCCCCTGACCGAACTGGCTTGCGGCCTGCTCTCGGCATTCGTCGCCTGGCATCTGGGGTTCGGCTGGCCGGCCGCCTTGTTGATCGTCCTCACCTGGGGCCTTCTGGCGATGAGCCTGATCGACACCGAACATCAACTGCTGCCCGATGTGCTGGTGTTGCCATTGTTGTGGCTGGGGCTGATCGTCAACAGTTTCGGGCTGTTCGTCTCGCTGCACGCGGCGTTGTGGGGTGCGGTGGCCGGTTACATGGCGCTGTGGTCAGTGTTCTGGCTGTTCAAGCTGCTGACCGGCAAGGACGGCATCGGCCACGGCGATTTCAAGCTGCTGGCGCTGCTCGGGGCCTGGGGCGGCTGGCAGATTCTGCCGCTGACGATTCTGCTGTCGTCGCTGGTGGGAGCGATTGTCGGGGTGATTCTGCTGCGGCTGCGTGAGCAGAAAACCTCGACGCCGATGCCCTTCGGCCCGTATCTGGCAATTGCCGGCTGGATTGCCTTGCTCTGGGGTGGTCAAATAACCGACTTCTATTGGCAGTTTGTCGGTTTGAAATGAATACCCCTGTGGAAAAACCCTGGATTCTCGGCCTGACCGGCGGCATCGGCAGCGGCAAAAGCGCCGCGGCCCAGCACTTCATCGATCTCGGGATCCATGTGGTCGACGCCGATCACGCAGCGCGCTGGGTGGTCGAGCCGGGGCGTCCGGCGCTGGCGAAGATTGCCGAACACTTCGGGCCCGGCGTCCTGCAAGCCGATGGCACGCTGGACCGTGCGGCCCTGCGCAAGTTGATCTTTGAAGTGCCGGAAGAACGCCGCTGGCTCGAAGCCCTGCTGCATCCGTTGATCGCCGAGGAAATCGCTCACCATCTGGCGCTGGCAAAATCGCCTTATGCGATCCTGGTGTCACCGCTGCTGATCGAATCCGGGCAATACGCGATGACCCGGCGCATCCTGGTGATCGATGCCCCGCAACAACTGCAGATCGAACGCACCTTGCAGCGCGACCAGACCAGCGAACAGCAGGTCCAGGCGATCCTCAAGGCCCAGTCGAGCCGCGAAGACCGCCTGAGCCGTGCCGACGATGTGGTGGTCAACGACCGCGACCTCGCCTGGCTGCACAGCGAAGTCGAGCGCCTGCATCACTTTTACCTGACTTTATCCGGAGGCCAAGCATGAGCCCAATCCCAACCGTTGACTGCCCAACCTGCGGCGCCCCCGTGGAATTCACCCCAGAGAACAAATTCCGCCCGTTCTGCTCCGATCGCTGCAAGCTGATCGACCTCGGCGCCTGGGCGTCCGAAGAGCACAAGATTCCGGTCGCTCCGGATGCCGAAGACGAAATGTTCTCCGGTGATTTCGACCCGCGTCACTGATCGCGATCAGGGCCGCATGAAGCCGTAGTCCTGATCGTCGTCGAGGTTTTCCGCGAGAAAGCGCAATTCGTCGGCAAGGTCTTCGGCGTTGCGCACCGTCTTGCTCTGTTGCACCACCGCGCTGAGCAAGGCGCGCAAACTCAGGCCCGGATCGAAGCCGACCTCCAGCGCCATCTCCAGACTCTGCCGCGTTTCCTGCCTCGCCCACTCGTAAACACTCATGCCGCTGCTCCTGAAAGGATTTGATTGAGCATGAAATGCCGCGAGGCTGACGGATTTGATGTGGATCAAGACTTGGGATCGTCGTCCTTCCACGGCGCCGAAAGGTAGCGGGTGCGATTGAAGGTCTCCAGCCACTCGGGACTGAACACCACCAGCGCGCTGATCACCATGCCGTTGATGAAGGCTTCTGGAAAGATCAGCAGCCACAGGTAGCCGATGAAGTCTTCCAGCCATTCCGGCATGGCAAACAGACCGTCGTACCACAGCAGGCTAAGGCTTAACGTCAGGCACAACAAGGCCGACAACGCCGCGGCAAAGAATCCGGAACAGAAGATATACACGAACGGATTTCGCGGCTGGGCACGCTCGACGATGATCGCCACGCACTCAGTGATCAACACCGGCAACAGGATCAGCAACGTACCGTTGACCCCGACTGCCAGCAGATCCTGACGCCCGAGCAACACCAACCCGATCTGCGCCACCAGCCCGCCGACAATCGCCAGCGGCCAGTCCAGCAAAAGTGTCACGGCGGTCATGCCGATGAAGTGATAAGAAACCCCGGTGTCGAAATCCCTGCGCACCATCCACAGCAAAAACACGGCGAACACGGTGCCGAACAGCAGGTGCTGACGGCGACTGTCACTGAACAACTCGACCCACGGCGCACGACAGATCGCCCAGATAAGCACCGGCAGATAGATCAGCCAGCCGACCGTCAGGCTTTGCGGTGACAGCAACTCGGCGCCGATCATGGGCGGGCCTTCTCCAGTGCCTCGTGCAGTTGGGCCGCGTCGGTGTACTCATGCTGCTCGAGCAGTCGGCCGTCCTTGAGTTGCAGCCACAGCACCGAGCCTTCCGCGCCGGGATAACGCGACGCCACCCTGCCTTCACGATCAAGCATGACCCGGTAGCTGTAGTCACGCATCGCCGGAACCGCGAACATCTTCGCGATCAGTGCCGGCATGCGCTGGATGTCAGCGACAAACACGGCGTGACGCGCCTCCAGATAGCCTTTTGGCTGGTCTTTCAACACCTGCTTGATCAGCTTGGCGCCGTCCATGTCGCGCGCCACCAACAGCGTCGTGGTGCGGTTATCGAGGGTGAACGGCTGATCGTATTGATCCAGCAACGTCCAGGGCGCCAGCCGCTCACCGATTTCAAGCGCCTGGGCCCACAGCGGAATCACAGCCAACACCAGCAGCCAGCGAAATTTCACGTTCATCCCCTCGATTTGGCATTAATGGACGGTTTTCCTCAGTCTACACCGCCCATTGCAACCGCCCACTGACACACATTGCCGCGTGGTGCTTTCAGCTTGTCGCAATTGAACGCTAAGCTTGGGCTTATGGATGACTCAGATTATTTACGCCTGCTGACCATCGCGGCCGAGCAAGCCAACGCGTTCCTGTCCAATGCCCGCAAATGGGAGCGTGAGCGTTGGGTCTGCCAGCGCCTGCTGCAAGGCTTGAACATTCCCTACCGCGCCGATGAGTTTGCCCCTGCTGGCGAGCCGCCGGACGTGCTGTTTCGCGATGCCAATTTCGAAGTGTTTTTCGTGCTCGACGAAGGCCGCCGACTCAACGATGAATGGCGCGACGAACTGCAACGCCGGCGCAGTGCATTTTCCCTCAGCCAACTGGTGCGCCGTGAAGCCAAGCCACGGCGGATCCCGGCCAATGAATTCTTGCTGCGGCTGGCGCCGACCTTGCGCAAAAAAGCGCACAACTACAAGGAACGCGGCATGGATCTGGGCGAACTGGACATCATCGCCTTCGCCAGCCTGAAGCGCGAAGTGCTGGACCTCAACAGCCACTTTCCACCGCCCACCGAGTATCTGCGCCAGGGCTGGCGCTCGCTGTCGCTGGTCGGGCCGACCTTCGCCCGGGTGCTGTTCGCGCATCCTGATGCACCGGATTTCCTGCGCAGCAACCTCGGCCGCAGCATCGTCTTCGATGTCGGGATCAGCCTGTGACGCCGCTGCAGCAGTTGATTGCCGACGTCCCGCAGACCGGGCGCGTGCGCTGGATCGGCGTGCGCCCCGAGTCTCGCGGGCCGATGATCGAACTCGACGCGGTGGAAGCACGACTGGAGGCCGGACTGACTGGCGATCACGCCCGCCCGGGTGTGCGCAACGCACGGCAAGTGACGTTGATCCAGTTCGAACACCTGGCCGTGATCAGCACGTTGATGGGCCGGTCACAGGATCATCCGGTCAAGCCTGAAGACCTGCGGCGCAATCTGGTCATCAGCGGTATCAATCTGTTTAGTCTCAAGGGTCGGCGCTTTCGCATCGGTCAGGCAATATTCGAGACCACTGGCTGGTGTCAGCCCTGCGCGCGCCTGCAAAACAACCTCGGCCCCGGCACCTTTCAAGCGGTGCGCGGGCATGGCGGAATTACCGCCCGGGTGTTACAAAGCGGGATCATCCGCCTCGACGACGGTGTTTCTGTCGAACCGGTTCCGGCCAGTGGCTATGCTGCGTTCAACCCGGGATAAAAACCGCTGTAGCGTCTCCACCTTCAGCAACGTCTACCTGACGAGGCCTTTATGACCAGCCGCCTGAACCCCGAAGACCAGAAGCATGTCGAAGAGTACCTGCAGTTGTCCCAACACCGTGTCGAGCGCCGGCCTTTCCGGCCGTGGATGCTCCTGGTGCTGGTGCTGGCAGTGACCATTGGTCTGGGCTTGCTGAGCCGACTTATCAGTTACCTGACGCTATGAGCTGCCTGGCGCTCGCTCGGGTAACCGCACCGATTTCCTTTAAAAACCTTGCGAGTTATCCCTATGTCCCATCGTATTGTCATTGTCGGCGGCGGCGCCGGCGGTCTGGAGCTGGCTACCCGTCTGGGTAAGACTCTGGGCAAGCGCGGCACGGCCAGCGTGATGCTGGTCGACGCGAACCTGACGCACATCTGGAAACCCCTGCTGCACGAAGTGGCCGCCGGATCGCTGAACTCTTCCGAAGACGAACTCAACTATGTTGCCCAGGCGAAATGGAACCACTTCGAGTTCCAGCTGGGGCGCATGAGCGGGCTTGATCGGGCGCAGAAGAAAATCCAGCTGGCCGCCACCTACGACGAGAACGGCGTGGAACTGGTACCGGCGCGTGAAGTGCCTTACGACACGCTGGTGATCAGCGTCGGCAGCACCACCAACGATTTCGGCACCCAGGGCGCGGCGCAGCACTGCCTGTTCCTCGACACCCGCAAACAGGCCGAGCGTTTCCACCAGCAACTGCTCAACCACTATCTGCGCGCGCATGCCGGACAGACCGATGTGGTCGAGCAGATCAGCGTGGCCATCGTCGGGGCCGGCGCCACGGGTGTCGAGCTGGCGGCAGAGCTGCACAACGCGGCGCATGAACTGGCAGCTTATGGTCTGGACCGGATCAAACCGGAGAACATGCACATCACCCTGATCGAAGCCGGCCCGCGAGTGCTGCCAGCCCTGCCCGAACGCATCAGCGCCCCGGTGCACAAGACCCTGGAGAAACTCGGGGTCAATGTGATGACCAATGCGGCGGTCAGCGAAGTGACCGCCGACAGCCTGATCACCGCCGATGGCAACGTGATCAAGGCCAGCCTGAAAGTCTGGGCCGCGGGGATTCGCGCACCGGGTTTCCTCAAGGACATTGACGGTCTGGAAACCAACCGCATCAATCAGCTGCAAGTGCTGCCGACGTTGCAGACCACCCGCGACGAAAACATTTTCGCCTTCGGTGACTGTGCCGCGTGCCCGCAACCGGGTTCGGATCGCAACGTGCCGCCGCGTGCACAAGCCGCACACCAACAGGCATCGTTGCTGGCCAAGTCGCTGAAGCTGCGTATCGAGGGCAAAACCCTGCCGGAGTACAAGTACACCGACTACGGCTCGCTGATCTCGCTGTCGCGTTTTTCCGCTGTGGGTAACTTGATGGGCAACCTGACCGGCAGCGTGATGCTCGAAGGCTGGCTGGCGCGGATGTTCTACGTGTCGCTGTACCGCATGCACCAGATGGCGCTGTACGGACCGTTCCGCACGGCGATGCTGATGCTGGGCAGCAAGATCGGTCGCGGTACCGAGCCACGCCTGAAACTGCACTAAAACCAAAATTTGTGGGAGCTGGCTTGCCAGCGGTAGCGGTCGCTCAGTCGGCGATGATGTCGACTGATCCGCCGCTATCGCGGGCAAGCCACGCTCCCATATTGTTTTGTGCAGCTCACAAAATCAGCAGGCTCATTCCTGCAATCGATCACCGCTCATCAGAGCTGGAAGCGGCGCACCATGCCTTGCAGTGCGTTGGCCAATTGCGACAGTTCTTGGCTCGACGCACGGGTCTGATCGGCACCCGTCGCCGAACGGACCGACAGGTCGCGAATGTTCACCAGATTACGATCCACTTCCCGCGCGACTTGCGCCTGCTCTTCGGCGGCACTGGCGATCACCAGATTACGCTCATGGATCTCATGCACCGAAGCGGTGATGGTTTCCAGCGCTTCCCCGGCGCGCTCGGCCAATGCCAGTGTGGTCGTGGCCCGTGCAGCGCTGGCCTGCATTGAGTCCAGCGCCAGGCTTGAACCACTGCGCATGCCCTGCACCATCTGCTCGATCTCCTGCGTCGATTGCTGGGTGCGATAGGCCAGCGCCCGCACTTCGTCGGCGACCACCGCAAAACCTCGTCCACTTTCCCCTGCACGGGCCGCCTCGATGGCGGCGTTGAGCGCAAGCAGGTTGGTCTGCTCGGCAATGGCACGGATCACATCCAGCACTTTGCCGATGTCCTGTGACTGGTTGGCCAACGATTGCACCAACTCGCCGGTGTGCTGCACGTCGCTGGCCAGCGCATTGATGGCCGATGCGGTATCAATGACCCGCGCCTGCCCCAGTTGCGCCGACTCACTGGATTGGCGGGTGGCATCGGATGTCGACACGGCATTGCGAGCGACTTCTTCAACGGCTGTGGTCATTTCATTGACCGCCGTCGCTGCCTGTTCGATTTCGTTGTTCTGCTGCTGCAGGCCTTGTGTGCTGTCGAGCGTCACCGCGTTGAGCTCATCGGCAGCGGTGGCCAATTGCGTGGCCGAACCGCTGATGCCTTGCAGCGTTTCCCGCAGGTTCTGCTGCATGGTTGCCAGCGCCTTGAGCAAACGGCTGACTTCATCGTTACCGTGGGTTTCGATCGGCCGGGTCAGGTCGCCCCGAGCCACACTTTCGGCAGCGCTGACGGCGCTGCTCAGCGGACGGACGATGCTGCGGGTGAGCAACATCGCCAGCGCCACCGTAGCCAGCGCCGCCAGCGCTATGAAGAGGCTGACGATGGTGCGCGAGGTCTGGTAGTGGTCAGCGGATTTCTGGCTTTCCGCAGCAACCTGTCTGGCGAACAGATCCGCCAGGTCATTGAGCTGCTTGCCGGAGCCATCGACCACGGTCTTCATATCAATCAGCAACAGTTTGGTCAGTTCGTTACGCTTGCCTTGATCGGCCAGGGTGAAGGATTGCGCGATGCCGGTGCGATAGGCAGCGAAGGTTTTTTTGAACTGGTCATAGAGCTGCTGGCCTTCCGGCGTGGTGACCAGTTTGTCGTAGGCGGCGATCTTCTCGCTCAGTTCCCTGTCGCGGGTGTCCATCTGGCTGCGGTAAGTCGCGATGTTCTGCGGATCCTGATCAAGGGCCATGCGCAGGGAAATCGTGCGGATCCGCAACATCAGCTCGCGAATCTCGTCACCGCCGCGAATGCTCGGCAACCACTGGCTCTCTACCGCGACCTCACTGTCACGGATGCTCGACATCTGCCCCAAGGCGAATACCCCAAGCAGCGCCACCAGGACCGCGATCAGGGCAAAACCCAATGCGGCACGGGGAGCAATATTCAACTGACGAAGCAACATGACGAACGCCCTTATTCTTGTATTGGCCAGATTGAAGGGGCGAACAGCGGCAGTCCCCTCTCGTTAGCGGGCTATCGGCAAGTTGTACGATGACTTGAAGGGAATTGTCTTTCGCGAGGACAAAAAAAATCCCCGTATCTTTCGATACGAGGATTTTTAATATGGTCGGGGTAAGGGGATTCGAACTCCTGACATCCTGCTCCCAAAGCAGGCGCGCTACCGGACTGCGCTATACCCCGGTAAAAAAAAGGCGACCTTTCAAAGATCGCCTTCTTCGATCAGCGCTTTTGGCCTCTGATCTTAAGATTCGATCCCAGTGTTACCTGGTTTCAAAAATGGTGGGTCGTGTGGGATTCGAACCTACGACCAATTGGTTAAAAGCCAACTGCTCTACCAACTGAGCTAACGACCCAAAAATGGTCGGGGTAAGGGGATTCGAACTCCTGACATCCTGCTCCCAAAGCAGGCGCGCTACCGGACTGCGCTATACCCCGGCTTGAAATTGGCTCCGTGACCAGGACTCGAACCTGGGACCCAATGATTAACAGTCATTTGCTCTACCGACTGAGCTATCACGGAACTACATATTTCAATTTACAACGGTGAAACTTACAGCTCTTAGACGTCGTTCGCATCGCTGCGTTCGTGTGTCTGAGGCGCGCTATTCTACAACCTAGAACACCTCTGTCAACCCCCTAAATCGCTTTCAAGTTAATGATTTGCAACTTATTTCAGATTTCAGCTCAGTGAGCTGAGATGCTGCGGGTGACTGACTGCGGGGCGCACTTTACAAGCCTTTTCCTTAGAGTTCAACAGCCTAACGAAAAAAAGGCCTCGCAAAGCGAGGCCTTCCTTATTTCACTGGCTTTACCGCTCAGTCGAAAACGATTTCGTCGTTCACGACCTTGCCGGTTGCCGTGTCGCCCGGCAGGAAATGCCCTGACAGGATCAACTGCGCCAACGGGTTTTCGATCCAGCGCTGGATCGCACGTTTGAGCGGACGTGCGCCATACACCGGGTCGTAACCCACGGCAATCAGCTTGTCCATCGCTTCCGGGCTCAGTTCCAGCTTCAGCTCGCGCTCGACCAGACGACTGCGCAGACGGCCCAGCTGGATCTCGGTAATGCCGGCGATCTGATCCCGCGCCAATGGCTCGAAGATCACCACTTCGTCGACCCGGTTGATGAACTCGGGACGGAAGTGACTGGTCAGCGCGTCCATCACCGCTGCACGCTGCGCCTCACGGTCACCGACCAGTTCCTGGATCTGCGACGAGCCGAGGTTCGAGGTCATGACAATCACGGTATTACGGAAATCCACCGTACGTCCGTGGCTGTCGGTCAGGCGTCCATCCTCCAGCACTTGCAGCAGGATGTTGAACACGTCCGGGTGCGCCTTCTCGACCTCATCCAGCAGGATCACCGAGTAAGGCTTGCGACGTACCGCTTCGGTCAGGTAACCGCCCTCCTCGTAACCTACGTAGCCTGGTGGTGCCCCGATCAGCCGCGCCACGGAATGTTTCTCCATGAACTCGGACATGTCGATCCGCACCATTGCCTCTTCCGTGTCGAAGAGGAATTCGGCCAGCGCCTTGCACAGCTCGGTTTTACCGACCCCGGTCGGGCCGAGGAACATGAACGAACCGCTCGGACGATTCGGATCCGCCAGCCCGGCACGCGAGCGCCGTACGGCGTTGGCCACCGCGACCACCGCTTCGTCCTGACCGATCACGCGCTGGTGCAACAGGCTTTCCATCTTCATCAGCTTGTCGCGCTCGCCTTCGAGCATTTTCGACACCGGAATACCGGTCCACTTCGAAACGACTTCGGCGATTTCCTCTTCGGTCACCTTGCTGCGCAGCAACTGGTTCTCGCTCTTGCCGTGCTGGTCGACCATTTGCAGGCTGCGCTCCAGATCCGGGATCACCCCGTACTGCAATTCGGCCATGCGGTTGAGGTCGCCTTTACGGCGCGCGGCTTCCAGTTCCTGACGCGATTGCTCGATCTTTTGCTGAATCTGTGCCGAACCCTGTACCTCGGCTTTTTCCGAGTTCCAGATTTCTTCCAGATCCGAGTACTCACGTTCGAGGCGGACAATTTCTTCCTGGAGTTTTTCCAGGCGCTTCATCGCCGCTTCATCGCTTTCTTTCTTCAGTGCCTGGGATTCAACCTTGAGCTGAATCAACCGACGCTCCAGACGATCGAGCACTTCCGGCTTGGAGTCGATCTCCATGCGGATGCGGCTGGCAGCCTCGTCGATCAGGTCGATGGCCTTGTCCGGCAACTGCCGATCAGTGATGTAGCGATGGCTGAGCTTGGCGGCCGCGATGATCGCACCGTCAGTGATCGCCACCTTATGGTGAACCTCATAACGCTCCTTGAGGCCACGCAGGATGGCGATGGTGTCTTCTTCGCTCGGCTCGTCCACCAGCACTTTCTGGAAGCGCCGTTCGAGGGCGGCATCCTTCTCTATATATTGGCGGTACTCGTTGAGCGTGGTTGCGCCGACGCAATGCAACTCGCCGCGAGCCAATGCCGGTTTGAGCATGTTGCCGGCATCCATCGAGCCTTCGCCCTTACCGGCGCCGACCATGGTGTGCAGCTCGTCGATGAACAGAATGATCTGCCCTTCCTGCTTCGACAGTTCGTTGAGCAGTGCTTTGAGGCGCTCTTCGAACTCACCGCGATACTTGGCACCGGCAATCAGCGCGCCCATGTCCAGCGACAACAGGCGTTTGCCCTTGAGCCCGTCCGGCACTTCGCCGTTGATGATGCGCTGGGCCAGACCTTCGGCAATCGCGGTCTTACCCACACCAGGCTCACCGATCAGCACCGGGTTGTTCTTGGTGCGACGTTGCAGCACCTGAATGGTACGGCGGATTTCGTCGTCACGGCCGATCACCGGATCAAGCTTGCCGTCTTCGGCGCGCTTGGTCAGGTCGACGGTGTATTTGTCCAGTGCCTGACGCGACTCTTCGTGGTTGGCGTCATTCACCGCCTCACCACCGCGCAGGTTGTTGATTGCGTTCTCCAGGGCTTTCTTGCTCACGCCCTGGCCGAGCAGCAGTTTGCCGAGCTTGCTGTTTTCGTCCATCGCGGCGAGCAGCACCAGCTCGCTGGAAATGAACTGGTCGCCCTTCTGCTGGGCCAGACGATCAGCCTGATTGAGCAGGCGCGCCAGATCCTGCGACATGTTGACGTCGCCGGTCGGGTTCTGGATTTTCGGCAATTGATCGAGCTCTTTGGTCAGCTCTTTGCGCAGGCTGTTGACGTCGAAGCCCACTTGCATGAGCAGGGGTTTGATCGAACCACCCTGCTGTTCAAGCATGGCTTGCATCAAGTGCGCCGGCTCGATGGCCGGATGATCGTGGCCAACGGCCAGGGATTGGGCGTCGGACAACGCCAACTGTAATTTGCTGGTTAAACGGTCTATACGCATGGGGTCACCTTCCTTTTGAGCAGGTCGGACCTAAAAACCATCCTGAATAAAGAAACCTGCCAGATACCACTGTAGATGCGGTCGATTCTGGGAGATTCAAGCGTCGGGAGATTGATGTAGATCAGACAAGCTTAGCGGGTGAGCCAGACAAGTGAGGCAAAGCGCCCCGTGCGCGACGCACGGCGGTAAGAAAAGAAGCGCGGATCGGTCACCGTGCAGAAACCGCCACCATAAACCGCCGTGACACCTTTGGCCGCCAGACGCAGGCGCGCCAGCAGATAGATGTCAGCCATGAACTTGCCAGCATTGCGGCTGGGCACGAAGGCGGCTGCCGCTTCCGGCAGTTGCTTGACGAAGACTTCGCGTACTTCCGGGCCGACCTCAAAGGCTTTCGGGCCGATGGCCGGGCCGAGCCAGACCAGCACGTCCGCCGCAGCGGTGTCGAGATGATCGAGGGTGGCTTCCAGTACGCCGGCCGCCAACCCGCGCCAACCGGCGTGAGCCGCCGCGACGCGAGTGCCGGCACGGTTGCAGAACAATGCCGGCAGACAATCTGCGGTCATCGCCGTGCAGGCAATCCCGGGAGTTGCCGTCCAACTGGCATCGGCGGTGGCCACCACGTCCGGCTCAGCATGAGCCACGACAATGCCGTGCACTTGCTGCAACCAGGCAGGCTTTATAGAGAAATGTTCGGTCAGACGCCGACGATTCTCGGCGACTGCGTCCGGGCGATCATCGACATGATCGCCCAGATTGAGGCTGTCAAACGGCGCCTCGCTGACACCTCCCTCGCGGGTGGTGACACAGGCCCTGACGCTGGCCGGCGCAGGCCAGTCCGGCGTCAGCCAGTTCATCCGACGAAGGCCTCGCGATCCTGCTTGAGCAAGGTCAGCAGCCAGACGAAATCTTCCGGCAACGGCGATTCCCAGCTCATGCGTTCACCGGTGGTCGGATGATCCAGCTCAAGGAAACGCGCGTGCAGCGCCTGACGCGGGAAGTGCTTGAGCGACTCGACCATGGTCGGGTTCGCCGCCGGCGGAATGCGGAAACGCCCGCCGTACGCCGGGTCGCCGACCAACGGGAAGTTGATGTGCGCCATGTGCACACGGATCTGGTGGGTCCGGCCGGTTTCCAGCTTGACCCGCACGTGCGTGTGGGACCGGAAACGCTCCAGCACGCGGTAGTGACTGACAGCCGGCTTGCCGCCCTCCATCACCGCCATGCGCTGGCGCTGCTGACCATGACGGCCGATCGGGGCGTTGATCTTGCCCCCGGCGGTCACCACACCGATCACGATGCACTCGTAGATCCGGCTGACGCTGCGGCTTTGCAGTTGGGCAACGAGCTTGGTCTGCGCCTGAATGGTCTTGGCCACCACCATCAGACCGGTGGTGTCCTTGTCCAGGCGATGCACGATACCGGCACGCGGGACATTGATGATGTCCGGCACGTGGTGCAGCAAGGCATTGAGCAAGGTGCCATCGGCGTGGCCGGCAGCCGGGTGCACCACCAGGCCCGCAGGCTTGTTGATCACCAGGATGTCGTCGTCTTCATAGACGATGTCGAGCTCGATGTCCTGGGCGATCCACTCGCCCTGGGCTTCCTGCTCGGCAGTCAGCTCAAGGACGGCACCGCCATGCACGATGTCGCGCGGGCGGATGACCGCCCCGTCCACAGTCAGGCGACCTTCTTTGATCCAGGCGGAAAGGCGCGAGCGTGAGTGCTCAGCGAAGAGTTGGGCGGCGACTTGATCGAGGCGTTGGCCGCCCAAATCGGACGGCACCTCTGCGCGAAGTTCAATTTTATCGGACATGCTCTGACTGGGCGTCGGCACAGCCTTTGGTTTCGGCTGCGCGCTTGTGGTTAAATACGGCGTCTTTTGCCCCGAGGCTTTTCAACGGGGCGCTCATCATAACAGGACGGCCCCGCCCAAGACAGCGGCCGTCATAGGGACGCAAGCCGCCATGCAAGTGAAACACCTGCTGCTGATCGCCATCCTCGCATTGACCGCTGCTTGCTCATCGAAGGAAGTCGTCGACGAAAACCTGAGCGAAGCCGAGCTGTACCAGCAGGCTCAGACCGACCTGGACAACAACAGCTACACCAGCGCCACGGCCAAGCTGAAGGCTCTGGAGTCGCGTTATCCGTTCGGTCGCTACGCGGATCAGGCACAGCTTGAACTGATTTATGCCAACTATAAAAACGCCGAGCCGGAAGCTGCCAAGTCCGCCGCCGAACGTTTTATCCGTTTGCACCCACAGCACCCGAACGTGGACTATGCCTATTACCTCAAGGGCCTGACCTCGTTCGACCAGGACGTCGGCCTGCTGGCGCGCTTCCTGCCGCTGGACATGACCAAGCGTGACCCTGGCGCTGCCCGCGACTCGTACAACGAGTTCGCCCAACTGACCAGCCGCTACCCGAACAGCCGCTACGCGCCGGACGCCAAGCAGCGCATGATCTACCTGCGCAACCTGCTGGCCGCCTACGAAATCCACGTAGCCGACTACTACCTGACCCGTCAGGCCTACGTCGCTGCCGCCAACCGTGGCCGTTATGTAGTGGAAAACTTCCAGGAAACTCCATCGGTCGGCGACGGCCTGGCGGTGATGACCGAGGCTTACCAGCGTCTGCACCTGGACGAACTGGCCGCTACCAGTCTGGAAACCCTGAAACTCAACTACCCGAATCATCCGAGTCTGCAGGACGGTCAGTTCGTGCCATCGGTTGCCGAAGCCGACAACCGCTCGTTCCTGAGCAAGGCGACTTTGGGCCTGATCGAGTCGCGTCCACCGCTGCCGCCGGGAGAAACCCGCGCCAACCAGGACGTGCAGAAACAGTTCCAGGACGCGAAAGACGCGATCCCGAACGAGCTCAAGCCTAAAGACGAAAACGGCGACGTGATCGAGGAAGAGCGTCATGAAGCCGAAGGCAACAACGAAGATCGTTCGTGGTTCAGCTACATGACCTTCGGCGTGTTCGACTGATCACATCGGTTACATGAAAAGGGAGATCTGCGGATCTCCCTTTTTTGTGGCGGCGCGTTAATAGTCTGTGCGCCTGCCGGCTCCTTGGCTAAACTGCCGAATCATTAGCCGAAAAGCCGCCCATCATGCTTCGTTTACTGTTCTGGATTGTCCTGATTTTCGCCGCGGTATGGCTGTGGCGCAAATTCAAGGCGCCCGCCTCGTCTGCTCAATCGCCCCGCGAGCAAGACGCCGCACCGATGGTGCGCTGCGCCCACTGCGGCGTGCATCTGCCCCGCGACCGCGCGCTGAACCTTCAGCAACAATGGTATTGCAGCCAGGCTCATCTTGAGCAAGGCCCGGGTGCCAGTGATCGCTGAGGCCGCCAACGCCGACCGTAAACAGGCACAGCGCCTGCTGCGCCTTTATCATCTTTACCGTTTGAGTGTCGGCATCACACTGGTGCTGCTGATCTCCAGCAATATGGACAATCGCCTGCTGACGTCGGCCGACGACGATCTGCTGCGCAGTGGCAGCTGGTTGTATCTGGTGCTGAACATCCTGCTGGTGGTGTTTCTGGAAAATACCCGGCGGCCCTCGCAGCTGTTCAGTCTGGCGCTGGTGGATGTGCTGCTGTTGTGCGGTTTGTTCTACGCGGCGGGCGGGGTGGCCAGCGCGATCGGCAACCTGCTGATTGTCTCGGTGGCGATCAGCAACACCTTGTTGCGCCGGCGCATTGGCCTGCTGATCGCCGCCATCGGCGCACTTGGCATTGTCGGCTCAAGCTTCCTGCTGAGCTTGAGCCATCCCCTGAGCGCCAATGACTATCTGCAAGCCGGAACCTTGGGCGCCTTGTGTTTTGCCGCATCGCTGCTGGTCCAGGGCCTGATCCGGCGCCTGGAAGTCAGCGAAAATCTCGCCGAACAGCGCGCCAGCGAAGTCACCAGCCTTGAAGCCCTCAACGCTCTGATTCTGCAACGCATGCGTACCGGCATTCTGGTGCTCGACGAGCAGCGCCGGGTCCAGCTGGCCAACCACAGTGCGAAGACGCTGTTGGCCCAGTCGCATCTTGAAGGCCATTTGATCAGCGACTATTCGCCGGCATTGGTCGAGCGCCTGCAACTGTGGCTGAGCAACCCGACCCTGCGCCCGCAGAGTCTGAAGATTCCCGGCAACGGCCTGGAACTGCAACCGAACTTCATCGCCCTCGATCAGAGCCCCAACCAGCAAACCCTGGTGTTCCTCGAAGATCTGGCGCAAGTCGCGCAGCAGGCCCAGCAACTCAAGCTCGCCGCGCTCGGGCGCCTGACCGCCGGCATCTCCCATGAAATCCGCAATCCACTGGGCGCCATCAGTCACGCCGCGCAGCTGCTGGGCGAGTCCGAGGAACTCGATGGTGCGGATCGGCGTCTGACGCAGATCATTCAAGACCACTCCCAGCGCATGAACCGAGTCATCGAAAACGTCCTGCAACTGTCGCGCCGCCAGCAGAGCGCCCCTCAGCGCCTGGATCTCAAGCCATGGCTGGAGCACTTCGTTGCCGAGAGCCGCGAACAGGCGAGCGAGCGGCAGTCGATTCATTTGCGGATCAATTCCGGGGACTTCATCACGTTGATGGATCCGGATCAGCTCACGCAGATTCTCGACAATCTGTTACGTAACGGCTGGCGCCACAGCGCCCTGCTGCACGAGCAGGCCGAGGTCTGGCTGGCGCTGCTCATCGACCCCGAGAGCCAGCTGGCGGTGCTTGAAGTCCAGGACAATGGCCCCGGTGTACCACTGGATCAACAACCGCATCTGTTCGAACCCTTCTTCACCACCAGCAGCCAGGGCACCGGCCTTGGGCTTTATCTGTCCCGTGAGCTGTGCGAAAGCAACCAGGCGCGCCTAGACTTCAAACCACGCCAAGGCGGCGGCTGCTTTCGCATCACCTTTGCTCACGGACGGAAACAAAGTTGAACACGAGCCCACGGCAAAAAATCCTCATCGTCGACGACGAGCCGGATATCCGCGAACTCCTGGAAATCACCCTGGGACGGATGAAACTCGACACCTTCAGTGCTCGCAACCTCGGCGAAGCCCAGGCGCTGTTGCAACGCAATGCGTTCGACCTGTGCCTGACCGACATGCGCCTGCCCGACGGCACGGGGCTGGACCTGGTGCAGCACATTCAGCAACGTCATCCACAACTGCCGGTGGCGATGATCACCGCGTATGGAAGTCTGGAAACCGCGATCAACGCGTTGAAGGCTGGCGCCTTCGACTTCCTCACCAAGCCGGTTGATCTGACGCGCTTGCGCGAACTGGTCAGCACCGCGTTGCGCATGCCGGCGGTGGGCGGCGCCGGCACGTCGATAGATCGGCGCCTGCTCGGCGACTCGCTGCCCATGCGCGATCTGCGCAAACAGATCGACAAGCTGGCGCGCAGTCAGGCGCCGGTCTACATCAGCGGAGAGTCGGGCAGCGGCAAAGAACTGGTCGCACGGCTGATCCACGAACAGGGACCGCGCGCCAGCAAGCCATTTGTGCCGGTCAATTGCGGGGCGATTCCGTCCGAGCTGATGGAAAGCGAGTTTTTCGGCCATCGCAAGGGCAGCTTCACCGGCGCGGTCGAGGACAAGCCCGGGCTGTTCCAGGCCGCGCACGGCGGCACCCTGTTTCTCGACGAGGTGGCGGACCTGCCGCTGGCGATGCAGGTCAAACTGCTGCGGGCGATTCAAGAGAAAGCCGTGCGCAGTGTCGGCGGGCAGCAGGAAGCGGTGGTCGATGTGCGCATTCTCTGTGCTACCCACAAGGATCTCGAGGCCGAGGTCGCCGCCGGGCGCTTTCGCCAGGACCTGTATTACCGCTTGAACGTGATCGAACTGCGCGTGCCGTCCCTGCGCGAACGGCGCGATGACATTCAGGTATTGGCTGCGCACATGCTCCAGCGTCTGGCGGCAGGCAGCGGTCGAGCGGCGGCCCGCCTGCACCCACAGGCGCTTGAGGCGCTGAAGAGTTACCGCTTCCCGGGGAATGTGCGAGAGCTGGAAAACGTCCTCGAACGGGCGCACACGCTGTGTGAAAACCAGTTGATAGAGGCGGCAGACTTACGCCTCAGCGAAGGTAATTGCGCGGTCGAGGGCGGCATCGCCGATCTTACCCGGATCGACAACCTTGAGGATTATCTGGAGAACGTCGAGCGCAAGCTGATCCTGCAGGCGTTGGAGGAAACCCGCTGGAATCGCACGGCAGCGGCGCAGCGCTTGAGTCTGTCATTTCGCTCGATGCGCTATCGGCTGAAGAAACTCGGTCTGGATTGAGGGCCCTTCGCGAGCAGGCTCGCTCCCACATTGGATTTTGTGACCGACAAAGATCAACGGTGGGAGCGAGCCTGCTCGCGAAAGCGATCTGCCAGGCTACAGAAAATATCAGACTAAATACGACCTTCAGGCGCATACGGCGCCGGATCGATAATCGGCGTACGCCCGAGCATCACATCGGCAAACAACTGACACGACGCCGGCGCCAGCACCAGGCCGTTGCGGTAATGCCCGCAGTTCAGCCACAAACCGTCAAACCCCGGCACCCGGCCGATATACGGAATACCCTCCGGCGAGCCCGGGCGCAAACCGGCCCAATGCCCCACCACTTCGGCCTCCGCCAGCGCCGGCAGCAACTCGACTGCCGAAGCCTTGAGGCTCTCCAGCGCGACCTCGGTCGGGGTCTTGTCGAAGCCTTCGTGCTCCAGCGTGCTGCCGATCAGAATGTGCCCGTCGCGACGCGGAATCGCATAACGTCCCTTGGCCAGCACCATGCTCGGCAGGAAATCCGCTGCACACTTGTAGAGAATCATCTGGCCCTTGACCGGCTCGACCGGGAGCGTCAGATCCAATGTCTTGAGCAGATCACCGCTCCATGCCCCGGCCGTCAGCACGATCTGCTCGCCGCGGATCAGGCCCTTGGACGTCTCGACGCCACTCACTCGCTCGCCTTCGCGAACAAACCCGCTGACTTCGCATTGCTCGTGAATCGTCACGTTCGGCAGCGCCAGCAACGCCGCTTTCAGCGACTTCACCAGCCGTGGGTTTCTGACGTTGGCCACATCGGCCATGTAGATCGCCCGGGCGAACCCGCCACCCAGCACCGGCACCGCGTCGTGCACCGCCGAGATATCCACAGCCCGCAGCGGACGGTTTTCCCGCTCAGCCCAGGCCAGTGCTTCGGTTTCATCTTCAAGATCCAGCCAGTACAGGCCGGTGGTGTGCACTTCGGGATCAACTCCGGTATCGGCAAGCAGCCGCTCGCCCAGCTGTGGATAAAAATCCTGCGACCAATGCGCCAGCGCAGTGACGGCCGGGCTGTAGCGCCACGGGTACAGCGGGGAAACGATGCCGCCACCGGCCCAGGACGATTCCTGGCCGACGTTCGAGCGATCCAGCAGCACCACGCTGCGCACTTCGGAGGCGAGGTTGTAGGCGGTCAGCAGGCCAATCACCCCGCCACCGACAATCACCACTTGCTGTTGCCTGGTCATGTTTGATCCAACCGTAATAAAGACAGCGGGCGCAAAGAGGCGCCCGTAAGAAGTTACCTCAGCGGCCCCAGCAATCCTTGGTGGTCAGCCCGGTGGTAGCGTTGTTCATGCTTCTGACGCCGGTGTTGGTCAGGGTGAAATCCCCGCACTTGTCGGTCGCCATGGTCGTACCGGCCTTGCGGGTGGCGGTCAGCAGGAAGGTCTGGTCAGCGATCGTCGGGGTGATGGTGTAGAAATCATTGCCCGTGCTCAGACCGGTGATGCCGGTGTAGACGTTGTTTTTGGTGTAGAAGCGCTCGAGGATCTGCGCCTGTTCCGAAAGCAGCGACACCACTTCGGCGCGCCGGCCCTTTTTCAGGTACTCGGTGTAGCTCGGTGCGGCGATGGTGATGATGATCCCGATGATCGCAATCACGATCATGATTTCGATCAGGGTGAAGCCCCGGTTGAATCTGCGCATGCCTCAATCTCTCACTTACTGTATTTGTCGCCACATGATACGACGGCTGCCGCCACCGGGTTTTTCCACCAGCGTGGTCACGGTGCCACTGGAATCGTTGACGAGCTTGCGAGTCCCGCCGTTGACGATGGCGTTCAGGGTCGGAATCCCGCCGGTGAACACCACGCCACTGGAGATCGTGTCGTTGCTGTCGACCACGCCATCGGAACTGGTGTCGAGCACCGCGTAGTTGAGCATCTTACCGCTGAACGCATCGAGTTCGACCAGTTTGCCGGTACCGAAACTGGCACAAGGGTCCGTGGTGTCGACACTGGCGGTGGTAAACACGATGCGTCCGAGCACCAGACTGGCCTGATTGATCACCCGCTCGCCAGTCAGCACATTGTTGTACACCAAAGGCAGATACCAGCCCTTCTCCCCCGGATAGGTCGTGTCGTTCTGGCTGGTAGTGATGAACTGCCCGGTGCTGCCGGAGAACACGCCGGTCACCGCCTGCGCCTGCAGACTGCTGACCGTCAACTGTCCGGAACTGCCGTCGGCATCCCACACCGAGTAGAACGCCTGCAAATCCTTGTTGGTCTTGTCGGCGGTCTCGTTGAATTTGCCGGTGCCGACGAAGATCTGTTTGCCCCCCAGCGAATTGTCCGCCAGCAGCGGCTGCGCGGTGATCGGCTGAGTCGCACCGCCCGCCGTGGTGAACAGTGGTTTGCCGGAAAACGCCACGCCCCAGCTGTCGGTCGACGTCGCGCTCAGATCGAATTTCCACAGGCGCCCTTTCAAATCACCGCCATAGGCGGCCTGCACCACGTTCGAAGAATTGACCTTGAGCTTGACCGACGACAGACCATTGGTGGTCTCGGTGCTGTCGATGACGATCTTCCTGATCAACGAACCGTCACGCACATCCAGCACATACAACGCCGCCACTCCGGAGTTGCTGCCATAACCATTGGCAATGAACGCCGCCCAGCGACCGTCGGCCAAGCGTGCCACTTCCGGCCGCGCGTAGGCATAACCCAGATCATTAAATGCGTTGGCTGTGTTCGCTGTGGCGGGTGCGCTGACTTCCCACAAGGCATTGAGCACATTGCCCGCAGACGCGTCGAACAGTTGCAGCGCGTAGAAAGTCTTGCCGCCAGCACCGGTGCCGCCGATGGCCAGGGTTTTCCAGGCGCTGTTGATTTGCGCGTCATACACACCGACCTGACCGTCCACCAGAAACTTGTGGCTGACACCATTGATGTACGCCGGATCGGCAATCAGCCGTAGCGACGACAACACGCTGGACGGCATGTAGGCATAACGTCGAGTGCCGTTGGCCGAGTTGATCACGTTGACGAAGCCGTCGTTGGCATTCACCACCAGACTCGAATTCATGTTCGCTGCTTTGGTGGTCAGGTACGTGGTGTAAGTGGTGTCGCCCGACAGGTCGGAGGCGGTTTTATCACTGGGCGAAGCCAGCACCAGTGGCGAGTTGATGATGTCGCCGAGCAATACGCTGCGCACCTTGAGCCCGGTCTTGTTGGTGCCCTTGCTCCACTCCACCAGATCGCTGCCGCTGATGCCGGTGGGCAGGCTCTGACTGAGCGCCGTCTGTTGGGTCGCGGAAAAGTTGCCGTAGGCCAGCGTCACGGCGGCGTTGCTGCTGGTGTTCCACGATTGATAGGTCGGTGCGGTCGCGCCCGGGACGATAGTGGTATCGGTGGTCCACAGGGCCGCCGAGGTGTTCACCGCGCCCGCCGAAGTGAAGCCGAATGACTTGATCGTGCCACGCCAGTCCTTGGGGTCGTAGCTGGTCTGGAAATAACTGGTGCCACTGGCCAGCGTGGTGCCGCTGGTGACTCCCGCGCCGCCGGAACCGGCCTTGGAGGTGATATCGCTCAACGCCGAAGACAATGCGGTGTTGAGACCGGTGCTGTCGGTCGCCTGGTAATAGCGGCCCTGTCCGTAGCTGGCAGCGTCCGAGAGCATGTCGTTGTCGGCGGTAAAACCGACGGTGTAGGTATTCATGTTCTGCTTGGGAAAATCCACCGCGTTCCAGCTTTTGCCGGCAGCGTCGGTCCCCGTCGAACGCATGTCGATGTCGAAGGCGAATTTGGCAATGTCATCCAGATACAGAGTGTCACCCTCGTTATCGCCATTGAGGTTGTTGCCGTCATTGTTGATGCCGTCCCAGTTCGGCAGACGACTGCCACCCAAAGGATCATTGCTCGGGAAGGTGCGGTCGTAAGTCGGCAAACCGTCGGTGATGACCACGCCGTAGTTTTTCTGGCAGCGGTACTGGATCGGACTGGTGTAAGTCGTCGGCGTGCTGTTGTAGTACGGCGCCATGCCGCGCATGTAGCGGGTGATTTCGTAGTAGGTTTCCGCGAGCGGCGTGTTGGCCACGGCACCTAAAGCGTTAATCGAGGAAATCAGCGCGTTGTAGTTGGTGTCGGCCTGCGCCTGGGTCACGCTGCCGGACACCGGAGACAGGTCGCTGATGGCGCGGGCGATGTATCCACCATTCCCGGGATTGTTGTTGGTGACCGGGTTGAAGGTCGACAGGCCCATGCGCAAGTTACGGTTGCTGGTGACCAGGGCGGTGGACACGTTACGCGCAACGTTGATCCGGTAGTCGTTGGGAATCGCCCCGGTGGTGAAGTCGCGGGTGCCGTTGTTGATCGCCAGACTGACCACATAAGAAATGTAATCCCCCGTGTAGCGCGTATTGCCGCCGCCTACCGGATCAGGCAGTTTCAGGCACAGCGGTGCAATGCTGTTGTTGTAGAAGGCGAAGGCGCCGCCGGAACAACCGGATGTCGGCAGGTTCGATAAAAACACCGGATCGCCGGTAATCGCGGGCGCATTCAATGCCGAACACAGGCCAAGGAACGCATTGCACTGCCGGGCCGGGGTGCGCGTGACGTTCGGGTCGAATCCTGCCGCGTAAATGATGCTGTTCATACTGCCGGAATCGTCGATCAGCAACATCACGTTGGGCGGCACCGCCGCTGCGCTCAAGAGTGGCGAATCGGACGGCGTGAACGCATACGCCGGCGCCGCCAGATACAAGCCCAGCAGCATGCCCGTCAACAGTGTCCGGCAGCGCTCAATACTTCGCATAGACACTCTCCACCACACTGCGCGACGTACCGGCAATGCCGACTGCCGTAACCCGATACAGGGTCGCTGACGTGTTGCTCGGCACGTTGACCGCCGTCAGAGTGGTACCGATGTTCTGTACACCATAAAAGCCGTTACCGGCTGCGACCCACGTTACGCCGGAAGTCGAATTGAGCCCCGCCGCACTGACCACCGAGGACTCTGCTGGCGGCGCACACTGCGTGGTATTGGCACACACCGCCAGCGAGTAACTGTCGAGCTGCACCGCACTCTCGCCGATACGCAGCGCAGCCTCGGCGGTCTGGAACGACTGATTGCGCAGGCTGACGCTGCCGGCCATTTTCTCCTGCAGGTTGGCGCTCTGCATCGAGGACAGCCCGATCAAGGTCAACAGCAACAGGAACACCAGACTGACCAGCAGCGCCATTCCGCGCTGGTTTTGCCGCTGGTTGAATGCAACGTTCATCAGCCCGGCCCTCACTGCAAGCGGTTGCGCAACGCGGCAACCACGTTGAAGGTTTGATTGGCCACCCGATTGTTCGGGTCGGTGAGGGTCAGGCTCAGGCGCACACTGCGAATACGCGCCGGATCGCTGGGGTTGGCGCTGTAGGAGGAAGCCGCGACGTCGGTGGCGGACGCGGCCAGGCCGAAGGTCACATTAAAGGCACTGACGTTATTCACCAGGACCTGTTGGGTCGGGGTGCCGCTGCCGGTGCCCATGAGAATCTGGTTGTTGCTGAAGCTGTAGATCAAGCGGCGGATCGGAAAAGCGATCTGCCCGCTCGCCGCCGCCCGCAACCCGGTATAGGCCGTGGCGCTGTTGCGGCAATCGGAGAGCACCGTCCAGGTCGGTGTGCCGCCACTGCCGCCAACATCGGCGGTGACCAGGGTCAGCTTGAGGTTGCTGTTGTCCCAGTTGATCGGCGTAACCTGCGCCGCGTAGAAATCCCCTGCCGAACTCGCGTCAGTAATCGTGCCCAGGCAGCCAAACATGCCGACCATGCGCAGTTCCTGGATCATCTTGCTCAGGACAAAACGCGCGTCTTCCTGCATCGCAGCGGCGGTGTTCTGGCTGACGTAAGTGTTTTTGGCTGCAAGGAACGTCTGCACCACCCCCAGTACGATGATCAGCCCAAGCGCCAACGCGATGAGCATTTCGATCAGGCCGAACCCCCGCTGATCATGCTTCATGGCGTGGCCACCGGGTCGACCGTGGCGCGACTGGTCAGGACGAAGCTGCGTGTGGTGCCGGTGGCATTCGCGGCCCGCGAGTCATTCCAGTTGATGGTGATGGTGTACACCCGCTGATTGAGGGTGATCGTGCCCGTGGCGGTGGGCCCGCCGAAATTGACGATGTTGGTGGTGAAGTCGTAAAGATCCTGATCGCGGGCTACACCGAGATTGCCCGAGGTCGGCGGCGTCACCGTGTAGTCGGCGGCAGCGTTGGCGCGGATGCGGTCCATCATGTCGTAGGCGATAAAACTGGCCTGACTGGTCATCCGTGAACTGTCAGTGTATTTCAGCGCATTGAGTTGCACGGCGGCTGCGCCCAATATCCCGACCGTCAGAATCAGCAACGCGACCAGCACTTCGATCAGCGACATGCCTTCCTGTGCCTGTGTGCTCCCTGCCCTCATCCGCAACTTCCACCCGATTGAATTCGTCCGTTCAGACACACGTTCAGCGTCCTGCTTTGCGTTCCCAGCACGTAACTGATGACCACCGCTGTCGACGGCGCCGCCAGGCCACCCAGATTATTGAAATCCAGTGCGGACACTCCTGAGGGTAGCGTCAGAGTCGCGCCGCTGCTCATCGCTGGAACAACCCGCAATACATTGGCCGCAGTGCCAGTACCGTCGTAGACCGACAATTCGCCGGTCCACACGCTGCCGCCGGCGCTCGGGCGCAAGCGTGTGGTCACGCCGCGATCAATCGCCTCCAGCCGCGCGAAGTTGATGGCACGCTGCAGGTCGCCCATTTCCGTATCGGCCTTGCTGCTCTGGATCGAGCGGGTGAAACCCGGCACCGCCAGGGTGATGAGGATCACCAACACGGCGACCGCAGCCAACAACTCGGGCAGCGTGAAACCTTTTGTACGATGATCCATCGATGCCCTCCGTTGCCGTCGGCTATACCTGCTTCTACAAACTAGAACATTCAACCGGCCTGCGTCGGTTGATTTGCCCTGCGCGGCGAAAAGGATCGTGCCGGGCTTCATGCTCCACGGAGGGAGTCGTCATGCCGCAACAGGGTTTCAGCCTGATCGAATTGCTTATGGGACTGGCGATTGGCGCAATTGTTCTGTCACTGGTCAGTCCGGCGTTCGCCGCGTTCACCGAGGCGACTCATCGCGAGCAGGCAGCGCGGTCGCTGCTCGAGGGCATTCGCAACGCCCGCACCCTGGCCATCACCCGCAATCAGAGTGTGGTAATCCATGGCATCGGTGGCGACTGGAGTCAGGGCTGGCGGATCATCCTGGATCTCAACGGCAAGGGGCCGCAGGACAGCAGCAATCCGCTGCTGGTGGAACAGGCGAGTGACGGACGAATACCGATCGTCGGCAATTGGGCGGTCAGTCGTTATGTGCGTTTCAGCAGTCTGGGACAACCGCTGATGCCCGGGCGGGCGTTTCAGGCGGGGACGCTACATATCTGCTCGGCACGCAAGCCGGTCAGCCAGCTCCAGGTGGTGCTGGCGGCAACCGGTCGGGTGCGCCTGACCAGCGCAAAGGCTGAGCAGGCGCTGTGCCTGAAGACGAAGAACGTCAGATCGAGCGGACGCGCAGCTCTTTCGGCATCGAGAAGGTGATGTTCTCTTCGCGGCCGGCCAGCTCATCGGCACCCGTCGCGCCCCAGGCCTGCAACTGCTGGATCACGCCGCGAACCAACACTTCCGGCGCGGAGGCTCCGGCGGTGATGCCGATGCGCTCAACGCCATCGAACCAGCGTTTCTGCAGGTCTTCGGCGCCGTCGATCAGGTAGGCCGGCGTGGCCATGCGTTCGGCCAGTTCACGCAGGCGATTGGAGTTGGAGCTGTTCGGGCTGCCCACCACCAATACCACGTCACATTCGTCGGCCAGTTGCTTGACCGCGTCCTGACGGTTTTGCGTGGCGTAGCAGATGTCGTCCTTGCGCGGACCACCGATGGCCGGGAAACGTGTGCGCAGGGCATCGATCACGCGACTGGTGTCGTCCATCGACAGGGTGGTCTGGGTCACGAACGCCAGTTTTTCCGGGTTACGCACCTGCAGTTCGGCCACGTCTTTTTCGTCTTCGACGAGGTAGATCGCGCCGCCATTGCTGGCGTCGTACTGGCCCATGGTGCCTTCGACTTCCGGGTGGCCGGCGTGGCCGATCAGGATGCATTCACGACCGTCGCGGCTGTATTTGGCGACTTCGATGTGCACCTTGGTCACTAGCGGGCATGTAGCGTCGAATACCTTCAGGCCACGGCCGGCGGCTTCATTGCGCACGGTCTGGGAAACGCCGTGGGCACTGAAGATCACGATGACGTCGTCCGGCACTTGATCCAGTTCTTCGACGAAGATCGCGCCACGGTTGCGCAGGTCTTCGACGACGAACTTGTTGTGCACCACTTCATGACGCACATAGATCGGCGGCCCGAAGACTTCCAGGGCGCGGTTGACGATTTCGATCGCCCGGTCCACGCCGGCGCAGAAGCCACGGGGGTTGGCGAGTTTGATTTGCATGCTGTGCCTCGTGTCTTGCGCGCAAGAAATAGCGAAAACGGTTGAAAACATTGTGGGAGCGAGCCTGTTGTGGCGAGGGGATTTATCCCCGATCGATTGCGAAGCAATCGTCAAAACAGTCAACGCTTTCCGGCTCTGGATCGCGGTGATCGGATTCGGGGGCGCTTCGCACCCCATCGGGGATAAATCCCCTCACCACAAAAGCCCACTCCCACAGTGGTTCTGCTGTGTACTCAGATCGCTTTGACGTTGATGATCTCGACGTCAAAGGTCAGCGTCTTGCCTGAGAGCGGATGGTTGAAGTCGATGGTCACCTGCGCGTCGTCGAACGCTTTCACCACACCCGGCAACTCAGTATTGGCCGCATCATTGAAGATCACCAGCAAACCCGGCGACAGTTCCATGTCGACGAACTGCGAACGCGGAATGATCTGTACGTTTTGCGGGTTCGGCTGGCCGAAGGCGTTTTCCGGCTCGACGGTCAGCGTACGCTTGTCGCCGGCCTTGAAGCCGAACAATGCCGCTTCGAAACCCGGCAGCAGGTTGCCGTCGCCGACCTTGAAAGTCGCCGGGGCTTTGTCGAATGTGCTGTCGACCGTGTCGCCGTTCTCCAGGCGCAATGCAAAGTGCAAAGTGACTTCCGTGTTCTGGCCGATGCGTTGCTCAGCCAATACCTGTTCAGTCATGAACGGCTTCTCCGGTTTTCTTACTTTTGAACATGTCCAGTGCCAGCATCACCGCACCGACGGTGATGGCGCTGTCGGCGAAATTGAACGCCGGGAAGTACCAGCGGTTTTGCCAGTGCACCAGAATGAAGTCGATCACATGGCCCAGGGCAATGCGGTCATACAGATTGCCCAGCGCGCCACCCAGCACCAGCGCCAAGGCGACGGCCAGCCAGGTATCGTTGCGGCCCAGACGCTTGAGCCAGACCACCAGCACCGCACTGACCACGATCGCGATCAAGGCGAACAGCCAGCGCTGCCAGCCGGAGCTGTCAGCCAGGAAGCTGAACGCCGCGCCGGTGTTGTAGGCCAGGGTCCAGCTGAAGTAATCGGGAATGATCACGATCTGCTGGAACATTTCGAGCTTGCCTTCGAAGTAGAACTTGCTGGCCTGGTCGATGACCAGAACCAGCAAGCTCAACCAGAGCCAGCCCAACCGTCCGAAACGGCCAACGGCGTTAGGCATAGTGACGAACCTCGCCGGCGCCATCGATGTTGTCCACGCAACGGCCGCAGATTTCCGGATGCTCCGGGTTCACGCCGACGTCTTCACGGCAGTGCCAGCAACGGGCGCATTTCGGGAAGGCCGATTTGACGATCTTCAGTTTCAAGCCGCTGACTTCGGTGGCTACCGCGTCCGCAGGAGCCTGAACGAAAGGTGCCACGCTGGCAGTCGAGGTGATCAGGACAAAGCGCAGTTCGTTGCTCAGCTTCGCCAGGTCGGCGCTCAGCGCGTCTTCGGCGAACAGCGTCACTTCGGCTTGCAGGTTGCCACCGACGGCTTTGGCCGCACGCTGGATTTCCATCTCTTTGTTGACCGCTACCTTCACTTCCATGATGCGATCCCAGTACGCGCGACCCAGCTCGAAGCCTTCCGGCAGTTCGGTCAGACCTTCGTACCAGGTGTTGAGCATCACCGATTCGTTGCGCTCGCCTGGCAGGTACTGCCACAGCTCGTCGGCGGTGAACGCGAGGATCGGCGCGATCCAGCGCACCAGCGCTTCGGAGATGTGGAACAGCGCGGTCTGGCACGAGCGGCGTGCCTTGCTGTCGGCGCCGGTGGTGTACTGGCGGTCCTTGATGATGTCGAGGTAGAAACCACCCAGCTCCTGCACGCAGAAGTTGTGGATCTTCGAGTAAACGTTCCAGAAACGGTATTCGCCGTAGTGCTCTTGCAATTCGCGTTGCAGCAGCAGCGTGCGATCCACCGCCCAGCGATCCAGTGCGAGCATGTCTTCAGCCGGCAGCAGGTCGGTGGCCGGGTTGAAACCGGTCAGGTTGGAAAGCAGGAAGCGCGCGGTGTTACGGATGCGACGATAGGCGTCCGCGCTGCGCTGCAGGATCTGCTCGGACACGGCCATTTCGCCGGAGTAGTCGGTCGACGCGACCCACAGACGCATGATGTCGGCGCCCAGGGTGTCGTTGACTTTCTGCGGCGCGATCACGTTGCCCAGCGATTTGGACATCTTGCGCCCGGACTCATCGACGGTGAAGCCGTGGGTCAGCAGTTCGCGGTACGGCGCGTGGTTGTCGATGGCGCAACCGGTCAACAGCGACGAGTGGAACCAGCCGCGGTGCTGGTCGGAACCTTCCAGGTACAGGTCGGCACGCGGGCCGGTCTCGTGGCCCATCGGGTGCGAACCGCGCAGCACGTGCCAATGCGTGGTGCCCGAGTCGAACCAGACGTCGAGGGTGTCGCTGATCTTGTCGTATTGCGGGGCTTCATCGCCCAGCAGTTCGGCAGCGTCGAGTTTGAACCAGGCTTCGATGCCTTCGACTTCGACGCGCTTGGCGACTTCTTCCATCAGTTCGACGGTGCGTGGGTGCAGCTCGCCGCTTTCCTTGTTGAGGAAGAACGGGATCGGCACGCCCCAGTTGCGCTGACGGGAGATGCACCAGTCCGGACGGTTGGCGATCATCGAGTGCAGGCGCGCCTGGCCCCAGGCCGGCACGAACTTGGTGTCTTCGATGGCCTTGAGCGAGCGTGCGCGCAAGGTGTCGCCGCTGACTGGTTCTTTGTCCATGCCGATGAACCACTGCGCGGTGGCGCGGTAGATCAGCGGGGTCTTGTGGCGCCAGCAGTGCATGTAGCTGTGTTCGATGACGGTGGTGTGCAGCAGCGCACCGACTTCGGTCAGTTTTTCGACGATGGCCGGGTTGGCCTTCCAGATGAACTGGCCGCCGAAGAATTCCAGCGACGGCACGTACACGCCGTTGCTTTGCACCGGGTTGAGGATGTCATCGTTGACCATGCCGTATTTCTTGCAGGTCACGAAGTCGTCCACACCGTAGGCCGGAGCGGAGTGAACCACGCCGGTGCCGGCGCCCAGTTCGACGTAGTCGGCCAGGTACACCGGCGACAGGCGGTCGTAGAACGGGTGGCGGAAGTTGATCAGTTCCAGCTCTTTACCGGTGGTGGTCGCGATGACCGAGCCTTCAACGCCGTAACGCGACAAGCAGGACTCAACCAGCTCTTCAGCCAGGACTAGCAGCTTGTCGCCGATATCAACCAGCGCGTAGTTGAATTCCGGGTGAACGTTCAGTGCCTGGTTGGCCGGGATGGTCCACGGGGTGGTGGTCCAGATCACGATCGAAGCGGGTTTGCTCAGCGATGGAAGACCGAACGCGGCGGCCAGTTTGGCTTCGTCGGCGATCGGGAAGGCCACGTCGATGGTCGAGGACTTCTTGTTCTCGTACTCGACTTCGGCTTCGGCCAGGGCCGAACCGCAATCGAAGCACCAGTTCACCGGCTTGAGGCCCTTGAACACGAAACCGCCCTTGACGATTTCGGCGAGGGCGCGGATTTCACCGGCCTCGTTCTTGAAGTCCATGGTTTTGTACGGGTTGGCGAAGTCGCCGAGCACGCCGAGGCGGATGAACTCGGTCTTCTGCCCTTCGATCTGCTCGGTGGCGTAGGCACGGCACAGCTCGCGGGTCTTGTCCGCGCCCAGGTTCTTGCCGTGGGTCACTTCAACCTTGTGCTCGATCGGCAGGCCATGGCAGTCCCAACCCGGAACATACGGCGCGTCGAAACCCGACAGGGTTTTCGAGCGGATGATCATGTCCTTGAGAATCTTGTTCAGTGCGTGACCGATGTGGATCGTGCCGTTGGCGTACGGAGGGCCGTCGTGCAGGACGAACTTCGGACGATCCTTGCCAATCTCGCGCAACTTTCCGTACAGGCCAATACTGTCCCAGCGCTGCAGGATCTGCGGTTCGCGCTGTGGCAGGCCGGCCTTCATTGGGAAGGCGGTGTCCGGAAGGTTTAGCGTGGCTTTATAGTCGGTCATTTAAGGCTCTTCATTAGCGATGGGCGCTAGGTGCGGCTAGTGCACGGGCGGCGGCGACATCCGCATTGATCGCCGTTTTCAGTGCCTCCAGGGAGGCGAAACGCTGCTCTTCACGCAGCTTTTGGTGGAAAACCACCGTCAGACGCCGGTCATACAGATCGCCGGCAAAATCCAGTAGATGAACTTCAAGGTGGGCTTTGCCATCACCTTGGACCGTGGGCCGCACGCCGATATTGGCGACGCCAGGCCAGGTCTTGCCGTCGATGTCCACATCCACCAAGTAAACCCCGGTGAACGGCACACGACGACGCTTGAGTTGAATGTTGGCAGTGGGCGTACCCAGTTGCCGGGCCAGTTTCTGGCCGTGCAGCACGCGACCGGCGATCCGGTACGGGCGGCCGAGCAAGCGTTCGGCCAAGGCAAAATCGGCGGCGGCCAACGCATTGCGCACCTGGGTGCTGCTGACGCGAATGCCGTCCAGCTCAACGGTTTGTGCGGCTTCCACGGTAAAACCGTGAACCTGACCGGCCTGCAGCAGAAAATCGAAATCGCCGAGGCGGTCGCAACCAAAGCGGAAATCGTCGCCGACTTCCAGATGCTGCACGCCGAGGCCGTCCACCAGGATGGTATCGACGAACTCACTGGCGCTGAGCTTGCTCAGGCGCTGGTTGAATGCCAGGCACAACACCCGGTCGACACCTTCGGCAGCCAGCAGCTGCAATTTGTCGCGCAAGCGGGCCAGACGTGCCGGCGCGGTCTCCGGGGCAAAGAACTCCCGGGGCTGCGGCTCGAAAATCACCACGCAGCTGGGTACGCCCAACTCAAGCGCACGCTCACGCAGCCGGGCCAGGATAGCCTGGTGACCACGGTGAACACCGTCAAAGTTGCCAATAGTGGCGACGCAGCCCCGATGCTGGGGGCGCAAGTTGTGGAGGCCTCGAACCAGCTGCATAACGCGCTTCTTGCTCATAAAGTGGTCGATTATAACCACACCCGACGGTCGACGACAGGCAACACCGTAACGCAAAGTGCTCGAGCCGACAAAACTGCCAGCCCATGCCCGTATTTAATGGCTGAAACCTCAGCTCAAGGCCTTGCGATTGAAGTCGCGCAGACGGAAACCGAGCAGCAGCAACATACCGAAATACGCCACCACACCAGCAACCACCAGCGCCCCCAGACGCAGGAAGCGCTCCAGCATGTGCCCCTGATCCCAGGCCGGCATGAAATGCATGCCCAGCAGCAGCACTGCCGACATCACCGCCACCGCTACCACCAGCTTGAAACCGAACATGTACCAGCCCGGTTGCGGCTGATACATCTTTTGCTTGCGCAGTTGATAGAACAGCAACCCGGCATTGAGGCAGGCTCCGGCACTGATCGCCAGCGCCAGACCGGCGTGAGCCAGCGGGCCGATCAACACCAGATTGAACAACTGCGTGCACACCAGCGTGAAGATTGCGATTTTCACCGGGGTGCGGATGTTCTGTTGCGCATAAAAGCCCGGCGCCAGCACTTTGATCACGATAATTCCGAGCAGACCGACAGAATAGGCAATCAGAGCACGCTGGGTCATGGACGCATCGAACGCGCTGAATTGCCCGTACTGGAACAGGGAAACGGTCAGAGGTTCGGCGAGAATCCCCAGCGCCAATGCACACGGCAGCACCAGCACAAAGCACAGGCGCAGGCCCCAGTCGAGGATCCGCGAATACTCGTGGCGATCCTTGCTCGCGTAGGTCTTGGCCAATGTCGGCAGCAGAATCGTGCCCAGCGCCACACCGAGCACGCCGGACGGCAGCTCCATCAAACGGTCAGCGTAATACATCCACGACACCGACCCGGCCACCAGGAACGAAGCGAAAATGGTGTTGATGATCAGCGAAATCTGACTCACCGAGACGCCAATAATCGCCGGCAACATCTGTTTCATCACTCGCCAGACACCGGTATCACGCAGGTTCAGGCGTGGCAGCACCAGCATGCCGATCTTTTTCAGGTGCGGCAGTTGATAGAGCAACTGCGCCAGACCACCGACCAGCACCGCCCAGCCCAACGCCATGACCGGCGGGTTGAAATACGGCGTCAGGAATAGCGAAAACACGATCATGCTGACATTAAGCAGGGTCGGCACGAAGGCCGGCACCGAAAAACGGTTCCAGGTATTGAGGATCGCCCCGGCCAGCGAGGACAGGGAGATCAGCAATATATAAGGGAACGTCACCCGCAACAGATCAGAGGTGAGCTGGAATTTTTCCGGCGTGTCGGTAAAACCCGGAGCCGTGGCCCAGATCACCCACGGTGCAGCGATCATCCCCAGCGCGGTAACCAGCGCCAGCACCAGGGTCAGCAAACCGGAAACGTAAGCGATAAAGGTGCGAGTCGCCTCTTCGCCCTTTTGGCTTTTGTATTCGGCCAGAATCGGCACGAAAGCCTGCGAGAACGCACCCTCGGCGAAGATTCGTCGCAGCAGGTTGGGCAATTTGAAGGCAATGAAAAAGGCGTCCGTCGCCATTCCGGCGCCGAAGGTGCGAGCGATGAGCGTGTCACGGACGAACCCCAGAATCCGGGAAAGCATCGTGATAGAGCTGACAGCGGCCAACGATTTGAGCAGATTCATTGAGGAAATTAGTGCCTGTCGATAAACAGCAGGCGAACAATGCGCCCACTTGTGCGATACTCCGCGCCGCAACAGCACAGAGCCAAAGCTCGCGAGTTTACAGGTCAAGCGCCGGAAATAAATATCCCGCCTCTTTATACCTACCACTTAGCGGAACGTTTCAAGCGCCCTTGACAAGACTTCTCTTCATCGGCATGATTCGCGGCCTATTTTGTTTGCTATTTCCTAAAAAGTCTTTCGAGGAGCTCGACGGTGGCCAACTCACCTTCCGCCAAAAAACGTGCAAAACAGGCTGAGAAGCGTCGCAGCCACAACGCCAGCCTGCGTTCCATGGTTCGTACCTACATCAAGAATGTAGTTAAAGCCATCGACGCAAAAGACGCTGAAAAAGCTCAAGCTGCATACGTTCTGGCCGTGCCAGTTATCGACCGCATGGCCGATAAAGGCATCATCCACAAGAACAAGGCTGCTCGTCATAAGAGCCGTCTGAATGGCCACGTCAAAGCACTGAAAGAAGCTGCTTAATCGACGTAGTCATTAAAAAACCGACCTTAGGGTCGGTTTTTTATTGCCTGCAATTTGATAAACGCAGAGCAAAAAAAATGCAGGAGCGAGCAAGCTCACCCCTGCAATTGGTTTTGCGCTGTTACTGCTGGACCGGCACCCACGGCACGATCGGAATTGCGGTTACCGCATTCTGCGGACTCCCTTCGATCACGCGATCGCTGTAGACCAGGTACACCAGCGTATTGCGCTTCTTGTCGAGGAAACGCACCACCTGCATGGTCTTGAACACCAGCGACGTGCGCTCCTTGAACACCTCATCACCATCCTTCAACTCGCCCTTGAACTTGATCGGACCCACCTGGCGACAGGCAATCGACGCTTCGGCGCGATCCTCAGCCAGACCCAGACCACCCTTCACCCCACCCGTTTTGGCGCGAGACAGGTAGCAGGTCACGCCGTCGACTTTCGGATCATCGAAAGCTTCAACCACGATCCGGTCATTCGGGCCGACGAACTTGAATACCGTCGACACCTGACCGATTTCCTCGGCCGAGGCCAGTAATGGCAACGCCATCAACAGCCCCAACAATCCTTTTGCCATGCGCATGCGAAATTTCCCTTAGACCAGAATCAGGTTGTCACGGTGAACTAGTTCCGGCTCAGCCATGTAGCCCAGCACGCCGACAATCGCATCCGACGACTGACCGATGATTTTTTGCGCCTCAAGCGCACTGTAGTTAGCCAGTCCACGGGCAATCTCGCGACCATCAGGCGCCACGCAGACCACCATTTCGCCCCGGCGAAAACTGCCCTGAACCAGCTTCACACCGACCGGCAACAGACTCTTGTGGCCCTGCGACAATGCCGACACCGCACCTTCGTCCAGCACCAGCGTGCCGCGAGTCTGCAGATGCCCCGCCAGCCATTGCTTGCGCGCCGCCAGCATGCCGCGCTCAGGCGACAGCAGCGTGCCGATGCGCTCACCCGCTTTCAAACGATCAAGCACTCGCTCCAGACGCCCACCGACGATGATGGTATGCGCCCCGGAACGCGCCGCCAGACGCGCCGCACGCAGCTTGGTCTGCATGCCGCCACGCCCCAGCGCACCGCCGGTGCCGCCCGCCACCGCATCCAGGGTCGGATCATCGGCACGCGCCTCGTAAATCAGTTGCGCATCGGGGTTATTGCGCGGATCAGCATCGAACATGCCGTCGCGATCGGTGAGGATCACCAGCAGATCAGCCTCGACCAGGTTGGCCACCAGCGCTGCCAGTGTGTCGTTGTCGCCGAAACGGATTTCGTCGGTGACCACCGTGTCGTTTTCGTTGATCACCGGGATGACTTTCAGCTCCACCAGCGCACGCAGGGTGCTGCGGGCGTTCAGGTAGCGCTTGCGGTCGGACAAGTCATCGTGAGTCAGGAGAATCTGCGCGGTGTGCCGACCGTGCTCGGCAAAGCTCGATTCCCAGGCCTGCACCAAGCCCATCTGACCGATTGCCGCGGCAGCCTGGAGCTCGTGCATCGCACTGGGTCGTGCGGTCCATCCCAGACGGCTCATGCCGGCAGCCACAGCACCGGAAGACACCAGCACCAGCTCGACACCCGCCTCATGCAAGGCCACCATCTGCTCGACCCAGACACTCATTGCCGCGCGATCCAGCCCTTTGCCATCAGCCGTCAGCAAAGCGCTGCCGATCTTCACAACCCAACGCTGCGCACCTGTCACCTTGCTCCGCATCATCTTCAACCTTAGCTTGAGGGCAGCGCGACCCAGCGCCGCCCATGTCGTTATTTGTGACTTGCGATTTCCAGATACTAAAACGCCGCTCGATTGAGCGGCGCTTAAGTTTACTGCAACGAATCAGTCGCGCACGTAAATGATTTCCGGACCGTCTTCATCATCCACATCTTCTTCGTCCCAGTCATCGTCGCCGATGTCATGGACCGACTTCACGCCGCTGCGACGCAGAGCACGTTTGTCGTCCAGCGCCTGCAATTGAGCACGAGCTTCATCTTCGATGCGCTGATCGAGATCGGCCAGCTCTTCCTTGTACGCCGGGTCGTTAGCCAGACGATCAGCACGATCTTCCAGGTAACGCATGATGTCGCGCGTCAGACGCTCAGTGCCTTCTTTGGCGATGGCCGAGATCACGTAGACCGGGCCTTCCCACTGCAGGCGATCGACGATTTCCTTGACGCGCTCTTCGTGCTCTTCTTCAAGGATCTGGTCGCATTTGTTCAGCACCAGCCAACGATCACGCTCAGCCAGCGAAGGACTGAATTTGACCAGTTCATTGACGATCACTTCAGCCGCGTCTGGTGCACTGCTGTCATCCAGCGGCGCCATGTCGACAAGGTGCAGCAACAGACGCGTACGCGCCAGGTGCTTGAGGAAGCGAATGCCCAGACCGGCACCGTCGGAAGCGCCTTCGATCAGACCCGGAATGTCGGCGATGACGAAGCTTTTCCAGCGGTCGACGCTGACCACACCCAGGTTCGGCACCAGCGTGGTGAACGGGTAGTCGGCGACTTTCGGCTTGGCCGCCGACACCGAACGGATAAAGGTACTTTTACCGGCGTTCGGCAAGCCCAGCAGACCCACGTCGGCCAGCACTTTCATTTCCAGTTTCAGGTCGCGCTGCTCACCCGGTTTGCCCGGCGTAGTCTGGCGCGGCGCACGGTTGGTACTGGATTTGAAACGCGTATTGCCCAGACCGTGCCAACCGCCCTGCACTACCATCAGTTTCTGGCCAGCCTTGGTCAGGTCGCCAATCACTTCCTGGGTGGCCGAGTCGATCACGGTGGTACCGACCGGCACGCGCAGGATCAGGTCTTCACCCTTCTTGCCGGTGCAATCGGTGCTGCCGCCGTTGGAGCCACGCTCGGCATCGAAGTGCCGGGTGTAACGGTAGTCGACCAGGGTGTTGAGGTTTTCGTCGGCCATCATGTAGATGGAACCGCCGTCACCGCCGTCACCACCGTTCGGGCCGCCGTTCTCAATGAATTTTTCCCGACGGAAACTCATGCAGCCATTGCCGCCGTCGCCAGCTTTTACGCGGATCGATACTTCGTCTACAAACTTCATAACTCAACGCCTCTCGCCATACGGACGAGCCGAAAAACAATCAAGACATAAGACTCTTGCAAAAATGAGCGCAGCGACCCCAAACCACGACCTGCATCGCACGCCGACAGCCCATACAAACAGTTTTGCAAGAGACTCACCCCACAAACGAAAAAGCCCCGTCGCAAGACAGGGCTCTTCCAGCGATCTCGCGATTAAGCCGCGACAACGCTCACGTAACGACGACCGAAGGCGCCTTTTACTTCAAACTTGATCACGCCTTCGATTTTCGCGAACAGGGTGTGATCTTTACCCATGCCAACGCCGTAGCCAGCGTGGAATTGGGTGCCGCGCTGACGCACGATGATGTTGCCGGCCTTGATGACCTGGCCGCCATACATCTTCACGCCAAGGCGTTTGGCTTCTGAGTCGCGACCGTTACGGGTACTACCACCAGCTTTTTTGTGTGCCATGAGTTCAATTCTCCTAGTGAGGAATTAGGCTGTAATTAAGCCTGAATACCGGTGATTTTGATCTCGGTGAACCACTGGCGGTGGCCCATACGCTTCATGTGGTGCTTACGGCGACGGAACTTGATGATGCGGACTTTATCGTGACGACCTTGGGAGATCACTTCAGCCTTGACGGTTGCGCCAGCAACAACAGGTGCGCCGATGTTCACGTCGTCGCCATTGGCGACCAGCAGAACGCGGTCAAAAGTCACGGATTCGCCAGTAGCGACTTCCAGTTTTTCGATCTTCAGGTATTCACCTTCAGCGACCTTGTATTGCTTACCGCCGGTAACGATTACTGCGTACATGGTATTTCTCCGATAATCCTGCTCACCCAGCTCTTTATAAGAAGAGGTATTGGCTGGCATGGCTGCATGGGGCTGGAACGGCCCAAGTGCAATTGCGTAAGGCAGGTGCTGCCCAGGAAGTTCAGGGTGCGCGATTGTACGCAAGCATCGAGAGTCACGCAAGAGGCCGTCCATCGCGCCTTGACAGGCCCCGGTGGGGGTCCTAGCATGCCGCGCAACCCTTCTGGAGCAACTGTCGCTGATGCAACCCCAAGCTTTCTACCGCGCGGTGGCGGACGATTTTAACGCCGTCGACGGCATCATCAAGAAGCAGCTGACTTCCCGAGTGCCGCTGGTATCGAAAATCGGCGATTACATCACCTCGGCCGGCGGCAAACGCCTGCGTCCTTTATTGGTGCTGCTGTGCGGCAAGGCCTTGGGTCGCGAAGGCGACGACCTGCGTCTGCTGGCCGCCACCATCGAATTCCTGCACACCGCGACCCTGCTGCATGACGACGTGGTCGACATGTCCGGCATGCGCCGTGGCCGCTCGACCGCCAACGCCATGTGGGGCAACGCTCCGAGCGTGCTGGTCGGCGATTTCCTGTACTCGCGCTCGTTCGAAATGATGGTCGAACTGGGCTCGATGCCGGTGATGAAGATCCTGTCCCAGGCCACGCGCATCATCGCCGAAGGCGAAGTGCTGCAACTGTCCAAGGTGCGCGACGCCAGCACCACCGAAGAAACCTACATGGAAGTCATCCGCGGCAAGACCGCGATGCTCTTCGAAGCCTCGACCCACAGCGCTGCCGCACTGGCCGGTGCCACCGCCGAGCAGAGCGAAGCCCTGCGCACCTTCGGCGATCACCTCGGCGTGGCATTCCAACTGGTTGACGACTTGCTGGACTACAAGGGTGACGCCGAGACCCTGGGCAAGAACGTCGGTGACGATCTGGCCGAAGGCAAGCCAACCCTGCCGCTGATCTTTACCATGCGCGAAGGCACGCCGGAACAGGCTGCCCTGGTACGCCAGGCGATCCAGAAAGGCGGAATCGAAGACCTCGAAAGCATCCGCATCGCCGTGGAAGCCTCGGGTTCGCTGGAGTACACCGCGCAACTGGCCCGTGACTACGTGGCCCGTGCGATCAAGTGCCTCGACGCGCTGCCGGCCAGCGAATACCGCGATGCACTGGTAGAACTGAGCGAGTTTGCGGTCGCCCGCACGCACTGATATCGCTGAAGCAAGATCAAAAGATCGCAGCCTGCGGCAGCCCCTGCACAATCATCTGTAGGAGCTGCCGAAGGCTGCGATCTTCTGCTTTTGGCTCCATCAAAGGCTAAAACCTTATACAATGTGCGACTTTTAGCGATCCACATCCCAAGGAGCCTTAGTGAGCACGTTGCCACCCTGCCCGAAATGCAATTCCGAATACACCTACGAAGACGGTGCCCAACTGATCTGCCCTGAGTGCGCCCACGAGTGGTCGGCCAACGGCGAAACCGAAGTGGCGTCCGATGATGCCGTGAAGAAAGATTCGGTCGGCAACGTCCTGCAGGACGGCGACACCATCACCGTGATCAAGGACCTGAAGGTCAAGGGCACCTCGCTGGTGGTCAAGGTCGGCACCAAGGTCAAGAACATCCGCCTGTGCGATGGCGACCACGACATCGACTGCAAGATCGACGGCATCGGCCCGATGAAACTCAAGTCCGAGTTTGTCAGAAAGGTCTGATCCTGCTGTCAGCCATCCCACGCCCGGCGTGGGATGGAGCTCCGCCCTCTCCCGCTTTGCTCCCGCATACTCGCGTAATAGCCAGACGCCAGCCGTTTTGACCTTACGCAATCTTTACCCGGAAAAAATCGCATTGCGCCAATAGGCACTTGCTATTTGACGAATAAGAATTATTCTCATTGAAACCTTTCAAGGAGATGAGACCCATGACTTATTTGATCGATGCCTGGCTGGATCGCCCACACCCGTACCTCAGGATCCTGCATCGGGAAACCGGGGAAGTCTGTGCGGTTCTGGAAGAAGAAGCCCTGCATGAGCTGCAGGATCAGGGCGATCTGGACGTCAGCAGCCTGAATTCCAGCGAGCCGCTGGTGCTCAAGGAGCTGGTGCGCAATCTGTTCCTGTTCTGCTATGCCCGGGCCTTGCGCCCGACCCATGAGCTGCATCACAAGATCGAAATATGAAAAGCAACCCAAAACCTGTGGGAGCGAGCTTGCTCGCGAAGGCAGCAACGCGATTGCAGATTTGAACCGGATCGCCTGCATTCGCGAGCAAGCTTGCTCCCACAAAGGTTTTACAGAACGTCCAGCAGCTCGACGTCGAACACCAGAACGCTGTGCGGCGGGATGCTGCCAACGCCTTGAGCGCCGTAAGCCAGTTCGCTCGGCACGTACAGGCGCCATTTGCTGCCGGCGTTCATCAGTTGCAGGGCTTCGGTCCAGCCGGCGATCACGCCGCCCACCGGAAATTCTGCTGGCTGGCCACGATCGTAGGAACTGTCAAACACGGTGCCGTCGATCAGCATGCCGTGGTAGTGAGTACGCACGGTGTCTTCACGGGATGGCTTGGCGCCTTCGCCTTGGGTCAGCACTTCGAATTGCAGACCGGAAGCCAGAGTAGTGATGCCTTCTTTCTTGGCGTTTTCAGCCAGGAACGCACGGCCTTCACCGGCAGCCGCTTCAGCTTTGGCGGCGGCTTCGGCTTGCATGATCTCGCGGATCACCTTGAAGCTGGCGGACATGGCTTCCTGATCGACACGGCTTGGCTTGCCGGCGAATGCGTCGGTCAGACCGGCCAGGATGGCGTCCAGGCTGACACCCGGTGGCGGGTTGTCGCGCAGCTGGTCACCCAGCTGACGGCCAATGCCGTAGCTGACGCGGGTTTCGTCGGTGGACAGATTTACTTCGGACATGACACTGCTCCGCTGTGCGGACGGCCGCAAGACTTGCCGTGCGTGCACAGCGCGTCCCGGCGCGCCCGGAACCTAAAAGGGCGAGCAGACTAGCACAGATGCCCAGCAATGGCGCGCAACGCCTACAGGGCCGAGCGCCACGCCAGCGGCACTTTCAGGCTTTCCTCGTCACTGACGCCCAGGCCGCACATTTCGTCGTGCACCGAGGTATGGACGAGGTTGAACGGCAGCACCGGAAAGTTATGCAGCAAATCCCGCGCGTGCTCCACCGAACGCAGCTGCAGCATCTCGCCCTTGAGATCACTCAGCGGATACGCCGCCCCGTGCATCCGCGCTTCGAGCAGATAAATCCCGCCCTCCATGGAGATCAGGTTCAGCTCATCGACCTTTCTGGCGATGGCAAACGCATTCAACTCTTGCAGGTTCATGAAGGCACCTCGTGCGATGGCGAGCCAGGACCTTTACAGGGATATGCCCGCGCGCACCAAAGCACAAGCCGCAAACGACACCGCCCGTCTGTTTCGCAACAGACGGGCGGTGTTTTTGCAGCGATCAAACAATAATCAGTGCTTGGTGAGCTTGTCCAGGTAACCCATCGCGAACGCCGAAATCACGAAGGTCATGTGGATGATCACGTACCACATCAGGTGCTCGGGATCGACGTTCTTGGCATCCATGAAGATCCGCAGCAGATGGATCGAGGAAATCGCCACGATCGACGCCGCCACTTTCATCTTCAGCGACGAGGAGTCCATGGTGCCCAGCCAGCTGAGCTTCTCTTTGCCTTCGTCGATGTTCAGCTCGGACACGAAGTTCTCGTAGCCGGAAATCATCACCATCACCAGCAAGCCGCCCACCAGCGCCATGTCGATCAGCGACAGCAGCACCAGGATCAGATCCGATTCGGCCATGGAGAACACGTTGGGAATGACATGAAACACTTCCTGGAAGAATTTCAATGCCAGCGCCAGCAGCCCGAGGGACAGCCCGATATAGATCGGCGCCAGCAGCCAGCGCGTGGCGTACATTGCATTTTCGATAAAGCGTTCCATTGACTCTCACACAATAAGGATTGAAATCGGCGGCGAGTATACCAGCCGACCGTGACAGCCAGAAACGGCCCGCCCCGCACCTCCAATCAGCGCAACCTGCGTGTGTGTATGATTTTTTTTCTGCTACTGTCCAAACCATTGACCGCCTAGCGAAAGTGGACAGGACGACTGGAAATGGATGTGCGATTGCCGTTGAAAACTGCCGGGATTTGCCTCGCTCTGCTGCTGGGCGGCTGCTCTCCCGGCGAAGAGAAAAAACCCTCGGTCAGCCTCGACGCGAAGACGGCAACCTTCGAACATTCACTGGACGCCATCACCGATCCGAAGCTCAAGGATGCCGTGACCGAACTCGGCGGTTCGCTGCTGTTGCTCGAACGCGCGCAACTCAAGCTCGACAGCACACCCCTGAAAACCGTCTACGGCGAAGACTCCCTCGGCATCCTCAAGCACTACCCTTCGCCGCAGGCGCTGGTCGATACATTCATCAACGGACTGTTCGTATTGCACAAGGACGCCAGCTCCGACTACCTCACCGACCTGCAGCCGGTGTTCCCCTTCAATCTGAACATTCCCGGCGGTTTCCTGTTCCCGCATGGCGTGGAATGGCAGTCGGTGACCCTGAGCAACAAGCGCGTGATCGCTTATCAGCCGGAGTGGTCGGAAACCGATCCCGGCATCCAGTTGAGCCCGTCCAGCTCCAACGTCACCAACCCCGATGACCTGACCGTGACCTACCCTTTCATCGAGGGGCTGGACGTCGACAAGAAGACACAACCGCAGCCAGTGAGCCTGCAGGGCAACGTCGAAGTCATCACGCCGCGCCGCCTGTTCAGCTTCAACCTGAGTCAGAAGGATGTCGGCCAGACCCGCACCGATGACAACCTCAGCGTCACCCTGCTGAAGCTTGCGAAAAACTACGCCGAAGTCGAATTCAGCAACAGCCTGCCATTGGCCCCCGAGGTCGAGGGTGCACAGCTCAATCCGTTGATCGTTCAGGCCCGCGACACCACCGGGCAATACCTGGTGCGCGCCGGCTCAATCAATGAGAGCCCGGCACAAGTCGCCTTCTACGAGAAACAACTGGCGCATCTGCAACAGCAGAAAACCTGGAGCGAGGCGCTGGAAAAACAGCTTGAGGACGAACAGCAGGCCTTCGCACAGCAGCATCCGCGCCGCTATAACAAGGTCTACTTCAACGGCCCCGTCGACACCCTCGAAGTCAGCGTGCTGGATTTTTCATCGGCGACCGTGACCCGCAAGGCGCTGGACCTGCCGGTGCGCACCTTCAGTCAGCACACCACCGAAAAAGCCATCCAGCCGCTGGACCCGGCGGTAGTCGTCTATGACGACCTGGCGCCGAACTGGCTCAAGGGCGCGAGCCTCACCGAGGAAGCGTTAAAGGCCGGCATCCGCATCCATCAGTCCGTGGAAGATCCGAGCGCTGCACGCATCGAGTTCTCTCACCGTCGAACCTTCAACGATGAGCTGCTCGGCGATGACTTCAGCCCCGGCGAGAGTCCCGTGACCTTCTTCACCGAGAAACGCAGCGGCAAACTCGATGAGCCGATCGAACTGCCGCCCGAGGCGTATCAGGTCGATCCGCTGCAAGCGACGATCACTTACGATTTGAACCTGTTTCCGGAAACCCCGGCGATTGCCGTGGGCTCGATGCCATTGTTTCTCGCGACCGTCGACCAGCAAACCTACGACGCCAAGGCCCTGCCCAAAGGCCTGGAGATCAAGAACAACACACTGGTGGTGGACCTGAAACGGTTCCCGGCCAACGCTTGGCGTTTCTTCGTCAAGGACGACAGCGGCAACTACCTGAAACAGATTCTCTCGGTCAGCCACGACGCGAGTGCGCAAGGCCCGGCGCTGTTCGGCGTGCATTACTTCTATGGCCGTCCAACGCAGGTGGAGACCTATCAGCGAACTGAACTCAATACCGTGCAATACGGCTTTGAGGTCAAGCTCGACAAGGCGCCGTTGCCCGACACGGCGCGGTGATTACACCTAATGGTCGAACACACCGACCGGACGTCCACGGCCACCGTTGATCTGGCGCAGCTGCGCCTGCAGGTGCAGGCTCCAGATCTGCGGATCATTGGCCAGCTCGTAGCCGTGCATCGTCAGGCTTTCCACAATGGTGTCGAGAATCGACTCGGCGGCGACCGGCCCATGAAACGGGCCCTGAGCCTTGATGGCGGAGGGTTGTTCGCCGGCCATGCCGGCAGCGAAGAGCAAGGTCCACATGCCGTTATCGCCGGCCAGGGGTTTGATGGCGCATTCGATACGGGTCACAAGACCCAGGCATTGACGGGTGAGGCAGAGGTTGCGCGACATGGCGGCGACCCTCGGTAAAACCTGTATTCAGCCTTCACGCGAAGGCTGTTTCGATCCAGTGATACTGTCGATGTCCTTGAGCTGAGAATAGAAGAAAAGTCCGCCGCGCAAGCCGGATAGAACCAGAAGGCGCCGAATGGTCATTGTGTGAATTCTGACGCCAGAGTAGTGGCACTTTTCCCGAAGATCAGCGCAAAAATCAATCTGGAAAAACACTGTGGGAGCGAGCCCCCTCGCGAATGCGGAGTGTCAGGCGACTCATTCGTCGTCCGATACACCGCTTTCGCGAGCAGGCTCGCTCCCACAGATGTAATGCATGAAGTCTCAGGCGGGTTTGGCCTCGGCCAACGCCTCCTGCGCCAACTCCTTCTCGGCCTCTTTCAGATCCTCTTCACTGATCATCTCGGCAATCACCCGAAGACGCTCGACCACGCGCGCATTGACGCTGCCTTCAGGGAACTGACCGTCAGCATCCGGCTCACCGGCCGGCTCGCCGACCAACAGGCTCAGCGCCTCATCGGCCTGACGCACCGCGTACACGTGGAACTGCCCGGCGCGCACGGCCGCCAGCACCTTCTCGTCGAGCATCAGCGTGGCGACGTTGGCCTGCGGAATGATCGCGCCCTGCTCACCCGTCAGCCCACGTGCTTCGCAGAGACGGAAGAAGCCCTCGATTTTCTCGTTGACCCCGCCGACCGCCTGCACTTCACCGAACTGGTTGATGGAACCAGTGATCGCGAAGCACTGCTTGAGCGGGGTTTTCGACAACGCCGAAATCAACGTGCAAGCCTCGCCCAGCGACGCACTGTCGCCATCGACGTAACCGTAGGATTGCTCGAGCGCAATGCTCGCGGAAATCGCCAGCGGGAATTCCTGGGCGTAACGGCTGCCCAGATACCCGGTGAGGATCATCACGCCCTTGGAGTGGATCGGCTGACCGAGATTGACCTCGCGTTCGATGTCGACGATGCCGCTGCCACCCGGGTACACCGTGGCGGAAATCCGCGCCGGTACACCGAACGCCGAATCGCCGACTTCCAGCACGGTCAGCCCGTTGCACTTGCCGACCGCGGCGCCGTCGGTGTCGATCAGGATGATCCCGGCGAGCATGTCGTCGAGAATCCGCGCCGATACGCGGCCAGTGCGAGTGGCTTTGGCTTTCAGCGCACGCTCGATGTGCCCGGCGTCGGTCATTTCATCACCGGCCAGATGACGAATGAAATCCGCCTCGCTGACCAGTTGGAACAGGTCGCCGATACGCGCCGATAAACGCCCCTGATGCTCGGCCAGCCGTGCGCTATAGGTCGCCAGACGCGCCACCGCATCGGCGGTCAGCGGCGCCATGCCTTCTTCCGAAGTGCGGGTTTTCAGCAACTGGGCGAACTGCTCCAGGCTTTCGTCGACCATCGGGATGTCTTCGTCGAAGTCGACCAGCACACGGAACATCTCCTGGAAGTCCGGATCGAGGTCCTGCAGCGTGTAATACAACTGCCGCGCACCGATGATCACCACTTTGACCTGCAACGGAATGTGCTGCGGATTCAGGGTCACGGTGGCGAAACGGCCCATCTCGCCCAGCGGCGATTCCATCTTCAGTTTGCGCGATTGCAGGGCGCGCTTGAGTGCGTCCCACACGAACGGCTCACTGAGCATTTTTTCCGCTTCAAGAATCAGGAAGCCGCCATTGGCGCGATGCAATGCGCCCGGGCGCAACTGGCGATAAGTGGTGTAAAGCGCGCCCTGATCGGTGGTGTATTCAATGCGGCCGAACAGGTTTTCGTAGGTCGGATGCGGTTCGAACACCACCGGCGCACCGCCACTGTGCGGATGACCGACCACCAGGCTCGGCGCGTATTGCTCTTCCAGCAGCTTGCGCGCCACGGCATCGGTCTTGCTGTCGTCGACCAGTTGCTCGACCACGGTTTTCAGCAGATACACCTGCATCGCTTGCAGGTAACCGCAGACCGCGGCGTTCTCCGCGTACTTTTCCGACAGCGGCGACAGCAACGGCTGCAAGGCCAGGGTGATGGTTTCTTCGTTGAGCTGGCGCAACTGATTGTTCGACTCGCGCTTCCACTGCGGCAGGCTCGCAAGCTCTTCATTCAGCCGCTCTTCGAGACCGGAAATATCTTCGTGGAAACGCTCGCGCTCGGCTTCCGGCAATTGCGAAAACTCGGCTTCATCCAGCGCCTTGCCTTCGAGCATCGGGGTGAAGGCGATGTTGCTGCTGTCGCGGTACAGGGCGACGTCTTTTTCCAGGGCCAGACGTTCGATGACGTCCAGTGCCTTGTCGTAGCGCTGGTTGAAGGCGCGGTCGATGGCACTTTTTTTCTGCTGGTAGGACGGGTGTTCGAACACCGCCGGAAACGTCGCCAGCAGGTTGTCGATCAAGCCGTTGATGTCGCCGATGAACGCAGCGGCCGTTCCCGAAGGCAGTTCCAGTGCGCGGGGTTCGCGCGGCTCATCGAAGTTGTTGACGTAGACCCAGTCCGCCGGGGTCTGCAGGCGTTTGCCTTCGGCCTTCAGGTAGCGTTTGACGAATGAGAAGCGACCGGTGCCCGGTTCGCCCATGACAAAGACGTTGTAACCGGGGCGTGGCATGGCCACACCGAACTGCAAGGCTTCGACCGCACGTTCCTGGCCAAGCACACCGCGAAAGGGCTCCAGATCATTGGTGGTAGTGAAGCTGAACTGTTCAGCGGAAAACGGACGGGTCAGCGCTTCGGGCGCTAGACGCAAGCTGGCAGCAACAGGATCAGGCATCGGGCTTCCTTAACAATCAGGCGGGGCAGATAGCGGCATTCTGGCGCTGCCCGTGCCCCACTGGCAAGGCGCGCCATGCGACAAAGCATAGACAAGCGCCGAGCCGCGCGGCCCGCCCCGTTATTCCGGGGATTGCAACGAATAATCAGCAAAAAATCACGGAACCACGGGAACGTGCCTAAACTCCAAACTGCGCGGCTGGAACTAATAACCGGCCCACTGGCTTCAAAAGGGTCTGTCTAGGCAGCACTTGGGGGGCCAGAACCCTGTCCATTGGTATGCACACAAAGAGAACAAAGCTATGAAACGGATTCTTCTCGGTACTCTCTTCACCGTTGTTTCCCTCAATGCCATGGCGCAAGCGCCAGGCGGTCCGGATTGCGGTTGGGGCAACATGCTGTTCGAAGGTCAGCGTGGCACCCCGGCCCACTTCCTGGCATCCACCACCAACGGCACTTCCGGTAACGCTACGTTCGGTATGACTTCCGGCACCAACGGTTGCTCGACCAACGCGTCGCTGACCTACGGCGGTAAATCCTGGTTCGCCATGAATGGCATGATGAACGAGCTGTCCGAAGACATGGCCAAGGGCAACGGCGAAGCGCTGACGACCTACGCCGTGGTACTGGGCGTGGCGCCGGAAGACCGTGCGCATTTCGCTGCTGTCACTCACGAGCACTTCCAGCAAATCTTCAGCAAGGCTGACGTGACCGCCGAAGACGTGCATACCAACACCCTGGCTGTACTGAAATCAGACCCACGTCTGGCCAAGTACGCCACTCAGGCTTAAGCTCGACCCCACCCGCTTCTTTCGGGAAGCGGGTTTTGTTTTGAGTGCAATCACTCGAATGTGACGCTGAACCTGTGGTGAGGGGATTTATCCCCGATCGGCTGCGTAGCAGTCGTGAAACCATTCAATTGGGTGTATCTGATACACCGAGTTTTGCAGGTATGAGGGCCGCTTCGCAGCCCATCGGGGATATATCCCCTCGCCACAGGGAGTGATCGCAGCCCGATCCGGTTTTTTTCTTTCGACTTAAGTTGCCACTTATGCTCAAACGCCTTGCCTGGCTGGCGCTCTGTGTCTGCGCCCCGCTGTCCGCCGCGCCTCACATCGACCCTCAACGTTTGCAGCAACTGGCCAACGACCGCTTCTGGATTTCCCTCGGTCATTACGAAACCGCCAAGCTCGGCGGCTGGCGCAGCTATGTCAGCGACAGGAAATTCTTTCTCGCGCCTGATGGCAACGAACACCCCGACCATGAGTTGGCCGCCACCGTGCAAGCGCTGTACGCCCCGGCCAGTCTCGGCGAGCAGCACGCGCAGTGCGTCTATCCGGCCCGCACCCGCTGGCTGAAAGCGCAGCTCAACCTGACCGATCTGCCCGCCCCCGATTGCGCCGAATTCAAGAAATGGTTCAAGGACGTCTCGCCGCACAGCGCGGTGATGATCTTCCCGGCGGCGTACCTCAACAGTCCGTCGTCGATGTTCGGCCACACCCTGCTGCGCATCGATCAGGCCGATGTGCAGGCCGACAAGACTTCGCTGTTGAGTTACGCGATCAACTTCGGCGCCTACATCGAAAGCTCCGACAACAGCATCCTCTACGCCTGGAAAGGTTTGATGGGCGGCTACCCGGGGCTGTTCGCGCTGGTGCCGTATCAGGAAAAACTCTCCGAGTACCGCAGCCTGGAAAACCGCGACCTGTGGGAATACCGGCTGAACCTGACGCAAGCAGAAACCGCACGTATGGTCGAACATGTGTGGGAGCTGAAGCAGATCCAGTTCGACTATTTCTTCTTCGACGAAAACTGCTCCTATCGCCTGCTCGAACTGCTGCAGGTGGCGCGTCCAAGCCTGCGCCTGACCGAGCAATTCCCGCTGACTGCCATCCCTACCGACACGGTCAAAGCCGTGAAGGAAGCCGGACTGGTGGAAAGTATCGAATACCGCCCGTCCCGCGAACGTGAATTGCTCAGCCGCGCCCAGCCGTTGAGCAGTGACGAACAGCAATGGGTGCTGAAAGTCAGCGCCGATCAGCAAGTGTTGCAAGACCCGACCTTCAAGGGTCTGCCCCGGGATCGACAGGCGCTGATCATCGATGCTGCGTATCGCCTGGAACGCTACCGCGCCAACGGTCAGGAACGTGATCCGCAGCGCGCTCAGCGCAGCTTCGAACTGCTGCGGGCGATCAACAAGAACCCGGCGCCGGAGCTGCAGATCCCCCAACCGGGCCTGCCCGAAGACGGCCACGAATCACGCACCTGGCAGGCCGGCATCGGCACCCGGGGCGACCGTGCGTTCGGCGAGTACGGTTTGCGCATGGCCTATCACGACCTCAACGACAACGCCGAAAGCTTCCCCCTCGGCGCACAGATCGAAATCCTGCAAATGAAGCTGCGCCAGTACGAAGGCAACCAATGGCAATTCCAGCAACTGGATCTGGCGACCATTCGCTCGCTGACCCCGCGCAATGAGTTGCTGCAGCCGCTGTCGTGGCAAGTCACTGGCGGCCTTGAGCGCGTACCGGGCAAACACGATGACGAAAACCTGGTCAGCCACGTCAACGGCGGCGGTGGCGGCACCTGGCAACTGGGCGAAGACACGCTCGGTTTTGCCCTTGGCACGGTGCGCATCGAACACAACAATGACTTCGCCGAATTCGTCTCCCCGGCCGGCGGTTTCAATACCGGCGTGTTGTGGAAAAACCCGCTGGGCAATCTCAGCCTGGAAGCCAAGGGCGATTACTTCTTCAATGGTGAAGTGCGCCGTAGCCTGAGCCTGAACCAGCAGTGGGAATTGTCGCGCAACCTCGGTTTGCGCCTGAGTGCGCAGCGTGAGTTCAGTCATGTGGCGACGCCGGAAAACGAAGTGATGCTCGAAGTGAAGTGGTATCACTATTAAAAGATCGCAGCCTGCGGCAGCTCCTACAGTGGGAATGCATTTTTCCTGTAGGAGCTGCCGCAGGCTGCGATCTTTTGATCTTCCTTTCACACCCCACCAACGAATCACCTTCTAGACTTTCCCTATCAGCCGAGAATCGGCGCGGGAGAGTGCGATGTGGCGGTGTGCGGGACTGTTGGGTGTTTTGCTGTTGCTCGGGGGTTGCCAGACCACCCATGAAGACTTGATCGCCAAAGGTTATCCACCGGCCTTCGCCGACGGTTTCGATGACGGTTGCGTCAGTGGCCGGCAAGCCGCCGGCTCGATCAGTGGCGAGTTTCGCAAGAACGTGCCGCGCTACCTCAAAGACAAGCAATACGCCGAAGGCTGGACCGACGGCTTTCGCCAGTGTCAGGCGATGCTCGAGAACAAGGATCGCGAAGAGTATCGCAACGAGCACTGGGACGAGCGCGAGCGCGCCTGGCAGCAACAGAAGGATCAGGACGCCGGACGGGCCTATCGCTCGCAATAGGTCGTTTCCAGACATCCAGTGAAACCAAATGCCGGCGACCATGGCCCAAACTCTATGCAGAGGAGGACAGCATGAGCCGCGCTTTCGTCAACGAAGACAATGCCGCCGCGCAAGCCGATCAGCCCGTCGAACGGCAGGTCAGCGCGCAGCCCAATTACGTCACACCGCAGGGGCTGGCGCAGCTGCAGGCCAAAGTCGCCGAGCTGCAAGCCCTGCACGCCGAACAATCGGCCAAGGGCGAACAAGCCGACAAGCAGCGCCTGGCCGATCTCGAAAGGGATTTGCGCTACTTCAACCAACGCCTCACCAGTGCACAGGTCGCTGCCGCCGCGACCTCTACCGAAAAAGTGCAGATTGGCAGTTGGGTGACCTTTGCCGACGAGCACGACACCGAAAGTCGGGTGCAACTGGTCGGCGAAGATCAGGCCGACGCCAGTCTGGGCCTGATCAACTGGGGCTCGCCGCTGGGCCGGGCGCTGCTCGGCGCCCGACTCAATGACGAGGTGCTGTGGCAGCGCCCCGCCGGCGATCAGGTGATTGAAGTGATTCGCATCGAACCGGCTTAAACCACGCCTTGGGCCAACATCGCATCGGCGACTTTGACGAAGCCAGCGATGTTCGCGCCTTTGACGTAGTTGATCCGCCCGTTCTCTTCGCCATAATGCACGCAAGCATGGTGGATCGACTGCATGATCGCGTGCAACTTGCTGTCCACCTCGCCAGCGGTCCACAGCAGGCGCATGGCGTTCTGCGACATCTCCAGCCCGCTGACCGCGACCCCGCCGGCGTTCGACGCCTTGCCCGGGGCGAACAGAATGCCGGCCTCGATAAAGATATCCACAGCCTCCAGCGTGGTCGGCATGTTCGCGCCCTCGGCGACGCACACGCAGCCGTTGCGCAGCAGTGCGCGCGCGGCGTTGGCGTCGAGTTCGTTCTGCGTGGCGCACGGCAGCGCGATGTCGCACGGCAGCGACCACGGCAACTGCCCGGCGCGGAACTCCAGACCGAACGCCGTGGCCAATTCGCTGATGCGTCCGCGTTTGACGTTTTTCAGTTCCAGCAGCGCCAGCCACTGTTCTTCGCTCAGGCCCGATTCGCAGTACAACGTGCCTTCGGAGTCGGACAGGGAAATCACCTTGCCGCCCAGGTCCATGACCTTGCGCGCCGCGTACTGGGCGACATTGCCGGAACCGGAGATCGCCACGCGTTTGCCTTCGACGGTCTGTCCGCGGCGCTTGAGCATTTCTTCGGCGAAGTACACGCAACCGAAACCGGTGGCTTCCGGGCGAATCAGGCTGCCGCCGTAGGTCATGCCTTTGCCGGTCAACACGCTGGTGAACTGGTTGCTCAGGCGTTTGTACTGGCCGAACAGGAAGCCGATCTCCCGCGCCCCGACACCGATGTCGCCAGCCGGCACATCGACGTCCGCGCCGATGTGGCGGTACAGCTCGCTCATGAACGCCTGACAAAAACGCATCACTTCAGCGTCGCTCTTGCCCTTCGGATCGAAGTCCGAACCGCCCTTGCCGCCGCCCATGGGCAATGAGGTCAGAGAGTTCTTGAAGGTCTGCTCGAAGGCGAGAAACTTCAACACGCCCAGGTTCACCGAAGGATGGAAACGCAAGCCGCCCTTGTACGGGCCGATGGCGCTGTTCATCTGGATGCGGAAACCGCGATTGACCTGGACCTTGCCCTGATCGTCGACCCACGACACGCGAAACACAATCGCCCGCTCCGGCTCGCAGATACGCTCCAGAATCCCTGAGGTCAGGTAATGCGGATTGGCTTCGAGAAACGGCCACAGACTGCGCAGGACTTCTTCGACGGCCTGGTGGAATTCGGGTTGATCCGGGTCGCGTTTTTTCAGGCGGGCGAGGAAGGATTCGACGGATTCGATCATGGGAAAAGTCTCGGCAAATTTATTGTAGTTGGAAGCGATTGAGCCGGACTGTAACAAACGAATTGCGCACAGTAACAGCGCAAAATGTCGCAGTTATGAAATTAAATGGTGCACAGGATATAAATCAGGCGGTTTTTGATCTAATTTTGCACCTGAATGGGGAGATCAGATTGAAGTGATGCACCAACAGTTACACCGCTATCGCTGGCAAGCCAGCTCCCACAGTTTTCGCGGCGTCCACACATTCCAGGTACAACAAAAAACCTGTGGGAGCTGGCTTGCCAGCGATGAACGCAACCCGGTATTGCTGAAGAAACCCAGGCAAAAAAAACGGAGCCCGAAGGCTCCGCTTTTTCATCCAACCAACCCGAATCAGGCCAGTTTCTTGTGGCGTACCCGGTGTGGCTGGGCCGCTGCTTCGCCGAGGCGTTTTTTGCGGTCGGCTTCGTACTCGGTGTAGTTGCCTTCGAAGAACACCGCTTGCGAGTCGTCTTCGTACGCCAGGATGTGGGTCGCGACGCGGTCCAGGAACCAGCGATCGTGAGAGATCACAATGGCGGCGCCCGGGAAGTCCAGCAAGGCTTCTTCCAGGGAACGCAGGGTTTCGACGTCGAGGTCGTTGGACGGTTCGTCGAGCAGCAGAACGTTGCCGCCCTCCTTCAGGGTCAGCGCCAGGTGCAGACGACCGCGCTCACCACCGGACAGGTCCTTGACGAACTTCTGCTGATCGCCGCCCTTGAAATTGAAGCGACCGACGTAGGTGCGCGACGGGATCTCGTAGTTGCCGATGCGGATCTGGTCGGAACCGTCGGAGATCTGCTGGAACACGGTCTTGCTGCCGTCGAGGTCTTCACGGCTCTGGTCAACGCAGGCCAGTTGCACGGTTTCGCCGATTTCGATGCTGCCCGAATCCGGCGTTTCCTTGCCCATCAGCATGCGGAACAGGGTCGATTTACCGGCACCGTTACCACCGATCACGCCCACAATGGCGCCCTTCGGCATGGAGAACGACAGGTTGTCGATCAGGACGCGATCGCCGTAGCCCTTGGTGACGTTCTTGAATTCGATGACCTTGTCGCCCAGACGCGGACCGGCCGGGATGTAGATCTCGTTGGTTTCCGAACGCTTCTGGAATTCCTGCGATTGCATTTCTTCGAAGCGTTGCAGACGTGCCTTGGATTTCGACTGGCGGGCCTTGGCGCCTTTGCGCACCCACTCCAGTTCTTCCTTCATGGCTTTTTCGTGAGCCGACTGTTGCTTGGATTCCTGGGCCAGACGATCGGACTTGGCTTCCAGCCAACCCGAATAGTTGCCCTCGTAAGGAATGCCCGCGCCGCGGTCGAGTTCGAGAATCCAGCCAGCAACGTTATCCAGGAAGTAACGGTCGTGCGTGATCGCGACCACGGTGCCCGGGAAGTCGTGCAGGAAGTGCTCCAGCCACGCCACGGAGTCAGCGTCCAGGTGGTTGGTCGGTTCGTCGAGCAGCAGCATGTCCGGGGCGGACAGCAGCAGACGACACAGGGCCACACGACGCTTTTCACCACCGGACAGGTGTTCGACCTTGGCATCCCACGCCGGCAGACGCAGCGCATCGGCGGCGACTTCCAGTTGACGCTCCAGGTTGTGACCATCGCTGGCCTGCAGGATCGCTTCGAGCTTGGCCTGTTCGGCAGCCAGCTTGTCGAAGTCGGCATCCGGATCGGCGTAAGCGGCGTAGACCTCGTCCAGACGCGCTTGCGCGTCCTTGATCACGCTGACCGCTTCCTCGACCACTTCACGCACGGTCTTGGTCGGATCAAGTTGTGGCTCTTGCGGCAGATAACCGATGTTCAGATCCGGCATCGGACGGGCTTCGCCCTCGAACTCGGTGTCGACGCCGGCCATGATTTTCAGCAGCGTGGACTTACCCGAACCGTTGAGGCCGAGTACGCCGATCTTGGCGCCGGGGAAGAACGACAGCGAAATGTTTTTCAGGATTTCCCGCTTCGGCGGAACAACTTTGCCCAGCCGATGCATGGTGAAGACGTATTGAGCCATGGAGAACCTTGGGTCAGTGACAGATGAATGATTGGAGCGCAGGCGATGCCCGGCCAGACCGATGCGCGTCGTTCACTTGATGGTCATCAATGCGTGCGCGCTGAAAAAGTCTGAGTCTAGGAGCTGGAACGCTCCCGCGTAACCGGCAAAGCTACCTGAATGACCGGTGGCAGTCCAGCCGAGCGGGGCTGGCACTTCGCCACAACTCAAGGCATGCTAGCCGCCCTTCGGGCGTCCGGCTTATAGTGCACGTCGCGCCAGTCCAGCCAAACCGCAGGATTTCAGCTTGTCCAACGTTACCCCGCCAGCATCTGTGAGCGCGTCCAATCCGGGGACCGGCTCGCCCCTGCGCGGAACATTGAAGGGTGCCTTGGCGACGCTGGTACTTTTGCTGCTGGCATTGCTGTTCTGGCAGTTGCTCGACCAATTGCGCGAGACCCAGAAAAACCAGCGCCAGTACACCATCGACTACACCGCCGACCTCGCCTCGCAGGTCAGCCTGAACATGTCGCTGAATGCGCAAATCGCCCTCAACCTGCTACCGATCGTCGAACAGCCACAGTCGTCCGACGAACAGCAGGCGCTGCTGCGCAAGCTCCAGCAATCGCTGCCGGACGTGCGCAGCCTGGCCCTGCTCAGCCCGTCCGGAAAAATCCTCAACGACAGCGCCAGCGACAGCCACGACGCCGATTACCTCGCTGAACTGGTGCGCCGCAGCCGCGCCCAGGCGCATTACTTCAGCAACGCCGACGACGGCTCGGTGGTGCATCTGTTATTGCATCAAGCCAGCGGCAGCACGCGCGGTTACTGGGTGTTGCGCCTGACCCCGACCTTCTTCGACTCGCTGACCCAGCAGGGCGAAACCGGCATCCGCCCATTGTGGCTGGTGGAAAACCGCCTCAACCACCAGATCATCAGCCGCGACGAAGCGCTGTCTTCAGCCAGGCCCGGCGTGCTGAGCCCCGACGACCTGGCCAACACTGTTTTAACCGTGCCGCTGAGCAGCAGCGACTGGCAGTTGCGCGGGCTGTTCGACCGTCAGCGGGTGCTCGAAGAACTGTTGCCGGCGTTTATCGGCAAATGCCTGCTGGGTCTGGCGTTCTCGATGCTGCCAGTGATCGCGCTGCTGAACATGCGTCGCCGCCAGCGCCAGTTGCATGAAGGCCGCCGGCGTTATCAGGACATCTTCGAAGGCACCGGTGTTGCGCTGTGCGTGCTCGATCTGTCCGGCCTCAAGCAAGTGTTCGACAAGGCGCAGATCCAGACCAGCGACCAGCTCAAGGCCTGGCTCGACCAACCGGCCCAGCGCCAGCAACTGCTGCAAGAACTGCGCGTTACCGAGGTCAATCAGGTCGCGCTGCAGCTGCTCAATGTCAATTCCTGCGAGCACGCCTGGCAACTGCTGATCGACGGCCAGCCGCACAGCCAGTGCGCCATCGGCAACCAGGTGCTCGACGCCGTTCTGCAGCAACAGAATCAACTGGAACTGGAAATCAGACTGCCGGATATCAATGGCCGCGATCAGCACCTGTGGATGGTTCTGCGCCTGCCTGAAGAGCTGCACGACTATAAAGCGGTGATTCTGAGCATCAACGACATCACCAGCCGCAAGCTGATCGAACTGTCGCTGCTGGAGCGCGAAGGCTTCTGGTCGGACGTGGTGCGCACGGTGCCGGATCATCTGTATGTGCAGGACGTGATCAGCCAGCGGATGATCTTCAGCAACCATCACCTCGGCCAGACCCTCGGTTACAACCGCTCCGAGCTGCACCAGATGGGCGAGTACTTCTGGGAAATCCTCCTGCACCCGGAGGACGCCGACTATTACCACCGCTCACGGCAGATGCAGCGGCACGCCGGTTACAGTCAGTTGCTACAATGTCAGCTGCGCTTCCGCCATCGTGACGGCAAGTGGCGGCGCTTCGACATTCGTGAGCAAGCGCTGGCCCGGGACAAACACGATCAGGTCACGCGGATCATCGGCGTGGCCAAGGACATCACCGAGCAGATCGAGGCCAGTGAATCGCTGCGTGACAGCGAGCAGCGCTACCGCATGCTCGCCGAAAGCATCAGCGACGTGATTTTCTCCACCGACAGCAAGCTGTCGTTGAACTACGTCAGCCCGTCGGTGCAGGCGGTGCTGGGTTACGACGCCGAGTGGATTTTCCAGAACGGCTGGCAATCGACCATCGCCAACCCGCAGCAGCTGAGCGGCATCTATTCCCTGATGGACCGGGTCAGCAAAGCGCTCGACAAGCCTGAGCAACTCGCACAGCTGCGAAGCCAAGTGCAAACGCAGATGTTCCTGTTCGACTGCCTGCGCGCCGACGGTCGCAAGATCCCGATCGAGCTGCGCCTGGTGTTGGTGTGGGATGAACACGGCGCCTTCGAAGGCGTGCTCGGCGTCGGTCGCGATATCAGTCAGCAACGCCGCGCCGAAAAAGACTTGCGTATGGCGGCCACGGTATTCGAGCACTCGACTTCGGCGATCCTGATCACCGACCCCGCCGGTTACATCGTGCAGGCCAACGAAGCCTTCAGCCGGGTCAGCGGTTATGCAGTCTCGGAAGTGCTCGATCAGTTGCCGAACATGCTCACCGTCGACGAACAACAGGACGCACACCTGCGTTACGTGCTCAAGCAACTGCATCAGCACAGCACCTGGGAAGGCGAAGTCTGGCTCAAGCGTCGTAACGGCGAGCATTACCCGGCGTGGGTCGGCATCACGGCGGTACTCGACGATGAAGGCGACCTCGCCAGTTACGTGTGTTTCTTCAGCGACATCAGCGAGCGCAAGGCCAGCGAACAACGCATTCATCGCCTCGCCTACTACGACGCCCTGACCCACCTGCCGAACCGCACGCTGTTCCAGGATCGCCTGCACACCGCGCTGCAATCGGCCGAACGGCAGAAGTCGTGGGTGGTGCTGATGTTCCTCGACCTCGACCGCTTCAAGCCGATCAACGACTCCCTCGGCCACGCCGCCGGCGACCGCATGTTGAAAGACATGGCCACGCGCCTGCTGGCCTGCGTCGACGAAGACGACACCGTGGCGCGCATGGGCGGCGACGAGTTCACCCTGCTCCTGCAACACCGCTCCAGCCGCGAAATGGCGCTGAACCGGGCGATTCATGTGGCCGAGCAGATCCTTGCCAGCCTGGTGAAACCGTTCGTGCTGGAAGGCCGCGAGTTCTTCGTCACCGCCAGTATCGGCATCGCTTTGAGTCCGCAGGACGGCAACGAACTCAGCCAGTTGATGAAGAACGCCGATACCGCGATGTACCACGCCAAGGAGCGTGGCAAGAACAACTTCCAGTTCTATCAGGCCGACATGAACGCCAGTGCGCTGGAGCGTCTTGAGCTGGAAAGCGATCTGCGCCATGCGCTGGAACAGAACGAATTCGTCCTGTATTACCAGCCGCAGTTCAGCGGCGACGGCAAACGCCTGACCGGTGCCGAAGCGCTGCTGCGCTGGCGCCATCCGCGTCGCGGGCTGGTGCCGCCGGGGGATTTCATTCCGGTGCTGGAAGAGCTCGGTCTGGTGGTCGACGTTGGCGACTGGGTCATCAGCGAAGCCTGCCGCCAGCTCAAGACCTGGCACCAGAACCGGGTTCGCGTGCCGAAGGTGTCGGTGAACATCTCGGCGCGGCAGTTCTCCGATGGCCAGCTCGGTACACGCATCGCCACCATCCTGCGGGAAACCGGGCTGCCACCGGCGTGCCTGGAACTGGAGCTGACCGAAAGTATCCTGATGCGCGAAGTCAGCGAGGCCATGCAGATTCTCGCCGGGCTGAAAAACCTTGGTCTGAGTATCGCGGTCGACGATTTCGGCACCGGTTATTCATCGCTGAACTACCTCAAGCAGTTCCCGATCGACGTGCTGAAGATCGACCGTACCTTCGTCGACGGCCTGCCGTCCGGCGAGCAGGACGCGCAGATCGCCCGCGCGATCATCGCCATGGCCCACAGCCTCAATCTGGCGGTGATCGCCGAGGGCGTGGAAACCCATGAGCAACTGGACTTCCTGCGCGAGCACGGCTGCGATGAGGTTCAGGGCTATCTGTTCGGCCGGCCGATGCCGGCGAGCCGGTTTGAAGCGCAGTTCAGCAATGATGCGCTGTTCATGTTCGACTGAACATCGGCGGCGCGCCCTTCGCGAGCAGGCTCGCTCCCACAGGGATTGATGTCGATCACAAAATCGCAGGCCTGCCTCGATTACTGTGGGAGCGAGCCTGCTCGCGAAGAGGCCTTCAAAAGCACCGCACATCTGTCATGAACGCCACTTGTCTGCGACATGATGTCGTTTCATATGCCATCCAAAACCCATTGGGTTAGAATGCCCCCCTTTTCTGCCCCCGATCCTTGAGGACCGCCATGTTCAGCCGTGATTTGACTATTGCCAAGTACGACGCCGATCTCTTTGCCGCCATGGAGCAAGAAGCTCAGCGCCAGGAAGAGCACATTGAGCTGATCGCTTCGGAAAACTACACCAGCCCTGCGGTGATGGAAGCTCAAGGCTCGGTTCTGACCAACAAATACGCCGAAGGCTATCCGGGCAAGCGCTACTACGGTGGTTGCGAGTACGTTGACGTCGTTGAACAACTGGCCATCGACCGCGCCAAAGAGCTGTTCGGCGCCGATTACGCCAACGTTCAGCCGCACGCCGGTTCGCAAGCCAACGCCGCTGTTTACCTGGCCCTGCTGCAAGGTGGCGACACCATTCTGGGCATGAGCCTGGCCCACGGTGGTCACCTGACCCACGGTGCCAGCGTTTCCTCCTCCGGCAAGCTGTACAACGCGGTGCAGTACGGCATCGACGCCAACGGCCTGATCGACTACGACGAAGTCGAGCGTCTGGCCGTTGAACACAAGCCGAAAATGATCGTGGCCGGTTTCTCTGCCTACTCGCAGATTCTCGACTTCCCACGCTTCCGCGCCATCGCGGACAAAGTCGGTGCCTACCTGTTCGTCGACATGGCTCACGTGGCCGGTCTGGTCGCCGCTGGCGTCTACCCGAACCCGGTGCCTTTCGCTGACGTCGTGACCACCACCACGCACAAGACCCTGCGCGGTCCACGTGGCGGTCTGATCCTGGCGCGCGCCAACGCCGACATCGAGAAGAAGCTGAACTCTGCGGTATTCCCAGGCGCCCAGGGTGGCCCGCTGGAGCACGTGATCGCCGCCAAAGCGATCTGCTTCAAGGAAGCGCTGCAGCCTGAGTTCAAGGCTTACCAGGAACAAGTGGTGAAGAACGCCCAGGCCATGGCCGAAGTGTTCATCGCGCGCGGTTTCGACGTGGTTTCCGGCGGTACCAAGAACCACCTGTTCCTGCTGTCGCTGATCAAGCAGGACATCTCCGGTAAAGACGCCGACGCCGCGCTGGGCAAAGCGTTCATCACCGTGAACAAGAACTCCGTGCCAAACGACCCACGCTCGCCGTTCGTCACTTCCGGCCTGCGCTTCGGTACTCCGGCTGTGACCACTCGTGGCTTCAAAGAAGCAGAGTGCAAAGAGCTGGCCGGCTGGATCTGCGACATCCTGGCAGACCTGAACAACGAAGCGGTGATCGACGCCGTTCGTGAGAAAGTCAAAGCCATCTGCAAGAAACTGCCGGTATACAGCGCTTGATGCGACGTTAAATCAGCAGCATGAAAAACCGGCCAAGTGATTGGCCGGTTTTTTTTCGTCTGCGTGAAAGTCGCTGCCGCCTCACTTAAAACTTGAAACAACAACTTCAAAGAAAAACAGGACACCCACAAAACTTAGCTGTTAGTGTTAAAAACAGAACACGCAACAGCAACTAAAAATCCACACAAAATAAAGAAACACCCATCAAAAACTCAAGGAAGAGTTCATGACAACAAACAGGCAAAAGTCATTTATCGCAACACTAACACTGGACCAGCACCATCTGAACATCCTGGGAGCGCTTTATGAAAACCCAGTCTTGCGTTATGACCATTCATTTTCCGGCGGTTTTTATACAGGCGCCCCCAAAACGATCGATGATGCCCATCTATTGGGTTGCCGCCCCCAAAGGGAAGTAAAGAATGTTCAACCCATGAACATTTATTTCCGCTGCACTGATGACTATTACCACCTTTACATACGCGACCACGCCACGCACACCGGCTATTGCTTGAGCAAGGGTCGCGCCGGGGTGTTAGGGGCTTTTCTGCCGGCGGGCAGCGATACCACCTCTTTCAACTTGCTGAGCCACGATAACCGGATCATCACCTTGCAGGACATGGGCGGTGATCGCCAGCGAGTGCGGCTCAAGGCACGCAACGCCGGTCAAATAACAGCGCTGCGTCGACGAGGCGCGCCCTACACCTACCTGGCCGAGACGGATAACACAGGCCTGCCGTTCACACTGAACATCATCGAGCGCAATGCATCGTTTCTCAGTGATCCCGACGAAATCTGACATCAACGCTCAAGTTTTCAATATTTACGCCACAGAACAGTCCGCTGCTTATTTATCAACATTCAAACAATCGAGTAATACCATGAGCACCAATCAGGAAAAATCCTTTATTGCAACATTGAGCACTCGCTATGGCTACCCGCACTTCCCCAAGTTGACGTATGGCAGAAAGGTCACCACTCCGCGTCCTGATTATGAAGCTTTTACGTTCTCCCACCACCTGGATGTTTCAAACTATCTCTTTCTCAAGCCGGATGTTGCACCGGACGCACTGACTCTTTACTTCCGCTGCCTTGACGACTACTACACTATCTATATCTTCACGCCAGGCGAGTACTACTACAGAACCATCAGCCGTGAAGAAAAAGATTTCTTGAACGCTTATGCAACCGAAGATGGAGACCAGACCACGTTCAACTTGCTCAATGCCAAGGGCAATATCATCACGCTGGATCAGATCGAAACGGATACGCCCACCGTCAGAATCCAGACCCGAAGCGGCGCGCTGTTGTGCGCCGGGCAAAGTCGCAACAAGCATGACCCCAGAGTCGGCACGTTCGTACGCACCAACTCGAACCGCAGCGCCGGTGTTCTCGACTTCAAGCTCAATATCCTGAAGCGCAACGTGCCTTACTGAGCAGATTGAAATCCGCCAGCGTCAGCACAAACCAGCCCGGCCGAACATCGCCGGGCTTTCTCGTTGCGAACGGGCTCCACGGCAACACCGTGCAAAGCACCACTGGTCAGACCGGTCATGCCAATTTCCGACCTCCCTCTTGTATTTCAAGAAATCCCGCGCGTAGACTGCGCCTGCACTGGACATACCGGTAAGACCACAATAATTAAGTCCTGAATCTGATGTGCTCCGCACACGGCAGCCAGGACACCGACCAGGATTCCTCCCATGCTCAGATGGTGCTCGCGTTCAATCTTCCTCCAAGTGGTTCTCGGACTGGTGCTCGGCATCATCTGCGGACTGACCCTTCCCGAATATTCCGCTCAGCTCAAACCCTTGGGCGACGGCTTCATCAAACTGATCAAGATGCTGATCGGCCTGATCGTGTTCTGCGTGGTGGTCAGTGGCATCAGCGGCGCAGGGGATCTGAAGAAGGTCGGGCGTATCGGCCTCAAATCGGTGATCTACTTTGAAGTGCTGACCACCATTGCGTTGGTGATCGGTCTGGTGTTCGCGTTCAGCACCGGGATCGGCAGCGGCGCGAATATCCATCTGGAGCAGTTGTCCGCCGCTGACATGGGCGACATCGCCGAACGCGGCCAGCACATGCACACCACCACGCAGTTCCTGATGGACCTGATCCCGACCTCGGTGCTCGGCGCCTTTGCCGACAACAACATCCTGCAGGTGCTGCTGTTTTCGGTGCTGTTCGGCAGCGCACTGAATCTGGTGGGTGAAGCGGCCTCCGGGATCTCGCGACTGATCAACGAACTGAGCCATGTGATCTTCCGCATCATGGGCATGATCGTGCGTCTGGCGCCCATCGGTGTATTCGGCGCCATCGCCTTCACCACCAGCAAGTACGGCCTCGATTCGCTGCAGCACCTGGGCAGTCTGGTCGGCTTGTTCTACCTGACCTGCGTCGCGTTCGTCAGCGTGATCCTCGGTGTGGTGATGCGTGCCTCGGGCCTGCGCCTGTGGCCATTGCTCAAATATCTGCGTGAAGAACTGCTGATCGTCATGGGCACCGCCTCCTCCGATGCCGTGCTGCCACAGATCATGCGCAAACTCGAACACCTGGGCATCGGCAGCTCGACGGTCGGGCTGGTGATTCCCACCGGCTACTCGTTCAACCTCGACGGATTTTCGATCTACCTGACGCTGGCCATTGTGTTCATCGCCAACGCCACCGGCACGCCATTGGCGATGACCGACCTGCTGACGATTCTGCTGGTGTCGCTGATCACCTCCAAGGGTGCCCACGGCATTCCCGGTTCGGCGCTGGTGATTCTGGCGGCGACACTGACAGCGATCCCGGCGATTCCGGTGGTCGGGCTGGTGCTGGTGCTGGCGGTGGACTGGTTCATGGGCATCGGCCGGGCGCTGACCAACCTGATCGGCAACTGTGTCGCCACCGTGGCCATCGCCCGCTGGGAAAAGGACATCGACGTACAACGCGCAAACAAAGTACTCAGCGGTCAGCAGGGCTACACCTTTCAACCGCGTAAAACCGGAACTCCGGCGCACCAGCAAGAGTTCTGATTTTCAACCCTGCAGGAGCTGCCGCAGGCTGCGATCTTTTGATCTTGTTTGCGGCATCCCCTATAGGCTTACGGAGCTAGACAAGTGATCACCACATCAACCGTCGTCAACTCAGTCGTAGAAAAACTGCGCGCCGCCCTCGCCCGTGGTCAGTGGCGCTCCGGCGACATGCTGCCGGGCCAGCGCGAACTGGCCGAACAACTGGGCATCAGCCGTCCGAGCCTGCGCGAAGCGGTGATCGTTCTGGAGACCCTGGGCCTGGTCCGCTCGATGCCGGGCAAAGGCGTGGTAGTGCTCGACGCCCAGCTCAGTGACAGCCAGAGCCACGACAGCGCGGTCGCCGGCGCCAGCCTCGAAGACGTGCTGCAACTGCGCTACACCCTTGAGCCGTTCATTGTCGGCCTGGTCGCGCAGTCGATCAGCAGCAAGGAAGTCGGCCAGTTGCGCCTGACCCTGATGGACATGCGCGAAGCCCTTGAAGCGGGCGACAGCGAAGCCGGCGTCAGCGCCTACATCGCCTTCCACGAAGAGCTGTTCACCCTGACCTCGAACCCGATTTTCCAGAGCGTGGTGCAGCAGACCAGCAATGCCCTCAAGCAAAGCGCCGAAGTGCTGCGCAATTCGCCTGAGCATCTGGCCGAGCGCCTGGAAGAAAACGAAGCAGTGGTGCGCGCGATCCGCAGCAAGAACAGCGCTCAGGCCAGCGCCGAAATGCGTCGGCACATCCTGCGCGAAGGCCAGCGGATGGGCATCGAACTGAATATCCCGGAAGACAACCTCAGCCACTGAAGAACTCACACTGGAGACCGGCCATGAACAGTCTTGCCACGTCGCCGCACACTCGTCAGATGTCGGCACCTCTGCCCTTCTCGCGCCTGCGAGCGCCGGCAGATGCTCTGTACCCGCGGCTGTTCGAGGCGATTCTGGACCGGCGAATCGACCCGGCCAGCCGCTTCACCGAAGACAGTCTCAAGCAGATGTTTGGCGTCAGCCGCGCCGATGTACGCCGGGTACTGAAGCAGTTGTCCCATGAACAGGTGATTGTGCTGCGCGCCAACCATCGGCCACGGGTCGCCGCACCGGATGCAGAGCAGACCCGACAAACCCTGCACGCTCGGCGCCTGACCGAAGCGACGCTGGTGCGTCTGGCTTGTCAGAATGCGTCGGCGGAGGGTTTGAAACGCTTGCGCACGCTGGTCGAACGCGAACGCCTGGCCGTGGTTCAGGAACGGCGTGCGGCAGCAATTCGCCTGTCCGGTGAGTTTCATCTGCAGTTGGCACAGATGGCGGGGAATGCACCGCTGGCGCATTTCCTTGGCAGCCTGGTGCCGTTGACGTCGCTGGCGATTGCGCGGTGTGATGGATCAACGCTCGGTTGCTGCGCGTGGCAGGAGCACCTGGCGATTATCGAGGCGGTGGAGCTGAGAGATGTTCCCAAGGCTGGTTTGTTGATGAATCAGCACCTGGATCATCTTGAGCAGACCCTGCTGGGTTCAGCCCTTGAGCATTGCGCTGTCGGTTAGATCGTCTTCGCGAGCAGGCTCGCTCCCACAGTGAACTGCATTCCTCCTGACAGAATGCGGATTACTGTGGGAGCGAGCCTGCTCGCGAAGAGGCCATCGCTGACAACCAGGATCCATCAGGCAGAAGTCACTCTGGCAAACCCCGCCCGAATTTTCTCTTCCGGCAAATCATCGGCAATAAACACGACCACACTTTCCCGCGCCTCACCCTCGGCCCACTCGGTGTCCCAGTCGAAACCGTAGAGTTTCAGCACGCCCTGGAACACCAGGCGCCGATCCTCGCCAGCGATGTTCAGCACTCCCTTGTAACGCAGCAATTGCTTGCCGTGCTCTTCCAGCAACTCATTCATGAATTCGCTGAGCCGATCGATATCCAGCGGCTGGTCCGTGCGCAGCACCAGGCTGGAGATGCGATCGATGGAAGGCGCCTTGCTGACCGGACGCAGGCTGACCCCGCCCCCCAGATCGGCGTTAAGGTTGAAACCACGCACATCAAGCAGTTCCGCCAGATCGATGTTGCCGTGCTCGACCACGCGGATTGGTGCACGGCGGTTGATTCGCGTCAGGCGTTCGCTCAGTGCATTGAACGTGGCCTCATCCACCAGATCAGTCTTGCTGACCAGCAAGCGGTCGGCGAAGCCGATCTGCGCCTGGGCGATGGTCTGGGTCAAATGCAGGTCGGCGTGGGCGGCGTCGACCAATGTGATGATGCCGTCGAGCAGATAGCGCTCACGCAGTTCTTCGTCGATGAAAAAGGTTTGCGCCACAGGCGCTGGATCGGCCAGCCCGGTGCATTCGATCACCAGCCGGTCGAAGGCGATTTCGCCGCTGTCCAGGCGTTCGAGCAGCAGGTACAGGGCCTTGGTCAGATCAGTGTGAATGGTGCAGCAGACGCAGCCGTTGGCCAGGGTCATGACTTGCACCGGTTCATCGCCGAGCAACTGGGTGTCGATGCCGGCGTCGCTGAATTCGTTCTCGATCACGGCGATTTTCAGACCGTGCTCGGCTTTCAGCAGATGGCGCAGCAAAGTGGTCTTGCCGGCACCGAGAAAACCACTGAGTACCGTTACGGGTATGGGAGAAGACAAAACAGATCCCCTTCACAAAATGAATGAACAACACAAAAACAAATGTGGGAGCGAGCTTGCTCGCGAAAGCGGTGTGTCAGTCAAATCATTCATCAACTGACACTCCGCATTCGCGAGCAGGCTCGCTCCCACAAGGGGGATTGCATCAACCGCAGGCTGTCAGCTCAACAGCACTTCGGCCCACCCTTGCCACCGTAACGCGCTTCCTGACGCTCGCGAAAGAACATCTCGTAGCTCATCACCGGCTTGTCCGGGTGTTTGGTTTGCATATGCTCGACGTAGGTGTCGTAGTCGGGCATGCCGACCATCAGGCGTGCGGCCTGACCGAGGTATTTACCGAGGCGACTCAGGTCATTGAACATGGTGCAATCCTCTGGTTACGCGTCCGGCAGGGCCTGGAATGGCGATTCTTTATCCGTACGCTCTTTTTTGCCCCAGGCGGCAATGCCGACCTTGAGCGCGTAGAACAGGATGCTGAAGACCACGAACAGGAACAGCGCGGTGAGCGTTGCGTTGGTGTAGGCGTTGAAGATCACGTGCTGCATCTGCTCGATGCTCTTGGCCGGAGCAATGACTTGGCCGGCGGCCAGGGCATCGCTGTACTTCTTGGCCAGCGACAGGAAGCCGATCGCCGGGTTGGCGTCGAACAGCTTGATGAAGCCCGCAGTCGTGGTGCAGATCAGCAGCCAGGCGGCCGGCAGCAGGGTGACCCAGATGTAGCGCTGGCGCTTCATCTTGATCAGGACCACAGTGCCGAGCATCAGCGCGATACCCGCCAGCATCTGGTTGGAGATACCGAACAGCGGCCACAGGGTGTTGATGCCGCCCAGCGGATCGATCACGCCCTGATACAGCAACCAGCCCCACATCGCCACACAACCGGCGGTGGCGATCAGGTTGGCGGTCCACGATTCGGTGCGCTTGAGCGCCGGAACGAAGGAGCCGAGCAGGTCCTGCAGCATGAAGCGCCCGGCACGGGTGCCGGCGTCCACAGCAGTCAGGATGAACAGTGCTTCGAACAGGATCGCGAAGTGGTACCAGAACGCCATGGTGTTTTCACCCGGCAGGACACTGTGCAGGATCTGCGCGATACCGACCGCCAGGGTCGGCGCACCGCCGGCACGGGCGAGGATGGTGGTTTCACCGATGTCATGGGCAACCGCTTGCAGCGCCTCAGGCGTGATCGCGAAGCCCCAACTGCTGACCATCTGTGCCACCGATGCCACGTCACCACCGACCACCGCAGCCGGGCTGTTCATGGCGAAGTACACGCCCGGCTCGATCACCGAAGCGGCAACCATCGCCATGATCGCCACAAACGATTCCATCAGCATGCCGCCGTAACCGATGTAACGGGCGTTGGTTTCGTTATCCAGCAGCTTCGGCGTGGTACCCGACGAGATCAGTGCGTGGAAACCGGATACTGCACCGCAAGCGATGGTGATGAAGAGGAACGGGAACAGACCGCCCTTCCACACCGGGCCCGTGCCGTCGACGAACTGGGTCAGCGCCGGCATTTTCAGCTCGGGCATGGTGACCAGGATGCCGATCGCCAGGGCGATGATGGTGCCGATCTTGAGGAACGTGGACAGATAGTCGCGCGGGGCGAGGATCAGCCAGACCGGCAACACAGCGGCAACGAAACCGTAACCGATCAGCATCCAGGTGATTTGCACACCGGTGAAGCTGAAGGCCTTGGCCCACACCGGGTCAGCGGCAATCTGCCCACCGAGCCAGATCGAACCGAGCAGCAGCAACACGCCGATGACCGAGATTTCGCCAATGCGGCCTGGGCGGATGTAGCGCATGTAGATGCCCATGAACATTGCGATCGGGATGGTCGCCATCACGGTGAAGATGCCCCACGGGCTCTCGGCCAGGGCCTTGACCACGATCAGCGCCAGCACCGCAAGGATGATGATCATGATCAGGAAGCAGCCGAACAGGGCGATGGTGCCGGGGATGCGGCCCATTTCTTCACGCACCATGTCGCCCAAGGAACGACCGTTGCGACGGGTGGACATGAACAGGACCATGAAGTCCTGCACCGCGCCCGCCAGCACCACGCCGGCGATCAGCCACAGCGTGCCGGGCAGGTAGCCCATCTGCGCCGCCAGTACCGGGCCGACCAGTGGTCCCGCGCCGGCGATGGCCGCGAAGTGGTGTCCGAAGAGAATGTGTTTGTTGGTCGGAACGTAGTCCAGACCGTCGTTGTTGAGCACGGCGGGGGTGGCCCGGCGTGGATCGAGTTGCATCACATTGTTTGCGATGAACAGGCTGTAGTAACGGTACGCAACCAGATAAATGGCCACGGCCGCGACCACGATCCACAAGGCGTTGATCGCCTCTCCTCGGCGCAATGCCACTACGCCCAGGGCGCACGCTCCTACGATTGCCAGCACTAGCCAGGGTAAGTGGCGTAGCAGGCTATTATTATTTTTCATTTTATTATTCCAGCCAGGGTGGACAAGAAAGACAGCCACCCCGAGTTTAGCGCTACTGGCGGTAAAGACCATACCCCGACATTGGTCTAGACGCCTTGTCGATTGGCAGCCACCCGCCGGTCGGGTCTATAGTCAGCGAACGCTTCCGAGGATTGCGCCATGAGCGAACAACCAGCCAATCGCCGTCGCTTCAAACGTATTGCGTTCGATGCCAGAACCGAGCTGAGTCAGGGCCAATTCATCTGGCCGGTGAAACTGATCGATCTGTCCCTCAAGGGGCTGCTGATCGAGCGGCCGGAGCCATGGCTGGGGGATAAGGAGCAGGATTTCTTCGTCGACATTCATCTGAGCGATGACGTGGATATTCAAATGAATGTGCATCTGGCCCATGAGGATCACGGGCAACTGGGGTTTGTCTGCCGGCATATCAGCCTGGAATCGATCCAGCGCTTGCGGCGGTTGATCGAACTGAATCTGGCGGATGAGGCCGAGCTTGAGCGCGAACTGGGCGCTCTGATCGAAATCTAGCCCCCAAATCGACCTGTGGAAACAACCGTGTGGTGAGGGGATTTATCCCCGATGGGGCACGGAGCGGCCCCGATAAATCCGGGTCTGCTGCGCAGCCCATCGGGGATAAATCCCCTCACCACAGGTTTTCATTCAATCAAGGGAATGGCAGCTATTCGAACAGTGCGTCGAGCGCCTGCTCCAACCGGGTCACGGCAATGATCTGCAGCCCCGCCGGCGCCTCTTTCGGCGCATTGCCTTTGGGCACAATTGCGCGTTTGAAGCCATGCTTGGCCGCTTCCTTCAAGCGCTCCTGACCGCTCGGCACCGGGCGTACCTCGCCGGACAAACCGACCTCGCCAAACACCAGCAGATCATGCGGCAGCGGCCGGTTGCGCAGGCTCGACATCACCGCCGCCATCAACGCCAGGTCGGACGCGGTTTCCAGCACCTTCACCCCGCCGACCACGTTGAGGAACACGTCCTGATCGTGGGTCGGGATGCCGCCGTGCCGATGCAATACCGCCAGCAACATCGCCAGACGATTCTGGTCCAGACCCAGGGTTACCCGGCGCGGGTTGGCCAGATGACTGTCATCGACCAGCGCCTGCACTTCCACCAGCATCGGCCGCGTGCCTTCCCACGTGGCCATGACCACACTGCCCGGGACTTCCTCTTGGGCACGGGTGAGAAAAATCGCCGACGGGTTGGAGACTTCTTTCAGGCCCTTGTCGGTCATGCCGAAGACGCCGAGTTCGTTGACCGCGCCGAAACGGTTTTTCACCGCCCGCAGCAAGCGCAAACGCCCGTCCGATTCGCCTTCAAAATACAGCACGGTATCGACCATGTGCTCCAGGACTCGCGGGCCGGCGAGCGCGCCTTCCTTGGTGACGTGGCCGACGAGGAAAATCGCCGTGCCGCTCTGCTTGGCATACCGCACCAGCAACGCCGCACTCTCACGCACCTGCGAGACGCCACCCGGCGCTGATTGCAGCTGTTCGGTGAAAATGGTCTGGATCGAGTCGATCACCATCACCTTGGGTTTTTCCTGGCGGGCGGTGGCGATGATGGTTTCGATGCAGGTTTCGGTCATCACCCGCAGTTGATCCTGCGGCAGTCCGAGACGGCGGGCACGCATGGCCACTTGTTGCTGCGATTCTTCGCCGGTGACGTACAGCGCCGGCATGCTCTTGGCGAGGTTGCACAGTGTCTGCAACAGGATCGTCGACTTGCCGATGCCCGGGTCACCGCCGATCAATACCACCGAGCCGTCGACCAGACCGCCACCCAGGACCCGGTCCAGCTCACCGGACGCGGTAGAGAAACGCGGAATCTCTTCGATGCTGACTTCGGCCAGGGTCTTGATCTGCGCCTGCTGCCCGGCCCAGCCGGTACGCCCGGTGGGCGCCGTGGCGCCGCCGCTCTCGATCATGGTTTCGGTCAGGGTATTCCAGGCGCCGCACTCGCCGCACTGGCCCGCCCATTTGGGAAAGGTTGCGCCGCATTCGGTGCAGCCGTACATGCGCTTGGCCTTGGCCATCTGGATCCCCCGGCAAAAACCGCGATGATAACGCAGCCACCGCTCAGCGCGGCACGGCGGTGCGGATTTCGCCGTTGGCCAGACGCGCGGCGCTATTGCCCAGCGGATCCTCGGCATTGAGGTCGGCGCCCTTGGCCTTGAGCGCGTCGAGCAGCTCGATGCGCTTGAACAACCCGGCGTACATCGCCGCAGTCTGGCCGGCGCCGTTGCGCTGATCGGGGCTGCAATCGGTGGCCATCAACCGTCGGGCAATCTGCATCTCGCCCTTGAAGATCGCGCCCATCAGCGCCGTATTGCCGCGTTGATCCTGCGCACAGGCATCAGCCCCCGCCGCCAGCAGTCGCTCAACTGCCGTCCCCTGGCCGTGATACGCCGCCAGAATCAGTGCGGTGTAGCCCTTGCTGTCGCGGGTATCGAGGGAATAACCGGACTCGATGAAGGTCTCGAGCATCGGCACATCACCACGCCGGGCCGCATCGAAATAGTAATCCTGCAACTGGGCCTTGATCGCCTCGGGGTTCTGTTCGGCCAGCGCTGTACATGACAGGCAACCGAGCAGCAATAACAGACAAAATCGCATCAGCCTTCTCCTTGAGCAGAACGGGGCCTGCATCAGGCCCCGCGTTGCATGGCGTCGAGATCAGTCGACCAGTTTCGCTGCCAGCGCCTTGACCCGGCTCAGGTCACCCTTGGCCACTTTCGTCACGCCAGTGCCGTATTCCGGATCGGCCTTATAAAGGAAGGACAGGATGATGTGCTTGCTCTCGTCATCGGTGGTGGCCAACGAGCCGCCGAAGCTGGCAATCAGGTCCTGACGTTCCTGCTGGCTGAACGAGCGGTACAGATCACCGGCCTGCTTGAAGTTCTGCTCGCGCTGAATCTTCGCCTGCTGGGTGCTGCCGGACAGCGCCAGCTGGCTGTAACGCGCGCTTTGCGGCTCTTCACGCGGTTGCAGGCGGCTTGGCTGATAGTTCACGCCAGACTGCGTGGCTGCGAAGTTCATCGCACCGTCCTGATTGCCATTATTGACGGCAACTTTGGGCGCGTTGATCGGCAACTGCAGAGCATTGGCTCCCAGACGATACATTTGCGTATCGGCATAAGAAAACACTCGGCCTTGCAACAGACGATCTTCCGAAGGTTCGATACCCGGCACAACATTGGCCGGGGCCATCGCAACTTGTTCGGTTTCCTGGAACACGTTGGCCGGATTACGGTTCAACACCATTTGTCCAACTTTTCGCTCAGGAACATTTGGCCAGATCTTGGTAGCGTCCAATGGATCGAAATCAAACTTGGACAAATCTTGCGGATTTAGCACTTGGATGTACAAGTCCCATTTCGGAAAATCGCCCTTGTTAATATGGGTGACCATATCATTAGTCATATGACTGTAATCCTTGCCCTGAACTTTCTCGACTTGTTCAGGTGTCAGGTTTTTGATGCCCTGCAAACTTTTCCAGTGAAACTTCACATAGTGCACTTCACCTTTGGCGTTCACCAACTTGTAGGCATGCACGCCATTACCGTCCATCTCCCGATAACTGGCTGGAGTACCCGAATTGGAATACAACTCGGTCAGCGTGCGAGTGGCTTCCGGTACGTGGGAGAAGAAGTCGAAACGACGCGAGTCATCGTCCAGGTTGGTACGTGGATCGGGCTTGAAGGCGTGAACCATGTCCGGGAACTTGATCGCATCGCGGATGAAGAAGGTCGGGAAGTTGTTGCCCACCAGATCCCAGTTGCCATCGGCGGTGTAGAACTTGGTGGCAAAACCCCGTGGATCGCGCAGGGTTTCCGGGGAGTGGTTGCCGTGCACCACGGCGGAGAAACGCACGAACACCGGTGTGACCTGGCCAGCGGCGAATACTTTGGCCTTGCTCAAATCGCTGAGGTCGTTGGTCACGGTGAAGGTCCCGTGAGCCCCGGTGCCGCGGGCATGCACCACGCGCTCGGGAATGCGCTCACGGTCAAAACGCTGAAGCTTCTGGATCAGTTGCACATCCTGCAGCAACACCGGGCCGGTGGCACCGGCGGTCTGCGAATTCTGGTTGTCGCCGACCGCGGCACCGTTATCACGGGTCAGGGGTGCAGCGTGCACGGAGAAAGTCAGCAAGCTGGCGGCCAGCACGCCGAAAGTACGGCGATGGGGAAAAGCCCCCAGTCCAAGAGTGGAGTTCATATCAGGTTCCTCTGGTTTTTTGGGCGCATCCAGGTGCGCAAACCAGAGGCTAGAGGGCTATGGCGGTGAACATAAATAGAAAGTTCGTAACTCGACGATTGAAAAAAATGGCTTTGTGATCAGCGATTTACGGCGTATTTCGCGCGCGATTAGTGGCACTTTGCAAACTAATCGTTGATTCATGTGTCGATAAAAACGGGCATTGTAAGAAGGTGTTTCGCGCAGGACGCGTTTTGCTGATTTACACTGCGTACACCAACCTCATCTGTAACAAGGAAATAACCTATGGGCGTGCTAAGTGAGTTCAAGGCCTTCGCGGTCAAAGGCAATGTGGTCGACATGGCCGTCGGTATCATCATCGGTGCAGCCTTCGGCAAAATCGTTTCGTCGTTTGTCGGCGACGTGATCATGCCGCCAATCGGCCTGTTGATCGGTGGGGTGGACTTCAGTGATCTGGCCATCACGCTGAAAGCCGCCGAGGGCAACGCCCCAGCCGTGGTACTGGCTTACGGTAAATTCATTCAGAGCATTCTGGACTTCGTGATCGTCGCCTTTGCGATCTTCATGGGTGTAAAAGCCATCAACCGCCTGAAACGCGAAGAAGCCGTGGCCCCTTCCCTGCCGCCGGTTCCAACCAAAGAAGAAGAGTTGCTCGGCGAGATCCGCGATCTGCTCAAGGCGCAGAACAATCGGCCTTGACGGCTTCATGAATGAAAACGGCGCCTGATGGCGCCGTTTTTTTTACCAGTAATTTTCCACCGCCACCTGACCGGGCCGCCGCGCCAGGCTCAGGCTCATGTGGCGTTTCTTCAACAACGCGCGGGTGTCATCGATCATCTGCGGATTGCCGCACAGCATGACGCGCGAGTGCTCGGGGGTCAGTTCCACGCCGGCCTCACGTTCCAGTTCGCCGCTTTCGATCAACGTGGTGATGCGACCGTGCAAGGCGCCAGGCCAGCGCTCGCGGGTAACCGTGGGGATGAACCGTAATTTATGGGCATGCTCTGCCAGGTAATCACGTGTGGAAAGCTCAGCGATCAATGATTGATAGGCCAGCTCCCTTGCCTCGCGCACGCTGTACACCAGAATAATTCGCTCGAAACGCTCCCACACTTCGAAGTCCTGCAGGATCGACAGAAACGGCGCCACGCCGGTCCCTGTGGATAACAACCACAGATCCCGGCCGTCGACAAAACGATCCAGCGTCAGGTATCCAAAGGCCTGGCGCTCCACCAGCACGGTATCGCCGACCTGCAACCGGCTCAGTTCACTGGTGAATTCGCCACCCGGCACCACAATAGAGAAGAACTCGAGAAACTCGTCGAAGGGTGAAGAAACCATCGAGTAGGCACGCCACACCGTGCTGCCATCCGCCTTGGTCACGCCCAGGCGGGCGAATTGTCCTGCGCGGAACCTGAAACCCGTATCGCGCGTGGTGCGCAAAGTGAACAGGCTGGGGGTCAAGGGCTGCACGTCGAGCAAGGTCTGGGCAGTAAACTTTTCTGCACTGACAGTCATGGGCCACTCCACTGTAAAGAACCCAGACAGTTTCGCGCAAACTGACACTGTAAACACCACTGTTTTTGTAATGTCTTTTCATTTAGCGAAGCCAATGAGAAACAAACTCAGATACAACCAATGGAGAAACTTTCATATCTCAATCTGAAATTGAATGACACCTTGAATACAACGCTCTACTTCGGACTAATAACATTCTTGCAATCAAACTTCTTTGCAAAGAGCAAAAAAGTTCAACGCCAACTGTAGGACATGTCCTACACTCGATTGCGTGATGGATTCATTGGATCCAAACAGCCCAGCGCGTAAAACGACTCACGGAGAGTTTGTGATGGAAATGTGGAAGGAGTCGCAATTAAAGCAACTGACTTTCGCAAGAGAAATAGAGACCGCTTATCCGATCCTGCTGAGATTCGCTCAAAACATAGGCTTCAACTTTTGTGCCATCTCTTTGACATCAAACAATCGGACCGCTGACTTTAAAGCCTTGCAAATCAATAACTATCCCAAAGAATGGAATAATCTCTATGAACAGAAAAGCTACAGCAAAGTTGACCCGGTAGTCATACACTGCAACCAGTCAATGCTGCCGATTGTCTGGACCGAAAAGTTGTTTGCGCCGACTCCACAGTTGTGGGACGCGCAACAGGAGCATGGATTGCGCCACGGTTGGTCCCAGTCGTTTCACCATGAAGCCAGCGGGCTGTGCAGCACACTCAGCCTTGTCAGGAAAAATGGTCCTCTGAGCCCGCTCGAGTTGTACGAGCATTTTGGCTACATGTTTTACGCGACCAGTCATCTGAGTGATCTGTTTGCCAGAACCCTGCCCACAGCCCCGAAAAAACCCCAACAACCGCACCTTTCACCACGGGAACTGGAAGTGCTGAAGCTCTCGGCGCTCGGCAAAACAGCCTATGAAATCGCCAGGATCCTCTGCCTGAGCGAACGAACCGTGAATTACCACGTGCAAAACGTGATTATCAAACTGAACGTCTGCAACAAAATCTCCGCCGTCATCGCCGCCAGCCGCTGCGGCCTTCTCGACGCCCCCTCCGCCTAAAAGCCACGGGTATTTCAACAGAAAAAAACGTACCATTTGAGGCCTTCCCGAGTGATGACGTGAGCAGTGACGTCGTATTGCACTCGGACGGTTCCGCCGCACATTCCCTTGGCCGCGGGCCACCCGTTGATTATCCAGAGTCCCCGCCCCATGCCTTTGCTCGACACGCCCTTTGCCCAACTCGACCTGATCCGCCAGCCCGAGCAGCAGAATGAACCTCTGCAAGCCTTCGACGCGGCTGACGAGTACCTGCTCAATCATCTGGCCGCGCAACAGCCGGCCGCAGACACTCGGGTATTGGTACTCAATGACAGCTTCGGGGCCTTGGCAGCGAGTCTGGCGGGCAAGGTTCAGGTCAGCAGCAGCGGCGATTCGTTTCTCGCGTTCCAGGGTCTGGAAAAGAATCTGGTACGCAACGGACTGCCATTCGATGCGGTGCGCGGCGTTGCGGCGAGTGAGCCGTTGACCGGGCCGTTCGACAAGGTGTTGATCCGCGTCCCCAAGACGCTCGCACTGCTGGAAGAGCAACTGATCCGTCTGCAAGGGCAACTGGCCCCCGGCGCCGAAGTGGTGGCAGCGGCCATGGTCAAACACTTGCCGCGCGCCGCCGGTGATCTGCTGGAGCGTTACATTGGCCCGGTACACGCTTCACTGGCGGTAAAAAAGGCTCGCCTGCTGATCGCGACACCCGAGGCCAAAGCCCCGGCGACCTCGCCCTACCCGTCGCGCTACCAGCTCGACGAGCCGGCCATCGAGTTGCTCAACCACGCCAACGTGTTCTGCCGTGAAGGTCTGGATATCGGCACCCGGGCCTTTCTCCCGCACCTGCCCAAAAACCTCGGCAGCGCCCGGGTCGCCGACCTTGGCTGCGGTAACGGCGTACTGGCCATCGCCAGTGCTCTGCACAACCCTGACGCACACTACACGCTGGTCGACGAATCGTTCATGGCCGTGCAATCGGCTGCGGAAAACTGGCGCGCCGCGCTCGGCGAGCGCGAAGTGATCGTGCGCGCCGGCGATGGTCTGGCCGGGCAGGAGCCGCAATCGCTGGACGTGGTGTTGTGCAATCCGCCGTTCCATCAGCAGCAAGTGGTCGGCGATTTCCTCGCCTGGCGCATGTTCCAGCAGGCCCGCGAGGCGCTGGTGTTGGGCGGTGCGTTGTACATCGTCGGCAACCGTCATCTGGGCTATCACAGCAAACTGGCGCGGCTGTTCCGTGGCGTCGAACAAGTGGCGGCCACACCGAAATTCGTGATTCTCAAAGCCCGCAAGTAAAGCATCAGGCAAAAAAAACCCTCCGCGGTACAGAGGGTCATAAAACCGTGCCCAAGGGCAACGGGACGGGATGTCTCAGTGTGTGGTCAGGCCGGCCGCGCTCATGAACAGGCGCATCAGACTGGCGGCAATGAACAGCGCGCCGACGCTACCGATCCAAATCAGAGCCAACCAGCCGAGCCGCTGCCACAGCGGCTTTTTTTCGGCTTCTTCAATCTCGTGCAGGGAATGTTTGCCGTTCATTGCATCGTTCCTCCATCAGGCGATGGCGTCGCCAGGGACGCCATCGCGAGCAGGTTCGCTCCCACAGGTGTGCGGGGCGGCAGTCTAGTGGTAACCGTCTTCATGGGTGACCTTGCCGCGGAACACGTAGTAGCTCCAGAAGGTGTAACCCAGGATGAACGGGATGATGAACAGCGTACCGACCAGCATGAAGCCCTGGCTTTGCGGCGGTGCGGCGGCGTCCCAGATCGAGATCGACGGCGGCACGATGTTCGGCCACAGGCTGATGCCCAGACCGCTGTAACCGAGGAAAATCAGCACCAGGGTCAGCAGGAACGGCATGTAGTTGGCGTTGCGTGCCACCGCGCGGATCAGCCCGTACAAGGTGACCAGCACCAGAATCGGCACCGGCATGAACCAGAACAGGTTCGGCATGCTGAACCAGCGAGTGGCGATTTCCGGGTGGGCCAGCGGCGTCCACAGGCTGACGATACCGATTACGGCCAACAGCACGAACGCCAGCGGCCGCGCCAGGTTGTGCATCTGCTCCTGCAACTTGCCTTCGGTCTTCATGATCAACCAGGTACAACCGAGCAAGGCATAGGCCACCACCAGCGCGGCGCCGCAGAACAGGGTGAACGGTGTCAGCCAGTCCAGTGAGCCGCCGGCGTATTGCCGATTGACCACCGGCAAGCCGTCGATGAATGCCCCGAGTGCCACGCCCTGGAAGAACGTCGCCGCCACCGAACCGCCGATGAACGCCTTGTCCCACAGGTGACGTTTGTCGTCCTTGGCCTTGAAGCGGAACTCGAATGCCACGCCTCGGAAAATCAACCCGATCAGCATGAAGATCAGCGGCAGGTACAGCGCCGACAGCACCACCGAATAGGCCAACGGGAACGCGCCAAACAACGCCGCACCGCCCAGGACCAGCCAGGTTTCATTGCCGTCCCACACCGGGGCGACAGTGTTCATCATCACGTCACGGTCGGTCTTGCCCGGGATGAACGGGAAGAGAATCCCGATCCCCAGGTCGAAACCGTCCATGACCACGTACATCATGATGCCGAAGATGATGATCACGGCCCAGATCAGCGGAAGATCAATACCCATGAGTCAAATCTCCTTTTCCAGGCTGCGCGGCGAGTCAGCGTCGGCGCCTTCGTCATCGGCGGCGGACAACGGCCGCGCCGGGGTGCGTTTCTGGCCGGGACCCCCTTCGTTGGTCTCCTTGCCTTCGTCGGTTTTCGGCCCTTTGCGCACCAGGCGCATCATGTAGCCGAGCCCCGCACCGAACAGCGCGAAATACACCACGACGAACATGATCAGGGTGATGCTCATCTGCATGAAGCTGTGATTGGAGGACGCATCCGCCGTGCGCATCAGCCCGTAGACCACCCACGGTTGACGACCGATTTCGGTGGTGAACCAGCCGGCGAGGATCGCGATCAGGCCGGACGGCCCCATCCACAACGCCAGATACAGGAACGGGCGTGAGGTGTAGAGCGTGTCGCGCTTGCGCAGCCACAGACTCCACAGACCGGTAAAGATCATCAGGAAACCGAGGCCGACCATGACCCGGAACGACCAGAACACGATGGTCGAGTTCGGCCGGTCTTCTGGCGGGAACTCCTTGAGCGCCGGCACCTGCTTGTCCAGCGAGTGGGTCAGGATCAGGCTGCCGAGGTACGGGATTTCCACGGCGAATTTGGTTTTCTCTTCTTTCATGTCCGGCCAGCCGAACAGGATCAACGGCGTCGCTTCGTTGCCTTTGTTTTCCCAATGGCCTTCGATTGCGGCGATTTTCGCCGGCTGGTGCTCAAGGGTGTTGAGGCCGTGGAAGTCGCCGATCACGGCCTGGATCGGCGCGACGATCAGTGCCATCCACATCGCCATCGACAGCATGGTGCGGATCGCCGGGTTGTCCCTGCCGCGCAGCAAGTGCCAGGCCGCTGACGAGCCGACGAAGAACGCCGTGGCGACGAACGCCGCCGTCGCCATGTGCATCAGGCGATACGGGAACGACGGGTTGAACACGATGGCCAGCCAGTCGGTCGGGATCACTTGACCGTTGACGATCTCGAAGCCTTGCGGCGTCTGCATCCAGCTGTTGGACGCGAGAATCCAGAACGTCGAGATCAGCGTGCCGATCGCCACCATCACCGTGGAGAAAAAGTGCAGTTTTCGTCCGACCTTGTTCCAGCCGAACAGCATCACCCCGAGGAAACCGGCCTCGAGGAAGAACGCCGTGAGCACCTCGTAGGTCAGCAACGGTCCGGTGACGGAACCGGCGAAGTCCGAGAAACGGCTCCAGTTGGTACCAAACTGGTAGGCCATGACCAGACCAGAGACCACCCCCATGCCGAAGTTGACGGCAAAGATCTTCGACCAGAAGTGGTACAGGTCTCGGTAGGTGTCGTTATGGGTTTTCAACCACAGCCCTTCGAGCACCGCCAGGTAGCTCGCCAGACCAATGGTGATGGCCGGGAACAGGATGTGGAACGAGATGGTGAATGCGAACTGAATTCGGGCGAGATCGAGCGCCTCTAAACCGAACATAAGTCTTCCTCTGTCAGGTAATACCGGCGATGGGGCTTGTGGCCCCTGCACCTACTGCCCCCACGGATATCGAGTGCGGCGAATTCTGATTCGTTCTTTTTTAATAACCATCGCAACGCAGGGAGTCTGGCCGTCGGGCCACCAGACCATGGCCCGGGAGGGTCTTGATCTGGATCAAGCAACGTTAAAAGAGTAGTCCCATTTCCGACGAAGAACGGCGTGGTCGTTTGCCGCGTGACAAGTTGCCTCAGCGCCTGAGTAACGCTCTGAAATACATCCCCCAGAGCGGCACGACCTGTAGCGAGGGGATTCATCCCCGATGGGCGGCGAAGCAGCCCCATAGACATCGTGCCTTTGGTGGCATCGTCAATGTTTTACGCCTGCTGCGCAGCCGATCGGGGATGAATCCCCTCGCCACAATGGAATGAGGAGTGCAGGGAACAATAGATGTTTGGCTAACTAAATTTTTCCTCATGGCAACTTCCTGTTACAGACTGGTGATAACCTCACCGTTCCGCCCCGAGCCAGACCTGCCTTAAGATGCCCAGCCAAGAGCCCCTGCTGTTACGTCACCATCGTCCTTTTCTTGCGTTCTGGTTCGCACGGATCTTCACCGCCAGTGGCTTTCAGATGCTCACGGTGGCGATCGGCTGGAATCTGTATCAGTTGACCGGCAACGTGCTCGACCTGGGTCTGGTCGGTCTGGTGGAATTCGCGCCACGGGTGCTGTTCATGCTGCACACCGGTCACGTCGCCGACCGCTATGACCGGCGCCGGGTCGCGGCCATCTGCCAGTCGTTGCAGGCGTTGATTGCCCTGGCGCTGGCCATCGGCAGTGCGACCGATCACGTGACCCGGGAAATGATCTTCGTCCTCGCCTTCCTGCTCGGTGCGGCGCGCTCCTTCGAAATGCCGACCACCCAGGCGCTCCTGCCAAGCATCGTGCCCAGCGCCCTGTTTCCCCGCGCGGTCGCCGCAGCGCAATCGGCTCAACAGTCAGCCACCATCGTCGCCCCGGCCCTCGGTGGCTTGCTTTACGCGTTTGGCAGTGTCTGGGTCTACGGCCCGACGGTGTTGCTTTACGTCATCGCCTGCACCTTGATGCTCAACCTGCCCGCGCGACAGACGCCATTGAACAAAGGCAAAGCCACGCTCGACTCGTTGCTGGCGGGCATCCGTTTCATTCGCAGCCGCCCGGACATTCTCGGGGCGATCTCGCTGGACCTGTTCGCCGTGCTGCTCGGCGGCGCCACCGCGTTGCTGCCGGTGTTCGCCAAGGACATTCTGCTCACCGGGCCGTGGGGCCTGGGCCTGCTGCGTTCGGCGCCGGCGGTCGGCGCGCTGGGGATGTCGCTGTTTCTGGCGCGATTCGCCGTCGAGCGCAACGTCGGGCGCGTAATGTTCACCGCCGTCGGCGTATTCGGCGTGGCGACCATCGCCTTCGGCCTGTCGACCTCGTTCTGGTTCTCACTGGCGGTGCTGGTGGTGCTCGGCGCGGCGGACATGATCAGCATGGTGATCCGCGCCTCCTTCGTGCAACTGGAAACCCCGGACGAAATGCGCGGCCGGGTCAGCGCGGTGAACGGCCTGTTCATCGGCGCCTCGAATCAGCTGGGCGAATTCGAATCCGGCCTCACCGCACACTGGTTCGGCACCGTCCCAGCCGTGGTGATGGGCGGGATCGGCACACTGGTGGTCACCGGGACGTGGATCAAACTGTTCCCGACCCTGGCCAAACGCGACCGGATGCATGTGCCGGTGGAAGAGGTGAAGGTCTGAGGCACATCAGCCAAATCAACACGCCAAGCACAAATTGATCGAAAAGGTGCGGTACATAGTTACCGCACAAAGTGTAATGTATCGCCTTACACTCGCCGCCATGATCAAATCCTTTCAGCACAAAGGCCTTCGTGGTTTCTATGAAACAGGTTCGACCCGCGGAATTCGCGCCGATCACGCAAAACGGCTGGCGCGTATGCTGCAGTTCATGGATCGCGCAGCACTTCCCGCAGACCTTGATCTGCCGGGTTGGCGCCTGCATCCACTGAAGGGTGAACTGTCCGAATATTGGTCGCTCAGTGTTTCAGGCAACTGGCGGGTTATCTTTCGTTTTGTCGGTTCGGACATCGAATTGGTCGATTATCTGGACTACCACTGACAGGAGGCAGGCTCATGCCCATGCACAACCCGCCACACCCCGGTGAAACGCTGCTCATGGATGTCTTGCCAGAGTTAGGCATCAGCGTGAGTGAGTTGGCCAGACATCTGGGCTTCGCCCGCCCTCACCTTTCCCGCGTATTGCACGGCCATGCACCGATCAGCCCGGATCTGGCAGTAAGGCTGGAGCGAGCAGGTATCGGCAAGGCGCGTGTGTGGCTAGGCGTTCAAACCGATTACGATCTGTGGCAAGCAGAGCATCGGGAGCAACCAGCCATTACGCCTATCGCTGCCCACGCCTAAAGCCATCACACCTACATCTCCCCCGCCACTTTCGCCCGCAATGCCTTGCCACCAAGCTGCTCCACCAACATCAGGGCAAAGTCCAGTGCGGCGCCGGAGCCCTGGGCGGTGATGCAATTGCCGTCGACCACCACCGGTTGATCAACAAACGTACAGCCCGACAGTTGATGACTGACACTTGGCAGGCAGGTCATGCGTCGCTGGCGCAATACGCCAGCGGCTTGCAGGGCGATGGCCGGGGCTTCGGCGATGGCGGCGAACAGACGTCCGGCGCTGGCCTGATCCTTGAGCAATTGTTGCAGCGGCTGATGCGCCGCCAGATGTTGAGAACCGACAGCCCCGCCGGGCAGGACGATCAGGTCAAACGTCTGCGCCAGCACATCGACCAGCATGCCGTCCGCCGTCAGGCGCGTACCGCGTGCACAGGTCAGCATGCGCCGGCCTTCGATGCTGGCCGCCACCACTTCAATGCCGGCACGGCGCAGCACGTCGATCAGGGTCACGCTGTGCAGATCATCGATGCCCTCGGCGAGGGTAATCAGGGCTCTAAAGGTCATGGGCGCCATCCGCTGAGTGATCTTTAAAGCGTAGTCAGCTTTGCCTTGCCCTGTTCGATGACAGCCGTTACTTGATGTAAAGCTGGGTCGACATCGTATTGCGTGGCGCGTTGATCGAGGTGTTGCTGAAGCTGAACGTACCTTCCTGCTTGCCCGCCAGATCGAAGGTATACAGCGAGCCGACCGTTTTGCTGCCGGGGGTGCATTCGGTCAGATTGCCGGTATCGAAAGCGCACACCGGGGCGCGGGTGCCATTCACTTCAAAACCGTCCAGCGTGGCGTGCGGCTGGTTCTGGCCATAGCCGATTTCCAGCACATACACCTTGATGCTCGGGCCGCTGTGATTACATTGGGTTTGCGGCTGGTTATCGCCAATGTCTTCCAGGCCACAGGCCGGCGACTGGACCTTGATCACTTTCACCTCAGTCAACGGTGGCGCCGAGGCTGCCAGCACCGCCGTCGACCCGGCCATCAGCCCTGCCATTAACCCGAAAGCCTGCATCCAGCGCTTGCCCATGTGATCGCGTTTCCCTGAAAAATTCAGCGCGCAGTATGGCGCAGATAACCCTGCTACAAAACTTCGACGACGTTCGGCACCAACAACCGCCATATTCCTCACGCTGCTGGTATGATGCGCGGCTTTTTCCGGCCCACCACAAATTCCCAGGCGCTTGCGACGGTCTGTGCTTTGCTGTTGAGGTCGATACATTCACGGCGCCACGCGCGCCACGGGGAGCAGACATGCTGGAAAGGCTGTTTCAACTCAAGGCACACAACACCAACGTGCGGACCGAGATTCTGGCGGGCGTCACGACTTTCCTGGCCATGGCCTACATTCTGTTCGTCAACCCGAGCATTCTCGGCGAGACCGGCATGGACAAAGGCGCGGTGTTCGTCGCCACCTGTCTGGCAGCCGCCATCGGCTCGACCATCATGGGCCTGATCGCCAACTACCCGATCGCCCTCGCCCCGGGCATGGGCCTGAACGCCTTCTTCACTTACACCGTGGTGCTGCACATGGGCCACACCTGGCAAGTGGCGCTGGGCGCGGTGTTCATCTCGGCGGTGTGCTTCTTCCTGCTGTCGATCTTCCGCATCCGCGAATGGATCATCAACAGCATCCCGCTGCCCCTGCGCTCGGCGATTGCCGCCGGTATCGGCCTGTTCCTGGCGCTGATCGCCCTGCACAACGCCGGTATCGTGGTCAGCAACCCGGCGACCATGGTCGGCCTCGGTGATCTGAAAGCCCCGGCCCCGATCCTCGCCACCCTAGGCTTCGCCCTGATCGTCGCCCTCGAAGCGCTGAAAGTGCGCGGCGCGGTACTGATCGGCATTCTGGCGGTGACCATCATTTCCATCGCCATGGGCTTCACCCCGTTCGGCGGCGTGACCTCGATGCCACCTTCGCTGGCCCCGACCTTCATGCAACTGGATATCAAGGGCGCCCTGGACATCGGTCTGGTCAGCGTGATCTTCGCCTTCCTGTTCGTCGACCTGTTCGACAACTCCGGCACCCTGATCGGCGTCGCCAAGCGCGCCGGCCTGATGGGCAAGGACGGCCACATGCCAAAAATGGGTCGTGCACTGATCGCCGACAGCACCGCGGCGATGGCCGGCTCGCTGCTGGGTACTTCGACCACCACCAGCTACATCGAATCCGCTGCGGGCGTGAGTGCCGGCGGCCGTACCGGTCTGACAGCGATCGTCGTGGCGATCCTGTTCCTGTTGGCGCTGTTCTTCTCGCCACTGGCGGCCAGCGTTCCGGCATTCGCCACCGCACCGGCGCTGCTGTTCGTCGCCGTGCTGATGACCTCGGGCCTGGCGGAAATAGACTGGGAAGACATCACCGTTGCCGCACCGGTCGTGGTCACCGCGCTGGCGATGCCGTTCACTTACTCGATCGCCAATGGCATTGCCTTCGGTTTCATCGCCTGGACCGTGATCAAGCTGCTGTCGGGCCGCGCCCGTGAGCTGAACCCGGCGCTGGTGATTCTGTCGATTCTGTTCGTGATCAAGTTGGGTTGGTTCAACGCATGACTTTCGATTCCCAGGCCTACGCCACTCAGCTCGAAGACAAGGTCACGCGTTTGCGCGACCTGCTGGCCCCGTTCGATGCACCAGAGCCGACCGTGTTCGACTCGCCGCTGCAGAACTTCCGCCTGCGCGCGGAATTTCGCCTGTGGCGCGAGGCCGGCGAGCGGCACTACGCGATGTTCTCCCAGGACGACAAACGCACGCCGATCCTGATCGAAGAGTTCCCGATTGCCAGCTTGCGCATCAACCAGTTGATGCCGCAGCTCAAGGCCGCGTGGCAGGCCAGCGCGGCGCTGAGCCACAAGCTGTTCCAGGTGGAATTCCTGACCACCCTGGCCGGCGACGCGATGATCACCCTGTGCTACCACCGTCCGCTGGATGAGCACTGGCATGCGGCCGCGTCGAAGTTGGCGGCTGATCTCAACGTCAGCGTCATCGGGCGTTCCAAGGGCAAGCGCGAAGTGATCGGCCACGATTACGTGGTGGAGAAACTCGACGTCGGCGGTCGCACCTTCAGCTACCGTCAGCCGGAAGGCGCGTTCACCCAGCCCAACGGCACGGTGAACCAGAAAATGCTCAACTGGGCCTACGAAGCACTGGGCGATCGTCCTGACGATCTGCTGGAGCTGTATTGCGGCAACGGCAACTTCACCCTGCCGCTCGCCACCCGCGTGCGCAACGTGCTTGCCACCGAGATCAGCAAGACTTCGGTCAACGCCGCACTGAGCAACCTCAGCGAAAACGCTGTGGATAACGTCACGCTGGTGCGGCTGTCCGCCGAAGAGCTGACCGAAGCACTCAACGAAGTGCGCCCGTTCCGTCGCCTGCAGGGCATCGACCTGAAGAGCTACGAGTTCGGCAGTGTGTTTGTTGACCCGCCGCGCGCCGGCATGGATCCGGACACCTGCGAGCTGACCCGGCGCTTCGACAACATCCTGTACATCTCCTGCAACCCGGAAACCCTCGCGGCCAACATCGCCCAACTGCACGACACGCACCGCATCAGCCGCTGCGCGATGTTCGATCAGTTCCCGTGGACGCATCACATGGAGTCCGGGGTGTTGCTGACCCGCCGTTGATGGCGAATGCCGGATACGAGAAAGCCGTCGTGAGTGACGGCTTTTTTGTGGGTGCAGTTTCTTGATCTGTGCGATCACCGAACATAAAACGTCGGAGGCAACGCCGTTCAATTGACCATGGTAACCATCTGGTACATTTTACCTCCACAGGCTGAAACCTTCGGCCCAAGCCAAAAACAATAAGTGGAGTTTGCCCCCATGCCCCCTATCGTTCTGGTGCTCAACGGCCCGAACCTGAACCTGCTCGGCACCCGTGAACCGGCAACCTACGGTCACGAAACCCTGGCTGACATCTCTGCCCTGTGCGGGCGCGCCGCCGAAGAATTCGGCCTGGCCGTGGAGTTTCGCCAGACCAATCACGAAGGCGAACTGCTCGACTGGATTCATGCGGCACGCGGCCGTTGCGCCGGAATCGTGATCAACCCGGCAGCCTGGACGCACACCTCGGTGGCGATCCGCGACGCCTTGGTCGCCAGTGAGTTGCCAGTGATCGAAGTGCATCTGTCCAACGTGCATGCCCGCGAGCCATTCCGCCATCACTCGTTCGTCTCGGCCATCGCCACGGCGGTAATGTGCGGCTTCGGCAGCCATGGCTATCGCCTGGCTCTGGAGCATTTCAGTCAGCGACTGAAGGGGCGCGCAGCATGACCCGTAAACCGGTAATACTGGCTGGCCTGATCGGCGCGGGCATTCAAGCCTCGCGCACGCCAGCCCTGCATGAACACGAAGGCGATGCCCAAGGCTTGCGCTATCTGTATCGGCTGATCGACCTCGATCAGTTGCAACTCGACAGCAATGCCTTGGCCGACTTGCTGCAGGCCGCCGAACGGATGAACTACACCGGCCTGAACATCACCTTCCCGTGCAAGCAGGCGATCATCCCGCTGCTCGACGAACTGTCGCCGGAAGCCCGGGGCATCGGCGCGGTCAACACCGTGGTGCTCAAGGACGGCAAACGCATCGGCCACAACACCGACTGCCTGGGTTTTGCCGAAGGTTTTCGCCGTGGCCTGAAAGACGCTGCGCGTGCACGTGTCGTACAGATGGGTGCCGGTGGCGCAGGGGCGGCGGTGGCCCATGCGCTGTTGAGCGAAGGCGTGCAGCAACTGAGTATTTTCGACGTCGATCGCGAGCGCGCCGAGAGTCTGGCGAACAACCTCAACCAGCATTTCGGCTCAGGTCGCGCGGTGGCCGGGCACGATCTGCCGAGTACGCTGAATCAGGCCGATGGTCTGGTGAACACCACGCCGATGGGCATGGCCAAACTGCCGGGCATGCCCGTGCCGGTGGAGTTGCTGCGCAAGCAATTGTGGGTCGCGGAGATCGTGTACTTCCCGCTGGAAACCGAACTGCTGCGCAACGCCCGCGCCTTGGGCTGCCGCACGCTGGACGGCGGCAACATGGCGGTGTTTCAAGCGGTGAAGGCGTTTGAGCTGTTCAGCGGCGTGGTGCCGGATGCGCAGCGCATGCTGGCGCATTTTCAAAGCATGAACGTTTAAAAGATCAAAAGATCGCAGCCTTCGGCAGCTCCTACAGGGCCTTGTGTAGGAGCTGCCGAAGGCTGCGATCTTTTGCTTGTCACGGCTGCAAGTAGCGCAACACCGACTCGCAGATCATCTCGCGATGACGCTGCTTGATGCTTTCGTCCGGCAGGTCGATCTGAAAGATCTCACCGAAGGTGTGGCGGTTCGAGACGCGGTAGAAGCAGAACGAGCTGATCAGCAAGTGCACATCCAGCGCGTCGAGCCCGGCGCGGAACACCCCTTCTTCAGCACCGCGGCGCAAAATCTCGCCCAGCGAATCGAGGATCGTATTGTTCATCGCCTTGATCGCGTCCGAACGCTTCACGAATTCGGCGTTGTGGATGTTTTCGATGCAGACGATGCGCACGAAATCGACGTTGCGGTCATGGTGGTCGAAGGTGAACTCCACCAGTCGGCGGATCGCCACCACCGGCGGCAACTCGGCGAGGTGCAGGCGGTTTTCGGTGCTGCGGATATCGCCGTAAAGCTTCTCCAGCACCTCGACGTACAACTGCTCCTTACTGCCGAAGTAGTAATAGATCATGCGTTTGGAGGTATGGATACGCTCGGCGATCGCGTCAACGCGGGCGCCGGACAAACCCTGCTGGACGAACTCGACGATCGCCTCCTGCAGGATGTTCTCGCGGGTCTTTTCCGGGTTGTTCTTGCGACTCTTGCGCGGCTCGATGCCGGATACGACGGAGGCGGCGGGGAGTTCTGAAGTCATTGTCATTGCGGGCTCACGGCCATCACTGCACAGGTGGGCGATTATGGGCCGCGCTGCACAGTGAAGGAAGCCACGCGGCCCGTGTTTAATCCCGCGTTTACGAAATTCCTACAACTTCGCCTGGCGCACCGCGCCGCTGCGTGATTTGGCCATCGCCGCCAGACGTACCGCGACGTTCGCCGCACCATAGCCGGCATAGCCGTTTTTACGCTGAATGATCTCGAAGAAGAAGCGTCCCTCGAACGGCTCGGTATAGACGTGGAACAACTCACCGCCCTGGGCATCGCGGTCGTAGAGCACGTTGTAGTACGCCAGTTCGCTGAGGAATTCATCGTCGAAATCGAAGCGCGCAGCGAGGTCGTCGTAATAGTTGAGCGGAATATCCAGCAACGGCACGCCAGCCTCTTTGGCGCGGCTGACTTCAGCGAAGATGTCGTCACAATCGAAGGCGATGTGATGCACACCGGAACCGCGATAACTCGACAGTGCGTGAGAAATCGCGGTGTTGCGGTTCTCCGAGATATTCAGCGGCAAGCGGATCGAACTGTCGCGGCTGCGCAACGCGCGGCTCTTCACCAGCCCGTACGGATCGGGCAGCACCACTTCATCGTCGGCCTCGAAATCCAGCAGGCTCTTGTAGAACAGCACCCAACTGTCGAGGCTGTCGGCCGGCAACGCCATGGCCATGTGATCGATGCGCTTGAGGCCGCCACGGGCCTGAGCGTTCGGCAGCAGATTGAAGTCGGTGCCATAGACATCCGCCGCTTCATCCACCAGATAAATCAGGCTGCCGTCCGGTGCACGCACCGCGGCCAGTTCCAGTTCGTTGGGGCCGACCAAGCCGCGATAGGGCTGGCCCTTGTAGGCGACGGCGCGGGCCAGGGCGCTGGCGCTGTCCTTGACCCGCACGGCGGTGGCGCACAGCGACGGGCCGTGCGCCTCAAAGAAACTGTGGCCGAACGAATACGGTTCGGCGTTGAGGATCAGGTTGATATCGCCCTGACGCAGCAGGCTCACGCTCTTGGAGCGATGCTGCCCGGCCTTGACGAAGCCCAGGCGCTCCAGCCAATTGCTCAGTTTGGCGCCGAGGCTTTCGTCGACGGCGAACTCGAGAAACTCGATGCCGTTGTACTCGCTGGCCGGCGGCGTTTCGAAGAGGATCTCGCGGTTGGCCACCGGCGTCGGTTGCTGCTCCAGCCGCTGACGGGTCTTCTCTTCCAGATACAGCAGCGAACGCAGACCATCGGCGGCATTCGCTCGAGGTGGCGCGGCGCGGAAGCCGTCGTTGAAAATTTCCAGCGACAACGGCCCGGTGTAACCGCTCTGGATGATCGGCGCGAGGAAGCCCGGCAGATCGAATTCGCCCTGCCCCGGGAAGCAACGGAAATGCCGGCTCCATTCCAGCACATCCATGGCGAGGATCGGCGCGTCGGCCATTTGCACAAAGAAGATCTTGTCGCCGGGAATGTCGGCAATCGCGCTTGGATCACCTTTCAGCGACAAGGTGTGAAAGCTGTCGAGCAGCACGCCGAGGGCCGGGTGATCGGCCTGGCGGACGATGTCCCAGACCTGTTGATACGTATTGACGTGCCGGCCCCAGGCCAGCGCTTCATAACCGATGCGCAACCCGCGCGCGCCGGCCCGTTCGGCCAGCAGGCACAGGTCATCGACGAGAATCTGTTGATCGCCGACGCTGTCTGCCGAGGCGTTGCTGCAGACCAGCACCAGGTCGGTGCCCAGTTCCTGCATCAGGTCGAATTTGCGCTCGGCCCGCTCCAGATTGCGCGCCAGCCGATCACGCCGGCAACCTTCGAAATCGCGGAACGGCTGGAACAGCGTGATGGCGATCCCCAGGTCAGCGCACATCTGCCTGATTTCCCGCGGACTGCCGTCGTAATACAGAAGATCGTTCTCGAAAATCTCGACGCCGTCGAACCCGGCGGCGGCAATGGCTTCGAGCTTTTCCGGCAGGGTGCCGCTCAGGGAAACGGTGGCAATGGAACGCTGCATGTTTCTACTCCCGGACTTCGCCGCGCTTATCTTTAAGGTAGGAGCTGCCGAAGGCTGCGATCTTTTGATCCTGGTCCTGAAAAGCAAATTCAAAAGATCGCAGCCTTCGGCAGCTCCTACACAGGATGTTTTTTATCGTTGGGAAATTATTGGCTGCATGACTGCGCACAGCAATTTAAAGTGTACCAGCCGGTTAGTTTTGCGTGCGATTATCGAACACTATGGCGTTTCGACGAATTGACGATTTTTCGTCCACTGCCCACCATCGACTCCACATTGAGTCCGGATATGAACCTTCGGTCGCAGTGCGTGCAAACAACACCACATAACAAATTCAAAAACGGGTGGAACAATGATTCCTTCACAGACTTCCCGCATGGCTCCGGCCATGAGCACTGCCACGGGTGGCATCGGCGACAAGATCCGCGGCGCCATGGCCGTCGGCAAGACCCGTTGGGGCATGCTGGCGCTGGTGTTTTTCGCCACGACCCTGAACTACATCGACCGCGCCGCCCTCGGCGTCATGCAGCCCATTCTTGCCAAGGAAATGAGCTGGACGGCGATGGATTACGCCAACATCAACTTCTGGTTTCAGGTCGGCTACGCGATCGGCTTCGTCCTGCAGGGACGCCTGATCGACCGGGTCGGCGTGAAACGCGTGTTCTTCTGCGCGGTGCTGCTCTGGAGCCTGGCCACCGGCGCCCACGGTCTGGCGACGTCGGCCGTCGGCTTCATGGTCTGCCGGTTTATCCTCGGCCTGACCGAAGCGGCCAACTACCCGGCCTGCGTGAAAACCACGCGCCTGTGGTTCCCGGCCGGCGAACGCGCGGTGGCCACCGGCATCTTCAACGCCGGGACCAACGTCGGCGCCATGTTCACGCCGATGCTGCTGCCGCTGATTCTCCACGTCTGGGGCTGGCAGGCAGCGTTCCTGTGCATGTCGGCACTGGGCGGGATCTGGCTGCTGTTCTGGGGCTTGAAATACTTCAACCCGGAAGACCATCCGAGCGTCAAACAGTCGGAGCTGGAATACATCCAGAAAGAAGTCGAACCGGAACAGGCCCGCGTCCCGTTCTCACGCATCCTGCGCATGCGCGGCACCTGGGCGTTCGCCCTCGCCTATTCGCTGACCGCGCCGGTGTTCTGGTTCTACCTGTATTGGTTGCCGCCGTTTCTCAACCAGCAATACAACCTGGGCATCAACGTGACCCAGATGGGTATTCCGCTGATCATCATCTACGTGACGGCCGACTTCGGCAGCATCGGTGGCGGCATTCTGTCTTCGTTCCTGATCGGTCGCGGCATGAACTCGATCAAGGCGCGACTGCTGTCGATGTTCCTGTTCGCCTGCTGCATCATCGGCGTGATCATGGCCGCCGGTTCGAGCAATCTGTGGGTCGCCGTCGCGGCAATCTCCCTGGCGATCGGCGCGCATCAGGCCTGGACCGCGAATATCTGGAGCCTGGTGATGGACTACACGCCCAAGCACATGATGAGCACGGTGTTCGGTTTCGGCGGCATGTGCGCAGCGATTGGCGGGATGTTCATGACCCAGATCGTCGGCCACATTCTGACCGTCACCAACAACAACTACACGGTGCTGTTCACGCTGATCCCGGCGATGTACTTCATTGCGCTGACCTGGATGTACTTCATGGCCCCGCGCAAGATTCCTGACGTCACCGAGTAACCGGCCTACCCTGTAGGGGGGGGGGGGGGGGGGGGGGGGGGGGGGGGGGGGGGGGGGGGGGGGGGGGGGGGGGGGGGGGGGGGGGGGGGACGCTGCGATCTTTTGATCCTGTTTTTAAAGATCAAAAGATCGCAGCGTGCCGCAGCTCCTACAGGGTTTTGTGTTCGGCAAAAAGCTGAGTTCTTTTCACCTACGGCTCTGCTGCCACGCCGCCGCCAGGCCGCTGCAACAGATCACCACAATGCCGATCACCGTCAACAGGCTTGGCGTGTGATTGAACACCACCCAGCCCAACAGCCCGGCAAACACGATCTGACAGTAACCGAACGGCGCCAGCAATGCCGGCGCGGCGTGCCGAAACGCCTGGGTCAGAAACAGGTGCGCGGTCATCCCGCAACTGCCCAGCGCCAGCATCAGTGCGGCGTGCGTCAACGTCGGCACCTGCCAGAAGAACGGCACCAGTGCACTCATCACCAGCGTGTTGCACAGACCGGCGAAGAAGTTGCTGGTGGTCGGGCTATCGACCTCACTGAGCTTGCGCGTCAGCAGTTGATAGAAGCAGAAAAACAACGCCGAGCAGAACGGCAGCAGCACCGCTGGAGTGAACAATTCACCGCCCGGGTGAACGATGATCAGCACGCCGATGAATCCACAGATCACCGCAATCCATTGCCCGCGCGTTACCCGTTCCTTGAGCAACGGCACCGACAATGCCGTCACCAGCACCGGCGCGAGAAAGTTGACCGCCGTGGCCTCGGCCAGCGGGATATACAGCAGCGCCGTGGTGAAAAACAGACTGGTGCCGAGCAGACACAGCGCCCGCGCCAACTGCCACAACGGCCGTTTGGTACGCAACACCCGAAGCCCCGATTGTGGCAGGAAGATCCCCGCCATCAGCAAGGTGTGCACCAGATACCGCGCCCATACCACCATGACGATCGGGTAGAAACCCGAGAGGTATTTCGACAGCGCATCGTGGCTGGAAAACAGGAAGGTCGCCACGACAATCAGCAAGATCCCCTTGAAGGGTTGGTTGACACCGGAGAGCGGGGTGCTGACGGTCATTGGATATCTCTGAAGGAAAAATAAACAGTGGTGGGGACGCTGGCGCCCCGCCACCCACACTGACTTACAACTGCGCCAACAATTCCCGCGTCCTGTCGAGCGCCATCTGCGCTCGTTGCAATCCGCTGACGCCCTGCTCCAGCAGTTTTACCGTGGGGATCTCCAGGCTCAGGGGAATATTAGCTGGCAGACTGCGCAACAAACCGTGCAGGTCGCAATCGCCCTCGCCGGGAAACCGCCGCTCGTTGCGAGCCTGACGCAAGATCTCGGCCATGTCCGCCGGTCTCGGCCCCGCCACATCGCACAATTGCGCATAACGCAGGCGCGCCGGTGCGACGCTGGCCAGATCCTCCAGCCGTGAGCCGGAGCGATCGAAATGAAAGGCATCGACCAGCACCGCGGCATTTTCCCGGTCGGCATTGGCAACGATGCGCAACGCCTGTTCGAGGTTGCACGCATCGGTCCAGGGCATGAACTCCAGATGCGGATGCAAACCGTAAGGCGCCGCCAGATCACACAGCGCGGCAAAGTTGTCGGTGAGCCGTTGCTCGTCAGGATCATTGCCGGCGATGAGTAATTCACTGGCGCCAAACTCCGCGCCGACGGCCAGCAGCTTCTCGAAATCGGCGACCACGGTGTGCGGTTTCAGGCGCAGGATTTCCACATCGAGCACCGCGATGCCAGTGTCGCGCAAACGCCTCAACGTCTGACGCCGCAGATCACCATCAGCCACCAGCGGAAAGTGATATTCCTCCGCCGTCGCCGGTTCCAGGCGCAGGCCGACATGGCTGTAACCGGCACGCGCCGCGACCTCGACCATTTGCGGTGGCGACAATTCGAGCACGGTGAGACTGGCCAGGGACAGGATTCGTTCGTTCATGCTCAAGCCTCGACCGCTGCCGGGGAACAGGCACGGCCGCTGGCCGCCGCTTCACGAATCGCCTCGACCAGTGCCAGGGTTCGCGCGGCATCGGCGGCACTGACTAAGGGTTCGACTTCACGCCGCGCGACCTGCACAAAATGTTGCAGCTGCAAACGCAACGCGTCCCCGCCCTCACACGGTTCTTGCAGCGCGATCAGCGGTTCGTGCCAACCGGCATCGACTTGATCGGCAGCGTAATGCCAACGCTTGAGTTGCGGAATGCTTAACGCTCCGGCAGTGCCCGCCAGCAAATAACACGGCTGATCGGCCTGACGCGGGTAAACCGGGTTCTCTGCGGAATTCAGCTCCCAGCTCCATGGCGCGGCGACCGCATCGGAACCGCTCAGCGTGCCCAGTGCACCGCCGGCAAATTGCAGTAACACCGCGACGCTGTCTTCGTTGGCAAAACCCCGCACCGCGTTGTCGGTGACGGCCTGTACCGACTGCACCTCCCCGCACAGGTGACGCAGCAGATCGAGGTCGTGAATCAGGTTGGTCAGCAACAGGCCCGCGCCCGGCTCACGGCGCCACGGGACCTCGAAATAACGGTCGGGTTTGCGTAACTGGAACAGCGCAGTAACCATGGTCAGCCGCCCGAGCGCGCCGCTGCGCAGCAATTGGTGGGCACGCACGATCAACGGATTGTGCCGCCGATGATGGCCGACCAGCACCGGCACGCCGCTGCGTTTGACCGCCGCCACCAGTTTGCGCACCTCATCCCTGTTCACGCCCACCGGTTTCTCCAACAGCACCGGCACGCCAGCGGCGAGGCAATCCAGCGCCGTGCTGACGTGCTGATTATTCGGGTTGGCCACGATCACCGCGTCGGGCCTCACCTGCTCCAGCATCTGCCGGTGATCGGCGAAATTCGCCACGCCCCACTGCGCCGCCAGCGCGGGAGCCTGCGGGCCGGGATCGGCCACTGCACACAACCGGGCTTCATCGAGGGTTTGCAAGTGCTGGTAATGCTGTTGGCCCATGTTGCCGGCGCCGATCAGGGCGATACGAAGGGGCGGAGTCAAGGCGCGATCCTCTTGTGATTGTTGTTGGAAATGTCTCTTCAGCAACAATCTAGAACTGCGTTCCAGAATCAAACACCCACTAATGGAAAATCCGTGCGAACACCGCACAACTTCGTACACGACGCTCAACCTGTAGGAGCTGCCGCCGGCTGCGATCTTTTGCTCTTGATCTGAAAAACAACGTCAAAAGATCGCAGCCTTCGGCAGCTCCTACAAAGATCGGCGCGGGTCAGACAAACAATTCGGACGCCAGACTCGCCGCCGACAACTCCTCGGTGAACTTCATCAGCAACGGCGCCAATTCATGCAGCCGCGCGCCGGGCATCCGTGCGCTTGGCCCGGCGATGCTCAGTACGCCGATCACCCGTCCGTCAACGGGATGCTTGACCACCGCGGCAATCGCCGAAGTGCCCACCGCCGAACTTTCCTCGACGCAGGCATAACCCTGCTCCCGCGCCAGCCGCAGGCGCTCGAGCAACTCGATATTGGAGCGCGGCGCATTCGGCCCGACGCCCATCGGAACTTCCGCGCCCTGGCGCTCGACCAGCGACAACGCCTCGGCATCGCTCATGCAGGCCAGCCACGCGTGCCCGGAAGCGGTGTAGAACAGCGGCGCGTCGCGGCCCATGTCCGGGTCATAACGCAGGCCCGTCCGGGCACCCTGCGCCTTGGCGATCCAGGTCTGGCGCTCGCCATCGATCACCCCCAGACGCACCAGCTCACCGGTTTCCTGAGCCAGTCGATCCAGCACCGGTTGCACGATGTCGGCACCGCTGCTCGACAGGTACTGAAACCCCATCGCCACCAGTTTGGTCGACAGGTGATAGCGCAAAGTCTCGGCATTCTGTCGCACGTAGCCCAGCCGAATCAGCTCGGCGAGCATCCGGTGAGTGGCACTTTTCGGGATGTCCAGTTGCTCGGCCAGGGTCTGCATCGGCAGCCCGCGCGGCTCACTGGTGAGGCTTTCCAGCACACTGAAAACCCGTTCGATCTGACTGCCGGCCATGGGAAGGTCCAAGTGAAATTTTGCCGATTCTAGAAGACATCCGAGACAAAGCGAAATCCGGAACTGGCCGTGCGATAACCGCCCACTTTACTGAACCATGCCTTGTTGCAGCTGCACTTCATTGGTTAATTTCTGGAATCTAATTCCAATAAACCCAGTTGCGGAGCTTTGCCTGATGCCTGCCGAACTTCCCGAAATCGACTGCGACGTTCTGGTCGTCGGCTCCGGTGCCGCCGGTTTATCCACAGCGGTCACTGCCGCCTGGCACGGTCTGAAGGTCATCGTGGTTGAAAAAGATCCGCTGTTCGGTGGTGCCACGGCGTGGTCCGGCGGCTGGGCGTGGGTACCGTGCAATCCGCTGGCGCGACGCGCCGGCATCGTCGAAGACATCGAGCAACCGCGCACGTACCTGCGCCACGAACTCGGTGAGCATTACGACCCGGCCATGGTCGACGCCTTCCTCACTGCCGGACCACATATGGTCGCGTTTTTCGAACAGCACAGTGCTTTGCAATTTGCCGACGGCAACGCCATCGCCGACATCCATGGCGATACGCCGGGCGCTGGCACGGGCGGGCGCTCGGTCATCGCGGCGCCTTACGACGGACGACAAGTCGGACGCCTGCTCAAGCGCCTGCGTACAACGATGCGCGAAACGTCCTTCATGGGCATGCCGATCATGGCCGGCGCCGACCTTTCGGCGTTCCTCAATCTCACCCGTTCGCTGAAAGCGGCTTGGCATGTAACCCGTCGTTTTACCCGACACTTGCTGGATCTGGCGGTACACGGCCGGGCCATGCAACTGGTCAACGGGGTGGCGCTGGTCGCAAGGCTGGCGAAATCCGCCGAGGACCTTGGCGTCCTGTTATGGGAGTCGGCGCCGGTGAGCGAACTGCTGCGCGATGAATCAAGGGTTTGCGGCGCCGTGGTCAACAGCGCAAAAGGCCCGATCCGCGTCCATGCACGCAAAGCCGTGGTGCTGGCCGCCGGCGGGTTCGCCAATGACATCGAGCGGCGCAAGGCCTTGTTTCCGCGCACGCCCACAGGTCATGAACACTGGGCACTGCCACCGCTGGCGGTCAACGGCGATGGCCTGCGTCTGGGCGAAAGCGTCGGTGCCACGGTCAACACCGACGTGGCGTCGCCCGTGGCCTGGGCGCCGGTCTCGCAAGTGCCCCATGCCGACGGCAGCATCGGCCATTTCCCGCACATCATCGAACGCGGCAAACCGGGAATCATCGGCGTACTGCGCAACGGCCAGCGTTTCGTCAATGAAGCCAATGGTTACTTCGACTACGTCAGCGCCATGGTTGCCGCCACCCCGGAAGGCGAGGAAGTCGCCTCGTGGCTGATCTGCAGCCGCGCCTTTCAACGGCGTTATGGCCTGGGCATGTCGCGGCCCTTTCCCGTTCCGCTGTCAGGATTTATCCGCAGCGGCTATCTGAAAACCGGCAACACCCTTGAAGAATTGGCCAGCGCCTGCGGTATCGATCCTGGCGGGTTGCGCCGCACTGTTGATCACTACAACTCGCATGCGCGCCTTGGCGAAGACCCGTTGTTCGGTCGCGGTGCAACGCCCTACAACCGCAAACAGGGCGATCCGGCGAACCTTCCCAACCCCTGCGTTGCCCCAATAGAGGCCGGCCCCTTCTATGCCGTGAAAGTGCAACCGGGCTGCTTCGGCACCTTTGCCGGGCTCAAGGTCAACCCGCAGGCGCAAGTGCTCGACGCCCATGCCCGGCCCATCGCCGGGCTCTACGCCGCCGGTGGCGACATGGCCAGCATCATGGGCGGGCACTATCCGGCAGGCGGGATCAACCTCGGCCCGGCGCTGACGTTCGGCTACATCGCCGCCCGGCATATCGCCGGTATCACTGCTTTCGAACAGGAGATCGACCATGCAGCACATCGTTAACGCCCAAGGTTTGAACATGCCGAAACTCGGCCTCGGCACCTGGCCGATGCTCGGCGACGAATGCACCCGTGCCGTCGAGCAAGCACTGGAACTCGGCTACCGGCACATCGACACGGCAGCGGCCTACAACAACGAAGACGCGGTCGGACAAGCATTGGCGAATACACCGACACCCCGCGAGCAGATTCATGTCACCACCAAGGTCTGGTGGGACCAGTTGCAACCCGACGCCATGCGCCACTCGATGGAACGAAGCCTCAAGGCTTTGCGCAGTGAGTATGTCGACCTGTTCATGATCCATTGGCCGAGCACTGACTGGGACTTGCCGCGCACGCTTGAAACCCTCGCATCCTTCAAGGAGCAAGGTCTGGCTCGCCACATCGGCGTGGCGAATTTTCCGCTGCCGCTGCTGCGCACAGTCGTCGAGGAATACGCCATCCCTCTGTCAGCGATCCAGGTCGAGTACCACGTCTTGCTCGGACAAAACGCCCTGCTCGACTATGCCCGCCAACACGATCTGGCACTGACGGCCTACACGCCATTGGCGCGCAACAAGGTCTCGGAGATTCCACAGATTCAGCAGATTGCCGAAAAACACGGCGTGCTGCCGACTCAGGTGGCGTTGAAATGGCTGCTGGATCAGAACAACGTGGCAGCGATTCCCAAAGCCAGCAGCCGGGCCAATCAACTGGCGAACCTGGCTTCACTGCAGGTTGAACTGGACGCTGAAGACCGCGCGCTGATCGCCGCCCTGCCGAAGAATCAGCGTCAGGTCAGCCCGGATTTCGCCCCGGTGTGGGACGCCTTCGATCGCTGACGCACAGCGCGCCGAGAGAAATCCGCCAACGGATTGAATTAGTCGCGCACACGCTCGTCAATAACAGGCCCGCCCTCGTCACCCGAGGCCGGGCCTGTTTGCGTGTACGCCAATAGACGGACGACCGGACTGGCGCCACACTCCCACACCAGCAACACTCATCACCACGAACAAAAAAGAGGATTCCCACATGCTATGGAAAAAAGGCCGACGCAGTGACAACGTCGTCGATGCCCGTGGCGATGATAGCGGCGGCGGTGGCATGCGGTTCGGTGGCGGCAAAGGCCTGAGCCTGGGGGCGATCCTGCTGATCGTCGGCATCGGCTGGATCACCGGACAGGATCCGTTGCAGATCCTCGGCCAGCTCACCGGGCAAATGACCGAACAATCGGCACCGGCCTCGACGCAAACCCGTCAGGCGCCACCGGCCAACGACCAGCAGGCCGAATTCGTGCGTTCGATCCTCGGCGATACCGAAGACACCTGGGGCGCGATTTTCCAGCAGGCCGGCCGCCAATATAAGGACCCGACTTTGGTGCTGTTCAGCAACCGGGTCAATTCCGCCTGCGGTCTGGCGACTTCGGCGACCGGCCCGTTCTATTGCCCGGCGGATCAGAAAGTCTATCTGGACATGGCGTTCTTCCAGGAAATGGCCCAGCGCTTCAAGGCTGCCGGCGACTTCGCCCAGGCCTACGTGATCGCGCACGAAGTCGGCCACCATGTGCAGACGCTGCTCGGCGTCTCGGCAAAAATTCAGGCGGCCCGTCAGCAGGGGCGGCAGATGCAGGGCGACGGCGGTTTGCTGGTGCGTCAGGAATTGCAGGCCGACTGCCTGGCCGGCGTCTGGGCCTACCATGCGCAGCAGCGCCTGAACTGGCTGGAACCGGGTGACGTCGAAGAGGCCTTGAACGCGGCCAACGCCATCGGTGATGATCGCCTGCAACAACAGGGTCAGGGTCGAGTGGTGCCGGACTCGTTTACCCATGGCACGTCAGCGCAAAGGGTGCGCTGGTTCAAAACCGGATTCGCCCAGGGCCAGGTCGGCCAGTGCGATACCTTCGCGGCGAAAAACCTGTAAATGCACAAATGGCTTTTGGCGTTACTGATCATCGGCGGCAGCGCACACGCGGCGGGCGTCGATGCCATCAGCTCCGGGCGTCTGCAACTCAAGGCCGGCGAAATGGCCGTGGGCATCAGCCCCGCACCGGAAAAAATCGAGCGGGTGCTGATCGTCATTCACGGCCGTCTGCGCAACGCCGAAACCTACCGCAAGAGTGCCGAGCACGCCACGGAATTGGCCGGACAAACTGCGCACACGCTGGTGATCGCGCCGCAGTTTCTCAATGAAAGCGACGTCGCCCTGTACTCGCTGCCCAACACGTTGCTGCGCTGGAAAGGCAACGAGTGGATGGGCGGCGGGTTATCCACAGGGCCGAATCCGCTGAGTTCCTACGCCGCGCTGGATGAAATCGTCGCCCGGGTCAGCGACCGCAAGCAGTTTCCAGATGTGAAACAGATTGTGATTTTCGGCCACTCGGGTGGTGGCCAAGTGGTGCAGCGTTATGCCCTGCTGGCAAAGGATCAACCGGCGCTGAAGGCCAACGGCATTCGCCTGCGGTACGTGGTGGCCAACCCGTCGTCATACGCGTATTTCAACGAACAGCGGCCAGTGGCCTTCGATCACGCACAGTGCCTTGGGTTTAATCGCTGGAAGTACGGCCTGAGCGACATGCCGGTGTACGCCGGCGGGCAAACGCCGTTGCAGCTTGAAAGCAGTTACATCAAGCGCGAGGTGATTTATCTGCTCGGTCAGCAGGACACCGACCCGCAGCATCCGGCGCTGGACAAGAGCTGCGCCGCCGAAGCCCAGGGCGCGTATCGACTGGAACGCGGCAAACTGTTTTTCGGCTACCTGCTGCGCCGGCATCCGGAAGGGGTGAATCAGCGGCTGGTTGAAGTGCCAGGGGTCGGGCATAACGGCGATGGGATGTTGACGTCGCCGGAGGGGCAGAAAGCGCTGTTTGATCAGTAATTCTTGCGCTGGCCGTTCTGGCCTCATCGCGGGCAAGCCCGCTCCCACAGGGGAATGCATTTCAAATGTGGGAGCGGGCTTGCCCGCGATGGGGCCCTTTCAGGCGCTAAAGAACTCAGGCCAAAAGCATCCGCCGCAACTCGACACAATCCTGCGCATGCCAGTCGGTCAGCTCCGGCCACGGGTTGTCCGGCAGATTCACCAGCACCGTCCGCGCCCCGGCCGCCCGCCCGCAATCCAGATCAAAGCGGTAATCCCCGACCATCACCATCTCGCGCGCCGGCACGTTCCAGGCCTCGGCCAGTTTCAGCAACCCGCCGGGATGCGGCTTCGGCGGTGCTTCATCGCGGCCCAGCACATCTTCCACAGCGAAGCAGTCGGCCAGACCGATGGCTTCGAGCGTCACATGCGCCAGCTCCCGCGCGTTGCGCGTCAGGATGCCCAGGCGATAGCCCCGCCCGTGCAGATCGCGCACCAACTCCACCGCACCGGCAGCCGGTTTCGAACCCAGCGCCAGATCGCGCTCATGCTCCAGCAGCCAGGCATGTTTCGCCGCCGCTTCGTCGGCCGGCAGCGCCGCGAGGTGGGTGAGAATGTCGTCCTCGGGCGGAATCGCCAGCGCCACACGGATCGCCGCAAAGTCATGCACGGCGATCGTCAGCGTGCCGTCCATGTCGAACACCCAGTGCTTCACATCGCTCAGGCTCATGCCCAGTCCTTGCGGTGACGAATCAGGCCTTCCTGGGTCACCGACGCCACCAGTTGCCCGGCGCGGTTGTACACGCTGCCACGGGAGAACCCACGGGAATTACCGGCCCACGGGCTGTCCATCGCGTAGAGCAGCCAGTCATCGGCGCGCAGATCATTGTGGAACCACAGTGCGTGATCGAGGCTGGCGACCTGCATGTCTTTCTGCCAGACCGACTTGCCGTGGGGCAGCATCGAAGTGGTCAGCAGACCGAAGTCCGAGGCGTAGGCCAGCAGGTATTTGTGCAGCGCCGGAATATCCGCCAGCGCGCCATCAGCACGGAACCACACGTACTTCACCGGATCGGCCGGCTGCGGGTTGTACGGGTCCTTTTCGGTGACCGGGCGTACTTCGATCGGTTTCGGGCACAGCAGTTTTTCGCGCATGTGTTCCGGGATCAGGTGCGCGCGCTGCTGGGTCAGTTCCAGCTCCGACGGCAGGTTTTCCGGACCGACCACCACCGGCATCTGGCTCTGGTGCTCGAAGCCTGCCTCGTCGTACTGAAACGACGCGCTGCAGGTAAAAATCGGGTGGCCCTTCTGGATCGCGGTGACCCGCCGGGTGCTGAAGCTGCCGCCATCACGCACGCGATCCACCGAGTACACCACTGGCAATTTGGCGTCGCCGGGGCGCAGGAAATAACCGTGCATCGAATGCACATGGCGCGCCTCTTCAACCGTCTGACTGGCCGCCGACAGCGACTGGCCGAGCACCTGCCCACCGAACAACTGACGGAAACCCAGGTCCTGGCTGCGGCCACGGAACAAATTTTCCTCGATCGGCTCCAGGGTCAGCAGGTCGACCAGATCTTCCAACACTTGGCTCATTCAGACTCTCCTCACACAACGCTATGCCGCGCAGTCTTGGCTGCGGCGGCCCATTCAGGTTCTGGCGCGAGCCATTGTCGCGCCATTGTAAACGTCCGTGTCGGCTTAGCCATGCAGGGTTTGCAGCCATTGCTCCCTGGTAATCCGGTACAACACATGCCGGCGCAACGGGTGATCGACGGCAACTTTGGGGTGATCGAAATCATCGGCCGGATCGTGCTGCATGCCAATCGCTTGCATGACTTTCTCCGAGGGCAGATTGCTCTGGGCGGTGAAGGACACGATTTCCTTCAGCGACAACCGGTCAAAGCCGCAACGCAGAGCGGTCCATGCCGCTTCACTGGCGTAGCCCAGCCCCCAATGCTCGCGGGCCAGGCGCCAGCCAATTTCCACCGCTGGCGTGAACGGGGCATCGAAACCGACCACACCCAGACCGGTGAAACCGATGAACTCGCCGCTGTCCTTGCGCTCCAGCGCCCATAATCCGAAGCCGTGTTCGGCAAAATGGCCGCGCACCCGACCAATGAGCGAAGCACTTTCCAGGCGGCTCAAGGGCTGTGGAAAGTAACGCATGACCTGCGGATCGGCACACATCGCCGCAAATGCCGGCAAATCCTCGTCCTGCCATTGGCGCATCAGCAATCGCGCACTTTCCAGTTGCAGTATCGGCTCCATCATGCCCCTCCGTTTCCATGCCGCAAGTCTACATCGCTGGTAGGATCGTTCACTCTTTCCATCGTTCCTACATGAAGTCGCCATGCCACTGCCGTTGATCTACCACGAAGACTACAGTCCCGAGTTTCCGGCGGATCACCGCTTTCCGATGGACAAGTTCCGTTTGCTCCGCGACCACCTGGTCGACAGCGGCCTGACCCGCGACGCCGACCTGCTGCGCCCGGAAATCTGCCCCAACGACATCCTCGCCCTGGCGCATGACCGTCGCTATATCGAACGCTACATGAGCGGCGAGTTGTCCCGCGAAGACCAGCGGCGCCTTGGCTTGCCCTGGAACGAAGCGCTGGCGCGGCGTACGGTGCGGGCGGTCGGCGGTTCAATTCTGGCGGCAGAAAAAGCCCTGGAGCATGGTCTGGCCTGTCACCTCGCCGGCGGCACCCATCACGCCCACTACGATTACCCGGCCGGCTTCTGCATTTTCAATGACCTGGCGATCATCAGCCATTACCTGCTGCAAAGCGGCCGGGTGAACCGGGTGCTGATCTTTGATTGCGACGTGCATCAGGGTGATGGCACCGCACGCATCCTCCGCGACACGCCGGAGGCGATCACCGTTTCCCTGCACTGTGAAAAGAATTTTCCTGCACGCAAGGCCGAAAGCGATTGGGACATTCCGCTGCCTAAAGGCATGGGCGATGGCGACTACCTGAAGGTGGTGGATGACACACTCAACTACCTGCTGCCGCTGTATCAACCGGACCTGGTGCTGTACGACGCCGGGGTCGATGTGCACAAGGACGACGCCCTCGGTTATCTGCAGCTGACAGACGAAGGCGTCGCCGCCCGCGATGAAAGCGTGATGCGCCATTGCCTGGGCCGCGACATCCCGGTGGTTGGCGTGATCGGCGGTGGCTACAGCAAGGATCGCCACGCCCTCGCCCGCCGCCACGGCATCCTGCATCACAGCGCGCAACGGGTCTGGACGTCACACGGTTGTCACTGAGCTGTGCTGCGTTACCCACAATGGCTGTGGAACGGCCTGTGGATAACCTGAGCGAAAGGGACTACAGCCCGCAGCGAACACGGTGTACAGCGCGATGGTTGTTTTTTAACCAGGCCACCAGATTTACCGTCGATCCCCCTGTAGGAGCTGCCGCAGGCTGCGATCTTTTGATCTTTGTTTTCTCAAGGCCAAGATCAAAAGATCGCAGCCTGCGGCAGCTCCTACACGGATCCCGGCTGTTAGAATGCGCGCCTTATCCCGCCATACCGCAGCGCACGCCATGACCCAGACCTCCGCCCCCCTCCCCGCTCACGTCGCCATCATTGGCGGTGGCCCCGCCGGCCTGATGGCCGCCGAAGTGCTGAGCCAGGCCGGCGTGCGCGTCGATTTGTACGACGGCATGCCCTCGGTGGGGCGCAAATTCCTGCTGGCCGGGGTCGGCGGCATGAACATCACTCACTCCGAGCCTTACCCGGCGTTCCTCGCGCGCTACGCCGACCGCGCACCGCAGGTCGCGCCGTTGCTGCGCGGCTTCGACGCCGACGCGTTGTGCCGCTGGATTCATGAGCTGGGCATCGAGACCTTTATCGGCAGCTCCGGCCGGGTATTCCCCACCGACATGAAAGCCGCGCCGTTGCTGCGCGCCTGGCTCAAGCGCCTGCGCGACAGTGGCGTGGTTATCCACACCCGCCATCGCTGGCTCGGCTGGGATGCACACGGCGCTCTGCGCATTGCCAGCCCCGATGGCGAAATCACCGTCAAACCCGACGCCACCCTGCTCGCCCTCGGCGGTGGCAGCTGGTCGCGGCTGGGTTCGGATGGCGCGTGGATGCTGCCGCTGGAACAAAAAGGCGTAGGACTGGCTCCGTTACAGCCGAGCAATTGTGGTTTCGAAGTGCAGGCCTGGAGCGAGTTCCTTGTCAGCAAATTCGCCGGCGCACCGCTGAAAAATGTCGCCATCGGTTTGAACGACGATGTGCCGCGCCTGGGCGAATGCGTGATCACTGCAACGGGCGTTGAAGGCAGCCTGATCTACGCGTTGTCAGCGCCGATCCGCGAGGCGATCAACGCCCACGGCTCAGCCACGGTGCACATTGATCTGCTGCCCGGCCGGCCTGTGGATAAATTGCAGGCAGCGTTGAGCAAACCGCGCGGCTCGCGCTCGATGGCCAAGCATCTGCATAGTCAGGTCGGGATTGATGGGGTGAAAGCGGCGTTGTTGCGCGAGCTGAGTGACGCGGCAACCTTCAATGATCCGGCGCTGCTGGCGCGGGCGATCAAGGCGTTGCCGTTGACCCTGGTGAAAACCCGTCCGCTGGACGAAGCGATCAGCAGTGCCGGTGGCGTGACGTTCGAGGCGCTGGATGAGCGCTTGATGCTCAAGGCCTTGCCGGGGGTGTTTTGCGCGGGGGAGATGCTGGATTGGGAAGCGCCGACGGGCGGCTATCTGCTGACCGGGTGTTTTGCCAGCGGGCGGGCGGCGGGGTTCGGCTTGCTCGAGTGGCTTCAGCACAAATCCCTGTAGGAGCTGCCGAGTGAAACGAGGCTGCGATCTTTTGACCGTTAAAAACAAGATCAAAAGATCGCAGCGTGCCGCAGCTCCTACAGGGAAATGCATTCCCGACGTACCAGCGAAGGTGTCCTTAGCGATGCCACATCATCAAGGCTTGCGCTTGCGCGGCCCGGTATTGAACACCGGCACTTTACGCACAGGCTTGATCGACGGCTCCGGCGCCTGGGTGTCGCCACTGTCGACCCACTTGCCCAGATTGCGTTTGCCGCCACCGCCACCGGAGGTCTTCGGCTTTTTCGGTTTCTTCGGCTTCTTGATCACCTGACCGCTGGCATCGGTCTCCGGCACACGGTGCTCAGGTTCGAAGTCCGGCTCGTTCTGGCGCTTCAAGGTCTGACGGGTGAGCATCTCGATTGCCGAGAGCATGTTCACTTCATCGGCACACACCAGCGAGATCGCCTCGCCCGTTGCACCGGCACGGCCGGTACGACCGATGCGATGGATGTAATCCTCGGCCACGATCGGCAGGTCGAAGTTGACCACCAGCGGCAAATCTTCGATATCCAGACCCCGAGCCGCGACGTCGGTCGCCACCAGAATCTGCACTTCACTGAGTTTGAAACGATCCAGCGCGCGCTGACGGGTCGCCTGCGGTTTGTCGCCGTGAATACCGTCGGCGTTCACACCGAGGCCCTGGAGTTTTTCCACCAACGCGTCCACGCCGTTGCGGGTCTTGGCGAACACCAGCACCTGCTTCCACTTGTTCTTGCGCATCAGGTGCACGAACAGTTCCGGCTTGCGCTTCTTGTCCACCGTCACCACCCACTGCTTGACGGTGTTGGCCGCGACGTTGCGCGGGCTGACTTCGATGCTCAGCGGATCGTTGAGCATCTGCCCGGCCAGCAGGCGGATGTCATCGGAGAAGGTCGCGGAGAACAGCAACGTCTGGCGCTTCTTCGGCAGCGCGCGATAGATGTTCGCCAGCTCTTCGGAAAAGCCCAGGTCGAGCATGCGGTCGGCTTCGTCGAGCACCAGGGTTTGCAGCTGATTGAATTTCAACGCGTTCTGGCGGAACAGGTCGAGCAGACGGCCCGGGGTTGCCACCAGCAGGTCGACGCCGCCGCGCAGTTTCATCATCTGCGGGTTAATGCTGACACCGCCATACACCGCGTAAGTGCGCAGCGGCAGGTTTTCAGCGTACTGGCGTACGGATTCGTGAACCTGCTCGGCCAGCTCGCGGGTCGGCACCAGGATCAGCGCACGCACCGAGTTGGCCGTGACTTTCGGTCCTTCCATGGCCAGCAACTGCAGCAGCGGCAAGGCGAAACCGGCGGTCTTGCCGGTACCGGTCTGGGCCGCAGCCATCAGGTCGCGACCGGCCAGCACGGCCGGAATGGCTTGCGCCTGGACCGGCGTCGGGGTCTGGTAGCCGAGCTTCTCAAGGGAGCGCAGCAAGGGTTCGATCAGGCCAAGGGTGGCGAAAGTCATGGGAGTACCGTAGGAAAAATCAGCGCGGTTGCGCAAAACAAGGGTGCAATGGCGCGCAGTTTACCCTAATTCACACGCGGTTCTGCTGGAACGGCGGTCTTCGGCGGCTCCGCGACCAGCGGCTGCGCTGGCCGCCGCCATTGCGGCAGACCGATCAGCACCACGGCACTGATGATCACCAGCATCGCCAGCGCTTCTTCCATGCCAATGGTCTCGCCGACAAACACGATCCCCAGCAACACCGCCACCGCCGGGTTGACGTAGGCATAACTGGTGGCCGCCGCCGGACGCACGTGTTTGAGCAGGTACATGTAGGAATTGAAAGCGATGATCGAGCCGAAGAAGATCAGATACCCCAGGGCCAGCCAGCCTTCCACCGGTGGCAAGGCTTGCAGGTGTTCGCCGCTGACCGCGCTGCCGATCAGCAGGACCACGCCGCCCACCAGCATCTCCACGGCACTGGCCATCGCCCCTTGCGGCAACGGCAGGTGTTTGCTCCACACCGAGCCGAAGGCCCAGGTCGCCGCCGCAAAAATCAGCAACGCCGCGCCCAGCGGACTCGATTGCAGGTTGGAACCCATGTTGAGCATGGCAATGCCGACGATCCCCAACGCCACCCCGGCCCATTCGAGGCGGGTATTACGCGCGCCCCAGAAATAGCCGCACAACAACGTAAACAACGGCACAGTCGCCACTGCCAGTGCCGCCACGCCGGACGCCACACCCGTGTGCTCGGCGACACTGACCGCGCCGTTACCGAAGCTGAGCAACAGAATCCCGATGATCCCCGCCGCTTTCCACTGCACCCAGGTCGGCGCCGGCGCGCCACGCCAGCGCAGGAAGGCGTACATCAGGCTGCCGGCAATCACGAAGCGCACCCCGCCGAGCATCAGCGGCGGCCAGTATTCGACGCCGAGGCGGATTACCAGATAGGTCGATCCCCAAATCACATACAGCGCGAAAAACGCGGCGATCAACGGCAAGGAAAAACGGCGCAAGGCAGGCATGGGCAGCTCGACAGTCAGAGGCAGGGTGAGGATTATTCTAGAAAGGCCCGTGAGCAAAAATAAGTTACAAAACCTGTTTATCGCGCCGGTACACTTTTGAAACAACGGAGATCGACGGGATAAGCCGTGATTTCGAAAGTCTGGCATTTTCAGGAGTCCGGCCTTGGACAAATACGACCGCATGCTGCTCAGCGCTCTGTTGGAAAACGGTCGAGCGTCCTACGCCGATCTGGCACGCAAGGTGAACCTGTCCGCCCCGGCAGTGGCCGAACGGGTGGCCAAGCTTGAGGCGTCCGGCGTGATCACCGGGTATCAGGCGAACATCGACCTGTCGAAAATCGGTTTGCCGATCCAGTGCATGATCGAATTGCGCCTGCACCAGAACGGCAGCCAGAAGGTCTACGACGAACTGGTGAAAATCCCGCAACTGACCGAATGCTTCCGTGTGACCGGCGATCCATGCGTGATGATGAAGGGCGCGGTGGGCTCGATGACCGAACTGGAGGAACTGATCAATCACGTGGCGAAGTTTGGCTTCAGCAAGACCTCGATCGTGTTGTCCAGCGCAATCGAGAAGCGCGTGCCGCTGAGCCATATAGAAGCCAACGGCAAATAGTTCGGGCCAACCACAAATCCACTGTAGGAGCTGCCGAAGGTTCGGGCCGCGTTCGGACGATCTTTTGACTTTGACTTTTAAAAGCAAGATCAAAAGATCGCAGCCTTCGGCAGCTCCTACAAAGGTTCTGTGTCGGGCTGGGGATCAGCGGAAGCGCTGCAGGTGTTCGCTGACTTTGGCCGCCGGGACTTTCTGCAGTTTGCACAGCAAGTCATGGTTCAGCTCACGCACGCCATGCTTGTGCCGCAGCTCTTGCGCCAGATGCGCCATCAGATTGGCCGCCATCTCGGCATCCGCCATGGCCCGGTGCGCCTGGCCGGTGTGCGGCAGGCGCGCAAATGCAGTGAGCGTACCGAGCTTGTGATTGGGTGCCGCGGGCATCAGGCGCCGGGCCAGCAGCAGTGAACAGGCGAAGTTCTGCAGACGGGTGCGTTTGATCCGTCCCAGTTCAAAGTCCCAGAATTTCTGGTCGAACGAAGCGTTGTGCGCCACCAGCGGGGTGCAGCCGACGAATTCGTTGACCTCTTCCATGACCCGCTCCGCCGCAGGCGCGGTACGCAGCATGGCGTTGCTGATGCCGGTCAGTTGTTCGATGAAGGCCGGGACGCGCACGCCGGCATTCATAAGGCTCTGGTAACGCTCGACGATACGGCCGTTTTCCAGCATGACCACGGCGATTTCCGTGGCGCGACAGCTGCTGTTCGGCGACAGGCCGGTGGTTTCAAAGTCGATGACTGCAATGCGTTCCAAACCGGGTTCAACTCCGTTCAAATCAATTTTTCAGCTTAATTCTTCAGCAACAACGCGCCTTCGATCGGCACGTAACGGCTGGCGGCGCGGATCAGCGAGTTGGCGGTCAAGCCGGGCACGCCGTAGGCGACTGCCTGTACGCCGTGCTTGCTGATGATGCGTTCGAGCAGCATGTCGAAGTCGCCGTCACCGGAGGCCAGGACGATTTCGTCGACGTGGTCGGCGGCGTCCATGATGTCGAGGGTGATGCCCACGTCCCAGTCGCCCTTGGCCGAGCCGTCGCTGCGCTGGATGTAGGGTTTGAGTTTCACGGTGAAGCCGAGGTTGCGCAGGATCTGCTGAAACTGCTGCTGCTTGCTGTCGCCACGGTCGATGGCATAGGCATAGGCCTCGACGATCTGCCCCTGTTTGCTGATGTCAGCCCACAGCGCGGCGTAGTTGAAATGGCAACCATAGGCCTGACGCACGGTGTAGTAGAGGTTCTGCACGTCGGCGAACACTGCGATTTTTTTCACCGGGATTCCTGTGAGCGCATAGCGCACGAAGCGGGATCAGGCGCCTGGCCCGAAAAAGGCGCTCAGTATGCCAGTCCACAGGAAGGTGGCGCGAATAATCGACCCACCACTCCAGACGGATGGTGGACTGTGGCGAGGGGATTTATCCCCGATGGGCAGCGCAGCGGCCCCGAAAATGGGACTGCTGCGCACTCCATCGGGGATAAATCCCCTCACCACAGGTTTGATACTGGCGGGCTGATCAGTCAGACAAACGAATCGTCGTCATCGAAAAACGACGAGCTGTCATCGCTGTAGTCCGTGTCGGTAAACCCGCCCTGGTCATTGCCGGAGAAACCGTTATCGGCCACACGCTGGTCATTGCCCCAGTCATTGCCGCTCTGGTCGGACACCTGCGCCGGCTCTTCCTTGATCACTTCAACGATTTCTTCAGGCTGCTGGTTGTGATGGAACAGGCTGCTGATGCCCTGTGCCAGCATCACGCCACCGGCCACGCCAGCGGCGGTTTTCAGGGCGCCGCCGAGGAAGCTGCTGCCCGCAGCCGGGGCGGCTTGCTGCGCGTAATTGGGCGGTGGTGCGGCATAGTTCTGTTGTGGCGCTGGCGCCGTATAGTTCTGTTGCGGTGCCGGTTCACGCCAGCCGCCGGTGGAGGCCGGAGCGCTCTGGGTCGGCGCCGGACGCGAGCTGCTGCCGCCGAAGATGCTCGACAGGAAACCGCCACCGCCGCTTGGCGCCGGGGCCGCACTCTGAGCCTTGGCCGCTTGCAGTTCAGCCTGCAATTGCTGGACTTGCTGGGTCAGCAGCTTGTTCTGTTCGTCGAGGCTCTTGATGGCCGCCTCTTGCACCAGAATCGCCTGGGTCATGAAATAACCTGCCGCCGGCTGGCGGGTCAGGTGTTCCTTGATCCGCGCCTCGGCCTGGGCGTCGCGCGGGGCTGCCTCCGTTTCGGCCTGTTGCAGCCGGGAAAACAGTCCATCGATCAGGGTTTGCTCTTCGCTGTTCATGGCGACCTCGTAGATTGCCGGGGATAACGTTGCCCGTGCCCACTGCGGACATGGCGCACCTCTGTAATGGAGGCAGTGACAGGATGTTTCAACGACCTTTACCGAATGTTTACGTTTGTGTCGGCCCACGCATCATCGGTTAAAGTGAGCCACTGTTTTCCACCTGCGATACCGACTGATGAATGCCTTCGATGTACTGCGCGACTCTCTGTATTTTTTCAAACGCCACCTGGGCAGCATCGTGCAGCTGTGCCTGCCGCTGGTGATCTTCGAGGCGGCGCTGCAGCAAGTGGTGGACCATGTCACCGACCCGGACAGTTTCTCCGCCGCCAGCGTGGTGGTCGGTCTGCTGGTGTATCCGTTGTACACCGCCGCGCTGATCCTGTTCCTCGACGCCCGCACCCGCGGCGAAGCTCCGCGCAATCTCGATCTGCTGGCGATGTCCGCGCGCCTGTGGCCGCGTTTCGCCCTGCTCACGGCGCTCAATACCTTGCTGATTCTGCTGGGGCTGTCGTTGTATTTCCTGCCAGGCTTGATGCTGATGGTCATGCTCGCATTTGGTGAGTACCTGCTGGTGTTGCGCGGTATGGGGCCGTTGCAGGCGATGAAGGAAAGCCTGCGCCTGACCCGCGGGCATTTCTGGCGGATCCTGCTGTGCATTCTGTGTGTGATGGGGCCGTTGTGGCTGCTCAAGGGCGCGACCCTGGCGGCCTACCCCGACCCGCAGAATCCGCTGATCGCGGTAATGATCGACAGTGCGCACAGCTTCCTGCAGCTGTTCACCAGCGTGGTGCTGTTCCGTCTGTTCATGCTGATCAGCGAATTGCCTGACAAACGTAGCGGAGCAGTCTGACTTCAGGAGACTTGGGCCAAGCGTCTGCGGTCGGGTATGCTCGCAAGCACTTTTGTAACGCGATAAGCCGAGCCATGCCCCGTCTGCTGCGCTACTCCCTATTGTTGATCGTGCTCGCCATCGCCCTGATCGGCGGGCTGATCTACAGCCTGACCTGGCGCCCCGGCGCGCGCGAAACCTTGCCGGTCACCTGCACCGGCACCCCACCGACACTGGTGCCCGGGCAGGCACTGAAAGTCATGACCTGGAACGTGCAGTACCTGGCGGGCAAGCGCTACGTGTTCTGGAACGACCTCGCCCAAGGCACCGACGAAGCGCCAACCCCGGAAGACATGGCCTTCAGCCTCGACGAGGTGGCGCGGGTGATCCGGGACGAGCAGCCCGACGTGGTGCTGCTGCAGGAACTGGATGACGGCGCCAAGGCCAGTGATTACCAGAACCAGCTCAAGTTGCTGCAGGAACGGGTCACCGACCTCTACCCGTGCAGCGCTCACGCGTTCGACTGGAAGGCCGATTTCGTTCCCGACCCGCACATTTTCGGCAGCGTTGGCCGGCAATTGGCGACCCTCAGCCGCTACCGCATCGAACACGCCGAACGCCTGCAATTACCGGTGCCGCCGGCGAATATCATCGCTCGACAGTTCGCACCCAAGGATGCGTTGCTCGCCACCAAGCTGCCGCTGAGTGACGGCGGGCAACTGACGGTATTCAACACCCATCTGGATCGCGCCAGCCAACCCGACGAGACCTTGCAGGCGCAAGTGACGGCGGTGGCCAAGGTGCTCGACAAGTATGAGAGCCAAGGCCTGGCGTGGCTGATCGGCGGCGATTTCAACCTGTTGCCGCTGGGCCAGTATCAACGCCTGCCCGCTGAACAGCGCACGCCCTACTCCGTCGACAGCGCCCTGCATCTGTTGTGGGACAAGTACCCGATGATCCCGACCAACAACGAGGCCAGCGGCGTCGACCGCGCCCACTGGCTGACCCACTACCCCAACGACCCCGGCCTCAACGGTCCGGATCGCACCGTCGACTACCTGTTCTACAGCCCGAAAATCAAACGGGTCGAAGCGAACGTGCGCCAGGACGATACCTTGCGCATTTCCGATCATCTGCCGGTGATTGCGCGGTTCCTGCTGCCCGCGGCTCCCTGATCACCAATGACCCCTGTAGGAGCTGTCGAGTGAAACGAGGCTGCGATCTGTTGATCTTCAAAAAACAAGATCAAAAGATCGCAGCCTGCGGCAGCTCCTACAGGGGACTCATGTGATCAATGGACTTCTTCCAGGTCGTCATGCAGCAAGCCGAAAATCTCCCGCTTCATGTCGATAAACGAGCGCTCCATCACCATGTCCAGTGAGCGCGGACGCTCGATCGGCACGTCGAGGATCTGCTTGATCCGCCCCGGTTTGGCGCCCATGACATAGACCCGGTCGCCCAGCAGGATCGCCTCGTCGATATCGTGGGTGACGAACAACACGGTCTTCTTGCTGTTGCCCCACACCCGCAACAATAACTGCTGCATTTGCAGGCGGGTCTGGCTGTCGAGGGCGCCGAACGGTTCGTCCATCAGCAGAATCTGCGGGTCGTTGGCCAGCGCCCGGGCAATCGCCACGCGCTGCATCATCCCGCCCGAGAGCTGCTTGGCGTAATTGTCAGCAAACCCGGCAAGCCCGACTTCGTTGACGTAGTAATCGACAATTTCCTTGCGCCGCGCCGCCGGCATGCCACGCCGCTTGAGGCCGAACTCGACGTTCTGCCGCACCGTCAGCCACGGAAACAGTGTGTAGCTCTGGAACACCATGCCGCGATCGGCACCGGGGCCCTGCACTTGCTGGCCGCCGACGTAGATCTCGCCGGAGGTTGGCTCGGCGAGGCCGGCGGTCAGGTACAACAGGCTCGATTTGCCGCAACCCGACGGCCCGACCAGCACCGCGAACTGCTGATCCGGCACCTCGAACGACACCTGTTCCAGCGCCGTGAACGTACCGCCATCAGGCTTTTTGTAGCGCAGGCTGACCTTGTCCACTTGCAGGCGCGGGGCGGCTTGCGGCGCCGCAGCGCGCGATTCGGTAAAGCGATGATTGGCGGCAGTTACTGAGCCCATGCGGCAACCCTCAGGCGGAGAAAGCGGAACAGTTGATCGGTGACCAGCCCCAGCAGGCCGATGATCGCGATGGCGAGGAAAATCACGTCGACCTGAAAACCGCGCATGGCTTTCAGGCTCAGGTAACCGAGGCCACTCGACGCGGCGACCAGTTCGGCCACCACCAGATAGGTCCAGGCCCAGCCCATCGTCACGCGCAAGGTGTCGAGCACGCCGGGCACCGAGGCCGGGGCGATCACATGCAGCACCGCGTCGCGGCGGTTGGAACCGAGCGTGTAAGAGGCGTTGATCAGGTCCTTGGAGATGCCCTTGGACACATCCGCGATCATCACCAGTTGCTGAAAGAACACGCCGAAGATGATCACCGATACCCGCTGCTCCAGACCGATGCCAATCCACAGGATGAACAGTGGCACGAACGAGGTCACCGGCAGGTAACGGATGAAGTTGACCAGCGGTTCGAGAAACGCCTGGACGATGCGAAAGCTGCCCATCAGCAACCCCAGCGGTACCGCCACCAGCGACGAGACGATGAACCCGACCATCACCACTTCGACACTGGCCCACACATGGGTGCCAAGGGTGCCGTCGCGGCTCAGGCGCACGGCGGCTTCAACCACCGCGCCGGGCGTCGGCAGAAACATCCCCGGGACGATGCCGCCGTAGGACAGCCCGGCCCACAGTCCGACCAGCAACACCCAGGCCAGACCACTGGCGCTCCATACCACCGGGACCGGCAAGCCGGTCTTCGGTGTGATGCAGCGACTCAGCCATGAATTGCGCTTGAACATGACCAGTCTCCTAGAGCGGGCTGACGAAACGGTTATCCACCAGATCATCGTTACTGACGTTGTAGGGTTTGCCCTGCAATTCACTGGCGGTTTCGTTGGCCAGTTTGATCAGCGGTGCACTGTCACCCGGCGCGCCCGGTTTGCCCAGCAGCTTCTCGCTCATGGCCTGATCGTAGAAACGCACGCCTTGTGCTGCAGCAGCCAGTTCCTTCGGATCGGACAGATAACCGCCGACGCCCTTGGCCATGATTTCGTAGGCTTGCTGTGGATGGTCCTTGGTGTATTGCACCGCCTTGTAGAGACCGGCGACCAGCGCCTTGACGTCTTCGGGCTGCTTCTCGATCACCGTGCAGTTGAGCGCCACGACATCGACAATCACCCCGGGCGTGCTGCTGCTGTCGATCAGCACTTTGCCCTGCTGCTTGTCGCGCACCATCGACAGGTGCGGTTCCCAAGTCACGGCCGCCGGCACGCGACCGGCAATGAACGCGGTGGCAGCATCGTCGGCAGTCATGTTCTGCACGGTGATGTCGCTCATTTTCATGCCGTTCTTTTTCAGCAGATAGGAGAGCCAGAACTGCGAGGTCGAACCTTCGTTGACGGCCACGGCCTGGCCCTTGAGTTCCTGCAACGACTTCACGTCCTTGCCCACCAGCACGCCGTCGCCACCATGGCTGTCATCCAGTGCCGCCACAGCCTTGAAGCAGAACTGCGGACGGTATTTGAGCACTTCGTCGATGGTCGAGGCCGAACCGGAGAGTTGTCCGGAAGCCTGTGCGGCCATGTACATCGAAGCTTCCTCTACCACCGGCAACTCGACGGTCAGGCCGTTTTCCTTGAAGTAGCCCAGGTCCTGAGCCAGATACAGCGTGCCATAACCCACCCAGGTGGTATGGCCGATGGACAAGGTACCGGCCTGCGCGCCGGTCGCGACCGTGGCCGCCAGGGCGGTGATCGCCAGTGGAAGGGTGAGACGGAGACACAAGGACTTGATCATGGAGCACTCCCGACGCTGTTGATTTAGTTTTGTCATGGGCAGTACGGCCAGCACCAATGATGTGAATCCACGCTGCGGTCTCTGCTGGACTCTGGCGTGAACCACCGGGCTGGCAAGATCGATGGTGGCCCATGTGCGGGCTGAGGAAAATCAGGAAATTGTTGGCAGCAAATGATGAAAAAACTGCTTAGCGTGCACCGCAAAAGCGCGACCTGAGCAGGGATGGTGCACAGTCCTGAAAAGCAAAAGATCGCAGCCTTCGGTGTAGCCTACAGGGTTCAGGTTCGCCCGGTGTAGGAGCTGCCGAAGGCTGCGATCTTTGCTTTTGAATCAACCGCAATCAGCGCAACTGAAACCAGGTGGTTTTCAGTTGGGTGTATTTGTCGAACGAGTGCAGCGACAGGTCACGGCCGAAGCCCGATTGCCTGCCGCCGCCGAACGGCACGGTCACGTCCAGCGCATCGACGGTATTGACCGATACCGTGCCCGCCCGCAGCCTTCGCGCCACGCGGTGCGCGCGATGCAGATCATCGGTCCACAGCGACGCCGCCAGCCCATACACACTGTCGTTGGCCAGGCGCACCGCCTCGTCTTCATCATCGAACGGCACCACCGCCAGCACCGGGCCGAACACCTCTTCGCGAAACAACGCCATGTCGGCACTCACGCCGGCGAAAATCGTCGGTTCGATGAAGTTGTCCGAGCCGTTGAAGCGCCGTTGCTGACCGCCACACACCAGGCTCGCACCCGCCTGCCCGGCCTCACGGATGGCGCGCATGATGCTCACTGTCTGCCGCTGATCGACGATCGCTCCGGCACGGCTTTGCGGGTCGAGCGGATCGCCCGGCAGCCAGCGTTCGGCCTGGGCTTTGAGGCGTTCGACAAACGCATCATGAATCGAACGCTCGACCAACAGTCGCGAGTTGGCCGAACACACTTCGCCCTGATTGAAGAAGATCCCGAACGCGGCTTTTTCCGCCGCCAGGTCCAGATCCCGGCAATCGGCGAACAGCAGATTGGCACTCTTGCCGCCGCACTCCAGCCACACCTGTTTGAGGTTGGATTGCGCCGAGTACTGCATGAAATACTTGCCGACCTGCGTCGAGCCGGTGAACACCAGACAATCGACATCCGGGTGCAGGCCCAAGGCTTTGCCGGTCTGCTCGCCCAGCCCCGGCAACACGTTGAGCACGCCCGGTGGCAGGCCCGCTTCCAGTGCCAGCTCGGCCAGACGCAATGCCGAAAACGGTGATTGCTCGGCCGGTTTGAGGATCACCGAATTACCCGCCGCCAGCGCTGGCGCAAGCTTCCACGCGGCCATGTCCAACGGAAAATTCCACGGCACCACGGCAGCCACCACGCCCAGTGCTTCACGGGTGATGGTCGCCAGTACATTGGCGGCGCCGGGGGCGATCTGGTCGTAGAGTTTGTCGAGGCTTTCGGCGTACCAGCGAAACACCCCGGCGGCGCCCGGCACATCAATGTTGTAGGCGTCCATCACCGGTTTGCCCATGTTCAGCGAGTCGAGCAGGGCCAGCTCCTGACGATGTTCCATCAACAGCTCGGCCAGGCGCAGCAGCACCTGCTTGCGTTCGGCGGGCGGACGTTGCGCCCAGATGCCAGCCTCGAACACGTGTCGCGCGTTCCGCACCGCCGCGTCCACATCCGCCTCGCCACACGCTGCGACATTGGCCAGCAACTGGCCGGTGGCGGGATTGATCGCGGCGAACGTCTGCCCCGATTGCGCGGCGCAGTGCTGGCCGTTGATCACGGCCCGATCGGGAAACTTCAAGGCACCGGCCTGGCGCTGCCACTCTGCAAGTTCGAACACGTCGAATGCTCCTTGGACGTTATTGTGCAGTCGATGGTGGCGCAGGCCCGGACGGGCGAAAATTAGTAAAAATGTCTTCGCAGGCAATGAAAAAACTGCTCAATCGGTTTCCCCAAAACCGCTGTGGATGACTAAGGTTCAAGGATAAAAACAACGTCGCGCAGCGGACGCGGCGGCGCACAAATTGCTTGGAAGTCGAGTCCGCTCGTCCTGAGGTTTGCCGTGGCCGCCTACAATTTGCGTCAGTTGAAATACTTCATCACCACCGTCGAATGCGGCAGCGTTGCCGAAGCCTCGCGCAAGCTGTACATCGCACAACCAGCGATCTCTACGGCGATCAAAGGTCTGGAAGACAGCTTCGCGGTGCAGCTGCTGATCCGCCATCACGCTCAGGGCGTATCCCTGACGCCGAGCGGTGCACGGTTCTTTCGCAAGGCGCAGGAGCTGTTGCGCATGGCCCGGGAGTTCGAGCAGAACGCCCTCGCCGATAACGACATCGTCGCCGGACAGATCGACATCGGCTGCTTCGAAACCGTCGCGCCGCTGTACCTGCCGCAATTGATCGCCGGGTTTTCTGCGCTGTATCCGGGCGTGAAAATCCGTATTCGCGACGGCGAGCAACAGGAACTGGTGCAAGGCCTGACCTCGGGCAGTTTCGACCTGGTGATCCTCTATGAACACGAACTCGATGCCACCATCCAGACCGAGCCGCTGATGCCGGCGCAACGGCCGTATGCGCTATTACCGGTCGACCACCGTTTCGCCCAGTACAAGCAAGTGTCGCTGCGCGATCTGTGTCTGGAGCCGATGATTCTGCTCGACGTGCAGCCGAGCCGAACCTACTTCGTCAGCCTGTTCGAAGAACTGGGCCTGACCCCGCGCATCGAGTTCAGCTCGCCGTCGATCGAGATGGTCAGGGGCATGGTCGGTCAGGGTTTCGGTTTCTCGATCCTGGTGACCCGGCCCCACTCGGAATGCACCTATGACGGCAAGAAAGTGGTGTGCGTGGACATCGTCGAAGACGTCACCGGCTCAGGTCTGGTCGCCGCGTGGCTCAAGCGCGGGCAACTGACCAAACCGGCACAGCTGTTCGCCGACTATTGTCGCGAACAGTTGACCGCCAAGACCGCTGCCTGCCGCACCGAGCCATCAGGAAACCGGGACTGACCGCTGTTCCACGTCGATGCCGATCAACGGGCGTTTGAGCGCAATCGATACCCAGGCGCCCACGGCGGCGATGACGCAGGCGGCAAACCCCAACAGAAACGACATGAAGCTCAGCTCGTTGGCCACTGCCAGCAGGCCGAGCACGGCGGCGGTAGCTTCGGCAGCGCCCCAGACACAGGTCTGCACGGCCATCGCCACGGAACTGCGCCCGCGCCAGATCTTCACGGCCTGAGCCTGGTACAGCGGGCCGCAGATCATCTCGCCGATCACGATAAACACCACCACGACAAACAGGATCGCCTGCGCCTGTGACGAAATGATCAACAACAGGCAGCCCGCGCCGATCAACAGGTTGGAAACGATGACCCGCCACAATCGTGAGACACGCTGCGCGAATGAGGTCACGTAAACCTGGCTGAAGATGATGATCCCGCTGGCCACCAGAAACAGCACGCCGACCAGTTCACTGGAAAAGCGCTCGGTGGCATAGGTAGGGAACACGTAATAAAACTGCGCATAGCCGATCATGGTCAGAAAGTTGATCGCCATGAACGCCACCACCTTGGGCGATGCCTCGGTTTCGCCCGGCGCGGAAGCACGCGCGGTAAACGCCACGCCTGCACTACGCGCCACCTGCGGAATCAGCCGCGTGGAAGCCGTGGCCAGCACGCCCAACAACAGCGGCAGGGCCACAAACCAGTAACCGGTGCCGGCAAGAATCAACGACGCCACGAACGGCGCGACCCCGGCCCCTGCGTTCGCCGCAACATTCTCGTAAGAGAGCACGCGTTCGTGCTCGCCCTCGCGAAAGTACTGCACGATGTAGGAAATCTGCGAGATCGTGGCGATCGAATTGGAGACACCGAACACCACAACCAGTACGACCCAGATCAACACGTTGGTAATGCCCATCGCGGCGGTGACCAGCATCAATAGCGCCGCCACCGCCACACAGAACAAGGCCAGGGCTATTTCCCGGCGTCGCTCGACCTTGTCCAGCATGCCCTGAAAAGCCAATGCGCCGATGCGGTTGGAGACAATCGCGAACCCGACAACGACCCCCGCCGCACTGGTACTGAGGCCCACGGACGCATTGAGCCAAATGGCCATGAACGGATAGAAACAGCTCCAGGCCGCGGACGAAAGAAACCGGACGAAGTAAATCATTTGAATACCGGGCTTCTAGGGCCGCGATCGGTCAGGACACGTACCTGGCCAATCTCGCGCGCAACGACATCGGCATAGCCGGTGAGCATGCCGACCCAGGCGTAGTCGGACGTACCGATGGGCTGGATCACGCTGCCGACGTTGGCAATGGGCGTGTGAATGGAAGCCATCGGCGGAATCTCCCAGTCATGCACGACGGCTTCGTGATCCAGGCAGTACCAGTAGCTCAGGGTCTGGCGGCAAGATTCGACCGGCTGGTATTCAAGCGCAGCCTCCAGCAAGCCCAGTGGCAGCAGCGCCACGTGCTGCAGGACAGTCGCTGGCGCCAGATCGTAGGCCAGCGCAATCTGTTCAACGATGCTCGCGCCGCCCAGGCGCCCCATGTTGGCATCGATCAGATAAGCCGTGGCGTCGTTCGCAATGAACTCGCAATGGAAGAAGCCATTGTCGAACCCTGAACGGGCAATCAGATCGCGGACCGCCTTTTCGATTTTCGCACGCACGGGCAAGGCCATGCGGGCGTCGGCCGGGAACTGGTTGGCGACCTCCGTGAAACCCACTCGGTCGCGCCTGGACAGTCCGAGGAAGACCACCCGCCCCTCCTGGGCAAAGCCTTCCAGGCTGACGAGATCACCCGCGCAATGCGCCTGGACAATCCAGGCAGTGTCTTGCGGGTCGTCGATTCCGCTGTTCAGGATGGCGGCGCGGATCACTGCGCCAGGGTCAGCGTCCGGTGCAATCGAGAGCAGGGTGGTGGCCACCGCGCCAGAGCCGACCGAGGGTTTGAGCACCACATCGTTTTGTTGCCCGGGTGTCAGCCAGGGAATGACCACGTCGCCATCGCTCAGCGACACACAGGTCTCGGCGGGCACATGTTCCGGGATCAAGCGGCCGACGAAGCCCTTGGAGGACAGCCGGGCAAACACCTCAGGCGGCGCCTTGAAGCCGAATTCTTCGGCAATCGCGGATACGACCGGGAACAACTCGTCAAAGAATGTCGTGATGCTGCGAATCACGCCAACCAGTGCGGGATGGGCGTTCAGGTAAGCGGACAGCGCGACCCTGTCGGTAAAGGCAGGAATGCAGGTGACCCCTTCGAACACGTTTTTCGCCGCGCCATGAAAACCCGAGGGGTCAACGGACAGTACCGGTTCGAAGCCCGCACCGCGGATCGCCTCGCACACGTACTTGATGGAGACCTTGTTGATGCCCACTATCAAAATATGATCCATACCTTTCACATCCATCCTTAAAAACAAAAATTCGACAGTTATCGAGCGTCAACCCGTAACGATTGATACATCTTGCCGGGGTTGAACAGGTTGTCCGGATCCAGGGCCGATTTGATGGCCCTCATGAACTGCAGCGCTGCGCCGTGTTGCGCCGACATCCACTTCAGTTTTCCCTGCCCTACCCCATGCTCGCCGCTGACGGTGCCGCCGAACGACAACGCGCGACTCGACAGCCGGCTGAGGAACGCCTGAATGTCCGCACTTTCGTCTTCACCCTCATCGAGCATGATCAGCAGGTGAAAATTACCGTCTCCGACATGGCCGATAAGCGGCGCATCAAGACCGGAGGCAGCAATGTCGGCGGCCGTGGCGCTGATGCAGGCACTCAGACAGGACAACGGGACACAGACATCGGTGGCCAGCCCCTTGCGGCCTTTGTAGAAAGCGTGAAAGGCCCACCAGGCGTCATGTCGGGCTTTCCACAGGGCCGTGCGTTCTTCAAGGCGCTCGGAGATCCTGACCTGCCCGCCGTACTCACCGGCGCAATCCTTGAACAGCTCGACACTGCTGGCGACCGTCGACCGGTCGCCGTGGAACTCCAGAAACAGATGCGGCGTTTCCACCAGCCCCAGTGCCGCAGAATAGGCATTGCACGCACGCACCGCCGTGGCATCCAGCAGCTCGATCCGGGCGATCGAGAGTCCTTGGCCCAGGGCACTGGCCACCGTCTGTACCGCGTTATCCACCGAATCGAACGAACAGACACCGGCAACGATGGCCTCGGGCACCGGATGCAGGCGCACTTGCAGTTCGCTGAAGATGCCCAGAGTGCCCTCTGAACCGATGGCAATCGCCAGCAGATCCAGACCCATGGCCGATTTGGGCGCGCGGGAACCAATGGCGGCGACCGAGCCGTCCGCCATGATCCAGCGTGCGGCTTTGACATTCCCGGCCATGGTCCCGTAGCGCACCGAGTTGGTCCCCGATGCACGGGTCGCCGCCATCCCGCCCATGGAAGCGTTGGCGCCAGGATCGACGGAAAAGAACAGTCCGGTCTCACGCAAGTGGCTGTTGAGTTGCTCGCGGGTAACGCCCGGCTGAACCGTGGCGGTCATGTCGGTGACGTTCACATCGACAATCGCGTTCATTTCCGAGCAGTCGACGCAGACGCCACCCTGTGGCGCATTGATCTGCCCTTCGAGAGACGAACGCGCACCCGACGGGATCAGCGCCACACCGTACTCACGGCAAAGCTTCACGACCTGAATGATTTCGTCTTCGCTGCGAACGGTCACTACCGCATCGGGGGGACTCAGCTCGATGCCGGGAGGCGCCTGGCAGAACTGTTGCCGGATTCCCTGTTCGAGCCTCAAGCGTTCGCCGAACAACTGACGGAGTTTTTCTACGACTGGAGCATTCATTCATCTCATCCCTGTTCTGACTGATGACGGCCGGGTTGCGGTTCTGCGCCCCGTTTTCTGTACTGTCCGCACACTCCTGTGAACGGTTGGTTCTTGCCGGGCCATGCCACACAGAAGCGGCGAAGCGCCCGGCAGTTGTTCACTCCTCGTCTTTTTCACCGACGCGGGCCGCGCGCCCGTCGTACTCCGGACGCCCGGAAACCACCAGCCCGAAGAAATAAGGCTGTGCGCCTGAATCCTCCAGCTGACGACCAGACTTGTTATGCACTTCGATGACCGAGAACAGGTCCACCAGACGGTCCTGAATCTGTTCTATTTCGGCGTCCTTGAGTGTCACCATCGAGCTGTATTTAAAAGAGCCTGAAACATCGAAGTATTCGCTCTTCTCCGGCTTGAGCAGCGACCGGTCCACTTCATGGCGCAGGAACTGATCCTTCAACTTCAACGCATCCACCGTCCTGGGCATCCTCAACGTGGGTGCATGCCGGACAAACGGGTCATCCGGCGTCGCGCGCGGCTTGGACACCAGGTTCAGGAACGCTTCAGTGTCCCGGTCATAAGCCAGACCGATCTGCTGGCACACCAGCTGAATCTCCGCCACTGAGGCGCTGTCGACCATGTACAGATACGTCATCAATGGCAGCAGTTCGAATTGCGCCTCGAACGCGGCGATCACCTCTTCGGTGACAATGAACTCACGCTCGTAGCGACTCAGGCTCAGGGCCCGGCGCAAGATTCTGGAGTCGTGTTCACGCAGTTCCAGGCGCGAAGAGAGATCGGTCACCTCGACGCCTTTGCCGAACAACATTTCGTGGACGTCCGCCGGCAACAAATCCCTGAAGTAGTGCCAGAAATAATCAAAACTGGCTTTGCTGGCCGCATCGATGCCAAGGTGATCATGCAGTTCGACGGCAGCATCGATACTCAGGTATTTCCTTCCGGCCTCGACGTCGCGGTAGTAATTGGCCGAGAACGGAATATTGACCTCGTCGAGAAACGTGGAGATCTTCAGATGCCCCGCGTCGATTCGAAACTGCATGAGAAATGCGCCAAACGCACGTTTGCTATCCAAGCTCTTCCGCCTCTGCCGACAGAGTGACAAGCACTCTGGTCGTGTTTTTCTTGATCTTCATACTGGAAGTCACCACGCCTATTTCTTGCGTATTACGCACATGAACGCCCCCACAGGGGATTGACCAGTCTTCGCATTGCCACCAACGAAATCCCTGTCCCTGGCGGGTATCCGCTTCCGTACGAATCTCATGACTTGCAGAGCAAAACTCGTTCAAGGCATCTGTTGCGCGCCTCAGACTGTCTTCGTCGAACTCACCGACAAACTCGTATTGGTTCTCGCCACCCTCGTCGCTCAACGGCGAACGAACCGGATGCGCAATCGCTCGCCCGAGCGTCCGCTCGAGCATGCAATGAATCAAATGCATCGCCGAATGAACCCGCATCTGATGATATCGCAATGGCCAATCCAGCGTGGCGGTCGCCTGCTGGTCGCTGACCCGCGTCTGCAGCTCAGCGAACGTTTCGTCGTCAATGCTCAGGTAATGCCTGATCTGATCGTCCCGTTTTTTCGTCGCGACGATCTCCAGCGTGCGCAGTGCCTCACCCTCCCCCGCGAGCGGAATGTTCAATACCCCCCGATCGCCCAGTTGCCCGCCTCCCTGGGGGTAGAACACGGTTTCGCCGAGGAGTGCGAAAGGCAGGCCGGCGTCGTCGCGCTCCAGTCGATCAATTCGGCAGTCCAGTTGCTTCAAGTAGGGTTCAGCGTGAAACAACGTCAGCGTCTGGCTCATTTTTACCTCAGTCAAGGTTTCACTGATCTTGCCCTGGAAGCCCTGGGCAATCGCCGAAGGCTCCCTGCCCTGCTGGCCTCAGGCAAGTTCCATGGTTTGCAGTTTTTGCTTCAGTACAGCGCGCAACCGGGTCATCTGCGCCTGGTTGCCGAAGGAGATTCGCAGACACGTCTCAAGACCATAGTCGGTCAACCGGGACGTCAGGAAACCTTCCCTCTCCAGATGCTGATGCAAATCCTGGCAGCGTGGCGCGGTGACGCATTCGACGAAAACAAAATTGACGTAGCGGCTTCTGGCTTCAATGCCGTGAGACTTGAACAGGCTCACGAGCTCCTGCCCCCACGCCTGACAATACGCCGCCGTGTTGTCCAGATGATCGCCGTCCTGCAGGACGTATTCGCCTGCCAGGGCGGAAAACGAACTGACGTTGTACGGCGCACGCCGCGCTTGCAGCGCAGGCACCTGATCGCCGCTCGCGTAAGCCCAGCCAAGGCGCAGGCCGGCAATACCGTAGGCCTTGGAAAACGTGCGCAGGCATATCGCGTTTTCCCGGCTGTTGACGATCTGAATACCAGCCGTGTTTTCCCGATCCGGCGCAAACTCTGCGTACGCTTCGTCGATGATGACGGTCGTGCCGGGTGGAATCAGCGCCACCAGCGATAACAGCTGCGAGGGCAACAGATAGTCGCCCAATGGATTGGACGGATTGACCAGCACCACGACGTCGGGCTTTTGCTCAAGAGCCAGTTGCAATGCCGCCTCATAGTCGCCGCTGGCATCCGGGGTCATCTCGCTGTAGTCGGCCCCCAGCAACGCGGCCCGGATTTTGTACATCTTGAAGCCGTGCTGTTGCGTCACGATGCGACTGCCGGGCTTCAACAGGCTACGCAGCGCAATGTCGATCAGTTCGTCCGAACCGGCGCCCACCACGACGCGCTCGGGATCAACGCGCCAGCGCTCGCCGATTGCCAGGCGCAGAGACTTGTAAGTGACTTCGGGGTATTCGCTGAGCAGCGTCGGCATCGAGGCGCACAGCTGCAGGGCCAGGCCCGATGCACCCAGCGGATTTTCGTTGGCATGCAGCCGGACCGGCTCAGTGATGGCTGTTGCCAACAGGTCACTCTTTCCCGACGAACTCATCGGCCGTGCCCTCCCAGTACCTGGGTAACGAGCGCTTCCAGGTAAGCGGTCAACGCCACATCCCGATCCAGATACGGAATGTGTTCACGCACCCGCGCATGCCAGGCGCGGCCCTTCGGCCCGAGTCTGGCGTTGCCACGAATATCGGCGGCCTGGGCTGCACAGATCAGTTCAAACGCGAGGACGTAACGCGTGTTCTGCAGCACTTCGGTCACCCGGCGCGCGGCGACCAGGCCGAAGGAAACCACATCCTGGAAATCACCGGTGGTGGTCAGGGTCTGGATCGAGACGGGGGTGGCCAGCGAACGGTTTTCCGCCGTCAGCGACGCCGACATGAATTGCCCGCCCATTAGGCCGAAACGCAGGCCACCGTTTTCCGCGCACAGGAATGACGGCAGGCCATTGCTGTTGGCTTTGGTCAGAAAGCGATCGATCCGCCGATCCGAAAGATTGCACAGGGTGATGATGGAGATCGTCAGGTAGTCCATGGCCGAAGCGATGTATTGCCCATGAAAATGGCCATTGTGAAAAACCTCGCCGTTTTCAGGGGTGATCAACGGGTTGTCGTTGGACGAGTTCAGTTCGTTGCCGACCACGCGCTCGACAAATTCGATGGTCTCCAGCACTGGCCCGAGGATTTGCGGCGTGCAGCGAATGGAATAGGCATCTTCGATGGGCATGTCTTCCTGGCGCACCTGGTCGGTGCGCAGGGCGCTCAATTGCGAAGAGAGTTCAAGATCGTCAATCGCCAGTTCCGAGCCTTGCAGATCGGCCCAGATGGCCTCGGCAATTTTTTGCTGGCCCAGGTGCGGTTTCAACTGGTGAACATCCGGATGAAAAGGACGCACCCGAGCCTGCAGCGCTTCAAACGAGAAGGCTGAAATCGACGTGTATTGCTCGAGCAGTTCCCGGGCTTCAACCACATTCATCGCTGCCACCGCGACCATGCAGGAGGTGCCATTGATCAGCGCCAGCCCTTCCTTGTAACTCAGGTGCAGCGGCGCCAGACCCAATTGCTCGAGCGCTTGCGCCGCCGGAATCCGGGCACCGTCGAGGTAGGCATGACCGTCCCCGGTCAGCATCCGCGCAACCGCCGCCAGCGGCCCCAGGTCGCCACTGGTCCCCAACGAACCCTTGCTCGGGATTTCCGGGATCAGGCCGGCGTTGTAAATGGCGATATAGCGGTCGAAATTTTCCAGTGAGAGTGCCGAGTTGCCACGGGACAGCGATACGATCCGCGCAAACATGGTGGCTCGCGCCACACTGTCCGGGAACCGCTCGGCAACGTTGGTCGAGACGCCCTGAATCAGGTTCGATTGAAGCTCGTGGGCTTTGTCGATGGGCACCAGATGGTCAACGAAACCACCCATCCCGGTGTTCACCCCATAAATCACCGCGCCTTGTGCAACGAGATTTTCCAGGGCGTCTCGCGATGCCTGAACCCGTTGCCGGGTGGCTTGCGAAGCGACCACCTTTGCCCCGGGCCGGGAATACCTGATCAAGTCCTTGAGACTGACATCCACGCCGGGGGTCAGTACAAACGTGCTATCCGACGTGAAATTTCTTTCCTGAATCGTCATCTTTTCATCCCTGAGCTGCGTGTGGCTGATCATCCGCCCAATTGGCGATGATCACGTTGATGGTCCTGTTGCCGGAAAAGGCGCGCCGGCCGTGGGCATACTGAAAATTGTCGAGCAGCAAAATATCGCCCGCCCGCAGATCGACATCCTGTTCCAGACGTCTGACGGTGTGGAACAACTCCAGCGTCAGGTCTTGCGGCAGTGGTTCGCCGTCACCGAAACACATGGCCTCCAACAGTTGCGGCGTGTTGCGCAGCGCCTCGGCCAATTCACTGGCGTCCTGTTCACGACCGTCGATACGCGCCCATTCGATCATCGCGGCCGCGCCCCAGAAGTGCGCCTGATTGCACCAGATGTCCGCCGCTTTGCGCGGGTGTCGGCGCATCGGGGCGATACAGTCCTGCCAAAGGATCAGGTCGCCGCCACTCCACTCGAAGTCCCAACCGCGCGCCCGGCACAGCACTTCTGCCTCGGCGGTGCTGGAAGTGGAGAACGTCTCCTGCCAGCTTTTTTTCACCCCGGGCTTGAGATTCACCCGCGCCTCGCCGGGCAGCGTGCGGCGCAACTTGAGCCCGCGATCGGTCAGTTGCTGCAGAGTGGCGCGATCAATCAACTGCTCCAGTTTGCGCATGTCCCCGACCACGGATTCACCGCCGCGCTCCGCAGGCTCGACACACACGAAAGCGATGATTTCGGGCGGATGTTTTACGTAGGCCATTTCCTGATGAAGGATCACCGACCAGTCGGGCGGGGTGCGCGTCGCTTCCATGACCTTGCCCTGGATCGTCGAGCGTGGAGAGCTGCCGCCGACGTAATCGCGCGTGTGAAAACCCAGCGCACCGATGGCCCGTTCAAACACCTCGGGATCCCTGCACGGCGTGGCACCGCGAATGAGCACCGCGCCTTCACTCAGCAGCTGTGCCCGAATGTCCTGCGCCGCCGCTGAAAAATAGCCCGCCGGATCGGCCTCGGCGCCGACCACAAAATCGAATGTCCCTAGTGCATTGCAGCCCGTCACCGTCATCACTCCTCAGTCCCTGGAATCGTTGGCATGTCCCTGTGCGATGCATTAGATACCATCCCCCATTTACAAATTCAACAGATAGAAATATGTTTCTTCCAATAGATTTTTCCAAGCAGCGCGCACGAAATCGCGCGTAACCAAGCTGAAAACTCGATCTAACTGATTGATAAAAATAGAAATAATCTGAAGGAACAGAATCCGTATGACTGTGGAGAATTACCTGTCCCCCACTGTTGGCACCGTCGCATCACTGCATCGGCCCGCCTCGCCCCGCGCAAGTGTCTTGCAAACACTCAAGCAACCTTGCGAGTACCCTTTCTCATGAGCGGACTCCATGCGCACTCAGGTCAACTGCAACGCAGCCTGAAAAATCGACACATCCAATTGATCGCACTGGGAGGCGCCGTTGGCACGGGGTTATTCCTGGGCTCGGCGGGCGCACTCAAGTCTGCCGGGCCCTCGATGATCCTCGGTTACGCCATTTGCGGCTTCATCGCCTTCATGATCATGCGACAACTGGGCGAGATGATCGTTGAAGAGCCGGTTGCCGGCTCTTTCAGCCATTTCGCCCACAAGTATTGGGGCGCATTCGCCGGTTTCCTCTCGGGATGGAACTGCTGGATGCTGTACACCCTGGTCGGCATGTCCGAACTGACAGCCGTCGGCAAATACGTGCATTACTGGTGGCCCGAGATACCGATCTGGGTATCGGCTGCGGTGTTTTTTGTGCTGATCAATGCGCTCAACCTGATCAACGTCAAAGTGTTCGGCGAGGCGGAATTCTGGTTCGCCATCATCAAGGTGTTGGCGGTGATCGGGATGATCGCCATGGGCAGCTACCTGCTGGTCAGCGGTAACGGAGGGCCGCAGGCATCGCTGAGTAACCTGTGGCAGCACGGCGGCTTTTTCCCCCACGGAATGGCCGGCCTGGCCATGTCCATGGCGGTTATCATGCTGTCCTTTGGCGGGCTGGAGATGCTCGGTTTTACCGCCGCCGAAGCGCAAAACCCTCGTCGCGTGATCCCCAAGGCAATCAATCAGGTGATCTACCGTATCCTGATTTTCTACATCGGCGTACTCGTTGTGCTGTTGTCATTGATGCCGTGGGACAGCCTGCTGACGTCGCTCAATGCCTCTGGCGATACCTACAGCGGCAGCCCGTTCGTACGTGTGTGGTCAATGCTCGACAGCAATACCGCCGCGCACATTCTCAACTTCGTGGTCCTTACCGCGGCGTTGTCGGTCTATAACAGCGGCACCTATTGCAACAGCCGGATCCTGCTCGGTCTGGCCCGGCAGGGTGACGCGCCACAAAGCCTGGTCAAGATCGACTCGCGCGGGGTTCCTGTGCGCTCGATCCTCGCAACGGCTGCAGTGACTTTGATGGCGGTGGTGCTGAACTACGTGATCCCGCAGCAGGCCCTCGAAATACTGCTATCGCTGGTGGTGGCGACGCTGCTGATCAACTGGGCGATGATCAGCCTGGCCCACGGCAAATTTCGCCGGCACCTGAACGAGACCCGGCAGACACCACGGTTCAAGGCGCTGTGGTACCCCTACGGTAACTATGTCTGTCTGGCCTTCATGGTGTTCATCATCGCGGTCATGCTGATGGACCCCGTCAACCGGATGGCGGTCTACGCGATTCCGCTGTGGATCACGCTGGTGTGGGTCTGCCACAACATCAAGCACCGCCGCCGTGCTGCGCAAAGCCTCTACGGCGAGGCCTGATCAACCCCGGGCAAAGGCTCACTTGCGCGGTTTGATCCGCGCCGTGGCCTCGGCCACCAGCGGATCATCCGGCCAATAATCGCCTGGATCAGCTACGTCTCTAACCATTGACACAGCAGTAGGCCTGCAAGATTGGGCTTTACCACTGAGTCAGTGAACTGCTCATTGACAGTCAATGTTTGCGCCTGATATTGACGCATCAGGAACGCCAAAAGTGGAGGATTGACAGAGGCATCCGGCCTCAGATTCTTAACGCCTCCAAACATTGACAGTTTTATTTGGGTGAATGCAAACGTGCCTTTGAAAAGGCAGTGCCGAAGCCGATGAGAATTACGACAATTTGCGGCCGAGCCAAGCACTAGCGGCGAGTTCAAACCTACGCCGAGGCTATATACAAAAATCACGACCTCACTGAAGCAGATATGCGCCGAGCGCTGTTTGGCGGTGCAGCCACTTGCGCAGACTCATGCCTTACATGAACATGACAATCTTTCGGATAACTCGAACATCCAGCCAGTGAAGGCTGCGGAGAAAAAGAAGATCGGTGAAAGCGTTCACCCCCGTGTTAAGGGTCACGCTGCGGGTCGGTAATGAGTTTGAGGGTAGGAAGCACACAATGGTCCATGAGGAGGATACGCTCAGTACGCGTCTCGCAGAACAGAAAGCGATCAAAGCGGCCAGGAAGAATTACCGCCTTGTAGAGTTGGTTTCTGTAAAACCGATGTAGCGTGGCTCATCGACTTGCCACCAAAGATCAGTGCACCCGTTATAAGACCATCCCCTCGGCAAACCTGAATCAGCAGTTTCTCGACCATCCGAGTGCCCTGGGTAGTGGATAACAGTGCGAGGGGCTGTTCCTTGGCAAAACGTTGCTTAGGCTTGCTCAGCCAGCGCTGGGCTTTTTTGACGTCTCCGAACAGCGCCTCTGCCATTGCTGTCACATGTGCAAGTCGGAACAACCGATCACTCTCGTCCAGATTTAAGCGTTGTCGGCGAGCCAATCGGGCGTTAAGGGTCCCAACCGGCATAATCTTTTCAAGGGCGACTGCGTCGTACACGCCAGATTCGCTAAGCAATTTGAATCTCTCGGCTGCGAATCCTGCCGCGATAATCTCGTGGTTCTCTTGCTCTGATGCCCCTACGCCAATTTGAAGTGAAACTCCAAGATGACGTCGGTAGTGACGGTACACCGGTTTAGGCAGCAATTCAGCCAACATAGGTCGCCTCTTGACCGGCCATGTTCCACGACGGGTGACGTTCTTCTAGGAAATATGGGCTGGTAGTACAGCCCTGTCAACGTCGGCATCTGACAACAAAAATTCCCCGGGAAGGAAATGTTGCTGCTCAAGACTTCAACTGACGCGTCCACACGAGCATGCAGGTTCTCCTCACGTATTCACATGCCCGGCCGATAACCACTATGCCCTGCTGGGCACTGGATAACGGAATTAGGGATGAACCGGATGATGTTTCGCAACGCTCTCGCATTTACGCTGGCATTAGTGGCCTGTAACTCAATAGCAGCAAGCTTTGATTGTTCTAAGGCCGCAAATTTTGCGGAATCCAGCATCTGTAATGACGGCTATCTGAGTGGCGTCGACAGCATTCTGGCGCGCTCCTATCAAAAAGCCCTCGCTGAAACGGAACACCCGGATGAGCTACGGCAATCACAACGCGAATGGCTATCGGTGCGAGACCAGTGCACCACCCAGAAGTGTCTCGATCAAACCTTGGGAGCTCGTGTCACCTTTCTGGATAGTTACTCACGCGTTGAAAAAAGTAAGGCATACGCTGCAGAAGAGAAGCTGCGCAAGGATGAGTATGAAGCTCAGCGCCAGGCAGAGGATCTTGCCAACTCACAAAGAGATCAGCAGTACCGGATCGCTCAGGAACAATTCCGTCAACAAAAACAGCAATCTGCTCAGCCGCACCAGGTGGCTCAAACACAATCACAAAGTGTGCAACCGGCGCCCTCCTCTCAGAGCCCAGCCAATGTGTTTTCGGCACAGCAAGTGCGCCCTGCTCAGCCTGTAGCTGGGAAACCAGCAGTGCTACGCATGTGGCAGGCCTTCTGGGCAGGCCCGGCATGGAAATACACGCTCTTGATAGGATCTTTGATCACCTGCCTGGCGATCTGGAGACACCACACAGAGGCTGCCACGATCTACACCGACTACACCGATGCTGCGATCACGAATGCGCTGCCCGCGATCGGAGCGGTTGCGGCTCTGATCCTTCGCTGGCTTGAAATGCCTGGCTTGGTCTCAGGGATAGCGTTGGGTACCGGGATTATCTTGGCCATTGCATATGCCGTATTCGCGACCTTCCGGACAAACCAGGGAGCTCTGAGTATCACCCTAGTTATTGTTGCCAAGCTCACTCTCATCACAGTGTTCTACGCGTTGATTGGAATGCTGATCGCGTCTCTCTTTTCGAACAGTGCCAGACGCAAAGGTGAATCCCAAGCGCGTGCTGCTGCTAGAAACAGTCGAGAGAAGAAGCAAACGATGGCTCTGATCACAGGCTTGTCGGTGGCTTACACCGCTTTTACTGCCTGGGTCTGCCGGCGACCTGAGTTCACCTCACTTTCCGAATGCCTGGAATTTGATACAGCACCTGCATAAGCCAGGGCGATCGGAACGCGATCGCGTGCTTTAGTAAACAAGTAGCCCGGGAGATTTCCTGGGCTTTTTTTGTGCCACGTTACTATCAGGGGTTTGGGGAGCAATGGAACCGAAAACCAACGTAAGCACGAATTAGAGTTCGCTTTACTCGTATGTGACTGTTGATTGGAGAACTCTGATTGTCGAAACGAGTTTATCGAACCGCTTTTCGGATGTTTACGGTCCTTCCTGATGTTCGTTAAAGCGGTTTCATAAAACGGTGGTTTTATCGTACTCCCCAGACAGAGCGCTGGTTTGCGGGCAGGTACTGGGCTTAAGTGCGTTTACTGTTCCATTGCTCCCCGAACCCCTCCATCGGGCTGATGCCGTCCGACACCGGCGAGCCTGGCGGGAAACGTCATGGCCAGCAGATGACGCACTACATCATCGAGGGCGGGCCGTTCGATCTTTCCAGCAAGGAACTGATCGAACAGGGCCGCATGTTGTCCTGGATCGACGTGGTAACCAAACGGGTTCCTATGTCGGCAGTGCTGCTCTACGGGCCTGGCGGCGAGCCGGTGCCAGGTACGCCGGAAGATCCGACGATAGATATATCGGCGCTGACCTCGGCGGGTTTGCTGCAGCCAGATCCTGGCAAGGAAGACCCGAAGAACAAGCGCAAGTACACCTGTCCGAGTTGCCACCTGAATCTATGGGGCAAACCGGGGCTTAGCGGTCGGATTCAATGTATTGAGTGCGCAGTCCCGTTTGTGGACTCGAAAGAGCTGGTCGAAGTCCCGCCAGAGGTGGCGGCTGAGAGCGGCGAATAGGCCCGCGCAGATCGCGGGCGAAGCCCGAACCATTCCAACTTGCGGATCCAAGGGGGGCACCCCTTTGGTCGCCGAAGGCATTCCGATGCAATGGCCAGCGCATGAAAAATCGCCCAGCGAGCGGGGCCCGTCAGAGGCCAGAGCGAGCGATGCAGTTATCCACGGGCCGGGAGGTTTCTTGCCCGGGCGGTGGATAACTGCAGGGTGATTTCCTGAGTCGTGCGCAGATCCAGGACGCGGGCTGTTGCATCGCCCGGGCTATCGGCTTTTTCCCTGTATCGATATAAAGAGTGGGGGACGTTGACCTGGTGCAAGCGGAGCGCGCAGCCCGGGACGGGCGAAGGCGTGAGGATCGAAGCCCGAAGGGCCAAGACCCGGCGCGCTTTTGGCCGGGGCTTGGTTTACGAGAGCCGTTTCGGCGAGGCCGAACACGCACAGCGGCGGGGTCACACCGGCTCGCGTTGCGGGTAACGCACCCTATGTTCAATCGGGGGTACAGAGAAGGGGTGCATAGAGAAAACGGAAAAAATCGTACGATAGGCCCTGTGACCCGCAAAGTTCGGGCATGTCTCTGTCAGAGTGTTTGCACTTGCTCGGTTTGCCTTTCATTTCTTGACTACAATCGTGGGAGCTGAAGGATCAGATCCCCTCAACAAAAGCCCCGTCAAGATGCCGGGGCTTTTGTTTTCAGTCCACACCGTTGAGCAGAGAACGACTAGATCATGGTGAGCTGATGCCGGTAGGTGTTGTCATAGAGGTTTGATAGTGCTCCATGTTCAGTCTTTCGCATTCAGCATCTGCTTCTATCTGTGTCGGGTAGGTGAACTGCAATCGCTGCTTATCTTGATTGTCATAAATATCAAACCCGCCAGGAACTGTAGTGGAGTGAAAGCGAGTTCCATTACGAATCGATCCTGTTTCGATGGGGATCGCAGGAACAACAACAAATCTCTGAATCATCGTCGCGTCCTTGTGTTGAGTGAATCTTAACTAATAGCGGCAGCCCGCCACTTCTTCAAGTTTTGATAAACCCAATGACAACCAAGCAGCCTGAAGCCGTGGCCTGTCAGGTTGAAGTCATAGAGGTTTGTAGGGAAACGTCAGGAAAAGCCGAAATAGCCCCTATCTTGACGTACTTCGGTCGTCCGGTCTGACGCCAGGTTGAGGCATACCCCATTCGGACACCGACTACACAACCTAAGGGCTTGCAGGCTGTCAGCAGGGCTTATCGTACGATTTTTTCCGTTTTCTCTATGCCCCCCTGATTGATCACGAAAAATCACGCTGCTATCTGCTGGCAAGGTTCAAGCTGCAAAACGGCGATCAACGCTACCTTCTAGAAATAGATACCTCAGACAACCGGAAGACCATGTCAACGCGGATCATGGGCTTCAAAGCAGGTGTTGAGGCAGGAAAATGCATAGACAGGATCTTGAGGGAGACAGTGAAAGGCTCGTTGCGTTGGCCAGGCACCATGGCGAAGTACTGTGAGCCTTTGCACTCTGTGCATCACCCGAAAGAAAGCTCACCTGGGGCCAACCATGCCCGGGTGTTCGACTGGAAGCAGCGGATACGCGCGGCCCTAGGCTGATTGCAGAATACACCGCAGTTCGGCTGCGATACATCTTGTCGCGCACTGCGTGCAGCCTCCCCGAAACTGCCCGGAGCCGTGCCAAGGCGATATAGGCCCCTTGGGAGTCGGCAAGACGCATCTGGCCATCGCACTGCGCTATCGGGCGGCGCAGTGCGGCATCAAGACCCGCTTCATCACTGCGGCCGACCTTGGTGCTGCAACTGGGCGCGGACCAGCGTAACCGTCCGGGCATCCCGGCTGGCTTGACCCCGCCAAGCTAAGAGATGGTGGCAGTTCGTGGATGCCGTTTCCCGGGTGCACGCGATCCGAGACCACGCGATCAAGCAGGAAAACGAGCACCTGGGCTTGCCTGACTGACCGCAGGCCGGCGACGACAAGGTGGAAAAGTTCGGCGTGTGGCTCTGGCGGCAACGATCCCGCGAAGGGCGGACGGTGCTTGAGCTGTTGAACGTAAGCGTGCGGGCAAACCGTCTTGCGCGACTATGCCGGATGCCACCTATGCGGCAGCAGCTCTGCAATCTCACTCGCCCGCTGCGTCGGCAACCGTGTCAGCACATCCTTGAGATAGGCATACGGATCGTGCCCATTATTACGGGCCGACTGGATCAAACTCATGATCGCAGCAGCGCACTTGAGCATGCGATCCCGCGCCGAGCATTTGAGAAGGCAACGGGATGAACGCTGGCTGGATAGCCGTGGTTTTCTGGGTATGCAGCCGAATCCATTTGTGGACGAGGTTGGCATTGAGGCTGTAGCCCAAGGCGATGTTTGCGATGGAGGCACCGGGTTCAGAACACTCCTGAATGACCTGGGCCTTGAAAGATTTGCTGTAGGTACGGCGCTGAGGGGGCATGGAAAATCCGCTTGATGGGCCATGGCCTTCGGCGGCGGTGTCGGGAAGGTGTGTTGGCCGGACGGATACTGTTGAACTACGCTGTCTGGGGCAACGGAAGTGTTTCGGCCCGACTCTGGAACGCGATCCGCAGCGACGACTGGGCAATTCCGCACGTTGGCCTGAGCAGTTGACCTGCATCAATGGGGCGGGAGATCGCTGTACATTGACTCTTGAAGTTTGTCCTGGTAAGCGCAATATCTTGCAAAGTCTTGCAAGGATTTCCTTGGCCGGAACCGCAAAGCGACGCGATTGGAGAGGGTGAGATGAAAGCGCACCTACAGGTGATTTTCACGCTCGATGAATTGGCTGCGTACTTGAAAGTCGGCAAGCGGACGCTTTATCGGCTCGCCGCGCACGGGGAAATTCCGGCTTTCAAGGTGGGCGGGACGTGGCGGTTTCGTCAAAGTGAAATCGATCAGTGGATCAATGATCAGACCCGAGCCGGAGCAAAGAAGGAGGTGATGCGCAAGCGTGAACAGCAGAAGTCATCCGAGCCGCCCGTGTCGCCTGGGCGCACTGCCCGTCGCAGCAGGTAAAGGGCTTGAGTAACTCGTTTTTCAATTTTTCTGGAGGTATGACATGGACATCGATTTCAAGAAGTTGGCTCCCTGGAACTGGTTCAAGAACGAGCAGCAAGAGCAGCAGACCGCCTCTTCCCTGCCGGTGCAGCGCAATGACCTGCCAGCGGCGAGCGGGCCAGTCAGCCCGATCCTGCAACTGCATCGCGAGATCGACCGGCTGTTCGATGACGCGTTCCGGGGCTTCGGTTTTCCGGCGCTGGCCATGCCGCGGCTGCCATCCGATTGGTCGGGCATGCTGAAGCCGGCCCTGGACATCCAGGAAACCGACAAGCAGTACAAGATTGCCCTGGAAGTGCCCGGTGTCGAGGAAAAGGACATCCAGATCACCCTCGACAACGACGTGCTGGTGGTGCGTGGCGAGAAGCGCCAGGAACAGGAGAAGAAGGAAGGTGGCTTCCACCGTGTGGAGCGCACCTACGGCAGCTTTCACCGCGCCTTGAACCTGCCTGACGACGCCAATCAGGATTCGATCAAGGCATCGTTCAAGAACGGGGTGCTCACGGTCACGATCGACAAGCGCGAGGTCAGCGCGCCGAAGCAGGGACGTTCGATCCCGATCAACAGCTGACGTCGCCGGCTCGTTCGTCACAAGAAAAACCCGGTACGAGACGAGGTGTCGCGGCTCGCGATGCCTCGTCGCCTCAACCTTGTCAACCTTCTCAGGAGCATCAGCATGGCCAGAAAACAATGCCAGGTCTGCGGCCAACCCGCCACCGTGCGGGTGGAAGCCAATCTCAACGGGCGTCACAGCACCATGCTGTTGTGCGACGACCATTACCGCCAACTGGTGCGCCAGCAAAAGCGCACCGTCTCGCCGCTGGAAGCCTTGTTCGGCTCGCGCAGCGGCCTGTTCGAGGACTTCCTCGGCAGTGACTTCTTCCGCATCGGCGACGACGCGACGCCCTTTGCCGCCGATACCGATGACGTGGTCGATGCCGTGTTTGGCGAACCCGCCGCCGCAGGTTCGGGTGCACCGCGCCGGCGCGGCAGTGGGCTGGCCAGCCGCATCAGCGAACAGTCGGAAGCCCTGCTGCAAGAGGCCGCCAAACACGCTGCCGAATTTGGCCGCTCCGAGGTGGATACCGAACATCTGCTGCTGGCGCTGGCCGACAGCGACGTGGTCAAGACCATCCTGGGTCAGTTCAAAATCAAGGTCGATGACCTCAAGCGGCAGATCGAGTCCGAGGCCAAGCGCGGGGACAAGCCGTTCGAGGGCGAGATCGGCGTGTCGCCGCGCGTGAAGGATGCGCTCAGCCGCGCCTTCGTGGCCTCCAATGAACTCGGCCATTCCTATGTCGGTCCGGAGCATTTCCTGATCGGTCTGACCGAGGAAGGCGAAGGGCTGGCCGCCAACCTGCTACGCCGCTACGGCCTGACGCCGCAGGCGCTGCGCCAACAGGTCAGCAAGGTGGTCGGCAAAGGCGCCGAGGATGGCCGCGCCGAGACGCCGACCAACACGCCAGAACTCGACAAGTATTCGCGCGACCTCACCAAGATGGCGCGCGAGGGCAAGCTCGATCCGGTCATCGGCCGTGCGCAGGAGATCGAGACCACCATCGAGGTGCTGGCCCGGCGCAAGAAAAACAACCCGGTGTTGATCGGTGAGCCCGGCGTCGGCAAGACCGCCATTGTCGAAGGACTGGCGCAGCGGATGGTCGCCGGCGAAGTGCCCGAGACGCTGCGCGACAAGCGTCTGGTGGAACTCAACATCAACGCCATGGTGGCCGGCGCCAAGTATCGCGGCGAGTTCGAGGAGCGCGTGCAGAAGGTGCTCAAGGAAGTGACCGAGCACCAGGGCGAGATGATTCTCTTCATCGATGAAGTGCACACCATCGTCGGTGCCGGCCAGGGTGGCGGCGAAGGCGGGCTGGACGTGGCCAACGTGTTCAAGCCGATGATGGCGCGCGGCGAGCTGAACCTGATCGGCGCCACCACGCTCAACGAGTATCAGAAGTACATCGAGAAGGACGCCGCGCTGGAGCGTCGTTTCCAGCCGGTGATGGTGCCCGAGCCGACGGTAGCGCAGACCATGATGATCCTGCGCGGCCTGCGCGACACCTTCGAGGCGCACCACAAGGTCAGCATCACCGAGGATGCGATCATCGCCGCCGCCGAGTTGTCGGACCGCTACATCACCGCGCGCTTTTTGCCTGACAAGGCCATCGACCTGCTTGACCAGGCGGCCGCACGCGTGAAGCTGTCGGCCACGGCTCGCCCAGTGGCCGTACAAGAGCTGGAGTCCGAACTGCACCAGTTGCGGCGTGAGCAGGACTACATGGCCTCGCGCAAGCAGTACGACAAGGCCGCCGAGCTGGGCAAGCGCATCGAGGCAAAAGAGGCCGAACTCAAGAAGCTCATCGAAGATTGGGAGCGCGAGCGCGCCTCGGGCAGCGCCGAAGTCAAGGCCGAGCATGTCGCGCAGATCGTCTCGCGCCTGACCGGCATTCCGGTCAACGAGCTGACGGTGGAAGAACGCGAGAAGCTGTTGCATCTGGAACAGCGGCTGCACGAGCGCCTGGTGGGCCAGGACGAAGCGGTGCGCGCGGTGGCCGATGCCGTGCGGTTGTCGCGCGCGGGGCTGCGCGAAGGCGGCAAGCCGGTGGCGACTTTTCTGTTCCTCGGGCCGACCGGCGTGGGCAAGACCGAGCTCGCCAAGGCGCTGGCCGAGTCCATCTATGGCGATGAAGGTGCGCTGCTGCGCATCGACATGTCCGAGTACGGGGAACGCCATACCGTGGCACGCCTGGTGGGCGCGCCTCCGGGTTATGTGGGCTATGACGAGGGCGGCCAGCTCACCGAGAAGGTGCGTCGCAAGCCCTACAGCGTGTTGCTGCTGGACGAGATCGAGAAGGCTCACCCCGACGTCTACAACATCCTGCTGCAGGTGTTCGACGACGGGCGGCTCACCGACGGCAAGGGCCGGGTGGTGGATTTCACCAATACCATCATCATCGCCACCTCGAACTTGGGCTCGGACATCATCCAGCGTCGGCTGAAGGCCCGTAGCGCCGCCGGCGAGGAATACGAGAAGACCAAGTCCGAGGTGATGGACGTGCTGCGCGGACACTTCCGCCCCGAGTTCATCAACCGCATCGACGAGATCATCGTCTTCCATGCGCTGGGCAAGGAGGAGATCCGCCATATCGTCGGCCTGCAGCTCGATCGTGTGGCCCGCAACGCCGCCAGCCAGGGCGTGACGCTGACCTTCGATCAGACCTTGATCGACCACTTCGCGGAGGAAGGCTACAAGCCCGAGTTCGGTGCGCGTGAACTCAAGCGCCTGATCCGCAGCGAGCTGGAAACCGCGCTGGCACGCGAGATGCTCGGCGGCGGAATCGGCAAGGGCGATCACGCCAGCGCACGCTGGGACGACAAGGCCGAACGGGTGGTCTTCGAGCGCCAGGAGCCACCCGCAAAGCCGGCCGAGCCTGAGAAGCCCGATGCCGCGAACGTGGCCGAGACGCCGCCGAGCGACGCGAGCAAGCCTGCGCGCAAGAAAAAGTCAGCGGGCGGCGAATCTTGAGTCATGGGGAGGCTGTCGTGATCCTTCAATTGACCCAAGGACTTGTTCTTGATGGAAACGAAAAGTAGCAGGCGCTATTCAGAGTGCGCCGGCGGCTCTGTTCGGTGCGTCATCCAATTCGCCGGCATTGTTCAAGGAGAACCGATATGTCTGCATTGACTCCGTGGGACCCCTTCCGGGAACTGGATGAATTGCAAAACCGCCTGGCGACGATGTTGGGACGGCCCCCCCAGCGACAGGGCGCCCGTACCGGCAACGAAGCCATGACCACGGCGGACTGGGCACCAATGGTGGACATCAGCGAGGATGAGAACGCATTCCTCCTCAAGCTGGATCTGCCGGAGGTCCCCAAGGATGCCGTGCGCGTCAGCGCGGAAAACGGCGTACTCACCATCAGCGGCGAGCGCAAACTGGAAAAAGAGGAGCAGGGCAAGAAATTCCACCGCATCGAACGTGCGTATGGCCGCTTTGTGCGCAGCTTTGTCTTACCTGACAACGTTGATCCGACCAAGGTGACGGCTTCGATGAAAGACGGCGTGCTGGAAGTGCGGCTTGTCAAGGCCGAGCAAGCCAAGCCGAAGCAGATTGAAATTTCAGTCAATTAACTTCAATTGGAGTCCAACATCATGAATATCAAACAGCCCCAATACATCCGTTCCGCACTTGCCCTGGCGGTCTGCATCGGACTGAGTGGACCGGTTTTGGCCCAATCGGCGGCAAGTCCAAGCGCTGCAGCGCCCTCTGTCGCACCCAAGGCGGCGCAGCCACAAGTAGACGACAAGGCCGCCCAGGAAGCCGAAAAAAAGCGTTCCGAGCTCACTCAGGACGCCATCACGGCGCTCACCAAGACCCAGGAGGCTTTGACCCTCCTTGATGCAAATAAGACCAAGGAGGCGCTCGCTGCGCTGGAACTGGCCACCGGAAAGCTGGAACTGGTATTGGCACGCGACGCCAAACTTGCTTTGGCGCCGGTCGATGTACGCGTCATCACCCATGATATCCACGCCAACGTGGAATCGGTAAAGAAAGCGGTCAAGTTGTCTCGGGAGTTGTTGGGTGATGGCGAGGTGCAAAAGGCCCGGCCCATCGTTGCCAATCTGGCCAGCGAAATCGTGATCGAAACCGACAACCTGCCCATGGCAACGTACCCGGCAGCGATCAAGTCGGCTGCACGGCTCGTCGACAGCGGCAAGATCGACGAAGCCAAAGCAGAGCTCGCCCGAGCACTGAACACGCTGGTGGTCATCCAAGTTGTACTCCCTCTGCCCGTGCTACGGGCCGAGGCCGCGATAGCAAAAGCTGAAAAGCTGGCCGAGACTGACAAGCGCGATGCCAAGCAGAACGAGGAGCTCAGCACCTTGCTGTCGTCCGTGCGCACGGAGATCGAGCTGGCGCAAATCCTGGGTTATGGCAAGAAGGAGGACTTCAAACCCATCTTCGATCAGGTGAAGTCCATTGAGCAAAAGTCGGCTGGTGGCAAAAGCGGCAATGGATGGTTCGACGAGTTGAAGACGCGCATCCAAAAGCTGTTTTGAGGTGATGAAGGGGCCGACTGCTCCATCGGTCAGTCTCGCGATATTCGCAGTCGGCCCCAATAGATTCCCCTATTTTCACTATCTCATACGAGGCATATCACCATGAATGAGCAAACATCGAATCCCAACGCGATCAACGAAGGCACGAACGAACAGGCCGCGGTAAGCAGCCTTCCTGCCAGACCAGAGCCCAAGCCTGAAGTCGTCACGGAGGTACAGCCTGAGGTTCAGAAGGAAACGGACTCGCAAGCGGCAGACAAACGTAAACAAGTCCTCGATGAGGCCGTCTCGGCCTTGGCGCTGACCAAATCAGCGCTGGCGGCCCTGGACGAAAAAGAATCCGCGCGAGCACTGGCAACGCTGGCCGAAGTGACGGGAAAGCTGGAGCTGATCGTTGCACGCGAACCCACGCTCGCCCTGGCCCCCGTTGATGTGCGCACCATCGTGCACGACTTGTTCGCCAACACGGAAACCGTTGAGGCGATGACTGACGAGGCGCTGGATGCCCTCAAACATGGCGAGGTGCAACGCGCTCGTCGCGTGTTGGCATTGCTGGCCAGCGAAATCGTGATTGCGGTCACCAACATCCCTCTGGCGACTTACCCGGCAGCCGTGAAATCCGTCGTGCCGCTGATCGATCAGGGCAAGATCGAAGAGGCCAAGGCCGCGCTGCAGTTGGCGCTCGGCACGCTCGTCGAGACACTCAGCGTCATCCCGCTGCCCATCCTGCGCGCCAAACTGCTCGTCAAGCGCGCCGAGACCTTGACAGAAGATGGCCAGCGCAGCGAGGCGTCCGGTGAACGCCTGCAGGACTTGTTAAACGAAGCCCGGCAGCAGTTGGAAATGGCAGAACTGCTGGGCTATGGCAAAAAGAAGGACTTTGAGCCCCTGTACTCTGAACTCAAGAAAGTCAAGGAAAAGACGGCCGGAGGCGGGAGCGGAAAAGGCTGGCTCGATGAAATCAAGGCGAGACTGTCAAAGCTGTTCTAAAACCGCAAGAGAGGGGCGAATAGCCCCTCTCTTCGCCATGAAGGCTTGATTTTCCTGATCTCATGATCCATCAAGGAGATATCGCATGAATGCAAATACCATCGCCGATTCGAATGCGGATAACCCTGCCGATGCCGTGTGTTCACTGACCCAAAATTGGTGGTTGTTTGCGCTGCGCGGCATATTCGCGTTGATTTTTGCAGTCCTCGCATTCTGGATGCCACACTCGGCTTTGTTCGCCATGACGATAGTGTTCGGCGCATTTTCTTTGGTCAATGGTGCGTTCAACCTGGTTGCAGCGGTGCGGCAAATGCGGCAAAAGCAGCGCTGGGGCTGGCTGTTGTTCAGCGGCATCGTCGGCATACTCACCGGTGTCGTTGTGGTAGTTGCCCCTCTGGCTGCCACTTTGGCGTTGGCCTATTTCTTGTGGGTAAGCGTGGCATTCTGGGCAATTTTCACCGGTATGCTGGAGATATCCGCCGCCGTTCGTCTGCGCCGGGAAATCAAGGGCGAGATCTGGCTTGCCCTCAGCGGGCTGCTTTCCGTGCTCCTCGGTGCGATCATCCTATGGATGTTTTTTACCCGCCCGATCGAATCATTTCTGGCCGCGGGCTGGGTATTGGGTTTCCATGCTGCGATCTTCGGTATGACTCTTTTGCTTCTTAGTTGGCGTTTGCGCAAAGCGCGTCAGCGGTAAGGGCGTGAAAAACCAAACCGTAAGATCATCTTTGAAAATCAACATATCCAATCACCCGGGTCCACTCACCTGGGCGGACAACCCTAAAGGGCTTGAGCATGCGTATACAATATAGCTATCGACTCGTCGAAAAAGAATTTCATGAACCTTGGCGAATGTCTGTAGAAAAAGCGGTTGAACCCGCTCTCAAGCCGCTGATCGAAAAGCGCTCCGAAGATTCGGTACGTCTTCAAATCGTCCTCGAACGCGCGAAAAAAGGATCTCGCTTAACGGCCAGTGGCCACATGCACTTGCCGGGCAAAAAAATCGTCAGCGTCACTGCATCGCATAACGATCTGACGCCTCTCGCGCACATGCTAGCGCAGGCGTTGTTCCGGCAGGCCAAGAAGCACTTTGATCGGCTGAGCGCTCAGGATCAAATCAAGCGTAAGGCGCGTCGTGAACGCTTGCGCGAGCTCAAGGCGCGGATCGACACTCAACCTGCCTCTGTCGTCCAGCAAGCACGCGGGATAATCGAGACGCTGCTGCCGAAGGTTGAGGCCGTTGCGCAACGCGAGTTGGCTTATCTGCATGCCGCCGGTGATTTGCCTCGCGATTATCCGACGCTGCACGACGTGGTGGACGAAGCGATTGCTCTGGCTGAATCGGTATGGACATCCGTTCCAGAAGAAAATGCCGCTTACCTCGATCTTTTGAAACATCTTTTTGCCGTCATTGATCGCGAAGTGGCAAACAGCCGGCAATATGGCGAGGCCGTTTCGCTGGATGCGCCGGTCGAAGCGGATGCGCAGGACATGGCGGAGGCCATGGTAGAGGAAGAGTTCTACGAGTTTTATCAGCCTGATGACGCACTCAGCCTGGCCGACGTCATGGCTGATAGTCGGCTTCCCGACCCAGCAGCAATCGCCGAACAGGAGGAAATTGGTGACAGATCGAGCGAATTCGCATTTGCATTCGACCTGATGAAGGGTATGCCGCACTTGTGGCGCCGCATTTTTCTGCTTATCCGGGTGGATGGGCTGGATGCAGGCTGCGCTGCTGAAATCCTGCGGATGCCTAATAAGATAGATGCTGTCAGAGCGGGGCTCATTCAAGCCGAAGCCTTCATTGCGGCTCACGTGGAAGATGCCGGCGTGAGCGAAGACGGGAACGATTGGATCAAAGGCGTAAATTGGTCGGCGATGTCGGTGATCCGAAGCGAGGCAACCTCACCGCAGTCCAAGGAAGCGAACCATGAAAAATGAACTCCACATCGTCTGCCCACATTGCCAGTCCATCAACAGCGTGCCGGCCGCCAAGCTCGCGGATCGTCCCAACTGCGGCCGCTGCCAGCAGCCCTTGTTCACCGGCGAGCCCATCGAGTTGACGACGGCGACGTTCTCGCGCCACGTGGAGCGCAGCGATCTGCCGCTGCTGGTCGATTTCTGGGCGCCCTGGTGCGGGCCGTGCAAGATGATGGCGCCGCAGTTTCAACAAGCCGCGCGCCAGCTCGAACCCGGGATCAGGCTGGCAAAGGTGAACACCGAGGCTGAGCCCCACCTGGCCGCGCAGTTCGGTATCCGCAGCATTCCGACGCTCGCCCTGTTCCAGGGCGGACGTGAGATCGCCCGCCAGGCAGGCGCCATGGGCTCGCAGGACATCGTGCGCTGGGCCTCTGCACAGGTGGGACGCTGACCGATGCAGGATTTGCTCGGCACTACCCTGATCCTGCTGGCGGCGTGCAGCCTCGCGGTGGTGGCGACGGCGGCGTTCAGAGTACCCGCCTTGCTGGGTTACCTCGCCGTCGGCGCCTTGCTGGGCCCCTCGGTCAGCGGTGTGATCGCGCCGGGAGAGGCGTTGACTTTCATATCCGAACTGGGTGTGGCCCTGCTGCTGTTCATGGTCGGACTGGAATTCTCGCTGGGGCACTTCTGGCTCACTCGCAAGACCGTACTGGCGTCCGGCAGCTTGCAGATGGTCGTCGTGGCCGCGCCACTGACCCTGGTGCTGATCGGGTTGGGTCAGCCAGCTCAGAGCGCTGCACTGCTCGGCGCCGCAGCGGCCATGTCGTCCACGGCGCTGGTCAGCCGACAGCTGGCCGACCAAGGCGAGCTCACCACCCGCCACGGCCGCAGTGCCATCGCCGTGCTGGTCTTTCAGGACCTGGCCAGCGTGCCCCTGCTGGCCCTGCTGGCGATCTGGGCGCGCGGCGACTCGCCGAAGATCGAGAGCGTGCTGCTCGAAGTGTTGGGCGTGCTGGTGTTGTTCGCGGCAGCGGCGGTTGCCTCGCGTCGTCTGTTGCATGGCCTGCTGGGCTGGGTGGCGCGGCAGGGCCACGAAGAATCCTTCGTGCTGGTCTCCTTGTGCGTGGTCGTGGCGGCAGCCGCTGCTGCACACGCCGTCGGCGTATCCGCCGCCCTGGGGGCCTTTCTCGCCGGCATGGTCCTGGGCGAGAGCGACTTCCGGCACCACATGGAAAGCCACCTCAAGCCCTTTCGTGATGTGCTGTCGGGCCTGTTCTTCGTGACCATCGGCCTGCAGCTGGACACCGCGCAGATCGTGGCCGCACCGCTGGCGGTACTGGGTTGGCTGTTGGCCTTGGTGCCTCTCAAGATGGGGCTGAACTTTCTGGCGCTGCGCGCAACCCGCCTGTCGGCGCTCGACGCCTGGCGCGCAGGCATCGTGCTGGGTCATGGCGGCGAGTTTGCGCTGCTGCTCCTGGGCATGGTCATGCAGCAGCACCTGATCGCCGCCACCATGGTGCAACCGATGCTGGTGGCGCTGGTGTTGAGCATGGGGTTGGCACCGCTCCTGATCCGACACCATGACCGATGGGCGCGGGCTTTCAGCCGCTCGGGCGCACTCGGTCAGCCACCGCAGGCCGAAGAAGGCGAAGTCGCCGAGCGGGCGCGGTCGTTACGCGACCATGTGATCATCTGTGGGGCGGATGACGTCGGGCTGCTGCTGAGCCGAACGCTGCGCCTGGCAGGCATACCGCATTTGCTGCTGGAATCGGACCGCCAACGGGTCGAAGCGGGGCGTGCGATGGGGGCGCCGGTGTCGTATGGCGATGCCAGTCGGCTCGACACCCTGGCCGCCGCCGGATTGGCCCATGCCCGCCTGGTGGTGCTGACGTTTGCCCGTCCGCAGACGGCCCTGCGTATCGCTCAGGCGGTTCTCGACCGCCGCCTGAGCTTGTCCGTGGTGGTGGCCACTGAGCGCGTAACGGATGCCCAGCTTTTGCGTAATCTGCCCAATGTCAGACTGTACCCGTTGTACCTGGCTGCGGGACTGGGACTGGCCGAGCAGGTACTGTTGATGTTGGGCATCAACGCCGACCAAGTCGACCACCGGATCGAGGAATTACGGCAGACACTCAGTGAGTCAGGTGGGGATAGACCATGAACGGGCCGACCATTTGACTGATGGTGTCGCTACTTGCCAATATTGGCATGGCGGTTGCGCTATGGCGTTTTGTTCGTACCAATCGCCAGAGGCGTGACGAGCTGAAGCATCGCCAACAAGCGCAAATCGATGACAAGGAACGGATCGCCATCGCCCTGGAGGGCGCAGGGCTGGGATTCTGGGAGTGGGATATCGCTACCGACAGCTTCAGGCTTTCTGCCCGCAGTCTGGCGATGTTCGGCTTGACCTCCGACGAGGAGGTTGGCGCCACCCATGCCGCATGGCAAGCGCGTACTCACCCGGAGGATTTGCCGGTCGCTCTGGCAAAGGTGCGCGCTTACCAAGAAAACCCGTCGGAGCGATTGGAGTGCGAGTACCGCGTTCGTCATCGATCTGGCGTTTGGATTTGGGTGCTGGATCGCGGCCGTTGGCTGGGTGGCGCGGGCAGGCAACTGATAGTCGGCACTCTGCTCGACATCTCTTCTCGCAAGGAAATGGAGCAGCAGTTGCTGCGTATGGCGATCACCGACCCCTTGACCGGCTTGTCGAACCGGCGGGCTTTTAACGAACGATTACAGCTGGAATGGGAGCGCCTCAAACGCAGCACCGAGATACAAGCAGCACTTGTGCTCTGCGACATCGATCACTTCAAGCGTATCAATGACACCTATGGACACGGATGCAGCGATGAGGTGCTCAAGCACTTTGCTTCACGGTTGAGGGAACATGTTCGCGCAACCGACATGGCTGCCCGGATTGGGGGGGAGGAATTCGCTGTGTTGTTGGAAGCGGCATCGATAGAAGACGCCCAAGTATGGGCGGAGCGATTTCGTCAGGACACTGCGGCGACAGCGGTGGTGTGTGGAGAGGTGTCGATCAGCTATAGCGCCAGCATGGGGGGAGGCTCTCCTTGACCCCCGTTTGCACTCTGTCGAGCAGGTGATGCAGCAGGCGGACAGCGCGCTCTACCAGGCAAAAAGACAAGGGCGCAACCAAGTTGTGGGTGCACAAGTATTTCAGAATTGAGAGGAGTGGCGATGAAGGAAAAGCAAGCAGACCCGATCAAAACATTTCGCGCCCAATGGGCAGTGATGACGTTCTACGAGCGCTTCGAACAGGTGATCGCGCTCGCGCTGTCCGCAATCATTGCCGTGATTATCGTGGTCTCGCTGCTGCAGCTGATCTCGATCGTCTTCAGCCTGCTGATCATTGATGCGTTCAATCCGCTCGATCACAAGGTCTTCCAGACCGTGTTCGGCATGATCATGACGCTGCTCATCGCCATGGAGTTCAAGCATTCCATCGTGCGGGTGGCCTTGCGGCGCGACAGCATCATCCAGGTCAAGACGGTGATCCTGATCGGGCTGATGGCCCTGGCGCGTAAATTCGTGATCCTCGACCCGGAGACCGGCCCCGCCAAGGTCGCGGCGCTCGCAGGCGCGACACTGGCCCTCGGGGCGACTTACTGGCTGCTGCGCGAGCGCGATGACCGGACAGCCGGGGAAAGCTCAGATGATCAGTCGTGATCTGCGCCACGCGCAGAATGTCGGCGCGCGGCATCGCTGGCTCAATCGCCTGCAAACCGCGCTGTTGGTGCTGACCCTGCTCGGGATTGCCGCCGTCGCTGGCAGCCTGCTGTTGGGTGACGGCGGGCTTTGGCTGGCGCTTGCGGCCGCGGGGTTCACCCTGCTGCTCGAACCGGCGGCCGCCTCCGGGCTGACCTTGCGGCTGTATGGCGCACGCCCCCTGCACCCGGATGAAGCGCCCGATCTTTGGGCTGTGTTGCGCGGAACTGGCGGCGCGGGCCGGGCTGCCTGCCGTGCCGGTACCGCACTACGTGCCCAGCGGGGTCGTCAACGCCTTCGCCACCGGTTCGAAGCATCACGCGGCCATCGCGCTGACCGACGGCCTGCTGCGTAGCCTCACGCCCCGCGAGTTGACCGGCGTGCTCGGCCACGAAATCGCGCATATTGCGAACGAGGATTTGCGTGTCATGGGCTTGGCCGATTCCATCAGCCGGCTCACCCATCTTCTAGCCTTGTTGGGGCAGCTTGCGATCGTGCTCAGCTTGCCAGCGCTATTGCTTGGAGTCACGGAAGTCAATTGGCCCGCGTTGCTTCTACTGGCGGTCGCGCCACAGCTAGCCTTGCTGGCTCAGTTGGGCTTGTCCAGGGTGCGCGAATTCGACGCCGACCGGCTCGCTGCCGAATTGACCGGCGACCCGCACGGGCTGGCCTCGGCGCTCGCCAAGATCGAGCGGGTGAGCCGCTCCTGGCGCGCCTGGCTGCTGCCCGGATGGGGCAATCCGGAACCCTCCTGGTTGCGCACGCATCCGGCGACGGCTGAACGCATTGAGCGCTTGCTGGAACTTGCTCCGCCGCCCGCGATGCCGCCGTTTCCATCGGCCCGTTTCGTCCCCGAGGTGACCGTATCACCACGTCCGCCACGCTGGCGCACCGGCGGCCTTTGGCGCTGATTTCAACATGGAGAATGACGTGACCTACCCCGACCCCTACAGCCGCCCGGCGCCGGACCGCTTCAGCCGGCGCTGGCTCGTCATCACTGGCTGCATCGCCGCACTCATGCTGCTGGGGTTCGGGGAGCAATGGAACAGTAAACGCACTTAAGCCCAGTACCTGCCCGCAAACCAGCGCTCTGTCTGGGGAGTACGATAAAACCACCGTTTTATGAAACCGCTTTAACGAACATCAGGAAGGACCGTAAACATCCGAAAAGCGGTTCGATAAACTCGTTTCGACAATCAGAGTTCTCCAATCAACAGTCACATACGAGTAAAGCGAACTCTAATTCGTGCTTACGTTGGTTTTCGGTTCCATTGCTCCCCAAACCCCTATCACTGCAGCACCTACACATTTGCTAACCAAGTTTAGTAGCACCCCAGCGGTCAAAGGTGAATACCCAAGATCAAATTGGGGCAGAATTCGACGATCAAAATGGAGCACATAAATGAAGTGGATTAAAGGGGTGATTGTCGGCGCATTCTTGCTCGTAATCACTGGTGCGGGACTGGGTCTGTTTTATGTTTTGCCGCAGTACGACGTGGTGGCCATCACCGGCGTTGAGGTAAAACGTGTGGACGATGACGGCGTCATCAATGCTGAAAACCCGGCCGACGGCCCGACCCGGGACGTGTATTTCATTAACACTGAACACCCAACATCGAAAGTGGTAAAAGTTTACCGAAACGACGACACCGGCTGGAGTTTTCCGTGGTACTTCAAGTTTGATTCGGCCGACGTTCAGGCAAAGGCTCAGGGTTACTCACGAGATGCCCAGCAACTGGCGCTGATCCGTTACTACGGCTGGCGCATTCAAATCTTGTCCGTGTTCCCAAACATCACAGACATCGAAGCCACAAACAGTCGCGAAGAGCCGTTTCCTTGGTTCAACACGATCTTCCTCAGCGTAGGCACGCTACTGATTTTGTTTGTGGTGTTTTTCATGCGCCGGCGATTCAAGCGCAAGACCAGGGGCGAAGTACTGGGTTGAACAGTTGAACCACCCGCCTTTTCAGCTTGGAAGATTCGTTAACCGCAGAATGAATGCCAGTCAGTTACCTGACTGGCATTTTTTTGTAGGTGCGATTCCTTGTTACGGCTAGGCTAAAGCAAGCCAGTCAGCGCTTTACCATTTCACACTGACGTCGCATGTCATCGTTTTTGATGCTCCCGCAACTGCCATTGCCAGTCTTGGCGTAGCACAGGTATCGCTGGTCGTCGTCGCGGATACTCGCGCAACTGCCGTTGCCTGTTTCGACGTAGCAGGCGTTACGCAAGTCGTCATTGTTGATGCTTGCACAGCTTCCGTTGCCCTCTTTCACGTAGCAGTATTTGCGCTTGTCATCATCACGGATACTCGCACAACTGCCATTGCCGGCCTCCACATAGCAGGTAGCGCGCAGATCGTCGTCCTTAATGCTCGCGCAACTCCCATTCCCTTCTTTGACGTAGCAGTAGGCGCGTTGATCGTCGTTGTTGATGCTGCCGCAACCGGCGTGAGCGAAGCCGCTGAGCGCCAGCAGCATTACCAAAAATAGCCTCATCCCACCCTCCATTAATTGCCAAACGCTACCTGAAACTGTTCGTAATTGCCGCCTCGATAACCGTGGTTCGGGCACAAGAAGGCAAATGACAGATCAGCCGCGAGCTTCTTTCTGAAGGTCGTCCAACTCGTCCACGATGTCTTCATCACGATCCTCGAACGCTTTGGCCATATCACGCTGTAGATCAACCTGGACTTCCATGGTTTTCTTGGCCAATTTCATGCCGTCCTTAGAGCCCATGATAATTTTCATCGCCTGATCCGGATGCTTGCTGGCCTCGATCATCAATTCGAGTTCGTCGGCATCAAAGTGATCTGCGTAGACCTGGACCAGGGTGTCTTTCAGTAGGTCCTGGGAAATGTTGTCCTCGATCACGGCCTTGATTTTTTCTGGCGCGACTTCGCGATATTTGGATGCATAACCCGACGTGGCGACTTGCACTACCATCTTGTATTGGACGTCCATGCCCATCAACTTGACCAGTTCTTCAGCTTTGTCCTGGCTTGAACCGCAACCGGCCAGCAGCACCGAGCAGAGCGCCGTGATTGCCCATTTGGAAACGTTCGTCATGAAATGCCTGCCTTTGTCTTGAGATTTTTTTAGGTGACCGTGGAGTACGGCGGACCGCACTCCAGGCTCTAGGAAATGTGGTGATCAGTTCGTCTCAAGCGTGAAGCTTTTGCTCACGAACAGGCCGGAAAATAACGACTTGTCTTCCTTGAAAATGTAGGACTCTTCAAACTTGGCATCGGTGGCCAGCTTTTGAGCGATCGCGCACTCCGAATCGCTGTGATCCTTGCCCTTGACTCCAAAGTCACTCTGATAACCTGATAGGCCTGTTTCATTGCAAAAGCCGGTGAACTCCTCACGCTTGGTAGCGGCCTTGAATTCGTCGAACGACTCCTTTAACTGGTCGAAGCCCTTGTAGGTCAGCGAGTAGCTGGCCACCTTGGTCTTACGAGCAAAGTCACCTGCGGCTTCCGCAATTACGGCCTGGCCCATGGACGTACTGTAAGCCCCCATGATGAAGCCACTTAGCGCGCTCTTGAGTTGCGCCTGGACATCGTCAAGCTCTGGGATGGACGCAAATTTAGCCTCGCGCACAATCCGGCCAACTTCGCTGCCGTCATTACGATGCACCACTACAAACTCGACCGAGCCTTCGCCGTCGCTGGAGCGCGTGAGCTTGAAGTCCAAGTCAACTTTGGTGCCGAACTCCCCTGTAGCGCCGGTGATAAATGCACCAGTGAACGGCAGACGTTGGACGATATTGCTACCCCACGAGTAGGGCGACTTGACCACGCCTCCGTACTGATCCATCTCCGCGCGCGGCTGGATCTCATCCGCTACTTCCGAAGGCAGGACCACATCTGTGCCTTTGTGCGACAGGTAAGGAGTACTCATGTCCATGCCCAACAATTGGACATGAATCTCGCCCTTCTTGTTATCACCTTCGCGGCTAACCTTGAGGGCGTCGGCCTTCAAGTAAACGCCACCGGCACGACCGCCACCAGTACTGGACGAAAGCAGATACCGTGACCATTCGACCAGGGCAGACTCTTTTGCCCCGGAGTCCATTCCACCGAGCAGCCCCATAATCCCTTTCAGGAATTTATCTGCGCCGTTGGTCTCTGCTGCAACCAGGCGGATTTCTGGTGTTTCAACGGTGACGTTTCCCGACCAGAAGGAATAGGAAATATCTCCCTCGCTCAGGACGTTCTCGAGGAAGTACTGTTCCTTCATCTCATCGTACTGACGCAGCGCTTGCTTCTTGCCGGAGCTCGATAACCCCACACCAGCCGCAAGAATCGCAATACCGGCGACCGCAGCGGCGATGAGGATGTGCTTCTTGTTCATCGTTTTCATAGTCGGTTGCCTTACTGAATTTGAGCAGATGCTTGCTGCCAATCAATCACGTGCTGCTGAGAGACTGCAGGCGTCCAGTTGAAGTCGATCCCGGCGCTAGGAAATTCCTTGGCCAGTACGGCACCAAATGACACTCTGTCAGCACAGTGGTCTTGCTTGCAGGCCTCAGCCGCGCCAGCGGTATACACGCGATACGTAGGAACGGCGCGACCGTCTTCGAGCGGCAGGAAGGGTGTCATGTTTGCCGCCGGCAGCACGTACCACTGGCTCTCCAGTTCAGCATCAGCCTGTACACGCCCCTTACGTGGGAAGTCGACCTCGTAGAAGTCGCCGCTCTTTCCGGTGACGTGAATCATCATCGGCACAGCGGACTTTGAAGAGCTCGGGTCCTGCATTGCGATCGGCGATGGGAAGGTGACTTTGATACCGGCCATCTGCGCCAGCGCTTCAGCCTCCCGACCTTCGAATTCCTTCATCCCGGATTTGAGTTGTTCGTAACGCTCCAAGACGCGTGTGTGCAGCTCAGCCATTTGCTGCTGCAGGCGACGTACTTCTCTCATGCGGATCTCCTCGCGACGCAGGGCGAAGTTATTGCCTTGGCGAGCATCGAAGTAAAACTCACCACGGTTCTCGCCCATACGCGTTTTGAGAATGTTGTCTTTGGTTTCCGACGCGTATCCCTCGGGGTAAAGCGCTTCGAAGTTCTTGGCGAAGAAGAGGTTCGACAGGCCGACGGTCGTTGGCGACGTTGCCTTCACCAATTGGTAGACCTCAACCACAGCGCGCTTCAACTCAACCGCATCAAGAGCAAATGCCTCATCTGCAGTGATCACTACGTAATACGGATCACTGGAGAACGGCGACAGGACACGGTAGTTGGGGCGCTCAAAGGCCAAATACACCTTCATGTTACGCGCAGGCAGTTCACCCACCTGAAAGAGTGCTTGGTCTGCCCGGCTATTCAGGAAAGAAAGCGCCTTGCCTTTCACCGCTGGGACCAGTGCCTGGTTGAACATCAGACCGCTCGGGTGCACGGTTGTTTTTGACCAGGTATCACCGCGATAGGTGTTCGGTACCGCCCAACGCAATTTGTCAAAGGACCCCTCGGCATAGCCTGATGCAGAGCAAGGCATGGCGGGTGTCGACGCAAAGGACAGACTTGGATCGGACTCATCAGTTACCGACTTACTGATAACCCATTTGCATCCGCTTCCGTCGGTAATCCCCATCAGGTTCTGGTTGGCCAGCACCAATGAGCGGCCGAAGTCACCGGTAGGAACGGCGGCAACAGCGGCCGGCGCTTCAGCTGGAGCGGCAGGCTTAGGGGCGGCGGCTGGAGCTGCCTCCACAGGTACTGTGGCCACGGCAGCTACAGGAGCAACAGGGGCAACGGGCGCAACCGTCACAGGTACTTGAGCCACCGGCACCGGTTGCACTGGCGCGGGTGAAGCCTCTGGTGCTGGTTGTGGTATCACAGGTGCCGTTACAGGCGCTGGGGCCGGTGCAGCAGCCACAGGCGCTGCGACGGCAGGCTCAGTAGGCGCAGCGGCGGCTGGTAGTACAGACGCAGCCGCCCCAGCTGCTGGTGGCGTAGGAGGAGAAGCCACGGGGGCTACCGAAACAGCGGGCGCGGCAGCGGCCGGAGCGGCAGGCGGTGAAGTCAGCGTGGCCAGGCCCAGATTGGTCGCATTGCCCGCACCGGTGGCGTAAACCGCCCCCTTTGCGTCGACTGCTTTCCAGGTGACCTTGGCCGTCGGGCATTCCTGTCCGAGAATATACGGGAGCTTCGATAGAAGCGTGTTCAGCGGCTTCTGGTCATCCCACGTTGGACGCTGCATGGTGATGGCCACTTCTGGTTTGCACCAGGTGGTCGCCTCACCATCGACGTTCACCTGGATCTGTTCTGTCTTCGAGTAGGCGAGCTGGTGAGCCCAGGCTTGCGGCGCGATGCCGCAAGCACCCACTACAACGAGAGCGAGTGCGCGGTTTTTCATGAAGATCCCTTAGATGAGTTCCCAGGTGCCGTTGGCTTGTTTGCAGAAGGTGTTCTTCTCCTGCTCAGTGTTTCCGTCGGCCGCTTTGAGGCTCACGGTCACCGGCCGGCAAGACGTTTCAGCAGCGACCTGCTGAGTTGGCAACGTCGGGATCGAATCCAGATCGAAGGCCTTTGTTTCCTTGTCGGCAGCGACGTTCATCTCGTCCAGGTTGGCCGCGGGCTTCACACTCTTCGCAACGGCTACTGATTTTGGTTCAACCAAATCTTTGTGGACGTAGCCGACAGTGACACCCTTGCGGCCGACAAGAATCCAGTCGCCTGTCGAACCAACGGCAGTGAACTCGGTGCCGGGTTTCAAACCACCCACTTTGTCTGCGCCTTTTTCAGGCGCGGCGCGGACGTTCGAACTGCTTTTGGTGACGTACTGCTCGTTAATGAGTTTCATCGAAGGGACGGCAACGATCTTAGGTGCACGTTTCACTTCAACCGTTTTGGTTTGGGTGAACTCTTGGCCCTGAACGATCTCCGCCGAAGCGCCGGAATGCGCCGATGTCCAGGACACAGGCAAACTGGACCCGCTCGGCGAGGCGTTCAAAGCATCTTGCGTGCGTTGCGCCAGGGCCTGCTGATCCTGCTCATCGAGTTTTGCACCGATTTTGTTACCGATGTAACCGCCCAGTGCACCGCCGACCAGGGTTGCCACGATCCGTCCGTTGCCTTTCCCGATGAACTGCCCGATGACAGCGCCAGCGACGACACCCACTGCGGTACCAGCCTGTTGCTTGTTGATGCCCAACTCAGCGCAGCCAGAGGTTGATGCTGCGATGGCCAATGCCAGTACTGAAACGAGAAACTTTTTACGCACGGTGACTCTCCCTTTGTGTAGGTCACTCTGCTTTCAGCAGAGGCCTTGTGATGTTGTAAAGCATTGCTTCTGAGGACATGGCCCAATGGAAAACGGTGGCAAGCACAACTGGCTGTTTGCCCAAGCTCCTGAACGCATCTCTATAACCGGGGCTATCGACAATTGCGTTGCCAACAACGAGAGGCAGCATAACGATCGAAATCACGGCGACCGGTCGAACGAAGCGAATTCGCCCGGGGAGGCTTCGAAGCGCCTCAATACCCGAGATGATCAAGACCACAAGACTGATGCCGCCGAAGAACAACCCGCTAAGAAGGGAGAAGGGGATAAACCACATATTCTTGAGGACGTTCAAACCCTCAGCGCCGTGGATGTCGGTGTGAGCGACGTCATAGGCCATGTTGTCGGCAATGCCAGGCAGATAAGCCTGGTACTGCTCTCGCGTAGCCAGAAGGTTCATGCCCTTCACATAGAGAGGACCGAGCTTGGTTTTCGCCATGTGGCGAACCTCGGTGGTGTTGGCCAGCGCATCTCGTGTCCGCACACCGGGATTGATTGACCGGGCATACTCGTCAATGGTCGGCTGGTACCCCAGATCTGCCCCAGCATTCGGCCACTTGATCGGTCGCCACTCACTCCCCGGAATTCCCCCTGCACGAAAACCTTCGAGCTGTGCATACGCCCTGCTGATGTCACTGATGGAGGGCACGACAGTTTCTTGCAGCCGCTCGTATAACGCGTCTCCATTACGGACGGTGTAGCCACGAAAAACTGCAGCTGAAAAGCCTTGGAAGTTCTTGTCGATGCGCTCGACGTAGGAGCCTTGAACACTCATCAGAACGCCGAGGTTTGCTATGAAAGCCTTGCCCTCTCCCTGGTCCTTGTAGGCCTTGTAGGGTATCTGCGGAATAGTCAGGGAGTCGTAAAGCAACCCCTTTTTGGTGACGTATGCGTAGAGGCTGCTAACCCGTAGCGAGCCGGGGAATTGCTCGGCGATCCAATCCGGAGCGGCCCCCTGAAACCACCAAGTCAACGGAGTGACAACAAGTGTCGATGCTGCGAGCCAAACCCACAGCACCCTCCCCTTGCCTTGGTAACGTCGATAGCAGATTCGCCATACCAGCAAGCACATGCTCGTAGCCGCCAGGATCTGGCTATACGTCTCAAGGACTTCGAGTTTTCGGAGGGGGATATCAGCGCCAGCGAAGTTGAGCAGCTCGGCGTTGAACAGCAGACTGCAGATCAAATAAAGGGCGTTCAAAACAACAAGTGCGATTAGCATCCAACGGGTCCTTGTCAGAAATTAAACGCCAGGCCCTGGATGATAAGGGGGAGCGCGAATAGATGTAGCATATTGCCATCTAGCAGAAGACGGCACCACTCAAAATGCCCCGTCGAATTCCGATGCAGAACGCCGGGCAGATGTTTTCGTTACCTACGATCAGAACTTAACGGGACTGAGAGGACTTTCAATGCCGGGCACAACATTCCCTCCCGCACGTTCCAATTCTGGGTTTCAGACGGTGTGTAAATGGAGAATGGATGTCTCGGCGGTCGCCGGCGGCCAAGCCGTTAAACTGCATCAATGCGATCAGTCCCAATGAGGGGATCTTTCCCCTTGGCCGGCGTTCGCGCTCAAACAACGAAAGCGCAGCGCATGAACAATGCATTGCGAAAACCCATGGAATAGGCGGCATGAATTGAATCAGTCACTCAAACCCGGCGAGAACACAACGATCTCTTCCTCCCAAGGGCGGGTGGAAGTTACCCATGCGGCAGGTAACAACCTGGACGTAAACCTTACTGCGTTTTTGGTCACCGACACTGGCAAGGTGGTGGATGACAGCGGCATGGTTTTCTTCAATGCACCCGTGCACTCTTCAGGCGCGGCGACATTCGCGCCCCCGATCGCTCATGGCGACACGGTCAGTCACAGCATCAGCTTCGACTCGTCTCGACTCCCGTCCAATATCACGAAGATCGCAATCACTTTGACGCAAGACGGCAACGCCGGCGGCTTCGAAGCAGTCAAAGACCTTCGCGCTATCGTCATTGCCGGGGACCAAACCCTGGAACTGGCACCTGAGCCCTTTTCACAAGAGACGGGCATCATCGTGCTTGAGTTGTACGTCCGGAACGGCCAGCTCAAGGCGCGCTCTGTATGGCAAGGTTTCGCCTCAGGTCTTGCCGGACTCTGCGGGTTTTATGGCATCGAAGTTGAAGACGTTGCATCCTCCGCGCCGGCGGCGACACCTGCACCGCCTCCAAAGCCCGTCAACATCGCCAAGACCGTGGTTAAACTGGACAAACCTGGCAGCAGCCACAAGGTGTCCCTCGAAAAAGGGCCGTCCGCTCCAAAGGTTATTCGGGTCAGCGCAACGTGGGTTGATAACGGCGACGGATCTGACAATGACGACCTCGATCTGCGGATTGGCATCCTTCGTCCTGATGGGCGAATGTCCATCATCCAGGCACCTGACAAGCGTGGGGCTTTTGACGTCGATCCCTTCGTTTTCCATACCGGTGACGTAGTCTGCGCCAGCGCCTCCGCTCCAGGTATTGAAACCGTCGAAATTAATCCAGCAATCTCGCAGCTCATGGGGGGCAAGGTAGTGCTGGTCTGCAGCGTTTATTCAGCAGTAGACAACGGTGCGGTTTCGGTGGCATCGCTAAAACCAAAGATGCGGATGGAATACGGCGACCAGGTCGTAGAGTGCGCATTCGAATTCAAGTCCGGGTTTTTCAGCTCAATGGTGTTCACCTATGTAATCGGTCAAATCGAAATTGACCAAGATGGTATCCATCTAAGTCCATCCGGAGTTACCTCCAAAGCCGGCAGTGAAGCCACCCCCTGGCTGACTCGGAAGGGAGACAAAATTGAGCTAACGATGGACGGCCCACACGTATTCAAAGGGCGCCCAATCGAAAGGAGCGGCAAAAAGCAGTACGTCTAAGCTTTCGTGCTAGTAGGCGCTTTAAGCAGCTTCATGCCTGACCAGTACTCCCGCGACGGCACACGGCCGCCGCGGGATTTCTATTTTGGTTGTATGCCAGCATCATCGGCCTCATAAACCCATGTTGAATCGCCCCGCGCCCTCGAACAAAACAGCTCTTCCCATAGGAACTTCCCGCGGCGACCTCACTGGCCGTATAAGACTTGCAGGAACTTCGAGCGCCGTTAGGTTTAACCCGACGGATGAACCAGCCGCCGGTGCAGATACGGCTGTTTCACCAAGGCCATCTCATCATCAGGCGCTCTAATCGTCACAAAGGAACCATGCATGCAGATCACCCAAGGCCAGCGCATGTCGCTGGCAAATATTCTTCCCGGTCTATCCTTCACTCTCTCGGTCAACATCGAAAGCCCCAGCGTAGTCGACTTCGTCTGTTTCGGTGTCGACGACCAAGGCAAGCTTTCTGATGATCGCTATATGGTCTTCTTCAATCAGCCTGTTACGCCTTGCAGCAGTGTGAAGCTTGCTGCGGGTGGCCAGTTTGAAATTAATCTAGCCATCCTGCCCGCCACTATCGATCGCTTGATCTTCACTGCCTCCATCGACGGTGCCGGGGCGATGAGTGACATCCGGAATGGCAACTTCAAAGTAATCAGCCCCGCTGGTGAGATAGGAGCGACCTGCGCGTTCTCAGGGCTCACGTTCACAACCGAGAAAGCGGTAATGATCGTTGAGCTTTACCGAAAGAATGGGGAGTGGCGGTTGGCCTCTAACCTTCAGGGTTTTGCTGAGGGCCTGGACGCTCTCGTGAGGCACTTTGGCGGCGAAGTTACTGAAGAAGCTGCACCGGCACCAGCACCTGCCCCATCTCCCTCCACAATCTCTCTGGAGAAACGTGTAGCTGCTGTCGCGCCGGAACTGGTCAGTCTGGCCAAGAAGGCACAGGTAAGCCTCGAGAAAGCCTGCTTGGTTGGGATGAAAGCTCGTGTTTTGCTCGTGCTCGACGTCACCGACTCGATGCGAAATCAATACAAAACCGGCCGCGTACAGGAAGTTCTCAATCGTCTTGTGCCCATCGCCGTAGCCATGGATACAGATGCCGAACTTGAGTGCTGGACATTCGCCGAACGGCCACTGCGACTCTCACCTGTGACGCTTACCAACTACCAGAACTTTGTCGAATCCGACAACAATGGCTGGACCAAGTGGGACGTCGGTCGGCGTTACAATGATGAACCGAGAGCGATCCAAAAAGTGATCGAATCCTTCCAGGCGTCCAAAGACAAAACCCCTATGTTTGTCGTTTTCATCAGCGACGGTGGCGTTTCTGAAAACCGCAAGATCACGCAACTGATGGTGGATGCAGCGAAGCTGGGAATCTTCTGGCAATACGTTGGTTTAGCAGGCCGGAATTACGGCATTCTGGAAAAACTGGACACCATGCCCGGGAGAGTCGTGGACAACTGCGGATTCTTTGCCCTGGATGACCTTCACGACATGACGGAAGAGCAGTTGTACGACCGGCTGATGCAGGAATTCCCGATGTGGATCTTGGAGGCAAAGCGCGAAGGAATCATTCGCTAATCCTCTCCTGCACTGCCCTGCCTCACACCGCGGCGGCTCAAGCCGCCGCGGTTGTCTTCAGTTCAAGACCAACATATCCATCGGCGTCACCTCAACAAAACGCGCAGAGCGGTCCAGCTTTACCACTGCGCCACACGCGTTCAGGGTCGCTGCAGGATCGATCGCATCCAGACGATTAAAATCAATCGCATCCCACTGATCTCGGCCTACTAAGACCGAGAGCACGTAGTGATCATCCACCGCACCGGTTGCGGTGTTGTTACGCTGAATGTAGCCCGACACCAGGATCTTCTGGATCGCTGGCAGTAGAGCAAATACCTCTCCTACAACTCGAAACAGAGAGCCATAGCACAGCGCGACAAAGTCTCTGCGTACCTGGGCATCCGAACGATTTTTGAAGGTTAGTTTGCCGTTACCCCGGGCTTCAGCGCTGCGCTGCGGGATATCGCCCTCATCAGGTAAATCAACATCGAGCGCGACGCCGGTAACGTCTTGTGAGAACTCATAGGCCACTTGGGTTTCTTTTGGCCAGGCAATGCCGCTCAACACATAGTCCAGGGCACGTTCCATCTGAGCACTGAAGCCCTTTGCCGCCAGCCGGAATGCTTTCTCGATTTCGGTGCGTTCAAGTTCATGGGCGTCCCGCGTGGACTGCCAGTTCGCGAGGTCTTGTTGATACTGCTCTTCCGCCGACTCAGCCTCACGCTCAATCTTCGCGCTGCGAAGGAGCATTCGATCCATCAAACCCGGTGTTTGCTGAGCAGGCCTGCGGGGCTCTTCAATGGCGAATGGAGCTGGGATTACCGGCATGGCCCCCGGCCGAGGCGTCAGGAGGTGCACGCCTAGGCAGGATTCAAGCTCCTGATTGACCTTATCAGCTGCTTTGGTCAGCAAGTCCTGAATGGAGTCGGCCATCTCGGATTTGACGCGTTTGACGACAGCCGCCGGCAACTCGATGTCATCCATGTCCGTAATCAACAACGTGCCATCGTCGTTTACCTTGACCTTTACCTGGCCCGAGTATTCGCTTCCGGCAGGACCTGGTTGGGAACTACTCGATCTACTGGGCCGGTCGATCCTCTCACGGTATGAAAGACCAGTACCGGGTAACCCAGCATTGAGAAAGGTGCCATTGCGGCCCATCGTCATACTCAAGCCCCGGGGGCCAACTGAAGTGCTGATCCCCTTCCCGCTGATGTTAAGGCGTACGCCAGGCACAATCGTGATTCGCTTGCTGAAACGAAATCCCATGACTACTCCTTGATCCTTATTCCTGGATTCTTTGTTGTTTGAAATGCCGGCATCGGTCGGAGCCCCTACGATAGGCTCGACGTCCATTTACATCGGAGGTCGCGCCTGTGGCAATAGCGCAACCACCGATATATCACTTATGCCCGTCCGGCAATGTAATCGTCGATCGAACTGAATTGCCGATTGCGGCACATCCAGCCTGAGAGGAATACGAATATCGTCGTGGCAAGAACTGCCCAGCCGCGCCGCCGCCGGGCCTCACTTTTGGTGCGGGCACCACCGCACAGCAGGAGGGCCATCATCAGGAGGTAGAAGGTCAGCAGAATGACCTTTGCGAAGAGGGATAGAAGAAAAAACCAGATGCTGTTGCTTCTGTACGTTTGAATAAGCACCTGCAATGACATAAGACCACCAAGGACACAGGCAGCAATGATGGAGTAGTTGCGTGGGACCTCGAGCCAGGCGCTCGCGACGAAATACGCACCAATTCCCAAGATTGGAGTCAAGGTTGTCCAAAGCGCGTCGGTGTAGTCCTGATAGATCGTAATGGTCCCCCGGCGGTGCAGGTAAATGCAGACCAGCAGCAACATTGCCATCACGAACAAGCCAATCTTCAAGTTCAGGATCGCTTGATGATCATCCGCTGCACTTCGCGTCGCTGCCGACTTCACCACGGCAGAGACCATTGGAGAAGAAGCAGCCTTTGAAATCACATTTGTTTCAGATTGATCAACCCGGGTAGCGGCAACGGAGGTTGGCGCTTTAGATGGCAGATCAACCTTGGTGCGTGATAGAGCACTGAGCCGCTCATTCATCGATGCGGATAAGCAACTGGCGGTCTTGCAGTTGTCACGCAGGCGCAACCAGTCTCGTTGGTCTTGACGGACCTGTCCCTTGTTCGGCGCTGCGTCTAGAGCGCGGACATATTCGGAGTTCATCTGCTCATCCAGATGACTGAGTGCAGAATCTGCGCAAATCGATTTCTCAGCAAAGCTTGCAGCTTTGTTGCAATCAAAGCTGGTGGCATTTGAGTGGGCTGAGACTAGGGTGAGCAACATTACGAAAAGGCCAGAGCCGATGTTGAGTCGCGACATATTCGATTTTCCCTTCATTTTGTTTGCTCCAGCGTTTCGCCAGAGCCCTGCCTAACCGCGCTCGTATGCGAACGCCTAGGTGCCTGATGTCTGGCTCTTATTTACGACGTTGGGACCTGAAGAAATGTCGTGCCGTCCCACTTGTAGTTTTCGGTGCTCTGAACACTCGGGCAGCAATCTGCATCATCCGGACCGACGGAGAGAACAGTCAGCCTGACGGTTTGGGGGTCAACAACCTGGATGTCCTGGACACCATTGCCGACTACAGCTTTCCCACGGAACTCCCAGCCTGCCGAACCGCCAATGAACGCGGCAAGTGTTTGGAAGTAGCCATTTCCACCACCCTGGCCTTCGATCGTGTAGAGCACCACAGCATCCTTGATGCCGTCGCTATTCAAGTCTGCAAAGATGATCTGACGGCCGTCCTTGTATTCATCCCCGCCATCCTGAGCAATCTCACTCGCAATCATCCGATCTGCAGATGCAGCAAGATCGGATGGCACTAATGCCTTTGCCTGAACTGCAGGCACAACGGACTGGCTCGCTGGCTCAGCTGCAAAGGTAACTGGAGCGGCCGGAGTCTGAGTCGGTGTGTGAGGAACCTTACCTAACAAGATTGCCTCGGTCTCAGACATTGGCTCGGCAGGCTTAGCAGAAGCGTTGGTGGCCTTAATGCCGGCACTGACCTTTTGAAGCACTGCGGCACGCAGTTCTTGCATGTCTGAAATGTCGAAGAGTTGGTTGCGGGTATTTCCGAACGGTTGGGCTTCCCCCAGGAACCATCGCGCAAAAAAACCGGGACGTTTGTTTTCTTGTTGGTCGACCAGGTGGTCAATCAGCTCATTGGCGGTTTTTGAGAAGCGTTCAAATCCATCCTTGCCAACGACCTGCACGATCGAGTCCTTTTCCCGGTCAATATTACTGCGCGCGAGCTCGAGCATGACAATGTTCGTGTCGACCAGTTTGCTTTCGCACTCGTTCGTATAATTTCCAAGGCATGCCTGCCTGTATTCTTGAACTGCGTTGTTGGCCTTGAAGTCGTTGTAGGCTCCGCAGCCTGACATGGACACCAAAACACCTACAGCTACAACCCCACGAAACATGCCCATCCAAATATCCTTTTAAACCCGAGAACCGGTGGACTGCCGTGGAGATCGCCAGCAGTCGTTCCTAATGTTGAAGAGATCAAACCGCCGCCCACATGACCCATTCCGAGGTCATTCTGTAGGCAAGAAAAAGCCCCCGGTTCGCGGGGGCTTTCTCAAGCCTTCCGGCTTAGCCGATGTTCACGCCCATCGATTTAGCCAGAGGGGCCAGGCCGCCCGCAAAACCTTGGCCGATCGCCTTGAACTTGAACTCGTCGCCATTGCGGTACAGCTCGCCGAAGATCATGGCGGTTTCGGTCGAAGCGTCTTCGCTCAGGTCGTAGCGCGCCAGTTCTTTGCCGTCAGCCTTGTTCACCACACGGATGTAAGCGTTGGCAACTTGGCCGAAGCTCTGCTTGCGTGCTTCAGCGTCGTGAATGGTCACGGCGAATACCAGTTTCTTCACAGCGGCAGCCAGACCGGTCAACTTGACGTTGGCTTGCTCGTCATCACCGGCGCCTTCGCCGGACTGGTTGTCGCCCAGGTGTTCAACCGAACCGTCAGCCGATTTTTTGTTGTTGTAGAAAATGAAGCTGGCGTCGTCGAGGACTTGGCCGCTTTCACCCAGGATGAAGATCGACGCGTCGAGGTCGAATTTCGAGCCGTCGGTAACTCGTGCGTCCCAACCCAGACCTACAGTGACTTCGGTCAGGCCTGGAGCCTCTTTAGACAAACTTACGTTCCCACCTTTCTGCAAAGATACGGCCATTTTTGATTCCTTTTAGTGAGGTTGAAAGGCCTTTAATACAAGGCCAATCAGGAAAAATATTTAATTAAATCAACGACCTACGCGCTAGAAGTTCATGCCGTAGTTATTGGCAAGAGCTTTCAAGCCACCGGCATAGCCCTGGCCAACAGCGCGGAATTTCCACTCGCCACCGTTGCGGTACAGCTCAGCAAACACCATCGCAGTTTCGGTCGAAGCGTCTTCTGCCAGGTCGTAACGAACGACTTCCGCGCTGGTCGTATCGTTAACGATACGAATGAAGGAACCGCCGACCTGACCGAAGCTTTGCTTACGTACTTCAGCATCGTGAATGGTAACGATGAAGACGACTTTGTCCACGTCGGCCGGGATGCGGCTCAGGTCAACCTTGATTACTTCGTCGTCGCCATCGCCCGCACCGGTGCGGTTATCGCCAGTGTGCTCAACCGAACCGTCAACGCTTTTCAGCTGGTTGTAGAAAATGAAGTCGGCTTCGCCGCGTACTTTGCCATTTGCTGCCAGCAATAGCGCACTGGCGTCCAGGTCGAACTCAGCACCATCAGTAGCACGCGGGTCCCAGCCCAGGCCTACCAAGATTTTGGTCAGGCTCGGGTCGGTTTTGGTCAACGAAAGATTGCCACCTTTCTGTAGGGTCAACGCCATGGGTATTACTCCTTGTGGTATGGGCTGTTACTCAGCGGTTTCAGGTTGAGCTTCTTCCTTGCCTGGGAAGACAAGGCTTGCAACCACACCAATCGCCAGTACAACCATAACGATCAGCAGGCTGGTGTTTGCATCGATTGTGTAGCCATGGTGGAACATGTGGTCGGTTGCGTTCAGGCCGAGTTTAATGGCGATGAAGAACAGCAGCGCGACTACAGATTTTTCCAGGTGGACCAGGTAGCGTTTCAGCGCTTCGAGCACGAAGTACATGGTACGCAGACCCAGGATCGCAAACAGCATGGCAGAGTAGACGATCAGGGGCTCACGGCTAACCGCGATCACCGCCGGCACAGAGTCGAACGCGAACAACACGTCAGACACTTCGGCCACTACAAGGCAAAGGAACAGCGGGGTCGCAAAAATCGTTCCTTTTGCTGCCAGAGTCATGCCTTTGTTCTCAGGCTTCTGGAGTTCCACCTCCAGCTGCTTACGGCTGACGAAGAAATTATGGCCATGGAGTTTCGGCCACACAGGGAACAACTTCTGGGCGAAGCGGTAAGCCATATGCTTGGAGTAGTCCTCTTCCTCTTCATCATCACCGCCGGCGCGCAGCATCATAACTGCGGTCCAAGCCACGATCACTGCGAAGACGATTTCGACCCACGGACCGAAAGCCAACAGGCCGGTACCAATGGCAACGAAGATGCCGCGGAACACAATGGCGCCGATAATGCCCCAATACAGGACTCGGTGACGCATGCCATCTGGCACTTTGAACCATGCGAAAATCGCCATGAACACGAACAGGTTGTCGACGCTCAGAACTTTTTCCAGGGCGTAGCCAGTTACAAACAGGCTGGCGACTTCAGGGCCGTGCTGTACGTATAAGAAGCCGGCGAACGCTAACGAGATAGCGATCCAGAAGATCGACCAAATCGAAGCCTTAGCCAGGGAAATTGGCTTGTCACCGCGGTGAGTAACCATGTCGAGGAGAAGCGCGCCGAGCGCGATCCCGACGAATACCGCCATGGTCAGCGGAGGGAAACCGATTTGAGTGTCCAAAGTAACGCTCCTTAGAGTTCAAAATCAGCTGGGTTAAGGCCCAGCTCAAGGCAGACCAAACGGCAGGCCGCTTTTTCTTGGGCGTCAAAGTCGCCGTCCGACGCACCGATGGCACAGCCCACGCGCACCAGGAGTCGGGACGCGCCGGCATCGTTCTTGATCTTGCCGATGACCTTCAGTGCTTCGGCTTGGCCGAGTTGAAAGTCGAACTCGAACTTTTCACAGTGTGCGTTGAACGCCTTGATCACATCGCCCATGTCGAAAACTTTCAACTCAGGCGAGTTTTGGATGAAGCCGGTCATCTTCTGTTTTTCCTCAGAAGAGATACCGCCGGATGCAGCTGAGATGAGAGCGCAATTGGCGGTCATCGCATCTAGAAATTTCTGATTCTTGAACTTCGAAACTTCGGTAGTTAGTGCTTCACGCGCTGCTGCTGCGTTTTGCTTAAGCCATGCAAACATGTTGTGTTCCCCCAAGGGCGGGGTCGTATGACCCCGCCATGATTTCTATTTGGACCCTGCAGTCCACCTCATGCCCCAGCCATAAGCCTGGTCCATGAGTTTGTGGCCTCGGTGGAAGTCCACCCGCCGAGAGACCTTAACGGCACCGTTCACGTTTTCAAGCATCGCTATGGCACACATTGGTTCACGGCCACCCTCTTCATTGAGACGCACCTCAATGTCAGGCTGACCAGGAATGTAAATAGTCACCACTCCATCGGTTTCTTTCCAAGAAGGCGAGCCCTCATAGATGAAGGCGAACACTAAAATGCGGCGAATTTCACTCCATTGTTTGCCATTGATATGCAACCACTCGCCACCGGAAACAGAGCCAGTACGGTCATCGCCCATCAGCTGTATGTATGGTTCCCGATTGAGACTGCCGAAGGACTCCCCGAGGGCTTGAACAACGCCCTTCTCGCCGTCTTGCAGCTCGTACAGGCAACCAACGTCCAGGTCGACGGATTGGCTTCGCTTGAAGAAGCCGCCCGAGCTGCCTTTGTTCCAGTTCAAGTTCACCTTGATTTCGCCGAAACCGGCTGCCGTCTTTTCAAGACTGATAGACGATCGTGTTTTATCGAGGGTGACCTTGCTCAGACTAATCGTAGATTTAGGTGCAGCGGCCGGAGCAGGCGGCGGCGTTTGTACCACTGGAGCAGGTGCAGGTGCAGGGGCCGGCGCTGGTGCGGCGACCTCTACACCAAAGTGCTTGGCCAACGGCTCAAGGCCGCCATTGAAGCCCTGGGCCACACAGCGGAATTTCCAGTCACCATTTCGGCGATAAAATTCGCCGAGGATGAGTGCTGTTTCCTTCATGCCACCGGTTGGGATTTGAGCTTCAATTCCACCCGTCACCACAACCGAAAGTTGTGACACGCGCTCAAAGCTCGCCTTGTTCTCGTAGATCGTGGCAGTGAGCGCCACTTTCTCAACTGCAGACTCAAGACGACTCGTATCGAGTGAAAATACTGCGCGCCCAGCCGAGGATTCGGTCAGCTGAACAGCGCCACCCAGAATTTGAGGCTGGCCATAGAAACACATGTCGCCATCGCCTCGGACTTTGGCCGAGGCGCCCAGTGCGAAGGCCGATACGTCAATGTCGGCCCCCGGGATAGGCGAGTAATTGATATCAACGCGAAGCTGGCCGCTGGCAACCGGCGCATTACCACCAGGTACGAGATTAGCCATTAGCGTAACGCCTGAACGGCCAGAGTGATCAGGTCGTCAGCAGTACGACCATTCGTGGTGGTGCCGATCGCCTTGAATTCCCAGTCGCCATTTTCGCGAGCCAGGCTCGCCATGACGATGCCGGTGTGCCCACCTTTTTCAGAAAGGTTGAAGCGTGCCAGCTCGGTGTTGTTGCTGCCATTCACGATACGGCAGTAGGCCTTTTCGACCTTCTCAAAAGACTGGCCCGTGAATGAATTAACGGTAAAAATCAAGTACTTAACGGAGGCTGGCAGGCGCTGCAGGTCGACATTAATGGTCTCGTCATCGCCTTCGCCATCGCCGGTACGATTGTCACCGGAGTGCTTGATCGAACCGTCCTGGGACTTCAGTTGGCGGAACCACACCAGGTCGATTTTTTGGTAATCGCTGTTCAGCAAAATGCAGGAAGCGTCGAGGTCGATCTCGGAACCACCACCAAACATCTTGCCGAGGAAACCGCCCGCCTTGACTGGGTCCCAACCCAAACCAAGGCTGATGCTGGTCAGCGAACTGCCGGCCGTTTTAGCTAGGGAGATGGATTGCTGTTTTTGCAGGGTAAGTGCCATGGTTACGCTCCTTGTTGGTCATCAGTGTTCGCGTGTCGATCAGGGTTGACCGCCACTTGCAGGTTAGCGTGCGCGACATTGCTCACACCCAAATTCCCGCTTCTATCTGCCCGCAGGCGAAGACGGCGCCATGCGGGGTGAAAGTGTCGCCAGTGTGCTTCTTGCGCCGCGGCCAACAACTCGAAATCACCGCGGGTGTCACCCCATGCTTTAAGCCGGTACTGGCCGAGCGGCCCATACACAGCCTCAAGTCTGAGTACTTTGTTCTCGCATCTGCAGTTGTTGCCAGTCATGCGTCCGGTCAACAGACCGTCTACCGCCTCAAGCTCGGTGCCGATCAACTTGATGCCAAGTCGATCCGCAAACGGCTGGAGCACCAACGCTGGGGACGCGGAGCAGAGAGTAACTACTGCACCTGCCTCTACTTCGGCGGCGACAGATTTTAAACCTGAAGGGCGCATGAGCTGTTCCCAAAACAACCCGCAGAATTTCACGGCCTGCTCCTGCACCCATTTCATTTCTACGCCTGTAAGAAACGTGCTGATCAGCTGTGCTTTCAACTCATCACGATTCAAACGCCGAGCCAGGAATCGAACGCTTGGCAGCGCAAGCCGCAAAATGCGTCGATTGAATTCCCGGGGTCCGAAGGCAAACTTCAGGAATGGGACGAAGCTATCGTGCCGGGTCAGCGTGCCGTCGAAGTCAAAAACCGACAGCACCTGACGCCTTTGCCCGCCAGCATCGTCAAATCCCATTGTCATCGCGCGGCCTCGGCCAAACGGATAGGCGCCTCAATAGGTCCTACATCCGGTTGCCGAACTCCGTGCCACTCTGCTCTTTCAAGGATGTTGACCGCCCATTTGTAATGGGTCGCAGGCTCGCACATGGCATCGTTGTGCTTGAACACTGCCGGAGCAACTTCACTGACAATCATCCTGGCGCAGTTGAGGTCTTCGAGGCTTACGCGCAACGCGTCCTGGATCGTGTTGATCTGAGATGGATGAATCGCCGTCTTCCCTACCAAGCCATGGGCGATGTCGAGTTCCAGCTCCTCCATCAGCAAATGCGGTGTCGCGAGTTGTTCGAACACCGGTGCCGTCAGTGCGAAACCTTGAGACCCCATGACGCCTGCCAACATTGGGATCACGTAGCCCATTGGGGTGCTGTAGAGCGTTGTTGCGGGATTGCGACGAAGTCCAAGACTTCCCATCAGGTCGTTCCCGCCGATACGTAGGGCGATAATTCGCTGATTCAGGTTCGCCTTCAGCGCCTGGCCCAACTCGACCATTCCACCTGGGTTGAACACGTCTGTAGTTTCCAGCGTCGGCATGAGGTACAGCGCCGGGTTTGTAACGGCCTGTTCCCAATCTCCAAGGTTGCGCAGGGTCAATTTCGGCACAACGAACCCATCGACGTGGGCCATCAATGGCCATTCATTCAGCACGGCAGCCATCACCGAGTCTCGGGGGCGAACAAACAGCAGCGGACCATCAGACGGACGCCCACCGCGCTCGTTGATCGCGGTCAACAGGCCATGCAGATTTTTCAACGCCGTGTCGACGTCAATTTCCGCGACCGCATCCTCCAAGCAAACAACCAGAGAACGCAGTTCAGGCAGTTTTGTGCGGAAAACCACTTCCAGCAGATCCGCACGTGTGGCCGGCATGTAGAGCGTTGCCCCCAGGGCATAAGGAGAAAGGACTTTCATCAGCTCACACTCCGAATGATGGTAACCGCCCGGTAAGGGCCCAATGCAGCACCGACCTCTTCCACAGCCACCCCAGCGCCCTCAGTCAGGTGCATGAGCAACTGAACATCGCTGTCGCTACGGCTGCGAACCAAGACGTGATCCGGTACGCGACGCAGTACCGCGCGGGTTGCTTCGGCAATACCTGGCTTTACTCGGTTGAGATTGGTAATGCCGAACTGGGAGGCCAGCGACTTGACTACGTGCGCAGCTGCACCCTGCAATTCAAAACGCTGGGTGTCGGTCCATGGCGAGGCTTGAGGAACCGCCCCCAGCGCCTTTCGCTTCTCGTCGATCTGCTCGATGAACTCGCGGGTTAAATCGTGCTCACGCAGATGGTCGTAAACCACACAACCATGCAGGCCTCCATTCGCGGGCCAGATGGAGCGCGAAACCAGACCAGACACCGTCGCACCAAGGATGCCGGAGGGGATAACCCAGTCTTCAGCCGACGCGGACAACCACGCCCGGCCGCAGGGATCTGCCAGCACAACAAGCCGAGGTTCCTCAGGAAAGCGTGAGTCGCCATTGAGGCTGCGCTGAATCTCACCAGAGATAGCGCCCTTCCCTGTCCAGCCATCGACGAAGACGATGTTCTCGGCACCATGTGCCTGAATGATGGCTTCGAGGGCGACCTTATCTATCCCCCGATCCCGAACGATGCTGATTCCGTAGTGGTGCGCATCTCGACCCATGTCGAGCAGGGCCCGACGCAACAACACGCCGAGCGGCAGGCCAGCACGAACGAAAGACACGAGAACAATTGACGGACCCGTGCATGCCTCGCTCAGCGCCAGCGCCAGGGACTGAACGTCCATGGCCATGCGGGTACCGTTTTGTTCAAGTGCGCGCTCGTATAGGGCTTTATGCACGTCAGTCGGCGCACTCTCCAGGCTGATCATTTCGGAGTAGTGCTTCTGCTTCGACTGAATCAGACGCTCCTTCTCCAAGACATCAGTGGTTTCCATCTGAACGGCCTGCAGCAGAAACTGAACATCATCTGCTGCATAGCTGCCGCTCCCTACGGTAACCAGACCCGCAACGGCCTTAGTCATGGATTTTCACCCCAACCAGCTTGGCCAATTGGCTACGCGCAGGGGTCGCCCACATATGACACTCCTGCATGAAACCGAGGTCAGTGATGCTGTCCCCAAAGCCCAGCACAGGACGCTCACCATTGGCCTCACGATCACGGCGCAACAATTCTTGAACGGCCACTTCCTTCGACAGGCCCAGCGGCAAGAACGCGAGGTTGTTGGAATTTCCGTGGATGTGCATCCCTTCCAGTAAACCGCGAGCCTGTACTTCCGCGAGTACCGTTTGCAGGACTTCATCGTTGGATTCGTTGTGCTTGGTCACCACGTAGTGGCGCAGGCCTTCTTCCTCGACAACCCATCCGCGCAAGGAAATGCCAAGCTCCTTACCAATGGCGAGGGTTGCTTCACTGAGGCCTGGCAAGCGAGCCTGATAGTCAGCAAGAACATCGCTCATGCGTGCTTGCCATTCCTCGTCAAGCTTTCCATCAGGACCAAGGATCACGCCGCCATGGGAGCAGACGGCACCGTGCATGAAAGGCAGTTGCACACGACTGAATGCTTCAACGCTGCGCGCTGTAACTGGGATCACGTCGGTTGTGGATAGGAGCCAATGGGCAAGGGAATGTTGGACAGTGCTCATGTAGCCATTGGGTTGACCCTCGATATCGAGAGTCGCAGTGACCCGCGGCAAACCTTCTGGCATTTTGCGAGCAGTCTGGAACAGGGTGTCGTCGAGATCGACCAGGGCGAGGGGGCGCTTATTGACCATCGACAATCACCTCCGCGTTCAGGGATTCAATCAGCGAGGCGGACACAGCCTGCACAGGTGTTTCCGAGCAAATCAGGACGCGATCAAACTGTCCGGGGCTCACGTTGTAGAGGAAGTTGGGGATACCGAGACCGTAGTTGTCCGCGAACGACAACACGTGACCGATGGCATGGCCCAGAGCGATTGGCGAGCGACTGGTTGAACTGAAATGCACATCTGCGCCAGCACGCTCTAAGCGTTCAGCGAGCAGAAATGGACGCCAGACGAATTCACTGGTACCGACCACAAGTACGCGCTCACCTGCTTTGACGTTCAGGTCCAGAGCCAGGGTGTCTTCTACGACGCGAATACCATGACGCCCCCAGTCACTCTCCGCCATCAACGGCCACTCACCAGGCTCGATGGTACCAACGGCCGGCATTTCCGGTAGCGGCGCCTCAGCGTCCTCGTGGAAGGTGTACGAACCCTGCAACAGCGATACCTGATGTGCCGAGTCCCCAATGGTTTTGCGAACAGCATCGCCGGACCAATCCGTCAGTACGCACGTCACCACGCGCTCGACCTGGGTCAGGCCGGCATCGACCAGCGCACGGTGAAGATTGATGAAAGTTTTGCCGGTGGAGGCTTCGTCGTCGACCAGCACCAGCGAACGGGCATTCAACATCATTTCCCGAACATCGGGATCGACAGGCAGATGAATGAGATGAGCGCTGGCGTGGCTATGCTCTTCTTCAAAACGGGCGAACAATTCATTGCCCGTCGGGTGACGTGTGCTGACCATGTAGACGGTGTCAGGGCGGGTCGCGCTGAAGGCACGATGTACGCCGGCACCCAAGCCAACTGCTGTTTCCGCCATGCCGATAACGAGCACAGGCCCTGGCAGATCTTCAGGTATTTGCGCCGCGAGACTGTGAAAGCTCGCGTTCATGATCGAAGGACGCACAGGGATATGGCGGCCCAGTACTTTGGACACGAATAGAAACGCACGCTTGGGATTACGGCGCTCGGCGAAACCGAACAATGAGCCCGGGTCGATCTGTGAGGCATCGACGGTGACATCGAGACGCCCGCGCATCAGTTGTGCGCTTAGCGCTTTTGTTACTGCGTTACTTTCCATGAAACAAATTCCTAGGTTAGCGTGAGGTCGATAACCTAACGTCTCGTCCGCAGCTTTCAAGTCAAAATAGGGGCTAAAAATTCTTGGCTTCGACGCGCCACATAGATGCTTGGGCCGAGCGAGCTAATTCAGCAGTGGTGAACGTCTTGCTGTTGGATGTTTGAGGTGCATCGACGCGGCACGCATCCAGAAAGGAGAGGAGCAACGACGCCTTAACCGCAAAATTCATATTTTGAGCATCAGGCATTGTCGACGTGACCAAACCGACTACGGCACCTGATGAATCAAACAAGGGAGATCCGCTAGAGCCTGGTTGAATGGCCGCGGTAAATTGCAAAAGGCTTGAATCGTTGTGGAGGCCAAACAACGCCGACACACCACCCTGGGTAACGTGCACACCGCCGCCGGCAAAACCTGACAACGGGAAACCCAAAGCAACAACAGATTCGCCTAGGTCACAGCCAAAGCCCTTTTTGAAGGACACTGGTTTCAATGTGGGGGATTCCATGACTCTGAGGAGAGCGATGTCGTTACGCTGATCGATTACGACTGGCTCCGCACGATAACGACCCTCAAAGGAGGAAATAGATATCTCACTCATACCCTCGATTACGTGGGCACAGGTGAGCACATGGTTCTGCGAAACAGCGAAGCCGGTACCGGTTGCTCCCGTGCGCGATCGATCAGGATCACCTGTACGACTGCGCCCTTTGGGATGAGCGTCATTGATATCGATGCCAATCCGACGCCCAAGGGCTGCCAACCCATAAGCCGAACCCTCAGCTAGGGCACGAAACTTCCATTGCTGATTACGGATGTAGAACTCGCCGATGATGATCGCCGCTTCACCGTTATCGTGAAGGTCCAATCGGTATTCGATCTGTTCGTCCACAAGCAAATGCAACGAACGAAGCTCGCTTACCGGGCCGGCTGCGGAAAATGTGTACGCGATAAGAAGCACCCGATCGCTGCCGGGCGGGAGGGCTGACAGGTTCAACTTACAACCAACCTTCGCTTGGTCGCCGCTCCACTCCATCCATGACTGTGTAGTCTGGAATAGTGCAGCCTCACCAGTGGGTTGGCGTTTGTCATTTACCGGCAGTATGGCAATCGCCGCGTACTCCCCGAAAGCCGAGGAGTTTCCGCATTCCAGAGTCCATTCACTCCGTGCACCTGATACCGCGGTGTTTACGCCTGGCGCGAGCACCATCATTCCTTGATTACTCCTTGAGTGCTAAAACCACCGCGCTGCAATGGTACCAAACTTCAGGTTTCTCGATGCCTCAGGATGTCATTTTGGCACTACAGCTGCAACGGTGACCCCTTTCACACGTACGTCTGGCCGCCAAACGGTAGCTGGCTCAGGGAGATTCAGGCGGCGAGTAGCAAATATGCCCGCCAAATTGACGCCAGCCTCCCGGGTATAACCAACGCCACCAGAGTAGCGCGGGTTGATTTCCAACAAGTGGGGTATACCCTGCGCATCATCCTTTGTCTGAACGTTCACAATGCCGTCACACTGGAAATGCTCGGCCGCTTTGAGTGCAAGCTCAACCGCTGCACCATCGTTTTCAAAAATCTGATGGACGCCGGTCTTCCTCCGGGCCACGAACGCGATCGCTCGGCCAGCCTCGCAGACCATATCGACCGAACACTCGCTCCCGGGCATGTAAGGCATCACAAGCATCGCTGGCGGCGTTGCTCTTTCGCTGTAAGCACGCATGTATGTAGCGAAATTCGCAACCCGTGCATCGGGATCAGCAAAGCAGCGAAAGGGATCAGCACCCTCTTTGAAACGCCAAAAGCCTTGGCCATAGATGCCGACTGCAGGTTTTACGCAGACCTCACCCGACGCCGAAAGAGTTTCGTAAGCAGCAAACATATCCTCAGCATTCGTAGCAGTGATCGCCGGCACGCAAGCCAAGCCAGCACGCTCTGCCTCAGCAGTAAACCTGCTCTTGTCATCAACGAGGTCGAAGGTTCGCATCGATGTCCCACCGGTTACCAGCACCAGGCCAGCTTCCTCGAATCGAGCCCGGGCCTGCTCAAATACACCCCCCAATCGACCTGCCAGGATTACTTTGATGCCATAGGTGCGTGCAGTCGAAATCACCCACGAGATCCGCTCTTCAGCACCACGAGGCTCGGTGAAACTAATATCTGCACCGGCCGTGATTTCAGGGCGATCGTCGCGATGCGAGGCGAAAATCTTCACCTCAGGTGGCAGCGCATCACGCGCACCTTGAATAATGTCGCGCTGGCTAGACTGCCCTTCGAGAAACCAAATCATGTTTTAACCTCACTTGTAGATGTGCACTGACAGTCAAACCCGATGACGGGGACTGACAGCATCCGATAAGTTCAACCGGAACATAACGAGTCCGGCCGTAGCGTCAAGGCAATGCAGCGCGTTGTTCCAGGAGAGCGTCATCACGAGACAAGCTCCCATCCACAATTTCGGTTTTCAGCTTTTAAACTGGACCGCTTGCATGCGGTTCCTGCGCTCGTAAAATAATTCGGGACGGTGGTGGTGAGGCAAAACTAGGCGAGGTCAGCCGGAGAAAAACAAACAGCATCGTCATTTTCGAGTCGAGTCCAGTTAAGAATGGGCACCGATCGCAACATTTTTCTAACAATTCTGCAGCGACATCAAGTAAATCGTCCACAGACATTCTATTTCAGCGTATGAAGCTGCAGGGCAACTGAAGCTCACCCCGTACCGTCCTCAAGTTTTGAACCAGTATCGACCCCGGGATAATCTATACCACCACCTGGAGTCCGGCGACTAAAGGGTCAACAACTACGCGATTGGGCAAAATTCCGCGTATCCACATTCCATGAAACGAGGACACCCGTGAAGGTCCATTTCCGCATAAGCCAAAACCCGCTCGCGCGCACCAGATGAGTGGCCGGGGATTAACAAACTCGAAGTAACTGCGTGCGGTAGTGTTGCGAAAAACTAAGCTCGTATGCAGGTCCAATCACGAAGTCTTTAAGGATGGTCTGAAGTAGCCATGTATTTCCCCGGCATACCACCTAGCGCAACTTTTAAACTCGCCAAATGATCAAAAAACAATCAATTCGACGAGTATTTCTTACGTTTTCGCCACCCGGACCCCACTCCGGTGGCCATTTCCCGCATTACAGGCGCACCTCTCCTGCATTCGTCAGTAAATGTCGGCGCGCCATCCACAGGTTCGACAGAGCGAACAGTGTCACCAGTTGCGCCGTGTTTTTGGCCAAGCCGCGAAAGCGCACCTTGGTGTAACCGAACTGGCGCTTGATTACCCGGAACGGATGCTCGACCTTGGCGCGCACCTGAGCCTTGGCCTTTTCAATCTTGCGCTTGGCTTTGTACAGCACGCTGCGCTTATCGAGTTTTTTGTAGGTGCTGCGGCGTGCCGCCACCTGCCAGATAACTTCACGTCCTTCATGCTCGGGCCGCTTTTCGACACCGGTGTAGCCTGCATCGGCGCAGACCACGTTTTCGTCGCCATGCAGCAATTTGTCCACCTGGGTGACATCCGCCACATTGGCCGCCGTGCCCACTACGCTGTGCACCAGACCCGATTCGTCATCGGCGCCGATGTGGGCCTTCATGCCAAAATAATACTGGTTTCCCTTCTTGGTCTGGTGCATTTCCGGGTCGCGCTTGCCGTCCTTGTTCTTGGTCGAACTGGGCGCATTGATCAGCGTTGCATCGACGATGGTGCCCTGGCGCAGCGACAGGCCGCGGTCGCCCAGATAGCCATTGATGACAGCGAGGATGCCGGCCGCCAGCTCGTGTTTCTCCAGCAAGCGGCGGAAGTTGAGAATGGTGGTTTCGTCGGGGATGCGCTCCAGGTTCAGCCCGGCAAACTGGCGCAGGATCGTGGTTTCGTACAGCGCTTCCTCCATCGCTGGATCGCTGTAGCCGAACCAGTTCTGCAGCAGATGCACACGCAGCATCGCCATCAACGGGTAGGCCGGACGGCCACCTTCACCTTTCGGATAATGTGGCTCGATCAAAGCAATCAAGCCCTTCCACGGCACCACCCGATCCATCTCGATCAGGAACAACTCCTTGCGGGTTTGCTTGCGCTTGCCAGCGTACTCGGCGTCGGCGAAGGTCATCTGCTTCATCGGGAAACTCGGTGGGTGGGGTCGCGGTATTTTGCCAAATCAGAAAGTCTTTTTCAGAGTTTCCTTAACAGCGCATCGTGGCCTGCACAGTGATGTATCTCATCAAATACGGCGAATATACGATGCTCATCGAAGAGCCTCCAAAACGCCTCATCCCGATACTCCATACCTTGATAGGTACACACAGCACCCACAGCGCCGATTAACCCATCAAGCCGTCTCCCGAGCACTTCGGCAAACGTCCGACGGAAGCCATCTACCACTTGTCGAGATGGAGCGAAACAAAGGATCAAATCAATTTCATTGCGCTCGAGCAGCACCTTGGCTAGCTCTGCTGCCATTCGCGTTTTTCCCGAACCTGGTGTTGCTTGGCAGAAGAAGTGAGGGTTACCGCGATAGTGCTCAAGCGCGGTTTCTATACATTCCCTTTGCCACTCTCGAAGAGATTTTGTCATGCCGCGGCAATTGCCTTGAGCGAGTTTTCAAGCGCACGAAGATGCCCCAGCAACCGAGAGCTGCGGTCTCGAACCTCATGGTATTCGCCTTGAAGCCGGGCTCTTAAAACAGGGATCTCCTCAAAGAGCTGTTTGTAACGCTCCGTTTCCCCCATTGAGGACAGGAGGTCTAGGCGAGTCTCTTTTAGCATTTCTTGAAGACGGCCTTGGTCGTCCGATTCATTTTGTGCTGATCGTGTTGGCAGCTCGACCAACGGACCTTCAACGCTTTCAGAGTGAAAAGGGGATGAGTTGTCAGGTCTTTGAAATCGGGAAGCAACCAGCACAAGGTTTATATGGGCCGGCATTTCCAACAGATGGAAGAGCTGTCCACGCTTACTGAGTTTCGGCGACTTCACAACCCAGCCGGCACGAATCAGTCGACGGATTTGCTCATAAACGTAAATCCGAACTGCGCCCAGCTCATAGCCAGGGAAGTCTAGAGTCGCTGCATAGGCATCTCGAAGCTGGCGAGTCGTGAACCGCTGATGTATTTCTTGGCAAAGCAAGTCGTACAACTGCCTGTCGAATTCGAATGAATCATGTTTCATGCAGGCACCCAGAGTTCCGCGAACAAAAATACGGATTATAGTCCGTGGCTGATTCGTCCGCAAACGCCCGATAGTGCTGCCTCAAGCAGGTTGAGGCAGCTATGGGGAAATTGGCGAAGGCCTTGGGAACGAAGATACGGGAAGCAAGGAAGGCTAAGGGCTTGTCCCAAGACGTCCTAGCTCTCGTCTGCAAGGTTGATCGTAGCTATATGGGGCGCATCGAACGTGGAGAGGTAAACATAACGGTCGAGAAGCTTTATCAGATTGCTTTGAGCCTAGGGTGTGAACCAGGGTCACTTCTGCCGACAGTGAACGAGCCCCATGAAAGACAGGACACCGTTTCCCCCTTACGATAAGGGATAGGCAAACGGTTATGTTTATGACTAATAGCAACGACAAGAGTGGGGAGCTTTTGGGCCAAGAGCGGCGGCGCCGCTGGAGCCCGGAGCAAAAACTGGCCATGGTTCGCGAGAGTCTTGAGCCAGGGCAAAGCGTTTCGGTGGTCGCTCGACGCAACGGCATCAATGCCAACCAGCTGTTCCTATGGCGCAAGTTATATCAGGACGGCAGTCTGTCGGCGGTCAGTGCCGGTGAAGCCGTTGTGCCCGCCTCGGAGCTGAGCGATGCGCTCAAGCAGATCCGTGAACTGCAACGGATGCTGGGCAAGAAAACGATGGAAGCAGAAATCCTCAAAGAGGCCGTGGAGATCGCCCGGTCGCGAAAATGGATTGCGCACTCACCCTTGTTGCCGGGGGACGACCAGTGAAGCTGGTCAGCGAATGTCTCGGTGTGGCGCGCTCGCAATTAACGGTTCGAATCAAGCAATCGGTATCGCTCAAAGTACGGCGCCGCAGGCCTGTGGACGATGCTGATCTGGTGGTTGAAATCCAGCAACAGATCAGCGAACTGCCCAGCTATGGCTACCGTCGTGTTTGGGGATTGCTGCGTCGTGCCCGTGAAACCCAGTCGCTGCCGGCGATCAATGTGAAACGGGTTTACCGGGTCATGCGCGATCACGACCTGCTGTTGGCGCGGCGCATCAAACAGCCCGGCGTGCCGCGTCGGCACGAGGGTCGTATTGCGGTGCAAACCAGTGATACGCGTTGGTGCTCGGACGGCTTTGAGTTCCGCTGTGAGGACGGCGCCAAACTGAGCGTGACCTTCGCCCTGGATTGCTGTGACCGCGAAGCCATCGGCTGGGTCGCGAGTCCGACCGGGTACAGCGGCGATGACATCCGCGACTTGATGCTGGAGAGCGTAGAGAAACGCTTCGGTGATCAACTGCCTGCAACGCCGGTTCAATGGCTAAGCGACAACGGCTCGGCGTACACCGCCGAACAGACACGCCTGTTTGCTCGACAGATCGGTTTGCAGCCGGTGACCACCCCGGTGCGCAGCCCGCAGAGCAACGGCATGGCCGAGAGCTTCGTGAAGACGATCAAACGTGACTACGTTGCGCACATGCCCAAGCCGGATCGAGAAACGGCGCTGCGCAACCTGGCAATTGCCTTCGAGCATTACAACGAGCAGCATCCGCACAGCGCCTTGAACTATCGCTCACCGAGGGAGTTCAGGCGCTTGGCAGCAGCATCAATTTGACGGGGAGTTGGTGTCCGGTTTTGTAGGGGCAAGTCCAGACAGCCAAAGATGCTAGCGATTGATAAGGTCAGGAATTGCCCCCTAGCAACCTCATTGAGGTAGAGACAAACCTTGACTTTAAGGATGCAACCTAACCTGAAAAGGCTTGATTTGGCGCTCCGCCAACTCTAACTCCCTTACGCGTTCCCATAGCTGTAGATTTTGTGTGAGGACCCGGTCGCGCTGCGCACGAACAGTTGCTAATTCAGTCGCCAAGGCATCAAGCTTATCTTCCAAACTGTCAATTTTTTTAGTGTTTGAATGACTGCCCCCCCGATTTGCCTCTGCACGAAAAGCCTCAATCCTGGCTAATATGGGCAAATGTGCGTTACGAGATTTCTTGAGGTAGCCACGATCAAATCCGGCTTCGAAACTTACAATGCTCGCGGTGATTTTCGAACGAGATAAGCCTACATGCTCCGCCACAACTGGCCTGCCTTCGAGAAGGCGCTGCAACGCCTCTTCACACTCAAGCAAACCACGACCAACTACTTTATTAGAACGCATAGCTACACATCCTTATCAATAAAGCGCGCCTTAAAGCTCAGGAGTCGTTCAAGATCCCCATTGGCTACTTGATATTCTCCCGAACCATAAGAATATAGCGTTAACTCTTCAGTCATAGCCTCAATGGCATGGCCAACTTTTTCAGGCTGTATTATTGCGCCTTCACATATCAAACATTCTGTGAAATCACCAAGCAAAAAATAATCACATCGACCAACCTTAGAACAACCACCTAAAAAAGTTGGCCGATAGCTAATCTCGCAATTCTTCACACGAATCAAAGTGTCTGCCCTAACATCCTCAATGCATACTTCACCATTCTTCAAACGAGCTTTCTGTTTCTCAATATAAGACCCCGTGCCTCCGAACAATGGTGCTTCCCTGAACAGCACATCGGACAGCAGTTGATTCGCAACAGCCATCGGCATCCCCATCTGAAACTCCAACGCAACATGCGAGTTGGGCAAGACAAAGCCATTACTTTTCGGATCGTAGTATCCAAAAATAGTCTTTAGATTTTGAAACCCATTACTGTAATAGCGAGCCATTTCGAGAGTCACTTGTTTGTATTGCGACTTCAAACTGGGCAACGAAATAAATCCACTATTGCTACCATAGAAAGCTAATGAACGGCGAAACTGGTGACCTGTCAGCGGCCAAGAACGACCTACCGCAAACTCTGGCTCACTGTAAAAGTCACGCTTCGTATCAGTTTGCGCCAACTCCTGTATGTCAGAAAGCTCAATCCTGACACCTTCTATTAGAGGAATTTTATTATAAAAATTCCCTAACTTCCCCACACCAACATCGGTATTGCGTTTTCGAAGGACTGCGGGATTTAGAAATAATGGACAGTCATTATCCACATCAATTTTATAGATACTTGCTAGTCCTCGACAAATTGCCTGCGCAATTTTTACAGCCTTGACAACTTCGCTCGGCGCGAACCACGATTCTGATTTTTTGTACCCTGTAAATTTTGTGGTCGTCGACAGAACTGAGACTGATCTCGCCAAGTCGCGAGTCACTCCATTATCATCAACGACCTCCTTTAAATAGATCTCATCAGACAAACAATCATACTGCATGCGCAGCACCTCTTGCTCTCTCATGCCTGTGTATAAGTGAATTACGTTTTTTACAATGTATTGCATTTTCAATAGCGCAGGGCTCAACCCTCTTTTATGAGAACAAGAAAAAACTCCAGAAAAAACCTCATTCAGACAATGAGCCTGAAGCACCTCAGTCATAATTGGTCTGTAATTAGCCTTTCCGCCAGGCAACAGACTTTTCTGAACATCATGAGCGAGCCCATAGAATTCATCGCAAAACTTAGATACAAAGCACTCCAGGCTTTCTACGCCTCGGTGAATCTGATCAAGCATATCTTGGAGAACGTTTATTAGCTCCAAATAGATCCTAGTTGGAATAACCGGATGTTGATTAGGCTCATGTCGACGCAATTCAATATCACGCGAACTAATAACGCGATAACCCAATCGATCATCACCAACAGAAATTAAATTGGCAAGCAAAGCTGATAGCATTTGCGGAAAATGTGGCTGCGCCCTCTCAGCAATAAACGCTGCCAAATAGACCGGGGTACTGAAAAGTTGTTGCAAGGACAACACACCAACTAAAGGCTTTTGGATTTGCTCATAACAAAACAACACCGCGCTCCGCAAAACCACCCAGCGCTGCTCTAATGTCTTTGCACTCAACCGCCCCAGACGACCACCTCCTGCGAAATATGCAAGACAATAGATAATGTATTTCACCTCATCGATCAACGCTTTGTTTTCGGGACCAATCGACTTTAAAATCTTATCAAATCTAAACTTCGTGACCCTCGTCGCTCCAAGTCGATATGGATTAAAGTCCCATATCCACTCTTTATATATTGCCGTTGGCGTACCATGTTTATTTCGACACAGAACAAACTCAGATGAGGGTTTAAAGTTTATATCCAGCATTGCAGCATCAGGAGCAACGGCACCCAAATTACCCATGGCGGCATATAAACCACTTACCGCAGAGGCACTCAAAATACAACCCCCATTGCTTCATAGCGTTGCAGGCGTCGCTCCCAAAATGGCGTTAGCACCCCAAGATTAAATACTTTATTCCTCATGGCAGATACTAACTGCGAAACAGACTCCGAGCGATTTGCAATTGCCTCTAAGATAAACTCGACCCGAATGGATAAGTCCTTATAGAGTACTTCTGCGTGACCACTATCCTGAGCAGTATTGCGTACAGCGTTAACCACATAATGGAGACTTAATAACTTATGAATATCATCTTCATCGGCGTGACAGAAATAATGAGTGCAATACAAACAGCCGTACTGATTACGACAATTCGGCTGAATCACCGGTGCTTCGGTATCGCTGACGGGAACTGGAAACCTGAACGAGTCACAATGACCAACGGCAATTGAGTCAAGTTTATCTGACGCTGTAACACTTCGCTCACGTACCATTTGAGCAGCTTTACGCACTGAATCCCAGTAAGTACCAAACTCACTTTCCTGCTGTTCAACAGTGGCTTCTGAGTACGACGAAATATTCACCCCACTGGAATGATTTAACGCCCGCGCAACTGTTTCCAGGGAGTACTTAGCCGCGTGATGAGCGGAACTTTTATGCTTACGCGCCTTGTTATAGGTTATTTTTGGATATTTGCCATCTACAAAAACGCCCGAAATCGATGAGTAAAACCTAGTTGCCGCAGCCCCGGCATCAAGATCAGAAAATGATAGACAAACAGCGCCTTTAGAAATCTTTATCTTGAAAAACAATCTATCAACATATTCTCCATTGAGAATCCAATCACGCAACTTAAAATACTCTCGAAGCAGTGTTAACCCTTTTTTTCGCCCTAAGACATATCCGGTCATCTTTCCTCTAGCACGAAATTTTACAGCCGTTAATTCTTTCTTCAATACTGACTTATCAATCCCCAGAGCATCCTCATAACTAAACTGTTCCAGTTCAGTAGGTGATGCACCTGTCATCAACATAAAAAGAGAAATATATGCTTTTACAGCAAAGGCGGCCATTTGCAACCGGACATAATTACGAGATTCAGAATTAGCAAATTCTACGCTAGCCTGCGCATCTGCTATAGCACGCTCTGCTTCACAAAGCCTAATTGTCTGACCTCTTCCAGCATATTTGGACATGTATTCTTCGACTGTTGCAACACGTCTTTCTGCCACGTTATAACAATCATGCCCCTGTCGAAAAGGACTATTCATTCCACCATTAGAAGGAAACTTAACAACTTCATAATTTCTTATCCGGACTACGCATGGAAATGGCTCTTGCTCAAGAATAAAATTACTGTAATCACGCGCAATGGCAATACATACGTCCGTAAAAAAGTGTACATCGGATTCTCTAGGCGGCTTTATTGCTTTTCTTTGCCTAGCAATTGGCACGGCACTACGAACTACATAATCCACTACTGATGAAAACTGGAGTCCAATTATGAACTGTAAGGTCTTCTGACATTTAGCGGCATGCTGAGGAGCAAAATCCCCTTTTCTGATTGAATCATTAAGATAAGATGTGTAGTCAGCGTATGCTCTAGATGCACAACTTACATCAGTAAAAACCTCCACATAACCATTGGCATTTAACCAATTCACGACAATGTGCAACACTCTAAACTGGGTTACTATCGAATTATCGCGCAAACCTATTAGAGAATCGAGGAGCTTCACCACTAGCTCACGCCTACTTTCCACAAGAGATGACTCGACAACCGATATAGTACCGGCATTGTCAAACTCCCTCGATCTAGCTTCGCCTCGCGTTGCATATGCGATACTCCCAATATCGATAGGCGACTTATACCCCTTTGCATTGGCAAGCTTTAGACGCAAGCGCTCCGGAAACACATGCTCCTGACTGATTTCATCTACCGTGATGACTTTTGTTTCACGAAATGACCAATCAACATGACTATTCATCTTGAGCACTCAGTATAAAACTTGAATAACTACCTAAAAATAGACTAGCCTCAAACTTTTCCTGCGCGACAGTTTTCTGAGGAAGCATCTTGAATAGTTGAAGGTAATGCTCTGTCATCTCTCGTGTGGCGTGGTGCATTCGCTCCATTATAAAATCAATATCATCTCCTGGACGCATAAGCCCCACAACAATAAGGGCCTGCAATCTTTGATAGAGCTGAAACCCAAAAGTCGCACGCAACCAGTGATACGAAAAGTCCTGAGGGTACTTATCAGATGTCTTTTGCAATATTTTTCGCTTTATTGTGTCTGTGACTTGGCCAATGGGTCTAGATTTGACAATAGGGTAGCGCGGATCATCTTTTGCCATGTAATAACACCCTCCCTGATCAGATAAAAAGACGTACATATCCTCGTCTTTTATCTGTATATTTGGGTAATATAAAGACAGAGCGGTTCTAAACTTATCTCGCCGTTGCCTCATCATCGGACTATCTCCAAGCACCCGTAACTCCTCAGCAAGTTGCTTTGGCACGTGCAAACGTTGGCTTCGGTCTTTCTTGGTATCCATCCCTGTGCCTGGACCGGCATGTAACAGATAGGTGCCATCTAACTGCAGCCTTTCTGAAATGAACCCTTTTAGATGCTTTAACCGCATCGTAAGCACGGTCTGCTTACGGGCGCCAGTCATCAAAGCCGTCAACAGTATAAGACGTTCTAGTGCTGACCACTCCTCACCTTCAATAACCTTCAAAAACTCAGCCAGCTCAACATTAGACAAAGGACGAAGATCTTCGTTGTCCTCTCGCACATACCCTATTGATACCAGCCTTCCTGGAACCGTTGATTTAGTTTGACTACGCTTTTCAGCCGTAATCACCCTAGCGGCCCCGTAAGCATTTTTAATTAAAAATTTTACCTCCTTGACTGTATCTACTCGCTGCAAGTCAATGTCATGCCAATTGGCACAAACAAATCTATAGAAATCAAATACCACGCCTGTGTATTGATTTACGACTGCCGAACTACGCCCACTATGATTTATCAAATGAGCAAAATACTTATATGTAGGTCTCAACACAGGGCGACGCCCCGAAAAGTCGAGCCAGTTAAGTCCTTCGCTTTCACAGTAGATCAAGTAGTCTAATAATTTGCTGGCTCGACGGCGCAGATCATCGGTAGGCCTATTGCTTAACGTTTTATTTTCAATCAAGGATAAAAGGTATGAATTGGCTTCATGCCAAGGCTCACCTTCCTTATGAAACAGAAACGGGAGATTGTAGATATCTCCCGAGGTAAACGAAGAGCCGATTTCCTCAACCTGGTAGAGCTGTTTGGTTTCAGCCCCTTCAAGTACCGATTTAATTGAGTCAACGGGCTGGATACCGACATGCAGGGTCGCGAAGGCGCTCTGCGCGTGAGGGATGAGAACGAGGCGACCTTCGTAACGCCGATTTGAGTAGGACATGACTCACCCTCAAAGGACTGAGTCAACCCTAGATGTTAAGCGCTAAAAATCAAGGCTTCTTGTCAATGTCTTTCTTGTTAAGCGATTCGACCCAAGGGTCTAACTTATGGAATAGCTTCGGATACCGCCCCTTGAGATCCTTTTTCACCTCGGCATAGGTGCTGCGCCAGAAGTTGGCCAGGTCCTGCGTCACCTGCACCGGCCGCCGCGCCGGCGACAGCAGGTGGAGCTTGACCACTTGCCGCCCGCCAGCAATTCGCGGCGTCTCGGCGAGGCCGAACAGCTCTTGCAAACGCACCGCGAGAATCGGTGGAAACTCGCTGTAGTCCAGACGAATCGATGACCCCGACGGCACACTGATGTGATGCGGCGCCAGCTCATCAAGCTTCTGCGGCAATGGCCACGGCAGCAGACTGCGCACGATGCTCGACAGGTCCAGATTGGCGAAATGACTCAGTCGCGAGACTTTGCCCAGATAGGGCATGAGCCATGCCTCCAGGGTTTTGAGCAACGTCGCGTCGCTGACATCCGGCCATTGGCTGTCGGCCTGTGTCGCCAGATCCAATTGCCGCAACAACGCGACTCGCGCCTGCCACTGACGCAGTTCCGGCGTCCACGGCAGCAACTCCAGACCTTTGCGCCGTACCAGATTGACCAGCGCCTGACTGCGCGCCGCTTCGTCAAGCCCGGTCAACGGTTCGCGGCTGAGGATCAGTTCGCCAACCTTGCGCTGACGCTCGGCGCGCAGCACGCCTTCGCGCTCGTCCCAGTCCAGTTGATCGACGGCACGCACTTGCTCGGCGAGCACCGAGTCGAACAGCGTCGGATCGAAATCCGCCGCCAGGTAAATCCGCTCCTCGCGCTGCCCCTGACGACTGCCGAGGTCGGCGATCACGATCCACGCCTCCTTCATCAGGCTGTCGGCTTCGGCGAACAGCGCAGCGCGACCATTGGCCAGCCGATATTCGGCGCCACCGGCACGCCGCTGTTGGGCGACGCGATCCGGATAGGCCAGCGCCAGCAATGCGCCAAGCCAGCGCGGATGATCGGGATCGCTGACGGGCTCGCTGGCCTTGCCGCGCAGGTAACCGCGATATTGCCGCGCCAGTTGCCGCGCACGTTGTACACCGCCCTGAGCACCACGCGATGCGCGCTCCTCGCCAGAGAGCAGCACCAGGCGGCTGTGCAGATCCGCCCCGGCGCCGCGCAAAATATCGCGTTCGCCGAGCAGTGCCGCGACATCGCACGCCATCTGCGCCAGCCCCAGTGCCTGGCCGCGCAGCAACAGATGAGCGATGCGCGGATGTGCCGGCAATTCAGCCATGGCCTGACCGTGGGCAGTCAGCGCCTCGCCTTCAAGTGCGCCCAGGCGCTGCAATAAATCCTGCGCCTGTGCATAGGCTGCTGCCGGCGGCACATCGAGCCAGACCAGTTCGCCCGGGGTGACGCCCCAACGTCCGAGTTGCAGCGCCAGACCCGCCAGATCCGCCGACAGAATTTCCGCACTGCCGTAAGCGGCGAGTTGCTCGTGCTGATCCTGCGACCACAGGCGATAACACACGCCCGGTTCCAGACGTCCGGCCCGGCCCGCACGCTGGGTGGCGCTGGCCCTGGAAATACGCTGCGTATCGAGACGGGTCATGCCGCTGCCCGGGTCGAAACGCGGCACCCGTGCCAGCCCGGCGTCGATCACCACCCGCACGCCGTTGATGGTCAGACTGGTTTCGGCAATGTTGGTCGCCAGCACCACCTTGCGTTGGCCGGCCGGCGCCGGGTCGATGGCGGCGCGTTGGGCATTCAGGTCGAGTTCGCCGTGCAGCGGGCAGAGCAAGACATCTTTACGCTCGCCGATGGCATCGCTCAGTTGCTGATGCACGCGACGGATTTCCGCCTGCCCCGGAAGGAACACCAGCAGGCTGCCGGTTTCATCGTGCAGGGCTTCGAGGACGGTCTGGGTCACGCGCTGGTCGATGTATTCGCCAGGCTGGAACGACCGCCCCCAGCGCATTGTCACCGGGAACATGCGCCCTTCGCTGCGCAGGATCGGCGCGTCATCCAGCAACCCGGCCAGGCGCTCGCCTTCCAGCGTGGCGGACATCAGCAGAATCTTCAGCGGCTGTTCAGCGCGGAACAGTTCACGACCGTTCAAACTCAGAGCCAAAGCCAGATCGGCATCAAGGCTGCGTTCGTGAAATTCGTCGAAGATCAGCAGACCGACGCCTTCCAGCGCCGGATCATCCTGCAGACGCCGGGTGAGAATACCTTCGGTGACCACTTCGATGCGGGTATCGGGGCCGACCTTGCTGTCGAGACGGATGCGATAGCCGACGGTTTCGCCCACCTTCTCGCCCAGTTCGCTGGCCAGACGTTCTGCGGCTGCACGCGCGGCGAGACGCCGTGGTTCGAGCATCAGAATGGTCTGCCCGGCCAGCCAGACTTCATTGAGCAAGGCCAAAGGCACGCGGGTGGTTTTACCGGCGCCGGGCGGTGCTTCGAGCACGGCTTCGTGGCGTGTCGCCAAGGCTTCACGCAGGGCGGGTAAAACTTCATCGATCGGCAAAGAAATCATGCTGGCTCCCAAACAGAGGCGCGAGTATAACGGCGAACTGCCAGGCGTTTGTCAGGGTCTTAATTCCACACAACGCTGCTTCGTTTTTAGATGACTCAGGAGATCCATCACATGCGCTTACCTTCTCGCCTGATCGGCGGTGTACTGGTCGCCACCCTGCTCACTCAACTCACGGCCTGCGGTTCGATTTTCTATCCGGATCGTCGCGGTCAGATCGACGGCAAGATCGACCCGGCGATTGCTGTACTGGACGCCGTCGGCCTGCTGTTCTACGTCATTCCCGGGCTGATCGCTTTCGCGGTCGACTTCACCACGGGCGCGATCTATTTCGAACCGGGCCACACGGCGCAGGTCGATCCGGCGAAACTCAAACAAGCGATCGGCCCGGACGGCCAGGTCGATAACCTCAAGTTGCAGGCTATTCTCGAAACTGAACTGGGCCGCAACCTGCCGCTGGACGATCCACGCCTGATCCAGCACAAGGGCAGCACCCAGCAACTGGCCATGTTCGGCCTGCAACCCGCCGCCTGATCCATAAGGAATTTCTGCACTCATGACCACCAGCCCCGAACACGCCCGCCTGCTGCGGCTGGCAACCCGCGCCTCGGTGGCGGTGGCCTGCACGCTGATCATCGCCAAAGCCATCGCCTGGTGGCTGAGCGGTTCGGTGAGCATGCTCGCCGGCCTCACCGACTCGGCGCTGGATGGCGTCACTTCGCTGCTCAATCTGCTGGCGGTGCATTACGCACTGCGCCCGGCCGATGAAGATCACCGTTACGGCCACGGCAAGGCTGAATCGCTGGCGGGCATGGCGCAGGCGCTGTTCATCGGTGGCAGTGCGGTGCTGATTGCGTTTCAGGCGTATGAGCGCATCAAGCAACCGGAGCCGCTGGGCGCTCCGTGGCTGAGTATCGGCGTGATCGTTTTCTCGCTGTTGCTGACCGCGGCGTTGCTGACGCTGCAACATCGGGTGATCAAGCAGACCGGCTCCAACGCCGTGCGCGCCGACTCGCTGCACTACCGCTCGGACATGCTGCTCAACGGCAGCATTCTGATCGCGCTGGTTCTCGCCGGCATGGGCTTTCATCAGCTCGATGCATGGTTCGGTCTGGGGATTGCCGGGTACATTTTGTGGAGCGCGATCCAGATCGCCCGGGAAAGTTTTTCGGTGCTGATGGATGAAGAGCTGCCGGCGGACGTCAGTCAGCACATGCTCGAACTGGCCTGCGGCGTACCCGGCGTGTTGGGCGCACATGATTTGCGCACGCGGATTTCGGGCAATCACTGGTTCGTGCAGTTGCATCTGGAGTTGCCGGGAGAGCTGACGTTGTCAGTGGCCCACGGCATCAGCGATCAGGCGGCGGATGCGATTCACGCCGCCTACCCGCGAGCCGAAGTGCTGGTGCACGCCGACCCGCAGGAAGTGGTCAGGGCTGAACGGGCGCAGACCCGGCTTCAGTAAGACACCTGATAACCGCGACTGCTCAGGCAATTGCCCTGAGCCTGGCGGTAGGCCTGCACCACTTCGGGCGCCGGTTGGTACGTCGCGGTACGTGGATCGAAACCGCTTTGCTGCACCGCGTACTGGTAGCACTGGTAACCGTCCTGCTGCACCTGTTCCGGCGACTGACCGTTGGCGGGATACGCCTCGACGTCATACCCCTGGGATTGCGGCTGCGGCGGTTGCTGCACCGGTGGCTCGACCACGACGTAATCCTGGGTGGCTTCCTGATACGCATAGTAGGAACCGGCCGCAAGAAACAGCAGCGCACCGCCGATCCACACTTCACGGGCGTAGTCCGGCAGGTACTGAATACGAATCCCGCGTGGCGGCTGCACGACGATGTAGCGCGGACCTTGCGGGCGATACCAGTAGCCGCCGGAATAGAAGTAATCCTGACCGCGATACGGCACGCGATATTCACGATCCGGGAAGCGGTCGATCACATGCCCCGGGCGATATTGCGGGCCAGGGCCCCAACCGTTGCCATGCCCGTCCGGGCGACCCGGCCAGCGATTGTCATCGGGCCGGTTGCCGGTTTGCCATTGCTGGTTGTGGTAACCATTCTGCGGACGCTCGTCGCGGTAGTAGCCCTGACGCGGTTCCTGAGTCTGGCGCACGGTGTCGGGACGTGGCTGGATCGGCAGGTTGTTCGCCGGTGGCGCCTGATGAACCGGTGCAGGCTGATTGGGTGCGCGGTTCTGGTTCTGCCATTGGCCGTTATTGTGCGGCTGGCCGTTGTGCTCGAATTGGCGGCTGTTGTCGCCGCGAATGATGTCGCTGTTCTGCGGCCGCGGCGGATTTTGCGGCGGCGGATTGTTTTGCCCATGGGGCTGACGCTCACCGCCATGCCCCTGATTGCCCTGATGCTCACCGCCGTGCCCGTTATTCTCGGGGCCACGATTCTGTGGCTCGTCGGCCAACGCTTGGGCTCCGACGCTCACACACAGCAAACCAACACCGGCCAGACGCCAGATGCGCGACTTCATGCTTTTCCTCACTGCGGGTATTAAGAGGGCTTGTAGCTAAGACCGGGAATACGCACACCGGGTTCTGCGACAGGTTATCAGTCACGAAACTTATTTATTGAGGGAAGCCGTACATCGAGGCACAAAAATCGCAGACAAGAAAAAGGGAGACCCGTCGGCCTCCCTTTAGAGAACTTCGTCCTGGCTCGACGCTTTTGACGTCGGCTCACCTCACGCCGTCTTCTGGACAGTGTGCAGCTCGGGGGCCGGCACATCCCCGGTGGGGGTGGCGGCCGCGGCGGGCCTGATTGGGCGGGCCGCAGTGGACTGTGTTACCGAGCAGTGATTCTGGTGATAAGAATAGGCCGCAACGCGCGACAGATGATTGCGAAGATTGCTCAAATAAACACCGCTTGCGCAATTTTTAACCCTGGATAGATAATCCGCCGCAATAGTTACAACCAAGGACTGATTCATGAGCAAACTCGACCGTTACGACCTGAGTATTTTGGCGGAATTGCAGCGCGACGCCCGCATCTCCAACCAGGAACTGGCCGAGCGCATCGGTCTGTCGCCCTCGCCCTGCTCGCGCCGGGTCAAACAACTGGAGGATGACGGCTACATCTCGCGCCAGGTCGCCCTGCTCGATCGCAAGATGCTCGGCCTGAGCCTGACCGCCTACGTGCTGATCGGCATGGACCGGCACACCCCGGAACGTTTCGAGAACTTCGAAGCAGCGATCCGCACCTTGCCGCAAGTGCTGGAATGCAGCCTGGTGACGGGCGTGGATGCCGACTATCAGTTGAAAGTGGTGGTGCCGGACATGGATCACTATCAGAAGCTGCTGCTGGGACACCTGACCCGGATTGAAGGGGTGACCAGCGTGCGTTCGAGCTTTGTGCTGAATCAGGTGCTCAACAGCACCGAGTTGCCGCTGACTCATCTGCGCAGCTAATCTGCACTCCCCCTGTAGGAGCTGCCGAAGGCTGCGATCTTTTGATTTTGCTTTTCAAGATCAAAAGATCGCAGCCTTCGGCAGCTCCTACACGGGACGCATGATAGAGGTTCGGCACACCGACGCAGATCAATGCGTCCTCAGCCGCCCCAGGCGTATAATCGCCGAGCCCTTTTTCAGCCCTGTGCGCGCCGGAGATGCCCGATGGATCCTGCAGTATTCGAAGAGTGGATGATGACTGGCCTGGTCAGCATCCTGATCATTTTCATGGGTTTCATCGTCTGGGATCTGGCGAAGAAGTCCAAGGCCGGGCGCTTCGGCTCGTTCATTCTGTTCTTCGTGCTGGGTCTGGGCGTAGCCGCGTTCATCATCAAGAGTGTGGTGATCGGCCTGATCGAATCCGGCGCTCTATAACCGCGCCGGCACTTCCTTCCACTGGCCCTGATCGAGCCCTTCAAGCGTCCAGTCGCCAATCCGCACCCGCACCAGCCGCAACGTCGGCAGCCCCACCGCGGCAGTCATCCGTCGCACCTGACGGTTGCGTCCCTCTCGAATCACCAACTCCAGCCAACGGGTCGGCACGCTTTTGCGAAAGCGTACCGGCGGATTGCGTGGCCACAGTTCAGGCTCATCCAGTTGCCGCGCCTCGGCGGGCAGAGTCATGCCGTCGTTCAGCTCGACACCGTCGCGCAGACGCTGCAGTTGTTCAGCCGTCGGCTCGCCTTCGACCTGCACCCAGTACGTCTTCGGCAACTTGTGTTTCGGGTCGGCGATCCGCGCCTGCAACTGACCGTCATTGGTCAGCAACAACAAACCTTCACTGTCGCGATCCAGGCGCCCCGCCGGATAAATGCCCGGCACATCGATGAAATCCTTGAGCGTCGCCCGCCCGCCTTCATCGCTGAATTGCGTGAGGACATCGAACGGTTTGTTGAACAGGATCAGCTTCGGCTCGGCCGGCGGCGCCTTGGCGACACGACGTGGCGCTGAGGGGGAAGGCTTCGCGCCAGGGCGGCGGGAAGGAGGACGCGGGGGACGGGACATGGCGAAAAGAACATCTGACGGTCAGGGCTGCTAATGCTAGTGCCCCGACCGCCAAATGACCACGACTAACCGTTAACGGAACGGCGGCTCGTCGAAGCTGCGCAGTTTGCGCGAGTGCAGCGAATTGAGTTCGGTGCGCAGCAGATCCACCGCCTCGATGCCGATCTTCAAGTGCTGACTGACCGCACGCTCGTAGAACGCGTTGGCCGAACCCGGCAGCTTGATTTCGCTGTGCAGCGGTTTGTCCGAGACGCACAGCAACGTGCCGTAAGGCACCCGCAGGCGATAGCCCTGGGCGGCGATGGTGCCGCTTTCCATGTCCACCGCCACGGCGCGGGACAGGTTGATCAACGGACGTTCCTGCGCCCAGCGCAATTCCCAGTTACGGTCATCGTAGGTCAGCACGGTGCCGGTGCGCAGACGCTTTTTCAGCTCCTCGCCCTTCTCGCCGGTGATATTGGCCGCGGCTTGTTGCAGCGCCAGTTGCACTTCGGCCAGCGCCGGGATCGGAATATTCGGCGGCACCACACGGTCGAGAATCCCGTCGCGACGCATGTAGGCGTGCGCCAGCACGTAGTCGCCGATGGTCTGCGACTGGCGCAGGCCGCCGCAGTGGCCAATCATCAGCCAGCAATGCGGACGCAGCACCGCCAGGTGGTCGGTGATGTTCTTGGCGTTGGACGGGCCGACGCCGATGTTGACCAGGGTTACGCCATGGCCGTCGTTGGCGATCAGGTGATAGGCCGGCATCTGGTAGCGGTGCCAGACCACGCCAGCGGCAATCGCCGAGGCTTCGCCGTGATCCATGCCCTTCTCGATGATCACATTGCCCGGCAGGACCATACGCACGAAACGCGGGTCTTTGCGCAGTTGTTCCAGGCCATGGACGATGAACTGGTCGACGTAGCGATGGTAGTTGGTCAGCAGTATCCACGGCTGCACATGGCGCCAGTCGCTGCCGGTGTAGTGCACCAGACGACGCAGCGAGAAGTCGACCCGCGCGGCGTCGAACAGCGCCAGTGGCAGCGGATCGGTGTTTTCCCAGTCGTAGAGACCGTCGGCGATGCCATCGGTGGCGGCGGACAGGTCGGTACTCGGAAACACTCGCGCCAGCACCGCAGCGGTGACGCCGGAGCCGGCCAGCTCATCGCCCTGCTCGACCACGTACGGGTACGGAATGTTCTGCTGACTGACGCCGACTTCCACGGTCACGGTGAAGTCGTGCATCAACGGCACCAGTTGTTCCAGCAGGTATTTGCGGAACGCCTTGGGGTGGGTGACGGTGACGCTGTAAGTGCCCGGCAGTTGCACCTTGGCATAGGCGCGGGTGGTCTGCGGGACTTCGCCCTGACACAGGTAGGTCAGACGCAGTTCGGGATAACGAAACAGAGCGCGCTGTTCGGCGTCGGGCTCGACGCGATCCTTGAGGTAACGCTTGAGCGCCGAGTTCAGCGCAGTGGTGGCCCGCTCATGCAGCTCGGCCAGACGATCCACGGCTTGCTCGGCGGTTTGAACGACAATAAACGCTTCGGTCACGATCAGCTTCCTGTGTTCTGACTTGCAGAGCTTCATCTTGCCTGCATCGTGGTCTCACGGGAACAGTGGCATGTTGGCAACCGCACAATATGTCGGTCACACACGGTCTCTTGTAGGAGCTGCCGCAGGCTGCGATCTCTTGATCTTGCTTTTAAAAAGATCAGGATCAAAAGATCGCAGCCTGCGGCAGCTCCTACAGGGGATTTGTGTGGGGTCAGAACCCTTGGGGGGTTGAGCGGGTGACGATGGCTTCGACGTCCAGGCCCCGCGGCAATGCGCCATAGACCCGGCCGCCACCGTTCAGACGGCTGGCAATAAACGCATCACTGACCGCCGCATTACCCGCCTCCAGCAACAACTTGGCTTGCAACCCCAGCGCTATATCTTCAGTCAGTTGCCGCGCGCGGTATTGAATATCGCCGGTGTCCTTGAACTGCGCCTGCAACTGTTGGATATGCGTGGCCAGACGCTTGTCGCCATGGCCGTTGCCCAACTCGCTGAACAGCACATCGAGCACACCCGGCTCTTTCGACAGTGCGCGCAACACGTCGAGGCACTGCACATTCCCCGAGCCTTCCCACGTCGAGTTGACCGGCGCTTCGCGATACAGCCGTGGCAGGATGCTCTCCTCGACATACCCGGCACCGCCCATGCACTCGGCGGCTTCGTTGATCATTGCGGGGGCACGTTTGCAGATCCAGTACTTGCCCACTGCCGTCACCAGCCGGGCGAATTGTGCTTCGTGGCGGTCATCCAGATGATCCAGCGCCTTGCCCATGCGCAGGCTCAGCGCCAGTGCGGCCTCGCTTTCCAGCGCCAGATCGGCCAGCACGTTCTGCATCAACGGTTGCTCGCTGAGCAGCTTGCCGCCGACCGAACGGTGCGCGCAGTGATGGCTGGCCTGAGTCAGCGCCTGACGCATCAGCGAGCTGGAGCCGACCATGCAATCGAAACGGGTCATCGCCACCATCTCGATGATGGTTGGTACGCCGCGCCCCTCCTCGCCGACCATCCATGCCAGCGCGCCGCGAAACTCCACTTCGCTGGAGGCGTTGGACTGGTTGCCGAGTTTGTTTTTCAGGCGCTGGATGTAGAACTGATTGCGCGTGTCGTCCGGACGATGGCGCGGCAGCAGGAAACAGGTCAGACCCTTGTCGGTTTGCGCCAGGGTCAGAAACGCATCGCACATCGGCGCCGAGCAGAACCACTTGTGCCCGACCAGTTCATAGGCCTGGCCCGGGCCACTGGCACCCACCGGGTAAGCCTTGGTGGTATTGGCCCGCACGTCGGTGCCGCCCTGTTTCTCGGTCATCGCCATACCGATGGTCACGCCGGCCTTGTGCGCCATACCGACATTGCGCGGGTCGTACTCGGTGGCAAGGATTTTCGGCAGCCACTGTTCGGCCAGATCCGGCTGCAAACGCAGGGCCGGGACGCTGGCGAACGTCATGGTCAACGGGCAACCGCTACCCGCCTCGGCCTGGCTGTGCAGATAGCTCATCGAGGCGCGGGCAACATGCGCGCCGTCCTGCGGATGAGTCCAGGGTGACGAGGTCAGGCCATGTTCGATCGCGGTGCGCATCAGCTCATGATAGGCCGGATGAAATTCCACCAGATCAATGCGATGGCCGTACCGGTCATGGCTGACGAACACCGGTTTGTTCTGATTGGCGAGGAACCCGGCGGCCATCAGCGGTCCGCCGGCCAGCGCACCGTAGGCATCGATCCGCGACTCGGCCCAACCGGCGCCAAAGCGGCGCGACCACTCCTGCAATGGCAGGTCGATGCGGTACAGGTTGGCGCCATCCAGCGATGGCGGCTGGTTGGTGACTTCGTGGGTTTCGGCGAACTGATGCAGGTTCATGACGCGGCTCCTTTGGTCAGCCAAGGAATCCAGTTAAGCACTGGCCCGTGACTGATCAAAGTGTCATATGCGCCGAACTGTCGGCGCTTTCACCCTGTTACGCGCTGAGCACCCGACGCTCCAGCGCCGTCTGCAGGTCTTCGAATTTCACCGGTTTGTTCAGGTAATCGATGCGCGTACCCGGCGCGCAATGCTCGCGATCCGTGCCCTGCGCCAGCATGAACACCGGCAGACTGGCGCAGCCGGGCAACGCATGAATCTGGCAGCACAGCGACGCGCCTTCGTGGGAGGGCAACTGGCAATCGATCAGCACCGCATCGAAGTTTTCCCGTTGCAGGCAATCGAGTGCCGCCGCGCCGTTGTCCGCCGTGCGCACGCGGAAACCGAGCTTGAGCAGCATGCCGCGCATCACCAGTTGATTGACGCTGTTGTCGTCGACCAGCAATACCGTGCAGTCCTGCGGCGCACGGATCCGCTCCTGCAGCGGGGCCGGGTTCGGCGCCGCTTCGACCGCCGGCAGTTCGAACTCGACGTCCAGCTGAAAACGGCTGCCACGCCCGGGTTCGGAACGATGGGTGAGCTTGCCGCCGAGCAACTCCACCAGTTGCCGACAGATCGCCAGCCCCACGCCCAGGCCACCGTATTCGCGGGTCATCGAGCCGTCGAGCTGGAAGAAGCGCTGATACAGCGTCGCCTCGCCCAGATCGGTGAAACCGATGCCGGTGTCGATCACCGCAAACGACAGCGCCAAGCGGTTTTCCGCCGCCGGCTTGCCGGTGACGCGCAGCGCCAGGCCACCGACCCGGGTGAACTTGATCGCGTTGTCCAGCAGGCACTCCAGGCACTGCGCCAGTTTTGCACTGTCGCCGTGCAAGCGATCCGGCAGGGTCGGCAGCACCTCGACCTTGAAGTCCAGCGACTTGCTCGCCGCGTTGCCGTCGAACTGCACGCGCAAGGCCTCGACCACCGCACGCAGGCTGAAGCTGCCCGGCGTCGCTTTCAGCTTGCCGGCCTGCAATTCGGTGAGGGTGAGGATGCCATTGACCATGCGCATCATGTCCCGCGCAGAACCGGCGGCGGTTTGCTGGTATTGCTCCAGTTCAGGCTCCAGTTCGACGGTCTGCATCAGTTCCAGCGAACCGATCACGCCGTTCATCGGCGTGCGCAATTCGTGGGTCAGGGTCGCGAGGAATTCATCCTTGAGCTTGTTGCTGTGCGCCAGTTGCTGGTTGAGCACTTCGAGTTTCTGCCCGGCATCGAACAGGGTCTGCGCCTGTTGCTCGCGCATCGCGTTGATGCGGTCGGCCAGCGCCAACGACAGCAGCGCAACTTCGATCGCCGAGCCGATCTGACTGGCGTACATGGTCAGGAATACGTTTGGCAGCAAGCCGAGCACCATCAGCGTGTTGACGATACCGCCGAGCAAAAACGCCGACCAGGCAATAATGAAGTAACGCGCTACCCGCAAGCCGCGCCACCAAGCGAGGATCCCGGCAGCGAAAATCACCACGGTGAACACCAGCGCCAACAGGGTCGCCAGGCGCAACGACAGCGCATAGCTGGTCATCAGCGACAGCCCGACCACCAGCGCACCGAACGCGATCAGGGCGATCAGCAAATGGTCGAGCCAGCGGCTGTGGGTTCTGGTCTGCAGGAAACTGCGGGCGAACTGGCTGCCGAACAGCCCGGCGCAACCGATGAAGAACGGCGTGGCGGCGTTGGCCCACCACGGATTGTCCGGCCAGAAATACTCGACCGCCGCGCCGTTCACCGACAGTTGATAGAGGCCGAACGAGGCGATGTAGAAGATGTAGTAAAGGTAGCTGGTGTCGCGCACGCTCAAGTAGATGAACAGGTTGTAGACCAGCATCCCCAGCAGCACGCCATAGATGATCCCCAGCACATACAGGCGCACCGGTTGATCTTCGAGGTACGCGGTGCTCGACCATAACGTCACCGGCGCCTGAATCGAACCTTCACTGGCCAGGCGCAGGTACACGGTTTTTTGCTGGTCAGGGGCGAAGGTCAGGTCGAACAGGTAATTGTTCTGACGGATTTCGCGGCTGGCGAACGGCAAGGCGTCACCGGTTTGCCGGATCAGCCGATAGTCGCCATTGGCATCGGCCATATAAAGGTCGAGGTGATCCAGCGGCGGATACGCCAGCTCCAGCAGCCAGGTGCGCTGCGCGGCCGGATTGTTCGGACGGTAATGCAGATCGATCTTCAGCCAGAACGCCGAGCGCGAGTAACCGGCATTGAGCGTGGCTTTGTCGTGGGGTTTGAAATTGCCCGCCGCCGCTTGAGCGCGAACGTCGGCGATGTTCGCCTGACCGCTTGGGTCTTCGAACACCTGCAAGGAGCGGCCCAGCGGGAGGCTCTGGGTATTTTCGTCGAACTCGACGGCGCTTGCGAGGAGGGGCAAGCAGAACAGCAACATCAGCAAATAGCGCATTGAAGCCCCAGCGTGGCTCGTCCGGTTGTGTCAGGAAGCCCCCCATTCCCTTTGAGTAGACGTAAAACCGGTATTACCTGTTATTGGTTTGGATCCAGACTAGCATAGCCGTTGATGGCCATTGAGCACCATCGAAATTTTTCCTGCAAAGGCTCTAGAACGGGCGTTTCAGAGCAAAGCTGCGGACTAGAGCTGTTGAGTTGGTCAACTCGCTACAACGGCGCATGTTGTGCATACCTCTGTGGCGAGGGGATTTATCCCCGATGGGTCGCGAAGCGGCCCCAAACCATGCAACCAGATTCTTTCAGACACGATTCGTAGAATGGATTTGCGACTGCTTCGCAGCGCATCGGGGATAAATCCCCTCGCCACCATTGCTACCCGACTAATGGCCGCAATGTGTCAGACAATCTCTAGCCAAACGCTTTCAGGACTGAACCCCAAAATCAGGTTTGGTGGTAAGCTCGCGCACCATGAATATCTACAGCTCCCGCCCCGTTGTCCTCTGTCTCTCCGGCCACGACCCCAGTGGTGGCGCCGGCTTGCAGGCAGATATCGAAGCCTTGCTTGCGCAGGGTTGCCATGCGGCTCCGGCCGTCACCGCCCTGACCGTGCAAGACACCGTCAATGTCACTGACTTCCGCGTCCTCGACCGTGAGTGGGTACTGGCCCAGGCCAATGCCGTGCTCAACGACTCCGAAGTCGCAGCGGTCAAACTGGGCATGCTCGGTTCGCTGGAAATGGTCGACACTGTGGTCGAACTGCTTTCTGCGCACCCGCACCTGCCGGTGGTCTGTGACCCGGTGCTGCGTGCCGGCGGCGGCGGACGACTGGGCAAGGATGAAGTCGGTTACGCGATGCGCGAGCGTCTGCTGCCGCTGTCGATCATTGCCACCCCCAACCTTCCCGAAGCGCGGATTCTTGCCGAACTGCCCGAAGGCACCGCGGACGAATGCGCGGAAAAACTCCTGCCGTTCGTCAAAAACCTGCTGATCACCGGCGGCCACGGCGACGAAACTGAAATCCACAATCGCCTGTACGGCCGTGACGGCCTGCGTGAAACCTTCTATTGCCAGCGTCTGCCAGGCAGCTATCACGGCTCCGGTTGTACCCTGGCCAGCGCTATCGCCGGTCGTCTGGCCCAGGGCGAACACCTCGCCAGCGCCGTGCGTACCGCGCTGGATTACACTTGGCGCACCCTGCGCGATGCCGAACAACTGGGCAAAGGCCAGTTTGTGCCGCGTCGTCTGCCGCTGGATTTTTGCTCGTAACGCCGTGAGGTCTGCCTGATGAAACTACGTGGCCTGTACGCCATCACCGACAGCCAGTTGCTGGCGGGCAAGTTTCTGTCGTACGTGGAGGCGGCGCTGGAAGGCGGCGTCACCCTGCTGCAATACCGCGACAAAAGCAGCGACGAGGCCCGCCGCCTGCGCGAGGCCGAAGCTTTGCGTGATCTGTGCGAGCGTTACAAGACGCAGTTGATCATCAACGATGACGCCGAACTGGCCGCGCGCCTGAACGTCGGCGTGCACCTGGGGCAGACCGACGGCCCGCTGTCGCCGACCCGCGCCCTGCTCGGCTCCAAAGCCATCATCGGTTCGACCTGCCACGCGCAACTCGAACTGGCCGAGCAAGCCGCCAAAGAAGGCGCGAGTTATGTCGCCTTCGGTCGCTTCTTCAATTCCAGCACCAAACCCGGCGCGCCAAGCTGCAGCCTCGATCTGCTCGACGAGGCCAAACGCAAGCTGCATCTGCCGGTCTGCGCGATTGGCGGCATCACCCTCGACAACGCCGCGCCGCTGGTGGCCCACGGTGTCGACCTGCTGGCGGTGGTCCACGGCTTGTTCGGTGCCCAGAGCACCGCCGAAGTGACCCGCCGCGCCCGCGCCTTCAACGAACTTCTGAAAATCTGATTTGAGAACCCGAACATGTCTCGTTCCGAAACCCTGTTTGCCAATGCCCAGAAACACATTCCCGGTGGCGTGAACTCGCCGGTTCGCGCGTTCAAGAGCGTGGGCGGCACACCGCTGTTCTTCAAGCATGCCGAAGGCGCCTACGTCACTGACGAAGACGACAAGCGTTATGTGGATTACGTCGGTTCGTGGGGGCCGATGATCCTCGGCCACAGTCACCCGGATGTGCTCGACGCGGTGCGCAATCAACTGCAACACGGCCTGTCCTACGGTGCGCCGACCGCGATGGAAACCGAGATGGCCGATCTGGTCTGCTCGCTGGTGCCGTCGATGGACATGGTGCGCATGGTCAGCTCCGGCACCGAAGCGACCATGAGCGCAATCCGTCTGGCCCGTGGTTACACCGGTCGTGACAGCATCATCAAGTTCGAAGGTTGCTACCACGGTCACTCCGACAGCCTGCTGGTCAAGGCCGGTTCCGGCGCACTGACTCAAGGCGTGCCGAGCTCCGCCGGTGTACCGGCAGCATTTGCCAAACACACCTTGACCCTGCCGTTCAACGACATCGACGCGGTTGAGAAGATGCTCGCCGAAGTCGGTCAGGATGTCGCCTGCATCATCGTCGAGCCAGTGGCGGGCAACATGAACTGCGTACCGCCGGCACCGGGTTTTCTCGAAGGCCTGCGTTCGCTGTGCGACAAGCATGGCGTGGTGCTGATTTTCGACGAAGTGATGACCGGTTTCCGTGTGGCCCTCGGTGGCGCTCAGGCGTACTACGGCGTAACCCCGGATCTGACCACGTTCGGCAAGATCATCGGCGGCGGCATGCCGGTCGGCTGCTTCGGCGGCAAGCGTGAAATCATGCAGCGCATCGCGCCGCTGGGCCCGGTGTATCAGGCCGGCACCCTGTCGGGTAACCCGCTGGCGATGGCCGCCGGTCTGACCACCCTGCGCCTGATCAGCCGTCCGGGCTTCCACGCCGAGCTGACCGATTACACCACGCGCCTGCTCGATGGCCTGCAACAACGCGCCGATGCGGCGGGCATTCCGTTCGTCACCACGCAAGCGGGTGGCATGTTCGGCCTGTACTTCAGCGGTGCCGACGACATCGTCACTTTTGAAGACGTGATGGCCAGCGACGCTGCGCTGTTCGGTCGCTTCTTCCACCTGATGCTCGAAGGTGGCGTGTACCTGGCGCCGAGCGCATTCGAAGCCGGTTTCACCTCGATCGCCCACGGCGAAGCCGAGCTGAAAATCACTCTGGACGCTGCCGAGCGCGCCTTCGCCGCACTGAAGTAATCGCCGTGCCGCTGACGTTGGCCATCGCCAGCGTCAGCTTTTACCTACACCCAAGCCGTTTTTCCCACGCCTCTGCTAAAAATCGGCAAGAAAGTGGGCGATATATTCCCCGCGCAGCAGAAAAACGAGTAAAGACTTTGTAAGGTTGGCCCTGCTTATTTCATAATGCGCGCTTATTGGATCCCTCGATGGGTCCGCGTGCCCTTCAGAGGTAAGTCGATTCCCATGAACCGCACCGGCCGCACCCTTGCCTTGGGCTGCCTGTTGCTCCTTCAGCCCCTGCTCGCGCATGCACAAGCAGGCGGCAACTCGTTGTTGATCCCGGCGATGGGTCGTTGCACCCTCAATACCCAGCCGCAAGACGTCACGCAGGCACTGGCCGCCTGCCAGAAAGCGGCGGACGAAGGGGATGCACAAGCGCAATACGAGTTGGGTGAGTTCTACTACGACGGCAAGAATGCGCCACGCGATCTCAATCAAGCCCTGAGCTATTTCGAAAAGGCCTCGTTGCAAGGCCACGCTCAGGCGCAGTTCAAGCTCGGCACCATGTTCTTCCACGGTGAAGGCGTGCAGGCCAACAACATTCAGGCGTACATCGTGCTGAAGATGGCCGCGGTCAACGGCGCCGAAGATGCGCTGGACACCGCCGACGAAGTCTCCGAAAAAATGTCCCGCGAAGACCTCGAAACCGCGACCCAGGTGCTGGGGCAAATTTTCCGTAAATACCTGATGGAACTGCAGAACGCCGATGGGCGTACGCCGTTTTCGCCATTGCCATAAGAGCTTTCGTGGCGAGGGGATTTATCCCCGATGGGTTGCGTAGCAGCCCCAAAACCCTGCAATCAAGTTCCTTCTGACATACCTTGCTGAATGGACTTGCGACTGCTTCGCAGTCGATCGGGGATAAATCCCCTCGCCACAAATCATTTCAAATCCAGATCCGGGCTTACTTCTCAGGCATCGGCATCGGAAACGGCATCACATTGCCGACCGCGCCGCGGGCTTCGCTGATTTTCGGGGTGCCCAGACGTTCCACCTCGTCGATGCGCACGATCGAATGCATCGGCACAAAGCTGCGCACCACGCCTTCGAACTGCGCCTTGAGCTTCTCTTCGCTCGGATCGACCACCACTTGCGTGCGCTCGCCAAAGACGAACTCTTCCACTTCCAGAAAACCCCACAAATCACTTTGATAGATCTGCTTGGCGTACATTTCGAACACCTGGCCCTGGTTGAGGAAAATCACCTTATAGATTGGAGCTTCGCGTTTGGTCATGGCGGGGGGATAACATCGGGGATAAAAATGAGGGCGCAAACTATAGCATAGCCACCGGACGCGCAGCGGTAGGAACCTGAGGGCTTGTTCCCTATAATGCCGGGTTCTTTGAATCACGTGACGACCCTACTCCATGGCCAAGAAGCTTTACATCGAAACCCACGGTTGCCAGATGAACGAGTACGACAGCTCGCGCATGGTCGATCTGCTGGGCGAACATCAGGCCCTGGAAGTCACCGCGCGCGCTGAAGATGCCGACGTGATTCTGCTCAATACCTGCTCGATCCGCGAGCGCGCCCAGGATCGGGTGTACTCGCAGCTCGGCCGCTGGCGCGAACTGAAACTGGCCAACCCGGACATGGTGATCGCCGTCGGCGGTTGCGTGGCCAGCCAGGAAGGCGCGGCGATCCGTGATCGCGCCCCGTACGTCGACGTGGTGTTCGGCCCGCAGACCTTGCACCGCCTGCCAGAAATGATCGACGCCGCGCGCAGCAGCAAGCTGCCGCAAGTCGACGTCTCGTTTCCGGAAATCGAGAAATTCGACCACTTGCCCGAGCCGCGCATCGATGGCCCGAGCGCCTACGTGTCGGTGATGGAAGGCTGCAGCAAATACTGCACGTTCTGCGTGGTGCCTTACACCCGTGGTGAAGAAGTCAGCCGGCCGTTCGATGACGTGATCGCCGAGATCATCCACCTCGCCGAACACGGCGTGCGTGAAGTGACCCTGTTGGGGCAAAACGTCAACGGCTATCGCGGCCTGACCCACGATGGGCGTCTGGCCGATCTGGCCGAGCTGATCCGCGTGGTCGCCGCCGTCGACGGTATCGACCGTATCCGCTACACCACCTCGCACCCGCTGGAGTTCTCCGACAGCCTGATCCAGGCCCACGCCGAAGTGCCGGAACTGGTCAAACACCTGCACTTGCCGGTGCAGTCGGGCTCGGATCGAATTCTGGCCGCAATGAAGCGCAACCACACCGCACTGGAGTACAAGTCCAAGCTGCGCAAATTGCGCGCTGCCGTGCCGGGCATCTGCATCAGTTCGGATTTCATCGTTGGTTTCCCGGGCGAGACCGAAAAAGACTTCGAACAAACCATGAAGCTGATTGCCGATGTCGGCTTCGACTTCTCCTATTCGTTCGTCTACAGCCAGCGTCCGGGCACGCCGGCGGCCGATCTGGCCGATGACACCCCGGAAGAGCTGAAGAAAGAACGCCTGAACGCCTTGCAGCATCGCTTGAATCAGCAAGGGTTCGAGATCAGCCGACAAATGGTCGGTTCGATCCAGCGCATTCTGGTTACTGACTATTCGAAGAAAGACCCGGGCGAGCTGCAAGGGCGCACCGAGAATAATCGTATCGTCAACTTCCGCTGCGATAATCCGACCCTGATCGGCCAGTTCGCCGACGTGCACATCGACGCGGCGCAACCGCACTCGCTGCGCGGCTCGCTGGTCCAATAACATCGCGCGCCTTCTGTAGTAGGACTGTTGTGGTGAGGGGATTTATCCCCGATGGTTGGCGCAGCCGACCCAACGCTGAAGTTGCGGTGAATCTGCCATACCAAGAGCTCTGGCTTTGGGGCCGCTCCGCGGCCCATCGGGGATGAATCCCCTCGCCACAGAGAACTCCACCCGCCACAGAAAGGCGCTCCAAACTCGCATCGATATTTAAGAGCTTTCGCACCCACGCCACTGGCGTTATCCTTGATTTCATCTTAATTGCCCCAGGGCGGCTAAATACGACCTTGAACGCACCCATAGAACCACATCGTTTTATCCTCGAGCCCTTTGAGGCTCGCCGCTTCGCCAATCTGTGCGGGCAGTTCGACGAGCATCTGCGCTTGATCGAACAGCGCCTGGCCATCGAGATCCGCAATCGCGGAAACCAGTTCGAATTGATCGGCGACCCTAAGCACACCACGTCTGCGGAAAACCTGCTGCGCCGCCTGTACCGCGAAACCAAGGGTACCGAGCTGTCGCCGGACATGGTGCACCTGTTCCTCCAGGAATCGGCCGTCGTCGAACTGGACAATCACGCTCCCGCTGAAGCCTCCGTCGCCCTGCGCACCAAGAAAGGCATGATTCGCCCCCGTGGCTTGAATCAGCTGCGCTACGTGAAGGAAATCCTCGGCAACGACATCAACTTCGGCATCGGCCCGGCCGGTACCGGCAAGACTTATCTGGCTGTGGCTTGCGCCGTTGATGCCTTGGAGCGCGAGCAGATCCGCCGCATCCTGCTGGTACGTCCGGCGGTTGAAGCCGGTGAGAAGCTCGGCTTCCTGCCCGGTGACCTGGCGCAGAAGATCGACCCGTACCTGCGCCCGCTCTATGACGCGCTCTACGAGATGCTCGGCTTCGAATACGTGGCCAAGCTGATCGAGCGTCAGGTGATCGAAGTCGCGCCACTGGCGTACATGCGCGGTCGTACGTTGAACAACAGCTTCATCATTCTCGACGAAAGCCAGAACACCACCGTCGAGCAGATGAAAATGTTCCTGACCCGGATCGGCTTTGGCTCCACCGCCGTGATCACCGGTGACATCACCCAGGTCGACCTGCCGCGCGGCACCAAGTCCGGCCTGCATCATGTGATCGAAGTACTCAAGGATGTTCCGGGCATCAGCTTCACCCACTTCCAGCCCAAAGACGTCGTGCGCCACCCGTTGGTGCAGCGGATCGTCGAGGCCTACGAACGCTTCGAGACCCGTGCCGAAGCCGCCAGGGAAACCTCGCGCGATGCTTGAGCTGGATCTGCAAATCGCCACCGAAGCGAGCGCCCCGAGTGAAACCGAGTTCCGCCAATGGTGCGAACTGGCTCTGCGCCAGCGCAGCGCCGACTCGGAAATGACCATTCGCCTGGTCGACGAGGAAGAAGGCCGCGAACTCAATCACACCTGGCGCCACAAGGATTACGCGACCAACGTCCTGTCGTTCCCGGCGGAAGTCCCGGACGAATTCCTCGACATACCGCTGCTCGGCGATCTGGTGATCTGCGTGGCGGTGGTCGAACGCGAAGCTGCCGAACAAGGCAAGGAACTCAAGGCCCATTGGGCACATCTAGTCATTCACGGCTGCTTGCATCTGCTCGGTTACGACCATATAGATGACGACGAAGCTGAAGAAATGGAAGCACTGGAACGCGAGTTGCTTGCCGAACTGGGCTACCCCGATCCGTACGCGGACGACGAAACCGAAACATCCCCTATCGTTACAACAAAGGATTCAGAGTAATCGCTATGAGCGAAGATCGATCGAGCAACGGGCAGAAGTCATGGCTGGGTAAACTGACCCAGGCTTTTGCCCACGAGCCGAAGAACCGTCAGGAGCTGCTTGAGCTGCTGCGTGATGCACATCAGAACAAACTGCTGGACAGCGAAGCGCTGGCCATCGTCGAAGGCGCCATTCAGGTGGCTGACCTGCAAGTACGCGACATCATGGTCCCGCGTTCGCAGATGATCAGCATCAAGGCGACCCAGACCCCTCGTGAATTCCTTCCGGCCGTGCTCGACTCGGCGCACTCTCGCTACCCGGTCATTGGCGAAAGCCACGACGACGTGATGGGCGTGTTGCTGGCCAAGGACCTGCTGCCGCTGATCCTCAAGGAGAACGGCGACAGCTTCAACATCAAGGACCTGCTGCGCCCGGCCACCTTCGTACCGGAGTCCAAGCGTCTGAACGTGTTGCTGCGTGAATTCCGCGCCAATCACAACCACATGGCTATCGTCATTGACGAATACGGCGGCGTGGCTGGTCTGGTCACGATCGAAGACGTGCTGGAACAGATCGTCGGCGACATCGAAGACGAGCACGACGTCGAAGAAGACAGCTACATCAAGCCGCTGCCCAGCGGTGACTTCCTGATCAAGGCCCTGACGCCGATCGAGAACTTCAACGAGTTCTTCGACAGCGAATTCTCCGACGACGAGTTCGACACCGTCGGCGGTCTGGTGATGAGCGCGTTCGGGCACTTGCCAAAACGTAACGAAATCACTGAAATCGGCGCCTATCGTTTCCGCATCCTGAACGCCGACAGCCGTCGGATTCATTTGCTGCGACTTACGCCAATCGCTCGTTAAATCTAAGGACTGAAATGCGCTGGACAACCCGCCCCGGCTGGCCCGGTAACCTGCTGGCCGTGGCGGCCGGTGCAATCACTACCTTCGCCCTGGCCCCGTTCAACATCTGGCCGCTGGCTTTGCTCGCGGTCGGCCTGTTTTACGCCGGCCTGCGTGAGCTGAAACCGCGTCAGGCGCTGGGGCGTGGCTGGTGCTTCGGTTTCGGCCTGTTCGGTGCCGGCACCAGCTGGATCTACTACAGCATCCACCATTTCGGTGGCGCATCGGTGCTGCTGGCCGGGTTCCTGATGCTGCTGTTCACCGCAGCGATCGCGTTCTTCTTCGCCCTGCCCGCCTGGGTCTGGGCGCGCTGGTTGCGCCGCAATGAAGCACCGCTGGCCGATGCCTTGGCGTTTGCTGCGTTGTGGGTCGGCCAGGAAGCCTTTCGCGGCTGGTTCCTCACCGGTTTCCCGTGGCTCTACTCCGGCTACAGCCAACTCGAAGGCCCGTTGGCCGGGCTCGCGCCGGTCGGCGGCATGTGGCTGGTATCGTTCGCTCTGGCGCTGACTGCAGCGCTGATCTACAACACGCCCCGTTTGTTGCAATCCGGTCGCAAGGGCTTTATCGCGGCTGGCCTGGTGTTGCTGGTCGGGCCATGGGTGGCGGGCATTGCGCTCAAGGGCCACGCCTGGACCAGTCCGTCCGGTCCGGCACTGAGCGTTGCTGCGATTCAGGGCAACGTCGAACAAAGCATGAAGTGGGACCCGGCGCAGCTCAATGCGCAACTGGCGCTGTACCGCGACCTGAGTTTCCGCTCCAAACCGGTGGACCTGCTGATCTGGCCGGAAACCGCAGTGCCGGTGCTCAAGGAGTCCGCCGAGGGCTACCTGAACATGATGGGTAACTTCGCCGCCGAGCGTAAATCGGCGTTGATCACCGGCGTACCGATCCGCGAGACGGTTCGTCACGAAAAACGCTTCTTCAACGGCATTACCGTGGTCGGCGAAGGCGATGGTACCTACCTCAAGCAGAAATTGGTGCCGTTCGGCGAATACGTGCCGTTGCAGGATCTGCTGCGCGGCTTGATCGCGTTCTTTGACTTGCCGATGTCCGACTTCGCTCGCGGTCCGGCGGATCAGCCGCTGCTGCAGGCCAAGGGTTATCAGATTGCGCCATTCATCTGCTACGAAGTGGTGTACCCGGAGTTCGCTGCAGGTCTGTCGGCACGCAGCGACTTGCTGCTGACGATCAGCAACGACACCTGGTTCGGCACCTCGATTGGGCCGTTGCAGCACCTGCAAATGGCGCAGATGCGCGCACTTGAAGCGGGCCGTTGGATGATCCGTGCTACGAACAATGGCGTGACCGGACTGATCAACCCGTTCGGGCAGATCACCGAGCAGATCCCGCAGTTCGAGCAGGGCATTTTGTATGGCGAAGTGGTGCCGATGCACAACCTGACGCCGTACCTGCAATGGCGCTCGTGGCCGCTGATCATCGTCTGTGTGCTGCTGTTTGGCTGGGCGCTGATGGCAAGCCGGATGTCGAAAACCCTTTAAAAGCAGTCCATAAACACTGTGGTGAGGGGATTTATCCCCGATCGATGACGCAGTCATCGCAAATCCATTGCACTCGATTTACCTGAAAGACCGAGATGCAGGTTTTGGGGCGGCTTCGCCACCCATCGGGGATAAATCCCCTCGCCACGGAAGCCCTCTCAAAACAGTGCTCTTAGCGGTAAAACAACGAATACCCCACCTGCCCCACCGCCTCATTCAGCAACTGTCCGCTCTGCCAGATCGACTTGAATTCCGGCAGCCAGCCACCAAACGGTCGCGCATTATCGGTCCCGAGAAACCCTACGGGCGCCGGCACCACCTCAAATCCTGCCTGCTGAAAACACCACACGGCGCGCGGCATATGCCAGGCCTGGGTGACCACGACCACGCGTTTTATGCCTTGGGGCAGCAAGATGTCGGCGCTGAATTTGGCGTTTTCCCAGGTTGTGCGACTCTCACCTTCCTGCCAGCGCGTGGTCACGCCGAAATCATCGCGCAGTGAATCGGCCATCAGCTTCGCCTCGGTCGGCGGCGTGCCGTAATGCAGGCCACCGCTGGTCAGAATCGGCAGCCCGGAGGCCTTGGCCAGTCGCGCCGCATAGCGCTGACGCTCCAGCCCCACGCCAGTCGGCTGATCCTCACCCCAGGCCAGATCACCGCGCTCGCGCCCGGAACCCAGCACCACAATGGCATCGGCCCGCTGCGCCAGGATTGACCAGGCATCACGGGGCAGCGGCGGCTCACGTTCCAGTGCCTTGGCGCCCCACTGCACGACCACCGGCAGGCTCATCAGCCAGAAACCACCCAACCCCAGGGCAAAGCACAGGCCGGCCAGTCGCGGCCGGGAACGGCGCAGCCACCAGGCGACCAGCAACAGCAGCAAAAGAATGCCGGGCGGCAACAGAAGTTGTTTGATGAAGTAACGAAAAGGCATCGGGGCATCTCCAGAGATGCCCGAAGCCTAAGAGTGTTAATGATGCGTTACAACCGACAGGCAGGATCCTGTTGGAAAAGATCCGTTATTTGACCTGCCATGCGTTTACTTGGCCTGTACAGAACGAACCTTGACGGTGTCTCTGCCGGGCGCCTTGTCCTTGAGCCAGATGACCTTGGCTGAATGTGCTGTATCGAGCTGTTTCACTGCCTGCGACAGGTATCCATGCGCTTCACGCTCACTGCGATCCAGATAGGCCTTGACCAGTTTGAACTCGGCGGGGCTCAAGCCACGCAATTCCAGTTCCACGGGGCGCTCGTCGCGCAGCCGGCCAGCGGTTTTGGCAGCGTCGAGCGCCATGCCCAGACGATCCATCAACCGTTCGTACAACTCGGGTTTCGTCACGTTTTTTTGCCGTTGCTCCACCATCCCTCACCTCATTGAAGATAAGACTCACTCCCCAATAAGAGCTTAGCTTCGCTGCACAAACCGGCTGAACGCCGCGACCAACGGCCCTCGCCACGGTTTTCGGGGGCCAGACAGCTGTAATCAGGGTTTCCCTAGGCCAAGCGCGGTCATGTATGCTACGGCGCTTCCTGTCATTCCACTTCCAGCCTGTCCGGAGCATCCCCCGGAGGGCGCGTTGAAGAGGATTAGGCCACCCCTATCCAGTACAAAAGTAGCCATGCACGAACAATATCAGCCCCGTGAAATCGAAGCCGCCGCCCAGTCGTTCTGGGACGAGCAAAAGTCCTTTGAAGTCAGTGAACAGCCAGGCAAGGAAACCTACTACTGCCTGTCGATGTTCCCTTACCCCAGCGGCAAGCTACACATGGGGCATGTGCGCAACTACACCATCGGCGACGTGATCTCCCGCTACCAGCGCATGCAAGGCAAGAACGTTCTGCAACCGATGGGTTGGGACGCCTTCGGCATGCCGGCGGAAAACGCCGCGATGAAGAACAACGTGGCGCCCGCCAAGTGGACCTACGAAAACATCGCCTACATGAAATCCCAGCTGCGCAGCCTGGGCCTGGCGGTGGACTGGTCCCGTGAAGTGACCACCTGCAAGCCGGACTACTACCGCTGGGAACAATGGCTGTTCACTCGCCTGTTCGAAAAAGGCGTGATCTACCGCAAGAACGGCACCGTGAACTGGGACCCGGTCGACCAGACCGTGCTGGCCAACGAACAGGTGATCGACGGTCGCGGCTGGCGCTCCGGCGCGCTGATCGAAAAGCGCGAAATCCCGATGTACTACTTCAAGATCACCGCTTACGCGGATGAGCTGCTGGAGAGCCTCGACGAACTGACGGGCTGGCCGGAACAGGTCAAGACAATGCAGCGCAACTGGATCGGCAAATCCCGCGGCATGGAAGTGCAGTTCCCGTACAACGTCGACTCGATCGGCGAAGCCGGCACCCTCAAGGTCTTCACCACCCGTCCGGACACCCTGATGGGCGCGACCTACGTTGCCGTGGCTGCCGAGCACCCGCTGGCCACCCAGGCCGCGCAGAACAATCCTGAGCTGCAAGCGTTCATCGCCGAATGCAAGGGCGGCAGCGTCGCTGAAGCCGACGTCGCCACTCAAGAGAAGAAAGGCCTGCCGACCGGCCTGTTCGTCGAGCACCCGCTGACCGGTGAAAAACTCCCGGTATGGGTCGCCAACTACGTGCTGATGCATTACGGCGACGGCGCCGTGATGGCGGTCCCGGCGCACGACGAGCGCGATTTCGAATTCGCCCACAAGTACAACCTGCCGGTGAAATCGGTGGTGCGCACCAGCTCCGGCGACACCAACCCGGCTCCGTGGCAAGACGCCTACGGTGAGCACGGCACGCTGATCAACTCCGGCGAGTTCGACGGTCTGGACTTCACCGGCGCCTTCGACGCCATGGAAGTCGCCCTGATCAAGAAAAACCTCGGCGCCTCGCGTACCCAGTTCCGCCTGCGCGACTGGGGCATCAGCCGTCAGCGCTATTGGGGCTGCCCAATCCCGATCATCCACTGCGCCACCTGCGGTGACGTGCCGGTGCCGGAAGACCAGTTGCCGGTGGTGCTGCCGGAAGACGTGGTGCCGGACGGCGCCGGTTCGCCGCTGGCGCGCATGCCGGAATTCTACGAGTGCAGCTGCCCGAAATGCGGCCAGCCTGCCAAGCGTGAAACCGACACCATGGACACCTTCGTCGAGTCCTCGTGGTACTACGCCCGTTACGCCTCGCCGCACTTTGAAGGTGGCCTGGTGGAAAAATCCGCGGCCGACCACTGGTTGCCGGTGGATCAGTACATCGGCGGTATCGAACACGCCATTCTTCACCTGCTGTACGCGCGCTTCTTCCACAAGCTGATGCGTGACGAAGGTCTGGTCAGCTCCAACGAGCCGTTCAAGAACCTGCTGACCCAGGGCATGGTAATCGCCGAGACTTACTATCGTCGCGAAGCCAACGGTGCCTACACCTGGTTCAACCCGGCGGACGTGGAACTGGAGCGCGACAGCAAAGCCAAGGTCATCAGCGCCAAACTGAAATCCGACGGCTTGCCGGTGGAAATCGGTGGCACCGAGAAAATGGCCAAGTCGAAGAACAACGGCGTCGACCCACAGTCGATGATCGATCAGTTCGGCGCCGACACCTGCCGCCTGTTCATGATGTTCGCTTCGCCGCCGGACATGAGCGCCGAATGGTCGGACTCCGGCGTTGAAGGCTCGCACCGCTTCCTCAAGCGCGTCTGGCGTCTGGCGCAGGCCCATGTGACCCAGGGCCTGCCGGGCAAGCTGGACATCGCCGGCCTGAACGACGAGCAGAAAGCCGTGCGCCGCGCCATCCACCTGGCCATCAAGCAGGCCAGTCACGACGTCGGCCAAAACCACAAATTCAACACCGCCATCGCTCAGGTGATGACGCTGATGAACGTGCTGGAAAAAGCCGCGCAAGGCACCGAACAGGACCGCGCGCTGATTCACGAAGGTCTGGAAGCCGTGACGTTGTTGCTGGCTCCGATCACGCCGCACATCAGCCATGAGCTGTGGAATCAACTGGGCCACGCTGACCCGGTGATCGATGCCGGCTGGCCTGCGGTCGATGAAAGCGCACTGGTGCAGGACAGCCTGCAACTGGTCATTCAAGTGAACGGCAAGCTGCGTGGCCAGATCGAAATGCCGGCCAGCGCCACCCGCGAAGAAGTTGAAGCGGCGGCCCGCGCCAACGAAAACGTGCTGCGTTTCGTCGACGGTCTGACCATTCGCAAAGTGATCGTTGTACCAGGGAAACTGGTTAACATCGTCGCCAGCTAAATTGGATTGGGCGTCAGGCTCGCCTGACGCACTGTAAAACCTTTCGGGCCGCAGGGTCGGCCCACATGGTTTCAAGGGGAGCAACACAATGATCAAACGCAATCTGCTGGTGATGGGCCTCGCCGTTCTGCTGAGCGCCTGCGGTTTCCAGCTGCGTGGCACCGGCACCAACGAACTGTCGATCAAGGAGCTCGATCTGAGCGCCCGTAACGCTTATGGCGAGACCGTCACCCAGCTGCGTCAGGTGCTCGAGTCCAGCGGCGTCAAGGTCTACAGCGGCGCACCGTACAAGCTGTATCTGGCTGACGAACAGGAAAACCAGCGCATCCTCAGCTACGCCGGGGCCGGCCGTACGGGCGAATACCAGGTCAGCACCGTGCTGAACTACGACATCGTTGGCGAACACAATCTGAACCTGCTGAGCGACAAGCTCGAAGTGCAGAAAGTGTTCATTCACGACGGCAACAACCTCGTCGGCTCCGATCAGGAAGCCAACGACGCCCGTCGCGAAACCCGTCGCGAATTGGTTCAGCGCATGATGCTGCGCCTGCAACAGCTGACGCCGGGCCAACTGCAGCAATTGCAGCAAGCGGCCAACGACCGTGCCCGGGCTGAAGCCGATGCACTGAAGGCGGCACAGAAGGCTGAAGCGGAAACCCCGCGTCAGTCGCCGCTCGAACTGCCGCAGCAGTAAGACGTACGGGGCGCTGAGGCGCCCCGTTCGCCCTCTCTTATGAAGCTCGCTCCCGCTCAACTCGGCAAACACCTGCAAGGCGCGCTCGCGCCCGTCTATATCATCAGCGGCGATGACCCGCTGTTGTGTCAGGAAGCCGCCGACGCCATCCGCAGTGCTGCCCGCCAACAAGGTTTCGACGAACGCCAGGTGTTCGCCGCCGACGCCAATTTCGATTGGGGGAGCTTGTTGCAGGCCGGCGCCAGCATGTCGCTGTTCGCCGAAAAACGCCTGCTGGAACTGCGCCTGCCTTCGGGCAAGCCCGGTGACAAGGGCGCTGCCGCACTGATCGAATACTGCTCACGCCCCGCTGAAGACACCGTGCTGCTGATCAGCTTGCCCAAGCTCGACGGCAGTGCGCAGAAGACCAAGTGGGGCAAGGCGCTGGTCGAAGGTCAGCAGACCCAGTTCATTCAGATCTGGCCGGTGGATGCCAATCAGCTGCCGAGCTGGATTCGCCAGCGTCTGTCGCAAGCCGGTTTGTCGGCCAGTCAGGACGCGGTCGAACTGATTGCCGCACGCGTGGAGGGCAACCTGCTCGCCGCCGCGCAGGAAATCGAAAAGCTCAAGCTGATGGCCGAAGGTGGGCAGATCACCGTCGAAACCGTGCAGGCCGCGGTGGCCGACAGTGCGCGCTTCGACGTGTTCGGCCTGACCGATGCCGTACTCAACGGCGAACCGGCCCACGCCCTGCGCATGCTCGAAGGCCTGCGCGGTGAAGGCGTCGAGCCACCGGTGATTCTCTGGGCGCTGGCACGGGAGTTGCGCCTGCTGGCCAATATCTCGCTGCAGTACAGCCAGGGCACGCCGCTGGACAAGTGTTTCAGTCAGGCGAAACCGCCGGTCTGGGACAAACGCAAACCGCTGATGAGCAAAGCCCTGCAACGCTACTCGGCGCCACGCTGGGCGCAGTTGCTGCTGGAGGCCCAGCGCATTGACGCGCAAATCAAGGGTCAGGCCGCTGGTTCGCCATGGATGAGCCTGAGCCGATTGGCGTTGTTGATGGCGGGCCAACGCCTTTCGCTGCCCGCCGAATAATCTGTCATACCGCAAACGACCCTTCGCGAGCAGGCTCGCTCCCACATTGAAAATCATTCCAAATGTGGGAGCGAGCCTGCTCGCGAAAGCGTGAGAACACTCCTACCTATCAGGGACTGGACAGACGTCCAACATCGGCAGATTATTTGCTCTGCAAAACCACTCACTCGAGAGAACCCTCATGAGCAAAAAGCCATCGAAACATGGCCCGAACAAGGCCAAATCCATTATTGCCCAACCCCTGTTCCGCAGCCGCCAGGAACGACCGACCAAGGGCAAAGGCAGCTACCGCCGCGAAGCCTTCCAGTCTGACAGCTGGGAGGCTTCTTACTTTCTGGCTGCCTGAAGCGCAGTGCCCCCCGGTCATGTTAAGGTCTGTACCTGAATCGTATCCCCTGGAACCGTGCATGCCCTTTCGTCTTTCCCGTCGTTGGCCCGTTCGCCAACTGATCGCTGCCTCCAGCTTCATTCTGCTTGTCGCCTGCGCGGAAAAACCTACCGCCGCCGATGCGCAACCTCTCCAAGCCGCCCCTGTCGCAACAGCCCCGGCAATCATTCCGCCGGTAGTGCCGTCCGCCGACCCTCTTGATCTTCAGCCCACTCAGACCTTTGCCGAATGGCAGGCCGGTTTCCGCAAGGATGCCCTGGCGGCCGGGATCCGCGCCGAGCTGTTCGATCGCGCGTTTGCCAATGTCAGCTTCGATGCCAGCGTGATCAAGGCCGACCGCAGCCAGCCGGAATTCTCACGTCCGGTGTGGGAATACCTCGATGGCGCCCTCTCGCCACTGCGAGTGCGCAAGGGCCAGGCGCTGATCAGTCAGTACGCCGACATCCTGCAAAGCATCGAACAGCGATATGGCGTCGATCGTCAGGCACTGGTGTCGGTGTGGGGCATGGAAAGCAATTTCGGCCAGTTCCAGGGCACCAAGTCAGTGATCAACTCGCTGGCGACCCTGGCCTACGAAGGTCGTCGTCCGGGCTTTGCCCATGCGCAACTGATTGCGGCGCTGCAGATCCTGCAACAGGGCGATATCACTCCAGAGAAGATGTTGGGCTCGTGGGCCGGTGCGATGGGCCAGACCCAGTTCATTCCGACCACCTACAATACCCACGCGGTGGATTTCGACGGTGACGGTCGCCGCGACATCTGGGGCAGCCCGGCCGATGCGCTGGCCTCCACCGCGCACTACCTGCAAAGCTCCGGCTGGCAGCGTGGTCAACCGTGGGGCTTCGAAGTGCAATTGCCGAACAGCTTCAACTACACCCTGGCCGATGGCGCGATTCGCAAAACTGTCGCTGAATGGCGTCAACTGGGCGTGAGCCTGCCCAATGGCATTCAGGCACCGGCCGGCTCGGAACAGTTGTCCGCCGCCCTGCTGCTACCCGCCGGTTATCGTGGCCCGGCGTTTCTGATCCTCGACAACTTCCGGGCGATCCTCAAGTACAACAACTCGTCATCCTATGCACTGGCGGTGAGCCTGTTGTCCGAGCGCTTCAATGGCGCTGGCCTGATCAACGGCACGTGGCCGAAAGATGACCTGCCACTGAGCCGCACCGAGCGTATCGAATTGCAGACCCTGCTGAGCGCGCGTAATTACGATGCAGGCACGGCTGACGGGATTATCGGCGCCAATACGCGCAAGGCGATCCGCAGTGCCCAGCAGGCGTTTGGCTGGCCGGCGGACGGGTATCCGACGCATAAGTTGCTTGAGAGCCTGCGTACTCAATAAAGCAAAATCAAAAGATCGCAGCCTTCGGCAGCTCCTACAGGGTAAACACTAATCCAATGTAGGAGCTGCCGAAGGCTGCGATCTTTTTGCGTCACCCGAGCATTATCGGGTGACCACATCCTGCTCCAGCATCAATTCCTTCTTCCCTGCGTCCAAGCGAACCAGCGCCCCCATCGGCAGCGTCAGGTTCGGATCACAATGCCCGCTGCGCCACCCCGACAGCACCGGAATCCGTAGCGGTTCGAAGGTCTGCTTGAGCAAGCGATTCAGCGCCTCGACATCGACACCAGCGACATCACCGACCAGCACCCCGCGCAATCGGGCCAGCTTCCCGGCCAGGCGCATCTGCGTGAGCAAGCGGTCGATCCTGTACAGCGGCTCGTTGACGTCCTCGATCAGCAGAATCACCCCTTCCACGTCGATTTCATAAGGCGTCCCCAGCGTCGAGGCAATCATCGCCAGATTGCCGCCGAGCAAGCGCCCGTGAGCGAGGCCCGGTTCGACCGTGGTCAACGGATAAGCCACTGGATGGCTCAGCACACTGCCCGCCTTCAACTGACCGCGCAGCATGGCGAAGAATGAGGTGACGGTCGGTGGTTCCTTGTCGCCCAACAGATCGGCGTTGAGCAGCGGGCCGTGGAAGGTCACGAACCCGGCGTAGCGACTGATTGCCAGATGCAGCGCGGTGATGTCGCTGTAGCCGACAAACGGCTTGGCGTGACGACTCAGCAGATCGTAATCGATCCGGTCCAGCAGGCGCGGCGTACCGTAGCCGCCGCGCAGGCAGATGATCGCGTCGACTTCGGGATCGGCGAAAGCGGCATGCAGGTCGTTGAGGCGTACGTCATCGCTGCCGGCCAGATAGCCATCCTTTTCGTAGACACCGGGGAACACCTTCAGCGCATAACCGCGGGTGCGCATCCACTGCATAGCCTTTTGCGTGTCCAGCGCGCCGGGGCCGGCGGGGGCAATCACGCCGATCAGCCCTTCGGATGGCAGCGCCGGTACGGGTGTATGCGGAAAAAGGCTGTGGGTCGGTCGAACGGTCATCCATGGTCTCCCTGTGAACTCATGCACACACAGTAGTCAGGTCCAGAGACAAACAAAAGGGTGCGTGGCAGGCGCAAACAAAAATACCCGCCGAGGCGGGTATTTTCGCAAAGCGCTCAGCGCCGGATCAGGAACCGAGCAGCTCGGCCTTGACCAGTTTCGCCTGCTCGTCGGCGTGATACGAGGAACGTACCAGCGGGCCGGAAGCAACGTTCTTGAAGCCCATTTTGTAGCCTTCTTCGGCGAACCAGGCAAAGGTGTCCGGGTGCACGAAACGCTGCACCGGCAAGTGGCTGCGCGACGGTTGCAGGTACTGCCCGAGGGTCAGCATGTCGATGTCGTGTTCGCGCATGCGCTTCATGACTTCGATGACTTCTTCGTCGGTCTCGCCCAGACCCAGCATCAGGCCGGATTTGGTCGGAATGTGCGGCATCATCTGCTTGAAACGCTGCAGCAGGGTCAACGACCACTGGTAGTCCGAACCCGGACGCGCGGCCTTGTACAGGCGCGGCACGGTTTCCAGGTTGTGGTTGAACACATCCGGCGGCTCGGCAGCGGTGATTTCCAGGGCGATGTCCATGCGACCACGGTAGTCCGGGACCAGGGTTTCCAGCTGCACGTTCGGCGACAGCTTGCGGATTTCGCGGATGCAGTCGGCAAAGTGCTGGGCACCGCCGTCACGCAGGTCGTCGCGGTCAACCGAGGTGATCACCACGTACTTGAGTTTCAGGTCGGCGATGGCGATGGCCAGGCTTTCCGGCTCGTTGACGTCCAGTGGCTTCGGACGACCATGACCCACGTCGCAGAACGGGCAGCGACGGGTGCAGATGTCACCCATGATCATGAAGGTCGCAGTGCCGCCGGAGAAGCACTCGCCCAGGTTCGGGCAGGACGCTTCTTCACAGACGCTGTGCAATTTGTGTTTGCGCAGCAGGCTCTTGATCCGGTCGACTTCCGGCGAAACCGGGATGCGTACGCGAATCCAGTCGGGCTTCTTCGGCAGTTCGGTGGTCGGAATGATCTTTACCGGGATGCGTGCAACCTTCTCGGCGCCGCGCAGCTTGACGCCGGCTTCAACCTTGGGACGCGGGGCCGGGCGCTCGGTCACGTCGAGCGTCGGGATCATGGTTTGCACTGCATCAGTAGTCATATCAGTCGATTCCGCCCGTCAGGGTCGTCTGCTCAGCATAGTCGAGGTGTTTGACGAGCTGCGCGCGCAGCCGGGCACTTACCTCGGCAAATTCAATCGATCCTGCGTGATCGCTCAGCTGGGTCATCGCCAGCCCGGCATAGCCGCAGGGATTAATCCGTCGAAACGGTTCCAGGTTCATATCCACGTTCAAGGCCAGGCCATGAAAGGAGCAACCGTGGCGAATCCGCAAACCCAGAGAAGCGATTTTCGCTCCGTCGACGTAGACGCCGGGAGCATCTGGCTTGGCGGCGGCGGTGACGCCGTAGCTGGCCAGCAGTTCGATCAGGCACTGTTCCATGCGCGTGACCAGATCACGTACGCCGAAACCCAGCTTGCGCACATCCAGCAACAGGTAGGCAACCAACTGGCCCGGGCCATGATAAGTCACCTGCCCGCCGCGATCGACCTGTACTACCGGGATATCACCCGGCAGCAGCAGGTGTTCGGCCTTGCCGGCCTGGCCCTGGGTGAACACCGGTGGGTGCTCGACCAGCCAGATTTCGTCGGCGGCATTGCTGCCGCGTTCGTTGGTGAAGCGTTGCATGGCATGCCAGACCGGCTCGTAAGCCATCTGGCCAAGTTCGCGAAAGCCCAGCGTGCCCGGCATCACAACACCATGTGCACGAAACCGGAAGCCCGCAGCTCGCTGTTGATGTTGTACAGCTGATCCTGGTCTGTCGCGACGATGTGCAACTGGATGGTGGTGTACTTGCCGTTGCTGCTTTGACGCTCGTCGATGCGCTCATCATTGATGGTCGCGTGTTTCTTGACGATGTCGATGATCTTGTCTTTGTTGCCGACGCCCGTATCGCTGATCACCTTAATCGGATAATCAGTTTGCGGAAATTCGATCTTTGGCGCCTTTACTTCGGTATCGGTCATGGCGTAACGGCCTCTAGAGCGCAAGCCGTGGTAACGCACATGGCCCCGCACCGGATCGGGGCGGGGCCATGCAGGTCAACACAAATCAGTTGAACAAGCCGTAGAAGAATAGACGGATGCTATCCCACATGCGGCGGAAGATACCACCCTCCTCGACAGCGTCCAGAGCGATCAGGTCGGCGCTGTGCACCACCTTGTCGTCCAGTTTCACTTCGACTTTACCGATCACGTCGCCCTTGGCGATTGGCGCGGTCAGTTGCGGGTTCATGGTCATGCTGGCAGCGAGTTTTTTCAGCTGGCCTTTTGGCAGGGTCATGGTCAGGTCTTCAGCCAGGCCGGCCTTGACCTGGCTGGTGGTGCCTTTCCACACCGGGGCCTGAGCCAGTTCGGTGCCCTTCTGATAGAAGGTCTGGGTTTCGAAGAAGCGGAAGCCGTAGGTCAGCAGCTTCTGGGTTTCAGCAGCACGAGCCACTTCGCTGTTGGTGCCGAACACCACAGCAATCAGACGCTGGCCGTCACGTACAGCCGAGGACACCATGCAGTAACCGGCTTCGTCGGTGTGACCGGTTTTCAGACCGTCAACGGTCTTGTCGCGCCACAGCAGCAGGTTGCGGTTAGGCTGCTTGATGCCGTTCCAGAAGAACTCTTTCTGCGAGTAGATCGCGTAGTGAGCTGGGTCTTCGTGGATGATCGCGCGCGCCAGGATCGCCATGTCGTGAGCCGACGAGTAGTGCTCAGGGTTCGGCAGACCGGTCGGGTTCATGAAGTGCGAGTTGGTCATGCCCAGATCGGCGACCGTCTTGTTCATCAGGTCGGCGAACGCGTCTTCGCTGCCGGCGATGTGCTCGGACAGCGCAACGCTGGCGTCGTTGCCGGACTGGATGATGATGCCGTGCAGCAGGTCGCTGACGGTCACTTGCGAGCCGACTTTGATGAACATCCGCGAACCGCCGGTACGCCAGGCGTTTTCGCTGACGGTCACCGGGTCGTTCTCACCGATCTGGCCACGACGGATTTCCAGCGTAGCGATGTACGCGGTCATCAGTTTGGTCAGGCTGGCTGGCGGCAGACGCTGGTCACCGTTGTTCTCCACCAGCACGTTGCCGCTGCTGGCGTCCATGAGCACGTAGGCTTTTGCAGCCAGTTGAGGTGGCGACGGCATCATCTCGGCCGCGAAGGCGGCTGGCGAGAGGAGCAGCGGGACTAGCAGACACAGGCGTTTGGCAAAGGTGGTGATGTTCATCCGTCTCTCGAAATCGCTAATGGAAACTTGCCCGAAGGCAAAACTATTCAGACAGCCTTCTAACGGGCCATCGCGTGTTCAGTTGCTCACTCCAGTCACCCTTGCCGGGCTTTTGTTCTTCGACGAGCCAACAACCTGGTCCACCCCCCAAAACCGCAAGTGAACCGTCAATCAAGTGCTACGTTTCTTACTCGGTGACCACGCTCGGCGAACCGAGGTTGGCCAGGCGCACACTGTTCTGCACCTGAGCGATTTCACCCGGCGATCCGATCGGCCCTAGGCGTACCCGGTGCAGGGTCTGCTGATTGCGCACGATCGAGCTGATGAACACCGGAGCGCTCACCATCCCGCTGAGCTTCGACCTCAGGAGTTCTGCAGCGTCCGGGTTGGCGAACGCGCCCACCTGCAGATACTGGCCAGACGCTGGTGCAGAAGCGTTTTTTTTTGCGCTGATCTGTACAGGGACAGTATCAGAGGCATGTTGCTGCGGCGGCGGGGTCCACTGCTCGATGGTACCGGCCGAAGCCGTGATCACCGGGGCGCTATTCTGCGCGACTTGCGGTTCGTTAAGCATCAGCGGCGCCGGACGGCCCTTCGCGGCCCACCATTGCTGCGGATCGATACCCTCGACCTTGACCCGCGCGGTGCCGATTTCGGCATAACCGAGCTTCTTCGCGGCTGCGTAGGACAAGTCGATGATCCGGTCCGAATAGAACGGCCCGCGATCGTTGACCCGCAGGATCACGCTCCGGTTGTTGTCCAGGTTGGTCACCCGCACGTAACTGGGCAGTGGCAGAGTCTTGTGGGCGGCACTCATGCCGTACAGGTCATACACTTCGCCGTTGGCGGTGTTCTGCCCGTGAAACTTGGTGCCGTACCAGGAAGCGGTACCCGAGGCGACGTAGGTCTTGGATTCCTGCAACGGGAAATAGGTCTTGCCCAGCACGGTGTACGGGTTGGCCTTGTACGGACCGGTGTGCAGGGTCGGCGTGGCGTCCGGGATGCGCGAAACATCGACATCCCACCACGGCGCGCCGTCTTTGTGCGCGCGGTTGATGTCCAGCCCCGGCTGTGCACGCACGGCGGTGGACGAGGTCTTCTGGGTTGGCGCGCGGCTGGTCGAACAGCTGGCGACCAGCACCGCCAACGCGGCGAATGCCACCAGCTTCAGGGGTTTATTGATAGGCAATGCCCGCATTACTTGACGCCCCGTGCTTTTACCAGCTCTTCAGACAGTTGATGTACGGCCATGGCGTACATCACGCTGCGGTTATAACGCGTGATCGCGTAGAAATTCTTCAGGCCCATCCAGTATTCAGGGCCGTTGTCGCCTTCGAGGCGAAATGCAGTAACCGGCATATCATCGCGCAGCGCATCATGACTTGACCAGCCCAGCGCCCGCAACTCTCCGACGGTTTTCGTCGGCTCGATGCCGGTGGTCAGACCTTCGTCGACCTGCTCGCCGCGCACGTCAGCGCGGCTCACCACCGGTTCCCCGGCGACCCAGCCGTGACGCTTGAAATAGCTGGCCACACTGCCGATCGCATCGTCCGGATTGGTCCAGATATTGATGTGACCGTCACCGTCAAAATCCACCGCGTAGGCGCGAAAGCTGCTCGGCATGAATTGCGGCAAGCCCATCGCTCCGGCGTACGAGCCCTTGAGGGTCAATGGATCGACCTGCTCTTCACGGGCCAGCAGCAGGAACTCACGCAATTCCTTGCGGAAAAATTCGGCACGGGGAGGATAGTCGAATCCGAGCGTGGACAACGCATCAATCACCCGGTAATTGCCGGTATTACGTCCGAAAAAGGTCTCGACGCCGATGATCGACACGATGACTTGTGCCGGTACGCCGTATTCCTGCTCGGCACGGGCCAGCACGGCTTCGTGCTGGCGCCAGAAGTCCACACCACGGGCGATGCGCGCGTCGGTGATGAACATCGGGCGATATTCTTTCCACTGCTTGACCCGCTCGGCGGGCTTGGAGATGGCGTCGAGAATCGCCTGTTTGCGCTGAGCCTCGCGAAACACGGCCATCAGTTGCTCGCCGGCAAAACCGTAGTCGCGGGTCATTTCGCCGACGAATTCGGCCACCTGTGGCGAGCCTTCGTAATCGCCGGCCAGCGCTTGCTGCACGCCGCCAAGGATGCCGACCAGGCCGACCCACGGCGCGTAACGAGTCGCCCAGCTGCGCATGACTTGCATTGAACTCTTCACCTTATTCAAACCTGTGCGATCCACTTGCGATGCGTATGAATCGACATCAAAACCCCAAACGCTGACAGCAGTGTCACCAGCGAAGTTCCTCCGTAGCTAATGAAGGGCAACGGCACCCCCACCACCGGCAACAGGCCACTGACCATACCGATGTTGACGAAAACATAAACAAAAAACGTCATGGTCAACGCACCGGCGAGCAATTTGCCGAACAGCGTCTGCGCCTGGGCGGTAATCACCAGGCCGCGACCGATCAGCAACAGATAGATCAGCAGCAGCGCGCAGATGCCGACCAGACCGAACTCTTCGCCGAGTACCGCGATGATGAAGTCGGTGTGGCTCTCCGGCAGAAAGTCCAGATGCGACTGGGTACCCAGCAGCCAACCCTTGCCGAACACGCCGCCGGAACCGATCGCGGCTTTCGACTGGATGATGTTCCAGCCAGTGCCCAGCGGATCGCTTTCCGGGTCGAGGAACGTGAGGATCCGCTGCTTCTGGTAGTCGTGCATGATGAAGAACCACATGGCGATCGCCACCGGCACCGCCGCAGCCAGCACGCTGAGGATCCAGCGCCAGCGCAGCCCGCCCATGAACAGCACGAACGCGCCGCCGGCCAGAATCAGCAGCGACGTCCCGAGGTCAGGCTGGCGCACGATCAGAATGAACGGCACACCGATCAGCATCAGACTGATACCAACGTGCTTGAGCTGCGGCGGCAGCGTGCGCTTGGACAGATACCAGGCAATCGTCGCCGGCATCAGGATCTTCATGAACTCCGAGGGCTGGAAGCGGATCACCCCGGGGATGTTGATCCAGCGCGTCGCGCCCATGGCGTTGTGGCCCATGATGTCCACCACCATCAGCAGCACCACGCCGACCACATAACCGAGTGGTACCCAACGCGCCATGAACCGCGGTTCGAACTGGGCGATGACGATCATCGACACCAGGCCGATACCGAACGAAGTGGCTTGTTTGCCCAGCAGATCCCAGCTCTTGCCGCTCGCCGAATACAGCACGAACAGACTGCCCGCGGCGAGAATCAGCAGCAGGATCAACAGCGGGCCATCGATATGCAGACGTTGCAGCAGCGTCGCACGACGACGCATCACATCCTCACTGGAGAGCATGCGATCAAAATTATTCATCACGGGCCGTAGCCTCCGCACTGATAGGACCGGCGTATTCGGCCTTCAATCGACCCTCCTGATCCAGAAGCCAGGCATCCATGACCTGACGCACGACGGGCGCGGCGACACCGGAGCCGGACTCACCGTTCTCGACCATCACCGAAACAACGATTTTCGGGTTGTCGGCCGGGGCGAAACCGACGAACAAGGCGTGGTCGCGGTGGCGTTCCTGAACCTTGGAACGGTCGTACTTTTCACCTTGTTTGATCGCGACGACCTGAGCGGTACCGGACTTGCCGGCGATGCGGTATTGCGCACCGATTGCCGCCTTGCGCGCGGTCCCTCTGGCGCCGTGCATCACTTGCTGCATGCCGTGATTGACCTTGGTCCAGTCCGACGGATCGCGCAGGACGATGTCCGGCATCGGGTTTTCATCTACCGGTTTGGCACCTTCGATGGTCTTGGCCAGGTGCGGCCGGTTCCAGATGCCTTTGTTGGCCACCAGCGCCGTGGCCTGCGCCAGTTGCAAGGGTGTGGACTGCATGTAGCCCTGGCCGATCCCCAGAATCAGGGTTTCGCCCGGGAACCACGCCTGTTTGCGCGTCGCACGCTTCCACTCGCGGGACGGCATCAGGCCGGGAGATTCTTCGAACATGTCCAGCGAGACCTTCTGGCCGATGCCGAATTTGTTCATGTAGGCCGACAACCGATCAATGCCCAGCTTGTGCGCCAGGTCATAGAAGTAGGTGTCGTTGGAACGCATGATCGCCGTGTCGAGGTCGACGAAGCCGTCACCGGTGCGGTTCCAGTTGCGGTACTTGTGATCGTAGTTGGGCAGCATGTAGTAACCGGGGTCGAACACCCGGCTCGACGCCGTCACCACACCGGCATCGAGACCGGCAATCGCCACCGCTGGCTTGATCGTCGAACCCGGCGGGTACAGACCGCGCAGCACCCGGTTGAACAGCGGCCGGTCGATGGAGTCGCGCAGCTCGGCATAAGCCTTGAAGCTGATGCCGGTGACGAACAGGTTCGGGTCGAAACTCGGCTGACTGACCATTGCCAATACTTCGCCCGTGTTCGGATCGAGCGCCACCACTGCGCCGCGCCGCCCGCCCAGTGCAGCTTCCGCCGCTTCCTGCAGTTTGATGTCCAGACTCAGGACGATGTCCTTGCCGGGAATCGGATCGGTCCGCTTGAGCACGCGCAGCACGCGGCCGCGGGCGTTGGTCTCGACTTCCTCGTAACCCACCTGCCCGTGCAGCTCCGGCTCGTAGAAACGCTCGATGCCGGTCTTGCCGATGTGGTGGGTGCCGCTGTAGTTGACCGGGTCGAGGGTCTTCAGCTCTTTCTCGTTGATCCGCCCCATGTAACCCACCGAGTGCGCAAAATGCGCGCCCTGCGGGTAATGACGCACCAACTGCGCGACCACTTCCACCCCGGGCAGGCGGAACTGGTTCACCGCGATCCGGGCGATCTGCTCTTCGGTCAGCTCGAACAGAATCGGCACCGGCTCGAACGGCCGGCGCCCCTGGCGCATGCGTTTTTCGAAGATCACCCGGTCCTCGGGCGTCAGCTGCAGCACTTCGACGATCACGTCGAGCACTTGCTGCCAGTCGCCGGAGCGCTCGCGGGTCATGCTCAGGCTGAAGCTCGGACGGTTGTCCGCCACCACCACGCCGTTGCGGTCGAAGATCAACCCACGGGTCGGCGGAATCGGCTGCACATGGACGCGGTTGTTTTCCGAGAGTGTCGAGTGATACTCGTACTGGATCACCTGCAAGTAGTACAGCCGCGCAATCAATACGCCGATCAACAGCATGACCGCAACAGCCCCGAACACGACGCGGCTACGCACCAGGCGGGCGTCCTTTTCGTGGTCCTTGATGCGGATCGGCTGAGACATGAGGGCAGGACTACTTGTGGTAAGGGTGACCGGACAGCACGGTCCAGGCACGGTACAGCTGTTCGCCGATCAGGATCCGCACCAGCGGGTGCGGCAAGGTCAGCGGCGACAACGACCAGCGCTGGTCGGCGCGGGCGCAGACTTCCGGCGCCAGCCCTTCGGGGCCACCGACCATGAAGTTGACCGTGCGCGAATCCAGCCGCCAACGGTCGAGTTCGACCGCCAGTTGCTCGGTGCTCCAGGGCTTGCCGTGCACTTCCAGCGTGACGATCCGCTCGTTCGGCCCGACCTTGGCCAGCATGGCTTCGCCTTCCTGGCGGATGAAACGGGCCACGTCGGCGTTCTTGCCACGGGTATTGAGCGGAATTTCCACCAGTTCCAGCGCCAGTTCGGACGGAAGACGCTTGGCATACTCATGCCAGCCTTCTTCCACCCACTTGGGCATGCGTGAACCGACGGCGATCAGTCGCAGTCGCACAGCAATCCCTTACAGCTGGTCTTTGTTGAGCTTGGTGAAATGCTCGTGGGTGTTTTCCGGGCTGTGGTGCTTGGCATCTGCCGCACGGCTTTGCTCGGCACCGGCCCACAGGCGCTCCAGGTCGTAGAACTGACGCGCCGAGGCAGTCATCATGTGCACGATCACCAGGTCGAGGTCGAGCAGCACCCAGTCGCTGTCGCCCTTGCCTTCTTCGCCCAGCGGCCTGGCGCCCTGCTTTTTGACTTCTTCACGGACCTTGTCCAGCATCGCGTTGATCTGGCGATTGGACGTACCAGTGGCGATGATCATGTAGTCGGTGATGCTCTGCTTGTCGCGCACATCGATGATCTGGATGTCTTGTGCCTTGACGTCTTCCAGAGCTGCCACGGCAACCTTGACCAGCTCGTCGCCCTTGAGCGGCTCGTTGGTGTTGGCGACTTCCGGCAGCGGTGCGCTCTTGAACGTGCCTTTGCGCTTAACTTTGCTTACGTCTTTGTCAGTCATATAAAACTCGTTTTGCTCGTATATTCGGCGGCTTGGCGATACGTGGATTCGTATCAGTGAAGCACGCCTTGTTCAGTTCGACGCACGGTAAAGACCGTGCGCATCGATGTAGGCCAGGACCGCGTCGGGCACCAGGAAACGTACCGACTTACCGCTGGCCAGCAGTTGACGGATCTGGGTGGCGGAAACCGCGAGCGGTGTCTGCCAGACGAATGCAATCTGTCCGCTCGGCCCTTTCAGGGCCAGCGGGTCGCTCACCGAACGCGCTGCCAGCAGGTTGCGCAAGGCATCCGGCGGTTCGCTGTCGGCGTCCGGGCGCTGTAGCACCAGGATGTGGCAATGCTGGAGCAACTCCTCCCAGCGGTGCCAAGTGGGCAGGCCGCAAAATGCGTCCCAGCCCAAAAGCAGAAAAACCTGGGTCTCGGCGGCCATTTCGGCACGCATCAACTCCAGGGTATCGATGGTCCAGGACGGTTTGTCCCGCTGCAATTCGCGGGCGTCCACCACCAGCGGCGGCACTCCGGCCACCGCGCACTCAACCATGGCCAGCCGATCCTGCGCCGACACTTGCGGCGTATCACGATGCGGCGGCCGGGCGCTGGGCATCATGCGCAGCTCGTCGAGCCCAAGCGCTTCAGCGACTTCCAGCGCACCGCGCAAATGGCCGATGTGCACCGGGTCGAACGTGCCGCCCAGTACGCCAATGCGTTGCGGGCGAGACTCGCTGCCGGTTTGCGGCGCTGTCAGGTCGAGGTCGGTCAAGTCAGACCGTCGCCTGGCCGCGCAACTGGCCATCACCGACCACGATGTACTTCTCGCAGGTCAGCCCTTCGAGACCCACCGGGCCGCGGGCGTGCAGCTTATCAGTAGAAATGCCGATCTCGGCACCCAATCCGTATTCGAATCCATCGGCGAAGCACGTCGGGGTGTTGATCATCACCGACGCCGAGTCGACTTCCGCGACGAAACGCCGGGTGTCGGCGAGGTTTTCGCTGACGATCGAGTCGGTGTGGTGCGAGCCGTAATGGTTGATGTGTTCGATGGCCTGGTCCAGCCCGTCGACCACGCGGATCGACAGGATCGGTGCCAGATACTCGGTGTTCCAGTCGTCTTCACTGGCCGCTATCGCGTCGATGATCGCCCGGGTGCGTTCGCAGCCACGCAGCTCGACGCCTTTCTGGCGGAACTGGGCAGCCATCGCCGGCAGGAAATCCTTCGCAACACTTTGATCGACGAGCAGCGTCTCCATCGCGCCACAGATGCCATAACGGTAAGTCTTGGCATTGAAGGCGATGCGCTGGGCTTTGGCCAGATCGGCGTGGGCACTGACATAAACGTGGCAGATGCCGTCCAGGTGCTTGATCACCGGCACGCGGGCGTCACGGCTGATGCGCTCGATCAGGCCACGGCCACCGCGCGGCACGATCACGTCGACGTACTCGGGCATGGTGATCATCGCGCCGACGGCAGCGCGGTCGGTGGTTTCGACCACTTGCACCACGGCTGCCGGCAATTCGGCCTCGGCCAGACCGCGCTGGATGCACGCGGCAATCGCCCGGTTGGAATGAATCGCCTCGGAACCACCGCGCAGGATGGTTGCGTTACCGGACTTCAGGCACAGGCTGGCGGCATCGATGGTCACGTTGGGCCGGGATTCGTAGATGATCCCGATCACACCCAGCGGCACGCGCATCTTGCCGACTTGAATGCCGGACGGGCGGAAGCTCATGTCACGGATCGCACCGACCGGATCCGGCAGTGCTGCCACTTGGCGCAGGCCGACGATCATCCCGTCGATGCGCGCGGGAGTCAGTTCCAGACGTTCCAGCAAGGCTGGCTCCAGACCATTGGCGCGACCGGCGGCCAGATCCTGTTCATTGGCTGCGGCCAGCTCGGCGCGAGCAGCGTCCAGCGCATTGGCAGCAGCCTGCAAGGCGCGGTTTTTCTGCGCGGTGCTGGCACGGCCGATGACCCGGGAAGCTTCGCGGGCGGCGCGACCCAATCGGGTCATGTAGTCAAGAACGGACTCAGTCATGGTCTGTTGGGGTCTTGGCAAAGAGGAAAGCGGCAGATTATAGCTGTCGCGTCCCGGGACTAACAGCGGTGACAGGCGGATGGTCGAAATGGACTGCAATTTGCCGACGTTCAGCCGTAATTAAGCCGCGGATTGTTATCATCACGACCTCCTTCGCCTGGATAAACACCGTTTGCCATGTCCAACCTGACCGTTCGCGCCACCGCCGAGCGCCTGCCACTGGGCCTTCCGGACAATTTTTTCGACCGTGACGCGCAAGTGCTGGCCCGCGATCTGCTCGGCAAAGTCATCCGCCACCGGGTCGGCGATCTGTGGCTCAGCGCCCGGATCATCGAAACCGAAGCCTATTACTGCGCGGAAAAAGGCAGTCACGCGTCTCTCGGCTACACGGAAAAGCGTAAGGCTTTGTTTCTGGATGGTGGACACATTTATATGTATTACGCCCGTGGCGGCGATTCGCTGAACTTCAGCGCTCAGGGGCCCGGCAATGCGGTGTTGATCAAATCCGCCTACCCGTGGGTCGATGAAATCAGCGGACCGGCGAGCCTGGCGCAAATGCTGCTGAACAATCCCGATGCCCAAGGCCGGCCGCGTCCTTCGCAAAAGCTGTGCGCCGGGCAGACACTGCTGTGCAAGGCGCTTGGGCTGAAAGTGCCGATGTGGGACGCCAAGCGTTTCGACCATGAACTGCTGCTGGTGGAAGACACCGGCCCGGCGCCGACGCAGATCATTCAGACCACCCGCCTGGGCATCCCCCATGGCCGCGACGAACACCTGATGTACCGCTTCGTCGACGCCGCGTATGCCCAGTGGTGCACGCGGAACCCGTTGCGCCGGGGTCAGGTCGAAGGGCGCGATTATTTCCTGTTGTAAACACGTAACCCTGTAGGAGCTGCCGCAGGCTGCGATCTTTGCTGTTAAAAGATCAAAAGATCGCAGCCTGCGGCAGCTCCTACAGGGATCATCAATGGTTTGGAGTTTTTTGGTATGGGCCCATGGCTCGATAGCGTAACCGGATGGCTGGCGGCCAATCCGCAGTGGCTGGCCGCTGCGGTGTTTATCGTCGCATTCGTGGAGTGTCTGGCCATTGCCGGAATAATCGTGCCCGGCACCGTGCTGTTGTTTGCCGTGGCCGTACTGGCCGGCAGCGGTGCACTGTCATTGAGTGAAACCCTGCTGCTGGGCTTTCTGGGCGGGCTTCTGGGCGATGCGGTGTCGTATTACCTGGGCCGCCATTTCCACCAGAACATCCGCCGCCTGCCGGGTCTGCGCCACCATCCGGAATGGATGGCCGGGGCCGAAACCTACTTCCAGCGTTACGGCATCGCCAGCCTGCTGGTCGGGCGCTTCATTGGCCCGCTGCGGCCGATGTTGCCGATGGTCGCCGGGATGTGCGACATGCCCTTCCCGCGTTTCGCCGCCGTCAGCCTGCTGGCCGCCGCTGGCTGGAGCGTCGCCTACCTGCTGCCGGGTTGGGCCACCGGCGCGGCGATCCGCTTGCCGCTGCCGGAAGGTTTCTGGCTGCAGGCCGGCATTGTTGCGGCCAGTATCGCAGTGATGGTCGGCCTGAGCGTCAACAGCAGCTTGCGCCAGCATCGCCGGGCGACAATCTGGATCAGCAGCATGAGCCTGTTGATTCTGATCGGCCTGTTTATTGGCTATCCGTATCTGCACGCCCTCGACCAGGGCGTGATGACCTTGGTGCAGGAACATCGGCAGTCGATGCTCGATGAAATCGCGGTGACCTTCACCCTGATCGGTGAATTCCGCAATATGTTGATGTTCAGCGCCCTGCTCACCGGTCTGTTGCTGCTGTGCCGGCAATGGCGCCAGGCAATCTTTGCCGGTGGCGTGCTGCTGTGCACCGCGCTCCTCAATACCGTCACCAAACAGTTTTTCGCCCGGGTCCGCCCGGAAGTGCTGACCGATCCGTTGACCAGCTACAGCATGCCCAGCGGTCATGCCTCCGGTTCGTTCGCGCTGTTTCTGGTGCTGGCGGTCCTCGCCGGTCGCGGCCAACCGCCGCGCATGCGCTTGACCTGGCTGCTGCTCGGCTGTATTCCGGCGCTGTCGATTGCTTTGTCACGAGTCTATCTGGGCGCGCATTGGCCGACAGATATTCTGGCGGGTGCGATGCTGGCGGCATGCGTGTGTGCAGCGGGCCTGTGGCTGAGTCAGCGCAAGGCGCCGCTCAACGCCATGCCGTTCAAGGTCTGGTGGCTGATTCTGCCGGCACTGCTGGTGCTGTTCAGCCTGTTCGTTCTGCGGCATCTACCGGACACGATGTTGCGTTACGCTTATTGAGAAGCAAAAGATCGCAGCCTGCGGCAGCTCCTACAGGGTTTTGATTTCACATGCGCACGATGGCGCGGGTATGAAATGAATCTCATGTAGGAGCTGCCGCAGGCTGCGATCTTTTTCGCTCAGGCGAACAGCTCGCCCTGCAGCTCATCGAGCAGCGCCTGGATCGCATCCAGTCGCTGCTGCGGATCGTCGAGTTGCAGCAGGTCGATCTTGTCTTCTTCGGCGAACGGCAACAGATACGCCAGTTGATTGGCCAGCGACTGCTGCCCCAGCGCTTCGGTGCCCATGTTCAGCGCCTCGACCATCGGGTGCTCGGCCAAGGCCTTGAGCAGCGCCACCAGATCGGCGTCTTCGTCCTGCAGCGGTTGCTCCGGTTCATCGTCCAGCCATTCGACGTCGGCGAGGATCAACTGATCGCGCTGCACTTCCGTGCGCAACACCTGAAAACGCCGCCCGCCCTGCACCCGGATCCCGAGCAGACCGTTGTCCTGTTGCTGAAAATCGGTGATCCGCGCCTCGCAGCCGACCAGGGCAAAGCCTTCGGGCGCGACGCCGACTTCGTGGCCGTCGAGGATGCACACTACGCCAAAGCCGCCACCCTGTTTCATGCAGCGGCCGATCATGTCCAGGTAGCGCGCCTCGAAGATCTGCAAGTCAAGGTTGCAGCCGGGAAACAGCACTGTGTTCAGCGGGAAAAGCGGCAGACTCATAGACATTTCCTTAGACCACCATCGACACCGCCAACGGCAGGAACACTGCCGTGGCCACGCCCATCAGACTCATCGCCAGCGCCGCGAAGGCGCCGCACTCATCGCTTTCCTGCAGCGCCACCGAGGTGCCGACCGCGTGTGCGGTCATGCCCAGCGCCATGCCCCGCGCTTCAGGACTGTGCACGCCGAGCCGGGTCAGCAACGCCGGGCCGAAGATCGCGCCAATCACCCCGGTGATCAACACGAACACCGCCGCCAGCGCCGCCACGCCACCGATCTGCTCGGCCACCAGCATCGCAATCGGCGAAGTCACCGACTTTGGCGCCATGGTCATCAAAATCATGTGCTCGGCGCCGAACCACCAGCCGAGCAACACGCCCATGCCCGTGGCGACTACCCCGCCTATCACCAGCGTAGTAAAAATCGGCCAGAACAATTGGCGGATGCGCTTGAGGTTCAGATACAACGGCACCGCCAACGCCACCGTCGCCGGGCCCAGCAGAATGCTGAGGATCTCGGTGCTCTTGCGGTACTCGGCATACGTCAGGCCGCAGCCGACCAGCACGCCGATCACCAACAGCATCGAGACCAGCACCGGTTGCAGAAAGATCCAGCGGGTTTTCTCGAACGCCGCCAGCACCAGTTGATAGGCACCGAGGGTGATGCCGATGCCGAACAGCGGATGATGAATCACCGAAGCCCAGGCACCTTGCCAATCGAAGAGCATCAAGCGTCCTCCGAGTTCGGTGCGTGACGCTTGACCAGCCGTTGCATCAGCACCCCGGCGAAGGCCATCGACAGGATCAACGACAGCACCAGCGCGCCGACAATCGCCCAGAAGTCCGCGGCAATGTCGCTCGCATACACCATCACGCCCACCGCCGGCGGCACCAGCAGCAACGGCAGATAACGTAACAGGCTGCCGGCGGCGAGGTTCAGCGGCTCGCCGACTTCACCACGCATGATCAGGAACACCAGCAACAGCAGCAGACCGATGATCGGCCCCGGCAGCACCGGCAACAGCAAATGGTTGAGTGCCGTGCCGAGCAGTTGAAACAGCACCAGCATGGTCAGGCCACGTAACAACATCAGACATCTCCCCCCGCAAGTCCTCGGCATTATAAGCACGGCGGCGCTATGGATCGGCATTCGCCAAAAGCATGGTCGGTTGACCGGAGCAAAACGCCATGATGATCTACAGTGGTTCGCAGGGCGGTCAAATCCCCCACCTGAAAAACTATAAAACCGATGAACCCAAGGAGAGTCTCAATGCCCTATGTTCCCGTTGCAGAGCTCAAAGATTATGTCGGCAAGGAACTCGGACGTTCCGAATGGCTCACCATCGATCAGGAGCGCATCAACCTGTTCGCCGAAGCCACCGGGGATTATCAGTTCATCCATGTCGACCCGGTCAAAGCCGCGCAAACGCCATTTGGCAGCACCATTGCACACGGTTTCCTGTCGTTGTCGCTGATCCCGAAACTGATGGAAGACATCCTCGTGCTGCCGCAAGGCCTGAAGATGGTGGTCAATTACGGTCTGGACAGCGTGCGTTTCATCCAGCCGGTGAAGGTCAATTCAAGAGTGCGCCTGAAAGTCGACCTGGCCGAAGTGACCGAGAAAAAACCCGGTCAATGGCTGCTCAAGGCCACCGCGACGCTTGAGATAGAAGGCTCGGACAAACCGGCCTATATCGCCGAACCGCTGTCGCTCTGCTTCGTTTGAGTCACCGGATGCGAAACAGCGCACGCTGTTTCGCATCCGCGCTGTTTTCCCGGCTGTATAAGGTCACATGGCTGCGGCATACTCGGTCGCCTAATTGCCCGGATCCCGCTATGCGCCCACTCGCTTCTCTTGCACCCCTTGCCCTGACCCTGATGCTCACCGCGTGCGGCGACGGCGAATCGCTGCTGCCCCCGGATGCACGCCTGCCGGACGGCGGACGCTATCGCGGTGAACTGGTCAACGGCTTGCTGCAAGGCCAGGGCCGCGTCGACTATCCCAACGGCAGTTGGTACGCCGGGCAGTTCGACAAGGGCCAATGGCATGGCCAGGGCGAATGGCACGGCAGCAACGGCGAGGTTTATCGCGGCCAGTTCCAGCAGGGCCTGTTCGACGGCCAAGGCAGTCTGACCACCAATGCCAGCAGTTACACCGGCGGTTTCAAGCAGGGCCGACGCGATGGCGAAGGCACGCTGAAAGAAAACGGCATGACCTACCGTGGCGAGTTCAAGGCTGACCAGTATTCCGGGCTGGGGCGTCTGGAAATGGACGACGGCAGCGCCTATCAGGGCCAATTCGCCCACGGCAAACCCAACGGCGAAGGCCAGCGCGGCGATGCCAGCGGCAACACCTTCAGCGGCCATTTCGTCAACGGCCAGCTCGAAGGCAATGGCACGTTCAACAGTGCCGATGGCGACATCTATGTCGGCGGTTTCAAGAACAGCCAACTGCACGGCAAAGGCCGCTATGAAAACGCCGACGGCGACGTGTGGCTCGGCCAGTTCAAGGAAGGCGCGCTGACCGGCAAGGGCGAATTGATCGGCGCCGACGGCAGCCACTACATCGGCTATTTCAATGACTGGCGCTTCAGCGGCCAGGGCCGTTTGAACCTGTCTGACGGCAGCTTCTACATCGGTGAGTTCGACAGCGACAGCTACGCCGGGCGCGGCACCCTGGTGCTGACCGACGGCACCGTGCTCAGCGGCACCTGGATCAACGGTCAGCGCGTGCGTGACGCCGACGGCAAGCTGCTGCCCGACACCCTCGAACTCGGTCTGCTGGCCCAGGGCCGCCTGCTCGAAAACGCGCTGGCCGCCGTGCCCGCCTCGACCCCGGCGGTGGAGCTGTACACCCTGACCCTCGGTGGCGACGGCAAGCAAAGCGTGTTCCTGCGCGAGTCCGACTACGTCGCCAACATGCTCACCACACGTTTCGGCGCTTTCGGCCAGATTCGTCTGGTCAACCACCGTGACCACCTCACCGACCGGCCAATGGCCACCCGCGAAAACCTGCGCCGCGCCGCGCAGACCCTCGCAGAGCGCAGCGGCCCGGAAGACCTGGTGTTCATCTACCTGACCAGCCACGGCACCGCCGAACACGAGCTGGTGCTCGACCAGCCGCGCATGGAGCTCGCCGACCTGCCCGCCGACGAACTCGCCACGGTGCTGGCGCCGCTGAAGAATCGCGACAAGGTGATCGTGATTTCATCGTGCTATTCCGGTGGTTTCATCCCCGCGCTGAAAGATGAGCGCACCCTGATCATGACCGCCTCGCGAGCCGACCGCGTGTCGTTCGGTTGCTCGGAAGAAGCCAACTTCACCTACTTCGGCGACGCCTTGTTCGCTCAGGCGCTGAACCAGACCGACGACCTCGAGCAAGCCTTCAAACTGGCCAAGGCCACCGTCGCAGAGCGCGAACTGGCGGACAACTTCGAAGCCTCGGAGCCGCAGATCTGGGCACCGAAAACCGTGCTGGCGCACTGGCAACTGCTGCGTAAGCAGCAGGCCAGAAAAGCGTTGCAGAGTGCTGCGTTGAACGACGGAGCCACAAACAGCAACTAAGCTGAACAGTATCAAGGGAGAAACACTATGTACTTGACGCCTCAGCACGTATTGCTTGCCGGAGCCACCGGACTGACCGGTGAGCACCTGCTCGACCGTTTGCTCAACGAGCCGACGATCACCCGCGTGCTCGCCCCGTCCCGCCGGCCACTGGCGGAACATCCGCACCTGGAAAACCCGGTGGGCGACCCGCAGGCGTTTCTGCCGCAACTCAGTGGTCGCGTCGATATCGCCTATTGCTGCCTCGGCACCACGATCAAACAGGCGGGTTCCGAAGCCGCGTTCCGCGCGGTGGATCTGGACATGGTCGTGGCGTTCGCCAAACGTGCGCGGGAGATGGGCGCGCGGCACCTGATCGTGATCAGCGCACTGGGCGCCGATCCGAAATCGTCGATTTTCTACAACCGGGTCAAAGGTGAGATGGAGCAGGCGTTGCGCGCGCAGGACTGGCCGCAACTGACCATCTGCCGACCATCGCTGTTGCTGGGCGATCGCACCGAGCCGCGCCTGGGCGAACAACTGGCCGCGCCGTTTTCCAAATTGATTCCCGGCAAATACCGCGGCATCGAAGCCTGCCAACTGGCCCGGGCGATGTGGCGTCTGGCGCTGGAAGAACAGGATGGGGTGCGGATCGTCGAGTCGGATGAGCTGCGCAAGCTCGGCAAATAATTCATAGCGCCTGGACGAAAGCTTTCGCGAGCAGGCTCGCTCCCACATGGGGACGCGGTGCAAATGTGGGAGCGAGCCTGCTCGCGAATGGAGTGCGCAGCACTCCCCTACAACCCACCAGTCGCCTGAAAGCTCACGCCAATCACGGTCAGCAAAGACAACGGCAACAGCAACGTATCGAGCAACGCACTCGCCGGCAGGTCCACCCCCGGATAGCTCGGCGCCTCGGCCCCGAAGCGATCCATCGCACAGCACCCGCCATTCATCGCATACAAATCCAGGCGCGTCCCGGAATACACCACTGGCGCGCCCGGTTTGGCTGCATCCAGCGTACGCGCGGTGGCGCAGCCGGCCAGTTGCAGCGCCAGCACAATCGTCAGCAGCTTATTCATCGCTGCTCAGATGATGCTCGCCCCAACGCGGCAGCATGTCCTGAGGAATGCCCAACAGATTGAGAATCCGCGCGACAACGAAATCGATCAGGTCGTCGATGGTCTGCGGCTGATGATAGAAGCCTGGCGACGCTGGCAGGATGGTCACGCCCATGTTCGACAGCTTGAGCATGTGTTCCAGATGAATGCTCGAATACGGCGCCTCGCGCGGCACCAGAATCAACTGGCGACGCTCCTTCAAGGTGACGTCCGCTGCGCGTTCGATCAGATTGTTGCAGGCACCGGTGGCAATCGCCGACAGGGTACCGGTGGAACACGGCACCACAACCATCGCCGCTGGCGCGCCGGAGCCCGAGGCCACCGGCGACATCCAGTCTTCCTTGCCGTACACGCGGATCTGCCCGGCGGCCGCCCCGGTGTATTCGGTAAGGAACGCCTGCATCATCTGCGGCTTGGGCGGCAGCGTGACATCGGTCTCGGTGGCCATCACCAGCTGCGCAGCCTTGGAGATCAGGAAGTGCACTTCACGATCTTCGCGCACCAGGCAATCGAGCAGGCGCAAACCGTACTGCGCGCCGGACGCGCCGGTCATCGCCAGCGTGATGCGCTCCGGACCGCCGCTCTGGGCGAACGTGTTCATTGCAGTGCCTCGGCGAGCTTGCCGTGCAGGCCGCCGAAGCCGCCGTTGCTCATGATCACCACGTGGGTGCCGGGTTGCGCCTGGCTCTTCACGCGTTCGATGATGCCTTCGAGCGAATCGCTGACAATCGACGGCACGCTGCACAGCGCCGCGGTGGCTGCCAGATCCCAACCGAGGTTGGCCGGGGCATACCAGATCACCTGATCGGCATCGACCACGCTGTCCGGCAGACCGTCACGGTGCGCGCCGAGCTTCATCGAGTTGGAGCGCGGTTCGATGATCGCGATCAGCGGTGCGTCGCCGATGCGCTTGCGCAAACCATCGAGGGTGGTGGCGATGGCCGTCGGGTGGTGGGCGAAGTCGTCGTAGATGGTGATGCCGCGCACTTCGGCGACCTTCTCCATTCGGCGTTTGACGTTCTTGAACGCGCTCAAGCCGGCGATGCCCATCGCAGGCACCACACCGACATGCCGCGCCGCTGCAAGAGCAGCCAAGGCGTTGGCCACGTTGTGCTGACCGGTCAATTCCCATTCAACGGTGCCTTGGGACTCACCTTCGAACAGCACTTCGAACGCCGAGCCATCGTCCTTGAGCAACTTGACCTGCCACTGACCGCCGGCACCGGTGGTTTGCACTGGAGTCCAGCAGCCCATTTCGATCACGCGCTGCAAGGCCGGTTCGGTGGTAGGGTGAATCACCAGACCTTCACTCGGAATAGTGCGCACCAAGTGGTGGAACTGCCGCTCGATGGCCGGCAGATCGGGGAAGATGTCGGCGTGATCGAACTCAAGGTTGTTAAGGATCGCAGTGCGCGGACGGTAGTGGACAAACTTCGAACGCTTGTCGAAGAAGGCGCTGTCGTACTCGTCAGCCTCGATCACGAAGAACGGCGTACCGCCTAGACGGGCCGACACCGAAAAATTCTGCGGCACGCCGCCAATCAGGAACCCCGGGCTCATGCCGGCGTGTTCCAGCACCCAGGCGAGCATGCTGCTGGTGGTGGTCTTGCCGTGCGTACCGGCGACCGCCAGCACCCAGCGCCCTTGCAGCACGTGATCGGCCAGCCATTGCGGGCCGGAGACGTACGGCAGGCCTTTGTTCAGCACATATTCCACCGCCGGGTTGCCGCGGGACATGGCGTTGCCGATCACCACCAGATCCGGCGCCGGATCGAGCTGGGCCGGGTCGTAGCCCTGGGTCAGTTGAATGCCCTGGGCCTCAAGCTGCGTGCTCATCGGCGGATAGACGTTGGCGTCGGAGCCGGTCACGTGATGGCCCAACTCTTTGGCCAGAACCGCCATCGAGCCCATGAAAGTCCCGCAGATACCCAGAATATGAATGTGCATAGTCGACCTCGTAAAACATGGCCGCAGGTTAGCGCAGGGAGGGGGAAATCGCACTCTTTAGCTGATCACCATCACTCCACCTGTAGGAGCTGACGAGTGCAACGAGGCTGCGATCTTTTGATCCTGTAAAGAACAAGATCAAAAGATCGCAGCCTTCGGCAGCTCCTGCGGGGGGATTTATGCGGTTCGGGCGATACCGTGTTTACGCAGCTTTCTGTAGAGGGTATTGCGGCTGACCCCGAGCTGCTGCGCGGTCTGGGTCATGTGCCAGCGCGTTTGCTCCAGCGCATCGAGCAACGCCAGACGTTCAGCGTCCTCCAGCGGATGCTCAGACTCAACCGACTTCAGCTCCAGCGGCGGCCGTACCTGCCGAATCATCGCCGGCAAATCGTCCAGCCCGATCCGCCCTTCATCGCACAACGCCGCCAGCGTGCGCAGAACATTGCGCAACTGCCGCACGTTGCCCGGCCAGTTGAACGCCAGCAACGCCTGACGGGCCGCCTCGTCAATCACGATTGTCTCGCCGCCGGCCTCCTCGGCCAGCAGGAAATCCAGCAACTGCGATTTATCACTGCGTTCGCGCAGCGCCGGCAGCGCAACTTCGAGGCCATTGAGCCGGTAATACAGATCTTCACGAAAACTGCCGTCTTCGACCCGCTCCAGCAAATTACGGTGGGTGGCGCTGATGATCCGCACGTTGACCGCTTCCGGCTCGCCGCCAATCGGCACCACCTGCCGGTCTTCCAGCACCCGCAACAACCGGGTTTGCAGCGCCAACGGCATGTCACCTATCTCATCGAGAAACAGCGTGCCGCCATCGGCCTGCTGCAGCTTGCCGCGCATGCCATCCTTGCGTGCGCCGGTGAAACTGCCGCCGCGATAACCGAACAGTTCGCTCTCGATCAGGCTTTCCGGGATCGCCGCGCAATTGAGGGCGACGAAGGCTTTGTTGGCGCGCTGGCTGGCGTGATGCACAGCCTTGGCGAAGGCTTCTTTGCCGGAGCCGGTTTCGCCATTGATGAGCAGCGGCACGTCGCGCTCGAACACCCGCAGCGCCTTGCGAAAATCCGCTTGCAGCGCGGCGTCACCGAGGCAGATGCCCGCCAGTGGCTGAGCTTTGGCCACGACCGGGGCCGGCATGATCTTCTCCGGTTTACGCGACTCGCCACGCAGCAAGGCAAACAGATGCCGCCCATCGCGGGTGCGCAGCGGCCAACTGGCGCTGGCATTGGCGCTGGCACGACCGAGCAGTTCATCCAGCGAGCAATCGAAAAACGCTTCCACCGGCTTGCCGAGCAAACCACCGCGAATATGCCCCAACAGGTTCAGCGCACTCTGGTTGACCGCGCTGATCCGCCCTTCGCCGTCAAACGCCAGCAGCCCTTCGCTGAACAAACCGACGGATTCGGCCTGAAGATGGAAACGCAGCAGCCACTGGTTATCGAAGCAGCGCAGGAAATAGCAGCTCTCGATCATCTTCGCCGACAGATTGACCAGCGCCATGGTGTGGAACTGGCTCTGGCGCGAAACGTCGTGGCGCGCCGAGGAGACGTCGAGCACCGCCAGCAATTCGCCGTGCGGGTCGAACACCGGGCTCGCCGAGCAGGTCAGGCCGGTGTGGCGACCGCGAAAGTGTTCGTCCTGGTGGATGGTCAGCGCCTGGCGCTCGACCAGGCAAGTGCCGATGCCGTTGGTGCCTTCGCAGGCTTCGCTCCAGTCGGCGCCGAGCCACAGGCCGGCACGTTCGAATATCTTGCGCTCGGCGGGTGCGGTGACGCAGTTGAGGATCACTCCTCGCGCATCGGTCAACAGCACCGCATGACCGGCGCCGGACAGTTGTTGATGCAGGCTGCTCATTTCGTTGCCGGCAATCTGCAACACCTGTTGCAGACGCTCGCGGCTTTCAAGCACGCGCCCGTGTTCGAGCACCGTAGGCGCCATGGTCAGGGCCGGATCGAGGTGGTAGTCCTCAAGACAGCGCAGCCACGAGCGGGCAATCGACGGATCGGCACCCGGCCCGTGCAGGTGCGGCTTGCCCTGACTGACGGTGAGAACCTGCTGGGCATGGCGACTCAAATGGTTGTCGTGCATTTCTTATTATTCTCCCCGAGATCAGTGCCGCCTCTTTATTGGCTGGCACATACCTTGTGGTGAGGGGATTTATCCCCGATCGGCTGCGCAGCAGTCGTAAATCCGGCATACGCGGTGAATCTGAGTCGCCACAATTTTTTTTGGGGCTGCTTCGCAACCCATCGGGGATAAATCCCCTCACCACAAGGGTGCATCTGGGCGATTGGCAGTCAGCATCCTCCAGCCATCGACGCATTGCAATGCTGGCAAGACCAGCCGGTCACAGGCTGTGCCAAAAGCGGTACAAACTGTCACCCCCTCTGTACCGAAACCAGCACAGGCTCCGTCCGCCCGTCCGACACAAACCACGCAAGGCCTTGATTTGCCTGCCCGGCGCGGCAATGGCCCGACCTTTGCTCTACGCTTATAGCAAGCGCACTTGCGCGTTTCTCTAATAAGTACAAAGCCAAGGAGAACAACATCATGCGTTACGCTCACCCCGGTACTGAAGGCGCCAAAGTCTCGTTCAAGAGCAAGTACGGTAACTACATCGGCGGCGAGTTCGTCGCGCCTGTCAAAGGTCAGTACTTCACCAATACCTCGCCAGTGAATGGCCAGCCGATTGCCGAATTCCCCCGCTCCACTGCCGAAGACATCGACAAGGCACTGGACGCCGCCCACGCTGCTGCCGATGCGTGGGGCGCGACCTCGGTGCAGGCGCGCTCGCTGATCCTGCTGAAAATCGCCGACCGCATCGAGCAGAACCTCGAAACCCTGGCGATCACCGAAACCTGGGACAACGGCAAAGCCATCCGCGAAACCCTCAACGCCGACATCCCGCTGGCGGCCGACCACTTCCGCTACTTCGCCGGGTGCCTGCGCGCTCAGGAAGGCAGCGCGGCCGAAATCGACGGCAACACCGTGGCCTATCACATCCACGAACCGCTGGGCGTGGTCGGCCAGATCATCCCGTGGAACTTCCCGCTGCTGATGGCCGCGTGGAAACTCGCTCCGGCACTGGCCGCCGGCAACTGCGTGGTACTCAAGCCTGCCGAGCAAACCCCGCTGGGCATCTGCGTGCTGATGGAGTTGATCGGTGATCTGCTGCCACCGGGCGTGCTCAACGTGGTGCAAGGCTTCGGCAAAGAAGCCGGCGAAGCACTGGCCACCAGCAAACGCATCGCCAAGATCGCCTTCACCGGCTCGACCCCGGTCGGCTCGCACATCATGAAATGCGCCGCCGAGAACATCATTCCTTCCACCGTGGAACTGGGCGGCAAGTCGCCGAACATCTTCTTCGAAGACATCATGCAGGCCGAGCCGAGCTTCATCGAGAAGGCTGCCGAAGGTCTGGTGCTGGCGTTCTTCAACCAGGGCGAAGTCTGCACCTGCCCGTCCCGTGCCCTGGTGCAGGAATCGATCTATGACGAATTCATGCAAGCGGTGATGAAGAAAGTCAGCCAGATCAAACGCGGCGACCCGCTGGACACCGACACCATGGTTGGCGCTCAGGCGTCCGAACAGCAATTCGACAAGATCCTCTCGTATCTGGAAATCGCCAAGGGCGAAGGCGCCGAGCTGCTGACCGGCGGCCAGGTGGAAAAACTCGAGGGCAATCTGGCGACCGGCTATTACATCCAGCCAACCTTGCTCAAGGGCACCAACAAAATGCGCGTGTTCCAGGAAGAAATCTTCGGCCCGGTGGTGAGCATCACCACATTCAAGGACGAAGCCGAAGCCCTGGCGATCGCCAACGACACCGAGTTCGGCCTCGGCGCCGGCCTGTGGACCCGCGACATCAACCGCGCCTATCGCATGGGCCGCGCGATCAAGGCCGGTCGCGTGTGGACCAACTGCTACCACCTGTACCCGGCGCACGCCGCGTTCGGCGGGTACAAGAAGTCTGGCGTCGGCCGTGAAACCCACAAGATGATGCTCGATCACTATCAGCAGACCAAAAACCTGCTGGTGAGCTACGACATCAATCCGTTGGGCTTCTTCTAAAACCCGGGGCAACACAGATGTTTCTGTGTTGCCCTCCCAATAGCTATCGCTGGCAAGCCAGCTCCCACAGGGATCTTTGCAGATCTCGATAACGGGCACACCACAGATACCTGTGGGAGCTGGCTTGCCAGCGATGGCGTCCTAAATGACACGACAAAAGGCCTGGCCGCTCTGGCACGGCCCTTGCGTACCCGTCATTCAGGTTTTGCAAAAAAACTGCCGCTGCGTGAACAGCTTCCATCCACCGCAACCGCTGCACCCGAAAGTCCAACAGATCGAACAATAAAAAACAGAGAGGACTTATGACTTCCACCACACAGCTCAAACCCACACTCGGCACCCTGCACCTCTGGGGCATTGCCGTCGGCCTGGTGATTTCCGGCGAATACTTCGGCTGGAGTTACGGCTGGGGCACGGCCGGCACCCTCGGATTTCTGGTCACGGCGCTGATGGTCGCGACCATGTACACCTGCTTTATCTTCAGCTTTACCGAACTGACCACCGCGATTCCCCACGCAGGCGGGCCGTTTGCCTACAGCCGCCGAGCGTTTGGCGAAAAAGGCGGACTGATCGCCGGCATCGCCACGCTGATCGAATTCGTCTTTGCCCCACCGGCGATTGCCATGGCCATCGGCGCCTACCTCAACGTGCAATATCCGGGACTCGACCCGAAAATCGCGGCGGTCGGCGCGTATTTCGTGTTCATGACCCTGAACATCCTCGGTGTCAGCATTGCCGCCACCTTTGAACTGGTGGTCACGGTGCTGGCGGTCGCTGAATTGCTGGTGTTCATGGGCGTGGTTGCGCCGGGCTTCAGCTTCAGTAACTTCGTGCTCAACGGCTGGTCGGGCGCCAACGAGTTCACACTGGGTTCGATCCCCGGGATCTTCGCAGCGATCCCGTTCGCCATCTGGTTCTTCCTCGCCATCGAAGGCGCGGCCATGGCCGCCGAAGAAGCCAAGGATCCGAAACGCACGATTCCCAGGGCTTATGTCAGCGGCATTCTGACTCTGGTATTCCTCGCCATCGGCGTGATGGTGATGGCCGGCGGTGTCGGCGACTGGCGCCAGCTGTCGAACATCAACGATCCACTGCCGCAGGCAATGAAAGCGGTAGTCGGCAACAACTCCTCGTGGATGCACATGCTGGTGTGGATCGGCCTGTTCGGCCTGGTGGCGAGTTTCCACGGGATCATCCTCGGCTACTCGCGACAGTTCTTTGCCCTCGCCCGCGCCGCTTACCTGCCGAAAAGCCTGGCCAAGCTGTCGCGCTTTCAGACCCCGCATCGGGCGATTCTGGCTGGCGGCGTGATCGGCATCGCGGCGATCTACAGCGACGGACTGGTCAACCTGCAAGGCATGACCCTGACCGCCGCGATGATCACCATGTCGGTGTTCGGCGCAATCGTGATGTACATCATCAGCATGCTCAGCCTGTTCAAACTGCGCAAAACCGAACCGAACCTGGAACGCACCTTCCGCGCCCCGGGCTACCCGGTGGTGCCGGCGATTGCGTTGTTTCTGGCGGTGGTGTGCCTGGTGGCGATGGCGTGGTTCAACACGCTGATCGGCTGCGTGTTCCTCGGCTTCATGGCCGCTGGCTACCTGTACTTCCAGCTGACCGCCAAACAACGCGCCGACGCCCCGGCAGACGCTATGCTCGAAGGTATCTGACTGCCATATAAAAGTGCACAGCGCCCATCCAGGCACTGTGCCGGAACCCTGTAAGAGCTGCCGGAGGCTGCGATCTTTTGATCTTGTTTTTAGAAAATCAAAGTCAAAAGATCGCAGCCTCCGGCAGCTCCTACAGGGGGTGTATCAATTACAGGAGGACAGCATGGCCGCATTTGCCCATTCCGTCGGCGCCCAGACCTATCGCTTCGACAGCCTCAAGGACGTCATGGCCAAAGCCAGCCCGGCGCGCTCGGGAGACTTCCTGGCTGGCGTTGCCGCGCTCAACGACGGTGAACGCGTGGCCGCGCAGATGGCGCTGGCCGACATCCCGCTCACGCATTTTCTGCAGGAAGCGTTGATTCCCTACGAAGCCGATGAAGTCACCCGACTGATCATCGACACCCACGACAAACAAGCATTCGCCGTGGTCAGCCACCTCACCGTCGGTGGTTTCCGTGACTGGCTGCTCAGCGATGCGGCGGACGAAACCAGCCTGCGCAAGCTCGCCCCCGGCCTGACCCCGGAAATGGTCGCCGCCGTGTCGAAAATCATGCGCGTGCAGGATCTGGTGCTGGTGGCGCAGAAGATCCGCGTGGTCACAAAATTTCGCGGCACCCTCGGCCTGCGCGGGCGCCTGTCGACCCGCCTGCAACCGAACCATCCGACCGACGAGCCGTCTGGCATCGCCGCGAGCATTCTCGACGGCCTGCTTTATGGCAACGGCGACGCGATGATCGGCATCAACCCGGCCACCGACAGCATCGCCTCGATCTGCGCGATGCTGGAGATGCTCGACGCGATCATCCAGCGCTACGACATCCCGACTCAGGCCTGTGTGCTGACCCACGTCACCACCTCGATCGAAGCGATCAATCGTGGTGTGCCGCTGGATCTGGTGTTCCAGTCGATCGCCGGCACCGAAGCGGCCAACGCCAGTTTCGGCATCAACCTCAATGTATTGCAGGAAGGCTATGACGCCGGGCTGAGCCTCAAACGCGGCACCCTCGGACAGAACCTGATGTATTTCGAGACCGGTCAGGGCAGCGCACTATCGGCCAACGCCCACCACGGTGTCGACCAGCAGACCTGCGAAACCCGGGCCTACGCCGTCGCGCGGCACTTCAAGCCGTTTCTGGTGAACACCGTGGTCGGCTTTATCGGCCCGGAATATCTGTACAACGGCAAGCAGATCATCCGCGCCGGCCTCGAAGATCATTTCTGCGGCAAGTTGCTCGGCGTGCCGATGGGTTGCGACATCTGCTACACCAACCACGCCGAAGCCGATCAGGATGATATGGACACCTTGCTGACGTTGCTCGGTGTCGCCGGGATCAACTTCATCATGGGCATTCCCGGTTCCGACGACATCATGCTCAACTACCAGACCACCTCGTTCCACGACGCGCTCTACGCCCGTCAGACTTTGGGCCTGAAACCGGCGCCGGAGTTCGAGCAATGGCTGGCGAACATGGGTATTTTCACCCAGGCGGACGGCAAGGTTCGCTTTGGCAACAACCTGCCGCCGGCCTTCCGCCAGGCGCTGGCGCAACTGGGATGAGTATGATGGAAAAACCGCCTGTGGACCCGCAAAACCCGTGGCTGGAGCTGCGTCGCCTGACCCCGGCGCGCATCGCTCTGGGCCGCACCGGTACCAGCCTGCCAACCCGTGCCCAGCTGGATTTCCAGTTCGCCCACGCTCAGGCGCGAGATGCGGTGCATCTGCCGTTCGATCATGCCGGGCTCAGCGCGCAACTGCGCGAACGCGGGCGCGACAGTTTGTTGCTGCACAGCGCGGCGACCGATCGCAACAGCTACCTGCAACGTCCGGATCTGGGGCGCAAGCTCAGCGACACCTCGGCTCAGGCCCTGCGTGAGCACGCGCAGGCCAATCCCGGCGGGGTCGACGTGGCGATTGTGGTGGCGGACGGTTTGTCGGCGCTGGCGGTGCATCGCCATACCTTGCCGTTTCTGACCCGTCTGGAGGAGCTGATGAGTACCGACGGCTGGTCACTTGCCCCCGTGGTGCTAGTGGAACAGGGTCGAGTGGCCATCGGTGACGAGATCGGTCAGTTGCTGGGCGCAAAAATGGTCGTGATGCTGATCGGCGAGCGTCCGGGCCTCAGCTCGCCCGACAGCCTCGGTGTGTATTTCACCTACAATCCAAAAGTCGGGCTGACCGATGCTTATCGCAATTGCATCTCCAACGTGCGGCTTGAGGGCTTGAGCTATGGCATGGCGGCGCATCGCTTGTTGTATCTGATGCGCGAAGCCTGTCGGCGGCAGCTGTCGGGGGTCAATCTGAAGGACGAGGCGCAAGTGCAGACGCTGGAGTCGGACACCGGTGCGGACATGAAGGGAAACTTCCTGCTTGATCCACCCGCAACCTGAACCGTTTCCGCATTGCGTTTCTGCGCTGCTTTAAGGCAGGATCGAAGCACGGCCGCAGGGTTTCCCATCGCCGTCAGAGCAGTTGAAGACAGCCACTTGAAGACGAGACCTATCATGCGGATTATTCAAGCGACCCTCGAACACCTGGATTTGCTGACCCCGTTGTTCGTCAAATATCGCGAGTTCTACGGTTCCCTGCCTTACCCGGATTCCTCCCGCGCGTTTCTCGAAAAACGCCTGCGACGCAAGGAATCGGTGATTTATCTGGCCCTGGCCGATGATGACGACAAGAAGTTGATGGGTTTCTGCCAGCTGTATCCGAGCTTTTCCTCGCTGTCGCTCAAGCGCGTGTGGATTCTCAACGATATCTACGTCGCCGAAGACGCCCGCCGCCAACTGGTGGCCGACAACCTGATCCGCACCGCGAAGAAAATGGCCAAGGAAACCCAGGCCGTGCGCATGCGCGTGTCCACCAGTGCGGACAATGAGGTGGCGCAGAAGACCTACGAATCCATTGGCTTCAAGGAAGACACCGAGTTCAAGAACTACGTGTTGCCGATCAGCGACGAGCTCTGAAATCAAAAGATCGCAGCCTTCGGCAGCTCCTACAGGGATAACGCATTCCAAAGGTAGGAGCTGCCGAAGGCTGCGATCTTTTTAGCCCCTCCCGTCATTCCTGACAATTCATCACACCCCGACATCCCTCGCTACAAAACCAACGCGCTTTTCACCTCTCAGACCGTATAATCCCGAGCTTTCCGGCTTGTAAGAAAAACTACACCCCGCTGTAGGCTTACACCCGAATCATCCGCACAGGCCTGCCGAGTCGGGCCGTCACCACAGGTGCCCCCATGGATTTCAACCCGCTTGACCTTATCCTGCATCTCGATGTGTACCTCGATTTGCTGGTCACCAACTACGGGCCGTGGATCTACGCGATTCTGTTCGCTGTCATCTTCTGTGAAACCGGTCTGGTGGTGATGCCGTTCCTGCCGGGTGATTCGCTGTTGTTCATCGCCGGTGCGGTGGCGGCGGGCGGTGGCATGGATCCGGTCCTGTTGGGCGGTCTGTTGATGCTCGCGGCGATCCTCGGCGACAGCACCAACTATGTGATCGGACGAACGGCGGGCGAAAAACTCTTCAGCAACCCGAATTCGAAAATCTTCCGTCGCGATTACCTGCAAAAAACCCACGATTTCTACGACAGGCACGGCGGCAAAACCGTTACCCTGGCGCGCTTCCTGCCGATCATCCGCTCGTTTGCACCGTTCGTCGCCGGCGTCGGGAAAATGCCTTATCCGCGTTTCTTCGCGTTCAGCGTGTTCGGCACCGTGCTGTGGGTCGGCGGTCTGGTGACCCTGGGTTATTTCTTCGGCAACGTACCGTTCATCAAAAAGAACCTGTCGCTGCTGGTGGTCGCCATCATCCTGCTGTCGCTGGTACCGATGATCATCGGTGTGGTGCGCAGCCGTTTCGGCGGCGCCAAAGTCGAAACCCACTGATCCGATGTGGTCACTGAGCGCCTGGCGTCGCCGGCGCATTCTGGCCAGGCACCCGATTGCCGACGACCTGTGGCAACGGGTGCGCCATCACCTGAGTTTTCTCGACGGCATCAGCGCCGCCGAAGACCAGTGGCTGCGTGAAGCCTGCGTGCTGTTCCTCGAAGAAAAACACCTGACCGCTCTGCCCGGCGTCGAACTGCATCAGGAACAACGCCTGCTGCTCGCCGCCCAGGCCCAGTTGCCGCTGCTCAATCTCGGCGACTTGAACTGGTATCAGGGTTTCCACGAAATCGTCCTTTATCCCGATGACTTTCTCAGCCCGCAACGGCATCGCGATGCCAGCGGTGTCGAGCACGAGTGGGACGGTGAACACAGCGGCGAAGCCTGGCAACAGGGCCCGATCATCCTCGCCTGGCCGGGGGTGATGGCCAGTGGTGGCTGGGAAGGCTACAACCTGGTGATCCACGAACTGGCGCACAAACTCGACATGCTCAATGGCGACGCCAACGGTCTGCCACCGCTGCACGCCGACATGCGCGTCAGCGACTGGGCCGAGGTCATGCAACACGCCTACGATGACCTCAACCGCCAGCTCGACCGCAACCCCGACGCCGAAACCGCCATCGACCCGTACGCCGCCGAAAACCCGGCGGAGTTCTTCGCGGTCACCAGCGAATACTTTTTCAGCGCCCCGGATCTGCTGCACGCGGCTTATCCACAGGTCTACTTGCAACTGCAGCTTTTCTACCGGCAGGATCCGTTGGGCAGGCTGCGGCAACTTCAGGCCACAGACCCGGTCTATCAGGCGCACGCGTAAGCGCTGCACGACTTCTGGTACGTGGCGTCGGCGTAGGAATATGCCTATAATCGCCGCCACTTTTTGGTCAATCCGGCCAAGTGTTTTTGGTCAACTACGGGGGCAACGCCCAATGAGCTACAGCAAGATTCCGGCTGGCAAAGACCTGCCGAACGACATCTACGTCGCGATCGAGATCCCGGCCAACCACGCGCCGATCAAATACGAAATCGACAAAGACAGCGATTGCCTGTTCGTTGACCGTTTCATGGCCACCCCAATGTTCTACCCGGCCAACTACGGTTACATCCCGAACACCCTGGCTGACGACGGTGATCCCCTCGACGTACTGGTTGTGACCCCTTACCCGGTTGCTCCAGGCTCGGTGATCCGCGCGCGTCCAGTCGGCATCCTGAACATGACCGACGACGGCGGCGGCGATGCCAAAGTCATCGCAGTGCCACACGACAAGCTGTCCCAGCTGTACGTCGACGTGAAGGAATACACCGACCTGCCACCGCTGCTGATCCAGCAGATCGAGCACTTCTTCGCGAACTACAAAGATCTCGAAAAAGGCAAGTGGGTCAAGATCGAAGGCTGGGCTGGCGCTGACGCCGCTCGCGATGCGATCACCAAGTCGGTTGCTGCCTACAAGGGCTAAGCACCGTCTGCTGGACGCCTGAAGAAAACCCCGGTTGATCCGGGGTTTTTTGTGCCTGAGAAAAGGCGATTTAAACAGCATGTTTATTGCGGACTACAGAAAAGTTTCGAAGTGAGTGTTTTCCCACAAGCACGTCTTACATCCAGTCGCAAAATACAGCCTTTTTTTGAACACCCGGTTTATTCAAACCGCTCTGGCACGGCCGTAGACTCGGTGTTTATGAGAAAGAACACTAGCGGTCCAAGATTCAAGGCACTCCTGGAAGCAGCGAACATCACCACCACGGGATTCGCAAAGTTCTGGGGCACGGAAGCCCAAAACATTCATAACTGGTACACCCGGGGCGTCCCGGCGTATCGCATGGAGGAAGTCTCACGCCTGCTTTCGGTCAACAGCGAGTGGCTGAAGACCGGTGAAGGCAGCAAAGAGTCACCGCGCCTGCAAACGCCTGCCAGCAACGGCGACACCTTTGATGCCGAGGCCATCCGCGGCGTCTACACCGTCATCGACCCCAGGGACATCGAACTGCCGTTTTTCAAGGAAACGCCGATCACCAACGGTGCTGGCAAAACTCACGTCATCCTCGACCCCGAACAAACCATCCGCCTGCCCCGCGCCCACCTCGACCAACTGGAAATCCGCCACACCGACGCCATCTGCGCACACATGATCGGCAACAGCATGGCCGAGCGCATCGAAGATGGCTCCATCGTCGGCATCGACCGCGGCCTGACCCAAGTGGTCGACGGCGAAATCTACGCCATCGAACACGACGGCATGCTGCGCATCAAATACCTGCACCGCATGCCCGGCAACGCCCTGCGCTTGCGCAGCCACAACAGCGCCGAACACCCGGACGAAATCTTTCGCGCCGCGCAAATCGATGAGCAGCGAATCCATATCCTGGGCTGGGTATTCTGGTGGTCGACTTTGGGCAAACGCCGGCCGGTGGTGCCGTTTCTCTGATCGGATACGGACCTTCGACCCTGCACCAACCCCTGTGGGAGCGAGCCTGCTCGCGAAGAGGCCCCGAAAATCAGTACAAAATACGAATTTTGCCCCCCCGCAGTGGCTCTATTCCGCACTTGAGACTGGGAATCCCCGACAAAACTCAGTATCCTGCGCCCCACATTTGCGCATCGACCCGCTCCCGCGGCCCAGATGACGCCCGACGCGGCAGACCAACGTCTGACCAAGTCCCACAGCCGGACGCAGATCCGGGTGTACGTTTTGAAGGCTGACGCGGTTTACCAAAAATAAACCAAGCCAGTCCCCGAGAAGCCGGCCACAAGCCGGCTTTTTAATGCCTGCTAAAAAATGTCCTATTCAGCCTTTCGGCATATAAATGAGCCGAGACACAGCGACTTACGCTTTTACCGCACCAGCGCTAACTCGTGAAGGCATCCTCAGCGAGCGTTAATTTATACTCGCCCGCCAGTCAGTTCAAAAACACCCCATCAGCACAGGGATGCGCCCATGTCCGTTCCAACCTACGATCAGTTCATTGAGCCGATCCTGCGTTTTCTCGCCACAAAGCCCGAGGGCGCTATTGCTCGGGACGCACACGAAGCGGCAGCCAAAATGCTGCAACTAACAGAAGCTCAGCGTGAAGAGCTGATCGCGAGTGGTCAGGCCACCTACAAGAACCGATCAGGCTGGGCGCACGACCGTCTCAAGCGTGCCGGTCTTTCCAGCAGTGCCAAACGCGGCTACTGGAAATTGACCGATGCAGGCGTGCAGTACGCCAAGGAGCATGCATTTCCGCTGTCGGCCAAGGATGTGGAGCATTTAGCAATCGGCTACATGAATGTGAAGCTGAAAGTCGCGCCTGATGCCGAGCCACTGGATGACCAACCAAATGTCGAGCCAGATCTGGCCTCCGCTACCGAAAGCCCCGACGACCGACTGGAACGAGCGCTTAAGGAGTTGCGCGATGCCACGGCGGCCGACCTTTTGGACAACTTGCTACAGGTCAGCCCCAACCGCTTTGAAGTGATCGTGCTGGATGTACTTCATCGACTGGGTTACGGCGCCAGTCGCAATGATTTGCAACGTGTAGGCGGCTCCGGTGACGCCGGCATCGACGGCATTATCTCGCTCGATAAATTGGGGCTGGAGAAGGTTTACGTTCAGGCCAAGCGCTGGCAGAACACGGTTGGCCGGCCTGAACTGCAGGCGTTCTATGGAGCACTCGCCGGGCAAAAAGCAAAGCGCGGCGTTTTCATCACTACCTCTGGCTTTACGGCGAACGCTGTCGACTTCGCCAAATCGGTGGACGGTATTGTGTTGGTAGACGGCACGCGGCTTGTGCACCTGATGATGGATCATGAGGTGGGCGTGACATCCCGTTTGTTACGGTTGCCGACGCTGGATCGCGATTACTTTGATGAGGAATGAGTTCAGTGGTGAGTCAATTTGGCCCGGCTATTCGATTCCTATATTGGGCTTGCCGTGAAAAGTGATGGCACACTAGAATCACGACAACTGTTCTACCAACCCCCACGGATCGAGGGTTACATCAGCACGGGGCAAGGCCGGGACTGAATTCAGTTTAGGTTGATGTGCAGGTCAAGGAGACCACTATGTCGGACGTTAAAAGCATCAAGGATCAGAAGCTTCTCTACCATCTCACTTCAGTTGAAAACCTGGATGGGATTTTCAGGGATGGCTTGAAACCTCGCGCCGGCCTCTCGGGTTTCAAAGACGTCGCAGATGCTGAAATCCTGAAAAAGCGGCAGGCTCTGCAGCTCGACAACTACGTCCCCTTCCACTGGTTTGCGAAGAATCCATTTGACGGAAGCGTTCAGCGCAATAGGCCAGAGGCACAATTTGTGTTGATCTCGGTCTACAGATCAACAGCCAAGCAATACGGCTGGAAAGTCATTCCACGCCACCCGTTAGCGGGCGACTCAATACAGCTACTTGATTACGAACAGGGTTTCGAAGCCATCGAGTGGGATGTCATGAGCAGTCGCGATTACCTGGACCCTCATTGCAAAAGCATCTGCATGGCAGAGTGTCTCGCACCGGGGATTGTTAAACCTGATGCCTTCTTCAAAATCTTCACCCCCAGCGAAGAAGTTGATGCACTTTGCGTAGCTAAATTACAGGCAGCCGATGTTAATGTGCAGACCAGCGTGAACCAGAGAATGTTTTATCAATGATCTATACCAACCTGAATCCAGAGAAAGCTCTGATTTGGCGTATCGTCCATCGCGATAACCTGCCCTGGATTCTGGACAACGGTCTGCATTGTGCAAACTCGGAGGTACAGGCACCTCAGTACGTGAATATCGGCAACGTCGAATTGATCGACAAGCGACGTACCCGTCAGGTACCTATTGCGCCCGAAGGCGTTCTGGCCGACTACGTGCCCTTCTATTTCACACCTTTCTCGGTGATGATGCAGAACATTCACTCTGGGTGGAGTGTTCAGCAACGCAGTAACGATGAGATCGTGATTCTGGTCTCAAGCCTCTATCGCGTTGAAGAGCTCGGCCTACCATTTGTGTTCACAAACGCACATGCCTACCCGAGTTGGACAAACTACTACAGCGATCTGGCGAATCTCGACCAGATCGATTGGTCTATCCTTCAACGGCGCGACTTCAAGCGCGATCCTGACGACCCTCGCAAAATGGAGCGTTATCAGGCTGAGGCGCTGATCCACCATCACTTACCGATTACGGGACTACTGGGCATCATGTGCCACACCGATGCAATGAAAGTACGCATAGAAGCAGACGTCGCCGCCAGAGGCCTGACGTTGCCGGTTCATGCGCGCCCCACATGGTATTTCCAATGATCAGATTCACCCAAGGCAACCTGCTGGAAGCCAAAACCGAAGCCCTCGTCAACACGGTGAATACCGTTGGCGTGATGGGTAAGGGCATCGCGCTGATGTTCAAAGAGCGCTTTGCGCAGAATTACCGCGTGTATGCAGCGGCATGTAAGGCCGGGGAAGTAGAAACCGGCAAGATGCATGTGACGGCCACCAACGAACTCGATGGGCCGCGCTGGATTGTGAATTTCCCCACCAAGCGCCACTGGCGGTATCCGTCGCAAATGGCGTGGATAACCGAAGGCTTGCATGATCTGCGACGGTTTCTGCTTGAAAACGATGTGAAGTCCGTTGCTGTTCCTCCGCTGGGCGCGGGTAACGGTGGTTTGAAGTGGCCTGAAGTGCGCGAGCAGATTGTAGAAGTGCTGGGTGACCTGGATGTCGATGTATTAGTGTTCGAACCCTCCAATCAGTATCTGAATGTCGCTAAGCGCGATGGCGTTGAGCAACTCACTCCGGCGCGCGCACTGATTGCTGAACTGGTCCGGCGTTATTGGGTTCTGGGCATGGAGTGCAGCCTGCTCGAAATTCAGAAACTGGCTTGGTTTCTTGAACGTGCAATCGAGAAAATTCCAGGTGCGGAGAATCCGCTAAACCTCAAATTTGTCGCTCATAAATTCGGCCCGTATGCCAATCGATTGGAGCATCTGCTCAACAATCTGGATGGCAGCTATCTACATTGCGACAAGCGCATCAGTGATGCAGGAATCACCGATGTCATTTGGTTTGATCAAGATCGCAAAGCCTTTTTGCAAACCTACCTCAAGACTGAAGCCAAGGAATACTCCCAAGCGTTAGAGCGAACGGCTGAATTGATCGACGGTTTTGAGTCACCTTTCGGCATGGAGTTGCTGGCGACCGTTGATTGGTTGCTGATTCGGGAAAGGATTGCTCCAACCGTTCCTGCGGTACGTAAAGCACTGATGAACTGGGACGGTGGGTCCAGAGCTGCGGTGCGTAAAAACAAATTATTCGATGATCAGGCACTAGGAATTGCGATCACGCGTCTGACATCCAGCAGTTTCCGCCCGGAAATAGCGGCCTGACATCGTTATGAAATGGGGCAAGAAGCACTTGCCCCCTTACCAGGCCCTGACTGAAACGGGCATCGCAATAAGCCATTAGCACATCCGCCCTAATTGCCCCGCGCCCAACCTCACCACTAAATTTCCATTCTGTTTTTGTGCATTACAAAAGCGCCAAGGAATGGAGCAACACCATGTCGTCGTTTTTCAAACTCAATCAATCCGTTGTTCTGCTGACCGCACTCCTGACCGCTACCACTTCAGCCTTGGCGGACGAGCCGAAGCTTGTTGGTGACTGGTGGATCATTTACGGCAACGGTATTCCCCACAAGAACATCATGTATGTCGCCGACAGCACGTCAGTCATGCCGTCGAAGCAGACCAAAGGGGCCAAGTTGGTCGCCGTGACACTGGTGTATGAGGAACCCGGCAAACCGATGATCGATGCCTACAACCTCGAGGTTCAGTGTTCAACGAACAAGGTCCGAGTGCTCAATGGCCAGTCGGTTGATCGCATCGCCTACATGATGCGCAACCTCAAAGTTAATGACCAATGGCAGCAGCCGAAGGAGTTCTGGGTGCAGCGCACCAGCGAGTTCGTTTGCTCACCTGCCAAAAAGGACATGATCGCGCTGGGCAAGATGGAGTACCTGCAGATGATTCAGGGTATGCAGCAGATGTTCTTCAAACTGGCGCCGATTCAGGAGAAAGGCCAGATGATGGACAACCTCGACTCGATCCTGGGCAACAAGTAAGCGGCGGGAATCACGATGAACCCATGGACTAAAACGTTATTGGCGCTGCTGATAACGCCCGCGGTTTTACTGACCAATGGTTGCCACCTGATTGCGCAGTCGCGCTGGGAAGGACGCGATGTACAGGAAGCGCTGGACCTGTTCGGCAAACCCGACTCGATGAAAAAGCAGACCGGCGCCAATGGCGAGAACCTCGCGGTGCTCACCTGGTATAAATCGTCCAGTTGGACCACCACGGAAGCGGCCGGTACTTCAATGAATCACACCGGTAACGGCATGGTTTACACAGAGTATTACCAGACGGTCGGCCACAGTTCCGATTGCAAACTCGAAGCCACCGTCAATAAGGCGAAAAAGATCGTGCTGTTCAGGATCGAGGACGGAAAGATCATTCACGGCAAGTGCATCAACGTGCCGTTCGTGCCTGGTTACATTCCGCCTGGTTTCTAGTGCAACCCTGAGCAGGCTGCTGCTCAGGGATAGCTGAACGACTTCACCAGCGTCAGTTCACCCACCGCTCGCATCGGCACCACAAACGTCTCCATCTTCTCGCTCGGCGTCCCCTCTTCGGTAATCACCGTCACCTGCGCCGTGGTCAGCGGCTGCACCGCCTCTTCCCCGCCCTCATCATCCCCGCGATAACCACCACCGAAGTAGTTCACATACACCAGATACTGGCCCTTGATCGGCGCCGGCATGGCGAAGATTTCCGGGCCATAGCCGGTGGTGACGTCGACGTCGAGCGCGGCGCCGTTGGGTGCGACGCGGTCGCCGTACCAGATGTGCGCGCCGTCGGGGGTGATCAGGTGCAGGTCGAGGTCGGTACCGTCGCTGTCCCACGACAGCAACACGCGCAGTTTGGCCGGGGTGGCGCCGCCGCTGGCGTTGAGGAACTGCGTGCGGTGGCGTTGCTGGCCGTCGGGGCTGCGCACTTCGACGCTGTTGCTGCCGTTGGGGAAGGAAAACGGGCGGTCGAAGCGGCCGCTGTCGTCGATTTTCAGCGGCATGCTGACGCCGTTGACGATCAGTCGCCCAGGCTCCTTGCTCTTGGGGGTGGCTTTGATTTCGCCGCTGATGCGTGCGGTGTTGGCCTGGCCGACAGGGGTGTTGACCGACGAGGCCGGGTAGTTGACGGTCTGGCGGAAGTTCTCGCCTTCGCCCTCGGGCGCGCCGGTGCGCCAGCCGCCGACCGGGGTATCGAGTTTGACGCTGTCAGCGGCCATTGCCATCGGCCATGCATTGAACGCGCAGAGCAACAGCAAGACCTGTGGATAACGGAGTGTCATGGTCTATTCCAGCAAGAGGTGACGGGCGAGCCCTTCGATGTAGGTTTCATCCTGGCCGTTGGGATGTGCTTCAAAGGCCAGGTGCAGGTATTCGTGAGTCAGGTCGAGGCGATCCTGTAGCGTGAGCACGCCGCGCACATAAATGCGCTGGCGTTCGCGATCGACAAACGGGCGGCCGAACGCCAGTTTGCACACGGCGAAGGTGCTGACTTCGTTGTAGCCGGTTTCGCTTTCCAGCGTGGGACGCCAGCCGCGACGCTGCTTTTGCAGCCAGTCTTGCGCGGCGGGCAACGCTTCGCAGGAGGCCACCGGGTTGTCCCAACGGCTGAGGCTGGCGCGCGGATAGGCGTGCAGCAGAATCGCGTCGTAGCGCTGACCGGCATTGGCCTGCTCGACGGCCTGTTGCCAGGCCAGTCTGTCCGGGCCGGGCTGGTCGGAGTGATAGGTGACGGTGCTGCCGGCCAGCACCAGATCCGCTGTCCATGCGGCGATGTTGCGCGACTCGGCGGAGGCCGGACGCGGAGCGACGCGCTGACGGTTGCTGCTGTCGTCGATGCTCAGGCAATCGCCGTTGCGCGTGGCGTTTTGCAACAGATAGGTGCGGATCGCCACGGCCAGCGCTTTGGCGGCTTCGGCGGGTTCCGGTTTGGCTTCACGCTCAAGGACGCGGGCGACGTATTCTTCGCTATCAAGTCTGGCGACCAGTTTGTCGTTGAGCAGAAACAGTTCGCCGGCACTGTGGATATCCAGCGCATTGCCGTTGGCGAATTCGACACGGTAGTCGCCCTGCAAAGGCCCAGAGCCAGCGACGCGCTCACCCGACAGGACTCGCGAAAGCGGATAACGCGAGAACAGTCCGACCTCAACACAACGCCCTGCTTCCGCCGGCCAGGAAGCAGGCAACAGCGTCGCCAACGCCTGCCCGTAATGGCGCAAAACCATCTGACTGGTGCCACGCCCACCGGCCCAGATCGGCGAGCCGTCCGCCGTCCAACCGGCGAAACCACCCTGGCGCGATTGCGGATCCTGATCGCCGAGCCAGCTCCAGGTTTTCACCCGCAGGCGCCCGCCCAGCTCACCGACGACATTGCCGTCCGCCGCGTTCAGCACGACGTCGAGCAGCACGCGGCGCATCTGCTCCTGTGCCGGCAGCAACGACAACACTTTCAGCAAATCAGCCACGGAAACCCGGGTAGCCGGTTGCACGCCTGGCAAATCCAGCAACCACGCCGGCGCCTGCCGCGCCTGCCAATACGTGCGCCAATCGGCAGCTGCGATGCCCAACCGCGCAGGCTCGAAGTACAAGCCGCAGGATTTCACCAACGCCTGATCACGCTCGATCCTGCCGCCCGCCGAACAGCAATAAACCTCGTCCTTCGACTGCCCGCGACATTCATACGCCGGCTCGCGCGCACCGGTATCCACCAGCCACGCGTAGACGAACAATTTCCACAGGCTGCCCAGCGGCGTATCCAGCGTCGGCGGCAACGGCTCGCGAGCGATCAGTTGCGTCTGATTCAACGCCAGCAACTCACCCTTGTACGCCAGACGCAGCGGCTCATCCTGCGCCGTCGCCAGCGCAGGCATCACACACATCAGCAGCCACAGCAGCGGCCGGTTCATGTCAGTTGACCGTGACCTGACCGAGGGCGGCTTTCGCTTCCTGGGCCTGATGCTGCGGCGCGTAGACCTGAGTGAAACGCACCGGCGGCAGGTTGAACTGGCCCTTCTGCGAGAACCGCACCAGATGGCGCAAACGCAATTCGCCGCTCAGCGCATCCACCGGCACCGCGTAGGCCAGTTGCCCCGGTTCGAAACGTGCTTTCTCCAGCGCGGTCGGTTCGGTACCGTCCTTGCCCTGCAACTTGATGCCCCAGGTAGTGCGCTCGACATCGGCACCCGGTGGCAGCGGCACTTCAAGCATGCCGTAGCGCAGCGGTTTCGGCGCCTTGCTGGTGAGGATCACTTCGTCCAGGTACAGGCTGTCGCTGGACAGCGGTTTAGCGCCGACCGGCTCCAGTTTGAAGGTGAACGCTTCGTCGCCCGGCACCAGTCGCGACAGACGCCGGGTGATGGTCACGGCCATTGGATCGACCGGCGGTTGCGCAGTCTGGAAGCTCAACGCCGCGCGCAGCGGACGCTCCTGAGTGCCGGACACCGACAACACGCTCGGCACCGGCGTCGCACCCTGCCAGGTCCAGTACATCTCGCCGGTGGTGCCGTAGTTTTTCTTCCAGCCTTCACCCGGCAGCAGCGCGATGGTCGGCGAGGCCTGCGCGATGCTGCGTTGCAACCAGCTCAGCGCCAGGGCGCGTTCGAGGGTCGATTGCTGCGGCAACAGACGTTGCAGCAACGCCGTCGCGCGGGCCTGATCGAACGCTTGCAGCGACAAATTCAGCGCTTCGGCAAACGGCTGCGAACTGACCGCCAGACGCTGTTGCGCCGCACCGACCTGTCGATTGAACGCCTCCGGCAACGCGACTTTCGACTGGGTCGCCAGCGCCGCAGTCAATACCCGCGCCGCCGCCAGCCCTAGCGCCGAATCCGGATCGCTCATCACCAGGCTCTCTTCACCGTCGTCCATCAGAGTTTCGGCGTTGCCCTCACCGGCCTTGGCCAGATCGTCCATCAAACCGCTGAGCAAGGTGTTCACCGGCAGGTGCATCTGCTTGGCGAACGACAGGATCAGCGCCCGCTGCAGCAATGGCGTGTTCGGCGCTTGCTTGGCGTAGACCTCCAGCACCCGCTGCCAATGCTCCGGCGGCAAGGTCAGTTCCAGCACCTGACTGGCGTTCCAGTCGGCGTAGTAGGCATACGCGGTGAGGAACGCGTCCGGCTCGCCGTCAAAGCCCCACCAGGTAAAGCTCGCCGACGGTCCGGCCATCTGCACCAGACGCAGACGGCTGTTCTGCATGATCAGGCGCAGGCGATCGCGGATCTGCGGGCTCGACGCCAGCGACGGATAAGCGATGCTCAGCGGCAGCAAGCGGCTGGCGGTCTGCTCGACGCCGCCGTACGGGTAGCTCAGCAGATCGTCGAGCGCGGAACGGAACAGCGCTTGCGGACTGTCATCCAGACGCAGGCGAATATCGGTGGCATCTGCTGGCAAACTCAACGGTGTGTCGCCGCTGGCCACGTCGAGGCTCTGGGTTTGCGTGACCTGCCAGCCGTCACCGGTCGCGCTCAGGCGCACGGCGAGGGCGTCAGCGGTTTTGCCGTCCTGCACCAACTCGGCGGTCCACTCACCCGAGGCCAGTGCGAACGCTGGCAGCGGCACGTAGTTGATGCCGTTGTTCAGGGTTACCGGCAGGCGTTGTTCGGCGCCAGCGTAATGGGTGACCAGCTCAGCCTTGACCGGTTTTTCGGCCTGGCTGAAGGCGAACACACCGAGTTGCGGCTGATCGCCTTTGCGGAATTTGCTCGGCCCGCTCCACTTCAGGTACAGCGGTTTTTCCGAACGGACAAACTGCTTCTTCTGCCCGACCTGGCCGTCATCGGCAATGGCCCGCGCGGTGATGCGCCAGCGGGTCAACGAGTCCGGCATCTTGAAGGTGAAACGGGCTTTGCCGTCGGCACCGGTCAACAACTCTGGCTGCCATGCGGCGGTGTCGACGTCTTCACGACGCGGACGCTCCAGCACTTTCACCCCGCGCTCACTGCGGTTGGCCTTGCCCGGTGCGCCGGGGCTGCCCGGCAGCGCGACGTCGTAACTGATGAACGACAGGCTGGCGCTGGTGCGCACGTTGTTGCGCCGTGGGTGATAGAAGAACTGGTCGATGGTCGGCGCGACTTCCGGTTGCAGCGCGTAGACCATTTCATCGACCACGCTGACGGTCAGGTGCGCCGGTACCGCTTTGCCGGCGAACTGCGTGGTCAGATCGACGGTGACGGTGTCGCCCGGCTGATACAGCGCTTTGTCGGTGCTGATCGCCACGTCGATTTGCGGTGCGACCACCTTGATCCCGGCGTTCTGGAAGCTGTACTGCCCGCCCTTGGTGTACAGCACCGAGAAGGTCAGGTTCGGCGCGAAATTGTCTTTCACCGGAATCCGCGCGCGGTATTGGGTGTCGCTGAGTTTTTCCAGCTTCAGCCAGTCGCCGCCCTTGGCCAGCAGCGCGGTGGCTTCGACTTTGTCGCGTTCCAGCGACAGCAGGGCGTCGCTGACCGGCTCCGGGAAGGTGATCAGCGCCAGTGCTTCATCGCCAGCCTTGTACTCAGGCTTGTCGAGGACGATTTCCACAGTGCCCGGCACCGCTTTGACGCCCTCCCCCGTAACCGAATGGCCGGTGGCGCCGAGGACACGACCGTGCTGATCTTTCAGCGTCAGGTTGTAAGTACCCGGACGTTCGAAGGCAATGCTGAAGCCCTTGTCGGTGGCCGCCAGTTTGCCTTCACCGGTGCTCTGGTCTTCCAGGCGCACCCAGTTGTAGCTGCTCGGGGTGACCGCTTTGCTCTGCTCGCTGCCGCCATCGTTGACGTAGCGGAACGCAACTTTGTCGTTGACCGCGCTGAAGCGTTGCGGCGCGCTCAGGCGGAAGCTCGCGGCGCCACGGTCGATGAGGATTTCCTTGGTGGTTTTGACCCGATACGCCGCGCCATCACTGGCAAACACGGTGAGCATGTAGCGGCTCGGTTTGTCGGCGGCCGGCAGGTCGAGGGTCGCGTTGCCCTTGCTGTCGGTGGTCAGTTCGGTGCTGGTCAGTTCCACCGGGAATTGCCCGAGGTATTGCAGCTCGTTGTCGACCATCGACAGTTGTTGGGCACGCAGGCTCAGGCTCAGTTTGGCGTTGGCCACCGGTTTGCCGTCCGGGTAGAGCAACACCAGACTGCCCTTCACTGGCTCACCAGTGCGGTAATCCTGCTTGGCCAGGTTCAGCGAGATTTCGAAGTGCGGCTTGATGTATTCGGCCACTCGGAAAGCGCTGCTGTAGGCCTGATCCTTGTAGTTGAAGCGGATCTCGTAACCACCGGCCACGGCGTTGTCCGGCAACTGGAACCGGCCTTGTGTACCGGCCTTGGAATCGAGTTTCAGGTCGAGGTGTTGCAGCTCGGTGCCAGTGGCATCAAGCACACTGACGTTGACGTCAGCCGCACCCGGCAATACCGAATCCCGCGCATTCTTGAACTCGCGACCGACGATTTTCAGCGACACCCAATCCCCCGGGCGATACAGCGGCCGGTCGGTGAACGCGTAGAGTTTGGTGTCGTAGATTTCGCTGTCGTAGTAGAAGTTTTCCGAGACGAACACCCCGCCCTCTTCATCCTCGCCAATGACGAACGAGCGCTCGGGGCTGACGTGTTTCAGGCGCAGCAAACCATCGGCATCGGTGGCACCGCTGCTCATCACGCCGAGGCCGTCAGTCCACAGCACATTGACCTTCGGCACCGAACTGCCTTCGTGTTTGCGCGCGGCCCAGACCAGCAATTCATCGCCGGCAATCTTGCTCACCGCCACGGTGTTGGAAACGAAGACCATGGTGGTCGCGCGGTACTTGCCGATCAGCGCCTCGACCAGGTACAGGCCCGGTTTCAGGTTGCCTAGCGGGATGTACACGTTACCCGGCGCAACGCTGACGAACTCGCTGGAAGACCCGGCCAGATTGACACCGGCCGGCGGCTGGATCGGTTTGGCCTGCCACAGCGGATAACGGAACTGGCTGACCACCGGCAGACCCGGAATCAGCGCGAATTGCGGCTGCGCGTCGTACGGGGTCGGCGCGGCGATGGCGTTGCCCATCTTCAATTCCGGCACTTCTTCGGTGACCTGCTTGCGCGACTCATAGGAGAACGCACGCTGCATCACCCGCCGCGACTTGCGGTACCAGTTGTCCCACAGGTACGCGAGGGTGTTGGACAGGCCTTCGCCCTTGAACTGACCGTCGCTGACCACGCGGTGCAGGTTCTTCTGGCGCTTGAGGAAATCCAGCGGTTTCTCGATGCGGTACACGCGAATGTCGGCGCCGCCATACGGCTCCATGCGGAAACGGCGGTAGTCGCGACCGGGTGCTTCGAGACGCACCATCGCCTGCTCGTCGGCGGCGAAACTGCTGTCGGCCAGCAGGAAGAAGCTTTCACCGGCGACCGGCGTGTAGCCACTCGGCTCCACCGAATCTTCAGCGTTGACGGTCGCCAATGGCAGCAACAGCGCCAGCAGCAGGGGAATTCGAGCGCAGAGTCGCAGCATGCGGGCACCGGTCATTGGGAGAGAAAGTTCAGTCGATAGACGCCGATGAAGTTGGGGTTGGCTGCGTCGGGTATCCATCGGGTGTCCTTCCATGTCATGAGTTGCTGCAGGCTTGCCGAACGCATGCCGTTGTCAGTGGGGGTGGTCGTGCCGGTGTGATAGGCGATGTAGCGGCCCATCCAGATCATCAGGTGCTGGTCGTCGCCCTGATCGAAAAACATCAGGTCGCCGGGGCGTGCCTGGGACACGTCGCGGCTGACCAGATGGCTGTTGAACTGAATCAGTTTGATCGCGTTGACGTACGGCCCGACCTTGCCGCCGCCCTGCTGCCATTGCTGGGCGAGCTTGCGCTGCTCGTCGCTGAGCGACAGTTCCGGCGGCAGGTAGCGATTGGACAGGCCATTGCTGCGCAGCCATTTGTCGTCGTGGACCTTCAGCGCTTCGTTGGCGGCAAAACGCACGAGGCCTGCGCAGTCCTGCTGATACCAGCGCGGGCTCGGGCCCTGGCTCAGTTGCTCCTGAGCGATGCGCACGAACCAGGCGCGGAACACCTGGGACTGCGCCGGATCCAGCGCCGGCGTTTCGACGGCTCGGGCGCCCGCGCTGAGCAGTAGCGCGAGCAGGCCGAGGCTGCGGATCAATGCCGTCACAGCGCTTTCCATTCCAGCGGCAACCATTGCCAGTGGCCATCCGGCTCACTGCCTTCAGGCAAGGTCAACGCGTATTTGCCGTAGCCGCCGAGGGTGCGCAGTTTAGGGATCAGGTAGGTTTGCGCGGCGTTGTAGAACACCGGTTCCATGTCCTGCGGCAGGCTGTCGAGGGTTTCCTGCTGCATCAGTTGCGCCATCGAATCCGGACCGAAGTAGATCGGCATCAGCACATCTTTCGGCAGCACGTCGGCCATTGGCGGGAAGCGCTTGTCGAGGGTGCCGAGGGCCTTGTCGACCAGTTTGTCGTCGAGGGAGAACAGCAGCGTCGAACCGTGACGCGCGAGGCTGACTTTCATGAAAGCGCGGCCGCTGATCGCGTCCGGGTTCTCGGCAGTCTTGGCGGCGTACGGGCCGAAATTGGAACTGACCTGACGCTGCCAGACATGACTCTGACCTTCCTGTTTCTCGACCACCGGGAATGCGTGTTCATCGACATTCGTCTCGTAGGCGCCGACCATCGAACCGAACAACGTGCCCAGGTCGCCATCGAGCTTGCTGCTGTCCTCGTCCTTCAGGCTCGCGACCAGCAACGGCGTGTACAACCGTGAATCGGCGTACCAGCACAGGCCCGCCGCACCGGCCACATGCTCGGTGAGTTTCTGCGCCACCGCCTCGTCGGCGCCGAGTTTCACCAGCAGCGGTTTCTGCGGTTCAGCCGCCACCGGCAAGGTCACGCAGGCACTGGCGCCCAGCGGCATGGCTTGCCACACCGGTTTGAAATCGAAGTCCGGCTGGTTATCCAGCTCATCCATGGCGAGATAGCTGTGCCAGCCTTTGTCGTCCATGTCGAAACGCAGCCCGGCAAAGTTCGGGATGAAGCGCTGATAGCCCATGGCAAGGACGCTGGAATTGACCGACAGACGCTGTTTGATCTCCGGCGCCTTGGCCGGCAGACCGAAGGCTTCGGGGAACAGTTTGTCGCCATTGAGCAAGGCTGCCAGCGCTTGCGGCGAGACATGTCCCGACTCCTCGGACTCGCCGTTGGCCGGGTCGTAATATTTGTTCGGGTTGGACAGCACCACCAGTTTGTCGCCGCGCGAAGCGAACAGCAGCGATTTACTGGCGTTGTAGCTGAGCTGGTAAAGCGGCACTTCGTCGCTGCCGACCTTGAGGCTGCCGAAGACGCTGAGCTGCGAATCGTCCAGCGCCACTTTCGCCAGCGGCTCGAGCAGCTTCGCCAAGCCGCCGCGATCCATCACCAACAGAAAATCCTTGAGCCGGCCATCGGCGCCACGCCACAGCGCGACGTCGGCCGGTTGATCGAAAAGCTGCTCGATCAGGCTGTCCTGCAGCTTCAGGTCGTGTTCGTAAATGATCCGGCGCAGGCTGCCGATCAACCCCAGGCGGTCGGCGTGGGTTTCGTAATAGAAGACGAAATCTTCGGTGAGCGTGGCCTTGAGGAACGGCACCGCCAGCAGGTCCTTGGGCAACTGGCTCAGGGAGCGGGTTTCCAGCAGTGCATCCGGACGACTCAGGCCGAGCTTGTCGCTGGCCAATGCCGCCGCCGGCACCTTGGGCTTGTGCAGCAGCCAGCCAAGACCACCGGCTGCTCCAGCCACCAGGGCCAGGCCGATCAGCAGCGCCGGCCAGCGCCGGGAAGGTTGGCCGGCAGGAGTCGGGACGGCCGGAGAAGCAGCGTTATCACTCATGTTCACAAAACCCGAAGTTCATCCGTGGAGCGGGATGCTTAATAGTTGAAAGTCTTGACCAGCAGCAGGTCACCGATCGCCCGCAGGGGCACGATGAATGTTTCGCGTTTTTCGTCGACCGTGTTTTCGTTGAGCACCAGCGTGATTTGCGAGGTGATGACCTCGTTCTGATTGCTGGCCTCCTCGAAGTTATAGCCGCCGTCGCCGAAGTTGCCCCAATAGTTGACGTAAACCAGATAGGTGCCATGCAGCGGCGCGGTCATGGTGAACATTTCCGGACCGGGGCCATCGACGCCATCCGGGTCCAGACCGCCACCATTGGTCAGCGCCGTGTGAGCGAAGAACGCATGCTGGCCGTCCGGGGTAATGATGTGCAGGTCGAGTTCGGCCTTGGGATCGTCCCAGCCGAGCACCACGCGAATCTTCGCCGGGGTACGCAGGTTGTTCGCTTCATAAAACTGCACGCGCTTGAGCGACTGGCCCTCGGCGCTGCGCACTTCGACACTGTTGGAACCGGCGCCGAACGCATAGGGCCGGGCGAATCGCCCGTCATCGTCGGTGTACAGATTCAATGGATTGCCGTTGACCGCCAGCGTGTGCGGCCCGCGCTGATTGCCGATGGCCTTGAGCTGGCCCTGGATCATCGTGCGATTGCGCTGAATGCCGCGATCGATCGGCGGCGTGGGATAGGCGACTTGCGGGTTTTCACTGCGATCAAGCAGGCCGTGATAACGCCAGCCACCGGACGGTTCTGACAGCTCGGCAGTCGGCGCCGCCAGCAGCGCAGGCGCGCAAGCCCAACCGATCAGCAGCCAAAGAAATGAACGCATGTAATGCCTCCTGCCATGCCTGAACGAAACCTTGCACCCGATCCTCGGTACTTCACAGCGGTGAAAACTGCGTTTCGTCTGAAAGACCCCGTGACTAGCGGGTCGTAGAAGGCGCGAAGATTAGCGATTCGGCAGTTTTTTAACAATCGGATACATCTGGATTTGCGGTAAGAATCACGTCCGCTTGGTGGACGATGAGCCGAATAGGCGTCATATTCGGCTCACGAAATGAGCCGAATAGCGTTTCTATTCGGCTCACGCACTCAGGAATGGCATTTCATGGCAACTCACTGGATCTGGCAGCAGCCCGACTGGCCCGACTTCAACTGGCAGGCAGAGCGTCTCACTGCGCTGTTGCGCGAATGCGTTCAGGCGCAGGGACAATTGATGGGCATGGCGGGATCAGTGGGCAATTCATTGAGCGCTCAGACTGAACTGGACGCGTTGCTGCAAAACATCGTGACCTCCTCGGCCATCGAGGGGGAACAATTGAATGTTGAATCCGTGCGTTCTTCACTGGCACGACGCCTGGGGCTGGAATCGCCTGATGGCGACAACGTCAGCAAGCGCAGCGAAGGGCTCGCGCAACTGATGCTCGATGCCACTCAACGCTTTGCCGAACCGCTGACACTGCAACGATTGCTGGAATGGCATTCATGGCTGTTTCCAGAACAGGAGAGTGGTTTCCTTTCGCGTGCAATCAATGTCGGCGCATTACGCGGCGATGAGCCGATGCAGGTGGTTTCAGGGCGAATCGACCGTCCGACCGTGCACTTCGAGGCGCCACCGCGACAAGGCCTTGAGCGGCAACTCGACAGTTTTCTCAAGTGGTTCGACGCCAGTCGGCAACAGGCAGGCCTCGATCCATTCTTGCGAGCTGGCATCGCACATTTCTGGTTCGTCACCTTGCATCCGTTCGACGACGGCAATGGACGCCTGACTCGCACCCTTACCGATCTGGCACTGGCTCAGAGCGAAGCGCAGGCGATTCGTTTTTATGCGATGTCCGCCAGCATCCTCGATGATCGTGCGGGCTATTACCGGATTCTCGAATCCAGTCAGAAAGCCACGCTGGACATTACCGACTGGCTCACATGGTTCCTGCAAACCTTACTGCGCAGTCTGCAACAGGCCATCGCGCGGATTGAAAGTGTGTTGGGAAAATCACGCTTCTGGCAGGCGCACCGCGAATCCGGGCTGTCGGCGGAGCAGATCAAAGTGCTCAATCGTTTGCTCGACGGTGGTGAGCGCGGTTTCGAGCACGGTATCAGTGCAGCGCAATACCAGAGTGTGGCCAAGGTCTCCAAAGCCACGGCCACCCGACATCTGGCGGAACTGCTGGAAAAAGGCTGCCTGCAACGTCTTCCGGGCGGGGGGCGGAGCACTCGGTATCAGATTCAATATCCGGGTGACTCGACCGACTGACACCCTTGTCCGTCGGCCCACTCATTTGCCCATAAACCCCCTATCTGCTAGTGTCGCGCCGGTTTAACGTCAACCGGAAATCGCCGCCATGGCCCGCAAAAAAGCTGCACTGGATTTCGAACAGTCCCTCGCCGACCTGCAAACACTGGTCGAGCGTCTGGAGAACGGTGAATTGTCGCTGGAAGACTCGCTGACCGCTTTCGAGCAGGGCATCGGTCTGACCCGTGACTGCCAGGCAGCGCTGGCCCAGGCCGAGCAGAAGGTGCAAGTGCTGCTGGAGCGCGATGGCGAACTCGCCGAGGAACCCTTCGACGCGGAACAGCCAGAATGATTGCGGCGTATTCGGCGACCAGCCAGGCGCGGGTCAATGCAGCACTGGAAATCCTCTTCAAGGCACCGCTGCCGGAGCTGTCGCGCCTGTATGAGGCAATGCACTACAGCGTGATGATCGGCGGTAAACGCGTGCGCCCGCTGCTGGCCTACGCCGCGTGCGAAGCGCTGGGCGGCAAGGCTGAACAAGCCAACGGCGCGGCCTGCGCAGTTGAGCTGATCCACGCTTATTCGCTGGTTCACGACGATTTGCCGGCGATGGACGACGACGATCTGCGTCGCGGCCAGCCCACCACCCACAAGAAATTCGACGAAGCCTGCGCGATCCTCGCCGGCGACGGCTTGCAGAGCCTGGCCTTCAGCGCCCTGCTCGATCCGCGCCTGAGCAATCTGGATGCCGACATCCGCCTGCAACAGGTCACGGCGCTGGCGCACGCGGCCGGCCCGGCAGGTATGGTCGGCGGTCAGGCCATCGACCTCGGTTCGGTCGGCCTGAAGCTCGATCAGCAAGCGCTGGAGCAGATGCACCGGCACAAGACCGGCGCGCTGATCGAAGTCAGCGTCAAGCTCGGCGCTCTGGCCAGCGGCCGTGCCGAGCCGGACGAACTCAAGGCTCTGCAGACTTATGCACAGGCCATCGGTCTGGCCTTTCAGGTGCAGGACGACATTCTCGACGTCGAAAGCGATACCGAAACCCTCGGCAAACGCCAGGGCGCCGACATCGCTCGCGACAAACCGACCTACCCGGCCCTGCTGGGACTGGACGTGGCCAAGGCCTATGCCCTTGAGCTGCGCGATCAAGCCCTGCACGCGCTGCGACCGTTTGACGCGGCCGCCGAGCCTTTGCGCGACCTGGCCCGGTATATCGTCGAGCGGCGCAACTGAACGCCAACTTGCCAAAAAAGACCAACGCGTGGGCAGGGGGCGATGCATCAGGTAAACTGCCGCATCTTTTATACCTATAACGATTCGCCTGATGCCCACGACGTTTCATGAGATTCCCCGCAAGCGCCCGACCACGCCCCTGCTCGATCGCGCGAACACGCCGGACGGCCTGCGCCGGTTAGGCGAAGCCGAGCTGGAAACCCTGGCCGATGAGTTGCGCCTGGAATTGCTCTACACGGTCGGCCAGACCGGTGGGCATTTCGGTGCCGGCCTGGGCGTCATCGAGCTGACCATCGCGTTGCATTACGTCTTCGACACCCCGGATGACCGGCTGGTATGGGACGTCGGTCATCAGGCGTATCCGCACAAGATCCTCACCGGTCGTCGCCAGCGCATGGAAACCTTGCGCCAGAAGGACGGCATCGCCGCCTTCCCGCGTCGCGCCGAGAGCGAGTACGACACCTTTGGCGTCGGCCACTCCAGCACCTCGATCAGCGCAGCGCTGGGCATGGCGATTGCCGCCCGCCTGCAAAACAGCGATCGCAAGGCGATTGCGGTGATCGGTGACGGCGCGCTGACCGCCGGCATGGCTTTCGAGGCGCTGAACCACGCGCCGGAAGTCAACGCCAACATGCTGGTGATCCTCAACGACAACGACATGTCGATCTCGCGCAACGTCGGTGGCCTGTCCAATTATCTGGCAAAGATTCTTTCCAGCCGTACTTACGCGAGCATGCGTGAAGGCAGCAAGAAAGTCCTGTCGCGCCTGCCCGGCGCCTGGGAAATCGCCCGTCGCACCGAAGAATACGCCAAAGGCATGCTGGTTCCCGGCACTCTGTTCGAAGAGCTGGGCTGGAACTACATCGGCCCGATCGACGGCCACGACCTGCCAACCCTGATCGCCACCCTGCGCAACATGCGCGATCTGAAAGGCCCGCAGTTCCTGCACATCGTCACCAAGAAAGGCAAAGGCTTCGCTCCGGCGGAAGTCGACCCGATCGGTTACCACGCGATCACCAAGCTCGAACCGCTCGACGCCCCGGCCGCTGCGCCGAAAAAGGCCGGCGGGCCGAAGTATTCGGCGGTGTTCGGCGAATGGCTGTGCGACATGGCCGCGGCTGACCCGCGTCTGGTCGGGATCACCCCGGCGATGAAGGAAGGCTCGGACCTGGTGGCGTTCAGCGAACGTTTCCCGCTGCGCTACTTCGACGTGGCGATTGCCGAACAGCACGCGGTGACGTTCGCCGCCGGCATGGCCTGCGAAGGCGCCAAACCGGTGGTGGCGATCTACTCGACGTTCCTGCAACGCGGCTACGACCAGTTGGTGCACGACGTCGCGGTGCAGAACCTCGACGTGCTGTTCGCCATCGACCGCGCCGGTCTGGTGGGCGAAGACGGCCCGACCCACGCCGGCAGCTTCGACCTGTCTTACCTGCGCTGCATTCCGGGCATGGTCATCATGACCCCGAGCGATGAAAACGAACTGCGCAAGATGCTCACCACCGGCCACCTGTACAACGGCCCGGCGGCAGTGCGTTATCCGCGCGGCACCGGCCCGAATGCGACCATCGACAAGGATCTCGAACTGATCGAAATCGGCAAGGGCATCGTCCGCCGCCAGGGCAGCAAAGTCGCCCTGCTGGTGTTCGGCGTGCAACTGACCGAAGCGCTGAAAATCGCCGAGAAGCTGGATGCGACCGTGGTCGACATGCGCTTCGTCAAGCCGCTGGATGAAGCGCTGGTACGCGAGATTGCCGGCAGCCACGAGTTGCTGGTGACCATTGAAGAGAACGCGATCATGGGCGGCGCCGGTGGTGCGGTCAGCGAATTCCTGGCGCGGGAGAACATCCTCAGGTCGATGCTGCACCTGGGCTTGCCGGACATTTACGTCGAGCACGCGAAACCGGCGCAGATGCTGGCCGAGTGCGGGCTGGATGAAGCGGGGATCGAAGCGGCGGTGCGTGAGCGCCTGTCTCTGCTCAACAAGTAATCACCATCCCTGTGGGAGCGGGCTTGCCCGCGATGAGGTCGGCACAGTCAACATTGATGTTGGATGTACCGACGCCATCGCGGGCAAGCCCGCTCCCACAGTGTTTTGTGTCGCTAGAAATTTTGTGCAAACCAGAAACACCAACGGAACACCGATGAAACTCGCGCGCCTCGCCCTGCCCCTCTTCCTGCTTCCCACCGCCAACACCCTCGCCGACACCTTCGAACGCGATCAGGCCCTGAAACTGCCGGACACGCTGATCAGCGCCAACCGCCAGGTCGAAGCGCGCAACGACAGCAGCGCCGCCAACACCGTGTTCACCCGCGAAGACATCGACCGCCTGCAACCGGGCAGCGTTACCGACCTGCTGCAACGGGTGCCGGGTGTGCAAGTGGCGCAGGCCGGCGGACGCGGCAGTCTGCCGGGGATCTATATTCGCGGCACCCAGTCAGCGCAGAGTCTGGTGCTGGTCGATGGCCAGCGCATCGGCAGCTCGACCTCTGGCGACAGCAATCTGCAGCACCTGAACATCGACCAGATCGAGCGCGTGGAAGTGTTGCGCGGTTCGCGCTCGGTGATTTACGGCAGCGATGCGATTGGCGGGGTGATTCAGATCTTCACCCGGCGCGGCAACGAGCAGGGCCTGCAACCACGTCTGCACGTCGGCTTCGGCAGCAACCAGACCTGGGAACGCAGCCTCGGCCTGTCCGGTGGCGATGACAAGACCCGCTTCAACCTGGGCGCCAGCCTCGATGACACCGCCGGTATCGACCGTACCCACGAGTCCTACCCGAGCGACAGCGATCATGATGCCTATCGCAATCAATCCGTCAGCCTGAGCCTCAGCCATGCGCTGACCGATGACATCGAAGTCGGCGCCAACCTGCTGGATAACCGTGGCAAGAGCGAGTTCGACAATCCGTTTGGCCGCTTTGACACGAGCACCTTCGAGTCGGTGCAGCAACAGCCCTACAGCGACTTCAACGTCAGCAGTGTCAGCAGCTACGTCGACGCGCGGGTCAACGACATCTGGAAAACCCGCGTCGAGTTCGGCCACAGCGAGAACCGCGAGAAAACCCTCGACAAGCTCAGTGACGAGCGCACGGTGTTCAATACCTATCGCGACTCGGTGAACTGGCAGAACGACCTGACGCTGGATGCGCGCAACAGCCTGATCCTCGGCGGCGACTGGTACGAGGACCGGGTCAACAGCAGCACCGCATTCAACGAAGACAGCCGTTGGAACCGCGCCGCATTCATCCAGCATCGCTATCAGGCCGACAGCTTCTCCACGGAGCTGGGTCTGCGTCACGACGACAATCAGCAGTTCGGCAGCCAGAACACCTGGAGCGGCACCTTTACCCTGCCGCTGAACCCGGACAACGACCTGCTGCTGAGCTACAGCGAAGGCTTCCGCGCGCCGACCTTCAACGACCTGTACTACCCGGACTTCAGCAACCCGGACCTGAAACCGGAAACCTCGAAAAGCTACGAACTGCAATGGCGCAGTCAGTTGAGCGATAGCAGCCGTCTGGAAGCGTCGATCTACCGCACGGATCTGCAAGACGCGATTATCTTCGGCAGCAACTCACGCCCGGAGAACGTGGCCGCGGCGCGGATCAATGGTTTCGAAGCCGCGCTGAAACAGGAACTGTTCGGCTGGCAGAGCAATCTCGGTGTGGCGATTATCGACCCGCGCGATCGTGATACCGGGCACACATTGGCGCGCCGTGCGCGGCGTACATTGAGCTGGGATTTGGATCGGCAGTTTGACCAGATCGGCGTCGGAGCGAGTTTGCAGGCTGTCAGCAGCAGTTATGACGACCTGAAAAATGAAAACCCGCTGGGTGGCTACGCCTTGTTCGGCTTGCGCAGCAGTTGGGCGCTGAACCGCGAGATCAAGCTGGATCTGAAGGTCGATAACGTTTTCGACAAAGGCTACAGCCGGGCGAACTACAGCTATGACGGCAGCCAGTATGGCTATCGCGAGGAGGGTCGAGTCTGGATGTTTGGGGTCACCTGGACTCCAGGACTTAACTGAACTCCCTGTAGGAGCTGCCGAAGGCTGCGATCTTTTGATCTTGCTTGTGGCTGACTAGGAGTCGCCGAAGATCAAAAGATCGCAGCCTTCGGCAGCTCCTACAGAGGTCAGCGGTGGGGCTGAATGAGTTGGCAGAGTTTGGCGGTCGCTTCGATCATCTGGCCGCTTGGGCGCTCCAGGCCTTTATCCGTGACCAATAGCAATTGTCCTCTCCTCACCGCCGCCACTTGCGGCCAGGCTTTCCACGCATCAAGCTGCGCCTGATCGCCAGCCAGAATCACCTGCGGATCGCGCTGTAACACCGCCTCGATACTCACCTGTGGCGCCGGCAAACTCAGGTCGGCAAACACGTTGCGAGCGCCACACACCTCAAGCGCATCGCTGATGATCTGCTCGCCACCGACGGTGTACAGCGGCTTGTCCCAGACTTGATAAAACACGTTCAGCGGCGTGTCCCGGCGGTAACGCTGGCGCAGGTCATCGAGTTTCTTGCGCAGGCCTGCCGCCAGTTTCACTCCGCGCTCAGGCCGGCCTAGTTGCGCGGCAATAGCTTCGATCTGTGCAGAAAGTTGTTCGAGACTGTGCGGCTCGGCGACGTAAGTCGGGATATTCAGGCGTTTGAGTTGATCGCGTTGCGCGGGGCCGACGCTGCCGGGCCACAGCAACAACAAATCAGGCTTCAGGCTGAGCAGGCGTTCCATGTCCAGCTGACCGTAGTGGCCCACTGACGGGATATCCTTGAGTTCCTCCGGACGCTCGCCAGCATCGAGTACGCCAACCAGCAAATCAGCCGACCCCAGCTCGATAACGATTTCTGACAAAGAAGGCGCGAGGCTGACCACCCGCAGACTCGCCAGCACCGGGCCGGCGCAGGCCAGCAGCAGAACCGCCAGCCACAGACGACGCATCAGCCGAGTTGACGCGGGATGCGATAGAGGTAGAACAGCACCGCCGTGGACAACGCCAGCAGCATCAGCGGTACGGCTTCGAGGCCGACGAACACCGCCAGCGCACCGATCCATGCCGGCAACGATGCCGCGAGCAATGCAATACGGCGCTGAGTGGCCAAAGCAATCCAGGCCGCCGGTTCATCAGGGGTATCGAGGGCTTTCTGCGTGGCGATCAACGCGTGTTTGTAGCGCCCGAAGAACTTCAGGCTGACAAACATCGACGCAACGCCGGCGATGAACAATGGCATGGTCAGCACCGGCAGAATGCCTTCGCCCTGGCCGAACAGGCCATTGAGGACAAACAGCGGCAGCAGCGCCAACGCCAGGTATTTCCACCAGTCGACCGCCAGGCGGCGGCGCACCTGACCGCGGGTCACGCGCGGTCGACCTCGCCCTGATGCTCGTTGCCCATCATGTGGTCGAGCTTGCTGGCCTTGGTCGCCAGGTACAGTTTGTTGTGCGGATTATGGCCGGTGTGCAGCGGCACGCGCTCGGCGACGACGATGCCCATGTCGGTCAGGGCTTTGACCTTGCGCGGGTTGTTGGTCATCAGGCGCAGCGACTTCACACCCAGATGCTCGAGCATCGGCAGGCACATCGCGTAGTCACGCTGATCGGCGGCAAAGCCCAGACGCTCGTTGGCTTCAACGGTGTCGGCGCCGCCGTCCTGCAACTCGTAGGCGCGGATCTTGTTCAGCAGACCGATGCCGCGACCTTCCTGACGCAGGTACAGCAGCACGCCACGGCCTTCACGGGCGATGGCCTTGAGCGCCGCTTCGAGTTGCGAGCCGCAGTCGCAGCGCTGACTGAACAGCGCGTCACCGGTCAGGCACTCGGAGTGCAACCGGCCGAGCACCGGGGCACCGTCGGCGAAATCACCCAGGCTCAGCACAACGTGCTCGCGGCCGGTGGCTTCATCGAGAAAACCGTGCATGGTGAATTGTGCAAAAGGCGTTGGCAGCTTGGAAGCGGCGACAAAAACGACAGGCACCGGTGTGCTCCTGATCTAAAAGTCTGAAGATTCGCAGGCCGGCATTGTAACAGCAGGTTCCTGCAGACGCTTAGGCTGAATTATCGGGCATAACGATCAAAAAGTTTGATAACACCCGGCCATTGCAGATCCCTGTGGGAGCGAGCCTGCTCGCGAAGGCGTCGGTAGATTCAATCTCTATGTTGCCTGACCCAGCGCTTTCGCGAGCAGGCTCGCTCCCACAGGGGGGGGGGGCAGTGCTGCACACAAGATCTGCACTCAGTTCGACTCAAATGGATACGGCTGCTTCCACTGCTCGAAAACCGGCTTCAGTTCCCCGCTCTTGACCAATTGCTCCATGCGCCTGTCGAACAGCGCCATCAGTGTGCGCGCTTGCGGCGTGTCGGCGAAGCACAGGTACAGCGGCAATTCGGCGATATGCGTCTTGCGAAACTGCGTCGGATCCTTGGCCCGGCCGATCACATAATCGATTTCGGTCTGCGCATCGATGTAATAGTCCGCGCGGTTGTGGGTGAGCATCGACAGGATGCCGGTGCGCCGCACGACCTCATTGTAGTTGCGCACATTGGGCAAATAATCCTGATAGTCGTAACCGCGTACCCACGCCAGGCGATAGTTGCCGAGGGTCTCCGGGGTCGGTGACGGATTGCTCGCCAGGCCCAGGGCGTAGATGTGATCGGTGTCGAAGTTCCAGCGCGGGTATAGCAGGTCGCTGGCCTCGTTTTTATACGAACCGACGCAGGCATCGACTTCGCCGCGCTCGGCCAGACCGACGGAGCGCGTATAGGGTTCAGTGCGGATATCGAGCTTCACCCCGGCCGGTTCGAACACCTTGCGCAGCACGTCCCAGCCCAGGCCATGGCCGTCGGCGGCGGTGTAATCTTCCCAGTCTTCGCTGGCCAGATGGATGACCGCAGGCGTCGGCGCAGCTTCCTGCGCACTGGCAACAGTGCCCAGCAAGGTCGAAAACACAAGCGCCAGCCAGCGTCGAGCCATCCCTCGTTTCCTCACTTAACCCTGACGATCCGGATCAGGCGAAAATCCACACCAGCCCCTGCATCGCCAGCCAGGCAAACACGCCGGCCAGCACGTCGTCGAGCATGATGCCGACGCCGCCGTGGACATGCCGGTCGATCCAGCGAATCGGCCATGGCTTGAGAATGTCGAAGAAGCGGAACACCAGGAACCCCGCGAGCAACCAGTACCAGCCTTCCGGCACCAGCCACAGGGTGATCCACATCCCGACCATTTCATCCCAGACGATGCCTTCGTGGTCGTGCACCCGCAGATCGTCGGCGACCTTGCCGCACAGCCAGAAGCCGAACAGCATGGTGATCCCGAGCATCAGCCAGTAACCCCAGTCGGGCAGCATCTGCCACAACGGGATAAAGGGTAGCGCAACTAACGAACCCCACGTGCCCGGCGCTTTCGGCAAGGTGCCGGAGCCAAAGCCGAACGCGAGGAAATGCCAGGGATTGCGCCAGACCGACGGCGGAACGAATTCGGCCGGAACCTGTTTCGGGTGATCTGTCACGGTGTCTCCTGAAAATGTTGATAACCGCGGATTTGCGGGGTGATGTCGTGTCCTTCGCGATCCAGCAGCACCACACCCTGGCCCTGCGCCACACGCCCAATCACATGGATCGGCCAACCATCGGCCAGCAGTGCCGGCAACTCGACGGACGGTAGCGTGAAGGCCAGCACATAGTCGTCGCCGCCGCTCAACGCTGCTCGTTCGGCACCGCGCTGGCCGAGAAACGCCACTAAAGCATCGGACAACGGTACGCGCTCGCGTTCAACTTCGAGTCGAACCCCCGAGGCCAGAGCGATATGCCCGCAATCGGCGAGCAGGCCGTCAGAGATGTCGAGGGCCGATGTGGCCTTGCCACGCAAGGCCTGACCGAGCGCCAGTTGCGGTTGCGGCGACCAGTAATGATCGAGCAACGGCTGGGCGATATCTGCTTCGGCCTCACGCTGACCAAGCACCAGCGGCAACGCCCCGGCGGCATTGCCCAGCTCGCCGCCGACGCAGAGCAGATCGCCCGGTTGTGCGCCGCTACGGGTCAAGGCCTGCCCGGCCGGAACGCGACCGAATACGGTCACCGTCAGGCTCAACGGCCCGCGCGTGGTGTCACCGCCGACCAGCGCGATGCCGCAGCTCTGCGCCATGCGGTTCAAACCGCGGGCGTAGGCTCGCAGCCAATCGGCAGTCACCGTCGGCACAGTCAGGGCAAGGGTAAAGGCAACGGGCGTAGCGCCCATGGCGGCCAGGTCGCTGACCGCAACGGCCAGCGAGCGCTGACCGAGCAGAAACGGATCGCAGGGATCGGCGAAATGCACGCCGGCCACCAGCGTATCGGTGGAAATCGCCAGCTGTTCCCCGGGGGGAACCGTCAGCAAGGCGCAGTCGTCGCCGATCCCCAAGGCAACGCCCTCGCCGCCCTGCGCACAAGGCGCGGCGGCGAAGAAATTGCGGATCAGCTCAAACTCGCCCATGAGGTCTCAAGCGCGTATCAGCGCTTGAATGCCTTCACTTCAGCTTCACGCAGGCGCGGAGCCAGCTTGTCGAGTACGCCGTTGACGAACTTGTGGCCATCGGTCGAACCGAAGACTTTCGCCAGCTCGATACCTTCGTTGATCACCACGCGGTACGGCACATCGACACGCTTGAGCAGTTCCCAGGTGGACAGGCGCAGAACCGCCAGTTCAACCGGGTCCAGCTCTTCGATTTCGATGTCCAGGCATGGCTTGAGCGCGGTGTCGATTTCGCTCTTGAACTGCGGAACCCCGTGCAGGATCTCGCGGAAGTAGGCGCCATCGACATCGGTGAAATCGTTATCAACGCGAAACTGCGCTTCGATCTCGTTCAGCGATTGCCGGGCCATGTGCCACTGATACAGGGCCTGAGTCGCGAGCTGACGGGCTTCGCGGCGCTTGGCGCTCTTCGATGGCTTGCCGGCATCCGCAGGTTTCGGATCGCGCGGGTTGAAACGATCGCTATCGTCGCTAATCACTTGGCCTCCAACTGCGCCAGCAGGCTGACCATTTCCAGAGCGGACAGGGCAGCTTCAGCACCTTTGTTGCCGGCCTTGGTGCCGGAACGTTCGATGGCTTGCTCGATGGAGTCAACGGTCAGGACGCCGAACGCGACCGGTACGCCGAATTCCATGGACACCTGGGCCAGACCCTTGGTGCACTCGCCTGCCACGTATTCGAAGTGCGGAGTGCCGCCACGAATGACCGCACCGAGGGCGATGATGGCTGCGAACTCGCCTTTCTGGGCGACTTTCTGCGCAACCAGCGGGATTTCGAAGGCGCCAGGTGCGCGGATGATGGTGATGTCGCTTTCGCTCACGCCGTGGCGAACCAGGGCATCAACTGCACCGCTGACCAGGCTTTCAACCACGAAGCTGTTGAAACGGCCCACTACCAGAGCGTAGCGGCCTTTAGGGGCGATGAAGGTACCTTCGATGGTCTTCAGGGTCATTCGTCAGATCTCTTAAAGAGCCGGGACGCGTCTCGTACGCATCCCTCAGTGATATTAGCTGTGGCGAGGGGATTTATCCCCGATGGACTGCGTAGCAGTCCCAAAACAGGGGCCGCTGCGCAGCCCGTCGGGGATGAATCCCCTCACCACAAGAATCCATGTCAACAATGCCGGAAAAACCGGGTCATTATTCGGAGGGCACGTATTCTACAACTTCCAGATCGAAACCGGATATCGCATTAAATTTCATTGGCGCCGACATCAGGCGCATTTTGCGCACACCGAGGTCACGCAGGATCTGCGAACCGGCACCGACGATGCTGTAGGTGGTCGGTTTTTTCACCGCCGCCTGATCAGCAGTTTCACGGATGTGCGCCAGCAACACGTCGCCATCAAGCGGGTGGCCGAGCAACAGCACCACACCGCTGCCGGCCTCGGCCACCGCAGCCATCGCGGCGCGCAGGCTCCAACGGCCCGGTTGCTTGACCATCAGCAGGTCGCGCAGCGGGTCCATGTTGTGCACGCGCACCAGGGTCGGCTCTTCGGCGCAGACGGTGCCCAAAGTGAGGGCCATGTGCACGTCGCCTTCCACCGAATCACGATAGGTCACCAGGTTGAATTGGCCCAGTTCGCTGTCCAGTGGCTGCTCGGCAATCCGCTGAACGGTACGTTCGTGGATCATCCGGTAGTGAATCAGGTCGGCGATGGTGCCGATCTTGATGTTGTGTTCAGCCGCGAAAGCTTCCAGTTCGGCGCGACGGGACATGGTGCCGTCGTCGTTCATCACTTCGCAGATCACCCCGCTCGGCTCGAAACCGGCCATGCGCGCCAGGTCGCAGGCGGCTTCGGTGTGGCCGGCACGCGCCAGCGTACCGCCGGCCTGGGCCATCAGCGGGAAGATGTGGCCCGGGCTGACGATGTCTTCAGCCTTGGCATCTTTGGCCGCAGCCGCTTGCACGGTACGCGCACGGTCGGCGGCGGAGATACCGGTGGTGACGCCTTCGGCGGCTTCGATCGATACGGTGAACTTGGTGCCGAAACCGGAACCGTTGCGCGGCGCCATCAATGGCAGCTTCAACAGCTCGCAGCGCTCGCGGCTCATTGGCATGCAGATCAGGCCACGGGCGTGCTTGGCCATGAAGTTGATGTGCTCGGCCTTGCAGCATTCGGCGGCCATGATCAGGTCACCTTCGTTCTCGCGGTCTTCGTCATCCATGAGGATGACCATCTTGCCTTGGCGGATGTCTTCAACCAGTTCTTCGATGCTATTGAGCGCCACAAGGCACCCCCTTCAGTCAGGATTTGAGGTAGCCGTTGGCGGCCAGAAAGCTTTCAGTGATACCACCGGACGTCGGCTCTGCAGCCTTGTCGCCCAACAGCAAACGCTCCAGATAACGCGCCAGCAAATCGACTTCCAGGTTCACCCGGCGGCCTGGCTTGTAGGAGGCCATGATGGTTTCGCTCAGGGTGTGCGGAATGATCGTCAGCAGGAATTCAGCGCCATCCACCGCGTTCACGGTCAGGCTGGTGCCGTCGACGGTGATCGAGCCTTTATGGGCGATGTACTTGGCCAGCTCTTTCGGCGCGCGAATGCGAAATTCCACGGCGCGGGCATTGTCGCTGCGCGACACCACTTCGCCGACACCGTCGACGTGACCGCTGACCAGATGCCCGCCGAGACGGGTGGTCGGGGTCAGGGCTTTTTCCAGATTGACCGGGCTGCCGCTTTTCAGGTCGTTCATCGCGGTGCAATCGAGGGTTTCGCGGCTGACGTCAGCAGCAAAACCGTTGCCCGGCAATTCAACCGCCGTCAGGCACACGCCGTTGACGGCGATGCTGTCGCCGAGTTTGACGTCGCTCAGGTCGAGCTTGCCGGTTTCGACATGCACCCGCACATCACCGCCCTTGGGGGTCAGTGCACGGATACTGCCGATGGATTCGATGATGCCGGTAAACATGGGGTTCTCCTTGAGAACGAAGCCAGCGCTAAGGCGATGGCCGGGAATTATACGCTCGCCGAAACGACTGGCGTCGCAATGACTCGCCAGTCATCGCCAACCGCGCGGATTTCAGTGATTTTCAACTCCGGAGCGTCCTTCATATAGGCCAGCGGCCAGTCCAGCAGCGGACGCGCCGTGGAGCCAAGAAACTTGCCGGCGATGAAGATCACGAACTCGTCGACCAGACCGCGCTGGGCAAACGCGCCGGCCAGACGCGGGCCGGCCTCGACCAGCACTTCGTTGACGCCACGATTGGCCAGCTCGATCAGCAATTGATGCAGATCGACCTGACCGTCATCGCCCGGCACGATCAGGCATTCCGGGCCATGGGCGTACTGTTCTTCGATGGCCACGCAGGTGGCGACCAGCGCCGGGCCGGCCTTGAAGAACGGTGCATCCAGCGGCACTCGCAGACGTCCATCGATCAGCACCCGCAGCGGCGGACGGCTCAAGGCCAGCGCGGTTTGTTCGGCATCCAGCCCCAGCTCATCGCCGCGCACGGTCAGGCGCGCACCGTCGGCCAGCACGGTGTCGGCCCCGGTCAGCACCACTGCAGCCTGCGCGCGCAGACGCTGCACGGCGGAACGCGCCGCTGGGCCGGTGATCCATTGGCTTTCGCCGCTTTCCATCGCCGTACGACCGTCGAGACTCATGGCCAACTTGACCCGCACGAACGGCAAGCCGTGTTCCATGCGTTTCAGAAAACCTTGATTGAGTTGACGTGCTTCGGCTTCCAGCACGCCGCTTTCGGTGGCGATGCCGGCATCGGCCAGGCGCTGCAAGCCACGTCCGGCGACCTGCGGATTCGGATCGCGCATCGCGGCGACCACCCGGGCAACTCCGGCATTTACCAGCGCATCGGCGCACGGCGGCGTGCGGCCATGGTGGCTGCACGGCTCAAGGGTCACGTAAGCCGTGGCGCCTCGGGCCAGCTCACCGGCTGCGCGCAAGGCGTGGACTTCAGCGTGGGGTTCGCCGGCACGCTCGTGAAAGCCTTCGCCGACAATCTGCCCGTCCTTGACGATCACGCAGCCAACCCGAGGATTGGGATGGGTGGTGTAGTGGCCCTTGCGCGCCAGCTCCAGCGCGCGTGCCATGAAACGGGCGTCGAGGATCGCCTGCTCGGCGGCGCTGGTCATTCTTTCACCGGTTCGCGGGCGAGGCGGTCGATCTCTTCGCGGAACTCGTTGAGGTCCTGGAAGCGGCGGTACACGGAAGCGAAACGGATATAGGCGACTTCATCGAGCTTTTGCAGCTCGGCCATCACCAGTTCGCCGACCACGAGGGATTTGACCTCGCGCTCGCCGGTGGCGCGCAGCTTGTGCTTGATGTGGACCAGGGAGGATTCGAGACGCTCGACGCTCACCGGACGTTTCTCCAGGGCGCGTTGCATGCCGGCGCGGAGTTTTTCTTCGTCGAACGGTTGGCGGCTGCCGTCGGTTTTGATCAGGCGCGGCAACACCAGTTCGGCCGTCTCGAATGTCGTGAAACGTTCGCCGCAGGCCAGGCATTCACGCCGGCGGCGCACCTGTTCGCCCTCGGCGACCAGACGCGAGTCGATGACCTTGGTGTCGTTGGCACCGCAGAAGGGACAGTGCATGGTGGCTGGCAACAAAAAAGTCGGGTGGGGACCGGCCATTGCTGGCCAATCCCCCCCTAAGAACCGTACGTGCGCCTTTCGGCGCATACGGCTCAAGCCGTCATTAAGCCCCTAGATGGAGCCGGTTTATCCACGTGCAGACCACGGGTGTGGAGCTGATGGTGGCAGTTGGGGTGCAAGAGTACCCGATTACCCAGCGAGTCACTACCGCCCTGAGTGCGGAAGGTCACGTGATGGTCGTGCCATCCCGTCTCTCTGGTGATGGGTTGCTTGCACAACAGGCACAGGCCTTTTTGGTTGGCGTATAAACTGCCGATTTGCTTCCGATACTTCAGCTTATTCAGCATCCGGTCCATCCGCAGCTTTTCGCCCATCGCCTCCATGGCAGGGTCGTAGGGGTTGTAATCCCCACTCACCTTCTTGTGCCGCTCGATCGGAGTATCCGCAAGGGAATACAGCCCGACCTCCCGCCTCTTGCCGTTCTCCTCCAGAACCATGGTGGCGAACATCCAGCTTTTCCCTGCAATGGTTCGGAAATACTTCTTCCGGACCCACTCAAGAGATTTGTTGGGATGCCGCCTTTTCGCCCAACGCCAGAGTTTCACAAAAACTCTGTGGTCCATCCAGCTATACACTTGCTTGGCCACTACTGGCTGATGGTAAAGCGCCCAACCCCTTAGCATCGGGTTCAGCAGTCGGATCAAATCTTCCTGCTTACTCGTCTTATGGGTGTCGATTGCTTCCCTGACCTTGCTATAGAACGCCTTGACGTTCTTTTTACTCGGCTTGATCAGTAACGTTCCGTCGTATTTCCGGAAATTCCATCCAAGGAAGTCGAAGCCTTCGTCGATATGGGCGATTCGCGTTTTCTTGGGTGACAGCCGTAGTCCCCGTGCTACGAGGAACTGCTCTACCCAAGGTTTCACTTCGTTTTCCAGTACCTCCGGGGAGGCTCCCGTGATCACGAAGTCGTCTGCGTATCGCACCACATTCACCTTCAGCTTTTTCGCCCTTGTCACTCCTAGGTGTTGCTTGAGGAGTGTTTCCAGACCATCTAGTGCCAGATTTGCCAACACGGGGGAAATGATCCCCCCTTGTGGCGTACCCGCATCCGTTGCGTGTAACTGCCCCTTGTGGATAACACCGGCCTTCAACCACTGCCGAAGCATCCGTACATCCGTAGGGGCATTCCTTAGCAGCCATTCATGGTTGATGTTGTCGAAGAACCCTTCGATGTCCGCGTCCAGTACCCATTGAGCGGAGACTTTCTGGGATAGGCATACGAACAACTGCGCCATCGCATCCGCCGTGGAACGTTCGATCCTGAAGCCGTAGCTATTTGGATCGCCTAGGGTTTCAGCAACGGGAGACAGAGCCAGCATGTACAGCGCTTGCATGGCTCTATCCGTCATGGTCGGTATGCCCAGCGGGCGTTCCCGTCCATCCGACTTCGGGATGTAGACTCGCCGTAGTGGCCGAGCCTTGTATCCCCGCGTTTTCAACAAACCAACCGCATTCCATTTCGCGTTAGGTGTATCCCAGAGTTGCTTATCGACTCCCGCCGTGCGGCGCCCCTGATTTTCCGTGACTCTCCGTACGGCCAAGTATCTGGCCGACTTCGAGCGGGTGAGCATCCGTTGCAGGGATTTAACCCTGCGCCATTTGCCCTCCCGACAAGCCTTCGCAATTCGCACCTGCATTCCCCGGACGTTCCGCTGAACCCGACACCAATCGACGTCGTGCCACTGCTGCGGAATGCCGGAAAGCGCAGGCTCACCATGCTGGCTGAGCTCTTTCATGCTGCTTTCCTCTCAAAGTGAAACCACCCGAACGGAAGGCGCACGTACCCCTATCGGGGTGCATGCACCCCGTCAGGGTAGGATTATCAAGGGCCGATGAAGCCAAACCCTGAAGTTGATGAGACGGTCTCAGTCAGAGTCATTGCGACAGAAGACCACGCAGAAGTCTGCCCGGTTTCCCGTGGGGTGATGTTCCAACCCCTATCCAGACCATTACAGCCTGGCGTTCGCTTTCTCTGCGATCCCATACCCGCACCGCCAACAGTGTTCCTTGCGGTTCACCTGCCCAAAGGGCAGCGATACGGGCTTACCACGTTCCCTATCTGTCACACGACTGGGTTAGGACCCGCCTTTTCGCCGGTGGTCTTGATGACGACGTATCTCCACTCCCTACAGGGATAACCGACCACATACCTTTTGGTTAGAGCCTGACAGCAGCTTTGGCTCCTTCATGCTCACGGCGTTTATCAACGGTTCACGTTAGTTGTCCCTACCAGTCAGCCTTGCGCCTCAACCCGGTACTGCTCCGAGTCTCTACAGGCTCCCTCACGGAAGAACCGTACCCTTTACGGGGGCTACGTTGTCGGGCGAGCTCCGAACAACACTGTTGCCAGTGATGCACGTCGCCCTAGGCTACCGTTGGTCGTACAACGAGTCCGCTACCATCCTGTGAAAGCAATGGTTGGACAATGACAGACAGAGCTTTCGCTCATGTCTCCGGGGAAATGGAAACGGGGACGACCGAATAGGTCGCTCGCTTCTGAATTGTAACCTCCTGTTTCAAACGAGCAGGAGGAGACCCCTGCGGGGGTCTGAGCTCCCACAAGGGTTGGATTTAAGAGGCTCTCCAAAACCGGGGTACCGGTTCTGCGGTCGTGCTACCGAGGGCTAAACGACCTTTGGGCTTGCCTGTCGCCGCAGCGATAAGTCCTTGAAGGCAATGGACTTCCGGGCTGGTTTTGTTTCCTGGGGATGGTTACCTAGGTATTCGATTTCCTTGCGGAAATCCCATCAAGCTGACCATACAGCTTGGTGCTGGAGACACGCTACGCGTGTCGCACAGGGAGGGCCATGGTAGCGCATCCCGGTGGCAAGACAAGCCATAGGGTTTGCGGTATACAGACTGCCATGATCGTTTGATCCACGGATTTCATTTTCTGGAGCTGCCAATGTCGCTACGACCGCTCGTTTTGCTCAGTCTTTTCGCCCTGCTGGTGGCCTGCGGTAGCGATAAACCCAAACCGCAACCGCCAACACCGGGCCCGGCACCACAACAGGCGCAGAAAAAAGCCAAGGAAGCCGCCGACCTGGGTCCGCTGCCTGCCTATCAACGGGAACTGAGCGGCACCCTGCAAGGCGTGCCGGCCGGGGCCGAAGTCGAACTGGCGCTGCTGGTGATCGATGAAAAATCGCGTCCGCAACAACTGCTCGCCAGTTCCAGCCTGATCGGCAACAACCAGATTCTGCCGTTTCGCCTGCGCTTCAATCCGGAGTCATTTCCGGCCGGCGCACGGGTTGAGCTGCGAGGTCGTGCCACGCAATCGGGCCAGTTGATCCTGCACCTGCCGTCACAAACCATCACCCAGCCGACCACACAGGCGCTGGGCCAGCTGCAATTTGTCAAAGCACCATGACCGTACCGCTCGACCTGCAACAGGCGCTGGGTGAATTGCTCGGTGATGCGCGGCTCAAGTCCTGCACATTGCCCGGCACCGATTTGCAGCTGTGGCTGATCGACGGCGAGAACATGGATCGTGAATTCAGCCCGGACGAAACCCGGCGCATCCTTCACGAGCCGCCCTATTGGAGTTTCTGCTGGGCCAGCGGCCTGGCGGTGGCGCGCTATCTCGCGGAGTTCCCCGAGTGGGTGCGCGGCAAGCGGGTGCTGGATTTCGGCGCCGGTTCCGGGATCGCCGCGATTGCTGCGGTGAAGGCCGGGGCGTTGGAGGTGGTGGTCTGTGATCTGGATCCGCTGGCGATTGCTGCGTGTCGGGCCAACGCTGAACTCAATGATGTGCAGATGAGTTATTCGACGGACTTCTTTGCCGAGGCTGATCGTTTCGATCTGATTCTGGTGGCGGACGTGCTCTACGACCGCGAGAACCTGCCGCTGCTCGATGCGTTTCTCAGCCGTGGCCGCGAGGCGCTGGTAGCAGATTCGCGGGTTCGGGATTTTCGTCATCCGTTGTATGAGCGCATTGAAATGCTTGAGGCGATGACGTTGCCGGATCTGGCGGAGCCGGAAGAGTTCAGACATGTCAGTCTTTACCATGCGCGGCGCTAACCAAAAGCATCGCGGGCAAGCCCGCTCCCACAGTGACCGAGTCGAACCAACATTTCTTCTACGACACAGAATCCTGTGGGAGCTGGCTTGCCAGCGATGGCGTCCTGCCTAGCGGTACACCTCTCAAATCTGCCCCGCTTCCGGCCACACCCCGCCAAGCCGTATAGTTGCCCCATCCACGCTTTTACGAGATCCCCCATGAGTCAGCAAACGCCGTACATCTTCGACGCCACGACTGCCGATTTCGACCAGTCGGTGATCGAAGCCTCCTTCAACAAACCGGTGCTGGTGGATTTCTGGGCCGAATGGTGTGCGCCGTGCAAGGCGCTGATGCCGATGCTGCAAGGCATTGCCGAGAGCTATCAGGGCGAACTGCTGCTGGCCAAGGTCAACTGCGACATCGAACAGGACATCGTCGCCCGCTTCGGCATTCGCAGCCTGCCGACCGTGGTGCTGTTCAAGGACGGCCAACCGGTCGACGGTTTTGCCGGTGCGCAGCCGGAGTCCGCCGTGCGCGCCCTGCTCGAACCGCATGTACAGATGCCACCGCCGGCCGCTGCCGATCCGTTCGAACAGGCGCAGGCACTGTTCGATGAAGGTCGTTACGCGGAAGCAGAAGCCGCGCTGGTAGTGATGCTCACCGAAGACAACAGCAACGCCAAAGCGCTGATCCTCTACGCCCGCTGCCTGACCGAACGCGGCGAACTGGGTGAGGCGCAAACCGTGCTCGACGCAGTCAAGAGCGATGAGCACAAGGCTGCACTGGCCGGCGCCAAAGCGCAGATCAAATTCCTTGGCCTGGCCCGCGATCTGCCGGATGCCGCCGACCTCAAGGCGCGTCTGGCCAAAGATCCGCAGGACGACGAAGCGGTGTATCAACTGGCGATCCAGCAACTGGCGCGTCAGCAATACGAAGCGGCGCTGGAAGCCTTGCTCAAGCTGTTCATCCGTAACCGCAGCTACGGTGAAGGCCTGCCGCACAAGACCTTGCTGCAGGTGTTCGAACTGTTGGGCAACGATCATCCGCTGGTGACCGCTTACCGCCGTAAGGTATTTGCTGCGCTTTATTAAGATCAAAAGATCGCAGCCTACGGCAGCTCCTACATTTGATCGTGTTCTTCCATATTTTGCGGATGAACCTGTAGGAGCTGCCGCAGGCTGCGATCTTTTGCGGCCTACTCGATCCAGCTATAGAGCGGCGTATCCCCGCCGCTCGCTACTTTCACCTGTGAACTGTGGCGTAGACGTACCAACAGCCGTTTGCCTGCAGCCGCGCTGCCAGTCAATCCCTCAAACTGCTCCAGCAAATCCGGCCCGCTGAGCTGCCCGGCCTTGCGCAACAGATCCTGCGCGACCTGCCACAACGCATCGTCCTGGTTAAGTGGTTTCGCTGCCGACGCGCTCAATGCCGCTTCAGGCTGATCACCCTGCGGCTGCGCGCCAAGGGCTGCGCCGAGCCTCACCCAATCGCTGTCATCCAGCTCCACCGTCAAATCCACCGGCGTCGCGCCAACGGTTCCGCGTATCCGCAACATCTGCTTCGCTCCTGCACATTTCTGACCTGCATGCTCCCACGGGACTTGTGCAACGCCAAGCGCACGGGCAAACTCTGCGCACTTTCGTTATAAGATTACATAACAATCTCTTCACTTTACTTTCCGGAGACCGCCATGCGTCGTCTGCTGCTCGCTTTGCCGTTTGCCCTGTTGCCGCTGGCCATCGCCCATGCCGCCGATGAGCACGATCATGATCACGACCACGAGCACGGCAGCCTCGGTGCCCACGAACATGGCGTCGGCCGACTGAACGCCGCACTCGACGGCCAGACTCTGGAGCTGGAACTGGAAAGCCCGGCGATGAACCTGGTGGGCTTCGAACATGCCGCCACCAGCGACGCCGACAAGGCCAAGGTCGCCGCCGCCCGCGCCAAACTGGAAAACCCGCTGGCGCTGTTCAGCCTGCCGGCCGCCGCCGGTTGCAAGGTCACCAGCCAGGAACTGGAAAGCCCGCTGTTCGGCGACAAGCCGGCTGCCGACGAGCATGACGATGATGACCACGACGAAGATGCCAAGGGTGGTGAAGCGCATCACCACGATCACAGCGAAATCCACGCACACTACCAATTCAGTTGCGCTGCACCAGGTGCCTTGAAGACCCTGGATCTGGCGAACCTCTTCAATACCTTCCCGGCCACACAGAAAATTCAGGTACAACTGATCGGCCCGAGCGGCCAGCAAGGCACCGAAGTGACCGCCAAGGCTGCCGCCCTGAAATTCTGATTGCCTGAAAAATCCCCTGTAGGAGCTGCCGAAGGCTGCGATCTTTTGATCTTGCCTTTAAAAACTGGATCAAAAGATCGCAGCCTCCGGCAGCTCCTGCACGGGCCCGTGATCAAACATGAAACTGGTGCCATGACCCAAGCACTCATCGAACTGTCCGACCTGGGCTTCAACTGGCCCGGCCACCCGCCGCTGCTGGACATCCCGACGTTTCGCCTGGAGCCCGGCGAAACCCTGTTCCTCAAAGGCCCCAGCGGCAGTGGCAAGACCACCCTGCTCGGCCTGCTCGGTGGCGTGCAGAAGCCCGGACGCGGCAGCATTCGCCTGCTCGGCCAGGAACTGACCGAACTGGGTGCCGGCGCCCGCGACCGCTTTCGCGTCGATCACACTGGCTACATCTTCCAGCAATTCAACCTGCTGCCGTTTCTTTCGGTACGCGAGAATGTCGAGTTGCCCTGCCACTTCTCCAAACTGCGTGCCGAGCGGGCGAAACAGCGCCACGGCAGCGTCGACCAGGCCGCCGCCACCCTGCTCGCTCACCTGGGTTTGAAGGACGAAAGCATCCTCGGCCGTCGCGCCGATTCGCTGTCGATCGGTCAGCAGCAACGGGTCGCCGCCGCCCGGGCCTTGATCGGCCAGCCGGAACTGGTGATCGCCGACGAACCGACCTCGGCGCTGGATTACGACGCCCGGGAAAACTTCATTCGTCTGTTGTTCGCCGAATGCCGCGAGGCCGGTTCCAGCCTGTTGTTCGTCAGTCACGACCAGAGCCTGGCGCCGCTGTTCGACCGTCACCTGTCCCTGGCCGAACTCAATCGCGCCGCCACGTCTGCCGAGGTCTGAGATGTATCTGTTTCGTCTGGCCATGGCCAGCCTGGCCAACCGCCGCTTCACCGCCCTGCTCACCGCGTTCGCCATTGCCCTTTCGGTGTGCCTGTTGCTCGCGGTCGAGCGCGTGCGCACCGAGGCCAAAGCCAGTTTCGCCAGCACCATCAGCGGCACCGACCTGATCGTCGGCGCTCGCTCCGGTTCGGTGAACCTGCTGCTGTACTCGGTGTTCCGCATCGGCAACGCGACCAACAACATTCGTTGGGACAGCTTCGAACACTTCGCCAGCAACCCGAAAGTGAAATGGGCAATCCCGATGTCCCTCGGCGACTCCCATCGCGGCTACCGGGTGATGGGCACCACCGAAGCCTATTTCGAGCATTACCAGTACGGTCGTCAGCAACATCTGGAACTGGCCGACGGCCGTGCCTTCGCCACCGATCCGTTCGAAGTGGTGCTCGGCGCCGAAGTCGCCGAGGCGCTGCATTACAAGCTCGGCGACCAACTGGTGCTGGCCCATGGTGTGGCGGCTATCAGTCTGGTCAAACACGACGACAAGCCGTTCACCGTGGTCGGCATTCTCAAGCGCACCGGCACGCCGGTAGATCGCACGTTGCACATCAGCCTCGGCGGCATGGAGGCGATTCACATCGACTGGCACAACGGCGTGCCGGCCCGGGGCAACGGCCGGATCACCGCAGATCAGGCACGCAACATGGACCTGACGCCACAGGCGATCACTGCGTTCATGCTCGGCCTCAACAGCAAGATTTCCACCTTCGCCCTGCAACGCGAGATCAATGAATACCGGGGCGAGCCAATGCTGGCGATCCTCCCGGGCGTGGCCTTGCAGGAGCTGTGGAGCCTGATGAGCACCGCTGAAAAGGCGCTGTTTGTGGTCTCGCTGTTTGTGGTGCTGACCGGGTTGATCGGCATGCTCACGGCGATTCTCACCAGCCTTAACGAGCGCCGCCGGGAGATGGCGATTTTGCGCTCGGTCGGCGCACGACCGTGGCACATCGCGAGTCTGCTGGTGCTGGAAGCTTTCGCGCTGGCACTGACCGGCGTAATCGCCGGACTGGCGTTGCTGTACCTCGGCATCGCCGCCGCGCAGGGTTACGTGCAGGCCAATTACGGGCTGTATCTGCCGCTGGCGTGGCCGAGCGAGTATGAATGGACGCTGCTCGGTGGCATTCTGGCGGCCGCGCTGCTGATGGGCAGCGTGCCGGCCTGGCGCGCGTATCGCCAATCCCTGGCCGATGGCCTGTCGATCCGTTTATGAGGATGTTCACCATGCCCCGCGCCGTGCTTGCGCTGCTGTTGCTGGTTGCCCTGCCTGTGTGGGCAGCGGCGCCGAAAGACCTGACCTGGTCGGAGATGATCCCGCCGGACGCCGCGCCGGAAGTGCCGAACATGACGCCGTTGCACGACCTGTCGAAGATGGGCGACGCGCTGTCCGCCGAGTCGGCGCCGGCGGCGAAACAGGACATGCCCAACGCGCCGGTGGTGCAGAGCCTGGACGGGCAGAACATCCGCCTGCCGGGCTACATCGTGCCGCTGGAAGTCAATGAAGAAGGACGCACTACGGAGTTTCTGCTGGTGCCTTACTTCGGCGCCTGCATCCACGTGCCGCCACCGCCGTCGAACCAGATCGTGCATGTGAAAAGCGAGCTGGGCGTGAAGCTCGACGAGCTGTATCAGCCGTACTGGGTCGAGGGACCGCTGCAGGTCAAGGCGTCCACCAGCGAACTGGCCGATGCCGGGTATCAGATGGCGGCGGACAAGATTTATGTGTATGAGCTGCCGGAGTAATTCCGGCACTTCTGTGATGTTTTTAATGGCCCCTTCGCTGGCAAGCCAGCTCCCACAGTGATCGAGTCGTTCACCCATTTTTTGAACACCAACGAAACCTGTGAGAGCGGGCTTGCCAGCGAAGGGGTCGGCAAAGGTTCCACAAAAAACCGGGGCATCACTGTTTCATTGAGCTGAGTCAAAAGACCGTATCAGTTGGCTTCATACCATAGGACATCAGACATTTTTAACGTCCTTTTGGAGCTCCCATGAACAAGTCCTTGCTCAGCGCCTCGCTGTTTGCAGTCGCGCTCGCAGCCCCGCTCGCCCACGCCCACGAAGCCGGTGACATCATCGTTCGCGCCGGTGCGATCACCGTCAACCCGAAGGCCGACAGCTCCAGCGTCAAAGTCGATCAGGGTCCTTTGAGCGGCACCAACCTGGGCGGCAAGGCGACCATGAGCAGCGACACCCAACTGGGTCTGAACTTCGCCTACATGCTGACCAACAACATCGGGATCGAGTTGCTGGCGGCCTCGCCGTTCGAGCATGACGTGAAGATCAAAGGCACCGCGCTGCCAGCGGCCAACGGCAAACTCGGCACCCTGAAACACCTGCCGCCCACCCTCAGCGTCGTGTACTACCCGCTGGATGCGAAATCGCCGTTCCAGCCTTACATCGGTGGCGGCATCAACTACACCTGGATCTACGACGAGCACGTCGGCAGCGAAGCCCAGTCCAACGGCTTCAGCAACTTCAAGGCGAAAAACTCCTGGGGCCTGGCCTGGCAGGTCGGCGCCGACTACATGCTGACCGACAACATCATGCTCAACGCCCAGGTGCGCTACATCGACATCGATACTCGTGCCACCGTCGAGAACAACGCCGTGGCACCGGGTACCCGTGCCAAGGTGAATGTTGATGTCGATCCGTTTGTGTACATGGTGGGTCTGGGCTACAAGTTCTAAGGCAGATTCAACCAGGAACGTTCACGTGGTGGTGAATGAGGCTTTGGGTGAGCAGGCTTAGAACTGACGACGATCACTTCGTGATCGATCGGGGATAAATCCCCTCGCCACAGGATTAGCGACACATTCCGGCCGTGAAAAAGGCGCCTGTCAAAAGGCGCCTTTTTCATGTCTGCGATAAACCTATTTGCCCAGCAACCGCGCCAGCCCCACACGCATCGGCGTCGGCTCTGGCAGCTTGAAACGTTGCAGCAAACGCGTGTTGTTCGCCCGCGAATGACGGATGTCGCCGGCGCGCGCCGGGCCATAGCTGACCGGTGGCAGTTCACCGACCACTTCCTGCAGCGTTTGCAACATCTGCTTGAGGTTCATCGCCTGATTCCAGCCGACGTTCATCGCGCCCACTTCCACTTCAGGCTTGTCGATTGCCTGCACCAGCACGTCGACCAGATCCTCGACATAGAGGAAATCGCGGGTCTGCTCACCATCGCCGAACACGGTGATCGGCAGACCTTTCTGCGCCCGCTCGCTGAAAATGCTGATGACCCCGGAATACGGCGAGGACGGATCCTGGCGTGGGCCGAAGATGTTGAAGAAGCGGAAGATCACCGGCTCCAGACCGTGCTGGCGACGGTAGAAATCGAAGTAGTGCTCGCCGGCCAGTTTGTCCGAGGCATACGGGGTCAGCGGGGCCTTTGGCGTGTCTTCGTCAATCGACTCGCCTTCGCCATTGTTGCCGTACACCGCTGCGCTCGACGCGTAGAGCACACGCTTGACCCCGGCCTGGCGCATGGCTTCGCAGACATTCAGGGTGCCGATGAAATTGCTCTGGTGCGTCTTCACCGGATCGTCCACCGACGCCTGCACCGAAGCGACTGCCGCCAAATGCGCAACGGCGCTGCAGCCTTGCATGGCCTGCGCGACCAGCGCGGCATCGGCGACGTCACCGACGATCAGTTCGACCTGTGGATTATCCAGCGGCAGATTGCTGCGTTTGCCAGTCGACAGATCATCGAGAATCCGCACCGAATGGCCGGTGGCGAGCAATGCATCCGTCAGGTGCGAGCCGATGAAACCGGCGCCGCCGGTGATTAAAACAGGGCCTTCAGCCATGACGATAAAACCTATCCAGTAAAGCCGGGAGTGCGGCGCGCCAGGCGCGGGGCTTGATCCCGAAAGTGTGCAGAATTTTCTTGCAGGCGAGGACCGCGTGCTGCGGTTCCTCGGCGGCATCCGGCCGCGCGGCATGGGCCTGGGCGGTCGGCGCTTCGATCGCCAGCGGATGCAGGCTGCGTGCTTCGGTCAGAATCGCCTGACCGAGCGCCAGCGGCGTGGTCGCCTCATGGCCGGCGTAATGGTAAGTGCCCCACAGCGGCGCCGCGCAATCGAGTTGCTTGAGCACCGAAATGATCACTCGCGCCGCATCGTCCACCGGGGTCGGATTGCCCCGGCGGTCATCGGCCATGAGCAATTCATCCGGCTGTTCGGCGCGGGCGAGGAAACGTCCGAGGGTGCCTTCAGGGCTGTCATCGAGCAGCCAGCCGAAGCGCAGCAACACGTGTTGCGGGCAGGTCGCGCGGACACTTTGCTCGATGCGCCACAGCGCCTGGCCGCGCAGGCCCAGCGGCACCGGCTCGTCTTTTTCGCTGTAGGCAGTCGCCCGCGAACCGTCGAATACCCGGTAACTGGACGGTTGCACAAGAATGATGTTGTGGTGCTGGCACAGTTCCGCCAGCCGTTCGATGGCGCGCTCCTGGCCGGCCAGACGGCTTTCGCTGACGGTCTCGGCCTGGAACCAGTCGAAATAGTAGGCGAGGTTGATCAACGCATCCGGACGGGTATCGTCGAGCAGTTGCGTCAGGCTCGCGGCATCCCAGCCGTCTTCTGGCGGGCGGGGGGCGAGGAAACCGATGTCTTCTTCCGCACCGAGGCGAATCAGCGCCTGCCCAAGGGCATTTCCGCCGCCCAGTAACATAAGGCGCATTCGCATAGAGTCAGCAGGCCCAGTCTGATTGGAACGATGGCTTTAGCGACGGTGCGGGTGACACCGTCATCGATAATTGCCGGAATCGTTGCATTTTGCGGGTTTAGTGCGCAACCGTCACCCGTAAAGTGTAGATCGCCGGGAATTGTGCTGAATCAACTGGCCCCATCGCTGGCAAGCCAGCGCCCACAGGGTTCAGTGTTGATTGCCAAACTGTTGAACAACAACAATCACTGTGGGAGCTGGCTTGCCAGCGATGAGGCCCTGATGAACAGCGCAGATCCCCAGCGGTACTTGCATCTTGCCGCCCCCACCCGCATAACTTGAGCATGAATCTGCCCATCCCCAAGGACGCCGCCCTGGCTGGCTTTCACCCCGCCGTCAGCGCCTGGTTCAGCAGCACCTTCCCGTCGGTCACCGCCGCCCAGGCCCGCGCATGGCCGTTGATCCGCCAGCGCCGCTCGACGCTGATCGCCGCGCCCACCGGCTCCGGCAAAACCCTCACCGCGTTTCTCGCGGTGCTCGACGACCTCGTCCACCGTGGCCTGGAAAACCCCGACGGCCTGCCCGACGAAACCCTGGTGGTCTACGTTTCACCGCTCAAGGCTTTATCCAACGACATCCGCATCAACCTGCAAAATCCGCTGGCCGGAATCACTGAGCAGCTGCGCCAGATGGGCCTGGCCGAATTACACATCACCACCGCCGTACGTACCGGCGACACGCCACAGAAAGACCGCGCCGCCATGCGCAAAAGTGCGCCGCACATTCTGGTGACCACGCCAGAATCGCTGTACGTGCTGCTCGGCTCCGAGTCCGGGCGCAAAATGCTCGGCAGCACGCGCACGGTGATCATCGACGAGATTCACTCCATCGCTGCCGGCAAACGTGGCAGTCATCTGGCGCTGAGCCTCGAACGCCTGCAGGCGCTGTGTGCCGAACCCTTGACCCGCATCGGCTTGTCCGCCACGCAAAAGCCGATTGATGCCGTGGCACGATTTCTGGTCGGCACCGATCGCCCCTGCGAGATCATCGACATCGGCCACGCCCGGCCACGGGATCTGGGCATCGAAGTGCCGCCAGTGCCGTTGTCGGCAGTGATGGCCAACGACGTTTGGGAACTGGTTTATGACCGGCTCGCCGAATTGGCCCGCGAACACCGCACCACGCTGATTTTCGTCAATACCCGGCGCCTCGCCGAACGCCTGAGCCGACACCTCAGCGAACGCCTGGGCAAGCACGCAGTGGCCGCGCACCACGGCAGCCTGGCCAAGGAATTCCGCCTCGACGCCGAACAGCGGCTCAAGCGCGGCGAGTTGCAAGTGCTGGTCGCCACCGCTTCGCTGGAATTGGGCATCGATATCGGCGAAGTCGATCTGGTCTGCCAAATATCCTCGCCACGTTCGATTGCCGGGTTTCTGCAAAGAGTCGGACGCTCCGGGCACCAGGTCGGCGGCACGCCCAAGGGCCGCTTGTTCGCCACCACCCGCGACGACCTGATCGAGTGCGCCGCCCTGCTCGACTGCGTGCGCCGTGGCGAACTCGACACCCTGCACATCCCCGAAGCGCCGCTCGATGTACTGGCGCAGCAGATCATCGCCGAAGTCAGTTGCCGGGAATGGGCGGAAGATGCGCTGCTCGCGCTGTTCCGCCAAGCATCGCCGTACCGCGGTCTCGACGAAAAACACTATCAGGCGCTGCTGACCATGCTCGCCGAAGGCTACAACGGCCGCCAAGGCATCCGCAGCGCCTACCTGCACCGCGACGCCGTCAGCCGCACGCTGCGCGGCCGCCGTGGCGCGCAGCTGACCGCCGTGACCAGTGGCGGCACCATTCCCGACAATGCCGACTACAGCGTGTTGCTCGAACCGCAGGGCCTGAACATCGGCAGCGTCAATGAAGACTTCGCCGTGGAAAGCATCGCCGGTGATGTGTTCCAGCTCGGCAATACCTCCTACCGCATCCTGCGGGTGGAAACCGGCAAGGTGCGCGTCGAGGATGCCCAGGGCCAGCCGCCGACCATTCCATTCTGGCTCGGCGAAGCCCCGGGGCGCAGCGATGAATTGTCTGCGGCGGTGGCGCGGCTGCAAGCGACTCTCGACCTGTTGCTCGGCGCCAGCCCCGGCGATCTGCAACCGGCGCTCGACTGGTTGACCGCAACCCTCGGCCTGAACCGTGCCAGCGCCGAACAACTGGTGGAGTATCTCGCCCGCGCTCGCCTGACCCTCGGCGCCCTGCCCTCGCAGGACACGCTGCTGATGGAGCGGTTTTTCGATGAGTCCGGCGGTACTCAGTTGATCATCCATTCACCGTTCGGCAGCCGCATCAACCGCGCCTGGGGCCTGGCCTTGCGCAAGCGTTTCTGCCGCACGTTCAACTTCGAGTTGCAGGCAGCTGCCAGCGAAGACGCGATCGTCCTGTCGCTGTCCACCAGCCACAGTTTCGAACTGGATGATGTCTGGCGGTACCTGCACAGCAACAGCGCCGAGCACATCCTGATTCAGGCGATTCTCGACGCGCCGCTGTTCGGCGTGCGCTGGCGCTGGAATGCCGGCGTGGCCCTGGCGTTGCCGCGTTTTACCGGCGGGCGCAAAGTCGCGCCGCAGTTGCAGCGGATGAAAAGCGAAGACCTGATCGCCAGCGTGTTCCCCGATCAGATCGCCTGCCTGGAAAACCTCGCCGGCGAGCGGGAGGTTCCCGAGCATCCGCTGGTGGAGCAGACCCTCGACGATTGCCTGCACGAGGCCATGGACAGCGACGGCTGGCTCACGCTGCTGCGGCGCATGGAGCGTGGCGAGGTGCGGTTGATCAGCCGCGATCTGCCGGCACCCTCGCCGCTGGCGGCGGAAATTCTCAGCGCGCGGCCGTACAGTTTTCTCGACGATGCGCCGCTGGAAGAACGCCGCACCCAAGCGGTGATCAACCGGCGCTGGAGCGATCCGCAATCCACCGATGATCTCGGTGCACTCGACGCCGACGCCATCAACGCGGTGCGCGAGCAAGCGTGGCCGACGCCGGCCAACGTCGATGAAATGCACGAGGCGCTGATGAGCCTGGCGTGCGTCAGCGACCTTGAAGTTCAGGCTGGCGAACACTGGCGCGAATGGCTTGACGCGCTGACTGCGAGCGGTCGCGCCTGCCGCTTGGCCGTTCCGCCAGTAACGGCAAAAGAAAAGCTTCGCGAGCAGGCTCGCTCCCACATTCAACCGGGTTCCGCCCGTTGGAACACCGTCAACTGTGGGAGCGAGCCTGCTCGCGAAGACGGCCTCACAGTCACTACACATCCACAGCCTGGCTCGTTGTGGCTGGCGCGAGAACGCCTGAAGTGTCTGCAAGCGCTTTATCCACAGGCCACGTTGCAACCGCCGCAAGCAGCGCTGCCCGGGTTCGATGATATCTGGACGGTCGATGACGCATTGATCGAAGTGATCCGCGCCCGACTCGGCGCCTTCGGTCCGCTGCCGTTAGCCGCCATTGCCGAACCACTCGCGTTACCGATACCGCAGGTCAATCAGGCCCTCGCGCAACTGGAGCGAGAAGGCTATGTGCTGCGCGGGCATTTCACTCCGGGTGTAGCCGTTGAAGAATGGTGCGAACGGCATCTGCTGGCGCGCATTCATCGCTACACCGTCAAGCGTTTGCGTCGGGAAATCGAGCCGGTAGCACTGCAGGATTTCATGCGTTTTCTGTTCGACTGGCAGCACCTGTCCCCTGCTACGCGCGGTCAGGGCCACGCGGTGCTGCCGGCAATTATCGGCCAGTTCGAAGGCTACCCGGCAGCGGCTTCGGCGTGGGACAGCGACCTTCTCCCGGCGCGCCTGAAAGACTATTCGCCGAGCTGGCTGGATGACCTGTGCCGCAACGGCAAGCTGGTGTGGACGCGCCTCAGCGCCCGACAAAAAGTCAGCGGCACGGCGTTGCGCAGTACGCCGATTGTGCTGCTGCCGCGCAGTCAGGTCGGGCTGTGGAGTGGACTGGCCGAGCAGACGCCGGCCAGCGAACTGTCGCCGAAAACGCAAAAGGTTTATGAGGCGCTGAGTCAGCACGGCGCGCTGTTTTTCGATGAGCTGATTCACGAGGCGCATCTGCTGCGCACCGAGCTGGAAATCGCCTTGCAGGAACTGGTCGGCGCCGGCCTGGTAAACGCCGACAGCTTCGCCGGGTTGCGCGCCTTGATCACCCCGGCGAGCAAGCGCCAGCAACGCAGCAGTCGTCGTGGGCGCGGTGCATTTGTCGGTGGCATGGACGATGCCGGACGCTGGGCATTGTTGCGCCGCGGGCCACGGCAGGAAAGCGCTGAGATAGCGTCACCGGAAACCCTCGAACATGTCGCCATGACGTTGCTGCGCCGCTATGGCGTGGTGTTCTGGCGCCTGCTGGAGCGCGAAGCGGAATGGCTGCCGAGCTGGCGCGAATTGCTGCGCACGTTTCATCGGCTGGAGGCCCGTGGCGAGATTCGTGGCGGGCGCTTTGTCAGTGGTCTGGCGGGGGAGCAGTTTGCCTTGCCCGAGGCGATTCCATTACTGCGCGAGGTTCGGCGCCGGGCGCATGACGGCAGTCTGGTTGCGGTGTGCGGGGTTGATCCGCTGAACCTGGCCGGGACGTTGTTGCCAGGGGCGAAAGTACCGGCGTTGGTGAGTAATCGGCTGGTGTATCGCGATGGGATGCCAGTTGCTGCCGAGATTGCTGGCAAGCAGGTTTTCTGGACTGAGCTGGATCAGGTGGCCATGGAGCAAGTGCGCAGCAAGCTGATCCAGCATTGATGTCGACAGTTCCGGCCCTTTCGCGAGCAAGCTCGCTCCCACAGTGATTTTTGGTGTGCCTACTATTTCAACATCACCCAGAACCCTGTGGGAGCGGGCTTGCCCGCGAAGAGGCCAGAAACCCCACTACACAATCCGCCCATCAAGTACTCGACTTTTGTGGCACCTCGCTCGCTACCCATTCCCCCTCACCCTGCCGCCTGGGCAACAAAACCTGCTGTGGATAAGTCTGCGCGAAATGCACCTCGGCGCTGTTATCCACAAGCTTTTTCAAACGCTGATTGAACGCCCGGCTCACCGCATATTGCCCGCCCGACACGGTACGGAATTGCGCGGTCAGCACCACGCCGTTCAAGTCCATCCTGTCCACGCCGAATACATCCAGCGGCCCTTGCAGGTTGTACTTGAGGAACGGGTCTTCGCGAATTGAATCACCGGTCTGGCGGATCAGTTCGATGGCCTTGTCGACATCGGTGTCGTAGGTGAACTGCACCGAGAAAAACGCGAAGGCAAACTGGCGTGACTGGTTGGTGACTGCCTTGATCTGACCGAACGGTACCGAGTGCACAAACCCCTTGCCGTCGCGCAGGCGCAGGGTGCGAATGGTCAGGCCTTCTACCGTGCCGGCATGCCCGGAATCGAGCACCACCCAGTCGCCGATCGACAGCGTGTCTTCGATGATGATGAACAGCCCGGTGATTACATCCTGCACCAGTTGTTGCGAGCCGAAACCGATGGCCAGACCGACCACCCCGGCACCCGCCAACAGTGGTGCGACGTTGATGCCGAGGTTAGCCATGGTGGTGATCGCGCAGATCACCACCAGGATGATTTTGATTGCGTTGCGCAGCAGCGGCAGGATGGTTTTCACCCGGGTGCTGGGCTGGCGCGACGAGCGTTTGCTGACCGGTGGTTTCAGCGCTTCCTGAATCGCCGTGTCGAGCACCACCCACAACAGCCAGGTGACGAGGAAGATCAGGCCGATGCTGCTCAACGCATTGCTGATCGCCCGGCCGACGGTGCTGCTCTGGGCAAAATCGAGCAGCGAAACGCCCCAGATCCGCCCGAGAATATCGATGAAGGCGATCGCAATGACGATCCGCAGCAAGGCGTGCAACAGGCTGAGAAAGCGTTCCTTGTAAGCGCTGCTGCGCTGGATCGCTTCGGCTTTGCGCGACTTGAACAGGTGCTGGAGGATGGTGCTGAGGAACACCGTGCCGATCAGCAAAACCGTGGTGAACAACGCGCAGCGCAGAGCCTTTTGATTGTCCTCGCCGATACCGATCAGATTGACCGCCGAGACCAGCACCATCAACACAATCGGCCAGTACCAGAGCCCGGAAAAAATCCGCAGTGACTCCTGCATCGACGGCTGCTTCAGGCGCTGGGCCAGCGGCCGGTTGCGAATCAGATGTGCCACCGGCCGGCGCAGGCGAATCACCAGCAGACCGAAGATGACCGAGGCGATCAGCCCGGTGAACACCGCGACGCTGCTGGTGATGTTGCCGCCCAACTGACGGGCGATCTGCGGGCTGGTCAACGCGTCACTGAGGGCCGCGAGGAAGCCGATCAGGAACAGCGGTTTCGGGCAGTAGTCGCGGATGATCCGCGCGGCAGGCCGTTTGTGCCCGACGTTGAACATCACCACCACGCACAACAACATTGAAGTGGAGAAAATACCGCTGCTGGTGGCGTACGCCAGACACAGCGCCAGCGCCCGTCCCACCGAGGCTTGCAGAAAGTGGCTGACGTACAGCGTCAGCGGCAGACAGATCAGCGCCGGCAGCGTGTACGGCAGCAGGTAGCCGACCAGGTCCTGACTGCGCTGGCGGGTCCGCAGCCAACGGCCCTGACTCAGCCGCTTGGCCAGCAGGCTGCCGAGCACGGTCAGCAGCGCAAACGCGCCGAGCCAGACGCCGGACAACATCAGGAAATCCCCGGCGACGCTCCAGCCGGACCGGTTCGACGGCTGGTTGACCAGTTTGTCGACTTCGTCCGCCGCGCGGTCGGCACGCAGGCGCCAGGCATCGACCAGATGTTCATTGAGGTCGAGTTTGTCCTGCACGTCGTCGATGCTCGAACTGATCGCGCCGAGCAGACCGCCCTGCACAATCGGCTCGGGTTTGGCCGGCTCTTCAGCGGCAGCCGGAACCCCCGGCAGCGCGGCGGCTTCGAGTTCGCTGGCGCCGAGAAACAGTAGCGCTCCCAGCAGAATGGCGATCCTGAACTTGATCAAAACTGCGATCCCTCTTGGCTGAACCTATAAGGAACTGATCGGTAATTGTCAGGCAAGTTCAAGAGCACCCTCACCCCAGCCCTCTCCCCGAGGGAGAGGGAGCCGACCGAGTTGTGCTCTCGAGCTACATCGACCTGAAATATCCAGCCGAACTCAATATTGAGTGCAACCGAGATCAGCTCCCTTCCCCCTCGCCCCTTTGGGGGAGAGGTTTGGGGTGAGGGGGAGCGCTTTTGACCTTTGCGTCCAAGGCAAATATCAAATGCCCAATCCCGTATTTTTCCGCACACATCAAACCCCGACACTGCGCTCCATTCAAACCTCTACCGGAGTGCTGTCATGCCCATTGCCTTGCTCGCGCTGACCCTCAGCGCCTTCGCCATCGGGACGACCGAGTTCGTCATCGTTGGCCTGCTACCCACCATCGGCGCCGACCTCGGCGTCAGCCTGCCGTCCGCCGGCCTGCTGGTCAGTCTGTATGCCCTGGGCGTTGCCATAGGCGCGCCGGTGCTGACCGCCCTGACCGGCAAAGTCCCGCGCAAACTGTTGCTGTTGTCGCTGATGGTGCTGTTCACCCTCGGCAACCTGCTGGCCTGGCTGGCGCCCAGTTATGAATCACTGGTGCTGGCGCGGATCGTCACGGGCCTGGCGCACGGGGTGTTCTTTTCCATCGGCTCGACCATCGCCACCAGCCTGGTGCCCAAGGAAAAAGCCGCCAGCGCGATTGCGATCATGTTCACCGGCCTCACCGTGGCGCTGGTCACCGGCGTACCGCTGGGCACGTTCATCGGCCAGCATTTCGGCTGGCGTGAAACCTTCCTCGCGGTCTCGGCGCTGGGTGTGATCGCCTTCATCGGCAGCCTGCTGTATGTGCCGAACAACATCGCCCACAGCAAACCGGCGTCGCTGTTGCAACAACTGCAAGTGCTGAAACAACCGCGCCTGCTGCTGGTGTACGCCATGACCGCGATCGGTTACGGCGGCTCGTTCATCGCCTTCACCTTCCTGGCGCCGATCCTGCAGGACATCTCCGGTTTCAGCGCCGGTACCGTCAGCCTGGTGCTGCTGGTGTACGGCGTCTCGGTGGCGGCCGGCAACATCTGGGGCGGCAAAATGGCGGACAAGCGTGGGCCGATCAGCGCCCTGAAAATCATCTTCGCCCTGCTCGCCGCCGTGCTGTTCGTACTGACCTTTACCGCCAGCAACCCATGGCTGGCGCTGGCCACGGTGCTGGTGTGGGGCGCGGTGGCGTTCGGCAATGTGCCGGGGCTGCAAGTGTACGTGGTGCGTCAGGCTGAACATCACACGCCGCAGGCGGTGGACGTGGCATCGGGGCTGAACATCGCGGCGTTCAACCTGGGGATTGCCGGTGGCGCATGGGGCGGCGGGCTGATCGTCGAACACCTTGGCCTGATTCACACAGCGTGGATCGGCGGGCTGGTGGTGTTGGTGGCGCTCGCGCTGACGGCCTGGAGCGGGCGACTGGATCGCCTTGGTCCGACCTATGCCGAAAGCACTACACGAGTCGTCACCGGTCACTGATCCCATGATCCCCTGTAGGAGCTGCCGCAGGCTGCGATCTTTTGATGTTGCTTTTCAAGATCAAAAGATCGCAGCCTGCGGCAGCTCCTACAGGGATGATGTTGTCTCCAGGCTACCGTCCGTAACGCCGTCGAAACTTTCCCGAACCGCCCACAGTCATCAACAAACACAGGCTGTATGAGGACTGACGACGGGAGGGGCGGCATGGCAACGATTCACATCGGTATTTCCGGCTGGCGCTACGCTCCGTGGCGCGGGGATTTCTACCCGAAGGGACTGACCCAGAAGCGCGAACTGCAATTCGCATCACGGGCGGTCAACAGCATCGAAATCAATGGATCGTTCTACGCCCTGCAACGGCCCGAACGTTATGCGCAGTGGTACAGCGAAACGCCGGACGACTTCGTCTTCAGCGTCAAGGCGCCGCGTTTCATCACTCACGTGCGCCGCTTGCGCGAGATCGAAAAACCGCTGGCGAATTTCTTCGCCTCCGGGGTGCTGGAGCTCAAGGAAAAGCTCGGGCCGATCCTCTGGCAGTTTCCGCCGAACTTCAAATTCGACCCCGAGCGCTTCGAACACTTCCTCTCATTGTTGCCCCACGATACCGAGGCGGCCGCCGCCCTCGCCCGTCAGCACGACGCGCACCTGCACGGCCACGCCAGCCTGAAAGCCTGGCGCAAAAAACCGCTGCGCCATGCCGTCGAAATTCGCAACGACAGCTTCATCGATCCCGACTTCGTGCGCTTGTTGAAACGCTACAACACCGCCCTGGTGATCGCCGACACCGCCGGCAAATGGCCGTATCGCGAAGACCTCACCAGCGACTTCATCTACCTGCGCCTGCACGGTGCCGAAGAACTCTACGCCAGCGGCTACAGCGAATCGGCGCTGCAGAACTGGGCCAAACGCATCGACGCCTGGCACCACGGTCAACAGCCCGGCGATGCGCACCTGATCGCGCCACGCCTCAAGCCCCGGGCGCGCAAGTCCCGCGAAGTGTTCTGCTATTTCGACAACGACATCAAAGTCCGCGCGCCCTACGACGCGCGCCGGTTGCTCCACTGTTTTGAGCTGGATAAAACACTCGCCACCGCCCCCGGCGAACCCGCTGCCGAAGGGGTGCTGACATGAGTATTCCAGAGCCGGTCGGGTTCACCGACGAGCAGACCAGCGTTGAAGTGTCGGTGCGTCGTTTCACCGTGCTGACGGTCAACACCCACAAGGGCTTCACTGCGCTCAACCGACGTTTCATCCTTCCGGAGTTGCGCGAAGCCGTGCGCAGCGTGGCCGCCGACGTGGTGTTTCTGCAGGAAGTCCACGGCACCCATGAGCATCATCCCAAGCGCTACAGCAACTGGCCGACGATGCCGCAGTACGAGTTCCTCGCCGACAGCCTGTGGCCGCAATTCGCCTATGGACGCAACGCGGTGTACCCGGAGGGCGATCACGGCAATGCGCTGCTGTCGAAATTCCAGATCATCCGCCACGACAACCTCGACGTTTCGATCAGCGGCCATGAGAACCGTGGCGTGTTGCATTGCGTGCTGCGCCTGCCGGGCGAAGGCGTCGAGGTGCATGCGATTTGCGTGCATCTGGGCCTGCGCGAAAGCCATCGCAATGCGCAACTGAAGCTGCTCGGCGAGCGCATCGCGCAACTGCCGGCTGATGCCCCCGTGATCGTCGCCGGTGACTTCAATGACTGGCGCCAGCGCGCCGATGCGCTGCTCGAACCCTGCGGCCTGCGCGAAGTGTTCGCCGAACATCACGGCAACCCGGCGCGCAGTTTTCCGGCACGTCTGCCGATCCTGCGTCTGGACCGCATCTACGTACGTAACCTCAAGGCCAGCCAGCCAAACGTGTTGACAACACGGCCCTGGTCGCACCTTTCCGACCACGCCCCGTTATCGGTGGAGATCGAACTATGAGCAGCGCACCGCTGGAGAAATCCGCCGTGGAACCGATCAGCATCAACCCGCCGGTACGCGAGCCCGGACCTGTCGATGTCGAGTACAACTGGCAGGGCAACAACCGTGTCGAGTTGCTGGAAAACGGCGAGGAATATTTCCCTCGGGTGTTCGACGCCATGCGTGCGGCGAAGAGTGAAATCCTGCTGGAGACCTTCATCGTTTTCGAAGACAAGGTCGGCGCAGAGTTACAGCAGATCCTGATCGACGCCGCCCGGCGCGGCGTGCGCACCACCGTCAGCCTCGACGGTTTCGGCTGTGGTGAGTTGACCACCGGTTATCTCGCGGCATTGAGCGACGCCGGCGTGCACTTGCAGATGTTTGACCCGGCGCCCAAGCACCTGGGTTTTCGCACCAACTGGTTCCGCCGTCTGCACCGCAAGATTGTGGTGGTCGACGGACTGATCGCGTTCATTGGCGGGATCAACTTTTCCGGCGATCACCTGGCCGACTTCGGCCCCGAAGCGAAACAGGATTACGCGGTGCAGGTTCAAGGGCCGGCGGTCGCTGACATCCATCATTTCGCCCTGCTGCAAAGTGGTCGGCCGGGCCGCGCACGCTTCTGGTGGCAACGTCGGCGCCAGCGTCGGGCAGACATGGCTTTCAACGATCACGACGGTCAGGTGCGCCTGGTGTTTCGTGATAACGATCAGCACCACACCGACATCGAAGACGTGTACTTGCACGCATTGCGCCGGGCCAAACGCCGGGTGGTGATCGCCAACGCCTACTTCTTCCCCGGCTACCGCCTGCTGCGCGAGCTCCGCAACGCGGCGCGCCGTGGCGTCGAGGTGCGCCTGATCCTGCAAGGTCAACCGGACATGCTGGTGGCCAAACTGGCGGCGCGCATGACCTACGACTATCTGCTCAAGGCCGGGGTGCAGATCCACGAATATTGCCAGCGCCCGCTGCACGGCAAAGTCGCCTTGGTGGATGAGGAATGGAGCACGGTCGGTTCGAGCAATCTCGACCCGCTGAGCCTGTCACTGAACCTGGAAGCCAACGTGCTGATCCGCGATCGCACGTTCAATCAGCACTTGTTCCAGCGTCTCGAAGACCTGAGCCACAACCACTGCAAGGCGATGGACCCGAGCAAGGTGCCACGCGGACGGATCTGGCACATGACCGTGGGGTTTCTGGTGTTCCACTTCCTGCGGCATTTTCCGGCGATGGCCGGTTGGCTGCCGGCGCACAAACCACGGCTCAAGCCGTTTCGGGGGCGCATGTCATGAGCCATTCCCCAGCGCAAGCAGCGCCCGCCGTGCATTCTCGATGGAGTCGCTGGAAACGCCCACTGACGCTGCTGTTCTTCCTCGCGTTGATCGTGTTGCTGACAATGTTTGCCACCCGCATCGAATGGGCGGAAGTGCTGCAGACCCTGGCCGACTTCAAGGTGCGCACACTGCTCATCGCCGCCGGCGTGACCCTGTTGAGCTTTCTCACCTACGCCAGCTTCGACCTGATCGGGCGCACCTACATCCGCCAGGACCTGACCTGGAAACAGATCCTCCCGGTGGGGATCATCAGCTATGCGTTCAACCTCAATCTCAGCGCCTGGGTCGGCGGGATCGCCATGCGCTATCGGCTGTATTCACGCCTGGGGGTGAGCAAAAGCAACATCGCCAAAATTCTCGGTCTGAGCCTGGCCACCAACTGGTTCGGCTACATGACGATTGCCGGCGTGGTGTTCAGCAGCGGCCTGGTGAGCATGCCGCCGGGCTGGAAAATCAGCAGCGATGCGTTGCAGGGCATTGGCGTGCTGTTGCTGCTGCTGAGTGCCGGTTACCTCGCCGCGTGCCAGTTCTCCAAGCGCCGCGAATGGTCGATTCGCGGGGTGGAAATCAACCTGCCGTCCCTGCGCATGGCCGTCCTGCAACTGCTGCTGGGTGCGCTGAACTGGTCGTTGATGGCGGCGGTGATTTTCACCTTGCTGCCGGGCAAGCTGGATTATCCGCTGGTGCTTGGCGTGCTGTTGATCAGTGCGATTGCCGGGGTCATCACCCACATTCCGGCGGGGCTCGGGGTTCTGGAAGCGGTATTCGTCGCGCTGCTGCAACACGAAATTTCGCGGGGCAGTCTGGTGGCGGGATTGCTGGCGTATCGGGCGATTTATTTTCTTTTGCCGTTGTTGATCACGGTGGTGATGTATCTGCTGGTCGAGGCCAAGGCGAAGGCGTTGCGGATCGAGAAGAAGCCCTAGTCATCCTTCGCCACAGGGGGATGTGTTCAAGTGGACTGAATAATGCTCAACCGCTCCCCGACCACCATCTCGGTAATCCAGTCCACCAGAATCGAGGTATAGGCCTGCTGCGAAACCGGGTCGCTCAGCGCATGGTCAGCACCGTCGATGATCCGGTGCGTCAGCGAATGCGTCTGCTGACACGCGGCGCGATAACTCATGATCGTGGCGTGGGGCACGTAGTCATCGGTTTCCGATTCCACCAACAACACATCCCCGGTGAACTGCGAACAGGCGTGCAAGGCGCGGTTACTGTCGGCACGCACCAGCGTCGCCCGATAGTCACGCAGATCAGCCTTGTCCAGATCACGCTTGGGCGTATGCCATTGCTCGTCGCGATACAGCGCCGGCACCCGCAACGCCAGCCAGCGCACCGGGCGCAGCGAGGTGAGAATCGACGCGAGATAGCCGCCATAACTGGTGCCGACTACCGCAATCGCCGAGGTGTCGAGCGCCGGATGCGCCAACAGGCGATCGTAGGCCGCGAGCAAGTCACGCAAGTTGTCTTCGCGCGTGACCCGGGTCAGCGGAATGCCGGTGCCACCGGTGTGTCCGCGCAGGTCGAAGGTCAGGCACACACAACCCAGCCCGGCGATGCCCTTGGCGCGTTCCAGATCACGCTCCTGGCTGCCACCCCAGCCGTGCACAAACAACACGCCGGGGACTTTCGATTTGGGACTGAGAAACGTCCCGCTCATCTGTTCGTCATCAATGTCGATCTGAATGCTTTCGCTTCTAGCCGTCATAGGATTTGACCGTTACGTATTTGAGGAGAAAGTCGCTGTTCTCGGCCGGGCCGCGATAGATTTCGATGGCGTCCGCCGGCAGGCTTTGATCACCGTAGGTTTCTACGGTCGACACACGGATCGCCCGCATCTGCGGAGCGTTGACGAAGCTCTGCAGCGCGGCCAGTTCAGCGCTGCTGGCACCGCCCATGCGCCAGGATTGTTCGAGCACACCGCTGCGCGGTTTGCCATCGCTGTCCAGGCCTTGAGCGATGTCGTAGTTGCGCCGCGAGGCATAGAAACCCGGGTAGGCTTCGTCTGCCGCCCGGTCAAACATTCGCGCCTGCTCGATGGCCATCCGCACGTCATCCGCTAAATCCAGCGCCAGCAACTGATCGTAACCGCCCTGCACCACCAGCAGATTCGAACCGCCGTAGACGTCCTCGCCATGGGCGTCCTGAGTCAAGTATTGATCACCGCAGTAGCTCAGCACCTTGCCGCCGATGAATGACTGACCGACGCTGTGGGTGACGACCTTGCTCAAGTCCTGCTCCAGCACCACGCCATCGCGGAACAACGCTGCTGCATCCACTCGAGCGAGGACCTCGTCGAACGCGTCGAGGCTGTTGATAACTTCCTGACCGCGACCGGCACAAGCGTGAATCGGCTTGAGGCGAATGGGGCCGCTGTACAGCAAGTGCTCGGCGGCGGGCCGCGCGTCTTCCAGGGCAAACACGGTCAAGCCATCGAGCACCACGTCGCGCACACGCTCACAGAACTGCGGCGCCCAGCCTTGCGGCGCGTGGGCCAGATGGCTGCGCAGGCCGTGACTGATGGCTTTGGTGCAGATGAAATCGTGTTCGACGAATCCGCCCCATAAATCATCCGCGCTTTTGATGCCCAAGGCCTGTGCCTGTCCGGCGCCGACAATGGTTTGCGTCGGCAGCCAGTACAGATCACGACCGCGGTGTTGTTCCGGGACGTAGCTGCCAGCAAATCTGAGCCCGAGAATCTGCGCCAGCCAACGGGCCAGCGCCTTGTTGGTCTGCACTTCATGGTGTGGCGCGCCAGCGCGCACCGAGTGCGCGACGACGATTTTTCTGCCTGGCGTCGGGGTCATGCGTCCCCCTTGCAGCGGATGGGTGAATGGAGTGATGAGCGGTGCAGAGATCAGGCCAATCGGGGGGCTGTGGAAAACTTCGGCAAATCAAATGCTTGCCGAAAACGTGATGGCATCAAGCCCGTTTCAATCTGCACGACCGGGCGCCAGGGCCCGGTAATTTGCACGATTTCAGCAGCCCCAGATTTCAATGTGGGTGGGGGCTTGCTCCCACAGGTCATGGCGTGTCTGGACTATCCCGAGACACCAAACCGCGCCCGATAATCACTTGGCGTCAGCCCGGTGATTTTCTTGAAGATCGCGCGAAACGCTCCCGGGTCCTGATAGCCCACCGTCCATGCAATGTGGTCGATGGTGCCATTGGTGAATTCGAGCAGTTCTCGCGCCTTGCCAACCCGCAGATGCTGGCAATATTCGGTGGGTTTCAACCCGGTCGCCGCACGGAAACGACGCAGAAACGTGCGCTCCTCCAGCCCCGCCCGCTCTGCCATCGAGGTCAGCGAAACATCAGTGGCGCCAGTGCTTTGCAGCCAATGCTGAACCTTGAGAATCGCCGCGTCGCCATGACTGAGGATCGGTGCAAAATTGCTCCCGCAGGCACTGGCGCTGTCGCTGTGTTCCATCACCAGAAAGCGCGCGGTGCCGCTGGCGATGCTCGGCCCGAGCAGCCGGTCGACCAGGCGCAAACCCAGCTCCGACCAAGCCATCAGCCCGGCAGTGGTGATCAAGTCGCCGTCATCGACAATCGGCGTATCCGCCTTGAGCCGGATGTTCGGATAACGCTCGGCAAACGCCTTGGCCGAGGTCCAGTGCGTGGTGGCGCTACGCCCGTCGAGCAGGCCGCTTTCGGCCAGCAGCATCGACCCCACACAGACACCGCCGAGGGTTGCACCACGGGCATGCTGATCACGCAGCCATTGCAACCATTGCGCTGAAACGCTGGCCGCAGAAAAACTGCCGAGGGACGGTGGAATCAGCACTGCCAGCAAATGACTGTCAGCGCCGGGATGACTGTCGTACACCCGCTGCGGCGTCTGCGCGGCGTCGGCTTTCCAGTGACTGACGCGCAGCACCGGTAACTGCGCCGCCTGACGCTCGGCAGCTATCCGGTTGGCGACCGCAAACAGATCGTTCAGCCCATGCACCGCCGCCAGTTGTACGCCGGGGTACATCAGTACGCCCAGTTCCACCGTGGCGGCCCTTTCTGCGCCCATGTCAGTTTTCCCCTGCTTATTGTCGGTCCGGCCAATCCTCGAAACGTCGGCCAGCGCCAATACTGAATCCACTTCCAGCCCATGCATCGAGGACACACCATGACCAGACAAGCGCTCATCGTAGTCGATATCCAGAACGACTACTTCCCCCAAGGCAAGTGGCCGCTGGTGGGGGCTGAAGCCGCCGCCGACAACGCCGCACGGCTGCTCGCCGCGTTCCGCGAAGCGGGCGATCCGGTGGTGCACATTCGCCACGAATTCACTTCGGCCGACGCACCGTTTTTCACCCCGGGCTCGGACGGCGCAAAACTGCATCCCAAAGTACTCAATCGTCCGGACGAACCGGTGGTGCTCAAGCACTTCGTCAATTCGTTCCGGGAGACCGAGCTGCAATCGATTCTCGATGAACAAGGCATCAGGGATCTGGTGATTGTCGGCAGCATGAGCCACATGTGCATCGACGGCATCAGCCGTGCGGCGGCCGACCTGGGCTACGGCGTCACGGTAATCCACGACGCCTGCGCCTGCCGTGACCTGGAGTTCAACGGGGTCACGGTGCCTGCCGCTCAGGTCCACGCGGCATTCATGTCGGCACTGGGTTTCGCTTACGCCAGCGTGGTCTCGGCCGAGGAGTTTCTGGGGCGCTGATCCATCACGACACACCCGGTAAAAACTTGCGCCCGCCACGTTGCGGGCGTTTTTTCGTCTGTCATGAAAATCTCACGCGTGAGCCATTGATGGCACTTTGAATTGGTTGTAGTGTGGCTCAGGCGTGAGATGTTCATAACGGAGTCATTGCCATGAAAAGCCGCTCCCCCACTGTTGCGTCAGAGAGCCCAAAGGGAGAGCGCTCGAAACCGTCCGCGAAAAAACCGTCGAGCTTCTACATGAAGCAGATGCGCGCGGGCCTGGCTGCCGCCGGTTATGTGAAACACGAAACTTGGGTGCTTCCGGAAAACCGAAGCTTGCTCAAGCAGATGGAGCAACAGCTACGCCAACCGATTCTGGCTGGCTCATTCATGTCGGAGAATTACATGAGCGCAGGCAACAACTGGAACATCGATAGCCTCTTCAACGCCCTCAAGGCACTGGACGAGGTGGCTTCGCACGAGATCACGCTGTCTCTGATCCAGAGCTCCGAACCCAGCATCAAGCTGGAAATGAACGAATTCGGCGGTCTGCCGATTCACATCGCCGTGGCCGGTCAGCAGATCATCGTCGACACCGTGCTGGTGGACATCGATTCGATCACTGACGTGCGCGCCTTCAACGATGCCGTGCTGCGCAGCCGGGAAATGTTCCCGCTGTCGTCGATCGGCATCGAGTCGATGCCCAACGGTCAGACCGTTTACAACATGTTTGGCGCTCTCAGCGCCGACTCGAGCCTGACCAACGTCGTCACCGAGGTGAAAACTCTGGTCGACAACGTGCAACGCGCGAGCGAAGCCTTCGAACACTTCTTCAAGTAATCAACAGGGAATATCCAATGACTCAGTCCATCTGGAGCAAGTTGTTCACCGCTCTGCGCGGCGGCGCCAATGAAGTCGGCGAAGCGATCGTCGACCAGCAGGCCCTGCGCATCCTCGATCAGGAAATCCGCGACGCCGACACCGCGCTGTCGAACGCCCGCCGCGAGCTGGTCACCATCATGGCCAAGCACAAGCTGGCCGCCGACCGCGTGAGCGAGTACGACGCGAAGATCAAGGACCTGGAAGCCAAGGCGGTTGCCGCGCTGAACGCCGGCCGCGAAGACCTGGCCATGGAAGTGGCCGAAGCGATTTCGACCCTGACCAACGACCTGACCGCCGAGAAAGCCCAGAGCGACGAGTTCGGCACCTACGCCGAAAACATGCGCAAGGACATCACCAAGGCCGAGTCGCGAATCAAGAGCCTGCGCCAGCAGGTGGACATGGCCAAGGCCCGTGAAAGCGTGCAGAAGGCGCAGGTCAGCGCGTCCATCGCCAGCGGCGGCGCCAACGGCAAACTGGAAACCGCCGTCGGCACCCTGAACCGTCTGCAGGCCAAGCAGCAGCAACGCGCTGCCGAGCTGAGCGCCGCCGACGAACTGGCCGACGCTTCGACCGGCAACGACCTGGAACGCAAACTGCGCGACGCCGGCATCACGCCGAACGAAGGCAGCGCCAATGCGATTCTTGAGCGTCTGAAACAGAAGTCCGCGCAGTAAAATCGCTCTCCTGTAGGAGCTGCCGCAGGCTGCGATCTTTTGATCTTCAATCCAGATCAAAAGATCGCAGCCTGCGGCAGCTCTTACAGGTTTTTTGCACCCAGAATATTTGCATTTTGCCTGCTCGTTCGCCGCCCGGCCCGGTACACTAGCGACGTTTTTTTTACCAACGAACACCTCCACCCGGCTCAAGGAATGTACCCATGGGATGGTTAAAAGATTTGCTGGGCACCAGCAACTGGCAGCCGGCTGCGCCCGCTCCGGTAGCCGGCGGCCCACTCGGAATGGCACAGGGCAAAGGCGTGCGATTCGATTCGACCCTGGCCTTACTGCTTGATGGCAGCACCTCGGTGCAGGTTCCGGCGGCAGAGGCAATCTGGAGCGCTGGCTGGATCGACCTTGGCCAATCCAACAAACTGCATCGCTACTACCTCAACAACGAGGATTTCTGGCTGCAGATCCACGTCACCGGTGACGACCAGATCGAGTCGGTCACCCTGTTCAACTATCTCAACTACGTGACCGTCAACAGTGACGCCGAGCTCCAGCGCCTGGCTGGTCCTGCAAGCCCGATCGGCCTGCCGACCTACACTCACGACGGCGTCCAGTACAGCCGCGAATGGGGCACCGAACTGGGCCAGACCGAACTGGTCCCGCTGACCGAACACGTGGTCAATCCGGACGAGAGTTACACCATCGAACACCACTCCATGCTTTATGCGCGCGAGACCGGTCTGACCGATCGCCGCGAATTGCTGCTGTTCTCCGTCGAACAAGACGAAGAAGGCACCGTCAGCCTGAGCACCTCGCTGGGTATTTCGCTGTACACGACTGATCTGAGCACCATTTAAAAAGGACGTTTTCCATGCTGGAAGTGCTGGCCGTTTCCCTGAACAAGACCGCGCTGGTCGGTTTCGTCGTCTACCTGATCGGCGCTGTGCTGCTGTTCATGCTGTTTCAGTTCGTCTACACGCGCATCACGCCCCACAAAGAATTTGAGCTGATCCGCTCCGGCAACATCGCTGCCGCGATCGCTTTGTCCGGCGCGATCATCGGTTTTGCGATTCCGGCCAGCAATGTCATCGCGTTTTCGGTCAACGTCCTCGATTTCGTGCTGTGGGCAGTGATTGCGGCGGTGGTGCAATTGCTCGCGTTCCTCGCCACCGGCCTGGTTCTCAAAGGCACCTCCAAGCGGATCGCCAACGGTGAAATCGCTTCGGGTATCTACGTGGCCGCAGTGGCTATCAGTGTCGGCATGCTCAATGCCGCGTGCATGACCCCGTCCAACTGATCGGCAGGAAGCCTTCGATGAAACGCAGCAAGTACGTTCAACTGTCCCTCGCCGCTTCGGTGGCGCTGGGGATTTCCGGCGAGGTTGCCGCGCAGGATCAGCAACGCTTCCAATCGGTCGAGGAGTGCGTCGGCGCCGAAGTGGCCGCCGATGTCTGCTCCAACGCCTACGTCGCGGCATTGACCGAGCACCGACGCATTGCCCCGGCCTACGCCGACAAGGCCACGTGCGACGCTGACTTCGCCGCCGACTGGTGCCAGAAGAACTCCGACGGCCGCTTCGTGCCCAAACTCGGCGGTTTCAAGGTACCGCAGAACGGCGAGTCCCCGCAGGACCTGAATGCGCTTGCCAACGCGCAGATGCCTGCCGGTGAAACAGCGGCTGCGCAGAACGCGCAAAGCACTTCCCACGCCTCTGGTGGCGGCAACGGTTGGCTCACGGGCTGGCTGATCGGCAATGCGATGAGCAACAACGCCAACCGCACGGTCTATCGCGATCGCGATACGCGCCAGACCTACAACACTTCGACGCAGTACCGCAGAATCGAATCGGCGCCGCGCAGTCAACCGGACTACGAGAGCAGCAAAAGCAAACCGGTGAACGTCGCCTCGTCGACCTCCCGTGGCGGCTTCGGCAGCCAGTCTTCCGCTCGCAGCGGTTGGGGTGGCTGGGGCAGCAGTTCCGGACGCTCGAGCAGCTGACCATGAAAAAGATCCACTGCGCCGAGCGCCCAGACTGGAAACAGACAGCCGAGAGCCTCGGCTTTCTGTTCCACACCATCGACGACGAGCCGTACTGGGACGAAAGCGCCTACTACCAGTTCACGCTCGCGCAGATCGAAAACGATCTGGAGGACCCGACCACCGAACTGCATGAGATGTGCATGGATCTGGTCGACCGCGTGGTGCACAGCGAAGAGCTGCTGGATCGCCTGAGCATCCCGGCGTCGTACTACGACATGATTCGTACTTCCTGGCTGGAAGGTCATCCGCATCTGTACGGACGCATGGACTTTTCCTACAGCGGCAATGGCCCTGCCAAACTGCTGGAGCTCAACTACGACACGCCGACCAGCCTCTATGAGGCGGCGGCGTTTCAGTGGGGTTGGCTGGAACAATGCATCGAGCGCGGAATGTTGCCGCGCCACGCCGACCAGTTCAACAGCATCGATACCAGGCTGCATCAGGCGTTTGCCGAGTTGCAACTCAAGCGTCCGTTCTACTTCGCCTCGATGAAAGACTCGGTCGAGGACAAAGGCACGACCGACTACCTGCGCCTGATCGCGGAAAAGGTCGGCATCGAATCCCGGCACATCGACATCGAAGACATCGGCCTGACCGCCGAGGGTCGCTTCGTTGACCTTGAGGATCGCTGGATCCCGCACCTGTTCAAACTGCACGCCTGGGAATTCATCTTCCACGAGCCGTTCGGTGCGGCGATTGCCAAGTGCGATACACAGTTTTTCGAACCGGCATGGAAATCCATTCTCTCCAACAAGGGCGCCCTGCCCCTGCTATGGGAGTTTCATAAAGGCCACCCGAATCTGCTCGCCGCGCACCTCGACCCGAATCCGGGCAGCGCGGTGCCCAAGGGCTGGGTACGCAAACCGTACTTCTCCCGGGAAGGCGCCAATATCGAACTGCACACGGCAGAAGGTCTGATCGTCAAAGAAGACGGGCCCTACACCGATGCGCCATTCATCCTGCAGGAATTTGCGCCATTGCCGAAGTTCGACGACAGCTACGCGCTGATCGGCTCTTGGGTGATTGGTGATCAGGCGGCTGGGATCGGCGTGCGGGAGGACAATAGTCTGATTACCAAGGATTCGAGCCGGTTTCTGCCGCACCTGATCCTCGACTGAGGCATGCATCCGCTCCCACAAAAAAGGCCCATCGTTTTGAACGACGGGCCTTTTTTATTCAGCGTGGATGCAGCATCCAATCAGAACGGGATGTCGTCATCGAAGCTGTCGAAATCCGGAGCCGGTTGCGGTGCGGCCTGCTGTGGAGCCGGGGCCGGACGCTGTTGCGGAGCCGATTGCTGCGGACGCGGAGCCTGTTGACGTGGCGCCTGCTGCTGGTAGTTGTTGCCACCGCCTTGTTGGTCGCCCTGTTGTGGACGGCCGCCGAGCAGTTGCATGGTGCCTTGCATGTCGACCACGATTTCAGTGGTGTAACGCTTGATACCGTCTTTTTCCCACTCGCGGGTCTGCAGCTTGCCTTCGATGTACACCTGCGAACCTTTACGCAGGTACTCGCCGGCGATTTCCGCAACCTTGCCGAACATCGAAACACGGTGCCATTCGGTCTTCTCGACCTTCTGACCGGTTTGCTTGTCGGTCCACTGTTCGCTGGTTGCCAGACTCAGGTTGGTCACGGCGTTACCGTTAGGCAGGTAGCGAACTTCGGGATCCTGGCCGCAAGTGCCGACCAATATGACTTTGTTAACCCCACGGGCCATAACGTTCTCCTAGGCTTCGCAAGCAGCCTCGGCCGGGTTGTTCACCAGGCGTTCGAGGGTGTCGCGATCCACTAATTCTTTGTCCAGTTTGATGTAAACAGCTGCTTCATCAGCAACTATCACTGCATCTGTTACCCCTACGAGGGCCTTGAGGCGCTCGACCAGACCCGCTTCGCGGATCGCCTCGGGCGATAACGGCAAGCGCAGGCTCGTCACATAGGGTGGTTCGCGCATGGTAACAGCAAAGGCCAGCCAGATGGCAGCCAGCCCGGCACATCCGAGGAAGACAACCGACAGACCGCCATGCTGAAACAGCCAGCCGCCGAGTATCCCGCCGAGTGCCGAACCGAGGAATTGGCTGGTGGAATACACGCCCATCGCCGTGCCCTTCCCGCCTGCCGGTGAAACCTTGCTGATCAGCGACGGCAACGAAGCCTCCAGCAGATTGAACGCGGTGAAGAATACCACCGTGCCGATCACCAGCGCCCGCAAGCTGTCACCGAACTGCCAGAAGAATAGCTCAGTGAGCATCAGCGTCAGGACGGCGCCAAGCAAAATTCGTTTCATTTTGCGTTTCTTCTCGCCGTAGATGATGAACGGAATCATGGCGAAGAAAGAGATCAGCAGCGCGGTGAGATAGACCCACCAGTGCTGCTCCTTGGGCAACCCGGCTTTTTCCACCAGTGCCAGCGGCAAGGCAACGAAGCTGGACATCAACATGGCATGTAACACAAAGATGCCGAGGTCCAGGCGCAACAGATCCGGATGCTTGAGTGTCGGCATCAAGGCCTGACGCGCCACGCCGGATTCACGATGGCTCAGCGGCCCGGTGGATTTCGGCACCATGAACATAATGATCAGGATGCCGACCAGCGCCATGCCGCCGGTGGCGAGAAACAGTCCGGACAGGCCGAAGGCCCGGGTCAACAACGGCCCGACCACCATCGCCACGGCGAACGACAGACCGATGGTCATGCCAATCATGGCCATGGCTTTGGTGCGGTGTTGTTCACGGGTCAGGTCGGAAAGCAACGCCATCACCGCCGCAGAAATCGCCCCGGCGCCCTGCAGGATGCGTCCGGCAATCACGCCCCAGATCGAATCGGCCTGAGCCGCCAGCACACTGCCGAGGGCGAAGACCACCAGCCCGAGGAAAATCACCGGACGCCGGCCGATGCGGTCGGAAATGATCCCGAACGGAATCTGGAAAATCGCCTGGGTCAGGCCGTAAGCGCCAATCGCCAGCCCGATCAGGGCCGGGGTCGCTCCCGCCAGGTCCATGCCGTAGGTCGCCAGGACCGGCAACACCATGAACATGCCAAGCATACGGAAGGCGAACACCAGGGCCAGACCGCTCGCTGCGCGGGTCTCGCTGCCACTCATGCGTTCGCTGTGGGGATCGTGCATGGAAAAACCTCGTGTGAACCGGCGGCGATTCTACCAGTCCCATCGAAAGACGGGGTATATCGCGACGCTATGACGCGTATAGATGAAACTCTCTTCATGCAAGGCAAAAAACCCTTCGTTTGATAGTGTGCATCCATCCAGTATTTGCCCGTATACTCCTACGTTTTCGACGCCCGCCGAGCGAGGCCACTTTGGACAAGATCCTGATACGTGGGGCCCGTACCCACAACCTGAAGAACATCGACCTGACCCTGCCACGGGACAAACTGATCGTCATCACCGGCCTGTCCGGATCCGGCAAGTCGTCCCTGGCCTTCGACACGCTGTACGCCGAAGGTCAGCGCCGCTATGTCGAATCCCTGTCGGCCTACGCCCGACAGTTCCTGTCGATGATGGAAAAACCCGACGTCGACACCATTGAAGGTTTGTCGCCGGCCATCTCCATCGAGCAGAAGTCGACCTCGCACAACCCGCGCTCCACGGTCGGCACCATCACCGAAATCTACGACTACCTGCGTTTGCTGTATGCACGCGTCGGTACGCCACGCTGCCCGGATCATGACATTCCGCTGGAAGCGCAGACCGTCAGCCAGATGGTTGACCTGGTGCTGGCGCAGCCGGAAGGCAGCAAGCTGATGTTGCTGGCGCCGGTTATTCGCGAACGCAAGGGCGAGCACCTGTCGGTTTTCGAAGAGCTGCGCGCCCAAGGCTTCGTTCGGGCGCGGGTCAATGGCCGCATCTGCGAGCTCGACGAGCTGCCGAAACTGGACAAACAGAAGAAGCACTCGATCGATGTCATCGTCGACCGTTTCAAGGTCCGTGCCGACCTGCAGCAGCGCCTGGCCGAATCGTTCGAAACCGCTCTAAAGCTGGCGGACGGCATTGCCTTGGTAGCGCCGATGGACGATGAACCGGGTGAAGAGATGATCTTCTCCGCGCGTTTTGCCTGCCCGATCTGCGGCCACGCGATCAGCGAACTGGAACCGAAGCTGTTCTCCTTCAACAACCCCGCCGGCGCCTGCCCGACCTGCGATGGTCTGGGCGTGAAGCAGTTCTTCGACATCAAGCGCCTGGTCAATGGTGAACTGACCCTGGCCGAGGGCGCGATTCGCGGCTGGGACCGGCGCAACGTCTACTACTTCCAGATGCTCGGCTCACTGGCCTCGCACTACAAGTTCAGCCTGGAGAAGCCATTCAACGAACTGACCGCCGAACAGCAGAAGCACATCCTGCACGGCAGCGGCTCACAGAATGTCGACTTCAAGTACCTCAACGACCGCGGCGACATCGTCAAACGTTCGCACCCGTTCGAAGGCATCGTGCCGAACCTTGAGCGTCGCTACCGCGAAACCGAATCGGCCAGCGTCCGCGAAGAGCTGGCCAAGTTTCTCAGCACCCAGGCTTGCCCGGATTGCCGAGGTACCCGTCTGCGTCGTGAAGCGCGGCACGTTTGGGTCGGCGAGAAAACCCTGCCGGCGGTGACCAACCTGCCGATCGGCGATGCCTGCGAGTACTTCGGCGAGCTGAAAATGACCGGGCGGCGTGGCGAGATCGCCGACAAGATCCTCAAGGAAATCCGCGAACGTCTGCAGTTTCTGGTCAACGTCGGCCTGGACTATCTGTCTCTCGACCGCAGCGCTGACACTTTGTCCGGCGGCGAGGCACAGCGGATTCGTCTGGCCAGCCAGATCGGCGCCGGGCTGGTCGGGGTGCTGTACATCCTCGACGAACCGTCCATTGGCCTGCACCAGCGCGATAACGACCGCTTGCTCGGCACCCTCAAGCACCTGCGCGATATCGGCAACACGGTGATTGTGGTCGAGCACGATGAAGACGCGATTCGCCTGGCCGACTATGTAGTGGATATCGGCCCGGGTGCCGGCGTGCATGGCGGGCAGATCGTGGCGGAAGGAACGCCCGCCGAAGTCATGGCGCACCCGGACTCGCTGACCGGTAAATACCTGTCGGGCCGGGTGAAGATCGAAGTGCCGGCCAAACGCACGCCGCGCAACAAGAAGCTGACGCTGTCGCTCAAAGGCGCGCGCGGCAACAACCTGCGCAATGTCGATCTGGAAATCCCGATCGGCCTGCTGACCTGCGTGACCGGCGTTTCCGGTTCCGGCAAATCCACGCTGATCAACAACACGCTGTTCCCGTTGAGCGCTACTGCGCTCAACGGTGCCACCACGCTGGAAGCGGCCGCGCATGACAGCATCAAGGGCCTGGAGCATCTCGACAAGGTCGTCGATATTGACCAGAGCCCGATCGGCCGCACGCCGCGCTCCAACCCGGCGACCTACACCGGGCTGTTCACCCCCATCCGCGAACTGTTTGCCGGTGTGCCCGAATCGCGCTCCCGTGGTTACGGCCCTGGGCGTTTCTCGTTCAACGTCAAGGGCGGGCGCTGCGAGGCCTGTCAGGGCGATGGTCTGATCAAGGTCGAAATGCACTTTCTGCCGGATATCTACGTGCCGTGCGATGTGTGCAAGAGCAAGCGCTACAACCGCGAAACCCTTGAGATCAAATACAAGGGCAAGAGCATCCACGAAACCCTCGAGATGACTATCGAGGAGGCACGGGAGTTCTTCGACGCGGTGCCTGCGCTGGCGCGCAAGCTGCAGACGTTGATGGATGTGGGCCTGTCGTACATCAAGCTCGGGCAGTCTGCGACCACGCTGTCCGGTGGTGAAGCGCAGCGGGTCAAGCTGTCTCGCGAGCTGTCCAAGCGTGACACCGGCAAGACCCTGTATATCCTCGACGAGCCGACCACCGGCCTGCATTTCGCGGATATCCAGCAATTGCTCGATGTGTTGCATCGCCTGCGCGACCACGGCAACACGGTGGTGGTGATCGAACACAACCTGGACGTGATCAAGACCGCCGACTGGCTGGTGGACCTGGGGCCGGAAGGCGGCTCCAAGGGTGGGCAGATCATCGCCACCGGCACGCCGGAGGAAGTGGCCGAGATGAAGCAATCTCACACCGGTCACTACCTCAAGCCATTGTTGATTCGCGATCGGGCCTGATCTGAGGGCATGAAAAAGCCCCTGTCACTTGTACAGTGACAGGGGCTTTATTTGTGTCTGCGCAATCAGGTGTGCGATTGCAGGTAATTCTCGAGACCGATGAGTTTGATCAGGCCCAACTGCTTTTCCAGCCAGTAGGTGTGATCTTCTTCGGTGTCGTTGAGCTGAACACGCAGGATCTCGCGACTGACGTAATCCTTGTGCTGCTCGCACAACTCAATGCCTTTGCATAGAGCGGCGCGAACTTTGTACTCGAGACGCAGATCGGCTTCGAGCATCTCCGGCACGGTGGTACCGACGTCGAGATCGTCCGGACGCATGCGCGGCGTGCCTTCGAGCATCAGGATCCGGCGCATCAGTGCGTCGGCGTGACCGGCTTCTTCTTCCATCTCATGGTTGATTCGTTCGTAGAGCTTGGTGAAACCCCAGTCCTCATACATCCGCGAGTGCACAAAATATTGGTCACGCGCGGCCAGTTCGCCGGTCAGCAACGTGTTGAGGTAATCGATAACGTCTGGGTGGCCTTGCATCGCCCTACATCTCCCTGCTTGAAAGTCTGTAGTTTGAACCAAGCTGACCGGAAGGTCACCCGTTTCGCGCAATAAAAGCGAAGAAGTTCTGAGAAAAGTTGGCTAAATAACGCAAAAACCGCCCTCAATGAGGGCGGTTCTGCTTCTCGTTTAGACTTCGTTAAGCTGTACGTCCAGCAGCTTTGCGATTGCTTCTCCATACGCCGGATCGGCTTTGAAGAAATGCTGCAACTGACGGTCAACCACGTCGGGTGAAACACCGCTCATGGCGCCGGCGATATTGCTGACCAGAAGCGCTTTCTGTTCGTCATTCATCAATCGGAACAACGCACCGGCGTGGCTGTAGTAATCGCTGTCCTCGCGATGATCGTAACGATCTGCCGGACCGCTCAAGGCCAACGAAGGCTCAGCATAACGCGGCGCCTGCTTCGGTGATTCCACGTAGCTGTTGGGCTCATAGTTAGGCGCTGCACCACCGTTGCTGCCGAACGCCATCGAGCCGTCGCGCTGGTACGTATTGACCGGGCTGCGCGGCGCATTGACCGGCAATTGCTGGTGGTTGGTGCCGACGCGGTAGCGGTGTGCATCGGCGTAAGCGAATACGCGACCTTGCAGCATGCGATCCGGCGACAGACCAACACCTGGCACCATATTGCTTGGACCGAATGCGGCTTGCTCGACTTCGGCGAAATAGTTGAGCGGGTTGCGGTTCAGCTCCAGTTCGCCGACTTCGATCAGCGGGAACTCCTTCTGCGACCAGGTCTTGGTCACGTCGAACGGGTTCTCATAGTGCGCTGCAGCCTGAGCCTCAGTCATGATCTGAATGCACACGCGCCATTTCGGGAAGTCACCACGCTCGATGGCCTCGAACAGGTCACGCTGAGCGTAATCCGGATCGGTACCCGCGAGACGCGCAGCCTCGGCCGGCGCGAGGTTCTTGATCCCTTGCTGGGTCTTGTAGTGCCATTTCACCCAGTGACGCTCGCCTCGAGCGTTGATCAGGCTGTAGGTGTGGCTGCCAAAGCCATGCATATGACGATAGCCGTCGGGAATCCCACGATCCGAAAACAGAATGGTCACCTGATGCAGCGCTTCAGGCGAATGCGACCAGAAGTCCCACATCATTTGCGCGCTTTTCAGGTTGCTCTGCGGCAGACGCTTCTGGGTGTGGATAAAGTCAGGAAACTTCAACGGATCACGGATGAAGAACACCGGAGTGTTGTTGCCAACGATGTCCCAGTTGCCTTCCTCGGTGTAGAACTTCAGGGCGAAACCACGTGGATCACGCTCGGTGTCGGCCGAGCCGCGCTCACCGCCTACAGTGGAGAAGCGCAGGAACGTCGGGGTTTGCTTGCCCACGGACTCAAACAGTCTGGCGCTGGTGTACTCAGTGATATCGCAGGTCACGGTGAATGTACCGTAAGCACCTGAACCCTTGGCGTGCACACGACGCTCAGGAATGTTTTCACGGTTGAAATGGGCAAGCTTCTCGATCAGGTGAAAATCGTCGAGCAGCAGCGGGCCACGAGGGCCGGCGGAGCGAGAATTCTGGTTATCAGCAACAGGTGCGCCACTGGCGGTCGTAAGCGTTTTGATCTGGCTCATACGGTCTTCTTCCTCTGTCAGTCTTGAAACTGCCGGCTAATCGGCTTGCTGGGAAGTATTGATCATCGGTGTAACACCTACAAATTCATTAACTTGTAGTCATCGATAGATAATTACTAATTATGTTTCCCAACACATAGTGACAACAGAACAATGTCAGAAGCTTGTACGAACAGCGCATTTTCTTGCGGGCACAAAAAACCGGGCACTAGGCCCGGTTTTTCGTTTCAGACTGACGTCTTACTCGGCGGATACAGCTTCGCCAGCAGTAGCACGATCAACCAACTCGACGTACGCCATAGGCGCGTTGTCGCCAGCGCGGAAACCGCACTTGAGGATGCGCAGGTAGCCACCCTCACGGGTAGCGTAACGCTTGCCCAGGTCGTTGAAGAGCTTACCAACGATAGCTTTCGAACGAGTACGGTCGAAAGCCAGACGGCGGTTAGCCAGGCTGTCTGTCTTGGCCAGAGTGATCAGCGGCTCGGCAACGCGGCGCAGTTCTTTGGCTTTTGGCAGAGTAGTCTTGATCAGCTCGTGCTCGAACAACGACACCGCCATGTTCTGGAACATGGCCTTGCGGTGCGAGCTGGTGCGGCTCAGGTGACGCCCACTTTTACGATGACGCATGGTTCATTCCTTACCAAACACTACGTTCGGTGATTACGACGATCAGGCAGTCGCCTTGTCGTCCTTCTTAAGACTTGCAGGCGGCCAGTTGTCGAGGCGCATGCCGAGGGACAGACCGCGGGAGGCCAGAACGTCCTTGATTTCAGTCAAGGATTTCTTACCCAGGTTCGGAGTCTTCAACAGCTCTACTTCGGTACGCTGAATCAGGTCGCCGATGTAGTAGATGTTTTCCGCCTTAAGGCAGTTAGCCGAACGTACAGTCAGTTCCAGATCGTCAACCGGGCGAAGCAGGATCGGATCGATCTCGTCTTCCTGCTCGACAACCACTGGCTCACTGTCACCTTTGAGGTCGACGAACGCAGCCAACTGCTGTTGCAGGATGGTTGCAGCGCGGCGGATAGCCTCTTCAGGATCCAGAGTACCGTTGGTTTCCAGATCAATAACCAGCTTGTCCAGGTTGGTACGCTGCTCGACACGGGCGTTTTCCACCACGTATGCGATACGGCGAACCGGGCTGAACGAAGAGTCGAGCTGCAAGCGACCAATGCTGCGGCTTTCGTCTTCATCGCTCTGACGCGAGTCGGCTGGTTCATAACCACGACCACGAGCTACGGTGAGCTTCATGTTCAGGGCGCCGTTAGACGCCAGGTTAGCGATTACGTGATCGGGGTTAACGATCTCGACATCATGATCCAGCTGAATATCGGCAGCGGTAACCACCCCCGAACCCTTCTTCGACAAGGTCAGCGTAACTTCGTCACGACCGTGCAGCTTGATGGCCAGACCTTTAAGGTTCAACAGGATTTCAATTACGTCTTCCTGTACACCTTCGATGGCGCTGTACTCGTGGAGCACACCGTCAATCTCGGCCTCGACTACTGCGCAGCCGGGCATTGAGGACAACAGGATGCGGCGCAGCGCGTTGCCCAGGGTGTGGCCAAAACCACGCTCGAGAGGCTCGAGAGTGATCTTGGCGCGGGTTGGACTGACAACCTGCACATCAATGTGGCGGGGTGTCAGGAACTCATTTACCGAAATCTGCATGGATGCACCTATTTTCTAGCCCTTACTTGGAGTAGAGCTCGACAATCAGGCTTTCGTTGATGTCGGCGGACAGATCACTGCGAGCAGGAACGTTCTTGAAAACGCCCGACTTCTTCTCAGTGTCTACTTCTACCCATTCTACGCGGCCACGTTGGGCACACAGATCGAGAGCTTGGACAATGCGAAGTTGGTTTTTTGCTTTCTCGCGAACTGCGACCACGTCACCAGCACGAACCTGATACGACGGAACGTTTACGGTCTGACCGTTAACGCTGATCGACTTGTGCGATACCAGCTGACGGGATTCGGCACGAGTCGAACCAAAGCCCATACGGTATACAACGTTGTCCAGACGGCATTCGAGCAGTTGCAGCAGGTTTTCACCGGTTGCACCTTTCTTGCCAGCAGCTTCTTTGTAGTAGCCGCTGAACTGACGCTCGAGAACGCCGTAGATACGACGGACCTTCTGCTTTTCACGCAGTTGGGTGCCGTAGTCGGACTGGCGACCGCGGCGTTGGCCGTGGATACCAGGTGCTGCTTCAATGTTGCACTTCGATTCGATCGCGCGCACGCCGCTCTTCAGGAAGAGATCGGTGCCTTCGCGACGAGCGAGTTTGCATTTTGGACCAATGTAACGAGCCATTCTTTACAATCTCCTGGATTACACGCGGCGCTTCTTCGGCGGACGGCACCCGTTGTGCGGGATTGGCGTCACGTCGGTGATGCTGGCGATCTTGTAGCCACAGCCGTTCAAAGCGCGGACTGCGGATTCACGACCTGGACCTGGACCCTTGACGTTAACGTCGAGGTTTTTCAGGCCGTATTCCAGCGCAGCTTGACCAGCACGCTCAGCGGCTACTTGAGCAGCGAACGGGGTGGACTTGCGGGAACCGCGGAAACCCGAACCACCGGAGGTAGCCCAGGAAAGAGCGTTACCTTGACGGTCGGTAATGGTCACGATGGTGTTGTTAAAAGAAGCATGGATGTGGGCGATGCCATCAACCACTGTCTTTTTAACTTTTTTACGAGGACGAGCAGCAGGTTTTGCCATGATTAAATTCCTGTCGATTCGCTGGGGCGATTACTTGCGGATCGGCTTACGCGGACCTTTACGGGTACGCGCGTTGGTCTTGGTACGCTGACCGCGTACTGGAAGACCGCGACGATGACGCAGACCGCGATAGCAACCGAGGTCCATCAAGCGCTTGATTTTCATGTTGATTTCGCGACGCAGGTCACCTTCAGTGGTGAACTTCGCCACTTCGCCACGCAGCTGTTCAATTTGCTCGTCGCTCAGATCTTTGATCTTTGCTGCTGGGTTTACCCCAGTGTCTGCACAGATTTTCTGCGCAGTAGTGCGACCGACACCATAGATGTAGGTCAGCGAGATAACAGTATGCTTGTTATCTGGAATGTTAACGCCTGCAATACGGGCCATTCAGTGGGACTCCAATTGACAGCTACCTACGCCCCGGAAGCCAAGAAATAGGGCGCGAGATAATATCGCTGTAATAACAAATAATCAACCCGGCAGCGCACTAGCTGCCGGGCTTGAAGCACAATCACACTCAGCCTTGGCGCTGTTTGTGACGCGGTTCCGCGCTGCAAATTACTCGAACAACACCTTCGCGGCGAATAATCTTGCAGTTACGGCACAGCTTTTTCACCGATGCACGAACTTTCATCACCAACTCCTCGAACCTTATGGGTACTCAGCGCAACATGCCGCTGCCGTAACCCTTCAGGTTGGCTTTCTTCATCAGGGATTCGTACTGGTGCGAAACGAGGTGCGATTGTACTTGGGACATGAAGTCCATCACAACCACGACCACGATCAGCAACGAGGTCCCGCCAAGGTAGAACGGAACGTTTGCTGCAACCACCAGGAACTGGGGCAACAGGCACACGGCCGTCATGTAAAGAGCACCGAACATGGTCAAGCGAGTCAGAACGCCATCAATATAGCGTGCAGACTGCTCACCTGGACGGATGCCCGGAATAAAGGCACCGGACTTCTTCAGGTTTTCCGCTACGTCTTTCGGATTGAACATCAACGCCGTATAGAAGAAGCAGAAGAAAATAATCCCTGCACTAAACAGCAGAATATTCAACGGCTGACCAGGAGCGATCGACTGCGAGATGTCCTGCAACCAGCCCATACCTTCAGACTGGCCAAACCAGGCACCCAACGAAGCCGGGAACAGCAGAATGCTGCTCGCGAAAATAGCCGGAATAACACCGGCCATGTTCACCTTCAGCGGCAAGTGGCTTGTCTGCGCAGCAAAAACCTTGCGGCCCTGCTGACGCTTGGCGTAGTGAACAGCGATACGACGCTGACCACGCTCAATGAACACCACGAAACCGATAATCGCTACTGCCAGCAAACCGATGGCAACCAGGGCGAAGATATTGATATCACCCTGACGCGCAGACTCGAAAGACTGCCCGATTGCTCTCGGAAGACCGGCGACGATACCCGAAAAAATCAACATCGAGATACCGTTGCCTACACCACGCTCAGTAATCTGCTCACCCAGCCACATCATGAACATCGCACCAGCCACAAAAGTGGATACCGCGACGAAATGGAAGCCAAAGTCACCAATGAACGCAACGCCCTGCCCCGCCAAGCCAATGGACATGCCAATAGCCTGAACGAGAGCGAGAACGACGGTGCCGTAGCGGGTGTACTGGCTGATCTTGCGACGGCCAGCTTCACCTTCCTTCTTCAACTGCTCCAGCTGCGGGCTGACGGCGGTCATCAGTTGCATGATGATCGATGCCGAAATGTACGGCATGATCCCCAGTGCAAAGATGCTCATCCGTTCCAGCGCGCCGCCGGAGAACATGTTGAACAAGCTAAGAATGGTCCCCTCATTCTGTCGAAACAGGTCTGCGAGTCGGTCCGGGTTGATACCTGGAACCGGGATGTGTGCGCCTATTCGGTAGACGATAATCGCCAGGAACAGAAAACGCAGACGAGCCCAGAGTTCAGACATACCGCCTTTGCCGAGCGCAGAGAGAGCACCTTGCTTAGCCATTTATTCCTCGAACTTGCCGCCAGCTGCTTCGATAGCCGCACGCGCACCTTTGGTGGCGCCGATTCCCTTGCCGATAGTGACAGCGCGAGTCACTTCACCGGACAGCATGATTTTCACACGCTGTACGTTGACGTTGATCACGTTGGCATCTTTCAGGGACTGCACGGTGACGATGTCGCCTTCCACTTTGGCCAGCTCGGACAGACGCACTTCTGCGCGGTCCATGGCTTTCAGGGAAACGAAACCGAACTTCGGCAGGCGACGATGCAGCGGCTGTTGACCGCCTTCAAAGCCTGGAGCAATAGTGCCACCGGAGCGGGAGGTTTGACCTTTGTGGCCACGGCCACCAGTCTTACCCAAACCGCTACCGATACCACGGCCCGGACGATGCTTTTCGCGACGGGAACCCGGCGCTGGACTCAGATCATTGAGTTTCATCGATTAACCCTCGACACGCAGCATGTAGTAAGCCTTGTTGATCATCCCGCGATTCTCGGGAGTATCCTGGACTTCTACAGTGTGACCGATGCGACGCAGACCCAGACCCTTAACGCACAGTTTGTGGTTAGGGATGCGGCCGGTCATGCTTTTGATCAGCGTAACTTTAACGGTAGCCATGATCAGAAGATCTCCTTGACAGTCAGGCCACGCTTGGCAGCAATGGACTCAGGAGATTGCATAGCCTTCAGACCCTTGAAAGTGGCGTGAACCACGTTTACCGGGTTAGTCGAGCCGTAGCACTTGGCCAGAACGTTCTGAACGCCAGCAACTTCGAGGACAGCACGCATAGCGCCGCCAGCGATGATACCGGTACCTTCAGAAGCAGGCTGCATGTACACCTTCGAAGCGCCGTGAGCGGACTTCATTGCGTACTGCAGGGTGGTGCCGTTCAGGTCAACTTGAATCATGTTGCGGCGAGCAGCTTCCATTGCCTTCTGGATCGCAGCAGGCACTTCACGCGACTTGCCACGGCCGAAGCCAACACGCCCTTTACCATCACCAACCACGGTCAACGCGGTGAAAGTGAAGATACGGCCGCCTTTAACGGTTTTGGCTACGCGGTTAACTTGAACCAGCTTCTCGATGTAGCCTTCGTCGCGCTTTTGGTCGTTATTTGACATAACTTAGAACTCCAGCCCAGCTTCACGAGCAGCATCAGCCAGCGCTTTAACGCGGCCATGGTACTTGAAGCCAGAGCGGTCGAAAGCCACTTGCGAGACGCCAGCGGCCTTAGCACGCGTAGCGACCAGCTGGCCAACCTTTGTGGCCGCGTCGATGTTGCCAGTGGCGCCATCACGCAGTTCTTTATCCAAAGTCGAGGCACTTGCCAGGACTTTGTTGCCGTCGGCCGAGATGACCTGGGCGTAGATGTGCTGCGACGAGCGGAACACGCAGAGACGCACGACTTCGAGTTCGTGCATTTTCAGGCGTGCTTTGCGAGCGCGACGCAGTCGAGTAACTTTTTTGTCGGTCATTTGCTATGCCCTACTTCTTCTTGGCTTCTTTACGACGGACGACTTCGTCCGCGTAGCGCACACCTTTGCCTTTGTACGGCTCTGGTGGACGGAAGTCGCGGATCTCAGCGGCCACTTGACCTACCAGCTGCTTGTCGATGCCCTTGATCAGGATATCGGTCTGGCTAGGAGTCTCAGCGGTGATGCCTTGCGGCAGTTCGTAATCCACTGGGTGCGAGAAGCCAAGAGCCAGGTTCAGCACCTGACCTTTTGCTTGCGCCTTGTAACCAACACCGACCAGCTGGAGCTTGCGCTCGAAGCCTTGGCTTACGCCTTGGACCATGTTGTTTACCAACGCACGCGTGGTACCGGCCATTGCGCGAGTCTGTTGATCGCCATTGCGAGCAGCGAAACGCAGCTCACCAGCTTCTTCAACGATCTCAACGGACGAATGGATGTTCAGTTCAAGAGTACCCTTGGCACCCTTCACCGAAAGCTGTTGGCCTGCGAATTTGACTTCGACACCGGCTGGCAGCTTAACGGGGTTCTTAGCGACGCGAGACATGCTTATCCCCCCTTAGAACACAGTGCAAAGAACTTCGCCGCCGACACCGGCAGCGCGCGCAGCACGATCCGTCATCACACCTTTGTTGGTGGAGACGATAGACACGCCAAGACCGCCACGAACTTTCGGCAGATCTTCAACGGACTTGTACTGACGCAGGCCTGGACGACTAACGCGCTTGACTTCCTCGATGACCGGACGGCCTTCGAAGTATTTCAGCGAGATGGACAACGACGGCTTAGCGTCGGTGGTGATCTGAAAATCCGCGATGTAACCTTCGTCCTTCAGGACTTTTGCTACAGCCACCTTCAACGTGGAAGACGGCATGCTTACGACAGACTTTTCAGCCATCTGGGCATTACGGATTCGAGTTAGCATGTCCGCTAACGGGTCCTGCATACTCATGGGCTAGACGCTCCTAATACAGAAAAATTAGCCTTGCGGCTACTACTTGTCGCCGAGAAATTCCGGGCACGAAAAACACGGGCTCAGGCGAGCCGGTCATTCTAGACACACCCCAGAAATGAATCAAGCCCCAAAAGGGGCTTGATTCAAATTCAAGGCCACCGATGGTCAGGTTCTTGCGACCCCGACCATCAAGGCTTTGACAGCGATTACCAGCTGGCTTTAACCAGACCTGGAACGTCACCGCGCATTGCCGCTTCACGCAGTTTGTTACGGCCCAGGCCGAACTTGCGGTAAACGCCGTGCGGACGACCAGTCAGGCGGCAACGGTTACGCATGCGCGAAGCGCTTGCGTCACGTGGTTGCTTCTGCAGAGCTACGGTCGCTTCCCAACGCGCTTCTGGACTTGCGTTCAGATCAACGATGATAGCTTTCAGCGCTGCACGCTTGACGGCGTACTTGGCAACAGTGAGCTGACGCTTCAGCTCACGGTTTTTCATGCTCTTCTTGGCCATTTTCCTACTCCAATCAGTTGCGGAACGGGAATTTGAAAGCACGCAGCAAAGCGCGGCCTTCATCATCGTTCTTGGCAGTGGTGGTCAGGGTAATGTCCAGACCGCGGAGAGCATCGATCTTGTCGTAGTCGATTTCCGGGAAAATGATCTGCTCTTTCACGCCCATGCTGTAGTTGCCACGACCATCGAAGGACTTGGCATTCAGGCCGCGGAAGTCGCGAACCCGAGGCAGGGAGATCGACAGCAGACGATCCAGGAACTCGTACATACGCTCACGGCGCAGAGTCACTTTGACGCCGATCGGCCATCCTTCACGGACTTTAAAGCCAGCGATGGATTTACGAGCGTAGGTCACAACGACTTTTTGGCCGGTGATCTTTTCCAGGTCAGCAACAGCGTGCTCGATGACTTTTTTGTCGCCGATCGCTTCGCCCAGACCCATGTTCAGGGTGATTTTGGTAACGCGCGGAACTTCCATCACGTTCGAAAGCTTAAGTTCTTCCTTAAGTTTCGGAGCGATTTCCTTCCGGTAAATCTCTTTTAGTCGTGCCATGGTCTTCTACCTAGCAGTGTTCAAGCATCAACCGCTTTTTGGGTCGACTTGAAGACACGAATTTTCTTACCGTCTTCTACTTTGAAACCAACGCGGTCAGCCTTGTTGGTTTCGCCGTTGAAGATGGCGACGTTGGAAGCGTGCAGTGGCGCTTCTTTCTCGACGATACCGCCCTGTACGCCCGACATCGGGTTAGGCTTGGTATGACGCTTGACCAGGTTCAGACCACCAACAACCAGACGGTTGTCAGCAAGAACCTTCAGCACCTTACCGCGCTTACCTTTGTCTTTGCCGGCGATCACGATGATCTCGTCGTCACGACGAATCTTTTGCATGTCGGATCTCCTTACAGCACTTCTGGGGCGAGCGAGACGATCTTCATGAACTTCTCAGTACGAAGTTCACGGGTCACTGGCCCAAAGATACGGGTGCCGATCGGCTCTTGCTTGTTGTTCAGAAGAACAGCAGCGTTGCCATCAAAGCGGATAATGGAGCCATCAGCACGACGTACGCCGTGACGAGTGCGGACTACAACAGCAGTCATCACTTGGCCTTTTTTCACTTTACCGCGAGGAATTGCTTCCTTCACGGTAACTTTGATGATGTCACCGATACCAGCGTAACGACGATGGGAGCCACCCAGCACCTTGATGCACATAACACGGCGAGCGCCGCTGTTATCGGCCACATCGAGCATGGATTGAGTCTGAATCATATAATTTCTCCGACCCCTAGCCCTTAGACTTCCACAGCGCGTTCGAGAACATCAACCAGCGCCCAAGACTTGGTCTTGGCCATCGGACGAGTTTCACGAATAGTGACTTTGTCGCCGATGTGGCACTGATTGGTTTCGTCGTGCGCGTGCAGCTTAGTCGAACGCTTAACGTATTTACCGTAGATCGGGTGCTTAACGCGACGCTCGATCAGAACGGTGATGGTTTTGTCCATCTTGTCGCTGACAACACGGCCAGTCAGCGTACGGACAGTTTTTTCGGCTTCAGCCATGATCACTTACCTGCCTGCTGGTTGAGCACAGTCTTCACGCGAGCGATGTCACGCTTAACTTGCGAGAGCAGATGAGACTGCCCCAACTGGCCAGTTGCTTTCTGCATGCGCAGATTGAACTGGTCGCGCAGCAAGCCGAGCAGTTGCTCGTTCAGCTGCTGTGCGGATTTTTCACGAAGTTCATTCGCTTTCATCACATCACCGTCCGTTTAACAAAGGAGGTGGCGAGCGGCAGCTTTGCAGCAGCCAGGGCGAAAGCCTCACGCGCCAGCTCTTCAGAAACACCCTCGATTTCATACAGGACTTTGCCTGGCTGAATCTGGGCAACCCAGTATTCCACGTTACCCTTACCTTTACCCATACGAACCTCGAGAGGCTTTTTGGAGATCGGCTTGTCCGGGAATACACGGATCCAGATCTTGCCGCCACGTTTTACGTGACGGGTCAGAGCACGACGCGCTGACTCGATCTGACGAGCGGTGAGACGACCACGAGCAACAGACTTCAGCGCGAACTCGCCGAAGCTGACTTTGCTACCGCGCAGTGCCAGACCACGGTTGTGGCCGGTCATCTGCTTGCGGAACTTCGTACGCTTAGGTTGCAACATTTGGCGTACCCCTTACTTAGCAGCTTTTTTACGAGGCGCTGGTGCTTGTGGCTTCAGCTCTTCTTGGCGACCACCAATTACTTCGCCTTTGAAGATCCAAACCTTTACACCGATCACACCGTAAGTGGTGTGAGCTTCGTAGTTGGCATAGTCGATGTCGGCACGCAGGGTGTGCAGTGGCACACGACCTTCGCGATACCATTCAGTACGTGCGATTTCAGCACCGCCGAGACGACCGCTCACTTGGATTTTGATGCCTTTGGCACCAATGCGCATGGCGTTCTGTACTGCGCGCTTCATAGCACGACGGAACATTACACGACGCTCCAGCTGCTGAGCTACGCTCTGCGCAACCAGCATACCGTCGAGCTCCGGCTTGCGGATCTCTTCGATATTGATGTGCACAGGCACACCCATTTGCTTGGTCAGGTCCTGACGCAGTTTCTCAACATCTTCACCCTTCTTCCCGATAACGATACCTGGACGAGCGGTGTGGATGGTGATGCGTGCAGTTTGAGCCGGACGATGGATATCGATACGGCTTACGGACGCGCTTTTTAGTTTGTCTTGGAGATACTCACGCACCTTCAGATCTGCGAACAAGTAGTCCGCATAAGTCCGACCGTCTGCGTACCAGACGGAGGTGTGCTCCTTGACGATTCCCAGGCGAATGCCAATGGGATGTACTTTCTGACCCATCTCTTCGACTCCGTTACTTGTCAGCAACCTTGACAGTGATATGGCAAGACCGCTTGACGATGCGATCAGCACGGCCTTTGGCACGTGGCATGATGCGCTTCAGCGAACGCCCTTCGTTGACGAAAACGGTGCTGACCTTCAGGTCATCAACGTCTGCGCCTTCGTTATGCTCGGCGTTGGCTACGGCCGACTCCAGCACTTTTTTCATGATCTCGGCGGCTTTCTTACTGCTGAAAGCCAACAGGTTGAGCGCTTCGCCCACCTTCTTCCCGCGGATCTGGTCGGCGACCAAGCGGGCTTTCTGGGCGGAGATTCGAGCGCCCGACAACTTAGCGGCTACTTCCATTTCCTTACCCCTTAACGCTTGGCTTTCTTGTCAGCCACGTGCCCACGATAAGTGCGGGTACCGGCGAACTCGCCCAGTTTATGGCCAACCATGTCTTCGTTCACGAGAACTGGGACGTGCTGACGGCCGTTGTGTACAGCAATGGTCAGACCGACCATTTGTGGCAGGATCATCGAACGACGCGACCAAGTCTTAATTGGTTTGCGATCGTTCTTTTCCGCCGCCACTTCGATCTTCTTCAGTAGGTGAAGATCAATAAAAGGACCTTTTTTCAGAGAACGTGGCACTGTCGTATCCCTCTATTTACTTGCGACGACGGACGATCATTTTGTCGGTACGCTTATTACCACGAGTCTTCGCGCCCTTAGTCGGGAAGCCCCATGGCGATACCGGATGACGACCACCAGAGGTACGACCTTCACCACCACCATGTGGGTGGTCAACCGGGTTCATGGCAACACCACGAACGGTTGGGCGAACGCCACGCCAGCGCTTGGCACCAGCTTTACCCAGCGAACGCAGGCTGTGCTCGGAGTTCGAGACTTCGCCCAGGGTCGCACGGCATTCAGCCAGGACTTTACGCATTTCACCGGAACGCAGACGCAGGGTAACGTACACGCCTTCACGAGCGATCAGCTGAGCCGAAGCACCAGCGGAACGAGCGATCTGTGCGCCTTTACCTGGCTTCAGTTCGATGCCGTGTACGGTAGAACCGACTGGAATGTTGCGCAGTTGCAGAGCATTGCCTGGCTTGATTGGAGCCAGAGCGCCTGCGATCAGCTGGTCGCCAGCACTCACGCCTTTAGGGGCGATAATGTAGCGACGCTCGCCGTCTGCGTAGCAGAGCAGTGCGATGTGAGCGGTACGGTTTGGATCGTATTCGATACGCTCGACAGTGGCGACGATGCCATCTTTGTCGTTGCGACGGAAATCGACCATACGGTAATGCTGCTTATGACCACCACCGATGTGACGAGTGGTAATACGGCCATTGTTGTTACGACCACCAGTCTTCGATTTTTTCTCGAGCAGCGGTGCGTGAGGAGCGCCTTTATGCAGCTCCTGGTTGACCACCTTGACCACAAAACGGCGGCCAGGGGAAGTCGGTTTGCATTTAACGATTGCCATGATGCACCCCTTCCTTACTCAGCACTGCTGCTGAAATCGAGATCTTGGCCTGGCTGAAGGGAGATAACTGCCTTCTTCCAGTCATTACGCTTGCCCAGACCGCGAGCAGTGCGCTTGCTCTTACCCAGAACGTTCAGGGTAGTGACGCGCTCTACTTTCACGCTGAACAGGCTTTCGACGGCCTTCTTGATTTCCAGCTTGGTTGCATCAGTAGCAACCTTGAAAACGAACTGGCCTTTCTTGTCTGCCAGAACCGTAGCCTTCTCGGAAACGTGCGGGCCAAGCAGAACTTTAAATACGCGTTCCTGGTTCATCCCAGCAGCTCCTCGAATTTCTTCACGGCCGACACGGTGATCAACACCTTGTCGTATGCGATCAGACTAACTGGATCGGAACCTTGCACGTCACGTACATCTACGTGTGGCAGGTTACGAGCAGCCAGGTACAGGTTCTGATCAACAGCGTCCGACACGATCAGAACGTCGGTCAGGCTCATGTTGTTCAGTTTGCCCAGCAGATCTTTGGTTTTCGGAGTTTCAACAGCGAAATCCTGAACCACGACCAGACGATCAGTACGCACCAGCTCAGCAAGGATGGAACGCATTGCTGCGCGATACATCTTCTTGTTCAGCTTCTGGGAGTGATCTTGTGGACGAGCTGCGAAAGTGGTACCGCCGCCACGCCAGATTGGGCTACGGATAGTACCGGCACGAGCACGGCCAGTACCTTTCTGACGCCATGGGCGCTTGCCGCCACCACGAACGTCGGAACGGGTCTTCTGCTGCTTGCTACCTTGACGGCCGCCGGCCATGTAGGCCACGACTGCTTGGTGAACCAGCGTCTCGTTGAATTCGCCGCCAAATGTCAGTTCGGAAACTTCGATCGCTTGAGCGTCATTTACATTTAATTGCATGTCAGCTTCCCCTTAACCGCGAGCCTTGGCTGCTGGACGTACAACCAGGTTGCCGCCAGTAGCGCCAGGAACAGCGCCCTTGACCAACAACAGATTGCGTTCAGCGTCCACGCGCACTACTTCCAGGGACTGCACGGTCACGCGCTCAGCGCCCATATGACCGGACATTTTTTTGCCCTTGAATACACGACCAGGAGTCTGGCACTGGCCGATAGAGCCTGGGACGCGGTGGGATACGGAGTTACCGTGGGTGTTATCTTGCCCGCGGAAATTCCAACGCTTGATCGTACCCTGGAAGCCTTTACCCTTGGACTGACCGGTTACATCAACCAGTTGACCAGCGGCGAAGATTTCAGCGTTGATCAGATCGCCAGCCTGGTACTCGCCTTCTTCAAGGCGGAATTCCATGGTGGTGCGACCAGCGGCAACGTTCGCTTTAGCGAAGTGGCCAGCCTGAGCTGCTGTTACACGCGAAGCGCGACGCTCGCCGACAGTGACTTGCACTGCACGATAGCCATCGGTCTCTTCAGTTTTGAACTGGGTGACGCGATTCGGCTCGATCTCAATGACCGTGACCGGAATGGAGACACCTTCTTCGGTGAAAATACGGGTCATACCGCATTTACGACCGACTACACCAATAGTCATGTTGTAAACCTCATGAGTGTACGGGGCTTTCACCCGCTATGGCCGCCCATTTCAGAGCGTTACACGACCAAGACCGAGTCTTAGCCGAGGCTGATCTGCACTTCCACACCGGCCGCAAGATCAAGCTTCATAAGTGCATCAACGGTTTTATCCGTTGGCTGGACGATGTCCAGAACGCGCTTATGAGTGCGGATTTCGTACTGGTCACGCGCGTCTTTGTTGACGTGCGGGGAAACCAGAACGGTGAACCGCTCCTTACGGGTAGGCAGTGGAATTGGACCACGCACTTGAGCACCAGTACGTTTCGCGGTTTCCACGATTTCCTGGGTTGATTGGTCGATCAGGCGATGGTCGAAAGCCTTCAACCTGATACGGATTTGCTGATTTTGCATTGGATTTCAGACTCCGGCTGCTATTCCCACCGGGCGCAATACGCCCGTCAAAAGGAGGCGCAATTCTATAGACGCCCCAGATAGGTGTCAACCCAATAAAAAAGCCCCCGCTGAGCGGGGGCTTTTTCAATTCATCAAGCAGACTCTATAAAAGAGAATTACTCGATGATTTTAGCTACGACGCCAGCGCCGACGGTACGACCGCCTTCACGGATAGCGAAACGCAGACCGTCTTCCATCGCGATGGTTTTGATCAGGGTAACAGTCATCTGAATGTTGTCACCTGGCATTACCATTTCAACGCCTTCTGGCAGCTCGCAGTTACCAGTCACGTCAGTAGTACGGAAGTAGAACTGTGGACGGTAGCCTTTGAAGAACGGAGTGTGACGACCGCCTTCTTCCTTGCTCAGAACGTAAACTTCTGCAGTGAACTTGGTGTGCGGCTTAACCGAACCTGGCTTGACCAGAACCTGACCACGCTCAACGTCGTCACGCTTGGTACCACGCAGCAGAACGCCGCAGTTCTCACCAGCACGACCTTCGTCGAGCAGCTTGCGGAACATCTCAACACCGGTGCAGGTGGTGGTGGTGGTGTCACGCAGACCAACGATTTCCAGTGCATCTTGAACGCGAACGATACCGCGCTCGATACGACCAGTCACAACAGTACCGCGACCCGAGATCGAGAACACGTCTTCGATTGGCATCAGGAATGGCTTGTCGATCATACGAACTGGCTCTGGGATGTAGCTGTCCAGAGTTTCAACCAGCTTCTTGACGGCAGTGGTGCCCATCTCGTTGTCGTCTTTGCCTTCCAGCGCCATACGAGCCGAACCGATGATGATTGGAGTGTCATCGCCCGGGAAGTCGTAGGTGGACAGCAGGTCGCGAACTTCCATCTCAACCAGTTCCAGCAGCTCAGCGTCGTCTACCAGGTCAGCCTTGTTCAGGAAAACCACGATGTACGGAACGCCTACCTGACGGGACAGCAGGATGTGCTCACGGGTTTGTGGCATCGGACCATCAGCGGCCGAGCAAACCAGGATAGCGCCGTCCATTTGAGCAGCACCGGTGATCATGTTCTTCACATAGTCAGCGTGACCTGGGCAGTCAACGTGAGCGTAGTGACGAATGTTCGAGTTGTACTCAACGTGCGCGGTGTTGATGGTGATACCGCGAGCTTTTTCTTCTGGAGCGCTGTCGATCTTGTCGAATTCAACTACGGCCGAACCGAAAACTTCGGAGCAGACGCGAGTCAGAGCAGCGGTCAGAGTGGTTTTACCGTGGTCAACGTGACCAATGGTGCCAACGTTGACGTGCGGTAGGGAACGATCAAATTTTTCTTTAGCCACGACAATTAACTCCTAGCCTAAAGGGGCTGAATCAGCCTTGTTTTTTGGTTACGGATTCGACGATGTGCGACGGAGCCGTATCGTATTTTTTGAATTCCATAGAGTAGCTTGCGCGACCCTGGGACATGGAACGAACGTCGGTCGCATAACCGAACATCTCACCCAGTGGAACCTCGGCACGGATAACCTTGCCGGACACTGTGTCTTCCATACCCTGGATCATGCCGCGACGACGGTTAAGGTCGCCCATCACATCACCCATATAGTCTTCAGGCGTAACAACCTCTACCGCCATGATCGGCTCGAGCAACTCACCACCACCCTTCTGGGCCAGTTGCTTGGTCGCCATGGAAGCAGCCACTTTAAACGCCATCTCGTTGGAGTCGACGTCGTGGTAAGAACCATCGAACACGGTAGCCTTCAGGCCGATAAGCGGATAGCCGGCAACAACGCCGTTCTTCATCTGCTCTTCGATACCCTTCTGGATAGCCGGGATGTATTCCTTAGGAACCACACCACCTACTACTTCGTTCAGGAATTGCAGACCTTCCTGACCTTCGTCAGCAGGAGCAAAACGGATCCAGCAGTGACCGAACTGGCCGCGACCGCCGGACTGGCGAACGAACTTGCCTTCGATTTCGCAGTTCTTCGTGATGCGCTCACGGTACGAAACTTGAGGCTTGCCGATGTTGGCTTCGACGTTGAACTCACGGCGCATCCGGTCAACCAAGATGTCCAGGTGCAACTCGCCCATGCCGGAGATGATCGTCTGACCAGTCTCTTCATCAGTCTTAACGCGGAAAGACGGGTCTTCCTGAGCCAGTTTGCCCAGTGCGATACCCATTTTTTCCTGGTCATCCTTGGTCTTAGGCTCTACGGCAACCGAAATAACCGGCTCCGGGAAGTCCATACGAACCAGGATGATTGGCTTGTCAGCGTTGCAGAGGGTTTCACCAGTGGTGACGTCCTTCATGCCGATCAGGGCCGCGATGTCTCCAGCGCGCACCTCCTTGATCTCTTCACGGGCGTTTGCGTGCATTTGCACCATACGACCCACGCGCTCTTTCTTGCCTTTAACCGAGTTGATCACGCCGTCGCCGGAGTTCAACACGCCCGAGTAAACACGGACGAAGGTCAAGGTACCCACGAATGGGTCAGTAGCGATTTTGAACGCCAGTGCCGCGAACGGCTCGTCGTCACTTGCGTGACGCTCCATTTCCTCTTCCTCGTTATCAGGGTTGGAACCCTTGATCGCAGGAATGTCGGTTGGAGCAGGCAGGAAGTCGATAACGGCGTCGAGAACCAGGGGAACGCCCTTGTTCTTGAACGAAGAACCGCACACAGCCAGAACGATTTCGCCAGCGATAGTGCGCTGACGCAGAGCAGCCTTGATCTCTTCGATCGACAGCTCTTCGCCTTCCAGGTACTTGTTCATCAGCTCTTCACTGGCTTCGGCCGCAGCCTCAACCATGTTGCTGCGCCACTCAGTAGCCAGCTCGAGCATGTCCGCAGGGATTTCCTTGCGAACAGGAACCATACCCTTGTCAGAGTCGTTCCAGTAAACAGCCTGCATGTTGATCAGGTCGATCTGGCCCTGGAAGTTGTCTTCCGAACCGATAGCCAGCTGAATCGGCACTGGAGTGTGACCCAGACGCTGTTTGATCTGACCGATCACGCGCAGGAAGTTGGCACCAGCACGGTCCATCTTGTTTACGTAAACAAGACGTGGAACACCGTATTTGTTGGCTTGACGCCATACGGTTTCCGACTGAGGCTCAACACCCGAAGTACCGCAGAATACAACGACAGCGCCGTCGAGTACGCGCAGGGAACGTTCAACTTCAATGGTGAAGTCTACGTGGCCCGGGGTATCGATGACGTTGAAGCGGTGTTCGTGAGGATACTGCTTCTCGGAACCTTTCCAGAAGGCGGTGATGGCAGCAGAAGTAATGGTAATACCACGCTCCTGCTCCTGCACCATCCAGTCTGTGGTCGCGGCGCCGTCATGCACCTCGCCCATTTTGTGACTTTTGCCAGTGTAAAAAAGGACGCGCTCGGTGGTGGTGGTTTTACCAGCATCCACGTGAGCGACGATACCGATGTTACGGTAGCGACTAATCGGAGTAGTACGAGCCATAAAGCCCTCGCAAAATTAGTGAAGCTAAAATTAGAAGCGGTAGTGCGAGAAAGCTTTGTTGGCTTCGGCCATACGGTGCACGTCTTCACGCTTCTTAACAGCAGCACCTTTACCTTCAGCAGCATCCAGCAGTTCGCCAGCCAAGCGCAGAGCCATAGACTTCTCGCCACGCTTACGGGCGAAGTCTACCAACCAGCGCATTGCCAGAGCGTTACGGCGGGAAGGACGAACCTCGACCGGAACCTGGTAAGTAGCACCACCAACGCGGCGCGACTTCACTTCGACCAGCGGAGCGATGGCGTCGAGTGCTTTTTCGAAGAGTTCCAGGGGATCGGTGCCGGCCTTACGAGCCTTCACGGTTTCCAGGGCACCATAAACGATACGCTCGGCAACGGCTTTCTTGCCGCTTTCCATAACGTGGTTCATGAATTTAGCGAGGATCTGGCTTCCGTATTTCGGATCGTCCAGAATCTCACGCTTTGCTGCTACGCGACGTCTTGGCATGATAAGCCCTCAAGCGGTCTTCAGGTTAGTTCGGGACAGATCCAGTGGATGCAAGCCCGACCTTACTCTTATCGACTCAATAAAATGAAAATCTGCAAAACGGCCGATTACTTCGGACGCTTGGTACCGTACTTCGAACGACCCTGGTTACGGCCTTTAACGCCGGAAGTATCCAAGGAGCCGCGAACGGTGTGGTAACGAACACCTGGCAAGTCTTTTACACGACCGCCGCGGATCAGTACCACGCTGTGCTCTTGCAGGTTGTGGCCTTCACCACCGATGTACGAGGAAACCTCGAAACCGTTGGTCAGACGCACACGGCATACTTTACGCAGTGCCGAGTTAGGTTTTTTCGGCGTAGTGGTGTACACACGGGTGCACACGCCACGACGTTGCGGGCAGTTCTGCAGCGCAGGTACGTCGGATTTCTCGACGATACGCTTACGCGGCTGACGTACCAGCTGGTTGATAGTTGCCATCTACTAGCTCCACTGTTGTCTTGCGACGCTATTGTCTTGCAAGAAAAGCAAAATGACAGGAACGGATTCCCGCCAAATTTAGGGGATCAAGAGTCTAAAGAGGATCTTGCCCCCAGTCAAGGCAAGGCCCCGACCTCCCCGCCCGTCGAACCTTGACAATTTGTCTCGATTCGACGAACGGAGCGATCAGGGCCTCAGCTCATTTACCGCAGAACTCAGTTACCGCTCGAGTTCAGCGCTTCGGTCAGTGCAGCTTCCACTTCACTGGCGCTTACGCGCAACGGTTTGTCCGCATCACGGCGACGCTTGCGCTCGCTGTGATATGCCAGACCGGTACCGGCCGGGATCAGACGACCCACGACCACGTTTTCTTTCAGGCCGCGCAGGTAGTCGCGCTTGCCGGTGACTGCCGCTTCGGTCAGTACGCGGGTGGTTTCCTGGAAGGAAGCCGCCGAGATGAACGATTCGGTGGACAACGACGCCTTGGTGATACCCAGCAGAACGCGAGTGAACTTGGAGACAAATTTGTCTTCCGCGTTCAGACGCTCGTTCTCTACCAGCACGTGAGTCAGTTCCATCTGGTCGCCCTTGATGAAGCTGGAATCGCCGGACTCGGAGATCTCAACTTTACGCAGCATCTGACGCAGGATGGTCTCGATGTGCTTATCGTTGATCTTCACGCCTTGCAGACGGTAAACGTCCTGGATCTCGTTCACGATGTACTTGGCCAGCGCGCTCACACCCAGCAGACGCAGGATGTCGTGCGGATCGCTTGGACCATCGGAGATAACTTCGCCGCGGTTAACCTGTTCGCCTTCGAACACGTTCAGGTGACGCCACTTCGGAATCAGCTCTTCGTACGGATCGCTACCGTCGTTCGGGGTAATAACCAGACGGCGCTTGCCTTTGGTCTCTTTACCGAACGCGATGGTGCCGCTGACTTCAGCCAGAATCGACGCTTCTTTCGGACGACGAGCTTCGAACAGGTCGGCAACACGAGGCAGACCACCGGTGATGTCGCGGGTTTTCGAAGTTTCTTGCGGGATACGAGCGATAACATCACCGATCGCGATCTTCGCACCGTCCGCAACACCGACCAGGGCGTTGGCTGGCAGGAAGTACTGAGCGATAACGTCAGTGCCTGGCAGCAACAGATCCTTGCCGTTGTCGTCGACCATCTTCACTGCTGGACGAATTTCCTTGCCCGCAGCTGGACGATCTTTCGCGTCGAGTACTTCAATGTTGGTCATACCGGTCAATTCGTCAGTCTGACGCTTGATCGTGATGCCTTCCTCCATGCCCACGTAGGTCACGGTACCTTTCATTTCGGTAACGATTGGGTGAGTGTGCGGATCCCACTTGGCCACGATTGCGCCAGCGTCGACCTTGTCACCTTCTTTAACCGAAATCACAGCACCGTACGGCAGCTTGTAACGCTCACGCTCACGACCGAAGTCATCAGCGATTGCCAGCTCACCGGAACGGGACACAGCAACCAGGTGGCCATCCACTCGCTCAACGTGTTTCAGGTTGTGCAGACGGACGGTACCGCCATTCTTCACCTGAACGCTGTCGGCTGCGGAAGTACGGCTTGCCGCACCACCAATGTGGAACGTACGCATCGTCAGCTGGGTACCCGGCTCACCGATGGACTGGGCAGCAATAACGCCGACCGCTTCGCCGATGTTCACCTGGTGACCACGAGCCAGATCACGGCCGTAGCACTTGGCGCAAATGCCATAGCGGGTTTCGCAGCTGATCGGCGAACGCACGATCACTTCGTCGATGCTGTTCAGCTCGATGAACTCGACCCACTTCTCGTCCACCAGAGTACCGGCAGGAACGATAACGTCCTCGGTGCCTGGCTTGAATACGTCACGGGCAATAACACGACCCAATACGCGCTCGCCCAACGGCTCTACAACGTCACCGCCTTCAATATGCGGAGTCATCAGCAGACCGTGTTCGGTGCCGCAATCGATCTCGGTTACAACCAGATCCTGCGCCACGTCTACCAGACGACGAGTCAGGTAACCGGAGTTCGCAGTTTTCAACGCGGTATCCGCCAGACCTTTACGAGCACCGTGAGTCGAGATGAAGTACTGGAGTACGCTCAGACCTTCACGGAAGTTCGCAGTAATCGGCGTTTCAATGATGGAACCGTCCGGCTTGGCCATCAGACCACGCATACCGGCCAGCTGACGAATCTGCGCAGCAGAACCCCGCGCACCCGAGTCGGCCATCATGTACATCGAGTTGAAGGACTCTTGGTCGACTTCGTCGCCGTGACGGTCGATGACTTTCTCTTTCGAGAGGTTGGCCATCATCGCCTTGGAAACTTCGTCGTTCGCCTTCGACCAAAGGTCGATCACTTTGTTGTACTTCTCGCCCTGGGTTACCAGGCCGGAGGCGTACTGGCTCTCGATCTCTTTCACTTCGTCGGTGGCTGCACCGATGATGCGGGCTTTTTCGTCCGGGATAACGAAGTCGTTAACACCGATGGAAACGCCGGAGATGGTCGAGTAAGCGAAACCGGTGTACATCAACTGGTCAGCGAAGATCACGGTCTCTTTCAGACCAACCACGCGGTAGCACTGGTTGATCAGCTTGGAGATCGCCTTTTTCTTCATCGGCAGGTTGACGACATCGTACGACAGACCTTTTGGCACAACCTGGAACAGCAGCGCACGGCCGACAGTGGTGTCGACGATACGAGTGTTGCTCACGCTGTTGCCGTCACGGTCGTTGACGGTTTCGTTGATACGAACCTTGACCTTGGCGTGCAGTGCGGCTTCGCCGGCACGGAACACACGGTCAACTTCCTGCAGATCCGCGAACACACGACCTTCGCCCTTGGCGTTGATCGCTTCACGAGTCATGTAGTACAGACCCAATACAACGTCCTGCGACGGAACGATGATTGGCTCACCGTTGGCTGGCGACAGAATGTTGTTGGTCGACATCATCAACGCACGCGCTTCGAGCTGGGCTTCCAGCGTCAGCGGTACGTGCACGGCCATTTGGTCGCCGTCGAAGTCGGCGTTGTACGCGGCGCAGACCAGAGGGTGCAGCTGGATAGCCTTACCTTCGATCAGTACCGGTTCAAACGCCTGGATACCCAGACGGTGAAGGGTCGGTGCACGGTTGAGAAGAACCGGGTGTTCGCGAATCACTTCAGCGAGAACGTCCCAAACCTCTGGCAGCTCGCGCTCGACCATCTTCTTGGCCGCTTTGATGGTGGTCGCGAGACCACGCATTTCCAGCTTGCCGAAAATGAACGGTTTGAACAGCTCGAGAGCCATCTTCTTCGGCAGACCGCACTGGTGCAGACGCAGGGTCGGGCCTACGGTAATTACCGAACGACCGGAGTAGTCAACACGCTTACCGAGCAAGTTCTGACGGAAACGACCTTGCTTACCCTTGATCATGTCAGCCAGGGATTTCAGAGGACGCTTGTTCGAACCGGTGATAGCGCGGCCACGACGACCGTTGTCGAGCAGTGCATCGACAGCTTCCTGCAACATACGCTTTTCGTTGCGCACGATGATGTCCGGAGCGGACAGATCCAGCAGGCGCTTCAAACGGTTGTTACGGTTGATCACTCGACGATACAGATCGTTGAGGTCGGAAGTCGCGAAACGACCGCCATCCAGCGGGACCAATGGACGCAGATCTGGCGGCAGAACCGGCAGAACGGTCAGCACCATCCACTCTGGCAGGTTGCCGGAGCCCTGGAAGGCCTCCATCAACTTCAGACGCTTGGACAGCTTCTTGATCTTGGTTTCCGAGTTGGTTTGCGGAATCTCTTCGCGCAGACGGCCAATCTCGTGCTCCAGGTCGATAGCGTGCAGCAGTTCACGGACAGCTTCAGCACCCATGCGGGCGTCGAAGTCATCACCGAACTCTTCCAGCGCTTCGAAGTACTGCTCGTCGTTCAGCAGCTGACCTTTTTCAAGGGTGGTCATGCCCGGATCGATAACGACGTAGCTCTCGAAGTAGAGAACGCGTTCGATATCACGCAGGGTCATGTCCATCAGCAGGCCGATACGGGACGGCAGCGATTTCAGGAACCAGATGTGGGCAACCGGCGAAGCCAGTTCGATGTGCGCCATGCGCTCACGACGAACCTTGGCCAGTGCGACTTCAACGCCGCACTTCTCGCAAATCACACCACGGTGCTTCAAGCGCTTGTACTTACCGCACAGGCACTCGTAATCCTTTACCGGGCCAAAGATCTTGGCGCAGAACAGACCGTCACGCTCAGGTTTGAACGTACGGTAGTTGATGGTTTCCGGCTTTTTAACTTCACCGAACGACCACGAGCGGATCATCTCAGGCGAGGCCAATCCGATACGGATGGCGTCGAACTCTTCGACTTGACCCTGGTTTTTCAGCAAATTCAGTAGGTCTTTCAAGGCCTTTCCTCCTGGCGGAGCAGAGAGCGGGCAGTCCTGCCCCGCTCTCGATCGCGTCACGTGTTATTCGGTTTCCAGATCGATATCGATGCCGAGGGAACGAATTTCCTTGATCAACACGTTGAAGGACTCGGGCATGCCCGGCTCCATACGGTGATCGCCATCCACGATGTTTTTGTACATCTTGGTACGGCCGTTCACATCGTCCGACTTCACTGTGAGCATTTCTTGCAGAGTGTAAGCAGCACCGTATGCTTCCAGTGCCCAGACCTCCATCTCCCCGAAACGCTGACCACCGAACTGCGCCTTACCACCCAGCGGCTGCTGGGTAACCAGGCTGTACGAACCGGTAGAACGCGCGTGCATCTTGTCGTCTACCAAGTGGTTCAGCTTCAGCATGTACATGTAGCCAACGGTAACTGGACGCTCGAACTTGTTGCCGGTACGGCCGTCAGTCAGCTGCATCTGGCCGCTTTCCGGCAGGTCTGCCAGTTTCAGCATGGCCTTGATTTCGCTTTCCTTGGCGCCGTCGAACACTGGAGTGGCCATTGGAACGCCGCCACGCAGGTTCTTCGCCAGATCCAGGATTTCCTGATCGGAGAAGCTGTCCAGATCTTCGTTACGACCGCCAATCTGGTTGTAGATCTCGTCCAGGAAGGTGCGCAGCTCAGCGACTTTACGCTGCTCTTCGACCATCCGGTTGATCTTCTCGCCCAGACCTTTGGCCGCGAGACCCAGGTGGGTTTCAAGAATCTGACCAACGTTCATACGCGAAGGTACGCCCAACGGGTTGAGGACCACGTCGACCGGAGTGCCATTGGCATCGTGCGGCATGTCTTCAACCGGCATGATCACGGAGACCACACCTTTGTTACCGTGACGACCGGCCATCTTGTCGCCCGGCTGGATGCGACGACGGATTGCCAGGTAAACCTTGACGATTTTCAGCACGCCTGGAGCCAGGTCATCGCCCTGCTGCAGTTTGCGCTTCTTGTCTTCGAACTTGTCGTCCAGCAGACGGCGACGATCAACGATGTAGGCCTGAGCCTTCTCGAGCTGCTCGTTCAGAGCATCTTCAGCCATGCGCAGTTTGAACCACTGACCATGCTCAAGACCGTCGAGAACTTCGTCGGTGATGTCCTGACCTTTCTTCAGACCGGCGCCGCCTTCAGCCTTGTGGCCTACCAGAGCGGAGCGCAGACGTTCGAAGGTCGCGCCTTCTACGATACGGAACTCTTCGTTCAAATCCTTGCGGATCTCGTCCAGCTGGGACTTCTCGATCGACAGAGCACGAGCATCACGCTCAACGCCGTCGCGGGTGAAGACCTGTACGTCGATGACAGTACCTTTGGTACCGGTAGGTACACGCAGGGAGGTGTCTTTAACGTCGCTGGCTTTTTCACCGAAGATCGCACGCAGCAGTTTTTCTTCCGGAGTCAGTTGAGTCTCGCCTTTCGGAGTGACTTTACCGACCAGGATGTCGCCTGCGCCTACTTCAGCACCTACGTAAACGATACCGGCTTCGTCCAGCTTGTTCAGTGCAGCCTCACCCACGTTCGGGATGTCCGCAGTGATTTCCTCTGGGCCAAGCTTGGTGTCACGCGCCACACAGGTCAGTTCCTGAATGTGGATCGTGGTGAAACGGTCTTCCTGAACCACACGCTCGGACAGGCAGATGGAGTCTTCGAAGTTGAAGCCGTTCCATGCCATAAACGCGATGCGCATGTTCTGACCCAGCGCCAGTTCACCCATGTCGGTGGACGGGCCGTCGGCCATGATGTCGCTACGCTGAACGCGATCACCCTTGCTCACCAGCGGACGCTGGTTGATGCAGGTGTTCTGGTTCGAGCGGGTGTATTTGGTCAGGTTGTAGATGTCGACACCGGCCTCACCGGTTTCAACTTCGTCATCGGCAACACGAACCACGATACGGCTGGCATCAACGGAATCGATCACGCCGCCACGACGAGCCACGACGCAAACGCCGGAGTCGCGAGCCACGTTACGCTCCATGCCGGTACCGACCAGCGGCTTGTCAGCGCGCAGGGTTGGTACAGCTTGACGCTGCATGTTCGAACCCATCAACGCACGGTTGGCGTCGTCGTGCTCGAGGAACGGAATCAGCGACGCTGCAACCGAAACTACCTGCTTCGGCGAAACGTCCATCAAGGTGACGTCTTCCGGCGCCTTGACGGTGAATTCGTTCAGGTGACGTACGGCTACCAGTTCGTCGATCAGGACTTTCTGCTCGTTCATGGTCGCCGAAGCCTGCGCGATCACGTGATCGGCTTCTTCAATAGCGGACAGGAACACGATCTCGTCGGTGACCACACCCTCTTTCACCACACGGTACGGGCTTTCCAGGAAGCCGTACTGGTTGGTGCGAGCGTACGCAGCCAAGGAGTTGATCAGACCGATGTTCGGACCTTCCGGCGTTTCAATCGGGCAGACACGACCGTAGTGAGTCGGGTGTACGTCACGGACTTCGAAGCCCGCGCGCTCACGAGTCAGACCGCCAGGGCCGAGTGCAGAGACACGACGCTTGTGGGTAATCTCGGACAACGGGTTGTTCTGGTCCATGAACTGCGACAGCTGGCTGGAACCGAAGAACTCTTTCACCGCCGCAGCCACTGGCTTGGCGTTGATCAGGTCTTGCGGCATCAGGCCTTCGCTTTCGGCCATCGACAGACGCTCTTTGACCGCACGCTCAACACGTACCAGGCCAACGCGGAACTGGTTCTCGGCCATTTCGCCTACGCAGCGAACACGACGGTTACCCAGGTGGTCGATGTCATCGACGATGCCTTTACCGTTACGGATGTCGACCAGAGTCTTCAGGACCGCGACGATGTCTTCCTTGCACAGCACGCCCGAACCTTCGATTTCGGTACGACCGATACGACGGTTGAACTTCATCCGGCCGACCGCAGACAGGTCATAGCGCTCAGGGCTGAAGAACAGGTTGTTGAACAGGGTTTCGGCAGCGTCTTTGGTTGGCGGCTCGCCTGGACGCATCATGCGATAGATCTCGACCAGCGCTTCCAATTGGTTGCTGGTGGAGTCGATCTTCAGCGTGTCGGAGATGAACGGACCGCAGTCGATGTCGTTGGTGTACAGAGTTTCAATGCGAACAACGCCCGCCTTGGCGATTTTCGCCAGGACTTCGGTCGACAGCTCGGTGTTGCACTCTGCCAGGATTTCGCCGGTAGCCGGATGCACGATGACCTTGGCGGTAGTGCGACCCAGAACGTAGTCCAGAGGCACGTCCAGCTCTTTGATCCCGGCTTTTTCCAGCTGGTTGATGTGGCGGGCAGTAATACGACGGCCCTGCTCGACAATCACCTTGCCTTTATCGTCCTGGATATCAAGGACAGCCACTTCACCGCGCAGGCGCTGAGGCACCAGTTCCAGGCTCAGGCCTTCGCCTTTAACGTGGAATACGTTGGTGGTGTAGAAAGCGTCCAGCACTTCTTCGGTGGTGTAGCCGAGCGCGCGCAGCAGTACCGAGGCCGGCAGCTTGCGACGACGGTCGATACGCACGAATACGCAGTCTTTCGGGTCGAACTCGAAATCCAGCCACGAACCGCGGTAAGGAATGATGCGCGCGGAGTACAGCAGTTTACCGGAGCTGTGCGTCTTGCCGCGGTCGTGGTCGAAGAACACGCCCGGGGAACGGTGCAGCTGGGAAACGATAACACGCTCGGTACCGTTGATTACGAAGGTACCGTTCTCAGTCATCAATGGGATTTCGCCCATGTAGACTTCTTGCTCTTTGATGTCCTTGATCGCTTTGTTCGACGATTCTTTGTCGAAAATGATCAGGCGCACTTTTACCCGCAAAGGTACGGCGAAAGTTACACCGCGCAATACGCATTCTTTGACATCAAATGCCGGTTCGCCCAAGCGATAACCGACGTACTCCAGCGCAGCATTGCCGGAGTAGCTGATGATCGGGAAAACGGATTTGAAGGCCGCATGCAGGCCCACGTCGCGGAACTGATCTTTAGTCGCTCCCGCTTGCAAGAATTCACGATACGAATCCAGCTGGATGGCCAGGAGGTACGGCACATCCATGACGTCCGGCAACTTGCTAAAGTCCTTGCGGATACGTTTTTTCTCAGTATATGAGTAAGCCATCAGCGTTCCCCAGCTTGGTCACCTGCTTGTTTGGCCCCTCCCGACGGGAGCAGCCAGAAAATCGTGCAAACCCCATGGTTTGCGCCACCGCATCGGGTGGTTACAGCGCCTTTATCAGCACCGACCCAGTCGGCTGCCAATAACGGAAAAAGGCCGGTGGCAAGAGCCACCAGCCATCAGCCTGTCGCTTGACGCTCGGGCTGGAGGAGCAAAGTCGATACTTATTTCAGCTCGACTTTAGCGCCTGCTTCTTCCAGCTTCTTCTTAGCGTCTTCAGCAGCTTCTTTCGAAACGCCTTCAGCTACAACCTGAGGAGCGCCATCTACTTTCTCTTTGGCTTCTTTCAGGCCCAGACCGGTCAGTTCACGAACTGCCTTGATCACGTTTACTTTCTTCTCGCCGGCTTCAACCAGGACAACGTTGAACTCGGTTTGCTCTTCAACAGCAGCAGCAGCTACAGCTGGGCCAGCCGAAGCGGCAGCAGCGGTAACGCCGAAGGTTTCTTCCATCGCTTTGATCAGCTCAACGATTTCCACTACGGATTTCTGGCCGATTGCTTCGATGATTTGTTCGTTAGTCAGAGACATGACTCAATTCCTGAATTGGGGGACGGCCTACGCGACCATCGAAATAAACAAAAAACGCGAGAAGTTGACGAGCCTTAGGCTGCGGCAGCTTCTTTCTGGTCGCGAATTGCCGCCAGAGTACGAGCCAATTTGCTGGTAGCGCCTTGAATCACGCTCATCAGCTGAGAAATTGCTTCGTCACGGGTCGGCAGAGTTGCCAGTACGTCGATCTGATTAGCTGCGAGGAACTTGCCCTCGAACGCAGCTGCCTTGATCTCGAACTTGTCCTGACCCTTGGCAAACTCTTTGAAGATACGGGCAGCAGCGCCCGGATGTTCGTTCGAGAATGCAATCAGGGTCGGGCCGGTGAACACGTCGTTGAGGACACTGTATTCAGTGTCAGCAACAGCGCGCTTGAGCAGGGTGTTACGTACAACACGTACGTAAACGCCAGCTTCACGAGCCTCTTTACGGAGTCCGGTCATTGCGCCTACTGTTACGCCACGGGCATCAACCACGACAGCGGACAGAGCGACTTTGGCAGCCTCGTTGACTTCAGCGACGATGGCCTTCTTGTCTTCGAGATTAATTGCCACGGGTTTAACTCCTGCTTGTTACCGTTTCACTCGGTCGAAACCGAATGTCGTTTTGGTGTCTGATTCGGTAAGGAACCGGGAGCACCATCTGCGTAGGCTTATGGTTTAAGACTTGCGTCGCCTACGGTCTTGGATAGCCCCCGCCAGGCAGGGACCCCAATCTTTCAATTGGCGCAATCAAATGCGCCAACCTTTGTCTTACGCGTCCAGCGAGCTCTGGTCGATAACCAGACCTGGGCCCATAGTGGTGCTCAGGGTAACGCGCTTGACGTAGATACCTTTCGAAGAAGCTGGCTTGATACGCTTCAGATCAGCGATCAGGGCTTCAACGTTTTCCTTCAGCTTGACGGCATCGAAGCCGATCTTGCCAACGGAAGTGTGGATGATGCCGTTTTTGTCGGTGCGATAACGAACCTGACCAGCCTTGGCGTTTTTAACTGCGGTAGCTACGTCTGGAGTTACGGTGCCGACTTTCGGGTTAGGCATCAGGCCACGTGGACCGAGGATCTGACCCAGTTGACCTACAACGCGCATGGCATCCGGGGATGCAATCACTACGTCATAGTTCAGGTCGCCGCCTTTCATTTCGGCAGCCAGGTCGTCCATACCTACACGGTCAGCGCCGGCAGCCAGAGCGGCCTCAGCAGCTGGACCCTGGGTGAACACAGCAACGCGAACGGTCTTGCCAGTGCCGTGTGGCAGCACAGTAGCGCTACGAACAACCTGGTCGGATTTACGCGGGTCTACACCCAGGTTTACAGCAACGTCGAACGACTCGCTGAACTTGACAGTCGACAGCTCAGCCAGCAGAGCAGCAGCGTCTACAATGTTGTAGGCCTTGCCTGCTTCGATTTTGCCGGCGATAGCCTTTTGACGCTTGGTCAGCTTAGCCATTACACACCCTCCACGTTAAGGCCCATGCTACGAGCAGAACCGGCGATAGTACGCACGGCTGCATCCATATCAGCTGCAGTCAGATCCGCGTTTTTGGTTTTCGCGATTTCTTCCAGCTGAGCACGGGTAACAGTGCCAACCTTAACAGTGTTCGGACGAGCGGAACCGCTAGTCAGACCGGCCGCCTTCTTCAGCAGAACCGAAGCAGGGGTGGATTTGGTTTCGAAAGTGAAGCTACGGTCGCTGTAGACAGTGATGATCACTGGAGTCGGCAGACCTGCTTCCAGACCCTGAGTACGGGCGTTGAAAGCCTTGCAGAATTCCATGATGTTCACGCCGTGCTGACCCAGAGCAGGACCAACAGGTGGGCTTGGGTTAGCCTGAGCGGCCTTCACTTGCAGCTTGATGTAAGCGGTAATCTTCTTGGCCATGAGGCACTCCAATTACGGGTTCGAACGCCTCGAAAGGCTCCCCGGTTACTTGCGCGTTTATCCCAGTGACGACAAAACCCCACAGCCTAGGGCTGCGGGGTTGGGATGCTTGTTCAGTTAGACCTTTTCGACCTGACTGAACTCTAACTCTACCGGGGTAGAGCGACCGAAAATAAGCACTGCCACCTGGACACGGCTCTTTTCGTAGTTAACTTCTTCGACGGTGCCGTTAAAGTCAGCGAACGGACCATCGGTAACACGAACCACCTCACCCGGCTCAAACAGAGTCTTCGGCTTCGGCTTATCACTACCATCGGCCACGCGACGTAGAATGGCTTCCGCCTCTTTGTCGGTGATTGGAGCAGGCTTGTCGGCGGTACCGCCAATGAAGCCCATCACCCGAGGAGTATCCTTGACCAAGTGCCAAGTACCCTCGTTCATATCCATCTGTACCAGCACATAACCTGGGAAGAACTTACGTTCGCTTTTGCGCTTCTGGCCATTACGCATTTCAACCACTTCTTCAGTGGGAACCAGAATTTCGCCGAAGCCATCTTCCATGCCAGCCAGCTTAACGCGCTCAATCAGCGAGCGCATGACATGCTTCTCGTAACCCGAGTAAGCATGCACAACGTACCAACGCTTAGCCACGGGACACCCTTAGCCGACAATCAAGGAAACAAGCCAGCCGAGCAGGGAATCAACACCCCACAACAGCAACGCCATAACGATAACCACAGCAACAACAATCAACGTTGTCTGCGTAGTTTCCTGGCGAGTTGGCCATACGACTTTACGAATCTCGGTGCGCGCTTCCTTAACCAGTACGAAGAACGACTTGCCCTTTGCAGTTTGCAGGCCTACAAAGGCAGCAACAGCAGCAATCACGAGCAGTGCGAGTACACGGTACAGGATCGGCGAAGCAGCGTAATACTGATTGCCAACTACACCCACAACCACCAAAGCAGCTACCACAAGCCACTTTAGCAGATCGAAGCGAGAGCCTTGAGCTTCAGCCTTAGGAGTCATCTATGAAGATCCTGTGAAAAGAAAGCCAGACACACCGAGTGAATCTGGCAGGTCAGGAGGGAATCGAACCCCCAACCTACGGTTTTGGAGACCGTCGCTCTGCCAATTGAGCTACTGACCTAAAACAAAATCAGGCCGACCATTATGCCGGCCCGAAAAATACATTACAACCGTTTATTCGATGATTTTGGCTACGACGCCAGCGCCGACGGTACGACCGCCTTCACGGATAGCGAAACGCAGACCGTCTTCCATCGCGATGGTTTTGATCAGGGTAACAGTCATCTGAATGTTGTCACCTGGCATTACCATTTCAACGCCTTCTGGCAGCTCGCAGTTACCAGTCACGTCAGTAGTACGGAAGTAGAACTGTGGACGGTAGCCTTTGAAGAACGGAGTGTGACGACCGCCTTCTTCCTTGCTCAGAACGTAAACTTCTGCGGTGAACTTGGTGTGCGGCTTAACCGAACCTGGCTTGACCAGAACCTGACCACGCTCAACGTCGTCACGCTTGGTACCACGCAGCAGAACGCCGCAGTTCTCACCAGCACGACCTTCGTCGAGCAGCTTGCGGAACATCTCAACACCGGTGCAGGTGGTGGTGGTGGTGTCACGCAGACCAACGATTTCCAGTGCATCTTGAACGCGAACGATACCGCGCTCGATACGACCAGTCACAACAGTACCGCGACCCGAGATCGAGAACACGTCTTCGATTGGCATCAGGAATGGCTTGTCGATCATACGAACTGGTTCTGGGATGTAGCTGTCCAGAGTTTCAACCAGCTTCTTGACGGCAGTGGTGCCCATCTCGTTGTCGTCTTTGCCTTCCAGCGCCATACGAGCCGAACCGATGATGATTGGAGTGTCATCGCCCGGGAAGTCGTAGGTGGACAGCAGGTCGCGAACTTCCATCTCAACCAGTTCCAGCAGCTCAGCGTCGTCTACCAGGTCAGCCTTGTTCAGGAAAACCACGATGTACGGAACGCCTACCTGACGGGACAGCAGGATGTGCTCACGGGTTTGTGGCATCGGACCATCAGCAGCCGAGCAAACCAGGATAGCGCCGTCCATTTGAGCAGCACCGGTGATCATGTTCTTCACATAGTCAGCGTGACCTGGGCAGTCAACGTGAGCGTAGTGACGAATGTTCGAGTTGTACTCAACGTGCGCGGTGTTGATGGTGATACCGCGAGCTTTTTCTTCTGGAGCGCTGTCGATCTTGTCGAATTCAACTACGGCCGAACCGAAAACTTCGGAGCAGACGCGAGTCAGAGCAGCAGTCAGAGTGGTTTTACCGTGGTCAACGTGACCAATGGTCCCTACGTTGACGTGGGGCAGGGAACGATCAAATTTTTCCTTAGCCATCGATAACACCCTCAACAGAAGAATTAGACGAACGATATCTACCATTAAAACAAAGGCAGATATTTTCATATCTGCCTTGTTATATGGAGCTCTTGAGCGGATTTGAACCGCTGACCTCACCCTTACCAAGGGTGTGCTCTACCAACTGAGCTACAAGAGCGTAACACTTTGCACAACCTGCAAACTTGGAGCGGGTAGCGGGAATCGAACCCGCATCATCAGCTTGGAAGGCTGAGGTTCTACCACTAAACTATACCCGCGGAGCTTGCAGCTCACGCTAAAAATGGTGGAGGGGGAAGGATTCGAACCTTCGAAGTCGTAGACGTCAGATTTACAGTCTGATCCCTTTGGCCGCTCGGGAACCCCTCCTAAGCGAGCCGGCATTCTATACTATGCCAGCCTTCTGTCAAGCATTTTCTCATTAAAAACCTGAGGTTAGCTGCGTTGACACCGCTCCGCGCTGACCACCTGTTTAGGTGTTCGCTGTGGAGCGGGCGCCATTCTATGCAAACTATTCCAGCGGTGCAACCCCCTCACACAGCATTATTTTATGTTTTAACTCATTGAATTCCTTGGAAAGGTTCTGCAACTGCACATCCCCCAATAAACGCTGGCTTTCGGGCGTAATGCGCAACCAGTAACCAAGCTCGGGGAGATCCTTTTGCGACGCCTGAACCTTCACCCCCATGGCCGCTAGACGCAGCTGCAGCGCGGAAATGCTGCTTTCTTGAGTCAAACCACCCAAAAACAGACACTCCTGTCCGCCACGGCGCGCGCCCTGCCCTCCCCCAGAGTCACCATTCGCCTCACTCAGTAAGCGAATATCTTGTTGAGACCCGCGGTACATGCTGAGTGGCGTGACATCTTTCGCACGCAAGGGTGCTTCCTGCTGATGCCAGACGTAATAAAACACATTGAGTACAACGACCAGCAGGAACAACCAACGCATACAAACCTCAAGTTAAAGGACAGGCCATCGCCAACCCTATGAATACCAGGTCAGGGACGATCCGCGCTTCAGGCACAACGTCCGCCACCAACAGAGCATCGCCACCTGTAATAAAAACAGTAAAGCGCTCTCCCCAATAGGATCGAGCCATTTCCACTTGGGTCAGGACGAAACCTCTCAACATTAAAGAGCATCCACGCTCCACCGCTTCGACGGTACTGCGCCCCGGAGCATGGCTCGTCAGCGCTCTTTCGGCAGCCGAGTCCCCATAACGGATTTTCCGGGTATGTGTACGCAATTGGTGACGCATCAAGGGCATCCCTGGGCAAATGAATCCCCCAAGGTGCTCACCTTCGGCATTAATAAAGTCGGCCGTCACTGCAGTGCCGAAATCCAGAATCAGACAGGCGCCCGCAGCCAAATGAAAGCCACCAAGCATCGCCAACCAGCGATCCAGCCCCAAGCGTTCATACTCGTCATAGCCATTCCTGACACCAGACATCTCACTGGCCGACTTGGCGCACACGGCGGAGACACCGAACTCCTGCTCAAGAATCCGGGTGAGCGCGGCAGTTTCTTCGCTGGTTCTTACGCTCACCAATCGACATTTACGCAACGACAGGCCGTCAAATGCGCTCAAGCTATCCACCAGAGCTTGATCCGAGTCGACAACACCCTCCGCGAAAAGACCGCCAGCGGCCGTATTCAATACCCGCCACTTGATAAAGCTATTCCCACAGTCGAGCTCAAGAATCATCACGCAACCTCAGGCTGAGCTCACCACCACTAAAAACTTTTTCCACGCCGTCCACCTTCAAGCGCAGCGCACCTTGGCTATCAATGCCAAGCACAACGCCTTCTATATGACTAACGCCGGCAATCAAAGAAACCGGGCGACCTTGCCACATGTGATCCTTTTCCCACTCTTCCTGGAACGCAGAGAAACCATCAACCTGATGGCGCTGGATATAGCCGCGTAGCTGCTCGCTCAGCTCAGCTACCAAGAGGTTGCGATCGCAGCTTTTGCCCGTTTCCAGTCGTACCGACGTCCATTGCTGGTCAACTTCCTCGGCAACCTGCATGTTTACATTAACGCCAATACCCAGCACCACATGGCAAACATCTGCAGGATCCCCGACTAGCTCAAGAAGAATACCGGCGATTTTCTTGTCTCCGACCAGCACATCGTTGGGCCACTTCAATCCTGCGCCCGCCACCCCCAGCTTTCGCAAGGCGTGCATAACAGCCAAACCGACCACCAGACTCAAGCCCTCAAGCTGACGCATGCCACCTTCTATGCGCAGAACCAGGCTGTAGTAGAGATTTTCAGCAAAAGGGCTTACCCACTTACGCCCACGGCGACCACGACCGGAAATCTGTCGCTCTGCCAATACCAGAAACGGCGCCGCTCGACCCTGATTGATCGCGCGAAGCGCCTCTGCGTTAGTGGAGTCAATGGAGTCAAAGACTGTAATCGGCCAAACCGCTGCCAAGGCACCAATCTTCAGGGGGTCGAGCAGCGTCAGGGGCGCAGCCAGTTGATAGCCTCTGCCCCGGACTTTGTTAATTGACAATCCGAGCTCAGCCTCAAGATGCTGAAGCTGCTTCCACACCGCGCTTCGACTGATTCCCAGGGCAAGCCCCAAGGCCTCACCGGAATGGAATCGACCATCCTTTAAAAGATTCAACAACGTCAGCATGCAGGTCTCGCCTCACAATGAGGCCCGAATAATAGCCATGAGCAGGGCGATTGCATAGAAATCAAGCGCACCACTTTCCTGCGGGCAAAACAAAACCCCAACTGCTTTCGCAATTGGGGTTTCGGAATTTAATCTTGACGATGACCTACTCTCACATGGGGAAACCCCACACTACCATCGGCGATGCATCGTTTCACTTCTGAGTTCGGGATGGGATCAGGTGGTTCCAACGCTCTATGGTCGTCAAGAAATTCGGGTACTGACTCGTGACCAACTGGCCTCGCTTCAGCAAATCGGGTATGTGATACAGGTGCTTTGTGAGCTGCGCGAACTTTCGGTTCATTGCGTCTTCACACACCGCAATCTGGTCTCTTTCGAGCATTCAGATTGCTTGGGTGTTATATGGTCAAGCCTCACGGGCAATTAGTATTGGTTAGCTCAACGCCTCACAGCGCTTACACACCCAACCTATCAACGTCGTAGTCTTCGACGGCCCTTCAGGGAACTCAAGGTTCCAGTGAGATCTCATCTTGAGGCAAGTTTCCCGCTTAGATGCTTTCAGCGGTTATCTTTCCCGAACATAGCTACCCGGCAATGCCACTGGCGTGACAACCGGAACACCAGAGGTTCGTCCACTCCGGTCCTCTCGTACTAGGAGCAGCCCCTCTCAAATCTCAAACGTCCACGGCAGATAGGGACCGAACTGTCTCACGACGTTCTAAACCCAGCTCGCGTACCACTTTAAATGGCGAACAGCCATACCCTTGGGACCGGCTTCAGCCCCAGGATGTGATGAGCCGACATCGAGGTGCCAAACACCGCCGTCGATATGAACTCTTGGGCGGTATCAGCCTGTTATCCCCGGAGTACCTTTTATCCGTTGAGCGATGGCCCTTCCATACAGAACCACCGGATCACTAAGACCTACTTTCGTACCTGCTCGACGTGTCTGTCTCGCAGTCAAGCGCGCTTTTGCCTTTATACTCTACGACCGATTTCCGACCGGTCTGAGCGCACCTTCGTACTCCTCCGTTACTCTTTAGGAGGAGACCGCCCCAGTCAAACTACCCACCATACACTGTCCTCGATCCGGATAACGGACCTGAGTTAGAACCTCAAAGTTGCCAGGGTGGTATTTCAAGGATGGCTCCACGCGAACTGGCGTCCACGCTTCAAAGCCTCCCACCTATCCTACACAAGCAAATTCAAAGTCCAGTGCAAAGCTATAGTAAAGGTTCACGGGGTCTTTCCGTCTAGCCGCGGATACACTGCATCTTCACAGCGATTTCAATTTCACTGAGTCTCGGGTGGAGACAGCGCCGCCATCGTTACGCCATTCGTGCAGGTCGGAACTTACCCGACAAGGAATTTCGCTACCTTAGGACCGTTATAGTTACGGCCGCCGTTTACCGGGGCTTCGATCAAGAGCTTCGCGTTAGCTAACCCCATCAATTAACCTTCCGGCACCGGGCAGGCGTCACACCCTATACGTCCACTTTCGTGTTTGCAGAGTGCTGTGTTTTTAATAAACAGTCGCAGCGGCCTGGTATCTTCGACCGGCATGAGCTTACGGAGCAAGTCCTTCACCCTCACCGGCGCACCTTCTCCCGAAGTTACGGTGCCATTTTGCCTAGTTCCTTCACCCGAGTTCTCTCAAGCGCCTTGGTATTCTCTACCCAACCACCTGTGTCGGTTTGGGGTACGGTTCCTGGTTATCTGAAGCTTAGAAGCTTTTCTTGGAAGCATGGCATCAACCACTTCGTCACCTGAAAGGTAACTCGTCATCAGCTCTCGGCCTTAAGATCCCGGATTTACCTAAGATCTCAGCCTACCACCTTAAACTTGGACAACCAACGCCAAGCTGGCCTAGCCTTCTCCGTCCCTCCATCGCAATAACCAGAAGTACAGGAATATTAACCTGTTTTCCATCGACTACGCTTTTCAGCCTCGCCTTAGGGACCGACTAACCCTGCGTCGATTAACGTTGCGCAGGAAACCTTGGTCTTTCGGCGTGGGTGTTTTTCACACCCATTGTCGTTACTCATGTCAGCATTCGCACTTCTGATACCTCCAGCAAGCTTCTCAACTCACCTTCACAGGCTTACAGAACGCTCCTCTACCGCATCACTTGCGTGATACCCGTAGCTTCGGTGTATGGTTTGAGCCCCGTTACATCTTCCGCGCAGGCCGACTCGACTAGTGAGCTATTACGCTTTCTTTAAAGGGTGGCTGCTTCTAAGCCAACCTCCTAGCTGTCTAAGCCTTCCCACATCGTTTCCCACTTAACCATAACTTTGGGACCTTAGCTGACGGTCTGGGTTGTTTCCCTTTTCACGACGGACGTTAGCACCCGCCGTGTGTCTCCCATGCTCGGCACTTGTAGGTATTCGGAGTTTGCATCGGTTTGGTAAGTCGGGATGACCCCCTAGCCGAAACAGTGCTCTACCCCCTACAGTGATACATGAGGCGCTACCTAAATAGCTTTCGAGGAGAACCAGCTATCTCCGAGCTTGATTAGCCTTTCACTCCGATCCACAGGTCATCCGCTAACTTTTCAACGGTAGTCGGTTCGGTCCTCCAGTCAGTGTTACCTAACCTTCAACCTGCCCATGGATAGATCGCCCGGTTTCGGGTCTATTCCCAGCGACTAGACGCCCTATTAAGACTCGCTTTCGCTACGCCTCCCCTATTCGGTTAAGCTCGCCACTGAAAATAAGTCGCTGACCCATTATACAAAAGGTACGCAGTCACAGAACAAAGTCTGCTCCCACTGCTTGTACGCATACGGTTTCAGGATCTATTTCACTCCCCTCTCCGGGGTTCTTTTCGCCTTTCCCTCACGGTACTAGTTCACTATCGGTCAGTCAGTAGTATTTAGCCTTGGAGGATGGTCCCCCCATATTCAGACAAAGTTTCTCGTGCTCCGTCCTACTCGATTTCATGACTAAGAGACTTTCGCGTACAGGGCTATCACCCACTATGGCCGCACTTTCCAGAGCGTTCCGCTAATCTCAAAGCCACTTAAGGGCTAGTCCCCGTTCGCTCGCCACTACTAAGGGAATCTCGGTTGATTTCTTTTCCTCAGGGTACTTAGATGTTTCAGTTCCCCTGGTTCGCCTCTTGCACCTATGTATTCAGTACAAGATAACCATCTTATGATGGCTGGGTTCCCCCATTCAGACATCTCCGGATCAAAGTCTGTTTGCCGACTCCCCGAAGCTTTTCGCAGGCTACCACGTCTTTCATCGCCTCTGACTGCCAAGGCATCCACCGTATGCGCTTCTTCACTTGACCATATAACCCCAAGCAATCTGGTTATACTGTGAAGACGACATTCGCCGAAAATTCGCAAAACTCTTAAGAGTCACTCACAAATTTTACCTTAGCCTGATCCGTTACCAGTGAAAGTAACGTTCAGTCTATCTTTCTATCACATACCCAAATTTTTAAAGAACGATCTAATCAAAGACTAGAAATCAATATTCGCACCGGAATATTCATTTCTAAGCTCTAACAAGCAGAAGCAGTTAATGGTGGAGCCAAGCGGGATCGAACCGCTGACCTCCTGCGTGCAAGGCAGGCGCTCTCCCAGCTGAGCTATGGCCCCATACAAAATTGGTGGGTCTGGGCAGATTCGAACTGCCGACCTCACCCTTATCAGGGGTGCGCTCTAACCAACTGAGCTACAGACCCAATTTCGAGCGCGTAACTGATTAGCTCAGAGCTATCAGCTTGGAGCTTAAAGCTGCTTCTATCGTCTTCTTCAATGAATCAAGCAATTCGTGTGGGAACTTATGGAGCAGCTGATGTCGTCGATTAAGGAGGTGATCCAGCCGCAGGTTCCCCTACGGCTACCTTGTTACGACTTCACCCCAGTCATGAATCACACCGTGGTAACCGTCCTCCCGAAGGTTAGACTAGCTACTTCTGGTGCAACCCACTCCCATGGTGTGACGGGCGGTGTGTACAAGGCCCGGGAACGTATTCACCGCGACATTCTGATTCGCGATTACTAGCGATTCCGACTTCACGCAGTCGAGTTGCAGACTGCGATCCGGACTACGATCGGTTTTGTGGGATTAGCTCCACCTCGCGGCTTGGCAACCCTCTGTACCGACCATTGTAGCACGTGTGTAGCCCAGGCCGTAAGGGCCATGATGACTTGACGTCATCCCCACCTTCCTCCGGTTTGTCACCGGCAGTCTCCTTAGAGTGCCCACCATAACGTGCTGGTAACTAAGGACAAGGGTTGCGCTCGTTACGGGACTTAACCCAACATCTCACGACACGAGCTGACGACAGCCATGCAGCACCTGTCTCAATGTTCCCGAAGGCACCAATCCATCTCTGGAAAGTTCATTGGATGTCAAGGCCTGGTAAGGTTCTTCGCGTTGCTTCGAATTAAACCACATGCTCCACCGCTTGTGCGGGCCCCCGTCAATTCATTTGAGTTTTAACCTTGCGGCCGTACTCCCCAGGCGGTCAACTTAATGCGTTAGCTGCGCCACTAAGAGCTCAAGGCTCCCAACGGCTAGTTGACATCGTTTACGGCGTGGACTACCAGGGTATCTAATCCTGTTTGCTCCCCACGCTTTCGCACCTCAGTGTCAGTATCAGTCCAGGTGGTCGCCTTCGCCACTGGTGTTCCTTCCTATATCTACGCATTTCACCGCTACACAGGAAATTCCACCACCCTCTACCATACTCTAGCTTGCCAGTTTTGGATGCAGTTCCCAGGTTGAGCCCGGGGATTTCACATCCAACTTAACAAACCACCTACGCGCGCTTTACGCCCAGTAATTCCGATTAACGCTTGCACCCTCTGTATTACCGCGGCTGCTGGCACAGAGTTAGCCGGTGCTTATTCTGTCGGTAACGTCAAAATTGCAGAGTATTAATCTACAACCCTTCCTCCCAACTTAAAGTGCTTTACAATCCGAAGACCTTCTTCACACACGCGGCATGGCTGGATCAGGCTTTCGCCCATTGTCCAATATTCCCCACTGCTGCCTCCCGTAGGAGTCTGGACCGTGTCTCAGTTCCAGTGTGACTGATCATCCTCTCAGACCAGTTACGGATCGTCGCCTTGGTGAGCCATTACCTCACCAACTAGCTAATCCGACCTAGGCTCATCTGATAGCGCAAGGCCCGAAGGTCCCCTGCTTTCTCCCGTAGGACGTATGCGGTATTAGCGTTCCTTTCGAAACGTTGTCCCCCACTACCAGGCAGATTCCTAGGCATTACTCACCCGTCCGCCGCTGAATCCAGGAGCAAGCTCCTTTCATCCGCTCGACTTGCATGTGTTAGGCCTGCCGCCAGCGTTCAATCTGAGCCATGATCAAACTCTTCAGTTCAAACATCTTTGGGTTTTTAAGAAACCCTAAACTTGGCTCAGCAATCGTTGGTTACATCTTTGATTTCTCGCGGAGTAACTTGTGATGCTGATAATCTTGTTGACTATCAGTCTGACTCCACAAGCACCCACACGAATTGCTTGATTCAGTTGTTAAAGAGCGGTTGGTTAAGATCTTTCGTCTCAACCGAGGCGCGCATTCTACAGCAGCCTCATTTGCTGTCAAGTGATTATTTTCAGAAGTTTTCGAAGAATTCTTCAACAACTTCAACCACTTGCGCTTCCGATCTCTCGTTAGCGGGAGGCGAATTCTACAGCGTTACACGCTGCTGTCAACACCTCTTTTTCTCCGCTTTCGACCGAGAAGATCGAACCGTCCAAAGAGCCAAACATCACCGCTCTTTCAACTCCTTCCAGGCTTCGATGAACTGAAGCAAGCCGCTATCGAAAACCGCGCAACTCATTGAATCTCAAGGAGTTTTCCGTTTCGACTGCGCCGGAAGTGGGGCGAATTATAGACTTCTAAAATTCGCCGTCAACCCTTATTTCAAACTTTATTCAGATTTCAGCGTGATGCGCGCAAACGCCTTCTTGCCCGCCTGACAGACGTGAGTCGCACCCAGTACATATATAAAGGAGCGATCAACCACCTCACCGTCAACACGCACACCACCGGAAGCCAACAGATCGCGCGCCGCCGCCGAGTTCTTCACCAGGCCTGCTTTATTAAGGACGGCGGCAATTGGCATATCCTCAGCAGAGGCCAGCTCGATCTCCGGCAGATCATCCGGCAACTCACCATCCTTCATACGGTTACCTGCAGCCCGATGAGCATTGGCCGCAGCCTCCTCACCGTGGAAACGCGCAACAATCTCTTCCGCCAGCTTGATCTTGATGTCGCGCGGGTTGGCCCCCGCCTCCACATCTGCACGCAAGGCATTGATCTCATCCATCGAACGGAAGCTGAGCAGCTCAAAGTAACGCCACATCAGCGCATCCGGAATCGAAACCAGCTTGCCGTACATGACACCTGGCGCCTCCTGGATACCGACGTAATTGCCCAACGACTTGGACATCTTCTTCACGCCATCCAGCCCCTCGAGCAACGGCATGGTCAGAATGCATTGAGCTTCCTGGCCATATCCACGCTGCAGCTCACGCCCCATCAGCAGGTTGAACTTCTGATCGGTACCGCCCAGCTCGACATCCGCGCGCAGAGCAACCGAGTCATAACCCTGAACCAGCGGATAGAGGAACTCATGAATAGCGATCGGCTGATTGGTGGTGTAACGCTTGTCGAAGTCATCACGCTCCAGCATACGCGCGACAGTGTATTGCGAAGTCAGACGAATGAAGTCCGCCGGCCCCATCTGATCCATCCAGGTGGAGTTGAATGCAACTTCGGTTTTCGCCGGATCAAGAATCTTGAACACTTGAGTCTTGTACGTTTCGGCGTTTTCCAGAACCTGCTCGCGAGTCAAAGGAGGACGAGTCGCACTCTTGCCGCTTGGATCACCGATCATTCCGGTGAAGTCACCAATAAGGAAGATCACTTGATGCCCCAATTCCTGGAACTGGCGCAGCTTATTAATAAGCACGGTGTGACCCAAGTGCAGATCCGGGGCGGTTGGATCGAAACCAGCCTTGATACGCAGCGGCTGGCCGCGCTTGAGCTTCTCGATCAGCTCGGACTCGACCAATAGTTCTTCCGCACCACGTTTAATCAGCGCTAGCTGCTCTTCAACCGACTTCATAACAGACCCGCAAGGCTCAGATTCAAAGGGAACCAACCATACAAGATCGTGCACCAATTACAAGTTTTGCCCGGCGCACGGACACCAATCTGCAGACAGGGTGTCTGTAGACTTGCTTCGGGGATGATTTGGTTATATTTTATACAGTTATTTCATCTTCATCATGTCATTCATCTTTTCCAATTCATCTTTTTTCAAAGTCAAAAATACTTATGACCACTGAACCGTCTAAAGCGCCACCGCTTTACCCGAAGACCCACCTGCTCGCCGCGAGTGGAATCGCCGCCCTTCTCAGCCTGGCGCTCCTGGTATTCCCTTCCAGTGATGTTGAAGCCAAAAAGACGACCCTGAGCCTTGAACTGGAAAGTCCTGCTGAACAACTGACACAAGATCAAGACGCTGCTGACGCGGCTCAAGCCACAAATGAGCCAGTAGCCTCACCTTTCGCCCAGATCGAAAACAGCACCGAAAACACTCCGCAAACCGCTGAAGCCGCATCTGCGCCCACTCCGGTTGCCGAAAAACCAAAAGCTCCAGGACACCGCGAAGTCGTTGTCTCCAAAGGCGATACGCTCTCTACATTGTTCGAGAAAGTCGGTCTGCCAGCCGCCGCCGTGCATGAAGTCCTGGCGAGCGACAAGCAAGCCAAACAATTCAGCCAGCTCAAGCACGGCCAGAAGCTTGAGTTCGAACTGGACCCGCAAGGCCAACTGACCAGCCTGCACAGCAAGGTCAGCGACGTTGAAACCATCACCCTGACCAAGAACGACAAGGGCTATGCATTCAACCGCGTCACCGCAAAACCGACCGTTCGCACGGCTTACGTGCACGGCGTGATCAATAGCTCCCTGTCACAATCCGCTGCCCGCGCAGGCCTGTCCCACAGTCTGACCATGGACATGGCCAGCGTATTTGGCTACGACGTCGACTTCGCTCAGGACATCCGTCAGGGCGACGAATTCGACGTGATCTACGAGCAGAAAGTGGTCAACGGCAAAGCCGTCGGTACTGGCCCGATTCTGTCGGCGCGCTTCACCAACCGCGGCAAGACCTACACCGCCGTGCGTTACACCAACAAACAAGGCAACAGCAGCTATTACACCGCCGATGGCAACAGCATGCGCAAGGCATTCATCCGCACACCGGTGGACTTCGCCCGCATCAGTTCCAAATTCTCCATGGGCCGCAAACACCCGATCCTCAACAAGATCCGCGCCCACAAAGGTGTCGATTACGCAGCCCCGCGCGGTACGCCGATCAAGGCGGCCGGTGACGGTAAAGTGCTGCTGGCCGGCCGCCGCGGTGGCTACGGCAACACGGTGATCATCCAGCACGGCAACACCTACCGCACGCTGTATGGCCACATGCAAGGCTTCGCCAAAGGCGTGAAAACCGGCGGCAGCGTCAAGCAGGGCCAAGTGATCGGTTACATTGGTACCACCGGCCTGTCTACCGGCCCGCACTTGCACTATGAGTTCCAGGTCAACGGTGTTCACGTCGACCCATTGGGCCAGAAGCTGCCGATGGCGGATCCGATCGCCAAGTCCGAACGCGCACGTTTCCTTGCGCAGAGCCAGCCGCTGATGGCGCGCATGGATCAAGAGAAGGCCACCATGCTGGCTTCGAGCAAGCGCTAAGCCATGGCTCTTTATATCGGCGTGATGTCCGGCACCAGTCTCGACGGGCTGGACATCGCCCTGATCGAGCAAACCTCGGCGATCAAACTGATCGCCACGCACTACATCCCCATGCCTGAATCCCTGCGCGCCGAGCTGCTTGGCTTGTGCGCCAGCGGCCCTGACGAGATCGCCCGCTCGGCGATCGCCCAACAGCACTGGGTAAAACTCGCCGCGCAGGGCATCCATACCCTACTTGATCAGCAGCAACTCAATCCTGACGCCATTCGTGCAATCGGCAGCCACGGCCAGACCATTCGCCATGAGCCCGCTCGTGGCTTCACCGTACAGATCGGCAATCCTGCGCTTCTCACGGAGCTGACCGGTATTACCGTGGTCAGCGACTTCCGCAGCCGCGACGTGGCCGCCGGCGGCCAGGGCGCGCCGCTGGTGCCAGCCTTCCATGAAGCTTTGTTCGAAGAGCGTAGCGGTAACCGTGCCGTCTTGAATGTCGGCGGTTTCAGCAATCTGAGCCTGATAGAGCCAACGCGGCCTGTAGCCGGTTTCGACTGTGGCCCCGGAAATGTGCTGATGGATGCCTGGATTCATCAGCAACGCGGCGAGAACTATGATCGCAACGGTCAGTGGGCAGCCAGCGGTACGGTCGAGCCCACCTTGCTGACAGCGCTGCTCAGCGACCCGTTCTTCGTGACAAAGGGCCCGAAGAGCACTGGCCGCGAAGTGTTCAACCTGCCGTGGCTGCAACAACACCTATCCAGACTGCCAACCTTTGCTGCTGAAAACGTCCAGGCAACATTGCTGGAACTGACGGCACTGACCATCGTCGAGTCGCTGCAAAGCGCTCAAGCCGATACCCGGGAAATGCTGGTCTGCGGCGGCGGCGCTCATAACGCCACGCTGATGAAGCGTCTGGCCGATCTGCTGCCGAACGCTATCGTCGCCAGCACTGCTACTCACGGTGTCGATCCGGACTGGGTCGAGGCCATGGCCTTCGCCTGGCTTGCTCATTGCTGCCTCGAAGGCATTGCTGCCAACCGCCCGAGCGTCACGGGCGCCAAAGGTCTGCGGGTACTCGGCGCCATCTACCCCAACTGAGCAAAACGCAGGCAACAAAAAACGCCGCAGAACCGTAAGGCTCTGCGGCGTTTTGTTGTGTGCAGCGAGGAGCGATCAGATCGAGAACGAAGAGCCGCAACCACAAGTAGTGGTGGCGTTCGGGTTCTTGATCACAAAGCGCGAACCTTCCAGACCTTCCTGGTAATCCACTTCGGCACCCGCCAGATACTGGAAGCTCATCGGATCCACCACCAGGCTCACGCCTTCGCGCTCGACGATGGTGTCGTCCTCGGCCACATCTTCATCGAAGGTGAAGCCGTACTGAAACCCTGAACAACCGCCGCCCGTAACGAATACGCGCAGCTTCAAGCGATCATTCCCCTCTTCATCGACCAGGCTCTTCACCTTGTGCGCAGCACCTTGGGTGAATTGCAAAGCCGTGGGGGTGAAGGATTCGACGCTCATGCTGACTATCTCCCGGCGTTACGCCGCCATAATGCGTGATGACGCGCATTATCCGCTTGTCCTAGAAAATCGGTCAACTATTGTTACGGTATATCAATAAACCCGACCAACTGCCCAGAATGCAAAAAGGCCCGTTAGACGGGCCTTTTTGCTGTGTTGCCGAACGTGTTACGGCAGCATGCCGGCGTGGGACAGGCCGAAGCGCTCATCCAGGCCGAACAGGATATTCATGTTCTGCACCGCCTGACCCGACGCGCCTTTGACCAGGTTGTCGATCACCGACAGCACCACCACCAGATCACCATCCTGCGGACGATGCACTGCAATGCGGCAGACGTTGGCGCCACGCACGCTGCGGGTTTCCGGATGGCTGCCGGCCGGCATCACGTCGACGAACGGCTCGTTGGCATAACGCTTTTCGAACAGAGCCTGCAGATCCACCGAACGATCAACCACGGTCGCGTAGAGCGTGGAGTGAATGCCACGGATCATCGGCGTCAGGTGCGGAACGAAGGTCAGACCGACATCCTTGCCCGCAGCGCGACGCAGACCCTGGCGAATTTCCGGCAGATGACGGTGACCTTTGACCGCATAAGCCTTCATGCTTTCCGACGTCTCAGAGTACAGCGAGCCTACAGATGCGCCGCGACCGGCACCGCTGACACCTGATTTGCAGTCGGCGATCAGCCGCGAAGTGTCAGCCAGACCCGCTTCAAGCAGCGGCAGGAAACCCAACTGCGTAGCGGTTGGGTAGCAACCCGGCACAGCGATCAGACGCGCTTTTTTGATCTGCTCGCGATTGACTTCCGGCAGGCCGTAGACCGCCTCGTCCAGCAACTCGGGCGCGCCGTGTGGCTGGCCGTACCATTTGGCCCATTCTTCAGCGTCCTGCAAACGGAAGTCCGCGGACAGGTCGATGACCTTGGTGCCCGCCGCCAGCAGTTCACCGGCCAACGCATGAGCAACGCCGTGCGGGGTGGCGAAGAACACCACATCACACGCGCCCAGGGTTTTGATGTCCGGCACGCTGAACGCCAGACCGTCGTAGTGACCGCGCAGGTTCGGGTACATGTCAGCCACGGCCAGACCGGCCTCGGATCGGGAAGTGATCACCACCACTTCTGCCTGCGGATGCTGTGCCAACAGACGCAGCAGTTCGACACCGGTGTAACCCGTGCCGCCGACGATACCGACCTTGACCATAAACCTGCCCTCAACGAACCCACTGGAAAGCCGTCGATAATAGGGGCCGCGCGCCCCTGCGACAACCATCAAGGTGACGTGCGGACGCTCAAGCCTCTACTATCCCGGCTACCGTGAACCTGGGAATAACCAAAAATGCTCTATCTATGGATCAAAGCGTTTCACATCGTCAGCGTCGTCTGCTGGTTTGCCGGGCTGTTCTACTTGCCGCGGCTGTTCGTTTATCACGCGCAAAGTGAAGATACGATCAGCAAAGAACGCTTCAGCCTCATGGAGCGCAAGCTGTATCGCGGCATCATGGGTCCGGCGATGATCGCAACGCTGATCTTCGGCGGCTGGCTGATCTACCTCAATCCAGGCATCTTCAGTATGGGCGGCTGGATTCACGCCAAGCTGACCCTGGTGGTTCTGCTGATCGGCTACCACCACATGTGCGGCGCGCAGGTAAAACGCTTCGCCCGTGGCGAGAACACCCGCAGCCATGTCTTTTATCGCTGGTTCAATGAAGTGCCGGTTCTGATATTGCTGGCTATCGTAATTCTGGTCGTGGTCAAGCCGTTCTAACTTCATAACAGCATCACACCTCGGGGGATTTCCAATGTCGCTGCCCGCTCTGCTCGAACAACGTCTGCGCTTGCCGGTAGTGGCGGCGCCGATGTTCCTGATCTCCAACCCGGAGCTGGTGCTCGCCTGCTGCCGTAACGGTGTGGTCGGCAGCTTCCCGGCGCTCAACCAGCGTGAAAGCAGCGGCTTCAAGGCCTGGCTGGAGCAGATTGAAGCGGGCCTGGCGACACTGGACAACCCGGCGCCGTATGCAGTGAACCTGATCGTGCACAACAGCAATCCGCGCCTGCAGGCGGATCTGAACATCTGCGTCGAGCACAAGGTGCCGATTGTCATCACCAGCCTCGGCGCAGTGAAGGAACTGGTCGATGCCGTGCACAGCTACGGCGGCCTGGTGTTCCACGACGTGACCACGCGTCGGCATGCCGAGAAAGCCGCCGAAGCCGGAGTCGACGGTTTGATCGCGGTTGCGGCGGGTGCCGGTGGCCATGCCGGCACCTGGAGCCCATTTGCGCTGATCGCCGAGATCCGCGAGTTCTTCGATAAAACCCTGCTGCTTGCCGGATGTCTGAACCACGGCCATGAGATTTTGGCTGCACAACTGCTTGGCGCGGATCTGGCCTACTTCGGCACACGATTTATCGGCACTACCGAAAGCCATGCGCCTGACGCCTACAAGGACATGCTGCTGACAGCGAAAGCGGCGGACATCATTCATACGCCTGCGGTCTCTGGCGTACCGGCGAGCTTCATGCGCCAAAGTCTGGAAGCTGCTGGTTTCGACATGGCCGCACTGCAGGGCAAGGGCGAAGTCAATTTTGGCGACAAGCTCAAACCGATCAACGACGAAGCCAAGGCTTGGAAGACCGTGTGGTCGGCCGGCCAGGGCGTTGGCCAGATTGACGACCTGCCGAGCGTGGATCAGTTGATCGCCCGGCTCGACGCGGAATATCGTCAGGCGCTGGAGCATGCGGCGCAGTTGCCGAAGCGTTGGCCACGCTGAGAAAATTCAGGCCAGTCTTCGAGTGACTGGCCTTACACTTGCTGACCTTCAATTCATTCGCGACAAGGATGCCTCGGCCATGAGCGAACCTCGCTACAAGATCGTTTTCGACGGTGCTCTACAGCCCGGTGTCGATCTCACCACCGCCAAGCTCAATCTGGCGGCCCTGTTCAAAAGCGATGTTGCCGCCATCGAGCGCCTGTTCAACGGCAGCACCGTCGCCCTCAAACGCGACCTGACCCACAGCGATGCGCAGACCTATCTGCAAGCACTGAGCAAGACCGGGATCGATGCGCGGATCGAAAGCGAAACGGCGATTGAACTGAGTCTTGCGGACGTGCATGAGCAACCGGCGACCTTCAACGAACCCGCATCACCTTATGCGCCCCCTCGGGCCAACGTCGGCGAAAACCTGCCAGCATTCGCCGCCCTCAAGCCCTTCAGTGTCGAAGGCCGGATCGGTCGCCTGCGCTTTTTGGCCTGGACCATGGTGCTGAGCCTGGTGACTCTGCCGATCGTGGCGATATTCGCGTTTATCGGGCTCGGACTGGTCAGCGGCGACTCAACCACCGGCCTGATCATCGGCGGGATACTCGCGTTCTTCCTGTTCCTGGGCTTCATCATTGTCAGCATTCTGTTCAGTGTGCAGCGCCTGCACGACATCGGCTGGTCCGGCTGGCTCTGGCTGCTGAATCTGGTGCCGTTCGTGGGCAGCTTCTTCCCGCTGGTGATCATGGTCGTGCCGGGCAACACCGGGGCCAACCGCTACGGGCCGCCGCCACCGCCCAACAGTACTGCGGTCAAAGTGCTGTGCTCGTTGTGGATCGTGTTCTTCGCCCTGGTATTTGCCGGCGGCATGCTCGGCGGTATTTCGGCCATTCAGCAAGAATATGAAACCAACCTTGAGAGCAGCTATGAAAGCGGCTCGGTCACCACCGATGAAGTCGAGGTCGAAACTGAACCTGCGAATTCCGTGGACGATGCAGCCGAAGCGGCCCCGGCCCCTGTAGACTCTGCGAAAGAATGAACAACGCTCTCCGCCGTGACACCTGCGTCGCTGGCGTGGAGCTGTTGCGATGGAGAATTGCATGACCCGTTACGCTCTGATCACTGGCGCCTCCAGCGGCATCGGCCTGGCCATGGCCGAAGCGCTGGCCCGACGTGGCCGCAGCCTGATTCTGGTGGCTCGCCAGCGTGATCAGCTGGAAAGTATCGCGATCGAACTGACCCAGCGCTTTGGCGTGGAAGTCTTGTTCCGCGCCTGTGATCTGGGCGAGCCATTGCGCTTGTCCGGCTTCCTGCTGGAGCTGGAAGAAGGCGACCGGCAAATCGATCTGCTGGTCAATTGCGCCGGCATCGGGACCTGCGGCCCATTCCTCGCCCAGGACTGGATGACCGAGCAGGACCTGATCGAAGTCAACATCCTCGCCCTCACCCGTCTGTGCCATGCCATCGGCAACAGCATGGCGCTGCAGGGCGGCGGGCAGATCCTCAACGTCGCCTCAGTGGCAGCGTTCAATCCCGGTCCGTGGATGAGCACTTACTACGCCAGCAAGGCTTACGTTTTGCACTTCTCCGAGGCGCTGCGGGTTGAACTGAAACAGAGCGCGGTCAAGGTTTCGGTGCTCTGCCCCGGCCCGACCCGCACCGCTTTTTTCCGCACCGCGCAGCTCAACGGCGACAAACTCAAGGACAGCAAACTGCTGATGAGCCCCGAGGAAGTCGCGCTGTACACCGTGCGTGCGCTGGAGAAAAACCGCGCAATCATTATCCCGGGACGACGCAACCGCTGGCTGGCGTTCCTGCCGCGCCTCGGCTCGCGCTGGCTCAATCGCACCCTCGTCGGCATGGTCAACAAGGCTTACTGCCCGCGCTGAACGGTCCTACGGCAAAACACTGGGCGGGGTCATTTCCCATGAGTACACTCAGGCCAGCCCCCACAACGGAGAAAACAGCAGTGGATACTCTGTTCACCAAGATCATTAACCGGGAAATCCCGGCCAAGATCATTTACGAAGACGACCAGGTTCTGGCGTTCCACGACATCGCCCCTCAGGCACCGGTGCACTTTCTGGTGATCCCGAAGAAACCGGTGCGCACCCTCAACGACCTGACCGAAGACGACAAGGCACTGGCCGGGCACATCCTGTTCACCGCCCAGCGTCTGGCGCTGGAACTGGGCTGCGAGGAAGGCTTCCGGGTGGTGATGAACTGCAATGAAAAAGGTGGACAGACCGTCTATCACATTCATATGCATGTACTCGGTCAGCGCCAGATGAACTGGCCGCCGGGCTGATACCAGCAAACCTGTGCAGGAGCTGCCGAAGGCTGCGATCTTTTGATCTTCGAGAATCAAAAACAAGAACAAAAGATCGCAGTCTTCGGCAGCTCCTGCATAAAGCAAAAAGCACATCCCGTGTGACTGATGACCCAGCGCAAACCTTCCCCGGCCGATTCGGTTAAACTGGCGGTCGAGATTTTTCCCGGAGGTCAGCATGACTACCCAACGTCACTACTCGCCGATTGACCGTCTTCTGCTGCAAGCCGATGCCGCGATGCGTACCCTGCTGCCTTTCAGTGGTCAGCCGTACCGTCCATCGCCAGCGATTGTGCAGCCGGAAGTGCAGATGAGCGATGAAGACACTCGCCACGTCGCCGGCCTGATGCGCATCAACCACACTGGTGAAGTGTGCGCCCAAGCGCTGTACCAAGGTCAGGCGCTGACCGCCAAGTTGCCGCAGGTGCGTGCCGCCATGGAGCACGCCGCCGAAGAGGAAATCGACCATCTGGTGTGGTGCGAACAGCGCATCCATCAGCTGGGCAGCCATACCAGCGTGCTCAATCCGCTGTTCTATGGAATGTCGTTCGGCATTGGCGCCGTGGCCGGTCTGATCAGCGACAAGGTCAGCCTTGGTTTCGTCGCGGCTACCGAGCATCAGGTGTGCAAGCATCTGAATGAACACCTTGAGCAATTGCCCGCCGAGGACGAGAAATCCCGGGCGATTCTGGAGCAGATGCGCATTGATGAAGAGCATCATGCGGAGAGTGCACTGGATGCGGGTGGTTTCCGCTTTCCGGCGCCGGTGAAGTTCGGGATGAGTCTGTTGGCGAAGGTGATGACCAAGAGTACCTACAGGATCTGACTTCAGTGTTGTCTGGCAGGGCCCCTTCGCGAGCAAGCTCGCTCCCACAGGGTTCTGTTTCGGCAATAAAAAAGGCGACTACCGCACGGTAGTCGCCTTTTTTTGTGCCCGGGAATCTTACGCCGGCATGTTGCGCGCGTAGAAGATTTCCAGCATTTCGTGTTTCACACGCTCGGTCACCTGAGCCCGCTGCTCAGCGGACAGGTTGCTGGTGGCGTCGCCGAACAGGTAGTTGTCCAGTTCGAAGTTCTTCAGCAGCATTTTGGTGTGGAACAGGTTTTCCTGGTACACGTTCACGTCGGTCATCTGGTACGCGTCGCGGGTGTCTTCGGAAAGGTAGTTCTGGATCGAGTTGATCTCGTGGTCGATGAAGTGCTTGTTGCCTTCAACGTCACGGGTGAAACCGCGCACACGGTAATCCACAGTCACGATGTCCGAATCGAACTGGTGAATGAGGAAGTTGAGCGCTTTAAGCGGTGAAATGACACCACAGGTCGACACATCAATGTCCACACGGAACGTAGCAATACCGGCGTCCGGATGGATTTCCGGATAGGTATGCACCGTGATGTGGCTCTTGTCGAGGTGGGCAAGGATGATTTCGGGCAATGGACCCGGGGACTCTTCGATCTGGCTGTCAGTCGGGGTCACCGGCTCTTCCGAGATCAGAATCGTGACGCTGGCACCCTGAGGCTCATAGTTCTGACTCGCGATGTTCAGAATGTTGGCACCAATGATTTCGACAACTTCCGTGAGGATCTGCGTCAGGCGTTCGGCGTTGTACTCTTGATTGATGTACTCGACGTAAGCCTGCTGGTCTTGCGGGGTTTCCGCGTAGCAGATGTCATAGATGTTGAAGCTCAAGGTCTTTGTCAGGTTATTGAACCCGTGGAGCTTGAGTTTGCTTTTCACCGTTAAAAACTCTCTATGTATGCGGCGCAGCCGCGTGATCAAGCATGCCCGTCAAGTGCGAACAACGCACCTGCGTAGGACGGTTAACACCTCTTCGCGATGGCGATTTTGGTTATCTGTTCAGGCGGACGATCCGTCGGTTGACCGATCACTGCCCTGAAAAAAGTGGCGCATTATGCAGACGTCAGCGAGGGATCGCCAGAGTCTGCACTGCTTTTATGATAGTTGAATGTCGATTCAACCGAGCTCGACGATTTCATAATCGTGAGTGATCGCCACGCCGGCCGCGCCGAGCATGATCGAGGCCGAGCAATACTTCTCGGCAGACAGTTCGATGGCGCGCTTGACCTGGGCTTCTTTCAGGCCACGGCCCTTGACCACGAAGTGCATGTGGATCTTGGTGAACACCTTCGGATCTTCGGTCGCTCGCTCGGCTTCGAGGAACGCTTCGCAGCTTTCAACCGCCTGACGCGACTTCTTCAGGATGCTGACCACGTCGAAGTTGCTGCAACCGCCAACGCCCAGCAGGAGCATTTCCATCGGGCGAACACCCAGATTACGACCACCGGCGTCCGGTGGTCCGTCCATGACCACAACATGACCGCTACCGGATTCGCCGAGGAACATGGCTTCGCCAGCCCATTGGATGCGTGCCTTCATCGCCAAGACTCCACTGTAGAAAAAAGGGTCGCCAGCTTAGCACAGGCCTTTGCTCTGACAGCGCCCCGCGTTCCTGGGAAGGATGCCTATGCTGCGTAGGTAATTTCTCGAATTTTCGACGAAGTGTCTGGTAAGCTGGCGCCAATTCGCTGGCGCCAATTGTCAGCCTGTGTAGCGACCGCCTTCAGCGCCTCATATAAAAATCAAACATCACCGTGCAGTCTTTTCGGGATACAACCATGGTTGCTATTACCCCCACACCCAAAATCAAAAACCTCGACAAACTGTTGATGCATTGCCAACGCCGTCGCCATGCGGCCAAAAGCAACATCATCTGCGCCGGCGATCGTTCGGACACGCTGTACTTCATCATCAAGGGTTCGGTCACGATCCTGATCGAAGATGACGACGGCCGCGAAATGATCATCGCCTACCTCAACGCCGGGGATTTCTTTGGCGAGCTGGGTTTGTTTGAGCAGGCAGGCCAGGAACAGCAACGCAGCGCCTGGGTGCGGGCCAAGGTTGAATGTGAAATCGCCGAAATCAGTTATGTGAAGTTCCGCGAACTGTCACAGCAGGATCCCGACATTCTTTACGTCCTCAGCGGACAAATCGCACAACGTCTGCGCAATACCACGCGCAAGGTCGGCGATCTGGCGTTCTTCGACGTTACCGGTCGTGTTGCCCGTTGCCTGCTGGAGTTGTGCAAACAGCCTGACGCAATGACTCACCCGGACGGCATGCAGATCAAGGTGACCCGTCAAGAAATCGGGCGGATTGTCGGTTGTTCGCGGGAGATGGTCGGTCGCGTGCTCAAGGATCTTGAAGAACGCAACCTGGTCGATGTGAAAGGCAAGACCATGGTGGTCTTCGGCACCCGCTAAGCGCGCCGAATCAGGCGCTGTAGACCTGCGCCAGCATCCGTCGAAACAACTCATCCAGACGCGCCAAAGCATTTGGCGCGACGAACTTCTCATGCAGGGCAATGTGGCTTTCAGCCCGCACTCGCTGCTCCAGACCGCAAGCTTCATTGAAACGATTGACCGCCGCGACCATCGACTCGCGCTCGTTATCGATCAACATTGCCCCGTGCACCAATCCCACCGGACGCTGACCGCCCTGACTCTGGCGCCAGCGCTGAGCAGTGCCGACCATCTTGCGGCCGTCGAGATTGACGTTGAAGCGGCCGTCACAGAATGCACCGTCGATTTCGCCCAACGACGATGTGCCGCCCAACTCATCCAGCAACTCACAGATTGGATCGCACAGACGCCGATAGCCGGTTTCGATGCGGTTCAGATCGCCCTCGCTGCGGGGCGGGGCGTAGACCAGTGCGATGTTGATCGTTGAGGAGGACTGCGGGACCGGTTCACCGCCGGTTTCTCGCAGCAAAACTGGCCAACCGGCTGCAGCGGAGACTTCGCAGGCGTGATCGAAACCGGGCAGACGATTGAGGCGGCGTGGCATGACCAGGGCGTTATCGCTGGGTTGCCAGAACAGCAGACCAAATTCGGCGTCGCCGGCGCAGACGGAAGCGAGCAAGTCTTGTTCGGCTTGCAGGCCGGCCTCGATGGTCAGGAAGATGGGCAGCGACATGGAGGGCTCCGGCAGATCTGGAATCTTTAGGGATTTTGAGGCCTCTTCGCGAGCAGGCTCGCTCCCACAGGGGAAATGCATTCCAATGTGGGAGCGAGCCTGCTCGCGAATGAGGTCGACTCGGTCAGTCGAGGGTCGAACCACTGACCGGTACGCCGCGTTCCGGGAAGAACAGGCGTTGCAGTTCGGTGCCCGGGCTTTCCGCGCGCATGAACGCTTCGCCCACCAGAAAGGCATACACATCGCTGATTTCCATCAGCTCGACATCGGCACGGTTAAGGATGCCACTCTCGGTAATCACCAGTCGGTCGCGCGGAATGCGCGGCAGTAGGTCGAGGGTGGTTTCCAGGCTGACGTCGAACGTGTGCAGGTTGCGGTTGTTGACCCCAACCAGCGGCGTGTCGAGGGTTTTCAGTGCGCGCTCCAGCTCATCGCCATCGTGCACTTCCACCAGCACATCGAGACCGACACCTTTGGCCACCGAGGCCAGCTCGGCCATTTTTACGTCGTCCAGTGCGGAGACGATCAACAGTACGCAGTCGGCGCCCAGCGCGCGAGCTTCGACGATCTGGTACGGATCGATCATGAAGTCTTTGCGGATCACCGGCAATTTGCACGCGGCGCGGGCCTGTTGCAGGTAGACATCAGCGCCCTGGAAGTAATCGATATCGGTCAGCACCGAAAGACAGGTCGCCCCGCCCTTCTCGTAGCTCTTGGCGATATCGGCAGGCACGAAGTTCTCGCGTATCACGCCTTTGCTCGGCGAAGCCTTCTTGATTTCGGCGATCACCGCCGGCTGCTTCTTCTTGGCCTGCGCCAGCAATGCCTGGGCAAAACCGCGGGGTGCATCGGCCGCCTTGGCCAGACTTTCCAGCTCGCTCAGGCTGACGCGAGCGCTGCGCTCGGCGACTTCCTGGACTTTGCGCGCCAGAATGTTTTCCAGAACCGTCGGTACACTCATCCCTCATTCTCCACTTTGAATACCGCGGTAAAGGCACCCAACTCCTCGAGTTTTTCCCGAGCGAGACCGGTGTGCAGGGCGTCGTGCGCGAGCGCCACGCCTTCTTTGAGACTGGTCGCCAGGTCGGCGGCATACAGCGCCGCACCGGCATTGAGCACGATCATTTCAGCAGCTTTCTGGCCACTTTCGGTTTTGCGTTTGCCCAACGCATCACGGATCAACGCCAGCGATGCTTCCGGACCTTCGACCGAGAGACCGTGCAGACTCTGGCTCTTCATGCCGAGATCTTCCGGCTCGACCCAATATTCAGTGATCTCGTTGTTCTTCAGCTCTGCGACGAAGGTCGGCGCGGCAAGACTGAACTCGTCCAGACCGTCCTTCGAATGCACTACCAGCACATGTTTGCTGCCCAAGCGCTGCAAGACTTCGGCCAATGGCCGGCACAACGCGGGCGTAAACACGCCCACCACCTGATGTTTGACACCGGCCGGATTCGTAAGCGGGCCGAGCATGTTGAACAGCGTACGCAGGCCGAGATCGCGACGCGGGCCGGCGGCGTATTTCATCGCCTTGTGGTGAGTCTGGGCAAACATGAAACCGATGCCGACGTTGTCGATGCAACGGGCAACCTGCACCGGGGTCAGGTTCAGATAGATCCCGGCGGCCTCCAGCAAATCGGCGCTGCCGCTCTTGCCCGACACCGCGCGGTTACCGTGCTTGGCCACGGTGCAACCGGCTGCCGCGACAACGAACGCCGAAGCCGTCGACACGTTGAAGATGTTGGCACCGTCACCGCCGGTGCCGACGACATCGACCACGCCGTCGAGGGTCTTGAGTTCGACCTGGTCGGCCAGCTCACGCATCACCGACACGGCGCCGACGATTTCGTCGATGCTCTCGCTCTTCATGCGCATGGCCATCATGAACGCGCCGATCTGTGCGTCGGTGCATTGCCCGGTCATGATTTCGCGCATCACGTCGCGCATTTCTTCGGTGCTGAGGTCGAGGTGTTCGACGATACGGCTCAGGGCTGTCTTGATATTCATGGGAGTCCTTAGCGCGTGCCGCCGGTTTGTTTGAGAAAGTTGGCAAACAGTTCATGACCCTGCTCGGTCAGGATCGATTCAGGGTGGAACTGTACGCCCTCAATGTTCAGGGTCTTGTGCCGCAGGCCCATGATTTCGTCGACCGAGCCGTCGTCGTGCTGGGTCCATGCGGTCAGTTCCAGGCACTCGGGCAAAGTATCGTGCTTGACGATCAGCGAGTGGTAGCGGGTAACCGTCAGCGGATGATTCAGACCGGCGAAAACGCCCTTGTCCTCATGGAATACCGGACTAGTCTTACCGTGCATCACCTGACGGGCGCGCACCACATCGCCACCGAACGCCTGGCCAATCGATTGATGGCCGAGGCAGACGCCGAGGATTGGCAGTTTGCCGGCGAAGTATTTGATGGCTTCGATGGAGATGCCGGCTTCGGTCGGCGTGCACGGACCTGGCGAGACTACGATGCGCTCGGGGTTGAGCGCTTCGATTTCGGCGACGGTCAGTTCGTCGTTGCGCACCACTTTGACCTCGGCACCCAGCTCGCCGAGGTATTGCACAACGTTGTAAGTAAAGGAGTCGTAGTTGTCGATCATCAGCAACATGGCGTTTCGAACCTCTTGAATTCTGACTTGAAGACAGCCTTCAGATGACTTGCCCGCAGGGCGCTGCACGATGTCGGACGCACAGAAAGCGTCGGCACAGCGGCATTTCAAACGGGTAAGGAAGGCAAAGCGATACAGATCCGGCCGGGCCGGCAGAAAGGATTCAGGCGCGCCAACGCCAACGGGCGTGTGCCTTGATGACTTGATCCAGAAGTTTGCTGACGATCAACACGGGGAAGGTCTCGTTCATACGTTCCGGCACAGTAACTTAGCTGGGCAGAGCGTGCAATATGGCGGGGCTGACGGGGGACAAAACTATGGGAGGCTTCGCGACCGATGGCAAAACGCCGGGAGTTTTTGGTACTGTCGTTTCGTTCACCTACAACAATAAATAAACGGACTTGCTCATGATCAAACAGACGTTGTTTGTACCGCTCGCCGGTTGCCTGCTCGCCATGGCTTGCGCCCAGGCCTACGCAGCCCCCGCGCCCTATTCGAACTTCATCGTCTTCGGCGACAGCCTGAACGATGCCGGGACTTTCAAGGACACCGGCGGCCCGGCCGGCGCCACGCAGCGCTACACCAACCGCACCGGCCCGTTGTACAAGGATGGCACCGGGGAAAACCGCGACCTCAACGCCACCCAGATCATCGGTGGCAAACTGGGTTTCAGCCCCGATCAGACCGCTTCCTCGTCCTCGGCCGTGCGGGCCGGTGAAGGTCTGGCCGATGGCAACAACTGGGCGGTGGGCGGTTACCGTACCGACCAGATTCTCGACTCGATCACCAGCCAGTCCGCCACCGGTGAACGCACGCGCAGCGGTTATCTGCCCTCGAATGGCTTCCGCGCTGATCCGAACGCGCTGTATTACCTGTCCGGGGGCGGCAACGACTTCCTTCAGGGCCGCGTGCTCAGCCTCGATCAGGCCAGCTCGGCGGCTGACCGACTGGCCGACAGCGTGCGCATACTGCAAGGTGCCGGCGCCAAATACATCATGGTCTGGCTGTTGCCAGACATCGGGCTGACCCCGGCGATCAACGGCTCGCCGCTGCAGAGCTTCACCTCGCAGCTCAGCGCCCAATTCAACACCGAACTGGTCAGCCAGTTGCAGGGCATCAACGCCGAAATCATTCCACTGAACATTCCGGTGCTGCTCAAAGAAGCGTTCGCCAACCCGGCGCAGTTCGGCCTCGCGACCGACCAGAACCTGACGGCCACCTGCTTCAGCGGCAACAGTTGCACCGAGAACGCCCGATACGGCATCAATAGCGCCACACCGGATCCGACCAAGCTGATCTACAACGATTCGGTGCACCCGACCGAAGCCGGCCAGCGCCTGATTGCCGACTACGCCTACTCGCTGCTGGCCGCCCCGTGGGAACTGACCCTGCTGCCGGAAATGGCCCAGGGTTCGTTACGCGCGCATCAGGATGAACTGCGCAATCAATGGCTGGCCGACTGGGAAAACTGGCAGGCCGTGGGCCAATGGCGCGCTATCGTCGCCGGTGGCGGTCAACACCAGGACTTCGACGGCCAGCACAGCGCCGCCAGTGCCGACGGCAACGGCTACAACCTGAACATCGGCGGCAGCTATCGCGTCAACGAAGCCTGGCGCGTCGGTTTGGCCGCAGGTTTCTATAACCAGAAACTCGAAGCCGGCGACGCCGACTCGGAATACAAACTCAACTCCTACATGGGCACCGCGTTCGCCCAGTATCAACAAAACCGCTGGTGGGGCGATCTGGCGATGACCGCCGGCAAGCTCGACTACGACAGCCTCAAACGTAAATTCCAGCTTGGGGTCAACGAGCGCGGAGAGAAAGGCGATACCGACGGTTACGTGCTGGCGATCAGCGGCCGCCTCGGCTACGACATCGCGCAGCAGGCCAGCAGCCCGTGGCACCTGTCGCCGTTCGTCAGCGCCGACTTTGGCAAGACCGAAGTCGATGGCTACTCGGAAAAAGGCGCTGACTCCACGGCGCTGACTTTTGACGACCAGTCGCGCAACTCGCGGCGTCTGGGCGTGGGTATCCAGGGCAAGTACCAGATCACCGCGCAGACTGAAGTGTTCGGCGAGTTCGCTCACGAACGTGAGTACAACGACGATCGCCAGGATCTGACCATCAACCTCAACAGCTTGCCGAACAACCGCTTCACGCTCGAAGGCTACGAGCCGCAGACCAACCTCAATCGCCTGAACCTGGGCGTGAGCCACAAGCTCACGCAGGATTTGGCGTTGCGCGCCAGCTACAACGTGCGCAAGGATGATGACTTTACCCAGCAAGGGGTGAACGTCGGGGTCAGTCTCGACTTCTGAGGCGGAAAAGCAAAAGATCGCAGGCTGCGCCAGCTCCTGCAGGGTTAGCGCAGGCATAAAAAACGCGGCGTCCTGATGGGCGCCGCGTTTTTTATGGCTGAACACAAGTCCATGTGGGAGCGAGCCTGCTCGCGAAGCGGAGTATCAGCCGACGTTTATAGCGACTGGCACGCCCACTTCGCGAGCAGGCTCGCTCCCACAGGAGACAATGTGGATCAGGCGTCCGGAGTTTGCTCAGCCAGGGCCACGGCACGGAACATCGCGCGGCGCTTGTTCAGGGTTTCTTCCCATTCCAGCGCCGGCACCGAGTCGGCCACGATGCCGCCACCGGCCTGCACGTGCAGTTCGCCGTTCTTGATCACCGCGGTACGAATCGCAATCGCGGTGTCCATATTGCCGTTCCAGGCAAAGTAACCGACCGCACCGCCATACACGCCACGCTTGACCGGCTCCAGTTCGTCGATGATTTCCATCGCACGGATCTTCGGTGCGCCAGACAAGGTGCCCGCCGGCAGAATCGCCCGCAGCGCGTCCATCGCGGTCAGCCCGGCCTTCAACTGGCCGGTGACGTTGGAGACGATGTGCATCACGTTGGAATAGCGCTCGATGACCATTTTCTCGGTGAGCTTCACCGAACCGATTTCCGAAACCCGGCCAGTGTCGTTACGACCAAGGTCGATCAGCATCAAGTGTTCGGCGATCTCTTTGTCGTCCGACAGCAGGTCTTCTTCCAGCGCCAGATCCGCTTCTTCGGTGGCGCCACGCGGCCGCGTGCCGGCAATCGGACGCACGGTGATCAAATTGTCTTCGACCCGCACCAGCACTTCCGGCGAACTGCCGACGACGTGGAAGTCGCCGAAGTTGAAGAAGTACATGTACGGCGTCGGGTTGAAGCAACGCAGGGCACGATACAGATCGATCGGCGCGGCCTTGAAGTCGATCGACATGCGCTGCGACGGCACCACTTGCATGCAGTCGCCTGCGAGGATGTATTCCTTGATGGTGTCGACGGCTTTTTCGTAGTCGCTCTGGGTGAAACTGGAGCGGAACAGCGGATCAGCCGCTTGTTGCTTGCTGAAGTCCAGGCCACGGCGCGGGGTGATCGGCTGGCGCAGTTTCTCCAGCAGTGCCTGCAATTGCGCCTGCCCCTGCTCGTAAGCATCGGCTTGCGCCGGATCGGCGAGGACAATCGCGTGCATCTTGCCGGCGAGGTTGTCGAACACCACCACCGCATCGGACACCATCAGCAGAATGTCCGGCACGCCCAGCGGATCCGGGTTCGGGCATTTGCCTAGTCGCTTTTCCACGTAGCGCACACAGTCGTAACCGAAGTATCCGACCAGCCCACCGTTGAAACGCGGCAGACCGGCGATGGTCGGCACGTTGTAGCGGGCCTTGAAGGTTTCGACGAAGGCCAGCGGGTCTTCGACGTCATGGCTTTCGGTCTCGACGCCATCGACAGTGATGCTCACGTGATGGTCGTGAACCCGCAGTACGGTGCGGCACGGCAGTCCGATGATCGAGTAACGGCCCCATTTTTCGCCACCCTGCACCGATTCGAGCAGGTAGGAGTTTGGCTGGTCGGCCAGTTTCAGGTAGATCGACAGCGGGGTGTCGAAGTCGGCCAGGGTTTCGCAGGCCAACGGAATACGGTTGTAGCCATCAGCGGCCAGGCGCAGGAATTCTTCGCGGATCATGGGGTGCCTCGTGGTGTGAGGGGCAAATCAGTCAGGTGTGCAAACGCGCCGGCAAGCCGGCCAGGAACCAGTCAGGCGCGCCAACGCCAGCGAGCCAGGGCCTTGATGACTTTCATCCAGAGTTTGCGGGTGACCACCACGATGGCGTTTCCAGAATGGGATTGAGAAGCGTCGGGCAACGTTATCTCAGCGGCTGTACCGAGGCAACCGGGAATTAGCTTGCGCAGATCGTCGATCACCAGTGCCGGGGATTCCTCGGCAATCGGTCGACCGTGGTTGTAGCCGTAGCTCAGCGCCACGCACTTGACCCCCGCCGCTTTCGCCGCCAGCACATCGCTGCGCGAGTCGCCGACGAACAGCGATTGTGAGGCCGGGATGTTGGCCATTTTCATCACGAAGAACAGCGCGGCCGGATCAGGCTTCTTCTGCGGCAAGGTATCGCCGCCGATGATCCATTTGAAGTAACGGCCGATCTTCATCTGATCCAGCAGCGGCGCGACAAAACGCTCCGGCTTGTTGGTGATCAGCGCCATGGCCACACCCTGCTTGTGCAGCCACTTGAGGGTGTCGCGCACGCCGGGATAGACCACGGTCAGCTCGTGGCTCGCGCCATAGGCCTCCATGAAAACTTCCAGCGCGTGCTCGGCCTCGACGTCATCCACCGCCGAATGATCGATGCCACCGGCCAGCGCCCGGCGCACCAGCACCGGTGCGCCATTGCCGACCCACTCGCGCACCGCCTCGATGCCGGCAGGCTTGCGGCCGAGGGAGAGCAGCATGGTGTCCACCGCCGCCGCCAGGTCGGGAACCGAGTCGATCAGCGTGCCATCCAGATCGAACATCACCAACCGTGGCAGTTGCCCCGGGAACAGCTGCTCAAAACCGCTCATGGGCGGGCCAGCGCCAGTTCGGAACGCATCTTGTCGATGACTTCCTGATAGTTCGGCGCATTGAAGATCGCCGAGCCGGCCACAAAGGTGTCAGCGCCAGCGGCCGCGATTTCGCGGATGTTGTTGACGTTGACGCCGCCATCGATTTCCAGACGGATATCACGCCCCGAGGCATCGATGATCGCCCGCGCTTCGCGCAGTTTGTCGAGGGTGCCGGGGATGAACTTCTGCCCGCCAAAGCCCGGGTTGACGCTCATCAGCAGCACCATGTCGACCTTGTCGATCACGTACTTGAGCACATCCAGCGGGGTCGCCGGGTTGAACACCAGGCCGGATTTGCAGCCGCCTTCACGGATCAGTTGCAGCGAACGATCGACGTGCAGCGTGGCTTCCGGGTGGAAAGTGATGTAAGTGGCGCCGGCCTCGATGAAGTCGCCAACGATGCGATCCACCGGGCTGACCATCAGGTGCGCGTCGATCGGCGCGGTGATGCCGTACTTGCGCAATGCCGCGCAAACCATCGGGCCGATGGTCAGGTTCGGCACGTAGTGGTTGTCCATGACATCGAAGTGGACGAAGTCGGCACCGGCGGCCAGAACGTTGTCCACTTCTTCGCCGAGGCGGGCGAAGTCGGCGGAGAGAATCGACGGAGCAATTACGAAGGGCTGCATGACGCACCTTTTCTGAGCTAAATCACGATGGCGCGCATTGTATACCTCAAGTTTCCGTGCGCGCACCGTGACCGCGATGATCAGTACGCCGCTCGGTAGATCTTCTCGATATCCGCAGCGCTGAGCCTGCGCGGGTTGTTGCGCATCAAACGCTCGATTCCCGCGGCCTCCACGGCCATGGCCGGGATCGCCTCTTGCGGGACGCCAAAACTGCGCAACCCGACAGGAATTTCCACTGACGCGCACAACTCGGTCATCGCCTGCACGGCTTTGTCCGCCGCCTCGGTCGCGCTCAAATGAGCGGTCTTCACCCCCATGGCTTCGGCGATATCCTGCATGCGCTCGACGCAGGCCATCTTGTTCCAGGTCATGACATACGGCAGCAGCAAGGCGTTACTGACGCCGTGGGCGATGTTGAAACGCCCGCCCAGCGGATACGCCAACGCATGCACCGCGCCGACCCCGGCATTGCCGAACGCCATGCCGGCCATCAGGCTGGCGGTGGCCATGTCTTCACGGGCCTGGAGATTGGCGCCATTGGCGTAGGCCTTAGGCAGGGCTTTGGCGATCAACTTGATTGCGCCGATGGCCAGTGAGTCGGTAATGGGCGAGGCATTGACCGACAGATAGGATTCGATGGCGTGCACCAGCGCATCAACACCACTGGCGGCGGTGACGCTGCGCGGGCAGGTCAAGGTCATCTGCGGACTGACCAGCGCCACATCCGGCAACAGGTAGTCGCTGACGATGCCTTTCTTCAGTTGCGCGACCTTGTCCGAGAGGATGGCGACGTTGGTCACTTCCGAGCCGGTGCCGGCGGTGGTCGGGATGGCGATCAGCGGCGGGCCTTTGCGCGGCACCTGATCGACACCGAACAGGTCTTCCAGCGCGCCGTGGTATCCGGCATACGCCGCCACGCTTTTGGCGATGTCGATGGCACTGCCGCCACCGAGGCCGATCAAACCGTCATGCCCGCCCTCGCGGTACACGCGCATGCAATCTTCGACGATGGCGATTTCCGGGTCCGGCAGCACCCGATCAAAAATCTCGTACTCGCGCCCGCCCAATTGGCACAGCGCCAGCTCCACAGTGCCGGACTTGACCAGCGCGGCGTCGGTGACAATCAGCGGGTTGTCGATATCCAGCCGCGTGAGTTCCGCCGCCAGTTGCTCGATGGCCCCGGCGCCGGTGATCAGTTTGTGAGCGATTTTGAACTGGGACAGACTCATTGTGCGCAGCCTCTTATAGATGTGGGAGCTGAGCACAAGCGTAGCTGGGGAAACCGGGTTGTCTGCCATTCACCCCATGAATGACAACCACACATAGATTTTCTGTACGCACGAACATCCCTATGTAGGAGCTGCCGAAGGCTGCAATCTTTTGATTTTGATCTTAAAAAGCCAGATCAAAAGATCGCAGCCTTCGGCAGCTCCTACAGGGGATCAGCGTCAGACCTGGGCGGTACGCAGTTTCTCGCTACGGCCACGCAACCATTCAAGGGTCAGTAACAGGATGACGGAGAAGGCGATCAGCAGTGTTGCCGCCGCCGCAATCGTCGGGCTGAGGTTCTCGCGAATCCCGCTGAACATCTGCCGGGGCAGCGTCGCTTGCTCGGGGCCGGCGAGGAACAGCGTCACCACCACTTCATCGAACGACGTGGCGAAGGCGAACAGCGCCCCGGAAATCACCCCCGGTGCGATCAGCGGCAGAGTCACCCGACGGAACGTGGTCAGCGGCGATGCGCCGAGGCTGGCCGCCGCCCGTACCAGATTGTGGTTGAACCCTTGCAGCGTTGCCGACACAGTGATGATCACGAACGGTACACCCAGCACCGCGTGCACCACGATCAGCGAGAAGAAGCTGTTACCCAGCCCCAGCGGCGCGAAGAACAGGTAACTCGCCACACCAATGATCACCACCGGCACCACCATCGGCGAAATCACCAGCGCCATCACCAGCGCCTTGCCGGGGAAATCGCCGCGGGTCAGGCCAATCGCGGCCAGTGTGCCGAAAACCATCGCCAGCACGGTCGCAGCGGGAGCGACGATGATGCTGTTCTTCAACGAACGCATCCATTCCGCCGAGGCGAAGAAGTCCTGATACCAGTGCAGCGAGAAACCTTGCAGCGGATACACCAGGAAACTGCCCGAGTTGAACGACAGCGGCACGATCACCAGCACCGGCAGGATCAGGAACAGCAGGATCAGGCCGCAGAGGATCCGCAAGCTGTAGAACCACACCCGTTCAATGGGCGACATGTAAGGACTCAGCATTTCAAATTCCCCTTAGCTCAGGCGCAGGCGACTGGCGCCCACCAGCCAGCTGTAGATCAGATAAAGCACCACGGTCGCCAGCAGCAACAAGCCGCCCAGCGCAGTGGCCATGCCCCAGTTGATGCTGGTGTTGGTGTAGAACGCGACGAAGTAGCTGACCATCTGATCGTTCGGACTGCCGAGCAGCGCCGGGGTGATGTAGTAGCCGATGGCGAGGATGAACACCAACAGGCAACCGGCGCCGACACCGGCATAGGTCTGCGGGAAATATACCCGCCAGAAACTGGCGAACGGGTGGCAGCCCAGCGAAATCGCAGCACGCATGTAGGTTGGCGAGATGCCTTTCATCACGCTGTAGATCGGCAGGATCATGAACGGCAGCAGAATGTGCACCATCGAGATGTAGACCCCGGTGCGGTTGAACACCAGCTCCAGCGGTTTATCGATGATGCCCATGGCCATCAGCGCGCTGTTGATCAGCCCGCCCGACTGCAGCAACACGATCCACGCCGCGACCCGCACCAGAATCGAGGTCCAGAACGGCAGCAACACCAGAATCATCAGCAGGTTGCTCTGCCGCGATGGCAAATTGGCCAACAGGTAAGCCAGTGGATAAGCGAGGAACAGGCAGATCACGGTGATGATCAGGCCCATCCAGAACGTGCGGGCGAAGATGTCGAGGTAGATCGCCTGATCCGGGGTGGCCGGCGCCAGTTCGCCGAGATCATCGATACGGTGATCGACCGCCGCCAGCAGGTAATACGGGGTGATGCTGCTGGTGTTGCGCTTGACCGCTTGCCAGTAGGCCGGATCGCCCCAGCGCTCGTCGAGCGCTTCGAGGGCTTCTTTATAGGAGGCCGGTTCGCTGGCGAAAGGCAGCGCCCGGGCGGTTTTGGTCAGCAGGCTGCGATAGCCGGCCAACTCCATGTTCAAGCGTTTGGACAGATCGCCCAAGGTCTGGTTTTTGCGGGCTTCGGCGAGGTCTTCGCCAGCCGCTTTGTACACTGGCTCAGCAGGCAGGCCGCGGCCGTCCCAACTGGCGATGGCCGCCACGGTGCGCGGCATGCCGCCGACCACTTCCGGGTTGCCGACGCTTTTATAGAGCAGCGCCACGATCGGCACCAGGAACACCAGCAACAGAAACAGCACCAGCGGCGCAATCAACGCCTGGGCCTTCCAGCGGTTGACCCGCTCGGCGTGCTTGAGCTTCTGCTTCAAGGTGGGGCTGGCGCCCTCGTTCAGGGGAACGGCGATGGCCATGACGTACTCCGCAAATCTTTGATCGTTACAGAGGTGGCGAACCACCTCTGTTGTGTTGAAACACCAAAACTCTCAGATGAGTTTTTGTGGCGAGGGGATTCATCCCCGATCGGCTGCGCAGCAGTCGTAAAACCTGAGAATCCGGTTTATCTGACACACCGAGCGGGTATGGCTTCGGGGGCTGCTTCGCAACCCATCGGGGATGAATCCCCTCACCACACAAGCTCCTTCGCCACAAAGTCTTCCTTCAGATTGTGGTTACTTCGCAGCCCAGGAGTTGAAGCGCTGCTCCAGTTGCTCGCCGTTGTCAGCCCAGAAGCTGACGTCGATCTGCACCTGGTTGGCGATGTTTTCCGGAGTGGTCGGCATGTCTTTCAGCACGTCCTTGCTCAGCAGTGGGACTGCCTGAGTGTTGGCCGGGCCGTAAGCGATGTTTTCCGAGTAGGTCTTTTGCTGTTGCGGCTGGACCGAATAGGCGATGAATTTCTTCGCTGCATCGGCGCGGGTCTTGTCCAGACCTTTCGGGATCGCCCAGGCGTCGAAGTCGTAGATGCCGCCGTTCCACACCACTTTCAGGTTGGATTCTTTCTGCACGGCGGCGATGCGACCGTTGTAGGCCGAGCTCATCACCACGTCACCGGAAGCGAGGTACTGCGGCGGCTGGGCGCCGGCTTCCCACCACTGAATATTCGGTTTCAGCTCATCCAGTTTCTTGAACGCACGATCCTGACCACCCTTGCTCGCCAGTTCTTTGTAGACGTCTTTCGGCGCCACACCGTCGGCCATCAGCGCGAATTCCAGGGTGTACTTGGCGCCTTTGCGCAGGCCGCGTTTGCCCGGGAATTTCTTGGTGTCCCAGAAATCGGCCCAGCTGGTTGGCGCGGTTTTCAGCTTGTCAGCGTTGTACGCGAGCACGGTCGACCAGACGAAGAAGCCCACGCCGCAAGGCTGAATCGCGCCTTTGACGTAATCTTCGGTTTTGCCGAACAGCGCCGGGTCGAGTTGTTCGAACATGTCTTCGTCGCAACCACGGGACAGCTCCGGCGATTCAACTTCCACCAGATCCCACGACACACTCTTGGTATCGACCATGGCTTTGACCTTGGCCATTTCGCCGTTGTACTCGCCGGCCACGATCTTGCCGTTGCCCGCTGCTTCCCACGGTGCGTAGAAGGCTTTGACTTGCGCCGCCTTGTTCGCCCCGCCAAACGACACCACAGTCAAATCGGGACCGGCGGCCATTGCGCTGGCCGCACCCATCAGGCCCAGGGTCAGGGCGGTGAACTTCAGGGATCTCAACATTTATTGTTCTCTCCACGTGCAGGGTTGGTGTTGGTATTGCGGGGGCGTTTTAGTGCGCCTCTAGAAGTGGGTCGAGCGCGCGAACGTGCTCGACCTGCCAGCCAAGCGGTACCACGTCCCCGACCGCGAGCGCGGGATCGAGCTCGGCAATCGGCTGTTTCACGAAGAAGTCGGTCTTGCCGCAGACTTCCAGGCGCACCCGGACGTGGTCGCCCAGATAGATGAATTCCGCCACCCTCCCTGAGAAGCGGTTGACGCATTGGTCGCTCGAGCCGTTAAGGCTGACGCGTTCCGGGCGGATCGACAGGGTCACCGGTTCGCCGGTCTGGCCGACGTTGACCGCCAACGCCTCAACCTTCTCACCACGGCCCAGTTCGACCACGCAACGCTCGCCGCTCTGGCTGAGCAGACGGCCGTTGAGGCGGTTGTTCTCGCCGATGAAGTTGGCGACGAAGGTGTTTTTCGGTTCTTCGTAGAGGGTGCGTGGCGGCGCGATCTGCTGGATTTCGCCCTGATGGAACACGGCGACGCGGTCGGACATGGTCAGCGCTTCACCCTGGTCGTGGGTCACGTAGACCACCGTCACGCCGAGGCGCTGGTGCAGGTGCTTGATCTCCATCTGCATGTGTTCGCGCAATTGCTTGTCGAGCGCGCCCAGCGGTTCGTCCATCAGCACCAGTTGCGGTTCGAACACCAGCGCCCGGGCCAGCGCTACCCGCTGCTGCTGACCGCCGGAGAGTTGCGCCGGATAACGTGAGGCGAACGCGTCGAGCTGGACCATGCTCAGGACTTTCTTGACCTTGTCGCTGACATCGCTCTTGTTCAGGCCGCGCACGGTCAGCGGGAACGCCAGGTTCTCGGCCACAGTCATGTGCGGGAACAGCGCGTAGTTCTGGAACACCATGCCGATGTCGCGTTTGTGCGGCGGCACGTTGTTGATGGCACGGCCGGCCAGGAGGATTTCGCCGGCGGTCGGCGTTTCGAACCCGGCGAGCATCATCAGGCTGGTGGTCTTGCCCGAGCCGGACGGCCCGAGCAGGGTCAGGAACTCGCCTTTGCGAATGTCCAGGTTGAGGTCTTTGACGATCAGGTTCTCGCCGTCGTAGCTCTTTTGCACTCCACGAAAGCTGACCAGCACGTCACTGGCCCCTGCGTTTGAATCGACCTGGCTCATACCCACACCTTTGTTATTGGTAACTGCTGTGGATTAAGCCTAGTGGCTGGCGCCAGCCGCGCAAATCGGGGCGCAGGAGAGAATCGCCTCAGCCGGATGGAAGGTTGGGGGTAGGGATTGCCCTACACGGATGGCGCGTTTTGGCAAGCGAGCGACGAGCGCCAAGCTGCGAGCCGCAAGAACAAGCAAAAGCGGTTGTCGCTGATGGATATGCCCACACGGTTCCAACTGTAGGAGCTGCCGAAGGCTGCGATCTTTTGATCTTGATCTTATGAAAACAAGATCAAAAGATCGCAGCCTTCGGCAGCTCCTACACACGGGATCCATGTGCTTAGAGGAGTTTGTGTTCCATCGCGTATTTGACCAGTTCGGCCAGCGAGGTGATGTTGAGTTTCTGCATCAGCCGCGCCTTGTGCGTGCTGATGGTCTTGCTGCTCAGCGCCAGTTGCTGGGCGATGTCGTTGACGTTGGCGCCTTGGGCCAGGCGTTCGAACACCGAGAATTCGCGCTCGGACAGCAGCGAATGCAACGGTCGCGTGTCGGTCAGGCCGACCTCGAAGACCATCCGGTCGGCCAGCTCCGGGTCAATGTAGCGCCCACCCGCCGCGACCTTGCGAATCGCCGTCAGCAGCAACGCCGGATCACTGTCTTTGGTCGCATAGCCAGCAGCGCCGACCTTCAGTGCGCGGGCGGCCATTTGCGCTTCATCGTGCATCGACAACACCAGAATCGCCGGTGGATTGTTCAACGCGCGAATCCGCGGGATCGCCTCCAGGCCGTTGACGCCAGGCATCGAGATGTCCAGCAGCACCACCTCGCACGGCACACTGCGCAGGGTTTCGAGCAACTGCTCGCCATTGCTCGCCTCCCCCACCACTTGCAGGTCCTTGGCCAGGCCGATCAATTGCTTGATGCCTTCCCGGACGATGGTGTGGTCTTCGGCTACCAGTACACGGATCAAATTTTCTCTCCAGATTTCAGGTACACACCAAACCCTGTGGGAGCGAGCCTGCTCGCGATAGCGTCAGCTCAAACACCACAAACCTTCAAACCTCACTCACCGGCACCCACACCTTCAGACTGGTGCCCTCACCCGGCTCACTCTCAAGCACCAGCCGCCCGCCCATGATCAACACCCGCTCGCGCATGCCGACCAGGCCAAAGGATGTCGGCCGCTGCGCCGTCGCGACAAAGCCTGCGCCATCGTCGCTGACCGTCAGACACAACTCGTCGCCTTTCAGCGCCAGCGTCAGCTCCACAGTATGCGCTTGGGCGTGGCGCATCACATTGGTCAGCGCTTCCTGCAGGATGCGGAACAGCCCGATCGCCTTGGCGTCGCTGAGCACCGGCAGATTGTCCGGCACCTGCACCAGACATGGAATCTGCGTGCGCGCCTCGAATCGCCGCGCCTGCCATTCGATCGCCGAAGCAATCCCGGCATCGAGGATCGGCGGGCGCAGCGCCGTCGCCACATCGCGCACCAGCTGGAACAACTGGGCGATCAGGCGTTTCATGCTGTTCAACCGTTCGTGCAGGCCCGGATCGAGTTGCGCGTAGGCCAGCTCGCACATCGAGGTTTCCAGTTTCAGCACAGTGAGCATCTGCCCCAGCTCATCGTGCACTTCGCGGGCAATGCGCGCCTTCTCTTCTTCGCGCACGCTTTCCAGGTGCGCCGACAGCTCACGCAGCTGCTCGCGGGACGCCGCCAGTTCCAGTTCGATGCGCTTGCTTTCGCTGATGTCCCAGACGATGCCATCCCAGACATAGGCGCCATCTTCCAGCTGGCGGGTGATTGCCTTGATCTCGGCCCAGCGCTGTTCACCCTGACGGGTGAGGATGCGGCCCTGCCACGACCAGTCACTGTCGGTGTCCAGTGCCTGATCCTGGGTCTGGTGGTAACTGGCCTTGTCGTCCGGGTGCACCAGGCTGCGCAAGCCCATGTCGCGGTGCGCAATGGCGGCCGGCGCGTAGCCGACCAGAGTCTCGCTGCCCTCGCTGATGTAGGCGAAATCGATCTGCCCGGTCACTGGCGCCCGCTCCAGGCGAAACACCAGCCCCGGTACGTTGGCGGCGATGCCTTGCAGGCGCGCTTCACTTTCCTGTAACGCGGCCAGCGCGCGGCGACGCTCGGTGACGTCGGTGAGATAAACCACCAGATACTCGCTGTCGCGAAAGCGCAGAAAACTCAGCGAAACGTCCGCCGGCAGCACGCTGCCATCAGCGCGCACGCAGCTGGTTTCAAAGCTCAGCGGTCCTTCTTCACTGGCCCGCGCGCGTTTCCACAGGTTGAGCCAGCGGTCCATGTGCAGACCGGGTTCGAAATCGATCAGCGGCCGTTCGATCAACGCGTCCTGTGGATAACCGAGCATGCTTTCCGCCGCGCGGTTGGCGTAACGCACATGGCTGTCCCAGTTGACCCAAAGAATGCCGACAGTACTTTGATCGATGGAAAACTGGGTCAGGCGCAAGGCTTCTTCGCTGGCCGCGCGCAGGGCGATGTCTTCCCGGGCGGCCAGCAGGCGGTGTTCGAGACTGTGTTGCTGGCGTCGTTGCCAGACCACAATGGCCACACAACTGAGCAACAACACCGCAAACAGCAAACTGAGGTTCTGCCAGAACCCCGGCGACTCCGACAGACGCGGGTATTTGGGTTGCAGCCATTGCGTGTGCAGGCGTTCCAGATCCTTCGCAGGAATCGCCCGCAGAGCACTTTCAACAATGCCGGCCAACGCCGGCCAGTCGCGCCGTGTGGCAATCCGCAACAGCTGCGGCAAGCCGATATCGCCGACCACCACCAACCCGGCGAACTCAGGTTCGGCAGACAACCGTCCGAGTTGCGCTTCATCCACCACGGCGTAGGACGCCTGCTGGGTCAACAGCAGTTGTAGCGCCTGACGCTCCAGCGGCACGCCTTGCAGATTCAGATGGGGATAGGTGCTGCGCAAATAGTCTGCCGTCACGCTGGGCATGCGCACGGCGACGCGCGACAGGCTGTCGAGTTTTTCCAGCTCGACCACGCCGCCGCTCTTCTGGTCGCTGACCACCAGTTGCGGCACCCGCATGTAGGGATCGGAAAACTGCCACAGACGCAGTGCACCCGGGGTCTGGGTCAGGCCCGGGGCGATGTCGATTTCGCCGTCGCGGGCGGCCTCCTCCAGTTGCGCCAGATCCTGAAAATTGCGCCAGCTCAACTCGACGTTCAAGGTCTTGGCCAGTGACTTCATCAATTCGACATTGGCCCCGGACAAGCGCTGCAGACGTCGGTCGTATTGCGCGTACGGCGCCTGCAGCACCAGGCCCACACGCAACTCACGGTGCTGCGCCAGCCATTGCTGCTCGGCGGGCGTCAACAGCGCTGCATGCGCCGCCGGCGCAGACGCCGCCCAGCCCATCAAGGGAAAACACAACCCGCCGATAACCCACAGGCAGCAAAAACGCATCATTGAAGTCTCGTACACTGACAAATTCTGACCAACCCATTAGGCTGCCGGGATACTTTTCTGGCCTGGAATAACCGATGCCCTCTGTCTATCGCCTGGCAATGCCAGCATTGTGCCTGTCGCTGATCCTGCCTTGTGCGTTTTCCGTCGAAGCCGCCGATCCGGCGCCCGCCTCCTCCGTCGAGCAACCGGCCGCCGAAAAACCCGCCGAACGCCAGCCACTGCTTGAGCGTAGTCAGGAAGAAGCCGCAGCACTCGAACGCAAAGTCCCGGCACAAGAACAGCAGCAACTGCAGGCCGGCGCCGACACTTTCCTCGCCCTGTGGAAACCGGCCAACACTGCCGAACCCAAAGGTGCAGTGATTATTGTCCCTGGCGCCGGCGAAACCGCTGACTGGCCGCAAGTGATCGGCCCGCTGCGCAACAAATTGCCCGATGTCGAGTGGAGCAGCCTGAGTATCACCCTGCCGGATCTGCAAAGCGATGTCATCGCTCCACGCGTGATTGCGCCCGCCGCCGCGCCGAAAGCCGCGGAAAGTGGCAGCAAGGATGCCACCACCGCGCAACCGATCGAACAGGCCGCGGGCGGCGAAGCGGACGTGGCGGATCAGGTCGTGGCCGAAACGACTGAAGAACAATCCAAGGCCGATGCCGAGCGAATCTTTGCGCGGATCGACGCGGCCATTGCCTACGCCGAGCAACAAAGCGCACGCCGGGTCGTGGTCCTCGGTCACGGCACAGGTGCCTACTGGGCCGCACGCTTCCTCAGCGAGCGGCAGACTGCTCAAGTCGAGAAACTACTGATGGTCGATGCGCAAACGCCGAGCAAGGCCAAGCCACAATTGGCCGAGCTGACGCCGACCCTGAAGTTGCCGACGGCGGATATTTTCTACATGGACAAGGCGCTGGATCGCAACGCGGCACTGGAGCGCATGCAGGCCAGCAAGCGCCTGAAGACTTCGGCGTTCAGCCAGGTGGCGCTCAAGGCGTTGCCGGACAAAAAGGCTGAGCAGGAACAGCTGTTTCGGCGGGTGCGTGGCTGGTTGAACCCGCAAAAGACTGACTGATAGAAACAAAAGCAAAAGATCGCAGCCTGCGGCAGCTCCTACCTCGGAATGCCTTTCCTGTAGGAGCTGCCGCAGGCTGCGATCTTTTGCTCTTTTGATCGCTAGCGAAAATCCCGCCGCGCCCGAATCAGGGTAAACGCGTTGTGCAGCTCACGGGTTTTCTCGGTCGCATCGCGCACCTGCTCAGGCGTCGCACCGCTGCCAGCGATCTTGTCCGGGTGATGACGACTGAGCAGACGTCGGTAGGCGCGCTTGATCTGTGCCGGCTCGCTGGTCGCCGACACGCCGAGCAGGCGCATCGCTTCCTGATAACTCACCGCCGCACTGACAATCGGCCGTTTATTCGGCTCGTAATCATTGGCCAGCGCCTGGATCTGGTGCGTCGTCCAACCCAGCCACTTGCCCCACTGCGCCAACAATTCACGCTCACTGACGCCCGCGCGACCGTCGGCCCAGACCATCCGCCAGCAGGCGCGCAACACGCCTTCGGCGGCATGCGGCTGAGCACTCAGGCGCCGCAGATAACCGCGCAGGCGATCACCGCCGGACTTACCACGATTGAACGCCGCAATCGCCCGCCGCCGCGCCGGCTCGCTCATTTCCAGCGCGTTCATTTCATTGCGCGCCTGCTGGATATGGCCGTCCGTCACCCGTCCGTCACTCTTGGCCAGACGCCCGAGCAACACGAACAACAATTCGTCGTTGCGCAACATCGGCCGTCCGCCGAGCTTTTCCCGCAGATGCCCCCAGCTCTGCAAGTGCAGGCGCCGATCCAGCGCCTGCCCCAACAATGCCCCAAGCATGGCCCCCGGAATGCTGGCGATCGCAAAACCCGCTCCGGCTCCAATCAGAGTCCCTGGCCACAACATATCAACGACTCGCTTCTATCAATGCTTCGGCTTCGGCCAGACGCTCATGCGTGCCGACATCCACCCAATGCCCTTTCAGACGTTCACCGCTGACCTGCCCGTCTGCCATGGCTTTGCGAAGCAACGGTGCAAGCTTGAATGCGCCGTCCGCGCAACCATCGAACAACTGCGGATGCAGGACGGCGATGCCGCTGTAGGTCAGGGTCGCCGCGTTCGGTTGGCCATCGATCACCTGACCGTTGGTCAAGGTGAAATCGCCTTGCGGGTGGTGGGCCGGGTTGTCCGCCAGCACCAGATGCGCCAGACCGTTGATCGGTTGGTGCAGTACGCTGAAGTCGTAGTCGGTCCAGATATCGCCGTTGACCACCAAAAAGGCGTCGTCACCGAGCAACGGCAAAGCACGGAAAATCCCGCCGCCGGTTTCCAGCGGCTCGCCTTCCGGCGAGTACTGGATGCTCACGCCAAACTGCGAACCGTCGCCCAGGTAATCCTCGATCTGCTGACCGAGCCAGGCATGGTTGATCACGATTTCACTGAAACCAGCCGCCGCCAGTGCGCGCAGATGGTATTCGATCAATGGCACGCCGCCGGCACGCACCAGCGGTTTCGGGGTGCTCAGGGTCAGCGGGCGCATGCGCTCGCCCTTGCCTGCCGCCAGAATCATCGCCTTCATGCGGCCACTCCGCCACGCAGACTGGCGAGCAATGCCTGCAGATCCGCCAGTTCAGGACGACGTGCAATCACCGCTTCTATATAGGCGAAGAAACGCGGCACATCGGCCAGGTAGCGCGGCTTGCCATCGCGATGGCAGATGCGGGCGAAGATGCCGATGACTTTCAGGTGGCGTTGTACGCCCATCAGGTCGCTGGCACGCAGGAAGTCTTCGAAGTCGGCCTGCACCGGGATGTCCAGCGCCGAGGCTTGCTGCCAGTAACTTTCCAGCCAGCCACGCACGCGCTCTTCAGGCCAACTGAGGAAGGCGTCCTTGAACAGGCAGGTGATGTCGTAGGTGACCGGGCCGTAGACCGCATCCTGAAAGTCCAGCACGCCGGGATTCGGCTCGCTGAGCATCAGGTTGCGCGGCATGTAGTCGCGGTGCACCAGGACTTTCGGCTGGGCCAGTGCGCTGTCGATCAGCAGTTCGCTGATGGACTGCCATTGTTGCTGCTGTGCCGCGTCGAACTCGATGCCGAGCTCGCGTTTCACGTACCACTCGGGGAACAATTCCAGCTCACGGCGCAGCAGCGCGACGTCGTAGCTCGGCAGCGGTGCAACCATCGGCAGTTGCTGAAAAGCCAACAGTGCCTGCAAGGCATCGCTGAACAAAGCATCGGCATTTTCGCCGTCGATTACGTCGAGATAGGTCTTGTTGCCCAGGTCATTGAGCAAAAGAAATCCGCGTTCGAGGTCTTCTGCATAAATTTTCGGCACGTTAATTCCGGATTTCGCCAGCAAAAAGGCGATATCCACGAACGGTTTGCAGTTTTCCTGGGGCGGTGGCGCGTCCATCACGACGAAACTGCGGCCCGCGCCTTCCCAACGGAAATACCGGCGGAAACTCGCGTCGCTGCTGGCCGCGGTCAACGTGGCCGGGGGCACGGCGCCCCAGCCCTGATCTGCAAACAGGATTGCCAACTGCTCATCGAGCCAAACTTTCAGGTGTTGCAAGCGTACATCTTGGTCAGGCATTGCAAGGGTCTCCGACGGCGCTAGCCGTCAAGCGGGTCATGCTTTATTATCCAGCATCTTTTTCAGACCATCGAGAGGCGTGCGGCCCACACCGCGGGCAGATGGCACGCAGGAAGCCCGGACTAATAAGATGGCATTGAAATCCCCCGCGTTTCGTAAAAAATTTCCGTTGTTGGTAACCGGCAGTCTGCTGGCTATGCAACCTCTGGCCAGTCAATTCGTTGTTGCCGCCGAGCAGTATGACTGCGCCGTCTCGGCAACGGGTGGCTGGGCCTGTGCGCCCAAGACGCCGGCAGCGGCATTGCCGCCGCGTCCGGTGCATGACGGCAGCGCTGTCAGCGCCACCGGCGAAGCCCCGGCCCAGAACGGTTCGACTGCCGACAGCGGCGCCAAGCCTGTGCTGGTCACCGAAGCCAAGGGCCGCGGCCTGAAATCCCGTAGCGAAGACTACAGTCACCTCGACTGGGTTCCGCGCGAGAAGCTCACCGCCGCCCAATTGGCCGAGACCGGTCCTTACTGCTCTGGTTCCTATATCGAACCGATTCGTCCTGGCATGAATGACAAGACGAATAAAAGTGACGCACCGACCTTTATCGGCGCCAAGGCCTCGCGCTACAACACCGAAGATCAGGTGGGTACGCTGGCCGGCGACGTGGTCCTGCGTCAGGGCAGCATGCAGGTCGAGTCCGACGAGGCCAGCCTGTATCAGGCCGAGAGCCGTGCCGAACTCAATGGCGACGTGCGCATTCGCGACAACGGTGCACTGATCGTCGGCGACCACGCCGATGTGCAGCTCGACACCGGTGAAGCCAAGGTCGACAACGCCGAATACGTGATGCACAAATCGCGCATCCGCGGTAACGCGCTATACGCCAAGCGTGCCGAGAACGCGATCATCCGCTTGAAGGACGGCACGTACACCACGTGCGAACCGAACAGCAACGCCTGGCAGCTCAAGGGCAACAACATCACCCTGAACCCTGCCACCGGCTTCGGTACCGCGACCAACGTGACACTGCGGGTCAAGGACATTCCGATCCTGTACACGCCGTACATCTACTTCCCGATCGACGACCGTCGCCAATCGGGTTTCCTGCCGCCGACCATCGGCACCGGCAGCGATACCGGCTTCATGCTGGTCACCCCGTACTACTTCAACCTGGCACCGAACTACGACGCCACGTTGTACCCGCGTTACATGAGCAAGCGCGGCATGCTGGTCGAAGGCGAGTTCCGTTACCTGACCAAGTCCAGCGAAGGCCAGTTCGGTGCGGCGTATCTGAACGACGAAGATACCGATCGCAGCAAACAGACCGATTACGAAAAAAATCGCTACATGTACAACTGGCAGCACAAGGGCGGTCTCGACTCCCGTGTGATGACTCAGGTTGACTACACCAAGATCAGCGACCCGTACTACTTCCAGGACCTGACCACCGATCAGATCGGTGTGAAGAGCGCTGACTTCGTGAACCAGCAGGGTTCGGTGACCTATCGTGGCGACTCGTATACCGCCATGTTGAACGCTCAGCAGTACCAACTCGCGACCGTTTCGAACATCACGCCTTACGGTCGTCTGCCACAGATCACCTTCAACGGTCAGCTGCCGTATCACCCGGAAGGTTTGAACTTCGATTACGAGACCGAGCTTGTGCGGTTTGATCGTGATCTGAAAACGGGCCAGTTCTCTGATGAAAACGGCAATCTGTCGGATCGACTCGACACAAACGTTTCCGGGTTGGCCCGCGCCAATGGCACACGCTTGAACCTGAAGCCAGGTGTCAGTCTGCCAATGAACTGGACCTATGGTTTCCTGAAGCCATCGCTCAAGTATCAATACACTCAGTACGATCTCGATCTTGATGGCCAGGGCAAAAATGATCTGGTGACAAACCGTAACGACGCCTCCGCTCTCGGCGAATCGTTCAGCAGTTCGCAGAACCGCGGTGTACCGATCGCGAGCATCGACAGTGGCTTGTACTTCGACCGCAATACGTCGTTCTTCGGCAAAAATTATCGCCAAACGCTGGAACCTCGCCTGTTCTACCTCTATGTACCTGAGAAAGACCAGAAGGACATTCCAGTATTCGACACCAGCGAATACACCTTCAACTACGCGTCGCTGTTCCGCGACAACCGCTTCTCCGGTTCCGACCGTGTCGGTGACGAGAACAAACTTTCGCTGGGTGTAACCAGCCGCTGGATCGAAGACGATGGATTCGAGCGTCAACGTATCAGCGTCGGTCAGGCTTACTACTTCAAGGATCGTGAAGTCCAACTGCCAGGCATTGTGTTCAAGGATCGCAAGGATGCCCAGTCCGACGTATCGCCATACGCGCTGGAATACGAATACCGCTGGAACCGCGACTGGCGCACCACGGCCGATTACAACTGGGACCCGGACAGCCGCAGCCCACGCTCCGGCAGCGCGATGTTCCACTACCAGCCTGAAGACAACCCGAACAAGGTGGTCAACGTCGGTTATCGCTATCGTAACGACCAGATCCGTTACGACCAGACCACGGGTAAATGGCAGACGGGTGGCGACTACGGCACTCCGGGCCAGGCTGGCTACGTGAAGGACTACTACAAGATCCAGCAGCATGACTTCTCGGTCATCTGGCCGATCGTTCCACAATGGAGCGCGATCAGCCGCTGGCAGTACGACTACAACCGCAACCGTACGCTGGAAGCCTTTGGTGGTTTCGAGTACGACAACTGCTGCTGGAAACTGCGCCTGATCAACCGTTACTGGGTTTCCTACGACGAATTCAGTCAGGAAGCTCCGCAAAACGAAAAAGGCGACCACGGCGTCTTCCTCCAAATTGTTCTGAAGGGACTCGGCGGCCTGACTGGCGCCAAGGTAGAGAGCTTCCTCGACAAAGGCATCCAAGGTTATCGTCAACGTGAAGACCAAGCTTTCTGATTCTCTGCGCCCGCTGTTGCTGGGCGCGCTGTTCCTGGGTACTGCGGCCAACGCCGCAGTACAGTCCATCGATAAAGTGGTTGCGATCGTTGATAACGACGTGGTCATGCAGAGCCAGCTGGACCAGCGTGTCCATGAAGTTCAGCAGACCATCGCCAAGCGTGGCGGCGGCATGCCGCCTCCGGGCGTGCTGGATCAGCAGGTGCTCGAGCGCCTGATCGTCGAAAACCTGCAACTGCAGATCGGCGAGCGTTCCGGCATCCGCATTACCGACGAAGAGCTGAACCAGGCAGTCGGCACCATCGCCCAGCGCAACAACATGACCGTGGATCAATTCCGCGCCGCCCTGGCTCACGACGGTTTGTCCTATGACGACGCCCGTGACCAGATCAAGCGCGAGATGATCATCAGCCGTGTGCGTCAGCGCCGCGTGGCAGAACGCATTCAGGTCTCCGAGCAGGAAGTGAAGAACTTCCTCGCTTCCGACCTGGGCAAAATGCAACTGTCCGAAGAACTGCACCTGGCCAACATCCTGATCCCGACGCCGGAAAGCGCCAGTTCTGAAGCGATTCAGAGCGCTTACCGTCAGGCGATGGACGTTTACCAGCAACTCAAGCAAGGCGCTGACTTCGGTCAGATGGCCGTGGCCAAATCCGGCAGCGACAACGCGCTGGAAGGCGGCGACATGGGCTGGCGTAAAGCCGCGCAACTGCCACCGCCGTTCGACCGCGAGTTGAGCAGCATGGCGGTGGGCGACATCACTCAGCCTGCCCGCACGCCGAGTGGTTTCATCATTCTCAAGCTGCTGGCCAAACGGGGTGGCGAAACCCAGATGCGTGATGAGGTGCATGTGCGCCACATTCTGGTCAAGCCAAGCCCGATCCGCGACGAAGCCAAGACCAAAGCCCTGGTGCAATCGCTGTACGAGCGCATCCTCGCCGGTGAAGACTTCGCTGAACTGGCGAAGAACTACTCCGAAGACCCGGGCTCGGCGCTCAACGGCGGCGACCTGAACTGGATTGACCCGAACGCACTGGTACCGGAATTCCGCGAAGTGATGGCCAAGACCCCACAGGGTCAGCTGTCCAAGCCGTTCCAGACCCAGTACGGCTGGCACGTGCTGGAAGTCCTTGGCCGCCGCGCCACCGACAGCACCGAATCGGCACGCGAGCAACAGGCAATGAATGTTCTGCGTAACAAAAAATACGATGAAGAGCTGCAAAACTGGCTGCGTCAGATTCGTGAAGAAGCCTACGTAGAAATCAAACTCCCTGGTGCAGACCAGGCAGCGCAGTGAAACCCAAGCGTTTCGCGCTGACACCCGGCGAACCAGCCGGCATCGGTCCCGACCTGTGCCTGCTGCTCGCCTCGCAAGCCCAGCCACATCCCCTGATTGCCATCACCAGCCGCGACCTGCTCACCGAGCGGGCAGCGCAGTTGGGGCTGGCCGTCACTTTGCTTGAGGTTGCGCCTGACAACTGGCCGGCTGTTCCAGCCCCCGCTGGTAGCCTGTATGTCTGGGACACTCCACTCAGCACTCCCGTGTTCGCTGGACAACTGAACAAGGCTAACGCCGCCTTCGTCCTCGAAACCCTGACCCGTGCCGGCAACGGTTGCCTGAACGGCGACTTCGCCGGAATGATCACCGCTCCGGTACACAAGGGCGTGATCAACGAATCCGGTATCCCGTTCTCCGGACACACGGAATTCCTGGCCGACCTGACCCACACCGCCCAAGTGGTGATGATGCTCGCTACTCGCGGTTTGCGCGTGGCCCTGGTGACCACTCACCTGCCCCTGCGCGAGATTGCCGATGCAATCACCCCGGAGCGGCTGGAGCGGGTCACGCGAATTCTGCACGCCGACCTGCAAGACAAATTCGGCATCGCCCGGCCACGCATTCTGGTCTGCGGACTCAACCCGCACGCCGGTGAAGGCGGACACCTGGGCCATGAAGAAATCGACATCATCGAACCGACATTGGAGCGCCTGCGCGGCGAGGGCATGGACCTCCGTGGCCCGCTGCCTGCCGACACTCTGTTTACCCCCAAATATCTGGAGCACTGCGACGCAGTGCTGGCGATGTACCACGACCAGGGCCTGCCCGTGCTGAAGTACAAAGGCTTCGGCGCGGCGGTCAACGTGACCCTCGGCCTGCCGATCATCCGCACGTCGGTCGACCACGGCACTGCCCTGGATCTGGCCGGCAGCGGCAAGATCGACACCGGCAGCCTGCAGGTCGCCCTGGAAACCGCCTACCAGATGGCCGAGACCCGTTTATGACCGAGCAATACCAACACAAGGCGCGCAAACGCTTTGGCCAGAACTTCCTGCACGATGCCGGCGTCATCGACCGCATCCTGCGCTCCATCAGCGCCAAGCCTGACGACCGCATGCTGGAAATCGGCCCGGGCCAGGGCGCACTGACCGCCGGCATCCTCAACTCCGGCGCGCAACTCGACGTGGTGGAACTGGACAAGGACCTGATCCCGATTCTCAACCAGCAGTTCGCCGGCAAGAGCAACTTCAACCTGCATCAGGGCGATGCGCTGAAGTTCGACTTCAACAGCCTCAACGCCGCGCCGAACAGTCTGCGTGTGGTGGGCAACCTGCCTTACAACATTTCCACGCCGCTGATTTTCCATCTGCTGAACAACGCCGGCATCATTCGCGACATGCACTTCATGCTGCAGAAGGAAGTGGTCGAGCGTCTGGCCGCAGGCCCGGGCGGCGGCGACTGGGGTCGTCTGTCGATCATGGTTCAGTACCACTGCCGCGTGGAACACCTGTTCAACGTCGGCCCGGGCGCGTTCAATCCGCCGCCGAAGGTCGACTCGGCCATCGTCCGTCTGGTGCCGCACGCGGTGCTGCCGCACCCGGCCAAGGATCATCGCCTGCTGGAGCGCGTCGTTCGCGAAGCCTTCAACCAGCGTCGCAAGACCCTGCGCAACACCCTCAAGCAATTGATGACCGCCGCCGAGATCGAAGCCGCCGGCGTCGATGGCAGCCTGCGTCCCGAACAACTGGACCTGGCCGCATTCGTGCGCCTGGCCGACAAGCTCGCCGAGCAGGTTGCTGCCGCCCCCGCCGCCGACTGACCGGCGATGAACGCTATCGGGCAGGACGCCACTCTGGTTTACTGCCCGATACTTGCCTAGACTGATTCCCCATCAGCTACGCCTCGCGTTCCGCTTTGCTTAAGGCCCTTTTGCATGTCCGATCCTCGTTATCAGGTCGATGTCAGTGTCGTTACCCGCTACCTGGCAGACCAATCGCAACCCGAGCACCACCGCTTCGCCTTCGCCTACACCATCACCGTGCAGAACAATGGCGAGCGCCCTGCCCAGCTGATGTCACGACATTGGGTGATTACCGACGGTGACGGGCATGTCGAAGAGGTTCGCGGCGCCGGCGTTGTCGGCCAGCAACCGCTGATCGAGGTCGGCAAAAGCCACACCTACAGCAGCGGCACAGTGATGACCACCAAGGTCGGCACCATGCAGGGCACCTACGAAATGGTCGCCGACGATGGCAAGCATTTCGACGCGATCATCAAGCCTTTCCGCCTCGCCGTGCCTGGAGCCCTGCACTGATGACGACGTACGCCGTCGGCGACCTGCAAGGCTGCCTTGCACCGCTCAAATGCCTGCTCAAGCAAGTCGCGTTCGACCCCGGGCTTGATCGGCTGTGGCTGGTCGGCGATCTGGTCAACCGTGGTCCTCAATCGCTGGAAACCCTGCGGTTTCTCTACGGCATGCGCGACTCACTGGTTTGCGTACTCGGCAACCACGATCTGCATCTGCTCGCCGCCGCCAACAATATCGAGCGCCTGAAGAAATCCGACACCCTGCGCGAGATTCTCGAAGCCCCCGATGCGGCTGACCTGCTCGAATGGCTGCGCCAACAGAAACTCATGCACTACGACGAACAACGCGAAGTCGCCATGGTGCACGCGGGCATCCCCCCGCAGTGGTCGTTGCGCAAGGCCTTGAAGTACGCCGCCGAAGCCGAAGCCGCGCTGCGTGACGACAACCTGTTTCCGTTGTACCTCGATGGCATGTACGGCAACGAGCCGGCGAAGTGGGACAGTGATCTCACCGGCGTGACCCGTTTGCGCGTGATCACCAACTATTTCACCCGCATGCGCTTCTGCACCGCCGACGGCAAGCTCGATCTTAAAAGCAAGGAAGGCCTGGATACTGCCCCGCCCGGCTACAAGCCATGGTTCCAGCACAAGGAGCGTAAAACCCGTGGCCTGCGGATCATTTTCGGCCACTGGGCCGCACTGGAAGGCGATGTCCGCGAACCGGGCGTCTCGGCACTGGACACCGGTTGTGTCTGGGGCGGCAGCCTGACCCTGATGAACGTCGACAGCGGCGAGCGCGTGTCGTGCAAATGCGATGAGCACGGCGGGCTTGCCCCGACCGTCGCCCCACTTATCCCCGAAACGTCGCCAGTCAGCGTCCCGCGTTAGACTGCGCATTCTGCCGAGCTACAGGAACCCGCCATGAGCGAATTCAAACGAATCCCCCCGGAACAGGCCCAGGCCCTGCGTGAACAAGGCGCAGTGGTGGTCGACATCCGCGACCCGCAAACCTATGCCGCGCTGCACATCGCCGGCTCGACCCATCTGGATAACCACTCGATCTCGGAATTCATCCGTAACGCCGATCTCGACGCACCGTTGGTGGTGGTCTGTTATCACGGCAACTCCAGCCAGAACGCTGCGGCTTACCTGATCAGCCAGGGCTTCTCCGACGTCTACAGCATGGACGGCGGCTTCGAGCTGTGGCGTACGACTTATCCTGCGGAAACCGCGCAAGGCGGCGCCGAATAATTTTTTTGTCACGCGCAGGCCCCGGCTCACGCGGGCCTGCGCGTGACAGACGAACGGTCTGCCACAACTAATTACGTATCTCGCCTTTACCTCTCGAATTCCCAACTATCCTTAAGCGCAGGCCATCCAAAACAGGGGAGAGCCGGTACACCGGCGCACGGGTCATCGGGAGTGACTTTCAAGGTTGTCGACCGCGAAAGTGTTCTGGGGGGTAAACAAGCGGCCACCACGGCTGCTTGCCAGCATCGACTGAGTGATCCGGCGTCGGCTCCACGTATCGAGCGAGGTGACGTCATGAGTATCTTTAGCCACTTCCAACAACGCTTCGAGTCCACACGCCAGGAAGAACTCTCGCTGCAGGAGTACCTGGAGCTGTGCAAAAAGGATCGCAGCGCTTACGTTTCCGCCGCCGAGCGTCTACTGATGGCTATTGGCGAACCCGAGCTGCTCGATACGTCGACCAACTCGCGGCTGTCGCGGATCTTCTCCAACAAGGTGATTCGTCGCTATCCGGCCTTTGAAGACTTCCACGGGATGGAAGAATGCATCGACCAGATCGTCTCGTATTTCCGCCATGCCGCCCAAGGCCTGGAAGAGAAGAAACAGATTCTCTACCTGCTCGGCCCCGTCGGTGGCGGTAAATCGTCCCTGGCCGAGAAGCTGAAACAGCTGATGGAAAAAGTGCCCTTCTACGCGATCAAGGGCTCGCCGGTATTCGAATCGCCTCTGGGTCTGTTCAACGCCACCGAAGATGGCGCGATCCTCGAGGAAGACTTCGGCATCCCACGGCGCTACCTGAACACCATCATGTCGCCATGGGCGACCAAACGCCTGGCTGAATTTGGCGGCGACATCAGCCAGTTCCGCGTGGTCAAGCTGTACCCGTCGATCCTCAATCAGATCGCCGTGGCCAAGACCGAACCGGGCGACGAGAACAACCAGGACATCTCCGCGCTGGTGGGCAAGGTCGACATCCGCAAACTCGAGGAATACCCACAGAACGACGCCGACGCCTACAGCTACTCCGGCGCGCTGTGCCGGGCCAACCAGGGCCTGATGGAATTCGTCGAAATGTTCAAGGCACCGATCAAGGTGCTGCACCCATTGCTGACCGCCACCCAGGAAGGCAACTACAACAGTACCGAAGGCCTCGGTGCGATTCCGTTCACCGGGATCCTGCTCGCCCACTCCAACGAATCGGAATGGCACACCTTCCGCAACAACAAGAACAACGAAGCCTTCATCGACCGGATCTATATCGTCAAAGTGCCGTACTGCCTGCGGGTCAGTGACGAAGTGAAGATCTACGACAAGTTGCTGTTCAACAGTTCGCTGGCCAAGGCTCACTGCGCGCCGGACACCCTGAAGATGCTGGCGCAGTTCACTGTGCTGTCGCGCCTCAAGGAGCCGGAAAACTCCAACATCTATTCGAAGATGCGCGTCTACGACGGGGAAAACCTCAAGGACACCGATCCGAAGGCCAAGTCGATCCAGGAATACCGCGATTCGGCGGGCGTCGACGAAGGCATGAACGGTCTGTCGACCCGCTTTGCCTTCAAGATCCTGTCCAAAGTGTTCAACTTCGATCCGCATGAAATCGCCGCCAACCCGGTGCACCTGTTGTATGTGCTGGAGCAGCAGATCGAACAGGAACAGTTCCAGGCTGAAACCCGCGAACGCTACCTGCGCTACCTCAAGGAGTACCTGGCGCCGCGTTATATCGAATTCATCGGCAAGGAGATCCAGACCGCTTACCTGGAGTCTTACAGCGAGTACGGGCAAAACATCTTCGACCGCTACGTGCTGTATGCGGACTTCTGGATTCAGGATCAGGAATACCGCGATCCGGAAACCGGCGAGATTCTCAACCGCGTCGCCCTGAACGAAGAACTGGAGAAAATCGAGAAACCGGCCGGCATCAGCAATCCGAAGGATTTCCGCAACGAGATCGTCAACTTCGTGTTGCGCGCCCGAGCCAACAACAACGGCAAAAACCCGACCTGGCTCAGCTACGAAAAACTGCGGGTGGTCATCGAGAAGAAAATGTTCTCCAACACCGAAGACCTGCTGCCAGTCATCAGCTTCAATGCCAAGGCCAGCAAAGAGGATCAACAGAAACACAACGACTTCGTTACTCGAATGGTCGAACGCGGCTACACCGACAAACAGGTACGACTGCTGTCCGAGTGGTACCTGCGGGTCAGAAAGTCACAGTAAACCGCGGCCGGTCAGACCGGTTGTCGTCAGCCCGAGGCCTGTGCCCGCATTTTCTGCTACACAGGCCTCTGGAAGGTGTTCGCAAGTCGGTAGCGAGGTATAGGCAGCATCCAGAGCGCTTGGGGGAGCGTGTACGTCCCTTGGCATTCGGCTCAATGCTGCATGACCGCTCCCGCCTTTGCAGGACAGCTTCTAAGGAGCAGTCATGAGTTATGTGATCGACCGACGTCTCAATGGCAAGAACAAGAGCACGGTGAACCGCCAGCGCTTCCTGCGGCGTTACCGTGATCACATCAAGAAGGCTGTCGAAGAGGCGGTCAGCCGGCGTTCCATCACTGACATGGAACACGGTGAGCAGATCAGCATTCCCGGTCGCGACATCGACGAACCGGTGCTTCACCACGGTCGCGGCGGCAAACAGACCGTGGTTCACCCCGGCAACAAGGAATTCACTGCCGGCGAACACATCGCCCGGCCACCGGGAGGTGGCGGCGGACGCGGTCCCGGCAAGGCTGGCAATTCCGGCGAGGGCATGGACGAATTCGTTTTCCAGATCACTCAGGAAGAATTCCTCGAATTCATGTTCGAAGACCTCGAACTGCCGAATCTGGTGAAACGCAATCTCAGCGGGACTGACACGTTCAAGACCGTGCGCGCCGGGATCAGCAACGAGGGCAACCCGTCGCGGATCAACATCATCCGCACCCTGCGTTCGGCCCACGCCCGGCGCATTGCGCTGTCCGGCAGCAGCCGCGCCAAGCTGCGCGAGGCCAAAGAGGAACTGGCGCGATTAAAGCGCGAAGAGCCGGACAACTTCGGCGATATTCAGGAACTCGAAGCCGAAATAGAGAAACTCAGTGCGCGCATCCACCGTGTGCCGTTTCTCGATACGTTCGACCTCAAATACAATCTGCTGGTCAAGCAGCCCAACCCCAGCTCCAAAGCGGTGATGTTCTGCCTGATGGACGTTTCCGGTTCGATGACCCAGGCCACCAAGGACATCGCCAAACGCTTTTTCATCCTGCTGTACCTGTTCCTCAAACGTAACTACGACAAGATCGACGTGGTGTTCATTCGCCACCACACCAGCGCCCGGGAAGTGGACGAGGAAGAGTTCTTTTACTCGCGGGAAACCGGCGGCACCATCGTCTCCAGCGCCCTGAAACTGATGCAGGAGATCATGGCCGAGCGTTATCCGAGCAACGAGTGGAACATCTACGCAGCGCAGGCTTCCGACGGCGACAACTGGAACGACGACTCACCGATCTGCCGCGACATCCTGATCAACCAGATCATGCCGTTTGTGCAGTACTACACTTATGTGGAGATCACCCCACGCGAACACCAGGCCCTCTGGTACGAATACGAACGCATCGCCGAAGCCTTTTCCGACACGTTTGCCCAGCAGCAGCTGGTCTCGGCCGGGGATATTTATCCGGTCTTCCGTGAACTCTTCCAGCGCAGGTTAGTGACATGACCGCCAAAGAGCAGAAGCGCCAACCCATTTCCACCGGCTCCGAATGGACGTTCGAGCTGATTCAGGCCTACGACCGCGAGATCGCCCGGATTGCGGCCCGGTATGCTCTGGATACTTACCCCAACCAGATCGAAGTGATCACCGCCGAGCAGATGATGGACGCCTATGCCTCGGTTGGCATGCCACTGGGCTATCACCACTGGTCCTACGGCAAACACTTCCTCAGCACCGAGAAATCCTACAGCCGCGGGCAAATGGGTCTGGCTTACGAGATCGTGATCAATTCCGACCCGTGCATCGCCTATCTGATGGAGGAAAACACCATCTGCATGCAGGCCCTGGTTGTGGCGCACGCGTGCTATGGCCACAACAGCTTCTTCAAGGGCAACTATCTGTTCCGCACCTGGACCGACGCCAGCTCGATCATCGATTACCTGGTGTTCGCCAAGCAGTACATCATGCAGTGCGAGGAGCGCCACGGTATCGATGCGGTGGAGGACCTGCTCGACTCCTGCCATGCGCTGATGAACTATGGCGTCGACCGCTACAAACGTCCTTATCCGATTTCTGCTGAAGAGGAACGTCGGCGGCAGAAGGACCGCGAAGAGCACCTGCAGAAGCAGATCAACGATCTGTGGCGCACCATTCCCAAAGGCGCAGACAAATACAGCGACAAGGACAACGCCCGCTTCCCGGCCGAGCCGCAGGAAAACATCCTGTATTTCATCGAGAAGCACGCGCCGTTGCTGGAGCCGTGGCAACGGGAGATCGTGCGCATCGTGCGCAAGATCGCCCAGTATTTTTATCCACAGCGTCAGACGCAGGTGATGAACGAAGGCTGGGCCACGTTCTGGCACTACACGCTGATGAACGATCTGTATGACGAAGGCCTGGTAACCGACGGCTTCATGATGGAATTCCTTACCTCGCACACCAGCGTGGTGTTCCAGCCAGGTTTCGACAGCCCGTATTACAGCGGAATCAACCCCTACGCACTGGGCTTTGCGATGTATCGCGACATTCGCCGCATGTGCGAAAACCCTACCGAGGAAGACCGGCGCTGGTTCCCGGACATTGCCGGTTCCGACTGGCTCTCGACCATCAAGTTCGCCATGAGCAGCTTCAAGGACGAAAGCTTCATCCTGCAGTACTTGTCACCCAAGGTCATCCGCGACCTCAAGCTGTTCAGCATCCTCGATGACGACCAGAAGGACGATTTGCTGGTGCCGGCGATCCACGACGAAACCGGTTACCGGATCATCCGTGAAACCCTGGCTGCGCAGTACAACCTCGGCAACCGTGAGCCGAACGTGCAGATCTACAGCATCGACCGACGCGGCGACCGCTCGCTGACCTTGCGTCACCAGCAACACGACCGTAAACCGCTGGGCGACTCCACCGATGAGGTACTCAAGCATCTGCACCGGCTGTGGGGCTTCGACATTCATCTGGAAACCCTGCAGGGCGACCAGATCATGAAAACCCATCACGTGCCGCCCCGCAGTGAACACAGCGAGGGTGATTACGGCCGGCTCGACCTGGCCGTGATTCATCTCTAGTTGCGGTTCTGACCTCCGAAAGTCCGGCACAAGGTTTATCCTGTCGGGCTAACGGAGGTTTTTTATGCAGATTTTCAAGGTTGGCGGTGCGGTACGCGATCGCTTGCTCGGGTTACCGGTGACCGATATTGATTGGGTAGTGGTCGGCGCCACGGCGGACGAGATGCTCGCCAAGGGTTATCGCCCGGTTGGCGCGGATTTTCCGGTATTCCTTCACCCGCAAACCGGCGAGGAATACGCTCTCGCCCGCACCGAACGCAAAAGCGGTCGCGGTTATGGCGGCTTCACCTTTCACGCCAGCCCCGAAGTCCCCCTTGAAGAGGACCTGATCCGCCGCGACCTGACCATCAATGCAATGGCCGAGGATGATCAGCAGAACCTGACGGATCCGTACCATGGCCAGCGCGATCTCGAAGCGCGCATTCTGCGTCACGTTTCCCCCGCATTTGCCGAAGATCCGCTCCGGGTACTGCGCGTTGCGCGCTTTGCCGCGCGTTATGCCGGACTGGGTTTCACCGTTGCCTCAGAAACGCTGGAATTGATGCGTCAGCTCAGCGAATCCGGCGAGCTGGAAGCGTTGACCGCCGAGCGCAGCTGGAAAGAAATCTCCCGCGCGCTTATGGAGGATCAGCCACAGGTATTCATTCAGGTGCTTCGCGACTGCGGCGCGCTGAAAGTACTGATGCCGGAAGTTGACGCGCTGTTTGGCGTGCCGCAACCGGAAGCGCATCACCCGGAAATCGATACCGGGCTCCACACACTCAGCGTGCTGGAACAATCGGCGCTGCACAAACAACCGCTCACCGTACGCTGGGCCTGTCTGCTGCACGATCTTGGCAAAGGCCTGACTCCTGAAGAAGCGTGGCCTCGGCACATCGCCCATGAACACACGGGGTTGAAACTGATCAAAGCGGTCAACGAACGCTTCAAGGCGCCAAAGGACTGTCAGGAACTGGCGTTGCTGGTCGGCCAGTACCACACCCACGGCCACCGCGCCCTGGAGCTGAAGGCATCGACCTTGCTGGAGCTTTTGCAGAGCTTTGACGTGTATCGTCGCCCGCAGCGTTTCGAGGAGTTCATCGTCGCGTGCGAGATGGATGCGCGCGGACGCAAGGGGCTGGAACAGCGCAGTTATCCACAGGCCGATTATCTGCGTGGAGCAGCCAATGTGGCACGCGGGGTGGCGGTGCAGCCGCTGCTGGAGAAGGGTTTTAAAGGGCCGGAGCTTGGGGAAGCGCTCAAGCGTGAGCGGCTCAAGGCGTTGAAGGCGTACAAAGAGAACGCTTGAAACAAGATCAAAAGATCGCAGCCTGCGGCAGCTCCTACATGGAAACGCGAATCCCTGTGTAGGAGTTGCCGCAGGCTGCGATCTTTTGCTTTTAAAGACTCGGCGGGGTCAATTGCTCGCCCCGCCATTCAAATCCCACCGGTGCCAACACCTGATCAATCTGCGCCTCGGCCCACAACGTCGCGAAGTTTTTTCCCACACCCGGATGCACCCGGTCCGGCGCAATCAGCGACAGCGGCCACAGCACAAAGGCGTTTTTCAGAATTTCGGCACGCGGCAGGATCAAGCCGTCGAAGTTACCGGTCAGATCGCCGTATAACAGCACGTCGATATCCAGCGGCAGCCCCTTGCGATCCGGCGCATAGCGACCATTATCGGCCTCGATGAATTTCAGGCGTCGATCCAGTTCCATCAACGGCAGATCGGTCAATGCCGAGACTACGAAATTGAAGAACGGCCCGCTCTTGATTCCCACTGGCTGGCTCTCGAACACCGCCGAACAGCGGATATCCACCAGAAATGTCGCCAAAGCGTCGAGCCCGGCGCGCAAATGGGTTTCGCGCTCGATATTGCTACCGAGCCCGAGGTACACCTGAGTCAGCGACATCCGCGCTCGATCTCCACACCCACGCCACCCTTGGCGGCCGGCACGGCGCCCGGCTTGGTCAGTTTCAGGCGAACCCAGGTAATCTTGAACTCGGTCATCAGCACTTCGACCAGACGCTCGGCAAAGGTCTCGACCAATTGATATTGCGCTTGTTCGGCAAAGGCCTGGATGCGCGTGGAAACGCTGGCGTAATCGAGCGCCAGGGTCAGGTCGTCACCGGCGGCGGCCGGGCGATTGTCCCAGGCGAAGCTCAGATCAAGACGCAAGCACTGACGGATGCCGCGCTCCCAGTCATAGGCACCGATCACGGTGTCGACTTCCAGGCCCTCGATAAACACTCTGTCCAAGCACTTCTCTCCGCTGCACGACAAGGGCGCAATGCGCCGTTAGAATCAGGGCGTCCTCGCCCGGAATAGTTAGCATGTTTTGGTTACTGGCGACTCTCGCCTACCTGCTCGGCTCTCTGTCCTTCGCCATTTTGCTCAGCCGCCTGACCGGAAATCCGGACCCGCGAATGAGTGGCTCGGGTAATGCTGGCGCCACCAACATGCTGCGCCTGGCCGGTCGCAAACTGGCGATCCTGACCTTGCTCGGTGATCTGTGCAAAGGCCTGCTGCCGGTGCTGATCGCAGCAGCCGCTGGCCTTTCGCTGCAGGATCAGGCCTGGATCGGCGTGTGCGCCGTGATCGGTCACCTGTTCCCGCTGTATTTCCGTTTTCGCGGCGGCAAAGGCGTCGCCACGGCTGCCGGCATGCTGCTGGGCCTGTATCCACCCGCCGCGCTGCTGGCGGTGTGCGCCTGGCTGCTGACGTTCTACCTGACCCGTACCAGCTCGCTGGCGGCGCTGATCGCCACGCCCCTGACCTTGCCCTTACTTGCCTGGCAAGAGCCGGAGGCGCTGCTGCCGATGAGCGCGCTGACGCTTCTGATCGTCTGGCGCCACCGCGGCAATCTACGCGACCTGTTTGCCGGGCGCGAACGGCATTTTTAAATACCGCCCATGAGCGCCGCACATTACAGCGCCGACAACTGCTCCATCGGCCAGCGCGCCTGCACGCTGATCGCCAGACTTTCCTGCTGACCGGCCTGCAAACGCTGACAACCGGCAAACGCGATCATCGCGCCATTGTCGGTGCAGAACTCGGGACGGGCGTAAAACACATCGCCCTTCATATCGCCGAGCATCTTTTCCAGCGAAGCGCGCAACGCCTTGTTGGCACTGACGCCGCCAGCGATCACCAGACGTTTCATGCCTGCGTGTTTCAGGGCGCGCTTGCATTTGATGGTCAAAGTCTCCACCACGGCCTGCTGGAACGCCAGCGCAATGTCGCAACGGGCTTGCTCGCTGTCGTCCCCGGCGCTGACGCATTGCTGCCAGGTGTTGAGGGCAAAGGTCTTCAAGCCGCTGAAGCTGAAATCCAGGCCCGGGCGATCACACATCGGACGCGGGAAGGTGAAACGTCCCGCAACGCCCTTCTCGGCCAGCTTGGCGATTTCCGGCCCGCCCGGATAATTGAGGCCCATCATTTTCGCGGTTTTGTCGAACGCTTCACCGGCGGCATCGTCGAGGGTCTCGCCGAGCAGGCTGTATTGGCCAATTCCATCGACCTGAACCAGTTGCGTGTGCCCACCGGACACCAACAAAGCGACGAACGGGAATTCCGGCGGTTTTGGCTCCAGCATCGGCGCTAGCAAGTGGCCTTCCATGTGGTGCACACCGAGTGCCGGAATACCCCAGGCAAACGCCAGCGCCTGAGCGCACGAGGCACCGACCAGCAGCGCCCCGACCAGGCCCGGGCCCGCGGTGTAGGCGATCGCATCGATCTCGGTCGGCACGCAGTCGGCCTCGGCCAACACCTGACGAATCAAGGGCAGCATGCGTTTGACGTGGTCACGCGAGGCCAGCTCCGGCACCACGCCGCCATAGACGCGGTGCAGGTCGATCTGGCTGAACAGCGCGTCGGCCAGCAGGCCGCGTTCACTGTCGTATAGCGCGACGCCGGTTTCGTCGCAGGAGGTTTCTAATCCCAGTACTAGCATGGGTTTGCGCCTTGTTTAGGCTGAATTCGAAGGCGCGCATAATAGTCGCCACGCGATGCCCCGACTAGCGGTTTTCGATCAGAGGCTTTGCATTCCGAGCGATGAGGGGTTAACATCCGCAACCCTTAAAAACCGACGTCTTCAAGTGCTCTTTTGCCGCGAGGATGTTGACCCCGGTAATGAATGAAGGTAGCTCTGGATGCCAGCCGTCAAAGTTAAAGAGAACGAACCCTTCGACGTAGCTCTGCGTCGTTTCAAGCGCTCCTGCGAAAAAGCCGGTGTACTGGCTGAAGTTCGTAGCCGCGAATTTTACGAGAAGCCAACTTCTGAGCGTAAGCGCAAAGCAGCAGCCGCTGTTAAGCGTCACGCCAAGAAAGTTCAGCGCGAACAGCGCCGCGCCGTTCGTCTGTACTAATACACAGACGTTCGTAGCAAGCTTCTTGCCTAAGCCCGGCCTTCAGCCGGGCTAATGGCATTTGCGTAAAACGCTTGATGCTTCACCGTCGAAGCCGCACACGCGACCGAGACAAATCTGCTTCACGCGTCAGACCTGGCTCTTTTGCCAGCGGTGCACGTCTTTTCTGACGAGTCTTTCAAGGCTACTGACGAGCACACCCACTGATTCCTCTTACGACGATCAGCCCAAGGCACCGCCATGCGTGCCCGCTTTATTGAGCTATCCGAGGCCATTTATCGGCCGCCAGCGGATTCAGCGCAACACTTTCAAATAGTCGACGACTGATGGGTACTAACGTCAGTGGATTATCGGCAGATACACTTCCCGACAGCGAATATGCACCGACCGGTCGAACCGCCCACTTTGTGCGCTTCACTCAAGACCTGTGCCCGGCCGCCCTTCGCATCGGACTCATTACAGCGCATACGAGAACGCCATGGCCGGGCTGATTCCCCAGAGCTTTATTGACGACCTCCTGAACCGCACCGACATCGTCGACGTGGTCAGCTCGCGCGTGCAACTGAAAAAGGCCGGCAAGAACTACACCGCCTGCTGCCCGTTCCATAAAGAGAAAACCCCGTCGTTCAGCGTCAGCCCCGACAAGCAGTTCTATTACTGCTTCGGCTGCGGCGCCGGCGGCAACGCCCTCGGCTTTCTCATGGACCACGACAACCTGGATTTCCCCCAGGCCGTCGAGGACCTGGCCAAAGCCGCCGGCATGGAAGTCCCCCGCGAAGAAAGCGGCCGTCCGCACAAACCGCGACAGCCAACCGACTCGCCGCTGTATCCGCTGCTCAGCGCCGCCGCCGACTTCTACCGCCAGGCGCTCAAGAGCCATCCGGCGCGCAAGGCTGCGGTGGATTACCTCAAGGGCCGCGGCCTGACCGGCGAGATCGCCCGGGACTTCGGTCTCGGCTTTGCGCCGCCGGGCTGGGACAATCTGTTCAAGCACTTGAGCAGCGACACTTTGCAACAGAAGGCCATGATCGACGCCGGCCTGCTGATCGAGAACGCCGAAACCGGCAAGCGCTATGACCGCTTCCGCGATCGCGTGATGTTCCCGATCCGCGATACCCGTGGCCGGATCATCGCTTTCGGTGGCCGGGTACTGGGTGACGACAAGCCGAAATACCTGAACTCGCCGGAAACCCCGGTCTTCCATAAAGGCCAGGAACTCTACGGCCTCTATGAAGCACGCAAGAACAACCGCAACCTCGACGAAATCATCGTCGTCGAGGGTTACATGGACGTCATCGCCCTCGCCCAGCAAGGCTTGCGCAATGCCGTCGCAACCTTGGGCACAGCGACCAGCGAAGAGCACCTCAAGCGCCTGTTTCGCGTCGTGCCCAACGTTCTGTTCTGCTTCGATGGCGACCAGGCCGGCCGCAATGCTGCATGGCGCGCACTGGAGGCGACACTGCCGTGCCTGCAGGACGGGCGCCGTGCGCGCTTCCTGTTCCTGCCCGAAGGCGAAGATCCGGATACGCTGGTTCGCGCCGAAGGCACTGACGCCTTCAAGGCCCGCATCAATCAGCATGCCCAGCCGCTGGCAGATTATTTCTTCCAGCAACTGACCGAGGAAGCCGATCCGCGCTCGCTCGAAGGCAAGGCCCACATGGCCACCCTCGCCGCGCCGCTGATCGACAAAGTGCCGGGCGCCAACCTGCGTATTCTGATGCGCCAGCGCCTGACCGAAATCACCGGCCTGAGCAGCGAAACGGTCAGCCAGCTCGCGCAAAGTGCGCCGCAGGAAGCTCCTCCGGCCTACGATCCGGGCATTGATTACGACGCAATGCCGGACTACAGCGACTACCATCAGCCGCAGACACAGGACATGTATGTGCCGCAGCAGGAGTGGACGCCAAAGAAACCCGGCGCCGGCGGCAAGAAATGGGACAAGAAACCCTGGGACAAGAACGGCAAGCGTGGCGGCGATCGCGATCAACAGCGCCCGCGCACGCCGATTGGCGTCGAGTCCCCGACGCTGACCGCCCTGCGTACGTTGCTGCACCACCCGCAACTGGCCGAACGTGTCGAAGACGCCGGGCACATTGCGGACGAAAATCAGACCAATGCCCAGTTGCTCGTGGCGCTGCTTGAAGCCGTACAGAAGAATCCCAAGCTAAACTCATTTCAGTTGATCGCGCGATGGCATGGCACTGAACAGGGTCGCTTGCTCAAGGCGCTGGCGGAAAAGGAGTGGCTGATTGACGGAGAAAACCTTGAACAACAGTTTTTCGACACCATTACTAGCTTGTCAGCCCGCCAACGCGAGCGAAATCTGGAACAGTTGCTCAGGAAAGCGCGTCAAAGCGAACTGAGCGCCGAAGAGAAAAATCAACTGCGCGACCTACTAAGTCGCAATGTTTCCGCATCAAACCCGACCTCAACTGGCGCGTGAGGTCATAGCTCAGGTATAATCCTCGGCTTGTTTTTTGCCCGCCAAGACCTTCAGTGGATAGGGTGTTATGTCCGGAAAAGCGCAACAGCAGTCTCGTATTATTGAGTTGATCAAACTGGGTCGTGAGCAGAAGTATCTGACTTACGCCGAGGTCAACGACCACCTGCCCGAGGATATTTCAGATCCGGAGCAGGTGGAAGACATCATCCGCATGATTAACGACATGGGGATCCCCGTACACGAGAGTGCTCCGGATGCGGACGCCCTTATGTTGGCCGACGCCGATACCGACGAGGCCGCTGCGGAAGAAGCAGCCGCCGCGTTGGCCGCGGTGGAGACCGATATCGGTCGCACCACTGACCCGGTGCGCATGTACATGCGTGAAATGGGTACGGTCGAGCTTCTGACTCGTGAAGGCGAAATCGAAATCGCCAAGCGTATCGAAGAAGGCATCCGTGAGGTGATGAGCGCTATCGCGCACTTCCCAGGCACGGTTGACCACATTCTCTCCGAGTACACTCGCGTCACCACCGAAGGTGGTCGCCTGTCCGACGTTCTGAGCGGTTACATCGACCCGGACGACGGCATTGCGCCGCCTGCTGCCGAAGTGCCACCGCCGATCGACGCGAAAGCCGCCAAGGCTGACGACGATACCGACGACGATGACGCCGAAGCTTCGGATGACGAAGAGGAAGCCGAAAGCGGTCCGGATCCGGTCATCGCTGCCCAGCGTTTCGGCGCTGTGTCCGACCAGATGGAAATCACCCGCAAGGCCCTGAAAAAGCACGGTCGTCACAACAAGGCCGCCGTTGCCGAGTTGCTGGCCCTGGCCGAACTGTTCATGCCGATCAAACTGGTGCCGAAGCAATTCGAAGCCCTGGTCGAGCGTGTTCGCAGTGCCCTTGATCGTCTGCGTCAGCAAGAGCGCGCGATCATGCAACTGTGCGTACGTGATGCACGTATGCCACGCGCCGATTTCCTGCGTCAGTTCCCGGGCAATGAAGTCGATGAAAGCTGGTCCGACGCCCTGGCCAAAGGCAAGAGCAAATACGCCGAAGCCATTGGTCGCGTGCAGCCAGACATCATCCGTTGCCAGCAGAAGCTGATCGCGCTGGAAACCGAGACCGGTCTGACCATCGCTGAAATCAAGGACATCAACCGTCGCATGTCGATCGGTGAGGCCAAGGCCCGCCGCGCGAAGAAAGAGATGGTTGAAGCGAACTTGCGTCTGGTGATCTCGATCGCCAAGAAGTACACCAACCGCGGCCTGCAATTCCTCGATCTGATCCAGGAAGGCAACATCGGTCTGATGAAAGCGGTGGACAAGTTCGAATACCGTCGTGGTTACAAGTTCTCGACTTATGCCACCTGGTGGATCCGTCAGGCGATCACTCGCTCGATCGCCGACCAGGCTCGCACCATCCGTATTCCGGTGCACATGATCGAGACGATCAACAAGCTCAACCGCATTTCCCGCCAGATGCTGCAGGAAATGGGTCGCGAACCGACTCCGGAAGAGCTTGGCGAACGCATGGAAATGCCTGAGGACAAGATCCGCAAGGTGTTGAAGATCGCTAAAGAGCCGATCTCCATGGAAACCCCGATCGGTGATGACGAAGACTCTCATCTGGGTGACTTCATCGAAGACTCGACCATGCAGTCGCCAATCGATGTGGCAACCGTTGAAAGCTTGAAAGAAGCAACCCGCGAAGTGCTGTCCGGCCTCACAGCCCGTGAAGCCAAAGTACTGCGCATGCGCTTCGGTATCGACATGAACACCGACCACACACTCGAAGAAGTGGGCAAACAGTTTGACGTAACGCGCGAGCGGATCCGTCAGATCGAAGCCAAGGCGCTGCGCAAGCTGCGCCACCCGACGCGAAGCGAGCATCTGCGCTCCTTCCTCGACGAGTGATACCAGAACCCCCGGCCCAGGCCGGGGGTTTTGTTTATACGGCAGATTAAATCCCTCGCACCGCCCCTCCCCCGCATACCCCGTCTACACTCGAAACAATCAATCCCGTGCCCTAACGAGACGGTTATGCCCAGACTGGCGCCCGTGCTTTTCTTGCTGTCACTGATGATCTGGACCGCAACGGCTAACGCGCTGACTCTGACCGATGAAGAACGTAGCTGGCTCGCGGCTCACCCGGACTTGCGCCTGGGTGTCGATGCCTCGTGGCCGCCGTTCGAGTTCCGTGATGAACAGAATCGCTATCAAGGCCTGGCCGCTGATTACATCGACGTGATCCGCCAGCGCCTGGCCGTCAAACTCACCCCGGTCGAGCCGTCGAGCTGGACTGAGGTGCTGGCGCAGGTGAAAACCGGCAAGATTGATCTGCTGCCCGGGATCATGTCCACGCCCGAACGCCAGAACTATCTGTCGTTTACTCGCCCTTATCTCGATTTCCCGATCGTGATCCTCGCCCATATCGGCGGCGCGCAACCGCGCAAAATCGAAGACCTGTACGGACTGAAGATCGCCGTGGTGGAAAACTACGCCCCCCACGAACTGTTGCGCACCCACCATCCGGATCTGAATCTGGTGGCCATGCCCAATGTCAGCTCAGCCTTGCAGGCCCTGGCTACCGATGAAGTAGATGCGGTCGTCGGCGATCTCGCCTCCAGCGTCTGGAGCCTGCGCCAGCTCAAGCTCGACGGTTTATACGTAAGCGGCGAAACCCCGTATCGCTACCAGTTGGCCATGGGCGTGCCCCGTGACAACAAAATGCTGGTGGGCATTCTGGACAAGGTCCTGGCGGACATGAGCCCGGAGGAAATCAGCAGCATTCAGGAACATTGGGTCGGCAATGTCCTCGATCATCGGACATTCTGGTCGGATTTGCTGATTTACGGCCTGCCGGGCCTGTTATTGCTGATGATCATCCTGGCCGTGGTCATTCGCATCAATCGCCGCCTGAGTTCGGAAATCGCCCGCCGCGTCGACCTCGAACAGGAATTGCGCAGCAGCGAATACCACTACCGCGGACTGGTGGAGAGCCTGTCGGCCATCGCCTGGGAAGCGCGCATGAGCGACTTCACCTACAGCTATGTGTCGCCGCATGCCGAGGATCTGCTCGGTTATCCACAGGCGCACTGGCTGATTCCGGGTTTCTGGCGCAACATCATCCACCCCGCCGACCTGACGCGTGCCCAGGCCATCTGCGATGAGGCGGTGCGCGAAGGGCGCGATCACACCCTCGATTATCGGGTGATTACCGCAGACGGGCGCTGCCTGTGGGTGCGCGATATTGTCAGCCTGATCGAGCACGGCCATGAGCCGGTGATGCGCGGGCTGATGATCGACATCAGCGAGACCAAACGTACAGAAGAAGCATTGCGGCTGTCGGAGCAGAAGTTCGCTTCAGTGTTCCAGCAATGCCCGGACATTCTGGTCATCGCGAGGCTGTCCGATGGCTGCCTGTTGGAGGTCAACGAAGCCTTTGAAGAACAGATCGGCTTGAAGGCCGAAGAAGTCATAGGCCAGACCGCCACGGAACTCAACATCTGGGGCATTCCCGGGGTCGGGCCAGGACTGCTCCAGCGCTTGCAGGCCGGCAGCATCCGCAACCTGGAGATGCCCTTTCGCCGCAACAACGGTCAGGTATTCACCGGCCTGATCTCCGCCGAACCCTTCGACCTCGACACCACTCCAGCGCTGGTGGTGGTGGTGCGCGACATCACTCAGCTCAAGGAAACCCAACAACAACTGCAAACCTCCGAAGAGAAGTTCGCCAAGGCTTTTCATGCCTCACCGGACGGCTTGCTGCTGTCGCGTCAGAGCGATGGCTTGCTGCTGGAAGTCAACGAGGGCTTCAGCCGCATCACCGGATTCAATAGCGCGATGTCGGTGGATCGCTCGGCGCTGGACCTGGGGATCTGGGTCAACCTCAACGAACGCAAGCAGATGCTCGACCTGTTGCACCGCGACGGCTTCGTGCGCGACTTCACCTGCCATATCCGCCGCAGCGACGGGCAGATCCGCCTGTGCGAAGTGTCCAGCCGACCGCTGCCGATCGGCGAAGAAGACTGCATGCTGACCATCGCCCGGGACATCACCGAACGCCATCTGATGCAGGAAAAGCTGCAACAGGCCGCCACCGTTTTCGAGAGCACCGCCGAGGGCGTGCTGATCACCGACACCCAGCAGCATATCAGCGCGGTGAACCGTGCGTTCACCGAAATTACCGGCTACAGCGAAAGCGAAGCCCTCGGCCACACCCCGCGCCTGCTCGCCTCCGGCCTGCATGACAGCGCGTTTTACGCGGCGATGTGGCACCAATTGACCGCCGAGGGTCACTGGCAAGGCGAGATTTCCAACCGGCGCAAGAACGGCGAGCTGTACCCGAGCTGGCTGGCCATTAGCGCCGTGCGCAACCGCGACAAATTCATCACCCACTTCGTCGCGGTGTTTGCTGACATCTCCAGCCTCAAACACGCACAAGCCAAACTCGACTATCAAGCGCACCACGACCCACTCACCGGCCTGCCGAATCGCACCCTGTTCGAAAGTCGCCTGCTCACCGCGCTGAACAGTCAGCAGGAAAATGGCGGTCAGGGCGCTGTGCTGTTTCTCGATCTCGACCGTTTCAAACACATCAACGACAGCCTCGGGCACCCGGTTGGCGACCTGTTGCTCAAAGGCATTGCCGTACGCCTGAAGGAGCAATTGCGCGATATCGACACCGTCGCCCGACTGGGCGGGGATGAATTCATTATCCTGCTGCCGGGCCTGCAACAAGCCAGTGATGCCGACAATATCGCTATCAAACTGCTCAACTGCTTTGGCGCACCGTTTCAGGCCGGTGAGCACGAGTTTTTCATCAGCGCCAGCATCGGCACCAGCCTCTACCCACGGGATGGCTGCGACGTTGCCACCCTGGTGAAAAACGCCGACGCCGCGATGTACCGCTCCAAAGCCAAGGGCCGCAACCGCGTCGAAAGCTACACCCGCGATCTCACCGCCCAAGCCAGCGAACGCGTGGCACTGAAACACGAACTGCGCCGGGCCATCGAACGCGAAGAGTTGTTCCTCTACTACCAACCGAAAATCAGCCTCGACGACCATCGCCTGGTCGGCGCCGAAGCACTGATCCGCTGGCGCCACCCGACCTTCGGCGAAGTGCCGCCCGAGCACTTCATCCCGCTGGCCGAAGAGAACGGCATGATCTTGCAGATCGGTGATTGGGTGCTCGAGACCGCCTGCCGGCAGATGTTCGAGTGGAATCAGATCTACGACAGCCTCGGCCCGCTGTCAGTCAACCTCGCCGGTGCGCAACTGCGCCAGCCGAATCTGCTCGGGCGTATCGAACAACTGCTCAGGGACAACCGTCTGCAGCCGGATTTACTGCAACTGGAAATTACCGAAAACTTCATCATGAGTCAGGCTGAAGAGGCCTTGGCGGTGCTGCACCAGCTCAAACATCTGGGTGTACAACTGGCGATCGACGACTTCGGTACCGGTTATTCTTCGCTCAGTTACCTGAAACGCCTGCCGCTGGACATCCTCAAGATTGACCAGTCTTTTGTTCGCGGGCTGCCCGACGACCCGCACGACGCGGCGATTGTGCGGGCGATCATCGCACTGGGCCGGAGCATGCAATTCACCGTGATTGCCGAAGGCGTGGAATCCCAGGCGCAACAACAATTTCTGGCGGCTGAGGGCTGCGAGCAGATTCAGGGCTACATCGTCAGCCTGCCACTGCCCCCAGAAGAATTCGCCGCAACGTTTCTTCGTGTAACCGTATCGGATTATTCGGATAGCACAGCCGAGAAACCGTCGCTATAATCCGCGACCTACTGAGGGCCTATAGCTCAGTTGGTTAGAGCAGAGGACTCATAATCCTTTGGTCCACGGTTCAAGTCCGTGTGGGCCCACCACATTTGAAAGCCGCGCTACATGCGCGGCTTTTTCTTGGGCGATCGGTTGGGGGAACAATTTCTGCGAGCGCAATGTTCGGAAGACTTCCTCGGAGTCTGTAGGCAAGTTCCGAAGCTGTGATTTTAAAGGCTTTGATGTCTGTTGGGCTGGTCTTTGGCGGGATACTCTCGAGGCGTCGCTGCTTATCAGCGGTCGGGCTTTGAAACCCGTCGAATCAAAACGCACCTGCTCTTTTTATGGTGGCTGAGCGTGGGACGTCTTCGGGCGTGCCGGTTCCTTGGTTCCCGGTTTTCCAACCTGCGTACAGCCGCCACTCATTCGCTTGGAAACGGATGGACCGGCTCCTTGAACCAGGGATTATCACCATGATTGAAACAGACTCGCCCGCAGATTCAAAAAAACATTGGCCTCACCCCCTTCATCTACTGCGCCAACCACCCCCTCTTCCCGTCAGCGCCGACGTCCCGATCGGCGACGCACTGGCTCAAGCCTCCGACCTGCTGTTTCTGATCAAGCCCTTCGCTGAAAATGTCGATTACGACAAAAAACCGCCCGCTATACCTAGGGCGCTCATTTCCTGGCGCCGATGAGCAAAGCGGTGATTGATGATGTGGTGAAAGTCATCAACCATCAGAGAATTACGACACGGAATCAAACGCAGGTTTGTCGCTACTTTCCTAGATACGCGCTCCGGCAAATCGGGACGTCGATGCCTTTTCACCCTAATACCCACTGAATGTCGCCCGGAAATGATTACGAGACATGGTGCATCGAGAGACAGACCAGTATTGTCTTCCAAGCAGATTTATGAGGGAGCCATGAATGGCCGTCGTTAACTACATAGAAGCGGTGGAGATCATTCGTCGATTGGAAGGAGGCATCACACGCCCATTCCTGTGTCGGGCAAACAATGACAAACACTATGTGGTCAAAGGTTTGGAACTGCCGCCCGCCGAACGCATTGCCGAACTACTCTGCGCCCGATTGGCTGCTCAGTTCGGCTTACCGATCCCCGAGCATGGCTGTATCTATGTCGATCCAGCTTTGTTGCGTTATAACCCGGAAGCTCGTAGTGATCTCGGACCAGGGGACAGCTATGCCCTTGCTTACGTCGCCGACGCTGCTGACCTACTGTATTCACAAGCACTGCAGGTTCCGAGCAACCTTCAAAAAGCCGTCTTCGCATTTGATTACTGGGTCGGTAACAGTGATCGCCAATTGGGACCACTTGGTGGGCGTCCGAATCTGCTTATGTGCAGTACCAACAATCAGCTACAGCTGATCGATCACAACCAGGCATTCCAATGGCCACTGGACGCTTCAAGGTTCGCTGAAAGCCATGTGTTTGGCCCCGAAAATCGGGCATGGCGTTTGGATCTGGTGGATAAAGTTGAATACGCATCAGCGGATGCATGACACTGCTGGACGATTTCGTGACCTATGCTCAGATATTCCTGACGAGTGGCGTGAGGCCATCGGAGCACTCGGGCTGGAAACTCTGCTTGAAGAAATCGAACACAACCTGATGCTTTGCCAATCGGACGAATTCTGGAGCGTCCTGAAATGAAATACACCTGTCTTTACAGCATTGTGCGCTTCGCGCCTTTTGCGGAGACCGAAGAGTTTGCCAATGTGGGCATCGTTCTCTCGGCGCCCGCTATCGGCCGCATGGAGTACAAACTCGCTCGTAAAAATCTGAAACGGGTCAATCATTTCTTTGAGTGCAGTAACCTTTTTGCCAAGGCGATGGAAATAGCCCAAAACGAACTCGACAGCATCCGCCTCATGACAGCAGGCGCTCAAGAGTCGCAGATCGTTAACCACTTCCGATTCATGACGGAACCGAAGGAGTCGATGATTCGCTTCAGCCCCATGCGCTCGATACTGGTGGAAAATCTCGACGATACGCTCGCTGCGCTGTTCAACCGCTACATTGATCGTCAAGGCGTTGGCCGTGAGCGTCGTGAAGAGGTGATGGTTCGAGAGATCCGGGAAATGTTTTCGCAGGCATCGATTCGCAATTTCCGTGATGACACGCTGGCCGGCGATCTCACCAAATTGCATCTCCCCCTGGTGCATCGCAATAAGGTCGTGGCGGCTATTAAACCCTTGGCTTTTGACCAGTCAGAGCCCAGCGCGATACTCGACCACTGCGATCAGTGGCTGATGAAATTCGTGAGAGCGGAGCAGGAAGGCATAATTCAGTTGCAAAACGTGCTCATCCCCGTGAGCACTCCTGCAGAGAACGAATCACCTCGCCACCACAAAGCGGTGGAAGTTGCGAAGGAGAGTATTGAGGCGCGTGGCCTGCAGTTGGTTGATTTCCAGGCAACACAGAAAATTGCCGACTTCGCACAGCGCTACGCTCAATAGTTGCTTTTCGCTCAATAAGCCGCGCAATTGTGCGGCTTTTCCGTCTTTGCGTGACCTCTATATCTCACTGGCAGAGTCTGTAACATGTTCTGGCCTACCAACCCGCGCCTTTGGAGCCGCCCCTTTGCCCGACACCCGCCCCCCCGCCCTCGACGAAATCGACCGCCAGCTGATCGCCGCCCTGCAAATCAACGCCCGCGAAAGCGTGGCGATGCTTGCCCGACACTTGGGCATTGCGCGCACCACCGTGACTTCGCGGTTGGCGCGGCTGGAGAAGGCCAAGGTGATCACCGGTTATGGCGTGCGTCTGGGGCAGCGCGTGGTCGATGGCGGGTTGCAGGCGTATGTCGGGATCAAGGTGCAGCCGCGTTCCGGCAAGGAAGTGTTGCGCCGGCTGAGCGCGATGGCGCAGGTGCAGCAGTTGTGTGCGGTGAGTGGCGAATTTGATTATGTGGCGTGGTTGCGCACCGACTCGCCGGAGCAGCTCGATCAGTTGCTGGATCAGATTGGCAGTGTGGATGGGGTGGAGAAGACGACGACGTCGATCATTTTGAGTAGCAAGATCGATCGGGGGCAGCCGGTTTAAATGTGTTGGCTGAGAGGGACTCTTCGCGGGCAAGCCCGCTCCCACATTTTGACTGGGGCGCGCGCAGAACCTGCGTCAGGTACAAATCCACTGTGGGAACGGACTAATCTCCTAAACTTGGTCAGTATGCAGCCACCTATCGTCATATTGATCAGTTAAATGGCAAAACGACGACAGATTGCGTCTTATTAACGTATTCCAGGCTCCCTAGAATGGCTGGCATCTTTTCCTATACTCAGACGCGCATCCTGCGTCGGGTCGCCAGCAAGGTCAGCCATGAACAAGAACAATCGCCATCCTGCAGACGGTAAGAAACCCGTCACCATTTTCGGCCCGGACTTTCCGTTCGCGTTTGACGACTGGATCGAACACCCGGCCGGTCTCGGCAGCATTCCTGAGCACCACCATGGCGCTGAAGTGGCGATTGTCGGCGCGGGTATCGCTGGTCTGGTGGCCGCGTACGAGCTGATGAAGCTCGGCCTGAAACCGGTGGTATACGAAGCTTCGAAGCTCGGTGGGCGCCTGCGTTCGCAGGCGTTCAACGGTACCGACGGCATCGTCGCGGAACTGGGCGGCATGCGTTTCCCCGTCTCCTCCACGGCGTTCTACCACTACGTCGACAAACTCGGGCTTGAGACCAAACCGTTCCCGAACCCGCTGACGCCAGCCTCCGGCAGCACGGTGATCGATCTGGAAGGCAAAACCCATTACGCACAAAGCCTGAAGGATCTTCCTGCACTGTTTCAGGAAGTGGCTGACGCCTGGGCGGATGCGCTGGAGGCGGGCTCGCAGTTCGCTGATATCCAGCAAGCCATCCGTGACCGCGATGTGCCACGCCTCAAAGAACTGTGGAACAAACTCGTGCCGCTGTGGGACGACCGCACGTTCTACGACTTCGTGGCCACCTCCAAGGCCTTCGCCAAACTGTCGTTTCATCACCGCGAAGTGTTCGGTCAGGTCGGTTTCGGTACCGGCGGCTGGGATTCGGACTTCCCCAACTCGATGCTGGAAATTTTCCGCGTGGTGATGACCAACTGCGACGATCACCAGCACCTGGTGGTGGGCGGTGTGGAGCAAGTGCCGCAAGGCATCTGGCGCCATGTACCGGAGCGTTGCGTGCACTGGCCGCAAGGCACCAGTCTGAAATCCCTGCACCGTGGCGCGCCGCGCTCCGGCGTGAAGAAAATCGCTCACGCGCCGGACGGCCGTTTCGCTGTCACCGACAACAACGGCGACACCCGCGAATACGCCGCCGTGCTGACCACCTGCCAGAGCTGGTTGCTGACCACGCAGATCGAATGCGACGAAACCCTGTTCTCGCAAAAAATGTGGATGGCGCTGGACCGCACGCGCTACATGCAGTCGTCGAAGACCTTCGTGATGGTCGACCGCCCGTTCTGGAAGGACAAGGATCCGGAAACCGGCCGCGACCTGATGAGCATGACCCTCACCGATCGCCTGACCCGCGGTACCTATCTGTTCGACAACGGTGACGACAAGCCGGGGGTGATCTGCCTGTCCTATTCGTGGATGAGCGACGCGCTGAAGATGCTGCCGCACCCGGTAGAAAAACGCGTGGAGCTGGCGTTGAACGCGCTGAAGAAGATCTACCCGAAAGTCGACATCGCCGCACGGATCATCGGTGATCCGATCACCGTGTCGTGGGAAGCCGATCCGTACTTCCTCGGCGCATTCAAAGGCGCCCTGCCCGGCCACTATCGCTATAACCAGCGGATGTACGCGCACTTCATGCAGGACGACATGCCAGCGGAGCAGCGCGGGATTTTCATCGCCGGCGACGATGTGTCGTGGACGCCGGCGTGGGTCGAAGGCGCGGTGCAGACTTCACTCAACGCGGTGTGGGGCATCATGAAACACTTCGACGGTTCGACACATAAAGAGAACCCGGGCCCGGGTGATGTGTTCAAAGACATCGGCCCTATCGCCCTGCCCGAGTAAGAGGATTCCCCGATGCGTGTCGCCCTTTACCAATGTCCACCGCTGCCCCTGGAACCCGCCGCCAACCTGCATCGCCTGCAGCAACTGGCGATGGAGGCCAAGGGTGCCGACCTGCTGGTGCTGCCGGAAATGTTTCTGAGCGGCTACAACATCGGCAAGGAAGCGGTCAGCACCTTGGCCGAGGTCTACAACGGCGAATGGGCGCAACAGATCGGTCGAATCGCCAAAGCCGCCGGGCTGGCGATCGCTTACGGGTACCCCGAGCGCACGGCCGACGGGCAGATCTACAACGCCGTGCAGTTGATCGACGCGCACGGCGAGCGCCTGTGCAATTACCGCAAGACCCACCTGTTCGGCGATCTCGATCGGTCGATGTTCAGCCCGGGGGATGATGACTTTCCCATCGTCGAACTCAACGGCTGGAAAATCGGTTTCCTGATCTGCTACGACCTCGAGTTTCCGGAGAATGCGCGGCGTTTGGCGTTGGCCGGTGCCGAGCTGATTTTGGTACCGACGGCGAACATGATTCCGTTCGATTTCGTCGCCGACGTCACCGTGCGTTCCCGCGCCTTCGAAAACCAATGCTACGTGGCGTACGCCAATTACTGCGGACAGGAAGGCGAGATCCACTATTGCGGGCAAAGCAGCATCGCTGCGCCGGACGGCAGCCGTATCGCCCAGGCCGGCCTCGATGAAGCGTTGATCGTCGGTGAGCTGGATCGGCAATTGATGGCCGATTCCCGCGCGGCCAATCACTACCTCAACGACCGTCGCCCCGAGCTTTACCACGCGCTGAACAAGCGCTGACCCCACGCAATCCGCTAGCATGGGCACTTCACTGTTCTGGAAGTGCCCATGCCTGCGCCGACTCACACCCGCCCCCACACTGAAACCCTGGCCAACGGCTTGCGCGTGACCCTGCGTCAGGTGCCCGGTTTGAAGCGCAGTGCCGCTGCATTGCGGGTGGCCGCCGGTAGTCATGACGTGCCGCTGGAGTGGCCGGGACTGGCGCATTTTCTCGAGCATTTGCTGTTTCTCGGTACCGAGCGATTTCCTGCGAGTCAGGCGCTGATGGCCTATGTGCAAAGTCACGGTGGCCAAGTGAACGCCAGCACCCGTGAACGCACCACCGACTTCTTCTTCGAACTGCCGACCTCGGCCTTCAGTGCCGGGCTTGAGCGTCTGTCAGACATGCTCGCCCAGCCGCGTATGAATCCGGACGATCAATTGCGCGAACGGGAAGTACTGGACGCGGAATTTGTCGCGTGGTCGCAAGATCCCATAGCTCAGCAGGAACTGGCGTTATACGACGGTTTGCCGGCAACACATCCGCTGCGCGGATTTCATGCGGGGAATCGCGACAGCCTGAAAGTTGAGTTACCAGCGTTTCAACAGGCGCTGAAGGATTTCCATCAGCAGTTTTATCGCAGCGGGCAAATGACGCTGAGCCTGGTCGGACCGCAGAGCATTGAGGCGTTACGCATACTGGCGCAGCAGTTTGCCGCCGCGCTGCCGGTTGGGGATAAGCTCGAACAGGCAGCGACCGTGCCCTTGGCGGTGAACAGTTATCAACAGGTCGGCGAGCGGAGCAGCCATCTGTTGTTCGCTTTCGAAGCGCTGCCCGACTCGTCCGCCGAAGCGCTGGTGTTTCTCTGCCATTGGCTGAGCAGCGCCAAGCCCGGCGGTTTGCTCGCCCATTTGCAGCAACAACGCCTCGCGGACGGTTTGAAAGCGGTGCCGCTGTATCAGTTCGCCGGGCAAGCGTTGCTGCACCTGCAATTCACCGCCCCCGCCGAATCCCTCAGCGCCATTCGTGAACAGCTGCTGGACTGGTTGAGCTTCTTCGCCGCGCAACAGGATTGGGCAGCGCTACACGAGGAATACGCCAAATTGCTGGAACGCCAGCAGCAAGTCAGTGGCGCACTGCAACTGGCGCGCCGCGACAGCGAACAGCTTGAACGCGGCTTGTCGGAAAACGGCGTGGCCGCACTCAAACACATCCTGCGCGACATCGGTGTTGTGGATAACTTCAGCGCGCACTGGCATCGGCCTGCCGCCAACCCATTCCTCGGTTCCAGCCAACCGCTGGCCAACGCCGGGCTGATCCGCGGCCAGACCAGCGCCCATCGTGGATTGCGCACTTTCGCTCAGGATCGCTCGCGCGGGCGGCGTGAGCGTTCACCGATGCAGTTCAGTCAGGCGCTGCCGGACCACACTGATCACGGCGCGATCTACTTGCGTTGGCAAACCGCAGCGCAGGCTGGCGTCGATCTGCAAGGCAAGCTGCAACGCAGTCTGCAGGAAACTCAGGAAGATGCACGGCAGGCCGGCGTCGAAATCGCGTTCAGTGCCACCGGCACTCAGTGGCTGCTGAAACTGACGGGCCTGCAGGAGCCGATGCCCGGTGTCCTGGAACATGCGCTGAAATGTTTGACGCAAATTGACGCCGATTCAGCCAACGCAGGACCGGAAGCGCCGTTGATACCAATCCGTCAGTTGCTCAAGGCGTTGCCTGAACATTGCCTGCCATCGGCCGTCGAGTCGAACGACGCCAAACAGGTGTGGACAACGTCGCGCTGGGACGGACTGGCGCTTGGTCTCAACGCACAAACTCAATCGGCCATGGGTCTGGCCCTGAGCCGCATCCCCGGCACACCGGACAATCAACTGCCGACAGTGCCGACGATCACTACGCAACATTTGTGGAGCCACATCGACACCGCCTCCAGCGAGCATGCGCTGCTGCTGTTCTGCCCGACCGCAGGCCACGAAATCGCTGACGAAGCCGCCTGGCAACTGCTCGCGCAGCTGTGCCAGACCCCGTTCTATCAGCGCCTGCGCGTCGAATTGCAATTGGGCTACGCGGTGTTCAGTGCCTTGCGGCAGGTGCATGGTCAGAGTGGATTGCTGTTCGGTGTGCAGTCGCCAGAGACTGCGCCCGTTGAGCTGCTCGGCCATATCCAGCAGTTCCTCAAAGACATTCCTGCGCTGATCGAAAACCTCGACGACGTGCATTTCACCCAGAAACGCCAGTCACTCGCCGATCAGTTCGATGAGCGTCAGCTGTCCGGCAAAGACGCCGCCGAATTGTTGTGGCAGGCCAGACTCGCGGGCCACTCGTCGGATTATCTGGCACAACTGCACACGGCCATTGGTCAACTGCAACGCTCGGCATTGCTGGCGGCAGCGCAGCGCTTGCTCAACGCCGAGGGCGGCTGGCGCTGCCTGGCCAGCGAATCGTCACCCGGCGCACCGTGGCGAGCGACAAAATGATCATTACCAAGGCTGCAAGGAGCTTTCTCAAAGATTCACGGGCAATACCGTTGAAATTTTGAGTAACATAGCAGCCTAACTATTTGGAACATCCCTGCGCTGCCGTGGACTATAACTATGGACAGCGCTATCCCACCCACCCTGAAGGAGACACCCATGTCCTGGACAAAACCGGCTTACACCGACCTGCGTATCGGCTTCGAAGTCACCATGTACTTCGCCAGCCGCTGAGTTCTGCCTACGCAGACTTGCAGTGCAACGCCTCGGCCCGCCGAGGCGTTTTATTTTCAGCGTTGAAAGATGGGAGCGTTCATGTTCGTCCAGATTCTGGGTTCGGCCGCCGGTGGCGGATTTCCGCAGTGGAACTGCAACTGCGTCAATTGCGCAGGCTTTCGCGACGGCAGCCTGAATGCCAAGGCCCGCACCCAGTCGTCCATCGCGATTTCCGATGACGGCGTGAACTGGGTGCTGTGCAACGCTTCGCCGGACATCCGCGCGCAGCTGCAGAGCTTCGCCCCGATGCAACCGGGCCGAGCCCTGCGCGACACCGGCATCAGCGCGATCATCCTGATGGACAGCCAGATCGACCACACCACCGGCCTGCTCAGCCTGCGCGAAGGCTGCCCGCATCAGGTCTGGTGCACAGACATGGTTCACGAGGATTTGAGCACCGGTTTCCCGCTGTTCAAGATGCTCACCCACTGGAACGGCGGGTTGAACTGGAACCGCATCGAACTCGACCAGAGCTTCACCGTCGCTGCCTGCCCGAACCTGCGCTTCACGCCGCTGCCGTTGCGCAGCGCCGCCCCGCCGTATTCGCCGCACCGTTTCGACCCGCACCCGGGCGACAACATCGGGCTGATCGTCGAAGACCTCAACACCGGCGGCAAACTGTTCTATGCACCGGGCCTGGGCAAGGTCGACGCGCCGCTGCTGGAAATCATGGCCGGCAGCGACTGCCTGCTGGTGGACGGCACGCTGTGGGATGACGATGAAATGCAGCGCCGTGGCGTCGGCACCCGCACCGGTCGTGAAATGGGCCACTTGGCGCAGAACGGCCCCGGCGGCATGCTCGAAGTGCTGGAGCAGTTGCCTGAGCAACGCAAAGTGCTTATCCACATCAACAACACCAACCCGATTCTCGATGAGGATTCGCCGGAGCGCGCGGAGCTGGCGCGGCGTAATGTTGAAGTGGCGTTCGATGGCATGAGTATTGTGCTGTAGCGGATGGCCCCATCGCTGGCAAGCCAGCTCCCACAGGGTTCTGTGGCGTTCACAAAAACTGTGGGAGCTGGCTTGCCAGCGATGACGTCCGACCAGACACCCAAGATTTTAACGGTTGTTCCCCGGAGAACCGCAATGACCGACACCCCGCTGTCCCTCACCGAATTCGAAGCCGCCCTGCGCGCCAAAGGCGCCTACTACCACATCTACCACCCGTATCACGTGGCGATGTACGAAGGCCGCGCCACCCGCGAGCAGATTCAGGGCTGGGTCGCCAACCGCTTTTACTATCAGGTGAACATCCCCCTGAAAGACGCGGCGATCCTCGCCAATTGCCCGGATCGCGAGATCCGTCGCGAGTGGATTCAACGCCTGCTCGACCACGACGGCGCCCCCGGTGAAGACGGCGGGATTGAAGCCTGGCTGCGTCTCGGGCAAGCGGTCGGCCTCGATCCGGATCAGTTGCGCTCCCAGGAGCTGGTGCTGCCCGGCGTACGTTTCGCTGTCGATGCCTACGTCAACTTCGCCCGCCGCGCCAGTTGGCAGGAAGCCGCCAGCAGCTCGTTGACCGAGCTGTTCGCGCCGCAGATCCACCAGTCGCGCCTCGACAGCTGGCCGCAGCATTACCCGTGGATCGACCCGGCCGGTTACGAATATTTCCGCACCCGCCTCGGTCAGGCGCGGCGCGATGTCGAGCATGGTCTGGCGATCACGCTTGAGCATTACAAGACCCGCGAGGGTCAGGAGCGCATGCTGGAAATTCTCCAGTTCAAACTGGACATTCTTTGGAGCATGCTCGATGCCATGAGCATGGCTTACGAACTTAACCGCCCGCCGTACCACAGCGTCACCGAACAACGGGTCTGGCACAAAGGAATCACCTTATGAGTTTCGATCGCAGCAAGATCCCGACCTGGCGTCCCGGCTACCGCTTCCAGTACGAACCGGCGCAAAAAGGCCACGTGCTGCTCTACCCCGAGGGCATGATCAAGCTCAACGACAGCGCCGCGCTGATCGGCGGTTTGATCGACGGTGAGCGCGATGTCGCGGCGATCATCGCCAAACTCGATGAGCAGTTCCCCGACGTGCCCGAACTCGGTGACGACATCGAGCAATTCATGGAGGTTGCCCGTGCGCAACACTGGATCACCCTTGACTGATGTGCCGTCCAGGCCCGAGGTCGGCCTGCCGCTGTGGCTGCTCGCCGAGCTGACCTACCGCTGCCCGCTGCAATGCCCGTACTGCTCCAATCCGCTGGATTTCGCCGAGCAGGGCAAAGAGCTGAGCACCGAGCAGTGGATCAAGGTGTTCCGCGAAGCGCGGGAGATGGGCGCGGCACAGCTGGGCTTTTCCGGTGGCGAACCGCTGGTGCGTCAGGACCTCGCCGAACTGATCCGTGAAGCGCGGCAGCTGGGTTTCTACACCAACCTGATTACCTCGGGCATCGGCCTGACCGAACAGAAGATCAGTGACTTCAAGAAGGCCGGCCTCGATCACATCCAGATCAGTTTCCAGGCCAGCGACGAGCAAGTGAACAACCTGCTCGCCGGCTCGAAAAAGGCTTTCGCGCAGAAGCTGGAAATGGCTCGCGCGGTGAAGGCCCACGGCTATCCGATGGTGCTGAACTTCGTCACCCATCGGCACAACATCGACAAGATCGACCGCATTATCGAGCTGTGCATCGCGCTCGAAGCGGACTTCGTCGAGCTTGCCACCTGCCAGTTCTACGGCTGGGCGCAGCTCAACCGTGTCGGCCTGCTGCCGACCAAGGAACAGTTGGTGCGCGCCGAACGCATCACCAACGAATACCGCGCCAAACTGGAAGCCGAAGGGCATCCCTGCAAGTTGATTTTCGTCACCCCGGATTACTACGAAGAACGCCCGAAAGCCTGCATGAACGGCTGGGGCAGCATCTTTCTGACGGTTACCCCGGACGGCACCGCCCTGCCCTGTCATGGCGCCCGACAGCTGCCGGTGCAATTTCCCAATGTGCGCGACCACAGCATGCAGCACATCTGGTACGACTCGTTCGGCTTCAACCGCTTTCGCGGCTATGACTGGATGCCCGAGCCGTGCCGCTCCTGCGACGAGAAGGAACAGGACTTCGGCGGCTGCCGCTGTCAGGCGTTCATGCTCACGGGGGACGCGAGTAACGCCGATCCGGTGTGCAGCAAGTCCGAACATCACGGCGTGATTCTCAAGGCCCGCGAAGAAGCCGAGACCGCCACCCAGACCATCGAACAACTGGCCTTCCGTAATGAACGAAACTCACGCCTCATCGCCAAGGGCTGAGCCTTTCAGCGCCACCCAGGCCGTCGCCGCCGGAATGGACTTCGCCGAACTGCAACTCGGTGCCAACGGTTTATTCTGGAATGAATATCGCCCCGAAGACGCCGCGTGCCGGATCTGGCACTGGCGCGACGGCGTGGCGATATGTCTGACGCCGAATGGCTTCAGCGTGCGCAGCCGGGTGTACGAATATGGCGGTGGCGCGTTTTGTCTGACGCCGGACGGGGTGGTTTTCGTCAATGAGGCGGATCAGCAGTTGTATCGGCAGACGTTGCAGGGTACGCCTGAAGCGCTGACGTCAGGCGAGTGTCGTTATGGTGATCTGCATTTTGCATGCGGGCAGGTTCTGGCGGTTGAGGAGCAACAAGATCAGCATCGACTCGTCGCCATTGATCTGGCTGACGGTACCCGGCATTTGCTGGCTGAAGGCGCGGATTTCTATGCCGCGCCCACCATCAGCCCGAATGGCCGACGTTTGGCGTGGATCGAGTGGAGCCGACCGCATCAGCCGTGGACTTCAACTCGCTTGATGGTGACTGAGCGTCTGACCGACGACGCATTTGCGCCCCCGGTATGCGTGGCTGGCATCGTGCGTGAAGAGTCGATCCAGCAACCGCGATTCGACACTGAAAATCGCCTGTACTGCCTGACCGATCGCGGCGGCTTCTGGCAGCCGTGGGGCGAAACGTCTGACGGTTTGCAGCGACTGCCTTGCGCCGAGGCCGATCATGCGCCCGCCCCTTGGCAAATGGGTGGCTGCACCTGGTTGCCGGTGGGCGATTCGTTTCTGGCGAGCTTGACCGAGGGCGGTTTTGGTCGCCTGGCGCTCGACGGCGACGACTTCACCGGCGACTACAGTCGTTTCCGGCACCTGGCGCTGGATCAGCAACTCATCTATTGCATCGCCGCCTCGCCAATCAGCCCCTCGGCGGTGATTGCCATTGATCGTTCCAGCCGCGAAGTGAACGTGCTGGCCGGTGGTATTGCGCCACTGCCGGCGGAGCGCATCAGTCGTCCACAGACCTTGCGCTACCCGAGCGGCAGCGGTGAGGCTCATGGGTTCTTTTATCCGGCAATGAACGACGAAGCACAGCCACCGCTGGTGGTGTTCATCCACGGTGGCCCGACCTCGGCCTGCTACCCGATGCTCGACCCGCGCATCCAGTACTGGACGCAACGCGGCTTTGCTGTCGCCGACCTCAACTACCGCGGCAGTAGCGGTTATGGCCGCGAATACCGTCAAGCGTTGCATCTGAGCTGGGGCGAGGTGGACGTCGAGGACGCCTGCGCGGTGGTGGCGTATCTGGCCAGACAAGGTCTGATCGACGGCGAGCGCGCGTTTATCCGCGGCGGCAGCGCCGGGGGTTACACCACGTTGTGTGCGCTGGCGTTTCACCAGGTGTTCCGCGCCGGCGCCAGCCTCTACGGCGTCAGCGACCCGGTAGCACTGGCCCGCGCGACCCACAAGTTCGAAGGCGATTATCTCGACTGGCTGATCGGCGATCCCCAACAGGACGCCGAGCGCTACGCCGCACGCACGCCATTGCTGCACGCGAATAACATCCGGGTGCCGGTGATTTTCTTTCAGGGTGAACTGGATGCCGTGGTGGTGCCGCAACAGACCCGCGACATGGTCACGGCGCTGGAACGCAATGGCATCCCGGTCGAGGCGCATTATTACGCAGAAGAGCGCCATGGTTTTCGCCGGGCGGTGAATCAGGCGCATGCACTGGAGCAGGAGTGGAGGTTTTATCGACGAGTGATGGAGTTGGCGGACTGAATATCGCACTTCTTTCAAAATGGCGCCGCCCCCATCGCGGGCAAGCCCGCTCCCACAGGTTCTTTGGTGTACACAAAATGTGTGACCTACCGAAAACACTGTGGGAGCGGGCTTGCCCGCGATAGCAATCTATCGCGCGCCGCTGAACTCAGCGCTTGGCGATGATGTACACCGCATGCACGATCCCCGGGATATAACCACACAGCGTCAACAGGATGTTCAGCCAGAACGCCCCGCCGAACCCGACCTGCAGAAACACACCCAGTGGCGGCAACAGAATGGCGATGATGATACGAATGAAGTCCATGGGTCAGCTCCTGAATGGGGGTTGGCTCACATGAGCCATACAAGCTAATCGACCTGCGCCGTTCGTCAGGGTTCAGTGCAAACGCCATTTGATCGCCACTATCGGGCATAAAAAAACGCCCCACGCCAAAAGAATCAGGCGTGAGGCGTGCGTTATACCGCGAGACGGTTCTTGAAATCGGGCAGGAAACTTCAGTTCAGACGGCAATCCCTTTGCGGCATTGCAGTTGCGCGGTGCGCACCCGCGAGAAAGCGCGGGCCAGGCGCAGGAGCATTTCGTCGATGTTGGCCTTGCTGACGGTGAGTGCCGGGGTGAAACGCAGGCAATCGGCTTGCGGCGCGTTGAGCAGCAGGCCTTCGTGCAGGGCGGCACTGACTACGGCATCGGCGCAATCCTCTGACAGGCTCAGCCCCCAGAACAGGCCTTGACCACGCAGTTCGCCATGGCCGTAACGGTGCGCCAGGCGCGCAAGTCCCTCGCGCAAGTGCTGACCGTGGTCTTTGACCTGTTCGAGAAATGCCCGGTCCTGCACGCTGTCGAGCACCACCAGACCGGCCGCGGTCATCAGTGCATTGCCGTGATGAGTGCCGCCCAGTTCACCCGCATCAAAGCAGCAGGCTTTGCCTCGGGCCAGCAGCGCTGCCAGCGGCACACCACCACCCAGGCCCTTGCCGAGTACGACAATATCGGCGCGCACACCGTAGGATTGCTCGGCGAGCAAACTGCCGCAGCGGCCGATACCGGTCTGCACTTCGTCGAGGATCAGCAGAATGCCCAGTTCGCGGCACAGCCGCTCAACGCCTTTGAGGTAATGCTCAGTGGCCGGAATCACCCCGGCATCGCTCTGAATCGGCTCGAGCATGATCGCCACGGTTTGCGCATCGACAGCCGCGTGCAGCGCCGGCAAGTCGTTGAACGGCACCAGATCGAAACCTGGCAGCAGCGGAGCGAAGCGGTTGTGCAGGTTGCAACTGTCTGACGCGGAAATCGTCGCCAGACTACGGCCGTGACAACCTTGTCTGGCAACAATGATCCGCGACGCGCCGCCACGATGCAGTTGGCCCCACTTGCGCGCCAGTTTGATTGCCGCTTCACAGGCCTCGCTGCCACTGTTGAGCAAGTAAGCCTGGTCGCTGGAAGTGCTGGCACACAAACGTTCGGCAAGGTTGAGCATGCCGCGATTGTGCAGATTGAAACCGGGATTGATCAGCGCCTGGGCCTGACTGGCAATCGCTTTGACCAGCGCCGAGGGGCTGTGCCCCAGACTGTTGGCACCGCCGGCCTGGGAGAAGTCGAGGTAGGCGCGATCATGACTGTCCCACAGCCAGGAACCCTGACCACGAACGAACACCTGCAGCGGGCGCTCGACGCTGGGCATCAAGCGCTCGGCATTCGGACTGTCGCCTGCCCCGGCGGGATTGGGCTCGAACGCGAGGTCATCAAGACTCGGCGCCTGGCGCCGCAAACTGAACAGATTCATTGAAAGAAACCTCGTTTGAGGTTTTTTGAACTGCCTATGCAAACACTGTCGAAGCAAACGCTATTCATCGCGCTTTCTGGCCCTGTAAGCCTTGTGATTGCGGTTAGACTAGGCTCACAGCGGGCTTCGAGCCATTTCGATTTACCAGCATTTTCGATAAGCATTACTTATGGATTTCAAACAACTGCGTTATTTCGTCGCGGTCTACGAAGAAGGCCATGTGGGCCGGGCCGCTGAGCGTCTGTCGATCTCGCAACCGGCGCTCTCGCAACAGATCCGCCAGCTCGAGCAGAACCTCGACGTCACCCTGTTCGAACGTAGCAGCAAACGCCTGCTGCCGACCCTCGCCGCGCATACGCTGTACAACCACGCCCTGCCACTGCTCGACGGTTTGCAGCGGGCGCGGGAAGCGCTGGGGAACTTCAAGGGGCAGGCCTTGCGCACGCTGGCGATCGGCGTACTGCAAACCGTGCACACCAGTCTCGTGCCGCAAATGCTCGAACGGGTGCGTAAGGCGCAGCCGCATCTTGTGGTGCAGATTTATGAACTGACGGGGCTGGAGATCGAGCGCCGTTTGCTCAACGGCTCGCTGGATATCGGCATCAGCTACCTGCCACCGCGGCAACCCGGTCTGCATGGCGTAATGCTGTATGAAGATGAGCTGACGCTGGTGATCCCGGCGGATCATCCGCTGCGTGAATTCAAAAAGGTTTCGATGCGTCAGGCGGCGGAATTGCCGATGTTGCTGCTGGGCGAAGAGTTTCAGATCCGGCAGATCTGGCAGGCGCAACTGACCAGCCTGGGGCGACGCCCGCAAGTGCAGGCCGAGCTGAACAATATGCTGGGGATTCTCGACAGTTTGCCGCACACCAAACTGGCGACGGTGCTGCCCGGGCGCTCACAGAGGGAATACGACGATCAGGATCTGCTGTGGAAACCGCTGAGCGAGCCACGGGTGCCCCTGCAGGTTGGCCTGGTGTGTCGCGATGTGCAGCGCCAGCAGGCGTCTTTGGCATTGCTGCGCACGTTGCTGGAAGAGGTGATTCAGCGTGAACACAAACCGCTGAAAGCCGCGCTGCCACTGGATCCGCTGCCCTGAGAACTTTTCTTCAGGCAAAAGAAAACCCCGCCGAAGCGGGGCTTTGCAGACTGTTTCCCTGACATCCATTTCACTCCGCCACCCTGGCAGAATCCTACGTGTCCGTGTTGTTGCTTTGCGCTTCCTGCGCGACGTCCATGAGTTGTAGATTAGCTGTGGATCCAATCTACGCCTATGGGAGAACAGCAGCACGTCATGTAAGAGAATGCTTACATGACGTTACATCATCAGAACTGTTCAGCGTTCAGCAAGAACAGCGACTCGCTGCCCGCCTTCACCGATGCGCTCAACGAGTGGATACGCGGCAGCAGACGAGCGAAATAGAAGCGCGCAGTGCCCAGTTTGCTGGCATAGAAATCGTCCTGCGCTTCTTTGCCCAGCGCGGCTTTCGCCATCAATGCCCACATGTAGGCATAAGCGGTGTAGCCGAACGCTTGCAGATATTCGACCGAGGCCGCGCCGATTTCGTTCGGATTGGTTTTCGCCCGATCCAGCAGCCACGCTGTCAGCTCGTCGAGGGTGCTGACGGCATCGTTCAATGGCTTGGTGAATTCGCTGAGGTCAGCGCTGGCGGTTGCGGTGAAGTGGCGGATCTCGTCAGCGAACAGCTTGTAGAACGCGCCGCCACTGCCGACGATCTTGCGCCCGACCAGGTCCAGGGCCTGAATGCCGTTGGTGCCTTCGTAGATCTGGGTGATGCGCACGTCACGCACCAGTTGCTCCTGACCCCACTCGCGGATGTAACCGTGGCCGCCGAAAATCTGCTGGCCGTGGACGGTGGTTTCCAGGCCCAGGTCAGTGAGGAATGCCTTGGCCACCGGCGTCAGCAACGCGACCAGATCTTCTGCGCGCTTGCGGGTGGTGGCGTCTTCGCTGAATTTGGCGGTGTCGAGTTGCATCGCCACGTAAGTGGAGAAGGCGCGACCGCCCTCGTTCGAGGCTTTCATGGTCAGCAGCATGCGACGCACGTCAGGGTGGACGATGATCGGGTCGGCAACCTTGTCCTTGTTCTGCGCGCCGGTCGGCGAACGGCTCTGCAGACGATCGCGCGCGTATTCGACGGCGTTCTGATAGGAGCGCTCGCCGCTGGCCAGGCCTTGAATGCCGACGCCCAGACGTTCGTAGTTCATCATGGTGAACATCGCTGCCAGGCCCTTGTTCGGCTCGCCGACCAGATAACCCACGGCTTCGTCGAAGTTCATCACGCAGGTCGCGGACGCCTGGATGCCCATCTTGTGTTCGATCGAACCGCAGTTGGCCGGGTTGCGCGCGCCCAGGCTGCCATCGGCATTGACCATGAACTTCGGCACCAGGAACAGCGAGATGCCTTTCGGGCCAGCCGGGGCGTCCGGCAATTTCGCCAGCACCAGGTGGATGATGTTCTCGGTCAGGTCGTGCTCTCCGCCGGTGATGAAGATCTTGGTGCCGCTGACCTTGTAGGAACCGTCGGCCTGCGGTTCGGCCTTGGTGCGGATGATGCCCAGGTCGGTGCCGGCGTGCGGCTCGGTCAGGCACATGGAACCGGCCCAGATGCCGGCGTACATGTTCGGCAGGTAGGCGGCCTTCAGCTCTTCGCTGGCGTGGGCGTTGATCGACAGGCAGGCACCGGCGGTCAGCATCGGGTACAGACCGAACGACAGGCTGGCGGAGTTGACCATCTCTTCTACTTGAGCCGAAACAGCCTTGGGCATGCCCATGCCGCCGTAGGCCGGATCGCCACCGACACCGACCCAGCCGCCTTCAGCGTAAGTCTGATAGGCCTGTGGGAAACCGGCCGGGGTGCTGACGGCACCGTCCTTCCAGTGGCAGCCTTCTTCGTCGGCTGCGCGGCTCAGGGGGGCGATGCTTTTGCTGGTGACCTTACCGGCTTCTTCGAGAATGGCTTCTACGGTTTCTGCATCGACAGTCTCGGCCAAGGCCGGCAGTTCGGCCCAGAGTTTGGCGACTTCGAATACTTCATTGAGGACGAAGCGCATATCGCGCAGCGGCGCTTTGTAGTCAGCCATGGCAAACCTCGCAAGATCTAAACAGGTGATTCGTGGAAGAGTGTTTTCGTTGAGGCCGAGTGTACCTCAACAACTTTTGCGACACATAGGGTCAACCGGTGACTGATTTGTTATTTTTGGTCACCAGCATTCAGCGATAAAACAAAGCCCGCAATCAGCGGGCTTTTGAGTGATGACGTGTGGCTTGAGTCAGCCAGCGGCGCTGTCCATGCGCACCGCGCCGCGACGGTTCTGACCGAACGCCATGACGCAGTTACGCCCGGCGCCCTTGGCGCTGTACAACGCCTGGTCGGCAGACTTGAGGACTTCTTCCGGCGTTCGCTGCTCGACGCGTTCGGCGACACCGATACTGACCGTGACCGAGACACTGGAAGCACCGCTGCCGCCACGCCGCTGGCGACCTTGCTGGTCGTCCTGCGGGCGGTTCTCCTGATTGCGCAACTGGATGTTGTAGGAGGCAATCGACTCGCGGATCACTTCCAGGTGCGGCATGCATTCCTCGAGGGTTTTGCCCGCAAACACCAGGGCGAATTCCTCACCACCATAGCGATATGCCCTACCGCCACCGCTGATTTTCGACAGTTTGCTCGCGACCAGCCGTAGCACTTGGTCACCGACGTCGTGACCGTGGGTGTCGTTGAATTTCTTGAAGTGATCGACGTCGCTCATCGCCAGCACATAGTTGCGCCCCAGACGCTGCATGCGTTCATTGAGCGCACGACGCCCCGGCAGACCGGTGAGTTCATCGCGGAAGGCCATTTGGTAGGCCTCATGCGCCACGGCGGCGGCAATCATCAGCATCACCTGACTGCACATGATGTTCAGGGTGAACGGCAGGATGAAGGTTTTCGGCAGCATCCAGAACAACCCGAGCAAGCCGACCAGTTGCGCCGCATGCAACGGGCGCGGGTTGCGCCAGTATTGCCAGGCCAGCAGCAGGAACGCCGAGAGAAACACCGGATAGGACATCTGGATCAGGCTCATCCAGGCGCCGTGCAGTGCAGGCCAGCGGATTTCCGAGAGCCACATCAGCAACGCCTGGGGATAACTTTGCTCAAGACCGAGGGCGACGCTGCCAAAGGCCAGCAACACGGCGAACCGCGCGACCATGTCCTGAAACAGATGGGTGCGCTCTTGCCACGCGGCGAACAGGCCGAACAACAGCGGCAACAGCAGACAGACCAGATGAAACACCACCGCGGCGTCTTCGCGCACTTTGCCGTTATCGCGGTAATAGTCAGTCTGGGTGTCGAGCAGAAAGTAGGCGATGTATACCGTGAGCATCAGAAACAGTTCGCGCTGACGTCGGTAAACCGCACAGTAAGCGCCGCCCAACAGCAGCACCAGGGTCGGCAGCACGTTGAACAGCGAAGTGAAGAACACATTGAGGTCTTTGACGTACGCAGCCGCCAACCCCGCAAGCAATAACAGCAGTGAAGGCAGGAAATGACTGAAACGTACAGCGGAAGAACGCGGCAAGGGTAAAGCTCCGACCCGTCATATCAAAGAGATGGCATTGTGCCTGCAATGTGGCCAGTTAAGCACACACAATGTGATCCAGATCACAGGCAGTCTCTTTAACGGCAGAAAAGCCGGGTTGCTGAGCGATTCAGCAACAAAAAAAAACCGCTGCCCCCGGAAGAGCAGCGGTTTGGTCAGACCGCGTTGAGGCTTAGTAGCCCAGTGCGAAGTCTTCTTCTTTCATGTCCATCAGGTTGTTGGCGCCCGACAGCATGGTGGCCACGTGGGTACGGGTACGTGGCAGGATGCGCTGGAAGTAGAAGCGCGCGGTTTGCAGCTTGGCGGTGTAGAACGCCTCGTCGGTGGTGCCGGCAGCCAGTTTTTCAGCAGCCAGGCGCGCCATGTCAGCCCAGAAGTAGGCCAGGCAGGCGTAACCGGAGTACATCAGGTAATCCACGGAGGCCGCGCCGACTTCTTCACGGTCTTTCATGGCTGCCATACCGACCTTCATGGTCAGCTCGCCCCATTCCTTGTTCAGTGCAGCCAGCGGTGCAACGAATTCTTTGACGGCGTCGTTGCCTTCGTTGTTCTGGCAGAACTTGTGAACGATCTTGGTGAAGCCTTTCAGAGCCTCGCCTTGAGTCATCAGCACTTTACGGCCCAGCAGGTCGAGTGCCTGGATACCGGTGGTGCCTTCGTACAGCATCGAAATGCGGCTGTCGCGAACGTTCTGCTCCATGCCCCACTCGGCGATGAAACCGTGACCACCGTAGATCTGCACGCCGTGGTTGGCGGCTTCGAAACCGACTTCGGTCATGAACGCCTTGGCGATCGGCGTCATGAACGCCAGCAGTGCGTCGGCCTTCTTCTTCTCTTCTTCGTCGACGCCGTACTTGACGATGTCGACCTGTTTGGCGGTGAAGTACACCATCGCGCGGTTGCCTTCGGCGAAGGCCTTCATAGTCAGCAGCATGCGACGTACGTCAGGGTGCACGATGATCGGGTCAGCGGCCTTGTCCGGCGCTTTCGGGCCAGTCAGGGAACGCATTTGCAGACGATCGCGAGCATATTTCAGGCCGCCCTGGAAGCCGATTTCGGCGTGGGCCAGACCTTGCAGCGCGGTACCCAGACGTGCGGTGTTCATGAAGGTGAACATGCAGTTCAGGCCTTTGTTCGCCGGGCCGATCAGGAAACCGGTGGCGCCGTCGAAGTTCATCACGCAAGTGGCGTTGCCGTGAATGCCCATCTTGTGTTCCAGCGAGCCGCAGCTCACTGCGTTACGCGCACCGATGGTGCCATCGGCGTTCGGCAGGAATTTTGGAACGATGAACAGGGAAATGCCTTTGGTGCCAGCCGGTGCGTCCGGCAGGCGGGCCAGTACGATGTGGACGATGTTGTCGGCCATGTCGTGTTCACCGGCCGAGATGAAGATCTTGGTGCCGGAAACCTTGTAGGAGCCATCGGCCTGAGGCTCGGCCTTGGTGCGCAGCATGCCCAGGTCGGTGCCGCAGTGCGGCTCGGTCAGGCACATGGTGCCGGTCCACTCGCCGGAGACCAGTTTGGTCAGATAGGCTTCTTGCTGCTCAGGGGTACCGTGCTCGGAGATGGTGTTCATCGCGCCGTGCGACAGGCCCGGGTACATGCCCCACGACCAGTTGGCTTCACCGACCATTTCGCTCACAGCCAGACCCAGCGACTCCGGCAGGCCTTGGCCGCCGTGCTCGACGTCGTGCGCCAGGCTCGGCCAGCCGCCTTCAACGAATTGCTTGTAAGCCTCTTTGAAGCCAGTCGGGGTTTTCACACCGGACTCGCTCCAGGTGCAGCCTTCGAGGTCGCCCACGCGGTTCAGCGGTGCCAATACCTGCTCACAAAACTTGGCGCCTTCTTCGAGGATGGCGTCAACCATGTCCGGCGTTGCTTCGGAGCAAGCTGGAAGGCTCTGATAGTGCGCTTCGTAGCCGAGCAGTTCGTCACGAACGAAGCGAATATCACGCAAGGGGGCCTTGTAGTCAGGCATAGCGATAAACCTCTGCTGATGTAACCGGGAATGAACGACCGTGTTGATTTGTTATGACGGTCAAACAGTTGTTTGAAACATACGTTTACGCCGAAATCTTGTCAAGCGTCGATCTTTTGCCGTTCGTCATGACTTTTTTCAAACGCCGGACACAGCAAACGGCCATGGGCTGCAAAGCGCCACGGGCAATGAAAAAAGATTAGTTGAGGGAGAAGGACTTACAACGAAAAACGCCGCGACAAAGCGCGGCGTTCAGCAGGCAGGGACCACAAAAAATCAGGCAAACGTATCAATGATCGTACCGAGCATTTCATCGGAAGCCTTGGCGACCTTGGTGCCCAGCTCCACCTGAAACTTGCCTTGAGCCATTTCGGCCATGGCGCTGCCCGGATCCATTTGCTGACTGCGATCGATACCGCGCAGGCGATCGATCTGCGCCTCGGAAGACTGGCTGGTAACCGAACGCTCGATCGTATTATTGGCGATCTGGCTGGCGGCCTGATCGACACGATTCTGCCCGGTTTGAATGGTGCTCAAACCCGCATAAAAAGCTGTGTTACCGGTGATTTCCATGGGAGTTCTCATCCTTGGGAAGGATCAATGGTTGCCATTGAAGCAGAGGTGCCAGAAAAACACCCGTCAAAAATACTGATGGCACAGTGCCCTGTCATAGCAAAAGCATTAGTCCAGCAGATCGAGTTGCAAGTGGGCAGCCACCGCCTCGGCGCTGAGCGACTTAAGTTTCGGTACCCGCCCCAGACACGGCGCGGGAAGCCGCTCGGCCAGCGTCGCCAGATTCTCTTCCAGCCGCGACGTCTTCGGGTCGATGATATTCGCCACCCAACCGGCCAGTTGCAGGCCATCGCGGGCAATTGCCTCGGCCGTCAGCAAGGCATGACTGATACAGCCCAGCCGCACGCCCACCACCAGAATCACCGGCAGCTTCAGCGCGATGGCCAGATCCGACAGATTGTCCTGATCCGCCAACGGCACCCGCCAGCCACCCGCCCCTTCGATCAAGGTGAAATCGGCATTCAGCGCCAGGATTTCGCGCATCGGCGCCAACAGCGATTGCACGGTCAGCGCGATACCCGCCTCGCGCGCCGCCAGATGTGGCGCGATGGCCGGCTCGAACGCGACCGGATTGACCTGTTGATAAGTCAGCGGCACCGAGCTTTCGGCCAGCAGCGCCAACGCATCAGCATTGCGCAAACCCTTGGCGGTTACCTCGCACCCCGAAGCCACCGGTTTGCCCGCCGCCGTACTCAGCCCCGCCGAGCGCGCAGCATGCAGCAATCCGGCTGCCACGGTGGTCTTGCCGACATCGGTGTCAGTCCCGGTGATGAAATAGGCTGCGCTCATAAGGGTTTCTCCAACACCGCGTAAACCACCTGGTAAGTCGCCGGCAATCCCTGCGGCTGACGGAACTGTTCATACGCCTCAATCAGGCCGAGGATCCGCGCCCGCCCGGTCAAACCACCCGGCCGCCCGGGGTTCAGATTGTGCGCACCGAGCGCCTTGAGTTCGTGGGTCAGGTTGCGCACATCCGGGTAGTGCAGCACATGCGCCTGATTCTGCAGACTCACCGAACGCAAGCCACTGGCGGCGCACAACTGCTCATACCGGGCGAATTCGCGGAAGCGGTTGACGTGCACCAGCCCATCGACCTGCCGCCAACTGTCGCGCAATTCGTACAACGTCCCGACACAAAGACTAGCAAACGCGAAAACCCCGCCCGGCTTGAGCACACGAAAAGCTTCGCTGAGCACCGATTCGAAGTCCGCACACCACTGCACCGCGAGGCTGGAGAAGATCAGCTCGCAGGTCGAATCCTGCAATGGCAGACGCTCCGCATCACCCGCGATGAAATGCTGCGCGCCGCCCAGTGGCCGTGCGTGACCGAGCATGCCCTCGGCGATATCCAGTGCCAGACCCTGCCCCTCGACATATCGCTCGGCCAATGCGCGAGTGAAATAGCCGGTGCCGCAGCCAAGATCCAGCCAGCGCGACGGCAGAAAATCTTCCGGCAACCGCTGCAGCAACTGTGAGCCGACATCACGCTGCAATTCGGCAACACTGTCGTAACTGGCCGCCGCACGGGAGAAAGAGGCCGCGACCTGGCGCTTGTCGGGCAAGCCGCCGGGCAGCGCAACAAGAGACAAATCAGTCATCACCGCACTCGTGTAGAAAAGCCTGGATCGCACCCGCCACGCCATGGGGGTCTTCCAGAAGAAACGCATGACTGGCCTGTTCGATCAGACCAATTTCGATATCCGGCAACAGCGCGAACAACGCCCCCGCCGCTTCCGCTGGCACCAAACCGTCCTGCCCGGCGAACAAGTGCAACTGGGGGCCGCGAAACGCCTGCAACGCTTCACGGGTATCCAGTTGGGCGAGCAGTTCCAGCCCGGCCAACAAGGTTTCGGGGGCCGCATTCGGCGCGCCGCCCAGCATCAGCCGCGACAAGCCGCGCGGCTCTTGCGCGCCCTGAGCACACAACAACGAGAACCGTTTGAGGGTCAGCCGCGGATCGGCCTGGCAGCCGGCAAGAAATGCATCGAACGTCTCGTCCGGCATCGCACTCGGCCAATGCTCGTGGGCCACGAAAGAAGGATTGCTCGCCAGCGTCAGCAGACCGCAGCAACGCTCGCCGCGCCGTGCTGCCAACTCAGAGGCAAGCATGCCGCCCAGCGACCAGCCGCCCAGCCACACATCCTGAGGAATACGTTCATCGAGATCGTCGAGCCACTCCTGCAAGTCGCTCGAATCAAGCTCGGGCAACGGCTCGATCTCGACATACAGATGCTCGTCGAGTCCCTGTAACGCTGCGGTCAAAGGCTCCAGCGGCGAAATACCAAGGCCCCAGCCCGGCAGCAGAATCAGACGATCACGCATGGCTTGGCTCCGGCGGCAGTTGGGCAAAGCAATCGGCCAGTCCTTCCAACAATAGCTGCACCTGCGCGTCGCTGTGGGCAGCGGTCAGGGTCACGCGCAGGCGTGCGCTGCCCGCCGGGACGGTCGGCGGACGGATTGCCGTGACCATCAAGCCGCGCTCGCGCAGCATCTGCGACAGGCGCACGGCGCGACCGGCATCGCCGATCAGAATCGGCTGGATCGGGGTGAAGCTGTCCATCAATTGCAGGCCGATCTGCTCGGCGCCGTGGCGGAACTGGCGGATCAGCGTCTGCAAATGTTCACGACGCCAGTGTTCCGTGCGCAGTAATTCCAGACTTTTCAGCGTTGCGCAGGCCAGCGCCGGTGGCTGGCTGGTGGTGTAGATGTACGGCCGGGCAAACTGGATCAGGCTTTCGATCAGCTCTTCGCTGCCGGCGACAAAAGCACCCGCCGTGCCGAACGCCTTGCCGAGGGTGCCGACCAGCACCGGCACATCGTCCTGACTCAAGCCGAAATGCTCGACGATCCCGCCGCCATTGGCGCCGAGCGGGCCGAAGCCATGGGCATCATCGACCATCAGCCACGCGCCCCTGGCCTTGGCTTCCCGGGCCAGCGCGGGCAGATCGGCAATGTCGCCGTCCATGCTGAACACGCCATCGGTGACCACCAGCGTGTTGCCCGTGGCTTTCTCCAGACGCGTGGCCAGACTGTCGGCGTCGTTGTGCAGATAACGATTGAAACGCGCGCCGGACAACAGACCGGCATCCAGCAACGAGGCGTGATTGAGGCGGTCTTCCAACACCGTATCGCCCTGCCCGACCAGTGCCGTGACCGCACCGAGGTTGGCCATGTAGCCAGTGGTGAACAGCAACGCACGCGGCCGGCCGGTGAGGTCAGCCAGCGCTTCTTCCAGTGCGTGATGCGGGCCGCTGTGGCCGATCACCAGATGCGACGCTCCGCCACCCACGCCCCAGCGCTCGGCACCGGCGCGCCAGGCTTCGATCACCTGCGGGTGATTGGCCAGACCAAGGTAGTCGTTATTGCAGAACGCCAGCAACGGCTGCCCGTCGACCACCACTTCAGGCCCCTGCGGGGACTCGAGCAACGGACGCTGGCGATAGAGATTTTCAGCACGGCGGGCAGCAAGGCGTGCGGCGAGATCGAAAGACATGCAGGCCTCACATCTGAAAAATGACTGTGTAGGAGCTGCCGCAGGCTGCGATCTTTTGATGTTGTTTTTAAAGACAAGATCAAAAGATCGCAGCCTGCGGCAGCTCCTACATGGAATCCGTAAAGTGATCAGACCGCAGCGTTATAGAACTGCTCGCTGCTCTTCTGCTCCACCAGCGCCTGCTCGATCGCGGCCTGATGCACCTCATCGGCATGCTCTTCACGGGCTTCTGGCTGAATACCCAGACGCGCGAACAGTTGCATGTCCTTGTCGGCCTGCGGGTTGGCAGTGGTCAGCAGTTTGTCGCCGTAAAAAATCGAGTTGGCACCGGCAAAGAATGCCAACGCCTGCATCTGCTCGTTCATCGCTTCGCGGCCGGCGGACAGGCGCACGTGGGATTGCGGCATGAGGATGCGCGCCACGGCAAGCATGCGGATGAAATCGAACGGATCGACGTCGTCGGCGTTTTCCAGCGGCGTACCGGCCACTTTCACCAGCATGTTGATCGGCACTGACTCCGGATGCTCCGGCAGGTTGGCCAGCTGGATCAGCAGGTTGGCGCGGTCGTCCAGCGACTCGCCCATGCCGAGGATGCCGCCGGAGCAGATCTTCATCCCCGACTCACGCACGTAGGCCAGGGTCTGCAGGCGCTCGCTGTAAGTACGGGTGGTGATGATGCTGCCGTAGAACTCCGGCGAGGTGTCGAGGTTGTGGTTGTAGTAATCCAGGCCAGCCTTGGCCAGCGCTTCGGTCTGCTCCTGATCGAGACGCCCAAGGGTCATGCAGGTTTCCAGACCCATGGCTTTCACGCCTTCGACCATCTTCAGCACATACGGCATGTCTTTGGCCGACGGGTGCTTCCACGCGGCCCCCATGCAGAAACGGGTCGAGCCGATGGCCTTAGCGCGGGCAGCCTCTTCGAGGACTTTCTGCACTTCCATCAGCTTTTCTTTTTCCAGGCCGGTGTTGTAGTGACCGGACTGCGGGCAGTACTTGCAGTCTTCCGGGCAGGCGCCGGTCTTGATCGACAGCAGCGTGGAAACCTGCACCCGGTTGGCGTTGAAATGTGCACGGTGCACCGTCTGCGCCTGGAACAGCAAGTCGTTGAATGGCTGTACGAAGAGCGCTTTAACTTCGGCTAAAGACCAGTCGTGACGCAGGGTGGCAGAGGTGCTGGCGCTCATGGGCAGTTCCTTGGTTATGCTTGGCTGGCGGCTGCGGGAACGGAATACCCACAGGCGCGACACGGATGTTCGGCATATTTAAGGAAGAGTCATGCGCTGTCAACCACGATACGCACAACAGGTTTACATCTGTTTAAAAAACGTACAGACCTGCTTGCTGTGCGATGAGCCCGCAGAAGCAGAATTGCCAATGTGCGTCGCCTGTGAAACCGAGCTGCCCTGGCTCGGCGACCAGTGCCAGACGTGCGCGTTGCCGATGCCGGCTGTCGGTCTGACCTGCAGCGAGTGCCTGCTAGAGCCGCCGGCGTTCGAACAGGTGGTCGTGCCGTGGCGCTATGACTTCCCGGTGGACAGTCTGATTACACGCTTTAAACACAAGGCGAAATGGCCGTTTGGTCACCTGCTCGCCGATGTTGCCGGACAATACCTGCAACATCGCTTCGATGAGGGATTGCCACGACCCGACGCGTTGGTGCCGGTGCCATTGGCCAGCAAACGACTGCGCCAACGCGGGTTCAATCAAGCCGCGATGCTCGGGCGATGGTTGAGCCAACAGCTGGATCTGCCTTTTGAGGAACAGGCGCTACGGCGGGTCCACGACACCAGCGCCCAGCAGGATCTCGACGCCAAGGCGCGCAAGCGCAATTTGCGTCATGCCTTCGCGCTGAACCCTGACACCGATGTGAAAGGTCGGCACTTCGCATTGGTCGATGACGTGCTGACCACCGGCGCCACGGCCCAAGCATTGGCGCGACTGCTAAAAAATGCAGGCGCAGCGCGGATTGACGTGTATTGCCTGGCGCGCACGCCAAAACCAGGGAATTGAAGTCAGCACAATCCCATTGTGGGAGCGAGCCTGCTCGCGAAAGCGCAGTGTCGGTCATCATCAGCGTTGAATATGCTGACGCCTTCGCGAGCAGGCTCGCTCCCACAGGGTTATGTGTCAGGCTTGACTCCGGCGTTGCAAGCCGCCAATTTCCCCCCACCGCCACCGTGAAAAAGCCCCCATCCATGTCCCTGCCCACCCTGCTCTCCCAGCACATCGTCCGCCGTCCGCAGCGCATCGCCCTGCTGCAACACATTGCCGAACAGGGCTCGATCACCCGCGCCGCAAAAAGCGCCGGTTTGAGTTACAAAGCGGCATGGGATGCGATTGATGAGCTGAACAACCTGGCGCAGAAGCCACTGGTGGAACGTGCGGTCGGCGGCAAGGGCGGCGGTGGCGCCAGATTGTCCAGCGAAGGCGAGCGGGTGTTGCGCCTTTATCAAAAGCTGCAGGCCTTGCAGGCGCAGGTACTGGAAGCCGCTGAAGACGCCAGTGATCTGGATCTGCTCGGGCGATTGATGCTCAGAACCAGCGCCCGCAATCAACTGCACGGCAAAGTCGTGAACATCGAAGGTCAGGGCCGCAATGACATGATCCGCCTCGAACTGGCTGAAGGCCTGTGGATCAATGCACAGATCACCCACGACAGCACCGTGCATCTGGAACTGCAACCGGGCACTGAAGTGGTGGCATTGATCAAGGCCGGCTGGCTTGAACTGCTGGCGGCGGACCAAGCTGCAACATCTGGACACAATCTACTAAGCGGCACCCTCGAAGCCATTCTCGATGCCGAGGACGGCCCCAGCGAAGTGCGCATCGCTTTGCCCAACGGCCAGACGCTCTGCGCTCTGGCTGAGCCGCTGCAACTGCGCACCCGCGGGCTGAGTGTCGGGCAACCGGTACAGGTACAGTTTTCGCCGTCCAATGTGCTGATCGGCACGCCACTGTAATCAAACGCTGCAACGAAAGCGTAATCGACGCTCATTAAGGTGGCTGCCAAAACCAAGCAGGGAGCCTGATGTGAGCCTATTAGAAGAAAACCAATCGACAGACCTGGAAAAAATGGTCGGCCTCAGCCGTCGCGGTTTCATCAGCGCCGGTGCGCTGTGCGGCGCCGCCATGTTCCTCGGCGGCAACCTGCTCAGTCGCAGCGCGCTGGCCACCGGCATCAGCGCCGGCAACAGCCGCCTGCTCGGTTTCGAGAGCATTCCCGCCGCCACCACAGACGTCATCAGCCTGCCCAAGGGCTACAAGTCCTCGGTGCTGATCAGTTGGGGTCAGCCATTGCACAAGAACGGCCCGGCGTTCGACCCGAGCGGCAATGGCACCGCCGTCGCACAGGAAGTGCAGTTCGGTGACAACAACGACGGCATGAGCCTGTTCGAATTCCCCGACGACAGAAACCGCGCGTTGATGGCGATCAACAACGAATACACCAACTACCGCTACCTCTACCCGCACGGCGGCATGCCGCAATCGGCCGAAGACGTGCGCAAGGCGCTGGCCTGCGAAGGTGTATCGGTGATCGAAGTGCAGAGCAAGAACGGCCAATGGCAGTTCGTCCAGGGCTCGCGTTACAACCGGCGCATCCACGGCAACTCGCCGTTGCGCATCAGCGGCCCGGCGGCTGGTCACGAGCTGATGAAGACGGCCGCCGACAAGCACGGCAAGAGAGTCCTCGGCACCTTCCAGAACTGCGCCAACGGCAAGACACCGTGGGGCACCTATCTGACCTGCGAAGAAAACTTCACCGACTGCTTTGGCAGCAGTAACGCCCAGCAGCAGTTCGACCCGGCGCAGAAGCGTTACGGTGTGTCGGCGGCCAGCCGCGAGATCAACTGGCATCCGTTCGATCCACGCTTCGACATGGCCAAGAACCCCAACGAGCTCAACCGTCACGGCTGGGTGGTCGAGATCGATCCGTTCGATCCGCAATCGACCCCGGTCAAACGTACCGCGCTGGGTCGCTTCAAACATGAAAACGCCGCACTGGCCGAGACCGACGACGGCCGCGCCGTGGTGTACATGGGCGACGACGAACGGGGCGAGTTCATCTACAAATTCGTCAGCCGCGACCGCATCAACCACCGCAACGCCAAGGCCAACCGCAACATCCTCGACCACGGCACTTTGTACGTGGCGAAATTCGATGCCGGTGACGGCAACCCGGATCATCCGAAAGGCCAGGGCCAGTGGATCGAACTAACCCATGGCAAGAACGGCATCGACGCCAGCAGCGGTTTCGCCGATCAGGCCGAAGTGCTGATCCACGCCCGCCTCGCCGCCAGCGTGGTCGGCGCCACGCGCATGGACCGCCCGGAATGGATCGTGGTCAGTCCGAAGGACGGCCAGGTTTATTGCACCCTGACCAACAACGCCAAGCGCGGCGAAGACGGACAGCCGGTGGGCGGGCCGAACCCGCGCGCGAAGAACGTCTACGGGCAGATCCTGCGCTGGCGCACCGACCGCGACGATCACGCCTCGAAGACCTTCGCCTGGGATCTGTTTGTGGTCGCCGGCAATCCAGGCGTCCATGCCGGTACGCCGAAGGGCGGTTCGTCGAACATCACCTCGCAGAACATGTTCAACAGCCCCGACGGGCTGGGCTTCGACAAGGCCGGGCGCCTGTGGATTCTGACGGACGGCGACTCAAGCAATGCCGGCGACTTTGCCGGGATGGGCAACAACCAGATGCTCTGTGCCGACCCCAAGACCGGCGAGATTCGCCGTTTCATGGTCGGGCCGATTGGTTGCGAAGTCACCGGGATCAGCTTCTCGCCGGACCAGAAGACCCTGTTTGTCGGGATTCAGCACCCGGGCGAGAACGGTGGTTCGACCTTCCCCGAGCATCTGCCGAATGGCAAGCCGCGTTCATCGGTGATGGCGATTACCCGTGAGGACGGTGGAATCGTCGGCGCCTGACAAATCGCTTTCGCGAGCAGGCTCGCTCCCACAGGGGATTGCATTCCAAATGTGGGAGCGAGCCTGCTCGCGAAGAAGTCCAACCAGACACCAACCCACTCCCCCGCTGCCATCTGCGCTACCATGCTGGGCCGGACGCGGCAGCCTGCTGCGCGCAGGAGTCAGCATGGCCCACCCGTTTGAAACCCTTACACCCGATCTCGTGCTCGATGCCGTCGAAAGCATCGGTTTCCTCAGCGATGCGCGCATTCTCGCGCTCAACAGCTACGAAAACCGCGTCTATCAGGTCGGCATCGAAGACTCCGAACCGCTGATCGCCAAGTTCTACCGTCCGCAACGCTGGACCAACGAAGCCATCCTCGAAGAACACCAGTTCACCTTCGAACTGGCCGACGTCGAAATCCCGGTGGTGGCGCCGCTGATCCACAACGGCCAGACCCTGCACGAACACGCCGGTTTCCGTTTCACCCTGTTTCCGCGTCGCGGCGGCCGTGCGCCGGAGCCGGGCAATCTCGATCAGTTGTATCGCCTCGGCCAGTTGCTCGGGCGCATTCATGCAGTCGGCGCGACCAAGCCGTTCGAACACCGTGAAGCACTCGGCGTGCAGAACTTCGGCCATGCCTCGCTGGCAACATTGCTTGAAGGCAACTTCATCCCCAAGAGCCTCCTGCCAGCCTACGAGTCTGTGGCCCGCGACTTGCTCAAGCGTGTCGAAGACGTCTACGCCGCCACGCCGCACCAGAACATCCGCATGCACGGCGACTGCCACCCCGGCAACATGATGTGCCGCGATGAAATGTTCCACATCGTCGACCTCGACGACTGCCGCATGGGCCCGGCCGTGCAGGACATCTGGATGATGCTGGCGGGCGATCGTCAGGAATGCCTCGGCCAGCTCTCGGAACTGATGGATGGCTACAACGAATTCCACGACTTCGATCCGCGCGAACTGGCGCTGATCGAACCGCTGCGCGCCCTGCGGCTGATGCACTACAGCGCGTGGCTGGCGCGGCGCTGGGACGACCCGGCGTTTCCGCACAGCTTTCCTTGGTTCGGCACCGAACGGTATTGGGGCGATCAGGTGTTGGCGCTGCGTGAACAGCTTTCGGCGCTCAACGAAGAACCCTTGAAGCTGTTCTGATTCACCAAAATCCTTCTGGGAGCGAGCCTGCTCGCGAATACGGACAGACAATCAACACTGATGTCGACTGAAACGACGCCTTCGCGAGCAGGCTCGCTCCCACAATTGTCCGCCGTTCACAATTTCTTGATCATTGCGCTACGGCATTCGTCGACAAACCTCCTTACAATCCCTCCTTTGTTAGCTGCCTAAGCAAGGATTCTGCATGCAAGCCGCCAACCCGCGTCGCGGGTACATTCTGGGCCTGAGTGCCTACATCATCTGGGGCCTGTTCCCGATCTACTTCAAAGCCATCGCCGAAGTACCCGCTGTCGAGATCATCATTCACCGGGTGCTGTGGTCGGCGCTGTTCGGCGCCCTGTTGCTGATGGTGTGGAAGCATCCGGGCTGGTTGCGTGAATTGCTCGACAACCCCAAACGCCTGGCGATTCTGGCCCTGAGCGGTACCTTGATCGCGGCCAACTGGCTGACCTACGTGTGGTCGGTGAACAACGGACGCATGCTCGAAGCGAGTCTCGGTTACTACATCAACCCGCTGGTCAACGTGCTGTTGGGGATGCTGATTCTCGGCGAACGCCTGCGGCGCATGCAGTGGATCGCCGTGGGGCTGGCGGCCATCGGCGTGGCGCAGCAAGTGTGGCAGGTCGGCAGTCTGCCGTGGGTGTCGCTGGTGCTGGCGCTGACCTTTGGTTTTTACGGTTTGATCCGCAAACAGGCGCCGGTCAAAGCCTTGCCGGGGCTGGTAGTGGAAACCTGGATGCTGGTGCCGATCGCCATTGCCTGGCTGTTGTTCAACCAGACCGCAACCAGCGCGCAACCGGAGTTCTGGACCACCTCGCAAGCCTGGTGGCTGGTAGCCGCCGGCCCGGTGACACTGGTGCCGCTGGTGTGCTTCAACGCTGCCACGCGCCACCTGCCTTACACCACCATCGGCTTCCTGCAATACCTGGCACCAACGCTGGTGCTGCTGCAGGCGGTGTTGCTGTTTGGTGAGCATCTGTCGTCGAGCACGCTGATCGCGTTCATCTTTATCTGGGCAGGTCTGGCCGTTTATAGCGTCGATGCGGTGATCAGTCTGCGTCGTCGCAGCTGATCAAAAAACGCACAAAGCTTTGCAGGCCACGATTCTCGTGGCCTGCAACGTTCCTTCCCAAGGTTATCCACAGCGTGATCCCCGCCGTTTGTGCGCAAGTCACTGAATGCTGGCGGTTTTTTGATCAGTTCCCGGCAAGCCACAGCCTGCGTGGCGTTGCGCCCGGTCTCTACAGGTTATCCACAGGCAGGTGCACGTTAAAACTGGATAACCCTGGCGGCGCTTAAACGTCTGTGCGTAACACCAGTTCGACCATCAGATCATCGGCCAGGGTTTCCAGGCGCGATTGCAGCACGTCCAGCGACAGGGTCAGCGGCACCGCGAGAATTGCTTCGGCGTGGAATAACGGCTCGCTGCTCATCGGTGCCGGGCGCACTTCGGTCACCAGCCGTTCGAGGTTCACCCCCTGCTCGCTGAGCAAACGGGTAATGTCGCGCACGATGCCCGGACGGTCGTTGCCCACCAGCTCCATGGCGATCGGTTTCCAGGTACAGGACTGCTCGATGCCGCTCTCGGCAATCAGCACACGAATGCCCTGCGCCGACAGTGCTTGTAGGGAATCGACTAATTCGTCGTAAGCCTCCGCCGGCACGCCCACCCGCAGAATCCCGGCGAACTGCCCGGCCATCCGTGACATGCGGCTTTCCAGCCAGTTACCGCCATGCTCGGCGATGCATTGGGCGATGCGCTCGACCTGCCCGGGCTTGTCCGGGGCGAAGACAGTGAGTACGAGATGGTCCATGGCGCAGCCCTCTTGTCATGACTTTTGTTATAGAAAGGCAAGTATAGGCAAGGGTTTGATTCAGCCCAGGCAGCAGACCTGTGTCCTGGTTTTGGATGCAACCTGTGGCGAGGGGATTTATCCCCGATCGGTTGCGCAGCAGCCGTAAACCCTGTCAGCTCGGTCTACCTGTCAGCGCGCAGGGGGCGGCTTCGCCACCCATCGGGGATAAATCCCCTCACTACAGCAGTGTGCACCGCAGGGGGATGCCATAGCAGGCAGAAAGCATTTATGTGTACAACTTTTTATATTTAACTGGAACAATCTGTTGGTTTTTTGAGAACATCCCGTTCCGCGACGTGACCGCAATGCGTCATGAGGTCGCAGAACGACGTAATTAGTCTGATTTTCACAAGCGCAACTCATCATGTAGTATGCCGCAGCGCGCACTACATAACGCTGGATCGATGTCTGCCCAAGGCACGTTCGCAATCCTGAAAGCCCCGTCAGCAAGGCCCCCAAGCCGTTGATTGGTCCCAGCCCAGCCGCCAGCAATGGCATGTACTGGTCGGAAGGTTTGTGGTTTAAATGGCCAGAGGCTTCATTGTTAAATTGAAGAGCTGAAAAGCGAAATAGCTGAGCAGAGTGAGGCAAGCAATGACTGAACACGTTCAAGTCGGTGGCCTGCAGGTCGCCAAAGTCCTGTTCGACTTCGTGAACAACGAAGCCATTCCCGGTACCGGCCTCACCGCCGAAAAATTCTGGGAAGGTGCCGACAAGGTCATTCATGACCTGGCGCCGAAGAACAAAGCCCTACTCGCCAAACGCGATGACTTCCAGGCTCGTCTTGATGCCTGGCATCAGGAACACGCCGGCCAGGCGCACGACGCCGTGGCCTATAAAGCCTTCCTGCAAGAAATCGGTTATCTGCTGCCAGAAGCGGCTGATTTCCAGGCAACGACGCAAGACGTCGATGATGAAATCGCCCGCACCGCCGGCCCGCAACTCGTGGTGCCGGTGATGAACGCCCGCTTCGCCCTCAATGCCTCGAACGCCCGCTGGGGTTCGCTGTACGACGCCCTGTATGGCACCGACGCGATCAGCGAAGACGGTGGCGCGGAAAAAGGCAAAGGCTACAACAAGGTGCGTGGCGACAAAGTCATCGCCTTTGCCCGTGCGTTCCTCGACGAAGCGGCGCCACTGGCTGCCGGCTCTCATGTCGACTCCACCGGTTACAAGATCGCTGACGGCAAACTGCTGGTCTCCCTCAAGGGCGGCAGCAACACCGGCCTGCGCGACGATGCTCAGCTGATCGGTTTCCAGGGCGATGCCAATGCCCCGATCGCGATCCTGCTGAAAAACCACGGTCTGCATTTCGAAATCCAGATCGACGCCAGCACCCCGGTCGGCCAGACCGACGCCGCCGGCGTCAAAGACATTCTGATGGAAGCGGCACTGACCACCATCATGGACTGCGAGGACTCCGTGGCTGCCGTCGATGCCGACGACAAAGTGGTGATCTACCGCAACTGGCTCGGCCTGATGAAGGGCGACCTGTCCGAAGAAGTCGCCAAGGGCGGCCAGACCTTCACCCGCACCATGAGCCCTGATCGCACCTACACCAAGGTCGATAGCAGTGAACTGACCCTGCACGGGCGCTCGCTGTTGTTCGTGCGTAACGTCGGTCACCTGATGACCATCGATGCGATCCTCGACAAGCACGGCAACGAAGTGCCGGAAGGCATCCTCGACGGTCTGGTGACCTGTCTGGCGGCGATGCACAACCTCAACGGCAACACCTCGCGCAAGAACACCCGCACCGGCTCGGTCTACATCGTTAAACCGAAGATGCACGGCCCGGAAGAAGCGGCGTTCACCAACGAGCTGTTCGGCCGCATCGAAGACGTGCTGGGCCTGAAACGCAACACGCTGAAAGTCGGGATCATGGACGAGGAGCGCCGCACCACGGTCAACCTCAAGGCCTGCATCAAGGCTGCCAGCGAGCGCGTGGTGTTCATCAACACCGGCTTCCTCGACCGCACCGGTGACGAAATCCACACCTCCATGGAAGCCGGCCCGATGGTGCGCAAGGCCGACATGAAGGCCGAAAAGTGGATCGGCGCCTACGAGAACTGGAACGTCGATATCGGTCTGAGCACCGGCCTGCAAGGTCGTGCGCAAATCGGTAAAGGCATGTGGGCGATGCCCGACCTGATGGCAGCGATGCTCGAACAGAAAATCGCTCACCCGCTGGCCGGCGCCAACACCGCCTGGGTACCGTCGCCGACCGCTGCTGCGCTGCACGCGCTGCACTACCACAAGGTTGACGTGTTCGCCCGTCAGGCCGAACTGGCCAAGCGTGCCCGCGCTTCGGTGGACGACATCCTGACCATTCCGCTGGCGGTCAACCCGAGCTGGACGCCGGAGCAGATCAAGAACGAACTGGACAACAACGCCCAGGGCATTCTCGGTTACGTGGTGCGCTGGATCGACCAGGGCGTGGGTTGCTCGAAAGTGCCGGACATCAACGACGTGGGCCTGATGGAAGACCGTGCGACGCTGCGGATCTCCAGCCAGCACATCGCCAACTGGCTGCGCCACGGTATCGTCACCGAGGCGCAAGTGATGGAAAGCCTCAAGCGCATGGCGCCGGTGGTTGACCGGCAGAACGCCAACGACCCGCTGTACCGTCCGCTGGCACCGAACTTCGACAGCAATATCGCCTTCCAGGCGGCGGTCGAACTGGTGATCGAAGGCACCAAACAGCCGAACGGCTACACCGAGCCGGTTCTGCACCGTCGTCGTCGCGAGTTCAAGAAGGCCAACGGCCTGTAAATTTGCGCTGATGTGAAAAAGCCCTGGTCGAGAGATCAGGGCTTTTTCTTTGGAAAGCAAAATCAAAAGATCGCAGCCTTCGGCAGCTCCTACAAGTGATCTCATGTAGGAGCTGCCGAAGGCTGCGATCTCTTGATCTGCAAAAAGTCAGGGCTCAATGCCCAATTCGTGTTTGACCAGGCCCAGCAACTTGGCCGTATCAATCGGCTTGAGCAGAAAATCCACCACGCTCAGATGCATCGCGGCAATCGCGTCTTTTACATCGGCATCGCCGGAAACAATGATGATCGGCATCGCTGCCCGCACCGATTCGCGTACCTGGCGGATCAAGTCCAGACCATCGACGTTGCCCATGCGCAGATCCGTGATCACCAGACCAATCGAGGGTTTTTCCGCGAGCATCTTCAGTGCGGTTTCACCGCTGGCGGCGGTCATGCAGTGAATACCGTCCAACGCGAGAATCTCCGACAACAGCTCCCGGGCGTCCTTGTCGTCATCGACGATCAGCACACGCTGCGGCGGCAAGTCGGGTTCGAGCATGACAGCGCTGAGCGCTTCACGCTCGGCGTCGCTCAAAATATCGTGGTCGGACATGGCACTCTCTACGTTTTCAATTCAGTCACCTGGCACAGTCGTCAGACATCGCTAAGCACAGCTTCAATGTGCACTTCGTCGGATTTTTTTCCAAGAGGCTGACGCGAGAATTTCCGACTGTTTTTGTAGGGTTCTTCCCAAATGTGCCGAACGGCAACCCCAACCTAGACTTACGTCCAATGGGCACCCTGCACGCAGGGGCCGACCATGGCTGCAACGATCCGACAACAACAATTCAAAAAAGACTGCGGTAATGGTTATGAGTAAAGCGGACGCCTTCACCCAGGCAGGGAAGACCGCGGTGTTGCAGAACATTCAGGGCACCCTGCAATTCCTCCAGCGCTTCCCGCCTTTCAATCAGATGGAACACGCTCACCTGGCTTTTCTGGTGGAGCAATGTCAGCTGCGCTTCTATGGCCAGGGCGAAAGCATCATCAAACCTGCCGACGGGCCGGTCGAATATTTCTACATCGTCAAACAGGGCCGCGTGATCGGCGAGCGTCAGCACATCACCCGGCCCGGCACCGAAACCACCTTCGAGATCACCACCGGAGAATGCTTCCCGTTGGCCGCACTGATTGGCGAACGGGCCACCCGCACCGAACACCTGGCCGGCGAAGACACCTTCTGTCTGCAGTTGAACAAACCGGCGTTCATCAAGCTGTTTGCCCTGTCCGGCAGTTTCCGCGATTTCGCTCTGCGCGGGGTCAGCAGCCTGCTCGATCAGGTCAACCAGCAAGTCCAGCAGAAAGCCGTGGAAACCCTCGGAACCCAGTATTCGCTGAACACCCGCCTCGGCGAATTGGCGATGCGCCATCCGGTGACCTGCAGCCCCGACACGCCACTGCGCGAAGCAGTGAAGCTGATGCACGAGCAACAAGTCGGCAGCATCGTCGCAGTGGATGAACACAAGGCGCCGCTGGGGATCTTCACCCTGCGCGATCTGCGCGAAGTGGTCGCCAATGGCAGCGGTGATTTCAGCGAAGCCATCGAGCGCCACATGACCTGCTCGCCGTTCTTTCTGTCGCCGGATCACAGCGCCTTCGACGCGGCGATCGCCATGACCGAACGGCACATCGCCCACGTCTGTCTGGTCAAGGATCAGCGCTTGTGTGGCGTGGTCTCCGAGCGCGATCTGTTCTCCCTGCAACGGGTCGATCTGGTGCATCTGGCCCGGACCATCCGCAGTGCCCAGCGCATCGAGCAACTGGTGAGTCTGCGCGGCGAGATCGGCCAACTGGTCGAACGCATGTTGGCTCACGGTGCGTCTTCGACGCAGATCACTCACATCATCACCCTGCTCAACGACCACACCGTGTGCCGGGTGATCGAACTGACCCTCGCCGAAAAAGGTGACCCCGGCGTGCCGTTCAGTTGGTTGTGTTTCGGCAGTGAGGGCCGGCGCGAACAGACGCTGCACACCGATCAGGACAACGGCATTCTCTTCGAAGCGAGGGACGCGGCGCAGGCGGCGGAGATTCGCGGCAAGCTGCTGCCGATCGCCCAGCAGATCAACCAGAGTCTGGCGCAGTGCGGCTTCAGCCTGTGCAAGGGCAACATCATGGCCGGCAACCCCGAGCTGTGCCTGTCCCGGGCAGAATGGGCGCGACGCTTTGCAGCGTTCATTCGCGAGGCGACGCCGGAGAACCTGCTCGGTTCGAGCATCTATTTCGACCTGCGGGTGGTCTGGGGTGACGAGAAAGGCTGCGCGCAACTGCGCCGCGGGATTCTCGACCAGGTCGGCGACAACCGTTTGTTCCAGCGCATGATGGCCGAGAACGCGCTGCGCAATCGCCCGCCCGTGGGGCGTTTCCGCGAGTTTGTGCTGGCGCGCAAAAACGGCGAGAAAGCCACCCTCGACCTCAAGGTCCAGGGCCTGACGCCCTTCGTCGACGGTGCACGCCTGTTGGCGCTGGCGCATGGCATCGAAACCAACAACACCCTCGAACGCTTGCGTCAGCTGGTCGAAAAACAAGTCATCGAACGGCTCGACGGCGCGGCGTATGAAGAGGCCTACCACTTCATCCAACAGACGCGCATGCAGCAGCATCAGATCCAGACCCGTGAGAATCTGCCGTGGTCCAACCGCGTCGACCCGGACAGCCTCAACCATCTGGACCGGCGCATCCTGCGTGAGTCGCTGCGCCAGGCGCAGCGCCTGCAAAGCAGCCTGGCCTTGCGGTATCAGTTATGAGCCTGTTTTCGTGGCTGCGGCCGGCCAGCCCACTGCTGTCGGCAGACCTGCAACAGCGCCTGGCAAAACTGTCGACCATTGGCGAACTGAAAGAATGCAGCCTGCGCGAGCAGCGCTGGGTGGTGCTCGATCTGGAAACCACCGGGCTGAACCTGAACAAGGATCGCGTGCTGTCGATCGGTGCAGTGGTCATCGAGGACGGCGCAATCGACTTCAGCCAGCAGTTCGAACGCACCCTGCAATGCCGGGAGCTGAAGCTCAGCCCCAGTGTGTTGATTCATGGCCTGGGGCCGAACGCGATTGCCGCCGGCAGCGACCCGGCCGAAGCGCTGCTGGAACTCATGGAGTTTATCGGCGACAGTCCGGTGCTGGCGTTTCATGCGCCCTTCGATCAGCACATGCTCGGACGCGCACTGAAGGAACACCTGGGCTACAAGCTGCAGAACGTGTTTCTGGATGTCGCGGACATGGCGCCGCTGTTGTGCCCGCAGGCGAATATTCGCGAGGCCGGGCTGGATGAATGGATCGACTGGTTCAGGCTTGAGGTGTTCGAGCGGCACAACGCGAGCGCCGATGCGCTGGCCACGGCGGAGCTGGCGTTGATCCTGTTCAGCCGGGCGCGGCAGCAGCAGATTCATAGTCCGTTGAATTTGCAGCAGCGCTTGAGTCAATGGAAACGCCGTCAGCAGGCGCCCTCCTTCTAGATTTCCGGCCGAACCATATCCCCCTGCGGCAGCTCCACAGGGGCTATCCAAACGTTCCATCTGACCAGTGGCCAATTGCTAACCATTCCCACCTCTGCGAGAATCGCGAACAATTCTCGTTGGTTAACATTTCCCAATCGGTGCGTCTGGTGTCGTCAGTCCCAAGCCCTCACAGTGAAATCGTCGGTGCGTTGTATCGCGACCATCGCGGTTGGCTACTGAGCTGGCTGCGGCGCAATGTGGCGTGCCCGCAACGGGCCGAAGACCTGAGCCAGGACACCTTCGTGCGCCTGCTCGGTCGCGATCAACTGCTGACTCCGCGCGAACCCCGGGCGTTTCTGGTGGCGATCGCCAAGGGCCTGTTGTTCGACTACTTCCGCCGCGCCGCGCTGGAGCAAGCCTACCTCGCAGAGTTGATGCTGATCCCCGAAGGCGAACAACCTTCGGTGGAGGAACAGCAGTTGATCCTCGAGGACCTCAAGGCCATCGACCGACTGCTCGGCAAACTCTCGACCAAGGCCCGCGCCGCGTTTCTTTATAACCGCCTCGACGGCCTCGGCCATGCCGAGATCGCGGAGAAGCTTGGCGTCTCGGTGCCCCGCGTGCGGCAGTACCTCGCGCAAGGCATTCGCCAGTGCTACATCGCCCTGTACGGTGAGCCGACATGAACCCGGCCAGTTCCAAACCGGTCTCGGCTCAGGTGCTGGACGCGGCGATTGCCTGGCAGTTGTCGCTGGATTCCGGCAGTCCGCTGGAGCGCGAAGAGTTCGCCAAGTGGCACGCGGCCCATGAAGAACACGCCCGCGCCTGGCGCCAACTGGGCATGCTCGATCAGCGCTTCAGCGTCGCCAACGGCCCGGCCCGCGCGGCCTTGCTGCAATCGCGCGAAGGCATTCGGCGGCGTGTGCGCAAGCTCGGCAGCGGATTGGCCAGCGTGCTGGCACTCGTCGGTCTGGCGTTGTTTGCCGGTGATCGCTACTTGCCGCTGGATTACTGGCTCGCCGATCAACGCACCGCCACCGGCGAACAGCGCACGGTGCGGCTGGCCGATGGCACCGTGCTCAATCTCAACACCCACAGCGCGGTAGATGTGCGCTTCGATGCCAGGCAGCGGCTGATCGTATTGCAGGAAGGCGAGATCATGGTCGAGACCGGTCACGGTGATGCGCGGCCGTTCATCGTCGAAACCCGCGAAGGCAGCATGCGCGCATTGGGGACACGGTTTCTGGTCAAGCGTGAAGACCAGGGCACGCGTCTGAGCGTCCTGCAATCGGCGGTGGCGGCGCATCCGCAAAGCCATCCTGAAGAACAGATCCTGCGCGAAGGCCAGCAGGTGTTGATCCGCAATGACGGCCTCGACGCGGTCGCCGCGCTCACGCCCGGCGCCGATGCCTGGACCCGCGGCATGCTGGTGGTGGACAACGCGCGACTGGAAGACCTGGTGCATGAACTGGGTCGTTATCGCCGAGGGCATCTGGGCGTGGCGCCGGAAGTCGCTGACCTGCGCATCACCGGCAGTTTCCCGCTGCACGACACCGACAAGGCCCTAAGCGCCCTGCTGCCGAGCCTGCCGGTACAGATCGAGCAGCACACCCCGTATTGGGTCACGGTGGCCAAGGCTGATACCAAACCTTAAGAGCGACCGAACTCTGTGGCGAGGGAGCTTGCTCCCGCTCGGCTGCGCAGCAGTCGTCAAAGCAGTCAATGCGATTTATCTGAAAGACAGCAGGGACCGCTTCGCGCTCCAGCGGGAGCAAGCTCCCTCGCCACAGGTTCTCAGTCACTTTTCAGTTAATCGACATTATTTTCATCCAGCCCTATCACTTTTCAATTCTCGTCCGGCACACAGGCAATTGAGAAATATTTCCATTCAGGAGCCTTCGCATGTCCCGTTCGCTAGACACCTTGTTGCGCCCCAGTCTGCTGGCCGTTGCCATTGCCCTCAGCGCGCCGCTGATCAGCAACCCGTTGCTCGCCGCTGAACAGGCGTCCAGCGTGCGTGCCTACAACCTGCCGGCGGCGCCGCTGTCGACGACGCTGAACCAGATCGCCAGCCAGGGTGGCCTCGCGCTGTCGCTCAATCCGTCGCTGGCGGCGGGCAAGACCTCGGCGCCGGTCAACGGGCAATACGACGCCGCCGGCGCTCTGCGCGCAGCGCTGCAAGGCACCGGTCTGCAACTGGAACAAAGCAGCACGGGCACCTACAGCCTGGTTGCCGTGCCTGAAGGGACACTGGCGCTGCCGGAAACCGCCGTGATCGGCGTGGAAAACCTGGAAACGGCCTGGGGCCCGGTCGAAGGCTACACCGCCACCCGCACCGCCGCCGGCACCAAGACCGACACCGCGCTGGTCGAAGCACCGCGCTCGATCTCGGTCGCCACCCGTCAGCAAATGGACGACCGCAGCGTGCACAGCCTCGATGACGCCGTGCGTTATATGCCGGGCATTACCGCCAGCAGCTACGGCAGCGACACCCGCGCCGACTGGCTGCGCGTGCGTGGCTTCGAGCCGACCCAGTTCCTCGATGGCCTGCCACTGCCAAAAGGCGTGTACGCCAACCCGAAACAGGAAACCTGGAACCTCGATCGCCTTGCCCTGCTGCGCGGCCCGGCCTCTTCCGTCTACGGCCAGACCCCGCCGGGCGGCCTGCTGGACATGGTCAGCAGGCGCCCGAGCAGCGACGCCAGCAGCGAAATCCAGTTGCAGTACGGCAGCGACAACCATCGCCAGATCAACTTCGCCAGCACCGGCAAGATCGACGACGCCGGCCAGTTTCTCTACGGCATCAGCGGTGTGGTGCGCGACAGCGACACGCAGATCGATCACATCGAAAACAAGCGCTACAACATCGCGCCGAGCCTGACCTGGAACATCGACGACGACACCAGGTTCACCCTGCTGAGCCAGTTCACCCGCGACGATACCGGCATTACCAGCCAGTTCCTGCCGGTGCAGGGCACCAAGATCGACATGCCGTTCGGTAGCGTCTCGCACCACAAAAATCTCGGCGACCCGGATTGGGAATACTACGACCGCACCTACTACGCGCTCGGTTATGCGTTTGAACACCGGCTGAACGATGTCTGGCAGTTCAAGCAGAACCTGCGTTACACCAAGTCGGATCTGTCGTTCCAGGCCTTGACCGTCGGTTCTTACCCGTACACCCAGGTGGACGATCAAGGCAACGTCGGGCGCACCAGCACCAGCGTTGACGAAGACATCAGCCAGTTCGCGGTGGACAACAACTTCCAGGCCGACTTCGCCACCGGTGACATTCGCCACACCGTGCTGTTGGGGCTGGATCACCAGCGCAGCAACACCAACTACCTGTCGATCTACGGTGACGGTCTGAAAACCAACGTGCTGAAGCCGATCTACGGCCAGCCGATCGTTCGTCCGGATCGCTCGACCGCGTATTACGACTACGACCAGAAGACCTACCAGACCGGCCTCTACGTGCAGGACCAGATGGCCCTCGACCAATGGCGCCTGACACTGGGCGGTCGTGAAGACTGGGTCCACACCGGCACCAAATTCTTCAACAAGGCCGACGCGACCAACACCCAGCGCGACAAGAACTTCAGTGGTAACGCAGCGCTCAGCTACGTGTTCGACTCAGGCTTCGTCCCGTACATTTCCTACGCCGAATCCTTCCAGCCCACCACCGGCGCCGACGCCTCCTCCACCGGTTCGCTGAAGCCGACCGAAGGCAAGCAGTGGGAAATGGGCGTCAAGTACCAGCCACCGGGCAGCAAGACCCTGCTGACCGCCGCCGTGTATGACCTGACGCAGAAAAACGTCGCAGTCACCACCACCGTCGGCAACACCCCGATCACCAGCCAGACCGGCGAAGTGAAAGTCAAAGGCCTGGAATTGGAGGCGACCTCGGACGTCACCGATAACCTGAAAGTGATTGCCGCCTACACCCTGGCCAAGTCCGAAGTGCAGAAAGGCGACTACAAAGGCAACCGCCTGCAGCTGATGCCGAACCAGCAGGCCTCGCTGTGGACCGATTACACCTGGCACAACGGCGTACTCGACGGCTTCGGTATCGGCGGTGGCGTGCGTTACACCGGCAACACCTACGGCGATCAGGGCAACACTTGGCTGGGCAAGGCCGATGCTTACACCGTGTTCGATGCCTCCGTGCACTACGACCTCGGCCGCCTGGACAACAGCCTCAAAGGTGCATCGGTCGCGGTCAATGCCACCAACCTGTTCGACAAGGACTACATCTCCACCTGCGACGGCTTCTATTGCTACTACGGCGACCAGCGCAGCGTCGTCGCCAGCGCCACCTACAAGTGGTAATCGCTTGAGCTGAAACAGGTCCTGTCACCAGGCCGTCCCCCGTGGACGGCTTCGGTGTTTTTGAAGGTCATGAAATGAAAAGTAAAACAATTCGCCGCTGGTCGTTCATCCACACCTGGACCAGCCTGATCTGCACCGTGTTTTTGCTGCTGTTGGCACTGACCGGTCTGCCGCTGATTTTCCATCACGAGATCGAGCACCTGCTCGGCGATGCCCCGCAAGTGCGCGAAATGCCCGCCGACACCCCGCGCCTGAACCTGGCGCAACTGGTCGAGGCCGCAGAAAAGCATCGTCCCGGCGAAGTGGTGCAGTACTTCGGTTTCGAGGACGACGAGCCCAACGCCGTGCTGACCATCATGGCGAAAACCGCCGGTACCGAACCGAACTCGTCGCACACGTTCATGCTCGATGCGCGCACCGGTGAAGCGCTGGAAACCCCGTCAGCCAATGGCGGGCTGATGCTGTTCATCCTGCGCCTGCATGTGGACATGTTCGCCGGCCTGCCGGGCAAGTTGCTGCTGGCGTTCATGGGTTTGCTGTTCGTGGTCGCGATCATTTCGGGGACTGTGTTGTACCTGCCGTTCATGCGCCGCTTGCAGTTCGGCACCGTGCGCCAGGACAAGTCCTCCCGGCTGCGCTGGCTCGACCTGCACAACCTGATCGGCGTGGTTACGCTGACCTGGGCGCTGGTGGTCGGTGTCACCGGAGTGATCAGCGCCTGTGCCGATCTGATCATCGCCGCGTGGCGCAATGACTCGCTGACCGCCATGGTCGCGCCCTACCGCGATGCCCCGCCGCTGACCCGACTGGCCCCGGCCACCCGCCTGCTCGACATCGCCCGGGACGTGGCGCCGGGGATGAACCCGGACTTCATCGCCTTCCCCGGCACGCGGTTTTCCAGCGAGCATCATTACGCGGTGTTCATGAAGGGCGGCACGCACCTGACCTCGCACCTGCTGACGCCGGTGCTGATCGACGCCGGCACCCTGCAGGTCACCGCCGTGGCCGAGCGCCCGTGGTACATGGACGCCATGGGCCTGTCGCAGCCATTGCACTTCGGTGACTACGGCGGCATGCCGATGAAAATCCTCTGGGCGACCCTCGACGTGCTGACCATCATCGTCCTTGGCAGTGGCGTGTATCTGTGGATGGTGCGGCGTAAAGCGGCGAAACCGGTGACGGTGGAGGCTGCCGCATGAAGCCGCGTCAGAGTAATTTCTGGAAGGTCTTCAGCACGCCGCTGGTGATTGCGCTGCTGAGTGCGGCGGGGTTGTTTGCGGCGTTGTTGGGCGATGGAATCTGGGATGCGTTGAGCTGGATCGGGCTGGGCGTTCCGGCGTATCTGGCCATTAGAGGTTTGTTGCCGCGAAACTGAACACCTGAAGGAGCTGCGAATGCTGTGATCTTTTGCTCTTGATCCTTTTTTTAATATCAAGATCAAAAGATCGCAGCGTTCCGCAGCTCCTACGGCTAACCTGCTGTTCTTCGATGACCACCGAGGTTTGCCAATGTCCGCCCCCAGCATGACCCTGTTCCACAACACGCTCTCCCCGTTCGTGCGCAAAGTGATGGTGCTGCTGCATGAGACCGGCCAGCAGGATCGCGTCGCTCTGCAAGACTGCGTGCTCAGCCCGGTCAGCCCGGACGCTGCGCTCAACGCCGACAACCCGCTGGGCAAGATCCCGGCCCTGCGTCTGGCCGACGGCAGCGTGATCCATGACAGCCGCGTGATCCTCGAATACCTCGACCAGCAACACGTCGGCAATCCACTGATCCCTCGCGAAGGTTCGGCCCGCTGGCGGCGTCTGACCCTGGCCTCGCTGGCCGACGGGATCATGGACGCCTCGGTGATGGTGCGTTACGAACTGGTATTGCGCGCCCCGGAAAAACACTGGGACGAATGGCTCGAGGCCCAGCGCGAGAAGATCCGCCGCGCCCTGGCCTATCTGGAAAGTGACGCCATCGCCGAGCTGACCAGCCATTTCGACGTGGCCGCCATCAGCGTCGCTTGTGCGCTGGGTTACCTTGATCTGCGTCATCCGGATCTGGACTGGCGCAGCGCCAATCCACAACTGGCCAACTGGTTCTTTAATGTGAGTCAGCGACCGTCCATGGTCGCCACCCTGCCCAAGCCTTAAATCGGCGGAGCCTGTTCTGGCCTCATCGCTGGCAAGCCAGCTCCCACAATGGCTTTGGGTATGACAGAACCCTCTGTTTCAGCACAAATCCTGTGGGAGCTGGCTTGCCAGCGATGGCACCACCTGGGTTGCGGCGGCAGTGCTGCAACAATCAGCGTCACCAAAACCTCCACCTCTCGCTGATCTTCACGCAATCCCAACCCGCTCATTGCATCGCCTCCACATCAAACGCCAGCGGCCTGGCCGGTTTCTGCCCGATCCCGTACCAATCGAGTTTGCGCGTCAGCACCATGAACACCCCGAGCAGGCCGAACAGCAACAGCGACCCCATCAGCAGCGCATAGTCCTCGGCGCTCAGCAGGCCATACAGCAGGCCATACAACGCCGCCAATCCCGCGGAAAAACTCAGGCCGTGGCGCACGCTGTGCAGCACGTGACAGACATAAAATCCGATCAACAACACACAACCACTGGCCGACAACAGGTAGGCCAAAGCAAAGCCGATGTGCTCCGACAGCGACAGCAACAACAGGTAGAAGAACGCCAGCGCCACCCCGACCAACGCGTATTGCACCGGGTGCACCGCCAGACTCTTGAGCACCTCGAACAGGAAGAAACCGGCGAAGGTCAGGACAATAAACAACAACGCATATTTGATCGCACGGTCACTCTTCAGGTACTGATCCACCGGGTCGATGAAACTCACGCCAAAACTGCGCCCGTTGAACGCCTCGCAATCATTGCCCATCACACAGCGATTCATCGCTTCTTGCAGGTTGGTGGAGAAAAACGAGGTCTGCCAATCGGCGCTGAAACCCTGATCACTGATCTCGCGTTTGCCCGGCAGGAAGTTGCCGATGAAGCTGGGGTGCGGCCAGTTCGCCGCCAGGCTGACGCGGCTGGTTTTGCCCACCGGCAGCACTTGCAACGAACCGGTGCCTTGCAGACGCAGGTCGAAACCGAAGGTCAGCTCCGTGGCGTTACGGGTGTCCAGTGTCGGCAACATGACCCGCACGCCTTCGCCGAGCCAGCCCACCTGGGTGCCAGGCACAAAGTCCAGACGCTGGCCGTCGAGTTCCAGTTTCAGCGCGTTTTCAATGCCGCGAATATCACTGATGCCCACCGCCAGAAACGGCGCGTCGAACTGGTAATCGGCAAAGTCTTCTTTGATGCCTAACTGCGCCGGCAAGGAGAAATGCCCGTTGATGCGATTGTCAGCATGGAACAATCGCGCTTGGTAAATGCCCCGGGCGCGCATCTCGGTCTGCACCTGGCCGTCGAGCTCGAAGCGCTCCGGCAGAAAGTACAAACGACCGCGTTCCTCGCCGAGCTCTTCATAGCGCTGATTGGTTTTCTCGTTGGTCTTCCAGGTGCGTACCACCTTGCGATACGGCACCACCATCACCGGCCCGCTCAGTTGCTGGCTGTAGCTGGAACTGCGGGCGATGTCTTCGAGCACGCCGTCGCGCAGTTGCTGGCGGTCGTCGATGATGCCGTCAATCATCAGCAGCGGGATCAGCAACAGCAGGATCAACAGGGCAATGGCCCCGAGCTTTATGGTCAGATTCTTGTTCATGGGACTCTCCCTGTTTGGATGGGGCAGAGTCTGGTTGGGCTGTGTGGGAGGAATATGGGGCGATTGTGGAGTTTGTGTGGAAAGATCAAAAGATCGCAGCCTTCGGCAGCTCCTACAGGGGAACGCAATCCCATGTAGGAGCTGCCGAAGGCTGCGATCTTTTTTACGCTTTCAAGGCAGGCGCAAAATCACTTCCACACCGCTCTCGACATTGCGAATCTGCATCGACCCACCATGCAACTTCACCACCTCTTCAACAAAGTTCAGCCCCAACCCGGTGCTCTTGCGCCCACTGTCCGGACGCGGCAACGAATAAAACCGCTCACTCAAGCGCGGCAAGGCGTAATCGGGAATCGGGGCGGCTTCGTTGAACACGCGCAACTCGACCTGCTCCCCGACACGTTCGGCACTGAAACGCAGCAACCCGGCGATCGGGGTGAAATCCACTGCATTGTCCAGCAGATTGCCCAGCGCCTGACGCAGCAGAAACGGCTCGCCGATCAGCGTCAGATCCGGCGCAATGGTCTGCTCGACCGTGAGCCGCCGGCCTTCGACCCGCGCTGCCTGCGCGCGCAATAGTTCATCGACCAGCGCTGCCAGCGGCACCGCCACGCGCTCCTCGAGACCCTGGCGCTGTTCCACCTGAGCCAGATTCAACAGGCGCTCGATCAACTGCTGCATCCGCGCGCTTTCACTGTCGATGTTGCCGACAAAGCGCAGGCGCTGAATCGCTGGCATTTCATCCTGCAGTAACTCCGCGGCACCGCGAATGGCCGCCAGCGGACTCTTCAATTCATGGGTCAGCGTGTGCACGTAGCGTTCGACGTAAGCCTTGCCTTCCAGTTGGGTGCGCATCTGCTCCACCGCCGTGGCCAGTTGCTCCAGTTCGCCGCCACGGTAATGCGGCACCTCCACCCGGCGCCCCTCACTGACCGCTTTGGCGTAACCGGTCAAACGGTGCAACGCGCGGCTCAGCCACCACGACAGCAAGGCACCGAACAGCAGGCCAAGGCCGATCAGCCCGGCCCCGTAAAACAGCAAACGCCGCTCGGTGCGATCGACGTAAGGCTGCAAAGAGCTATTGGGCTTGGCCACGGTGACCACGCCGATGATTTTGCCGTTGTCGCGGATCGGCGCGCCGACGTGCATCACCGACGACGCCGGGTCGTTCGGATCGCTGCGGGTTGAGCGCGCACCGTATGCGCCGCGCAGGGTCAGGTAGACGTCGTTCCAGCGCGAGTAATCCTGCCCGACCGCCACGCCACTGGAATCCAGGACCACGATGCCTTTGGCGTCGGTGACGTAGATGCGATGGTTGACCTGATTTTTCGGCAACCCCCAGATGGTCGCCTGCGGCTGGCGTTCGCCGTAGGCACGCAACAACTCGGGCCAGCGGTTCTCGCTGAGCGTGCCGGCCTTGAAATCATCACGCAGGATTTCCGCCATCAGGTTGGCGGTGTCAACCAGGGTTTCTTCGGTGGACTGACGCACACCGGGGCGGATTTCTTCCATCACCGTGTTGAGCACGAAGTAACCGGTCAGGCCGACAAACAGCACATACACCAGAAAAATCCGCAGCCCCAGCGACATCAACTGTGCCCCGGGCTGTAGCTGTAACCGAGGCCACGATGAGTCTGGATCGGCTCGGCGTCGGCCCGCACCAGACGCAATTTGGCGCGCACGCTTTTGATGTGGCTGTCGATGCTGCGCTCGTAGCCGGCGTCGGCGGCAACGCCTAGCGCGTCGAGCAGTTGCTCGCGGCTGAACACCCGCTGCGGTTGTTCGAGCAGGCATTGCAACAGGCGAAATTCATGGCGGGTCAGGCTCAACGGCTGTCCCCGATAGACGATCTGCACACGCTCGGCATCGATGCGAAACAGCGTCGAGGACGCTTCAACCGCAGGACGCGGCGCCATGCGCTTGAGAATCGCCCGTACCCGCGCCGCCACCTCACGCGGGCTGAACGGCTTGACCACGTAATCGTCGGCGCCGATCTCCAGCCCCACCACCCGGTCGATCTCGGCGTCCCGGGCACTGAGGAACAGCACCGGCACTTCACTGAAGCGCCGCAGCTGCTTGCAGGTTTCGAAACCGCTGATGTCCGGCAGGCCGATATCGAGAATGATCAAGTCGGCCGGGGTCTGCCGTTGATGTTCCAGCGCCGCGGCGCCAAGGCTCAGCCACGTGGTCGTGAACCCCTCGCCCTGCAGGGCAAAAATCAGCGTATCGGCAATCGCCGCTTCGTCTTCGACAATCAGGATATGAGGCATGGCGTCCGAGCCCATGGGTTAAGTGCGCGAACGGTGCCCCAAGCCTGACGTTACGTCAATGAGACCACTCAGCAGTCTGGCTTGTCGGCGGTGAAACGCCGCGCCGGGTTCACTGCGGCGCCAAACTCGCGCAAGGCCTTGGCACCGATCAGCAGCGGGTAGTTGAAGTTGCTGCGGTCGGTCAGGTTGACCTCAACGGTACGCTTGACGTTGCCCAGGCACAGTTCCAGATCGACCACCGGGCGTTTGGCGACTTCGGTGCTGTCACCCTCGTCCTCTTCATCCGAGCGGCTCTTGATCTTGCTGATCCGCGCGATCTTGTGCTCGTACACTTTGTTGCTGGCGTCCTTGGTGCCGAGGCGGAAGCGCACCCAGTTTTCACCGTCGCGGGTGAAGGTCTCAATGTCCTTGGCCGACAGCGAGGCGGTCAGCGCGCCGGTGTCCATCTTGGCCTTGAGCACCTCACCACCGATTTCCGGCAGCGCGATGTATTCATAACGCCCGTACAGGGTCGGTTCGGCGGCCATGACCGGCAGGGCGACGAGGGCAAACAGTGCAAGGAGGGATTTCACGTAGAGGGCTTCCTTGGGGAGTTGGGCAACGGGATTTTAGACCGTGGCCTTTGAATTCGTTCGGCTCAATCAGGATCAAAAGATCGCAGCCTTCGGCAGCTCCTACAGCGATCGGGTAGGAGCTGCCGAAGGCTGCGATCTTTTGATCTTAAGGGTTAAAAGGTGAAACATTCGTCACTGCCGATTTGGCCTGTCGCCCGAAGCCACTTATCATGGCGCGCCCATCCGCCTTCATAGAGTTGCTTATGCGCCGCCTGCTCACCGGCTGTTTCGTCACCCTGCTGCTATTGCTCAACACCCTGATCCTGATCGGGCCGTTGATGGTCTTTGCCCTGCTCAAACTGATTGCGCCAGGGCGCTGGCGCGATTACGCCTCGTGGGCGGTGATGTGGATTGCCGAGACATGGGCGGAAATCGACAAACTGATCTTTCGTCTGTGCATCCCCACTCAGTGGGACATTCGCGGCGGCGCAGATCTGCGCGGTGACACCTCGTATCTGGTGGTCAGCAACCACCAGTCGTGGGTCGACATTCCGGCGCTGATCCAGACCCTCAATCGGCGCACGCCGTTCTTCAAGTTCTTCCTCAAGAAAGAGCTGATCTGGGTGCCGTTCCTTGGTCTGGCGTGGTGGGCGCTGGATTACCCGTTCATGAAGCGCTACAGCAAGGCGTTTCTGGCGAAGCATCCGGAGCTGGCGGGCAAGGATCTGGAAATCACCAAACAGGCCTGCGAGCTGTTCAAGCGCCAGCCGGTAACGGTCGTGAATTATCTGGAAGGTACTCGCTACACCGCGGCGAAAAGTGCGCAGCAGCAGTCACCGTTCAGACACCTGCTCAAACCCAAGGCCGGTGGCGTGGCGTTTGTGCTGGCGGCGATGGGGGAGCAGCTGGATGCATTGCTCGACGTGACCGTGGTTTATCCACAGGAGAACATTCCCGGGTTCTGGGATCTGATCAGCGGCAGCGTGCCGCGGGTGATCGTCGACATCCAGACCCGCGAACTCGACCCGGCGCTGTCGCAGGGCGATTACGAGAACGATCCGCAGTTTCGCCAGCAGGTCCAGAACTGGGTCAACCAGCTCTGGACCGAGAAGGATCAGCGCATCAGCGAACTGCGCGGTGAACGCGGCTGAATCAGCTGCCGCTGCCGGCGCCCCAGATGTTGCCCAGACTGCTCAACAGCGAACCGCCAACACCCTGTTGACCCAGGTATTGCAGGATCACCGGGGCAAACTGGCCCACCATGCCGCTGTCCATGCCCAGCGCACTGAAAGCGTTGTTCAGGTCGCTGGTGGTCTTGACGTTGCCCAGCGCATTTTCCAACCCGGCTGACTTGCCCGACGAGCCCAGCAACCCGCTCAATGCCGCCAGATTGCCGCTACCGCCCGACAGTTTGTCGATGCCCGGCACTTCTTTGGCCAACTGCGAATAATCGGTGCTGCTCAATTGGTTCTTGGCCAGACCCAACATCGCACTGGTTCCCCCTACAGCTTGCTGGGGCGTGACGTTCAGCGCACTCAAGGCACTCAGCAATCCAGCGGTTTCCGAAGTCGGTGCAGCGGCGGCAGCCTTGTCCCCCCCTTGCATACCCGAGACTGCACCGGCGACATCGTTCAAGCTGAAACCGGCAAACACCGGGCTCGCTGCAAGGGTCATCAGTGAAGCCAAGGCCATACCGCGTGAAATCTTCATTCAGACATCCTCTTGCACTGTGGTAACCGCCCGTCTAGGGGCGGCAAAACTCCCGATTTGACCGGGTTTGCGCTGGCATGTTCCTCGCCGACGCATCCATTTTCAGGATAGCCACGTATATAAAACGTGAAACCGTGGATAACCCGAGATGAATGGCACAAGCGCTGTCGCTGAACTAGCCTGTGAACAGCCCGAGCAGCGCCCTCGTCGTCCGCCCATTGCCTGGAGAACCGTCATTTCCACCGCCGACCCCGATCAGTTGCGCCAGTTGTTGGCCCAGTGCTCACTGGGCGATCGGCGTGCATTCGAAACCCTCTATCGCAGCGTCGGCCCGCGCTTGCACGGTGTCGCCTTGCGTTTCATGGGCCGGGCAGATCTGGCCGAGGACGTGCTGCAGGAAAGCTTCGTGCGCATCTGGAACAACGCCTCGCGCTACGAAGCCCATTTGTCGGCGCCGCTGACCTGGATGATCAACATCACTCGCCACCAAGCCATCGACCAGTTACGCAAACAGCGTGACCGGCCGCTGACCGACTTCGAACAGGCCACCCTGCCGGACGAAGGCCCTTCGGCCCACGACCTGTTGAACAGCAGCCGCGAAGCCAGCGCGTTGCACCGTTGCCTCGACACCCTCGACGGCATGCAACGCCAGTCGATCAGCGTCGCCTACTTTCAGGGCCTGTCCTGCTCGGAACTCGCCGAACACCTGGCCGCGCCGCTGGGTTCGGTGAAATCGTGGATTCGCCGTGGCATGGAACGTCTGCGCAGGTGCCTTGAATCATGAACTACCAGACCCCTGCCCTGCGCCGCGCCCTCGCTGCCGATTACGCCATCGGCCTGATGTCGTCGGCGGCGCGTCGGCGCTTTGAACAATTGCTGCTGGACGATGCAGCACTGCGCACAGAACTCGCTCACTGGCAGGAAAGCCTTGCCAGCCTGACCGACGCGGTTCCAGAGCAACCGGTGCCGGATCGGGTGTGGCAAGGCATCACTGCGCGCATCGAACCGCAAGTACTGCACGTCCCGGAAAAACGTCCGTTCTGGAACTGGCTGCGGGTCACTGCCGCGCTGTGTTCGATCGTGGTGCTGGTGTTCCTCGGTTCCCTGTACAACCGCGACGACGCCCGCTATCGCGCAACCCTGCTGAGTGCCGACGCGCAACCGGCGCTGAAGGTCGAGGCGCATGCGGACTATCTGCAGGTCGAACCGCTGACATTGGCGGCAGTCGGGCCAGATCGCAGCCTGGAACTGTGGGCGATACCCGCCGATGGCAAGCCGATTTCGCTGGGGGTGATTCCTGCAGGCGGCAAAGGCAAGGTTGAACTGAGCGCGGCGCAGAAAGCCTTGATCGGCCAGCCGATTGCGCTGGCGGTGAGTCTGGAGCCGAAAGGTGGTTCGCCGACCGGACAGCCGACCGGTCCGGTGCTTTACCAAGGCGCTTTGGCAGCCCTCTGATTGCAAAAATCAAAAGATCGCAGCCTTCGGCAGCTCCTGCATCGCTCCCTGTAGGAGCTGCCGAAGGCTGCGATCTTTTAGGCCCATTGGTTGCGCGTCAGGCTGATCGATATTTCAAAACGATCCATGAACCTGTCAGATCTGACAGTAGGCGTTACTAATCATGCACGCGATCATTGCGGCTCCCATTTATGTAACGGAGTACAAATGATGAAGCTGACAATTGCCACGGGCATCGTAATCAGCCTGGCCATGATGAGCACCGCTTACGCAGCCACTTGCCCGACGGTGTCGATCACTCACTCTCAAGACGCTGAAGATCTCACCTTTACCTCAGCACGCCTTAAAGACAAAGACACAGCCGATTCGGTTGTCATCTGCCGATATGAAGGCAAGAACGATATGGGTGCGTCTTCGGGCCTGCGGCTCGGCGTTCCGGTAAAAGCCACCGGAAGCAATTGGAAAGGTGAAGATTGTGCAACCGCTGACGGCGATGCCAGCAAGTGCGCATTTAAATAGTTTGGTTACTCAAAAAAGGCAACCCATCGGGTTGCCTATTCCTATGCGTAAAACTTACGCCGCACTGAACAACCGATGCGGATCGATCACAAACTTCTTCGGCACACCGGCATCGAACTCGCCGTAACCTTCCGGCGCCTGGTCGAGGCTGATGACTTGCACACCCACCACTTCGGCGATGTTGATGCGGTCCCACATGATCGCCTGCATCAGCTGGCGGTTGTATTTCATCACCGGGGTCTGGCCGGTGTGGAAGCTGTGGGATTTGGCCCAGCCCAGGCCGAAGCGGATGCTCAGGCTGCCCATTTTTGCGGCGGCGTCCACGGCCCCCGGATCTTCGGTCACGTACAGGCCCGGAATACCGATCTTGCCGGCGACGCGCACCACGCCCATCAGCGAGTTGAGTACGGTGGCCGGGGCTTCGGCTTTCACCCCGTCATGCCCGTGGCCGCGGGCTTCGAAGCCCACGCAGTCCACCGCGCAATCGACTTCCGGTTCGCCCAGCAGTGCAGCGATCTGCTCGTGCAGCGGCGTGTCCTTGGACAGGTCGACCACTTCAAAACCCTGAGCCTTGGCGTGCGCCAGGCGGATGGTGTTGACGTCGCCGATGATCACCACCGCCGCGCCCAGCAAGCGCGCCGAGGCCGCAGCGGCCAGACCGACCGGGCCGGCGCCCGCGATGTACACGGTGCTGCCCGGGCCAACGCCCGCCGTCACCGCACCGTGATAGCCGGTTGGCAGAATGTCGGAGAGGCAGGTCAGGTCGCGGATTTTCTCCATGGCCTTGTCGCGATCCGGCAGTTTCAGCAGGTTGAAGTCGGCGTACGGCACCAGCACGTATTCAGCCTGGCCGCCGGTCCAGTCGCCCATGTCGACATAACCGTAAGCACCGCCGGCACGGGCCGGGTTGACGGTCAGGCAGACGCCGGTGTGTTGCTCCTTGCAGGAACGGCAGCGCCCGCAAGCCACGTTGAACGGTACGGAGACCAGGTCGCCGATTTTCAGGTTCTCGACGTCGGAACCCTTCTCGATCACTTCGCCAGTGATTTCATGGCCCAGCACCAGACCGGTCTGCGCCGTGGTCCGGCCGCGCACCATGTGCTGGTCGGAGCCACAAATGTTGGTGGACACCACACGCAGGATCACCCCGTGCTCGATCTTCCTGCCACGCGGGTCCTGCATTTTCGGATAGTCGATTTTCTGTACTTCGACCTTGCCAGCGCCGAGATACACCACACCACGATTGCCAGACATGCTTTCACCTCGCTGTTGTTTTTATGGAACCGCGTTGCCCAGGCAGGCAGCGCGTTAAGTGCTCGGGTACAGATGCTGATTGTTGTGTTGCCTGTTATGGCCTCATCGCTGGCAAGCCAGCTCCCACGGGTTTCGGGTGGAACTCAAAAATTGTGTACGACACAAATCCCTGTGGGAGCTGGCTTGCCAGCGATGGCGATCTAAAGAACAACGGTTCTGTTGGCGTTCAAAAACACCCTTCTTTCGATGTGATAACCCACGGCCCGGGCCAAAGTCAGGCCCTCGATATCACGCCCCTTGGCGATCAAATCTTCCGGGTAATGACTGTGATCCACCGCCTCGACACCCTGGGCGATGATCGGCCCTTCATCGAGGTCGTTGTTGATGTAGTGCGCCGTGGCGCCGACCAGTTTCACGCCCTTGTTGTAGGCCTGGTGATAGGGTTTGGCACCCTTGAACCCCGGCAGCAACGAGTGATGGATGTTGATCGCCTTGCCATCGAGCTTGCGGCACAACTCCGGTGACAGCACCTGCATGTAGCGGGCGAGGATCACCAGTTCGGCGCCGGACTCTTCGATCACCTGCCACACCTGACGCTCCTGCGACGGCTTGTCGTTGGGGTCGAGGGGGAAATGGTAGTAGGGAATCTGGTGCCAGTCGGCCAGCGGCTTGAGATCCGGGTGGTTGGACACCACCGCCGCCACGTCCATCGACAACTGGCCGATGCGCTGGCGGTAGAGCAAATCGTTGAGGCAGTGATCGGCCTTGGAGACCATGATCACCACTTTCGGCCGGTAGTTCGGCGCAGTCAGCTCGAAGACCATGCCAAACGCCTGACCACGCTCGGCGAGGCCGGCGCGGAAGGACTGTTCGTCAAAGCCGTCGGGCTGGCGGAACTCCACACGAATGAAGAAGCGGCCCGAGAGCCGGTCATCGAAGGAATGGTGCTCGGTGACGTAGCAACCCTGCTCGAACAGAAAACGCGTCACCGCGTCCACCGTGCCGAGCACGCTGGGGCAGTCGGCGGTCAGAATCCATGTGTCTGGTGCGCGGCTCATGGTGCGGTGACTCCTGTTTCAACATCTGTGAGCAGAGTGAACTCTGTACTGGGCTGACCTACACTGAGCTGCTTTTGTGGTGGGGGGATGAATCCCATCACCACAAAAGCAGTCACAACAGGTCAGGCCTGAACGCTGAGGCCGTACTCGGCCGAAGCATCCTGCAACCACAACCACCAGTAATCCGAGAAGCTGCGGCGGATCAGCAATTCCCAGGTGTCTTCGGCGGTGTGGCGAATCATCAGCTGCGACTTGGCGAACACCGTGCCCACTGCTTTGCCGACCGGGAAGTTGTTCGGGTGCACGTCGTAGCTGGTGGATTTCATCAGCACCTGACGCACGTTCGGCCCGCTCAGTTCGAGCACTTGCTGGCCGCCGCTGACGTTGACGATTGCGATGTGCAGGTCGCCCAGCGCTTCGCGCAGTTTCTGTTCGGCGGCGAATTCTTCACCGCTTGGCACGATCAGCAGCCACTCGTCCGGGCCCATCCATTGCAGGCTGGTTTCGCCTTTGACGATCACGCTCAGGGCGCCGGGCAACTCAACGCCGAGGGCCTTGTGCACGCCGGCGGCGAAGGCTGCATCGTGGCCATCGCCACGAATGGTCAGGTGACCGAGGAGTTTCTTTTCACGCACGATGACGCCGGCGTTCTTGCGACCCTTGCCGACCAGGCTGGCGAGGTCGGCATGGTGCAGCGACGACTCGGCACGGGCACCGGTGGTCGGGCGTTGTTGGTACACGTTGGCTGTGGTCATAAAGCACCTTCCTGAATTCTGTTGGTTCCTGCGGTGGCTGAACTGCCGCTTTCGCGAGCAGGCTCGCTCCCACAGGGGAACGCGGTCGAATGTGGGAGCGAGCCTGCTCGCGAATAGCCGCCCGCCCACAGTTCTTGAGGCCGTCAGATGTTCTGCCGATCCCCCTTCGGATCGAAGAACACCGAAGAAACGATCTCTGCCTCGATCACGCTGCCATCGGCCAGCGGTGCAAACACCCGCTCGCCCATGCGCTTCAGACCGCCCTTGACCACACCCATGGCAAACGAATAGCCGAGGGAGTTGTGCGCGTAGCTGGAGGTCACGTGGCCGACCATGGTCATCGGGATCGCCTGCTTGGTGTTGAACACCAGTTGCGCGCCTTCCGGCAGCCAGACGTTCGGGTCGATCGGCTTCAGACCCACCAGTTGTTTGCGCTGATCACGCACGCAGTCTTCGCGATTCATGCCGCGCTGGCCGATCCACGAGAACGGTTTGGTGCGACCGACGCACCAGCCCATGTTCAGGTCGTCCGGGGTCATCGAGCCGTCGGTGTCCTGACCGACGATGATGAAACCCTTCTCGGCCCGCAGGACGTGCATGGTCTCGGTGCCGTACGGAGTCAGGTTGTACTGTTTGCCGGCCTCGACGATTTTCTCCAGCACGCCCATCGCGTAGTCGGCCTGGACGTTGACTTCGTACGACAGTTCACCGGTAAACGAGATACGGAACACCCGCGCCGGCACACCGCCGACCAGACCCTCTTTCCAGGTCATGAACGGGAACGCTTCGTTGGCCAGGTCGATGTCGGTCACGGCACTGAGCAGCTTGCGGCTGTTCGGGCCGGACAGGGTCATCGTCGCCCAGTGGTCGGTGACCGAGGTGAAGTACACCTTCATCTCCGGCCATTCGGTCTGGTGGTACAGCTCCAGCCATTGCAGCACGCGCGCGGCGCCGCCAGTGGTGGTGGTCATGACGAAATGGTTGTCGGCCAGGCAGGCCGTGACGCCGTCGTCGAAGACCATGCCGTCTTCTTTGCACATCAGGCCGTAACGCGCCTTGCCCACGTCGAGCTTGGTCCAGGCGTTGGTGTACACGCGGTTGAGGAACTCACGGGCATCCGGGCCTTGAATGTCGATCTTGCCCAGGGTCGAAGCGTCGAGCAGGCCGACGCTGTCGCGCACGGCTTTGCATTCGCGCTTCACTGCGGCGTGCATGTCTTCACCGTTTTTCGGGAAGTACCACGGACGTTTCCACTGGCCGACGTCTTCAAACTCGGCGCCGTTTTTCAGGTGCCATTGATGCAGTGCGGTGTAGCGCACCGGCTCGAAGATATGCCCACAGTGACGACCGGCTACCGCGCCGAACGTTACCGGCGTGTAGTTCGGGCGGAACATCGTGGTGCCCATCTGCGGGATGGTCACGTTCAGCGAACGCGCGGCGATGGCCAGGCCGTTGACGTTGCCGAGCTTGCCCTGATCGGTGCCGAAGCCCAGCGCGGTGTAGCGTTTGACGTGTTCGACCGACTCGAAACCTTCGCGGGTCGCCAGTTCGATGGCGGCGGCGGTGACGTCGTTCTGCAGGTCGACGAATTGCTTCGGCGCACGCGAAGTGCCCTTCTCGTGCGGCACCTGGAACAGCGCCAGGGTCGCTTCTTCGAGACGGCTCAGCGCTTTTGGCAGCGTGCCTTCGACCACCGCAAAACCGGCTTCACTGGCAGCGCGTGCGCCACCTTCGAAACCATCGGCCAGCGAATCTCCGAGGCCGTAAACGCCGTTGATGCCGCCGACGCACACACGCTTCTGCGGTGCTTCGCCCGGTACGAAACCGAGGATGTCTTCACGCCAGATCGGCTTGCCACCGAGGTGCGAAGCCAGGTGCACCACCGGGCTGTAACCGCCGGAACTGGCGATCACGTCGCAGTCGAGCCATTCGCCCGGGCTGGTCACGGTGTGCGCTTTGACGTCAATTGCGGCAACGCGGGCTGCGGTGACGCGCTTGCTGCCACGGGCCTCGATCACGGCGCTGCCGGTGAGGATGCGAATGCCTTTGGCGCGGGCTTCTTCAACCAGTGCACCACGCGGATTGCTCCGTGCATCGGCAATGGCCACCACTTGCAGGCTGGCGTCGAGCCAGTCCAGCGCCACGCGGTAGGCGTGATCGTTGTTGGTGGTCAGCACCAGCTTCTTGCCCGGTGCCACGCCGTAACGGCGCACGTATGTCGAGACCGCACCGGCGAGCATGTTGCCCGGCACGTCGTTGTTGCCGTAGACCAGCGGACGCTCGTGGGCACCGGTCGCCAGCACCACACGCTTGGCGCGGACACGGTGAATGCGCTGACGCACCTGACCGATTGGCGCGCGGTCGCCGAGGTGATCGGTGAGGCGTTCATGAATGGTCAGGAAGTTGTGGTCGTGGTAACCGTTAACGGTGGCGCGCGGCAACAGCAGCACGTCCGGAGTGTTCTTCAATTCAGCGATGACGCTGGCCACCCACTCCATCGCTGGTTTGCCGTCGAGGCTTTCGCGCGAATCGAGCAGGCTGCCGCCGAACTCTTCCTGCTCATCGGCGAGGATCACCCGCGCACCACTGCGCGCAGCCGCCAGAGCAGCCGCCAGACCGGCAGGGCCGGCGCCGACGATCAGCACGTCGCAGTGCTGGTTCATGTAGTCGTAGGTGTCCGGATCGACTTCGGTCGGCGAACGGCCCAGACCGGCAGCCTTGCGAATGTACTTCTCGTACGTCATCCAGAACGATTGCGGGTACATGAAGGTTTTGTAGTAGAAACCCGGCGGCATCAGCTTGCCGCCGACCTTGCCGAGAATCCCCATCATGTCGTTGTTGACGCTCGGCCAGCCGTTGGTACTGGTGGCGACCAGGCCTTGGTACAGCGCCTGTTGCGTGGCGCGCACGTTGGGGATCTGCGTGGCTTCGGTGGCACCGATCTGCAGCACGGCGTTCGGCTCTTCGGCACCGGCGGCGAAGATCCCGCGAGGACGCGAATACTTGAAGCTGCGGCCGATGATGTCGACGCCGTTGGCGATCAGTGCCGAGGCCAGGGAGTCGCCCTCGAAGCCTTTGTAGCTCTGACCGTTGAAGGTGAAGCTCAGCACTTTATTGCGGTCGATCCGTCCACCGTTGGACAGGCGATTGGTCTGGCTCATACCTTCTCTCCCAGCGCCGTCGTGGCTGTTTTTGCCGTATCAGCCTTGTCGGTGAATTGCGGCTTGGTGCCGATCTTGTAGGTTTCGAGAATCTCGTAGGTCACGGTGTCGCGGGTGACGTTGAAGTACTGGCGGCAGCCGGCGACGTGATCCCACAGCTCGTGGTGCAGACCACGCGGGTTGTCGCGGAAGAACATGTAGTCGCCCCACTCTTCATCGGTGCAGGCGTTCGGATCCAGCGGACGCGGGATGTGCGCCTGACCGGATGCGTGGAATTCCTCTTCGGAGCGCAGTTCGCCGCAGTGAGGACAGAAGATATGCAACATGGGGATTTCTCCTGTTAGTGGGCGACGGCAGCAGCGCCGTGTTCGTCGATGAGTGCGCCGTTGTGGAAACGGTCGATGGAGAACGGTGCCGCCAATGGGTGCATTTCACCCTTGGCCAGACTCGCGGCAAACACGTTGCCCGAGCCAGGTGTGGCTTTGAAGCCGCCGGTGCCCCAACCGCAGTTGAAGAACATGTTCGGTACCGGGGTTTTCGAAATGATCGGGCAAGCGTCCGGGGTGGTGTCGACGATGCCGCCCCACTGGCGGTTCATGCGCACCCGCGACAGCACCGGGAACATCTCGACGATGGCCTGGATGGTGTGCTCGATCACCGGGTACGAACCGCGCTGGCCATAGCCGTTGTAGCCGTCGATACCGGCGCCGATCACCAGGTCGCCCTTGTCGGACTGGCTGATGTAGCCGTGCACGGCGTTGGACATGATCACGCTGTCGATAATCGGCTTGATCGGCTCGGACACCAGTGCCTGCAGCGGGTGGGATTCGATCGGCAGACGGAAACCGGCCAGCTTGGCCATGTGTCCGGAGTTACCGGCGGTGACCACGCCGACGCGTTTGGCGCCGATGAAACCCTTATTGGTTTCAACGCCGATGCACACGCCGTTTTCCTTGCGGAAACCGATGACTTCGGTCTGCTGGATCAAGTCCACCCCCAAGGCGTCGGCGGCACGGGCAAAGCCCCAAGCCACGGCATCGTGACGGGCAACGCCGCCACGACGTTGAACGGTCGCGCCCATCACTGGGTAGCGGGTGTTTTTCGAGCAGTCGAGGTACGGGATCTCGTCGGCCACTTGCTTGGCGTTGAGCAGTTCGCCGTCGACGCCGTTGAGGCGGTTGGCGCTGACCCGACGCTCGGAATCACGGATGTCCTGCAGGGTGTGGCACAGGTTGTAGACGCCGCGCTGGGAGAACATCACGTTGTAGTTCAGATCCTGCGACAGACCTTCCCACAGTTTCATCGCGTGTTCGTACAGGTGCGCCGACTCGTCCCACAGGTAGTTGGAACGCACGATGGTGGTGTTGCGCGCGGTGTTGCCGCCGCCCAGCCAGCCTTTCTCGACCACGGCCACGTTGGTGATGCCGTGCTCTTTCGCCAGATAGTAGGCGGTCGCCAGACCGTGCCCGCCGCCGCCAACGATGACCACGTCGTAGACCTTCTTCGGCGTCGGCGTGCGCCACATGCGCTGCCAGTTCTCGTGGTGGCTGAGGGAGTGTTTGAAGAGGCCGAAGCCCGAATAGCGTTGCATAGTCATTTACTCCAAACCGCTCAGCGATAAACCGGGTAGTCGGCGCACAGTGCCGCGACGTTCTTGGCCACATTCGCTTCAACGTCGGCGTCACCGAGGTTGTCGAGGATGTCGCAGATCCAGCCGGCCAGCGCTTCGCACTGGGCGACCTTGAAGCCACGCGTGGTGACGGCCGGGGTGCCGATGCGCAGGCCCGAGGTCACGAACGGCGACTGCGGGTCGTTCGGCACGGCGTTCTTGTTGACGGTGATGTGCGCGCGGCCAAGGGCGGCGTCAGCATCTTTGCCGGTCAGGCCCTGACGGATCAGGCTGACCAGAAACAGGTGGTTGTCGGTACCGCCGGACACTACATCGTAGCCACGTTTGATAAACACGCTGGCCATGGCCTTGGCGTTATCGATCACTTGTTGCTGATAGGCCTTGAAACCGGGCTCCAGCGCTTCCTTGAAGCACACCGCCTTACCGGCGATGACGTGCATCAGCGGGCCGCCCTGGGCGCCGGGGAATACCGCGGCGTTGAGCTTTTTCTCGATCTCTTCGTTGGACTTGGCCAGGATCAGACCGCCACGTGGACCGCGCAGGGTCTTGTGGGTGGTGGTGGTGACCACGTCGGCGTACGGCAGCGGATTCGGGTACAGGCCAGCAGCGACCAGACCGGCAACGTGGGCCATGTCGACGAACAGCAGCGCACCCACCTTGTCGGCGATCTGGCGGAAGCGCGGGAAGTCCAGCGTCTTCGAATAAGCAGAGAAACCGGCAACGATCATCTTCGGCTTGCACTCGACGGCCAGACGCTCGACTTCGTCGTAATCGATCAGCCCGGTGTCGGTGTTGATCCCGTACTGCACCGCGTTGTACAGCTTGCCCGAGGACGACACTTTGGCGCCGTGGGTCAGGTGACCGCCATGAGCGAGGCTCATACCGAGAATGGTGTCGCCCGGCTGGATCAGTGCCAGATACACGGCGCTGTTGGCCGAGGAACCGGAGTGCGGCTGGACGTTGGCGTAATCGGCACCGAACAGTTGCTTGGCGCGTTCGATGGCCAGCGCTTCGACTTTATCCACATGCTCGCAGCCACCGTAGTAGCGCTTGCCCGGATAACCTTCGGCGTATTTGTTGGTCAGGCCGCTGCCTTGCGCTTGCATCACGCGTTTGCTGGTGTAGTTTTCCGACGCGATCAGCTCGATGTGATCTTCCTGACGTTGCTCCTCGGCATTCATCGCCGCCAGCAGTGCATCGTCGTAACCCTGGATCTGGTCTTGCTTGCTGAACATCGCGTCTCTCCCAGCGGCGTCGGTGCGCCATTTCGTCTTGGTCAGGCACGCGGCTTGCGGAGGTGCCCTTTGATGCGATGGTATGACCGGCGCAGACAGCTCAAATGCCTACGGACGCCACGCAAAGGTGCGTTTACGACATGGCTCGAAATGGTCTTGCCAGACTCGATCTCGAAAACACTGAAGAACCCTGTGGGAGCTGGCTTGCCAGCGATGGCGATAGCACATCTGGTATTGATGATGGCTGACCCACCGCTATCGCTGGCAAGCCAGCTCCCACAGGGTTATGCGGCGACTTGGCGGATAAGTAGCAGCAGGAGGAAATGTGCAGGATAGAGGGCGTAGCCCCAGCGCCGCATCGGTGGCGGCTGGAGATGTCGCGCGTGTCGCAACAGGAACAGCCCGAGCAATGGCGCAAACAGACACGCCGCGATACCAAACACCGCCACGTAGTTGCCGAACTCCGCCGCCTCATACAGCACCCGCCACTGATTGCCCGCCAGACACACCAGCCCCGGCAGCAGGCCGAAATACCACGGGCGACGGATCACCCACAGCAGCGCCAGCGGCAACAGCACGCCAAATATGCCGAACATCAGCCACTGCGCAAACAACGCCGCCAGCAGCAAGGCGCCCACGCCCAAAAGCCGCGACAACGACGTACGATCCTGCCAGCCCCGCGCCACCAGCAACCCCAGCGCCAGGGTGGGCATCACGTTCAAGGTGTCGGGATCAGGAATGTACAAACGATAAGGAATTTCACTGACCACACTGAACAGCAGCAACCAGCCCAGATAGCGCCACTCGGTCTTCTGCGCACCGGCCCGGGCCAGGTTCGCCGCCATCGCCAGACAGAACCACGGGAATGCCAGGCGTCCCGGCACATACAGCCAATCGGCGCTGATCCCGACATATCGCAGGTGATCGAGCAGCATGCTCAGCAGCGCCAGCCACTTGAGCAGATCCAGCGCGCCGTCGCGTTTAGTCACGTGCATAATCGGGTAACAAACTGGTAATTTCCTGACAGTGACATCCCGTGTGCTCCCCGGAAGATCTTCGGTAAAGTGCGCACCCTCATTGACCACGAGCCTTCACAAGAGTCTCGACCACGGAAGCCGGCCATGACCGACAAGAGCCAACAATTCGCCAGCGACAACTACTCCGGTATCTGCCCCGAAGCCTGGGCCGCCATGGAACAGGCCAACCACGGCCACCAGCGCGCTTATGGCGACGATGAATGGACCGCACGCGCGGCCGACCATTTCCGCAAGCTGTTCGAAACCGACTGCGAAGTGTTCTTCGCCTTCAACGGCACTGCCGCCAACTCGCTCGCACTGTCGTCGCTGTGCCAGAGTTACCACAGCGTGATCTGCTCGGAAACCGCCCACGTCGAAACCGACGAATGCGGCGCCCCGGAATTCTTCTCCAACGGCTCGAAACTGCTGATCGCCGGCACCGAAAACGGCAAGATCACCCCGCAGTCGATCCGCGAAGTCGCGCTCAAGCGCCAGGACATCCACTACCCGAAACCACGGGTCGTGACCCTGACCCAGGCCACCGAAGTCGGCAGCGTCTATACCCCGGAAGAAGTCCGTGCCATCAGCGCCACCTGCAAGGAGCTGGGCCTGCACCTGCACATGGACGGCGCGCGTTTCTCCAACGCCTGCGCGTTCCTCGGCTGCTCGCCAGCCGACCTGACCTGGAAAGCCGGCGTCGATGTGTTGTGCTTCGGCGGCACCAAAAACGGCATGGCGGTGGGTGAGGCAATCCTGTTCTTCAACCACAAACTGGCCGAAGACTTCGATTACCGCTGCAAACAGGCCGGGCAACTGGCGTCGAAAATGCGCTTCCTCTCGGCACCGTGGGTCGGCATCCTCGAAAACGACGCCTGGCTCAAATACGCCCGCCACGCCAACCACTGCGCGCAACTGCTGGCCGAGCTGGTCAGCGACATCCCGGGTGTGGAACTGATGTTCCCGGTGCAGGCCAACGGCGTGTTCCTGCAACTCTCGGAACCGGCCATCGCCGCGCTGACCGCCAAGAACTGGCGCTTCTACACCTTCATCGGCAAGGGCGGCGCGCGTTTCATGTGCTCGTGGGACACCGAAGAAGAACGTGTGCGCGAACTGGCCCGCGATATCCGCGAAGTGATGTCCGCCTGATTCTTCCTCTGTAGGAGCTGCCGCAGGCTGCGATCTTTTGATCTTGATCTTAAAAACAAAATCAAAAGATCGCAGCCTGCGGAAGCTCCTACAGGGATTGCGATGTTCCTTGGTCTACATTGTCTGTCGAGCCCTCCGCTCACATAACAACAAGCAGGAGCATCGGCATGTCGCTACAAGGCAAAACCCTGTTCATCACCGGCGCCAGCCGTGGCATCGGGCGTGAGATTGCGCTGCGGGCCGCGAAGGACGGGGCCAATATCGTGATTGCGGCCAAGAGCGCCGAAGCCCATCCGAAATTGCCGGGCACCATCCACAGCGTCGCCGCAGAAGTCGAAGCGGCCGGCGGCAACGCCTTGGCGCTGCAACTGGATGTACGTGATGAAGACGCGGTGCGCCGTGCGCTGGCCCAGGCCAACGCGCATTTCGGTGGCATCGATGCGCTGGTGAACAATGCCGGGGCGATCAAGTTGACCGGTGTGCAACACATCGAACTCAAGCGGTTCGACCTGATGCACCAGATCAACACCCGCGCCGTGTTGCTGTGCAGCCAGGCCGCCCTGCCCTATCTGAAGAAATCCGCCGGGCACATCCTCAACCTGTCGCCGCCACTGAATCTGGCGAGCAAATGGTTCGCCCAGTACAGCCCTTACACAGTGACCAAGTACGGCATGAGCATGCTGACGGTGGGCATGAGCGAGGAATTCGCCAGTTACGGCATCAGCGTCAATTCGCTGTGGCCGCAGACGATGATTGCCACGGCGGCGATCGAGTTTCAGCTGGGGAACCGCGAGTCGTTCAAGCATGCGCGCCTGCCTTCGATCATGGCGGATGCGGCGCATGTGATTTTGAGCAGCCACCAACGGCAGATCACTGGCCAGCTGTTGATTGATGAGGAGATTTTGCGCGAGAACGGCGTGACCGAATTCGATCACTACCGATTTGATCCGGACAGCACGGCCCACCTAATGCCCGACTTGTTCGTCGACTGAAAATACCTACTCCTGTAGGAGCTGCCGAAGGCTGCGATCTTTTGATCTTGCTTTTAAGATCAAGATCAAAAGATCGCAGCCTTCGGCAGCTCCTACAGGGATCCGGCTCAGAATTCGATTCTGACGTCGCCTTTCGGCACGCTGCAGCACGACAGAATGTATCCCTCGGCCTCGTCGTCCTCGGTAATCCCGCCGTTGTGCTCCATCTCTACTTCGCCGCCCAGTTTCATCACCTTGCACGTGCCGCAAATGCCCATGCCGCAAGCTTTCGGAATCATCAGGCCCAGCTTGGCCGCCGCTGCATGCACGGTTTCGCCCGGGGCCACGCGAATGCTCTTGCCGGAGGCGGTGAACTCGACCTGATGCAGATCCGCCGCATCGATTTCCGGTGCCTCGGCGGCCTGTTCGGCTTGCTCCACCGCGTCGGCGCGGGCTTCAGGAGGAGTCGCACCGAAGGATTCCTCGTGATAACGCGACATGTCGTAGCCGGCGGCTTCGAGCAGGCGCTTGACGGCGGTCATGTACGGCGTCGGGCCGCAGCAGAACACTTCGCGCTCAAGGAAGTCGGGAACCATCAGCTCCAGCATCTTGTGATTGAGGTAGCCGCGATAGCCGGCCCACGGCTCGCCCAGCCCGTGTTTCTCGCAGATCAGGTGCAGGCTGAAGTTGTCGATCCGCGACGCCATGTGCTCCAGCTCGCGGTGATAAATGATGTCTTTCGGCGAGCGGGCGCTGTGGATAAAGGTCATGTCGACATTGGCGTTGGTGTCGTAGAACCAGCGCGCCATCGACATGCACGGGGTGATCCCCACACCACCGCTGAGATACAGCACTTTCGGGCTCGGGAAGTCGATGGCATTGAACAGCCCGACCGGCCCGTGCACCGCCAGCTCCTGGCCTTCATGCAGGGTGTCGTGCAACCAGTTGGAAACCTTGCCGCCCGGCACGCGCTTGATGGTCACCGAGAAGCTGTACGGCACCGACGGCGAACTGGAGATGGTGTACGAACGCATGATCGGCTGACCGTCGATTTCCAGCTCCAGGGTTACAAACTGCCCAGGCTTGAAGAAGAACAGGATCGGCTGGTCGGCCATGAAGCAGAAGGTGCGTACGTCCCAGGTTTCCTGGATGACTTTGACGCAACGGACGATGTGTCGGCCATTGGCCCAGGTCTGGGTGGTGACCGGATTCAGGAAGCTGTTGGACATGCTGTTCTCCACGGCCGACTGTCGGCCTTCATGTGGCGATTCTGCGTATAGCGTGAACCGCCCGTTTACCTATCCGCGACATCGGCATACTTATCGCGACCAGCCCCCAACCACCGGGGGTTGCGCGTCGGGAACAGATTGCACCATGTCGCCCATGGATAAGGTTCCGGGCAGCGCCGGCCCCACACTCGCCACACACCAAGACGAATTCTTTACACCTTGCGTAGCAACCCTGATCAGCCACTTTCGCCGGCCACGCAGATGGCCTTGAGGATCACATTGATGGACACCGCAAAAATCAGCCTGGGCGACCCGCTGGAACCCGCACGCAAGGCCACCGCACAGATGCTGCAGGAGCGCGAACGTACTTTTTCGCTGCCGCAGCCGTTCTATAACGATGAACGCCTGTTCGATATCGATATGCAGGAGATCTTCCAGAAAGAATGGTTGATCGCCGGCATGACCTGCGAGATCCCGGCCAAGGGCAACTACATCACCCTGCAGATCGGCAAGAACCCGATCATCGTCATTCGTGGCGCCGAGGGTGTGGTGCATGCGTTCCACAACGTCTGTCGCCACCGAGGCTCGCGCCTGTGCACCAACGACAAGGGCAAGGTTGCCAAACTGGTCTGCCACTACCACCAGTGGACCTACGAGCTGGACGGTCGTCTGCTGTTCGCCGGCACCGAGATGGGCGCCGACTTCGACATGAAGCAGTACGGCCTCAAACCGGTGAATGTGAAGACGGCCGGCGGCTACATCTTCATCAGCCTGGCGGAAAATCCGCCGGCCATCGATGACTTCCTGTCGACGCTGAACCACTACATGGAACCGTACGACATGGAGAACACCAAGGTGGCGGTGCAAACCACCTTGATGGAAAAGGCCAACTGGAAACTGGTGCTGGAAAACAACCGCGAGTGCTACCACTGCGGCGGCTCGCACCCTGAATTGCTGAAAACCCTGCTGGAATGGGACGACGTGACCGACCCGCGCGCCGATCAGGCGTTCAAGGATCACGTTGCCGCGTCTGCTGCTGCCTGGGAAGCCGAGAAAATCCCTTACGCCCACGCCAGTTTCGGCCTGCGCAACCGCATCGTGCGCATGCCGCTGCTCAAGGGCACCGTGTCGATGACCCTGGACGGCAAACAGGGCTGCGCCAAGCTGATGGGCCGGATCAAGAATCCGGACCTCGGTTCCATGCGCATCCTGCACCTGCCACACTCGTGGAACCACTGCATGGGCGACCACATCATTGTGTTTACCGTGTGGCCGATCAGCGCCCAGGAAACCATGGTCACCACCAAATGGCTGGTGCACAAGGACGCCGTCGAAGGCGTGGATTACGACGTCGAACGCATGCGCCAGGTGTGGGATGCGACCAACGACCAGGACCGGCGTCTGGCCGAAGAAAACCAGCGCGGGATCAACTCCACGGCTTATCAGCCGGGGCCGTACTCGAAGACCTATGAGTTTGGCGTGGTCAACTTCGTGGATTGGTACAGCGAGCGGATGCTGAACAACCTCGGGGCGGAGCCGGCGCCGTACCTCAAAGGCGTGCCTGTCCAGGGCTAAAAGCATCGCTGGCAAGCCAGCTCCCACAGTGGTCGATGGTGTTTACAGATACCGTGTACACCGCAAAACCTGTGGGAGCTGGCTTGCCAGCGATAGCGTCATCACTGTCATCGCATCACTTCGATGACCACCTCAAACTGCCATCCTCCCCAATAAACTCCTCAAAAATCTCCTCCCCCACCAGCCGGATTTTCGCGTACCCATTCAGCACCCGCAGCGGATAGTCCGGATCGTTCGCGTCCTGCGTCTCCGAAAACAGCACCCGCGAATGGCCGTTCAGCTCGCTGGTGGTGCCATAGGGAATGGCTCCGTGGCCGGCACAACGCGCATGCAGTCCGCCCTGGGCGGCGTAAACGATGCCGTTGTGCAGATGCCCCCAATACCAGTAATCCGGCTCGCGCCCCAGCGCATCACACACCGGTTGATACAGCGCGGTCTTGTGGTGCCCAGTGATGTCGAAGCCCTGATGGTGGCTGAGCACCATGAGTTTCTTGCGTTTCGGCAAGCCCTTCATCCACTCGATCTGCGGTTTGTTCAGGGTGCCGTCCATGTACAGGTTCATGACATCCGAAGCGTACGCGGTGTCCAGCCCGACAATCAGCCAGTCGTCGTTGATCAGGGCAAAGTAGCTGGTGCCTTGCTGCCCCGGAAAACGCGCGGCCAGTTCCTTGAAGTAACCGTGGGCGCCGCTGTACATCTCGTGGTTGGAATTGAGGGTGAACGAGCCGTGGGTGCCCATCGGCCAGCCCGCCATGTCGGTGTCTTCCTGGGAGTGGCTGCCGGCGTAATAAACGTCCCCCAAATGAATGGTGAAATCAGCGTTCGCCAGTTGCATCTGGTTGGCCACCGACACCGCCGGCGCGTGGCTGTTGAACGGCCCGGTGCCCCAGTCACCGGCAATCGCCAGCGTCACTTCGCGATCCATGGTCACCATCGCCGGGTCAGTGCCGAAGGTCGCGTGATGGCGCAGGTTTTCGATCCACTTGAGCAGCGCCTCGCTCCACAGCAGATCCAGCAGTTCCCATTTGCGACATCCCAGCAGCGTGCCGTCCTTGAGCACCTTGGTCTGCAATTGATCGGGCGATTGCGGCAACGGCGTGGCATTGCCGATGCGCAGGATCGACAGACCGTGGGACAACTCCCACGGCACCGCCGGTTCGTCGTCCGGCAGCTCGCCATTTTTCAGCACGTATTGCGCCTGATCGTGGCCGCGCTGGAGCAACTTGATGATGGCCTGGAACTCCTCGGGTTCCAGTTCGCTGATGAGCTTCATCCAGGCCATTTCCACTCGCGTGAACAGGCCGTGCAGACGCACCTTTACCTTGTCGTACTCATGCTTCAGATGACCGACCGCTGACATGGCGTAATCCTCTATCCGTAAGGGCTCACAGGGTTTTCATGAATTCGATCAACGCACGTTTGTCGTCGTCCGACAGCGTGGTGCCATACAGGTGACCGCTGTTGTGGTTGCCCTCAAGTCGGGTGTCGTATTTGAAATCCGCCGAGGCTTTGGCCTGGGCACCCGTGGTGACGAAACCGACGTTGACCGGGTCGTAGACGTCGGAGCCGGTGATAAACACCACCGGGCGTTTTTCCGGCGGTTGCAGCAGGTCCCACAGGGTTGGCACCGAACCGTTGTGCAGGTACGGCGCGCGCAGCCAGATGCCATCGGTCGGCGTGTTGCTGTAGCTCTGGGTCTTGCGATAAGCGCCGAAGTCGAACGGCGGTTTCTTGAAGGTGTGGAACGCCGTCACCAGACCGGTGGTGAATGAGTCCAGCCGATGTGGATCGGTGCCGAGCTGATCGATGTTGGTGGTCACTTGCCCGGTGTCGGCGCGCCCGAAGTCGTGGCACGCGGCGCAATTGGCGTCCCAGATGGGTTTGCCCCGGGCGACCTTGGCCTGATCCAGTGTCCACGGCCACGCCGGCGCCTTGTGCCCGAGCAGCCAGTTGGTCACCCGGTTGAAGCTCGGCGGCAGCACCGATTCCGGGGTCGCGCCCACGGCCATTGCCGCGGCGTAGTTGCGTTCGTGGATCTTGTTGTTATTGCCGTCCCAATGCAGGTACATCGACTCCCGCGGTTTCTGGTTCCACACTTGCGGCAGGTCGACGGTGCCGATGGTCGAGTCATCCGGGAAGCCGAACACCACCATTTTCGTCGGGTTGAAGGTGTCGGTGCGACCCGGGCCCTGTTGCGGCCGCAGCTTCTGCCAGGCGTAGGCCTGCTTTTGCTTGAGCAAAGCGCTTTTCGCCATCGGGATGATCAGGTAGCGGTTGTAGAGCTTCTCGAAAAAGCCCAGCTGGAATTTGCTGTTGATCGCCGCCATCACCGCATCGGTGGTGAATGTCGGATCGCTGGCGCAATCGTAGGCGAACCACTGGAAGGCCTGCAGTTGCAGGGTGTTGGCCGGCGCACTGGGCACGTTGACCGCGACGTCGCTGGCATTGGCCCGGTAGGAACCGGTGTGGCACAGCGCGCAGTTCGGTTCAACGGTCGGGTAGCCGATCTGCCGCTTGGCCATGCCGATCGGCAGGTCCTTGCCGTTCTCATAGAGAAAGCCGAAGACCTCCCAGCCGCCGGGCTTGGGCAGTTTTTCCGGGCACATCTGCGGCAGTACGGCGAACAGGTAATACGGGATCCGCGCTTCGATACCCAGGCCAATCGCGGCGTATTTGTAGTGATCTTCGTCGGAGGCGTATTCCTGCTCCGGCACAACCCGCAGCATCTGGTACCAGGTCTCGTAACCGATAAACCCCAACACCGCGACAACCACCAGCGTGCCGACCTTGAAGGCGTGGCTCTGCCATTGCCGCGCCCAGGCCGCGCGCCACTCGCGACAGCCATCGCACAGCAGCGCCCATGGCCGGTTCGCGGGCGTGGTGCCGAGGTACAGCAGAATGCCGAGGATCAGGAAAAAGCTCAGATCGCCCAGCAGCATCGGCACGAACACCGAGCCTTGGCTGCTGGTGTTGATCAGGTAAATCCAGAACACCACGGCGATCAGCCGCGTCAGTACGCACAGCCAGGAATGCACCACATAGCGCGGCGCGTTGAAGCCCGACGGCATGTAAAACACGCTGATGCCCACCAGCAGCATCCCGGCGTTTTCCAGCCACGGGTCGGAGAGTTGCGGCGGCAGACCGACCACCGATGTCAGCAACCCCGGCGCGAACAGCGCGGGGATCGCGAACACCATGTTCATGGCAATGCCGAGCCAGATGAAGCGTTGAAACCAGCGGATGTAGCTGTCCATGTCATCCATTTCCTTCTGACCACCAACCTGCAATGTCCCTTGTAGTGAGGGGATTTATCCCCGACGGGTCGCGAAGCGACCCCAAACCCTGCCAGCGCGGCATGTCAGGATCACCGCGCGCTCAGGTTTTACGACTGCTGCGCAGCCGATCGGGGATGAATCCCCTCGCCACAGAGAATCTCCTCAACACAGAAATCAGTAATCGATCTCAACCGAGGGCCGTTTTCTCCAGGTGTTCAAGGATGAGCGGATACACATCCACCACCGCGTTCTTGCCGAACATGCAGTCGATGTGACCGTAACCCGGCACTACGTGCCGGCTGTAGCGCTCCGGCCCGTGGACTTCGCAGACGCGCTGGTAGGTCTTGAGGGTGCTTTCCGGCAGGTAACACTGGTTCTCCGCGCCGCTGATAAAGCAGATCGGCATCGTCAGCCGCTCGAAGTGAGGCATGTACACATCGTTGCCCTTGAAATCCACCAAATGCCCTTTGCGCACGATCAGCGCCAAATGCTCGAAGGTCTCGATGTTCGACTCGCCGAACAGTTCATGCAGGTTGTCGTGCAGGGTTTCGTTAAGGGTGTCGTGGCGGTACAGCGAGGCGTACATGAAGGTGATGCGGTGGCACACCGGGTTGGTGCAATAGCCTTGCGCCTCGATCCGCGCGTAGCCGTTGAGGGCTTTGTCGTAGAGGCGGTTGAACCAGTTTTCCTTGCTGTCGGCGTAAGCGGTCATCGATTTGATGCCGATCGCATCGAGCATCCCCGGCAAGTGCAGACCGGCCTTCAACCCGGTGGCCGTGGCGACCACGGTGTCAGCGGCAATCTGCGAGCAGACCACCGAACGCACGCCTTGCAACCCCGCCAACAGCGACATGAAGAACGTCGTCGCGCCGTAGCAATGCACCACGCACTGCACGTCTTTGGCCTGGGTCTGTTGCTGAATCTGCGCGATGGCAGCCTTGAAGTCGTACTGGGCGATCTGGTCGCCGTTCCATTCCTTCTTGCTCGCCGGCAACAGAATGCTTACCCGGAAATCCAGCAGCCACACGTCATAGTCGTGCTTGCACAAGTACTCCAGCAGGTTGGTCTGGATGGTGTCGGTGGAAAAGATATTCGAACCGACACCCAAGCCATGCACCAGCATCACCGGGCCTTTGCTGCCGGCCTGATAACGGGTCAGGCGCAGTTCGACGCCGTCCTCGGTGGGGAAGAAATGCACCGCCGGGGTTGGCGCATCCAGCGGCCGTTTCAGGCGTGGCGGCGCGTCGGGGTTGAAGTATTTGTCACCGGCAAACACCCCGCCGTAACTCTCCCAGAGAATCCCGGCGAAGAACTTGCCGAAGCGCGCCAGGCCTTCGATGCGCTCACGCTCGTTGCGCGCGTTGAGCACTTTCATGGTAGTCATCTGCTTGGCGAAATCGGTCGGATGAATGTGCATCACCCCGGAGCCGATCACCTCGCCCGACTTGTCCGACCCGCGATACAGCGTCACGTACAGGGTGCTGGTGTCGTGCCAGATATTCAGCACGCCGTTGTCTTCCGGCACGGTTTTGAAGGCGCTGAAGTAATAGTCGGTGCCGTCCTCGGCGGTCAGTTTCATGTCGTATTTCATGTGCCGCGTGTCGACCTGCTGCTCGAATTGCTCGAACAGGTTGAACACGCCATTGCTGGCGGTCAGCGGTTGCGGCGACAGCGCCGGGGCGTTGACCGTGCCGACGATGGTCGCGGCATGTTGCGGCTCCTTGATCATCCGGTTGAGGTCGTTGGCGGTGATGGTCAGGGTGAAGTCGATGGGCGAGTTGTCCGCCTCGCCGCGTTTGGCCGCCGCTTCGTAGACTTTCAGATCGGTGCTTTGTGCGGCGGTGAAAGCGCGGGAGAAATAGCCCTTCATGGTTTCGGTGAACTGCACGCCGAGGGTCGGCGGGGCCACCTGTTTGCGCGGTGCCGAGGGCAGTGTGTAGTCGATGTGCCAACCCCGGTCAGCGGCGAGCAGGCCCATGTTGCGCTCGCTCACGGCGGAGATGGTCAGCAGCGGATTGACCGCCAGCGAGGTCGGGATCACCGCGCCGTCCGTCACGTAAAGACTGGCGTAGACATCGGTGCCGGCCGCGCCGCTGAACACCTGGCCCTTGTGATTGACCACGCCTTGCGCCGCGTCTTCACCCATCACGCAACCGCCCAGCGGATGCACCGAGACGATGCTGTGCTTGAGCAGCTGGGTCCAGATCGGGTTTTCGACCCAGACCCCGCCCAGTGCCTTGGTGCTCTGGTACAGCCGTTCGTTGCCGAGCTTGAAGTTTTCCTGCTCGCCGACGCCCGGCCAGTCGATGCGCAACTGGTCCTTGTTGTCGAGCAGCATCCGGCCCTGGCCACTGTCGTGGCTCATGATCAGGTAGGTCTGCATGTTGTGCAGCGCGCCGTAATACGGGCCGCGCAGGAAGCTTTCGGCCTCGCGCTCCTTGTAGCCGAGCTTGCCGCTGAAACTGTCGTCGGTGGCCTTGCCGATCATCTCGGCAAACCCGGCCATCGCCGGCACCATTGGCCGGCCGAGCGCGCCGGGGATTGAACCTTCCTCGATGACCATGCGGCTGCGCCAGTCACCTTCGGTGCGCATGTCGATGACCGAGGTGATGCACGGGCCGACCGGTTGCAGCTCTTTGGCCGAATGCGCGCCGAAGCCGATGCCGTTGATGGTCTGCTCGCAGTTGTGGCCGAAGCCGAGAATGTCACCGTTACCGCTCATGTTCTGACCGAGCTGGCTGGACATCACCAGACCCTTGTCCCGCGAACGCAGCAGAATTTCGGTAGAGCCGAGGGTGCCGGCGGAGACCACCACGATGTCGGCCTTCACGAACAGCGTCGGTGCGTCGAATTTCTCGCGACCGCTGTCGAGGTACTGGAAGTGCACGACCCAGCCATCGCCGTCGCGCTCCAGATGACGCACTTCGGCCTGGCAGAAAATCTCCGCGCCGTGGTTCCAGGCATCCGGCAGATAGTTCATCAGCGTGGTGTTCTTGGCCTTGTTGTTACAGCCCGAGACACAGTCGCCGCACTGGTTGCACGGCAGTTGTTCGACGCCGACGTGGTTGAGATTGTTCGGCAGTTTGTCGAAGGTCACGTTGATCGGTGGCTTGTAGAAATGCGCGCCTTGCTTGAGGTAGTCCGCGGACTTTTTGTTGGCGTCGAGCTTGGGCAGGTTCGGTGCGCTGTTCGGGTACGGATTGGGCTTGAGCATTTCCCGGGCGCGGGCGTAACCGTCCTTGAGCAAGGTATCGCGGTGTTCGCGTACCGCTTGCGGCCAGCGCGGGTCGTCAAACACCCCGGGCTCTGGCTCCAGTGCCACGTTGGCGTTGATCAACGACGTACCGCCGAGGCCACAACCGACCACCACATTCTGCTGGGCATTCACGTGCAGATCGAACAGGCCGGTGCGCGAGCCAATGTGGCCGTCCGGGTCATGCACCTGCAACTCTTCAGTCGCGGCAATCATGGTGTTGGGGTATTCACCGGGCTGAATTTCCCGCCCGCGTTCAAGCAGGCACACCTGCTTGCCGGCCCGGGACAGGCGCGACGCAGCAATGCCGCCGCCATAACCGGAGCCGATGACAATGACGTCGTAGTGTTCCTTGATCTCGCTGATGGGCGTTGCGATGCGTGTCATGAGGGTGTTCCTCTCTCAGGCAGATAGGGCAACTCTGCGGTTGCCTGCAATCAATGGGCGAACGGGCACCTGGCCTCCGGGGCGAGCCCGGCGACAGCACAACGGTCAGAGCAGAAGGTCGCTACAGGCGAGCGTGTTGATTGGCCGCACGACGTAACGTGCGCTTGCGGGGCGTGGGGGGATGGCGGTGTGGGCGGCTATCCATCATGCGTTCTCCCAGAACCTGATGTGGATAAGTGACGGCTGTCCTTGTGCCATTGCAGTGAAGACAGCGCAGGAATCGAAGTCAAGGCAACGATTTAGAACTGTATGAAATCTGATCAATTGCGGTTTGGACTAAGCCGGCCGGGGCCTGTGCAGTTCAGCGAACAAGTTATCCACATAGCCATGCACAGCAAATGGGGGTAACTGTGGATGAATGGAAAAATAACTGCCTGATTTGTGAAGAAAAATCGTGACTTATCCAGAAGGATAGTTTGCAGGAGTGATTGACTGTTTTTTGATCAAATATCTACACGTCACGTTTCACATGGGCTGCAGAGGATGGCGAACACGTTATCCACAGAAGCGCCAACAGAGTTCGGGGGTAACTTTGTGGCTGCTGTGGAAAAGTGCTGAGGGCTGTGGGAAATCGGGCGTTGCGCAGGGATTATCAGCCTGAAACGCTTAATCGATCATTTATTGATCAAATCCCTGAAAGCCACGGTTTATATACCTTGCAGCGGACAGCGAACATCTTGTCCACAGAAGCGCCAACAGAGATTGGGGGCAACTCTTGAAGTTATTCAGGAGAAAAAGCCCGGTAAAACCGTGACTTAGGCTGGTTGTTTTTTGAGCTGGGGCCTGGAGGGCTTGATTGGCGTGGGGTACAGGGATGGGCGAACACGTTATCCACAGATCCGCCAACAGGGATTGTGGGTAAACAGCACCAAATCGTCGAACCACATCCTGTAGGAGCTGCGGCACGCTGCGATCTTTTGATCTTGATCTTGAAGATCTAAAGATCGCAGCCTCGTTTCACTCGACAGCTCCTACAGGGGTCAGCGCACGACGCCTTCTTCAATCAGCAGTTTGAGGATCGCCTCGGCGCCAGCCTGCGGGGTCAAGCCTTTGAGCACTTGCCCCCCACCGCCACTGGCCTTGGCCGTCGCCGCTTTCATCCGGTCCGCCCCGCTCTTGGCCTTGATCACCTTCAGACGTTTCGGCCGTGGCTTGGCCGGTTGCAGCGTGGCAACCGCCAGCAGTTCATCGTCCAGCACTGCCACATCTTCGGCATTGAGCACACCACGCCGCGCCGGGCCGTAGGCGCTCTGCCGTGGGTTGGGTGCGGCGTTATCCACAGTCGCCAGAAACGGCAGCTTCACTTTGAGACGCCGCCGCTGCCCACGGGGCAAGGCTTGCAGCACCAGCGCCGAGCCGTCGCTGATCGATTCGACCTGCGCCAGTCCTACCACCAGCGGCCAGCCCAGTCCTTCGGCGAGCAGGAACGGCAACATGCCCGAGCCTTCGCCGGTTTCCGCCTGCGTACCGGTCAGCACCACCTGGGCGCCGGCATCGCGCAGATACGCAGTCAGCGCCGGCAAGGCGTCGGCGCCAGCGGGTTGCTCCAGCACGTGCATCTGCGCGAGTCCCATGCCCAGATAGGCGCGCAGCGCCGGTTCGGCAACGTCCCCGGCGTGCAGCACTTGCAGGTTATCCCCAGCCAGCTGCAGGCCCAGTTCCACGGCGCGCGCGTCCTGTTCGGCACGGCGTGGCCGGCCCGAGGTCGGGTGGGCGCCGATGGAGACCAGGCTGATGACATTGGTGTTCATAACTGTGTCCTTCCCTTAAGCCGCATCGCGCTTGGCGTCGTTGCGGTAAGCCGCTACCGCCGCGATCAAGGCTTGAAGAATCTCCGCGCTCTCGCCGATCACCGACAGGTCGGCGCGTTTGATCATGTCGCATCCCGGGTCGAGGTTGATCGCCACCACCTTGTCGCAGGCACCGATGCCTTGCAGGTGCTGGATCGCCCCGGAGATACCCACAGCCACGTAAACCCGTGCGGTGACCCAGGTACCGGACGCGCCGACCTGCCGATCACGCGCCATGAAGCCATCGTCCACCGCGACCCGCGAGGCGCCTTCGGTGGCGCCGAGCGCCGCCGCCGTCTCGTGAAACAGGGCCCAGTCCTTGACCCCGTTGCCGCCGGAGAAAATGAACTCGGCTTCGGCCATCGGAATGGCCGCCGGGTCCACCGCCACCGCGCCCAGATCTTCGATCCGCGACAGGCTGCGCGCCACAGGTGTGGATAACTCCACCGGCAGCGCTTCGTGACGGGTTTCGCTGACCGGTTCGGCGCATTCGGCCGAGGCCAGAATCAGCCGAGCGACCGGACGGGCAAGATCCTGCAAGCCGGCACCGGCGCGGCCGATGCACTCCTGTTCCTTGACTTGCCAAACCCGTGTGGCTGGGCGTTCGCCCAGCGCAGCAGCAAAGCGCCGACCGAGTTCGCCGCCACCGCTGCGGCTGTCCGGCAGCAGCCAGTGGCGCGGGTTGAACTGGTTATCCACAGCCCGCAGGCCCTGGATTCGTTGCTCCGGTGCATAACCGCTGAACTCTTCGCCTTCCAGCACCAGCAAGCGGTCAACGCCCGCCGTGGCGAAAGCGTTTTCCTTGTGCTCTGCGAATACCACCGCCAGCACCGCGCCGTCGCTGCCGGCCAGTTGATGCGCCAGGCCAAGCAGGTCGCGGTCGTGACTGCTCAAGCGGCCGCCGACCATGTCCGGCACCACGCTGATGTAGAACGCCGGGGCCGGTACCTGATGCAGCGGCAATTGCACTTCAACCGTGGCCGAGCGTTTGACCGCCCCGCCCTGTTGCGCGCCGCTGCGGTCGATACGCTTGATGCCGTTGGGGCCGATGAAACCGATGCCGTGCAGGTTCTTGCGGACAATCCCGTTGGGGCCCATCCAGCTGTGTTGCGCCGGCTGCATGGCCGCGTGCAGCGGGTGCAGACGGTTACGCGCAATCCATTCGGCGCGTGGGTCGCGGCGGATAATATCGCTCATCAGTGGGCCTCCGCAGGTTCACGTTTGGCCGGTGCAGTCGGCTTGTTCGGCGCGGCATCTTCGAGCAGCGCATCGGCCACCAGTTCGGCGATGTCCTTGATCAGCGGACGCGGTTCGACCACGCCTTCGAGCATCGCCGTACACTGTGGACAACCCACGGCCACCAGCTCGGCGCCGGTCTCGCGGATGTCTTCCATGCGCATGTCAGGAATCCGCTGCTTGCCCGGAATGTCAGTGATCGGCGCACCGCCACCACCGCCGCAGCAGCGCGAGCGGAAGCCGGAACGTTGCATCTCTTTGACCTCGATGCCGAGGGCGCGCAACACTTCACGCGGCGCCTCGTATTCGCCGTTGTAGCGACCGAGGTAGCACGGGTCGTGGTAGGTCACGCTGTTGCCTTTGTGCTGACCGAGGTTCAGCGCACCGGCCTGAATGATTTCTGCCATGTAGGTGCTGTGGTGCTGCACCAGGTAGTTGCCGTCGAACGCGCCGTACTCGTTTTTCAGCACATGGAAACTGTGCGGATCGCAGGTGACGATGCGGTTGAAGCGGTATTTGGCCAGGGTCTGGATATTGCGTTTGGCGAGCAACTGGAACGTCGCTTCGTCACCGAGACGTCGGGCCACGTCGCCGCTGTCGCGCTCTTCGAGGCCGAGCACTGCGAAGTCGATTTTCGCGGCTTTCAGCACTTTGACAAACGCGCGCAAGGTGCGCTGGTTGCGCATGTCGAAGGCACCGTCGCCGACCCAGAACAGCACGTCGGTGGATTTCTTTTCGCTAAGCAGAGTGAGGTTCAGATCCGCCGCCCAGTTCATCCGCCCGCCCGGGGCGAAACCGCCGGGGTTGTCGGTGGCGATCAGGTTTTCCAGGACTTCGGCGCCCTTGTTCGGGGTCGCGCCTTTTTCCAGCGTCAGGTGGCGGCGCATGTCGACGATGGCGTCGACGTGCTCGATCATCATCGGGCACTCCTCGACGCAGGCACGGCAGGTGGTGCACGACCACAGGGTTTCTGCATCGACCAGACCGTTGACGATCGGTTGATGCGGGTTGCCGCTGTGTTCACCAATGGGCTTGCCGGGATACGGGCTGCCGGCGAAGTTCGCATCGGTGCCGCCGGCGAGGCCGACGACCATGTCCTGAATCAGCTTTTTCGGGTTCAGCGGCTGGCCCGCAGCAAAGGCCGGGCACGCGGCTTCGCACTTGCCGCACTGCACGCAGGCGTCAAAACCGAGCAACTGGTTCCAGGTGAAATCCTTGGGTTTTTCCACGCCCAGTGGCGCCGATGGATCGTTGAGATCCAGCGGTTTCAAACCGGTGGAACGACCGCCGCCAAAGCGCTCGGCGCGACGGTGCCAGGCCAGGTGCAGGGCGCCGGCGAAGGCGTGCTTCATCGGCCCGCCCCAGGTCATGCCGAAGAACAATTCCGACACGCCCCACAAAACGCCGATCCCGAGAATCGCCGCCAGCAGCCAGCCGCCGAAGTTCTCCGGGAGGATCCCGGCCACCGGCAAGGTCACCAGAAAGAACGACGCCGAGAACGCCAGCAGACTTTTCGGCAGACGCATCCACGGGCCTTTCGACAGCCGCGACGGCGGGTTGAGTCGACGCCGATAAACGAAGATTGCCCCGACGAACATCACCGCCGTCATCAGCAGCAACGCATAGCCGAGGATGCGGTTATGCAGGCCGAAACCGTGCACCAGAATCGCCAGCACGATTGACGCCACCGCACCACCGGCCGTGGCCACGTGGGTGTTGGCGATGTATTTGTCCCGCGCCACCACGTGGTGCAGGTCGACCATGTAACGCTTGGGCATGGCGAACAGGCCGCCGATCAGATCGACCTTCGAGGCCCGGCCCCGACGCCACATGGCCACCCGCCGCAACGCGCCCAGCACCGCAAGGGCCAGGGCTGCGAACAACAGGATTGGAAGAAGGGTGTTCAACATGGTGAAGCTCCCACCAGTACAGCCTGGAGAAACACGGTCTTTGCGTAGGAGCTGCCGCAGGCTGCGATCTTTTGATCTTGCTTTGAACAACAAAAGTCAAAAGATCGCAGCCTTCGGCAGCTCCTACAGGGTTGTGTGCAAGCCGTCAGAAGTCTTTGCAGAGCCGCAGGGCGTCATAGATCGCAGCATGGGTATTACGCTGCGCCACGCAGTCGCCGATGCGGAACAGCAAGTAGCCGTCACCGGTGCTGCTCAGCGAAGGTTGTGGCTGGATCGCGAACAACGCTTCGACGTCGATCTGGCCCTTGTTGCGCGAACCCTCTTTGAGCGCGTAGTAGATTTCCTCGTCCGGACGCACGCCGTTTTCCACCACCACCTGATCGACCACCCGCTCCTCTTTGGCGCCGGTGTATTCGTTCTCCAGCACCGCCACCAACTTGTCGCCTTCGCGGTAGACCTTTTCCAGCATCATGTCGCCGGTCATGATCACTTCTTTCGGGTACATGCTGCGGTAGTAGGTCGGGAACGACGTACCGCCGATGGCCACGCCCGGTTTGATGTCGTCGGTGACGATCTCGACCTGGCTGCCCTTGTCGGCGAGGAAGTCGGCGACCGACATCCCGGTGAACTCGCAAATGGTGTCGTAGACCAGCACGTTCTTGCCCGGCGCGACCTTGCCGTCGAGCACGTCCCAGCTGCTGACGACCAGCCCTTCAGCGGCGCCCCAGTGTTCGTTCTGTTCCAGGTACGGGTGACCGCCGACCGCCAGCACCACGATGTCCGGACGCAGGTCCATGATGGTGTCGGCATCCGCCGCCGTGCCCAGACGCAGGTCGACTTTCAATCGCGCCAGTTCCAGTTGGAACCAGCGGGTGATCCCGGCGATCTGGTCACGCTGCGGCGCTTTCGACGCCGTGGTGATCTGCCCGCCGATGAATTCTTTCTTCTCGAACAGGGTCACGTCGTGGCCACGTTCGGCCGCCACACGCGCAGCTTCCATCCCGGCTGGGCCGGCACCGACGATCACCACCTTGCGTTTCGGCCCGGTGGACTTCTCGATGATGTGCGGCACGCCCATGTATTCACGGGACGTCGCGGCGTTCTGGATGCACAGCACGTCCAGACCCTGGTACTGACGGTCGATGCAGTAGTTGGCGCCGACACACTGTTTGATCTGGTCGACCTGGCCCATCTTGATCTTGGCGATCAGGTGCGGGTCGGCGATGTGCGCGCGGGTCATGCCGACCATGTCGACGTAACCGCCTTCAAGGATGCGCGTGGCCTGGTTCGGGTCCTTGATGTTCTGCGCATGCAGCACTGGAACCTTGACCACTTCCTTGATTCCGGCCGCCAGGTGCAGGAACGGCTCCGGCGGATAGCTCATGTTCGGAATCACGTTGGCCAGGGTGTTGTGGGTGTCGCAACCCGAGCCGACGACGCCGATGAAATCGAGCATGCCGGTATCGTCGTAATACTTGGCGATCTGCTTCATGTCTTCGTGGGACAGACCGTCCGGGTGGAACTCGTCACCGCAGATGCGCATGCCGACGCAGAAATCGTCACCGACTTCGGCGCGCACGGCTTTCAACACTTCCAGACCGAACTTCATCCGGCCTTCGAAGCTGCCACCCCATTCATCGGTACGCTTGTTGACGCGCGGGCTCCAGAACTGGTCGATCATGTGCTGGTGCACGGCCGACAGCTCGACGCCGTCCAGGCCACCGGCCTTGGCGCGGCGCGCGGCTTGCGCGTAGTTGCCGATCACCCGCCAGATTTCTTCCGGCTCAATGGTCTTGCAGGTCGCACGGTGCACCGGTTCACGGATGCCCGACGGCGACATCAGGGTCGGCCAGTGAAAACCGTCCCAACGTGAGCGTCGGCCCATGTGGGTAATCTGGATCATGATCTTGGCGCCGTGCTTGTGCATGGCGTCGGCCAGATTCTGGAAGTGCGGAATGATCCGGTCGGTGGACAGGTTCACCGAACTCCACCATTGCTGCGGGCTGTCGATGGCGACCACCGACGAACCGCCGCAGATCGCCAGGCCAATGCCGCCCTTGGCTTTCTCTTCGTAGTATTTGACGTAGCGCTCGGTGGTCATGCCACCGTCAGTCGCGTAGACCTCGGCGTGCGCGGTGCTGAGCACGCGGTTGCGGATGGTCAGTTTGCCAATTTGAATTGGCTGGAACATTGCTTCGAAAGCCATGGCGGGTTCCTCGACTTACAACGGCTTGACGGTGAACAGGCCGTCGTCGTGGCCTTCTTCGGAGCCACCGTAGACTTGCTCGGCAACCGTACGAATCTTGCTGCCGCGTGCGGCGAGGATCTGATCCATGGCGCCGGCAAACCAGCCGGTGAACATGTAGTCGACCTTGCGCCCGACCTTGCCGTACACGTAGACGAACGCCGAGTGTTCGAGCTTGACGCTGGCGGTGCCTTTGTCGAGGTCGATGTCCTGAATCTTGAACAGGCCCCAGCCGCGTTGCGACAGACGCTTCATGTAGTGCTCGAACACCGCGACGCCTTCCAGGCCGTGGCATTCAGCTTCTTTTTCGCACCAGTGCCAGGCGGACTTGTAGCCGGCCTTGTAGAGGATCTCGGCATAGGCGTCGGCGCCCAGCACTTCCTCGATGCCCATGTGGTTATTGACGAAAAAGTGGCGTGGCACGTAGAGCATCGGCAGGGCGTCGGAGGTCCAGACACCGGTTTCACTGTCGACTTCGATTGGCAATTGCGGGGCGATCTTGGCCATGGAAACTTAACTCCAGAAAATTCGGTTTGTTGCCCCCGGCACGGACGGCCGGGGGAAAGGATTCAGAAGTGCGGCGGCTTATTCGCCCCAGACGTCCTTCAAGACGTTCACCCAGTTTTCGCCCATGATCTTGCGTACCACACGCTCGGAGTGGCCGCGCTTGAGCAGGGTTTCGGTCAGGTTCGGGAACTCGCCGACAGTGCGGATGCCCAGCGGGTTGATGATCTTGCCGAAGCTGGTCAGACGACGGGCGTAGCCCTTGTCGTGGGTCAGGTATTCGAAGAAGTCCTGGCCGTGACCCTGGGTGAAGTCGGTGCCGATGCCGATGGCGTCTTCGCCGACGATGTTCATGGTGTATTCGATGGCCTCGGCGTAATCGTCGATGGTCGAATCGATGCCCTTGGCGAGGAACGGCGCAAACATGGTCACGCCGACAAAACCGCCGTGGTCAGCGATGAACTTCAGTTCAGCATCGGACTTGTTGCGCGGGTGCTCTTTCAGACCCGACGGCAGGCAGTGGGAATAGCAGACCGGTTTTTTCGATTCGAGGATGACTTCCTCGGACGTCTTGGAACCGACGTGGGACAGGTCGCACATGACACCAACGCGGTTCATTTCGGCGACGATTTCGCGGCCGAAGCCCGACAGGCCGCCGTCACGCTCGTAGCAACCGGTGCCGACCAGGTTCTGGGTGTTGTAGCACATCTGCACAATGCCGACGCCGAGCTGCTTGAACACCTCGACATAGCCGATCTGGTCTTCGAACGCGTGGGCATTCTGGAAGCCGAAGAGGATGCCGGTCTTGCCCTGCTCCTTGGCGCGACGGATGTCGGCGGTGGTGCGCACCGGCATTACCAGATCGCTGTTTTCGCGGATCAGCTTCTGGCTGGCGGCGATATTGTTCACAGTCGCCTGAAAGCCTTCCCACACCGACACGGTGCAGTTGGCCGCCGTCAGACCGCCCTTGCGCATGTCTTCGAACAGCTCGCGGTTCCATTTGGCAATGATCAGACCGTCGATAACGATGCTGTCGGCGTGTAATTCGGCTGGGCTCATCAGGCGTCCCCTTATTGGCGATTCATGCGCCGAATCGTCTGCCGGCGCTTTGGGGCCAGCATATGCCTCGGTGCCGGGGCGACCGGGTGCAAAAACGACAGGGGAATTGCCGAAAGCGTCAATCCGCGACAAAGGGTCGCCAGGCGCTCCGATCAGCTACCTGTTCAAGCCCGCCAGCTTGAGCCAGAATCTGGCGCATCTTGGATACACCACTGGATTAGAGCGGCGACAACCATGAAATCGATCTTCCTGGCTTTGGCACTGATTGCGACCGGCGTACACGCCGCCGAAGAGACCGACAACAACCCGTGCGACGCGGTGGAAAACGACGTCCAGACCCTGGAATGCTCGACCTACAGCCGCAGCACCGCCGAAGACCTGCTCAAGGACAACTACGCCAGCCTCAACGAACGCATGCAGGCCACCTACGGCAAAAACGCCGCGCAACTGGCCGACATCACCGCCAAACTGAAAACCGCCCAGCAACAATGGCTGAAAACCCGCGACGCCGATTGCGCCGTGGAAGCCTTCCCCGCCACTGAAGGCAGCAAGGCATTCAAGATTGCGCAGAATGACTGTGTGGCGCGGATGAGTGACGAACGGTCCGAGTTTTTGGAGTCGATTGGGCAGGAGTGATCCTGAATGTTCCGCTGAAAGCTGGAACTGCCTCCGGCTTTCAACCCCACACCTCCTCTCTTCCTACAAGGCACTTCGACATCGCCTACACAAATTGCTTGAATGCCTGCAACCAAGGGCCTTTTACGCAACATGCGGTCAACGGTTGTTGATTGGCCATCGGAAAAATATAAGCAAAGATTCGCGAATCTTATAAAAGACTTATATTCTTCCATGAACAGCATCCACTGGACACGAAAGGCCGTTAAGCAACTCTTGAAATTGCACACCGCACATCAGGGGCAGGTTCGCGATGCCGTTACGGCACTTTCCGAAATGCCTGACGTTGGCAATGTCAAAGCACTAATTGGCCATGACTACGCCTACCGCCTGCGCGTCGGCAATTATCGGGTCATGTTCGACTGGGATGGCGCAATCAAAGTGGTCAGTATTCAAGAGGTCAAAAAACGCGATGAACGCACCTACTGACATCCAAATCATCAACGATGCCGAGGGCAACCCGGCCTTCGTAGTCATTCCCTACGCTCAATACGTCGCGCAGAAAATGCAGCCCGATCTGATCCCGCATGAGGTGGTCAGTCGAATGGTCGACGGGGCGACACCGATCCGTGCCTGGCGCGAACACCTGAACCTGACTCAGGAAGAAGTGGCGAAACGTCTGGGAATTTCCCAGCCGGCGTTCGCTCAACAGGAAACAGTAGCGAAGCCACGCAAGGCAACCCGCGAGAAAATCGCAGCGGCGTTCGGCATCACCGCCAATCAGCTTGAGTTGTAGGCTGCCCTCTTCATTCAAAGGAATTCCCATGAACATCTGCGGCATCGAAATCAAAGGCAGCGAAGCGATCATCGCCGTGGCCTCCCTTGACGGTTCGGCCTTGAGCCACGTTGCACTGAGCACCAAGAAAATCGCCCTCGACGATGATGACGAGGCGGCCAACGTCAAACGCTTCGCGGCGCAGGTGGCGTCGTTTGTACGCGAGCATTCGATTGACCGGATTGCGATCAAGAAGCGCAGCAAGAAGGGTGAGTTTGCCGGTGGGCCGACGACATTCAAGATCGAGGGAGTGTTTCAGTTGCTGGAGGGGTGTGAGGTGACGCTTTTATCGCCGCAGACGATCAATGCGCAGGCCAAGAAGCATAACTTTGAGCTGCCGGGGACGCTGAACAAGTATCAACATGAGGCTTATAAAGCGGCGTGTTCGGCGTTGGTGAAGAAGTAAGATCAAAGGATCGCAGCCTTCGGCAGCTCCTACAGGGAAATGCATTCCAATGTAGGAGCTGCCGAAGGCTGCGATCTTTTGATTTTAGGCCTGAGCGGTACGCCGGTCTTCGCGGGGGCAGCGGGCGAACCTCGCTCGATAACTGCGGGTGAAATACGACGGCGATTCAAACCCGCAGGCGATGCTGACCTCCAGCACGCTCATATCGGTCTGGCGCAGCAACTGCCGGGCCTTTTCCAATCGCAGGCGAAGATAGAAATTGCTCGGTGTGTCGTTCAGATGCAGCCGAAACAAGCGCTCCAGCTGCCGCCGCGTGACCTTGATCGATTCCGCCAGTTGCAGCGTGGTCAGCGGTGGTTCGCTGTGTTGTTCCATCTCGCCAATCACCTGCACCAGCTTCTTGTTGCTGATGCCGTAACGCGTGGCGACTTCCATGCGCTGGTGGTCCTTGCGTGGGCGGATCCGCCCCAGCACGAACTGCTCGCTGACCTGGATTGCCAGTTGCGGGCCGTGGGCCTGGGCGATCAAGTCGAGCATCAAGTCGATAGACGCGGTGCCGCCCGCGGAGGTGATGCGCCGCCGGTCGATCTCGAACAGCTCCTGGGTCACGCTGAGCTGTGGATAAGATTCCTTGAACGCATCGATGGCTTCCCAGTGCAGAGTCAGGCGATGGCCGTCGAGCAGGCCGGCTTCAGCGAGAACGAAACTGCCGGTATCGATGGCGCCGAGGGTCACGCCTTCGTTGTCCAGCCGGCGCAGCCAGTGTTCAAGAGTCGGCGTGGCGAACTTCAGCGGTTCGAACCCGGCCACCACCAGCAGCGTCGCGCCTTTCTTCAACGGCTCCAGCGCCGCGTCGGCGTTGACCGACATGCCATTGCTCGCCAGCACCGCCCCGCCATCGGCGCTGAGCACGTGCCAGCGGTACAACTCGCCGCGAAAGCGGTTGGCCACCCGCAGCGGTTCGATCGCCGAGATGAAACCGATGGCGGAAAAACCCGGCATCAGCAGAAAGTAGAAATCCTGGGACATGTGCGCACTCGGTTAGCGGGTAGCGTGGATCGTTGATACGCCGATTGTCGTCAGCGTTCAAGCGCACAGGTCGCTACAGTGCAAGAGCCAGTCGCCGCAGTGCGTTTTTACGGGGGCATTGCTGCGTAACTTGGCATCACCGGCGCATCAGACGCCGGGAACCACAATAAACGACCTGCCGAGGAACCCGACATGAAACGACTGATCAGCAGCTGTGTTCTTGCACTCAGCGGTACCGCTTTCTTGAGCGCCAGCGTCATGGCGGCCGAACCTGCGTCGTGCCAGAACGTGCGCATGGGCGTCGTGAACTGGACTGACGTGATCGCCACCAGTGCCATGACCCAAGTGCTGCTCGACGGCCTCGGCTACAGCACCAAACAAACCAGCGCGTCCCAGCAGATCATCTTCGCCGGGATTCGCGATCAGCGGCTGGATCTGTTCCTCGGCTACTGGAACCCGCTGATGACCCAGACCATCACCCCGTTCGTCGACGCCAACCAGGTCAAGGTCCTGCCGGCGCCAAGCCTGAAGGACGCCCGCGCGACCCTCGCCGTGCCGACTTATCTGGCGGACAAGGGCCTGAAAACCTTCGCCGACATCGCCAAATTCGAGAAAGAACTGGGCGGCAAGATCTACGGCATCGAGCCGGGCTCGGGCGCCAATACGCAGATCAAGGCAATGATCGCCAAGAACCAGTTCGGCCTCGGCAAATTCCAGCTGGTCGAATCCAGCGAAGCCGGGATGCTCGCCGCCGTGGACCGCGCCGTACGCCGCAAGGAAGCCGTGGTGTTCTTCGGCTGGGCGCCGCACCCGATGAACGTGAACGTCAAGATGACTTACCTGACCGGCAGCGAGGACGCCCTCGGTCCGAACGAAGGCATGGCCACGGTATGGACGGTCACCGCGCCGAAATACGCCGAGCAGTGCCCGAACATCGGTCGCCTGCTGAGCAACCTGACATTCACAGCCGAAGACGAGAGCCGGATGATGCAGCCGCTGCTCGATCACAAGGACGCGTTCGAATCGGCCAGGCAATGGCTCAAGGATCACCCCGAAGACAAGCAGCGCTGGCTGGAAGGTGTAACCACCTTCGATGGCAAACCGGCCGCTGAAAACCTGCAACTGACCAGCAAATAAATCACCGGAAATCAACGCTTCGCAGCCCCGAACAGGGCTGCGAACAGCCCCATTACGCCTGAAGGAAACCGCACCATGAACCACGACGTCATCATCACCTGCGCACTCACCGGTGCTGGCGACACGACCGCCAAGAGCCCGCACGTGCCGGTCACCCCGAAACAGATCGCCGCTGCCGCAGTAGAGGCGGCCAAGGCCGGCGCCACGGTGGTGCACTGCCATGTGCGCGACCCACAGACCGGCAAGTTCAGCCGTGACGTGGCGCTGTACCGCGAAGTAATGGAGCGCATCCGCGAGGCTGACGTCGACATCATCGTCAACCTCACCGCCGGCATGGGCGGTGACCTCGAAATCGGTGCTGGCGAGCACCCGATGGAGTTCGGCCCGAACACCGATCTGGTCGGCCCGCTGACCCGTCTGGCCCACGTTGAAGAACTGCTGCCGGAAATCTGCACCCTCGATTGCGGCACGCTGAACTTCGGCGACGGCGACACCATTTACGTCTCGACGCCGGCGCAACTGCGCGCCGGCGCCAAGCGCATCACCGAGCTGGGGGTGAAGGCCGAACTGGAAATTTTCGACACCGGCCACCTGTGGTTCGCCAAACAGATGATCAAGGAAGGCCTGCTCGACAACCCGCTGTTCCAGCTGTGCCTGGGCATCCCGTGGGGCGCTCCGGCCGACACCACCACCATGAAAGCCATGGTCGACAACCTGCCGGCGGACGCGGTGTGGGCCGGGTTCGGCATCGGCCGCATGCAGATGCCAATGGCCGCACAAGCGGTGCTGCTCGGCGGCAACGTGCGGGTCGGCCTGGAAGACAACCTGTGGCTGGACAAAGGCGTGCTGGCGACCAACGGCCAACTGGTCGAACGTGCCACCGAGATCCTCAGCCGCCTCGGTGCCCGGGTACTGACCCCGGCTGAAGGCCGCAAAAAGATGGGCCTGACCCAGCGCGGCTAAATCTCAGCCCCAAAAATGGGGCCCCGACTGCCCCCCAATTTCACCTGTAGGAGCTGCCGCAGGCTGCGATCTTTTGATCTTGCTTCAAACAATCAAAGTCAAAAGATCGCAGCCTTCGGCAGCTCCTACAGGAAACACCTTTTTCAGGGAGTTCCTATGAGTTTTATCACCGACATCAAAACCTTCGCCGCCCTCGGCAGCGGTGTCATCGGCAGCGGCTGGGTCGCGCGTGCCCTCGCCCACGGCCTCGACGTGGTGGCCTGGGACCCGGCGCCGGGTGCCGAAGCGGCGCTGCGCAAACGCGTGGCCAACGCCTGGGGCGCACTGGAGAAAAACGGTCTGGCGCCGGGTGCATCGCAGGATCGTCTGCGTTTTGTCGCGACCATCGAGGAATGCGTGCGCGATGCCGACTTCATCCAGGAAAGTGCTCCGGAACGCCTTGAGCTGAAACTGGAACTGCACAGCAAAATCAGCGCGGCGGCCAAACCCGATGCGCTGATCGGCTCCAGCACTTCCGGCCTGTTGCCGAGCGAGTTCTACGAGAGTTCGACCCACCCTGAACGCTGCGTGGTCGGCCACCCGTTCAATCCGGTTTACCTGCTGCCGCTGGTGGAGGTGGTCGGCGGCAAGCACACCGCGCCGGAAGCTGTGCAAGCGGCTATGAAGGTTTACGAGTTCCTCGGCATGCGCCCGCTGCATGTGCGCAAGGAAGTGCCGGGGTTCATTGCCGACCGTTTGCTCGAAGCGCTGTGGCGTGAGGCGCTGCACCTGGTCAACGACGGCGTGGCGACCACTGGCGAGATCGACGACGCGATCCGTTTTGGCGCCGGTCTGCGCTGGTCGTTCATGGGCACGTTCCTGACCTACACGCTGGCCGGTGGTGACGCGGGGATGCGTCACTTCATGTCGCAGTTCGGCCCGGCGTTGCAGTTGCCGTGGACGTATCTGCCGGCACCGGAGCTGACTGACAAGCTGATTGACGATGTGGTCGATGGCACCAGTGATCAGCTCGGCCGCCACAGCATTTCAGCGCTGGAGCGCTATCGTGATGACTGCCTGCTGGCGGTGCTGGAGGCGGTGAAAGCCACCAAGGAAAAGCACGGGATGAGTTTCAGCGAGTAATCCTTGCTCAGCAGTTCCGGCCCCTTCGCGAGCAGGCTCGCTCCCACAGGTCACTGCATTCAAGTGTGGGAGCGAGCCTGCTCGCGAAGACGGCAGTCCAGACACCCACAATGGAACAGACAGCATGCCCACCCTCACCACCTACCAAACCACCATCATCCCCGACTGGGTCGACTACAACGGCCATCTGCGCGACGCCTTCTACTTGCTGATCTTCAGCTACGCCACCGACGCCCTGATGGACCGTCTCGGCATGGACAGCAACAACCGCGAGGCCAGCGGCCACTCACTGTTTACTCTCGAACTGCACCTGAATTATCTGCACGAAGTGAAGCTCGACGCCGAGGTCGAAGTGCGCACGCAGATCATCGGTCACGACAGTAAACGCCTGCACCTCTATCACAGCCTGCACCTGGCCGGCGACGACAAGGAACTGGCCGGCAATGAGCAGATGCTGCTGCACGTCGACCTCGCCGGCCCGCGTTCGGCACCGTTCACCGCCGATACCCTGAGCCGTCTGCAAGCCATCGTCGCCGAGCAAGTCGATCTGCCCGCCCCGGCTTACATCGGCCGCGTCATCGCCCTGCCACCCGCCCGGTAATCCGCCCACGCTAGGAGCCAACATGAACACCGCTGCCGCTGTTGCCGATTTCCGCAGTTATCCGTTGATCAGCGCGCTGAGCGGCGTGCAGAACCTGACGGATCGCGTTTCGCTGGCCTGGGCTGATGGCCGTGTCAGCCCGTTTCACCATGTCTGGTTGCGGGACAACTGCCCGTGTGAACAGTGCGTCTATACCGTCACCCGCGAGCAGGTATTCGAGATCGTCGATGCCGCGCCGGATCTGGCTCCCGTCAACGCGCACATCGACAGCGACGGCTGTCTGCAGATCGACTGGCAGGACGGCCACCACAGTCGCTTCGATCCGGGCTGGCTGCGCGCCCACGCCTATGACGACGAGTCCCGCGCCGAACGTCTGGCGGCTAAACCTCAGCCCTATCTGTGGCGCAGCAATTTACAGCTACCGGCATTCGACTATTCAGCGCTGATGAACGACAACGGTGCGCTGCTGCAATGGTTGATCGCGGTACGCGACATCGGCCTGACCCAAGTGCGCGGCGTGCCCACCGAACCGGGTTCGCTGAAGCTGATCGCCCAGCGCATTTCGTTCATCCGCGAGAGCAACTTCGGCGTGCTGTTCAACGTGCAGTCCAAGGCCGATGCCGACAGCAACGCCTACACCGCTTTCAACCTGCCATTGCACACCGACTTGCCGACTCGCGAGCTGCAACCAGGGCTGCAATTTCTGCATTGCCTGGTGAATGACGCCGAAGGTGGCGAAAGTATTTTTGTCGACGGTTTCGCGATTGCCGACGCGTTGCGTCAGGAGGCACCGGAGTTGTTTCAGGCGCTGTGCGAAATCCCCGTGGAGTTTCGCAACAAGGACCGCCACAGCGACTATCGTTGCCTGGCGCCGATCATTGCGCTGGATGCGCTGGGCCGGGTGGCGGAGGTTCGCATGGCGAACTTTCTGCGCGGTGCATTTGATACATCGGTGGAGCAAATGCCGCTGCTGTACCGGGCCTATCGGCGCTTGATTGCGATGACCCGTGAGCCACGTTTTCGCCTGATGCAGCGACTCAATCCGGGTGAACTGTGGTGCTTCGATAATCGCCGCACGCTGCATGCGCGCAATGCGTTTGACCCGGCCACCGGGGCGCGGCATTTCCAGGGCTGCTACATCGATCGGGATGAGTTGTTGTCGCGGATTCTGGTGTTGCAACGCTAGACCGCTAAAAGCAAAAGATCGCAGCCTCCGGCAGCTCCTACAGGGGATCGCATTTCAACTGTAGGAGCTGCTGGAGGCTGCGATCTTTTGACTTTCATAAAATTAAAAAAAGCCCCGATACAAGCCGTGACAGGATCGGGGCAGAGGGTACTGTGAGGAGCTGCCAGTCGAGGGTGACCAAACCGTCTGTAGCGAGCTGAGGCCAGTGTGCCCACTCCCCTTGGCACTGAGTTAGCCGAAAACGACCTGTTCATAGCCGTCGCGGCCACTGCGACAAATCACCCTTGCCGTGCCTGCGCATGCCCACCAGAATCGAGCCACGACCTCCATTGCCGAAGAAGGAAGCGCGCCATGATGTATGCCGATTTGATCGATCAGGAAGACTTGTTGGGCCAGCTCAAGGCATTGGGGTTTCAGGTGCCGAGCGGCTCCACAGCGGAGCAGGCCTGCGAGTGTGCGGTGCGTGGTCTGGACAATGTTCGCGCGTTTGAATTGCGCAAGATGGTCAAGGACATGTACACCAGCGGCGCCAGTATCCAGCCTGCGGTGCGTCAGGCGATCGACAAACAGTTGTTGCCGGCATTGGCGGATTACCAGCAAAGCCATAGCGCCTGACAGAAGATCAAAAGATCGCAGCCTGCGGCAGCTCCTACAGTTGAAATGCGATCCCCTGTAGGAGCTGCCGCAGGCTGCGATCTTTTGCTTTACAGCCTTACGCTGGCAAACGTCGACTCATTGCGCGCCTGACTCAACGCCGACATCGGCCCCGACAGCGGCGACATCACGATGGCCTGCGGCAGCGGCAGCATCGCCACTTGCTGCGTGGTGTTGGAGCCTACGCGTTCGTCACGTGGCGGAATGCCGAAGTATTCGCGGTAGCATTTGGAGAAGTGCGGCGTCGACACGAAACCACACACCGAGGCCACTTCGATGATCGACATCGGCGTCTGCTTGAGCAGTTGCCGGGCGCGGATCAGGCGCAGCTTGAGGTAGTAACGCGACGGCGAGCAGTGCAGGTATTTCTGGAACAGCCGCTCCAGCTGTCGACGCGACACGGCGACGTACACCGCCAGTTCGTCGAGGTCGATCGGCTCTTCGAGGTTGGCCTCCATCAGCGCGACAATTTCCTGCAGCTTCGGCTGGTTGGTGCCGAGCATGTGCTTGAGCGGCACGCGCTGGTGATCCTGCTCGTTGCGGATGCGCTCGTAGACGAACATTTCCGAGATCGCGGCGGACAACTCGCGACCGTGATCGCGGCTGATCAGGTGCAGCATCATGTCCAATGGCGCGGTACCACCGGAACTTGTGAAACGGTTACGGTCGAGGGTGAACAGGCGAGTGCTCATCGCCACACGCGGGAAAGCTTCCTGCATCGCCGCCAGACATTCCCAGTGCACGCTGCAATCGAAACCGTCGAGCAGACCGGCGCAAGCCAAGGCCCAACTGCCGGTGCACACCGCGCCCAGCCGCTTGGACTGACGCGCCTGGCTCTGCAGCCATGACACGTGCTCGCGGGTCACGGTACGTTGAATACCGATCCCGCCGCAGACGATCACGGTGTCCAGGGGCGGGGCTTTGTGCATGGAGGCATCGGGGGTGATTTGCAGACCGTCACTGGCCCACACCTGGCCGCCATCGACGGTCAGGGTGCTCCAGCGATACAGCTCACGACCGGACAATTGGTTGGCCATGCGCAGGGGCTCGACTGCGGAGGCCAGAGAAATCAGCGTGAAATTGTCCAGCAGCAGAAAGCCGATGGATTGAGGCGCACGGTTCTGGGGTTGGGCCCCGGAGTTGAACGACGTCATCGCGGTATCTCCTCACACAAAGCGGGTGATGGCCTCAGGCGGAGGCTCTTGTTATTGCCGGCGTTCTCACGTGGGAGACGGGCTTTGTTATGACAGAGCAAATGCCATGCCTAAAATTGAATGGCCGTTCAATAACTCCTGAAAACGACGTCGCGACGTGTCTATTCAAGACGTCGGCCAACAGCTGTTTCGAAGTGCCATCAGCGGCAGTGAGCGCCCTGCCCCGCTGCCTGTGAGCAGATCGGTAGCACTTGTGGGAACTGGCCTGCGCGCAGTTTGTGGGGAGTGTCACCGCAGGCACGGGTGACGGACGGTAGGGAGTGCGAATGGCGCACTGCGAGTGGGAAAAGCTCTTATCTGATTGCGACGCGCTAAAAGGTGGCGTGATTTGATCAGCGTGTGCACTTGGTGAGCAGTTTTGACTGGTCTGGCGCTTCCAAATCAAACATAAATCCTGTGGCGAGGGGATTTATCCCCGATCGGCTGCGCAGCAGCCGTAAAACCATTCAGCGCGGTGTGTCAGGCAACACTCGATGGCAGGATTTGGGGCCGCTTCGCAGCCCATCGGGGATAAATCCCCTCGCCACAGGACATCTCGGTCTCAGCACTCAACCGCGCTAACGGCCAAACCACCGCGCGAAGTCTCTTTATATTTGTCATGCATATCGGCGCCGGTATCGCGCATGGTGCGGATCACCCGGTCCAGCGAGATGAAGTGCTGACCATCGCCGCGCAAGGCCATCTGCGCCGCGTTGATCGCTTTCACCGCCGCAATCGCATTGCGTTCGATGCACGGCACCTGCACCAGTCCACCGACCGGATCGCAGGTCAGGCCGAGGTTATGTTCCAGACCGATTTCCGCCGCGTTGCACAGTTGCTCCGGCGTCGCACCCAAAATCTCTGCCAGACCCGCTGCCGCCATCGCGCAGGCCGAACCCACTTCACCCTGGCAGCCGACTTCGGCACCGGAGATCGAGGCGTTCTTCTTGCACAGAATCCCCACCGCCGCCGCACCCAGAAAGTAGTCGACAACGTTGGCGTCGGTGACCGCTTCGCTGAACTTCATAAAGTAGTGCAACACCGCCGGAATGATCCCCGCCGCGCCATTGGTCGGCGCCGTGACCATACGCCCGCCCGCGGCGTTTTCTTCGTTGACCGCCAAGGCGAACAGGTTGACCCATTCCATCGCGCTCAACGTCGAACCGATCACGTTGGGCTTGTTCAATTCCTGCAGGTTGCGATGCAACTTCGCCGCACGCCGACGCACATTCAAACCACCGGGGAGGATGCCTTCGTGCTTGAGGCCCTGCTCGACGCAATCCTGCATCGCCCGCCACAGCCTCATCAGCCCGGCGCGGATTTCTTCTTCGCTGCGCCAGACCTTTTCGTTGGCCATCATCAATTCGGCGACGCGCAGATTGTTCTTTTGGCACAGCTGCAGCAGTTCCACCGCGCTGGAAAAGTCATAGGGCAATTCAGTGCGATCCAGATCGACCACACCGCTGGATGCCTGCGCCTGATCCACCACGAATCCGCCGCCGACCGAATAGTAGGTGTCGCGATGAATCTCGCCGTGATCGCCTTCGGCAATCAGGGTCATGGCGTTGGGGTGGAACGGCAGGTTCTCGTCGATCAGGCGCATGTCGCGCGCCCAGACAAACGGCACCGACAAACGGCCGTCCAGAAGAAGCGTGTGGGTTTCACGCAGGGCCTGGATTCGCGGGCCAATCTGCGACGGGTCGATTGCGTCCGGCCACTCGCCCATCAGGCCCATGATCACTGCGTTGTCGCTGCCGTGGCCGATACCGGTGGCCGACAGCGAACCGAACAGTTGCACTTCTATACGCCGCACCTGTTCGAGCAGGTGCCGGTCGCGCAGCGATTCGACAAACAGGGCCGCGGCGCGCATCGGGCCGACGGTGTGGGAACTGGACGGGCCGATGCCGATTTTGAACAGGTCGAAAACGCTGATAGCCATTGCTGCAGAGCTCCTGAGGATGCCGTTCCCGGGCGTTAAGCGCCCGCTGGCGGAGCTGCTACGCTCAAGCTGCGATCCGCCGGAATGCCCGCATCATCAGGCTTTTGTCAGGTCGCCCGGCGTCTGACACCGACGCACTCATGCCCACCAACGCCGTGCCGGTTTCCTCCCCTGTTTTCGCCGTTTTTATGCGGTTCAGATGGCCAAACGGGGCGGAAAAAAGCTGTAAACGACGTCACTGACACTGGATGCGACCATCCCTGTACTGGATACGACCCACCCTGTAGGCGTCAGATTTTCACTGGTACATGATCGTTATGACTCGATTGCAAGGCGCCGTGGTAGAGCTGTCTCCAGAACGCCATCCAACCGCAACCTATAAGTGCGGTGGTCCACAGTCGGAACACTGCCAAAAAAAACACCAAGGAGTCCATCCATGAAAGGTTCCCCGTCGTTGTTGTTGGCCGCCATGCTGAGTCTGCCGTTACTGGCTCACGCTGCAGAACCCGCTCAGTGCAGTACCGTGAACTTCTCCGATGTCGGCTGGACCGACATCACCGCTACCACCGCCACCACTTCGGTGGTGCTCGACGCCCTCGGCTACAAGACCAAGACCACCATGATCTCCGTGCCCGTGACCTACAAGTCGCTGGCCGACGGCAAGAACATGGACGTGTTCCTCGGTAACTGGATGCCGACCATGGAAAACGACATCAAGGCCTACCGCGATGCCGGCACCGTCGAAGTGGTGCGCACCAACCTCAAGGGTGCCAAGTACACCCTCGCCGTACCGCAAGCCCTGTACGACAAGGGTCTGCATGACTTCGCCGATATCGCCAAATTCAAGAAAGAGCTCGACGGCAAGATCTACGGCATCGAGCCCGGCAATGACGGTAACCGCCTGATCCAGAGCATGATCGACAAGAACGCTTTCGGCCTGAAGGACGCCGGTTTCAAAGTCGTCGAATCGTCCGAAGCGGGCATGCTCTCGCAGGTTGACCGCGCACAGAAACGCGACACCGCCGTGGTCTTCCTCGGCTGGGCGCCGCACCCGATGAACAAGCGCTTCAAGATTCAATACCTGACCGGCGGCGATGACTTCTTCGGCCCCGATTTCGGTGCTGCGACCGTGGCGACCAACACCCGCAAGGGTTACACCACTGAATGCAGCAACGTCGGTCAGTTGCTGAAGAACCTGGAGTTCACCGTCGACATGGAAAGTACCCTGATGGGCAACATCCTCGACGACAAGATGAAGCCTGAAGCGGCCGCCAAGGCCTGGCTGAAAAAGAACCCACAGGTGCTCGATACCTGGCTCGCTGGCGTGACCACCATTGACGGTAAACCTGGCCTGGAAGCCGTGAAAGCCAAGCTCGCACAGTAATTGCCTTACGCCGGGCGAGTTCGCTCGCCCGGGCTGTTTATTCCTTGCATGCGGACGTTCACTACCATGCTGATTGATCAGAAAATCCCTTTAGGCCAGTACATCGCGGGCTTCGTTGAATGGTTGACGCAACACGGCGCCAGCACCTTCGACGCAATCGCCGTGACACTGGAAACGATGATCCACGGCGTGACGTTTGCGCTGACCTGGTTCAACCCGCTGGTGCTGATCGGCCTCATCGCCCTGCTGGCCCACTTCATCCAGCGCAAATGGGGGCTGACGGTGTTCGTCATCGCCTCGTTCCTGCTGATCCTCAATCTGGGTTACTGGCAGGAAACCATGGAAACCCTCGCCCAGGTCATGTTCGCGACCCTGGTCTGCGTGGTCATCGGCGTGCCGCTGGGCATCGTCGCCGCGCACAAGCCGATGTTCTACACTTTAATGCGTCCGGTACTCGATCTGATGCAGACCGTACCGACCTTCGTTTACCTCATTCCTACCCTGACCCTCTTCGGGCTGGGTGTGGTGCCGGGCCTGATCTCCACGGTGGTGTTCGCCATCGCTGCGCCGATCCGCCTGACCTACCTGGGCATCCGCGATGTCCCGCAAGAACTGATGGACGCCGGCAAGGCCTTCGGCTGCTCGCGTCGCCAATTGCTTTCACGGATCGAACTGCCTCACGCCATGCCGAGCATCGCGGCCGGCATCACCCAGTGCATCATGCTGTCGCTGTCGATGGTGGTGATCGCGGCACTGGTGGGCGCCGATGGACTCGGCAAACCGGTGGTCAACGCACTGAACACTGCTGATATCGCCCTGGGCTTCGAAGCGGGCCTGGCGATCGTACTGCTGGCGATCATGCTCGACCGTATCTGCAAACAACCCGACGCCAAAGCAGGGGGTGACGCATGAGCATAATTCGCTTCGATAACGTTGACGTGATCTTCACCAAGGATCCGCGCGAAGCACTGAAACTGCTCGATCAAGGTTTGACCCGCAGTGAGATCCTGAAAAAGACCGGGCAGATCGTTGGCGTGGAAAAGGCCAGCCTGGACATCAACAAAGGCGAGATCTGCGTGCTGATGGGCCTGTCCGGCTCCGGCAAGTCGAGCCTGCTGCGCTGCATCAACGGCCTCAACACCGTCAGTCGCGGCAAGCTGTTCGTCGAGCACGAAGGCAAGCAGATCGACATCGCTTCCTGCACCCCGGCCGAGCTGAAAATGATGCGCACCAAACGCATCGCCATGGTGTTCCAGAAGTTCGCCCTGATGCCGTGGCTGACGGTGCGCGAGAACATCAGTTTCGGTCTGGAAATGCAGGGCCGACCGGAAAAGGAACGGCGCAAGCTGGTGGACGACAAGCTCGAACTGGTGGGCCTGACCCAATGGCGCAACAAGAAGCCCGATGAACTCTCCGGCGGCATGCAACAGCGGGTCGGTCTGGCCCGGGCGCTGGCGATGGACGCCGACATTCTGTTGATGGACGAACCGTTCTCGGCACTCGACCCGCTGATCCGTCAGGGTCTGCAGGACGAACTGCTGGAACTGCAACGCAAGCTGAGCAAGACCATCGTGTTTGTCAGTCACGACCTCGACGAGGCGCTCAAACTGGGGAGCCGCATCGCGATCATGAAAGACGGCCGGATCATCCAGTACAGCGTGCCGGAAGAGATCGTGCTGAACCCGGCGGACGACTATGTGCGCACCTTCGTGGCCCACACCAATCCGCTCAACGTGCTCTGCGGTCGCAGCCTGATGCGCACGCTGGACAACTGCAAACGCATCAACGGTTCGGTGTGCCTCGACCCGGGCGGCGACTCGTGGCTGGACCTGGCCGAAGGCAACACCATCAAGGGCGCGCGGCAGAACGGTTCGGTGCTGAACCTGCAGAACTGGGCACCGGGCCAGGCCGTGGAAGGTCTGGAGCGCAAACCGACGCTGGTGGACTCGAACATCGGCATGCGTGACGCGCTGCAGATTCGCTACCAGACCGGCAACAAACTGGTGCTGCACGACAACAACCATGTGGTGGGGATTCTTGGCGACAGTGAGCTGTATCACGCGTTGCTGGGCAAGAACCTGGGGTAAGAACCCCGGACACAAAAACGCCGCGAGAGGATCGCGGCGTTTTTGTTTGAAGAGCAAAAGATCGCAGCCTTCGGCAGCTCCTACAGGGGGAATGCGATCCATTTAGGAGCTGCCGAAGGCTGCGATCTTTCAAAGGAACAACGCGGTGCTTCAGACTGAAACACCGCGCACTTGCTGTTTAGCTATACACCCGGCCAAGGAGCTGCCGATGGCTTTCAAACTGATCGAGCACATCGCGTGTGATCTGATCCTGCGTGAAGCCCATCAGGTCGTAGTCCTGGCTGCCGTTGTGCAGGTACACCTCGGCACGGTAATAGCGCTGGCGCGCCTCATCGGACTGGGCCGATTCGGTCGGGGTCGCCAGGTAGCCGTCCAGGCTCACTTCATAGACGAAAGGATTGCCCTCTTCCATCTCGACACGCACGCCCATGCAGCGCTTGGATTTGCCCAGCAGCGTCTGCACTTCCAGACCCTGTGCACGCATTTGCGCGGCAGCGTCTTCCAGCGCAGGGCTGACCTGCTTGTCCATGAAGCGCTGCACCACCGATTGGCTCGGCTGCAGATCCAGCTGCGTCAGACGCTCGCTGAAACCACGACGACCGCGCTCAGCCAGTTGCGCCTGCTCCTGTTCGATCTGCACGTCCTGACGCATCGCCTTGTGCAGGCCGAACATGAAGAACACCAGCACCACCGAGAACGGCAGACCGGCCAGCACCACCATGGTTTGCATGGCTTCGAAGTTACCGGCGAACAGCAGACCGATAGTCACCAGCGTGATCACCACCGACCAGAAGATGCGCAGCCAGTGCGGCGCGTCTTCATCGACGTTGCCGCCCTTGCAGGACAGATTCGCCATCATCACCGCGCCGGAGTCGGCCGGGGTCAGGAACAGCACGAAGCCAACAAAGATCGACACACCGATGACGACTTTCGACGCCGGGTAGTGTTCCAGCAACTGGTAGATCGCCATCGACGGCTGTTCCAGCGCCGTCTTGCCGAGTTCCACCGCGCCCTGGTTCATCACCAGATCCAGTGCCGAGTTACCGAAGATCGACAGCCACGCCAGGGTGAAACCCAGCGGAATCAGCAGCACGCCAGCCACCAGCTCACGCACGGTACGACCACGGGAAATACGCGCGATGAACATGCCGACGAATGGCGCCCAGGAAATCCACCAGGCCCAGTAGAACAGGGTCCACAGGCCCAGCCAACGGTCGGACTTGGCGCTGTCGCCTTCATAGACGTACAGGTCGAAGGTCTTCAGCACCACGCCGTTGAGGTAATCGCCGATGTTCTGCACGAAGCCGTTGAGCAGGTGCAGGGTCGGGCCGAACAACAGGACGAAAATCAGCAGACCGCTGAACAGCACGATGTTCAGGTTGGACAGACGACGGATGCCGTTTTCCACACCGGACACGGCAGCGATGGTCGCCACGGTGCTCATCACGATGATCACGATCAGCAGGTTGGTGTTGCTGTGCTCCATGCCGAACAGGTTTTCCAGGCCGGAGGACACTTGCAGCGAGCCGATCCCCAGGTTGGTCACCAGACCCAGCAGGGTCACGAACATGCCGAAGCCGTCCACTGCGTGTCCGGCAGCGCCTTTGACCCAACGCTCGCCGACCAGCGGATACAGCGCCGAACGCAGGGCCAGGGGCTGGTTATGACGGTAAGCAAAGTACGCCACGGCCAGACCGACCAGTGCGTAGATCGCCCAGCCGTGCAGGCCCCAGTGCAGGAACGTCAGTTGCACCGCCTGACGCGCGGCCAGGTTGGTGGCCGCTGCGCCTTCCGGCGGATTGAAGTAATGGTCCAGCGGCTCGGAGGCGCCGAAATACAGCAGCGAAATACCGATACCCGACGAGAACAGCATCCCCGCCCAGGCGCCGTAACTGAAATCCGGGGTATCGTCCTTGCTGCCCAGTTTGAGTTTGCCGTAGGAGGAAAACGCCAGGCCCACCACAAACACCAGGTAGGCGGCGATCACCACCATGTAGTACCAGCCGAAGCTGCGCGACAACCAGGCCTGAGCCATACCCAACATTCTGCCGGCCTCTTGCGGGGCGATGATCAGAATGGCGGTCAACAACAGAATCAGCGCGGTCGAGGTGTAAAACACCCAACCGTTGACCGTCACCTTCTCGGGCGGGGTCTTTATAAGCGAGGCAGAACTCATGGCACAAATGCTCCAGGCAGTGCGAGAGAAGAACACAAGGCAACACGGAACCCGACCAATCGGTTAGTTGGCAGCCGACCGGCGGGTGATATAAAGACACCCCGAAAAAAGCCCGAACCTGCCGAAATGGCGTTGCGAATCGCTTTCGTGGCCGAAGCTGTGCGGACGTTCATCCGAAACCTGGCCCCGAGCGTCTTGCCCATTCAACACGTCCATCGAATAGCGAACCGCGCCATGCCCCACGCAGGCTTCAAGGATTTTCGGAGGTCGTTTTATCGCCATTTACAAGCAGAAAAAATCTGTAGGCAGCGACGATTTGTCGCAGATCTTATTCTTTGTTGATTGAACGTTCAATCAAAACAAAATAGACTGGCCCTCAATCCGATCGGCGTTTATCGCCCGTCGGAAGGCCTAAGGAGATGTGCAAGATGCCCAAGGTCGGTATGCAACCCATCCGCCGCCAACAACTGATCGAAGCCACGTTGCAGGCGGTCGATCAGGTCGGTATGGGGGACGCCAGCATTGCGCTGATCGCCCGTTTGGCCGGTGTCTCGAATGGCATCATCAGTCACTATTTTCAGGACAAGAATGGCCTGATTGCCGCCACGATGCGGTATCTGATGAACGTCCTCAGCGAGAACGTCACCGCGCGCCGGCAGGCGCTGGCAGACCGCAGCCCACGGGCGCATCTGCAGGTGATCATCGAAGGCAACTTCGACGCCAGCCAGGTCAATGGCCCGGCAATGAAAACATGGCTGGCCTTCTGGGCCACCAGCATGCACCAGCCGTCTTTGCACAGGTTGCAGCGGATCAACGATCACCGTCTGTATTCCAACCTGTGCTGCGAGTTCCGCCGTGTGTTGCCGCTCGAAGATGCGCGCAGCGCTGCGCGTGGACTGGCAGCGTTGATCGACGGTTTGTGGTTGCGCGGCGCGCTGTCGGGAGACGCTTTCGACACCGCGCAGGCGCAACAGATCGCTTACGAATACATGGATTTCCAATTGGCCAAGCAGGTGAGCCAGAGCACACAGAAAACGCTCGGTACCTGAACCGCCACCGCAGTTTCAGCGCGGTGGTCGACGCCAACCACTAATGCACTTGCGAGGACACTATGGCCCGTTTCGAACTGCAAAAACTCTACATCGATGGCGCGTACTCCGACGCTGGCAGCGATGCCACTTTCGAAGCCATCAACCCGGCGAACGGTGAAGTCCTCGCCAAAGTGCAACGTGCGACCAAGGAAGACGTCGAGCGTGCCGTGGTCAGCGCTGAAAAGGGCCAGAAAATCTGGGCCGCGATGACCGCCATGGAGCGTTCGCGCATCCTGCGTCGCGCCGTCGACATCCTGCGCGAGCGCAACGATGAACTGGCTGCTCTGGAAACCCTGGACACCGGCAAAGCCTTCTCCGAAACCAAGTACGTCGACATCGTCACCGGTGCTGACGTGCTGGAATACTACGCAGGCCTGGTGCCGGCGATCGAAGGCGAGCAGATTCCGCTGCGCGACACTTCCTTTGTCTACACCCGTCGCGAACCGCTGGGCGTGGTTGCCGGTATCGGCGCGTGGAACTACCCGATCCAGATCGCGCTGTGGAAATCCGCACCCGCCCTGGCCGCTGGTAACGCGATGATCTTCAAGCCAAGCGAAGTCACTTCGCTGACCACCCTGAAACTGGCCGAGATCTACACCGAAGCCGGCCTGCCAAACGGCGTGTTCAACGTCCTGACCGGCAGCGGCCGTGAAGTCGGCACCTGGCTGACCGAGCACCCGCGCATCGAGAAAGTCTCCTTCACCGGCGGCACCGACACCGGCAAGAAAGTCATGGCCAGCGCTTCGGCTTCGTCGCTGAAAGACGTGACCATGGAACTGGGCGGCAAGTCGCCGCTGATCATCTGCGACGACGCCGACCTCGATCGCGCCGCCGACACCGCGATGATGGCCAACTTCTACAGCTCCGGTCAGGTCTGCACCAACGGCACTCGCGTATTCGTACCGAGCCACCTGAAAGCCGCGTTCGAAGCCAAGATTGTCGAGCGCGTCGCGCGCATCCGCATCGGCAACCCGGAAGACGAAAACACCAACTTCGGCCCACTGGTTAGCTTCGCCCACATGGAAAGCGTGCTGGGTTACATCGCCAAGGGTAAAGAAGAAGGTGCTCGCGTGCTGTGCGGCGGCGAGCGTCTGACCAACGGCGAATTCGCCAAAGGCGCCTTCGTTGCACCGACCGTGTTCACCGATTGCACCGACGAGATGACCATCGTCCGTGAAGAAATCTTTGGCCCGGTGATGGCGATCCTCTCCTACGAGACCGAGGAAGAAGTGATCCGCCGCGCCAACGACACCGACTTCGGCCTGGCCGCCGGTATCGTCACCAAAGACCTGAACCGCGCACACCGCGTGATTCATCAACTGGAAGCCGGTATCTGCTGGATCAACGCCTGGGGCGAGTCCGACGCAAAAATGCCGGTGGGCGGTTACAAGCAGTCGGGCGTGGGCCGCGAAAACGGCATCAGCTCGCTGACCAACTACACACGTATCAAATCGGTACAGGTCGAGCTGGGCGATTACGTCTCGGTGTTCTGATCTGACTCAGAGTCTGGATGGGGCCTTTGTGGTGAGGGGATTCATCCCCGACGGGCTGCGAAGCAGCCCCCATCCAGACCCTGCAACTCTCCAGACAGAACTCATTCGCTGGCTTTACGACTGCTGCGCAGCCGGTCGGGGATAAATCCCCTCACCACAGAGGATTCTCTCCTCACCACTGGTTTTGCAGCGTCCCGGCGATCTTGACCTGACCAACCTCTAAGAGGGTGCATTCAATGTCCCAAGAATTCGATTACATCATCATCGGTGCCGGCTCGGCCGGTAACACCCTGGCGACCCGTCTGACTGAAGACGAAGGCGTCACCGTGCTGCTGCTCGAAGCAGGCGGCCCGGACTATCGTTTCGACTTCCGCACGCAAATGCCGGCCGCGCTGGCATTCCCGCTGCAGGGTCGTCGCTACAACTGGGCCTACGAAACCGATCCGGAGCCACACATGGACGGTCGCCGGATGGAATGCGGTCGCGGCAAAGGCCTCGGCGGCTCCTCGCTGATCAACGGCATGTGCTACATCCGTGGCAACGCGATGGACTACGACGGCTGGGCGAAGTTGCCAGGCCTGGAAGACTGGACCTACCTCGACTGCCTGCCGTACTTCCGTAAAGCGGAAACCCGTGACATCGGCCCGAACGATTACCACGGTGGCGACGGCCCGGTCAGCGTGACCACGCCGAAAGCCGGCAACAACCCGCTGTTCCACGCCATGGTTGAAGCCGGCGTGCAGGCCGGTTACCCGCGCACCGAAGACTTGAACGGCTACCAGCAGGAAGGCTTCGGCCCGATGGACCGCACCGTGACGCCAAACGGCCGTCGTGCTTCCACTGCCCGTGGCTACCTCGACGTCGCCAAAAAACGCTCGACCCTGACCATCGTCACCCACGCCCTGACCGACAAGATTCTGTTCGAAGGCAAGCGCGCGGTCGGCGTGCGTTATCTGGTCGGCTCGGCGGAAGAGCGCGTTGAAGCCAAAGCACGCAAAGAAGTTCTGCTGTGCTCCGGCGCCATCGCTTCGCCGCAGATTCTGCAGCGCTCCGGCGTCGGCCCGGCGAAACTGCTGGAAAGCCTCGACATCCCGGTCGTCCATGACCTGCCGGGCGTCGGTGAAAACCTGCAGGATCACCTTGAGCTGTACCTGCAATACGCTTGCACCCAACCGGTCTCGCTGTACCCGTCGCTGCTCTGGTACAACCAGCCAGCCATCGGTGCCGAGTGGCTGTTCAACGGCACCGGCATCGGCGCCAGCAACCAGTTCGAAGCCGGCGGTTTCATCCGTACGCGCGAAGAGTTCGAATGGCCGAACATCCAGTACCACTTCCTGCCGGTGGCGATTAACTACAACGGCAGCAACGGTGTGAAAGAGCACGGTTTCCAGGCGCACATGGGCTCCATGCGTTCGCCGAGCCGTGGCCGCATCCAGGTCAAATCCAAGGATCCGCGTCAGCACCCGAGCATCCTGTTCAACTACATGGCCACCGAGCAGGACTGGCAGGAATTCCGTGACGGCATCCGCCTGACCCGCGAAATCATGCAACAGCCTGCGCTGGACGCCTTCCGTGGCCGCGAAATCAGCCCGGGCATCGACGTGCAAACCGATGAGCAACTGGACAAGTTCATCCGCGAGCACGCCGAAACCGCGTTCCACCCGTCCTGCTCGTGCAAGATGGGCACCGACGAGATGGCGGTTGTGGATGGCGAAGGCCGCGTGCACGGCATGCAGAGCCTGCGAGTGGTCGATGCTTCGATCATGCCGATCATCACCACCGGTAACCTGAATGCGCCGACGATCATGATGGCCGAGAAAATCGCCGACAAGATCCGTGGCCGCCAGCCACTGCCGCGCAGCAACGCGCCGTACTATGTCGCTGGCGATGCGCCGGTGAAAGGCAAGGCGCTGCGTGATGTAACGCCTGCCGCTCACTGACAACCAACTGGCGCCGCCACAAAAAACCGCCACCTCTTTCAGAGGCTGGCGGTTTTTTTTATTTAACCCTCCCTACTATTTAAAAGTGCAACTTCGACCGAACAAAACTCGCAATACTTACCAACTTTACCTCTCGATCAAACACACTAGAATGCGCGCCTCCAAAGTACGAACCAAGGAAGAACAATGCCATTCAACTACGCAAATGAGAACATGTCCGCCAGCTTCTTTCGGCACGCATTATCTAAAGAAAAAACCATCACGTTGGACTTCGGCTATTTAAGCGGCGTTATCGAGTCGTGGTGGCAAAAGAACAAGAATCAAAACCTACACACCCTAAAAATACAACTTACAAATTTATTCATTAATTATCTCCACCCAGAAGACACCCTCTACTTTGACCAGGTCGGCACCCACAAAGGCATTGCCGCGGTGTGTATCAGAAATATTTTCAGCATTGACTGCCCTGCATTGGCCCTCACCGTCCATGAGGCGCTGGCTGACCTGTTCCACTTGACTGATATCAAGTACGAATACGAAGACCATAAAGCGCTGTACATGAAACCCTCCGCTGAAAAGTATCGGGAATGGGGTAATGGTTACGGTGACATCACCCCGCATTCAGATGATTTGTATGAAAGCCTGGACGTTGACTATCTTGCACTCACGGTGTGTCGGGACACGACTCGCACGCCGACCGCCTATTACTTTCCAGCCGACTTGCTGTTATCACTTGATGATGAAGAAATTCAAACCTTACTTGGCATGCAGGCGATTTTCATTTCAGGTAAAAACGTCAGCGGCTCGAAAGAGCGCGTTCGAAATGTCGTTGAATACAGTGAACTGTATGGCTACCGGTTTTCACTTGATTTCCGTATCGACATTCACAGCGGCGAGCGAATGCGTGCATTCAACGGCGGTCAAGAGGTGTTGGACAAGATCCGCGCAGGGCTACCCACTGCCAAGTGCAATGTCTCCACAGCGCAGACCGGCACGTTCCTGATCGTTGCCAATAACAAGATATTGCATGCTCGCCCCACTCTGAATATCAGCGCCGATGAGGTTCGCTCGCAAGCCGCAACTTCGACGTTGACCACTACGCCACGCTTGTTGTTTCGCAGCAAAGGGCCTCGCAAGCAGTATTACTCGCTGGACGAAAAGCACGCAGTCCGAGGAGCGGCTTGATGAAGGGCTGCCAGTCGTCATCCGACTCGACCTTCGCGCAGACACTCAAGGCGGGAGGGCGCGACGCTATCACCTTCGGCATCGCGTTCATTTTTCTGTATTTATCAATCGGAATGGTGGGCGCTGCTCAAGCGCTGACATTGAGTCAGACAATGGCAACGACCCTGTTGATTTTTTCGACACCGTTACAGTTTCTACTCATACAAAACTACAACGACGGATGGTTACTGCTCCCGATCATTCTGGCACTCAACGCCCGATTCGTTTTGCTTTCAGCAACGTTGGCACCGTACCTCAAGCAGACGTCGACGCGTAAGACTCTCGCGTCATTGATACTGCTGACACCCTCGATCTTCACGGCCTGCATAACGCGCTTCAAGCACAAGACGAGTTTCCCGTTCGCATATTTTGTTGGCGTAGGCGCCCCCATCTTCGCCTTGTCGATCATCTGCACTTACGTCGGCTTTATCGCCGGCGCAGATTTTGCGTCACCGACCGTTGCAGCCGCCATGACGATGCTCTTGCCACTTCAGTTCACTGCGCTGGCCGGCAAACACTGGCCGCACTACATGGAGGTCTCCAGCTACTGGCTAGGCTTCATCGGTGCCCCTTTGCTGGTGTTGCTCTTCAAGGACTACAGCTTGCTGATTACGCCCTTTGTGATCGGCGGCATGCTCGTAATGATTGAAAATATCCGTATTCGCCAAGGAACGGCTTCGCAATGACTCTCTGGATGCTGATCGGCTTTGCCGCAATCACGGCTTTTGCATTTCGTGCATTACCGTTTGCTTTCAAAAACACCACGGCGCTGGCGCGCACCGACGGTTCTTTTTACCGCTTCGTCAGCTACAGCGCCCAGGCGATGTTGGGAGTGATCATTTATGACACGGCATTTGCCAGGCTCGACGGTCCGAGCCTGGTGCAACAGTTTCAGATTCTGGACGCACTGAAACTGCTGCTCTTAGTCGGAACATTTGCCGTAGTGGCCAGAACCCGAAAAATTCTGCCGGGTTTCTTTGCCAGCCTGCTGATTTACGTACTTGCATTCGCCTATTTGAATAACTGAAGTTTTACCGCAGAACCGGCCAGGGGCCCTTGGACACACTTGCTCAAGCACGCCCCTTTTGCCTGACGGGATGACTGCCACTCACAGAATAGTTTTCCCTCCCGGGCGCCACCCTTGATACTCCCCCCCGCGCAGGCCTACTCTAGTCCTCGTCTGATCGCTTCATCCCTCCCGCCGAATCCGCTGCGCCGCTACTCCCATAACAAGGAGGTTCCCTGATGTTCGATTTCCACCCCCAGCTCAAGCAGCGCTTCGCTGCCTTGCGCACGGGCGCCGAGTTTTTTTCCTTGCGGTATGTACGCGAGTCCGGCCAGTACCTGTCGGTGCGCAAGAATGTCGCCGAACCGCCGAGCCTGAGCCGTGACGAGGGTGCGATGCTCACAGTGCGGGTCAACGGCGTCGAGGCTTACGCGGCGACCAACGACCTGTCGCAGCAAGGTCTGCAAGCCGCCCTGGAGCGCGCCGAACAGCAGGCCCGTCGGCTCAAGCCCCACGCCTTGCTCGACCTGCGCGATCAGCCGGTATCCAGTGACCGCGCTGATTACTTTTCGCCCAATCTCGATCAACCCTTCCCGTCCCTGAGCGAATGCTTCGAGCTGCTCGGCGCGGAATCCGCCGCGGTGCCAAAGGATGAGCGCCTGGTGCATTGGCAAGCGAGCATCGGCATCACCCACGTCGAACAGATTTACCTGAGCAGTGCCGGCGCCGAATTGCGCCAGGCCCAGCGCTTCGTTTATCCAAGTTTCGATGTCACTGCCTACGACGGCCACGACAGCCAGACCCGCTCCCTGGGCCGCGAGAACTTCGGTCAGCAGGGTGGCGCCGACGTGATCAGCCGTTGCGGTCTGGTCGGCGCCGGCCCGCAAGTGGCCGATCAGGCCCTGCAACTGCTGCTCGCGCCAAATACCCCGCAAGGCCCGCGCGATCTGTTGCTGATGCCCGATCAGATGATGCTGCAGATTCACGAGTCGATCGGTCACCCGCTGGAGCTGGACCGGATCCTCGGTGACGAGCGCAATTACGCCGGCACCAGCTTCGTCAAAACCAGCGACTTCGGCAGCCTGCAATACGGTTCGAAGCTGCTCAACGTGACCTTCGACCCGGACATTCCCGAAGAGCTGGCCAGTTACGGCCACGATGACGACGGCAGCAAGGCCAGCAAACAATTCCTGATTCGCCAAGGCTTGCTGTTGCGGCCATTGGGCGGCGCACTGTCGCAGTTCCGCGCCGGCCTCGACGGCGTTGCCAACAGCCGCGCCTGCGGCTGGAACCGGCCGCCGATCGACCGCATGGCCAACCTCAACATCGAGCCGGGCGATCAGTCGCTGACGCAACTGATCAGCGGCATCGAGCACGGCATTCTGATGAGCACCAACCGTTCGTGGTCGATTGACGATGCGCGCAACAAATTCCAGTTCGGTTGCGAGTGGGGGCAGTTGATCGAGAACGGTGAACTCAAGGGTGTGGTGAAAAATCCGAATTACCGAGGTATTTCCGCGCAGTTCTGGAAGAGTCTGCGCGCGGTCGGCGATGCCGGCACCCGTAAGGTGCTGGGCACGCCAAACTGCGGCAAGGGCGAGCCGAATCAGGTGATCCGCGTCGGCCACGCTTCGCCGGCCTGCGTATTCAGCAACGTAGATGTGTTTGGGGGAGACGCCTGATGAACATTTCGAAGAGTCAGTCCGACGCCTTCAAGATCATGGTCAATTGGCTGCGCGACAGCGTGCGCGAGCCGGAACAATTCACCCTCAGCTATGCCGCGGAATCCTCGGCGTTCGTGCGCTTCAACCACGCCAAGGTGCGTCAGGCCGGTCAGGTGCAACAAGCCGACGTCGGGTTGAAGCTGATCAACGATGGCCGCCATGCCGACCTGCACATCACCCTGTCCGGTGATCAGGAGGCCGATCTGCAACGCCTCGCCGAAGGCCTGCAACAACTGCGCGAAACCCTGCCGCTGCTGCCACAGGATCCGTACCTGCTGCTCAACCACAACGGCTGGCAGAGCAACAACGTGCAGCAACATCCGCTGCCGGACACCGAGCAAGTGGTCGAGGAAATCTGCACCGCGGCTGAAGGTCTGGATCTGGTCGGCTTCTATGCTGCCGGCCCGATCAGCCGTGGTTTCGCCAGCTCCTCGGGAGCGTTTGGCTGGCATCAGGCCAACAGCTTCAACTTCGACTTCAGCCTGTTCCACGAAAACGGCGAAGCGGTCAAGGCCAGCTACGCCGGGCACGAATGGAGCAGCGAAGGCTTCGCCCGGCGCTTCCAGCAGGCGCGCGAGCAACTGGCGTTCCTCGGTCGACCGTTGCGCACCCTCGCACCGGGGCAATACCGGGCGTATCTGGCGCCAGCCGCGCTGGAAGAAATCATGGGCATGCTCAGCTGGGGCGGTTTTTCCGCACAGTCGATCGCCAGCAAGAGCAGTCCGCTGCAGAAGCTGTATGTCGGTGATCAGGCGTTCAGTCCGCTGGTGTCGCTGGATGAGCAAGTCAGCGGTTCGTTGAGCCCGGCGTTCTCCGGCGAAGGCTACCCGCGCAGCGATCTGCGGCTGGTCATCGAAGGCAAGGCCGGCGATCAACTGGTCGGCTCGCGCAGTGCCGCCGAATACGGCCTGACCGCCAACGGCGCCGGCGGCGGTGAAATGCCGAGTGCACTGAACATGGCCGCCGGTGACCTGTCACAGGCAGAGATCCTCAAGCAGTTAGGCACCGGGCTGTACATCAGCAACCTGTGGTACCTGAACTACTCGGATCAACCGGCGGCGCGCCTGACCGGCATGACCCGCTTCGCAACTTTCTGGGTCGAGAACGGCGAAATTCAGGCGCCGGTCAGCACCATGCGCTTCGACGACAGCGCCTACAGCCTGCTGGGTTCGCAGTTGGAAGCGTTGACCGCCGAGCGTGAGTTGCTGCTGTCGGCGAGCACGTATAGCCAGCGCAATACGTCGTCGGCGTTGCTGCCGGGGGCGCTGGTGAGCCGATTGACCTTGACCCTGTAACTGAAAACCTCCAGTACCCCCAAGGATCAAGTGCTGGAGTGGACCCTGTGGCGAGGGGATTTATCCCCGATGGGTCGCGTAGCGGCCCCGCTTTTAAAATCAAATGCAGGGGACTGCTGCGCAGTCCATCGGGGATAAATCCCCTCACCACAGGGTTTCTTCACGACAAGCCATTTGGATTAACCACCCACCCGAGGTTCCATGCCCACACGCCCGCCTCTCGACGCCATCACCGCCCGCTGGTTGCCGTGGGTCGTCGCCATTGCGTTCTTCATGCAGTCCCTCGACGGGACCATTCTCAACACCGCCCTGCCGGCCATGGCCCGGGATCTGGCCGAAGACCCGTTGCGCATGCAAGGCGTGGTCATCGCCTACATGCTCACCGTGGCCTTGCTGATTCCGGCCTCGGGCTGGATCGCCGACCGCTTTGGCACCAAGAAAATCTTCTTCGGCGCGATCCTGCTGTTCAGCATTGGCTCGCTGCTCTGTGCGTTATCGAGCACTCTGACCATGCTGGTTGGCGCGCGTGTGATCCAAGGCCTGGGCGGCGCATTGATGTTGCCGGTCGGACGGCTGGTGGTGCTGCGTGCCTATCCGCGTTCGGAACTGGTGCGGATCATGGGCTTCATCACCATTCCCGGCCTGCTCGGCCCGTTGATCGGTCCGACCATGGGCGGCTGGATGGTGCAATACCTGACGTGGCACTGGATCTTCCTGATCAACCTGCCGGTCGGTGTTCTCGGCTGCTACGCGGTGTGGAAATTCATCCCCGACCTGCGCGGTACTGAACGCACGCGCTTCGATAGCCTCGGTTTCCTGCTGTTCGGCGCTGCAATGATCCTGATCACCATCGCCATGGAAGGTCTGGGCGAATTGCACTTGCCGCATCTGCGGGTGATGTTGCTGCTGTTCGGCGGTCTGGCCTGTCTGGCGGCGTACTGGCTGCGCGCCGGGCGTGTCGAGAATCCGCTGTTCGCCCCTTCGCTGTTCAAGACCAGGACTTTCGCGGTAGGAATTATCGGCAACCTGTTCGCCCGCCTGGGCAGCGGCGCCCTGCCGTTTCTGGTGCCGTTGCTGCTGCAGGTGGCGCTGGGTTATTCGCCATCGCAGGCAGGGATGAGCATGCTACCGCTGGCTGCAGCGGCGATGTTTGCCAAGTGGATGGCGCGGCCGCTGATCGAACGCCTCGGCTATCGCATTGTGCTCACCGGCAACACTCTGGCGCTGGGGATCATGCTGGCGAGCATGGGCCTGGTCAGCGAGCAGACGCCGTACTGGCTGCTGTTGTGCCTGCTGGCGGTTCTCGGCGCGATCAACTCGCTGCAATTCACCGCGATGAACACCGTAACCCTGATCGACCTCGACGACGCCAGCGCCAGCAGCGGCAACAGCTTGCTGTCGGTGGTGGCGCAATTGTCGCTGAGTCTGGGCGTGGCCTGTGCCGGTGCGTTGCTTGGTGGCTTCACGGCGGAGATCGGCAACGATGGCGTCGAGACCGTACTGGGCGCGTTCCAGCTGACGTTTGTCACGGTCGGAATCATGGCGATGCTGGCAGCGACGATCTTCTCGCAACTGTCGAAAGAAGACGGGCGCCGGGTCAAACGCCCGGATGAACATCCGGATGAGCACATCGAACACTGAACAAACAGTGAATGCTTTTGTGGCGAGGGAGCTTGCTCCCGCTGGACTGCGCAGCAGTCCCCCGCTTTATGAGCTGAAGAGCGGGGCCGCTTCGCGCCCCAGCGGAAGCAAGCTCCCTCGCCACAGTTGAATCTCTTCCCATGGGTTTTAATCACTGTTCGTCCAGAACTTTCGAGGAAAGTGGCACGGGGCTGCTACACTGCGCGACATTTTGTTTTGCAGGCCAGTCCCGTGACCACCATCGCCACCGCTTTTAATACTCTGCCGCTGTCCGCCGCCATGCTGGCTAACCTCGAATCCCTCGGTTATGCCCAGATGACGCCGATCCAGGCGCAGAGCTTGCCGGTGATCCTCAAGGGGATGGACCTGATCGCCCAGGCCAAGACCGGCAGCGGCAAGACCGCTGCATTCGGCATCGGCCTGCTCAACCCGATCAACCCGCGCTACTTCGGTTGCCAGGCGCTGGTGATCTGCCCGACCCGTGAGCTGGCCGACCAAGTCGCCAAGGAAGTCCGTCGCCTGGCCCGTGCCGAAGACAACATCAAGGTCCTGACCCTGTGCGGCGGCGTGTCGTTTGGCCCGCAGATCGCTTCGCTGGAGCATGGCGCACACATCATCGTCGGCACCCCGGGACGTATCCAGCAGCATCTGCGCAAGGGTTCGCTGGTCCTCGACGGCTTGAACACGCTGATCCTCGACGAAGCCGACCGCATGCTCGACATGGGCTTCTACGACGCGATCGAAGACATCATCGAAAAGACCCCGGCACGCCGTCAGACCCTGCTGTTCTCCGCCACGTACCCGGTGGGCATCAAGCAATTGGCGTCGAAATTCATGCGCGATCCGCAAACGGTGAAAGCCGAAGCGTTCCACGACGACACGCAGATCGAGCAGCGCTTCTACGAGATTTCCCCGGAAGAGCGCATGAGCGCAGTGACCAAAGTCCTGCACCACTTCCGCCCGGCTTCCTGCGTGGCGTTCTGCTTCACCAAGCAGCAAGTGCAGGAAACCGTTGACCACCTGACCTCCAAAGGCATTTCCGCCGTCGGCCTGCACGGCGATCTGGAACAGCGTGACCGCGATCAGGTACTGGCGATGTTCGCCAACCGCAGTACTTCGGTTCTAGTCGCCACCGATGTCGCCGCTCGTGGTCTGGACATCGACGCGTTGGACATGGTGATCAACGTCGAACTGGCCCGCGACTCGGAAATCCACATTCACCGCGTCGGCCGTACCGGTCGTGCCGGCGAGAAAGGCATTGCGGTCAGCCTCGTTGCGCCGTCCGAAGCGCATCGCGCGCAAGCCATCGAACAGTTGCAGAAAGCCCCGTTGAACTGGGATCAGGTCGATAACCTCAAGTCCCAGGGCGGCGCCCCACTGCAGCCACCGATGAGCACCCTGTGCATCGCCGGCGGGCGCAAGGACAAGGTGCGTCCGGGCGACATCCTCGGCGCACTGACCGGTGACGCCGGCATCCCGGGTGCCCAGGTCGGAAAGATCGCGATCTTCGACTTCCAGTCGTATGTGGCAGTTGAGCGCACCGTGGTCATGCAGGCGCTGCAGCGCTTGAACAACGGTAAGATCAAGGGCCGTTCGCTGCGCGTGCGCGTCCTTTAAGAACAACGCACACCCCCTGTAGGAGCTGCCGCAGGCTGCGATCTTTTGACTTTGTTTTTAAAGAGCAAGATCAAAAGATCGCAGCCTCGTTTCACTCGACAGCTCCTACAACAGTTGGTTTTGTGGTGATATTTCAGAGGACACCGTTTTGCGCTCTACCGAAGTCGTGATCATTGGCGCTGGCGCCGCAGGGTTGATGTGTGCACTGACCGCCGCCGGGCGTGGGCGTCAGGTGCTGCTGCTCGACCATGCGAACAAGGCCGGCAAGAAAATCCTGATGTCCGGTGGTGGCCGCTGCAATTTCACCAACATGTACACCGAGCCGGGCAATTTCCTCTCGGGTAACCCGCATTTCTGCAAATCGGCACTGGCGCGCTACACCCAGTGGGATTTCATCGGCATGGTCGCCAAGCATGGCGTGCCCTACCACGAGAAAAAACTCGGCCAGCTGTTCTGCGATAACAAATCCAGCGACATCCTCGGCATGCTGCTCGACGAGTGCGATCAGGTCGGCGTCGAGCTGCACCTGGACACCTCGATCCAGACCATCGAAAAGGTCGAAAGCGGTTACCTGCTCGACACCACCCTCGGCCAGGTTCAGTGCCAATCGCTGGTGATCGCCACCGGCGGGCTGTCGATCCCGACGCTGGGCGCTACCGGTTTCGGTTATCAGGTCGCCAGGCAGTTTGGCCACGAACTGCTGCCAACCCGTGCCGGCCTGGTGCCGTTCACCATCACCGATCAGCTCAAGGAACTGTGCACCGAGTTGTCCGGTACCTCGGTGGATTGTCTGGTCAGCTGCAACGAGCAGAGCTTTCGCGAGAATATCCTGTTCACTCACCGCGGCCTCAGTGGCCCGGCGATTCTGCAGATCTCGTCGTTCTGGGAGCCGGGCGACACCGTGGAGATCAACCTGCTGCCGGATCACGACACCGCCGCATGGCTGCAACAGCAAGTGGCCGAACGCCCGAACAGCGAACTGAAAACCCTGCTCGGGGAAATCTTCACCAAGAAGATGGCCAACCTGTTGGCGGACAACTGGTTCGTGTCCAAACCGATGAAGCAATACACCCACGCCGAACTGGCGCAGATTGCCGACAAGCTCGGCAGCTGGAAAGTTGTCCCGGCCGGCACCGAAGGCTACCGCACCGCCGAGGTCACGCTGGGCGGCGTCGATACCCGCGAAGTGTCGTCCAAGACCATGGAATCGCTGAAAAGCCCAGGGCTGTATTTTGTCGGCGAAGTGCTCGACGTCACCGGGCATCTGGGCGGTTTCAACTTCCAGTGGGCATGGGCCTCGGGTTACGCGGCTGCGCAATACGTCTGACTGAAACAACACTCCCCTGTAGGAGCTGCCGAAGGCTGCGATCTTTTGATCTTAAAAACAGGATCAAAAGATCGCAGCCTTCGGCAGCTCCTACAGGGGTAGCGGGCAATCAAGGAACACTTTTTGCTGTCAGATGTGATCGGCGCCATTGCGTCGGCGTCATTACTGGCTCAATTTAGCGGCATCGCCTCGGAAGGCCTTCGCACTTCATGTCCTCGACCTCGTTTCGTCAGTCTTTGCGGCGCCTGTGGGCGCTGGATAAATTCAGCTACAGCGTGCGGGTGTTCATCGCCCTGACCGGCAGCATGGCGCTGTGTTGGTATCAGGATGAAATGGGCCTGCTGATCCCGTTGTTCCTCGGAATCATCGCCAGCGCCCTGGCCGAGACCGACGACAGTTGGCAGGGTCGCCTCAACGCCCTCGCCGTGACACTGGTGTGTTTCAGCATCGCCGCGCTGTCGGTGGAACTGCTCTTCCCCTACCCCATCGTCTTTGCCATCGCCCTGGCCCTGGCCAGCTTCGCCCTGACCATGCTCGGTGCGCTCGGCGAGCGTTATGGCGCGATTGCTTCGGCAACGTTGATCCTGTCGGTCTACACCATGATCGGCGTGGATCAGCGCGGCGGCGCGGTCACCGATTTCTGGCACGAACCGATGCTGCTGGTGGCCGGCGCGGCGTGGTACGGCCTGCTGTCGGTGCTGTGGCAGGCGCTGTTTTCCAACCAGCCGGTGCAGCAGAGTCTGGCGCGGCTGTTCCGTGAACTGGGCTTCTATCTGAAGCTGAAAGCCTCGCTGTTCGAGCCGATCCGTCAGCTGGACGTCGAAGGACGGCGGCTGGAACTGGCACAGCAGAACGGTCGCGTAGTGGCCGCGCTGAACAGCGCCAAGGAAATCATCCTGCACCGGGTCGGCAACGGTCGCCCGGGCTCGAAAGTCAGCCGTTATCTGAAGTTGTATTTCCTCGCCCAGGACATTCACGAACGCGCCAGCTCTTCGCACTATCCTTACAACGCGCTGGCCGAGGCGTTCTTCCACAGCGACGTGCTGTTCCGCTGCCAGCGCTTGCTGCGCCAGCAGGGCAAAGCCTGTCGTGCGCTGGCCGAGTCGATCCAGATGCGCCAGCCGTTCGTCTACGACGCCAGTTTTGCCGAAGCGCTGACTGACCTCGACGCGTCCCTTGAACACCTGCGCATCCAGAGCAATCCGGCGTGGCGCGGCCTTCTGCGTTCGCTGCGTGCTCTGGCAGCCAACCTCGGTACCCTCGACCGCTTGCTCAGCGATGCGAGCAACCCTGACGCGCTGGCGGACGCCACCGACAGTAGCCTGCTCGACCGCTCACCACGCAACCTCAAGGACGTGTGGATTCGTCTGCGCACGCAGCTGACACCGACCTCCTTGCTGTTCCGCCACGCCCTGCGTCTGCCGCTGGCATTGAGTATCGGCTACGGCATGGTGCACCTGATTCACCCGTCGCAGGGCTATTGGATCATCCTCACCACACTGTTCGTCTGCCAGCCGAATTACGGCGCAACCCGGCGCAAACTCGGGCAGCGGATTCTCGGCACCGCCATCGGTCTGACCGTGGCCTGGGCGCTGTTCGATCTGTTCCCCAGCCCGCTGGTGCAGTCGTGCTTCGCCATTGCCGCCGGGGTGGTGTTCTTTACCAACCGCACCACGCGTTACACCGTGGCGACGGCGGCGATCACGATCATGGTGCTGTTCTGCTTCAACCAGATCGGTGATGGCTACGGGCTGTTCCTGCCGCGCCTGTTCGATACCCTGCTCGGCAGCCTGATCGCCGGCCTGACGGTGTTCCTGTTCCTGCCGGACTGGCAAGGTCGACGCCTGAACAAAGTGCTGGCCAACACCCTGACCTGCAACAGCATCTACCTGCGCCAGATCATGCAACAATACGCCGCCGGCAAGAGCGATGACCTCGCCTATCGCCTGGCACGGCGCAACGCGCACAACGCCGACGCGGCACTGTCGACCACGCTGGCGAACATGCTGATGGAGCCGGGGCATTTCCGGAAGGAAGCGGATGTCGGTTTCCGCTTTCTGGTGCTGTCGCACACGCTGCTCAGCTACCTGTCCGGGTTGGGCGCGCATCGCGAAACGCAGCTACCGGCGGAAGTCCGCGAACACCTGATCGACGGTGCTGGAGTGAAACTGGCCGCGAGCATCGATGAAATCGCCCAGGGCCTGGCGAACAAACAGCCCGTGGCGATCCAGAGCGACGACGAGGAAGCGCTGGCCAATGAGCTGGAGCAGATGCCGGACGAGATCGATGAAGGGCAGCGGCTGGTGCAGACGCAACTGGCATTGATCTGCCGGCAGCTGGGGCCGTTGCGCACGTTGGCGGCGCATTTGATCAAAGACACCAGTGAGGCTTAAGTTGACCGGACTGGCCCCATCGCTGGCAAGCCAGCTCCCACATGATTTGTGTACACCGCAATACCTGTGGGAGCTGGCTTGCCAGCGATGAGGGCATCAGCAACAACGCACGGGATCAGATGCTCACATCCCATGCTGCCTCAGCAACTTGTCATAACTGCCATCCGCCTTCATCGCCGCAATCGCCTTGTCGAACCCGGCCACAATCTGCTCATGCTCGGGGTTCTTCAGGCTCACCAGAATATGCAGGCTGTTCTCGCTCAACGGCTTGGGCAGGAACTCCACGGCGTTGCGTACCTTGGGTGATTCGCGCGCCAGGTAATAGCGTGCGACATACTCATCTTCCAGCGTCAGCTTGACCCGATCCGCCGCCAGCATGCGCACCGCCATTGCAAAGTTGTGCACCGGGACTTTCTGCAACGCCGTGTCGGCATCGAACGCCTGCGAGTAGGCATAACCGCGCACCACCGCCACCGGATAGGTGTGCAGTTGTTCCAGGCTGCTGTATTCCAGCGGCGTGTCCTTGCGCTTGAGAAAGCGGATGCGGTTGAGCAGGTATTCGCCAGAGAACTGGCCGATCCGGGTGCGCTCGTCGTTGTACCAGGCGTTGACCAGCACGTCGTACCGGCCCTCGCCCACCCCCAACAACGCCCGCGCCCACGGCACCTGCTCATAGTCGCTGGCATAACCGGCCCGCGCCAGCGCCGTGCTGACGATGTCGGTGGCCAGACCACCGTTGACCAGCGTGTCATCGGTAAAGGGCGGCCAGATATCAAACACCAGTCGCAACTTCTCCGCTGAGGCGGTTTGGGCCAGCAAGAGCAATCCGATCAAAGCAAAGGCTCGATGCAGTCGCGGCATGCTTGAAAATCCTTAGCGGGCGGTTGGCCCGGCGTGTTTTCCAGTCAAAACCCCAAGGCCCCGTACCGGCGAAACCCAGGCCCTAACAGTAGCTCATTGAAGCCAGTGCACAGCGCTTTCCAGCAGATTACACAAAGCGGCCGCCACCGCGAGAAAGGAATGATGGCATTTTGACCTTTGTCACAGACTGTTCCGCCATACAGACATCCGGCGCCAGTGCCCTTAGTATCGGGCGACGGAGTTCAAGGAGTCGGAAGATGACAATCGAGTGGGTCTGCAAGCATCACAGTGATCTGGGCAAAGAAGAGTTGTACGCACTGCTGAAGCTACGCTCGGAAGTGTTCGTGGTCGAACAGAAATGCGCCTACCCGGACCTCGACGGCCAGGATCTGGACGGCGACACCCATCACCTCATGGGTTGGGAAGATGATCAGTTGATGGCCTATCTGCGCCTGCTTGATCCCGAATCCCAGGGCGGTGACGTGGTGATCGGCCGCGTGATCATTGCGCCGCAGGGCCGTGGCAAAGGGCTCGGGCATGTGATGATGGAACACGCGCTGAAACAGGCCGGGAAGCATTGGCCGCAGGTGCCGATCTACCTGTCGGCGCAGGCGCATTTGCAGGGGTATTACGGCAGGTACGGGTTTGTGGTGGTGGGTGAGGAGTATCTGGAGGATGACATTCCGCATATCGGCATGCGTCGTCCTTGAGGCCCTCATCGCTGGCAAGCCAGCTCCCACAGGTTCATCCGTTGCTCACAACAACCGTGTTGACTGGAGACCCTTGTGGGAGCTGGCTTGCCAGCGATTGCGTCAGCTCAAACACTGCAAAACTCAGGGATATTCCAGCACAGCCTTGATCTGCCGCAGATTGCGCTCGATCCACCCGCGATCAATCGCCCCCCACTCGCGAATCCGATAGCGCCCGGCATGGTTGCGCGCACCCTCTTCCTGCTCGAATTCACAGACGATGTCCAGATCCGCCAGCGCGGCGATCGTGTCCTGCGCCGTGCGCCGGGGCATGCCGGTCACTTCGGTCAGCGCCGGGACGCTCGGGGCCAGGCCGCTGTCGATCAGGTAGGCCACGTACAGGCGCCGGTAAAAACTGCTTTTGGTCTTGCTTACGTCCATCTAAACACTCCCAACGTTAAAAGATCGCAGCCTGCGGCAGCTCCTACAGTTGGAATGCGATCTTTTGATCTTCATTGCAAATCCCGCCACGTCAGGTACACCCGCAGATCGAACTCGATCTGGTGATACCCCGGCAGCATGTGTTCGCACAATTTGTAGAAAGCCTTGTTGTGGTCCGATTCCTTGAAGTGCGCCAGTTCATGCACAACGATCATCTTCAGGAACTCGGGCGCAGCCTCTTTGAACAGCGAGGCGATGCGAATCTCTTTCTTGGCCTTGAGCTTGCCGCCCTGCACCCTTGAGACCGTGGTGTGCAGGCCCAGCGCGCGATGCGTCAGGTCGAGGCGGTTGTCGAACAGCACTTTGTCGATGGCCGGCGCGTTGCGCAGGTATTCCTGCTTCAGGTCCAGCGCGTAGCTGTACAGCGCCTTGTCGCTCTGCACATCGTGACGTCCGGGATAGCGTTGGCTCAGATAGTCACCCAGACGCTGTTCGGCGATCAGTTGGCGCACCTGATCCTGCAGTTGTGCGGGATAGGCCTGGAGGTATTTCAACGCAGTCATGGACACGGCAGCACGGTTCGAAAAGAGCGCCAGTGTAGCGAATTCAAACCGGCAGCGCGCTCCAGTCAAAGGGTTTGGCAAAGCTGACGGCGTCCTCGGAGGTCAGCGGACGCGCCACCAGGAAACCCTGCACGTATTCGCAGCCATGCGCCTGCAGCCATTGATACTGTTCAACGGTTTCCACGCCTTCGGCGATCACCAGCAAACCGTACTGTTTGCACAGATTGATCACGTTGCTGACCAGCGCCGCGTCGCGCGTCGAGTCCGGCAGCCGCGCAATCAGGTGTCGATCCAGCTTGAGCGTATCCAGCTCCAGATCACGCAGATACGCCAGCGAACACGGGCCCGAACCAAAGTCATCCAGCGCCACCCGCACCCCGAGATTACGCAGCAGGCGCAACTGTTTGCGGGTCTCGTCGGGGTTGTGCATCAGCGCGTCTTCGGTGACTTCCACCTCCAGTTGCCGCGGCTGCAGCGAATGCCGCTCCAGCACCTGACGTAACTCGGTGACCAGGTTCGGCAGGCCGAACTGGGTGTTGCTCAAACTCACGCCGAGCACCAGATCCTCGGCGAACAGGGTTTCCCAGGCTTTGCGCTGACCGGCGCCACGGTGATAGATCCAGCTGCCGAGCCGACTGATCAGCCGTGCTTCCTCCAGCAATGGCAGGAACAACCCCGGCGGCACATCGCCGACGCTCGGGTGCTGCCAGCGCAGCAACGCCTCGAAACCGCGGATCTGCCCGCTGTCGATCGCCACTTGCGGTTGATACACCAGATTGAAGTCACGGTTCTCGATGGCGTTGCGCACGCTCTCTTCGAGCATCAGCCGCGAGCGCGCGCGGCCGTTCATTTCGTGATCATAAAAACGATACTGCTGACGCCCGGCACGCTTGGCTTCGTACATGGCGATGTCGGAGGCGCGCAGCAAGCCGTCGAGGTTCGCGCCGCAGTCCGGGTAAGTGGCGATGCCGATACTCGCGCCGAGAGCGATGTCCAGTCCTTCGATCTGCTGACAGATCGACACCCTTTCGATGAGCTTCTCGGCAATTTTTGCGGCCTGCTCGGGAAACTCCAGATCGAGCAACGCGGTGAACTCGTCACCGCCCATGCGCGCGAGAATGTCGAACGGTCGCAGACAGGCCTTCAACTGCTCGGAAACCCAGCGCAGCACCCGGTCGCCGGCATCGTGGCCAAGGGAATCGTTGACCCGTTTGAAGCCATCCAGATCCAGATACAGCAGCACCCAACTGCTGTCGCTGCGTTCACCGCGCAGCAGCAGGTTTTCCACCGTCTGATAAAAGCCCCGGCGATTGAGCAGACCGGTCAACGGATCGGTGACCGCTTGAAATTCCAGCTGCTGATGCAGGTGACGCACCACCGACATGTCCAGCACCGTCACCACCATCGCCCGCTGCTCGGCCGGCAACGGCGCGCAGGACAACGCCACCGGCACCTGCTGCCCCGGTGCCGTGCGCAACAACGCATCGTGCAGACGCAAGGTCTCACCGCGTTTATAGCCGGCCAGCAACTCGGAACCGGCCCATAGCGGGATATGCGGTTTCTGCAGAAAATCGAGAAATTCCTTGCCCTCCAGCTCTTTCACCGGCGCATTCAGCAATCGCGAAATCGCTGGGTTGGCGAAGCGGATCAGGCCGTCCTCGCCGAGCACCAGAATGCCTTCCGCCGCGTTGTCCAGCACCGAGGCATTGAAGGCCCGCGCGAGTTCCAGATCATGACTCAGACGCTGCAAGGCGCGGCGGTTGCGCTGGTGTTCGAGCAATGCCTGGACTTTCGGCTTGAGGATCTGCGGATCGAACGGCTTGAACAGGTAATCCACCGCGCCACTGGCGTAACCCTTGATCACGGCGTCCTGTGATTGCTCGTTGGCGGTAAGGAAAATGATCGGCGTGAGACGCGTGCGCTGGCTGCCGCGCATCAGCCGCGCGACTTCGAAGCCGTCCATGCCCGGCATCTGCACGTCCAGCAGCACCAGATCGACATCGTGTTCGAGCAGCAGATTGAGCGCCTCGAAACCGGAGGCGGCGGTCATGACGTGCCAATCCTGACGCTGCAGCAACGCGCGCATGCTGATCAGGTTTTCAGGGTAGTCATCAACGATCAAAAGGACAGAGCTGCCTTCACCTGGCTGGGGTTGCGCGCATTCCATGCTGCTTCTCTTGTCGGGACATCTCTTGTCGGACTATCGGCCGGTTTTTTGTGAAAACCGTACAGTTACTGAGCCATCACTCTAGTCCCGGATCTGTGAAAGCAGAAGCTGCCACGCCGCCATCATTTAGCCAAAGCTGTAATTTACCGACTAACGGTCACCCCTGCAGCCCCCGAAAACCGGCACAGATGGCATTTCGACAGGATGTTGACGCCAATCATCTGCCAAACGGGCGTTAACAAAAAACACCTCTACGCTTATAACTGCCGCCCGAAAAAGCGCGGGCTAGAGCTTCTGGCACTCGCGTACAGGAAAATTGAGTGGAAGAACCGACATGATCGATCTCGCAACCTGGAACCTCAGCGTTCCCGTCGGCAGTCCGCCGTACACCGTCGAAACCTCCAAACTGGTGAATGGCTTCAAGGATCAGTACTTCCATTCCGACACCGGCACCTTGTTCTTCTGGTCGCCGGTGACCGGGTCAAAAACCGAAAACGCCATTTACCCGCGCACCGAACTGCGCGAAACCTTCAGCAACGGCTCCCTGCGCAACTGGTACTACCCCGACGCCGACAACACCCTGCGCGCGACCCTCGCCGTGAACAAAGTGCCCAGCTCCGGCAAGATCGTCATCGGCCAGATCCACGCTTATGAAAGCCAGAAGCCGATGGTCAAACTCGAATACCAGTACAAGACCAAAACTGAAACCGGCAACCTGGTGATCAAGGTGCGCATGCACCCCGATGACGACGAAAGCCGCGTCATCACCCTCGCCACCGGCATCAAACTCGACCGCGAATTCAACTACCTGATCCACCTCAGCCCCGGCGGTGCACTGGGCGTGAGCGCAGCGGGTTATCAGTGGGATTCACAAATCAGCGCGACGTGGCGCAACAAGCCGCTGTACTTCAAGGCTGGGGTGTATGTGCAGGACAACACCGGGTATACCAGTGAGGGTGGGCAGGTGACGTTCAGCAAGCTGGATATTGATCACGACAAATAACATTGCCGAGATTGCGAAAGAACCCATGCCCCCTGTGGGAGCTGGCTTGCCAGCGAGGACGGTTTACCAGCCTCCAGCAATGATGAATGCCAGACTGCAATCGCAAGCGGGCTCTCGCCTGCAAGGGTTTCAGCCTGTTCTGCACCCAATAAAAAACCCGCCTCTCGGCGGGTTTTTCATAAAAGCGGTTTAACGCTCAGGCTTAGTTGACCTTGGCGTTCAACTCACCCTTCAGATAACGCTGATACATCGCTTCCAGCGAGATCGGCTTGATCTTCGAAGCGTTACCGGCGGTGCCGAACGCTTCATAACGAGCGATACACACATCACGCATCGCCGTCACGGTCGCGCCGAAGAATTTACGCGGGTCGAATTCGCTAGGGTTGGTAGCCATCAGGCGACGCATGGCGCCGGTGGATGCCAGGCGCAGGTCGGTGTCGATGTTGACCTTGCGCACGCCGTACTTGATGCCTTCGACGATTTCTTCAACCGGTACGCCGTAGGTTTCTTTGATGTCGCCGCCGTACTGGTTGATGATCGCCAGCCACTCTTGTGGAACCGACGAGGAACCGTGCATCACCAGGTGGGTGTTCGGGATGCGCTTGTGGATTTCCTTGATGCGGTCGATCGCCAGCACGTCGCCGGTAGGTGGCTTGGTGAACTTATAGGCGCCGTGGCTGGTGCCGATGGCGATGGCCAGGGCATCGACCTGAGTCTTCTTGACGAAGTCAGCGGCTTCTTCCGGGTCGGTCAGCATCTGGCTGTGATCCAGAACGCCTTCAGCGCCGATGCCGTCTTCTTCACCGGCCATGCCGGTTTCCAGCGAGCCCAGGCAGCCCAGCTCGCCTTCTACCGAAACGCCGCAGGCGTGAGCCATGGCGACGGTTTGTTGGGTCACGCGGACGTTGTATTCGTAGTCGGTGGGGGTCTTGCCGTCCTCGCCCAGGGAGCCGTCCATCATCACCGAGCTGAAGCCCAGTTGAATGGAGCGCTGGCAGACGTCAGGGCTGGTGCCGTGGTCCTGGTGCATGCACACCGGGATGTGCGGGAATTCTTCGATCGCGGCCAGGATCAGGTGACGCAGGAACGGCGCGCCGGCGTATTTGCGAGCGCCGGCCGAAGCCTGAACGATCACCGGGGAGTCAGTCTTGTCAGCGGCTTCCATGATGGCGCGCATCTGCTCAAGGTTGTTGACGTTGAAGGCTGGAACGCCGTAGCCGAACTCGGCTGCGTGGTCCAGCATCTGGCGCATGCTGATAAGTGCCATTGTGTGTGTCTCTCCCGGTTGAGGGTCGTTAATCGTGCCAGCCTGCCGGAGCGGCGGCGGCTATTCAAGTGATTGCAGATCGGGGGTTGAGGCCCGGTCTGGTGATTCGATAAAGCAAATTCCTGAGAACTGCACAGATCCCCTGTGGGAGCGAGCCTGCTCGCGAAAGCAATCTCGCAGTCGTTGATGCAGTGCCTGTCAGACCGCTTTCGCGAGCAGGCTCGCTCCCACATGAGAATCGCAATGCTTCAATTACTCGGCTTTGCAGCCGCGGCCAATCAGGTCATTGGTGGCGACCCAGTACACCAGGCCTTCGTCACCCTTGACGTGAAACGCCAGCATGCCGTCGCTGTAAAGCACGCCCGAGGCGCCCGGCTCTTCTTTCAGGCGATAGACCTGATCGCCGCCGCCCAGTCGAACATCGACTTCCTTCTGGCCGGCATCGGCGTAACGCCACAGCACTTTGGCCTGGCTGTCGCAGGTCCAGGTGGTCCAGCTATCCGCCGGCGCGGACGACTGAAACAGGTTCATCTGCGCGCAACCGCCTAACAATGCCAATGCCGCAATGGCGATCAAGCCTTTCATCCGTGTTCCTCGACTGACAGCGCACGCCGCCAGCCCTGCGTTAAAGAGTCAGACCGGTCAAGGACAACCATGTTCCTTGGCCGGGGTTTGCGTCTCGTATTTGTCCAGACCGTCCGGCCCCGAGCGCTTGTTCAGCACCGGGTTGGTTTCGGCCTGCCAGTCGGCCTGATAGCAGCCTTTCTGTGCCGCATCCGGCGCAGGTGTCGCCTCGGCCTTCGGGTTACTCCCGCAGGCCGCCAGCGTACCGGTCAGCAACAACAGCGCTAACGACTTGACCATCTGAACACTCCTTTGCCTGGCCAAACGGGCGGCCTCAGGCCTTGGCCCGGCTTTCCAGGACTTCAACGGCTGGCAGCACCTTGCCTTCGACGAATTCGAGGAACGCGCCACCACCGGTGGAAATGTAGGAGATTTGCTCGGCCACGCCATATTTATCGATGGCCGCCAGGGTGTCGCCACCGCCGGCAATGGAGAACGCGGCGCTGTCAGCGATGGCCTGGGCCAGGACTTTGGTGCCGTTGCCGAACTGGTCGAATTCGAACACGCCGACCGGACCGTTCCACAGAATGGTTTTCGACGATTTCAGCAGTTCAGCGAAGTTGGCCGCGGTTTGCGGGCCGATGTCCAGAATCATGTCGTCAGCGGCAACGTCAGCGATCAGCTTGACGGTGGCTTCGGCGCTTTCGGCGAATTCCTTGGCAACCACCACGTCCACCGGCAGCGGCACGCTGACCTTGGCGGCGATGGCGCGCGCGGTGTCCAGCAGGTCCGGCTCATACAGCGACTTGCCGACCGGGTGACCGGCGGCCGCCAGGAAGGTGTTGGCGATGCCGCCGCCAACGATCAGTTGATCGCAGATCTGGCTCAGGCTGTTGAGGACGTCGAGTTTGGTCGAGACCTTGGAGCCGGCAACGATCGCAGCCATTGGCTTGGCCGGTGCGCCCAGCGCCTTGCCCAGTGCGTCCAGCTCAGCGGCCAGCAAAGGGCCGGCAGCGGCGACTTTGGCGAACTTGGCCACGCCGTGGGTCGAACCCTCTGCGCGGTGCGCGGTGCCGAAGGCGTCCATCACGAACACGTCGCACAGGGCGGCGTATTGCTGGGCCAGGTCGTCGGCGTTCTTTTTCTCGCCCTTGTTGAAGCGCACGTTTTCGAACAGCACGATGTCGCCGGCCTTGACGTCAACGCCGCCCAGGTAATCGGCCACCAGCGGCACGTCGCGGCCCAGGGCCTTGCTCAGGTAGTCGGCGACTGGCTTGAGACTGTTCTCGGCGGAGAATTCGCCTTCGGTCGGACGGCCCAGGTGCGAACACACCATCACCGCCGCGCCTTTTTCCAGGGCCAGCTTGATGGTCGGCAGCGAAGCCAGGATACGCGCATCGCTGGTGACAACACCGCCCTTGACTGGGACGTTGAGGTCTTCGCGGATCAATACGCGCTTACCTTGCAGATCGAGGTCGGACATCTTCAACACGGTCATGGGTCGCACTTCCTGAGTAGCTGTTCTTAGAGAGCAGGTTTTTTTGAAATCGCTGTTTGCAGATAGTGGTCTGCAACGTCCAGCATTCGGTTGGCAAAACCCCATTCGTTGTCGAACCAGGCCAGGATGTTCACCAGTTTGGGGCCGGAAACACGGGTCTGACTGGCATCGACGATGGCCGAATGTGGGTCATGGTTGAAATCACAGCTGGCGTGCGGCAACTCGGTGTAGGCCAGCAGCCCCTTGAGCGGGCCGTTGGTGGCGGCTTCGCGCAGGATCCGGTTGACCTCGCCCGCATCGGTCGCGGTGGCGGTCTGCATCGTGATGTCGAGGCAGGACACGTTGACCGTCGGCACGCGTACGGCTTTGGCCTGAATTCGCCCGGCAAGTTCCGGCAGCAGGCGCTCGATGCCACGCGCCAGACCAGTGGACACCGGGATCACCGACTGGAACGCCGAACGGGTGCGGCGCAGGTCTTCGTGGTGATAGGCGTCGATCACTGGCTGATCGTTCATCGCCGAGTGAATCGTGGTGATCGACACGTAATCCAGGCCGATCGCCTTGTCCAGCAGACGCAACAGCGGCACGCCGCAGTTGGTGGTGCAGGAGGCGTTGGACACCAGCAGTTCGGTGCCGGTCAGGCAATCCTGATTGACACCGTAGACGATGGTGGCGTCGACATCCGCCTCGCTGGCCATCGGTTGCGAGAACAGCACCCGGGGCGCGCCGGCGTCGAGGAAACGCTGGCCGTCTTCACGGGTGTGGTAGGCGCCGGAGCATTCGAGCACCAGGTCGACGCCCAGCGCCGCCCAGTCGATGCCTTCGGGGGTGGCACTGCGCAGGACCTTCACGCAGTCGCCATTAATATGCAGACAATCGCCTTCTACTCGCACTTCGCCGGGAAAGCGGCCGTGGGTGGAGTCGAAGCGTGTCAGGTATTCGATGCTGGCCATGTCCGCCAGATCATTGATCGCGACAATTTCAAACCCGGCCTTCTCGCCACGCTCGAACAACGCACGCAAGACGCAACGACCAATCCGGCCGTAGCCGTTGAGTGCAACTTTGTAGGGACGCGGTTGAGGCATGGGGTTCTCGATAGTATTCGCTAACAACACAACCCCATGTAGGAGCTGCCGGAGGCTGCGATCTTTTGATCCTGTTTTTAGATCAAGATCAAAAGATCGCAGCCTTCGGCAGCTCCTACAGGGAACGCGGCGACTTGGGTCGCCGCGCTATGTTTTAGTCTTCCAACAGCTCTTCAGCCTGACCCAGGATGTTGTCCAGGGTGAAACCGAATTCTTCGAACAGTGCCGAAGCCGGCGCCGATTCGCCGTAGGTGGTCATGCCGATCACGCGACCTTCCAGACCCACGTACTTGAACCAGAAGTCGGCGTGAGCCGCTTCGATTGCGATACGTGCGCTGACCTGCAGCGGCAGAACCGATTGCTTGTAGCCGGCGTCCTGCGCATCGAACACGCTGGTGCAAGGCATGGAAACCACGCGCACCTTGCGGCCTTGCCCGGTCAGTTTGTCGTAGGCCTGAACGGCCAGACCGACTTCCGAACCGGTCGCGATCAGGATCAGCTCAGGCTCGCCTGCGCAGTCCTTCAACACGTAACCACCGCGGCTGATGTCGGCGATCTGGCCGGCATCGCGTTCCTGATGCTGCAGGTTCTGACGCGAGAAGATCAGCGCCGATGGGCCGTCCTTGCGCTCCAGCGCGTTTTTCCAGGCCACCGCCGATTCAACGGCATCGGCTGGACGCCAGGTGTCGAGGTTCGGCGTGGAACGCAGGCTGGTCAGTTGCTCGATCGGCTGGTGCGTCGGGCCGTCTTCGCCCAGACCGATGGAGTCGTGGGTGTAGACGTGGATCACGCGCTTCTTCATCAGCGCCGACATGCGCACCGCGTTGCGCGCATATTCCATGAACATCAGGAAGGTCGCGCCGTAAGGCACCAGACCGCCGTGCAGGGACACGCCGTTCATGATCGCGGTCATGCCGAATTCGCGCACGCCGTAGTACATGTAGTTGCCGCTGGCATCTTCAGCGCTGACGCCTTTGCAACCTTTCCACAGGGTCAGGTTGGAACCGGCCAGGTCAGCCGAACCGCCGAGCAGTTCCGGCAGCAGCGGGCCGAACGCGTTCAGGGTGTTCTGGCTGGCTTTACGGCTGGCGATGGTTTCGCCTTTGGCCGCGACTTCAGCGATGTAAGCCGAGGCTTTTTCCGAGAAGTCAGCCGGCAGTTCGCCGCTCAGACGACGGATCAGTTCGTTGGCTTCGGTCGGGAATGCAGCAGAGTAGGCAGCGAAGCGCTGATCCCATTCGGCTTCGGCGGCACGACCTTTTTCCTTGGCATCCCACTCGGCATAGATGTCGGCCGGGATTTCGAACGGGCCGTGGTTCCAGTTCAGCGCCTGGCGGGTCAGAGCGATTTCCGCGTCACCCAGTGGGGCGCCGTGGCAGTCTTCCTTGCCCTGCTTGTTCGGCGAACCGAAACCGATGGTGGTCTTGCAGCAGATCAGGGTCGGCAGCGGGCTCTTGCGCGCGGTTTCGATGGCGGTCTTGATCTCTTCCGGATCGTGACCGTCGACGTTGCGGATCACCTGCCAGTTGTAGGACTCGAAACGCTTTGGCGTGTCATCGGTGAACCAGCCTTCGACTTCACCATCGATGGAAATACCGTTGTCATCGTAGAAGGCGATCAGCTTGCCCAGGCCCAGCGTACCGGCCAGGGAAGCGACTTCGTGGGAAATGCCTTCCATCATGCAGCCATCGCCGAGGAACACGTAGGTGTGGTGATCAACGATGTTATGGCCAGGACGGTTGAACTGCGCGCCCAGCACCTTTTCAGCCAGCGCAAAGCCGACGGCGTTGGCCAGACCCTGACCCAGCGGGCCGGTGGTGGTTTCGACGCCCGGGGTGTAGCCGAATTCCGGGTGACCCGGGGTGCGGCTGTGCAGTTGACGGAACTGCTTGAGGTCGTCGATCGACAGGTCGTAACCGGTCAGGTGCAGCAGCGAGTAGATCAACATCGAGCCGTGGCCGTTGGACAGCACGAAGCGGTCACGGTCGGCGAACGACGGGTTGCTCGGGTTGTGCTTGAGGTAGTCGCGCCAAAGTACTTCGGCGATATCTGCCATACCCATAGGGGCACCGGGATGGCCGCTGTTGGCTTTTTGCACGGCATCCATGCTGAGGGCACGAATGGCGTTGGCACGCTCACGACGGCTAGGCATCGCTGATCTCCTGGGTGTGAATAGATTGAAACGGAAAAAAGGAGGGCATTTTCCCTCACCGGAGCGCCTCGGGGCAATGACAGATAGTCATCCGAAGGCGTTTTTCCCGTGCTGGACGGCGGTTTCGTCTGGTGAAACCTTTCCGCTGTTCGTTTGTAGAGTTAACCAGTCAGTGAGAAGTGCCATCTATCGAGCAATATCAAAACTTTTTGATATTGCCCTTGCGGCGATTTCCCACCGTCACTAGACTGCTGCCCCATGAACTTACGCGTGCCTTCCATTCGCCATGACGATTGCGACGAGCTGGCGGCCCTGTGCAAGGCCGGTGGCGACCCGCTGCGCCTGAATGTATTGCGCGCGCTGGCCAACGATTCGTTCGGTGTACTGGAGCTGGCGCAGATTTTCGGCATTGGTCAGTCAGGCATGAGCCACCACCTCAAGGTGCTGGCCCAGGCCGATCTGGTAGCGACGCGCCGCGAGGGCAACGCGATTTTCTATCGCCGCGCCCTGCCCCACACTGAATTGCTGGGCGGCAAGTTGCATGCAGCACTGTTAGAAGAAGTCGACAATCTGGCGCTGCCGGAGGACGTGCAGGCACGGATCGCTCAGGTCCACGGACAACGTGAAGCTGCCAGCCAGGATTTTTTCGCCCGGGTCGCAGAGAAATTCCGCGCCCAGCAAGACTTGATCGCAGGCCTGCCGCAGTACCGCGACAGCGTGCTGGCCCTGCTCGACAAACTGAACTTCAATGGTGCTGCCACGGCCATTGAAGTCGGCCCCGGCGATGGTGCTTTTCTGCCGGAACTGGCCCGCCGCTTCGGCACCGTAACCGCGCTGGACAACAGCCCGGCGATGCTCGAACTGGCGCGTCAGGTATGTGAACGTGAACGGCTGGCTAACGTCAGCCTGCAATTGGCCGATGCATTGAATGGCACAAGCCTGACGGCCGATTGCGTGGTACTGAACATGGTGTTGCACCATTTCGCCGCGCCGGCCGAAGCGCTCAAGCACATGGCCGGCCTGCTGCAACCGGGCGGTAGCCTGCTCGTGACAGAGTTATGTAGCCACAACCAGAGTTGGGCCAGGGAGGCCTGCGGTGATCTGTGGTTGGGGTTTGAACAGGACGATTTGGCCCGTTGGGCCACCGCTGCGGGACTCGTTCCCGGGGACAGCCTCTATGTAGGCTTACGTAATGGTTTCCAGATCCAGGTTCGCCACTTTCAGCGACCGGCTGGCGACACTCACCATCGGTAAATTCAGGAAAACATCGAGATGAGCGAATACTCCCTCTTCACCTCCGAGTCCGTGTCTGAAGGACATCCGGACAAAATCGCCGACCAGATTTCCGATGCGGTGCTGGACGCCATTATTGCCCAGGACAAACACGCACGCGTTGCCGTGGAAACCCTTGTCAAGACCGGCGTTGCCATCGTGGCCGGTGAAGTGACCACCAGCGCCTGGGTCGACCTGGAGCAGATCGTTCGTGACGTGATCTGCGACATCGGCTACACCAGCTCCGAAGTCGGCTTCGACGGCGCGACCTGCGGCGTGATGAACATCATCGGCAAGCAGTCCCCTGACATCAACCAGGGTGTTGACCGCGCCAAGCCTGAAGATCAGGGTGCCGGCGACCAGGGCCTGATGTTCGGCTACGCCAGCAACGAAACCGACGTGCTGATGCCAGCGCCGATCACCTTCTCGCACCAGCTGGTACAGCGTCAGGCCGAAGCCCGCAAATCAGGTCTGCTGCCGTGGCTGCGTCCGGACGCCAAGTCGCAAGTGACATGCCGTTACGAAGGCGGCAAGGTGGTCGGTATCGACGCCGTGGTACTGTCGACCCAGCACAACCCTGAAGTGTCGTACAAAGACCTGCGCGAAGGCGTGATGGAGCTGATCGTCAAGCACGTGCTGCCTGCCGAACTGCTGAGCAAAGACACCCAGTTCCACATCAACCCGACCGGCCAGTTCATCATTGGCGGCCCGGTAGGTGACTGCGGTCTGACCGGTCGCAAGATCATCGTCGACAGCTACGGCGGCATGGCCCGTCACGGCGGTGGCGCGTTCTCCGGTAAAGATCCATCGAAGGTTGACCGTTCGGCGGCCTACGCTGGCCGTTACGTGGCCAAGAACATCGTCGCTGCCGGCCTGGCCGAGCGTTGCGAGATCCAGGTGTCCTACGCCATCGGTGTCGCTCAGCCGACTTCGATCTCGCTGAACACCTTCGGTACCGGCAAGATCAGCGATGACAAGATCATCAAACTGGTGCGTGAAGTGTTCGACCTGCGTCCATACGCAATCACCACCATGCTGGATCTGCTGCACCCGATGTACCAGGAAACTGCAGCCTACGGCCACTTCGGTCGTGCTCCGCAGACCAAGACGGTTGGCGAAGACACCTTCTCCACCTTCACCTGGGAAAAAACCGACCGCGCCGACGCTCTGCGTTCCGCCGCAGGTCTGTAAGCCCTTCCCGGCTGCAAAAAAAGCCCCGCACGGTTCGCGCCGTGCGGGGCTTTTTCATGCTTGCCAGGATTAAAAGATCGCAGCCTTCGGCAGCTCCTACAGATGAATGCGCTCCCCTGTAGGAGCTGCCGAAGGCTGCGATCTTTTGATCTTCATCGCCGAAACAAGAGGAAAAACTCCCACTCGACGTGGCTGAAAAATCCTGACTACCCTTCAAATTATCCCCATGAGCAAGGACGCTCACGATGCGCTTTTCTGTTTTGCTTTTTCTCAGTCTCGTAGGCCTGAGCAGCCACGCCACCCAATGTCCGAACTGGCCTGCCGCTCAGGCGCAAAACGAAATCTCGGCTCTGCAACAGCAGATCGACCAATGGGACGACGCCTACCACCGCCAAGGCCGCTCGCTGATTGCCGACGAGCTCTACGATCAATCGCGCCTGCGGCTCAACCAATGGCGACAGTGCTTCCAGCAGCATTCAGCGCCCGAACCTTTGCGCACTGCCTCAGGCGCCATCGCTCATCCAATCGCCCACACCGGTCTGGACAAGCTTCACCAAGCCGTCGCCGTTCAAGCGTGGTTGAAGAATCGGCAGGATGTCTGGGTACAACCCAAGGTCGATGGTGTGGCCGTCACGCTGATTTACCGTCGCGGCCTGTTACAGCAAGCGATCAGTCGCGGTAACGGCATCAGCGGTCAGGACTGGACAGCATCGGCGCAAAAGATCGGCGCCATTCCGCAACATCTGACTCAACCGCTGGACTTGCTGGTGCAAGGCGAACTCTACTGGCGCCTGCAGCAACATGTGCAAGCCAGCGCCGGCAGCGTCAATGCCCGCGCCACCGTTGCCGGGCTGATGAACCGCAAAACCTTGAATGCAGAACAGGCAGCCGGAATCGGCCTGTTTGTCTGGGACTGGCCACAAGGGCCAGCGAGTCTGCCGGAAAGAATATCGACGCTGGCAACCTTGGGATTCGCCGCAACGGCGCCATTCAGCCAGGCCATCGCCAACTTTGCCGATGCACAAAAATGGCGCGAGCATTGGTATCGATCGCCTCTGCCCTTCGCCACCGACGGCATTGTCCTGCGCCAGAGCCAGCGCCCACTGGCCGAGCGCTGGCAGGCAAGCGCGCCCTACTGGGCCGTCGCCTGGAAATACCCGTTTACCCGAGCGCTGGCCGAGGTGCGCAAAGTGAATTTCAAGGTCGGCCGCAGCGGACGCATCACCCCGGTATTAGAGTTGTCGCCGGTGATGCTCGATGACCGCGAGATCAAACGCGTCAGCGCCGGCTCCCTCAAGCGCTGGCAGGCGCTGGATATCCGCCCCGGCGATCAAGTAGCAATCAGCCTGGCCGGGTTGACCATCCCGCGACTCGACAGTGTGGTGCTGCGCACTACCGAACGAGCCGCCCTCGACATTCCCGACACGCGCGACTTCCACGCCTTGAGTTGCTGGCAACCGACACCCGGTTGTGAAAGCCAGTTTCTCGCGCGCCTGACCTGGCTCAGTGGCAAACAAGGCCTCGCGCTGCAGAATGTCGGGCGCGGCACCTGGGAGAAACTTCTGGAAACAGGCCGCCTGAACAACCTGCTGGATTGGTTGACCCTCGACGAGCCAGAGCTTGCTAACATTGCCGGCTTCGGCGAGCGCAGCAGCGCACGTCTGATCAACAGTTTTCACAGCGCCCGCCAACGACCGTTCACGCAGTGGCTCAAAGCCTTGGGTTTACCGCCCACCGGTCAGGCACAACTGGCCGACTCGTGGCAGGCGCTGGCACAACGCAACACCGAACAATGGCAGGCAGAAGCCGGAATCGGCCCGGGCCGCGCGGCGCAATTGAGCGCATTCTTCCGCGACCCGCAGGTGCTGGCCTTGAGTGACACATTACGCGCCGCCGGAATCGACGGCTTCTGATCACGCAATTCCGGCAGCCGGGAACCGAAGGAACGTCAGACGCTCAAACAGCGCAGTGCCACCGACCCGATTGCCTTCGCACATGGAGCTTTTATGAAATTTCTTGCACCGCTCGCCTTGCTGACCCTCTGTGGCGTTTTGGCCGCACCTGCGATGGCCGACGAAGACGCGCCGGGCCTGACCGGTTGCGCCGCGAAGAAGCAGGGCATCATCAATCAGCTCGAACAGGCCAAATCCCGGGGCAACACCGATCAGCAGGCCGGTCTGCAAACCGCTCTGGATGAAGTGACCAAGAACTGCACCGATGCCGGCCTGAAGAAAGAACGCGAAAACAAGGTGCTGGAAGCCAAGCACGAAGTCAGCAAACGTCAGGCTGATCTCGACAAGGCGATGAAGAAAGGTGATCCGGAGAAGATCGACAAGCGCAAAAACAAACTCGCCGAGTCGCGCAAAGAACTGCAGGATGCGCTGGACCAGATCGATAAGTAACCGAAGGTTTGGTGAGGGAGATTTATGTGGTGAGGGGATTTATCCCCGATGGGCTGCGCAGCAGCCCCAAAACCATTCAATCGAGTCTTTCAGAAAGAACAGCAGGTTCACGACGGCTGCGCCGCCGATCGGGGCGGTGCGACGTTTCGCTAAATCCCCTCGCCACAATTGCTCAGCAGTTCAATGGTCCCGAAACTCTTTATGGCAAGCGCTGCAGGCATCTTCAACCTTCTGCACGGCCGGCCCGAGGTTACTGGCCTTGTACGGCTGAACCTTGCTGGCGATCACCAGTTCACCGGTGGCCGCCTCAAGGTTACGGACCAATTCCTGAAAGCGGGCCTGACGCAGCCAGACATCGTCCTTGGCGCTGGTGTGATCTTCTTCGCGCACCTGCGGGAAATGCTTCCACGGTTCATGAGACAACGCATCAAGCTTCACCGCGCCTTCGGCGAATTTCGGCCCGTCGAACGGAATGCGTCCGCGCAACATGCCGCCCAGGTCTTCACCGGTCTTGAGCATCTGCTTGAAGATCGACTTACGTTGACCCAGCGGCGAATTCGGATCGACGCCGCCACAGGCGGACAAGGTCAGACAGGCCAGCAATACAACAGTAATTCTTTTAAGAGTCATGGTGGCTTCAGGTCACGGAATTCGGCGGCCAGTATCCTCGCGTCGCCGTCAAACACCAATAGCCCTATTAAAAATACGGGTTGCCCGAGCGCATGGAGCACTCGGGCAACCGGCACAGGAATCACTCCATGAACAGCCGTTTCAAGGCCTGGCGTTACCCGCTGATCGCAACCCTGCCGCTGCTGGCAATCCTTGCTGGCTGTACGGGCGGCGACAATGCCAAACCGAAAACCCACGCCTTGGCGACTTATTCCAGCGCCACCTGGGAAGCCCTGCCGGCGGTGTCCGACAGCGACCTGGTCGCCGGTTTCGGCTCGTGGCGCAGCGCCTGCACCCGACTCAAGGCTGATCCGATCTGGGGTGGCACCTGCGCGGCAGCCGCCAACGTGCCGCAGAGCGCCGGCGAAATTCGCGCGTTTCTCAAGCAGAACCTGGATGTGTTCGGGTTGCGCGCCGAACACGACAACCCCAACGGCCTGATCACCGGTTACTACGAGCCGGTCTACCCCGGCAGCCTGACCCCCACCGAAACAGCCAACGTGCCGGTCTATGGTGTGCCCGAAGACATGATCATCGTGTCGCTGGACAGCATTTACCCCGAACTCAAGGGCAAGCGCCTGCGTGGTCGCCTCGAAGGTCGGGTGCTCAAGCCGTATGACGACGCCGCAACCATCGAATCCAAAGGCGTCAAAGCCCCGGTGGTGGCGTACCTGACCGATCCGATGAACCTGCAATTCCTGCAGATCCAGGGCTCCGGGCGGATTCAGACGGCGGACGGCAAGCAACTGCGCATCGCCTACGCCGACCAGAACGGTCACCCGTACCGACCGATCGGCCGCTGGCTGGTGGAACAGGGCGAGTTGAAGAAAGAAGACGTGACCATGAGCGCGATCAGCAATTGGGCCAAGGCCAACCCGTCGCGCATTCCGGAGCTGTTGGGCAGCAACCCGAGTTATGTGTTCTTCACCCGTAACCCGGACAGCAACGAAGGCCCACGTGGCTCACTGAACGTACCACTGACCGCTGGGTACAGCGCGGCGGTGGATCGCAAGGTGATTCCGTTGGGCAGTCTGCTGTGGTTGTCGACCACCCGTCCGGATGGCACCGCTCTGGTTCGCCCGGTCGCGGCGCAGGACACTGGCGGCGCGATTGCCGGCGAGGTGCGCGCGGACTTGTTCTGGGGCACCGGCGACGCAGCCGGGCAACTGGCCGGGGACATGAAACAGCAGGGGCAGATCTGGATGCTCTGGCCTAAAGGTGCGGCGTTGCCGCAAGTGCCCCAGGTCGCCGACAAACCTTGAAAAGCAAAAGATCGCAGCCTGCGGCAGCTCCTACAGGGGACATGTATCAACCTTGTAGGAGCTGCCGCAGGCTGCGATCTTTTGATCTTGCTTTATCTATACCGACACAAAGAAGAACGCAGCAATCAGCCCCATCCCGACAAACCACACCAGCGACCGCAAGATCGCCCAGTCCGCCAGGTAGCAGATGATGTACAGCAGCCGACTGGTGATAAACATCACTGCCAGCACATTCACGGTCACTAGCTGCGCCGTGCCCACCAGATGCGCAACAATCACTGCGGCAGCAAATGCAGGCATCACTTCGAAGCTGTTCAGCTGCGCCGCATGCGCCCGTCGGGCGACGCCGCCCACGCTATCGAGAAAGTCCCGAGGACCATGATTGTCACTGAGCCGGAAACCGCCCGAGACCTTGGCCACAATCGTGCACACATACGGCAGGAAAATCGCGATCAATACACACCACAGAGCCACCGTCATAACGCCGTCCTTTTTTTCGAGTGTTGGAAATGGCGGGCAGTCAGAACTTCATCACCAGCATGCCGATCAGCACCAGCCCACAGGCTAAGAGCCGCGGCCTGCCGAAAGGTTCTTTCAGATAACGCATACCGAACAGCACCACCAGAATCACGCTGATTTCACGCAAGGCCGCCGCTTCGGCAATCGAGCCCAACTGCATCGCCCACAGCACCAGAGCGTAGCTGAACAACACGCAGAACCCGACCGCCAGCCCCAGCTTCCATTGCTCGCGCCAGAACACCAGAAACGCCGGGCGCTTGGCGACCCACGCCAGCAACGGAAACGGCCAGGCGCTGAGCAGCGTGACCCAGACCAGGTAATCCAGCGGATGCGACCAGCGCCGCAAGGCCTGGCCATCGATGTAGGTGTAGCAACCGATGCACAGCCCGATCAGCGCCACCACCGGCAGCATCGACCACGGCAAATGTTTACCACCACCGCCCTGCCAGAGCAGACAGACCATGCCCAGCGGAATCAGCATGATCCCGAAGATCTGCTGCGTGGTGAGCACTTCACCGGCGAAGATCAGGGTCAGCGCCAGCACCACCAGCGGCGACAAGCCGCGCATCAAGGGATAGACCAATCCGAGGTCGCCGACCCGATAAGCCTGGATCAGCAGATAGCGATACAGCAGCTCGAATGCTGCCGACGCCAGAATCCACGGCCAGATGTGCGCCGGTGGCAGGCTGATGAATGGAAAGGCCAGCGCCACGAACAACAGCGCCACCGTGTCCATGCACGCCACCACCAACAGCCGTTCGGCACTGAACTTGATCAGGGTATTCCACGTCGCATGCAACAGCGCCGCCATCAACACCAGAACTGTCGCCGCCACGTCCCACTCCTTGATTTTTTGTTGACCCTACACCAATGCGTACCACTGACCAACCGAGGGATGTGATTGTGTCCCCACCCCGAAACAGCCCATCCAACTTTCGCGCCGAAGAATCGGGGCGCTGTCTTTCCCCCCATCCAATGGAGCCCGGATGCTAGAACTTGTAGCCGCTTTTATCTGCCTCACCACCCTTCTCACCTTCGTCAATTACCGCTTCATCGGCCTGCCGCCGACCATCGGCGTCATGGTCACCGCGCTGATGTTCTCCCTGTTGCTGCAAGGCCTGAGCGTGCTCGGCTACCCCGGCCTCGAAGAACGCGTGCAGCAACTGATCGGCCAGATCGACTTCGGCGACCTGCTGATGAACTGGATGCTGTCGTTCCTGCTGTTCGCCGGCGCCCTGCACGTCAACCTCAACGATTTGCGCAGCTATCGCTGGCCCATCGGCCTGCTGGCGACGTTCGGCGTGCTGATTGCCACCGCCGTGATCGGCAGCCTCGCCTATTACATTTTTGCCCTGTTCGGTTGGCACGTGAGCTTCCTCTACTGCCTGCTGTTCGGCGCGCTGATTTCGCCGACCGACCCGATCGCGGTACTCGGCGTACTGCGTACCGGCAATGCCTCAAAACCGCTGAAAACCACCATCGTCGGCGAGTCGTTGTTCAACGACGGCACCGCGGTCGTGGTGTTTACCGTGCTGCTGGGCATCGCTCAGTTGGGTGAGACGCCGACCCTCAGCGCCACGGCCATGCTGTTCGTGCATGAAGCCCTTGGCGGCGTGCTGTTCGGCGGGCTGATCGGTTATGGGGTGTACCGGATGATCAAAAGCGTCCAGCAGCATCAGATCACGGTGATGCTGACCCTGGCGCTGGTGATCGGCGGTTCGGCGATGGCCACCGAGTTGCACGTCTCGGCGCCGATTGCGATGGTGGTGGCCGGCCTGATCATCGGCAACCTGGGGCGTAACCTGGCGATGAACGACATGACCCGCAAGTACCTCGACGGCTTCTGGGAGCTGCTCGATGACATGCTCAACGCCCTGCTGTTCGCGCTGATCGGCATGGAGCTGTTGCTGCTGCCGTTCAACTGGGCGCACGTGGCGGCGGCCAGTTTGCTGGCACTGGCGATCCTGCTGTCGCGCCTGCTCACCGTGGCCCCGGCCATCGTTCTGCTGCGGCGTTGGCGCACAGTGCCGCGTGGCACCATCCGCATCCTGACCTGGGGCGGTTTGCGCGGTGGTGTTTCGGTGGCACTGGCGCTGGCTCTGCCGCTGGGCCCGGAGCGCGACTTGCTGTTGAGCATCACCTACATCGTGGTGCTGTCGTCGATCCTGTTGCAGGGCCTGACCATCGGCAAACTGGTCAAGCACGCCACCCGCGACGAGCCGGCCACCACGGCCGAGCCCGCGCACCACTGATCATTTTCTGATCTGCTGCGGGTCAGGCTTTTCGGCCTGATCCGCAGCCCCTTTGGCCTTGCCTGTTTCCTTTGGCGCACCGCTTTCGCTGCGGATCTGCGCATGGCTGATCAGGGCAAAGATGCAACTGCCGCCGATGATATTCCCCGCCAGCGTCGGACCGGCAAACACCATCCAGAAATCACTCCACGGCAACTCGCCGGCAAACACCAGATACGAGACTTCTGCCGAACCGACCACGATGTGGGTGAAGTCGCCCAACGCCATCAGATAAGTGATGAGGATGATGATCCACATCTTCGCGCTCTCCATGGACGGGATCATCCAGACCATGGTGGCGATCATCCAGCCGGAGACGATGCCCTTGGCGAACATCTGGCTGGCGTGGTTCTCCATGACCTTGCGGCCGATTTCAAGGAAGGCGTGATCAGTCTTGGTGTCGAAGATCGGCAGCTCGAGCATCACGTACGCCACCAGAATCGTCCCGCACAAATTGCCGAACAGGACGACGCCCCACAAGCGGATCAACCGGCCAAAATTGGCCAGGGTCGGTTTGGTCATCACCGGGAGGACGGCGGTCAGGGTGTTTTCGGTGAACAGTTGCTGGCGGGCGAGAATCACCGCGAGGAAACCGGCACAGTAGCCGAAACTGGCGATGACCTTGTATTCGTCGCCCTCGGGCAGGCGCGAATTGAGCAGGCCCATGCCCATCAGCGACAGGCCCATGGTCAATCCGGCCGCGAGCGCCGACCACCACAACGCGGCGATGCTGCGCTCCAGTTCCTGATCGCCCTGAGTGCGGATGATTTCATGCAGAACCGCTGCGCGAGGCGGCTGGTTTTTCTCGACTTCATGTTGTTCATCGGTCGAGAGATTGGGGGTCTTGCCGTCTGTCGGGGTGGTCATGGCGTGGGAACCGGGTGGGGGCTTTTAGCTACGACCCTTGCCGTTCGGAATACGTTCTGTAGGAGCTGCCGAAGGCTGCGATCTTTTGATTTTGCTCGACCAAAACAAAGTCAAAAGATCGCAGCCCTCGGCAGCTCCTACAGGGCTTGCATTACTTGGTGACGAGCTCATCTTCCTTGAACTGATCTTTGACGTACTTGATCTCGGTCCGCCCGTGCGGCGCTGGCAGGCCGTCTTCACCGAGGTTGACGAAGACCATCTTTTCGACGGTGAGGATGCTCTTGCGAGTGATCTTGTTGCGAACCTCGCAGGTGAGGGTGATCGAGGTGCGGCCGAACTCGGTGGCGGTGATGCCCAGTTCGATGATGTCGCCCTGGCGCGAGGCGCTGACGAAGTTGATTTCGGAAATGTACTTGGTCACCACGCGCTGATTGCCCAACTGGACGATCGCGTAGATCGCCGCTTCTTCGTCGATCCAGCGCAGCAGGCTGCCGCCAAACAGGGTGCCGTTGGGGTTCAGGTCTTCGGGTTTGACCCATTTGCGGGTGTGGAAATTCATGTTCACTCCTGAGCGTTTGCCGAAAGATGGCGCCATCTTGGCAGACCGGGCGGTCAGGCTCCATGAGCCTTCTACTATGGTCGCTATTAACGATCTTCATCTGGCCGACAGAAACCCTTTGGAAGATCAGTCTAGACGGCTATAATCGCCCCCGTTTCAAAACGGTAACCTTCACTTGTTACCGTTTTCCCGCCACCTGTCCGAGGGGCGCTGCAGCAGGATCAACCTGTCAGGCTCGGATGGGGCGTTGACTGGCCACGGCCGGACACTAAACGCACAACGGCGCCCATTCGCATACATTACGAATGGAGGCTCTTCATGAGCGCTGTTATCACGCCTGCAGATTTTAACGATTACAAAGTTGCCGACATGTCCCTGGCTGCCTGGGGCCGTCGCGAAACCATCATCGCCGAGTCGGAAATGCCGGCCCTGATGGGTCTGCGCCGCAAGTACGCCTCCGAGCAGCCGCTCAAGGGCGCGAAAATCCTCGGCTGCATCCACATGACCATTCAGACTGCCGTGCTGATCGAAACCCTGGTTGCCCTGGGTGCCGAAGTACGTTGGTCGTCCTGCAACATTTTCTCGACTCAGGATCAGGCCGCTGCGTCCATCGCTGCCGCCGGCATCCCGGTTTTCGCCTGGAAAGGCGAGACTGAAGAAGAGTACGAGTGGTGCCTGGAGCAGACCATCCTGAAAGATGGCCAGCCATGGGACGCCAACATGATCCTCGACGACGGCGGCGACCTGACTCAGCTGCTGCACGACAAGTATCCACAAGTACTGGACCGCGTTCACGGCGTGACCGAAGAAACCACCACCGGCGTTCACCGTCTGCTGGACATGCTGGCCAAGGGCGAGCTGAAGATCCCGGCGATCAACGTCAACGACTCGGTGACCAAGTCCAAGAACGACAACAAGTACGGCTGCCGTCACAGCCTGAACGATGCGATCAAGCGCGGCACCGACCACCTGCTGTCCGGCAAGCAAGCGCTGGTCATCGGTTACGGTGACGTGGGCAAGGGTTCGGCCCAGTCCCTGCGTCAGGAAGGCATGATCGTCAAGGTTTCCGAAGTTGACCCGATCTGCGCCATGCAGGCCTGCATGGACGGTTTCGAACTGGTTTCGCCGTTCATCGACGGTATCAACGACGGCACCGAAGCAAGCATCGACAAAGCGCTGCTGGGCAAGATCGACCTGATCGTGACCACCACCGGTAACGTCAACGTTTGCGACGCGAACATGCTCAAAGCTCTGAAGAAGCGCGCTGTTGTCTGCAACATCGGCCACTTCGACAACGAAATCGACACCGCTTTCATGCGCAAGAACTGGGCATGGGAAGAAGTGAAGCCACAGGTACACAAGATCCACCGTACCGGCCCGGGCGCTTTCGACGCGCAGAACGACGACTACCTGATCCTGCTGGCCGAAGGCCGTCTGGTGAACCTGGGCAACGCCACTGGTCACCCGAGCCGCATCATGGACGGTTCGTTCGCCAACCAGGTACTGGCGCAGATCTTCCTGTTCGGCCAGAAGTACGCCGACCTGTCGCCAGCCCAGAAAGCCGAGCGTCTGACCGTTGAAGTACTGCCGAAGAAACTCGACGAAGAAGTGGCCCTGGAAATGGTGCGCGGCTTCGGCGGCGTGGTCACTCAACTGACCAAGCAACAGGCTGACTACATCGGCGTGACCGTCGAAGGCCCGTTCAAGCCGCACGCTTACCGCTACTGATTGGCTGAGCGTCGACGCGGTGTGCCTGGCGCACCGCGTTGCCTGACTGGCGCTGCTGACCGCTCTGTGTAGGAGCTGCCGCAGGCTGCGATCTTTTGATCTTCAAAGATCGCAGCCTGCGGCAGCTCCTACAGGAGTACAGCGTCCGGCTTACGTGTTTCCAAGGGTATGACCATGTCCCAAGACCGTCGCTACAGCTTCGAGTTCTTCCCGACCAAGACCGATGCTGGGCATGAAAAACTGCTCAACGTTGCCCGCCAGTTGGCAACGTACAACCCCGATTTCTTTTCCTGCACCTACGGCGCTGGCGGTTCTACCCGTGATCGCACCCTCAACACCGTTCTGCAGCTGGAAAGCGAAGTCAAAGTACCGGCCGCACCGCACTTGTCGTGCGTCGGCGACAGTAAAGACGACCTGCGCGGCCTGCTGAACGAGTACAAGGCTGCCGGCATCAAGCGCATCGTTGCCCTGCGCGGTGACCTGCCGTCCGGCATGGGCATGACCAGCGGCGAGCTGCGTCACGCCAATGAACTGGTTGAATTCATTCGTGAAGAAACCGGTGATCATTTCCACATCGAAGTTGCCGCTTATCCGGAGATGCATCCGCAAGCGCGCAACTACGAAGACGATCTCGCCAACTTCGTGCGCAAGGCCCGCGCCGGCGCCGACAGCGCGATCACCCAGTACTTCTTCAACGCCGACAGCTACTTCTACTTTGTCGACCGTTTGCAGGCGCTGGGCGTGGATATTCCGGTGGTACCGGGGATCATGCCGATCACCAACTACAGCAAGCTGGCGCGTTTCTCCGATGCCTGCGGTGCGGAAATCCCGCGCTGGATCCGCAAGCAACTGGAAGCCTACGGCGACGACAGCCAGAGCATTCAGCGCTTCGGCGAGCAGGTTGTCAGCGAAATGTGCGAACGCCTGCTGCAAGGTGGCGCACCAGGGCTGCACTTCTATTCCATGAACCAGGCCGAGCCTAGTCTGGCGATCTGGAATAACCTGAAGTTGCCGCGCTAAAAAGCATCAAAACACAATCAAAAGATCGCAGCCTTCGGCAGCTCCTACAGGGGTGTCGTGGCTGCGATCTTTTGCTTTTGAATCCCCGAATTAGAGCTTGTGCAGGCACTTTCTGGCTCTTTCGCGTTTCTCGTCGTAATCTCAAGCCATGCCTTTGATCGCGCAATTATTCACGGTGCTGGTTTTTGCTTGCCTGAGCTTTGCCGCTCGGGGCGAGAAGTTGCGTATTGTCACCGAGCCATGGGCGCCGTACGTGTACGAAGAGGACGGCAAGAACCTCGGGCTGGATTACGAAACCACGGCCATCGTGTTCAAGCGTCTGGGGATCGAGGTCGAATGGCAATTTTTGCCGTGGAAACGTTGCCTGTCGATGCTCGAAACCGGTCAGGCTGACGGCGCACTGGACATCTTTCACAGCGACGAGCGCGACGCCACCCTGCTCTACCCCATCGAACCGCTGTCGGACGTCGAGTTCGTGATGTTCTACGCCAACGACCGGCCACACCCGTTCAGCAAACTCGAAGAACTCAAAGGCCTGACCATCGGCACCTCGCCGGGTTATCTGTACAGCCCTGACTTCAGCGAATCGACACTGTTCACCCGCGAACCGGCGCCCACCCACGAAGCCAACTTCGGCAAACTGCTGCGCGGGCGTATCGACTTGCTGATCACCGATCGCCGCGTCGGTCAGCATTTGCTCGATCAGTTGAATATCCGCGATCAAATCAGCGAAAACCCTACAGTTATCAGCCGCCAGAGCCAATATCTGGCCGTTCGCCGCAATGCCGGGATGGATCTGCTGGTGGCGCGTTTTGGCGCCGAGCTCAAGCGCTTCAAGCGCGAACCGGCCTACGCCGAGCTCAGCGCACGCTACGGCGCAGCCCCGGTCGACGCTGCGCCAATGAGCAACGTCTCGGCCAGCCGCAAAACCGTTGAGCAGCAGGAAAGCAGCGCGCAGTGATTGCTCTGTTATACTCCGGCGTTCCCGCCAGGCTCACGCCCGGACGCCCGGAACCGTAACAGGCCTCCAGTCCCGCTACAGCGCAGCTTTTCAGCCCGCGCGAGCGCTCCTGACGTGCCTTCGAGACCGCAGCAGGACCGGACGGGGTCGCGTCCTCTTAAACGCGATTCGCGCCAGGCAAGACTCCCATTGGGCCAAGCCCTAACTAAAACAGGATTACTCATGTCCTTTGCTTCCCTCGGTCTCTCCGAGGCTTTAGTCCGTGCCATCGAAGATGCGGGCTATACCGAGCCTACTCCGGTGCAACAGCGGGCCATTCCCGCCGTGTTGCAAGGTCGCGACCTGATGGTTGCGGCACAGACAGGTACCGGTAAAACCGGCGGTTTCGCCCTTCCGATCCTGGAGCGGTTGTTCCCCAACGGTCACCCGGACAAATCCCAGCGTCACGGCCCGCGCCAACCGCGCGTCCTGGTCCTGACCCCGACCCGCGAACTCGCGGCCCAGGTTCACGAGAGCTTCAAGATCTACGCCCGTGACCTGAAATTCGTCAGCGCCTGCATCTTTGGCGGCGTCGGCATGAACCCGCAAGTCCAGGCCATGTCCCGTGGCGTTGACGTCCTCGTCGCCTGCCCGGGTCGCCTGCTTGACCTCGCCGGCCAGGGCAGCGTTGACCTGTCCCACGTCGAAATCCTCGTCCTCGACGAAGCCGACCGCATGCTCGACATGGGTTTCGTGCACGACGTGAAGAAAGTCCTCGCGCGTCTGCCGGCCAAGCGTCAGAACCTGCTGTTCTCGGCGACCTTCTCCAAAGACATCACCGATCTGGCCGGCAAGCTGCTGCACAACCCGGAACGCATCGAAGTCACGCCGCCGAACACCACGGTCGAGCGCATCGAGCAACGCGTGTTCCGTCTGCCGGCCAGCCACAAGCGTGCCCTGCTGGCGCACCTGATCACCGCCGGCGCCTGGGAACAGGTACTGGTGTTCACCCGCACCAAGCACGGCGCCAACCGTCTGGCCGAATACCTGGACAAACACGGCCTGCCGGCTGTGGCGATCCACGGCAACAAGAGCCAGAACGCCCGCACCAAAGCCCTGGCAGACTTCAAGGCCGGTGAAGTGCGCATTCTGGTCGCTACCGACATTGCCGCACGCGGCCTGGACATCGACCAGTTGCCACACGTGGTCAACTTCGAACTGCCGAACGTCGATGAAGACTACGTGCACCGTATCGGCCGTACTGGCCGCGCCGGTCGTTCGGGCGAGGCGATCTCGCTGGTCGCACCGGACGAAGAAAAACTGCTGAAAAGCATCGAACGCATGACCAAGCAGAAAATCGCCGACGGCGACCTGATGGGCTTCGATGCCAGCACCATCGAGGCCGAGAAGCCTGAAGTGCGCGAGCGTCCGGACATGCGCAACCCGCGCAACTCCCGCGGCCCGCGTGGCGACGGTCCGAATGGCGGCGGCGGTGGCGGCGGTCGCAAGGACAAAGGCAAAGACAAGGGCAAGGAAAAGCCGGCCGGCGAACGCGGCGAGCGCCCTGCCCGTCAGCAGAAACCACGTGAAGGCACGCCGAGCCGCGAACAGCGCCCAAGCCAGCCACCACGCGCGGCTGCCGACCGTGCACCGGACGAGTTCCTCGACGACGATATCGATAACTTCGGTAACCGCGTTGACTACGTGCCCAAAGCCGCTCCGGCCGGTGGGCGTAGTCGCCGTCCGGGCGCGCCAGGCCAGGGCGCAGGTGCCGGCGCACCTCGCGGCGGTCAATCGCAAGGTCGCCAGAACGGCCCGCGCAACAGCAACGGTTCGAGCACCGGCACCCCGCCGGGCAAACGCAACGGCCCGCGCAACGGCGCTCCACGTGATGGCCAGGGCCGTCGTGACGAGTCCTCGCGCAACCGCCGTCCGGCTCGCGACGATCAGCAACGCGCCGAACCGGCCGTGCAGAACCCGCGCAGCACCGGGCCGAAGATCATGCACAAGGAGTCGAAAGCCGACCGCTTCCCGACGCCTGAGCAGCTCGATCAACTGCCGACCCGTCCGCGCGGCGAAAAACCAGCCTTGCTGACCCGCAATCGCTGAGTTATCGCAGCCATGAAAAATGCCCCGGTTCGAAAGAGCCGGGGCATTTTTTATGGATGTCCCAGAACCCGCTTTCTGTAGGAGCTGCCGAAGGCTGCGATCTTTTGAGGTTGGTTTTTCCAGGATCAAAAGATCGCAGCCTTCGGCAGCTCCTACAGGGGATTCGGGTTGTGGCGGGCAATAAAAAACGCCCCCGGCCTTGCGACCGGGGGCGTTTTAGTGTGGCAGCGAAGTTATTTCGCTTTCACACCTTCAAACGAGATGTACAGGTCGACGTTGTCGGACTGTGGGCCCAGGTCCATCATCTTGCCGAAATCAGAACGCTTGATGCTGGTAGTACCTTCGAAGCCGGCACGGTAGCCGCCCCATGGATCCTTGCCTTCGCCCAGGAACACGGCCTTGACCACGATTGGCTTGGTCACGCCGTGCAGGGTCAGGTCGCCGGTCACGTCAGCCGTGTCTTTGCCAGCGGCGTTCTTGCCGGTGGATTTGACGCTGGTGGAGACGAACTTGGCGTCAGCGTATTTGCCCACGTCCAGGAAGTCTTTGCTGGCGATGTGCTTGTCGCGCTCGGCGTGGTTGGTGAACACGCTGGCGGTCTTCACGTTGAATTCGATTTTGCTGTCTTCAGGCTTGGCAGCGTCAAAGCTGAACTTGCCGTCGATGTCCTTGAAGGTACCGGTGATGTAGCTGTAGCCCAGGTGGCTGATCTTGAAGTCGACGAAGGCGTGCTGGCCTTCCTTGTCGACGGTGTAATCAGCAGCCATCACGTTCGCGGACAGTACGGCCGAACCGATTGCCAGAGCGGCCAGAGTCTTTTTCAACATGCTTTCTTTTCCTTTGAGTCGAGGTTGAATTTCAGGATTTGCGACCGAGCATTCGCGTCAGGGTCGCATCACGATCGATAAAGTGGTGCTTCAATGCTGCCAACGCATGGAGGCCGGAAAAAATTACCAGCGCCCACGCCAGCCAGAGATGAATCACCCCAGCGGTATCTGCCTGATCCGGTAGCCCGGAAACCAGTGCAGGCACTTCAAACAGACCAAACACCGGAATCCCGACACCGTCTGCGGTGGAAATCAGGTAACCGGCAAGCATCACAGCGAACAGCCCGACGTACAGAAACCCGTGGCCGAATTTGGCGCCGATGCGGGTCATGCGGCTGTAGCTCTGCAGGGTTGGCGGCGGAGGGCTGATAAAGCGCCAGAGCACCCGCAACACCATCACACCCAACAACACCAGACCGATGCTCTTGTGCAGATCCGGCGCGTCTTTGCGCCAGCTGCTGTAGTAATCCAGCCCCACCATCCACAGACCCAGCGCGAACAGTCCGTAGACTGCCAGCGCCACGCCCCAGTGCATGAAGATGCTGACCCAACCATAGCGTGAAGCAGAGTTACGTAGCTGCATTGCCCAAATCCTGTGAGAACTGCGAACCAAGACTAGCGAGTTATCTATCGAATTAAAGCGGAAAATTTTGCTTTGAAATATCGAGAAATACGATCAAGAGTCTGTAAGTGGCTTGTTAAGGAAAGATTAAGCGGGAAAAGTGTGGCGGGATGTTGTTGCCAGACAATGGAATTGCGTTGTCTGAGCGAACCCTTCGCGAGCAGGCTCGCTCCCACAGGTGATCGCATTCTCTCTGAAAGCACTCGGTCAAATGTGGGAGCGAGCCTGCTCGCGAAAGCGATCTGACAGGCAAAAAAAAGCGCGGCATAAACGCCGCGCTTTTTTCATTCACCGCAAGGCTTACTGCGCCTTGGTCTCGGTCGTTGCTGCAGGCTTGGCCGCTGGCTTCTTCACCGGCTCAGCCTTTTTCGCCGCAGGCTTGGCTGGGGCCTTTTTCGTCTCGGTTTTCGCTGCAGGCTTCTTCGCCGCAGGCTTGGCTGGCGCTTTCTTCGCCGGCTCGGTTTTCACCGGAGCAGCGGGTTTCGGCGCTTCCACCGGAGCTGGCGCAGGTGCCGGAGCCGGTGCAGGCGCTGGGGCCGCTGGCGCTGGAGCCGGCTCAGGCGCCTTCGCAGGCTCTGGCTTCTTCTCGTCGTCCGAACCGCCAAACAGGTTGCTGAAGAAGTTACCCTTCTTCGCCGCCACGGCACCCGCTGAGCCCGCCGCTGCTGCAGCCGGAACCACTTTGACCGGTTCAAACGACTTGCCGGCGGCCAGGTCTTCAACCTGACTGGCCGCACGCTGACCAGTGCGCAGCGCACCTTCCAGGGTGCCCGGGTACAGGGTGTCGGTGTGCTCGCCCGCGAAGGTCACGCGTTGCAGTGGGCGCTCCCACAGGCGCCAGAACTTGCTGATCTGGCCCGGGCCGTAAGCCAGGTAGGCGCCGCCCATCGACGGGTCAGTGCTGTAGCGACGGATTTCATAACCGGTGAACGAGCCACGGGCCTGTGGATAAAACGCGTGCAGACGGATCAGCACCTGATCGACCATCTGCTTGTCGCCGAACGCCTGCATCACGCGGGCATTGTCGCCGGACAGGTTGATCACCACGTTGGCGCCACCCTTCAGCGCCGGTTCGATCCAGAGCATGCCGAGGCCGGCGTTGCTGTAGATCTCACCGGACATGCGCGCCTTGCTTTCCCACACCGGCGTCTTGAACTTCAACATGATCTGGTCGCGCCAGCCGTAGTTGGTGCCCTTGATCGCGGCCAGATGCTGGGCGTCCAGTGCCGGGGTCAGCGCAATCTTGTTCAGCGCGCGCAATGGCACGGCCAGCACCACGTAATCAGCCTGGTAGCCGACACTGCCGACCTTGACGTTCACGCCGTCCTTGTCCTGAGTGATCGCCGACACCGGCGAGTTGGTCTTGATGGTCTTGATCTGTTTGACGAAAGCCTGGGCCAGCACCTGGCTGCCGCCGACCAGACGCGAAGCACGCAGGTCGCGGTCGGAGACGCCGCGGTACACACGGTTCTGCTGGGCGAAATACAGCAGCGACAGGCGCGAAGGCTCGTCGTAGTGGGTGCGGATGTCCTGGTTGATCAACTGACGCGCGGTGGCCGGCAGGTTCTGCTTGTCGAGCCAGCTCGACACGTTGATCTGGTCCAGCGCATGCAGGGTGTTGGTCGCGGCCGGGTTCTGCGGGTCGTCGATCGAACGGGCCAGATCGTCGAGGGTTTTCTGATAGCGCTTCAAGGCATCGGCGGTGGCCGGCTGCTTGGTTGCCAGATCGGCTGCGGAGAAATACTCGCCGTCGATCAGATAACCCGGTGTACGCACAAATTCAGGGGCCGGCGTGGTGCTCAGCTTGAAGGTCGAGACGTATTTGTTCAGCACCGGCTGGGTCTTGTCGTTGCCGATCCACTCGCTGGTGGCCATGCCCGAGCGACCGCCCAGGCTCGGCTTGGCTTCCAGCAGGGTGACCTGCCAGCCCTTGTTTTGCAGCTCGTAAGCCGCGGTCAGGCCCGACAGGCCGCCGCCGATCACGATTGCGGTTTTATCCTTGGCCAGCGCCGTAACGCTGAACAGCCCCAACATCACCAGCGCACAGGCGCGCAGCCAACCGACAGACATTCAGCGAACTCCGGAAATACACGTAGGAAAAAGCAGTTTTTGCGGGTCAGACGACCCAAAGAACCGCGAAGAATACGTCAGCCATCAAAACGCCGCCAGCGACGTCTATCGGCCCATACAAAGTAGCTCAATCGACACAATGGGTTGTTCCGACGCGATGCATTGCATAGGCTTGCGCGATTGTTTGCCCGCGCCTGACGCGAGCCGCCTCGAGGAGACTGTAAATGGGCCTGAATAACCAGTGGATGCAACGCGACCTCGCGGTGTTGTGGCATCCCTGCACCCAGATGAAAGACCACGAACAGCTGCCGCTGATCCCGATCAAGCGTGGTGAAGGCGTGTGGCTCGAAGACTTCGAAGGCAAGCGCTACCTCGACGCCGTCAGCTCCTGGTGGGTCAACGTGTTCGGCCACGCCAACCCGCGCATCAACCAACGCATCAAGGATCAGGTCGATCAGCTGGAACACGTGATTCTCGCCGGCTTCAGCCATCAACCGGTGATCGAGCTGTCCGAGCGCCTGGTGAAGATGACCCCGCAAGGCCTGAACCGGGTGTTCTACGCCGATAATGGTTCGTCCTGCATCGAAGTCGCGCTGAAAATGAGCTTTCACTACTGGCTCAACCGTGGCCAGCCGAACAAGAAGCGCTTCGTCACCCTGACCAACAGCTACCACGGCGAAACCATGGCGGCGATGGCGGTCGGCGACGTGCCGCTGTTTACCGAAACCTACAAAGCCCTGCTGATGGACACCCTCAAGGTGCCAAGCCCGGATTGCTACCTGCGCCCCGAAGGCATGAGCTGGGAAGAGCATTCACGCAACCTGTTCGCCGCCATGGAACAGACGTTGGCAGAGCATCATGACAGCGTGGCGGCAGTTATCGTCGAACCGTTGATTCAGGGTGCCGGCGGCATGCGCATGTATCACCCGGTGTACCTCAAGCTGCTGCGCGAAGCCTGCGACCGTTACGGCGTGCACCTGATTCACGACGAAATCGCTGTTGGCTTCGGCCGCACCGGCACCATGTTTGCCTGTGAACAGGCCGGCATCCGCCCGGACTTCCTCTGCCTGTCCAAGGCCCTGACCGGCGGCTACCTGCCACTGGCGGCGTGCCTGACCACCGACGAGGTCTACAGCGCGTTCTACGACGACTACCCGACCCTGCGCGCCTTTCTCCACTCGCACAGCTACACCGGCAACCCGCTGGCCTGTGCGGCGGCGCTGGCGACGCTGGATATCTTCGAGCAGGACAACGTCATCGAGAACAACCAGGCACTGGCCCGGCGCATGGCCTCGGCCACTGCGCATCTGGTTGATCACCCGAACGTCTCCGAAGTGCGGCAGACCGGCATGGTCCTGGCCATCGAGATGGTCAAGGATAAAGCCACCAAAAAGGCCTACCCTTGGCAGGAACGTCGCGGCCTGAAGGTGTTCCAGCATGCGCTGGAGCGTGGCGCGCTGCTGCGGCCGCTGGGCAGCGTGGTGTATTTCCTGCCGCCGTACGTGATTACCCCGGAGCAGATCGACTTCCTCGCCGAAGTCGCCAGCGAAGGCATCGACATCGCCACTCGCGACAGCGTCAGCGTGGCGGTGCCGAAGGATTTCCATCCTGGGTTCCGTGATCCGGGCTGATCCGGCTTACTTGAGATTTGCAGTGCCTGGACTGTCCCTTTCGCGAGCAAGCTCGCTCCCACAGGGAAATGCATTCTAAATGTGGGAGCGAGCTTGCTCGCGAATGAAGTCGACTCCGATCCAACTGATTCACATCTTTTTAGAGACCCACCATGAGACTGTCCCGCTTCTTTATCGACGCCGCCCTGAGCACCGGCGAACACGAACTGCCGGAAGCCCAGGCGCATTACATCAGCCGCGTGCTGCGCATGGCCGAGGGCGATGCGGTGCAGTTGTTCGACGGTTCCGGCCATGAGTTTCGCGGCTCGCTGGTGGAAGTCGGCAAGAAACGCGTCGTCGTACAGATCGACGAGCAGTTAGCCGGGCAGATTGAATCGCCGCTGCAGATCCACCTCGGCCAGGGCCTGTCCCGTGGCGAACGGATGGACTGGGCGATCCAGAAAGCCACCGAACTGGGCGTGAGCGAAATCACCCCGATCTTCAGCGAGCGCTGCGAAGTGCGGCTCAAGGACGAACGCGCCGACAAGCGCCTGCTGCACTGGCGTCAGGTGGCGATCAGCGCTTGCGAGCAATGCGGTCGTTCGCGGGTTCCGGTGATTCATCCACCGGTGCTGCTGACGGACTGGCTGAAACAGACCGACGCCGCGCTGAAACTGGTTCTGCACCCGGTGGCGGAGCCGTTGGTCAGCCATGCCAAACCGGCGACGCTGGCGTTTCTGATCGGCCCCGAAGGCGGCTTGTCCGACGCCGAAGTCGAGCAAGCCAAGGCCAACGGTTTCCACGCCGCCCGCCTCGGCCCACGCGTGCTGCGTACCGAGACTGCGCCGGTGGTTGCACTGGCGGTGGCGCAGCAACTGTGGGGTGATTTCTAACCCGTCACTGCACCGGATCACTGATCGGTTTGGCGATGATTGCCTTGAGTTCGCTGGTCATCGGGAACTCAAGGTTCAAGCCTTTCGGCGGGATCGGCTGTTCGAACCACTTACGGTAGATCTCGTTGATCTCCCCCGAACTGTACAGATCGGCCAGCGCGCCGTTCACCAGCGCGAGGAATGGCGGATCATCCTTGCGCACCATGCAGCTGTAGATTTCCCGCGATTGTTCCTCCCCCACCACGACCCAGTTGTGCGGGTCCCGCGCCTTGGCCCGCTCGCCGTAGAGCAATGCGTCGTCCATGTAGAAGGCCGCTGCCCGTCCCGATTGCAGCATCTGAAAAGCCTCGCCGTGATCCTTGGCGCTGATCACAAACATGTTCAGTTTGTGGTCGAGGTTGTAGCTCTTCAGATAGCGCTCGTTGGTGGTGCCGGCGGTGGTCACCACGTTCTTGCCGCGCAGGTCATCGAAGCTGTGGATGCCGCTGTCCTTTGCGGTCAGCAACTGCCCTTTGACGTAGATGAAACCGTAGGAGAACGCGACCTGTTTCTGCCGCTCGGCCGTCACCCCGGTGGAGCCGCACTCAAGATCAACCGTGCCGTTCTGCACCAGCGGAATCCGCGTCTGCGACGTCACCAGGTTGTACTTCACCTTCAGCTCCGGCAACGCCAGTTGCTGCTTGATCCGCTCGACAATCTTGCCCGCCAGCTCCACCGAATACCCCATCGGCTGCCCGGTGTGATCGCCCACATACGAGAACGGCACCGACGCATCGCGATAGCCCAGGGTGATGCTGTTGGCGCTGGCGATCTTGCCAAGCGCGCCGGTCAGCGGCACTTCATTGGCCTGTGCCTGGGCGCCGATGAACAGCGCCAGTGTGCAGCCGAGCAACGTGATTTTTTGCATTGTTATTCTCCGTTGTGGTTGGGGTGTTTTAGCAGAAACTGTCACGCCGCACGGGGATTGAACCCGTGCAGATCAATTGAGGGGCGTTGCTGGCCAATCAGTTCGCTGAGCAACTGCCCGCTGCCGCAGGCCAGGGTGAAACCGAGCGCGCCGTGGCCGAGGTTGAGCCACAGATTGCGATACGCCGTGGCGCCCAGCAGCGGTACGCCGGTGGGGGTGGCCGGGCGCATGCCCGCCCATTCAACAGCCACGTCGTAATTGCCGGCATCGGGAAAGGTGTCGCGGGCCTGGCGCTTGATCAGTGCCAACCGCTCGGGATCTACCGCCGGGTCGAAACCGACGATGTCGACCATCGCCGCCACCCGTAACTGTTCGCCGATGCGCGCGTAGACGATCTTGCGGTCGTAGTCGGTGATGCTCACGTCCGGCGCCCGATGCTCATCGCCGATCGGCACGGTCAGGCTGTAACCCTTCAGCGGATACAGCGGCAGGCGCAGGCCGGGCAGCGCCAGCAAGGGGCTTCGGTGCCCGGCGGCGATCACCAGTTGTTCAACTGGCAGGGTTTCGTTGCCAAGCTCAATCGCCGTAACGACGCCGTGGCTGTGGCGAATGCCGGTGACTGCCTGACCGAGGCGAAACTCGCAGCGACCCGACGCCGTCAATCGCGCCGCCAACTGCTGGCAGAAGGCGTGACAGTCGCCGACTTCTTCATCCGGCGTGTAGATCGCGCCTACAAACGGCGCATCGGTCAGTGCCGGTTCCAGCTGCGCACATTCGGCGGCGGACAACACCTGTTGTTGCTGCGGATCGGCCAAGCCCTTGCGCGCATGGTCGAAGTTGCCGGCATTGCGGAAGGTCACCAGTTTGCCGTTGCGCCGCCAGTTGAAACCGGTGAGCCCATCATCCTCTCGCCAGCGTTTCAGCGTGCTCTGGCTGAACAGCGCCAGACGCAACAGATGCGCCGCGTTTTCGCGGTTGACCGAGGTGCGGCAGGCGGCGAGAAACGACGCCATCCAGCGCCATTGCGCCGGGTCCAGACGCGGGCGCAGCTTGAGCGGTGAGTCGCCGCGCAGCATCCAGCCGATCGCCTGCAACGGCACGCCGGCATCGGCCAGCGGCGCCACATAGCGATAGGACAACTGGCCGCCGTTGGCGAAACTGGTTTCGCTGCCCAGCGACTGCCGCGCCTCGACCACTGTCACTTCGAAACCGTCGCGCACCAGCGCATAGGCCGTTGCCAACCCGATCACGCCGCCGCCGATGATGCACACACGCTGAGCCATGTCCGTCCTTATTTCTATGTGAAGACGAGGCTGAGGTTAGGGTGAGGTGACAGGCGCCGAACAATGAATAAAGATGCCAGACCTATAAACAAAGGTTATGGACTCGCCATGCGCCTTCGCCACATCGAGATTTTCCAGGCCATCCGCCAGACCGGCTCGGTCAGCGCCGCTGCGCAATTGCTGCACGTCTCGCAACCAGCGGTGACCAAAGTGCTGCAGCACGCCGAGCAGCAGTTGGGCTTTCCGCTGTTTCTGCGGGTGCGCGGTAAATTGCAGGCGACCCCGGAAGCGCTGGAGCTGGAGCGCGAAGTCGACAAGGTCACGGAAAGTCTGCAGGGCGTGCGACGCCTGGCCCAGAGCCTGCGCCGCGAGCCCGGCCACAGCCTGCGGATCGGCGCGACCCCGGCGCTGGCGCTGTCGTTGCTGCCGCCGGCGATCCGGCAATGGACGGCACAGTTCCCGGACATCGCCTGCGAACTCTCCAGCGCCCACAGCCGCGAGCTGATGCAGAACCTGCTGATGCGCGAAGTGGACGTGGCCCTGACGTTGCAGTTGCCGGATCATCCGGGACTGAAGGCGCAGGCATTGGCCTCGGGCGTGTTGGTGGCGCTGGCGCCGAAAGGTTACTGGCCGGAGGAAGAAGCCGGTCAGCCGTTGCCGCTGATGGCGTTGGCGGGAGCACCGCTGATCGGGCTATCCAGCGCCGACCCGCTGGCTGCCCGACTCGACAGCTACCTGGAAGCGGTCGAGCCACCGCCTCGCGTGCGGATCGCCGTGCAGACGTATTCGCTGGCGCGGGCGATGGTGGAGTCTGGCGCCGGGGTGGCGGTGATCGACCCTTTCACGGCACTCGGTGCTTCGCCGACCAGCACCGTAATCCGCCCGTTGGCGCCGCCCTTGCCGATCACGTTGTACGCAGTGACCCGCGCCACCGAACCGCCACCGCATACCCTCGGCGACTTGTTGCAGATATTCAGCAGACGCGCGCAGATACAACTGCAAACCCTGGTCCCTGTGGGAGCTGGCTTGCCAGCGATTGCGGTGGCCCCATCAACACATGAGTGACTGACAGGCCGTCATCGCGGGCAAGCCCGCTCCCACAGGATTTGTGATGTTCTAAAGGACATAAAACAGAATCGCCACAAAGTGCAGCAGACTCCCGGCGATCACGAACAAATGCCAGATCCCGTGCGCATGCCGCAACCGGTGATCCAGGGCAAAAAAGATGATCCCCACGGTGTACAACACCCCGCCCGACGCCAGCCAGGCAAACCCTGCCGTGCCCAGCGCCGCGATCAACGGCTTGACCGCCACCAGCACGATCCAGCCCATCACCGCGTAGATCACGATCGACAGGATCCGCGCTTCCGAGCGTGGCTTGATCTCCTGCAGGATACCGATCAGCGCCAGCCCCCAGACAATCCCGAACAACGTCCAGCCCCACGGCCCGCGCAGCGTCACCAGGCAGAACGGCGTGTAGCTGCCGGCGATCAGCAGATAGATGGAAAAGTGATCGACCTTCTTCATGATCGCTTTCTTGCGCCCGCGCACGCTGTGGTACACGGTCGAGGCGCTGTAGAGCACCAGCAAGGTAAAGGCGTAGATCGCCACGCTGACGATCTTCCACGGACTGCCGTCGAGGCTGGCAATCACCAGCATCCACACGCCGCCGATAAATGCGGCCACGGCCCCGACCAGATGCGTCCAGGCGTTGAGTTTTTCCCCGTGATACATGTGTCGCTCACCTCAAGATTCGTTACCGCAACGCGCAAGGCTCGGGCCTTGAGCGTAAAAGCGCAATGTTTCCGTTTAAAAGATCAAAAGATCGCAGCCTTCGGCAGCTCCTACAAAGAGCGGCGCATACCGGGCACAATCGACGCATTCTAAAAAGAGTCCGCGCCATGCTGATCGACGAAGAATTGACCCTGAAAAAACTCGAGGTGTTCCTCGCCTTCATGCGCACCGGCAACCTGGCGCGCGCCGCTGTCGAGTTGCAGACCAGCAATGTCAGCGTGCACCGGGCGATCCATTCGCTGGAAAGCGCCCTGCGCTGCCCGCTGTTCAAGCACGAAGGGCGCAACCTGACGCCACTGGAAAGCGCCTACGTGCTCGAAGAACGCGCGCAGAAGCTGATCCAGGACGTGGTCGAGAGTGTGCGCCTGACCCGCGAGGCCGCCGGGTTCTCCGCTGAACGCTTCAAACTCGGCTCGCTGTACTCGCTGACGGTGAAAACCGTACCGCAACTGATCATGGGCCTGAAGATCCGCCGCAGCGAACTCAACATCGACCTTATCCTCGGCTCCAACATCGACCTGCTGTACAAGCTGAAGAACATGGAAGTCGATGCGATTCTGGTGTCGCTGGACGACACCGTCAGCGACCCGGACTGCGAGCAGATCCCGCTGTTCTCCGACGACATTTTCCTCGCCACACCGGCAGATTCAAGATTCGCCCAGCGTCAGGAAGTCGATCTGGCTGAAGTGCGCGATGAAACCTTCATCACCCTGACCCAAGGCTTCGCCACCCACCAGGACGGCATCCGGGTGTTCAAACAGGCGGGGTTCGAGCCGAAGGTGGCGATGCAAGTCAACGACATCTTCACCCTGCTGAGCATGGTCAGCTCCGGGGTCGGCTATGCGCTGCTGCCAGGAAGGATTGCGGCGGTGTACGAGAACCGCGTGAAGCTGATCCCGTTGCAGGAGAAGTACCGCTTGCAGCAGCATATTGGCGTGGTGTTCTTGAAGGCCAAGGAGCGCGATCCGAATCTGCTGGCGTTGCTGGCGGAGTGTCGGATGTATGCCAATCGCCAGGCCTGACACCGCGTCGCCTACATCGCTGGCAAGCCAGCTCCCACAGGGTTTTGTGCTGATTCAGAAATCTTCTTACAACACAAAACCTGTGGGAGCTGGCTTGCCAGCGATGGCGTTAGACCCGACAACACAGAATCCGAAAGTCAGCCAACAATCCCGCGAACAATGAAGAACAACAGCGAAGGCCCAAGCAAACAGCCAAGCCCGGTGTGGAACGTCGCCGTCAACGCCCCATAAGGCACCAACCGCCGATCCGTCGCCGCCAGCCCTGCGGTCACCCCACTCACCGTCCCGGCCAGACCACCGAACACCATCGCCGAGCGCGGGTTATCCAGGCCCATCCAGCGCGCCGCGACCGGCGTGCCGACCATCACCAGAATCGCCTTGATCAACCCGGTGGCAATCGACAGCGCCATCACATCCGAGGTCGCGCCAATAGCCGCACCAGTCACTGGGCCGACGATGTAGGTCACCGCGCCCGCGCCGATGGTGGTCATGCTTACCGCATCGCGATAGCCGAAGGCCCAAGCCATACACGCGCCGACAATGAACGGCAGGATCGTACCGAGCAGCAGCGCGATCACGCCAATCAACCCGGCCTTCTTCGCCTCGGTCGCCTGCACTTCGAACGCCGTGGCGACAATCGCGAAATCACGCAGCATCGCCCCGCCCATCAGGCCGATGCCGGAGAACAGCGTCAGATCCGCCAGGCCTTTCTGACCACCGGTCAGAGTGCCGCCAACCCAGGCCAGCACCAGACCGATGACGATGGCAATCGCCGAGCCGTGAATGCGCCCGAAGGTCAGGCGTTTGGAGAGAATCACCGAGACCCACATGATCACGCCGACGAAAGCGAACGCGGTGATCAGGCCATTGTGTTCCAGACCGTTTTCAATGAGTGCCCACATGTCAGCGACCTCCTACCGGGGTGCCGACCGGGGTGACTTCCACCGGTTCGTCAGGCAATGGCTCACCTTTATGAGTGCGGCTGATCAGGGCAATGGTGCAGCCACACACCACCACCGAACCGATGGCCGCCAGCACCGCCACCGGGCCGCCGTGCAGGGCGGTGACGACGTTCTGTTGCGCGGCCATCGCCACCACCACCGGAATGTACATCGCGCCCCAGAAGCCGACGCCCATCTCGCAATCCTCGGTCATGCCGCCGCGTTTCTGCATCCACAACCGCGCGCAGATCAGCAGGATCATGGCGATGCCGACCCCGCCGACGTTGGATTTGACGCCCAGCAACACGCCGAGCATGTCGCCCATGATCACCCCTGCCAGCGTACAGATCGCCAACAGCGCCACACCGTAAATAATCATTGTTGTAGTCCTCAAAGTGCATCGTCGAATGTTGTTTTTGTTGTTCGAAGCCTGAGTCGCGGCGGTTTAGGGTCGGCGGCCACCCTCCTCTCGCAACAGCGCCTGCAAGGTGTCCAGACGCGCACTGTCGAAGGCAGTGACCGTGCCCGATTCGAACACCCGGCGCGCCAGCCCGGTCAGCACCGCACCGGGCGGCAGTTCGATCTGTAAACGCACGCCGCGCTCGTAAGCGCTTTGCACGGTGCCGCGCCAGTCCACCACGCGGCACATGTTGAACGCGAGATCGTCGCGCAGGGCGTCAGTCTTGATCAGCGGACGCGCGCGACTGCCACTCAGGTAAGCGATTTTCGGAGTCTTCAGTTCAACTTTGACGAAAGCCTCGGCGAGGGTTTGCGCCGGTGCCTCCAGTAACGGGCAGTGCGACGGCACGCTCACCGCCAGGCGTTTCGCCAGACCGGCGCCACGACTGCGCGCCAGCTCCGCCACCGCTTGCATCGCCGCGTCGCTGCCGGCAATCACCACCTGGTTATCGGCATTGATATTGGCCAGGTACACCGGCGACTCCGCGCTGTGCACCTGCGCCAGCAGCGTTTCGACGGTGGATAATTGCAGACCGATGATTGCGGTCATGCCATAGCCCTGTGGATAAGCCTGCTGCATTAACTCGCCACGCAGACTGACCAGATTTAACGCATCGCTGAAGCTCAGCGCCCCGGCGACCACCGCTGCCGGGTATGCGCCGATGGACAGGCCGGCGACGTAATCCGCCGTGAGTCCGTCCTGCAGCAATTGTCGTGAAGCAGCGACCCCGGCGATCAACAGGCACAGCTGAACCGCCCGGGTGCTGCGCAACGCGTCGGCAGAATCGAGCCGCGCGACATCTTCACCGAGCACCTCGCTGGCCTCGGTCAAGGTTGCCCGGGGCAAACGCTGGAGCATGCCCGGTTGCTGCGCGCCCTGGCCGGGGAACACCAACAGGCTGCTCACGCTGCCTGCTCCTGCGGGTTCCACGGGTCAGCGACCAGACAGGCTTGATGGGCGTTTTTCAGCAGCACCCGTGCAGACCCGCCGGCCCATTCGCGCAACGCGACTGCACCGAACGGCGTCTGCAATTGCATGTCGACCCGGCACACGGCTTGATCAAAGAGCTCGACCAGTTTGCGTGCCTGATTGCGGGTAATCAGCTGCGGTGTACGCAGAATCAGATCGAGATCGCTGGCCGCGTGCATCGCGACAAATCCACTGGCCAGCTCAAACCCGACACTGCCGCTGATGCCCCAGACCCAACCGCAATCATCGAGCATCGGCCGCAGTTGTTTGAGGGCCTGCATCACTGGCAGATCGCGCGCGCAATCGACATGACAAAGCGCTTCGGGGCTGACCCGACAGGCAATCGAATCGAGCGCCATAAACGCCGCCAGCCGCTGCTCACGGAACACACCGCGCACGCCCACCGCGACCAAACCTTCAGCGCTCACCGCCCGCCGCACCACCACCGGTTGCCCGGCAGCCAGCGATTCGACTGCCCACTGCGGCGCATCCGCCGGCAACTGCGCCGGGGTCATGCCCCACAGCAGATCGTGGGCCAGTGGCAGGTTCACCACTGCGCCCTCAGCAGTTCACGCACGCGGCTGGAGGCTTCACGATTTTTCGCGCCGAGACGCTTGCGCAAATCAGTGCCGGAGATATCGTCGATAGCCTGTTTCAGGCACCCGGTCACCCGCGCCAGATCCTCCGCCGTCGGCTGCTCGATCTGCTGCACCGAGAGGGTTTCCCAGAGCAATCCGAGGCTGGCGTAGCTGTCGATGTCATACGCCATCGGCGGCACGCTGGCGGCCAGTGCTTCCAGTTCCTCGACACTGCGCAGCGTCACTCGCGCCGCCGAGGCCTTGCCCATCGCATGCACCATCACCCCGGGATCGCGCAGGGCAATCAAGCGGTTGGCCTGATAACCGTGGGCCAGAAACGCCCCGGACATGGCCTTGCCCACCAGCAGTGCAATCACCGGATGCCCGGCCAGACGGGCGCGGGCATAACTGTCCGCCGCACCGGCCAGGGCCTGATGAATGCCGAGGGCTTCTTCGCGACGACCGTAAGCCTGGCTCGGGACGTCGACGATGGCGATGATCGGGCGTTTCCGTGTGTTGTCGCGATCTGCCGTGATTGCGTCATCCACCGCCTTGGCCAGGCCCCAGCCTTCGAGCAATCCGACTTCGCCGTTGCGAGCCCGTGGGAAACGGTTGTCGGGGTCAGCGACCACAGCGATCAATCGTCCGAGTTCGCCATCGGCCACCTTCAACGAGGGCGGCAAACCCTTCACCGCTTTCGCACCCGCGCTCAGGGCGTTGAACCAGTTCAAACCGCGCACCGAATAACCACTCATGAGCGCTCTCCTTGATACAGATCGCGAACCACCGACGGTTCGATTTGCTTGCCAGTGTCCAAACGGTTCAGGCGTTGCAAAAACCAATCGGCACGCTGACTGCGCGGTCGCGTTGGCAAACCCTGTTGCAGCAACGCACCGACCTGCTGGCGAATCTTTGCCACATCATCGGCGACGTAACGATCCACCAAGCCGCTGGCGAAACGCTGTTCGCCACCGGTCAGGCTCCAGATGAAGGGCCGGTCGCGGGAGTCGTATTCCTCGATCCCGGCTTCCTGCTCGATCACCTGTGGGCCGTTCAACCCAAGGCGCGCTTCCTGAGTCACCAGCAAATAGCTGCACAGCGCAGCGGCAATCGACATGCCGCCGAAGCAACCGACGCTGCCCGCCACCACACCGACCACCGGTTGGTACTGCTGCAAATCGACAATCGCCGCATGAATATCGGCAATCGCCGCCAACCCGAGATTGGCTTCCTGCAAGCGCACGCCACCGGTTTCCAGCAGCAACACGACGCGCGTCGGGATGCCCTTGCGGTTGTCTTCGGCGGCCAGTTCCAGCGCGCCGGCAATCTTCGCCCCGCCGACTTCGCCGAGGCTGCCGCCCTGGAACGCGCCTTCGATGGCGGCGATCACCACCGGCAAACCGTCGACGCTGCCCTTGGCGATCACCACGCCGTCATCGGCTTGCGGCACCACGCCCTGACGTTCGAGCCACGGCGACATGACCCGTTGAAACGGGTCGAGCAATTCGCGGAAGGTTCCGGCGTCGAGCAAGGCTTTCGCCCGTTGCCGCGCACCGAGTTCGACAAAGCTGTGCTTGTGCAACAGCGCTGTGCTGTCAGTCATGGCCGATCTCCTCGAAACCTTGTTCCAGACGCAGACGCACCACCCCCGGCGTGGCGCCGAAATCGTGGATATCGATGGCCATCGCCGGTGGCGTGGTGCCGTCGAACATCCGCGCGAACAGATGCTGCCAGCGCTGCTGCGCACCGTTGACCGAGGTCTGCACATTGATCGTCAGCTTGCCGGCCAGCCCCGGTTCGATCAGCACTTCCAGATCGCCCGAGCCGACACAACCGACCAGCGCGCGCCCGCGCGGCGGCTGCCCGGCGGAGAATTCAAAGGATAAGGTTTCCATCAAAACGCTCCCTGAAGGATGCCGTCGCGCTCGATTCGATCGAGCAGCAGCGTGGCGGCGAGCAAGTCGGCGGCGCCACCGGGCGAGGCATTCAATGCGATGAGTTGTTGATCCAGTGCGTGCAGGCGCCGACGCCCGGTGAGGCTGGCGCTGCCGCCAGCGTCGAGCACCGCTTGCGCGCCTTGCTGCATAGCGTGCAGGCCCTGTTCACCAGCGCGGTAGAGCACGCAGGTGTCGGCCAGATCGGTCATGATCGCCAGTAGCGCATCGAGCCGGGCATTCTGTTCGCCGTGACCGTTGGCGCGGCTGCGTTTGAGTTGCGGCAGGCCGCGTTGCAGCACGGACGGGAAGCCGAGTTGCGCTTCCTCACGGGCACCGCGTGCGCCGTAACGCAGGGCGACCTGAGCGCCGTGGCTCAGCGGTTTTGGTGCGTAGCGATCATCCAGCAAGGCCAGACGTGCGGCGCGAAGAGAGACGGCGTTGGCGCTTGAGGATTTCGGTTCCAGTGCAGCAGCGGTGATCAACAGGCCCAAGGCCCAGATCGCCCCGCGATGGGTATTCACCCCGTTGGTGGTCGCGAGCATCGCTTGCTCGCCTTCGCGACCGAGGCGGCCAATCGCTTCGCGCAACGCTGAATCGACTTCGCCGATGTCCACCGCCGCTTCAGCCATTTCCTTGAACGCCGGCCATAACGACAACGCCGAAGCGTGCATCAGGCCCAAGTGCAGATCGGTGTGTGCGCCATTGCCACGCCGGTCGACCAGCGCCGGTTTCGGCGAGAGATCGGCTTCGTCGATCAGCGCATCCACCGCCAGATCGGCCATGCGTTCGCTCAGGCTCAGGGGTTTCGCTTGCAGATTGAGTGCGTGCATTACCAGCTCCTGAACTTGGCGGGCGGGTTGTACAGGCCGCCGGACCACTCGACCAGATCGGCCACACTTTTCGCCGCCAGCAGTTCGCGGGTGGCGTCGGTGCGGCGGATGCCGAGGTCTTCGGGCAAAGCGATCAGGCCTTCGCGGCGCATGCGTTCAGTGTCTTTCGGGTTGTGGCGCAGGCCGATGGCGGTGACGCCGGCGACCGCTGCAATCATCGCCTGGCGCTCTTCCAGCGAGCGCGCTTTGTACAGGTAGGCGATGCCTTCTTCGGTGAGCAGGTGGGTGACGTCGTCGCCGTAGATCATGATCGGCGCCAGCGGCATACCGCTTTTCTTCGCCACTTCCACCGCGTCGAGGGTTTCGACGAAGGTCGGTTTGCCGCCCTCCTGGAAGGTCTCGACCATTTGCACGACAAGTTTCTTGCCGCGTTCGAGCATCGGTTGCGGCGCGTCGTCGTGGCGCATGTCGAGCCACGCCGGGGTGCCGTGACGCCGACCGCGCGGGTCGTGGCCCATGTTCGGCGCGCCGCCGAAACCGGCGAGGCGACCACGGGTGACGGTCGAAGAATGGCCGTCGCCATCGACTTGCAACGTTGCGCCGATAAACAGATCCACCGCGTACTGCCCCGCCAGTTGGCAGAACATCCGGTTGGAGCGCAGCGAGCCGTCGCGGCCGGTGAAGAACACGTCCGGGCGCGCGGCGATGTAGTTTTCCATGCCCAGTTCGGTGCCGAAGCAATGCACGCTCTCGACCCAACCGCTCTCGATCGCCGGGATCAGGGTCGGGTGCGGGTTGAGCGTCCAGTTGCGGCAGATCTTGCCTTTGAGGCCGAGGGATTCGCCGTAGGTCGGCAGGATCAACTCAATGGCAGCGGTGTTGAAACCGATGCCGTGGTTGAGCGACTGCACGTTGTGTTTTTCGTAGATCCCGCGGATCGCCATCATCGCCATCAACACGTGCACCGGTTTGATGTGCCGTGGGTCGCGGGTGAACAGCGGTTCGATGTAGAACGGCTTGTCGGCCACCACCACGAAATCCACCCACGAGGCCGGGATGTCGACGCGCGGCAGTTCGCTGACGTCATCGACCAATTGGTTGACCTGGACGATGACGATGCCGTCGCTGAAGGCCGCCGGTTCGATCAGTGCCGGGGTGTCTTCGGTGCTGGGGCCGGTGTAGATATTGCCGGCGCGGTCGGCCATGAACCCGGCCGAGAGCACGACGTTGGGGATCAAGTCCACCACCAGCCGCGCGTAGAGTTCGATGTAGGTGTGAATCGCGCCGACTTCCAGCAAGCCGTCTTCGAGCAACTGGCTGATGCGCAGGCTCTGGGTGCCAGCGAAGGAGAAATCGAGCTTGCGGGCGATGCCGCGTTCGAACAGATCCAGATGCTCGGAGCGACCGACGCTGGGCATGATCATGTGCAGATCATGCAGCTTGGCCGGATCGGCTTTGGCCAGCGAACGGGAAAGGAAATCCGCCTGCTTCTGGTTGTTGCCCTCCAGCACCACCCGGTCGCCGGGATGGATCAACGCTTCAAGCGCGGCGACGATCTTGTCGCTGGGCAACACCACACCGTCGGCCAGCCCGCGCACCTTGTCGAGACGCCGCTGCTTCTCGTCACGCCGCCGCGTCCAGCGCGAGTCGGGGGAAATTGTTGTTGTCATGCTCACTCCACGGGGTTCGCTGTCGTGGAGCTACCTTAGGAGTGTGGGGTGGGGGCATCAATCAAGCGCGGTGGTGAATCATTACGCTGAGCGTAACGTTTGACGACGCCTTCGCGAGCAAGCTCGCTCCCACAGGGTTTTGGGTTGTTCAATCACTATGTGACAACCCAAATCCCCTGTAGGAGCTGTCGAGTGAAACGAGGCTGCGATCTTTTGATCCTCAGAATCAAGATCAAAAGATCGCAGCGTGCCGCAGCTCCTACAGGGGAAGGCATTGCGCTTCTCAGTTCGTCGGCACCAACTTATCCAACACCCGATTTACCGCCAGCTCCGCCACCATCACCACCTGAGCAATGCCCTGCAGCGTCTTGAGGTGCGTGCCTTGCACCAGCGCCGCATGATTGTTGAGCATGACCGTGGCCGAGCCGAGGGATTCACTGGCGTCGGCCAGCAGGGATTCGCTGTCGGCGTCGGGGTTGGCCATGTACAGCGTGTTGGGGGTGTAGGGCGTGGCCATGAGGTCGGGTTTTGGCGGGCCGAGGTAATGGTCGAGGGCGCGTTCGGCGGCTTCGTGGAATTTCTTTGATTCGGGGGCTTCGTAGGGGGATGCCGTGTCGGTGACCGGCGGGTTAGGTGTTACTTTGAACATCGGAATGTACCTCTGTGAGGCCGCACCATCTCGCTGCTAAACGGTAGGGTGGCGGCTGTGCGCAAGTTAGCAGACCGGTCATTCCGGAACCCGGCGCACCCGAAGGTGCCATGCACACAGCCACCATCAAGCGCAGGCGAATGCCTGACCGGATGAGACTTGTACGACCGGAATAAAACGAAGCCGGGCTGCTAAACCCGATCACTGGGAATCAGTGACGCAATCAAGTTACGCAGGCTGCCGAGGGCGCACAAGCCGGCGGATTCTGGTGCATGCGTAGGCAGTGGCGCAAGGATTTGTAGGCTGGTGAGGCGTAACACTGAGTGTCTTTAAACAGCTGTGCCAGAATGTGTTTATTGCACTGCAGAAATTGAAGATTTGCCTGTAAGAATTTGCTGATTCAACTGGCCCCATCGCTGGCAAGCCAGCTCCCACAGGGTTTTGTGTGACTCACAAAATCCGAATACGACGCGGACACTGTGGGAGCTGGCTTGCCAGCGATAGGGCCAGTCAGGGCAGCACAAAGGCTGGATCAGTGAACCAGCCCAGCCTTCACCAACAACTGCTCCAACCCCAACAAATCCGGGACCTTGGCCACCTGTTCCCCGACCTGCACCGCCGCCTGCTCCAGCGCACACAACGGCACATCGACATAACTCAACTGACTGTCGAGCTTGTATGAACGCGGGATCCCCTGCACCAGCAGCGCGATGAATTTCAGCTGCGGCAAGCCGCCGAGGGCATTGAGGATGACGATCCGCGCGCGTTCGCCGATGACGATTTTCTGCCCGCACGCCGACTCGAAACTCAGCAGCGGAATCTGCCGCTCCCGCCAGCTCACCCGCCCCAGGTACCACGGCGGGGTGTCGAGGTCGAAGGCGCTGGCCTGATAGTCGATGAGCTCGGCGACGGCGACGTTGGGCAGGATCAGGTTGCGGTCGGCCAGTGGCAGCAACAGGCCGGTGAGTTGGCTGCTGCGCGCGTTGTGGCGGCGCTCATGCATGTTTCTTGCTCCAGTGGGCAATGCTTTCGAGCAGCACCGATTCCTGATACGGCTTGCCGAGGTAGTCGTTGACGCCGATGGCCATCGCGCGGTCGCGGTGTTTCTGCCCGGTGCGCGAGGTGATCATGATGATCGGCAGGTGCTGCAGGCGTTCGTCGTGGCGCACCTGGGTGGCGACTTCGAAACCGTCCATGCGCGGCATTTCAATGTCGAGCAGCATCAGGTCAGGCATGTGTTCTTCGAGCAGCAGCATCGCGTCGACGCCGTCCTTGGCGGTCAGCACGTTCATGCCGTGGCGTTCGAGCAAACGGCTGGTGACCTTGCGCACGGTGACCGAGTCGTCGACCACCAGTACCAGCAGGGGTTTTTGCGGCTCACTGTCGATGTCCGCCTGCGCCGGATGCTGGGCGATCCGCGCCTGCATCGCGCGGATCGGCGCGAGCAAATCAAGAATCAGCACCACCCGGCCATCGCCGAGAATCGTCGCCCCGGACACGCCCTGCACCGCCGCAAACTGCGGGCCGAGGCTCTTGACCACAATCTCGCGAGTGCCGGCCATCGCATCGACCTGCACCGCGATGTGCCGGTCATTGCACTGCACCAGCAGCACCGGCAATGGCAGGCTCTGGCCGAGCAGTTTGGGGCGTGGCACGGTTTTCAGCAGCTCGCCCAGATAACACAATTCATAGCGCTGACCGGCGTAGTGGTAGCTCGGCGGATCGTTGCGGTAGTGCGCTTCCAGATCATTCGGCAACACCCGGACGATGCCTTCGATGGTGTTCAGCGGAATCGCATACTGATCCTCCCCGCACTGCACCATCAGCGCGCGGTTGACCGACACGGTGAACGGCAGACGAATCCGGAAATGCACGCCCTGCCCCGGCACCGAGTCGATGCTCATGGTGCCGCCGAGCTGGCGGACTTCTTCGTGAACCACGTCCATGCCGACGCCGCGTCCGGAAATCTGGGTGATCTTTTCCGCGGTGGAAAAGCCCGGCTGCAGGATGAACTGCAGCACGTCGCGGTCGCTGATCTCGGCGTCCGGTGCGAGCAGGCCGCGCTTGATCGCCTTGCGCCGCACCGCGTCCAGCGGCACCCCGGCGCCGTCGTCGCGAATATCGAAAACGATGTCGCCACCCTCGCGGGTCAGGTCCAGGGTGATCGTGCCCTGCGCCGGTTTGCCCGCCGCCAGCCGCACTTCGGCCGACTCCAGACCATGGTCGACGGCGTTGCGCAGCATGTGCTCCAGCGGCGCGGCCATGCGCTCCAGCACGTTGCGATCCATCTCGCCTTCGGCGTTGCCGATGATGAAGGCGACGTCCTTGTTCAGCTCTTCGGCGACCTGCCGCACGATGCGTTTGAGGCGCGGCAACATCCGTTCGAACGGCACCATGCGCGTGCGCATCAGGCCTTCCTGCAATTCGGTATTGATTCGCCCCTGCTGCTGCAACAGGTTCTCGGCGTCGAGATTACGGCGCTCGAGGGTTTCCTTGAGGTCAAGCAGGTCGGAAGCGGATTCGAACAGCGCCCGCGACAGTTGCTGCAACTGCGAATGACGATCCATTTCCAGCGGGTCGAACTCTTCGTAACCGAGGCGTTCGGCATCGACTTGCTGACGGCTGAGGATCCGCCCCTGGGTTTCGGTGTCGAGCCGGCGCAACTGATCGCGCATGCGTTCGATGGTGGTTTCCATCTCGTTCAGCGCGGTTTGCGCATCGCTGACTTGCTGCTCGATACGCCCACGGAAAATCGAGGTTTCCCCGGCCAGGTTGACCAGCTCATCGAGCAGTTCGGCGGAGACCTTGACCATGTCCGCGCCGGCATCAGCGGCGGGTGCCGCAGGCTCGGTCTTGGCCGGAATCGGCAGCAACGGCGGCGTGTCGGGGGTCGCCGGATGGCTGAAATTCTGGATCGCATTGATCAGCCGATCCGCCGGCGGGCATGGCTGCCCGGCGCGCACGCCGTCGAGCATCTGCGCCAGGCGGTCATGCCCGCGCTGCACCAGCGCGAACAGTTCGGCGGACGGCTGCAGCACGCCGGTGGCGAGGCTTTCGTAAAGGAATTCGAGCTCATGGGCGAGGTCGCCGATCGGGCCGATCTCGACCATCCGCGCGCCGCCCTTGAGCGTGTGCAGATCGCGCAGCAGGGTTTCCACTTCCTGCCGATTGCCCGGCTCGGCCTGCCAGCGCAGCAACGCCGCGCCGGAGCTTTCGATGATGTCGAAACCCTCTTCGAGGAAGATGTCCAGCAGCTCCGGATCATGCGCCGCGCTGTCTGATTCAGCCGTCGGTTGCGCCGCTTCGGCAGTACCGGCGGCGCCCTGGCGGAACTGGCGGATCGTCTCGATCAGATCCTGCGCCGGGCGCAATGGTTGATGCGCCTGCAACAGCTCCAGCAACAAGGCCAGGCGGTCATGGCCCTTGTGCAGCAAGCGGCCCAGCGCCTCGCTGTGACTGTAGCGACGATCCACCAGCCCTTCGTAAAGGCTTTCCAGCTCATGGGCCAGATCGCCGATGGCGTCGACCTCGGCCATCCGCGCGCCACCCTTCAGCGTGTGCAAATCGCGCTGCAACGACGACAGCGGCGCAGCGTTGTCCGGGTCGCTCAGCCAGCGTTGCAAGGCTTGCCCGGCGCTGTCGAGAATGTCTACCGCTTCTTCGAGGAAAATCTCGACGATCTCGTCGTCCGGCGCAGTCTCGACATTGGCGCGGGACAGTTCGGCGGTGGCGGCACCCAGTTCGCTGATGCTCAAAGTGCGGCTGCCGTCGCTGCGGATCAGCCCCATCGCCGTCGGATCGAGGCTTTCATCCAGCAGTTCGTGCAAGGCGCGGATGCGCTGCGGCTGCGGGGTAACTTCCTGGCCGGCAGCCAGTTCGTCGAGCATGTTGATCAGCGCTTCGTGGGCGCTCTGGGCTTCGTGGAAAAACCTGTCGCTGACCGCCAGGCTGCTTTCTTCGACCGCGCCGTAGAGGTCGAGCAAGGCTTCGCACAACACATCCACCGGCAGCAGATCGGCGAGGTGCGCGCCTTCGCCCAACGTGGTCAGCTCATCCAGCAGCGCGCTGAGTTCCTGACGCTCGCCGGGGTGTTGCTGCCAGCGTTGCAACAGGCTTTCGGCATCGAGCAGGATGTCCATGCCCTGGGCGAGGAAGTTGTTGATCAGTTGCGGATCGCGCTTGATCCGCAGGCCGGTGTTCGGCGCGCTGAGGATCGCTTCCAGACGTTCGGCCAGCAGCGTTTCGGTGCGTTTGATCAGCGACTGCGCACCAACAATCGGCGCCAGCGGATCGTGCTTGAGCTGGCGCAAACCAACGCGGAACAAGCCTTCGGCTTCGAGGAGCAACTCCACTTCATCGAGGTCCAGCGGCAACTGATGCGCCTTGAACTCGCGCGCCAGCTTATCCAGCGGCGCGGCCAGTTCGGCAATCGGCAACACGCCGGCCATCGACGCACTGCCCTTGAGCGTGTGCAAGGCGCGCTGCAATTCGTCGCTGGCCGGCAGCGGCACATGCTCGGCGGCCTGATCGAGGAAGCGGTTGAGGCTGGCGAGGTGGGTTTCAGCCTCGTTGCGAAAGATCTCCAGCAACAGCGGATCGAGGGCCGCCACGTCATCGATGTCTTCGGCCGCCAGCGGCTCGACACCTTTGGCCAGCGCATGCGCGCGGGCCGCCAGTTGATCGACATCGCTGCGCTGACGCTGGCGCTGAGTGGCGAATTCGCTGATCAGTTCCGGCAGCAGCAACACCGTGTCGGTGAGCAACTGCTGCACCTGCGCGCCAGGTTCGACGCTGTGTTCCAGCACGCGGTTGAGCAGGTTTTCCACCGCCCAGGCCAGTTCGCCAAGGATCAGCGCACGAACCATGCGCCCGCTGCCCTTCAAGGTGTGAAAGGCCCGACGCAGTTCGGTCAGGGCGGCGCGGTCATGGGTGTCAGCCGACCAGCGCGGCAGGTATTCGTGCAGGACTTCGAGGACTTCGTCGGTCTCTTCGAGGAACACTTCGCGCAGTTCATCGTCCACCGGTTCTTCATCGGCCGGTGGTGGCATCAGGCTGCCGGGGGTGATCAAGGCCGGCGGGTTGACTGCCGATACCGGACTGGCCAGCACCTCGGCCAGCGACTGCACGGTATCGGGGTCATCCAGCGCTTGCAGATCCTGCATCACCAGCGCTTCGCTGGGGCTGAGCACATCGTCGAGCAGCGGCACGTGAGGTTCGCCGGGTGGCTCGTCAGGAAAGAAACCGAGGCTGGCGAGGCTCTTCTGTGCAACATCCAGCAGTTGTTCATTCGGCGCTTGCGGGTCGTCGCTCAGGCGTTCGAGGTAATACTCGAGGCTGGTGATGACGTCGGCCAGATGATCCAGTTGCTGCCAGCCCGGCTCGTGCGGATCGAGCAGCAAATGCTCGCGAATGAAGCTGTTGCAGGCTTCGACCAGACTCGCCGCGCGGCTCAACGGAATCATCGCCAGCGCGCCGCGCACCTGGGTCAGCAGTTCCGGCAACGGTTGCAGTTGCTGGCGATCCCAGTCGGCGTCGATGTAATCGACGATCATGTCCTTGGCCTGTTGCAGGCAGATGCGTGCTTCCTTGATCACGATCTGATGGATCTGCGTCAGGTCGGTGGTCGGCAGGCGCGCGTCTTCGGGGCTTTCCGGCTCGACGGTGCCGACCATTCCGGCGAGGTTGGCTTCGACGTAAAGCAGCGCGCCGGCAACGTCCATCAGGGTCGCGTCGTTCGGTTCGAGCTGGCCCTGAGCGAGGCTGAGCACCACCGCCAGTTGATCGATGATGACTTTGCGCGGCTGGCCGAAACCGAGCACCGCGAGGGTGTCGGCGATCTGCCGCAGCGGCGCCAGCAGACTCTCCAGATCGGAGGTGTGCTGACGGTCGCTGCGCACGAACAGGTCGAGGCGCTCCTTGACCCGCACCAGCTCTTCGCATAGCGCCGCCAGCACCGAGCGCATCGCATCGCGGTCGGGGCCGGCCAGGCGCGCGCGTTCTTCGTCGACCATCGCGCTGTCGGGCAACGCGTCGTCCAGGGAGTAGCGATCTTTCATGGTCAGCATCTGCCCGGTGGGATGTTCGGCTTTGGCAATATAGAACAGCAGGCTTTTCAGCAACTCCGGCGGGGGCGGCTGATTGAGGCCGCGCGGGCCTTGTTCGAGCAGGCGCTTGAGTTCCTTGTCGGCGTCCTTGAACAGGCTGCGCAGCGCCGGACTGTTGGCGATGGCGCCTTCGCGCATGCCTTCGACCAGCGCTGAAGCGACCTGCCACAGCGGGCTCAACGGCGCATTGGCGCTCAGCGCTTCGAGGCGCTGGAAGACTTTCGCCAGGTAGTCGAGGTGGGTCTGGTCATCCTGCTCGCGCAGCAACCCGACCAGCGCCATTTGCAGCATCTGGCGCAACTTGCGCAGCACGTTGGGCCACTCGGCCGGCTCCAGCGCGGCCAAGGCTTCTGCGCTCAACGGCGGCAAGTCCGGCAGTGGCGGGCTGAACAGGCTGGTTTCCGAGAGCAGGCTGTCGCCGCGGGCACTGCGCAGGTCGTTGATCAGCGGCAGCACCACCAGCGGCAGATCGCGGCGGGCGCTCTGCACCCGATCGAGATAGATCGGCAATTGCCCGAAGGCTTGCAGCAGCAGGTGCAGGGCTTCGTCCCGATGGGCGACGCGCCCCTGCTGCAAGGCTTCGACCAGATGCTCCATTTCTTCGGCCAGCAACGCCGCGCCGTAGAACTCGACCATCTGCAAACTGCCGTGCACCTGATGGATATAGGCCAGACACTCATCCAGCCCCGGCGCGGCCTGCGGGTCATCGAGCACGGCTTCAATTGCCTGATGCGCCTGTTTCAGCGTTTCGGCAATTTCACCCTTGACCCATTCGAGGGCCACGTAGTCGTGCCGGTCACCCATAACCACTCCACTCACGCCTTGTCCGTCGCGGACGCCGACGGCAAGGTGAAACCGGATACCGAACGGCGCAGCTGACTGGCCATTTTCGCCAGATTGCCGATGCTCTCGGCGGTGGCGGTGGAGCCGGACGAGGTCTGCGTGGTGATCTGCTGAATCACGTTCATCGTCAGCGAGATCTGCCCGGCCGACGAGGTCTGCTGCTGCGCCGCGTTGGAGATGCTTTGAATCAACGCGGCGAGGGTTTTCGAAACGCCTTCGATTTCTTCCAGTGCCACTCCGGCATCCTGCGCCAGTCGGGCGCCGCGCACCACTTCGGTGGTGGTCTGCTCCATGGAAATCACCGCTTCGTTGGTGTCGGTCTGAATCGCCCTCACCAGCGTTTCGATCTGCCGGGTGGCGGCGGACGAGCGCTCGGCCAGCCGCTGCACTTCATCGGCAACTACGGCAAAACCGCGTCCGGCGTCCCCGGCCATCGAGGCCTGAATCGCCGCGTTGAGCGCGAGGATGTTGGTCTGGTCGGCAATGTCGTCGATCAGGCTGACGATGTCGCCGATTTCCTGGGACGACTCGCCGAGGCGCTTGATGCGTTTGGCGGTGTCCTGAATCTGTTCGCGGATATTGTCCATGCCGTGGATGGTGTTGTGCACCACCTCGTTGCCCTTGTTGGCAATTTCCACGGAACGCTCGGCCACCGCCGAGGACTCAGCGGCGTTGGCCGACACCTGATCGATGGACTGGGCCATGTCGCTGATCGCGGTCGAGGCTTCGGAAATCTGCTGCGCCTGATGCTCCGAGGCCTGGGCCAGGTGCATGGCAGTGGCCTGGGTTTCCTGCACGGCGGCAGCCACCTGGCCGGCAGTAAGGTTGATGGTCGCGACCAGATCGCGCAGTTGGTCGACCGAATAGTTGATCGAATCGGCGATGGTCCCGGTGAAGTCTTCGGTCACCGAGGCGGTCACCGTCAGGTCACCGTCGGCGAGGTCTTCGATCTCGTCGAGCAGGCGCATGATCGCGTTCTGGTTACGCTCGTTCTTCTCGGCGGTCTCGCGCAACTGGCGATTGGTTTCGCGGACCATGACCATGCCGATCAGGATGATCGAGGCCAGCGCCAGCAAGCCCAGCACGTAGCCGCCAATGGTGTCGGTGCTGCGCCCGCCGGCAAGGTTTTCGAAACCGCTGGCGAGGTGTGAAGCCTCATCAAGCAGGGTCTGCGACAGGCTGAAGATGTTGCTCGCCGATTCACGGACCTTGAACAGCTCCGGCGAGGTTTCGAGGATTTCGTCCACGGAGCCTGAGACGAACTGGAACAGCTCGGAAATTTCACTCAGGCGCGCACGGGCGTCGCGGTCTTCGACCTGGCTGATTTTCAGGGTCGGGTTGCCCTGCAGCATGCCGTTGAGCACCTGGCCGAAACGGGTGGCGTCGCGGCCAAAAGCGTCGGCGGCCTGCTGCGAATTTTCGTCGCCAGCGAGCACGGTGTTGACCGCGCCGAGAATGCGTTCGGCCAGCAGCGATTGACGCTGGGCCATCGCCACTTGCGCCGCCGGGGCGCCGCGTTGCAGGAGAATTTCGACGACTTTTTCGTATTCGATCTGCAACTGCGGCACAGTTTCGGCCAGGGTCGCGGCGACCTGATGCAGCGAGAGTACGGTCTGTTCGCTGGAGAGAATCGCGTCGGTGTTTTTCAGCAGGCGTTCCCAGTCCAGCTGCACGGCGCGCATTTCCGGGCGCACGGTGGCGGGCGCGGGTGGCAGGCCGGTGGCCGGGTCGCCCTTCTTCAGGTAACCCCAGCGCTGGGCAAAATCGTTGCGCGCATCGCTCAGCAGCTTGAACGCAGCGGCCTTGCCGGCGGCGGCCTCGGTGGCGTTCTTGGCGATGCGTTGCGACAGCACCCGCAGTTCACCGGCGTGGCCGATGTACTGCTTGTCGTAATTGGCCTGGGTGTTGAGATAGGCGAAGTTGGCGAACAGCAGCATGATGAACACGATCAGTGCGATGAACAGCACGATGATCTGCGAACGACTGCGCGACCCTTCTGCCGACTTGCCTGTTTTTGCTTTTGTCATCGGTCCTCGCCTATGAAACCTGCCACGGTCCACTGTGGGATTTGTGGTGAGGGGATTTATCCCCGATGGGTCGCGCAGCGGCCCCAAAACTGAGTGGTATCTGGAACATCGCGAATGCAGGTTTTGGGTTGGCTTCGCCAACCATCGGGGATAAATCCCCTCGCCACAGACTCCCACCCCATAGATTTATGGTGCTTCGGCTATATCGCGACGCTCATGAACACCGGCGACCTGGCCAGCGCAAACAGGCTGAACACCCGCCAGTTCTGCTCGCGCCGGAAATAGCCTTTGACGAACTCGGCCTTGGAACCCTGGCGTTTGCTGATCGAGATCGGCTCGAAGCTGTCCTGCTCGAAGTGCTGCAGACCGAACACCTCATCCACCAGCAACCCGGCGAACACGTCGTTGTGCTCCACCACCAACACCCGCCGCTGTTTGCGCAGCGGTGACAGCTCGTGGCCGAAGAAGCCGCACAGGTCCATGATCGGCAGCAAGCGCCCACGCAGGTTAGCCACCCCTTTGACCCACGGCTTGACCCCGGGCAATTGAGTGCAACGCGGTTCGTGCAGCACTTCGCTGACTTCACCCATCGGCGTGACGTACCAATGCTCACCGAGGCGAAAGCCGATGCCGCTCCAGCGATCCTGACGGCCGGGCTGCGACGGCAGATCCGCCGCCAGCAGACGGCAGCGCTGGTCGATCTGCCACAGCAGCTCGAACGCGGTCAGCGACTGGTTCATGGCCGCGCGATCAACCGGCCAGCACGTTGTTCAGGGTCTTGATCAGCATGTCTTCTTCGACCGGTTTGGTCAGGTAATCCTTCGCGCCCTGGCGCGTGCCCCAAACCTTGTCGGTTTCTTGATCCTTGGTGGTGATGATGATCACCGGAATATGGCTGGTCTCGGCATCCTTGGTCAGTTGCCGGGTGGCCTGAAAGCCGTTGAGGCCGGGCATGACGATGTCCATCAACACTGCGTCGGGTTTTTCCTGACGGGCCAGGGCCACGCCGTCGGCGCCGTTTTCGGCCTTGAGCACTTCATGGCCGTGCTTTTCCAGCATGCCGGTGAGTTTGTACATTTCAGTCGGCGAATCATCGACGATCAGGATACGTGCCATGGTCTTCCCCATTTTTCTTGTCGACTCCCGGCCCGCTGGCCAAGCGTCACTGTACGTGTCTTACTGCGGCAAAACGGCGGCAAAGCCCGGAACGTGGGCCTGAATCGCGTCGAGCAGTTCTTCCTTGCTGAAAGGCTTGGTCAAAAATTGATCAGAACCGACAATCCGCCCCTTGGCCTTGTCGAACAGCCCGTCACGCGACGACAGCATGATCACTGGCGTGGCCTTGAACGCACTGTTGTTCTTGATTAAAGCGCAGGTCTGATAACCATCCAGACGCGGCATCATGATGTCGACAAAAATGATCCCGGGGTGGTTGTCGGCGATCTTGGCCAACGCGTCGAAGCCGTCGATGGCCGTGATGACCTCGCAGCCCACATTCTTCAACAGCGTTTCGGCGGTGCGACGAATCGTTTTCGAGTCGTCGATCACCATGACCTTCAAGGCGCTGGACTGCTGTTCCATAAGGGGGCTCTACCGTCGCCTTTGCGAATCAAATTGTCCGTTTTGCGATGAGTAATGGCTGGAAACCCTTGATGCTCAAGGGCCAGCACGCTATGCCAGCCTTTTTAGCACAGTCTCCAGATGCAATCTATCGACGGGTTTTTCCTTGACCGAAAACCCTGCCAGCGCCACTCTGGCGGCACTTTTTCAATACCGATCCGGTAGCCAATTGTCGAGGAAAACCCAATGAGCGTTCGCGTCGGGATTGTCATGGACCCTATCGCCAGCATTTCCTATAAAAAGGATAGCTCGCTGGCCATGCTGCTGGCCGCGCAGAAACGTGGCTGGGAACTGTTCTACATGGAGCAGCGCGACCTGTATCAGGCCGAAGGTCAGGCCCGGGCGCGCATGAAGCCGCTGAAAGTCTTCGCCAACCCGGAAAAATGGTTCGAACTGGACGCCGAGCAGGACAACCTGCTGAGCGACCTGGACGTGATCCTGATGCGCAAGGATCCGCCGTTCGACATGGAGTTCGTCTACTCCACCTACCTGCTGGAACAGGCCGAAACCGCCGGCGTGCTGGTGGTCAACAAACCGCAGAGCCTGCGCGACTGCAACGAAAAGCTGTTCGCCACGCTGTTCCCGCAGTGCACGCCGCCGACCATCGTCAGCCGTCGTCCGGACGTGCTGCGTGAGTTCGCCGACCACCATGGCGACGTCATCCTCAAGCCGCTGGACGGCATGGGCGGTTCGTCGATCTTCCGTCATACCGCCGGTCACCCGAACCTGTCGGTGATCCTTGAAACCCTGACGCTGCACGGCAAGCAGCAGATCATGATTCAGGGCTACCTGCCGGCCATCGTCGACGGCGACAAACGCATCCTGATGATCGACGGCGAGCCGGTGGATTACTGCCTGGCGCGAATTCCGGCTCAAGGCGAAACCCGTGGCAACCTCGCGGCCGGTGGTCGTGGTGAAGCGCGGCCGCTGACCGACAAGGATCGCTGGATCGCCGCGCAAGTCGGCCCGATCCTGCGTGAGAAAGGCCTGCTGTTCGTCGGTCTGGATGTGATCGGTGAGCACCTGACGGAAATCAACGTCACCAGCCCGACCTGCATCCGCGAAATCGACAACGCGTTCGGCACCGACATCGGCGGCATGCTGATGGACGCGATCGACAAGAAGCTGCAAGCCGCCGGCAAAAAGCCACAAGCTTGATGCACGTCACATGCAGTCTGTCGCTTGAAGCGTGAAGCCCAAGGCGTGAAACCAACATTGCGTTATCATGCGCAGCCTCTGAAAAACGCGATGTTGGTTTTCTTGTCATGACCCTCCCGTCCGATCTGCCCGCAGAACTCGCCCAGCGTGGCGTGCGCCCGGCCGATCGCCTCGGTTTTACCCTGTTTCTCGCGGCGCTGATTCATTTGGCGTTGCTGCTCGGCGTCGGCTTTACCATGGTCGAACCCAAGCAAATCAGCAAAACCCTGGAAATCACCCTCGCCACCTTCAAGAGCGAAACCAAGCCGAAGAAGGCTGATTTCCTCGCTCAGGAAAACCAGGAAGGCAGCGGCACCCTCGACAAGAAGGCGATTCCCAAGACCACCGAGGTCGCGCCGTTCCAGGACAATCAGGTCAAGAAAGTCACCCCGCCTCCGGCCGCCAAGCCGGAAGTACGCGAGGCCGCGCCGAAAGCTGCGGTGACCACGGTGGCGCCGAAACAGCAAAAGGCGCCGACCAAGAAAGAAGAAACCAAAACCGAAACCAAGCCTGCGGTCAACGCGCCGACATTCGACAGCTCGCAGCTGTCCAGCGACATCGCCAGCCTCGAAGCCGAACTGGCCAACGAACAGCAGCTGTACGCCAAGCGCCCGCGGATTCACCGCTTGAGCGCGGCCTCGACCATGCGCGACAAGGGCGCCTGGTACAAGGATGACTGGCGCAAGAAGGTCGAGCGCATCGGCAACCTCAATTACCCGGAAGAAGCGCGGCGCAAGCAGATTTACGGCAACCTGCGCCTGATGGTTTCGATCAACCGCGACGGCTCGCTGTATGAAGTGCTGGTGCTGGAATCCTCCGGCCAGCCGCTGCTGGATCAGGCGGCGCAGCGCATCGTCCGACTGGCGGCGCCGTTCGCGCCGTTTACCGGCGATCTGTCGGATATCGACCGACTGGAAATCATCCGCACCTGGAAATTCGCCCGGGGCGACAAGCTTTCCAGCAACTGACCGCCGGCATACAGGTTTTTTGTGGTGAGGGGATTTATCCCCGATCGGCTGCGAAGCAGTCGCAAAACCAGCACACGCGGTATGTCAGGCATATCACGTCAATGGATTGAGGGCCACTTCGCGCCCCATCGGGGATAAATCCCCTCACCACAAAGGTTCAACTTCAACAATGGATCTGCGTTGTTCTCTGATCCTCAGCTTGTCAGTTCGCCCCTTGAACGCCACACTATCGCTCATGAAAAACGTCAGCCCCAGCTACCTCAAGCATCATTTCCTGATCGCCATGCCGCATATGGCCGACCCGAACTTTGCCCACACCTTGACCTACATCGTCGAGCACACGGCCAATGGCGCCATGGGGCTGGTGGTCAATCGACCGCAAGAGCTGAATCTGGCTGACATCCTCGAGCAATTGCGCCCGGACATCGATCCGCCAGCGCTGTGCCAGCATGTGCCGATCTTCATCGGCGGCCCGGTGCAGACTGATCGCGGTTTCGTCCTGCACCCGGCCGGCAAGACCTTTCAGGCCACCGTTGAGCTCGAAGGTGATCTGGCGCTGTCCACTTCGCAGGACGTGCTGTTCGCCATCGCTGACGGCGTGGGCCCGGTGAAAAGCGTGATCACCCTCGGCTACGCCGGTTGGGAAGCCGGGCAACTGGAAGCCGAACTGGCCGACAACGCCTGGCTGACCTGCCCGTACGACGCCGACATCCTGTTCAACACCAGCAGCGAGCTGCGTCTGGAAGCGGCGGCACGGCATCTGGGGATCAACCTCAGCCTGCTGACCAGTCAGGCGGGGCACGCCTGATGGCCCTGCGCCTGATTCTCGGCTTCGACTACGGCACCAAACAGATCGGCGTTGCGGTCGGCCAGGTGATTACCGGCCAGGCCCGTGAGCTGTGCACCCTGAAAGCGCAGAACGGCGTGCCCGACTGGAATCAGGTCGAAGCGCTGTTCAAGGAATGGAAACCCGACGCCGTGGTGGTCGGCCTGCCGCTGAACATGGACGGCACGCCCAGCGAGATGTGCCTGCGCGCGGAGAAATTCGCCCGCCGTCTCAATGGCCGTTTCAATGTGCCCTTCTATACCCACGACGAACGCCTGACCACCTTTGAAGCCAAGGGTGAGCGACTGGTGCGTGGCGGGCAGAAAGGCAGTTACCGCGACAACCCGGTGGACGCCATCGCCGCCGCTCTGCTGCTGCAGGGCTGGCTCGATGAAAACACTGCATTGTTTGAATCCTGACAAGCGCTTCGGCGCTTTTCTTTTGGTTATAAACCCAGCCACGTCCGGCAGGACGCGGCTCGGAATCACGAAGGAGCATCCATGAGCCTGCCCAATCCCGCCGATCTGATCAGCCAGATGGCGACCCGCCTCAAGGCGCACCTTGCACAGCGTGATATCCGCGAGCCGCGTTACATCGGCATTCGCACCGGTGGTATCTGGGTCGCACAGGCCCTGCTCAAGGAACTGGGCAGTGACGCGCCGCTGGGCACGCTGGATGTTTCCTTCTACCGCGACGACTTCAGCCAGAACGGCCTGCACCCGCAAGTGCGTCCGTCGGCCCTGCCCTTCGAGATCGAAGGCCAGCACCTGGTGCTGATCGACGACGTATTGATGAGTGGCCGGACCATCCGCGCCGCCATGAACGAACTGTTCGACTACGGCCGCCCGGCCAGCGTGACCCTGGTCTGCCTGCTCGACCTGGACGCCGGCGAGCTGCCGATCCGCCCGAACGTGGTGGGTGCGACCCTGTCGCTGGCCGCCAATGAGCGGGTCAAGTTGTCCGGCCCGGAGCCGCTGACGCTCGAACTGCAAGACCTGAATCCTTAACCCGCCCTTATTGAGAGTCCCCCTCGCGATGACGCCTCTAGATACCAAGCGCCCGCTGCAGCTCAATGATCAGGGCCAGCTGCGCCACTTCCTCTCGCTCGACGGCCTGCGCCGCGAGTTGCTGACGGAAATCCTCGACACTGCCGACTCGTTCCTCGAAGTCGGTGCCCGGGCGGTGAAGAAGGTCCCGTTGCTGCGCGGCAAGACCGTGTGCAACGTGTTCTTCGAAAACTCCACCCGCACCCGCACCACCTTCGAACTGGCGGCCCAGCGGCTGTCGGCGGACGTGATCACCCTGAACGTGTCGACCTCGTCGGCCAGCAAGGGCGAAACCCTGCTCGACACCCTGCGCAACCTCGAGGCCATGGCCGCCGACATGTTCGTCGTGCGCCACGGTGATTCCGGCGCCGCACACTTCATCGCCGAGCATGTCTGCCCGCAGGTGGCGATCATCAACGGCGGCGACGGCCGTCATGCGCACCCGACCCAGGGCATGCTCGACATGCTCACCATCCGTCGGCACAAGGGCGGTTTCGAAAACCTCTCGGTGGCGATTGTCGGCGACATCCTGCATTCGCGGGTCGCGCGCTCGAACATGCTGGCCCTGAAGACCCTGGGCTGCCCTGACATCCGCGTGATCGCGCCGAAGACCCTGCTGCCGATCGGCATCGAGCAGTACGGGGTCAAGGTCTACACCGACATGAATGAAGGCCTGAAGGACGTCGACGTGGTGATCATGCTGCGCCTGCAGCGTGAGCGCATGAGCGGCGGCCTGCTGCCGAGCGAAGGCGAGTTCTACCGCCTGTTCGGCCTGACTACCGCGCGTCTGGCCGGGGCCAAGCCCGATTGCATCGTCATGCACCCGGGGCCAATCAACCGGGGGGTGGAAATCGAGTCCGCGGTGGCCGACGGCCCGCACTCAGTGATCCTCAATCAAGTCACCTACGGCATTGCGATCCGCATGGCCGTGCTGTCCATGGCCATGAGCGGGCAAACCGCCCAGCGCCAATTCGAGCAGGAGAACGCCCAGTGAAGCTCAGCATTCTCGGCGCCCGCGTCATCGATCCAAGCAGCGGCCTGGATCAAATCACCGATATCCACGTTGAAGCCTGCAAGATCGTCGCCCTCGGCGCCGCACCCGCCGGTTTCACTGCCGTTGAAACCATCGACGCTCAAGGTCTCGTTGCCGCGCCCGGGCTGGTCGATCTGAACGTCGCCCTGCGCGAACCGGGCTACAGCCGCAAAGGCAGCATCGTCAGCGAAACCCGCGCGGCGGCGGCGGGCGGCGTGACCAGTCTGTGCTGCCCGCCGAAAACCAAACCGGTACTCGATACCTCGGCCGTGGCCGAACTGATCCTCGACCGCGCCCGCGAAGCCGGCAACACCAAGGTGTTTCCGATCGGCGCGCTGAGCAAAGGCCTGGACGGCGAACAGTTGGCTGAGCTGGTGGCGCTGCGCGACGCCGGGTGTGTGGCGTTCGGCAATGGCCTGGAGAGTTTCCGCAACACCCGCACCCTGTGCCGGGCGCTGGAATACGCGGCCACTTTCGACCTGACGGTGATTTTCAATTCGCAGGATCACGATCTGGCCGATGGCGGTCTGGCCCATGAAGGCGCGGTTGCCAGTTTCCTCGGCCTGCCGGGGATTCCGGAAACCGCGGAAACCGTGGCTCTGGCTCGCGATCTGCTGCTGGTCGAGCAGACTGGCGTGCGCGCGCACTTCAGCCAACTGACCAGCGCGCGCGGCGTGGCCTTGATCGCTCAGGCGCAGGCCCGTGGCTTGCAGGTCACTGCAGATGTCGCCCTGTATCAGCTGATCCTTACCGATGAAGCGCTGATCGACTTCAGCAGCCTGTATCACGTGCAACCGCCGCTGCGCACCCGCGCCGACCGCGACGGCCTGCGTGAAGCGGTGAAGTCCGGGGTGATTTCGGCGATCTCCAGCCATCACCAGCCGCACGAACGCGACGCCAAACTGGCACCGTTCGGCGCGACCGAGCCGGGCATCAGCAGTGTGGAATTGCTGCTGCCGCTGGCGATGACGCTGGTTGAGGATGGTTTACTGGATCTGCCGACCTTGCTGGCGCGCCTGAGTGCCGGGCCTGCGGATGCACTGCGTTTGCCGGCGGGCAAACTGGAAGTCGGTGGTGCGGCGGATATCGTGCTGTTCGACCCGAAAGCCTCCACCGTGGCCGGCGAAGGCTGGCTGTCGAAGGGCGAGAACTGCCCGTTCCTCGGGCACAGCCTGCCGGGCGTGGTGCGCTATACGCTGGTGGACGGGCGGATCAGCCACCAGGCGTAACCGGCTGCTGAGGGACATTGTGGCGAGGGGATTTATCCCCGATGGGCTGCGCAGCAGCCCTCGATCTACAACCGCGGTGATTTCAGTTCCTCCGCGGTTGAATGTTTTAGGGCCGCTACGCGCCCCATCGGGGATAAATCCCCTCGCCACAGGTTACTGAAAGGCGCCGCGATTCTGCGCGTTGCGCACCGACACCTGATCATTCAGGGTCCAGAAGTCATACAGCACACCAATAAAGAACAACCCGCCGGTCAGCAGATACAGCAACCCGCTGATCCACTTGCCCTGGTACATCCGGTGCACGCCGAACACGCCCAGGAACGTCAGCAGAATCCACGCCACGTTGTATTCGATCGGCCCTGCGGTGAAACGCAGATCCGCCTCGCGATCCATTGCCGGGATCAGGAACACGTCGATCAGCCAGCCAATGCCCAGCAGACCGAAGGTGAAGAACCAGATCGTCCCGGTCACCGGCTTGCCGTAATAGAAGCGGTGAGCGCCGGTGAAACCAAAAATCCACAGCAGATAACCGATGATTTTGCTGTGGGTATCCTGCGGTGCAGCGACCTGCTGATAGCGGTTCATGAAGACCTCGATTCACTCGATAGATAAATTTTCTTTAATTCTTTGTGACTTTTTTACAGGGAGCCGACGTACGGCAAATGTTACTGTGTCGTCCGTCAAAGCCTTATACCACCGGACTTCTGTCGGACAATCGCGTCCATTTGCCGCTTGTTTGGTTCCGTTGCCTCCCGATTGAATCGACCAACGGCCTCGGAAGGGACAAAAAAGCTGTTATAAAGTTGCGCGCTACCACCTAAGAGCCACGCCTAATGCGACCATTTTTCAAGACATGGCTAACTATTTGCCTATTAATGCCACTGGCCGCCCACGCCACCAATCGTGAGCAACGTCTTCCCAACGTTAACGGTTTCACCCCTAAATCCCATGCTTCGGCTCCTTCGAGCAAAAGCAGCAAACAAACGAAACACACCACGCTCGCCAGCAAGAGTCACGGCAAGCTGGTGCCACCGATGGCCAACAAGGAAAGCAGCAACGTCCTGAGCCGTGCGGTGAACGTCCTCGGTACTCCCTACCGTTGGGGCGGCAGCAGCCCAAGTAAAGGCTTCGACTGCAGCGGTCTGGTCAAATATGCGTTCAACGACGCCACGTTCGACCTGCCACGTACCTCCAACGCCATGGCCAGCGGGCATGGCGAGAAAGTCGAACGCAAGGACCTGAAACCGGGCGACCTGATTTTCTTCAACATCAAGAGCCGTCGGGTCAACCACGTTGCCATCTACCTGGGCAACGACCGCTTCATCCACGCACCACGCCGTGGCAAAGCGGTCAGCATCGATACGTTGAACAAGCCGTACTGGGAACAGCACTACGTGGTTGCCAAGCGTGTGCTGCCGAAAGAACCGGGCGGCAAGCAGATGCGCGTGGTTCAGCGCTAAGCTTTCTAATCAAGATCAAAAGATCGCAGCCTTCGGCAGCTCCTACACAAATCACTGTAGGAGCTGCCGAAGGCTGCGATCTTTTGCTTTTGGCCTTTAGAAATTATCCGGCGTACGCGCCTTTTCCCGCGCATGCTCGCGGCTGATCAAGCCCTTGGTCACCAGCTCCTTCAGGCACATGTCGAGTGTCTGCATCCCCAACGACCCACCGGTCTGAATCGCCGAATACATCTGCGCCACCTTGTCCTCGCGGATCAGGTTCCGGATCGCCGACGTTCCCAGCATGATTTCATGCGCCGCCACCCGCCCGCCGCCGATCTTCTTGATCAGCGTTTGCGACACCACCGCCAGCAGCGACTCGGACAACATTGAACGCACCATGGACTTCTCGTCGCCCGGGAACACATCGACAACTCGGTCGATGGTCTTGGCGGCCGACGTCGTGTGCAGCGTGCCGAATACCAGGTGCCCGGTCTCGGCGGCAGTCAGTGCGAGGCGGATGGTTTCCAGGTCGCGCATCTCCCCCACCAGGATCACGTCCGGGTCTTCGCGCAGCGCCGAGCGCAATGCCGTGGCGAAACTGCGGGTATCGCGATGGACTTCGCGCTGATTGATCAGGCATTTGCGCGATTCGTGGACGAATTCGATGGGGTCTTCGATGGTGAGGATATGGTGATGGCGATGGGTATTGAGGTAATCGATCATCGCCGCCAGCGTGGTCGATTTGCCGGAGCCGGTCGGCCCGGTCACCAGCACCAGCCCGCGTGGCGCATCGGTGATCTTGCGAAACACATCGCCCATGGCGAGGTCTTCCATGCTCAGCACTTTCGACGGGATGGTGCGGAACACCGCACCGGCGCCGCGGTTCTGGTTGAACGCATTGACCCTAAAACGCGCGACGCCGGGAACCTCGAACGAGAAATCCGTTTCCAGGTGTTTCTCGAAGTCGACGCGCTGGGTGTCGTTCATGATGTCGTAGATCAATTCGTGCACTTGCTTGTGATCCAGCGCCGGCAGATTGATCCGCCGTACATCGCCATCGACGCGGATCATCGGCGGCAGACCGGCCGACAGGTGCAGGTCGGAAGCGCCCTGTTTGGCGCTGAACGCCAGCAGTTCAGTGATATCCATAGCGTCCCTCAATTCCAGTAGAATGCCGCGAACCTTCAGACCGCCGGCGCCTCTTGATGTCCACGATAGCAGACAACATTCTCCAGGTTAGTTCGCGTATCCAGGCCGCGACCAAAGCGGCCGGTCGTGACGAAAACAGCGTTCAATTGCTCGCCGTCAGCAAGACGAAACCGGCGCAGGCCCTGCGTGAAGCCTACGCCGCCGGCCTGCGTGACTTTGGCGAGAACTATCTGCAGGAAGCCTTGGGCAAACAGCTCGAACTGGCCGACCTGCCCTTGATCTGGCACTTCATCGGCCCCATTCAATCGAACAAGACTCGCGCTATCGCCGAGCATTTCGACTGGGTGCACTCCGTGGATCGCCTGAAAATCGCCCAACGCCTGTCCGAGCAGCGCCCGACCGAGCTGCCGCCGCTGAACATCTGCATTCAGGTCAACGTCAGTGGTGAGGCCAGCAAGTCCGGCTGCACCCCGGCCGACCTGCCGGCGCTGGCCGAGGCCATCAGCGCCCTGCCCCGATTGAAACTGCGCGGGCTGATGGCGATTCCCGAGCCGACCGAAGATCGCGCCGAACAAGACGCCGCTTTTGCTGCCGTGCAACGTTTGCAGGCCAGCCTGAATCTGCCGCTCGACACACTTTCCATGGGCATGAGCCACGACCTCGAGTCGGCCATCGCCCAAGGCGCCACCTGGGTGCGGATCGGTACCGCCCTGTTTGGTGCCAGAGATTACGGTCAGCAATGACCGACAGCCATCTGAAAAAGGACCTGACATGAGCAACACACGTATTGCCTTTATCGGTGCCGGCAACATGGCCGCCAGTCTGATCGGCGGCCTGCGCGCCAAGGGTCTGCAAGCCAGCCACATCCGCGCCAGCGATCCGGGTGAAGAAACCCGCCAACGCGTCAGCGCCGAACACGGCATCGAAACCTTCGCTGACAACGCGCAGGCCATCGACGGTGTCGACGTGATCGTGCTGGCGGTCAAGCCACAGGCGATGAAAGCCGTGTGCGAAGCCATCCGTCCAAGCCTGAAACCGCAGCAACTGGTGGTGTCGATCGCAGCCGGCATCACCTGCGCGAGCATGACTGCGTGGCTCGGCGAGCAGCCGATCGTGCGCTGCATGCCGAACACCCCGGCGCTGCTGCGTCAGGGCGTCAGCGGTTTGTACGCCACCAGCGAAGTGACTGCCGAACAGCGTCAGCAGGCTGAAGAGCTGCTGTCCGCCGTGGGCATTGCGCTGTGGCTGGACGAAGAGCAGCAACTCGATGCCGTGACCGCCGTCTCCGGCTCCGGCCCGGCGTACTTCTTCCTGCTGATCGAAGCGATGACCGCTGCCGGCGTCAAACTCGGCCTGCCAAAAGAAATCGCCGAACAACTGACCCTGCAAACGGCGCTGGGCGCCGCGCACATGGCGGTATCCAGCGATGTCGACGCTGCCGAACTACGCCGTCGCGTGACGTCGCCAAATGGCACCACAGAGGCCGCGATCAAATCATTCCAGGCTAATGGCTTCGAAGCCCTGGTGGAAAAAGCACTCGGCGCCGCCGCGCACCGCTCGGCCGAAATGGCCGAACAACTGGGCAAATAAGGAGCCTTACATGATTGGATTGAACACCGCAGCGGTTTACGTGCTGCAAACCCTCGGCAGCCTGTACCTGCTGATCGTGCTGTTGCGCTTCGTCCTGCAACTGGTGCGGGCGAATTTCTACAACCCGCTGTGCCAGTTCGTGGTCAAGGCCACCCAGCCGCTGCTCAAGCCGCTGCGCCGGATCATCCCGAGCCTGTTCGGCCTGGATATGTCATCGCTGGTGCTGGCAATTCTGGTGCAACTGGCCTTGATGGCCCTGACCCTGCTGCTGACCTACGGCACCACCGGTAACCCGCTGCAGCTGTTCATCTGGTCGATCATCGGCGTGATCGCGCTGTTCCTGAAGATCTTCTTCTTCGCCCTGATCATCAGCGTGATCCTGTCGTGGGTCGCCCCAGGCAGCCACAACCCGGGCGCTGAACTGGTCAACCAGATCTGCGAGCCGGCGCTGGCACCGTTCCGCAAGATTCTGCCGAACCTCGGCGGTCTGGACCTGTCGCCGATCTTCGCCTTCCTCGCGCTGAAGCTGATCGACATGCTGGTGATCAACAATCTGGCGGCGATGACGATGATGCCGGAAATCCTGCGCCTGCTGATGTGAGCTGGTTTCGCTGGGATGGGGACGATTTGATCCTCGAATGTCATCTGCAACCGGCAGCCCGCAGCGATGATTTCGCCGGGCTGCACGGTGACCGCCTGAAGATCCGCCTCACGGCGCCGCCGGTCGAGGGCAAGGCCAATGCGTATCTGATGGGCTTTCTGGCCAAGGCTTTCGGGGTGTCCAAAAGCCAGGTCAGTTTGCTCAGCGGCGAGTTGAACCGGCAGAAACGGGTGAAGATCTGTGCACCGAAGAAGCTGCCGGAGTTGCCTGATCTGGTGCGTCCGGTCTGATCCACTGTGGTGAGGGGATTTATCCCCGATGGGTCGCGAAGCGGCCCCCTTGTTGCTGCCAACCCCATTCTCTCGGTACGGCCAAAGATTACAGGGCTGCTACGCAGCCATCGGGGATAAATCCCCTCACCACAAGGACTTCGCTCAATCAACGATCAGGCCTTATCGTTGCTTGCCGCTAACCCCCCCGGTCTTTAGACTTACGCCTCATTTCAACGAGAGCAGGGTCGATGCCAGCTGCCTTTCCCCCCGATTCTGTTGGTCTGGTGACGCCGCAAACGGCGCACTTCAGTGAACCTCTGGCTTTGGCCTGCGGCCGTTCGCTGCCCGCCTACGACCTGATCTACGAAACCTACGGCACGCTGAACGCACAGGCGAGCAACGCCGTGCTGATCTGCCACGCCTTGTCCGGGCATCACCATGCCGCCGGCTATCACAGCGTCGACGACCGCAAGCCCGGTTGGTGGGACAGCTGCATCGGCCCCGGCAAACCGATCGACACCAACAAGTTCTTCGTGGTCAGCCTGAACAATCTGGGCGGCTGCAACGGCTCCACTGGCCCGAGCAGTATCAACCCGGAAACCGGCAAGCCATTCGGCGCCGACTTCCCGGTGCTCACCGTAGAAGACTGGGTGCACAGCCAGGCGCGTCTGGCCGACCGGCTCGGCATTCGTCAGTTCGCCGCCGTGATCGGTGGCAGCCTCGGCGGCATGCAGGCCTTGCAGTGGACTATCACCTACCCGGATCGCGTGCGTCACTGCCTGGCTATCGCCTCGGCGCCCAAGCTGTCGGCACAGAACATCGCCTTCAACGAAGTCGCGCGTCAGGCGATCCTCACCGACCCGGAATTCCACGGCGGTTCGTTCCAGGAACAAGGTGTGATCCCCAAGCGTGGGCTGATGCTGGCGCGGATGGTCGGGCACATCACCTACCTGTCCGACGACTCGATGGGCGAGAAATTCGGTCGCGGCCTGAAGAGCGAAAAGCTCAACTACGACTTCCACAGCGTCGAGTTCCAGGTCGAAAGCTATCTGCGCTATCAGGGTGAAGAATTCTCCGGACGATTCGATGCCAACACTTATCTGTTGATGACCAAAGCCCTGGACTACTTCGATCCTGCGGCGAACTTCGACGATAACCTGGCGAAAACTTTTGAAAACGCCACCGCCAAGTTCTGCGTGATGTCATTCACCACCGACTGGCGCTTCTCCCCGGCTCGCTCGCGGGAGCTGGTGGACGCGCTGATGGCGGCACGCAAAGACGTGAGCTACCTGGAAATCGATGCACCCCAGGGCCACGACGCCTTCCTGATTCCGATCCCGCGCTATTTGCAGGCGTTCGGCAATTACATGAACCGAATTACGGTGTGAACAAGCCATGAGAGCTGATCTGGAAATCATCCAGGAATGGATCCCCGCCGGCAGCCGCGTGCTCGACCTCGGCTGCGGCGACGGCGAACTGCTGACCTGGCTGCGCGACAACAAGAATGTCACCGGTTATGGCCTGGAAAACGACGCCGACAACATCGCCGAATGCGTGGCCAAGGGTATCAACGTCATCGAGCAGGACCTGGACAAAGGGCTGGGCAACTTCGCCAGCAACAGTTTCGACATCGTCGTCATGACCCAGGCCCTGCAAGCCGTGCATTACCCGGACAAGATCCTCGACGAAATGCTGCGGGTCGGTCGTCAGTGCATCATCACCTTCCCCAACTTCGGTCACTGGCGCTGCCGCTGGTATCTGGCAAGCAAGGGCCGCATGCCGGTGTCGGAATTTCTGCCGTACACCTGGTACAACACGCCGAACATTCACTTCTGCACCTTCGAAGACTTTGAAGAACTTTGTCGCGAACGTGATGCGAAGGTCATTGATCGGCTTGCCGTGGATCAACAGCACCGCCACGGGTGGGCCAGTAAGCTATGGCCTAATCTGTTAGGTGAGATTGGTATCTACCGCGTCAGCAGCCCGGTGCTTGCAGATCATCGGGTCGCGGTCTGAACCACGACATTTCGAGGAGAACGATCATGGGTCGCTTGATTACTGTGCTATTGGCCGCCTGCCTGAGTCTGTCGGCGGTGGCCGCCGATGCCATCAAGGGCGAACGCAAGGAAGTGTTCGGTGACGTTACCGTGCATTACAACACCTTCAACTCGACCTTCCTGACACCCGAGATCGCCAAGGCAGCCGAGCTGATCCGCAGCAAGAACCAGGGCGTGATCAACGTCTCGGTGATCAAGGACGGCAAACCGCTGATCGCCAACGTCACTGGCACGATCAAAGACCTGACCAGCCAGAGCGTGACCCTGAACTTCCGCCAGGTCACCGAACAAGGCGCGATCTACTACATCGCCCAGTATCCGGTGGAACAGCAGGAAACCCGCACCTTTGAAATCAAGGTGCAGAACGGTGACAAGATCAACACCATCAACTTCAACCAAGAACTCTTTCCCGGCGAATGATGAACCTCACGCAACTCGTACTGGCCAGCCATAACGCCGGCAAACTCAAGGAACTCCAGGCCATGCTCGGCGACTCGGTGCAACTGCGCTCGATCGGCGAATGGAGCAAGGTCGAACCGGAAGAAACCGGTCTGTCGTTCGTCGAGAACGCGATCCTCAAGGCGCGCAATGCCGCGCGCATCTCCGGGCTGCCGGCGCTGGCTGACGATTCCGGCCTGGCGGTGGATTTCCTTGGCGGCGCGCCGGGCATCTACTCGGCGCGCTATGCCGACGGCAAGGGCGATGCGGCGAACAACGCCAAACTGCTCGACGCGCTTAAAGACGTGCCACAAGCCGAGCGTGGGGCGCAGTTCGTCTGCGTGCTGGCACTGGTGCGGCATGCCGATGATCCGCTGCCGATTCTCTGCGAAGGCCTGTGGCACGGGCGCATCCTGACCGCCGCCAGCGGCGAGCACGGTTTCGGCTACGACCCGCTGTTCTGGGTGCCGGAGCGTGACGTGTCCAGCGCCGAACTGAGCCCGGCCGACAAAAACCAGATCAGCCACCGCGCCCGTGCAATGGATCTGCTGCGCCAGCGTCTGGGTTTGAAATGACCGATAGTCACCCCGCGTCGTCGCTGATCATCGGCGGCGCCTCTTCGCCTCGGGCGCCGCTGCCGACGCTGCCGCCTCTGGCGCTGTACATCCACATTCCGTGGTGTGTGCGCAAATGCCCGTATTGCGACTTCAACTCGCACACCGCCAGCCCGGTGCTGCCGGAAGAGGAATACGTCGACGCGTTGCTGGCCGATCTCGATCAGGACCTGCACGCGGTGTACGGCCGTGAAATCAGTTCGATCTTCTTCGGTGGCGGTACGCCGAGTCTGTTCAGCGCCGAAGCCCTCGGGCGCCTGCTCAAAGGCGTCGAGCAGCGCATCCCGTTTGCGCACGACATCGAGATCACCCTGGAGGCCAATCCAGGCACCTTCGAGCAAGAGAAGTTCGTCGCGTACCGCAAGCTGGGGATCAATCGCCTGTCGATCGGCATCCAGAGCTTCCAGCAGCAGAAACTCGAAGCCCTCGGACGTATCCACAACGGCGACGAAGCGGTGCGCGCGGCAGGTATGGCGCGTCAGGCCGGGTTCGATAACTTCAACCTCGATCTGATGCATGGCCTGCCCGACCAGTCGCTGGACGATGCCTTGAGCGACCTGCGCCAGGCCATCGAACTGAAACCGACGCACATCTCCTGGTATCAGCTGACACTGGAGCCGAACACGGTGTTCTGGAACCAGCCGCCGGTGCTGCCGGAAGACGATACGCTGTGGGACATTCAGGAGGCCGGGCAAGCGCTGCTGGCCGCGCACGGTTACGCGCAATACGAGGTCTCGGCCTATGCCCAGCCCGGGCGTCCGGCGCGGCATAACCTCAATTACTGGAGTTTCGGCGACTTCATCGGCATCGGCGCCGGCGCCCACGGCAAGCTCAGCCATCCGGACGGGCGCATCGTGCGCACCTGGAAGACGCGTTTGCCGAAGGACTATCTCAATCCGGCAAAAAACTTCCAGGCTGGCGAAAAAGCGCTGACCAACGACGAGATGCCGTTCGAATTTCTGATGAACGCTTTGCGCCTGACCTCGGGCGTCGAATCGCGCCTGTATCCGGAGCGCACCGGCCTGCCGCTGGAAAGCCTCGCAGAAGGCCGGGCAGCGGCAGAACAAAGTGGCCTGTTGCAGGTCGAACCGTCACGTCTGGCGGCCACCGAGCGCGGACAGTTGTTCCTCAACGACTTGCTGCAACAATTTCTGAACTGATTTCAGCCCCAAGGGAAAACGCATGGATTTGATACTCGATCTGCTCGCCACCGTGTCCCGCTGGAGCCGCAGCAACCTCTCGGAAATCGCCCTGGCGCTGGTGGGCTGCCTGCTGGTGCTGTTCGGCGCCGACTTCAAGGGCTGGGTCGAGCAGCGTCTGGGCAGCATCGCCGGCGCCCTGCGCGTACCGCTGATGGCCCTGCTGTGCGTAATCGGCAGCGGTGCCGCGCTGATCTACGCCACACCGTGGGTGGTCAAGGGCCTGAGCCAGTTCAACAACTACAGCCTGGCGCCGGTGTTGCTGGTGGTGCTGGTGTTGATCGGCGTTGTCGCTGATCGCCGCAGCTCCTACAGGAGTATTGCGCAGGACTCAGGACAGTTTTTCGAACTTCAGATCCCACACGCCATGCCCAAGACGTTCGCCGCGGCGTTCGAACTTGGTGATCGGGCGCTCGGCCGGGCGCGGTACGCATTTGCCGTCTTCGGCGAGGTTGCGGTAGCCCGGGGCGACGTTCATCACTTCCAGCATGTACTCGGCGTACGGTTCCCAGTCGGTGGCCATGTGCAGGATGCCGCCGACCTTCAGCTTGCTGCGCACCAGTTCGGCGAAGGACGCCTGAACGATGCGACGCTTGTGGTGACGGCTCTTGTGCCACGGGTCAGGGAAGAACAGCATCAGGCGATCGAGGCTGTTGTCGGCGATGCAGCGGTTGAGCACTTCGATCGCGTCGCAATCGTAGACCCGCAGGTTGGTCAGGCCCTGAGTCAGCACGCCATTGAGCAGCGCGCCAACACCCGGACGGTGCACTTCCACACCGATAAAGTCCTGATCCGGTGCCGCCGCGGCCATTTCCAGCAGCGAGTGGCCCATGCCGAAACCGATCTCCAGCGAGCGCGGTGCCGAACGGCCGAACACCTGATCGTAATCCACCGGCGCGTCGGCCAGCGGCAGCACGTACAGCGGCGCGCCCTGGTCCAGACCACGTTGCTGGCCTTCGGTCATGCGCCCGGCGCGCATCACGAAGCTCTTGATGCGGCGGTGTTGGCGCTCGTCGCCCTCTTCCGTCTGGATAGGCGTGTCGTTCGATTCAGTCATCAATGGCTCTTACTTGATCAGACCATCCAGCGGCGAAGAGGCGCTGGCATAGAGTTTTTTCGGCATGCGGCCGGCGAGGTAGGCCAGACGGCCCGCGACGATCGCGTGTTGCATGGCTTGGGCCATCATCACCGGTTGCTGGGCGTGGGCGATGGCCGAGTTCATCAGCACGGCGTCACAGCCCAGTTCCATGGCGATGGTGGCGTCGGAGGCGGTACCGACACCGGCATCCACCAGCACCGGAATTTTCGCTTCTTCGAGGATGATCTGCAGGTTGTACGGGTTGCAGATCCCCAGACCGGAACCGATCAGACCGGCCAGCGGCATGACCGCGATGCAGCCGATTTCCGCCAGTTGCCGGGCGATGATCGGGTCATCACTGGTGTAAACCATCACGTCGAAGCCTTCCTTGACCAGCGTTTCCGCGGCCTTGAGGGTTTCGATCACGTTGGGGAACAGGGTTTTCTGGTCGGCCAGCACCTCCAGCTTCACCAGGTTGTGGCCGTCGAGCAGCTCACGGGCCAGGCGGCAGGTGCGCACGGCCTCGATAGCGTCGTAGCAACCGGCGGTGTTCGGCAGGAAGGTGTAGCGATCCGGCGACAGCACTTCGAGCAGGTTCGGCTCGCCTTCGATCTGGCCGAGGTTGGTACGGCGCACGGCGAAGGTGACGATCTCGGCACCCGAGGCTTCGATGGCCTGACGGGTTTCTTCCATGTCACGGTACTTGCCGGTACCGACCAGCAAACGCGACTGGTAAGTACGACCGGCCAGAACAAAAGGCTTGTCGCTGCGAACGATGCTCATGGGGAATCCTCTTTAGGGGTGAGGGTCTTGCAGAATTCTGTGCCCTTGCGGGCCGGGCGACTAGCCGCCGCCGATGGCGTGCACCACTTCAACATGGTCGCCGTCATTGAGAACGGTGTCGGCATGCTGACTGCGCGGGACGATATCCAGATTGAGTTCAACTGCCACCCGCCGACCGGTCAGGTCCATACGGGCAATCAGGGCCGCAACGGTTTCACCGTCGGGCAGTTCAAGGGATTCGCCGTTCAACTGAATGCGCATGCGCCAGGCCGCCATCATTTTTAGGGGGTGGCATTCTAGCCCGATCATGACCTAAAGGTCAGCACCAAGCGTCAAGCGGTTTACTGCAGGCGCCAGGCGGCAAGCCCAAGGCACAGCCAGCCGACCAGAAACGCCAGCCCGCCGAATGGGGTGATGATGCCGAGCTTGCTGATGCCGGTGGTGGTCAGCACATACAGGCTCCCGGAGAACAGCAGAATGCCGACGGCGAACGAAATACCCGCCCAGGTCACCAACCGCCCCTGAATCTGCGTGGCCAGCAGCGCCACGCCGAACAACGCCAGGGTGTGCACCAGTTGATAAGTCACGCCAGTATGGAAAATCGCCAGATACTCAGGGGTCAGGCGGCTTTTCAGGCCATGGGCGGCGAAGGCGCCAAGGCCCACACCGGTAAAACCAAAGAAAGCGGCCAGCATCAGAAAGCCACGCAGCATGTGGAACTCCAGTCAGACTCGTTCGGCAGGGTCTGTATAATGGCCCGCTCTATCGGTTCGGCCAAGCCATCTCTATGCTGCGTTCACTTTTGCGTCGTCTCACGAAGGCCCTGCTCTGGTTCGCGGGCGGCAGTGTGTTGCTGGTGTTGCTGTTTCGCTTCGTGCCGCCGCCGGGCACGGCGCTGATGGTCGAGCGCAAGATCGAATCCTGGGTCGACGGCGAGCCGATTGACCTGCAGCGCACCTGGAAATCGTGGGACGAAATCTCCGATGACCTCAAAGTCGCGGTCATGGCCGGCGAAGATCAGAAATTTCCCGAGCACTGGGGTTTTGACTTCGGCGCGATCCAGGCGGCGTTGGCCCACAACGAACTCGGCGGTTCGATTCGCGGCGCCAGCACCCTGAGCCAGCAAGTGTCGAAAAACCTGTTTCTGTGGTCGGGGCGCAGCTATCTGCGCAAAGGCCTGGAAGCCTGGTTTACCGGACTGATCGAAGTGTTCTGGCCCAAGCAGCGGATTCTTGAGGTTTACCTGAACAGCGTCGAGTGGGATGACGGGGTGTTTGGTGCCGAAGCCGCAGCACGTCATCACTTTGGTGTGAGCGCCAAGTCACTGTCGCGTCAGCAGGCCAGTTATCTGGCGGCAGTACTGCCCAATCCGCGGGTGTGGAGTGCGAGCCATCCGACAGCTTATGTATCGCGCCGGGCCGGGTGGATTCGGCAGCAGATGAGCCAGTTGGGCGGGACCAGTTATTTGCTGGGGCTGGATGATTCGCGTCGGGCGCCTTGGGCGCAATAGCCCTCACTGTTCTTATAGACACTGAAAATCCCTGTGGGAGCGGGCTTGCCCGCGATAGCGGTAGTTCAGCCACCATCTACATGACTGACCCGACGCCATCGCTGGCAAGCCAGCTCCCACAGGGATTAATGCCGCCCTGACATATGCGCATAAAAAAACGCCCCGATCATCGCTGATCGGGGCGTTTTTGTTTGCCTGAGCGCCGGTTACGCGGCGATCGACAACTTGAGCTTGTTCATCGCGCTCTTCTCGAGCTGACGGATCCGCTCGGCCGACACGTTGTACTTCTGTGCCAGGTCGTGCAGCGTGGCTTTCTCTTCTGCCAGCCAGCGCTGGTAGAGGATGTCACGGCTACGCTCGTCCAGCACTTCCAGCGCTTCGTGCAGGTTGTGATTGGAGTTGTCGCTCCAGTCGGCATCTTCCAGCTGACGCGCCGGATCGTACCGGTGGTCTTCCAGATAGTTGGCCGGCGACTGGAAAGCACTGTCGTCATCGGCCTCTGCAGCCGGGTCGAAGGCCATGTCATGGCCGGTCAGGCGACTTTCCATCTCACGCACTTCACGCGGTTCGACGCCGAGGCTTTCCGCCACACGGTGGACTTCCTCGTTGTTCAGCCACGCCAGACGTTTCTTCTGGCTGCGCAGGTTGAAGAACAGCTTGCGCTGGGCCTTGGTGGTCGCGACTTTCACAATGCGCCAGTTGCGCAGGATGAACTCGTGAATTTCCGCCTTGATCCAGTGCACGGCGAACGACACCAGACGCACACCCATTTCCGGGTTGAAGCGTTTAACCGCCTTCATCAGGCCGACGTTGCCTTCCTGGATCAGGTCAGCCTGAGCCAGACCGTAGCCGGAATAGCTACGGGCAATGTGTACGACAAATCGCAGGTGGGCGAGCACCATCTGCCGAGCCGCCCCAAGATCCTGCTCATAGTAGAGACTCTCGGCCAGTTCACGCTCCTGCTCCGGCGTCAGCAATGGAATGCTGTTGACGGTGTGCACATAGGCTTCCAGGTTCGCACCCGGAACCAACGCGTACGCAGGTTGCAAAGAATTGGTCATGCGAAAAAACCTCCCACTTACATACTCGTGCCTCTCGGCACTGCGAAAAATTGACCGGGAATTCAAGTGCAAGTTCCCAAAAAAACCGCAAGGTCAATCACGCGCAAAAAAGATTCTACTTCGGCGCCAGCTCCCTGAGATGACGTGCGACTGCAATCCATGCACCGATATAACCCAACAGCACCGCGCCAAGCAAGAGCGACAGACCGTCGGCAACTGGCACTCCGGCCAGCGCGAAATCACTGCCGTACAAGCCGGCCAGTCCAACCACCGCGTCGTTCAGCCAGTTCAGGCCGAACGCCAGCACACCCCAAGACAGAACACCTGCACCGAAGCCATACAACGCGCCCATATAAAGGAAGGGACGACGCACATAGCTGTCAGTGCCGCCGACGAGTTTAATCACTTCTATCTCTGTGCGGCGGTTTTCAATATGAAGACGAATGGTATTGCCTATCACCAAAAGTAATGCAGAAACCAGAAGCACCGTCAGACCGAAGACAAAACGATCACCGAGCTTGAGGATGGCAGCCAGACGCTCGACCCAGACTAGATCAAGTTGCGCCTGTTGTACCTTGGGCAGCTCGGAAAGTTTTTGTCTTAATGCTTCCAGGGTCGGCTTGTCGACCTCGTTCGGGGTCACCAGCACCACGCCCGGCAGCGGGTTCTCCGGCAGTTCGCGCAAGGCCTCGCCCAGACCGGACTGCTGCTGAAATTCTTCCAGCGCCTGATCGCGGCCGACATATTCGGCATCAGCGACACCGGGCATGCCTTTGATCTGCTCGCGCAACGACTCGCCCTGCGCGGGCGTGGCATCCAGTTGCAGGTACAACGAAATCTGCGCCGCCCGCTGCCACGAACCGCCGAGACGCTCGACGTTGTTGATCAGCAGCGACAGGCCCATCGGCAAGCTCAGCGCCACGGCCATCACCATGCATGTGAAAAAGCTGCCGATCGGCTGCTTGCCGAGGCGACGCAGGCTGTCGAGCAGGCTGGCGCGGTGACTTTCAATCCACGAACGCAACAGCGTGGAGAAGTCCGGGCCATCGTCATCGTCGTGTTTTTTCTTCTTCGGCGGTTGCGGGTCGGCGGCCTTCGGGGCCACGCGCTCGGAAACCTTCGGACTGCGTGTCGCACTCATACGCCGGCCTCCCCGTCGCCGATCAATCGGCCGCGCTGCAGGGTCAGCATGCGGTGCCGCATGCGCGCAATCAGGGCCAGGTCGTGACTGGCGATCAGCACACTGGTGCCCAGGCGGTTGATGTCTTCGAACACGCCCATGATCTCGGCCGCCAGGCGCGGGTCGAGGTTACCGGTCGGTTCGTCCGCCAGCAGCAGGGCTGGACGGTGGACGATGGCGCGGGCGATGCCGACGCGCTGTTGCTGACCGGTGGACAGGTCGCCGGGGTACAGATCGGTTTTATCCGACAGCGCCACGCGCTCCAGCGCCGAATCGACGCGCTTGGCGATCTCGGCCTTGGACAGGCCGAGAATCTGCAGCGGCAGCGCGACGTTGTTGAACACCGTGCGATCGAACAGCAACTGGTGATTCTGGAACACCACGCCGATCTGCCGGCGCAGGAACGGAATCTGCGCGTTACTGATGGTGCTCAGGTCCTGCCCGGCCAGCAGCAGTTTGCCGCTGGTCGGACGCTCCATCGCCAGCAACAGGCGCAACAGCGTGGATTTACCAGCACCGGAGTGACCGGTGACAAACAGAAACTCGCCACGACGGACTCGAAAGCTCAGCTCATGCAAGCCGACGTGACCGTTCGGGTAGCGTTTACCGACCTGTTCGAAACGAATCATGAACGCTCCCGCTCGGCAAACAGTGCCTGGACAAAGGGTTCGGCTTCAAAGGTACGCAGATCGTCGATGCCTTCACCGACGCCGATGTAGCGGATCGGCAGACCAAACTGCTTGGCCAGGGCGAAAATCACCCCGCCCTTGGCGGTGCCGTCGAGCTTGGTCAGCGCCAAGCCGGTCAGTTCGACGGTCTGGTTGAATTGCTTGGCCTGATTGATGGCGTTCTGACCGGTGCCGGCGTCGAGCACCAGCAACACTTCGTGCGGCGCGTCGGCGTCGAGCTTGCCGATCACCCGGCGAACTTTCTTCAGCTCTTCCATCAGGTTGTCTTTGGTATGCAGACGACCGGCGGTGTCGGCGATCAGCACGTCAATGCCACGGGCCTTGGCGGCCTGCACGGCGTCGAAGATCACCGACGCCGAGTCCGCGCCAGTGTGCTGGGCGATCACCGGGATCTTGTTGCGCTCGCCCCAGACCTGCAACTGCTCAACGGCAGCGGCGCGGAAGGTGTCACCGGCGGCGAGCATGACTTTCTTGCCTTCCAGTTGCAGCTTCTTCGCCAGCTTGCCGATGGTGGTGGTCTTGCCGGCGCCGTTGACGCCGACCACCAGAATCACGAACGGTTTGGTCTGCGAGGCGATTTTCAGCGGCTGTTCGACCGGTTTCAGCATCGCCGCCAACTCGGCCTGCAGCGACTTGTACAGCGCGTCGGCATCGGCCAGCTCTTTGCGGGCGACCTTCTGAGTCAAGCGCTGGATGATCTGCGTAGTGGCTTCGACACCGACGTCGGCGGTCAGCAGACGGGTCTCCAGCTCATCAAGCAGGTCGTCGTCGATGGTTTTACGGCCGAGAAACAGGCTGGCCATGCCTTCGCCGATGCTGGCGCTGGTTTTCGACAGGCCTTGCTTGAGGCGGGCGAAGAAGCCGACTTTGGTTTCTTCGCTGCGCGGAGCTTCCACTGGCGTTTCAGCAACCACGTCTACCGGCACCACCGGAGCAGCGACGACCGGGGCAGGTGCAGGTGCAGGCTGCTGAACGACCGGCGCAACAGGGGCGACGACCACCGGGGCCACGGGTTCGGGAACAACCGGCGCTGGCTCGACAACGGGCTCAACCACTGGCGCCGGAGCGACTTCAGGGACGAACGCGGCAGGCGCCGGAATCGGCGGCGTCACATGCGGCGCCGCCTCTTCGACCAAGGCCACCGGCTCTTCCGCCACCGGCAAGGTCAGCCACGGCTCGACCGTCGGAGTCAATGACAGCTCGGCCGCCACCGGGGTTTCAGGTTGTGGCTCTGGCTCAACCGGTTGCAGCACCGGCTCGGCAATCGGCAGCACGATCGGCGCCGGCTCTTCTTCTATGGCAGGCGCTGGCGTCGGGGCCGGTTCAGGAATCGCGGGCGGCTGTTCGACGACGGGTTCCTGCGGTTTCTTACGCAGCCATCCGAACAGGCTTTTCTTCTCGCCAGCCGCAGCTGGGGTCTTCTTGTCGTCGTTGGAACCAAACATGGAGGACGGCTATCTCACGGTAGCGACGCGCCATAAGGGCGCCCCGGCAAATAAATATTCGATGCAGAACAGACTGTGTTTCATCCAGCTTGTTCACGCGCAACATTTTGTCGAGGCGCCAGCGGCACCCCAAAGATTCGTATTAACGAAGGACTAAACCGGAAAAATCGGCGAAAAAGCGAAGTCTAGTCGATAAACCGCAGCTTTCTGCCGCCAACCTATACAACCGGATCAGGCCTGAAAACCTGATAGGCGTGGTCGCCGGTAAAACGGATCAGTATCCTAGCACCCTCTCGCCCGCCGACGCTAAGACCAAGCGGGCAGCCCAACAGGTTAAAAAACGAATGAATGCTCTAGCCCGCCGCGCTGCAGGCCTGCTGCTCAGCACAGTCTGCCTGCCCCTTTCGGCCCTGGCGGCCGACCCGCAACCGACCCACGAATTCACCCTCGACAACGGCCTGAAGGTCGTCGTGCGCGAAGACCATCGCGCGCCGGTGGTGGTGTCGCAGGTCTGGTACAAGGTCGGCTCCAGCTACGAAACCCCGGGCCAGACCGGTCTGTCCCACGCGCTCGAGCACATGATGTTCAAGGGCAGCGAGAAAGTCGGCCCCGGCGAAGCCTCGCTGATCCTGCGCGACTTGGGCGCCGAAGAAAACGCGTTCACCAGCGACGACTTCACCGCCTATTACCAGGTGCTGGCCCGCGACCGTCTGGGCGTAGCGTTTGAACTGGAAGCCGACCGCATGGCCAATCTGCGTCTGCCGGCGGACGAGTTCGCCAAGGAAATCGAAGTCATCAAGGAAGAGCGCCGCCTGCGCACCGATGACAAGCCGATGTCCAAAGCCTACGAGCGCTACAAGGCGATGGCTTACCCGGCCAGCGGCTACCACACGCCGACCATCGGCTGGATGGCAGACCTGGACCGGATGAAGGTCGAAGAGCTGCGGCACTGGTATCAGTCCTGGTATGTGCCGAACAACGCCACGCTGGTAGTGGTCGGCGACGTCACCCCCGATGAAGTGAAGACCCTCGCCCAACGCTACTTCGGGCCGATTGCCAAGCGCGACGTGCCACCGGCGAAGAAACCGCTGGAACTGGCCGAGCCGGGTGAGCGCCAGATCACCCTGCATGTGCAGACCCAACTGCCCAGCCTGATGCTCGGCTTCAACGTGCCCAGCATTGCCACTGCTGAAGACAAGCGCTCGGTCAACGCCCTGCGCCTGATCTCGGCGCTGCTCGACGGCGGCTACAGCGGGCGCATCCCGACGCAACTGGAGCGCGGCGAAGAGCTGGTCTCGGGCGGTTCGTCGAGCTACGACGCCTACACCCGGGGCGACAGCCTGTTCACCCTGTCGGCGACGCCGAACACGCAGAAGAACAAGACCATGGCGCAAGCTGAAGCCGGTCTGTGGAAACTGCTGGAACAACTGAAAACCACCGCACCGTCCGCCGAAGAGCTGGAACGCGTGCGGGCACAGGTTATTGCCGGCCTGGTGTTCGAACGTGATTCGATCACCAGTCAGGCCACCGCCATCGGCCAACTGGAAACGGTCGGGCTGTCGTGGAAGTTGATGGACACCGAACTTGCCGATCTGGAAAGCGTGACCCCGCAAGACATCCAGAACGCCGCCAAGCTGTATTTCACCCGCGAACGTCTCAGCGTCGCCCATGTCCTGCCACTGGAGACGACTCATGAGTGAGCGCAAATCCCCACGCCTGCTGCTCGGTTTGATCGCCATCGCCGTGATCGGCTCTGCCGCGTTCTATCTGATGCCCGGTGTCAAAACCGACGCCAGCGAAGCGCTGGACAACGCCAAGACCAGCCAGAAGCTGCAATCGCTGGCCGAGCTCGACGGCAAGGCCCCGGCCAGCCGCAAGCTCGACGTGCAGACCTGGAACACCGCCGAAGGCGCCAAGGTACTGTTCGTCGAAGCCCATGAGCTGCCGATGTTCGATATGCGCCTGATCTTCGCCGCCGGCAGCAGTCAGGACGGCAATGCGCCGGGCCTGGCAGTCCTGACCAATGCCATGCTCAACGAAGGTGTGGCCGGCAAGGACGTCGGCGCCATTGCCCAGGGCTTCGAAAGCCTCGGCGCGGATTTCGGCAACGGTGCCCACAAGGACATGGCGCTGGCTTCGCTGCGCAGTCTGAGCGCCGCCGACCAGCGCGAGCCGGCGCTGAAGCTGTTCTCCGAAGTGGTGGGCAAACCGACCTTTCCGGCCGACTCCTTCGCACGCATCAAGAATCAGATGCTCGCCGGTTTCGAGTACCAGAAACAGAACCCCGGCAAACTCGCCAGCCTTGAGCTGATGAAACGTTTGTACGGCGACCACCCTTACGCGCATTCCAGCGACGGCAACCCGCAGAGCGTGCCGAAGATCACTCTGGCGCAACTGCGTGAGTTCCACGCCAAGGCCTACGCGGCGGGCAACGTGGTGATAGCGCTGGTCGGTGACCTGTCGCGCGCCGAGGCGGAGACGATTGCCAATCAGGTCTCCGGCGCCCTGCCGAAAGGCCCGGCGCTGGCGAAAATCGCCCAGCCGCAGGAACCGAAAGCCAGCGTCAATCACATCGAGTTCCCGTCCAAGCAAACCAACCTGCTGCTCGCACAGCTGGGCATCGACCGTGACGACCCGGATTACGCGGCGCTGTCGATGGGCAACCAGATCCTCGGTGGTGGCGGTTTCGGCACCCGGCTGATGAGCGAAGTGCGCGAAAAGCGCGGCCTGACCTACGGCGTGTATTCCGGGTTCAGCCCGATGCAGGCTCGCGGCCCGTTCATGATCAACCTGCAGACCCGCGCGGAAATGAGCGAAGGCACGCTGAAACTGGTGCAGGACGTGCTCGCCGATTACCTGAAAACCGGCCCGACCCAGAAAGAACTCGACGACGCCAAACGCGAACTGGCCGGCAGCTTCCCGCTGTCCACCGCGAGCAATGCCGATATCGTCGGCCAACTGGGCGCCATGGGCTTCTATAATCTGCCGCTGAGCTATCTGGATGACTTCATGCGTCAGTCCCAGAGCCTGACTGTCAAGCAGGTCAAAGACGCGATGAACAAACACCTGAGCACGGACAAACTGGTCATCGTCAGCGCTGGCCCGACCGTGCCGCAAAAGCCGTTACCGGCCCCATCTGATAAACCTGCCGAGCCACCGCTCGGGGTTCCGGAGCATTAATGGCTACTCGTCCTAAAAAACCTGCGCAGAACGTCCACAACGGTGTGAACCAGCTGCGCATCATCGGCGGCGAATGGCGCAGCCGCAAACTGAGCTTCCCCGATGCGCCGGGCCTGCGCCCGACGCCGGACCGCGTGCGCGAAACCTTGTTCAACTGGCTCGCGCCGTACGTCGCCGGGGCCAAGGTGCTGGATCCGTTCGCCGGCAGCGGCGCGCTGTTTCTTGAGGCCCTGTCGCGTGGCGCGGCCATGGGGCAGGCGCTGGATGCCAGCCACGTTGCCGTATCGAGCCTGAAGGAACACCTCGGCACCCTGCGCTGCACCAACGGCCAGGTGCAGACCGCCGACGCGCTGCGTTATCTGGAGACCCAGGTCGCCACGCCGTTCGATCTGGTATTTCTCGATCCGCCGTTCAACAAGAACCTGCTGCCAGCGGTCTGCACTTTGCTCGAAGAGCGCCAATGGCTGGCGCCGGATTCGTGGATCTACACTGAAAGCGAGACCGCGCCTTCGACGCTGGGCCTGCCGGGCAACTGGCGCCTGCACCGCGAGCAGAAATCCGGGCGGGTGTACTACGCGTTGTGGCAACGTATGGCAGAGATCGCTGGTTAACTGAAAGTTTGCGCTAAATCTGTGGCGAGGGAGCTTGCTCCCGCTGGGTCGCGTAGCGGCTCCTGTTTCAGAAGCGAGGCCTGCTGCGCAGTCCAGCGGGAGCAAGCTCCCTCGCCACAAAAGCCTGCCTACTCTGCCCACAAAGCTGCATCGAGAACCATCGTGCCCGCTTCTTCAGAACGCTTCACCCCCGCCTTCGGCCTCGGCAACCCGCACCTGCAAACCTTGTGGGGGCCGCTGTGGCGCAAAACCGTCCACCTTGATCGCGAGCGTGAACGCCTGTGGCTGGATGACGGCGACTTCCTCGACCTCGACTGGCATGGCCCGCACAGCGCCGAGGCGCCGCTGGTGCTGGTGCTGCATGGGCTGACCGGTTCTTCAAATTCGCCTTACGTCGCCGGGATCCAGGCCGCGCTCGCCGCCCAAGGCTGGGCCAGTGTCGCGCTGAACTGGCGCGGCTGTTCAGGCGAGCCCAACCTGCTGCCGCGCAGTTACCATTCCGGTGCCAGCGAAGACCTCGCCGAAGCCATCAGACATCTGCGTGCCAAGCGCCCGCTGGCGCCGCTGTATGCGGTTGGCTATTCGTTGGGCGGCAATGTGTTGCTCAAGCATCTGGGCGAGACCGGCAGCGACAGCGGCGTGCTCGGTGCGGTGGCCGTGTCGGTGCCGTTTCGGCTTGATCAGTGTGCCGACCGCATTGGCCAGGGTTTCTCCAAGGTCTATCAAGCACACTTCATGCGCGAGATGGTCGCCTACATCAAGAACAAGCAACGCCAGTTCCAGCATGACGGGCGCGAGGATGGCCTGGCAGCCTTGGCGGCGCTCGGTTCGCTGGAGAACATGCGCACCTTCTGGGACTTCGACGGCCGGGTCACCGCGCCGCTGCACGGTTTCACCGATGCCGAGGATTACTATCGACGGGCGTCGAGTCGTTACTTTCTCGGCGAGATCCGCACCCCGACCCTGATCATTCAGGCGGCTGACGACCCGTTCGTGTTTCCGCACAGTTTGCCGACTGCCGAGGAGCTGTCCACCAGCACCCAGTTCGAATTGCAGGCCAAGGGCGGGCACGTCGGCTTTGTCGATGGCACGTTCCGCCAGCCCGGCTATTACCTGGAACGGCGCATTCCGCAATGGCTGGCCCGTGTGACGTCGTGAGCGATCAGGGCGAGTCGATCCGCTTCTGGCAAACCGCGCCGCTGGCCGGGGTCGAGTTGCTGTCGGCGCGCTACATCGAGCATCGCTTCGCCCCGCACGTCCACGACGGTTATGTGATCGGCATGATCATGGCCGGTGCCCAGCGTTATCGCTATCGCGGCGCCGAACACCTGGCCGGCAGCGGCACGCTGGTGCTGATCAATCCGGACGAATTGCACACCGGGCACAAGGGTACTGAGGATGGCTGGCTGTACCGGGCGTTCTATCCCGATACCGGACAGATCGTGTCCTTGCTCGAAGAACTGGAACTGCCCTGCGCGCCGATGCCGGCGTTTGGCGCGACGCTGTACCGCGACCCGGATCTGGTCAACGGCTTCTGTCAGTTGCACCGCTTGCTGGAAAGCCCCGCCACCGCACTGCAACAGCAGACGGTGTGGCGCGAAATGATGATGCTGTTGTTGCAGCGACATGCGGCGGTGCAGATCAACGGCAGCCCGGGCAAGGAACATCGCGCGGTGGTGATGGCCAAGGAGCTGCTGCACGCGCAACTGGCGGCGCCGCCATCGCTGGAAGAACTGGCGGCCGCGGTGAATCTGTCGCCCTTCCACTTCGCCCGTGTCTTCCGCCGCGCCACCGGCATGCCACCGCATACTTGGCTGATGCAGCAGCGCATCGCCACGGCCCGGGGTTTATTGCAGAGTGGTTGCCTGCCGGTGGAAGTCGCCATGCAGTTGGGTTTTGCCGACCAGAGTCATCTGAGCCGGCAGTTCAAGCAGGTGTATGGCGTGGGGCCGGCGGCGTATCGCAGTGCCCGCGTGGAACGCTAAAAGATCGCAGCCTGCGGCAGCTCCTACAGGGAAATACATTCCAATGTAGGAGCTGCCGCAGGCTGCGATCTTTTGCTGTTATTCGCCCGTGGCTATACCTCTGGAAGGCTCATTGATCCACTCACTCCACGACCCGGCATACAACGAACCCAGCGGATACCCCGCCAGGCACAACGCAAACAGGTTGTGACACGCCGTCACCCCGGAACCGCAATAAGCGACCAGGTCCGTTGGCGAACGATCACCAAGTTTCGCCGCAAAACGCTGCTTGAGCTGCTCCGCTGGCAGGAACCGCCCGTCGCCGCCGAGGTTCTCGGTAAACGCCGCGCATTGCGCCCCGGGAATGTGCCCGGCAATCGGGTCGATCGGTTCCACCTCACCCTTGAAGCGCGGCAAGGCCCGGGCATCGAGCAATGTCAGCGACGGCTGCGCAAGGCGCTTCTGCAATTGTTCGGCGCTCAGCAGCAGTTTCATGTCCGGTTGCCCGCTGAAATTGCCGCGACTGACCGATGGCGCATCCAGACTCAGCGGCAAACCCGCCGCGTGCCAGGCCTTGAGGCCGCCGTCGAGAATGAACACGCCATCGCGCTTGCCCAGCCACGCCAGCAACCACCAGGCGCGGGCCGCATAGGAACCAGGGCCGTCGTCGTACAAAACCACGTCGCTGTCGACATTGATGCCCCACGCCTGCAGACGCTCGATCAACGCCGCCGGCTCGGGCAACGGGTGACGTCCGGTCACGCCTTTGACCACTTTGCCACTGAGGTCGCGTTCAAGGTCGGCGAAGCGGGCGCCGGCGATGTGCCCTTCGGCATAGCTGCGCTGCCCGTAGTCCGGGTCTTCGAGGGCAAAACGACAATCGAGAATCACCAGCCCCGGCTGCTCCTTGCGGGCATCCAGTGCGGTCGGGCTGAGCAGTTGCGCAATCGGCATAACGGACTCCTGTGAGCGACTTCGAAATGGATTACCGCCCTTCCTCCAGGGCCTGGGCCAGCGGCACGTAGAACTCGTCGAACAAGGCATTCACCTCTTCGCGGGCCTGATCGGTGACGAATCCGGCTTCCAGCACCAGCACCTGATACACGCCACGCTTGATGGCCTGTTCGCTGAGGTGGTTGGAGTTTTCCCGGGTGGTGCACAGAAAGCGCACCCACGAGGTGAGGATGATCCAGGCATTGATCGTCAGGGATTCGATCTGCACCCGATCCATCTTGAGAATGCCGGCGGCGACGAAGCCCTCGTAGATCGCCATGCCCTGAATCACGCAGCGCTGGGAAAAGCGCCGGTAGCGCGCAGCCAGGTCCGGGTCGCTGTCGAGCAGGTGCTCGAGATCCCGATGCAGAAAGCGGTAACCCCACATCGCCGACAGCAGCTCCTTGAGGTAATAGCGCTTGTCTTCGACGGTGGCGGCACGCCCCTGCGGCGGGCGCAGAAAGCTGTCCACAAGCGTCTCGTACTCACTGAACAGCACGGCGATGATCGCCTGCTTGTTCGGGAAGTGGTAGTACAGATTGCCCGGAGAAATCTCCATGTGCGCGGCTATGTGATTGGTGCTGATGCTGCGCTCGCCCTGCTGATTGAACAGTTCGAGGCTGTTCTGCACGATGCGCTCGCTGGTTTTTATTCGTGGGGCCATGGCTTGAGCTTTAATTCAGAGTGCGGTGAGGGGCATCTTACGACCTAACCGGAATTGGATAAAACAAAGCTGTGTCGGGAAGTCATTTGACTTTCTAGAGCATAGACTCTAAAAAGTCCTCACTACAATAAATCCGGAGCCGACGATGACTGCCGACATTGCTTATCTGCAAACGCTGCAACAGCCCCTGGAAGAGCTGGATCGGCTGTTCGCGGCACAGCGCGCCGCCTACACAGCCAACCCGATGCCACCGGCGGCCCAGCGTCAGCAATGGCTCAAAGCGTTGCGCGAGATGCTCAGCAATGAGCGCCAGGCCTTGATAGACGCCATCAGCGCAGATTTCAGTCATCGCAGCGCCGATGAAACCCTGCTTGCCGAGCTGATGCCCAGCCTGCACGGTATCCATTACGCCAGCCGCCACCTCAAGGGCTGGATGAAGTCGTCGCGACGCAAAGTCGGCATGGCCTTTCAGCCGGCATCAGCGAAAGTCGTGTACCAGCCGCTCGGCGTGGTCGGCATCATTGTCCCGTGGAACTACCCGTTGTATCTGGCCATCGGCCCATTGGTCGGTGCGCTCGCGGCGGGTAACCGGGTGATGCTCAAACTCAGCGAATCGACCCCGGCCACCGGCCAACTGCTCAAAACCCTGCTGGGACGAATTTTCCCCGAAGACCTGGTCTGCGTGGTGCTCGGCGAGGCCGACATCGGCGTGGCGTTCTCCCGTCTGCGCTTTGATCACTTGCTGTTCACCGGCGCCACCAGCATCGGCAAGCATGTGATGCGCGCGGCGGCGGAAAACCTGACCCCGGTAACACTCGAACTGGGCGGCAAGTCCCCGGCCATTGTCTCCGGCGACGTACCGCTCAAGGACGCCGCCGAACGCATCGCCTTCGGTAAAACCCTCAACGCCGGCCAGACCTGCGTCGCGCCCGATTATGTGCTGGTGCCGCAAGACCGTGTCGGCGCGTTCGTCGAAGCCTATCGCCAGGTGGTGAACAATTTCTATCCGACCCTCGCCGACAACCCGGACTACACCGCGATCATCAACGAGCGCCAACTGACCCGGCTCAACAGTTATGTCAGCGACGCCACCAGCAAGGGCGCGCTGCTGATTCCGCTGTTCGAACAAGGCCAGGGCCGGCGCATGCCGCACAGCCTGCTGCTGAACGTCACCGACGAGATGACCGTGATGCAGGACGAAATCTTCGGCCCGCTGCTGCCGATCGTGCCGTATCAGGATCTTGATCAGGCGTTTGCCTACATCAATCAGCGCCCGCGTCCTCTGGCGCTTTACTACTTCGGCTACGACAAACGCGAACAGAACCGCGTGCTGCACGAGACCCACTCCGGCGGCGTGTGCCTGAACGACACCTTGTTGCACGTGGCGCAGGACGACATGCCATTCGGCGGCATCGGCCCGTCGGGCATGGGCCACTATCACGGCCACGAAGGCTTCCTGACTTTCAGCAAGGCCAAGGGCGTACTGATCAAACAGCGCTTCAACGCCGCGAAGTTAATCTATCCGCCGTACGGCAAATCGATCCAGAAACTGATCCAGAAGCTGTTCATCCGCTAATCGTCGTCACCGACGGGTAATAACAACAATGCACCCAAGCCTGACCGAAACACCTGCCCTGTCGCGCCGTGGCCTGCTGAAATTCAGCCTCGGTGCCACCGCGTTCCTCGCCACCGCCGGCCTTGGCGCCAGCCTCAGTGGTTGCTCATCGAGTGTCGCGGCCAACGGTTTCGCCACCTTGCGTGACGGCGACCTGCTGTTCCTGCGGGCACTGATTCCGGTGATGCTCGAAGGCGCCGTGACCACCGAGAAGATGCCCGGTGCGGTGGATGGCACTCTGAAGTCGCTGGACTTCAGCCTCGATCACCTGTCGCCGGAGATGCTCAAACTCACCCGACAACTGTTCGACGTGCTCGGCATGGCCGTCACCCGCGGGCCGCTCACCGGCATCTGGGGCAGTTGGGAAAACGCCAGTCCCGAGGCCATGCGCCACTTCCTCGAACGTTGGCAGAACAGTTCATTGAGCCTGCTGCGCATGGGCCACAGTTCTTTGCAGCAGATGGTGATGATGGCCTGGTACACCCGCGCCGAGTCCTGGGCGCATTGCGGCTATCCCGGCCCGCCGACTGTTTGAAACCGAGTCGCGCCCTTCGCAAGCAGGCTCGCTCCCACAGTGGGTTGCGGTGCAAATGTGGGAGCGAGCCTGCTCTCGAAGGGACCCGCCAGAACAACAAGAACAAGAGAACCTGATCAATGCCCGTACCCGACCCGTTCCGCGAAGGCCTTGCCCGTGGCTGGAAAACCTACAACGGCGCACAACTGACCGACGACCTGACGCTGCAAACCGACGTGGCCATCATCGGCAGCGGTGCCGGAGGCGGCACCACGGCGGAAATCCTCAGCGCCGCCGGTTACAAAGTGCTGCTGATCGAAGAAGGCCCGCTCAAGACCAGTTCCGACTTCAAAATGCTTGAAGACCAGGCCTACAGCAGCCTCTATCAGGAAGGCATCGGCCGCATGAGCAAGGACGGCGCGATCACCATTCTGCAGGGTCGCGCGGTGGGCGGCACCACGCTGATCAACTGGACGTCGAGCTTCCGCACGCCCGAGCCGACCCTCGAACACTGGGCCAGGGAACACAACGTCAAAGGCCACAGCCCGGCCGAGATGGCGCCGTGGTTCGAGAAAATGGAACAGCGCCTCGGCGTCGCGCCTTGGAGGGTCCCGCCCAATGCCAACAACGACGTGATCCGCAAGGGCTGCGAGCAACTCGGCTACAGCTGGCACGTGATCCCGCGCAACGTCCGTGGCTGCTGGAACCTTGGCTATTGCGGCATGGGCTGCCCGACCAATGCCAAGCAGTCGATGATGGTCACCACCATTCCGGCGACCCTGGAAAAGGGCGGCGAACTGCTGTACCTGGCCCGCGCGGAAAAACTGTTGATCAGCGGCGACAAAATCACCGGCCTGCAATGCGTGGCGATGGACGAGCGCTGCGTCGCGCCGACCGGACGCAAAATCACGGTCAAAGCCCGGCATTACGTGCTGGCGGGCGGCGGCATCAACAGCCCGGCCCTGCTCTTGCGTTCAGACGCGCCGGACCCGCATCAGCGCCTCGGCAAACGCACCTTTTTGCATCTGGTTAACATGTCCGCCGGGCGTTTCGACGAGGTGATCAACCCGTTCTACGGCGCGCCGCAGTCGATCTACTCGGATCATTTCCAGTGGAAGGACGGCACCAGCGGGCCGATGGGCTACAAACTCGAAGTGCCACCGCTGCAACCGGCACTGGCGGCAACGCTGCTCGGCGGCTTCGGCCAGCAGAACGCCGAACACATGGCCGACCTGCCACACACCCACGCGATGCTCGCGTTGCTGCGCGACGGCTTCCATCCGGACAGCCCCGGCGGCAGTGTCGAATTGCGCGGCGACGGCTCACCAGTGCTCGACTATCAAGTCTCGTCTTACGCCTGGGAGGGCTTGCGTCGCGCGTTTCACAGCATGGCCGAGATCCAGTTCGCCGGCGGCGCGAAAGCGGTAATGCCGATGCACGCCGATGCGCGCTACGTGAACACCCTGGCCGAGGCGCGCAAATTGATCGACGGTCTGAGCCTTGAGCTCTATCGCACGCGACTGGGCAGTGCCCACGTGATGGGCGGTTGCGCAATGGGTGAAGACCCGAAAAACGCGGTTACCGACAGCCTTGGCCGGCATCATCAACTGAGCAATCTTTCGGTTCACGACGGCTCGCTGTTCCCCACCAGCATTGGCGCCAACCCGCAATTGTCGGTGTATGGACTGACCGCACAACTGGCGACATCCCTCGCCGATCGGCTGAGAAATCCGTGAAAAAAACGGTTTATCGCGTCGTCTATAGTGCTTTCTTACCCAACAGGCGACTTGGCCGACCGGGACGGCTGCGATACCATCCGACTCCCCAACGGACTCCCGCCAGGACGACGCGATGAACCGAGTGTTGTACCCAGGTACCTTCGACCCTATTACCAAAGGGCATGGCGATCTGGTCGAACGCGCCTCGCGCCTGTTCGATCACGTGATCATTGCGGTCGCCGCCAGCCCGAAGAAAAATCCGCTGTTCCCGCTGGAACAACGGGTTGAGCTGGCTCGCGAGGTCACCAAACACCTGCCCAACGTCGAAGTGGTCGGCTTCTCGACGCTGCTGGCGCATTTCGCCAAAGAGCAGAACGCCAATGTGTTCCTGCGCGGTCTGCGCGCGGTGTCGGACTTCGAATACGAATTCCAGCTGGCCAACATGAACCGCCAGTTGGCCCCGGACGTCGAGAGCCTGTTTCTCACCCCGTCCGAGCGTTATTCGTTCATTTCCTCGACGCTGGTGCGGGAAATCGCCGCGCTGGGCGGCGATATCAGCAAGTTCGTGCACCCGGCCGTGGCAGATGCGCTGACCCTGCGCTTCAAAAAGTAGGAGCTGCCGAAGGCTGCGATCTTTTGCTTTTAAAGATTGCAGTCTCGTGCCCTTGATCGCAGCCGCGTGCACTGTTCTCGCCAATGCGGCACAATTGCGCGCATTGATTTATTGCGCCCGGGCCTGCCGCCCCGGCTGGAGTTAGCATGTCCCTGATCATCACCGACGATTGCATCAACTGCGACGTCTGCGAACCCGAGTGCCCGAACGCTGCCATTTCCCAAGGCGAAGAGATCTACGTGATCGACCCGAACCTGTGCACCCAGTGCGTCGGCCACTACGACGAACCGCAGTGCCAGCAGGTCTGCCCGGTGGATTGCATTCCGCTGGACGAGGCGCATCCGGAGACTGAAGAACAGTTGATGGAAAAGTACCGCAAGATCACCGGCAAGGCCTGAGTCCTTCAGCGCCTGTTCCGACGCCATCGCGGGCAAGCCCGCTCCCACAGGGTTGTGTGGTGATACACAAATCGTGTGAACACCGAAATCCTTGTGGGAGCGGGCTTGCCCGCGATGAGGCCATCAATAACACCGCTGATCTCGGATCAGCTCACTCACGCTGCTCAAACCCCTCCCCCGTACACCCCAGACACCGCACAAAAGCAGCTTTCGCCGGATCCACCACCAGCGCCTGTCCCGCATCGCCCACCCCGCCACCCAGCGCGGTAAACGGCAATGACACCACAAACACCCCCGCACCCAGCACCGTTGCCACCACCAATAAAGGTCGGGCAATCAGCAAATCGCCGATCATGGCGTAGGCGGGAGGGTTCTGGATGGCGTAGCGCGGATCACCGCTGCCGTTTTCCGTGGCCTGAACGGCCAGGCTGAAACACAGCAGCAGTGTGGCAAACAGGACTTGCAAGGACTTCATGGCACGATCCTTCGGGCTGAACAGTGAGACCACTCACTATAGACCGTAGGACTTTTTCAGCTTTTTGCCTCAGGTCTGACAGCGCGGACAGAACACACTGGCCCGCTGACCGAGCTTCACCTCGCGCAGACCGGTGCCGCAGACCTTGCAGTGCTCACCGCCACGACCATAAACGAAGAGCTCCTGCTGGAAGTACCCCGGTTGCCCATCGCCGCCAATGAAATCACGCAACGTGGTGCCGCCGCGCTCGATGGCTGCGGCCAGGATGCGTTTGATCTCGATCGCCAGCTTCAGGTAACGCGCCCGGGAAATGCTCTTGGCTTCGCGCCGCGGATCAATCCCGGCGGCGAACAGCGCTTCGGTCGCGTAAATATTGCCGACGCCCACCACCACCGCGTTGTCCATGATGAACGGCTTGACCGCCACAGAACGCCCGCGTGACAACTGGAACAGCCGCTCGCCGTCGAACAGATCGGTCAACGGCTCCGGCCCGAGGCGAATCAGCAGTTCGTGATTGAGCGGGTCGCTACTCCAGAGCATCGCACCGAACCGGCGCGGATCGGTGTAGCGCAGGGCCAGCCCGGATTCCAGCTCGATATCGACATGCTCATGCTTGGCCGCCGGCATCCCGGCCTCAACCAGCCGCAAGTTACCGGACATGCCCAAGTGGCTGATCAGCGTGCCGACTTCGGCATTGATCAACAAATACTTGGCCCGCCGCTCGACCAGCACGATGCGCTGCCCGGACAGGCGCACATCGAGGTCTTCGGGGATCGGCCAGCGCAGCCGGCGATCCCGCACGATGACCCGGCTGACGCGCTGGCCTTCCAGGTGCGGAGCAATGCCCCGGCGGGTGGTTTCGACTTCCGGCAGTTCAGGCATGGCGTCCTCGAATCAATGCGCGCCGAGGTCGCGGATGGTCTGTTTGAGGGTTTCGAAATCGTAGTCCGACAAGCCCACGTAATCGAGAATCAGCGCACCGATGCTGTTCCACTCGTGGTCCTCGGTCTGGTTGCCCAGCACCCGATACGACGCACAGATGTGTTCGGCCATCTTCAGGATCGCCAGCAGATTCTTCATCTGGCTGTTGCGCGAGGACTCGTCGCTGAAGATCGCCAGCGCATTGTGGTGATTGGCAATCGCCGTGCTGACATGTTCCGGCAGGCGCCACGACTTGGCGGTGTAGTAGCCGACCACGGCGTGGTTGGTATTGAACTCGGCGTTCTCGGTGTCCACCACCCGGCATTCGGCGCTGGCATTGGCGTAAGCCTTTTCCAGTACCGACATGTAGTTGGGGAAGCGCTGCAGCATCAACGGCACGCCGCAGTCGTGGAACAGCCCCAAGGCATAGGCTTCGTCGCCGGCCTGGGTGCCGATGCGCTTGGCCAGGGTCAGGCACGTCATCGCCACGTCCTGCGCAGTGTCCCAGAAACGGTTGAGGGTGACGATGGTGTCGTCGTTCATCTCGCCCTTGATCGACTGCGCGTTGATCAGGTTGATGATCGAACGGCTGCCCAACAGGTTCACTGCACGCTGGATCGAGGTGATCTTGTTGCTCAGGCCGTAATACGGCGAATTGACGATTTTCAGCAGCGAACCGGACAGGCCGGGATCCTGGGAGATCAGCTTGGCGATCACCTCCAGGTCCGGGTCGGGCATGTACTGCTCCATTTGCAGATCCACCATGATCTGCGGCTGCGCCGGCACACTGATGCCTTGCAGGGATTGTTGAATCTGTTCGGTGGTCAGCTCTTGGGACATAAGTACACACTCTGGGACAGGCGGCGATTCTAACCTCTAAAAACCGCACGACGACACACCAGTGGGCAATTGTCAGGAACTTTCATCCACGCTCAGGCTTCGGACTTTGTAAGGCCGACCGGACAATCAAGCACCGGCGCGGCGGTAATTTCCCGCAGACTCAGGAGCTTATCGATGACTACCTCCCTCACCGGCAAACGCGTCGCCATTTTGGTAACCGACGGTTTCGAACAGGTCGAGTTGACCGGCCCCAAGCAGGCACTCGAGCAGGCCGGCGCCCAGGTCGACATCCTTTCGGCCGAGGCCGGCAAGGTCAAAGGCTGGCACCACGACAAACCGGCGGATGACTTCAAGGTCGACCAGACCTTTCAAGGTGCCAGCAGCGAGCAGTACGACGCGATCGTCCTGCCGGGCGGCGTACAGAACTCCGACACCATCCGCATCGACCAGGACGCCCAGCATCTGGTGAAAACCGGGGCCTCCGCCGGCAAACCGATTGCGGTGATCTGCCATGGCGGCTGGTTGCTGATTTCCGCCGGGTTGGTCAACGGCAAAACCATGACCAGTTTCAAGACACTCAAGGATGACCTGGTGAATGCCGGGGCCAACTGGGTCGACAAGGAAGTGGTCAAGGACGGTCATCTGATTAGCAGCCGTCAGCCGGACGATATTCCAGCGTTCAACAAGGAACTGATCGACGCGCTGTCGGCCTGATCTGTGGGGCTAGTGAATTCATGTGGTAAGGGGATTTATGTGGCGAGGGGATTTATCCCCGATGGACAGCGCAGCTGCCCCAAATCGATTCACGCGGTCAGTCAGACAACTGCGTTCGGGGTTTGCGGCTGCTATGCAGCCGATCGGGGATAAATCCCCCTCGCCACAGTAAACTCCTTCATCACTGATTCCCCTTGCCACATGTCCACTCACCAGCCAATCAGGCCGAGCAACACGCTATACTCCCGCTCTTTTTTCCGGAGCGACGTCATGTCCCTGCCTAGCCTGCGCCTTAAAGCCAACGCCGACCGTCGCCTGCGCAACGGCCACTTGTGGGTCTACAGCAACGAAATCGATGTGACCGCCACGCCACTGCACGGCTTCAAGGCCGGCGATCAGGCGATCCTCGAAGCTGCCGGCGGCAAGCCGCTGGGCATCGTCGCCATGAGCCCGAACAACCTGATCTGCGCGCGTCTGTTGTCGCGCGACATCAAGTTGCCGCTGGACAAGTCGCTGCTGGTGCACCGCCTGAACGTGGCCCTGTCACTGCGCGAGCGTCTGTTCGACAAGCCGTTCTACCGCCTTGTCTACGGCGACTCCGATCTGCTGCCAGGTCTGGTAGTCGACCGTTTCGGCGACATCCTCGTCGTGCAGATCGCCTCGGCGACCATGGAAGCGCATAAAGATGCTGTGATCGCTGCACTGACCCAAGTGCTCAAGCCGAGCGGCATTCTGTTCAAGAACGATTCCGCCGCCCGTGATGCCGAAGGCCTCAACCGCTACGTCGAAACCGTGTTCGGTCTGGTGCCGGAGTGGGTGGCCCTGGAAGAAAACGGCGTGAAATTCGAAGCGCCGGTCATTGGCGGCCAGAAAACCGGCTGGTTCTACGACCACCGCATGAACCGCGCCCGCCTCGCCCCTTACGCCAAAGGCAAACGTGTCCTCGACCTCTATAGCTACATCGGTGGCTGGGGCGTGCAGGCTGCTGCGTTCGGCGCCAGTGAAGTATTCTGCGTCGACGCATCGGGCTTTGCCCTCGACGGCGTCGAGCGTAACGCCGCGCTGAACGGCTTCGCCGACAAGATGACCTGCATCGAAGGCGATGTCTTTGAAGCGCTGAAGGAACTCAAGGCCAGCGAAGAACGTTTCGACGTGATCGTTGCCGATCCGCCTGCGTTCATCAAGCGCAAGAAAGACATGAAGAACGGCGAAGGCGCCTACCGTCGCCTGAACGAGCAAGCCATGCGCCTGCTGACCAAGGACGGCATTCTGGTCAGCGCTTCGTGCTCGATGCACCTGCCGGAAGACGATCTGCAGAACATCCTGCTGACCAGCGCCCGTCACCTGGACCGCAACATCCAGTTGCTCGAACGCGGCGGTCAAGGTCCGGACCATCCGGTACACCCGGCTATCGCCGAGACTCGCTACATCAAGAGCATCACCTGCCGTCTGCTGCCGAACAGCTGATTGGCTCATGAAACGGGGAGCCTGCGGGCTTCCCGTTGCTTTACGGCGATGCAATATCGTCGAATTCCTTTCCTTTTCCTACAACTAACTTCCTACATGTACGCAGGACATTTCCCTGCGCGTTGATTTTCAAGAACTAATACTTACAAACTTGACCTTGCAGCACATCCACTCCGACAAAATTAATAGAAATTTCCTACCCAAGTATCGCTTGCCAATAATTCATTACAACCTATTATTAAGTTGTCACCACGACGGTGACATTCACTCTCAATGAACAAGGAGTTCATACTTATGAAAGCAATTACTCTGGAAACCAACAAAATCGCAAACCTGGCTTTCCTGGTTGCGCCTAAAGCCCGCTAAGTAAACCGGAACGCTGGGGAGTGCCGGCACCCCAGCGTTCTTTCGACTACGTCCAGAGTGATGAATACAACATGTACATCAATCCTTATTTATTCATATTGCCGCGCACGCCCGGACAAATAGTCTGGAACTATAAAGACCACACCCAACATGAACTTGACCTGACTTACTCTTGTCGACTCGCACAACTTATCAATAACCCGGAACAGTTCGACAGACGCAACATAATAGACTCACAACTTCTAAACGCAGGCATATTAACCGTTGCAAAAATAGACAGTCCGCCATGGGGCTGGGACGAGCTGTCGAAGATTTATCATATTGGTACCCAGAACATTCCCTGCGAACAGACGCCCCAGAATATTCATGAGTGGTCCAGGCAATACCTGAACCATTGCAGTGCGGTGCTGACCACACCGGCACCCACTCAAGATCGCCCGATACTTGAAGACGCACCTCGAATCGCCCTGCCCGCCTCTGCGGCCCTGACCGTCGCCAGCCTGGGTAATGTCCTGCGCTTGAGAAAAACCTGCCGCTCCTTTACTGGCGAAGCGATCACGCTCGGCGACGTCGGCACGCTGATGTATCTCACACTGGGTTTTCTTCACCATCGCGACCTTGACCGCGACGAAAGCATCGCCGAAGGCCTCGGCGCCCGTCGCAGCAGTCCCTCCGGGGGTGGACTGAATGCCTGTGAAGGCTTTCTTCTGGCACGCAATATCGAGGGTCTTGAGCCGGGCCTCTACGCCTATCACCCGGCAGACCACACGCTCAGCCGGGTCAACCCATTGCCCGAACCTGCGCTCGGCCATTTGCTGGCGGGCCAGCATTTCATCAATAACCTGCCTCTGGGCCTGTTCATCACCGCTCGTTTCGACAAGCTCTGGTGGAAGTATGAACACTCGCGCGCCTATCGCATGGCGTTCGTCGAGGCGGGTCATCTGTCGCAGACCTTTCAACTGGTGGCCACGGCGCTGGGCCTGGGAACGTGGCTGACCGGGGCATTCGCTGATCGGCAGGTCGAAGCCCTGCTCAAGCTCGAAGGCAGCGCTGAACAACCGTTGTTCTTTGTCGGCTGCGGTGCCAGCGACGGTCAGGCGATGTGTCAGGAAATGCGCGACCTGTTGCTGGAGACACGGACATGAACGTGCCATCCACGGATCTTCCCGAAGCGCCAACGTCCTGGGCGCTTCGATTCACCCTCGGCGACTGGAACAACCACGCTTCGGTACGCACCAGCCGGCACGACTACCGGTTGCCGGAAGACCTGCAGCTGCAACTGCAGACCCGCTTCTGGTTCCCGCCGGCCTTCCTGCCGTATCTGTCCCACCCGGCCATCGAAGCCGCAGGCAGCAAGGTCATGCATCGGCTGGCAGCCAGCCACCTGGTGCACTTCCTGGACTACACCACGCTGCTTGAACACCGCATCGTCAACCGCGCCGTGGAAACCATCGTCCACGGCGAGTTGCCCGCGTACATTCCTCCACGGATGAAAACCGCCGCGCTGCAGCTGTATACCGACGAGGGTTATCACGCGCTGTTCTCCCATCATCTGGCCGAACAGATCGCCGAACTGCATGGTTTTACCGGTCGCCCGCAGATGCCGCTGCGCATCACCCGCCTGACCGGTCAGATTGCCCGAACGCCGGAGAGTAAACGCCCACTGGCATGGTTTCTGCTGGGTTTCGTCTCGGAAACCATCATTGCCCGGGAGCTGCTGGATGTGTGTCGGGAAACGCTGGTCAGCAGCGTGAATGACATGTTGCGCGATCACCTCGCTGACGAAGCGCGCCACAGCCGGTTTTTTTCCGAAGTCTTCCACTACCTCTGGTTGACCCTGAACAGCCGCCAGCGCGCCTTCGTTGCCAGAACCTTGCTGGAGACCCTGGCGACCTTCTTCGAAGTCGACGAGCAATGGCTGCACCAAAGCCTGCGCCGCGCCGGTATCGGCGAAGGTGCGATCAAGGAAATCCTCGACAGCCTGACCAACGAGCACGCCAGCCGCCAGCGTGCCAGATCCGGAGCCGTGGCCACGCTTGCCGCACTCGAAAGGGCCGGATTTTTCGCACTACCCAACAACCGTAAACTTTTCGCCAAGGCAGGACTGATCGATGCGTGAAGGACGAAAGGCAGTAACAACCCGACAACGCCGCGGGGCGGTCAGTCTGCTGTTGGCCATGGTGCTGCTGGGGGTGTTTCCGCTGGATGTTCTGCTGCCGTCGTTCCCGGCGCTGGCCGAACACTTCGCCCGCACTCCGGCCGACATCGCGCTGTCGATCAGCCTGTTTGCCGTGGGCATTGCCTTCGCCCAACTGGTGATCGGGCCGTTGTCCGACGTCATCGGGCGCAAGGGACTTTTACTCGCCGGCATGGGAGTCTCGATCCTCGGCGCCATTGGTTGCGTGATGACCAGTCACTACACGCTGTTCATGACCTTTCGCATCGTGCAGGCCATCGGCTGCGGCTGTTTTGTCCTGTCGCAGGCGCTGGTACAGGATCTGTTCGATGGCAAGGAGCGCGACCGCCTGCGAATCCTGATGGTGACCGCCACCGGGATCTTCATCTCCCTGTCACCGCTGGCTGGCAGCTTCCTGCAAGCGGCCCTGGGCTGGCGCGGCAGCTTCTGGCTGTTCATCGCACTCGCGGCTGCGGTGTTGCTCAAGGCCTGGCTATTTCTCGACGGTGCTCGGCCAGACGTCAACGCTACACCGCTCAATTTCCTCAGAGCCTATCGACGGGTGCTCGGGGATTTCGAGTTCGTCGGCTACTGGCTGATTTCAGCTTTCGCATTCGCCTGCCACTTCTCGTTCATCGTCATTTCGCCGTTGATCTTCATGGATCAATTGCAGCTGTCCGCCTTCGACTTCTCGTTGATCCTGCTGATCTACGGTGCGGCCTATGTAACAGGCGGAATTGCCGCCGCGCTATTGAGCCGACGCATCAGTTCTGCGCAACAGATCGTGGCCGGGTTGAGCCTGATCCTGCTGGCGGGGCTGGTGATGCTATTTCTGTCGCAGCACTTCGCGCTCTCGCCCGCCACGGTATTGATCCCGATGCTGATCTGCACCGCCGGCACCACCATCTCACGCCCGGCCGCCACCTCACGAGCCATGGACCTGTTCCCGGAGAACGCCGGTACGTCAGCCTCGGCCGGCAGCACAATCATTTTTATTTGTGGTGGGTTGATCAGCGCACTGATCAGCCTCAGCCCGAGCAATCTGCAAGCGACCCTCGGCTACAGTTTTGTTCTGCTCAGTTGCATCGCACTGGCATTGAACAAGCGGATCAGCCATCGCGCCAGCGTCATCGAAAACGGCGCCGTCACGCCCTCTGGCAGCGATTGAGCCTGCCAGTCGTCATGCCATACGCACCGTCGGCACTGGAACAACGCTTTGCGCCATTCCCTCCAGACGCCAGCGGTGTAGAATCGGCTGATTCATCGCCATTCATCCCCCGGCGGGTTTATGAGCTCAGGCTGAGGCAAGCGGCGATCCCGCAAAGTCATCAGCAACATCCAGGACACACGGCCATTTCTGAGTGTTCCAGACGTCAATAGAAGCTCACTCCCTTTTGATACCTGATTTAGCCGCCCGGAGTGCTCCATGCCAGATTACCGCTCGAAAACATCCACCCACGGCCGCAACATGGCCGGCGCCCGCGCACTGTGGCGCGCCACCGGGATGAAAGATGACGACTTCAAGAAGCCGATCATCGCCATTGCCAACTCCTTCACCCAGTTCGTGCCGGGCCACGTGCACCTCAAAGACCTCGGTCAACTGGTTGCCCGTGAGATCGAACGCGCCGGTGGCGTAGCGAAAGAATTCAACACCATCGCCGTGGATGACGGCATCGCCATGGGTCACGACGGCATGCTGTATTCGCTGCCGAGCCGCGAGATCATCGCCGACTCCGTCGAGTACATGGTCAACGCCCACTGCGCCGACGCCATTGTCTGCATCTCCAACTGCGACAAGATCACCCCCGGCATGCTGATGGCCGCCTTGCGCCTGAACATTCCGGTGATCTTCGTGTCCGGCGGCCCAATGGAGGCAGGCAAAACCAAACTCGCTTCCCACGGCCTCGACCTCGTCGACGCCATGGTGATCGCCGCCGACTCCAGCGCTTCTGACGAGAAAGTCGCCGAGTACGAGCGCAGCGCTTGCCCGACCTGCGGTTCGTGCTCCGGCATGTTCACCGCCAACTCGATGAACTGCCTGACCGAAGCCCTCGGCCTGGCATTGCCGGGCAACGGTTCGACCCTCGCTACCCACAGTGATCGCGAGCAGCTGTTCCTGCAGGCCGGCCGCACCATCGTCGAGCTGTGCAAGCGTTACTACGGCGAGAACGACGAATCCGTGCTGCCGCGCAACATCGCCAACTTCAAGGCGTTCGAGAACGCGATGATGCTCGACATCGCCATGGGTGGTTCGACCAACACCATCCTGCACCTGCTGGCGGCCGCCCAGGAAGCCGAGATCGATTTCGATCTGCGCGACATCGACCGTCTCTCGCGCAGCGTGCCGCAACTGTGCAAAGTGGCGCCGAACATCCAGAAGTACCACATGGAAGACGTGCACCGCGCCGGGGGCATCTTCAGCATTCTCGGCTCTCTGGCCCGTGGTGGCCTGCTGCACACCGACCTGCCGACCGTGCACAGTCGCAGCATGGAAGAAGCCATCGCCAAGTGGGACATCACCCAGACCACCGACGAAGCCGTGCATCACTTCTTCAAGGCCGGCCCGGCGGGCATCCCGACCCAGACTGCGTTCAGCCAGTCGACTCGTTGGGAAACCCTGGATGACGACCGTGAAAACGGCTGCATCCGCAGCTTCGAACACGCCTATTCGAAAGAAGGTGGCCTGGCCGTGCTGTACGGCAATATCGCGCTGGACGGCTGCGTGGTGAAGACCGCCGGCGTTGACGAGTCGATCCACGTCTTCGAAGGCAACGCGAAAATCTTCGAAAGCCAGGACAGCGCGGTGCGCGGCATCCTTGCCGACGAAGTGAAGGAAGGCGACATCGTCATCATTCGCTACGAAGGTCCGAAAGGTGGCCCGGGCATGCAGGAAATGCTCTACCCGACGTCGTACCTGAAGTCCAAAGGCCTGGGCAAAGCCTGTGCGTTGCTCACCGACGGTCGCTTTTCCGGCGGTACTTCCGGCTTGTCGATCGGCCACGCTTCGCCAGAGGCCGCGGCCGGCGGCGCGATCGGTCTGGTTCAGGATGGCGACAAAGTGCTGATCGACATTCCGAACCGCTCGATCAACCTGTTGGTCAGCGATGAAGAACTGGCTGCACGCCGGGTCGAGCAGGACAAGAAAGGCTGGAAGCCGGTCGAACAGCGTCCACGCAAAGTGACCACCGCTCTGAAGGCCTACGCCCTGCTGGCGACCAGCGCCGACAAGGGTGCGGTGCGTAACAAGGCGATGCTCGACGGGCTGTAAGCGTCGAATCGCCAAAACAAAAATACCCCGCCAACTGCGGGGCATTTTTTTGCCTGATGCTTGCAAACCACCCCATGTAGATACCGTCTTGCCCCTCACCGGGCAAGTGCCAATTTCGGGTCAAATGGTTGGCCCGATTTGAGCACTCCGTAGACGAAGTGCAACAACTTGCGCATGGCTGCACAGATGATCTGTTTGGGGGCTTTGCCATTGGCCTTCAAGCGTTCCTTCATGGCGATGATCGCCTCGTTGTGCCTCAGCGCTACCAGGCCTGGCATGTACAGACCCGCCCGAACGCGAGCCGAGCCGACCCTCGAAATAATTGTTCTGCCTTTGAGTTTTCCTGACTCCTGCAGCTTAGGGTTCAACCCTGCAGCAGCGACCAGTTTGCGAGGGTCGTCGTATTTGCGCAGGTCGCCCAGCTCGGCCAGCAGCCGCTCAAGGGTTTTCTGCCCGATACCGTCGATGGTCACGATCAAGTCGCGCATCTGGCGCATGTCCGGATCATCATCGATGTGTTTCTTGATCGCTTTGTGCGTTTCAGCGATCTCTTTTTCGATGTGGCGCAGAACGGAGTTGATCGAGTCTTTGACCTTTTCGTCGGACACATCCAGACGATTGAGCTCCATCTGCTCCATTTCCTGAAGATCATCCAATCGACGCACCATCGCCTTCAGTTGGCGGTATTTCAGTGGCTCCGGAGCCCAAAGCTGAAGCTTTTCAGCCTTTTCCCGAGCAAAATCAGCGAGCAGTTTGGCGTCGCTTTTATCGGTTTTGATCCGGCGCAATTCGCTGTCGGCGTAAGCATGGGTCGTGGCCGGATTGACGACACAGACCCGGTAACCCTTGTTGTAGACGAACTCGGCAAGTTCCAGGTGATAGACGCTGGTGGCTTCCATCACGATCGAGGCTGTGGGCTCGACCTGCTTGTTCAACCAAGCTTCAAACTCTTTGAAACCCTTCGCGTCATTAGGCAGCTTGGCCTTGGTTTTGTGCTTACCGTTTGGCAAGTGCGTGGCGATATCAAAGGTGTTTTTAGCGATATCGACACCGACGAAACTGGACATGAGTGTCTCTCCATTGATCTGTTTTCGATCATCACTGCACTCTGTCCAACCTTGCGAATGCGAGCTCTCGCCAGAGACGGGCCCAAGATACCGTTCGAACTATATGAGTGAGTGTGGAGGGCTGGAGCACGATCTACATCACAGGCAAAAAGCCTAAGGAGCTGCACGGCTTCCAAGTCCCTCCCTCGATGATCAGTCGAGAACTATCGCTCCTGACGGAGCGATAGTCGAGATACAAGGAGCTGCCGCAGGCTGCGATCTTTTGATCTTGCTCTTAAAAACAAGATCAAAAGATCGCAGCCTGCGGCAGCTCCTACAGGGATTTCAGGGCTTACTGAATTTCTTCAGGCTTCACGATCACCCAGTTCTTGTCCGCCGTCACCGGCAACCCTTCCTTGGCCTGCGCCGCTGCGTGCTTGGCCATCATGCCGTTGAGCTGGGTCATGTATTTGTCCTTGCGGTTGACCCACAAGTGAATGCCGCCCTTGGCTACATCCACATCGTGGAACAACATGTAGCCGTCGCTGCTCGGGGTGTCGCCGCCCACCAGTACCGGTTTTTTCCACTCATCGATGTAGGTCAGGATCGCCGCATGCTTGCCGGCCATCCAGGTTGCCGGGGTCCACAGGTACGGGGTCAGTTCCAGGCCGAGGTTGGCCTTCTCGTCATACTTGCCGGCGGTGATCTGCTTGCGCGCAGTGGTCAGCTCGCCGGTTTCGCGGTTCTTCAGCAACGTGGTCACGCCGATCACATTCTGTGGTTTGACGTTGTAGCCGTACTTCGGATCGGCCGCGACCATGCGCACCAGTTCTTCGGAGGCGGCGGTCATCACGTAAACCTCGATGCCGTTCTCCATCAGCTTGTTGTACAGCTCGGCCTGGCCGGTGAAGACTTTCGGCGGCTGCACATCGAGGTTCTTCACCACTTCGCCGTCGTAATAGGTCGCCGGCACCGGTTTGCCCGACGCCATCAGCTCATCGACGTAGCCTTTGAGTTCCTTGAGGGTAAAGCCGGAGAACACCTGCGCCACCCACGGGTAGCAGACCATGTCGTCGACTTCGCACAGGCGATAGTAGTAACTGAACAGGCTTTCCTTGTGGTCGGCGGTGTCCTTGAACGGCATCAGTTTCAGGGAGGGATCGAGTTTGTCGCGGGTGATCAGGCCCTTGTTTTCCATGAACGGCAGCAACGACTCTTCGAGGTCATAGCGGTAACTGGTGTTGTCCATGTCGAACACCGCGTAGTTACCTTTGTTGGCGTTGGCCGCGATCATCGCGTCCAGTGCCTTGGCCTGATCCGCCGGCCAGTGCTTCAGATCGGTGGCGAATGCGTGAGCGGCCAAGCCCAATCCAAGCACCACAGCGAGCATTTTCGGTGCGAACTTCATCGACGTTTTCTCCCTGACTGAAAGACATCGACGCTAACAAATAAGTGTGACAGTCCTCGTCTGTCAGCGACCGCTTACGTCTCCTCAACGCCAGTTGCATTGCCAAGAGCGACAAGCGCTTATTCCAAAAACGACGGACGACCTGCTATTTCGGTATTAATTCATTGGAAATCAAACTGTTAGGCTTGCCGGTTCGCAGTTGCCCCAGAAGGTGACTGGCACAAGTCTTATCGGAGTCTTCATGAATCTGCCGCTGATCCTCAATCTGCTGGTGTTCCTCGCCCTGCTCTTCGGTCTGGCGCAAACCCGCCACACGACGTGGAGCCTGGCGAAAAAAGTCCTGCTCGCACTGGTGCTGGGCGTGGCGTTCGGCGTGGCCCTGCACACCGTTTACGGTGCCGGCAATCCGGTGCTGAAAGCCTCGATCGGCTGGTTCGATCTGGTCGGCAACGGTTACGTGCAGTTGCTGCAAATGATCGTGATCCCGCTGGTGTTCGCCTCGATCCTCAGCGCGGTGGCCCGTCTGCACAACGCCTCGTCGCTGGGCAAGATCAGCTTCCTGACCATCGGCACGCTGCTGTTCACCACCGCGATTGCGGCGCTGATCGGTATCGGCCTGACCAACCTGTTCGGCCTCACCGCCGAAGGCCTGGTCGCCGGTACTCAGGAAATGGCCCGTCTGCAAACCATCCAGACCGACTACGCCGGCAAGGTCGCCGACCTGAATGTGCCGCAACTGCTGCTGTCGTTCATTCCGCAGAACCCGTTCGCCGACCTGGCCCGGGCCAAGCCGACCTCGATCATCAGCGTGGTGATCTTCGCGGCTTTCCTCGGTGTCGCGGCGCTGCAACTGCTCAAGGATGACGTCGAAAAAGGTCAGAAAGTGATCAACGCCATCGACACCCTGCAAGCCTGGGTGATGCGTCTGGTGCGTCTGGTGATGAAGCTGACCCCGTACGGCGTGCTGGCGCTGATGACCAAAGTGGTCGCCGGTTCCAACCTGCAGGACATCATCAAGCTCGGCAGTTTCGTCGTGGTTTCGTACCTCGGTCTGGGCCTGATGTTCGTGGTGCATGGCCTGCTGGTGTCAGCGGCCGGGATCAACCCGCTGCGTTTCTTCCGCAAGATCTGGCCGGTGCTGACGTTCGCGTTCACCAGCCGTTCCAGCGCCGCGAGCATTCCGCTGAGCATCGAAGCGCAGACCCGTCGTCTGGGCATTCCGCAGTCGATCGCCAGTTTCGCCGCCTCGTTCGGTGCGACCATCGGCCAGAACGGTTGCGCCGGTCTGTACCCGGCGATGTTGGCGGTGATGGTTGCGCCAACCGTCGGCATCAACCCGCTGGATCCGCTGTGGATCGCGACGCTGGTGGCGATTGTGACCCTGAGCTCGGCCGGTGTGGCCGGTGTTGGTGGCGGCGCGACGTTCGCCGCACTGATCGTGCTGCCGGCGATGGGTTTGCCGGTGTCACTGGTGGCGCTGCTGATTTCGGTTGAGCCGCTGATCGACATGGGCCGTACGGCGTTGAACGTGAGTGGCTCGATCACTGCAGGTGCGATTACCAGTCAGGTGATGCAGCAGACCGATAAAGCGCTGCTGGATGCCGATGAGCATGCGGAGCTTGCTCAGGCTTGATGTAAAGCAAGATCAAAAGATCGCAGGCTTCGCCAGCTCCTACAGGGGACATGCGTAAACCTTGTAGGAGCTGCCGCAGGCTGCGATCTTTTAGGCTTTTTCCCAGACCTCAAAGTTGTACGCGGGCTTGTCGCCCTCAGGCGGATTCGGCACGTTCGACACCAGCTTCCACTGGTTCAGGTCAAACTCCGGAAACCACGCATCCCCTTCCGGGCTCAGCGCCACACGGGTCAGATACAGACGATCGGCCTGCGCCAGCCCTTGCGCATACAACTGCGCGCCGCCAATCAGCATCAACTCATCGACGCCCTGCGCTTTCGCCCATTCCTCGGCACGCACCACCGCGGCTTCCAGCGACGGATACACCTCCGCGCCTTCCAACACCAAGTCTGGCTGGCGGCTGACCACGATGTTCAAGCGCCCCGGCAGCGGACGGCCGAGCGAATCCCAGGTCTTGCGGCCCATGATGATCGGCTTGCCGAGGGTCGTGGCCTTGAAGTATTTGAAGTCCCCCGGCAGGTGCCAGGGCATGCTGTTGTCGACACCGATCACGCGGTTTTCACCGAGGGCTGCGATCAGGCTGAGGGGGAGTGATTTAGTCATGCCGGCGAGGATACCAGAGCCTCGCTTGACCCGATAAGCGCCACAGCGGTTATGCTCATGGCTCAATTGAGCAACGGAATGGCGCGTGACTGAACTGACTCCCCTGCAAAACCTCTGGCTGACTGAAACCATCCGCCTGCGTGAAGAGCACGCAGGTCCCCTGGAGGATCTGGAAGCCAATCGTCTGGCCCGCGCGGCCGGCGGCGATCTGCCGAGCCGTATTCAGCGCCGGGCGGCGTGGCTGGCCGAGCGCGACGGGCTGAGCACGGCACTCAAGCACTGGCTGCAGGGCGCGCGTCTGGCGCTGGTGCTGTTGGTGATTTTCGCGTTGCTGAGCGGCGCCGGACTGGCCTTCGCCGCACTGAGCCAGTCACCGGTGAATGTATTCTGGGCCTTGGGCAGCCTGCTCGGGTTGAACCTGATTCTGCTGCTGAGCTGGGCGCTGGGGCTGATCTTTGCCGGAGAACACGGCGCCACCCTCGGGCGCTTGTGGCTGTGGCTCAGCGAAAAACTCGCTCGCGATGCCAAAGCCGCGCAACTCGCGCCGGCCCTGCTGCTGATGCTGCAACGCAAAAAACTCAATCGCTGGGCGCTCGGCACATTGGTCAACGGTCTGTGGTTGCTGGCGATGCTCAGCGCCCTGCTGTTGCTGCTGACACTGATGGCGACCCGGCGCTACGGCTTCGTCTGGGAAACCACCATTCTCAGCGCCGACACCTTCATCAACCTGACCCAAGCCCTCGGCGCGCTGCCGGCGCTGCTCGGTTTCAACGTACCCAGCGTGGAAATGATCCGTGCCAGTGGCGACGCGGCGCTGGGTATCGAAAGCGCGCGACAGGCCTGGGCGACCTGGCTGGTTGGCGTGCTGGTGGTCTACGGCGTTCTGCCGCGTCTGCTGCTGGCGCTGTTGTGTTTCTGGCGCTGGAATCGCGGCAAAGCCGTGCTGGCGCTGGACCTCAACCTGCCCGGCTACGCCCAGCTGCGCGAACGGCTGATGCCGACCAGCGAACGTCTCGGCATTAACGACGCGGCGCCTGAGCAGTTGCATCGCGTCGAAAGCAGCGTCAGCGAACACGCCAGCGACGGCGCTTTGCTGGTGGCCATTGAACTCGACGATCAGCGCCCGTGGCCACCGGCCCTGCCGAAAACCGTGAGCAACGCCGGAATCCTCGACAGCCGCGAATCACGGCACAAACTGCTCGAACAGCTCAGCCGTTTCCCTCCGGCGCGCCTGCTGATCGCCTGCGACCCGCGACGCTCGCCGGATCGCGGCAGCCTCGCGCTGATCGCCGAACTGGCGCGCAACGCCAGCGCCACCCGCGTCTGGCTGCTGCAAGCACCGCCCGGTGAAGCGCTGGACAGCGCCCGCCTCGGCGACTGGCATGTCGCGCTGCAACAGCTGGAATTGCCGTTCGCCGATTGCGCACCGATGAACTGGCTGGAGAACGGTCATGACTGATGCCCGCAAAGCCCCGCTGAAACTCGCGGTGGTCGGCCACACCAACGTCGGCAAGACCTCGCTGCTGCGCACCTTGACCCGTGACGTCGGTTTCGGCGAAGTCTCGCACCGCCCGAGTACCACCCGCCATGTCGAGGGCGCGCGGTTGTCGGTGGACGGCGAGCCCTTGCTCGATCTCTACGACACGCCGGGGCTGGAAGACGCCATTGCCCTGCTGGATTTCCTCGAGCGTCTGGAGCGCCCCGGCGAACGCCTCGACGGCCCGGCGCGACTGGCACGGTTTCTCGACGGCAGCGAGGCGCGCCAGCGTTTCGAACAGGAGGCGAAAGTCCTGCGACAACTGCTCGCCTCCGACGCCGGTCTGTATGTGATCGACGCCCGTGAGCCGGTGCTGGCCAAGTATCGCGACGAACTCGAAGTGCTGGCCAGCTGCGGTAAACCGCTGCTGCCGGTGCTGAATTTCGTCAGCAGCGCCAACCATCGCGAACCGGACTGGCGCGAAGCGTTGGCGCGGCTCGGCCTGCATGCGCTGGTGCGGTTCGACAGCGTTGCGCCGCCGGAAGATGGCGAGCGGCGCCTGTACGAAAGCCTCGCGCTGCTCTTGGAAAACGCCCGTCCGCAACTGGAACGCTTGATCGCCGATCAACAGGCCCAGCGCCTGGCCCGCCAGCAAAGTGCGGCACGCCTGATCGCCGAATTGCTGATCGATTGTGCGGCGTGCCGGCGCAGCGTGGTCAGCGAGGCCGAGCAGGAACAGCAAGCCATCAGCGAACTGCGCAAAGCCGTGCGTCAGCGTGAACAGAAGTGCGTCGAGGCGCTGCTCAAGCTTTATGCGTTTCGCCCGCAGGACGCGGCGGCCAGTGATCTGCCGCTGCTGGATGGGCGTTGGGGCGATGACCTGTTCAACCCGGAAACGCTTAAGCAACTCGGCGTGCGAGTCGGCGGCGGGATCGCGGCAGGCGCGGCGGCCGGAGCTGGCGTGGATTTGCTGGTGGGCGGGATCACCCTTGGCGCTGCGGCGCTGGCCGGTGCGCTTGCCGGCGGCGCGCTGCAAACGGCGCGCAGTTATGGCAGCCGTCTGCTGGACAAGATCAAGGGCCAGCGCGAGTTGACCGTGGATGACGGGGTGCTGCGGCTGCTGGCGTTGCGTCAGCGGCAGTTGCTGTCTGCGCTGGATCAACGCGGACATGCGGCGATGGACGCAGTTCAGGTCGCCACCCCGCAGGACAAGAGCTGGCGCGAGGGCAAGCTACCGGAGGCGCTGAACAAGGCGCGGGCGCACCCACAGTGGTCGTCGCTCAATCCGCATGCGAAGTTGAATCAGGCGGAGCGGCAGGAGCAGATAGATCTATTAGCTGCGGATTTGTAGCGCCTGGACTGGCCCCATCGCTGGCAAGCCAGCTCCCACAGGGTTCTCGGTGAAAACCCATTTTGTGATCAACCGAGATACCTGTGGGAGCTGGCTTGCCAGCGATGGCAGCCACTCGGTTCCAAGACCTGAGAAGACAAAAGACGCACCGCTTTCTCCTTCAACACCTTGAGATCCATCACCGGCACCGCCGTTTCCTTGGCCAACTCATCCCACTGGCGCATGCGCAAACTCACGGCACACAACGGATCACGCTCAAACGCACCCGCCTCCTCCTCGCTCATCACCCCGCCCTGATACTCCAGGGTCCGGCGACTCGCTTCACTCAGGCGCTCGAAATACCCAGGTTCGCGCAAGGTCAGGTAACGCTTGGCCTCAACGTGATATTCCACCAGCCGCGCCAGACGCTCACTGAAACCCGCCTCACGCAAATAATCCGCACCCAGGCGCTCATGGCTGACCACGCCATACCCGCCCATGTTCTCGGCGCCCTCGGCACACAAATGGCCGATGTCATGGAAGAACGCCGCCAGCACCACTTCATCATCAAACCCTTCAGCCATCGCCAACTGCGCGGCCTGAGACATGTGCTCGATCTGCGACACCGGCTCGCCGATGTAATCACTAGCACCAAAGCGTTCATACAGCGCAAACACCCGGTCAACGACTTGCGCATGCGCCGCCATCACATTTCCTCCAGTAATTGCGCCACGTTGCGCTCGGCCAGTGCCGGGCCGACGCTCATGCCGACGCCGGTGTGCATCAACGCCACACTCAGCCCCGGGGCCGGGCGCAGCAACGAAAACGGTCCCGGCCCCCGGGCACCGTAGACGCCCTGCCAGCGCTCGAGCACTTGCACCTTGCAGCCCAACGTCTGTTCGGCCAGCTCGAGCATCCAGTTGTCCACTTGCTCGGCATTGAACGGCGACGGATCGCTGCCGTAATGGTGCGAGTCGCCGATGATCAGCTCGCCATACGGCGTCGGACTGATCAGCAGGTGAATGCCGTTGTCGTGCAGGTGCGGTTGTTCGCGCAGGATCTGCGCCTGCACCGCCGCCGCTTGCGGCAGGTCAGCGAAAGCGCCGTAGTGCACGCAGCTCAGACCGGTGAGCAAGGCGTGTTGCAGATTCAGCTCGATCTGCGGTTTGGCACGGAGCATTTGCAGGCGGCAGATCTGCGGATCGAGCGCGGCGATCGGCTCGGCCAGCAGGGTCTGATAATCGTGGCCGGAGCAGACGATGATTTGCTTTGCCGTGAAGCTGCCGGCGGTGCTGTGCAGGTGCCCCGGTTCGACGTCGCGCACCAGCGTACTGAAGTGAAACTCGACGCCGAGATCGCGGCGCAGGTAGTCAATCAGCGCGGGGATTGCTTCGCGCGAGTACAGCTGTTGATCGTCCATGCCGTGCAATGCAGCACGGTGGTGACTGAACTGGCCGTGGTACAGATCACGCAGTGCGGCGCCGCGCAACAGGGCGACGTTATACCCGTGTTCCACGGCGCGGCCGTTGCAGAAGGCCTCGAGCAATTGCTCTTCGGCTTCGCTGCGGGCGAACAGGTACGAGCCGTTGCGCTTGATGTGCAGACCGGCGAGTTGCGCCCAGTCGCCCCAGATCTCGCGGCTGGCCGTGGCCAGTTCGAGCATCGGCCCCGGTGGCTGCCCGGTGACCAGCGCCTGACCAAAGTTGCGCACCGAAGCGCCGAGGGGCGTGGCGGTGCGTTCGAAAACGCTGACCTTGAGCCCGCGTTTGGCCGCGGCATAGGCGTGGGACAGGCCGAGGATGCCGGCGCCGACGATGAGCAGGTCTTGGTGCTGAGTCATAAAAGCAATCCCGCTTGTGTGGCGAGGGAGCTTGCTCCCGGTCGGCTGCGCAGCAGTCGTAAATTCAGCAGACGCGGAGTGCCTGACACTACTCGTTTGCAGGATTTGGGACCGCTTCGCGCTCCAGCGGGAGCAAGCTCCCTCGCCACAGGCTGTGTGAGTCAGTTACTTGGCGACGACTTTCTCGGACTTGCCGTCATAACGCTTGCGCCACTCGGTGAGGATCTCGTCGCGATTCTTCGAGGCCCAGGCGAAGTCGTTCTTGATCAGGCGCTGCTCGTAGTCGACCGGCAGTTCGGTCTGCGGCTTGGCGATGCCCGGCTGCGCAAGAACCGCGAAGTTCTCCTTGTACAGGTCCATCGCCTCGGCGCTGGCGGAGAAGTCCGCGAGTTTCTTCGCGGCGTCTTCATGCGGTGTGCCTTTGATCACGGCCGTCGCTTCGATCTCCCAGCCCAGGCCCTCCTTCGGCAGAATGATGTCCAGCGGCGCGCCCTGGCGCTTCAGCTGTACCGCCGGGTATTCGAAGGAAATGCCGATCGGGAATTCACCCGCCGCCGCCAGTTTGCACGGCTTGGAACCGGAGTGAACATACTGGCCGATGTTCTGGTGCAGACCGTCCATGTAGGCCCAGCCCTGCTTCTCGCCGAAGGTTTGCAGCCAGGCGCTGACGTCGAGGAAACCGGTGCCGGACGACGCCGGGTTCGGCATGACGATCTTGCCCTTGTACTCAGGCTTGGTCAGATCCTGCCAGCTCACCGGTTTACTCAGTCCCTGCTTCTCGGCTTCGACGGTGTTGAAGCAGATGGTCGCGGCCCACACGTCCATCCCGACCCAGGCTGGCGGGTTGGCGGCGTCGCGGTAGTTCGCGCCGATCTTGCCCAGATCCTTCGGTGCGTAGCTTTGCAGCATGCCCTGCTGATCGAGGATCGCCAGGCTCGAAGCGGCCAGGCCCCACACCGCGTCAGCCTGTGGACGGGCCTTTTCGGCCAGCAGCTTGGCGGTGATGATCCCGGTGGAGTCGCGCACCCACTTGATCTCGACGTCCGGGTTGGCCTTTTCGAACGCAGCCTTGTAGGCGGTCAGTTGTTCGGCTTCGAGGGCGGTGTACACCGTCAACTCGGTTTTTGCCGCGAAGGCATTCAGGCTGAAAGTAGCGAGCACAGCAGCGGCCAGGGCCATAGGCTTGAACATGATCGTTTTCCTGTCTTGAGTTGAGGTTGGGAAAATCAGTGACCGGGCGCGGTTTGCCGCCAGGCCTGGGAACGGCGCAGCAAGCCGCGCGAAGCCCACGCCAGCAGCAAGGACACGCCCGCCGAGGTGAACAGAATCAGGGTCGACATCGCTGCCGCGCCGCCGACGTTGCCGGCGTCATCCATGTTCAGCACCGCGACCGCCGCGAGGATGGTGTCGGGGCTGTAGAGGAAGATCGCCGCCGACACCGTGGTCATCGCCGAGACAAACAGGTAGCGCACGATGTCCAGCAGCGCCGGCAGACAGATCGGCACGGTGACCCGCAGGTAGTGGCGGTACAGCGGCGCCTTGAGCGACAGCGCGGCGGCTTCGAACTCGGCGTCGAGTTGGCGCAGCGCTGTGGTCGCGGTCATTTGTGCGGTGGTCAAGTAGTGCGCAATGGTGCAGACGATCAGCAGGGTCATCGTGCCGTACAGCACGTGCAGCGGGTTGCCGCTGAGGTTGAAGAAGAAGACGTAACCCAGACCGAGCACCAGCCCCGGCACTGCCATCGGCACGAAACTGAGCATGCGCAACGTCAGGTTGAGGCCGCGTTGGCTGCGGGTTTTCTCCATCAGGTAAGCGCCGGTGAAGATCAGCACGCTGCCGATCAATGCGGTGCCCAGCGCCATCTTCAGGCTGTTGCCATAGGCCAGCCAGCCGCCGCCAGCAGTTTCGTTGAACTGGTAGTGATTGAGCGACAGCGACAGGTTGTACGGCCAGAACTTCACCAGCGAGGAGAACACCGCCATGCCGAACACCAGCAGCAACGCCGCGCTGATCAACACAACAATCGCCAGATAGCAGGCATCACGCATTTTCGACGGCGCTGGTTTGAATACTTGCGCACGGCCACTCATGGAATCGCCGTGACGCCGACGCAACCAGGCATCGACGCCGAAGCTGAACAGCGCCGGCAGCAACAGCACCATGCCGATCAACGCCCCGCGTCCGAATTGTTGCTGACCGACCACGGCTTTGTAGGCTTCCAGCGCCAGCACTTGATAGTCTCCGCCGACCACCACCGGCACACCGAAATCGGTGATGGTCAGAGTGAACACCAAGCAGAACGCGGCGAACACCGCCTGCCGGGTCGCCGGCCAGGTGATGCTGCGAAACGCCTTGGCCGGACTGGCGCCCATGCTCGACGCCGCATCGAACAGCCGCGCATCGGCCAGCGACAACGCCGACAGCAGAATCATCAGCGCATGGGGAAAGGTGTAGATCACCTCACCCAACACAATGCCCCAGAAACCGTAGATATTGTCCGAGAGCAGCCCGCGCAACATGCCCTGGTTGCCGAACAGATAAACCAGTGCGATACCCGGCAGCATCGACGGCGCCATCAATGGCAGCAGGGAAATCCCGCGCCAGATGCCCTTGGCTGGAATCAATGTACGTTGCAGGGCGTAGGCAAACAGGTAGGCCAGCGGTACGACGATGGCCGCGACGCTGAGGGAAACTTTCAGGCTGTTACCAAGCAGCCAGTGGAAATTCTCGCTGGTCACCAACTCCTTCGCGGCGAGCCAGCCACCGCCCTGCCCGGCCTCGCTGCTGAAGCCGCGCCAGAAGATCGCCAGCAACGGCAGCAGCACCGCGACACCGAGCAGCAACAGCAGCAGGAGTTTGCCGCCGAAGACGAAGATCCGGTCACCGACCTCGGCCCCGGACACTCGCCGCGCCTGCTTGTGCGGTAGCGGCAGTGCGATGTTCGCGCTCATCAGGCAAACACCTGCAGGCTGCGCGGCGGCAAGGCGACCATGATCTGCTGGGCGCCGAGGCGCGGCATGGCTTCCGGCGCCAGTTCGGCGAGCAGCGAATGGCCCGGCAACTGGTCGAGTTCGAAGCTCATGCGGCAGCGATTGCCGAGGAACGTGATCTCGCGAACCTTGGCCGGGAACAGGTTTTCTTCGTGCACCAGCGGATTGACGCTGATCGCTTCCGGACGGCAGAACAGTCGGCCCGAAGCGCCGCTCACGCTGCCATCCGCCAGACGTACATCCATCCCGCCAACCCGGGCGTAACTGGCGCTGCTGCGCTGGAACGGCAGCCAGTTGCCCTGCCCGACGAACTCGGCCACGAACGGCGTGGCCGGGCGGTTGTAGATGTCCTGCGGAGTGGCGTACTGCTCGACCCGACCGTTGTGCATCACGGCGATGCGGTCAGCCATCAGCATGGCTTCGTCCTGATTATGGGTGACCATCAGGGTGGTGATGCCGAGGTTGCGCTGCAGCTGGCGCAGTTCGGTGCACAGATGCTCGCGCACCCGGGCGTCCAGCGCCGACATCGGCTCATCAAGCAATAACAGCGACGGCGCCGGGGCCAGGGCGCGAGCCAGCGCGACTCGCTGTTGCTGACCGCCGGACAACTGGCCTGGGTACTTTTTCTCACTGCCGCTGAGGCCGACCAGCTCCAGCATCTGCCCGACGCGACGGCGTACTTCGTCACGACCACTGCCGGCGAGGCCGTAGGCAATGTTTGCTTCGACGGTCAGATTGGGGAACAGCGCGTAGGACTGGAACAGGATCCCGTAATCCCGGGCCTGCGGCGCAAGGTGCGAGACGTCGCGGTCGCCGAGGTACAACTCGCCGCTGTCCTGCTTCTCCAGCCCGGCGATGCAGCGCAACAGCGTGGTCTTGCCGCAGCCCGACGGGCCGAGCAGGCACACCAGCTCACCGGCGGCGACGTCGAGGGAGACGTTATCCAGTGCGGTAAACGCGCCGAAGCGTTTCTGCACGCCGCGCACTTTCATCGGCGCACCGGGATTGGTCAGGGCAGTTGCGATGGCAGGATTCATGGACAGACCTCATCAAGCAGATGGGGCCAATCCTAGAGTTGTAATGCGTCCGTCATGTGGCAGTGAGGCAAAAACGGCCGATAGTGGTATTCGGGGATTTTGGTTCAGGTTTCAAGTCATGGGTTGCCGGGTCTGGCCCCATCGCTGGCAAGCCAGCTCCCACAAGGATCTTCAGTGAATGCAGATTTTGTGAACACCTGAAATACCTGTGGGAGCTGGCTTGCCAGCGATGGGGCCAGTACTAGCAGTGAAGAAATCAGGCCGGGGACATTTCCTGAGCCAAGCCGAGGAAGGCCGCCGGCAACCGCGCCCCCTTGCGCTCCTTGAGGCAATACAGGTACTCGGGAATCTGCGGCGCATTCTCGATGGTCAGCACGCGCAACTGCGGATCATGCGGCACTTCCTGGCGGGCAATGATGCTGATGCCGATATTGCGCAGCACCGCCTCGCGGATCGACTCACGGCTGCCGATCTCCAGCAACGGCCCGAAACTGACCCCGGCGCTTTCCAGCAACTCCTCGGTCAAACGGCGGGTGGTCGAACCGGACTCGCGCATCAGCAAGGTATGCCCGGCCAGTGCACTCAACGCCACATGCTCCTGCGCCGCCAGCGGATGGTTGCGATGCACCGCCAGCACCAGCGGATCGCTACCCAATACCCGGCGAATCAACCGCGCATCCTCAAGCAACTGCGACGACGCCGCGACATCCACCCGGTAATCCTCCAGCGCTTCGAGCACTTGTTGCGAGTTGCCGATTTCCACCGACACCTCCACCTGCGGCAGACGCTCGCGGAAGGTCTTCACCAGATCGAGGATGTAATACGGCGCAGTGGCAGCGATGCGCAACGTGCCCTGCACCTGACCGCTGTTGCGCAGGAAGAACTCGATGTCGGCCTCCTGCTGCAACAGCGTCTTGACCATCGGCAGCAACCGCGCGCCTTCGTCGCTGACACTCAAACGACGGCCGCCACGGTAGAACAGCTCCACCGAATACTGGCTTTCCAGATTGCGAATCTGCGTGGTCACGGTGGGTTGGCTGAGGCCGAGCTTTTTCGCCGCCAGCGTAATGCTGCCCAGGCGGGCGACCATATAAAACGCTTTCAGCTCGGCACTCAGCACAACCATCCCTCATCGTTTATTTACGCAGCAGGCGCAAACCGTTGAACACCACCAGCAGGCTCACGCCCATGTCGGCAAACACCGCCATCCACATGGTGGCGAGTCCGGCGAAGGTTACCCCAAGAAAGATAGCCTTGATCACCAGGGCCAAGGCGATGTTCTGTTTCAAGATGCTCGCGGTGTCGCGCGACAGGCTGATGAACGCCGGGATCTTGCGCAGATCATCGTCCATCAGGGCGACATCGGCGGTTTCAATCGCGGTGTCGGTGCCGGCGGCCGCCATGGCGAAACCGATTTCGGCCCGCGCCAGCGCCGGGGCGTCGTTGATACCGTCGCCGACCATGCCGACCCGATGCCCCTGTGCATAAAGCTCTTCGATAGCCTGCAGCTTGTCGGTCGGCAGCAAGTCGCCCTTGGCCTGATCGATACCGACCTGCGCGGCAATCGCCTGCGCGGTGTGAACGTTGTCGCCGGTCAGCATCAAGGTTTTCACGCCCAGTGCGTGCAACTGGCGGATCGCTTCGCGACTGGATTCCTTGACTGTGTCGGCCACGGCGAACAGCGCCAGCGGACCAGAACTGTCGAGCAGCAACACCACGGATTTGCCCTGTTTCTCCAGCGCAAACAGCTTCTCTTCGAGTTGCGGCGAGCACAGGCCCAGCTCCTCGACCAGACGATGGTTGCCCAAGTGATAGGTCTGGCCGTTGACCTGGCCCTTCACGCCACGACCGGCCAGCGCTTCGAAGTTATCCACACTCAGCACGGCGAGGTTTTTATCCACAGCCGCATTGGCGATCGCCAGCGACACCGGGTGATCGGAGCGCCCGGCCAGCGCGGCGGCAATCGCCGGAGCGCTGGCGTCAGCGGTCGGGTTGAGCGACAGGTAATCGGTCTGCACCGGTTTGCCGTGGGTGATGGTGCCGGTCTTGTCCAGCGCCAGATAATCGAGCTTGAAACCGCCCTCCAGATAAACGCCGCCCTTGACCAGAATACCTTTGCGCGCCGCCGCCGCGAGGCCGCTGACGATGGTCACCGGGGTGGAGATCACCAGTGCGCACGGGCAGGCCACCACCAGCAACACCAGCGCGCGGTAGATCCAGTCGAACCACACCGCGCCCATGAACAGCGGCGGAATGATCGCCACGGCCAGCGCCAGCGCGAACACCACCGGGGTGTAGATTTTCGAGAATTGATCGACGAAGCGTTGGGTCGGAGCGCGCGCCCCCTGAGCCTGCTCGACGGCGTGGATGATCCGCGCCAGGGTCGAGTTGTTCGCCGCCGCAGTCACCGTGTATTCCAGCGAGCCGGCCTGGTTGATGGTGCCGGCGAAGACTTTGTCGCCCACGGTTTTCTCCACCGGCAGGCTTTCGCCGGTGATCGGCGCCTGATCGATGGTCGAACTGCCGCTGACGACTTCACCGTCCAGGGCGATGCGCTCGCCGGGTTTTACCCGCACACGGGCGCCGAGTTCGACGCTTTTAACCTCTTGTTCGATCCAGTTGCCATCGGCCTGCTGCACCGTGGCCTGTTCCGGGGTCATTTGCATCAGGCCGCTGATGGCGTTGCGCGCGCGATCCAGCGAGCGCGCCTCGATCAATTCGGCCACGGTAAACAGGAACATCACCATCGCCGCTTCCGGCCACTGCCCGATCAACACCGCACCGGTCACCGCGATGCTCATCAGCGCATTGATGTTGAGGTTACGGTTCTTCAGGGCGATCCAGCCCTTTTTATAGGTGGTCAGGCCGCCGCTGAGGATCGACACCAGCGCAATGATCGCCACCACCCAGGTTGGCGCGGCGTTGGTGAAGTGGATAACTTCCGCCGCCAGCGCGCCGACACCGGACAGCGCCAACGGCCACCAGTGTTTTTTTACTGGTGCCGGGGCCGGGGTTTCGACGCCCGCCTCCAAAGGCTCGGCGTGCATGCCCAGCGAGGTGATCGCCTCGGTGATCGGCGCGGTGTCCGGCAGGTTGTGGGTCACGCCGAGCACGCGGTTGATCAGATTGAATTCCAGTTGCTGCACCCCGGCCAGTTTGCCGAGCTTGTTCTGGATCAGCGTCTGCTCGGTCGGGCAGTCCATCGCTTCGATGCGGAAACTGCTCAACCGGGCGTCAGCGCTGGTCTTTTCGCTCAGTTGCACCAACGCAGGCGCAGCCGCTGTCGACGAGCAGCAAGAATCTTCGTGCGAATGAACCGGTGCCGGTGCTGCGGCTTTCGACCCGCAGCAGGAATCGCCGCCATGTTCGTGCTTATGCACAGGCTGCAATTTATGGCTGTGGCTATGATCGTGCCCGTCGCCGGGCTTGTGGGTGTGCTGGGAATCGCTCATTGGTCGCGTCCATGAAGGTGCCTGTTGCCAAGTAAAGACCCTGTAGCCACTATAGGGTCAAGCACCCATTTTGGAGATCGCTGTCATGAAGATCGGAGAACTGGCGAAACTCACCGACTGCGCCGTGGAAACCATCCGCTATTACGAGCGCGAAAACCTGCTGCCGGAACCGGCGCGCAGCGATGGCAACTACCGCGTCTACACCCAGGCCCACGCCGAACGCCTGACCTTCATCCGCAACTGCCGCACCCTCGACATGACCCTCGAAGAAATCCGCAGCCTGCTGGCCATGCGTGACAGCCCGCAGGATCAGTGTGCAAGCGTCAATACGCTGATCGACGAGCACATCCAGCATGTGAAAGCGCGGATTGACGGATTGCTGGCCTTGCAGACACAACTGCTCGACCTGCGCCAACGCTGTGGCGAAGGGCCGGGGGCGGATCAGTGCGGGATTTTGCAGCGGCTGGAGGTGAGTGGTGGCGTCGTCGCAACCGAAGTCGAACATTCCCACGTAGGCCGCAGCCACGGCCATTGACAACACCACAAAATATTGTGGGAGCTGGCTTGCCAGCGATAGCGGTTTTACCGACACATCAATGTTGAATGTGCTGCCGTCATCGCTGGCAAGCCAGCTCCCACAGGTTTAATGGCAGTCTGTCAGACCGCCATCGGCGCGGTCATCGGCGCATGGTGCTCGTAACCTTCCAGCGAGAAATCGCTCGGCTCCACCAGCTCCAGCCACTCCGGCTGGTATACACCGGTCTTGGCAAACTCCGGCACGCGGTCGGAGATTTTCAGTTTTGGCATGGCGAACGGCTCGCGCTTGAGCTGTTCGTTGAGCATGTCCAGATGGTTCTCGTAGACGTGCGCATCACCGATGAAATAGGTGAACCAGCGCGGCGTGTAACCGGTCAGGCGCCCGATCAGGCTGAGCAGCGCGGCGCCTTCGGTGAGGTTGAACGGCGTGCCCAGGCCCAGGTCGTTGGAGCGGATGTAGAGGGTCAGGGAGATCTCTTTGGTCTCTACATTCGGATGGAACTGGTACAGCAGATGGCACGGCGGCAGGGCCATTTCATCGAGCTGGGCGCAGTTCCAGCCGTGGAACAGGATGCGGCGGCTGCCCGGATCCTTGATGATCGTGTCGACGCACTGGCGCACCTGATCGATGGCTTTGTACAGCACCACATAGGCCTGGCCGTCTTCATCGCCCTGGGCGATCTGCTTGTAGCCGTTGCTCAGGGTCTGTTCGATGGCGGCGGTGTTGCTCAGCGGGATCTGCTTGTACGCCGGCCATTTGCGCCATTGCACGCCGTAGATTTCGCCGAGGTCGTCTTCGCCCTGACGGAACGGGTTGGCCAGCCACTGCGCGTTTTCGTTGGCGTTCTGGTCCCAGACCTTGCAGCCCAGCGCACGGAATTCAGCGGCATTGTTCACGCCACGCAGAAAACCGCACATCTCGCCGATGGCCGATTTGAAGGCCATCTTGCGGGTGGTGATCGCCGGGAAACCTTCCTGCAGATCGAAACGCAGCATCGCACCCGGGAAGCTGATGGTGTTGATGCCGGTGCGGTTGGCCTGTTTGGTGCCGTTCGCAATGACGTGCGAGACCAGTTCGAGATATTGCTTCATGAGTTACCTGTGTCCTTTGAGCCCCGGCGTCGCGCGCCGGGGTTCGTAGTTTAAGCGGTCGGCGCGAGCGGCGCTGCCGGCGCACGACGATAGGCCAGCCAGATCAGGAACAGCCCGCCGACAATCATCGGCACGCACAGCACTTGGCCCATGGTCAGCCAGTTCCAGGCCAGGTAGCCCAGTTGCGCGTCCGGTACGCGGACGAACTCGACGATGAAACGGAAGATGCCGTAGAACAGCGCAAACATGCCCGATACCGCCATGGTCGGACGCGGTTTACGCGAGAACAGCCACAGGATCAGGAACAGCGCGACGCCTTCGAGCGCGAACTGATACAGCTGCGACGGGTGACGCGGCAGCTGCGCCGGATCGCTGAACGGCGGGAAGATCATCGCCCACGGCACGTCGGTCGGCTTGCCCCACAGCTCGGCGTTGATGAAGTTACCGATACGCCCGGCGCCCAGACCGATCGGCACCATCGGCGCAACGAAGTCCATCAGCTGGAAGAAAGTCTTGCCGTTGCGTTTGCCGAACCACAGCGCGGCGAGCATCACCCCGATGAAACCGCCGTGGAACGACATGCCACCCTTCCACACTTCGAAAATCAGCGTCGGGTTGGCGATGTAGGCACTCAGGTCATAGAACAGCACGTAACCCAGACGTCCACCGACAATCACCCCCATCGACAGCCAGAACACCAGATCGGAGAGCTTCTCCTTGGTCCAGGTCGGGTCGAAACGGTTGAGCCGGCTCGACGCCAGCAGCCATGCGCCGCCGATGCCGACGAGGTACATCAGGCCGTACCAGTGGATTTTCAGCGGACCGATGGCCAGGGCCACCGGGTCGATCTGCGGGTAAGGCAGCATTGCGACTCCTCGTTAGAGTTGAAACCAAAATTCCCGGGCGACGCTGCCACCTCAGGATTAAGCCAGGATTGCGGCCTGCTCTGAACCAGAGGCTCAGAGCAGGAAATTCAGACCCACGCAGAACAGCAAAGCGGCGAACAGCCGTTTCAGCAAGCGCGGCGACAACTTGTGCGCCAGACGCGCGCCGAGACGGGCGAACACCATGCTGGTCAGGGCAATGCCCAGCAGCGCCGGCAAATAAACAAAACCGAGACTATGCGGCGGCAACAACGGATCATGCCAGCCCAGAATCATGAAACTTAAGGCACTGGCCAGCGCAATCGGCAGGCCACAAGCCGACGACGTCGCTACGGCTTGCTGCATCGGCACGCTGCGCCAGGTCAGGAACGGCACGGTCAGCGAGCCGCCGCCGATCCCGAAAATCGCCGAGGCCCAGCCAATCACACTGCCGGCCACGGTCAGACCGAGTTTGCCCGGCACCGTTCGACTGGCCTTGGGTTTGACCTCCAGCGCCAGTTGCACGGCAATCACCAAGGCGAACACGCCGATGATCTTCTGCAGGTTCGGCCCGGAAATCGCCTCGGCCGTCAGCGCCCCAAAACCGGCGCCGAGCAGAATGCCCACGGTCATCCACATGAAGATCGGCCAGCGCACCGCACCACGTCGATGGTGTTCACGCACGGCATTGACCGAAGTGAAGATGATGGTCGCCAGCGATGTCCCTACCGCCAGATGCGTGAGGATCGACTGATCGAATCCCTGCAAGGTAAAACTGAACACCAGCACCGGGACAATAATGATCCCGCCGCCCACCCCGAACAGCCCGGCCAGCACGCCCGCACAGGCGCCCAACGCCAGATAGAGCAGAAATTCCATGACCGTCTCCCAGACGCATCCCCAAAACCGGAGCGGCATGGTAACGGATGCATGCCCTCCGGCTCCACTTGCGATGGATGCACGGACGCCGACTGCGTAGAGTGAGCAAAAAACACACAAGGACCACCTTATGTGCCTGATCGTTTTCGCCTGGCGTCCGGGCCATGCCCAGCCGCTGATCGTCGCGGCCAACCGTGACGAGTTCTACGCCCGCCCGAGCCTGCCGCTGGCGCCATGGACCGACGCGCCGCACGTACATGCCGGGCGCGATCTTGAGGCGGGCGGCACCTGGCTGGGGATCGGCGCCAGCGGGCGCTTTGCCGCGCTGACCAATATCCGCGATCCACACCAGCCTCCGGCGCGTAAATCGAGGGGCGAGCTGGTGGCGCGGTTTCTCGCGGGCGATGCGTCGATTGATGATTATTTAAGCGATGTGGTCGCGCGCTCGCCGGAGTACGCCGGGTTCAACCTGCTGCTGGGCAATGCCCACGAGCTGTGGCACTTCAATGCGCGAACGTCCGAGCCGGTGATGCTCCAACCCGGGGTTTACGGGCTGTCGAATGCCGGGCTGGATACGCCGTGGCCGAAACTGCTCAAGGCCAAGGCTGCCCTGAGCGCGGTGCTGGACGATCCACAACCTGCGCGGTTGCTGGAGTTGCTGGGCGATGCGCAAACCGCACCGTTTGCCGAACTGCCGGACACCGGAGTCGGGCTGGCGACCGAATCACTGCTGTCGAGCGTGTTCATTGCCAGCCAGAGTTACGGGACGCGGGCGAGTACGGCGTTGATTGTGCAGGCGGACGGCACGCGGCGGATGATCGAGCGCAGTTTCGGGCCGTATGGCGGGCATTTGGGGGAGGTGGAGATCAATACCTGAAAGTGAGCAACCATTGTGGCGAGGGAGCTTGCTCCCGCTCGGGTGCGAAGCAGCCGCAACCCAGCCAATGCGATCTCTCAGAAGAATCTCATTGACCGAATTGGGAGCGCTCCGCACTCCAGCGGGAGCAAGCTCCCTCGCCACAGGGCCATCAGCCTTTTAAAGGGCCTTGTTGACCGCCGGCGGATTCATCTTCGACAAGCCGAGATTCTTCAGCGCCAGTTGCAGCGAGCTGTGGATAACCTGCGGATTGTCGATGGTCATCAGCTCGGCCAGCAGGTCCTTAGCCTTGCTCAGGTTGATTTGACGCAGCATCCACTTCACTTTCGGCAGGTTGGTGGCGTTCATCGACAGGCTGTCGAAGCCCATCGCCATCAACAGCACCGCCGCTGCCGGATCACCGGCCATTTCGCCGCAGATGCTCACCGGCTTGCCTTCGGCATGCGCGTCGCGCACCACAGTCTGCAGGGCTTGCAGCACCGCCGGGTGCAGGTAGTCGTAGAGATCGGCTACTCGCGGGTTGTTGCGGTCAACCGCCAGCAGGTACTGAGTCAGGTCGTTGGAGCCGACCGACAGGAAGTCCACCTGGCGCGCCAGTTCCCTGGTCTGATACACCGCCGCCGGAATCTCGATCATCACCCCGATCGGCGGCATCGGCACGTCGGTGCCTTCGTCGCGCACTTCGCCCCAGGCCCGGTGGATCAGGTGCAGGGCTTCTTCGAGTTCGTGGGTGCCGGAGATCATCGGCAGCAGGATCCGCAGGTTGTTCAGGCCTTCGCTGGCCTTGAGCATCGCACGGGTCTGCACCAGGAAGATTTCCGGGTGGTCGAGGGTCACGCGAATCCCGCGCCAGCCGAGGAACGGGTTGTCTTCCTTGATCGGGAAGTACGACAGCGATTTGTCACCGCCGATGTCCAGACTGCGCATGGTCACCGGTTGCGGATGAAACGCGGCGAGCTGCTCGCGATAGATCGCCAGTTGTTCCTTCTCGCTCGGGAAGCGCTGGTTGATCATGAACGGCACTTCGGTGCGGTACAGGCCGACACCCTCGGCGCCGCGCTTCTGCGCCCGCGCCACATCGGCCAGCAGACCGGTGTTGACCCACAACGGCATGCGGTGCCCGTCGAGGGTCACGCACGGCAGGTCACGCAGGGTATCGAGGCCCAGCGCCAGTTGTTTCTCTTCTTCGACCACCTCGGCGAACTGCTTGCGCAGCACGTCGCCAGGGTTGGTGTAGACCTCGCCGCGGGTGCCATCGACGATCACTTCGATACCGTCGACCTTGGCGTACGGCAGATCGACCAGGCCCATCACCGTCGGAATGCCCATGGCCCGGGCCAGGATCGCGACGTGGGAGTTGCCCGAACCGAGGACCGACACCAGACCGACCAGCGTGCCTTCCGGCACCTCGCCGAGCATCGCCGGCGTCAGTTCTTCGCTGACCAGAATGGTTTTTTCCGGGTAGACCAGGTTCTGCTGACGCTCTTCCTGCAGGTAAGCCAGCAGGCGCCGGCCGAGGTCTTTGACGTCCGACGCACGCTCGCGCAGGTAGGCGTCGTCCATCAGTTCGAAACGGTTGACGTGCTCAGTGACCACCTGGCGCAGCGCGCCCTGGGCCCACTGGCCGGTCTTGATCACGGTGGTGATTTCGCTGCCCAGCGAGGCATCGTCGAGCATCATCAGGTAGACGTCGAACAGCGCGCGCTCTTCCGGACGCAACTGGGTCGCCAGTTTGGCGGACAAGGCGCGCATGTCGGCGCGCACGCCTTCGATGGCGGTCTTGAACAGCGCCAGTTCGGCGTCGATGTCGGTGATGTGCTTGTCCGGCACCACGTCCAGATCCGCTGGCGGCAGCATCACCACCGCAGTACCGACGGCAGCACCCGGCGAACCCGGTACGCCGACGAACTTGGCTTCCTGAATACCCTTGCCCTGACGGCCCAGGCCACGGATCGAACCGGTGGCCTCGGCGTGGGCGATCACGCCGGCGAGCTGCGCGCTCATGGTCACGAGGAAGGCTTCTTCACCTTCATCGAACTGGCGGCGTTCTTTCTGCTGGATGACCAACACGCCGACGACGCGGCGGTGGTGAATGATCGGCGCCCCGAGGAAGGAGGCGTAGCGCTCCTCGCCGGTCTCGGCGAAGTAGCGGTAGCGCGGGTGATCCGCGGCGTTTTCGAGGTTCAGGGGTTCTTCACGCGTGCCGACCAGACCCACCAGACCTTCGTTGGGTGCCATGCTGACCTTGCCGATCGAGCGCTTGTTCAAGCCCTCGGTGGCCATCAGGACGAAGCGGTTGGTCTCGGGATCAAGCAGGTAGACCGAGCAGACCTGGCTGCCCATGGCCTCTTTGACGCGCAACACAATAATCCCCAACGCCGCCTTGAGATCCTTGGCGGAGTTAACTTCCTGGACGATCTTGCGCAGCGTATTGAGCATGGCTCGGGGTCGAACTCCGTCGTCAGTCGCGCGCTAAAAGGCGCGGGGCAAGCTCTTTGAGGGCGCGTCGATACACCTCGCGCTTGAATGTCACCACCTGGCCCAACGGATACCAATAACTGACCCAGCGCCAGCCATCGAACTCCGGTTTACCGGTCAAATCCATCCGCACCCGCTGCTCGTTGGAGATCAGGCGCAGGAGAAACCATTTCTGTTTCTGGCCGATGCACAGCGGTTGGCTGTGGGTACGCACCAGACGTTGCGGCAAACGATAGCGCAACCAGCCCCGGGTACAGGCCAGTATTTCAACATCTTCACGTTCCAGGCCAACTTCTTCGTTCAGCTCGCGGTACAAGGCGTCTTCCGGCGTCTCCTCGGGGTTGATTCCCCCTTGCGGAAACTGCCAGGCATCTTGATTGATACGGCGAGCCCATAGCACCTGGCCGGCGTCATTCGTCAGAATGATCCCGACATTGGGGCGGAAACCATCGGGGTCGATCACGGCAACAACCTCGCAAACGCATGTCGCCGCATTGTTCCACAAAGCTTGATAAGGCGGCAACGAAGGTTCCTACCTTATGTGCACTCTTGTGAAAAGACCGTATTCTTGTCGCCTTTTTACTGACTTTTCAGCGGGTAACTGCAATGCGCCTGGCTCTATTCGATTTGGACAACACCCTTCTGGGCGGCGACAGCGATCACGCTTGGGGCGACTATCTGTGCGAGCGCGGCTTCCTCGATCCGGTGGCGTACAAGCAGCGTAACGACGAGTTCTACCAGGATTACCTGGCCGGCCAGCTGGATAACGCCGCGTACCTGAACTTCTGCCTGGAAATCCTCGGTCGCACCGAAATGGCCGTGCTTGAGCAGTGGCATAACGATTACATGCGCGACTGCATTGAGCCGATCATGCTGCCCAAGGCGCTGGAGTTGCTGAAACAGCACCGTGACGCCGGTGACAAACTGGTGATCATCACCGCCACCAACCGCTTCGTCACCGCGCCGATTGCCGTGCGCCTGGGCGTTGAAACCCTGATCGCCACCGAGTGCGAGATGGTCGATGGCCGCTACACCGGGCGCAGCACCGACATTCCGTGCTTCCGCGAAGGCAAGGTGACGCGCCTGAATCGCTGGCTGGAGGAAACCGGGCATTCGCTGGATGACAGCTATTTCTACAGCGACTCGATGAATGACCTGCCGCTGCTGGAGCAGGTGGCGAACCCGGTGGCCGTGGATCCGGATCCGAATCTGCGGGCCGAGGCCGAGAAGCGCGGATGGCCAGTCATTAGTCTGCGCGGCTGATATAGCTATCGCTGGCAAGCCAGCTCCCACAGGTTTTTCAGGTGGTCACACCATTTGTGTTCGCTACAGATCCTGTGGGAGCTGGCTTGCCAGCGATTGAAGCAACGCGGTCTCAAGCCTTAAACAGGCTTGGCGCCCATCAACCCGGCAATCGCGATAAAGCAGACAACACTGAACAACGCCAAGGCAAAAGTGAACCTGCCAACCCCGCCAGGCGCCTTGCGCAAGCGATTCAACCGCACCAGCAACCAGAACCACGCCAGCGCCGCCACGGTATACAGCACGCTGGAGGCCAGCAGCCAGGTCTGCCCCAGCGGCCAGCCGACCAGATGCACCATGCCCCAGCCGGTGAACGGCATGCTCAACAACGCCAGGCCCATCAACAGCCAGATGAACACCCGTGGCCGTTGCAAGGTGCGGCTGCCCGCCGTTGCATCACCTTTGCGTTTTGCCAGAAAAACCCAGACTCCCAACCCCAGCGCACCGGCCAGCAACACTACAGTGGCGACCATGTGCGCGGCTTTCAGGGCAGTTAACGTTTCCATTGTTCGATTTCCTCAGGGCCTGCCCATCAGCGTAGCCGCTCAGCCAAGAAACAACTGATAGGCCGGGTTTTCGCTTTCATCCCAGTACGGATAACCGATTTCCTCAAGCGCCGCCGGCACCAGATGGCGCTCGTCATGCGGTACTTGCAGGCCCGCGACCACCCGGCCGTCAGCTGCGCCGTGGTTGCGGTAGTGGAACATCGAGATGTTCCAGCGCCCGCCGAGCTTGTTGAGGAAGTTGAACAGCGCGCCCGGACGTTCCGGGAATTCGAAGCGGAACACCACTTCGTCGATCACGTGCGCCGCATGGCCGCCCACCATGTGACGAATGTGCAACTTGGCCAGTTCGTTGTCGGTCAGGTCGAGTACCGGGAAACCCTGCTCGGTCAGGCTCGCCAGCAGCGCGCTGCGCGGGTCGTTTTCCGGGTGCGTCTGCACGCCGACGAAGATGTGTGCTTCGCTGCCGGTGTTGTAGCGATAGTTGAATTCGGTGATCTGGCGCTTGCCAATCGCTTCGCAGAAGGCTTTGAAACTGCCGGCCTTCTCAGGAATGGTCACGGCGATGATCGCCTCGCGACCCTCGCCCAGCTCGGCGCGCTCGGCGACGTGGCGCAGGCGGTCGAAATTGACGTTGGCTCCGGAGTCGATGGCGACGAAGGTCTGGCCACTGACGCCGCGCAGTTCGACGTACTTCTTGATCCCGGCCACGCCCAAGGCGCCGGCAGGTTCGGTGATCGAGCGGGTATCGTCGTAGATATCCTTGATTGCCGCGCAGATCTCGTCGGTGCTGACAGTTATTACTTCGTCGACGTAGTCTTTGCAGATGTCGAAGGTGTGCTGGCCGATCTGTGCCACCGCCACGCCGTCGGCGAAGATGCCCACGGTCGGCAGTACCACGCGCTCACCGGCGGCCATGGCCGCTTGCAGGCAGTTGGAGTCGTCCGGCTCGACGCCGATGACCTTGATGTCCGGACGCAGGTATTTCACGTACGCCGCGATACCGGCAATCAGACCGCCGCCGCCGACCGGCACGAAGATCGCGTCCAGCGGTTGCGGGTGCTGGCGCAGAATTTCCATCGCCACGGTGCCCTGCCCGGCAATGGTGTGCGGATCGTCGTACGGGTGGATGTAGACGTAGCCCTTTTCATCGACCAGTTTCAGCGAGTAGGCCAGCGCTTCCGGGAACGAATCGCCGTGCAGCACGACTTTGCCGCCGCGCGAGCGCACGCCTTCGACCTTGATCTCCGGAGTAGTCTTGGGCATGACGATGGTCGCTTTCACGCCCAGCACTTTCGCCGCCAGCGCCAGACCCTGCGCATGGTTGCCCGCCGACGCGGTGACCACGCCACGGGCACGTTCTTCGTCGGTCAGCTGGGTCAGCTTGTTGTACGCGCCGCGAATCTTGAACGAGAACACCGGCTGCAAGTCTTCACGCTTGAGCCAAATGTCATTGCCCAGCCGCTCGGAGAGCTGGCGAGCGTTCTGCAGCGGAGTTTCTACGGCAACGTCATAAACGCGCGAGGTGAGGATCTTTTTGACGTACTGTTCGAGCATCGGAAAGCATCACTGAGCGGTTGGGCAGGGCCAAGGAGTCTAACCCGGCTTTTGCCCGTGCGACCACACTGAACAGGGGGTTTTAGCCGGGGCGAACAGTTTGTGATGCAAACCTCATTGTGGTGAGGGGATTTATCTCCGATCGGCGGCTCAGCCGTCGTCAACCTGAGAGCGCAATATTTGCGAGGGGTGCTGGGAGCGCTTCGCCCTCCATCGGGGATAAATCCCCTCACCACAGGAGTTTTCGCCGGGCATGGGGGCTATAATGCCGGCCTTTCCGAACTCACCTTGCCCGCTTCCGGAGCCCGCATGACCCAGGATCAACTCAAACAGGCAGTGGCTCAGGCCGCCGTCGACTTCATCCTCCCGAAACTCGATGACAAGAGCATCGTCGGGGTCGGCACCGGCTCCACCGCCAACTGCTTCATCGATGCGCTGGCCCAGCACAAGGGCGCGTTCGATGGCGCGGTCGCCAGTTCCGAAGCCACTGCCGCACGCCTCAAGGGCCACGGCATTCCGGTGTATGAGCTGAACACTGTCAGCGACCTGGAGTTCTACGTCGACGGCGCCGACGAGAGCGACGCGCACCTGAACCTGATCAAGGGCGGCGGCGCGGCCCTGACCCGCGAGAAGATCGTCGCGGCCGTGGCCAAGACCTTCATCTGCATCGCCGACGCCAGCAAACTGGTGCCGGTGCTGGGCGAATTCCCTCTGCCGGTGGAAGTGATCCCGATGGCCCGCAGCCACGTCGCCCGCCAACTGGTGAAACTGGGCGGCGACCCGGTGTACCGCGAAGGCGTACTGACCGATAACGGCAACATCATCCTCGACGTGTACAACCTGCAGATCACCAACCCGGTGGAGCTGGAAGCGCAGATCAACGCGATCGTCGGCGTGGTCACCAACGGTCTGTTCGCGGCGCGCCCGGCGGATCTGCTGTTGCTGGGCACCAGCGAAGGTGTAAAAACGCTGAAGGCTGAGTAAGTCAGCCGCCCACCATTTATGGGCAGGCGAGTAAACCTGTGGGAGCTGGCAAGCCAGCTCCCACAGTGTTTTGCGGTGTGAGTTAAGGCTGTGCAGGTTTCCTGAAGACGTAAAACAGATTCGGCTCACTCACCAGATACAACGTTCCGTCATCATCCATCGCCATGCCTTCGGCTTGCGGCACGCTCTTGTGCAAACCCTGCCGGCCCTTGTTCAGCGACAAGGTGCTCAGCGGACGTCCATCAACATCCAGTTCAAGAATCAGCCCCGACTCGTCGGACAGCACCAACAAATGGCCGCTGCGCTCGTCGTATTGCAGGCTCGACAGATCGCGCACGAACATCCCGGCATCGCGCTTAGGGTTGTTGATCACGTGCACCGCGTAGGATTTTTCTGGATTGAAGTGCGGAAACCCGTGCACTTCATAAATCAGCATCGGGTCGCGCTCCTTGGCCACGAACAGGCGTTTGCCCACCGAGTCATACGCCAGGCCCTCGAAGCCCTTGTTGCCGCTCATGTGCACGCCAAGGGTCATCTGTTCGGCATCCGCCGCATCGAGGAAGGTCGTGTCCTGCTCAAGATGCACCTTGATCAGCCGTTGCTCTCGCTCGTCGGTGATCACATAGGTGTCGGCACTGATGAACTCCACCGCTTCGGCATCGCCAAAGCCGATCAGTGCGATGCGCCGCAGGATCTTGCCGTCGAGCGACAACTCGACCAATTCGGCGTGCTTATTGGTCACGGTGAACAGGCTTTTGCGCAGCGGATCGTAGGTCAGCGCCGACACATCGTCGTTCAGCCCGTCGATGACCCTGGCCTCCACCTCGACCCGGTACTGATCCAGACCGATGGCCTGGCTGCTTAACGGTTGCCACACACTGTGCAGGTTGAACCAGGCGCGCTCGAACAGGCGCAGGTATTGGCCGATCGCGATCAACGCGATCAGGGCAATCACTGACAGGATGGAAAACAGGGGCTTGGGACGGGCAAGTCGACGCATTCAGGCAGGCTCGGGATCAAAACAGGCGGATGAAATATCACGCCTGTCTGAACTGAAGCTTAATGGCCACTTGCCTCAGGCCACAAGACGCCCCTGTGTAGGAGCTGCCGCAGGCTGCGATCTTTTGATCTTGAAAAACAAAAGCAAAAGATCGCAGCCTGCGGCAGCTCCTACATGAGGATTAGTGAAAGGTGGTTATTTCTGCTTTTCGAAACGATAGAACAGGTTCGGCTCACTGACCATGTACAGCGTACCCGCGTCGTCCATGGTCACGCCTTCGGCGCGGGGAATGGTGCTCTTCAAACCGTTGAAGCCGCCCAGCAGGGTCATGAAGCTGACTTGCTCGCCCTTCTCGTCCAGCTCCAGCAACAGATGCGAATCAGCGGACAGCACCAGGGTGTGGCCGGTACGCGGGTCGATGGCCAGCGCCGAGAGGTTGCGGATATCCAGCTCATCATTGGCCAGCTTCTGCTTGTCACCCTTGAGGATCTGGCTGCCGTCGCTTTTCCAGGTGAACAGCGCTGGCGGCCGCTCTTCGCCCAGCAGCAACTGCTGGTTGCGCGGATCCCAGGTGATTGCCTCAAATGCCTTGTTCTGGTTTTTCGACGGACCGAGGTCGTATTTCGGGAAATCGGCGATATTCAGCTCGCGGGTGCTGGCATCGACCTTGACGATGGTCAGCAGATGCTCGCGCTCATCGACGATCGCCATCAGGCCGTTTTGCAACACGGTCACACCTTCCGGATTGCTCCAGCCCACCAGCGGCATCTTGCGCAGCACATCACCCTGCAGGGTCAGTTCGACCAAAAACGGGTTCTTGCCCATCACTGAAAACAGGGTTTTGGTCTGCGGGTTGTAGGACAGGTCAGAGGCCTCATCCTTTTCCATGCCCGGCAGCAATTTACCGTCGATGACCACGCGATAGTCCGGCAACCAGATGCTCGCTTTTTGCTCGGCCTGGCTTTCGAAACGCTCGCGCAACCAGAGCAGGCCACGGTCGTCCCAATGCATGGCAAACGCCAGGCCATACGCGGCGGCAAGCACCAGCAACAGCCAGACATACCAGCGCAGGGCAAAACGTGAACGACGGGAAGGTTTGAGCTGAGTTTGAGCTGACATCAGGGACGCGTTCCGAAAATTCAGGCTATGGGTAATAGCACAAAGAGGCCGGCTCAGACGCCAGAATGAGAGGAATTATCCGGACAGAATGTGAAAAAAACGGCAAATGACGGGATTGCCCCCTGCCTTATAAAGCCGGATCAAAAGATCGCAGCCTGCGGCAGCTCCTACAGAGACAGGTGTAGGAGCTGACGAAGGCTGCGATCTTTTGCCCTTAGCGCACGCTGCTGCTGAAGCGGCTCGCGCCAACCAGTTCCAGCACGATGTCGTCGCCGACATTCAGCGGGCCGACGCCCACTGGTGTGCCGGTGAGGATCACGTCGCCGGCCTGCAGCGAAAAGCAGCCGGCCATGTGCTGGATCATCGGCACGATCGGGTTGAGCATCGCGCTGCTGTTGCCGTCCTGACGCACTTCACCGTTGATGGTCAGGCGAATACCGATGTCGGTCAGGTCTGGGAACGTGCTGCCGACCACAAACGGCGCGATCACCGCCGCGCCGTCGAACGATTTGGCGATTTCCCATGGCAGGCCCTTGGACTTGAGCTCGGCCTGCTTGTCGCGCAGGGTCAAATCCAGCGCCGGGGCGAAACCGGAGATCGCATCCAGCACTTCTTCGCGGCTCGGTTTGGTCGACAGCGGCTTGCCGATCAACACGGCGATTTCCGCTTCGTAGTGCACCGAGCCGCGCTCGGTCGGAATGCTGAACCCACCTTCCAGCGGCACCACACAACTGCCCGGCTTGATGAACAGCAACGGCTCGGTAGGCACCGGGTTGTCCAGTTCCTTGGCGTGTTCGGCGTAATTACGGCCAATGCACACTACTTTCCCGATCGGGAAGTGAATGCGCGTGCCGTCGACGTACTGGTGCTGATAGCTCATTTACCGACTCCTGCCTTCATTGATTCAGGGGATTGCCAATCAAACCGCGAAGATCTTGCCCGGGTTCATGATGCCGTTCGGGTCGAACACCGCTTTGACCGCCTTCATGTACTCGATTTCGACCGGCGAACGGCTGTACGTCAAATAGTCGCGCTTGGTCATGCCCACGCCGTGTTCGGCGGAGATCGAACCGTTGTATTTCTCGACGGTTTCGAACACCCACTTGTTGACGGTCGCACACTTGGCGAAGAACTCGTCCTTGCTCAGGTTATCCGGCTTGAGGATGTTCAAGTGCAGGTTGCCGTCGCCAATGTGGCCGAACCAGACAATTTCGAAATCCGGGTAATGTTCACCGACGATCGCGTCGATTTCCTGCAGAAACGCCGGCACTTTCGACACGGTGACCGAGATGTCGTTCTTGTACGGCGTCCAGTGCGAGATGGTTTCGGAAATGTACTCGCGCAACTTCCACAGGTTGTGCAGCTGGGTTTCGCTCTGGCTCATCACGCCATCCAGCACCCAGCCCTGCTCGACGCAGTGTTCGAAGGTTTCCAGCGCGGTGTTGGCCACTTCTTCGCTGGTTGCCTCGAATTCCAGCAACGCATAGAACGGGCACTCGGTGTCGAACGGCGCCGGTACATCGCCACGGCCCAGCACTTTGGCCAGGGCCTTGTCGGAGAAGAATTCGAACGCGGTCAGGTCAAGCTTGCCCTGAAAGGCGTGCAGCACCGGCATGATCGAGTCGAAATCAGCGGTGCCGAGGACCATCGCCGTAAGGTTTTTCGGCGCGCGATCCAGACGCATGGTCGCTTCGACCACAAAACCCAAAGTGCCCTCGGCACCAATGAATAATTGGCGCAGGTCGTAACCGGTGGCGTTCTTGATCAGGTCTTTGTTCAGCTCCAGCACATCACCCTTGCCGGTGACCACTTTCAGGCCAGCGACCCAGTTACGGGTCATGCCGTAGCGAATCACCTTGATCCCGCCGGCATTGGTGCCGATGTTGCCGCCAATCTGACTGGAACCGGCCGACGCGAAGTCCACCGGGTAGTACAGGCCGTTTTCTTCGGCGACGTTTTGCAGGTGTTCGGTGACCACGCCCGGCTGGCACACGGCGGTGCGATCGGTGAGGTTCACGTCGAGAATCTGGTTCATGTAGTCGAACGACACCACCACTTCGCCATTGGCGGCGACGGCGGCGGCGGACAGCCCGGTGCGCCCGCCGGATGGCACCAGCGCCACTTTGTGGGTATTGGCCCAGCGGACGACGGCCTGCACCTGCTCGATGGTCTTGGGAAACACGATGGCGCCTGGCGCGGGCGCGAAGTGCTTGGTCCAATCCTTGCCGTACGCATTCAGGGAGTCGGCGTCGGTCAGGACCTTGCCAGGCTCGACCAGGGTCTTCAGTTCATCAATCAGGGCAGGATTGGTCATCGACAGAACTCTCGAACAATTCATGGTCATCCTGAAGACGCTTCACGTCGCAGGAATGAGTGTTTAGCGGGGTGGCTATGCTAGCATACCGACCCCGCAGGCCAGTGCCCAAGGCCAGTTCTGCGGTGACGGCTTTCTTGTCGTCCAGGTCAATGTCTGTTGACCATTTCCTGCCATTTTTCTCCGGGATACAGGTTTACGCAGATGAGCAAGACTTCTCTCGATAAGAGCAAGATCAAGTTCCTTCTTCTCGAAGGCGTCCACCAATCGGCTGTCGACGTCCTCAAGGCGGCGGGCTACACCAGCATCGAATACCTGACAGGCTCCTTGCCGGAAGCCGAGCTCAAGGAAAAGATCGCTGACGCTCACTTCATCGGCATTCGTTCGCGCACCCAACTGACCGAAGAGATCTTCGATCACGCGAAGAAGCTGGTCGCGGTCGGCTGTTTCTGCATCGGCACCAACCAGGTTGACCTGAGTGCTGCCCGCGAGCGCGGTATCGCCGTGTTCAACGCGCCGTACTCCAACACCCGCTCCGTCGCGGAACTGGTACTGGCCGAAGCGATCCTGCTGCTGCGCGGCATTCCGGAGAAAAACGCTTCCTGCCACCGTGGCGGCTGGATCAAGTCCGCAGCCAACTCCTTCGAGATCCGTGGCAAGAAACTCGGCATCGTCGGCTACGGCTCGATCGGTACGCAGCTGTCGGTTCTGGCTGAAGGCTTAGGGATGCAGGTCTTCTTCTACGACACCGTGACCAAGCTGCCGCTGGGCAACGCCACTCAGGTCGGTAACCTGCACGAGCTGCTGGGCATGTCCGACATCGTCACCCTGCACGTTCCGGAAACCGCTGCGACCCAGTGGATGATCGGCGAGAAGGAAATCCGCGCCATCAAGAAGGGCGGCATCCTGATCAACGCCGCGCGCGGTACCGTGGTCGAGCTGGACGCCCTGGCGGACGCGATCAAGGACAAGCACCTGATCGGCGCGGCCATCGACGTGTTCCCGGTAGAGCCACGCTCCAACGACGAAGAGTTCGAAAGCCCGCTGCGTGGCCTGGACAACGTGATCCTGACCCCGCACATCGGTGGCTCGACTGCCGAAGCCCAGGCCAATATCGGTCTGGAAGTGGCGGAGAAACTGGTCAAGTACAGCGACAACGGTACTTCGGTGTCGTCGGTGAACTTCCCGGAAGTGGCCCTGCCGGCTCACCCTGGCAAGCACCGTCTGCTGCACATCCACGAGAACATTCCGGGTGTGATGAGCGAGATCAACAAGGTCTTCGCCGAAAACGGCATCAACATCTCCGGTCAGTTCCTGCAGACCAACGAGAAAGTCGGTTACGTGGTGATCGACGTCGACGCCGAGTACTCGGAGCTGGCGCAAGAGAAGCTGCAACACGTCAACGGCACCATCCGTAGCCGCGTGCTGTTCTGATCGAACGCCGAGCAATGAAAAAGGGAGCCTTCGGGCTCCCTTTTTCATGCACCACCGGAAACTTATTTGACGTTGACGGTGATTTTCTTCGACACGATTGGCGGATCGAACGGCATGTGGCCGCTGTCGCCCAGTTCCAGCTGCAAGGTGTGCTTGCCCGGGGCCAGTTTGATCGTGGCCTCGGTCTGCGCCTTGCCGAAGTGCATGTGGTTGGCATCATTCGGAATCGGCGCGCCCGCCGCCGGCATTTGGTCGACGTCGATCAGCAGGTGATGGTGACCGGTGTTCTTGGTAACGTCACCGGCCGGTGCCAGCGCCACGTCCTTGACCCCGAACTTGACCTTGAACTCCTGAGAAACCGTGGCCCCGTCTTCGGGAGAAACGATGAACACTTCGGCACCTTTAGGCGCCGGGGTCGCTGCACTGGCCAGCACTGAAACACCCATCAACAGGCCAGCCAAGGCTGCTCGTGACATAAACGTTTTCATTCTCTTCTCCAGTTTTTCCGTAAAATCCGCGCGGTCATGACAACTTCACGACCATTCGTTGTCGAAGGCACTCGACAACCATAGCAAAGCGAGCCTGACTCAGAGCATCGCAATAATGATTTCAAAGGAGTGACCATGCGCCTTCTGCCTGGCCTGATCTGCCTGCTACCCCTTCTGAGCCCCTTGGCTCACGCCGAACTGATTGATGACGTCAACGACCGTGGCGAGTTGCGCATTGCCCTTGAGGCTAATACACCGCCCTTCAATTTCAAGGATGGCGACACACTCACGGGGTTCGAGGTCGAGCTTGGGCAACTGCTGGCCAACGAGCTGGATGTACGCGCCGACTTCATCGTCACCGACGAAGCCGACCTGCTCCAGGGCGTTGAAAGCGGCAAGTACGACGTCGCGCTCAACCACATAGCACTGACACCTGAACTCAAGGATCGTTTCGACTTCAGCGAGCCTTACGGCAAGGTCGACTCGCAGCTATGGGCGAAGAAAGATGAGCAGCCACGGCCAATGGTGCTGGTGCAGGCGCTGACCGAAGAGAAGCCGAAAGCGACCCCGGTGGAGCTGGCGATTCCGTTTCAGAAGGGTAATCCGGCATTTCACGCCAGCCTGGAAGGTGCGTTGCAGCGGATCAAGGCCGATGGGCGGTTGGCGGCGCTGTCCGCGAAGTGGTTCACCGAACCGTAGGAGCTGCCGCAGGCTGCGAGCTTTTGATCTTGATTTTGAAGATCAAGAGATCGCAGCCTCGTTTCACTCGACAGCTCCTACAGGGGGTTTGTGGTGGGCTTTTAGTCGAGGTGGGCCAGGGCCATGGCGGCCTGAGAAAGTTCGAGTTCACTGAAGACTTGAACCCCATGGCGTTTGAGCAGCGCAGCCGTCACGCCTTCTCCCGAAACCTTCACCCCACTGAACGTCCCGTCATAAGTCAGCAGATTCCCGCAGGAAGGGCTGTTGGCCTTGAGCACCGCCACACGGATGCCATGCTTTTGCACCAGTGCCAGCGCCTGCCGCGCGCCGTCGAGAAACTGCGCGCTGACGTCCTCGCCTTCGGTGGTGATCACCGCTGCCTTGCCATCGAGCACGTCGGTGCCCTGCCCGCCCGGGATTTCCGCCGCGGCACGCGGGGTCGGCAAACCACCGGCCACTTCCGGACACAGCGGCACTACACGGCCTTCGGCGATCCACTGTTCGAGCAAGTCGAACGGCCCGCTGGCCCCGCCGTCGTAACGCACGCGGTGGCCCAACAGGCAGCGGCTGACCAGAATCTTCTGCATCTCAGAACGGCTCGTTGCCACGACGGCGGAACCAGCCGGTCAGCGACAGGCGCTCGCGCTGCGCCGGCAACACTTCATGCGGTACTTCGCCAGAGAGGAACACCACCAGGCAGCCGCCGGTGGGTTGCACGTCATGCACCCGGTCTTCGCTCAGGTACATGCGCAACTGACCGCCGTCTTCCGGCAGCCAGGCGTCATTGAGGTAGACCACCGCCGAGACCATGCGCCGGTCATCGTCGCGAAAACGGTCGACGTGCTTGCGGTAGAACGCGCCCGGCGGATACAGGGCGAAGTGGCACTCGAAATCCTCAAGCCCGAGGAACAACCCGCGATTGAGCGCCTCGCGCAGACTCTCCATCAGATTCAGATAACGGTCGCTGGCCTCGGCCTGGCCCGGGTCGATCCACTGGATGTGGTCGCCACGAATGCCCTCGCGAATCTCCGAAAACGGCCCACGGCCTACCGCTGCCGGCGCCAGTTCGCCCTCGGCCTCACGTTTGCGGCACTCGGCCGCCAGCTCACGGGTCAAACCCGCGGGCAGGAAAATGTTCTGCTGCGACCAGCCATGCTCGGCCAAGTCGTCGACGATGCGTAACAGCAGCGGGTGTTCAGAGGATATTTGCATGGCGCGCATAGTATGCCGGCGGCAGGAAATCCGACAGAGCCACGCGGCGGCTTGATACGAATTCTCGACAAGTACCGGCACCGCACGGAGAATAGTCCGCTGCTGACAGGAGTCCCTATGCGCCGTTTGCTTTTTTCACTGTTGATGTTCTGCGTTTTGCCCGCCTGGGCGGACGGCCACGATCAACTGTACAAGATCGCCGGCTGGCCAGATCAACGTGCGCATTTCAACGATGCCCTGAGCGCCGCGCAGCAGCGCTACCAGAACAACCTGCCACCGGCGGTGTTCCAGGCCCTGGTCAATAACAGCAACCAGCGCTTCGCCCCCCAGGCCATGGATCAGCGTGCCGAAGCGCAGCTGCGCCAGCACCTTGCCGATCCACAACCGGCGCTGACCTTTTTTCAATCGCCGCTGGGCAAGAAAATCGTCGCCGCTGAATTGCTCGCCACCCGTAGCGATCAGCTGGCGAAGAACGCCAAAGGCTTGCCGAAGATGCAGGTCAGCGACAGCCGTCTGCTGGTCATCGGCCATCTGGCCCAAGCCCTGCCGGCGCGCGAGGCCGGCGCCGAAGTCAGTCTGGCGATTGCCGGCGTGGCGGCGGACAGCCTGAGTTCGATGATCCCCGGCCTGCTCGGCGGCGGTCAGGCGCAAGGCATGTTGAACGGTCAGCGCCAGCGCCTGATGGAGCAGATCGGCGCCGATTTGAACAACACGCTGCTCTACGTTTATCGCGATCTGTCGGACGACGAACTGGAGCAGTTCGCGACTTTTGCCGAATCCACTGAGGGCAAGGCGTATTACCAGGCGGCGCTGGCAGCGATCCGGGCGGGGTTGGCGGTGGGGCAAAGCTCTTCGAACCTTGGCCAGTAAGCTTTATCACCTTTCAGACCGCCATCGCTGGCAAGCCAGCTCCCACAAGGATTTTCATCTAATACAGAGTTTGTGAACGCCGGAAAACCTGTGGGAGCTGGCTTGTCAGCGATGAGGCCAGCAACTCCCCTAGAGATTCCGCCCCCTGATCCGCTTGTTCAGAAACTCGAAATACTCCTCGCGCATCTCCAGCGTCTCATTCGCCAGATGATGCCGCGCCTCTGGCAGCAACAGAATCTGCGGCCGGTCGAATTTCCACTTCAGCACCTGCAAGTTGTGCTGCCAGTCCACGGTCATGTCCGCCTGCCCCTGAATGATCAGCGGCCGTCGCGGACTTTTTTTCGCGTGTTCGACGCGGATGATCCAGCGCGACAGCGCACCGACCCACGCGGTCGGCAAGCGCTTTGGCTGCAACGGATCGGACTGCAGAAACGGCAGGAAATCCGGGTCGTTGGAGTTCTCGCTGAAGCGCCGGGCGATGCCTCGCACGAAAGGTCTGAGCAGGTAATAACTGAGCTGCGACCAGCCCCAGGCGCGCGGACGTACCAGCGGCGCCAACAGAATCAAATGGCCTTGCGCCGGGCTGCCCTCGCCATGATTGAGTACATGGTCGACGACGATCGCGCCGCCGGTGCTTTGCCCGCACAGGTGCCAGGGTTGCGGCAGGGCAATCGAACCGGCTTCGGCGAACAGCGCCTGCAAGGCGTCCTGATATTCAGAGAAATCACGGATGCTCGCCCGCGGCCCACTCGACAAACCATGCCCCGGCAAGTCGCAGGCAATAACAGCAAAATCCTGATCCAGTGCCCACTCGATGACATGCCGATACAGCCCGGTGTGATCGTAAAAACCGTGCAGCAGAAACAGCGTGCCCTTGACCTTCTCCGGCCACCAGCAATGGCTGACCAGCTCATACCCGTCCACTTCAAAGCGGCCCATGCCGCGCCAGACATCGCGCTCGGGGAAGTCGGTTTTATAAAACCGCTGATACGCTTTCGCCTCATCCGACAACGGCTGCCACTGGGCCAAAGGCTTGAGGCTGGCGCGTAAATGATCGGCATCGAAAGTGTCAGGCATGCGGGTATTCCAAAGCGGTAAACAGACTTTATCGGCCTGCGATATTCATCTGTTGCGGCAAGCATGGCAAGCTAGCCCCCCTTCGAGGATCGAAAAACCATGCGCTCGCCCTACCGCACCGCACTGTTTGCCAGCCTGCTCGCGCTTGTGTGTGCCGGGGTGCTGTGGGCGGCGTACGACTGGTTTCAGGGGCGTTATCTGCGTGCGTTCAGTCAGCACACCGCGGTGTTTTCCGGTGATTCGCTGCGTCTGCCGGATGAACTGGCCGGGCCCGGCAAAATCCGTCTCGTGCACTTCTGGGACCCGGCCTGCCCATGCAACGTCGGCAATCAACAGCACCTGACGGAAATGGTCGAACAGTTCGGCCCGCGCGGCGTGGAATTCTTCGCCGTGCAAAAAGCTGGCAGCCACGGCCAGTTGCCCGCGACCCTGAGCAATCTGAAAAACATCACGGTGTTGCCCGGTTCCGAGCAGGTACCGGCCAGCCCCGCCGTGGCGATCTGGGACCGCAGCGGCAAACTGGCGTACTTCGGCCCCTATAGCGAAGGCCTGACCTGCAACTCCAGCAACAGCTTTATTGAACCGATCCTCAACGCGCTGATGGATGATCGACCGGTCAACGCCACCCACACCCTGGCGGTCGGGTGTTACTGCCCTTGGCCGGTGGTGGTGCAGTAAGGCATTCCGGACTTTTCGAGGACAGCGATGCACGGCACGGAAGGTCTGTGCTAATTGTTTGCAGCCCGACGGGCGGCAATCCCGCATGCACAAGGAGTCACCATGAAACGCGTCTTCACCGTTCTTGCCTTGCTCATCGTTGTCCTGCTCGCCAGCGTCGGCGCCTACCTCTACAGCAAGCAACCGACGCGTCAGGGCCAGGTGGAGCTGCGCAACCTGCAGGGTTCGGTGACCGTGCGTTACGACGAACGCGGGGTGCCGCATATTCGTGCCGAGAACGAAACCGATCTGTATCGCGCCCTCGGCTACGTGCACGCTCAAGATCGACTGTTCCAGATGGAAGCCATGCGCCGCCTCGCGCGTGGCGAGTTGGCCGAAGTGCTAGGGCCGAAGCTGCTCGACACCGACAAACTGTTCCGCAGCCTGCGCATCCGCGAACGCGCCGCCCGTTATGTCGCCAGTCTCGATAAGCAGTCACCGGCGTGGAAGGCCCTGCAAGCTTATCTGGACGGCATCAACCAGTATCAGGACAGCCACGCTGCGCCGATCGAGTTCGACGTACTGGGCATCCCCAAGCGGCCGTTTACGGCAGAGGACAGCATCAGCGTCGCCGGTTACATGGCCTATAGCTTTGCCGCAGCGTTTCGCACCGAACCGCTGCTGACCTACGTGCGCGATCAACTCGGCGCCGATTACCTCAACGTCTTCGACCTCGACTGGCAGCCCAAAGGCGTGCTTGCCAAAGGTCACGCCAACAAGACGCCGGCCCTCGCCGCCAGCGACTGGCAAGACCTCAACGCCCTCGCCCGCCTCAGCGAGCAGGCGCTGATTGAAAACGGCCTGCCGCAATTCGAAGGCAGCAATGCCTGGGTGATTGCCGGCAGTCGCAGCCAGAGCGGCAAACCGCTGCTGGCCGGCGACCCGCACATTCGTTTCTCGGTGCCTTCGGTGTGGTACGAAGCACAACTGTCGGCGCCGGGGTTTGAGCTTTACGGCCATCATCAGGCGCTGGTGCCGTTCGCGTTCCTGGGGCACAACCTGGATTTCGGCTGGAGCCTGACCATGTTCCAGAACGACGATCTGGATCTGATCGCCGAGAAGGTCAACCCGGACAACCCGAATCAAGTCTGGTACCACGGCCAGTGGACCGATCTGCTCAGCTCCGAGCAGCAGATCGCGGTGAAGGGCCAGGCGCCGGTGACGCTGACCCTGCGCCAGTCGCCCCATGGCCCGATCGTCAACGACGCCCTCGGCACTGCCGCCGGCAAGACACCGATCGCCATGTGGTGGGCGTTTCTCGAAACACCGAACCCGATCCTCGAAGGCTTCTACCAGCTCAACCGCGCCGACACCCTGGCCAAGGCCCGCGCTGCGGCGGCGAAGGTGCAGGCGCCGGGGCTGAACATCGTTTACGCCAACGCCAAGGGTGACATCGCCTGGTGGGCTTCGGCGCTGTTGCCCAAACGCCCGGCCGGGGTCAAACCGGAGTTCATTCTCGACGGCAGCGGCAATCAGGCGGACAAGGATGGTTACTACCCGTTCAGCGCCAACCCGCAGGAGGAAAATCCGCCGCGCGGCTACATCGTCTCGGCCAACTTTCAGCCGCTGTCGCCGACCGGGATGGAGATTCCCGGTTACTACAACCTCGCTGATCGCGGCCAGCAGCTCAATCGCCAGCTCAGCGACAAGAGCCTGAAGTGGAGCAACGAGGCCAACCAGAAGCTGCAACTGGGCACCACCACCGGTTATGGCCCGCGTACCCTGGCGCCATTGCTGCCGGTGCTGCGTGAAGTGGTGAGCGATCCGGCGCAACTGAAACTGGTCGAGCAACTGGCGCAGTGGCCGGGCGACTATCCGCTGGATTCGGTGAGCGCCACCGTGTTCAACCAGTTCCTCTACGACCTCGCTGATGCGGCGATGCGCGATGAGTTGGGCAACGACTTCTTCGAAACGCTGCTCTCGACCCGGGTGATCGACGCCGCCCTGCCGCGCCTGGCGGCGAACGCCGATTCACCGTGGTGGGACAACCGCAACACGCCGAACAGGGAGACGCGCGCCGACATCGTCAAAGCAGCGTGGCAGGCGAGCATGGCGCACCTGAAACAGACCCTCGGCGACAACCCGTCCGACTGGCAATGGGGCACGGCACACACCCTGACCCATGGTCATCCGCTGGGGCAACAGAAGCCGCTGGACCGCATCGTCAATGTCGGGCCGTTCGCTGCGCCCGGCAGTCATGAAGTGCCGAATAATCTCTCGGCCAAACTCGGCCCGGCGCCATGGCCGGTGACTTACGGGCCTTCGACGCGGCGGCTGGTGGACTTCGCCGACCCGGCACACAGCCTGACCATCAACCCGGTCGGCCAGAGCGGTGTGCCGTTCGACAGCCACTATGACGATCAGGCTGAAGAGTACGTCGAGGGGATGTATGTGCAGGCGCATTTCAGCGAGGAAGAGGTGACGGCCAATACGCGCAGTACCTTGAAGCTGTTGCCAGCGCGGGCTGCGCAATAGATTTGTGCTGGCTGGTCTGGCCCCATCGCTGGCAAGCCAGCTCCCACAGTGTCTCTGGTGTTCTCATGATTTGTGAACGACACAAAAGCCTGTGGGAGCTGGCTTGCCAGCGATGGGGCCCTCAAGAACAACACTGGAACTCAGAGCAGCCCGGCAAAATTCAGCCGAAACTGCTGCGGCGTCACCCCCAACCGGCGATTGAACACACTGCGCATGTGCTGCGCATCGCGAAACCCACACTGATAAGCCACGGTCTTCAGCGGCGCCGTGGTGCTTTCGAGCAGCACCCGTGCCGCATCGACTCGCGCACTTTCGACGAACTCTGCCGGGGTGACCCGGGCCTCGCGGGCAAACACCCGGGAAAAATTGCGCGCGCTCATGTTCGCCGCGTTCGCCAGATCGGCAATCGTCAGGTCGCCGGTGAGATTGGCCAGCACATACAGCTGCACCATCGCCACCGCCGAGGTCGGCTCCGCATGCGGCGTGAGAAACGGACTGAACTGCGACTGTCCGCCCGAGCGCTGGGTGAACACCACCAGCCGTTTGGCCACGCTCAGCGCCACGTCAGCGCCGTGATCGCGGGCTAACAGGTACAGCGACAGATCGATCCCCGCCGTAACCCCGGCCGAGGTATAGAGCGCACCGTCCTCGACATACAGGCGATCGGCTTCGACCCGCGCCGATGGACACAATTGCGCCAGCGATTGGGCATCGTTCCAGTGGGTGGTTACCGTTCGCCCATCGAGCAACCCCGCGCGGGCCAGCATGAACGCGCCGTTGCAGATCGAGCCAAAACGCCGCGCACGGGCACTGGCCTCGCGCAGCCAGGTGTCGAAGCCTTTGCCGAAATCCAGAAACGGTAACTGCGGGCCGCCGGCGACGAGCAACAGGTCCCAGGCGTCGAGCGCCTCGCTGAAGTGCCGGTGAGCGCTGAGGTTCAAACCGTTGGAACAGGCCATCGGGCCATGCTCGACGCCGATCACCTCCAGCCGATAGTGATCCTCGGGCGGCAGAAACCGGTTGGCCTCGGCAAACACATCCATCGGCCCGCTGACATCCAGCGCCTGCACGCCGGGGAACACCACGATGGCGATGGTTCTGTTCATAAGCCTCCTTGGGGATCTTTGTGGCGAGGGGATTCATCCTCGATCGGCTGCGCAGCAGTCGTAGATCCTCACTGCGCGGTTTACCTGATACACCGAAACAGCAGGTTTTGGGACTGCTGCGCAGTCCATCGGGGATAAATCCCCTCACCACGGAGGAGCGCAATAAGCGCTCAAGCCGTGAGTTGGCACGATTTGCAGGTCGATTGGCAAGGATCGCAGCCATGGGTTGATTGTCCGTTCAGTGCCTCGGGGAACAGACTTTGTCCATCAGCGCCACAACGGCGTTTTCGACGAGGAAACACCTTATGAGCACGACCATTGCCGGCATCAAAATCCCCGACAGTGCCCTCGCCCGGGCCACCACCGAGTACATTCGCGACATCGAATCCGACCTGCTCTATCACCACTCGCGCCGGGTGTTTCTGTTCGGTGCGCTGAGCGGCGAACGCCAACAACTGACCTACAACCCGGAGCTGCTGTATGTCGGCGCGATGTTCCACGACCTCGGACTGGTCGACGGTTATCGCAGTGATGACGAGCGTTTCGAAGTGGATGGCGCCAACGCGGCAGCGGCGTTTCTCAAACCGTACGGGCTGAGCGATGACGACATCGAACAGGTCTGGCTGTCGATTGCCCTGCACACCACGCCGGGCGTGCCCAAACATCTGCGGCCGACTGTGGCGCTGGTGACGGCGGGTGTCGAGATGGACGTGTTGGGGATGGATTACGCGGCGTTCAGCAGTACCCAGCGCGAGGCGGTGGTGCATGCGCATCCACGCGGGGAAGGTTTCAAGGAATGCATCATCTGCGCGTTTGCCGACGGCTTGCGCCATCGTCCGCAGACCACCTTCGGCAATGTGAAGACCGATGTGCTGGTGGATCAGGAGCCGGGGTTCAAGCCGATGAACTTTGTCGAGGTCATCCGTACATCCCCTTGGATTTCCTGAGCTCCAAAAGCAAAAGATCGCAGCCTGCGGCAGCTCCTACAGTGGAATGCGATCCCTGTAGGAGCTGCCGCAGGCTGCGATCTTTTTGCCTGTCAGGCCGCTTCCGGCGCAGGCGCGCGGCGCACGTCCGGTTGTTTCCACGAATCGGCAGCGCCTTCTTCGATGGCTTGCTGGATGGCTTTCTTGCGCGCTTCTTCGGCGCGGCGGCTGAAGAACCACACCAGGAAGGTCACCAGCGATACCGCCAGCAGAATCAGGCTGGCCACGGCATTGATCTCCGGCTTCACGCCCAGACGCACCGCCGAGAACACTTCCATCGGCAGGGTCGTCGAACCCGGGCCGGAGACGAAGCTCGCCAGTACCAGATCGTCCAGCGACAGCGCGAACGACATCATGCCGCCCGCTGCCAACGAAGGCGCGATCATCGGGATGGTGATCAGGAAAAACACCTTCCACGGCCGCGCACCCAGATCCATTGCTGCCTCTTCGATCGACAGGTCCAGCTCACGCAGACGCGCCGACACCACCACCGCCACATACGCCGCACAGAACGTCGTGTGGGCGATCCAGATGGTGACGATGCCACGTTCCTGCGGCCAGCCGATCATCTGCGCCATGGCCACGAACAGCAGCAACAGCGATAGACCGGTGATCACTTCGGGCATCACCAAAGGCGCCGTCACCAGACCACCGAACAGCGTGCGGCCCTTGAAGTGGGTGATGCGGGTCAGGACGAACGCGGCGAGGGTGCCCAGCGCCACCGCGGCAACCGCGGTGTAGCAGGCGATTTCCAGCGAGCGCACCACCGAGCCCATCAGTTGCGTGTTGTCGAGCAGGCCGACGTACCACTTCACCGACCAGCCGCCCCACACCGTCACCAGTTTCGAGGCGTTGAACGAGTAGATCACCAGGATCAGCATCGGCAGGTAGATGAACAACAGACCCAGTACCAGCATCAGGCTGGAGAAACGGAAGCGCTTCATTCTTTACCCTCCATTTCCTTGGCCTGACTGCGGTTGAACAGGATGATCGGCACAATCAGGATCGCCAGCATCACCACCGCCAGGGCAGACGCCACCGGCCAGTCACGGTTGTTGAAGAACTCTTGCCAGAGCACTTTACCGATCATCAGGGTTTCCGGACCGCCAAGCAGTTCCGGGATCACGAACTCACCGACCACCGGGATGAACACCAGCATGCAGCCGGCAATGATCCCGTTCTTGGACAGTGGAATGGTGATTTTCCAGAAGCTGTTGAAGGTGCTCGAACCCAGGTCGGCAGCGGCCTCCAGCAAGCTGTGATCGTGCTTCACCAGGTTGGCGTACAGCGGCAGAATCATGAACGGCAGGTACGAGTAGACAACACCGATGTACACCGCGAGGTTGGTGTTGAGGATCTGCAGCGGCTCGTCGATCCAGCCCATGCTCATCAGGAACCCGTTGAGCAGGCCGTTGTTGCTGAGAATGCCCATCCACGCATACACACGGATCAGGATCGCGGTCCAGGTCGGCATCATGATCAGCAGCACCAGCACCGTCTGCAGCTCTTTACGGGCGCTGGCGATGGCGTAGGCCATCGGGTAGCCGATCAGCAGGCACAACAGCGTGCTGAAGAACGCCATCTTCAGCGAGCCAAGGTACGCGGCGATGTACAACTCGTCGTCGCCGAGCATTGCGTAGTTGCCAAGGTTCAGCAGCAGTTGCAGCTTCTGCTCGGCGAAGGTGTAGATCTCGGTGTACGGCGGGATGGCCACATCGGCTTCGGCAAAGCTGATCTTCAGGACGATGAAGAACGGCAGCATGAAGAACAGGAACAGCCAGATGAAGGGAACCCCGATGACCAACTGGCGGCCACCGGGAATTATTCGATTGAGCCGGCGTTTGAATTTGCGCATGTTCATGAGCGAAGTACCACGCCGCTATCGTCTTCCCACCACACGTAAACCTGATCACCCCAGGTCGGACGCTGGCCGCGACGCTCGGCGTTGGCAACGAACGACTGCACCAGCTTGCCACTCGGCAATTCGACGTAGAACACTGAGTGCCCACCGAGGTAGGCGATGTCATGCACCTTGCCGCTGGACCAGTTGTATTCGCAGGTCGGCATTTCGGCGGTGACCAGCAGCTTCTCCGGACGAATCGCGTAGGTCACGGATTTGTCCTGCACCGAAGTGCTGATGCCGTGGCCGACATAGATCTGCCGGTCGAGGTCCTTGCAGGTGATGGTAGCGTGGCCTTCGGCGTCGTCGATCACTTCGCCTTCGAAGATGTTCACGTTGCCGATGAATTCGCAGACCAGACGGCTGGTCGGGGTTTCGTAGATGTCGATCGGGCTGCCGATCTGGGCGATCCAGCCCAGGTGCATGATCGCGATGCGCTCGGCCATGGTCATGGCCTCTTCCTGGTCGTGGGTCACCATCACGCAGGTCACGCCCACACGCTCGATGATTTCCACCAGCTCCAGCTGCATCTGCGAACGCAGTTTCTTGTCCAGTGCGCCCATGGGTTCGTCGAGCAGCAGCAGTTTCGGCCGCTTGGCCAGCGAACGCGCCAGTGCCACACGCTGCCGCTGACCGCCGGACAGTTGATGCGGCTTGCGCTTGGCGTACTGGCTCATCTGCACCAGTTTGAGCATCTCGGCCACACGCGCATCGATCTCGGCGTTGGGGATCTTGTCCTGCTTGAGGCCGAAGGCGATGTTCTGCGCCACGGTCATGTGCGGGAACAAGGCGTACGACTGGAACATCATGTTGATCGGTCGCTCGTACGGCGGCATGTCGGTGATGTCGACGCCGTCGAGGAAAATGCGCCCCTCCGTGGGCCGTTCGAACCCTGCCAGCATCCGCAGCAGTGTGGATTTGCCCGATCCCGAACCGCCGAGCAGGGCGAAAATTTCGCCCTTCTTGATTTCCAGGGACACATCGTCCACGGCAATCGTCTCGTCGAACTTCTTCGTGACCCGGTCGATTTTGACCAACACCTGCTTAGGTGTCTGGTCGCCCTCGAGGGCTTTCTTATAGGCGCCGGAGGCAACTGCCATTTACGAAACTCCCAGAAAAAAACAGTGCAGTTCGCCCCATGCGGACGAACCCAGGATAGTTTGTGCCTTACTTGCCCGACTTGACCTTGGTCCAGCTACGGGTCATCAAACGCTGAATATTGGGTGGCAACTCGACCGACACGTAAGTCTTGTCGAGGACTGCTTGCGGTGGATAAACCGCTTCATCGGTGCGGATGGACTGCTCCATCAGCTTGTCCGACCCCGGGTTGGGGTTGGCGTAACCGACGTAATCACTGACCTGGGCGATCACCTCAGGTTTCAGCAAATAGTTGATGAAGGCGTGGGCCTCTTTGACGTTGGACGAGTCCTTCGGAATCGCCAGCATGTCGAACCACAGCGCGCCGCCCTCTTTCGGAATCGAGTAGGCGATGTTCACGCCCTTCTTGGCTTCCTCGGCACGGTGCTTGGCCTGGAAGATGTCACCGGAGAAACCGATGGCCACGCAGATGTCGCCGTTGGCCAGATCACCGATGTATTTCGAGGAGTGGAAGTAGGTGACGTAAGGACGCACGGCCAGCAGTTTGTCGGTGGCCTTGGCGTAATCCTTCGGATTGGTGCTGTTGGCGTTCAGGCCCATGTAGTTGAGCACGGTCGGCATCATTTCATCGGCCGAGTCGAGGAACGCGACGCCACAGCTGTGCAGCTTCTTGATGTTCTCCGGTTCGAACAGCACGCTCCAGGAGTCGATCTTGTCGATACCGAGCACGGCCTTGACCTTGTCGACGTTGTAGCCGATGCCGTTGGTGCCCCACAGGTACGGCACCGCGTACTGGTTGCCCGGATCGTTCTGCTCCAGGCGCTTGAGCAGCACCGGATCGAGATTCGCATAGTTCGGCAGCTGCGACTTGTCGAGCTTCTGGAACGCGCCTGCCTTGATCTGCTTGCCAAGGAAGTGGTTCGACGGCACGACCACGTCGTAACCGGTACGCCCGGCCAGCAGCTTGCCTTCCAGGGTCTCGTTGGAATCGAACACGTCGTACACCGGTTTGATCCCGGTTTCTTTCTGGAAGTCGGCCAGGGTGGTCTCGCCGATGTAATCCGACCAGTTATAAATATGCACCGTACCGGCGGCCTGGGCTCCGACAGCGATCGTCAGGCCGGCAGTGGCCAGCAGGGCTTTGCGCAAAGAAGAAAAAATAGGCAAGTGGAGGTCCTCTAATTTAGTTGGGCCCAAGTTGCCCCGTGCTGCATGACAGTCACGGTTGCCCGGCAACAAAACCGGCGCGCAACTTACCTTCGAAAAACCGATCCAGCAAAACTTTCTGTCATTTAATTGATCCGCTGACCGCCGTCGTGGCGACGACAGCCAGCGGTTGCTGCTTCAAACCGGCTTATTTACCGGATTTGATCTTGGTCCAGCTGCGGGTCATTTCGCGCTGGGTAGCGGCCGGCAAGTCGGCGATCGCATACAGCTTGGCCTGCACGTCGGCTGGCGGGTAAATGCCTGGATCGCTGGTGATGTCTTTTGCCACCAGAGCGGTCGCAGCAGCGTTACCGTTCGGGAAGCGTACGGCGTTGGTGATGCCGGCCATGACTTCAGGCTTCTGCAGGAAGGTCATGAACTTGTAGGCGCCTTCAACGTTTTCGGCATCTTTAGGGATGGCGACCATGTCGAAGAAGCTGCCAGCGCCTTCTTTCGGAATGGCATAGCTGACTTTCACCTTGTCACCGGCCTCGGCGGCACGGGACTTGGCCTGCTGCACGTCACCCGAGTAACCGACCGCTACGCAGATGTTGCCGTTGGCCAGGTCCGAGATGTACTTGGAGGAGTGGAAGTAGGTGATCGAAGGACGAATCTTGAGGAACAGGTCCTCGGCTTTCTTGATGTCTTCTTTCTTCTGGGTGTCGGTAGGCAGGCCCAGGTAGTGCAGTGCGACCGGGAGCATTTCGGTCGGCGAATCGAGGAAGCTCACACCGCAGCCCTTGAGCTTGGCGATGTTTTCCGGCTTGAGCAGCACGTCCCACGAGTCGATGGTGTCGACGCCCAGCGCGGCCTTGACCTTCTCCGGGTTGTAACCGATACCGATCGAACCCCACATGTACGGGAAGGCGTGCTTGTTGCCCGGATCGCTGACCGACACGGCCTTGAGCAGGTCCTGGTTCAGGTTTTTCCAGTTAGGCAGCTTGGACTGGTCCAGCTCCTGATAAACACCGGCCTTGATCTGCTTGGCCAGGAAGTTGTTCGACGGCACAACGACGTCGTAACCGGATTTGCCCGCCAGCAGTTTGGCTTCCAGGGTTTCGTTACTGTCGAATACGTCGTAAACGACTTTGATCCCGGACTCTTTCTCGAAGTTGGCAATGGTGTCCGGAGCGATGTAGTCGGACCAGTTGTAAACATGCAGTACCTTGTCGTCCGCGTGAACCGCACCCGCCATCATGCCCGCGACGGACAGCGCGAGAAGAGTCTTGCCAGCAAGCTTTTTACCTAATGCCTTCATGCGTCATGCTCCAAATTTTTCTTTTTTGAACCACTTTGTTCAGCGGCCGAACCCCGACAACTGGAACTGCGGCTAGTCTGGCAAGATCGGAGGCGGTCTTTCAAGAAAAGGCCCACCTTTCTGACACCTTCGAGCGAGAGCGCCGCAGCTCCCCCGCTCGAAGCCTAGCACTTAGGCTTGCAACGCACTGAGGGTCAGGTCCAGGCACTTGCGTGCCTTGGTCACCAGTTCATCGATCTCCGCCTTGCTGATCACCAGCGGCGGCGCAATGATCATGGTGTCGCCCACGGCGCGCATGATCAGGCCGTTATCGAAGCAGAACTGCCGGCAGATCATGCCCACGCCCCGGCCTTCGTAACGCTTGCGAGTGGCCTTGTCCTGCACCAGCTCGATCGCCCCCAGCAAACCGACGCCACGCACTTCGCCCACCAACGGGTGGTCGTTGAGTTCGCGCAGACGTTTCTGCAAATACGGTGCCGTTTCGTTGTGCGCGTTCTCGATAATTTTCTCGTCGCGCAGAATCCGGATGTTTTCCAGACCCACCGCTGCCGCCACCGGGTGCCCGGAGTAGGTGAAGCCGTGGTTGAAGTCGCCACCTTCGTTGAGCACCTTCACCACATCGTCACGGACGATCAGGCCACCCATCGGGATGTAACCGGAGGTCAGGCCTTTGGCGATGGTCATCATGTCCGGTTTCAGGTCGTAGAAATCCGAACCGAACCACTCGCCGGTACGGCCGAAACCGCAGATCACCTCATCAGCGACGAACAGAATGTCGTACTTGGCGAGGATTTCCTTGATGCGCGGCCAGTAGGTATCAGGCGGAATGATCACGCCGCCGGCGCCCTGGATCGGCTCGGCAATGAAGGCGCCGACGTTGTCCACGCCGACTTCAAGAATCTTCTCTTCCAGCTGATTGGCGGCCCAGATGCCGAACTCTTCCGGCGACATGTCGCCGCCCTCGGCGAACCAGTACGGCTGGGCGATGTGGACGATGCCCGGAATCGGCAAGTCGCCCTGCTCGTGCATATAGGTCATGCCACCCAGGCTCGCGCCGGCCACGGTGGAACCGTGGTAACCGTTCTTGCGGCTGATGATGACTTTCTTGTTCGGCTGGCCCTTGATCGCCCAGTAGTGGCGAACCATGCGCAGCATGGTGTCGTTGCCTTCGGAGCCGGAGCCGGTGAAGAACACATGGTTCATGCCTTCAGGCGCCACGTCGGCGATGGCCTTGGCCAGTTCCAGCGCCGGCGGGTGCGCGGTCTGGAAGAACAGGTTGTAGTAAGGCAGTTCGCGCATCTGTTTGGCGGCAGCGTCCGCCAGCTCATCGCGGCCATAACCGATCGCCACGCACCACAGACCCGCCATGCCATCGAGGATCTTGTTGCCCTCGCTGTCCCACAGGTACACGCCCTTGGCGTTGGTGATGATCCGTGGGCCCTTTTCTTTCAGCTGCTTGAAGTCGCTGAACGGGGCCAGGTGGTGTTCGCTGCTGAGGGCTTGCCATTCACGGGTTTGCGGGTTGTTGCTGGTCATGCCAATTCTCCTTGTTATCGGTGAAGGCGCGGCTGCTGCCAGCCGCGCCCGGCGTATCAGACGGCGAAGAGCAGGTACTCACGCTCCCAGGAACTGATCACGCGCTTGAAGTTTTCATGCTCGGCCCGCTTGACCGCGACGTAGCCGGTGATGAAGGTCTTGCCCAGGTATTTCTCGATGGTTGCGCTGTTTTCCATACGCTCCAGCGCGTCTTCGATGGTCAGCGGCAGGCGCAGGTTGCGGCGTTCGTAGCCGCGACCGACCACCGGCGCGCTCGGGTTCAGCCCCTCGACCATACCGATGTAACCGCAGAGCAGGCTCGCGGCAATCGCCAGGTACGGGTTGGCGTCGGCGCCCGGCAGGCGGTTTTCCACGCGGCGGTTCTGCGGGCCGGCATCCGGGACGCGCAGGCCCACGGTGCGGTTCTCTTCGCCCCACTCCACGTTCACCGGCGCCGAAGTGTCCGGCAGGAAGCGGCGGAACGAGTTGACGTTCGGCGCGAACAGCGGGAGCAATTCCGGGATCAGTTTCTGCAGGCCACCGATGTGGTGCAGGAACAGCTGGCTCATGGTCCCGTCTTCATTGGAGAACACGTTCTTGCCGGTCTCGATGTCGATGATGCTTTGGTGCAGGTGCATCGCACTGCCCGGCTCGCCGGTCATCGGCTTGGCCATGAAGGTGGCGGCCACGTCGTGCTTGAGCGCGGCTTCGCGCATGGTGCGTTTGAACACCAGGATCTGGTCGGCCAGCGACAGTGCATCGCCGTGACGGAAGTTGATTTCCATCTGTGCCGTGCCGTCTTCGTGGATCAGCGTGTCGAGGTCCAGCTCCTGCAGTTCGCACCAGTCGTAGACGTCTTCGAACAGCGGGTCGAATTCGTTCGCCGCTTCGATGGAGAACGACTGACGCCCGATTTCCGGACGGCCCGAGCGGCCGATAGGCGGCTGCAGCGGATAGTCGGGATCGTCACTGCGCTTGGTCAGGTAGAACTCCATCTCCGGCGCCACGATCGGCTGCCAGCCCTTGTCGGCGTAGAGTTTCAGGACTTTCTTGAGCACGTTGCGCGGCGACAGCTCGATCGGGTTGCCTTGCTTGTCGTAGGTGTCGTGGATCACCTGGGCGGTCGGCTCGATGGCCCATGGCACCAGGTACACGGCGTTCTGGTCGGGGCGGCAGATCATGTCGATGTCGGCCGGGTCGAGCAGTTCGTAATAGATGTCGTCTTCGACGTAGTCGCCGGTCACGGTCTGCAACAGCACGCTTTCCGGCAGGCGCATGCCCTTCTCGGCGATGAATTTGTTGGTCGGCGAGATCTTGCCCCGGGTGATACCGGTCAAGTCGCCGATCATGCATTCGACTTCTGTGATCTTGTGGTCTTTCAACCAATCGGTGAGCTGGTCGAGGTTGTTACTCATAAATGCCTCTGGGCTGAGTCTCCTGACATCGTGTCAGGCAAAGTTTGACGCCGTGGCGTCGCGTTAAAGGGGGCTTGCTTGCGCGCAGTGCCGGCTTACGCCTGGCACCGCGCATCGACAATGAAAGAGGAGCTTACCTGCCCTTTACGCTGGCGTTGCATTTCCTGTGCACATTCAAGGCGTGCAGAATCATGAGCACGGCTTTGGGAGCGGCACAGGCTTTGGGACTCAAAGGGATCTATATTGAAGGAAGACGCCATAAACAGAATGCTTTGCCGTACGTCCAGAATAACGGACGCTGCCGTTTGGCCTGATGCGGACGAGGACATCGTCGACAGCCCGCGAGCCTTGCGGGCTGCACCACGGACGGATTGGTCGCCACTGATGTGTTGAGCATGCAGACCGGACTGTTGCGAGCAGTCGGTGATGCCGATTAACGGCAGGCGAGACATGAAGCACCCCGGTATTATTGCTGTTATGGGTTTGATCGGAGCTTAGCCTTGTTCATTTTTTTACACAACACCCCCGTAAAAAATACAACACGGCCTGCTCAAGCCCGCGGGTGCCAAGCGTCCCAAGGACAAAAAACTGCCCCAAAGTGCCCCATAAATGCCCTTGCAGCGCTTTTTTAGGGCAAAAAAGGCCTCGCTTGACTTCGGCATGCCGTTCGGGTTGACTGAAACCAGAAAAGATCAATGATTGATATTTTTAACAACAAAGGTGTTGCATCATGTCGGTACCCCCGCGTGCCGTTCAGCTTAACGAAGCGAACGCGTTCCTTAAGGAACATCCTGAGGTTCTGTACGTTGACCTTCTGATTGCGGATATGAATGGTGTGGTGCGCGGCAAGCGCATCGAACGCACCAGCCTCCACAAGGTTTACGAGAAAGGCATCAACCTGCCGGCCTCTCTATTTGCTCTGGATATCAATGGTTCGACGGTGGAAAGCACCGGCCTGGGTCTGGACATCGGCGACGCCGACCGGATCTGCTATCCAATCCCCGATACCCTGTGCAACGAGCCATGGCAGAAGCGCCCGACCGCGCAATTGTTGATGACCATGCACGAACTCGAAGGCGACCCGTTCTTCGCCGATCCGCGCGAAGTGCTCCGTCAAGTTGTTGCAAAGTTTGACGAGCTCGGCTTGACCATCTGCGCAGCCTTCGAGCTGGAGTTCTACCTGATTGACCAGGAAAACGTGAACGGCCGCCCTCAGCCGCCACGCTCGCCGATTTCCGGCAAACGCCCGCACTCGACTCAGGTCTACCTGATCGACGACCTCGACGAATACGTCGACTGCCTCCAGGACATTCTGGAAGGCGCCAAAGAACAAGGCATCCCGGCCGACGCCATCGTCAAGGAAAGTGCTCCGGCGCAGTTCGAAGTGAACCTGCACCACGTCGCCGACCCGATCAAGGCGTGCGACTACGCGGTGCTGCTCAAGCGTCTGATCAAGAACATCGCCTACGACCATGAAATGGACACCACCTTCATGGCCAAGCCCTATCCGGGCCAGGCCGGTAACGGTCTGCATGTCCACATCTCGGTGCTCGACAAAGATGGCAAGAACATCTTTGCAAGCGAGGATCCCGAGCAGAACGCCGCGCTGCGTCACGCGATCGGCGGTGTGCTCGAGACCCTGCCGGCGCAGATGGCTTTCCTCTGCCCGAACGTCAACTCGTACCGTCGCTTCGGCGCGCAGTTCTATGTACCGAACTCGCCGTGCTGGGGCCTGGACAACCGCACCGTGGCGATCCGCGTACCGACCGGCTCTGCCGATGCCGTGCGGATTGAACACCGCGTGGCCGGCGCCGACGCCAACCCGTACCTGCTGATGGCTTCGGTTCTGGCCGGTGTGCATCACGGTCTGGTGAACAAGATCGAACCGGGCGCTCCGGTCGAAGGCAACAGCTACGAGCAGAACGAGCAAAGCCTGCCGAACAACTTGCGCGATGCCCTGCGTGAGCTGGACGACAGCGAGGTGATGGCCAAGTACATCGATCCGAAATACATCGATATCTTCGTCGCCTGCAAGGAAAGCGAGCTGGAGGAGTTCGAACACTCCATCTCCGACCTTGAGTACAACTGGTATCTGCATACCGTTTAAGCGGTTTGCAGGAATAAAAAACGCTGCCGGCCATTACAGCCCGCAGCGTTTTTTTATGGCAGAACACAAACCCCTGTGTTTGGTGTGAAGGGCCGCCTGCGGCGGATCGCTGGCAAGCCAGCTCCCACATGCTCTTCGTCGAGCATAGATTCCAAGTACAAAAACATTCCTTGTGGGAGCTGGCTTGCCAGCGATGGCGTCCGGGCAGACAACATCGAACCCGGCTCGTACAATGCTCGCTGCCCCGCAGGAGACTTCCATGACGCGTCCCGCCCCCGTCCGCAAACCCCGTGCCCGCAGCCAGGCGCGCATCGATTCGATACTCGACGCCGCGCGCACGCTGCTGGCCGCCGAGGGGGTGGCCAGTCTGTCGATCTACAGCGTCGCCGAACGCGCGCAGATTCCGCCCTCCTCCGTGTACCACTTCTTCGCCAGCGTCCCGGCACTGCTCGAAGCGCTGACCGCCGACGTGCATGCGGCGTTTCGCGCCTGCCTGCAAGCGCCGATCGACCACGATGCCCTGCGCGACTGGCGTGACCTGTCGCGGCTGGTCGAGGAGCGGATGCTGGAGATCTACGACGAAGACGCTGCGGCCCGCCAGTTGATCCTCGCCCAGCACGGCCTGACCGAAGTGACCCAGGCCGACCGCCAGCACGACATAGAACTGGGCGACCTGATGCACAAGCTGTTCGACCATCACTTCGAATTGCCGCGCCTGCCGAGCGATGTCGATGTGTTTGCGCTGGCGATGGAACTGGGCGACCGCGTGTATGCACGTTCGGTACAGCAACACGGGCAGATCACACCGCGCATGGCCGAGGAAGGGATGCGGGTGTTTGATGCCTATCTCGGGTTGTATCTGCCGCCTTATCTGCCTAAACGCTAAAAGATCGCAGCCTTCGGCAGCTCCTACAGGCGCGCATTCCCTTGTAGGAGCTGCCGAAGGCTGCGATCTTTTGATCTTCAAAAAGAAAAACCCCGAAGGGCTCACGCCTTTCGGGGTTGTTTTTTACTCACTGGCTTACAACTTGGCGATCGACACCTCGGTGGATTTCACAAAGGCGATCACTTCGCTGCCCACCGCCAGTTCCAGCTCCTTGACCGAGCGGGTGGTGATCACCGAAGTGACGATGCCGGAAGCGGTCTGCACGTCGATTTCCGACAGCACGTCGCCGAGAACGATCTCCTTGATCGAGCCTTTGAACTGGTTGCGCACGTTGATGGCTTTGATAGTCATGGCTTTGATTCCTGTCGTTGGAGGTAACTTGAGTTATTGAGCCCAGCGCAATTGCGTAGGCAGTGGTGAAACAGGTTCCGGCTCCGGCGGTTCGCCAGGCAGGGAGAGAACACGGTTGAGCACTTCGGTTTCCAGCGCCGCCAGTCGATGCGATCCGCGCACGCGCGGACGTGGCAACTCCACTGGCAGGTCGAGGCCGACTTCGCCGTCCTCGATCAGAATCACCCGATCGGCAATCGCCACCGCTTCGCTGACGTCATGGGTCACCAGCAGCACGGTAAACCCATGCTGTTGCCAGAGTCGTTCGATCAGTTGCTGCATCTCGATCCGGGTCAGCGCATCCAGCGCACCCAGTGGCTCGTCGAGCAGCAGCAGGCGCGGCTGATGAATCAGCGCCCGGGCCAGCGCCACACGCTGCTTCTGCCCACCGGACAAGGCGGCCGGCCATTCGTTGGCACGATCGGCCAGACCCACCGCTTCCAGCGCTTCAAGCGCTTGCGGGCGCCAGTTGCCGTTAAGGCCGAGGCCAACGTTGTCGATGATCTTTTTCCACGGCAGCAGCCGTGCTTCCTGGAACATCAGCCGGGTGTCTTCGCGCGCATCGCTCAGCGGTGCGGCACCGGCCAACAGGTCGCCGCCAGTCGGTTGATCGAGGCCGGCGAGCAAGCGCAGGAAGGTGCTCTTGCCGCACCCGCTGCGCCCGACCACGGCGACGAATTGCCCCGCTGGAATGTGCAGGTCGATGTCGCGCAGCACCTGCCGCGCACCAAAGGTTTTCTGCAGGTTGCGCACCACCAGCGGAATCCCGCGCAGCAGGCGTGGAGGTTGTTGAGCGGTCATGCCGCACCTCCCTTGGCAACCTGATAAGCCGGGTGCCAGCGCAACCACACACGTTCAAGTCCACGGGCCGCGAGGTCGGCGAGTTTGCCGAGCACCGCGTAAAGCAGGATCGCCAGCACCACCACATCGGTCTGCAAAAACTCCCGGGCATTCATCGCCAGATAGCCGATGCCGGAGCTGGCGGAAATGGTTTCGGCAACGATCAGCGTCAGCCACATGAAGCCCAGCGCAAAGCGCACGCCGACCAGAATCGAAGGCAGTGCCCCCGGCAGAATCACCTGCCAGAACAAACTGAAACCGGACAGACCATAACTGCGCGCCATTTCCACCAGCGCCGGGTCGACGTTGCGGATGCCGTGATAGGTGTTGAGGTAGATCGGGAACAACGTGCCCAATGCGACCAGAAAAATCTTCGCCGACTCGTCGATGCCGAACCACAGGATCACCAGTGGAATCAGCGCTAGGTGCGGCACGTTGCGGATCATCTGCACCGAGCTGTCGAGCAGGCGTTCGCCCCACTTCGACAGGCCGGTGATGAAGCCCAGCACCAGGCCGATGCTGCCACCGATGGTGAAGCCCAGCGCCGCGCGCCAGCCGCTGATTGCCAGGTGCGTCCAGATTTCGCCGCTGCGCACCAGGCTGACACCGGCCTCGATCACCGCCACCGGTGCCGGCAGAATCCGCGTCGACAACCAACCGGCCGACACCGACAACTGCCACACCGCCAGCAACAGCACCGGCAACGCCCAGGGCGCGAGGTTGTGGATAAGTTTCTTCATGGCGCGCCTCAGCTCTGCGACGCGGCTTTGGGAAGAATGTCGTTAGCCACCATCTCGCCGAACGGGCTGACATAACCGGCGCTTTTCGGCAGCTCCGGACGCTCGATGTCGAGGTGCGGGAACAGCAGCTCAGCGACGCGGTACGACTCTTCGAGGTGTGGATAACCGGAGAAGATGAACGTATCGATCCCCAAATCCGCGTACTCCTTCACGCGGGCGGCCACGGTCGGACCATCGCCGACCAGCGCGGTACCGGCGCCGCCGCGCACCAGACCGACGCCGGCCCACAGGTTCGGGCTGACTTCGAGGTTGTCGCGACTGCCGCCGTGCAGCGCGGCCATGCGTTGCTGACCAACCGAGTCGAAGCGCGCCAGCGATGCTTGCGCACGTTTGATGGTGTCGTCGTCCAGATGCGAGATCAGCCGGTCGGCTGCTTGCCAGGCTTCGGCGTTGGTTTCGCGCACGATCACATGCAGACGAATACCGAATCGCACGGTACGTCCGAGCCTGGCGGCTTTGGCGCGCACCTGCTCGATCTTCTCGGCCACCGCCGCTGGCGGCTCGCCCCAGGTCAGGACCATCTCGACCTGTTCGGCAGCCAGATCCTGCGCTGCTTCCGAAGAGCCACCGAAGTACAGCGGCGGACGCGGTTGCTGGATCGGCGGATAGAGCAGTTTGGCGCCCTTCACGCTGATGTGTTCGCCGTCGTAATCGACGGTTTCGCCTTCCAGCACGCGACGCCAGATGCGGGTGAATTCCACCGAAGCCTGATAACGCGCTTCGTGATCGAGGAACAGACCATCACCGGCCAATTCTTCCGGGTCGCCACCGGTCACCAGGTTGAACAGCGCACGCCCGCCGGACAGACGATCCAGGGTCGCTGCCTGCCGCGCGGCCACCGTCGGGGAAATGATCCCGGGGCGCAGGGCGACAAGGAATTTCAGACGCTGGGTCACCGGGATCAGCGACGCGGCCACCAGCCACGAGTCTTCGCACGAACGGCCGGTGGGAATCAGCACGCCGCCAAAACCCAGACGATCCGCCGCTTGCGCGACCTGTTGCAGATAACCGTGGTCAACGGCGCGGGCGCCTTCGGCGGTGCCAAGGTAATGGCCGTCGCCGTGGGTAGGCAGGAACCAGAAGATATTAAGGCTCATGGAGTGGTCTCCTTGGAAATTCGATTTACTGGGCTTGGGTAACCGAGCTTTGGGCCACAGCGGCCGGTGGTGTCCAGATCACGTCCTTGATGCTCAACGGCTTGGGAATCAGCTTGAGCTGGTAGAAGGTGTCGGCGATTTTCTGTTGCGCGGCGACCACGTCCGGGGTCAGGAACAGCGCACCGTAGCCTTGGCGTTTCACCGAGGTCAGGGTGATGTCCGCCGGCAGGCCGAGCAGTGGCGCGACCTGTTGGGTCACGTCTTCAGGATTGGCTTTGGACCACTCGCCCACGGCGCGCACTTCTTCGACGAGGGTCTTGATCACCTCGGGATTTTTCTGCGCGTAGGGTTTGGTCGCGAGGTAGAACTGATGGTTGTCGACGATGCCTTTGCCGTCACGCAGGGTGTGCGCTTGCAGCTGTTTCTCGGCAGCGGCCTGGTACGGATCCCAGATTACCCAGGCGTCGACGCTGCCGCGTTCGAACGCGGCGCGGGCATCGGCCGGCGGCAGGAATACGGTCTGGATATCAGCGTATTTGAGGCCGGCATCTTCAAGGGCGCGCACCAGCAGGTAGTGCACGTTGGAGCCTTTGTTCAGCGCGACTTTCTTGCCCTTCAGATCGGCGACCGATTTGATCGGCGAGTCTTTCGGTACGAGGATCGCTTCGCTGTTCGGCGCTGGCGGCTCGTAGGCGACATAGAGCAGGTCAGCACCGGCAGCCTGAGCGAATACCGGTGGGGTCTCGCCGGTAACACCGAAGTCGATCGAGCCGACGTTCAGGCCTTCGAGCAGTTGCGGGCCGCCGGGGAATTCAGTCCATTGCACGTCCACGCCTTGCGCGGCCAGACGCTTTTCCAGAGTGCCTTTGGCTTTGAGCAGCACCAGCGTGCCGTATTTTTGATAACCGATCCGTAGAGTCTCGGCCTGAGCTTGAGTAATGGCGCCGAAGGACACAGCCGCAGCAAACAGAGCGACCAGACCACGACGCAAAAATACAGGGCGCATAGCGCTCTCCTTTTTGCTGTTGGGTTTTGGCTGCACCTGCTTGGCCGTTAGCGGCTGAGTAAGGTGAGTGGAGCAAATTCGGGTAAGGCTTAAATGCTCCAGCGAGCACTCAACAAACGTTCATTCAACAGCCCCGGCTCCAGCGGTTTCGGCCGGCGGGCCATGGCACTGACAAACTGCTCCAGTGCCTCGTGCAGACGCTGCTCCAGCGCCGGCGCCAGTTGCGCCTGGGCACTGCCTTCGCCGTAAGCAATCTGGCTGTCCTCGGCAAAAATCCCTTGCAGCATTTCCTGGGCTTTCAATGCCGACAGCACGGGCTTGAGGGCGTAATCGACCACCAGCATGTGGGCGATGCTGCCGCCCGTGGCCATCGGCAGCACAATCTTGTGGTTCAGGGCGCGTTCCGGGAGCAGATCGAGCACGGTCTTCAGTGCGCCGGAAAACGACGCCTTGTACACCGGCGTGGCGATCAGCAGACCGTCGGCGTTTTCAATCTGCGCCAGCAGGTCGAGCACCTTCGGGCTGTCGAAGCGGGCGTGGAGCAAGTCTTCGGCCGGGAAGTCCCGCACCTGATAACTCACCACTTCCACCCCCTGCTCCTGCAACCAGCGTTGCGAGCGCTCCAGCAACACCCCGGAACGGGAGCGCTGGCTGGGACTGCCACCGAGAGAGACGACCAGCATTCAGACGATTCCTTGCGCGTTACAGGCGATTCGCGGGTTGCGATCTCGCTTCGATGGAGTGACCTTACCAGCTGATTTATATATCCATAAATCATATTTATTCATTTGGTTATGCATTTTGGAGATATACATTTCAACAAACTGCGCGCGAAAAAAAGGCCGTCGAAACGGCCTGAAATCCCCTGCTATTTGGATGCACCAAAAGATCGCAGCCTACGGCAGCTCCTACATGGATCGGCTTACTCCTGTAGGAGCTGCCGCAGGCTGCGATCTTTTGATCTTAACGATTCGGCTGCGGCGTCAGGCGCAGGTATGGTTTCACCGCACGATAGCCTTTGGGGAAGCGCCGCTTGATCTCTTCCTCATCCTTGAGCGACGGCACGATCACCACCTCCTCACCGTCCTGCCAGTTGGCCGGGGTGGCCACCTTGTAGTTGTCGGTAAGCTGCAGCGAATCGATCACCCGCAGGATCTCGTGGAAGTTGCGTCCGGTGCTCGCCGGGTAGGTGATGGTCAGGCGGATCTTCTTGTTCGGATCGATGACGAACAGCGAACGCACGGTCAGCGTGTCGTTGGCGTTCGGGTGGATCAGATCATAGAGATCGGACACCTTGCGATCGGCATCGGCCAGGATCGGGAAGTTGACGATGGTGTTCTGGGTTTCGTTGATGTCTTCGATCCACTTGTGGTGCGAGTCCACCGGGTCCACCGACAGCGCAATGGCTTTGACGCCGCGCTTGCTGAACTCATCCTTGAGCTTGGCGGTGAAGCCCAGCTCGGTGGTGCACACCGGGGTGAAGTCGGCCGGGTGGGAGAACAGCACACCCCAGCTATCGCCCAGCCACTCGTGAAAACGAATCTTGCCGGCGCTGGAATCCTGTTCGAAATCGGGGGCGATGTCGCCGAGTCTGAGGCTCATGGTGCTGCTCCTGATGAGTTGTTGGAGAACTCAACTGTAGCTTGGGATTTGCCATCATGAAAAAGAATAAATAACTAGATATCTAGCACTTAAAGGAATATTAAACATCGTTCACTGGACGCTCGCCGCCATCGCGACGAACATCGACCCCAAGGTTCGAGAAGGCCTTGAGTAGCTGCAAAAGAGGGAAATTTCGGGACAGGCTTACGGGGGTGAGCCTGACCCGAAAATGCAAAAGCCCCGTCCGGCGCAATGCCGGACGGGGCTTTTTTACATCAGCCGCTTGAGCGCGCTATTACAGCAGCGGGATCGAGTAGCTGACGATCAGGCGGTTTTCGTCCTGGTCGCGCTGACCCGGGATGTCGTTGCGCCAAGTAGCGTTTTTCCACATGAAGCCCAGGTTCTTGGCCGGGCCTTCAGGAATAACGTAACCGATGGTCAGATCGCGTTCCCACTCGGAGTTGCCGTTGCCGTTCTCACGACGGTTGGAACCCACGGTGTCGATGTCGCTGCCGCGCAGGTAGACCATGCCGGCGGTCAGGCCTGGCAGGCCGACTTTGGCGAAGTCATACGAGTAGCGTGCTTGCCAGGTTTTCTCGCCAGCACGACCGAACTTCTGGATCTGCATGTCGGTAATGGTGTAGTTCGACGAACCGTCGCCCTGGTTCAGCCAAGGGAAGTCGGAGCTGCCGTTGGAAACCTGATAGCCGCCACCGAAAGTGTGACCTTCAACGGTATACAGGAACAGGCCGCTGTACAGGTTGTTGTCGATCGGACCTTTGCCGCTGACATTGCCGACGTAGTTACCGTTGCCGAAGTAGGCGGCGGTGTTGCCGTTGGCGCCGTCGTCGCTGCTGTGGAAGTAGCGGAAGTCAGACTTCAGTACGCCTGGGCCGATTGCCCAGTTATGAACCAGACCCAGGAAGTGCTGCTTGTAGAAGTCTTCCAGGTTGCCGTAGTAGTACTGGGCAGTGAGGTCCTTGGTGATTTTGTAGTCACCACCGGCGTAGTAGAACTTGTTGCTGTTGGCCACGCGAGCGTTCGCACCGCCAACAGACAGGTTCTCGTTGTTACTGGAGTTACGCCCTTTCACTGCTTCGATCTGACCAGCGACCAGAGTCAGGTCCTTGATCTCGCCGGAAGTGATCTGGCCACCCTGCCAGGTTTGTGGCAGCAGACGACCGTCGTTGGTCACGATGACCGGGTTCTTCGGCTGCAACGTGCCCAGCTTCAGTTCGGTCTGAGAGATTTTGGCCTTGGCGGTCAGGCCCAGACTCGAGAAGTTATCAACAGCTTCGCCATTGGACTTGCTCGGGAACACGGTGCCACCGTAGGACGTCGAGGTTGCACCGTTGGTGCCGCCGCCCGAATCCAGGCGCACGCCCAGCAGGCCGATGGCGTCGATACCGAAGCCTACGGTGCCTTGGGTGTAACCGGAGATGAAACGCAGATCGAAGCCTTGGCCCCATTCTTCGTTCTTGTTCTGAGCGCCAGCCGCTTTGGTGCCGGAGTCACGGTTATCGGTGTTGATGTAGAAGTTACGCAGCCCCAAAGTAGCTTTGCTGTCTTCGATGAAACCGGCGGCGCCTGCCTGCTGCGCCAAAACCCCTACGGCCACAGCCAGGGCCAAGGTGGACTTGTTCATGTAAAGCTCCTCTCGTTTCTAATTCTTGTGTTCCTGGCCCGGGGTCTGATGCCCTGGATCCTAAGATGCGCGATTAGCGCCAGACCGTGACTGACAAGTCAATCGTAACCTTGTGTGTCTACGACCAAGGTCTAATCGCAGTGATTTGGTCCGTGCAGAGTAAAGATTTCCTGATAAACCCAAAAAGAATTTATTCATTCTTTTTCATATCATTTGGAAATATGGCCAGTATCGTGCCACCTCCGCCGGGAAACAGCGTATCGGCGACTAAGCTCATTCCTAAATGGTATTTGTTAGCCTTTTTTTATATCGATTAGCTTTGGCGCAACCCCGATTCGTCAAACCCTATCGAAAAGGCGACGCCATGATGGCCAAACGCGCACTATCTAGTCAATTTGTTACAGTTTGTGTATCAGCGCTGATTTCTTTTTCCGCCCATGCCGCCAACCTCACTGTTGGCTATCAAACCGGTATCGACCCGAGCAAAGTCCCTCAGGCCGACGGCGTCTACGAGAAGACCATCGGCGAGAAAATCGACTGGCGTCGCTTCAACAGTGGCCCGGAAGTTGTGACAGCCATCGCATCAGGCGACGTACAGATCGGCAACCTTGGCTCCAGCCCTCTGGCAGCGGCCGCTTCGCGCAATCTGCCGATCGTCGCTTTCATTGTTTCAGCGCAGATCAACGCCGCCGAGGCGCTGGTGGTGCGCAATGGCAGCGGGATCAATACCCCGCAGGATCTGGTCGGCAAGACCATCGCCACGCCTTTCGTTTCCACCTCCCACTACAGCTTGCTCGGCGCACTCAAGCACTGGGGCCTGGACACCTCGAAAGTCAAAGTGGTGAACCTGCAGCCCGCAGAAATCGCAGCGGCGTGGAAGCGTGGAGATATAGATGGCGCGTTTGTCTGGTCGCCGGCGCTGGGGGAAATCCGCAAGACCGGCAAGACCCTGACCGATGCCGCACAAGTCGGCCAATGGGGCGCACCGACCTTCGAAGTCTGGGTCGCGCGCAAGGACTACGCCGAGAAGCACCCTGAGGTGGTGGCCAAGTTTGCCAAGGTCACTCTAGACGCATTTGCCGATTACGCCAGCCATAAAGACAGCTGGACGGCGGACTCGGCGCCGGTGCAGAAAATCGCCAAATTGACCGGTGCCAATGCGGCCGACGTACCGGAGCTGCTGGCCGGGTCGGCCTTCCCGGATGCCAAGGCGCAGCAAACCACCGCACTGCTGGATGGCGGCACGGCCAAGGCGATAGGTGAGACGGCGAAGTTTTTGAAGGAACAAGGCAAGGTCGAGACGGTGCTGCCGGACTACTCGCCGTACGTCAGTGCGAAGTTTGTAACCGAAAACAATTGAATAGGTGGCGAGGGGATTCATCCCCGATGGACTGCGCAGCAGTCCCCTGCTTTTGCTAAAGCGGGGGCCGCTGCGCGGCCCATCGGGGATGAATCCCCTCGCCACAAAAGTCCTTCGCTAATCTTCAGAGGGTCTTTTCGAAGATCTTCGAATTGCGCTGATAGTTGTACAGCGACGCCCGCGCCGCCGGCAGGCGCTCGACGCTGCTAGGCTCGAAGCCACGTTCGCGGAACCAGTGCGCGGTACGGGTGGTGAGGACGAACAGGGTTTTCAACCCTTGCGCCCGGGCACGGGTCTCGATGCGCTCCAGCAGCTCATCGCCGCGACCACCATGGCGGTACTCCGGATTCACCGCCAGGCACGCCAGTTCACCGGCGTCCGAATCGGCAATCTGGTACAGCGCCGCACAAGCAATGATCATCCCTTCACGCTCAACCACACTGAACTGCTCGATTTCGCGCTCCAGCACTTCGCGCGAGCGACGCACCAGAATCCCCTGCTCTTCCAGTGGGCTGATCAGGTCGAGCAAACCGCCGACGTCTTCAATCGCCGCCTCGCGCACCAATTCGAATTGCTCCTGAGCGACCAGCGTACCGCCACCATCGCGGGTGAACAGTTCGGTCAGCAGTGCACCGTCCTCGGCATAGCTGACGATATGGCTGCGCGCGACACCGCCACGGCAGGCCTCGGCGGCGGCCTCCAGCAGTTCGGCCTGATAGTTGTTGCCCAGACGCGCCAGATGCGCAGGTACTTGTTGCGGACGCAGTTCGCGCACCAGTTTGCCGTTTTCGTCGATCAGACCGAGGTCGGCGCCGAACAGCAACAGTTTGTCGGCACCGAGGTCGATGGCGGCGCGGGTGGCGACGTCTTCGCAGGCGAGGTTGAAGATTTCCCCGGTCGGCGAGTAGCCCAGCGGCGACAGCAGCACGATCGAGCGCTCGTCGAGCAGGCGATTGATGCCTTTGCGGTCGACCCGGCGCACTTCGCCGGTGTGGTGATAGTCGACACCCTCGAGCACGCCGATCGGCCGCGCTGTAACCAAGTTGCCGCTGGCCACCCGCAGACGCGAGCCCTGCATCGGCGACGAGGCCATGTCCATCGACAGCCGCGCTTCGATGGCGATGCGCAACTGACCGACCGCGTCGATCACACATTCCAGGGTTGCCGCATCGGTGATGCGCATGCCGTGGTGATAGTGCGGGGTCAGGCCGCGAGCGGCGAGGCGGGTTTCAATCTGCGGACGCGAACCGTGGACCAGCACCAGACGCACGCCGAGGCTGTGCAACAGCACCAGGTCGTGGACGATGTTGCCGAAGTTCGGATGCTCCACACCGTCGCCGGGCAGCATGACGACGAACGTGCAGTCGCGGTGAGCGTTGATGTAAGGGGACGCGTGACGAAGCCAATTGACGTATTCGGGCATGAACCTGGGCCTGTAATAAATAGCAGCCGGAAAAAAGGGCGAAACGGAAAACGCACAGCGGGCTGATGGTTATCGTCGGAACAGGCTTGGCGACACGCGCGTTCTCCTCATGAATACGGGTTGGATTCCCACTAATTTAACGTCTTCCCCTGTAGGAGCTGCCGCAGGCTGCGATCTTTTGACTTTGTTTTTAAGAGACAAGATCAAAAGATCGTCCGAACGCGGCCCGAGCCTTCGGCAGCGCCTACAAGGGATGTGTTCAATTCTTCAGGCAGTAATGTTCAACCAACTGCCGCAATAGATGCACGGTAGGCTGCAAACGTGACATTTCGAGGTATTCGCCGGGCTGGTGGGCACAGGCGATGTCGCCGGGGCCGAGCACGATGGTTTCGCAGCCAAGGCGCTGAAGATAAGGCGCTTCGGTGCCAAACGCCACTGTTTCGGCACGATGGCCGGTGAGCTTTTCGGCGATGCGCACCAATTCGGCGTCTTCGGCCTGTTCGAACGGCGGTACTTCTGGGAACAACGGTTTGTAATCGATCTTCACCTGGTGCCGCTCGGCCACGGGATTGAGCTTGCGCAGGATCTCCGCACGCAGCACTTTCGGGTCCATGCCCGGCAACGGACGCAGGTCGAACTCCAGCGAACACTGGCCACAGATGCGATTCGGGTTGTCGCCGCCATGAATACAACCAAAGTTCATGGTCGGTTGCGGCACGCTGAACTGCGGATTGTTGAATTCACGCTGCCACAACAGGCGCAAACCGCGCAGCTCGCCGATGGCATCGTGCATCGCTTCGAGGGCACTGTGCCCCAAACGCGGATCCGACGAATGGCCGCTCTGCCCGAGGATATCGATGCGCTCCATCATGATGCCCTTGTGCATGCGGATCGGCTTGAGCCCGGTCGGCTCGCCGATCACCGCCGCACGGCCCAGTGGCTTGCCGGCCTCGGCCAGCGCCCGGGCACCGGACATCGAGCTCTCTTCATCACAGGTGGCGAGGATCAGCAGCGGTTGCTTGAACGGTTGATCGAGCAGCGGCTGCACGGCCTCGATGATCAGCGCGAAAAAGCCCTTCATGTCGCAACTGCCCAGCCCGACCCAGCGGCCGTCAACTTCGGTAAGCTTCAGCGGATCGGTCTGCCACAGCGCATCGTCATAAGGCACGGTATCGCTGTGCCCGGCCAGCACCAGACCGCCGGGGCCGCTGCCGTAACTGGCGAGCAGGTTGAATTTGCCGGGGCTGACCTGCTGGATATCGCAGCTGAAGCCCAGATCACCCAGCCAGCCGGCGAGCAAATCGATCACCGCCCGGTTGGACTGATCCAGGCCCGGTTGGGTGCAACTGACCGACGGTACGGCGATCAGTGCAGCGAACTGGTCTTGCATGGACGGCAAAGGCATCGCTGACTCCAACTCCGATTTGAAGTCCATCATAGAGCCATCCGGCGCCAGGAATAAACCGCCGCAGGGCGTAGGAAGTTTGAGTCCTGTACACTGCACGGCCTTGGCAGCCACACATTCCCCCGGCTGCGCTCCCGATCCTGGATTTTCCGGCCATGCAGAAAGAAACCGAAATCAAACTCCGCGTCAGCCGCGAAACCCTCGCTGCCCTGCGCGAGCACCCGCTACTGAAAAAACGCAACAAAAATGGCTGGGAACGCCGTGAGTTGATGAACCAGTACTTCGACACCCCCGAGCGCGACCTGGCCCAGGCCAAAGTCGCCCTGCGCCTGCGCAAGGACGGTGACGAAGTGATTCAGACCCTCAAGACCCGCGGCCAGAGCGTTGCCGGTCTGTCCGAGCGTAATGAATACGACTGGAAGTTGCCCAAAGCCAAGCTCGACGTGAAGAAACTCGACGGCGAATGCTGGCCCGAGTCACTGGCCGAGCTGGACAAGAAAACCCTGAAGCCGATCTTCACCACCGACTTCGTCCGCGAGCGTGCGGAAATCGCCTGGGGCCGCGGCAAGGCCAAAGTCGTCATCGAAGCTGCGCTGGATCTGGGCCACGTGGTGGTCGGCAAGCAGAAAGAAGAAATCTGCGAGCTGGAACTGGAACTGCGCGAAGGCGAGCCGGCCGCACTGCTGGAACTGGCCGCCGAACTGGCCGAAACCCTGGCCCTGATGCCGTGCGACATCAGCAAGGCCGAGCGCGGCTACCGTCTGTACGACGCCAACAGCTACTCGCTGAGCCTGCCGGCGCCGCAACTGACCCCGGAAACCCCACTCGACGACGCGTTCGCCGCATTGGCCTGGCACTTGCTCGGCAGCAGCCAGCGTCTGGCCGAACAATATCGCTTCAATGGCCACTGGCGCCTGCTGCAGGACTGGGTCGAGAACCTCGCCGAAATGCGCGCCCTGCTCAGCAGCCTCGGCCAGGCGGCACCGCGTCCGGCCACTCACGACCTGCGCGTGGCGCTGGACGCATTGCTCGAAGACTGGCGCCCGCTGGTTCAGGTCGGCATCGAAGACGAAGACGTGCGCAAGGCGGCGCCGGAGCAATTCCTCGAAGAACTGGAAGACCCGCGCTGGGGCCTGTTCTCGCTGACCGCATCACGCTGGCTGCTGGCCCACGCCTGGACCGCCGAGCGCAACACCCGCGGCAACCGCCAGGGCGCCGCGCAACTGCACAGCTGGCTGCCGCGCCTGCTGGGCGAGGAAGCCACGTCCCTGCAATTGCAGCGCTATCAGCAGCAACCGGAAGATCTGGCCGAGCAACTGCCGCGCATCGAGCGCATCCAGGTCTGGCTGCACCACGCGCGCAACGTGCTGGAGATTGCGGAAATGGATCGCCTGTACGGCGAGCTGAACAAACTGGCGCAACTGGCCAACGAACCGACCATCACTGACGAACTGCTCGATGCGCGCAAGCAGCAGGCGATTGCGGTTTATCAGAATCGTGCGTGGAAAATGCTGCTGCGCATGTGATGACTGCGTGGTGAGGGGATTCATCCCCGATGGACTGCGCAGCAGTCCATCGGGGATGAATCCCCTCGCCACAGAGGCCATCAGCGCATGACCGGCAGGCTGGTGGTGGACTTGATCTCCGACAGCGCCACAATCGAATTCACTTCCTGAATCCCCGGCACCAGCGACAGTTTCTCGAAAAAGAACCGCTCATACGCCTCGATGTCCGCCGCGACAATCCGCAACAGAAAATCTACCGCGCCCATCAGCACGTAGCACTCCAGCACTTCCGGAAAACCGCGAATCGCCTCGGTGAATTCGGTGAAGTTCGACCGCCCGTGGGCGTTGAGCTTGATCTCGGCGAAGATCTGCGTGTTCAGGCCGATCTTCTTGCGATCAAGCAAGGTCACCTGGCCGCGAATGATGCCCTCCTCCTTCATCCGCTGAATGCGCCGCCAGCACGGTGACTGCGACAGGCCCACCTGCTCGGCGATCTGTGCGCTGGACAAGGAAGCGTCCTCTTGCAGCAGGGCGAGAATCCTGCGGTCGTAGCTGTCCAGATCGCTGTGCATAGAAAAACCTCAAATATCAATTCATGCGAATCAATCCAGTCGACCATTCGCCAATTACACCGATCTTAGCCAAGAAATACCCGGCACCGAATGTAAAAATTTCTCCAGTATTATTTGGAGACTCGCCATGCCGCACCTCGAAGCCGTGAATACCGCACCAACCCGGGCCGATGTCTGGAACGTCAACAACAGCCATTGCCTGGCGCAGTATCAGATCCTCGCCGAAGCCGAGCCGGATCTGCTGGTGCGGGTGCTGAACCTGTTCGCGCTGCAGTTCCTCACGCCTGAACAGGTCAATGTGCAGCGGATGGACGACTTGATGTCGATCGACATCGTCATGGGCGGTTTCAGTTGGCATCGCGCCCAAGTGATTGCTGAAAAACTTCGTAACCTGATCAGCGTCTGCTCGGTCAACCTGCAAAACGCCGACGCGGCGTGGGATACGCCCGCGCAAGCGGTTGGCTGAAAAATCCGGCAACGGCTTTGTCGGGTAGTGGCCCAACGGTCTGCGGGGCCACGACTATCCTTTGCGAACTGTCGTTCAAAAGGAGCCCGCATGTCCGTTCAACTCGCCACTCAGGACCGCTGGCTGGATCTCAACGATGTGTTGCGTGAATTGGTCGCCCAAGGGTTCATCAGCCAGGATTCGGCGGAGCAGGCGCTCAATGCCCGACGCCGCCACGCGACCCACGGCCAGCAGCACCCGCTGGAGTTCATTGCCAGCCAGCAACTGGATGACCTCAGCCGTCCGGGTAAACATCTGGATCTGGAAAGCCTGACCCTGTGGCTGGCGCAGCAGGCCGGCCAACCGTACATGCGCATCGACCCGTTGAAGATCAACGTCGCCGCCATCACCCCGCTGATGTCCTACGCCTTTGCCCAGCGGCACAGGATTCTCGCGGTGGCGGTCGACCGCGATGCGGTGGTCGTGGCCAGCGCCCAGCCCTACGTCACCGGTTGGGAGGCTGACTTGACCCACGTGCTGAAGCTGCCGATCAAACGGGTGGTCGCCAACCCGGTGGACATCCAGCGCTTCAGCGTCGAGTTCTTCCGCCTGGCCAAATCGGTCAGCGGCGCCAGCAATGCCGATCAGCAAAGCGGCAACCTCGGCAACTTCGAACAACTGCTCAATCTCGGCGCCAGCGATCAGGAGCCGGATGCCAACGATGCGCATATCGTCAACATCGTCGACTGGCTGTTCCAGTACGCCTTCCAGCAGCGCGCCAGCGATATCCACATCGAACCGCGCCGCGAACAGGGCACCGTGCGTTTCCGCATCGACGGCGTGCTGCACAACGTCTATCAATTCCCGCCGCAGGTGACCATGGCGATCGTCAGTCGCCTGAAAAGCCTCGGGCGGATGAACGTCGCCGAGAAGCGCAAACCCCAGGACGGCCGGGTCAAAACCAAAACCCCGGACGGCGGCGAGGTGGAGCTGCGGCTTTCAACGCTACCCACCGCGTTTGGCGAAAAAATGGTCATGCGGATTTTTGACCCGGAAGTGCTGCTCAAGGACTTCGATCAGTTGGGCTTTTCCGCCGATGACCTGCGCCGCTGGCAGGACATGACCCGCCAGCCCAACGGCATCATCCTGGTCACCGGGCCAACCGGTTCGGGCAAGACCACCACGCTCTACACCACGCTGAAGAAACTGGCGACGCCGGAGATCAACCTCTGCACCATCGAAGACCCGATCGAAATGGTCGAGCCGGCGTTCAACCAGATGCAGGTGCAGCACAACATCGACCTGAGCTTCGCCGCCGGCGTGCGCGCGCTGATGCGGCAAGACCCGGACATCATCATGATCGGCGAGATTCGCGACCTGGAAACCGCGGAAATGGCGATTCAGGCGGCACTCACCGGCCACCTGGTGCTGTCGACCCTGCACACCAACGATGCCCCCAGCGCTATCAGCCGGTTACTCGAACTCGGCGTGCCGCACTACCTGATCAAGGCCACGGTGCTCGGGGTCATGGCCCAGCGTCTGGTGCGTACCTTGTGCCCGCACTGCAAGGCGCCGCTGACGCTGGAAGAGGAGGACTGGCAGACCCTGACCCGCCCCTGGCAGGCGCCGCTGCCGGGCAATGCGCAACGCGCGATCGGCTGCCTGGAGTGTCGCGACACCGGTTATCGCGGACGCGCCGGGGTCTACGAAATCATGCAGTTGAGCGATAGCCTCAAAGCGCTCATCACCCCCGACACCGACCTCACCGCCATCCGCCGGCAAGCCTTCAAGGAAGGCATGCGCAGCCTGCGCCTGTCGGGTGCGCAGAAGGTCGCGGCGGGGCTGACCACCCTCGAAGAAGTGCTGCGGGTGACACCGCAGAGCGAGCAGAAATAGGCCGCTACGGAACCGGATCGGGGAATCGTTATCCAACGCCGTAGTTAACCCCCAGGAGTCACTCAATCATGCGTCTCAAACTTGCTGTCGCCACCCTTGCCTTGCTGTCCCTTCCCGTTGGTTCAGCGATGGCCGACAGCTTTTGGCGTAACGTCATTTCGTCCGGCGCCACCACCGGTTCGACCTACCTGACCTTCAAGGATCACAAGCTGATCGTTGCCGCGCAGGACGACGCCGGCAGCTTCGTCGCCAGCGATGGCGGCATTCGTGGGCCATATCTGGAAGCAGCCATGCAGAAAGTCCGCGCCGACAATCCGGGCCTGCAGGCCACGGACATGGAACTGGCGAATGCGATTCTGGCGAAGAACGCAGTGGCTTCCGAGTAAGCCCGGCGCCAACAAAAATGCCGCTCGATCGAGCGGCATTTTTTTAAGCAAAAAGCAAAAGATCGCAGCCTTCGGCAGCTCCTACAGGGATCAGTGTAGGAGCTGCCGAAGGCTGCGATCTTTTGCTCTTCAGCGGTAATCGTCCACCGGGACGCAGGCACAAAACAGATTGCGATCCCCATAAACGTTATCCACCCGATTCACCGCCGGCCAATACTTGTGCGCCTTGGTGTGTGCATCCGGGGTGATGCCCTGCTCGATGCTGTAAGGCCGCTCCCAGACTCCGGTGACATCCGCCAGGGTATGCGGCGCGCGCTTGAGCGGGTTGTCTTCCGCCGGCCAGTTGCCGTTCTGCACTTCGGTGATTTCCGCACGGATGCTCAGCATGGCGCCGATAAACCGGTCCAGTTCGGCCTTGGATTCGCTCTCGGTCGGCTCGACCATCAACGTCCCCGGCACCGGAAAAGACATGGTTGGCGCATGGAAACCGTAGTCCATCAGGCGCTTGGCGACGTCTTCTTCGCTGATCCCGGTCTGCGCCTTCAACGGCCGCAGATCGAGAATGCATTCATGGGCCACCCGCCCGTTGCGCCCGGTATACAGCACCGGAAATGCGCCGGATAAATGCTGCGCCAGATAGTTCGCGGCGAGGATCGCCACCTCACTGGCATCCGCCAGTTGCGGCCCCATCATCGCGATGTACATCCAGCTGATCGGCAAAATACTCGCACTGCCCCACGGCGCCGCGCTGACTGCGCCGTTCTGCGGCAGCGGGCCGTCAATCGGCACAACCGGATGATTGGCGACGAACGGCGCCAGGTGCGCGCGAATGCCGATCGGCCCCATGCCCGGCCCGCCACCGCCGTGGGGAATGCAGAACGTCTTGTGCAGGTTCATGTGCGACACGTCGGCGCCGATGTCCGCCGGCCGCGCCAGCCCGACCTGCGCATTCAGATTGGCGCCGTCCATGTACACCTGCCCGCCGTGCTGGTGGATAACTTCGCAGATTTCGCTGATGCCCTCCTCGTAAACACCATGGGTCGACGGATAGGTCGCCATCAGGCACGACAATTTGTCCCCCGCCTCGGCCGCCCTGGTTTTCAGGTCGTCCAGATCGACGTTGCCGGCCTCGTCGCATTCGACGATCACCACGCGCATCCCGGCCATCTGCGCCGAGGCCGGGTTGGTGCCGTGGGCCGAGGACGGGATCAGGCAAATATCCCGCGCGCCCTGATGCCGGCTCTCGTGATATTTGCGAATCGCCAGCAGCCCGGCGTACTCGCCCTGAGCCCCGGAGTTGGGCTGCATGCAGATTGCATCGAACCCGGTGATCGCGCACAGCCAGCGCTGCAGTTCTTCGATCATCAAGGTGTAACCGACTGCCTGCTCCCGAGGCGCGAACGGGTGCAGATTGGCGAACTGCGGCCAGGTGATGGGGATCATCTCGCTGGTGGCGTTAAGTTTCATGGTGCAGGAGCCCAGCGGGATCATCGACTGGTTGAGCGCCAGATCCTTGTTCTCCAGTTGCTTGAGGTAGCGCAGCATCTCGGTTTCGCTGTGATGCGCGTTGAACACCGGGTGGCGCAGGTACGGCGTGTTGCGCTGCAGATGGTCGGGAATGCCGGAAACCAGTGCTTCTGCGTCAATGTCGTCGACGTTCAAACCATGATCGGCACCGAGCAGCACATCGAACAGCTTCGCCACCGTGTTTTCATCGCACGTCTCGTCGAGGCTCAACCCCACTCGGCCACGGCCGAGAATCCGCAGGTTGATCTGCGCGGCCCTGGCACTGTCGATGATCGCGCTCTGCGCACCACCCACCTCCAGCGTGAGGGTGTCGAAAAACTGTCCGTTGACCCGCGCAATACCATGGCGCTCAAGGCCCGCCGCCAGGATGCAGGTCAAGCGGTGCACGCGCTGGGCGATGCGTTTCAAGCCTTGCGGCCCGTGATACACCGCGTAGCAACTGGCGATGTTGGCCAGCAGCACCTGCGCGGTGCAGATGTTCGAGTTGGCCTTCTCGCGGCGAATATGTTGCTCACGGGTTTGCAGGGCCATGCGCAACGCGACGTTACCGCGTGCGTCTTTCGACACGCCGATGATCCGCCCCGGAATCGCCCGTTTGTACTCCTCACGGCTGGCAAAAAACGCTGCGTGCGGGCCACCGTAGCCCATCGGTACGCCAAAGCGCTGGGACGAACCGAACACCACGTCCGCGCCCAGTTCACCCGGCGGCGTCAACAGCAACAGGCTCAGCAGATCGGTGGCGACACACGCTAACGCCTGCTGCGCGTGCAACTGATCGATGACCGGACGCAGATCACGGATCTCGCCATGAGTGTCGGGATACTGCAGCAACGCGCCGAATACCTGATGCTGGTTGAGGTTATCCACAGCGTCGATGATCAGCTCGAAGCCGAAACCTTCGGCGCGGGTCTGCACCACGGAGATGGTTTGCGGATGACAGTTCTCATCGACGAAAAACAGATTGCTCTTCGACTTCGCCACACGCTTGGCCAGCGCCATGGCTTCTGCAGCGGCGGTGGCTTCGTCGAGTAACGAGGCGTTGGCCAGTTCAAGTCCGGTGAGGTCGATGGTCAGTTGCTGAAAATTCAGCAACGCTTCGAGACGGCCCTGGGCGATCTCCGGTTGATACGGGGTGTACGCGGTGTACCAACCAGGATTTTCCAGCACGTTACGCAGAATGACGGTCGGCGTCAGCGTGCCGTAGTAGCCCATGCCGATCAGACTGGTCCACACCTGATTCTGCTCGGCGTAACCGCGCAGCTTGGCCAGCGCCGCCTGCTCATCAAGGGCCGGCGGCAAATCCAGTACCCGGTTCAGCCGAATGCCCGGCGGCACCGTCTGCTCGATCAGTTCAACCCGGCTGCCGAGACCGAGGCTGTCGAGCATCGCCTGTTGCTCGGCAGCGTCGGGCCCCAAATGGCGGCGCAGGAAGACTTCGGGGTCGCGTAACTGGCTCAAGGATGGCAACTGGGACATGACGGGCTCTCTCTTGGCTGCTCGGCGTCAATGCAACACGGTCAAACCAGCATAGCAGCCGATACCGACGCGCACGGCTTGGCGGCAGCGGGGGTTCCGGGGCATGCTGTAGCGCCTGCATCAGGCGTCCAACTTCCGGATGATCGAACCCTCATGAGCCAACTGCCGTTCCTGCCGTTTTCCAAACCTGTCATTGATGAAGCCACGATTGCCGCCGTCGGCGATGTACTGCGCTCCGGCTGGATCACCAGCGGGCCGAAGGTCCAGGCCTTTGAAGCGCAGTTGTCGGAATATTTCGGCGGACGCCCGGTGCGCACCTTCAACTCCGGCACCTGCACCATGGAAATCGCCCTGCGCATCGCCGGCATTGGCCCGGGTGACGAAGTGATCACCACGCCGATTTCCTGGGTCGCCACCGCCAACGTGATCCTCGAAGTCGGCGCCACCCCGGTGTTCGCCGACATCGACCCGGTGACCCGCAACATTGATCTGGACAAGCTCGAGGCAGCGATCACCCCACGCACCAAAGCGCTGATTCCGGTGTACCTCGCCGGCCTGCCGGTGGACATGGATCGGCTATATGCCATCGCGCGCAAACACAATCTGCGGATTGTCGAAGACGCCGCGCAGGCGTTGGGTTCGAGCTGGAACGGCCAGCGCATCGGCGCCACTGGCGACTTCGTGTCGTTCAGTTTCCAGGCCAACAAGAACGTGACCTGTTCCGAGGGCGGCTGCCTGGTGCTGAACACCCCGGAAGAGGCGCGGCTGGCGGAGAAGTACCGCCTGCAGGGCGTGACCCGCAACGGCTTTGATGGTCTGGACGTCGATGTGCTCGGTGGCAAGTTCAACATGACCGACATCGCCGCCACCATCGGCCTCGGCCAGTTCGCCCATATCGAGGCGCTGACCGCCCATCGTCAGGAACTGGCCCGGCACTATTTCAAATGTTTTGGCGATGACTTTGAAGCGACCTATGGCGCGCAACTGCCGCCAGCGGATTTCACTCACAGCAACTGGCACCTGTTTCAGCTGGTACTGCCGGAGCGCAAGGACGGTTTGCCGGCCCGCGCTACGTTCATGGAACAGATGCAGGCACACGGCGTCGGCATCGGCTATCACTACCCGCCGATTCATTTGCTGAGTCTGTACCGCGAGCGCGGTTTCAAGGAAGGCATGCTGCCGGTGGCCGAGCGCGTCGGGCGACTGATTGTGTCGTTGCCGATGTTCAACACCATGATCAAGGAAGATGTCGAGCGGTCGGTGGCGGCGGTGAAAGCGGTATTGAAACCCTGAAGCGCTCTTAATGTAGGAGCTGCCGCAGGCTGCGATCTTTTGATCTTGTCTTTAAAAACAAAGTCAAAAGATCGCAGCCTGCGGCAGCTCCTACAGGGGGCGAGGATTATTCGCCGATTGCAGCCTTGTAGCCCTCGGCGTCCAGCAGTTTTTCCAGCTCGGCTTTGTCGCTTGGCTTGAGCTTGAAAATCCAGGCGTTGTAAGGGTCGTTGTTCAGCTCTTCCGGCGCGTCAGCCAGCGCTTCGTTGATTGCGGTCACTTCGCCGCTGATCGGCGAGTAGATGTCGGACGCCGCTTTCACGGACTCGACCACACCGGCCGCTTCACCGGCTGCAAACACCTTGCCCACTTCAGTCAACTCGACAAACACCACATCGCCCAGCGCTTGCTGCGCGTGATCGCTGATGCCCACGGTAACGGTGCCGTCGGCTTCCAGGCGTGCCCATTCATGACTTTCGGCAAAACGCAGTTCAGCGGGGATATTGCTCATGCTCGGTGTCCTCAAGAAATTGTCAGCGGTCAGGCCCGCCGGAAAAGGTCAGATCAAGGTTTTGCCATGGCGCACGAAGGTCGGTTTGACCACTCGTACCGGATACCACTTGCCACGGATTTCCACTTCGGCGCGGTCGGCGGTGGCCATCGGTACACGCGCCAGGGCAATCGATTTGCTTAGCGTAGGAGAGAAACTACCACTGGTGATCTCTCCTTCGCCAACATCGGCGATACGAACCACCTGATGGGCACGTAAAACACCGCGCTCCTCAAGCACCAGCCCCACCAGTTTGTGCGCAACGCCGGCGGCTTTTTCCGCTTCCAGCGCAGCACGCCCGATGAACTGCCGCGAGGTCGGTTCCCAGGCAATGCTCCAGGCCATATTGGATGCCAGCGGCGAGACATCTTGATGAATGTCCTGGCCGTAGAGGTTCATCCCGGCCTCGACCCGCAACGTATCGCGGGCGCCGAGGCCGATCGGCGAAATGCCGGCACCGACCAGATCGTTGAAAAATCCCGGCGCCTGCTCGGCCGGCAAGGCGATTTCCAGGCCATCCTCACCGGTGTAGCCGGTGCGCGCAATGAACCAGTCGCCATCGACGTGAGCTTCGAACGGTTTGAGATGTTTGATCAGTTCGGCGCGGGACTGGGTCACCAGTTCGGCAATTTTCTGCCGGGCCTGCGGGCCTTGAATGGCGAGCATCGCCAGATCCTGACGCTCATGCAATTGCACGTCGTAACCGTCGACCTGCGCCTGCATCCATGCCAGATCCTGGTCGCGAGTGGAGGCGTTGAATACCAGACGATAACGGTCTTCGAGGCGATAGACGATCATGTCGTCGACGATGCCGCCACGCTCGTTGAGCATCGTGCTGTAGAGCGCGCGGCCGGGGCGGTGCAGGCGCTCGACGTCATTGGCCAGCAAATGCTGCAGCCAGCCCTTGGCCTGTGGGCCATCGACGTCGATAACGGTCATATGGGAAACATCGAACACCCCGCAATCGCGGCGCACCTCATGGTGTTCCTCGACCTGCGAGCCGTAATGCAGTGGCATGTCCCAACCGCCAAAATCGACCATCTTCGCGCCGAGGGCGAGATGCAGGTCATACAGAGGCGTACGCTGTCCCATGGGTTTCTCCTTCCGGGCGTGGCGAAGGTGCGGACAGCCGCTGCACGGGGTGAAAGCCGCTAAATAGAAGGCTTTCAGCCGATTTCAGCGAACGGGTCTGTCAGACGAACCGCACCGAATGCCGCGCATTGTAGCCGCATGATTCAGCTCTCACTACTAAGTGTTTCGGTGCGCCGAGCGGCGGATCAGGCCGATGACCGGCAACAGACCGACCAATACCAGGGTCAGCGCCGGCAGCGACGCCCGCGCCCACTCGCCCTCACTGGTCATTTCGAAGATCCGCACCGCCAGCGTGTCCCAGCCAAACGGGCGCATCAGCAGGGTCGCGGGCATTTCCTTGAGCACATCGACGAACACCAGCAGCGCCGCACTCAGCGTGCCGGGCAGCAACAGCGGCAGATACACTTTGAAAAACAGTCGCGGCCCACTGACACCGAGGCTACGTGCCGCTTCGGGCAATGAAGGCCGTATACGCGCCAGACTGTTTTCCAGCGGCCCGTAGGCCACCGCGATGAAGCGCACCAGATAGGCCATCAGCAATGCCGCCAGACTGCCCAGCAGCAGCGGCTTGCCGGCGCCGCCGAGCCAGCCTGAGAGCGGAATTACCAGTTCGCGGTCGAGATAACTGAACGCCAGCATGATCGACACCGCCAGCACCGAGCCCGGCAGTGCATAACCAAGATTGGCCAGACTGACCCCGGAACGGATCGACCGGGTCGGCGCCAGTCGTCGGGCGAAGGCCAGCAGCAACGCGACGCTGACGGTGATCAATGCCGCCATGCCACCCAGATACAGGGTGTGCAGAATCAGCCCGGCGTAACGTTCATCGAGATCGAAGCGCCCGCGCTGCCAGAACCAGACAATCAGTTGCAGGACTGGAATCACGAATGCGCAAGCAAACACCAGAGCGCACCAGCCGGTCGCCGCGAACGCCTTGATCCCGCTCAGGTGATACAACGCCTTGACCCGTGGCCGCTCGTTGCTCGCCCGATTGGCGCCGCGCGCGCGCCGCTCGCCGTACAGCACCAGCATCACCACCAGCAGCAACAGACTGGCCAGTTGCGCCGCGCTGGGCAGGCTGAAGAAGCCGTACCAGGTCTTGTAGATGGCGGTGGTGAAGGTGTCGAAATTGAACACCGACACCGCGCCGAAATCCGCCAATGTCTCCATCAGCGCCAGTGCCACACCGGCACCAATCGCCGGACGCGCCATCGGCAACGCCACCCGCCAGAACGCCTGCCAGGGCGATTGCCCGAGTACCCGCGCCGCTTCCATCAGGCCTTTGCCCTGCGCCAGAAACGCGGTGCGCGCCAACAGATAAACGTAGGGATAAAACACCAGCACCAGCACCACGATCACCCCGCCGGTGGAGCGCACACGCGGCAGGCGCAGGCCGCTGCCGAACCACTCACGCAACAGGGTTTGCACCGGGCCGGCGAAGTCCAGCAGACCGACGAAGACGAACGCCAGCACGTAGGCCGGAATGGCGAACGGCAGCATCAGCGCCCAGTCGAGCCAGCGCCGCCCGGGGAATTCGCAGAGGCTGGTGAGCCACGCCAGGCTGACACCGAGCAGCGTCACGCCGACGCCAACGCCAAACACCAGCGTCAGGGTGTTGCCCAGTAGACGCGGCATCTGGGTTTGCCACAGGTGCGACCAGATCTGCTGATCAATGGTCTGCCACGACAGCAGCAGGACACTCAGGGGCAGCAACACCAGCGCGGCAATGGCGAGGACGATGGGGTACCAGCGGCGTTGGGCGGGGTGGGCCAAGGGGGTTCTCTAATAAATCGTGGGTCGGCGCAAGCGTAATGCCAGCCCCAATTGTGGCGAGGGGATTTATCCCCGATCGGATGCGCAGCATTCGTAAAAACTACGCCCGCGGTGTATCAGTACGCTTTGATTAAGGGCATTGGGGGTGCTTCGCACCCCATCGGGGATAAATCCCCTCGCCACAGGATATAACCAGGTTTTAGTTCCAGCCCGCCCGATCCATCATGCGGATCGCTTCAGCCTGTCGCTTGCCCGCCACTTCCACCGGCAAGGTGTCAGCGACGAACTTGCCCCACGCTGCCACTTCTTCCGAAGGTGCCACCGCCGGGTTGGCCGGGAACTCCTGGTTCACGTCGGCGAAGATTTTCTGCGCTTCAGGTGTGGTCATCCATTCGACCAGCGCCTTGGCTGCCTCCGGGTGCGGTGCATGTTGGGTCAGGCCGATACCGGACAGGTTGACATGCACGCCGCGATCGGCCTGATTCGGCCAGAACAGTTTCACCGGCAGGTCCGGTTTCTGCTTGTGCAGGCGACCGTAGTAGTAGGTGTTGACGATGCCGACGTCGCACTGCCCGGCGTTAATCGCTTCCAGCACCGCGACGTCGTCGGAGAACACATCGGTGGACAGGTTGTTGACCCAGCCCTTGAGGATCTTCTCGGTCTTCTCGGCGCCGTGCACTTCGATCATGGTCGCGGTCAGCGACTGGTTGTAGACCTTCTTCGCCGTGCGCAGACACAGGCGTCCTTCCCAGTTCTTGTCGGCCAGCGCTTCGTAGGTGGTCAACTCGCCCGGTTTAACCCTTTCGGTGGAATAGGCGATGGTCCGCGCGCGCAGGCTCAGGCCGGTCCAGGCGTGGGTCGAGGAGCGATATTGCGCAGGAATGTTGGCGTCGATGGTCTTCGAGGTGAACGGCTGCAGAATGCCCATCTGCTCGGCCTGCCAGAGGTTGCCGGCATCGACGGTCAGCAGCAGGTCGGCGGTGGCGTTTGCGCCTTCGGCCTTGATCCGCTGCATCAACGGCGCTTCCTTGTCGGTGATGAACTTGATCTTCACCCCGGTTTTCGCGGTGTAGGCGTCGAACACCGGTTTGATCAGCTCATCGATACGCGAGGAATAGACCACCACCTCGTCGGCGGCCTGGGCGGTAGTGCTGCCGATCAGGGTCAGGGCCAGTGCGGTCAGAAGACGCTTGGGTGCCAACATGGGAGTGATCTCTCGGTCGGAAAATGTGGGCCAAATGATAAGGACTCACATTTACCACCTCAATCGAACTCTTTTCCAAGGAGTTACCAGATGTTGCACAGGGCAACACACCCCTGTAGGAGCTGCCGAGTGAAACGAGGCTGCGATCTTTCGATCTTAAACCAAGATCAAAAGATCGCAGCCTTCGGCAGCTCCTACAGAGAGCGTTATCGACTCAGGGTTTGGCGAGCGCGGGGAGGTCGCCTGTGAGGCCAAGTGCTTCACGAACAAAGAGAGCCTTGGCCTCGGGCATCTGCTCCACCAGCTTCAACCCGGCGTTGCGCAACCAGCGCACTGGCAACGGGTCGGCCTGGAACAAGCGTTCGAAGCCCTCCATCGCCGCCATCAGCGCGAGGTTGTGCGGCATGCGTCGACGCTCGTAACGGCTCAGCACCTTCACGTCCGCCAGGCGCTCGCCGCGTTCCGCGGCTTGCAGCAGCACTTCAGCCAGCACCGCCGCATCAAGGAAACCCAGGTTGACGCCCTGCCCGGCCAACGGGTGAATGGTGTGCGCCGCATCGCCAATCAGCGCCAGCCCTTCGGCGACATAGCGCTTGGCGTGACGTTGACGCAGCGGCACGCACAACCGTGAGTCAGCGCTGAGCACTTCGCCCAGGCAACCCTCGAACGCACGCTCCAGCTCACGGCAGAACGCGGCTTCATCCAGCGCCATCAGGCGTTCGGCTTCACTCGGCGTGGTCGACCAGACGATCGAGCACCAGTCTTGCTGCCCGTCACGCTCCAGCGGCAGAAACGCCAGCGGCCCGTGATCGGTGAAACGCTGCCACGCGGTCATCCGGTGCGGCTTGCTGCTGCGCACGCTGGTGACGATGGCGTGGTGCAGGTAATCCCACTCTCGGGTGGCAACGCCGGTCAGCCGGCGCACCGCCGAATGGGCGCCATCCGCCGCGATCACCAGCGGCGCACGCAACTGGCGACCGTCGGCCAGGGTCAGCAGCCAGTCGTCACCGGAGCGGCGCATCTGTTCCAGCCGTGCGTTGGCCAGCATACCCAGATCGCAATCGTGCAAACGATCAAGCAAGGCATCCTGCACCACACGGTTTTCGACGATATGTCCCAGCACATCGGCGTGCACACTGCTCGCCGAGAAATGAATCTGCCCGGTGCCGCTGCCGTCCCACACATGCATGTCGGTGTAGGGACTGCTGCGGCGTTTGGCGATGCCGTCCCAGACGCCAAGGCGTTCGAGAATCCGCTGGCTGGCCGCCGACAAGGCGCTCACTCGCGGCTCGAACGGCGCGGCGGCATCGAACGGTTTGACGCTCAGCGGGCTGCCGTCGAGCAGCAACACTTCCAGGCCACTGTCCTGCAGCGCCAACGCGAGGGCGCTGCCGACCATTCCGGCTCCGACAATCAGCAGATCTGCGCGCATTTCCATGCTTTAAGCCTGTCTCGCTGGCGGCATGCGCCGCCCGTAAAGGGTTTTACCGAACGCGCCAGTGGGCGGCGCGCTGCTGAAAGTGAAGGTGACGATCCGCCGCTCAAGCATCCGGCCGCGTCCCCAGCCCCATGGCCTGACGGGCAAACCAGCGCTTGGCCGGTGGCAGCAGATCGAGACCGAGCAAGCCAATGTTGCGCCCCAGCGACACCAACGGCTGGGTGCTGCCGAACAGGCGGGTAACCTGATCGGAGAAGCCTACTGTAAGGTCCTGATCCAGGCGCTGGCGCTCGCGATAGGCCTGCAACGTGGCGAAGTCGCCCAGCGGCTGGTCGCTGGCAAGCAGTGCGGCGGCCAAAGCATCGGCATCACGCAGGGACAGGTTGAAACCCTGCCCGGCAATCGGGTGCAGGCTGTGTGCAGCGTTGCCGAGCACCGCCAGATGCGAGCGCACTTGCTCCTCGGCCTCGACCAGCGACAACGGATACAGATGCCGCGCGCCAACCTGTTTCAGGGTGCCGAGGCGGTAGCCGAACACGCCTTGCAATTCACTGAGGAAATCGCGCTCGCTCAAGTCTGCCAAACGCTGCGCGTCCATGCCCAGGCGGGTCCAGACCAGCGCACAGCGGTTGTCCGGCAGCGGCAGCAAGGCCATCGGTCCTTCGTCGGTGAAACGCTCGAAGGCCATGCCGTTGTGCGCCTCGCTCGGGGTGATGTTGGCGATCAGCGCGCTCTGGTTGTACGGACGCTTGCGCACGTTGATGCCCAGTTGTTCGCGCAAACCGGAACGGCCACCATCGGCGAGCACGGCCAGATCGCACTCGATGCTGGTTTCATCGTTGAGGGTCAGGCGATAACCGTCGGGCAGCGGCTCCATGCGCGTAACCTCCGCCGGGCAACGCCAACTGATCACGTCTTTATCCAGATGCTGCCACAGGCACTGGCCGAGCCAGGCATTCTCCACCACATAACCGAGCGCCGGCACGCCCTCTTCCATCGCCGACAGACGGGCGGTGGAGAAGCGACCCCGATCGGAGACGTGAATCTGTTTGATCGGCTCGGCGCGGCGGGAAATCTCCTGCCAGACGCCCAGCCGCTGATAGATCTGCCGTGAACCGAAGGACAGCGCCGATGAACGGGCGTCGTAACTCGGTTGCCAACTGTCGCCGGGGGCGAACGGTTCGATCAGGACGATCTTCCAGCCGCGCGCCTTGGCCCCAGCCTGCAAGGCCAGCGCCAGACTGGCGCCGACCAGACCGCCGCCGATGATTGCCAGGTTGACTCGACTCATGCCGCGTGTGTCCGTGCTTGCGCCATCAGCGCTTCGATCTCGGCGACGGTTTTCGGTACGCCGCTGGTCAATATTTCACAACCGGTCTTGGTCACTACCACGTCATCCTCGATGCGCACGCCAATGCCGCGCCATTTCTTTGCTACGTGCTGGTTGTCCGGGGCGATGTAGATGCCCGGCTCCACGGTCAGCGCCATGCCGACCTCCAGCACCCGCCATTCGCCGCCGACCTTGTATTCGCCGACGTCGTGTACATCCATGCCCAGCCAGTGCCCGGCACGGTGCATGTAAAACGCTTTGTAAGCTTCGGTCGCGATCAATTCGTCGACCTCGCCTTGCAGCAATCCAAGTTTCACCAGCCCCGTGGTAATCACCCGAACCGTGGCTTCGTGCGCCTGATTCCAGTTTTTGTTCGGGGCGATTTCAGCGAATGCGGCTTCCTGCGAGGCCAGCACCAACTCGTAAATCGCTTTTTGCTCTGGCGAGAACTTGCCGTTGACCGGCCAGGTGCGAGTGATGTCGCTGGCGTAGCAGTCGATTTCGCAACCGGCGTCGATCAATACCAGATCGCCGTCCTTGAGCAGCGCGTCATTCTGCTGGTAATGCAGGATGCAGCTGTTGCGTCCGGCGGCGACAATCGAGCCGTAAGCCGGCATCTTCGCCCCGCCCTTGCGAAACTCGTAATCGAGCTCGGCTTCCAGGCTGTACTCGTACAGTCCCGGCCGGCTGGCCTGCATCGCGCGGACATGCGCCTGAGCGGAAATCCGCGCTGCTTCGCGCATCACCTTCACTTCTGCCGCCGATTTATACAGGCGCATGTCATGCAGCAGGTGATCCAGGGCAACGAATTCGTTCGGCGGCTGGGCGCCGAGGTGCGCCTTGGAGCGGATCACGTTGATCCAGTCCATCAGGTGGCGATCGAACTCCGGGTTGCTGCCCATCGCCGAATACACCCGATCGCGGCCTTCGATCAGGCCCGGCAGGATGTCGTCGATGTCGGTAATCGGGAACGCGTCGTCGGCGCCGTAATCACGGATTGCACCTTCCTGCCCGGCGCGCAGACCGTCCCACAACTCGCGTTCGGCGTTGCGTTCACGGCAGAACAGCACGTACTCGCCATGCTCGCGGCCGGGCATCAGGACGATGACCGCCTGCGGCTCGGGGAATCCACTGAGGTACTGAAAGTCACTGTCCTGACGATAGACGTGCTCGACGTCGCGGTTGCGGATCGCGACTGCGGCGGCGGGCAGGATCGCGATGCTGTTGGGTTCCATCTGCGCCATCAGGGCCTTGCGGCGACGGCTGTATTCCGCTTTGGGGATATGGGTCATGGGCAGATGGCTTTCCCTGGCACGCGATTAATGCAGCGACGGCTTGGCGGCTGGCGGCACGTCGGCTTTCTTGGTTTCCGAGAACAGCAGCAGCGGCGCGACGCGCAGATACTCCATGACTTCCATGTAGTCGGTTTCGCCGTCTTCGGACTCTTCCAGGGCATCTTGCACCTGGGAAATCGCCGCCAGATCCTGCAGCACTTCGGTCGCTTCGGTGCTGAGCATGCTGCTGTCGCGGCAGTTCAGGCCGAAACCGCTGAGGAAGCCCTGGCACCATTGGCCCAGTGCAGCGGCGCGGTCGGCCAGCGGCGCATCATCGGTCGGCAGCAGCAGAACGACGGTCACGTCGCTGCCAGTCAACTCACCCTTGACCATTTCTTGCAGGCCGATCAGGGCGTTGCGGACGTTGTCCTGGATATCGCCTTCGAGCAGTTCGGCGGCGTCGATCAACCAGCCTTCGTTATCGAAGCCGGCGCCGGCGCAGCTGCGGCCGAGCAGCAGGCCATGCAGTTCGGCAGGCGAGACGTTGTGGCCGCTGGCAGTCAGCAGGGTGGCAAAGGCTTGGTACGGGGAATTCGCAATGGTCATGGGCAGCTAGGCGCCAGACGGCGCTATGTCTAGAATGAAGGCCTTGTATCCTACATCGACAGACTCGCCAAGACTATTAAAGGCTGTCCGCCAGCTATCCCATCAGACAGACTCCGACTCAGTGGACACAATGGAAGACACCGACCTGCAAGCGCTGATGGCCAGACTCGAACTGCTGATTAGTCGAGTGGAGCAACTTAAGAGTCAAAACGCACTCTTACTAGCTCAGGAAAAGACCTGGCGCGAGGAACGCGCTCACCTCATTGAAAAAAACGAAATCGCCCGGCGTAAGGTCGAATCGATGATTTCGCGCCTCAAGGCCCTGGAGCAAGACTCATGAGTTCAAGCAATAGCGTTACCGTGCAGATCCTCGATAAAGAATATTCGATCATCTGCCCCCAGGAAGAACGCAGCAATCTGGTCAGCGCCGCCCGCTACCTGGACGGCAAGATGCGCGAGATCCGCAGCAGCGGCAAAGTCATCGGCGCCGACCGTATCGCCGTGATGGCCGCGCTGAATATCACCCACGACCTCTTGCACAAAGAAGAGCGCCCGGACATCCAGGCCAGCGGCTCGACCCGTGAACAGGTGCGCGACTTGCTCGATCGTGTCGATCTGGTGCTGGCGACCGATCCGGACGTCACCAAGGGCTGATTCGCCGGGCCGCTTGAGGTATACTCGCGGCACTCCCTGGGGTGCTTGCCAGTTGACGATGTCCCTGAGCCGATTTGCACTACCCTGGAGGTTGCACGTTGGGCTGGTGTGCATGTCCGCCAGACGGAAAGCCTTAAAGTCTACTGCATCCTCCACCTTGAACTTTCGGGTTCAAGGGCTAAGTTGACAGCGGTTCATCCGGGGAGCCTGATTCGAATCCGATGCCGGTTTTTGCCGGCATCGGATTTTTTATGCGTGCGTTTTCGCCCTCACCTGCCGAAGCCGAACCATGACCGAACCTGCGCTGCTGCCCCGCCCGCAACTCCGTCGCCTGCTGCGCAAGACGCGCCGCGCATTGACCCCGGGCGAACAACGCCAGGCCGCCAAAGGCCTGTTCCGCCAACTGGCGCAAGACCCGCACTTTCGCCGGGCCAGACACATTTCCCTGTACCTGCCCACCGACGGTGAAATCGACCCGCGCCTGCTGCTGCGCGAAGCCCAGCGGCGCGGCAAGGCCACCTACCTGCCAGTGCTCAGTGCCTGGCCGCGAACCAAAATGGTGTTCCAGCGGATTCGCCCGGGCGACAGGCTCAAGCCCAATCGCTTTCGCATTCTCGAACCGCGAGCCAATCTGGCTCAGCAACGCAGGATCTGGACCCTGGATCTGGTGCTGTTGCCACTGGTTGGGTTTGACGATGTCGGCGGACGGCTGGGGATGGGCGGCGGATTCTACGACCGCAGTCTGGCCTACCTGGCCCGGCGCAAAAACTGGCGCAAGCCGACGTTGCTGGGGCTGGCCCATGAATGTCAGAAGGTCGAACGCCTGGCGCAGGCCAGCTGGGATGTACCGTTGCAGGGCACGGTCACCGATAAGGCGTGGTATTTCGCAGGGTAGACGCCGCGCGGGTCAGCGGCGTCGGGAAGGCTGTTTCAGCGCTTGAACGCGGTCGACTGTTGGACCTGTTGCGCGACTTCAATCGGCGCATCGGTCTTGCTCGTCCACAGACTTTGCGCATAACCGGTGGTTACGACGCCGAGGCCGAACAAAATAACCAAAGTCCATAGCAAATCCGGTTTGCGTTTCATCGATTGCCCCCCTCAAGGCACATCATCACGATGACAGCAGCGGTTTCCGTTCGTAGGCCGTGCAGCAGCGTCAAGCTTTAAAGGCCTGCATTTTGCGACAACGTGAACCCGGGCGCAAATGCTGACGTCAACCGACCGTCGGTTTGTCATAAAATTGCCCGACAACCTGTCCAATCACCGCTTGAGGAGCAAAAGACATGGCCTATTGGCTGATGAAATCCGAGCCGGACGAACTCTCGATCAAAGGCCTGGAGACACTCGGAAAAGCGCGCTGGGACGGGGTTCGCAACTATCAGGCGCGCAATTTCCTGCGGGCGATGGAGGTCGGGGATGAGTTCTTTTTCTACCACTCCAGTTGCCCGGAGCCGGGGATTGCCGGAATCGGCAGGATTATTCAGGCAGCGTACCCGGATCCCACCGCACTGGACCCCGAAAGCCATTACTTCGACCCGAAAGCCACGCCCGAGAAAAACGCCTGGAGTGCAATCGATGTTGCACACGTCGAGACCTTTGCCCGGGTGCTGAAACTGGATTATCTGAAGCAGCAGACCGCACTGGCCGAGATGCCGCTGGTGCAAAAAGGCAGCCGTCTTTCGGTCATGCCGGTGACCGCCGAACAGTGGGCCGTCGTGCTCGGTTTGCGCTGAGAACTCTCCGGTCACGGTTTTTTACCCGAAAAAAGGGCTAGGCTTGGCGCTCATTTGACTGACATCAAGCGAGTGAAACGCTTGAACAGTCAGACTGGACGCCACAGCCGCAGGATGCCCCCATGTCGACGCACAGCCGTTCTTCACTTCTATATGCCGGTTCGCTCCTGGTGTTACTCGCCGCCGCGGGTGGCCTCGGTTACTGGATGTCGATCAGCAGCCGGCTGGTCGAGGGGCTGTCGATGGGCAACGGGCGCCTGGAAGCAACCGAGGTGCAGATCGCCAGCAAGACGCCCGGGCGCCTGGCCGAGGTGCTGGTGGATGAAGGCGACAAGGTCAGCAAAGGACAACTGCTGGCGCGCATGGACACCCGCACCCTCGAAGCCCAGCGCAATCAGGCCGAAGCCGAAGTCCTGCGCGCCCGGGAGAATCTCAACGCCGCTCAGGCCAATGTGCAGTTGCGTCAGAGTGAGCTGCTGCTGGCCCAGCAAGAGCTCGGCCGCTCGCAGTCACTGTTCAAGCACGGTTACGTCAGCGCGCAGATCATCGATCAACTGCAGTCGCGAATTGGCACCGGCAACGCTGCGGTGACCGCAGCCCGCGCCCAGGTATCTGCCGTCAGCGCAACAATCGGCGCAGCGCAGGCGCAGGTGGCGCAGCTGACCAGCGAAATCGACGACAGCCTTCTGCGCGCGCCGATTGATGGCGTGATCCAGCTGCGCATGGCCGAACCCGGCGAAGTGCTGGGTGCCGGCGGCCGGGTCTTGTTGCTGATCGATCCCAACGATCAGTACATGAACCTCTATCTGTCAGCCGCGGTGGCTGGGCGCCTGGCGGTGGGCGATGACGCTCGCGTGCTGCTCGATGCCTTGCCCGATAACCCGCTGCCGGCAAAAATCAGCTTCGTCGCAGCCAAATCGCAGTTCACTCCCAAAGAGGTCGAGACCCGCGACGAGCGACAAAAACTGGTGTTCCGCGTCAAGTTGCGCCTGACCCAGCCCAGCGCCGTGCCACAGGCCAAGCCCGGCATGCCCGGCGCCGGCTATGTGCGCATCGCCCCCGTCGAATGGCCGGCCAATCTGCAATGAGCAGCCTTGCGGTTCAAGCGAACGGTATCGCCCACCGCTACGGCAAACAGCAAGCGCTGAAGGAGATCGCCTTCAGCCTGCCCGCCGGAACCCGCTGCGGGTTGATCGGCCCCGATGGCGCGGGCAAGTCCAGCCTGTTGGGGTTGATCGCCGGCGTGAAAACCCTGCAACAAGGGCAACTGCAAGTGCTCGGAGGCGCGATCCAGGATCGCCGGCATCGCGACACACTCTATGCACGCATCGCCTTCATGCCGCAGGGTCTGGGCGGCAACCTGTACCCCGAGCTGTCGATCCGCGAGAACATTCAGTTCTTCTCGACGCTGTTTGGCCTGTCTAGGGCTGAAAGCGAGCAACGCATGCACAGCCTGTTGCTCGCGACCGACTTGCTGAAATTTGCCGAGCGCCCCGCCGGCAAGTTGTCCGGCGGCATGAAGCAGAAACTCGGGCTGTGCTGCGCGCTGATCCATGAGCCCGACCTGTTGATCCTCGATGAGCCGACTACTGGCGTCGACCCGCTCTCGCGCCGGCATTTCTGGGAGCTGGTCGACGATGTGCGCAGCCAGCGCCCGCAACTGACGCTGCTGGTCGCCACGGCGTATATGGAAGAAGCCGAGCAATTCGAGCATTGCCTGATGCTCGACGCCGGCCAGTTGATCGCCACCGGCCTGAGCCGCGAGCTGGCGGCCGTCACCCCCAGCGGCAAACTCGATGACGCCTTTACCCATTTCCAGGGTGACAGCCAGCACGACGCTCAACCGCTGGTGATTCCACCGCGCACCGGCGACAGCAACGACATCGCCATCCAAGCCCACGACCTGACGCTGCGCTTCGGCGATTTCACCGCCGTGGATCACGTCAGTTTTGCCATTGGCCGTGGCGAGATTTTCGGTTTTCTTGGCTCCAACGGCTGCGGCAAGACCACCACCATGAAAGTCCTGACCGGGCTGATGCCGGCCAGCGAAGGCAGTGCGACGCTGCTCGGTAACCCGGTAAACGCCAAGGATCTGGCCACGCGCAAGCGGGTCGGGTTCATGTCGCAGAGCTTTTCGCTGTATGGCGAACTCAGTGTGCGACAGAACCTCGAACTGCACGCGCGGCTGTTCGACCTGCCCAAAACCGAGAGCGCACAGCGCATCGAGGCATTGATTCAGCGCTTCAATCTGCTCGCGGTCGCCGACCAGCCATCCGGGGCATTGCCATTGGGGCTGCGCCAGCGTCTGTCGCTGGCGGTGGCAGTGCTGCACCGCCCGGAAGTGCTGATCCTCGACGAGCCGACCTCCGGCGTCGATCCGGCAGCCCGCGATGACTTCTGGCGACTGTTGATCGAGTTGTCCCGCGAACAGGGCGTAACGATCTTCCTCTCCACGCACTTCATGAACGAAGCGCAGCGCTGCGACCGCATCTCGCTGATGCACGCGGGCAAGGTCCTCGCCTGCGACACCCCGGCGGCGCTGCAACGCCAGTTTGCGGGAGAGACGCTGGAAGCGGCCTTCGTCACTTGCCTGGAACAGGCTCAGGGCGCTCAGCCACCAGCGCCTGCGGCCGAACCGCAAATGGCGCCGCCGAGCGCAGCGACAACACCGCTGCCCCGCCACGGTTTCAGCCTCGGTCGCCTGCTGGCGGTGGCCCGTCGCGAAGGCAAGGAACTGCTGCGCGACAAGGTGCGCATGGCATTCGCGCTGGCGGGGGCGATTTTCATGATGGTGATTTTCGGCTACGGGATTTCCCTGGACGTGGAAAACCTCGCGTTCGCCGTGTACGACCAGGATCAGACGCCGCAGAGCCGGGCTTATCTTGAGGCGTTTCGCGGCTCCCGCTACTTCGACGAACAGCCGGCCATCCACGATCCACAGGAACTGCACCGGCGCCTGCAACGCTCGGAAATCAAACTGGCACTGGAAATCCCGCCCGGATTCGGCCGCGATTTGTACGCCGGGCGCCAACCCGCTGTGGCGGCGTGGCTGGATGGCGGCATGCCGTTTCGCGCCGAAACCAGCCGCAACTATGTTGAAGCCGTGCACCTGGCCAATCTGCAACAACTGGCCGAGCAAAGCAGCCCCGCGCTGGCCCACCCGACAGCGGCCAGTCTGGAAACCCGTTTTCGCTATAACCAGGACGTGGTCAGCGTCAACGCCATCGGCCCCGGGGTCATGGCGCTGATCCTCGCCTTCATTCCTGCGATGCTGACGGCGTTGGGCATCGTGCGCGAAAAGGAGTTGGGCTCGATCACCAATTTCTACGCCACGCCCCTGACCCGCTTGGAGTTTCTGCTGGGCAAGCAGGCGCCGTACCTGCTGGTCAGTCTGGTCAACCTCGCGGTGCTGGTGGCGATGAATCGCTGGCTGTTCGGCGTGCCGTTCAAGGGCAGCCTGCTGACACTGGCATTCGGCGGCCTGCTGTACGTGCTGGCGACCACCAGCATGGGCCTGCTGATTTCGGCGTTCACCCGCACACAAATCGCCGCGATCCTCGGCACCATGATCATCACCAGCTTGCCGACCATCCAGTTCTCCGGGCTGATCGTGCCGCGCTCGTCGCTGGAGGGTGCGGCCGCGGTGATGGGCATGCTGTTTCCGGCGGGGCACTTCCTCGACATCGCGGTGGGCACGTTCACCAAAGCGCTGGACGTGCGTCAGCTGTGGCCGCAGTGCCTGGCGCTGTTCGGGTTCTTTGTCGGGTTCACCGGGCTGAGCCTGATCATGCTGAAAAAGCAGGAGGCCTGATGCACAAGTTCGCACATATCCTGCGCCTGGGCCTCAAGGAACTGACCAGCCTGCGCCATGACAGCGTGTTGCTGCTGTTTCTGTTCTACGCCTTTACCGTGGCGATCTACATGCCCGCTGCGGGTTCGGTGATTGGCGTACACAACGCCAGCGTGGCCATCGTCGACGAAGACCACAGCGCCCTCTCGCGCCAGTTGGCCCAAGCCCTGCAGCCGCCGGAGTTCCAGACGCCGGTGCTGTTGCCTTACCCTCAGCTGGACCAGGTGATGGACAGCGGTCAATACACCTTCGTCATCAACATCCCGGCGGGCTTTCAAACCGATCTGCTGGCGGCGCGGCAACCGGCGATTCAGGTCAATGTCGACGCCACGGCCATGAGCCAGGCGTTCATGGGCGCTGGCTACATTGGCCGGATCTTTCAACGCGAGTTACTCGACTATGCAGATCAGGGTGAAGCAGCGACCAAGGCGCCGCTGCTACTGACTACTCGCGCGCTGTTCAACACCAATCTGGAGGGTGGCTGGTTTCTGGCGGTGATTCAGATCGTCAACAACATCACCATTCTGGCGATCATCCTCACCGGCACGGCGCTGCTGCGCGAACGCGAACACGGCACGCTCGACCATTTGCTGGTGCTGCCGCTGACGGCGCTGGAAATCATGCTGGCGAAAATCTGGAGCAACCTGCTGGTGGTGGTGCTGTGCACCTGGTTGTCGTTGGAAGTGGTGGTCAAAGGCCTGCTGGGCGTGCCATTGGCCGGCTCGATGAGCCTGTTTTTACTGGTGACGGCGGTTTATCTGTTTGCCAGCACCGCGCTGGGCATCTTTCTGGCGACGCTGGCGCGTTCGACGCCGCAGTTCGGCCTGCTGGCGATTCCAGTGATCATCCCGATGTTGCTGCTGTCGGGCGGCAGCACACCGCTGGACAGCATGCCGCAATGGTTGCAGTGGGTGATGCAGGGCTCGCCGTCCACGCACTTTGTCAGCCTCAGCGCCGCGATTCTGTTTCGCGACGCCGGGCTGAGCGTGGTCTGGCCGGACTTGCTGGCGCTGACGGCCATCGGCCTGCTGTTCTTCCTCATCGCGCTGGCACGCTTTCGCAGGAGCCTGGCGTCCTGAACAGCCGCCAGCGTGGTTACTGAATGATCAGGTTGTTGAACAGCAGATCTTCAACCACCGGCTTGCCGGTCTCGTCATTCATCACTTGCTGGGTCTGCTTCAGGGCTTCCTGACGCAGCTTTTCCTTGCCTTCGATGCTGCCCATCGCCTCGGTGGTCTGCTGAGTGAACAGCGCCACCAGTTGATTGCGGATCAGCGGCTCGTTGGCCTTGACCAGTTTGGTCGCCTCTTCACCGGTCACACGCAGCGCCACGTCGGCCTTGTAGACCTTCAGCTTCGGCGTGCCGTCCAGCCCGTAATTGCCCACGAACGGCGGGCTCAGGGTGATGTAGTTGACTTTCGGCGCCTCGCCTTCTTTGGCTTCTTCGGCCAGCGCTGCCACAGGCAGAGACAGGGCCAGCAACAACATGATCCACGCTTTCACAATTCGCTCCTTATCCGGTTTGCGGCCTAGCATAACGACCCGCCGCGCAAGCACAAGCTTATGGCTGACTATCAGGGCCGGGCATGCTCGTTGACCCGTTGACTGACATACCTACACTTATCGGCCATCACTCCCAAAGGAATAGCCCTGATGAAAGCCTTGCTGTGCAAAGCCTTCGGCCCTGCCGAATCGCTGGTGCTGGAAGACGTCGCCAGTCCTGTCGCGAAGAAGAACGAAATCCTGCTGGAGGTGCACGCCGCCGGGGTCAACTTCCCGGACACGCTGATCATCGAGGGCAAGTACCAGTTCAAGCCGCCCTTCCCGTTTTCCCCTGGGGGCGAAGCGGCTGGGGTGGTCAGCGGCGTCGGTGAAAAGGTCAGCCATCTGAAAGTGGGCGACCGGGTCATGGCCCTGACCGGCTGGGGCAGCTTCGCCGAACAGGTCGCGGTGCCGGGCTACAACGTGCTGCCGATCCCGCCGTCGATGGATTTCAACACCGCCGCCGCGTTCAGCATGACCTACGGCACTTCGATGCACGCCCTCAAGCAACGGGCCAACCTGCAACCGGGCGAGACCCTGCTGGTGCTCGGCGCTTCCGGTGGCGTCGGCCTGGCGGCAGTGGAGATCGGCAAAGCCATGGGTGCCCGGGTCATCGCCGCCGCCAGCAGCGCGGAAAAACTTGCCGTGGCCAAGGCTGCCGGTGCCGATGAACTGATCAACTACAGCGAAACCAGCCTCAAGGATGAAATCAAACGCCTCACCGATGGCCAGGGCGCCGACGTGATCTACGACCCGGTCGGCGGCGACCTGTTCGACCAGGCCATCCGCGCCATCGCCTGGAACGGCCGCCTGCTGGTGGTCGGCTTCGCCAGCGGACGCATCCCCGAACTGCCGGTCAACCTCGCGCTGCTCAAAGGTGCAGCCGTGCTCGGCGTGTTCTGGGGCTCCTTCGCCCAGCGCCAGCCACAGGACAACGCAGCAAACTTCCAGCAACTGTTCGGCTGGTTCGCCGAAGGCAAGCTGAAACCGCTGGTGTCGCAGGTGTACCCGCTGAGCAACGCGGCGCAGGCGATCAACGATCTGGGGCAGCGCAAGGCGGTGGGCAAGGTGGTGGTGCAGGTGCGCTGAGTTTTTCCCGGCCGGCGCCCCTTGGAGCCGGCCCGGTTCGCGCCAGGCAGCAACACAGCTTCACTCTCTGCGGCGCTGGTTATCAAAGCAACTCACGAACCTCTCCCGGCAGAAAACTCATGTATCTCCGCATGGGGGCCTCCCGGCAGCCTCTGACGATCATCGGTACGCGCCGATTCATCCTGGCGATGATTGCCAGACGTTGATCATCGGCCAACTGACTCTTGTGGATCGCGTTCGAAAGGTAAGCGCGGGTGTAATGAAACACGTCCGCGTCGACCCAGGCGTACTCAGGCATGTTCCTGAAACTGCCATTGATGACATGACACTTCACTGACTTCAGCCACTGATTGAGATGGATCGGCTCGTCCCGGCCCAGTCGAAAGAGCATCGGTGCCACCACGGGCTGTTCTGCAGGCCGCCCGTCTTCAGCCGTCCAGGGCTTGAAGCGCCACTGTGTTATTGCATCTTTGACCGCCTCAGCCAGATCAGGGTGATCACTTTGCACAATGCTGATCGCGCTGACCGAACCATCCGCCTTGACGACAAAACTGACCCTGACTTCGCCTTCGACCCCGGCCCTGTGCAACAGCTTCGGGTAGATCGGCTTGGGATTGTTTTCCGGTATGAGTAGCCCTTCCGCTGCCAGCGCAAGACTGAAGATCGTCAATAAAAGCCCAGCAAAGAACCACCGCATGATCTCGCCCCTTCCCGATTGAGATGCCTGTCCGGCAACAACAGAAAGGTTACGGAGCACTGCCTGTTAACTGAATGGCGCAGCTTCGCTATTGAATGCAGGACATTTCTCGATCCTGACAAGAAAACAGGCGAACGCCCTGCGCAACGGGCTTCAGGTACATTTTCTGACGGATGTTTAGCCGCCACTGGTCGCTGCCGCGTCGCCCGGCAACAAATGTTCCTGAACCTTCAGACTGCGAGACGGAATCAGCCGTCCCTTGTCATCGAAGCGCAAAACGATCAGCCAGTCGAAGACTTCATCCGGCCATCTTTCCTGGCCCATCAGCGCTGTGGGATCGCCACCAAAGGCCTTGAGCAGTTTATTGATGTGGCCGTGGTGCCAGGCGATCAGCACCGTTTGCGCCTGATTGCTCTTGCGCAACAGTTTGACCAATTGATGCAGATCGCCATTGACGTAGGGCTGCTCGATCGCGAGGTTCAGGCGTTGGGCCAGCGGGGTCAGGGTCAGGCGCGAGCGCGAACTCTCCGGGGTGTCGCCTGCAGCGATCAAACGCTGCGGGGTGAGCGCTTGGCCGTCGAGTTGCAGCGCAGAGAAATAGTCGACGTAGGCGGCTGCACGCTGTTCGCCCCGGGCGTTGAGCACAGATCCGACATCCGGTTTTTCCGCATGCCGGATGATCAGCACCGTGGCGTTGCGCAGGCCGGAATGGGAAGGATGATCGGTGACGATCAATGTCAGCAGCACAACGGCGAGCCCCGCCGCCACCAAGAACCTCGGCACCAACATGCGAACCTTCAGGGCCATTTCCTATCTCTGCTGATCAATTGGCTGAACGGGCCGCGAGTCTATGCCACACCCTGTTGATAAGTGGTGAAAACGTCGTGTTTTTACAGCTGAGCGACAGGTTCGTAAAAGAACATGCGACTTCCAACATTTTCCGCTGTTTTGCCGATGCGAACCGGTGCTATTTTCGGTAACGAAACTGTAACATTCGCATCCGCAGTCAAAACAAGAAATCTGGAGCTCTTGAATGTTTGCTTTCTTTCGTCCTGCCGCACATCAGGCTCCATTGCCTGAAGAAAAAATAGACAGCACTTACCGACGCCTGCGCTGGCAGATCTTCGCCGGTATCTTCTTTGGCTACGCGGGTTACTACCTGCTGCGCAAAAACTTCTCGCTGGCCATGCCGTACCTGATCGACGAAGGCTACAGCCGTGGCGATCTGGGTCTGGCGATGTCGGCCATTGCCATCGCCTACGGTCTGTCCAAGTTCCTGATGGGGCTGGTCTCCGACCGTTCCAATCCGCGTTACTTCCTGCCGTTCGGCTTGCTGGTGTCGGCCGGGGTGATGTTCATTTTCGGTTTCGCGCCGTGGGCGACGTCCAGCGTGACCATGATGTTCATCCTGCTGTTCATCAACGGCTGGGCCCAGGGCATGGGCTGGCCGCCGAGCGGGCGCACCATGGTGCACTGGTGGTCGCAGAAGGAACGGGGCGGCGTGGTCTCGGTGTGGAACGTGGCGCATAACGTCGGCGGCGGTCTGATCGGCCCGCTGTTCCTGATCGGCATGGGCCTGTTCAATGACTGGCACGCAGCGTTCTACGTCCCGGCAGCGGTAGCGCTGGGCGTAGCGGTGTTTGCCTTCATTACCATGCGCGACACCCCGCAATCGGTCGGCCTGCCGCCGATCGAGAAGTACAAGAACGATTACCCGGAAGGCTACGACGCCAGCCACGAAGACGAATTCAGCGCCAAGGAAATCTTCGTCAAATACGTGCTGCGCAACAAAATGCTCTGGTACATCGCCATGGCCAACGTCTTCGTCTACCTGCTGCGCTACGGCGTACTGGACTGGGCGCCGACCTACCTCAAAGAAGCCAAGCACTTCGACGTCGACAAGACTTCGTGGGCTTACTTCTTCTACGAGTGGGCGGGCATTCCGGGCACGCTGCTGTGCGGCTGGATGTCGGACAAGATCTTCCGTGGCAACCGTGGCCTGACCGGCATGGTGTTCATGGCACTCGTGACCGTGGCGACGCTGGTGTACTGGCTGAACCCGGCCGGCAACCCGACCGTGGACATGATCGCGCTGTTCTCGATCGGTTTTCTGATCTACGGCCCGGTGATGCTGATCGGTCTGCAGGCGCTGGAGCTGGCACCGAAAAAAGCCGCCGGCGCGGCAGCAGGCTTCACCGGTCTGTTCGGCTATCTGGGCGGTTCGGTCGCGGCGAGTGCGGCGATGGGTTATACCGTTGACCACTTCGGCTGGGACGGTGGTTTTGTCCTGCTGGTGGGCGCTTGCCTGCTGTCGATGGCCTTCCTGGCCCCGACGCTATGGCACAAGCAAGTCGCCAGTCAGAGCCGCGAAGCCGTCGCCTGATCGGCTTTTGCCTGACAGCGCTTGAGCCGCGCCTCCAGATTTCGATCCGGCATGGCGTGGCTGCGCAGGGCGTGGGCGGTCTGCTCGACATAATCGCGAGTGGTGCCGTAGCGCCCGCAAGCGCTTTCGAACACCTGACTCAGCACATGATCCGGCAAGTTGCCGGCATAGCTGGGCAGGTGTCGCTCCAGAACAAACCCCAACGCCTGAACCTGACTGCCATCTTCGAGCCGGCAGTTCAGCCAGTGCGGGCGATAGGACGGGAACGGCATCTCGCGTTTCCACAGCGCGTACAGCGCAGCGTCGAGATTCTCTTCCGGCAGCCGATAGGCGAAGCCGCTGCACGAACCGCCACGATCCAGACCGAACACCAGCCCGGGCATTTCCGGCGTTCCACGATGCTCATGCGACCACAGGTACAAGCCGCGATGGTAACCGTGGACTCGCCCGCGCACCCGCTCCACCGCCGTGCACTCCGGGCGCCAGATCAGCGAGCCGTAAGCAAACAGCCACACCGGCCCACCCTTGTGGCGCGCCATGGTCGATTGCATCGAGACGAGAAGTTGTTCGTGGGTCAGCTGCGGTCCCAGATCGAGCCGCGGAGGGTAAGCCAGATTCACAAAAGCAGATTCAATGGCTGTCATGACGGAAGTGTTCGGCCCCGCAAGTATTACAAGATGTAAGCACAATTCGCTTGATAGAACATATAGCAGTAACTGTAAAACGAAAAGTGCTAAAGGATGTATGACCCGCCTGACAACGATAATGCGGGATCATCTGCCCGGTTATCCGGTTTTATATAGCCTAATACCCTTGCAGCAATATCTTAAATACCCGAATGAAATATGCATAAGCCTTCGCTTGTTCAGGTTTCGTTCATGAAGGCGCGGGAAACTCCCTACTAGAATGTCGGACTTTCTTTCTTCTCCGTCGCTGAACGCCTACGTATAACGGCCTTCCTCTGGCGCAAGCCATCCCGTTTAACCGAGGCTGCACAATGAACATCCGAAGACTTCTGACCGTATTGCTGATGACTCAGACCGGCCATGCATTGGCCGCGGACGATGCGCAGGACACGGGCTTCTGGTATGCCCAGACCAGCGTCTACACCCGACATTATTCGCCCGACCCCGAGCACAATAATCATCAGGACTTGATCGGCATCGAACGCAATCAGGCTTCGGGCTGGGTCTTTGGCGGGGCAACTTTCCGTAATTCGTTCCGCCAGCGCTCGAACTACGCCTATGCCGGCAAGCGCTACGACAGCAGTGAGTATCCGGTGTATTTGAAAGTCACGGGCGGGCTGTTGCAGGGTTATCGCGGTGATAACAAGGACAAGATCCCGTTGAACCGCTATGGCGTTGCGCCAGTGATCATTCCGTCCGTCGGGACTCACTACGGCCCATTGGCCGCCGAGCTGGTGTTTCTCGGCGCCAATGCGGCGATGGTGACTAGCGGCGTACGTTTCTAGGGACGGGGCTCAAGAGCGCGGCGCGTAGGCAAATACGTCGGCGCGCATCTGGTGCGCATCCATCCCCGCTTCCACCAGCGCATCCAGCGTGCCGTAGACCATCGCCGGCGAACCGCTGGCGTAGACGTGCAGGGCCTTCAGATCGGCGAAGTCCTCGCACACGGCCTGGTGCAACATCCCGCAGCGCCCTTCCCAACCGCACTGGTCGCTGACCACTTTGTGCAGGAACAGATTGGGCAGCTTCAGCCATTCGTCCCAATGCTCGATGTCGTAGAAATCTTCCGGGCGACGCACGCCCCAGTACAGATGCACCGGGTGTTTGAAGCCGTTGGCGCGGCAGTGTTCGATCAGGCTGTGGATCTGGCCCATGCCGGTGCCGGCGGCGATCAGCACCAGCGGCCCGTCAGGCAATTCGGCAAGATGCGTGTCGCCGAACGGCAGTTCGACGCGCACCAGCGGGTTGCGCTGCAGTTGCTCGATCAGGCTCAGTGCACTGGCTTCGCGGGCCAGTACGTGAATTTCCAGATCCCGTCCGCCGTGCGGTGCCGAGGCCATGGAGAACGCTGACTTTTCACCGTTCTCGCGCTCGATCATCAGGTACTGCCCGGCGTGATAACGCGGTGGCTTGCCGGCCGGCGCACGCAGGCGCACGCGCCAGGTGTCGCCGCCGACGTCCCGGCATTCGATGACCTGACACGACAGGCTGCGCACCGGCAGTTCTCCCAGCGCGAGCACGCCATCCCACAGCAGGACGCAGTCTTCCAGCGGCTCGGCTATGCAAGTGTAGAACTCGCCGTGGTCCTGCACCTTGCCGGCCTGTTCGACCCGGCCTTCCACCAGCAGCGCCGCACACACGTGGCAATTGCCGTTGCGGCAGCTTTGCGGGCAGTCGTAGCCCAGGCGCCGCGCACCATCGAGAATCCGCTCACCGGGCCGTATCTCAAGCACCGCTCCGGAGGGCTGCAGGGTTACACGCATCAATCTATTCCTAACTGATTCCAGATGGCATCGATCCGCTGGGTGACGGCGTCGTCCTTGACGATCACACGGCCCCACTCGCGAGTGGTTTCGCCCGGCCACTTGTGGGTGGCATCCAGGCCCATTTTCGAGCCCAGGCCCGAGACCGGCGAGGCGAAGTCGAGGTAGTCGATCGGCGTGTTGTCGATCATCACCGTATCGCGCTTGGGGTCCATGCGCGTGGTGATGGCCCAGATCACGTCGTTCCAGTCGCGGGCATTGATATCGTCGTCAGTGACGATAACGAACTTGGTGTACATGAACTGTCGCAAAAACGACCAGACACCGAGCATCACGCGCTTGGCATGCCCCGGATACGACTTCTTCATCGTCACCACGGCCATGCGGTACGAGCAGCCTTCCGGCGGCAGGTAGAAGTCGGTGATTTCCGGGAACTGCTTCTGCAGGATCGGCACGAACACTTCATTCAGCGCAACGCCAAGGATCGCCGGCTCATCCGGCGGACGACCGGTGTAGGTGCTGTGATAGATCGGCTTGATCCGGTGGGTAATGCGCTCGACGGTGAACACCGGGAAGCTGTCGACTTCGTTGTAGTAACCAGTATGGTCGCCGTACGGGCCTTCGTCGGCCATTTCGCCCGGATGGATCACGCCTTCGAGGATGATCTCGGCAGTGGCCGGCACTTGCAGGTCGTTGCCACGGCACTTGACCAGCTCGGTGCGATTGCCGCGCAACAGGCCGGCGAAAGCGTATTCGGAGAGACTGTCCGGCACCGGCGTCACGGCGCCGAGGATGGTCGCCGGGTCGGCGCCCAGCGCGACCGACACCGGGAACGGCTGGCCCGGATGCTTTTCGCACCACTCGCGGAAGTCCAGCGCGCCGCCACGGTGGCTGAGCCAGCGCATGATTACCTTGTTGCGGCCGATCACTTGCTGACGGTAAATACCGAGGTTCTGGCGCTCCTTGTTCGGGCCTTTGGTGACGGTCAGGCCCCAGGTGATCAGCGGGCCGACGTCGCCGGGCCAGCAGGTCTGCACCGGCAGCATCGCCAGGTCGACGTCGTCACCTTCGATAACCACTTCCTGGCACACCGCGTCTTTGACGACTTTCGGTGCCATCGAAATGATCTTGCGGAAGATCGGCAGTTTCGACCACGCGTCCTTCAAGCCCTTCGGCGGCTCCGGCTCCTTGAGGAAGGCCAGCAGCTTGCCGATCTCGCGCAGTTCGCTGACCGACTCGGCGCCCATGCCCATGGCCACCCGCTCGGGCGTGCCGAACAGGTTGCCGAGCACCGGAATGTCGTAACCGGTGGGCTTCTCGAACAGCAGCGCCGGGCCCTTGGCCCGCAGCGTGCGATCGCACACCTCGGTCATCTCCAGCACCGGCGAGACGGGAATCTGGATGCGTTTCAACTCTCCGCGCTGCTCAAGCTGCTGCACGAAATCCCGAAGATCCTTGAATTTCATTGACGATGGCACCCTCAAAATAGGCGTACATCCTACCTGCTATGCAGCCCTGTGGCAGCCTGTCGCTGCTTACTTGGCTGCATTGGTCTGCGCTTTCCCACGGTTTTCCCGGGCTTGCAGGCTCATAAACAGCGGCTCGAGGATCGGCGCCACAAACCGCGCACCGACTTCGGACAGGTGGTTGTCATCGGTGTACAGCGAATAGCCGCCGAGTTCGGCGTGGCACAAGCCTTTGTCATCGCACAGCCGTGGCGCCGGATCGACCACGCGCACGGCCGGATCCTCCTGCGCAAGTTGCGCAAACAGCTGACTGATGAACACCTGGCGTTGGTGGTGCGCCTCGACGTCCAGCCCGACGTCATCGACCGGACGATCGAGCATCGCCAGACGTGTCAGCCGATAGGGCGGACTGAACGCCTGCAACGGCGCCTCTTTCACCAGCCACACGCGATGCCCGCCGGCACGCAATTGCGCCACTCGGGCCCGCAGACCTTCAGCCAGGCGCCGCTCGGCGTCGGCACGATCATAGCGGCCATCGGTGGTTCTCAGCACGTGGCCCAGATCACCTTTGGCATCGCCGTACAGGTACAGGCTCCAACGCGCAACCAGCACCACATCGCTGACCGATTGCGCCTTCAGCCCCTGCTCGACACGCTGGTTGAAACGCGCACAGACACCGTCATGTTCCAGCCCGTCGACCGGAATACAGCCGGGGGAGCTGGCCAGGATCACGCTGACGCCGTGGGCCTTGGCACCGTCATCGAACACCGGGATCAGCGCCGTGGCATGGCTGTCACCCCAGACCATCGCGTGGGTCGGCAGATCCGCCACGCCGTAATGGCAGAACAGCTTGTCGTCCGGGGTCTTGTCATCCGCCAGACAGGCCATCAGCTCCGGCCGCCACTCGCGGCCCTTGGCGTATTGCAGGGCCTGCTCGGACAGGCGCCATGGCAGGCCATCGGTCCAGCGCAGCGATTGCCCGGCCAGACCGAGCACCAGGATGCCGCAGAAACCGGCCAGCAGAATCTGCCGACGACCGGCGAGCAAACGCCGTTCGCGGAACGGCGTTTCGACGAATTTCCACGACAGATAACCCAGCACCAGGGTCAGCAGGATCAACCCGGCCGTGTCGAGCGCGCCCGGCTCATCGACGCTGGCGTAGCTGGAAAACACGAACACCGGCCAGTGCCACAAGTACCAGGAATAGGAAATCAGGCCGAGGCCGACCATCACCCGACTGCTCAACAATTGACCAACCAGTGTTTCGCGATGACCGTTGGCCAGAATCAGCAGCACCACGCCCAGCACCGGCAGCAGCGCGGTCGCTCCCGGGAACGGCATCGACTTGTCGTAGACGAACACTGCCAGCAGGATCAACCCCATGCCCAGCAGGCTCAAGGCCTGGGCGGCCAGCGGTTTCAAACGCCAGGCGTGTTTCGGTGCAATCGCCAGCATCGCCCCGGCGAGCAACTCCCAGGCACGCATCGGCAACAGGAAGAAAGCCTTTTCCGGATGATGCTGGATCGCCCACACACTCAGCCCGAACGACACCAGCAGCACAGCGAACAGCGCCAGCCGCCAGTGTTTCAACCGGCTCGAGAGCAACGTCAGCAGCAGCGGGAAGAAGATGTAGAACTGCTCTTCCACCGCCAGTGACCAAGTATGGAGCAGCGGTTTCAGGTCAGAGGCGACGTCGAAGTAACCGTCCTGGCGCATGAACAGGATGTTCGAGACGAACGTCACCTGATAGCGCACCGAACGCCCCAGTTCTTCGTAGTCCTTGGGCGCCAGCAGGAACCAGCCCACCGCCAGCACCGCAATGATCATCGCGAACAGCGCCGGCAGGATGCGCCGCGCACGCCGCGCCCAGAACTCGACGAAACTGAAACGCCCGGCCTGACGCTGGTTCCAGATGATCGAGGTGATGAGGTAACCGGAGATCACGAAGAACACGTCCACGCCGACAAAACCGCCGGTAAACCCCGGAACGCCAAAGTGGAACAGCACCACGGCGATCACCGCGACTGCGCGCAGGCCGTCGATATCCCTTCGATAAGCGAGTGTGCTCATAAAATCTTTAATGCCAATCAGGTGGTGGTTTTTATACAGCGCGAGCCCGAGTCGAGAGGCTCGCGAGCGCTGCTGGTTGTATTGCCCGATCACAGACCTTAACAGATCAGGAATCGCTCATTGCCGAGACAAATTTCATGCAAAAAAAAGGCGCCCCCGCGAGGGCGCCTTTTTCCGCTTCAACTGGCGATGTTACTTGCGTTTCATCGACAGGAAGAACTCGTCGTTGGTCTTGGTCGTTTTCAGCTTGTCGACCAGGAACTCGATGGCCGCCACTTCGTCCATCGGGTGCAGCAGCTTGCGCAGGATCCACATGCGCTGCAGTTCGTCGTCGGCAGTCAACAACTCTTCGCGGCGGGTGCCGGAGCGGTTGATGTTGATGGCCGGGAACACACGCTTCTCGGCGATCTTGCGATCCAGAGGCAGCTCCATGTTGCCGGTACCTTTGAACTCTTCGTAGATCACTTCGTCCATCTTCGAGCCGGTTTCAACCAGCGCGGTGGCGATAATGGTCAGCGAGCCGCCTTCTTCGATGTTGCGCGCAGCACCGAAGAAACGTTTCGGTTTCTCCAGGGCGTGAGCATCGACACCACCGGTCAGCACCTTGCCGGAGCTCGGGATCACGGTGTTGTAGGCACGGGCCAGACGGGTGATGGAGTCGAGCAGGATCACCACGTCCTTCTTGTGTTCGACCAGGCGCTTGGCCTTCTCGATCACCATTTCGGCAACCTGCACGTGACGGGTCGGCGGCTCGTCGAAGGTCGAGGCAACCACTTCGCCGCGCACGGTGCGCTGCATTTCGGTCACTTCTTCCGGACGTTCGTCGATCAACAGCACGATCAGGTGCACTTCAGGGTTGTTACGCGCGATGTTCGCCGCGATGTTCTGCAGCATGATCGTCTTACCGGCTTTCGGCGGTGCAACGATCAGACCACGCTGGCCTTTGCCGATCGGGGCGCACAGGTCGATCACACGACCGGTCAAGTCTTCGGTGGAACCGTTACCGGCTTCCATCTTCATGCGCACGGTCGGGAACAGCGGGGTCAGGTTCTCGAAGAGAATCTTGTTCTTCGCGTTCTCGGGACGATCGAAGTTGATCGTGTCGACCTTGAGCAGAGCGAAGTAACGCTCGCCTTCCTTCGGCGGACGGATCTTGCCAACGATGGTGTCACCGGTGCGCAAGTTGAAACGACGGATCTGGCTCGGCGAGACGTAGATATCGTCCGGGCCGGCGAGGTAGGAAGCGTCAGCGGAGCGCAGGAAGCCGAAGCCGTCCTGGAGAATCTCCAGCACGCCATCACCGGAGATTTCCTCGCCGCTTTTCGCGTGCTTTTTCAGCAGGGAGAAAATCACGTCCTGCTTGCGCGAACGGGCCATATTTTCTATGCCCATCTGTTCGGCCAATTCGAGCAGTTCGGTAATCGGCTTTTGCTTGAGTTCAGTCAGATTCATATAGGAATGACGTAATCATTTATGGAGGGGGGGAAATTAAGCTTTTGGCTTAATGAGGCCGCGCCGCGGAGAAGGCGACAGGATCGCGAACTTGTTCGAAAAGGAGTGCGTCGGCGACGGCTAGCAGGGGGCAGTGGAGAAACCAGTGCGGGGCCGAATGTACCACCTGAGTTTCGGAGCGTCTAGCCCTGAATACGCAAAAAGCCCCGCAAATTGCGAGGCTTTTTTTCGGCGATTTACAGCGACGCTTAGATGTTGGCGTCGAGGAAAGCAGCCAGTTGCGACTTCGACAGGGCGCCGACTTTGGTCGCTTCAACGTTGCCGTTCTTGAACAGCATCAGCGTCGGGATACCACGCACGCCGTGCTTGGCCGGGGTTTCCTGGTTTTCGTCGATGTTCAGTTTGGCAACGGTCAGCTTGCCTTTGTAGGTCTCGGCAATCTCGTCCAGAACCGGAGCGATCATTTTGCAAGGGCCGCACCATTCAGCCCAGTAGTCGACCAGTACAGCGCCTTCGGCCTTGAGTACGTCGGCTTCGAAGCTGGCGTCGCTAACGTGTTTGATCAGATCGCTGCTCATGGAATTCTCCAGGTTGTAAGCAAAAAAACGTGGCCCATCATATCCGCCCTTCCCTTGTTCAGGAAGCCGCAGTTGATTGAGTCTTGCTATGGCGCCCCATGAGTCTGGGTATAGCCCAAGTCACGCGGTGGCGGGGGCGATGAAGGCGATCCCGGTGCGCAGCGCCGCGTTGCGCACGTGCTCTTGCATGGCCTTCTGGGCGGCGGCGGAGGCCCGGCGCGCGAGGGCGCGGAGGATCTTGCGGTGCTCCTGCCAGGTTTCCATCGCCCGTTCGGCGCGGATGAACGGTAGCTTCTGGCTCTCCAGAAAGATCTCGGCGCTCGCAGTGAGGATGCTCAGCATCGCCTGATTGCCGCTGGCCAGCAGAATGCGCCGGTGGAATTCGAAGTCGAGTTTCGCCGCAGCCTCGAAGTCCCCAGCCTTCAATTGCTCGCGCATTGCCGCGACGTTGTCCTCCAGCGCATCCAGATCGATCGTGCTCAAGGTCACCGCCGCCAGCCCGGCGGCAAAACCCTCCAGCGCATAGCGCAACTGAAAGATGTCCAGCGGCGAAGCCTGCGCCGCGAACGGCCAGCCCGGCGCATGGTCACCCGGCGCAATGTCCACCGGTGCCTGCACGAACACGCCTTTGCCCGGCTGGATGCTGACCACACCCAGCGCACTGAGCGATGACAGCGCCTCCCGCAACGATGCCCGGCTGACCCCCAGTTGCACCGCCAGATCCCGTTGCGACGGCAACGCATCGCCCGCACCGAACCCCTGTTCGGTGATCAGTTTGCGTATGGCTTGCAGCGCCACTTCGGGTACGGCGCGGGAGATCGAGTTCATGGTTGTTCAGACGAGCCAGGCCAAGGTGCGGCTAGTTGTAAAGCTATTCGCCGGATCCGGCAAGTCGTGCCCCAGCGGGGTTCGACGCCTTGGCGCGATGCGCTATCGAGGTGCGAAAAACATCCTGACTGTTCAGACCAGTAAGACCGAAAGAACACGCCAAATCCGCGGCCTGCGTGGCATCCGGCGCGGTGTTGGCACGGCGCATGCTCTGTCCGATCGCAGAAAACACTTCCCGCCGATCCGGAGATTTGCCATGAGCCTGCGTTACAGCGCCCTCCTCACCGCCCTGTTTGCCAGCCTGATGCTGAGCCAGGTGCCCGCCCACGCCGACGGTCTGGAAGACGTGGTCAAACGCGGCACACTGAAAGTCGCCGTGCCTCAGGACTTCCCGCCATTCGGCTCGGTCGGCCCGGACATGAAACCCCGTGGCCTGGATATCGACACGGCGAAGCTGCTGGCTGATCAACTTAAGGTCAAACTCGAACTGACCCCGGTCAACAGCACCAACCGCATCCCGTTCCTCACCACCGGCAAGGTCGATCTGGTGATCTCCAGCCTCGGCAAGAACCCGGAGCGCGAGAAAGTCATCGACTTCTCCCACGCCTACGCGCCGTTCTACCTCGCGGTGTTTGGCCCGCCTGATGCCACCGTCAACACGCTCGACGACCTCAAGGGCAAGACCATCAGTGTCACCCGTGGCGCCATCGAAGACATCGAGCTGACCAAGGTCGCCCCCGAAGGCGTGACCATCAAGCGCTTCGAGGACAACAACTCGACCATCGCCGCTTACCTCGCAGGGCAAGTCGACCTGATCGCCAGCGGCAACGTGGTGATGGTGGCGATCAGCGAGAAGAACCCGAAACGCGTTCCGGCGCTGAAAGTGAAGCTCAAGGATTCGCCGGTCTACGTCGGCGTAAACAAGAACGAGCCCGCGCTGCTGGGCAAGGTCAACGAGATCCTCGCCACCGCCAAGGCCGACGGCGCGCTGGAGAAAAACTCGCAGACCTGGCTCAAAGAGCCGCTGCCGGCCGACCTCTGATCGGTCGCGCGGGAGACAATCGATGGCTTATCAGTTCGATTTCATGCCGGTGGTGCAAAACACCGACCTGCTGCTGCGCGGCGCTCTGTTCACCCTGGAACTGACGGCGATTGGCGCAGTGCTCGGCGTCGGCGTCGGCATCGTCGGCGCGCTGGTGCGGGCGTGGAACATTCGCCCGTTCTCGGCACTCTTCGGCGTCTACGTCGAGTTGATCCGCAACACGCCATTTCTGGTGCAGTTGTTCTTCATCTTTTTCGGCCTGCCGTCGCTTGGGGTGCAGATTTCCGAGTGGCAGGCAGCGGTGCTGGCGATGGTGATCAACCTCGGCGCGTACTCGACCGAGATCATCCGCGCGGGCATCCAGGCGATTCCGCGCGGGCAACTGGAAGCCGCCGCCGCACTGGCGATGAGCCGTTTCGAAGCGTTCCGCCACGTGGTCCTGCTGCCGGCGCTGGGCAAGGTCTGGCCGGCACTGAGTAGCCAGATCATCATCGTCATGCTCGGCTCGGCGGTGTGTTCGCAGATCGCCACTGAGGAGCTGAGCTTCGCTGCCAACTTCATTCAGTCGCGCAACTTCCGCGCCTTTGAAACCTACGCGCTGACCACGCTGATTTACCTGTGCATGGCGCTGCTGATCCGCCAGTTGCTGAACTGGGTCGGCCGCCGCTATATCGCGAGGAGCAGCCGATGAGCGACTTCACCTTCTGGGACATCCTGCGCAACCTGCTCACCGGCCTGCAGTGGACGCTGGCGCTGTCGCTGGTGGCGTTCATCGGTGGCGGGATCGTCGGGTTGCTGATTCTGGTCATGCGCATCTCGAAAAAACCGTTGCCGAGCAACATTGCCCGCACCTGGATCGAACTGTTCCAGGGCACACCGCTGCTGATGCAGCTGTTCCTGGTGTTCTTCGGCGTGGCGCTGGCCGGGATCGAGATCTCGCCGTGGATGGCGGCGGCGATTGCCCTGACGCTGTTTACCAGCGCCTATCTGGCGGAGATCTGGCGCGGTTGCGTCGAAGCGATCCCTCACGGTCAGTGGGAAGCGTCATCGAGCCTGGCGCTGAATCCGCTGGAGCAACTGCGCTACGTGATCCTGCCGCAGGCGTTGCGCATCGCGGTGGCGCCGACCGTGGGCTTCTCGGTGCAAGTGGTCAAAGGCACGGCGGTGACCTCGATCATCGGTTTCACCGAGCTGACCAAGACCGGCGGCATGCTCGCCAACGCCACGTTCGAACCGTTCATGGTCTACGGCCTCGTCGCCCTCGGCTACTTCCTGCTCTGCTACCCCTTGTCGCTCAGTGCGCGCTACCTGGAAAGGAGACTGCATGCCTCTGCTTAGAATTTCCGCCCTGCATAAATACTACGGCGATCACCACGTGCTCAAAGGCATCGACCTGAGCGTCGAGGAAGGCCAGGTGGTGGCGATCATCGGCCGCAGCGGCTCGGGCAAATCGACCCTGCTGCGCACGCTCAACGGCCTGGAGTCGATCAATGACGGGGTAATCGAAGTCGACGGCGAGTACCTCGACGCCGCCCGCGCCGACCTGCGCAGCCTGCGGCAGAAAGTCGGCATGGTGTTCCAGCAGTTCAACCTGTTCCCGCACCTGACCGTCGGCGAGAACGTGATGCTCGCGCCGCAAGTGGTGCAGAAAGTACCGAAGGCCAAGGCGGCCGAACTGGCGCGCAAGATGCTCGAACGCGTCGGCCTGGGGGAGAAGTTCGACGCCTTCCCGGATCGGTTGTCTGGCGGGCAGCAACAGCGCGTGGCAATTGCCCGGGCGCTGGCAATGTCGCCGAAAGTGCTGCTGTGCGACGAGATCACCTCGGCGCTGGACCCGGAACTGGTCAATGAAGTGCTGGCCGTGGTGCGCCAGCTGGCGAAAGAAGGCATGACGCTGATCATGGTCACCCACGAAATGCGTTTCGCCCGGGAAGTCGGCGACAAACTGGTGTTCATGCACCATGGCAAGGTGCATGAAGTGGGGGATCCGAAGGTGTTGTTTGCCCATCCGCAGACGGCGGAGCTGGCGAATTTCATTGGCACGGTGGAAGCGACAGCCTGAAATAGCCGTAGTGATGGGGCGGACGCCTTCGCGAGCAGGCTCGCTCCCACAGGGATCTCTGTTGGACCACTATGGTGTGTTCGCCGCAAAACCTGTGGGAGCGAGCTAGCTCGCGAATGGCCGCGCCGCGGTCTCAAGCTTTTATGCGCAGGATCAACGGTTTGAACCATGCGCGTTGGCGCCAGCGTTTGATCGTGGCACGATGGCGGGGTTATCGACCGAGACCCCCTGACCATGCCGCAATCCAAAGCCAAGAATCTGTCCCTGATCGCCGCAATCGACCTGGGCTCCAACAGCTTCCACATGGTCGTGGCCAAGGCCCAGAACGGTGAAATCCGTATTCTGGAGCGCCTCGGAGAGAAAGTGCAGCTTGCCGCCGGTATCGACGATGAGCGCCATCTCAACGAAGAATCGATGCAGCGCGGGCTCGATTGCCTCAAGCGTTTTGCCCAACTGATCAACGGCATGCCGCTGGGCGCCGTGCGAATCGTCGGCACCAACGCCCTGCGCGAAGCGCGCAATCGTCTGGAATTCATCCACCGCGCCGAAGAAATCCTCGGTCACCCGGTGGAAGTCATCTCCGGCCGTGAAGAAGCGCGGCTGATTTATCTGGGCGTGTCACACACCCTCGCCGACACCCCGGGCAAGCGTCTGGTGGCCGACATCGGCGGCGGCAGTACCGAATTCATCATCGGGCAGCGGTTTGAACCGCTGCTGCGCGAAAGCCTGCAAATGGGCTGCGTCAGCTTCACTCAGCGTTATTTCAAGGACGGCAAGATCACCCCGGCCCGTTACGCCCAGGCGTACACGGCGGCGCGGCTGGAGATCATGAGCATCGAGCACGCCCTGCACCGCCTGACCTGGGATGAAGCCATCGGCTCCTCGGGCACCATCCGCGCCATCGGCCTGGCGCTGAAGGCCGGCGGGCATGGCACCGGCGAAGTGAATGCCGAAGGCCTGGCCTGGCTCAAGCGTCGTCTGTTCAAACTGGGTGACGTCGACAAGATCGATTTCGAAGGCATCAAACCTGACCGCCGGGCGATCTTCCCCGCGGGTCTGGCGATTCTCGAAGCGATCTTCGACGCCCTCGAACTGCAACGCATGGATCACTGCGAAGGCGCACTGCGTGAAGGCGTGCTCTACGACCTGCTTGGCCGCCATCACCACGAAGACGTGCGCGAACGCACCCTGACTTCGTTGATGGAGCGTTATCACGTCGACCTGGAACAAGCCGCGCGAGTTGAACGCAAAGCGCTGCACGCCTTTGATCAGGTCGCTGCAGACTGGGAGCTGGACGACGGCATCTGGCGCGAACTGCTCGGTTGGGCGGCGAAAGTCCACGAAGTCGGCCTCGACATCGCGCACTACCACTACCACAAGCACGGCGCCTACCTGATCGAACACTCGGACCTTGCCGGGTTCTCCCGCGAAGACCAGCAAATGCTCGCCCTGCTGGTGCGCGGCCACCGCCGCAACATTCCCAAGGACAAGTTCGCCGAATTCGGTGACGACGGCGACAAGCTGATCCGCCTGTGCGTGCTGCTGCGCTTCGCGATCCTGTTCCACCACATCCGTGGCACCCAGGCGATGCCGCAAGTGGTGCTGCACGCCAAGGGCAACACCCTCGACGTGGAATTCCCGGAGCACTGGCTGGATGAGAATCAGCTGACTCAGGCTGACTTTGGCCTGGAGGCCGAATGGCTGACGCGGGTTGGCATCGTGCTGACAGTCCACTGATAACCCCTGTAGGAGCTGCCGCAGGCTGCGATCTTTTGCTCTTTAAACGGCAAGATCAAAAGATCGCAGCCTTCGGCAGCTCCTACACAGGTCGGTGTTTGGCGTACAAAAAAGGCGATCCCGAGGGATCGCCTTTTTATTTCACCTGAAACCGAGGCTTAGCTGCTCACCGGCAAAATCGGGCTGCCCAGGCGTTCCAGCAACGTCGCCTGCGCGCTGCGCGGGTTCTGGTTGCCGGTTGGCGTGTTGCGGATGTAACGGCCATCCGACTGCAGGCTCCAGCTGTGGGTGTTGTCGGTCAGGTACAGCTCCAGCTCTTTCTTGACGCGAGTCAGCAGCTTCTTGCCTTCCACCGGGAAGCAAGTCTCGACGCGCTTGTCGAGGTTGCGCTCCATCCAGTCGGCACTGGAGAGGAACATCTGCTCCTCGCCGCCGTTGAGGAAGTAGAACACTCGGGTGTGTTCAAGGAAGCGACCGATGATCGAGCGCACATGGATATTGTGCGAAACCCCGGCAATGCCCGGACGCAGGCAGCACATCCCGCGCACCACCAGATCGATGCGCACGCCGGACTGGCTGGCCTTGTACAGCGCGCGGATGATCTTCGGATCAGTCAGCGAGTTGAACTTGGCGATGATGTGCGCCGGTTTGCCTTCGATGGCGAACTGGGTTTCCCGGGCAATCATGTCGAGCATGCCCTTTTTCAGGGTGAACGGCGCATGCAACAGCTTCTTCATACGCAGGGTTTTACCCATGCCGATCAACTGACTGAACAGTTTGCCGACGTCTTCGCACAAGGCGTCGTCGGAAGTCAGCAGGCTGTAGTCGGTGTACAAACGGGCGTTGCCGGCGTGGTAGTTACCGGTGCCGAGGTGCGCGTAACGCACGATCTCGCCGGCCTCGCGACGCAGGATCAGCATCATCTTGGCGTGAGTCTTGAAACCGACCACGCCGTAAATCACCACCGCACCGGCCGCTTGCAGACGGCTGGCCAGTTGCAGGTTGGACTCTTCGTCGAAGCGTGCGCGCAGTTCGATGACCGCCGTCACTTCCTTGCCGTTGCGCGCGGCGTCCACCAGCGCATCGACGATTTCCGAGTTGGCGCCGGAGCGGTACAGGGTCTGGCGCACAGCCAGAACATGTGGATCTTTCGCCGCCTGCCGCAGCAGGTCGACCACCGGGGTGAACGACTCGAACGGGTGCAGCAACAGGATGTCCTGCTTGCTGACGACACTGAAAATGTTCTCGCTGTTCTGCAGCAGTTTCGGGATCTGCGGGGTGAACGGCGTGTATTGCAGCTCCGGGTGACTGTCCAGACCGGTGATGCTGAACAGGCGGGTCAGGTTGACCGGGCCGTTGACCTGATACAGCTCGGTCTCGCTCAGGTTGAACTGTTTGAGCAGGTAGTCCGAGAGGTGTTTCGGGCAGGTATCGGCGACTTCCAGACGCACCGCATCACCGTAGCGCCGCGAGAACAGCTCACCACGCAGGGCGCGCGCAAGGTCTTCGACATCTTCGGAGTCGAGCGCCAGGTCAGCGTTTCGGGTCAGGCGGAACTGGTAGCAGCCCTTGACCTTCATGCCCTGGAACAGGTCATCGGCGTGGGCGTGGATCATCGACGACAGGAACACATAGTTGTCGCCCGGGCCGCCGACTTCTTCCGGAACCTTGATGATCCGAGGCAGCAGGCGCGGTGCCGGAATGATCGCCAGACCGGAATCGCGACCGAAGGCGTCGATGCCTTCCAGTTCGACGATGAAGTTCAGGCTCTTGTTTACCAGCAACGGGAATGGATGCGTCGGGTCGAGGCCGATCGGGGTGATGATCGGCGCGATCTCGTCGCGGAAGTAGCGGCGCACCCAGGTTTTGATCTTGGTCGTCCAGTGACGGCGACGGATGAAGCGCACCTGATGCTTTTCCAGCTCCGGCAGCAGGATGTCGTTGAGGATCGCGTACTGGCGATCAACGTGACCGTGCACCAGCTCGCTGATCCGCGCCAGCGCCTGATGCGGTTGCAGACCATCGGCACCGGCCTGTTCCCGGGCGAAGGTGATCTGCTTCTTCAGGCCGGCGACGCGGATTTCGAAGAACTCGTCGAGGTTGCTGGAGAAAATCAGCAGGAACTTCAGCCGCTCCAGCAACGGATAGGACTCATCCAGCGCCTGTTCCAGCACGCGGATGTTGAACTGCAGTTGCGAAAGCTCGCGGTGGATGTACAGGCTGCTGTCATCCAGCCCCGGGATCGCAATCACTGGCGCCGCCGCAACGGCTTCGGTGACCGGCGCGGGCGGCGCAGGTTCGAGTTCCGGCGGGGTTTCGGTGATTTGCTCCACCACCGGTTGAGCTTCTTTTACTGCAACTTCAGTGAGTCCTTCGGTATTCATCGAATGTTCCTGGGAGGGCTATTTCTGCTCTCGTAACAATTGAGCGGCGCGGACAGCAAAGTAAGTCAGGATGCCATCAGCGCCGGCACGTTTAAAGGCGGTCAGTGACTCGAGAATCACCGCCTCGCTCAACCAGCCATTCTGGATCGCCGCCATGTGCATGGCGTATTCGCCGCTAACCTGATAGACGAAGGTCGGCACTTTGAAGGCATCTTTTACCCGGAAAAGAATGTCCAGGTACGGCATGCCGGGTTTGACCATGACCATGTCCGCGCCTTCAGACAAGTCCGCGCCGACTTCGTGCAACGCTTCATCGCTGTTGGCCGGGTCCATCTGATACGAGGCTTTGTTGGCCTTGCCCAGATTCGCTGCCGAACCCACGGCATCGCGGAACGGCCCGTAATAGGCGCTGGCGTACTTGGCCGAGTAGGCCATGATCCGCACATTGACGTGGCCGGCGATCTCCAGCGCTTCGCGGATCGCCTGAATCCGACCGTCCATCATGTCCGACGGTGCCACGACCTGAGCGCCGGCTTCGGCGTGGGACAGCGCCTGCTTGACCAGCGCGTCGACGGTGATGTCGTTCTGCACGTAGCCTTCTTCGTCGAGAATGCCGTCCTGCCCATGGGTGGTGAACGGATCGAGGGCGACGTCAGTGATCACTCCCAGCTCGGGAAACCGCTCACGCAACGCACGAGTGGCGCGCTGGGCAATGCCCTGCGGGTTCCAGGCTTCGGCGGCGTCGAGGGATTTCAATTCGACAGGCGTAACCGGGAACAGCGCCAGCGCCGGAATGCCCAGTTCGACCCATTTCGCCGCTTCTTCAAGCAGCAGATCGATGGTCAGGCGCTCGACGCCGGGCATCGAGGCCACGGCTTCGCGACGGTTCTCACCGTCAAGCACGAACACCGGCAGGATCAGGTCATCGACCGTCAGCACGTTTTCCCGTACCAGCCGACGCGAAAAATCATCGCGACGGTTGCGGCGCAAACGGGTAGCGGGGAACAAACGGTTGGCAGGGGTAAAGCTCACGGCAGACTCCTGAGCCCGCGCAAACGGGCGAGCGTGACAGTTATAGACGGCCATTATGACGAACAGATTACAGTTGTGCGTACCCCGTGACATGTAGCCGCATTCCATTGTTAGCGTAGGAATTGTTCACGTCGAGACACATTTCGACACTTTCCTGAATGTGTCCGAAGGGTTAGGCTGCGCGTTCATTTCGCCAGCACCCAGACAATGCTCCAACAATTTCTGCATGACTTCGGCTACTTTGCCCTGTTTCTCGGCACGTTCTTCGAAGGCGAAACCATCCTGGTGCTCGCGGGCTTCCTCGCGTTCCGTGGATACATGGACATCAACCTGGTGGTGGTCGTGGCGTTCTTCGGCAGCTATGCCGGCGATCAGCTGTGGTACTTCCTGGGGCGCAAGCACGGGCGCAAATTGCTCGCGCGCAAACCGCGCTGGCAGATGATGGGCGACCGCGCGCTGGAACACATCCGCAAGCATCCGGACATCTGGGTCCTGAGCTTCCGCTTCGTTTACGGCCTGCGCACGGTGATGCCGGTGGCGATCGGCCTGTCGGGTTATCCGCCGGGACGCTACCTGCTGCTCAACGGCATCGGCGCAGCGATCTGGGCCACCGCTCTGGCGGCCGCCGCCTACCACTTCGGCGCGGTGCTCGAAGGCATGCTCGGCAGCATCAAGAAGTACGAACTGTGGGTGCTCGGCGCCCTGTTGGTACTGGGTGTCGGCCTGTGGCTGCGTCGCCGCTTCAAGAATGCGCGCCTGGCCAAGCAGGTTTACGCCGATGAACAAGCCGCAAAAGCCGCGCGCCTGCTTCAGGCAGAACACACCAAACCCGCCGAGCCTAAGACGCCAGCCGAGTAACACGCTGGCGACAGCCATACAGCCCGATGCCACTGAGCAGGCTGTAACCGAGCAGACCAGCCCAGGCCAACGGGCTGGCTGGCCATAGCCCGAGCAGCGGCGCCAGCCATACCAGGGGCACATTCGACCCCAGCCGCAGCAGCTCGACCTTCAGTGCCCACGGGCGATTCTCCAGCATCACCCCCAGCGCGAACAAACCCCACGCCACTGCGCCCCACCCCAGCAACAGCGCTGTGATCGACAGATGTTGCGCCTGCCCCATCAGGTCACTGCCCAGCGCGATATAGACGCAGAACTGTAGCGCCACATACCACTGGCGACGGCTGTCGAGCGGCACCTCGTACTTGCGGAAGCGGCTCAAGTCGGGTTTGGTCAGCGGGTACTTCGCCGCCACGTCCGCCGGACGCCAGCCGGTGCGCATGAACCAGATCCGCAGCTTGTCCCACTTGCTCTCGGCACGGCGTGCGTCGCCCCACAACTGCACATAGAACTGCACATTGGCCCACAGCGGATTCCAGCTCGCCAGCGGCGTGGTCACACCGAAAATCACCGGCTCGTTGTCGTCCTCTTCCTGAAACGTACCGAACAACCGATCCCAAAGAATGAACACCCCGCCGTAGTTGCGATCCATGTAGAGAGCGTTCTGTGCATGGTGGGCCCGATGATTGGATGGCGTGACGAAGAACCACTCGAACCAGCCGAGCTTGGGAATGTGCCGGGTGTGAACCCAGAACTGATACAGCAGATTCATCGCCGCGACACTGACGAACACCAGCAGCGGCACGCCAAACACGGCCATCGGCAGGTAGAAGATCCAGCCCAGCACAAATCCGGTACTGGTCTGGCGCAACGCCGTGGAGAGGTTGTATTCCTCGCTCTGGTGATGCACCGAATGCGCGGCCCAAAGAATGTTGCGCTCGTGGCCCAGACGATGCAGCCAGTAATAGCAGAAGTCATAGAAGACAAAGGCCAGCACCCAGACCCAGAGACTGTCGGCCGGCAACCTGAGCAGCGCCAGGTGTTCCAGGGCAAACGCATAGGTCACCAGCCCCAGGCCTTTGGTCAGCAGGCCGGTGGTGGTCGACAACACCCCGGCGCTGAGGCTGTTGACCGAGTCGGCGAGGCGATAGTGTCGGGTCCCGCGCCAGCGATCGGCAAGCAGTTCGGCGGCAATCAGCACGAAGAAAAATGGCACTGCATACAGAATGAAGTCCATGGCGCGCCCCGGTCGGATTCTATGGACAGATCCTAGGTCTAGCCGCCCTTTTCCCCTATGGCAACGTACGACAATTTAGTGGACATTTAGCGCCATGAATCTGGAGAGAAACCCATGAGCAAAAAAGTTGCAGTGATCCTGTCCGGCAGCGGCGTGTACGACGGCGCCGAGATCCACGAGAGCGTCATCACCCTGTTGCGCCTGGATCAACGCGGCGCGCAGGTGCAGTGCTTCGCGCCGAACATCGCGCAGTTGCATGTGATCAATCACCTGACCGGTGAAGAAATGCCCGAAACGCGCAATGTCCTGGTGGAGTCGGCGCGCATTGCCCGCGGCAACATCAAGGACATCCGTGAGGCCGTCGTCGAAGACTTCGACGCGCTGATCGTGCCTGGCGGCTTTGGCGCCGCGAAAAACCTCTCGAACTTCGCCGTCGAAGGTGCCGGCTGCACGGTACAGCCTGAGGTGCTGGCCTTGGCTGAAGCCTTTGCCGAAGCGGGCAAACCGGTGGGTCTGATGTGCATCTCGCCGGCGCTGGCAGCGAAAATCTACGGCCCGGGCGTAACCTGCACCATCGGCAACGATGCCGATACCGCCACCGCGATGAACAAGATGGGCGCCACCCACGAAGACTGCGCGGTGAGCGAGATCATCGAAGACAAGGCGCGCAAACTGGTGACCACCCCGGCCTACATGCTGGCGCAGAACATCAGTGAGGCGGCTTCGGGGATCAACAAGCTGGTCGACCGGGTTCTGGAACTGACTCACGAGAACGATGTTTGATGCGACCTTTCTGAAGGGTTTTCGTGGTGAGGGGATTTATCCCCGATGGCTGCGCAGCAGCCCTTTGCATCTTGAAGCATTGGGCCTGCTGTGCAGGCCATCGGGGATAAATCCCCTCACCACAGGAATACGGTTGAATCAGGACTGACGTGCAAGGCGGGTGAGAATCCGGTCCAGCGCATTGGCAAACGCCTGTTTCTCACGCTCGCCGAACGGTGCCGGGCCGCCGCTGATCTGACCCTGCTCACGCAGGTCGGTAAACAGGTTGCGCACGGCCAGGCGCTCGCCCATGTTCTGCGCGTCGAACTCCTTGCCGCGCGGGTCAAGCGCCGCTACACCTTTCTTCACCAGGCGATCGGCCAGCGGGATATCGCTGCAGATCACCAGCTCTCCGGGCACCGCGTGCTCGACCAGATAATCGTCCGCCGCATCCGGGCCGCTGGGCACCACGATCAGCTTGACGATGGCCAGCCCCGGTTTGATCTGCGGTTGCCCCGCCACCAGCACCACTTCGAACCGGCGCTTGAGGGCGAACTTCACCACCAGCTCCTTGGCGGCCCGCGGGCAGGCGTCGGCATCAATCCATACACGCATCTTGATAACCTCTTGAAAGCAAAAGATCGCAGCCTGCGGCAGCTCCTACAGGGATACACCGAACCCCTGTAGGAGCTGCCACAGGCTGCGATCTTTCAAACGATAACCCGATCAGGCAGCAGAAACCCGCTTCTTCTCGGCCATCCGGCTGCGCCCATACAACACTACAATCGCCAGAATCGCCACGGCCTGCGCCAATAGCGAATAAGCGTCGGCATGAATCCCCAGCCAGTCGAAATCGAAGAACGCCACCGGCCGCGTACCGATGATCCCGGCTTCCTGCAACGCCTTCACGCCATGCCCGGCGAACACCACCGACAACGCGCAGAGCAGACCGGCGTTGATGCTGAAGAACAGCGCCAGCGGCAGTTTCGCCGAGCCACGCAGGATCACCCAGGCCAGACCGATCAGCAGCACCAGCGCCGTCGCACCACCGGCCAGCACCGCATCATGCCCGGCGGGACCGGCCTGCAGCCACAGGGTTTCGTAGAACAGGATCACTTCGAACAACTCGCGATACACCGAGAAAAACGCGAGGATCGCGAAGCCGAAACGCCCGCCGCCGCCCACCAGGCTCTGTTTGATGTAGTCCTGCCAGGCTGCCGCGTGGCGCCGGTCGTGCATCCACACGCCGAGCCACAGCACCATGACGCTGGCGAACAGGGCCGTCGCGCCTTCGAGCAATTCACGCTGCGAGCCGCTTACGTCGATCACATACGCCGCCAGCGCCCAGGTACCCAGACCGGCGAGCAGCGCCAGGCCCCAGCCGAGGTTGACGCTGCGCACCGCCGATTGCTGGCCGGTATTGCGCAGGAACGCGAGGATCGCCGCCAGCACCAGAATCGCTTCGAGGCCTTCGCGCAGCAGAATCAGCAGACCGGAGATGTAGCTCAGCGACCAGCTCAGGCCATCGCTGCCAAGCAGTTCGGCAGACGCTTTGAGCTTGCCCTTGGCCGCGTCCAGGCGCTCTTCGGCCTGCGCCACCGGCAGACCATCCTGCAACGACTGACGGTAGGCCATCAGCGATTTTTCGGTGTCCTTGCGTACGTTGGCGTCGACGTTATCCAGCGAACTTTCGACCAGTTCGAAACCTTCCAGATACGCCGCCACCGACAGGTCATAGGCCTGATCACGATCACCGGCGCGGTAAGCCGCCAGGCTTTTGTCCAGCGTCGCGGCGGTGTAGTCGAGCAATTGCGCCGGGCCGCGTTTGACCTGCGGTGGCTGGGCGCGCTGGGCACGGAAGGTCGCGGCGACTGGCGCACCTTCGGCGGCCTGTACTTCGGCCGGCGTCTGGCGTGCCAGATCAGCGATATTGAAAGTCTTGTCGGACTTGGCGGCGGCCGGGTCGGCACTGAAGCCGGCGATGTAGGTCGCCAGGTCCCAGCGCTGACGGTCGTCCAGTTGATCGGCGAACGCCGGCATGTCGGTGCCTTCGACACCTTGGCCGAGGGTGCTGTAGATCGCGTACAGGCTCAGATGATCCATCCGCGCGGCATCGCGCAGGTTGGCCGGTGGCGGCGCCATGCCGAGGCCCGCCGGACCGTCACCGGCTCCGTTGGCACCGTGACAAACCGAGCAGTTTTGCGCATACAGCGGCGCGCCACGGGTCGGATCCGGCGTGATGATCGGCGCCTGGCTGACCTCATACGCCACCGCCAGTTTCGCCCCCAGTTGCCGGGCCTGACGGGCGACGTCGGCACCATCCTGCTTTGCCTTGATAGCCGCATGCAGAGCTTCGACGCCCTGCTCCAGCGCAGCCTTCTCCGGTTTGGCCGGCAGACCGCCGATCAGTCCTTGCAGCACTTGGGTGAATTCCAGCTGCTCGCGGTATTCGCCGTCGTCGACGACCTTGCCCGCTTCGACCGTCGGCGGGTAGTCGGCGCTGATGTAATCGAGCAGGTGCAGCGCTTGCGGGGCGCCTTCCACCGTGTCGGCCAGCAGGTTGAAGCTGCTCAGGGCGCACAACGGGAACACCAGCCAGGCCAGAAATCGGGACGCGGCAGTCATGAATGAGTCTCAAATGGAAATGCGAAGTTACATATTGTTCACTTCGAACGCTTTTCACTCAAGCGTTGTCGACGTACGCCACCTGGGACGGGTGCCATGAACCTTCGAAAACGGACGCATCACTTGGCCACTACCGCACTCTATACTGCGCCACCTCATTGCATTTGCTGTTCAAGGACGAACCCTCTTCATGCGCCATAGCTTGCTGCTACCCCTGTTGATCGCCACCGTTGTGCAGTTGAACGGTTGCGGTGCGTATCGCAATTACGATCTGGAGCTGCAACAGACCACCGCGCCGCTCAAAAACGGCAACATCGAAGGTGCCCTGTCGGTGATCGAAGCGAACAATCCGGACCCGGAAAAAGACCTGCTCTACTACTTCGAAAAAGGCGCCGTACTGAGTGCCGGCGGCGATTTTGCGCAAAGCCAGACCACCTGGCGCAGCGCCGAACAGATGATTATCGAACGCCAGGACACAATCCAGACCACTGGTGACAAGTTGCTTGCAGCAATGGGCGATCACTGGGGCAGCATCATCAACGACAAGCTGCGCCGCTACGATGGCTACGACTATGAAAAGGTCATGCTGACCACGCAAATGGCCCTCAATCAGTTGGCGCTAAATGACTTCGATGGCGCTCGCGCCGACATCAAGAAAACCCACGAGCGCGAAGCGCTGATCGCTCGGCAACGGGAGCTGGAATACGAAAAAATCGAGGAAGCAGCCAAGGCCCAGGGCGCACGTGTGCATTACAGGGATCTGCAGGGCTACCCGGTGGTAATGCTCGAATCGCCTGCGGTGATTGCCCTGAAAAACGGTTACCAAAGTGCATTCAGTCACTATCTCGCGGGCTTCACTTATGAAGCGCTGGGTGAAAAGGATCTTGCCGCACCCGGATATCGTCAGGCCATTGAACTGCGCCCGGACGTAGCCTTTTTTCAACAGGCACTGCGCGACCTCGGCAGCCCCGGACTCAAGGCCGATGAAAGTGACGTGCTGATCATTGTGCAAAGCGGGCTGGCACCTGCCCGCAGTTCAGTACGCGTGCCGTACCCGGTGAAGCTGGCAGACGGGCAAGTCATCGTCGCCAACATTTCGTTTCCGGTGATGGTGCCGGACACCTCAACCCCGCCGGTCAGTCAGGTGAGTATCGATGGTCGCCAGAAGAAACTGATCGCGGTCAACAGCATCACCGAAATGTCCTTGCGCACGCTGCGTGACGACATGCCCGGGATTATCCAGCGCACGACCTATCGGGCATTCCTCGCCGCAGATGTTCAAGGCACGGACAATCGACGCAACCCGAGCAAGGCGTCCTACGTGACTCACTGGGACAATTTCGAACACGCTGACACCCGCACCTGGCGCACCCTGCCTGACCTGACGCAGGTTGTGCGCCTGCGCCTGAAAAAGGGCGAGCATCTGATCAGCCTGTCGAATACCACGGCGCCGCTGAAGATCCGTATCGACCAGCACCGGCAGATGATCGGCCTGCGCGTGCTCGGTGGACAGATTTACGCCAATGGCAGCGCTTTTCAGTCCCGCACCTCACTGGAAAATCGAGTATCCAGCCTGAAATAAGTAATGGCACCAAACTAACAAGTGCGATTAAAAAGCTATTACATGGCCAGCATCGCCCGCTTATAATGCCGCGCCCTCGCTATAGCGACGCGGCATAAAAGCTCCTCTGGTTATGAGGAATTGGCAGGAGGCCAGCGCCACTGTCGATGGGTCACACCAGCCCGACCAGCACCGGCGGCTGATGCAGTTACTAGCTCAGGGAAGAAGTACCCCCATGGCATTGCGCACTCCCACCTTGATCGCGCTCAGCGCTGTCACTCTGCTGTCCGGCTGTTCGGCGTTTCGCAACTACGATTCGGAACTGGCCCAGACCAACCAGCAACTGGCCACCGGCAACGTCGACGCCGCGCTGACCCTGCTGGAAAAGAACAACACCGGCCCCGACAAAGATCTGCTCTATTACTTCGAGAAAGGTGAGTTGCTGCGCGCCAAGGGTGACCTGTCCGGCAGCCAGAACGCCTGGACCAGCGCCGACCAGGTGGTCGGTCAGTGGGAGGATTCGGTCAAGCTCGACTCCGGCAAATACCTGGCCCAGTTCGGCAGCTTCATCGTCAACGACAAGGTCCGTCGCTACGAAGGTTACGACTACGAGAAAGTCATGCTGACCACGCAGATGGCCCTCAACCTGCTGGCCGTCAACGATTTTGATGGCGCCCGCACCGCGATCAAGAAAACCCACGAACGTGAAGCGGTGATCGCCGACCTGCGCGACAAGGAATACCTCAAGAGTGAGGAAGAGGCCGAAAAGGAAGGGATCAAGACTCAGTACAAGGATCTGCAAGGCTACCCGGTCGCCAGCCTCGACGCGCCGGAAGTGGTCAGCCTGAAAAACAGCTATCAGAGTGCGTTCAGCCATTACCTGGCCGGTTTCGTCTACGAAGCCCTGGGCGAGAAAGACCTGGCTGCACCGGGCTACCGCAAGGCGGCCGAACTGCGCCCGAACACCCCACTGCTGGAACAGGCGCTGGTCAACCTCGACAAGCCGAGCAAGTCCGACGACAGCGACATCCTGATCGTGGTGCAAAGCGGTCTGGCACCTTCGCGCGATTCGATCCGCGTGCCGCTGCCATTGCCGATCTCCAACAATGTGGTGATCACTCCACTGTCGTTCCCGATCATCAAGCCTGACACCTCCACCGCACCCTTCGCGCAGATCGGTGTCGATGGCCAGCAAGTCAACCTGACGGCCCTCAACAGCACCACCGCCATGTCCCGCCGCGCCCTGCGCGATGACATGCCGGGGATCATTGTGCGCACCACCGTGCGCGCAATCACCAAAGGCGTGGCGCAGAAGAAGATCAACGAAACCAATCCGCTGGCCGGTCTGGCCGTGGGTATCTCTTCAGCCGTGCTGGAAGGTGCCGATACCCGTACGTGGCGCACCCTGCCGGACAATACCCAAGTGGTGCGTCTGCGCTTGAAGAAAGGCGAGCATCAAGTCAGCCTGCCGAGCGCCGTCGGCGGTTCGCTGGTCAAGGTCACCGTCGATCAGCGTTATCAAGTGATCAGCCTGCGAGCGGTGGGCAATCAGGTATTTGCCGGCGGCGTCGCCGCCCATGTCATCCCGAGCGTCGGCGCGACCAACGTCGCCAGCCTCAAACAACCTTAAGAACGGAGTCTTTGCATGCGCTTCAAACTCTTCGCCGTTGCCGCCCTCGCCGTCCTGGCCAGCGGCTGCGCCACCCCGCCACCGCCGGAGCCGGGCAGCGCCGCGAGCAAGGTCGTGGCCATGGGCCCGCAGAAACACATCGCGGTCGGCGCCATGCGCGTCGCCCGTGAGAACGGCTTCATGACCGTCAATGTGCAGTTGACCAACACCCTCAACAGCAACAAGACGTTCTACTACCGCTTCGCTTGGCTCGGTGCGGAAGGCTTTCCGGTCGCCGAGGAAGAAGTCTGGAAAAGCCAGATGATGTACGGCGCTCAGACCAGCTTCATCCAAGGCATCGCCCCGACCCCGAAAGCCGTGGACTTCCGTCTCGAACTCAAGACGCCTTAAGCCCGCCAACCTATTCCTGTATTAGAGAGCATTCCCATGTTTGCACGCTTTTCCCTGATCGCTGTCCTCGCCCTGCTGGCCTCCGGTTGCGCCAACACCTCGCCGACCCTGGGTAGCAAGAACATCAGCTACGGCGACACCAAAGCGGTTGAAACCGTGACCAACGAATTCGGTTCGACCGACCTGCAGATGATCGCCGAATCGATGACCCGCTCGCTGGCCCAGTCCGGCATTCTGCAGGGCCGCCCGGTGGTGCAGGTCTACGACGTGAAGAACAAGACCAGCGAGTACATCGATACCCGCGAAATCACCACCAGCATCAAGACTCAGTTGATGAAATCCGGCACCGCCCGCTTCGCCAGCGACAACACCGCGATGCAGAGCCAGGTCGATCAGCTCAAGCTGCAAAACCAGAGCGGCCTGTACAAGAAGAGTACCGTGGCCAAGACCGGCAACATGATCGCCGCCAAATACCGTCTGGAAGGTTCGATCAGCTCGATCGTCAAGCGCAGCAGCGACTACAAGGACGTCTTCTACAAATTCAGCCTGCAACTGATCGACGTCGAAAGCGGTCTGGCCGAGTGGATGGACGAAAAAGAGATCCGCAAAACCACGGAGCGTTAATTGATGCGCGCATGGATTGGCATGATGGCCCTGGCTTGCGCGTTCAGCGTGCAAGCGGCCCCGAAAGTCGCGGTAACGGATCTGGCGTATCAGGAACGTGTGGAGCAGTACATCCACATCGTTTCGGCGCAGAGCAATTACCGCGAGGGTTACTACAGCTCCAGTGGTTCGTCGAACTACAACGAGCTGGAAGCGACCACCAGCTACATCGAACAGGGTGAACTGCGTAAATTCACCGGCGACATCAAGGGCGAGATCCTGCGCACCGGGATGTTCCAGCTGGTGCAGGGCACGCCGTACACCGCATCGTCCAAGGGTGACGTCTACGACGTGATCAAGCGCATCAAGGCCGGCAGCTTCAAAGACGCCGACTACGTGCTGTTCGGCACCGTATCCGACATCGACTTCACCCAGGACATGAACGAGCTGGCGCACACCGACAGCTATTCGGCGGTGCTGGGTCTGACGCTGGTGGCGGATTTCAGCCTGATCAACACCAAGACCTACGAGATCACCTCGGCCTTCACGGCGATGGGCGAAGCGCAGGACACCAAACTGGTGAACGGCCGCGACATCAAGATCTCGCTGAACCGCCCGCGGGTGGTGCGTGACGTGTCGAAAGCCCTGGGTGAGGACGTCGCCGGGCAACTGAGCATGCAGCTCGGTGGCGGCGGTTACGAGCAGCCGCGTGAGGCGCAGCAGCGCAACAACCTGCCGCGTGATACCGCGCCGGTGATTTTGCACTGACCAGCTGAGTGAACAACTCTGTAGTGAGGGGATTCATCCCCGATGGCTCGCGAAGCGAGCCCCTCTTGATCTTGAAAGAAGGGGCTGCTACGCAGCCCATCGGGGATAAATCCCCTCACCACAAAGCGCCCTCACCACAGTTGGATGTAACCCAGATGTATCGTCAGAAACGAAAAAGGCGACCTCGATAGGTCGCCTTTTTTCTGGCCGGGGCTTTTAGACCGCCGCTTTACGCAATGTCGCCATAAACGCCGCCGCGCCAATGAACAGCCCGGCAAACGTGCGGTTCATGCGTTTCTGCTGCTTCGGCGTGCGCAACAGGCGTAGCACCTTGGACGCCAAACCCGTGTAGCCAGCCATGACAACCAGATCCACGCAGATCATGGTCACACCGATCACCAGGTACTGCATCAGCAGCGGTGCGTGGGGATTGATGAACTGCGGCAGCACCGCCAGCATGAACACCAGCGCCTTGGGGTTACTGATGTTGACCAGGAAGCCGCGAAACACCAGCGCCAGCGGTTTGCCGATCGGCCGGACTGCCGCGTCATCGCTCATGTCCATGGGCAGCGCACGCCATTGCTTGACCGCCAGATAGACCAGATAGGCCACACCGAACCATTTGATCGCATAGAACGCGGTGGCCGAAGCAGTGAGGATCGCGCCGACCCCAGCACCGACAATCGCAATCTGTACCGCCAGGCCGACTTGCAGGCCCAATGCGTTCCAGTAACCGCGCCAGAAACCGTATTGCAGGCCGCTGGACATCGACGCAATGGCGCCAGCACCCGGGGACAGACTGATCACCCAGCAGGCGGCGAAAAATGCCAGCCATGTTTGAAGCTCCATCGCACACCTCGACTCTGAATCGTGACAGACGTCAAAGCTAATGCGGTTTGGGCCTAAAAGCAAAAGATCGCAGCCTGCGGCAGCGCCTACATTGAAATGCGATCTTTTGATCTTGTCTGGAAAACTACTTCTCGAATCCGCTGGACGGAAACACATCGCTGCCGCGCCAACGCCGCACCGAGCGCTGGAAGAACAGGCTGTTCGGCACTTGTACCATGGCGCTGCCAGTGCCCAGTTCCTCTGCCTCGATCAACGTGGTGTAAAGCAGATTGATCGCCACCACCCGGCCTTTGACCCCGGGTTTGTCAGTGGTGTCGACCAGCTCCACCACATCGCCGAGGCGGAACGGGCCGACGGTGAAGATCAGGATCGCGCAGAGCAGGTTCGACAGCACACTCCACATCGCGAAGAACGCCACCGCCGCCACCGCGACGAAACCCGACAGCGCCGTCCACAACACCGTGGCCGACACCCCGAGGCGCTCCAGCACAAAGATCAGCGCACTGCCCATGATCAGCCAGCGCAGACCGCCACGCAGCGGCATCAGCAACTGCGGCGGAAACGGGTAGCGCTCACCCAGACGGGTCAGGCCTTTGGCAACGAAGCGCTGGGCCAGATAGCCAGCCAGCAGGATCAGCAGAATCTGCACGCCGAGCCAGATCGGCTCGACCCACACCGCCGGCAATGGCCACTTGAACGCGTCCATCAGGACAGCGCCTCCAGCTCCGCCTGCATGCTTTCCAGCGTCTCGAGCGCCTCCATCCACGCTTCTTCCAGCTCGGCTTCGCGCACTTTCAGCCTGGCCTGCTCGGCCAGCAGATCACGCAACTCGTTCTTGCGCGCCGGCTCGTAGATATCGCTGTCGCCGAGGCTGGCATCCACCTTGGCGAGTTTTTCGTGAAGTTTGCCGAGCTCGGCTTCGAGCTTGTCGGCTTCGCGCTTGTGCGGCGCCAGTTGCTGACGCAATGCAGCGGCGGCCTGGCGCTGGGCCTTCTTGTCGGTTTTGTCCGGGTTAACCGGCGTGTTGCTGACCGGCGCGTTGCGCTGGCGGTATTCCACCAGCCAGCGCGCGTAATCTTCAAGGTCGCCATCGAACTCTTCGACCTTGCCGTCAGCGACCAGGTAGAAGTTGTCAGTGGTGCTCTTGAGCAAGTGCCGATCGTGAGACACCACCAATACCGCGCCGCTGAATTCCTGCAGCGCCATGGTCAGCGCCAGGCGCATTTCCAGGTCGAGGTGGTTGGTCGGTTCGTCGAGCAGCAACAGGTTCGGCCGCTCCCAGGCGATCAACGCCAGGGCCAGACGCGCTTTTTCGCCACCGGAGAAATTCAGTACCGGCTCGTCGATACGCGCGCCACGGAAGTCGAAACCGCCAAGGAAGTCGCGCAGGGTCTGCTCGCGTTCGGTCGGCGCCAGACGCTGCAGGTGCAGCAACGGGCTGGCCTTGGCATCCAGCGAGTCGAGTTGATGCTGGGCGAAGTAGCCGACCACGGTGTTCTCGCCGCGTGTCAGACGCCCGGCCAGCGGTTCGAGCTCGCCGGCGAGGTTCTTGATCAGGGTCGACTTGCCGGCACCGTTCGGCCCGAGCAGACCGATCCGCGCCCCCGGGATCAATTGCAGCTTGACCTTCTCCAGGATGGTTTTTTCGCCGTAACCCAGACGCGCATCGGACAGGTCGATCAGCGGGCTGGAGATCTTGGTCGATTCACGAAAGACGAAGTCGAACGGCGAATCGACGTGGGCCGCCGACAGCTCTTCCATGCGTTCCAGGGCCTTGATCCGGCTCTGCGCCTGACGGGCCTTGGTGGCCTGGGCCTTGAAGCGGGCGATGTAGCTTTCCATGTGCGCACGTTGCGCCTGCTGCTTCTCGTAGGCCTGTTGCTGCTGGGCCAGACGCTCGGCACGGGCACGCTCGAACGCGGTATAGCCGCCCCGGTACAGGGTCAGTTTGCGCTGATCGACATGGGCCACGTGATCGACCACTTCATCGAGGAAGTCGCGGTCGTGGGAAATCAGCAGCAAGGTCCCCGGGTAACTTTTCAGCCACTCTTCGAGCCAGATGATCGCGTCGAGATCCAAGTGGTTGGTCGGTTCGTCGAGCAACAACAAGTCCGACGGACACATCAAGGCCTGCGCCAGGTTCAGACGCATCCGCCAGCCACCGGAGAAATCGCCTACTTGACGATCCATCTGCTCGTTGGTGAAACCCAGACCGGCGAGCAACTTGCGCGCCCGCGCATCGGCGGTATAGCCGTCGGCGCTGTCGAGTTCGGCGTGCAGACGGGCCAGAGCCGTGCCATCGTGGGCCGCTTCGGCGGCGGCGAGGTCACGTTGCACTTCGCGTAGACGCAGGTCGCCATCGAGCACATAGTCGACCGCCAGGCGTTCGAGCGTGTCGACCTCCTGGCGCATGTGCGCGATCCGCCAGTCGGCCGGCAGCAGGCAATCGCCCGAGTCCGGATGCAACTCGCCGCGCAGCAAGGCGAACAGGCTGGATTTGCCGGCGCCGTTGGCACCGATGAGGCCGGCTTTGTGGCCGGCGTGCAGGGTCAGCTCGGCGTCTTCTAGCAGACGTTGCGGGCCACGCTGTAAAGTCAGGTTCTGAAGTCGGATCATAATGGCGGCGGAGTCTACCAGCTTCGCTCACAACTGGCGCGAGTAGCACGATGTCCTCTGACCTGTGGAGCTTTTCCCTTGCCACCTACGCCCGACCAGGCGTGGAACCTGCCTGCCTGCAACTGCAAAGGGCGGGGGCCAATGTCTGCCTGCTGCTGTGCGGTCTGTGGTTGGAACAACGTGGCGTGGCCTGCGACGAACAACGCCTGGAGCAGTTGAAAACGCTGGTGGGGTCTTGGGATGCGGAGGTGGTGCAGCCACTGCGTGCGTTGCGCACTCAATGGAAAACCCTGGCCGAGGAAGATCCGGTACTCAAGGGGCTGCGAGCACAAATGAAGGCGCTGGAGCTGGAAGCCGAACGGCATCTGCTGTGGCAACTGGAACAGGTTGCGCAGGATTGGCCGCGCGATGACGCATCAGCGTCGGGGGAGTGGCTTGAGAGTCTGACGGGATCGGCCGCCAGCCCGAACCGCGACGCGCTGCAAGTGCTGCGCGTCGCGGCAACCGGCACTTAGGAAGCGCTGGTCGGGTTGCTGCTGGCGCTCGACGCAGCGGCTGGCATTGGCGCAGTCGTGGTGGTCGAGGTGGAAGCGGCTGGAGCAGGCGCGGCGGCCGGCGCCGGAGCGGTTGGCTTGGCAGCCGGTGCTGTCGCCGGTTTGGCGGCAGCAGGTTTGGCAGCGGCCGGTTTTTTCGCGGCAGGTTTGGCGGCTGGTTTAGCGGCCGGCTTGGCGGCTACCGGTTTGGCAACAGGCTTGGCTGCAGCGGTCGCAGGTTTTGCTGCTGCAGGTTTGGCAGCGGTTTTAGCGGCAGGCTTGGCCGCTGGTTTGGCAGCAACCTTGGCAGCAGGTTTTGCCGCGACCGGTTTGGCCGCAGTCTTGGCTGCCGGTTTTGCCGCAGCGGTTTTCGCGGCAGGTTTGGCAGCCGGTTTTACCGCGACTTTGGCAGCTGGTTTAGCAGCAGCGGTTTTTACCGGAGCGGCTTTGCGCGCAGCAGGTTTTGCCGCTGGCTTGGCAGCCGGTTTTGTCGCTGCAGGTTTGGCAGCGGCAGTACGAGCAGCCGGTTTCGCAGCGCTCGCCGCAGCCGGTTTTTTCACTGCGGTTTTGGCAGCAGGTTTGGCGGCGGTTTTAGCCGGTGCCTTGGCCGCTGGTTTTGCCGCTGGCTTGGCTGCAGCAGTTTTCGCCGGCGCTTTTGCCGCCGCAGGTTTCGCGGCCGCTTTCTTCGCAGGCACTGCTGCAGGTTTTGCTGCGCGAGAGGTCAGCGCCTTGCCGGCGGCCTCTTGGACACGACCGACACCCTGAGCCAGTTTCAGGCTTTCCTGGGCGTCGCGCTTGAGTTGCAGAATGTAGCCACGAGTGTCGGACTGACGATCCTTCAGCGCATCGAGCAGGTCTTCGAGTTCTTTGACGGCAGCCTTGGCCTTGTTCTGCGCCTTGGCTTTACCGGCAGCGGCTGCGTCCTGCAATTTGGTGCGGGATTTGTGCAGTTTTTCTTGCGCCTTGCCGCGTTGCTTTTCCAGTTTGGCGAGCAGTTTTTCAGCATCAGCCAAGGCTTGGGAGCAAGCGTTTTCCAAATGCTCGAGCAGGCTGCCCGAGAGTTGTTGGAGTAAGTGCAACGGAGTGTTTACAGGCTTCTTGGTGGCCGACATGGTTTACCTCCTGGCTGACGTGAGTGCGGCTCATACTAGACCTCTGCAGTTACCGCCGCTAGGTCATCTTGACAGTAACGAAACCGTTGCGTTGCAACGAAGCGAAAATGTTCTGCACAAAGACAAAAGCAGTTCACCGTTGCAGACGTTCGCGCTGGCATAATCGCCCGCATCTCAGGACGGAGTGTGCCCATGTCGCGCTACCTTGTTTTATCCCTCTGGATGATTTTTTCCGCCGCCCACGCCGACGAAAAAACCACCGCGAACGATGCTCACGATCTGGCCTACAGCCTCGGCGCCAGCCTCGGTGAACGCTTGCGCCAAGAGGTCCCGCAATTGCAGATTCAGGCGTTGGTCGACGGATTGCAGCAGGCCTATCAAGGCAAGCCATTGGCACTGAGCGAAGCACGGATCGAGCAGATCCTCGCCGATCACGAATCGCAAAACGCCGAACACTCCACGCTGCCTTCAAGCGATGCCGCGATGGAAAACGAACAACGTTTTCTCACCGCCGAAAAAGCCAAGCCAGGCGTGAAGGAACTGGCCGACGGCATCCTGTTGACCGAGCTGACCCCGGGCAGCGGTGCCAAGGCCGGCCCGGATGGGAAAGTGCAGGTGCTGTACGTCGGTCGATTGCCGGATGGCACGGTGTTCGACCAGAACACTCAGCCGCAATGGTTCAGCCTCGACAGTGTGATTGCCGGCTGGCGTACCGCACTGCAGAACATGCCGGTAGGTGCCAAGTGGCGATTGGTGATTCCATCGGATCAGGCCTACGGGGCCGATGGTGCGGGTGATCTGATCGCGCCATTTACACCACTGGTGTTTGAAGTCGAGTTGCGCGGCGCAACGAGCTGATTCACGCCGATTCACGGGCATAAAAAAACGCGATGCGCTTTCGGCGCACCGCGTTTTTTTCATGTCTGCGAGAAACCTGTCAGGCCTGAACCGGATCTTCCTGCTTGTGTGCCGTGTGCAGCACTTCAATCAGACAGTCTTCCAACTCGAAGCGCTCGTGCAGCAGGCCACCCAGTTCCTTGAACTTCTCGGCGACACATTTGCCTGCATCGCAAAGGTCGTTGAACGCGAGGAGTTTTTCGGTGATGACGTCGATACGCGGGTAAAGGGTTTCGGCAAGTTCGAGGCCGCGCTTGTCGTTGAAGGCCTTGGCTTCACCGGTCAGCTGTTCGTAGATTTCGAAGTGCCCGGCCGAGACGTAATCGACCAGCACACCGCAGAATTCCAGCAAGGGTTTACGGTTCTCGGACAGAGCCTGTGGCTTGTCGCCCAACTTGTCGTAGGCACCGATCAGATCTTCACGCTCTTGCAACCAGCGGTCGATCAGCAGATGAACTCCACCCCAGCGTTCCTGAGCATTCTGACAACTTTCGAGCATGGCGATCTCTCTTCCCTTGTGGGTCATGCTGCTCTACACCCGCGCCCCTCTTCTGGCTGTTATCACTTGGAGGCGAACCGGGCAGAGCGTCATCGAGCAACATAAATCCAATGACACGTGCGGGCCAGATTATGCCCGCACGCCTGTGGCTTCAAGGTACGCAGGAGATAAAGTTCATACAAGTGTTTAATCCCTGACCAGCGTGCGGTGCGACGCTTCGCCGCTGGGGGAGCGCTGCAGAGCGCTCCAGACCAGCCGCAGCAATTGGTACACAGACAGGATGAACATTGCCACAAAGAACAGCAGGCTCCACTCGGGGATACTCAAATCGAACAGTGTCCAGGAAATTTCTGCGCAATCTCCACCGCCTCTGAGCATCCGCACCGTGGCACACAACCATGGCAGGTTGCTGAACAACGCTTCGGAATCAGGCGCGCAGCGGGTCATCTGCATCAGCGGGTCACTCTGCAGCAACACCTGTCGCCAGGCCGCCGTCGTCCCGCCCAGGCTCAGGCCAAGCGCGGCGCCCCAGTACAGCGACAGGCCGACACGCCGTGGGCCATGGACCGCCGCCACCCCGCAACAGAACGTCAGCAACGCCATGAAGAACCGTTGCGCCAGGCACAGGCTGCAGGGCGTCAGCCCGACCGCATACTCGAGATAATAGGAAGCTCCCAGGGCCATAGCCCCTGCAGTGAAAGCCGTGAATAACAAGGAGCGTGAACAGGCCAACGACATGGCTTTTCCGTAGCAATAGAGACAGGCAGTTACGGTAGAGGAAAGCTTGTCAGCCTTTCAAGGCGGAGCTCTGGCGACAGTTCACCAGAAGTGTAGGGAAAACCCGACAGACGCGAGAGGAATAGGCGTAGTCCCCTGTAGGACTTCGCCCAAGACGCCCGCCGGTGGTAATTATTCGCTCACTGAACGTTCACGAGGGAGCATGCTCCCTCGCGAAATCAGGCGTGAACCGGCACTGGCAACGGCGCAGCCAGCAGGCGCTCGTCCAGCAATCCGAGACCTTCCTGGAACAACTGGTTACTGCGCTCGGTGTCACCCAGTTGCGCAAGCAGACGCGCCAGCTCTGCACAGGCTTCCGGATTGCGCTGCAGCCGCAGACTGCTTTCCAGGTAATCCCGTGCCTTGCCCCACAAGCTGGTTTGCAGACAGAGACGACCGAGGGTCAGCAACAGGCTCGGATCCGCCGGATGCTCTTTGAGCCAGCCTTCGGCGGTCTGCAACTGACGCGCCGGATCACTGCCGCGGACCAGGCCATACAGCCGAGCAAGATGGCTGTCGTACTTGCGCTTGAGGGCGCTGCGCAGGACTTCTTCCGCTTCAACCTGTGCGCCCAGCTGACGCAGTTGCTCGGCGTATGCCAGCACCAGCGCCGGTTCCTGACGCTGCGCGGACGTCAATTGCTCCCAGGCACGGGTGAGTGACTGCAGACCAACCTTGCCGTCCTCGTCACGATGCGCCGCCAGCGACAGGTTGTTACCCCAGGCTCGCCGTTCCAGTTCAGCCAGTTCGGCTGGCGGCAGAGCCTTGTCCTTGCGCAGTTCCGGCAACAGGCGAACCACCGCCGACCAGTCGCCGCGCTGCTGATGCAGACGCTGCAACTGCCGCAAGGTCTGCACGTTATGCGGATGCCGCTCGTGCATCGCTTGCAGGGTCACCAGGGCGCCGTCGGTATCACCGCGATCGGTCTGCAATTGCGCATGACTCAAGGCAATCGCCAGTTCGGCCTGCGGCTGGCGCTCCAGCGCACGCTCAAGCAACTGATCGCACTCCTTGTACTTGCCTTGCTCGTTGGCCGCGCGTGCCGCGCCGAGGTAATACAACAGCGGCTGGCGCTCGGCCTCGGCGGCGCGAGACAGGTGACGTTGCGCGCTGGCCCAGCGACCTTCGGCCAGATCCAGCTGACCGTGTTCGATGGCCACCTGCACTCGCCGGCTGCGATTACGTCGCGACCACGGGTTGACCACACCACTGGAGGCCATGACCAGCTCGACCAGGGCCTTGATGCCCCAGATCAGCAGCCACAACACCGCAATCAGTGCCAGCGTCGCCCACAGACTGGATTCATAACGGAAGCTCTTGTAGGCGATCAGCACGTACCCGGAGTGCTCGGCAATCGCCAGGCCCAGCGCCGCCGTCGCGGCGATCACCAGAAACACGATCACATACAGGCGTTTCATGGCGTGGTCTCCTGCGCGGTGTTGGCGGCAGGTTTGGCGAACGGTTTGACCGATTCTTCAGCGTTGACGTTACGCCGCCCCAGATAAGCCTGCACCGCGCTCAACGTGCCGGTCAGATCCGGCGTCTTGACGGTGACCGGTTGCTGGCTCAGCTCGGCAACCTGTTCGAGCATGGTTTTGCTCTGCGGATTGTCCGGGTTGAAATTGCCCTTGAGCACGTCCCGCGCTTCGGTCAGCGCCTGGGTGTAGACGGGCGCCTGGCCATTGAGCGCCGCCCATTGCGCCTGCTCCAGCGCCAGGCTCAGGGCCAGACGCACCTGGCTCAGGCTTTGCCCGGCCAGCAGTGGCTTCACGTTCTTGTCGGCATTGAAATCGATGCGGATGTAGCGCGACACCTGATCCCACCACTGCGCCCAGCGGCTGGCGCCATCGCCGTCAGCGGTCAGGCCCAGCAGTGACTCGCCACGATCCTTGTACTCCGGGGCCAGTTCGGTCAGTTCGATGACCTGGTCACGCAAGGCACCAATGCGCAGGAACAGGCCGGTGCGATCCGGCTGTTCGGTGCTGCGCAGCGCGACGAGGGTTTTCGCCACTTGCTCGCGGGCGGCGAACGATCCCGGATCGTTCTGCTCACGGAGAATTTCGTCAGCGCCCTGCACCAGCGCCTGAGCGCTGCTGATGTCCTGCAAGGCCGAAAGGCGCAGGCTGGCCAGTCGCAGCAGATGCTCGGCCTCGGCCAGACGCCAGTCCTTGCGGCTGGCACCGAGGACGGTTTCCAGACGCTGGTTGAGGCGCTGCTGATCACCCTGCAGTTGCGTCACCAGACGCTGGCGCTCGGCGAGTTCATCGGCACCGGGCAGTTGCGCGAGGCGCTCGGTCAGGCGCTGTTCGTTGAGTTTGAGGCTCTGCGCCTGATCGTTCAACGCTTGCACCTGGCCAGACTGCTGCGCAGTGTTGGTCTGCAGGTGACGCACCTGCCAGACACCCCAGCCACCAATCGCCACGCCGGCAGCGCCGAGCAACAGGGCGACAATGGCCAGGCCGTTGCCTCGGCGCGGCGCTTGGGCCGGCGGTGGCGTTTCAACCTGGGCATCGATCACAGGCTGGACATCATCTTTAGGCAAGGCTGTTTCGCTCACGTATCCATCCTTTGCATTAGAGAACGGGCACGGGATGCTCCCGTAACGCCGTCAGCAAAGCCGCAGCACTCGCGCCACGGCAATCCACAACTGTTTGGGCCCCGGCGGCACGTGCCAGCTCGGCGACCCTTGGGCTTGGCACAAACAACGGCAACTGCGCAATCGCCGGCCAGGCAGCGCCGGCCAGTTGGCACAGGTGCTCGAAACCCTGTCCACTGCTGACCACCAGCCCGTTCAAGCGTTCCGCTTCGATCCGTCGGGGCAGTTCATCCGGGGCATAGGCTGGCAGGTCACGCCTGTATAACTCCAGATACTCGACACTAGCACCTAGCGCACGCAGGCGCTCGGCGAGCAGCTCGCGACCGCCCTCCCCGCGCAGGATCAGCACCTGCGCGTCGGCCCCGCTGACCGCTTCGCGCAGACGCGGCAATTGCAGCAGGGCTTCGCTGTCATCGCCGTCGGCGGGAAAGTGTACGTCGAGACCGTGATCGCGAAGAATCTGCGCGGTCGCCGCGCCGACGCTGAACCACGGCATCGACAACGACCCAGGCCCATGAGCGTCCAGCAGATCAAGCGCAATCCGCGCCGCCGGTTTGCTGACCACGATGATCGCGCTGCAGCCCGACAGTTGCGCCAGTGCTCGACGTATCTTGTCAGAAACCGGCAGCGGCACGATGTCCAGAAGCGGCAGACAACTGCTGAAAAAACCTTCTGCGGCCAACACCCCGGCCAGCACCGCACAGTCATCCGCAGGACGCGTCAGCAGCAGGCGCCAGGCAGTCACTCGTGACCTGCCTCGCCATACACCGCTTTGAGAATGTCGTCGGCCCCCTGACTGAGCAGGTCTTCAGCGACCTTCACACCCAGTGCTTCGGCATCGGCGCGCGACGCACGGGCCTCGGCGCTGAGCAGCTTGCCGCCGCTCGGCTCGCCCACCAGACCACGCAGCCACAATTGCTCACCTTCAAGCACGGCGTAGCAGGCGATCGGCACTTGGCAGCCGCCATTCAGATGTTTGTTCAGAGCACGTTCAGCGGTCACGCGCGAAGCGGTGTCGGCATGGTGCAGCGGTGCGAGCAAGGCGTGGATTTGCGTATCGGCGCTACGACATTCGATGCCGACCGCGCCCTGGCCACCGGCCGGCAGACTGTCGTCGATACTGATCGCCGAGGTGATGCGGTCTTCGAAACCGAGACGAATCAGGCCGGCTGCCGCGAGAATGATCGCGTCGTACTCGCCGGCATCGAGCTTGGCCAGACGGGTGTTGACGTTGCCGCGCAGGAAGCGGATTTCCAGATCCGGGCGACGGGTCAACAGTTGCGCCTGACGACGCAGGCTGGAGGTGCCGACGATGGCGCCGGCAGGCAGCGCATCCAGGCTTTGATAGGTATTGGAAACGAAAGCATCACGCGGATCTTCACGTTCGCAGATGCAGAACAGTCCCAGGCCTTCGGGGAAGTCCATCGGCACGTCTTTCATCGAATGCACGGCGATGTCGGCTTCGTTTTCCAGCAGCGCGGTTTCCAGTTCCTTGACGAACAGACCCTTGCCGCCGATTTTCGACAGCGGTGAGTCGAGCAGCTTGTCGCCGCGACTGACCATGGGCACCAGCGTCACCAGCAGACCCGGATGGGCCTCCTCAAGACGGGCTTTGACGTATTCGGCCTGCCAGAGGGCCAGCGCACTTTTACGGGTGGCGATGCGGATTTCGCGAGAGGACATGGATCAATCCGTACTGAATAGATACGACGGATAATAACAGCTCAGCCAAATCCACTTTGACTTGAATCAGAAACGGCGTGGCCTCCCTGGCCTGCAATGCCCGGCAGAAGAACGTGCAACCGCGCGCGAAGGCCGGGTCAGAGGCCCTGCATCATCTTGCGCACACCGGCCACATGCCGCCGGCTGACGATCAGCGCATCACCATTGAGGCCTTTGAGGAACAGCTGGAAATGCCCAAGCGGCGTGCGTTGCAGACGCTCGATACGGTCGCGGGCCACCAGCGCGTTACGGTGGATGCGCACGAAACGCTCGCCGAATTCGTCTTCGAGGGCCTTGAGCGGCTCGTCCAGCAACACCTCGCCACTTTCATGGCGCAGGGTCACGTACTTGTGATCAGCAATGAAATAGACCACCTGATCCAGCGGGATCAGTTCGATGCCTTTTCGGGTTCGGGCGCTGATATGACTGCGCGGGCCGTTGCCGCTTTCGGCGGCAGGCCGAGTCAGGGCCGAAAGTTGCGCCCGGTTGGGACGTTCAGCCCGCTTCAGGGCGTCATGCAGATGTTCGGTTCGCACGGGTTTCACCACATAGCCCACGGCGCTGGCCTGCAGGGCTTCCACGGCAAATTCATCGGGGCTGGTGCAAAACACCACGGCCGGCGGCGTTTCACGCTCGCACAGACGGGCAGCCACTTGCAGGCCATCGAGGCCCGGCATGCGGATATCGAGCAGCACGATATCCGGCTTGTGGCTGTCGATCAGCGCCAACGCCTCTTCGCCATTCGTGGCGCTGGGCTCCAGAACTGTATAACCCTCGAGCTCGCTCACCATTCGGCTGAGGCGCTCGCGAGCCAGTGGTTCGTCATCAACGATCAGGACATTCATATTGCGCTGGATTCCTGCGTGAGTCTCGCACAAGGATAGCGTAGACAGGTGAAGTGACGTCCGTCACCGCGATCCACGCTAAGACTAGCCCGAGCGCCAAAAAGTGCCGTACGTCGGCCAGCAATATTTGCCAGTGTCCGGGTCGTACTGCTCAAAGCCCGCTGTTTTCTGCGTTTTTCACGGGGTATGCCAAAGGACAAATCCACCCACCCCCTCTTCTTATAGTCGGCGTCCAGACCTTAGCGCGATCTGCAGTCGCGCCGACCCTTATGTCCAACTGTAGACGCTTGCCGGGCCGATATTGCTCAATCGAAAAATATCCTTGCGCAAATCCCCTGCAGACAGCGCCGACTATGAACGAGCGGATGAGAAAAAAACGTATCGACCAGTGTCAGCGACAGGATTGGCAACCCTGTTATTATCCGCGCCAGCGTTTCACGCCTTCTTTCTCCAAGCCGATACGAGCGAATTCATGAGCACTGACAAGACCAATCAGTCCTGGGGCGGCCGCTTCAGTGAACCCGTCGACGCCTTCGTCGCCCGCTTCACCGCCTCCGTCACTTTCGACCAGCGCCTGTATCGCCACGACATCATGGGCTCGATCGCCCACGCCACCATGCTGGCCAAGGTCGGCGTGCTGACGGATGCCGAGCGCGACAGCATCATCGATGGCCTGCAGACCATCCAGGGCGAAATCGAGGCCGGCCAGTTCGACTGGCGCGTCGACCTCGAAGACGTGCACATGAACATCGAAGCGCGCCTGACTGACCGCATCGGCATCACCGGCAAGAAACTGCACACCGGGCGCAGCCGTAACGACCAGGTCGCCACCGACATCCGCCTGTGGCTGCGTGACGAAATCGACCTGATCCTGGCCGAAATCACTCGCCTGCAAAAAGGCCTGCTGGAGCAGGCCGACCGTGAAGCGGCGAGCATCATGCCCGGCTTCACTCACCTGCAGACCGCACAACCGGTGACCTTCGGCCACCACATGCTGGCCTGGTTCGAAATGCTCAGCCGCGACTACGAGCGTCTGGTCGACTGCCGCAAGCGCACCAACCGCATGCCGCTGGGCAGCGCTGCGCTGGCCGGCACCACCTACCCGATCGACCGCGAATACACCGCGCAACTGCTGGGCTTCGACGCCGTGGGCGGCAACTCGCTGGACAACGTTTCCGATCGCGACTTCGCCATCGAATTCTGCTCCGCCGCGAGCATCGCGATGATGCACCTGTCGCGCTTCTCCGAAGAGCTGGTGCTGTGGACCAGCGCGCAATTTCAGTTCATCGATCTGCCGGACCGCTTCTGCACCGGCAGTTCGATCATGCCGCAAAAGAAAAACCCGGACGTGCCGGAGCTGGTACGCGGCAAGACCGGCCGGGTATTCGGCGCGCTGATGGGCCTGCTGACCCTGATGAAAGGCCAGCCATTGGCCTACAACAAGGACAATCAGGAAGACAAGGAACCGCTGTTCGACGCCGCCGACACCCTGCGCGATTCGCTGCGCGCCTTTGCCGACATGATCCCGGCGATCAAGCCGAAACACGCGATCATGCGTGAAGCGGCCCTGCGCGGTTTCTCCACCGCCACCGACCTGGCGGACTACCTGGTACGCCGTGGCCTGCCGTTCCGTGATTGCCACGAAATCGTCGGCCACGCGGTGAAATACGGCGTGGATACCGGCAAGGATCTGGCCGAGATGAGCCTGGAAGAATTGCGCCAGTTCAGCGACCAGATCGAGCAGGACGTGTTTGCCGTACTGACGCTGGAAGGCTCGGTGAATGCCCGTGACCATATCGGCGGGACAGCGCCTGCGCAGGTCAAGGCAGCGGTGGTTCGCGGTCAGGCGTTGATCGCAAGCCGCTAAAAGCATCGCGGGCAAGCCCGCTCCCACAGGGTTCTTTTTTGGAACACAATTTTGTGTTCGACCCAAAGACCTGTGGGAGCTGGCTTGCCAGCGATTACCTATTTACAAACGCCGCAATACTCACTTCTTGGCAGCGATCATCGCCAAAAACGTCGGCATCGCCGCCTCTTTGTCGGCAGCAATCTTCTGCACATGCGGATTCTGCTCAAGCTGCTCCAGCAGCGCCTTGGCTTTCGGCATCTCCGCCAGCCAATCGATCCCGAACAGCTTCTGCCCGACCGCACAGGCCAGCGGCACGCTGTACAGAAAGTACAGATCCGCAATGCTCAGGCTGTCGCCCGCCACGTACGGCGCGAACTTGCCGTGTCGGCCCAGTGCCGCAAAACCCAGCAACAGCTCGGCTTTGGTTTTCTCCTTGATCGCGTCCGGCACCGTCGCGCCGAAGAACGCCTCGCCATAACAGGCGCGCCCCGGCAGCTCGATGTACAGCTCGATTTCCTTGGCAATCGCCAACACCTGCGCTCGCTCGAATGGATCGCTCGGCAGCAACGGCGTACCTTTCTGGGTCTGCTCAAGGTATTCGAGGATGATCGCGGTTTCGTTAATAAATCCGGCATCGACACCGAGTACCGGTACTTTGCCGCGCGGGCTGATCGCCAGCGACTCCGGGGTCTGCGTCGGGTAGAAGGTGACTTCTTCGAACGCCAGGCCTTTTTCCAGCAGCGCCAGTTTGACCATGTTGTAGTAGTTGCTGACAGCGAATCCATAGAGCTTGAACATCACATAGCCTCCAGGCCGTGCGGGGTGGGCAGGCACTGTTTATAGATCGCCCGTCACGATCCTGCCAGCAGCATCACGCCGCTGAATGCGGGTAAACTGGCGCCTTTCCTTGAGGAGCCTGCCATGAGCGAGCCGACAGACATCGACAACGACGAAGAAGAGTTCACCGAGGCGACGTTGATCGAAGCCATCGAGAACCAGATCGAAAGCGACAACCCGCCAGCCGCCAAGGCGACCTTCAACAAGCTGACCCTGGTGGGTGTCGAGCGCGAAGAGATACTCAACCTGATGGCGCACGTGCTGGCCTATGAGATTGACGCGATGCTCGACGAAGACCGTGCGTTCGATACCGAGTGGTATGAAACCGCACTGCGTGCGCTGCCCGAGTTGCCGCCGGAAAAGCAGTAAGCAAAACACTTCCCCTCGTGGGAGCGAGCCTGCTCGCTCCCACACAATTTGTCACCCATCCATCCAGCCATCTCTCCGACCCCGACTACACTGGAATCCGCCTCAAGACAAAATCCCTGATCTGAGCACTGGACACGCCGCAAAAGCGGGTTCACCTTAGGGACGCTGTCGTCCAATTCCTAGAAAGTCTGGAGTCCTTATGTCGCTTACCCCTGAGTTGGTTGCCGAACTGGAAGTCCTCGCACTCTTCAACCTGGACAGTTCCCAGGAAGGTTTGAAAATTCATCAGACCGCTGCCCCGAAACACATTGCCGCCGCCAAACGCCTCTTCGAAAAAGAACTCACCGACCAGCCCGATGGCGGGTATCTGACCAGCCTGGGTCGCGATGCCGCGCAAAATGTGCAAACCGTGCTGACCATTCTGAGAGAGCAGGAAACCGCCTGATTCCCCCTTCTTTTGCCCACGGGAACTCCTGCCACGGGATTTCCGCGGGCCTGCCCCGCCCTTGCGCTAAAAATCTGGCGTCAAAAAACAAATTCAGCTTAAAAGTCCCGCCGTGCAAAGGCTAAACTGCCTCCCATTCCGAGACCCTCTTCGTCCGAGCCCACGAGCCGGTTTGAGCTGACATGACGCGCACCCATGAAATCCGCCCCGATCTGGACGAAGGCATCGACCGCAAGGTACTCAGCCAGCTGCGCGCGCGTTTTCTCAAGCTCAATGAAGGTCGCCTTGGCCGGGCACTCGAAGGTCTGTCGACCCGCCAGCAAGGCGTGCTGACCCTGCTGCCGCTGTTCTTCCACGTCAATCATCCGCTGCTGCCAGGCTATGTTTCCGGCAGCACGCCAGCCGGGCTGTCCAACTATGAACCGGACGCTACCGCCCTCGCCGAAGCACAACGCCTGACTCGCTCGTTCTCCTACAAACCACGCCACGGCAGCAACCCGCCACGGCCACTTCACGGGCTGTTCCTGATGGGCAGCCTCGGCACCCTGGCCCAGGCCGATCAGAGCGACATGGACGTGTGGGTCTGCCATGCGCCGGATCTGGGCGAAAGCGAGATCGCCGAGCTACGCAAAAAATGCCAGCTGCTCGAAGCCTGGGCCGCGACCCAGGGCGCCGAGGCGCACTTCTTCCTGATCGACCCGGTGCGTTTCGTCACAGGCGAACGCGACAGCCAACTCAGCTCCGAAAATTGCGGCAGCACTCAGCACTATCTGCTGCTGGACGAGTTTTATCGCACCGCGATCTGGCTGGGCGGACGCACGCCGATCTGGTGGCTGGTGCCGGTCTACGAAGAAAGTGCGTACGACCTGTACACCCACACCCTGCTGTCCAAGCGCTTCATTCGCGCCGACGAGACGCTGGATCTCGGACATTTGGCGAGGATTCCGCCGGGCGAGTTCATCGGCGCCGGCCTGTGGCAACTGTTCAAGGGCATTGAGTCGCCCTACAAATCGGTACTCAAGTTGTTGCTGACCGAGGTCTACGCCAGCGAACACCCAAAAGTGCAGTGCCTGAGTCTGCGTTACAAGCAGGCCGTGTTTGCCAATCAACTGGATCTGGATGAGCTGGATCCGTACATGGTCGTGTACCGACGCATCGAAGAGTACCTGACCGCCCGCAACGAGCCGGAGCGGCTGGAGCTGGTACGACGCGCGTTGTACCTCAAGGTCAACCGCAAGCTCACTGGCAGCAGCCGCACCCAGAGCTGGCAGCGCTCGCTGCTGGAACGCCTGGCGCACGAATGGCATTGGGATCAGCGCCAACTGGCCTTGCTCGACAGCCGCAGCCAGTGGAAAGTCCGCCAGGTCAGCGCTGAACGCCGCGCCCTGGTCAATGAGCTGAATTACAGCTACCGCTTCCTGACCCAGTTCGCCCGCAGCGAACAGACCGTCAGCCTGATCAACAAGCGCGATCTCAACGTGCTCGGGCGCCGCCTGTACGCGGCGTTCGAGCGCAAGGCCGACAAGGTCGAATTCATCAATCCCGGCATCGCCCCGGACCTGGCCGAAGACACCCTGACCCTGGTGCAGTCGCCGAACAAGAAAGAACCCGGGCAAACCCAGTGGGGCTTGTACAACGGCAGTCTGAACGCTTTGGAATGGGAGCACTTTGCGCCGATCAAGCGCAGCCGCGAGTTGCTCGAGCTGCTGACCTGGTGCCATCGCAACGGCGTGATCGACAGCAGCACGCGCCTGGCCCTTCATCCCGGCACCAGCGACATGAGCGAGTTCGAGTTGTTCAACTTGCTCGGCAGCCTGCAGCAGTGCATCGCCCTGCCCCTGCCAACCGTTGCAGAAGAGCCGCTGCTGCGCGCCGCGATGCCGAGCGAGGTGCTGATACTGGTCAACGTCGGTGTCGACCCGCTCAAGCATCATCGCGACCTGAATATCCTGATGACCACCGAGCGCACCGATTCGTTGAGTTACGCCGGGGTGCGCGAAAACCTTGTATTGACCCTCGATCAAGTCACGCTCAACAGCTGGAATGAAGTGCTGGTCAACCGCTTCGACGGTCCCCACGCATTGCTCGATTGCCTGCGCGACTACCTCAACAACCTGCCGCGCGGCCCGCAGCAGCCGTCATTGAAAGTGCGCTGCTTCTGCCACAACCGCGCACAGTTCATTGCCCGGCGCGTCGAAGAAGTCATCGACACCGCGCAGACCCTGCTGCTCAGCGAACTCAATCATCGCTACCTGATTCAGGTGCAACAGCACTATCACGTGCTGGAACTGGTGCCGGGCCAGGTCAATCATGTCGCGCTCGCCACCTTGCCGGCGCTGCTGGATTATCTGGGCGAAGAACAGCCGCGCTACAGCCCGCTGCACCTGGATCCGATGGCTCTGGAGGATCATGACCTCGCGCTGATTCTGCCCATGGGTCAGCCGGAGGCGATTCAGGTGTTCTACCGGATTACCGAACAACAGGCCGAGTTGTACGTGCTGGATGAGTTCAACGCGCTGTGGCAACAGCATCTGCCGTACCACGACGAACAGAGCCTGCTGGTGCCGCTGCAACGCTTCCTGCAATCGATTCAGTACCGGCGAGAAGCACTGTTGCCGATGGACGGCAACCCGGCGATCAGCCTCGAAACCTTGTATTACCAGTTATTGCCTTCAGGCCCGGGGCGCGCGCGCCGGGTCGAAGCACGGCCGGCGCCGCAAACCCCGGTGAACAAACCGTTCTACGATGTGCAGGCAATCATTGGCAAAGCCGCACCGGGCGAAGTGCAGGTCACCCTGTATTGCAATCAACGAGAATTCAGCGAGCTCGAACATGGCGACCAGCTGTTTCGCGTGGTCGCCCGGGAGATCGTCGAACAGCGCCGCGAGACCGAGCGCTATCGCTGCTACATCACCGACCTGGACCTCTCGGGCCTGCTTGGTGACGGGCAGAGTTCAAGCAATCTGTATTTGCGCTACAAGGCCGACCTGGAGCGCGCCCTGAACGAGGCGCTCGAACAGATCTGAGGCGGGGTCACTCGCGGAAATCACCGCCGTTGGCTGGTTGTGACTCGACTTCCAGCAAGGTCAGTTTCAGGGTCTTGCCACCCGGCGCGGGCCAGTCGATGTGCTGACCGACCTTCAGGCCCAGCAGCGCGCTGCCGACCGGCGCGAGGATCGAGATCTTGCCTTCGTCGGCGTTGGCATCCTTGGGGTAGACCAGCGTCAGGTGATAATCCTTGCCGCTGCCTTCTTCGCGGCAGTGCACGCGGGAATTCATCGTCACGACATCAGCGGGCACTTCATCGTGGCCGACCAGTGTATCGGCGCGGTCCAGTTCGGTTTGCAGCGCGATCACGCCCGGCGCAGCCTGGTCTTTCTCGTTCAGGTTGTCGATCAGGCGCTCCAGACGTTGTACGTCCAGACGGGTAAGGGTGATGGAAGGTGCGGTCATGATTCGGGCAGACTCCTTTCTTCTGCACACAAAAAAAGCAAAACCCCGCCAAAAAAGACGGGGTTTTCACCAGGCCTCGATGGGTTGAGGCGTGTTCGGACACTATCACAGCTCAAAAAATATACAAGCCACCCACCCGACAGCCCCACTCAGCCCTGAGGAAACTTTGTGGTGAGGGGATTTATCCCCGATAGACTGCGCAGCAGTCTCAAAAGGCTGGGGCCGCTGCGCAACCCATCGGGGATAAATCCCCTCGCTACAGGATCGAGTCAGGCCTGAATTCGGCGTTGTCGGGCTTGGCTGACGATCACCCGCCGCCGCTCATCATCGGCCGAGCGCCATTCGCGAATATCCTCGACATGGCGGAAGCAGCCAAGGCAAACCTTCTGCTCATCCAGCCGGCAAACGCCAGTGCACGGTGACGGCACCGCTGGGCTGACGTTGCTGTAGAGCGGCTTGGGTGGGCGCGGGGCAACCTCGGTCACGATCAGATCTCTTCGAAATCCAGCTCAAGGCCGGTCTGGTCCTGAACGCAACGAGCCAGGACTTCACCGAGCAGTTCTTCAGACTTCTCGCAGCTCCATTTGCCCGACTCTTCGTCGTAGTCGAAATGGAAACCACCGGAACGCGCCGCCAGCCACAGCTGACGCAGCGGCTCCTGGCGGCTGATGATCAGCTGGCTGCCGTTGTCGAACTTGATGGTCATCATGCCGGCCGTGATCTCGATATCGTCGGCATGATCCTCCAGCAACTCTTCCAACGCCTGCTGGGTGGCATCGACCAGATCGTGGAAACGCGCTTCGGACAAACTCATTGTGGCAACCTCAAAAAATGTCGGGTCAGGCTCAAGCGCCGCAAGATACGGGCGCTGCCGGCCGATTGCAAAGATTAACGACCAAGCACCGTTTCCCATCCAGCACTGGCGCCTATGGGAGCGAGCCGGCTCCGGGCGGCGATCCGACGAAAGCGGTGTGTCAGCCAGCAAACATATCGGATGTGCCGGCCTCTTCGCGAGCAGGCTCGCTCCCACAAGGCTCCAGGTGTATCCAGAGAGCCCCGCCGGACGGGAACCCCCTCGCATAGGCAAGCTGCCGGGTGGCCGGTATACTCCGGCGCAATTAACGCATTTTCAAGGATTTCGCCATGAAGCGCCTGATCTCTTCCCTTGCTGCGCTCGTCGCGGTTGCCTGCCTCGTTTCGGCCTGTGGTCAAAAAGGCCCGCTGTACCTGCCGGATGACGATCAGGACCCGGCCGAGCAAGCCCAGTCTTCGCAAAAGCAGCCGTCCAAAGCACACAAGCACGACGTTTACCAATAAGGGATCGCCATGGACGCTTTTAACTACCGTGGCGGGGAGCTGTTCGCGGAAGGTGTGGCGCTGTCCGCCATCGCCGACCGCTTCGGCACGCCCACCTATGTCTACTCGCGTGCGCACATCGAAGCCCAGTATCTGGCCTACGCCGATGCCTTGGCGGGCATGCCGCACCTGGTCTGCTACGCCGTAAAGGCTAACTCCAACCTCGGCGTGCTGAATGTCCTGGCCCGTCTCGGCGCCGGTTTCGACATCGTTTCCCGTGGCGAACTGGAGCGTGTGCTGGCCGCTGGCGGCAGCGCCGACAAGATCGTCTTCTCCGGTGTCGGCAAGACCCGTGACGACATGCGTCGCGCGCTGGAAGTCGGCGTGCACTGCTTCAACGTCGAATCCACCGACGAACTGGAGCGCCTGCAAGTGGTGGCCGCCGAGCTGGGCGTTCGCGCGCCGATCTCGTTGCGCGTCAACCCGGACGTCGATGCCGGCACCCATCCGTACATTTCCACCGGTCTCAAAGAGAACAAGTTCGGCATCGCCATTGCCGACGCCGAAGACGTGTACGTGCGTGCCGCACATCTGCCGAACCTGGAAGTGATCGGTGTCGATTGCCACATCGGCTCGCAACTGACCACCTTGCCGCCGTTCCTCGACGCTCTCGACCGTCTGCTGGACCTGGTCGACCGCCTCGGCGATTGCGGCATTCATCTGCGCCACATCGATCTCGGCGGTGGCCTGGGCGTGCGTTATCGCGATGAAGAGCCGCCACTGGCCGGCGATTACATCAAGGCTGTGCGTGAGCGTCTGAACGGTCGTGACCTGGCACTGGTGTTCGAGCCGGGCCGCTTTATCGTCGCCAACGCCGGCGTGCTGCTGACCCAGGTCGAATACCTCAAGCACACCGAACACAAGGATTTCGCCATCGTCGACGCGGCGATGAACGATCTGATCCGCCCGGCGCTGTATCAGGCCTGGATGGACGTCACCGCCGTCAAGCCGCGTGACAGCGCCGCGCGCCAGTACGACGTGGTTGGCCCGATCTGCGAAACCGGCGATTTCCTCGCCAAGGATCGTGAGCTGGCGCTGGAAGAAGGTGACCTGCTGGCCGTGCATTCGGCCGGTGCCTATGGCTTCGTGATGAGTTCCAACTACAACACCCGCGGCCGTGCCGCTGAAGTGCTGGTAGACGGTGATCAGGTTTTTGAAGTGCGCCGCCGCGAAACCGTGGCTGAGCTGTTTGCCGGCGAAAGCCTGCTGCCGGAGTAACCCATGCTGCTGCGTTTTACCAAAATGCACGGCCTGGGCAATGACTTCATGGTTCTCGACCTGGTCAGCCAGCACGCGCATATTCAGCCCAAGCACGCCAAGCAATGGGGCGACCGGCACACCGGTATCGGTTTCGACCAGTTGCTGATTGTCGAAGCGCCGAGCAACCCGGACGTGGATTTCCGTTACCGGATCTTCAACTCCGATGGCTCGGAAGTGGAACAGTGCGGCAACGGTGCGCGCTGCTTCGCGCGCTTCGTGCTCGACAAACGCCTGACCGCCAAACGGCAGATTCGCGTCGAGACCAAGGGCGGCATCATCGAGCTGGACGTGCGTAACGACGGCCAGATCGGCGTGAACATGGGCGCACCACGCCTGGTCCCGGCGGACATTCCGTTCGACGCACCGGCGCAGGCGTCCAGCTATCAGCTGGAAGTCGACGGCACCACGGTCGAACTGGCCGCCGTGTCGATGGGTAACCCCCATGCGGTGCTGCGCGTGCAGGACATCAATACCGCACCGGTGCATGAACTGGGACCGAAAATCGAACACCATCCGCGCTTTCCGGCGCGGGTCAACGTCGGTTTCATCCAGGTCATCGACCGCCACCGCGCGCAATTGCGCGTCTGGGAACGCGGCGCCGGGGAGACCCAAGCCTGCGGCACCGGCGCTTGCGCCGCGGCTGTCGCGGCTATCAGCCAGGGGTGGATGGATTCGCCGCTGTTGATCGACCTGCCCGGCGGGCGTCTGTCCATTGAATGGGCAGGCCCCGGCCATCCGGTGCTGATGACCGGCCCGGCAGTGCGTGTATACGAAGGACAAGTGCGTCTTTGAGTGAGCAGAAGCCATGACCGATAAGCCTCAGGTACCCGCCCGACAGTCCGACGAATCAGCGTCCGAGAGCCTGGAGGCGGCAGCGGTTGCCGCATACCTGGAGGCTCATCCGGACTTCTTCGTCGAGCACGAAGAACTGCTGCCCGCCCTGCGCATTCCCCACCAGCGCGGTGACACCGTATCGCTGGTCGAACGGCAGATGAGCATTTTGCGCGACCGCAACATCGAGATGCGTCATCGCCTCTCGCATTTGATGGACGTCGCACGCGACAACGACCGACTGTTCGACAAGACCCGCCGCCTGATCCTGTCGCTGATGGACGCCGCCAGCCTCGAAGACGTGGTGATCAGTGTCGAAGACAGTCTGCGTCAGGATTTCCAGGTGCCCTTTGTCAGCCTGATCCTGCTCGGCGACAATCCGGCACCGGTTGGCCGCTGGGTGACCCACGCCGACGCGCAAACCGCCATCGGCGGCCTGCTCACCGAAGGCAAAAGCGTCAGCGGCAGCCTGCGTGAGCATGAGCTGGACTTCCTGTTCGGCGAAGAACAGCGCAAGCAGATCGGCTCCACCGCCGTGGTTGCCGTCAGCCATCAAGGCATCCACGGCATTCTGGCGATCGCCAGCCGTGATCCGCAGCACTACAAAAGCTCGGTCGGCACGCTGTTTCTCAGCTACATCGCCGAAGTCATGGGCCGCGTGCTGCCACGGGTCAACAGCTCACTGCGCTCGGTACGCTGAGCATGGAACGACAACTGGACGCTTACTGCGAACACCTGCGCAGTGAGCGACAGGTGTCGCCGCACACCCTGTCGGCCTACCGCCGCGACCTCGATAAAGTCCTCGGCTGGTGCCTCAAGCAGAACATCGGCAGCTGGGCGGCGCTGGATATTCAGCGTCTGCGCAGCCTGATTGCCCGGCTGCATGCTCAGGGACAATCCTCGCGCAGCCTTGCCCGTCTGCTCTCGGCAGTGCGCGGCCTCTATCACTACCTCAATCGCGAAGGTCTGTGCGACCACGACCCGGCGACCGGCCTGGCGCCGCCGAAAGGCGAACGGCGCCTGCCGAAAACACTCGACACCGACCGTGCTTTGCAACTGCTGGAAGGTGCCGTCGAGGATGATTTTCTGGCGCGGCGCGATCAGGCGATTCTCGAACTCTTCTATTCCTCGGGCCTTCGCCTGTCCGAGCTGACCGGGCTCAACCTCGATCAGCTGGATCTGGCCGACGGCATGGTTCAGGTGCTCGGCAAGGGCAGCAAGACCCGCCTGCTGCCGGTCGGCAAAAAGGCTCGCGAAGCACTGGAGCAGTGGCTGCCGCTGCGGGCCATGACCAACCCGGCCGACGACGCCGTGTTCGTCAGCCAGCAAGGCCGGCGCCTCGGTCCACGGGCGATTCAGGTACGAGTGAAACTGGCCGGCGAACGCGAACTGGGGCAGAACCTGCACCCGCACATGCTGCGGCACTCTTTCGCCAGCCACTTGCTGGAGTCCTCGCAGGATTTGCGCGCGGTGCAGGAACTGCTCGGCCACTCGGACATCAAGACCACGCAGATCTACACCCACCTGGACTTCCAGCACCTGGCGGCGGTCTACGACAGCGCCCACCCACGGGCCAAACGCAGCAAAGGCGACGATTCATGAACATCCAGTTGATCACCTTCGACCTCGACGACACTTTGTGGGACACCGCGCCGGTGATCGTCAGCGCCGAAGCGGTATTGCGCGAATGGCTGAGCGAACACGCACCGAACCTGGGCGCGGTGCCGGTGGAGCATCTGTGGGCGATTCGCGAACGGGTGCTGACCCGCGAACCGGGCCTCAAGCACCGCATCAGCGCGCTGCGCCGGCGGGTGCTGTTCCACGCACTGGAAGACGCCGGGTACGCCCACGGCGAAGCTTCGGATCTGGCCGACAAAAGTTTTGAAGTGTTCCTGCAGGCACGGCACCAGATCACGGTATTTCCCGAGGTCGAACCCACCCTGGAAATCCTCGCCAACCACTACGCCCTCGGCGTGGTCACTAATGGCAACGCTGACGTGCGCCGCCTCGGGCTCGCCGATTACTTCAAGTTTGCGTTGTGCGCCGAAGACATCGGTATTGCCAAGCCGGATGCGCGGCTGTTTCACGAGGCGTTGCAGCGTGGTGGTGTGAGTGCGGAAGCGGCCGTGCACATTGGCGATCATCCGGGCGACGACATTGCCGGGGCGCAGCAGGCGGGCATGCGCGCGATCTGGTTCAACCCGGCGGGCAAGGTCTGGGAAGCGGAGCGTCAGCCGGATGCTGAAATCCGTAACCTCACGGATCTGCCAGCAGTGCTCGCCCGCTGGAATGCCACCGCCTGCTGACACACAACCACTTTTTTGTGGTGAGGGGATTTATCCCCGATCGGTTGCGCAGCAGCCGTGAAGTCATCTTGCACGGTGTGTCAGGACTGTGGGGCGTGCTGCATTAGGGGCCGCTTCGCGACCCATCGGGGATAAATCCCCTCGCCACAAGGCTCACCCCTGCAAGGGATCGCGGCGCGTCTGGAGTATTTGTTCGAGGCATGAAAAAGCCCGCAGCGACGGCGGGCTTTTTCAGCAAGCAAGTGGCACGCCTCAGATAGGGCGGCTGCCGTACTTGTTGTCCGGCTTCTTGGGCGGATCGGCGACCACGTTGGCCTCCACTTCCTGCACCTTGCCGCCGCGCGCAAGGAATTCTTCCATGGCCTTGGCCAGGGCGTCGCGCTCCTTGTTCTTGGCTTCGATGCTCGGCAACTCGTCTACCGACACCGCAGCCTTGGCTTTGCCCTTGGCAGCCGGGGCCGGCGTATCGTCACCGCCATCGTCTTCAGCAACGTCTTCCGCTGCTGCTTCCAGACCGTCCTCGGCCTCGTCTTCGTCGCCTACTTCGAGGTCGTCGTTTTCCAGATCATCGTCGCTCATGTTCTACCTCATGACTTGCGAAAAGCAGATTAGTTATAGACCAGCTTTGGCGACTGTCGAAAGTCGCCGGAAAAAAATCGGTAACCGCTGGTGACCAGCGGTTTACGCCCCGTCACCGTGCAAGGTGGCGAGGACTTTACGGGCACCGCCATGATCACGGTGCTCGCCCAGATAAACGCCTTGCCAGGTTCCCAGAGCCAGACGCCCAGCCGATACCGGCAGACTGATCTGGCAGCCAAGCACGCTGGCCTTGAAGTGCGCCGGGAGGTCGTCCAGGCCTTCGTCGTTATGCTCATAGCCGTCTGTTCCTTGTGGGATCAGACGATTGAAAAATCGTTCGAAGTCGCGACGGACCGCCGGATCGGCGTTCTCGTTGATGGTCAACGACGCCGAGGTATGCTGCAGCCACAAATGCAACAGACCGACCCGGCACGCCTTGAGTTCAGGCAGGCCGGCGAGTAACTCGTCCGTTACCAGATGAAAGCCCCGGGGCCGTGCCCGCAGGGTTATCAGAGTCTGTTGCCACATACAGTTCTCCGCACGTTCGGGGCGCATTCTAGCGCGCTCTGGGAAAAAACAAAGGCCCTAATATTCCTGCAATGATGTAAGCCATTGGCCGCAGAAAAATGCCCATCGTAAACACGACGAAAGCCGTACGAAAAATCCTTTCAGCTGCTCTCTCAATGACAAATCCCGGACAAAAAAATGCCCGGCAAGCCGGGCAAGTTTTTTCGATGCGCGTACTTACAGGTTGTAGCCGCGTTCGTTGTGTTGTGCCAGGTCCAGGCCAACCGATTCTTCTTCCTCGGTCACCCGCAGCCCCATCACGGCGTCCAGCACCTTGAGGATGATGAAGGTGACAATCGCGGTGTAGATCACTGTGAAGCCGACGCCTTTGCACTGAATCCACACTTGCGCCGCGATGTCGGTCACGGTGCCGAAGCCGCCCAGCGACGGTGCAGCGAATACACCGGTCAGGATCGCACCGAGGATACCGCCGATACCGTGCACGCCGAATGCGTCCAGGGAGTCGTCATAACCAAGCTTGCGTTTCAGGGTGGTGGCGCAGAAGAAACACACCACACCCGCCGCCAGACCAATCACCAGTGCGCCCATCGGGCCCACGGTGCCAGCCGCCGGAGTGATTGCAACCAAACCGGCAACCACACCCGAGGCGATGCCCAGTGCACTTGGCTTGCCGTGGGTGATCCACTCGGCAAACATCCAGCCCAGTGCGGCAGCTGCGGTTGCAATCTGAGTGACCAGCATCGCCATACCGGCAGTACCGTTGGCAGCAGCGGCGGAACCGGCGTTGAAACCGAACCAGCCGACCCACAGCATCGCTGCACCCATCAGTGTGTAACCGAGGTTGTGCGGCGCCATCGGGGTGGTCGGGAAACCTTTGCGCTTGCCCAGTACCAGGCACGCTACCAGGCCGGCGATACCCGCGTTGATGTGCACCACGGTGCCGCCCGCGAAGTCGAGTACGCCCCAGTCCCACAACAGGCCGCCGTTACCGGACCAGACCATGTGTGCAATCGGTGCATAGACGAGGGTGAACCACACGCCCATGAAAATCAGCATCGCCGAGAATTTCATCCGCTCGGCGAACGCACCGACGATCAGCGCCGGGGTGATGATCGCGAAGGTCATCTGGAAGGTGACAAACACCGCCTCAGGGAACAGCGCCGCCGGGCCGGTCAGGCTCGCCGGAGTGACACCGGCCAGAAAGGCCTTGCCCATGCCGCCGACGAAGGAATTGAAGTTGACGACGCCTTGCTCCATACCGGTAGTGTCAAACGCGATGCTGTAGCCATAAATGACCCACAGGACGCTGATCAGACCGGTAATGGCGAAGCACTGCATCATCACCGAAAGAATGTTTTTGGAGCGAACCATGCCGCCGTAGAACAGCGCGAGGCCGGGAATGGTCATGAACAGCACGAGGGCTGTGGAGGTCAGCATCCAGGCGGTATCGCCGGAATTGAGGACTGGAGGCGCCACCGGATCTGCCGCCATGGCCAGGCCGGGCATTACGATGGACAACAGGGCGCCTAGCCCTGCGAATTTACGCAGAGTCATATTGTTTTCTCCTGGGGCGTTGGGTTTGTGGCGGCGTTTAGATCGCGTCGGTATCGGTTTCGCCGGTACGGATGCGGATCGCCTGTTCCAGATTGACCACGAAGATCTTGCCGTCACCGATCTTGCCGGTGTTGGCCGCCTTGGTTATCGCCTCGATAACCCGATCCAGATCCTTGTCGTCGATGGCCACGTCGATTTTCACCTTGGGCAGAAAATCGACCACATATTCCGCGCCGCGATACAGCTCGGTGTGACCCTTCTGCCGGCCGAAGCCTTTAACTTCAGTAACGGTAATGCCCTGCACGCCGATTTCGGACAGCGACTCGCGCACGTCGTCCAACTTGAACGGCTTGATGATGGCAGTGACTAGCTTCATGAAACTCTCTCCCGAATTGGTGGACTTGCCCCAGGAAAACAAACCCGACTCAAGTCTAAGCGCAGTGCCTGGCTTTGTAACGCATCGTCGGCCTTGCCTGCCCGACTGACGCCAGCTAACCGCTGCCGGCGAAACTCCCCGCTCCGCCTGCCGCACTGCATTCGTCACAGCGACTGCATCAGTGCATGGGTCACTACCGACTAAGCAGAAAGCTTGCCATCTCGCCAAATTCCTCTGATTTCAAGCCCTTGGCCGCTGCCACAGGCGCCCGCGCAAAAAAGCCCCGACGGTTACGCACAACAACGGTGCGCTGCCGTCCGTCCGCCTGCGCGAAAAGCGTGCATCCGTGCCTGCGTCAATGACTATAGACACTGCGTGATACACTGCGCGCCACTGTTTACAGGACACATTCCATGCTCGCGCCCAAAGACTTCCTCGACGCCCTGAGCGGCACTGCCTCCCGCCTGTTCAGCGGCGACACCCCGCTGCCAAAAGCCGAAATCGAAAGCCAGCTCAAGATGCTGCTGCAAAGTGCTTTCAGCAAACTGGATCTGGTGAGCCGTGAAGAATTCGATAGCCAGATGCTCGTACTGGCTCGAACTCGCGCCCGCCTTGAAAGCCTTGAAGCCAAAGTCGCAGAACTGGAAGCCAGGCTGACGCCGCCGGCCGAGTAAGACTGCAGCCCCTGGGCCGAGACGCCTTCAAGTTTGCGAGTAGACATTAAACCGCCCCCGCCGAGGCAGGAGCGGTTTCCGTCAGATCAATCCTCTACAACGAATTATTCCAACGGTCTCGCAGAAACTCGTACAGGCGAAAATCCCATAACGCGATTCTGACGAGGCGCCACATATGTTTAAGAAACTTAGACATACTTTGGCCCTCCTTGCGTGGGGCCAAACCTCCGATGCACTTTCCGGCGTACGAACACCTTCGGGACTACACGTGAGTGTGTCCGCCAAGGCGACCGGGTGTGGGTTCCCCGAATACAACACCGGCACGGGTCTCACACCGTGTCGAGGAACATGAAGTCTTTGCGCCCCCGGCCACACTTCGCGAATACCTCATGAGTGGGCATCGTCATTGCGGACTTTATGACAGACCTTAGAAAGCGACTTAAACAACTTGTATCAAGTCGTTAGGATGCGCCAGTAACAGGACCGTTGCCCCCCCTTTCAAGTCCATCTGATACTTGCGCCAATGAGCAAACATGCATAACCTGAGCGCACGTGAGTGTGTCCGCAAAGGATACGCAGGCCTTGGCCTCACCGATGCCTGCAAACTGAAAACCGTCTACTCAAGGCGGTTTTTTTTCGCCTCGAAACTGGTTGACCTCCTCCCGCAACATCCAGTGAAAGTTCGCGCCCGCCAGCTCCCCTTTCCCCGACTACCCTTCAAAAACCCGCAGGAAGCGGCCCCCGATTCAGCTCAAGGAACGACCATGTCCCTGTCCATCGTCCACAGTCGCGCCCAGATAGGCGTGGATGCACCTGCCGTTACCGTCGAAGTCCATCTGGCCAACGGCCTGCCGTCGCTGACCATGGTCGGCCTGCCCGAGGCGGCGGTGAAGGAGAGCAAGGATCGGGTGCGCAGCGCGATTATCAATTCCGGGCTGCAGTTTCCGGCGCGGCGGATCACCCTGAATCTGGCGCCGGCGGATTTGCCCAAGGACGGCGGGCGGTTTGATCTGGCGATTGCCTTGGGGATTCTGTCGGCAAGTGTGCAGGTGCCGTGTCTCACGCTGGATGAGGTGGAATGCCTCGGTGAACTGGCGCTGTCCGGCGCGGTGCGGCCGGTGCGCGGGGTGTTGCCAGCGGCGCTGGCGGCGCGCAAGGCCGGGCGGGCCCTGGTGGTGCCGCGGGCGAATGCCGAGGAGGCCTGTCTGGCTTCGGGCCTGAAAGTGTTTGCGGTGGATCATCTGCTGGAAGCCGTGGCGCATTTCAACGGGCATACGCCGGTCGAGCCATATGTCTCGGACGGGCTGATCCACGCGGCGAAACCTTATCCCGACCTCAACGAAGTGCAAGGACAGATGGCCGCCAAACGGGCGCTGCTGATTGCGGCGGCAGGCGCGCACAACCTGCTTCTTTTTGGCAACCATTAGACCCCAAAAAATTCTGATCAGGGCCGTCAAGGGTGCGGAGGCTCTGCATCCGTGCCATTGGCGGCCGGGCTTTGAATTTACATTAGTATTTGGGGATGATATTTTTGCTGCCACATAAGTAATTCAGCCCAACGACTATTTAGATAAGGAATTAGAAAGGTGTTTGAGCTAATAGGAATATGCGTCGTTGTTTATTTGGTCTGGAGAATAGCAAAGCGAGTTTCATCCACGGCGGTTAGAAAAACATTATCTGAGGCAATAATCTACGCCAATAAGCAAGGTGTTCCCCGGGACTTTTCCGTAGCTGTTACGGAAACGCCAAACGCACTACGCGAAGCAAGAAAAATACTTAAAGAGAACAATCCAGATTTTGCGACTCTTGACGTTTACCAACAATATGGGCTCGCTATAACCATGCTATACGAACGAAATCAGGAGCGAGAGTCAGCACAAAAGTTACCAATAGTAAAAAAGGTCATAAAAGATTTCCTTCAACCTCAAATTGACCGTCTACATAGTCAAGGCTTAAGAACGCACATGAACGATGTGGTTCTTGCCTATATATTAACAATGGCAACAGCAGTGACAAAAAGTGCGGGAACCAACTCAATAAATTTTGCCGAACTAAAGGAAATAGCAGCGAGCATCTTCCCCACAGCCGAACATTTGGCCTTAATCGAAAACGCCTTTGACACAATAAATTTCAACCCAAATGAATTCATTGAAAAATGTAACGCTTTAACGCCAATCATTATGGATGAAGTGAAAAACAATAAGGGCGAGTATTATGAGAAATACACCAAGAAAGCCATCGCAGAAATAGATGATATGTTTAATCGCAGTATCGACTATGACCCGAGGAAGGTAAAGAAACACAATTTCTTAGATGTATAATCTCGGCTACATGCGTACGTACGTGTGCGTGTGTCTTGAAAACCCTAAGGGGTTTTCGCTTTGCTCTTAACCACCAGCATTGCCTTCGAAGAAGGCTTCGCTTTTCTCGGCAATGCTGCTCCTTCCTAGTCACTCATTAAAAAATGAGCTTTCGGAGGACAGCATAACCAAAAAAAGAAGCCCCTTTCTCGGGCCTAAGTCAGCGATACTACTGCTTAGACTTTGAACACTTAACGCCCGTATCTGCGGCGTCCCGGCTCCCTGTTCAACACCGTTTCCAGTGGCTTGCGGGCTGGCAACCATTCATTGCCGGGTTCCCCTTTGTATGGCCTTCGCTTCACATAGTCCAAAAATCGCAATAATGAGCCGGGTCAGCTCATCCAAAACTATGGAAAGTGCATACGCTGTATTTATTATAGTTATGAAATCCACGATTTACTAATTGCAGAAAACAGTGCAATCCAATCGCCTACAGCATCAACACCGAACCTCAGAAACTTATGTTTTTGCAGTTCACTTTTTATTAAATTACCATTTGAATTCGACAAGTCAAATCGAAAGATAATAAATATCTCAGCCCCCCCCAAAATACAAATAATCCATGCCGCTCAGCTTTTAGCGGGTCTCGGGTCGCCGACCTGAGCAAGTAGGAATGTTGCCGAAGGTCAACAGTCAACCACAGCGTGGTTGTCCTATCTTGAAGTTAATTTCAAATTTTAACTAAACGGATTTGACAATTAAAATATTAATGGTATTTGTATATTCACACCAAGGAGAAATTTATGAATATACCGATACACCAGCAACTCATTATTGCAGCATTTTTGGAGCTTGAAGAGGTTGCATATACACACAGCAATCAAGGCAGGAGAGCAAGAGAATTCTTATTATCTTTCCACGACAACCGAAAGGTTGATGTTTTTGGATTTGTCAGCCTCGACGAAAAACTTCAAAGATGCGTAATGCTCTTAATTGAAAGCCATATAAATTCGCCTCATTGCGTTTCACTTATCTTCAAGAGCCGACTCGCTGAACTCTCAAATTTCGAGGACATGTGAGAAAATTAAAAAATTGGTTTGTTCGAAGCGAGCGGATAAAAGACAAGCACAGCGGAATTATTCAATACTTAAACTACTTGACTAACGACAAACATCCAAACCATAAAAACAAGACTACCATTAGGCCGCTCTATGGAGATGTAAATACGATAATTCAAGGCTGTGCTAACGAAGCCATTCTATTGGACCTAAAGAACAGCAAAAGCAAGGGAGGTAGGCCTGTCAGCTCCTACGCCCAGTCTTTTACGTTTGTTTTACCGGAAACCGTAAAAAAACCAACCCCTGAGCAATGGAAGCTTATATTTAAAGATCTCGCGACTGCCTTGGCTCACAAGGTAGGTATCCCCTTGGATGCCCTAAAAGGTAAGGCATTCGCAAACATACACGACCAGAGCAACCCACATCTAAACTTGGTTCTATCTCGTGTAGTAAACGGCAAGCACCTTAGAGCCTTAGATCAAAAATCTACTATCAACACCCTAAAAAAATCGTTTACAGCAGCGACGCTTAAGCATTGCGGTCTCGATTTGGGTACCTACAACCCTGTGAATACTAATCTTGGAAAGCGTCAAACAAACTGGCAACGCCAGCAACAAGAGGCACAGAGTCAAATTAAGGCCGCTACTGATATTGCAAAGAAGCTGGAGGAAGAAATCGAACAGGCAAAACTATTAGGAAAATATACAGCAATGCTTAATAGCCAAATCCAAAAATGGATGTCCGCAGTTCTTGAAGGTGATACTGAGCAAGAGGCCAGACAGGCAAATAGAATAGATAAATCCATCGCCAATCTAAACGAGCTTAGTATCAACCCTGAGACAGCAGCACTAATAGAGGAACTTGTTACCTCGGTAGAGAAGAAAGCAGGCAAGCCTATAACAGTTAAGCGAAAGAACAAGCCGTGGCCAGCCCCTTAAACATCAACAGGCAACGGCACTATACTAAATCCAGCATCTTGATACTTCTTGGCCTTTTCTTCATCCGTAAGATTCTGCCATCCATATATTTCCGCTAGGTCATTTTCTCGCTGCAAACCTTCTGCTTTTGGCGGGATATTACCATACATACCGCCCTCGTGAAGGAATCGCTGAACGCCGCTCTTAAAGAGTATTTCGACAGTTCTATCTTGGAAATCTATTTTTATATCCTCAATAATTAAACGCAGTCTTTCGTTTATTTTTGAGCGGATTTCAAAAACGGTTTGGTCATCCTCAGTACTGCTTAACTTTTGAAGGCTCTGGATATCCTTATCTACATCCGCCTTCTGCTGCTCCAAGGCTTGATATATTTCCGACTCTACGGCCTTTTTCCTCTCAGATAGCTCTTCAAGACGCTGCTCGTTTTCAATAGCCATCAATCGCTCTAAGTCGCTGACCTTGCCACGCAGGCGTTTAAAGTCAGACTTAAAGTTCTCAAGCATTTCTTGAATCTCGCCAACCTCCGAATCGATTTCGTACTTTGAATTAATCAAGTCATCAACTTTATTTTTCTCAGCCAGAATGCTCTTAATATCAGCCTCAGCTAAGAACTTCAAAAGCATTGTTTCTATTTGCTCATAAGGCCAAGCCCTATAATTACAACTGCCGTGCTTCGCACGATAGCAAACTAAATATTTTCCACCCTTTCTTTTGTCCGCCCCTTTATTAACGTGATTGGCAGTTGCCCCACACTTTGAGCAATGGGCTAGTTTTGTAAAAAGATTACTAAATTTCTTTCCCTTGTTTCCTTGACCAGCTAGCCCTCGCTCTTTTCTCTTTTCTTGAACACGCCGAAACAGCTCTGGACTGATAATCTGTGGGAAATAGTTGGCGACTTCTTGACCTTGATTTATACGTCTCCGCCGGTGATCCTCTAATTTCTCCCAAGTCATAGGCTGGTAGTAGCCCATTACTGCTCTATTTTCGAGAATTTTCTTGATATATGACGGCTGCCAGAAATCCCCGTAGTTTGGGTTTTTCCGAGCGTTCTCTCGAGTAAAAGTAGGCACTCCTCTTTCGGTAAGAATTCTCGCTGTTGCAATGGCTCCAACATTATTATCTGACAGACGATATATTTCTCTAACCACTTCAACCCGTTCGGGTATTTCTTCGATTGCTCGAACAGTCAAACCATTTACAATAACTTTAACGGCTTTGAGCCATAAAGGGAGGCGGGAGGTAGCGACCTCCCCCGTCTGAAATGCTCGCAACTTCTTAGCATTCCAAGCGTCACGGACTCTACGCCCCTTCTCATTACTTTCGGTGAACGCCCTTTGAAGCTCACCAAGAGCGACATAAATCTGGGTTATATCATCGCCGTATTTGTAAACTTGAGTGCTTGAAGTAATGGCAATTTTTATGCCCTTTCTAAGCAAATCAAGGATAATTGGTAGGCTCTCCATTGGGTCGAGCCGAGTAATACGGTTAATTGCCTCAACGGCAAGGTAATCGCCCCTCTTGACTACTCCACTATCAACCGCGTCTAGAAACGTCTTAAAACGACCTTTTAAGATGTTTTTGCCGGTATAACCGGAAACACCCAAGTCGTTCAGGTCGAGACTGCTATCCAACACTGCACCCTCGGCCACAATTTCAGGCCGAGCGGCGAAACTGTCAATGAGGCTTTGCTGACGCCGCAGGCTGTCGCCCTTGCGTTGTTCTTCACTACTAAATCGGATGTAAGGCCATATCTTGGGCATCGCGTCCCCTCCCCTGCTGGCATTCTGCCGCGTTTGTGGTCTGGGGTCTAATGGTCTATGAAATCCTGTTCAGCGGGCCGCCGGGCACTGGCAAAACATTGTTGGCGAGTCGCTTGCCAGGCCTGCTGCCGCCCCTGTCCGAATCCGAAGCGCTGGAAGTGGCGGCGATTCAATCGGTCGCCAGCGGTGTGCCGCTGACTCATTGGCCGCAGCGTCCATTCCGTCAACCGCACCATTCTGCATCGGGGCCGGCGCTGGTCGGTGGCAGCTCGAAACCACAACCCGGCGAAATCACCCTCGCCCACCACGGCGTGCTGTTTCTCGACGAGCTTCCGGAATTTGATCGCAAGGTGTTGGAGGTACTGCGCGAACCTCTGGAATCCGGATATATCGTGATCGCCAGAGCCAAGGATCGCGTGCGATTCCCCGCGCGTTTCCAGCTGGTGGCAGCGATGAACCCCTGCCCCTGTGGATATCTGGGCGAGCCGAGCGGCAAGTGTTCGTGCACACCAGACATGGTGCAGCGCTACCGTAACAAGCTCTCGGGGCCGTTGCTGGATCGGATCGATCTGCACCTGACGGTGGCGCGGGAGGCAACGGCGTTGAATCCATTGGTCAAACCGGGCGAGGACAGTGCCAGTGCGGCAGCCGTGGTGGCCGAGGCACGAGAACGCCAGCAAAAGCGCCAGCGTTGTGCCAACGCCTTTCTTGATCTACCGGCGCTCAAGCGGCACTGCCAGTTATCCACAGCCGATGAGAAATGGCTCGAGTCAGCCTGTGAACGGCTGACACTCTCACTGCGTTCGGCACATCGCTTGCTCAAGGTTGCGCGCACACTGGCGGACCTTGAGCAAGTGGATGCGATCAAGCGTGAGCACTTGGCCGAGGCGCTGCAATACCGCCCGGCAACGCCTTAATGCTCGGTCAAATCCACCAGCGGCGCCTGCCGTACTTCGGTTTCGCGCCCGGCCTGAATCTCGGTCACGCGCTTCAATGCGTTATCCACAGCGCTTTTGTCTGCCAGCAGGCTGTAGCTGATCTGAAACTGTTGGCTGGCCTTTGGCGCAATGGTCGGTACCAGGTTCAGCGGACGCTGATAGCGGCGGTTGTAGGAAAAACTGGTTCCCGGCTCAAGGCCCGTGACATAGCCCTGCCCTTGGGTGTCGGTGTTTTTCCACAGAGAAAATACCGGCAGCTGCCGGGTATTGAAGCCGACGGAGACACCGAGGCTGCCAGCCTTGTCATGCAGCACGGTCAAGGTTTCGCCTTTGGCGTCGGCGTAGGGTATGACGTTGTAGACGGTTTCGTCATAGTCCTTGGTCGGCCCGCGATAGGTCTGCCAGTCGGCCAACTCGGCTTTGGCCTTGTCGTTGAAGGGTGAGACCTGTTTCACCGGTGCCGCGAACCGCGCGCCCTGCTCGAGGAACGGCGTGCTGAAGTTACTGTGGTACAGCGCCTGGTATTCCTTTGGATAATCGCCGTTGTTGGTCAGCGTATCGTTAAGGGCAAAACGGGTGCTGCCGGGCTCAGTGACAAGCTCCGTCATCACCGAAAAGTCGACTTTCTTGAACGCCTGCTCTTTCAGTTCGCCGCGCAGGCTGATGGCATAGGGTGGTTTTTCATCGATGTGCAGCGTGACGCTGCTGGCCGGGATATTGGCAGCGCGGCCGTGCAGGGTCAGCAACTCGCCATTGTCCATGCCGGGATGGCCGACCCATTCGTAACCGCAGCGTGTCACCAGTTCATTGAAGCCTTCCAGCCAGCCCAGACCACCGCGCCCATTGAGTTCGATGAAGGCCGGGTTGACCACGTCCTTGACCGGCGAATCCCAACCCATGCGTACATTGCCGACGGAGGCCTGCAGGACATTCATGCCACGGGTTGGCACCACCGAGAGTTTCATCGTGCCGTTATCGATATCGACGATGCTGACACCTTCCTGTCGCCCACCGTGCAGGGTGCGCAAGCTTATGGAGAAAGGTTTGCCGGTTTTCACACCGAGCTGCTCACTGGTGATCGTCCAGTTTTGCGCGGGCTTGTTGGTATCGAGGAGTACGTAATCCCAAGCCATCGCGTGGGTAGCAGCAGAGAGTGCGCCGAGGGCAACGGCGAATTTGAGCGGGGTCATGGCAGCAGCCTTTATTGGAGTTGTGCCATTTTTATAGCGCTGCGGAAACGTTTCAGCAAGTGCAATGGAGCTTGCGATCGTGTGATTTCCCAAGAATTGGCGGGGATCCATTCGCGAGCAAGCTCGCTCCCACAGGGATCTCGGGTGTTCACAGAATCTGTGATTCACGCCGGAAACTGTGGGAACGAGCTTGCTCGCGAAAGCTATATCAAGGCTGTATCAACGAAAGCGATCAACCTCGGAACGCAAGTCCGCCGCCAGTTTCTCCAGCTCTTTAGCCGTAACAGCTAGGTTCGACACAACCTCACGCTGCTCACTGTTGGCCAGCGCAATGCTCTGCAAATTGCTGCTCAACAATGTCGCGGTGCTGCTCTGCTCCTGCGTCGCCGTGGTAATCGCCGCAAACTGCTGCCCTGCCGAACGGCTCTGTTCATCGATCCGCGCCAGCGCCGACGCCACATTGGCGTTGCGCGACAGGCCTTCCTGCATCAGCACATTGCCCTGCTCCATGGTGCTGATGGCGTTGCCGGTTTCCTGCTGGATGCTGTGGATCATCCCGGAAATTTCATCGGTCGCCTGACGGGTGCGCGACGCCAGGTTACGCACTTCATCGGCCACCACAGCAAAACCACGGCCCTGTTCACCGGCCCGCGCCGCTTCAATCGCCGCGTTGAGCGCCAGCAGGTTGGTCTGTTCGGCAATCGAAGTGATCACACTGACGATACCGCCAATCTCCTGAGAGCGCTGACCCAGCGTGTTGATCACGGACGCCGTGGTGTTCAGCGCGCCAGCGATTTGCTCCAGCGAGGACGAGGCTTCTTCCATCGAGCTGCGACCGATCTGCGTTTGCTGGGCATTTTCCTGCGCCAGACGCTGAGTCGCGCCCATGTTGTCGGCAATGTTCAGCGAAGTGGCGCTGAACTCTTCCACCGCGCCGGCCATGCTGGTGATTTCGCCGGACTGCTGTTCCATGCCTTCATACGCACCACCGGACAAACCGGACAGCGCCTGGGCGCGGCTGTTGACCTCTTGCGAAGCGCGGCGGATGTGCTCGACCATGGTCGACAGCGCCTGGCTCATCTGGTTGAACGCGCGGGACAGCTGGCCGATCTCGTCATTGCTCGATACGTTCAGGCGCACGCTCAGATCACCGGCGCCCAAGGCTTCGGCCTGACGTACCAGATCGCTCAATGGCGCCAGTTTGCTGCGCAGCAGCCAGACCACCGAACCGACCGCCAACAACATCGCCAACAGACTGCCGATAGCCAGTTGCGTACCGACGCTCCAGGTCACCGCGCGGATCTCGGTTTTCGGCATGCTCGCCACCACCGACCACGGCCCGCCCTCGAACGGAACAGCAATGCTGTAAAAGTCTTCAGAGGTGTCGCTCCAGAACTCACCCTTGCCCGGTTTCGCCGCCAGCCCCTTGATCACCGGAACGGCCTGATCCAGCGCTTGCACGCCGGCCGGCGCCACCAGCCATTTATTCTGCTCATCCAGCAGCGCCAACGAACCAGTCTGGCCGATGCGGAAACGCTTGAGATTGGCAAACTGGGCGTTCTGCGCATCGGTGTAGTCAAAACCAACGAACAACACCGCAATCACCTTGCCGCTGCCGTCGCGCACCGGGGTGTATTGGGTCATGTAGGAACGATCGAACAACAAGGCACGGCCGACGTAGCCCTGCCCCGCCATCAACCTGGCATAGGCGGGGTGCGCATGATCGAGCAAAGTGCCGATGGCGCGCGTGCCGTCCTGTTTGGTCAGCGAGGTGCTGACGCGCACGAAGTCTTCGCCGCTGCGCACGAACAGCGTGGCGACACCAGCGGTCATCTGCTTGAACTCGTCGACTTCCTTGAAGTTGTTGTTCAGCACTTCACTGCCCAGGTGCAGGCCCGGGGTCTGGGTGCCGGCGACGTTCACCGGTTCATCCGGATGAATGCTCAGGCCCGCGCTGAAGCGCTTCTCGAACAACCCGCTCAGGCGCTGCGTGCTCTCGCGCAGCGTGCCGTGGAAGGTGCTCAACTGGTCAGCCAGCAGCCGCGCCTCACTGGCGAGGTGTTCCTCACGGGTGGCGAGATTGGCGGAATCCAGCGAACGCAGGGCGAATACCGTACTGCCGCTGATGACGATCGCCAATATCACAGCGAGCGCGAGGCCCAGCTGCGAAGCGATCCGAGCGCGAGGTTGAGACATGAACAGCTCCTGGCCGAGCCACCGGATCCTCCTTGATCGCAGCACCTGCTCGGAAAATTCTAATAATGGGGGTGGAATCGTGGAGACCGGCACGACGGTCCCACATGCTCATTTTCGGCGGTCAAACCGAATACTTGAGTAAATAGCGGGGTTATGGCGCAAGGCCGGCATTGTGGCGGCTCTAACGTTTCAGCTCAAGCGCTTGACTTGCGGCAGCGACATGGCGCGCACTTCGCCTTGCAGAAAATCACTGAGGCGGCGCAAACGTTCACCTCCCGGACGGGTTTTCGGCCACACCAGGTAGTAATTCAGGCCACTGGCGACGGCAGTCGGCCACGGCAGGCTCAAGCGGCCCTGCGCCACATCTTCGGCGACCATCAGCAGATCCCCCATCGACACCCCATAGCCTCGGGCAGCAGCGATCATGCCCAGTTCGAGGGTATCGAACACCTGCCCGCCCTTGAGCGACACCTGATCGGACAGCCCCATGTGCTCCAGCCAACTGCGCCAGTCACGCCGGTCCGGGGTCGGGTGCAGCAACTCGGTGGAGGCCAGCCGCGCCACATCCCAGGGTTGATCGTTCAGCAGGTTTGGCGCGCCGACCGGGATCAATTCTTCGGGAAACAGCAGGCTGGCCTCCCAGTCCGGCGGGAAGTGCCCGTCACTGAGCAGTACCGCGCAATCGAATGGCTCATTGTTGAAATCCACCGAATCCACGTCCATCCACGCACTGGTCAGTTGCACTTCGTTGCCCGGTTGCAGGTGGCGGAAACGACTGAGTCGCGCCAGCAGCCAGCGCATGGTCAGGGTCGATGGCGCTTTCATGCGCAGGATGTCGTCCTCGGCGCGCAAGGTGTTGCAGGCGCGTTCAAGGGCTGCAAAGCCCTCGCGAATGCCGGGCAACAACATCCGCGCCGATTCCGTCAGTTGCAGGTTGCGTCCGCTGCGGTGAAACAGCTTGCAGGCGAAATGCTCTTCCAGCGTCTTGATGTGCCGGCTGACGGCACTCTGGGTGATCGACAACTCCTCGGCCGCCCGGGTGAACGAGCTGTGCCGCGCCGCCGCTTCGAATGCGCGCAGGGCATACAAGGGTGGAAGACGACGGGACATACACAAAGCTCCTTTGGCGGCATCCGGCCACCCCGGCGAGGTTTACTCATGATGAGTTTTAATCATGCCACCCATCCTTTTTATCCTTTTGTGCAAACCTTTCCAAGCGCCGAGAATCGACGGTCTCTTGTTCCCTTTGATTGATGGGTGGTGATGACCATGCAGCATCCTGTGCGTACCGAACTCTGGGCCATCCTGCGGCTGGCGGGGCCGTTGATTGCTTCACAGTTGGCGCACATGCTGATGGTGCTGACCGACACCCTGATGATGGCGCGCCTGAGTCCCGAAGCGCTGGCCGGTGGCGGACTGGGCGCGGCAAGTTATTCGTTCGTGTCGATTTTCTGCATCGGCGTGATCGCGGCGGTCGGCACCCTGGTGGCGATCCGTCAGGGCGCCGGCGACATCATCGGCGCGGCACGTCTGACCCAGGCCGGGCTGTGGCTGGCGTGGCTGATGGCGCTCGGCGCCGGGTTGCTATTGTGGAATCTGAAACCGGTGTTGCTGCTGTTCGGCCAGACCGAAACCAACGTCAACGCCGCTGGACAATTTTTGTTCGCTCTGCCCTTCGCCCTGCCCGGCTATCTGAGCTTCATGGCCCTGCGCGGCTTTACCAGTGCGATCGGCCGGGCGACGCCGGTGATGGTCATCAGCCTCGGCGGCACCGTGGCCAACTTCCTGCTCAATTACGCGTTGATCACCGGGATGTTCGGCCTGCCGAAACTGGGGCTGACCGGCATCGGCCTGGTCACGGCAATCGTTGCCAACTGCATGGCGCTGGCGCTGGCCTGGCACATCCGCCGGCACCCGGCCTACGACGCTTACCCGTTGCGCGCCGGCCTGTCGCGGCCAAATCGTCAGTATCTGAAAGAACTGTGGCGACTCGGCCTGCCGATTGGCGGCACCTATGCCGTGGAGGTCGGTTTGTTCGCCTTCGCCGCGCTGTGCATGGGCACCATGGGCAGCACGCAACTGGGCGCACACCAGATTGCCCTGCAGATCGTTTCGGTAGCGTTCATGGTGCCGGCGGGGATGTCCTACGCGATCACCATGCGCGTCGGCCAGCACTACGGCGCCGGGCAATTGAGCGATGCACGCCTGTCCGGCCGGGTCGGGATCGTCTTCGGTGCAGTGGTAATGCTCGGTTTCGCCATGGTGTTCTGGCTGTTGCCGAATCAACTGGTCGGGTTGTTCCTCGATCACCACGACCCGGCGTTTGCCGAAGTCATTCGCCTGGCAGTGAGCTTGCTGGCGGTGGCGGCATGGTTTGAACTATTTGACGGTACGCAGACGATTGCCATGGGCTGTATCCGTGGACTCAAGGACGCAAAAACCACGTTTCTGGTCGGCCTCGGCTGTTATTGGCTGATCGGCGCGCCAGCGGCGTGGTGGATGGCGTTCCACCTGCATTGGGGGCCGACGGGCGTCTGGTGGGGTCTGGCGCTGGGTCTGGCGTGTGCGGCGGTGAGCCTGACGCTGGCGTTTGAATGGCAGATGAAGCGGATGATCCGGCGGGAGCCGCAATCTCGGGGCTTCAACATCCCTCAACCTGAGTGAGTTTCACCTTGTGGGAGCGAGCCTGCTCGCGAATGCGATCGGTCAGTCGAATTATCTTTGCCTGACACACCGCTTTCGCGAGCAGGCTCGCTCCCACAGGGGTTTACGCCTAACCCGGAAATTGCGCTCAACTGACGATTTCGAGCGCTGGCTGCTGGCTTGAGCCAAACGTCAGGTACTCAACCAACTCCGCCAACGGCAACGGCCGGCTGATCAGATACCCCTGCACCTGGTCGCAGCCAAAGCCGCGCAACAACTCCAGCTGTTCCGGTGTTTCAACCCCTTCGGCCACCACTTCCAGATGCAGGTTGTGCGCGAGGTTGATCATCGCGTGCACCAGTTTGCGGTTCTCTTCGCGCTGTTCCATGCCGCCGACGAAGCTCTTGTCGATCTTCAGCAAGGTGATCGGCAGGCTGTTGAGGTGCACGAACGACGAGAACCCGGTGCCGAAGTCATCCAGCGAGAAACGCACGCCGAGACGGCCGAGGGCGTCCATGGTCTGTTTGACCAGATCGCTGCGGCGCATCACGGCGGTTTCGGTGAGTTCGAATTCCAGCCACTGCGCCTCGACCCCACGCTCGGCAATCAGCCGACTGAGCGTCGGCAGCAACTGACTGTCCTGAAACTGGCGGAACGACAGGTTGATTGCCATGTGCAGCGCAGGCAGCCCGCGCTCGCGCAGCGCCTGCATGTCACGCAGGGCGCGGGAAATCACCCAGTAACCCAGCGGCACGATCAAACCGCTTTGTTCAGCGAGCGGCACGAATTCGCTCGGCGGCAGCAGACCACGCTCGCCATGACGCCAGCGCACCAGCGCTTCAAGGCCGACGATTTGCCCGTCCGCCAGATTCAGGCGTGGCTGGTAGTGCAACTCCAGCTCATCACGACGCAAGGCCCGGCGCAGTTCGCTTTCGAGGTCGGCCATGCTCCGCGCGTTGCGGTTGATGCGTTCGTTGAAGATATGGAACGTGCAGCCCTGGGTGCTCTTGGCCTGCTGCATGGCGATGTGCGCATGCCACATCAGCGGATCGGCGCCACCTTGTGCGCGGGCATGGGCGATGCCGAGGCTGGAGCCGATCAACAGGCTTTCGCCATCGACCCAATACGGTTCGGACAAGGCTTCAGTGATGCGTTCGGCCATCCACTCGGCGCGTTGTGGCGCACGGCGGGTGTCGATCAGCAGGGCAAACTCATCGCTGCCCAGGCGGGCCAGTTGATCACCGGCCTCGAGCTGACTTTTCAGCCGCGCAACGACCTGCAGGATCAGCCGGTCGCCGGCCTGATGGCCGAGGGCGTCGTTGGCGTGACGGAAGTTGTCGAGATCCAGATGCCCCAGGGCCAGACCGCGACCGTCGTTTTCCGCCAGGCGCGCCGCGAGCAGGGTCTGGAAGCCCTGACGGTTGGCGATGCCGGTCAGCGGATCCTGTTCGGCCAGGCGTTGCAGAGTATTTTCGAGAACGCCGCGTTCACGCACGTGGCGCAGGCAGCGGCGCAGCATGCCGGCGTCGAGCGCGTCGAACACCAGCCAGTCACTGACACCCACCGGCGCGGTGGAGGGTTCGTGCTCCAGCAGCAACACCGTCGGCAGGCTGCAACGGCCCGGGGCCGGCTGCAGCGCGGGAACGGTCAACAACACCGCGTGGCGATTGTCTTCGAACAGACTGCTGACCGACTCCCAGCTCGGCGCGCTGATCAGCACCGCCGCGCTCCCCATCGGAGCCAGACACTCGCGCAATAACGCTGTCCACGCTGGCTCTTCGGCCAGTAGCAGCAAACGCAAGGGTTCGACAGGCGTAGACAAGCTAGCTCCCTAGACTCTGCAATGATGTGGGCGGGGCATTATGCCGTTGCGATGTTCAATGACAACGATTATCAGAACGTTATTTTGTGTCACGAATGAGAACATTAGCCGCAAAATCACCGTGTATCCTCCGCGAAAGTAACAAAACCGGCAAATTTGAATCGCGTGGTGCGTCACAAGTCGGAGAGAGCAGCACAAATCGCTGAGCCTGTTAAAATACCGGCCCATTTCGTCAACGACTCCCGAATTTTCGTATGTCCCGACTCAATCCCCGGCAGCAAGAAGCCGTGAACTACGTCGGCGGCCCTCTATTGGTGCTCGCCGGCGCTGGCTCCGGCAAGACCAGCGTGATCACGCGCAAGATCGCGCACCTGATCCAGAACTGCGGCATCCGCGCCCAGTACATCGTCGCCATGACCTTTACCAACAAGGCTGCGCGCGAGATGAAGGAGCGGGTTGGCACCCTGCTGCGCGCCGGTGAAGGTCGCGGCCTGACGGTCTGCACCTTCCACAACCTGGGCCTGAACATCATCCGCAAGGAGCATGCGCGGCTGGGCTACAAACCCGGTTTCTCGATCTTCGACGAGACCGACGTCAAAGCCCTGATGACCGACATCATGCAGAAGGAATACGCAGGCGACGACGGCGTCGACGAGATCAAGAACATGATCGGCGCCTGGAAAAACGACCTGATCCTGCCGGCCCAGGCGCTGGAAAACGCGCGCAATCCCAAGGAACAGACCGCTGCCATCGTTTACACCCACTACCAGCGCACGCTCAAGGCGTTCAACGCGGTGGACTTCGATGACCTGATCCTGTTGCCGGTAAAGCTCTTCGAAGAGCACGCCGATATTCTCGAAAAGTGGCAGAACAAGGTGCGTTACCTGCTGGTCGACGAATACCAGGACACCAACGCCAGCCAGTACTTGCTGGTGAAGATGCTGATCGGCAAGCGCAACCAGTTCACCGTGGTGGGCGACGACGACCAGTCGATCTACGCCTGGCGCGGCGCGCGGCCGGAAAACCTGATGCTGCTCAAGGACGACTATCCGTCGCTGAAAGTGGTGATGCTGGAGCAGAACTACCGCTCCACCAGCCGCATCCTGCGCTGCGCCAACGTGCTGATTTCGAACAACCCGCACGAATTCGAAAAGCAGCTGTGGAGTGAGATGGGCCACGGCGACGAGATCCGCGTGATCCGCTGCCGCAACGAGGACGCAGAAGCCGAGCGCGTGGCCATGGAAATCCTCAGCCTGCACTTGCGCACCGACCGCCCGTACAGCGATTTCGCGATTCTCTATCGCGGCAACTACCAGGCCAAGCTGATCGAGCTGAAGTTGCAGCACCACCAGGTGCCGTATCGCCTGAGCGGCGGCAACAGTTTCTTCGGGCGTCAGGAAGTGAAGGACCTGATGGCCTACTTCCGCCTGATCGTGAACCCGGATGACGACAACGCCTTCCTGCGGGTGATCAACGTGCCGCGCCGGGAAATCGGTTCCACGACGCTGGAAAAGCTCGGCAACTACGCCACCGAACGCAAGATCTCGATGTACGCCGCCACCGACGAAATCGGTCTGGGCGAGCATCTGGACAGCCGCTTCACCGATCGCCTGTCGCGCTTCAAGCGCTTCATGGACAAGGTCCGTGAACAGTGCGCCGGCGAAGACCCGATCTCGGCCCTGCGCAGCATGGTCATGGACATCGACTACGAGAACTGGCTGCGCACCAACAGCTCCAGCGACAAGGCTGCGGACTACCGGATGAGCAACGTCTGGTTCCTGATCGAGGCCTTGAAGAACACTCTGGAAAAAGACGAAGACGGCGAGATGACCGTCGAAGACGCCATCGGCAAACTGGTCCTGCGCGACATGCTCGAACGTCAGCAGGAAGAAGAGGACGGCGCCGAAGGCGTGCAGATGATGACCCTGCATGCGTCCAAGGGCCTGGAATTCCCTTACGTGTTCATCATGGGCATGGAAGAGGAAATCCTCCCGCACCGCTCCAGCATCGAAGCCGACACCATCGAAGAGGAGCGCCGCCTGGCCTACGTGGGCATCACCCGCGCGCGTCAGACCCTGGCCTTCACCTTCGCTGCCAAACGCAAACAGTACGGCGAGATCATCGATTGCGCGCCCAGCCGCTTCCTCGATGAACTGCCGTCGGACGATCTGGCGTGGGAAGGCAACGACGACACACCGACCGAAGTCAAAGCCGTGCGGGGCAACAGCGCACTGGCTGATATACGCGCGATGTTAAAGCGCTAGAATTGACCACTTTTTACTAGACCTTCGGCGCACAAAGCGCCAAATGAGGACAGCTTCATGGAAGCATTGCACCAGAAAATCCGCGAACAAGGCATCGTGCTTTCCGACCAGGTCCTGAAGGTCAACGCCTTCCTGAACCACCAGATCGACCCGGCCCTGATGAAGCTGATCGGCGACGAATTCGCCACGCTGTTCAAGGATTCGGGCATCACCAAGATCGTCACCATCGAAGCCTCGGGCATTGCCCCGGCGATCATGACCGGTCTGAACCTCGGCGTGCCGGTGATCTTCGCCCGCAAGCAACAGTCCCTGACCCTGACCGAAAACCTGCTGTCGGCTACCGTTTACTCGTTCACCAAGAAGACCGAAAGCACCGTGGCCATCTCGCCGCGTCACCTGACCAGCAGCGACCGCGTGCTGATCATCGACGACTTCCTGGCCAACGGTAAGGCTTCGCAGGCGCTGATCTCGATCATCAAACAGGCTGGTGCCACGGTTGCCGGTCTGGGCATCGTGATCGAGAAGTCATTCCAGGGTGGGCGTGCCGAGCTGGACTCGCAGGGCTATCGCGTTGAATCGCTGGCTCGCGTGAAGTCGCTGAAGGATGGTGTCGTCACCTTCATCGAGTAACGGCTGAAAGACGCGAATACACCGCAATTCCTGTGGGAGCTGGCTTGCCAGCGATGGCGACCTATCCTTCAACATCCACGTTGACTGATACACCGCCATCGCGGGCAAGCCCGCTCCCACAGGTTTTTTTGTCGTTTTTTATTGCGCGGTAGCCTTCAGGCCGGTGAGCAGCAGGCGCTGGAACAGGTCTTCCTTCAAGCCTTCCGGGTTGGTCAGCTGCATACGTTCAAGGTGTTCGGGGAACGTCGAAGCCTCCGGCGCATCCAGCGCAGCCTTGCCCAATTCCAGAATCTCGCTCAGCTTGAACTTGCTTTTCAGCCAGTTCAGCGCTCGCAGCAGATCGCGCTCGATCGCGGTGAAATCACAACCCAGCGGATACTCCGGAAACAGGTTCGGATGCTTTGCGGCAATGGCCTGCAAGCGTTGCGGGGTGTTGTCGGCAAATCGCGGATCGAGGCGGAAGTCCTTCGGCAGCTTGCCGACCTTCTGTGCCTGCTCGATCAACCCCGGCTGGAAGCGTGAATCGCTGATATTGAGCAACGACTCGATCACCACCGCATCGGACTTGCCGCGCAGGTCGGCGATGCCGTACTCGGTGACCACGATGTCACGCAGGTGCCGTGGAATCGTGCAGTGGCCGTACTCCCAGACAATGTTCGAACTGACCTCGCCGCCGGACTCGCGCCAGCTGCGCAGGATCAGAATCGAGCGCGCATCGTGCAGCGCGTGGCCTTGGGCGACGAAGTTGTATTGCCCGCCAACCCCGCTAAGCACCCGCCCGTCCTCCAGTTGATCGGCCACGCCCGCGCCCATCAGGGTCATGGTGAACACGGTGTTGATGAACCGGGCATCGAGGCGCTGCAAGCGCTTGAGCTCTTCCTGACCGTACAGCTCGTTGATGTAGCTGATGCGGGTCATGTTGAACTCGAGGCGCTTGCTCTGCGGTAACTCGCGCAGGCGCTCATAGAAACTGCGCGGACCGAGGAAAAACCCCCCGTGTACCGCGATGCCATCGGTCTGCGCCGCTTCATCGAGGGTGCCGGCGTTGGCCTGCTCTTGCGTCTGAACGTCGGGGTAGACCTTGCGCCGGATGATCCCGGCATCGGCCAGTACCAGCAGACCGTTGACGAACATTTCACTGCAGCCATACAGGCCCTTGGCGAATGGCGCGGTACCGCCCTCGCGCTCGATCAACTGCGCCCACTGGCTGAGATTGATGTCATCGAGCAACGCTTGGTAACCGGCGTTATCTGCCTGCCGCGCCAGCAGTGCGGCGGTCAGTGCATCGCCCATCGAGCCGATGCCGATCTGCAAGGTGCCGCCGTCGCGCACCAGCGTGCTGGCATGCAAACCAATGAAATGATCCTGAAAGCCCACCGGCATGTTCGGCGTGGAAAACAGCGTGCTGCTGTCCTTCGCGTCGATCAGCAGGTCGAAAGTGTCGATATCGACTTCGGCATCGCCGGGCATGTACGGCAGGTCGGTGTGCACCTGACCCACCAGCAAAATGGTCTCCCCGGCATCGCGGCGCTTGGCGATCATCGGCAGCAGGTCAAGGGTGATGTCCGGGTTGCAGCTCAGGCTCAACCGATCGGGATGTTCGCTGCTGCTGGCAAGTAACTGCGCCACCAGATTGAGGCCGGCGGCATTGATGTCGCGGGCGGCGTGGCTGTAGTTGCTGCTGACGTAATCCTGCTGGGCCGGTGCGCTGTTGAGCAGGCTGCCGGGCTGCATGAAGAACTGTTCGATACGGATGTTGGCGGGCAAGCTGTCGCGGCGCAGGTCGGTGAGGAAATCGAATTCGGGGTAATCACCGAATACACGCTCGACGAAGGGTTCGATGAAGCGCTTCTGCAGACCGTCGCCCAGCGTCGGCCGCCCCAGGCACAGCGCGGTGTACATCGTCAGTCGCCGTTCGGGCAGGCTCTTGATGCGCCGGTACAGCGCGTTGACGAAGTGATTGGGCTTGCCCAGCCCCAGCGGCATGCCCATGTGGATATGCGACGGCAAGCGTGCGAGCACCTCGTCCACTGCCTGTTCGATCGAACACAACTGCACCATCTGAAGCCTCCTGCCCGTTCCGTGAATAGAGGTAGACCGAGCTTGCCTCGACTTTGCTGCAAAGGACAGCCCACGTCGCGAATCGCAGGCACAAAAAAACCGTCCGAAGACGGTCTTTTTCGTCAGAAGCGCGGCTTATTTCAGGCCGGACATCTTCTGGATCGCGCCTTTCAACTCGTCATCCGAGCAATCGGCGCAAGTGCCTTTCGGCGGCATGGAGTTGATGCCGGTGATGGCCTTGGCCAGGATGCCGTCGAGGCCGCCCTGATGATCGGCGCGGTCTTTCCAGGCGGCGGTGTCACCGATTTTCGGTGCGCCCAACAGGCCAGTGCCGTGGCAAGCGTTGCAATGTTTTGCAATCACTTCATCCGGGGTCTTCGCACCACCGCCGCCGCCCGCAGAGGCAGCGACTTCCATTCCTTTGCATTCCTGCCCCTGAACGCACACCTGGCCCACTGGCTCGAGGCGCTTGGCAATGTCGTCATTCGTCGCAGCTTGAGCGCTGACAGCCCAGAGGGCCAGTACGGTTGCTGGTGCGGCCAGCATTTTCATAATTAGGTTCACGCGTTCACCCTCAATGGTGGCTATTCACGCCTGCGGCCACGGTTCGCAGGCGGGCGCAAGTATAGCGGGTAGCCCGCCACACTGAAACAACCCCATAGTCGAAGGGGTTATACCGCGCAGTGGAAAAACTCTTCGGATGCCTTCGCCGTCATGGCCTGGCGCCTCTGTGTTTAAAAATTCGCCGGCGTGGCTGCGCTGATTAGTCGCGCAGGCGCGTCGAACGGATTACGGAAACGATGCGGCTTGGTACTTTCAAAATAGTAGCTGTCGCCGGCTTCGAGAATAAAAGTTTCCAGCCCCACCACCAGTTCCAGACGACCTTCCACCAGAATCCCGGTTTCCTCGCCTTCATGGGTGAGCATTTCTTCGCCGGTATCGGCGCCGGGCGGGTAGATTTCGTTGAGGAATGCGATGGCCCGACTCGGGTGCGCGCGGCCGACCAGTTTCATGGTCACCGCGCCGTCGGAGATGTCGATCAGCTCGTTGGCCTTGTAGACGATCTGGGTCGGGACTTCCTGCAGGATTTCTTCGGAAAAGAACTCGACCATGGACATGGGAATCCCGCCCAGTACCTTCCTCAGCGAACTGATCGAAGGGCTGACGCTGTTCTTTTCGATCATCGAAATGGTGCTATTGGTGACGCCCGCGCGTTTGGCGAGTTCACGCTGGGAAAGCCCTTTGAGCTTGCGGATCGATTGCAGTCGTTCACCGACGTCCAAGGCGGGAGCCTCCTGATGTTGTAAGAATATTGAGCGTTATCATGGCGACAGCGTTCAGTATTTACAACACTTGGCCCCCGCAGCGGCGTCAACCCTCGGAATAGAGCCTTGGCACCCGACGCAGGTTGCAGAAGATCTGGTACGGAATGGTGTCCGCCCACTGCGCCACTTCGCTGGCGAGGATGTTTTTGCCCCACAGCTCGACGGTCGAACCGAGGTCGGCTTCCGGCACCTCAGTGAGGTCGATGCACAGCATGTCCATCGACACGCGACCGAGAATCCGGCTGCGTTTTCCGGCCACCAGCACTGGCGTGCCGGTCGGTGCCTGACGCGGGTAGCCGTCGGCATAGCCCATGGCGACCACGCCGATGCGCATCGGTTTGTCGGTAATGAATTTGGCGCCGTAGCCGATCGGCTCGCCGGCGGGCAATTCACGCACGCAGATGACTTTCGATTCGAGCGTCATCACCGGTTGCAGGCGCTCGGCCACGGCGTTGGCTTCTTCGAACGGCGTTGCGCCATAGAGCATGATGCCCGGGCGTACCCAGTCGCTGGGGATCTGCGGCCAACCGAGCACCGCCGGCGAATTGCGCAGGCTGACTTCGGCCGCCAGGCCCTGACGCGCCGCCTCGAACACCGCCACTTGATCGGCGCTGCTCTGCTCGTGCAACTCATCGGCACGGGCGAAGTGACTCATCAGCACGATCTTCGCCACTTTGCCGCTGGCCAGCAGGCGTTGATAGGCCGCCGCGTAATCCTTCGGATGCAGGCCCACACGGTGCATCCCGGAATCGAGCTTCAACCACACGGTGATCGGTTTGCTCAATGCCGCCTGCTCGATGGCTTCGAGCTGCCACAACGAATGCACCACGCACCAGAAATCATGCTCGACGATCAGCGCCAGTTCATCGGCTTCGAAAATGCCCTCGAGCAACAACGTCGGGGCCTTGATGCCCGCCGCGCGCAGCTCCAGCGCTTCTTCGACGCAGGCGACGGCGAACCCGTCGGCCTCGGCTTCCAGCGCCTGGGCGCAACGCACCGCGCCGTGCCCGTAGGCATCAGCCTTGATCACCGCCAGCGCCTTGGCGCCGGTGACTTCGCGGGCAATTCGGTAGTTGTGGCGCAGGGCTTCTAGGTCGATCAGGGCACGGGCAGGACGCATGGCGGCAGACTTCTAGGCGGTCATGGGAATAAAAACCGGCGCTGGCTGACGGCGTGAACCGCCAACAGCGCCGGGAGAGGGATCTTTGAAACGGTTACGGCAACGCGGCGACGATGGAAATCTCGACGAGGATGCTCGGCTTGGCCATCTTCGCTTCGACAGTGGCGCGGGCCGGGGCGGCGCCTTTGGGCAGCCACTGATCCCACACCGAGTTCATCCCGGCAAAGTGCGCCTCGATGTCGTTCAGGTAGATCGTCGCTGACAGCAGATGCTGCTTGTCAGTCCCGGCCAGATCCAGCAAACGCTCGATGTTGGCGAGCACGTCGCGGGTCTGCTGTTCGACCCCGGCGTTGAAGTCATCACCGACCTGACCGGCCAGATACACGGTGCCGTTGTGGGTGACGATCTGACTCATGCGCTCATTGGTGAGCTGGCGCTGGATTGCCATGTTTTGCGGACTCCTGAGGCTTGTTGCCGTAACGGGAAATATCGAGGCCTTCGGCGCTGATCTGCGGCTTTTTCTTCGCCATCAGATCGGCGAGCAAACGACCGGAACCGCACGCCATGGTCCAACCCAGGGTGCCGTGACCGGTGTTGAGGAACAGGTTCTTGAACGGTGTGGCACCCACGATTGGTGTGCCGTCCGGCGTGGTCGGACGCAAACCGGTCCAGAAGCTCGCCTCGGTCAGATTGCCGCCCTGAGGATAAAGGTCGTTGACGATCATCTCCAGGGTTTCGCGCCGACGCGGGTTGAGCGACAGGTCAAAACCGGCGATTTCCGCCATGCCGCCGACGCGGATGCGGTTGTCGAAACGGGTGATCGCGACCTTGTAGGTCTCGTCGAGAATGGTCGAAGTCGGGGCCATGTCCGGGTTGGTGATCGGCACGGTCAGCGAGTAGCCCTTGAGCGGATACACCGGGGCCTTGATGCCCAGCGGCTTGAGCAGTTGCGGCGAGTAGCTGCCGAGGGCCAGCACGTAGCGGTCGGCGGTTTCCAGCTTGCCGTCGATCCACACGCCGTTGATGCGGTCGCCAGCGTAGTCGAGGCGCTGGATGTCCTGACCGAAGCGGAATTCCACACCGAGTTTCACGGCCATTTCCGCCAGACGCGTGGTGAACATCTGGCAGTCGCCCGTCTGGTCGTTCGGCAGACGCAAGGCGCCGGCGAGGATATCGGTGACATTGGCCAGCGCCGGCTCGACGCGGGCAATGCCGGCGCGGTCGAGGACTTCAAACGGCACGCCGGATTCTTTAAGCACGGCGATGTCTTTGGCGGCGCCATCCAGCTGCGCCTGGGTGCGGAACAGTTGCGTGGTGCCGAGGCTGCGGCCTTCGTAGGCGATGCCGGTTTCGGCACGCAGTTCGTCGAGGCAGTCGCGGCTGTACTCGGACAGACGCACCATGCGCTCCTTGTTCACCGCGTAACGGCTGGCGGTGCAGTTACGCAGCATCTGCGCCATCCACAGGTACTGGTCGATGTCGGCAGTGGCCTTGATCGCCAGCGGCGCGTGGCGCTGCAGCAGCCATTTGATGGCCTTGAGCGGCACGCCCGGCGCGGCCCACGGCGAAGCGTAACCCGGCGACACCTGGCCGGCGTTGGCGAAACTGGTCTCCATGGCCACGGCTGGCTGCCGGTCGACCACCACCACTTCAAACCCGGCACGGGCCAGATAGTAAGCACTGGCGGTACCGATGACGCCGCTACCCAAGACCATTACGCGCATTTTTGTATCCCTCATCGCGGCGGGGCCGCGTACGTCTGTTGTTAGAGCAATGATGCGCGCAGTGTAAAAAAGAATGGCCAGTGCATTTCACTATATAAGCGCCTATATTTGGCGACAATTCTCGGCAAAAACCCTTTTCACGGAGGCGCATCCCCTATGCGTACCAACACTCAGACCAAACGTGAGCTGGACAAGATCGACCGCAACATCTTGCGGATCCTGCAGGCAGACGGGCGCATATCGTTTACCGAACTCGGGGAGAAGGTCGGCCTGTCCACCACGCCGTGCACTGAGCGGGTGCGAAGGCTGGAGCGCGAGGGGATCATCATGGGCTACAACGCCCGCCTGAACCCGCAGCACTTGAAGGGTAGCCTGCTGGTGTTCGTCGAGATCAGCCTCGACTACAAATCCGGCGACACCTTCGAAGAGTTCCGCCGCGCGGTGCTGAAACTGCCGCACGTGCTGGAATGCCACCTGGTGTCAGGGGATTTCGACTATCTGGTGAAGGCGCGGATTTCCGAGATGGCTTCGTACCGCAAGCTGTTGGGCGACATTCTGTTGAAGCTGCCGCATGTGCGCGAGTCGAAGAGTTACATCGTGATGGAAGAAGTGAAGGAGAGCCTGAGCCTGCCGATTCCGGACTGAGATTTGGAAGATCAAAAGATCGCAGCCTTCGGCAGCTCCTACAGGTGAATGCATTTCCATGTAGGAGCTGCCGAAGGCTGCGATCTTTTCAGACCAGCACCTGCCGATTCGAAGCCATGTACTCGAAGACCTGCTTTTCCACCCGTGGATGAATCAGCTCCACCGGCCCGCGCCCGTTCGGGCACGGCAGGGTTTTGGTGGTACCGAACAAGCGGCAAATCAGCGGACGCTCGCCATACACCGTGCAACCATTGGGGCCCAGGTGCACACAGTTCAGCTCTTCCATCGCCGCATCCTGTTCGGCGCGGGTCTTGCGCGGCAGACGTGACATTTCTTCCGGGGAAGTGGTCACCGGTCCACAGCAGTCATGGCAGCCGGGCACGCAGTCGAACGTGGGTATCTGCTGACGCAGATCGCGAAGGGTCTGGCGATTGCAACTCATCGAAACGGTAACCCACATGAAATAGGCGGCAATTGTGCCGCAAAAGCCGTGATCCAGACAGCAACGACCGACCAGTGTTGCCCGTGCTCGGGCGTGCGGCTTATGCTCCGTCAAATTTTCTCGACACTCAGCCGTTGGATGACGCCCATGAACGCCCGCGCCCGAACCTTCGCGAGCCAACCCCACGTTGCCTCTTACTACGCCGCCAGCAGCCTGCCGCAGCCCGATCATCCGCAGCTGCAAGGTGAAGTGATGGCCGACGTGTGCGTGGTCGGCGGCGGGTTTTCCGGGTTGAATACCGCGCTGGAACTGGCCGAACGCGGCCTCAGCGTGGTGTTGCTGGAGGCGCACCGGATCGGCTGGGGCGCCAGTGGCCGCAACGGCGGACAGTTGATTCGCGGGGTCGGCCACGGCCTCGACCAGTTCGCCAATGTCATCGGTGCTGACGGCGTACGCCAGATGAAACTGATGGGCCTGGAAGCGGTGGAAATCGTCCGTCAGCGCGTCGAGCGCTTTCAGATCCCGTGCGATCTGACCTGGGGCTACTGCGACCTCGCCAACAAGCCGGCCGACCTCGAAGGCTTCGCCGAAGACGCCGATGAGCTGCGCAGCCTCGGCTATCGCTACGAAACCCGTCTGCTGCAAGCCGATGAAATGCACACCGTGGTCGGCTCCAAACGCTATGTCGGCGGCTTGATCGACATGGGTTCCGGGCATTTGCACCCGCTGAACCTGGCGCTGGGCGAAGCCGCTGCCGCACAGCAATTGAGTGTGAAGCTGTTCGAGCAATCGGCTGTGACGCGGATCGATTACGGCACCGAGGTTCGCGTCCACACCGCTCAAGGTTCAGTGCGGGCGAAAACCCTGGTGCTGGGCTGCAACGCTTACCTCAACGACCTCAATCCGCAACTCAGCGGCAAAGTGCTCCCGGCCGGCAGCTACATCATCGCCACCGAGCCGTTGAGCGAAACCCAGGCGCACAGCCTGCTGCCGCAAAACATGGCGGTCTGCGACCAGCGGGTGGCGCTGGATTACTACCGGCTCTCGGCGGATCGGCGTCTGCTGTTCGGCGGTGCCTGCCATTATTCCGGGCGTGATCCGAAGGACATCGGCGCCTACATGCAACCGAAGATGCTCGACGTGTTTCCACAACTGGCAGGCGTGAAGATCGACTATCAATGGGGCGGGATGATCGGCATCGGTGCCAACCGGTTGCCACAGATTGGCCGACTCAATGACCAGCCGAACGTGTATTACGCCCAGGCCTATTCCGGGCACGGGGTAAACGCCACGCACCTGGCTGGCAAGCTGCTGGCCGAGGCAATCAGCGGGCAGCACAGCGGTCGCTTTGATCTGTTTGCCAAGGTGCCGCACATCACTTTCCCCGGCGGCAAGCATTTGCGTTCGCCGTTGCTGGCGTTGGGGATGTTGTGGCATCGGCTCAAAGAGTTGGTCTGATGTTTTTGCTGCGTCCTTGAAGCCGCCATCGCTGGCAAGCCAGCTCCCACAGGTTTTTGCGGCGAATACAAATATTGTGAACACCAAATTACTGTGGGAGCTGGCTTGCCAGCGATGAGGCCCGCCAGAAAAATACAGGTTTCAGATCCGCCAGAACGGCTTCAACCCCTCTTCATTTGCCTGCTCCCGGGTCAACCCGACATCCTTGAGCTGCTCCGGCGTGAGACTCAGCAACGCCTTGCGCGTGTGCAGACGATGCCAGAACAGGCCCCAGCGGCTCAGGCCGGAGGGCGCGTTGCGCATGGCGCTATTCCATGCGCTGTCCTCCTGCCCTGCCGCCAGTTCCTGACTGTGTAACGTCAGCCGCACATCGCTCAAGCCGTTCATTTTTGTCGCTCCTGTTTACTTGGGTAGCCAGAGATTCCATGATGCGCGGGTCGGCAAAAGCATTACAGATTCAACACACCTGTATTAATCCCATACAGATTTGCCGTTTCTGCGTCTGAATCACCGATTTTTGCTGCATCTGTACTGGTTTAACGAATCACCTGCATCGAGGCAGTGCCATGACCCTGTATGTGAACCTCGCCGAGCTGCTCGGCACCCGCATCGAACAAGGCTTCTACCGACCCGGTGATCGCCTGCCTTCGGTGCGCGCCTTGAGCGTAGAACACGGGGTCAGCCTGAGCACCGTGCAGCAGGCCTATCGCATGCTTGAAGACAGCGGCCTGGCAACGCCGAAACCCAAGTCCGGCTACTTTGTGCCGGTGGGCCGCGAGCTGCCGGAGCTGCCCGCCGTCGGGCGTCCGGCGCAGCGGCCGGTGGAGATTTCGCAGTGGGATCAAGTGCTGGAGCTGATTCGCGCAGTACCGCGCAAGGACGTGGTGCAACTGGGTCGCGGCATGCCCGACGTGACCACGCCCACCCTGAAACCACTGCTGCGTGGGCTGGCGCGGATCAGTCGCCGGCAGGACATGCCCGGGCTGTATTACGACAACATCCACGGCACCCTCGAACTGCGCGAACAGATCGCCCGGTTGATGCTCGATTCCGGCTGCCAGTTGAGCGCCAGCGATCTGGTGATCACCACCGGTTGCCACGAAGCGCTGTCCACCAGCATCCACGCGATCTGCGAGCCGGGCGACATCGTTGCGGTGGATTCGCCGAGCTTCCACGGCGCCATGCAGACCCTCAAAGGGCTGGGCATGAAAGCCCTGGAAATCCCCACCGATCCACTGACCGGCATCAGCCTCGAAGCGCTGGAACTGGCGCTGGAGCAGTGGCCGATCAAGGTCATCCAGATCACCCCCAACTGCAACAACCCGCTGGGCTACATCATGCCGGAGTCGCGCAAACGCGCGTTGTTGACGCTGGCGCAGCGTTTCGATGTGGCGATCATCGAGGACGACGTGTATGGCGAACTGGCTTACACCTACCCGCGACCGCGCACGATAAAATCCTTCGACGAGGATGGCCGCGTGCTGCTGTGCAGTTCGTTTTCCAAGACCCTGGCGCCGGGGCTGCGCATCGGTTGGGTCGCGCCGGGACGGTATCTGGAACGGGTGCTGCACATGAAATACATCAGCACCGGTTCCACCGCGCCACAGCCGCAGATTGCCATTGCCGAATTCCTCAAAGGTGGCTACTTCGAGCCGCACTTGCGGAGAATGCGCACGCAATACCAGCGCAATCGCGACGTAATGATCGATTGGGTGACGCGCTATTTCCCGGCCGGCACTCGCGCCAGTCGTCCGCAAGGCAGCTTCATGCTCTGGGTCGAATTGCCGGAGGCTTTCGATACGCTGAAACTCAATCGTGCATTGCATGACCAAGGCGTGCAGATTGCCGTCGGCAGCATCTTTTCCGCGTCGGGCAAGTATCGCAATTGTTTGCGGATGAATTACGCGGCCAAACCGACACCGCAGATCGAAGAAGCAGTGCGCAAGGTCGGCGCGGCGGCGATCCGGCTGCTGGCCGAGTCCGAATCACTCGAGCTGAAACGTACCGTATCCCTCGAAGCGCTGAAGGTCGGCGACACGGCTTGAGGTATCGCTGACGCGGGCTTCGATCTGCAGTTCCACCTCCAGATGGCGCCCGGTGGCGATGCTGCCCGCGCGCCGGTTCACGATGCGATCACCAGGCTGCAGCAGATCCGCCGCGCCCGTCCGGCCTCCCTCGCGCTGCCATTGCACCGGCGCGCCATCCAGACGCGCCGCCACCATGCGTAGCTGCAAGCGTCCCGCTGCCCAGCGATAATCCAGCGCATCGCTGTTCGGGGCAGAAAACGACCAGGTGAACGAACGCGCGGCCGGACATTGAATCCGTAGATGAACCGTGCGCACCCCAAAACTGCCGTCATTGCCCGATTGCCGGGCGCGCAGCTCCGTGCGCGTCGAAACGCCATAATCCACAGCGCTCGGTGAGAGCGTCATCTGACAGGCGTCGCTGGCCATGACCGACGTTGCTGCCAGCGCTCCCAGCGTGATCAGGATAATCCGTCGAAGCATGCGCAATAACTCGCTCATGTGAGATTCAAAGGCTGACAGAGCGCGTCGACGGGCTCGATCAACGCGTGCTCGTCCGGCGCTTCAGCCAGATTGAATTGCAGGTCGCAGTGCGCGCTATCCGACAGTTGCACCCGCAGCAACTGCCCGGGTTTGATATCCGGAAGAAAGATCGTCCCGGCCTCAAGCACCGTAGTCACGAATGCGCCTTGCCGGTCTTGAACAAGCAAACCACTGGGCAGCCATTGCCGATCAACCGTTCTGGCCTTCAACAGCACACGCCGCACACGGGTGACGGTGAAATCCAGATGCTGAACCGAGCCGCGCCCGGCCTCCACTTCCTGATAACCGTCGAGCACCTCCACATTGCGCGGCAGGCTCAGTGGGTCGACCTCCAGCCTGGCCGTCGCATAGGGCGGCAGACTCGCCGCTACTGCCCGGCCCGAAACGTCCGTCCACACCGGACCTTGCGGCGTGTACAGCTTCAGACCCGCACGGTCACCAGCCTTGAGCACGGCAAAGGTCTCGCGCAGCGGATACGGCGACAGCGTCACACCGTCGCGATGCAGCACCATGCCGCCACGCAGGCCCACGTCGAACTCACTTGCGCTGTCACGCTGGTTCAGGCCCAGGTCCACACGGCTGTAATGCGTCAGTGCGTTGACCCGCAATCCCAGCGATGGCGCTGCGGCTTCACGCTGTTCGGCGCTGGCGCTATAAGCCAGGGTTTCACTGAGCACCTCGCTCATCGACACGCCACTGCGCACTCCGGATCGCGGATCGCTGCGCACATAGCTACGAGCCCTGCGCTGCTCACCCAATGGCATCCCGACCGTCAGATAAGCCGAGGTGCCCCGACGCCACGCGTCGGTATCGCCGATGCTGCGCTCAAGACTCAACGACAGGCTGATCCGCTCGGGCAACGTCTGCGACCAGGACAAACCCAGGCGCATGTTGGGTGGCCCGTCCACGCTGGTGTAGCGCGACCAGGTCATGCCGAATGCCCCCCAGCGCTCGACAGTACCGTTGAGCGAAAATGTCCAGTGATCGCGCCCGGTGGCCTCGGCGCGTCCCCGCTGCTTGTTCCACCCTGTGTCTGACAGGGTGCGAAAGCCCTGACCACGGCGCACGGCAACCACGCTGGTGGACAGATTCGGCGACAACACGGCACTGACGGTCATTTGTAATTGATGCCCTGCAATACCTGTCTCTCGATCACTGGACAGCACCTGGCGCACACCGCTGCTCAGATTGCCCGGCCATTGACGCTGCAGCCCCCAGCCTGCCGACAGGTAGTCCGCCCCACCCAGGATCCCGCCGCTCACGCGCAACGCTCGCGACAGACTCCATTCCCGGCCAAAGGTGGCAAACGATGGCGCCTGACGATCATCCGCACCCTGGCGTCGCACCGTGCCCAGCGCCAGATTGAAGCCGTCCGCACGGTCTGATTGCGCGTCTTGAAGACTGGCTGCAGGAACGCGGAAACGCCGCACCTGCCCTTCTTGCTCGTGCACGCTGACTTCGAGGTCGAGTTGGGTGCTCAACAATGGCAGCGCGCGCAGAGTGAATGGCCCACCGGGAACCCGCGTGGTGTAGATCAGCAAACCGTTCTGTCGGACTTCGATTCGCGAGGGCGACCAGGCAATGCCCTCGACCTCGCCACGCGCGCCCTGCTGTGCCGCGCGCAATTGCGCGAACGCATCCTCCGGCAGAATCTGCACACCGCTGAACGCTTCGCCGGCAAACAAGGGCGACTGCAGGTTCAACTGACCGATCTGCACGCTGGTTTCGTAGTCTTCCAGGGTGCGCATGCCATAGGCATACAGATGCTCGAAGCGCGTACTGTCGGGCAATTGCGTATAGGACTGGCGACTGCGCAAAACCCAGTTGCCAGCGTTCAAGCCAATCTCCGAACCCAGGCTGCGAAAATCGCTGCGCTGCCCCCCTGACTGGCCGCCCATGACCAACGCATCGTAATTGAACACGCCGCCGACACCGCCGTTGGTGAAGGTGTGCGGTTGATGTTCCGGCAACGCCAGCAGGTCGGTCGGTAGCAGCAGGTCGATCTGCTCCTGGCCGGGATGCAGCTCGACGATGGCCGAGGGCAGACCTTCGCGCAGTGTCAGACACGGGTCGACCGGCGCCGGAGCCGCTTGTGCGCGCACGCCGGCAGCCTTGAGCAAGGCCGGTTGCAGGCACGGCTCGCCCTCGGCATCGAACGTCACGAACACCCGACCTCGAGGCTGTCCATTGACCTCCAGCGCGACCAGACGTGTGCCTTGGGAGAAACGCGGTGCCTGGCGAAAGTACGCTGCCAATGCCGGATCGAGTCCGCGCTCGCGAAGCATCTGCGTATCGAACTCCACCACCTCGCCGGCCAGCGCCACGCCGACACCCTGAGCCATCACCAGCGCCAGTCCCCGACGGGCAGAACCGCGCATCAATGCGTTACCGGAGCATCAAAGTGATCCACCGCAAAGCCATAGGTGGTGGCCGGAAAAATCCGTACGGCCATGGCCCGCACCGTCGAGCTCAACGGTAACCAGACGGACAGGCGCTCTCCGGGCAGGATCCAGGTACGCGGCAGCTCCACCACCTGCGTGCCCGGCAGCGGAACAATCGCCTTCGCCAGCCGCACAACGTAAGGACTGGGATTACTGACCAGCAGGCCTTCAGCCGTGGCCGACCAGCGCAGCCGCTTCCATGGCTCGCGCTCGACTGGCAGGCCGGCGGGGCGCAGGATCACCGGCAGGTTTTGCCGAACCCCCAGATTGACCCGGGCGCCGTCGACACCTGCGACAGGATTGATCCCCTCAAAGATCACCCGCTTCAGACGCTCGGTCTGCAACGGTTCGGCGCTCTGCAAAATAAACCGTACCTGCTGCACCGCGCCGGCCTCGACCCGGGCCACCGACGGGCTGAACAGCAACAGCGTCTGATCATGCGGCTCGATGTCTACGATCGTGGTATGCAGCAGGGCCGGACGCGTTTCGGTATTGCGCACGTTCATGGTTGCTTCGCCCACGCCCTCATCCACCACCAACACAGGGGTCTGCGGCACCATGCCCGCAGCGTGGACGACAGGCATCAAAAGCAGGGCGAGCAGGCACAGTGGCAGCGCCCTGAAGACAGGACGACACATCGAAATCAGCATCGGTATTGTTCCGCTGGGAATGGCAACGCCCCCGTCAAAGGGCGCGCCGAAAGAGCGAGAAAGAACCCGGCCATGGCCGGGTTCTGACGATCAGAGGTAGTACATATCGAACGTGACCGGGCCATCGAGCGGAATCTCGCTGGTGATCGGCAGTGCGTTACTCGGACCAATGATCGGCAGCAGGCTCATCGGAAACCCGTGGTGGCGCGCCGCGACCGGGCCAGCGGCCACGCCCGTCCCCCAGGAGTACAGCGCCGGGGCATTGCTTACCAGCGGCGAGGAAGGCAGTTGCCACGTCGGCGCCGCCAGGCTTCGGGTGATCAGGGTCTGCTGGATGCCGTCGGCCTCCGGACGCCCGTGGCGCAGCGCAAAGCCACCGATACGGATGCCGTTGATTTCACCCAGGCCATAGAACAAGGCCGCATCGCTGTTACCGGCGCCATCGCTGATACCCGGCAGTTTGGTCGCCGCGCGATTGTCTCTGACCGACACTTCCACCGGTGCTGGCGCATCGCAGTTGATGTGCAGCGATATATCGTGAGTCGGCAGCAGCGTCTGCGTGGTCTTGTTCAGCGTGGCTGCCGATATCTTGCGCAAATCTACCGTGCCGCCACCGGCGAACGCGGGAATGCACGACGTCGGAATGATGGTTCCGATCACGCTCAGGTCCACGCTTTCGGCAACCGCCAGTGTGGGTATTACTGCAGCCGCAACGGCGGCCATCCATGTTGATGTTTTCATCAGTCCCTACCTGTTCGGCTATTTAAATGGCAGTGGTTCAGTGCATCGCTTTCACGAGGCCGTGAACGCCGGGGCGATGATTTCGTTTTTTGTAGGCTCCGTATGTAGGAATAGGCACCAAGCCAAAACAGAAAAAACGACAAAGCAAATAGTCCAAAGCCACATGCGAACTCATTCCTACTTTCGAACGACTAATGGTTTACCCAATGTGGCGAGGATCTGCCTTGAAGGGTCTTTGAAATCCTCTGCATGCCATACTCCGCCCCCCCAGCCTCCAGCCGAGAAAGCAACGTGCGACCCGGAAAAAAATTGCTCGCTGTCTGCGTGTTGTGTTCGTTGGCCAGTGGTTGCGCAACCCTTGATGTACCGCGCGAACCCAGCCAGGTATTGCCGGCCACCGGCTCCGCATTCGGCCGCTCGATCCAGGCCCAGGCCGCGCCTTATCAGGGCCGTTCCGGCTTCCGCTTGCTGTCCAACAGCACTGAAGCGTTCACCGCGCGCGCCGAACTGATTCGCAATGCGCAAACCAGCCTCGACTTGCAGTACTACATCGTTCACGACGGTGTCAGCACGCGGATGCTGGTGGAAGAACTGCTCAAGGCTGCCGACCGCGGCGTGCGCGTACGCATCCTGCTCGATGACACCACCAGCGACGGTCTGGACACGACCATCGCCACGCTGGCGGCACACCCACAGATCCAGATTCGCCTGTTCAACCCGCTGCACCTGGGTCGCAGCACCGGCGTGACCCGCGCAGCCGGACGCCTGTTCAACCTGTCGCTGCAACACCGGCGCATGCACAACAAACTGTTTCTGGCCGACAACAGCGTGGCCATCGTCGGCGGGCGCAATCTGGGCGACGAGTACTTCGATGCCGAGCCGAACCTGAATTTCACCGACATCGACATGCTCAGCGTGGGCCCGGTGGCCGAACAGCTCGGGCACAGTTTCGATCAGTACTGGAACAGCGCACTGAGCAAGCCGATCGACGAATTCCTCTCCAGCAAACCGAGCATCAAAGACCTGCAAAACACCCGCACACGCCTGGAAGAATCGCTGGATGAAACCCGCAAACAGAACCACGCGCTGTATCAACAGTTGATGACGTTCAAGACCGCGCCGCGCATGGATATCTGGCGCAAGGAACTGATCTGGGCCTGGAACCAGGCACTGTGGGACGCGCCGAGCAAGGTGCTGGCCAAGGACGAGCCGGATCCGCAACTGCTGCTGACCACGCAACTGGCGCCGGAGCTGCGCGGCGTCAGCAAAGAACTGATCATGATTTCGGCGTACTTCGTGCCCGGCCAGCCGGGGCTGGTGTACCTGACCGGACGCGCCGACGCCGGGGTCTCGGTGAGCCTGCTGACCAATTCGCTGGAAGCCACCGATGTGCCCGCGGTGCACGGCGGTTACGCGCCGTACCGCAAGGCGTTGCTGGAACACGGTGTGAAACTGTATGAACTGCGCCGTCAGCCCGGGGACAACTATGGCAGCGGTCCGCATTTGTTTTACAGCAAGTCGTTCCGCGGCTCGGACTCCAGCCTGCACAGCAAGGCGATGATTTTCGATCGACAGAAAGCGTTCATCGGCTCGTTCAACTTCGATCCGCGCTCAGTGTTGTGGAACACCGAAGTCGGGGTGCTGGTGGACAGCCCGGAGCTGGCCGGACATGTGCGCGAACTGGCGCTGCAAGGCATGGCGCCAGCCCTGAGTTATCAGGCGAAATTGCAGGATGGGAAGATTGTCTGGGTGACCGAGGACAACGGTCAGATGCACACGCTGACCCAGGAACCCGGGAGCTGGTGGCGGCGCTTCAATGCGTGGTTCAGCACCACGGTGGGCCTGGAACGGATGCTTTAAAAAGCAAAAGATCGCAGCCTGCGGCAGCTCCTACACTGGAGGAATGCGGTTTCCCTGCAGGCTGCGATCTTTTGACCTTAAGCCGTTTGCACCGTCCCGAATGCACCTTGGCGCATCAGCAGTATCACCAACCCGAACGCCCCCGCCGCCATCAACAATGGCAACGCATGCCCGCTGATCCACTGACTGCCCGCCCCCGCGAGCAAAGGCCCGATCAGACAGCCCACACCCCACAGCTGCGCAATGTGCGCATTGGCCCGCACCAGCGCATCGTCGCGGTAACGCTCGCCAATCAGGATCAGTGACAAGGTGAACAGGCCACCGGCACTGGCCCCGAACAACACCCACAACGGCCAGATCAGCAGCGTATCGAGCAACAGCGGAATCGCCAGGCTCGACAGCATCAGGATCACCGCGCATCCGGTGAACAACGTGCGCCGCGACAGGTAGTCTGCCAACGCGCCAATCGGCAGTTGCAGCAGCGCGTCGCCGACCACCACGGTGCTGACCATCGCCAGTGCAATCTCGGCAGTGAAGCCCTGCTGCAGGCAATACACCGGCAGCAGCGTGAGGATCATCGCCTCGAACGCGGCGAACAACGACACCGCCCAGGCAATCGCCGGCAACTCGCGGGCAAATCCCCAGAGATCGCCGAAGGTCACACTGCTGGCTTCACTGCTCGGCGCCCCGCTGCGGCCCATCAACAGAAAAGGCGAAACCGTCAGCAGCCCGACGCCGACCCAGAATCCATAATCATGTTCAGTACCCAGCGCCCCCAGAAGCAATGGACCAGACAGTTGGCTCAATGCATAACTGCTGCCATACAGCGCGACCAGTCGTCCGCGCCAGTGTTCGACGACCAGTTGGTTGATCCAGCTTTCGCCAAGGATGAACACGATGGTCAGGATCACCCCGATCATCAGGCGTAATACCAGCCAGATCGGATAACTCGGCAGCAGCGCCAGCAAGCCAATCGACAACGCGCCGGCCCACAGGCACAGGCGCATCAGGTTGGCTGTGCCGAAACGCGCCGCCAGATGACTGGAAATCTTCGCGCCCAGCAATACGCCAATCGCCGGCATCGCCGCCATCACACCGATGGCGAAAGAGCCATAGCCCCAACCCTCAAGACGCAACGACACCAGCGGCATGCTGACCCCCAGGGCCAGACCGACACTCAAGACAGACGCCAACACGGCGAAATACGTCGCCCAACGCATGGTCCACGCTCCTGTGGATTATTTTTATGTACACCACAAAACCAAATGTGGGAGCGGGCCTTTGTGGTGAGGGGATTTATCCCCGATCGGCTGCGCAGCAGTCGCAAAACCTGAGCATGCGGTGTATCTGCAAATCCGCATTGTCCGGTTCTGGGGCCGCTGCGCTGCCCATCGGGGATGAATCCCCTCGCCACAAAAACCCGCTCCCACAGGGGATCGCTGTTTCGTCAGGGAGCCGGAGTTGCCGGGCTCCCGTTAACGGCTTACAGCTTGATCCACGTCGCCTTCAGCTCGGTGTACTTGTCGAATGCATGCAGCGACTTGTCACGACCGTTGCCCGACTGCTTGAAGCCACCGAACGGTGCGGTCATGTCGCCGCCGTCGTACTGATTGACCCACACGCTGCCGGCGCGCAACGCTTTGGCGGTCAGGTGCGCTTTGGAGATGTCCTGGGTCCACACTGCTGCGGCCAGGCCATACGGCGTATCGTTGGCGATCTGGATCGCCTCTTCGGCGGTGTCGAAAGCGATGACCGAGAGCACAGGGCCGAAGATCTCTTCCTGAGCGATCTTCATCGCGTTGCTCACACCGTCGAAAATCGTCGGCTCGACGTAGGTGCCACCGGTTTCCTGAAGAATGCGCTTGCCGCCAGCGACCAGTTTGGCGCCGTCGCTGTGACCGGATTCGATGTACGACAGCACGGTATTCATCTGCTGGGTATCGACCAGCGCACCAACGTTGGTCGCCGGATCCAGTGGGTTGCCCGGCTTCCAGGTTTTCAGCGCCTCGATCACCATCGGCAGGAATTTATCCTTGATCGAACGCTCGACCAGCAGACGCGAACCGGCGGTGCAGACCTCGCCCTGGTTGAAGGCGATGGCGCTGGCGGCGGATTCGGCAGCGGCTTGCAGGTCCGGCGCATCGGCGAAGACAATGTTCGGGCTCTTGCCGCCGGCTTCCAGCCACACGCGCTTCATGTTCGATTCGCCGGAATAGATCATCAACTGCTTGGCGATCTTGGTCGAACCGGTGAACACCAGCGTGTCGACATCGTTGTGCAACGCCAACGCCTTGCCAACGGTGTGGCCGTAACCCGGCAGCACGTTGAGCACGCCTTTCGGAATACCGGCCTCAACGGCCAGCGCAGCGATGCGGATGGCGGTCAGCGGGGATTTTTCCGATGGTTTGAGGATCACCGAGTTACCGGTCGACAGCGCCGGGCCGAGTTTCCAGCAGGCCATCATCAGCGGGAAGTTCCACGGCACGATGGCGCCGACCACGCCCACCGGCTCGCGGGTCACCAGACCGAGTTGATCGTGCGGAGTGGCGGCGACTTCGTCGTAGATCTTGTCGATCGCCTCGCCGCTCCAGCTCAGGGCCTGCGCCGCGCCGGGCACGTCGATGTACAGCGAATCGCTGATCGGCTTGCCCATGTCGAGGGTTTCGAGCAGCGCCAGTTCTTCGGCGTGCTGCTTGAGCAGGCCGGCGAAACGGATCATGGTGGCTTTGCGTTTGGTCGGTGCCAAGCGCGACCAGACGCCGGAATTGAAGGTGGCGCGAGCGTTTTCCACGGCGCGCTGAGCGTCGGCGGCGTCACAGCTGGCGATCTTGCCCAGCAGACGGCCATCGACCGGGCTGATGCACTCGAAAGTCTCGCCGGAGACGGCGTCGGTGTATTCACCGTTGAGGTAGGCGCGGCCTTCGATCTTCAGGTCGCGGGCACGTTGTTCCCAATCGGCACGAGTCAGGGTGGTCATTCGAGTGTCCTCCTCTTGTTGAATAGAGCGCCGCGTTCTTCGCGGTCGTCTTCAGGAATGCTGCCCGGCCAGCCTGCTTTTCGGCCCAAGGCACCCGCCACCCTAAACCAGCGGCCGGGTTTGTTTCAATATATTTGACATAAGCGCGCCATACGACCTTGCGGTGTTCATTTTAATAAACATAGACTCTGGCCCTTTCAAGCCACCGCGCCGTCATCACGGGAGAAAACAACAATGAACATCCAGAACGTCGTCGACATCAGCCTGACCACCAGCGCAGCCGAACGCTATCGCCCGGACCCGGCCAAAGTGCTCAAGGGTGATCCCGAGCAAGCGGTGTTCAACCAGTACGACAGTCCTTGCGGGCAAATGGGTGTTGGCGTGTGGGAAGGTGCGGTTGGCCAATGGACGGTCAATTACACCGAGCACGAATATTGCGAAATCCTGCAGGGAGTTTCGGTGCTGCGTGACAGCGATGGCAATGCCAAGACCTTGCGCGTGGGTGACCGCTTTGTGATTCCAGCAGGCTTCCGTGGCACCTGGGAAGTGCTGGAGGCTTGCCGCAAGGTCTATGTGATCTTTGAACAGAAGGCTTGAGGACTTTCGCTGACTGATCCGGCCCTATCGCTGGCAAGCCAGCTCCCACAGGTTTTGTGATTAACACCAACATTGTGAACACCGGTAATCACTGTGGGAGCTGGCTTGCCAGCGATGAGGCCCGGCCTGACACCGCAGAAATCCGAGGCAACAAAAAAGGCCCGTATCGTGAGATACGGGCCTTTTTCGTAAGTCGGGAAAAATCAATTACTTGATTTTGCCTTCCTTGTAGATCACGTGCTTGCGAACAACCGGATCATATTTCTTGATCTCGATTTTGTCCGGGGTAGTACGCTTGTTCTTGTCGGTAGTGTAGAAGTGACCAGTACCGGCGCTCGAAATCAAACGAATCAATTCACGCATGATTAGCTCCCTTAAATCTTGCCGTCGCGACGCAGCTCGGCCAGCACAACGCTGATGCCACGCTTGTCGATGATACGCATGCCTTTGGCGGAAACGCGCAGGCGTACGAAACGTTTCTCTTCTTCAACCCAGAAGCGGTGATGCTGCAGGTTCGGCAGGAAACGACGACGGGTTTTGTTGTTTGCGTGGGAAATGTTATTCCCGGTTACCGGACCCTTACCGGTAACTTGACATACTCTCGACATGCCTCAGCCCTCTAAAACCACATGCCCAACCCGGCATGGGTTGGCCGCTTAATCTCTCAGTCATTTGGCGCCAGGCGCCGCGTTTCTTTAGAGGTCTTACCGGCTACACCTACAGTGAAGGAACCGGGCCCCTAGAAAAGAGCGCTGCTTTATACCAGAAAGACCGGGGTGCAACAACAATGGATGTGCAATCGACCGGTAAAAACGCGCATTTTCCGGCTGCGGACGCTTTGGATAAAGGCTGAGGCGCGTTTTGACCACTCGTCGCAGAAAACCGCTGTAAAAGAGGTTCCCGACTTTTCCTCGCGCACCGTGGTCTGAAAAACACCACTGTCCCGGCCCGAAAAATGCAAAAAGGGGATAGTCATTTGCAATCCAGCCCTCTAGGGTAACCCTTTTCCAGACTGCACCTGCAGATGGGCCTTCGATCTGTAAAGGAAGCCGACCATGCGCCTCGCTGCCCTACCCCTGTTGCTCGCCCCGCTTCTGCTGAGCCCATTGGCCCAGGCTGCCGCCCTGAGTGTGTGCACCGAGGCCAGCCCTGAAGGGTTCGACGTGGTGCAATACAACTCGCTGACCACCACCAATGCCTCGGCCGACGTACTGATGAACCGCCTGGTGGACTTCGACACCGCCAGCGGCAAAGTCGTGCCAAGCCTGGCCGACAGCTGGGAAGTCAGCCCCGATGGCCTGAGTTACGTGTTCAAGCTGCACCCGCAGGTGAAGTTTCACAGCACTGACTATTTCAAGCCGACCCGCACCCTGAGCGCCGAAGACGTCAAGTTCAGCTTCGACCGCATGCTCGACCCGGCCAACCCATGGCACAAAGTGGCGCAAAGCGGATTCCCGCACGCCCAGTCCATGCAGTTGCCGACGTTGATCAAGAAGATCGACGCACTCGACCCGCTGACCGTGCGCTTTACCCTTGACCACCCGGATTCGACGTTCCTCGCGACACTGAGCATGGGCTTCGCCTCCATCTATTCCGCCGAATATGCGGACAAGCTGCTCAAGGCCGACGCCACCGACAAGCTCAACAGCCAACCGATCGGTACCGGCCCGTTCGTGTTCACGCGCTTCCAGAAAGACGCCTCGGTGCGCTACAAGGCCAACCCGGACTACTTTGGCGGCAAGCCTGCGGTCGATCCGCTGATCTTCGCCATCACCCCTGACGCCAACGTGCGCCTGCAAAAACTGCGGCGCAACGAATGCCAGATCGCCTTGTCGCCAAAACCGCTGGACGTGAAGGCCGCGCAGGAAGAGCCGACGCTGAAAGTGGAAAAGACTGACGCGTTCATGACCGCTTTCGTCGGCATCAACAGCCAGCATCCACCGCTCGACAAACCGGAAGTGCGCCAGGCGATCAACCTCGCCTTCGACAAGGCCAACTACGTCAAAGCCGTGTTCGAAGACACCGCGGAACCGGCCAACGGCCCTTACCCGCCGAACACCTGGAGCTACGCAAAGAACCTGCCGGGCTATCCGCACGACGTGGCCAAAGCCAAGGCGCTGCTGGCCAAGGCCGGACTCAAGGACGGCTTCCAGACCACCATCTGGACGCGTCCGTCCGGCAGCCTGCTCAACCCGAACCCGAGTCTGGGCGCGCAGTTGCTGCAATCGGACCTGGCAGAGATCGGCATTCAGGCGGAAATCCGCGTGATCGAGTGGGGCGAACTGATTCGCCGCGCCAAGGCTGGCGAGCATGACCTGCTGTTCATGGGCTGGGCCGGCGACAACGGTGATCCGGACAACTTCCTCACGCCGCAGTTTTCCTGCGCAGCAGTGAAGTCCGGCACCAACTTCGCCCGCTACTGCAATGCCGACCTGGACAAGCTGATCAGCGCCGGCAAAACCACCAGCGAGCAAGGAGTGCGCACCAAACTGTATGAACAGGCGCAGGCGCAGATTCAGCAGCAGGCGCTGTGGTTGCCGCTGGCACACCCGACCGCTTATGCGCTGACGCGCAAGGATGTGCAGGGTTACTCCGTCAGCCCGTTTGGCCGCCAGGACTATTCCAAGGTCAACCTGAAATAACCCACCACAGCACAATCCCCCTGTAGGAGCTGCCGGAGGCTGCGATCTTTTGATCTGAAAAACAAAATCAAAAGATCGCAGCCTCCGGCAGCTCCTACAGGGGGTAGGCCGGCTACATCCAGCCACACTCCGCCATCGACAGCGGCTCGCCGTCGCCAATGATGAAGTGATCCAGCACCCGTACATCAATCAGGTCCAGAGCCTTCTGCAAGCGCTTGGTCAGTTGCCGATCCGCCTGGCTCGGATCGCTGTTCCCCGATGGATGGTTGTGGCAGAGAATCACCGCCGCCGCGTTGTTGGCCAGTGAGCGCTTCACCACTTCCCGGGGATGCACGCTGGTATTGTCGATGGAGCCACGAAACAGCGCCTCGAACGTCAGCACTTGATGCTTGGAATCAAGAAACAGGCAGCCAAACACCTCGTGGGGCTCATGGCGCAGCATGGATTTGAGGTAATCCCGAACAGCCTGTGGATTCTCCAGTGCCGGCTCTCTACGTGAGCGTTCGGCCAGATACCGGCGGTTCATTTCTTGAGCAGCCTGCAACTGCGCAAACTTTGCGGGCCCCAGCCCCAACTGTTTGCTGAATGCTTCCTGATCGGCCTCAAGCAACAAACGCAGGCTGCCGAACTGATTCAACAAGTGTCGCGCCAGGTCCACTGCGCTTTTTCCAGCGACTCCCGTACGCAAAAAAATCGCCAGCAACTCGGCGTCTGAAAGGCTCGCAGGGCCCTGTTCCAACAACCTTTCTCGCGGCCGCTCCGCCGCCGGCCAATCGCGAATACTCATACACCTTCCTTGTCTGTGGGCGCCGCTGTTCCGTAGCGGTCGCTGTGATATCGTAGCCCATCTTTTTTGCGGGCGAATTCACCCTGGGGAGGGGGTTTCGCCACGTATCAACCACGAAATGAAAGGCAGACCTATGCAGCGGCTGTATCGGAAACGCATCGTTCTGGGCGTCGGCGGCGGCATTGCAGCCTACAAGAGCGCCGATCTGGTTCGTCGCCTGATCGACCAGGGTGCCGAAGTGCGCGTGGTCATGACCCATGGCGGCGCCGAGTTCATCACCCCGCTGACCATGCAGGCCCTGTCGGGGCACCCGGTTCACCTCGACTTGCTCGACCCGGCTGCCGAAGCGGCGATGGGCCACATCGAGCTGGCCAAGTGGGCCGATCTGGTATTGATCGCCCCGGCTACCGCCGACCTGATCGCCCGTCTGGCCCAGGGCATCGCCAACGATTTGCTGACCACGCTGGTTCTTGCTACCGACGCCGTAGTGGCGATCGCGCCGGCAATGAACCAGGCCATGTGGCGCGATCCGGCGACCCAGGCCAACCTGCAACTGCTTGAAAGCCGTGGCCTGAAGACCTTCGGCCCGGCCTCCGGCAGCCAGGCCTGCGGTGACGTCGGCATGGGCCGGATGATGGAAGCCACCGATCTGGCGCAGTGTGCGGCGGACTGCTTCCAGCGTCAGGCACTGACCGGCAAACACGTGGTGATCACCGCCGGCCCGACTCAGGAAAACATCGACCCGGTGCGCTACATCACCAACCACAGTTCCGGGAAAATGGGCTTTGCTCTGGCCGAAGCCGCGGTGGAAGCCGGCGCCCGCGTGACCCTGATCAGCGGCCCGGTGCACCTGCCAACGCCGGATCGCGTCACCCGCATCGACGTGGTCAGTGCCCGCGACATGCTCGCGGCCTGCGAATCCGCCATCCCGTGTGATGTGTTCATCGCCTCGGCAGCGGTGGCGGACTACCGTCCGGAAGTCGTTGCCCCGCAAAAACTCAAGAAAGACCCTACAAGCGGCGACGGCTTCGTCCTGCAAATGGTGCGTAACCCGGACATCCTGGCCACCATCGCAACCCGCCCCGACCGCCCGTTCAGTGTCGGCTTCGCCGCCGAGACCGAACACCTGCTCGACTACGCTGCACGCAAGCTGAAAGACAAGAATCTCGATTTGATCGTCGCCAACGACGTGGCCAATCCGAGCATCGGGTTCAACAGCGAAGAAAACGCCTGCAGCGTGATCGACCGTGAGCTTCACGCCACCGTTTTCGCCCAGACCAGCAAGGGCAAGATCGCTCGCCAACTGGTCACTTTTATCGCCGAACGTCTGAACCAGGTTTAATTTACATGCACGCTTTGCAAGCCAAGATCCTCGACCCCCGCATCGGTACCGAATTCCCGCTGCCACAATACGCCACTCCAGGCTCTGCCGGCCTCGACCTGCGCGCCATGCTGGAGCAGGACATCGTGATCAAGCCGGGTGAAACCGTGCTGATCCCTACCGGCCTGTCGGTCTACATCGGCGACCCGAACCTCGCCGCGCTGATCCTGCCGCGCTCGGGGATGGGCCACAAGCACGGCATCGTGCTGGGCAACCTCGTCGGCCTGATCGACTCGGATTACCAGGGCCCGCTGATGGTCTCCTGCTGGAACCGTGGCCAGAGCGACTTCACCATGACCGTCGGCGAGCGTCTGGCGCAGCTGGTGCTGGTGCCGGTAGTACAGGCGCACTTCGAAATGGTGGAAGAGTTCGTCGAAACCGAGCGCGGCGCGGGCGGCTTCGGTCATACCGGCACCAAATAACCGAATGTCTCCCTGTAGGAGCTGCCGCAGGCTGCGATCTTTTGACTTTGTTTTTCAAGAGCAAGATCAAAAGATCGCAGCCTGCGGCAGCTCCTACAGGGGGAATTTGTGCAGATTCACACGGAAGGTTTAGCACCGAAAATCAAGGTTTTGCCGGCCGAAAGCCACGCCAGCCGAGGCGTCATGGCCCTTTCACACCACGAACTCTCTGTGGAAAACGCCGTCATACCTTTCAGTTTGAGCCTGCCGCCGAGTGAATCGTCGGTCTGTCCCGCCACTTTCGAGATGGAGCATTTGTGCAGATGAGCACCCCAGCCAAGATCGCCCCGAAGCTACCTGACAGCATCTTCCGCGCCTATGACATTCGCGGCACCGTGCCGGAATTCCTCAATGCCGAAACCGCGTACTGGATTGGCCGCGCCATCGGCTCGCAGAGCCTGGCCCAGGGTGAACCGAACGTGTCGGTCGGCCGCGACGGGCGTCTGTCCGGCCCGGAGCTGGTTGCCGAACTGATCCGCGGTATCGCCGAGAGCGGCTGCCATGTCAGCGACGTTGGCCTGGTTCCGACCCCGGCGCTGTACTACGCGGCCAACGTGCTGGCCGGCAAGTCTGGCGTAATGCTCACCGGTAGCCACAACCCGTCGAACTACAACGGCTTCAAGATCGTGATCGCCGGCGACACCCTCGCCAACGAGCAGATCCAGGTGCTGCACGAGCGCATCAAGACCAATGACCTGACCAGCGGTCAGGGCAGCGTCACTCAAGTCGAAATCCTTGACCGCTACACCACCGAAATCGTCCAGGACGTCAAACTGGCCCGCCGCCTGAAAGTCGTGGTCGACTGCGGCAACGGTGCGGCCGGCGTGATCGCCCCGCAACTGATCGAAGCGCTGAACTGCGAAGTCATTCCGCTGTTCTGCGAAGTCGACGGCAACTTCCCCAACCATCACCCGGACCCGGGCAAACCCGAGAACCTCGTCGACCTGATCGCCAAGGTCAAGGAAACCAACGCCGATCTCGGTCTGGCCTTCGACGGTGACGGCGACCGTGTCGGCGTGGTGACCAATACTGGCAGCATCGTCTACCCGGATCGCCTGCTGATGCTGTTCGCCCGCGACGTGGTGGCGCGCAACCCGGACGCGGAAATCATCTTCGACGTCAAATGCACCCGCCGTCTGGTGCCGCTGATCAAGGAGTACGGTGGTCGCCCGCTAATGTGGAAGACCGGTCATTCGTTGATCAAAAAGAAAATGAAACAATCCGGCGCTCTATTGGCCGGCGAGATGAGCGGGCACATCTTCTTCAAGGAGCGCTGGTTCGGTTTCGACGACGGTATTTACAGCGCCGCACGGCTGCTGGAGATCCTCAGCAAGGAAAAATCCACCGCCGAAGAGCTGTTTGCGACCTTCCCGAACGATATTTCTACGCCAGAAATCAATATCCATGTGACCGAAGAGAGCAAATTCAGCATCATTGATGCACTGCACGACGCACAGTGGGGCCCAGGCGCTGACCTGACCACCATTGACGGCGTGCGAGTCGATTACGCCAAAGGCTGGGGCCTGGTGCGCGCCTCCAACACCACACCGGTGCTGGTGCTGCGTTTCGAGGCCGATGACGAGGCAGAACTTGCGCGTATCAAGGCGGTGTTCCACACCCAACTGAAACGCGTTGCACCTGATCTCCAACTACCGTTCTGATTCACCCGGAGCCCTGAATGACCCTCGAACGCGAAGCCGCCGCCCATACCGCCCAGGTTCTGTCCGAAGCGTTGCCTTACATCCGACGTTATGTCGGCAAGACCCTGGTGATCAAATACGGCGGCAACGCGATGGAAAGCGAGGAGCTGAAAACCGGCTTCGCCCGCGACATCGTCTTGATGAAAGCCGTGGGCATCAACCCGGTGGTGGTTCACGGCGGCGGCCCGCAGATCGGTGATCTGCTCAAGCGCCTGTCGATCGAAAGCCACTTTGTCGATGGCATGCGCGTCACTGACGCGGCGACCATGGACGTGGTGGAAATGGTCCTCGGCGGCCAGGTCAATAAAAGCATCGTCAACCTGATCAACCGTCACGGTGGCAGCGCCATCGGCCTGACCGGTAAAGACGCCGGGCTGATTCGTGCGAAGAAACTGACCGTCACCCGCCAGACTCCGGAGATGACCCAGCCGGAAATCATCGACATCGGTCAGGTCGGTGAAGTGGTCGGGATCAACACTGAACTGTTGAATCTGCTGGTCAAAGGCAACTTCATTCCGGTGATCGCGCCAATCGGCGTCGGTGAGAACGGCGAGTCGTACAACATCAACGCTGATCTGGTGGCCGGCAAGGTCGCCGAGGCGCTGAAAGCCGAGAAGCTGATGCTGCTGACCAACATCGCCGGCTTGATGGACAAGTCGGGCACCGTGTTGACCGGCCTGAGCACCCAGCAGGTCGACGACCTGATCGCCGACGGCACCATCTACGGCGGCATGCTGCCAAAGATCCGTTGTGCACTGGAAGCAGTTCAGGGCGGTGTCGGCAGCTCGCTGATCATCGACGGTCGCGTACCGAACGCGATCCTGCTGGAAATCTTCACCGATACCGGTGTGGGCACGCTGATCAGCAATCGCAAGCGTCCGTAAGGCGTCGCGGAAACCAAAAGACCCCGCTCAGCCTGACTGAGCGGGGTCTTTTTTTGCCTGCAATCCCTGTAGGAGCTGCCGAAGGCTGCGATCTTTTGACGTTTTGCTTTCAAAAAACAAGATCAAAAGATCGCAGCCTTCGGCAGCTCCTACAAGGGCAGCGCATCAGACGCCGAACTGGGCGCGGTACGCTTCCACGGCTGGCAGATGCTGCTTGAGCTGCGGATCGTCAGCGAGGAATTCCAGCACCTGGTTCAGCGAAACGATGCTGATCACCGGAATACCGAAATCACGCTCGACTTCCTGGATTGCCGACAACTCGCCGTTGCCACGCTCCTGACGGTTCAGGGCGATCAGCACGCCAGCGGCCTTGGCGCCGTCCTGGGACGCGATGATTTGCATCACTTCACGGATCGCGGTGCCGGCGGTGATCACGTCGTCGATGATCAGCACGTCGCCGGTCAGCGGTGCGCCGACCAGACTGCCGCCTTCGCCGTGGGCCTTGGCTTCCTTGCGGTTGAAGCACCACGGCAGGTCGCGGTCGTGATGCTCGGCCAGCGCGACGGCAGTGGTTGCCGCCAGCGGGATGCCTTTGTAGGCCGGGCCAAACAGGACGTCGAAAGAAATGCCGCTTTCGGCGATGGCTGCCGCGTAGAAACGCCCCAGCTGCGCCAGGGCCGAGCCCGTGTTGAACAGGCCGGCGTTGAAGAAGTAAGGACTGGTGCGCCCGGACTTCAGGGTGAACTCACCGAAGCGCAAAACGCCGCGATCGATGGCAAAACGAATGAAATCGCGCTGATACGCTTGCATGAAAAAAACCCCAAATACCACGGATTTAGCTAATTAGCTTGACGCCGTGTATCATACACTCACGCGATTTTTGGGGCCATTTATGCGGATCATCAGTGTGAACGTCAATGGTATTCAGGCGGCAGTCGAGCGTGGTTTGCTCAGTTGGCTGCAAGCTCAGAATGCCGACGTCATCTGTCTGCAGGACACCCGTGCCTCCGCCTTTGAACTGGACGACCCAGCCTTCCAACTGGATGGCTACTTCCTTTATGCCTGCGATGCTGAAGTCCCTGCCCAAGGTGGCGTGGCTTTGTATTCGCGGTTGCAACCGAAGGCTGTCATCAGCGGTCTCGGTTTCGAGACGGCCGACCGCTACGGGCGCTACCTGCAAGCAGATTTCGACAAAGTCAGTATTGCCACCTTGCTGCTTCCTTCGGGGATGAACGGCGATGAGGACTTGAACCAGAAGTTCAAGCTCATGGACGACTTCGGCAAGTACCTGGACAAGCAGCGGCGTAAACGTCGCGAGTACATTTATTGTGGCTCGCTGTACGTGGCGCAGCAGAAGCTCGACATCAAGAACTGGCGCGACAGCCAGCAATCCCCGGGCTTCCTGGCGCCAGAACGCGCCTGGATGGACGAGATTGTCGGCAACATGGGTTACGTCGATGCCCTGCGCGAAGTCAGCCGCGAAGGCGATCAGTACAGCTGGTGGCCGGACAACGAACAGGCCGAGATGCTGAATCTGGGCTGGCGTTTCGACTACCAGATCCTGACCCCGGGCCTGCGACGCTTCGTGCGCAGTGCACGCCTGCCGCGGCAGCCACGGTTCTCGCAGCACGCGCCGCTGATCGTCGACTACGACTGGACGCTGACCATCTAAGCGTCGATTTGTGGATGCAAAAAAGCCGACATCGCTGTCGGCTTTTTTGTGCGCGCTGATTACAGGTCATTTGTGCTGATCGTTATTTGATCAACCGCCAGGTGAACGGATAACGGTAGGGGAACCCTTCGTTCGCCTTCACCCCGGCAATGATCGTCAACACCAGCGCGCCGATGGCCAGCAGGCCCAGCAAGAAGAAGCCGATGATCAGCACCATCAAAAGCAGACAGATCGCGGCAGCAATCGCCACGGTGATCTGGAAATTCAGTGCCTCTTTGCCCTGAGCGTCGATGAACGGATCAGTTTCGCGCTTCATCTGCCACAGAATCAGCGGCCCGATCAGGTTGCCGAACGGAATCCAGATCCCCAGCAAGGCGGACAAGTGACAAAACATCGTCCATTGGCGAACCTCCTGGCTCGGTTTTGGCAGCAACTCTTGCTCGTCACTCATCGCGTCATCCTTGCGGGTTGCGAACCTGCTCAGTCGGCCAGTGCAGCCTTTTGCAGTTCGAAGATTTCGTTCATGCCTTTCTTGGCCAGTTCCAGCATGGCATTCAGATCTTCAGGCTGGAACGGCGCGCCTTCGGCGGTGCCCTGGACTTCGATGAAGCCACCGGTGCTGGTCATCACCACGTTGAGGTCGGTCTCGGCGGCGGAATCTTCAAGATAGTCCAGATCCAGCACCGGCTCACCCTGATACATGCCGACCGACACCGCGCCGATCATTTGCTTGAGCGGGTCGCCGCCCTTGAGGCCGCCACGCTTCTTGATCACTTTCAGTGCATCAACCAGGGCCACCATGGCGCCAGTGATGGAGGCGGTGCGGGTGCCGCCGTCAGCCTGAATCACGTCGCAGTCGACGTACAGGGTCACGTCGCCCAGCTTGGACATGTCCAGCGCAGCGCGCAGGGAGCGGCCGATCAGGCGCTGGATTTCCAGGGTGCGACCGCCCTGCTTGCCACGGCTCGCTTCACGCTGGTTACGCTCGCCAGTGGCACGCGGCAGCATGCCGTACTCGGCGGTCAACCAGCCCTGGCCCTGGCCCTTGAGGAAACGCGGCACGCCGTTTTCGACGCTGACAGTGCAGATGACCTTGGTATCACCGAATTCGACCAGTACGGATCCCTCGGCGTGTTTGGTGTAGTTGCGGGTAATGCGGATCGAGCGGAGCTGATCGGCAGCGCGACCACTTGGACGTTTCATAGGGAATACCTGTACTGGGGACGGAAAACTGCCGAGCATTATAGAGCGCTGCACCGCGCCTGGGCACGGGTTAAAAATTCCGGCCGTCGACCCAGAGCCCTGAAACGCACATAACCGACGGCCTGCAGCCCTTTGTCACACCGTGTGTTTGGGCGCATCCGCCGCACTGCGCTACAATCCTGCGCCTTTGCTGCCAGTCGGCTTAAATTCATTGATATCGAGCCTGCGGAACATCCCTTCTGCGCCGATCTGCATTGCGAGGTCACCGCCATGGTGCACAGCATGACCGCCTTCGCCCGCGTTGAGAAAGCCGGCGCCCAGGGCACCCTGAGCTGGGAACTGCGCTCGGTCAACAGCCGCTATCTGGAACCGCACCTGCGTCTTCCGGAGTCGTTCCGCGACCTCGAGGGCTCAGTGCGTGAAGCCCTGCGTCAGGGCCTGTCGCGGGGCAAACTGGAATGCACCCTGCGCTTCACCGAAGAAAGCACCGGCAAGCCGTTGCAGGTCGACCGCGAGCGCGCCGCGCAATTGGTCGCCGCCGCCGAAACCGTTGCCGGCCTGATCAAGAACCCGGCAGCACTCAACCCGCTGGAAGTGCTGGCCTGGCCCGGCGTACTGGTGGCCGACGCGACTGATCCACAGGCGCTGAATGCCGATGCGCTGGCGTTGTTCAATCAAGGTCTCAAGGAACTCAAGGCCGGCCGCGAGCGCGAAGGCGCGGAGCTGGCACGCCTGATCAACGAGCGCCTGACTTCCATAGAAGAAGACGTCGTGACCCTGCGTGAACTGGTGCCGCAGATGCTCGCGACCCAGCGCCAGAAAGTCCTCGACCGCTTCGCCGACATGAAGGCCGAACTGGATCCGCAGCGTCTGGAACAGGAGATGGTCATGCTCGCGCAAAAGAGCGATGTGGCCGAAGAACTGGATCGTCTGAGCACCCACATCATTGAAGTCCGCCGAGTGCTCAAGTCCGGCGGTGCTGCTGGCCGGCGCCTCGACTTCCTGATGCAGGAACTCAACCGCGAAGCCAACACACTGGGCTCCAAGGCCTTCGACCCGCGCAGCACCCAGGCCGCCGTCAACCTCAAGGTGTTGATCGAGCAGATGCGCGAACAAGTGCAGAATATTGAGTAAGGCTACAGACATGACCCACCACACCGGCACCCTGTACATCATTTCCGCCCCTTCGGGCGCGGGCAAGAGCAGCCTGGTCAAGGCGTTGACCGACACCAACCCGGAAATCCGCGTCTCGATTTCCCACACCACCCGCGCCATGCGCCCGGGCGAAGTGGATGGCGTGAACTATCACTTCGTGACCCGCGAAGAGTTCGTGAAGATGGGCGAGCACGGCGACTTCCTCGAACGCGCCGAAGTCTTCGGCAACTTCTACGGCACCTCGCAAAGCCGTCTGCAGCAGACGCTGGACGAAGGCCACGACCTGATTCTGGAGATCGACTGGCAAGGCGCCGAGCAGGTCCGCAAGTTGATGCCGCAAGCCCGCTCGATCTTCATCCTGCCGCCGTCGCTGCAGGCCCTGCACCAGCGCCTGACCAACCGTGGCCAGGACAGCGACGAGATCATCGACGGCCGGATGCGCGAAGCGGTCAGCGAGATGAGCCACTACGTCGAATACGATTACTTGATCATCAACGATGATTTCGCCCACGCGCTGGACGATCTGAAAGCGATTTTCCGTGCCAATCAGCTGCAGCAGAAGCGCCAGCAAGTGCGTTTCGGCAGATTGCTGGCTGAATTGCTGGGTTAATCAGCACTTCCCAAAACCGCTGCAAGCGCTTTACATTGGTGCCTGCAGCGCGTTGAAGGGTCTGGTCAAAAAATCAGCGCTTCCCTAATCGCTGGTGATTTTTTAAACTGTTGAGTCCGCTCGCCCAACCGGGCAGCGCGCATATTGCATTCGCTCCGAGGAATACCATGGCCCGCGTAACCGTTGAAGACTGCCTAGAACACGTGGAAAACCGCTTTGAGCTGGTCATGCTCTCTACCAAGCGTGCCCGTCAACTGGCCACCGGCGGCAAAGAGCCACTGGTCCAGTGGGAAAACGACAAGCCGACCGTTGTCGCCCTGCGTGAAATCGCTGAAGGCCTGATGAGCTACGAGTTCATCGCCGAGCAGGAAATCGTCCAGGATGAACCGCTCTTCGCTGCTTTCGAGGACGAGTCCAACGAGGCCGTCTAAGCCTATGCCTGGTCGACGTAGCACGGCGCGGGAACACAGCCTACGGCAGGAGTCATCATGCCGAGCATAGACGCCCTCGCCGATCGCTTATCGACCTACCTCGGCAACGACCAGGTCAACCTGGTCCGCCGAGCGTATTTCTACGCCGAACAAGCCCATGACGGTCAGCGCCGTCGCAGCGGCGAGGCGTACGTCACGCATCCGCTTGCGGTGGCGAATATTCTTGCCGACATGCACATGGACCATCAGAGCCTGATGGCGGCGATGCTGCATGACGTGATCGAAGACACCGGTATCGCCAAAGAAGCGCTGCAAGCGCAGTTCGGTGAAACCGTGGCCGAACTGGTCGACGGGGTCAGCAAACTGACCCAGATGAACTTCGAGACCAAGGCCGAAGCCCAGGCCGAGAACTTCCAGAAAATGGCCATGGCCATGGCACGCGACATTCGCGTGATCCTGGTCAAACTCGCCGACCGCCTGCACAACATGCGCACGCTGGAGGTGTTGTCCGGGGAAAAACGCCGCCGCATCGCCAAGGAAACCCTCGAAATCTACGCGCCCATCGCCAACCGGCTGGGCATGCACGCGATTCGTATCGAGTTCGAAGACCTCGGCTTCAAGGCGATGCACCCGATGCGTTCCGCGCGGATTTACCAGGCGGTCAAACGCGCCCGGGGCAACCGCAAGGAAATCGTCAACAAGATCGAAGAATCCCTTGGCCATTGCCTCGCCATCGACGGCATCCAGGGCGAAGTCAGCGGACGCCAGAAACACCTCTACGGCATCTACAAGAAAATGCGCGGCAAGCGTCGGGCCTTCAACGAGATCATGGACGTCTATGCGTTCCGGATCATCGTCGACAAGGTCGATACCTGCTACCGCGTGCTGGGTGCCGTGCATAATTTGTACAAGCCGTTGCCGGGGCGCTTCAAGGATTACATCGCGATTCCCAAGGCCAACGGCTATCAGTCGCTGCACACCACGCTGTTTGGCATGCACGGCGTACCGATCGAGATCCAGATCCGTACCCGCGAAATGGAAGAGATGGCCAACAACGGCATTGCCGCCCACTGGCTGTACAAATCCAGCGGTGACGAGCAGCCGAAAGGCACTCACGCCCGCGCCCGTCAGTGGGTCAAAGGCGTGCTGGAAATGCAGCAACGTGCCGGCAACTCGCTGGAATTCATCGAGAGCGTGAAGATCGACCTGTTCCCGGACGAGGTCTACGTGTTCACGCCCAAAGGCCGGATCATGGAGCTGCCCAAAGGCTCCACGGCGGTCGACTTTGCCTACGCGGTACACACCGATGTCGGCAACAGCTGCATTGCCTGCCGGATCAACCGCCGCCTCGCACCGCTGTCCGAACCGCTGCAAAGCGGCTCCACGGTCGAGATCGTCAGCGCGCCCGGCGCACGGCCGAACCCGGCGTGGCTCAACTTCGTGGTCACCGGCAAGGCACGCACGCACATCCGTCATGCGCTGAAACTGCAGCGCCGCTCCGAGTCGATCAGCCTCGGTGAACGCCTGCTGAACAAAGTGCTCAACGGTTTCGACAGCGCGCTGGAGAAGATCCCGGCCGAGCGCGTCAAGGCAATGCTCGCCGAATATCGTCTGGAACTGATCGAAGATTTGCTCGAAGACATCGGCCTGGGCAACCGCATGGCCTATGTCGTGGCGCGCCGTCTGCTCGGCGAAGGCGAGCAGCTGCCGAGTCCGGAAGGGCCGCTGGCGATTCGCGGCACCGAAGGGCTGGTGCTGAGCTACGCCAAGTGCTGCACGCCGATCCCGGGCGACCCGATTGTCGGCCACCTGTCGGCGGGCAAAGGCATGGTCGTGCACCTGGACAACTGCCGCAACATCAGCGAAATCCGGCACAACCCGGAAAAATGCATCCAGCTCTCGTGGGCCAAGGATGTCACCGGCGAATTCAACGTCGAGCTGCGCGTCGAGTTGGAGCACCAGCGCGGCCTGATCGCCCTGCTGGCCAGCAGTGTCAACGCGGCCGACGGCAATATCGAGAAAATCAGCATGGACGAGCGCGATGGCCGCATCAGCGTCGTCCAACTGGTGGTCAGCGTCCACGACCGTGTGCACCTGGCCCGCGTGATCAAGAAACTGCGCGCCCTGACCGGGGTCATCCGCATCACCCGCATGCGTGCCTAATTCACACCTAACAAGGAGTCATACATGACCAAGACTGTTATCACCAGCGACAAGGCCCCGGCCGCCATCGGTACTTACTCCCAGGCGATCAAGGCCGGCAACACTGTCTACATGTCGGGCCAGATTCCTCTGGACCCAAAGACCATGGAGCTGGTTGAAGGCTTCGAAGCCCAGACCGTCCAGGTGTTCGAGAACCTCAAAGCCGTAGCTGAAGCTGCCGGTGGTTCGTTCAAGGACATCGTCAAGCTGAACATCTTCCTCACCGACCTGAGCCACTTCGCCAAGGTCAACGAAATCATGGGCAAATACTTCGACCAGCCTTATCCGGCCCGCGCCGCCATCGGCGTTGCAGCCCTGCCGAAGGGTTCGCAAGTCGAAATGGATGCCATCCTCGTCATCGAGTAATGCACACGGCGCAGCCTTCAACCGCTGCGCCGACTGCTCTGCGGTAAAGAAAAGGTTTTGAAAGGATTCCACCATGCGCAAAGCGCTTGCTCTCTCGCTGCTCGCCATTTTCCTCGGCGGCTGTGCCAGCGACCCCGCCGACCGTGACATCAGCGGCACCTGGATCAACCAGGTGGCGATCGATGCCGCTGCCAAGGGCGGCCCCCTGCGCGAAGCGCTTCAGGCCTATGGCCCGAACCTGGAGTGGGACGTCAACACCAAGGCCGGTCAGGCCCGCTACACCAACGGTTTCGAGAACGTCGAAGGACGGCTGCAGGGCGAACAGTCCGGCGCCTGGAAAGTCGACTTCTATGGCAGCTCCGGCAGCGAGCTGAAACGCGACGGCGGCCGGATGAAACAAGCCGCCACCGAGAACGAACCCGACCAGTTGTTCGACCGCGCACAAATCCCCGTACCGGAAGGCGCGCCAATCGGTGCCAGCTTCGAACGCGCACTGTATTCGGCTTACCTGAGCGGCAGCTGGAAGATTGCCAGCGGCGACGGCGAAGGCAACACCGTGCAATTCCAGGCCGACGGCCAGGTGTCCGGCCTGCCCGGCGCCGACCGTTATGCGCTGTGCCTGGCAGGCGACTGCGCCTCGATGAACAGCGACCACGACAGCATGTGGCTGCAGCTCAACGGCCAGGGCAACAACTGGATCTTTGCCCGCAAAGGCAAGGCGCTGGAAATTTTCCAGGCAGTGAATACCGCACTGGCGGATGAAATGCCGCAGTTCACCCCGGGTGAGCGCAAGTGGTTGCTTGAGAAGCAGTAACCGCGCCTGAGAGCAACACATAACCCTGTGGGAGCGGGCTTGCCCGCGATGAGGCCATCAGACTCAACACTTTAGTTGACTGCCAAGCCGCCATCGCGGGCAAGCCCGCTCCCACAGTGGTTTGTGGCGTTAGAAGGTCAGCACTTGCCTTCAAGAATCGCCGCATAACCTTCGCGGTAACTCGGATATTTCGGCATCCAGCCCAGCGCCTTCGCACGAGCATTGCTGCAGCGTTTACTGCCAGTGCGGCGTACGCTGGCGTCGTCAGCCCATTCGGTAACCCCCAGATACTCCCGCAGCCAGGCGACCACTTCGGCCAACGGTGCCGGCGCATCGTCCACACCAATATAGATATCCTGCAACGGCTTGCCCTGATGAGCCGCCTGCAGCAGAAACGCCATCAGCCCCGCCGCGTCATCAGCATGGATGCGATTGCCGTACAGCGGCGGCTCGACCGCCACTCGATAACCGCGACGCACCTGGGTCAACAGCCATTCACGTCCCGGGCCGTAAATGCCGGTCAGGCGCACAATGCTCGCCGGGATGCCGCTGTTCAGCGCCACTTGCTCAGCCTCAAGCATCACTCGCCCGGAATAGCCGCTGGCGACGGTCGCTGAATGTTCGTCGACCCACTCCCCTTCCTGCTGCCCGTACACACTGCTGCTGGAAACGAACAGTAGCCGATCAGGCGTCTGCCCGTAGTCGTCCAGCCAACTCAGTACATTCTGCAAACCCTGCACGTAAGCCGCACGATAACCGGCTTCATCGTGATCGGTCGCCGCCGCGCAATACACCAGATAGTCCACCGCCCCGAATGGCCAGTTTTCCGGGCAATCTTCCTTGAACAAATCACCAGCGACGCCAATGACGCCGTCCGGCAAACGCGACACATCACGGCGCAGACCCTGCACCTCCCAGCCGGCGGCCAACAATTGCGTAGCCAGACGACTGCCGACATCACCACAACCGGCAATCAAAACAGAGGGCGCGGACATCAAAAAACTCCCGAAAGAAAGGAACAGACTAGCCCTCGCAAAGGACGAACGGCTAGCAATGAAGGAAAAAAAGAAACTCTATTACTTTTGTTAACAAGAATTACTTGCAATAATGCACCCCACTTTTGTTCTCGGCCTCACGAGGCCTGGAAGAGCATCACCGTTTTTCTACTTCAGGTCCGGCCAGCATGACACGTAATCAAAACCCCGCTTCGCCAACCAAACGACCTCGCGCCTTCAGCGCAGTGGCGGCCCTGCTGCTCAGCCTGATGCTGGCACCGACCGCCGCTTTCGCCGACGCACAAGCGCCAACCGCTCCGGCTGCCACCGAACAGCACGCACCAACTGCAGCCGCGCCAGCCACCACCGATCCGGTGCAGGCAGTAGACGCCGCTCCGGCAGACGCTCCTGAAGTGCTCGAACCCGACAACACCTTGGGCATGGCCCACGACCTGTCGCCATGGGGCATGTACCAGAACGCCGACATCATCGTGAAAATCGTGATGATCGGTCTGGCCATCGCTTCCATCATCACCTGGACCATCTGGATCGCCAAAGGCTTCGAGCTGATGGGCGCCAAGCGGCGTCTGCGTGGTGAAATCGCGGCTCTGAAAAAAGCCGCGACCCTCAAGGAAGCCAGCGCCACTGCGGCGAAGGAAGGCACCCTCGCCAACCTGCTGGTGCACGACGCCCTCGAAGAGATGCGCCTGTCGGTCAACAGCCGCGAGAAGGAAGGCATCAAGGAGCGCGTCAGCTTCCGCCTTGAGCGCCTGGTCGCCGCCTGTGGCCGCAACATGAGCAGCGGCACCGGCGTCCTCGCCACCATCGGTTCCACCGCGCCGTTCGTCGGCCTGTTCGGCACCGTGTGGGGCATCATGAACAGCTTCATCGGCATCGCCAAGACCCAGACCACCAACCTTGCCGTCGTGGCGCCGGGCATCGCCGAAGCGCTGCTGGCCACTGCTCTGGGTCTGGTTGCTGCGATTCCTGCGGTGGTGATCTACAACGTGTTCGCCCGCTCCATCGCCGGCTACAAGGCGCAGGTGTCCGACGCTTCGGCGCAGGTCCTGTTGCTGGTCAGCCGTGACCTCGATCACCAGCCTGAGCGCAGCAGCTCGCAACCACACATGGTGAAAGTGGGGTAATCGGCCATGGGCCTGCATTTGAAAGAAGGCGCAGACGACGATCTGGCCGAGAACCACGAAATCAACGTCACGCCGTTCATCGACGTGATGCTGGTGCTGTTGATCATCTTCATGGTGGCCGCGCCACTGGCCACTGTGGACATCAAGGTCGACCTGCCGGCGTCGACCGCCAAACCGGCACCGCGCCCGGAGAAACCGGTGTTCCTCAGCGTAAAAGCCGATCAGCGCCTTTACATCGGCGACGACGAAGTCAACGCCGATACCCTCGGCGCAACGCTCGACGCCAAGACCCAGGGCAAAAAAGACACCACCATCTTCTTCCAGGCCGACAAGGGTGTGGACTACGGCGACCTGATGAGCGTGATGGATAAATTGCGCTCGGCCGGTTACCTGAAGGTCGGTCTGGTGGGCCTTGAGAGCGCAGCCAAGAAATGATCACGACGCGCCATAAGCTGACGCGTTACAGCGGTAGCCTGGCCGTGGTGCTGGGCGTTCACGCGCTGGCCATCGCGCTGGCGCTGAACTGGACCGCCCGCCCGCCCATCGAACTGCCGCCGCAGGCAATGATGGTCGAGCTGGCACCGGTTCCGACCCAGCCACCGCCTGCTCCGCCGAAAGTCGTCACACCGCCGCAGCCACCAGCTCCGGTCGAAGAGTTGCCGATCCCGAAACTGGCTGAAGCACCCAAGGCCGAGATTGCCGTACCGAAGCCCAAACCCAAGCCAAAGCCGAAACCGCAGCCGCCCAAGCCCGTCGAAAAGAAACCGGAGCCGGTGAAGGAAAAACCGGCCGAGGAAAAACCGGCTGACACCCAACCGACTCAGGCGCCGACGGAGAAATCCGCCCAGCCCGCACCGGGCCCGTCGCCGGCACAAATGGCCGCCAAGGCCAGTTGGCAAGGCACCCTGCTCGCGCACTTGGGCAAATACAAGAAGTACCCGGCCAGCGCACAGGCTCGCGGCAAGGAAGGCGTGAACCGTTTGCGCTTTGTGGTCGACGCTGAAGGCAACGTGCTGTCATTCGAACTGGTGGGCCGCTCGGGCAACGCCGACCTGGATCGGGCCACCCTGGAAATGATCCGTCGCGCGCAACCGCTGCCCAAGCCGCCGGCCGATATGCTGAACAACGGCTCGATCGAAATTGTGGCGCCGTTTGTGTACTCGCTGGACCGTCGTCGTTAAGTAGCAAGATCAAAAGATCGCAGCCTTCGGCAGCTCCTACAGGTATTCGCCCCCTGTAGGAGCTGCCGAAGGCTGCGATCTTTTGTTTTTCAGCTCATCCATAAACGGCAAACTCACATTGCCCGGTGTCGCATTCCTCACTCAGTCTGATAACGTGCGTCTATCGATTGCAGCCGTTATGCTTGGCCCGCAACTTCATGGACGCTCGCTATGACCCTCACAGAATTACGCTACATCGTTACCCTCGCCCAAGAGCAGCACTTCGGCCACGCCGCCGAGCGTTGCCACGTCAGCCAGCCAACCCTGTCGGTGGGCGTGAAAAAACTTGAAGACGAACTCGGTGTGCTGATTTTCGAGCGCAGCAAAAGCGCCGTGCGCCTGACTCCGGTTGGCGAAGGCATCGTCGCCCAAGCGCAAAAGGTGCTGGAGCAAGCGCAAGGCATCCGTGAACTGGCCCAGGCCGGCAAGAACCAGCTGACCGCGCCGCTGAAAGTCGGTGCGATCTACACCGTCGGGCCGTACCTGTTCCCGCACCTGATTCCACAACTGCACCGGGTCGCCCCGCAGATGCCGTTGTACATCGAAGAAAACTTCACCCACGTGCTGCGCGACAAACTGCGCAACGGCGAGCTCGATGCAATCATCATCGCCCTGCCGTTCAACGAAGCCGACGTACTGACCCTGCCGCTGTACGACGAGCCGTTCTACGTCCTGATGCCGGCCCAGCACCCGTGGACGCAAAAAGAATCCATCGACCCGGGCCTGCTCAACGACAAGAGCCTGCTGCTGCTCGGCGAAGGCCACTGCTTCCGCGATCAGGTGCTGGAAGCCTGCCCGACCCTGACCAAGGGCAACGACGGCGCCAAGCACACCACGGTGGAATCCAGCTCGCTGGAGACCATCCGCCACATGGTCGCGTCCGGTCTGGGGATCTCGATCCTGCCGCTGTCGGCGGTGGACAGCCATCACTACGCCCCAGGCGTGATCGAAGTGCGGCCGCTGTCGGCGCCGGTGCCATTCCGCACCGTCGCCATCGCCTGGCGCGCCAGCTTCCCACGGCCGAAAGCCATCGAGATCCTCGCCGACTCCGTTCGCCTGTGCTCGGTGGCCAAGCCCGCCGCGCCGGTCACGGCCGGTTAAGCCAGGGTCATGACCGAGCTGTCGCAAGTGTCGGTGACGGCACTCAAGGGTGTCGGCGAAGCCATGGCCGAGAAACTGGCCAAGGTCGGCCTGGAGAATCTCCAGGACGTGCTGTTTCACCTGCCGCTGCGTTATCAGGATCGCACCCGCGTGGTGCCGATCGGCCACTTGCGCCCGGGCCAGGACGCGGTGGTCGAAGGCACCGTCAGCGGTGCCGACGTGGTCATGGGCCGGCGCCGCAGCCTCGTCGTGCGCATGCAGGACGGCACTGGCGGGCTGAGTCTGCGCTTCTACCATTTCAGCAACGCGCAGAAAGAAGGCCTCAAGCGCGGCACACGGATTCGCTGCTACGGCGAAGTACGGCCCGGCGCTTCGGGGCTGGAAATCTACCACCCGGAATACCGCGCCATCACCGGTGACGAACCGCCGCCCGTGGATGAAACCCTGACCCCGGTCTACCCGCTCACCGAAGGCCTGACCCAACAGCGCCTGCGCCAGTTGTGCATGCAGACCCTGACCCTGCTCAAGCCGAACACCCTGCCCGACTGGCTGCCGACCGAACTGGCCCGCGACTACCAACTGGCGCCGCTGGCCGATGCGATACGCTACCTGCACAACCCGCCCGCCGACGCCGATGTCGATGAGCTCGCCCTCGGTCATCACTGGGCGCAGCATCGGCTGGCTTTCGAAGAACTGCTGACCCATCAACTGTCGCAGCAGCGTCTGCGCGAAAGCCTGCGTTCGTTACGCGCGCCAGCGATGCCAAAGGCTACGAAGCTGCCGGCGAAATACCTGGCCAACCTCGGCTTTAATCCGACCGGCGCGCAACAACGCGTGGGCAACGAAATCGCCTACGACCTCAGCCAGCACGAACCGATGCTGCGACTGATTCAGGGCGATGTTGGCGCGGGCAAAACCGTGGTCGCCGCCCTCGCGGCACTGCAAGCGCTGGAGGCCGGTTATCAGGTCGCACTGATGGCGCCGACCGAGATCCTCGCCGAGCAACACTTCATCACCTTCAAGCGCTGGCTCGAACCGCTGGGCATCGACGTCGCGTGGCTGGCCGGCAAGCTCAAGGGCAAGAACCGCGCCAGCGCACTGGAACAGATCGCCAGCGGCACGCCGATGGTGGTCGGCACCCACGCGCTGTTCCAGGACGAAGTGCAGTTCAAGAACCTCGCGTTGGTGATCATCGACGAACAACACCGCTTCGGCGTGCAGCAACGCTTGGCATTGCGGCAGAAAGGCGTCGGCGGGCGCATGTGCCCGCACCAACTGATCATGACCGCCACGCCGATTCCACGCACCCTAGCGATGAGCGCCTACGCCGACCTCGACACCTCGATCCTCGACGAACTGCCGCCCGGTCGCACCCCGGTCAACACCGTGCTGGTCACCGACACCCGCCGCGTCGAAGTCATCGAACGGGTGCGCAGCGCCTGCGCCGAAGGGCGTCAGGCCTATTGGGTGTGCACGCTGATCGAAGAGTCGGAAGAGCTGACCTGTCAGGCCGCCGAAACCACGTTCGAAGACCTCACCGCCGCCCTCGGTGAGCTCAAGGTTGGGCTGATCCATGGGCGCATGAAACCAGCGGAAAAAGCGGCAGTCATGGCTGAATTCAAGGCCGGCAATCTGCAACTGCTGGTTGCCACCACCGTGATCGAAGTCGGCGTCGACGTGCCCAACGCCAGCCTGATGATCATCGAAAACCCCGAGCGTCTCGGCCTCGCGCAACTGCACCAGTTGCGCGGTCGCGTCGGCCGGGGCAGCGCGGTCAGCCATTGCGTGCTGCTCTACCATCCGCCGCTGTCACAGATCGGCCGCCAGCGCCTGGGCATCATGCGCGAGACCAACGACGGTTTCGTCATCGCTGAAAAAGACCTCGAACTGCGCGGCCCCGGCGAAATGCTCGGCACCCGTCAGACCGGCCTGCTGCAATTCAAAGTCGCCGACCTGATGCGCGACGCCGACTTGCTGCCCGCCGTGCGCGATGCCGCGCAAGCGCTGCTGGAACGCTGGCCAACCCACGTCAGCCCATTGCTCGACCGCTGGCTGCGTCATGGGCAGCAATACGGCCAAGTGTGAGCACCGTCGCAGTTTGTGAAGGATCGTTCCGACAGAGCTGGTTATACTCCTGCCATTGTTTCAAAAACGGATACAGACCATGACTGACGCAGCTCTCGCCCCCGAACTTCCGCACGCGCCGTCTGTAATTCGGCTACTGCTCGGCAAGCTGGGTATCGCCTACGAAGAAGTGCTCGACCACCACGGCCTCAATGCTTCGCGCAAGGTACAAGCCGTGTTGCTGGACGATGCCGTCGGCGCGCTGATGGTGCTGTTTCCGCAGAGCCAGTTGCTCGACCTCAACCGCCTCGCCGAACTGACGGGCCGGCGCCTGACCGCCGTGTCCACCGAGCGCCTGGAAAAGATGCTCGGCAAACACAGCCTGAGCCTGCTGCCGGGCCTGCCGGCGCTGACCAGTTCGCCGTGCCTCTACGAAGAAAGCCTGCTGCGCGAGCCGAAGCTGCTGATCAACTCCGGCGAGCCGGGCCTGCTGCTGGAAATCACCAGCGAAGCCTTCAAGAGCATGCTGACCAAGGCCAGCGCCGCCAACTTCGGCGAAGCCCTGAGCAGCATCCGCCCGAACCTCGACCGCCCGGACGATGACCGCGAGGAAATCACCCAGGCCGTGCAGGCGTTCACCGCACGCCGGATTCAGCAGCGTCTGGAAGCGACCATCGAGATTCCACCGCTGGCCGAGACGGCGCAAAAAATCATCAAACTGCGCGTCGACCCCAACGCCACCATCGACGACATCACCGGCGTGGTCGAAACCGACCCGGCGCTGGCTGCACAAGTGGTGAGCTGGGCGGCGTCGCCGTACTACGCTTCGCCGGGCAAGATCCGTTCGGTGGAAGACGCGATCGTTCGCGTGCTGGGCTTCGATCTGGTGATCAACCTCGCGCTGGGCCTGGCCCTCGGCAAGACCCTGAGCCTGCCCAAAGACCACCCGCAACACACCACGCCGTACTGGCAGCAATCGATCTACACCGCCGCCGTTATCGAGGGCCTGACCCGCGCCATGCCGCGCGCCCAGCGTCCGGAAGCCGGCCTGACCTATCTGGCCGGTCTGCTGCACAACTTCGGCTACCTGCTGCTGGCCCACGTGTTCCCGCCGCACTTCTCGCTGATCTGCCGCCACCTGGAGGTCAACCCGCACCTGTGCCACAGCTACATCGAGCAGCACCTGCTGGGCATCAGCCGCGAACAGATCGGCTCGTGGCTGATGCGCTATTGGGACATGCCCGATGAACTGGCCACCGCCCTGCGCTTCCAGCACGACCCAAGCTACGACGGCGCCTACGCCGAATACCCGAACCTCGTCTGCCTGGCCGTGCGCCTGCTGCGCAGCCGCGGCATCGGCTCCGGCCCCGACGAAGACATCCCCGACGCCCTGCTCGAACGCGTCGGCCTGACCCGCGACAAAGCCAACGACGTGGTCAGCAAAGTGCTTGAGGCTGAAGTCCTGCTGCGTGAGCTAGCTTCGCAATTCAGCCAGGCTTGAAAACTTCGCGAGCAAGCTCGCTCCCACAAGGTTTCGGTGACCTCCTGTGGGAGCGAGCTTGCTCGCGAAGAATCCACCCCAATCTACCTGCCTGACACAAAACCTGTGGTGAGGGGATTTATCCCCGACCGACTGCGTAGCAGTCGCAAACCCAGCCAACAGGATGTGTCAGTTATATCGAGGTCTCAGGTTTTGGGGCCGCTGCGCAGCCCATCGGGGATAAATCCCCTCACCACAACAGCCCATCCACTCAAGCCCGTCTACTCAAGCCTTCGGCTTGGCCTTCCTCGGCTTCAAATACTTCATCAACCCCTGAAACCACATCACCAGCGCCGGATTACCTTTCAGCTGAATCGACTTGTCCTGAATCCCCTGCATAAACGCCAACTGCTTGTTCTTCGCCTGCATCGTGGCAAAGGCATAACCCGCATCCTTGAACGCAATCGCAAACGCCGGCTCCGCCACCACCCCAGATTTGCTGGTAACGCGCTGATTCTTCACCACGAAATGCCGCGCCACTTTCCCGTCCAGCGTCTGCAACTGAAACACCAGATCCTTGTCACCCAACTGCTGCTGGAACGCAGGATTTGTCCGGCTGGCCTTACCCATCAACAAACCCATCATCCACAGAAGAAAACGAAATTTCATGCGCACAGCCTCAAAAGGAAAGTGAACGGCCGGGGCAGTGTAAGGGATTCGAACGATAACGCCACTATCCGCCGCTATTGGAAGATGATGCAACCCATTTCCCGCACGATGACCGCCAAGTCACGCTTCTGCACCCCACTTCCTACACCTGTTGAAACACATCCCTGTAGGAGCTGCCGAAGGCTGCGATCTTCTGATCTTCCAGCCTGCAAACCTATGGGAAATTTCCTGCAAAGCGCCGCGATACCTATGAACTAGGCTGGTTGGCAGTTCGTCGATAGCCTCTGTGTGTCGCCGCCAAATCGGTGACTCGGACGTGCAAGTCCGGTTCAGGTGCACATTCGTTGATGGCATTTCGCCGAGCGTTTTCCTATGCTCGCGGATCGTTATGGCGGCTGTGCGTCGGAGACCTTCGGGTCTGCCGGCCACCTGGACCGGTCTTGCACACCAACGCACAGCTGCCACCTCTTTCGAAGTGCAAAGCGAATAGGTGTCGGCCTCACAACTCCAGGAAGCTGCACCATGATCAAACCAACACCCAATCCCCCCGAAACCCCAGACATATCGCCCTACGAATCGCTGGAATCCAAGAAATTCCACGAAGCCGCCGAACGCGCCCTCGACCACCACTTCAAACCGCGTACCGAATCCCAACCCAAACGCGAAACCGGCCTCTTCAGCCTCGCCCCCGGCACCGACGCCGAAGCCCTCATGGCCAACGCCTCCGAAGACCTCCTGTCCATCAGCGCCATTGCCTGCGACCTCGCCGACGACCTCCACGGCTCCCGCCGCTCGGTAGCACTGGCCCTGAGCAGAATGGCGGATGGGGTGCGATTGATGGTGGAAGGGACGCTCGACCACATTGAAGTGGGGAACGTGGCGGCCAAGTCGTAGTGGGATTTGCGGATGAAAAAAAGGGGACGTTAAGTCCCCTTTCATGAGCTTCGGCATTAGCGACTAGCGAAAGTCTTGTGCGCTTTTTGGTCGTGACTCCAACCCTTGGAGCGCCGCTCGGTTTATGAAGGAATAACTTCCTGCGCCGCATCGCTGCCTGAATACAACTTCTTCCTCTTTGAGCACCGTCAGATAACTCACGAATGCCTGGTTAACGAGGTAGGTATACGTACCGAGCTTGAACTTGATGATGTTCAGGCTCGCGCTTCCTTCCGTCGCATTCACAACGAAAAACTTGCCCCTAGGCGGCACAGCATTCTTCGGGTAAACCATCTCGATGTTCCCCGGCACACCATATCGATACTGAACAGAACCAACCGTGGGTTTGCTGTTCCCCCGCGCGCAAACAGAAACCGTCTTGCCGCCATCTAATGGGCAACTGAAGTAAATATCTTCGTCATCCGAACACAACGTTACTTCTTCCCCCCACCTCAATGGCGCCGTCCCATGCGAAACGCGCTCCGGTGTTTTCTCGACATCGGCACAGTTGGACAGACAAACCAGTTTCGAAAGATCCGGAACATCGCTTTCAGCGAACAGGAAAGTCGCTGAACCATCGCGTTTGCGGGCGTGATAAACGGGAACACTGACAGCCAGCCCCTTGGCTGACACCGGCACCTTGGTATCCTCGCCCGAGACGAACCAGCCTTCGACCTCCCCGCATAACGCCTCCAAAGCGACTTCACTGAACGAGTCATTCGTTGGCACGGCGAACGGCTTGGCATCACCTCGGCAGTCATAGCCATGCCAGTAGGGCCCAGTGTTCATATCAATGTCGATAGAGAAAACATAAGCGCCGTCGAGCACCACTTTGCCGCTGTCGTAGGCGAAAACCAGCCAACGACGCGACTTCGCCTGGGAGTAGTTTTCTTCCTGAAGGATGTACCGCTCGCCATCTCGATAAAGCCAGAAGTCACTCATCGCCCCTGCCGGCTCCGCCGTCTCGGATAGGCGCTGCCCGGAATGTACGTCCACCAGAAAATTGTCCTTCAGCGCCAGCGCGCAGTCGCTGCCAACGTCCCTGCACGACGTGAGTGACGGGAACATCGGCCCCGCCACCGCAGAGAAAGAACACAGCAATAACGTGATCAAGCCTAATCTTTTCAACTTGCCACCTGTTTCAAAGCGAGTAATCCATCACTTCTTCCAGCCGCCAGCATTGCCCACGAACAAACCGATACTCGAAGACATAATCGGTATCCGGTTTCTGCAGGATCGCAACGGCGTGATCACCTTGCTCTTCCTTGACGGTCAACGTCAGGCCCTGAGCCTCTCGCTTCGCTACATCCGGGATGATCGGGAACTTGAGCTGATCGCCGCTGAGGCTGCTTTTTTGCATCTCGGGCTCGGGATCACTGGCCACAGTCGTGACCATTTTCAGCGGCTGCTGGACGAAGGCTTTCTGCACGTCCGCGCGTTCAGAGAAGGCTGAGAGGAAGGTTGAAAAGTTGGGTGAGGGGCACGCAACACCGGTCACGTCATCGTCGGTCTTTAAAGCTTTCTGGCGGATCTCCTTTTGCAGTTTCGAATCGGCAATGATCTTTGCATCAAGGTCTGCCAGACGCTTTTTGATACTCGCTGCATCCTTGTAGGCACACACGACATCGACACCATGTTCAAGGTCTCGGCCGTCGCGACAGTTCTGCAATTCGGGGTCTGGTGGATCACCGCGGAAAAACCGCAAAGACAACTGCTCCCCCTGCTTGATGAGCGGCAATTCCAGCGTCCAATAGGTGTAGCCTTCAAAGTTACCGTATGACTCTTTTAGCTTCGTGAGCACGTACAGGGATTTCCCCGCTCGCTCAGGAAATTTGCGTTCAAAGAAAAACACTGACGCGATTTCATCTCCTATGAGCGGCGCCACAAAAGAGAGTTCTGGCTTCGTGGGACTCATCGTCGTGTAAAAAACCTCACCACCCGGAACGTAGGCGCCTGTCGTCTGACCCTTGAGCGTGTTCTTCAAGAACAACACGGTGATCTTCTGCTCGCCCACCGATGCCACCACCGGCGGATGCATTTGCTTGATGGTTTGCAGGTCATCAGCCGTTGCCGGTTGCGCTGTGAAACCGATGATCGATACGAGCATGCACACACAACTTGAGACCCTGGTCACTTTCATTACTTCCTTGTTGATCGACAAATTGATCAATCTTCAAAAACCAGCGCGAGTGGCCTCACGATGATTCAGGTGCGCCGCATTTCAGCTCTCTGATCTGCTCGTTCTGAATCGGAATCACGCAGGCAAGGCGCTTTTCGCCGGTAGGACGTAGATCTGTCAGGCTAAGCGTCACGTGCAAACCGTCGTCCGCAAATACGTGATCTTCAAACCCGGCATAGCTATAACCCGACCTGAACGACTTACCGTCAAAACTGCAAAAGCGCTTGGACGCCAACACCCTCCAATTACCCTCTGGCGCAAGGATTTGCACATCGAGGCACGGACTACCAAACGTGGTGACGTAACGAGCAACAACATCACCAAAGCGTTGAGAAGCAGAGTTGGAAACCTTGGCGACATCGACCACTTCACTCGTATCATCCGGTGCGACGGCGTCCAGATAAGCGGCTCGCTCCAGACTCATTCTGGCGATGCAGTTATTGGTCAGCGTGGTGTATGCCTTGGATCCGGTTTCAGTCTCTATGGCTTCTAGAGGGCATGTGGTGTCGCGCAACTTGATCCACGCACGTTGCGAGTCTCTGGCCATGGCCATGTATGTCTTCGCTTGTTCAGGCTGACGCTTCCATTGAGACTCGAATCGAGTCATCAATAGTTTGTAGCTGGCATTGAGTTTTGCATCGGCACTCTTGCGGTCGGCTTCCACGCATTGGTCGTATTGCCAGCTCACCGTGATGACTTTGCAGTTGTCCTCAGCGAGCGCGATTGAAGCGGACAGCAGGCCTAAGGACAACGCGATAAAGCGCACAAACATGTTCAATGTTTCATTCCCTGAATTGCGGATCGCTCAACTACGCGTCGAGGTATTTTCTGCGCCTTGCCGTCGGCGCTCATCGCGTCGCGGTACTGGCTGTAATAGCGCTGCGCTTCATCTTTGCGATCAAGGCGCCAGAGTGAATCGGCGATGTTCAACATCAGTACTGTGCGTTTACCGACGGCCTCAACGCCGCGATACAACTTCAGCGCCAGTGCATCGTTGCCGCCCTCGGCTAAATAGAAGCCAAGATCATTAAGACCCTGAACATTTCGAGCCGGTGGATGGCAAGCCATGTACGAATCCGCCCCCATGACCAAGCTCCATTCGATCTCGCTGGCTCGATATTGCGCAGATTCAATGTTCGAGAGGGTTTTCAGTAGTGCCTGTGGGGAAGGTGTCTCCATTTCAGGTTTGAGTACTTCACCCTCGTCGGTAGTCCAGCTATTGCCCACCCATTTGCCAGCGCAGAACTGATCATCACGCTGAAGCAGCACACAACCGGTCTCCATCGAAATCACATCGCAGTGACTTCGTGACTGGAAGCTGTCTTCACCACTCCCGTCTGACAACATTCCATACATCGTTTGGTTCACGAGTAAGGTCTTCTTGTCAGGGCTAAGCCATCGAGGAAGGACTTCGACCCCAATATCGGTTCCGTAGAGCGGGAATGTTTTTCCATTCGCGGTAAAGGTCGCGCTCGCCGCTTCCACTGAGTGTTCGGGCCATACTTTTGCTTTCAAATGCAATGTCAGTGTGTGCCCGTCGACTCCAGTGATTCGCACTTCTTCTGCCGTAGCCCCATTCGCCAGCAACAGACCCGCGAGCAATAGTGCGGATCTAAGGCTGCCCATACTCGATCCTTTTAGCCGCAGGGCTTGTTTGCTGTAACTGTCTTTCAGTGATGCCATAAGCCTCTATGAGCCCTTCCCAGGACCCCTTCGAACCAAACGACCGATAACTATTGCTGTAGCTGTAATGCTCCAACCTTCCAGCGGTGGAGTAATACCCGCGCCACTCCGGGCAGGATCCACACCCGCCATAACCGCCGATGAACACCAGGCCGCCCTTGCTTCCTTTTACACAATCCATCTCCACTGCCACGTTACTCAGCATCTTCGTCTTCTTACCGTCAGACGTGAGCTGTGAAACCTTGTCGATATTGCGCCGCAACACTTTGCCGCCAATGTTGATCGTCTGATCGGAGCAGACCGGTATGAGGTGGGTTTCTGCGTCATCCACCGTTACGGATCGGCAGGACGACACCATCACCACTTCAACACCGCCACATTGCATGACATCGCGCTGGGTGTAGGCGCCCTTGGGAGCGGCGAAAGCTGGAAACGAGAGCAACAGCGAAAGGCTGCTCGCAAGAAGACGGTTCATCGACTCACTCCTCATCGATCGACGGTGATTCCACGTCGGTCATGCCAAGCAGCCGGAACTCATTGTTCACGAATTCGTAGTACCGATCCCGGTTACGGTTTTCCAGGCGATTTCCCTGGGCGTCTTCTTCGCCATCGAGCGTGACGCCGGAAATGATGATCAAGCGACTATCGGGCAAATACGTCGTGTCGAAAGTGCTGCCGTCATAGGCATTCGGAAGACCGCCAACGACATCACCGGTCTGGGCGTCCAGCACTTCGCCACAAATGGCCCCGCCGCCACAGCCGAACCTGTACAGGATGTAATGGCCGGCGAAGTTGACCTTGCCTTGCAGGGCCTTCGCCCGGGTGCTGTCCATGACCGAGTTGCTTTGTTCCTGCTGCACCGGTTCATGGTTGGGGCCGCTGAAAACGGGGGTGACGGCGTAATCCTTGAAGTCGGGATCGGCGGCGAATGCCATGGAAGTGGCAGCTGATAGCAAGCTGCCGAGAACAATCGAAAATCCTTTCAAGTACTAACTCCATAACAGCAGTGGGAAACCGTTGGCTTACTCGGACTGACCTTCATAACGCTGTGTCTGCGGGTTGAATTGCCACAGATGTGGCCGGGTCATGCCCTCTTCGCCCTTGTAGCGAATCCGCCCTCGCTTGTCCCTAATGTAGGAGTAGATCTCGATGTCCTTGAATTCACCGCCACCTTTAGGCGGACCGTCCAGAACTTTGACCCCGGCGAAGTAATCGCCACCCGAATACTTCAAGTAACCACGGCACTGGATCAGGAAGGCGAATGTGCTGTCCATCGAAGAACCAATGCCTACGCGGGAATTGAAGATGAAGTCTTCGATACCATCGCCGTTTAGGTCGCCACGGAAGACTACGTGGCCTGGCTCGATAGAGAATTCTTTTCCATCGAGACTGGAAAGTATGTCTTCCTGATCTCCGCTGCTCTCCGGCCATTGAGATAAGAAATATTTAGAGTCAGTTTCCTGATTGCAGACACCTGCCGCCATAACGGCTATCGGCAACCAGCTCATGAATAACACCAGCAGTCGTTTCACTTCACATCCTTCGAATTCATCAATTCCAGTTCACCATCCCGATACAACACTTCGCACCCGATCCACGCCAGATCCACCTGCGGCATCACCGCCGAGGGCTTGCGCAGTTCCCGCAACAACGTCGAACCATGCGACAGCCGCCCGCCCATCCGCGCAATCACCGCCCGCGCGGTTTGGTAGTGCGCATGCCGCCCCGGATCTAGGGTGTCTTCCAACAAGATGTCCACGCCGAGAATGCCTTGCACTTGCCCCGGATAAATCATGAAACCGGTGGCCTGCTCCGCACCTTCGCGACCGTCCTGCCAGAAGCTGCCATCGCGGGTGCGCACGTCGGGATGCGGCGCGAACCAATGCTCGCGATCCGCCATGGGCATGGCGTGGTGCAGACGGAAGAAGATGCGCATCAGATTGTCGCGATACCACTCGCGTACTTGCAGGTAGTAACCGCGCAGGCCCGGCAGGCCGGTCGAATGCGCGAGGCGGATCAGCCCGGACCATTGCGGGAATGGCTGTAGCGGCAGTTCGCTCGACGCGGGTCGCGGGGTAGCCGGATCGGTTTCCCACGGCAGTCGATGAGGACTGTTTTCCAGATTGTCGTACGCGGTCGGCGGGCGGCCCAGCCAATCACCACCGCTGCTGGCCAGTGCAGTGGCAATGCACAAATTGCCTTGCACTACGAACACGTAGAACCGGGTGAACCAGTCTGCTAATTGCTGGCCATTGGCACTTTGGGCGACCAATTCGGCCAGCTCCCGATCGAAGCGCTGCAAGCCGTTTTCAAGGTTCAGCAAATGGCCGCGAGCCTTGCGTTGCATACGCAAAAACAGCGGCAACGAACGCAGCATCTTCAGCGGTCGCCACGGCAGATGCGGCGTCGCACCACCAACTTCACCGGCGTAGTTATCGGCGCTGATGCCCCAGTCGGCCAACCGGGCAAGAAACAGGTCATTGTTGATGTAGGACGCGCCGCCGAACACAGCAGTGAACGGCTCGTTGTCCTGCAACACTCGCGCATCCCAGCGCGCCATGATCGCCGGGATACTCACCGCCGCGCGGCGCTGGGCGTACTCCACCAGCACGCTCGGTTGCGGTGGCAGGATCTCGGCGATGTTCGCGGCGGTCAGGTGCCGGCGCCAGCCGTAGTCGCTGATCGGCCGGTATTGCAGCAGCCAGAGTTGCGAGCCGTCCCAGGCCCATTCGACGTCGCCGGGCACGTAGTGGAACACGCGCAACACGTCTTGCAGGAAGCGCCAGAGCAGGTCTTCGGTCAAGCCGTGGGACGGCGTGAACGTGCCACTGCGCCACGCATCGCCGAGTCGCGAAAGCGTTGCTTGTGAGGGGCTGACTTGACCGTCGGCCAGCGATTCGAGATGACCTTCAACCCATTCCAGTTCTACCGAGAGATGGCGCACGAATGCGATCCCGGAAACCACCGGCGTGATGAAGCGTTGCACCACCACTTCCTCGACGCCTTCGGCCGTGAGTTCGGCGATGCGTTTCGGCACATTGGCGGGCGGCTCGCGCAGATAGGTTGTGCTCAAACCGGCATTCGCCGAATCGGCCTGATCCTCGCCATAACTGGAGGAGCGCACCGCCCAAGTCACGTCGGGTTGGGCAGCGAGAAATGTTGGCAGACGCGGATCATTGCAATCGTTGAGCGTCAGCGCCGCCGGCACCGCTTGCCGCGCCAGTTCAGCCAGGCGCAAACGCCCGCCCTTGGTGTGCGCAACAAACCCGCGCTCGCCCGACTCCAGCCATTGCGCGAACTGCATGGGCGCGTCGATCCATGGGTAATGGCCCCAACCGGGTTTCAGGCTGATGGTCAGGTCTGCGCGCGCAAGAATCGCCGACCATGCGGCGGCTTGTTCGATGCCGAGCACCTTGTCCTGATCGCCCCAGACCAGCTCGACCGGATCGGTGATCCACTCCAGCAGCGGCAGCGCGGTGTCGGCACGGATCAGATCCCAGTGCGGCACAAACGCACGGCAACGCGCATAACCGGCGCCCATGCGCTGGTACTGCGCGGGCGTCCAGGTCTGGTTGGAGAACTTGCGCGCGAACAGCGTCGGTTTGTTCGAGAGCAACCAGTGAATGGTCCTGCGAATCGGCAGCGGCGACATAAGTGCAGGCAACCGCCGCTGCCACAGAAACGCACCGACTGGCGCCAACAAAACGCTGCGGGAGAAGTGTCCGGGCCGACGTTGTAACGCATGCAACACCAGCAACGCATTGACCCCTACTGCCATGACCGCGCTGCCCTTCTGCGTCATCGCCAGCAAAGTCTGCGCGTAGTCCGCCAGATCCTCGCAAGGTGGCTGCGGATTGGCGCCGAAGCCCGGCAACTCCAGCGGAACCACGTCGTATCGCTGGAAGTGCGGCAGCGCGTCATCCCACCAATCCGCGGCGCTGCCGTTGCCGGCCAACAGGTACATCAAGGGCTTGCCCATGAGCGATCCTCAGGTCAGATCGCGCAGAGCGGCGTCGAGGGTTGGATAACGGAATGTGTAACCAGCCTCGGTCAAACGCTGCGGCACCACGCGCTGGCCGTCGAAGAACAACTGCGCCATTTCCCCTGCCATTGCACGCACTGGCGCGGCGGGAATATGGAACCACACCGGACGCTTGAGGACCTTGCCGGCCTGCTCGGCGAACGCTGCCTGACTGACCGTTTCCGGCGCCACCATGTTGTAGGTGCCACGCAGACTGTCGTCATTGAAAGCCCTTGCGATCACCTGAAGCACATCATCGCGATGCACCCAACTCATGATCTGCCGACCATCGCCCATGCGCCCGCCGAAGCCCAAGCGGAACGGCAGCAGCAACGGCGTCAACGCGCCGCCCGGGCCGAAGACCACGCCGAGGCGTAGCACCACCTGACGCACGCCAAACTCAGTGGCCGGTTGCGCGGCGGCTTCCCAACGCGCGCATAGTTCGGCCATGAAACCGTCGCCCTTGCTGGCGTGTTCATCGAGGCTTTCGCTGGCATCGCGCACGCCGTAGAAGCCGATGGCCGAGGCTTGAATCCATAGTGCTGGTTTGTGCTCGGTGTTCTGCAACCAAGTCATCAGCGCTTCGGTGGTGCCGACTCGACTGGCGAGCAGTTGCGCCTGACGTTTGGGAGTCCAGCGTGGGCCGGCGACAGGGGCGCCGGCGAGATTGATCACTACGTCAAAGGCTTCGTAGTGGCTGAGTTCGCTGAACGAATGCACACAGCGAGCGCGGCCGTTGAACAGATTGGCCGCGCTCAACGGATCGCGCGTCAGTACGCTGACCGAGTGGCCCGCGTCGAGTAATTGATTGACCAAGGCTTCACCGATAAACCCGGTGCCGCCAGTGATCAGCACACGATTGAAAGCGCCGCCGGCAAACGGGTTGGATTGGCTCGGAGTCTTTACTGAAGGAGATTTTCGGCGGTCATGTCGATACAGCCAGAATAACGGCGGCACCAACACCAGCAATGCAAAACCATCTAGCCATAGATGCGACCAAACCTGTTGTTGCGCTGAGAGCCACATGTCCTGAGGCGCCCATAACAGGATGCCCGCGATCAACCAGCCCCAAACTGCCGGGGCTTTCAAGCGATTGCCCAAGTGCACCAGCGCGAGCATGTACAGCGAATAACTTTGCAGCGTCGCGCCGAACAGCGCGAGCCACCAGACTTGTTGTTCGCGGCCGGCCGCAGGCACCGCATCGGCGCCCCAGAATGCGAGTTCGAGGGTGTGCAAATAGCCGTCGAGTAATCCGGAGTGACCGGCCCAAGTCAGGGTGAGGCCGGCGAGAATGTGCACGATTGCGGCGGCGTATAGCCAGAGTACTAACGCGGGGCGAAGGGAGATCGAGGGGGCTGGCATTCCGTGTCCTGAGCGCATTCCTTGGGGGTGGGGAGTTTAAAGGAAAATCGCAGTCGTCAGATGCTCAAGCATTAAACGTTTTAGCGTGAGGGATTCAGGCTCAACGCGTGCGAAAGCGCATCAAACATGCCCCAAAACTCAGATGCAGCGACTAGCCTTGATCGGCGCGGTGCCTGACGATCCCAATCGCCCCACTTGAAGAGGCCCAACTGATTACCTTTGTCAGCCGCCATTTGATAACAGTCTAACGCCCGAGACATATCCTTCGTTCTAAGCTCGCCACAAACCGTTTCACTGTGTTCTTCCTTGAGTCATTCAGGCTTTGCGTTTGGAGAACCGGGTGACGCATTGCTTGGTTATGTTCATTTCCCAGTAGGTGCTGAGCAACACTTTACGCTTTTTGTCGACGCGCAAATTAACGAATCCATCGCCGCAATCCGGCTGCAATTCTTCGAAGGTGCCGATTCTGGCTTGGTAAATGAACACCCGGTAGTAGTCGTAAGTACCCATGCCGTCATCAAGCTGCCAGATCGCGAAATCCTGAGCGCCGTCGAAATTGAAATCGTCGAACTGCATGTGGAGTTCGTTTACGGCTTCAAAATCGACCGTCCGCGACTCGTTATGCGTTTCGCCTTTAACCGCGACGTTCAGCGTGGAGCCTTTGAGAACCAGCGTTGTTTCAACGCCTTGGGTTGGGCTGAACGTAGCGGTTTCGGCTAGCGACGGGATCGTCCACAGCAGGCCCAGCAGTGATAACGCTAAAGTTTTGAAATGCATGTACTCGCAGAACAGATCCATTAAAGCCCCGTAGCAAACGTCCCATCAAACAATAAAGTTTCCAAGGCCTAGTCATGACCCGCGAGCCTTAACAGAAGGAGAGTAGTCTGCAACTTCTTCTATTGCTGCGTTGTAGCACGCTGCCTAACCCGATCAGGAACCTTGGCTTGCTTGCCATTCTCGCTCATGAGATCGGTGTATACCTTATAGTTCTTTCCTGCGGATGTTTTATCACCCGCCTCCCAATAAGCATCTGCGAGATTAAGATAGGCAACTGTCCGCTTCGGATTTTCTGAAATAACTTTTTTCAAGAGCCAAATTGCGTCGGTATTGAAGCCTGCTTGCTGCCAAAAAAATGCTACGTCATTGAAAACTTGTTGGCTGGCAGAAGAGTAACCATACTCACCAATGTAGCGTTCAATAAAATCACGTTTCGGAAAGCTAGAAAATCTTGCTTTATCCTTATAAAGGCGCGACGTGGCGTTTTTGAACTCGACCAAAAGTTCTTCTTTTATATTTTTCTCAACACCAGAGACCATTTCTATCTTACTCAGACATTCAGCGCTTTCACATTTCTGCGCTTCATCATGTTCAAGCACTGAATAGCAATATGGTTGTGGTTGCCCCGCAGAGCCAGGACCTTTCTGTAGATACACCAGACTTTCACCACTTGCATTAATTGGTTGGCAATAAGGAACCACACCGAAAGCGTCAGGTACTCCGGATTTATTCTTGATAATATCCACGCCACTTACGATCTTGCTCGCATCAAGTGTTTGCACTTTTCCGTCAGCACTCAAAATCCAGAAGGTGTTTTCCTGAGAGCTACAGTCACATTCACAGCTCAATATATAACTCTGGCTCCTGATATCAAACTTTGCCTTTGGAACGCCATCAGAACCACAGAAGTTCTCAGAAATAGCCACTGAGCAAATATTGGTATCAGGATCGCATGCCAGCTTTTTCCCTTCGCTCCACGCTGGAGACGAAAAAAAAATCAAAATAATAAACCAGCGAAATTTAAAGCTCACAGATGTCACCCTCTACGATTATTCCGTAATTGCCATTTTCTCGCGTGGCAGTATTACCACTCATTGTAGCGGTATACTTTTGCCCCTGAATGATTCCCATCCGGCGACTGAAGGCATCGGCCCTATACGCCTCTGAGGCTTTTTCCGCTCGTTTTTTACAAACAAAAATCAGTAGCTCTTTTTGGGTAGTAATATTAGCACTAGGGAACTCGGTTCTAATAAGCTGCTCCGCCTTCGCGAGATGATTTTGCTGAACACACAAGTCGTATAGCGCACAGTAAGTACGCAGTTGAATTTTCACCATCAGATTCGGTGCCAATTCGCGCATCAACTTGATACAAGACATCACATTCTCATTATATTTCGCCGCATGATTCAGCTGAATCTTTTGAAACGCTTCGACCTCGCCAAGCTTCTTGAAAGCCGATTTCCATCCTGCATTGTTGCTGGCGATTACTCCCGTCGCCCAACTCATTTGGGCGGCGGTATTCGCAGAGTTCAACGAATTCATCAGTGTCTGGAAATTCATGTTGGCACCAAAACATCCGTCAAACGTGGCTTGATCTGCTCCACGCATCTCCAGCAGAACCGGCCCTAACGTGCCCTGCCCGAAGTTCCACTGAATAACACCGAAAGACATACCTTGACCATCGAAATTACCGGCCAGTGCCTCATAATCCAACTTGCTCTTTCCTTCGTATCCGGAGGAAACCAATAGTGCGATTTCTTTGGCCTTGCTGAGTGGGATACAAACGGCCGACAGCGCATTCGCTACAAAGGCAATCGAATGGAAATGCCATATCAAGTCGGTACTGATAGCAGCCTTTTCTTTCAGTTCATCCCAAAACACATAGCTGCTGATCCTTTCTTTCTCATGCTTCAGTGTCTTCGGGGCGTGCTCAAGCTCAGTATCAAGCCGGCTCCATTTTGGAGCATCTGCTTTCGCTTTCCACTCCGTCGGATGATGTGCAACCAGCTTGGACCATTGCGACCGCGTATCAGGGTTTTTCAACGCCTCGGCCAACTCGGCCGGATCGACGTCCCCGCTCTGGTCTTTATCGACCTTCGTGAACAGATCCTGAAAGAACGCAGGCATGTCCTTTGGATCGAGAAACCCGTCCGCTGTCGCATTGGTTTCTTCGACGATCTGAAACCCCAGCTTTTCCCAATCATGCTGAGTGATAATTTGTGCGCCCACTTTCTTGACTAGGCCATTGACGGCCTGAGCATTGTCAGTAACGATCACATCGTAGTAATCGTCGGTACCCACTTTGATGACCGGCGTCTTGTTCAAATCAACTGCATGTTCCGTTTTCAGCACCGTACTATCCGTCGCAGGTGCTTTTTTCTTCAGCTCACCTCCAGCCGGCAAATACAGATATTGCTTGCCGATCTTCAGCCCAGCCGTATTCTTGAGGAAGTCTTTTACGTCTGCTTCAGCAGTGAATATCTCGACGTGCACTTGATACTTACTCGCTACACCGCCATCTTCACCGGTCAGGTTTTCAGTCAGTCCCAGGTAGCCAATCGGATCTCCAGCCTTGATTCCAATGCTTGCGGACTCCACAGAGTCAAAGCTGCTCGGGATTACATCCCAAGCAACAAAGTCGTTTTCCACAATTGCCCAGAAGCTGGGAGGAAGGCTTCCTTCCCCAGCCAAGCTACCGCTGCTCGTACATTTCGCCATTCGACGAATTGTCCCTGCAACATTGAGGTTCAGTACCTCTTTGCTTTCAAATTCCACCGAACTTTGAGGGTTAAGTTGCAGCGAGCCAATCTTATCACCGGCATTTTGCCCATTTTGGGCAGAGATAGGACCCTGATAAAGATCCAATCTTGTCAACGCGGTTCCTTTCACCTTACCTTGCCAATATTTTGGCTTTAAACGCTCCGGGATCGGGTCTGCCAGCCATATACGTGCGGGTTTGGAGTTTTTGTAGGGTACTCCGTCTTTCAAGTATGCGAACCAGACCTCCTTTCCAGCCTCGCGAACTTTGTGACCGTTCTTTTTAACGCTACCTGAAAGAATTTTCCCTTTCGCATAGGTAACGTTGCCTAGGGCCTTTTGATCCAGTATTTCAAGTTTGGTCCCCGCAACGAGCTTGCCAACGTTCTGAACGCTACTGGATTCAGGGAAATCGTCGTAAGCGTTGAAGTCACTTACCTTCATGGTCACTTGAGGCTTCGGAGTTTCTTCCTCAGTCAGCGGATAACGCTTGAAGGGCAGAAGGTGCATGTACAAGCTGTAGAAGTTCAGCTTGTTTTGTTTGCCTTTATTCGGTCCTTCTTCTGGGTTTGGCGCAGATTTGTACTCATGTCGCACCAAACAAAACGAGTTGGAATACTGCAGTTTTTTCTCATTTTCGCCGAACGTAGATTCTAGATAGTCTTCGTTAAGCCGATAGGCCACAACCTCGCCGTCAGCCATGCAGCGGATCGGTTCGTTCAAGATGCATTGAGGGGCACTGGCATTGCTAATGTGAATACCACCATGCCAGAACTTATTACTGCCCAAGAGATAGTGGCCCGATGTTTCTTTTTCTAGTGCTTTATATATTTCGTCGGCGCTCTCGAATTGCTTCCCGTCCGCCTTTCTGAACGGGTATTGAAAACTCATGAGCGGTGATCCTGCCGGAGCCGGGGTCGCTGCAGGCGCCGGAGCAGGAGCAGGCGTCGGTTGCGCACCGGTCCTGTACTCCGCCTTCGGCCGGAGGTACTTGTTCGGCATCGGCCAGTAGCCGCTACCCGCACCGTACTTTGCGGACTTTGGCCCGGTCGAACTCTGTGAGCCGAAGAAATTCCCCTTGACCCGGTTAGCGTCCATGTCCTCAATCACGCCGGTATGGTGCATTCCTGTCCATAGCGCGATATCACCCGGCTGAACGCTGTCGAGGGCAATGAACTCGAAATGCGTGGTGTCTGTCGCAAGTTGACTTGTAGTGCGGTAAGGGATGTCATACCCCGCATCACGGAGCATTAGATTTAGTAAGTGGGAACAATCAATTTCCTTCCGACCATTACCGTCTTCGTCCGCAGATCCGCCTTTACCATAACCGTATTCATATCCGCTATAAGGGTATTTCGCGCGCTGTTCAAGTAGACCTGTACTCATCAATAGCATCCTGCTTTAAAGGCAATGAATTGAATTATTTGCGGTAATGCCTTGGGTGCTTAGTCGTTCGACGCCTCTAGCACCTGCCTCATTGCCTTTCTTGTCGGCCTCCTGATAACACGCCATCGCCCGAGCCAAATCACTAGGGATGATTGCGCCGGCTTCATAGGCGCCGCCTAGTTGAATCAATGCACTCGGGGAACCGAGCCGGGCAGAGCTTACAAGAGCCCCCAATGACTTTTCTGGATTTACACAGGCTCGCTTCTCTTCGTAATTGCCTTCATCGCAATAGAAGTCAGCAAGGGCAATCCCTGCTTCAGGTACGCTCTTGGCAGCTGACTCCAGTAGTTGAAGGATCTTTACGTTTTCCAACCGTGGAGCTTGACCTGAAAGGCTGATCCCCGCCGCTGCAAAGGCGGCCTCTGCGGAGCCTTGGTCTGCCCCATGTAAATAACTATTCAGAGCAGAAATGTACAATTGACTGGAAGAAGAGGAGTCGGTATCGATACCCAGCTGGTTATACATCGCCCCTCTTTTTAGTGCGCGTTCACCCGGTGAAGCCTTTAAATTCGGGTATTGAGCATCAAGTACAGCCTCAAGCGACCAGTCTTCAGCACGGGTCAATACCCAACAGTCGTTATGTTTGAAAGTGAAGATCTTGAGCACTTCACCGTTTGAATCGCGAACAATCACGTTGCTCGGCAGCTGGACTTGCATGCTCAGCCCAGATTTCGCGATGTTGTCAGGAGCAAGCATCACCAACGATTGAAGGTCCAACAACCTCGACTTTCGCTCCACCACTCGCGGCTTTGACTCGGTGGAGACTACCTTTTGCTCGATCACGGGCGAGGCGATAAACGCTTGCTGCACCTCAGGCTTGGACGAGAACTCTTTTACGAAATCTGCGAAGTTGTCGCTCGGGCATTGCACGGTGCTAGATTGCGCCGCAAAGGCGTCTGAACAAAACCCAAACGCCAAAAGCACCAGACATTGCAGCTTGAATTGACGCACTCGATTGTTCTTTGTCATCACGAACTCATCACTCAGAAAACACAAAAAAAGCCTTCGGCTTAACCTTCTCAGGCGGCGCATTCAACAACGCCTGATCCATCAAACTCCCCGCCTTATCCTTATCCGCCGCCCCCGGCAGCACCGGCGGTTTGATCCCGATGCCAGTGCCCGCTCCCGGCGAGCCCCCTGCGTTGATCTTCACCACCGGCCCAACCACCGTCACCCCACCGCCATCGAGCTTGATAAAGCTCCCACCCCCAAGCATGGTCAGCTCCGTCCCCGCCTCAATAACAATCTTGTCACCAGCCTTGAGGTGAATCTCTTTCCCCACGCTGGTCAGTTGTGCCGTGCCCAGTTTCACATGCTGGTTCTGCCCAACCGTCAGATGATCATCCAGCTTCGCTTCAACCTTGCGATCGGAAATCGTGGTGCGATGTTCTTCGGCCTTCAGCTCGGTGTAGGTGTTCTTCACCACAGTGTCGTGGCGTTCATTCCCGACGCGGATTTTCTGGTCGTGTTCGACGTTTTCATCCCAGTCGCGCTGGGCGTGGATGAAGATTTGTTCGGCGCCTTTTTTGTCTTCGATGCGCAGTTCGTTGTAGCCGCCGCCCCCCGGGGAGCTAAGGGTCTTGAACACGCTGCGGGTTTTGTTCGCCGGCAGGGCGTACGGCACCGGGTTTTCCTTGTGGTACAGGCAGCCGGTGACGAGGGGTTGGTCGGGGTCGCCTTCGAGGAAGGTGACGAGGACTTCCATGCCGATGCGCGGGATGCTGATGGCGCCGTAGCGGTCGCCGGCCCAGGAGCTGGAGACGCGCAGCCAGCAGCTGGTTTTGTCGTCGGCCAGGCCTTCGCGGTCCCAGTGGAACTGGACTTTGATGCGGCCGTATTGGTCGCAGTGGATTTCTTCGCCTTTGGGGCCGGTGACCATGGCGGTCTGGCTGCCGAGCACCCGCGGTTTCGGGTGTTCGAGGGCCGGGCGGTAGAACACGTCCCACGGGGTGGCGAGGAAGGTGTTGCGGTAGCCCTGGTGGAAATCGTCCTTGTTGTCGGTGGTGTCGCTGGTCACGCCTTCTTCGAGGACTTGCGGCTGTTTGCCTTCGTGGAAGATTTCGGTGAGCAGCCACAGGTCGTTCCACTCGCTGCGCGGGTGGTCGGACATGGCCATGAAGTGGCCGCTGACCAGTTTGGTCTGGTCGCCGCGACCTTCGGCCTGGCGGTAGTCGGCGCGGTGGCGTTCGAGGGCGCGCTGGCTGAGGAACTTGCCGCGCGCACGGTCGATGAAGCGGCCCGGGTAGTCGTAGTCTTCGAGATCCGGTTCAGTGCTCTCGCCATCGGGTTTGTACGCTGCTTCCATTTGCAGGCGCGGTTTTTCGAAGTCGTAGTCGCGGCGCGTGGTGCGGCTGGTGCGGGTTTCCAGGCGCAGTTTGAAACCTTTGATCACCGGTTCTTCGGCGACCATGCCGCTGCCCTGCACGTACGCGGTCGGCTGGCCGAGGTCGGGGAACACGGTCTGGTCGTCGCCGAACACCAGCAGGTGAGCCTTTTCGCTGTGCTGGAAGTGGTAGTGAATACCCTCCTCTTCGCACAGACGCTGGACGAAGTGCAGATCGGTTTCGTCGTACTGCACGCAGTAGTCGCGATCCGGGCACGGCTGGCTGAGCTGGAAGCTGTAGGCGTTGCCCTTGATCCCGTGTTCGTCGAGGATCAGCGCGATGATTTTTGGCGCCGACATCTGCTGGTAGATGCGCTGGTTGGTGCGGTGATGCAGGTACTGCAGTTGCGGCACCAGCGAGACCTTGTAGCGGGTCAGGCGCTTGCCGGCATCGCCCTGGGCGACGCGGTAGATCTGGCCGTGAATGCCCGAGCCCTGCGGATCGAATGCGAGAAACGCCTGCTTGTGCAGGAGTTTTTCCAGGTCCAGATCGGGGTTTTCGCTGACCAGTTCGAGGTCGAAACGAAACGGCTGGCTGATGCCTTCGGTGCCGGTGAACGACAGCACTTGCAGGTCGCCCACGTAGTCTTCGACCTTGAGGCTGAAGTGGGTTTCGTTAGCTGGGTTGAACATAAAGCGCTCCCTGTTCGAATGTCGTCCGTTACGCCCGAAGTCGCAACCGTTGCAGCCAGGACGAAGTGGCGCCCAAGGCGTCACGCAATTGGGCAGCAGTGATGGTGCGTTCTGCCGCATTGAAGCTCAGCGCGGTTCGCAGCGCTGGCCAGCCGTGTTTCGGTAAGTTCGCCGGGGCTTGCAGCTCGCGCTCCAGGTGCTCGTCGCGGGCCTGGGTCGAGGGCAAGCGGCGGAACGGGTGTTTGCCGCTCGCCAGTTCATAGATCACGCAGGCCACGCCGTACACGTCCGCGCTGGCCGACAACGGTTGGCCCTCAAGCAGTTCGGGGGCGGCGTAGCCCGGGGTCCAGGCGTTGAAGCGCTCGCGGCTCAGGTGCGGCAGGCCGGGCAACACGCCCTCGTCTGCCTGGCCGAGACCGAAGTCGAACAGGCGCAGGCCGTCTTCACTGAGCATGACGTTGCTCGGTTTCATGTCACCGTGCAGCACGCCACGACGGTGGGCGTAGGCCAGCGTATCGAGCAGCGGCAGCGCGATGTCGCGCGTTTCTTTCCACGGCAGGCCGAGAGGCCGCTCGCAGAGCAGTTTGTCCAGGGTCAGGCCACGCATGTATTCCATGGTGATGAAGGCCCGCTGGCAGTCGGTGTCGACTTCAAAGGTGTGTGCACGCACGACGTTGTCGTGGCGCAGGCGCCGGGTCAGGGCGAACTCGCTGTAGAGCAAGGCACTGGCGTCCGGCGATTCGGCAAATTCTTCGCTGAGGATTTTCAGCGCGATGTAAGGGTCGGGATCGCCGAACTGCTCGTGCAGCAGATCTCGCGCCCGATAGACCGCACCCATGCCACCCGCCCCGAGCAGACGCTCGAGGTGGTAGCGGCCGGCGAGTACGTCCGGCAATGCACCGATGCTGGCCTTGGTCGGCGCCAGCAGCGGCTCGGCGTTGTTTGCCTTGGCGAAGGCGAAGTAGGTCAGGTTGCTGGCCTGCTCTTCGCTCATCAGCAAGTCATCGACTGAGGATTCGATTTCAGTCATTGGCGGATCACCACGGCAGTCAGGTTATCCCGGGCGGCGCCACGCAGGGCGCCGTCGAACAGACGTTCCAGCGCCACATGCGGCGCGCTGAGGCTGAGGGCGTTGCCGAGAGCATCGCTGCTCAGCCCCTGATACAAACCATCGCTGCACAACAAAAACGCATCGCCCGGATAGACCTCGAGTTCGAGGACGTCCAGGGTCAGCTGTTCGGCCGCACCGACGGCTCGGGTCAAGGCCTGAGCCGCCGGGTGCGCTGCCGCCTGTTCGACGCTCATCTGTTGCTCGTCGATCAGTTGCTGCTGCAGCGAATGATCCTTGGACAGCTGATACAGCCGCTGCCCGCGCCACATATAGCAACGGCTGTCGCCGGCCCAGATGCAGGCCGCGCGGTTGCCTTCCACCAGCAGCGCCACAACGGTGCTGCCCATGATGCTGTCGTGGCGTCCGGCGGTGACCGTCAACTCTTGCCCCAAGCGCCGGTTCAGCCAGTGCAGGCACTGGCGGATGGCTTTGAGGCGTTCGTCGAAGTCCTCGTGTTGCGGCAGTTCAGCCAGGCTGGCGACGATCAACTGGCTGGCGATGTCGCCACCCTGATGACCGCCCATGCCGTCCGCGACCACCCACAGCCCCTGCTGTGGCGAGTCGAGGAAGGCATCTTCGTTGCGCGCCCGCACCTTGCCCGGGTCGGTACGCGCCGCGCTGCGCCAGGGACTGGCCACCAGCATCAGAGCTGCACCGGCATACGGAAGGTGCGCAGCACGCCCATGTCGAACGGGTTCGGCGTGCGCTGGCTGGTCAGCAGGTAGTTGGCGCGCAGGCCACCCACGTCGGCTTTCAGCACCAGCACGTCGCGACCGGTGAGGTACTCGGTCTGCATCAGGTCGAACAGACGGAACAGCGACCATGGGCCGGAGTTCTTCTCGATGCCGATCGGACGCCCGGCCATCTTGTCCATCACCAGGCTGGTGCGACCGTCTTCAGCATCGGTCGGCCACTTGAACGTCATTGGCAGGATCGGACCGTGGCGGTACTCCATGGTCTTGTCGCCGAACTTGAACTCGGAACGGCTGACGGCCGGATCGAGGGTGTACGGCTCCAGTTTGAACTGCACGGTCGGCTCGGACGGATTGATCGAGAAGAAGCTCTGACGAATCGTCAGGGCTGCTGCCATCTGGTCGAGATACATCTTCGAGACCGGCAGGCTGTGACCGTCGACGCTGCGCATCCGGTAGTTGCCCGGATCACCGCTGACGAACGGACGCATGTAGCTGTCGAAGAAGCGGTCGACGGTACCTTGAGCCCGGAAGAACTCGCGGAAGTCGCTGATCGCCACGTCGCTGGTGCTGCTCGCGCTGAACGGATAACGCTTGCTGATGGTTTTGCCATACACGCTGTACAGCTCGTTCTGATAACGGCCGTTCAGGTATTGGTAGGCATCGTTGAGCACCAGGCGCCACGAGTCTTCGGCCAGCACGTTGAACCACACGCTCAGTGGACGCGGCAGGCGACCCGAGGCCGCGCGCAGGTTGGTCAGCGCATCACGCTGGCCGCTCATGCGGGTTTTCGCCATTTCGAACGCGGCTTGTTCCGGCGTGCTGGAGCGGGCCAGACCGGACAGTTGCAGTTGCAGGTCGTTGAGCGCGCTGATGGCCGGGGTCAGGTCAGCGGCCGGGCCGTTGTTGTCATCGAGCAAACGGTGCAGCGGCTCGAAGCGCCGTTGCAGCGACTTCTTCGCGGTGTCCGGCAGGCTTTTCGCCACGGCCATCGCCGAAGCCTTGTCCGCCACGGCAGACGCCAGTTTGCCGACCTTGCCCAGTTTGCCCTTCTGCCCGGCCAGTGCATCGGCGGCATCACCGGCTTCGTCCACCGGATCGGCAGCGGCCGGGAAGCGCGTGTTTTCACGTACTTCAGTGAGCAATGCCAGCACCGGCGAGTTGGCCGAGGTCAGGCCCGCCAGTTGTTCGGCGCCTTCACCGGCGTCGCTGATCGGCGGCAAGGCCACCTGGCCAACGGCTTCGCTCCAGTAGTTGGCGTAGTCACGGAAGTACAGTTGCTCCAGCTCGACCATCAGGCGACGCAAGTCCATGTCGCTGATGCCCGCACCTTCGCCCAGCACCCAGTTGTCACGCAGGATGTCGGTGACCAGCGCCGACCCCTGCACCGAGAAATACTGCTGATAACCCTGCTGGGTGTAGAACCCCGGGATCACGTATTCGGTGCCGATGAACAGCGAGCCTTGCGGGCCGAGGTGTTGGCTGAAACGGTATTCCGGCAAGTTGCGCGCCTGCTCGCGGAGCATGCGGTAGACCACGGTGGCCAGCGATTCGGCGCGCAGCACCTGACGTGCCTGAGTGACCAGTTGATCGTTCAGCGGGTAGATGAACGGCTGCTTCAGCAAGCGCTCAAGGTGAGTGTTCAGACCATTCTGCACCGCGGTGTTGCCGGTGTAGCGCTGCGACCAGTCAGTGGCGACCCAGTCCTTGAGCCACGCCGCGTCACGACGGTCTTTCATGTTCAGCATCAGGTACGCACGCAGGCTGTTGAGCAGCTTGTCGCGGTCCTTCATGTTGGCGCGGATCTGCCCTTCGAGCATCGTCGCGACCCGTGGCAGCAATTGCGCTTCGAGCTCATGCTCGTAGGCTTGCCTGACCACCGGATTGACGTCTTCGCCCTGATACAGACCGCCACGCTCGTGGTAGGAGACGTCGCCCTTCTTCGGGAACACCTGAGTCGCAGCGTAGCTGGTGTCGAGGGTTTTCAGCACGCCCATCGCGTCATCACGCGGGGTCAGCGCCGAACGTTGCTGAGTCCAGTTCTGCGCCAGCGTGCGCAGGTTTTCCAGACGCTCATAGTTGGCCGAGAAACCACCGGCCCAGAGCATGCCGAACAGCGCCAATGCCGCCAGTGCGCCAACGTACAACGCACGCTGACCCCAATGGATGCGGCTGCGCTCGCGTTTGTCGAGGCCGGCCAGATCCGACTCGGGGAAAATCACCCGACTGAACAGATGATGGATGAAGCGCGAACGGCCACTGCGCAGGGTCGGCAGCACACCGGCATTCATGCCGAGGTTGGCGCCGATGCCGGCGGTAGTTGCGTCCATTTCCTGCGTCAGGTGCGGAGCACTGGTCAGGTAGAAACCCCGCAGCAGCGACGCGCGCTGATACCGGTTGCCAGTGAACGCCATGTCGACGAACAGGCACAGACGCTCGCCGATCTGCCCCAGTTGATGCGGGAAGTCGAGGATGCGGCCCCGGCGCTGGGTATCGCGCTCGGAGTGCATGCGCATGATCACCTGATTGTTCAGGCGCCGCAGCAGCTCTTCGAACTCGCCGCGCAGGACTGCGACGTCGGTGCCGACCTGATCCTTGCGGAAACTGGTGCCCAGCACCTGATCGCTTTCTTCGCGGGTCAGCTGATCGAAGAACTCGTCGAAACCGAGCAGCTTGTCGGCCTTGCTCAGTACCAGATACACCGGCACATCGACGTGCAGTTTCTGATAGACGTCTTGCAGACGACCGCGCACCTGGCGCGCCAGGGTGTCGATGTCCTGCTCGCTGCCACCGATCAGGGATTCCACCGGAATGGTCACCAGCACACCGTTCAACGGACGCCCGCGACGACGCTTGCGCAGCAGTTCGAGCAAGGTGGTCCAGGCACTGCCGTCGACTTCCGCGTCCGGCTGGGTGGTGTAGCGCCCGGCTGTGTCGATCAGCACACCGTGATCGGCGAAGTACCAGTCGCAATGACGGGTGCCGAGGGTGTCGCGGGTCAGCTTGCGGTCGATCTTGTTGATCGGGAATTCCAGCCCGGAGAAGTCCAGCAGGCTGGTCTTGCCGGAGGCCTGCGGACCGATCAGCAGGTACCACGGCAAGTCGTTGCGCCAGCGTTCGCTGCGGCCGCGATACAGGCTCGAAGTCTTCAGGGTTTTCAGCGCGTCCTTGAAGCGCGCCTTCAACTCTTTCTGCTCTTCTTCGATCAGCTCGTCACGACGGATGCGATCCTGGCCATCTTCGGTTTCTTCGACGGCTTTCTTGCGGATGCCCGCGCGCCAGCTGACGAAGACCATGGTCAGGCCCCAGATCAGGAACAACACGGCGATGGTCAGCAGACGCGAGGTCGCGCTTTCCCAGAACTTGTAGTCATCCACCGCCAACAACGGGCCGACGAACCACACCAGCAGCGCCACGAACAGCACCAGCAGCAGGGTCCAGACCCAGGTCTGGCGCAGGAAGGCGCCGACTTTCTTGAAAAACTTTTTCATCACACGTCCCTGTTTACGGCTGCGACTGCGGTTGCACCGCGGCCGGATCAAGCGGCTGATAAGGTTGCAGAACGGTGTCGCGCTGCTCGCCCAGGACCCAGGCGAAGCCCGAATACATCACCACCAGGCAGACCACCGTGAACAGCACCACCATCCACGCCGGCACGATGCGCACCAGGTTGCGGCGCTGGTCGTTGAGGCCTTCCCAGTGCGGCGACAACTCGCGCGGCACGTCGCCACGCAACTGACGGATCTGCCGGTACAGGGCGTCGCGGATGCCTTCAAGCTCAAGCATGCCACGGGCCTGCACGCGGTACTTGCCCTCGAAACCGAGGGACAGGCACAGGTACATCAGCTCGAGCATCGGCAGATGCTTGACCGGATTCTTCGACAGGCGATCGAGCAGCTGGAAAAACTTCTCGCCACCGAACGTCTCGTTGTGGAAGCTGCTGAGCAGGCTCATCTGCGACCACTCGCTTTCGTTGCCCCACGGCGTGGTCACCACAGCTTCGTCGACCACGGTGCAGAGCACGTAACGCGCGGCCATCACCTGGCTGCTTTCGGCGCCGTTGTGCAACGCACGCACTTCAAACAGCTTGAGCCCGGCGGTCAGGCGCTCGTTGAGCGCGTAGAGGTCTTCGCGGGTTTCGCTGTGCTTGAGGCGCACCACTTCCGAGAGCAGTTCGGACGACGCCGCCACCAGCGAATTCAGGCTGATGTTGAACGCTTCCGCCGGGCGCAGGCGCGCGGCGTAGATCATCCGTTCTTCCAGTTGCTCGAAGCGCGGCGGCGCGGCGAAGTCGGTCAGCGGACTGGCTGCCGGTCCGTGGCCCTGACGATCGAGCAGGACGGTTTTGTCGTCCTGGTTGTAATCCGTTTCCTTGATCATGTCGGTCAGTTCCTGATGGCCCAGAATTTCAGTTCAAGCTCGGCGAATTCGCCGGACACGTGGAACGCGAAGCCGCCGGAGCGCTCGAGTTGCGCCAGGTCTTCGGAACTGAGTTCGAGGATGAAGTAGGTTTTGTTCGAGTGGAACGCGATCTGCCGCGGGGCCACCGGCAACGGTTTGACCTTGATCCCCGGCAGGTGCAGGTTGACCAGTTGGCGGATGCGCTCCACCGGGCCGACCTTGAGGTGCGCCGGCAAGCGGTGGCGCAGTTCTTCGGAGTCGCAGTTGGCACTCGCCGCCAGCACGAACGACGCCGAGCCGAGCAGTTTGTGGTCGTGCAACGGCGACACGATGATCCCGTACTGACGCGCCTGCAGAATCAGTTCGATGGCGTGCTGTTCGAGCACCATCGACAGCACCTGACGAATCGCTTCCATCAGTTTGCGGAAGCTCGCGCCCTGATCGGCGTGGGAATAGCGGCTGTCCAGACGCGGGCGTTTGCTGTCGCTGGAGAAGGTCGCCAGATCGCCGAGCATGGTCAGCAGCGTGCGATACAACTCTTCCGGGTGCACCTGCTCCAGACCGAGGTAGTGGCGCAGCAGCAGTTCGGTACGGTTGATCAGTTGCAGCATCATGAAGTCGCCGACTTCCGCACCGCCGACCTTGCCGTTGGAGCGGATCCGCTCGGCAATCGTGTCGCCCCGGTGGTTGAGCATGCTGATGACTTCTTTGAGGCACGACAGCAGATAACTGGATGCGTGAGCCTGAATGTAGGTCGGCACGAAATCCGGATCGAGGCTGATCACGCCATCAGGCGTGGTATCGAGCACGTCGCAGATCTTCAGCTTCACGTAGGCCTGATCGCTCTGCTGCTCGCCGAGCAACAGTTTGAAATCCGGGCGACCACAGCTGACCTGGCTGGCGGAATCGTCGCCGGCGTTGGAGTCGGCCACTTCGGCGTCGTACGCGGTGTAACGCGCGAGCACGTCGGACTGCTCCGGGCGGCGCGCTTCGATGTGGTTACCGGTGACCAACGGCAGCGCCAGGTAAATCGGCGTGTTGCCGGTGTTCGGCGGCACGTCCAGCGCCAGCGGCTCGGTGTTGCCGCCGAGTTCGAACAGGCTGCCGTCCGGCAGGATCCCCGACGCGGCACTGATCACCAGTTTGCCCATGTTGAGGAACTGCAAGTCGATCTCCAGATTGAGGAAACCCCAGGTGTAACCACCCAGCAACTGGGTGCGGGTTTTCATCTGGTGATCGTAATAGCGATCGTTGTGCTGGAAGTGCTGCGGCCGCAGCAGCATGCCTTCCTGCCAAATGACTTTATGGGTATTCATCTTCAGTCATCCGCCTTGGCGAGCGCTTCATGGGTGTTGCGGATCCCGGCCTGATCCAGGGTCAGATCGGCTTCGGTCAGCTCCAGCGGGGTGACCTGAACGGTGTAGCGCCACTTGGTTTCCGGCAGATCGCGGTACGCAGCGAGAACGCCGACGTAGCGGCTGCCCTCCTCCACGCTGAGTTTCATTTCCACGGTTTCACCCGGGCGCAGTTCGAGTTCTTCGCTGGCCACCAGATCCGGGTTGAGGGATTCCTTGGCGCGCTCGTAGAGGCTGAAGAAATCAGCGTTCTCGAAGGTCACCGGGTGCTTGAGTTCGAACAGACGCACCACGATCGGCGAAGGACGGCCGTTGAGGTCCGGGTTGAGCTGATCACTGCCGGTCAGCTTCAGGTTGATCTTGGTCACTTTCGAGTACGGCGACAGCGACGAGCAACCGGCGAGCAGCACCAGCACGGTGAGCGCAGTCAGCGTCTTGAAAAAAGCGGTCGAGCGGCGAGACATGCGCATCATCCTTGGTGGTCGGTGTGTAGGGTAGAAATCAGGCGGATCTGTTCTTCGTAGGCCTGGGCGAAATCGCGGGCCAGCAGACGCTCGCTCCAGTCATCGTCCTGACGCAGGGCCTGGTGGTAACGGCCGAACGCTCTCCAGCGTCCGCCCGAAGTGGCGATCAACGGCTTGTTGTCGGGCTCGAAACGCAGGGTCAGTTGCTCCGGCGAGAAGTGCTCGAGGGTGCCGCGTACGGCGGCGCGGCTGGCGGTCAGCAAGGCCACCTGATGCGCCTGCAGATCGCGGAACGCGCGGGAAATCGCCTGCTCGGCCGGCAGGTGCCCGGGCTTGTGCGGCTGCAACAGAATCTCCAGCGCTTCACTCGGATCAACCGCGAATTTCAGCGGGTTCTTGTTGGTGCCTTGCACGGTGGTCTGGGCCAGACGCAGTTCGTTTTTCAGCTCCGAACGGGTGCGCAGGCTCTGCTGCAGTCCGCCGATGCTCTGGCGCAACAGACGCGCGGCGTTCAGCGCCAGGGCTTCGCGGGCGTCGTGATCAAGGCCTTTGAGATCCACGCCCAGTGCTGCACCGAAATGCTCCCAGAAGCCTTCACTCTGACGCTCGACGGCTTTCGGGGCCGGAGCTGGCTCGGGTTCAACCGGGGCGACCAGCTCGGGCACCATCAGGCTTTCCATGTCGATGCGCGCGTAGTCGGCACGCTGACGGGAGTCCTCAGGCTTGGCGGTCGGCGCCAACAGTTCGTCGATTTCCGAATAGACGCGCTCTTGCTGTTCGATCGCGTTCAACGGATCGAGGTCGAGGAAGGCGTCGTCCGGAATGATGCTGCCGGCGGCACGCGGCCGGCCGACTTCACCGTCGAAGGTCGCCGGATCACGCACCAGCCGCGCACGAATCTCGAAGTCACCGAGCACGTAGGTGCTGCCGTGCTCGATGCGCACCGGTTCGCCCTTGTGCAGGCGTGCGCCACTGTCGCCGTCCTGAACCCCGTTGCTGCTGGTGTCGGTGAGGAAAAACGTGCCTTCGCGGTAGCTGACAATCGCGTGGTGATTGGACAGGTGACGCTTGCGGTCAGGAATGATCCAGTCGCAGTCCTCGCCCCGCCCGATCACGCCACCGGCCTGTTTGAAGGTCTTCTGGCACAACTCGGTGGGCACGAACTGCTTGGTGTTCAGCATTTCGAAAACCAGTTCCATGTTTGATGCTCCTTGCGGTCACTTGCCGCGATTGACCGCTTGCGGATCACCCAACGGGCGATAGTCGTTGTCGTTGAATTTGTAATTGCCGCTGCAGCCGCCAAGGCCGCATAGAACGACGAGGGTCAGCAGGACAGCGTGCCAGTGACGAACAGACATCAGAGGGTCTCCAGGGGTAGACAAAGCACAAAGCGCCGACCCTTGCGGGCGGCGCTGAAATTAATTCTTTTGGTGGGCTCGAAGGCTCTGCATCGGGGCCTTGAGCCAGACCAGCGAGGCGTACGCACCTCCTGTGGCCAGTGAGCAATCTGTGGCGAGGGGACTTGTCCCCGATGGGCTGCGAAGCAGCCCCAAGACCTGATCACCGGTTCTTGCAGGAGAACCGCGCTTGCTCGATTACGACTGCTGCGCAGCCGATCGGGGATAAATCCCCTCGCCACAGAGAAGCCCTTCAAGACAGGAGTTGTGCAAACGGCAAGAGCCAGGTTCAGATCAACCATCGAAATCACCCAGGTTGATATTCAGGCGCCCGAGGCGGTACAGCAGGGTGCGGCGTGGCAGGCCCAGTTCGCGGGCAGCGAGGGTCTGGTTGCCGTCGTTCTTGCGCAGGCAATCGAGCAACAACGTGCGTTCGACTTTTTCCAGACGTTCGCGCAGATTCAGGCCGCTGTGGTCTTCGGGCATCGGCTCCATGCGCAGGGAGAAATGCTCGGCCAGCAACTCGCCGCCCTCGCACAACAGCACCGCGCGTTCGACCAGTGCCTTGAGTTCGCGCACGTTGCCGGGGAAGGTGTAGCCGGACAGGTGCTCCAGCGCCGCGCTCGACCAGCGCACCGGGTCGCGCTGCAAATACGCGCAGGTCTTCTCGGCGAAATGCTGAGCCAGTTCGAGGATGTCGCCTTCGCGCTGACGCAGCGCCGGCAGCTCGATCGGAAACTGTGCGAGGCGGTAATACAGGTCCTCGCGGAATTTGCCTTCGCTGACCAGCGTCGACAGATCACGGTGCGTCGCGGCGATGATCCGCACGTCGATCTTGTGCGTATCGTTGGAACCCAGCGGACGAATCTCGCCCTCCTGCAACACCCGCAGAATCTTCGCTTGCAGCGACAGCGGCATATCGCCGATTTCGTCGAGCAACAACGTGCCGCCGTTGGCCGCATCGAACAGCCCCGCGCGGTCACGATCAGCGCCGGTGAAGGCGCCTTTGCGATAGCCGAACAGCTCGCTTTCCAGCAGGTTTTCCGGGACAGCCGCGCAGTTCTGCACGATAAACGCCTGAGAGCGACGCGGGCCGCAATCGTGAATCGCCCGGGCGACGACTTCCTTGCCGGTGCCGGTCTCGCCGCGCAGCAGAACGGTGTACGGGCTGTGCAGGACTTTGCTGATCAACGAATGGGTCTGGCGCATTGCTGCGCTTTTGCCGATCAGGCCATAGCCGTTGATGCTCGGCACACTGCGCGCCACCGTGGCCGACTCTGCCGGCGGCTGGCGCAGACGCTGCAGCAAGTGCAACTGACCAAGGACGAACGAGCCGAGCTGGCCGAGTGAGTCGGCAAAGCCTTGCAGGTCCACACGACGACGACTGGCGCACAGCAACAAGCCTTCGACCGCTTTGTGCTGATTGACCAGCGGCACGCACAGCAGCGATTGCCACGGCGTCGCCGCAGCCGGCAGAAAACTGGTCTCGTGCAGGCTGCCGCTCAGGTCGTCAAGGCACACCACGCGGTTCTGGCACAGGGCAAACTGCAGCAGCTGCTCGCCGTTGTAGTCCGCCGGCAGGCTGGTGGCGGCGCGCGGTTGCAGCGCGCCGTCGAGGCATTCGGCATTCATCCCCAGGCAGGTGTGGGTGGCGTCGAGCAGGTACAGCTGGGTCAGTTCGCAACCGCTCAGCTCAGCCAGACCACGCACGAAGTCACCCAGCAGCGCAGCACCGTCCGCCGCGCGCGACAGGCTGGCAAACTGCGCCAGCAAGGCTTCGGCATAGACCAGTGGCTGCGGCACTTGAGTGAACATCACACCCACCTCAGGCGAACTCGCACGTCACGCTGGCGTTACCGTCGAGCGTGGCATGCACACGCTTGAGGCTCTCACCGCTGGCCATTGCATCGAGCAAGCGGTCAGCCACCAGCGGCAGCACGTGCTGATCGAGCAAATGGTCGATCAGGCGCGCGCCGCTTTCGCTTTGCGTGCAGCGCTCGGACAGGTGATCGACGAGGTTCTGGCACCAGCTGAAATCCAGCTGACGACGGTTGAGGCGCTCGCCCAGACGACCGAGTTTGATCTCGATCAGCTCGCGCAATACCGGGCCGCCGACCGGGTAGTACGGCACCACTTTCATCCGCGCCAGCAGCGCCGGTTTGAAGTGCTTGCTCAGCACCGGGCGAATCGTCTCTTCGAGCAGCTCGGCGGTCGGGCGGGCGCCGTCTTCGCAGAGGTCGCTGATCTTGTCGCTACCGAGGTTCGAGGTCATCAGGATCAAGGTGTTGCGGAAGTCGATCTCGCGACCTTCGCCGTCGTTGGCCACACCTTTGTCGAAGATTTGGTAGAACAGGTTGAGCACGTCCGGATCAGCCTTTTCGACTTCATCGAGCAGCACCACCGAGTACGGCTTCTGGCGTACCGCTTCGGTGAGCATGCCACCCTCGCCGTAACCGACGTAGCCCGGCGGCGCACCGATCAGACGCGATACGGTGTGCTTCTCCTGGAATTCGGACATATTGATGGTGGTGATGAAACGGTCGCCGCCGTACAGCAGGTCAGCCAGGGCCAGCGCGGTTTCGGTCTTGCCGACGCCGCTCGGGCCGACCAGCAGGAACACGCCGACCGGTGCATCAGGTTTGTTCAGGCCGGCGGCAGTGGCGCGCATCGACCGATCCAGCGCGTGCACGGCTTGTTCCTGACCACGGATGCGCGTGCGCAGGTCGGTGGCGAAACTCGCGACCTTGGCGTTGTGTTCGCGGGCCAGTTGCGCCAGCGGCACACCGGTCCAGGCGCTGATCACTTCGGCCACCAGACGCGGGCAGACTTCGAAGCTGACCAGACGCTCTTTGACTTGAGCAGCGGTCAGGGCGCTGTGGGTCTGGTGCAGTTCGGCTTCCAGCGCTTCGACGCTCTGGCCTTCCTCGACCTCGGCGGCGATGGTTTCGATCACCGTGCCTTCGGCGTCTTCTTCAACGCTGACGGTCGGCTCGACAGCGGCAGCTTCGCGGGCCTTGGCCAGTTGCTGACGCAGTTCCAGCAGGCGCTCGGCCAGTTGTTTCTGTTCAGTCCACAGCGTTTCGAGCGCGACTTTTTCGTTTTCGGCTTCGTCCAGTCGCGCTTCCAGTGCATCCAGCGCTTCGTGGTCGATCAGCAGACCAGCCTCGGCATCGCGACGCAGAGCCTGACGCTGACGGCCACCTTCGGCCAGTTCGCCACGCAGGCGTTCGAGGCTTTCCGGAGCAGCGGCGAGGCTGATGCGCACGCGAGCACAGGCGGTGTCGAGCACGTCGACGGCTTTGTCCGGCAGCTGGCGACCGGCCAGATAGCGGGCCGACAGCTCGGCAGCGGAGACCACCGCGTCATCCCGCAGGTAGATGCCGTGGCTCTTCTCATAGACCTGCGCCAGACCACGGAGAATGGTCACTGCTTCGCTGACGGTCGGTTCGTGCAACTGCACCGGTTGGAAACGACGGGCCAGCGCCGGATCCTTCTCGAAATATTTCTTGTACTCGGCCCAAGTGGTCGCAGCGATGGTGCGCAGTTCACCGCGAGCCAGCGCCGGTTTCAGCAGGTTGGCCGCGTCGGAGCCGCCGGCATTGCCGCCCGCGCCGATCAGGGTGTGGGCTTCGTCGATGAACAGGATGATCGGTTTCGGCGAGGCTTTGACCTCGTCGATCACGCCTTTGAGGCGACGCTCGAATTCACCTTTGACGCTGGCGCCAGCCTGCAGCAGGCCCATGTCCAGCGACAGCAGCTCGACGCCCTTGAGCACCTGCGGCACTTCACCGGCAGCGATGCGCGAGGCCAGGCCTTCGACGATGGCGGTCTTACCCACGCCGGCCTCACCGACCACGATCGGGTTGTTCTTGCGGCGACGGGCGAGGATGTCGACCATCTGGCGGATCGCGCCATCGCGGCACAGCACCGGGTCGAGTTTGCCGTCGCGGGCCTGTTGGGTCAGGTTGTGGGTGAAGCGCTGCAGCAGCGATTCGCCCTGCGCCGCCGGCTTGCCGTTGGCCGCCGGTTGCTCCTGTTGCGACAGGGCAAATTCCTTCAGGCGATCAATGTTCAACTTGGCGAGCAGCGGCTGGTAACGGCTGCCGGCGTAGCGCATCGGGTTGCGCAGCAGCGCGAGGATCAGTGCGGCATCTTCCACCGAGGTCTGGCCCAGTTCAAGGTTCGCCACCAGCAGCGCGTCTTGCAGCCACTGCACCAGTTCCGGGGCGAACACCGGGTTGCGCGAGGCGCTGTGTTCAACGCGAGATTGCAGTGCGGCGCTCAGTTCACCGGCGTCGACGTCGGCATCCTGCAGCGCGCGAGAGAGCAAGCCGTTGGGACGTTCCAGCAAACCCAGCAGCAGGTCTTCGACGAGGATCTTGCTGCCGCCACGAGCCACGCAACGTTCGGCCGAACGCTCCAGATCACGACGGGTTTCGGCGTCCAGCGCCTGGATGAGTTGTTGCAGGTCTACGTTGATCATGGCTCACGTCCTTAATGAATTTTGCTGCCCAGAGTGACCACGCCGTCTGCTTTCTCGCAGCCCAGCCAACTGGTCCAACCCAGGCGACAGTCGTTCTTCTCACCAATGCGCAGTTCGCGGATTTCTTCCGGGCGCAGCACCAGGCGAATGTCGTAATCGAGCGGGTCACGCAAGGTGAACCGCACCAGCGCGCACAGCGGCTGGTAACCGAAACCGATCGGCAGGAATTCGTGGAATCGCTCCCAGTCGAGTTCGGTGATGTGAATGCGAAATTTACCGCTGCGGTCGCGCACCTGCTCGCCCAGCACCAGGTCTTCACCGAGCAGGCTGTTGGCGCGACCGAGGCGGTTGCGCTGCTCGTCGAGGATCTCCACGCGGCGCTCGATGCACTGCTCGATGACCAGGTCTTCGTGTTTGAAGTAGTAACGCAGCACGGCTTCGATCAGCGCCGCGGAGTGCGCGCGCAAGCTGAGCAAACCGAGGTACGGCAGCAGGCGTTTCCAGTTCAGTTCCTTGGCCTTGCGGATCTCGTCGCCGCCCAGACCGATCAGCGCGAACAGCTGCGAAGAGAACGGGTCGATCGCGCCACTCTGGAAGCTGGCGCGATAGCGGTACTTGCGCCAGATCGGCAGCATCAGCCGTTGCAGGCGATGGTGGAACAGGTCGAGGAAATTGCGCGTCGGGTTGCCGTCCTCGCTGTCGCCCAGCGCTTGTTCGCCGTAGAACGCCGGCAGCGGCGAACCGGAGCCGACCAGCCCGATCAGGTTGAAACGCATGCGCGCGCGCATCTGCCCGTGCTCTTCGAAAAACTCTACGCGATCGACGTCGCTGCGCGGAAAGCCCAGGCTCGGGTTGGCCTGGAACTCCACCTGATCGTACAGATCGTCTTCGCTCAGGTACGGGTGCGCCTCGCGCAGCCGGTCGATCACCAGCAGCACGGCTTGAAACAGCGAGTACTCGCGTATTACCTTGGTCAGCCCGCTTAAAGCAGGGGCTGCAGGCCCATACGTGGTGTCCATTGGTACACCTCTCCCTGTGTGCTTTTTACCCGCAGCTCGTGGTACGAATTGAGACTGGCGTAAAGCGCGAAAAACTCGTTGAGAACCGAGGCGAAAACGAACAGGTCGCCTTCGCCGATATACCCTTCCGGGTCGATGGTCAGTTCGGTGCGCAGACCGCGCACCGGCAAGCCACGGTGCAGCCGGTCGACGTGGTGGTGCTTGATGTGCTTGAGGCCGCCGAGCAGGCGTTTGCTGACCTTCTCCGCGTGCTGGTCGTAGTAGCGCGGCAGGTCGTAGGTTTCGAGAATCACCTTCAACGCGTTGACGTCGGCCAGCGACAGATAGTTGAGCGACATGTTGCTGATCAGCTTCCACAGGAAGTCACGGTTCAGCGGCGGCGCAAAGCTCGACGTGGCCGGGGTGATGTTGCGGAAACTGAGGAACTCCGGGGTCTCTTCACAGGCCATGCAGATGTCGCCGAGCTTGAGCTTGCGCGGCAGGTTCTGGTTGGTGCAGATCAGCTCGATCGACAGGGTTTCGTGAGCTTCGGTGTGGCGGATGCCGAAGCTCAGGTAGGTGTCGAGGCCGTCATGCAGCAAGGACGAACGCTGGCGGATGCTGTAATGCGGACGGCTGTTGGGCACGTCGAAACTCGGGTCGTGCTCGAACGATTCGAACGGCACGTACTCCTGATAACCGAGGCCGCCGGGCTTCCAGCCGGTGACGGTTTCCACCGAGAACACGCCGCAGTTTTCCAGATCGTATTCCGCCGGCAGCAGCAGGTATTCGTCCTGTTTGCCATCGAGGCGGATCGGCAGGGCGTCGTGGGCGAACAGGTTGGCAATCGGCGTGCAGAACAGCTTCACGTTATCCAGGGTCGGCCGCATGCGCATGATCCCGCTCTTGCGGATATCGAAACGCAGCTCCAGGCCGCGCATCTGCTTGAGCGTGTCTTCCGGCAGCGCCTTGAGGATGTCCAGACCGTTGACGTCGACGAACAGGAACTTGTCCTGGAAGGCGAAGTATTCCTGCAGGTAGCGATAGCCACGGAAGGTGTTCAGCGGATACGGGATCAACGCTTCTTCTTCGGCAAAGCCCACCGGCTTGACCCGGTCACCGGGAATCTTGAACGCCATCGGCTTGCCGGCCACGCCATCGATTGGCTTACCGGCGCCGTCGAGCGGGATCAGCTCGATGCCTTCCAGGTTGCGCAGCAGACTCAGATACAGCATCTGACTGATGTAGCGTTCGCCGGCAAAGTGCAGGCGCAGCTTGCTCAGCTCCAGCTCACCGAGGTGACCGTCAGCGCTCATTTCCAGACGCAGGCTGAGCAGCGAACCGTCGCCCTTCACCGAGTAGTTCAGCGCGGCCAGATCCAGCGGCAGCACCTCGGTCGGGTAGCAGGTGCGGAAGCGGCAACGCACGTCCTCGATCGGTTTGCTTTCGATCGGCGTATCGCGCTCGACCACTAGCGCCGGCCCCGACCGCTTCAGCGGATCGAACTGCAGAATGCTGAACGCCGGCAGCGGGCGCATGTAGTTCGGCCACAGCAGTTGCATCAGCGAGTGGCTGAGCTCCGGCAGCTCGTCATCGAGCTTCTGCCGCAGACGCCCGGTGAGGAACGCAAAACCTTCCAGCAACCGCTCCACATCCGGATCCCGCCCAGCCTGGCCCAGGAACGGCGCCAACGCCGGACTACGCTCGGCGAAACGGCGACCGAGTTGGCGCAGTGCGGTGAGTTCGCTTTGGTAGTAGTGGTTAAAGGACACGGGTTACCTGCCTGGTAGTGGAACTCATCAAAAAAAAATCCTGTAGAGCGCAACCGTCACGCCCGCACAGCAATAGCCGGCGATCAGGAGATACGGCACGAGCAGAATCCAGCCGTAAGCCATGAATGCACTGTCGAACGGCCCGGCGATCAGACTGCACAAGCCATAAAGCATCCAGGGCACCGCGTAGAAAGGTATGAACTTCAACGGCGCCAGCCAGACCATTCGCAGCGCCTGCTGCTCATTGCGGCGCTTCGCAGTCCGCGATACCCACAGAGCAAACAACAGCAGCCCGGGCAAGCCGAAACACAACAGATACTCCCAGTGAGTCTCGGACGAATCGAATGTCGAAAATTCGCCAATCCACAAGCCATAAGATGAGAACGCCAGCATGGCCAAGAATGGCGTCCACAAGGCGCCCATGAAGAAACTCAGCTGCGCGCGACTGAGGATGGGCATCTCGTTCGATACACCAATCACGGGCAACCCCTCATCTTCGAAACCAAGTCCTGCGAAGCAATCGCAGGCAATGCCTGCCGCATCAGCTCCAGCGCAACTGCACAGGTGTTCAACAGGTACACGTCATTGCGATAGACCCGCTGAACAGCGCTGGCAGGCAACGCGAAAGACCCTGTCCAGCCCAACATGCAGATGATCCCTGGCAGTTTCATGGGCAGATCGAAGCCTCACGGATCGTCCATTCCCGTTGCGTGCCTTCAGTGACCTTCTTGACCGCAGCCAGGCGTTGTTTCAACTGAGAGGAGTCAAGGGTCTTGTTGCCCGCGGCATCGTGGATGTTCAACTGATAGTTGCCTGTCATCCGGATCATATTCAGCCACATCATTTGACCGCTGCCGCATTCAGTTCCAGAACTGTTCCATCCTGTAAATAAACAACGTCACCACCGTCGTAACCAAGTAGGTCCTGGCTGGTTAACTTACGGCCCTCTGTAAGGCCGTGCTTTATCCAACCCTCAGCCCAGATGTCCCCACTCTCATAACGAATCTCAACGTAATAGGCTGGAGGATCTGATTTAGTGATTTCAAAAAAAACTCCTCCATCCTGCGCCCCGCTCCAATGAGCATTAGGATGATTTTTCAAGGTCGGTACCTTTCCGTCAGAACGCTCAAGCAATGAGTAGGCTGCGATTCCCAAAAAGAGCGTCAGCGCAAATATGGAAACGAAAGTCCACTTCAATACCTTCACTTGCTAATCTCCAAAGTGTCGGTTGAGAAGATGTAGTCCAGATCTGGTTCACTGAATTGAAATTGGGCCATGTAGGCACTTGGGACGACAACCCGCGTACGAAAAGGAATCGAGAAACCAACCGCCTCTGCCAAATCCGTCGCAAATGTCACACAGTTATGATTTCCGAGATCATATTCTTGCCGTTTGGCGTTCGAGTTTTCCGCCTCTTTCGCTTTGAGCCAAGTAAGCGCTTGGTCGTAGACATGTCCTCTCAAAACAACCCCGGTGATATTTCCGGATTGACCGTGCTCGATGGCGATGTGTCTGAGGGTTTTCTTGAGGGACGATTCAGTAATCGAGCCACCTTTCAGTACCACGTCAGGAATTCGACCAACACGTACCCGCCCTGCCGGTCCAGGCCCGGGATAACGACCATATTCATAATATTTTGACTGACCCGTTTTTCCGTTAATTACGAGAACGCCCGCATGTCCGAGGTAGGGAGCTTTGCCACCGGGTATCTCTATTTTTTTACCGAAAAACGTCGTCTGATAGCCGTCGATGTGGATTTTGTAGTCTGGAAAAACAACTGGAATAACGTAGTCGTCGTCACCCACCAAATAGATTTGAACCGGCGCCACATCAGCTGCAGGCGTCGTTACTACGGTTGTGACTTGAGCCGCTTGACCCATCTCACTCTCCTCGCAAAAGCCAGTTCGGCTTAGCAGCGAACTGAACGCTTTGTGATTGAGCCTTTTGACCCAAGGGCTTCGAAAAACCCGCCTCGTCTGTCACTCCCTGCACCTGCGTCCCATCCTCTAGTGTCGCTACATAGGAGACGTTTTTGAGTGGTGCCCCGGAAGCAGCGTCCAAGAGCTGAACACGGACATTGAACCCAAAAATACTCAACGGAATCGGTGGAACGAACGGTGCAGGCGTATGCGAATTCCCGATGATTACCGTCCCGGAGCCGGCAGTGACCTTGTTGCCATGGGCCCCGACTGAACCTACGGTGGCGGCAGGTTTGCCATTGATCAAAACCGTCGTCGCCAGATCGCCGACCAACGCACCACCACACGCCGAGGCATCGCCTTGGCGGGCGGCCGCGAGGCCGTCGAAGAACACGTCGCCGGAACCGGCGGCGATCGGGTTGGTACCGTGGCCTGGAAGTGGGCAAGCGGTGGGGTCGGATACGCGTGCTGCGGGTTTGCCAGACATCGGGAATCTCCTTAGGTGACCTTCACTTGACCGCTGCCATCCAGGCGCGCGGAAAAACTGACCTGACGCTTGAAACCCTCGACTTCCAGCAGGCCTTCGATGCTGAAGGCCAGCCGCAGTTGATCGTGGTCACGCGGCAGGGAAATGACACGCACGTTGCTCAGGCGCGGCTCGTAGGCTTCGATGAAGTTTTCGATGGCCAGACGGGCCTGACTCAGGGAGTCGTGCAGGCTCAGACGCATGTCATTGAGATCGGGCAACCCGTAGTCGGCCAGCGTTTGCACGCTGCCGGCCCGGGTGCTGAGCATTTTGGCCAGATGGGCAGCCACTGACGCCATGGCACAAGCCTCGAGGCTGTTGCCCTTGCGTAGTTCCGCGTCGCCGTTGAGGCGCTCGAACAGGCTGCCGTATCCGTCCATGAGTCGCTCTTACTCTTTGTCCAGCTTGCCAACCAGCGACAGGGTGAAATCGGCACCCATGTACTTGAAGTGCGGACGCACGTTCAAGCTGACGCGGTACCAGCCCGGCTCGCCTTCAACGTCGCTGACGATCACTTGCGCAGCGCGCAGCGGACGACGGCCACGCACTTCGGCGCTCGGGTTTTCCTGGTCGGCGACGTACTGGCGGATCCACTTGTTCAGTTCCAGCTCGAGGTCGGTACGCTCTTTCCACGAACCGAGTTGCTCGCGCTGCAGCACTTTCAAGTAGTGAGCCAGGCGGTTGACGATCATCATGTACGGCAGTTGGGTGCCGAGCTTGTAGTTCAGCTCTGCAGCCTTGCCTTCTGCGCTGATGCCGAAGAACTTCGGCTTCTGCACCGAGCTGGCGGAGAAGAACGCCGCGTTGTCGGAGCCTTTGCGCATGGTCAGGGAGATGAAGCCTTCTTCGGCCAGTTCGTATTCACGACGGTCGGAGACCAGAACCTCGGTCGGGATCTTGGTTTCGATTTCGCCCATGCTTTCGAAATGGTGCAGCGGCAGGTCTTCAACCGCGCCACCGCTCTGTGGGCCGATGATGTTCGGGCACCAGCGGAATTTGGCGAAGCTGTCGGTCAGCTTGGTGCCGAACGCGAACGCGGTGTTGCCCCACAGGTAGTGCTCGTGGCTGTTGGCAACGGTTTCCTTGTACACGAACGATTTCACCGGGTTTTCTTCCGGATCGTACGGGTTACGCAGCAGGAAACGCGGCACGGTCAGGCCAACGTAGCGGGAGTCTTCCGAAGTACGGAAGCTCTGCCATTTGGCGAATTGCGGGCCTTCGAAGTGGTCTTTCAGATCTTTCAGATCCGGCAGGCCGGTGAAGCTTTCCAGACCGAAGAATTTCGGGCCGGCGGCGGCGATGAACGGCGCGTGGGACATGCACGAAACGCTGGCCACGTACTGCATCAGTTTCACGTCCGGCGAGCTTGGGGACATGAAGTAGTTGGCGATGATCGCGCCGACTGGCTGACCACCGAACTGGCCGTATTCAGCGGTGTAGATGTGCTTGTACAGGCCCGACTGCATGACTTCCGGCGAATCTTCGAAATCGTCCAGCAGGTCTTCTTTGGAGACGTTGAGGATTTCGATCTTGATGTTTTCGCGGAAGTTGGTGCGGTCGACCAGCAACTGCAGGCCACGCCACGACGATTCCAGTGCCTGGAAGTCCGGGTGGTGCAGGATTTCGTCCATCTGACGGCTGAGCTTGGCATCGATCTCGGCGATCATGCGGTCAACCATGGCCTTCTTGACCGGCTCACCGTTGTTCTGCGGCTTGAGCAGTTCTTCGATGAACGCCGACACGCCACGCTTGGCGATGTCGTAGGCTTCGTCGTCCGGGGTCAGACGGGTTTCGGCGATGATGCTGTCGAGAATGCTGTATTCGCCGCTTTCGGCGCTCTTCTCTTGTGCTGCGCTAGTGCTCATTGTGTTGGCTTCCTTGGCTGGAGTCTCAGGCGTCCGGGGCTGCGGCGTTCAGGCCCAGCTCACCGAGTACGCGACCGCGGGATTCGTCGTCGGCGAGCACGCCTTCGATCGCTTTACGGAACGCAGGTGCGTTACCCAGCGGGCCTTTGAGGGCCACCAGCGCATCGCGCAGTTCCATCAGTTTTTTCAGCTCAGGCACTTGCTCGACCAGGCTGGCCGGGTTGAAGTCCTTCATCGAATTGACGCGCAGTTGCACAGCCAGCTCGTCGGCCTCGCCATCTTCCTGCAGACGGTTCGGCACGCTCAGCGTCAGACCCAGCTCTTGCTTGGCCAACACTTCGTCGAAGGTCATCTTGTCGATGCTGATCGGCTTGCGATCTTCGATTTTGCGATCGTCCTTGCGGTGGGTGTAGTCACCGATTGCCAGCAGCTTCAGCGGCAGTTCAATCTCTTCCTGAGCACCGCCGGTGGCGGGTTTGAAGGTGACGTTGATGCGTTCCTTGGGGGCTACCGAGCCTTCTTTGGCCATGGCTTTTCTCCTTGCGGTTGTGGCCCTGGGGCCTATTCGAGTACCACTTCGAGATCGAGGTGGCACAGCCTGCGATAAATCTCTTCCTTGCGTTCACGCACTGCATGGTTCTGCGGCAACAACTCGCAGCAACTGTGCAGCAGGTGCAGCACTTCCAATGCAAGATCGGGCTCCCAGGCGTGCAGGCCTGAGTCCTGTAATGTCTGATCGAGGGTTTCGAGCTGGTTCTTGGCCAGTTCGTATTTCTTGGCCATGAAGCACAGCCGCGCGAGGGCGAACTGCCAGAAGAACCGCTCGCGGCCACCGTGGGCCGACTGCAGCCCCTGTTTGAGGATTTGCACGGCAGGCTTGAGGCCTTCTTTGCGCAGCAGCGGCAGCACGTCCTGCAGGGCCTTTTCCCAGGCGGGCTGGGTTTCGATGTCATCGGTTTCGACCTTGCGCGGCGCGCTGGCGCTTTGCAGGTGCGGCATGACATTGCCGGCGATCCACGCCCGGGTGGACGGATCGGCAAACGGCGCGCCGTCATGGAAACGACATTCGATGATCCCGGGCAGGCGCTGAACCAAAAGCGCGAAGTGGATTTCCACTTCGCGCATTGCCATCTCGGCGTTGAGGTTCTGGAGACATTCCCAGACCATCCTCTGGCCATCGAACCAGAACGGCGCCTTCGCCAGGCTCGCCTCCAGTTCCACCAGCAGGTCGGCGTATTTGCCTTGATCGAAGCGATCCTGATACTGCTTGAGTTTGTCCACCGGCAGACCGCGCAACACGGTGATCTGCTCGGCGTTGCGCTCGGGCACCGCGTCGATCGGCAGCCACAGTAAGGTGCGGTTCAGACGCAAGGCACGCAGGTCGGTGGCCTTCTGCTTGAGCCACCAGGCACACAACGGACGCGCGCTTTCCTGCTGGGCGCGCAGAGCCTTGTAGGCGTCTTTTTCGTTGTCGATCGGTGCGCCGGGGGTCAGCAGCTGGCTCGCGGCCTGCTTGACCTGCGCCACCGCCGCACCCACCACACCGGGGGCCGGCTGATTGTCGGCGGCACGCTGGATCATGGTTTTCAGGCGGCGCGAGAGCGGCAACAGCAGCGGCGCGTCGTCGCCCAAATGTTCAGTGCACGCGGCATCGAGGCCGGCCAGATGCTCGGACAACTGCCGGAACATCGGCAGCTGTTCCTTGATCGCAATGTTTTCGGTGAGCACCTGCTCCAGGCGCGGCACCAGCCAGCCGATGGCGGCGGCACGGGTACGCGGCTTGAGCGGGTGAACGTCGGCCCAGTGGTTTTCCGACAGATGGTGCAGCAGACCGAGGCCGGCCAGCAGCCCGGGGAAGGATTCGCGCTGGTACAGCGACCAGGTCAGCCAGGCGCCGACACGCAAATCCTTGGATTGGGTGCGCAGCAGGTTTTCGCTGTTTTCGCGGATTTTCAGCCAGTCGATCTGCCCGCTTTCGTGCATCGACGAGGCTTTGGCCAGCTCGCTTTCCAGCGCCTCGAATTCGCTCGAAAAACGAACGTCTTCGCCCGCGAAATTCTCTTTGGAAACAGAGACTTTTGCGAGTTCGAGGTAATGGGCGGAAAGTTTGCTTGAGTAGGACATCCATGGCCTTTATTCAGGATTACAGTCAGGCGCCTATTGGAGTTACCGCGGCGCGGGACAGTATCGAAGAGCGGTGAAGCGACTCATCCAATTGAGATGTGCTCTTTCAAGTGGGCGCATCGTAATCACTATGATGGCCACTAGGGAAACTCTGAAAAAGACTTTCTGATTTGGCAAAATACCGCGACCCCACCCACCGAGTTTCCCGATGAAGCAGATGACCTTCGCCGACGCCGAGTACGCTGGCAAGCGCAAGCAAACCCGCAAGGAGTTGTTCCTGATCGAGATGGATCGGGTGGTGCCGTGGAAGGGCTTGATTGCTTTGATCGAGCCACATTATCCGAAAGGTGAAGGTGGCCGTCCGGCCTACCCGTTGATGGCGATGCTGCGTGTGCATCTGCTGCAGAACTGGTTCGGCTACAGCGATCCAGCGATGGAGGAAGCGCTGTACGAAACCACGATCCTGCGCCAGTTTGCCGGGCTGAACCTGGAGCGCATCCCCGACGAAACCACCATTCTCAACTTCCGCCGCTTGCTGGAGAAACACGAGCTGGCGGCCGGCATCCTCGCTGTCATCAATGGCTATCTGGGCGACCGCGGCCTGTCGCTGCGCCAGGGCACCATCGTCGATGCAACGCTGATCAATGCGCCCAGTTCGACCAAGAACAAGGACGGCAAGCGCGACCCGGAAATGCACCAGACCAAGAAGGGAAACCAGTATTATTTTGGCATGAAGGCCCACATCGGCGCCGATGACGAATCGGGTCTGGTGCACAGCGTAGTGGGCACGGCGGCCAATGTGGCGGATGTCACCCAGGTGGACAAATTGCTGCATGGCGACGAAAACGTGGTCTGCGCCGATGCAGGCTACACCGGTGTCGAAAAGCGGCCCGAGCATGAAGGACGTGAAGTTATCTGGCAGGTGGCGGCACGCCGCAGCACCTACAAAAAACTCGATAAGCGCAGCGTGCTGTACAAAGCCAAGCGCAAGATTGAAAAGGCCAAGGCTCAGGTGCGCGCCAAGGTCGAGCATCCGTTCCGGGTAATCAAGCGCCAGTTCGGTTACACCAAGGTGCGCTTTCGCGGCTTGGCCAAAAACACGGCGCAACTGGTGACACTGTTCGCTCTGTCGAACCTGTGGATGGCGCGCCGACATTTACTGACGAATGCAGGAGAGGTGCGCCTGTAATGCGGGAAATGGCCACCGGAGTGGGGTCCGGGTGGCGAAAACGTAAGAAATACTCGTCGAATTGATTGTTTTTTGATCATTTGGCGAGTTTAAAAGTTGCGCTAGGTGGTATGCCGGGGAAATACATGGCTACTTCAGACCATCCCTAGCAAGCATCTGATTAAACAACAAGACGAAGTGTTCAGTGGGGTGTGTAAGAGATCGCCCTATATATGGCAGGGGAATCCCTGATGGCGAATTATATTGCGCGCATTTGCCTCGCCCCCTCAGAACCCTTGATCCAGAGCGGCCCAACCCGCTCTGTGCGAATCGCCTCGAACACCCGTCCCAATACACGGCGGCAAGCATGACAACTCTCGAAAAAAATGGAAGTAGGACTCTTCCGAAAATGCATTGGATTTTACAAACGATTTACCGACGACAATACTCAACAACAAAAGTGCCATCAATTTGATGGCAATTCATTTTTCTGAAACTTTATTCAGCTCGTGAATGCTGTACTTCAGTGCTAACTCAATAATTATCGAAGTGACTTCCCACAGACATTTCCTTCAATCCGCACAACACTTTCACGCCCGGAATACTCTGACAAATGTCAGGGATACTTCTTACATCAATTTATTTCCTGCGTCGCTAGCGTGCCTTGGCAAATTCTTTTCGCGTGGCGATCAGGGAGGATCGAACACCGCGCATCGACTCACTATGCCAAGGACAAGCGTATGTTCAGTACGGGCAGCTGCGCGCCTTTCTCCCTGCACATTCCCGGCGTTCGTCATGACTTCGAGGTGCTCGCATTTGATGGTGAAGAAGCCATCAGCCGCCTGTACGCGTTCCGGGTCGAGCTGGTCAGCGAACGTGCAGATATCGATCTGGAAAGCCTGCTCAGTCAGCCGGCATTTCTGCAATTCGGGTTCAACGACGAAGGGATTCACGGGCGCATTGAAGATGTACGGGTGGGTGAAAGGGGAAAACGCCTGACCCACTATGAGCTGACGCTGGTGCCTGCGTTGCATTATCTGCAGTTCAGTCATGACCAACGGATTTTTCAGCAGCGTACGGTGCCGCAGATCATCGCGCAGGTGCTCAAAAGGCATGGCATTCAAGGTGATGCTTTTACCTTTCATGTCGCCTCGAATCCGCCACGCGACTATTGCACTCAGTACGCGGAAAGCGACTTTGAGTTCATACAGCGCCTGTGCGCCGAGGACGGAATCGCTTGGCATCACCAGCATTCGGCGGACGGCCACCTGCTGGTGTTCACCGATGACCAGGTGTTTCTCCCCACGTTGGCTGCGATGCCGTATCTGCAGGAATCCGGCATGGTGGCCGAGCATCAGGTGGTCAGCCGATTCAGTGTGCGCAACAGTACGCGCACCAGCACCGTCACTCGTCGTGACTACGACCTGAAACGCCCGAGCCTGTTGCTTGAAGCCCGCTTCACTGCCGGCTTCACTCCAGCACTGGAGGACTACCGTTATCCTCTATTGATTGAAAACGACAGGCGCGGCAAGCAAGTTGCCCGGCAAGCGCTGGAGCGCCACCGTAGTGATTACGAACGGGGCGACGGCGAAAGCGATCAGACGAGTCTGCGTAGCGGCCACTTGTTTGAGCTGAACGGACACCCGCGCAAACAGTGCAACGATCTGTGGCTGCTGCTCAGCGTTACTCACGAAGGCCGCCAGCCGCAAGTGCTTGAGGAGACCGGCACCGGCAACGTCGAACCCGCCGATGGTTTTACCCAAGGCTACCGCAATCGCTTTAGCGTGATTCCTGGCGAGGTGGTATTCAGGCCTGCACTGCCGCCGCCACGCCGTCCGCTGGTGACTCAGACCGCACGGGTTACCGGCCCCGAAGGCGAAGAGATTTATTGCGATGAGTTCGGTCGCGTGAAGATCGAATTTCCCTGGGATCGCAAAGAACTTAACAGTGACCGCAGCAGTTGTTGGGTACGCGTAGCGAGCAGTTGGGCCGGCGATCATTTTGGCGCAGTGACCATTCCGCGGGTTGGCATGGAAGTCGTGGTGTCCTTTTTGGAGGGCGACCCGGACAAACCACTGATCACCGGTTGTGTGTCCAACAGAGTTACCGCGCCACCCTACTCATTACCCGATCACAAGACCCGAACTGTCTTGCGCAGCGAAAGCTCGCCGCGCAATGGCGGTTACAACGAACTGTCGATCGAGGATCGCGCCGGGCAAGAGCTCATCCATGTGCGCGCACAGCGCGACATGGCGCAAAAAATCGGCAACAGCTTTCAACTGGAAGTGGGCAACGAGCGCCGCGAAACCATCAATGGCAACAGTTACACCCGTGCCGGAAGGTCTCTCGACATCGAGGCCGGCCAGCAAGTGCTGCTCAAGGCTGGCGCCAGTGTGGTGCTGGATGCTGGCGCCAGCATCACGCTGAAGGCTGGCGGCCATCACCTCGTGATCGATAGCGGTGGCATTTTCAGCAGCACTGAAATCGAAACGGACCGCGAGCCGCAAGACAGTGAAGCGCCCCAGCCGCTGCGGCCTGGACTGGATGGCGCATTACCCGTTGCGCCAGCGGTACACGAACGCGCAGAGGCAGAGCTCGAGGAAGAGGAGGAAGAAGTCGACCTGGAGGATGAGACGCCGGGGGGAATAACTTTGCGTATCGGGGTGTTTTTCGATGGCACGGGGAATAATCGAGTGAACAGCCAAATGACCGCTGGCTGTTACGCGCTCGAGGTGGGGCTGGCGGAGCAGGCGGAAGAAATCCAAAAGTTCTGCATGAGCCAAGGTTATGACGAATGGGGCGGAGCACCCGATACCAGTTACGGCAACGACCTGAGCAATGTGGCGAGGCTATATGACTTGTATCGCGATGACAGTGAACGAAGATTGGAAAGTGATGAACCTACTGGATTCATCCCGGTATATGTGGAAGGCATCGGCACCAGCAGCGGAGCGGAGGACTCGCTGTACTCGCAAGCAACTGGAGACGGCGCACAGGGCGTCTTGGCAAGAGTCGAGCAAACTCCCTCACTCATCCTAGAGCGGCTGCGTTTTTTTCATCAGCACAATGAAGATAGGAAAGTCGCTCGAATCGAGTTTGATATTTTCGGATTCAGCCGAGGCGCTGCGGCTGCGAGGCACTTTGCCAATGAAGTGCTGAAGAGCGAGAAAAACATCTTGGCGGAGGTATTCGCGAACACACCTATGACCGTCGAGGGTTTCAGCCGGGATGACATCGCCATCAACTTCATTGGCATTTTCGACACTGCTGCAGCCGTCGCAAAAATGTCCTTCGGCGATTTTAGCGTTCACGACGCCGCAAACCCCGGCGTAAACCTTTACCTCGCGCCAGACATTGCAAAAAAAGTTGTGCATCTCGTGGCAAGGGATGAGCGCCGTCACAATTTTTCGCTGAACACCGCCGATACCGCCGATATCGTATTGCCAGGCGTGCACTCCGATCTGGGTGGCGGGTATGTGCCCCGTATCACCGAGCGTGTTTTACTCAGCAAACCCCGCCAAAGCCCGGAGGATGTGCGCCTGCCCCATCATGAATCCGATGCTTACAGGGTCACACAGTATGAACTCAGGCGACTGCAAGACCAGCTCAATCTGCATGGTTTGCCACTGCAAATACGTACTTGGGAGAAGATATTCACCCGAAACGCCAGGGGCGACAGAGCCCGTTGGAAACAAGTGCATGCAGTCATCAGTTGCGAGCGTGAAGTACGCAATGATCTGTCATTGATCTATTTGCGAGTCATGCGGGAATTGGGCGTGAAACATGGCGTCCAGTTCAAAATCATTAAAGAAGACGACAGCCGGTATGCGCTGCCAGAGGAACTACACACCATCGCAGGAAAATTAATGGCTTACGCGCTCGGTGAAAGCCGCCGTATCGGATTGACACTGGCCGAAGAAGCTCTGCTCGTAGCTCGCTACATTCATCTATCCGCAAATTGGAACGCTGCAAGAGGATTGGATGGGAGCGAACTCAGCATCGTGTTCATCAACCGGCCCGCCGAAAACTTTATACGTGCGGTGCATCCTAATGTTTGAGAAATATGTCTCCTGCAGCATTTTTTGCAGTTTGTCGCTTGCACTGCTTTTGAGCGGATGTACTTCACCTTCTGATCGCTCTCTGCCCTACGACGCATGGACAGTGCAGTTTTTCTCTCCTGACTACATGGATGTAGTGATTGAGTCTACCGCGGCAGTAGATATAGATAACCGGCTATTCAGTAACGTCGGCAGCAGCGTCGCAGCACAACGCTATCCGAACCCGTACAGAAAAGGCACACCGAGCGAATTCAAAGGCAATCCTGCCGGGTGGCCCGAAGACCCTTGGGGGAAAGGTCGACCGACTTCAGGCGCGAACCTACCCGAACGTATCTATGTCCGCTGGCAGTCTCTCGCTGAACCCCAAACCTACGAGGTTGTTATCAGAATTCCAGAGGCCACTCGAAAGCTGATGCTTGAACGCAAGGAAAGCTTTTGTGCGTTCGATGGAAAAGTCATAACGCAATTCCGAAAATGGCTGGTAGTGGGACTGGCCCCGGGTGGTATTGCCAAGGTATGGGTTCGCGGACCATGCCTTCCGGGAGTCGAAGTCACACGTGTAGAAGGCATAATCCACTCAAAGGGATCGAATAGCGGGCTCAGAGACGGGAAATACTCTGCTCTACAGGAAGAATCCAAAGCCTATATCGAAAAATTCGGCATTCCCTATGGCTCGTGGTAATCACAATCCGGTTATCTCACCGGGGAATCCAAGCCATAACATAGGCAAATACTTATGCCTGCTTTTCGGATTTCTGCTGGCAGTTTGCACTCAAATCCATGCTCAAGCGAAAGATAATCAGCCCTGGTTCCTTGGCTTTGGAGCACCAGACTATATGGAGGTCTGGATTGAAACCGCCGATGTGGTGGATATCCGGGAGCGAGTATTCCGACGCGCCGGAGCCGGAATTGCTTCGGTAAGAGTCCCGGCCGATAAAAAAGGCACACCGGCAGGTTGGCCAAAAAATCCCGGAAGTGGCGCAGGGCGTGATGTCACCGGCGCTGACCTGCCCCGCTTGATCTACGTGCGCTGGCAGTCACTGGCCGAACCTCAGACCTATGAAGCCTATATCGTCATCCCCGAATCAGCCCGGGAGATCATGCGCAAGCCGGAGAAAGTTTTTTGCAGGGCTGATGGCAAATGGATTACCGACTACCGCGACGGCGTCGGAATCGGCTTGGCTCCCGGCGGCATTGTGAAGGTCTGGCTTGGAGGACCTTGCCTCAAGTCTCTAGAGATTGCTCGGGTCGAAGGAAGTGTAGTGAAACAAGGCCCCTATCAAGGAAAAAACGAGGGGCGGTACGCGTTGCCCCTATCACCTGAATCAAAAACCTACATCGAAAAATTCGGCATCCCCTTCGGGAGCTGGTAAGGAGCTTTACCTCATGGAATTGAAACCCCTGCTTTTCGCAGCACTGATGTCGCTACCCGTCACTCAAGCCTCCGCAGATACCCCACCACTGGACGGTCATTACTATCTGACCGGCGCAATGGAAATGGGCGCCGAATTGCTGCTGCGCAAGGACGGCACGTTTGACGCAGGCGTGGCATATGGCAGTGCTGACGGCTTTGCCAAAGGCACCTGGCAGGTGGAGAACAACACCGTGACACTGAAGAGCGAGACCAAAGCGGCGTCGAACAGCGATTTATCCGGCCTGTTTCAGGATCTGCAACTGGCAATCGAGCCGAACTGCCTGGCCGTGGATTTCGGCAACGGCAAGGCCTGTTTCCGACGTCAGTAAGCCGATTGGCAGCCACAAAAAATGGGCACCCGACCGCAATCGGTGTGCCCATTTTTATTGCAGTTCTCCCTGCTTGTCAGGAGTTCGCCGCAACTTAAGGATTGACGCTGTCTTTCAACGACTTGCCTGGCTTGAATGCAACAGTGTTGCTGGCCTTGATTTTCACCGGTTCGCCGGTTTGCGGGTTCTTGCCGGTGCGGGCGCCGCGGTGGCGTTGCAGGAAGGTGCCGAAGCCCACCAGCGTGACGCTGTCCTTGCGGTGCAGAGCGCCGGTGATTTCTTCGAGGACGGCGTTGAGCACGCGGTTGGCCTGTTCTTTGGTCAGATCCGCTTTTTCAGCGATTGCAGCGGCGAGTTCTGGTTTACGCATTAGTGAAGCCCCTTTGACGGTTTTTTGTTGTTATGTCCGTGCTGTTCTCGTTGGAACAGCGCCCAAGGCGCCGCAGGCTCTACTCTGCGGCAGACGGGAGTGAGAATGGCACGCGGATACCGGCGGCGCCAGTCTCCCCGCGACCTTTGTAGGGGCAAAAGCGGGGTGATTCCGACAGAACGACCGGTATTTACGCCAGCAGGGGCGGAAGCTGTTTGTTCAGGGCGAGTTTTTCCATCACCGCCGCGCCGGTCAGCGCGTAACCGAGCAACTGACCCTCGGCACTGTGGCACAGGGCCTTGATGTCGGCGCCCTGCCCTTCGACGGTCCAGACACCTTCGCTGCCCCGAGGCGGTGGCGACACGACCAACGGGCATACCGGGGTTTTCACCGTGATCGGCATCGCGCCGTAGCTCACGGCTGTCGGATTGCCGGCCAGGGTTTGTGCCAGCGCACGCGCACAGCTCATGAGGGGCATCACGTACAACAGATTCAGCCCATCGACCTCGGCGCAGTCGCCCAGGGCGTAGATATTGGCGTGGGACGTTTTCAAATAACGGTCGACGACAACGCCGCGATTGACCTGCACCCCGGCAGCCGCCGCCAGATCGATGCGCGGACGCAGGCCGATAGCCGACACCACCACATCGCAGGCAATCACCTGGCCGTCGGACAGATGCGCTTCCAGCCCATCCGCGACTTTTTGCAGGCGGGTGAGCACCGGGCCAAGGTGAAAACGCGCGCCCAGGCTTTCCAGCCCGGCCTGCACGGCGGCCGCAGCGGCCGGGTGCAGCAGCATTGGCATCACTTGCTCGCACGGCGCCACCAGTTGCACCTCGTAGCCGCCGAGGATCAGGTCGTTGGCGAATTCGCAGCCGATCAGGCCCGCTCCCAGCAGCAACACGCGGCGCTTGCCCGCAGCGGCGGCACGAAAGCGTGCGTAGTCTTCGAGATCGTTGATCGGGAATACCAGTTCGGCGCCATCGCCTTCGATCGGCACCCGCACGGTTTCCGCGCCCCAGGCGAGGATCAGGTCGCGGTAGTACACCGCTTCTTCGCCGATCCACAGGCGCTTGTGGCCGGCGTCGATGCCGCTGATGCGCGTGTGGGTGCGCACTTCGGCCTTCAATTGCTCGGCCATGGCGCCGGGTTCGGCCATGCTCAGGCCATCAGCGTCCTTGTTCTTGCCGAAACCGGTGGAGAGCATCGGTTTGGAGTAAGAGCGCCCGTCGTCGGCGGTAATCAGCAGCAGCGGGGTTTCGCCATCGAGTTTGCGAAACTCCCGGGCCAGGTTGTAACCCGCGAGCCCGGTGCCGACGATTACGACAGGTGCGTTCATGCCTTACTCCTTGGTTTTTCTCAGTTGATTTCGATCATTTCGAAGTCCGACTTGCCGACGCCGCAATCCGGGCACAGCCAGTCTTCCGGCACGTCCTGCCACAGGGTGCCTGGCGCGATGCCGTCATCCGGCCAACCTTCGGCTTCGTTGTAGATCAGGCCGCAGACGATGCATTGCCACTTTTTCATTCAGGTACTTCCTCAATTCAGGCTTTGGTCGGCGCGGACGGTCGATGGTGGTTGCGCTGCCGTCCGGCTCAGGGCGTTTTGTACTGAGGGTGCCGGGCAGATGCAAGCCTGTTCGGCGCAACGGCGACCCGGATCCATCAAATTCGCAGCACGCCATGTTAAGCTCGCCGCCTCATTTGCGGCCAATAATGACTCATTGTGCACCATTCAAATGCCTGCCCGGCCCCGCTCTGGCTGACTCAAAACCGACTGACGCCCCTTCCCGATTCGTTGACCCTGAACTGGTTGTTCGACGAAGGCTCGCTGACCCGCCGCCTGACGCGGCTGTCGAATGACGGCTTCAGCGTCACACCGTTGTTCGAAGGCTGGGACACTCTGCGCAGTGACGAATGCGCGGCGCTGGATCTGGCCGAAGGCAGCGAAGGCTGGGTGCGCGAGGTGTATCTGCGCGGTCACGGCGAGGCCTGGGTGTTCGCCCGTAGCGTGGCGTCACGCGCCGCCCTGCAAGGCGACGGCTTGCACATGGACGAACTGGGCAGCCGCTCGCTGGGCGAACTGCTGTTTTGCGACCACGCTTTCCAGCGCCGCGCCATCGAGGTCTGCCACTACCCGCAGGACTGGCTGCCATCAGAATGCCGCGCGCCGGAACTGTGGGGCCGCCGCTCGCGCTTCGACCGTGGCGCCCTGAGCGTGCTGGTGGCGGAGATTTTCCTGCCGACGCTGTGGAGCACCGCCCGCGCCCATCCGGAGAACAGCTGATGTACCAGAGCCTGCTCAAGTCCCTGAACCGCTTGAACCCGCGCGCCTGGGATTTCATTCAGCTGACGCGCATGGACAAGCCGATCGGCATTTACCTGCTGCTGTGGCCGACGCTATGGGCGCTATGGATTGCCGGTAAGGGCTCGCCCTCGCTGGCCAATATCGTGATTTTTGTCCTCGGCGTGGTACTGACCCGCGCCGGGGGTTGCGTGATCAACGACTGGGCGGATCGCAAGGTTGATGGCCACGTCAAACGCACCGCGCAACGACCGCTGGCCAGCGGCAAGATCAGTTCGAAAGAGGCGCTGGTGTTCTTCGCGCTGCTGATGGGCGTGAGCTTCCTGCTGGTGCTGTGCACCAATGCGCCGACCATCTGGCTGTCGCTGGGCGGCCTGGCGCTGGCGTTCACCTATCCGTTCATGAAGCGCTACACCTATTACCCGCAAGTGGTGCTCGGCGCGGCGTTCTCGTGGGGCATGCCGATGGCGTTCACCGCCGAAACCGGCGAACTGCCTGCCGCCGCGTGGCTGCTGTGGATCGCCAATCTGTTGTGGACGGTGGGTTACGACACCTATTACGCGATGACTGACCGTGATGACGACCTGAAGATCGGCGTGAAATCCACGGCGATTCTGTTTGGTGATGCGGATCGGGTAATCATCCTGACCCTGCAGGCGCTGTCATTGGGCTGTCTGCTGCTGGCCGGGTCGAAGTTCGAGCTGGGGACGTGGTTCCATCTCGGCCTGCTGGTGGCCGCGGGCTGTTATGCGTGGGAGTTCTGGTACACCCGCGATCGCGACCGCATGCGTTGCTTCAAGGCGTTCTTGCACAACCATTGGGCCGGATTGGCGATTTTTGTCGGGATCGTGCTGGATTACGCGTTGCGCTGATCCACAAAAACCTGTGGAAGCGAGCCTGCTCGCGAAGGCGTCGTGTCAGTCAGCCAATGTGTTAACTGACACACTGCTTTCGCGAGCAGGCACGCTCCCACAGGGATGTAGTTGCTGCAGGAATCAGTGTTTAGGCATGTGCCACATGTCCTTGAACCCTTCCCCCTTCATGTCGCCCGGTTTTTCATCCATTTTGAAGGTGTAAAGCGGCTTGCCGTCATATGCCCACTGCATGGTGCCGTCATCACGCTTGATGGGGGTGAATTTGCCTTCAGCCTTGGCACCCGCCGGCGCCATCATCGGCGGCCAGTTCTTCGCGCAATCGCCGTTGCACATCGATTTACCGCCCGTGTCCTTGTCGAAGGTGTACACGGTCATGCCTTTGTGATCGGTCATCATGCCGTCTTTCATCATGACCGGGTCAGCGGCGAACGCCATCGACGGTAATGCAACGGCAGCAGCCATCAGCAGGGCTTTGAAAGAAGCAGTCATTTGAGTCATGGAAACCTTCTTTTGTGGTTGTCAGGATTCGGACTTAGAGCTTAGCCCAGGATCACGCCAACCGCCGGGCGACTAAAATACTGTCACACGACTGCAATAATTCCGTTATCTAATGCGGCGCAAGACAGTTAAATGACAAGAGGATTAAGGCATGGTTGGCAGGAGCATTCTGATCGTCGACGACGAAGCGCCCATTCGCGAAATGATCGCCGTTGCGTTGGAAATGGCCGGCTATGACTGCCTCGAGGCGGAGAACTCGCAGCAGGCACACGCCATCATCGTTGACCGCAAACCGGACCTGATCCTGCTCGACTGGATGCTGCCCGGCACCTCCGGCATCGAACTGGCCCGCCGCCTCAAGCGTGACGAGCTGACCGGGGACATCCCGATCATCATGCTCACCGCCAAGGGCGAAGAGGACAACAAGATCCAGGGGCTTGAAGTCGGCGCCGACGACTACATCACCAAGCCGTTTTCCCCACGCGAACTGGTCGCCCGCCTCAAGGCTGTGCTGCGCCGCGCCGGCCCGACCGATGGCGAAGCGCCGATCGAAGTCGGCGGCCTGCTGCTCGACCCGATCAGCCACCGCGTGACCATCGACGGCCGTCCGGCCGAGATGGGCCCGACCGAATACCGTCTGCTGCAATTCTTCATGACCCACCAGGAACGCGCCTACACGCGCGGGCAGTTGCTGGATCAGGTCTGGGGCGGCAACGTCTATGTTGAAGAGCGTACCGTCGACGTGCACATCCGGCGCCTGCGCAAAGCCCTCGGCGATGCCTACGAAAATCTGGTACAAACCGTGCGCGGCACCGGCTACCGGTTTTCCACCAAGGCCTGATCCGACCGCCAGACTCGCTGACAAGGACCGTATTTTCCGTGAATCAAAACTGGCATGGCACCCTGATTCGCCACATGCTGTTGCTGGTCACCGCCTGCCTGGTGATCGGCTTGATCAGCGGCTATTACGGCTGGAGCCTCGCTGCAGGCCTGGGCCTGTATCTGGCCTGGACGCTCAAGCAACTGCTGCGCCTGCACGAATGGCTGCGTCTGCACCAACCCGATGAAGCACCGCCCGACGGCTATGGCCTGTGGGGCGAGGTATTCGACAGCATCTACCACCTGCAACGCCGCGACCAACGGGTACGCGGGCGCCTGCAAGCGGTGATCGACCGGGTGCAGGAGTCCACCGCCGCGCTGAAAGATGCGGTGATCATGCTCGACAGCGACGGCAACCTGGAATGGTGGAACCGCGCCGCCGAAACCCTGCTCGGCCTCAAGACCCCGCAGGACAGCGGCCAACCGGTGACCAACCTGGTGCGCCATCCGCGCTTCAAGGAATACTTCGAGCAGGACAGCTACGCCGAACCGCTGGAAATCCCTTCGCCCACCAATGATCGTGTGCGCATCCAGCTGTACCTCACGCGTTACGGCAACAACGAACACTTGATGCTAGTGCGCGACGTCACGCGCATCCATCAGCTGGAACAGATGCGCAAAGACTTCATCGCCAACGTCTCCCACGAACTGCGCACGCCGCTGACGGTGATCTGCGGCTACCTGGAAACCTTGCTCGACAATGTCGAGGAAGTGAATCCGCGCTGGAGCCGCGCCCTGCAGCAGATGCAGCAACAGGGCGGGCGCATGCAGACCCTGCTCAACGACCTGCTGTTGCTGGCGAAACTGGAAGCCACCGATTACCCGTCGGACAATCAGCCGGTGCAGATCGACACCCTGCTGCAATCGATCAAGAGCGACGCCAAGCAGTTGTCCGGGCAGAAAAACCAGAAAATCACCCTCGAAGCCGACGGCAAGATCCTGCTCAAGGGCAGCGAGGCGGAACTGCGCAGCGCCTTCTCCAACCTGGTGTTCAACGCCGTGAAGTACACCCCGGCCGAGGGCAACATCCGCATTCGCTGGTGGGGCGACGAGCAAGGCGCGCACCTGAGCGTGCAGGACTCCGGGATCGGCATCGACAGCAAGCACCTGCCGCGCCTGACCGAACGCTTCTACCGTGTCGACTCCAGTCGCAACTCCAACACCGGCGGCACCGGGCTGGGCCTGGCAATCGTCAAACATGTGTTGCTGCGCCACCGCGCACGGATGGAGATCAGCAGCGTGCCTGGTCATGGCAGCACGTTCACCTGCCACTTCGCCCCGGCCCAGGTGGCCCAGGCACGGGCCATCAGCGCCGCCGAGTGATACCGGCCAGCACGCGCCACTAGGCAATCGCCAAGTCAGCCGCTACATTGGCTGACTTGCGTCTGCCTTTCAGGCGCGATTTTTTCTCTCTTACGAATCACACGGAACCTGCAAAACTCCATCATGGACCCTTCCCCTGGCTTGTCCCTCGCTACGATTTTCGCCGATTTCGGCATGATTCTTTTCGCTCTGATCCTGGTGTTGCTCAACGGCTTCTTCGTTGCAGCGGAATTCGCCATGGTCAAACTGCGCTCGACCCGGGTCGAGGCCATCGCCGACAAGAACGGCTGGCGCGGGCACATCCTGCGCACCGTTCACAGTCAGCTGGATGCGTACCTCTCGGCCTGTCAGCTCGGTATCACCCTCGCCTCCCTCGGCCTGGGCTGGGTCGGTGAACCGGCGTTCGCGCACCTGCTCGAACCACTGCTGAGCGCGGTCGGCGTGCAGTCGCCGGAAGTGGTCAAAGGCATTTCGTTCTTTACCGCGTTCTTCATCATTTCCTACCTGCACATCGTGGTCGGTGAGCTGGCGCCCAAGTCGTGGGCGATCCGCAAACCCGAGCTGCTGTCGCTGTGGACGGCAGTGCCGCTGTACCTGTTCTACTGGGCGATGTACCCGGCGATCTACCTGCTCAACGCCAGCGCCAACGCGATTCTGCGCATCGCCGGCCAGGGCGAACCCGGCCCGCACCACGAACATCATTACAGCCGCGAAGAACTGAAACTGATCCTGCACTCCAGCCGTGGTCAGGACCCGAGCGACCAGGGCATGCGCGTGCTGGCCTCGGCGGTGGAAATGGGCGAACTGGAGGTGGTCGACTGGGCCAACTCCCGCGAAGACCTGATCACCCTCGAATTCAACGCACCGCTGAAAGAAATCCTCGCGATGTTCCGTCGCCACAAGTTCAGCCGGTATCCGGTGTACGACAGCGAACGCCAGGAGTTCGTCGGTCTGCTGCACATCAAGGACCTGTTGCTGGAACTGGCGGCGCTGGACCACATTCCCGAGTCGTTCAACCTGGCTGAACTGACCCGCCCGCTGGAGCGCGTGTCGCGGCACATGCCGCTGTCGCAGCTGCTGGAGCAGTTCCGCAAGGGCGGCTCGCACTTCGCCGTGGTCGAAGAGGCCGACGGCAACATCATCGGCTACCTGACCATGGAAGACGTGCTGGAAGTGCTGGTCGGCGACATCCAGGACGAACACCGCAAGGCCGAGCGCGGGATCCTCGCGTATCAACCGGGCAAGCTGCTGGTACGCGGCGACACGCCGCTGTTCAAAGTTGAACGCCTGCTCGGTATCGACCTGGATCACATCGAAGCGGAAACCCTCGCCGGGCTGGTCTACGAGACCCTCAAGCGCGTCCCGGAAGAGGAAGAGGTGCTGGAAGTCGAAGGCCTGCGGATCATCATCAAGAAGATGAAAGGGCCGAAGATTGTGCTGGCCAAGGTGTTGATGCTGGATTGATGGGTGTTTTGGGGGACGCTTCTGTGGTGAGGGGATTGATCCCCCTCACCACAGAAGCCCCTCCACAGCGGCCCCCTAACGGTTTTACTGTTTGCCCAACGCAAAGTTGGGCAACGCCCCCAGCGGCTGGTTGAACTGATACGGAATCGACACCAGCCCCTGCCCGGTATTGCGCTGCACCACAAAGTGCAGGTGCGGGCCGCTGCTGTTGCCGGTATTGCCCGACAGCGCCAGCGGGCTGCCAACCGTCACCCGCTGCCCCTCGCGTACGCTCACCGAACCTTGCTTGAGATGCAGGTACACACCCATCGTGCCGTCGTCATGCAGCACCCGGACAAAATTGCCGGACGCATCATTGCCGCGCCCGCTCTGTGAGTTTTCGGTTTTCACCACCACCCCGGCCCGTGCGGCAATGATCGGCGTGCCGACCGGCATGGCGATGTCCATCGCATACCGGTTCTTCGGCCCGTAATGGCTGTACTGGCCATTGGCGCCCTGACTCAGACGGAACGGCCCGCCCCGCCACGGCAACGGATAGCGATAGCTCTGCGCGGCGCCTGCAGGGTCACCCAGGGAATACTGAAATTGCGGTGAATACACCAGCGGCTGACCCTGGGTAATCGCTGTGAGCAGCGCCAACCGGGTATTACTGCGCGCAGGCAGCACTCGGCGGATGGTCTGGGCCGGCACGCCACGCACGTTGCTCATCCCGGTAAACGCCAGCGCAATCTCGACCGGCGCATACAGATCGTTGCGCACGAACACCACGTCGGCGCCCTTCTGCTTCTTGATGTCGAGGTACACCTGGCGCTCCAGATGTTCGACCATGCGGTCCTGAAACACGAACACCTGCGAGCCTTTGCTCGGCCGGTCGCTGTACGAGACGACACCGTTGGCATCGGTGGATTTGTAGATGGTCATGGCCACAGTCGAGGTGGAGGCCAGGAAAAGACCACAGAGAAACAGCAGGCGCGCGAGCATGGGCAGGAATCTGTCGAAGGAAGGCCTGGAAAAGAGCCTAGCAGCTGAGACAGACCAGGCTAGTCGACAGATGTTTCAAGTTGCCCAGCGCACAAAGCAAAAGATCGCAGCCTGCGGCAGCTCCTACAGGGAAATGCATTCCAATGTAGGAGCTGCCGCAGGCTGCGATCTTTTCACAGACGCCGCTTACGCACCCGGAACGAAGTGCTTCTGCGCCGTACCGCGGGCGATCAGGCGGGAGATGTAGTCGAGCTTCTGCGCATCCTGGTCGACGAAACGGAACGTCAGTTGCAGCCAGTCGCTGTCGGCTTTCTGTTCGTGGGCAACGATGGCGTGCAGGTAGCCGTTGAGGCGGGCGATTTCGGCGTTGTCGCCCTGCTCCAGATCGAGCACGGCGCTGTCGAGAATCTGCGGCAGGGCATCGGTGCGTTTCACCACTAACAGCGCTTCCTTGATGCTCAGGGCCTTGATCACGCATTGCTGGGTGCCGCCTGGCAGGCGCAACTGGCCCTGGCCACGACCGCCGGCCGGTGCTTTGGAGGCGGCCGGAGCCTGAACTGGCGGGCTGTTGAGCAAGCCGCGGGACGGCGCCGCAGCAGGCGCCGCAGCAGCGGCTGGCTTAGCGAACGGATTGGCCGCCGCAGCGGCCGGCGCAGCACCGACCACCGCAGGCTTGCCACCGGTCAGCGCGCTCAGGGAATCGTTGCCGAACGCCGAATTCATCTTGGTCGGTGCACTGTTCATCAAGGTGTCGAGCTTGCCGACCTTGTTCAGCGCCTGCTTGACCTTGGTCAGCAGTTGCTCGTTGGTGAACGGCTTGCTGACATAGCCGGAAACGCCGGCCTGAATCGCCTGCACCACGTTCTCTTTATCACCACGGCTGGTGACCATGATGAATGGCATGGTCTTGAGATTGTCCTGCTCGCGGCACCAGGTCAGCAGTTCAAGACCGGACATTTCCGGCATTTCCCAGTCGCACAGCACCAGGTCGAATGCTTCCTTGGCCAACATGGCCTGAGCCTTTTTGCCGTTGATGGCATCCTCGGTGCGGATCCCCGGGAAGTAATTACGCAGGCACTTTTTCACCAGGTCGCGAATGAACGAAGCGTCGTCCACGACCAACACACTGATCTTGCTCATCCAACACCCCTATAAAAATCCCGGCAAGCATACCGCTTTGCTGATGGCACATTGCCAACAATCTTCAGTCACGCCGGGACTTTTCGTTCGCGGGTGCTGCTTTTTAATTCGATTTTCTGTTCAAGCGCCATAAACAAAAACGCCCGGCCAAAGGGCCGGGCGCTTTTCTCAGGCAATCTTACTTATCGTCAGCATCGCCCGGAACATTAGCGGTTTCGCCGCTTGTGCCTTGAACTTCTTCTTTCATGCGTTTGAGGCCCAGGTGCCGCACATCGGTGCCGCGTACCAGGTAGATCACCAACTCCGAGATGTTGCGCGCGTGGTCGCCGATACGCTCCAGCGAACGCAGCACCCAGATGATGCTCAGAACCCGCGAAATAGAGCGCGGGTCTTCCATCATGTAGGTGGCCAGCTCACGCAGCGCAGTCTTGTATTCACGGTCGATGACCTTGTCATATTGCGCCACCGACAGCGCCAGATCGGCGTCGAAGCGGGCAAAGGCGTCCAGCGCATCGCGCACCATGTTGCGCACCTGGTCGCCGATATGACGCACTTCGACATAACCGCGCGGCGCTTCGCCTTCTTCGCACAGCTGAATGGCACGACGGGCGATCTTGGTCGCTTCGTCGCCGATGCGCTCCAGATCGATCACAGACTTGGAGATGCTGATGATCAGACGCAGGTCGGACGCCGCTGGCTGACGACGGGCGAGAATGCGCAGGCACTCTTCGTCGATGTTGCGTTCCATCTGATTGATCTGGTCGTCGATCTCGCGCACCTGCTGAGCCAGGCCCGAGTCGGCCTCGATCAGTGCGGTGACCGCGTCGTTGACCTGCTTCTCGACCAGCCCGCCCATGGCCAGGAGGTGGCTGCGCACTTCCTCAAGCTCGGCGTTGAACTGCGCGGAGATGTGGTGGGTAAGGCCTTCTTTACTAATCATGGTGGCGTCCTTGGAGCGTCCGGTAAGGTGCGGTGGGCCGCAGCGTCAATTCTGTGAATAACCGCAACTGTCAGCCATAACGACCGGTGATGTAGTCTTCGGTCTGTTTCTTCGCCGGATTGGTGAACAGGGTGTCGGTGTCGCCGAATTCCACCAGTTTGCCCATGTACATGAACGCCGTGTAGTCGGAAACCCGCGCGGCCTGCTGCATGTTGTGGGTCACGATGACGATGGTGAACTTTGACTTCAGCTCGTAGATCAGCTCTTCGACTTTCAGGGTCGAGATCGGGTCGAGGGCCGAGCACGGCTCGTCGAGCAGCAACACTTCCGGCTCAACCGCGATGGTGCGGGCAATCACCAGACGCTGCTGCTGACCACCGGACAGGCCGAGTGCCGAGTCGTGCAGACGGTCTTTGACCTCATCCCAGAGGGCCGCGCCTTTCAGCGCCCACTCGACGGCTTCGTCGAGGATGCGCTTCTTGTTGATGCCTTGAATGCGCAAACCGTAGACCACGTTTTCGTAAATGGTCTTGGGGAACGGGTTGGGCTTCTGGAACACCATGCCCACACGGCGACGCAGCTCGGCAACGTCTTCACCCTTGCGGTAGATGTTGTTGCCGTACAGGTTGATCGCACCTTCGACACGGCAGCCGTCCACCAGGTCGTTCATGCGGTTGAAGGTGCGCAGCAGCGTGGACTTGCCGCAGCCGGACGGGCCGATGAACGCGGTCACGCGCTGTTTCGGGATGTTCATGCTGACGTCGAACAGCGCCTGCTTCTCACCGTAGAACAGGCTCAGGCCCGGGACCTCGATGGCCACCGTTTCCTGCTCGAGGCTCAAGCTCTGCTTGTCGCGACCCAGGGCCGACATGTTGATGCCGTGGGTATGTGTTTCGTGCTGCATGGGAGGCTCCCTGTGCTAACAAATTCGGTTCGTTGTACCGCCGGACAACGCCAGCGGGTTACTCAAATTCTGTGTCTGTCGCGATTCCTGTGGGAGCTGGCTTGCCAGCGATGGCATCACCGCGGTGTTACTGGCAGACCGAGTCGTCTGCATCGCTGGCAAGCCAGCTCCCACAGGGTTTGTGTTAACTATCCAGTGCTTTGTATTTTTCGCGCAGGTGGTTACGAATCCACACCGCCGACAGGTTCAACGTGGCGATCACCAGCACCAGCAGCAACGCCGTGGCGTACACCAGCGGCCGTGCCGCTTCGACGTTCGGGCTCTGGAAGCCGACGTCATAGATGTGGAAGCCCAGGTGCATGATCTTCTGGTCCAGGTGCAGGTACGGGTAATTGCCGTCCACTGGCAGCGACGGTGCCAGTTTCACTACACCCACCAGCATCAGCGGCGCCACTTCACCGGCGGCGCGAGCCACGGCGAGGATCATGCCGGTCATCATGGCCGGGCTGGCCATTGGCAGGACGATCTTCCACAGCGTCTCGGCCTTGGTCGCGCCCAGTGCCAGCGAGCCTTCACGGACGGTGCGCGGGATACGCGCCAGACCTTCCTCGGTCGCCACGATCACCACCGGCACCGCCAGCAGCGCCAGGGTCAACGAAGCCCAGAGCAGACCCGGTGTGCCGAACGTCGGCGCTGGCAGCGCTTCAGGGAAGAACAGACGGTCGACCGAACCACCCAGCACGTAGACGAAGAAGCCCAGACCGAACACGCCGTAGACGATCGCCGGCACACCGGCGAGGTTGTTCACCGCGATGCGGATCACTCGGGTCAGGGTGTTCTGCTTGGCGTATTCACGCAGGTACACCGCCGCCAGCACGCCGAACGGGGTGACGATCATCGCCATGATCAGGGTCATCATCACGGTGCCGAAGATCGCCGGGAAGATCCCGCCTTCGGTGTTCGCTTCACGCGGGTCATCCGAGAGGAACTCCCAGACCTTGCCGAAGTAGAAACCGATCTTGGTCATCGTGCCCATGGCGTTCGGCTGGTAAGCGTGAACCACTTTGCCCAGGCTGATTTCGATCTCTTTGCCGTTTGCATCGCGGGCGGTCAACGCGTCGCGGTTGAACTGCGCATGCAGATCGCTCAGGCGTGCTTCGACATCCTGATAACGCGCGTTCAGCTCGGCACGCTCGGCGTCCATGTCCGCTTGCGCGGTGGCGTCGAGCTTGCCGTCCAGTTCCAGCTTGCGCCCGTGCAGACGGATGCGTTCCAGCCCTGCGTTGATCGCACCGATGTCAGTCTTTTCCAGCGATTTGAGCTGTGCAGCCAGGCCGTTCACCCGGTTGATCCGCGCTTGTAGCTCAGGCCACGCCGCTTCACCTTCGGCGATGACCTTGCCGTCCTGTTTGACGTTGACCAGGTAGCCGTAGAAGTTGCCCCACTCGCGACGCTCGATCGCCATCAGTTCCGGCGGCGTGGTCTGCTTGGTCAGCCACTCGCCGACCACCCAGGTGAAATCGTTGCCGTTCAGGTCGCGGTTACCGACCTTGATCAGCTCGCGGGTCATGAATTCCGGGCCCTGATCAGGCACCGGCAGGCCGGCGCTTTTCAGGCGTGCGCGCGGTACTTCTTCTTTCTGTACCACTTCGCCGATGACCAGGTGATTGGCCTGGCCCGGTACGTCGTAGCTGGCGTGGATCAGGTCCGCCGGCCAGAAGTGACCCAGACCGCGCACGGCAATCACCGCCAGCAGGCCAATGGTCATGATGACCGCAATGGACACCGCGCCACCGCTGATCCAGACGCCCGGGGCGCCGCTCTTGAACCATCCATTCAGGGAGTTCTGTTTCACAGACTTCTACCTTTCTTAAAGCGACGAGTATTTCTTGCGCAGACGCTGACGAATCAGTTCTGCCAGGGTGTTCATGACGAAGGTGAACAACAGCAGCACCAGCGCCGAGAGGAACAGCACGCGGTAGTGGCTGCCGCCGACTTCCGACTCGGGCATTTCCACCGCGACGTTGGCGGCCAGGGTGCGCAGGCCTTCGAACAGGTTCATTTCCATGACCGGAGTGTTACCGGTGGCCATCAACACGATCATGGTTTCGCCGACCGCACGGCCCATGCCGATCATCAGCGCCGAGAAGATCCCCGGGCTGGCGGTGAGGATCACCACGCGGGTCATGGTCTGCCACGGCGTGGCACCAAGCGCCAGGGAACCGAGGGTCAGGCCACGCGGCACGCTGAACACGGCATCTTCGGCAATCGAGTAGATGTTCGGGATCACCGCAAAACCCATCGCCAGACCCACCACCAGAGCGTTGCGCTGGTCGTAGGTGATGCCCAGGTCGTGGGAGATCCACATGCGCATGTCACCGCCGAAGAACCAGTTCTCCATGTACGGGCTCATGTACAGCGACAACCAACCGACAAACAGGATCACCGGAATCAGCAGCGCACTTTCCCAGCCATCCGGGACTTTCAGGCGGATCGACTCAGGCAGGCGACTGAAGGTAAAACCGGCGACCAGAATGCCGATCGGCAACAGCATCAGCAGACTGAAGATGCCCGGCAGATGCCCTTCCACATACGGGGCGAGGAACAGACCGGCGAAGAACCCGAGGATCACCGTCGGCATCGCTTCCATCAACTCGATCACCGGCTTGACCTTGCGGCGCATGCCCGGGGCCATGAAGTAGGCGGTATAGATCGCAGCGGCAACCGCCAGCGGTGCCGCCAGCAGCATCGCGTAGAACGCGGCTTTCAGGGTGCCGAAGGTCAGTGGCGAGAGACTCAGTTTCGGTTCGAAATCGGTGTTGGCCGCCGTCGATTGCCAGACGTATTTAGGCTCGTCGTAGTTCTCGTACCAGACCTTGCTCCACAACGCGCTCCACGACACTTCCGGGTGCGGGTTGTCGAGTAGCAGCGGTTGCAGCTTGCCGCCGGCCTCGACGATCACCCGGTTGGCGCGCGGCGACAGGCCGAACAGGCCCTGACCTTCGGCCACCGGCTCGACCAGCAACGTGCGGTGCGCGGTGCTGTGGAACACACCGAGCTTGCCGCTGGCATCAAGGGCCACGAAGCCCTTGCGACGCTCTTCGGCGGTGATTTCAACGATCGGCGTGGTGCCCATCTGGAAAGTACGGATCTGCTTCAGGCGCAGTTCGCCATCGGTGTCACGGGCCATGAACCACTGGGCCAGGCCACCCTTGGAGTCACCGATGATCAGCGAGATGCCACCCACCAGTTGCGTGCTCGCAGTGACTTCGGCGTCAGCGTTTTCCAGCAGTTTGTAGCGACCGTTGAGGCTCTTGTCGCGCAGGCTGAACACGTCGGCCTGGGCGCGCCCGTTGACCACGTACAGCCATTGCTGGCGCGGGTCGACGAAGATGTTTTTCACCGGCTCGGTCATCTGCGGCAGTTCGATACGCTTCTGCTCGTTGGTGACTTCGCCGGTCATCATGTTTTCTTCGCTGGTCAGCGCCAGCACATTAAGTTGCGCACCGGTCGAGCCGACCAGCATCAGCGTCGAATCGGTGGCGTTGAGGCTGACGTGCTCCAGCGCACCGCCGCTCTCGTTCACTGCGATCGGGGCTTCGCCGTACGGGTATTCGATGGCCGGGGTGATGGTTTTCTTGCCATCGGGATAGCTGACTTTATAGGTGTGACGGAACACCAGCGCCTGGCCGTTGGACAGGCCCACCGCTACCAGCGGATGACCTGGCTGATCTTCGCCAATGGAAGTGACGGTCGCGCCAGCAGGAACCGGCAGATCGACGCGCTTCAATTCAGCGCCACTGTCGATGTCGAAGAACAGCGCCTGGCCTTTGTCGGAAACGCGCATTGCCACCTGATTCTGCTCTTCGAGCGAAATCATCAGCGGCTTGCCGGCGTCCTGCATCCAGGCTGGGGTAATGGCATCTTTCGCGGTCAGGCTGGCACCCTGGAACAACGGGGCAACGACGTAGGCGAGGAAGAAGAAGATCAGCGTGATGGCTGCCAGCACCGCCAGACCGCCAACGAGGACGTACCAGCGGGTGAAGCGATCCTTGAGCGCGCGAATGCGGCGCTTGCGTTGCAACTCAGGCGTATTGAAGTCAATGCGCTTGGGAGGGTTCGTAGTCATTTTGGAATTGGCCAGATCATTCATGCGCACACCCTAGCGATCCTGTATGACAGAAAGATGACAATGCAGTGACGCAGCAAATCCGCCGCCAGCGGGGCACTGGCAGTGGATAAAAGAATTCGGGGAGTGTGGGGCGAACTTGCTCGCGAAAGTGCCGGTTCTGAAGGCCGCTTCGCGAGCAGGCTCGCTCCCACATGAGTCAGGCGGGGTTTACCCCTGACTCAGTTTGTTACTTTTTTGCGACTTCAGCGCCGCCTTCCTGCAGACCCAGGTCAGCCAGTGCTTTTGCAGCAACCTTGGCTGGCAGTGGGATGTAGCCGTCTTTCACCACCACTTCCTGGCCCTGTTTGGACAGAACCAGTTTCACGAACTCGGCTTCCAGCGGGGCCAGAGGCTTGTTCGGGGCCTTGTTCACGTAAACGTAGAGGAAGCGCGACAGTGGGTACTTGCCGTTCAGGGCGTTTTCTTCGGTGTCTTCGATGAAGTCAGTGCTGCCTTTCTTCGACAGAGCAACAGTCTTCACGCTGGCAGTCTTGTAGCCGATGCCCGAGTAGCCGATGCCGTTCAGCGAGGAGCTGATCGACTGCACAACCGACGCCGAACCTGGTTGTTCGTTGACGTTAGGCTTGTAGTCGCCTTTGCACAGGGCTTCTTCCTTGAAGTAGCCGTAAGTGCCGGATACCGAGTTACGACCGAACAGTTGCACTGGCTTGTTGGCCAGGTCGCCGGTCACGCCCAGGTCGCCCCAGGTTTTCACGTCGGCTTTGGCGCCGCACAGACGGGTAGACGAGAAGATCGCGTCAACCTGTTCCATGGTCAGGTGCTGGATCGGGTTGTCCTTGTGCACGAACACCGCCAGGGCGTCCACGGCCACCGGAATAGCAGTTGGCTTGTAGCCGTATTTCTGTTCGAAGGCCGCCAGTTCGGTGTCCTTCATCTTGCGGCTCATCGGGCCCAGGTTGGAGGTGCCTTCGGTCAGCGCAGGTGGCGCGGTGGCGGAGCCAGCAGCCTGAATCTGGATGTTTACGTTCGGGTATTCTTTCTTGTAGTTCTCAGCCCACAGGGTCATGAGGTTGGCCAGAGTGTCGGAACCAACGCTGGACAAGTTGCCCGATACACCGGTGACCTTGGTGTAAGCCGGAATTGCCGGGTCAACGCCAGCGGCTACCGCGTGGGCAGTCGCAACGCCAGCAGCGACAAAAGTCATTGCCGCCATCAAACGCTTCAGTTTCATGCCTTACTCCTAGCAGATAGGGTGTGTTAAGTCGGGGCCAAGTATCAGCAGGCCGTGTGAACACTCTATGGCTGAAATATGACAATTGGATGAAAGGCCAGCATGGGCGCGGCACAAAAAAATGGAACTCTTCCAAGGTTGACAAATCACTATCAAAAGATAGTCTTGTCAACCACGAGAGGGCACCATGATAAACGACCGAATTCGTCGCGCACGCCTGCAACGAGGGCTAACCCTTGATGCTCTGGCCATCCAGCTCGGCGACATAACCAAACAAGCTTTGAGCAAATATGAGAAGGGGTTGAGCACCCCGAACTCCACTCGCCTGCTGCAACTAGCTAAAGCACTGCAGGTCAATCCTGAGTACTTTTTCCGCTCAGAAGCGATACCTTTGGCACCTCTGGAATTTCGTAAGCTGGCCAAGATGCCCAAATATCGCCAGGCCCAAGTAGAAGAAAAAATTCGAGAGCACCTCGAGCGCTACATCGCCCTAGAGGAATGTTTCGATCCCGCAGACATCAACACCCCTGTCACTCCCGCACAAATGATTGCAGTCTCCTCTATTGATGAAGCCGAGCTAGCGGCTGAGGAGCTTCGCCAATTCTGGGGAATTGGCACTGACCCCATTGCCAACCTCACCGAACAGCTGGAAGAGCACAGCATCAAGATTGCAATGCTCAATGGCCCAGACGATTTCGATGGTGCTTGTGCTACAACTGGCGACGGGAAGCATGTCCTAATTGCGTTGAATGCTGATCGCCCAGGCGAACGAATCAGGTTTACTGCCGCCCATGAGCTCGGTCATTGGGTGATGGCATTGCCAGAGGAGATGTCTGAAAAGGATAAAGAAAATTGCTGCCATCGTTTCGCAGGGGCGTTTCTGTATCCAGCCAAAAGCGTTACTGGCGATTTCGGCAGCCATCCTCGCACCAGGGTTCATCCACAAGAACTACTGATTGCAAAGCGGCAATACGGAATATCGATGCATGCCGCCCTGAGACGACTGAAGGATCTGAAGCTACTCAGCGAAGGTGGTTATAAATCCCTCACTATTCAATTCAGTGCCAAAGGCTGGCGAAAGTCGGAACCTGAGCCGATGCCGTGCAAACCGCCGCAAAGGTTTGAGTCGTTAGCATTTTGGGCACTGGCAGAAGGGCTGATTACCAAATCCCGGGCTGCCGAACTCTTGCGCAAGCCAGTAAAAGCCCTGGACCCAAGTTTCCTGGGCTCACTGGAGAGTGCATGAGCCTTATCTACATCAGTGATACGAATATCTGGATCGATTTCAGAAATGCCGGATTACTGGAGCAGATGTTTAGATTGCCTTTCACATTGTGTTGTACTGACTTCGTAATGCATGAACTTGAAGACTTCCCACATGACGAATTGCTTGATCAAGGTCTGATAGTCGAATCACTCGATGACGCCAGTGTCATGCGGTTATATGGTTTACGAATCGAACACAACAACAGTTCGCTGGCCGATGTGTCTTGTTACCTGCTGGCACAGCAAACACGTCGCCCTTTACTCACCGGAGATGGCAAGCTGAGGCGCCAGGCACAGCGAGACGGACTCCAAGTACACGGAGCTCTTTGGTTACTGGATTTGATGGTTGAACATCACGTCATCGAAAGACTGCATGCAGCAGAAGCCTTGGCCCACATGCTTGAGCATGGAGCTCGACTCCCGGCTAGCGAGTGTGAAACAAGGCTCTCACGCTGGCGAGAGCCCTAGATAGCTGAATCTTTGGATCAGCGCCCCTTCTTCCAAAGCCACGCCCCCACCAGAATCCCCATCGCGCACAGCACCGCCACATAGTAGGCCGGGCCCATCGCACTCTCTTTAAGCAGCAGGCTGACCACCATCGGCGTCAGGCCACCGAAGATCGCGTACGCCACGTTGTACGAGAACGACAGCCCGCTGAAGCGCACCACCGGCGGGAACGCCTTGACCATCACGTAGGGCACCGCACCGATAGTGCCGACCAGCAGACCGGTCAGGGCATACAGCGGGAACAGCCAGTTCGGGTGGTCGGCGAGGCTGTGGTAGAAAGTCCAGGAGCTGATCAGCAGGCCCAGGCTACCGAAGACAAACACCCGGCCGGCGCCGAAACGGTCGGCCAGGGCACCGGAGATGATGCAGCCGACGCTGAGGAACACGATCGCCAGACTGTTCGATTGCAGCGCCACCGTTGGCGAGAAGTGATAGACCGTCTGCAGCACGGTCGGGGTCATCAGGATCACCACGACGATCCCGGCGGACAGCAGCCAGGTCAGCAGCATCGAGATCGCAATCGCCCCGCGATGGTCACGCAGCACCGCACGCAGCGGTACTTCTTCGGCCAGCGCCTTGCGCAGTTGCAATTCGGCGAACACCGGGGTTTCGTGCAGCCAGCGGCGCAGGTACACCGAGAACAGGCCGAACACGCCGCCGAGCAGGAATGGAATCCGCCAGGCGTAGTCGGACACCTCCACTGGCGTGTAGATGCTGTTGATTGCCGTGGCGACCAGCGAGCCGAGCAAGATGCCGGCGGTCAAACCGCTGGTCAGTGTCCCGCAGGCGTAGCCGATGTGCCTTTGCGGCACGTGTTCGGAAACGAAGACCCACGCCCCCGGCACTTCCCCGCCAATCGCCGCGCCTTGGATCACTCGCATCAGCAGCAACAGAATCGGCGCCCACAGGCCGATCTGTGCGTAGGTCGGCAGCAGACCCATGATCAGGGTCGGCACGGCCATCATGAAAATGCTCAGGGTGAACATTTTCTTGCGCCCCAGCAGGTCGCCGAAGTGCGCCATGACGATGCCGCCCAGCGGCCGCGCGAGGTAACCGGCGGCGAAAATGCCGAAGGTCTGCATCAGGCGCAGCCACTCGGGCATGTCGGCCGGGAAGAACAGCTTGCCGACCACGGTGGCGAAGAACACGAAGATGATGAAATCGTAAAACTCCAGCGCACCGCCCAAGGCCGATAGCGACAGAGTCTTGTAATCATTGCGGGTCAGGGGGCGTGCAGGTTGCTCGGGCTGCGCGAGGCTCGAAGGCGCTGTGGTCATGGCAAGGGCTTCTCTTATAGGCGGATCTACCGCCACAACAACGCTGGCTGTGGCTTGGGCAGGTTCGGCACCATAGCAAATTGTTCGAAAAAGCACATAGAGGCGCGTATTTGACGGTCAAAATCAGAACCCGATGGTCGTCGTGGAGTCTACCGACCGATATACTCGCAACCTTGCTCCGGTTTGTAGGGGGTTGCTGTGCGAAAACGTCGTTGGTCGCCCTGGTGCGTGGATCCAGCCGCTTTCGCAGAGTTTCCCTTTAGACGCCTACGGAAAACGTGACGAACGCAGTATGTTCGGTGCTGAATCGTTTTTCCTGAAGACGGCTACCACCAGCAATACCAACGAAGAGTCACGGGTCAGAGGCACCCCCGGCATGATAGAGCTCGAACAAGAAGATCCGATCCCGCAAGGCGACCTGGCCTTGCAAATCACCGCACTCCCTCGCGAGACCAACGGCTTTGGCGATATTTTCGGCGGCTGGCTGGTGGCGCAGATGGACCTGGCGGGGACCGCGATGGCCAGCCGCGTTGCCGGTGGCCGTGTGGCGACCGTGGCCATCGACCGCATGGCCTTTCTGGTGCCGGTCGCGGTCGGTGCGCCATTGTCCTTTTATACCCAGACCCTGGAAATCGGCCGCAGCTCGATCCAGATGATGGTCGAAGTGTGGAGCGACGATCCGCTGTCCAGCGAGTGGCGTAAAGTGACCGAGGCGGTGTTCGTCTTCGTCGCCATCGACGGCAGCGGTCGCACCCGCTCGGTGCCGCCGCGCGCACGTTAAACCTCGCCGCGGTTTTGCGGTCGATAGTCGTCCCAAGTGTCTGATCGAGAGCTGTCCCATGAACACGCCCAGCGTTGAAGCCGTGAAACTGGATGAACTGAACTGCTGGCGCATCCGCCACGGTCAGGCCGAAGTGCTGGTGGCCCAGCAAGGCGCGCACATCCTCAGTTATCAAATCGACGGCCAGCCGCCGATCATCTGGCTCAACGACAAGGCGGTGTTCAAGACCGGCAAGAGCATCCGCGCCGGTGTGCCGGTGTGCTGGCCGTGGTTCGGCAAGTTCGAACGCAACCCGCAGCACGTGCAGGCCTTGTACACCGGTGAGCAACCGGCACCCGCACACGGTCTGGTGCGAGCGATGGATTGGGAGCTGGGCGGCATCGAATCAGAGGCTGACGGCGTCAAGGTCGAATTCAAGCTGCCCTACCCCGAAGGTGGCCTGCCGGGCTGGCCGTATCAGGTCGATCTGACCCTGACCCTGCATCTGAATGATCAGTTGCACATCAGCCTGACCAGCCATAACCGGGGTGTCGAAACCGTCAGCATCAGCCAGGCGCTGCACACTTATTTCGCAGTCAGCGATGTGCGCAACGTGCACGTCGACGGTGTGGACGGTCTGGAGTACATCGAGACCCTGGACAACTGGAACACCCACCACCAGCAAGGCGCACTGCGCTTCGCCGGGGAAACCGACCGCATCTACCTCGAGGCTCCGCCGCAACTGAGCATCGTCGACCCGGCCTGGGAGCGGCGCATCGTACTGACCGCAAGCGGCTCACGCACCGCAGTGATCTGGAACCCGTGGATCGACCGCGCCGCCGCGTTCAGCGACATGGACAACGACGGCTGGCAGCGCATGCTGTGCATCGAGACGGCGAATGTGATGAATGATGTGGTGAATCTGGCGTCGGGTGCGAGCCATACGATGGGTGTCAGCGTCGGTAGTAAACCGCTTTAACCAGTACCGCAAAACAAAATGTGGGAGCGAGCCTGCTCGCGAATGCGTTATGTCAGCCACTCTTCAAGTGCCTGATACACCGCTTTCGCGAGCAGGCTCGCTCCCACAGTTGTTTTGGGGTGACGATTACAGATCGGACTCCTGCACCACCCGCACCTTGTCCGCGTCCAGCGCATACGCCGCGTCAGCCAGGTCATTGCTGACCTTCTCGATCTTCAGCGTGCCGGTCACCCACAGCGGCGTGTAGATGTCATCCAGCTTCAAGCCCTTGGGATAACGCACCAGCACCAGTTGATTCGGCGGCGGTGGCGGTACGTGGATGCACGCGCCCGGGTATGGCACCAGGAAGAACAGCGTGCTGCGACCCTTCGCATCGGATTCCAGCGGCACCGGGTAGCCACCGATGCGGATGTGCTTGTCGTTCATCGACGCCACGGTCTTGGTCGAATACATCACCGCCGGCAAACCCTTGGCCTGCTTCATCCCGCCCTTCTCGGTGAAGGTGCCGGTGGCTTCCGGGGAGTTGTGGTCGATTTCGGGCATGGCCTCGAGGGCTTTCTGGTCCGACTTGGGCATCAGTTCCAGCCAGTCGGTTTCCGGCAGTTCGCCGGCGTGGGCCAGACCGCTGCCCAGCAAAAGGAGAGTCAACAAAAGACGGCGCATGGAGGTGCTCGGTAAAAAATGCTCGGATAAAGGAAGGACGTCGAATCGCCGAGCATTCTAGCCCTCCCTGCCGCGTTGGCAGAGAGGACTTGGTCGCTTGGATCAGTTCTTTTTAATCAGGCCGTAGATCACCAGCAGCACGATCGCGCCGACCAGCGCACCGATGAAGCCCGCGCCTTGACCTGCCTGATAGATACCCAGGGCCTGGCCGCCGTAAGTGGCCGCCAGCGAACCGCCGATACCGAGCAGGATGGTCATGATCCAGCCCATGCTGTCATCGCCCGGTTTGAGGAAGCGTGCCAGCAGGCCGACGATCAAGCCGATAAAGATGGTTCCGATAATTCCCATGGCATTTCCCTCTGACACTCAATAGTAGATATGCCAAAGCCTAGTCAGACTTTGGCATCCTGCCATGAGAGAACGGCGAGCCCTGAATGGTTCCGCCGCTGCCAGATGAAACTGTCGTTACTCGGCGATCAGCGCTTCGACCTTGACGATCTGCGCCTGCAGCGTCGCCATGTCGGCGCAGCGCAGGTTGGCGTGACCAACCTTGCGCCCGGCCTTGAAGGCTTTGCCGTAGTGATGCAGATGGCAGTCTTCGATGGCGATGACTTTCTCAACCGGCGGAACCACGCCGATGAAGTTGAGCATGGCGCTCTCGCCGACCTTGGCCGTCGAGCCCAGCGGCAGGCCGGCTACGGCGCGCAGATGGTTTTCGAACTGGCTGCACTCGGCGCCTTCGGTGGTCCAGTGCCCGGAGTTGTGCACGCGCGGGGCGATTTCGTTGGCCTTGAGGCCACCGTCGACTTCAAAGAATTCGAACGCCATCACGCCGACGTAATCCAGCTGCTTGAGCACACGGCTGGAGTAGTCTTCGGCTAAAGCCTGCAGCGGGTGATTGGTGCTCGCCACCGATAGCTTGAGGATGCCACTGTCGTGGGTGTTGTGCACCAGCGGGTAGAAGCGGGTTTCACCATCGCGGGCACGCACGGCGATCAGCGAAACCTCACCGGTGAACGGCACGAAGCCTTCCAGCAGGCAGGCCACGCTGCCCAGCTCGGCGAAGGTACCGATCACGTCTTCAGGCTTGCGCAGGACTTTCTGACCCTTGCCGTCGTACCCCAGGGTGCGGGTTTTCAGCACGGCCGGCAGACCGATCGAAGCCACGGCGGCGTCCAGGTCGGCTTGCGATTGAATGTCGGCGAAGGCCGGGGTCGGAATGCCCAGGTCCTTGAACATGCTCTTCTCGAACCAGCGGTCGCGAGCGATGCGCAGGGCTTCGGCACTCGGATAGACCGGGACGAATTGCGAGAGAAACGCCACGGTCTCCGCCGGGACGCTTTCGAACTCGAAGGTCACCAGGTCGACTTCGTCAGCCAGTTGGCGCAGGTGATCCTGATCGCCGTAATCGGCCCGCAGGTGTTCGCCCAGCGCGGCGGCACAAGCATCCGGCGCAGGGTCGAGGAAAGCGAAGTTCATGCCCAGCGGAGTGCCCGCCAGCGCCAACATGCGGCCCAACTGGCCGCCACCGATTACACCGATCTTCATCTCAACAACCTCAGGCAATACGTGGGTCTGGATTGTCCAGGACGCTGTCTGTCTGCTCGGCACGGAAGGTTTTCAGTACCGCGTGGAATTGTGGATGCTTGGCGCCGAGGATGCTCGCCGACAGCAGCGCGGCGTTGATCGCGCCGGCCTTGCCGATGGCCAGGGTGGCAACCGGGATGCCCGCTGGCATCTGCACGATCGACAGCAGCGAATCGACGCCCGAGAGCATCGACGACTGCACCGGAACGCCCAGCACCGGCAGGTGGGTCTTGGCCGCACACATGCCTGGCAGGTGGGCTGCGCCACCGGCACCGGCGATGATCACCTCGATGCCACGGCCCTCAGCCTCTTCGGCGTACTGGAACAGCAGATCCGGGGTGCGGTGGGCGGAAACCACCTTGACCTCGTACGGGATGCCGAGCTTTTCCAGCATATCGGCGGTGTGGCTAAGGGTGGACCAATCGGACTTGGAGCCCATGATCACGCCAACCAGTGCACTCATCGTCGCGCCTCTTCTCTCTGGGCGCCCGCAGGCGCGTCAAAAACAACAAGCCACGCAGGATTGCGTGGCTTGATTGTACGAAAAATGGCCGGACGTACCGGCCGAAGGCCGCGCAGTATACCGCAAAGAAGCCAATAAACAGCCCCCGAAACGACCATCTGTCAAATCAGCGAAAGGCCCGGTTTTATTGACTTGAAGGTCAGCAGAAAAGATCAAAAGATCGCAGCCTTCGGCAGCTCCTTGTATCTCGACTATCGCTCCGTCAGGAGCGATAGTTCTCGACTGATCATCGAGGGAGGGACTTGGAAGCCGTGCAGCTCCTTAGGCTTTTTGCCTGTGATGTAGATCGTGCTCCAGCCCTCCACACTCACTCATATAGTTCGAACGGTATCTTGGGCCCGTCTCTGGCGAGAGCTCGCATTCGCAAGGTTGGACAGAGTGCAGTGATGATCGAAAACAGATCAATGGAGAGACACTCATGTCCAGTTTCGTCGGTGTCGATATCGCTAAAAACACCTTTGATATCGCCACGCACTTGCCAAACGGTAAGCACAAAACCAAGGCCAAGCTGCCTAATGACGCGAAGGGTTTCAAAGAGTTTGAAGCTTGGTTGAACAAGCAGGTCGAGCCCACAGCCTCGATCGTGATGGAAGCCACCAGCGTCTATCACCTGGAACTTGCCGAGTTCGTCTACAACAAGGGTTACCGGGTCTGTGTCGTCAATCCGGCCACGACCCATGCTTACGCCGACAGCGAATTGCGCCGGATCAAAACCGATAAAAGCGACGCCAAACTGCTCGCTGATTTTGCTCGGGAAAAGGCTGAAAAGCTTCAGCTTTGGGCTCCGGAGCCACTGAAATACCGCCAACTGAAGGCGATGGTGCGTCGATTGGATGATCTTCAGGAAATGGAGCAGATGGAGCTCAATCGTCTGGATGTGTCCGACGAAAAGGTCAAAGACTCGATCAACTCCGTTCTGCGCCACATCGAAAAAGAGATCGCTGAAACGCACAAAGCGATCAAGAAACACATCGATGATGATCCGGACATGCGCCAGATGCGCGACTTGATCGTGACCATCGACGGTATCGGGCAGAAAACCCTTGAGCGGCTGCTGGCCGAGCTGGGCGACCTGCGCAAATACGACGACCCTCGCAAACTGGTCGCTGCTGCAGGGTTGAACCCTAAGCTGCAGGAGTCAGGAAAACTCAAAGGCAGAACAATTATTTCGAGGGTCGGCTCGGCTCGCGTTCGGGCGGGTCTGTACATGCCAGGCCTGGTAGCGCTGAGGCACAACGAGGCGATCATCGCCATGAAGGAACGCTTGAAGGCCAATGGCAAAGCCCCCAAACAGATCATCTGTGCAGCCATGCGCAAGTTGTTGCACTTCGTCTACGGAGTGCTCAAATCGGGCCAACCATTTGACCCGAAATTGGCACTTGCCCGGTGAGGGGCAAGACGGTATCTACAGGGCAAGGCATTTCAACCTGTAGGAGCTGCCGAAGGCTGCGATCTTTTCCCACAGACCCACCACTCAAGAAGCCTGTGCAGCGCCGCCCTCAAGTTTGCGCCAGAGCAACCGCACGTTGGCCTTGCGCACCAGTGCGCAGCGGTACAGGCGAATTTCCAGCGGTACATGCCATTGCGGGCCGCCGCAGACCACCAGTTCGCCGCGGGCCAGCTCGGCGCGCACGCTCAGTTGCGGTACCCAGGCGATGCCGAGGCCTTCCAGGGCCATGCTTTTCAGGCTGTCGGCCATGGCGGTTTCATAGATCGTGGTAAAGCGCAGCTGACGTTGACGCAGCAAACCATTCACCGAGCGCCCGAGAAACGCCCCGGCGCTGTACGCCAGCAACGGCACGCTGACGTCGCCTTCCAGATCGAACAGCGGCTTGCCTTCGGCATCCGCCGCACACACCGGCAGCATCTCGGTCTGGCCCAGGTGCAACGACGGGAAGATTTCCGGGTCCATCTGCATCGCTGCGTCCGGGTCGTAGAACGCCAGCATCAGGTCGCAGCCGCCTTCGCGCAGCGCGTGCACCGCGTCGCCGACGTTGGTTGCCACCAATCGCGTGGCGATATTCAGCCCTTCGTTACGCAGTTGCGCAATCCAGCGCGGGAAGAAGCCCAGCGCCAAAGAGTGCGCGGCGGCGACCTGCATCACTTCGCCCTGCCCGCCTTCGAGGTGATGCAGATGACGCAGCACTTCACCGAGCTGTTCGACCACGGTGCGCGCGGTCACCAGAAACAGTTGCCCGGCCGCCGTCAATTCGATCGGCGTGCGCGAGCGGTTGACCAGCGTCAGGCCCAGCGCCGCTTCGAGGCTGCGAATCCGCCGACTGAACGCCGGCTGGGTCACGAAACGCCGTTCGGCCGCCTGCGAGAAGCTGCGGGTGGCGGCCAGGGCACTGAAGTCCTCGAGCCATTTGCTTTCCAGATTCATCACGCCCTCCCGGGAACGCACCAAAACAGGTCACACGTCTGCCGCGCAGGCGGCGTCACACGGGCATTATGCCGAATGTGCATAGGCCAGTGTTTAACAGCATTGGCCCAAAAAATCCCGTAAGCCTAGCATTCGCAGCGTTCCGGCATAGACCGGGTCCATATCGAGATGATTTCTATCATGTCCTCCGCTGCATCTTTCCGCACAGAAAACGACCTGCTTGGCGCCCTCGAAGTACCGGCTCAAGCGTATTACGGCATCCAGACCCTGCGAGCGGTGAACAACTTCCGTCTCTCCGGCGTTCCGATTTCGCATTACCCGAAACTGGTTGTGGGTCTGGCGATGGTCAAACAGGCCGCCGCTGACGCCAACCGTGAGTTGGGTCACCTGAGCGAAGCCAAGCACGCTGCCATCAGCGAAGCCTGTGCCCGATTGATCCGCGGTGATTTCCACGAAGAATTCGTGGTCGACATGATTCAAGGTGGCGCCGGTACGTCCACCAATATGAACGCCAACGAAGTGATCGCCAACATTGCGCTCGAAGCAATGGGTCACCAGAAAGGCGAGTACCAGTACCTGCACCCGAACGACGACGTGAACATGGCGCAGTCGACCAACGACGCCTATCCGACCGCGATCCGTCTGGGTCTGCTGCTGGGTCACGACGCGCTGCTGGCCAGCCTCGACAGCCTGATTCAGGCCTTCGCCGCCAAAGGTGAAGAATTCAACCACGTGCTGAAGATGGGTCGTACTCAACTGCAAGACGCCGTGCCGATGACCCTGGGTCAAGAGTTCCGTGCGTTCGCCACCACCATGGGCGAAGACCTGGCCCGTCTGAAGACGCTGGCCCCGGAACTGCTGACCGAAGTGAACCTGGGCGGTACCGCGATCGGCACCGGCATCAACGCCGACCCGCGCTATCAGGCGCTGGCCGTTCAGCGTCTGGCGCTGATCAGCGGTCAACCGCTGGTGCCCGCCGCCGACCTGATCGAAGCCACTTCCGACATGGGCGCCTTCGTGCTGTTCTCCGGCATGCTCAAGCGCACCGCGGTCAAGCTGTCGAAGATCTGCAACGACCTGCGCCTGCTGTCCAGCGGCCCACGCACCGGCATCAACGAGATAAACCTGCCGGCGCGTCAGCCAGGCAGCTCGATCATGCCCGGCAAGGTCAACCCGGTAATCCCGGAAGCCGTTAACCAGGTGGCGTTCCAGGTCATCGGTAACGACTTGGCGCTGACCATGGCAGCCGAAGGCGGCCAACTGCAGCTGAACGTGATGGAGCCGCTGATCGCGTTCAAGATCCTCGACTCGATCCGTCTGCTGCAACGCGCCATGGACATGCTGCGCGAGCACTGCATCGTCGGCATCACCGCCAACGAAGCCCGCTGCCGCGAACTGGTCGAGCACTCGATCGGTCTGGTCACCGCGCTGAACCCGTACATCGGCTACAAAAACGCCACCCGCATCGCCCGTATCGCCCTTGAAAGCGGCCGTGGCGTGCTGGAACTGGTGCGCGAAGAAGGTCTGCTCGACGAAGCCATGCTCGCCGACATCCTGCGCCCGGAAAACATGATTGCCCCGCGTCTGGTTCCGCTCAAAGCCTGAGCCGACGCGTTATTTGTAGCATCGCTCACCAGGTCGAGGGACTAGACACCTCTCACCTTTTGAGGGCTTGGGGATTTGTCCCCAAGCCCTTTTTTTTAACTTCTTTGCGGGCAGGACGTTAAATGTTTTATGTATTTGATACCGCCAAGATCGCAGCCTTCGGCAGCTCCTACATGAACGACGTGTACCTGTAGGAGCTGCCGAAGGCTGCGATCTTTTGATCTTGCAGCACCCTCGTTTCGTCGCTTGCACCACGAGCGTGCAGACGGGCGCCGCACTGATCGGTATAGTGCCGCCCCTCTTCGCGTGAGCGGTCGTCGGTAACGAGGCCATAACCCATGCGAAACCCGAACTAATAACAAACCCGCGAAATGGATCCGGGACGAAACCTTCGCCTCACCTGTCGTGCCGCGCGCAAACCGGTGTAACGCGATGTTTCTGAACATCCAGCATTTGCTTACACAAAAAACAGCGAGGAAAAATCCATGCTCGAAGTCATCAACGACTTCCTCTCAGGGAAAGTACTGATCGTGCTCATTGTCGGGCTCGGTAGCTACTTCACGATTCGCTCGCGTTTCGTTCAATTGCGCCACTTCTTCCACATGTTCGCGGTATTCCGCGACAGCCTCAAAAGCAGCGGCGGGCAACTCAGCTCGTTCCAGGCCCTGATGCTCAGCCTTGCTGGCCGCGTCGGTGCAGGCAACATCGCCGGTGTCGGCATCGCCGTGACCCTCGGTGGTCCGGGTGCGGTGTTCTGGATGTGGGTGACCGCACTGGTCGGCATGTCCAGCAGCTTCTTCGAATGCACCCTGGCCCAGGTCTACAAGCGCGCCGATGGTGACGGTCTGTACCGTGGCGGCCCGGCCTACTACATCCAGCACGGCCTGAAACTCAAAGGCATGGCGGTGGTGTTCTCGATCCTGCTGCTGGTCACCTACGGCTTCGCCTTCATCGGCCTGCAGTCCTACACCGTGACCCACTCGCTGCAAAACGCCTTTGCCTTCGACCCACGCCACACCGGGATCGTCCTGGCGGTACTGCTGGCCATCACCTTCATCGGCGGCATCAAGCGTATCGCTGCCGTGTCCGACCTGCTGGTACCGGTCAAGACTCTGGCCTATATCGGCGTGACCCTGTACGTGATCGGCACCCAGATCGAACACGTGCCAGCGATGCTGGAAACCATCTTCAAGAGCGCCTTCGGTCTCGACCCGGCCTTCGGTGGCCTGCTCGGCAGCGCCATCGTCATGGGCGTGAAGCGTGGCGTGTTCGCCAACGAAGCGGGCCTGGGCAGTGCGCCGAACGTCGCCGCCGTGGCCTCGGTGAAACACCCGGGCGCTCAGGGCGTGGTTCAGGCCTTCAGCGTGTTCCTCGACACCTTCGTGATCTGCACCTGCACCGCGCTGCTGATCCTGCTGTCGGGCTTCTACACCCCGGGCTTCGAAGGTGACGGCATCGTTCTCACCCAGAACTCGCTGGCCGCCGTGGTCGGTGACTGGGGACGCATCTTCGTCAGCGTCGCGCTGTCGCTGTTCGTCTTCACCTGCATCCTCTACAACTACTACCTGGGCGAAAACAGCCTGCAGTTCCTCAGCCGCAACCGCGCGTTGCTGATGGTTTTCCGCGGTCTGGTCCTGGCGCTGGTGGTATGGGGTTCGATGCAAGACCTCTCGACCGTATTCGCCTTCGCTGACATCACCATGACGTGCCTGGCCTTCGTCAACCTGATGGCCCTGGCCATGCTGTTCAAGGTCGGCATGCGTGTCATGCGCGACTACGACGAGCAGCGCCGCGCCGGCATCAAGCAGCCGGTGTTCGATTCCAGCAAATTTGCCGATCTGGATTTGGACTTGAAGGCCTGGCCGACCGAGGCGCCAGCCGTCGGCAAGACCGCAGTCGAGCCGCAAGGCATCCCTGCAGCGCAACGCTGACAGGTGAATGACGGGCGCATCCCCTGCGCCCGTCAGTTACAGTTCGTAAAACTGTGGGAGCGAGCCTGCTCGCGAAAGCGGCGGATCAGTCGACATTCTGGTATCTGACCCACCTCATTCGCGAGCAAGCCCGCTCCCACAGGAACTCATCGCTTCGGAGAATCCTATGACCCCTTCGACTTATCCCGCCGCCCAACACGTCATGGTGCTCTACACCGGTGGCACCATTGGCATGCAGGCCAGCGCCAACGGCCTGGCCCCGGCGTCCGGTTTCGAAGCCCGCATGCGCGACTACCTGCACAGCCAGCCCGAACTGGTGGTGCCGCAGTGGCGCTTCCGGGAAATGTCGCCGCTGATCGACAGCGCCAACATGACCCCGGCCTACTGGCAGCAACTGCGCGAAGCGGTGGTCGATGCGGTGGACGTGCAAGGCTGCGACAGCGTACTGATCCTGCATGGCACCGACACCCTGGCCTACAGCGCTGCGGCGATGAGTTTCCAGTTGCTCGGCCTGCATGCCCGGGTGTGTTTCACCGGCTCGATGCTGCCGGCCGGCGTCACCGACAGCGATGCCTGGGAAAACCTCGGTGGCGCGATGGTTGCTCTGGGTCAGGGTCTGGCGCCGGGCGTGCACCTGTATTTCCATGGCGAGCTGCTGGCGCCGACCCGTTGCGCGAAAGTGCGCAGCTTCGGTCGGCATCCGTTCAAGCGCCTGGAGCGTCAGGGCGGCGGGGTGAAAGCGCCGTCGATTCCAGCCGCACTGAACTACAACCAGCCGAAACAACTGGCCAAGGTTGCTGTGCTGCCACTGTTTCCCGGCATCGGCGCCGAGGTGGTTGATGGCCTGCTGGCCAGCGGTATCAAAGGTCTGGTGCTGGAGTGCTACGGCAGCGGCACCGGACCGAGCGACAATCCCGAGTTCCTTGCCAGCCTCGGCCGCGCACGGGACAACGGTGTGGTGGTGGTTGCGGTCACGCAGTGCCATGAAGGCGGGGTCGAGCTGGATGTGTATGAAGCCGGCAGCCGTTTGCGCGGCGTGGGCGTGCTATCCGGCGGCGGCATGACCCGCGAGGCGGCGTTCGGCAAGTTGCACGGCTTGCTCGGTGCGGGTCTGGACAACGCCGAAGTGCGGCGTCTGATCGAACTCGACCTGTGTGGCGAACTGATCTGACACCACCCGAACCCTTGCAGGAGTGAGCCCCTGTGGCGAGGGAGCTTGCTCCCGCTCGACTGCGCAGCAGTCGCAGTGTTTTGGGGCCGCTACGCGCCCCAGCGGGAGCAAGCTCCCTCGCCACAACAGCCCTCATACCGTTTGATCTTCACCCGGCATATAACTTGCTGCCGTTTCCAGCACCCCCGAGGCTGGAAGATCTTATGCTCCACTCCCACCTCACCACGCTCAACGCCGTCTCACTGGTGCTCAACACCTTCAAGACCGAAGGCCTGTCGAGCGAAGCGCTGCTGGCCGGCAGCGGCATCAGTGCGGCGGATCTGAACCGCGCCGACACGCGCATCACCACCAATCAGGAGATGCAGGTCTGCGCCAACGCCGTTGCGCTCAAGCATGACATTGGCCTGGAACTGGGACGGCGGATGCATGTTTCCTGCTACGGCATCCTCGGTTACGCGCTGCTGACCTGTGCCACCTTCGGTGACGCTTTGCGCCTGGCGATTCGCTATCCGGCGCTGTTGGGAACACTTTTCGAACTAAGCCTGGAAGACGATGGCGAGCGCGTCTGGTTCGTCGCTGCCGATTACCGCGAGAGCCCGGAGATGGCGGTGTTCAACGCGGAATTCTGCCTGGTGTCGCTGAAGGTCATCTGCGACGACCTGCTCGGGCACCCGCTGCCACTGCTGGCGACGCGTTTTGAACATGCCGCGCCGGATTATCGCGACAGTTATGCCGAGCACTTCGCCAGCCCGCTGCACTTCGCCGCCAAGGACAACGCCTTTGCCTTCGACCGGCGCTGGCTCGATCAACCGTTGCCATTGGCCGACAGCATCACCCACCAGGCCATGGCCGATCGCTGCCGCAAGCAGAATATCGAGTTCACCGGACGGCAGGCGTGGCTGGGGCGGATTCGCCAACTGCTCAGCGCCCAGCTCAATGCAGCACCGGGCCTCGAGGGGCTGGCCCAGCAGATGAAATGCTCGCCGCGCACCTTGCGCCGCCATCTCAAGGACATGGGCAGCAGTTATCAAGAGCTGCTCGACGAACTGCGTTTCGAGCGCGCCAAACAGATGCTCTTTGAGGATCAGTTGCCGATCTACCGCATCGCCGAGACCCTGGGCTTCAGCGAAACCGCGAGTTTCCGCCATGCGTTCGTGCGCTGGAGCGGGGTTGCGCCGAGCCAGTTCCGACCCTGAAGATCAAAAGATCGCAGCCTTCGGCAGCTCCTACGCCGATCTGTGTAGGAGCGGCCGAAGGCTGCGATCTTTTGATCTGCTGACAAGGGGCGAATTTCGGTCAGCGTTTTTGGCCATATCGATCCCCTTTTGGCCTTTCCTGCCGTTCTCCGATTCGCCGCGCACCGCAACACTGGGGGCAACCGAATCAGCCCCCTGCGGAGAACAACAAATGCTGACGATCTACTCGGACGATCACCACCTGCACCACGGTCGCTGCGAACTCATCGACGGCCAGCTCAAGCCGTGTTTCGAAATGCCGTCGCGCGCCGACCACGTGCTGCAACGGGTCAAGAACCAAAACCTCGGATCGGTGGAAGCGCCAAAGGATTTCGGTCTCGAACCGATCGCGCGCATCCACAGCCGCGACTACCTCGACTTCTTCAAAGGTGCGTGGGCACGCTGGACCGAATTCAACACCGACGGCGACTTGCTGCCCTACACCTGGCCCGCACGCACTCTGCGGCAGATCAAACCGACCAGCCTGCACGGCCAGCTCGGCTACTACAGCTTCGACGGCGGCGCGCCGATCACCGCCGGCACCTGGCAAGCGGCGTACAGCGCAGCGCAGGTCGCCCTCACCGCCCAAGCCGAAATCCAGCGCGGCGCACACAGCGCCTTCGCCCTGTGCCGACCACCGGGACATCACGCTGCCAGCGACTTGATGGGCGGTTATTGCTACCTCAACAACGCCGCCATCGCCGCTCAGGCATTCCTTGATGCCGGCCACCAGAAAGTCGCGATCCTCGACGTCGACTACCACCACGGCAACGGCACCCAGTCGATATTCTACGAGCGCAGCGACGTGCTGTTCACCTCGATCCACGGCCATCCGGAAGCCGAGTTTCCGTTCTTCCTCGGCTACGAAGATGAACGCGGTGAAGGCGCCGGTGAAGGCTTCAACTTCAACTATCCGCTGCCGGCCGGCTCCGGCTGGAAGGTGTGGAGCGCGGCGCTGGAACAGGCCTGCAACGAGATCGACAGCTACGGTGCCGACATCATCGTCGTGTCGCTGGGCGTCGACACCTTCAAGGACGATCCGATCTCGCAGTTCAAGCTCGACAGCCCGGATTACCTGGCGATGGGCAAACGCATCGCCGCCCTCGGCAAACCGACGCTGTTCGTGATGGAAGGTGGCTACGCCGTCGAAGAGATCGGCATCAACGCGGTGAACGTGCTGGAAGGGTTCGAACAATGAACCGACTCAAGCACTGCATTGCACCAGCCCTGTGCGCGGCGCTGCTCAGCGTCGGCGCCAACGCCGAAGAACGCACCTTGCGCGTCTACAACTGGTTCGACTACATCACGCCCAAGGCGCTGGAAGACTTCAAGGCGCAGAACAGCCAGACCAAACTGGTCTACGACATCTTCGACACCAACGAAGCGCTGGAAGCCAAGCTGCTGACCGGCAACTCCGGCTATGACGTGGTGGTGCCGTCCAATGTGTTCCTCGCCAAGCAGATCGAGGCCGGGGTGTTCCAGCCGCTGGACCGCAGCAAGCTGCCGAACTGGAATCACCTCGATCCGAAACTGATGAAGCTGATCGAAGCCAACGACCCGGGCAACAAATTCGCCGTGCCGTACATGTACGGCACCATCCTGATCGGCTTCAACCCGGCCAAGGTCAAAGCCGCGCTGGGCGATAACGCGCCGGTGGACAGCTGGGACCTGATTTTCAAGGAAGAGAACATCAGCAAGCTCAAGCAGTGCGGCGTCGCCCTGCTCGACTCGCCGTCGGAGATCCTGCCGCTGGCCCTGCAACACCTGAGCCTGGACCCCAACAGCAAGAAGCCGGCGGACTATGCCAAGGCCGAGGCGTTGCTGATGAAGATCCGCCCGTACATCACTTACTTTCACTCGTCCAAATACATGGCTGATATTGCCAACGGTGACATCTGCGTCGCGGTGGGTTATTCCGGCAGCTTCTCGCAAGCGGCCAATCGCGCCAAAGAGGCGAAGAACGGTGTCGTGGTCGACATGCGCCTGCCCAAGGAAGGCGCACCGATCTGGTTCGACATGCTCGCCGTTCCCAAGGGCGCGAAGAATCCGCAAGACGCCTACACCTTCATCAACTACCTGCTGCAACCGGCGGTGATCGCCCCGGTCAGCGATTTCGTCGGCTACCCGAACCCGAACAAGGACGCTACCGGGCTGGTCGATCCGGCGATCCGCAACAACCCCAACCTGTACCCGACCGATGCGGCGATGAGCACGCTCTACACCCTGCAACCGCTGCCGCGTGATGCCGAACGGGCGCGCACACGGGCCTGGACCAAGATCAAGTCCGGCACCTGACCTTCACTTCGGTTCAGTTACGGGCCTGCGTTGATGCAGGCCTTTTTTGTCCGCGATATCTATATACCGCCATGCCGGCCCCGACGGTCATTACCTTGAGCCCGAACGCGCACCGAACGCCCAACGGTACCTGCGCCCACCTCACAGGAAGTGACCATGAGCGAAGACTCCGCCCCACCCGCCGCCCTCCCGAATGAGCAGAATGACTTGCTTACCCAACTGGTGGCAGGACCCTCGATCAGGGAAGTCGCCACCCAGGCGCTGTTGCCGGCCCTGAAAACCCTCTACCCGCAACTGACCATCGATCCGCGTCTGGCCATGGTGGTGACACCGACCTGGGCCTTTGATGCAACGCAGGTGATCCCCGGCGCAAGACGCTACGAATCACTGACGGGCGCTCTGGTCCGTCATGGGGTGGCGTCCACGCCCGTGCTGTATTTCGATGGCGAGCATTACCTCACCCTGGAACCTCTGGCGCCGGTACCGGTGCAATTGCCGGTCAACATTGAGGCTATCGGGCGTTTGCTCAACGAACTTGCGCCCTTGCTGTTCATTGCGTTTCAGGAGCAACAGCTCAATTACTGGAACCAGCTCACGCGCCCCTCAACGCCACGCTGGAAGCAGTTGTCCCACTCAATGCGCGAGCGCTGGAACATTGAACCCGGGCCATCATGGGATGCCGATCAGGTCGCCATGGCCCGCCACTTGTTCACTTATCCGGAAAAGGGCGCCCGCACGACCAACGACCGCTATCAATCGCGGGCCTGCCTGATCGACCTCGACCAGGTCGACGACGGTGCTGCAAGACACCTGAACACCCTCGACATGGCGGTGCTGACCGGAACGCTGGGCACTCGCACGCTGATCCTCACTTACACCATAACCGGTGGTTTTCAGAGCTACGAGTCAATGCAGGCTCTGGGCGAGTCCCTGCTGAGCTACACCGCAGAAAATGACGCCGGCAATGCCTGGCAGTGGCGCCTGATCGAACCCGAAGGCAATTACTTCGACCACCTGGCCTGTAACCTGATTGCCTTGCAAGCCGATGCGATCGGTGCACTGGCGACCGATACCGACATCCGCAACCGCGATCTGGCACCCCACATCAGTCGGGCGGCAGATGGACACGACCCGACGGACAGGCAGGCACCCTCGCGCTTCAACCGGGTCGAGCAAGGGTTGCCGGACTGGATGCTCAACGCGTCCTCCGTCGATCTCACGGCCTACAGTCGTCATCTGATGGACTTGGCAACCCTTCGCACACAGAACGCCAACCAGTCGTTTCAGGACGGGATCAAGCCGATCCGCGAGTACACCCTGGAGAGACTTCGCGAGGCCATGCTCAAGCAACATCCCGAGGCTGCAGATCTGGATCTGGCAGACATCGAGATCGTGGTCGACAGTGTCGTGGTCTGGGGCACTTTTGTGCCACCGACGGAACCACAACGTAGCACCTTGAGCCTGGTCGATCTGGCGCTGCAAAACCTGATCGCCGTCCCCCTGGGTGACAAGACCGTGCGCAGCAAAAGTGCCTCGACGCTGCCGTCCTGGATGAACGCGGCGTACCTGGAGGCCTTGATCGTCAGTGTCGACATCGGCAGGACCTACCCGGCCCTGATCAAAGGCAAATTGCTTGACGATCCTCTGGAAAGCCTGCGCCGGCAGAATCTGTTCACCGGCCATTTGCGGGTTGAGCTACCGCTGTTGGCCCTGCAACAAAAGATTCGCGGCCTGGGCGGGATCAATGAGCTCGGCTATCGCTATGTCGCTGCCGTGGTGCAGGTGCTCGATGCCAATCGCCGGGTCGACGGCCAGGAAATTGTCATTCGCCCACTGGCTTTCAATCCCGGTTGGCGGCTGCTTGCCTCTGCGGACGAAGTGGCCAACATGTTTGTCATCGGTCCTCGGCAGATGGACAAGGGCCCCTGCCTGCTTTACCAGCCATTACTTGACCAGTCCTTGAGCCAGTACCCGACACCGGCCAACCTGATTTATGCCATCAAGCATTCGGCCACCCTGCGCCAATCGGTGCTTGCCTGGTTACCGGACAGGGTACGCAGCCATTATTCCGACTACGTATTCACCGGCAGCCTGCCCTCGGTCTGGTCGCTCTCGCAGCTGTTGGCAGACCCGCTGACCCCTCTGCAAATGGGCGGCACGCTGTCCCTTGGCACGCAAGTCATTGCCAACGATTACCTGGCCGCTGTGTTCAAGAGCAACGCCCTGGCACTGGTGGATCTGGCACAGCGGCAATCGGTGTCCAACGCGCAAAACCGCTGGGCGACTTTCAAACAGGCGGCGTGGGCGATCCTCAATGCGGCGCTGCCTTTTCTGGGCAGTACGGTCGGTACCGCCGCGTGGGTCTGGCAGATTCTGGAGGACCTGCAACAAGGCCTGGACGCCACAGAAACAGGCGACCGTGACCAGCAGAAAGCCGTGATGACCGACCTGTTGCTGACATTGGCCATGGTCCTCGCGCACCGCGGTGCGACGCGTCATACCACGGCCCGCCAGATCGAAGAAAAGCCTGTCGGTGCCGTCACGACCGAGATTCGGCAGGCCGTCGAACCGCCACCGGCCTCTATCGTGCAACTGCCCGACAGGGCAAGCGATTCCGCTACTGCCCGGCACCCTGTATCCCTACTGACCGGCCCGGCCCTGAGTCTTAAGGAAACGCTCGACCGTTTCCAAATCAGCACACCCGAGCCTCTGACTCCGCCCGCTGCCGATAGCGGTGCGTACCGACATCTCTACAGCCACGACAACCGCTACTACACCCAGGTCGGGGAGCGCTGGTTCGAGGTGGCCGTGGAGGAAAACGGCGAGGTCTCGATCATCGACGCTCGCCAACAACCTCCACGCCAAGGGCCGCCGTTGATCGGCAATTCCCGTGGGCAATGGTTCGTCGACACCCGCCTGCGTCTGCGAGGCGGCGGCTTGTCTGCCCGGCGCAAAGCGATCAAACAGCAAAACGCTCAACGGATCGCCGAGCTCAAGCAACAGTTGGCCACGTTTGATGAGGAACGCGCCAACGCCAAAACCGAACTGATCGCCGCTTACAACCAGATGAAAGCTGCCAGCACCGAGGCTCGACCGGCCTTGCAGCAACAATTTTTAGACCTGCTCGAGCAGCGCAGCAGCCAGTACGAAGCCCCCATCGAACAGCTCAAGGCGCTCAGCCTGCTTGAAAGCTTGCCCAACTACCGCTCCGCCATGACTTCGATGCTGGATACCCAGCTGTACTTCAACCAGAGCTGGCTTGATGAGAACAATGCCACCTTCAGCCGGACACTGCGTGAAACCCTGGCACTGCTGGAGGCGCAAGAGACTGCCGCGGGCTCGGGCGATCGGACGATCTATCGACAGATGATTGATCTCGCTGAAGGCGTAATCGGCAAGATCGAGTTTGCCCACTCGCGGTTCCAGGCGCTGAGCAGGCTAGGCAGAAACGCTGCCGAGATCACCAATAAGTACCGCAGGCAATTACCCGCTTTCAGCGTGAATGACCTCAAGGCGCTGCAAGTTTCACTGGCGCGTGAGGTCTGCTTCGAAGCAGGCGACGGCGCTGCTCTGAAGGAGGCGCGAGGCGACTTCACCCGCCTGCTCGACACCACCAACCTGGCGATCCAGACCTCACAGGAACTGATTCAGGAAGACAGCGCCGAGGGGATTATCCAGCGCGCCGAAGCGCTTGATGGCGTGCTGGAGCAGTTCACGGGCATTACTCAAGCCTTCGAAGACTTGTCCCTCAGCCACAAGGATGTACTGATCCAGCCGTCCTTCGAGCAAGTGCGCAAACGGGTCAGCGAATTCCACAAAGACACTGAAGATCATCTGGCGCAATTGCTGCGTGAACTGCCGACGACGGAGCCACGTTCCGTACCTTCACAACCGCCGCGAACCTCGCGCAAACGGGTCATCAAAACGCGCTTCAAAGGCACCGTGGTCGGCGAAATGCGCCCTTCGGCTCCCGGTGAACCCGTTTTGCTGGAGGTTCGCGCCCCCGTGACCGGCAAGGTCATCGCCACCTTTCACGAAAAGACACCCGGGGTCTGGCTGGAACGCATCCCGGCCCCGCGGCGCCGTCCGGTCGCACCTGCACCGGCGCTGGCAGTACAGCTGGTGCAGGGCCAGGCGCTGCTCGATGGCCTGGAAGATTTCATTCGGCGAACCGAAGCCCAATCGAAGAAACCTGGCCGTATCCCGGTGGAAACCGAGGAGCTGTTTCGACAACATGCCGAACACGTCGGACAAAGCGCCAGTGCCCTGGCGCAAGCCATGACCCCGCTCAGCACGATTGACGGCCAGAACCAGACCGCCACCCGACTGCAGGCAGCACTTGAGAAAGCAAAGGAGCGACTGTACGCCGAGGGTTACCGGGTTCGCGTCGACATGATCAAGCAGCAACCGCCGACGGCGGCGCGGGTGGAATGGCTGCTGAGCAAAGGTGAAATCGACATCGTGCGCAACGGTGATCGGCGCCGGCTCAAGGGACCGCGCAAGGACTTCCTTCAGGAATACGAGATTCGCGAGCGTCGCGGGGCAGCGACTCTCTGGTACGCGCACTTTCATTACCCCCGGCTCGACGCGGCCATCAACGCCTTTACCGCTGCTCATTTGAAGACCCGGGAGCAGCGCTTGCTGGCCGGTGCTTTCGACGTACGCGCCGACACTGCAAACCCACAGCTCATCGCGATTTATCGCAGCGAGATCAGCCCGCAACTGGCTCGTGCCCTGTTCTTTTCGCATGCCTGAAATGTCAAAAAGGAAACTGACAATGACCGAATCTGTCGACAACCTCCGTCCCCCCGTCCTGCTGAAGAAAAACCTCGTCGTGCGGCAGACAAGCCAAGGCCCAACCGTCGACGAAGTGGCGGCTCAAATGCTGCGTAAAGCCCTGAAAGAGAGGTTTCCCGACCGCGATATCGACCCCGACCATACGCTCATCGGCACCCCTCAATGGCAATGGGACGACGGTACGCTGACGGCAATGCCCATCCGGTTCGAGTCTCTGACCCAGGCCGTAGTCCGGCAGTTCTTCACCGCCACCAGCGCCAATTACCTGGAAGGCGAACACTTCCTGACAACCGATCCGCAAGCCACACCCGTGCTGCACCTGGACATCGGCATCGAAGCCATCGCCACCTTGCTCAACGACTACGCACCCCTGCTTTTCACCGCCTTTGGCGAACGTCAGCTGGATTACTGGAACAGCGCCGGCCCCAAGTCAACGCGTTGGCAGGAGTTGTCCGATGCCCTGCGCAAAGCCCTTGATGTGCAGACCGACAGTGGCTGGGATGAAAGCCAATGCCACGTGGCCAGAGCCGTCTCGCAGTTCCCGGACAAACAGCAGAGGCCGACTCGGGCTCCCGAGGTTTCGTCGATCAAGGTCTGCCTGATCGACGTCGATACGGTCGATGACAAGGGCGAGACCCGGCATCTGATCGTCGGCGGCGCGGCCGTGCTCACGGGGCGTTATCGGCAGCGCGACCTGGTGATGATGTACTCGGTAGAAAAGGGTTATGAGTCGTTCGACACTCTGGAATCGCTGGGAGCGTCTTTATCTGATCGCCTGCCCGACCAATTGGCCGGGCGCAACCTGAAGTGGCAGTTGTTCGAGCCCGCAGGCAATTTCTTCGATCACATGGCCTGGGCGTTGATTGCCAGTCAACTCGATGCCATCGCCTCGATCACCAGCGCAGAACTTGCCGCCGATCACACGCCGTACGCCCCGGACTTCACCCGTGCCGACCATCCCCGCGATACCGGACTGGACGACGCCATTCCCGACTGGCTGATCGGCGCCTCGGCGGCGGACATGGAGCGCTACAGCCGATCGGTCAGTGCGCTGGGCAAGCTATACAAACTCGCAGACAAGAACCTGTTCCGGATTGCGTCCATCACGACCTTCGCTGGCAGGCGTATGCGCGAAGCCATTCTGGCCGATAAAAAATCTGCGGCCGGGCTGCCGCTGGAAACCCTTGAAATCACCATCACCAACAGCTTCGAGTCGGGAGGCCTGACGCTGCCCAACCCCAACGATACTCATACGGAAACCCTGGGTGAGTTTGCACTGCAGAACGCCGCCCCCTACCAGGCAAGCCTGCGCTTCAATCCGCCGCAAACCGTTCCCCGCTGGTTGAACGAGACCTATCTGACAAACATGGCGAGCCAGGTCAACATCGGCATGGCCTATCCACAGTTGATCAAGGAAAAACTGATCAATGATCGGCCGCAAGCTGCATTACAAGCACAGTTCTATATCAGACAACTCCAGGCTGTGCTGCCGCTTGTTGCACTGGAGAACAAAATCCGTCGCATCGCCGGTTTCAATGAGCAGGGCTATCGCTATGTGTGCGAATGGCTCAAACCGACACCCGCTCATCCGCAACCGGTGGTGATACGCCCTCTGACCTTCATCCGCTCCGGAGAAAGCATCGGTGATACGGTGGACAACATGTTCATCATCGGCCCCCGTCAGCCCGAGGCCGGCCCCTGCGTGCTGTACCGGCCACTGTTCGAACAATCGCTGATGCAATTCCCTTCTGCGCAAAACCTGCTGTACGCCTTGCACCAACCGGGAGAGCTGAGGGATTCGGTGCTGGCGTGGTTGCCCGATGCAGCCATCAGCTTCAAATACGCTCAATTCACCTTCCCGATCGGCCTGCCCACCCCATGGCTCGGCGCTGAGTTACTGCTGGAACCCTGGACCTCCGTGAACTGGGCCGGGCCGGTCGAGCTCGGGTCGCAGGAACTGAGCGGCGATGTATTCGCCAAATTGTTCCAGTCCCATGCCCAAGCGATGGCACAACTGGCTGACCGGCAATCGCAATCCAACGCCGAACGCCGCTGGGCATTGCTGCGAGACAGCGGCTGGGCCGTGTTCAATGTTGCTGCGAACTTTCTCAGCGGCCCGGCTGGCGCGGCCATCTGGATCTGGCAAAGCCTCACTGAAATCGAGCATGCGCTGGAGGCGCATCAACGGGGCGACAGGCTCAACGAGTGGAGTTCGGTGGGCGACATGTTGCTGACCTTGGGTATTCTCCTGGCCCATCACGCTGCCGTACGCCGCAAGGCCGGCCCACGCCCATGGTCAGACATCGACGACAACGTAGCCGACTTGCCGCAGAAACCGGCCGTAGCGCCCGCCAAACCTGTCGTGACCCTTATTCCCACGCCACTGACCGATGAACTGCCTCCCGCTCATTACAATTCACTGGAAGCCAGCGGCTCCATACCTCGCAGGAGCCCTGCGGCCTTGATCGCGTATCTGCAAGATGCCGCAGTCCCGGCCCCGGACCTGACTGATCCGAATGTGCAGACCCTGCGGCGCGGTCGTGCCAGCCTGTACAGGCTCAATGATCAGCTGTACGCACAGGTCGGCGAACACTGGTACACGGTGATCGAAAACGATGATCAACAGCTGCAGATCGTATTTGCCGGCAATCCGCGGAAAACTGGGCCGCTTCTGGCGCAATTTGCTCAAGGCCAGTGGGTGGTCGATACGCGTCTGCGCCTGCGCGGGGGAGCCGGTGGGCAGAGTCTGCAAAACCGGCTCAGGACCCAACGCAGGGAAAAGGAGCAACAGCGAAAACAGCTGGAAACCGCGCTGAATGACTTCAAACGCCAGGAACCCGCAGCCGATGCCGCGTTGCAACGGGCGCTGGATGAAATGCTCGCGGCCAGCGGCCCTGCGCACGAGCAAGCCACCGAGCGCTATCTCGCACAGGTTGAAACGCTGATTGGCGATTATGACGCCGCCCTGAAAAACCTCGAGCAATGGCGCCAGAAAGGCGGCAGCGAAGGCTATCTGCATGATGTGCTGCGCCTGACCACGCTGCTGCAGAAAAACCTCGCCCTGTGGTTTTCCCTCAAACGCAACGCCTATGCCAGCCTTACCCACAAGCTGGTCGAGAACAACGAGATCGAATCGGACACCGCGCTGCAAACTCATATCGAAAATGTCAGACAGACATTGGCATTGAGTCAGGACATGGTGACGCGCCTGCGATTGTCCCAGAGCTCACTGGCCGCTCTCGAAACCCTGGGAAGTGCCGGTATCACCGCTGCACAACGCTTGCGCGCGTTGCTGCCGTCATTCACCGAGTGGGATCTGAAGTCCAACGAAATCGGCATGTCCCACGAGCTGTGCATGCGTAACTCGGCCAGCGCAGCGGCCGCGCCGGAGCGTGACGTGGTGGGATTACTGATCATCGAGGCAGCTACCGCCACCCATCAGCATGCACAATTGCTCAAAACGCCGACCGCGACAGATGCAATCGCGCTGCACATCGAACGTCTGAGCAAGCTGATCGATGTTTATGCCGACACCGATCAGCGCCTCACAGACCTTCCTGGTGAAATGCCGGACAAACTGGAACCGACCCAGCTTGAACGAATACGCGGCCTGATCAACGAGTTCCGGCAACTGGCTCAGGATCAATTGAACGCGCTGCTGCCCGAGAACGTTGTCAGCGCCCCACCCGCCCCTCCCAGACCGGCCGTTGCGGGGCCCTCCCGCCAAGCCATAAAAGTGACCAAGAGCCGTCCTCGCGAACCGCAATCCGCCCACGCTTCAACCACAACCGAGCAACCTCTGGAGAGCGTACTGCCGCCGAGGCCGCGTCCGAATCGACAACCGCCGTTGGCAGACATCGATATTGTCGCCAATAGCCTGAAACTGGTTGATGACGTGCAGGCTTTCACGCAACAGACACGCAAGGACGCGTTACGGCCCAACCGGATTCCGGCGGACATGCAGGATCTGTTCGATCAACGAGCAGCGCTTCTGGAGCGAGCGGCGGCCGATGCTGCCCAGGCCCTCGCCCGCATTCGCGCCACTGGCGGCGCAACGCCGCCGGTGGGCAATATCGGGGCGTATCTCACCGCCGATGCCCAGCGATTACGGACCGAAGGCGTCAACCTCCGCGCCAGCATGCTCAAGCAGCGCCAGCCTCGTCAGGCTTATCTGCAATGGATGCTGGACAATCATCAAGTGCAAATCGAACGCAATGTTCAGGGAAGGATCAGGACCAAAAAACGTCGCGATTACTTTCAGGAATATCGGATTCTGGATGTAACCAACAAGCATCAACCATTGTGGCTGGCGCATTTTCACTACGACTCACTGGAGGCTCCACTGGAAAGCTTCACAGCGGCGCACCTGAAAATCGCTGATGCGCATTTGCAGCAGTTCACTGCCGAACGCCGCGAGGCACTCGGCACATTGGCACCGATCGACTATGTGCTGCGACGAATCAGCGACCCGGCGCTGTTTTTCAATCTCGAACCCCAGCCCTGACTCAGGCGACGGGGCGGTCTGGAGCCCGCCCCTTTCAATCCACCTGCCAGGCCCTGCGCAACCTGTCCAGCGCGGCGTCGATCGCCGGTTCAGGCACCGCAGCAAACCCCATCACCAGACCGGCGCGCTGCTCCAGCTCAGCGCCGGCGTCTGGCAACCAATAGCTGCTCAAGCCATTGATCTCGACCCCGACGTCACGGGCCAATTCGATCAACTCCCGCTCACGCGCCACGCTGTCGACTGGCACGGTCATATGCAGGCCTGCGGCCACGACGGGCAACGGGCCGACTCCCGGGATGTTCGCCGGCCACCCCTTGAGCAGCGTGTCGCGCCGGCTCAGCGCCGCTCGCCGCATACGGCGGATGTGCCGCTGGAAGTGTCCGCTCGCCATGAATTCGGCCATGACCGCCTGGGTGCTGACTTCGGAATGCCTTACATCCACTGCACGCCGTTGAGCGAACGCCTCCACTAACCCCGGAGGCAGCACCAGATACCCCAGGCGCAATGCCGGAAACGCCACCTTGCCGAACGTGCCGACATACAGCACCCGTCCCTGCCGATCGAGCGCCGCCAAAGGGGCCAGCGGCGCGCCGCTGTAGCGGTACTCGCCGTCGTAGTCGTCCTCGACGATCCAGCCTCCTGTGCGCTCGGCCCAGGCAAGCAGTTCAAGGCGTCGGGCAAGGCTCATCACCACCCCGGTGGGATATTGATGGGAAGGCGTTACATAAGTCAGGCGACAGTCGTTCAACCTCGTCAGTTCGGCACAGTCGATGCCCTCGTTATCCACAGCCACACCGAGCAGTTTCGCACCGGCCACGGCGAAGGCGTGACCCGCTGCTCGATACCCCGGATTTTCAATCGCGACGCCGTCACCCGGCTCGACCAGCAACTGTGCACAAAGGCTTATTCCCTGCTGCGCACCGCTGGTGATCACAATTTGTTCAGCTGTGCATTGCATGCCCCGAGAACTGCGCAGATAGGCAGCGATCATCCCGCGCAACCGTGCATCACCGGCCGGATCGCCATAACACAGTTGCTGCAAATCCGGTTTTCGCCAGAAAGCCGCATTCAGCTTGGCCCAGACGTCGAACGGGAACAGATCAAACGCCGGTACACCGACCCGAAAAGCCCGGGGCGGACCACTGGGCGGCCGGGCCAAATGGTTATTTCTGACCCGGGTCAGCGGATCGTTGTGGATAACCTTGCTGGATGGATCTACAGGTAAATCCGGGCATTTTGTGGATAAGGCTGTGGGTAAGCCTGTTGAAAACCCTGTGGATATTTTTGTGGACAACTTTTTCGCTGGCAACGCTGCGTGAGGCAAATGCGCAACGTAAGTGCCATCACCGACCCGACCTTCGATGAAGCCTTCGGCATACAGTTGATCGTAGGCGCGCACCACACTGTTACGCGAAATGGCCAGCGCCGCCGCCAGATCACGACTGGCCGGTAGCCGCGTGCCGCTGCACAGCCGCCCGTCCAGTACGCGCAATCGTAATGCCTGATAGAGCTGGCGGCTCAAGCCTTGGCGGCGGTCGAGTTCGATTCCGGCCGGATTGAACGGCATAGACAGTGTGGTCGATTCGGGCATGGCAATGGACCTATGAAATTGGTCATCAATGGCTCTTACAACAGACCAATAGCCTGCCTAGGATGCAGGCATTCGCCAAGGAAAATCTCTCCATGTACACGCCCCGCGCCTTCGCCATCAACGACCTGTCGCAATTGCACGAACTGATCCTCGCCACTCGCCTTGCCATTCTTGTGAGTCATGGTGAGAACGGTCTGCAAGCCAGCCATGTGCCGGTGCTGCTGCACCGCGAACAGGGTCCTAACGGCACGCTGTACGGGCACCTGGCCAAAGCCAATCCGCAATGGAAAGACCTGCGCGACGGCGCTGAAGCGATGCTGATATTTGCCGGCCCCGACGCCTACGTCAGCCCCGGGTTTTACCCGAGCAAGGCCGAGCACGGCAAAGTCGTGCCGACCTGGAACTACGTCGCCGTGCACGCCTACGGCCACGCCGAAACCTTCAGCGACGGCGGGCGCCTGCTCGACATCGTCAGCACACTGACCGATCGCCATGAAGCCGGGCGCGCGCAGCCGTGGAAGGTCGACGACGCGCCGGCCGACTACATCGACGGCATGCTCAAGGCCATCGTCGGTTTCGCCATACCCATCGACCGCCTCGAAGGCAAGCGCAAGCTCAGCCAGAACCGCAGCGCCGAAGACATTGCCGGCGTGCGCGAAGGCCTGGCTGCCAGCCCCGACATCAATGACCAGACCCTCGCCCACTTGATGCGTTAAGGAAATCAGCATGAGTCAGATCCAGATCCGCCCGGTGACTGCCGGTGATCACACCGCCTGGCTGCCGTTGTGGCAGGCCTACCTGCGCTTCTACAACAGCGAGTTGCCGGACGCCGTCAGCCACAGCACCTGGCAGCGTTTCCTCGACCCGAGCGAGCCGACCCATGCCGCCCTCGCCTGGGCCGACGGTAAAGCAGTGGGCATGGTGCACTTCATCTATCACCGTTCCAATTGGAGCATCGAAAACTCCTGTTACCTGCAGGACCTGCTGGTAGCGCCAGAGACCCGCGGCACGGGTGTCGGTCGCTTGCTGATCGAACACGTTTACGCCACTGCCAAGGCCGACGGTTGCTGCAAAGTGCATTGGCTGACCCACGAAACCAATGCCACCGCGATCCAGCTCTACGAGCGCATCGCCGAGCGCCCGGGATTCATCCAGTTTCGCAAAGCCATTTAAGGAGCCGCGTGCATGACCACTTCACTCGCCGACTGGAAAGGCGTTCCGGCGCCCACCAGCAAACTGCTCGAAGGCCGCTTTATCCGCCTGGAAAGACTTGACCCGACGCGCCATGGCGACGAGTTGTTCAACGCCCTCGAAGGCCCCGGCGCCGACCCGAAGCTGTGGGATTACTTGCCCTATGGGCCGTTTCCGCAGCGCAACGCGTTCAATGACTGGCTGAACAACCATGCGGCCAGCAGCGATCCGTATTTCTTCAGCATCATCGACCGCGCTACAGGCCAGGTGCAGGGCATCCTCAGCCTGATGTCGATCGTCCCGGCGCAGGGCCGCATCGAGATCGGCCACGTGACCTTCGGCGCGTCGATGCAGCGCTCGCCGAAAAGCACTGAAGCGGTGTACCTGCTCGCCAAATATGCCTTCGCGCTGGGCTACCGGCGCCTGGAATGGAAGTGCAACAACGGCAACGCCCGCTCCAAATACGCCGCCGAACGCTTGGGCTTCAGCTTCGAAGGCGTGTTCCGCCAGCACATGGTGGTCAAGGGCCAGAACCGCGATACCGCGTGGTATTCGATTCTGGATTCAGAATGGCCGGCGATTGCGGCAGGGTTCGAGCAGTGGTTGAGCGATGCCAACCAGACGCCGACCGGGCAGGTGAAAGGCTTGGTCGAGTGCCGTCGTTAAATCGTCAAAGCAAAATCGGCAGCTCCTACAGGGTGAACGTCAATCCCATGCAGGAGCTGCCGAAGGCTGCGATCTTTTGATCTGTTGTTTACCCCAGTTTCTGCGCCAGCACCGCAATGTGTTCCGGCCCGATCCCGCAACAACCGCCCAAATGGCTGGCGCCCCGCTGCTGCCAGTCAATCGCCCAGTGCAGATACCCCGGCGGATCCAGGTCATCGCGCAACGGATCGAGGCCGTCATTGGCCGTTGCCTCTTTCGGTTGCGGTGGAAATGCATTGGCATACGCGCCGATGTGAATCTGCACGCCCAGGCGTTCGAAGGTGGCGCGCGCTGCGTCAATCGCCGCGCCGATCACTTCCGGCTGGCTGCAGTTGAACAGCAGCGTCTCGACGCCCAGCTCCGCCGCCACGGCCGCTGCCTCAGCCACCGGCTCACCGGAACGCAGACGCGGTACTTCGTCGGTGTCTTCATCCTTCAAAGTAAACGACAGCCAGAACGGTTTGCCGTCCTGCGGCAGACCGGCACGAATGGAGCGCGCCTCGATGATCGAGCTCTGGGTTTCCGCCAGCCACAAATCGACATGCGGCGCCAGGCCGGTCACCAGTGGCGCCAGCAATTCGTTCACCCGCGTCGCTTCGAACAGGTCCGGGCGATAGGAGCCGAACAGCGGCGGCAACGAACCGGCCACTCGCACCGCTTTGCCCGACGCCTGCACCGCACGCTGTGCCAGCTCGCCCGCCAACGCCGCCAGAGCCTGGCCTTCAGCGGCAAACCGCGCCTCGCCGATATGAAACGGCACGACCGCATAACTGTTGCTGGTGATCACATTGGCGCCGCTGGCGATGTAGGCGGCGTGCACCGCTTCGACCGCTTGCGGCGCTTCGATCAGGGCCAGCGCCGACCACTCGGGCTGCCGAAACGGCGCCCCGGCGCGTTGCAACTCACGGCCCATGCCGCCATCGAGAATTACCGTGCTTGCTGTGCCCATATGCTTTTCGCTCATATGCTTATGAATATTTCTCACTACCAGAGTAGTTCTTATAACTATTTAATACGCACCATTCGGTTAATAACAACCCCTTTTTTCAGGTGTCGACTGTGAAACTTCAACCGCTACTGGCCCTGGGCCTGACGATTCTGGCCGCGTCCACTCAAGCCTTCGGCGGCGCCACACTCGATCGCGTCGAACAGAAAAAAGAGCTGGTCGGCGTGCTGATGGAAAGCTACCCGCCCTTCTCGTTTCTCAATGAGCAGAATCAACTGGACGGCTTCGACGTCGACGTCGCCAAAGCCGTCGCGGAAAAACTGGGGGTCAAGCTGCGCCTGGAAACGCCATCCTGGGACGTGATCGCTGCCGGTCGCTGGAGCGGGCGCTACGACATTTGCATCTGCTCCATGACCCCGAGCAAGGCCCGCGCCGAAGTGTTCGATTTCCCGGTCGAGTACTACGCCTCGCCCGCCGTGATCGTGGTCAACGCCAAGGACGATCGCATCCACGGCGCCAAGGACTTGAGCGGCAAGAAAGTCGGCCTGACCAGCGCCAGCAGCTACGAAAGTTATCTGAACAAGAATCTGGTCATTGAAGGCGCCGAAGACACGCGCCTGGAGTACCCGTTCGAGGATGTGCAGATCGCTCCGTACGATACCGACAACGTCGCCTTCCAGGATCTGGGCCTGGGCGCCGGTGTGCGCCTGGACGCCATCCTCACCAATCTGGTGACCGCGCAGCCGCGCCTGAATCAGGATCAGCGTTTCAAACTGGCCGGCACGCCGCTGTACTCGGAACCGAACTCGGTGGCCATCGAAAAGGGTGACGCCGAGTGGGACGCCAAAGTGCGCGAGGTATTCGCGCAACTCAAGCAGGACGGCACGCTGAGCAAGCTGTCGCAGAAATGGATCGGCGCCGATATCAGCCAATGACTGCCTTCCCGACACCTCCACAGCCGCCGCAACCGGTGGCTGAATCGCGCCTGCAACGGCTGTTCGGTTTCCGCACGCGCCTGTACCTGACCTGGGCGGCGATGTTCAGCCTGTTCGCCGGGTTTTTCCTGAGCTTCGATCTGAAGCTCTCGATCATCCTCGACAAGCTGCCGAACCTGCTCGGCGTGCACCTAGCGCCCAACGGCTTCCTGCAGGGCGCGGCGCTGACCCTGTTTCTTTGCGCGTGCGCCATCGTCGCTTCGTCTTTGCTGGGCTTCGTCACCGCCCTCGCGCGCCTGTCGAAAAGCGCCGTGGCATTCGGGATCGCCAGTTTCTACACCTCGTTCTTTCGCGGCACGCCGCTGCTGATCCAGATCCTGTTGATCTACCTCGGCCTGCCGCAACTGGGTGTCGTGCCCGGCGCGGTGGTCGCCGGGATCATTGCCCTGTCACTCAACTATGGCGCGTACCTGAGCGAGATTTTCCGCGCCGGCATTCTCGGCGTGCCCTACGGCCAACGCGAAGCTTCGCTGGCGCTGGGCATGCGCGAGAGCGTGATCTTCTGGCGCATCACCCTGCCCCAGGCGATGCGCACAATCATCCCGCCGACCACCAACCAGTTCATCTCGATGCTCAAGGACTCGTCACTGATCTCGGTGATGGGCGTCTGGGAAGTGATGTTTCTGGCGCAGTCCTACGGACGCTCGAGCTACCGCTACATCGAGATGCTGACCACGGCGGCGATCATTTACTGGCTGATGTCGATCGGTCTGGAGCTGATTCAGGCGCGCATGGAACGGCATTATGGCAAGGCTTATGTGCGGCGTAGCTGAGCTGATGCGTCGACAGACATCTACCACGGGCGGATCGAGCAGTGGCAGATGAGTTTCTGATCATTACCAGCGGCCAGTGACAACACAACTTGTAGGAAAGGGCAGCAGGCCGGCAGGACGTAATGCGCAAATCTGCGTTGATCCGGCCTTTTCCGCCGATCAAAACGACGTAGCCCGCAGCACCGGGCGATCCGGCTGACATCGGTGCCTGCAGCCTCCAACTTAGAGTTTGGCCTCCTTCCAAGAGAGGCTGAACTCGATGCCCGTTCAATTCCACTTTCGACCGAAACACCTGACACTGGCCATTACTCTGGCGATGGGATGTGCTGATCTGTCCATGGCTCAGGACACACCGCCCGACACTCAAGGCATCTCTCCCGCCCCCTCTGAAACGTTCAAATCAGCGATCAACGCTTTCGCCAATCATCCGGACACCGTCCAACTGAAGGTCAGCAAAGCGTATCCGGCGCAGGAAGGTGTAGCGCTGGCGCTCGATGGCCGCAACGATCTTGTCACCGTGCAATCTCGCGGCAGTTTCGCCGGTCTGGTCGACGGTGGCGGGGGCGACAATCTGCTGCAACTCGACGCGAACAAGAAAGGCGTGCTGGGTGAAACCCGTAACTTCAGCGGGCTGGAGGTCAGGCGCGGGAACTGGACCCGTAGCGGACCGGGTGATTTCAACATCGGCGTACTGGTCCATCCGAAGGCAATGCTGGTCAACGATGGGCAAATTCTGGGTACGGCAGTGACCGAGGGGATTCTGATCAACAAAGGAGCGATCAATGGCGGCGCCACTGTCGCGTCTGGCGGTGACCTGACCAACCAGGGCCTCATTGACGGCACGGTGGATATTCATGAAAACGCCCATATAGCCGGGAATGGTGCGGTAAATCATTTGAATGTGTACGGACGCATGACCGTCGACGATGTCTACGGCGCACCCAAGGTTTCGGGAGATCTGCGCCTGGCCCGTTCTGCCGTGCTGGCCTATGCCGTGGATGCCTCCGGCAACAGTCAGACGGTGGTCGTAAAAGGAACCGCTCATTTGGGTGACGCCACCCTGAAACTCGTCACCGCCGGCGACTATCTGCAAAGCAGTCAGCACACTGTTCTGCAAGCGGAAACGATTGAGGGACAGTTTGGCACCGTTGAAAACGATCTGGCATACATGACCCCGACGCTGCACTACGAAGCACAACGAGTGGGCTTGCTCTATGCCCGTAACGATGTGCGGCTCGAAAACCTTGCGACCACGCAGAATAGCCAGGCGCTCGCCCAGAGCATTGACGAGACACCCTCCCCATCTCAGCAACCTCAGCAACCTCAGCAACCTCAGCAACCTCAGCAACCTCAGCAACCTCAGCAACCTCAGCAACCTCAGCAACCTCAGCAACCTCAGCAACCTCAGCAACCTCAGCAACCTCAGCAACCTCAGCAACCTCAGCAACCTCAGCAACCTCAAGAGCCTGAGGCACTTCGCCAGACAAGCAAGGCCATCAGCGCGGCTACACCTCAAAATACTGCCGTCACGGCCCTGCTCGGTGCCAGCAAGCCGACGGCCAGCCTGGCCCTCGAACAACTCGCCGCCGGCAGCAACGCCAACCTCGCCAAAGCCACACTGAGCAGCGTCAATCCGCTCAGCGCCAGCATGCTTTCGGCCATGCATCAACTGGACAGCGGCAATGGCGCGCCAAGCTCTGGGAATGCACCGCGCCTGACGGCTGGTGGCGAAGGCAAAGGGCGGGTCTGGCTGCAAACGCTCGGGCATCGCGGCCAGGTTGATCGTGACGCCGCCAGTGTTCTGAAGCATTCCACCCAAGGTCTGGTCATGGGGGCGGACTGGCGAATCGACGAACAATGGCATGTCGGCCTGATGGGTGCAAAAGCGCAAACCCGCTTCGATGCCCAACAGTTCGACGGTGATCTCGACAGCTGGCACCTCGGCGCCTACGCGCTGCGTCAGGATGGCCCGTTCGCCTTGCGCTTGGGCGCCTCGTACGGCAGCCATGACGGCAGCGGCAAACGTCGCGTCGCCTTCAATGGTTTCAGCGATCGGCTCAAGAGCCGCTATGACGCCAGCACCCAGCACGCCTTTGCCGAAGTCGGCTACAACCTCGGTCGTGGCGACGTCAGCATCGAGCCGTTCGCCAGCGTCGGTTATCAACGCTATCAACGTGACGGCTACACCGAGAACGGTGGCGATGCGGCGCTCAAGGTTCAGGGTCAGACCCAGGCGAATCCGAGCAGCACCCTCGGCCTGCGCCTGGCGAACACCAGCCAGCTGTCCAACGGTATGCAACTGACGCCGCGTTTGAGCGCGAGCGTGAAACACACCTACGGCGATCTGGATAACGTAACGCGCCAGCACCTGGTCAAGGGTGGCAAAAGCTTTGAAGTCACTGGCGCCGAGATGGATCGCAACAGCTTCACGCTGGATGCAGGTCTGGATCTGACCCTGTCCGCCCGTAACACTCTAGGCATTGGCCTCAGCGGCGAGGCCGGCAACGATAGCCGCAGTTACGGCGTGACAGGCCAGTGGCGCATGGCGTTCTGACACAACGCTACGTGTAGGAGCTGCCGCAGGCCCGAGCCTGCGGCAGCCCCTACAAAGAACAGCATATTGCAGGCGAAAAAAAAGGGGAGCACATGCCCCCCCGAGGTTTAAAGCGTTGGATCGCGGCGGTTATCTCAGCCTTCGATCTCGATCAGGATTTCGCCCGGGTTGACCCGGTCGCCCTTGGCCACATGAATGGCGGTGACCTTGCCGGCAATCGCTGCCTGGACTTCGGTTTCCATCTTCATCGCTTCGGTGATCAATACAGCCTGGCCAGCCTTGACGGTGTCGCCCTCCTTGACCAGCACATCGACGATGTTGCCTGGCATGGTGGTGCTGACATGGCCCGGTGCCGACGCCTGCTTGCGTTTGCTGCTGCCACCGCCGACAAATTCGTTGAGCGGTTCGAACACCACTTCTTCCGGCATGCCATCGATGGACAGGTAGAAGTGACGCTTGCCTTCGGCCTTCACGCCGACACCGGTGATGTCGACGCGGTAGGTTTCGCCGTGGACGTCGATGACAAACTCGGTCGGCACGCCTTCGCCGCCGGCCTTCGCCACACCACCGGCCTCAGGGATCGGCAACAGCACTTCCGGAACGAGGGTGCCGGCGGCACGCTCTTCGAGGAATTTGCGGCCGATGTCCGGGAACATGGCGAAAGTCAGCACGTCTTCTTCGGACTTGGCCAGTGCGCCGATGTCGGCACGCAGCTTGGTCATCTCCGGCTTGAGCAGATCGGCCGGACGTACATCGATCACCTCTTCACTGCCGATGGCCTGACGACGCAGTTTTTCATTCACCACGCCCGGCGCCTTGCCGTAACCGCCCTGCAGGTACAGCTTCACTTCGTTGGTGATGGTTTTGTAGCGCTCGCCGGCCAGCACGTTGAAGAACGCCTGGGTGCCTACGATCTGCGACGTCGGAGTCACCAGCGGCGGGAAGCCGAGGTCTTCACGTACCCGCGGAATTTCCGCCAGCACTTCGGCCATGCGGTTCAGCGCGCCCTGCTCTTTCAGCTGGTTGGCAAGGTTGGAGATCATCCCGCCCGGCACCTGATTGACTTGCACACGGGTATCGACTGCGGTGAATTCGCTTTCGAACTGGTGGTACTTCTTGCGTACGGCGTAGAAGTACAGACCGATTTCCTGCAGCAGCTCCAGGTCCAGACCGGTGTCGTACTCGGTGCCTTTGAGCGCAGCAACCATCGACTCGGTGCCCGGATGGCTGGTGCCCGAGGCGAAGCTGGAGATCGCGGTGTCGATGTGGTCGGCGCCGTTTTCGATGGCTTTCAATTGGCACATCGCCGCCAGACCAGCCGTGTCATGCGAGTGGATGAACACTGGCAGCGATTGCTCGGCCTTCAACGCTCGCACCAGTTCACCGGTGGCATATGGCGTGAGCAGACCGGCCATGTCCTTGATCGCCACCGAGTCGCAACCCATGGCTTCCATCTGCTTGGCCTGCGCCACGAACGCGTCGATGGTGTGCACCGGGCTGGTGGTGTAGGCGATGGTGCCCTGAGCGTGTTTGCCGGCAGCCTTCACCGCTTCGATCGCTACGCGCAGGTTACGCACGTCGTTCATTGCGTCGAAGATGCGGAATACGTCGATGCCATTGACCGCGGCCTTGGCGACAAAGGCTTTGACCACGTCATCGCTGTAATGGCGGTAGCCGAGCAGGTTCTGCCCGCGCAGAAGCATTTGCAGGCGGGTGTTGGGCAGCGCGGCGCGCAGTTGGCGCAGGCGTTCCCACGGGTCTTCTTTCAGAAAGCGTACGCAGGCGTCGAACGTCGCGCCGCCCCAGCATTCCAGCGACCAGTAGCCGACTTTGTCGAGCTTGTCGCAGATCGGCAGCATGTCTTCAGTGCGCATGCGGGTGGCGAGCAGCGATTGGTGAGCGTCGCGCAGGATGGTATCGGTAACGAAGATCTTCTTGCTCATTCTTATATTCCTCACAGGCCTGCGTGGGCGGCGATGGCGGCGGCGATGGCCAGGGCCAGCTCTTCGGGTTTGCGCTTGATCGAGTAGTTGGTCAGTTCAGGGTGGCTTTCAACGAAGCTGGTATTGAACTGGCCGCTACGGAATTCCGGGTTGCGCAGGATTTCCTGGTAGTACGCGGCGGTGGTCTTCACGCCTTGCAGGCGCATGTCGTCCAGCGCCCGCAGGCCACGGTCCATCGCCTCTTCCCAGGTCAACGCCCAGACCACCAGTTTCAGGCACATCGAATCGTAGAACGGCGGAATGGTGTAACCGGTATAGATCGCCGTGTCGGTGCGTACGCCCGGGCCGCCGGGAGCGTAGTAACGGGTGATCTTGCCGAAGCTCGGCAGGAAGTTGTTTTTCGGGTCTTCGGCGTTGATGCGGAACTGCAACGCAAAACCACGGTGCTGGATGTCTTCCTGTTTCACCGACAGCGGCAGGCCGGAGGCGATGCGGATCTGTTCGCGGACGATGTCGATCCCGGTGATTTCTTCGGTGATGGTGTGCTCCACCTGGACCCGGGTGTTCATCTCCATGAAGTACACCTCGCCCTCGGCGAGCAGGAACTCCACGGTGCCGGCGTTCTCGTAACCCACAGCCTTGGCCGCACGCACCGACAGGTCGCCGATGTAGGCGCGCTGTTCCGGGGTCAGTTGCGGGCTCGGGGCGATCTCGATCAGCTTCTGGTTGCGGCGCTGGATCGAGCAGTCACGCTCGAACAAGTGCACGACATTGCCGAAGCTGTCGCCGAGGATCTGCGCTTCGATGTGTTTCGGGTTGACGATGCATTTTTCCAGGAACACTTCCGCCGAACCGAAAGCCTTGGTCGCTTCGGAAATCACCCGAGGGAAATTCTGTTCGAGTTCTTCGCGGCTGTTGCAGCGACGGATGCCGCGCCCGCCACCACCAGAGGTAGCTTTAAGCATCACCGGATAACCGATGCGGTCGCCTTCGGCCAAGGCTTCTTCGATACCGGAGACGTTGCCTTCGGTGCCTGGGGTGACGGGTACGCCGGCCTTGATCATGCTGCGCCGGGCTTCGGTCTTGTCGCCCATGCGGCGAATGACTTCCGCCGATGGGCCAATGAACTTGATTCCGCGTTCGGCGCAGATGTCTGCCAGCTCGGCATTTTCCGACAGGAAGCCGTAACCGGGATGCAATGCATCGCAACCGGTTTCCACCGCCAGGTTCACCAGCTTGCGCGGGTTGAGGTAACCGGCCAGTGGCTCGGCACCGATGCTGTGGGCTTCGTCCGCACGCTTCACATGCAAGGCATGCCGGTCGGCGTCGGAAAAAATCGCAACCGAGCGAATGCCCATTTCGGCGCAGGCCCGCACGATTCGTACGGCAATCTCACCACGGTTGGCGATCAGGATCTTTGTTATCACTTGGAGGTTCCCTTGAGCCGGTGGCACCACGACCTGCTAGACCCAGGTCGACGCGTGACTAAATGTTTCAATTTAGTCGCAGCCCCACACTAGCGCTCGCAAGGGATTAACAAAAATGAATAAAAATTGGGTCAGGCATAAGCAAAGACTTATAGTTAAACCATCAGCCTGCCGTCAGAGCCTATAAGAAATGCGTAAGTCCTTGATGCGTATGACATTACGCCAATTGCAGATCTTCAACGAAGTGTGTGATTTACGTTCCTACAGCCGTGCCGCCGATGAAATGTCTCTGACACAACCGGCCGTGAGCCTACAGATTCGTCAGCTGGAAGAGCTGATCGGCCAGCCATTATTCGATTACGTCGGCAAAAAACTCTACATGACCGAGGCCGCCGAAGCCCTGCAGCGTGCCAGCCGGGACATCTTCGGCCGCCTGGAAAACCTCGACATGCAGCTGTCGGACATGCAGGGCTCGCTGCAAGGCCAGTTGAAGCTGGCCGTGGAATCCAGTGCCAAATACTTCGTGCCGCACCTGTTCGCCGCGTTCAAGCGCCAGCACCCGGAAGTGAACCTGCAGCTGACTGTGGTCAACCGCGGCCAGGTGATTCGCCGCCTCTCGGACAACCGCGATGATCTGGTGATCATGTCGATGGTGCCGCAGGACATGGGGCTGGAGTTTCTGCCGTTTCTGAACAACCCGATTGTCGCCGTGGCGCGCCCGAACCATCCGCTGGCGCACATGGGGCCGCTGCGCCTGCAGGATCTTGAGCCTTACACGCTGCTGATCCGCGAACCGGGTTCAGGTACGCGATTGGCCTGTGAAGAGTATTTCAAAGAGAAACGCGTGCACTTCACCCAGACTCAGGAAGTGGCCTCGGCCGAAGCTCAACGTGAATGCGTCGTGGCGGGTCTGGGCCTGGCGCTGTTGACGCGCCACGCCCTGAACCTGGAACTGGCGACCGGCGGCCTGGTGGAGCTGCCGGTCGAAGAGTTGCCGCTGTTTCGCAGCTGGTGTCTGGTGCAAGCCAAGGCCAAACGGCTGTCACCGGTAGCGCATGCCTTCCTGGCGTTTATCCGCAGCGAGCGGGTGCAGATCAGCGCGCTGGTTGAGCGCTTCGACGGGAAACTGCCGGTGCGGCCTGCCAGTAGTTGAGTTCGATGTCCTCGGGAAAATCGCTGATTTCGCTCTGAAGCTGACGGAGTTCGAAGCGATCTTCGATGGCGCGACGGAATTCCATGCGGCGCTGGTCTTCCTGCTGACGACGGGTTTTCGCGGCGCTGTTGCGTTCTTCGTAGGGCTGAGCCATTTCGAGTCTCCCAAGGCGAGTACGGGAGTTTCACGATAGGCGTGGGGGATGACGGTTTGGCTGCGCGGGGATGACAGTGCGATGAAAGTTGCGCAGGGTTGTGGTGTTTCTGAGGACGCCTTCGCGAGCAGGCTCGCTCCCACAGTGGATTTTCTGTGAACACAAATTTTGTGTCACACCGAGCTCAAATGTGGGAGCGAGCCTGCTCGCGATTAAGGTCGGAACGACCTTACGATGACTTTAGTCATCGAGGGCTTTCACGGCTTTGGGCGACAACCGCAAGCTACGCAAACTGCGTTTCACACTCTTGAGATGGTTGACCAGACTCGGCCCACGCGCCATCGCCACGCCCATCGCCAGCACGTCGATCACCACCAGATGCGCAATGCGCGAGGTCAGCGGTGTGTAGATCTCGGTGTCTTCGTGTACATCGATTGCCAGGTTGACCGTCGACAGCTCGGCCAACGGTGTCTGACTCGGGCACAAAGTGATCAGCGAGGCGCCGCTCTCGCGCACCAGGTTGGCAGTGATCAGCAGATCCTTGGAACGCCCGGACTGGGAAATGCAGATCGCCACGTCGGTCGGCTTCAAGGTCACCGCCGACATCGCCTGCATGTGCGGGTCGGAATACGCCGCAGCGGTCAGCAGCAGACGGAAGAACTTGTGCTGCGCATCCGCCGCCACCGCGCCCGACGCACCAAAGCCGTAGAACTCGACGCGCTGCGCCTGGGACATCAGCGTCACGGCACGCTGCAATTCCACCGGATCGAGCTTCTCGCGAACCTCCATCAGCGTATGCAATGTGGTGTCGAAAATTTTCAGGCTGTAGTCGGCGACCGAGTCGTCTTCATGGATCGCGAACTGGCCGAAGCTGGCACCGGCGGCCAGGCTCTGCGCCAGTTTGAGCTTGAGATCCTGAAACCCGGAGCAGCCAATGGCCCGGCAGAAGCGCACGATGGTCGGTTCGCTGATGCCGACGCTGTGGGCCAGGTCGGCCATGGAACTGTGCATCACCGCCGCAGGGTCAAGCAGCACGTGGTCGGCGACCTTGAGCTCCGACTTGCGTAACAGGTGACGTGACTGGGCGATGTGTTGCAGCAGATTCAAGGGGCTGGACTCTTCTTATGGGCAAGGATGTAGCACGCTTGTAGTTATACTACATGAATTGGCTTTTTGCCTGCTCAATGCGTAACTCCATGTCCCCATATCAGGCGCGATGGAGTGCATGTAGCCCTTAAAGCGGTTTTTCCTGTTCGCGCAACAGCCCGGCCAGACGGTCGGCCTCCACCGGACGACTGATCAGATAACCCTGCACTTCGTCGCAGCGCTCGACGCGTAGAAACTCCAGTTGTTCCTGCCGCTCGACACCTTCGGCCACCACTTTTAACGACAGCCCGTGAGCCATGGCGATGATCGCTCGGGTGATCGCCGCATCCTCACTGCCCTGCCCCAGCCCGCGAATGAACGCCTGATCGATCTTCACGTAATCCACCGGAATCCGTTTGAGGTAACTCAGCGACGAATAGCCGGTGCCGAAATCGTCGATCGCCAGCTTCACCCCCAGATCGCGCAGTTGCTGGAAGGTCGCGATGATGTGTTCGACGCTGTCGAGCAACTGGCTTTCGGTGAGTTCCAGTTCGAGGTAGTGCGGCGCCAGCCCGGTTTCTTCCAGCACCTGGCGCACCAGGCTGACCAGTTTGCCCTGCCGCAGTTGATGCACCGACAGGTTCACCGATACCCGAATCGGCGCCAGCCCCTGGCGCTGCCATTCGCACGCCTGCCAGCAAGCCTGGCGCAGCACGAATTCGCCAATCGGGCCGATCAGTCCGGTTTCCTCGGCCAGGCCGATAAAGTCCCCCGGCGGCACCCGGCCCATGGTCGGATGATCCCAGCGCACCAGCGCTTCCGCCGCATTCAGGCGCCCGGTTTGCAGGCACAGCTTCGGCTGGTAGAACACCTTGAGCTGCTTGTCTTCGATGGCTTTGCGCAACTGGTTCTCCAGTTGCAGACGCTCAAGGGTGCTGGCCTGCAAGCTGTCGGTGTAGAACTGGAAACTGTTGCCGCCCAGGTGCTTGGCGTGTTGCATGGCCATGTTCGACTGACTGACCAGCGCGGAAATCTCTCGGGCGTTGTCCGGCAGCATGCTGATGCCCATCGAGGCACTGACCACCAGTTCATGCCCTTCGACCGTCAACGGCAGGCGCAGCTTGCTCGACAGCCGCGTGGCGACCCGTGCCAGGCTCGACAGGTTGCCGTAAGCATCGAACAGCACGGCAAACTCGTCACCGGACAGTCGCGCGATGGTGTCAGCCTCCGGCAATGCATTGACCAGGCGTCGGGCCATTTTCTGCAGCAGTTGGTCCGCGACCTCGTGACCGAGGCTGTCGTTGAGCAGCTTGAAGCGATCGAGATTGATGTGCAGCAGCGCCAGACTGCGCCGGCCGCCCTGACGCACGCGCTGATGGGCTTCGTGCAGGCGCTCGCGGAACAGCGAACGATTGGCCAGCCCGGTCAGCTCATCGTAATGCGTCAGGAAGCGCATACGCTCCTCGGATTCGCGTCGCGCGGAAAGATCGGCGAAGAAGCCGACGATATGGCTGACATTTCCCCGACTGTCGCGCACCGCATTGAGTTGCAGCCACTGCGGATACAGCTCGCCGTTCTTGCGGGTTTCCACCAGTTCGCCCTGCCAGCTGCCGTGCTGCTCCAGCGCGTGGCGGATCGAAACGTAATGTCGCCGCGCATCACGACTGCACGGCAGCTCGACGACATTACGCCCGAGCATGTCTTCGATGTCATAACCGGTGACCCGGCTGAACGCCTGATTGATCGCGATCAGCGCGTAGTTCGGGTCGAGAATGACGATGCCTTCGCTGGCCGCTTCGAACACCGTGGCCGCCAGTCGCTGCTGTTCTTCAAGGCTTTTGCTCGCGCTGATGTCGCGCCGGGTACCGACCATGCGGATCACCCGGCCACTGTCACTGCGCTCCACAGCGCGGCCGCGGTCTTCGATCCATACCCAATGGCCGTCACCGTGCCGTACGCGGTATTCGATCTGATAGTCCTCGGAGCGCCCTTTCAGGTGTTCGATCAGCGCCTGCTTGAGTCCGGGCACATCCTCGGGGTGCAGGCGTGGCTTGAGGTCGCGCAGGATCGCCGTGACATATTCAGGCGCGAGGCCGAACAGCTCCTGAATCTGCGTGTGGTGGACTTCGTCGGTTTGCAGATTCCAGTCCCACAGCCCCAGTTCACTGGCCTTCAACGCCAGGGCCAGCCGGGCTTCGCTTTTGCTCAGCGCCTGGTTGGCCACGTCCAGTTCGCGGCTGCGCTGCGCCACCCGGTCTTCCAGCTCGACCTGCGCCTCACGCAATTGGCCCTCGGCGCAGCGCCGCTGTTCGATCTCTTTGGCCAGCGCCTGATTGAGCTGCTCGCTGCGGTTCTGCGCCTGCTGCAGGTGTTCGATCAGGTGCTGGTTCTGAAAACGCCGCAGCAAGCCGCGGTCGATCAGCCGATTGACCTGCCATGCCACCACACTCAGTGAGCCGAGCAGAATCAGCCCGAGCCAGCCCCAGCCGCGTGCCTGTTCGTCGCCGCCCCAGAACAGGTAGCCGATCGCCGGCAGCAGGCACGGCAAGGTAAAGGACAGAAACGCCGGCAGGCTGACGGCATAAGCAACGCTGGCCGACAATGTCGCGGCGCCGATCAGGCCGAACACCCAGGCTTGCTGCATGAAGTTGTCGGCGGGCACCAGCGCGATGCCGGCGCCAGCCAGCGTCAGGCCGGTCATGGTCGAGCCGAGCAGGAACATGCGGAACCAGATCGGCTGGGCCTGACGGTCCGGGATCGCCGAATCGAACGCGGCGACCTGGATCACCCGCAGCGCCACCAGCGACAACAACCAGACCAGCCAGATGCTGACCACGAAATAGCGCTGCGGGCTCCAGAGCAAAGCGGCGCAGACCAGACCATTGAGCAACATGAACATCGTCGGCAGCAGCGAGCCCTGATACAGCAGGCGCGTGCGTTCGACCGCCATTTCGACGGCGTAATGCTTGCGGATGACCCGGGGTTCCACAGAGGGGCCCGACAGGTCTGAGCTGAGGGTCTTGTGCAATGTTGTTGTTCTTATAAGAGTGAGCATTGGGCCCGAAACGTGGACGGAGCATACACAAGCAGACCCCGTTGCCAAACTGCTCCAGATCATAATTTGCCGGAAACTTTTCCCGTCCGATCACCGGCAAAACCCGCAAAGCGAGGCGGGCCGAAGCCTGTAGCCAGTGACCGACCGGTCGTCATCGGCGGCGCTTTCATCGGCTAATGCAAAGCTCGGTTTGCCCGGGCCTGCGGCGCACCCTAGAATGCCCCGATGCGCGATGATCTCTCCCTTCTGCTGAACTCCCTCAACGATGCCCAACGCCAGGCCGTAGCAGCCCCCGTTGGCCGTCAGTTGGTCCTGGCCGGTGCCGGTTCCGGTAAAACCCGAGTGCTGGTGCACCGTATCGCCTGGTTGATCCAGGTCGAAAACGCCTCGCCCCACTCCATTCTGTCGGTGACCTTCACCAACAAGGCCGCTGCCGAGATGCGTCACCGCATCGAGCAGTTGCTGGGTATCAACCCGGCCGGCATGTGGGTCGGCACCTTCCACGGCCTGGCGCACCGCCTGTTGCGGGCGCACTGGCAGGAAGCCGGGTTGAGCCAGACTTTCCAGATTCTTGACAGCGACGACCAGCAACGCCTGGTCAAGCGGGTGATCCGCGAGCTGGGGCTGGACGAACAACGCTGGCCAGCCCGGCAGGCCCAGTGGTTCATCAACGGGCAGAAAGACGAAGGTCTGCGCCCACAGCACATTCAGGCCAGCGGCGACTTGTACCTGGCGACCATGCGCGGCATCTATGAAGCCTACGAGGCGGCCTGCCAGCGCGCCGGCGTCATCGACTTCTCCGAACTGCTGCTGCGCGCCCTCGACCTGTGGCGCGATCACCCGGGTCTGCTGGCGCACTATCAAAAGCGCTTCCGCCACATCCTCGTCGACGAGTTTCAGGACACCAACGCCGTGCAGTACGCCTGGTTGCGCCTGCTCGGCAAGGGCGGTGACAGCCTGATGGTGGTCGGCGACGACGATCAGTCGATCTACGGCTGGCGCGGGGCGAAAATCGAGAACATTCATCAGTACTCGTCCGACTTCCCGGATTCGGTGACCATCCGCCTGGAGCAGAACTACCGCTCCACCGCCGGCATCCTCAAAGCGGCCAACGCCTTGATCGCCAACAACACCGGACGCCTCGGCAAAGAGCTGTGGACCGACGGTGGCGATGGCGAAGCGATCAACCTGTATGCCGCGTTCAACGAACACGACGAAGCACGCTATGTTGTCGAAACCATCGAAAGCGCGCTGAAAACCGGCCTGGCTCGCAGCGACATCGCGATTCTTTACCGCTCCAACGCCCAATCGCGCGTTTTGGAAGAAGCCTTGCTGCGCGAGCGCATTCCGTACCGCATCTATGGCGGCCAGCGCTTCTTCGAGCGCGCGGAAATCAAGAACGCCATGGCCTACCTGCGTTTGCTGGAAGGTCGCGGCAACGATGCCGCGCTGGAGCGGGTGATCAACGTCCCGGCCCGTGGCATTGGCGAGAAAACCGTCGAGGCGATCCGCGACCATGCCCGTCACAGCGATGTGTCGATGTGGGAAGCGATGCGCCAACTGGTCGCCAATAAAGGCCTGACCGGTCGTGCTGCCGGCGCCTTGGGGGCGTTTATCGAGCTGATCGAAAATCTCGCTGCCAAGTGCATGGAGATGCCGTTGCATTTGATGACCCAGACCGTCATCGAGCAATCGGGGCTGATCGCCTATCACGAAGCGGAAAAAGGCGAGAAAGGCCAGGCCCGGGTAGAAAACCTTGAGGAACTGGTCAGCGCCGCGCGCAACTTCGAAAACACCGAAGAAGACGAAGAGCTGACGCCACTGGCGGCATTCCTCGGCCACGCGTCGCTGGAAGCCGGCGACACTCAGGCCGACGAGCATGAAGACAGCATTCAACTGATGACCCTGCACAGCGCCAAAGGCCTGGAATTCCCTTACGTGTTCCTGGTGGGCATGGAAGAAGGCCTGTTCCCGCACAAGATGAGCCTGGAAGAACCGGGGCGCCTTGAAGAGGAACGCCGTCTGGCCTACGTCGGCATCACCCGCGCCATGCAGAACCTGGTGATGACCTATGCTGAAACCCGACGCCTGTACGGCAGCGAGACCTACAACAAGGTTTCGCGTTTCGTCCGTGAAGTGCCGAAGGGGCTGATTCAGGAAGTGCGCCTGTCGAACAGTGTCAGCCGACCGTTCGGCGGCAACCAGTCGATGAGCGGCAGCAACCTGTTCAGCGGTAGCGAGATCCCGGAAACCGGCTTCAGCCTGGGTCAGGCAGTGCGCCATTCAATCTTCGGCGACGGCGTGATCCTCAACTTCGAAGGTTCCGGCGCGCAGGCACGGGTGCAGGTGAATTTCAGCGAAGGCAGCAAGTGGCTGATGCTGGGGTACGCCAAGCTGGAAGCGATCTGACGCCGTTTTCGCTTTTCTGTGGGAGCGAGCCTGCTCGCGAATGACATCACCGTGGTTGATCTGATAAACCGCAGTGTGGCTTTCGCGAGCAGGCTCGCTCCCACAGGGGTCGGCGTTGGATGATCTAACAAGGACATATCCATGGGCTCAGGCTTCTTCTCTTCCTGGACATTCTGGGCTTTGCTCTCGGCGACGTTCGCCGCGCTGACGGCGATCTTTGCCAAGATCGGCATCGAAAACGTCAATTCTGACTTCGCCACTCTGCTGCGTACTATCGTGGTACTGGTCAGTCTGGCCTTGATTTTGTACGCGACGGGCCAATATCAGTCATTGGGATCAATTTCCGCCAAGAGCTACCTGTTCCTGCTGTTGTCCGGCCTGGGTACCGGCGCGTCGTGGCTGTGCTACTTCCGCGCGCTGAAAGTCGGCCCGGCTTCGCTGGTCGCGCCAGTGGACAAGCTCAGCGTGGTACTGGTGGCGGTGCTCGGCGTGATCCTGCTGGGCGAGAAACTCGACCTGCGCCAATGGGGCGGTATCGGCTTGATCACCGCGGGTGTAGTGATGTTGGCGTTGCGTCGATAAGCAGGTTTCCCGCTGAACCTATCCCATTTTCCTACAGACAAAAGTACATGGCCTGATTGCTTCGACGGAGCTGAACGTAACCTGTCAGGCAAAAGCCCGAAACACTCTCTCGCTAGCCAGTAACACTTCAGCTGTGCAACATGGCGCGCGTGTCTCCACAAACGGGAATTCCCTTTATGAAACGTTTTCTTAGCATCGCCATGGCGTTGTGCATCGGCCTGACGATGAGCCTCGACGCCAACGCCAAGCGCTTTGGTGGTGGCAAAAGTGCCGGCGCTGCGCCGACGCACCAGACCAGCCAGATGGCTCCTTCTTCCCCAGGCATGGGCGGCGCAGCAGCGACCGCTGGTGCAGCCGGCGCTGCCGGTGCCGCGGCCAAGGCTGGCGGCGCTTCGAAATGGCTCGGCCCTCTGGCCGGTATCGCCGCCGGTGGTCTGCTCGCGTCCATGTTCATGGGCGGCGGCTTCCAGGGCATGCAGATCTTCGACATCCTGATCATGGCCGTGATCGCGTTCGTGATCTTCCGCTTCATCGCCGCTCGTCGACGCAAGCAGCAGGAGCACCTGGCTCCGGCCGGCGCGCCGATGCAGCGTGAAGTATTCGAACAGAAGCCTGCTGCCATGGGTTCGATCTTCGGTGGTTCGGCTGCTCCGGCTGCCGCTCGTCCGGTGATCAACGCGCCAGCCTGGTTCAACGAACAGCGCTTCCTTGAAGCCGCGCGCAGCCACTTCCAGTCGCTGCAGCAGCACTGGGACGCCAACGAAATGGACAAGATCGCCGAGTTCGTGACCCCGCAGATGCTCGAGTTCCTCAAGCGTGAGCGTGCGGATCTGGGCGACGGCTTCCAGTCGACCTACATCGACAACCTGCAAGTGCAGCTGGACGGCGTGGATGATCGCGCCGACAAGACCATCGCCACCCTGACCTTCAGCGGCGTGTCGAAGACCTCGCGTTTCGACCAGGGCGAAGTGTTCAGCGAGAGCTGGAACATGGAACGTCCACAGGGCGAGAACCAGCCTTGGCTGGTGGCCGGTATCCGCCAGAACGGCTGATCCCCATCGCGTTACGCATGTGGTAATAAAACCCCGGCTCAGGCCGGGGTTTTCTATTTCGCGGTTGCATCTATAGCGAGCTACTGTATAAACCGGCCCATATAAACCGCGCCATTCAAGCAAGAGGATCCCGGACGTGGAAGAAATCATCGAACAACTGCGCGAAGCCAACGAACCCGTACCGGTTCCCCTGGAGCTGCCTGACGAAGACCAGTTGGTGGAGATCGAAGAAGAACTCTTCATCAACATCCCGTTCGTCTTCAAAGAGTTTCTGCTGACCGTCAGTGATGTGGTTTACGGCAGCCTCGAGCCGGTGACCGTCACCGACCCGCAATCGCACACCTACCTGCCGGAGGTTGCAGCCAACGCCTGGGACATCGGTGTGCCGCGCGACCTGATCCCGATCTGCCAGGACGGCGACGACTACTACTGCGTGGAGGAAGACGGCACCGTCGTGCTGTGGTCCGGCGAAGAAGAGCTGATCACCGAAGAGTCCTGGGAATCGGTGTGGCACTGGGCGCGGGACGTCTGGCTGGAAAGCTGATTCGCCAGACGCCCGGGTCGGTCAGTGCCCCGACGACTCCTTGTGATTGTCGAGGGTTTCCAGCAGGGCCACCTGCATCCGCGTGTGCACACGGATGAACCAGCGCCAGAGCAGCGCCGCCACGGCGGCAGCGACTACGGCGACCAGCACCAGCAACTTGTTGGTCGGCAGGATACTGGCCGACAAGGCTGCCAACAGCAGGAAGATCACCAGCAGCGAGAGGATCGGGATCACTTCGGAGATCACCCGCCGCACTCGCTGCGTGTGCCGTCCGGCCATCTCCGGCTTCACGCCCATCTCCGCCAGCAGCATCGACAGCGCCTTGAGCTTGCGATACGCCGCGATCAGGAACGGCAGCGACAGCAGCAGCGCCCCGCCCCAGATCAACGCCTTCTGCCAGCTCGGATCAGCGACCCAGTCCTGCATCCACTCCGACAGCCGTCCGGCAAAGAACGCACCGCTGAAGAAGATCGCGATCACCAGCGCCAGGTTGACCCCGACCTGCAACAGAATCCGCCGGATCATTGCCGCCAGCATCGCGCCCTCGCCTTGCGGCTGAATGCTGCGCAGCCACTCGCCGTACATGCCGAATACTCGGCCCAGACGCTTGGGTACCGCCGCAGAGAGTTTGATCGACAGCGGATCGGCCGCGCGGATCAGGTACGGCGTCAGCAGCGTGGTGATCACCGACACCGCCACCGCCACCGGATAAAGAAAGTTACTGGTGACCTGCAGCGTCATCCCGAGTGCGGCGATGATGAAGGAAAATTCGCCAATCTGTGACAGTCCCATCCCGACCCGCAGTGAGGTGCGTCCATCATTGCCGGCGATAAACGCCCCGAGGCCACAGGACAACATCTTGCCGAGCACCACCGCCACGGTGATTACCGCGATCGGCCAGGCGTATTGCAGCAGGATCATCGGATCGAGCATCAGGCCGATAGCGACGAAGAAGATTGCACTGAACAGGTCGCGAACCGGTTCGATCAGGCGCTCGATTTTCAGCAACTGCCGCGACTCGGCCATGATCGCGCCGATCAGGAAGGCGCCGAGCACCATGCTGTATTCGAGCTTGACCACCAACAGACAAAAACCGAAACACAGGCCGAGCACGGTGATCAGCAGCATCTCGTTGCTTTCGAATTTGGCGACGTACGCCAGCAGGCGCGGCACCAGCAGAATGCCGATCACCAACGCGACGATCATGAACAGCGACAGCTTGCCGACCGTGGAAAACACTTCGCCCGAACTGACCGTGCCGCTGACTGCGATGCTCGACAGCAAGGCGATGATGCCGATGCCGAGGATGTCCTCGACGATCAATACGCCGAAGATCAGCTGCGCGAAGCGCTCGTTCTTCATCTTCAGGTCGTTGAGCGCCTTGACGATGATAGTGGTCGAGGAGATGGCGAGGATTGCGCCGAGGAACAGCGAGTCCATGGTGTTCCAGTCGAACCAGCGGCCGATTTCATAGCCGATCCAGATCATCAGGACAATTTCGAGGAACGCCGCGATAAACGCCGTGGCCCCGACCTTGAACAACTTGCGCAGGCTGAACTCCAGCCCGAGGCAGAACATCAGGAAAATCACCCCCAGCTCGGCGAGGGTCTTGATGGTTTCTTCGTCGTGAATCAGACCGAATGGCGGGGTGTGCGGGCCGATGATGAAACCGGCGACGATGTAGCCGAGCACCACCGGCTGCTTGAAACGGTGAAACAACACGGTGACCACACCTGCGACCAACATGATCACTGCCAGGTCCTGAATAAAGCTGATGGCATGCATGGTGTGGGCTCCTTGTATGACGTGACTCGCCGTCAGACTTCAGAAAGCTCTGAGCGAGTTGGGTAAAAATCCACTTTTCGTGTAGGAATTGCCCTTGGACAGGGCCTTTTGCAGGTTAACACCGCGACTTCCGGCTGAAAGGCGGTGCAATATAAGGAAACAGATCGGTCGCGGCGTGACGGCAGCCAGCCGTCTGGCGTCCCGATAACGGTGCTTTTGAAAAAGCCACCAGGCACCCGCAGAGGTGCGTCCAGCCATCCAGCCTTGATCCGTGAGAACGTTATGGAACCCGGAAACGCCCAACTGTCGATGACGGTATTGATGACCCCCGACATGGCCAACTTCTCTGGCAATGTCCACGGCGGTACCCTGCTCAAATACCTCGACGAAGTGGCCTACGCCTGCGCGAGCCGCTATGCCGGCCGCTACGTGGTGACGCTGTCGGTGGATCAGGTGATTTTCCGCGAGCCGATCCATGTCGGCGAACTGGTGACCTTCCTCGCGTCGGTCAACTACACCGGCAACACCTCGATGGAAGTCGGTATCAAAGTGGTGACCGAGAACATCCGCGAGCGCTCGGTGCGCCACACCAACAGCTGCTTCTTCACCATGGTTGCGGTGGATGACCAGCGCAAACCGGCCGCCGTGCCGCCGCTGCAACCGCAGAACAGTGAGGACAAGCGTCGTTATATGCAGGCGCAGCAGCGTCGGCAAATTCGCCAGGAGCTGGAGAAGCGTTATCAGGAGATCAAGGGCGACGCCTAAAGCAAAAGATCGCAGCCTGCGGCAGATCCTACAGAGGATTAATGTTCACCCTGCAGGAGCTGCCGCACGCTGCGATCTTTTGAACAATAACGCGATTACAGACTGATCGCCGTCGCCTCGAACTTCACCCGCGGATGCGCGATCCGGTCCTGCGCCCGCACCAGTTGCAGCTCATAACTGGCACACGCCTGGGTCTCCAGCAGTACTTCATGCACCGCCGCTGCGGTGAACTCGAACGCCGCCACCAGGCTGTCACCCAGCAGCACCCGCGCGAGGAACAGCCCGGACGTCAGATCGCCCACGCCCACCGGCTGACGCGGAAACGCCAGCAGCGGACGACGCAAGTGCCAGCTTTCATCAGCGGTCACCAACAACATCTCGAAACCGTCCGCCGGCTTGCCCGGATAATCCAGATGCTTGACCAGCACCGCTTTCGGCCCGCGCGCCAGCAGCGCCCGAGCCATCGCCAGGCAATCGAACAGCGACTGCGGCTTGCGCCCGGAGAAGCTGTCCAGCTCCAGTTGGTTCGGGCACATGATGTCCGCCACCGCCGCGGCTTCTTCCAGCAGAAAGTCGCTGACTTCGGCCGGCACACTGCAGCCCTTCTCCGGATGGCCCATCACCGGGTCGCACAGGTACAACGCCTTCGGATTGACCGATTTGATGCGCTCGACACCACGGAGAATCGCCCGACCCTGCGCCGCGCTGCCCAGATAGCCGGAGAGCACAGCGTCGCAGTTGCCCAGTTCGCCAATGGCGGCAATGCCGTCGACCAGTTCGGGGATCTGCTGCGGCGCGAGCACTTCACCGGCCCATTGGCCGTACTGGGTATGGTTGGAGAACTGCACCGTGTTGAGCGGCCAGACATTCACCCCGACCCGCTGCATCGGAAAAACCGCAGCGCTGTTGCCGGCGTGGCCGAAGACCACATGGGACTGAATGGCGAGCAGATGAGGCGTACGTTTCATTCGGGTTATTCCGTAAAACGATTGAAATTCAAGCCGCGCAGTATGCGACGAAACACAGCCTGTACGACAGACCGGCGACGCAGTTAAGCTGAGCTTATCTTTTGGAGTTTCCTGTTGATGCTGACCCTTGAAAACATCTTCGTGCTGATGCTGTTCGCCGCTGCCGGCGCATGGCTTTGGCACAACCACGGCTTGCGCGAGCGGGCGCTGGAGCGGGTCAAGCAGCATTGCATCAACGTGGGCGTTGAACTGCTGGACGGTAACGTCGCGTTGAAAAAAATCGGCTTGATCAAGGATGCCAGCGGTCGGCGGCGTCTGGCCCGGGTTTACAACTTCGAGTTCACCGTGACTGGCGAAACCCGGCACAACGGCATCATCACCCAGTTTGGTGCGCACAGCGCTCAGATTGAACTGGCGCCCTATCCGGCGCCGTTCGACGACACGCCACCGGTGGTCGAAGTTACCCGCCCACGGGCCGAAGTGATCGAACTGAGCCAGTGGCGTCAGGAACACAATAAGTGGAAGCCGTAAGCTAATCCGCTTGAACTCGACATTGCGTCAAGCCTGACTGCAAAGCATCGATACTTCGCGCATCGGCAAAGATCAGCTCTATACGCGAATCCCGTCGCCACTCGCTGGGCTGCCAATCCAGTTCAGCGTTATCCACGGCATTGGCCGACACCCAGCCCTCGACGCTATGGATAACCAGTTTCGCCCGCCGCCAGTTCAGGCTCTGCAGCCATTGGCTCAGACGATGCGTATCGAACGTCTGCCCCGGGTGCCAACGCCAGCCGATGCTCCAACCGCCCTCTTGTGCCTGACTCAGGCAGATCGGCGATGCCGGGTCGCTCCAGAGCGCCGGAATCGGTCCCGCCCCCTGCGGCACAACAAGGTTATCCACACCCGCCATTGCTTGCGCCGTCACACCCGGCAACTCGCGTAAAGACAGGTGCGCCTGCTGCGTCCAGATCAATTTGACCGCCGGCAAACGCTCGGCGATGGTCTGCCGCACAGCCTCATCCAGACCTTCTGCCTTGTTCAGCAACAGCAGACCGGCGCTGCCCAAAGCGTCCTGCTGAGCGGGGGGCAACGCTTTCCCGGCGGCCAGCGCCTGGGCATCCAGCACTAACACGCAGGGCTGCAGCGCCAGCACACCCAACCACGGCGCCTCGCCTAACTGCTTGAGCAATTGCGCCGGATGGCCCAGTCCGGACGGCTCGATGAACAGCCGATCCGGTCTGGCCTTGCGCAGCAAACGGCCGAGGCCGATTTGAAACGGCGCACCGTTCACGCAACACAAACAGCCCCCGGCAACTTCGCCCAGTGCGATACCATCGCCATCGCGGGTCAGCAGCGCCGCGTCGAGGCCGATCTGACCGAACTCGTTGATCAGCACCGCCCAGCGCTCGCCCTCCGGCCGTTGGGCCATGAGCTGGCGAATCAGACTGGTCTTGCCGGCGCCCAAAGGGCCGGCGATGACATGGGTAGGAATGTTCTGCAACATGACTGGGCGTTTTCTGAGGGGATTGGACATGCGTTGGATGGGATGGTCGTTGCTGTTGATGTTGCTGTCGAGCGAAGCCTTGGCTCAAGCCTGCGTTGTGCACAGTCAGGGCGAGCGACTCGACGTCAAGGTTTGCCAGCAAAACCGCAGTATTCCCGAGAAGCTGTTCAGCGACGGGTTCTGCCAACCGACCCTGGCCGGGCAGAAAGTCGAGGTGCAGTACGTCGATCAATGCCCGAGCGGCGCGTTCGGCGTGTGCAGCAACGCGCAAGTCGCCAATATGCCCTATCGCCAGGATATCCACTATTACGGCGTGGCTTCAGACATGGCGTATTTGAAGCCGTATTGCGAAGGCCAGAGCCAGGGTAAATGGCTCAAGCCTTGAGCCGTCAACCGAGCCAGTCGAGCGTCAGCAGCAACCGTCGTTCACCCGCTGGCAGTTGCGGAGAACGATGGATCAGACCGAAGCCTTCGTTGCCGTGCCATTTCTCGCCTTTCAATAGCGCCACGTCGCCACTGCGCAGTTGCTGGATGTTTGCCATGTCGTTTGGCTCAGCGTTCGCCTGACCCAATTGCTCGCGGTCCATCGCGCCCTCCTTGAGCCACTGACTGCCGATTCCGCCATACGTGGTGATCAGGCGCACCGGCACATGATCGACGTGGAAACGCGGACACATGGCCTTGTCCAGCACCCGCAGGCGCAAGCCGATACGCCGTGCACCCAGCAGGCAGGCGAAGGCACTGACCAGCCATCCCAGATCAGCGACAAAGCCTTCATAGCCTTCCAGGTCACGGAACCCGGCGGCCAGTCCACTGAGATCAGGCTCGCCGTCTTCATCCGGCAATTCGAGGCAGAGCGACTGCGCCAGTGGCTCGTTGAGCGACAGCAACAACGCTGCGAAATCGGCGATGTGCAGCGGCAGTTGACGCTGCCAGACCGCAAGATTGACGTCGTCTTCGAGGATTCGCGTCAGCGTTTTCGGCGTCGCCCCCTGATGCTGATGACGTACTCGATTCTGCTGCAGTTTGAGCGCAAGCATCAGGCGGCCTCATCGTGCCAAGGGCCGAAAGGGTCCGGCAGCGTGCGCCAACGGTCTACGCCAGCAGCCATTTCTTCGTCAGTCAGCAGGCAGGCATCGAGCTCCGACTTGAGCTGTACGAAATCGATGTTCTGGCCAATGAATACCAGCTCCTGACGACAATCTCCGACACTCGGCGTCCAGTTTTCCATGATTGCTGCGGTACTGTCCTGATCCTGCGGCCATTGGTTTTTCGGCACGAAACGCCACCAGCGTCCAGCGAAACCGTGGCGCATCAGGCCGCCCGCCTGCGACCAGCTGCCCGCATCCGTGACCTTGCTGGCGAGCCAGAAAAAACCCTTGGAGCGCAGTAATTTACCGTTCGTCCATGGACGATCAATGAAGCTGTAAAAGCGCTGCGGGTGGAACGGGCGGCGTGCGCGATAAGCCGTGGAAGCAATGCCATACTCGGTGGTTTCCGGCACATGCTCACCGCGCAATTCCTGCAGCCAGCCCGGGGCTTGGGCGGCTTTGTCAAAATCGAATCGGCGCGTGTTGAGGATCTTCTCCAGCACCACCTCGCCCATCACCATCGGGATAATTTCCGCCTGGGCATTGAGGCGCTTGAGAATTGCCGTGAGTTCGTCGCGCGCCTGGTGGCTGATGAGGTCGATCTTGCTGATCAGCAATACGTCGGCGAACTCGATTTGTTCGATCAACAGGTCGGTGATCGAGCGTTCATCTTCATCGCCCAAGGTCTCGCCGCGGGACGCGAGGCTCTCGGCAGCCTGATAGTCGAGGAGAAAGTTCACGCCGTCGACTACCGTGACCATGGTGTCGAGTCGAGCAACGTCGGCGAGGCTCTGACCCAGCTCATCGCGGAAGGTGAAGGTTTCGGCGACCGGCAGCGGCTCGGAAATACCGGTGGATTCGATGAGCAGATAATCGAAACGACCTTCACGAGCAAGTTTGCTGACCTCTTCCAACAGGTCCTCGCGTAACGTACAGCAGATACAACCATTGCTCATCTCCACCAGTTTTTCTTCAGCACGGTTCAGGCGGACATCGCGCTGGACTTCGCTGCCATCAATGTTGATCTCGCTCATATCGTTAACGATGACTGCAACGCGCAAGCCTTCTCGATTACGTAGTACGTAATTCAAAACCGTACTTTTTCCGGCGCCGAGAAAGCCCGAAAGAACGGTCACGGGAAGCGGAGATGACATTGGATAATCCTCATCAGATGGTGGCCGATGGGCGTTTATGCCGGATTTGGCGTAACGCGCCGCGTTCTAGAGCTTCGAGACAGAGTGACGGCAGAAGCTGACGCTTTAAATCGGCGGACTCAGGCTCAATAAAATTGATGTTATAGTATAACAATATGAATTAGCCAGACCTGCTCTTGCCCAAACCGATAAAGAGCATGAAGCTGCATGCCATATGCCCGTCGGGAACCGTGATGAAAAATGTCCTGAAATGCTCGCTAATGAGTCTGGCATTGCTGTCGGGTGCCAACGTATGGGGACAAGCGCCGATGCTCGCCAAGTGCACACACAGCGCTAACCTGCTGGCATGTGTCGATGCGCAAGGCAACGCCTACAGCGTGAATACGGTGGGCAGCACGATTTACCTGCGCGGCTTTGAAAAGGACGGCAAACGCTACTGGGCGCAGACCAACAGTCGGTTCGGCCAACTGACGTTCTTCACCGGCATCGCCTCTGACGGCGAAGCCTGGGTCGGCTACACCCGTCGCGTTGGCTGGACGACGATCAATCGCTTCTCCAGCTCAGGCGGCAGCAGCGCGAAGTTCACCTGCAGCCGGATCACCGGCTGCTAAACCTGCACCTTTTTCTGCGTCTGCTGCCAGGCGATGTAACTATCGATTGGCGGGTTCTGCTGGAAATAGCGCTGCAATCCTTCAAACAACCCGTTAGCGATAGCCTGTTGATGTCGAGTTGTCACCAGGCGCTGGCTGTCACGCGCATTGGAAATAAAGCCGGTTTCTACCAGGATCGACGGCACATCCGGCGACTTCAGCACCGCAAACCCCGCCTGTTCCACGCGCTTTTGATGCAATGTGGTGATGCCTTGCAGACTGCCCAATATGCTGCTGCCGAGTTGCAGACTGGCGGCGATGGTGGCGTTCATCGACATGTCGAGGATCACGCCGGCGAGCATCGGATCCTTGTCCTTGAGATTAAGCAGACTGGTCGCGCCGAGCAGATCCGCGCCGTTCTCGCGCTGTGCCATGAAGCGTGCAGTCGCTGACGTCGCACCCCCTTCTGACAGGCAATACACCGAAGCTCCCGACGCCGTCAGACGCGGCGCTGCATCGGCGTGCACGGAGATAAACATGTCGGCCTTGTGCTGACGGGAAATGTCTACACGCTTGCGAAGGGGCACGAAAAAATCGTCATTGCGAACCAACTTCACGTCGAAGCCCTTCTCCTTTTTAAGACGTTTGGCGAGCAATTGTGCGATGGACAGCACCACGTCCTTTTCCCGCTCACCCTTGGCGCCGACGGCACCAGGGTCTTTACCACCGTGTCCGGGATCAACCACGACAATGATGTCGCGTTTAAGGTGATGGTTATTCGTGGATGTTTCACGTGGAACTACTGCGGTGCTCAGGACTTTATCGGCGTTCACCAGATCGAGCACCAAACGGTGGCCTTGACCATCCTGCGGTGCCAAAACAAAGCTGTTCAATAGAACGGGAGTGTTCAGATCGAGAACGATCCGGGTATCGCCTAGACCAACATGCCCGGCGCGGATCGAGCGAATGGCCGTATCTGCTAACGGCAATTGACTGAAATCACCACTCAGACTCGCCCCGGACAGGTCAATGATCAAACGCTCTGGAGCACTCAACGTGAACGTTTTGTAGCGCACCGGGCCGCTCAAATCGAAGACCAGTCGCAGCTTTTCACGCGAACGCCAGAGCCGCGCATTTCGCACTTGGGTTGCTGAGACACTGAAGGGCAGAGCCAAGGCTGCGCTGGTCAAAAACAAACTGAGCAAGTGGCGTCTGTGCATATGAAAACCCGTTCATGAAAAAAGCATCGTGATTTGAATTGTTATAATGTAACATCCAATTCAGTCAACACGATGGTTCCGAACATGAATTCGCTGACACTTCCGGATATCGCCACTCAAGCCTCTCGACAAGCATTACCGCTTGAGTGGGTGGGAATGCGCGGCATTGCCTTGCCGGTATTATTGGATGGCCAACGTCTGAGCGCGAAGGCAGATGCAGGCGTCAGTCTTGACGATGGTGAGGCGCGTGGCATTCACATGTCGCGTTTGTATCTGGCCTTGGCAAGGCTTGAGCAGCAGAACCTTTCTCCACGGGTTTTGCATCAGGTACTGGACGATTTTCTGGCGAGCCACGAGGGCTTATCCAGCAATGCTTACCTGAATATCCACAGCGAAGTGCTGCTGAAACGACCCGCGTTGGTCAGCCCACTGGCGGGGTGGAAAAGCTATCCAGTGAGCATTTCTGCCAGCCTCAAAAACAAAGTGTTCCACGTGGAACTCAAGATCGATGTGCCCTACTCCTCGACCTGCCCGTGCTCAGCCGCATTAGCAAGGCAACTGATCCAGCAGCAGTTCATCGATGATTTTGCCAATAAGCCACTGCAGCACGCTGAAGTTCTGGCTTGGCTTGGCTCAAGCCACGGCATCGTTGCCACTCCGCACAGCCAACGCAGCACCGCGCAATTGCACATGCATCTGGAGGAGTTTATCGATGAGTTGCCCCTGAGCGTGATCATCAACGACGCTGAAGCCGCACTGGGCACCGCCGTGCAAACCGCCGTGAAACGCGCCGACGAACAAGCCTTCGCGCTGGCCAACGGGCAGAACCTGATGTTCTGCGAGGACGCCGCGCGACGACTCCATCTGGCCCTGCGTCGCTGCCCTGGTGTCAGCGGGTTCCACCTGCGAGTGATCCACGCTGAAAGTCTGCACGCCCACGACGCCGTCGCCGAAAGCCACTGGCATCGAGAACACGCATGATCCGCTGCCATTCCTTGAGCTGGGGCGCCCCCGGGCAACCGCTGACTTCACCACTGACGGTCACGCTGGAAAGCGGCAGTCTGAGCGCTATCGTCGGCGCCAACGGCTGCGGTAAAAGCAGCCTGCTGAAAGTCATCGCCGGGTTGCAGAAACCCTTGAGCGGAAAAGTCGCGCTAGGCGTCCCCCGCCAAGGAGGATTGTCATTCCTGCCGCAACAGCAACACCTCGACCGACAGTTTCCCATCAGTCTAGAAGAACTGGTGGCTGCCGGGTTCTGGGGCCGTCGATTGTCGACGCAATTGCGCGCACAGCGCCTCACTCACGCACTCGACAATTGGCACTTGAGCGGACTCGAGAAACGCCCGCTGATGGCGCTCTCCGGTGGCGAACTACAACGCGCATTGCTCGCCCGTTTGAGTCTGGCTGACGCGCCGCTACTCCTGCTTGACGAACCCCACGCTGCGCTCGACGAACTGGGTCAGCAATTGCTTTGGCAACACATCCAGGCCTGGCACGCCGAAGGTCGAACCTTGTTGGTGGTCTGCCACGACCTGGCCGCCGTCCGCCAACACATCCCGCAGACACTGCTGATCAAAAACCACGAATGCGTGTTTGGCGCCAGCGTCGAACTGATCCAGCAAACACCCGGCACGCAGGTGGCTTGATGCTCACCGTCGCCCACCTTTGGCAACCGTTCAGCGAATTCCTGTTCATGCGCCGAGCGCTGCTCGGCGGATTGGTCTTGGCCTGCAGCACAGCACCGCTCGGCGTTTTTCTGATCCTGCGGCGCATGAGCCTGATCGGCGACGCCGTCGCTCACGGCATTCTTCCCGGCGCCGCATTGGGCTTCTGGTTCGCCGGTCTGAGTCTGCCCGCGCTAACGTTCGGCGGTCTGGGTGCGGGCCTGAGCATGGCCGGGCTGGCTGCGTGGATTACCCGTCGCACCGGTTTGCGCGAAGATGCCAGCCTCGCCGCGATCTACCCGATCTCACTCGCCAGCGGCGTGCTGATTCTCGGCATCGCTGGCAAACGCCTCGACTTGCTGCACTTGCTGTTCGGCTCGGCGCTCGCGGTCGACGGCCCGACCCTCAACGGCATGTTATGGGTCTCGGCCCTCAGCCTGATCGCCATGGCCGTCATCTACAAACCGCTGCTGCTCGACACCCTCGATCCTCTATTCCTGCAAACCGTCAGCCGCCTCGGCCCTCTCGCCCACGGCGTGTTCCTGACCCTGGTGGTGCTCAATCTGGTGATCGGTTTCCAGGCCATCGGCGCGTTGATGGTGGTCGGTCTGATGATGCTGCCTGCCGCTGCCTCACGGTTCTGGAGTCGTCGCCTGCCGAGCCTGATTGCCATCTCGGCGCTTATCGGCTGCCTCTCGGTGTGGTGCGGATTGTTGATCTCGTTCTACTACTCGCTGCCCAGCGGTCCGGCGATCGTGCTGGTGGCCGGTATCGGTTATCTGCTGTCCGTGGTGTTCGGACCGGTTCACGGGCTGCTGCGCCGCCCGCCTTTGCTCACATCCCAATGAGGTGTTTCCCGATGCGCGTTCTACTCGTGTTGTTCAGCTTGCTGCTGTCGATGTCGTTATCGGCGGCGGAAAAATTGCCGGTGGTCACCAGCTTCAGCATCCTCGCCGACATGGTGCATCAGGTCGGCGGCGAGCATATCCAGATCACCAACATGGTCGGCCCGGACGCCGATGCGCATACCTATGAGCCAACACCGGACGACGCCAAAGCGCTGCTCAAAGCCAAGCTGATCATCAAGAACGGCCTCGGTTTCGAACCATGGCTCGATCGACTGGTGACCAGCACCGGCACCCAAGCCCCGCTCATCAGTGCCAGCCACGGTGTGATTCCGCGCTCGCTCGATGAAGACGGTGAAACCATTCCCGACCCGCACGCTTGGCACAATCTGGCCAACACCGAGCTGTACATCGCCAACATCACCAAGGCGCTGATCGCCGCCGATCCGGCGAACAAGGCCGATTATCAACGCAACAGCCAGACCTACCTGAAACAGATCTACGCCCTGCTCGCCGAAGCCAAGACCAAGCTCGGCTCGCTGCCACCAGGCAATCGCAAGATCGTCACCAGCCACGACGCCTTCGGTTATCTCGGGCAGGCCTACGGCATCGACTTCATGGCGCCGCAAGGTCTTTCCACCGAGCGCGAACCATCGGCCGCCGAAGTCGCTGCACTGATCACGCAGATCCGTCAGGCCAAGGTCAAAGCGGTGTTCATGGAAAACATCAAGGACGCGCGCCTGCTCAAGCAGATCGCTGATGAAAGCGGCGCGCATATCGGCGGCACGTTGTACTCCGATGCCCTCGCCGCCAGAGGCCCGGCCAGCACCTTTACCGGACTGTTCGAATACAACCTCAACACCCTTTACGACGCGCTGAGCCAACCATGATCCGCAAAAATCCCTCAGGCGATTTGCCGCAAATTGCCGAGTCGGCCTACGTCGACAAAACCGCGATCATCTGCGGCAAGGTGGTCATTGGCGAGAATGTGTTCGTCGGCCCCTACGCGGTGATCCGCGCCGACGAAGTAGACGCTTCGGGCACGATGGAGCCGATCACCATCGGCGCCAATTCGAACATCCAGGACGGCGTGGTGATCCATTCGAAATCTGGTGCTGCCGTGACCATCGGCGAATTCACCTCGATCGCTCACCGCTCGATCGTGCATGGCCCGTGCGTAGTCGGCGACCGGGTGTTCATCGGATTCAACAGCGTGCTGTTCAATTGCGTGGTCGGTGACGGCTGTGTGGTGCGGCACAACTCGGTGGTCGATGGCCGCGATTTGCCGGACGCGTTCTACGTGCCCTCCACCACCCGCATCGGCCCCAGCACCGACCTCTCGCAGTTCCCGCCGGTGAGTGTCAGCGCCTCGGAGTTTTCCGAAGACGTGGCGCGCACCAATGTCGATCTGGTGCGCGGTTACAAAGCCTTGCAGAACGAGTTCTGAACCATGAGCAGCGTGTTGATTCGCAACGCCAGACTGGTCAATGAAGGGCGCGAGTTCGACGGCGATCTGTTGGTCAGCCATGGTCGCATCGTCAAGATCGCAGGCCGCATCGACGGTGAAAATGCCCGTGTGGAGATCGACGCCAATGGCCAATGGCTGTTGCCGGGGATGATTGATGATCAGGTGCATTTTCGCGAACCGGGAGCGCCGGCCAAGGGCAGTATTCACTCCGAGTCGCGCGCAGCGGTGGCGGGTGGCATCACCAGTTTCATGGACATGCCCAACACCCAACCGGCCACCCTCAATCTCGAAGCGCTGGCGGATAAAAAACGCCGGGCGGCGATCAACTCCGTGGCCAACTACGGATTTCACTTCGGTGTCAGTCAGGACAACCTCGACACCGTGGCCGCGCTCAACCCCTGCGAAGTGGCCGGGGTCAAAGTGTTCATGGGCGCCTCCACTGGCAATATGCTGGTGGATGATCCTAAGATTCTCGAACGTTTATTCGCCGAAGTGCCGACGATTCTGCTGGCGCATTGCGAACACACACCAAGCATCGAGGCCAATGCAGCACGTCTGCGCGAACGCCTGCCGGCGAATATCCATGCACTGATTCGCGATGCCGAGGCTTGCTACCGATCCTCTTCGCTGGCGGTGGAACTGGCCAGACGTCACGGCACCCGCCTGCACGTTTTGCACCTGACTACCGCTCGCGAGCTGGAGCTGTTCGAAGACAAACCTCTCACTCAAAAGCACATCAGCGCTGAAGTCTGCCTGCACCACCTGCTGTTCGATGACCGCGACTATCCAGCACTCGGCAACCTGATCAAATGCAACCCGGCGATCAAGACCCAGGCCGACCGAGACGCCTTGCGCGCGGCGCTGCTGAGCAACCGGCTGGATGTGATCGGCAGCGATCATGCACCGCATACCTGGGCGGAAAAACAGCGTCCTTACACCGAAGCACCGTCCGGGTTACCGCTGGTGCAACACGCCCTGCCGGCACTACTCGAGCTGGTGGCCGATGGCGTGCTGCCGATCACCACGTTGGTGGCGAAGACCAGCCATCGCGTGGCGGATCTGTTTGCGATTCCGGATCGGGGTTATTTGCGCGAGGGGTATTGGGCGGATCTGGTGCTGGTTGAGCCCGCGGCCATGGAGGTGTCGCGGCAACCGATTCTGTCGCAGTGCGGATGGACGCCGTTTGCTGACAAGACTTTCCGCTATCGGGTGAATACCACGTTGGTGTCGGGGCAGATTGCATGGCGGGAGCAGCGCATCAACGAAAGCTGTCAGGGGCTGCCGCTGCGGTTTATGCGTTAAATGATCAGGTGTCTGACAGAACGTCTTCGCGAGCAGGCTCGCTCCCACAAGGAGTCGCGCTGGCCCTGTGGGAGCGAGCTTGCTCGCGAAGCTTTTAAGCTCTTGGCTTCACGGTGCCGCAATCCTGACCCAACCACACCGCACGGGTTTCCAGACTGCCCTTCTGGTTGATCCCGATCGCATTGAACGTGCCGTTGGCCACGGTGGTGAACTCACGATCACTGAGGAACGTCGCGACACCCGTGCCTTGCGCTTTCGGGCAGCTGAAGCGGAATTTCCACTGGTTGCCGGTGCGCTCGGTAATCTGCTGTTTGCAGCCCGACTGCGGATCGGCCAGCGGAATATCGTTGGTCGCCACTTGCTGCGGCGTCAGACAGGCACGAATGCCCTTACCACCGATGTTGATCCCGTTCTTCTCCAGCGCCGCGCGTTGTTGCGGGGTCATCTGGCCTTGCAACTGGCCGAGGATCGATTGCACATCCATGGGCTGGTCATCGACCTTGACGTTGCTTGAGGTCATTTCCCACAACCCCGGCTGCAGCATTTGCGCCTGCGCAACCACCGGCATTGCCAAACCCAGGCCCAGCGCCAAACCCAGCAGACGAACGTTCATCGAAAAAACTCCTGATCAGTAGTGGCCGTTAGACGTCGGCCGATTGCTTCGGTTCATGCACCAATTAAATAGCGACATTCGCCTCGGAACATGGTCTGTTACGCATTGAGTCTTCAGGAGCAAGGCTGCCCCATGGATTATTTTGGACCGCACATTTTCGGCTATCTGATCGCCCTGATACATAGCCTCGGCTTGATCGCCGCGATCCACGCGGTGCTGACCGTTCGCACCGCCCAAGGCTCGATCGCCTGGGCATTGTCGCTGATTTTCATTCCCTACCTGACACTCATCCCTTATCTGGTCTTCGGCCGCAGTACCTTCGACGGCTATATCAAGGCACGGCGCCAGGCCAACGAACAGATGCGCCAGGCGATCTCCGAGTTGAACTGGCGTCCGTGGGTCGAAGAAGCCCTCACCGCCCGCGCCTCAAATGCCTATGCCTCGCTACGGGCCATGCCCAAACTGGGGCGGATGCCATGCCTGGCGAATAACGAAGTGCAACTGCTGGTGAATGGCCACGCGACCTTCGAGGCGATTTTCCAGGCCATCGATCAAGCGCGCGAAGCCGTACTGATCCAGTTTTTCATCATCCATGACGACCGCCTCGGGCAGCGCCTGCGCGATCTGTTGCTGAAGAAAGCTGCCGAAGGCGTGGCGATTCATCTGCTCTACGACCGCATCGGCAGCCACGCCCTGCCCCACAGTTATGTACAGGCGTTGCGCGATGGCGGTGTCGAGGTCAAAGCCTTCGCCACACGTAGCGGCTGGCTCAATCGCTTCCAGGTGAATTTCCGCAACCACCGCAAAATCGTCGTGGTCGATGGTGTGCTCGGCTTTGTTGGCGGGCACAACGTTGGCGATGAATACATGGGCGAGAAGCCGCCGTTGGCGCCATGGCGCGATACCCATGTGCAAGTGCGCGGGCCGGTGGTGGCCTGCATGCAGGAGTCATTTGCCGAGGATTGGTTCTGGGCCGCGCGCACATTGCCGCCGCTGATCCTGCCGGACGTTTACCCGGACGACGGCGTGCTCTGTCAGTTGCTGGCCAGCGGCCCGGCCGACGCCTACGAAACCTGTTCGCTGTTCTTCGTCGAAGCGATCCACGCCGCAACCGAGCGGGTGTGGATCACCAGCCCGTACTTCATTCCCGATGAAGCCGTGTTCGCCGCGTTGCGTCTGGCGGTGCTGCGCGGCGTCGACGTGCGCCTGCTGCTGCCATCGCGCCCCGATCACCGCATCGTCTACGCCGCGTCCAGCCTGTATGCATTCGAAGCGGTGCGCGCCGGCGTGCGGGTGTTCCGCTACGAACCGGGGTTCCTGCATCAGAAAGTGGTGTTGATCGACAGCGAAATCAGCGCCGTCGGCAGCGCCAATCTGGACAACCGTTCGTTCCGGCTGAATTTCGAAGTGATGCTACTGACCGTCGACAGCGAATTCGCCGCCCACATGGAACGTATGCTCAACGATGATTTCGAGCAGGCTTATGAGGTTGCCAAAGAAGAAAGCCGGGAGATCCACCGCCTGCAACAGCTCGGCATGCGAATCGCCCGGCTTATTTCACCGATTCTCTAGAAGCCCATCACCCTCTCCAAGGGAGAGGGCAGGGTTCAGGCATCAAGGATTGTAGATGTCGTCACGGGTCCAGGGCAGTTCATGACTGCCGTCCGGATGAGCCTTCACTGCCAGAATCTGGTGCAGGTTGATCCAACCACGCGCGAACGCGTAGGCACATCCAGCCAGATACAGCCGCCAGATACGCAACGCCTGATCCGGTACCAGTTTCCCGGCCGCTTCGAGGTTATCCTCCAGCCGCTCGCTCCAGTGATCCAGCGTGCGCGCGTAATGCAGACGCAGGCTTTCGACATCGACGATCTCCAGCCCGGCTTCGCTGATCTCGGCCGAGATCATCGCCAGGTGTGGCAACTCGCCGTTGGGGAACACGTATTTCTCGATGAAGTCGCCAGCGCCGCGTCCTACCGGACGACCATCGGTGTGTTTGGCGGTGATGCCGTGATTCATCACCAGACCGCCCTCCTTCACTGCACCGAACAGGACTTTGCAGTATTCAGCGAGGTTGGCGTGACCGACGTGTTCGAACATGCCGACGCTGACTACCTTGTCGAAACGCCCGTCCTGCGGCAGATCGCGGTAGTCGAGCAATTGCAGCTCAACCTGATCTTCCAGGCCCTCGGCCTTGACCCGCTCGCGGGCCAGTTCCAGCTGTTCCTTGCTCAGGGTGATGCCGAACACTTTGGCGCCGAATTCACGTGCGGCGTAACGCGCCAGACCACCCCAGCCGCAACCGACATCCAGCAGGTAATCGCCCGGCTGCAAACGCAGCTTGCGGCACAGATGGCGGAATTTGGCTTGCTGCGCCTGCTCCAGGGTTTCGCTGCCCGTTTCGAAATACGCGCAGGAATACGCCATGTCGCTGTCCAGCCACAGCTGATAGAACGCGTTGGACAGGTCATAGTGATAGGAAATGGCTTTGGCGTCGGTTTCCTTGTCGTGCACTGCACGCACTGGCTGAGCGCCTTCATCTTCATCGAGCAAGGCGCTGCTCAATTCGTCGCAGACCCGGATGACCTCGCTGATCGAGCCCTCCAGTTCGAGCTTGCCTTCAACAAACGCCGCCCCCAGCGCGTCGAGGCTTGGATGGGTGAACTGGGTGACCATCGTCGGGTCCTTGACCACGATGGTGACGCTGGGCGTCGGCCCCAGGTTGAACTCATGGCCGTCCCAGAGTCGCAGGCGAAGCGGAAGCTGCAGATTCTGTAAGGCCGGTGGAAGTTGCGCGAGCATGGAAAATCCCCCCTTGTTTCAGACGTCAGATCTGAGGGTAGACCATCCTTGAAAAATAGCAGGCTATCGATTTAATTAGCCGAGACTATCGTTTCAGACGCGCCAGCAGGCCGGAATGCAACCCGTGCTTTCGACACGGAAACCGGCAATGACGTGTGCGCCTTCTATATAGATGACTGCCTATTCGGCGCACAGTTCGCTGCAAATCATTTCAATGACCGTCCTTGAGCTTGAGCAATGGCTCCTGAAACCGCAGCAGCCGTCCGGCATTGCCCAACACCAGCAACGTGCTGAGGTTGTGCAGCAGCGCGGCGATCATCGCCCCGGCCGCGCCGAGCCAGCCAAATGCAGCAAAGATGACAATCGCCAAGGTCCAGCCCAGACCGATGATCACGTTAACCTGCAAGGTTCGTCGGCATTGGCGGCTGAGCCGCACACAGGTTCCGAGGCGGCGCAGATCACTGCCGATCAAGACGATATCCGCCGAGGCCAGTGCGATGTCAGCGCCGCCCGCGCCCATTGCGACACCGACCACACCAGCCTTCAGCGCCAGCGAATCATTGATGCCGTCGCCCACCACCATCGGCCGAAATCCGTTGTCGATTTCCTTCAGTACGCGGTTGAGTTTGTCCTCGGGCAGCGCCTGCGCTTCCAGCTCTTGCAGGCCGACCTCGCGGGCCAGGGTCTGCGCGACACTCAGGCGGTCGCCGGTCAACAGCAACTGGCGACCCAGACCGAGCTCGCGCAATTCGCTGAGGGCAAAGCGGGCTTCCGGTTTGACGCTGTCGGCCAGCAACAGCCAGGCGACAAATTCGCTGTTCAGTGCCAATCCGGCAATCGGCCCATCGTGCTCGGGAACGGTGGTGGTGACGATATCCAGTTGCGCGAACAACTCGGGCCGGCCCAACGCCGCCTCGCCTTGGGCAGTCGTGGCGACTACACCGAGACCCTGACGCTCATGAATATCAGTCAGCGGCAGGCTCTGTTCCTGACTGACCAGCCCAGCCAACGCGCGGCTGACCGGGTGGCTGCTGGCCGCCCCGAGGCTGGCGGCCAGTGCCATTACCGAGGCCTGATCCAGTCGTGGGCTGCTGATCGATTGCAAACGCAAGGTGCCGTAAGTCAGCGTGCCGGTTTTGTCGACCACCAGTGAAGTGAGATCTGCCAACTCCTCAAGGAACGCCGAACTGCGAATCAGAATGCCGTGGCGCGCCGCCACTGCCACGCCGGCAATCGCCGTGGCCGGTGCCGACAGCACCAAAGCGCAGGGACATGCCGCCACCAGCACCGCGAGCATCGCCTGCGCGTCATGGGTGACAAACCAGGTCACCGCCGCCAGCAGCAACACCAGCACCATGTAGCTACCGGCATAGCGCTCAAGCAGGCGCATTATGGGCGGCTTCGAGCGCTCGGCGTTCTGCATCAGCGCAATGACTTTGCCCAGCGTCGATTGATCGCCGGTACGGGTCACCTCGATGCGCAGCAAGCCGTCGAGGTTGATCGCGCCACCAAACACCGTCATGCCCACCGCCGTTTCCACCGGAACCGACTCACCGGTAATCGACGCCGTGTCAAGGCTGGCCTGGCCGAACAACACTCGACCATCCGCTGGCACCCGATCTCCGGCCCGCACCTCAACCGTGTCGCCGGGTTTCAGCGTGCCGTTATCGACTTCGATGATCGAGCCATCGGACTGAATCTTGCGCGCGTGACTGCGGGTCAACTGGCCGAGGGCGTGAATCGCTTCCTGCGAGCCGATCACGCTGCGCTCTTCCAGCACGTGGCCGAAGATCATGATGATCGGCAGCAACGCGGCGGTCAGCAGATCGCCGGTCGCCCACGCACCGAGCATCGCCAGGGCGATCAATTGATCGGTGATGCCGTGCAGGCTTGGATAGCGCAGGCTGTACCACGCCGAGCGCATCACCGGCACCGCCACCAATAGAGAAGCGAAACCCAGCAGCAACTGACTGACACCGGTTTGCTCCGGTAACAGCCAGCGCCAGAGCAGACCGAGGCCGAGCAAGCCAAGGGCGAGCATCGCCAAGGTCAATTGCCGTGCGGCGCGGCGCTGTTCGGCCGAGGACAACAGGCTCGGTGCGGCAGTGGTCGCAGTCATTTGCTGGCTCCCTGAATGATCAGGCGGGAATCGTCTTTCGGATCGACCGTGGTCACTGAACCGGCCTGGCCAAGAATCTTCGGCATGCGTTCACGGTACAGCCGCAGGAGCATCTGCGGGTCGGTACCCTGTTGTTGCGCCTTGGCCAGGCTCAGCACCGTGGCGGTATCGGCAGCGGCTTTTGCCAACCGTTCGCCGGCCTGCGCGTGGGCCACTTGCAGGATGCGGTCGGCTTGTTCGTTGGCGGTCTGGGTAAGTTTTTCTGCTTCGGTGCGTGCGTTGGCAACGGCTTTGTCGGCTTGCTGGCTGGCGGTCAGAACCGCATTGAAAGCGCTGACCGCAGGGTCCGGCAGACTCGACTGCACGTCGACCCGCGCCACTTCAATGCCGATGCCCTGCCCGCTCGCCTTCAACTCAGCCAAGCGCTTGTTGATGCCTTGCACCAGATCACCGCGCAGACGCTCACGTCTTTCGGCGGCCTGGTTATCAGTACCGATCAACTCCGGACGGGCGACCAGAATCGTGTCCAGATCCCGGGCAGCGGTCAAAGCCACAGCGCTACGGGTGACCAGCCGATCCAGTGCCGGCAGCACATGACCACCCTGCAGGACGAAGTCGTAAGGGTCGGTCACTTTGTAAAACACCCGCACATCCAGTTGCACCACGCCGGCGTCCCCCGTCAGCAAGTAACCGGAACCGGCCAATGCATCGCTTAGCGGTGTGGCGAAAGTCGCTACACGATCAGCCTTGATCGCCTCACTGCTGCGCAGCAGGTTTTCCACTCGACGCTCGATCACCCGATCCGCTGCCGGTAGTAAAACCACCTGCTCGAACGGCTGTGGCCAAGCCAGTAACAGCCCGGCATTCTGGATGCGTTCCAGTGCGCCAAAGTGCAGAACCACGGCGCGATTCTGCGGATCGATCTGCCGCACATTGGAAAACGCCCACGCCAACGCGGCCAACACCGTGACCGCGTACAAGGCAAAAAACGCCAAACGTCCGGCCTGAATCCACGGACTGCTCAGCGAATGTGTTCCACGTGGAACTTCATCACTCATGGCTGCGATCCGGATTTGTTTTCGACATTCGGCGGGCCGTCCACCAGCACGCGGAATGGCGCGGCGTCGGTGCGCAGGATTAGCTTGGTGTCCGGCGTGACGATAGTGCCCAGGGTGTCCAGCGAACGCAGCAGGTTGTACAACTGCGGCGACCCAGCGTAGGCACGGCCATAAATTTGCGCCGCTTCGACTCGGGATTGCGCTTCGATTTCTGCGGCTTTAACTGTCGCGTCAGCCTGAACAATTCGTGCATCGCGCTCGGCAGCAGAACGAATTTGTGCAGCTTCCCGCTTACCGATGGCGGTGCGTTCGGTGGCAATTGTTTCACGCTCCGCGCGCATCCGATCGACCGTGGCGGTGAGCGTGACCGAAGGCAAGGTCAGGCGTTCGATGCCCACCTGCACCACGCGCACACCGTAAGTGGCCAGCAACTGCTGGTCGATCTGCTGACGCAGTTGCGCCTCGAAATCGGCAATACGCACTTTGCCGGCATCAGTATTCACCAGATCCGCCAGGTCGAAACTGCTGGCGGTGGTTTCCAGCGCAGAGCCGACAAAGGTACGAATCTGCCGCGCCGCTTCGTCCGGCTGGTTCTGCACCGCGCGCATGAAACGCTGCACGTTATCCGGATCGCCCTGCACCTGCCACGCCACGTAGGCCTGGACGATGATGCGCAAACCGTCGCGAGTGCCGACATCCTGCAAACCGCTGGAGGTGGTGCGCAGGCGCAGATCCACCGGGATCGCCGCTTCGAACGGCGCCGGCCAGCGCCAGCTCAAACCGGGTTCAAGCAGCACCCGTGAAGGATTGCCGAAACGGGTGATGACCGTGGCTTCACCCGAGCGCACTTGCACCAGGCTCGCCGCCGCAATGGCAAACGCCACCAGCAACAGCGCCCAGCCCATCCGCCGCCAAGGGAACGGTCCCGCGTCCTCCGGCGCACCGTGGTGATGGTGATGATGCCCATGATGATGGTGATGCCCGGCGTGGCCGTGATCGTGGCCGCTGTGATCATGGGAATCGTGAGTGTGCGACTGGCTCAAGGGGCAACTCCTGGTTGAGCGGTGGTGCGCGCAGGCGTCGGATCAGCCGGCAGCGTGAACGTACGCAGGTCGATGGTCGGCGCATTGCTGCTGCCGCCTAATCGGTGGTCGAGTACCAACAGTTTGGCTTTGCTCAGACCGTGGCTAAGTTGGCTGAGGTATTGCTCCAGCACGAATGCCTGACCAGCGCTGGCATAAGCTTTCTGTTCAGCGCTGAACTTCAGGTCTGCCGCCTGCGCCGTGGCGTTGATTTCGCGAGCGCTGGCACTGGCCTGATCACGGGCAAGGCTGGCCTGCAACAACGCCTGGTTACTGGCTTCAGCCGCAGCGCCGCGCTCACGGGAGATCAACGCCTGCGCGCCGATCTGTGCCGCTTGCACACCGTGATAAGCATTGGCGGCGCCGGCTGGCGGGTGAATCGCTTCGACCACGGTGGCGAGAATTTCCACGCCGCTGTTGAGCTTCTGCAGATCGCCTTGCACCGCGCGACCGATTTCTTCGCCCAGCCCAACCCGGTCAGCACCGAGCAGACCGTCGAGGGTACGCGAGGCAAAGTTGTGCACCAGAATCCGGCTCGCGGTGCTGCGAATCAGCGTCGGCACATCGGCATTGTTGTAAGTCGCGGCCAAAGTATCCTGATCACTCAGACCAATGCGATAAACGAAGCGCACGTCCATGTTGACGATCTGAAAGCTCTGCTGATCGCCACGGCTGCTGGCGATCACTTGGGATTTGTCGTTAACGTGGCTGGCATCCCACAAGCGGTTGGCGCTCATCGGCGCCGGGCCTTCGGCGGGGTCAGCCTGTGTCGGCGCAGGCGCATCGCCGACGCTGGTTGCCAATTCGTGCACCACACCGTTCTCGACGCTCAATACACGGCCCAGTGGCCACGGCAAACCGGCGTGCAAGCCAGGGCCAAAGACTTGTACCGGTTTGCCGAAGCGCTCGTAGATACCGCGCCCTTGCAGCGGGATTTCGTGGATCCCGGTCAGCAGCCATCCGAAGGCGGCGACCAGCGCCAGCACCGGCAGAAAAGCGCGGCGCATGTAGCTGAACGCCCAGATCTGACGCAAATCGATGCCGAACCGGTTGTGCAGTTCGTGCTGCAAAGCGAGTAATGGCTGTGGTGGCCAACGCAGCATATCGGCAACAAAACTGCGCGCCAGCAGAGTCGGTTCCAGCTGCTCGCGTCGAGGGCTGAATACCGACAAAACTGCGCGCAATAGCAACTCGATCGCGATCAATCCCGGCAAGATCCCGATCAATACCGCAAGGCGCACGGGCCACACCGAAGCCTCGCTGGCGAACAGCAGGCACAACGCCCCCAGTACCAGACTGATGATCGCCACCCGCGTAAGTTGCGCAAGGGACCCGGCTTCCGGCCATTGCGCGGGGTTTTCCTGAGCCAGTTGCCGCTCCAGCACCAACAGGCCGAAACCCAACAGCAACATCAGCACGGCGCCCACCGTAGCCGACAGCCCAACCGCAGCTGGCGGCAACGCAAGGTTCCAGACTTGTTCGATGCCGATAATCACCAGCACTGACCAGCCGCCCAGCCACAACGTGGCCACGCCAATCTGACCGAGCAGGTGCAGACCGCGCTGACTCAATCGCTCCAGCACCCGTTCGTACCAGCCGTCAGGAGCGGTTTGCTCGACCTCGTTCAGCGGTTGCTGCGCCACTGGGTGCATGACCCGTGCGCGCCATTGCGTCACCCACCACGCCGACTGCAGTCCGGCGACCAGCACCAGCAACGCCGCGCCCAGATTCACCAGCAAGGCCGGCCATATCGATTGCGCGGCAAACAGCTCGACAAACAACGCCAGCACCCACCCTGCCCCGGCCAATCCACCGAGGCCAAAGGCCAGACGGCGCAATCGTCGCCCCTGCGCAGCCGCTTGCTGAAAGCGCGGCAACCCGGTCACTTGCGTGCCATCGACATCCAGATCGACTTGCATATCACCCCAAAGCCATTGATTCACCGGTCCAATCGTTACGATATAACGAAAAGCGTGAAATATTCGTACACAAATTCGCTTATCTAAAGATGCGCAACCTGTCGCTTGCCTGAAGCCTTGACCGAAATGTCCGGAAACGCACATATTACGTTCGTAATTTTAATCGCCTACTACTTTTAGCGATCCGCATCCCCAACGAGGAGCAAGAGCATGAGTCACTACGACGTGGTCATTCTGGGCGGCGGCCCCGGTGGTTATAACGCGGCGATCCGCGCCGGCCAGTTGGGCCTGAAAGCCGCGTGTGTGGAAGGCCGCGCCACCCTCGGCGGCACGTGCCTGAACGTCGGTTGCATGCCGTCCAAGGCCTTGCTGCATGCTTCGGAGCTGTACGACGCGGCCATGGGTGCGGAGTTCGCCAACCTCGGCATCGAGGTCAAACCCACGCTCAACCTCGCGCAAATGATGAAACAGAAAGACGACAGCGTGAGCGGCCTGACCAAAGGCATCGAGTTTCTGTTTCGCAAGAACAAGGTCGACTGGATCAAAGGCTGGGGCCACATCAATGGACCGGGCAAAGTCACGGTGACCGACGATCAGGGCAACAAGACCGAGCTGAGCGCCAAGGACATCATCATCGCCACCGGCTCCGAACCCACGCCCCTGCCCGGCGTCGAGATCGACAATCAGCGCATCCTCGACTCCACCGGCGCGCTGTCGCTGAGTGAAGTACCCAAGCATCTGGTGGTCATCGGTGCAGGAGTGATCGGCCTGGAGCTGGGCTCGGTCTGGCGGCGTCTCGGCGCCCAGGTGACCGTGGTCGAATACCTCGACCGCATCTGTCCGGGCGTCGATGCCGAGGCCGGCAAGACCCTGCAGCGTTCGCTGAGCAAGCAAGGCATCAGCTTCAAATTGAGCTCGAAAGTCACCCGCGCCACGACCTCGGCCAACGGGGTGCAGCTCAGCGTCGAACCTGCAGCGGGCGGCAGCGCCGAGTTACTGGAAGCCGACTACGTACTGGTCGCGATCGGCCGGCGCCCGTACACCAAAGGCCTGGGCCTGGAGAACGTCGGGCTGAGCACCGACAAGCGTGGCATGCTCGCCAACCGCCAGCACCGCACCGAAGCCAATGGCGTCTGGGTAATCGGCGACGTAACGTCCGGGCCGATGCTCGCGCACAAAGCTGAAGACGAAGCGATGGCCTGTGTCGAACAAATCGTTGGCAAGGCCGGCGAGGTCAATTACGAATTGATTCCCAACGTCATCTACACCCGGCCGGAACTGGCCAGCGTCGGCAAGACCGAAGAGCAACTGAAGGCCGAAGGACGTGCCTACAAAGTCGGCAAATTCCCGTTCACCGCCAACAGTCGGGCGAAGATCAATCACGAAACCGAAGGCTTTGCCAAAGTCCTCGCCGACGAACGCACAGACGAAATCCTCGGTGTGCACCTGGTCGGCCCGAGTGTCAGCGAAATGATTGGTGAATATTGCGTGGCCATGGAGTTCAGCGCCTCGGCCGAAGACATCGCGCTGACCTGCCATCCGCACCCGACCCGCTCCGAGGCGCTGCGTCAGGCGGCGATGAATGTCGAGGGGATGGCAACGCAGATGTAGGTGGTCACCTAAACCCTGTGGGAGCTGGCTTGCCAGCGATGGCGTCAGTCCTGTAACCGTTGCGGTCGCTGACACACCGCTATCGCTGGCAAGCCAGCTCCCACAGTTGACCGTGTTCCTGCTGGAGGACTGCGGTCGAATGTGGGAGCAACCCGCTCTACAGCGGCAGATGCCCCAACGGCAACGCACCCGGCGTCTTCACGGTGTGAATCGCAAAGTTGCTGCGAATGTCACTCACCCCCGGCAGCTTCAGCAGACAGCCGCTGAGAAAGCGGTCATACGCGCGCAGGTCCGGCACTACCACTTGCAACAGAAAGTCCGATTCCCCGGACACCAGAAACGCTGAAATCACCTCCGGCAGTGCCGTGACCGCCGCGTAAAAGGCTTCGGCCTGCTCATCGTTGTGGCGCTCGACCTTGACCCCGACAAACACCGTCAGCCCCAACCCCACCTCATCGCGATCGAGGTTGGCCTGATAGCCACGAATCACCCCGGCCTCCTCGAGCATCCGCACCCGACGCAGGCACGGTGACGCCGACAGGCCGATCTCATCCGCCAGTTCGACGTTGCTTAGCCGGCCGTTGCGTTGCAGCGCCGCGAGAATCTTGCGGTCAAAAGCGTCGAGTTTCATGGTTGGCAGATCCTGCTGGTCAAGTGGCAAAAAGAAAGCAGGTTATGCCAATCCTGTGGCTTTTTGAAGCTGACTTCGCAAGCACCTGCCCCGCCCTTGCGCCATAAACTTTGCTCACCGAATCGACAACGAAAGGGCTGCGACATGACAAGTATCTGGCTGTTTTTTCTGGCATTGGCGGTGGTCTTCCTGTTGCCGGGGCCGGACATGATCCTGTTGCTGCAAACCGGTGCCCGACAGGGTCGCGGTACGGCGCTGGCGACCGCCGTTGGCTTGGCGATCGCCCGAGGCTGTCACGTGGCATTGGCGGCATTGGGTCTGGCGGCGCTGTTCAAGGCGGCACCGTGGACGTTTGATATGGTGCGTCTGGCCGGGGCGGCGTACCTGCTGTGGATCGGCATTCAATGCTTGCGCAGCAGCTTGCTGCCGAACCTGAACACGCCTGCCGTGACACACACCCAAGGGCAATGGCGCGAGGCGATTCGCCGTGGCCTGCTGACCAATCTGCTCAACCCCAAGGCGTTGCTGTTCTGCTCGGTGCTGTTGCCGCAATTCATCGTCAATGACGGCGCAGCGGTACTGACCCAATTTGCCACCCTCGGCGTGTTGCTGGTGGGCGTCGGGCTGCTGTTCGACAGCGCCTATGCCCTGACCGGCGCGGCGCTGGGCCGTTGGCTGCAACACAGTCCAACCGCCCAACGCGTTCAGCAATGGCTGTTCGGCAGCCTGTTGATCGGCTTTGCCGTGCGCCTGACGTTTATCCAGCAGGCTTAGGGCTTGCGTGCCTTGCGCCGACGACTGAGCAACACCAAGGCGCCCGCACTGAACAGCACCAGGACACCGACCACCGGCCATTTATACGGGCGCAACGTATTGCGTACGGCATCGGTCACCTGGGTGACGTAACGCTTGTCGGCGTTTTCGAAATCCGGGTACGGGCACTGATTGCCGAAGTCCACCGCCCAAGGCACGTATGGGCCTTCGTTGACGTAGCGTCGATACAACGCGCTCTGTTCTTCAAGGCTGCTGTTGAAACCGGCGGCATTGCACAACACCGCAGCAAACGCCTGACTGGTGTGCGGCAAGTTGTCGGCAGCCCGGCTGGCCAGCGCGGTAGCGACAAAACGGTAGTGATAACGCTCGTCCGGTTGCGCCTGGCTGGCCTTCTGGCGCTGGACTTCAGCCTCGGCCACCAGCGGCCCGACTTTCAGCTCGGTGCTTTCCAGACTGTAATTGCCGCCAAACGTGGCGTAATCCGGCGCCATCTCGTAACCGAGAATGTCCATGCCCCATTCACGCGCGGTCCACGCCGCGTTGTACAAGGCGCTGGCGCGTTTGGTCGGCCACCACGCAGCGTCGGCCTTCATCCGTTGTTCGCCGTAGAGCCGGGCCTTGTGCTGCAGGTCGGGATTGTCGAAATAGCCGACCGCTTCCTCGTAATGCCCTTCACGCAGCAAGCGCCGGCCCAGCAGATTGCGCAGGCTGGCGGCGACCGGCAGCGGCACATAGTTGTCGCGCTGCTGCTGGGTCAGCGCCGGCGGCGCCGGCACGTTGTCATCGACATAGCGCTTGAGCTCATCGACCGTCAGCACGCGCTCGGCCACCGTCGCCGCGTCGAACCAGTAGATGCTGTTGCTGCGATACAACTGCACGAACGCTTGCAGGTATTCGCCACGTTGCAGCGCGAGAATCGCGCTCTCGCCTTCGACCCGGCATTTCGGCTGGACGGTTTCAAAGTCCCAGTCCGGGGTGCGCCGGTAGCCCCAATCCTCGCTCTGCGGGAAAGCCTGCGCAGCTTTGGAATAGGCGGCAGCCGCGGCATTTTTATCACCGTCACGCACCGCCAGCTTGGCCCGCAACCACCACGCCAATCCGCCATCACCGGCATTTTCAAGGAAGGCTTTGGCGCTGGCGTAATCACCTTGTTGATAGTTCATGGCCGCCAGTCGATCGGCGTTTTCCAGGCTGCCACGGGTGCTGTCCTGCAGCAGCTTGATCAGCTTCTTCTCGTTCGGCGGTTGTTCGTCGAACGACCAGCCCATCCGGCTGATCAACGAGGCGGTAACCAATTGCTGCACAGCCTTGCGCTCCAGCAACTTGGCCAGTTGCGGCTCGGGCAGTTCGGCCAGCTCATTCATCAGTTGTTTCAGCGAGGTATAACCCACGGCCGAGCCGTGCAGGTTCTGCGCTTCATACAGTTCGATGGCGCCGTTCCAGTCACCGGCGTTGCGCAGCACTCGCGCCTCCTCACCGAGACTGGCGACACCGAGTTCCAGCGGATCGCTGAAGCCATCGATGCTCAATTGTCGGGCCTGACGGAAGGCTGCGCGTGCGTCCTCCAGCACTTCAATGACATCGTCCGCCTCGGCACTCATGGCAAACCAGGCGCGGCCCAGGGAGTATGCCGCCCAAGTGCTGCGCAGCGGACGCTGATCGGCCGGCAGCGCCAGCACTTTGTTGAAGTATTCGATCGCCAGCGGATGATCGCCAGTGGCAAACGCCACCGCGCCGGCCACGTACAAGCGGATTTCCGCCGGCAGGCTGGCGCCCTGCGCCTCGACCTGACGCGCGTCGGTCAGGCCGCGCAGTTGCTTGACCAGTGCTTGCTGCTCGGCGCTCAGACCCACCTGTTCGGCTTTTTCGCGAAGCGCCGCAGGCTCGTTCTCGTCGCCGTACATGTCGTCGGGATTCTGCGTCGCGGCGGTAACGTTCTTCAGTCCGGCAATGGTTTTGCCGAGGCGGCTGATCTCGAAGTTGAAGTTGCCCTCCGGCAGCTCGGCCAGGCTTTGCCCACGATTGTCGAGCAGGCGCATCGGAAAGTCCGGGCCGCAGGCCAGCGCCGAACCCAGCGGCAGGCTGAGGCTCAGGCAGAGCAGATGGCGGGGCCAGTTACGGGTCAACATGCGAACCTCCTTGATCAATAAATGCACAGCGCGCCCAACCGATGGCACGTTGTCCACCCGCCGGCAGACGACCGTCGCGCAGGCGGGTGAAGGTAAGCAGATCCGCGCTCTGTTGCAACGCGTAACCGGCAAGCGCATCGGCGCCCTCGCAAGCGCTGGCCTTGACGGTGATGCGCGTGGGCCAGGCACTGTCGAGGTTACCGACATTGCGCAGGGCGATGTCCTGCAGGCCATCGTGGTCGCTGAACGTCAGACCGAGCCGGCTGCTCAACGTATCGCCACGGGCCACAGCGCGCAGCGTACTGAGGCTCCAGGCGCGGCGATCATTGGCCAGCGGCAGACGAAACCAGATCAACCCGGCCAGATGTTCCGGGCGATCCTCGCGCATGTCAGTGGCCAGTCGGCTCAGTTGTTGCGGATCGGCGAGCAATTCGCGCCGCTGGCCGCCGCGCTCGAGTGGCACTTCACTTTCCACCACCGGAACGCCATCGGCATCCGGCAACAGCGCCACGCCGTAGGCCGGCAGCGCCAGATAAAACGGTTTGTCGCTCACTCGCCCCCAGGCCTTGGCCCAGCGCCGCGCCTGCTCGGGGTCGAACAGACCACGACGCGGATCGCTGACCGCGTGCACCTGCAGCACACTGCTGTCGACGCTGGCCAGCAGTGCCGGCAGTTGCGAACTGTCGAGCCACGCCGGCAACGCAGTGATGCTCAGCGGCAAGTTGGCCGGCAATGCGCCACGCAGATGCACGAGAAATTCGCTGTACGCCAGCAAACGCGCATTACCGGCGTCGTGATCGATCTCGACCCCGCTTACCGTCAGGCCCTGCGCTTGCCAGTCAGCCAGCATCTGAAGGATCTGTGCGCTCACCTGTTGCTGATCGAGCGCCTTGAGCTGACCGTCGAGACGAACCACCGCAATCAGCGGTCGGCCATCGTGCTTGAGCAACGGCGCATCAATTTGCGCCCGATGCCAGCCGTCATTGGGGAATGCCTGCAAGGCCAGCACGCGCAGTGTCGAGAAACTCTCGCGGCTTTCGCGCAGGGCGGCGTCATGGGCCGGCGTCCATTGACGTTGCCAGATATAAAGTTGTTGATCGAGGGCGGGGGCATCCTGCCGCTCGCAAGCAGCGAGCAGCAGCGTTGCCGCGATCAAAATCGAAAAGCCGAACCGCATGAAATGTTTATTCCCTGCCGATGCAAAAATGCAGGGTACACAAATCCCTGGTGGAGCGACTCAAGGCTTGCGGGCAATGATTACCTGACTCTTCGCCACGACCGCGTCCAGCGCCTGCTTGATCTGCGCACCCCGGGGCGAATCGAGCACCGCTTGCCAGGTGTTGGCCCAATGCTCGAGCAACGGGTGATCCGGGTTGCTGAAATCGACCTTGGCTTCCCAGAACAACAGCATCCACATCGACCAGTAAAAACCGTACTGGCTGTGGCTGATGATCTCCAGCCCGGCGTCGCTGACCAGCGTCTTGAACTGCGCTTCGCTGATGATGCGAATGTGGTTGGGCTTCTGGAAATACTCCGGCGCCGCAATGTCCTTCTGCAAATCTTCAGAGCTTGGGTGCGGCACGCTCAGCAGGTACAGCGCACCGGACTGGCCGACCCGCACCAGCTCGGCGAGAAACTGCGCCGGGTCGTCGACGTGCTCGATGACTTCGGTGGAGACCACACGGGTAGCGGTGCCGTCGGCGATCGGCAACGGATTACAGTCAGTGACGTGGCACTCGACGCTGCGCGCCGGGGTATCGCTCAGGCGTTGGCGGGTGGCCTCGACCTTGGCGCCTTCGATGTCGGCGATGATGATCTTCGCCCCGCGCATGCCGCAAAAATGCACGTTGCCGCCGTCACCACAGCCGACATCGAGCAAGGTGTCATTGGCGGTCACCGGGAAGCCCTTGAACAGCTCGCCGGTCTCCTGGTTGAACCAGCCGCTGAGCTTGGCATCGTAGAGGCCGAGCATGTACGGATCGACCTTGTCCGCCACCGGGGCGACAGGTTGCGCGGGGGCCGGTGCAGGCGCCGTGAGTTTTTTCAATAGGCTCAGCATGAGGTGGCTCCGGGGGTTGAAACGGCAGTTCGGGACGTGTCGAGGCGCCGTACCAGGGCGGCACCGCGATTACGCATCGGCATTTCGATGAAGCGGTAGTTCAGCTCGCTGAGCAGCACGATCAGGCCGAAGGCGATCAGCACAGTCAGCATCGGGTGCCCGGCCGGGCTCGGCAAACCGGCAGCCTGCAGCCTGAAAATCAGCTCCCGCACCAGCAGATAGGCCGGGATATGAATCAGGTAAATGCCGTAGGAACGACTGCCGATCCACGCCATCAGCCGCTGCAGGTGGCCTGCCGGCAGCAGGTAATCGCGGTTGTACGAAGCGATCCACACCAGCAGCGCGCCGAGCACGGCAATCGAGCCGATGCGATAAGGCGCGAAAGTGAAACGGTCGGTGGCCATGAAACTCATCAGCAGCGCCACGCCGATCAACACTGACACGCCAGCCCACGGTCGCCGCAGAAACGTCGGCTGCCAGCGCTGGTAAGAAGGTTGCGCACTCCACAGCGCCAGCAGCACGCCGAGCGCCAGGGCATCAGTGCGCACCACCATCAGCAACGGCGTGCGCAGGGTGAAAAGTTGTACCGCCACCAGCGCCAGCAAGGCCCAGACCAGATGCTTGCGGCACAGCACAATCAGCAGCGGGAACAGCAGGTAAAACTGCTCCTCCAGCGCCAGGCTCCAGTAGACGAAACTGCTGCCGTACTCGTAATGAAAGAAACTGTCGGCAAAACGGAAATTGGCGTACTGCAACACCCCCGCCAGCGTCGCCTGCAGGTTGGCGTGCAAGCTGCCAAAGGCACCGGAGCGGTTGAGAAACACACACGCGAGGAGAATCAGCGCCAGCCACAACCAGGCCGACGGCAACAGGCGAAACACCCGGCGCAGCCAGAAATTGCGCGTCTGCTGCCAGTACTCCTGACGCGTGGTGCAGCCTTGCAGCGCGGGGATCAGGCTGCGCGCGATAACGAAGCCGGAGATCGCAAAAAACAGATCAACGCCCCACCAGGGTTGCGCCCAGGCGTGGATTTTTTCCAGCAGCGGCACGGTGTCGGTGAACAGGCTGCCCTGCAAGTGATGGAACAGCACGCCGAGCACGGCGATGGCACGCAGCACCTCGATGTCCATGATCCGCCTGGCGCTCATGGCTGGCCCCCGGTGCAGGTTTCGCCAGCCAGCGGTTTGCGGGCGATGATCACCTGGCTCTTGGGCATGAAGCGGTCGAGCATCTGCTTGATCGCCAAACCGTCAGGCTGCGCCAGCAGGTCTTGCCAGGTCCGTGCCCAGCTTTCCATCAGCGGCGGATACGGCGCCTGAATCCGGTCGCGTACCGCGCCACCGAGGTCCCGGCCAGCAGCGCGTTCGCTGGCCCAGAAGAAGATCATGCCCATCACCCAGAAGAAGCCGCTGGCCTGCCGATGCTCGATCACCAGCCCGGCGTTCTCCACCAGTTCGGCAAAGCGCTGCTCGGTGAAAATCTGCACATGATTGGGCGTCTGGTAATAACTGGCCGGGGCTATACCTTGTTGCAGGTGCTCGCCCACCGGTGCCGGCACACTCAGCAGATACTGCGCACCGGGGCGGCCCATGCGCACCAGTTCGGCCATGAACGGTTCCGGCTGATCGATGTGCTCCAGCACTTCCATGCACACCACTTTGCTCGCGCAACCAGCGGCCAGCGGCAATGGCAGGCTGTTGCTGACCAGCCCCAGATTCGGCTTTGTGCTCTGCGCCTCCACCTGCCGGGCCAGATCGCGAACCTTGTCATGTTCGCTGTCGGTGAAGATCACCGAGGCGCCCTGCCGCACAGCGAACAGCGTCGCCACGCCCTCGCCGCAACCGACGTCGAGCAAGGTGTCGTCAGCCGTGATCGCGAAGCCCTTGAGCAACTCGCCGCTGCCCGGCAAAAACCAGCCGTCGAGAATCGCGTCATGCAACCCCACATCCCGTGGCGAGACCTGCGCGCTTGGCTCAGGTGCAGGTGCAGCAGGCGACGGAGCCGGGAGCAAGCGTGCGAGCAGACGCCGGATCATGCGCCCGAGGCTTCCACGGACAACGGCTTGAGGGCCTGCGCGCGCTGCGCAAAAAACCTCCGCAGGCGTTCTTCTGCACTCGCCTGACTGCAGAACTTCTGCAGGTTGTGAACGGCATGCCCGGACATTCGCGCATAGCGTTCAACGTCGTTTTTCGCCACCTCATAACTGTCGCGGTACGCAGCGCACAACGAGTCCCAATCGGTCATGTAGCGCAAGGTACGGTAAGCCGCGCGTGGGTCGTGGGGCCATGCCGTAAGCTCGTCGGTGGAATCAACGATGAACGCGTTGTCGCTGTCGACGTAGTCGGCCATCGCCGTGTTCAGCGGGGCGATCGCCGGTTTGCCGCAGGACATGAACTCCATCAGCGGCAGGCACTGCCCTTCGCCATAGGAGCTGTTGACCACATAGCTGGTGGCCTGCACCAGCGCTTCGTAATCGGCGTCCGCCAGATAACCGTGGATCAGCACGATCCGGCACTGGTAGGACTGGTTCTTGTACAGGTGATGCAGCATGTCATTCAGGGCATTGGCGATGTCATGGTGCGTGAGCTTCAGCACCAGGGTGGCATCGGCGACGTCACGGAACGTGGTGCAGAAGGCACTGATCATGTCCTGCCAGTTCTTGCGCCCGTCGTACGGGTTGAACACCGAGGTGTAGACCACGCCGTCCAGTTGCAACTGGCAGTCCTGCGGTGGCCCGGCAAATGACATTGGCGTGCCTTCGCACAACCCCGGCGGACCGTACGCGCGCAGATCCACCGTGCGGCTGTCGAGCAACAGGCCACGCAACTTCAACTGCACCGCTTCGACCACAGGCTGCTTGCGCAACTGCGCACCGCGTGCGGCAAAACGGTCCCAGACTGGCGCGGGTATCGCGCAGATCGGATAGTCCGCGCCCATCACGTCGCAGACCGCGTTCACCGTGAAACTCGAATGGGTAATCGCCATGCCGCAGGCGTTCAACACCACGCGCCAGTCGTGACGTGGCTCGCCCTGCCAGCTCTCGGTGGGGATAGTGCTGAATTCCCAGGCAAATACCGGGATGGTCGGGCAGGCGTAATGAATCGGTGTGCGATGCGGCGGCGAGAACGACAGGAACACGCACGCTTCGCCACGGCTCAGACAATCGAAGTACAGGCGATCAACCAGTTCGTCCGGGTTGCTCACTTCAATGACTTGCCCGAGGCGCTCCAGCACCGGGCGGAATTCCTTGAGCACGAAGTAATAGCTGTACTCGGGCCGGCCGAGGTTCTGCTGGATGTTGCTCTTGTTGGTTTCCGAATGAATGATGATCAGCATGATGCAGTCCCCGCCTCGGCGATCAACTGTGGGCCTGCACTCGGCGTCAGTTGAAAAAACTGCGCCAGACGCTGCTGCACCGGGGCAAAACTGCAGTAATCGCGCATTCGCTCATTGGCCGCCAGGGCCATGGCCTGATAAGCCACCGGATCGTTTTTGGCCATGGCGTAACTGTTTTCGTAAGCGGTTTTCAACGAGCCCCAATCCGGACGATGGCGCAGGGTGCGGTAGAGGATCCGCACGTCATCCGGCCAGATCGTCGGCTCACGGCTGGACTTGACGATGAAGCCGACGCGCTCGTCGACGTAGTCGTGCATTGCCGTGTGGTCCGGCGCGATCACCGGACGAGCGCAGGACATGAATTCCATCAGTGGCAGGCACAAACCTTCGCAGCGGGACGCGTTGACGTAGAAACTGGCAGCACCGTAGAGCCTGGCGAACTCTTCGTCCTCCAGATAGCCGTGCATGACCACCACCCGGCAGGCGAAGGGCGACAGCTGCGACAACAAGGTGATCAGGTGCACGTAATAAGTCGCCAGCTCGTTCTGCGTCATCTTCAGCACCAGCGTGGCATCTTCGACATCGCGCATGGCCCAGCAGAACGCCGTGATCAGGTGATGCCAGTTCTTGCGTCCATCTTCAGGGTTGAACACGCTCACATAGACCACACCGCTGACCTCGGTCTGTACCGTGGCACTGGTGTCCGGCAGGCTGGCCTGCGGATGCTCGACCACCGGCGGTGTTTCGACGATGACGGCCGGCGGCAATGGCTCGGGGGCCGGGGTACGCAATCGGAAGAGCTGGCGGCGCAGGGCGAGCGGCAGCAAGTCGCGAACGGCTTCGCGATACCACAACAACAGATTGTGCTTGAGCAAAAACAGCGGCCCGTGGTCAGTCGGGGTCGCGGCGGCGCGATAACTTTCGCGCAGGTAGTGTTTGGTGATGAACGCACGTCGGCGCAAGGTCAGTGGCGGTAATGGCGCTGCTTCGGGCGTAACCACCGCGTCGGGCTGCGGCTCCTGCACATCGACGGCGGGTGCGATCAGCCCATCGGCGGACAAACCGAGCGTGCGGCTGTCGATGATGCAGCCCTTGATCTGCAACACCGCGCCCGGGTTCACCGCAGCAGGCGGGAACTGCCGGCGCACCCCGGCGAAGCCTTCCCACAAAGGTGTCGGCAATACCAGTACCGGGAAATCTTCGCCCATGGTCCGGCGAATGGCTTGTGCGGTGTGACTGGACAACGTGATCGCCCGACCATGGCTGGCCAGCAGCCGGCTCCAGTCGTGCCGCGTATCGTCATCGCGAGGGTCATCCGGGATCGAATCGTACTCCCACGCGATCACGCAGACCACGGGGCACTGCAGGTCGGTCGGGGTTTTATGCGGCGGCGCAAACGAAAGAAAAAGGCAGTCCTGACCGGCAAGTTGCAACTGCCGATACAACGGGTCGACTTCAGCCGCCGACGACACGACGTGCACCTGTCCAAGGCTTTCCAGCACAGGACGGTAGGCCTTGAGCACGAAGTAATAGCTGTATTCCGGACGCCCCAGACTCTGGCTGATGGAGCGGTCATTGACGTCCGAGTAAAGAATGAAATTCATGGCATCCCACGGTGACACCACCATCCCGGCAGTTTCACGCTATGACGGCCAGGCGCTGAATCGAGTCGGGATCACCGCTGCTCGTCCTTCGTCCTGAGCTCGTCTTCGTTCTTGTTTTATTGGCTGGTTTCACCCTGTTGCGCAACATCCCCGGCGAATCCGGGGAGATGGCGACGAGGGCCATTCTAAACACATCCTTTGCGAATCCGGGAACCGCCCGACAAGAATAAATAGGGCTACGCTGACGAGAACTGACCGGTCACGGTTTGCGGTGTTGAAATTGCCGAGCATTTGGCACAGATTGGTAACAAATAACTACAACAATGACTTCGCCGATTGTCCTGTCAGACTTTTTTATCCGGCCTGACGACTCCTCCCCCAAAGCCTATGGGAAAGTGGCGAATGTTAAAGACCAAGGGGTCAGTGTTTGAAAAAACGTCTGTTCATCACGGGCCTCAGTGGGTTCGTGGGACAACATCTCCAGTCGCATCTGGAACAGCCTGGCTCGACGTGGGAACTGCTGTCTGCGGCGGCGCCCTACGATCTCACGGCTGCGACCAGCCTCACCGATCTGTGGCCACAATTGCCCGACGCGGTGATTCACCTGGCCGGTCAGACCTTCGTTCCCGAAGCTTTCCGTGACCCGGGCCGAACGCTCGAAATCAATCTGCTCGGTACCCTCAATCTGTTGCAGGCCCTCAAGGCGCGCGGATTTCAGGGGACTTTCCTGTATGTCAGCTCCGGCGACGTCTATGGACAAGTCGACGAGAGCGCCCTACCCATTACCGAACTGCAACCGCCCTGCCCGCGCAATCCCTACGCCGTGAGCAAACTGTCGGCGGAATTCCTCTGCCTGCAATGGGGCCTGAGCGAAGGCTGGTCGGTGCTGGTGGCGCGGCCGTTCAATCACATCGGCAGCGGGCAGAAAGACAACTTTGTCATCGCCAGTGCTGCACGCCAGATCAACCGCATCAAACAAGGCCTGCAAGTCGCGCAACTGGAAGTCGGTGACATTGACGTCACGCGCGATTTCCTCGATGTCGGCGATGTGATCGCGGCGTATTTCGCCTTGCTGGAAAAAGGCACGCCGGGGCAGGTCTACAACATCTGCTCGGGACGCGAGCAAAGCATCCGCAGTTTGATCGAGCAAATGGCCGACCTTGCCGAGGTCGACCTGCAACTGGTCCAGGATCCGGCGCGCATGCGCCGCGCGGATCAGCGTCGCGTTTGCGGCAGTCATGCAAGGCTTGCCCAAGTCACGGGATGGGCGCCGAAAATTACAACACAACAATCCCTGCGGGCGATCCTGTCCGACTGGGAGCAGCGAGTACGACAAGAATGAAAAGTGCACTGATCACAGGGATCACCGGCCAGGACGGCGCTTATCTGGCCAGACTGCTGCTCGACAAGGGCTACAAGGTTCACGGTCTGGTCGCACGGCGCAGCAGCGATTCACGCTGGCGCCTGCGCGAGATGGGCGTCGAAGGCGACATCGTCTACCTTGACGGTGACATGGCCGATGCCTGCTCGGTGCAACGCGCGGTGATCAAGTCGGCGCCGGACGAAGTCTACAACCTGGCCGCGCAAAGCTTTGTCGCCGCGTCCTGGAATCAGCCGGTGACCACCGGTATCGTCGATGGCCTGGGCGTGACCCACCTGCTCGAGGCGATCCGCCAGTTCAGCCCGCACACCCGTTTCTATCAGGCCTCGACCAGCGAAATGTTCGGCCTGATCCAGGCTGAGCAGCAGGACGAGAACACGCCGTTCTACCCGCGCAGCCCCTATGGTGTCGCCAAACTCTACGGCCACTGGATCACCGTCAACTACCGTGAAAGTTTCGACCTGCACGCCAGCAGCGGCATCCTGTTCAACCATGAATCGCCGCTGCGCGGCATTGAATTCGTCACCCGCAAGGTGACCGACGCCGCTGCCCGCATCAAACAGGGCAAGCAGCAGGAACTGGCCCTGGGCAACATCGACGCCAAACGCGACTGGGGTTTTGCCGGTGACTACGTCGAAGCCATGTGGCTGATGCTGCAGCAGGACAAACCTGACGATTTCGTGGTCGCCACCGGCATCACCACCACCGTGCGCGAGATGTGCCGCATCGCTTTCGATCACGTCGGTTTGAACTACCGCGATTACGTGAAGATCGACCCGGCGTTCTTCCGCCCCGCCGAAGTCGAAGTGCTGCTTGGCAACCCGGCCAAGGCGCAGCGCGTGCTGGGCTGGAAACCGAAAACCGACCTCGACACCCTGATCCGCATGATGATGGATGCGGACATGAAACGCGTCGCCAAGGAGTAGGCCATGCTGATCCCCGTGATTCTGTCCGGCGGCGCCGGCACTCGTCTGTGGCCGGTGTCCCGCGAGGGCCATCCCAAGCCGTTCATGACCCTGCCCGACGGCCAGTCGCTGCTGGGCAAGACCTATCAGCGTGCCGCCGCATTGCTGGACGGCTGGGGCGACATCGTTACGGTGACCAACCGCGAATACTACTTCCAGAGCAAAGATCACTATTGCGCCGCCCACGTGTCGCGCCATCGCGGACATTTCCTGCTGGAGCCGACCGGGCGCAACACCGCCCCGGCGATCGCTGCGGCGGCCTTGTCACTGCAAGCGTTGCACGGTGACGACGCGATCATGGTGGTGATGCCCGCCGACCATTTGATCGTTAATCAGCAAGCCCTCAAAAGCGCCGTCGAACACGCGGTCAACCTGGCGAAGGACGGTTATCTGGTGACCTTCGGCGTGCTGCCGACCGCCCCGGAAACCGGCTTCGGCTACATCGAAACCGGCGCGCCACTGGATGCCAAAGGCGCGGCAAAAGTGCAGCGTTTCGTGGAAAAGCCTGACCTGCAAACCGCCACGCATTATTTGGAAAGCGGCAACTTCCTGTGGAACTCGGGCATGTTCTGCTTCACCACCGCGACCCTGATCAACGAGTTGCAATTGCACGCGCCGGAGTTGCTGGAGCAGACCCGCGCCTGCATGGAGGCCAGCGCCCCGGTGGAAACCGTCGGCTGTCTGCAACAGGAACTGTCAGCAGCGCTGTTCGCTGAGATCACCGACATCTCCATCGATTACGCGTTGATGGAACGCTCGGACAAAGTCGTGGTGGTGCCCGCCGGTTTCGACTGGAGCGACATTGGTTCATGGGGCGCCGTGGCAGCACTGGTACCGGCCGATGCCGACAACAATCGCGCCAGCGGCGAAGCGGTGTTCATCGACAGTCACAACAACTTCGTGCAGAGCGAAGGCCGGCTGGTGGCTGCCGTGGGTGTGGATAACCTGATCATCGTCGACACCGCCGATGCCGTGCTGGTGGCCCATGCCGACCGTGCCCAGGATGTGCGGCGCGTCGCCAAGCAGCTCAAGGACAAGTCCCACGAAGCCTACCGCCTGCATCGCACGGTCAGCCGTCCGTGGGGCACCTACACCGTGCTCGAGGAAGGCCCGCGCTTCAAGATCAAGCGCATCGTGGTCAAGCCCGGCGGCAAGCTGTCGCTGCAAATGCACCATCACCGCAACGAACACTGGGTGGTGGTCGAAGGCATGGCCAAGGTCACCAACAACGGTACCGGCACGCATTTGGTGGCAAAGAACGAATCAACGTTCATTGCCGCCGGGCACCGCCATCGCCTGGAAAACCCCGGCGTGATCGACCTGGTGATCATCGAGGTGCAAAGCGGCGAATACCTGGGTGAAGACGATATCGTGCGCTTCGAAGACCAATACGGCAGGACGGTTTGATGCTGCTTTCCCTGTATCGCTCGCTGCGCAGCTACCGCGGATTCATCCTCGGCAGCGTCAAGCGGGAGTTTCAGGCGCGTTATCGCAATTCGCTGTTCGGCGCGCTGTGGACCGTGCTCAACCCGTTGTCGATGATCGTCGTGTACACGGTGATCTTTTCCCAGATCATGCGCGCGCGCCTGCCGGGTGTGGATGACGGCCTGGCCTACAGTGTGTACCTGTGCGCGGGCCTGCTGACCTGGGGACTGTTCGCGGAAATCACCTCGCGCAGCCAGAGCATGTTTCTGGAAAACGCCAACCTGCTGAAGAAAATCAGCTTCCCGCGGATCTGCCTGCCGGTGATTGCGCTGCTCAACGCCGGGATCAACTTCGCGATCATTCTCGCGCTGTTCTTCGGTTTTCTGCTGATCAGCGGGCGCCTGCCCGGCATGGCCTTGCTGGCGCTGATTCCACTGTTGCTGGTGCAGGTGATCTTCGCCGCCGGGCTGGGGATGATCCTCGGCATCCTCAACGTATTCTTCCGCGATGTCGGACAGATGTTCGGCATCTGCCTGCAATTCTGGTTCTGGCTGACCCCCATCGTTTACCCACTGTCGATCCTGCCGCCGGGCATCCAGCACCTGATCAGCCTCAACCCGATGACGGCGTTGATGACCAGTTACCAGAACGTGTTCCTCTACAACCAGTGGCCAAACTGGTCATCGCTGCTGCCGTTGCTGATCCTCGGCCTGCTGTTCTGCGCCATGGCCCTGCGCCTGTTCCGGCAACGTGTCGGCGAAATGGTGGATGAACTCTGATGGGACATATACGCGTCAGTGGCCTGGGCAAGGCCTACAAGCAATACCCCAATCGCTGGAGCCGGTTGTTCGAGTGGCTGGTGCCGTTTTCCGGCACGCGGCACCACTTGCACTGGATCCTGCAGGACATCGATTTCGAGATTCAGCCCGGCGAAGCCGTCGGCATCGTCGGGGTCAATGGCGCGGGCAAAAGTACGCTGCTGAAGATGATCACCGGCACCACGCAACCCAGCTGCGGGCAGATTCAACTGCAAGGTCGCGTGGCCGCGCTGCTGGAGCTGGGCATGGGTTTCCACCCGGATTTCACCGGGCGTCAGAACGCGTTCATGGCCGGCCAGTTACTGGGCATGCAGGTCGAAGAGATCGAAGCCTTGATGCCGCAGATCGAAAGCTTTGCCGAAATCGGCGAAGCCATCGATCACCCGGTGCGCACGTATTCCAGCGGCATGCAGATGCGCCTGGCCTTCAGTGTCGCCACCGCGCGCCGTCCGGACATCCTGATCGTCGATGAAGCGCTGTCGGTGGGCGATGCCTACTTCCAGCACAAAAGCTTTGAGCGCATCCGCAACTTTCGCAAGGCTGGCACCACGCTGTTGATCGTGTCCCACGACCGTTCGGCGATTCAGTCGATCTGCGACACCGCGATCCTGCTGGAGAACGGCCGCCTGGCCATGCGCGGCAAACCCGAAGAGGTCATGGATTACTACAACGCCATGCTCGCCCAGCGCGAAGGGCAGATCGTGCGCCAGGAAATGCTCGCCAACGGCCAGGTGCAGACCATTTCCGGGACCGGTGAAGCGGGGATCGTCAGCGTGCGCCTGCTCGACGCTCAAGGGCGCAGCCTGGAAGTGGCGGAAGTCGGCCAGCCAGTGGTGCTGGAAGTGCAGACCGAGGTGCGCGAGGACATCGAGCGTCTGGTGTTGGGCTTTCTGATCAAGGATCGCCTCGGCCAGGCGATCTACGGCATCAATACCCATCGTCAGGACCAGGCAATCAGCGACCTGAGCGCCGGAGAACAGGTGACGTTCCGCTTCGCCTTCGACATGCGCCTGGGCAAGGGCAGCTATTCGGTGGCGCTGAGCCTGTCGCGTCTGGATTCGCATCTGGATCGCAATTTCGAATGGCGCGATTACGGTCTGGTCTTCCACGTCATCAACAACCGTCAGGAAGACTTTGTCGGTTGCTCGTGGCTGCAAGCCCGGACCGAGATCAGCCGCTCCAGCGAACACCCAACGCCGCAGCCAGACAGGGAGATCTCGCGATGACACGACTGTTGATGGAGTGCACCTACGTTTTCGAACACCCGTCCGCCAATTCGGGCATTCAACGCGTGGTGCGCAACGTTATTCAACAGTTGCCAGAAGCCAATGCCGAGCGCGAATGCATCCCGGTGGTGATGCTCGACGGTGCCCTGTATGAGGTGAAAAGCCTGGCGCCGATCAAAACCCCGAGAATCAATCTGACCAGCCTGCGGGTGAAGCTGGAACAGTGGGCCAACAGCTTCTGGTTGCGCCATCGCGCTCTGGAACGACGCCGGCCTTTCAGCCAGTCGCATTTCGCCCGGCGGGTGTTGTATGTGCTCTGCCGGCTCACGGCGTTTGCCTGTTTCAGCCTGCCGATGCGCGTACTCGGGCGCCTGCTCAAGGGCAAACCGATTCCGGAACGTTGCGTGCCGCTGCAACATCGGGCCGGCGATCAACTGGTGTTGCTCGATTCCTCCTGGCACGCCAACTTTTTCCCCTTGGCCGAACAACTCAAACGCGATGGCGTGGGTATCGTTTCGGTGATCTACGACCTGATCCCGCTGACCCATCCGCAGTTTTGCGACGCGGGTCTGGTCAAGGTGTTCAATGACTGGTTCGACTGGATTGCACGCACGGCCGATGGCTATGTCGCGATCTCGACCACCATTCGTGATCAGGTGCGCCAGGAGATGTTGCGCCGGATCGGCACGCAACAGGTCCAGCAGCGCTGGTTCGACTACTTCCACCTGGGTTCCGAACTGGATCTGACCGACGCCGCAGCCGAGGTCGATCGCAACCTGCTGAACCTGTTCAAGACCCCGGAGCCGGTGTTCCTGATGGTCAGCACCATCGAGCCGCGCAAGAACCACGCCTACCTGCTCGATGCGTTCGAACGTGCCTGGGCGGCTGGCTCCACAGCGCGCTTGTGCATCGCCGGGAAAATCGGCTGGAAGTGCGAAGCCCTGATCGAGCGGATTCGCCAGCACCCACAACTGAACCGTCGCCTGTTCATGTTCAACTCGCTCTCGGACAAAAGCCTTGAGCACGCCTACTCCCACGCCACCGCGCTGGTATTCCCGTCGCATGTCGAAGGGTTCGGCCTGCCTCTGGTGGAAGCCATGCAACGCGGGCTGCCGGCGATGGCCAGCGACATCCCGGTGTTCCGCGAAATCGGCGGCGATTACATGGCGTATTTCGATCTGCACAATCCGCAGAGCCTTACCGACCTGGTGCTCGGGATGGAGCGCTCGGGTGAGTTTCCGGCACCTCTGAGCCTCGACCAATGGCGCTGGCTGAGCTGGCGCGAAGCAAGCGCACAACTGGTGCAGCGCATCGAGCGCAACCTGAACCATCCACTGCCCGCATCCGAAGGCCAGCATGCGCATTGCTCTTAACGCGCGGATTCTTCAGGCGCCACGCACTGGCATCGGCCATTACGTCGCCGAACTGGTCCGCGCCCTGCGCGCCAGCACTGAAGTCGAGGTGGCGTTGTTTCACGGCTGGGGCTGGAGCTCGGCCCTGCCGGAAGCGGCCATGCCCGGCTACTCGCGCTTGACGCCACTGCTGCGGCAGATCCCCGGGGCCTATCAAGCGCGGCGCTGGCTGGAGCAGAAACGTTTCGATCAGGGCCGCACGCAAGGCATCGACCTGTATCACGAGCCGAGCCTGTGGCCGCTGGCCTTCGATGGCCCGACCGTGATCACCCTGCACGACCTGACCCATCTGCATTTCCCTGAGACCCAGCCCTTGGCGCGCCTCAAGGAAATCGAACGGCGTCTGGCGGCTGGCGTGCAACAGGCGCAACGGATCATCACCGACTCGCAGGCGATTGCCGACGAGGCGCAGGCTTATTTTGGTCTGCCGGCCGAGCGTTTCGTGGTGGCGCCACTGGGTGTGGCCGAGCGCTTCCACCCACGGCAACCCGACGCTATCGAAGCGGTGCTCAAGGCACATGCCGTTGCCCCGCGCGAATATTTCCTGTGTGTCGGTACTCTGGAGCCGCGCAAAAACCTCAGCCTGGCATTGCGCGCCCATGCCCTGCTGCCGGAGGCCGTGCGCCAGCGTTTTCCGCTGCTGATCGTCGGCATGGCCGGTTGGCAACAGGCCCAGTTCAGCGATGAACTGCGTCAGGCCCTCGCGTCGGGGCATGTGTGCCTGCTCGGCTATCTGCCGGATGAACAGGTCGCACAACTGCTGGCCGGCGCCCGGGCACTGGTGTTTCCGTCGCGGTACGAAGGCTTCGGATTGCCGGTACTGGAAGCCATGGCCAGTGGCACTCCGGTGATTCTCACCCGTTCTTCAGCCATGCCGGAAGTCGCCGGCGCGGCGGGCAACTACATTGAACCTGATGATGCACAGTGCTTGCGTGATGCGCTGATCCGCCTGATCGACGATCAAGCGCATTGGCAGGCCTGCCGAGAAGCCGGATTGCACCGGACGCGGCTATTTTCCTGGGAACGTTGCGCACAGGCCACCGCCGGTGCCTACCGCCAGGCCATGGGAGGCTGAATGCGAGTTCTTCATTTTTTCAAGACGTACCTGCCAGATTCGGTCGGCGGCATCGAACAAGTGATCTTCCAGCTCTGCGAAAGCGGCGCGCATCACGGCATCGACGGTCAGGTGCTGACCCTCAGCGCCGACCCGACCCCTCCTGTGATGCAACTCGGCTCACACGAGGTGCATCGCGCCAGACTCGACATCCAGTTCGCCTCCACCGGGTTTTCCTGGAGCGTGTTCAAACAGTTTCGCGAGCTGGCCGCCGAAGCCGATGTGGTCAACTATCACTTTCCGTGGCCGTTCATGGACCTGGTGCACTTTGCCAGCGGCCTGAACAAACCGAGCGTGGTGACCTATCACTCGGACATCATTCGCCAGAAGCATCTGCTCAAACTCTACCGCCCGCTGATGAACCGCTTCCTGGCCAGCGCCGACCGGATTGTCGCGGCCTCGCCGAACTACCTGCACACCAGCGACGTGCTGCAGCAGTTTCAGAACAAGACCCGGGTGATTCCGTACGGTCTGAACAAGGCCGGTTATCCACAGGCCGCCAGCGAACGGATGAATCGCTGGCGCCAGCAGCTTGGGGATAAGTTTTTCCTGTTCGTCGGGGTCATGCGTTATTACAAGGGTCTGCACATCCTGCTCGATGCTTTGAAGGACGTGGATTATCCGGTGGTCATCGTCGGTGCCGGGCCGCTGGAACTGGAACTGCATGCCCAGGCCGCCGCGCTGGGCCTGCGTAATATCCACTTCCTCGGGCGTCTGGGCGATGAAGACAAAGTTGCCCTGCTGCAACTGAGCTACGCCATCGTGTTCCCCTCGCATCTGCGCTCCGAAGCGTTTGGCATTTCGCTGCTCGAAGGCGCGATGTACGGCAAGCCGATGATCTCCAGCGAGATCGGCACCGGCACCAGCTACATCAATATCCACAACGAAACCGGGTTGGTGGTGCCACCGAGTCATCCACAGGCGTTTCGCGAGGCGATGCGTACCCTCTGGGAAAACCCCGAACGCGCGGCGGCCATGGGCGTCAAGGCCGAGGCGCGTTACCGGCAGTTGTTCACCGCCGACGAGATGGGCCGCAAGTGGACCGCGTTGTATCAGGAGCTGCTGGAAGAGAAAGACCTGTCTTACGCCTGATCCACCACAACACATCAATCCTCTGTAGGAGCTGCCGCAGGCTGCGATCTTTTGATTGTAAAAACCCAGTATCAAAAGATCGCAGCCTGCGGCAGCTCCTACAGGGGGAGTTGCGTTACAGATCCAGCACCAGCAATTGTTCGCTCTGCGCCGGCACCGCGCAGCAAATCAGCACCTGCCCCGCTTCCGGCATGTCCGCCGGGGGCTGTGGATAATTCACCGCGCCACTGACCAGGCGTGTCTTGCAGGTGCCGCACGAACCTCCCCGGCAACTGAACTCGGGGCGCAAGCCACGGCTTTCTGCGAGCTCCAGCAGACTGCCGCCGTCCGGCTGCCAGCGCGCCTCCTTGGCAGAACGTTCGAACATCACCGGCACTGACGTGATCGCGGCCGGTGGCTGCTCGATGACCACCGCATCCGGGTCTGGCTGGCGCTTGAGCGTTGAAGGGCCGAAGGTTTCGGCGTGAATCCGTGCGTCGCGAATGTCCAACTCCCGCAGTCCGTCGTAGACACTTTGGGTGAAAGCGCCGGGGCCACAGACGGCAAAATCGATCTGGTCGTAATCCTCGACCTCCAGCAGATCGCGCAGCAGTGCCCCGTCGACACGCCCACGGCGGTCGAAATCCACGCCTTCATGCACATCGGCTTCCGGCTGGCTGAGCAGGCGAATCACCCGAACCGCGTCGCCAGCACTGTCCAGCAAGCGATCAAGTTCCTGGCGAAACGGTTGATCGGCCAGGCTGCGCGAACTCTGCAGCAACCACGTCGGCCGAATCCGCCGGGTGCGCAGACCTTGGTACACCACCTCACGCAGCATCGACAGCAACGGCGTGATACCAACCCCCGCCGCCAGCAGCACCAGCGGCCGGTGTTCCAGCGGCGCCACTGTGAAGTGCCCCTGTGGCGCCCGTGCCTCAAGGACATCGCCGACCCGGACCTGCTGGTGCAAGTGGCCTGAAACCAGGCCCTCGCGTTTCACACTGATGCGCAGGAAATCATCCGATGGCGCACTCGACAGGCTGTAGGTGCGGATATGCGTTTCTCCACCCAGAATGAAGCGCAGCGGCAGATGCTGGCCGGCCTGAAACACTGGCATCCCTGCACCGTCGTCCGGTTGCAGATAGATCGAGCGGATGTGCTGGCTCTCCCTTTCGATACGGGTTACCCGCAGCGGCCGCCAGCGGTCACCGAGAGCCTTGGCCTGCAGACGTGCATCAGCCTGGGCCCAGGTGCCGGTCAGCAGGCTGGTGGGCGACATGCCGTCGAAGCGCCAGCGCAGGGCCAGTGCCGCCGGACGCCGCACGAGTTTCTCTACCTCGAATGTCCACAGACGCTCGGCGCCCTGGAACGCTTCAATCTGCGGCCCTTCAAGGATGATCTCGGTCCGCCCGCTCAGTTGCAGCACATCGCCTGTGGAAAAGTCGATGAACAGCAGGCCAGCCTTGGGATTGAGCAGCAGATTGCCGAGCGTGTTGAAGTGCAGATTGCCGGCAAAATCCGGGATGGTCAGGCGATGACCTTCGACCCGGACAAATCCGGCCTGCCCGCCGCGATGGGAAACATCCACCGCACGTTGTCCGTCGGTATCGACGTAACTGGCGACAAAGAAGGTGTCGGCGCTTTCGATCATCGCCCGGGCCGCGTCATCAAGACCGTTGCCGTGCTGCGCTGGCCGCGTCTGCGGATCGGTCAGCGGTACGCGCTGAAACTGGCGTAGCTGGATGTATTGCGGACAGTTGCCGAAAGCCTGATCCACGCTCACCTCGAAATCCTGCTCGGTGAGATTGGCGACATGACCGTTGAGGCGATTGCGGCGGCGGGTATGCAATTCAATGCCGAGCAACCCGATCGGTTCGCCATTGCGCAATTGCGCTGGATCATCAGCAGCGGGTTGGCTGGCGAAATGCAGATGCCCGGGATCAGGCGAATGAGCAAACCCTGGCGCGCCCTCGAGCACACTGGCCCATGGACGCCCGTCACCATCGACCGCGCCGTACAGCATGAACGGCAATTGCTCATAAAAGGCGCGGTGTTGATCCGGCATCCAGTCGCGAATCACTTTTCGGCCAAAGGCCTCCATGCGCTCGGCAACGCCGACATGGGCCTGCAGTTGTTGCTCGCCAGCGTGCCACGGTGAACGTTCCATCACGCCTCTCCCCGCGCCGCCGGCGCATTGTGGATAACTCGATCAGATCAGGGCTGAACCTCAGGCAGTCTTTTGCAGACCAGCGACCGTGCGTGGCATGCCGACAAAACCGGGCAAGGCTTCAACCCGCGCCAGCCAGGCACGCACGTTGGTGTAGTCGTCCAGCGACACGTTGCCTTCCGGCGCATGGGCGATGTAGCTGTAGGCGGACACGTCGGCGATGGTCGGCTCGCTGCCGGCCAGGTACGGGGTCTTGCCCAGTTCCACGTCCATCACTTTGAGCAGGTTGTGCGCACGGGTAATCGCTTCTTCAGCATTCAACTGTGCGCCAAACACCGTCACCAATCGGGCAGCAGCAGGTCCGAAAGCAATCGGCCCTGCTGCGGCCGACAGCCAGCGCTGAACCCTTGCAGCGCCCAGCGGATCGGTCGGCAGCCAGCGACCATTGCCATACTTGAGCGCCAGGTACACCAGAATCGCGTTGGAGTCGGCCAGCACTACACCGCCATCATCGATCGCCGGCACCTGGCCGAAGCTGTTGATCGCCAGATACGGCGCCTGCTTGTGCTCACCCTTGGCCAGATCGACCAGGATCAGTTCGGTCGGCAGTTGCAGCAGGGACAACATCAGCTCCACCCGATGGGCGTGGCCGGAACGCGGGAAGTTGTAGAGTTTGATCGCTTGCATGGTCGACTCCGCTGGAGGTGGCGCCGTTCGGGATGGCAGCGCCGATGGAGGCCATCTTCCACCCATCTTCAAAGCAACAGAATCACCAGCAATCGCAATCGATTATTTCACTGGATGAAATAACGCTGCGTTCTGCAGCGCCGGGTGCTCTCGCAAGGCTTTCACTGCATGGTCGACAAAACTGCGTACCCGCGCCGGAGCCTTGCGCCCGCCTTGATACACCACATGGATCGGCAGCGGCGGCAGTTCGAAGTCGGCGAGGACAATTTCCAGCTCACCGCAGGCCACCTTGCCGGCGACCTGATAAGACAACACCCGGGTCAGCCCCAAGCCCAGGCAAGCCGCAGTAATCGCCGCCTGGTTGGCGGTGACCACCAGCCTCGGTTCTGGCCGCACGCTGATCGCTTCGCCCTGATCCACAAACGGCCAACTGCGCAACTGGCCGATGGCCGAGGTCGCCACCACCGGCGCGCCGGCCAGCGCCTGTGGATGCTCGGGGCGGCCGTACCGGGCCAGATAAGCCGGCGACGCACAGATCACCCGCCGCACTTCGCCAACCCGGATCGCGTGCTGATTGCTGTCCGGCAACTCACCGATGCGCACCGCGACATCGATGCCCTCCTCGACCATGCTTACCACTCGATCAACCAACAGCGCATTGATCGAAACGTCCGGGTATTGCGTCAGATAACTGGTCATCAGTGGCGTGACAAACAACTCACCGAACAAAACCGGCGCAGTCACCGTCAATTGCCCACGGGGCTGGGCGTGACTGCCGGCCGCCGAATCCTCGGCTTCCTGCACTTCGGCGAGAATTCTCCGACAGTCTTCCAGATAACGCTGACCCGCTTCGCTCAGATGCACACTGCGTGTGGTACGGATCAGCAACTGCGTGCCGATACGCTGCTCCAGCGCTGCAACCGCGCGAGTGACACTGGCGGCGGACAAGCCAAGGCGTCGCGCCGCTGCCGAGAAGCCCTGCTCCTGAGCCACCGTGGCGAAGATCTGCATTTCCTGGAAGCGGTCCATGGATGCCCTCGAGTCGGATACAAAAATCGCAGCCGAGGCTGCGATTTTTGCGGGTCTGGGTACCAACAACATAGTTTGACACAACCCATCGCGTAAATCGGGGTCTGTAGGATGATTCGCGATAAAGACAACAGCAACATAGATTGACACAGATGGGCTGCGCTTCAAATACAGGGCCGGGCTGCTCCCAACATAGTGTGACACCAACAACTGAAGTAAGCGGTCAGGAGGGGAGCAGCATAATCTGCGGTCTTCAGCACAAGCTCAGTGCGATGTCTAAATCTGTGCGCAACCTACGGCCGGCTCCCATAAGCACATAAACCGTATTTTTCGTCTCAAACAAGCAGTTGTGAGTGAAGGAAACCCCCAACGTTGATCTGACCCAATCACCAGGCGCAAAACGACCTTTTCTATCTTGGATAACCGTCAATGCGTAAACCAAGGCAGGGATAAGCCCTCTATCGGTGATGGCTATTCGTTGACGTGTTGTAACTTCGAGATCCAAGATTACCCAATCAGCAACAAGGCAATATGCACGGGAAGGAAAATGCAGACCTGCGAATGTCACTGCATCTAAATCGGGGAGTGGGCACCCGTTTATGTTTTCGCCTGCGGAAAGCAGCGAGGTAAACGCCGCCAAATTCATTCATCCCTCCAGCCGGTCGGTAAACTGACTCGAACGTGAATCATCCATAAGCATAGCTCTCAGCGAACAGCCTGGTACCGATGGCGACGAATAGTAGCCAGGTCGCCTCACACCTGGTTTCTCAACTCTCCCTTTATCTCACTGAACGGGATGATTTCTATTGGCGGCGTCACAGCACAAATCGGTTTACGCCAATAATCCACGCTATGCCATTGGCCGTGCTTGAACCCAACCTCTGGGTAGGTGCCGATGTGGGTGAACCCGAGTGCTTCATGGATACCTATACTTCCTGCGTTGGGTAAGGCAATGCCGGCATAGGCTGCATGAATCCCCTGTTTCTCTAGAACTGGTAGAAGCTGCTGATAAAGCGCACGACCAACCCCTTTTCGGTGCACAGCCGGATCAACATACACGGTGACATCCGCCGACCATCGATAGGCTTCTCTCGCTCGATGCTCGCTTGCGTAAGCGTATCCAACGACGTTGCCCTCCACCTCGGCTACCAGATAGGGATGCGGCGGTAGTGTTGCGGTTATTCTTGATGCCATCTCATCAACAGTCGGTGGTATCAGCTCGAACGAGATGACTGAGTTCAAACCATTGGAGCATAGATAATCTGGATGGCAGGGGCATCAGATGGTGTAGCAACCCTCACTTTGTAATTCATGTCTTTCCTTACTGCCCCTTTAAAAAATCGCGTTTGAAAGGCTGAACCACCTTAAGGCCTAGCCCTTCAGGATGTCGCGATAGGAACGTGAACTACGCCTTGAGCGGGCTTACCGCATCCACGAACCGTAGAGAGCATCGTTCAGTGAATTGTGAGCTTTTGCTCATGGGGACTAGGCTGCGGGATATCCACGACAACGTCTTTAGCACCGAGAACCTTCGCCAGGAACAGCGCCGTTAACCCACCGAAAAACTGCGCGATGATGAACAGCGCTACGTCTGACATCCGTATCCCCGAGAATGTATTGGTGAACACGCGAGCAATCGTCACCGCCGGATTCGCACTTAAAAACCAGTCGGACCCTACGCATGCGCTTCAAGTTTAAATCATGCCGCCCGTCAGGAGACACATGCGAAGATTCGTTGTAAATAGGAGCCACTCATCGGTGGGTATGTGCCGCAGAAATATTTTTTTGAAAAAAAATACAGACATTACAGAATTGTAATTCTTCAATCATCTCCCTGTTATCTTCAAATTGCAACGATACAAGTCGGCGACGATACGAAAGCGCAACGCGCTTTCCGTAAACAATAATTCCAGCCGAAGAACTTACTAGTTCTGCCAAACCTAAGGAGTGATTAATGGATAACAATACAAAATTCTCAATGGCCGCTTTAGCGTTGGTTGTCAGTTCTGGGCCTTCCATGGCATTCGCAGAGGAAAAGACTGGGGGATTTATCGAAGATAGTAGTCTTTCCGTGCTAAATCGAAATTTCTACTTCAATCGTGACCATCGTAACGGGCAATCAAGCCCCACAGGCAATGGTTATTCAGAGACTTGGTCGCACGCGATCATCAGTAAATTTGAATCCGGTTTTACTCAAGGCACTGTCGGTGTGGGCGTCGATGCTTTCGCGATGATTGGGTTGAAGCTTGATACGGGTGACGGTCGAAATGGTGGTCGTAGTTCGTTCGATGTACTGCCTGTCAATGGCGATGGTGAGGCTCGAGATGAGTACACAAAAGTCGGTGGGGCAGCAAAGGTTCGCGCTTTTGACACAGTAGTGAAAGTTGGTGATGTTTTTCCAGCGAACCCCGTCGTGGCTTCTGGCGACTCAAGACTACTACCCGAAAGTTTCCGCGGTGTAACCGCGACCAATACCAGCATTGAAGGACTGACTGTTCAAGGTGGTCGCCTGCACGCCATGAGCCAACCAGTCTCCAGCAATATGCGCGACAACTTCGCGACATTCTATGCAGGGCCTGTTAATTCACCTTGGGTAGGCTATTTCGGCGGCGACTACAACGTTAACAAAAATATCATCGTTAGTCTCTATTCCAGTCGCCTCAAAGACGCTTGGAATCAATACTATGCGGGCACGGGATTGAATTACTCACTGTCTGATCAGCTTTCTGTATTCGGTGGCGTGAATTACTACAAGGCCGTTGATGAAGGAAAGAAACTGCTGGGAGAATTCGACAACAATATTTGGAGCGCTAAAGTTGGCGTGAAGTATGGTGCGCACTCACTTGCACTTTCTCACCAGCGAAATAATGGTAATGACGACTTCGACTATCTGCGTCAGTCGGACTCTATCTTTCTCGACAACTCGATCCAATACAGCGATTTTAACTCGCCAAAAGAACGTTCGTGGATGGTTCGCTACGACCTCGACATGAGCTCGTACGGCGTACCAGGCCTGTCGTTTATGACACGTTATGGTCGCGGCACCGACGCTGACTATTCCAACGCTAACGCAACATACATGAGGCGCGATGCAGACGGGAACCCGTTGACAGATCAGAAACGTTGGGAGCGCGACATTGAGGTGAAGTACGTCGTTCAGACAGGTTCCTTGAAAGATATGTCTTTCCGCTTGCGGCAAGCGAATACTCGCGCAACCGCTTTTGAATCGGATCTGGATGAGGTCCGTGTGATTGTTGAGTACCCACTCGCCATTCTGTAATACCTAAACGGGAAAATTCTCGGTTCTTCTAAATTGTCCCATTTTTGATTGAAAATTTCAAAATTGTAATTTTTCAATCATCTCCACGTTAACTAGGATTGCTTATAGTGAGTGGGAGTTATTAGGAATCTAGCTAGCGCATCTGGTTAGATCTCTACAGACAAGTAGCAAGCCTGTGAAAATCTGGAAACTCATTGTTGCTCAGTTAAAGCTACAATTTCACCTTTAGAAGCTCCTTCGGAAAAGGGTGAATTTTTAAGACGTCCCTCGGGACGTCTTTTTTATACCTGTTCGAAGCGAATCTAAAAAACGCCCGATTCCTATTTTTCATATCAGTCGAGCGTTATAGATTGTTCAGATAGTAGGATAGCTACTAGCCACCACGTTTGCGACACTCTCCAGCCACAGTGTACCTAATCGTATTTAGCTGCCCATTTGAATCTTCATAAGTCATGGCGGCTGGCACCACCGCGCAGACTTTTGCAGGCCGCACCACACTGATCACTTTCACAACATCCATCTTCATTCCGTACTCGTATTGTTTCGCTACAGGTGCGCTTTTCCCTTGGCTAATAGCATACTGCTCCATAGCTTTAGCATTAGCCGCCATCATTTTCTCAAAGGTTTTGTCTCCTCCCCCTTCAGCAGAGACAAGAGAGGATAACGCCAGAGTTCCAGCGAGAGTAATAATGCTCATGAATTTCATATTGAGTACCTCATATATTAACAGTTACCAGAATATCAACTAGAACATTGCGTAGGTGTGGCGCCAGGATTACCGATGTCCAATCTGCCATCCAAAAAAAACCGCAACCGGAAACCGGAAGCGGTTTTTTTTATTCAGCGTACTGCTACATTTACATTTCATCAGTCTCATCTTTAGCATCACTTGACACTACTGGCTCGATTTTTCCTTCTTTAGCCACGTACTTCTCCATTGCTAGATCATTTGCGACCATCATTTTCTCAAAGGTTCTGTCTCCGCCACCTTCGGCTAAAGCAACTGAAGAAAGGACTAAAGCACTCGCAAGAGCAAAAATTTGAGCAATTTTCATACTGACACCTCATCTAGTTGACACTCTTAGGGTATCAATTCGAACCTATCAACACGGTGGCGCCTAGATTACAGATTCGTTATGTTGCGCACATAAAAAAGCCCCCCATCGAATCTCGATAGGAGGCTTTGAGAAAACTAAATTATATGGATGCTATTTTGTCGTCTTTGGTTTCTTCCTCGTCTCGGCGGTGCACCCATTGATAAAGAGCAGGCAGTATCAGCAGAGTCAACACAGTTGAGGATAGGATTCCCCCGATTACTACGGTAGCTAGGGGTCTTTGAACCTCTGCCCCCGTTCCGGTTGCCAGTGCCATCGGAATAAACCCAAGAGAGGCCACGAGAGCTGTCATCAACACCGGACGTAAACGTGTGAGAGCCCCTTCATTAATTGCGGAACTTAAAGAATGTCCTTCCTCGCGTAGATTACGTATGAAAGCGATCATCACCAGACCGTTTAGCACCGCCACTCCCGACAACGCGATGAAACCAACACCTGCCGAGATCGATAGCGGGATGTCTCTCAGCCATAAAGCCATGACACCCCCTGTCAATGCGAACGGAATACCAGTAAACACCAGTAGGCCATCCTTGAGGTTGTTGAACATCATGAACAAGAGTGCGAACACCAGAAGCAGGGCAACCGGCACTACAATCTGTAGTCGCTTGGCAGCGGATTGGAGCTGCTCGAACTGCCCTCCCCAAGTGGTCCAGTAACCGGATGGGATTTGCACTTCCTTATCAATGGCGCTACTGGCCTCCTGTACAAAAGAGCCGATATCACGCCCACGCACGTTGGCGCTGACGATCACCAGACGCTTGCCGTTTTCTCGGCTGACCTGGTTAGGTCCCAACACTAGATCGAGGGTCGCCACCTCTGAAAGAGCTATGAATCCGATCTGGTCAGCATTGGTGTTGAGCAACGCCGGTACCGGGATTAGCAATGTGGACAATCCCTCGAGATCCTTACGCATCGCGTCGGATAAACGCACCACCATGTCAAATCGGCGGTCTCCCTCATACATCGTACCGGCTTGTCGACCGCCAACTGCCACCGCAATGGTGTCTTGCACGTCGCCTACGTTGAGTCCGTAACGGGCGGCTTTGTCGCGGTCGATGTTGATGGTCAGTACCGGCAGTCCCGACGTTTGCTCAACTTTGACCTCGGAGGCACCATTGATCTTCAGCATTGATGCGGCGATTTTTGCAGCGGTGCCGTTGAGCACCGCCATGTCATCACCGAATACCTTGACCGCCACATCACTACGTACGCCTGAAATCAACTCGTTGAAACGCAGTTGAATAGGCTGAGAAAGCTCATAGTTGCTTCCGGGCATCGCAGCTGCAGCTTTTTGAATATCGTCTATCAATGCCTCCCTTGATTTATTCGGATCAGGCCATTGACTCTTCGGCTTGAGCATCACATAGCTGTCAGAAATGTTTGGAGGCATTGGATCGGAGGCAATTTCGGCAGTACCTGTACGACCAAACATCCGTTTGACCTCCGGTACTTTTGCCAATACCAGGGTTTCAAGGCGTTGCTGCATCTCTACCGATTGCGTCAGGCTGGTACCTGGGACACGCAATGCTTGCAACGCGAAATCGCCTTCGCTGAGACTCGGCACAAACTCACTACCCATCCGACTTGCGACCACACCGCATATTGTGATCACGCCTAATGCCATGGCGAATGCCAACGATCGATGGCCCATGACCCAGTCCAAAGCTGGAGCATACATCCGGCGGGCGCCACGCATGATGACGTTTTCTTCTTCCTTGACCTTGCCGGTCACGAACATCGCAATCGCAGCAGGGACAAAAGTTACTGACAACAACATCGCCCCCAGTAAGGCGATCACTACGGTGAAGGCCATCGGGTGGAACATTTTTCCTTCGACGCCAGTAAGCGCAAAAATCGGTAGGTACACGACCATAATGATCAACTGACCGAAAATTAATGGTCGGCGTGCTTCCTTGGCAGCAGCGAATACTTCGTGAAAACGTTCAGAGCGAGTGAGGATGCGCCCGTGGTGTTGCTGCGCATGGGCCAAACGCCTGATGGCGTTTTCAACAATTACCACCGCACCGTCGACGATGATGCCAAAGTCCAAAGCCCCAAGGCTCATCAGGTTGGCGCTAACTTTATTGGTAAACATGCCGGTGAATGTGAACAACATAGCGAGCGGGATAACCATGGCAGTGATCAGCGCTGCACGTATATTTCCCAAGAACAGGAATAGAATCGCAATCACTAGGATTGCACCTTCGATCAGGTTCTTTTTTACCGTGGCAATCGCCTTGTCCACAAGATTGGTACGGTCATAGACAGTGACTGCTACAACCCCTTTTGGCAGTGAACGGTTGATTTGCTCAAGCTTGTTGGCAACGGCCTGCGCCACGGTGCGGCTGTTCTCGCCGATTAGCATGAACACTGTGCCGAGCACCACTTCACGACCGTTTTCGGTCGCTGCTCCCGTGCGCAATTCACGGCCGATATCCACGGTTGCAACATTCTTCACACGTATTGGCGTACCGTCGACATTGGCCATGACGATATTGGCGATATCGTCGGTGGTTGCTACTTGACCAGGTGCACGAATCAGTAACTGTTCGCCGCTGTGCTCGATGTAACCGGCACCGACGTTAGCGTTGTTGCGCTCCAGCGCTGTAACAAGGTCAGTCAGCGTGAGCTTGTAAGCGGCCAAGCGTTTTGGATCGGGCGCAATCTGATACTCCTTGGCAAACCCGCCAATGGTATTGATTTCGGCGACCCCAGGAACATTGCGCAGTTGAGGCTTGATGATCCAGTCTTGAATCACCCTCAGGTCGGTCGGCGTATAGGGACTGCCGTCCTCCTTGACAGCCCCCTCTTCAGCCTCGACCGTCCACAGGAAAATCTCACCAAGACCGGTTGAGATCGGTCCCATGACAGCTTCCACACCTTCTGGCAGTTGCTCTTTGGCCACCTGTAATCGTTCGTTGACCAATTGCCGAGCGAAGAAGAGGTCCGTGCCCTCTTTGAAAATAACAGTAACTTGCGACAAACCCGAGCGTGACAGCGAACGAGTTTGTTCTAGAGCCGGTAAACCAGCCATTGCTGTTTCGATGGGGAACGTGATGCGTTGTTCGGTTTCCAGTGGTGAAAAACCTGCTGCCCCCGTGTTGATTTGCACCTGGACGTTGGTGATATCGGGAACCGCGTCGATCGGCAGCTTCTGATAGCTTGCTATACCGAGGCCGGCCATGAGGAAAACCGCGAGCAGTACGATAATGCGCTGCTCGATGGCAAATTGGATCAGGCGTTCGAACATGAGAACCTTCTCGTGGAAATGGCGGATCAGTGGGCGTGTTCAGCCGAGGCTTTACCCAATTCTGATTTCAAAATGAAACTACCGGCGGCGGCGATTTGAGCTCCGGGCTCCAGGCCTTCCTTGATCTCGACCAGACCCGCCGAACGACCACCTGTCTCCACTGGCTGAGCTCTAAACCCGTCCTCCGTTCGAACGAAAACAGTTTGCTTGTCCTCGACCGTCTGAAGAGCCGCCTCTGGTACAGCGACCTTTGTCTGCCGAGTACCGGTGTCAACCTGCACGGTCACAAATAGCCCCGGACGCCATGCACCTTGTGGATTTTCCAATGTCACGCGGACCGTGGCTGTACGGGTTTGCTCGCCCAACAAACTGCCGACATAGGCCACGGTTCCAGTGACTTCAGCATTCAACTCCGGCGCACTGACCTTGACCGATTTGCCTACGAGTACCTTGTTCAAATCCTTTGGTGAGACTCCAAAGGTCACCCACACACGCGACAAGTCGGAGAGCGTAAAGGCATTGGTGGTTTCGCTGACAACTTCACCGAGGGCCAAATGTTTCTCGACTACAACCCCGTCAAACGGCGCACGCAATTCATATCGATTACCCCCGCTGGCGACCGAGCTACCACTCAGTACGCTAATTTTTTGCCGAGCATTGCTGAGAGCAATTTCAGCTTCTTGCAAAGCCTGGCGGGCTTGCAGGAAGTCCTGTTCTGCAGAGATTTTGTCCTGCCATAACTGTCGCTCTCGCTCGTAGGTAGTACGCGCCAACTCAAGACGACGTTGCGCAGCGGCTTGTTCACTGCGCTGATCAGAAATTTGTTGGCTAGCGATTACGGCCAGCAACTGACCTTTTTTCACTGGTTGACCAAGATTGGCATGAACCGACTCAACGACACCAGGTACGCGGGGCACCACGTGCGCAGTGCGGTCTTCATCAAAACGGATTTCTCCAGGAAAGGGCAATGAAAGGCTGATGCTCTGCGCTTTCGCTTCAACCAGTTGGATGCCGGCAGAGCTGATCTGCTCTTCGCTCAGAGTCAAATGACCCTCTTCAGCTTCGCCTTCTGCGTGTTCGCCCTCGGCCGGTTTTCCGTCAGCAGTTTCATCGCCGTGATCGTCATAGCCTTTGCCCTCCTGAGTCTGAGCTTCAGCTGAAGGCACCGATGGGCTTGTCATCCAAAACGAACCGATGCCTATACCTATTGCCAAGGTTAGTGCCGAGACGAGGATTAGTTTTTTATCCATGGAGACTCCCTGCGCAACCCAGTCGGCATTCACGGATTAACGTGGTATTGCGATACTGAGCAGCGGTAAAAAAAGCGTTATATGAAATTCACGGGGTACGAGTGAGAATGGCAACATCACCGAAAATTCGCTCGATACGCACCCAGGCGTCTGTCGCCTCGGCGATGGCTTGGATGTATTGCGTGCGAGCGCTAATCAATGTGCGCTGAGCATCGAGCACGTCGAGAAAGTTAAACTTACCCATTTCGAAACCTCGGGTAGCGGTATCGACGGCACTTTGCGCTGCAGGCAGGATGGTTTGATTGAACGACGCCACTTCAGTGTTAGCAGTCAGCCACTGATCTAAGGTGGTTTGGATCTCTGTGCGCAGTCGTAACTCACTGGCATTCCGAAGGTCGCGAGATTGATCGGCACGGCGGGCTGCGGCCAGTACGTTGCCTTGGTTACGGTTAAACAACGGGATGGGCATAGATAGCCCTACGACATTCACCCGCTCGCGCTCACGCTCGTCGTATTGACTCCCGATACTCACGGTCAGGTCCGGAATTCGACGAGCCTTCTCAAGACCAAGAGAGGCTTCCCGCTGATCTATTTGCAGTTTTGCTAATCGTAGCTCTGCAGTTTCACCAATTCGGCTAAACAGCAGCGACGAATCGGGCACGGTTGGCATCGACCGATTTGGATCACCTACGGACACAAATGCAGGCAAAGGCGCCCCCATGACCTGAGCGAGTCTCTGGTAGGCACTGGCCTCATCCCGCTCAGCCCGCCTCAACTCTAGGCGCACTTCTGATAGCTGAACCTCTGCGCGCGTACCTTCAACGGGTGAGGATTTGCCACTCTTGATGCGACCTTGCGCTGCACGCAAACCGCGCTCGGCGAGCTCAAGTGATTGACGTGACAGCAGCAGTCTTTGCTGAGCCGTTGAGGAACTATAAAAAGCCTGAATGACATCGGCACGCAGAACGTTACGCTTGCGCTCCAACTCAATCCCCGCTGCGTCCTGAGCTCTATTGGCCACTTCAATCCTAGCTCCACGCTTACCGCCAAGCTCTATCGGCTGGCTGATCATTACCGTCGTGGTGCGCGAGTTTCGCCGAGTATCTTCAGCCTCCCAGGAAACCTCAGGGTTTGGAATCAATCCAGCCTGCTGTCGCTCTCCCTGAGCAATACCTGTCTCCCATTGAGCGGCCGCTAGGTCTGGGTTGTTGGAAAATGCAGTTTCAAGCGCTTGATCCATTGTGAGCATTTGAGCGTTTGCGGCTAACAAAGGAGCATTCAAAAGAGCAAGGATCGAAATAAGACCTGCTTGTAGCATGGTTTTATGCGTGATTGGGTGAGCAATAAACTTTCTAAACCGAAGTAATTCCATCATTCCCCAAAACCTTTATACAAAAAGAATTTCCCATGAGGCAAATATAATTCCGTACACCTATCAACAAGGTGACTGAAGAATTACAAATACGTTATCTAACGAATAAGCCTCACTTAATGCATTAGGATTAGGGCAATAAGTGCTCGCACCAAGCGACATCCCTAGACAAAAACGGGAGGCGGCTCTTGTACTACAGGGTGACGAGGGTCGCACGAAACCTTGTTAGTTTTAAACTCTATGATCCCAGAAAATTAAAAATGCAACCAGAATCCAACGTTTAAACAGATGGTTAACTTTAAACAGATTCTACGAAAAGAGCCATTACGAACCACTTTAAGAAGGGTTAATTCCTATGCGTATTCTTGTGATAGAGGACGAGCCAAAGACTGCTGAATACTTACATCAGGGTCTAACTGAAAGTGGCTATATTGTAGATTGCGCATCGACAGGAGCTGATGGACTCCATCTGGCACGGCAGCAAGCTTATGATCTGGTATTACTTGACGTAAATCTTCCTGAAATGCACGGATGGGACGTTCTTGAAAATATTCGGCGGTCTAGCAGTACTAGGGTAATGATGCTTACTGCAAGAGGACGCTTAGAAGATAAAATTAGAGGATTGGATCTGGGGGCTGATGACTATCTTGTCAAGCCATTTGAATTTCCAGAGTTGCTGGCAAGAGTACGCACTCTAATGCGTCGTAGCGAACACATACCAATTCAAGAAGTGTTAAAAGTTGCTGATCTTGAACTTGATCAAGGAAGGCATCGCGCATTTCGCGGAAAACAACGCATAGATTTGACGACGAAAGAATTCGCACTGCTCCATCTATTAATGCGTCAATCTGGAGAGGTGTTATCTCGTACTCAGATCATTTCATTGGTTTGGGACATGAATTTTGATTGCGACACCAATGTTGTCGAAGTTTCGATACGTAGGCTCAGAGCTAAAATAGATGACCCATTTGAAACTAAATTAATCCATACGCTCCGCGGCGTAGGTTATGTACTGGAGGAGAGAAAATGAAGCAAGTCAGCCTGTCAATGCGATTGGGTTTGACAGTAAGTATAATGGGAGCAGTACTAGTAGTTTCTTTAGCGATTCTGGCCTATTTAGCGCTTACCCACGAGCTTGATTTGCGTGCAAAAAACAGCTTAGAAAAGAAAATGAATCAAATTGAGCACAGTTTACTGATGGATATCAGTACTAGCAACATGAGCCTAAAGCCACACGCACTATTAGATCAAGTGCTAGGGCATGACAATCTTAATCTCACTATTTTTGATGATGAAAATCTGAGTGTCCCTGTCCTGAGTTTTGGAGCAGATATAACCGTAGTTTCTAGGAGCAAAATCGGAGCAACCGATAGCACTAAGATTTCTTACTACTCCTCGGCACAGGAAAGCGAAAATCACATCCTCACAGCAGCGAAACTCATGAGGCTAAAAGATGGTGAATTCGTATCAGTCTTGCTGACTATGGACCGCTCGAATGATGAATCACTGTTAAGCTCTTATTTGAGTTCAACCATCGTAGCGGTTCCGCTGTTGTTGATCCTTATTGGTATCAGTGCTTGGGCGATAGTGCAACGCGGATTGTCCCCACTCCGGGAATTCTGTGAAGTTGCGGGAATGGTATCAACCCAAGATCTCAGTCACCGACTCTCCGTTGTCAATATGCCCCAAGAGATCAGTGAGCTAGCTCATGGCATAAATTTCATGCTTCACCGACTTGATAGCGGAGTCCAACAACTCACTCAGTTTTCAGATGATTTGGCGCATGAGTTGCGGTCACCGATTACGAACCTTATGGGGAAAGCACAGGTAACTCTTTCTCGTGATCGCTCAGTAAAGGAGTATAAGTCTGTACTAGAGTCTTGCACCGAAGAGTTGGGGCGAGTCACTAGAATTATATCTGATATGCTTTTTTTAGCCCAAGTAAGTCACCCAGCCGCACTTGTACCATTCGAAAACATTTTGCTGGAAGACGAAGCTTTAAAAGTAATTGATCTTTTTTCTCTTTCGGCTGAAGAAAAGTGCGTCGGCATAACCGTCAGTGGTCAGGGTAAAGTTTCAGGCGATCGACTCATGATTCAGCGCGCCATTTCGAATCTTTTATCAAACGCCATTCGTCACTGCCCGATAGAAGAGTCGGTTGTTATTTCCATTGAAACGCGAACCGAAGAAGTCTCCCTTTCAATAAGCAATCCCGGAGTGGGAATTGAACGCCATCACTTGCTTAATATCTTCGATCGTTTCTATCGAGTGGATAATAGTCGCTCACGAGCTGAAGGTGGCACTGGATTAGGATTGGCTATTGTCCGATCTATCATGAGCCTCCATCATGGAACAGCAGATGTCTTTAGTATACCAGGGCATCCGACAACCTTCAGAATTACATTCCCGAAGAACATTTCAACTAGTAACTTAAACTCTCAAAGACCGGGGGAGGTTTTTAGTTAGGATTTAATTTAATCAAAAGCAATATAAAACAGCTTGGCTGCACGAGTCAGATCACTAGGTAATATATAAGTGGGGATCGATGCTTAAAAACCCAAAGACAACATTACTCTTTTTGCTCAGCCAGAGATGAAACCGATGACTCACCAATGGATAGTGAAGATTTAATAGCCCTGTGCAAAATATAACCTTCGTCAAGATACATTACTAGTGCCCAAGAGCAATCCAACGTGAACATCTATTGGTACCGATCTTTGTGATACCCACCTATTACGCAGGTTGATCATGCCTTCATGGATAATCACTCGAGAGTGTGTGGTCTTGCAGATATAGCGTCGCAACCCCCTACTTCGGAATTAAGCTAAATTCAGCATGTTTATTCTAAACTGCAAATCGTATAGACTTTCGTGCAATCTAGATTTTAACGTTATCTTAAGCGCTTGGTGCAAAATTAAATCCCTACTGCAGAACCATTCCGCTTCCTGAGACAATTTTAGAGATTACATAACTGCTTTTCTATAATCAATATTTTCAGCGCGTTTAATTTAGTGCAATCCAATTATTTCGCACAATATCAAAATAAGAATGGCTAAACGGGGTTAATGGGCACGCGACTCAAGGACATATCCAGCACCTCGCAATGTATGGATAAGCTTGTCGTCAAAAGGATCATCAATTTTAGCTCGAAGCCTCCTCATTGCTACTTGAACAACGTTCGTGTCGCAATCACTACTCAGACCCCAGACAGAAGACTTAATCTGCGTGCGCGATAGCGTCGTGCCTGATTGACACATCAAAAAGTGTAGCAAGGCGAACTCCTTGTTAGTCAGGTCAATTCGCTGGTTAGCGCGAAAGGTCCTGTGCCTACCCAGATCGAGCTCCAAATCGCCAACGCGAAGCACATTTAGCGATGCCGACGACCCAGTTCGACGCATTAAAGTACGGACTCTAGCTAACAACTCAGGAAACTCAATTGGTTTGACCATGTAATCGTCAGCGCCTAGATCAAAACCCAAGACTTTATCCTCAACACTACCTTTCTCGGTAAGCATCATGATCGGGGTAATAATTACCTCGCGAATACTTACAAGTAGATCCCAGTCGTCACTTTGCGGGGGGTTTACGTCTAGTACTACAAGGTCATAAGCCTGTTGGGAGACTAAGTTTATGCCATCGATTCCGTTTTGTATGCAATCAACGATAAAGCCGCTTTCAGTCAGACCCTGGCGCAAATAATGAGCGGTTTTCGGATCGTCTTCTATTATCAAGATACGCATTTATTATAAAGTCTCGATACTAATTGAAAATACCACCACACTCATTTAGGCAACTTTACTCACCGGTTCACTTTAGCATCTCAACTGGATGAGTTAAGCCATTACAGAATATCGCGCATTTTTTCAGTTTCTGTTAAATGAGTGAATTGAGACACACGACCATACGGCAAATAGATTTTAGACTACTTGATGACGATAGATGGTCTTATTACAAATTTGTAATTCTTCAGTCACCCTCGCGATAACTCTTATGCAGTACATTGAGCATGCAATATATCTAAACACTCTAGACGCTGCAGATGTCCCTACTGTTAAACGATGAAAACGGCGCGCCTTGGGGGCGAAAATTTTGTGATGCCATCTCGCATTAGAAAAATGTTGTGGTCGGCTGATTCCCTGCCTCGGGAATCATTGATGACGACCGCGCATGAGCCAGCCAATGTAAGACGAGGAACAGTCACCAACCCGTATTATCAAATGAGCCAAGACTCGCAGACGCCGAGCGGGAAATACAGAATAGCGCAGCCAGGCTTTAACAGAGTTTGAACCCCGATGCCGTACTAAAAACGGCTGCCAAAGCTTTCAACGAATATTTGAAATCAACTGCAAGGCGTCGCCTGACTCCGAGGAGTGTGCGTTATGCGAGTACGGCGATGTTTCGCGCAATGAGGATTATCGGCATTCGAAAGTGGTGAACTTGGTAAGCGCATCAAGACCGCTTTGGTCTCTCATCCGCAACTAGAATTCCTTTTTAGACAACTAGTCGCGCCTATCAGAATAGTGATCTAAACAATTTCATCACCTATGCCTTCGATACTAAGACAGATGCGCAACGTCAGCAAGAAAACCATACCCCCGCGACCCAACCACCATCATTTCGCTCCAAAAAAAATTGTTTTTTAAGTCAAGTCGAGCGGATCTATCAGTACAACACTTACTTGGGGGGCATCTCATGAAAAAAATCCTCATCGGTTTTGGCGTTTTGGCGGTTTGGCTAATCGTGGAGCTTCAACCAACCGAGGAAAGCGTTGAGGGTCACTGGTGCATCCATGAATTACATCGCTCTGTTGCTGATTTTTTCTTCCCTAAAACGTAGCGGCAGTCCAGTGACAGTTTGCGCGCACGATCATGTCGAGATATTCCGAGATACCCATGAATAAAAAAATACCAATTCTGAGTACGAAAATTATACTCAGTAGCAATCAATTAATTATTGCAGTTTCAACTTGGCTTCTGTTGTTCAGTAACTGGCCATTTTGGCGAGTTGTTTGGAAAAGCGTGGGAGGCCTACAAGACGGAAGCATCTTATTTGTGCTTAGCCTGCCTTGGTTCGTGTTGATGTGGCTGTACGTGTTACTCAGCGCGATGGCTTGGGGACGCTTCATAAAGCCTGTGCTAGCCATTGTTCTGTTGGTTGCGGCAGCAGCGAGTTACTTTATGAATAGCTACGGCATTGTAATTGACTACAGCATGCTAACGAATGTTATTCAAACAGACATCTCTGAGACCACGGACCTGCTGAACTGGGAGTTACTGCGATGGATGCTGGGTTTTGGTGTTCTACCGGTGCTGCTTATCACCCGAGTCCGTTTGATACAACGATCGCGCACCCGCGCGCTTGCTCATCGATTGATGGGGCTGGCGGCAGCACTTACCTGTTTGGCAATCATCGTATTTACGCTTTACCAATCTTATGCATCGCTCGTACGTAACCATCGCGAACTCAGATTGATGTTAGTTCCTTCGAATGTGGTTTCGGCAATCCATGGGTATATGCGTCGCCAGCTAGCACAGCCCACAGAACTAAAAATCATTGGTGCTGATGCCCGCCAAGGAGAAACTACTGCGAGTGTAAAAAAATCACGCCTGACGTTGTTAATTGTGGGTGAAACCGCTAGGTCCGCGAACTTCTCGCTTAATGGCTACACACGCGATACCAATCCGGAATTGACTCGGCGTGGTGTCTTAAGTTTTACCAATGTCAGTTCATGTGGAACAGCTACGGCAATCTCCTTACCTTGCATGTTCTTGGATGCGGGTAAACAAGGCTATAAAGACGGTATGGCGTTACGGAGAGAAGGCTTATTAGACGTGTTGCAGCGGGCCGGAGTATCGGTACTTTGGAGAGATAACAATTCGGGTTGTAAAGGTATTTGTGACCGAGTAAAAAATGAGAAATTGAACAATCAGAAAACATCAGGATTATGCAGAGCAGGCGAGTGTTACGACGAAGTCTTATTGCAAGACCTGCAAGCTTACTTGGATCAACAACAGGGTGATTCAGTCGTGGTTCTCCACATGAAAGGTAGTCACGGCCCATCCTACTACAAGCGCTACCCACGCGAATTCGAGCGATTTGGTCCCGTTTGTGATAATAACCAACTAGAGCGATGTACGCGCGAGAGCATAGTCAGTGCCTATGATAACAGTATCGTCTATACAGACTATGTACTTGGACAAACGATTGACTTGCTAAAGCGCAACGCTGAGCGCTTTGATACGGCTATGCTTTACGTCTCTGATCACGGTGAGTCTCTCGGCGAGAACGGGATATACTTGCACGGACTGCCTTATGCTATGGCGCCCAAAGAGCAGACTAGCATTCCCATGGTTCTCTGGATCTCCAAAAACATGCAATCTCGTCAAAAACTAGACGTTCAATGCTTGAGGGAACAGCGAGGCGCATCACTATCCCATGACAACTTATTCCATTCGATATTAGGATTGATGAATATCCAAACTTCGGCATATCGACCTGAGCTTGATCTGTTTAGCGCATGTCAATCCAAAGCCTTGGCCTCATTAAAACTTACTTCAATGACTGGCCAGCAGCAGTAATAGCAGCCAACTAGTGGCAAGAATGAAGTCTAAAGATCATCATTAAAATTAACGCACACTCCACTCAGAGCCATTCATATTAGAATGGTAAGTTTTCAAGCATCTAAAAAAACTGCGACCGACTGTCCGTCTTTTTATTTGACGATTCAGTCGGCCTTTGCAACACTCAATACGAGTATGCCTTCCAGGTGCTTTGCAAATAAAGTAACTCTAAAACTATAATATAAATATATTTAAAATTAACTGCAGTGGGGTTCCTCGGTGAATTTGCGCGAAACATCGACCGCTCCCAAAGCTTCCAATGTTCGGCGTCCTATCAGTACGGGATAGTTCATCTCGCCTCGATCTTTCAGAGAAAATTCCTCTTTATAAATTTTATCTCCTATGCACATCGTCATCATGACGACTGGACGATGTTCAGCGCCGCCGGCACCTCTAACTTTTACATTTCGTTCAATCCGTCGTTCGAAGAGTGCGCTACTCACCTTCTTAGTTTTGGTGTCTTTGACTTTAACGTTAAACCGAATCCATTCTTCTCCATCTTTTTGGAATCTTTTTAAGTCCTTCGCATCCATGGATGACGTAAGAGCCCCAGTATCCAACTTTATTTTCACGGCGATATTTTCTGGTAAAAGTATCCCTTCTTCAATCCACCCGAATACCTTTTCTGGTCTAGCCGGGCTCGACAAAACCGGCTCTACTGTTAGAGACAAAAGCATTATCATGCAGAGCACAATTTAAAATAATTTTTTCATTTTAACTAGCCCTCTGGGGTGGATCCCCGAAATAACAACTTGTCTTAAAAGTGGAACTCAATTAGTGGACCTTGCCTTCATAATCGTCAACTAATTGGCTATGGAAATCTGCTTTTTCCATTTGTACAGTAGTATGACTGATCTGAAACTCTTCACTCATAAGCGACGTGACTTCAGTTAAAATATCTTGTTCACTGCGGGAGGTATAGTCAGCGACCAGGTGAACGCTCATTACACTCTTACCACTGGTTAAAGCCCATATATGCAAATCGTGCACATTTTTTACTCCTACGATTCCGTATATTTTCGCCTCCACCTTTTGAATATCGATGCCCTCTGGAACGCCCTGCAGTAATATATTCATGCTTTCCTTGAGCAGTGACCAAGTCCTAGGCAGCACCCAGAATCCGATACCTGCTGCAACAAGTGAATCAACCCAACTCCAACCGGTGAAGCGGATTACAAGCGCTGCAATGATGACGCCAATAGACCCCACCATATCGCTCCAAACCTCTAAATAAGCGCCCTTCACATTGAGACTTTCCCCACTAGCGGCACTCAACAGACGCATTGAAATGAGGTTAACTATCAGTCCCATCACTGCAATTACTAACATGCCCGTCGACTGAATTTCTGCGGGGGCGTTAAGTCGAAGATACGCTTCATAGACAATGTATATAGCGACTAAAAACAACAAGACAGCATTGAATGTGGCTGCAAGTATTTCGAATCGTGCATACCCGAACGTGCGCTTCCTGTCAGCAGAGCGTTTGGCAATATGAATAGCCAGCAAGGATATTGCCAAAGCCACAACGTCTGTCAGCATATGCGCAGCATCCGACAGTAAGGCTAGGCTGCCCGTGACAAAGGCTCCGATGACCTCAGCAATCATAAAACTTGTCGTCAGGGCGAGTGCGATCCATAACATCTTTTCATGACCCGCACGTACTTGACCGTGACTGTGCCCTGAACTCATGATTTTTCCCCAAATGTAGCCTAATGAAGATCCAACGAGTGGACTGTAGAATATAAAGACCTACTAGCACCCAAACCGTTCCATATCATCAAACCAATCATTCAAAGGTGGATACTGGTTTGATGTAGTATTCAGATCATAAGCGAGAAATCGCCATCTTAATCAAATAGTTCCTGCAAAAACGATTTTTTGCGACTCGGTTGTCCCTGATGCCCACTTTGACTTTGATGGCCACCTTCTTTCCATCCACCGCTGTGGCTCCCTCGATCTCCATGACCATGCTTATTCCCGTACTGGTTGTAACCAGGTTGTTCTGCTGGCGTCGAACTTTGGACAGGTGATGTGAGGTTCTGTGGAAGCAATCTAACGGTCTCTTGTCGCTGACTACGCTCAATAATCTTGTCGAGTTCACCTCGGTCAAGCCAGACACCGCGGCATTGCGGGCAATAGTCAATTTCTATGCTCTGGCGCTCAGTCATTACTAAAGCTATATCTTTGCAGATAGGACATTGCATATTTAATTCCTTATGTGAGTAATCAATTTTGACAATGTAGCTTTCGAATCAATACCGCAATAGTTGTGGTCCATTGAATACCACAAGCGGGCTCGTCCCCATATCGGCGAAAAGAGCCATCCACAAAGTTGCTTGGCCGGGCGAAGACGCTTTTATCTTTCATCCTCACCTCGCGATCTACTTCTTTAGCAATCGAAGTCCATTGAGCACGACAAGTATGCTCACTCCAACGTCTGCAAAAACAGCCATCCACATGGTGGCCAAACCCATGAGGGTGAACACAAGGAAAATGGCCTTAATACCTAAGGCGAACAAAATGTTTTGCTTAAGAATCACAGCTGTCTCGCGTGACAGGCGGACGAAGGCCGGAATCTTGCGCAGATCATCATCCATTAAAGCAACGTCAGCCGTTTCAATAGCGGTTCCCGTGCCAGCCGCGGCCATGGCGAATCCGATCTGAGACTTGGCCAATGCAGGTGCATCGTTTATCCCATCACCGACCATCCCCACCACGTGCTTACGGCCCTTCAATTGATCAATTACTGAAAGCTTGTCGCTGGGCAACAAGTTTCCCCGCGCCTCATCTATCCCAACTCGTTTGGCAATCGCATCAGCCGTGTACGAATTGTCGCCTGTAAGCATCATGGTCTTGATACCCAATGCATGCAGCTCCTTGATCGCTGTCTGGCTTGAGTCCTTTACGGTATCGGCTACAGCAAACAACGCAAAAACCTGACTGGCGCTGGTCAAGGCTACGACTGTTTTGCCTTGGCGCTCCAGGCTAGTCAGAGATTCGTCCAACTGCGAAGTACCGAGCCCCAACTCCTGGATCAGTCGGTGATTGCCCAGGTAGAAGAGCTGGCCTTCAATCATCCCCTTTACCCCGCGACCGGGAAGGGCCTCAAAACTCTCCACTTGCAGGAACGTTGATGCGTCCGAGCCTTCGTACTTGGCAATTGCCTGTGATACGGGGTGATCCGAGCGTGCACTGAGGCTGGCGGCAACAATCTGAGGATGTACCTCTGAGTCTTCGGCTACCGGAATGTAGTCTGTCTGAACCGGTTTCCCATGGGTAATGGTGCCGGTTTTATCGAGCGCGACGAAACTCAGCTTGGCGCCTATTTCCAGGTAGATGCCGCCTTTAACCAAAATGCCTTTGCGAGCCGCTACCGCCAGACCACTGACGATGGACACCGGAGTGGAAATGACCAGCGCACAAGGGCAAGCAACCACCAGAAGCACCAGTGCACGATAGATCCAGTCAGTCCACAATCCGCCCATAAACAGTGGTGGGAATACCGCAATCGCGACGGCGAAAAAGAACACCCCTGGCGTATAAATTTTGGCAAACTTATCAACGAACCGCTGGGTTGGAGCTCGCGAACTTTGGGCTTCTTCAACCGCGTGAATGATTCGAGCAAGGGTCGTATTGTTGGCCTCAGCTGTCACTCGATACTCGAAGGAGCCGGATTCGTTAATGGAGCCGGCATAGACAGGATCATCGACATCTTTTTCGATGGGCAAGCTCTCGCCCGTGATGGGCGCTTGGTTAACAGTAGAGTTACCAGAAGAGACTTTACCATCCAGGCCAATTCGTTCGCCGGGGCGGACACGAACCAAGGCCCCAATCTCGACCGTTTTTACATCGACTTCCAGCCAACTACCGTTGGGTTGGCGCACGGTAGCTCGTTCAGGGGTCAAGTCCATCAGCCCCTTGATCGCATTGCGCGCACGATCCAGCGATTTCGCTTCGACCATTTCCGCAACGGTGAAGAGAAACATGACCATCGCGGCTTCTGGCCACTGTCCGATCAACACCGCTCCGGTAACCGCGATGCTCATCAGCGCGTTGATGTTCAGGTTGAGGTGTTTGATCGAGATCAAACCCTTCTTGTAGGTCGTAGGCCCGCAGAGCACGATGGCGAACAAGGCTATGACCGCTATCACCCATTCAGGCGCGGAGTTAGTGAAGTGCAGGACTTCAGCACCCACGGCAGCGACACCGGAAAGCGCTAATGGCCACCATGTGCTCTTAGGTGATTCCGCCTGGGGAAGGACTTCTGGCGTATCTGCGCTGGTTGCATTGCCATTAGCCCTCAAAGGTTCGGCGTGCATGCCCAGCGATAGCACTGCTGCCTCGATACCCAAGGTGTCGGGTAGCTCGTGCCAGACAGCCATCGTGCGGTTCATCATGTTGAACTCGAGCTTTTGAATGCCGCTCATCTTCGCGAGCTTGTCCTCGATCATGGTCTGCTCGGAAGGACAGCACATCTGCCCAATCCTGAAACTGCTGAAACGAGTCGCTTCGTCGGTATTGGTGGGAGACACGTTTTCGATGCCGACTTTGGGACTACCCGCAGCAGATGGTGGGCAGCAAGCATCGATAAAAAGGTCATTATCAACCGTAGCAGCAGGCTGGCTCGGCTCGGCAAGGCTGTACAGGGCAGATGGCGGTGCTACGACAGCGCAGTTCGATTTACTGATATCGGAGCCGGGGGAGCAGCAACCCGCGCCCTTTACTGAAGAAGGCGCTGAGCTGACGTCCAAAGTTTTCGCGGAGCAGCAACTACTGTTGGACTGTGCTGTAGTTGTATTACACATAGTCGCGGCAGGTGCACAGCAGCCGGTCGGTGCTGCCGGGTCAAATACCTCAACGGCGGCGTCACTTTTCGGTGTTTGTTCATCACCGCAACAGCTTTTCATAAAGGCACTCTCCACAATTTATTGTGAAGAGTGAACACCCTATAGCCACTATAAGGTCAAGCGGATTGTCGAGCCCGGTGAGCTTTTTTCATTCCGCATTCCGCACGCGCCCTTATTAACGAGCTTGGTTGATTTCGCTCCAAATCAGATCGTAGAGCTGTTGAGCGCCGAAGTTAGTCAGGGGTTTACCGTTAACGAAAAATGTCGGTGTTCCCTTCACACCTACAGTTTTGGCATCAGCGGCATCTCTTTCTATCGTGGCGGTGATCTCCGGCGACATCATGTCCTCACGAGCCTTAGCCACGTCCAAGCCCGCTTGGGCCGCTACGTCCCAAGCTGCTGATGCTTTCGCATCGTCATGCCACTGCGGTTGAGCAGCGAGGACAGCTTCAAGTACCGGCACAAAAACACCCTGCTTACGTGAAGCCTCGAGCAGACGTATGGCTTCTTCAGACCCTACGTGAAGCTTCACATAGCGCAGCACTAAGCGAACATCGCCTGGGTGTTGTGACATCATCTTTTTGACGATGGGGTAGAAGGCACGGCAGCTTTCACAAGATGGATCGAAGAATTCTACGATTGTCACCGGGGCGTCGGCAGGGCCGAAGCTTGGTGAGTTAAACCGCACTAGCGCGCTGGTTTGCGGTACAGGTGCTGTAGCCTGGGGCACAGTGGCAGCACGATTGTAGAAAAATGCTGCGACGGCAAAGCCTACGATGGCTAGCACGCTGATGGAGAGGACGACGGCGCGTCTGCTCATACGGTAAATCTCCGACGGATAAGAACGAGAAAAATGATCAGCAGGCTGAACGCGCCCAGCGATAAAAGTGGCAGCGGAACACCACTGAGGATGGTCATGTCGGCACCGGAGCAGGAAGGGCCGGCCCCGCAAGGTTTGATGCTTTCAGGAATCAGTCCGAAATAAAGCAGGTTGTGATACAGAGCGATGAGCCAACCCATGACTGCTAATGGCAGTGCATAGCGCCAAACACCGGTGTCCGATAAACAGCAGGCGACGCCCAATACCAGGACGAGTGGAAACATGAAGGCTCGTTGAAACCAACAGAGCACACAGGGCAGTTGCCCCATGACTTCACCAACGAATAGCACGGCGATTGTTGATACCAGAGCAAGCAACCAGGCACAGAGCAACAGCGCCCAAGCTCCGGATTGATGTTGTTTTAAGGGGGCTTCCATAGGATTCAGTCCACTTTTCTATTGAGCGCACGCAGATTTGCTTATCGCCTAAGGCGCGTAGAATGAAGATTCTAGCAACTATAAGGTCAAGCGAAATGAGTTCGACCAAATACACAGTCGGTGATCTGGCGAAGGCGACTGATACCAAAGCGGTGACCATCCGCTATTACGAGCAGGTCGGCCTCCTGCCTTCTGCAGGGCGTTCAGCATCAGGCTATCGCTTCTACACCGACGAGGAGCGCGACCGTCTATTGTTCATCCGACGTAGCCGCACACTGGGCTTCAGCCTTGACGATGTTCGAGAGTTGCTGGGCTTTGCGGATAACCGCGACGCTTCCTGCGCCAGGGTGGACGCAAAAATCGAGGGGCAGTTAGAGCAGGTTCGAATGCGCATCCGAGACCTGCAAGGCTTGGAGGTGGAGTTGGAGCGTTTGATTGCTTGTTGCGAGGGCGGCGTGATCGAGCAGTGCCGTATTATCGAGTCGATGTCCAATCCCCGTTAAGGATGCTAACCGGCCACCCCACAATTTTGGCGGGAGTCCTGTTGAATGAACTGATCATTTATATCGACTATGTGGTGGTTTCGACTCCGTCTTGGCGGTATCAAGAGTCGCAGGTGCAATGACGTAACGCACGCCGTTGAGGGATGAACCAACGCTTGGGCTTTGATGCCTATACCGGCTAGAGCGTTTGCGTTGATCATAGTGATTGACTCTCAGATTCAGTGATAGTCATAGAAGTGGGCATGCTGCTGCCCGTTATTTCCGTCCACACTGTTAACTGTGGCAGGATTAAAATGACATGCCTTCAGACACCTGAATCAGCATTTCTTCAACTAGATGTGTGCCGTGAGACGTAGTGACCATTGCCAGTGGGCTTTTTCCCAAAAAACGGGCTTTGGGTTTGGAAAGCCATTGTTTGGCCTTCCCTTCGTCCCCGAACATGATCTCGGCCATGGCGGTAATGTGTGCGAACCGGAACAGGCGATCGCTCTCATCCGACGTTAAAAGCTGATCGCTTGCCAATTTTGTTTTGAGCGTTTTGGGGTGAATGATTATGTCGCGTTCTTGCGGATTTACGGTGCCATCAGCACAAAGCGATGAAATCAGGCCGGCCGAAAAGCCAGCTACTATCATGTCGTGAATGTCTTGATCCGAAGCGTTGGAAGGGATATGGAGATACGCAGCCAACCGCTTGCGGTAAGCATGATAGGCATCCTCACGCAGGACTCCAGCAAACATCGGCCGTACTGATATTGCACTGTTCATGGGCGTCAGCACTAATGTGCCATTCGCTATCGTTAGCTCTAAATGATCACCAACACCTAACCCCATTTGGTCAAGCAACTCTGGAGGTAGGTCAATGATGATGTCGCCAGTACCGTCCTCAGTATTCTGGCACTTGACTATCCAATGCTCGCTCATGATTGTCCGGCCCTCATCCGCGACTAGAGAATGACACACATCATTATGCTCGGGCGCAGAGCTGACCAAAGGAACGTGCACTCCTCCAGTAGACATGCACTGCCGCTGCTCGAACGCCGGATAGCGAGTGCAACAGCAAAAAATGGGGCAATGGCTTTGCCGCCTTTCCACCGTCACATGGTTACGAGCTTGGTAACCGTCCGGCCAAGTCATCTACCCAGCCCTGCAAAGCGAAGACATGGTGTGCACTTAAATTAAGTGGACACCAGTTCTAGCCTTTTAAGCGGGTATTTCATGCAGCCAACACGCCGTTCCTATTCCAAATCCTTTAAAGCCCAGATCATTCAAGAGTGCGCCCAACCAGGCGCTTCGGTTGCCAGCGTCGCGCTCGGTCATAGCCTCAACGCAAACCTCGTCCACAAATGGATTCGGCTGCAAGCGCAGAAAATCCCGGCGCCGCCACCTGCATTTATTCCGTTAGCCATGCCGCTGGCCGGGGCGAACTCCCATCCAGCATCATCGAATATCTGCGTTGAAATACAGCACCCGCGCGGCATCATCAAAGTGAACTGGCCCACTGAAAGTGCTGCCGCCTGCGCGGCTTTTCTTCGAGATATTCTGCGATGATTCGCATCGACTCTATCTGGCTCGCCACCGAACCGATGGACATGCGCGCAGGCACCGAAACGGCGCTAGCCAAGGTGATCGCGGTGTTCGGTGCGGCGCAGCCGCACTGCGCTTATCTGTTCGCCAACCGTCGCGCCAATCGCATGAAAGTGCTGGTGCATGACGGCTTCGGAATATGGCTGGCGGCGCGCCGGTTAAACCAAGGCAAGTTCCACTGGCCTGGCATTCGCCATGGTTCTGAGATGGAACTGGATGCCGAGCAACTTCAAGCATTGGTGCTGGGGCTGCCATGGCAACGCGCAGGTTCTGGAGGCTCGATCATACTGCTTTAACGGCTGCCATTAGCCTATCGGTCTATCGTCGCGAAACGCCTGCTCTGGCAAAGTCCGGCGTATGACTTCTTCGCCCAATCTCGACCAACTGTCTCCCACTCAACTGCGCGTCCTCGCAGCGCAGTTGCTCTCGCAAGTCGACACTATGGGCAAGAAAATCAACCGTGATCAAACAGTCATTGAGAAAGTGACCCATGAGATCGCCCAGCTCAAGCGTTTGAAGTTTGCCAAGCGCAGCGAGCAGATGAATCCTGAACAGGCCAGCCTGCTAGATGACCTGATCGATACTGATATCGCGGCGATTGAGGCCGAGCTTCAGGCGTTGCAAATAGCACCAACGGCGACCGAGGAAAAGCAAAAGCCCAAGCGCACGGCATTGCCGGCAGAATTTCCGCGAACGTTGATCCATCACGAACCGGACAACACTCACTGCCCATGCGGCTGCGCCCTCAAGCGCATAGGTGAGGACGTTAGCGAGAAGCTGGACTACACGCCCGGCGTGTTCACCGTCGAGCGCCATGTCCGTGGCAAGTGGGTCTGCGATAACTGCGAAACGCTGATCCAGGCACCGGTTCCGGCGCAGGTCATTGATAAGGGCATCCCGACTTCGGGCCTGCTCGCACAGGTCATGATCGCCAAGTTTGCTGACCATCTGCCGCTTTACCGTCAGGAATCGATCTTCGGTCGAGCGGGCCTGGCGATTCCACGTTCAACCTTGGCTCAATGGGTTGGCGTGACCGGAGTTCAGTTGCAGCCGCTGGTCGATGCGCTGCGCGAAGTAGTGCTTGGGCAACAAGTCATCCACGCAGATGAAACACCGGTGCAGATGCTCATGCCGGGAACAAAGAAAACCCATCGCTCCTATGTGTGGGCCTACGCTACCAGCCAGTTCTCGGATGTGGCAGCGGTGGTTTATGACTTCAGCTCCAGTCGCGCCGGAGAGCATGCTCGCAACTTCCTTCAGGACTGGAAGGGCAAGTTGGTCTGCGACGATTTTGGCGGCTACAAGGCCAGCTTTGAACTCGGCGTGACAGAGATCGGCTGCATGGCCCATACACGGCGCAAGTTCTTCGAACTGCACGCTACGAATAAAAGCACGCTCGCCGAGCAAGCCCTGCGCTATATCCAGTTGTTGTACGAAATCGAAAGAGAAGTCAGAGACCTGGAGCCGGATTTACGGCGCCGAATACGGCAAGAAAAAGCCGTACCGGTGATGGATAGGCTGCATGCCTGGATGATCGCGCAGCGTGATCTTGTGCCCGAAGGTTCGGCCATCAGCAGAGCACTCGATTACAGCCTTAAACGCTGGGCAGCGCTGTCGCGCTACCTCGATGACGGGGCGGTTCCCATTGATAATAATTGGGCGGAGAACCAGATCCGGCCATGGGCTCTTGGGCGCAAGAACTGGCTCTTCGCCGGGTCGCTACGCAGCGGAAAACGGGCTGCGGCGATCATGAGCTTGATCCAGTCAGCACGGCTGAATGGCCATGATCCGTACGCCTATCTAAAGGATGTTCTCATGCGCCTGCCGACGCAGCGCGCGAGTGAGATTAACAAGCTGCTGCCGCACATGTGGGCGCCTGTTTAATCGCGCAGGGTGTCTGCCCTGGCATCTACATTTTGCGCCACACCAAAGCAGGAATTGCTCGGATGTAAATTAGTTCGCTGACCAACTCAATCAGCGTTTGAGTAATGACTGCTGCCGCAGCGAGCCCTCTGATTTCCTCGGGCAAGGCCAATGCCAATGGCAGAACCACTAATGAGTTTCGTGTCGAACTGCTGAAAGCGACTGATCTTGCCGTGCTGGCCGGTAACTTAAACGCCCGAGCCACCAGCGCACCTACCACCGGTGCCAAGAGCGTGAAACCAATGTAGGCGGGAATAACAGGCAGCAGCTTGTCGATGTCTCTGACCACCGTTGAAATCTGAGCGCCGATCACTACGACCAATACAGCCGCCATAGCCGGTACAGGCATCCAGGCCCATGCGTTGTTCCAGCTTTCAACGATGCGTGATCTCTTTGCCCCGGCAGCTGTTGCTACCGCTAAGACCAAAGGCAAAGCGATCAGCATCACAAAGGCCTCAACAAATGGGCCTATAGAAATGACCACTGTTGAGTCGTTACCCAGCATGAAGGTCAGGTACACCGGCAGCAGCACAAGCTGCATCAAAAGAAGCAATGGGGTGGCCGCCAGAGTGAGTTTGGAGTCGCCTTTACCGATATGGGTAAAAACCACCACATAGTCGATACAAGGCGTCAGCAAGACCAACAGGGCACCCACCAAAATCGCCGGGTGATTGGTTATCCCCATCGTCAATGCCCAAACCAGCAAGGGGATGGCCACGAAGTTGGCTGTGAGCAGCGCTGCCATGAAACGCTTATTTGCGAGGCCATTACGGAGATCCAAGAACGGGATCTGTAGAAACATGGCGTACATCAGCACTGCGATGGTGGGTGTCACCGTCGACCCTAATGCTTCAGACGCATTGGGGGCGAGCAGGCCTCCGAGGGCCGCGACAATGACCGCGACGAAGTAAATGGGAATCTGGTTAGTCTCTAGCTGTTCTCTGTCCACAAAATGCCCTTCAAGCGCGTGAAATTATTTTCTGAAGACAGGTTAATATCTGTAGCTGCTACAGGTTCAAGAAAATGCTTGGGGAGTTTGCATGTCAGGAATCGGGGCGCTGTCGAAATCAACGGGTTGCCACATTGAAACGATTCGCTACTACGAGAAAATAGGCCTTTTACCTCCCGCCCTGCGGTCGACTGGGCGGCATCGAATCTATACTGAAAAGCATCGATCAAGACTCGTCTTCATCCGGCAGAATCGTGAATTGGGTTTCCCGCTCGAAGATATCCGAGAACTCATCGCGCTCGCAGCAGATGCTGATCGTCCGTGCGCTGACGCGCTTTCGGTGGTCAAGAAGCACCTAGCGGAAGTAGAGTCGAAGGTAGCAAAGCTTCAGCAAATCCGGGTAGAGCTGCTCTCAATGGCAGGTATGTGTGAGTCAACATGCCTAGGTTTGAACACTCCAGACTGCACGATTGTTGAGTCACTTTTTGAACCTGCTGCTGGGGTTCGCTCTGGTTGCTGCTCCTAGACGAGTCAAGAGCATAGGGGGAGCAAGCTGCCATCGAAACCGAATAGCGCGATAGCCTCGACAGGGTGTTTCGAGCGTCCGTCTACACCAAACGGGCTGGTACAAGATGTGTTCGGCAGACGCTTACCGAGCTTGAGCGTGATCTGGCAACTACACGAAAAGGATATGACATGAACCCTGATGAGCTTTATGTTTCCGTCGACGTCGAGACTTCTGGACCTATACCAGGCGAATACAGCCTGCTTTCCATTGGAGCTTGCCTTGTAGATCAACCTGCCACGTCCATCTATCTTGAACTACGACCTGACAGTCCAAAACACGACCCAGAAGCACTGGCAGTATCGGGGCTGAGTCTGGAGAAGCTGGAGCGCGAAGGACTCACTCCGCAACAGGCGATGCTGACATTTGGTGAATGGCTGAAATCATCCTGCCAAACGGGGCAGAAGGTCATTTTCGTAGGACTCAATGCACCGTTTGACTGGTCATTCGTCAACTACTACTTCCACAAATACTTGGAAACCAACCCCTTTGGTTTTACCGCTATCGACATGAAGGCCTACTTCATGGGAGCTGTAGGTTGCAGCTGGCAGGAAACAAAATCATCCAAGATGACCGCTGCGCTGAAGCCACTCAGCGAACCGAACCATAACGCATTGGATGATGCTCGCTTTCAGGCAGAGCTCTTCGCGCTAATGCTGGCGGGTAAGGGTAACCGCTGACGCCTCCCATGGCACTGACTTGAAGCTTATCTAAGCCAAGTTGCTTCAACATATCTGCCGCCCCTGAACGACCAAGCCTTGATGCCTTCTGGTTTTTCGGACTTGCCAACGATAACGGCTATTGGGTGCGGTAGATCCTGCGTGTAACGCGCAGCAAATCTGGAGAAACTTCCTATGTCTGCCGGAGAAATCACCGGAACAGATTGGGGATGCGTATGCCAATAGCCCACCAGACGTAACCCTTGTTCGTTGGCAGCTTGGATCTCCTGACGGCACCGCTCCGCATCCAACTCTAGCCAAGACCAGCCTGACCGATCGGCGCGATGAGGCAACGTGGCCAAGGCCAGCAGCAACCCTTTCGGATTAACCGGGTTGACGAATAACTGTCCCCCTCGCTCCACGCCAAAGAGGCCCTGCCGATGACTATCCAAGATGTCCGCGACAGCTTGCGACACCAATAGCTCGGAATCCACCTCCGCCCATCTCCAGCGCCAAGCGATATCCGTCATACCATTTCATCCTTATGTTCCGGCCATCCGCGCTCGAGTAGGAGTTGCTGCGCCCCCTCTGGAAGTTTGGGCCCATGGTATTGGCCTCCTAGGCTCGGCACATCTTCAGGCCTGTAGATACTGCTGACCCAAGATGCAGTGGTGATGTTGCAGGTCAATGCACGTAAAGCCGTGTGCGACACCATAGAGGCGATATTGGTCATCCCCAGCGATCCGCCTGGAATAAAGCTCTCCCCACAAGCGGGCAGTGGAACCACACCTCCTCCCGGCCACTCGGTAAACTTATGAAGAAAATCGCCGATGTCCGTGAATAAATGACGGCCATCAAAGGTACCGGCTGGTGCGAATAGCGCGTGGCCTACCTGGGTATACGGTTCGCTCCAGGCTTGTAAAAGTCCCCAAGAAACGCCGCTGGATTTGGCTCGCCATACAGTGACCTCCGACTGCCAGTCCGCTGTCGTAATCACCACAAGATCTGCGTTATCGAACACTTCTGGTTTGCTGCTCATAACTACTTCGGCGAAAGTCGAATAAGCGGTGCATTCTGTAGTCGGAAGATCTAACAGAATCTTGTCCCTCAACGCTGAGGCTTTCAGTCTCCCTAGGCTATCCGCTCCCAGAACGTGCCGCCCCAGATTGGCTGACACCAAAGTGTCAGGATCGATGAGGGTAAGGTGGCCGACACCGGATCGTGCCAATTGTATTGCCACCGCACTGCCTAATGAGCCAACGCCAACACAAACGACTCGAGCATTTTCAAGGTGCTGTGCAGTGCCACTTATATCGCGGGACAGAATGGACGCTCGATCAAGCACGTCCAGGGCAGTTGCGCGGACAAGTGCCGGAGGATGTGCATTTGCGATAGCTGGCCGCCGGCGCGCTGTACGCAAGCCGAATTTTGCCCCCCGCTCCTGCTGTACGCCGAGCGAGCGCACATTGAGACAATATGTTGGAGCACCTGCCCCTCCTGGAAGCTCCAGAACAATCCATCGACTCGCCAACGTTCCATGCAGCTCAAACCATGCCAGCAATTGCTCGGCATCGTCAGGTTGAAGGTGTGGCTTTAGCCACAGCAATAAATCTTCTGGATCCGGGGTGCGGATATCCGGATAAGTCTGAAGCTTGACGTAAAAACCGGGAGTTTCGGCCGCGCGAATGACAGCGGAGCGCCCGACAACCCGCCGGTAATGCCCTTTGAGTGCTGCTACATTCGATGCTAACCAAACCGTTTCCTGACCGGATGGCACAGCCCGGCGCGGATCGCTGAGCGCAAACAACTGCGAGGCAGTCTGAGGTCGATCCAACAGTAAGAGGTTCTGGAATGACTGACCGTGCTGAAACGACCAGTAGGTAGTGATCTCATTCTGAAATTCGATATCGCGCGTTGCCTGGCTTGATCCCATCTTGGACAACGAAACAATCTGGGCCAAGCGAGCAAGGCTGTCCTCTACCACGACCTCTGGGGAGCCCATGATGGGGCGTTCCTGAAAGCCATGAAGGCAAAGCCCCGACTTGGTGGCATGCGGCCAAACCAGCCATGGAGAGGGTTCGACGTTCAGCCGCAAGAGTCCACGGGGAAAGTTGGAGGGGAAACCAATACGCAGACGCCGCTCCTGCCCCGTGTAATCGATGGGCAAGGGGAAGTGAAAGCACGCCGCTTCGTCAGCCCGCATGGGTGCGAGCTGGAGCAATGCATCGGCTGCATCCTGACCTAGGGTATTTCGCAGCGCGGCGATTCCGCGCTGCAATGGCGTCTTAAGAGGATCAGCCAAGGCGTCCAACTGGCTTTACGCTCGACTGAGAGGTTCCGCCACCGCTGGCCCCTCCGAAGAGCGAACCCATCGAAGCAGAGTTTCGAGTAGTGCCATCCGGTCGGCCGGGCATAGTCCAATTCGCAGGGATCTCATTGTTCACTGCCGTAATGAATGCCGGTGCAATACCGAAATTCTTTTTCACTGCCTCGGCAAAGGAATCGTTGGATTCAAAACTTTCCAAACCCAATGAAACAGATGCACTGGCGTCCGCATGCCATTTGGCAAATGCTTGGCGATAGCCTTGCCCCTCGCCCGGTCGATTCCACTTCTCTGCAAAGTTTTCGCCGTTATCGGCAGGGTTGCAGACATAGCAGTCGCTACCTCTCTGCCCGATGTGCTGCGGCATCCTGCGAACGATTTCCAAAATTGCATCGAGCGGTGCCAGAGGCTTCGCCTGCGACTCCTTTACGACATCCAGGTATGCGTGCGTGGCCAGGGTGGTGATGACCGCAGATATTGGGCGAGTATCAGCGCTCCTTGTCTTAATGGCCCATTCATCGCGATGCCGCTTGAGCAGCTTAATGGTTGCACGCAGGGGATCTTGATCGATGTAATCCTGATAATGCGGCAAAGGATCTTGTGTCGCGGCATCAAGCATCCGCTGGCTTTTGGCAACTACCAAGCTTTCCAGAGAGATCTCTTGGGCAGAAGCAACCTGCAACCAATTCGAGTAAGGGATAGGGCTGCTTGCTTTCCACCCTGTGACCCGATCCGGAACCTCCAGCTTACCTTCGCCGTTTGCTTCGCCATTTCCGTTGATCGCGCGGGCAGGCGTGACATCGATGTGGAAACCTGGATTTTCGTCGGCATAAACGATCCGGATGCCACGACGTAATTGCTTAACTTCTTCTTGGACGCGGGAGCCTTCCCTAAAACGCTGCTCAATCGCTTCTAGAACTTCCTTCGCACTAGCGCCTTGAGCGTGAGGGAGCCAGATAATCGCGTCCGCATCAATGGTGTCCAGATCCGCAGGCGCGCCGGGGATTGGCTTGATGGTCGTTTTCAGCCGCATCGAGCCTTGCACAAAGATATGGGCCTCAGCGAGCAGCGGGTTGTCGGAAGCCGAGAGGATTTTTTCCAGTTGGGAGTAGCGGTCATTAATTTTTTCGTACTGCGCTTCCGACAGCGAGATTTCCCGCGCAGCGCGAAGCAGAAAATATTCCCAACTGCTGCGCTTGGTCTGTTCGTTGCTCAAAAGCATTTACCTAGCCTCCTGGGCCACCAAGCCCAATTGCAGTGTTTGCGTAAACCGATCTTGGTTTTCTTTGTCCCGATCGAAGATCAGGTATGTATGTTGATGCTGTGTTGTGAGCAACGCGCCAAACTCGATGGCCAATGCCGCAGGAATGGCGGCGAAGACGTGGATAGGGTCAGGAGTCAGAGCCTCAAGCTGGCTCAGTCGTATTTGAAGTGCGTCACGAAAGGCATGAATCACCCGACGGTTTTGTACCATCGCATAGCTTGGCTCTGGGATCGACAGCTCTGCAATACGTGCACCGGGCAGAGCTTCGGCCACGTCGCGAACTGGAACTTGCGCAGAAATGGAGAGCACAAGCGCCAGTGGCCCGTCGCCGTCGGGGGGAGGTGTAAACAAAAAAGCGGGCGGCTCAGCGGACTGATCTGGCCAGCGCAAAAGATGCTCGCGGTGAAAGGAGAAGATCAAGCGCTTGGAACGGTCGCCGATACTCTGGCCCAACATCATCAAAGCCGGAATGTCGGCCAAGCCGACTACTGCTAGCGCAGGCGAGTCGCCATAGGTGCCGCCGCGACGCTTGAGTTGCTGCTCCAGCTCATACTGGACGCTGTCTTTGACGTTCTGCCAATAGGTAGTGTCCCTGCCACGTGGTCCGGGCGCAGCGAAGGTGATTTTGATGCCTTGATCGAAGGCGGTTAATCCCTCGGCGGACATCGCAGTCAACAGATCGCGAACGGGGATATCGTTGATCGTCTGAAAATGCTGACTCTGGACGATGAGCGGAATGGCTCTGCCACCATCGGGGGTCGTTGCCGCGAGCCGGATGCGTTCCAGGTACGCTTGGTGTAAACCACTCAAATCATTTTCAGGATACCCATCTGCGTCACGATCAATTTTGTCATGACAACCTGGGCACAGGAGCATCAGATTAGCGGTATTGTTTGTGTGCGCCTCAGCATCATGATCCGCGCGTCCCCGAGGGCCTTTGGGACTGGCGGGCAGGATATGCGCCACTTCGCCCCATTTCATTGGCTTGCCGGCACGATAATCGAACGTCAGATCCGTGCCGCACAGTTCACAATGACCAGCGGTCTGTGTCCATACGATCCGCTTCGTCTCATCATTTGTGTTGAAGCGCCCGCTTGCGGGTTTAGCGTCTTCTTGTTCTGCCATTCCGACCTACCCCAGAGAAACATCCATGATTGAAAACGATGATGGCAAGATAAGATCATATTAAGGTCATTCGCCTCGATTTCAAGAGTGATCTGAGGGTGACGAATGCTGAGTCGGCTTTGAGCAGGATGCTGTTTGTGGCTCATCGAAACACAGTAGGGCAGCGTTCGTTTTTCTGGCAAGTGCTGGTGGGTAACGGCACTGACCACAGCGTATGTATCGAAATTAGCGAGTTTATGCAAAAGACATAAACTTGCTAATTTCGATACATACCGCGCGTAGGACTGATGAAAACGGGCTGTGCAGTTCAAACGAGGCTGCAAGCGCAGCCCCTTTTGTATGCATTTTTACGCGTCAGTGCTTGCCAGGCTCAACGGACAAGTGTCGACGACGCATGAGGTGATAGGCCGCCGGGATCACAAACAGCGATAGCAAGGGCGCCGTAACCATACCTCCAATCATCGGGGCGGCAATGCGGCTCATCACCTCGCTGCCGGTACCGCTTCCCAAAAGTATTGGCAACAAACCAGCGATAACCACCGCAACGGTCATGGCCTTGGGTCGAACGCGCTGCACAGCGCCTTCACGAATCGCGGCCATTAACCCGTGTTCTGTGTTGTCACCGAGGTCTTGACGCTCGGCCCAGGCATTTTTCAGGTAGAGCAGCATGATCACGCCAAATTCTGCAGAAACACCGGCCAAGGCGATAAAGCCGACCCCGGTGGCGACCGACAGGTTGAATCCCAACAGATAGAGAAACCATGCCCCGCCCGTGAGAGCGAATGGCAGCGTGGCCATAATCAGCAAAGCCTCATCAAGGCGTGCAAATGTCAGGTAGAGCAACACGAAGATGATCAACAGCGTGGCAGGCACCACCAGTTTGAGTCGTGCGTTGGCCCTTTCAAGAAACTCGAACTGACCTGAGTAGCTTAAGCTCATGCCGGGCTGCAACTTTACCTGCTCACTGACGACCCGGCGTAGATCGGCCACCACGGAGGCAATGTCCCGGCCATGCACGTCGATGTACACCCAGCCTGAAGGCCGTGCGTTCTCACTCTTGAGCATTGGCGGCCCGTCGTTGACCTTGATCTTCGCCACGGTGCCAAGGGTGATCTGGCTGCCTAGTGGGGTGTAGATCGGTAACTGCTCCAAAGCACCGAGCGAATCCCGCCACTCCCGAGGGTAGCGGACGTTGATTGGGAAGCGTGCAAGCCCTTCAATGGTCTCGCCGACATTTTCACCGCCGATAGCGCCGGCCACGATCGACTGCACATCGGCGATATTCAGTCCGTAGCGGGCGGCGGCTTTTCGGTCGATATCCACGTCGATGTAACGCCCACCGGTTAATCGCTCGGCCAAAGCCGAACTGACACCGGGTACGCCCTTAGCCACTCGCTCGACCGCCTGAGTCGCGGCATCAATCTCCGTCAGATTGGTGCCGGCAACTTTCACCCCAACAGGACTCTTGATCCCCGTAGCCAGCATGTCGATACGGTTGCGAATCGGCGGTATCCAGATATTGGTCAGCCCAGGAACTCGCACCACTCGATCCAGCTCTTCCACTAGCTTTTCCTGAGTCATGCCTGGACGCCAATGCTCCTGCGGCTTGAACTGGATGGTGGTTTCGAACATCTCCAACGGCGCCGGGTCGGTGGCAGTTTCAGCACGACCGGCTTTACCAAAGACATGTTCGACCTCCGGCACGGTCTTGATCAGGCGGTCGGTCTGTTGCAGCAGTTGCGACGCTTTCTGCGCCGACAATCCCGGCAGAGCCGAAGGCATATAGAGCAGGTCGCCCTCGTCCAACGGTGGAAGAAACTCGCCACCCAAGCGCGACATTGGCCATAATGCGCTGATAAAAACCAGCAACGCGACCAGCAGCGTGATCTTCGGTCGTCGCAAGACTGCATCCAGAGCCGGCTGGTAGATCCGGATGAGCCAGCGGTTCAACGGGTTCTGTTGTTCACTGGGAATTCGTCCCCGAATCCAGTAGCCCATCAACACCGGCACCAAGGTCACTGACAATCCCGCCGCCGCGGCCATGGCGTAGGTCTTGGTGAAAGCCAGCGGGCCGAATAGCCGCCCCTCTTGCGCTTGCAGGGTGAACACCGGAATGAACGACAGCGTGATGATCAACAAACAGAAGAACAGTGCTGGTCCTACCTCCGCCGCCGCTTCAGTCATCACGTGCCAATGACGTTCACCTTTCAGTTCCTCCCCAGGATTGGCCGCGTGCCAGGCCTCAACCTTCTTGTGCGCGTTTTCAATCATCACCACGGCAGCGTCGACCATGGCGCCGACGGCGATGGCAATCCCGCCCAGGGACATGATGTTGGCGTTGATCCCTTGATAGCGCATCACGATGAAGGCAATCAGTACCCCCACCGGCAGGGAGATGATTGCCACCAGAGATGAACGCAGGTGCCAGAGAAAGATCCCGCAGACCAACGCGACGACGATGAACTCTTCGATTAGCTTGTGGCTGAGATTTTCCACGGCGCGGTCGATCAGCTTGCTGCGGTCGTAGGTGGTGACGATTTCCACCCCCGCCGGCAAGCTGCTTTTCAACTCGTCGAGTTTGGTCTTGACCGCCGCAATGGTTTCGCGAGCATTCTTGCCGCTGCGCAGAATTACCACACCGCCAACCGTCTCGCCTTCGCCGTCGAGTTCGGTGATGCCACGCCGCATTTCCGGACCCAACTGGATCGTGGCGACATCGCTAAGGGTCACCGGCACACCGCCCGATCCCAGCTTGAGTGGGATCGCCCGAAAATCATTGAGCGTTTTCAAGTAGCCGGAAGCCCGCACAATGAACTCGGTCTCTGCCATCTCTAGGACGGCGCCGCCGGTTTCCTGATTGGCCTTGCCGATCGTTTCGGTCACCTCGGCCTGCGTGATACCGAGGCTGGCCAATTTGAGTGGATCAAGCTGCACCTGGTACTGCTTGACCATCCCACCCACGGTGGCCACCTCGGCAACATTGGGCAGAGTCTTGAGTTCGAACTTGAGGAACCAGTCCTGAAGTGCACGAAGTTGCGCCAGATCGTGTCCGCCACTGCGATCTACCAGCGCGTACTGGAAAATCCAGCCAACGCCTGTCGCATCTGGCCCCAACGCCGGTTTGGCGCTGGCCGGCAAGCGACTTTGTATTTGGCTCAGGTACTCCAACACCCGCGAGCGGGCCCAATACAAGTCAGTACCGTCTTCGAACAGCACATAGACAAAGCTGTCACCAAAGAAGGAGTAGCCGCGCACGGTCTTGGCGCCAGGCACCGAAAGCATGGTGGTGGCCAACGGATAGGTCACCTGGTTCTCGACAATCTGCGGTGCCTGTCCCGGATACGGGGTGCGGATGATCACCTGAACATCGGAGAGATCCGGCAGCGCATCAATGGGCGTGCTCTGCACCGACCAGATGCCCCAAGCCGTGACAAAAAGTGTCGCCAGTAGCACCAGGAATCGGTTGGCCACTGACCAGCGAATCAGGGCGGCGATCATGGCTGGCTCCCCGATTTGTCTAGACGCTCAACACGCAGGCCATCGTCGGTCTGACTCACCGCAACCCGAACCTTATCGCCCGTTTTGAGGCCCAGCATCAGCGCCGGAGTAGCGAGTGGGAACGTCATCGTCATGCCAGGCATGCCCAACGTTTTGAAGGGACCATGGGCGAGTGTGACTTCTTTGTCGTTGATCTCAACGATCTGCCCATCCGCCTCATGAAAACTGGAGACTGCTGCGCTGGGTGGTGACTCTTCCTCCGAGCTTGCAACGATGCCCTTGAGACTGGCCTCCGAGTCGAGCAGGAACTGGCCAGAGGTAACCACCTTCTGGCCCTCTTCCAGACCTTTCAAGATCGCCGTCTTGTCATCGTTTTCCTGCCCGATCAACACTTCAACAGGACGATAGCGGCCAGCGTCTTCAGCAAGCATCACCAGAGCACGTCGACCGGTGCGAATGACGGCCTCGCTCGGCACCCACAACACACTTTGCTCCGTTGAACGATTGAGGCTCACTCGTGCGGTCATACCCGGCCTGAGACGGCCTTCTGGGTTGGGTAACTCGACGCGTACGCGAAGGGTGCGGCTATCCGGATTGGTTTCCGGAAGAATCGCGCTGACGACGCCCTTGAGCACAACCCCAGGGAACGCGGGCAAATGCGCCTCTGCCGTTTGCCCCATGAGGATCGATCCAGATTCAGTCTCCGGAACGGCCAAGGCCAGCCAGACGCTACTCAAACCATTAACGCGTGCCAGTGTCTCGCCGGCGGCCACCGTCATACCCTCGCGCACATTGAGCTCTTGCAGCACACCACTAATAGGGCTGGTGAGGGTCAGGTTTGGTTGGACTTTGCCACTGCGCTCTACTTGAGCAATTGATGCCGCCGGCATCCCGGTGAGCCGCAAGCGCTGGCGAGCCACTGCCAGCAAGCCTGTATCGCCACTGCGCTTGAGTGCGAGAAATTCCTCCTGAGCCGCAGCCCACTCAGGTACAAGGATATCCGCCATGGCGGCATTGGCTTTGATCACGTCGCCAGGAGCATGGGCATACACGCGCTCGACGAAACCCGCCGTACGGGCTTGAATGACGGCGACGTCCCGTTCGTTGAAAGCCAACACTCCGACAACGTCCAGACTCGAAGCAAACACACCTCGACTGACGGTAGCCAGTCGCACACCGAGGTTCTGGGTCAGGCTTGGATCAATGCGAACAGTGTCACTGTCCCCCTTGCTATCCGCGTACTGAGGGACCATTTGCATGTCCATGAAGGGCGACTTACCCGGCTTATCGAATTTCTGTTGTGGGTACATGGGGTCGTACCAATACAGAACTTTGCGATCGACTGATGACTCAGGCTTCTGCTCCGGTGCTGCATCCGGTACCGAGCTCACCCTCGGTTGGGCCAACCAGTAACCACCGGCAACCCCCAAAGCAACTGAGATGCTGACAACAAATACCCCTTTCCGTGTTCTAGAGATCATTGAGCGGACTCCCCATAGGCGAAATACAGGCGAGCGCTGGTGAGAGCACGCTGCTCTTCAACATCAATCTGCTTGAGACGGGCTTCGATAAGCTCGCGCCGAGCAGCCACGACGGAGTTCAAATCGCCTTTGCCGGCGCGGTAGCTGGCCATGCTGAGCTCGACCTTCTCCTTGGCCAGAGGCAGCAGACTGTCCAGGGTTCGGCGAACGGCACGATTCAAGCGTTCATAATCGGCCAGATCGTCCTCCAGTTGCTGGGTATGCTTGCGTGACAGGGCTTCCCGCTCGGCCTCTAGCTGGTTGAGTTCAGCGTGCTTGGCCGCAATTTTGGGGTTTTGCCGAGAGTCAGGAAACAGTGGTAGATCCCAGGAAAATTGCACGCTGACCATGTCGCCGAACTGTCGGCCGCGATTCTGATAGTCGACTTCCCAGCTCCAATCCGACTGTTTTTCCGCTTCGGCTTCACGGACCTTGGCTTGCGCTTCGCGGGTCATTGGCGCAAAAGCTGCCAATTCTGGGTGATGTTGCAGCTTATGAGAGTAGTCAGAGGCTTCGACAGGCCATTCAGGCAAGCTGCCCACAGGTTTGTCATTGGCGGCTGGTCCAATCCAGCGCTTCAGGGCAGCTCGGGCCTGCGCTCTCTGACGAATCAGATCGTCCTGCTGCTCTTCCAGTTGTGCCGCTTCCTGTTTGGGCGTTACTGCATCAGCAGGTTGAGCGCGGCCACCGGCAATTTGTGCCCGGACGGTATCGGCCAGCAGACGGTTTTCTTTGTAGAGGTCCTGAAACAGAGTGTCTTTACGCTCAACCGAGTAGCTGTTGATCCAGGCCAACGCCGTGGCCTGACGAACCTTTAGACGTTCGACCCGGCGCTCAGCGGCGGCGCGTTCAATGGCCGCATCAGCGACCTCGATTCGGGCTTTGCGCTTAGCGCTGCTGGGCATCTCCTGACTGACTCCGACCATTCGCATAGTCATGAAGTCTTGGTCGATGCTCCAGCGATCCGGCCCCCCAATGGGGTAGTTCTGTACGCCTAGCAGCAACTTGGGATCGGGTAGTTCACCAGCGGGGATGGCCGCACTACTGGCAGCCTGAATTTTCGCGTCTTGTGCAGTCAGCGACGGCGCATTGTTTTCAGCCAGCTGCAAAGCTTCATCGAGTGTCAATGCGGCAGCGAGACTCGGCAATGCCAGTACGCTTGCCGCCAGGCCGGCCACGAGGGACCACCCTGTGCAATAGCACTTGGAGTTCATGTTCACGATTCCTGTGATGATCCACTGCGCGCTTCATCAGACATGCACGCAGATATGCCATCCCGCTAACGCGGAATGAGGCTCAGTGTGGTACAGGAATCAAATGCGGGGCGGTCGCCATACCCCTGAAGGGGTTTGGACAGGATGGGAGTCTATGGAGATGGACGCTTCGAGGGGGCTAGATAGGGGGACCAGAGGCTTGATGATAGAGACTTGCAGCATGCCGCCGGTCTTACACTCCTGGCCCGGCTTGCAGGGTTTACCATGCTCGGTGGGACTTTTCATGTCATGGCAGCAGTCTTGGCCCATGCCGTCCATCATCGCCATGCCCATGGTTTGCATGGGACACGGCTCTGTCGGCGCCTGAACACCCGCCATCCCACTGAGGGGAAGCGCCAAGCTAATCAGGAATATCAGGCAAAACCGTACATAGCGTGTCATGGACTGAAGTGTAGCCAGTAGAAATGGTGCTAACAATCCCGTTCCCGGCTTCTTGGTTAGCTGCCAGAAACCTCTATTGCGCGCTCATTTCCATTTCAGGACTTAGCGTGCCTAACCATGCGACCAGACAGATGATGAGGATTGCCATCAGGAATTCGAATTTCATGCTGCGGCGCAAGGCATTAACCGCTACAGAGTATTGACCATTGCGAACTGAGCGCTCCAACTGCGGGCTTAAGTGAAAGCGGTTCAGTGTGGCTAAAACGATCATCCCGGCAAAGAGCAGGATCTTCAAAAACAGCAGCTGACCATAGGTACTCAGCATGACCTCATCAAGGTTTGGACCGACGATGAAAAGGTAATTCACGACTCCCGTTACGCTTATGATCGCAACAATCACACCGCCGGCCGACTCAAAGCCAGTCAGCACGCGGGCAAGAATTCGTGCTTCCTCCTCGCCCTTCAGCGATTTCAACCGCAGCAGTAGAGCGAAGGCCGCTAGAGCACCCAACCAGCCACCTGCCGCTAATAAATGGAAAATATCGCTCAGAAAATGCCAGTAGCGGCGGCTGCCTTCGTCCATGGCACCGTGCCCTGTCCAGGCTAGCGTGGCCAACGCGATTGCTCCACACACGGTGACGATCCAGAGGCTGGGTGTCGGAAATCGTTTGTTCAACGCGACGCCCATAATTGCCCCAACCAAGGCGGCTATTCGGACCATCCAGGTCAACCCAACGTCGGTGCCCATGATGACCATTTCAAAAATGTGGTGATGTAGCTCCATAAGCTCCGATACACCGCTCATTGCTTTCGCAAGCAACAACATCGAGGCAAGGGACAGAGCTACACCTGCAACAGAAGTACCGTAAAGAAGCGACTCAAAATTCAAGACCGTGCCCGATACCCTTTCTTTTCCCCTGAGACTGTACAAGCCAAATATGGCCAATCCAAATAACAACATCAGGTCAAAATAGAGAGCAAAGCGAACCACAATATTTATTGAGTCGCTCATGGATCATTTCACTTTGAAGGAAAAGTTGCCGGTGATCGGGTGGGTGTCCGAGGAGACTGCACGCCATTCAACTTTGTAGGTACCGGTCGTCAGAGGTGCAGCCGGCGTAATCACCATCGTTTTCGGATCACCGCCAGCAGCGACGGCGGCCTTTACACCCATTGGAGAGTTCGGCATGCCAGGCATATCAGTCATGATCAGTTTTGCACCGGAAAACTGAGTGGTGAGATTCTCGGAAAAGTGCAGTTCAATTTTCGAAGGGGCCGCCGCATCCGAGCCTTCCGCCGGAGTGGAAGAAAGGAGCTTTGGATGTGCTTGAGCTACGGCACTCAGAAGCAAACCAGCAGTAAGTGCAACAGCTACGGTCGTAGTTTTAAGGAATGACATGCAAGACTCCTCACAGCAAGAGCTGTTGATTTGAGGTTTGTTTGGGAAGAACTAGTTTGTAATTTTCAATTTAAAACCACTGATGGTTAACTCGGAGCTTCCATCTCTAGTGCAGGTTGAACACGAAAATCTCGCTAAGCCCCAACGTCACAGTGCAAGAACACGATGCCACACGAACGCAAACTGTTCGATTACATTTCAGTCAGCTTGACACGCTGTTTGGGATCGAATTGGCGAAGGTCGCAAGTCTTAGAAACGAGACCGCACGCCGCAAATACTGGGGTATTCACTCATTCAAAAAATTACGAAACTGGATGCAGGCCCAAGTCGCGCTAACGCCGTTGATCACAAATGCGGCATTGCTCAGCTGACCTGCAAGTCAACACTAGGAAACTCGAGATGAAAGGCCGTTTTACCGTCACATGACGTACACCAGATTTTGCCATCATGCGCCTCAATAATTGATCGGGTAATCGACAAACCTAGCCCTGCGTTGCTTGGGCTTCCTTCCCTGCGCGCTGGGTCCACGCGATAAAAACGATCGAAGAGCTTTTCAAGATGTTCGGGGGCAATGGGTTCACCCTGGTTCTCCACGACGACCAATACCGACATCTCCTTCTGGAGGATTTCGACACTGATCATCTTCCCTTCCGAGGTGTAGCGAAGCGCATTAGAGAGCAGGTTAGATATAGCTCTGTGGAGCATAAGGACATCGCCTCGGACGCTGCCCCTTCCTGAAACCTTCAGTTCTATCCCTCGCTCATCTGCCAAAAGACGGTAGTATTCAAGCAGTTTCTCCACGACTTCCACCAAATCTATTGGTTTGTTCTCGTGGGTGATCAGACCATTGTCTGACTTCGCCAGAAATAGCATGTCATCAATCATCCGACTCATACGCTTCAAGTCATCAAGATTTGAGTACAGGTTGTCTTCGTAGTCTTCTATATTCCTTTTTCTTGAAAGCACGACTTCGGTGTGGGTCATCAAGTTGCTTACAGGAGTCCGTAGTTCGTGGGCAATGTCTGCGGAAAAATTCGATAACCGGACAAATGCATCGTCGAGTCTGGACAGCATTGCGTTAAAGGACAGCACCATTTGCTGAAGTTCTTTAGGAACAGGCGCTAAAGGGATGCGCTCTTTTAGTGATTTTGCTGACATAGAGGCGGCGACCCGCGTGACCTGGCGAATAGGCCGCATGCCACTGCTTGCTACCATCCAGCCAAGCGCCGCACTGACCAGCGCGCTAATTACCAGCCCTATCCAAAACCAGCGCTCAAGCGTCTCGAAAAAGGACATATGCTGAGTAACGTCAAAGATCAAAATGACTGTCAACGGCTTGTCTTGCCCCGTCACAACGGCTTGTGCTGTCACGCCACGGAACATCTGCTCTTGCTCCCGCCACTCCCAGACGTTGTTGTTTGTGGTTGTGCGGAACTCCTTCGGAATATCTACCGGACCGGGATCTGCGAACAGCAGCTTGCCTTCACCATCGATTATTAGGGCCGTCAAATCCCGGTGAGCACCCAGCAGCGCTTCCAGCTCAGGCTTAAATTCGCTGAATTGATCGATGGTGTTCAACCCGGACAAAATTCTCTGGGTCGAGTGGAGCTTTTCGTTCAATGCCTGCTGATCCAGCATCTTAAAGTGATGCCGACTGAGGTTGTTGAAACTAAGTCCGGCGACCGTAAGCACGGCCGTTACCGCGAGCATGAACATCAGACTCATGCGAGTTGTCAGGGACATCCGATTCATTCCGACTCCGAATCAGGCGCGTCTAGCATGTAACCCATTCCCCTCGAGGTATGAATCAACTTGACCTCAAAGTCGTCATCTATCTTGGCCCTCAACCGTCTAACCGCAACCTCGATAACGTTGGTGTCGCTATCGAAGTTCATATCCCAAACCTGGGAAGCGATAAGTGACTTTGGCAGCACCTCCCCACGACGTCGCAGCAACAGCTCAAGCAACGCAAACTCTTTGGCCGTAAGGTCGATGCGCTTACCTGCACGAATGGCCCGACGCTTGAGTAGGTCCACCTCCAGATCAGCCAATTTCATGTAGGTTTGCGAAGGCGCGCTGTTACCGCGACGCAGCAACGTTCTGACTCGAGCAAGCAATTCAGAAAATGCGAAGGGTTTGATCAGGTAGTCATCTGCGCCGAGTTCAAGTCCTTTAACTCGATCTTCAACGCGGTCTCTCGCTGTGAGAAAGAGTACGGGGACGTCTTTCCCGGAAGCGCGAACCTTCTGCAGAACTTCCCAGCCATCCAATCCAGGCATCATGACGTCGAGAATCAACAGGTCATACGCTTCGCTCAAAGCGTGCTGAAGCGCCTCTTTTCCATTAGTAAAACGATCAACATTGAACCCCGCCTCGGTGAGTCCTTGCTGCAAATAGATACCTATTTTTGGTTCGTCTTCAGCGACAAGAAGTCTCATGAGGTCGTTCTCTGATAGTGATGAAGCGGAGTCTGCAACGAAAACCGGCAGCCAACCAGCAACTGACAGAAAAGTAATATTGGCTTCAGGTAGATGTCAGCGAGCGCTGTCTAGGGTTCAAGCATGAGTACTTCCTAGTGCTCGACCGACTCTTCAGCATGAAACGTTTAGGAGCCGGAAAACAATTCCATAAGGAGTTGCCCCATGAATCGCCTGAAAATTCTGTTTTTTGTGAGCTCAATACTCGTCTCAGCTTCTGTATGGGCTGAAAGTGGCGGAGACCGGGTTATAGAGCGTATGGAGGGTCTGCGCAACAAGGCAGAAGCTGTCCTGATACAAGCTGAAAACGCTCCTGAAGGTCAGCGTCATGTCCACATGACTGAGCATATGAAGATGCTGGGAGAGCTCATGAGCCAACTCCATAAAGATCATCCAGACGCCTCAATGTCTCCTCAGCAGCACCTCGCCTGGATGGAAAAGCACGACAAAATCGTCGATGACGTTTTGAACCAAATGCAGCGCGAGCACAAATTGATGCTTTCAGAGAATCATCAGTGAAAACCGGCTTCCAATGGGCTTTTTGAACAGTAACGTTAAATACGGCGTCATTTGGACGCCGTGCTTTTTTGAAAACTGACAGAAATGTAGTGTTCAGGTCAGTTAACTGGCAGCTCCATGTCTTTAGCATAGCCAGTGCTCCCACTCCTCTTACTCTCGAGGTCACTATGAAAGCTAAGCTCGTTACCCCTGTCATCGCAGCAATCACTCTCCTCTTCGGTGCTACGGCTATGGCCAGCGCAGGGCATGGGAAAGAGGACATCGGCCAGCCTGGAGTCGCCTCTCAGGTTACTCGTACGGTGGAGGTCGAGATGGGCGATATTTTCTTCAAACCTGAAAGCATCGACGTTAAGCCTGGTGAAACCATTCGATTTGTCCTTCGCAATGATGGTTCGCTGCTGCACGAGTTCAACATCGGCAAAGCCTCTGCTCATGCAGCACACCAAAAAGAAATGGCAAGCATGTTCCAGAACGGGACGCTTAACCCCACCGGTACCGGAAAAACGATGAGCGGTATGAGCCACAGCATGGGTGGAATGAAGATGGTCGGAATGGAGCACAACGACCCGAACAGCGTCCTGATTGAGCCTGGCGCAACCCAAGAGCTGATCTGGACCTTCAACAACAGCACAGGCCTTCAGTTTGCCTGCAATGTGCCCGGACATTACCAATCGGGAATGGTCGGTCAGTTTGACCTGAAATAAGCCTAAGCCGGCTTCTCCCACCGCTTCGACACAGGAGTTGGCTACGCTCTGTTGCAGAGTACACAGTGAGGCTTAGATCATGAGTAACCATCAGCGCCTGGATGGAAACACCACCGCACCATATTGGAGGCGCAAAACAGGCGTTGTCCTAATCATGCTCATTGCGATTGGTGCCTTCTACGTGTTGCGGGAGCATTTCAGCCACGTTTATCCATTTTGGCCTTATCTGATTCTGTTGATCTGTCCATTAATGCATTTTTTTGGACATAGCCATGGCGGACATAGCCATGGCGATCAGGCAGCAACCCACAAGGACAAAGAAGGGAAATAGACATGCCTAACATATCGAGCCACCACGACCACAGTCACGCCCATGCTGCTCCGCTAAATGACGATGATCTACGTGACCCGGTGTGCGGAATGGCAGTCACTTCATCAAGTAAATTTGGTGAGTCTTATCAGGGACAGAAGTATCAATTCTGTAGCCTGAAATGCCAGGAGAAGTTTCGAGCTGATCCTGAACGCTTCAGCAGTAATGTTTCGAGCGCCGAGTCCCGCGTCACCACTCCAGAGCCTGCGGTACAAACAGGCACTGAGTTTACCTGTCCGATGCACCCGGAAATACGCCAGCCCGGACCCGGCAACTGCCCTAAATGTGGCATGACATTAGAGCCGGTCATACCCGCGCTCGATGAAGAAGAAAATCCTGAACTCCGGGATTTCGCCCGCCGCTTTTGGTGGTCGCTGCCATTAACCGTGATAGTGACCTTGCTCGCCATGGCGGGACACACGTTACAACTTTTCCATGGCCCGATCCAAAACTGGATCGAGCTGGCTCTGGCGACACCGGTGACCTTGTGGGCAGGTTGGCCTTTTTTTGTCAGAGGCATAGCATCTATTAGAAATCGCAGCCCAAATATGTGGACACTGATTGGGTTGGGTACCGCCGCAGCATACCTTTACAGCGTCATGGCAACGCTCTTACCTCAAAGCTTTCCGGCCACCTTCATGCAAGATGGACGCATCGGCGTCTACTTCGAAGCCGCAGCGGTCATCATCTCACTCACCTTGCTTGGGCAGATTCTTGAGCTCAAAGCACGATCGCAAACCTCCGCCGCCATCAAGTCCCTTCTCGGCCTGTCGCCCAAGACAGCACGCCGGATCAATACCGATGGACAGGAAGAAGACATTCCTCTCACCCATGTCCACCTTGGAGACCATCTACGGGTCAGACCCGGTGAAAAGGTTCCAGTTGATGGCTCAGTACTGGAAGGTGAAAGTGCGGTGGATGAGTCCATGCTTACTGGCGAACCAGTGCCGGTAATGAAGAGAGCTGGAGATAGTCTGATCGGTGCCACGCTCAATACACATGGGAGCTTAGTAATGGAGGCGCAGAAGGTCGGCGCCGAGACCATGCTGTCACAGATCGTACAGATGGTCGCTCGGGCTCAGCGATCCAAAGCACCAATGCAACGAATGGCCGACTCGATTGCCGGCTACTTTGTGATGGGTGTTATCGCGATTGCGATACTGACATTTGTTGGTTGGGGGCTTTTTGGCCCTGAGCCCAGCTGGGTGTTTGGTCTGATCAACGCTGTCGCCGTGCTGATCATCGCTTGCCCCTGTGCGTTGGGTCTTGCTACGCCCATGTCGATCATGGTTTCGACAGGTAAAGCAGCCAGCATGGGCGTGCTGTTCAGGGATGCCAGTGCCATCGAAAACCTATGCAAGATCGACACACTGATTGTCGATAAGACAGGCACCCTGACAGAGGGACGGCCAGTGTTTCACAGTGTGGAGGCCACACCCAGTTTCAATCCCCACGATGTTCTTCAGCTTGCTGCCAGCCTTGATCAGGGCAGCGAACATCCCTTGGCTCATGCAATCGTCGATCACGCCCGAACCGAGAACATTAAGCTCACCAAGCCAGGATCCTTTGAGTCTGGTTCAGGTATCGGGGTCAGTGGCATCGTTGATGGCAAGAAGATCCAACTGGGGAACACCGCGTTGATGGAAGCCGCAGGTGTCAGCACCAAGCCCCTACAAAAGCGTGCAGAGTTGTTGCGACTTGACGGCATCAGCATCATCTACCTCGCAGTCGACGGGGTATTGGCAGGGTTGTTGGCAGTATCAGATCCGATTAAGCCGACCTCCAAAGAAGCAGTCACCAAGCTCAAGGCTGATGACATCAAAATCATCATGGCTACTGGCGACGGGCTCACCACCGCTCGGGCTGTCGCCAGGGAGATGGGGATTGAAGAAGTCCACGGTGAAGTGAAACCTCAGGACAAGGAGCGTCTGGTCGCAGACCTTCAGCAAAACGGCCGGAAGGTCGCCATGGCCGGTGACGGTATCAACGATGCACCAGCCCTGGCGCGAGCAGATGTGGGCATTGCCATGGGGACAGGGACTGACGTTGCGATGAATAGCGCGCAACTCACGCTAGTAAAAGGCGACCTGATGGGGATTTTGCGAGCAAGGGCTCTTTCGGTCGCAACAGTAAAAAACATGCGGCAAAACTTGGGTTTCGCCTTTCTTTACAACTCGATGGGTATCCCCCTTGCCGCAGGCTTGCTCTATCCACTGACGGGACACCTCTTGTCGCCAATGATCGCTGCCATAGCCATGAGCGTCAGTTCTGCATCTGTAGTTTTCAATGCATTGAGACTGAGGAATACCCGAATTGACTGAACTTCAAAATTGCAGCGCACTTGCCATGCGTTTGCATAGAACCTGACCAGTCATTCGCATTTGACTGATCTGTGATTGAGAATTTGACCAACCAGACATCAAAGCTGAGGGGCTCATAACGACCCAAAGCGGTAAATCTGGGCAAGGGACTACCCATGTGTTTTCTTCAGTCCTTCAAGCGCACACTCGCCCTTTGCACAGCGGCCATTTTTTCAGGCCGCTTCATGCGTTTCCATTTTCTGATGTCTTCCTTGCTTCGCCCACAGCTCATACACAGATCACCACTGAGTTGACAAACTGAGATGCAGGGATTCTCGATTTCTTTAGCCATTGTCAGCCACCTTTGGACACACGTATTGAGTCAGGCGGGTGTTCCAGTAACCTCCGTGAGTTCGCTGACACTCCTCCTCAGAGTCGAAGTGGACGCTGTGGTCTGAAGGGGTCAGGACGATGTCGGCCTCCTTCAACGCGATAGCCGTCAGCTCAAAGATGCGCGCCTTCGCGTCAAACAAGGCGAGCTTTCTATCCGCCAAGGTTTCGAATACCCAGATGACCTTCAGGGTTTCAGCCAGCGCGTTGAGGTCAGCGGTATGGGTGAGCCAGATAAAGCCTTTGATTTCACCTTTTGCTGTTTCACACGCTTCGGTGAGCCTGGTAATCAACCGGCGTTCTATCCGCGCCAGTTCGCGTTTCCCTGGTGGCATTGCGGGTTCCTTTGGAGACAATGGAGGGCAGGCTCTGAATCAGGCCGGTCGAAACTCGACCGTCAGATGGCTGACTTCGTGAACCGGCTTGAGACGTTCACGAATGCTGTCGGCGTTCGCAGTGGCCTTACCAACGACGCTGACGATGGCCGCATGGGCTTGCGGCCCAATCCGCCAGACATGCAAGTCAGTGATGATGGCATCCCCCGGCTTCTCAACCAGTTCGCGGATTTCCTCGGCAACGTGCGCATCTGTCTGATCCAGCAGCACACCTGCGGTGCCCCCCATCAAGGTCCAGGCCCAACGCGCGATAACAATGGCGCCGATGATACCCATGACCGGATCCAGCCAAACCCAACCGAGATAACGCCCGGCGAGCAGTGCCGCAATGGCCAGAACTGAAGTGAGCGCGTCCGCGATAACGTGGACGTACGCAGATTTCAGGTTGTTGTCGTTCCCGTGACGGGCATGGGCATGGGCATGGGCATGATCATCATGGTCGTGCTCATGACTGTGCCCGTGGCCCAGCAACAACGCACTGACAATGTTGACAATCAAACCGGTAATCGCGATGAGCGTAGCGGTGCCGAACTGAACTTCCGTTGGCTGCAAGAGGCGCATGACAGACTCAATGCCAATTCCCAGGGAGACCATACCGAGAACCAGTGCCGAGGCGAATCCGCCCAAGTCTCCAACCTTTCCGGTACCGAAACTGTAGCGCTCGCTGGAAGCATGGCGTTTTGCATATCCGTAAGCGGCCGCCGCGATGCCTAATGCGCCGGCATGGGTTGCCATGTGGAAGCCATCGGCCAGTAACGCCATCGAACCCGTAATATAGCCGGCGGTGATCTCGCCGACCATCATCAGCACCGTCAGTGCCACAACCCAAAGCGTACGCTTGGCATTTTCGTCGTGCGCTGAGCCAAGGAACACGTGGTCGTGTGTGTAATTGATGTTGGTGTTGCTCATGAGTGTGTACCTAGATGCGTTCACTTAGCGTAACGGCGAATGGCTTCAAGAAGCTCTTCGACGCCCCTGTTACGCTCTTCTTCGCTGAGCGCAGGGTTCGCGACATGCTCCCGCGCGTGGTCCTCGATGATTTCCTCCATTAAGCCGTTGATTGCTCCGCGAGTGGCAGCAACAAGGTGTAATGTTTTTGCGCAATCGAGATCCGATTCCAATGCTCGTTCAACGGCTTGGATTTGTCCGGCTATGCGTTTTACGCGTTTGAGAAGATTTTCTTTGTTTGCTGCAATATGGCCCATGGGATACCCCCCCTACCTATGTATTGCGCATGATAGGCATACCCCCTATGCCTATGCAAGATCATAGAGCGGAGAGAGCATCTACAGTCCCTGGCAGAAAAGAGGCCTCAAGTGCGAGCGAGGAGCGAGAGGAGCTGTAATGTCCGCCTCTAACCGTTCTCTGCCGGCGATGGCCAAAGTCGAATACGCTGCAAATGGTTGGTCAGGTCAAATGCAAACGAGTGGTCAAGTCTGCCCAACTACCCATCACAATGACGGTCACAACCCGAAACAGATAACTGTTGACCTTGCCATCGTGTCAACGTCGATGCTGTTGGTGCGGCGAAAAGAAACCGCTCAGCTTGAGAGGTAAAAAACCATGTTCGTTTTAAATGTTTCCGGCATTGGTTGCGGCAGTTGCGTCAGCAAAATCACCAAGGCGATTCAGTCAATGGATAACGAAGCTACGGTTTCCGTGGATCGGTCAGCCGGTAAGGTGAGAGTTGAAAGCAGCGAAAGCCCAGAGCAGATTCGTAAAGCTGTCGAGGCGGTAGGTTTTCCTTGCCAGATCAGCGCTTGAAGCGCTGACAGCTGCCCCTGGTCAGACGCCCGTTGCAGGGGGGATCCACTTGGTGAACATTCAGGGATACCATAGCAGCGTCGACCACAATTACCGCTCGCAAGCCCCTGCGCTACTAATCACCTCGCAGAGCTTTGAGCAAACCTTTGAATGCTCCATTCAACCGAGTAAAAGCGGCGTCGAAACGTATTCCATTTTCTGTGTACTTTGCGACCTCAACCTGCTGATCGACAGTATTTTGGTCAATGGCAGGTTGAGCCGGTGTACTGTAAAGCAAACTAATTCCATAAATATCGCTTACGGATTCTATTCCGGCAATGTGTTTTACATTTGTTGTTTCCAAAGAAAATAGAGTGGCAGGTGTTTTTTCTATTTCGCGGGCGAGCACAGTAGAAAAATCTAAATCTCGGGCCTTGTAGTTCGGCGTATCAGCATTTGCGATGTTGTTACTCAGGATTTCGGCTCTTTGGCTACGAAGATTCAAAGCTCTTTCCGCTACGCCGACCGCTTTTTCGAAACTAATACTCAAGCAATAATCCTCAACAAGCTCACTTATTTACTACGCGATACCTCCGGATTCACATCTCCGACCAATAGAGGTTCAAAGACATAGTCACCTTGAGTAACGAAAACCTACAAAGGTTCGCCCGTTGATATTATTGGTGAGTAATATCGATGCGCGCTGGAAGACCGAGACCTTAAGGACTAAATACGATGTTCTTCAAGAGAAATATCACAACCTGACGCAACTGTAATATTGGCCTAAGCTTCCCGACAGCGGGTGACCCTTATAGTCCTATTGAGCCTAATGCTCACCCGCTACGAATCAATGCACGATTGGATTCAGGGGCGGCCAGTACTGATCTGAGGAAACCCCAAATGAACACTATCAAATCCTTGTTCGTCATCGCTGCTCTGAGCATTTCATCTTTGGCTATGGCTGAGGGCGGTGGTGATCGGACTTTCGCACGTATGGAATTGGCCAAAAATAATTCGATGGAATCGTACCAGGTAGCTCAAACGCAGAGCTCTCAACCGCCTGTCGCTGAGAGCAAAGCGAAAGCGATGGATCATAAAAACTGCTGAACGATTAGGCACGCGGCCAACCTGACAGAAATGTAATCACTAAGGTGGTTTAGATGTGGCAATTTCTGAGCTCGCTTGCTGTAAAAATTCGTCTTTTTAACGGTAAGCGAAGCTCATCTTGCCAACTCACGGGTTGTTTTGAACGGCTCCCTTTTGACTGATTGGAAATAAACGGCATGCATTCCAAAACCTCTAGACGGACATTCGTTAAAGGCCTGGCCGCCGGTGGCATCCTTGGCGGCCTTGGTCTGTGGCGCACTCCTGTATGGGCAGTGACCAGTCCAGGCTTGCCGAGCGTCCTCACCGGCAACGAATTTGATCTGTTTATTGGTGAAACCCCTGTAAACATCACCGGCTCGCCGCGCACGGCCATGACCATCAATGGATCATTGCCAGGACCCTTGCTGCGTTGGCGCGAAGGAGAGACAGTCACACTGCGTGTGAAAAATCGTTTGGACCAGGACACTTCCATCCATTGGCACGGGATCATCCTGCCGGCCAATATGGACGGCGTACCCGGATTAAGCTTCCATGGCATCGCACCCGACGGTATGTACGAGTACAAATTCAAGATCCATCAGAACGGTACGTATTGGTATCACAGCCACTCGGGCTTACAGGAGCAGGCAGGCGTTTACGGGCCAATCGTTATCGACTCGAAAGAACCTGAACCTTTTCAATACAACCGCGACTACGTGGTGATGTTGACTGACTGGACCGATGAAGATCCTAGTCGCGTCATGGCGAAGCTTAAGAAGCAATCTGACTACTACAACCACCACAAACGTACCGTTGGCGATTTCATCGACGATGTCAGCAAGCAAGGCTGGTCATCTACCGTAGCCGACCGAAAGATGTGGGCAGAAATGAAAATGAACCCCACTGACCTCGCAGACGTCAGTGGAGATACTTACACCTACCTCATGAATGGCCAGGCGCCCAACGGTAACTGGACCGGTATTTTCAAACCAGGTGAGAAGCTGCGCCTTCGTTTTATTAACGGCTCGGCGATGAGCTATTTCGACGTTCGAATTCCTGGCTTGAAAATGACCGTTGTGGCCGCCGACGGCCAACACGTCAAACCGGTCAGCGTCGACGAATTCCGCATCGCCGTAGCTGAAACGTATGACGTGATAGTTGAGCCCGCCAGTGAAGAGGCTTACACCATCTTCGCCCAGTCTATGGACAGAACCGGGTATGCACGCGGAACCCTCGCAGTTCGCGAAGGATTAAAGGCACAAGTGCCTGCGATCGACCCTAGGCCTCTTTTGTCCATGGATGACATGGGAATGGGCGGTATGGCTGGTATGGACCATGGCAGCATGGCTGGTATGGGCAGCGGCGACATGTCCGGCATGGCTGGCATGGATCACAGCAAGATGGCGGGCATGGACCAAAGTGACATGACCGGGATGACCGGCATGGACGGCGGTGATATGACTAGCATGGCTGGTATGGATCACAGCAAGATGGCTGGTATGGACAAAGGCGACATGGCCAACATGGCTGGCATGGACCATAGCAAGATGGCGGGCATGGACAAAGGCGATATGTCCAACATGGCCGGTATGGACCACAGCAAGATGGCTGGCATGGGCGGTATGGGTGGAGAAATGCAGACTCACCCAGCCTCCGAAACCAACAACCCCTTGGTTGATATGCAAGCCATGACCCCGACGCCAAAGCTAAACGATCCAGGCATCGGTTTGCGGAACAATGGTCGTCGAGTCCTCACCTATTCAGACCTGAAAAGCACTTTCGAGGACCCTGATGGCCGCGAGCCCAATCGCACCATTGAGCTACATCTGACCGGTCACATGGAAAAGTTTTCCTGGTCCTTCAACGGCATCAAATTTTCTGACGCTGAGCCCCTTCGTCTCAAGTATGGGGAGCGTCTTCGCATCACCTTGGTAAACGACACCATGATGACGCACCCCATTCACCTTCACGGAATGTGGAGCGACCTTGAAGATGAAAACGGCAAGTTCATGGTGCGCAAGCACACAATCGACATGCCACCAGGTACCAAGCGCAGCTATCGAGTCACCGCCGATGCCTTAGGTCGCTGGGCCTATCACTGCCACCTGCTTTTCCATATGGAAATGGGCATGTTCCGTGAAGTACGGGTTGATGAGTAAAGGAGACGATCTGTGAGCACATACCTAAATCGTAAATCGCTGGTCGGTTGCCTCTTTGCCGTCGGCTTGATGGGTGGACTCTCGTCCGTGGCGCTGGCAGTCGAGGATAGTAGTGTTCATTCACCTGCTACTCCTGCGGAGCCAACGAGCAAGCCTGCAACTGCGACAAAAGAATCAAAGCCCGATCACGGATCAATGGATCACAGCAAGATGAGCCATGAGTCGATGGGTCATGACCAAAAAACCAAAAAGGCAGATTGAGATCATGACCAGTAAGTTTTTACGTCCAACGTTGATGGCACTGGCAGTCTCTACCAGTCCTGCTTTCTCTTTCATGGCCCAGGCGGCAGAAGAGATGGATCACTCCAAGATGGATCGCGGCTCGATGGGAGCTATGGACCATAGCAAGATGGGGGCAATGGATCACAGCAAGATGAGCATGGACAATGGAGCAATGGACGGTATGGAAAGTATGGATGGAGGGGCTACCACCACCAGCCGAACTCCAATCCCTGTACTGACCGACGCTGACCGTGCAGCCGCGTTCCCTGATGTGGCTGGTCATGGCGTTCACGACAAGAAGGTCAACTCCTTCATGCTGCTGGATAAGTTTGAGTACCAGGATGCTGACAACGGTAGTGCGTTGGCCTGGGATGCAAAAGGATGGATCGGCGGTGACGTTGACCGACTGTGGTTGCGTTCGGAAGGCGAACGTACCAATGGCGTAACGGAAAACGCTGAACTCTCAGCCCTTTGGGGGCACTCCATCGGTCCATGGTGGGATGTCGTCACCGGCGTACGACAAGACTTCAAGCCCGGATCACCACAAACTTGGGGAGCGCTCGGTATTCAGGGCATGGCCCTCTATAACTTTGAAGCCGAAGCGACTGCCTATATCGGTGAGAACGGTCAAACCGCTGCTAGATTGGAAGGCGACTACGACATTCTGCTGACCAATCGCCTGATCTTGCAGCCAACGGCCGAAGCCAATTTTTACGGAAAAAATGATCCTCAACGCGGCATTGGGTCTGGATTGGCAAACACCGAAGTAGGGCTCCGATTGCGTTATGAGATTGTTCGCCAATTTGCCCCTTACATTGGGGTTAGCTGGAGCCGCTCCTACGGCAATACGGCAGACCTGGCCAGCGATGAAGGAGAGCATGCGAACGAGGCGCGATTTGTCGCCGGTATTCGGATGTGGTTTTAAGAGCCTGACATGAAAAGAACGTTGAAAACATTGACTGCTGCCGGGGTGGTTGCCGCAATAACAGGTGCCGGCGTGGTTTATTTTGGTGTGATCAATGTTGGGGCGGATGAACCACACTCCGATCCCGTTTACGCGCTACTTTCCACCGCTCGGGATCGCTCGATCGAAGTGCGCTCACGCGACATTAAAGTCCCCGACCTGAGCGAAGAAGCTCTAATCCGCGCAGGTGCTGGCAACTACAACTCTATGTGCATCGGTTGCCATCTCGCTCCGGGTATTGAAGGAACCGAGTTAAGTAATAGCCTTTACCCCGCACCTCCGAATCTTTCAAAACTGGGCGTTGATGGAAACCCTGCCGCAGCTTTCTGGATCATCAAGCATGGAATCAAATCCACAGGCATGCCCGCTTGGGGTAAAAGCATGGCCGATCCCTACATATGGGGAATGGTCGCATTTCTCCAGCAGCTGCCTTCAATGGATGCAGAGCAATACAAAGCTCTCGCAACCAGCAGCGGTGGTCATCAACACGGTGGCGGCGAGAGCAAAATGCATAACCATGAAGGCCAGCATGAGGGCCAAAAAGGCGCTGTCGCGGGGCATCATGATGCGGGTACAAGCGAAGAAATAGCCGAAGCAGGCGACCATCATGGCGAGAGAAACAGCGCTCATGCCCATGAGGCGGCCGAAGCGCCTTCTCAGGATGAAAGTACCGAACACGCCCATCCTCAGGTTGTGGAGGCTTCACATGACGCCCCTGCAACTCCGGCCACTCAGCCAAAAACTCATACCCACGCTGATGGGAAGGAACATACCCATGCGAAATAACTTTCTTCGTCCCGGTCGGGCACTTCGCCTCGCTGCATTTGCGGCTCTGTTTATCAGTTCAGCTGGTCATGCAGCAGAGTCGCTGACGATCGACGTCCATCGTGACGCTAACTGTGGATGCTGCAAGAAGTGGATCCAGCACCTTGAAGCTAACGGCTTCACCGTCGTTGATCATGTAGAAACCAACATGAGCGCGGTCAAGCAGGATCTCGGTGTTGCTCCACGACTCTCGTCCTGCCACACAGCAATGATCAATGGAAAGTTTGTTGAAGGTCACGTGCCCGCCGAGCAAATCATTGCGATGAGCAAACGTGACGACCTTCTCGGGATCGCCGTTCCTGGCATGCCGGCTGGATCCCCGGGCATGGAAGTCAACGGAAAACATGATGCTTACCAGGTAATCGGTTTGTCCAAAGCAGGCGCAGACCAGGTCATTGCTGAATACCCCGGAAACTAATCTGGCCCCTCAATCCTGTCCCTGCGTGGTTAGCGACATAGCCATGCAGCGGGACACATACTGTCCATTCCGCGCTCAAGTAACACGCAAAGACAATGAGCTACTGTTGGCCGTCTCTCCTGCTGTTCCCCCCAGCCCCACTCTATAACGCCCTCAGCTAAACGATGCGCACGCAGTCGAAGTGAATATCGACGATGACTCTGCACCTTCAGTCTCAGTTATGAATGGAGATTGCCTGTCAACGGATCAAAAGCTCCTAGACAGCAGGTTTGCCAAGCGGGGCGAACACAGGTACTGACAACAGGACGTCCCGCACTTATGTCAATCCACACAAAAAAAGGCGCCACTAGGGCGCCTAAGCCGCCTCCCAAACCAAAGGAGAAACAAGGAGACGGGGTGTACCTGGTAGTCGAACAATTGGTGCCGCAGGTTAGCGCTCGTTAAAGCAGTTGCAGTGGGTACTCGACAATCAGTCGGACCTCATCCAAATCAGATTCGAAATCGGTAGCACGCGTGGTTGCTTGGCGAACACGCAGCGACATGTCCTTCAGAGAGCCTGACTGGATGATGTACTTAGCCTCAATGTCTCGCTCCCAACGCTTTTGGTCTTGCAATGGCGCTCCATCTGCTCCGCGACGCATATACACGCTGTTCGCGTTGGAATAATCAGCGTCCCACCCCTTCGCGTAGCGGGTCATGAAGCTAAGGCCTGGGATGCCGAACGCTTGCATATCCAGGTCGTAGCGAAGCTGCAAGGATTGCTCTTTCGGTGAGTTGAAGTCGCTGTACTGGATGGAGTTATCCAGAAAAATCGAGTCCGATTGGCGCAGGTAATCAAAGTCGTCATTGCCGTTGCTGCGCTGATAGCCAACGGTCACCGTGTGGACGCCGAATTTAACCCCGGCTTTGCCACTCCAGATATTGTTATCAAAGCTGTCCAGGAGTTTTTTACCCTCGTCGACCGCGCGGTAGTAATTAAATCCACCGATCAACGCGACGCTCTCTGAGAGCGGGTAGCTCAGGGAAGTGCCTGCGTAATACTGATTCCAAACATCCTTAAATTGGCTGGCGTAAAGACTCACACCAACATGCTCATTAACGGTGTAATCGCCCCCAAGGTAAGCAATCCATGGAGCATCAACAGCACCGGCATAGAAAGTCGAAAAGCCGTCACGCATGCTGCTGGAGTTGGGTTGGCTCATCGCATGCAGCCGCCCCCCCTGAATGGTCAGGTCTTTAATGGTGGTGTTGGTGAACGTTGCCCCCTTAAAGCTCTCTGGCAGCAGTCGAGAATCGCCATATGCCACGACAGGCGTGGATGGAAAGACATCTCCTACTTTGACCACCGTATCCATAAAGCGAGCCTTCGCGGCTCCGCCTACTTTTGAGTAAGAGTCTTCAGGTTGGCCTTTGCTGTTGTAGGGCATGACATCCACTGAGCTTCGAGCCCCCGAGCGCCCATCACCCGAATCAAGCTTGAGTCCTACCATTGCAAATGCATCTATGCCGAACCCGACGGTGCCTTGGGTGAAGCCAGACTCAAATCGCCCGATAATCCCATGAGCCCATTCTTCAGCGTAACCATTGCCTGTGGGACTTGACTGGCCCTTTCGATTGTCACGATTGAAGTAGAGATTACGATTGAGAAGACTAAGGGAGCTCCCTTCAATGAACCCCTCAGGTTTTTGCTCAACGGCCACTGCAACTTGCCCCATGCTCATGCCAAGGGCAATGAGAGAAAGACCATAAAAGCTTTTATTGTTCATTTAACACTCCAGGCTTTTGCTTGGCAGAGTTTCTTTATGAAATATTTTTATCATTATAAAAAGCCACCGGCACATAGGGATTCCCTCTACGTGCCGACAGACATAATTTCATACAAAAGATAACTTCAGCGTGACCTGAAAATTACTTCTATGTCAGCGACCAGCAAGCATGCTTAAAAAGCGCAAATGAATGATTTGATGTAGACATGACCTTAAGGGGCTAACTCCCATGTGGGCAGTCGGTACCCATAATCTTGTATTCCACGGTATTAAGCTTGCCCGCCGAATCTTCATAGGTCATGCGCGAAGGCGCAACACTACAGTTTTTGTTGGCCTGTGTGACACTGATCACCTTCTGAATATCGAGGTTCATACCATATTCATAATGAACAACTTCAGGGACGGCCTTACCATTTCTTAAGGCATATTGCTCCATCGCCTGTTGGTTTTCTTGCATCATCCGACCATACACGCGGTCACCGCCTCCTTCAGCCATGGCTAATGAAGATAAGGTCAAAACCGAAGCGGCGCAAAACGCTTTCACTGCTGTCATTGCTTTCATGATTTTCTCCTAAGGATGGTCTGAAGTAGCCATGTATTTCCCCGGCATACCACCTAGCGCAACTTTTAAACTCGCCAAATGATCAAAAAACAATCAATTCGACGAGTATTTCTTACGTTTTCGCCACCCGGACCCCACTCCGGTGGCCATTTCCCGCATTACAGGCGCACCTCTCCTGCATTCGTCAGTAAATGTCGGCGCGCCATCCACAGGTTCGACAGAGCGAACAGTGTCACCAGTTGCGCCGTGTTTTTGGCCAAGCCGCGAAAGCGCACCTTGGTGTAACTGCGGATTTCGGAGCACCGTGACCGGCCGTTTCGGTTGATCGTGACCGCTCATTTCGCTAACGCGTGACCGCTCATTTCGGTAGCAACGTGACCGATTCTCCGCCTGTTCCGAAACAGGTGGTCACGGCTTACCGAAATCGCCGGTCACGACTTAGCGAAAGCCTTCCCCTTCGTTGCGCATGACCTGATGCGCCGCCATCCTCGACCGATTTCGGGAGAGGAAGATGGCGGCGCCGCGAGTAGCCATGCGAAACATCAAAGAATGTCTGCGCCTCAAGTTTGAGGCCGGCTTGTCCCACGAGAAGATTGCCCGTGCCTTGCAGCTGTCCAAGGGCGTGGTTAGCAAGTACATCGCGGCGGCGCGGGTGGCCGGGCTGGACTGGCCGGCGCTGGTGGCCATGGACGAGGCCGCGCTGGCGGCCGCCTTGTTTGCACCGACGTCGACGAACAAGCCGCGCGGTGAGCGAGTGCTGCCCGATGTGCTGAGCATCCACCGCGAGTTGCGACGCAAGGGCGTGACCTTGCAGCTGCTGTGGGAGGAATATCTCGCCGCGCATGCGGGCCAGCCGACCTACCGCTACACCCAGTTCGTCGAGCACTACCGGCGCTACGCCCAGACGCTCAAACGTTCGATGCGTCAGCTGCACCGTGCGGGCGAGAAGCTATTCATCGACTATGCCGGGCCGACGCTGCCGGTGGTCGACCCGGCCACCGGCGAAGTGCGCCGGGCGCACATCTTCGTCGCCGCCCTGGGCGCCTCGAATTACACCTATGCCTGCGCGACGCCAGGCGAAACCCAGGTGGACTGGCTGACCTCGCTGGGCCAGGCTCTGACCTACTTTGGCGGCGTGCCGGAAATGGTTGTGCCGGACAATCCGCGCGCCCTGGTCGCCCAGCCGGATCGCTACGAGCCGGGCCTGAACCGGGCGGCGCTGGAGTGCGCCCGCCATTACGACACCGTGATGCTGCCGGCGCGGCCACGCAAACCCCAGGACAAGGCCAAGGCCGAGGTGGCGGTGCAGGTGGTCGAGCGCTGGATCATGGCGCGGCTTCGCCACCGGCAGTTCTTCAGCCTGCATGCGCTTAACCAGGCTATCGCCGAGCTGCTGGAGGATCTGAATCGGCGCCCGTTCAAGCGGCCCGATGGCTGCCGGCGCGACTGGTTCGAGCGCCTGGATCGTCCGGCCTTGCGACCGTTGCCGGTGCATCCCTACGAGGTCGCCACCTTCAAGCGCTGCAAGGTCAGCATCGACTACCACATCGAGGTCAATGGCAGCTTCTACAGCGTGCCCTCCGCCCTGGCCCGGCAGAACGTGGACGTGCGACTGACGGCACACACCCTGGAAGTGCTGCATGGCAACCGGCGGGTGGCCAGCCACCTGCTGCTGGGGCGACGCGGCGCTTACAGTACCCAGCGCGAGCACATGCCCGCGGCGCACCAGGCGCATCGCGAATGGACGCCACAACGCCTGCTCGACTGGGGCGCGCGGATCGGCCCCTACACGCGCCAACTGATCGATCACCAACTGACCCACAAGCCGCACCCGGAGATGGGCTACCGCGCCTGCCTCGGCCTGCTCTCGCTGGCCCGGCGCTATGGCAATGCACGCCTGGAAGCCGCTGCCGAACGTGCCGTACACCTGCGCGCCTTCACCGGGCGCAGCGTGCGCAACCTGCTCCAGCAAGGCCTGGATCAACAGCCGCTGCCCCAGCGTGCCGCCGAAACGACCTTACCCGGCGACCACGAGAACGTCCGTGGCGCCGACTACTACCAACCCCCGCAACAGGAGCTGTTCGATGATGCCGCAACACACCCTGAATCAACTGCACCAGCTACGCCTGGACGGCATGGCCCGCGCCCTGGAAGAGCAATGGACGCTGCCGGCCAGCCACAGCCTGAGTTTCGATGAGCGCCTCGGCCTGCTGCTCGACCGTGAACTGGCCTGGCGTGACAACCAGCGCCTGGTACGGCTGCGCAAGAAGGCCAAGCTCAAGTACGCCAACGCCTGCCTGGAAGATCTCGACCGCCGCTCCGGACGCGCCCTGGACGAGCGTCTGATCGCCACCCTGGCCAGTGGCGACTGGATCCGCCAGCAGCACAACCTGCTGCTGACCGGCCCGACCGGTGCCGGCAAAACCTGGCTGGCCTGCGCCCTGGGCAACCAGGCCTGCCGCCAGGGCTATAGCACCCTGTACCTGCGCACCCCGCGCCTGCTGGAACAACTGCGCATCGCTCATGGCGACGGCAGCTTCGGCCGTACCCTGCAACAGCTGGCAAAGGTCGACGTCCTGGTGCTGGACGACTGGGCGCTAGCCCCGCTGGAGGAAGGAGCCCGGCATGACCTGCTGGAGGTGATCGACGACCGCGCTGGCAGCCGCTCCACCATCCTGACGAGCCAACTGCCCATCGAGCACTGGCACGGCTGGATCAACGACCCGACCCTGGCCGATGCCATCCTCGACCGCCTGGTGCACAACGCCTACCGGCTGACGATGAAAGGCGAGTCGCTGCGCCGAAAAAAAGCCGAGGAACAAGCCGCATCGTGACCGATGCGATTACAATCCAGAACCCGCGCAACCGGGGTGGAAGCACCGGTCACGTATTAGCGAAACGCTCGGTCACGTTCACCGAAATCCGCAGTGTAACCGAACTGGCGCTTGATTACCCGGAACGGATGCTCGACCTTGGCGCGCACCTGAGCCTTGGCCTTTTCAATCTTGCGCTTGGCTTTGTACAGCACGCTGCGCTTATCGAGTTTTTTGTAGGTGCTGCGGCGTGCCGCCACCTGCCAGATAACTTCACGTCCTTCATGCTCGGGCCGCTTTTCGACACCGGTGTAGCCTGCATCGGCGCAGACCACGTTTTCGTCGCCATGCAGCAATTTGTCCACCTGGGTGACATCCGCCACATTGGCCGCCGTGCCCACTACGCTGTGCACCAGACCCGATTCGTCATCGGCGCCGATGTGGGCCTTCATGCCAAAATAATACTGGTTTCCCTTCTTGGTCTGGTGCATTTCCGGGTCGCGCTTGCCGTCCTTGTTCTTGGTCGAACTGGGCGCATTGATCAGCGTTGCATCGACGATGGTGCCCTGGCGCAGCGACAGGCCGCGGTCGCCCAGATAGCCATTGATGACAGCGAGGATGCCGGCCGCCAGCTCGTGTTTCTCCAGCAAGCGGCGGAAGTTGAGAATGGTGGTTTCGTCGGGGATGCGCTCCAGGTTCAGCCCGGCAAACTGGCGCAGGATCGTGGTTTCGTACAGCGCTTCCTCCATCGCTGGATCGCTGTAGCCGAACCAGTTCTGCAGCAGATGCACACGCAGCATCGCCATCAACGGGTAGGCCGGACGGCCACCTTCACCTTTCGGATAATGTGGCTCGATCAAAGCAATCAAGCCCTTCCACGGCACCACCCGATCCATCTCGATCAGGAACAACTCCTTGCGGGTTTGCTTGCGCTTGCCAGCGTACTCGGCGTCGGCGAAGGTCATCTGCTTCATCGGGAAACTCGGTGGGTGGGGTCGCGGTATTTTGCCAAATCAGAAAGTCTTTTTCAGAGTTTCCCTAAGCTCAATTTTCTGAGTTAAAGAGTAACAAGTGAAAGCTTTCAGAAAGCTGCCGCGAAGGTTACTAATGTGAAAGGTGAACCCTACTCCGCGTTTACGCTTTCAAGCCAGATGGCATTTTTGTTATCACCAAAGGTTGGCAGACGCTGACGGAACACAGATGACCTCAAAAGCTTATTGGAACCGGTGGCCCCTCCCAATTCCTCGATACGCCGGTAGATCTGAGCAAGGCCTCCGCGTCGACTCCGGTTTTTTCCAGGCTTGTCAGATCCCACTCGAAGAAACTGGAAAATACCAGGAAAACCTTGCTTGCTACCGCTGAAGTCAATCTTACCGTCGAGTAATTCACCGGGAGCTTCATCCGGATGAGTTCAGAGACAGTCCATATCAAAGTTCTTAGACGGAAATGCCATACTGACTCTTGATGAATCTTTATCTGTTGATAAGTAAGGGGAAACCTCTGCTTGCGTAGATCCAGCTCATGAGGTAACGAACCTGGGAGTAGCGATTGCAAATTCCGAATATTCACTCTCTTCGGATCTTTCGTAACTTTATATAGCTCATCTACGCCCGCTTCGATAAGGGCCGCATACGCGCCGTCTCTTGAGTCGACAGACTTTTCGACCGTAACTGCAATTTTTTTAGGTGCACGGAGTTTTGCCATTAACCATGCGTTATCATGTTCTAGAATCCATTGCGTAGGTTTGTACGCCTTCTTCCAGAGGTACTCGACATCGGCGTCGTTACGTAGCGCTAAAAGCAACTCAATTTTTTGGCGATACCTAGTTTTTTGGCTAGGATGCGATTCTTCAACTTTGGACGCTCGCGGAGAAACAGAGGCACTCAGCAGAATAGACTCATTCTTCAGAGCCTCTTCAAAGTCATCTGCACTGGAAAACAAATGAAGAGCAATGATCAAATGCCTCGCGAGCGGCATATTTAGCTGACCTTTGTCTGATTTGAGCCGGATCCATTGCTCATGTTTCCCGGTGTTATAGGCTGGATCAATCTGCGACAAAAGCTCATCACCGTAAGCGCTTTGGATGCTGTCGAATAGTTTTGCGATACCTGCATTTTTTCCGAAAATATATCCGCGTTTCTTGCATTGGCGGACGTAGCAAGAACTTAATACCGTACTGCCTATCGGAGGAATATTGCGTTGCAAGATATCGTGTGCGAACAGGGCGACTTTCTGTTCCAGTTTTGAGCCCTTGTGAGTCGCTGCGCTGTTTAAGGGGCTCCAACCGCATGCGCATGGCTCAGTCAGATTGGGAAGTAGCTTCAATTTTCGGTAGAACGGGCGAGAGCACTCGGGGCAGGCATGGATCAATGTGTCGCCATGACGCCAACAGACGGCAACACCGGGTATTTGGTGAGATCGATGCCAGTAGGCAGAACCCCGATCAATCAAATCCTCCTGAACGCAGGTAGGACAAAGCTTAGCCTTGCCATGGGTGGACTCCTCTCTGCGGGGCACCCGTACCACCCCGTCATAACCCAGCGGACCTACGTTGTTCTCCGGACCCTGCTTAACCCCAAGAAAAGGCCGGTAAGCAGGAAAAGTGGTATTGCTACTGATCAGCTCTGCGAGATTGCTCTCCGATTGCCCCGGCAGTCTGTGGGCGAGCCTCTCGATCTGATTGGGTACGATGCCACCAATGCAAAAGGGTTTCGATGCGAACAAATCGCGGTAGGTTTCTGTCGCGGTTCTGTTGCCTGACAGATAGTGATATCGGGTGACACGAGAGTGCAGCATTTCATCCGGCATCGACACGGGGAAAAACAATAGATCAGACATCATTTACCGATTAAAGGTAGGGCTCGAAGAGAATATGCATCCGGGGGCAGTATATATGCAACCCGTCAAATTCTGTATCCGGTATCGATTTGGAAATGATACCCAGCCGCTCAACTTTTAACCGTAGTGAATTCATCTAAGCCCTGCCGCGATCGTACTCTTGAATACAAAACACGTATCGATAACCTGCGCAGGTCAGCCCATGGCAATTGCAAAACTATTTCTGTTGATCGCGGGTTAGTACGTTTTACTTGCTGATCGTGGTCATCCAGCGTATGCCGTAGCTATTCTGGAAGGTGCAAATATTCATTAACAGAAAAATAATGTGTTTACGTTGAATTAAATTCAGAACTTTTTTAGATCGAGGGAATGGCTGGCTGGATTACAGCGTGGGCCGAATGCTCGCGACCCTGTAAAGCGAAGAACGTGATATAGGCTTGCCCTCCGAGAGCAATTTGCTTCTAGCCCATCGCAGACGCCTATCGTGGAAGCCTTCGATTGATTCACATACTTTGTCGAGCATTGCTGCACAGAGAGGAAGCTTGCAGAGCTGCTTTTCGAAGCGAGACAGAACATGAAGCTCCCGGCCAATTCTGGTACGCGAGATGCGGACAGGCTTACCCGCAAGAGCATAAAGCGCTTCAGCACACTGACGGACTTCGCCGGCCAGTCTCGCATCGAGGGCAGCGAACATTTCGGCGCTATTTAGACGGGGCGTACGATGGGGGCTTGGGTTTACAGTTGACTCCGAAAGCCACCGCCTATCGTGGCGATACAGCCACGCATACCCCCTGCATGCATGTGCTTTGTAAAAACGATAATCAGCCTCGAAAGCCGTGCGTCTTGCGCATAGCTCAATGTGAAATCTTGCCTCACTCCAAGCACCTTGCCCGCCGGCTACATTTCGGATGTGACGATAGACATACGCCAATGAAACGCCTAGAACGGCAGCGATCTTTTTGGCATCAGCGCCCTCAAGAGCATGTTTCCACACAGCGGCTGACGAACAGTCCATGCCTTCACCGGGCATCACCGGAGAAAGGCGCGTGTGAAGTTGAATGTGAGCTATCGGACCACACGCCACCGCCTGTTTCACCGGGCGTTGACCATGCAGCAAGTTCACCATGTCAATGCCCAGAGCACCGGCCAATAAAATGTATTTGAGCGGGTGGTGGGAGGTTATTGGCGTACGAAGCAGCTTCGTGACCCACGAGGCGGGTGTACCTGCACGAACTTCTCCGAGTATGGAAAATTCCCATTCTTGCGGGAGTGCGGCAAAAAAATCGGCCATGTGCTGCGCCAGCATGTGCATGTGCAAGCGATGGTTATCAGAGGCAAGGTTAAGCTGCGTTGCCCTTTGTAAAAACGTGTAGCGCACCGCCTCCGCTGACAAAGCACTGACTTCAGACTCGATGACCTGAAGTGAGCGCAACGCTATTTCGTGAAGCGGCGGCATGCTCAGCGACGGGGTATCGAGACGTAACGTGTGAGCTTGCACATTCTCATCACTCGGCAGATTGAGTTGTCGAGAGCTGCGGCTGGACCAGCGAGGATCAAGGATACTAAGTGACGTCCCGTGATGCGGACATACCAGCACGCCTGGAAGCATGTGAACCCTGTGCCAGTAAGCAACTCCCCGTTGGGCCTGATCTTGGGCGATACATTCTGGGCATAACCGCACTCGGGAGGCGAATCCAATACGGCTCGCGTTGACGCCCAGCTTCAACATCAAACCCTTCCCATCGGCAGTCATCAGCGTCCGAGCGTGTTCTACCTGGCTCATAGTCAAAAACGGCGCATAGTAGGGTAATAGCGTGTGACGCATAAGGACCTCGGCTATCGATAGCTCGGTACCGCTGGGTAGCGCGTCGACAAACTCCCCTAAATGACTTGGGAATGCCACATTTTGCGAAAATGCTGCCGCCGATTTCAGGCCGGCAAATGCTGCTTGGCAATTACGAACACCGCAAAGACGGGCATAGCGAGATATCACGCTGTGCAGCGTCTCATCGGGGAACGCGGTGGGGAAGAAATGGAGTTTAAGGTGCACTTCGCCACCCCCCGACTCACGCTTTGTGATACATCGGTGAGAACTCAAACAAGTCCTCGTTGAGCCAGCCCGCAGCTCGCAGAGCATCGAGGGGAGCGTCCTGTTCGCTTAGGGCTTTAGCCTCTGAGTTTTCCACACCAGTTGCAATAGGCGATGGGTGATCCTTCGCAAGAATGGTTGGAGATTGGTCTGCCGGCTTCTCACGGGACACAACGCTTCGAAGCAAGGCGAGGCGATCCTCTCGTGCCAAACCGTCGAAGACCATCATTTCGCTCAGTTGATCCTCAATCGGCAGCAAATCGTCGAACTGCCGCATCCGCTTCGGATCTCGGCTACGCAGAGCTGAAAGGGCTGGCTTTAGAATCTGCATTTTTGAGTTGCTTACCTTCACCAGGACCTCGGCAGTCAAACACTCCGAGCCACTCTGGACCGCATAACGCTGACTCAATACCAGCAGCTTGACCAGGAAATCTGTGACGCCTTGAGTGTGCTCATACAGCGTGTCGAAAATCTCGTCAGTCAGCTCAGCAGTCTGCTTGCACCACTGATAGCTCCAGAGATTTTCGACTAACAACCGCCACTCCTCATCCTCTTTTTCGAATCGTTTGAATTCCAGCGTACCGGCACCACAGACTCGGCGGGCAGTCCGCATGGCTTCTGAGAACAGGCTAATCGTAGAGTTCGTGCCACTGAAAACGACCGGGATACCAATGTTGTTAACCAAGTGCAGAAAGAAATTCAGCATGCTCTCCTTACCACCGGTTTTCGCCAGGTGGAGGTTTTGCAGCTCGTCGATTAACAAGGCGCCGATGAAAAACGTGCTGGCCACCTGCTCCATCTGTTGCAGCGCATCATTGATATTTCGATGCCTGTAGCGCTTGTGATAGTCCTTGTCTCCTAGAGCGTCACCAACCGCATAAAAAAACTGCTGGCAAAATCCAGCCAGCGATCCATCCCGAGGGCAGTCAAGCTTCAGCCAAGTGATTTGGGTATGAACAAACTGCTTTCCCTCATAGCGCTCATGACGGATTGTCTGTGGATAAAGGCTCAAAATGGCGTGGAGTGCCGTCGACTTGCCAATACCGCTCAGGCCGACGACGGTAAACGTTTCAGCAGTGGACTTGAACGCATCGTGGTAACGCTGAGCCCCCGATAAAGAATGCAAATGCCGGACGGTAGCGGGCGACATCGGGTTACGCCCAACATACCCTCGACGGATGAGCAGTGAAAACAGGGCCTCCAGTTCCAGGTGTAACAAAAACGGCTGTACCACGGTTCTTAATCGGTCGATACAGTGAATTCGAGTGGATCCTTCGAGGGTCAGCTCTTTCGGATCCACCGGCTGAGGAAAATTCGAGATCAGCTCAATAGCCGCCGCCTCCGACAATATAGGAGGCAAAGCTTCGATAAGCGGATTGCCCGCATACTCACTTATGTCCTGTTTGACGTAATTGGCAAACGTCTGCGCACCTTTCATTTTGCCTGTCCTGGCCGAATTCTTTTGAGCAAATCGATAACTTGCGCAGTGCGCTCGCCGGCATATGAGTCATGCGCTTTCGGTGTCGATTCAGATTGAAGTGAAGCTGGCTCCGCCCTGACGCCTTCAGGAACAGCCGCATTTTCACGCTCACGGAGACGTTCTTCTGCGCGGTTCTCGCGGATGTTTCCAGTGGCCTCCGCCTTGGTGGGCGGAGCAGGTTCCAATTTTCGTTCTGCGAGCGCATGGCTGATGATCTGGTGGACCTGATCGCTAAGCTGCACACGGCTTTCCAGCTCGGCTCGCCGGTGAGTAGGCGGTTTTTGGCGATAGGCTTCGAGCAGATCAAAAATCTCGTCCGAGCGGTAATTCGCGTAACCGGCATCCGATCGTCGAAGATCACAGCGGATAAACTGCTTGGCCTCTCCCTGGATCCAGATGTGCGCCGCAGAGTTCGGATCGAACCAACACTCTATTGACCAAACGCCCCCTTTGCGAGCCTTGGCAAACCAATCTTTCTCTATGGCCATATCACAAACGTAGTGCATGCCGCGAAACATCACGCCGCCCTTTTGAACGGTCGCGCGCTCGCGCGGCAAGAGATGGAGGTAAACCAGCTCGTCGGGACGTTTGTTGGATTCGATCAGGTCGTTTTCGCAGGCCCAATTCCATATCCCGTTGGGCGTAGGTTCAACACCGTCATTCATCATCGCCTGAGTCAGTCGGTCAGGCTGTCGATGGTGCCGGTTATAGTGGAGCACGCAATTGATGAGGATCTGGGTGAACTCTTTGAGGTTTAGCGTGGCATCGAGCCGGTAATCTCGCTCGCCTCGCTCTTTGTCTCGCGCAGCTACCCCGCCAGGTAGCCATCTGATACCCGTCAAATCATTCAAAATGCCAAACCGACTTTCTACCATAGGCTTCCAATCAGGCCGATAAGGCGGAGCCGTGCCCATCTCAATTCCCAAGCCTGACGATAGCCCCTCTGCTGCCAGTGACAACATCTCTCCCCTGTCGGCGTAAATCTGGTGGGGCAGGTGGTGACAATTCCAATCATCTGAATTGATTTCAACGCCGTTCTGAGCGCAGAACTCGACTTTGGGGGTAAACGCGTTGAACAGCGCTTGCCTCGCCCCGTTCCAACTGGGACCTTCCAATCCTACATAGAGGCCAACAATCATTCCGGAGAAACTATCCACAACGATATAAACTACGGGCCGGCCAATAAGCATCCGTCTAGAGTAGCTATTGACCAAATAAATATCGGCAATAGTTGCGTCGATTTCAAACTGATGACACGGTCCACGCAGCCAATCGCGAACGGTACCTGAAAGCGGACGGCAGTCCTTTAACCACTTCCTCAACCCTTTACGGCCACGCTCGGTTTCAATTTCGTCGAAAAAAATCTGTCCCCAATATCTGAATTGCCTCAGGCTGGGCAGCTCTAAGCTAGGTAGCAAACGAAGCTCTTCTTCACTGTTTTTAGAGATGTCTCGAACCGAGTAGAATCTTCTCAACATTTCGTCATATGCGCTCGAAATAGAAGATTTCTTATCTTTTACATAAAGGGCATATCCAACTCGTATGCATCGTTTATCAACCGCACTGAGCATCTTGGAAGGCGCAGTGAGAACGCCTTGAAACGTAGGTTTTCGCCCTGGAGGCCTACTCGGATCATATTTTCTATCGGCAACTCCTACCGCCGAGTAATTATTAAGTAATGAGTTTCGAACTTGACCATAAAACCAATATCGGTAAAGAAGCCGATAGATCGTTTTTCGCTGAATTCCGAGCTCTGACGCCCGTTTGGTAACAAGCCGGCCTAACTCTCCCCGTACAAATATTTGTCCTGGATATTCAGGATCTAGCAGCGGGGCTATGACCGCCCACTTTTCGTCCCGGCCTTGCTTGGCTCTCTCATCCAGCTGGTCCTCAAGCACAAGCATAAACTCGGGTGTGGTAATGGCTGCTGGTTTCGTGTGACCAGACGCTAACGAACGACGCAACTCTTCGAGACCAATGGCGTAGGGCTGCCGGGGTGGGTCTGCTAGATCTATCACCACAGCCAAGTCATGCGTTTCATCTTGGTAAATGAGCCTAGCTATCGTAGCGATGACCGACAGATCGGTAACAGGCTCAAAAACCTCATTAACGAGGACAGTCATGACATTTTCTCCTTCAACGATCCTTGGACAGGGATCTGGAAAACTTCGAATTCAGGAACTAGACTAGTAAGGTGGAGAGGAGTGTTAATCAAATCTATTTTCAGTACCTTGTTCCAAACCAGATGGAAGAAAATTGCCTGAGCGTCTAGATAAGAGATGGACAGAAGGGACGCTATTTTTCTTAGACAGGTGGCCAAAGTCCACGAATATTCCCGGCTGTTTGCTAGGCACTCGATAAAACTCGAATGCAAAGGGACTTTCATTAAATCGCGAGGGAGCTTCGAGTATTTTCTGATTAGTCCAAGATTTTTTATCAAATCTCGTGTAAAAAATTCATCTGTGACGATTTTCCAATCAACACCTTGGCTTTGCCAAAAGCGCTTTTCAATCTCAAGTTTTTCAAGCGTGCGGTTACTTCCTTTGCCAACTAGGTCGGATCGATACTTCACCGTTCTAGCTACCGACTTAAAGTTTCCGCTCAAGTCCTTAACGGTTAGCAGGAAATCTGTTGTCATTACATAGGGCAGTGTCGTTCTAGGGTATCTGGGATAACGTACATCTATTGCCGACGCTATCGCTTGCGCGCGCTCTGTGGGTAGTAACGGATATTGCTCACGGATATCCACGACGTCTTCAGAAAATTCACACACAAGGAAGTACGAACGCTCGAGATCTGACAGTAGGTGATGAATCCTCTCGATCTTCACACCTTGGATTTTGTGCGAACGACCTATCGACGGGACATCTTGTACCCGCAGCCAAGGCACGTAGCTTGCCCCGGCGCCTTCGCCAAATCCATTTGCAATGTGCCGTTCAATGTCCTGCTGTGATGCAAACTTACGACCTCGCAACCCACGCCTCCTCAGTCGATGCGGACCGCTTCACCTCACGCCGAGAAAAGTCGTAGAAGAACACGACCGCCGTAGCGGCCATATTCAAAGCATTTTCTAGACTACACCCGCAGAGAGTTGAAGCGATGAATCCAGACCAAAGGGAAAGCCTGGAAAGGAAAAACCCCCGTAGATACGGGGGTTTGAGCCTTGTGTCAATCTATGTTCATGAGTGTCAAACTTTATTGTTTTGTGTCAATCTTTATTGTTCAAAGCCAGGGTCAATGTCAGCTGTGGATAACTTATTCCACCGTCACCGACTTCGCCAGGTTGCGTGGCTGGTCGACGTCGGTGCCCTTGAGCACGGCGACGTAGTACGACAGCAACTGCAGCGGGACGGTGTAGAGGATCGGCGAGAGGATGTCGTGGATGTGCGGCATCTGCACCACGTGGGTGCCTTCACCATTGGTCATCCCGGCTTTTTCGTCAGCGAACACGATCAGTTCACCGCCACGGGCACGGACTTCCTGCAGGTTGGACTTGAGCTTCTCCAGCAGTTCATTATTCGGCGCCACAGTGACCACCGGCATGTCGTTATCCACAAGCGCCAGCGGGCCGTGCTTCAGTTCACCGGCCGGGTAGGCTTCGGCGTGGATGTAGGAGATTTCCTTGAGCTTCAAGGCACCTTCCATCGCCACCGGGAACTGCGCGCCACGGCCAAGGAACAGGGTGTGGTTCTTCTCGGCGAACAGCTCGGCGATTTTTTCCACGGTGCTGTCCATGGCCAGTGCCTCACCCAGACGGGTCGGCAGGCGACGCAACTCTTCCACCAACGTGGCCTCAACGCCTTTGCCGAGCGTGCCGCGTACCTGACCCAGCGACAGGGTCAGCAGCAACAGGCCGACCAGTTGTGTGGTGAACGCCTTGGTCGAGGCTACGCCGATTTCGCGACCGGCCTGAGTCAGCAGGGTCAGGTCGGACTCACGCACCAGTGAGCTGATGCCGACGTTGCAGATCGCCAGGCTGGCGAGGAAGCCCAGCTCTTTGGCGTTGCGCAGCGCGGCCAGAGTGTCGGCGGTTTCGCCGGACTGCGAGATGGTGACGAACAGGGTGTCAGGCTGCACCACCACCTTGCGGTAGCGGAATTCGCTGGCGACTTCGACCTGGCACGGAATGCCGGCCAGTTCTTCGAGCCAGTAACGCGCAACCATGCCGGCGTGGTAACTGGTACCGCAGGCGACGATCTGCACATTGCGCACTTTGGCGAACAATTCGGCAGCCTGTGGGCCGAAGGCCTGCACCAGCACTTGATTGTTGCTCAGGCGGCCTTCGAGGGTACGCTGCACCACGATGGGCTGTTCGTGGATTTCCTTGAGCATGTAATGGCGGAATTCGCCCTTGTCGGCGGCTTCGGCGCCATCGCTGTACTGCACGGTCTGGCGTTCGACGGCGTTGCCATTGACGTCCCAGATCTGCACGTTATCGCGGCGAATTTCGGCGATATCGCCTTCTTCCAGATACATGAAGCGGTCAGTGACCTGACGCAGGGCCAACTGGTCGGACGCGAGGAAGTTCTCACCCAGGCCCAGACCGATCACCAACGGGCTGCCACTGCGCGCGGCCACCAGACGATCCGGCTGTTGTGCGTTGATCACGGCCAGACCGTAGGCGCCGTGCAGCTCTTTGACGGTGGCTTTCAGCGCAACGGTCAGGTCAGGCTGATCCTTGAGTTTGTGGCTCAGCAGGTGCGCGATGACTTCGGTATCGGTGTCCGAAGTGAACACGTAACCCAGCGCTTTCAGTTGCTCACGCAGGGCTTCGTGGTTCTCGATGATGCCGTTGTGCACCACGGCGATATCACCGGAGAAATGCGGGTGCGCGTTACGCTCGCATGGTGCACCGTGGGTCGCCCAACGGGTGTGGGCGATACCGAGACGGCCGGCCAGCGGCTGTTCGGCCAGCGCAGTTTCCAGTTCGCTGACCTTGCCCGGACGACGCATGCGCTCGAGCTTTGCATCGTTGGTGAAAACCGCTACACCGGCGCTGTCATAGCCGCGGTATTCAAGGCGCTTGAGGCCTTCGAGCAGGATGGCGGTGATATTACGTTCAGCAACTGCGCCGACAATTCCACACATGCTTATTTCTCCTGACTGACAGCCGCGCAAATCAATGTGATACCGCGGGCCTGAATCTGATCGCGGGCCTCTTGTGGCAGGCGATCATCGGTAATGAGGGTATGGACGCTGCTCCACGGCAGCTCCAGGTTGGGGATCTTGCGGCCGATCTTGTCGGCCTCGACCATCACGATCACTTCCCGCGCCACTTCCGCCATCACCCGGCTCAAACCGAGCAACTCGTTGAATGTGGTGGTACCGCGCACCAGATCGATGCCATCGGCGCCGATAAACAACTGGTCGAAGTCGTAAGAGCGTAGTACCTGCTCCGCCACCTGGCCCTGGAAGGACTCCGAATGCGGATCCCAGGTGCCGCCAGTCATCAGCAGCACCGGCTCGTGCTCGAGTTCGCTCAAGGCGTTGGCGACATGCAGGGAGTTGGTCATGACGACCAGACCCGGCTGCTGGCCCAGCTCGGGGATCATGGCGGCGGTGGTACTGCCGCTGTCGATGATGATACGGGCGTGCTCGCGGATACGTTTGACGGCAGCGCGGGCAATCGCCTGTTTGTACTTCGAAACGCTTTGGCCGGGTTCCGCCACCAGCTCCTGCGGCATCGTGATTGCCCCGCCGTAACGGCGCAGCAATAGACCATGGCTTTCCAGCGCAGCCAGATCCTTGCGGATCGTAACTTCCGAGGTTTCGAAGCGCTTGGCCAGTTCATCCACACTGACTTCACCCTGCTCGTTGAGCAAGGCGAGAATGTTGTGGCGGCGCTGGGGTGTATTGCGTTTCGACATGGCGGCTTAAGTTTCGTTTCGAAAGATAACGTAAGCAATCAAAACCTATTGCCCTTCAATCGTCAAGCTCAGGCCATAAAAAAATCGCAGCCCCCGGCATCCTCTATAGGAGTTGCCGAAGGCTGCGATCTTTTGATGTAAAAACTGCTGTGGAAAACTCAGCTCTTCTTGATTTTCTCCGGCCGCTTCCAGCCATCGATATTTTTCTGCCGCGCCCGACCCACGGCCAACTGCGCGTTATCCACATTCTGGGTAATGGTCGAGCCAGCCGCCGTGGTTGCACCGGACGAGATATCCACAGGCGCGACCAGCGAGTTGTTGGAGCCGATGAATACATCTTCGCCCAACACGGTTTTCCATTTGTTGGCGCCATCGTAGTTACAGGTGATGGTGCCGGCGCCAATGTTGGTGCGTGCACCGATTTCCGCGTCGCCCAGGTAGGTCAGATGCCCGGCCTTGGCGCCCTCGCCCATGCGCGCGTTTTTCAGTTCGACAAAGTTACCCACATGCGCGCGCGCTTCCAGAACCGTGCCGGGACGCAAACGGGCGAAAGGACCGGCATCGCTGCCTTCACCCAACACCGCACCTTCGATGTGGCTGTTGGCCTTGATCACCACGCCTTTACGCAGGGTGCTGTCCTTGATCACGCAGTTCGGGCCGATCACCACGTCGTCCTCGATGACAACATTGCCTTCGAGAATCACGTTGACGTCGATCAGCACATCGCGACCGACGGTGACTTCGCCACGCACATCGAAACGCGCCGGGTCACGCAGGGTCACGCCTTGCGCCATCAGGCGGCGGCCGGCGCGCAGCTGGTAATGACGCTCCAGTTCCGACAGTTGCTTGCGATCATTGGCGCCTTGCACTTCCATCGGGTCGTGTGGCTGCTCGGTGGCCACCACCAGACCATCGCTGACCGCCATTTCGATCACGTCGGTCAGGTAGTACTCGCCTTGCGCGTTGTTGTTTGACAGGCGGCTCATCCAGTCGGCCAAACGATTGGCCGGGACAGCGAGAATGCCGGTATTACCTTCGGTGATCGCGCGCTGGGCTTCGCTGGCATCTTTGTGTTCGACGATGGCAGCGACCTTGCCGTCAGCGCCGCGCACGATGCGGCCGTAACCGGTCGGGTCTTCCAGCTCAACGGTCAGCAGGCCCATCTGCCCAGGTACGACGTGCTTGAGCAGACGCTGCAGGGTTTCGACTTCGATCAAAGGCACGTCACCGTAAAGGATCAGTACGGTATCAGCACTGATGAACGGGACCGCCTGAGCCGTGGCATGTCCAGTGCCCAATTGCTTGTCCTGCAGCACGAAATTCAGGTCGTCAGCCGCCAGACGTTCGCGCACCATGTCGGCACCGTGGCCGATCACCACATGAATGCGCTGTGGATCGAGCTGTCGTGCGCTGTGGATAACATGCCCAAGCATGGAATTGCCGGCAACCGGGTGCAGCACTTTCGGCAACGCCGATCGCATACGGGTGCCTTGACCGGCCGCGAGAATAACGATTTCGAGAGACATGACTGGCTACCAATCCTGGGCGGTCAGCAACTGCGACCGGGTTGTAAAAATCGGAAAAGAAAAAAGGGTAGCCGAGGCTACCCTTTTTTATCAATCGCACAACAAGTGGCTGACGGATTAACCGCCAAACTTCTTGCGGATCTGCTGGACGGTGCGCAGCTGAGCTGCAGCCTCGGCCAGACGTGCGGACGCAGCTCCGTAATCGAAATCTGCGCTCTTCTCGTGCAGAGCAGCTTCGGCAGCCTTGAGGGCTGCTTGAGCCTGAGCTTCATCCAGGTCGGCGGCACGTTGCACGGTATCGGCAAGCACCTTGACCATGTTCGGCTGAACCTCGAGGAAACCACCGGAGATGTAGAACACCTCGGCTTCCCCGCCTTGCTTGATCAGGCGGATCGGACCTGGCTTCAGATTAGTGATCAGCGGCGCGTGACCCAGAGCGATACCAAGATCACCCAGTGCACCGTGCGCAATCACCATCTCGACCAGGCCGGAAAAGATTTCCCCTTCCGCGCTGACGATATCGCAATGGACTGTCATAGCCATCTGATTGCCTCAACCTAAATTAGCGCCCGTTGCCGGGCGCCGGGATTACAGTTTCTTGGCTTTCTCGATCGCTTCTTCGATGCCGCCAACCATGTAGAACGCTTGTTCTGGCAGGTGGTCGTAGTCACCGTTGAGGATGCCTTTGAAGCCAGCAATAGTGTCTTTCAGGGAAACGTATTTACCCGAAGCACCGGTGAAGACTTCAGCCACGAAGAACGGCTGCGACAAGAAGCGCTGGATCTTACGAGCACGGTTTACCAACTGCTTGTCGGCTTCCGACAGCTCGTCCATACCCAGGATCGCAATGATGTCCTTCAGCTCTTTGTAGCGCTGCAGCACGTACTGAACACCGCGAGCGGTTTCGTAGTGGTCGTTGCCGATCACGTTCGGATCCAGCTGACGCGAAGTCGAGTCCAGTGGGTCTACCGCTGGGTAGATACCCAGGGAAGCGATGTCACGGGACAGAACGACAGTGGCGTCCAAGTGGGCGAAGGTGGTCGCTGGCGACGGGTCAGTCAAGTCGTCCGCAGGTACGTATACCGCCTGGATCGAAGTAATCGAACCTTGCTTGGTCGAAGTGATGCGCTCTTGCAGCACGCCCATCTCTTCAGCCAGAGTCGGCTGGTAACCTACTGCCGAAGGCATACGGCCCAGCAGTGCGGATACTTCAGTACCGGCCAGGGTGTAACGATAGATGTTGTCGACGAACAGCAGAACGTCGTTACCTTCGTCACGGAACTTCTCGGCCATGGTCAGGCCGGTCAGTGCTACGCGCAGACGGTTTCCCGGCGGCTCGTTCATCTGACCGTAAACCAGGGCCACTTTGTCCAGAACGTTGGAGTCCTTCATCTCGTGGTAGAAGTCGTTACCCTCACGAGTACGCTCACCCACACCGGCGAACACGGAATAACCGCTGTGCTCGATGGCGATGTTACGGATCAGTTCCATCATGTTTACGGTTTTGCCTACACCGGCACCACCGAACAGACCGACTTTACCGCCCTTGGCGAACGGGCAAACCAGGTCGATAACCTTGATGCCGGTTTCCAGCAGCTCGTTGCCGCCAGCTTGTTCAGCGAAGGAAGGAGCGGCGCGGTGAATACCCCAGCGCTCTTCTTCGCCGATCGGGCCAGCTTCGTCGATCGGGTTGCCCAGTACGTCCATGATCCGGCCCAGAGTCGCTTTACCGACCGGTACGGAGATGGCTGCGCCAGTGTTGTTGACGTCCAGACCGCGCTTCAAGCCTTCGGTCGAGCCCATCGCAATGGTACGTACCACGCCGTCGCCCAGCTGCTGCTGAACTTCCAGAGTGGTTTCGGCGCCTTGAACCTTCAAGGCGTCGTAGATGCTCGGTACGCTGTCGCGTGGGAATTCCACGTCGATAACGGCGCCGATGATTTGAACGATACGTCCGCTACTCATAGCTGGATCCTCTGAATATTTGAACCGTTAAACCGCGGCAGCGCCGCCGACGATTTCCGAGATCTCTTGGGTGATCGCAGCCTGACGCGCCTTGTTGTAGATCAGCTGCAAATCGCTGATCAAATCACCGGCGTTGTCGGTAGCGTTCTTCATCGCGATCATCCGCGCAGCTTGTTCGGCCGCGTTGTTCTCGACCACCGCCTGGTACACCTGCGACTCCACGTAGCGCACCATCAAGCCGTCTAGCAGCTCTTTGGCGTCTGGTTCGTAGAGGTAGTCCCAGTGGTGCTTGAGTTCTTGATCCGGGGTCGCCACCAGTGGAATCAACTGCTCCACGGTAGGCTGTTGCGTCATGGTGTTGATGAACTTGTTGGATACCACGGACAGGCGGTCAATACGGCCGTCCAGGTAGGCATCCAGCATCACCTTGACGCTGCCGATCAGATCATTGATCGACGGCTCTTCACCCAGGTGGCTGATAGCTGCAACGACGTTACCGCCGAAGTTGCGGAAAAAGGCCGCACCCTTGCTACCAACAACACACAGATCAATCTCGACGCCGTTTTCGCGGTTTACCGCCATGTCCTTGACCAGGGCCTTGAACAGGTTGGTGTTCAAGCCGCCGCACAGACCACGGTCACTGCTCACTACGACATAACCGACGCGCTTTACTTCACGGTCGATCATGAACGGGTGGCGGTATTCCGGGTTGGCGTTGGCCAGATGCCCAATTACCTGGCGGATACGTTCCGCATAAGGACGGCTAGCAGCCATGCGCATTTGTGCCTTGCGCATTTTGCTGACCGCCACTTTTTCCATGGCGCTGGTAATTTTTTGCGTGCTTTTGATGCTCGCAATCTTACTGCGAATCTCTTTTGCGCCTGCCATGTAACACCTATCAGGTTAGCAAGCGGGAGCCTTGCGGCTCCCGCTGCGGCTTACCAGGTTTGGGTGGCCTTGAACTTCTCGATACCGGCTTTGAGGCCAGCGTCGATTTCGTCATTGAAGTCACCTTTAACGTTGATCTTGGCCATCAAATCGGCGTGATCGCGGTTGAAGAAAGCAATCAGCGCTTGTTCGAAGCTGCCGATCTTGGCGATTTCAATGTCAGTCAGGAACCCACGCTCAGCGGCATACAGCGACAGCGCCATGTCAGCGATCGACATCGGTGCGTATTGCTTCTGCTTCATCAGCTCGGTAACGCGCTGACCATGCTCAAGTTGCTTGCGGGTCGCTTCGTCCAGGTCAGAAGCGAACTGGGCGAATGCTGCCAGTTCACGGTACTGAGCCAGAGCGGTACGGATACCACCGGACAGCTTCTTGATGATCTTGGTCTGAGCGGCACCACCCACACGGGATACCGAAACACCGGCGTTCACTGCAGGGCGAATGCCCGAGTTGAACATGGCCGATTCCAGGAAGATCTGACCGTCGGTGATGGAAATCACGTTGGTCGGAACGAACGCGGAAACGTCGCCAGCCTGGGTTTCGATGATCGGCAGTGCGGTCAGGGAACCGGTTTTGCCGGTCACTGCGCCGTTGGTGAACTTCTCAACGTACTCTTCCGAAACGCGGGATGCGCGCTCCAGCAGACGGGAGTGGAGATAGAACACGTCGCCTGGGTAAGCTTCACGGCCTGGTGGACGGCGCAGCAGCAGGGAAATCTGGCGGTAAGCCACTGCTTGCTTGGACAGATCGTCATAAACGATCAGCGCGTCTTCACCGCGGTCGCGGAAGAATTCACCCATGGTGCAACCGGAGTACGGAGCCAGGAATTGCAGTGCTGCAGATTCCGAAGCGCTCGCTGCAACGATGATGGTGTTAGCCAGTGCACCGTTTTCTTCCAGCTTGCGAACCACGTTGGCGATGGTCGACTGCTTCTGACCGATTGCCACGTAGACGCAGAAAATGCCGCTGTCTTTCTGGTTGATGATCGCGTCGATCGCCAGAGCGGTTTTACCGATCTGACGGTCACCGATGATCAGCTCACGCTGGCCACGGCCGACAGGGATCATGGCATCGACAGCCTTGTAGCCAGTCTGTACAGGCTGGTCTACCGACTTACGCCAGATCACGCCCGGTGCAACTTTCTCGACCGCGTCGGTCTCGGTGTTGCCCAGTGGACCTTTGCCGTCAACAGGGTTACCCAGTGCGTCGACTACGCGACCCAGCAGTTCCTTACCTACCGGAACTTCGAGGATGCGGCCGGTGCACTTGGCGCTCATGCCTTCAGCCAGACTGGTGTATGCGCCCAGTACAACGGCACCTACGGAGTCTTGCTCCAGGTTGAGGGCCATACCGTAGACGCCGCCCGGAAACTCGATCATCTCGCCGTACATGACGTCGGCCAGACCGTGAATCCGCACGATGCCGTCAGATACGCTGACGACAGTGCCTTCGTTACGGGCTTGGGAGGTCACATCGAGCTTTTCGATGCGGCCCTTGATAATTTCACTTATTTCGGAAGGATTGAGTTGCTGCATTGCTCTGCTGCCCCTTCAAACTCAAGATTTCAATGCTTCGGCAAGTTTCGCGATTTTGCCGCGAATCGAGCCATCGATAACCAGGTCGCCGGCGCGGATAACGACACCACCTATAAGGGCAGCATCCTCCGCAACTTGCAGGCGCACTTCCCGGTTGAGTCGTGCACTGAGAACCTTGGCGAGTTTGTCTTGCTGTTCTTGGTTCAATGCAAAAGCACTGGTCACTTCAACGTCTACCGATTTCTCTTGCTCGGCCTTGTACAGGTCGAAAAGAGCGGCGATCTCCGGCAGAAGCGGGAGACGGTCGTTTTCGGCAACGACATTGATGAAATTCTGTGCCTTGGCATCGAACTTGTCGCCGCACACGTCAATGAACGTGGCGGCCTTTTCTGCGCTCGTCAGTCGCGGGGCCTTGAGCACGCGCTGCATGGTGTCGTCTTGCGACACCGCTGCTGCCAGGCCGAGCATGGCTGACCAATTGGCCAGTTGCTGGTGGGCCTGAGCGTGCTCGAAGGCCGCCTTAGCGTAAGGTCGGGCCAACGTGGTCAGTTCTGCCATGATCGCCCTCGCTTAGATTTCAGCAGCCAGTTGGTTAACTAGCTCTGCGTGCGCGTTTTGATCGATTGTGGCACCCAGGATCTTCTCGGCGCCGCCGACAGCCAGCAAGCCCACTTGGGCGCGCAGCTTGTCTTTGACACTGTTCAGTTCCTGTTCGATCTCGGCTTGAGCCTGAACCTTCACACGGTCAGCGTCGATACGGGCTTTTTCAACAGCCTCTTCAACGATCTGGTTACCGCGTTTCTTGGCTTGCTCGATGATTTCAGCTGCCTGAGCTTTCGCTTCGCGCAGTTGCTGACCCGCTTTCTCTTGGGCCAACTCCAGGTCGCGAGCTGCTCGGCTGGCAGCGTCCAGACCATCAGCGATCTTCTTTTGACGTTCGTGCAGTGCCGCAATGACCGGAGGCCATACGAACTTCATGCAGAACAGTACAAAAATCAGGAACGCAACGGACTGGCCAATCAGGGTCGCATTAATGTTCACGCCAACACCTCGCAGTTACGTTGTCCATCACATCAAATTACTCGGAAGAATCCGGGTAATTAGCCAGCGATCTGACCAACGAACGGGTTCGCAAAGGTGAAGAACAGAGCGATACCAACACCGATCATGGTTACGGCGTCGAGCAGACCGGCAACGATGAACATTTTAACTTGCAGCATTGGAACCATTTCTGGCTGACGCGCTGCGCCTTCCAGGAACTTGCCGCCCAGCAGGCCGAAACCAATTGCGGTACCCAGTGCGCCCAGGCCGATCAACAGTGCAACAGCGATAGCGGTTAGACCAACTACAGTTTCCATCTTTCCTCCCGACTTTTACGTCGTATGGTTTAGGTTTTTTAGATTAAAGCGGTAAAACAAATCGTTTCAGAGGCCCGGTTAGGAGCCCCCTCCCGTTTGACCGGGAAGGACATCAGACTAGTCGAGACTCGTCTTAATGGTTTTCTTCGTGCGCCATCGACAGGTAGACGATGGTCAGCATCATGAAGATGAACGCCTGCAGGGTGATGATCAGGATGTGGAACACAGCCCACGCCCACTGCAGAACAACGCCCAGGCCGCTCAGCCAGAGCAGGCCGCTGCCGAACATCACAGCGATCAGAATGAACACCAGCTCGCCGGCATACATGTTGCCGAACAGACGCAGAGCCAGAGAGATCGGCTTGGCGATCAGGGTCACGAATTCCAGCAGGAAGTTCACCGGGATCAGCAGGGCCTGAACGAAGATGTTCTTGCTGCCGAACGGGTGCAGGGTGAGTTCGCCGATGAAACCGCCGATGCCCTTGACCTTGATGCTGTAGAAAATGATCAGCGCGAAAACCGAGAACGCCATGCCCAGGGTCGCGTTCGGGTCGGTTGTCGACACGGCGCGGAACGGGATGTGGTGGTCACCGGAAATCAGGATGGCCAGCTGAGGAATCCAGTCGACCGGTACCAGGTCGACGGCGTTCATCAGGAACACCCAGACGAAGATGGTCAGTGCCAGCGGTGCAATCACCGGGCTACGGCCATGGAAGCTGTCTTTCACGCTGCCATCGACGAATTCGACCAATACTTCAACGAAGTTCTGCAAAGCACCCGGCTGACCCGAAGTCGCTTTCTTTGCCGCCATGCGGAAAAGAAAAACGAAGATCAGACCCAGCGCGACCGACCAGCCGAGGGTATCGACGTGGAAAGCCCAGAAGCCCATTTCCTTGGCTTCTGCTGCGGAATGGGCAAAGCCCCAGCCGCCGTTAGGTAGCTGACCGAAGGTCAGGTTCTGCAAGTGGTGCTGGATATAGCCCGAAGCGGTTGTTTCTGCCATGGTTGCCTCAAACGCCCTAAGGTCTCGAAAGTCTTGTTCTCATCAGCAGGGGAGCGAACCAGCTGACCGACTGAGTCAGCACGAAGGCGCCGAATACTGCGATCGGCGCCAATGGCTTCACACCTGCAAACACCAGTGCAAACAGCACTGCTGTCAAAATCAGTTTGCCTGCCTCGCCGGCATAAAATGACCGGACGATGGACTGGGCTGCTCGGGCGCCGGAAAACCGAAATGCCTTGTGAGCGAAATAAACATTGGGCAGCAAGGCTATCAGGCCTCCGCAAAGTCCCGAGTATCCGGCAACGACTCCGTGCCATTGCCAGAGCGCCAAAGCGGCAATGAGCAAAATGACAAATTGAGCCATCAACACCGGAAAAACCGCCAGGCGATGGAACGGCAGGCGGTTTGGCTTGCGGGTTTCCATCACGTTTGCTCTCCAATGGTCGGCTGCCGAAATTCAATAACTTGGCATAATTTGTGCCGACAAAATGCGCGCAGAGTATAGGGGCGGTTCTGCCCCTATTCAACTGTCAGGTAGTGATTTCCGACTGCGCGCTACATGAGGAAATGTTTCAGCGGATGTGTGCGAGCACACCTTGAAGCTCATCGAGGGAGTTGTAACCGATCACCAACTGCCCTTTTCCCTTCTTCCCGTGGCGGATCTGCACCGCAGAGCCTAGGCGCTCGGCCAGACGCTGTTCGAGCCGGGCGATATCCGGGTCGGGTTTGGCCGCTTCCACAGGCTCCGGTTTGCCACTCAACCACTGGCGAACCAGTGCCTCAGTCTGGCGCACAGTCAGGCCGCGTGCGACAACATGTCGCGCCCCTTCCACCTGCTGATTGTCCGGCAGACCGAGCAAAGCACGGGCATGACCCATTTCCAGGTCACCGTGGGACAGCATGGTCTTGATGACTTCCGGCAGTGCAATAAGTCGCAACAGGTTAGCCACAGTCACGCGGGACTTACCCACAGCCTCGGCCACCTGTTGTTGTGTGAGCTGGAATTCCTGTTGCAGACGCTGCAAGGCGACGGCTTCTTCGATCGGGTTCAGGTCTTCACGCTGAATGTTCTCGATCAGCGCAATGGCGATCGCGGTTTCATCCGGCACATCACGGACCATCGCCGGGATGGTTTCCTGGCCGGCCTGCTGGCTGGCGCGCCAGCGGCGTTCACCGGCGATGATTTCGAAGCGGCCGCCGCCAATCGGGCGCACCACGATCGGCTGCATCACGCCTTGCGACTTGATTGACTGCGCCAGCTCTTCCAGTGCCTGCGGGTCCATGTCGCGGCGTGGCTGGTATTTGCCGCGCTGCAGCAGGTCCAGCGGCAAGTGTTGCAGTTCACGGGTATCGGCCTGCGCCGCCTGTTCTTCCAGCGCGCTGACGGTCGGACCACTCAGCAGTGCATCCAGTCCACGTCCGAGACCTCGTTTCTTGACGGCCATGGGGATTCCTTAAGTTGGCTGGGCAGCGGCGATACGTGAATTTTTGCGCTGACGGCGAACCATTTCGCCCGCCAGAGCCAGATAGGCCAGCGCGCCGCGCGATTGCTTGTCGTAGGCCAGTGCCGGCATACCGTAGCTCGGCGCTTCGGCCAGACGGATGTTGCGCGGGATCACTGTGTCGTACAACTGTTCGCCAAAGTGTTCCTTGAGCTGGGCCGAGACGTCGTTCATCAGACTCAGCCGCGGGTCGTACATGGTGCGCAGCAAACCTTCGACCTTGAGGTTGGGGTTCAGCAGTTCGGCGATGCGCTTGATGTTATCCACAAGGTCGCTCAAGCCTTCGAGCGCAAAGTATTCGCATTGCATGGGGATAATGACCCCATCGGCGGCAACCAGAGCGTTCAACGTGAGCATCGACAGCGACGGCGGGCAGTCGATCAAAATGTAATCGTAGTTTTCACGGATCGGCGCCAGCGCGCTGCGCAGACGGCTTTCCTTCATCTGCATTTCCAGCAGCACCACTTCGGCCGCCGTCAGATCCCGGTTGGCCGGCAGCAGTTGATAACCGCCATGTTCCGAGAAGTGCATGGCCTGGGCCAGATCGCATTCGCCGATCAGCAGGTCGTAGACCGAGTTTTCCAAGCCGTGTTTATCCACACCGCTACCCATGGTGGCGTTGCCCTGTGGATCGAGATCGATCAACAGCACCCGGCGCTTGGTCGCGACCAGGGATGCTGCGAGGTTGATACAGGTGGTGGTTTTGCCCACACCACCCTTCTGGTTCGCTATCGCGAATACCTTAGCCATTCTTGCTTGTGTTCCCAATCATGCCGTGCGGCGCAGTATCAGCAGATGGCGTTGGCCTTGGCAACCGGGGACGGCCAGGGCGTGTTCGCTATCGAGTTTGAAGTCTGCCGGCAATGCTACCAGCTCATCGGCCGGATGAACGCCCTTCATTGCCAGCCAGCGCGTGTCGGCATCGCCCAGATGGCGAGTCCAGTTGGTGAAGTTCTCCATGCTGCTGAACGCTCGGGAGATGATCCCGTTAAATGGCTGAGCAGGCTGGAAAGCTTCGACACGACTGTGGATAACTTGCAGGTTATCCAGTTTGAGTTCGAGTTTGACCTGAGTCAGGAAGCGGGTTTTCTTGCCGTTGCTGTCCAGACAAGTCACTTGCGAGTCCGGATACAGGATCGCCAACGGGATCCCCGGCATGCCGCCGCCGCTGCCGACGTCGAGCCAGCGACCGTTTTCGATAAACGACATCACGCTCAGACTGTCGAGCAGATGCCGCGAGACCATCTCGTCCGGGTCGCGCACTGCAGTCAGGTTGTAGGCCTGGTTCCATTTGATCAACAGGGCCAGGTAACCCAGCAGCAATTCGTGCTGGGCTGCGCTGAGATCGACACCGAGCGCGCGGGCTCCTGTGGATAACTCTTCGGCGTGTTGCGAAGTGACCTTAGAACTCAAGCGCTTTGCTCCAACTGACGGCCCGCGCCGCGTTTTTTCAAATGAATCATCAACAGCGAAATCGCTGCCGGGGTCACGCCCGGAATCCGCGAAGCCTGGCCGAGCGTCTCCGGACGCGTCGCACCGAGCTTGCTCTGGATCTCCTTGGAGAGACCGGAAATGTTGGTGTAATCGATATCCACAGGCAGTTTCGTGTCTTCACTGGCGCGCAGACGGGCGATCTCGTCCTGTTGACGGTCGATGTAACCGGCGTATTTGGTCTTGATTTCAACCTGTTCGGCGACCTGTGGATCTTCGGCGCCCTGCCCGGTCACTTCGACCAGACCAGCGTAGTCGATTTCCGGACGGCTCAAGAGGTTGAGCAAGTTGTATTCGTGAGTCAGCGGTGTGCCGAATTTTTCCGCAATCGCATCGCCCTGCTGCGTGCCCGGGCGAACCCAGGTGCCTTTCAGGCGCTGCTCTTCCAGTTCGATGTTTTCGCGCTTCTTGCAGAACGCCGCCCAACGCGCGTCATCGACCAGACCCAGTTCGCGGCCTTTTTCGGTCAGACGCAGGTCGGCGTTGTCTTCACGCAGGATCAGGCGGTACTCGGCACGGGAAGTGAACATGCGGTACGGCTCTTGGGTACCGAGGGTGATCAGGTCGTCGACCAGTACGCCGATGTACGCCTCATCGCGGCGCGGGCACCAGGCTTCTTTGCCCTTGGCGCGCAGCGCAGCGTTGGCCCCGGCGAGCAAACCTTGCGCACCGGCTTCTTCGTAACCGGTGGTGCCGTTGATTTGCCCGGCGAAGAACAGACCGCCGATGACTTTGGTTTCCAGGCTGTACTTCAGGTCGCGCGGATCGAAGTAGTCGTACTCGATCGCATAACCGGGACGCACGATGTGCGCGTTTTCCATGCCGCGAATCGATTGCACGATCTGCAATTGCACGTCGAACGGCAAGCTTGTGGATATCCCGTTCGGATACAGCTCATGGGTGGTCAGGCCTTCCGGCTCGATGAACACCTGATGGCTTTCCTTGTCGGCAAAGCGGTGGATCTTGTCTTCGATCGACGGGCAATAGCGTGGGCCGATGCCTTCGATTTCACCGGCAGCGGAATACATCGGCGAACGATCGAGGTTCGCCGCAATGATTTCGTGGGTGCGGGCGTTGGTGTGAGTAATCCAGCAACTGACCTGGCGTGGATGCTGTTCCTTGTTGCCCATGAACGACATCACCGGGATCGGCGTATCGCCTGGTTGCTCGGTCATCACCGAGAAATCCACAGACTTGCCATCAATGCGCGGTGGGGTACCGGTTTTCAGGCGACCGACACGCAGCGGCAGTTCACGCAGACGATGTGCTAGGGCAATCGATGGCGGATCACCGGCACGACCGCCGGAGAAATTCTGCAAACCGATGTGGATAAGTCCACCGAGGAACGTTCCGGTTGTCAGCACCACGGAATCGGCGAAAAAGCGCAGACCCATTTGTGTGACCACACCACGCACCTGTTCCTGCTCGACGATCAAGTCGTCAGCAGCCTGTTGAAATATCCACAGGTTCGGCTGGTTTTCCAGGATTTCGCGGACAGCGGCCTTGTACAGAATCCGATCTGCCTGGGCACGGGTTGCACGCACGGCCGGGCCTTTACGGCTGTTCAACACACGAAACTGGATACCGCCCAGATCGGTAGCCACGGCCATCGCGCCGCCGAGGGCATCGATTTCCTTGACCAGATGGCTTTTGCCAATGCCACCGATGGCCGGGTTGCAGCTCATGGCACCGAGGGTTTCCACGTTATGCGTCAGCAACAGGGTTTTTGCCCCCATACGTGCTGAGGCCAGTGCTGCCTCGGTACCGGCATGACCGCCGCCGATGACGATCACTTCAAAACGGGAAGGGAAATCCACCACGCACCTCGTGCCTGCTTAAGTAGGTCATTCAGGAATAGTTTGAGATCAGGTTTCTGAACCTGGTCGACAAGTATAGGGACTTCGCCCTTCCTAAAGAACCCTTTGCACAAAATTTAACCAGCTGTGGAGAACTCGAGATCAAAAGAATAAAAAAGAGAGAAATTTATAAAACCTTTGTTTTTATGTTTATTCTTACTGACCATCCTTTCTGTGGATAGATCGCTACAGGCTATATATTTCAATATGTACAGCGTTTCAAAACCCTGTGACCAGGTGCCAATGAGGCCCTTGGATAACCGCTTTAAGCCTGTGGATGAATGAGGTGGTTATCCACAGAGGCAGTTATATTCAGTTTTGGAGCCCTGTTATCAACTGCCCTCAGCGGCAGTTATTCACAGGGCTTAATCCACAGAAATCCGCTGAGTGACTGTACGACGGCCGAGGGAAATCCGCTGAGGGAGAGGGAATCTGCCCGGCACTGGAGAAAGGAATTGGAAATGAGGGTGCAGACAGGCCGCGAATGGGCCTGTCTGCTTACAGCAGAGGGCTTATTTACCGATACAGAAGCTGGAAAAGATCCGGCCGAGCAGGTCATCGGAGCTGAATGCCCCGGTGATTTCGCCCAGTGAGTGCTGTGCCTGACGCAAATCTTCGGCCAGCAGTTCACCGGCACCTGCCAGCGTCAGCTGTGCACGACCATGTTCCAGCGCTGCACTGGCGTGGCGGAGGGCCTCCAGATGGCGGCGACGGGCACTGAAGCTGCTTTCCGAGGTTTGCTCATAGCCCATGCAGGCCTTGAGGTGGTCGCGCAGCAATTCCAGACCTTCGCCGGCGGATTTGGCGCTGAGGCTGATGGTCACGTGGCCATCGTCACTGACTTCCAGGGCAATCGTCTCACCCGTCAGGTCAGCCTTGTTGCGGATCAAGGTGACTTTGGCCGGATCTGGCCGGGTTTCGAGGAATTCCGGCCACAGGGCAAACGGATCCGCCGCTTCCGGCGCAGTGGCATCGACCACCAGCAACACCCGGTCGGCTTCAGTGATCGCCTTCAGCGCTCGTTCAACACCAATCTTTTCCACTTGATCATCGGTATCGCGCAGACCGGCGGTGTCCACCACGTGCAACGGCATGCCATCAATGTGGATATGTTCGCGCAGAATGTCCCGCGTGGTACCGGCGATCTCAGTCACGATCGCGGCTTCGCGGCCAGCCAGGGCATTCAACAGGCTGGACTTGCCGGCATTCGGACGACCGGCAATCACCACGGTCATACCGTCGCGCAACAAGGCACCCTGTCCGGCTTCTCGCAGCACAGTGGATAACTCTTCACGTACCTTGTCGAGCATGCTCAACACATGGCCATCGGCAAGAAAGTCGATTTCCTCTTCCGGAAAGTCGATGGCAGCTTCCACGTAGATGCGCAGGCCGATCAGTTGTTCAGTGAGGTTATGCACACGCTGGGAAAACGCTCCCTGCAGCGAGCGCAAGGCATTGCGTGCAGCCTGTGCAGAACTGGCTTCGATCAGATCGGCAATCGCCTCGGCCTGAGCCAGGTCGAGTTTGTCGTTGAGGAACGCGCGCTCGCTGAATTCACCGGGGCGGGCCAGACGGCAACCCAGTTCCAGGCAACGCTTGAGCAACATATCCAGAACAATCGGGCCGCCGTGGCCCTGCAGTTCCAGCACGTCTTCACCGGTGAACGAGTTCGGCCCCGGGAAATACAGGGCCAGTCCTTCGTCCAGCACTTGCTGATCATCACTGAAAAACGGACCGTAATGCGCGTAACGCGGTTTCAGTTCACGGCCGCTGATGGCTTTGGCTGCGACGCTGGCCAACGGCCCGGAAATACGGACGATGCCGACACCGCCGCGACCTTGAGCGGTGGCGACAGCGGCGATGGTTTCACGAGGTGCGCTCATAAACCGGAATCCAGACAAAAGTGGCAGATAGCAAAACGCCCCACTAGGGGGCGTTTTGAGTGGTGTTATCCACAGAGTAAGTTACGCCTCGGCTTTTTTCGTCGCCGCTTCGATCTTACGCGTGATGTACCACTGTTGGGCAATCGACAGGCAGTTGTTCACAACCCAGTACAGCACCAGACCAGCCGGGAACCACAGGAAGAAGAAGGTGAAGATGATTGGCATCATTTTCATGACCTTCGCCTGCATCGGATCCGGTGGAGTCGGGTTCAGACGCTGCTGAATGAACATGGTCGCGCCCATGATGATCGGCAGGATGAAGAACGGATCCTTGATCGACAGGTCAGTGATCCACAGCATGAATGGCGCTTGGCGCATTTCCACGCTTTCCAGCAGAACCCAGTACAGCGAAAGGAAAACCGGCATCTGCACGAGGATCGGCAAGCAGCCGCCCAGCGGATTGATCTTCTCTTTCTTGTACAGCTCCATCATGGCTTGCGACATTTTCTGCCGGTCATCGCCATGTTGCTCTTTCAATGCAGCCAGTTTCGGCGCAACGGCACGCATGCGCGCCATGGATTTGTAGCTGGCGGCCGACAATGGGAAGAAGATCCCTTTGATCAGCATGGTCAGGAAGATAATAGACCAGCCCCAGTTACCCACAATCGCGTGAATGTGTTGCAGCAGCCAGAAGATCGGTTGAGCGATGAACCACAGAATGCCGTAGTCGACCGTCAGTTCCAGACCTGGGGACAACTGTTTCAGCACGGCCTGGCTTTTCGGACCGGCGTACAGAATGGCGCTGGTTTCAACTTTCGCACCCGGTGCAGCGGTCAGCGAAGGACCGGTGTAACCGATGATGTAGTTGCCTTTGCTGTCTTTACGCGTCTGAACGATGTTGTTTTCGCCTTTCGGCGCAACCCACGCAGTCACGAAGTAGTGCTGCAGCCAAGCTACCCAGCCACCGGTGACGGTTTCCTTCAGCTGACCTTTGTCCATGTCTTTCATGGACACTTTCTTGTACGGCTCGGAACTTGTCCACAGGGCAGCGCCCAGGTAAGTCGCAGTGCCGGTGGCAGTGGTCGACGAAGGGTCGGCACTGGCATCGCGCTTCAGCTGGGCGAACATCGAACCCGACCAAGGCTGAGCGCTCTGGTTATCCACAAGGTAGGTCACGGTCACGTCATACAGGCCGCGTTTCAGAGTGAAACGCTTGATGTAATTGACGCCGTCCTTGCTGAACTTCAGGTCGACAACCAGTTGATCCTGACCGTCAGCCAGTTGATAACTTTTCTTCTCCGAGGCGTAAACCGGACGACCGGCCGGGCTTGCGTCCGGACCGTTGGTGCCGATCAGGCCGCTTTGTGCCAGATAAGTACGCTCGCCGCCGTTGTCGAACAGTTGAAACGGCACATCAGGACGGTCCTGACGACGTGGATACAGTGGCAAAGTCAGTTGAGCAACGTCACCGCCCTGTGGATCGATCGCCAGATCGAGCACGTCGGTTTTGACCTGGATCAGATCCTTGCTGGCAGCGACTGGCGTTTCCACAGGTGCGCTGGTATCGCTGGCGGCACGCGGAATATCGTCACTGGCGGAAGCGTTATTGCCAGGAACGGTGTCCGGCAAACCGGATGCAGTCGTACTGGTAGCAACATTCTGAGTCGGCAGGGCAGCCTGGCCATAATCCTGGTTCCATTTAAGAACCATGACGTAGGACACGATTGCCAGGGCGACGATCAGGATCGTGCGTTTGATATCCATGATTACTCGGCCATCGAAGAAGAACGGGAGGTAGGGATAGGTGGAACCGGGTCATAACCACCGGGATTCCACGGATGACAGCGACCTAAACGACGAAAGGTCAGCCAGCCACCGCGCAGAAGGCCATGATTTTCGATGGCTTCATACGCGTAGCAAGAACAACTGGGGTAGAAACGACAGTGATTGGCCATCAAAGGACTAATGGCGTAGCGATAAAACTGGATCGGAACGAGGGCCAGTTTACGCATCTGGACTGTCTACCCCTACAGTTTCGGTTTTGACTGCTGAAACTGGCTTGTTACGGGCCAGGCGCTTCCAGAGTTTGCCGAAATGCTGAATCAATTCGGGGTTTTCTACGTCGCCCAAACCTTTGCGCGCGACGATAACGATGTCCCAGCCGACCAGAGAATCCTGGTGCAGACGGAACGATTCGCGCATCAGACGTTTGAGGCGATTGCGCTCAACGGAGAGCTTTACGCTCTTTTTCCCGATAACCAGCCCGAGACGGGGGTGATCAAGATCGTTGTTGCGCGCAAGGAGCAGGAGATTTTTCCCCGGAACCTTGCCGGTAGGGGAGTCAAAGACTGCCTTGAAATGCCGGGGGGTAAGCAGACGCTTTTCCCGACTGAAGTCCTGACTCACCTCCAGTACCGGATTATCAAACTGCCAGACGCGCACGACCTTTGGCGCGACGACGCGACAGGACAGCGCGACCGTTCTTGGTAGCCATGCGAGCACGGAAACCGTGGGTACGAGCGCGTTTGATAGTGCTTGGTTGGAAAGTACGTTTCATGTCGTGTTACCTGGTTCGTCCACAACGGGCCGGAATGGCCCCCGTTTTAAGAGACCGGGGATTCTAGAGAAAGCAAGCCCTCAGGTCAATTTCCAACCAGCGTTTCCTTATAAATAGATCTCTGGAGCTTGCGGAAGCGAAATCCTGTTTGCCAGACATAAAAATAAAGAAGGGAATTATTTAAAGCTTTTCTGTAAAGCTTGTAAAAGCTAGGGTGCCCCTCTTCTGTGGATAACCATGCTCAGCCCTTATAAAGCTTGATGTACAGAGAATGACAACTACAGTGGAAAACCGTGTTCAGCCTGTGCTGCGCTGTCGGATAACCTGTGTGTGGAATGGCCTGTTATCCACAGGCTGGTTATCCACCGAGTTCCACCCCCAGTTGTCCAGTGCCCTCAGAGGCGGTTATCCACAGAGCTTATGCACACACCGTTGGTCGCCTTTTTACCGGTTAACGCATTGATTAATCATGGTCACCACACAACCTGCATGTGGATAACTGGACGGCTCGCCGCTACAATGGCCGCTTGTTTTTGCCTCACCGGCTTTCAACTTAGGGGATATCCGTGTCAGTGGAACTTTGGCAGCAGTGCGTGGAGCTTTTGCGCGAAGAGCTGCCTGCCCAACAATTCAACACCTGGATCCGTCCACTACAGGTCGAAGCCGAAGGCGACGAGTTGCGCGTCTACGCACCGAACCGTTTTGTGCTGGACTGGGTCAACGAAAAGTACCTCGGTCGCGTCCTTGAACTGCTGGATGAGCACGGCAACGGAATGGCGCCAGCGCTTTCCTTATTAATAGGCAGCAAACGCAGCTCGGCACCGCGTGCCGCGCCTAATGCGCCGTTGGCCGCTGCGCAGGTGTCCCAGGCGCAGGCCAATACCGCGCCGGCCAGCGCGCCAGCCCCGGCTCCAAGTGCAGCCCCGGCCAAGCGCTCGACGCAGAAAACCGAGGAAGTCAGTGAAGAGCCGTCCCGCGACAGCTTTGACCCGATGGCCGGTGCGGCCTCGCAACAGGCCCCGGTTCGCGCCGAACAGCGCACGGTGCAGGTGGAAGGCGCGCTCAAGCACACCAGTTACCTGAACCGCACCTTCACCTTCGAGAATTTCGTCGAGGGCAAGTCCAACCAGCTCGCCCGCGCGGCAGCCTGGCAGGTGGCGGACAATCCCAAGCACGGTTACAACCCGCTGTTCCTGTATGGCGGCGTCGGCCTGGGTAAAACCCACTTGATGCACGCGGTGGGTAACCATCTATTAAAGAAGAACCCGAATGCCAAGGTCGTGTACCTGCATTCCGAGCGTTTCGTGGCCGACATGGTCAAGGCGCTGCAACTGAACGCGATCAACGAATTCAAGCGCTTCTACCGTTCGGTGGACGCTCTGCTGATCGACGATATTCAGTTCTTCGCCCGTAAAGAGCGTTCCCAGGAAGAGTTTTTCCACACCTTCAACGCCCTGCTTGAAGGTGGCCAGCAAGTCATTCTCACCAGTGACCGCTACCCGAAAGAAATCGAAGGCCTTGAAGAGCGCCTGAAGTCCCGCTTCGGCTGGGGCCTGACGGTTGCCGTTGAGCCGCCGGAGCTGGAAACCCGCGTGGCGATCTTGATGAAGAAGGCTGATCAGGCCAAAGTCGAGTTGCCTCACGACGCGGCGTTCTTCATTGCCCAGCGAATTCGTTCCAACGTCCGCGAGCTGGAAGGTGCGCTGAAACGCGTGATCGCTCACTCGCACTTCATGGGCCGTGACATCACCATCGAGTTGATTCGCGAATCCCTGAAGGACTTGTTGGCACTGCAGGACAAATTGGTCTCTGTGGATAACATTCAGCGCACCGTCGCCGAGTACTACAAGATCAAGATTTCCGACCTGCTGTCCAAGCGCCGTTCGCGCTCGGTGGCACGTCCGCGTCAGGTGGCCATGGCATTGTCCAAGGAACTGACCAACCACAGCCTGCCGGAAATCGGCGATGTGTTTGGTGGTCGCGACCACACGACGGTGTTGCACGCCTGCCGCAAGATCAACGAACTTAAGGAATCCGACGCGGACATCCGCGAGGACTACAAGAACCTGCTGCGTACACTGACCACTTGATGAACACCAGCGCAGCTTATTAAGGCAAGGGACTAGACCATGCATTTCACCATTCAACGCGAAGCCCTGTTGAAACCCCTGCAACTGGTCGCAGGCGTCGTCGAGCGCCGACAGACCTTGCCGGTACTGTCCAACGTGCTGTTGGTCGTCGACGGCCAGCAACTGTCGCTGACCGGTACCGACCTGGAAGTCGAGCTGGTCGGTCGCGTGCAACTCGAAGAGCCGGCCGAAACCGGTTCCATCACCGTCCCTGCGCGCAAGCTGATGGACATCTGCAAGAGCCTGCCCAATGACGCGCTGATCGACATCAAGGTCGACGAGCAGAAACTGGTCGTAAAGGCCGGCCGTAGCCGTTTCACCCTGTCGACCCTGCCGGCCAACGATTTCCCGACGGTTGAAGAAGGCCCGGGTTCGCTGACCTGCAGCCTGGAGCAGAGCAAACTGCGTCGTTTGATCGAACGCACCAGCTTCGCCATGGCCCAGCAGGACGTGCGCTACTACCTCAACGGCATGCTGCTGGAAGTCTCGGCTGGTGTGATCCGTGCTGTGGCCACCGACGGTCACCGTCTGGCGATGTGCTCGATGCAGGCCGATATCGGTCAGCCGGATCGCCACCAGGTGATCGTGCCGCGCAAAGGTATCCTCGAACTGGCGCGTCTGCTCACCGAGCCGGACGGCAACGTCAGCATCGTTCTGGGTCAGCACCACATCCGCGCCACCACCGGCGAATTCACCTTCACTTCGAAGCTGGTCGACGGCAAGTTCCCGGATTACGAGCGCGTTCTGCCGAAGGGCGGCGACAAGCTGGTATTGGGCGATCGTCAGGCACTGCGTGAAGCCTTCAGCCGTACCGCAATTCTGTCCAACGAGAAATACCGTGGTATTCGTCTGCAACTGGCTAACGGTCAGTTGAAGATCCAGGCCAACAACCCGGAGCAGGAAGAAGCGGAAGAAGAAGTGGGCGTTGAATACAACGGCGGTTCGCTGGAAATCGGCTTCAACGTGAGCTACCTGCTCGACGTGCTGGGCGTGATGACCACCGAACAGGTTCGCCTGATCCTGTCCGACTCCAACAGCAGTGCGCTGGTGCAAGAGTCCGACAATGACGACTCGGCTTATGTTGTCATGCCGATGCGTCTGTAATCAGCTGATCCTGGATGTCGTTAAGTCGTGTTTCGGTCACCGCGGTGCGCAATCTGCACCCGGTGACCTTCTCCCCCTCCCCCCGCATCAACATTCTTTACGGCGCCAACGGCAGCGGCAAAACCAGTGTTCTGGAAGCCATTCATCTGCTGGGGCTTGCCCGTTCGTTTCGTAGCACGCGGCTGTTGCCGGTCATCCAGTACGAGCAACTCGCCTGCACGGTGTTCGGTCAGGTCGAGTTGGCCGAGGGTGGCCACAGTGCGTTGGGCATATCTCGCGACCGTCAGGGTGAGTTTCAGATTCGCATCGACGGGCAGAACGCCCGCAGCGCTGCGCAATTGGCCGAGATCCTGCCACTGCAGTTGATCAACCCCGATAGCTTCCGGCTGCTCGAAGGTGCGCCGAAGATTCGCCGGCAGTTTCTGGATTGGGGTGTGTTTCATGTCGAGCCGCGTTTCATGGCGACCTGGCAGCGTTTGCAGAAGGCCTTGCGCCAGAGAAACTCCTGGCTGCGGCATGGTACACTTGACGCCGTTTCGCAAGCGGTTTGGGACAGGGAACTGTGCCAGGCCAGCGCTGAAATCGATGAATACCGCCGCGCTTACATCAAAGCCTTGAAGCCAGTCTTTGAACAAACCTTGAGCGAACTGGTTGAGCTTGAAGGTTTGACGCTCAGCTATTACCGAGGCTGGGACAAGGACCGGGAATTGAGTGCCGTACTGGCTGGCTCCGTGCAACGGGACCAGCAAATGGGTCATACCCAGGCCGGACCGCAACGGGCTGATTTGCGTCTTAGATTGGGCGCACACAATGCCGCGGACATCTTGTCCCGGGGTCAGCAGAAGCTGGTGGTTTGTGCCTTGCGAATTGCCCAGGGGCATCTGGTGAGCCAGGCCCGACGCGGCCAGTGTATTTATCTGGTGGATGACTTGCCGTCCGAGCTGGACGAGAGCCACCGTCGCGCGCTGTGCCGCTTGCTGGAAGACTTACGCTGCCAGGTTTTCATCACCTGTGTAGATCACGAATTATTGAGGGAAGGCTGGCAGACGGAAACGCCAGTCGCTCTGTTCCACGTGGAACAGGGCCGTATCACCCAGACCCACGACCATCGGGAGTGAAGGCATTGAGCGAAGAAAATACGTACGACTCAACGAGCATTAAAGTGCTGAAAGGCCTGGATGCCGTACGCAAACGTCCCGGTATGTACATTGGTGACACCGACGATGGCAGCGGTCTGCACCACATGGTGTTCGAGGTGGTCGACAACTCGATCGACGAAGCCCTCGCCGGCCACTGCGACGACATCAGCATCATCATCCACCCGGATGAGTCCATCACCGTCAAAGACAACGGCCGTGGCATCCCGGTAGACGTGCACAAAGAGGAAGGCGTTTCCGCCGCCGAGGTCATCATGACCGTCCTCCACGCTGGCGGTAAGTTCGACGATAACTCCTACAAGGTCTCCGGCGGTCTGCACGGTGTAGGTGTGTCGGTCGTGAACGCCCTTTCCGAAGAGCTGGTACTGACCGTACGCCGCAGCGGCAAGATCTGGGAACAGACCTACGTTCACGGCGTGCCTCAGGCACCGATGGCGATCGTTGGCGACAGCGAAACCACCGGCACCCAGATCCACTTCAAGGCGTCCAGCGAAACCTTCAAGAACATTCACTTCAGCTGGGACATCCTGGCCAAGCGCATTCGTGAACTGTCCTTCCTCAACTCCGGTGTCGGCATCGTCCTCAAGGATGAGCGCAGCGGCAAGGAAGAGCTGTTCAAGTACGAAGGCGGCCTGCGTGCGTTCGTTGAATACCTGAACACCAACAAGACTGCGGTCAATCAGGTGTTCCACTTCAACATCCAGCGTGAAGACGGCATTGGCGTGGAAATCGCTCTGCAGTGGAACGACAGCTTCAACGAGAACCTGTTGTGCTTCACCAACAATATTCCACAGCGCGATGGCGGTACTCACCTGGTGGGTTTCCGTTCCGCACTGACGCGTAACCTGAACAACTACATCGAGCAGGAAGGTCTGGCGAAGAAGCACAAAGTCGCCACCACCGGTGACGATGCCCGTGAAGGCCTGACCGCGATCATCTCGGTGAAAGTGCCGGATCCGAAGTTCAGCTCGCAAACCAAAGACAAGCTGGTGTCTTCCGAAGTGAAGACCGCGGTCGAGCAGGAGATGGGCAAGTACTTCTCCGACTTCCTGCTGGAAAACCCTAACGAAGCCAAGCTGGTCGTCGGCAAGATGATCGACGCGGCGCGTGCCCGTGAAGCGGCGCGCAAGGCCCGTGAGATGACCCGCCGCAAAGGCGCGCTGGACATCGCCGGCCTGCCGGGCAAGCTCGCTGACTGCCAGGAAAAAGACCCGGCGCTGTCCGAACTGTACCTCGTGGAAGGTGACTCCGCGGGCGGCTCTGCCAAGCAGGGACGTAACCGCAAGACCCAGGCGATCCTGCCGCTGAAGGGCAAGATCCTCAACGTCGAGAAAGCACGCTTCGACAAGATGATCTCGTCCCAGGAAGTGGGCACCCTGATCACCGCACTGGGCTGCGGCATCGGTCGCGAAGAGTACAACATCGACAAGCTGCGCTATCACAACATCATCATCATGACCGATGCTGACGTCGACGGTTCGCACATCCGTACCCTGCTGCTGACTTTCTTCTTCCGTCAGTTGCCGGAGCTGATCGAGCGCGGTTACATCTACATCGCCCAGCCGCCGCTGTACAAGGTCAAGAAAGGCAAGCAAGAGCAATACATCAAAGACGACGACGCCATGGAAGAGTACATGACGCAGTCGGCCCTGGAAGATGCAAGCCTGCACCTGAACGAAGAGGCCCCGGGCATTTCCGGTGAAGCGCTCGAGCGTCTGGTGAACGACTTCCGCATGGTGATGAAAACCCTCAAGCGTCTGTCGCGCCTGTACCCGCAGGAGCTGACCGAGCACTTCATCTACCTGCCGGCCGTGAGCCTGGAAATGCTCGGCGACCACGCCAAGATGCAAGACTGGCTGGCCCAGTACGAAGTGCGTCTACGCACCGTCGAGAAGTCGGGCCTGGTCTACAAGGCCAGCCTGCGTGAAGACCGTGAACGTGGCGTGTGGCTGCCGGAGGTCGAGCTGATCTCCCACGGTCTGTCGAACTACGTCACCTTCAACCGCGACTTTTTCGGCAGCAACGACTACAAGACCGTCGTCACCCTCGGCGCTCAACTGAGCACCCTGCTCGACGAAGGCGCGTACATCCAGCGCGGCGAGCGCAAGAAAGCGGTCACCGAGTTCAAGGAAGCCCTCGACTGGCTGATGGCCGAAAGCACCAAGCGCCACACCATCCAGCGCTACAAAGGTCTGGGCGAAATGAACCCGGATCAGCTGTGGGAAACCACCATGGACCCAAGCGTGCGCCGCATGCTGAAAGTCACCATCGAAGACGCCATTGGCGCAGACCAGATCTTCAACACCCTGATGGGTGATGCGGTCGAACCTCGCCGTGACTTCATCGAAAGCAATGCGTTGGCGGTATCCAACCTGGATTTCTGATCCCGGTTGGCGTCAAACAAAAAGGCCAACGCTCATGCGTTGGCCTTTTTATTGGCCGATCAAAAGATCGTCCGAACGCGGTCCGATCTTTTGATTTTTACTCGGATGCAACCGTCACACTCTCCAACCGATACCCATACCCATAAATCGTCAGCAACTGCCAACCTCGATCTGCCGTCAGCCCCAGCTTGTTGCGCAGGCGATAGATGTGCGTATCCAGCGGCCGTGATGACGCGACTTCTTCATGCGGCCAGAAGCGTTCGTACAGATACTCCCGCGATAACGGCCGACCCAGGTTACTGAACAGGCACCGCGCCAGGCGGTACTCACGTTCGGTCATGACGACTGACTTTCCCTCGCGGGTGACACTCAGTTCGGCATCGTCGAAGGTCAGGTCATAGAAGGTCAGGACTTCGCCAGCACTGCTGCGTGGCTGGCTGTGCCGGCGCAGGACGGCGGCGACTCGGGCTTTCAGCTCGTTGGGGCGGAAAGGCTTGCTGACGTAATCGTCGGCACCGGCGTTCAGCGCCTGGACGATATCGCTTTCGCCGTCGCGGCTGGTCAGCATGATCGCGGCGGGCGGCGACTCCATGTGTTCGCGGGTCCAGCGCAGCAGCGCCAGGCCAGTGATGTCGGGCAGTTGCCAGTCGAGGATCAGCAAGTCGAAGGTGTCCCGACGCAACTGGCGCAACAGGTCCTCACCCCGTTCAAAGCTGTGCAGCGACCAAGGCTGCTCTCCCACTGCAGCCATCTGCTGCAGGGTTTGCTCGACCCGACGCAGTTCGGCGGGTTCATCATCCAGTATCGCAACGCGCATACGCGTGGGTTCCTTGTTGCTTGGGCAGTGGCCGGCCACGTTAACGGCTCGGCCTGAGCAATAAAAGTAAGCCGTTCACCATCGGTCGACGTCCGCTATGATTCTTCGGATCTACATCCTCAGACCTGTGGCCCATGAAACCATTCACTGTCCCCTGCCCTGTTTGTCATGATTAGCCCGCGTCGGCGTGAAAGCCGCGAGCCGAGTCAGGTTCAGCGCCTGTTTCGGCGATTGGTGCGTGAGTGGTTGTGGATAAGTCTAGTGCTGTTGCCGCTGACTGCCCTGTTGTCGTATCGCGCGCAGATTAATCTGCACGATGCGTCACCGGTTTGGAGCGCGTTGCTTTCGGCGGGATGGGTGGCGGTTGTCCTCGGTTTGCTGCCGTGGCGTCCGCGCTGGGCGATCTGGGTAACGCTGGGTGGGGTGGCGGGTGTGTTGCTCACCAGCGCCGCACTAGCGGAAGTTCGTCACTGGTGGTCACCGACGCCGGCAGCGCTCGGCATATTGTTCGGCTACCTGGTCTGGAACTGGCGGCGCCTGAGCGTGGTGCTGACGTACTTTGGCTGGGAGCTGGCACGGCTGGACCGCGAGCCGAAAGTATTCCCGGAACGGCGCCGCGCGCAATTCACCAGCGCTGACCAGCTGCAGGGCCAGATCATGGCGCTGGAGCAAGCCATGAGCCGCACGCGCGATACCCGGCGCTTCATTGCCGACGGTCTGGAGTACCTGCCGGTGGCGACGCTGATCAGCGATCCCAAGGGGCAGATTCTGCTCGGCAATCGCAAGGCGCGGGTATTGTTTGATCACCCGCTGGTTGGCGACGACGTCCTCGAGCAACTGGCCCGCCTCGGTTATCCGGAGTTGTCCACAGAACCGCGTCCGGCGCTTTCCACCCTGGCGCTGCTGGAGTTTCGCGATCACAAGGAACGCAGCTTGCGTCTGGAACGGGCGGCTTTGCTGCCGGTGGATGGCGATACCCCCATCGGCTGGCTGCTGAGCCTCACCGACCTGAGTGCCGAACGCGCCGCCGAAGAGCAGCGTGGGGTCTTGTTGCGGTTTCTTTCCCACGACCTGCGCGCCCCACATTCAGCGATTTTGGCCCTGCTCGATGTGCATCGCCATCAAGCCGGAGCGGACTCACCGCTGTTCGAACAGATCGAGCGCCAGGTACGCCGCGCGTTGGAATTGACCGATGGTTTCGTGTTGCTGGCCCGTGCGGAATCCGAGGCTTACCAGTTTCAACCCAGTCTGTTCGCGATGCTGGTGCTGGACGTGCTGGATCAGGCGCTGCCCATTGCTCAGCAGAAAAGCATCAAACTGTTGCACGCGATGGATGAGCAATCCCAGGAACGCCTGATCAGCGCGGATCAAGGCCTGTTGACCCGGGCCTTGTTCAACCTGTTGGAAAACGCCATCAAGTACAGCCCGCCAGGCGCCACGATTCAGTTGAGCGTCAGTTGCCAAGGCGAGTGGCTGTGCTGTGAATTGACTGATCAGGGCAAAGGCATTGCCGCCGAGGAACTGCCGGATCTGTTCACTCAATACCGACGATTTTCATCGGCGCAGGGAATTGATGGTATCGGTCTGGGGCTGTCGATGGTCAAGGCAGTGATTGATCATCATGGCGGTCGCATCGAGTGCCATAGCATCGTCGATCAAGGCACTACGTTCCGGCTGCAGCTACCGTTGATGGCCGAGTGAACAGGCACAAAAAAACCGGCTATATCAGCCGGTTTCTTTACTTCCGAAAAAAACTTATGCACCTTTTATGGTGTTTTATGAGCTTGAGAAATATATAAGTAAATCAATAAGTTAATTTCATATTCAGGCTTTTTCTACAAAACCGTACACAGGTTATCCACAAATTTCAGACAGCTACCTGATCATTCGCGGCAGGTGCCTGCGGCGCCGGTGGCAGCGAACCCATTTCGCGCTGAGTCTGTTCATTCCAGGCCTGTACCCGGTCGTTCAGATCGGCAATGGCGCGAGGTCCAGTGCCTTCGGCGTACATCGGCTGACCGATGACCACGGTGATCACACCCGGCGTCTTGCCCCAGCCGATTTTTGGCCAGAACTTGCCGGCATTGTGTGCAATCGGCAGGACCGGAAGCGCCGCATTCACCGCCAAGGCGCTGCCACTGCGCGAGAACTTGCCAATAGTGCCGTGGGGAACGCGGGTGCCTTCCGGAAAGATCAATACCCAGACGTTGTCCTTGAGCAGCTCATCGCCTTTGGCTGCGACTTGCTTGAGTGCGGCTTTCGGGTTGTCGCGGTCAATCGCGATCGGCCGCAGCATGGCCATGGCCCAGCCGAAGAACGGCACGTACAGCAATTCACGCTTGAGCACCTGGCTCAAGGGCGAGAAATAAGCGGAGAGAAAGAACGTCTCCCAGGTGCTCTGGTGGTTCGACTGAATCACGCAGGGCCGATCCGGCACGTTTTCCGCACCTTTGATCTCGTAACGAATGCCGAGAAACACCTTGGTCAACCACAAGGCGCAACGGCACCAGTACACGTTGATAAAACGATAACGCGCCTTGAACGGCAGAAAGGGCGCGATAAAAAAGCTCAGGCTGCACCACAGCAAGGCAGTGGTGCCCAGCAGCAGGTAAAAGAGAAAAATTCTGATGGCCTGCAGTATCGACATGGCGACGTTTACCGTTACGGGCGATGCCCGACTGTTCAAGCGCACTCCCGATCAATCCCTGGTCAGGAACTTCAGAAGCACTCTAGTTGTGGATAAGTTCTGCGGCAATCGCCGCCAGATCGTCAAAAATCAGGGTGCCGACCGGAAGGGTCTTGCCCAGAGTTTTTTCGCCTTTCCCGGTCTTTACCAAAACGGGCTGTGAATCGACGGCTTTGGCGGCCTCCAGGTCACCAAGGCTGTCGCCGACGAACCAGACATTCGTCAGCGCCACGTTGTAATGCGCCGCGATGGTTTGCAACATCCCCGGCTTCGGCTTGCGGCAATCGCAACCCTCGTCCGGACCATGCGGGCAGTACACGATCAGCCCGACTTCACCGCCCTGCTCTGCCACGAGCGTGCGCAGGCGCGCGTGCATGGCGTCGAGGGTGGCAAGGTCGTAATAGCCGCGAGCAATGCCCGACTGGTTGGTGGCCACCGCCACCGTCCAGCCGGCCTTGCTCAACTGCGCAATCGCCTCGATCGAGCCGGGCAGTGGAATCCACTCCTCCACCGACTTGATGTAAGCGTCGGAGTCGTAATTGATCACTCCGTCCCGATCGAGAATCAGCAGTTTCAACAGCAGTCCCTCAACCCAGCAGCGAAATGTCGGCAACCCCGAGGAACAGGCCACGCAGACGCGCCAGCAGCGCGTAGCGGTTGGCCCGGACCTTGGCGTCTTCGGCATTGACCATGACGGCATCGAAGAACGCATCCACCGGCTCGCGCAATGCCGCCAGACGCGCCAGCGATTCGTTGTACTGACGCGCTGCGGCCATTGGCTGCACTGCCTGATCCGCTTGCTGGATCGCCGAATACAGCGAGAACTCGTTGGCGTTGTCGAAGTATTTGGCCTCGACCACGGTCGGCACCGAGCCTTCAACCTTGCTCAACAGGTTCGATACACGCTTGTTGACCGCCGCCAGCGCTGCCGCTTCCGGCAGTTTGCGGAAGGCCTGAACCGCTTGCACACGCTGGTCGAAGTCCAGCGCCGAACCTGGCTTCAGGGCACGGACCGACAGGTAAGTGGCGACATCGACGCCTTCGTCTTCATAACGCGCCCGCAGACGGTCGAAGATGAACTCCAGCACCGAATCGGCCAGGCCGGCAGCCTTGACCTTGGCGCCGAACGCAGTCACGGCGAAGGCCACGGCGTCGTTCAAGTCCAGATCCAGTTGTTTCTCGATCAGGATGCGCAGCACACCCAGCGCCGCACGGCGCAGGGCATACGGGTCTTTGCTGCCGGTCGGCAACATGCCGATGCCGAAGATGCCGACCAGGGTGTCTAGCTTGTCGGCGATGGCCACTGCCGCACCGGTCAGGGTCGCCGGCAGTTCAGCACCGGCACCGCGTGGCATGTACTGCTCGTTCAGCGCCAGTGCGACGTCTTCCGGCTCGCCGTCATTGAGCGCGTAGTAGTAACCGGCGACACCTTGCATCTCCGGGAACTCGCCGACCATTTCGGTGGCCAGGTCGCACTTCGACAGCAGGCCGGCACGGGCCGCCCACGAAGCGTTGCCGCCGATGCGCGCGGCAATGTATGCCGCCAGTTTCGAAACGCGCTCGGCCTTGTCGTAGACGCTGCCGAGTTTTTCCTGGAACACCACGTTCTGCAGGCGCAGGTTGAAATCTTCGAGTTTCTGCTTCTTGTCTTGCTTGAAGAAGAACTCGGCGTCGGTCAGACGTGGGCGCACCACTTTCTCGTTACCGGCGATGATCTGCTGCGGGTCTTTGGATTCGATGTTCGCCACGGTGATGAAACGCGGCAGCAACTTGCCCTCGGCATCCAGCAGGCAGAAGTACTTCTGGTTGTCCTGCATGGTGGTGATCAGTGCTTCCTGCGGCACGTCGAGGAAACGTTCCTCGAACGAGCACACCAGCGGCACCGGCCATTCAACCAGCGCGGTCACTTCGTCGAGCAGCGCCGGCGGCACGATTGCCGTGCCTTCCTGACGGGTCGCCAGTTCTTCGGTACGCTTGCTGATGATCTCGCGACGCTCGTTGGCGTCGGCCAATACATAAGCAGCACGCAGGTCGGCCAGGTAGCTCGACGGCGAACCGATGCGCACGTTTTGTGGATGGTGGAAACGGTGACCACGGGAGTCGCGGCCCGCTTTCTGCGCAAGGATGGTGCAGTCGATGACCTGGTCACCGAGCAGCATCACCAGCCACTGGGTCGGACGCACGAACTCTTCCTTGCGCGCTCCCCAACGCATGCGTTTCGGGATCGGCAGGTCGTTCAGCGAATCTTCGACGATGGTCGGCAGCAGGCTCGCGGTCGGCTTGCCGGCGATGTTCTGGCTGTAGCGCAGTTTCGGACCGCTCTGGTCGATTTCGCTCAGCTCGACGCCGCACTTCTTGGCGAAGCCCAGGGCGGCCTGAGTCGGGTTGCCTTCAGCGTCGAAAGCGGCCTGACGTGGCGGGCCGTCGAGGTTGATGCTGCGATCCGGCTGCTGGGTGGCCAGTGCCGTGATCAGCACGGCCAGGCGACGCGGCGCGGCGTAGACGGTTTTGCTTTCGTAGCTCAGGCCGGCAGCTTGCAGGCCCTTGTCGATACCGGCGAGGAACGCTTCAGCCAGGGTGTTCAGGGCTTTTGGCGGCAGTTCTTCGGTGCCCAGTTCAACCAGAAAATCTTGAGCACTCATTGTGCAGCCTCCAGCTTGGCCAGTACTTCGTCACGCAGGTCCGGGGTCGCCATCGGGAAGCCCAGCTTGGCGCGCGCCAGCAGGTAGGCTTGCGCAACGGAACGCGCCAGGGTGCGAACGCGCAGAATATATTGCTGACGCGCGGTCACCGAGATCGCCCGGCGCGCATCCAGCAGGTTGAAGGTGTGCGAGGCCTTCAGGACCATTTCGTAGCTTGGCAACGGCAGCGGCTGGTCGAGTTCGATCAGGCGCTTGGCTTCGCTTTCATAGAAGTCGAACAGTTCGAACAGTTTGTCGACGTTGGCGTGTTCGAAGTTGTAGGTGGACTGCTCCACTTCGTTCTGGTGGAACACGTCGCCGTAGGTCACTTTGCCGAACGGACCGTCAGCCCAGACCAGGTCGTAGACCGAATCCACGCCCTGCAGGTACATGGCCAGACGTTCCAGACCGTAAGTGATCTCGCCGGTCACCGGGTAGCACTCGATGCCGCCAGCCTGCTGGAAGTAAGTGAACTGAGTCACTTCCATGCCGTTGAGCCAGACTTCCCAGCCCAGACCCCAGGCGCCGAGGGTCGGCGATTCCCAGTTGTCTTCGACGAAGCGAATGTCGTGGACCAGCGGGTCCAGGCCGACATGCTTGAGCGAGCCCAGGTACAGTTCCTGGAAATTGTCCGGGTTCGGCTTCAGGACCACCTGGAACTGATAGTAGTGCTGCAGACGGTTCGGGTTTTCCCCGTAGCGGCCGTCAGTCGGACGGCGGCTTGGCTGCACGTACGCGGCGTTCCAGGTTTCCGGGCCGATGGCGCGCAGGAAGGTCGCGGTGTGGAAAGTGCCGGCGCCTACTTCCATATCGTAGGGCTGAAGTACCACACAACCTTGCTCGGCCCAGTATTGCTGGAGCGCGAGGATCAAGTCTTGGAAGGTACGCACGGCTGGCGTAGGCTGGCTCACGAAATTCACCTGTTTCTTGGGCTGCGATTTAAAGAGCGGGAGTATACCCGATTCAGTCGCACCTCCACCCCCTGGAGCCTTATGCCACGCTGCTTTTGGTGTACCGAAGATCCACTGTACATGGCTTATCACGATCAGGAGTGGGGCACGCCGCTACGCGATGCGCAGGGTTTGTTCGAGTTGCTTTTGCTCGAAGGGTTCCAGGCTGGCCTGTCGTGGATCACCGTACTGCGCAAACGCGAGCGCTACCGCGAGGTGTTGTACGGCTTCGACGTGCAGCGTGTGGCGCAGATGAGCGACGCCGAAATCGCTGAATTGATGCTCGATCCGGGGATCATCCGCAACCGCCTCAAACTCAATGCCGCCCGGCGCAATGCCCAGGCCTGGCTGGCGCTGGAAGACCCGGTGGCCTTTCTCTGGTCGTTTGTCGGCGACCGCCCGATCATCAATCATTTCAAGGATCGCAGCGAAGTCCCGGCGATCACGCCCGAAGCGCTGGCCATGAGCAAGGCCCTGAAAAAGGCCGGCTTCACCTTCGTTGGCCCAACCATTTGCTACGCACTGATGCAGGCTTCGGGCATGGTCATGGATCACACTCAGGACTGTGACCGCTACGCGCAGCTGGTCAACGGCGGTTAGAATGGCCGCCTCGCGCACAGCACAAAATCAGGAGTGACCTGTGGAAAAGTTTAAAGGCGCCTTGCTGGTAGGCGCTCTGCGGCTGTTTGCCCTGCTGCCATGGCGGGCCGTGCAGGCCGTGGGTTCGGCGATCGGCTGGATCATGTGGAAAACCCCCAACCGTTCCCGCGACGTGGTGCGGATCAACCTTTCCAAATGTTTTCCACAGATGGACCCGGCCGAGCGCGAGCGCCTGGTCGGCCAGAGCCTGAAAGACATCGGCAAATCCCTGACCGAAAGCGCCTGCGCCTGGATCTGGCCGGCTCAGCGTTCGATCGATCTGGTGCGCGAAGTTGAGGGCCTCGACATCCTCAAGGAGGCGCTGGCCTCGGGCAAAGGCGTGGTCGGCATCACCAGCCATCTGGGCAACTGGGAAGTGCTCAACCACTTCTATTGCAGCCAGTGCAAACCGATCATTTTCTACCGCCCGCCAAAGCTCAAGGCGGTGGATGAATTGCTGCGCAAGCAACGCGTGCAACTGGGCAACAAAGTCGCTGCTTCCACCAAGGAAGGCATCCTCAGCGTGATCAAGGAAGTGCGCAAAGGTGGTGCAGTGGGCATTCCGGCTGACCCGGAACCGGCCGAGTCCGCCGGGATTTTCGTGCCGTTCTTCGCCACCCAGGCGCTGACCAGCAAATTCGTGCCGAACATGCTCGCCGGCGGCAAAGCGGTCGGCGTGTTCCTGCATGCCCTGCGTCTGCCGGACGGTTCCGGCTACAAAGTGATCCTCGAGGCGGCGCCCGAAGCCATGTACAGCACCGATACCGAGGAGTCCTGTGCGGCCATGAGCAAAGTGGTCGAGCGCTATGTCGCGGCGTATCCGAGCCAGTACATGTGGAGCATGAAGCGCTTCAAGAAACGCCCGCCGGGCGAAGCGCGCTGGTACTGAGCAAGTTGGCACACTCTGTGGATAACCTGCAGGAGCTGCCGCAGGCTGCGATCTTTTGATCCAGCTTCTGCGGCTTATCCACAGCCTCGTTCATACAAGGGCGCATAAAGATGTCCGAACAACGCAAATCCTTCCGCATCAAGATCACCCACGACAGCTTCGGTGAGTGCCTGGGGCAGACGCGCAATCTGTCGGCCACCGGCGTGTATGTCCAGCATCCAGGCCTGGCTTCGTTGCCCAAAGGCGCGGTGGTTTATGGTCAGGTGCAGGGTTTACCCACCGGCGCGCCACGGGTGCGAATGGAAGTGGTCACGGTGGATGCCGAGGGCATCGGCCTGCGCTATCTCTAGCTTATTGCGCCTGGCGGTCGAGCTTCTTCAGAAACACGGTCATTTCCTTCTCCGCCTGCTTGTCGCCATGGGCGCGGGCGGCTTCCAGACCTTGCTCCCACGCCTGCCGCGCGGCGGCGTGCTCGCCCAGTGCGAGCTGAGCCTTGCCCAATAGCTTCCACGCCGCCGAGTACTTCGGATCGAAGCCGACGCAGCGCTGAAAATGTTCGGCAGCCTTGGCGTTCTCCCCCAGATCCAGATAACCCTTGCCCAGGCCGAAGCGCAGCAATGAGTTATCCACACCCTTGGCGAGCATTTTTTCCAGGGATTCGAGCATGGGTGGAGTCCTTTTCTAGTGCTTCAGAAAGATCTGCGGTGCCGCCATCGCTGGCAAGCCAGCTCCCACAAGGATCTCGGGTGCACATCACATTTGTGAACAACCGAAAAACCCGTGGGAGCTGGCTTGCCAGCGATGGGGCCAATGAAGGCACCGCTCATTCAGGATCAGAAGAAGCTCAGACCCACATGAAACAGCTTCTCCACATCGCGGATATGCTTTTTATCCACAAGGAACAGAATCACATGGTCACCCGTTTCGATCACCGTATCGTCGTGGGCGATGATCACTTCTTCGTTGCGGATGATCGCACCGATTGTGCTGCCCGGCGGCAGGCCGATTTTCTCGATCGGCCGGCCGATGACCTTGCTCGACTTCGCATCGCCGTGGGCAATCGCCTCGATGGCTTCCGCCGCACCCCGACGCAGTGAGTGCACGCTGACGATATCGCCACGCCGTACGTGAGCGAGCAAAGTGCCGATGGTCGCCAGTTGCGGACTGATGGCGATGTCGATGTCGCCCCCCTGAATCAGGTCGACGTACGCCGGGTTGTTGATGATCGTCATCACCTTCTTCGCCCCCAGCCGTTTGGCCAGCAGCGACGACATGATGTTGGCTTCGTCATCGTTGGTCAGCGCCAGGAAGATGTCGGCGTCTGCAATGTTCTCCTCCAGCAGCAGATCACGGTCCGACGCACTGCCCTGCAGCACCACGGTGCTGTCGAGGGTGTCGGAGAGATAGCGGCAGCGTGCCGGGTTCATCTCGATGATCTTCACTTGGTAGCGGCTTTCGATGGCCTCGGCCAGACGCTCGCCGATCTGCCCGCCACCGGCAATCACGATGCGCTTGTAGGTTTCGTCGAGACGGCGCATTTCGCTCATCACCGCGCGAATATTCTCACGGGCGGCGATGAAGAAAACTTCGTCATCGGCCTCGATCACCGTATCGCCCTGAGGCAGGATCGGTCGGTCACGGCGGAAAATAGCCGCGACACGCGTCTCGACATTCGGCATGTGCTCGCGCAACTGGCGCAGTTGCTGGCCCACCAGCGGTCCGCCGTAATAGGCGCGCACCGCCACCAGTTGCGCCTGGCCTTCGGCGAAATCGATCACTTGCAGCGCGCCCGGATGCTGGATCAGGCGCTTGATGTAGTTGGTCACCACTTGCTCGGGGCTGATCAGCACGTCGACCGGAATCGCTTCATTCTGGAACAGCTGTTCTTCGCGATTGAGGTAGGACGCTTCGCGCACCCGGGCGATCTTGGTCGGGGTGTGGAACAGCGTGTGCGCGACCTGGCAGGCGACCATGTTGGTTTCGTCGCTGTTGGTCACCGCCACGAGCATATCGGCATCGTCGGCGCCGGCCTGACGCAATACCGACGGCAGCGAGCCGCGGCCCTGAATGGTGCGGATGTCGAGACGGTCGCCGAGGTCGCGCAGGCGTTCGCCGTCGGTATCGACCACGGTGATGTCGTTGGCTTCGCTCGCCAGGTGTTCGGCCAGCGAACCGCCGACCTGCCCCGCGCCGAGGATGATGATTTTCATCCAGTCACTCCGTTGAATCCGTTTAGCCGCGCGCGGCAGCGATCTTGATCAGCTTGGCGTAGTAGAACCCGTCATGCCCGCCCTGCTGGGCCAGCAATTGGCGACCGTGGGGCTGTTTGATCCCGGCGGTGGTCGCCAGATCCAGTTCGCGGGCACCCGGCGTGCGCTCGAGAAACGCGGCGATGACGTCGGTGTTCTCGGTTGGCAAGGTCGAGCAAGTGGCGTAGAGCAGCATGCCGCCGACTTCGAGGGTTTTCCACAGGGCGTCGAGCAGCTCGCCTTGCAGCTGCGCGAGGGCAACGATGTCTTCCGGCTGACGGGTCAGCTTGATGTCCGGGTGGCGGCGGATCACCCCGGTGGCCGAGCATGGCGCGTCGAGCAGGATGCGCTGGAACGGTTTGCCGTCCCACCACGCGGCGGTGTCGCGACCGTCGGCGGCAATCAGCTCGGCGCTCAGGCCCAGCCGCTCAAGGTTCTCCTTTACGCGCACCAGACGCTTGGCTTCCAGATCCACGGCCACCACGCCGGCCAGCGCCGATTCGGCTTCGAGGATGTGGCAGGTCTTGCCACCCGGAGCGCAGCAAGCGTCGAGTACGCGCTGGCCGGGGGCGAGATCGAGCAGATCGGCGGCCAATTGCGCCGCTTCGTCCTGCACGCTGATCCAGCCTTCGGCAAAACCCGGCAGGCTGCGCACGTCGGTGGCGGCTTCGAGGACGATGCCGTCGCGGCTGTAAACGCATGGCGCCGCAACGATACCCGCTTCAGTCAGCAAGCCGAGGTAGGCGTCGCGGCTGTGATGCCGGCGGTTGACCCGCAGGATCATCGGTGGATGCGCGTTATTCGCCGCGCAGATCGCTTCCCACTGCTCAGGCCAGAAGGCTTTCAGGGATTTTTGCAGCCAGCGCGGGTGGGCGGTGCGCACCACCGGATCGCGCTCAAGCTCGGCGAAAATCGTCTCGCTTTCGCGCTGGGCGTTGCGCAGCACGGCATTGAGCAACCCCTTGGCCCACGGCTTTTTCAGCTTGTCGGCGCAACCGACGGTTTCGCCGATGGCCGCGTGCGGCGGCACGCGGGTGTAGAGCAGTTGATAGAGACCGACCAGCAGCAACGCCTCGACATCGGCGTCGGCAGCCTTGAACGGTTTCTGCAAAAGTTTTTCCGCCAGTGCCGACAGCCGTGGCTGCCAGCGCGCGGTGCCGAACGCCAGATCCTGGGTGAAACCGCGATCACGGTCTTCGACCTTATCCAGTTGCGTCGGCAGGGAGCTGTTCAGCGATGCCTTGCCACTGAGCACGGCGGCGAGTGCCTTGGCGGCGGCCAGACGCGGGTTCATTGCGCGTCCACCGCTGCACCCAACACAGTGCCGACGGCAAATTTCTCGCGGCGGCTGTTGAACAGATCGGCGAAGTTCAGCGCCTTGCCGCCGGGCAGTTGCAGGCGGGTCAGGCACAGTGCCTGCTCACCGCAGGCGACGATCAGGCCGTCCTTGCTGGCGCTGAGGATTTCACCCGGTGCGCCATTGCCGTCAGCCAGCGTGGCGGCCAATACCTTCAGCGCTTCGCCATTGAGGGTGCTGTGGGTGATCGGCCATGGGTTGAAAGCACGCACCAGACGCTCCAGTTCGACCGCCGGACGGCTCCAGTCGAGGCGCGCTTCGTCTTTGTTCAGTTTGTGGGCGTAGGTGGCGAGCTCGTCGTTCTGCACTTCGCCTTCGAGGGTTCCGGCGGCCAGACCGGCAATTGCCTGGACCACGGCGGGCGGACCCATTTCGGCGAGGCGGTCGTGCAGCGTGCCGCCGGTGTCGTTGGCGCTGATCGGGGTCACGACCTTGAGCAGCATCGGTCCGGTGTCGAGGCCCGCTTCCATGCGCATCACGGTCACGCCGCTTTCGGCATCACCGTGTTCCACGGCGCGCTGGATCGGCGCCGCACCGCGCCAGCGTGGCAGCAGCGAAGCGTGGCTGTTGATGCAGCCCAAGCGCGGAATATCCAGCACGGCTTGCGGCAGGATCAGGCCGTAGGCGACCACCACCATCAAGTCCGGCTTCAGTGCGGCGAGTTCAGCCTGAGCCTCAGCGTTGCGCAGGGTCGGCGGCTGCAACACCTGGATATTATTTTCCTGCGCCAACTGCTTAACCGGGCTCGGCATCAGTTTTTGCCCACGACCGGCCGGACGATCCGGTTGGGTGTAGACCGCAACGATCTCGTAAGGGCTGTTCAGCAGGGCCTTGAGATGTTCGGCGGCGAATTCCGGGGTGCCGGCAAAAACGATGCGCAGTGGCTCAGTCATGAAAGGAGTCTCATAAAAAGAAAAAGGCTTGCCGCAGCAAGCCTTTGAAGAGGGGCATCAAGCGTTCTGGCGGTGCAGCTTTTCCAGTTTCTTCTTGATCCGGTCGCGTTTGAGCGTGGACAGGTAATCGACGAACAACTTGCCATTGAGGTGGTCGCACTCGTGCTGGATGCACACCGCGAGCAGGCCTTCGGCGATCAGTTCGTAAGGCTGGCCATCGCGGTCCAGTGCCTTGATTTTGACCTTCTGCGGGCGGTCGACGTTTTCGTAGAAACCCGGCACCGACAGGCAGCCTTCCTGGTATTGATCCATCTCGTCGGTCAGCGATTCGAACTCGGGGTTGATGAACACCCGGGGTTCGGTGCGGTCTTCGGAAAGGTCCATCACGACGATACGTTTGTGCACGTTGACCTGGGTCGCGGCGAGGCCGATGCCCGGCGCTTCATACATTGTTTCAAACATGTCATCGACCAACTGACGCACTTCGTCGTCCACTACAGCCACAGGCTTGGCGATAGTACGCAGACGCGGGTCCGGGAATTCGAGGATGTTTAAAATGGCCATAGGCTGATTGCTGCACGTATTGAGTAAAGTCGGGTCGATGGCCTGGCAGGTCCGAAGATGCAGGCTACCGTTGTGAAGCGTAGCTAATGCAATTTGCAGTAGCGAGCCACGGGGGCTCTGACGGTTCACGCGAACGCACATGATAAAGGGATTCGCTGCATGAGGAAAACACTACTCGCCCTGCTGCTTCTGGCTTCGGCCGCGGCAGCGCAAGGGCAAGTGCAACTCAGGGATGGTTTTCCACAGCAATACACGGTGGTTTCGGGAGACACCCTCTGGGACATTTCCGGAAAATACCTGCGCGAGCCCTGGCAATGGCCACAGCTGTGGCGGGCCAATCCGCAAATTGAAAACCCCAACCTGATCTACCCCGGCGACACGCTGACGCTCAGTTACGTCAACGGCCAGCCGCAACTGACGCTCAAGCGCGGCGAGTCACGGGGCACCATCAAGCTGTCGCCACGCATCCGCACCAGCCCGGTGGCCGAGGCGATTCCGAGCATTCCGCTGAAATCGATCAACAGCTTTCTGCTGAGCAACCGCATCGTCGACAAGGTCGAGGACTTCGACAAGGCGCCGTACATCGTCGCCGGCGATGCCGAGCGCGTGTTGAGCGGCACCGGTGACCGAATCTTCGCTCGCGGGCATTTCGACCCGAATCAACCGGTGTACGGCATCTTCCGCCAGGGCAAGGTCTATACCGACCCGCAGACCAAGGAGTTCCTGGGGATCAACGCCGACGATATCGGTGGCGGTGAAATCGTCGCCACCGAAGGCGACGTCGCCACCCTCGCCCTGCAACGCACCACTCAGGAGGTGCGTCTGGGCGACCGCCTGTTCAGCGGCGAAGAGCGCTCGGTCAATTCGACCTTCATGCCCAGCGCCCCGAGCACCCACATCAATGGACTGATCATCGACGTGCCGCGTGGTGTCACGCAGATCGGCGTAATGGACGTGGTCACCCTGAACAAGGGCAGGCGCGACGGCCTCGCCGAAGGCAATGTGCTGGTGGTGATGAAAACCGGGGAAACCGTGCGTGACCGGATCACCGGCCAGCCGCTGAAAATTCCTGACGAACGGGCCGGTCTGCTGATGGTGTTCCGCACCTACGACAAGCTCAGTTACGGCCTCGTACTCAACGCATCACGCTCGTTGGCGGTGCTCGACAAGGTGCGAAATCCTTAGCAGGCTTAACAAGTTACCAACAGAGTTATCCACAGCTTGTTCCGAATGGTTCGGGACTTATAACGATCAAGGATGATCCATGATGCTGTCTGCCAGTACCTCCATTTCCCCTGCGGAACTGGAAGCGCGTTTGCGCCTGCACCGCTTGCCGGAAATCGGCCCGAAACGTTTTGCCAAGCTGCTTGAAGCCTTCGGCTCGGCGTCAAAAGCCATCAGTGCGCCAGGCAGTGCCTGGCGTGCGCTGGGTTTGCCGGCGGCGTGCAGTGACGCTCGGCGCAGTTGCGAAGTGCGCGATGGCGCGAGCCATGCATTGCGCTGGCTAGAGCAGCCGCAGCAGCATGTGCTGATGTGGGATCAAGCAGATTACCCGGCGCTGCTGGCGCAGATTCCCGACCCGCCACCGCTGTTGTTTGTGGCCGGCGATCCGCTGATTTTGGAAAAACCGCAACTGGCGATGGTTGGCAGTCGACGTGCTTCACGTCCGGGAATGGACACCGCCGCAGCGTTTTCCCGTAGCCTGGCCGGGGCCGGTTTTGTCATCACCAGTGGTTTGGCGTTGGGTATCGATGCGGCGGCCCATCAAGCGGCGCTGGACGTCGGCGGACAAACCGTCGGCGTGCTTGGCACGGGACTGGAAAAAATTTATCCACAGCGCAATCGACGCATTGCCGATGCAATGATCGCCTCCGGCAGTGCGGTGCTTTCAGAGTTTCCCCTGGACGCCGGCCCGACGGCGAGCAATTTTCCCCGACGCAACCGGATCATCAGCGGTCTGTCCCTGGGCGTGCTGGTGGTCGAGGCCAGTGTCGCCAGCGGTTCGCTGATCACCGCGCGACTGGCGGCGGAACAGGGTCGCGAGGTCTATGCGATTCCTGGCTCGATTCACCACCCCGGCGCGCGTGGTTGTCACCAGTTGATCCGCGACGGTGCGGTGCTGGTGGAAACCATCGAACACATCCTCGAAGCCCTGCGCGGCTGGCAGCGGCTGCCTTTATCCACAGAGATGCCGGAGGCCGGACACCCGTTACTTGCCTTGCTGCATGCAGCGCCGCACACCACTGAGGCTTTGGCCGACAGCTGTGGCTGGGCGTTGCCCAAAGTGCTGGCGGCGCTGACCGAACTGGAAATGGACGGCCGTGCGGTGTGTGAAAACGGTCGCTGGCTGGCCAGGACACGCTAGGTTTTACAGGGAAGATCGGTAAACTGCGCAAAACCTGTTTGCGGAGAGTTTTTTCATGGTCAACAGTTGGCGTGTGCAACAAGCCGCACGAGAGATTCGCGCCGGGGCGGTGATTGCCTATCCAACCGAAGCCGTCTGGGGGCTGGGTTGCGACCCGTGGAATGAAGAGGCGGTGGATCGACTGCTGGCGATCAAGAACCGTTCGGTGGACAAGGGCCTGATCCTGGTCGCCGACAATATCCGTCAGTTCGACTTCCTGTTCGAAGATTTCCCGCAAGAATGGATCGACCGCATGGCCAGCACCTGGCCGGGGCCGAACACCTGGCTGGTGCCGCATCAGAACCTGTTGCCGGAATGGGTGACGGGCGTGCACGACACCGTGGCTTTGCGGGTCAGCGATCATCCGCAGGTGCGGGATCTGTGCTCGATGGTCGGGCCGTTGATCTCGACTTCGGCCAACCCGCAGGGGCGGCCGGCGGCGCGCACGCGGTTGCGCGTCGAGCAGTATTTCCGTGGGCAGATCGATCTGATCCTCGGCGGCCAACTGGGTGGGCGCAAGAACCCCAGCGTGATCCGCGATCTGGCAACCGGCAAGGTCATTCGTCCCGACTGATCCTGCGTTGAAAACCTTTACCGTGAGTCTTCCTCGCCTGGATGGCGAGGAAGACTACGCGTGCCTGCGATTTATCCTGCAATGACGCTGTTTTCCATGTCGGAAAAGTCTCCAAGTGTCCGTATTCATTGATATTTCCCACTTGATTATCAGACTTTCTGGCGTGGCGGAATTGCCAAAAGCAACCATCCTTTCCCTGCACTTGAAACACTTCGATAAGTTAAGGTCTGCGGAGAAAGAATGGACACTACGAATTTGCAACTCACGGATTACCTGCGGGCGCTTCAGGTGACGTTGAAGAGTCACCATGACGGGTGTCGCATCGTGATGCTTGAGGCGGGGGCGGATACTCAGGAGTTCGACCGGTTTATCGATCGACAATTTCGGCTTCGGCTGCAGCATTACATGCTGACTTCACGGGCGCGGATGCTCGAAACCAGACTGGCGATAAAGTCGCGCAGTACTCACTTTCTGCTGTATCGCCACGATCAACTGCTGGCGGTACTGAGGGCGACTCCGGCACCGTTCGAATGGGTATCGCTGGCGCAGCAACACGTTTCTCCCACGGCGGCGCTGTCGCGCCATGTCGAATTCAGCCGCTTGATCTCCTACACACCCAATCAGCTACCCATCGCGGTCAATGGTCTGTTGGCAGCCGCTACCGAATGGGCCATCAAACGCGGCTATAAGGGCGTGACCGCGTTGTGCAGATCGCAACAGCTGCGCTTTTACCAGCGTTTCGGGCTGATGCCGATCGCCTCCAACGCGCTGCACATCGAACAGCGCGCACGCGGCGATTACTGGGTGGTGTCAGCCGAATGGCGGCAAATCCTCGCGGCGGTTCAACCGCCGGATCACGCGACGGTTGGCCATTTGGTGCAGAAACCGCTGGAGTGTCATCTGCCGAGGTGTTGAACGCGTTCGAACGGTGTTGCCAGCCAGGAAGTTGCAACCCTGACTGGCAAGCCGCCGAAGGTGGATCAGGGCAGCAGGATGGTCGAGCCGGTGGTGCGTCGCGCCGCCAGTTCGGTCTGCGCCTTCGCTGCATCAGCCAGTGAATAGCGCTGGCTGATGTCGACCTTGAGCTTGCCGCTGATGATCATCTCGAACAGCTCGTCGGCCATGCGCTGCAGGTTCTCGGCGTTGTTGGCGTAGGTCGCCAGGGTTGGCCGGGTCACGTACAGCGAACCCTTGGCCGCGAGAATCCCCAGATTGACCCCGTCCACTGCACCGGAGGCGTTGCCGAAACTCACCACCAGTCCGCGCGGCGAGACGCTATCGAGCGAGGTCAGCCAGGTGTCCTTGCCGACGCCGTCGTACACCACCGGGACTTTCTGGCCATCGGTCAGCTCCAGCACCCGCTCTGCCACGTTTTCGTGGCTGTAATCGATGGTCGCCCAGGCGCCGTTGGCCTTGGCCAGTTCGGCTTTTTCCTTCGAACTGACCGTACCGATCAGTTTCACGCCCAGCGCCTTGGCCCATTGACAGGCCAGCGAACCGACACCCCCGGCAGCAGCGTGGAACAGAATGGTTTCGCCGCCCTTGAGTTCATAGGTCTGGCGCAGCAGATACTGTACGGTCAGGCCCTTGAGCATGACCCCGGCAGCGGTCTCGAAGCTGATCTCGTCCGGCAGCTTCACCAGATTGGCTTCGGGCAGGGTGTGCAAATCGCTGTAGGCACCCAACGGGCCGCTGCCGTAGGCGACGCGGTCGCCGACCTTGAACCGGGTGACGTCGCTGCCCACCGCATCGACGATGCCGGCACCTTCCGCGCCCAGGCCGGACGGCAAGGCTGGCGGGGCATACAGACCGCTGCGGTAATAGGTGTCGATGAAGTTCAGGCCGATCGCCTTGTTGGCCACCCGCACCTGATTCGGGCCGGGCGCGGCGGGCTGGTAGTCAACATACTCGAGCACTTCGGGACCGCCATGGGCACGGAACTGGATACGCTTTGCCATCTGCCTGCTCTCCTTGGGTCGTTTGTAAGCCCCCTATCCAACTCCCCTGCTTGATCTTCGTCAACTGCGGCACGCTTGCCTGCGGTGTTATGCTACGCGCCCATTTGCGCCGCCCCCTGCCTGCGGGGTGTGCGCGTAGTTATGCCCGATTCAAGGTGAAGCCATGACGACCCGCACCGACGCCGTAAAGGCCTATCTGCTCGACCTGCAAGACCGCATCTGCGCCGCGCTGGAAACCGAGGACGGCGGCACGCGCTTCGTCGAAGACGCCTGGACCCGGCCTGCCGGTGGTGGCGGTCGTACCCGCGTGATCGAGAACGGTGCGGTGATCGAAAAGGGTGGTGTCAACTTTTCCCACGTGTTCGGCAGCGGTCTGCCGCCGTCGGCCAGCGCCCATCGTCCGGAACTGGCCGGTCGCGGTTTCGAAGCCCTCGGCGTATCGCTGGTGATCCACCCGCACAATCCACATGTGCCAACGTCCCACGCTAACGTGCGCTTTTTCATCGCCGAGAAGGAAGGTGAAGAACCCGTCTGGTGGTTCGGCGGCGGCTTCGACCTGACCCCGTATTATGGCAACGAAGAAGACTGCATCCACTGGCACCGCGTCGCCGAGCAAGCCTGCGCGCCGTTCGGGGCGGACGTCTATCCGCGTTACAAGGCGTGGTGCGACACCTACTTCCACATCAAGCATCGCCACGAACCGCGGGGCATCGGCGGCCTGTTTTTCGATGACCTGAACGAGTGGGACTTCGACACCAGTTTCGCCTTCATGCGCGCCATCGGTGATGCCTACATCGACGCTTACCTGCCGATCGTGCAGCGCCGCAAGCACGAGGCGTTCAGCGCCAAACAGCGTGAATTCCAGGAATTCCGCCGTGGCCGTTACGTCGAGTTCAACCTGGTGTACGACCGTGGCACGCTGTTCGGCCTGCAATCGGGCGGGCGTACCGAGTCGATTCTCATGTCGCTGCCGCCGCAAGTGCGCTGGGCCTATGACTTCAAGGCCGAGCCCGGTAGCGAGGAAGCGCGCCTGACCGACTACTTCCTGCAAGACCGCGACTGGCTGGCCCAGGCCTGAGGACTGTTGATGGATCGTTACGTCGTTTTCGGTAACCCGATCGGCCACAGCAAGTCGCCGATGATTCACAAACTGTTCGCCGAACAGACCGGGCAGCGCCTGGACTACAACACCCTGCTGGCGCCGCTGGACGGCTTCAGTGCCTGCGTCACGGCGTTCTTCCAGGAAGGTCGTGGCGCCAACGTCACCGTGCCGTTCAAGGAAGAGGCCTATCGTCTGGCGAACAGCCTGACCGCCCGTGCACAACGCGCTGGTGCGGTGAACACCTTGAGCAAACTGGCCGACGGTTCGCTGCTGGGCGACAACACCGACGGCGCCGGTCTGGTCCGTGACCTGACGGTGAATGCCGGGTTCAGCCTGACCGGCAAGCGCATTCTGCTGCTCGGCGCTGGCGGCGCGGTGCGCGGCGCTCTGGAGCCGTTGCTGGCGGAAAAACCGGCGTCGGTGATTATCGCCAATCGTACGGTGGACAAAGCCGAGCTGCTGGCGGAGTTGTTCTGTGATCTGGGGCCGGTATCGGCCAGCGGTTTCGACTGGTTGCGGGAGCCGGTGGACGTGATCATCAACGCCACCTCCGCCAGCCTCACCGGTGACGTGCCGCCGATTGCCGCGAGTCTGATCGAGCCGGGCCAGACCCTGTGCTACGACATGATGTACGGCAAGGAACCGACCGCGTTCTGCCGTTGGGCCAGCGAGCATGGCGCGGCGGTGTCGATGGATGGTCTGGGGATGCTGGCCGAGCAGGCAGCCGAGGCGTTTTTCCTGTGGCGCGGGGTGCGTCCGGATACAGCGCCGGTATTGGCCGAGCTGCGCCGCCAGTTGGCGCAATAACAGAGCCTTTGTGGCGAGGGCGCTTGCTCCCGCTCGGGTGCGAAGCGTCCGCAACCGGCTTTGGGCTGCTGCGCAGCCAGCGGGAGCAAGCTCCCTCGCCACAGAGGTCTGGAAGTGGCCGGCAGGTCAGTCCTCAAACCGGATCGGACACTTTTCCGGCCCTTCGAGCTTCCGCAACTCCTCGACCACCTGCGGCCGCGCCCGGCGCAGGGTCAGGCTGCGATCCTGACGCAGCAGGCGCCGCGCCTCCTGATGCAGCATCTCCACCCCCGAATAATCGATGAAGTTGATCTGCTGCGCCTCGATCACCACCCGCGTACCGTGCAGCCGTTGCAGGCGCACTTGCAGGTAATGGCTGGCGCCGAAAAAGATCGAGCCACCGACCCGCAGCACGTCCTCTTCGCCCTCGCGCCAATGCTGCACCCGCGGTTGTGAAGTGCGTTTGAGGTAGAAGAACAGCGACGCCAGCACCCCGGCGTAGATTGCCGTCTGCAATTCCAGCAGCAGCGTGGCAAGGCAGGTCAGCGCCATGACCACGAACTCGGCGCGACTGACCCGCAGCAATGAGCGGATCCCGCGATGATCCACCAGTCCCCAGGCGATCAGCAGAATGCTCCCGGCCATGGCCGGAATGGGAATGTGTGAAATCAGTCCGGCGCCGAAAATCGCGAACAGCGCGACCCAGATCGCCGAAAACACCCCGGCCAGCGGCGAGCAGGCACCCGCTTCGTAACTCAGGCCCGAGCGGGTGAACGAGCCGGCCGACAACGATCCGGAAAAGAACGCCCCGACAATGTTCGATAAACCTTGCGCGCGGACTTCCTGATTGGCATCGAGCAACTGCTGCGAACGCGCGGCAATCGAACGGGCAATCGACAAGCTGGTGACCAGCCCGAGCATGCCCACCGCCACGGCGCTCGGCAGTAAGCGCAGGATCAGATCCAGATCCAGTGGCAAGCCACTGAACGGCGGCAAGCGCCCGACAAAGGCGCTGACCCGATGTACATGGCCAAACATTGATGGCCACAGCCACACCAGCAGGCTGGCCAACACCAACGTAATCAACAACGTCGGCCAGCGCGGCAGCAGTTGTTTCAGCACCACGCCAACCGCCACGGTGGCCAGGCCGAGCAGCAAAGAGGGTTTATCCACAGCCCTGAGGTGGTTCAACAAATCCATCAGACTGGCCAGCGCCGTGGCTTTGGCCGGCAGATCCAGCCCCAGCAGATTGGGTAACTGGCCGATGGCAATCACGACTGCCGCGCCGAGGGTGAAACCGAGCACCACTGAATGCGAGACAAAATTCACCAAAGCGCCGAAGCGCAGCAACCCCAGCAGCCACTGAAAAATTCCCGCAAGGAAGGTCAGCAGCAGAATCAGCGTGATGTAGTCCTGCGACGCGGGCACGGCCAAGGGACTGACGCTGGCATACAGCACAATCGAGATCGCTGCGGTTGGGCCGCAAATCAGATGCCACGACGAGCCCCACAGACAGGCGATCAGCACCGGGATGATCGCGGCGTAGAGGCCGTATTCCGGGGGCAGGCCGGCGATCAGCGCGTAGGCGATCGACTGTGGTAGCGCGAGAATGGCGCCGCTGAGGCCAACGACCAGATCCCGGCCGACGCTGGCGCGGGTTTGCCGCGGCAGCCAGGTCAGGAAGGGGAAGAGTGAGTGGCGACTGGGCAGGGCCATGGGTCCTCGCGGTTGGGGATTCAGGTAAAGCCTAACAGGACAGTACGGTCATTGTGGTGAGGGGATTTATCCCCGATGGGCTGCGAAGCAGTCCTGAATCCACTAGTCGCGGTAGATCTGACATACAGTGAATTCAGATTTAAGGGCCGCTTTGCGGCCCATCGGGGATAAATCCCCTCACTACAAGAAGCGGGTTGGACTGGATCAGAGTTTGGCCTTCACCGCTGGCAAAGCATCCTTGCCATCGACGGTCTTCACCCCCTCCAGCCACTTGTCCAGCACCGCCGGATTGGCCTTGATCCATGCCTTTACCGCATCGGCATTGCTGACTTTCTTGTTCACCACCTCGGCCATGATGCTGTTCTCCATGTCCTGAGTGAAGGACAGGTTGGTCAGCAACTTGCCCACGTTCGGGCAAGCCTCGGCGTAGCCCTTGCGCGTCAGGGTGTAGACGCTGCCGGTGTCGCCGAAATACTTCTCGCCGCCCTTGAGGTAATGCATCTTCAACTGCACGTTCATCGGGTGCGGGGTCCAGCCGAGGAAGGTGACGAATTTCTGCTTCTTCACGGCCCGCGAAACTTCGGCGAGCATCGCTTGTTCGCTGGATTCGATCAGCTTCCACTGGCCGAGGTCGAAGTCGTTCTTCTTGATGATTTCCTGCAGCGAAATGTTCGCGGGTGCACCGGAGCCGATGCCGTAGATTTTCTTGTCGAATTTGTCCGCGTATTGGTTCAGGTCGGCAAAGTTATGCACACCGGCGTCCCACACGTAATCCGGAACAGCGAGGGTGAATTCGGTGCCGTCGAGGTTCTTCGCCAGTTGCGTGACGTCTCCGGTGGCGACGAACTTGTCGTAGAAACCCTGCTGCGCCGGCATCCAGTTGCCGAGAAAGACATCCACCTGGCCGTCCTTCAAACCGCCGAAGGTGATCGGCACCGCGAGGGTATCGACCTTGGCCTTGTAGCCCATGCCGTCCAGCAGAAACCCTGTGATGGCGTTGGTCGCGGCGATGTCACTCCAACCCGGGTCGGCCATTTTCACGGTGTCGCAGCTTTGCTCGGCAAATGCCGAGGCGCTGCCCAGAGCCAGCAGGCCTATCGTCAGTGCTGTGGATAACTTGCGCATGGACTTCCCCTTACATTATTGGTTTTGGCAGGGTTGTGGATAACGGGCCTTGCGTTCCAGATCGTCGAGGTCGATGTGGTTGCGCATGTACTGCTGACTGGCGTCCACCAGCGGCTGGTGATCCCAGCTCTTCAGCTTGCCGATGGTCAGGGCATCGGCGACAAAACGACGACGGCGCTGGCTGGCGAGGACCTCGCGGTGAATGGCCGGCATGTCCCATTTGGCCCGCGCTTCGGCGAGAAAATCGTCGAACAGTTGGCGATGTTGCGGCGACTGGCTGAGTTCTTCGAGTTCACGCGGGTCGTTGTGTACATCGAAGAGTAGGCAAGGGTCGCTTTCGCTGTAGATAAATTTGTACGCGCCACGGCGGATCATCATCAGCGGGCTGACCGTGCCTTCGGCCATGTATTCGCCGAACACTTCGTCATGCCCGCCCTGCCCTTGCAGGTGCGTCAGCAGCGAGCGGCCGTCCAGCGGCAGATTCGGCTCCAGGCTGCCGCCGGCCAGTTCGACGAAGGTCGGTAACAGGTCGGCAGTGGAGACGGCAGAGCTGACACGGCCCGATTTGAACTGACCGGGTGCACTTATCAACAGGGGCACGCGAGCGGCCATCTCGAACCAATGCATTTTGTACCAGAGGCCCTTTTCGCCCAGCATGTCGCCATGGTCGCCGGAGAAGACGATGACGGTGTCGTCCATCAGCCCACAATCTTCGAGGGTTTTCAGGAGTTTGCCGACGTTGGCATCGATATAGCTGCAAGCACCGAAGTATGCTCGCCGTGCGTCGCGGATTTTATCCACAGGCAGTGGCTTGTCCCACAGGTCATAGACCTTGAGCAGGCGTTGCGAGTGTGGATCGAGGGAATGTGGATCCGGTGTCGTCGGAAGCGGGATATCTGCATCGTCGTACAAATCCCAGAACGCCTTGGGAATGGTGTACGGGTCATGTGGGTGCGTCATCGACACGGTCAGGCAGAACGGTTGGTCGCCGTCCTCGCGAATGTGGTCAAACAGGTATTGCTGGGCCTTGAACACCACCTCTTCGTCGAAGTCGAGCTGATTGGTGCGCACGCACGGCCCGGCCTGCAACACCGACGACATATTGTGATACCAGCTCGGGCGCACGTCCGGTTCGTCCCAGTTCACCGCCCAGCCGTAGTCGGCCGGGTAGATGTCGCTGGTCAGACGCTCTTCGTAGCCGTGCAATTGGTCCGGGCCGCAGAAATGCATCTTGCCTGACAGCGCGGTGCGGTAGCCGAGGCGGCGCAGGTAGTGGGCGTAGGTCGGAATGTCGGCGGGGAAGTCGGCGGCGTTGTCGTAGGCGCCGATCTTGCTCGGCAGCTGGCCGCTGACCAGGGTGAAACGCGACGGCGCGCACAGCGGGCTGTTGCAGTAAGCAGCATCGAACACCACGCCCTGAGCGGCAAGGCGCGAAAGATTCGGCAGTTTGATCGGCGACGGGCCGTAGATCGGCAACATTGGCGCGGCCATTTGATCGGCCATGATGAAAAGAATGTTCTTGCGCTTCATGTGATCGCGGCATTCCATAGTGAATAGTTATGCGACATTGCTGCGATCGAGCATGGAGTCCATGCTCTGTCGGGTAAAGCCCGCGCCGGACAATGACTAGGATAAGCACAGCTTATGTATGAAGCCCTCGGCAATCTGTCTCTCGACCTGTTGCGCGCTTTCGAAGCGGCGGCCCGTCATCGCAGTTTTACTGCGGCGGCGGTTGAGCTGGGCACCACGCAGCCAGCGATCAGCCAGCAGATCAAGCGCCTGGAAGAACAGCTGGGAGCACGACTGTTTGACCGGATCTATCGCGGCATCGAACTGACCGAGGGCGGCGCGATCCTGTTCGAGCAGGTTCAGCTCGGTTTGCAGAATATCGACGCAGGATTGAGTGCGATCAGTACGCAGCAACAACACGAGGTATTGCAGGTCGCCACCGATTTCGCGTTCGCCGCCTACTGGCTGATGCCGCGCCTGCACCGCTTCCACGAAGCCAACCCGAACGTCGATGTCAGCCTGGTCACCAGCGAGCGCAACCACAACATGCTGCGCACCGACATCGACGTGGCGGTGCTGTTTGGTGACGGCCGATTCAAACAGGGCGAAAGCCATTGGCTATTCAGCGAAGAAGTGTTCCCGGTGTGCAGCCCGCAACTGCTCAAGGAACGCGCCCTGCCCTTGCCCGCCCAGACGTTGCTGGAGTTCCCGCTGCTGCATCTACGGGGGGAAAACAGCAGCAACTGGTTTGACTGGAGCGGGCTGTTTCGCGAACTGGGCATCACTACCCCGCCGGCGCCGGGGCAATTGCGCTTCGACAACTACACGCTGTTGATTCAAGCGGCGATTGGCGGCCAAGGCGTGGCCATCGGCTGGCGCCACCTTGTGGATAACTTGCTGACCCAGGGCTTGCTGTGTCGGCCGATCGCCGAGACCACGTTGTCGCGCCTGGGTTATTACGTGGTGCTGCCGCAGCGCAAACGCCGGGGCGCGTTGATTCAGCAGTTTGTCGACTGGTTGATGGCCGAACAGGCGAGCAGTGCCGAATCTCTGACTGGATTGGGGTTACCTTCGATTGCGGTGTGAATAGAAAAAGATCGCAGCCTGCGGCAATTCCCTGTAAGAGCTGCCGCAGGCTGCGATCTTTTTACGTATCTGACGTCGCGACAAAATTCACATGCTGCCCCACATGCAGATTCAACTGCAGCTCATCGGCAATCCCCACCGCGACCCGGTTCAGCCGTTCCAGCGGCTCCGCCAGACCCGGCTCGAGATTGCCGCCGACCTGGCTGAAATGCTCGATGGTCAGCCCCGCCACGCCGTGAGGCGCGTTCACCAGTGTCCACTGCAATGGACTGCTTTGCAGGGCTTCGCGGATTTCTTCGGCAGCGTGGCGTTGCAGGCCGTCGTCCAGTTCCGGCTCGTCGAGCACGGCAAAATTCCCCACCAGAAACAGCCGTGAAACATTGGCTGCCTGCAGGCCGTCGACCAGCGCATCGACCGCCAGCACTTGTTCCACCGGCCCAAGCACCACCGACCGTTCCACATGGTCGCTGCTGAACGGCAAGCCCGGTGCATCAAGCAGACAGATCACTGCCGAGCTGCCCGCTACGCTTTGCTTGACCCGCTCGGCATCGAACAAATCGCCGCTTTTGGTGCGCAGGCCGGGACGTGGCGCGAGTACGTTCAAATCGTCGAGAATCGTGATGACTTCGTGCTGGCGTCGCAGCAACTCAGCCATCAACGCACCGCCCAGGCTGGCCATGGCACCATAGAGCACCACTTTCACCGTTGGGGTTTCGGCATTTTTCATGGCTGATCCTTTTTATAATCCCTTGTATGGCGTGTGACATATGGGCAACGCCCAGGGTTCGAACCGATTTCCGAGGGTTTCCAATGCCAGCGATCAAGGGCTACCACGCCCACGTCTATTTCGATGCCGATACCATCGATCAGGCACGCGCGTTGTGTGAGCAAGCCGCGCAGTTGTTTCCATTGAAGATGGGCCGCGTCCATGAACGCCCGGTCGGCCCGCACCCTGACTGGAGCTGCCAGCTGGCCTTCGGCCCGCAGATGATCGGCGAGGTATTGCCGTGGCTGGCGCTCAATCGCAAGGGCCTGGTGGTGTTCCTTCACCCCGACACCGGTGACGATTTGCTCGATCACACCGAGCACGCAATCTGGATGGGCGCGATGCGACCACTGGACCTGTCTGTTTTTTGATCAGGCTTTTGTAAACCTACAGGGTTTCTTCCGTCTCACCCGGCTGATGCTCGTCCAGATGCAGCCAGGGCAATTGGCTGTCCGTCCAGATGTGCCGCTCGGCCGGCGTCCGCTCCGGGTGATTCAGCGTGGCGATGGTCACATCGATGCTCACGGGACTGAGTTGCGTCACCAACGCTAATTGCGCGCCACAACGCGGACAGAAATACCGCGCGCAACTGCTCGACGAGTCAAGCGCGATGGCGTGCCGCTCAGCCACTGGAAGCTGGCCGCCGCCACGGTAATCCACGTACTGACGATCCCGCCGCTGACCTTACGGCAGATCAAGCCGTGGCAGTGGGCAATATCTTGCAACGGCCCGCTGAACTGATAGCGAATATGTCCGCAGTGGCAGCCACCGCTGTGCGATGAAGTCATCGTCTGCCCTCTTGGTTACTTATCAGATTCCTGGCCCGTGCCATTTCATCATTAATGACGACGACTGAGCCCGGTTTTAGCCCGAGAGTCTTCGCTAAAGAGTTCATTGCCTTATTCAGCGCGTCACGTAGTCCGACCATCCATTCCTTTGGAAATTGGTTTATCACCAGAATGCATTTTATGGCGCAGTTCGCGAGATCAAGATTCAAGAAACCTGCTGGAAGGTGTTCCTCACTGTGAGGGTGCCGCCTAAGGCAAGCCGCAAGCGTCAATTGCACTGAGTTGGTGAATTTTTGCCTGATTTCTTCTACGAAGACTTCGGTCTGCCGAGGAGCACTTGATTTTGCCTCTACAAACCAGACTTCCTGAGGTTTGTCCTGAAGATCGCGAAGTAGAACAAACTCGGCGACCTTGATGCCGTCTCCTATTTTTTTGGAAAGTGGACTGTTTTCGATTGGAAAAAGCTGATCCTCTGAAAACGGCCCGAAAATCATCCCTGATTCTTCGATTGAAATAGTCATCCCAGAGCCAGCTCCACTTCCTCTTCATAAAGACGAATGGACTCATCGACGATGGGGTTGTCCGGCATACCTTTGAGAAGATCATCACCGATCCATTCGCCGCCAATTGACGAGAGAACAGGGATCGACATGTTCTGTTTTTGCGCCGCGAGATACAGCGCTTTAATGACGAAATACGAGTGGCTGGCTATGAAAAACTGAATCCCGCTTGCGGCCAGAGACACAATGATATCGACGAGCCTGGTGATGGCTACCGGATGCAAGGCCGACTCGGGTTCGTCGATGAATACCATGGAATCTTTGGTCAGGAATCGATTGCCCAGCAAGGTGTCGAGAATCGCAATTTTCTTGATGCCCTCAGCAGTAGAGCCAATCTGGAACTTCTGATTGCCTTTTTTGAATTGCCAGCGATTTGTACTGCTGTCGAATTCCACCTTGCCGCCGAACATCTCTTCCAGATTCTCCCTAGCCTTTGCGAAGTGAGCGTGGTTTTTTCCTTTCGTCGGTAGGAGACGGAGAGCTTTCGCCAGATCGTAATAGGTGTCGTCGAAACCGAAGTCTTTATCGATGTCACGGCTTTTCAGAATGATGTGTTGCAGGGAAAGTACTTCCTTGGGAGGAAGAAATATTGAGTTGCTGCCTCGTGGAGGGACGTGATTTTCTAACGTGGCAATGTTCTTTGTCGTGTCTTTGCCGAAGCCGTACCGAAACGCTCGAGAGTCAACGTTGACCTTGCACATCAACGGACCGTCTGCACTTTTTGTTACCAGGTCGCCAATCTTGTCTGCCTGAAACGTCCAGTAAAGTTTGTCTGCCAATATCTCCGCGGCGGAACGTTGTTCATTTCCACGCTGGTACTCTTCGAGCGTGCGCATCGTGCAGTAAAGCGCTTTGAGCAAAAACGTCTTGCCGCTGCTGTTTGCTCCGATAATCAGATTCAAGTTTGAGAGCTTGCCCCAGCGGATTTTTTGTAGCGGGCCGAAATTATCTAATTCAACGCTATTGAGCATTGGTTGGAGCTCCTCTCAAACATTGCAGTGGCGCAAGCCTAGCATTGCGTTTCCCTTCCATACAGCGGGTGAAGACGCTCCCTCAGAAACTACAGAAAGGTCTTACGACGTTCATCGTTGTATCTGCTTCCAGTCGCATGAAAGTGGCCGCGCCTCTCGTCAGACCTTTCATCCGCGAAAGGTAGCTGAAAGGTTGCCCGATTAGGATCGCCGCCACTACCGGCAACAGACCGGTTGGCCAACGCGTGTGATCGCTCGCACGTCAGGCCCAATTAACAACAACAATGGTGATTCTGATGTCCTCTGTAGCCCGCCTTCTCGCTGAAACTCCGCCCGTACGTCTCGTGCTTCCCGTTCTGCGCTGATCCCTCCGATCCGCTCACTCAATTAGCCGCGCTACGCCTGGAGTAATCCCATGCTGACTTTCCTTGGCTTCGCCATGGTCATCACGTTCATGTTCCTGATCATGACCAAGCGCCTGTCTGCGCTGATCGCCCTGATCATCATCCCGATCCTGTTCGCCCTGTTCGGTGGTTTCGCGCCGAAGATCGGCCCGATGATGCTCGAAGGCATTACCAAGCTTGCGCCGACCGGCGTGATGCTGATGTTCGCCATTCTGTACTTCGCCCTGATGATCGACTCCGGCCTGTTCGACCCGGCCGTGCGCAAGATCCTCAAACTGGTCAAGGGCGACCCGCTGAAAGTTTCGGTCGGTACCGCCGTGCTGGCGCTCGTCGTCTCCCTCGATGGTGACGGCGCGACCACTTACATGATCTGCGTGGCCGCCATGCTGCCGCTGTACAGCCGCATCGGCATGAGCCCGCGGATCATGGCCGGTCTGATCATCCTCGCCGGTGGCGTGATGAACATGACCCCGTGGGGCGGCCCGACCGCTCGTGCCGCCAGTGCGCTGCACGTCGACCCGTCGGACATCTTTGTGCCGATGATCCCGGCGATGGCCGCCGGTGTGGTGGCGATCCTGATCATTGCCTACTTCTACGGCAAACGTGAGCGTGCGCGTCTGGGCGAGCTGCACCTGATCGGCGACGAGATCGATCACAGCGAAATCAGCGTCTCGCAGTTCCCCGATGCCCGCCGTCCGAAGCTGATCTGGTTCAACGGCCTGCTGACCCTGGCGCTGATGTGCACCCTGATCGCCGGCCTGCTGCCGCTGCCGGTGCTGTTCATGGTGGCGTTCAGCATCGCGATGATCGTCAACTACCCGTGCCTGCAAATGCAGAAGGACCGCGTGGCGGCCCACGCCGGCAGCGTGCTGTCGGTGGTCAGTCTGATTTTCGCTGCGGGTATCTTCACCGGTATCCTGTCCGGAACCGGCATGGTCGACGCCATGTCGAAAAGTCTGCTGGCAGTGATTCCGGACTTCCTCGGGCCGTACCTGGCCGTGATCACGGCGCTGGTGAGCATGCCGTTCACCTTCTTCATGTCGAACGACGCGTTCTACTATGGCGTGTTGCCGGTGCTCTCCGAAGCGGCCAGCCATTACGGCATCACCGCGGTGGAAATGGCCCGTGCCTCGATCGTCGGTCAGCCCGTCCACTTGCTCAGCCCGCTGGTGCCGTCGACGTACCTGCTGGTGGCGCTGGCCGGTATCGAGTTCGGTGACCACCAGCGTTTCACCCTGAAGTGGGCAGTGCTGGTCTGCCTGTGCATACTGGTGGCCGCCTTGCTGCTGGGGACATTCCCGCTGTTCAGCACGATGTAACGGCATTCACTCACCATGACGCCAGCTGCTTGCTGGCGTCATGGTTTAACACTCGCTCAAAGGAATACACATGGATTGGCTGACCAACCCCGAAATCTGGGTTGCCTTCTTTACCCTGACCGCCCTGGAAATCGTTCTGGGCATCGATAACATCATCATGATTTCGATCCTGGTCAGCCGCATGCCCAAGCACATGCAGCAGCGCACGCGGATCTTCGGCCTGGGTCTGGCGATGATCACGCGGATCCTGTTGCTGCTGTCGATCACCTGGGTCATGCGCCTCACCGCCGACCTGTTCGTGGTGTTCGGCCAGGGCATTTCCGGGCGCGACCTGATCCTGTTCTTCGGTGGTCTGTTCCTGCTGTGGAAGAGCTCGCAGGAGATGTACCACGCGCTCGAAGGCGAAGACGAAAGCGGCGACGAGCCTTCGGGCAAGGGCGGCAATTTCCTCTACACCATCATCCAGATCGCGATCATCGACATCGTGTTCTCGCTGGATTCGGTGATCACCGCCGTCGGCATGGTCTCCCATGTGCCGGTGATGGTCGCGGCCATCGTCGTCGCGGTGCTGGTGATGATGGCGGCCTCGGGCAAGATCAGCGAGTTCATCGACAAGCACCCGTCGCTGAAGATGCTGGCACTGTCGTTCCTGCTGGTGGTCGGTACCGTGCTGATCGCCGAGTCGTTCGACGTACACGTGCCGAAAGGCTACGTCTACTTCGCCATGGCGTTCTCGCTGGCGGTGGAAGCGATCAACATCAAGATGCGCACCGCGATCGCCAGGAAGAAAAAACAGCAGGACCCGGTGAAGCTGCGCAAGGATATTCCGGGGCAGTAACCCGGTAGTTCGATAGCAATACAAAACCTGTGGGAGCTGGCTTGCCAGACTCCTACAGGTTTTTTTGTTCCAGCGGATTTTGAACTCGTACACAAACCCTGTGGGAGCTGGCTTGCCAGCGATAGCGGCGTGTCAGGCAAGATCAATGTCGCCAGTGCTGCCGTCATCGCTGGCGAGCCAGCTCCCACAGGGATTTGGGGTGATTGCGCGGGGTGTGGATAAAGCTGTTTTCATGACACTTTTGTTTCAATCCGCACTTTAGCTGTGCAATGCTGGCGCCCAGTCCGTTAGCCAACTACAGCTTAAGTATCAAAAACGTAGAAACCGCGCGGTACCGTCAACTTGCCCCTTTGGGGCGCTGCTACTACAGGGGGTCTGCATGCTCACCCTGCTCAATTTGCTGTCTGCCGTGGCCCTGCTGATCTGGGGTACGCACATCGTCCGAACCGGCATCCTGCGGGTGTACGGTACCAATCTGCGCCATGTGATCGGCCAGAACATGTCCAAACGCTGGCTCGCGTTCGTCGCCGGCATCGTCGTGACCGCGATGGTGCAGAGCAGCAACGCCACGGCTATGCTCGTCACTTCCTTCGTCGGTCAGGGCCTGATGGCGCTGACCCCGGCACTGGCGACCATGCTCGGTGCCGACGTCGGTACCGCGCTGATGGCGCGGGTGCTGACCTTTGACCTGTCGTGGCTGTCGCCGCTGCTGATTTTCCTCGGGGTGATTTTCTTTCTGTCGCGCAAACAGACGCGCCTCGGGCAGATGGGCCGGGTCAGCATCGGTCTGGGCCTGATCATTCTCGCCTTGCAATTGATCGTCGAAGCCGCCGCACCGATTACCCACGCCCAAGGCGTGAAGGTGATTTTTGCTTCGCTGACCGGCGACATTCTGCTCGACGCCCTCGTCGGTGCGTTGTTCGCGATGATTTCCTACTCCAGCCTCGCTGCCGTGCTGCTGACCGCGACGCTGGCCGGCGCCAGCGTGATCAGCCTGCCGGTGGCGATCGGTCTGGTGATCGGCGCCAACATCGGCAGTGGCGTGCTGGCGTTCATGAGCACCAGCATGCAGAACGCCGCCGGGCGGCAAGTGGCGCTGGGCAGCCTGTTGTACAAACTGATCGGGCTGTTGCTGATCATTCCGGTGCTCGATCCGCTGGTGCACTGGATGGACGGGCTCGACTTCAGCCCGCAGGAAATGGTCATCGGGTTCCACCTGCTCTATAACACCGCGCGCTGCCTGATCCTGCTGCCCAGCGTCGCCCCGATGGCGCGGCTGTGCGCCTGGTTGCTGCCGGAGCGCCCGGAGGTCAACGGCACCGCCAAGCCGCGTCACCTTGATTTGACGGCACTGTCGACACCGAGCCTGGCGCTGGCCAACGCGGCCCGCGAGACCCTGCGCATGGGCGATCTGATCGACAACATGCTCGACGCGATGCTCGATGTGTTGCGTGGCAAGCAGACCGCCGTGACCCAGGAGATGCGTCGTCTGACCGATGACGTCGAAGCGCTGTACAGCGCGATCAAGCTGTACCTGGCGCAAATGCCCCGCGAAGATCTCGGCGAGCAGGACAGTCGGCGCTGGGCGGAGACCATCGAACTGGCGATCAACCTGAAACTGGCCAGCGACCTGATCGAACGCATGCTGCGCAAAGTGCAGCAGCAGAAGACTTCCCAGCGTCGGTCGTTTTCCGAAGAAGGCCTGGAGGATTTGGCCGGGTTGCATCAGCAACTGATCGCCAACTTGCGCCTGGGCCTGTCGGTGTTCCTCAGCGGTGACAAGGAAAGTGCCCGTCAGCTGTTGCGCGAGAAACGTCGCTTTCGCGCACAGGAACGGCGTCTGGCCCATGCCCATGTCAGCCGTTTGCAACGTAAGATCGTGCAGAGTCTGGAAACCAGTTCGCTGCACCTGGAGCTGATTGCCGATATGAAGCGCTTGAATTCGCTGTTTTGCAGCAGTGCTTACGTGGTGCTGGAAACGGCAGATACCGGAGCGCTGGAAGCGGATGATATTGCCGACATTACACATTCGCCTTGAACGTCTGGGGCTGGGGTCAGTCAGTAACATTGATTCAGCCTTAAGACCTTCGCGAGCAAGCTCGCTCCCACATTTGAAATGCATTCCCCTGTGGGAGCGAGCTTGCTCGCGAATGCCGGCCTGAATAGCGACACGGATCTCCAAATCAGCCGTACGGAAGCCTGTTATGCGTTGCCTGTTGTTCGCCTGTCTGTTGCTCGGTTCCCTGCCCGCTTTTGCCGTTGATCGCTTTCAGGTCGAAGGCTATGCGCTGCCCAACGGATTGCAGCTGTTGCTCAAACCCGGCACTGAACGCGGGCATGTGGCGATTCGTCTGGTGGTCGGCGTCGGCCTCGACGATTTCGATTGCGATGAGAAAGAGCTGCCGCACCTGCTCGAGCACCTGTTGTTCAGCGGTGTCGACGCCACTGGCGAAGGTGGCCTTGAGGAGCGCATGCAGGCGTTGGGCGGTGAGTGGAACGCGTTCACCAGCAACGCCGACACCACGTTCGTCATCGAAGCCCCGGCGAAGAATCAGCGCAAAGTGCTCGACCTGCTGCTCGGTCTGCTGACCCAGACCCGCATTGACGACAATGCGATCAACGCCGCCAAACGCGTGGTCGAGCGCGAGGACGGTGGCCATTACACGCGTCTGCAACGTTTTCTCGACCGCCAAGACCTGGGCCACACCGCCAGCAATCAGCTGGCGGTGGAGCTGGGCCTGAAATGCCCGCAACGCGCCGAGGTCGGGCACCTGACCCAGCAGCAACTGGAGAAGGTGCGCAAGACCTGGTACGCGCCGAACAACATGACGCTGATCGTCGTCGGTGAACTCGACAAACTGCTGCCGGCCTATCTGGAACGCACTTGGGGCGCGCTCGAAGCGGTGGATCCGGCCGAGCACCGTGAGCTGCCGGACATCCGCACCAGCGCCGCCCATGAACGCACCCTTACCCGCGGCTTCATCGGCGACAGCGCCAAATTGCACTGGCTGGTGCCGGAGCCGATGCTCGACGATCAGTACGACGAGACTTTCGACATCCTCAAGGACTACCTCGACTGGGCACTGTACCGGCAGATTCGCCTGAACCATGGCTTGTCCTACGGGCCGTGGGCCGAGCGTGAAGTGTTCGGCGGGGTCGGTTTCATGAGCCTCAATGCCGATGTTGATCGCGATGATCTTGTCGAGGCCAAACAGGTGCTGGAAGACCTCAAGGCCGACCTGCTGAAAAACGGCCTCGACCCCGACACCTTCGCCCGGATCAAACAGGCCGCCATCGCCCATCAGGCCTGGGCGGTACAGGGCAACAGCGCGATGGCGGACTACTACTGGAGTGCGCTCGGCGATTACGAGGACGGACGCTTTGCCAACCCTGCCCGCGAGTTGCAAGGCGTGACCCTGGAAACGGCGAACAAGGCCATGCGCGAGTTGCTGTTGCAACCGGGGTATCTGCGGATCGAGAAGCCGTTGCTCAGTGATGATGAAGTGTTATGGCTGATTGCCGGTGGTCTCGGGGTTCTGCTGTTGATCTTGATCGGCTGGCGTCTGCATCACCGCCGAAAACCCGTCGAACACTGACCCTGTGGGAGCGAGCCTGCTCGCGAAGGCGTCGTGTCAGTTGATGCAATGTTGTATGACCCACCGCATTCGCGAGCAGGCTCGCTCCCACAGGGGGCTGCGTGATTTTACTGACCGGGAGCCTCGCCACCTCGCCCGGCGGACGGTACTCTGTCGAGGTTTTTCCCTATCCAGTCGTGAACCGCCACCATGCAGAAAATCCCCCTCCTGATCCAGCGCATCCTCGAATTGATGAAGCGCTATCCCGGGGTCATTGCGCTCGGCGGTTTCATCTCCGGGGTCGGCAGTTTCATTTTGGTCGATCGCCAGCAAGGGCTGGCGAGCTGGATCACCATCATCATGCTGCTCAGCTGGATCTGGCTGATGCTGGAAAACACCCTGACCGGCCTGTTCACGCGCATCTTCAAGCGGGAAATCCCCCAGCCGCTGCTGCGCTACGCGACGCAGATGATCCACCAGGAAAGTCTGTTTTTCGTCCTGCCGTTCTTCTTCATCACGACTACGTGGAACAGCGGCCAACTGATCTTCACCGGCCTGCTGTGCATCGCCGCGCTGATCTCGATTGTCGACCCGCTCTACTACAAATGGCTGGCGCCACGGCGCTGGGCGTTTCTCGCGCTGCACACCCTGACCCTGTTCGCCGCCCTGCTCACTGCGCTGCCGGTGATCATGCACCTGACCACCGCACAGAGTTTCAAATGGGCACTGGGTACGGCGGTGGTGCTGTCGTTCCCGAGTCTGGCGTCGATCTTCCCGATCCGCACCGTGCGCAATGCGTTGGCCATTCTGTGCATCACCGTCGGCATCGGCGCGGTCGGCTGGACCCTGCGCTCGTGGGTGCCGCCAGCGACGCTGTGGATGACCGACGTGGCGATCAGCACGCAGTTGCAGGACCGCACGCCTGGCGCCAGCCTCGACGAGGTCAGCGCCGAGCAGATCCGCAATGGCGGCCTCTACGCCTACACCGCGATCAACGCGCCGCGCGGGCTGGATGAGCGGATCTACCACGTGTGGCAGTTCAACGGCCAGGAAGTCGACCGCATCGCCCTCGACATCCACGGCGGGCGCAAGGAAGGCTACCGTGCCTGGACCCACAAGCAGAACTTCCCCGGCAACCCGGCAGGCAAGTGGCAGGTGCGGGTGCTGACTGAAGACGGTCAGGTGATCGGCGTGCTGCGTTTCAAAGTGACAGACAGCACAGCGATCAAAGAAAAGTAATCCGGTTCGTGCTATTACGTTAGTTCGCTTAATAGCCGAACAAGCACGGAGCTTATGATCAGCAGCTCAATGAGCGGTAATGCCCAGCTGGACACGTCAATCAGCCCTGCCCGCCTGCGGGTTTCCGGGGACTGGACGCTTGCCCATTACGCCGACCTCAAGCATCTGACCGAACAACTGACCGGCCAGTACGACGCCAACACCGTGGTCGACCTCAACAGCCTCGGTGCCCTCGACACTGCGGGCGCTTCGTTGCTGGTGGAGCTGCTCGGTTCCGAGCGTCTGGGCCGCTCCGCCGAACACCCTGACTGCACGATTTCCCAGGCTGACCGCGCGCTGCTGCAAACGGTGTATCGCTCGCTGACCGACTTCTGTGTGCCGATCAAGGAGCCGGAAGTCAGCGTCAGCGTGCAACTGCTGACCCGCATCGGGCGCGCGGTGGAAGCGGTCTGGCAGGACACCCTGCAAGTGCTGGGTTTCATTGGCCTGATCCTCGAAACCATTGCCCGCAGCCTGTTTCGTCCCAAGCGCTGGCGCATCACCCCCGTCGTCGCCCACATCGAACAGACCGGCCTCGACGCCGCGCCGATTGTGGCGCTGCTGACCTTTCTGGTGGGCGCGGTGGTCGCGTTTCTCGGTGCCACGGTGCTGGCCAGTTTCGGTGCGACGATCTTTACCGTGGACTTGGTGGGCTTCTCCTTCCTGCGTGAGTTCGGTGTGCTGCTCACGGCAATCCTGATGGCCGGACGCACCGCCAGCGCGTTTACCGCGCAGATCGGTTCGATGAAGGCTAACGAAGAGATCGACGCAATCCGCACCCTCGGCCTCGATCCGATGGAGCTGCTGGTAGTGCCGCGGGTATTGGCGATGCTGGTGGCGCTGCCGATGCTGACGTTTCTGGCGATGCTCTGCGGGATCATTGGCGGCGGCGTGGTGTGCGCGGTGTCGCTGGGGATTTCGCCGGCGATGTTCCTCTCGCTGTTGCAAAGCGACATCGGCATTCAGCACTTTCTGGTTGGTCTGGTGAAAGCGCCGGTGTTTGCCTTCCTGATTGCAACCATTGGTTGCCTGGAAGGCTTCAAGGTCAGTGGCAGCGCCGAATCGGTCGGCGCGCACACCACGTCCGCCGTGGTGCAGTCGATTTTCGTGGTGATCGTGCTCGACGCGGTGGCTGCGCTGTTCTTCATGGAGATGGGCTGGTGAGTCGTTTACCCCGTGCGCCCTCGGAGGCGGTGATCGAAGTCCGTGGCCTGTGCAATCGCTTTGGCAGCCAGAGCGTGCACGAGAACCTCGATCTGGATCTGTACAAGGGCGAAATCCTCGCCGTGGTCGGCGGATCCGGTAGCGGTAAATCGGTGCTGCTGCGCAGCATTGTCGGCCTGCGCCGGCCCAGCGAGGGCAACGTGAAGGTGTTCGGGCAGAACCTGCCGAGCCTGTCCGAGCATGAGCGCTCACTGGTCGAGCGGCGTTTCGGCGTGCTGTTCCAGAAAGGCGCGTTGTTTTCCTCGCTGACGGTGACCGAGAACGTCGCCCTGCCGCTGATCGAGCACGCCGGTCTGAGCCGCAACGACGCTGAGCATCTGGCGGCGGTGAAACTGGCGCTGGCCGGGCTGCCGCTGTCGGCGGCGGACAAATACCCGGCGTCGCTGTCCGGCGGGATGATCAAGCGCGCCGCGCTGGCCCGGGCGCTGGCGCTGGACCCGGACATCCTGTTTCTCGACGAGCCCACCGCCGGCCTCGATCCGATTGGCGCGGCGCAGTTCGATCAACTGATCCTGACCCTGCGCGATGCGCTGGGCCTGAGCGTGTTTCTGGTGACCCACGACCTCGACACGCTCTACACCATCACTGACCGTGTGGCAGTGCTGGCGCAGAAGAAGGTATTGGTCGCCGGCCCGATCGACGTGGTCTCGGAAACCGATGACGCGTGGATTCACGAATACTTCCACGGCCCGCGTGGCCGCTCGGCGCTGGACGCCGCCAAATTGCTCAACGAGGTCTGACATGGAAACCCGAGCCCATCATGTGTTGATCGGCCTGTTCGCCGTAATTGTCGTCGCGGGCGCCCTGCTCTTCGGTCTGTGGCTGGCCAAGTCCAGCGTCGACAGCGAGTTCAAGGATTATGAAATCGTCTTCAATGAGGCGGTCAGCGGTCTGTCCAAGGGCAGCCCTGTGCAGTACAGCGGGATCAAGGTCGGTGACGTGGTCAGCCTGCGCCTCGACCCGAAAGACCCGCGCCGGGTGCTGGCGCGGATTCGTCTGGGTGGTGACACCCCGGTCAAGGAAGACACCCAGGCCAAACTGGCGCTGGCCGGGATCACCGGCACTTCGATCATCCAGCTCAGCGGCGGCACCCCGGAGAGCCCGAAACTGCGCGGGCACGACGGCGAATTGCCGACCATCGTCGCGGCGCCCTCGCCCATTTCCCGGCTGCTTAACGACAGCAACGACCTGATGACCGGCGTCACCGCCCTGTTGAACAATGCCAACCAGATGTTTTCCCCGGAGAACGTCGAGCGCGTCAGCAACACCCTGGCGCATCTGGAACAGACCACTGGTTCGATCAACGATCAGCGCGGCGACTTGCGTCAGGCCATGCAGCAACTGGCGAGCGTCGGCAAGCAAGCCGGCAGCATGCTCGAGCAAACCTCGGCGCTGATGCGCAACGCCAACGGCCTGCTCAACGATCAGGGCAAGCAGGCGCTGGGCAGTGCCGAGCAGGCGATGAAGTCGCTGGAGCAAAGCAGCGCCACCATCAACGGCCTGCTGAGCAAGAACCAGAACTCGCTCGACAACGGTATGCAGGGCCTCAATGGCCTGGCGCCGGCGATCCGCGAACTGCGCGAAACCCTGACCTCGCTGCGCGGCATTTCCCAACGCCTTGAGGCCAACCCCAGCGGCTACCTGCTGGGCAGTGACAAGAACAAGGAATTCACCCCATGAAGCTGACTCACTTCGCCTTCCTCGCCAGTTTTACCCTGCTCTCGGCGTGTTCGATCCTGCCCAAGGCCGAACCTTCGGATGTCTATCGCCTGCCCGCCGCGCAAGCGCCCGCCTCGGCCAGTTCGGCGGCGACCCAGCACTGGTCGCTGCGCCTGAACAAATTGCAGGCCAGCGAAGCGCTGAACCGGCCGAACATCGCGGTGATTCCACAGGGTGACGTGATCAGCAGCTACAAAGCCTCGCGCTGGAGCGATCCGGCGCCGGTGCTGGTGCGTAATCGGCTGCTCGATGGTTTTGCCCGCGATGGTCGGGTGACATTGCTCAGCACCGATGACAGCAACTTCGCTGCGGATCTGGAACTGGGCGGCAGCTTGCAGGCGTTTCAGACCGAGTATCAGGGCAATCAGGCCAGCGTCGTGGTGCGCGTCGATGCGCTGCTGGTGCGTGGCTACGACCAGAAGATTCTCGCCAGCCGCCGCTTTGAAGAGCGCCAGCCGTTGAACGATGTGCAGGTGCCAGCGGTGGTGGCCGGGTTTGGACAGGCCAGTGATCGGCTGACGGCCAAGGTGGTTGCGTGGGCTGTTCAGCAAGGCCAGCAATTGGCTCCAGTTAAACCCTGAAGTCGCCAGGATCGCAGCCTTCGGCAGCTCCTACAGGGTTATGCGTGCCTTTGTAGGAGCTGCCGAAGGCTGCGATCTTTTGCTTCAACCAAAGAACCAGTAGCACACGCCAATGGCGCCGAGTACGCCGGCCAATTCAGCCAGCAGCGCGCATCCAACGGCGTGCCTTGCGCGCTGAATCCCCACCGCACCGAAATACACCGCCAGCACATAGAACGTGGTTTCGGTGCTGCCCTGAATTGTCGCCGCCACCAGCGCCGGGAAGCTGTCGACGCCGGAGGTCTTCATGGTCTCGATCAGCATCGCCCGTGCGGCGCTGCCGGAAAACGGTTTGACCATCGCCGTCGGCAACGCGTCGACAAAACGCGTGTCCCAACCGGCCCACTGCACCAGATGGCGGATGCCGTCCAGGCCAAAGTCCAACGCTCCGGAAGCGCGCAGTACGCCAATCGCACAGAGCATCGCCACCAGATACGGCAGCAGGTTCCTGGCGACGTCGAAGCCCTCCTTCGCGCCCTCGACGAACGCTTCGTAAACCTTGACCTTGCGTAACGCGCCGATCACCAGGAACAGCATGATCAGGCCGAACAGCGTCAGGTTGCCAAGGATCGACGACAGCCCGGCCAGCGCCGTGGCCGACATCGTCGCCAGCAGCGCCATGAAGCCGCCGAGGATCAGTGCGCCGGGAATCAGATAGGCCAGCACCACCGGGTCCCAGATGCGCAGGCGTTGCATGAACGCCACCGAAAGGAAGCCGACAATAGTCGAGCAACTGGTCGCCAGCAGAATCGGCAGGAATACCAGGGTCGGATCCGGCGCACCTTGCTGGGCGCGGTACATGAAGATGGTTACTGGCAACAGGGTCAGCGATGAGGCGTTGAGCACCAGAAACAGGATCTGCGCGTTGCTGGCGATGGTCGCGCTGGGGTTGAGCTCCTGCAGCGCCTTCATGGCCTTGAGGCCGATCGGGGTGGCGGCGTTGTCCAGGCCCAGGCCGTTGGCGGCGAAGTTCAGGGTGATCAAACCGAGCGCCGGATGCCCGGCCGGGACTTCCGGCATCAGCCGCAGGAACAGCGGGCCCAGCACTTTCGCCAGCCACTCGACGATCCCGGCTTTTTCGGCGATGCGCAGAAAGCCCAGCCACAGGGTCAGCGTGCCGAACAGCAGCACCATGACCTCGACCGAGAGTTTGGCCATGGCAAAAATGCTTTCCACCATCGCCGCGAATATCCCGGCGTTGCCGCCGACCAGCCACTGCACCAGCGCAGATATTGCTGCCACGACGAAGAAGCCAAGCCACAGGCCATTAAGCATCAGTCAAATCCCCCGGAAGATGCGGCGAATGATAGCGGGCTCGCCAGAAACGACAAACCCCGGATTGCGCCGGGGTTTGTCGGTAAGGCTTGCCTCAATCACCTGTAGGAGCTGCCGAAGGCTGCGATCTTTAAAAGCAAGATCAAAAGATCGCAGCCTGCGGCAGCTCCTACAGAGGTTCAGCGATCAGTTCTTGGAAATTTCACCAGCCGGCAGTTTTTCCTTGCTGCGCCAGTGCGGCAGGGAGTTCCAGTAGCGCTGGCCCTTGGCGTCGTCGTACATGCCTTCCCAACGTGCGATAACCAGTACCGCCAGGGCGTTGCCGATCACGTTCAGTGCGGTACGCGCCATGTCCATGATGCGGTCGACACCGGCGATGAACGCCAGGCCTTCCAGCGGGATACCGACACTGCCAAGCGTCGCCAGCAGCACCACAAAGGACACGCCTGGTACGCCGGCGATGCCTTTGGAAGTGACCATCAGGGTCAGCACCAGCAGCAGTTGCTGGCTGATCGACAGGTCGATGCCGTACAGCTGGGCAATGAAGATGGCGGCGATCGACTGATACAGCGTCGAACCGTCGAGGTTGAACGAGTAGCCAGTCGGGACCACGAAGGAGCAGATGGCTTTCGGTGCGCCATAGGCTTCCATCTTCTCGATGACGCGTGGCAGCACGGTTTCCGAAGAGGCGGTGGAGTAAGCCAGGACCAGTTCATCCTTGAAGATGCGCATCAGCTTGATCACCGAGAAGCCGAACAGCTTGGCGATCAAGCCCAGCACCACGAAAGCAAAGAAAGCGATGGCGACGTAAACCAGGATCACCAGTTTGGCCAGCGGCAGCAGCGAGGCGAAACCGAAGTTGGCCACGGTCACCGCGATCAGGGCGAACACGCCGATCGGGGCGTAGTTCATGATCATGTGGGTGACTTTGAACATGCTTTCCGAGACGCCCTGGAACATCTTCACCAGCGGCTCGCGCAGGTCCGACTGCAGGCTCGACAGACCGAGACCGAACAGTACGGAGAAGAAAATGATCGGCAGCATTTCGCCGCGGGCCATGGCCGCGAAGATGTTCGACGGGATCAGGTTGAGGATCGTCTCGATGAACGCGTGTTCATGTTGTACTTCGGCGGCGGTCGCCTGGTACTTGGAGATATCCACGGTGCCCAGGGTGCTCATGTCGATGCCGGCACCCGGGTGGAACAGGTTGGCCAGCAGCAGGCCGACGATGATCGCGATGGTGGTGACGACTTCGAAGTAGATGATGGTCTTCAGGCCGATACGCCCGAGTTTCTTGGCGTCGCCCACGCCGGCGATGCCGACGATCAGGGAGGAGATGACGATCGGAATCACGATCATCTTGATCAGACGGATAAAGATATCGCCTGCCGGTTGCAGGACGTTGCTGATCCACCAGGCTTTTTCGGCACTGAAGTGGTTGAGCAACGCACCAATTGCAATCCCTAAAACCAGACCGATGAGGATCTGCCAGGCGAGGCTGAGTTTTGCCTTCTTCATTATCTTTACCCTTACTTGCGTTTGACTCAGGCACATGCAGCAACTGGAACGCTCTTTAGCGGAAAAGTCTGTGCATCTGCCTCCGTATAAGGTGCCCCGAAGCGCGTATTTACGGCTCTTCGGCAGGCGAAAAAAGGCGCAACTATTCCGATGCAAGGTTGCGCCGTCTAATGCCGTAAACGCCTACCCTATGCCGAATCGGCATGAGATTTTTTAAATGAAACTGGCGTCCCAAGCGGTTCGATTACGACATTTCAGCCGGCATAAGTGCCGTGAACCGGCCATTTCAGCTTGGGTTGGTTGTTTTTTGAACGAGTGAATTCATCGAAAAATTCAGGAAAAAGCCTACATTTGCAGACTAGAAGTCCCACAGTTTAAAGGGGCTCTTTCTCGATATACGGTCGCCAGGAAACACGGCGAAATGTTTTCGCGCGCAGTCTGAACCATAAAAAGGCGAGCAGGACGCTCTGGATCAATGTTTTGTATCGCGCAAAGCTCAGCGCAAGTCCGTCGAGCCGCTGAGGGTCGGCGAACCTGCGTCGCAGCTTTTACCCTGACCCGGCCCTCGCGCAGGCACTCCCTGTACCCGTAGGTCACTCCGACCCTGTAACAGTCAGAACGTCCCGGCCCCCTGGTCATGCGCCGGCCTTCCTCGGGCAGGCGCAATAAAGGGCAGCGGGGCGCTGCCCTCATGTTCGAATCAGTACCAGTTCGGATCTTTCTTCAGCGTTTCCATCAGCAGGCTCTGCATGCCCTGATTCGGTTTGCCGAGGAAGCGGTAAGTGGCATGTCGCGTTGGCGACTTGTCGGCCGGCAGTCCTTCGGGCACATCGACGAGCATGGCGTAGGCATCTTTCTTGTCGAAGCTGAACGCTACGATCAAGCGGTGGTTCAGGCACTTGTCTGCGGATTCGCAGAGCGGGCCGACCAGATACTTGTCGCCATCTTCGGTCACGGCATTCATCTGCTGCTCTGGCGTACCGGACAGGTTCATCACCCATTCCGGGAGGCGCTCTTCATGCTTCACAACGCCTTGCCAGGTTTCCCGGTATTGCGGGTCGGAGCTGAGCAGCTCGTTGACCCGCGCCTGGCCATCATTGGCCGCGATCGCCATGGCACTACCGCCCAGAAGCAGGGCGGCTGCCAGTGTCTTTAACGCAATCATCGTTAACCTCGGCCGCGACGGCCAAAGAAGAAGGAAGCGATGAACATCACCAGGAACACGACAAAGAGAATCTTGGCGATACCCGTGGCGGTGCCCGCGATACCACCGAAGCCCAGGACGGCGGCGATGATGGCAATGATCAAGAATGTAATTGCCCAACTCAACATGGTGATTCTCCTTACTTCTCTATTTAGGGATATTGCGTGTCCTGGCGCCAGGCGCCCGAATTCGTTGGTTCGTCAGAAAACCCAGCGCTCTTCACGTGGCAGTTGATCCAGCGGCTGCGGCTGATCGACATCCATCATGCGCATCGAGGCGCTTTCGGCCTGACTGCTGCTGACGGCGCTGAAGTGCGTCTGCGTGCTGTGTTGAATCGAGATCAGCGGCTCAGGCTTCTGGCTGTTTTCCCAGCTCAGGTATTGCTGGCAGGCGATCAGGGTGATCAACAGTGCAAGCACGCCAAACAGGCCTTGCTGGATATGCAGGGGCGAGATACGCACTTGGGCGGCACGTTGGCGAGTCATCCTGGGTTCCTCACTCTTATTCGGTTGGGGCAGTGGAATCTGCCCGGGCTGAAAGAGGTATTGCAGGCTGCATGCCAGTTTTTTATTTGAAAAATATTCAATAAAATCAATTAGTTACTGACGAGTGAAATTCAGCGACGGACGCATCCTGCACGATGGGTCGTCTACGGTCGTGCGGAATGCACGATTATTTCGTATGAGATTTCATTCTTATGGAATTGAGAGCACGTCCTGGATGTCAGAAATGTACGCAGGGTTACCCCCGCGAATCAGTGATTGTTTAAAAACTCAACAAAATCAATGGATTGGCCGTTAAGGCAGGAGAGAGCTACCCTCCTATGGCTCGCATCGTTCAGAATCAACCATGCAACTTGCCCGATTTTTCCGGGACTAACCCAAGATCAATCACTATGGAGCGTAGGAAAAATGGAATCTGCCACTGAGCATCAAGGCCGCATTCTGCTGGTGGACGATGAGTCCGCCATCCTGCGAACCTTTCGCTACTGCCTCGAAGACGAAGGTTACACAGTGGCCACCGCCAACAGCGCGGCTCAGGCCGAGGCATTGTTGCAACGTCAGGTGTTTGACCTGTGCTTCCTTGATTTGCGTCTGGGTGAAGACAACGGTCTCGACGTTCTGGCGCAGATGCGCATTCAGGCGCCATGGATGCGCGTGGTCATTGTCACCGCGCACTCGGCGGTTGATACCGCGGTGGACGCGATCCAGGCGGGCGCCGCCGATTATCTGGTCAAACCGTGCAGCCCCGACCAGTTGCGCCTGGCCACCGCCAAGCAACTGGAAGTGCGTCAGCTCTCGGCGCGTCTGGAAGCTCTCGAAGGCGAGATCCGCAAACCCAAGGACGGCCTCGACTCCCACAGCCCGGCGATGAAAGTCGTGCTGGAAACTGCGCGGCAGGTCGCCGGTACCGACGCCAACATCCTTATTCTCGGCGAATCCGGCACGGGTAAAGGGGAACTGGCTCGGGCCATCCATGGTTGGAGCAAGCGCGAGAAGAAGTCCTGCGTGACCATCAACTGCCCGTCGTTGACTGCGGAACTGATGGAGAGCGAGCTGTTCGGCCACAGTCGCGGTGCGTTTACCGGCGCCAGTGAGAGCACTTTGGGTCGAGTTAATCAGGCGGACGGCGGCACGCTGTTTCTCGACGAGATCGGCGATTTTCCGCTGACTTTGCAACCCAAGTTGCTGCGTTTTATTCAGGACAAGGAATACGAGCGGGTAGGGGACCCAGTGACCCGTCGTGCCGATGTGCGGATTCTCGCCGCGACCAACCTTAATCTCGAAGACATGGTGCGCGACGGGCGCTTCCGTGAAGACCTGTTGTATCGCCTCAATGTGATCACCCTGCATCTGCCGCCATTGCGCGAACGTGCCGAGGACATCCTGACCCTGGCCGACCGCTTCCTCGCGCGCTTCGTCAAAGAGTACGCGCGCCCGGCACGGGGCTTTAGTGACGAGGCGCGCGAAGCGCTGTTGGGTTATCGCTGGCCGGGCAACATTCGAGAGCTGCGTAACGTGGTGGAACGGGCCAGCATCATCTGCCCGCAGGAACGCGTGGAAATCAGCCACCTCGGGATGGCCGAGCAACCGGCGAACAACGCACCGCGAGTCGGTGCCGCGCTGAGCCTCGATGAACTGGAAAAAGCCCACATCGGCGCGGTGCTGGCAACGGCAGGCACCCTTGATCAGGCGGCGAAAACCTTGGGCATCGACGCGTCGACCCTGTATCGCAAGCGCAAGCAGTACAACCTGTGAGCGCCCGACGATGAAACTGGCGATGAAGTTGCGCACTCGCTTGTTTCTGAGCATCTCTGCGCTGATCACGGTCGCCTTGCTCGGGCTATTGCTCGGGCTGGTCAGCGTGATGCAGATGGCCGGTACTCAGGAAGCAACGATCCGCAGCAACTTCGTGACCCTCGACCTGGGGCTCAAACTGCGCCAGACCCTCGGCGATCAACTGGTGCTGATGCTGGCCGAAAAGCCCGACCCGGCCGCGTTCGAAGCGTCAAAGCAGCACTACCTGCAATTGCTGGATGAAGGCATTTCCCAAGAGGCAGAAAGTGATGGCCGACAATACGGGTTTACCCAGGCCAAGGCTGACTACCTGAGTTTTCTCCAGGCGTTCGAGATGTCGCGTGATCCGGGCAATGTGCTCAGTGGCAACAGCGACCTCAGGGAACGCTTCAACACCTTGCGCAACGGTTTGATTACCGAGCACAAGCACGCACTGGACAACATCAACGCCGTGCAGCATGACGCCCGGGAAAGGGCACTGCTGGTCTCCGGTCTGCTCGGGCTGGTGGGATTGGCGGTGCTGATTATCGGCTTCGTCACCGCGCACGCCATTGCCCGTCGTTTTGGCGCGCCCATCGAGGCGCTGGCCAAGGCGGCGGACAACATCGGCCAAGGCAATTTCGAAGTGACGCTGCCGATTTCCTCGGCGATGGAAATGAATCAGCTGACCAAGCGCTTCGGGCTGATGGCCGAGGCGCTGCGCGAGCATCAGGCGACCAACGTGGACGAATTGCTGGCCGGTCAGCAACGCCTGCAGGCGGTGCTCGACAGCATCGACGACGGCTTGTTGATGATCGACCGTGAAGGGCATCTGGAACACCTCAATCCAGTGGCTCAGCGTCAGTTGGGTTGGGACAGTGACCGTCTCGGCCAAGGCCTGGGCACCGCGCTCGAGCGCCCGGAGCTCGACGCGCAACTGCAACTGGTGCTGCGCGGCGGCACCCTTGAGCGCGCCCCGGAAGATTTGAGCATTGAGGTCGATGGCGAATCGCGCTTGCTGACCTACAGTTTGACCCCGGTCAGTCACATCCAGGGGCATATTCTGGGGGCGGTGATGGTGCTGCACGACGTCACCGAGCAACGCGCCTTCGAGCGCGTGCGCAGCGAGTTCGTGCTGCGCGCCTCCCACGAACTGCGGACGCCGGTCACCGGCATGCACATGGCGTTCGGCCTGTTTCGCGAACGTGCGAAGTTCCCCCCGGAGTCACGCGAGGCGGACCTGCTCGACACGGTCAACGAAGAAATGCAGCGCTTGATGCAGTTGATCAACGATTTGCTCAACTTCTCGCGCTATCAGAACGGCTTGCAGAAACTCACCCTGGCGCCGTGCTCCATCGAAGATTTGCTGGAGCAGGCGCAGTCGCGCTTCGCCGATTGCGCTGCGGGCAAAGGCATTGCCCTGAGCGTCGAAGTGCAAGGGCCGTTGCCGCGTCTGCAGGCCGATCAGGCACAGCTTGAGCGGGTGCTCGACAACCTGATCGACAACGCTCTGCGCCATACCGCCCGCGACGGCCAGATTCGCCTGCAGGCGCGGCGGCATGGCGAACGGGTGATCATCAGCGTCGAAGACAACGGCGAAGGCATTGCCTACGGTCAGCAGGGGCGGATATTCGAGCCGTTCGTGCAGGTCGGGCGCAAGAAGGGTGGCGCCGGGCTGGGTCTGGCGCTGTGCAAGGAAATCGTCCAGCTGCATGGCGGGCGGATGGGCGTCTATTCGCGGCCGGGGCAGGGCACGCAGTTCTACATGGCGCTGGCGGTCTAGGCTTCGTCGTCCAGGCGGCGCCCGGTGAGGCGCCGCCCACGGGTGATCAGTTCGATGAACTGCACCGCACTCAGGGCCTGGGCGAACAGCCAGCCCTGACCGAACTTGACCCCCTCACTGCTGAGAAACACGGCTTGCGCTTCGTGCTCGATGCCTTCGGCAATCACCTTCAACTCCAGAGCCTGCGCCATGTGAATGATGTGCGGCGCAACGCCGCTGCTGGCCGCATCATGGCCGAGCGCGTCGATGAAGGCCTTGTCGATCTTCAGGCAATCCACCGGCAGCGTCTGCAGGTAGGCGAGGCTGCAATAACCGGTACCGAAATCATCGATCAGCACTTGATGGCCGACATCGCGCAAGGCTTGCAGGTTCTCCCGCGCCACCACCACGTCGATCAGTCCGCGCTCGGTGACTTCAAAGGCAATCTGTCGCGCGGCGACCCGGTGCAGCGTCAGCAGCCTGGCCATGACCTGGCCGATGCGCGGCACCATCACGTCGCAGGCGGCGAGGTTGACCGAAATGTACAGCTGCGGATTGGCGCGCAGCACCGGTCCCAGTTGTTCCAGCAGCCGTTGCAGGACAAAGTCTGTCATCTGCCGGATCTGCCCGGTGTTTTCCGCCAATGGAATGAACAGGTCGGGACTGGTCAGCGTGCCGTCCGGGCGACGCCAGCGCAGCAGGGCTTCGGCGCCCACGCAATTGCGGCTATCGAGATCGAAGATCGGCTGATACAGCACTTGCAGCTCGCCACGTCGAATGGCGCCCTGGAGTTCGGCGTCCAGTGACTGGCGCTGGCGCACCAGCAAAAATATAAAGAACCCGACAAACGCCCCCAGCAGCAGGCAGATCGGCACCATCCACCACCAGACGCTGGGAATATGCATGCCGCTGCGCGGGGTGATCAGCACCAACTGGTATTCCGGATTGTTGGTTGGCATGCGGTAGATCAGCCGTGACTGGGTGACTTGCAGGGGCGCGCGGCTTTTGGGTGGCCACGCTTCGGTTGGTGGCCACGTCTGCGCGGTGCCCAGCACCGGAATCGCCCGTTTGCCGTGGTCCAGCACCACCAGAAGGCTGCTGTCCGGCGGCAGGTCGACCATGTCGGTCAAATGCCCGCGTGATGTCGCCACGCGAAAATTGCCGCGCCCGAGCATCAGCGCAGCACGGTTTTCATCCGGTTCGGTGGTGGTGTTGAGCCAGTAGCTGTAGGTCGGTCCTTTGATATCCGGTGCGCGAACCACCGACAGTCCTTCCTGGCGGGGCCGGTTGGAGCATATCCGCGCACCATCCATGTAGGCCGCTTCATAGACGAAGCGATAGTTGAAGGTGACTTGTTGCAGCGTGGCGATCATTTCCTCGTCGCAACTGCGCAGCGGCTGCGCTTCGAGGTCATCGAGACTTTCGCGCAGTTGTCCGAACAGCTGCTCAAGGCGTGCCAGAAAGCGCTCGCCCTGGGTGTTCATTTCCTGGCTTTCGTTCTGTTCGATCTGGCGCATGGCGACGAACATTCCGCCGGCTATCAGCAATCCAGCACTGAAGACAGCCGCGATCATCGCCAAAAACCACGGGCGATAAAACCAGCTACGCAGCGTCGCTCGGGTAGCAACCATCATGGAATATCCGAAGAATTACCAATGAGTTATAGCTGCTGATTACGCTTTCGCCCTGACCGTCGGGCGGGCGTCATTATTTTGTCTGATTGAGGACCTGCAACAACGCTGCTGTTTGCGCGTCCGGTGTACCGTCGAAGCGTGAAGGGCGAAAGTGCATCTGGAACGCTGCCAGGACATGGCGAGTCGCGACGTCCAGCTCGCCGGTCTGCGGGGTGTCATAACCCACGCGCGCCAGTTGTTCCTGAAACCAGCTGATGCTGGGCAATTCGGCGTTGAACTGCACTTGCTGCCGAGCCACCGCTTGTTCATTGGGCCATACGCCCAGGCCTTCGGCGGCCAGGCGTTTCCATGGGAACAGCGGGCCGGGGTCGAGTTTGCGCAGGGGCGCGATGTCGCTGTGGCCGATGATATGGCGCGGGCTGATGCCTTGGCGCTTGCTGATGTCCTTGAGCAGAACGATCAGCGATTGAATCTGCGCTTCACTGTACGGGAACCACAGGCGCCCGGTCGGCGTGTCCTTGAAGCCCGGATTGACGATTTCGATGCCGATCGAGCTGGAGTTTAGCCAGGTACGGCCCTGCCACTGGCTCTCGCCGGCGTGCCAGGCGCGCTGGTTTTCATCCATCAGTTTGTAGATGGTGCCGCCCTTGTCGTCGCCGATCAGATAGTGGCTGCTGACTTCGCCGTGGGTCAGCAGTTGCAGCGAACGGGCGAGGGAAGCGGAGGTGTAGTGCACGATCACGAACTGCACGCGGCTGTCGTGATTGGCCGAAGGATGGCTGGTGTCATAACGCGGGCCGCTGGCACAACCGGCCAGAACGAGCAGCGACGCGAGGAGGGCGAAAAATTTCATGGCAGAAGGCAGTACACGCAAGACAATAATGCAACAGTGTAACGTACTGCCTTGCGTATCGACGCCTGACGGGCCGATTTAAACAAAATGGAACAACTTGCTCAGCCCAGTTCGACTCGGTTGCGTCCGCCGTTTTTCGCTCGGTACAACGCCTGATCGGCTCTTTTAAGCACCAGATCGCTGTGTTCTCCCGGCTTGAACGACGCCAGTCCCATGGAAATGGTGATCGTCACTCGTTCACCTTTGAAGTGAAACGGGCACGCTTCGATGGCCGCTCGCAGGGTTTCCAACAATTTGGCGCCGACGGCCGGCGTGGTGGCTGGCAGCAGCAAAACGAATTCCTCTCCGCCGAAGCGAGCAATGAAATCCGCCCCACGCAGACGTTTGCGCAGCACCGTGGCGATGATTTTCAATACCTTGTCGCCCGCCAGATGGCCGTAGTTGTCGTTGATGCGCTTGAAATGATCGAGGTCGAGCATCGCCAGGCTCAAGGTGTTGCCGTGTTGTTGCCATTGCCTGATCTCGTGTTCCAGCCGTTCGCTCCAGGCAGCGCGGTTGGGCAGGCCGGTCAACGGGTCGATCAGGGCTTTCTGTCGCTGTTCTTCCAGATGTTCGCGAAAGCCCAGGGCTTCCTGCTCCATGTGCGCCACACGTTCGGCCAGGCCTTTGAGACGTGCCGCCACTTCCTGCTCGCGGGCATCGCGTTGTTGCTGATGCTGATCCATGGTACCGAGCAGGCCTTCGAGATGGTTCTCCAGCACTCGCTTGAGATCATCCAGATCGGCCGCTTCCTGCACGCTGGTCTGCAAGCCGTCGACTTGCTCGCGAATCTGCGTGTCCATCGCCCGGGCTGCCGAGCTGTTGTCGGCATGGCCCTCGCTCGCGGCCTGCAAATTGCTCTGGAATGCTTCGAGGCGTTCGTTGAGCCGCTGCAGATAGGCTTCGAATTCGTGTTGGCCGCTGTCGGTGATTGCCAGCATCAAGGTGGCAAGGTCGTCGAGAATGGGCAGGAGTTCGTACCAGTTCAGACCATTTTTCAAGCGATCACGCATGGCCTCGGCTTGCGGGCGATGGCGCTCCGGCAAGGTCAGATCGTCGAGCAGCCCGATCAGCGTGTCTTCGATGTGTTTGGCCACCGAGCTGTAGGACGGCTCCGGCGAATCGGGCAGGGCGTAAAGAATGTCTTGCTCGGGCTGCTCCGGATCGATGGCAGCCAAGGCTTGGGCAATCGGGGCGGGCAGGGGCAGGCTGTCGAGGAGCAAGGGGGCCGGGGCGTCGCCCGGGTGGATCAATTCGTCAGGGTTGATCGCCGCTATGAAGGCTGGTGGCGCAAGCGGCGGGGCCAGAGGTTCGAGGGGCGGTTTGAGTTCAGGCAGTGGTTCGGGCGCCGTCTCGATGGCAATGACCGGCGGCACAAGCGAAACCACAGGCGATTCGGCCTGCGGTTGCGCTGCAGGTGCTTGTTGAGGGCTTGCCTCTGCCGGTTGCAATAGAGTCGCGGCGCTGACCGGTGCCGGAGTCGGTTCGCCTGTTGGCGTCTGTGCGGGCTCGACTTCAGGTTCAGTGTTGGCTGATGGCGGCGCTGGTATTGGCGCAGGCGCTTGAGCTTGCTCCGGGCCCTGCGTCCCTGGCGTTTCTTCGGTTTCGCGATTGCCAAACAGGCGTTGCAGAAGGCCCGGGCGTTCTGGCGCGGGTGGGGTTTCCAGCTGGCTCAACGCTTTGCCCTGCAAACCGCTGAGTTCACTCAGCAGCAGCGGCATTTCCCGCGCCTGGCCGACCCGACTGTCCAGTTGCTTGGCGAATTTCTTCAGCGGCTGGGCGACTTCCCGCGGCAGCGGCAACGCTTGCAGTTGGGTAACCAGCGCGGTCAACGCGGTGCTGACCTGATCAATGCGGGTCTCGCGGCGCTGTTCGGAGTCGAGTACGGCTTTCTCCAGGCGCGGCAGCAGGGCGGCGAGACCGGCATCCATGTCGTCGGTGCGCACCACGTCGCGCATCTCTTTCATGCACTGATCAACGACCTTGTCGGTGCCTTCAGCGGCCAGCGTACTGCGTACCAGACCGCGGCGCAGCAAGTCGAGACGGGCGGCCCAGCGCCGTTCGAGCTTGTCCTGCTGTTCGATACTTTTGAGGTACTTCTCTTTCCAGCGCTGGGCGTCGTCGCTCATTCAGGGGTTCCGCGAGGGGCAGGACTCAACGCGGGCAATGCATCGGCCGTGAGCGAACCCGGCAGACGAATCTCTACCGCGACCGGCAGGTGATCGGAAATGGGTTGGGCCAGCACTTCGACCTTTTCCAGAGTCAGGGTCGGGCTGAGCAAAATATGATCCAGGCAACGCTGCGGCCGCCAGCTGGGAAACGTGGCTTGCATCTGCGGGGCCAGCAGGCCGAGATCGCGTAACGGTGACTGTTGTAGCAGATCGCTGGCATGGGTGTTCATGTCGCCCATCAATACCTGGTGCTTGTAGCCACCGATCAGGTCCCGAATGTAGGCCAGTTGCAGGCTGCGCACCCGGGCGCCGAGGGCCAGGTGCATCATCACCACCACCAGCGCTTCCGGGCCTTCGCCAAAGCGCAGCAGGATTGCGCCGCGACCTTTCGGGCCCGGCAGCGGATGGTCTTCGATCGCCCACGGTTTCAGTCGGCTGAGCACGCCATTGCTGTGCTGGGCCAGCCGGCCGAGGTTGCGATTGAGTTGTTGATACCAGTAAGGGAAGGCGCCGAGGTGGGCCAGGTGTTCGACCTGATTGACGTAGCCTGAGCGCAGGCTGCCGCCATCGGCTTCCTGCAGGGCGACCAGGTCGAAGTCGCCAAGCAGGTCGCCGATCTTCTGCAGATTGCCTGAGCGCCCGGTGTGCGGCAGCAGGTGCTGCCAGCTGCGGGTCAGGTAATGCCGATAGCGTTCGGTGCTGATGCCGACCTGGATGTTGAAGCTGAGCAAGCGCAGACGATGGTCTGCGGGCAGGCCCGTGGACTCCAGGTGATGCTCGTTGACCTGCGGATCATGCAGGCCAACGATGCGTTCGGTGCCCCAGCGGCGCATGGCAATGACCGCGCTTAGTTGGCAGCTGCCTTGTTGGCCGCTCGCTCTTTGGCGACCAGTTGATCAGCCAGCTTCAAGGCTTCTTCCGCACCACCGGCAGAGCCGATGTCGAAGCGGTATTTGCCGTTGACGATCATGGTTGGCACGCCAGTGATTTCATATTTCTTGGCCAGCTCACGCGCCTTGACGATCTGCCCTTTGATCGCGAACGAGTCAAAGGTGGCGAGGAACTTGTCCTTGTCCACGCCTTGTGTGGCGAGGAAGTCAGCCATGTCGTTCTTGTCGGTCAGCTTCTTGTGTTCTTTCTGGATCGCATTGAATACCGCAGCGTGAACCTTGTGCTCGACGCCCATTGCTTCCAGGGTCAGGAACATTTGACCGTGAGCATCCCACGGGCCGCCGAACATGGCAGGAATGCGTACGAAGTTGACGTCGGACGGCAGTTTTTCAACCCAGGGATTGATCACTGGCTCGAACGCGTAGCAATGCGGGCAGCCGTACCAGAACAGCTCCACGACTTCGATCTTGCCAGGCTCTGCCACCGGCACCGGGTTGGCCAGTTCGACATAAGGGGCAGCGGGTGCTTCGGCGGCCTGGGCGGTCACGCCGAACAGGCTGGCAGCGACGAGAGCGGCGCTGATGATCAGATTACGCATGCTTTACTCCTGGACAATTTTGGTCGCCTCGCGCGACCTGTTTTCAGACAGATCCTGGCGGGCATGAGTTCTGTAGTGTAACGGCAGCGGCCACAAAAAAGGGCGGCCAAAGCCACCCTTTTTATACTTGCTGCGATGGATTAATCGAGCGTTAACGTTGCAGGAGATGTCCATCACCGGTAACGCTCGATGCAGGGCGGTTAGTGCAGGCCCTGAATGTAGCTGGCGACCGCAGCAATGTCTTCGTCGCTGAGTTTGCGTGCGATGGTGCGCATCGGCATGGAATCGCCGTCGTTGGCGCGACCGCCTTCTTCCTTGCGGAAGTCGGTCAGCTGTTTGGCGATGTATTGAGCGTGTTGGCCTCCCAGGTGCGGGAAGCCGGCGGCGGCGTTGCCGGCACCGTTCGGCGAGTGGCAGCCGGTGCAGGCTGGCAGGCCTTTGTCCAGGTTGCCGCCACGGAACAGGGCTTCACCACGGGCGACGATTTTTGGATCGGCGGCGCCGACGCTGCCCTTCTGACTGGCAAAGTAGGCGGCAATATCGGCCAGGTCCTGATCGCTCAGGTTGGTCAGCAGGCCGGTCATTTCCAGAACCTGGCGTTTGCCCGACTTGATGTCATGCAACTGCTTGTCGAGGTAACGTTCACCTTGACCGGCCAGTTTCGGGAAGTTGGGTGCCATGCTGTTCCCGTCCGGGCCATGGCAGGCTCCGCACACGGCAGCTTTTGCCTGGCCGGCTGCTGCATCACCTGCAGCATGGGCGATGCCGGAGATTCCCACGGTCAACAGCAGACTCACGATCAATTTGTTCATCAGCTAATCCAACTACGGCTAAGGGTTAAGAGTTATGGACCGGGTTTACTCTCGCTCATCCAAAGGATGATGGCCTGGTAATCCTCGGCACTGCAGTCCATGCACAAACCACGCGGCGGCATCGCCTTGAAACCCTGGGTCACGTGTTGCACCAGCGTCTCCATACCTTTCGCCAACCTCGGCGTCCAAGCTGCCTGATCGCCTCTTTCGGGCGCCATGGGTAGTTGGCCGGAATGACAGGCACCACAAACACGGTTGTACACGGCTTCCGGTTCCTGTGTAGCCTGTGCGCCGCAAAGCGGTATCAGGACTCCGGCAGCCAGCAGCCATTTCGTCATAAAACGACCTTTTCAGGGTTGAGAGCGTTCTGCGTTCTGATGCGCAATCAAGGTCTTTGGCTCTCGTGAACTTCATCCTTCGCTGGGACAAAGCACACACAAAATCTGCGGCATTATATACTGGCGTCACTGAAACGGAAGCGACACCGCGTTCCGCGCCCAATCCCGGCGCCGCCCACATCGGAAATCCCATGCAACTCAAGAATCCCATCCTCGGCCTGTGCCAACAGTCCACGTTCATGCTCAGTGCCGCCAAAGTCGATCAATGCCCTGACGACGAAGGCTTCGAAGTGGCGTTCGCCGGTCGTTCCAACGCCGGTAAATCCAGCGCGCTGAACACCCTGACTCACGCCAGCCTGGCGCGCACCTCGAAAACTCCGGGTCGCACACAGCTGTTGAACTTCTTCAAGCTAGACGATGAACGGCGTCTGGTCGACCTGCCGGGCTACGGTTATGCAAAAGTACCGATCCCGCTCAAGCAACACTGGCAGCGTCACCTCGAGGCGTACCTCGGTGGCCGCGAGAGTTTGAAGGGTTTGATTCTGATGATGGACATCCGTCATCCAATGACCGACTTCGACCTGTTGATGCTCGACTGGGCCGTCGCCGCCGGCATGCCGATGCACATTCTGCTGACCAAGGCCGACAAACTGACCTACGGTGCCGCCAAGAACACGCTGCTCAAGGTGCAGTCGGAAATCCGCAAGGGCTGGGGGGATCGGGTGACGATCCAGCTGTTTTCCGCGCCAAAACGCATGGGCCTGGAAGAGGCCTACACTGTGTTGGCAGGCTGGATGGAACTGGCGGACAAAGGTGCAGAAGCCGCAGCAGAGTAAGGGATTGCAAAACTGTCTGTGGTGCTGCAAGGCAAGGCAAAAGTGCTGGTAAAAAGCGGAGTTTAGGGAACCTAAATGAGCATTTTTAACTGCGCTTTTAACGCAGCATGGCTGCGCCACAGGCAGTTTTGAGGCAAAAAAAGCCCCGGACTTCATATGGGGAGGGAGAAGTTCCGGGGTTTAAGTTCCGAACCGCTAGGGCGGGGTTCAGATATCTGCCAACACTTAACACAACATAGGAGCATCGAAGGGCTTCACCAGCCATTCAGTATCTCTGAGTAGTGAGTTGTCAGATTAGTTCAGATTTTTTTCAAAAAGCTTTGGAATAAGCCCAAGCGCGATTCGAAATAAGGCCATTCCGGGCATTTGCCGCGACAGTGTGTCGCGGCAAATGCCCGGTCCAGACGCCTTAGTGCGCCTCATCCCAGTTGTTGCCGACGCCGACTTCCACCAGCAACGGTACGTCCAGTTTCGCCGCTTCGCTCATATGCAGGCGGATTTCCTGACTCACCTGCTCAACCAGATCCTCGCGAACCTCCAGCACCAGTTCGTCGTGCACCTGCAGGATGACCTTGGCGTCCAGCCCGGACGCTGTCAGCCAGTTATCCACCGCCACCATGGCTTTCTTGATGATGTCGGCCGCGGTGCCTTGCATCGGCGCATTGATCGCCGTGCGTTCGGCGGCGGCGCGTTCCTGCGGCTTGTTCGAGTTGATTTCCGGCAGGTACAGGCGTCGACCGAAGAAGGTCTCGACGTAACCCTGATCCGCCGCCTGCTTACGGGTGCGCTCCATGTATTCGCGCACACCGGGGTAGCGGGCGAAGTAGGTGTCGATGTAGGCCTTGGCGGTCTTGGTGTCGACGCCGATGTCCTTGCCGAGCTTCTGCGCGCCCATGCCATAGATCAGGCCGAAGTTGATCGCCTTGGCGCCACGGCGCTGGTCGGAGGTCACTTCGTTGAGCTCGACCTTGAATACTTCGGCAGCGGTGGCGGTGTGCACGTCCAGATTGTTGCGGAAGGCGTTCATCAAGCCTTCGTCCTTGGACAAGTGGGCCATGATCCGCAGTTCGATTTGCGAATAGTCCGCCGCCAGCAACTTGTAGCCTTTCGGCGCGACGAACGCCTGACGAATGCGGCGGCCTTCAGCGGTGCGCACCGGAATGTTCTGCAGGTTCGGATCGCTGGAAGACAAACGCCCGGTGGACGCTACAGCCTGATGGTACGAAGTGTGGATACGTCCGGTGCGCGGGTTGATCTGCTCCGGCAGGCGGTCGGTGTAAGTGCTTTTCAGCTTGCTCATGGAGCGATGCTCCATCAGCACTTTCGGCAGTCGATGATCGTCTTCGGCGAGTTTCGCCAGCACTTCCTCGGCGGTCGATGGTTGGCCCTTGGCGGTTTTCTTCAAAACCGGTAGGCCGAGCTTCTCGTAGAGGATTACGCCCAACTGCTTCGGCGAGCCGAGGTTGAATTCTTCGCCGGCGATCTCGAACGCTTCGCGCTCCAGTGCGACCATTTTGTTACCCAGCTCGATGCTCTGGATGCCGAGCAGTTCAGCGTCGACGAACGCGCCCTGACGCTCGATGCGCGCCAACACCGGTACCAGCGGGATTTCGATGTCGGTCAGGACGCTGGCCAGGCTCGGGATCGCGCTGAGTTTTTCAAACAGAGTCTGATGCAGACGCAGGGTGATGTCGGCGTCTTCGGCGGCATACGGGCCGGCCTGCTCCAGAGCGATCTGGTCGAAGGTCAGCTGTTTGGCGCCTTTGCCGGCGATGTCCTGAAAACTCACAGTGGTGTGATCCAGGTACTTCTGCGCAAGGCTGTCCATGTCGTGGCGGGTGGCGGTGGAGTTGAGCACGTAGGACTCAAGCATGGTGTCGAAGGCAATCCCGCGCACATTGATGCCTTGGCTCTGATCGCCGCCAATGGCGCAGTTGGCCAGAATGTTCATGTCGAACTTGGCGTGCTGGCCGACCTTGAGTTTGTTCGGGTCTTCCAGGATCGGCTTCAGCGCGCGCAGCACAGTGTCGCGATCCAGTTGCTCGGGTACGCCGATGTAGGAATGGGTCAGCGGGATGTACGCCGCTTCGTTGGCCTGCACCGCGAACGACAGGCCGACCAGTTGCGCCTGCTGCGCGTCGATGCCTGTGGTTTCGGTGTCGAAGGCGAACAGCTTGGCGTTGTTCAGTTTTTCCAGCCAGACATCGAAACGCGCCTGATCGAGGATGGTTTCGTAAGCGGCTTCAGCAGGGGCGGCGGGCACTTCGGCTGGCGGCGCGCTAAACAGATCGCCAGCCGGCGCAGGCTCGGCGGCCGCGCTCAGCTCCTGGCGCTTGGCGTCGCGATCAAGGTCATTCAGCCAGCTCTTGAATTCCAGCAGGGTGTACAACTCGTAGAGCTTGGCCGGGTCTTCCGGGCCCATTTGCAGGTCATCGAGGCCAATGTCCAGCGGCACGTCGACCTTGATCGTTGCCAGTTGATAGGAGAGGAAGGCCATCTCCTTGTGCTCTTCAAGCTTGGCCGGCAGAGTCTTGGCCCCGCGAATCGGCAGGGTCGGGACGATGTCGAGGTTTGCATAAAGCTCGGTGAGGCCGCCGTTAACGCCGACCAGCAGGCCGGACGCGGTCTTCGGGCCGATGCCGGGAACGCCCGGGATGTTGTCGGAAGAATCGCCCATCAGCGCCAGATAATCGATGATCTGCTCCGGAGCGACGCCGAATTTCTCCTTTACGCCCTCAACGTCCATCGAGCTACCGGACATGGTGTTGACCAAGGTAATGTGGCCGTCGACCAATTGCGCCATGTCCTTGTCGCCGGTAGAGATGATCACCGGGCGAGCGGCTGCCGCGCTGCTGCGGGCGAGGGTGCCGATCACGTCGTCTGCCTCGACGCCCTCCACGCACAACAGCGGGAAGCCAAGAGCAATCACGCTCTGGTGCAGCGGCTCGATCTGCACGCGCATGTCGTCGGGCATGCTGGGGCGGTTGGCTTTGTACTCGGCGTACATCTCATCGCGAAACGTCCCGCCCTTGGCATCGAAAACCACGGCGAACGGGCTGTCGGGATACTGCTTGCGCAGACTCTTGAGCATGTTCAGCACACCTTTGACCGCACCGGTCGGCAGGCCTTTGGAGGTGGTCAGCGGTGGCAGTGCATGGAAAGCGCGGTACAGGTAAGACGAACCGTCCACCAGGACGAGGGGGGCTTGGCTCATGAGCAGAATCAACCTTTTCGGCGGGCCCGGCGCTAGAATAGCGGGACCGTTGACGACAAAGGGACAAGGTTATCATGCGTACGTTAAATCGCTTGCTGCTGGTCGGTTTGATTGCTGTCTCACCATTGGCCGCGATGGCGGCGGATGATGCGCCGTCGAAGGAGCCGGAAGTTACCATTAACACGCACACCGAGGGCGACAAGGTCATTCAGGAATACAGCCGCAGTGGCTTCGTGTATGCGATCAAAGTCACGCCGAAGGGCGGCAAACCGTATTTTCTGGTGCGCGCCGATGGTTCGGACGTGAACTACATCCGTTCCGACCAGCCGGATATGCTGATTCCGTCGTGGGAAATCTTTACCTGGAAGTAAGATTCCTGACTTTTTAATCGGCGCCGCTTGATCGCGGCGCCCGAACTGAGCAGTTTTTAACCATGTCTGTGTTCACCCCCCTGGCTCGGCCAGAGCTGGAAACCTTTCTTGCCCCTTACGGGCTTGGCCGTCTGCTTGATTTCCAGGGGATCGCCGCCGGCAGCGAAAACACCAACTTCTTTATCAGTCTGGAGCAGGGCGAATTCGTCCTGACCCTGGTCGAACGTGGCCCGGTGCAGGAAATGCCGTTTTTCATCGACCTGCTCGACGTGTTGCACGAGGCTGATCTGCCGGTGCCTTACGCGCTGCGCACCACTGACGGCGTGGCGTTGCGTGAGCTCAAGGGCAAGCCGGCGCTGCTGCAACCACGGCTGTCCGGCAAACACATCAAGGTCGCCAACGCCCAGCATTGCGCGCAGGTCGGCGAGTTGCAGGCGCATCTGCACCTGGCGACCCAGGGCGAGCGCATGATCAAGCGCAAGACCGATCGTGGCCTGGACTGGATGCTGGAGGAGGGTAACGAGTTCCTCTCGCACTTGAGCGACGAGCCGCGTGCGCTGCTGCACAAGGCACTGGATGAAATCACCGTGCAGAAAGACAAAATTCTCGCGCTGCCACGGGCCAACATTCACGCCGACCTGTTCCGCGATAACGCGATGTTCGAAGGCACGCACCTGACCGGGTTGATCGATTTTTACAACGCCTGCTCGGGGCCGATGCTCTACGACGTGGCGATCGCCTTGAATGACTGGTGTTCGGACGAGGATGGCCTGATTGATGGTCCGCGTGCCCGCGCATTCCTTGGCGCCTATGCGGCGCTGCGTCCGTTCACTGCTGCTGAAGCTGAACTCTGGCCGACCATGCTGCGCGTGGCCTGTGTGCGGTTCTGGCTGTCACGGTTGATCGCCGCCGAGCAGTTTGCCGGGCAGGACGTGCTGATTCACGATCCGCGGGAGTTCGAGCAGCGACTGGCGCAGCGGCAGCAGGTTCATACGCCGTTGCCTTTCGCCCTTTAAAATCAAAAGATCGCAGCCTTCGGCAGCTCCTACACAGTAAACCCTGTAGGAGCTGCCGAAGGCTGCGATCTTTTGCTTTGGGGTTACAACGATTCCAGGCAGTCGGCCAAATCGTTGCCCAACTTCTCCAGCACCTGCTCATACCCCTGAGCGGTCGCTGGCGTATAGCCGCCCAGCGCATCCAGCTCCGCCAGCTTCACCGGCAGGCCCGCCACCAGGGTTTCCGCCAGGCGTGGACGCAGTGGCGGTTCGCTGAACACACAGGTCTTGCCCACTTCCTGCAGGCGTTTGCGCATCGCGGCGACATGTTGCGCGCCCGGTTGTACTTCGGCGGCCACGCTGAACACGCCAGTGTGTTTCAGGCCGTAAGCATCTTCGAAATAGTCGAAGGCTTCGTGGAATACGAAATACGGCTTGCGTTCAACGCTGGCCAGACGCTGCTTCAGCCGCGCGTCCAACGCATCGAGACGCTCAGCGAAGGCCTTGGCGTTGCGCTGATAGCGTTCGGCGTTGGCCGGATCGGCAGCGCTGAGGTCGGCAGCCATTTTCCCGGCAATGACTCGGGCGTTGACCGGCGATAGCCACAAATGCGCGTCCAGCGTACCCGGACGATGATCGTGATCATGCTCGTCGGCGTCTTCGGCGTGGGAGTGGCTGTCTTCGGCGAAGCGGCGCAGTTTCATACCCGGCAGATCCTGCACGGCCACGCTTGGCAGCGTTCGACCGTTGAGCACACGCGGCAGGAAACCTTCCATATCCGGGCCGATCCAGTACAGCAGGTCCACCGATTGCACCTTGCGCACGTCGGACGGGCGTAGTGCGTAGTTATGCGGCGAGGCACCCGGTGGCAGCAGCACTTCCGGGATGGCCACACCGTCCTGGACCGCTGCAGCGATCAACTGCAACGGTTTGATGCTGGTGAGAACCTTGACCTCGGCCTGAGCCGAACCGATCAGCAGAAAACTGGCGACAAAAGCCACAAAAACAGAAAAAAGTCGGGACACGATGACCACTCAAGGAGGCGAGAACGGGTAACATAATAACGTCTCTATCAAAACTCGTCGCCGCCCATGCCTATTACACCGATTGCCAGCCGTCCCCACGACCACTCTCATTGCGTGCACAGCGCACTGACCGAGGCCGATACCTTGTGCGCCCAGAAAGGCCTGCGCCTGACTGCGCTGCGCCGGCGGGTGCTGGAACTGGTGTGGCAGAGCCACAAGCCACTGGGCGCTTATGACATTCTCGCGGTACTGAGCGAGCAGGACGGCCGTCGCGCCGCGCCGCCAACCGTTTACCGCGCGCTGGATTTCCTGCTGGAAAACGGTTTGGTGCACCGCATCTCTTCACTCAACGCCTTCGTTGGCTGTGTGCATCCGGAGCATGCGCATCAGGGCCAGTTCCTGATCTGCCGCGAGTGCCACGCCGCGATCGAGCTGGAACAGAAAGCCATCAGCGACGCGATTATCCACAGCGCCAAAGATGTCGGGTTCATTGTCGAAGCGCAGACCGTCGAAGTGGTCGGCCTGTGCGCCGGTTGCCAGGGGGCTTGATGAGCAACCCGTTGATCCGTCTTCAGCACGTTGCTGTCACGTTTGCCGGGCAGACCGTGCTCGACAACATCGAGCTGAGCGTCGAGCCGGGGCAGATCGTCACCCTGATCGGCCCCAACGGCGCCGGCAAGACCACCCTGGTGCGCGCCGTACTCGGGCTGCTGAAGCCGGACAGCGGCAGCGTCTGGCGCAAGCCGAAACTGCGCGTTGGCTACATGCCGCAAAAGCTGCACGTCGACCCGACCTTGCCGCTGTCGGTGCTGCGCTTCCTGCGCCTGGTGCCCGGTGTAGACCGCCCGCGCGCGTTGGCGGCGCTGAAAGAAGTCGGCGCCGAACACGTCATCGACAGCCCGGTGCAAAGCGTTTCCGGCGGTGAAATGCAGCGCGTGCTGCTGGCCCGGGCGCTGCTGCGCGAGCCGGAGCTGTTAGTGCTGGATGAGCCGGTGCAGGGCGTCGATGTCGCCGGACAGGCCGAGCTGTACAGCCTGATCACCCGCCTGCGCGACCGTCACGGTTGCGGCGTGCTGATGGTGTCCCACGATCTGCATCTGGTGATGAGCACCACTGATCAGGTGGTGTGTCTGAATCGCCACGTCTGCTGCTCCGGGCACCCCGAGCAGGTAAGCGGCGATCCGGCGTTCGTCGAGCTGTTCGGCAAAAATGCGCCGAGCCTGGCGATCTATCACCACCATCACGACCACGCCCATGACCTGCACGGTTCGGTGGTCAAGGCGCCCGGTGCGGGCCACACCCATGTTCACGGAGACCACTGCAAGCATGGCTGATTTTCTGTTGTATGCCCTGCTTGCAGGTCTGGCACTGGCGGTGGTCGCCGGGCCGCTTGGTTCGTTTGTGGTCTGGCGGCGCATGGCCTACTTCGGCGACACCCTGTCCCACGCCGCGTTGCTGGGCGTGGCGCTGGGCTTTCTGCTGGATGTCAGCCCGACGGTCGCGGTGACCGTCGGCTGCCTGCTGCTGGCAGTGTTGCTGGTGACCTTGCAGCAGCGTCAACCGCTGGCCTCCGACACGCTGTTGGGGATTCTTGCACCGAGCACGCTCTCTCTTGGTCTGGTGGTACTAAGCTTCATGCATGAAGTGCGGATCGACCTGATGGCCTATCTGTTCGGCGACCTGCTGGCGATCAGTCCGACCGACCTGGCGTGGATCCTCGGCGGCAGCGCGGCAGTGCTGGTGTTGTTGGTGACGCTGTGGCGACCGCTGCTGGCGATCACCGTGCATGAAGAATTGGCCAGAGTCGAAGGCCTGCCAGTGGCGGGCCTGCGCATGGCGCTGATGCTGTTGATTGCGGTGGTGATCGCGGTGGCGATGAAAATCGTCGGTGTGTTGCTGATTACTTCGCTGCTGATCATCCCGGCGGCTGCGGCACAGCGTCACGCCCGTTCGCCGGAGCAGATGGCGCTGGGCGCGAGCCTGCTGGGCATGCTCGCGGTGTGTGGCGGGCTGGCGCTGTCATGGTTCAAGGACACCCCGGCGGGGCCGTCCATCGTTGTGACGGCGGCCGCACTGTTTCTGCTGAGTTTTGTTCTGCCCCGTCGAGGGGTGTAGACTTGCTCGCTTTTTGCGCAATTAGAGAGTCGCAGGAATGAAGCCGTTCGCCTCCCGTTATCTGCTCCTTGTCGCATTTTCCGTGCTGCTGGGCGCCTGCCAAAGCACGCCGCCGGTGGCCGAAGCCCCCGACGCGCGGGCCACGGCCATCGCACAGCTGGAGCAAAGCCTGGCCAGCAGCGAACTGGCCACCGCCGAAGACCAATTGGCCGCCTTGCAAATACAGAACCCCAACGATCAGTCCCTGGAGCAATACCAGCGCCAGCTGGCCGAAGCCTACTTGCGCCGCAGCCAGATCGTATTGCAGAAAGGTGATGTGAATGCGGCAGCCACCGCGCTGAGCCGCGCCCGCGCCCTGATGCCCAAAGCCCCGGCACTGACCGGTGGCGTCAATGGCGCCATCACCGAAGCGCGCAAAGCCGAGCTGGAAAAAGCCGAAGCGGCGCTGCTGGCGGCCGAGGCCAAACCGAAAGCCAAGGTCATCGACCCGACGGCGGAAAGCACGACGGTTGCACTGAACATCAACGACAGCCGCAAATTTCGCCGGCAACTGGATGCGATCGCCGCCGATGTGGTGAATTACGAGTGTGCTGTGAGCATTCAGGCGCCGCGGACCCAGGATTACCCTTGGCTGGCGACGTTGCTGAAAAAACGTGTGAAGAAATTGAATCCGGATTTCGAGCTGAAGATTGAGAAACAGATCCTGCGCACCGTGCCGGCGCAGATGGTCTTGATTCCAGCCAAACCCTAAAAGATCGCAGCCTCCGGCAGCTCCTACAGGTGCAAGTAAACCCTGTAGGAGCTGCCGAAGGCTGCGATCTTTTGCTTTAGGCTGGAATGGCCTTGGCCTTAGGCTCCCGCGCCCAAACCCGATGCTGCCCGATCGCCGCAAAGAACGGCTTGGTCAATCCCGGCACATCCTTGCCCTGCAGCAACCCTGCATCCGCCTCCAGCTTCAGCAGATCCTGCAACTGTTTGGCATCGCCGTGCAGCGCAATCGCCTTCAGGTGCTTGTACGCCTCCAGCAGGTAGTGCAGCGCCACGCCATCAGCGCTCAACGCCTTGATCGACGCCGCGCCACCCGGCACGAACACCGCATCGAAGATCACTGAAGGCATGCCTTCCATGGAGGCGTCCACTGGCAGGGCTTTGCCGTCGGCAGTCTTCACCGGTGCCGACGTCGGGCCGAGCAGCTTGGCGTGCGCACCTTGTGCAGCCAAGGCCTTCTTCATCGCATCGATCGCCGCACCATCGACGCCGTTAGCGGCAAGAATCGCCACTTTCCGAGTTTTGATGTCCTCTGGCAGCAGATTCGCCTGGCTCAGCGCCGGCGAATGATCGAACGAAGTCTTGCGCACCTCGACCGTGCCTTTGCTCGGCGCCGGTAACCCGAGGTTGGCCGCCACGCGCTTGGCCAATTCCAGGTCAATGTTGGCGAGAATCTCATTCACCTGCCGTGCACGGATGAACTCGCGTTCGACCTTGCCCAGCTCGAAGCTGTAGGCGGCAATGATGTGCTCCTTCTCGTGCTCACTCATGCTGTTGAAGAACAGCCGCGCTTGCGAGAAGTGATCGCTGAACGACTCGCTGCGCTGGCGGATCTTGTTCGCATCGATGCGTTCCGGGTAACTCTCGAAGCCGCCGTCTTTAGCCGCCGGTGGGGTTTCCTTTGGCCAGCCGCCATCAATCGAGTTCGGCTCGTAGGACGCGCGCCCCTTGTCGATCACCGTGCGGTGTTGGGCATCGCGCTGGCCGTTGTGGAACGGTGCCACCGGGCGGTTGATCGGCAACTCATGAAAGTTCGGCCCACCCAGTCGGCTGATTTGCGTGTCGGTGTAGGAAAACAGCCGGCCTTGCAGCAGTGGGTCATTGGAGAAGTCGATGCCGGGCACGATGTGGCCGGGGCAAAACGCGACCTGCTCGGTCTCGGCGAAGAAGTTGTCCGGGTTGCGGTTCAGGGTCATCTTGCCCAGCGGGGTGATCGGCACGATTTCTTCGGGGATCAGCTTGGTCGGGTCGAGAATGTCGAAATCGAAGTCGTGTTCGTTTTCCTCCTCGATGATCTGTACGCCCAGCTCCCATTCCGGGTAGTCGCCCATCTCGATGGCTTCCCACAGATCGCGACGGTGGTAGTCGGTGTCTTTACCGGCGAGCTTCTGCGCCTCGTCCCACACCAGTGAGCAGGTGCCGGCGGTCGGGCGCCAGTGGAATTTGACGAAGCGCGATTTGCCCTCGGCATTGATCAGGCGGAAGGTGTGCACGCCAAAGCCCTGCATGCTGCGCAGGCTTTTCGGAATCGCCCGGTCGGACATGGCCCAGATCACCATGTGCGCCGATTCCGGCACCAGCGAGACAAAGTCCCAGAACGTGTCGTGGGCCGAGCCGCCGGTCGGGATCTCATTGTGCGGCTCGGGTTTCACCGCGTGGACGAAGTCGGGAAACTTGATCGCGTCCTGAATGAAGAACACCGGCATGTTGTTGCCGACCAGGTCGAAGTTGCCTTCGTCGGTGAAGAATTTCACCGCGAAACCGCGCACGTCACGCACGGTATCGCCGGAACCACGCGGCCCCTGCACCGTGGAAAAGCGCACGAACACCGGAGTCTTTTTCCCCGGGTCCTGCAGGAAACCGGCCTTGGTCAGCGCCGAATGGTTCTCGTAGGCCTGAAAGAAACCGTGAGCGCCCGTACCGCGGGCATGGACGATGCGCTCCGGAATGCGTTCGTGGTCAAAGTGCGTGATTTTCTCACGCATGATGAAGTCTTCCAGCAACGACGGCCCGCGCGGTCCGGCCTTGAGGGTATTCTGGTTATCGGCGACCTTCACCCCCTGATTGGTGCGCAGGGCCTGGCCGGTAGCGTCGGAGCGAAACTTCTCCAGGCTGTCGAGTTTGGCGTTGGTGTTGGCGCGATCCTTGGTATCGGTTCCGGCCAGCTGGCTTTTGTCGGTGGTAGGTTTCTTGCTGCTCATCAGACGTAAACTCCTCGGTTGACCCCGTTTCCACGGGGACTCTTGAGCGTTTCCGGGCACGGTTACCCAGGGTTTCAAGTCGCTGAACTAGTGACCAATGAGCAGGAACGAGCGTTCCTTTTTTATGACCTTTGATCTTGTTATTGCCAAATCGAAGGTTAATTGCGAAATAAATGCTAAGAACCTCTATACGGACAGGCTAAAATGCGCGCCCGGCTAACCGCTGATCCTTTTCTAACGCGCCCCACAAGGTTCGCTACGTGATCGAGTTTCAAAACGTCCACAAAACTTACCGCGTCGCCGGTAAGGACATCCCCGCCCTGCACCCGACCAGTCTTTCGATTGAAAACGGTCAGGTCTTCGGCCTGATCGGCCATTCCGGTGCGGGAAAAAGTACCCTGCTGCGTCTGATCAATCGCCTGGAAGATTCCAGCGGCGGCAAGATCATCGTCGACGGCGAAGAAGTCACCGCGCTGGACGCCAACGGCCTGCGCCGATTCCGCCAGCAAGTCGGGATGATCTTCCAGCACTTCAACCTGCTCGCCTCCAAGACCGTGGCCGACAACGTTGCGCTGCCGCTGACCCTGGCCGGCGAACTGTCGAGCAGTGAAATCAATCAACGCGTCGCCGAGCTGCTGGCGCGGGTCGGTCTGTCTGATCACGCCAAGAAGTACCCGGCGCAGTTGTCCGGCGGCCAGAAGCAGCGCGTCGGCATCGCCCGCGCTCTGGCGACCAAGCCGAAGATTCTGCTGTGCGACGAGGCCACCAGCGCCCTCGACCCGCAGACCACCGCGTCGGTTCTGCAACTGCTGGCCGAGATCAATCGTGAACTGAAGCTGACCATCGTCCTGATCACCCACGAGATGGATGTGATCCGTCGGGTCTGCGATCAGGTGGCAGTGATGGACGCCGGGGTGATCGTCGAGCAAGGCTCGGTGGCCGATGTGTTCCTGCATCCGCAGCACCCGACCACCAAGCGTTTCGTCCAGGAAAGCGAGCAGATCGACGAAAGCGAACAGCGCGACGACTTCGCTCACGTGCCGGGTCGCATTGTGCGTCTGACCTTCCAGGGCGAAGCGACCTACGCGCCGTTGCTCGGTACCGTTGCCCGGGAAACCGGGGTCGACTACAGCATCCTCGCCGGTCGCATCGACCGCATCAAAGACATTCCTTACGGGCAATTGACCCTCGCCGTCACCGGTGGCGACATGGAAGCGGCTTTCGCCCGCTTCACCGCCGCTGACGTTCATATGGAGGTGCTGCGTTAATGGAAATGCTTAAGGCTTTCTTCGAAAACATCGATTGGCTGGAAATCTGGCTGGCCACGGGCGACACCCTGCTGATGCTCGGTGGTTCGCTGCTGTTCACCGTATTGCTCGGCCTGCCGCTGGGCGTGCTGCTGTTCCTCTGCAGCCCGCGTCAGTTGCTGGAAAACCGTGGCTTCTACGCCTTCATGTCGTTGGCGGTGAACATCCTGCGTTCGCTGCCGTTCATCATTCTGCTGATCGTGATGATTCCGTTCACCGTGCTGATCACCGGCACTTCGCTGGGCGTGGCCGGTGCGATTCCGCCGCTGGTGGTGGGTGCGACTCCGTTTTTCGCGCGTCTGGTGGAAACCGCGCTGCGTGAAGTCGATCGCGGCATCATCGAAGCCACTCAATCGATGGGGGCGACCACCCGGCAGATCATCATGAACGCCTTGCTGCCGGAGGCCCGTCCAGGCATCTTCGCCGCGATTACGGTGACCGCGATTACTCTGGTGTCCTACACGGCAATGGCCGGTGTGGTCGGCGCCGGTGGTCTGGGTGACCTGGCGATCCGTTTCGGCTACCAGCGTTTCCAGACTGACGTGATGATCGTCACCGTGGTGTTGCTGCTGATTCTGGTACAAGTGCTGCAAATGGTGGGCGACCGTCTGGTCGTGCATTTCTCGCGCAAATAACCGGTTTTTGTAATCAAGAGATGAGCCGGCCATTCGCTGGCAGGCGCCACACGGGCGCTTTGAAAAGGAGTTAGCTGAATGAAAAAACTGATCGCTGCTTTCGCTGCCGTAGCCGCTTTTTCGGCCCACGCTGAAACCCTGACCGTTGCCGCCACCCCGGTGCCGCACGCGGAAATCCTCGAATTCGTGAAGCCGGCCCTGGCCAAGGAAGGCGTGGATCTGAAGGTCAAGGTCTTCACCGACTACATTCAGCCGAACGTACAGGTGGCCGAGAAGCGCCTGGACGCCAACTTTTTCCAGCACCAGCCGTACCTCGATGAGTTCAACAAGGCCAAGGGCACCAGCCTGGTGGCGGTGACCGGCGTGCATCTGGAGCCGCTGGGCGCCTACTCGAACAAGATCAAGGATCTGAAGGACCTGCCAAGCGGCGCCAACGTGGTGATTCCGAACGACGCCACCAACGGCGGCCGCGCGCTGTTGCTGCTGGCCAAGGCCGGCCTGATCACCCTGAAGGATCCGACCAACATCCTGTCGACCCTGAAAGACATCGCGCAGAACCCGAAAGACCTGAAAATCCGTGAACTGGAAGCCGCGACCATCCCGCGCGTGCTGACCCAGGTCGATCTGGCGCTGATCAACACCAACTACGCGCTGGAAGCCAAGCTCGATCCGTCCAAGGATGCGCTGGTGATCGAAGGCAACGACTCGCCGTACGTGAACATCCTGGTGTCCCGTGCGGACAACAAAGACAGCGACGCGATGCAAAAACTGGCGGCTGCGCTGCACAGCCCGGAAGTGAAGAAATTCATCACCGAGAAGTACAAAGGCGCGGTATTGCCGGCGTTCTGATACAGGACCGGACAGGCGCAATAAAAAGGCGATCCCTCGGGATCGCCTTTTTTATGGGGCAAATTCCCCTGTAGGAGCTGTCGAGTGGAACGAGGCTGCGATCTTTTGATCTTGCTGTTGAAGATCAGAGCAAAAGATCGCAGCCTTCGGCAGCTCCTACAGAGAAATGTTTACCCCTGCAGGCACTGCATTATTTGCGGTTGAGCATTACTGGCAGCTGCGCCACCAGTTTGGCGTTGTTCAGCGGCGCCCGGATGAACCCGCGCTGGGTGCCGTCCGGGCCGATCACCGCGAGGTTGCCGCTGTGATCCACCGTGTAATTCGGCTTGCTGGTGTCGGCCGGAATGAACGGAATACTCACCGCATTCGCGACTTTCTGCAGCTCTTCGATCGACTTCGGCGTCAGCCCCACAAACTGTGGATCGAAGTAACCCAGGTACTGCTTCAGCTGCTGCGGGTTGTCGCGGTTCGGATCGACGCTGACCAGCACGATCTGCAACTTATCCACAGCATCCTTGGGTAACTCGCTCTTGATCTGGCGCAGTTGGGCGAGGGTGGTCGGGCAGATGTCCGGGCAGAAGGTGTAGCCGAAGAACAGCAGGCTCCATTTGCCTTTCAACTCGTCGATGGCGACCGGTTGGCCGTCCTGATTGGTCATGGTCACGCCCGGCAACGTGCGGCTCTGCGGCAGCAGGATAATGCCGGCGTCGATCAGCGCGGTGGGGTCGCCCTGGCCCTTGCCGCTGAGTACTTTGTTGACGGTCAGTCCCAGGATCAGCGCGATCACGGCGACGAGGATGAAGACGGTTTTCTGGGTTCGAGTCATAGGTTCAACAGTAAGTAGTGGTCTACGAGCAGGGCGATGAACAACAGGAACAAGTAATAAATAGAGTACTTGAAGGTGTTGATCGCCGCGTGCGGCCGAGTGCCACGGTACAGCACCACGGCCCATTGCAGAAACCTTGCGCCGAGGGCGAGGGCGCAGATCAGGTAGAGCACGCCGCTCATGTGGATTACGTATGGCAGCAGGCTCACCGCGAGCAGGGCAAAGGTGTACAGCAGAATATGCACCTTGGTGTAGTGCTCGCCGTGGGTGACCGGCAGCATCGGGATGTCGGCCTTGGCGTATTCCTCCTTGCGATGGATTGCCAGCGCCCAGAAGTGCGGCGGGGTCCAGGCGAAGATGATCAGCACCAGCAGCAACGGTTCGGCGCTGACATGGCCGGTAGCGGCAGTCCAGCCGAGTAGCGGTGGGGCGGCGCCAGCGAGGCCGCCGATGACGATGTTCTGTGGCGTCGCGCGTTTGAGAAAACCGGTGTAGATCACCGCGTAACCCAGCAGCGAAGCCAGTGTCAGCCATGCCGTCAGCGGATTGGTGAACGTCAGCAGCATCGCCTGCCCGAGCAGCGCCAGCACCAGCGCAAAGGTCAGCGCCGCCGCCGGTGAAACCCGGCCCTCGGCCAACGGTCGTTTGTGCGTGCGTGCCATCACCGCGTCGATGCGCCGGTCCACCACATGGTTGACCGCTGCTGCTCCGCCGGCACACAGCGCGATCCCCAGGTTGCCGAACACCAGCACCGTCCATGGCACCCCGGCGCGGGTCGCGAGGAACATGCCGACCAGCGAGGTGATCAGCATCAGCACCACCACTTTCGGCTTGGTCAGCTCCAGATAGTCACGCCACAGCGCTTGCGCGGGACGTTCGCCGATCAGAAGCGCCATGGCGTTTCTCCTTTTATCGTGATGGGCGCAGCCGAATGTTTACGCGGGCTCAGACGCCAGCGCGCCAACATCGGCTGTTTGACCCGAACCAGACTGGTGCGCGCGTGGTAGTTGACCAGCACCATGGTCAGCAGCAGCGCGGCGCCACCGGCGTTGTGCGCCACGGCCACCGGCAGCGGCAGATGGAACAACACGTTGCTGATGCCAAGGGTGATCTGTGCGCCGAGGGCGACCAGCACCAGCCCGGCGAGCCGGGTCATGCCGACGGCCCTGAGTTGCCAGGCCAGACCGAGCAGCACCAAGGTCACCAACAGCGCGCCGATACGGTGAGTCAGGTGAATCGCCGTGCGCGCATCGCTGTCGAGTTGCCCGCCGAGGTAGTTCGGGCCGATGTGCTGGGTCAGGTGAAAGCCGTTGGCAAAGTCCGCCGGCGGCAGCCATTGGCCGTGGCAGGTCGGGAAGTCGATGCAGGCCACCGCCGCGTAGTTGGAGCTGACCCAGCCGCCGAGGGCAATCTGGCCGATCACCAGCAACAACCCCGCCGTCGCCCAATACTGCAAGCGCTTGGGCACGGTCAGCGCCGGCAGCACGCCGGACAGCCTCAACGTCAGCAGGAACAGCAGACTCAAGGTCGCAAAACCGCCGAGCAAATGCCCGGTGACCACTTGCGGCCAGAGCTTGAGCGTCACCGTCCACATGCCGAATGCCGCTTGCGCGAACACCACTGCCAGCAGAAACAGCGGCAGCTTCAGCGGCTGTCCCGGATGGCGGCGATTGACCCAGGCGCGCCCGGCCAATACCGAAATCAGCAGGCCGAGGGTCCCGGCGAAGTAACGGTGGATCATTTCGTTCCAGCCCTTGTGCGCCACCACCGGCGAGTCGGGGTAATGCAGTTCGGCATGGGCCAGTTGGGCTTCGCTTTTCGGCACGCTGATAAAGCCGTAGCAGCCCGGCCAGTCCGGACAGCCCAGGCCGGCGTGGGTCAGGCGGGTGTAGGCGCCGAGCAGCACGACGATCAGTGCCAGCAGGGTGGCAAACAGCGCGAGGCGAAATCCAGGTTTGGCCATGACGATGCCCTTATCCGATGTTCGACAGTTTCAGCAGGTGGCGCAGGTCGTTGAGCAGATCCTTGCCCTTCACGCTCGGGTCGTAGCGCAGCACCAGGTTGCCGTGCGGGTCGATGATCCACAGCTGCGGTACGGCCTTGTCGCCAGTGGCTTTGCTCAACGCTGCAGTGTCCAGCGGGTAGCGTTGCAGTTGCGGGTATTCGCGGCTCAGCTTGGCTTCGTAGTCGCTGCTCAACGGTTGGGCAGCGGCGAGGGCATGGCTGGCACGTCCGGCATCGCGACCAAGACCGATCTGAATCTGCCGGGCGAGGTACACCAGTTGCTGACAGTCCACTGCGCAATCTTTCGGCGCGGTCACTAACATCTGCCAGCGTTGCTCATCGGCCTGCACGCCGAGGTCGGCGCGGGTCTGGCCGTTGCCGATCAGTTCGCCGTGATAGCTGCGACCTTCCGGCACCCAGAACTGCAATTTGTACATGCCGGTGGCGAGAATCATCGGGCCGACCACGCCGAGCACAATCAGCAACAGCTGGATCCGTCCACGGCGGCGGGTGGCCGGGGTTTTCGCCTCAGACATGCTGGGTGGATTCATGGCCGTTCCCATGGTGGTTCTCCTTTGCGTTGTGCAATCCAAGGTAGAGGTAGAGACCGAGCAGGGCGGTGGCCATGGCGAACCACTGCACGGCGTATCCAAGGTGTTTTTCCGGACCCATGGCCACCACCGGCCAGTCGGCCTCGTAACTGGCAGGACCAGGTTCGGCGCGAAGTTCGTAGGCGAAGCCGTCGCGTTCGAGGGTTTTCCACAGCTTGGCCGGCTCGACGGCGGTGACGGTTTGCGGCCAGGTGCTGCTGGCGGGGTCGGCGTGCAACTGGAAGGTCGCGCCGGGGGCGACGTACACCCAGGCATCGATATTCACGGCATCGGCCGGGGTTTTGAATTGCGGGGTAATGCGGCGGTCCGGCCAAGCCAGCCAGCCGCGATTGACCAGCAGCCACAGGCCGCTGGCCCGATCCTGAAACGGTTGCAGCAACTCGATGCCAACCTTGCCGTTACGCTGACGGTTGTCCAGCAGCAGGCTGTGAGCGCTATCGAACTGACCATATAGATGAACGCGGCGAAAGGCCGGGTCGGCGCTGTGCAGCAATTCGCTGCTGGCCATCGGCTCGGCCGCACGGCGTTCGGCGTAACTGGCGAGCAGGGCGGTTTTCTCCGCGCCCCTACCGAGCTGCCAGAAACCCAGCGACACCAGCAACGGCAGCAACAGCGCCACCACCACGGTCGGTATCACGCCCGGGCGAAAGCGCTTCATGGCCGCGCCACAAAGTCAGTCGTCGCGCTCGCTATACTCAACTGCATCGCCTGTCCCCCGGAGTTCTTCCCATGCTCAAAGCAGCCATTGTCGTGCTGCTGATTGCCACGGTGATCAGCCTGTTCAGCGGCCTGTTTTTCCTGGTCAAGGACGACAGCAGCTCCAATCGTCTGGTAATCGCCTTGAGTGTTCGGGTGGCCCTGGCCGCTGCCACCGTCGGCTTGATTGCCTGGGGCTTCTACAGCGGCCAACTGGTGTCGCACGCGCCTTGGTGATCAGTGCTCAAAGCACATAAACGAAGATGAACAAGCCGATCCACACCACATCGACGAAGTGCCAGTACCAGCTCGCCGCCTCGAAGCCGAACTGATGCTCGGCATCGAAATGGCCCTTCATGATGCGCATCAGCATCACGAACAGAATGATCGTGCCGATGGTCACGTGGGCACCGTGGAAACCGGTGAGCATGAAGAACGTCGCGCCGTAGATGCCCGAACCCAGGGTCAGGCCCAGTTCGTGGTAGGCGTGCATGTATTCCTCGGCCTGCAAGGCAAGGAAGCCGCAGCCCAGCAGCACGGTGATCGCCAGCCAGATTTTCAGCGCGCCGCGATGGCCCTTCTTCAAGGCATGGTGGGCGATGGTGATGGTCACACTGGAGCTGACCAGCAGAATCGTGTTGATCAGCGGCAGGCCCCACGGGCTGATGACTTCTTTGGGCGGCGGGAACAGTTTCGGGTCAGGCGTGTGCAGTAGCGGCCAGGTGAACTGGAAGTTCGGCCAGAGCATGTGGGCGATGCCTTTCGGCCCTTCGCCCCCCAGCGCCGGGCCGGAAATATGCCGCACGTAGAACAGCGCACCGAAGAAGGCGATGAAGAACATCGCCTCGGAAAAGATGAACCAACTCATGCCCCAGCGGAACGAGCGATCGAGCTGCGGGCTGTACAGCCCGGCGCGACTTTCCTTGATCACCGCGCCGAACCAGCCGAACAGCATGTACGCCAGCAACAGTCCGCCGACGAAAAAGATCAGTGGCCCGTGGGATTCAGGGCGCGCGGCCTTCAGATCGTTGAACCAGGTCGCCAGACCGTACACGGTGACGAACATCCCCACCGTGGCGACGATCGGCCATTTGCTCTGGGCCGGGACGTAATAGTGCTCATGAGTTGCCATTTATTGTTCTCCTTATCGGGCACGCTTAACCGCCAGTGTTTGCAGCCACCGGAGGATGTCGGGCGGTGATATCGAACAGCGTGTAGGACAGCGTCAGGTGCTTCACGTCCTTGGGCATGTCGCGGTCAACGATGAAACGCACCGGCATTTCGATCTGCTGACCGGGCTGCAGCACCTGCTGGGTAAAGCAAAAGCATTCGGTCTTGTGGAAATACGCCGCCGCATTGCTCGGCGCGATGCTCGGCACGGCTTGCGCACTCATCGGTTTGTCGGTGGGATTGCGCGCGACGAAAATCATCTCGTTGACCGCACCGGGGTTGGCGGTCAACTCATCGTGTTTGGGGTAGAACTCCCACGGCATGTCGATGTTGTTGGTCGACAGAAACTGCACGCGCACCTGGCGTGACTGATCCACCACCTGCTCGCCCTCGTACTGCCCGGCGGTCTTGCCGTTGATGCCGAAGGCCTTGCACATCACGTCGTAGATCGGCACCAGGGCAAAGCCGAAGACAAACATCGCCACCACCACGCCGAGCAGGCGGGTGACCAGTTTTTTCATCGAGATCGAGTCAGCCATGAGTCATGCCTCCCTCGAAGGTGCGGGTGAGCCTTTGTGGCGAGGGAGCTTGCTCCCGCTGGGTTGCGCAGCAGCCCCAAAGATTTTTTGGGCGCTGCGCACCCAAGCGGGAGCAAGCTCCCTCGCCACAGGGGTCGCGTTAACAGAGGAGCGTTTCATTTCACTTCCGGCGGCGTGGTAAAGGTGTGATACGGCGCCGGCGACGGCACGCTCCACTCCAGGCCTTCGGCGCCGTCCCACGGTTTGGCCGGGGCTGGCGCGCCGCCACGAATGGTCTTGATCACGATGAACAGGAAGAAGATCTGCGTGGCACCGAACATGAACGCGCCGATCGACGAGACCATGTTGAAGTCGGCGAACTGCAGGTTGTAGTCCGGAATCCGTCGCGGCATTCCCGCCAGTCCCACGAAGTGCATCGGGAAGAAGGTCAGGTTCATGCCGACGAATGACAGCCAGAAATGCAGCTTGCCGAGGGTTTCGTCGTACATGTGCCCGGTCCACTTCGGCAGCCAGTAATAGGCCGAGGCGAAGATGCCGAAAATCGCCCCCGGCACCAGCACGTAGTGGAAGTGCGCGACCACGAAGTAGGTGTCCTGGTACTGGAAGTCCGCCGGGGCGATAGCGAGCATCAGCCCGGAGAAACCGCCGATCGAGAACAGGATCACGAACGCCACGGCGAACAGCATCGGTGTCTCGAAGGTCAGCGAGCCTTGCCACATGGTGCTGGCCCAGTTGAACACCTTCACCCCTGTCGGGACGGCGATGAGCATGGTCGCGTACATGAAGAACAGTTCGCCCACCAGCGGGATGCCGACCACGAACATGTGGTGCGCCCAGACGATGAACGACAGGAACGCGATGCTCGCCGTGGCGTAGACCATCGAGGTGTAGCCGAACAGCGGCTTGCGCGAGAAGGTCGGGATGATCTGGCTGACGGCACCGAAGGCCGGCAGGATCATGATGTACACCTCGGGATGCCCGAAGAACCAGAACACGTGCTGGAACAGCACCGGGTCACCGCCACCGGCGGCACTGAAGAAACTGGTGCCGAAGTGGATGTCCATCAGCATCATCGTCACGCACCCGGCCAGCACCGGCATCACCGCGATCAGCAGGAACGCGGTGATCAGCCAGGTCCAGACGAACAACGGCATTTTCATCAGGGTCATGCCGGGGGCGCGCAGGTTGAGGATGGTGGCGATCACGTTGATCGCGCCCATGATCGAACTGATCCCCATCAAGTGGATGGCGAAGATGAAGTAGGTGACGCTTTCCGGCGCGTAGGTGGTGGACAGCGGCGCATAGAACGTCCAGCCGAAGTTCGGCCCGCCACCGGCGGTAAACAGGGTCGAGACCAGCAGCAGGAACGCCGCCGGCAGCAGCCAGAAGCTGAAGTTGTTCATCCGTGGCAGGGCCATGTCCGGCGCGCCGATCATCAACGGGATCATCCAGTTGGCGAGGCCGACGAACGCTGGCATCACCGCGCCGAAGACCATCACCAGACCGTGCATGGTGGTCATCTGGTTGAAGAACGCCGGTTCGACGATCTGCAGCCCGGGCTGGAACAGCTCGGCGCGGATCACCATGGCGAACGTGCCGCCGAGCAGGAACATGCAGAAGGCAAACCACAGATACAGCGTGCCGATGTCCTTGTGGTTGGTGGTCAGCACCCAGCGCATCAGGCCTTTGGCGGGGCCGTGGGCGTGGTCGGCGTGACCGTGGTCATCGATGACAGCGCTCATGGCCGGTCTCCTTTACGTGAGTGGACTGGGCGGGCCGGGGCGCGCTGCCCCGACCGATTGACGAAGTACGCAATGGACCGACTCATTTGCTTTCCGCCTGTTTGAGCTCAAGCACTTCTTTTGGTGTGACCATGTCGCCTTTGTTGTTGCCCCAGGCGTTACGTTCGTAGGTCACGACCGCTGCGATATCGACTTCCGACAACTGCTTGCCGAATGCGGCCATGGCGGTGCCCGGCTTGCCGAAGTACACGCGGTGCAGGTGATCGGCTTTGGGCCCGGTGGCAATCGGCGAGCCCTTGAGCGCCGGGAACATCGGCGGCAGGCCCTGGCCTTCGGCCTGGTGACAGGCGACGCAGGTGGTGTGATAGATCTTGTCGCCACGTTCCTTGAGTTCGTCCAGCGTCCATTCCTTGCTGGTCAGCTCCTTGAGCTGCGCGGCTTCGGCTTTGCGCTCGGCGAGCCACTTGTCGTAGTCGGCCTTCTCCTTGACGTCGACCACGATCGGCATGAAGCCGTGGTCCTTGCCGCACAACTCGGCGCACTGGCCACGGTAGAGGCCGGGCTTGTCGATGCGCGTCCAGGCCTCGTTGACGAACCCCGGAATCGCATCGCGCTTGACCGCGAACGCCGGCACCCACCACGAGTGGATGACGTCGGCGGAAGTCACGAGGAAGCGCACCTTGGCGCCGACCGGCAACACCAGCGGCTTGTCGACTTCGAGCAGGTAGTGCTCGCCCTTGGCTTCCTTGTTGTGAATCTGTTCGGCGGGGGTGGCCAGGTTGCTGAAGAATTCGACGTCCTGACCCAGGTATTTGTAGTGCCACTTCCATTGATAACCGGTGATCTGTATATCGATATCCGGCTCACTGGTGTCGTACATGCGGATCAGGGTGGCGGTCGCCGGAACGGCCATCGCCACCAGGATCAGCAGCGGCACGACAGTCCAGAGAATTTCAACGGTGGTGCTTTCGTGGAATTTTGCGGCGACCTGCCCGGTCGAGCGGCGATGCACGATCATCGACCAGAACATGGCACCGAAGACGATGATCCCGATCACCACACAGATCCAGAAAATGGTCATGTGCAGGTCGAATACTGCGTGACTGATTTCAGTCGCTCCAGGCGCCATATTCACAGTCCAGGCCGCCTGGGCCGGGCTGAAAATCGACCACAACAGGAGGCCCATCCAGACGTGTGGATGTCGCATCATTGCGGGTTCCCCTTATCGTTCTTGTTATCCCGTAGGCGCAACGCCTTCGGCAAGGGAGCGGCTGCATCAGACTACGAACTTGAATCGCCGGGCCTTGCTGCGTGGGCAGTCGGGCGTCATCAGCTAACTCCATTCAATGGCGAGTATAGACAGCCGCCGGAAATTGCAATGTCGTGGCGTTAATGTTCTGAAACAGCCGGGACTTGCGCTAAAGGGCACGAATGGAGAAGGATGCAGACGAGTGGTGGCGAACCGATATAACGCTGCTGCATCAAGGATGAAATAATTATGACAAATGCGTCTTAGCATTTTTCGTAAGCCAGCTAAGTTATGTCTTCCCTATTTCATTGCCTTGTTCCCTGGAGTTTTCATGAACACCGCCGCATTGCGCGAGCAGATCCAAAAAGCCCGACAGACCGAAAACGAAACCGGACGGCTCAAGCGTCAGCTGGAAGCCAAGTTGCCTCATCTGCATTCGGCCATTCAGTTGCCGGACGCTAACCGCGAAGACGCGTTGACGAGTTTTGTCACCGCCTATATCGATGAAGTACCAGACATGCTGGACGCAGCCAATGAAGTTGCCAGGGAAGCGGGAATCGAGTCGCAGATCAAACCGGTGCTGAAAATCGCCGAGCAGTACTTCCTCCAGCCGCCGGTCGGTCTGGACAGCCTGCTGGACGAAGCCTATCTGGCGCACCGCTTTGTCGAAGAGGTCAACGACCTGTACATCAAACACCTCGGCCAGCCACTGATCCCCTTGGACATGACGGTCGCCAACCTGATTGCTCACCAGCTGCTCGGTGAGGAATTTGCCAATCAACTGGATGAAGTCGTGCATCACACCATCGACGAGATGCTCGACGACGAGAGTTTTGCGCTGGAATCGGTAGAAGCCTACCGCGACAAACTGAGCAGCCCGGACACCGGTGCCGCATGGAAGCGCTGGCCGTGCATGGGCCGCCGCCTGGGCGTTGGCCTGGAGCTCGACCAGCCCGCTGCCTGAGTTACACACAATCCCATGTAGGAGCTGCCGCAGGCTGCGATCTTTTGATGTTGTTTTTAACAATCAAGAGCAAAAGATCGCAGCCTGCGGCAGCTCCTACAGGGGTTGAGTTCACCCCGCAGATTTAACCGGCCGCACCGATCCCGGTATTGGTCCGAACCCGCCCCTCCAATCGTCGCTTCAACCCACGCGACTCGATCAACAGCTTCGACCCCTTTGCCGCATTCGCCCGGCCCCACTCCTCCAGCAATTCCAGACACGAATGGTCGATGTAGCTCAGATGATTGAGCGGCACATGCACCGTTGTGCCCGCTGGAATGCTGCCCAGTACCTGGGTCAGTGCCGGTACCTTGAGAAAGGTCGCCGCGCCCACCAGACGCAATTCCATCTCACCGTCCTGCGGCAGGTCGATCAGGCTGATCTTCAGGCGCGACGCCTTGAACGCCAGTTTCAACATCGTCAGACCGAAACCGATCAACACACCGGTCAGCAGGTCGGTGAAGATGATCGCCAGCGCCGTGGCGGCGTAGGTGAACATCGGCATCCGCCCGTAACGGCCCAGACCGCGAAAGGCCTTGAGGTCCACCAGTTTGAAACCGGTGTACACCAGCACGCCTGCCAGACTCGCCACCGGAATGCTTTGCAGCACGCTCGACAACAACAGCACGAACGCCAGCAGCCACAAACCATGGAAGATCGTCGAATAGCGGGTGGTTGCGCCAGCCTGGACGTTGGCCGAACTGCGCACGATCACCCCGGTCATCGGCAGCGCACCGACCAGTCCGCAAAGCATGTTGCCGACGCCCTGCGCTGAGAGTTCACGGTCGAAGTCCGAGCGCACACCGCTGTGCATGCGATCCACCGCCGCCGCCGACAACAGGGTTTCGGCGCTGGCGATGAATGCCACGGCAAAAGCCGCAATCAGCAGGGTTGGATCAGCAAGGCTGAGCAAATCCGCCGGTTTCAGCCAGTCGATGGCATCGGCCAGATTCTCCGGCACCTCGACCCGTTTCACCTGCAACGCCAGCAGCAGGCTGGCACCCGTGGCCAGGCCAACGCCGAGCAGCGCACCGGGAATGAAGCGCAGCGAATGCGGACGCAATTTCTCCCACAGCCACATCACCGCAATGGTCGCCAGCCCGAGCAGTCCGGCCTGCCAGCCGAACGACGGCAAGGCTTGCGCCACCGCGCCGGGGAAGGCCGTGAGGTTATCCAGCCCCGAGGGCTGCGGCTTGGCATCCAGCATCACATGCACCTGCGACAGAACGATCAGCACACCGATCCCCGCAAGCATGCCGTACACCACCGCGGGCGCCGTCACCCGAAACCAGCACCCAAGCTTCAAACGCCCGGCCACCAGTTGCAGGAAACCGGCGAGCAGCAGAATCGGCCCGAGCATCTCGATCCCGTGCTGGCGCACCAGCTCGAACACCAACACCGCCAGACCGGCCGCCGGCCCGCTGACCTGCAACGGCGAGCCTGCCAGCCAACCCACCACCAGACCACCAATGATCCCGGTGATCAGGCCTTTGGCCGGTGGCAACCCGGAAGCAATCGCAATACCCATGCACAGCGGCAGGGCGACCAGAAATACAACCACCGAAGCCAGCAACTCCCGTGGCAGAACCGCTTTCAATTGAGCAGCACGCATGGTGACTCTCCCGAAGTTTTCTTCAGGCGTGGCTTCGCCGCACCGCTGAAACAGCGGCCGGCGTCAAACCACACAGATTTTTAGGAAGATTTAGAAGCGCGCTTTGGGCGTCGCCACCGGAATCGGATGGCTGCCGTCGAGCGGCAGGAAGCGTCCCTGATCCGCGTCGTAAGCTTTGATTTCGCTGGTTTCGATGTTGTAGACCCAGCCATGGATGAACAGATGACCGTTCGCCATGCGTGAGGCTACCGAAGGATGGGTACGCAAGTGCTGCAGTTGGGCGATGACGTTTTCCTCGGTGAGGATCGGCATGCTTTCTTTTTCGTCGGTGCAGTTGCAGTTGTCATGCACCATGGTCTTCGCCACTTCCGCATGACGCAGCCAGGCTTTGACTGTCGGCATTTTTTCCAGGCTGTCCGGATTGAGCACTGCGCGCATGGCGCCGCAGTCGGAGTGGCCGCAGATGATGATGTGTTGCACGCCCAGCGCCAGTACCGCGTATTCAATGGCGGTGGAAACGCCGCCGTTCATCTGGCCATAAGGCGGTACGACGTTGCCGACGTTACGGGTCACGAACAGATCGCCTGGCGAGCTCTGGGTGATCAGCTCGGGCACGATGCGCGAGTCGGCGCAGGTGATGAACATCGCCCGTGGCGATTGCGCCGTGGCGAGTTTCTTGAAGAGTTCTTCCTGTTGCGGGAAGACCTCATGATGAAAATGCAAAAAGCCGTCAACGATCGTTCGCAGCGCTGCATCGGCGGATTGCGCCCCAGGGACGGCTTGCGCCGACGCAGCCAACGGCTGTTTATCCTTGTCACTCATGATTCATCCTCTTTGGCGGATTCGGGGAGTCATTCCCGTGTATTCCGGTATGAAGCCAGTGGCTGTTTAAAACATCCGGGCCATCCCGACCCGTCAGTCACTCGATGAACAAGGTAGCCGCCGAAACTTAACTCAAACTGAATCAAGCGCTCTAGAACGTGTGTTCCAGGTCACAAAAAACGTGACTGAGGGTTACGACGGAAGGATTCCAGCCCCTCAACCATAGGGCCAATTGTCGCTAAATCAACGACATCTGGCGACCCGGTGGACAGAAGGCGGTGCAGTCGAGGTCATAGCCCTCGCGATGATTGAGATCGAGACGCTTGATCGTTTTGGCAAAGCGTTGCGCGAGCAAGTCGGCGAACGGCCCTTCGCCGCGCATCCGTGCACCGAAACGGCTGTCGTAGAGCTCGCCGCCACGGCTCTGGCGGATCAGGCTCAGGACATGGGCCGCGCGCTGCGGATAGTGCGCGTGCAGCCACTCCTCGAACAGCGGTGCCACCTCCAGCGGCAGGCGCAGCATCATGTAGGCGGCACTTTGCGCACCCGCCGCATGCGCCTCGGCCAGCAGGCTTTCGATTTCGCTGTCGTTGATCATCGGAATCATCGGCGAACACAGCACCCCCACCGGAATGCCTGCTTCGCGCATCACCCGGATCGCCCGCAACCGGGCCTTGGGTGCCGCGGCACGCGGTTCGAGGATGCGTTTGAGTTCATCGTCCAGCGTCGTCAGGCTGATCATCACCGCCACCAGCCGTTGTTGCGCCAGCTCCGTGAGCAGATCGAGGTCACGCAAGATCAGCGAGCCTTTGGTGACGATGGTCACCGGGTGCCGGTAGCGCAGCAGCACCTCGAGGGTCTGGCGGGTGATCCGGTGTTCACGTTCGATGGGTTGGTACGGGTCGGTATTGGAGCCGAGGTTGATCGGCGCGCACTGATAACCTTTTTTCCCAAGCTGTTCTTCCAGCACCTGGGCGGCGTTGGTCTTGGCGATCAGTCGGGTTTCGAAATCCAGCCCCGGCGACATGTCCCAATAGGCATGGCTCGGTCGCGCATAGCAATAGATGCAGCTGTGATAGATTAAACGTACCGATAGGTTACTGAGCTTGCCACCGTGCCTCTATGCTTTCCATACGTTCGCTTTTCCAGCCAGAAACAGGCGGATGGTAATTCCGTCGTTCGCCAATCTGAGCGCATTGAATCCTTTGTCAGTAGGCACAACCTCACGGTTGATACCAGGCTTGAGGATCACGGTATCAGTAGCTTCCGTGGGGCTAACGCTAAAAAAGGTCAGCTATCGGGATTTCTTCAGCGGGTGCGTGATGGGGAGATTCCCAATGGCAGCTACCTGCTAATTGAGAACTGGGACCGGCTATCACGTCAGGTGCTCGACGCCTCCATAGAGATATTTTCTGACCTGATCAGATCCGGTATCAAGATTGCTGTATTGGACGAAGATACAGTTTATGACGATCTCACCAGCAACAGTTTCATCCGGGCGATTGTCCAGTTTGAAAGAGCTCACTCGGAAAGTTTACGCAAATCGGATATGTCGAAGGCGTCGTGGCGGGCTAAACACAAAGCGATGGGGGAAGGAAAAATCGCCACAGAGAAATGTCCCCAATGGCTGGTAGTGAAGGATGGGGCGTGGTGCAAGCTTGATGATATTTGCCTACACATTGAAACAATGTTCTCTCTCGCTCAGACCTACGGTGTGGCAGAAACGGGAAGACGCCTCAACGCTCAGTTTGGCACCAGTTACAAAACGCACCAGATTCAATACCTGTTGCGCAATCGCCGCCTGATAGGCGAGCACTCCCCGGTGGAACTCAGCAAGGAGCACGGCAAAAATGTCCCCACCGGGCAATTGGTGGAACATTACTACCCTCAGGTAATCCCTCCAGCTACGTTTGAAGAAGTACAGACGATACTAAAGAGTCGAAAGCCGTTTTCAGGCAGGCAGGATGCAACCAACCTCAATATTTTCCGCAACCTTCTGGTGTGTGCTGAATGTGGCGGCAGCACACGGTTCATGCTCAGGAGTGGTAAAGAGTTCTACTACTGCACGGCATCAATGACTGGAAGCTGTGTTGACGATCAGATCAGGTCGATCCGGGGGGAATTCCTTCGCCGTGTATTGTTTAAATTTGAGCATTGGACTGCAATCCGCGACTACATCGCCGCTGGCTCAGATGTGTTGAAGGTGCTGAAGAAAGAAGAAACCGTCGCCGTTGCAAAGCTGACCAGATTGGAAACCAAGGCAGACGGCTTGAGGAATAAATACGCTGCTGAAGATGACGAGGACAAAGCTGAAACCTACGTCAGCCTGCTTACTGACACCCGCAATGCAATTACCACCGCTAAAACTGATATTGATCGTATCAAGCAAGAGCTTGCCAGCCTGGACGGGGCATTTGCTCTGACAGATAGCAATGCCGACTCCTTTGAATCAATGCTGACATCTGATAGTGAACAAGCCCGCACAGACCGACAGCGGCTGAACAGATACCTGCGGGGAATATTCCTAAAGCTTGAGCTTCACTTCCCCACACGCAAGCTTGAGACACAGCCAATCCCCGCTTTGGTGAACAGAATCAGCCCGGTTGTGGCCTACATCGAGCAGCCGAAAGATAATCGTACAGGCGACGACTACGGCCATCACACATGGATCAGCAAGGATCAGCAGACGCTGATAATTAAGAGGATCAAAGCACGCCTGCGCAGGGCGGGCATACCCTCGCCAACCTTTGAGCTAGTGAAACCAATCTACGACGACGTTGCTCTTTCCCTCCTTCCTAAGAGGAAGCCTCAGTGCAAGAATCGTCCAAAGCTGGCTGACCTTCCAGAAGAATTAAAAGATGTAGTTTGGAAGGCTCCAGACCTATTCCTAAAGTAAGGGGTGCATCTGTACGGCAGAATCGAGAGAGAAGGGCCTATCTCTGCGGTGTTTTTGGGTATCCCAGCGACGATCGCTATAAAGATTTAACCGTGGCCTACCTATCGACCTACCGCCTCTCAAAGAGCATTAAAACCCCAATAAAGATATTGTGAAGAAAGTTAAGCAAGCCTCTTGTTATGTAGAGTAAGCACTGTATAATATATGTCCCCTGTAAGAAAGTGGGCCTTCTGGTTGTTTGGTTTGAATCTTGTCCTCCAGAATGGGTTTTAGTCGCCACTACAAAGCAAGGTGGTGCATGCATGAAGTTGCCGACGCGAGTCGGTTCCGGTGAGGCTGCGGGGTGATTGAGCTGGTTATGTCAGTCAGGGAGCCGGACTACCGCCTAACCTTCCGTTAGGTACAGCCTACAAGCTGTGATCATTCTCGTCTCAAGTGCAGAGCAGGCATCGCCTGTAGCACTGGGTTAGAAGATTGTGTAGACCTTGGAGATTAAGGCTCTGCTCTTTTTGAGTATTTCCTGATCCCTAGGGGAAGTTCTACCAATTTTCTGAACTCAGTGCAGAGTATCTATAGTAATAAATTCATAATATAAAGAATCTAGAGCGTCTAACATACGGATGACATACCGATATATTCATTGATATTTACGACTAGCAATAAGTTGTTACACATATATAGCTAAATAGTCTTAATTATTTCCCGCAGGGGTTGTAATTTCACTATGAAGTATGAGATTATGGTTCCTATAAATAAGAGAAGTGAGATTAGCTGATCCTGAGTACAGATCGCCCCACCATCTAGCTTTAAGAAAATACTTCTCTTCAGCTCTACCCTCTCGCATACCCCTCGTTAAAAGAACATTCGATCCGATGATGCTTAAATAAGAGTTTGCTCTCATCGGGTCAGTGTAGGCGGTTATTGTTTTCCTTCTTTACAGTAGCTGCCAATAAAAAACTTTTGAAGTTTCAAACCACAATTCGCGCTAGAGATTTAGTTTGAATTGTGGTTTGTTTTGTTTCAAATTCCTTAATCTTGAATATTCCAAACAATACCGGAGGGCTTTCTAACGCCCATGAAATTGATAAAACAATGTAAGTGGTGTGGCAACTCCATGATCACCACAAGAAGCTCAAAAGTCCTTTGTTCTCAGAAATGCCATAACTTCTTTCATTATTGGCGACAGAAGACATTCCCCGGCCAAGGCCCAAAGGTAGCTTTTGAAGTAATTACTAATCTGCTAATGGAAGGAACACATCCGAACGCTAATCACCCAATTAATCAATCGAGCAATGCCGTCGAGCAATCACAACCAGAGGAAATTTTATGAAGCAGTGCCAAGTATGCCAGCGTGATTTTGAAGCAAGCCACAACGGCAATTTTTTGTGCAGCAATACGTGCGCAGTGCGACTATTCGCGGCAAGACAGAAAGTCCGTCTAAGTATCAAGGAGGCATTGAAAACCCTTAAAACCCCAGAGGAAGTAAAACAATTTAACTATTCCCTCGACCAACTGCTACAAGGAGCGGCCTGAGTATGCGACCTCATCTCAACGACAGATCTGCAAGCGAACTTTTAGAAATTATGCGGTATTACGATCACGGATCGCCCAATCACACACTTAACATTTTGATTTCGTCTCTTCACGACTCTTTATTCAAAACCAAACGTCCTAGCCCATCAGATGAGGTAAACAACAATGATTACAGCAGCACCGAAAAACAATAAATCATCCGCAGCGATTGAAGCTGTTAAAGCTCGATTTGTCCGAGTTCCGTCAAACACCTCATCAGCTAGATTTCGAGATGTCGTAACTGGTACAGCCCAATCAGATGCGGGTATTCTCCAAGACTTCTACCGCCGCAATGGTGGAAAAGATAAATACGACGCAGCATATCTATTGGGATGCTTAGATTGGGCTTACGGCGAAAAATTCGTCCCTAATGGTCTAGCTATCCTTGATAACGGCTTTATCAATCTATGGCGTGCTCCAGAGCTTCAGCCTACAGGTGCGCGAGTAACCAAGGAACAAGTAGAGCCGTTCGTTGATTTTCTTCGCCGATGGTTCCCAGATGACAGTGAAAGAGATTATTTCGGTTGGTGGATTGCGATGTCTGTACGTCACCAAGAGCAGAAAATCATCGCTACGCCACTGTTGCGCTCTGAGCATGGTGTGGGGAAAGGATTCTTTGCAGAGACACTGCTACCGGGCCTCCTAGGCCCTACAGCGGCAGCCCTATGCCACTTGAAAGATGTTGTCGGGGATTTCAACGAGACTGTTGAAGGCAAGACCCTTCTTGTCGTGGATGAGGTGTATCGCTCAAAGAAGAGCACGACTGATAGTCTGAAATCCATCCAGGCTAACGCTACGCTAACTTTACGCCGAAAGCATCTGCCTGTAGTTGTCATTGATAACTACATTAATTTTTGCATTACCAGTAACGACCATATCCCGCTTGTTATTGAGAGTGGAGATCGTCGATTTTGGATTCCAGCATTTATCCGTCACAGAGAGAGCAAATCGGAAACGGATCGTTTTCTTAATGATAATTTCAAACCTTGGCTAATGAATGGTGGCTTTCAACTGGTGCGAGACTACCTTGAACAAATTGACTTGAGTAAGTATCGAGCCACCGGTGAGGCACCAATGACAGATAGCAAACAAGATCTACTTGGATTCACCACAACGGATAAGTTAGAGGATGTGCTGGGTAATGTCATCGCTTCTAACAGCGTGCTGACGGTACAAATGCTGAAGGATAGCTTTTCTGATAGCTTTGAATACGGTCTGACAGATGTAGCTGTCGCAAACGCCCTCCTCGGTATAGGGTGCATTTCAAAGCGATCTAATTCCCAGCGTTACTATATTACTCCCAAAGGCATTCAAGAAGGACTAACTACCAAAACACCGCCCAAGGAATTAGATAAATTGCTCCCTAAAGTTAATTTCTGATATGAAAACGTGACACCGTGACACTGATGTTTTAAGCCGTCACTATAGCTGTCACGCAGCTAAGACCCATATTACAAGGGCTTCAGCGATTCGTGACGGGGGTGACAGTTGATTAGCATCTTTTTTTAATATGTTTAGGTTAAGTCAAAGAGCGAAGCGATTTGACGTAGGCTAAGCGATAGCGCAGCCGTAAGATGTTCTTCCCGCCTTTGTAAAGGCACTCCCACAACTAATAGATTCTGCTCCCTACCAAGAGCAAATAACGGGCTTCTTTGCCCACCACAAAGCCAATCTGGCACTTAAAATACAAAAGGAAATATCATATGACTAGCAAAAATCACGTAGACATTAATTCGTTTAAATTCCATCAAGAAGAACTAGACCGTCGAGTGGAGGCAGCTAAGTTTTTGTTTCGTCGTTCATACGCAAGTGTAGACATTCTAAATAAGCCGGTATCCCTGCTACTGCCAGAACTTGAAACTCTAATCCTTCAAGGTCGGCGATTGTCCAAAAGCTTCCCGCCGAACACCCTTTCTTCGCTGACTGTGTATTTGGAAAAGGAAAACATTGAGGAGCTTCTGGCAACTGTCGCACAGGATACCGAGACCAAGTACAGGGAGGAGCTTGAGATGAATAAAGAGCAAAACAAGCTTTTGCTAGCGGAGCAGCTTTTCAGTCAAAAGAAAGAAAAGGAAGCAAAAGCCCTTCAAGCCAAAGAGGATAAAGATAAGGCAGCAGCTTTGGCTGAAGCTGAAGCGTATTTCGAAAACCTCAACACCAATTAATCTAATAAGTACGGAGTTACAATATGATGAAAAACGTTCTATTTCCAAAGACCCGCGAAGAGAAACTTCTAAGCACTCAGTATTTCAGCAAGACTGCGAAGACCAAAAAGTCTGATGAGCCAGTAGCCGCTGTAAAGCCTAAGCTGTCAGATGAGGAAATCCAAATCTATGTGGATATGCTTCTTGAAGCGAGCAAGCCAACGGAGTACGTGGATCACACGAAGGAGATTCTTTTGAAAAAGTATCCTAAACAGGATTAAGCAGGAAATTAAGTAACTGAGACAGGGAGACTGACACCCTCCCTTCATCTCTCAATACGCCATGTTTATTGACGTCAATATTATAACAATCAAGCACGGACGGTTTCCGCTCCACAATCACGAGATAATACAATTAATACAAAAATAAATTACATAATTAGTGCAGGAGTGATAGCAATTGCAGCCATAACGCTCATGTTCACGTTGCACACATACAGCCAGGCACAGTCAGCAATGGAGCAGGTAGCGAACCTAACGCACGACCTCGCACAGCAACGGCTGATTCAACTTTCACAGGCCGCGTACGAGGAACAGAGACTCAACGCTCTGTGGGAACGTTTGGACACCACATCAAACCGCCTTGACGGTCGTATGAGCATCTTGGAGGCACGCCAGCGCATGCAGTGAGCTTCATGCTTAGGTCTCTGTCGCTACCGCTTTCTCTACCCACCATCGTGGCCTATGGCTATACTCCAGCGCTGAGCAACTCCAACGCATTAGCGATTGCAGGGTGAAGGATTGAAAATCAAGTGGAAGGTATGTGCCAGCCTAGCGGCCTGTTTCGTTTCAGCCCAAGCTCTAGCCGATTGGCCTGTTTTGGCTAAGGGTGCGGTTGTCTGTGACACGCTTACGTCTGCCATGGAACAGGCCCACTATTTTATGCAGGGCATTGATGAACTAGCCGACAGTAAACATTGCGGTCGTCTCAAGGCTGACACGGAATACGCCGCTATTGGTGCTCAGTTTATCAGGAGTGCAAGCGGCTCAGCAGTCAAATCCATTTCCCTAATTCGTATCAGAAAAAACAAGCTCCAAGCCTATTACGTTCCTAAGGATTAATAACTATGAAAAGGATTATCGCATTAACAACGCTGGCCATTTTACTTTCAGGTTGCTCAATTAAAACCAGAGAGCAAAGCGCGATTGAGGAACACAAGAGGTTTTCTCAAGAGAGTCGAGCATTGCTAGAGGCCGGAATAGATCAGTCTGGGGCACGAGAGTATTACAGTTCGAATTACGGAAAAACTCACGACCTGCAAGGATTCATAAGACTGAAAAAAGCTCAGCAGGCGAAGGAATCAGAAGCTAAACGCGCTCAGTTCGATCAGGACTTCCCACTGCTTTTAAAGCGTACAAAAGCTTGCGTCATGCGCAACGACTTCCTGAGCGAGAAAGAACTCCCGATTGTTGCCAAGCAATGTTTTCCTGCCGACCATAATTATGGAAGGACACCATACGCATGGCGAGATGAAGTTATCAATAAAGCAGCGGCTGAGTTATCCCCCCATTTCGATCAAGTACGGGTACAGATGAAAGCGGAAGCTCGACAGCGTGCAGCGGAAGACAGGCAACAAGCTGCACAGGACAAACGTGACCGCGAGGCGGAAGCAAAACGCGCTTACGACAATTCTTTGAGATCATTGGTGGAATAGCTTTCGAACAGTCCGCATTCCCCGATGCTAATCTAACCTCAGGAATTTTACTTCCCATAGGAGGTCCTTACCTCAGGTCCAGGATCAATTTACAATACTGGCTTTATCGCCAGAGAATGGTAGAAAGCATCCACCGGCTGAACGCATAACAAAACGTACAGTGATCGTGCGGCCCTTTGTCAGATCGTAACCTGCCGACTCGTTCTCGAACTTAAGCGAAATATCTTGCGTACCGATGCCGTCAATGTCCAGGGAGGCACGCCCTGATTCAAGAAGAACAATTTTCCCTTTCCACGTCATCCATTTGTTTCGATACAGTTCGTTAAACAAATCGTCTTTCTTCTCGTCACTGTATTGGCTTTTGCACCCAACCTGACCGTCCGCTTCTCGATAGCTCGCAGTGCTTTCAGAATAGATGCCTTGCTCTTCAGGGGTACGCTCACGCTGACGTGTCGGTTGGCTTGAGAGGTAACCAAGCACGCTCAATCCAATAAATCCCCAAAATACGATAATTGCGAGTTTCCTTAGCGGCCCGACCTGCTTTTTCTGATAACGGGCAGTGGATGCCTGATGTCTAGCAGAAGGTGCTCCACAATTAGGGCATGACGCAGCTGTGTCACTGATTTCCTTCGTGCATTCATAGAAGCTTATCAACGCCATGGTGAATCGCTCGTCCGTATTATGTGAAAGCAGATTGCCATCAGCGATAGGTTTTGATCAAGCGTCAGATCTAGTCACAACCTGCCATATCATTCCATTGACGTTCGTCAGCGTTATGATATGATGGGCCCATCAACAGGAATTGACGGGAATCACCACCATGAAAGTAGTCAGCTATCTTCGAGTCAGTACAGTCAAGCAAGGCGAGTCGGGCTTGGGTCTGGAAGCTCAGCGTGACTACATCGCCCTTGCAGCTAAGGCGAAAGGCTGGGAGATCATCGCGGAATTCGTAGATACCGCCTCAGGGACCATCGCCCCAACAGATCGCCCTGAATGCATCAAGGCAATGAATGCTGCTAAAGAGACAGGTGCAATCCTCGTAGTGGCAAAACTTGACCGTATCTCTCGTGATGTTGAACACATTGCGGGCCTGATGAAACGGGCTTCCTTCAAGGTTGCGACGATGCCCGACGCCGACGCTTTCCAACTCCACATTTACGCCGCACTCGCGCAGCAGGAACGAGAGTTCATCAGCCAACGCACCAAAGACGCTCTGGGCTCGCTGAAGCAACGTGCTGAAAATGGGGATACGTCGGCTCAGGCTAAGATTGAACGGCGTGATGCTGGTCGTAAGGAGGCCCATAAGGTTGGACCTAAGGCAGCAACAGCAGCCAAGGTAGAGAAGGCAGACGTTTACGCCCAGACTGTTAAGAACCACATCAAGGCGGCAAGCTTCGACGGAATCAAAACTCTCGCTGGGGTAGCAGCCTATCTCAACAATCAGTCGATCAAGACTAGCCGTGGTGCTGAGTTCACCCCCATGACAGTGAGCCGATTGGTTCAACGCCTCGGTATCACCTTTCCCTAAGTCAAAACGAGCTATTGCCGGGGCTTTTCCACCCTTCTGAGACGTTTTAGCCCCTCCTCCATCGCTGAGTCAGGGGTAGCGCAGTGAGCCACCCCAAGGCTCTCATATTTCCACATCGTATGGATGAGATACGCTCTCATTTGTAGGTGTGCTTGAAAGCTCAGCCCTCGCGCTGAGGAAATTGGAGAATTGATGCCTGATGCTCTGTTTTCTTGATCTTGCAAAAAGAATAGCCCCGCAGCTCCAGCGTGGGCGGGCTAATGCGACCAAATTTGAATACAGCATCTCCGATCTCGTATACATCGCCGGGCATGTCATCGAATCCGTCTGGTACGTAGCAAAGCTCATCCTCAAGGCTGGTTACTACTATCCCTTCGGCGTTGGCAACTTCCCGTAAAGCTCGCTCCAGTCCAAACCGTTGTAAAACGACTTCAACGTCTGTCGTCGCGAATGGAGGTGGTATTCCAAGGTCTATCTGCCCCTCTCCCTTTCGCCCGTCGAAGCTGTACGAGTAATAAAAAGTCTGACGCTCCAGGGTTTCTCCATCCATGACGCTAGCTTCCTTAGCAGTGACAGGGAAATGCATAGTATTCAGGTATAGCAGGTGCCCATGTGGCGATGCTGTGATGTCTGAGCCCACTGTGCATATTTTCCAAAGCCCCTACCTCACCTAACCTAGGATTGCCACGTGGCGACTAAAAGGGATGGGTACGGCAGTGGAGTCCCTTCACTGTACTGAAAACAGAAAAGCCCGACTCAATGGTCAGGCTTTTGGTGTTGGTTTGTTCAGCTCCTATTCCTTAGGTTTTTCGCTCAAACTGTCCAAATAATCATGCCCATCCCACGTAAGCCGATCCAACGTCCAGAACGAGGCATCTTGATTTTGTGACTTGTCGACAACGATAAGGCCACGGTCATCCAAAATTTTTATGGTGTGGAAGAACGAACCTTCTCGCCCCACCTCGAAGGTTTTAGCCTTTACGATTTCATCCAGTGTCATTCTGTCAGGGTTTGGCTTATGCCCCATCATGTTCGCCAAATCCAAGACATGCTTAATCATTTTCCTATCGCGATTCATGCCAAATCCCTCTGCTTGTTAATAGTGAGCGCCAGATGCGCCACAGCGAGCATAGGCAAGATGGATAGGCCTGCCGCATATTTTCCACGCAGGGAGCGCCAGCCCACACAGACAGTTAACTGCATTTCGCAGGGGGCCAGTGAATCCCCGCTGCGCCAGCATCATCAGTAGATTTGTATCGGTGCGAATTGTTGAGTATGGCCAACCGTGCTCGCAGCCACGATAGGGGTTGATTGAGCGATCAAAGGGCAGGTCCGGCGAGGTGTTGCGAGTGATGATGGTTTTCGCGGTCTCGATCATCACTTCGGTGTTCTGCGTTTCGGGCACTTCCTGATACCAGCCGTCGTCCTCGGCCACCGAACGGTTCGGCGCGAAGCGGTTGTGCGGATTGGTCGCAGTGCCGCGACCACGAGGAGGCAAGGGCGTGTGCATCGCAAGTGTCCTGATTGCTGTATGTGCATACAGTATCGCTGGCGCGGGGAAACAGCCAGTGCCGTTCGGCGCAAGAACACAGGTCCTGTGGTTCATGGATTGATATATATATATATTTATCGCAAACCGAAGACACATCTTTCAACTGGCAGTACAACTTGCAATGTCGTTAGTATCCGCCTTGTTGTTATCTGTTATTCAATATTTAAAAGGAATTAAACGTGTCTTACTTTAACCATCGCGGCATCTTTTTGCAGAAACTTGGTCCGACTCCAGTTGATCCGGATGAAGTACTGGTGTCCATGCAGTTTGCGCTGAAGCAATCCGGCTGGGACGCAGAAAACGCCGTGCCGACCGACTCTCTGCTGGATTCGCGGATCATCATTGCGTCGTCCTATGACGGTGGCGAAACGTTCGATGTAAGCAATGAAAAAGATGTCGATGGGGATGGTGATATTGATGCAGATGATAAAGCCAAGTTGCTGGCACTGGCCAAGGCTTATGTAAGTATCATGAATCCATAATCTGGTCAGACGTCAGCTTAGTTGTGAGCTGAACAAAAAGCCCTGCCCGTATTAAATACGGGCAGGGCTTTTTTTAGTTGCTGCGGGTTACCTGACCAAGATCATCAGCCGAGGTGGTGGTCATGTCGCTGGTGCGTAGATGACTGACCTCGTCTGCGCTCACCGGTGCGCCTTTGTTGCCCCAACTGCCACGGATAAAACTCACCACGTCCGCCACTTCCTGATCCGACAAGCGCCAGGCGAAGCCCGGCATGGTGAAGGTCGATGGCGCGGTGTGGGTGGCCGGCAGGGTGCCGCCCTTGAGCACAATATGGATCAGCGAGGTCGGGTCTTCCGATTGCAGCACCGGATTGCCCGCCAGCGCCGGGAACACCCGGGTGTAGCCGTGGCCGTCGGTACGGTGGCAGGCCGCGCAGTTGTCGATGTACACCGCTGCGCCGCGTTGACTGTCGTCGCCGTTCCACAGGGCTTTGGCGGCTTTCTCGTCGTACTGGTGCGGCTGATCGTTCGGATCAACTGCTGGCAGTGACTTGAGGTAGCGGGCAATCGCAGTGAGGTCGGCGTCGGTCATGTATTGCATGCTGTGAGTCACCACATCGCTCATGCCGCCGAACACTGCGCTGCGGTCGCTGCGTCCGGTCTTGAGGAACTGCACCAGTTGCGCTTCGCTCCAGCTGCCCAGGCCATCCTTGTGATCACCGCGCAGACTTTTGGCGATCCAGCCTTCCAGCGGTGCGCTGCCGGCGAGGAAGCTCTTGCCATCTGCCGCGCTCAGGGATTTTTCCTGCATGGTCAGCGCCCGTGGCGTATGGCAGGCGCCGCAATGGCCGAGACCTTCGACCAGATAGGCGCCGCGATCGATCACCGGATCATCCGAGGTGGCCTTGTAGTCCTCGACCTTCGGCGCAAACAGCCAGCGCCAGCCCATCAGCGGCCAGCGCATGCTCAGCGGCCATGGAATGTCGCTGGCCTCGTTCTCCTGCGCCACCGGTTCGACGCCGTGCATGAAGTAGGCGTACAGCGCCTGCATGTCGGTTTCGCTGACACGGGCGTAGGACGGATACGGCATCGCCGGGTACAACGTACTACCGTTTTTGGCGACGCCGTGGCGCACCGCTTGGTCGAAGTCCTCGAAGCTGTAATCACCGATGCCGGTTTTGTCCGGGGTGATGTTGGTCGAGTAGATCGTGCCGATCGGCGTTTCCATCGGCAGGCCGCCGGCGAACGGTTTGCCGCCCTTGGCGGTGTGGCAGGCCACGCAGTCGCCGGCGCGGGCGAGGTATTCGCCTTGTTTGATCAACGCCTGATCGACGTCGGCGGCGTGCACGGCAGCACTGCCGAGCAGGGCCAGGGTGGCGATAACGAGATTGTTCATGGTCATCGCTCCTTAAGCCTGAACCAGCGGGCCGGGGTTTTTCAGGTACTGCTCGCGGATCGCCTTGGCCGACCAGTAGGTCAACGCCGCCACCAATCCGGTCGGGTTGTAACCCAGTCCTTGCGGGAATGCCGAAGCCCCCGGCACGAACACGTTGTGCACGTCCCAGCTCTGCAGGTAACGGTTCAGGGCACTCTTTTTCGGATCGGTGCCCATGATCGCGCCACCGTTGAGGTGGGTGGTCTGGTAGGCCGCAGTGTTGAAGTGATCACCGACCTGCTTGCCGATCACCGCAATGGCTTTCGGGCCCATGGCTTGGGCGACCTTGCCCATTTTCTCGACCATGAAGCGGTTCATCTTGATGTCGTTTTCCTGCCAGTCGAAGGTCATGCGCAGCAGCGGCAAACCGTAGGCATCGCGGTACACCGGATCCAGATCAAGGTAGTTGCCACGGTAGGACTGGTGCGCGCCGTGGGCGTCCATCGACACTTGGTGGGTGTAGTAATCGGCGGTCGCGCGTTTCCACTGGCTACCCCAGGCTGGCGTGCCGGGCGGGTTCGAGGTACCGGCAATCGGACGGCTGCCGGCCTGGTTGACCCACATCGGCGAGCCGCCGACGAAGCCGTGCGGGCCGTGGTCGAAGTTGTCGGCGTTGAAGTCATCCAGCGCCACACCGTTGCCGCCCGCCCCGATGAAGTTGTTGGTGTGGGTGTCCTTGTCGAAGAACGCCTTGATGGTCGCCATGTTCTGGTAGGCGAAGTTACGCCCGACCACGCCTTCGCCGCTGATCGGGTCGTACGGTTTGCCGATGCCCGAGAGCAGCATCAGGCGCACGTTGTGCAGCTGGAAGGCGCCGAGGATCACCAGATCCGCCGGTTGCTCGATCTCGCGGCCCTGGCCATCGATGTAAGTCACGCCGGTGGCCTTGGACTTGGTGCTGTCGAGATTGACCCGCAGCACATGCGAGTTGGGCCGCAATTCGAAATTCGGCAGCGGCTTGAGCGCTGGCAGAATGTTCACGTTCGGCGACGCCTTGGAATACATGTAGCACACGTAACCGCTGCAGAATCCGCAGAAATTGCACGGGCCCATCTGTGCGCCGTAGGGATTGGTGTACGGGCCTGAAGTATTTGCCGACGGCAGGTTGTAGGGTTTGTAACCGACCTCTGTCGCCGCTTTGCCGAACAGTTGTGCGGAAACGGTGTTTTTCTGCGCTTCCAGCGGGAACGGATTGGAGCGATCCGGTGCGTAAGGGTTGCCGCCCTTGCCCTGACCGACCAGTTGGCCCTTCACGGTCCAGGCCTGGCCGGAGGTGCCGAAGACCTTTTCGGCGAAATCGAAGAACGGCTCCAGCTCTTCATAGCTGACGCCGAAGTCCTGGATGGTCATGTCCTTGGGGATAAAACTTTTGCCGTAACGCTCTTCGTAGTGGCTGCGCATGCGTAGCTCGATCGGATCGACGCGAAAGTGCACGCCCGACCAGTGCAAACCGGCGCCGCCGACGCCATTGCCCGGCAGAAACGCACCCAACTGGCGATTCGGCAGGGCGATGTCGTTGACGCTGTGGCGGATGGTGACGGTTTCTTTCGAGATGTCCTGAAAGAGTTTTTTGCGCACGCTGTAGGTGAGTTCGTCGATGACCTGCGGATAGTTGCCGTCAGGGTAGGTGTCCTGCATCGGCCCGCGCTCCAGCGCCAGCACGTTGAGCCCGGCTTCGGTCAGCTCCTTGGCCATGATCGCGCCAGTCCAGCCGAAACCGACGATCACCGCGTCGACCTTCTTCATTACGGTTGCCATGCTCAAGCCCTCTCGCCGCGAATTGAAACTGCCGGGAAGGGGTACTGCTCGTTGCGTTCCACCCAATCCATGAAATCGGCGCGGGCGCCGGGGAAGCCGATCATGGTCCAGCCGACCATGCCTTTATTGCCGCCGTGGATCGGGTCGCAGAAGAACCCTTCCTTGGTGTTTTGCAGCAGCAGGTTGAAGAAAATCTTCGCCGGAACCGCATCGAACTGCGGTTTGCCCGCTTCGAGTTGCTTGAGCAAATCCTCTCGGGTAGCGCTGTCTTGCTCGGCAAATGTTTTACCGTTGAGGGATTTTGCCCACTGATCCGTGGCAGCGATGCCCAGACGATAGATCTCTTTGGGCACCAGTTTGCTCTGCCAGCCCATCTCCGGCGCAGCGTCGGCGTTGAACGGACCCTGCATGTACCACAGGGCACCGGCGGCGTACGGGGTGTTCATCTGGCGGTCGATGTATTCCGGCACGCCGGCTTCCAGAGCCCCCGGGCCTTGCTCGTCATTGGGGATGAGGTGCGCCACGGCGGCGTTGATGAAGGCCCATTCCTCGGCGGTGAAATAGCTCGGCTGATAAGCGCTGGCGTCAGCCTGGGCCGGTGTGGCTGCGGGCGCCGTCGGGGTGGCTTCAGGGGCAGCTTGCAACACGCTGCTGCCCAAGCCGGTGCCGGCGAGGGTAACCACGGGAATCAGGGTCAGGGATTTGCGCAAAAACTCACGCCGCGGGTTGTCTCGATCTGCATCAGACATGGGGTGCACCTCATCAGGCATTGATGGTTGTCCGTTTCTGCGAACGGCTTGAGCATTTTTTCGTCGCGGCGCGCGGCCCGTTTGACCGGGAAAAAGGGGACGCCTGCAACATCGTGTGACAAATGGTAGCAGGCTAATCATCGGGATGAACCGATTCAGTGGGAAAAAGCCTCGGTTTTTTACCCGGCGCTGAATGAAATCGCCCGGATTCACAATTCTTTGACAAGAGCCTCACAGGGCTTTGACCGTCAGACGTGGAAGCTGCGAGGCCTTTCATTGATGAATTCCGATTACGGTCAGCCCAGCATGTCTCGAGTGCGTCTTTTTCCTGTTTTGTGTTTGTCGCTTGTCGCTCTGCTGCACTTGATGCCGGCCCAGGCTGATGCCGCTGTCACATCGCGCCCGCCGGAGTGGGCGCAACCGGTGGAAGTGCAGTACAACCTGTTCCAGATGTCGCCAACTCTGTACCGCAGTGCCTTGCCGGATGGCGGCGCGGTGCCGTTGCTGAAAAATCTCAAAGTGGCGACGGTGATCAACTTCCTGCCGGAAGCCGACAGCAGCTGGCTGTCCGAGCCGGGCATCAATCAAGTGCAACTGCCTTATCGCACCAACCACGTCGATGACGCCGATGTGCTCAAGACGCTGCGCGCGATTCAGGCTGCCGAAGCCAACGGCCCGGTGCTGATGCACTGCAAACACGGTTCCGACCGCACCGGCCTGATGGCGGCGATGTACCGAATCGTGGTGCAGGGCTGGAGCAAGGAAGACGCGCTGAATGAAATGACTCAGGGCGGTTTTGGTGAAAGCGGCCATTTCAAGGATGGCGTGCGCTACGTGATGCAGGCCGATGTCGACAAACTGCGCACCGCGCTGGCCAACGGCGACTGCAGCACCAGTGCCTTTGCCACTTGCTCGATGAAGAGCTGGTTCCAGTCAGTCAACCTCAAGTAAGCCGCACCCTCCACGGCATTGCACCGTGGAGGGTTATTTGCCGGCTCAGTCTTCGGACTTTTTCTTCAGCTTCGGATTCGGAAAGAACTGCACGGCCTGGACCGTCTTGTCCGGCGCCGGCTTGAGCGCGCTGGTATTGACCCGCGTGCCCAGTTCCTTGGGAACCGACAGCCCTTGCTCGTTCAGCGTATCCGAGTAACCGCAGGCCACGCACTCGCGGTGCGGCACGCTGTCCTCGTTCCACATCATCAGTTTGTCCGGCTCGCTGCACGCCGGGCAGACAGCCCCGGCGATAAAGCGCTTCTTGGTAATCACAGGTGCCTCACTCATGCTGCTGCGTCCTCACTCAGGCCGCTATGGCGCAAGAGTGCGTCAATCGATGGCTCACGGCCACGGAAGTCGACGAACAGCACCATGGGGGCCTGCGAACCGCCACGCGCCAGAATCGCTTCGCGGAAGGCGCGACCGGTGTCGGCGTTGAGCACGCCATCCTCTTCGAATTTGGAGAAGGCATCCGCCGACAGCACTTCCGCCCACTTGTAGCTGTAATAGCCCGCCGCGTAACCGCCGGCGAAGATGTGCGCGAAGCTGTTGGGGAAGCGGTTGTACGCCGGTGGACGCATCACCGACACCTCGTCGCGCACGCCTTCCAGCACTTGCGCCACGCTGCGGTCGTCACCGTGAGTGGCGTGCAGTTCGAAGTCGAACAGCGAGAATTCCAGCTGACGGACCATCATCAGCCCGGACTGGAAGTTCTTCGCCGCGAGCATTTTCTCCAGCAGGTCTTGCGGCAGCGGCTCGCCGGTTTCGTAATGACCGGAAATCAGCGCGAGGCCTTCCGGCTCCCAGCACCAGTTTTCCATGAACTGGCTTGGCAGCTCGACCGCATCCCACGCCACGCCGTTGATCCCGGAAACACCGGCGTGATCAACGCGGGTCAGCAGGTGATGCAGGCCGTGGCCGAATTCGTGGAACAGGGTGGTCACTTCATCGTGGGTCAGCAGCGCAGGCTTGCCGCTGTCGGCCGGGGTGAAGTTGCACACCAGGTTGGCCACCGGGCTTTGCAGCACGCCGTCAACGGTGCGGCGACGGTCGCGGGCGCCGTCCATCCACGCGCCGCCACGCTTGTTGGCGCGGGCGTAGAGGTCGAAGAAGAAGCGCCCGACGTGCTGGCCGTTTTCCTTGATTTCGAACAGGCGCACGTCCGGGTGCCAGGTGTCGAAGCCTTTCAATTCGGCGATTTCGATGCCGTACAGACGCTGGACGATAGCGAACAGACCGCCGAGGACTTTATCGATCGGGAAGTAGGCGCGCAGGGTTTCCTGAGCGACGCTGTAGCGCTGCTCGCGGAGTTTTTCCCCGTAGAAACCGCTGTCCCAGCTCTGCAGATCGGCGCAGCCCTGTTCGGCGGCGAAGGCGCGCAGCTGCTGCAGATCCTGCGCGGCAAACGGTTTGCTGCGCTTGGCCAGGTCGCGCAGGAAGTTCAGCACCTGATCGCTGGACTCGGCCATCTTCGTGGCCAGGCTCAGCTCGGAGAAGCTGGCGAAGCCCAAGAGTTTTGCCAGTTCCTGACGCAGGTCGAGGATCTCTTCCATCACCGGGCCGTTGTCGTTCTGCCCGGCGTTCGGGCCTTGATCCGACGCACGGGTGCAGTAGGCGGCGTAGACTTCTTCCCGCAGCGCACGGTCCTGGGCGTAGGTCATCACCGCGTAGTAGCTCGGGAATTCCAGGGTGATCAGCCAGCCGTCAAGGCCTTTGGCCTGGGCGGCAGCGGCCATTTGCGCCTTGGCCGAGTCGGTCAGGCCGGCGAGGGCGGCTTCGTCGGTGATGTGCTTGGTCCAGGCTTGCGTGGCGTCGAGCAACTGGTTGGAGAAGCGGCTGCCCAGCTCGGACAGTTTGCTCTGCACTTCGGCGTAACGCTTCTGTTCGGCTTCCGGCAGGTCGATACCCGACAAACGGAAATCGCGCAGGGCGTGTTCCAGAATGGTTTTTTGCGCCACGTCGAAATTGGCGGCTTCCGGGCTGTTGGCCAGCGCTTCATAAGCCTGGAACAGCTCGCGGTTCTGACCCATCTCGGTGGAGTAGGCGCTCAGGGCCGGCAGGCAGGACTCGTAGGCCTCGCGCAGTTCAGCGCTGTTGCACACGGCGTTGAGGTGGCTGACCGGGCTCCACGCAGCGCCGAGGCGATCGTTGAGTTCGTCCATTGCCAATACCAGGCCGGCCCAGGTCGGGTTTTCGACTTGAGTCTTGAGGATTTCGGCGATGGCGGCGCGGTTGTCGGCCAGGATGGTTTCAATGGCTGGCAGCACGTGTTCGGCACGGATCGTGGAGAACGGCGGCAGGTCGTAGGACTGCAGAAGAGGGTTGTTCACGCTCACGGTTGGCACCTTGGCTGGGAGAAACATGCGCCCATCTTAATTACAATCGGCACTCACCGCAGCTATCGGCGACAGAGAGAGAAATTATCGTGTCCGTTCGCAAGTACCAGAATCACACCCCGCAGCTCGGTAAAGGCGCGTTTGTCGACGCCTCCGCGGTGGTGATCGGCGACGTCGAAATCGGCGAAGACAGCTCCGTGTGGCCGCTGACCGTGATCCGTGGCGACATGCACCGCATCCGCATCGGTGCGCGCACCAGCGTGCAGGACGGTTGCGTGTTGCACATCACCCACGCCGGTCCATTCAACCCGGACGGTTTTCCGCTGCTGATCGGCGATGACGTGACCATCGCCCACAAGGTCATGCTGCATGGCTGCAGCGTTGGCAGCCGCGTATTGATCGGCATGGGCAGCATTGTCATGGACGGCGCGCAGGTCGAGGATGATGTGATCATCGGCGCCGGCAGCCTGGTACCACCGGGCAAGCGCCTGGAAAGCGGCTTCCTGTACGTGGGCAGCCCGGTGAAACAGGTCCGTCCGTTGACTGACAAGGAACGCGCCTTCTTCACCTACAGCGCGGCGAACTACGTGAAGCTCAAGGACCTGCATCTGGCCGAAGGCTACGACCAGCTCTGAATCGACCTACACCTGCTCAGGATTTCTCATGCATTACCAGACCGTACTGTTCGACCTCGATGGCACCCTGACCGACCCGCGAGAGGGCATCACCCGATCCATCCAGTTCGCTTTGAGCAAACTCGGCATCGACGAGCCGGACCTGAGCAAACTCGAACACTTCATCGGCCCGCCGCTGTTGCAGGCGTTCATGCAGTTCTATGGCTTCGACGAGGCCAAGGCCTGGGAGGCGGTGAATTTCTATCGCGAACGCTTCAAAGTCACCGGCCTGTACGAAAACCGTGTGTTCGATGGCGTCACACCGTTGCTCGAGACCCTGAGCGGGCAAGGGCGACAGCTGTACATCGCGACCTCCAAACCTTGGGAGTTCGCCCGGGAAATCGCCCGGCACTTCGACTTCGCCAAACACTTCAAGGTGATCTACGGCAGTGAGCTGGATGGCACGCGGACCAACAAGGTCGAGCTGATTGCGCATCTGATCGCTGAAGAAGGGCTGGATCCGCGCAACACGCTGATGATCGGCGATCGCAAGCACGACCTGATCGGCGCGCACAGCAACGGCGTGGACGCGGCGGCGGTGGGGTATGGGTTTGGCAGTTTTGAAGAGTTGAGCGCTGAGGCGCCGGCTTATCACTTTGAAACGCTGGCCGAGTTGCATCAGGCGTTTTTGCGGCGCTGATGAGTCAGTCTTCGCCAGCAAGCCCGCTCCCACAGGTGAGCAGTGTGCGCAGGTTCACCCGAATCCATGTGGGAGCTGGCTTGCCAGCGATGAGGCCGGATCAGCCGACATCAGTTCAAGATCCGGCCAAAGCTTTCAAGGCCGCTTTACGCTCCGCGACAGGTAACCCGCCTAGCTTCTCGACCTCAACATAAAACCGCTCCCAATCCCCGCCAACCTGCCTGAACAACGCCGCAAACGCGGGCACCCACTGGTCATACAGCCCAAACGGCAACAACCGCGCATTGTTCAGCGGCAGATTCACCCACGCGTCATAACGCTTGTCCCCAGCCCACTGGCTGTCGCGCATGACCCGGTAATCGCGCCGAAACTGCTCGAACGCCGCCGCTTTACGCTCGCGCATCTGCTCGGCCGGCAGCGGCTGGGCGTAGAGTGCTTCAAGCCGCGACCGCGTTTCGAGTACCCGTTCGATAAATTGATCACGCTGTTTGAGCCGCGAGTCGGTATCCGCCGGTAGACCACGAAACGCCCGCCACTGTCGGGTTCCTTCCTGCTCGACAAATGTGGCGAAGGACTCGTTGAACTCGGTGTCGTCCTTTACATAAAAGCGCTGATGCGCCAGTTCATGAAAGATCAGCGTAGCCAGACGCTCATCGCCCCAGCCCATCATCGAATTGAGGATCGGGTCATTGAACCAGCCGAGGGTCGAATAGGCCTCGACGCCGCCAATCGACACATCCATGCCTTGCAGACGCTGGATCGCCGCTTCGCCGCGCGCGGCGCTCTGGCTGTAGTAGCCGCGATAGGCCACGCAACCGGCGATCGGGAAGCAATGGTTCTGCGGCTTCAGGGAAAACTCCGGGGTGGCGAACACGTTCCACACCACATAGGGCCGGCCAATGTCGGCGTATAGCCGATAGCTCTGGTTGTCCGGCAGGTGCAGGTGTTCGCTGGCAAAGTTCCGGGCCTTCTGTGACTGGCGCAGGTGCGTGCGCAGCTTGGCGTCGCGGCTCGGGTCGGCGATCACCTTGGCCACTGGCTCGCGCGCGCGCAGCAACTGCAATTGGCCGCTCGCCAACTGGCTGTAATAGCTGACGCTGGAACAACCGTTGAGCAACAAAAACATCACACCCGGAAACAAAATCCGAAAAACGCGATCAAGTAACCCATGGCTTGGAAGCGGCCTGCTCAAAATAAAAATCCTTTGGAAAGTCTGCCCGCAAGACTATCCCGCCATTTGGAGCTTCGCTATGCGCATGTTGTTGCTGACAGGAGGCCTGCTGACGCTGGCCGGATGTGCCGGATTCGGAATGCCCGACCCTGACCCCTCGCAAGCCTGGATCGATCTCGATGCCCGGCAACAGGACACGGCGCTGCAAGCGCTGAAGGTCGATGACAAGGCGACCGTCGACAAACGTTATTTTGAGGTCGAGCCCGGCAGCCACCAATTACAGGTGCGCTACCAATTCCCGGTCGAAGCCACCAACATCGGCCCCGATGCCGAACCGCTATGGCGCGACTGCCAGTTGAATTTGAAATTCAAGGACTTCAACGCCGGTCAGCGCTATCAGCTGCAAGCTGGCAGCATCGGTTTCCGGCCATGGGCGAAGCTCTATGACGAGCAGCACAATGTGGTCGGCCAAGGTACGCCGGCAGGCTGTCAGCGCACGTGATCAGCGCTATGCTGGAAGTCTGAATCCTTGGACATCCATCATGCGCAAGTTGATGTTGTTGCTCGCAGTCGGCGCTATCGCCGGCTGCCAGACGCCACTGCCGCCGGTCGATCCGCAAATGGCCTGGGTCGACTTCTCAACCCCGACCCCCGGCGGAAAACTGCTCATGGCCGAGCGCCTGGACAATCAACGGCTGACTGATGGGCGTTTCTTTCAGGTCACGCCTGGTAGCCACGAGCTGCGGGTGCGGTTTGACTTCGAGGTGTTTGGTGGCGGCGGTGCGCTGATGACCGGCCCGATCGAGCGGCTGTGCTACCTGTACATCCGCTACGACCATTTCGAAGCCGGCCAGCGTTATCTGCTGGAAGGTCGCTCGCTAGGGTTCACCCCGAGCGCCCGCCTGTACAACGCCAAGCATGAGATCGTAGCTGAGGATCACGACATGGACTGCCTCAGCTGAGACGGATCAGTTGTCGTTCTTCTGATAAATAATTGCCTTGCTGCCGTTTTCACAGGTGCCCACGACCATGGCCACGTCGTGCTTGTCGGCCTCTTCCTTGCTGACGATTTCCAGCGTGTAGGACGGCACGGCGTTCGCCTGGATCTTTACTTCGATTTCTTTTCTGAGTTCTTCACAGTCTTTCGGTGCGGCAAGAACCGTTGTGGCCAATGCACTGCAGAGGATCGCCAAGCCAATACGTTTCATATCCTGAAGCTCCATGGGGCAGCGCGCACGGGCGTGCGCTGAAGCTGCTGTCACTTATTCGACCATATTCTTGCAGCGCAGGTTCTGATGTCGCTCACATCTTCAGCAATTGCGGTGCTATTCAGTCCACCTTCGCGAGCAGGCTCGCTCCCACTTTGAAATGCATTCCAAAGTGGGAGCGAGCCTGCTCGCGAATGGGTCAGTCAGCGCCGACTTAGCTGACCAGCGAAGCCTCAAGGGTAATCTTCGCATTCAATACCTTGGATACCGGGCACCCTTCCTTGGCCTTGTTGCTCAGTTCTTCAAACTGCGCCTGAGTAGCGCCCGGGATTTTCGCCTTGAGGATCAACTTGATCGCGGTGATGGCAAAGCCACCCTCGACCTGATCCAGCGTGACCTCTGCCTGAGTATCGATGCTCTCGGCCTTCAGACCCGCATCACCGAGAATCATCGAAAACGCCATGGAAAAACAGCCGGCATGCGCGGCGCCGATCAGTTCTTCCGGGTTGGTGCCCTTACCGCCCTCGAAGCGGGCCTTGAAGCCGTAAGGCGCTTCTCTGAGGACGCCGGTCTCGGTAGAGATCGAGCCGATGCCGGTTTTCAGATCGCCTGCCCAATGCGCGGATGCTTTCTTCACGATAGCCATGTCTGCCTCCTCAAGATCTGGCGCGAAACGCCGCGCCGTCGTGGTTTTTGCTTGCAAGGCTTCTGAGGATAGACGCCGGGACAAAGTTCAGCTCAGGTGAATCGTTGACTTTTTTAGTAGGATTTTTCCCTCAGCTATTGAAACTCGGGTATATGCCCTCATTGCACAGAACACGCTTATGAATTCGGCAGGTTTTCGTTCGCAAGAAAAAACCTGCACCCCACTCGGAGACGCAGGTTTATGAAGCAACTGTCCGACGTAAAGTTTTCCACCCTCGATCTGGTGCCGGTGCGCGAGAACGGTAGCCCGGCGCAATCGCTGCGCAACTCGCTGGATCTGGCGCAGCACGTCGAGAAATTCGGCTACACCCGCTTCTGGGTGGCCGAGCACCACAACATGGACGGCATCGCCAGCTCCGCCACCTCGGTGCTGCTGGGTTATCTGGCCGGGGGGACTTCGACGATTCGCGTCGGCTCCGGCGGGGTAATGCTGCCCAACCACGCACCGCTGGTGATCGCCGAGCAGTTCGGCACTCTTGAAAGCCTGTACCCGGGACGCATCGATCTGGGGCTGGGCCGCGCGCCCGGGTCCGACCAGATGACGGCCCGCGCTCTGCGCCGCGAACGCTCCGGCAGTGCCGACGATTTCCCGGAAGACGTCGCCGAGCTGGCGCGCTTCCTCGGCCCGCGCACTCCGGATCAACGGGTGATCGCCATGCCCGGCACCGGCACCCATGTGCCGATCTGGCTGCTCGGCTCCAGCCTGTTCAGCGCGCAACTGGCCGGTGAGCGCGGCTTGCCTTACGCCTTCGCCTCGCACTTCGCTCCACGTTTCATGCATGAGGCGATTCGCGTCTATCGCAACCACTTCAAGCCCTCGGCGGTGCTCGATAAACCGTACGTGATGCTCGGGGTACCGCTGGTGGCGGCGGATACCGATGAGCAGGCCGATTACTTGGCGACCTCGGTGTATCAGCGAATTCTGGCGCTGATGCGTGGGCAGAGTCTGGTGCAGCGTCCGCCGGTGAAAACCATGGACGGCCTGTGGCTGCCTCATGAGCGCGAGGCGGTGGGGGATTTCCTCGGCCTGGCGATGGTCGGCAGCCCGCAGAAGATCCGCGCGAAACTGGAAGTGCTGGTCGAGCAGACTCAGGCCGACGAGCTGATTTTCACTTGCGACCTGTATGAACACGCCGATCGCCTGCATTCCTACGAACTGCTGGCGCAGGTCATGAAAGGATAAACGCGGCGCCCTGTAGGAGCTGTCGAGTGAAACGAGGCTGCGATCTTTTGATCTGATTTTTCAAAGCCACGATCAAAAGATCGCAGCGTGCCGCAGCTCCTGCATGTAAATCATCGCCCACAAAAAAGCCGACGCCTTCGCGTCGGCTTTTGCATTTCAGGCGCAATCAACCGCGTTTGTAGACGATTTCCTTGGCGCCGCCTTCACAGGTGCCGACGACTTTGCCGTCAGCGGCCGCACCCTTGTCGACAACCTCCAGTGAATACCCGGAAACGTGCTTGGCATCCAGCTTCGCCGCAATTTCGCTTTTCAACTCTTCACAAGGCTTGCCAGCAGCCAACGCGCCACCCGCAAGGCTCAACAAACCTACTGCCAATATGAACTTCTTCATCGGTCGCACTCCCTGGTCGGATTAAAAGAGGCGGGCACCGGCTCTGCCGATGCGCTCACCTTGTAGCGCTTTGCCATTCCTATGGCACTCGGCCAGCGCGCAAGTTCAGAAGCGTAGCCCAAACTCAGCTGCTGGCAATGCGGAAGCCGACTTTGAGGGTTACCTGGAAATGCGCAGCCTTGCCGTCCTTGATGTGGCCACGCGTCTCGACCACTTCAAACCACTCCAGATGCTTGATGCTCTTGTTGGCTTCGGCCAGCGCGTTGTTGATGGCGTCTTCGATGCTGCTGGTGGACGAGCCGACCAGCTCGACTTTCTTGTAGGTGTGATGGTCACTCATGGCGATCTCCTTGACGTGTGGATTTGAGACTAGCAGTGAATCTGCACTGTTGATTTCGGCGGCTCGATGCAAGCGAAGTTCAGATTTTCTGCACTTTCTCAAACCGCTGAAGTCCCAACCAACACACGCCACTCATCACCAATGCAGGAGAGCCACCATGGCCAACACCTCTTTACGTAAAGCCTCGTTGCAAAGCATGGAAGCCGAGATCGAGAGTCTGCTCAAATCGTTGGAAAGCCTGAAGGACGACGCGTCCGACGAGTCGCGCAAGACCCTCAAGGCGCTCAAGAGCAACGCTGAAAGCGCGCTGAAACATTCGCGCAGCCTGCTCAGCGATGCCTATGAAGAAGTCAAAGTCAAAACCCGCGAGACCGGCATCGCCACCCGCGATTACGCTCAGGAACATCCTTGGACCACTGCCGGTGTGGCCGTCGGTGCAATCGGTCTGCTGGCCGCTTACCTGCTGTTCAAGCGCGGCGAGTGATCCGTCTGGCGCAGCTCGTTCTTGAGCCATTGCGCCAGTTGCCGGGCGCGCCCGTCTGCGGCGCGCTTGGGTAGCCACAACGCCAGTTGCGCCGGGGTTTCGCAGAAGCCCCACGGTGCAACCAGGCGACCGGCCTTCAGGTCTTCGGCCACCAGCGGCTCGGGCGCGATTGCCACGCCAAGTCCGGCCACTGCGGCTTCCAGCAGATAATACAAATGCTCAAAACCTTGCCCCAACTTCAACGCCTTGGCGTCGAGGTGATTTTGCTGTGCCCAGCTCGGCCAGGCTTGCGGACGCGACGTGGTGTGCAGCAGCGGCTCGCTGAGCAAGGCTGACGCCGGCGCTGCCTGCAGGCGTTGATGACCGCTGAACAGCGGGCTCAGCACCGGGCCGATACGTTCTGCGGCCAGTTCGTAGACCTGCATGTCTACCGGCCATGGTGGCTCGGCGAAGAGCAGCAAGGCATCGAGACCTGGGCGCCGTGGATCGAGATCACCTTCGCCAGCTGACAGGTGCAGACGCAAGTCCGGCAAGTCCGCGTTGAGTCGTCCCAGGCGTGGAATAAACCAGCGCGCCAACAGACTGCCGGAGCAGCCGAGCACGAACGGCGCGTCAGCGGTGTTTTGCGTCAGCTCGGCACACACACTGCGCAACCGATCAAAGGCCTCAGCACTGGCGTCTCGCAGACGGACCCCGGCATCTGTGAGTTTCAAGCCGCGACCATCCTTGACGAACAGGCTCACGCCCAGATGCTCTTCGAGCACTTTGAGCTGACGGCTGACTGCACCATGAGTGACGTGCAGTTGCTCGGCAGCCTGACTGACGCTGTTCAGTCGGGCGGTGGCTTCGAATGCGCGCAAGGCGTTCAGCGGGGGAAGGTCATGGCTCATGATATCTGTGAGTTTTCCTGACAGGTTGTGGCGATCTTATCGGTTTTCAGCCTGGAAGGTCAGGGGTAGAGTGGCGTCATTGTCTTCTGACCCGAATTCACCTGGAGCACATCATGACCCAGACTTCGAACACCTCCAACCTGCGCAGCGGCCCTGACGATAACGGCCTGTTCGGCGCGTTCGGCGGCCGCTACGTGGCGGAAACCCTGATGCCGTTGATCCTCGATCTGGCCCGTGAATACGAAGCGGCCAAGGAAGATCCAGCGTTTAAAGAAGAGCTGGCCTACTTCCAGCGTGACTATGTCGGGCGTCCGAGCCCGCTGTACTTCGCCGAGCGTCTGACCGAGTTCTGCGGCGGCGCGAAGATTTACCTCAAGCGCGAAGAGCTGAACCACACCGGCGCGCACAAGATCAACAACTGCATCGGCCAGATCCTGCTGGCGCGGCGCATGGGCAAGAAACGCATCATCGCCGAGACCGGTGCCGGCATGCACGGCGTGGCGACTGCTACCGTGGCCGCACGTTTCGGTCTGGATTGCGTGATCTACATGGGCACCACCGACATCGAACGCCAGCAGGCCAACGTGTTCCGCATGAAGCTGCTGGGCGCCGAAGTGATCCCGGTGGTGGCCGGCACCGGCACTCTGAAAGACGCGATGAACGAAGCGCTGCGTGACTGGGTGACCAATGTCGACAGTACCTTCTACCTGATCGGCACCGTGGCCGGCCCGCACCCGTACCCAGCCATGGTGCGCGACTTCCAGGCGGTGATCGGCAAGGAAACCCGCGAGCAGCTGCAAGCCCAGGAAGGTCGTCTGCCGGACAGCCTGGTGGCGTGCATTGGTGGCGGTTCCAACGCCATGGGCCTGTTCCACCCGTTCCTCGATGATCAAAGCGTCGAAATCATCGGCGTCGAAGCGGCCGGTTACGGCATCGAAACCGGCAAGCATGCGGCCAGTCTGAACGGCGGCGTGCCGGGTGTGCTGCACGGCAACCGTACCTTCCTGTTGCAGGACGACGATGGCCAGATCATCGACGCCCACTCGATTTCCGCCGGTCTCGATTATCCGGGCATTGGCCCTGAGCACGCCTGGTTGCATGACATCGGCCGCGTTCAGTACACCTCGGTCACCGACGACGAAGCCCTCGCTGCGTTCCACCAGTGCTGCCGCCTCGAAGGCATCATCCCGGCACTGGAAAGCGCTCATGCGTTGGCTGAAGTGTTCAAACGCGCGCCGAAACTGCCGAAGGATCACCTGATGGTGGTCAACCTCTCCGGCCGTGGCGACAAAGACATGCAGACCGTCATGCACCATATGGAACAGTCGAAGCAGGAGAAACACTGATGAGCCGCCTGCAAACCCGTTTTGCCGACCTCAAGCAACAGAATCGCGCCGCGCTGGTGACCTTCGTCACCGCCGGTGATCCGGACTACGACACCTCGCTGGCGATCCTCAAAGGCCTGCCGGGCGCTGGCGCCGACGTGATCGAGCTGGGCATGCCGTTCACCGATCCGATGGCCGACGGTCCGGCCATTCAACTGGCGAATATCCGTGCCTTGGACGCCAAGCAGAATCTGGCGAAAACCCTGCAAATGGTTCGCGAGTTCCGTGAAGGCAACAGCGACACGCCGCTGGTGCTGATGGGCTATTTCAACCCGATCCACATGTACGGCGTTGAACGTTTCATCGCTGATGCCAAGGAAGCGGGTGTCGACGGTTTGATCGTGGTCGACATGCCGCCAGAGCACAACAATGAACTGTGCGACCCGGCACAGGCTGCGGGTCTGGACTTCATCCGCCTGACCACCCCGACCACTGATGATGCGCGTCTGCCGAAAGTGCTCAATGGCAGCTCGGGCTTCGTTTACTACGTGTCGGTGGCCGGCGTGACCGGTGCCGGTGCAGCAACTCTGGAGCATGTCGAAGAGGCGGTCACCCGTTTGCGTCGCCACACTGACCTGCCGATCAGCATCGGTTTCGGTATCCGTACTCCGGAGCAGGCGGCGTCCATCGCTCGTTTGGCGGACGGGGTGGTGGTGGGTTCGGCACTGATCGATCACATCGCCAATGCGACCACGCCGGCCCAGGCTGTCGATGGCGTGCTGGGTCTGTGCAAGGCGCTGTCCGAGGGCGTGCGTCAGGCCCGCGTCAGCTGAAGGTAAAGTTCCTGATACAGAGGAATTAGCGCCTCACATCACGGCCTAATTGAGCAAGACCGAGGGATTCAGAACCACGTTCTGAATCCCTTTTTTGCTGTTGGTGCCGTGAGGAAAGACCCGATGAAAATGCCGAAACGTCTGATTGCCGGACTGGGCGTGCTGATGCTCAGCGCGACGCCGCTGCTGGCCAGCGCCGATCCACGCGATGATCATGACCACGGCGGCCCGCAGCAGGGCCACTACGATAACCGTGGTGACGATCACCGTGGCCCGCAGAACGACCACCGTGGCGGCCCGCCACACGACTTCGGCCCGGTGCGGCAGACCATTCGCGACAACCACGGCTACTTCGTACGTGGCGCACCGCCGCCACCGGGCATTCATCTGGAACGCGGCCGGCCGTTGCCGCACGGTTACTACGGCGAGCGGCTGGACGGGCGGGCGCTGAGCCGTCTGCCGGTGTATCCGGGTTATGAGTGGCGCCGGGCCGGTGGGGACATTGTGCTGATCGCGGTGGGTACCGGGATCGTTTACGAAATTCTGGACGGTGTTTTGTACTGATTTACAGGCAGTAAAAAGATCGCAGCCTGCGGCAGCTCCTACATTTATCTCTGTAGGAGCTGCCGCAGGCTGCGATCTTTTGCTTTTAAGGCAACTCCAGCCCGCCGGAGGCCTTGTGCAGTTTGCGCAGGTGCTCGCCGATCTGCTTCACGTTGGCTTCGCTGGCGGCAATCTCGGCCGCTCGCTTGGGCTCCAGCAACTTGCGCACTTCCTTGTCCAGATCGCCACTCAGCGCCAGCAGTTGTTTCTGGCGTTGGCTGCTTTCGTCTTGCAGGCGCTTGAACTCGCTCGGTTGCGGCAAACCGTAACCGCGGCTGTCGAGCAGTTCCGCCGGACGACTGAGGAAGCCGCTGTTGGCGAGAATTTCCTGCAGGGTCGCGTTGGCCTTGTCCATGCCACCGTTATCCAGCTCCCGGGCACCGAGGTAGCGTTGCTTGACCTCATCCTGGGCCAGCAGCAACTGGCGGCGATAACTCGCCTGTTCCAGCAGCAACAACGCTGCACTGGTGCGCAGGTCTGCGCGCTCGAACCACTGCCGGCGTTCTTCGGCAGACAGCGATAGCCAGTCCTCGACGGTGGTCTGTTTGATCGGCAGCTGCTTTTTCAACACATCGAACATCGCCTGATAGCGATCGCGGAACGAGTCGAAGCGATAACCCAGGCGCAAGGCTTCCTTGGGGTCGTCCAGTACGCTGGTGTCGGCCAGGCCACGACCTTTCAATACTTCCAGCAAGCCATTGGGCATGATGCTGTCCAGACCGACCAATTGCTTGTTGTTGCTGCCGCTGCGCAACAACTTGAGACTTTCCACGGCGCAGTTGTTGGACAGGAAGAAGTAGTTGCCGTCGTAACTCCAGTGCATCTCGGCGGCGTGTTCGACCACCTCTTCAATTTCCTTGCGCGACAGGTTCAGCGGTACCGAAGCGAGGCTGCGCAGTTCGGTCTTGGTGTATTCGTCGATGACCTGTGCGAGTGGCAGCACGAACAGCCGTGACGGGTACTTGCCGACCAGTCCATCCCAGCTCGACAGCTGCACGTCACCGACAAAGGCGCGGTACGACAACACCAGATGCTGGTCGAGGTCGAGCCGGCAATCCGGGCCCCGTGGTCGCCCCGGCGCACAGATCACCAGGCGCAGCATGCTGTGGCCCCAGCGGCTGACCCAGTTCTGGTTGGCTTCGGCGAGCAGGTAGTCGACGGCATACACCCGCTCCGGATCGACCTGTCCCAGTGGCTGTTTGGCGAAGTCGTTACCGGCATTGAGGAAGGCGAAGGTGTTGCTGCAGGTGTCCCTGGCCGGTGGTGCCCAGCCGAAGCGCTCTTTGTAGTAGCGATAGAGCGCAGGACGTCGGCAGGCGTAGCTCGGGTCGAGGAGGAAATACTCCATGTTGACCGCGACAAACTCTTTCGGACTGGAAATCTCGTACAGATCCGGGCTGCGGGCCACCTGGCGGTTGTGCTGTTCACGCTCGCCGCGCCGCCCGACGTACTGTTGCCAGCCGGCGAGGTCGAGCAGGCGCGGGTCATCGCTGAGGGTGAAGCGGCGTTCAGTCTGGCCGCGACACTCGTCGGGAATGCCGATCAGGCCGGCGCTGTTGCTGCGGCGAGTGCAGCGCTGGATCAGCGTGCGCTCGGCGGCGGGCCACAGGCGCGCGCGGTCATAAATGTGGGTGAGCTCGTGCAACACGGTTGCCAGCAGCTCCTGGCGCACGGTGCCGTGAGGGCGATTGGTCTTTTCTTTGGCCGCGCTGCCGTCGGTGAGGCCGGCGAGCAGTTTGCGGTTCAGGTCGAGTTCGGCAACCAGGGTCGCCTGGCCGTAGGCGTTGCCGGGCATGTCGTCGGACCAGCCGACGTCGATGCGCCGGTCCAGCTGTTCGACGAAGCTGGGCGGCAGCTTCTGCATCGCTTCATCGAGCAGCGCCTGACTGGCCTGTTGCTGGGCGGGGCTCAGACCGTCGGTCTTGAGCCGCAATTGCAGGCTGGCGTGGGCGCTGTTGCCAAGCAGCAACAACGCCCCGGCCAGTAGCCAGGCGCCGAGTGACTTCACAGGGCAAGAATGGCTTCGGCGAGCACCTGATCGCTGGCGTCGCGGGCTTCCGGCACGCGGGTGCGCAAGGTGTTGAGGGCGGCTTCCAGGTGAGCACCACGGATATCGCCGTTGGTGGCAACAAAGCTGGCGGCATCGTCATGGGCTTCGCGGATGATTTTCGAATCGCGAATCGACGTGGTGGTATCGGAGGTGAAATCGATGGTGCGCTGGGAGGCACGAACGATGATGTTACTGGTGGCTACCAGGGTGTGCGCCTGGGCCACGTCGGCCAATACAAACAGGCCAAGGGCGGCAGCAATCAGCGGGCTACGCATGGAACGACTCCGGAAGGGCAATGATAACGAAGGACTGAGATAACTATTGGACGAGAATTGCCTGTGCCAGTTCAAGGTCGCTGACATGAAGTTTCGGTCGGGATTTGCGCAAGTAATGCAGGGCGGATTCGAGCTGCGCGCCGCGCAATTCACCGTCACTGGCAACAAACGCCGCCGCGTCATCATGAGCGGCGATGATCAGTTTACGGTCGAATGGCGCGGAAGACACCATTCCGGTGGCCCAGACCGTCACCACTGTATTTTGCGTGGAGATATCAAAGGCATCGACCGACGTCGCCCAGCAGGCGCTGAACAAGGCACAGGGAATAAGCAGGTTGGTCAGAAAACGCATGGGACTCGATAACGGCTAGCGAATCTCAAGGCTAGCGTAATGCCCGGGCCAGAGCCAGTGGCGAAACATCGGGACACGACTGGCGTGTCCCGTCCGGCAACGTCCGATCAGATCGCCAGAATGGCTTGCGCCAGTTGGAAGTCGGTCGCGTTCAGTTGTGGTGCCTGGTGGCGGATCAGGTCCAGGGCGCTTTCCAGTTTGACGCCGCGGATCTGGCCTTCGCTGGCGACGAAGCTGGCAGCGTCATCACGCGCGGCGATCACGACCTTGTTGTCACGCAGCGAAGAGCTGACGTCGGACGTGGCGTCCGAGGAGGACTTCAGCGCGCCAACCACGGCGTCGGTGGTGACGATGAAGCTGGAGGCGCTGGCGTTGGCAGCCACGGCCAGCAAGGCGGCAGCGCTGAGCAGGCGAAGACGGGACATGGTGTATCTCCTGATAGTAAACCGTATTGAGAGGTGGCTTGTGTCTGAGACTCAGACGCGGGTTACGGAAGATTCGCCACGTTCTGGCATGGATATTAGGCCTGCGCGCAAGGTTCGGACAGTGGGCAGAATGCTAGCGCCAGAAGGGTTTCTCCAGCTCGTTGAGCCGATCGGCGTGGCTCATACCCAGATCCGCGAGGTCGCGCTGCCCCAGCTGGGCCAACAGACGCCGCGTCCTGGCGCGCTCCAATCCCTGCCATAGGCTACGAACCAGGCGCCGCAGCAGGTGCGAGTGAATGAGGGGTTGAATCGACGCTGTCGAAACATCCTGTAAGTCTTTCATGGCATTTTCCTTAAGCCGAGGAGGGTTAAGGACAGGCTGCGCCCGATGCAGTTTTGCCGGCAGATACACCGATGAAGAATTGTACTGGTTCAGATTTTGATTATTTAGAACTGTACCTGTTGTTTGAACAACCTGCTGTACGGGCCTTTCGAACCCTGAAACGACAAGACCCGTCGCGGTTTCCCGCGACGGGTCTTGTGTGTTCAATTCGGGTTGCTGGCGGTGGGTCTAACGACCAGAGCCAGCGACGCTACTTAGCGCCAGAACGGCTTGCTCAGCTCTTCGTAGCGTTGTGCTTCGCTGATACCGGCGTCAGCCAGCAGACGCGAATCCAGACGAGCCAGTTGGTGGCGGCTGGAAATGCGGCGCTGCCACAACATCAGGTTGGCGATAACGCGCAGAGGCAGGGAAGCCTGGGATTTTGCAGCTTTGTCTTCGAAGAACAGTTCGGAACTGAGTGTACGTTCCATGGTTGACATCCTTCCGCTTGTGGCGGGATCAGGTAGTGGTTTAACTGGTGCCCATGATCCTCTCGTTTGCCTAGTCTCTCTAGATACAGTTCAACTGTATTGTGAGTGACCAGTTAACTGTTTATAGGTGGTGTATGGGTCAAAATTGAGCAAACTGTACCTGTACGCACTTTTGTGGTGCGTTTTTGCTCAAATGGAGGGAGGGAGTAGGCAAAAGCCGTAGGAAACAACCAGTACAGCAGTACAGTTTTTGTCGAGTGGGAGGGATTAAAAAACCGCTGACACAAACTGTGTTTGCATCAGCGGTTTGACTGTACGAATTACACCGCGAGCATGCGACCGGTTTCTTCCAGATTCATGTGCCAGCTCAACGCTTCGCGGAGGATGTGCGGGGTATGACCGCCGATGGCGCAGGCGGCGGTGAAGTAGTCATTCAGCGCCTCGCGGTAATCGGGGTGCACGCAGTTATCGATAATCACCCGGGCACGTTCGCGCGGGGCCAGGCCGCGCAGGTCGGCCAGACCGATTTCGGTCACCAGGATGTCGACGTCATGCTCGGTGTGGTCGACGTGGCTGACCATCGGCACCACGCTGGAAATCGCCCCGCCCTTGGCGATCGATTTGGTCACGAACACCGCGAGGTGCGCGTTGCGCGCGAAATCACCCGAGCCACCGATGCCGTTCATCATCCGTGTGCCGCAGACGTGGGTAGAGTTGACGTTACCGTAGATGTCGAACTCCAGCGCGGTGTTGATGCCGATGATGCCCAGACGACGCACCACTTCCGGGTGATTGGAGATCTCTTGCGGGCGCAGCACCAGTTTGTCCTTGTACTTCTCCAGATTGCCGAACACGTCGCTGTTGCGCCGCTCCGACAACGTGATCGAGCTGCCCGAAGCGAAGCTCAGCTTGCCGGCGTCGATCAGGTCGAAGGTCGAGTCCTGCAGTACTTCGGAATACATGGTCAGTTCTTCGAACGGCGAATCGATCAGGCCGCACATCACTGCGTTGGCGATGTTGCCGATCCCGGCCTGCAACGGGCCGAGCCTGTTGGTCATGCGACCGGCGTCGACTTCCTGCTTGAAGAAGGTGATCAGATGCTCGGCGATGGCGTTGGTGTCGACATCCGGGGTCGACACCGTGGACGGCGAATCTGCCTGCTGGGTGATGACGATGGCGACAATCTTTTCCGGCGGGATCGGGATTGCGGTGTTGCCGATGCGATCGTCGACTTTCACCAGTGGGATCGGCGTGCGCGTCGGGCGATAGGTCGGGATATAGATGTCATGCAGGCCTTCGAGGTTGGCGTTGTGCGCCAGGTTGATCTCGACGATTACCTGTTTGGCAAAAATCGCGAAGCTTGCCGAGTTGCCCACCGAAGTGGTCGGCACGATGTGGCCCTGCTCGGTGATGGCCACGGCTTCGATCACGGCGATGTCCGGCAGCTTCAGTTGCTGATTGCGCAGTTGCTCGACGGTTTCCGACAGGTGCTGGTCGATGAACATCACTTCGCCGGCGTTGATTGCCTTGCGCAAGGTGCTGTCGACCTGAAATGGCATGCGCCGCGACAGCACGCCGGCCTCGGTCAGCTGTTTGTCGAGGTCGTTGCCCAGGCTGGCGCCGGTCATCAGGCTGATCTTCAGCGGCGTGACCTTGGCTCGCTCGGCCAATGCGTGAGGGACAGCTTTGGCTTCGCCCGCGCGGGTGAAGCCGCTCATGCCGACGGTCATGCCGTCTTCAATCAGCGCGGCGGCGTCGGCGGCGCTCATCACTTTATCCAACAACGAAGGCAGGCGAATACGGTCACGGTACATGGATTATTTTCTCGGGAAGCGAGTATCAGGATGCGCAGTCTAGTGAATTTCGCGGGCGCCTGTCCCGCTACCAAGGTCGCAAACGAGGCGTCTATTTAGCGGGTTTGAAGTAAAACACCGTTACCGGATCTGCAACAACGCGGCAAATTGTCCGACGCTTTGCGCAAACGAAAACGCCCCGATAAGTCGGGGCGTCCGGTGCTACTGCGGAGGATTATTCGACCGCTTTGACCATGTCTTCGATGACTTTTTTCGCGTCGCCGAAGACCATCATGGTTTTGTCCAGGTAGAACAGTTCGTTGTCCAGACCGGCATAGCCGCTGGCCATCGAGCGCTTGTTGACGATGATGGTCTTGGCCTTGAACGCTTCGAGAATCGGCATGCCGGCAATCGGCGATTTCGGATCGTTCTTGGCGGCCGGGTTGACCACGTCGTTGGCGCCGAGCACCAGCACCACGTCGGCTTGGCCGAACTCGGAGTTGATGTCTTCCATCTCGAACACCTGGTCGTAAGGCACTTCGGCCTCGGCGAGCAGGACGTTCATGTGCCCAGGCATGCGACCGGCCACCGGGTGGATCGCGTATTTCACGGTTACGCCACGGTGTGTCAGCTTCTCGGTCAGCTCTTTCAACGCATGCTGCGCGCGGGCCACCGCCAGGCCGTAGCCCGGGACGATGATCACGGTGTCGGCGTTGGTCAGCAGGAAGGTCGCGTCATCCGCCGAACCGGATTTCACCGGACGGGCTTCTTTCGCACCGGCGGGTCCTGCGTCGGCCGTATTGCCGAAACCACCGAGCAGTACATTAAAGAAGGAACGGTTCATCGCCTTGCACATGATGTACGAGAGGATTGCGCCGCTCGAACCCACCAGCGAGCCGGCGATGATCAGCATCGAGTTGTTCAGCGAGAAGCCGATACCCGCTGCAGCCCAGCCCGAATAGCTGTTGAGCATCGACACCACCACCGGCATGTCGGCACCGCCGATCGGGATGATGATCAGCACGCCCATCACGAACGCCAGCGCCAGCATCAGCGCGAACGCGGCGAGGTTACCGGTGAGCATGAAGGTTATGCCGAGCACCAGCGTTGCCAGGCCCAGAACCGCGTTCAGCTTGTGCTGACCGCTGAACTGTACCGGTGCACCCTGAAACAGGCGGAACTTGTACTTGCCCGACAGCTTGCCGAAGGCGATCACCGAACCGGAGAAGGTGATCGCACCGATCGCCGCACCGAGGAACAGTTCCAGACGATTACCCGCCGGGATCGAATCACCCAGATGTTTGACGATGCCCAGCGATTGCGGCTCAACCACCGCAGCAATGGCGATGAACACCGCCGCCAGACCGATCATGCTGTGCATGAAGGCGACCAGTTCCGGCATCTTGGTCATTTCGACGCGTTTGGCCATGATCGAGCCGGCAGTGCCGCCGATCAGCAGGCCAACGATCACATAGCCGATACCGGCAGTCGCCAGCTCGGCACCCAGCTTATAGATGAGGCCGATGGTGGTGAGAATGGCCAGCGCCATGCCGAGCATGCCGAACAGATTGCCGCGCCGCGAGGTGGTCGGGTGCGAGAGGCCTTTGAGGGCCTGGATGAAGCAGATCGACGCGATCAGGTAGAGCGTCGTGACGAGATTCATGCTCATTACTTCGGCGCCTCTTCTTTTGCTTTCGGGGCTTTCTTCTTGAACATCTCAAGCATGCGGCGGGTAACCAGGAAGCCACCGAACACATTGACCGCAGCCAGTGCCACGGCGAGGGTGCCCATGGTCTTGCCCAGTGGCGTGACGGTCAGCGCAGCAGCGAGCATGGCGCCGACGATCACAATCGCCGAAATGGCGTTGGTCACCGCCATCAGTGGCGTGTGCAGCGCAGGTGTAACGTTCCAGACCACGTGGTAACCGACATAAATCGCCAGCACGAAGATGATCAGGTTGTAGATACCGGGGGAGATAAGCTCTTCCATCGTCTGAATCCCTGCTTAGGCGTTTTTGCGGATGACTTGGCCGTCGCGGCACATCAGGCACGCGGCGACGATGTCGTCTTCGAGGTTGACGTCGAACTGGCCTTCTTTGGTGAACACCAGCTTGAGGAAGTCCAGCAGGTTGCGGGCGTACAGCGCCGAAGCATCTGCGGCGACTTCACCGGCGAGGTTGGTCGGGCCGACGATGGTCACGCCGTTCTCGACCACCACTTGATCGGCGACGGTCAGCGGGCAGTTGCCGCCCTGGGCTGCCGCGAGGTCGATGACCACCGAGCCCGGCTTCATCTGCGCCACGGTGTCTGCGCTCAACAGTGTCGGCGCCTTGCGGCCCGGGATCAGTGCGGTGGTGATGACGATGTCGGCCTGCTTGGCGCGCTCGTGCACAGCCTGGGCCTGACGCTGCATCCAGCTTGCCGGCATTGGTCGCGCGTAACCGCCGACACCGACCGCGCATTCGCGCTCTTCGTCAGTTTCGTAAGGGACGTCAACGAACTTGGCGCCGAGGGATTCGATCTGTTCCTTCACCGCCGGACGCACATCAGACGCTTCAATCACCGCGCCCAGACGTTTCGCCGTGGCAATCGCCTGCAGCCCGGCCACGCCGGCACCCAGAATCAGCACGCGCGCCGCTTTCACGGTACCCGCAGCGGTCATCAGCATCGGCATGAAGCGCGGATAGTAGTGCGCGGCCAGCAGCACTGCCTTGTAGCCGGCAATGTTCGCCTGCGACGACAGCACATCGAGGCTCTGTGCGCGAGAGGTGCGCGGCGCCGCTTCCAGGGCGAACGCGGTAATCCCGCACTCGGCCATTTTGGCGATGGTTTCGTTATTGAAGGGGTTGAGCATGCCAACCAGCACCGTGCCACGCTTGATCAGCGCCAGTTCGGCGTCGCTGGGGGCGACCACTTTGAGAATCAGCTCGGCACCGAACGCATCGTTGGCACTGCCAATGGTTGCGCCCGCCGCTTCATAGGCACTGTCGACAACGCTGGCTTTGACGCCAGCGCCGGTTTGCACAGTGACCTTATGTCCTTGGCTGATCAGCTTTTTAATGGTTTCCGGGGTTGCAGCAACCCGTGTTTCACCGGTCTGGGTTTCGAGAGGAACACCAATGTGCACGTCAAATCTCCTGCGTGATCTTATTGAGTAAACCCAGGCACTGCGGATGGTGCGACTGGGGCGGCCGATCAGCACGATCCCGCCAAATCAGGGCGGGGCGCGGCATTTTGCAGGCGAACTTTATGCCCTTCAAGGGATTATGACGGGTGACGGAAAATTAACTACAAGTCATCCCGTGACCGAATGTCGCAGATGGCCAGTTGAATCCCTTGCAGGCCGTGCCTTGCAAGGATTCTGGCTGAATCTGAAAAAAATTCTCATCGGCGGCGTGAATAGGACGTAATGAGTCGCCAATAGAGGCTCAAAGCCACGTCCACAGGCGCTTGTGGGACGTCTGTACGACTTTCGGATACAGTCTGCGATTTTGCGACAAATACTTATATCTGTAGGGCTTTGAATTTCCTGACTACCGGGTTAGTAATTGTTGTAAGCCTTTATCCTTCTAGGCTGTAGCTGTTTGCCTGATTGACCAGCCAATCGCGAAATGCCTTGAGTGACGCCGATTCGACCTTGCGCTCCGGAATCATCAGGTAATACGCCTTGATGCTGGAGAGTGCATCCGGGTTGGCGATCACCAAGCGTTTCTCGGCCAGTTCGCGTTGAATCAGGAACGGCGGAATCAGTGCGATCCCCATGTCGTGCATGGCCGCCTGGGCCAGCATGGAGAATAGCTCGTAGCGTGGGCCTGTCATGTCGCGGGGGATGTTCAACTGCTGTGAGTTAAACCATTGGCGCCAGGCATAAGGGCGAGTGGTTTGTTGCAGCAACGGCAGCTCGGCGATCTCGTCAGCCGTCAGATGCGTTCTATTGCCGAGTAGGGCTGGGCTGCACACTGGCATCGGATTTTCGCCCATCAGTCTGTGGGACTCGGTACCCGACCAATCGGCGTCTCCGAAGTAGATCGCTGCGTCGAAATCGGTGTCGGCAAACAGGAACGGACGGGTGCGGTTGGTCAGGTTAACCGTCACTTCCGGGTGCTTGAGCTGGAAATCCTTGAGCCGCGGCAGCAGCCATTGCGTGCCGAAGGTCGGCACCACCGCCAGTTCGATCACGTTGGTGCCCTGTTGGCCCATGACCGAGAGCGTGTCGCGCTCGACGGCATCGAGTTGCGTGGCCACCCGACGGCTGTAGGACAGCCCCGCTTCCGTCAGCTTCACACCGCGTCGCGAGCGTCGGAACAGTTCCACACTGAGGAACTCCTCAAGGCTGGCAATCTGTCGGCAAATGGCGCCTTGGGTGAGGGAAAGTTCTTCGGCGGCCTTGGTAAAGCTTTCGTGGCGAGCGGCGGCCTCGAAGCTGATCAGGGCTGTGGTGCTGGGAATCTTCCTGCGCATGTACGTCAACCTCACTAATGCGCCGCTTAAAAGGCATTCAGCGACGTTTCGGAGTGAGAAATTAGCACAACAGGATGCGAAATCCTCGTTTGCCGCGCTGGCGAACCGGGCCTAGGATCAATGCCACGTTAATTCACCGATTTACGAGGACACACTCATGGGCGGTAAAGCTAGCTTCAACTGGATCGATCCCCTGCTGCTGGATCAACAGCTCACCGAAGAAGAGCGCATGATTCGCGACACTGCCGCCCAGTTTGCTCAGCAAAGCCTGGCGCCACGTGTCCTCGAAGCGTTCCGCCATGAGAAAACCGACCCGGCGATCTTTCGCGAAATGGGCGAAGTCGGCCTGCTCGGCGCGACGATCCCTGAGCAATACGGTGGCAGCGGTTTGAACTACGTCAGCTACGGTCTGATTGCACGTGAAGTGGAGCGCGTCGACTCCGGCTACCGTTCGATGATGAGCGTACAGTCCTCGCTGGTGATGGTGCCAATCAACGAATTCGGCACTGAAGCGCAGAAACAGAAATACCTGCCGAAACTGGCGTCCGGCGAATGGATCGGCTGCTTCGGTCTGACCGAACCCAACCACGGTTCCGATCCGGGTGCGATGATCACCCGTGCGCGCAAAGTCGACGGCGGTTACAGCCTGACCGGCGCCAAGATGTGGATCACCAACAGCCCGATCGCCGACGTATTTGTAGTCTGGGCCAAAGACGATGCCGGCGACATCCGTGGCTTTGTCCTGGAGAAAGGCTGGAAGGGCCTGAGCGCACCGGCGATTCACGGCAAGGTTGGCCTGCGCGCATCGATCACCGGCGAAATTGTCATGGACAACGTTTTCGTACCGGAAGAGAACATCTTCCCGGACGTGCGTGGTCTGAAAGGTCCGTTCACTTGCCTCAACTCGGCGCGCTACGGCATCTCTTGGGGCGCGTTGGGCGCTGCCGAATTCTGCTGGCACACCGCTCGCCAATACACCCTTGATCGTCAGCAGTTCGGTCGCCCATTGGCCGCGACTCAGCTGATCCAGAAGAAGCTGGCCGACATGCAGACCGAGATCACCTTGGCACTGCAAGGTTGCCTGCGTCTGGGGCGCATGAAGGATGAAGGTACTGCGGCGGTCGAAATCACCTCGATCATGAAGCGCAACTCCTGCGGCAAGTCGCTGGATATTGCCCGGATGGCCCGTGACATGTTGGGGGGCAACGGTATTTCCGACGAGTTCGGTGTGGCCCGTCACCTGGTCAACCTGGAAGTGGTGAATACCTATGAAGGTACTCACGACGTTCACGCGTTGATCCTGGGGCGCGCGCAAACCGGTCTGCAGGCGTTCTATTAACAGGAGAGCGACCATGGGCGCGCTGTCGCATCTGCGAGTACTGGATTTATCGCGCGTGCTGGCCGGGCCGTGGGCCGGGCAGATACTTGCCGACCTTGGCGCCGAGGTAATCAAGGTCGAGCGTCCGGGCAATGGCGATGACACGCGCGCCTGGGGGCCGCCCTTCCTCAAGGACGCATACGGGGAAAACACCAGCGAGGCGGCTTACTACTTGTCGGCCAACCGCAACAAGCAATCGGTGACGATCGACTTCACTCGGCCTGAAGGTCAGAGCCTCGTGCGGGAGCTGGCGGCGAAGTCGGACATTCTCATCGAGAACTTCAAGGTCGGGGGGCTGGCCGCCTATGGGCTGGACTACGAGTCGCTGAAGGCGATCAATCCGGATCTGATCTATTGCTCGATCACCGGCTTCGGTCAAACCGGGCCGTATGCCAAGCGCGCCGGTTATGACTTCATGATCCAGGGGTTGGGCGGGCTGATGAGCCTGACCGGTCGCCCTGAAGGTGATGAAGGCGCCGGGCCGGTGAAGGTGGGTGTGGCGCTGACGGACATCCTTACTGGTTTGTATTCGACCGTGGCGATTCTGGCAGCGCTGGCTCATCGTGATCACGATGGCGGCGGGCAACACATCGATATGGCTTTGCTGGATGTGCAGGTCGCCTGTCTGGCCAATCAGGCGATGAATTACCTGACTACGGGCAATGCGCCCAAGCGTCTGGGCAATGCGCATCCGAACATCGTGCCTTATCAGGACTTCCCCACGGCTGATGGTGATTTCATTCTTACCGTTGGCAATGACGGCCAGTTCCGCAAGTTCGCCGAGGTGGCTGGGCAGCCGCAGTGGGCGGACGATCCGCGTTTCGCAACTAACAAGCTGCGGGTGGCTAACCGCGCGGTGTTGATTCCGCTGATTCGTCAGGCAACGGTATTCAAGACCACCGCCGAATGGGTGGCGCAGTTGGAGCAGGCGGGCGTGCCGTGTGGGCCGATCAATGATCTGTCCCAGGTGTTTGACGATCCGCAGGTGAAAGCACGTGGGTTGGCGATAGAGCTGCCGCATGCCCTGGCAGGAATGGTCCCGCAGGTGGCGAGTCCGATCCGGCTGTCGCAAACGCCTGTCGAATACCGTCGCGCGCCTCCTTTATTGGGCGAGCATACGTTGGAGGTTTTGAAGCGGGTGTTGGGTATGGGCGCTGGCGCCGTGGAGGCACTCAAGGCTGATGGGGTGCTTTGAAATACTCCTCTATATAGAAGGAGTGGTTTTTCCGGCTTATGTATAGACGCAGCTGTGTGTTTTTTAACCGGTCCGTAAGTTGTTGAAAGAAAACTGAAATTAACGGTTGACGGCAGATTCTGGAGGTCTATAATTCGCCCCACTTCCGGCGCGGTCGAAACGGAAAACTCCTTGAGATTCAATGAGTTACGCGGTTTTCGACAGCGGGTCGCTTCAGTTCATCGAAGCCTGGAAGGGGTTGAAAGAGCGGTGATGTTTGGCTCTTTTGACGGTTCGATCTTCTCGGTCGAAAGCGGAGAAAAAGAGGTGTTGACAGCAGCGTGTAACGCTGTAGAATTCGCCTCCCGCTAACGAGAGATCGGAAGCGCAAGTGGTTGAAGTTGTTGAAGAATTCTTCGAAAACTTCTGAAAATAATCACTTGACAGCAAATGAGGCTGCTGTAGAATGCGCGCCTCGGTTGAGACGAAAGATCTTAACCAACCGCTCTTTAACAACTGAATCAAGCAATTCGTGTGGGTGCTTGTGGAGTCAGACTGATAGTCAACAAGATTATCAGCATCACAAGTTACTCCGCGAGAAATCAAAGATGTAACCAACGATTGCTGAGCCAAGTTTAGGGTTTCTTAAAAACCCAAAGATGTTTGAACTGAAGAGTTTGATCATGGCTCAGATTGAACGCTGGCGGCAGGCCTAACACATGCAAGTCGAGCGGATGAAAGGAGCTTGCTCCTGGATTCAGCGGCGGACGGGTGAGTAATGCCTAGGAATCTGCCTGGTAGTGGGGGACAACGTTTCGAAAGGAACGCTAATACCGCATACGTCCTACGGGAGAAAGCAGGGGACCTTCGGGCCTTGCGCTATCAGATGAGCCTAGGTCGGATTAGCTAGTTGGTGAGGTAATGGCTCACCAAGGCGACGATCCGTAACTGGTCTGAGAGGATGATCAGTCACACTGGAACTGAGACACGGTCCAGACTCCTACGGGAGGCAGCAGTGGGGAATATTGGACAATGGGCGAAAGCCTGATCCAGCCATGCCGCGTGTGTGAAGAAGGTCTTCGGATTGTAAAGCACTTTAAGTTGGGAGGAAGGGTTGTAGATTAATACTCTGCAATTTTGACGTTACCGACAGAATAAGCACCGGCTAACTCTGTGCCAGCAGCCGCGGTAATACAGAGGGTGCAAGCGTTAATCGGAATTACTGGGCGTAAAGCGCGCGTAGGTGGTTTGTTAAGTTGGATGT
>NZ_CM147084.1:6022500-6742238 GCF_055760375.1 Pseudomonas sp. m6p
GCTTAGAAGCAGCCACCCTTTAAAGAAAGCGTAATAGCTCACTAGTCGAGTCGGCCTGCGCGGAAGATGTAACGGGGCTCAAACCATACACCGAAGCTACGGGTATCACGCAAGTGATGCGGTAGAGGAGCGTTCTGTAAGCCTGTGAAGGTGAGTTGAGAAGCTTGCTGGAGGTATCAGAAGTGCGAATGCTGACATGAGTAACGACAATGGGTGTGAAAAACACCCACGCCGAAAGACCAAGGTTTCCTGCGCAACGTTAATCGACGCAGGGTTAGTCGGTCCCTAAGGCGAGGCTGAAAAGCGTAGTCGATGGAAAACAGGTTAATATTCCTGTACTTCTGGTTATTGCGATGGAGGGACGGAGAAGGCTAGGCCAGCTTGGCGTTGGTTGTCCAAGTTTAAGGTGGTAGGCTGAGATCTTAGGTAAATCCGGGATCTTAAGGCCGAGAGCTGATGACGAGTTACCTTTCAGGTGACGAAGTGGTTGATGCCATGCTTCCAAGAAAAGCTTCTAAGCTTCAGATAACCAGGAACCGTACCCCAAACCGACACAGGTGGTTGGGTAGAGAATACCAAGGCGCTTGAGAGAACTCGGGTGAAGGAACTAGGCAAAATGGCACCGTAACTTCGGGAGAAGGTGCGCCGGTGAGGGTGAAGGACTTGCTCCGTAAGCTCATGCCGGTCGAAGATACCAGGCCGCTGCGACTGTTTATTAAAAACACAGCACTCTGCAAACACGAAAGTGGACGTATAGGGTGTGACGCCTGCCCGGTGCCGGAAGGTTAATTGATGGGGTTAGCTAACGCGAAGCTCTTGATCGAAGCCCCGGTAAACGGCGGCCGTAACTATAACGGTCCTAAGGTAGCGAAATTCCTTGTCGGGTAAGTTCCGACCTGCACGAATGGCGTAACGATGGCGGCGCTGTCTCCACCCGAGACTCAGTGAAATTGAAATCGCTGTGAAGATGCAGTGTATCCGCGGCTAGACGGAAAGACCCCGTGAACCTTTACTATAGCTTTGCACTGGACTTTGAATTTGCTTGTGTAGGATAGGTGGGAGGCTTTGAAGCGTGGACGCCAGTTCGCGTGGAGCCATCCTTGAAATACCACCCTGGCAACTTTGAGGTTCTAACTCAGGTCCGTTATCCGGATCGAGGACAGTGTATGGTGGGTAGTTTGACTGGGGCGGTCTCCTCCTAAAGAGTAACGGAGGAGTACGAAGGTGCGCTCAGACCGGTCGGAAATCGGTCGTAGAGTATAAAGGCAAAAGCGCGCTTGACTGCGAGACAGACACGTCGAGCAGGTACGAAAGTAGGTCTTAGTGATCCGGTGGTTCTGTATGGAAGGGCCATCGCTCAACGGATAAAAGGTACTCCGGGGATAACAGGCTGATACCGCCCAAGAGTTCATATCGACGGCGGTGTTTGGCACCTCGATGTCGGCTCATCACATCCTGGGGCTGAAGCCGGTCCCAAGGGTATGGCTGTTCGCCATTTAAAGTGGTACGCGAGCTGGGTTTAGAACGTCGTGAGACAGTTCGGTCCCTATCTGCCGTGGACGTTTGAGATTTGAGAGGGGCTGCTCCTAGTACGAGAGGACCGGAGTGGACGAACCTCTGGTGTTCCGGTTGTCACGCCAGTGGCATTGCCGGGTAGCTATGTTCGGGAAAGATAACCGCTGAAAGCATCTAAGCGGGAAACTTGCCTCAAGATGAGATCTCACTGGAACCTTGAGTTCCCTGAAGGGCCGTCGAAGACTACGACGTTGATAGGTTGGGTGTGTAAGCGCTGTGAGGCGTTGAGCTAACCAATACTAATTGCCCGTGAGGCTTGACCATATAACACCCAAGCAATCTGAATGCTCGAAAGAGACCAGATTGCGGTGTGTGAAGACGCAATGAACCGAAAGTTCGCGCAGCTCACAAAGCACCTGTATCACATACCCGATTTGCTGAAGCGAGGCCAGTTGGTCACGAGTCAGTACCCGAATTTCTTGACGACCATAGAGCGTTGGAACCACCTGATCCCATCCCGAACTCAGAAGTGAAACGATGCATCGCCGATGGTAGTGTGGGGTTTCCCCATGTGAGAGTAGGTCATCGTCAAGATTAAATTCCGAAACCCCAATTGCGAAAGCAGTTGGGGTTTTGTTTTAGTAGAAGTCACCGATTTTGCTGGCACGTTACCGTGTTGACGGGCCAGATACAGAATTTCTTGACGACCATAGAGCGTTGGAACCACCTGATCCCATCCCGAACTCAGAAGTGAAACGATGCATCGCCGATGGTAGTGTGGGGTTTCCCCATGTGAGAGTAGGTCATCGTCAAGATTAAATTCCAAAACCCCTGTCTGCTAACGCAGACAGGGGTTTTGTCGTTTCAGGGAATTCAAAATTCATGCCGCTTTGCGAGCTGTATTGATCTTCCACGCAACCTTCCGGAACGGTTTGTCATGGAGTAATCGCACCGCCTCAGCTGAGGCCGTTTGAACGGCGCCCTTAAAATCGAAAAAGCCAGCCCCTGAATGATCAGGGGCTGGCTTTTTTATGCACAAGGCTAAGGTTCAGAACTGGTAGCTGACTGTGGCCGCGATGTTGCGCTCTTCGCCCATGTAGCAGAAGCTCAGACTGGCGCAGGAGGCCACGTAAGACTCGTTGGTCAGGTTGTTAGCATTCAATCGAACGTCGACGCCCTTCAAGCCGACCTTGCCCAGGTCATAACCGATCGATGCGTCGAACAACGTGTAAGACGGTACCTTCAGTGTATTTTCCGCATCCGCCCAGCTGTAACCGACATAACGCACACCACCGCCCAAACGCAGGCCATCCAGTGCCGCGCTATCAAACTTGTAGTCGGCCCACAACGATGCCATGTGCCGCGGAGCCTGAGTCGGCGAGTTGCCTTTGTTTTCGATCACGTCGGTCGGCGTGCTCAGGGTACTGACCATCGACTTCGAATACTCGATATCGGTGAAGGTATAGCTACCGAGCACTTTCAGGTTGTCGGTCACCTGCATGTGCGCTTCCAGTTCCAGACCTTGCGAACGCACGGCGCCGACAGCACGGTAGAAATTTTCCTGGGGCAGCTTGGTCGCCAGGTTCTCCTGATCGATATGGAACAGCGAGGCGGTGAACAGATTGTCGGTGCCCGGCGGCTGGTACTTCAGGCCGACTTCCCATTGCGTTCCGTCGGTTGGCGGCAGCGGATTGCCGGCGCTGTCGGCATATGAGTTCGGGTTAAACGACTCGGAATAGCTGATGTACGGCGCCAAGCCGTTTTCGAACAGATACAAGGCGCCAGCGCGGCCGGTCAGTTTGGTGCGGCGGTCGTTGATTTCGGTGCCCACTGGCCGTCCCGCTTCGGCGATACGGTTCTCATCGGAAGTCTCGACCCAGTCCTGACGCAGTCCGAGTGAGAAGCGCCACTGGTCTATCTCGATCAGGTCTTGCAGGTATACGCCGGTTTGTTCCAGGCGGCGCAGATAACTGGTCTCGCCGTACATGTCGATCGCCGAATTGCCGTAGACCGGATCGAAGGCATTGATCGGCGCCAGGCCGCCGCTGGTCCAGTCGACCACGGTTTTGCGCCGTTGATAATCTGCGCCCATCAACACGGTGTGCTTGGTGGCACCGGTGAAGAATTCGGCCTGCAGCATGTTGTCGACGATGAACGCATGCAGACGCTCATCGCCGCCGGTGTAATAGCGGTTCAGTTCGTTGCTGGTTGGCGTCGTCCAGCCATAGGCGTAGACCTGATCCATGTTCACTTTGGAGTCGAGGTAACGGAAATTCTGCCGCGCCGTGAAGACATCGTTGAAGCGATGTTCGAACTGATAGCCAAAAGACTGCTGATCCCGCGAATACCCATCAACTCCCGGCTCGCCCTCGAAGAAGTGCGGCGAGATGCGGTTGCCGTTGCGCTGATGAATCGTGCCATCCGCCGGAACGCCACCGTGGTAGCCGCCATCCGGATCGTGCTGCAGATACGCCTGCAGCGTCAGCGAAGTGTCTTCAGTGAAATCGATGCTCAGGGTCGGGGCGAGAGCGAAGCGTTTTTCCTTGTTGTGGTCGAATTGCGTGTCGGATTGATCCGTCAAACCGGTCAGACGATAGGCAATGCGCTTGTCGTCATCGACTGGGCCGCTGAAGTCAAACCCGACCCCGCGCTGACCTTGGGTACCGACCGTGGCCTGAACCTGATGATAGGCCTCGTACAACGGTTTTTTGCTGGTCAGCGCCACCAGTCCACCGGGCGAACTGCGACCGTACAACACGGACGATGGGCCTTTGAGAATATCCACGCGTTCAAGGAAATACGGATCGACCTGCATGGTGCTGTAGGTGCCGCTGTCACCCATCGACTTGAGGCCGTCGAGATAGATGTTGTCCACCGAACCGTCGTTGAAACCGCGCATCGCCACGTAATCGTAGCGATGCGTCGCGCCGTAAGGGTTGGTCAGCACGCCGGGGGTATAACGCATCGTCTGGGAGACGGTCTGCGAGCCTTGGTCGTCCATTTGCTCGCGAGTCACCACCGATACGCTTTGCGAAGTTTCCAGCAGCGCGGTACTGGTCTTGGTGGCGATCTGGCTGTGGGTGGCGTTGTAGCCCTCCATGCTGCCTAGCGCGTTACCGAGAGCGAAGCCTTTGATATCAGTGGCCGGCAGCGCCAGTGCATCGCTGTCGCTGACCGAGTGCAGAATATAGCTGCTGCCATCCTGGCTGACCGCTTCCAGCCCCGAGCCACTCAGCAAATGGCTCAACGCCTGATCGGTTGAATATTCGCCCTGCACGCCCGGCGACTGCCGCCCCTGCGTTTGCTGGGGTGTCATCGACAAAGTGATACCCGCCTCGCGCGCAAACCGGTTCAGCGCGTCGTCCAACGGGCCGGCGCCAATGTTGTAGCGATGGCTGCTCGCTTCACTGGCATTGGCGGCGAGGCTCAGGGCAGGCAACACTCCGGTGCCTAGAACAGTGGAGAGCAGGGCGGCGCGAACGGCGTGGCGTAACAGGCCTGATTCGGCAGTGAAATGCAGAGAGGTGATGCGGACAGTCATTGTCGGTTTCCGTGGCAAGTCGCTAAAGCGGAATGGAAGTGCTTACTGACCAAGCCGGATTTGCCGCAAAAAACCGCCAAAATAATTTCAGGCCACTGCCTCAATCATTACCCACCACCGGGTGCGGTAGCGCAATTGCACCGGCAACGTCTGCGGCAAAATGGTCAACAGCTTGTCGGTGTCCTCCAGGCGGAATACGCCGGACAGGCGCAAATCTGCCACCGCCGGCGCGCACGTCACGAAACCTGGACGATAACGTCCGACCTCGTTGAGAAAGTCGCCCAGGCGCATATTGCGAGTGACGATCAGACCGTCGACCCACGCGCCCGCGTCCATATTTGGTGGCGGCGCCGGGCGTACCTGGTGGTGATCGATCAGGTAGGTCTGCCCGGCGAGTGCCTCGACCGAGGTGCCAGCGCTATGAATGGTCACACGGCCGTGGGTGACGCTCAGACGCGTGCAATCACTGTCCTGACGCAGGATGAAGCGGGCGTGGGTCGGCTCATAAACGCCGTGACGACTTTTTACGCGAAGCGCCCGATTGAACGCCGCGCCTTCATCGTTACCGCCGCATGTGACGATGATTTCGCCGCGAGTGAGTTTGATCAGCCGCTGCTGCGCGGTGTAATCCAGATCCACTGCGCTGGCAGTGTTCAGCTCGATCCGCGTGCCGTCGGGCAACTGGAACCCGCGACGCTCGCCGGTCGCCGTAGCGTAATCAGCGCGCCACTGCTGCCACACGGAGGTGTCCTTGGCCAGCCATGCCGCGGAGCCCATCAGCACCGCGCCAGACAGCAGCTTCAAGGCTTGTCGCCGTCCGAGCCCTTGCGCACTGTTTTCCAGCGTATGGAACGCCACTTGGGCACCGGGCACGGCGCGCAGGTTATGGCTCAGTTCAGCCTGCAGCGACTGCACGCGCTGCCAGGCCAGTTCATGTTCATGATGTTCGGCGCGCCACGCGTCGCACTGATGACTCAGACGCGCATTGCCATGGTTGTTGCGCAGCCGCAGGAACCAGTAAATGGCTTGCTTGACCACCTGTTGCGGCGGCTCGGCGCGACGCCCGACTGAGTTGTTATCCACAGGCATCAACTTGCATACCGCAACACGTAACAGTGATACAGCGCAGCGGCGACGTAACGTTCGACTGAGCGCAGTGACAAACCCATCTGCGCGGCAATCTGCTTGTGGGTCAAACCTTCGCACTGCGCCAGCAGAAACGCCTGACGCACTTTCGGTCGCAGGCCTTCAAGCATGCGCGCGATGCTCTCGAGCAACTCGATTACCAGCGCGCGGGTTTCGGCGCTTGGGGCTTCGGCTTCGGGCAAGTGGGCGATGGTTTCGAGATAGGCGCGTTCGATTTCTTCACGACGCCAGAGGTCGATCACCAGGCCACGGGCGATGGTGCTTAAAAATGCGCGAGGTGCTTTCAGTTCCAGGCGTTCGCTGCGCTGCAGCAGACGGACGAAGGTGTCCTGGGCCAGATCCGCCGCATCCGCGGCATTGCCCAGTCGCGCTCGCAGCCAGGCGTTGAGCCAGCCGTGATGACTCCTGTAAAGCGCCTGCACTGCAAACTCAGGTGAGGACATGAACGCAACAGCCCGAACGTCACAAATGATAATTAGTCGCATTGTCATCAAGGGCTACAGAATTTGCAACCGGCGCTGCAAAACAGTCATCAAAAAATGACAGACGAACGCTCTGGCACGCCGTTCGGCGGGAATCTGGCAGAAATGCCGTGCATTTCCTGCAAAGCGCTAAGTTTTCTCCGAAGCGTGCCGACAGACTGGTGAGACATGCGTGCACCAAAGTAGAGCGGCCGTCAGAACGCCGCCTGCGCTGTACATGGAATGTTGCATCCCGGAACGCATCCCCACTTTTGCATAAGAAGTCCCATGAAATGAATCTCAAGTTCAGCCATAAAATCCTGTTGGCCGCCTCGGGCGTCGTGGTCCTGGCTTTCGCTTTGTTCACCCTCTACAACGACTACCTGCAGCGCAACACCATTCGCCAGAACCTCCAGTCGTCCGTGCAGCAGGCCGGCGATCTGACCGCCAGCAGCGTGCAGAACTGGATGAGCGGGCGAATTCTGGTGCTGGAAAACCTCGCGCAAAACGTTGCCCATCAGGGCAAGAACGCCGACTTCCCGGGGCTGGTCGATCAACCGGCCTTCACCTCGAACTTCCAGTTCACCTACGTCGGTCAAGCCAACGGTGTGTTCACCCAGCGCCCTGACGCGAAGATGCCGGACGGCTACGACCCGCGTCAGCGCCCTTGGTACAAGCAAGCCGTCGCTGCCGACAAAACCATGCTGACGCCGCCGTACATGGCGGCGGTCGGTGGTCTGGTGGTGACCATCGCCATGCCGGTAAAAAACAATGGCGAATTGCTGGGTGTGGTCGGCGGTGACCTGAGCCTGGAAACCCTGGTGAAGATCATCAATTCGGTGGACTTCGGTGGCCTCGGTCACGCATTCCTGGTCAGCGGTGACGGTCAGGTAATCGTCAGCCCGGACAAAGACCAGGTGATGAAGAACCTCAAGGACATCTACCCGAACGCCGGCGTGCGCATCGAGAAGGGCAACCAGAACGTGGTACTCAACGGCCAGGAGCGCATCCTGTCGTTCACCCCGGTCAGCGGCTTGCCGAATGCCGACTGGTACATCGGCCTGTCGATCGATCGTGACAAGGCCTATGCCGCGCTCAGCCAGTTCCGCACTTCGGCGTTGATCGCGATGTTCGTCGCGGTCGCTGCGATTGCGCTGCTGCTGAGCCTGCTGATCAACGTTCTGATGCGTCCGCTGACCACCATGGGTCGTGCGATGCAGGACATCGCCCAGGGCGAAGGCGACCTGACTCGTCGTCTGGTCGTGCAAGGCAAGGATGAGTTCGCTGAACTGGGCAGTTCGTTCAACCAGTTCGTCGAGCGCATTCATGCGTCGATCTCCGAAGTGTCGTCGGCCACCCGTCATGTACACGACCTGTCGCAACGGGTGATGGCCTCGTCCAACGCTTCGATCATCGGTTCCGACGAACAAAGCGCCCGCACCAACAGCGTGGCCGCCGCGATCAACCAGTTGGGCGCCGCGACTCAGGAAATCGCCCGCAACGCCGCCGACGCTTCGCAACACGCCAGCGGCGCGAGCGAGCAGGCCGATGACGGTCGTCAGGTGGTCGAACAGACGATTCAGGCGATGACCGAGCTGTCGCAGAAGATCAGCCTGTCGTGCACCCAGATCGAAACCCTCAATGCCAGCACCGACAACATTGGCCACATCCTCGATGTGATCAAAGGCATCTCGCAGCAGACCAACCTGCTGGCGCTCAACGCGGCCATCGAAGCGGCCCGTGCCGGTGAAGCCGGACGTGGTTTTGCGGTGGTGGCGGACGAAGTGCGTAACCTCGCGCATCGCACCCAGGAATCGGCGGAAGAGATCCACAAGATGATCACTTCGTTGCAGGTCGGTTCCCGTGAAGCGGTGACCACCATGAACGCCAGTCAGGCGTCCAGCGAAGAGAGCGTGGAAGTGGCCAATCAGGCGGGCCTGCGCCTGGTCAGCGTGACCCAGCGCATCGGCGAAATCGACGGCATGAACCAGTCGGTGGCTGCCGCGACGGAAGAGCAGACGGCGGTGGTGGAAACCCTCAACGTCGACGTCAATCAGATCAACCTGCTGAACCAGCAGAGCGTCGCCAACCTCAATGAAACGTTGAAGGATTGTGATGCGTTGTCGCAGCAGGCGAATCGGTTGAAGCAGTTGGTCGACAGCTTCAAGATCTGATTGTCAGATTCGAGACCGCGTTATCGTTCTTCGCGAGCAGGCTCGCTCCCACAAATTGACCGCGTTCCTACAGAAGGAATGCGATCAAAATGTGGGAGCGAGCCTGCTCGCGAAAGCGGTCTGACAATCACCGCAAAGCCAAAGCCTTAGACAAACAGCTTCAGCACATTCCCCATCGCATCATCGGCAAACCCCTGCACGAAATCCTTGAACCCCGGCAGCGCCTCGGCACCACCGCTGGCCGGCTCGGCAATAATCGTCCAGGTCGCCCGCGACTTGCCCACCCCCAAAGATTCCACGTTCATCGCCGCCCACAGATTGGCCACACCCAGCGTGTTGTAGATCGTGGTCCAGGTCATGGCGCGCGCCTGCTCATCGCGGGAGTTGAGTTGCTCGACCACCACGTTGCCGTCCTTGAAGAACTTCTTGCGCAGCGAGGACACGCCTTCACCGGTCATTTCGATGTGCGACAACGCCGGAATAAACCGGTCGAAACCGGCGAAATTGCCGACCACCGCCCAAACTTGCGCCGCGTCCGCCGGCACTTCCACCGACGAAACAACGTGGCAGCCGTGCGGGTTTTTGATCAAGGTGTCGGGTTGCAGATTGCTCATGGTGTTGCTCCTTTTTGATGAACTAGATGAAGTTGATCTGTTTCAGGTAATCGCAGCCGCGACGCAGCAGCGCCGGGGATTTTTCCGGGTACTGCGCGCCCATTTGTTGCACCCCGGCGTGGGCGTTGGCGTGGCCGATCAGGGAGATGTCGCCGATGTCTTCCTCGAAGCCGTTGAGGTAGAAACCGAGCACGCCGAACAGCGCGTTGTCGGCGTCGACCCGGCCCAGTTGCTGTTGCCAGTCGGCGAAACTGACCAGCGAAAATTCGCTGCCGGTTTCGCGGAACGAAGCGACGTAGGCATCCCAACTCAGTGGCTCGGGGTTGTGCAGGTTGAACACCGCTCGCTCGGTCGAATAACGGCTGGCGTGGAAGGCGATGAAACGGGCGAGAAAGTCCACCGGCATCAGGTCGAAATTCAGTGCGAAGGCCGGCACCTGACCGAGTTGGATCGAGCCCTTGAGCATCAGCATCAAACGGTTCTTGTGCGGTTGGCAGACGCCGCTCAGGCTGTTGAAACTGATGTTGCCGGGGCGATACAGGTTGACCCACACCCCACGCTCGCGCGCCCGTTCAAGGATGCGCTCGCCGACCCACTTCGACAGGTTGTAGCCATTGCGGATGTAGATCGGCGGGGTCGGTGCGGCGGGCAATTCGAGCACGCGGCCTTCGTCATCGACGGTGCTGGAAGCGGACAGCGTCGAGACAAAGTTGAAGACCTTTTTGCTGCGCCCTTCACACAGGCGCAGCAGCTCGAAAATCGGCTCGACGTTATCCGCGGCCAGCGACTCGTAATCGAGCACATGGTTGACGTTGGCGGCGTTGTGCACCAGTGCGCCGAACTCGCGATCCAGGCGCTGATAATCGGCGTCGGCCAAGCCCAGTTGCGGACGGGTGATGTCTGCCGAGTAGATCCGCACCCGGCTCAGGTCCAGATGCTCCAGACGGTTCTCGCGCAACGCCTGGGCAAAGCGCTGCGCCGCCGTTTGTCCGCCACCGTCACGCACCAGACACGCCACCTCGCTGGCGCCCCAGCCGAGCAGCGCTTCGACAATGTGTACGCCGACAAAGCTGTTGGCGCCGGTGACGATCACCTTGTGCACATCGCCCAGGCGACTGATCGGCAACGGCTCGATGTTCAGCGGGCGTTCGGCGTCGGCCATGGCCTGGGCGCTGAGCACCGCGCTGTCATCGGTCCCGCGCACCAGCGTTGCGAGCTTGATGATGGTCGGCAATTCGATGAAGCGGTTGATCGAGATGCTGCGCCCGAATTCCTCACGCAAACGCAGCAACATGCGCGACAGCAGGATCGAATGCCCACCGAGGTTGAAGAAACTTTCGTCGGTGGAAATATCGCTGGTGGGCAGCTCCAGCAGTTCCGCCCAGATCTCCAGCAGCAGCGCTTCGTCGGCATTTGCCGGCAGGCATTTCGGGCCGCTGTCCTGCACGCTCACCGGCAGTTCCAGCAACGCCTTGCGGTCGACCTTGCCGTTGCTGGCGAATGGCATGTGCGGCAGTTCAGTCCACGCCACCGGTTGCATGTAGTCCGGCAAAAACTGCTGGGCATGCGCCTTCAATAGATCGCGTGCAGCGTCCGACTGCGGCTGCGCAAGGAACGCCAGAATCCGCCGCTGACTGTCGATCACCACCGCCACCTGACGGTACAACTGGCTCTCGCGCAGGCAGCGTTCGATCTCTTCCGGCTCGACCCGGAAACCACGGATCTTCACCTGATTGTCGCGCCGTCCGCACAGCTCGATACCGTGCTCGCCCCATTTGGCCATGTCGCCGCTGCGGTACGCGCGCAACGTTTGGCCGTGCGGCAGTTGCAGGGTCAGGTAGCGCTCGGCGGTCTGCTGCGGGTTGTTCAGATAACCGAGGCAAACGCCGGGGCCGACGATGAACAATTCGCCGACGGTGTTCTCCGGCACCGGTTGCAAGTCGTCATCGAGAATCAGCACCTGACTGTTGGCGATCGGCGCGCCGAGGGTGCGGTTGCTGTCACCCGGTTGCAGTTGCCGGGCGGTGATCAGCACCGTGGCTTCGGTGGGGCCGTAGAGGTTATGCAACTTGCCCTGACGGGTCAGTTGCTCGATGACGAAGGGCTCGCAGACGTCGCCGCCGGTCATGACCTCGACGCCTTGCAGTTGCTCCAGCGGCAGGATGCTCAGCAGCGCCGGCGGCAGAAACGCGTGGGTCAGTTGCCGGCGGCGGATCAGCGCCACCAGTTGCAGCGGATCGCGGCGCTGGGTGTCATCCGGCACCACCAGTTCGGCGCCTTGCAGCAGGCTCGGGAAGATATCGATCAGCGAAGAATCGAAGCTCAGCGAAGAGAACTGCAAGACCCGACTTTCAGCGCGCAACTGCACGTAATCGGCGTACCACGCGGTGAAGTGCGCGAGGTTCGCCTGGCTCAGCAGCACGCCCTTCGGATGCCCGGTGGTGCCCGAGGTATAGAGCGCCATGCACGGCGCTTCAAGCGTCGGCCGCTGACGCATCAACGGTTGGCTGGGATCCGCATCCGCGCTGTCGATACAGCTGACATCCAGACCGGGCATTGACTCACTCAGCGGGTGCTCGCCGTCGTGCAGCAACAAAACCGCGCCGGCGTTCTGCAGGATGTATTGCTGGCGCTGCAACGGATGGCTCGGCTCCAGCGGCAGGTACACCGCGCCACTGCCGAGCACCGCCAGAATCGAGGCAAACAGCGCCGGGCTTTTCGGCTGACAGATACCTACGATCCACGGCTGCGGATGTTGCTCGAGCAATGGCAGCAGGCGTTGCTGGATCGCACAGCTGTGGGCGTGTAACTGGCGATAGCTGAGCGACTGCTCGGCCAGGTGCAGCGCCGGTCGCTCGGCGTGTTCGATCAGGCTGCGTTGCAGGCGTTCGATCAACGGGATCTGCGCCTGCTTGAGCAGCATCGGGTTGGCCGTGTCGTTAAGGCGATGGACGTAGGCCAGGCTGTCGAGAAACCGCAGGTCTTCCACCTGTTCGAAATCCGCTGCCGTGGCGGGCATCACCTGCTGGAAATACTCGGCATCGCGGGAGAAACGGCTGACCAGCAGCGCAACTTCGTCGACCACCTGCGTCAGCACCCGCTGGCGCAGAGCCTGACCGTTGCCGGACGGCTCATCGCCAATCGGCACTCGGCAGATCAGAGACGAACCAAGGAAGCACAGCAGGTCGAGCGTTGGTAAACCGCCAAGGCTTTGCGCAGCGATACCCAGGCGCAGATGCAAGTGCGGGATGGCGCAGAAATCGCCGGCGCCGATGAAGCCATCGTCGATGATCAGATCCACCGGCGATTGCGCCGCGCCGCTGCGCAGCAAGGTGTGACCGTGTTGTTCGAGTTCCTGCGCCAGGTCGGTCATGGCCTGGCTGGCGCCAATCAGCAAAATGTCGAGACGTCTCATGTCAGCCTCCTCATCAAACCAGATAGTCGCGCAGGGCGTGCTGCACGCAGGGCGTGTCGAGCAGCGAGCTGCTGTGGAAAAAACGCACGATGTTGCCCACCAGCGGATGGTGGCGATTGATCGGGAAGGCCAGCCCGGTCATCTCGTCACTGAGGGAACGGCGCACGGCATCGCTGACCGGCAAGGCGTCGATCAGGCGCAGATCGAAGGACTTCTGAATGTCGTTGGTCAGGTAATGGCCGATGAACACCGGCAGGATCTGCGCGATGGTTTCCCGGTCTGCGTCACTGGTGGTGTGCCAATAGATGCGCACCATGCGCGCCCAGAAACTGGAGTGCCGGCCCTCATCGAGCAAGTGATCGGCCATCAGGCCTTTGATCGACGGCTTGACCGTATCGTCCCGGGCAAACGCTGCGACATCGCCGGTTACGGTGTTTTCGGCGATGGCCACGCAGATCAGTTCCACTGCGCTGCGCAGGTGCTCGGGCGCCAGTGCCACGGCGGCAGGAATTGCCCGGCTCAGTTCGATTTCAGTGGGCAGTTCGATCGGCTCGATGCCGGTCATCGCCACGGTCTGCTGCATGAAGTCCATCGCCACCAGCGCGTGGTAATCCTCGTCCACCACCACGGTCATGGCGTCGTAGCGACAGGCGAACGGGAAGGCCACGGCAAAGCGATTCTTGGCGATACTGCGCGCGGTCTTGTCGACGATCTCGGTCTCGAAAATCACCACGTCGTTGATGAACTTGTACAGCGTCTGCACCAGGGCAAAATCCCGTTGTTGCGGGCACTCGCGCAGGAAGGTTTCGCTGAGTACCAAGGGCTGGCGGCTCAACGGATAGATCAGGCGCTCATCGTCTTCCAGTACGCGCCGTGGCCGGGTGCGGATGGTGGCGCGGCTTTCCCAGGCGTCGGCGAAGGATTGGTAATCGGCGGCGTTCATTGGGCCACCTCCGCCAACGGTTCGCGCATGCTCAGACGCAGGCCGTCCCACAAGGCGATGCGGCTTTCCACTGCCGCGATGGCGCTGGCGTAGACCTCGGCTTCGCGTTGCGGATCGCCATCGACCAGACGCTCAAGCAGTTGCTCCGCCGCCGGACCGTGATCTTCGGAATCGACCTCGATGTGGCGCTCCAGGTAATAGCGAAAGGTCGGCGCCTGTTCGATACCGATCCCCCAGTCATCGAGGATGCGCTGGAACATGGTCGGGATGACGCTCTCGCGACCATGCAGGAACGCGGCAGCGACGCTGTGGCCTGGCGCATGCAGCGCGGTGTTTAGCGTCTCGCGAACAAATTTTGCTGCTGCCGGATCCACTTCCACGCTTTGCAGGGCGACGTCGTAACTCACGCCTTCCTGTTGCAACGCGACAAAGCGTTCGACTGCCGTGGTGCTCGCACCGACTTCGCGCATGGCGTCCAGATACAGCTCGAAATGACTGTAATGGCCGTGAGCGGGACGGTCGTCGGACTCTTCGCCGAGCACGATCTCGTTGATCAGCCGCGCAGCATGCGGATCACGCGGCGGCAGCCAGGGCAGACGGGTGCAGGTCAGTTCTTGTTGGAGACGCTTGGTCAGCGACATGAAATCCCAGACGGCGAAGACGTGGGATTCCATGAACCGGCGCAGTACCGATAACGAATCGATTTCAGTAAAGATCGGATGAACGCTCAATTGAGCTTTTATCAGGGCGAGTTGTTCTTTAGTTGGCATCATGGCTAACCTCGGTGTTATTGGAATAGAGAAAGTTGCTCGTTCGGTGCGTCAACGCGGACTGGCTGTTTCTTGAACTTTTATAGTGGCGAGCGCTGGCCTCATTCAGATAAATGAAAGTGTGCGAAGTGCATGGGAGGCTCTGGGCTATGCCTGGGCGACTATTTGCCAAGGCTGTCAGCTGAGTGCGGAGCCGTGCCGTGTTTGCGGGGTTTAACCTGCTCGGCGAGGAAAAGCTAATACATCATCAAATAACTTAACAAGTTTATTTTTAATTATTTTAAGTTTGCTGTTTTTTAAGTATGAGACGATCCGGTAAAACTTATTAATTAGGTTTTACTTGGGCGTAGTTGCTCCTTTCGGCGAACAGTGGCCAAAATTGAAGACAAGAGTGAATGCCTCACTCAGAGCAACTTTTCGATACAAGGGTTGAAGTTATGTATAGGGGTGAAAGTTGGCCGGGAACGGCGCCGTAACTTCCTTTTATCCCGTGGCAAGGCTCCTTCCGTAGGTTCCTGGTGCGAGGACTGCGCCGGCGGTGCGGTGCGTCCCCGTTCTTCATGGGTTGGCTGTTCAAGAGTGCGGGTAAATTGGCGGGACGGCTATGACCGATTCGTCCGCGGCGAGCTGCAATACCGGACTTATGGGGGCGCTGGGAGGTTAGAGCGAACAGGCGAATCCGCCACCGGGTTTGCGGCAGACCGTAGAGAGGATTTGTAAGCGGGTTATTCGCCGGTCAGCTGCAAGGGCCTGAAACCGGCGTGGAGGGGATCAGCGAACGGCCTTGCGGTGTTGTCCGGCAGGGCTGGCGAGGTAACGGGTGATCACCTCGACGCCACGGTTGAGGTGTTGTGTGAGCAGCTTCACCGACAGTTCGACATCGCGTTCGATTACGGCCTGGAGCATCGCGCGGTGATCTTCCTGGGACAGTTTGCCCAGGCCCATGGCTTCAAGGTTGAAACGCAGAAAGCGCTCTTCTTCATTCAGGCCGCCTTCGACCAGTCGCAGCAACCGCTGATTCGGCGCCTTGCTGTACAACGCCATGTGGAACAGGCGATTGAGCCGACCGATTTCGCTGTAGTCGTGCTGGGTCTCAAGTGCTTCGATAAAACTGGCGGCAAGCGCGTGATCGGTGCTGGTCAGCAGCGGAACCGACTGGCGCATGGCTTCGGATTCGAGCAGGATTCGCAACTCGTAGGTTTCGGTAGCGTCGCCCTGAATCAGCGGGGCAACCACGGCGCCTTTGTGGGTCGTGACGCTCAGCAGCTCCTGAGCCTCCAGCTGACGCAGAGCCTCGCGCACCGGCATGCGGCTGACCCCGAACAGGTCAGCCAGATCCTGCTGACGCAGGGCAGTGCCGCACGGTAAACGACCGTCAAGGATCGCCGAGCGCAACGTCTCCTCGATGATCGAACGGGCAAGATGTGCAGGAATCGGCCCATCGACTTTGATGCTGTGCAGCGGTTTGGGCTTCTGTGTCACAACTACTCACCCTGAATGAAGACGTAATTTGGATCCAAAGACACTAGTGATTGCTCTACAGGTTGTCAAACCACGTAAAGGATTGCTGTCCTGAGTAAAGTTTAGCGCGCTGGCGATGATCTCATGGTGCCATTGTTTTTTGCCGGGCTAAGCTTCACCATCAAACGCTTTCCTTCCTGCCCCCTTGGAAACCAGCTGTGGCGGTACGTTTCGCGATCCCTCGGACTTTGCGCTGGCTAGGCTGCGCACTGCTGCTGGCCGGCGTCATGCTGGGCGGTCTGCATGCCGATTGGGATTTTTCCGCGATCAGCCGCAAAGCCACGGCGCTGTACGGGCCGCTGGGCGCCGGGCAGCAGCGGATCGATGCCTGGCAGAACCTGCTGGCCACGCAGAAACAAGTCAGCGAGATGGAAAAGCTGAAAGTCGTGAACCTGTTTTTCAACAAACAGGTGCGCTATGTAGAGGACATCGATCTGTGGGGCCAGGTCGATTATTGGGAGACACCGATCGAAGCGCTGTGGAAAGGCGCCGGTGATTGCGAAGACTACGCGATCGCCAAGTATTTCAGCCTGCGCCATCTCGGGGTTTCCAGTGACAAGCTGCGCATCACCTACGTCAAGGCACTGCGCCAGAATCGCGCGCACATGGTACTGACTTACTACGCCACCCCCGATGCCATGCCGCTGGTGCTCGACAGCCTGATCGATCCTATTCAGCCTGCGTCCCAGCGAACCGATTTGCTGCCGGTCTACTCTTTCAATGCTGAAGGTCTGTACCTGCCGGGAGCCAAGGGCAACAAAAAGGTCGGTGACACCAAACGCCTGTCGCGCTGGCAGGATGTGCTGAAGAAAATGCAGGCCGAAGGTTTTCCGGTCGAAACGACTAACTAGGAGCACGCGCTCAGATGTCTTTGTTCAAACAGCTGTTGATCGCTATCTGTCTGTTCCTGGTGGTCGCCTTCACCGGCAGCTTCATGGTCAGTCTGGAGAGCTCGCGCACCCAGTACGTCAACCAGCTGCGCTCCCATGCCCAGGATGCCGCCACGGCGCTGGCGTTGTCGCTGACGCCGAATATCGACGATCCGGCGATGGTCGAGCTGCTGGTCAGCTCGATTTTCGACAGCGGCTATTACGCGAGCATCCGTGTGGTCGACCTCAAGACCGACCAGACCATCGTCGAGCGCAGCGGGATTCCGGCGGTGAGCAATGTGCCTGACTGGTTCGTCAAACTGATCGGCCTGGAACCGGCCGGTGGCGATGCCTTGGTCAGCCGTGGCTGGGAGCAGGCCGCGCGGGTCGAGGTGGTCAGCCACCCGATGTTTGCCGTGGCCAAGCTGTGGCAGAGCGCGTTGGGCAGCCTCGGCTGGCTGTTGCTGTGCGGCGCGGTCAGTGCGGTGCTCGGTGCGTTGCTGCTGCGCCGGCAATTGCGCCCGCTGGATTACATGGTCAAACAGTCCCACGCCATCGCCCGTCGCGAGTTCCTCAGCCTGCCGGAGCTACCGCGCACCCCGGAACTGCGGCGCGTGGTGCAGGCGATGAACCAGATGGTCGAGAAGCTCAAGGCGTTGTTCCAGGAACAGGCCGAGCGCAGCGAAAAACTGCGCGCCGAGTCTTATCAGGACACCCTCACGGGGCTGGCCAACCGGCGCTATTTCGAGATGCAACTGCACAACCGCGTGAGCAACCCGGAGCAGGCCAGTTCCGGTTACCTGCTGCTGTTGCGGGTCAAGGATCTGGCCGGGCTCAACCAGCGCCTGGGCGGTCAGCGCACGGATGAATTGTTGAAAGCCGTCGGCGAGCAGTTGTCCCGCGAATGCGCCAAATACCCGGAAACCCAGAACCTCATCACCCGGATTCGCGGCGGTGAATTCGCCGTGCTGGCGCCGGGGCTGGTGCGTGAAGAGGCGCTGCAACTGGCGCAAAACCTCGACAGTGCGCTGAGCAGCCTGCACGCCACCGGCGCCACTGATGTGCCGGCCGTGGCCTCCATCGGCCTCGCCCCGTTTGCCCACGGCGATTCACCGCAAGCAGTGCTGACCCTGGGTGATCAGGCGCTGGCGCAGGCCGAAGGGCAGGGCGAGCAGAACTGGGCGTGCATCGATCAGAGCCTGGTGGCCGAGGTTGGCGACGATCACCACGCCTGGCATCGATTGCTTGATCAGGCGCTGAATCAGCAGCGCTTCGAGTTGTATTTCCAACCGGTGGTGGCTGCGCAGGACACGCAACTGGTGCTGCATTACAAAGTGCTCTCGCGCTTGCTGGATGAGCAGGGCCAGACCATTCCCGCCGGACGTTTCCTGCCGTGGCTCGAGCGTTTCGGCTGGACCGCACGACTTGACCGCTTGATGCTCGAACGCGTTCTGGAGCAGATGAAAGGGCACGAGGATTCGCTGGCGCTGAACCTGTCCTCGGCAACCCTGGCCGATCCACAGGCATTGAACAAAGTGTTCGAGATTCTGCGCGCGCACTCCGACCTCGGCGAGCGTCTGACGCTGGAGATCGGTGAGGAGCAACTGCCGGAGCAGGCGGTGCTGGAGCAGTTGACCCGGCGTTTGCGTGAGCTCGGTTTCTCCTTGAGCCTGCAGCGCTTTGGTGGACGCTTCAGCATGATCGGCAACCTGGCGAGGCTGGGGCTGGCGTATCTGAAGATCGATGGCAGCTATATTCGTGCGATCGATCAGGAAAGTGACAAGCGTCTGTTCATCGAAGCCATCCAGCGGGCGGCGCACAGCATTGATCTGCCGCTGATTGCCGAGCGCGTCGAGACCGAAGGGGAATTGTCGGTGATTCGCGAGATGGGTTTGTATGGGGTGCAGGGGCAGCTGTTTGGTGAGCCCAAGCCCTGGAATTAAACTTTTAGTGCGGCGGCGTCATTGATGCCGTCTTCGCGAGCAGGCTCGCTCCCACATTTGATATGCATTCCAATGTGGGAGCGAGCCTGCTCGCGAAGGGGACTGCCAGGTCACTGAAGATCGCGGATCAGATCAGCCCGCCTTCATCTTCATCGATCAACTGGCTCAACCCGCCCAACGCTTCCCGTGCCTGGGTCCGGTCCATCAGTTTGGCCTGCGCCGCCGGGGGCAGGTCGGTGACGCGGATCACGCCCTTCTGGGTCAGCACCTGAATCAGGTCGTCGAGTACCCGAATCATTTCAAAGTCGCTCTGCTTGAGCTGTTTGAGGCTGTTTTCCACGGCCGCGTTGGCGAACCAGGCCTGGATGTCATGGTGGTCGGCCGGCAGCGTTTCCGTGGCCTCGGCGTAGGCCGCCGCTTCCACGCGAATCAACTGACCCTGCGCATCGCGTTGCACGTAAAACATTGAGCATCCCTCAGAAAGAACCAGCGTCATGCTGTCAGCAGCATAGGCCAACTGCGCGCGAGTATGCGGGCTGGCGACGAAATCGTCACCGCCGAGTTAGCCGCAAACGTGACGGCCGCCCCAAGGGGCGGCCGTTTTGTTCACGCATCAGCTGTTGTTGTGGTCGACCTTGATGGTCGGATCGCTGCCGGCGATCAGGTTGTGAATGTTGGCGCTCGACCAGTTGTTGCCTTCCAGTTTGATCGTCACGTCCGGCGTGGCGGCTGCCGCGTCGCCGGAGTTGAACTTGCCCGCCGAGCTGACTTGCAGCGACGACGTGCCATCAACCGTGGTGATCTTCAGGAAGTTGTCGATGGTGCTGCCGGTTTCGCCCTGCAACAGGTCACGCAGGTCGATGCGGTCGCCTTCGCTGGCGTTGAAGTCCTTGATCACGTCGTTGCCGGTGTCGCCTGCTTTCCAGACGAAGGTGTCAGCACCGGAACCACCGATCAGGATGTCATTGCCCTGGCCACCGATCAGCGTGTCGTTGCCGGTGCCGCCGAGCAGGATGTCATTGCCCTTGCCGCCGTCGAGCAGGTCGTTGCCGCCCGAGCCGAACAGGATGTCATTGCCTGCGCCACCCAACAGCGTGTCGTTGCCATCGTGCGCACCGGAGACATCGAACGCCTGATAGTGCTCGGTGATGTACTGGTGCACATTGCTGGTAGTGACTTTGCTGACATCCACGCCGGTCTGCTGCGCCACGAACGCCTGCATCGCCTGATAACCCTCGCCGGCAATGCCGTTGAAGCTCACCAGGTCGCCGAACAGGATGTCGTTGCCGTCGCCACCGCTGACGGTGTCGTTGCCCGGCATCGTTGCTTCGGTATGGCCGATGATCGAGTTGGCCAGATCCTTCGGATCGATGTTGGTTTGCGGCAAGTGATCCGAGTCATACGGTTTCAGGTCGTTGAGGCTGACACCGCTGTTGATACCGATGGCTTCGACATTCGACAGACCGCTGAGCAAGGCGAAGCTGCTGCTGGAGTTGTCGGTGGTGGCAGTCGTGGTGCTGTTACCAGTACCGGCCAGGCTCGACAGCTCGTAGGTGCCATCACCCTGAGCGTGGACAGTGCCCAGGTTGGTGGTGGTCCAGCCGCGGCCGTTGTAGGTCTGCAACTGGGCATAACCGCTGGCGGTGATGCTCAGGTAATGCGTATTGTCGATGTACGTGCTGAAGGTATCGCCCAGCTTGTAGTTGCTGGTCGTGACCACACTGTCGAACTTCACGCTGCCATACAGCGTCGGGTTGGTCTGCTCGCCGCTCTGGTAGTAGGTCGGCTGGCCGTCGGTGATGAAGTAGGTAAGGTTCTTCGCCCCGGTGTTGGCCAGCGCTTCCGTGCTCTGGAAAAAGTTGGCCGTGGTCTTGAACACGTCTTCGTAGTTGGTGCCGCCACCGGAGGTCATCGAGTCGAGTACGGCTTTGAGCTGGGTCAGCGCGTTCGGGTCGTTGAGGTTGACCGAGACTGACTTGTTGACCTGGGTATCGAAGTCCACCAGGAAGATGTTCACCGTGCCCGAATTGCTGCCGCCCAGGCTCTGCTTGAGGGTGTTGAACACCGAGGTCAGCGAGTCTTTGGCCGCGTTGATCGACGAGGTGCTCATACTGCCCGAGCTGTCGACCATGAACGCAATGTTGTAGTTGGTGCCCGGCACCACGGTCAGACCGCCGATGTCGGCGACCATGATGTCGTTGCCGTCGGTACCGTTGAAGGTGTCATCGCCCGAAGTACCGACCACGGCGTTGTACACCGCCGGCACCACGGTGACCGGAATCGTCGCGGTGCTGCTGGCCGAGCCGCCGACCATCTCGGTGGAAGTCGACGTCACGGTCAGGTTGAACTGGCCGTTGTAGTAGGTCGGCGGGGTCACGGTCAGGCTGCCGAGGCTCCAGCCGGTGACGTTGGCTTCGCCGTTGCTCGCGGTGACAGTGAAACTGTGGCCATGGCCGTCGGAGAGTACCGAACCGACCGGCGCACCGCTGATCTTCACGCTCAGGGTTTCCGAGCCGTCGGTGTCGGTCAGCGCGGTGTTGATCGCCGACAGTTTCACCGTGGTGCCTTCGGCGCCGGTGTTGAGTTTGTAGCCGTCGTAATAACCTTCGCCGTTGGTACCGTGCAGGTCGGAGACGGTCACACCGGCGTTCACCAGATCCTGCACGCCGGTGTAGATCGGCACGCCGGCGCTGCTCAGGTCGATCGGCGTGCTGCCGTTGACCGACAGGTTCACGTCATAGCTGCCCGGGCCGCTCTGGTTGTGGTGGTAGATGTCCAGGGTGTAGTAGCCGCTGGTGGTCGGGGTGAACGAACCGCTGATCGTACCGCCCGCGCCCCAGGTGCCCGACGCCACGCTCTTGCCGCCGATGGTGATCAGCAGGCTGTCGTCAGCCACGCCGCTGAAGCTGTAGGTCTTGCCGGCTTCCAGATAGATCAGGCCCGAGGTTTTCGACGCGGTGCCGGCGGTCACGCTGCCGTCGGACTGCACGTTGGTCACGTTGGTGCTGGAGTTCGGGGTGCCGGCGCCATCGATCACGTTTTTCAGCGTGGTCGAGTCAGCGCCATTGCCGCTGGTACCCAGGCCCGCCAGACCGGTCCAGACTTCCTTGACCAGTCCGGTGGATTTCACGCTGTTGTCGGCCACGCTCACGGTCGGTGCATCCGCCACTGGCGTGATGTCGATCTTCACGGTGCCGGTGTTGCCCAGCAGTTGGCCGTCGGTGGGCTGGAACTTGATCTGCGCGTAGTCGGCCTGGTTGTTGCCCAGGCCGGTGCCGCCGTAACCGTTGACGCCCGACTCGTTGGCATCCGGCAGGAAGCGCAGCTTGCCAGCGTCGATGTCAGCCTTGCTGAAGGTCTGGTTGTTGGCGACGTCTTTCCAGGTCGAACCGTCCAGGTACTGCAGTTTGCCTTCGCCCGGCAGCTGGGTGATTTTGATCCCCAGGCTGCTGGCCGGGCTGTCGACGTCGGTCACACCGAAGGTCGACCAGCCGAGGATCAGCGGGGTGTCTTCGGTGCCGGTGACGTTGACTGGCGCTGCAATAGGCGCATCGTTGACCGCCACCACGTTGACCGTGGTGGTCGCGGTGTTGGAGTAGTTGCCGCCATCGGTCACGGTCACGGTGATGATCCGTGGCACGGTGCTCGGGTCTTCACTGCTGTTGGTGAAGGTGATGTTCTTGATGGCCTGCATGTAGTCGGCCAGCGTCGCGTTACCCGACAGGGTCAGGGTCACGGTGCCGTTGGTGCTGTTGGCATTGATGGTGATGCCGTTGACGCTGTTGCCGAGGTTCAGCGCATCGCCGTCCTGACGGTTGGTCAGGACGATGGTCGCACCGGTCAGCATGGTGCTGTCCGGGTCGGTGATCGTCAGGTCGGTATCGGCAATCGACACGCCGGCGCCCGGCGTGTTTTCGGTGAACGTCACCTTGTAGTCGGCACCGGTGGCGCCGCTGGAGTTGTTGGCATCCAGGTCGATGACCGGTGGTGCATCGTTGTCGATGATCGAGGTGCTGACGCTGCCGTTGGTGCTGCTGACAGCCAGGTTCTCGAAATTGCCACCGGTGGCCGAGTCGATCTTGACCACGAAGTTCTCGGTGCCTTCGGTGATCTTGTCATCGATGGTCGCGACGTTGAACTGCGCGCTGCTGGCGCCCGCCGGGATCTTCACGGTGTACACGCCAGTGAAGTCCGAACCGTCGGCGGCGGTGCCGCTGTAGACGATTTTCAGGGTCACGTCGGTTTGCGCCGGGTGGGTCAGGCTGACGGTGTAGCTGGCGGTCTGGCCTTCGGTCACCGAGGTGCTGCCGGTGATGCTGACGGTGGTGGTATCGATGGTATCGGCGACGCTGGTGACGGCCGGTGCCGTGCTCGGTACCAGGTTCTCGAAGTTGCCACCGCTGGCATTGGTGATGGTCGCCTGCACGCTGCCGGCGTCTTTGTAGACATCGTCAGCCGGAGCCGGAACGGTCACGGTGCCGGTGGTTTTACCGGCGTCGATGGTGATCACCGAGCCGTTGCTCAGGGTCACGGTCACCGGGGAACCGGCAGCGTTGCTCAGGGTTGCGGTGTAGGTGATCTGGCCGCCCTCGTTCACCGCCGGGGTCGCGCTCAGCGACAGGCTGGTGGTGTCGACGGTGTCGATCACGGTGGTGCTGACCGGGGTTTTGTCGGCCACGAGGTTTTCGTAATTGCCGCCGGTCACGTTGCTGATCGAGTTGGTCAACGGCGCGTGGCCAGTCAGTGCATCGTTTGGCGCGATGCTGGTCACGGTGCCGGTGGTCTTGCCGATGTCGATGGTGATGGTCTGGCCGTTGGCCAGGGTTACCACGACTGGCGAACCAGTCACAGGCGCACCGACGGTGGCGGTGTAGGTGACGGTGCCACCTTCGGCCACGGTGCCCGTGGCGGTGAGTTTCACCCCAGTGGTGTCGATGGTGTCGGTGACGCTGGTCACGGCTGGCGTGGTGCTTGGTACCAGATTTTCGAAGCTGCCACCGGTGGCAGTCTTGATCGTGGCCTGCACGGTGCCGGCGTCTTTGTAGACGTCGTCCGCTGGAGCCGGAACGGTGACGGTGCCCGTGGTTTTGCCTGCATCGATCGTGATCACTGCACCGTTGCTCAGGGTCACGGTCACTGGCGAGCCAGCGGCGTTAGTCAGGGTTGCGGTGTAAACGATCGAGCCGCCTTCGGCCACGGTGCCGGTCGCGGACAGCGACAGGTTGGTGGTGTCGACGGTATCAGTCACGGTGGTGCTGACCGGCGTTTTGTCGGCCACGAGGTTCTCGTAGTTGCCGCCGCTGACGTTGGTGATGGCGTTGGTCAGTGGAGCGTGGCCGGTCAGCGCGTCGTTTGGCGCAGTAGTGGTCACGGTGCCGGTGGTTTTGCCGATGTCGATGGTGATGGTCTGGCCGTTGGACAGAGTCACCACGACTGGCGAACCTGTGACTGGCGCACCGACGGTGGCGGTGTAGACGACGTTGCCGCCTTCAGCCGCTGTACCGGTGGCAGACAACTTCACGGTAGTGGTGTCGATGGTATCGGTGACGCTGGTCACGGCCGGTACGGTGCTTGGTACCAGGTTTTCGAAGTTGCCGCCGCTGGCATTGGTGATGGTTGCCTGCACGGTGCCGGCGTCTTTGTAGACGTCATCAGCCGGGGCAGGAACGGTCACGGTGCCAGTGGTTTTGCCCGCGTCGATAGTGATCACCGCGCCGTTCGACAGGGTAACGGTCACTGGCGAGCCAGCCGCGTTGGTCAGGGTCGCGGTGTAGATGATCGAACCGCCCTCGGCGACCGTGTTGGTGGCACTGAGGGTCAGGTTGGTGGTGTCGACAGTGTCGGTCACGGTGGTGCTGACCGGGGTTTTGTCGGCCACCAGGTTTTCGTAGTTGCCACCGCTCACGTTATTGATCGCGTTGGTCAACGGCGCGTGGCCGGTCAGCGCGTCATTCGGCGCGATGCTGGTCACGGTGCCGGTGGTTTTGCCGATGTCGATGGTGATGGTCTGGCCGTTGGCCAGGGTCACGACGACAGGCGAGCCGGTAACTGGCGCACCAACGGTAGCGGTGTAAGTGACGGTGCCACCTTCGGCCACGGTGCCCGTGGCGGTGAGTTTCACGCCCGTGGTGTCGATGGTGTCGGTGATGCTGGTCACTGCTGGCGTGGTGCTTGGTACCAGGTTCTCGAAGCTGCCACCGGTCGCGGTTTTGATCGTTGCCTGAACAGTGCCGGCGTCTTTGTAGACGTCGTCGGCCGGGGCAGGGACGGTGACGGTACCGGTGGTTTTACCGGCGTCGATGGTGATGACTGCACCGTTGCTCAGCGTCACGGTCACTGGCGAACCAGCGGCGTTGGTCAGCGTTGCGGTGTAAACGATCGAGCCACCCTCGGCCACGGTGCCGGTCGCGCTCAGGGACAGGTTGGTGGTGTCGATGGTGTCGGTGACCGTGGTGCTGACCGGGGTCTTGTCGGCCACCAGGTTTTCGTAGTTGCCGCCGCTGACGTTAGTGATGGCGTTGGTCAGTGGCGCATGACCGGTCAACACGTCGTTCGGTGCGGTGGTGGTCACGGTGCCGGTGGTTTTGCCGACTTCGATGGTGATGTTCTGGCCGTTGGCCAGAGTCACGGTCACTGGCGAACCGGTTACCGGTGCACCAACGGTCGCGGTGTAGGTGACGGTACCACCTTCAGCAGCAGACTCGGTCGCGGTCAGTTTGACCGTGGTGGTGTCGATGGTGTCGGTGACGCTGGTCACGGCTGGCGTGGTGCTTGGCACCAGATTTTCGAAGTTGCCACCGGTGGCGGATTTGATCGTGGCCTGCACGGTGCCGGCGTCTTTGTAAACGTCATCAGCCGGTGCCGGGACGGTCACGGTGCCGGTGGTTTTGCCCGCGTCGATGGTGATCACGGCGCCGTTGCTCAACGTCACGGTAACCGGCGAACCGGCAGCGTTGGTCAGCGTCGCGGTGTAAACGATCGAGCCGCCTTCGGCCACGGTACCGGTCGCGGACAGCGACAGGTTAGTGGTGTCGACGGTATCGGTGACCGTGGTGTTGACCGGGGTCTTGTCGGCGACGAGGTTCTCGTAATTGCCACCGCTGACGTTGGTGATCGCGTTGATCAGCGGCGCGTGGCCGGTCAGCGCATCGTTCGGTGCGGTGGTGGTTACGGTGCCGGTGGTTTTGCCGACTTCGATGGTGATGTTCTGACCGTTGGCCAGAGTTACCACGACTGGCGAGCCCGTCACTGGCGCACCAACGGTCGCGGTGTAGGTGACGGTGCCACCTTCGGCAGCAGACTCGGTCGCGGTCAGTTTGACCGTGGTGGTGTCGATGGTGTCGGTGACCTGAGTCACAGCCGGCACGGTGCTCGGTACCAGGTTTTCGAAGTTGCCACCGGTAGCGTTGGTGATCGTTGCCTGAACGGTGCCGGCGTCTTTGTAGACGTCATCGGCAGGTGCCGGAACGGTCACGGTGCCAGTGGTTTTACCGGCTTCGATGGTGATCACAGCGCCGTTCGACAGGGTCACGGTGACTGGCGAGCCAGCCGCGTTGGTCAAGGTCGCGGTGTAGATGATCGAACCACCCTCGGCGACCGAGTTGGTTGCGCTCAGCGACAGGTTGGTGGTGTCGACAGTGTCGGTCACAGTGGTGCTGACTGGCGTTTTGTCAGCCACCAGACTCTCGTAATTACCGCCGGTCACGCCAGTGATCGCGTTGGTCAGAGGAGCATGACCGGTCAGTGCATCGTTCGGTGCGGTGGTAGATACAGTGCCGGTGGTCTTGCCGACTTCGATGGTGATGTTCTGGCCGTTGGCCAACGTCACTACGACCGGCGAACCGGTCACTGGGGCACCGACAGTCGCGGTGTAGGTGACGGTACCGCCTTCAGCGGCAGACTCGGTCGCGGTCAGTTTCACCGTGGTGGTGTCGATGGTATCGGTAACGTTGGTGACGGCCGGAACAGTGCTCGGCACCAGGTTTTCGAAGTTGCCACCGGTAGCAGTGGAAATGGTTGCTTCGACTTTACCGGCGTCTTTGTAAACGTCGTCCGCCGGCGCAGGAACGGTTACGGTGCCAGTGGTTTTACCGGCTTCGATGGTGATCACTGCGCCGTTCGAAAGAGTCACGGTGACTGGCGAGCCAGCGGCATTGGTCAAGGTCGCGGTGTAAACGATCGAGCCACCCTCCGCCACGGTGCCGGTCGCATTGAGCGACAGGTTGGTGGTGTCGACGGTGTCAGTAACGGTGGTCGAAACCGGCGTTTTGTCGGCGACCAGATTCTCGTAATTGCCACCGGTCACGCCGGTAATCGAGTTGGTCAGTGGTGCATGCCCGGTCAGCGCATCGTTCGGTGCTGTGGTGGTCACGGTGCCAGTGGTCTTGCCGACTTCGATGGTGATGTTCTGCCCGTTGGCCAAGGTCACGACAACCGGCGAACCGGTGACCGGCGCACCGACGGTCGCGGTGTAAGTCACGGTGCCGCCTTCAGCCACCGAAGAATCGGCGCTGAGCTTCACGGCGGAGGTGTCGATGGTGTCGGTGACTTCGGTCACTGCAGGAACAGTGCTTGGGACGAGGTTCTCGAAGTTGCCACCGGTGGCGCTGGAAATGGTTGCTTCGACTTTGCCAGCGTCCTTGTACACGTCATCGGCAGGCGCCGGAACGGTCACGGTGCCGGTGGTTTTACCGGCGTCGATGGTGATCACTGCGCCGTTGCTCAACGTCACGGTAACCGGTGAGCCGGCAGCGTTGGTCAGCGTCGCGGTGTAGACGATCGAGCCACCCTCGGCCACGGTGCCGGTCGCACTCAGCGACAGATTGGTGGTGTCGACGGTGTCGGTGACATTGGTCGAAACCGGCGTTTTATCCGCGACCAGATTCTCGTAATTGCCACCAGTCACGTCAGTGATCGCGTTGGTCAGAGGAGCATGACCGGTCAACGCATCGTTCGGCGCAGTGGTAGTCACGGTGCCGGTGGTTTTACCCACTTCGATGGTGATGTTCTGACCGTTGGCCAAGGTTACGACCACAGGCGAGCCGGTAACTGGCGCGCCGACAGTCGCGGTGTAAGTGACGGTGCCACCTTCCGCAGCGGATTCAGTCGCCGTCAGTTTGACCGTGGTGGTGTCGATGGTATCGGTGACATTGGTGACGGCCGGCACAGTGCTCGGTACCAGATTTTCAAAGTTGCCACCGGTAGCGCTGGAAATGGTCGCTTCGACTTTGCCGGCATCTTTGTACACGTCATCGGCTGGCGCCGGAACGGTCACGGTGCCAGAGGTTTTACCGGCGTCGATGGTGATCACTGCGCCGTTGCTCAACGTCACGGTAACCGGTGAGCCGGCAGCGTTGGTCAGCGTCGCGGTGTAGACGATCGAGCCACCCTCGGCCACGGTGCCGGTCGCACTGAGCGACAGATTGGTGGTGTCGACGGTGTCGGTGACATTGGTCGAAACCGGCGTTTTATCCGCCACGAGGTTTTCGTAGTTACCGCCGCTCACGTCGGTGATGGCGTTGGTCAGCGGCGCGTGGCCGGTCAACGCATCGTTCGGCGCAGTGGTGGTGACGGTGCCAGTGGTTTTACCCACTTCGATGGTGATGTTCTGACCGTTGGCCAAGGTCACCACGACCGGCGAGCCAGTCACTGGCGCACCGACAGTCGCGGTGTAAGTGACGGTGCCACCTTCAGCAGCGGATTCAGTTGCGGTCAGTTTGACCGTAGTGGTATCGATGGTGTCGGTCACGTTGGTGACGGCCGGAACGGTGCTCGGCACCAGGTTCTCGAAGTTGCCACCGGTAGCGCTGGAAATGGTTGCTTCGACTTTACCCGCGTCTTTGTACACGTCGTCAGCCGGAGCTGGAACGGTCACGGTGCCCGACGTTTTACCGGCTTCGATGGTGATCACCGCGCCGTTGGACAGGGTCACGGTCACCGGCGTCCCGGCCGGATTGGTCAGGGTCGCGGTGTAAACGATCGAACCACCCTCGTCCACCGAGTCGCTGGCGGTCAGGTTCAGGTTGGTGGTGTCGACAGTGTCCGACACTGAGGTGTTCGCCGGTGTCTTGTCGGCCACCAGGTTTTCATAGTTGCCGCCGGCAACCTTGTCGATGGCCACGCTCAGCGAGCTGCCGCCCGCCAATGGGCTGTTCGGCGCGACGAAGTTCACGCTGCCGGTGGTCTCACCGACGGCGATGGTGATGGTCTGGCCGTTGGACAGGGTGACCACAACAGGCGAGCCTGTTACTGGTGCAGTCACGCTTGCGGTGTAAACCACGGTTTCGCCTTCGGCGACGTTGGCGGTGGCGGTCAACGACACGGTGGAGGTGTCGATGGTGTCGTTGACGGTGGTCACGGCCGGGGTGTTGCTGGTCACCAGGTTTTCGAAGTCGCCACCGGTCGCGCCCTTGATGGTCGCCTCAACGGTGCCGGCGTCCTTGTAGACGTCATCCTTCGGCGCATCGACGGTCACGGTGCCGGAAGTTTTGCCGGCGTCGATGGTAATCACCGCGCCATTGCTCAAGGTCACGGTCACCGGAGTGCCGGCGGCGTTGGTCAGGGTGGCGGTGTAGGTGATCTGCCCGCCTTCGTTCACCGCCGGCGTCGCGCTCAGCGACAGGTTGGTGGTGTCGACGGTGTCGGTCACGGTGGTGCTGACTGGCGTCTTGTCGGCGACGAGGTTTTCGTAGTTGCCGCCGCTGACATTGGTGATCGAGTTGTTCAGCGGCTCGTGACCGTTCAACGCATCGTTCGGTGCGGTGGTCGTCACGGTGCCGGTGGTCTTGCCGATGTCGATGGTGATGGTCTGACCGTTGGCCAGGGTCACAACAACAGGCGCGCCAGTCACTGGAGCGCCGACAGTAGCGGTGTAAGTGACAGTGCCGCCTTCAGCCACCGAAGTATCGGCGGTGAGTTTGACCGTCGAGGTGTCGATGGTGTCGGTGACTTCGGTGACGGCCGGAACGGTGCTCGGCACCAGGTTCTCGAAGTTGCCGCCCGCAGCATCCTTGATCGTGACTTCGACCTTGCCGGCGTCTTTGTAGACGTCATCGGCAGGTGCTGGAACGGTCACGGTGCCGGTGGTTTTGCCCGCGTCGATGGTGATCACGGCGCCGTTGCTCAGGGTCACGGTGACCGGCGAGCCGGCAGCATTGGTCAAGGTCGCGGTATAAACGATCGAACCGCCCTCAGCCACGGTACCGGTCGCGCTCAGCGACAGGTTGGTGGTGTCGACGGTGTCGGTAACGGTGGTGCTGACCGGGGTTTTGTCGGCAACCAGATTCTCGTAGTTGCCGCCGCTCACGTCGGTGATGGCGTTAGTCAACGGCGCATGACCGTTCAACGCATCGTTTGGCGCGGTGGTGGTCACGGTGCCGGTGGTTTTGCCGACTTCGATGGTGATGTTCTGACCGTTGGCCAGGGTCACCACGACTGGCGAACCGGTCACGGGTGCACCGACAGTCGCGGTGTAAGTGACGGTGCCACCTTCAGCAGCCGACTCGGTTGCGGTCAGTTTCACCGAAGTGGTGTCGATAGTGTCAGTGACTTCAGTCACTGCCGGAACAGTGCTCGGAACGAGGTTCTCGAAGTTACCACCCGCAGCATCCTTGATCGTGACTTCAACCTTGCCGGCATCTTTGTAGACGTCATCGGCTGGCGCTGGAACCGTCACGGTGCCGGTGGTCTTGCCCGCTTCGATGGTAATCACCGAACCGTTGGACAGCGTCACGGTGACTGGCGAGCCAGCGGCATTGGTGAGGGTCGCGGTGTAAGTGATCGAACCACCCTCGGCGACCGAGTTGGTGGCGCTGAGCGACAGGTTCGTCGTGTCCACGGTGTCAGTGACGGTGGTGCTGACAGGGGTTTTGTCAGCGACCAGATTTTCGTAGTTGCCGCCGCTGACGCCGGTGATCGAGTTGGTCAGCGGTTCGTGACCCGTCAGCGCGTCGTTTGGCGCGGTGGTGGTCACGGTGCCGGTGGTTTTGCCGACTTCGATGGTGATGTTCTGACCGTTGGCCAGGGTCACAACAACCGGCGAGCCGGTTACCGGAGCACCGACAGTCGCGGTGTAGGTGACAGTGCCGCCTTCAGCGACCGAAGTATCGGCGGTCAGTCTGACGGTCGAAGTATCGATGGTGTCAGTGACTTCGGTGACAGCCGGAACCGTGCTCGGCACCAGGTTCTCGAAATTGCCGCCTGCTGCGTCTTTGATCGTGACTTCAACCTTGCCAGCGTCTTTGTAAACGTCATCGGCTGGGGCGGGAACAGTCACGGTGCCGGTAGTTTTACCTGCTTCAATGGTGATCACCGAGCCGTTCGACAGGGTCACGGTCACCGGCGTACCGGCCGGATTGGTCAAGGTCGCGGTGTAAACGATCGAACCACCTTCGGCAACGGAGCCAGTGGCGCTCAACGTCAGGTCGGTGGTGTCGACGGTGTCGGTAACGGTGGTCGAAACCGGAGTTTTGTCAGCGACCAGGTTTTCGTAGTTGCCACCGGTGACGCCGGTAATCGAGTTGGTCAGCGGTTCGTGACCGTTCAGCGCATCGTTTGGCGCGGTGGTGGTCACGGTGCCGGTGGTTTTGCCCACTTCGATGGTGATGTTCTGACCATTGGCCAAGGTGACAACAACCGGCGAGCCGGTTACCGGTGCGCCGACGGTGGCGGTGTAAGTGACAGTCCCGCCTTCAGCGACCGAAGTGTCGGCGGTGAGTTTGACCGTCGACGTATCGATGGTATCGGTCACTTCGGTAACAGCCGGAACGGTGCTCGGCACCAGGTTCTCGAAATTGCCGCCTGCGGCGTCTTTGATCGTGACTTCAACCTTGCCAGCGTCTTTGTAAACGTCATCGGCGGGTGCTGGAACAGTCACGGTGCCAGTGGTTTTACCGGCCTCGATGGTGATGACCGAGCCATTGCTCAAGGTCACGGTCACCGGAGTGCCCGCAGGATTGGTCAGGGTCGCGGTGTAGACGATCGAACCGCCCTCGGCCACGGTACCGGTCGCAGTCAGCGACAGGTTGGTGGTGTCGACGGTATCGGTGACGTTGGTCGAGACCGGGGTTTTGTCCGCCACCAGATTTTCGTAGTTGCCACCGCTCACGTCAGTGATCGCGTTGGTCAGTGGCTCGTGACCATTCAACGCATCGTTCGGTGCGGTGGTGGTTGCGGTGCCGGTGGTTTTACCCACTTCGATGGTGATGGTCTGACCGTTGGCCAGGGTCACGACAACCGGCGAACCGGTCACCGGTGCGCCAACCGTAGCGGTGTAGGTGACGGTGCCACCCTCGGCTACCGAGGTGTCCGCGGTCAGTTTGACGGTCGAAGTATCGATGGTATCGGTAACTTCGGTGACCGCTGGAACGGTGCTCGGCACCAGGTTCTCGAAATTGCCACCGCTGGTTCCGGTAATGCTGACTTCGACCTTGCCGGCATCTTTGTAGACGTCATCGGCAGGCGCCGGAACAGTCACGGTACCGGTGGTTTTACCGGCTTCGATGGTGATGACGGAGCCATTGCTCAGGGTCACAGTCACCGGGGTGCCGGCCGGGTTGGTCAGGGTCGCGGTGTAGACAATCGAGCCACCTTCCGCCACGGTGCCGGTCGCAGTCAGCGACAGGTTGGTGGTGTCGACGGTGTCGGTGACGGTGGTGCTGACCGGGGTTTTGTCGGCCACGAGATTTTCGTAGTTGCCACCGCTCACGTCAGTGATCGCGTTGCTCAGTGGCTCATGACCATTCAACGCATCGTTCGGCGCGGTGGTGGTCACGGTGCCAGTGGTCTTGCCCACTTCGATGGTGATGGTCTGACCGTTGGCCAGAGTCACGACAACCGGCGAGCCAGTCACCGGCGCACCAACCGTAGCGGTGTAAGTGACAGTGCCGCCTTCAGCGACCGAAGTATCAGCGGTCAGTTTGACGGTCGAAGTATCGATGGTGTCAGTGACTTCGGTGACAGCTGGAACGGTGCTCGGAACAAGGTTCTCGAAATTGCCACCGCTGGTTCCGGTAATACTGACTTCAACCTTGCCGGCATCTTTGTAAACGTCATCGGCAGGCGCTGGAACGGTCACGGTACCGGTGGTTTTACCGGCTTCGATGGTGATGACGGAGCCATTGCTCAGGGTCACGGTCACCGGGGTGCCGGCCGGGTTGGTCAGGGTCGCGGTGTAGACAATCGAACCGCCTTCAGCGACGGAGCCAGTGGCGCTCAACGTCAGGTTGGTGGTGTCGACGGTGTCGGTCACGGTGGTGCTGACCGGCGTCTTGTCGGCCACGAGGTTTTCGTAGTTGCCACCGCTCACGCCAGTGATCGAGTTGGTCAGCGGCGCCTGGCCGTTCAACGCATCGTTCGGCGCGGTGGTGGTCACGGTGCCAGTGGTCTTGCCCACTTCGATGGTGATGGTCTGGCCGTTGGCCAGAGTCACGACAACCGGCGAGCCAGTCACCGGCGCACCAACCGTAGCGGTGTAAGTGACAGTGCCGCCTTCAGCGACCGAAGTATCAGCGGTCAGTTTGACGGTCGAAGTATCGATGGTGTCAGTGACTTCGGTGACAGCTGGAACGGTGCTCGGAACAAGGTTCTCGAAATTGCCACCGCTGGTTCCGGTAATACTGACTTCAACCTTGCCGGCATCTTTGTAAACGTCATCGGCAGGCGCTGGAACGGTCACGGTACCGGTGGTTTTACCGGCTTCGATGGTGATGACGGAGCCATTGCTCAGGGTCACGGTCACCGGGGTGCCGGCCGGGTTGGTCAGGGTCGCGGTGTAGACAATCGAACCGCCTTCAGCGACGGAGCCAGTGGCGCTCAACGTCAGGTTGGTGGTGTCGACGGTGTCGGTCACGGTGGTGCTGACCGGCGTCTTGTCGGCCACGAGGTTTTCGTAGTTGCCACCGCTCACGCCAGTGATCGAGTTGGTCAGCGGCGCCTGGCCGTTCAACGCATCGTTCGGCGCGGTGGTGGTCACGGTGCCGGTGGTTTTACCCACTTCGATGGTGATGGACTGACCGTTGGCCAGAGTCACGACAACCGGCGAACCGGTCACGGGTGCACCAACCGTAGCGGTGTAAGTCACCGTGCCACCCTCGGCGACCGAGGTGTCAGCGGACAGTTTGACGGTCGAAGTATCGATGGTGTCGGTCACTTCGGTGACCGCAGGGACAGTGCTTGGCACCAGATTTTCGAAGTTGCCGCCGGTTGCACCGTTGATGCTGACTTCGACTTTGCCGGCATCTTTATAGACGTCATCGGCAGGTGCCGGAACAGTCACGGTACCGGTGGTTTTACCGGCTTCGATGGTGATGACGGAGCCATTGCTCAGGGTCACGGTCACCGGGGTGCCGGCCGGATTGGTCAAGGTCGCGGTGTAAACGATCGAACCGCCCTCAGCCACGGTAGCGGTCGCGCTCAACGTCAGGTTAGTGGTGTCGACGGTGTCGGTAACGGTGGTCGAAACCGGGGTTTTGTCGGCGACGAGGTTCTCGTAGTTACCGCCACTGACGTCGGTGATGGCATTGGTCAGCGGTGGGTTGCCGGTCAACGCATCGTTCGGCGCGGTGGTGGTCACGGTGCCGGTGGTTTTGCCCACTTCGATGGTGATGGTCTGACCGTTGGCCAGGGTCACGACAACTGGCGAACCGGTCACAGGTGCACCGACGGTGGCGGTGTAAGTGACAGTGCCGCCCTCAGCGACCGACGTATCGGCAGTCAGTTTGACGGTCGAGGTATCGATGGTGTCAGTGACTTCGGTAACAGCCGGAACGGTGCTCGGCACCAGGTTCTCGAAATTGCCACCGCTGGTGCCGGTGATGCTGACTTCGACCTTGCCGGCGTCTTTGTAGACGTCATCCGCAGGCGCCGGAACGGTCACGGTACCGGTGGTTTTGCCAGCCTCGATGGTGATGACGGAGCCGTTGCTCAACGTCACGGTCACCGGGGTGCCGGCCGGGTTGGTCAGGGTGGCGGTGTAAACGATCGAGCCGCCTTCAGCGACGGTGCCGGTGGCACTCAGCGACAGGTTGGTGGTGTCGATGGAGTCGGTGACGGTGGTGGTCGCCGGCGTGGTGTTCGGCACCAGATTCTCGAAGTTGCCGCCGGTCGCACCGGTAATCGTGGTGCTGACGGTGCCGCCGTTGTTGTAGACGTCGTTCGGCGCGGTCGGCACGTTGACGGTGCCAGTGGTCTGGCCGGCTTCGATGGTGATGGTCGAGCCGTTGGACAGGGTGACGGTGACCGGCGTCTGTGCCGGATTGGTCAGGGTCGCGGTGTAGGTGATCTGGCCACCTTCGACCACGGTACCGGTGGCGGTGAGGGTCAGGCCGGTGGTGTCGCGCGAATCGACGATGTTCGTCACGGCTGGCGTCGTGTTCGGCACCAGGTTCTCGAAGTTGCCGCCACTGGCACCGGTAATGGTGGTAGTGACGGTGCTGCCGTTGTTATAGACGTCGTTCGGCGCAGTGGGCACGTTGACGGTGCCTGTGGTCTGGCCCGCTTCGATGGTGATGGTCGAGCCGTTGGACAGGGTGACGGTGACCGGCGTCTGTGCCGGGTTGGTCAGGGTCGCGGTGTAGGTGATCTGACCACCTTCGGTGACGCTGCTGCCAGCGGTCAGGGTGACGGTGGTGGTGTCGATTGTGTCGGTGACCTGGGTCGTGGCCGGAGTGGTCGGCGGGGTCACGGTGATGCCGTTGCCGCCAGTGGTGCCGGTGACGGTCACGTCGATCTGGGTCGGGTCGTTGTAAACGGTGTCGTTCGGCGCCAGCGGCACGTTGACGGTGCCGGTGGTGGAGCCGGCCGGAATCACGATCACCGAGCCGTTGGACAGGGTGATGGTCAGGTCGGTCAGCGGCGCCTGGGTCAGGGTCGCGGTGTACACCAGCACGCCGCCGGCTTCGGTGATGGTCGGCGTGGCGCTGAGGCTCAGGGTCGATTCACGCAGGGCGTTGGCGGTGGTATCGGTGGTCTGGCCACCGGTGATGTTCTGCGCCGCTTGCGCACCGGCGTTGATGCCCGCGGTCGGGAAGCCGATGGTCGGGTCGACGCGGCCAGCAGTGGCGTCGAGCATCACGAAGCTGTGGCCGCCGCCTGCCGCGCCGCCAGTCCCCGCGGCGGTCGCGCCGGCAGCGGTGGCTTCAAGGGCAGTGGTCGGGTCGGCGCCGGCGGCGATGGCCTGCTGCAACTCGGCTACAGAAGGTGCGGCCTGCGCGGTGGCTTCGGCCAGGTCCGTGCTGGAGTCGGGCGCGTTGGCGCTCCACTGCGTTTCGCGACCCAGGTCCAGGGTGCGGCCATCCGCCAGTTCCAGCGATACAGCGCCGGAGAGGCCAGTATCGATCTGGTCGCCGACGAACAGGCGATCGCCTTCAACGAGCACGCGGCGTACACCCTCGGGGGATACCACGAATACCTGACCGACAATGCTTTTGACGATGGCAACAACACTGCTCATTGAAGACTCTCCGGGTGTTACGTTCAGTTGACTTCCATTGCCTGATGGCTTCGGCGCCGATTCAGTCTGGACGTACTTTTAAAATTTGCGAATCAAGTTTGACGCTTCTTTTCGTCAATATTTTGGCTAGATTCTTTCGCTATTAACTTTATGCCAAACTATTGACCTTCTGGGTGCCATCCTAAACAATCGCCCCACTAATGTCACATTGATATTTCCGCGGCGACCTATCCCTCAGCGTGTGATCCAGTTCCTATTTTGAACTTTCCGACATACGGTCATTCCGGTTGCCAATCATCCGACGCAGCAGCACGTTTTGCTGTGATTCAAGACAAGAAGTCCTGGGAAATCTTTACCATGCGTTTGCACTTGTTCAAGGCTCTACCCTTCGCTCTGGCCGCCTCTTTCGCCCATGCACAATCCTTACCGGAAGCCATGCAACAGGCACTGGATGTCCATCCGGAAATCCAGGCAGGGGTCAACAGTCGTTTGGCCGCGGATTATCAGTTAAAGGCTGCGAAAGGTGGATACCTGCCCAAGGTCGACCTGCTGGGCGGTTATGGCCGTGAGGGCACCGACAGCGTGACCACGCGCGCCAACGGTGGCGGCAACCACTGGGAGACGCTGAACCGCAGTGAGTCAAGTTTACGTCTCTCGCAAATGGTCTTTGACGGTTTTGCGACGTCGAGCGAAGTCGGGCGTCAACAAGCCACCGTCAACTCCCGCGCCTACTCCCTGCTGGGGACTTCCGAGCGCACCGCGCTGACCGTCGCCCAGGTGTACCTGGACGTGTTGACCCGCCGCGAATTCGTGCGTCTGGCCGAAGAAAACCTCAAGAGCCATCAGCGCATCTACGACCAGATTCAGCTGCGCACCCAGCGCGGCGTCGGCAGTGGTGCCGACCTCGATCAGGCCGAAGCGCGGATGGCACAGGCGCGTAATAACCTGATCACCGAGCAGACTAACCTCGCTGACTCCGAGACCAACTTCCTCAGCGCTGTCGGCCAGATGCCTGACCAGTTGGAGCGTCCGGCGCCGTTCATGGCAATGATGCCGGCCAACCTCAATGAAGCGCGGCAGCAGATGCTGGAAAACAGCCCGATCCTGCGCTCGGCCGAGTCCGATATCGCTGCTGCCGAGAAGCAGTACGAAACCGCCAAGTCGACCTTCTACCCACGTTTCGACGCCGAGCTGGGTCGCACCGCCGACAACGATCTCGACGGTCAGAACGGCCATAACAACGAGTGGCAGGCCATGCTGCGCATGCGCTTCAACCTGTACTCCGGTGGCAGCAACAAGGCCGATCTGGAATCCAAGTCGTACCTGTCGAACCAGGCGCTGGACATCCGCAACAACGCCCTGCGTCAGTTGAACGAAGAACTGGGCCTGGCCTGGAACGCCCTGAACAACGCCAATGCGCAGGTGCCGATCGCTCAGCAGTACGTTGATCACAGCACCGCCGTGCGTACCGCTTACCAGCGTCAATTCAGCCTCGGCGAGCGCACCCTGCTCGATTTGCTCGACAGCGAAAACGAGTTGTTCACCGCTTCGCGCCGTTTGGCCGAGATCAAGAACATTCAGTTATTTACTCAGTATCGAATCAAGGCGACCATGGGCGAGTTGCTCAAGAGCCAGGGAGTGGTCGCACCGTTGGCATCCGTCGTGCAGAACGATGTGAAGCCGAAGGTCCAACTGCCGGGTATGAATTGAGCAGAACCTTCATTGTTCAATTGTTAGCCAAGAGTGCCGAGCGTGGAATCAGAAGTCAGTCGAGTTCAACTCATTCATGATCCGCGCGCGATGCACGACGATCCGTTGCTGGATGGTCTGCTCGCTCTGTGCATGCTGCACCAGAAACCCGCCAGTGCCGCGATGCTCACCACCGGTCTGCCGCTGCCCAAGCAGCGCCTGAGCGTCGAGTTGCTGCCCCGCGCAGCGGCTCGCGCCGGGCTGCAGGGTCGGGTGCTGCAACGCAAGCTGGAAGAGATTCCGGCGATTGCCATGCCGGCGCTGTTGCTGCTCAAGGATGGCCGCAGCGCCGTCCTGCTCGGCTGGCAAGGTGACAACGAAGCCCGGGTGCTGCTCAGCGAAAGCGACGGCGGCGAATCGGTGGTCAGCCGCGAACTGCTGGCCGACGACTACACCGGCAAAGTGTTCTTCGCCCAGCCGCAGCACAAATTCGACGTCAACCACGGCACGCTGATCCCGCGTGCGCGCTCGTGGTTCCGCGATACCCTCAAGCGTTCGCGCTGGCTGTACGCCGATGCGATCGCCGCGAGTTTTCTGATCAACATCATCGCCATGGCCGCGCCGCTGTTCGTGATGAACGTCTACGACCGCGTGGTGCCGAACCAGGCCGAAGCGACCCTGTGGGTGCTGGCGCTGGGCATCACCGGTGCCTACATTTTCGACCTGATCCTCAAGAGCCTGCGCAGTCTGTGCCTGGATCTGGCCGGCAAGAAAACCGACCTGATCATCTCCGCGACGCTGTTCGAACGCATCGTCGGCATGGCCATGAAGTACCGCCCGGCGCGGGTCGGCAGTTTCGCGCAGAACATCCATGAGTTTCAGAGCCTGCGCGACTTTCTCGCCTCGCTGACCCTGACCAGCCTGATCGACCTGCCGTTCACCATTCTGATTTTCATCGTCATCGCGATTCTCGGCGGGCATTTGGTGTGGATTCCGGTGCTGGCGTTCCCGATTGCGCTGTTGATCGGTTACGCGTTGCAGAAGCCGCTGGTCGCGACCATGGAGCGCACCATGGCCCTCGGCGCCGAGCGTCAGTCGAGCCTGATCGAAACCCTCGCCGGCCTCGACGCGGTCAAGGTCAACAACGCCGAAAGCGAACGCCAATACCAGTGGGAGCAGACCATCGGTACTCTCAGCCGCCTTGAGCTGCGCGTGAAAATGCTCTCCGGTCTGGCGATGAATATCACCTTGCTGATCCAGCAACTGGCCGGGGTGATCATGATCGTCTTCGGCGTGTACCAGATCATCGCCGGCAACCTGAGCATGGGCGGTCTGATTGCCTGCTACATGCTTAGTGGCCGTGCGCTGAGCCCGCTGGCCTCGTTGTCCGGTCTGTTGACCCGCTACCAGCAGGCGCGGGTGACCATGACGTCGGTTGACCAGATGATGGAGCTGCCGCAGGAGCGCAATTTCGAAGAGCGTCCGCTGAGCCGCAAGGTGCTGCAAGGCGCGATCGAGTGCCGTCAGCTGAACTTCACCTACCCGGAACAACAGAACCCGGCGCTGAAGAACATCAACCTGGTCATCCGTCCCGGCGAGAAGATCGGCATCATCGGCCGCAGCGGCTCGGGCAAGAGTTCGTTGGCGAAACTGCTGGTCGGCCTGTACCAACCGGATGACGGCGCGCTGCTGGTAGATGGCGTCGACATCCGCCAGATCGACGTCAGCGAGCTGCGCTACAACATCGGCTACGTGCCGCAGGACATCCAGCTGCTGGCCGGCACCCTGCGCGACAATCTGGTTTCCGGCGCGCGTTATGTCGAAGACGAACTGGTGCTGCAAGCCGCAGAGCTCGCGGGCGTGCACGAATTCGCCCGCCTGCATCCGCAGGGTTATGAACTGCAAGTCGGTGAACGCGGGCAGAACCTGTCCGGCGGCCAACGGCAGAACGTCGCACTGGCGCGGGCGCTGCTGCTCAACCCGCCGATCCTGCTGCTCGACGAACCGACCAGCGCCATGGACAACACCGGCGAAGAACGCCTCAAGCAACGCCTGGCCGCCGTCGTTGAAAACAAGACCGTGGTGCTGGTGACGCACCGGGCCTCGCTGCTGTCGCTGGTCGACCGCCTGCTGGTGGTCGACCGTGGACAGATTCTCGCCGATGGCCCGAAAGCCGCCGTGATGGAAGCGTTGAAGAAGGGGCAGATCAGTGTTGCTTAAGTCGGGTGTCAAAGAGTCGATCCGCCGCTACTTCAAGGGTTCTGCCTCGCTGCAGGGCCAGCCGCTGCCGGAGGTCAACAAGGCGTTGATCGAGGACGCCCCGCGCGTCGTGCGCCTGACCATCTGGGCAATCATCGGCTTCTTCCTGTTCCTGCTGCTGTGGGCCAACTTCGCCGTGATCGACGAAGTGACCAAGGGCGACGGCAAGGCGATTCCGTCGTCGAAGATCCAGAAAATCCAGAACCTGGAGGGCGGGATCGTTTCGGAAATGTTCGTCAAGGAAGGCCAGATCGTCGAGGCCGGCGCACCGCTGATTCGCCTGGACGATACGCGATTTGCTTCCAACGTCGGCGAAACCGAGGCTGATCGCCTGTCGATGCTGTTGCGCGTCGAGCGCCTGAGCGCCGAGGTCGATGACCGTCCGCTGAACTTCCCGGAAGACGTGCTCAAAGCCGTGCCGGGTCAGGCGAAAAGCGAAGAGTCGTTGTACATCAGCCGTCGTCAGCAATTGCATGACGAAATCGGTGGTTTGCAGGAACAATTGATTCAGCGTCAGCAAGAACTGCGCGAATTCAGTTCCAAGCAAGCGCAATATCGTCAGCAACTGGGCCTGCAGCGCCAGGAAATCAACATGTCCGAACCACTGGTGGCACAGGGTGCCGTATCGCCGGTGGAAGTGCTGCGCCTCAAGCGTGCCGAAGTCGAAACCCGTGGTCAGCTCGACGCCACCACGCTGGCCATCCCGCGCGCCGAATCGGCAATCAAGGAGGTCCAGCGCAAGATCGACGAGACGCGCGGCAAATTCCGCAGCGAAGCGCTGACTCAGCTCAACGAAGCCCGCACCGACCTGAACAAGGCCCAGGCCACCGGCAAAGCGCTGGAAGACCGGGTCAGCCGGACGCTGGTCACCTCGCCGGTGCGCGGCATCGTCAACAAGTTGCTGGTCAACACCATCGGCGGCGTGATCCAGCCCGGCAGCGACATGGTGGAAATCGTGCCGCTGGATGACACCTTGCTGGTCGAAGCCAAGATCCGCCCGCAGGACATTGCCTTCCTGCATCCGGGGCAGGAAGCGATCGTCAAATTCACCGCGTACGACTACACCATTTATGGCGGGCTGAAAGCCAAACTGGAGCAGATCGGTGCCGACACCATCACCGACGAAGACAAGAAAACCACCTACTACATGATCAAGGTGCGCACCGAGCGCAGCCACTTGGGCACCGATGACAAGCCGCTGCTGATCATTCCGGGGATGGTGGCGTCGGTGGATATCATCACCGGCAAGAAATCGGTGCTGAGCTATCTGCTCAAGCCGATCATTCGGGCGCGGGCCGAGGCACTGCACGAGCGTTAGATTTGCAGCGCGGCTGATGGCCTCTTCGCGAGCAGGCTCGCTCCCACATTGGATCTTTGTTAAGCACTCATTTTGTGTTCACCAGCGAACCCCTGTGGGAGCGAGCCTGCTCGCGAAGGCGTCAGCGGGAATAACACACTCCTGTCAGTAAGTGACACAAATCGTCACTCACCATCCCGTCCATTCCTCACCAACCGCCATATCGTTATTCATTAACGGTATTTAATTTCCAGTTCTTATAGCTTTAAAGTCACCCACTTGCGTACCTGCCGACCAATCGGCGCGCCGCACGACCTGAACCGACACGCAATCCAGCGTGAGTGTCTGATCGACGTGCGCGCCTGTGAGCGCGCCGTGCGTGGGAGATTGAAAGATGTCCGCAGCTACTGCCACCCCAAGCGCCGCGACTGCCGCGCCGCAAAGCTTTGAAATCCGTCCGTTCAGCGGTGCCGTCGGTGCCGAGATCATCGGCCTGGACCTGACCCGGCCGGTCAACGATCAGGACTTCGCGCGCATTCATCGCGCGCATCTGGATCACCATGTCGTGGTGTTCCGCGACCAGCGCATCACCCCGCAACAGCAGATCGATTTCAGTCGCCGCTTCGGCGTGTTGCAGATTCACGTGCTCAAGCAGTTCCTGCTGGCCAATCACCCGGAAATCCTCATCGTTTCCAACATCGTCGAGAACGGCCAGAACATCGGCCTCGGTGACGCTGGCAAGTTCTGGCACTCCGACCTTTCCTATAAAGAGCTGCCGAGCCTCGGTTCGATGCTGCATGCGCAGGAATTGCCGTCCGAGGGCGGCGACACGTTGTTCGCCGACATGCACAAAGCCTGGGACAACCTGCCCGAGGCGCTGCGCAAAGCCGTGCAAGGCCGCTCGGCCGCGCATTCCTACACCGCGCGCTACAGCGAAACCAAATTCGAAGGCAACTGGCGTCCGACCCTGACCCCGGAGCAACTGGCGCAGGTCGCCGAAGTGGTGCATCCGATCGTCCGTACGCACCCGGAAAACGGCCGCAAGGCATTGTTCGTCAGCGAAGGCTTCACCACCCGCATCGTCGGCCTGCCGGAAGACGAGAGCAAACAACTGCTGGCCGAGCTCTACGCCCACAGCGTGCTGCCGCAAAACATCTACCGCCATCAGTGGCAGCCCCACGACATGGTGTTCTGGGACAACCGTTCGCTGATCCACCTTGCCGCCGGCTGCCCCGCGCACCTGCGCCGCAAGCTGTATCGCACGACCATCCAGGGCGACGCGCCTTTCTGATTTGCCGGAGATTCGATCATGTCCAAACGTCTTCCCTTTGCACCGCTGGCGGCGGCCATCGGCCTGGGTTTCAGCCTGCTTGCCGGTAGCCTGGTGGCGCCAACCGTGGCCCACGCCGAAGGTGAAATCCGCATCGCCGAACAGTTCGGGATTGTCTATTTATTGCTCAACGTGGTGCGCGATCAGGGCCTGATCGAGAAGTACGGCAAGCAGCAAGGCCTCGACATCAAGGTCGACTGGACGCAGCTCTCGGGCGGCGCGGCGGTCAACGATGCGCTGTTGTCGGGTTCTATCGACATTGCCGGCGCCGGCGTCGGCCCGCTGCTGACCATCTGGGATCGCACCCACGGCAAGCAGAACGTCAAGGCAGTCGCCTCGCTCGGCAACTTCCCGTACTACCTGGTCAGCAACAATCCCAAGGTCAAAACCATTGCCGACTTCACCGAGAAGGACCGCATTGCGGTGCCGGCGGTGGGCGTGTCGGTGCAGTCGCGCTTCCTGCAATTCGCCGCGGCCAAACAATGGGGAGACAAGGAATTCAATCGCCTCGACAAGTACACCATCGCCGTGCCGCACCCGGATGCGACCGCTGCGCTGATTGCCGGCGGCACCGAGCTGACCGGGCATTTCTCCAACCCGCCGTTCCAGGATCAGGCGCTGCAGAATTCCAACGTGCACGTGGTGCTCAACTCCTACGACATCCTCGGCCCGAACTCGCCGACGGTGCTGTTTGCCACCGAGAAATTCCGCAACGACAACCCGAAAACCTACAAAGCTTTCGTCGAGGCGCTGAGCGAAGCCGCGCAATTTGCGCAGAACGATAAGGGCGCGGCGGCGGACACCTACATCCGCGTGACCAAGGCCAGGATCGACCGCGCCGAGCTGCTGAAAATCATCGACAACCCGCAATTCGAATTCAGCGTCACGCCGAAAAATACCTATCCGCTGGCCGAATTCCTCTACCGCGTCGGCGCGATCAAGAACAAACCGGAGTCGTGGAAGGACTACTTCTTCCAGGACGCCAAACCGCTGCAAGGGAGCTGATCGAGATGAACGCCCCTTTGCAAGGCCACGCGGCCAGCAACCCGGTCGCCAGCACGCAAGCGCTGCTGGCGGTGGATAACGTCAGCCTCGAATACCGCACTCCGCAACGGGTGGTGCGGGCCACCCATCAGGTCAGCTTCGAAATCGATCCGGCGGACCGCTTTGTGCTGCTCGGCCCGTCCGGCTGCGGCAAGTCGACTTTGCTCAAGGCCGCTGCCGGTTTCATTGCGCCGAGCGAAGGCGAGATTCGCCTGCAAGGTCAGCGGGTCGAGGGACCCGGTCCGGACCGGATCGTGGTGTTCCAGGAGTTCGATCAACTGCCGCCGTGGAAAACCGTGAAACAGAACGTGATGTTTCCGCTGCTGGCCTCGCGAACCTTGAACAAAAAAGACGCTGAACAACGCGCGCTGCACTATCTGGAAAAAGTCGGACTGGCGGCGTTCGCCGATGCCTATCCCCACACCTTGTCCGGCGGCATGAAGGCGCGGGTGGCGATTGCCCGGGCGTTGGCGATGCAGCCGAAAATCCTTTTGATGGACGAGCCGTTCGCTGCGCTGGATGCGCTGACCCGGCGCAAGATGCAGGAAGAATTGCTGCTCTGGGAAGAAGTGCGCTTCACCTTGCTGTTCGTCACCCACTCGATTGAAGAGGCGTTGGTGGTCGGCAACCGCATCCTGTTGCTGTCGCCACATCCGGGGCGGGTGCGCGCCGAAGTGCACAGCCATCAATACGATCTGCAAAGCCTCGGCGGCGTGGCGTTTCAGGAATCGGCGCGGCGCATTCACCGTTTGCTGTTCGATGAAGGCCAGTCGCCGGAAACCGAGCGTGACCATGACTTCAACGACATTCGTATCGCTTATTGAGCGTTCTGGAGGATTGCCCGATGAGCCAGCCATCATCTGTACGACAAGAGTTTGAAACCGTCCTTGAACCATTGACCAGCGTGCCGCTTGAGCGCGAATTGCCGTTGGCGCAACGCCTGTGGCAACAGGGCTGGCTGCGTAAGAGTGTGATCCTGATTCTGCTGGCGATCCTCTGGGAAGTGATCGCCCGGGTGCAGAACAACGACCTGTTGCTGCCGAGCTTTCTGCAGACCGGCCACGCGCTGTACGACGGCCTGCTCAGCGGCGAGCTGCTGGGCAAGGTGTGGATATCGCTGGTGGTGCTGATCAAGGGTTACCTGATCGGTATCGTGCTGGCATTCGCCCTGACCACGCTGGCGGTGTCGACCCAGTTCGGTCGCGACCTGCTGAGCACCCTGACCTCGATGTTTAACCCGCTGCCGGCGATTGCCTTGCTGCCGCTGGCGTTGCTCTGGTTCGGCCTTGGGCAGAACAGCCTGATTTTCGTGCTGGTGCATTCGGTGCTGTGGGCGCTGGCGTTGAACACCTACGCAGGCTTTCTCGGCGTCTCGGAAACCCTGCGCATGGCCGGGCGTAACTACGGGCTGAAGGGCATGCGTTTTGTGCTGTTCATCCTGATCCCGGCAGCGCTGCCGTCGATCCTCGCCGGGTTGAAAATCGGCTGGGCGTTTGCCTGGCGCACGCTGATCGCCGCCGAGCTGGTGTTCGGCGCCACCAGCGGCAAGGGCGGGTTAGGCTGGTACATCTTCCAGAACCGCAATGAGCTGTACACCGACAAGGTGTTTGCCGGATTGGCGGTGGTGATCCTGATCGGGTTGCTGGTGGAGAATCTGGTGTTCGACACGCTGGAGCGGGTCACCGTAAAGCGCTGGGGCATGCAGCGCTGATGTGTATTGACTGAGCTGGCCCTATCGCTGGCAAGCCAGCTCCCACAGGAGTTTCGCCGGCCATAGACTTTGTGGAAGCTCACAATCCTTGTGGGAGCTGGCTTGCCAGCGATGGTGTCCTTAAAGCCGCCAACTTAAGGGATGTTTGCTAGCATTGCACCCGGATCAATCCAGATCAGCCACGAGTGCTCTGCATGCAACTCCCGGACATGAATCTCCTGGTCGCCCTCGACGCCCTGCTCGACGAGGGCAGTGTGGTTGGCGCCGCGCGGCGGATGAACCTCAGCCCTGCCGCCATGAGCCGCACCCTGACGCGTATCCGCGAGGCGATCGGCGATCCGATCCTGGTGCGCGCCGGTCGTGGCCTGGTACCCACCCCCAAAGCCCTCGAATTGCGCGAGCAGGTGCGCGATGTGGTCGAGCAGGCGGCGCTGCTGTTTCGCTCCGCCGACAGCGTGGATTTGGGTACCTTGCGGCGGCGCTTCAGTATCCGCGCCAATGACTTTTTCATCGGCGTGTACGGCGGCAAGCTGTTCGACACCCTCGACCAGCAGGCGCCGCACTGCGAATTGCGCTTCGTTCCCGAGGGCGATGGCGACGACGAAGCGCTGCGCGAAGGACGGATTGATCTGAGTGTCAGCAACACCCGTCCGGTGACCCCGGAAGTCAAAGTGCAGAACCTGTTCTCCACGCATTTTGTCGGTCTGGTGCGTGAGGATCATCCACTGCTCGACGGCGAAATCACCGCCGAGCGCTATGCCGGTTATTCGCATATCAGCATGTCGCGCCGTGGCATTGCTCGCGGCCCCATCGACACTGCGTTGAACGCCTTGGGCCTGGAGCGGCGGGTGGCGGTGATTGCACCAAGCTTCCACGCGGCGATGTTTGCCTTGCCCGATTCCGACCTGATCCTGCCGGTGCCCAAGGAAGCGTTGCTCAGCGTGCGCCGACTGGGCCTGAAGCTGCGCTCGTTCAATCTGCCGATCCCGTTGCCGACGCTGATGCTGACCCAGGCCTGGCACCCGCGCTTCGACAAGGACCCGGCGCACCGCTGGCTGCGCGAAACGCTGAAGGCCTGTTGCGATGAGACGTGGCTGGCCGCGCAGCCCTGAAGGGCCAAAAGATCGCAGCCTTCGGCAGCTCCTACAGGGAAGCGGAGTCCGTAGGAGCTGCCGAAGGCTGCGATCTTTTGCTTTAAACTATTGTGTCTGACGCACTTATAACCTGCCAATAAGTCAATTTTCGTCAGCACTAAGCCTTACTAAAATGCTCCGGTATTTTCCCTCCGGAGTGTGTACTCATGACATCCCTGACCGTCCCGGCGAACGTCGCTGCGGCCAGTCCGGCGACGGCGGCCACGCCACCGGTGTTCGGCGCGCGGATCATCACTGGTCTGGTCGGCGTGCTGCTGGCGGTGCTGGTCTCGGGCCTCAACGAGATGGTGACCAAAGTCGCTTTGGCCGACATCCGTGGTGCGCTGAACATCGGTTACGACGAAGGCACCTGGCTGGTGTCCTGCTACGCCGCGACTTCGGTGGCGGCGATGGCGTTTGCGCCGTGGTGCTCGGTGACGTTTTCCCTGCGCCGCTTCACCCTCTGCGCGATCAGTCTGTTCACGCTGCTCGGCGTGCTGTGCCCGTTTGCCCCGAACTACGAAAGCCTGCTGCTGATGCGCACCTTGCAAGGCCTGGCGGGAGGCGCGTTGCCGCCGATGCTGATGACCGTCGCCCTGCGCTTTCTGCCGGCCAATTTCAAACTTTATGGCCTGGCCGGCTATGCGCTGACGGCGACGTTCGGCCCGGGTCTTGGCACGCCGCTGGCCGGGTTGTGGAGCGAATACGTCGGCTGGCAATGGACGTTCTGGCAAATCATCGTGCCGTGTCTGATTGCCATGGCGATGGTGGCCTGGGGCATTCCGCAGGATCCGCTGCGCCTGGAACGCCTCAAGACCTTCAACTGGAAAGGCCTGCTGCTGGGTTTTCCGGCGATCTGCATGCTGGTGATTGGCTTGCTCCAGGGCAATCGGCTGGACTGGTTCGAGTCGAGCCTGATCTGCGCATTGCTCGGCGCCGGCGCGCTGTTGCTGCTGGCGTTTCTGATCCATGAATGGTCGCAGCCGATTCCGTTTTTCAAGCTGCAGATGCTCGGCATTCGCAACCTGGCGTTCGCACTGATGACCCTGGCCGGGGTGCTGGTGGTGTTGCAGGCGGTGGTGCTGATTCCGTCGAGCTATCTCGCGCAGGTGCAGGGTTATCGCCCGGTGCAGACCGCGCCGATCATGCTGATTGCGGCGTTGCCGCAGCTGATCGCGCTGCCGCTGGTGGCGGCGCTGTGCAACCTGCGCTGGGTCGATTGTCGCTGGGTGCTGGGCATCGGTTTGAGCATGCTCACGCTGTCCTGCCTGGGCGGCTCGCTGCTGACTTCGGAGTGGATCCGCGACAACTTCTACGTCCTGCAATGGTTGCAGATTTTCGGTCAGCCGATGTCGGTGCTGCCGCTGTTGATGCTCTCGACCGGCAGCATCCAGCCGCAGGACGGCCCGTTCGCTTCGGCGTGGTTCAACACGGTGAAAGGCCTCGCGGCGGTGATCGCCACCGGCGTCATCGAGGCGCTGACCACCGCGCGCCTGCATTTTCACTCGACCATGTTGATCGACAACCTCGGTAATTCACCGTTGGCCGATCGCAGCGATCCGGGCCTTGCCCATCGCCTGCACGAACAGGCCGTGGTGCTGACGTCCTCTGATCTCTATGTGTGCATGGCCGGCGTCGCGGTGGCGCTAATCCTGCTGATTTTCTGGCTGCCGACGCGGATTTTTCCGCCGCGCGCGCCGACCTGATTGCTTCACAGATACCGAAGGTTTTTATGACGACTCAAGCAAAGCAAAAACTCGCGGTGGCCGTGGCCGCCGCACTGGCGGTCGGCGTGTTGCTGTCCCTGGCGGTGCCGGGACTGTTCGGCAAGCGCACCCAGCAAAACACCAACGACGCGTTCGTTTCCGCCGACTACACGTTAGTGGTGCCGCGCGTGGCCGGGTTCATCAAGGAAGTGCTGGTGGAAGACAACCAGCAGGTCAAGGCCGGGCAATTGCTGGCGTTGATCGATGATCGCGATTTGCGCGCCGCCGCTGAAGCGGCCGATGCGCAAACCCTGGTCGCCCGGGCTCAGCTGCAAAACGCCAAGGCGACGCTGGAGCGGCAGACCTCGGTGATTGCTCAGGCGCAGGCCTCGGTGGTCTCGGCCAAGGCAGAAATGGCCTTCGCCCAGCAGGAACTCAATCGCTACAACCACCTCGCCGGTGTAGGTGCCGGCACGGTGCAGAACGCGCAACAAGCCCGCACGCGTATTGATCAGGCAACCGCTCGGCTCGATACCGCCAGCGCGAAGCTCGCGGCTGAGCGCAAGCAGGTAGAGATTCTCTCCGCGCAGCGCGATGCCGCCGAAGGCAATCTGAAGCATGCGCAAGCGGCACTGGAAATCGCCAGTTTCGAGCTGTCGTATACGCGCATCACTGCGCCGCAGGACGGCATGGTCGGCGAGCGTGCGGTGCGCGTCGGAGCCTATGTCACGCCGGGCAGCAAGCTGCTGGCGGTGGTGCCGTTGCAGCAGGCGTATGTGGTTGCCAACTTCCAGGAAACCCAACTTACCGACGTGCAGCCGGGGCAGCACGTACAGGTACGCGTCGACAGCCTCGGCGGCGAGGCCTTGAACGGTCGCGTCGAAAGCATCGCCCCGGCGACCGGCGTGACATTCGCCGCGGTGAAACCGGATAACGCCACGGGCAACTTCACCAAAGTCGTGCAGCGGATTCCGGTGAAGATCGTGCTTGAGCCGGGTCAGCCAATGGCCGAGCGTTTGCGGGTGGGCATGTCGGTGGAGGCGAGTATCGACACTCGCCGTTCGGCGTCGGCGAAGCGCGAGGTGACTCAGCGATGATTTTTGTTGAATCGGCTGGCGCCATCGCTGGCAAGCCAGCTCCCACAGAGGGTGTGCAGACTGGCCGGGATTCTCACTCCAAACAGAGTTCTCTGTGGGAGCTGGCTTGCCAGCGAAGAGGCCCGTGGCAACAACTCACCTTAAGTGCCTTGCTTACCCTTGGCCTCAGCGCCTGCACCGTCGGCCCGGACTTCCACAAGCCTGAAGCCCGCCAGATCACCGACTGGGCCAAACCCGCCAAGTCCGCCCCCAGCCAGGCGGTCAGCGAACCGCTGAACGAACGCTGGTGGGAGGTTTTCCACGACCCGCAACTCTCAGCCCTGACCCAGCGGGCGATGAACAGCAACCTCGATCTGCAGCTGGCCGGCAGCCGCTTGCAACAAAGCCGTGCCGCGCGCCAGGTGATCACCGCTGATCGCTACCCGAACACCGCCGCTAACGGCAGCTACGCGCGAAAGCGCAACAGTGGCGAAGGCCTGAATGACCCGTCCGGGCACAACGGCGATTCCGCCTTCAACCTGTGGGACGCCGGTTTTTCCGCCTCGTGGGAACTGGATGTCTGGGGCCGCGTGCGCCGTGAAACCGAAGCCGCCGATGCCAACCTCGAAGTCGCCGAAAACGACCGTCGCGGCGTGCTGCTCGCGGTCCTCGCCGATACAGCACAGAACTACATCCAGCAGCGCGGCGTGCAAAACACCCGCGCGGTCACCGAGCAGAACCTCGACGTCGCCCGGCACAGCCTCAAGCTGTCGCAACTGCGCCTCAACGACGGTGTGGCAACCGATCTGGATGTCGCCGAAGCCGCCGCTCAGGTCGCGGCCATCGAATCGCGTCTGCCAGCGCTTGAACAACGCCAGTCGCAACTGATCAACGCGATCAGTCTGTTGATGGGCGAGCCACCGCAAGCGCTGGCCAAAGAGTTATCCACAGACGCTGCCGTGCCGCAGTCACCGCTGCAAGTCGCCATCGGCCTGCCGTCGCAACTGGCCGAACGCCGACCGGACATCCGCCAGGCCGAGGCGCGCCTGCACGCGGCCACTGCCAACATCGGCGTGGCCAAAGGCGATTTTTATCCGCGCATCACCCTGTCCGGCAACTTTGGTTCGCAGGCAATGCAGCTGAGCGATTTCGGTTCCTGGGGCTCGCGAGCTTTCGGTATCGGACCGCAATTCAGCCTGCCGCTGTTCGACGGCGGCCGCCTGCGCGGCATGCTGCAACTGCGCGAAGCCCAGCAACAGGAAGCGGCCATCGCCTATCAGCAGACCGTGCTGCGCGCCTGGCATGAAATCGACGACCAGTTGACGGCCTACAACGCCAGCCAGCGCCGCCGCGACAGCCTCGCCGAAGCCGTGCGGCAGAACCAGATCGCCCTGCGCACCGCGCAACAGCAATACGTCGAAGGCGTGGTCGATTTCGTCAACGTCCTTACCGTGCAAGGCGCGTTGCTGGCCACTCAGGAGCAGTGGGTGGAGAGTTCGACGGGTGTGTCGTTGGCGATGGTCGGGTTATACAAGGCGTTGGGTGGGGGATGGGAGTCGGTGTATCCGGTGGGGGAGATGGCGCAGCGTTGAGATTGCGTCTGAGGGAGCAAATCGGCGAATTCGATTGGCCACTATACGGCTATTGCACAGTGGAAGATTCACAGGTTGAAGCGGGTTATGGCTGTTCAGCCTGCGAAATTTTCGATTTTGATTTGCCCGTCGGGAAAGGTCGCGATGATTTCAAGTTCGCCACCCATTGCCCGGATATAGTTGCGCAGCGTGCTGATGTACATATCGGTACGGCGCTCCATTTTCGAGATGGCCGCTTGGTTGACGTGCAGCATTTCAGCCAGCGTGGCCTGGCTCAAGGCCTTGGCTTGTCGCAGTTCGTTAAGCGGCATTTCCTTGATGTGTTGTTCGTAGATCGAATCGGCAAGCGCCCGTGCTTCGGGTGTCATGCGTGCTTCGAGGTCGGCGAATTTCTTAGCCATTGTTGCGACCCTCTTTGCGCAATGTTTCGAGATGCTCATCGTACAGTCGATCGGCGAGCGGGATGTTGAGTTCATACCAGCGGTCCAGACCGGTTTTATCTCCACCGATCAAAAGCAACGCGCAGCGTCTTGGATCAAACGCATAGAGCACGCGATACGGTCGCCCGCCATGCTGGACGCGCAATTCCCGTAAATGACCATGCCGCGCGCCATTGATTGCACTGCTATGCGGAAAACGCAGGCCTGGGCCGAATTGCCCAAGCAGTTTGACGCTTGCCGCCACAGAACTCTGCTCGCTCTCAGTCAGTTCTTCCCACCAGTTGCCGAACTCGTCGGTGTATTCGATATCCCAATTCATGGGCACTAATATGAGTGTTATGGAATATTCCATCAAAGTCATATTTTCGATGGGTTGACCATAGCGCTTCGGTCGGATTACAGCAAGCGTAACGGCACAGTGATGGCCTTTCGCTTGACGCTATTCCCCGCTGTCGTAGACTCCGCTCATCCGTCAGGGAGTAGCGGTTATGCAGCGTTTGCGCGGTTGGGTTATCGGATTGACCTTTGTTACGTGTGCAGTTCAGGCGCAAACGCCCGGGCCAGACGATCCGCTGCTGGATAACGCAGCGCCTGCGACAGCCACGGCGAGCAGTGAGGCGCGGGGTGTGTTGCGCGCTCGGGATCAGGCAACGCTGGCCAGTGAGTTGTCCGGGCGGATTGTCGAGTTGCCGTTCAGCGAGGGCGAGTCGTTCAAGAAGGGCGATGTGCTGGCGAAGTTCGATTGCTCGGCGTATCAGGCGCAGCTCAATGCCGCCCAGGCCGCCAGTCGCGGTGCCGGTGAGGAGCTGGCGCACAATCGGCAACTGGCGGCGCTCAATTCCGTCGGGCGTTTCGAAGTGGCGCGGGCCGAGGCCAAAGTCAGCGAGACCCAGGCGCAATCTCAGGTTTATCAGGTTCAGGTCAAACGCTGCAGCGTGGTTGCACCGTTCGACGGGCAAGTGGTCGAGCGCAAGGTACAACGCTACGAAAGTGTGCCGGCCGGCGCGCCACTGCTCGATGTCGTCGACAACCGTACCCTGGAAATTCACCTGCTGGTGCCCTCACGCTGGATGGCCAGACTCAAGCCAGGCCAGACCTTCAGTTTCGTTCCCGATGAGACTGGCCAGCCCATCGACGCCACGGTCAAACGACTCGGTGCGCGGATTGACGAAGGCAGTCAGACCCTGTTGCTGGTCGCCACACTTCCCGAAGCCAAGGGCTTGCTCGCCGGCATGAGCGGCACGGCGCATTTTGCGGAGCTTAAATGAACGCCCCGGTGGCCGGCGGCGCCGAACAGGTGTTTGCGCGGTTTCTGGATCTCGAACGACAGACACGCGCTGCTCGCGATGCCTCGCAACTGGCCTATAGCCTGGTCAACGACGGCCAGGCGCTGTTCGGGTATCGCCATGCGGCATTACTGATCGCTGGCAAGGTACAGGCGGTGACTGGCGTCAGTACGGTCGAGCCGAATGCACCGTTTGTGGCATTCGTCGAGCAGGCGGTGGCGCAGTTGTTCAAGCAGGATGGATTGAAGATTGCGCGGGTCATCACGCCTGAGCGGGTGGGCGAAGCGATTCAGGCTGACTGGCGCAGTCTGTCTGCCGCTCAGGTGTTCTGGCTGCCACTGATCGACCGCGAGGGCGAGGTGTTCGGCGGTTTGTGGCTGGCCCGCGACGTGCCGTGGAATCCTTCCGAACAAGTTCTGTTGTCACAACTGGGCGACACCTACAGCCATGCGTGGCTGGCGCTGCAGCCGCGCAAACCGTGGCGGTTGCGCTGGACGCGCAAGCGTCAGGTGGCGCTGGTGGCGGTGCTGTTGCTCGGGTTGTTGATCCCGGTGCGCCAGTCAGTGCTGGCCCCGGCCGAGGTGGTGCCGCAGGGCGGGCGCGTGGTGGCGGCGCCGCTGGACGGGGTGATCGCCGAGTTTCTGGTCAAGCCCAATCAACCGGTGAAAACCGGCGACCTGCTGCTGCGGTTTGAAAGCACCACCCTCAAGGCCCAGGCCGATGTGGCCGAGCGTGCCTTGGGCGTGGCGGAAGCAGAGCTGAAATCCAACTCGCAACGTTCATTTGCCGATGCCGAGTCCAGTGCCAGGGTCGATTTGCTCGCCGCCCGTGCCGAGCAAAAACGCGCCGAGCGCGATTACGCCCGCGAGTTGCTGGCGCGCAGCGAAGTGCGCGCCGAGCGTGACGGGATCGCCGTGTTCGCCGATGCCGAACGCCTGACCGGCAGACCGGTGCAGACCGGCGAGCGCTTGATGGAAATCGCCGACCCGAATCAGGCCGAACTGCGCATCGAACTGGCGGTGGGCGACGCGATTGCGCTGGAACCGGGCGCCGATATTGCGTTGTTCCTCGACAGCGATCCGCTGCAACGCCACACCGCCAGACTTGAGCGTTCGGCCTATGAAGCGCAGCCCACCGCTGGCGGCCAACTGGCGTATCGACTGGATGCGAATTTTACCGAGGCACCGCCGCGCATCGGCCTGCGCGGTACGGCCAAGATATTCGGCGACCGCGCGCCGCTGGCCTTGTATCTGCTGCGCCGCCCGCTCGCCGGTCTGCGCCAGAGCGTGGGCCTGTAAATGAATCTGCCGAGCCTGCGTGCCGACCTGCAACTGTCGCCCGCGGCGCCGGCACTGGACGGTTCACCGCGCTGGACCCTGGCCGATCCGGTGCGCGGTCGTTATTTCAAACTTGGTGCGGCGGCGATGCGTCTGTTGCGCCACTGGTCGCTGGGCGATCCCGAGCAAGTGCTGCGCGCCGCCAACCGCGAACCGGGCCTGCCGCTGGACGGCGTCGAGTTGGAGCAACTGCTGACATTTCTGCGCGGGCATGACCTGATCAGCGCCCTTGACGATCAGCAGCGTGCCAGTTACTCGCTCAAGGCCCTCGCGCAACGGCAGAGCCTGTGGAAAATCCTGCTTCACCAATATCTGTTTTTTCGCATTCCATTGTGGCGCCCGGACGCTTTTCTCAATCGCGCGTGGCCGTGGCTGGAGCGCTTCGGACCACGACTGTTGCGCGTCGGTCTGCCGGTAACGCTGGCGCTCGGGGTGTTTCTGGTTTCGCGGGACTGGCAGCGCTTTGTCGGCACCTTTCCGCACCTGTTCAGCCTCGGTGGGGCGCTCTCGTTTGGTGTGGCGCTGTTCTTCGCCAAGCTCTGTCACGAGTTTGGCCACGCATTCATGGCCAAGCGCGCCGGGTGTCGGGTGCAGAGCATGGGCGTGGCGTTCATGGTCTTGCTGCCGATGTTTTACACCGACGTCAGCGACGCCTGGCGGGTCAACGACCGGCGTGCACGGCTACTGATCGGCGCCGGCGGGGTGCTGGCGGAGTTGTTGCTGGCGTGCATCGCGTTGCTGGTCTGGTCGCTATTGCCCGACGGCCCGGCCCGGACGGCGGCGTTCATGCTCGCCAGTGCGACCTGGATCACCACGCTGGTGGTCAATCTCAACCCGTTCATGCGTTTCGATGGCTACTTTTTGCTCAGTGACCTGTGGGAGGTCGACAACCTGCAGGGCCGGGCCTTTGCCCTGTGTCGCTGGCGGTTGCGCGAATTTTTGTTCGGCTATGGCGCTCCGGCGCCAGAGCCTTGGTCGCCGAAGATGCAACGGCGTTTGCTGATCTGGGGGTATGGCTCGTGGTTGTGGCGTGCGGCGTTGTTTTTCGGGATCGCGCTGGCGGTCTATCACCTGTTCTTCAAGGTATTGGGGATTTTCCTGATGCTAGTGGAGCTGGTGTGGTTCATCTTTCTGCCAATCATGAATGAGTGGCGCCAGTGGTGGAGCCGTCGCGAACAGGCCCACGGTGCGCGTGTGCTGCTGAGCAGTCTCGCTGTGCTTGGTCTGCTGCTGGTGCTGATCGTGCCGTGGCGCAGCGCGGTGGAACTGCCAACGATGCTTGAGGGCGGTCGGGCCAGTGCGTTGCATGCGCCGGTGGCGGCACGGGTCAAAACAGTCAAGGTCACGGACGGGCAGACGGTCGCTCAGGGTGATGTGTTGATCGAACTGGAGTCGCCGGATCTCGATTCGCAGCAGGCCATCGTCCGCCGGGAAATCCAGATCCAGCAATTGCTGATGCGCCGACAGGCCGGTCGCAGTGAAACCGCGGCCGACGCCAGTATCATCGAGCAACGCCTCGCCGAAGCCGTGGCGCAATACCGTGGTCTGAGCGCTCGCCGCGAACGCCTGCTGCTGCGCGCGCCCCATGCCGGCACTGTGCGTGATGTGCTGCCCAATCTGACGCCGGGGCGCTGGCTGTCGAGCAAGGATGCGCTGGCGCGGGTGGTCGAGGACGGTTCGCGCCTGCGCGGCTATATCGCCGAAGCCGAGTTGTGGCGGGTCCAGCCGGGTGCGACCGGGCGGTTCATCGCCGATGATCCGATGCATCCGGCGCTCGCCGTAAAACTGGATGAAATCGATACCAATGGCGTGGCCTATGTCGATCAGGAGGCGCTGACCTCCGATCATCACGGGCCGATTGCCGTGCGCCGCGATCAACAGCAACGAGCCGAGCCTGTACAGGCGCAATATGGCGCGCGATTGACTACGCTGGATCAGCCGCCCACCCCGGTTCAACCGTTGCGCGGTGTGGTGGTGCTGCAGGGCAGCGGCGAGTCGGTACTCGGCGTGGCCTGGCGCCGGTTGGCGGCGCTGGGGGTCAGGGAAAGCGGTTTTTAGGGAGCGTGAACATGGCGAGCAACGCAGATGTGGCGGCAGACGGATTGGTGGTGCGACCTGCGCGGGCCACCGACGGGCCGTTTTTGCACCGCCTCTATCAGTCGGCACGCCCGGATCTGCAATGGATCGACGGCGAGCAGGAAGTTGTCCATCAAGTGGTCTCCCAGCAATTTCAGGTGCAGGAACAGGGCGTGGGTGAAAACCATCCCAACGCCATGCACTACGTCGTGGAAAAACTCGGCACGGCCATCGGGGCGCTGAGCACCGACTTCGGCCCCAATGAAATCCGCGTGTTGTACATCGCCTTCATCCCTCAGGCGCGGGGCAAGGGTTACGGCCGCGCGGTGTTGCAAGGCGTGCAAAAGGCCGCGCAGCAGGTCCGCTGCCCGGTGGCAACGGTGGTCTGGGCCAACAACCCTCATGCGCGCCAGCATTACCTGGCGCTGGGCTTTGCGGTAGAGGAGCACAACCCGGCGGCGGAGCGGCTGGTGTGGTATCCGCAGTGAGGCGGGACTTCAGTTGAAGGACATGCAGAAGTAACCCAGTTGCGGATCCCGCCCCATCGCTGGCACTCGTGACACGAAAATATCTTCCACTCGCCCGAGTCCCGGCAGCTCCAGTGCGCACAGGCCGTCGACGAACCCGGTCGGCACCAGGCTGTTGAATTCGAGGCAGAACGGCATGCGCTCGCTGTAGCGGGTTTTCGCGGCGGGGACTTCGTTGAGGTACTCGATGTGGATCGGCAATGCCGTGCCATCTGGCAGGTGCAGCGTGCTTTGCTGTCCGAGCAACGGCTGGACGTGTTGGATCTGAACCGCTTGCAGCATGATCTGACTCCGTTGAAAAAAGAACGGCCGGGGGCCGTGAGGCCCCCGACGTTTGTTCAGTTGCGCGAAGGGAACAGCCCGTTCAGGGCAACGCTGAAGTTGACGACCAGAGAGGGGTTGACGATGGATAACGGCTGACTGCCGCCCGTGGAGGAAATGTCCCCGGTGACCGTGGTGGTGAGGCCTTTGATGGGAACCGGTGTGGCACCTTGGGCATCGGAATAGATGTTCGCCGAGCCAGGGCCGCCGCCGGACGCGCCGATGTACGAGTTGGTGGCGGTGGGTACGGTCGCCGGATTGCTTGCAGGCACCGCCAGTTGCAGGGCGGTGTTGGCGGAAAGGCCGGTCATCGCGTGGGTGTGGTTGGGCATGTTGGCGATCGTGGCCGTTACGTTTTCTGTGCCATACACCTGACCGATGACACGCGGCGTCAGCCCCTGTCCGTTACCCTGTGCCACCGGCACCCGACCTTGCAGGTTGGGCAACTGAAAATTGGTCGTGCCGTTGCCGCCGTAGTAGGTGCCCAGCAAGGCGAACAATGCCTGGTATTGCGAGATGCTCAGGATTTGTCCGTTGCACAAGGCCCAGCCACTGGGGGCGAAGTTGAAGGCGAACGGTTGAATCGTACCCATAAAGACTTCCATGGTTCCTCATCCTTCTGTTATGTGGTCGGCGCGCCGCGCGGTAGCCTTGGTTGCAGGGCAGGCGCAAATGCTGTGCTGATGCCGTCTGTTGGCGCGGGCAGGTGACGCCAAGCCGTAGCGTAGACCCGGATCAGCGGACTTGCCGGACGTCGTCATGGCCGCGCGTCGACTTCGCCTCTGGCCTACAGTGTGCGCAATGAGTGATGCTGGTTGTGACTCGGTAAATCTGTAAGGGAAGGTTGATGGAAGCGCGTCGCGAGACTCCGCTGGGGGATACCCAGGACCCGTTTGCCGCACCGAATGCCGGTGTCCGGCGTCTATGGCGCTGGGCTCGCCAGCAGTGGCTGATACCGATTCTGTTGTTGGCGACGGTGGTGCGTTTTTATGACCTGACCGCTGCCGCGATCTGGGGCGACGAAGGCTCAAGCCTGCTGCTGGCGCGCTATTCGCTGACCGGCATTTGGGAGCACGCGGCGTTCGACGTGCATCCGCCGTTGTATTTCATGCTGCTGCATGGCTGGATCGGGTTGTTCGGTGAAGGCATCCTGTCGATTCGCAGCCTCAGCGCCGTGGCTGGCATCGCCACGGTCGGGCTGGGTGTCTGCCTGGTCGATCGCCTGGCCACCCGCCGCGCCGCGATCATTGCCGGGGTGCTGTTGGCGTTGCTGCCGACGGCGGTGCGCTACAGCCAGGAAGTGCGCATGTACTCGCTGCTCGGCTTGCTCTTGATCGGTTCCACACTGGCGCTGATCTGCTGGGTCAGGCGCTCGCAGCGCCGGCGGTATCTGCTGATCTATGCATTGCTGATGAGCGCGGCGTTGTACACCCACTACTTTGCAGTGCTGGCCGCGCTGAGCCATTGGCTGTATCTGGGGCTTATTCGCCTGCTGCCGGGTTATCGCCTGCGGCATATCCAGCGCAAGGACTGGTGGCTCGCCAATCTGGCCATCGTCGTGCTCTACCTGCCGTGGTTGCCGAACCTGCTTGATCTGACGCAACACATGGAAGAACTCAAGGTCGGTGGCGATGTGGGCTGGGAAGATCCGGTGACCCTGTCCTCACTGCCGTCGATGATCTGGCTCTGGTTGATCCAGGACGACGGCGAGCATCTGCCGATGTTGCTGTTCTGCGGGGTACCGCTGGCCTTGCTGGCGCTGGCGGGCGTGGCTGTGGCCCGCGACCGCAGCGTGAACCATGGCAGCGTCTTGCTGGCGCTTTACACCGGTATGCCGTTGTTGCTGGTGTTCGCGGTGTCCTTCATCAGCCCGGTGTTCATCGAGCGTTACCTGACAGCCTATGCGCTGGGGTTGCCGATGCTGGCGGCGCTGGCCATTGACCGGTTGTACCGCCGCGCTCGTGTGCTGGCGGTGGCGATCCTGGTGTCATGGGTCGGGGTTGAGTTGGTGGGGGTGAACACCAACGCCACGGTCGACCCGCACGATCAGTTCAACGTCATGGTCGATTACATCAACCGGCATTTCGTCAGCGGTGACCGGATCGTCACCAGCGACATGCTCTGGTACCTCAGTTACGTCTACTACAACCGCACTGACGCTCAGGTGCGTCTGTATACCCCACCCGCCGCCGATGGTCGTTCGACGCGCCCGAATCACTACGGTTTTGGCACCCTGGTGTCCGAGGAAGTCTATCTGGATCGACTCGGTGACCTGCCCAAGGGCAGTGCTCGCGTCTGGTTGATCGGCGATCTGGACGTGGACGTGCCTGATCCATTCCGACCCTTGCCGACGACCTGGCAGCTGCGTGATCAGACCCATGCCGGTGGCGCAAATGCGCGACTTTTTTCGTTGACCACTGATAACGGAACGACGGAGAAATGACTTAAACGCTTCACCATTTTTTTCGCGATTAAAACGGCCTTTAATAGTCCGTTTTGCTCTATTTTGATATCAAAACACTACTAGTCGAAAGGGTATTGTTGGACTACGCTCGTCGGACAAAAGGACTTACAAAGTAGGGTGAAGGGATTGCAGCAGTTCCACTTTATCTCCGGCTTGCCGCGCTCAGGTTCCACCCTGCTTTCTGCGATTCTTCTGCAGAACCCGCGCTTTCATGCCGGCATGACCAGCCCGGTCGGCGCGCTGTTCTCCGGTGTCCTTGAACAATGCAGCGCCGGCAGCGAATTCGGCGCGGTGATCGACACCGAAATGCGCCGCCGCCTGCTGCGCGGACTGTTCGATGCCTACTACGCCGACAAGGCTGACAAACCGGTGGTGTTCGACACCAACCGGCAGTGGAGTTCGCGCCTGCCGGCGATCAGCGATCTGTTCCCCAAAGCCAAAGTCATTGCCTGCGTGCGCAACGTCGCCTGGGTGATGGACAGCCTGGAACGGTTGTACCGCGCCAATCCTTATGAAAACACCAAGCTGTTCGGCGATGCTGTCGAGCGCAACACCGTCTACAGCCGCTGCGAAACCCTGGCCCAGCGCAATCGTCTGGTCGGTTTTGCCTGGGCGGCACTCAAGGAAGCCTATTACGGCGAGCACGCCGATTCGCTGCTGATCGTCGATTACGACTTGTTGACCCAGGCCCCGGAGCGGGTGCTGCGGCTGGTCTATGACTTCATTGGCGAGCCCTGGTTCGAGCACGATTTCGAACACCTGGCCTATGACGCACCGGCGTTCGACCAGGCGCTGGGTGTGGCCGGCCTGCACAAGGTCAAACCCAAGGTTGCCCTGCAGTCCCGGCGCACGATTCTGCCGCCGGACCTGTTCAAGCAATACGCCGATCTGTCCTTTTGGCTCGATGGCTCAGCCAGCGCTGCCAATGTGATTCGTATGAAGTCCGACGCCGCGATCAGTTGATCGCGGCGTTTTTCATTGATGCGTTTACAACTGTTCGAGTCCGGGTGAGCAACATGTGGTGGAGCAAGCAAAAGTCGCGGGTAACCGAAGGCCAACGGACGCTGGCTGCGCCGCTGATCATGTCGCTGGAACCGCGCATGCTGTTCGACGGTGCCGTCGCAGCCACGGTCGCTGACACCGCCGCCCAGGCCGACAGTCATCCCGCCGCCGACGCGGCCAAGGCACCGACGGCCGATCATCCGGTGGCCAGCAAAGACACCCACGGCCAGGCCGATGCCACGCCGGCTGCCAGTCCTGTCGCGGTACCTGGCCAGAGCGTGGTGTTCGTCGATGCCCGGGTCAAGGATGCCGACAGCCTGCTCAAAGGCGTCGCCCCCGGCGCGCAAGTGGTCAAGCTCGATGCAAGCAAGGACGGCTTGCAGCAGATCGCCGATTATCTCGACCAGCATTCGGGCGTCAGCTCGGTGCAGATCATCGCTCACGGCAACGCCGGTGACCTGTGGCTCGGCAACAGCTATCTGTCGGCCGACAACGTCGCGCAACGCAGTGCGCTGCTGGCGGACATCGGCAAGGACATGAACGTTGGCGGCGACATCCTCATTTACGGCTGCTACACCGCCGAGGGCGACCGAGGCCTGAGCTTCGTTGACTCGCTGGCACAATTGACCGGCCGCGATGTAGCCGCCTCGAACAACCGCACCGGTGTGGGCGGCGACTGGGATCTGGAAATCGCCACGGGCAAGATCGAGAGCGCCAACGTGCTGTCGACCCTGTCGATGAGCGAGTATCAGTGGGGCCTCGCCACGTGGACCGCCACCAACAACGCGAACACCGGGGTCGGCTCGCTGCGCGCAGCGCTGGCGTCGGCGCAGAACGGCGACATCGTGACCTTCGGCACCAGCATGACGGTACAGCTCACCTCTGAGCTGCTGATCAACAAGAACATCACCGTCGATGGCGACCTGAACAACGACGGCGTCGCGGACGTCACCCTCGATGGCCAGTACAAGACCCGAGTGGTAGAAATCACCTCCGGCAACACCGTGACCCTCGATGGTCTGGTGATTACCCGGGGTCTGGTCTCTGGCAACGGCGGCAATGGCGGCTACGGGGCAACCGGCGCCATGGGCGGCGGGATTTTCAACGCCGGTATTCTCACGCTGAACAACGTTTCGGTAACGGGTAACGCGGCGGCCGGCGGTGGTGGTGGCGGCGGTGTCACGGGTGCCAACTACGGCGGCGGTGGTGGCGGTGGCGGCGGCCTTGGTGGTCAGGGCGGCGGCCATGGCGGTACGGCCGGGCCGGGCACCGGAACGTTGGGCGGCCAGGCCGGCAGCGGTGGCGTGGGTGGCTATGGCGGAGGCTACGATGCAACGCACATGGGCGGGCGCGGCGGCTCCACCGTCGGCGGTGCCGGTGGCGTGGGTGTGTCCTATTACAGCAACGGCGGCAATGGCGGCACAGCCAACAACGGCACGATTTCCATCGGCGGCGGCGGTGGCGGCTCCGGTTGGGACAAGGTTGGCGGCGTCGGTGGCAACGCGGCCGGCGGGATTTACAACGCCTCGACCGGTACGTTGAAAATCGTCGGCACCTCGGTCATCAGCAACAACATCGGCGCGGGCGGCGGTGGCGGCGGCGGTAGCGGCCAGGGCAGCAACAACCTGAACGGTGGCGACGGCGGACGGGGTGTCGGTGCGATCTGGAACCAGGGCGGCACGGTCCTGATCACCGCCGCCAACTTCAGCGCAATCAGCGGTAACGCGGCTGGCAGCGGCTCCGGTGGTACAGAGCTGGGCGGCGGCGTGACAGGCTCTGTACCGTTGGCTTTCGCGGCGATCTACAACAATGGCGGCACACTTAATACCGCTTATGTGGAACCGCCGACCGCAACCATCGTGATGGCGGACACGGCGTTGAAAATCGGCGAAACCTCGCTGGTGACCATCACCTTCAGCCGGGCAGTCACCGGTTTCACCAACGCCGACCTTACCATTGCCAACGGTACGCTGACAGCGGTCAGCAGCAGCGACGGCGGCCTGACCTGGACCGCGACTTTCACGCCGACCAACAACATTACCGACAGCACCAACCTGATCACCCTCGACAACACCGGGGTGACCGCGATCAGCGACGGCGTGGCGGGCGTCGGCACGACCAGTTCCGTCAACTATGCGATCGACACCGCGCGGCCGACCGTGACCATCGTGATGGCCGACACGGCGTTGAAGATCGGCGACACGTCGCTGGTGACCTTTACCTTCAGCGAAGCGGTCACCGGTTTCACCAACGCCGATCTGACCATCGCCAACGGCACATTGTCGGCAGTCAGCAGCAGCGACGGTGGCATCACCTGGACCGGAACGTTCACCCCGACGGCCAGCATTACCGACACCACCAACCTGATCACTCTGGACAACACCGGTATCGCCGACCTGGCCGGCAACGCCGGCAGCGGCACGACTGATTCGGCCAACTACGTGATCGATACCGTGCGGCCAACCGCGACCATTGTCGTGGCCGACAGCAATCTGGCAGCGGGTGAAACCTCGCTGGTGACCATCACCTTCAGCGAAGCGGTCAGCGGCTTCACCACCGCCGACCTGACGGTGGCCAACGGCACCCTGAGCGGCCTGAGCAGCAGTGACGGCGGCATCACCTGGACCGCCACGCTCACGCCGACCAACAGCATCACCGACACCACCAACCTGATCACCCTGGATAACACCGGGGTCGTCGATCTGGCTGGCAATGCCGGCACTGGTACCACCAATTCCAACAACTACGCCATCGACACCGCGCGTCCCACCGCGACCATCGTGGTGGCCGACAACAACCTGCGGATCGGTGAAACCTCGCTGGTGACCATCACCTTCAGCGAAGCCGTGACCGGCTTCACCAACGCCGACCTGAGCATTGCCAACGGCACCTTGACGGCGGTCAGCAGCAGCGACGGCGGCATTACCTGGACGGCGACCTTCACGCCGACCGCCAGCATCACCGACGCGACCAACCTGATCACCCTGAACAACACCGGCATCGCGGATCTGAACGGCAACGCCGGCAGCGGGACCACCGACTCCAACAACTACGCCATCGATACCGTGCGCCCGACCGCGACCATCGTGGTGGCCGACAACAACCTGCGGATCGGTGAAACCTCGCTGGTGACCATCACGTTCAGCGAAGCGGTGACCGGTTTCACCAACGCCGACCTGACCATCGCCAACGGTACGCTGAGTGCGGTGAGCAGCAGCGACGGCGGCATCACCTGGACCGCGACGTTCACGCCGAGTGCCAGCGTCACCGACACCACCAACCTGATTACCCTGGACAACACCGGTATCGCCGACCTGGCGGGCAATGCCGGCAGCGGCACCACCGACTCCAACAACTACGCCATCGACACCCAGCGCCCGACCGCCACCATCGTGGTTGCCGACAGCACCCTCACGGCCGGCGAAACGACGCTGGTGACTTTCACCTTCAGTGAAGCGGTGACCGGTTTCAGCAACGCCGACATTGTGATTGCCAACGGCACCCTGACGGCGGTGAGCAGCAGCGATGGCGGCATCACCTGGACGGCGACGTTCACGCCGAACGTGGGCGTCAACGACGCGACCAACCTGATCATGCTGGCCAACACCGGCATCGCGGACCTCGCGGGTAACGCCGGTAGCGGCACCACCAACTCCAACAATTACACCATCGACACCGTGGTGCCGACCGCGACCATCATCGTGTCCGACCCCAGCCTGAAAATCGGCGAGTCCTCGCTGGTGACCATCACTTTCAGCGAAGCGGTGACCGGTTTCACCAATGCCGACCTGACCATCGCCAACGGCACGTTGAGCGCGGTCAGCAGCAGCGACGGCGGCATCACCTGGACGGCCACGTTCACGCCGACTACCAACATCACCGACGCCACCAACCTGATCACCCTGGATAACAGCGGTGTGCAGAACCTGTCGGGCAATGCCGGCAGCGGCACCACCGATTCCAACAATTACTCGATCGACACCCAGCGTCCGACGGCCACCATTGTGGTCGCCGACACAGCCCTGGGCGTCGGTCAGACTACGTTGGTGACCATCACCTTCAGCGAAGCGGTGAGCGGTTTCACCAACGCCGACCTGACCATCGCCAACGGCACGTTGTCGGCAGTCAGCAGCAGCGACGGCGGCATCACCTGGACAGCGACCTTCACCCCGGCGGCAGGGATTACCGACACCAGCAATGTGATCACCCTGGACAACACCGGGATCGCCGACCTCGCCGGCAACACCGGCAGCGGCACCACCGATTCCAACAACTATGCGGTCGACAGTCAGCGTCCGACGGCGACCATTGTCATGGCCGACAGCGACCTGCGTCCCGGTGAAACCGCGTTGGTGACCATCACCTTCAGCGAGGCGGTGACCGGATTCGACAATGCCGACCTGAGCGTCGCCAACGGCACCTTGAGCAATGTCGCGTCGAGCGACGGCGGCATCACCTGGACGGCGACGTTCACGCCGAACGTGGGCGTCAACGATGCGACCAACCTGATTGTCCTGAACAACACCGGCATCGCCGACCTGGCCGGCAACAGCGGGACCGGTACCACCAGCTCGCCGAACTACACCATCGACACCGTGCTGCCGACTGCGACCATCATCATTGCCGACAACGCGCTGAAAATCGGTGATACCTCGCTGGTGACTATCACCTTCAGCGAAGCGGTGAGCGGTTTCACCAACGCCGACCTGACGATTGCCAACGGCACGTTGTCAGCAGTCAGCAGCAGCGATGGCGGCATCACCTGGACGGCCACGTTCACGCCGACTACCAACATCACCGACGCCACCAACCTGATCACCCTGGATAACAGCGGTGTGCAGAACCTGTCGGGCAATGCCGGCAGCGGCACCACCGATTCCAACAATTACTCGATCGACACCCAGCGTCCGACGGCCACCATTGTGGTCGCCGACACAGCCCTGGGCGTCGGTCAGACTACGTTGGTGACCATCACCTTCAGCGAAGCGGTGAGCGGTTTCACCAACGCCGACCTGACCATCGCCAACGGCACGTTGTCGGCAGTCAGCAGCAGCGACGGCGGCATCACCTGGACAGCGACCTTCACCCCGGCGGCAGGGATTACCGACACCAGCAATGTGATCACCCTGGACAACACCGGGATCGCCGACCTCGCCGGCAACACCGGCAGCGGCACCACCGATTCCAACAACTATGCGGTCGACAGTCAGCGTCCGACGGCGACCATTGTCATGGCCGACAGCGACCTGCGTCCCGGTGAAACCGCGTTGGTGACCATCACCTTCAGCGAGGCGGTGACCGGATTCGACAATGCCGACCTGAGCGTCGCCAACGGCACCCTGAGCAATGTCGCGTCGAGCGACGGCGGCATCACCTGGACGGCCACGTTCACGCCGAACATTGGTGTCACCGATCTCACCAACCTGATTGTCCTGAACAACACCGGTATTACCGACCTGGCCGGCAACACCGGCACCGGCACCACCAACTCGGCCAACTATCAGGTGCAGACTCAGGTGCCGACCGCCACCATCGTGGTTGCCGACACTTCGCTCAAGGCCGGGGAAACCTCGCTGGTGACCATCACCTTCAGCGAAGCGGTGAGCGGTTTCGACAACAGCGACCTGACCATCGCCAATGGCACGTTGAGCAATGTCAGCAGCAGCGACGGCGGTGTCACCTGGACGGCGACCTTCACCCCGACCGCCAATGTCACTGACGCGACCAACCTGATCAGCCTGAACAATGCCGGAGTGACCAACGTCTCAGGCAACAGCGGTATCGGCATTACCGATTCCAACAACTTCGCCATCGACACCGCGCTGCCGACCGCCACCATCGTGGTCGCCGACAACCGCCTGGGCATCGGCGAAACCACCACCGTGACCATCACCTTCAGCGAGGCGGTGAGCGGTTTCGATCTGTCGGACATCAGCGTCGCCAATGGTGCGCTGTCGAACCTGGCCAGCAGCGACGGCGGCATCACCTGGACGGCGACTTTCACCCCGACAGCCGGCGTCAACGACGCGACCAACCTGATCCTGATCGACACCGCCGGCGTCCAGGATCTGGCCGGCAATGCTGGGGCGAGCATCGCCATCTCCAACAACTACATCCTCGATGCGACCCGGCCGACGGTGAACATCGTGGTTGCCAATCCGCATCTGGGCATCGGCCAGACCACCACGGTGACCTTCACCTTCAGCGAGGTGGTGAACAATTTCGACCTGTCCGACCTGAGCGTGACCAACGGCGACCTGAGCAACCTGAGCAGCAGCGATGGCGGCAAGACCTGGACCGCGACTTTCACGCCGACCGCGAACGTGACCGACCCGAGCAACTTCATCGCGCTGGACACCAGCAACGTCACCGACCTGGCGGGCAACGCCGGCAGCACCGTGGCGGTGTCGAACAACTACGCCCTCGACAGTGAGCGCCCGACCGCCACGGTCGTGGTTGCCAACCCGAATCTGGGTGTCGGCCAGACTTCGCAGGTGATCATCACCTTCAACGAAGCGGTCAGCGGTTTCGAGCTGGCGGACCTCAGCGTGGCCAATGGCACCTTGTCCAACCTGAGCAGCAGCGACGGTGGCAAGACCTGGACCGCGACCCTGACGCCGACCGCCAACGTCAACAGCGCCAGCAATGCAATCAGCATCAACACGGCCGGGGTCAGTGACCTGTCGGGCAACAGCGGCAGCGGGATCAGTCAGTCCGGGAACTACGTGATCAATACGGTGTCGGTGGTCGTACCGCCGGTGACACCGACCTCGCCGTTGGTGGTGGTGCCGCCGGATCCGGAGTTCCGCAGCAGCGACCCCGTCGTGCCACCACCGGCGCCGAACGTCCCGCTGCAACCGCTCATCTTCACACCGCCCACCGGCGACCTCGGCTCACCGCTGACCTTCGCGCCGTTGTTCGAACAACGGGTGATCGGCAACGGCATCCGTCCGCTGGGTGACATTTTCATCAACCACGGCGCCCTGAGCCCGAGCTTCATCGCCCAGGTTTTCACCAGCAGCGACAGCGGCGGCGACGGTTCCGGCCATGGCTTCCTCGGGTTTGGCGGCGGCGATGGCGGGGTGTTCGGCAGCAGCACGCTGTCGAGCCTGTTCCATCAGGACAGCGCCGCAGAGCGCGATTCGCTGAATGCCTTCGACCGTCATTCGATCACGGGCGGCGATATTGCCCAGGGCCTGCGCGGTGTGTTCGGCGCGCCGACCCTGGGCCAGCAACTGCAACAGATCAAGGACAGCGAGCAGCACCGGGTCGACAACCTGGCGGCGGCTCTGCAACAGGTCGGTATCAGCGAAATGCAGGCCTGATAACACACACAACAACTCAATATGCGCAGCACCCAGGGGCGATGCAGGGATGAAGAAAAGTCAAAAATTGTTCGGCGCCAGCCTGCTGGCGCTGGCAATCAGCGGATGTGCAGTCACCAGTGAACCGATCGAACGCAGTGTCAGCGAACAACGGGCCAAAGCCGACCTGCAAAGCATGTACAAGGGTCAGGAACCGCTGAGCGGTCCGCTGACCCTGCACCAGGCCATGGCCCGCGCGGTGAAATACAACCTCGAAGGCCGCTTGAAAATCATGGAGGAAGCGCTGGCCAAGCGGCAGCTCGACCTCGCCAGCTTCGACATGCTGCCACGCATGGCGCTGGATGCCGGTTACGTCGGACGCAACAATGTCAGCGCCTCCAGCAGCCAGAGCGTACGCACCGGCACCCAGTCCCTGGAACCGTCGACCTCCCAGGACCGCGACCGCAACGTCGCCGACCTGACCATGGTCTGGAACGTCCTCGATTTCGGCGTCAGCTACATCAACGCCAAGCAACAGGGCGACCAGCGCCTGATCGTTCAGGAACGCCGGCGCAAAGTGATCAACACCATCGTTCAGGACGTGCGCTCGGCTTATTGGCGGGCGATGGCGGCCGAACGTCTGCTCAAACAGATCGACAGCCTGATGGCCCGGGTCGACACCGCCCGGCGCAACAGCGAAAGCATGAGCGAGCAGCGCATCGGTGATCCGGTGCAGTCCCTCGGTTACCAGCGTTCGTTGATCGAAGCGACCCGGCAACTGGAAGAGCAACGCCGGGCGTTGTCGCTGGCGAAAACCGAACTGGCGACCCTGATCAATCTGCCGCTGGGCACCAACCTGACGCTGGCCACTGACGACGGTTATCAGATCCCGGAACTCAAGGTCGATATTTCCAGACTGGAGCAGGAAGCCCTGACCAGCCGTCCGGAACTGCGCGAGCAGGACTACCAGACCCGGATCAGTGCTGCTGAAACCCGCAAGGCGATGTTGCGCATGTTGCCGGGCCTGGAGTTTTCCGCCGGCGGACACTACGACAGCAACTCGTTTCTGGTGAACGATCGCTGGGCCGACTATGGGGTGAAAGTCACCTGGAACCTGTTCAATGTGATCTCCGCCCCGGCAGCCATCGATGTGGCCAAGGCTGGCGAAGAAGTCGCCACCGCACGCCGTCAGGCGATGTCGATCGCGGTGCTGGCGCAGCTGTATGTGGCCAATGCCAACTATCAAGAGGCGCTGCGTCAGTTCAAGACCAACCAGCAACTGTCGGACATCGACGGGCAGATCGTCGGTCAGTTGCGCAATCGGCACCAGGCCGCCGGCATCGGCGAGCTGGAATTGATTCAGGGTGAATTGAACAACCTGCAAGCGGATCTGCGCCGTGACCTGTCGTATGCCGATCTGCGCAATGCCTATGGGCAGATCTTCGCCAGCGCCGGCCTCGATCCGCTTCCGGATCAAGTGCAATCCACCGCGGTGCAGTCGATCGCCACGGCCCTGGCCAACCGCGAATCGGCCTGGGCGTCGGGGGATATCTCGGTGCCGGTGGTGGCCCATGCCGGCGCCAAATAATCTGCAGGCGCCCGTCGCCAGCATTAGCCGCAGGCAACGCGAGGCCCGCAACGGCCATCGCGGTGCTTTACCCAAGGCATGAGCCGCCCGGTCTGTTCGCGTCTACCGGTGGCGGTGGACCTGCCGCTGCTGTTGCAGGCGCTGCAGGCGATTGCCGAAGAGGCATGGCGCGGCCACTTCAACACGGACTACTTCACGGGCGACTGGAGCGGCGTGGCGCTGATTTCGGCTGCCGATGCACTGAGTGAGTTAGCCCCAGGACGCGGTTTGCCGCTGCAGCGCACGCCGTGGTTGCGTGATGAACGCTGGCAGCGGGGGCTGCGCGAGCTGGCGCTGGATATCGTCAGCGCACGCTTGCTGCGACTGGGGCCCGGCGGGCGAATTCATGAGCACCGTGATTACGATCTGGAGGGTCCGGAAGCCGATCTGCGCCTGCACATTCCGTTGCTCAGCCCGCCCGCCGCAGACTTCTGGCTCGAGGGGCAGCGTGTGCCGATGACGGCGGGGGAGTGCTGGTTTCTCGATCTTGCTCGTGCGCATCGGGTGGATAACTTCGATACGTCGGCACGGATTCATCTGGTGCTCGATTGCCGCCCCGGCGCCTGGCTTGCGCAGAAAATCGTCGAAGGTGTGAACGACACCCCCGCAACGCAACGGCCAGACTCGGCGTTGCAGCAATTCCAGCGATGGGTGGCGGGCGATGCCACGTTGGCGGCGACGTTGCAGGACATGACGGACCCCGAATTATTCATCGAGCGTACTCTTGAGCTGGCCGCCGAACACGGCTTGCCGTTCTCCCGGGAAGAGTTGCGTGCGGCGATGCGCCAAGGACGTCGGCAATGGAACGCGCAATGGAGCGGCTGAATTTCGACGGCTGGCTGCCGATCCGGGTATGGCCGGTTGCGGGGCTTTGGCAGGTCGATTGGTGCTGGTTCGGGGATAGACCTTTGCAGCAGCCGTTTTTTCGCGATGCGGTCGAGGACGCGTTGCGTTTGCCGTTCAATCAGGTCTTTCGGCGCCAGACGCCGCTGTCGGCGCTGACGCAGTGGCACAGGCAAAGCCCGGGGCTGGCCCCGAGTGCCTTTATCCTGCACGCCTCGCGTTGCGGTTCGACATTGATCAGCCAGATGCTCGCGTGGCTCGATGACCACATCGTAGTCTCGGAGCCACCGCCGCTTGATGCGCTTTTGCGAGGTGAGCTACCCGAAACCGAGCGGCGGGCAGCGATCAGTGGACTGCTCTCGGCCTACGGTCAACGTCGACGCGGTATCGAGCAGCGACTGGTGATCAAGCTCGATGCCTGGAACATCGGCGAATGGCCGTTGTTGCAGGCATGCTTTCCCGACACGCCGTGGCTGTTCGTGTATCGCGATCCGCTGGAAATCGCCGTATCGCACGTGCGTCGTCCGGGGATGCACATGGTGCCGGGGATGCTTGGTGATTGTGTGCTCGACGATGGTTTGCCATTTACCGGCAGTGAAGACTTCATTGCACGACGACTTGGACACTTGCTGGCGTCGGCGTATCTGCACTGCCGCGAGGGTGACGGACTGCTGGTGAACTACAGCGAGTTGCCCGAGGCCATGGCCGGACGATTGGCGAAGTTTTTTCGTTTGAATGTCGAGCAGCGGCAGCAGGTGTTGGCGGCGACGATGCAGCATGCCAAGCAGCCGTCCCAGCGCTTTGTTGCCGATGGCGAAGACAAGCGTCGCGAGGCTTCGCCGTGGTTGCGCGAACGGGTTCGGCAATGTGCCCAGGATGCCTTTCTGAATCTTGAATTGCTACGCAACGCATGAAAGATCGCAGCCTTCGGCAGCTCCTGCAGGGTGTACGCATAACCGATGCAGGAGCTGCCGCAGGCTGCGATCTTTTGCTGTCAGGTTTTTCCCGACAGATCCGCCATCCCCTTGAGCAGCTCGATGGGTAGGGGAAAGACAATCGTCGAACTCTTGTCACCCGCAATCGAACTCAAGGTCTGCATGTAGCGTAACTGCATGGCGCCGGGTTGGCGGCCGAGCATTTCGGCGGCCTGCATGAGTTTTTCCGAGGCTTGCAGTTCGCCTTCGGCGTGGATCACCTTGGCCCGGCGTTCACGTTCGGCTTCGGCCTGTTTGGCGATGGCACGGACCATCGATTCGTTGAGGTCGACGTGCTTGATCTCGACGTTGGCGACCTTGATGCCCCAGGCGTCGGTCTGGGCGTCGAGCACTTGCTGGATATCGATATTCAGTTGCTCGCGTTCGGCCAGCAGTTCATCCAGCTCATGTTTGCCGAGCACCGCGCGCAGGGTGGTCTGCGCCAGTTGGCTGGTGGCCGAAAGAAAGTCTTCGACCTGAATGATCGCCTTCTGCGGGTCAAGCACGCGGAAGTACAGCACCGCATTGACCTTCACCGAGACGTTGTCGCGGGTGATCACATCCTGGGGCGGCACGTCGAGCACCACGGTGCGCAGATCGACCCGGACCATTTGTTGCACCACCGGTATCAACAGGATCAGCCCCGGCCCTTTGACCTGCCAGAAGCGCCCGAGCTGGAACACCACGCCGCGCTCGTACTCACGCAGGATGCGGAAGGTCGACCCGGCGAGGGCGATCACCAACAGCAGCAGTGCAACAAAACCGATTTGCAGACCCATGATCACTCTCCGTGTCGCACCGCGTCAGTCGCGGCGACTTTCAGCAATAAGCCCTTGCGCCCTACCACGCGCACCGATTGCCCGGTGTGCAAGGGTGTGGCGCTGTGCACTTGCCAGTGTTCACCCTGCAAATGCACCCAGCCGTTGTGGGCGTTTTCCGCTTGCACGGTGGTCACCGCCGTCACGCTGCCGACCAGCCCGGCATCGCCGCTGACGGCGTGGCGCGGGCGGGTTTTCAAGGCGCGGATGATCAACGCGATCAGCAGCAGAGCGCTGAGCAGGCCGAGGCCGATGATCATCGGTACCGGCACCTCGGCGTTGCTCAGGATCAGCGCGCCGATGACGAACATGATGATCCCGCCAAGGCCGATGACCCCGTAGTTGGGCAGCGCGGCTTCGGCGATCAGAAAGGCAATGCCAAGAGAGATCAGCCACAGGCCGACCGGATTGACCGCCGTCAGCGGGACGTCAGCCGCGAGGGCCGGGCCGCTGGTCAGCAGTATCAGAAAAAACAGACAACATCGGCTGTTCACGTGACCCTCCGGGAGAGTCATGGGGGTGTTTCCTTAAGTCTAGTTGAGCCTGGCGCTGAATGAATTCTGCTCAATGAGCAGATGTGTCCAGTGAGCGGATTTCCCTTCGCCTGAGCCTCGCCGAACTAGACTCAGCAGAACAGGCACAACGTTCCGCGTGACACCGAGGTGCAGCATGCGTATGGCAAAAAAAGTGCAAAGCAGCCTGAACCGGGCGCATTGCGAATATGACATCGTGGCCCACCGCCACTCCGCCAGCAGTCTGGAAACCGCACGGGTTTCCGGGGTGCCCGCCGAGCGCGTGGCCAAGTCGGTGATTCTCGACGACCACCAGGGGCATTACCTGATGGCCGTGCTGCCGGCCAGCCGGCACCTGGATTTGAGCAAAGTGCGCAGCCGCGGCGAATGGCAGATCACCCGGGAAAGCAACCTGGCGCACATCTTCGATGACTGCGAACGCGGTGCGGTGCCGCCGCTGGGTGATTCCTACGGCCTGGACATGGTCATCGACCCGCTGCTGACCCGGCAGAAAGACATCTACCTGGAAGCCGGCAACCACAACTACCTGCTGCACATGAGCATGCCCGAGTTTCTGAAAATGGTGCCGCATGCCGAGGTGCGGGAGTTGAGTCAGTAGGTTCTGTAGCGCTTTCGCGGACGCCTTCGCGAGCAAGCTCGCTCCCACAGGTTGAACGCGTTCTCCTGTGGGAGCGAGCCTGCTCGCGAATAATCTCTCACCCACCGCATTCTTGAAGGAGCTCCCCATGGAGCAGCCCACCCACAGCCTGCCGTCCCTGTTCAAGCAACTGGGCCTGGACAGCGACCCGACCAGCATTGACCAATTCATCGCCACCCATTCACCGCTCAAACCCGAGCTGCACCTGGCGGATGCGTTTTTCTGGAGCAAAAGTCAGGCGGATTTCTTGCGAAGCGAGATTCTTGATGATGCGGATTGGGCGGAGGTGGTGGATCAGTTGGATGTGTTGTTGCGCAAGGGGCGGGTTTTGTAGGACTGAGTAAAACCTTATTACAGAATGTCCACAGGATCCCTATCGATGTTGGAGTAGCTTGCCAATTCAACAACCCGGAGCCGTCAATGCAATCATTTTTGCCAGTCAGAACTATTGATGTTGACGCGCTTGGAGACTGTATTGAGGCAGTGATCGAAAGCATCTCCAACGGGCCTGTCGAGCTTCGGGAGCACGACACAACAGTGGCTGTGCTGGTCTCGTCAGAAATTTATGAAGCGATCCTGGATACGCTGGATGATTTCGATTTGGTGTCAATCACACATTCGCGCAGGAACGAAGCAGGGGTAGCCATCGAGTTGGATGAACTATAGAAATTCTCTGCAGAGAAGATTTGTTTCAAAACTTGACTGAAATTCCCCGCCAATGCGATATTGATAGTTAGCAAACTAACAGTGTGCATTTTCCCGTGCCGAATTCCCTCGACGCTCTCCAGATGAACATCAGCAGTGCCATGGTGGTGGCCGCCAGGCATTGGCGGAAGATCTGCCAGACCACGCTGGTCAACTATGGAATCTCCGAAGCCTGCGCCGTGCCGTTGTTGATGATCGGGCGGTTGGGCGAGGGCGTGCGTCAGGTGCAAGTGGCGCAGGCGGCCGGGATGGAAAGTCCGTCGCTGGTACGCCTGCTCGACCAGTTGTGCCACGCCGGCTATGTCTGCCGCACCGAAGATGCGCAGGATCGCCGGGCCAAGTGCCTGAGCCTGACCGACACCGGCCGTGAACTGGTGCAAGCGGTGGAAAGTGAACTGGTACGTCTGCGTCATGAAGTGCTCGAAGGCATCGACCAGAGTGATCTGGAGGCTACGCTTCGAGTACTGCGAGCTTTTGAGGCGGCGAATCCGCCTGTGGTGATCAATTCTTGAACGGTTTTTTCTCCGGCATTCCTCCGGCCCGCGACTGGTTCTACGGGGTCCGCACCTTTGCAGCGTCGATGATCGCGCTGTACATCGCCTTGCTCATGCAAATGCCGCGTCCGTATTGGGCGATGGCCACGGTGTACATCGTCTCCAGCCCGTTTCTCGGCCCGACCAGTTCCAAGGCGCTGTACCGCGCCATCGGCACCTTTCTCGGGGCGGCGGCGGCGGTGCTGTTCGTGCCGATGTTCGTGCAGAGTCCATATGTGCTGGTGGTGGTGATTGCCTTGTGGACGGGGATTTTGCTGTTCCTGTCGCTGCATCTGCGCACCGCCAATAACTACGCGCTGATGCTGGCCGGTTACACATTGCCGCTGATTGCCTTGCCGACCGTGGATAATCCGCTGGCGGTGTGGGACGTGGCGGAAGCGCGCACCGAAGAGATTTTTCTCGGCATCGCCGTGGCGGCGGTGGTCGGCGCGATGTTCTGGCCGCGGCGTCTGGCGCCGGTGTTCAACGACGCGGTGGGTAAATGGTTCGCCGACGCCACCACCTACAGCCTGAAGTTTCTCAGTCGCGACGTGCAGCCTGAACAGATCGCCACGCTGCGCATGGCCATGGTCGCCAATTTCAACAGCCTCGAATTGATGATCGGCCAGTTGCCCCACGAAGGCGCTCGACCGCAAACCGTGCGCAACACCAAGGAACTGCGCGGGCGGATGATCCACCTGCTGCCGGTGATCGACGCGCTGGAAGATTCGCTCTACGCGCTTGAACGGCGCACACCGGAACTGGTGGAAAAGTTTGCCCCGCTGTTGACCGCGACCCAGCAATGGCTCGGCCATAACGACGCTGATCTGGCGCGTTGGCAGGCGCTCAAGGATCAACTCCAGGCCCTGCAGCCAAACTGCGAGGCCTTGGAAGATCGCAAGCAATTGCTGTTCTCCAACGCGATTTATCGCCTCGGCGAATTCATCGATCTGTGGCAGGACTGCCGCAGTTTGCAGGACGCGATTCTCTGCGAGCGCCAGGATAGCTGGCGTGCGGTTTACCGGCACTGGCGCCTCGGGCGGCTGACGCCGTTTCTCGACCGCGGGATGATGCTGTATTCGGTGGCCTCGACCATTCTGGCGATCATCGTCGCCTCGGTGCTGTGGATCCTGCTGGGTTGGCCGGACGGCGGCAGTGCGGTGATTCTGGCAGCGGTGGCGTGCAGTTTCTTCGCCTCGATGGACGACCCGGCGCCGCAGATCTACCGGTTCTTTTTCTGGACCGGGATGTCGGTACTGTTCGCCAGTCTCTATCTGTTCCTGATTCTGCCGAACCTGCACGATTTCCCGATGCTGGTACTGGCGTTTGCGGTTCCGTTCATTTGCGTCGGCACCCTGACGGTGCAGCCGCGTTTCTACCTCGGCATGCTCCTGACGCTGGTCAACACCTCGTCGTTCATCAGCATTCAGGGCGCGTATGACGCGGACTTTTTCGCCTTTGTGAACTCCAACCTGGCCGGCCCGATGGGTTTGCTGTTCGCGTTCATCTGGACCCTGATCGCCCGCCCGTTTGGCGTCGAGCTGGCCGCCAAACGTCTGACCCGTTTCAGCTGGAAGGACATCGTGCACATGACCGAGCCGGCCAACCTTGCCGAACATCGGCAGTTGGGCGTGCAGTTGCTCGACCGTCTGATGCAGCACTTGCCGCGTCTGGCCATGACCGGCCAGGACACCGGGATTGCCATGCGTGAAGTGCGCGTCGGCCTCAACCTGCTCGATCTGCTGGCCTACACCCCGCGGGTGGAAGGCGCGCCGAATGCCCTGCTGCAACAAGTGGTGGCCGAGGTCGGTGAGTATTTTCGCGCTTGCCTCAAGGCCGGCGAACGCTTGCCGGCACCGAGTCCCTTATTGATGACCATGGATCGCGCCCGCCGCGCCCTCAAAGGCCACGGCGACGAAGAAACCCGGCTAAACCTGTTGCATGCCCTGAGCGGTTTGCGTCTGGCGCTGTTGCCCGGCGTGGAATTTGTCAGCACCGGCGATGCCGAAGAACCGCTGCCCGATGGAGCGCCCCTATGATTGGTGATCTGGATATCAGCGGCATTTTCCTGCCGACCCTGCTGGTGTTGATGGGCATCACCTATGTGTTGTTTGTGCTGGTGCATGGCGTGCTCACGCGCCTGCACTTTTACCGTCTGGTCTGGCACCGGGCATTGTTCAACGTGGCCCTCTACGCCGTGATGCTGTACGGCGTGGACTCACTCAGTCGATACCTGATGACATGAAAAAACCGTTTCTGACTATCGGTCGCGTGGTCCTGACCCTGCTGATCGTGACTTTCGCCGTCGTCCTCGTCTGGCGCATGGTGATGTATTACATGTTTGCGCCGTGGACCCGTGACGGCCACATTCGCGCTGACATTATTCAGATCGCCCCGGACGTGTCCGGGCTGATCCAGCAGGTCGAGGTCAAGGACAACCAGTTGATCAAACGCGGCCAGGTGCTGTTCAGCATCGACCAGGACCGCTTCAAACTGGCCCTGCGTCAGGCTAGAGCGGCGGTCGCCGATCGCGAAGAAACCCTGGCCCAGGCGCAGCGTGAAGCCAAGCGTAACCGTGGTCTGGGTAATCTGGTGCCGGCCGAACAGCTGGAAGAAAGCCAGTCGAAAGTTGCCCGCGCGCAATCGGCGCTGGCCGAAGCGCTGGTGACGGTGGACAGCGCGCAGCTCAATCTGGATCGCTCGGTGATCCGCAGCCCGGTGGACGGTTACGTCAACGACCGTGCGCCGCGTGTGCAGGAATTCGTCACAGCCGGGCGTCCGGTGTTGTCGGTGGTCGACAGCAACTCTTTCCATATCGACGGCTACTTCGAAGAAACCAAACTCGATGGCATTCATGTCGGGCAGTCGGTGGATATCCGTGTGATCGGCGACAAGGCCAGGCTGCGCGGGCATGTCGAAAGCATCGTCGCCGGTATCGAAGACCGCGACCGCACCAGCGGCAACAACCTGCTGCCGAACGTCAACCCGGCGTTCAGCTGGGTGCGCCTGGCACAACGGATTCCAGTGCGCATCGCCTTTGACGAGGTGCCGGAAGACTTCCGCATGATCGCCGGGCGGACCGCGACCGTGTCGATCATCGACGACAAAACGCAGGAGCCCGCGCAATGAACAGGGCCCTGTTGATCGCCGGGTTGGGCCTGATGCTCTCGGCCTGTCAGATGGTCGGGCCGGACTATCACCTGCCCGCTGACGCGGCGGTGCAGCGCAAGGATTTTCAGGGCGAACTGGCGGTGGACGGCAAACCAGTGGTGTCGGCGCCGGTGCCGGCGGACTGGTGGCGGCTGTATCAAGACCCGCGTCTGGATCAACTGGTACAGCAAGCCATGGCTTCCAATACGGATTTGCGCGTGGCGGCGGCCAACCTGTCGCGGGCGCGGGCTCAGGTCGATGAAGCGGAAGCGGCCGGCGGCTGGAGCGGCGGCGTGAAGATGGGCGCGCAGCGCTTGCAGGAATCCGGACAAGCATTCCTGCTGCCGGAAAAAGTCCCGGTGGCCAACGTCGCTGACATCGGTATCAGCGCGTCTTACCAGTTCGATCTGTGGGGCACGCTGCAACGCGGCATCGAAGCGGCGAAAGCCAACGCCGATGCCACGCAAGCGGCGGCCGACACCGCGCGCATCACCCTGGTGGCGGACGTGGTCCGTGCCTACACCCAAGTGTGCGCCGCCAACGAAGAACGGGAAATCGCTCAGCATTCCCTCGACCTGCAATCGCAGAGCACCACGCTGATCCAGCGCTTGCGCGATGCCGGGCGTGGTGACGAGACCCAGGTCACTCGTTCGCAAACCCAATTCAAATCCTTGCGGGCTGACCTGCCGCGCTACGAAGCGGCGCGTCAGGCCGGATTGTTCCGCCTGTCGATGCTGCTGGCCAAACCGCTCGACCAGTTGCCTGCCGGCACCGCGACCTGTGCCGAACTGCCGAAAATCGCCCAACAGTTGCCGGTGGGCGACGGTGCGGCGCTGCTCAAGCGTCGTCCCGATGTGCGGCAAGCCGAGCGTCGTCTGGCCGCCGCGACCGCCGGCATCGGCATTGCAACCGGTGAGCTGTACCCGGACATCAGCATCGGCGCGACCATCGGCACCGTCGGCATCGTTTCCGATCTTGGCGATCCATCGACCAACCGCTGGGGCTTTGGCCCGTCGCTGAGCTGGAAGGTGCCGACCAACGGCGCCCGCGCACGGATCCGTGAGGCCGAAGCCAACACTCAGGGCGCACTGGCGCATTTTGACGGCGTGGTACTCAACGCCATCCGCGAAACCCAGACCGGTCTGGCCCAGTACAGCGCACTGCTGCAGCGTCGCGATGCCTTGGCCGATGCCGAGCAGTCGGCGAAACTGGCGGCGGACCAGACCCACCGCTTCTTCCAGGCCGGGCGCGAGTCGTTCCTCGCCGACCTGCAGGCGACCCGCACTTACACCGACGTCACTGCGCAACTGGCCGCCGCCAACACCCAGGTTGCCATGAGCCAGATCGATTTGTTCCTCGCCCTCGGTGGTGGTTGGGAAAGCGGACGAACGCAAGCCTCAAGCACCAGCAAACCCTGAAGCCGTTGCTATGCTTTGAAGTGTTGAAAGGGTGCCCCGTGCAACGCACCCTTTCAGCGCACATTGCTAGCGCTGGTCTAGGGGAAACCAATAATGAAAAACCCTTACGCTCTCGGCTTCTGGTGCGCCCTGGTAGCGCTGGTGCTGCTATCGGCCACCTATTTCTACGGCATCATGCTGGCCCATCAGATCGACAAGGCCATGGTCTTCCTCGACAGCGCCACGGCGTTGATCGCGGTGATGGCCATCGTCGTCGTGGCGTGGGCCTCGGTCCAGGTGCAGCGGGTCAAGAAACGCCAGTTGGAACAGGGCAAGACCCTGGTGCTGATCTGGGACACCAAAGTCGCCCTGCGCCGGGTCGAAACCGTGTTTGATCGCTACTTCTGGGGCAGCTACTGGCAACCGGGACGCACCTTCGCCGAAGTCATGGGCGAACTGACCGGCACCCCGCTGGAAAAAAGCCTCGAAGCCCTGAAAAAACAGTGCCTGGAACTCGACAAGCAGATTGCCGATGAAGGCTGGCACTGGCTCAACAATGCCCGCGAACTGTCGGATGTCGCCACGGCCATGGCCCGGGAGCGCTATCAGCTGGATTTCTGCGATCCCCGGGCCGATGGGCCGGGCGGGGCGGTGATTGATCGCGACTTTGAAGTGCTGGTGTATACCTGGACGGCGCGGTTGAAGAGCTTTGATCATCAGCTCGATGAGATCGAGGTTCAGTATTCCTGATCTTCTGGGAGTCCTCTGGCCCCATCGCTGGCAAGCCAGCTCCCACAGTTTTTGTGGTGTTCTCGGATTTTGTGAACACAACCAGTCCTGTGGGAGCTGGCTTGCCAGCGATAGCGTCCTCAACAACACTGCAACTCTCCCCGCCTGTCAGCTGTCCACACTCCCCATAGACACTCTTTAACCTTTAAACATTGGGCCGCCTCGCGCTGCCAGTGCTAATCTCCACCGCTAATTTCAGCGGAGTCGAGCCGCGACCCGGTCACGGGTTCAGGGAAGACGACCACACTTTCAGCCACGGACATTGATCAGGTCATTCATGAATAAATCAGCAGGCGTGCTTCTCGGGATTGTTGTTGCCATCGGTGCGATCAGCGCCGGCGGGGCCTGGTATACCGGGACCAAGATTGAAGGCGTACTGAACAACGCCGTCAGCAACGCCAACAAAGAGCTGCAGACCGCGATGGCCGGCTCCAATGGCAGCGCGTCGCTGGAGCTGGTGTCGCTGGAGCGCCACACCTTCACCAGCACCGCGCACTACCGCCTCAAGGGCGAAGGCGAGATGTTCGGTGACCAGCCGGTCGAGCTGCTGTTCGTCGATCACATCGAACACGGCCCGCTGCCGTTCTCGCGCCTGGTGTCGCTGAAGTGGCTGCCGGTCATGGCCACCAGCAATTACGAGCTGGAAAAGAGCCCGGCCACCGAAAAATGGTTTGCCGCCACCAAGGGCGCCGCGCCGCTCAAAGGTGTGACCAACCTCGGCTACGACGAATCCACCACCAGCAGCCTCGAGTTGCTACCGCTGGAAACCGCGCTGGACGAGCAGTCGAGCCTGAAATTCTCCGGCCTGACCATGAACATCTCCGCCAGTGCCCAGGCGCAGAAGGTCAAGGCTGACGGCTACATGGACAGCCTGAAACTGGTCACCGTGTCGCAGGATCAGGCACCGGTGCAGGTCGAACTCAACGGTCTGACCCTGGCCAGCAACCTTACCAAGAGCAGCTACGGCTACTACACCGGGGAAAACACCCTGGAGCTGACCAACAGCAAAACCACTTTCGGTCCCAAGCAGTCGGTACTCGGCGTGAAGAACTTCGAAATGAAGAACCTCACCGAAGAGAGCGGCAGCAATGCCTCGGGCCGCGCTGACTACAAGGTGGGTGAAGTCACCCTCAACGACAAGAAAATCGGTTCGGCCAACATGGCCATGAGCCTGAAGAACCTCGACATCCCGTCGACCATGTCGCTGATGCAGATCTACCAGACCAAATTGCAGCCGTACGAGAAGGAAGCGGCGGCCGCTGCCGAAGCCGGCCTGCCGGCACCGGAGCTGAACCTGACCGAAGCCGAGTCGGCACAGGTCAAGGCTGACCTGCAGAAACTGCTGGCCGCCAGTCCACAGATCGCGCTGGAAAACCTGTCGCTGAAAACCGCCAACGGTGAAAGTCGCGCCAGTCTGGTGATTGATCTGACCAAACCGCAATCGATGGATCTGCCGCCGGATCAACTGGGCAAGCAATTGATCGCGCTGCTGGACCTGAATATTCAGGTGTCCAAGCCGATGCTGATCGACCTGCTCAGCGTGCAGGCGCAGCTCGACGGTCAGACTGACGCCAAAGCCATCGTCGATCAGGCCAGCGCCGGTGCCGACATGTTCTCCGGCATGGCAGTCGGTTCGCAATTGGCGACCGTCGACGGCACCAATGTCGTGACCAAGCTGCATTACGCCGCCAACCAGGTGGAATTCAACGGCCAGAAAATGACCGTCGAGCAGTTCGTCGGCTTCCTGATGAGCAAGTTCGCTGGCGTCACGCAAGTGCAGTAATCCTGCGCTCTAAATAGCAACGCCCGGCCTCTGGATTCGCGGACGCCGGGCGTTTTGCTGTCTGGCGTTCGGGTTTTGCACTGAACCGGCGGCACGATTCTGAACAATTATTGTGTTCTGAATATTCGACTACGCTTGCATGCAAGACTGCCTGACTAAGCTTGGCTGGGTCTTTATTGGCTCAGCCTCCGTTACGAATGGGCAAGGGGGGCATTGCGACCCGGCTGGCCATGTAAGGATGCTGACGAATGCCGCGTATTGATGTGCCTGTTCTACATCGTGGTTTACGCCCGTTGTTTCGTGTTGCGCTGTGCAGCCAGTTGCTCTGGCCGGCACTGGCGTTTGCCGATACGCCCTATGATCAGATGGTGCGTGATGCCCGTGCCGGGCAGACCACGCCTGCGCTGAACGTGCTGCGCCAGGTGCCACCGGGGCAGTCGACCACTGGCCAGATCAGCGATCACCTGCAGATCGCCAGTTGGGCCGGCCTCGATGCCGAAGTGGTGCAGGTCTATGAAACCCAGGGCCGTGACCGGGTGCTGCCGGTGCAGGCACTGACCGCCACCGCACGGGCCTATCGCAACCTCAAGCGTTGGGATCAGGCGACTCAGGTCTACAACAAGGCGCTGGCGCTGGAGCCGGACAACGCTGACCTGCAATTGGGGCTGGCCCTGACTCAGGCTGACGCGGGCAAACCCGACGAAGCCGTGACCCGCGCCAAGGCGCTGGTCGCCGCCAAACCCGACGATCCTTCGCGCCGCCTCGCACTGGGCTATGCCCTGACCCGCGCCGGCAAGCAGTACGACGCGTTGTTTGAATACGATCAAGCGTTTATCCGTGCCGGCAGCAAGCCGGAAGTCGCCCGCGAATACGTGGTCGCCCTGCAAAAGGCGCGGCTGCCGGAACCGGCGCTGCGTCTGGCCAATCAACGTCCGGGGCTGATCGACCCGGTCACCTTGCGTCGACTCGAAGGTGATCTGGCCGCCGAACGCGTGCGTCTGGCCGAACTCGCCACCCGCAGTGAAAAAGAACGCTACGTGATCGCCGACCGCGCGCTGGCCGATTACGACAAACTGCTCGCCACCTGGACCCCGGATGCCAGCGCCCATGATGACGTGATTCGCTGGCGCATCGACCGCATGGGCGCACTCAAGGCCCGGGCGCGCACCGCAGACGTGATCAATGAATACCAGAAGCTGCAAAGCGAAGGCGTGAAGATTCCGACCTACGCCTTGCGCTGGGTGGCGGCGTCGTATCTGGATCAGCGCCAGCCAGAAGTCTCTACCGACCTGTATCGCCAGGTGCTGTCGGCCCCGGACGCCGATGTCGGTGATCGCCTCGAAGACACCACCGCGTTGTACTACTCGTTGCTGGAAAGCGACCGCGCCGATGAAGCGCGCAAAGTCGCCGAGGATCTGGCCAAGGCCCAGAAACCGCGCGTCGAACTCAAGGGCTTGCCGATCGGCAACCCCAATGATGAGTGGATGGACGCCCAGCAACTCGCGGCGCAGGCCGGCACCTACGGCTCCGACCTGCCGCACGGCGAAGAGCGCCTGCAGACACTGGTCGATCAGGCCCCGGGCAACATCGGCCTGCGCCTGGCGCAGGCCGATCTGTACCTGGCTCGGCAATGGCCACGCCGCGCGGAAAATCAGCTCAAGGAAACCGAGAGCATGGTCCCGCGCGACATGGGCCTGGAACTGGCTCAGGCGCGCACCGCGATGACCCTGCAGGAATGGCGGCAAATGGATGCGCTGACCGATGACGTGGTCGCGCGTTTTCCCGACAACCGTCAGGTGCAACGAGCGGCCCGCGAGCGCGAAGTGCACGACATGTCCGAACTGCGCGTCGAAGCCTATGGCGGCAAGGCCAACGGAGGCGGCGGCAGTGGTGCGGGCGCGGTCAGTGGCAGCCGCGATTTCGGCATCCAGAGCACTCTGTACAGCCCGCCGATCGATGAAGACTGGCGGGTGTTCGTCGGCGCCGGTTATGCCACCGGCGACTTCGCCGAAGGCACGGGCACCGACCGCTTCCAGCGTGTCGGTCTGGAGCGCCGTACCCGCGACATGAGCCTGGAAGCCGAGGTCTCCAACCACGATTACGGTTACGGCGCCAAGCAGGGCGCGCGCATCGCGATTGCCCGCGACATCAACGATCACTGGCAGTACGGCGGCAGCTTCGCCTATCTGTCGGCCGAGACGCCGTTGCGGGCGCTCAACAGCGACATCAAGGCCAACGGCGGCAACGCGTTCATTCGCTGGCGCGCCAACGAAAGTCGCGAGTGGCGGCTGTCGGTCAGCCCGTCGCACTTCAGCGACGGCAACAACCGCGTCGAAGCCTTGCTCACCGGGCGCGAGGGCGTCTACAGCGCGCCGAACGTGCAGGTCGATGCCGGTCTGGAAGTCGGTACCAGTCACAACTCCAAGTCCGAGGATGTGCCGTACTTCAACCCGAAGGCGGACTTCAGCGTGATGCCGACGGTCAACGTCAACCATGTGCTCTACCACCGTTACGAAACCTCGTGGAGCCAGCAGTTTCAGGCCGGGGCGGGCACCTACAGCCAGCGTGACCACGGCACCGGCGGCATGGCGATGCTCGGCTACGGCCAGCGTTATGCCTGGAACGACGTGTTCGAGGTGGGCGGTTTGTTCAGTGTGATCAACCGGCCCTACGACGGTGATCGGGAGACCGATCTGCGTCTGCTCGTCGACCTCACTTTCCGCTTCTAGAAGAGTTTGAAGATGCCTTTGATGACGCGTTTCATCCTTCTGCTGGGAGTGCTGCTGATCAGCGCCTGCGCCCAGCAAGCCCCGGCCTTCGCGCCACCGTCGCAACGTCCGGTGGCGGCCAATGAAAAACCCTGGCCGAAAAACCATGTGCTGGGCATTGCCTATCACGATATCGAAGACCGCGACCCCGATCAGGCGGTGGTGGCGGTGCGCACCGAGCGCATGATCGAGCAGCTCGCGTGGCTGCGGGAGAACGGCTACCAACCGGTCACCGTCGATCAGATCATGGCGGCGCGCAAGGGCGGCCCGGAACTGCCGGCCAAAGCGATCCTGCTCAGCTTCGACGATGGTTATTCAAGCTTCTACACCCGCGTGCTGCCGGTGCTGCGCGCCTACAACTGGCACGCTCTGCTGGCGCCGGTCGGCGTGTGGATCGACACGCCGCTCAATCAACCGGTGGATTTTGCCGGCGCCCCCCGCGCACGTTCGGACTTTCTGACCTGGGATCAGGTGCGGGAAATCTCGCAGTCAGGGCTGGTGGAAATCGCCGCGCACACCGACGCCAGCCACAAAGGCATCCTCGCCAACCCGCAAGGCAACATGCAGCCGGCGGCGGCCACCCGACGCTACGATCCGCTCACCAAGCGCTATGAGTCCGAAGAGCAGTTCCGCGCTCGAATCAGCAATGACGTGGCGACCATCTCGGAAAAAATCCGCAAAGTCACCGGCAAGAAACCGCGCATCTGGGTATGGCCGTACGGCACGGCGGACGGCACTTCGCTAACAGTGGTCGGCGAGCAGGGCTACGAAATGGCCCTGACCCTGGACGACGGTCTCGACGCCCTCGACAACCTGATGAGCAGTCCGCGCTTCCTGGTGGCCTCGGATCCTGACGGCGAGCATTTCGCCAACAGCATCGTCGGCGTGCAATCGGATTTCGCCATGCGTGTGGTGCACGTTGATCTGGACAACGTTTACGACCCAGACCCGGGGCAACAGGAAATCAACCTCGGCAAGCTGATCCAGCGCATGGCCGACATGGGTGCCAACACCGTGTTCCTGCAGGCTTTCGCCGATCCGAAGGGCGACGGACTGGTGCACTCGCTGTACTTCCCCAACCGTCACCTGCCGGTGCGCGCCGACATCTTCGATCGCGTTGCCTGGCAACTGCGCACTCGGGCGCACGTGAAAGTCTTCGCGTGGATGCCGGTGCTGAGTTTCGGCCTCGATGCGAAGCTGCCGCGTGTTACGCGCTGGGATCCGAAGACCGGCAGCACCTCGGTCGATCCGGGCCAGTATCAGCGCCTGTCGCCGTTCGATCCGCAAGTACGGCGGATCATCGGTGAAATCTACGAAGACGTGGCGCGCCTGACGTCGGTGGATGGCATTCTGTACCACGACGACGCGGTGCTCTCGGACTTCGAAGACGCCAGCCCCGAGGCCCTGAAGGCGTATGCCGCGCACGGCTTGCCGGGGTCCATTGCGGCGCTTCGCGATGATCCGGCTGCGATGCAGCGCTGGACGCGGTTCAAGAGCAAATACCTGATCGACTTCACCAATGAGCTGACCGCTAAGGTCCGCGCGATCCGTGGCCCGCAGGTGCTGACCGCACGCAACATCTTCGCCGAGCCGGTACTCAATCCTGAGAGCGAAGCCTGGTTTGCGCAGAACCTCGACGACTTCCTCGTGACCTACGACTGGACGGCGCCGATGGCCATGCCGCTGATGGAAAAACAGACCCAGGCGCAATCCGGCCCGTGGCTTGAAGAGCTGGTGGCGAAGATCAAACAGCGCCCCGGTGCACTGGATCGCACGGTGTTCGAGCTGCAGGCCCGCGACTGGACGAAAAAGGATCAGGCCGACATCGACGGTGCGCAACTGGCGGACTGGATGGGCCGGCTCAAGCGTCAGGGGGCGACCAGTTTCGGTTACTACCCGGACAACTTCCTCGACAACCTGCCGGACCTGAAAACCGTAAGGCCTGCGCTCTCCAACAAATGGAACCCATGACATGCTGGATAGACTGTTAGCCCTGCTTGTTCTGGCGCTCGTCCTCGGCGTGCCGCTGGGGTTGATCTTCCTGGTCACCGGGCAGTTCCTGATGGACTTCGTGTTCTTCTACCCGTTGTTCATGTCCGGCCTGTGGATCGCCGGTGGCCTGTATTTCTGGCTGCACTGGGAGCGTCACTGGCCATGGCAGGACGACACGCTGCCGCCGCCACTGGAAGGCGAGCCACTGATCTCGATCCTGATCCCTTGCTACAACGAAGGCGAAAACGCCGCCGATACCATTCACGCGGCGCTGGCCCAGCATTACCCGAACATCGAAGTCATCGCGATCAACGACGGTTCCAAGGACAACACCGCCGAAGTGCTCGACCGGCTCGCCCAGGAAGACCCACGCCTGCGGGTGCTGCATCTGGCGGAAAACCAGGGCAAGGCCGTGGCCCTGCGCATGGGCGCCATTGCCGCGCGCAGCGAATATCTGGTGTGCATCGACGGTGACGCGCTGCTGGCACCGAACACGGCGGCCTATCTGGTGGCGCCGATGCTCGACAACGCGCGCCTCGGCGCAGTGACCGGCAACCCGCGTATCCGTACACGTTCGACATTGGTCGGGCGGGTGCAGGTCGGCGAGTTCTCGTCGATCATCGGTCTGATCAAGCGCACGCAACGGGTGTTCGGGCGGATCTTCACCGTGTCCGGGGTGATCGTCGCGTTCCGCCGTACCGCGTTGAACCGGGTCGGCTACTGGAGCCCGGACATGATCACCGAAGACATCGACATCAGCTGGAAGCTGCAACTCGATCACTGGAGCATCTTTTACGAGCCGCGCGCGCTGTGCTGGATCCTGATGCCGGAAACCCTGCGTGGTCTGTGGAAGCAGCGCCTGCGCTGGGCCCAGGGCGGTGCCGAGGTGCTGTTCAAGAACATTCGCGGCATCTGGCAGTACCGCCATCGTTACCTGTGGCCGCTGCTGTTCGAGTATTGCCTTTCGACTGGTTGGGCCTTCACCTTTCTGCTGTCGGTAATTTTCTGGGCCGTTGGCAAGTTCGTCGTCATGCCGGAGTCGATTGCCGTGCATCACCTGATGCCCCCGGCGTTCACTGGATTGCTGCTGGCCTTCGTCTGTCTGGTGCAGTTCGCCGTCAGCATCATTATCGACCGGCGCTATGAGCCGGGTCTGGGCCGAACCATGTTCTGGGTGGTCTGGTATCCGATCGCTTTCTGGCTGGTCAGTCTGCTCACCACCTTGGTCAGCTTCCCCAAGGTCTTGTTTGGCCAACATCAGAAGCGTGCGCGCTGGGTCAGTCCTGATCGGGGCATCAAACCGGTCGGCGACGACGAAGAGGAGGTCATCAAATGAAAATCATCCGGACCCGCCAGCGACCGTTCCTGGTCGTGATCGACGTGATTCTCACCGTGCTGGCCTGGGTCGGCCTGCTGTTCCTGCTGATACGCGGGCTGTGGCCGCTGATCGAAACCCACGCCGGTGGGCCACGCATCGACAACTCGGCATTCGAGGCCCTGGGTACGTTGCAGATCTACCTGTGGGTGGCGCTGGTCAACGCGGTGATCCTGATTGGTTGGGCGCGTTATCAACAGCGCAAAAGCCGAAGCTTCGCCCAGCGTCGATTACCGGCGCCGGTGGTCGATGATGAAGGGCTGAGCAAGAGCTTCCGCCTGTGCGATGAGCGCTTGCAGAAACTGCGCACGCCGGGGGTGATGACCATCCACAACGATCAGGAAGGTGACATCAGCCATGTGGTGCTGAACTTTCGGCCGCTGGAACCGGCGGAATTGCCGCCACCGCTGGCGCCGCTGGAGCATCCGCGGGTGATCTTTCTGCACGCCGAGGATGACGATAATCGCGACCCGGTAAATCGCCCCACCTGAAAGATGCCCCCCTGTAGGAGCTGCCGAAGGCTGCGATCTTTTGATCTTTAAAATCAAGATCAAAAGATCGCAGCCTTCGGCAGCTCCAACATTGTTCAGCATTCAGCATTCAGCATTCAGCATTCAGCATTCAGCATTCAGCATTCAGCATTCAGCATTCAGTAGCGAATCAGCTCCCAAGCTTCCTCCATCGCCAGTGGTTGTTTCATCCGCTCCGCGAGCATCGCCATGGCCCGCTCCTCCTCGCAGGCAACCGCGGCGACCACCACGCCGTTGTGGCCGAACAGGCCGATGAACGGCGGATGCTCGGGTTCGCCCTTGAACTCGATTTCATCCCACTGACTGGCGTGGCCCAGGTAGTCGTAGTTCCTGCCGAAGTGCCAGGTCCAGAAAAACGGCACATCCAGATAATGCTCATCGGCGCCCAACATGTTGGCGGCAGCGATGCGTGCGTGCTGCTGGGCCAGGCGCCAGTGCTCGATGCGTTGCGGCTGGCCGCTCAGGGGGAACGTGGCGATATCGCCAATTGCCCACAGCCCGTCGCAAACACGCAGGCCGGCGTCGACTCGCAGTGACTGGTCTTTCTCCCTCGGCAGCGACGCAAAAGCCTCGGTGGCCGGATGCACGCCGACCCCCGCCAGCACCAGATCCGCCGAGACGCGCAAACCGTTGTCCAGCAGCACCGCTTCGACTTTGCCGTCGCCAATGATTTCCCGGACTTCGTGATCGGTGATGAATTTCACCCCGTGTTGTTCATGCAGCGCACGGATCGCTTTACCCACGGTTGTGCCGAATTGCGCGGCAAACGGAATGGCGTGGCGGGCGCTGACCGTTACGTCGAGCCCGAGCTGGCGCAGGGCCGAGGCGCATTCCAGGGCGATAAAGCTGTCGCCGATGATCAGCGCCCGCTGTTCGGGTTTGGCCGTGCGCATGATCTGTTCAGCCTGGGCTTTCGAACGCAGGACGAACACCTGCGGCAGATCAGCGCCGGGCAGTTGCAGCGGATTGGGCTCGCCGCCGGTGGCGAGTACCGCGGCGTCGTAACCATGGGTCTGGCCATCCTTCAAATGCAGGGTTTTCGTTGTTGCGTCGAGGGCCGAAATTTCGCCTTGCCGGCGTTCGATGCGCTGCTCCTTATAAAAGCTTTCATCGCGCAGCGGCGGGGTTTCCTGCGCCGACATTTCGCCGGCGAGGACAAATTTGCTCAGCACCGTGCGGTCGTAACCGGCTTCCGCTTCGCGGTCGAGCATGATGATCCGGCCACCGAAACCTTTCTCCCGCAGTGCCGCCGCACATGCCGTGCCCGCTGCACCTGCGCCGACAATCACGAAGGTGCGCGAATCATCGGCCGGCGGCGTGTGCCCATCCGGTAGCGGTTGATCATCGACCCAGACCTCATCGCCACGTAACTCCAGCGGATAACGCTTGAGGCTGTCGAGGGCCGGCGGCTCGCACAGCGCACCGTCTTCGACACGAAACGCGGCTTTGTGCCACGGGCAGATCAGGCGTCCGTTGCACAACGCGCCGTCAGCCAATGGCGCGCCGGCGTGTGGGCATTCGCCCTGAAACGCGCGCAGTTGGCCGTTAGCGCGCAACAGGACAATCTTGCGCTCGCCGATTTCGACTTGCAGGCCACGGTCTTCGGGGACATCGGCGACACGGGCGACACGGTGCAGGCTCATTGTCGTGCTCCTGACAGGCATTTCTCTTACGAGTTTGCGCCGCAGTGCGAGGTTCAGCCAATTGCCACTGCCACGGCACGAACGGTACGGCTATAGTTTGCAGGCCGACGAAGGCCCAACTGCACAAGGTACTCCCGGAATGACCCGATTGACCTCTCTCAACCCTTGGCTGGCGGCCGTTGCCGTCGCCCTTTGCGTGCAGTTTCCGGCGCAGGCGGCCGAGCGCTTTACCCTCGATATCCCCGGTGTCTCGGACAATCGCCTGTTCACCTCGGCCGCCGCGAGCGATGCGGCCGGTTGCGGTGGCAAGAACCAGTCCCCGGCACTGGCCTGGAACGCCGGGCCTGCCGGCACCCAGAGCTACGCGATCGTCATGCACGACCCGGACGGCCAGAAAGGGGCTGGCGTCGATCACTGGATTCATTACGGCATCAAAGCCACCACCCGGCAGATCCCGGCCGGTGTCGGCGCCAAATCCAGTCTCGAAGGCGTAGGCGGCACCAACAGCAAAGGCACCACCCATTACATCGGGCCATGCCCACCGGTTGGCGACAGCGCACACCACTACATCATTCAGATCTACGCCCTGGATCTGGCTCCGGATGCCTTGCCCGCCGGCCTGACCCGCGCCGAGCTGATGGACAAGATCAAAGGCCACGTACTGCGTAACAGCAGCGTGGTGCGGCGTTATCACCGCTAAAAAATTTTTTTGGCGGGGTTTAACCCGATCTGAAGGGGCTGCCCGTCTCAGTGGATGAATGGATCACTTTCATCCCGAGGTCAGCCCCCATGTCCCGCTCCCTGCCTTTTCTGCGACCCGTTGCTGTCGGTATATTGTTGACCGTCGCCGGTTGCGGCGTGTCTTCCAATCCCGAATCGGCTGTTGTCCCGGCGCCGGCCCAGCCACAGGCGTCGATTCAGCATGAAGCGCTCAGCGTCGATGGCGCCATGGCCAAGCGCAGTGCGCGACCGGCGCCAATGGCGAGTTTCGCGGCGATGCCGGCCCCGGAAAGTTATCCACAAGGCTATCGCGACGAGCAGCGCGAGCAATATCAGGCGCTGGCCGATAATCCGATCCATAGCGTGGCCGAATCTCCGGTCTCGACCTTCAGCGCCGACGTCGATACCGGTGCCTACGCTAACGTCCGGCGTCTGCTCAATCAGGGACGCCTGCCTCCGGAAGGTGCGGTGCGGCTGGAAGAGATGGTCAATTACTTTCCCTACAACTATGCGCTGCCCAGCGATGGCTCGCCCTTCGGCGTGACTACCGAACTGGCCGCCACCCCGTGGAATCCGCACACGCGCCTGCTGCGCATCGGCATCAAGGCCTCCGACCGGGCCGTGGCGGAACTGGCCCCGGCCAATCTGGTGTTTCTGGTGGACGTGTCCGGTTCGATGGATCGCCGCGAAGGCCTGCCGCTGGTCAAAAGCACGCTGAAACTGTTGGTTGATCAGTTGCGCGAGCAGGATCGGGTGTCGCTGGTGGTGTATGCCGGCGAATCCCGGGTGGTGCTGGAGCCAACGTCTGGCCGGGAAAAAGCCAAAATTCGCACAGCCATCGAGCAATTGACCGCTGGCGGCTCAACTGCAGGTGCGTCGGGCATCGAACTGGCCTATCAAATGGCGCAGCAGGCATTTCTCCCCAAAGGCATCAACCGCATCCTGCTGGCCACTGATGGTGACTTCAACGTCGGCATCAGCGACTTCGACAGCCTCAAGCAAATGGCTGTGGATAAACGCAAAACCGGGATTTCCCTGACCACCCTGGGTTTCGGTGTGGATAACTACAATGAACACTTGATGGAACAGTTGGCCGACGCTGGCGACGGCAACTACGCCTATATCGATAACCTGCGCGAGGCGCGCAAGGTGTTGGTGGATCAGCTCGGTTCGACCCTTGCCGTGGTGGCGAAAAACGTCAAATTGCAGGTGGAGTTCAACCCGGCGCAGGTCAGTGAATATCGCCTGCTCGGCTACGAAAACCGTGCGCTAAAGCGTGAGGATTTCAGCAACGACAAGGTCGATGCCGGTGAAGTTGGCGCAGGACACACGGTGACCGCGCTGTATGAAATTGTTCCGGCAGGTGAGCAGGGCTGGCTGGAACCGCTGCGCTACGGTAAATCGCAAGCGGCGGTTTCGGCGAAAAACGGGGAATTGGCGATGCTGCGTGTCCGTTATCAACAGCCAGAAGGTGGGACAAGTCTGCTGATCGAGCGGCCGATTGCCAATCAGCTCGCACCGGCCAGTGAGGATCTGCGTTTCGCGGCGGCAGTGGCAGCGTTCTCCCAGCAGCTCAAGGACGCTCGCTACACCGGCGACTTCAGCCTGAAAGACACCGAGGCACTGGCCCGTGGCGCTCGCGGCGATGACCGTTTCGGTCTGCGCAACGAGTTCGTACAACTGGTGGAACTGGCGCAAAGCCTGCGCAGCTCAACCGCATCGAATGCGATGCCCACTGAGCGACGGATTGAATAGTGAGTCGTCTGAAAGGCTTCATCAGTCAGCTGTTTGCTTCACCAGACAGCCCGGCCGCCAGCAGCGATGAAACGCTGCTGGCGCGTTATCGCGAAGGCGACGGCGCGGCGTTCGAGATTTTGTACGGCCGTCATCGGCAAAGTCTGTATCGCTTTCTGCTCGGGTTGAGCGGCAAACCGGAACTGGCTGACGAGGTGTTTCAAGACACTTGGCTGAGCCTGATCCGCAGCACCAGTCAGCCACAAGGACGGGCGACGTTTCGTACGTGGCTGTTCCAGATTGCGCGCAATCGGCTGATTGATCACTGGCGTAAACACGGCGCATATCAGCCGCTGCACGACAGTTACGACGAACAGCTGCACGCGGTCGGTGACGAGACCCACGATCCCGAGCAACTGCTGAAGCTCAGCCGCGACAGCCAGCGCCTGGAAAGCGCCCTGCAAACCCTGCCCGCCGAGCAGCGCGAAGTGTTTCTGCTGCGCGCCCACGGTGACCTCGACCTGGCGCAAATCGCCAGCCTCACCGAAACATCGCTGGAAACCGTCAAGAGCCGCTTGCGCTACGCCCAGCAAAAACTGCGTCGGCTGCTGGCCGAGGAGGTACTGACATGACTGACGCCCGCCAGACACCCGAAGAGCAACTGCTCAAACATTATCGCGAGCAACACACCGGCGAGCCGTCAGAACAGCTCGATGCGCTGATTCTCGCCGCTGCGCGCCGCGCAGCTCCGGCGCCCAAGCCCAGCCTGTGGCAACGCTGGCTGCAGGCCTGCCAGAAACCGCGCTGGCAGGTCGCATTCGCCAGCCTGGTCGGTGTGGCACTGATGCTGTCGCTGGTGCAACGTGCGCCCGAGCCGCCAGCGCAATTCGACTTCACCCCGGCCGCCAAACCGGCTGCGCCAATGGCACGCAAGCAAGCAGCGGAAGCGCAGTCACTGGCCGCCCCGCCCGCTGCGGCCATGCCCGCACCGGCACCGATGATGGAAATGGCCGAGCCGATGCAAAGCGACGCGATCAGCGCCGACGAAGCCAGACTCAGCAAACGCGCCGCCGCCCCGGCCAACGGCCTGGATGAGCAACTGCGCGAAGTCCTGCGCCTGCGCGAGGCCGGCCAGTCGCAAGCCGCGGATGCGCTGTACAACAATCTGCACAAACGCTACCCCGAGGTGAACCTCGACCTGCGACTTGAGCGCATACGCCAGAACTGACCGCTTGTTCACCCAGCCATTTGGCATTGCCCGGCAAAAACGCGCACTATCGAGCCATGGCTGAAGCGCTGGAGAACAAAGTGGCAGCAAAAATCGACCGCATCGCCCAACTCCTCAACTGCCCGCAGAAGGGCGAGGAGATGCGGCGCGCGATTACCGAGGCGCGCAAGGAGTTCCTGCTGAACCAGTCGGAAGATGACGTCGTGGAAGAAGACGAGGTTTTTGAGGAGGCTGGGGAAGAGGAGGAAGATGACGATTACGATGAGTTTGACTGGACGACGGAGTGACCGTCGTTGCATCAAACACCGCGCCCACAAAAAAGCCCCGGACCATCACAGTCCGGGGCTTTTCGTTTCAATTCATGGCGCACCAGGCGGGATTCGAACCCACGACCCCTGCCTTCGGAGGGCAGTACTCTATCCAGCTGAGCTACTGGTGCAGCGGGCGACATCATACCTAGGTCGGCTCGGGGCGTCCATGCCGGGTTTTGGCGGGTTTTGTCAGTGCGCGTGTCGGTGGAAACGCTGCATTCCTTAAAGCTGTAACGTCCTGCAAAACCCTCGCTTGGCGCTTTTTCCCGGCTGATCTATGGTTTGGCTGCGGCCGGGGCTTTTTGCGCGTTGATCTGAAAAATCCAGCAAACGCAGGGTTTTTGTTCTTTTTTTCGAACGACCTATTGTCCTTTAACCCCTTTGCTCCTACGATCCGTTTGAGATTTCAAACGCTCTTTGACGGGGTGTGGAAGCGCAGGTGCGGTGAATAACGCACGATCACTGCGCCTCACCCGGTCGATGATTTCCCTGACGGCAGCCTTGCGAGGCGCCTTTCTACAATCATAATTTTGCTCCGCGCAGGCCGCGGTGCTGTTAAGGAAAGCCGACATGCAGCTTAAAGATACCCAGTTGTTCCGCCAGCAAGCCTTCATTGATGGCGCTTGGGTCGATGCGGACAACGGTCAGACGATCAAGGTCAACAACCCGGCCACCGGCGAAATTCTCGGCACCGTGCCGAAGATGGGCGCCGCCGAAACCCGCCGTGCCATCGAAGCCGCTGACAAAGCGCTGCCGGCCTGGCGTGCACTGACCGCCAAAGAGCGTGCCGGAAAGCTGCGTCGCTGGTTCGAACTGATGATCGAGAACCAGGACGACCTCGCGCGCCTGATGACTCTTGAGCAGGGCAAGCCGCTGGCCGAAGCCAAGGGCGAAATCGTTTACGCCGCGTCGTTCATCGAGTGGTTCGCCGAAGAAGCCAAGCGCATTTACGGTGATGTGATTCCGGGCCACCAGCCGGACAAGCGCCTGATCGTGATCAAGCAACCAATTGGCGTGACCGCCGCGATCACCCCGTGGAACTTCCCGGCGGCGATGATCACCCGTAAGGCCGGCCCTGCGCTGGCTGCTGGTTGCACCATGGTGCTCAAGCCGGCTTCGCAAACCCCATTCTCCGCCTTCGCCCTGGCTGAACTGGCGCAGCGCGCCGGCATCCCTAAAGGCGTGTTCAGCGTGGTCTCCGGCAGCGCTGGCGACATCGGCAGCGAGCTGACCAGCAACCCGATCGTGCGCAAGCTGTCCTTCACCGGCTCGACCGAAATCGGCCGTCAGCTGATGTCCGAATGCGCCAAGGACATCAAGAAAGTCTCGCTGGAACTGGGCGGCAACGCGCCGTTCATCGTGTTCGACGACGCGGACCTGGATAAGGCCGTCGAAGGCGCGATCATTTCCAAATACCGCAACAATGGCCAGACCTGCGTCTGCGCCAACCGTCTGTACATTCAGGATTCGGTCTACGACGCGTTCGCCGAGAAGCTGAAAGTGGCGGTGGCCAAGCTGAAGATCGGCAACGGTCTGGAAGAAGGCACCACCACTGGCCCGCTGATCGACGAAAAAGCCGTGGCCAAGGTGCAAGAGCACATCGCTGACGCCGTGGCCAAAGGCGCCACCGTGCTGGCCGGTGGCAAGCCGATGGAAGGCAACTTCTTCGAGCCGACCATCCTGACCAACGTGCCGAAAGACGCGGCTGTGGCCAAGGAAGAAACCTTCGGCCCGCTGGCGCCGCTGTTCCGCTTCAAAGACGAAGCCGAAGTGATCGCGATGTCCAACGACACCGAGTTCGGTCTGGCGTCGTACTTCTACGCTCGTGACCTCGGTCGTGTGTTCCGTGTGGCTGAAGCGCTGGAATATGGCATGGTCGGCGTCAACACCGGGTTGATCTCCAACGAAGTCGCGCCGTTCGGCGGCATCAAGGCGTCGGGCCTGGGCCGTGAAGGCTCCAAGTACGGCATCGAGGATTACCTGGAAATCAAATACCTCTGCCTGGGCATCTAAGCCGGGAAAGGGATCGCTGCAAACGCAAAGGGCACGAGAGCGCTGTCCCTTTGCGTCGTTTCAAACCGGAATTTTCTCTGCGGCCAGGAACGCCGTGGCAGTCGATCATCGCATGCTGCCACCGCCGATTCCTCCCGCTTTATCCTTGAACCACGCCGCCCGATGAGCGGTGAATGAGGACTGTAATGAGCAAGACTAACGCTGAACTGATGGCCCGTCGTACCGCAGCTGTTCCACGTGGTGTTGGCCAGATTCACCCGATCTTCGCCGAATCGGCGAAGAACGCTACCGTGACTGACGTTGAAGGTCGTGAGTTCATCGACTTCGCCGGCGGTATCGCGGTACTGAACACCGGCCACGTGCACCCGAAAATCATCGCCGCGGTGACCGAACAGCTGAACAAGCTGACCCACACCTGTTTCCAGGTGCTGGCCTACGAACCGTACGTAGAGCTGTGTGAAAAGATCAACGCCAAGGTGCCTGGTGATTTCGCCAAGAAAACCCTGCTGGTGACCACCGGTTCCGAAGCCGTGGAAAACGCCGTGAAGATCGCCCGTGCCGCCACTGGCCGTGCCGGCGTGATCGCCTTCACCGGTGCCTACCACGGTCGCACCATGATGACCCTGGGCCTGACCGGTAAGGTCGTGCCTTACTCGGCCGGCATGGGCCTGATGCCAGGCGGCATCTTCCGCGCGCTGTACCCGAACGAGCTGCACGGTGTGAGCATCGACGATTCGATCGCGTCCATCGAACGCATCTTCAAGAACGACGCCGAGCCGAAAGACATCGCCGCGATCATCATCGAGCCGGTGCAGGGTGAAGGTGGTTTCTACGTCGCGCCGAAAGAGTTCATGAAGCGTCTGCGCGCCCTGTGCGACCAGCACGGCATCCTGCTGATCGCTGACGAAGTGCAGACCGGCGCTGGCCGTACCGGCACCTTCTTCGCCATGGAACAGATGGGCGTTGCTGCCGACCTGACCACTTTCGCCAAATCCATCGCTGGCGGCTTCCCGCTGGCCGGTGTCTGCGGCAAGGCCGAATACATGGACGCCATCGCTCCAGGCGGCCTGGGCGGCACCTACGCCGGTAGCCCGATCGCTTGCGCTGCGGCCCTGGCCGTGATGGAAGTGTTCGAAGAAGAGCACCTGCTGGACCGTTGCAAGGCTGTCGGCGAGCGTCTGGTCACCGGCCTGAAGGCCATCCAGGCCAAATACCCGGCAGTGATCGGCGAAGTGCGTGCGCTGGGCGCGATGATCGCGATCGAGCTGTTCGAAAACGGCGACAGCCACAAGCCGAACGCTGCCGCAGTGGCATCGGTGGTGGCCAAGGCACGTGACAAGGGGCTGATCCTGCTGTCTTGCGGCACCTACGGCAACGTGCTGCGCGTTCTCGTACCGCTGACCTCGCCGGACGAGCAACTGGACAAAGGCCTGGCGATCATCGAAGAGTGCTTCTCGGAGCTGTAATGCCGGGCACTGTGTGATCGGATCGAGAAAAAACCCGCTTCGGCGGGTTTTTTTATGCCTCAGAAACCCTTTTGCGCTGTATCGAAGGGCCAGCATTGGCTAAGGTTCAGGCATTGCAAGGGAGAGCGCGCATGACCGCCGTTGATTTACCCGCCGTACCCCGAGTGCTGATTGCCGAGGCCGATCCGTGGTCTCGTGACCTGCTTAAACAAGTGTTGCTCAACGTGCGCTGTGATGCGCGGCTGGACTTGTGTGCCGATGGCCAGCAAGCCATGTCGTTACTCAGCGAAGTGCCTTATGACCTGGCCATCGTCGATTGGGAGTTGCCCGGTATCGATGGCTTGAGCGTGCTGCGCAGCGTGCGCCAGCGCAAACGCAATCCGCCGCTGCCGTTCATTCTGATGAGCAGTCGCAACGACAGCGCCAGTGTGCGCGAAGCCATCCCGTTGGCCCCGACGGCCTACCTGACCAAACCGCTGAACATGGAAAGCCTGACCGAGCGGCTGCAGGGTTTGCTGTTGAATGCGGGTGAAGAGGTGTTCTGCGAGGTGCCGACGCTGGCGCCGGGCATGACCTTGTCGGTGTTCCTCGAGCGGCGCCGCGAGCAGGCCGATGGCGCGCCGTTGATGACCGATGTGCAGGTGGCGGTCAAACGCAGCCTCAACCCCAATGGCCTCGACCTGAAACTGCTGGAAGAAGAGATCCGTACCGATCCGCAGATTACCGCCGTGCTGATCGCCGCCGCCAACAGCGCGGCGCAGCATCATGGCGCGGCGGTACAGACCCTGGGGCAGGCGCTGCATCGCCTCGGGACCGGGCAGAGCATGAACCTGATTCTCGGCCTGGCGCTCAAGCGCAGCGCCAAACTCAGTGACCCGTGCCTGGCGGATTACGCCGAGCGCTATTGGGGCTTGTCGCTGCACACCGCCGAATACGCCCGCACCCTGGCGCGCCTGCTCGACCTGGATCAGGAGCGCTGCTATTGCGCCGGCATGCTGCATCGCCTTGGCGATCTGGCGCTGTTGCGCTGTTTACAGGAGTGGAAGCAGGCTGGTGGTGAGCTGGATGAGTGGGAGGAAGTCGGTGACGCGCTGGCAGAATTCGGCGCGGCCTACGGTTCGGCGTTGCGCACGCGCTGGCGCCTGCCGCTGGAGCTGCGCGAGTTGATTGCGTCGGTCTACCAGCTCGGAGGCGGGGTGTATTCCCGTGAGGCGCTGGTGATGAACATGGCGGCGCAAATGGCCCGCCTGACCGAACATGAGGGCGTTGAGGAACTGGCAAAGAGTCGCACGGCGCGGCTGCTGAAGATCGGGCTGCCGGAATTGATGCGGATGCGTAAATAACCGGATTCACGAGCATCCCCCCTGTAGGAGCTGCGGCACGCTGCGATCTTTTGATCTTGTCTTTTAAAACAAAATCAAAAGATCGCAGCGTGCCGCAGCTCCTACAAGGGAAGGTGAATCGGAGGATGGATTTCAGCTTGAGATAATCCGGTTCTTGCCCTGACGCTTGGCCTCATACATCGCCGCATCCGCCCGGGCGAACAGGCTGTCGAGGCTTTCGTCTTCATCCCTGAGGCTGGTCAGTCCCTGGCTGACGGTGATGCCGAAGGTCTGGCCTTCGACATTGAAGACCATCCGCTGAATCTCCTGCTGCAGCCGCTCGGCCACTTGCATCGCCATGTCCGGTGCACAACCGGGGAACACCGCAGCGAACTCCTCGCCGCCAATCCGCCCGAACAGATCACCCCGACGTAACGAGGTACGCCCGCATTCGGCGATGCGTTGCAGCACGTTGTCGCCTTCCGGGTGGCCGTAGCTGTCGTTGATCTGCTTGAAGTCATCAATGTCCAGCAGCAGGAAGGCCAGTGGCGAACCGTGCAGGCGCGCGTCGTCGAACTCGCGGTTGGCGCATTCGAAGAAGTGGCGACGGTTGCTGCTTTGGGTCAGTACGTCGGTGGTGGCCAGCCGATGCAGTTCGGTTTCCATGCGTTTTTTGTCGGTGATGTCTTCGGCGATGCCGACGATGATCACCGGTTGCCCGGGCTCGTCCTGACGGTTGATGAAGCACTTGTCGCTGAGCCAGCGAACCTGGCCGTCGGCGGCGATGATCCGGTATTCGCGGTCTTCCACCGCGCCTTTGTGCAGCACTTCGGCCAGGCTGCGCTCGGCATAGTCGAGGTCGTCGGGGTAGATGCTGTCGCGCCATTGGTTGTAGTCAGCCAGCAACAGTCCTGCGGAACGACCGAAAATCCGCTCGTAGGCAGGGCTGACATAGAGCACCTGACGGGTTTCCCAATTGAACGCCCAGAGCACCGCGTTGACGCTCACCAGCAATGAACTGAACAGTTGTTCGCGCTCGCTCAGCCGGGCGACTTCGCCTTGGGCGTGCATCAGCGCCATCAGGGTTTGCGCGGCCTCGGGCCACTGCGCAAGGGATGAGTCTTGTTGATTGTTGTTGACCATCGGCACATTTCTCAAAGGGCGTGCCGCGATTTCGACAACGGCCACAGTACAGCCCGCCGGGATGGCGAAGTGTCTTTGAGATAGGGCTTTCGGTGCTAAGTTCCGCGCTTTTGTGGCGAGGAGGCTTGCTCCCGCCGGGCGGTAGAGATGACGCGTTTCAGCAATGAGAACGCGTCGTCAGATTTGCGCTGGCTCCGCTACCGATCGGGGATGAATCCCCTCACCACAGGGGATTCATTCACGGCGGTCAGGCTGTGGCGGGGCGCAGCGAGTAGGTTTTCAGCTGGTCGGCGAATTCACGCAGGGACTGGATGCCGCTGGCTTCGGCCTCGTGCACCCATTCCTTGATGGCGGCGAGCATGTCGTGGCCATTGGCGCTGGTCTTGACCCAGATCTGCTGCAGGGCCAGGCGTTTTTCGTAAATGACCTTCAGCGCCTGGCTGTGCTCGAGCATGTTCTGGATGCGCAAGTGATGACGGTCTTCCAGCAGGCTGGTTTCCCGCGACAGCAGGCGTTTGGCGCGATGGAATTGATGGCGTACCGAATGATCGACCTTGTCCAGCTCCTGCTTGACCAGTGGGCCGATCACCAATTTGCGGTATTGGGCCATGATCTGGAAGCGGTTGTTGAGGATCGCCATGGCGGTGTCCATGTCCAGATGGCCCTTGCCTTCGACGCGGTGGGCAATCGGCGCCACACGCTGGACCTTGGCCAGTCTGAAGAAGCTGAAGACTTTGATCCACGCCCAGCCGAGGTCGAATTCCCACTTCTTCACCGACAGCTTGGCCGAGTTGGGGTAGGTGTGATGGTTGTTGTGCAGCTCTTCACCACCGATCAGGATGCCCCACGGCACCAGATTGGTCGCCGCGTCGCGGCATTCGAAGTTGCGGTAGCCGATGGCATGGCCCAGGCCGTTGACCACGCCGGCGGCCCAGACCGGGATCCACATCATCTGGATCGCCCAGATGGTAATGCCGATGGTGCCGAACAGCAGCAGATCGAGGACGCCCATGATCGCCACACCCAGCAGCGGATAGCGGCTGTAGAGATTGCGCTCGATCCAGTCTTCCGGGCAGTTCTTGCCGTAGATGCGCAGGGTCTCCGGATTCTCGGCTTCGGCGCGATACAGCTCGGCGCCTTTGCGCAGCACGGTGGACAGACCCTTGATCACCGGGCTGTGCGGGTCATCTTCGGTTTCGCACTTGGCGTGGTGTTTGCGGTGGATGGCAGTCCACTCGCGGGTGTTCTGCGCCGTGGTCAGCCACAGCCAGAAGCGGAAAAAGTGTTTCAGGCCGGCATTCAGCTCAAGTGAGCGATGGGCCGAGTAACGGTGCAGATAGACCGTGACGGCGACAATTGTCACGTGGGTCATCAGCAGGGTGACCGCGACCAGAGACCAGGCCGACAAGCCAAGAAAACCTTCGTACCACATAGGCTATAGGGCCCTCGATAAAGATAAAAACAGCCGTTGCATTATCACCAAGCACACAGATAAAACCAGTCGCCCTTTCAGATAAGAGTCGCTGGATGTTTCTTGACCTATAATTCCAACCTTTTTTGTAGGGACATGGACAGCCGAATGCCTGCCACTTACCGCGATGCCCTGCGTGCAGCGCTGCTTTACCTGTTGCTTGCTGTTGTCTGGCTGCAGGGCACTGGTTACTTATTGAACAGTTTCTTTGATGAGTCTGTCGATCTGCAGCGATGGCAACTGATCAACGGTTACGTCTGGGCTGCCGTCAGCGCGGGCCTGATTTTCCTCGCGCGGGCCAGATTGTGCGAATTTCTCGGTATCGGTGCGCGGTTACGCGAGCGGCAGGCCGACCGTGAACGCCTGCGCCAGGCTGCTGCGGTATTCGACTGCACCCGCGAGGGCGTGCTGGTGACCAACCGCGAGGGCCTGATCGTGCACGTCAACCGTGCGTTCATGGAAATCACTGGCTATCAGTACGAGGAAGTTCTCGGCCATCAGCCGAGCCTGTTCAAGTCCGGTCACCATCCGCCGGGCTTCTATCAGGCGATGTTCGCCACGTTGGAGAGCGAGGGCGAATGGAGCGGGGAGATCTGGAACCGGCGCAAGAGCGGCGAGATTTACCCGCAGTGGCAGACCATTCGCGTGATTCACGATGATCAGGGCCACCTCAGCCACTACGTGGCGGTGTTTTCCGACATCAGTGCGATCAAGGATTCTGAACACGAACTCAAGCACCTCGCCCACCACGACCCGCTGACCGACCTGCCCAATCGCCTGTTGTTCAGCGACCGCGCCGAGCAGGCGCTGGCGTCGGCGCAGATCCACAAGCGCGGCTGCGCCTTGCTGATGATCGATCTGGACCACTTCAAGATGATCAACGACAGCCTCGGCCATAACGTCGGTGATCGCCTGCTCAAAGTCGTGGCGGCACGCCTGCAGGAACTGTTCGGCCCCGGGATTACCCTGGCGCGGCTAGGTGGTGACGAATTCGCGGTACTGGCGGAGAGTTGTCCGCAACTGGTTCAAGCCGCGGCGCTGGCCCAGCGCATTCTCGATGCGCTCAAGGAGCCGTTCGGCATCGACCGGCATGAGCTGTTCATCAACGCCAGCATCGGCATCAGCCTGTTCCCCAGCGACGCGTTGAGTGCCGATCAATTGTTGCGCAATGCCGACGCCGCACTGTTCAAGGCCAAGAGCAGCGGGCGCAACGGTTACGCGTTGTACACCGAAGAGCTGACCGCGCACGCGCAGCAACGGGTCGAGATCGCTTTCGAGCTGCGCCGTGCGCTGGAGCAACAGGAACTGCGGGTCTACTACCAGCCGGTTCACGATTTGCGCAGCAGTCGCCTGATTGGTGTCGAAGCGCTGGTGCGTTGGCAGCATCCGCAGCGCGGGCTGGTGTCGCCGGCGGAATTCATTCCGATTGCCGAGCGCACCGGGATGATTGCTGAAATCGACGCCTGGGTGATGCGCCAGGCGTGTTCGCAGATGTGCCAATGGCAGCAGGCCGGGGTCGTACTGTCGTTCGTCGCGGTGAACGTGTCGTCGCGCTTGTTTGCCCGGCGTGAGCTATATCAGCAGGTGGCGCAGGTGCTGCACGAGACCGGTCTGGATCCGGCCTTTCTGGAACTGGAAGTCACCGAGAGCGCGGTGATGGATGATCCGGAAGTGGCGCTGGAGCAGATGCATCATTTGCGTGAACTGGGGATTCGCCTGGCCATTGACGATTTCGGTACCGGCTACTCATCACTGTTGCGGCTCAAGCGCCTGCCGGTGCAGAAGCTCAAGATCGATCAGGGTTTTGTCGCCGGGTTGCCCTGGGACGAGGACGACGCCGCGATCGTCCGGGTGATCATCGCGCTGGCCCGGAGCATGGGCATGCAGGTGCACGCCGAGGGGATCGAGCAGGCCGAGCAGGCGGCGTTTCTGCTGGAGCAGGCCTGTGACCTGGGACAGGGCTACTGGTTTGGGCGGCCAGTGCCGGCGGGGGAGATTGATTGGGCCAAAGCCCCTGTTATCGGTTAACAGTCCTGCTCTGGCTGACACCAAACCTGTGGCGAGGGGATTTATCCCCGATGGGTCGCGCAGCGGCCCTGAAAAACAGGGGCTGCTACGCAGTCCATCGGGGATGAATCCCCTCGCCACAGGGTTTCATACAGGCTTCAAACTAAGTGAACACCGCGCAAACCCTTGGCCCGTCAGATAATGTTTTCTAGTTATATAAACATTCTTAAATAGTCTTTTTAAGAATATCTGCGCCTCTCTTATATTGCTCCCACGCCGAACGCAGTGCCGCCCACTGCCAGGCATATCCCATTCAAAGGAGCAGCACCATGAGCGCATCCCTTCGCAGCGTTGACGGTCAGGACGAAAGCACCATCTTGCGGGAAATCCAGAGCGCCCTGCGCGATCTGCGTTTCGGCGCGGTGGAGATCACTGTGCACAACGCCCAGGTCGTGCAGATCGAACGCAAAGAGAAATTCCGTCTGCAGCAGCCGGGTAACAAACCGAGCTGATATGAAGATCAAAAGATCGCAGCCTGCGGCATGCTCCTACAGGGGGCTGTGTGTAGGAGCTGCCGCAGGCTGCGATCTTTGAACCGGCACCCCGATTTCCGAAATACATAAGAAAAAGCCACCACCAAGAATTCCAGGAGCTTTCACCATGTCGTCGATTCGCCGTTACGCTTTGGCCGCCCTGGCCAGCGCCGTGTTTGCCGGTTCTGCAGTTGCCAAGGATTACGAATTGCTCAATGTGTCGTACGACCCGACGCGCGAGCTGTACCAGGACTACAACGCCGAATTCATCAAGTTCTGGCAGAAAGATCACGCCGGCGACACCGTGAAAATCCAGCAATCCCATGGCGGATCTGGCAAGCAGGGCCGTGCGGTGATCGACGGTTTGCGCGCCGACGTGGTGACCCTGGCACTGGCCGGCGACATCGACGAAATCGCCAAGCTCGGCAAGACCCTGCCGGCCGACTGGCAGAAGCGCCTGCCCGAGGCGAGCACTCCATATACCTCGACCATCGTGTTCCTGGTGCGCAAGGGCAACCCGAAAGGCATCAAGGACTGGGGCGATCTGGTCAAGAATGACGTTTCGGTGATCACCCCGAACCCGAAAACCTCCGGCGGTGCGCGCTGGAACTTCCTCGCCGCGTGGGCCTACGGCCTGAAAGCCAACGGCGGCAGCGAAGAAAAAGCCAAAGAGTATGTGCAGACCCTGTTCAAGCACGTTCCGGTACTGGACACCGGCGCTCGTGGCTCGACCATCACCTTCGTCAACAACGGTCAGGGTGACGTGTTGCTGGCCTGGGAAAACGAAGCGTTCCTGGCGTTGAAAGAAGACGGCGGCGCTGACAAGTTCGACATCGTCGTGCCGTCGCTGTCGATTCTGGCCGAGCCACCGGTGGCGGTGGTCGACAAGAACGCCGAGAAAAAGGGCAACGAACAGATTGCCGAAGCTTACTTGAAGCACCTGTACAGCCCGGCCGGTCAGGAGATCGCCGCGAAGAACTTCTACCGTCCACGCGACAAGGACGTGGCGGCGAAGTACGCCCAGCAGTTCCCGAAACTGGAACTGGTGACCATCGACAAGGACTTCGGCGGCTGGAAATCCGCACAACCGAAGTTCTTCAACGACGGTGGCGTGTTCGACCAGATCTATCAGGCGCAGTAATCTGACCCACAATGAGCCTGAAGTTCAGGCACTTGAGATGTGGGAGTGAGCCTTTGTGGTGAGGGGATTCATCCCCGATGGGTTGCGCAGCAGCCCCAATGCCGACCTTTGCGGTGAATCAAATCTACCGCGAACTCTGGTTTTGCGACTGCTTCGCAGTCGGTCGGGGATAAATCCCCTCACCACAGGGCTCGCTCCCACATTGATGCGTTTTTAACCAAGGACTTTTATGTCGCGTCGTATCTCCCCCGTCATACCCGGCTTCGGGCTGACGCTGGGTTACACCTTGGTGTACCTCAGCCTGATTGTGCTTATCCCGCTGGCGGCGATGTTCGTCCACGCCGCCCAACTCACCTGGGATCAGTTCTGGACGATCATCTCCGCACCGCGCGTGCTGGCTGCTCTGAAGCTGAGCTTCGGCACCGCGCTGTGTGCCGCGATCATCAACGGCATCATCGGCACGCTGCTGGCCTGGGTGCTGGTGCGCTACACCTTCCCGGGGCGCAAGGTCATCGACGCGATGATCGACCTGCCGTTCGCCCTGCCGACGGCGGTGGCCGGTATCGCCCTGACCGCGCTGTACACCCCGACCGGTCTGGTCGGACAGTTCGCCGCCGACCTCGGTTTCAAGATCGCCTACACCCCGTTGGGCATTACCCTGGCGCTGACTTTCGTCACGCTGCCGTTCGTGGTGCGCACGGTGCAACCGGTGCTGGCTGACATTCCCCGTGAAGTCGAAGAAGCCGCCGCCTGCCTTGGCGCGAAACCGTTGCAGGTGTTCCGCCATATCCTCCTGCCAGCGCTGTTGCCAGCGTGGCTGACCGGATTTGCCCTGGCCTTTGCCCGGGGTGTCGGCGAGTACGGTTCGGTGATTTTCATCGCCGGCAACATGCCGATGAAAACCGAAATCCTGCCGCTGCTGATCATGGTCAAACTCGACCAGTACGATTACACCGGTGCCACGTCCATCGGCGTGCTGATGCTGGTGGTTTCCTTCGTCCTGTTGCTGCTGATCAACCTGTTGCAGCGGCGCATCGAAACCCCATAAGGAGGCGCGAACCATGTCCCAATCGTCTATTGCGGCCGCGTCCTCGGCCAACGCTGCGCGGCGTGGCAGTGCCACTTCGCGCAGAATCCTGATCGGCCTTGGCTGGCTGATCTTTTTCCTGTTTCTGGTATTGCCGCTGTTCATCGTGGTGTCGCAGGGTTTGAAGAACGGCCTCGGCGCATTCTTCACCGCGATCTTTGAACCGGACGCCTTGTCGGCGCTGAAACTCACGGTGATCGCGGTGCTGATTTCGGTGCCGCTGAACCTGGTGTTCGGCGTCAGCGCCGCGTGGTGCGTGAGCAAATATTCGTTCCGTGGCAAGAGCATGCTGGTGACGCTGATCGACCTGCCGTTCTCGGTGTCGCCGGTGATCGCAGGTCTGGTCTACGTGCTGATGTTCGGTGCGCAGGGCCTGTTCGGGCCGTGGCTGCAGGATCACGACATCCAGATCGTCTTCGCCCTGCCGGGCATTGTGCTGGCGACGATTTTCGTCACCGTGCCGTTCGTGGCTCGTGAGCTGATCCCGCTGATGCAGGAACAGGGCACGCAGGAAGAGGAGGCCGCGCGCCTGCTTGGCGCCAACGGCTGGCAGATGTTCTGGCACGTCACCGTCCCCAACATCAAATGGGGCCTGATCTATGGCGTGGTGCTGTGTACTGCGCGCGCCATGGGTGAGTTCGGTGCGGTGTCGGTGGTTTCCGGGCACATTCGCGGGGTGACCAACACCTTGCCGCTGCACGTCGAGATCCTCTACAACGAATACAACCACGTGGCCGCGTTCGCCGTGGCGAGCCTGTTGCTGATCCTGGCGCTCTTCATCCTGCTGCTCAAGCAGTGGAGCGAAAACCGTATCAACCGCCTGCGCGCCAGCGCCGCGGAGGAATAATTCATGTCGATCGAAGTGCGTAACGTCAGCAAGAATTTCAATGCGTTCAAGGCGCTGGACAACATCAGCCTGGACATTCAGAGCGGTGAACTGGTGGCGCTGCTCGGCCCGTCCGGCTGCGGCAAGACCACGCTGCTGCGGATCATCGCCGGCCTGGAAACCCCGGATCAGGGCAACATCGTCTTTCACGGCGAAGACGTCTCCGGCCACGACGTGCGTGATCGCAACGTCGGTTTCGTGTTCCAGCACTACGCGCTGTTCCGGCACATGACGGTATTCGACAACGTCGCGTTCGGCCTGCGCATGAAACCGAAAAACCAGCGCCCGAGCGAAAGCCAGATCGCGACCAAGGTCCACGAACTGCTGAACATGGTGCAACTGGACTGGTTGGCCGATCGCTACCCGGAGCAACTGTCCGGCGGCCAGCGTCAGCGTATCGCTTTGGCGCGCGCGTTGGCGGTGGAACCGAAAGTGCTGCTGCTCGACGAGCCGTTCGGCGCCCTCGACGCCAAGGTGCGCAAAGAGCTGCGCCGCTGGCTGGCGCGCCTGCACGAAGACATCAACCTGACCTCGGTATTCGTGACCCACGACCAGGAAGAAGCGATGGAAGTCGCCGACCGCATCGTGGTGATGAACAAGGGCGTGATCGAGCAGATCGGCTCACCGGGCGACGTCTACGAAAACCCGGCCAGCGACTTCGTTTATCACTTCCTCGGCGACTCCAACCGCTTGCTGCTCAGCGACGACAACCATGTGCTGTTCCGTCCGCACGAAGTGTCGTTGTCCAAACATGAGCTGGAAGATCACCACGCCGCTGAAGTGCGTGATATTCGCCCATTGGGCGCGACCACGCGGGTGACGTTGAAGGTAGAAGGGCAGACGGATCTGATCGAGGCGGAAGTGGTGAAGGACCACGACAGCCTGATCGGACTGGCCAAGGGTGAAACCCTGTTCTTCAAGCCGAAGGTCTGGCAGAAAGTCGCCAGCCTCTAAAGTCAAAAGATCGCAGCCTTCGGCAGCTCCTACAGGGACATGCATTCCAATGTAGGAGCTGCCGCAGGCTGCGATCTTTCAAGCGGCCTAAGCCGCCGCTTTGCGATTCGGATTGACCCGCACCACCCCCGCCCGCGCCTCGATCTGCGCTTTCAACTCATGGCGCATTCCCAGCAGGAACGCCACTTCGGCCACGACAAACAGCGGCCCGACAATCAACCCGCTGACATCATCGACAAACGCCGGTTTGCGCCCCTCGTAGTGGTGCCCGACAAACTGGATCACCCAGCCAATCACAAACATCGCCAGCCCGCTGCTGAGCCAGACCATCGTGCTCTGCTGCGCCAATGCATGTCCGGCCCAGACCGACAGGCCCATCAGCACCGTCATCAACACGCCGAGTTTCACTTCCAGGCACAGATAAAACCATGCCGAGGCCAGCGCCAAGAGCACCGCCGGAGAGATCCACAAGCCGCCCAGTGACCACGCTGGTCGCGACAATAAAACGGCCACCGCCACCACGATCAGCGGAATGCCGATAAAGTGGCTGGCGATGTTGCGCGGGTCGCGGTGGTAGGCGGCGTATTGACTGAGATGGTCGACGAGGCTTTTCATTGTTGTTCCTCCTGTAGGGTGCGTGCAGCATGCCTCGGGTTCGGCGTTCGCTCTGTCAGGCAGGCGACAATTGGGAGTGATCATGGATAAGCGTTCACGGCTGCTGACCGGGCAATGGTTCAGTCATCTGCCGGCATCCTTTCAGGATAGTCTGCTGGCGGCGGCTCGGGAGCGGCGGCTGACGGCGGGGCAGCGCTTGTTCCAGCGCGGTGATCCGCCCTGCGGCTTGTACGCGGTGCTCGACGGCGCGATCCGTATCGGCGCGGTGAGCGAGCAGGGCAAGGAGGCGTTGCTGAGCCTGGTGGAGGCGCCGCACTGGTTCGGCGAAATCTGCCTGTTCGACGGTCAGCCACGCACTCACGATGCGTATGCAGTCGGGCCGTGCACGCTGCTGAATATCCCGCAGGCCACGCTGCTGAAAATCCTCGATGAACACCCGGTGTACTGGCGCCATCTGGCATTGCTGATGAGCCACAAACTGCGCCTGACCTTCATCAATCTCGAACAGTTGAGCCTGCTGCCGGCCCCGGCTCGCCTGGCGCATCGCTTGCTGATGATCGCCGAGGGCTACGGTGAAATCGATGCGCCACGCCGGGTCCTGCAACTGCCGCAGGAGCAGCTGGCGTCGATGCTGTCGCTGTCACGCCAGACCACCAACCAGATCCTCAAGGATTTGCAGGGGCAGGGGATTATCGGGTTGGGGTATGGCGAGATCGAGATTCTCGATGCCAAGCGATTGCGGGCTCTCGCCACGATCTGAAAACTCACACCATTCCACTGTGGGAGCTGGCTTGCCAGCGATTGCGGTGTATCAGTCGACATGCATGCTTGCTGAACTGATGCCATCGCTGGCAAGCCAGCTCCCACAGGGTTCTCAACTATCCATGATCTTTGAGGCAAACCACAGAACCTGCAGGAGTGTGGCTTACGAGCCGCGATAGGTCGAGAAACCGTAAGGGCTGAGCAGCAGCGGGATGTGGTAGTGCTGGTCAGTCTGCTTCACCTGGAAAATCACCGGGATCTCCGGGAAAAACGTCTCGCGCTTGTTCTTCTCGAAATACTCGCCGGTCTTGAATACCACTCGGTATTCGCCCGCCTCGAAAGGCTGTTTGGCCGGGAACAGTTCGGCGATGCGCCCCTGTTCGTTGGTGGTGCCCTGAGCCAGTGGCTGCCAGTTCTGGCCAACGTGTTTTTCCAGCGTCACATTGACGCCCGGCGAGGGCAGACCGTTTTCCAGGTTGAGCACGTGCACGCTCAGTGGATTGCCGGCGGCCAGCGCCAGGCTGGAGAAGGCACTCAGGCCGAGTGCGGCGAAGGTCATGCGCAGGGTGGTCATGGTCAGTCTCCTTATTGGGAACGGGTAAGGGTCAGGCCGGCCTTTTCGGCGGCCTTGATGGCACAGTTTTCGTCCTGCTCGCCGCCGCCGGAACCGGCCACGCCCATGGCGCCGACCAACTCATTGCCGGCGAACAACGGAATCCCGCCGCCGAGCAATAACAGCTCGTCGAGGGTGTTGAGATTGGCGGTTTCCGGGTTGCTGCGGGCGCGCTCGGCGAACAGCCGGGTCGGGGTTTTCGTCGACAGCGCGGTATAAGCCTTGCGCTGGCTGGCCGCGGTGTTGTGCGGACCGATGCCGTCGCCGCGCAGGGTCACCAGCACGTTGCCGCCACGGTCGAGCACCGATACCGTCGCGGTGCAATGGCTCAGTGCTGTGTCGGCCAGCAGGCGTGCGGTGTTCAGGTCGAGGTCAGCGTGGCGCGGCAGTTCAGGGGCGGCGAAAACGCTGGCGCTGAGGCCGAGGACGAGGCTGGCTGCAAGGTATTTGACGGTCATGGACAGGCTCCGAAAGCGAAGGACATCACCTTAGCCGCCGCTCTTCGTCAGAACTCCGTCAGTCGGATTACAAGTTTGTAATGGGCAACGCCGTCGAAGGCGCCTAGCCTGTGTGCCTGATCAATCGAGGTGTGCCATGCGTTTGCTGGTTGTAGAAGATGAAGCCAAGACTGCGAATTTCCTGGCCAAGGGCCTGGGCGAATCGGGGTTTGCCGTGGACGTAGCGCTCAATGGCCTTGATGGACGCTATTTCATTGAGCAGCAGGCATACGACCTGATCATCCTCGATGTGATGCTGCCGGGCCTCAATGGCTGGCAACTGCTGCAACTGATCCGCCAGCGCGGCGCCACCCCAGTGTTGTTCCTGACCGCCAAGGATGCCATCGAAGACCGCGTACGCGGCCTCGAACTCGGCGCCGACGACTATCTGCTCAAACCCTTCGCCTTCGCCGAATTGCTCGCGCGGGTGCGTACGCTGCTGCGGCGCGGGCCATTGCGCGAGGCCGAGTCCTACAGCATCGCCGATCTGGAAATCGACGTGCTGCGGCGTCGAGTCAGTCGCGGCGGCCAGCGCATTGCCCTGACCAACAAGGAATTCGCCCTGCTGCAACTGCTCGCCAGCCGTCAGGGCGAAGTGTTGTCACGCACGCTGATCGCCTCGCAGGTGTGGAACCTCAATTTCGACAGCGACACCAACATGGTCGAAGTCGCGGTGCGCCGCCTGCGGGCGAAAGTCGATGACCCGTACATGCCGAAACTGATCCACACCGTGCGTGGCGTCGGCTATCAGCTGGAGGCGCCCGACGATGCGGTCTAGGTCGATCGCCTGGCGTCTGGCGCTGGCGTTCGCCGTGGTCTGCGCGTTGGTGTTGAGTGCGATTGGCGTGTTTCTCTACCGCTCGCTCGCCTCGGAGATCGCCTATCGGGATGATCTGGCGTTGCTTGGCCGCCTGGAGCAAGTGCGCGCCTTACTTGCCGACAGCGACAGCCTTGGCGCCTTGCAGGCGCGGCCACGGTTGTACCAGAACATGCTCGGTAATCTCGACAGCCTGTTGCTGGTGCGGCGTGCCGATGGCTCGAACGTGATCGCGATCAACCCTCGTCAGCGCGAGCTGCCGACGTTAAGCGCAATCGCGCGCGAGCAAACACCGCAGCGTCGCGATGTGCTGACCTGGCAGGCGCCGGACGGCGCCGAGCTGGCGCTGTTGTCCGGTGAAGCCCAAGGGCCGAACGGCGAGCCGCTGACGGTGATCGCCGGCAAGGTGCTCACTGAACGGGAACAGATGCTCGCCAGTTATCGCTTGCGCCTGTACCTGGCCGTCGGGCTCGGTGCGTTGCTGGCGTTCGCGCTGGGGCTGGTGCTGCTGCGCCGTGGCCTGCAACCGTTGCGCCAGTTAAGCGCGGCGGTGCGCGGCATCGATCTGCGCAGCCTCGATCAGCGTCTGCCCGCCAGCGGCACTCCCGCCGAACTGCTCGAACCGGTACAGGCGCTCAATGGCATGCTCGCGCGGCTGGACGACAGCGTGCAGCGGCTGTCGCAGTTTTCTGCCGATCTGGCCCACGAGATCCGCACCCCGCTGCACACCTTGCTCGCCAGCAACGGCCAGGCGCTGAACCACCCGCGCAGCACGGCGGAGTATCAGGAGCTGCTGGCGTCGAACATGGAAGAGTTCGAACGCCTCAAACGCATGGCCGAGAACCTGATGTTCCTCGCCCGCGCCGAACAGGCGGAGCGTGCGCTCGACTTGCAAACACTGGATCTGCACAGCCTCGGCAGCGAGCTGTGCGATTACTTCGAAGCCCTGGCCGATGATCGCCAGTTGCGCCTGGAAAACCAGCTGCACGGCGAACTGTTGGCCGACCAGCAACTGCTGCAACGCGCCCTGGGTAATCTGCTGGCCAACGCGGTGCGTCACGCTGATGAAGGCACACTGATCAGCCTGCGCCGCCGTGATGAGGCGGGTGTGTGTTGGTTGCAGGTACACAACCACGGCCCGGTGATTGCGCCAGAACATCTGGGCAAACTGTTCGACCGCTTCTATCGCGTCGACCCTTCACGGGCGCAGCCTGGAGATTCGGGTGGGCTGGGGCTGGCGATTGTGCAGTCGATCATGCAGTTGCATGGCGGGCGGGTGCGGGTGAGCAGTGATGCGAGTGGCACAGTGTTCGAGTTGGGGGTTGTCCTGACCCAATGATGCGCCGTGCAAGTACTCTGAAACTCAGCTAAAGTCTGGCGATTAGTGCATCGCATTTGATGCAATTTGTATATTTATCTATAAATGCATCGTAAATAGTGCAGGTTTGCGCAATGGAACAGATCGGCGAACTGATTAGAAACTTGCGCAAGGCGCGCAAACTCTCCCAGCAGGCACTGGCTCAACAATATGGCATGAGCCGCGCCACTATCTCAGGGATCGAAAACAATACGGTGTCCGAAATCGGACTGCGCAAGGTTGAGGCAATTCTTAATGGCTTCGGTTACGAGCTGGTTGCCATTCCCCGCCAGTCCAATCGCCCAACTCTCGACACTCTGCAAAAAGTGAATTTCCATGACTGAAACGCCGGACAGGTTGCAAATCCGTGTTGGTGAACAGGTGGTTGGGACGCTGGGGCGCGGGCAAATTCGCGACGACAGCGTGTTCAGTTACCGCGAAGACGCTAGCGCGGACAATGCGGTATCGCTGACGATGCCCACTCGCCTGGACAGCTATGGCTGGAAACACGGCATTCACCCCGTCTTCGAGATGAACTTGCCCGAAGGCGCGCTGCGTGAGGAATTGATGCGGCGCTTCAGTAAAGCAGTGCGTGGCTTCGATGATTTTGCTTTGTTGGCTATTGTCGGCCCCCATCAGCTCGGCCGTCTGGCAATTGCCAGCGCACCGGCGACTGATCAGCCTCCGGCAACATCCCTCAGCGATCTGCTGGTACACGATGGCGCTCAGGGGCTGTTCGAAGATCTCTTACAGACCTACGGTCAGTATTCCGGAGTGTCAGGCGTGCAGCCCAAAGTGCTGGTGCGTGACAGCGCCGCCGCTATCGATCGCCTGACTCATCGGGGGGCGACTCATCTGGTCAAGGCCTTTCGCGCCGAAGAGTATCCGCAGCTGGCAACCAATGAATATTTCTGTATGCGGGCGGCGCGGCACTGCGGTCTCGAAGTGCCAAAATTCGAGCTCAGCGAGCGCGGCAAATTTCTGGTGATCGAGCGTTTTGACCTGAGCGATTCGGGGTACCTCGGGTTCGAAGATTTCTGTGTACTGAACGGGTGGTCGTCGAAAGCCAAATATGACGGTTCCTATGAAGGTGCTGCGCGGCAGATCAAGGCATTCGTTTCGCCGCAGTTGCTGAGCTCTGCGCTGGAGGCGTTTTTCAAGATTGTCGCGTTGTCTGCGGGGCTGAAAAACGGTGATGCGCATCTGAAGAATTTCGGCGTGCTTTACGAAGATTGTGCAGAGCAGTCATCCGTCAGGCTCGCGCCGGCTTACGACATCATCACGACTTCGGTTTATATCCGGAGCGACAGCATGGCGCTGCTGCTAGGCGGCTCGAAAGCCTGGCCCAAGTACAAGATGTTGGTGCGGTTCGGTCGTACGGCTTGCAACCTGACAGAGGCGCGTTGCAGCGAATTACTGCAACAAGTGGCTCATGGCCTGCAGATGGCGATGGAGGAAATGGTCGAATACAGTCGCAAGCATCCCGAGTTTGCCGAAGTGGGCGAGGCGATGATCGAACAGTGGACATCCGGCCTGCAACGCAGCTTGATCAAGGGCTGATGTTCAGCGCAACTGATCGCGAAACTGCCCCGGCGTCATTCCCGTCCAGCGTTTGAACGCGCGGCTGAAGCTGCTGGTGTCGGCAAACCCCAGCAGGTAACTGACTTCACTCAACGAACATTGCGGATCGCGCAGGTGCAGCAGCGCAAGGTTTTCGCGGCTCTCGTTGAGCAGCGTGTCGAAGCGACAGCCCTCGTCCGCCAGATGCCGTTGCAGGCTGCGCAGGCTCAGGTGCAAGGCCTGGGCGATGCGTTCGGCGCTGGGTTCGCCTTCGGGCAGTTGCTCTTCGATGGCGTCGCGCACCTTGCGCTCCCAGGTCAGCGGTTGGAGCTGGGCCAGGGTGCGCTTGAGCACCGCTTCGTTGTGTTCGGCGAGTTCCGGGTTGGCGTCATCGAGGTGGCTGTCGAAGTCGGTAAGGGAGAACTCCAGGCGATCTTCGGCGCAGGAGAAATGCACCGGGGCGCGGAACACTTTGTGCCACTGATGTGCATCGGACGGTTCCGGGCGGCGCAGGTAGACCGCCAGCGGCGCGTAATCGCGACCGAGGCGATTGCGGCAGGTGCGCACGTAGATCGCGGCAAACGCATCGATGGCTTCGAAGGCCGGCGCCGGATTGCCTGACGGAATTTTCAGACGAAACAGATAACGGTCGTCGCTGCGGCTCAGCTCCAGTTCCAGCGCATCGCTGACCACCGGGTGATAACGCACGATGCGCTCGAACACCTCACGCAGGCTGCCGCTGGCCACCAGCGCATAACCGAGCGCATGGAACGTGGTCGGGCTGACGAACCGCGACACTCGCAGACCGATCGCCGGATCCCCGCTGAACTGCACCGCCAGTTGCCACAGGCGCGTGGTGCCGGACAACGGATAGCGCGCGTTCGGGTCGTCCATCAACTGCGGATCGAGCCCGGCCTGTTGGCACAGGCCGAGACTGTCCAGCCCCAGCGCATCGAGTTGCTTGCGCAAGGCACGGGTCCAGCTGGCGAGCGAGGTCGGTTCCTTCATGCTGATTGGCGCTTCCGGTCAACAGGTTGGCGTTCACGGCTACCATCAATAAAGCGTTCGCAGGGCAGGATGCGAACATCAATAAACAGAGGATGGAAGCATGGACCGTACTTCTGCAAGTCCCCAGCGACACAATGCTGCCCAGCGATCAGCGCATATTCGCGAAGTGGTGCTGGCCAAAGGCGTCGAACTGCGTGAGCGCTACCCGATCCTGCAGCATCAGGATGCCCTTGGTGCGGGGATTCTGGCTTTTGCCCTGGCCGGGATGATTGGTTCGGCGACGCTGTACATCACTGGCCATATGGCGTGGTGGGTGTGCCTGTTGCTCAACGCGTTTTTCGCCTCCCTGACCCACGAGCTGGAACACGACCTGATCCACAGCATGTATTTCCGCAAACAACGCGTGCCGCACAACCTGATGATGGGCCTGGTGTGGCTGGCGCGGCCGAGCACGATCAATCCGTGGATCCGCCGCCATCTGCACCTCAATCACCACAAGGTTTCCGGTACCGAAACCGATATGGAAGAGCGTGCAATCACCAACGGCGAACCATGGGGTTTTGCGCGGCTGCTGATGGTCGGCGACAACGTTATGTCGGCGTTCATCCGCATGCTGCGGGCCAGGACTTGGGCACACAAAATCAACATCATCAAACGTACATTGAAGGTTTACGCGCCGCTGGCGCTGGTGCATTGGGGCGCGTGGTACGTGTTTCTCGGCTTCCACGCGGCAAATGGCGTGGCTTACCTCATGGGTTCGCCGATTGAATGGTCGGCAACCACGTTGTCAGTGATGCAGGTGATCGACATCGCGGCAGTGGTGATCATCGGCCCGAACGTGCTGCGCACCTTTTGCCTGCACTTCATCAGCTCGAACATGCATTACTACGGCGACATCGAGGCGGGCAACGTGCTGCAGCAATGCCAGGTGTTGAACCCGTGGTGGTTGTGGCCGCTGCAGGCGTTCTGCTTCAACTTTGGCAGCAGCCATGGGATTCATCATTTTGTGGTGAAGGAACCGTTTTACATCCGGCAGATGACCGTGCCGGTGGCGCATAAGGTGATGCGTGAGATGGGGGTGCGATTCAATGATTTCGGCACGTTTGGTCGGGCGAACCGGTTTGTTCGCAGGGATGAGGTGATGCAGGAAGAGGTGCGTGCTGCCCGGGCTTGATGGGTGAGTGTGAAGGCCTATTCGCGAGCAGGCTCGCTCCCACACTGGATCGTATTCGCAAATCCAGATTGTGGGAGCGAGCCTGCTCGCGAAAGCGATCTATCAGTCAACATCAGTCCGGCTGAAACGGCGAAGTACTGAGAATCACCCCAGTCTCCTCCACATATTTCTGCCAATGCCCGATCAGGGTGCTGAGCTTGTCCGGCTGACTCGACGCCAGATCATGAATCTCCCCCGGATCACTGCTCAAGTCATACAGCTGCCAGGTCGCCGGCCCCACCGGCCCGGGGATCCACACCGCCTTCCACGACCCTTGGCGAATCGCCCGGCGGCCAAACAATTCCCAGCCGGTGACGGTGTGCTCGTCATGCACCTGCGCCGTCTCGCCAGACAAAAAGCCCAGCCATGATTTGCCGCGCAGCGGCGCCACCGGTTTGCCGTGCCATTGTTTGCCCGGATGGCGCACGCCGGCCAGATCGAGAATCGTCGGGGTGATGTCCATCACCGTGCCATAGCCGTGGCTGATCTGCCCTTTGATCGGCAGTTGCGGATAGTGCAGCAGCGCCGGTACGCGAATCCCGCCTTCGGTGGTGAACGCCTTGAACAGCCGTGACGGCGCCGTCGCCACCTGCGCCCAGCTCGGCCCGTACCAGACGTAGGAATTGGCGCGGCCGATGTTGTCGAGGCTGTTGTCGTAATGCTGATTGAGGTAAGTCAGCAGTTCCGGGCCGAACTTGGGGAACGCCTCCAGCAGTGCGCCCTCGGCACCGTTGTCGGACATGAACAGGATGAAGGTGTTATCGAGTTGGCCCTGCTGGCGCAGGTAATCGACCACCCGGCCGATGTTCCAGTCCATGCGCTCGACCATCGCCGCGTAAACCTCCATGGCCCGCGCGGAAATCTGTCGTTGCTCAGCGCTCAGCGCAGCCCATTGCGCATTCAATTGAATCAGCGGATGCGGCTCGACATCCGGCTCGATCAGGCCCAGCGCCTTGAGTTTTTCCAGGCGTTCCAGACGCAGGACTTCGGGACCGGCGTCATAGCGACCACGGTATTTTTCGACAATGTCAGCCGGTGCCTGCAACGGCCAGTGTGGTGCGGAGAATGGCAGATAAGCGAAGAATGGCCGGCTCTGATCGCGCTCCTTGAGATACTGCAGCAGCTTGTCGCCAAAGGCGTCCGACGAGTAGAAATCCTTGGGTAACTCGTCGACAAAGGTTTCGTCTTCGATGTACAGCGCTGGCGTCGATTTCAGCAGGCCCGGGGTGTGTTCGTCGTAGGTCGGTTCAAAACCGTAATGGTTGGCCGCCCCCGGCAGCAGCGAAAAAGAACGCTCGAAACCACGGGCCTGCGGCGCCAGTTCAGCGGTCAGGCCGAGGTGCCATTTGCCGCTCATCAGGGTTTGATAGCCGGCCTCGCGCAGCAGCTCGGGCAGGGCGACCACACGGTCATTCAAGTATCCCTCATAACCCGGTTTGCCGATCAACTCCGGGGTCAGCGCTTCCGCCATGGTGCCGATGCCGGCGATGTGGTGGTCGGTGCCGGTCAGCAGCATCGAGCGGGTTGGCGAGCAGGTTGGCGCGGTGTGGAAATCGGTCAGGCGCAGGCCGTTATTGGCCAGCGCATCAAGGTTCGGCGTGGCGATTTCGCCGCCGAAAGCGCCGATATCGGAGAAGCCGAGATCGTCGGCCAGAATCACCAGAAAGTTGGGGCGTTGCGGCATCGATACAGCTCCTCTCAATAGGCAATGAACGACAGCGGCAGATCGCGGATCTGCACCGGCAGGCTCGGTTGGTAATGGTCGTCACTGGTCAGTTCGTGCAGCAGCTCTTCACGCAACTGATGGAAGTCGAAACTGCTGCGCTGACGTGGATGCGGCAAGGCGATGTCGACCACCTGCTTGATCCGTCCCGGACGCGGCTCCATCACCACCACACGGTCGGCGAGGAAGATTGCTTCCTCGACATCGTGGGTGACCAGAATCGTGGTGATTTTCGCCCGGTCGCGGATCGCCAGCAGTTCGTCCTGCATCTGCTGACGGGTCAACGCATCAAGGGCACCGAACGGTTCGTCGAGCAGCAGAATCCGTGGGCTGGCGACCAGTCCACGAGCAATCGCCACGCGCTGGGCCATGCCGCCGGAGAGCTGGTGCGGATAGGCCCGGGTGAAATCGCGCAGGCCGACCAGCTCGATGAAATCGTTGATGCGTTGCTGCTTTTCGGCGGTGCTCAGCGGCTCGTTGACCAGGCCCAGACCGATGTTGTCGGCCACCGTCAGCCACGGGAACAAACGGTGCTCCTGAAACACGATGCCGCGCTCGCCGCCAATGCTGCTGACGGCTTTGCCATCGACGCTGATCTGCCCGCGAAACTGCGTATCCAGACCCACCAGCAAGCGCAGCAAGGTGGATTTGCCGCAACCGCTGGACCCGACGATGGCGACGAATTCGCCCTCGGCGATGTCGAGGTTGAATTCGCGAATCGCCTCCAGTTCGAAACCGTCGACGTCGAAGGATTTGCCTACGTGGGTGAAGCTGACAATCGGTGCGTTCATGCGTGTCTCCAGCGAGTGGCGCGAATTTCCAGGCGTTGGCCGATGAGGTTGAGCAGGGCGCCGGTGAGGCCGACCAGCAGCATTCCGGCCATGATCAGGTCCATGCGCAGCAGTTGTTGGGCGCCGATCATCTGGCTGCCGATGCCGCCGTTGGACGGCATGAAGTATTCGGCACCGATGGTACCGAGCCAGGCGTAGATCAAACTCAGGCGCAGCCCGGCAAAAATCCCCGGCGCCGCGCCCGGCAGCACCAGACGACGCAGGCGCTGGCCGAGGCTCAGGCGCAGCACCTGCGCGGCCTCGTTGAGTTGTGGCGAGAGGTTGGCGACGCTGCGCTGAGTGGCGATGAACAACGGAAAGAACGCGGCGAGGGCAACGAACACCCACTTCGCCAATTCACCCAATCCGAACCACGCGGTGAGCAGCGGCACCCAGGCGAAAATCGCGATCTGGCGGATGGCGGCGAGGGTCGGGCCGAGCAGTCGTTCGCTGGTGCGTGAAAGCCCCAGCAGCAAGCCGAGGGCGAAACCGAGTCCGCCGCCCAGTAGCAAGCCGCCAAGGGTACGACCGAGACTCAAGGCCATGCCGCTGATCAGCGTGCCGTCGAGCAAGCCGTTTTTTGTTGTTTCCAGCACCGCGAGCGGGCTGACCAGAATGTTCGCATCGACCCACTGCTGATCGATCGCCACTTGCCACAAACCGATCAGGCTCAGCGGCAACAGCCACGGTTGCAGCCGCTGCCAGCCTTCATAGCGCGGGCCACTGCGGATTTCTGCGGTGGCCGGGTGCGGCCAGTGCACCAGTTTTCGGTCGAGAAAGCCGATGCCGCGATCCATCGCCACGCCGAGCACACCGATGACCACGATGCACACGAACACGATGTCGAGCATGAACAGTTGCCGTGCCCAGACCATCAGGTAACCGATGCCTTCGCTGGACGCCAACAGCTCCACCGCCAGCAAGGACGTCCAGCCAGCGGCCAGGGCCAGGCGTACGCCGGCCATGAACGCTGGCAGTGCGGCGGGCAGCACCAGACGCCGGATCAGCAAATACGACGGCAGGCGCAGTACGGCGGCGGCTTCGCGCAGTTTCGGTTGCGCATCACGAACGCCGACCAGGGTGTGCAGGGTCACCGGCACCACGATGGCCTTGATCAGCACCACCAGTTTCAGCACTTCGCCGATGCCGAAAAACACCATGAACAGCGGAATCCACGCCAGCGTCGGCACCTGTGCCAGACCGGCGAAGGTCGGAAACACCAACCGTTCGAGACGCCGGCTGAAACCCAGTGCGGCACCCAGCACCGCACCCGCGCAGATACCGGCCAGCAAGCCCCAGAGCAGCCGTTGCAGGCTGATCCACAAATGACTCCACAATTCGCCCTGGGACAGCTCGACGGCGCTGTTCCACACCAGCGATGGCGCCGGCAGAATCTGTTCGCTCATCCATTGATTGCGCGCGGCCAGCCACCACAGAGCGAACAGGCTGATCGGCAGCAACCAGGGCAACAGGCGTTGGTTGAGGCTTGGCCACGCCCGATGACGTTTCAGGGGCGGCGCGGGCAGCGGCAGGCTGAGCAGGGAATCACGGGCCATGGGTGACCTCCGTTGTCGGGTTGGATCGGGAGCAGGATCAAAAGATCGCAGCCTTCGGCAGCTCCTAGAGTGGGATGCGTTGGTGAATTCGCTCCTGTAGGAGCTGCCGAAGGCTGCGATCTCTAGCGGTATTAGCTATAAACCAATTGTTATAAGCGATATAAAAAATATTAAATTTGGAGATAAGCAGCGCCATTTAAGGCTTCCAGCGCATTGCGCATCCAATGCATTCGAAGAATATTTTCGATGCTGTTAATGCATACACCGCTGCAGCCCGCGCTGTTGCTTGCTTAGCGTTAATGGCTATAAAAATGTGCATTTATAGTATTTAAGCGAAGGTCACGCTTCGGCCTACTTTCGGCTCCTCAACGCCCGTCGTGATCAAGGAGCTACATCCATGAACCTTCCCTTCAAACGAGTTTTCAGTCTGTTTGCCATTCCGGCACTGGCGGGCCTGCTGGCGTTTACCGCGCAGGCCAACGAGCTCAAGGAAATCAGGATCGCTGTGCCTGACCTGAGCGCCGGCACCCAGCACAGCGGCGGCGGTGTGGTGGATGTGCTGCGTGATCGGCAGATCTTCGAAAAAGCCTTCGCCGATCAGGGCATCAAGATTCAATGGAGCTTCTTCAAGGGCGCCGGGCCGGTGATCAATGAGGCGTTTGCCAACGGTCAGGTCGATCTGGCGTATCTGGGCGACCTGGCGGCAATCATCGGCAAGTCCAACGGCCTCGACACACGTTTGCTCAGCGCCAGTGCGCGCGGGGTGAAGCAATATCTGGGCGTGGTGCCGGGTTCGGGGATCAAGACTTTGCAGGATCTCAAGGGCAAGCGCGTGGCGATCTTCCGTGGCACCGCCACGCAGTTGTCGTTTGATGCGGCGCTGGCCAGTCAGGGCCTGAGCGAAAAGGATCTGAAGGTGATCAACCTCGACTTCAATGCAGCGGTCGCGGCATTGGCGGCTAAACAGATCGACGCATCGTGGGGCAGTTCCGGGCTGACGGCCCTGCACGCCAAGGGGCTGGCGGAATTGCCGCTGAACACCAAGGATCTGGGCGGGGCCGGCAGTGTACAGTCAGTGCTGGTGGGCACCGGCAAGTTTGTCGACGGGCACCCGGAGGTCGTGGCAAAGCTGCTCAAGGCGCAGCAACAAGCCGTGGATTGGCTGACTCAGGACAATAACAAGGCTGCCTACGTGCAACTGGTGTCGGGGCTGGCGAGTTATCCACCGCTGATCCTGACCCAGGACCTGCAGGATCAGAAACTCAGCGAAGTGTTCCCGTCGACGCTGGACCCGGTGTTCCTCGGCAAATTGCAGGACTCGGTGGATCTGGCGGCGCAGCAGAAACTGATCCGCAAACCGTTCAAGGTCAGCGATTGGGTGGTGCCTGAGTTGGCTGCGGCCAAGCTTTAAAATCACAAGATCGCAGCCTTCGGCAGCTCCTACAGGGGAATGCGTTCTCTGTAAGAGAGGCTGCGATCCTTTGATCTTCAAACCGCGACGCTGACTTCCTGCTTATCCACCGCCACCAACGTCTCGATCATCGCTCTTGCTGCGGGCGACAGGCGAAACCCGGTACGACTGACAATCCCGCAGCGCGCATTCATGCTCTCCAGATTCTGCGGCAGGTTGCGCCAGTGCAGCAGCGCCAGTGAACCTTGGGCAATGTCTTCGACGAACGCCTCTTCCGTGCCCACGCCAATCGCATTGGATTGCAGCACCACTTTCACCAGCGCCGGGAAATGCTCGGTCTCGATGGTCGGCGAAAAATCGATCCGGCCGCTGAGGTTCGCCAGCAGTTTGCGAATCCCTGGCGGGATCAGCGTGGTCGCCAGCGGGTAGTCGAACATGTCGTTGGTCGACAGGCTTTCCTTGGCCAGCAGCGGGTGCCCGGGCCGGCAGAAAAACACCCCGCGCTTGGGCGTCAGGGCCTGGGTCTGGAAGTTTGGATCGGCCTCGAAATGGCGGATGTCGGCGATGAAGAATTCGATCTCTTCGCGGCTCAGCGCGCGGCTGAGCTTTTCCCAGTTATCCACCTGAAAACAGGTGCGTACTTTCGGGTGCGCGTTGATGAATTGCGCCACCGCATCCGGGACCAGTTTCACCGCTGGCGCCGGGCCGCAACCAAAGTGCAGCTCCCCGGCATCAAGCTTGGTCATTTGCGTCACTTCGGCGCTGAGCAACGCCGCGCCCTGCACCAGGGTCAGGGCGTGTTGCAGCACCACCTGGCCTTCGGGGGTGGGGCGCAGATCCTTGTTGCCGCGATCCACCAGCACGCAGCCGAATTCTTGCTCCAGCCCTTGAATGCTGCGGCTGAACGCCGGTTGAGTGATGCCCATCGCGTCCGCCGCACGGACAAAACTGCGGTGTTCGTTGAGGGCGATGAAGTAGCGCAACTGGCGAAGATCCATATGCTTTCCTGGCATCCTAAAAATAGCTCGAAGGCATTTGCGACGAGGGTTGCTTGAGGTTTTAAATGCAAGCTCTTATTCCGTCAACGAAGCATGTGAATATCTATTAGATGCAAATGGAATATAGATAGAGCCATGTTTCGCTGTCGCCCAACCGCAAGCAGTCGATGAGGGTCTACCCATGAGCAATGCCGCACTCGCTGTAAAACCCGCTGTCCACGCGCTGGAAATCCATCCGGTGGCCGGCCGTATCGGCGCCGAGATTCGTGGCGTGCACTTGTCCGGTGAGCTGGATGCCGCCACGGTCGAAGCCATTCAGCAGGCGCTGATCCAGTACAAGGTGGTGTTCTTCCGCGAGCAGACTCAACTCGACGATCAGCGCCAGGAAGCCTTCGCCCATCTGCTCGGCGAGCCCGTGGCGCATCCGACTGTACCGGTGCGCGAGGGCACGCGTTATCTGCTGGAGCTGGACGGCGCCGAGGGCCAGCGCGCCAACTCCTGGCACACCGACGTGACCTTCGTCGACGCCTACCCGAAAGCCTCGATCCTGCGCTCGGTGGTGGCCCCGGCCTTCGGTGGCGACACCTTGTGGGCTAACACCGCGACCGCCTACAACGAACTGCCGACCGAGCTGCGCGAGCTGGCGGACAAACTGGTCGCCGTGCACAGCAACGAATACGACTACGCCGGGGCCAAGCCAGACGTGTCGCCGGAGAAGCTCGAGCGCTATCGCAAGATCTTTACCTCGACGGTCTACGAGACCGAGCACCCGGTGGTGCGTGTGCATCCGATCAGCGGCGAGAAGAGCTTGTTGCTGGGGCACTTCGTCAAACGCATCAAGGGTTATTCGCAAGCCGATTCGGCGCACCTGTTCGGCTTGTTGCAGAGCCATGTGATTCGTCAGGAAAACACCGTGCGCTGGCGCTGGAAAGCGGGCGATGTGGCGATCTGGGACAACCGGTCGACGCAGCATTATGCGATTGATGATTACGGCACTCAGGATCGCATCGTGCGGCGAGTGACGCTCAAGGGTGAAGTGCCGGTTGGGGCTTCGGGGCAACGTAGTCAGACCATTAAAGGCGCGGATATCGTCGGCGTTTGATAAGGCTCCATCGCTGGCAAGCCAGCTCCCACAGAGATTGGTGTCGGACACAAAGGATGTGAACAACGCAAAACCTTTGGGAGCTGGCTTGCCAGCGATGCTTTTAACTACCACACACCGATTTGCACCACCTTCTCGCTCTCCGGCTCGCCATAGCGAAACCGCTGCCCGCGCAGATCGATCTCCTGATGACTGATCGTGGTCCGCCGCTTCAACCCGCGCACCCATTCAAACAGGTACCCCGCATGCTCCTCGCGCACCGCCGAGTACGCCGGGTCGTCACCCAAATCGCGCAACTCCTGCGGATCATTCAGCAGGTCAAACAGCTGCGGCCGGAAGCCGTCGTACGCCAGGTATTTCCAGCGCTCGCTGCGCACCATGGTCATGCGGCAACGGTCGATCGGTTGGCCAAGTCGCTCGCGTGCCGGAGCTTGAAAGGCGTAGTCGTATTCGCTGATGGCGTAGCGGCGCCACTCGGGATTTTCGCCGTGCAACAGCGGGATCAGCGAGCGGCCTTCCAGCCGATGCTCGGCGCCCGGCAATCCCAGAGCCTGGAGAAACGTCGGCAATGCATCGATTGTTTCCGCCAGCCGCTCATCCACCGTGCCCCGAGTGATGTCCGCCGCCGCACGCGGGTCGCGCACGATCAACGGCACGCCCACCGCTTGCTCGAGCAAAAACTCCTTCTCGCCCAGCCAATGGTCACCCAAAAAGTCGCCGTGATCGCTGGTGAACACGATCAACGTGTCATCCCAACGTCCGTTGCTCTGCAGATAATCGAACAGCCGACCGAGCTGATCATCCACTTGCTTGATCAGGCCCATGTAGGTCGGGATTACATTCAATCGTACTGAATCACGGGAGAAGTTGACACTTTCCTCATGCTGGCGAAACGCCGTGTATGCGGGGTGTTTGCTGGCTTCGGAGGGCGTCGCGCGGACCGCTTCGAGAATCGATTTCGTACTGTACAAGGCGTGGTATGGCGCAGGTACGATATAGGGCCAGTGCGGTTTGATGTAGGAGAGGTGTAAACACCAGGATTTCTCACCTTGCTCGGTGATGAAGTCGATGGCTCGATTTGTAGTGTAGACAGTCTCTGAGAACTGCTCGGGAATTCGCGCTGGCAAATGCGCATGACGCATGTGCCAGCCGCTGAGGATTTCGCCGTTCTCGCCTTCAGCAGCGTTGGCCCAGTCGTGCCAGGGGTTGTGCCCGTCGAAGCCTTGCTCGCGCAGGTAATGGGTGTAGGGCGCGGATTCGCGTTTGTCGGCGAACAAAGGGTCGTCGGGGAAGATCCCGTCGTGGCGAAAGTACGGCTCGAAACCGACTTCGTTGAGCACCTCGGCCTGTGCGCTGTCCGGGTTGATCGCCAGACGCTGCAGGGCATCGACATTGGCCGTGGCGTGCGTCTTGCCGACCAGCGCAGTGCGAATGCCGTGGGGGCGCAGGTAATCGCCGATGGTCAGTTCTTCCAGCGGCAACGGCACGGCGTTCCACGCGACCTGATGGCTGCTGACGTAGCGCCCGGTGTAGGCCGACATCCGCGATGGGCCGCAGATCGTGCCCTGGGTGTAGGCACGGCTGAAGCGCACGCCAGCGGCGGCCAGGCGATCGATGTTCGGCGTGTGCAGATGCGGATGACCGTAACAGGACAGGTAATCGCGGCGCAGTTGATCGCACATGATGTACAGCACGTTGCGCACGGAGTTTTGCGGGTTGGACATGGGGTTCACCGGTCAGAAAGACAGGCGAGGGTTGTCGCTTTCGGCGGGGGTGTTCGGCAAGTGCATTTGGGGAATGGGTTTTATGCAGTGGATGCATCGGTGACTGTTTCGGCACCATCGCTGGCAAGCCAGCTCCCACAGGATTTGCGCCAAGCCAAAATGATGTGAACACCCGGAACTTGTGGGAGCTGGCTTGCCAGCGATAGCGGTAGCTCAGACAGCTAAATTTTCGAGTGAACAAACCTCCTCATCCACCGCATCAATCGCCTTGATCTGCTCAATCATCGCCTCGGCCAACGGCGACAACCGATACCCCGCACGACTGACAATCCCGTAGCGCGTATACAGTTCCTCCAGATCATCCGCCAGGCCGTCGATCCGCAAACACACCAGCTCACCCTTGGCCTGATGCAACGCATCGGAATACGCGCCAACGATCCCGATGGCATCCGAACGCAGCACCACGCTGAGCAGGCTGGAACTGTTTTCGCATTCGACATTGGGGGTGAAATCCGGGCGACCGCTGAGGTCGACGATGACCTTGCGCAAGTTCGGCGGGCGGATGCTTACGGCCAGTGGATAACTCATCAGTTGCTCGGCCGAGACCCGTTCGAATGCCGCTAATGGATGCCCGGCGCGGCAGCAGAAATGCCATTTGCGCGGCCGCAAACGGTACGTCAGGTAATCCGGATCGGCTTCGAAGTGGCGAGTGTCGGCGACGAAGAACTCGAACTCTTCGCTGAGCAGGCGTTTGCTCAGGCTCTGCCAGTCATCGACCTGAAATTGCACTCGCGCTTTCGGGTAGCGCCCGATGAACGCGCCGATCGCGCGCGGGATCAATCCGGCTGCCGGCGCCGGGCCGCAACCGAAGCGCAATTCGCCCGCCTCCAGCCCATTGAACTGACTGATCTCGTTGGCCATCTGCTGCGCGCCGCTGACCATTCGCCGCGCATGTTCGAGCAGTACCTGACCCTGCTTGGTCGGCGGTAACTCCTTGCGCCCGCGATCGACCAACTGACAGCCGACGCTGTGCTCCAGCGCCTGAATGCTGCGGCTGAACGCCGACTGCGACAGGTTCACCGCCCGCGCGCCGGCGACGAAACTGCGTTGTTCGGCGAGGGCGATGAAGTGACGAAGTTGGCGCAAGTCGATATGCATTTTTCACATAAAAAATATCCGGGAAATGCATTGGATATGCATTAGGTCGACTCCTTATAAAGGCAATCTCTTATGCAGTAAATATTTGTAAATCCATAAATAAATAACTGAAAAGAATATGCAGCACTGAAGATGTCTGTGTGTTTTTTGACCAGGAGCCGCGCCATGAGTCCGTTGAACCTTGCGTCACCCCTAACGCCACGACGGCTCAAACGCCTGCCTCTGGCCCTGTTGCTGGCGGGGAGTGCCGGCTGGACTCAGGGTTACGCCGCCGACGCCGAAATACCGCCGCCGGCTCCCGCCGGCAAGCCCGCGGCCAACAGCTCGCAGCTGGAAACCGTGACCGTCACCACCCGCCGTCGCGAAGAAAGTTCGCAAGACGTGCCGACGCCGATGAGCGTGGTCAGCGGTCAGACGCTGGAGACGCAGCGGGTCTACCGGATTCAGGATTTGCAGCAACTGGTGCCGAGCGTCAACGTCGCCTACATGCACGCGCGCCAGTCCAGCGTGTCGATTCGTGGCCTGGGCAACAACCCGGCCAGCGACGGTCTGGAAGGCAGTGTCGGTCTGTACATCGACAACGTGTATCTGGGCCGTCCGGGGATGGCGGTGTTCGACCTGATGGACATCGAACAGCTCGAAGTCCTGCGCGGGCCGCAGGGCACGCTGTTCGGCAAGAACACCACCGCCGGGGTGATCAACATCAGTACCCGCGCGCCGACCTTTACCCCGGAACGCAGCATCGAAACCTCGGTTGGCGAGGACGGGTATTTCCAGACCAAGGGCACCATTTCCGGGCCGCTCAACGATGAGCTGGCCGGACGTTTTTCGGCCTATCGCACCCGCAGCGACGGTGACATCAAGAACGAATACAACGGTCATGACCTGAACGGTGGCTCGCGCGATGGCTTCCGCGCGCAGTTGCTGTTCAAGCCCAACGAAGACTTCAACCTGCGCTGGATCGGCGACTACAACGAAGAGGATTCCAGCGCCGGCCCCCGCGTGCTGTACAACACCGGGCCGACCATCAACGGCGTCAACCTCTACCAGTCGCGGGCCAATGCCGCCGGCGCGACGCTGGTCAACGGTTCGCACCGCAAGGTCAATCTGGACAACGATCAGCACGTTACCGTGCATCAGGGCGGCACGTCGGTGGAGGCCAACTGGACGCTGCCGAGCGATTTCACCCTGACCTCTATCAGCTCGTATCGCTTCTGGAATTTCACCCCGGCCAACGACGACGGTCTCAACGTCGCCGCGACTTACAACGCCGGGGTTTCTGTCGAAGATAAACAGTACTCGCAGGAATTTCGCCTCGCCTCGCCCAAGGGCGAGTTCTTCGACTACGTGGTGGGCGCGTACTACTTCGGCTCGGATCTGGACAACAAATCCTTTGCCTATTACGGCCCGCAGGCCGACATCTGGAACGGCACGCCCCGCGGCGCGCTGGCCAACGTCGGCAGCGTCGGCAACGGCCACATCAAGACCGACAGCTTCGCCCTGTTCGCCCAAGGCACCTGGCACCTCTCCGAACGCCTGGACTTCACTGCCGGCGTGCGTGGCACCTATGAAGAGAAGAACGCCTGGGTCACCCGCAATGCGCCGGTTGGTGGTGCCACGGTCAGCGGCGCAGCGGCCACCGCACGACGCGGACGCACGGGTGCCTACGACTCCGGCGATCTGAATCAGTACAGCTCCAGCCCGTCCGGACTGCTCAACCTCAGCTATGGCATCACCGATGACCTGCTCGGTTACGCCACGCTGTCCCACGGGGAAAAATCCGGTGGCGTGAACCTCGCGGTGGGTTCGGCGCCAACCGCCGGCGCCGACTCGTTGCTGATTGGCACCGAACGCGCCAACAACGCCGAACTCGGCTTCAAAAGCACGCTGTGGGACCGGCGTTTGCAGCTCAACGCCAACCTGTTCTGGACCCAAGTCAACGCCTACCAGACCAACGCCTACGATGACGTCAACCGCGTGCAATACCTGACCAACGCCGGTTCTGTGCGCTCGCGCGGCGTCGAATTCGAGAGCACGGTGATCCCGTTGCGCGGCCTGACCCTGAACTTCAACGGCTCGTACAACGACGTCAGCTACCTTTCGTACAAAGATGCACCGTGCCCGCCGGAAGTCAGCCAGGCACCGGGCGCACCGGCGTCCTGCGACCTCAGCGGCCACCAGGTGGTCGGCGCGTCGAAATGGATCGGCAACGCCAACGGCAAATACGAATGGAATCTGGCCAACGGTCTGCAACCCTACGTCACCGGCAGCTACGCATTCCGCTCCAAAGCGGTGGGCACGGTCGAGGATTCCGATTACGGGCAGATCCCGAGCTACGCCGTGGTCAACCTGTCCACCGGTCTGCGCGGCGATTTCAATCAGGGCCAGTGGGACGTTTCGCTGTGGCTGAAAAACGCCTTCGACAAGACCTACTACACGACCCTGTGGACCAGCGGCAACGGCGGTTATGAAGGCCTGCTCGGTACGCCGCGCACCCTCGGCGTTACCGGTCGCTACGACTTCTGATCCGTCATTCAAGGAGCTGCATCATGTTGCCAGGCAAAACCGCTTTAGCCCTGTTGTTATCCGGCGCAGTCTCAAGCACCGGGGTGTTCGCCGCCCCCAGCGTGTACCCGACCGGCGTCACCCGCTATGACCCGAACAAAGCATTCAACCAGTACGTGATCTTCAGTGGCGCCGACAAGCAGACCCATTTGATCGACATGAACGGCAACGAGGTGAAAACCTGGCCACAGGCGGGTTTCCCGTCGGCGATCATCGACCCGCAATTGGTCGGCGGCGCGCGCGGGCATGTGCTGTTGCAACTGAGTGACAAGGATCCGGGCAAGCTCGGCTCCGCCGGTAACGGTCTGGGCAATCAGAGCGTCGGCGAACTGGACTGGAGCGGCAAAGTCGTTTGGCAGTGGGGCGACAAGGCCCCTGGCGGCGCAGCACAGCAGCACCACGATCAGCGCCGGTTGAGCAACGGCAACACGGTGGTGCTGGCGAACAAGGTGCATAAGGTCAAAGGCTTCAAAGTGCCTGAGGTGATCGACGATGCGATCTATGAAGTCAGTCCTGACGGTGCGGTGAAATGGCAGTGGCTGGCCTCGGAGCACCTGAACGAATTCGGCTTCACCCCGGAGCAATTGAAACTGGTGCGCGCCAGCGATAATCCGGATTACTTGCACATCAACAACCTCAGCGTGGTCGGGCCGAACAAGTGGTTCGATGCCGGCGACAAGCGCTTCAATCCGGACAACCTGTTGCTCGATTCGCGCAACGCCAACTTCATCGCGATCATCGACAAACACAGCGGCAAAGTGGTATGGCGCCTCGGCCCGAACCTGCCGCTGATCAGCCCGAAAACCGCGCAGAAATTACCGCGCCCGGTGGATCAGTTTGTCGGTCAGCACGACGCGCACCTCATCCCCGCCGGGCTCCCCGGTGCGGGCAATCTGCTGGTGTTCGATAACCAGGGTTCGGCGGGCTATCCAAACGTCACCCTCGGGCTGATTTCCGGTTCGCGGGTGCTGGAAATCGACCCGCAGAAAAATCAAATCGTCTGGCAATACAGCGCAGCGAATTCGAAGCAGCCGGGTTGGGCCTTCTACAGTTCATTCATCAGCAGCGCGCGACGCTTGCCCAACGGCAATACGCTGATCGACGAAGGCATGAACGGGCGGTTTTTCCAGGTCACGGCCAGCGGTGAAAACGTCTGGGAATATGTCAGCCCGTATCTGGGCAAGGCGCCGGGCAGTGATGCAATCAGTAACTGGGTCTATCGCGCGTTGCCTGTGAGTTATGACTGGGTGCCGGCGGGAACGCCGCGTTCGGAGACGGCAGTTCTGGTGCCGGCCATCGGTGTGCAACAAACCCAAGTCAGCCGTTAGTTATTAAGGTTCTTCCGATTCGAAATAAGTTATGAACGACATGAATAGTGCCTATAGCAATATCGTTGATAAGTGCCGTGGACAATAAGTCAATGGACAACCATCCTGTGTGTCGTGAGTTTCCAGGAGGAAACTTGCTCTCATCGGAAGACACTTATCCAACGATAAAGGAAATCACGTTATGTCGAGCATTAATGGCAATTATGTAAACGCTAACGCTGGCGCCAAACTGACGATCACCGATGGTAACGATTCCAACGGCACCTTCAGCGGCAAGTTCAGCCAGAACGGCGTGAACTACGACATCGCCTACGGGCATTACCATTTCCAGAACAGTACCGGGCAGCCGACGATCATCACGTTCGCGGCGCTGAATGATGGCACTGGCTATCAGTCCTGGACGCTGTTCTCGCCGGACCACAACTATTCGAAAGTTCGTGCGGTGGGTTCGCGTACTAACTTTGATGGTGATGTTGTGGGGCTGGCAGGAGAGTTCATCAAGCAATAGTTGTTCGGTCAATTAAACAGGCCGGGGCGCGAAAGTGCTCCGGCCTTTTTGTTGGCGGAGTTTTATTGGCAACTATCGACTTTGTATTAGTTGTCCCTTGAAACCGGGTCAGGCGAATTTGATGCGTTGCATGAATACTTTCAATGCCTGAAAAGCATGCGTTTTGCAGCGTAACGCTGCAGCCCTTGTGGCGCGCGGCTTTGGCGGAATTGATCAACTCATATATTCCAGAAAGGCCTATGCATAACATTAAAGATTACTTTCGGAGATAAGCGACAAACCCAATGATTCACCCATCGACTCGCCGTGGGGGATTCAACAAACGGCGGATCGGCTGTTGTGTAGAAAACGCAAAAAAGACCGCAGGGAGTGAATCAATGGGCAATGTCCAGACCGCCGCCAGTGCACAAGAGGTGCTGTGGCGCCAGGCACCGAGTGGCGAATTGGTCGATCTCGGCCGGCCCCATCGTGTGCCGTTGGGGCAGTTGCGTTTGCAACGCGCGCCCAAGGGCATTCTGAGCCGTCGTGAAGCGATCCTGCTCAGCGTGCTGGCGCTGCTGGTGCATGGTGCGGTGATCTACTGGATCAATCAGCATCCGACACCGGCGTTGCCGATCGTGCCGCCGGAAATTCCGCCGATGACCATCGAGTTTTCGCGGCCGGCACCACCCGCGCCGCCCGTGGTTGAACCGCCGCCGCCCGCGCCGGTGGTCGAACCTCCGCCACCGGTTGAAGACGAGTTGGCGGTGAAGCCGCCACCGCCCAAACCGATCCCCAAACCCAAGCCGAAACCGGTGGTTAAACCGGTGCCGAAGCCAGCATCCAAAGCCGTGGAGCAACCACCGGCGCCGCCGCAATCGACCGCCCCGATCGCTGCGCCAGCGCCACCTGCACCACCGGCTCCGGCGCCCGTGACACCGGCTTCGGCCAATGCCGCGTATTTGAAGAACCCGGCGCCGGAGTATCCATCGCTGGCCCAGCGTCGCGGCTGGGAAGGCACGGTATTGCTACGGGTGCACGTGTTGGCCAACGGCAAGCCGGGCGAGATCCAGATTCAGAAAAGCAGTGGCCGGCAGCAGCTCGACGACGCAGCGCTCAACGCCGTCAAACAGTGGAGCTTCGTGCCGGCCAAACAGGGTGATGTCGCCCAGGACGGCTGGGTCAGCGTGCCCATCGATTTCAAGATTCATTAAACCGAAACCTATTCGCGCTAAATGTTTACACGAGGGAACACATCATGACGTTACTGGCCTCTCCACTGGAATCCATCGAAAGTGCGGTGATCTGGCTGCTGGTGGTTTTTTCCGTTGCCACCTGGGGACTGGCGCTGCTCAAGGCTGTGCAGTTCGGTCGTCTGAAGGCGCAGGATCGCAAGTTTCATAAACGCTTCTGGGCGGCGTCGAGTCTCGACTCCGCCGCTGAGTTGAGCGAAACCCAACCCGGCGCTGCGGCCCGGGTGGCACAGGCCGGTTACGCGGCGATTCAGGTGGGTGAGGCGCCGCAGGCCAATGACCTGAGCCAGGCGATCAACCATCAGGATCGCCTCGAACGTGCCTTGCGCCAGCAGATCGTGCGCGAACGGCGTTCGCTGGAAACCGGTCTGGCGGTGGTCGCGAGTATTGGCAGCACCTCGCCGTTTATTGGTCTGTTCGGCACGGTGTGGGGAATCATGGAAGCGCTCAAAGGCATCAGCGCGGCAGGCTCGGCGAGCCTGGAAACAGTCGCCGGTCCGATCGGTGCGGCACTGGTTGCCACCGGTGTGGGGATCGCGGTCGCGGTGCCGGCGGTGCTGGTTTACAACTACTTTTTGCGGCGTCTGAAACTGACGGCGGCGGATCTGGATGACTTCGCCCACGACTTCTACAGCCTGGCGCAGAAGAGTGCGTTCCGCGTATTGATCCACCCGACTGCAAACAAGGTGTCGGCACCGGGCAACGCGACAAAAGTGAAGGAGGCGTCCTGATATGGCCTTCTCCACGCAAGACAGCGACGAGGTGCTGAGCGAGATCAACGTGACGCCGCTGGTGGATGTGATGCTGGTGCTGCTGGTGGTGTTTATCGTCACCGCACCGCTGCTGACCAATGCGATCCCGATCAACCTGCCGAAGACCGAAGCCGTGGCGCCGGTCGAGCAGAAAGACCCGCTGGTGGTGAGCATTGACGGTGCCGGCAAACTGTTTATCAACAAGGATGAAATCCAGCCGGACCTGCTGGAATTCAACCTCAAGTCGGCCAAGGCGAAAGACCCGGAAGTCCGCGTGCAACTGCAGGCCGACGACGGGGTGAACTACGGCGAAGTGGCGCGGGCCATGGCTTCGATCGAGCGAGCGGGGATTACCAAATTGTCGGTGATCACCGCGCGGTAACAGGATTTACGTTTTTCCGGGGCCGTCTCCTTGGCAGGGTGCGGCCCTTTTTTTATCTCGCAAAAACTACCCCTGTAGGAGCTGCCGAAGGCTGCGATCTTTTGATTTTGATTTTAAGAACAAGAGCAAAAGATCGCAGCCTTCGGCAGCTCCTGCACAAAACAATTGATATTTCTTTTGAGTCTTAATAAATAGCTTCTTATTCCTTAACGAATATAAATCCCGTCCCTATACTCGATCAGGAACAGACACGACGCAGGAGAGCTCCCCCATGCGCAACGAATCAATCCGTTACCTGATTGTGCCGGGCTGGCAAGGATCGCCAGAAGATCATTGGCAAACTCATTGGCAGAACAGCCTGCCCAACAGCGCCAGGGTGGAGCAGGCCGACTGGCTGACGCCGCGCCGTGAAGAATGGGTCGCGGCGCTGGCCGAAGCGATTGCCGCCGACAGCACGCCAGTGATCCTGATTGCTCACAGCCTGGGTTGCGTCACCGTTGCGCATTGGGCGGCTACCGCTCCCGTGCAATACCTGCGGCAGGTGCGCGGGGCGTTGCTGGTCGCACCGGCGGATGTCGAGCGCCCGACTTGCGCACCGGCGCTGCGTAACTTCGCACCGATCCCGACTGACCTGCTGCCTTTCCCCAGTCAGGTCGTCGCCTCCGACAACGACGCCGCGGTCAGCGCGCCACGTGCGCTGGAGCTGGCGCGCGATTGGGGCGCCGAGGCGGGGATTCTCGCCGGGGCCGGGCACATCAACGTCAAGTCCGGGCACCAGCGCTGGGAGCAGGGTTTCGCTTACCTCTATCGCCTGCAAAACCGCCTGGAACACCACGCGCGGCGTCGCGCTTGAGTGGTATTTTTTCTTTTTGATCGCCCCCGTCTCCCGGCGGTTGTGGGCGGGAGTCTGCCATGAGTTTTGAAGCGTTCGGTCAGCCGTTGCTGACCTTTCCCGATGCGGAAAAAAGCCCCCTGAGCATCCGCGCCAAGGCGCTGGTCTTCGTTGATCCACGTTCGCGGCAACTGCGTGAAGAGCTGGAGCACCTGGCACCGCGGACAATCTCGGTATTGATCCGTGGCGAGACCGGCACCGGTAAAGAGTTGCTCGCGCGCCACATCCACCGCGCCAGTGATCGCAGCGGTCTGTTCGTCTCGGTCAACTGCGGCGCGATCAGCCCGACCTATGCCGATGCCGAACTGTTCGGCTATGCCGCCGGCAGTTACACCGGTTCGGCCAGCAGTCGTGCCGGCTGGTTCGGTTCGGCCAACGGCGGCACGTTGTATCTGGACGAGATTGGCGACTTGCCGCTACCGATCCAGATCAAACTGCTCGCCGCCCTGGAAAATCATGAAGTCACCCGCGTCGGCGCCCATCAGCCAAGTCCGGTAGATGTGCGGCTGGTGGCAGCCACCAGCATCGATCTGGCGCAAGCGGTGGACGCCGGAAAATTCCACGAACGGCTCTATCACTACCTCAGCGAAGGTCAGCTGGAATTGCCGGCCCTGCGCGAGCGGATCGGCGACATCCTGTCGCTGGCCGAATACTTTCTTGGCATCTACAGCCAGCGCCTTGATCTGCCGGTGCCGTTGATCAGCGAAGCCGCGCAGCACCTGCTGGAACGCCACAGCTGGCCGGGCAACACCCGCGAGCTGGAAAACGTCATTCACTTCGCGCTGCTGGTCAGCACCGGCGATGAAATCCTCCCGGAGCACCTGAACCTGCCACAGACGCTGGTGCAGATCGAAAGCCAGATCAAACAAATCCTGGAAAATGGCACCGCCGCCGATCAGCAGGCGCTAAAGCAGTTACTGAACAACGCAGGCCTCGTGTAGGAGCTGCCGCAGGCTGCGATCCTTTGATCTTGCTTTCAGCGCTTTTAAACCATTGAAAATCAAAAGATCGCAGCCTGCGGCAGCGCCTGCATGTCTATCTCGCGTGTATGAACAAAATGGAATATCAACGTGAATAAACGTTATTGTCCGGGAATAAAAAATCCCGGTATTGTCCGCTTCACGCCAGAGATAGCACTTCACTGGCACACGTATTAATAGCCGTCGCCATTCGCGACCGTGATTCTCGATAAGGACACTGCATGAAAAAGGTTCTGTTGTTTACCGCATTGGCGGCTGCTCTGACTGCTTCCCTGGCCCAGGCCGGCGAGAAACTGGTGGTGGCGGCGACTCCGGTGCCGCACGCGGAAATTCTCGAGCTGATCAAACCGACCCTGGCCAAAGAAGGCGTGGATCTGGAAATCAAGGTCTTCACCGACTACGTGCAGCCGAACGTGCAGGTGGGCGAGAAGCGTCTGGATGCCAACTACTTCCAGACCAAGCCTTACCTGGACAGCTTCAATGCCGGCAAATACAAGGACGACAAGTCCAAGTACCTGGTGACCGTGCAAGGCGTGCACGTTGAACCGTTCGGTGGCTACTCGAGCAAGTACAAGAAACTGGCTGATCTGCCTGACGGCGCGACCATCGCCATCCCGAACGAAGGCAGCAACAGCGGCCGTGCCCTGATCCTGCTGCAGAAGGCGGGCCTGATCGAACTGAAAGATCCGAAAAACGCCTTGGCGACCCCTAAGGACATCGCCAAGAACCCGCACAACTTCAAGTTCAAGGAACTGGAATCGGCGCTGCTGCCACGTGTGCTGAAGGAAGTTGATCTGGACATGATCAACACCAACTACGCGCTGGAAGCCAAGCTGAACCCGACCAAGGATGCGCTGGTGATCGAAGGCGCTGACTCGCCTTACGTGAACTTCCTGGTCGCCCGTGAGGACAATAAGAACAGCGATGCTATCAAGAAACTGGCCGCTGCCCTGACCAGCCCTGAAGTCAAAGCGTTCATCGAGAAGAAGTACAACGGCGCGGTACTGCCGGCGTTCTGATCCGCCGCTTGAACCACCCCTTCAAGGTATGAAAACGCCGATGGCCAGTGAGGGTCATCGGCGTTTTTGTGTGTGCTCGATTTATGGGATCGCCACAGGATCTAAAGCCAGAATCAAAAGATCGCAGCCTGCGGCAGCTCCTACAGGGGAAAGCGATCTTTTGATCTTGATGTGTGGTAACTCAGGCCACCTGAGCTTTCAACGCCCGGCGCAACGCCACGAGCAATTTCACGATGTCCTGCGGATCCAGTCGCTGCGGCACTTTTACGTCCATGTTGTCTTCCTTGTAATGGTTTGGCCGGGGCAGTCTGGCCAAAAGCTGTTCGTCCTTGGAGGGCTTTCACACAAAAAAGATCCTTCCTACAGCGCAAGGGAAAATAGCCTTCTTATTCCTTCCCGGCAAACCCACAGGGTAGTTTTTTGGGTGATATCAATATGCTTTAACAGTATTTAAATTCTTGTTTTTATACCTATAAAGTCAGCACCTGCCGGACAGTTACCCGCTGTCCATGGACTGCATGACCGTCGCTTACCGAGCGACGTCCAGGATGCTTCATGACTTTCGATTACGCCTTTATCCTCAGTACCCTGCCGGCCTTTCTCAAGGCCGTGGGCGTGACGTTGCAAGTCGGGTTCATTGCCATCGGCACGTCGCTGCTGGTGGCGCTGCTCAACGCGACGATTCTGGTGTTCCGTACGCCTTACCTGCAACGCGCCGTCGGCCTGTATGTGGAGCTGGCGCGCAACACGCCGCTGCTGATTCAACTGTTCTTCGTCTACTTCGCCTTGCCGGCGCTGGGGATCAAGGTTTCCGGATTCACCGCGGCAATCATCACCATGACTTTCCTTGGCGGTGCCTACCTCACCGAAGTACTGCGCGCCGGGGTCGATGCGGTGCCGCAGGCGCAACTGGAATCGGGCCGCTCCATTGGTCTGTCCCACGGCCAGTTGCTGCGCTACGTAATCCTGCCGCAAGCGGGGATTCTCAGCCTGCCGTCGCTGTTCGCCAATTTCATTTTCCTGCTCAAGGAAACCACCGTGGTCTCGGCGGTGGCCGTGCCTGAAATCCTCTACACCACCAAAAGCTACATCGCGCTCTACTACAAAACCTACGAAATGCTCGCCGTGCTGACGCTGATCTGCGTGCTGTTGTTCTTGCCGCTGTCGCTGTTGCTCAGCCGTCTGGAAAGGAGGCTCCAGCATGGCCAGTTCGGGTCTTGAACTGCTCTGGGTGTCGTTGCCGCAACTGGCAAAAGGCGCCGGGCAAACCTTGTCGATTTCGTTCCTGAGCATCGCCATCAGCACCATTGGCGGGGTGCTCTACGGCGTACTGCGCACGCTCAACGTGGCGTGGCTGAACGCGATCCTGCGGATCTATCTGGAACTGTTCCGGGCGATTCCGGTGCTGGTCTGGCTGTACCTGCTGTTTTTCGGCTTGCCGATTTTCTTCGGCCTGAGCCTGCCGAGCTTCTGGTGCGCGGTGCTGGTGCTGTCGCTGTGGGGCGCCAGCGAGGTCGGCGAAGTGGCCCGTGGCGCGCTGCATTCGTTGCCGCGCGGGCAGCGTGAAGCGGGACTGTCGATCGGCCTGAATGCTGCGCAACTGTACGGCTACGTGTTGCTGCCGCAAGCGCTGAAGCGCATGACACCACCGACCATCAACGTCTACACGCGAATCATCAAGACCAGCTCGCTGGCGGTGCTGATTGGCGTGGTCGATGTGATCAAGGTCGGCCAGCAGATCATCGAGCGCACCTACGAATCGGTACTGATCTACGGCGCGCTGTTTCTGTTTTTCTTTTTCATCTGCTACCCGCTGTCGGCCGCCTCGCGCGTGCTGGAGCGGCGCTGGACGCAAGCATGAGCGCATTGATCGAGTTTCAGGGTTTCAACAAATTCTATGGCGAGCAGCAGGTGCTCAAGGGCATCGACCTGCGCGTGCGCAGCGGCGAAGTGATCGTCATTCTCGGCCCCAGCGGTTGTGGCAAAAGTACGTTGCTGCGTTGCCTCAACGGTCTGGAAGAAGCGCACAGCGGCAGCTTGAAATTTGTCGGTCGTGAACTGTTGGACAAGGCCACCGACTGGCGCGAAGTGCGCCAACAGATCGGCATGGTGTTCCAGAGTTATCACCTGTTTCCGCACATGAGCGTGCTCGACAATTTATTGCTTGGCCCGCTCAAGGTGCAAAAGCGTCAGCGCCGTGAAGCGCAGCAGCAAGCCGAAGCGCTGCTCGAACGCGTGGGCCTGGCGGACAAGCGCGATGCCTTCCCGCGCCAGCTCTCCGGCGGCCAGCAGCAACGCATCGCCATCGTCCGTTCGTTGTGCATGAACCCACGGGTCATGCTCTTCGATGAAGTCACCGCCGCCCTTGATCCGGAGATGGTCAAGGAAGTGCTGCAAGTGATTCAGGGCCTGGCCCGCGAGGGCATGACCCTGCTGATCGTCACCCACGAAATGGCCTTCGCCCGCGCGGTGGCCGACCGCATCGTGTTTATGGATGCCGGGCGCATCCTTGAACAGAACCCGCCCGAGATTTTCTTTACGAACCCGCAAACCGCACGCGCGCAGCAGTTCCTGGAGAAGTTCTCCTTCGTTGCAACACTGCCAAAAACGAATCCGACAAAGGAACTGGAACCGCTATGAAAACTGCCGCTTTTTTACTGCCTCTGCTCAGCCTTGCCTTGCTTGCCGGTTGCAGTAAAACCGAAGAACCGGCCAAGCCGAAAGTCGCCAGCGAAAGCGCCGCGCCAGCCGGTTATCTGGACAAGATCAAGGCCCGCGACAAACTGATCGTCGGCGTGTTCACCGACAAGCCACCGTTCGGTTTCGTCGATGAGGCCGGGCGCTACGTCGGTTTCGACACCGACATCGGTCGGCGTTTCGCCAAGGATCTGCTCGGTGACGAGAACAAAGTCGAGTTTGTTGCCGTGGAGCCGGCGAGCCGCATTCCGTTCCTGCAGAGCGACAAGGTCGACCTGATCCTCGCCAACATGACCGTGACTCCGGAGCGCAAGGAGGCGGTGGAATTCACCAACCCGAACCTCAAGGTTGCGGTGCAGGCATTGGTGCCGCAAAGCAGTGCGGTGAAAAACCTGGATGACCTGGCCACCCGCACCACCATCGTGACCACCGGGACTACCGCCGATATCTGGCTGACCAAGAACCATCCGGACTGGAAACTGCTGAAGTTCGAGAAAAACTCCGAGTCGTTGCAAGCCCTGGCCAATGGCCGTGGCGATGCCTACGCGCAGGACAATCTGGTGCTGTTCAGCTGGGCCAAACAGAACCCGGGCTACCGTGTGCTGGAGGAAAAACTCGGCGCCGAAGCACCGATTGCCCCGGCGGTGAAGAAGGGCAATGTCGAGCTCCGTGACTGGGTGAACAGCGAACTGGCGAAGCTGGGTGAAGAGAAGTACCTGCTCAAGCTGTACGACCAATACGTGCGCAAAGAGCTGAGCGATGACACCCGGCCTGAGAGTGTGATTGTCGAGGGTGGCAAGTGGCAGGGTTGATTGGCCGTTAAAACTGCGCTGACCTGAAGGTCCTCTTCGCGAGCAGGCTCGCTCCCACAGGGTACGCATTCCAACTGTGGGAGCGAGCCTGCTCGCGAAAGCGCCGGTTCAGGCGCGGCTCAATCCGGCCAGTTCCACGCCGGCTCATCCAGCACCCGCTGCCCGACAATTCCGGTCTGGCCGAAGGTTTTCTCCAGCACGATGCAGTTGCACTCCGGATCTTCCTGCAACGCTGAAATCAGCCGCCGCGCATGGGACACCACCCACACCTGACACTGTTCCGATGCGCGAATGATCAGGCGCGCCAGCGCCGGCAAAAGATCCGGGTGCAGGCTGGTTTCCGGTTCGTTGAGCACCATCAATGACGGTGGTCGTGGCGTCAGCAATGCGGCAATCAGCAACAGATAACGCAACGTCCCGTCCGACAGCTCCGCCGCCGACAAGGGTCGCAGCAACCCCTCCTGGAAAAACTCGATGGCAAAGCGTCCGCCGGCCAGCGGTGCGATGTTCAGCCGTGCGCCGGGAAACGCATCGCTGATCGCCGCCTGCAAGGCCTCGGGGTCGCCGATTTCATTGATGGTCTGCAACGCGGCTGCCAGATCGCGACCGTCGTGGTGCAGCACCGGCGTGCGCGTACCCAGTTGCGGTTGGCGCACCGGGGCGTCGGCGTCGCTGCGAAAGTGGTCGTAGAAGCGCCAGCGACGGATGAACTCGCGCATCTGGAACACCTCCGGCGAACTGCGCAGGCTGCCGATCTGATCGAACAGGCTGTCGAAATTCGGTGTGTGCTGCGCCAGCACGTCCCAGCTGCGCCCTTCGCGGGCGCGAATCATCGGGCCGTTGCGATCCACCAGCAGGCTGGCCGGACGATAGAGCGGGCCGGCCCAGATGCATTCGCGCTTGATCTGCGGATCGAGGCTGAAACGCGAGGGGCTGGGCTGAGTGTCTCCCGGCAACATGAAGTGGCCGTTGGAGTCGGGCAGGCCGAGGCTGATGGAGTAGCTGAAATCCTCGCCGGCAAACCCCAGGCGCAGCCGTTTGACGCCCTGACGCACGGTCGGCTCGACCGCCACTTCGCCGCTGCGCATGCGTCGGCTGATGGTTTCCGGCCCGGCCCAGAACGTCGAGTCCAGCCCGCCCTCGCGGGCCAGTGCATTGACCACGCCACCTTGAGCGGTCTCCGCCAGCAGGCGCAAGGCGCGGTAGAGATTGGACTTGCCGCTGCCGTTGGGGCCGGTGATCAGATTCAGCCGGCCCAGCGGAATCACCAGTTTGTTGATCGAGCGGTAATTGGCCACCGCGAGGGTCTTGAGCATGAAAATCCTTCTCTTGAGGCGACCATTGTAGGAGCTGCCGAAGGCTGCGATCTTTTGATCTTGCTTTTGTAAAGTCAAAAGATCGCAGCCTGCGGCAGCTCCTACAGGGGAAATAAAGAGATCACGCAGGCGAACGTTGAACCCTGTTCTAAGCTCACAGTCGTATCGTCACTTGCACGTTCGTACACAGGAAGGAGTCTGCATGGCGAGTCCCGGATTGAAAACAGTTGTCGTGCTGAGCCTGTTCACGTTGTTGACCGCTTGCGGCAAGAAAGAAGCCCCGGCGGAGTACCTGCCACGGGTCTTTGTGCAAGAGGTCAAACCCGCCGATTACGCGGCTGCCGTGACCCTGACCGGCGATGTGCAGGCCCGGGTGCAGACCGAACTGTCGTTCCGGGTCGGTGGCAAGATCATCCAGCGCATGGTCGATGTCGGCGACCGGGTCAGCGCCAGGCAAGTGCTGGCCAAACTCGATCCCAAGGATTTGCAGACCAACGTCGATTCCGCTCAGGCCCAGGTCATCGCCGAGCAGGCACGGGTCAAACAGAGCGCCGCAGCGTTCGTGCGTCAGCAGAAACTGTTGCCCAAGGGTTACACCAGCCAGAGCGAATTCGACTCCGCCCAAGCCGCCTTGCGCAGCAGCCAGAGCGCCTTGAGCGCGGCGCAGGCGCAACTAGCCAATGCCAAGGATCAACTCAGTTACACCTCGCTGATCGCTGACGCCCCCGGCATTATTACCGAGCGCCAGGCTGAAGTCGGCCAGGTGGTCCAGGCGACCGCGCCGATTTTCAAACTGGCCCGCGATGGCGATCGCGACGCGGTGTTCAACGTCTACGAATCGCTGCTGGCCGAACGTCCTGCCGATCGCTCGATTGTCGTCAGCCTGCTCGACAACCCCGCGATCAAGACCACCGGCACGGTGCGCGAAATCACCCCGGCGGTGTCGGCGCAGTCCGGCACGGTGCAAGTCAAAGTCACCCTCGACAGCCTGCCGCAGGGCATGCAGCTCGGCTCGGTGGTCAGCGCCACGGCCAAGGGCAGCGGCAAGTCGGCGGTGGAACTGCCATGGTCGGCGCTGACCAAAAACATCAGCGAGCCGGCCGTGTGGATGGTTGACGACAAGGGCGAGGCGCAGTTGCATAACGTCACTGTCAGCCGCTACCTGATCGGCAAGGTGATCATCAGCGACGGTCTCAAAGGCGGGGAAAAGGTCATTGTCGCGGGTGGGCAGTTGTTGCATCCGGGCATGAAAGTCGAGATCGCCGAAAACACCTACAAGGATCTGCAACCGGGAGCACAGCCATGAAGCGTCTGGGGCTGTTATCCATCAGTGTGTTGCTGGCCGCCTGCTCGAAAAGCGAGCCGCCTCCGGAGCCGGTACGGCCTGTGCTGTCGATCAAGGTAAAGGCGTTAAACGAGGAAACCCTCGGGCGTTTCGCCGGCAGCATTCAGGCGCGTTACGAGAGCAACACCGGTTTCCGTGTCGGTGGACGTATTGCCAGCCGTAACGTCGATGTCGGCACCGAGGTGCAAAAGGGTACGTTGCTCGCCACGCTCGACCCCTCCGATCAACAGAACCAGTTGCGCTCGGCCCAGGGCGATCTGGCCAAGGTGCAGGCGCAACTGATCAACGCCCAGGCCAACGCCCGGCGTCAGCAAGCGCTGTTTGATCGCGGGGTGGGCGCGCAGGCACAACTGGACATCGCCATCACCGATCTGAAAACCACCCAGGCCTCGCTCGATCAGGCCCGGGCGGCGGTCGATCAGAGCAAGGATCAGCTCGGCTACACCGAACTGCGTGCCGACCACAAAGCCGTGGTCACCGCATGGAATGCCGAAGCCGGCCAAGTGGTGACCGCCGGCCAGCAAGTGGTGACTCTGGCGCAACCGGACATCAAGGAAGCGGTGATCGACCTGCCGGACACACTGGTTGATCAGATCCCCGCCGACGTGGTGTTTCTGGTGGCCGGGCAACTCGACCCGAGCATCAATACCACCGCGACCATTCGCGAGATCGAACCGCAGGCTCAAAGCGCCACGCGCACCCGCCGCGCGCGGCTGACCCTGGCCAGCACCCCGGAGGGGTTTCGCCTCGGTACGGCGATCAGCGTGACCCTCAGTTCGGCGATCAAGCCGCGTATCGAGTTGCCTGCCAGTGCCCTGCAGGAAGCCGATGGCAAGACCCGCATCTGGGTGGTCGACACCTCCAGCAAAACCGTCGCACCCCGTGACGTCAGCGTGATCAGCCGTACCGACGGCACCGTGGTGCTGGCCGACGGCGTCAAATCCGGCGAGCGCGTGGTCAGCGCAGGTGTCAACAGTCTTAAACCCGGACAAGCCGTGAAACTCGACGAGGACAGTCAATGAAAGGCTCTTTCAATCTCTCCGAATGGGCCCTCAAGCATCAGTCGTTCGTCTGGTACCTGATGTTCGTCGCGTTGCTGATGGGGGTGTTCTCTTACTTCAATCTGGGGCGTGAAGAAGACCCTTCGTTCACCATCAAGACCATGGTCATCCAGACCAAATGGCCGGGCGCGACCCAGGAGGAAACCCTCAAGCAGGTCACCGACCGCATCGAGAAAAAACTCGAGGAGCTCGATTCACTCGACTACGTGAAAAGTTACACGCGCCCCGGTGAATCGACGGTCTACGTGTACCTGCGCGACACCACCAGCGCCAAGGACATTCCGGAAATCTGGTACCAGGTGCGCAAGAAGATCGATGACATTCGCGGACAGTTTCCCCAAGGGATTCAGGGGCCCGGATTCAACGATGAGTTCGGTGACGTCTACGGCTCGGTCTACGCGTTTACCGCCGACGGCCTGACCATGCGCCAGTTGCGCGACTACGTGGAACAGGCCCGCGCCGAGATCCGCAACGTGCCGGGTCTGGGCAAGATCGAGATGATCGGCCAGCAGGACGAAGTGATTTACCTGAACTTCTCCACCCGCAAGCTCGCGGCACTGGGCATCGATCAGCGTCAGGTGGTGCAGAGCCTGCAATCGCAGAACGCCGTGACTCCGGCGGGTGTGATCGAGGCCGGGCCTGAGCGTATCTCGGTGCGTACTTCAGGGCAGTTCGCGTCGGAGAAGGATCTGGCCGAGGTCAATCTCAAACTCAATGAGCGCTTCTATCGTCTGGCCGATATCGCCGACATCAGTCGCGGTTATGTTGACCCGGCCACGCCGGAATTCCGTTTCGACGGCAAGCCGGCAATCGGTCTGGCGATTGCCATGCAGAAGGGCGGCAACGTTCAGGAATTCGGCAAGGCGTTGCACCAGCGGATCGACCAGATCACCGCTGATCTGCCGGTTGGCGTCGGCGTCCATACGGTGTCCGATCAGGCCGTGGTGGTGGAAGAGGCGGTTGGTGGCTTCACCAGCGCGCTGTTCGAAGCGGTGATCATCGTGCTGGTGGTCAGCTTCATCAGTCTTGGCGTGCGCGCCGGGCTGGTGGTGGCGTGCTCGATTCCGCTGGTGCTGGCGATGGTGTTTGTGTTCATGGAATACAGCGGCATCACCATGCAGCGGATTTCCCTCGGCGCGCTGATCATCGCCCTCGGTCTGCTGGTGGACGACGCGATGATCACCGTGGAGATGATGGTCACGCGTCTGGAAATGGGCGAGACCAAGGAGCAGGCGGCTACGTTTGCCTACACCTCGACGGCGTTCCCGATGCTCACCGGTACGCTGGTGACCGTTGCCGGCTTCGTGCCGATCGGCCTCAACGCCAGCTCCGCCGGTGAGTACACCTTCACCCTGTTTGCGGTGATCGCGGTGGCCATGCTGGTGTCGTGGATCGTCGCGGTGCTGTTCGCACCGGTAATCGGCGTGCACATCCTCAGCACCAATGTGAAACCTCACGAGGGCGAGCCGGGACGCATTGGTCGGGCATTCAACCACGGTTTGCTGTGGTCGATGCGCAACCGCTGGTGGGCGATCGGCATCACCGTGTTGTGCTTTGTGCTGGCGGTGTTCTGCATGCGCTTTGTGCAAAATCAGTTCTTCCCGTCCTCCGATCGCCCGGAAATCCTCGTCGATCTGAACCTGCCGCAAAACGCCTCGATCGACGAAACCCGCAAGGCCGTGGACAAGCTCGAAGCCACGCTCAAGGGCGACCCGGACATCGTGCGCTGGAGCACTTACATCGGTCAGGGTGCGATCCGTTTCTACTTGCCGCTCGACCAGCAATTGCAGAACCCGTACTACGCGCAACTGGTGATCGTCAGCAAAGACTTCGAGGCCCGCGAAGCCCTCAGCCAACGCCTGCGTGAACGCTTGCACAAGGACTTCGTCGGCATCGGCAGTTACGTGCAGGCGCTGGAAATGGGCCCGCCGGTGGGACGCCCGATCCAGTACCGGGTCAGCGGCAAGGACATCGATCAGGTGCGCAAGCACGCTATTGATCTGGCGACCGAACTGGACAAGAACGAGCACATCGGCGAGATCATTTACGACTGGAACGAGCCGGGCAAAGTGCTGCGCATCGACATTGCCCAGGACAAGGCGCGTCAGCTCGGGCTGTCCTCGGAAGACGTGGCGAAGCTGATGAATAGCATCGTCAGCGGCTCGCCACTGACCCAGGTCGATGACGATATCTACCTGATCAACGTCGTCGGCCGCGCGGTGGATTCCGAACGCGGCACCCCGGAAACCCTGCAGAACCTGCAGATCGTCACACCCAACGGCACGTCGATTCCGCTATTGGCCTTTGCCACCGTGCGGTATGAGCTGGAGCAACCGCTGGTGTGGCGTCGTGACCGTCTGCCGACCATCACCATCAAGGCCTCGGTGCGCGACGAGATCCAGCCGACCGACCTGGTGAAACTGCTCAAGCCGTCGATTGATGCGTTCGCTGAAAAACTCCCGGTCGGCTACAAAGTCGCCACGGGCGGTACGGTCGAGGAAAGCGGCAAGGCCCAGGGACCGATCGCCAAGGTCCTGCCGTTGATGCTGTTTTTGATGGCGACCTTCCTGATGATCCAGTTGCACAGCGTGCAGAAGATGTTCCTGGTGGCAAGTGTCGCGCCGCTGGGTCTGATCGGTGTGGTGCTGGCGCTGGTGCCGACCGGTACGCCGATGGGCTTCGTGGCGATCCTGGGGATCCTCGCACTGATCGGTATCATCATCCGCAACTCGGTGATTCTGGTGACGCAGATCGATGAGTTCGAGCAGAAGGGCTATACGCCGTGGGATGCGGTGGTGGAAGCGACCGAGCACCGGCGTCGGCCGATCCTGCTGACGGCTGCGGCGGCGAGCATGGGCATGATTCCGATTGCCCGGGAAGTGTTCTGGGGGCCAATGGCCTACGCGATGATTGGCGGGATCGTGGTCGCGACGTTGCTGACCCTGCTGTTTCTGCCGGCGCTGTATGTGGCCTGGTACAAGATTCGCGAGCCGAAGAAAGAGACCGCATAAGGCAAAAGCAAAAGATCGCAGCCTGCGGCAGCGCCTACAGGAAATCCCATGTCGGCGCTGCTGCAGACTGCGATCTTTTGATCTTCAGCCAACCCGCCGCCAGACACTCGCCAGCCAAGGCTGCTGCTCGCGCGGCAATCCCGCCGGCCGGTAGTAATGCTCAAGCTCGACAAACCCCGCCGCCGTCAGCAACCCGCGCCACGCGTCCAAGTCGTGATATGAGCCGTAGCGTGGCCCATTCCAGCCCTCACGGTTATCCCCGCGCGGATTGGAACTGAACAACACCCCACCCGGCTTCAGCGTGCCATGCAACTGCTTGAGCACTCGCGGCAACTCCTGCAACGGCACATGAAACAGCACCGCATTGGCGAAGATGCCGTCGAAGCGCTCGGCCGGCAGATCGAGTTTCAGAAAGTCCTGCTGCCAGACCTCGCAACCGCTGTCCTCACGGGCCATGCGCGCAAATTCCTCTGAGCCATCAAGGCCGACCGCGACGTGGCCCATGCGGGTGAACGTCTGCAAATCACGGCCGGGGCCGCAGCCGAAATCGAGCAGGGTGAACGGCGCCGGACCCTGGATGTGGCGAAGCAAGGCGTCGATGTTCTGGCTGACATCGTGATCGCGGGTGCCTTCGCGGAAGTCTTCGGCCACCGAGTTGTAGTGGCCGAGGGTGGTGGCGGTGATCTGTTCCAGATCGGTGGGAGTCTGTTTCATGGGGCGGACTGTTTGGGGGAGTTGAGCAGACTATAAGCGCTTTCGCGCTTTAAAAGATCGCAGCCTTCGGCAGCTCCTACAGAAGATCGCATTCCCCTGTAGGAGCTGCCGAAGGCTGCGATCTTTTGATCTTGCTTCAGCGCTTGTTCAGACCTCTGGCGAGGCGATCGCCGCCCAACTGAATCACCGCCACCAACGCCACCAGCAACACAATCACCGTCAGCATGATCTGGCTGTCGAAACGTTGATAACCGTAGCGGTAAGCGATATCGCCCAAACCGCCGGCGCCAATCGCTCCGGCCATGGCTGACGAGTTGATCATCGTCACCAGCGTAATCGTGAACCCGCCGACGATCCCCGGCAGCGCTTCAGGCAACAGCACATGCCAGACGATGTGCCAGCGCCGGCAGCCCATGGCTTGCGCCGCCTCGATCAAGCCGTGATCGACCTCACGCAGACTCACTTCGGCAATCCGCGCAAAGAACGGCGTCGCGGCGATGGTCAGCGGCACCACCGCCGCCCACACACCGTACGTGGTGCCGACAATCAGCCGGGTGAACGGAATCAGCGCGACCATCAGAATCAGAAACGGGATCGAGCGGAACAGATTCACGAACGCGCCCAGCGCCCGGTTGAGCAGCGGCGCCTGATAGATCCCGCCCTTGTCGCTGGTGACCAGAATCACCGCCATCGGGATCCCCACCAGCAAGGCGATCAGCGACGACACGCCGACCATCAGGAAGGTGTCAATGAAACCCTGGAGCAAGCGATCAAACCACATAACCCGATACCTCCACTCGTTGCGCCCACTGCCCGGCGCGCTCGCGCAATTGTTCGGCACTCAAGGATGAGCCGCTGACCGCCAGCAACAGGTGTCCCAGCGCGTGGCCCTGAATCCGCTCGACGCCGCCCTGCAGCAACTTCACGCGTCCGCCGAGAGCGGCGAACAGCGCCGCCAGATCCGGCTCGTCGGCGGCGCCACCGGTGAACTGCAAACGCAATACCACCGCCGCGCCCGGGGAGGGCGGCTGGGCATGCAGACGGCTTTGCAGCTCTTCCGGCAGTGCGTGTTGCAGCGGCGCGAGCAAGGTCTGACTGACCTCGTGTTGCGGATTGCCGAATACCTCCCAGACCGGGCCTTGCTCGACGATCCGCCCGTGTTCCAGCACTACCACGCGGTCGCAGATTTCGCGGATCACCGCCATTTCATGGGTGATCAACACGATGGTCAGGCCGAGGCGCCGGTTGATCTCGCGCAGCAGGCCGAGGATCGACTGAGTGGTCTCGGGATCGAGCGCCGAAGTGGCTTCGTCGCACAGCAGAATGTCCGGGTCATGCACCAATGCGCGGGCGATGCCGACACGCTGTTTCTGCCCGCCGGAAAGCTGCGCCGGGTAAGCCTTGTGCTTGGCTTGCAGGCCGACCAGTTCGAGCAGCTCACGAACCTTCTGCTCGCGTTGCGCCTTCGGCACGCCCGCGACTTTCAGCGGCAGTTCGACGTTCTGCCACACGGTCTTGGCCGACATCAGGTTGAAGTGCTGGAAGATCATGCCGATGCGCCGCCGCAGCGTGACCAGCCGGTCTTCATCGAACTCGCCGATGTCGACCTGATCGATCAGCACCCGTCCCGCCGTCGGTTGTTCCAGACGATTGATCGTGCGGATCAGTGACGATTTGCCGGCGCCGCTGCGGCCGATGATGCCGAACACCTCGCCGCGCTGGATCGCCAGGTCGATGCCTTGCAGGGCCGCGATTGGGCCTTGTCGACCTTCGTAGGTTTTACCCAGGCCGATGAAGCGCACGTGGGCGCGATTCAGCTCGGGATGCAGTTCGGTTTTTTCAGCATGTTTTGGCTCTGGAATCTCCAGTCGCCGTTGGATCGCGGCGGTCATGTTCAGCTTTCCCAACCGGCCTGATACAGCTTGCCGTGAGCCTTGTCCAGCGCGGCGCGAACGGCCGGCGAGTGCTGGTAGATGTCGACGAATTTGATCAGGCGCGGGTCGTCCTTGCTCTTCGGCTGGATGACGAACTGGATCACGTATTCCTTGTGGTCGAGGCCGTCGAACAGCAGTGCGGAGCCGGCGTCGAAGGTCTTCGCCAGACGAATGTAGGCCGGGTAGCCCTGGACCAGATCGGCGTCATCGTAGGCGCGCACCAGTTGCACGGCTTCGACTTGCAGAATCTTGATCTTCTTCGGGTTGGCGACGATGTCGTCTTCGGTGGCCTTGTAGCCGACGCCAGGTTTGAGGGTGATCAGGCCAGCCTTGGCCAGCAGTTGCAGACCGCGACCGCTGTTGATCGGGTCGTTGGCGATGGCGACGCTGGCGCCTTCGGGCAACTCGTCGAAGCTTTTGTATTTTTTCGAGTAGAGGCCGACGTTGTTGATGATCCCCGGGGCGAACGGCACCAGGTCAAAACCGGAGGCCGCCTTGGCGTTTTCGAGGAACGGGATGTGCTGGAAGTAGTTCACGTCGATGTCGCCGGCGGCGAGGCTGACGTTCGGTGCGATCCAGTCGGTGAACTCCACCAGCTCGACTTTCAGGCCTTGTCTGGAGGCTTCCTCGACGGCGGCTTCCAGCGGAATCGCGAAGGCAGCGGTGGTGCCGATTTTCAGTGGTGCATCGGCGGCGAACACCGCCGAGCTGAACAGGCCGAAGGCCAGGGCCAGTGCTTTGACTGGGTGGGACAGAAGTTTCTTGGTCATGGTGATTTTTCCAGTCAGTGCATGAATTTTGTGGTGTCTGGTCGGGCCTCATCGCTGGCAAGCCAGCTCCCACAGGTTTTATGAACGCCACAGACCCTTGTGGGAGCTGGCTTGCCAGCGATGCTTTTAGCGGCGGTACGAAGATCCGGTATGTTGCTCAGGTAACTGCGCCCCTGCGTGAAACAGCTTTTCGCGCAGGCTGCCGCTGTCATACGCAGTCTTGTACGACCCGCGCCGCTGCAACTCCGGAATCACCAGCTCGATGAAATCGACATAGCTTTCCGGGGTCACGATGCGCGTCAGGTTGAAGCCGTCGAGACCGGTTTCAGCGATCCACGCTTCCAGTTCATCGGCCACTTGCTCAGACGAGCCGACCACGGTGATGTAGCGGCCACCGAGAGCGTGCTGGTCGAGCAATTTGCGGCGGGTCCAGTCGTTGTTCTGCAGGTTTTTGGTCGCGGACTGGATGGCGTTGCTCTTGACGTACTGGATCGGCTCGTCGATTTCGTATTGAGAAAAATCGATGCCGGTGGACGCCGAGAAGTGCGCCACACCGGCCTCGGCACTGGCATGACTCAAGTACTCGGCGTGCTTGGCCCACGCGGCTGCTTCGGTGGCGCCGACGATCACGTTGAGGCCCATGAACACCTTGATATCCTCAGGATTGCGCCCGGCCTCGACCGCGCTGGCGCGGACCTTGTCCACCTGCACCTTGGTCGACGGTTTGTTCTGGCCGCTGATGAACACGCACTCGGCGTGACGCCCGGCGAACAGCAATCCACGATCGGAACTGCCAGCCTGGAACAGCACAGGCGTGCGCTGCGGCGACGGCTCGCAGAGGTGATAACCCTCGACTTGATAGAATTCGCCGTGGTGCTCGACCTTGTGCACCTTCTCCGGCTGGGCGTAGATGCGCTGCACGCGGTCATTGAGTACCGCACCGTTTTCCCAACTGCCCTCCCAGAGTTTGTAGAGCACTTCGAGGTACTCGTCGGCCTGATCGTAGCGACGGTCATGCTCGACCTGTTCGCGCAGGCCCATGGCCTTGGCGGCGCTGTCGAGGTAACCGGTGACGATGTTCCAGCCGACCCGACCGCGGCTCAGATGATCGAGCGTGGACATGCGGCGGGCGAACAGATAGGGCGGTTCATAGGTGAGGTTGGCGGTGAGGCCGAAACCGAGATTTTTCGTCACCGCCGCCATGGCTGACACCAGCAGCAGCGGGTCGTTGACCGGCAACTGGATCGACTCTTTCAGCGTGACATCCACCGAGTTCTGGTAGACGTCGTACACGCCGACGATGTCGGCGATGAACAGCCCGTCAAACAGCCCGCGCTCCAGCAACTGCGCCAGTTCTGTCCAGTACTCGATGGTGTTGTAGCGCGTCGACGTGTCGCGTGGATGCGTCCACAGGCCGTGGTTGATGTGGCCGATGCAGTTCATGTTGAACGCGTTGAGCAGGATCTTCTTTTTCGCGCCGCTCATCAGATCGTTCCTCGCAGCGGAGGCTTTTCATCGTTGAGGTAGTAATTGCCCACCGCGTGATACTTCCAGCGCACCGGGTCATGCAGAGTGTGCACGCGAGCGTTGCGCCAGTGGCGGTCGAGGCCGTGCTCGATCAGCGTTGCCTGGCTGCCAGCCAGTTCGAACAGCGTGCTGCCGGCGGCAAGCGAGATTTCAGTGCTGATCGCCCGTGCTTCGGCGACGGCAATCGACGCGGCAGCGACGGTTTCGGTATTAGTCTCGGCCTGGGCCTTGTCGAGAAATTCGCCGGCGCGTTCAAGCAGCGCTTCGGTGGCGTGCAGGCGGATGCTCAAGTGGCCGAAACTCTTCAGGGTCAGCGGGTCTTCGGTGGCCTTGTCGGTGCCGGAGTCGATCCACGGACGCGTCTTGCTACGCACAAAATGCAGGGCATCTTCGTAAGCGGCGCGGGCGATGCCGGTGTCGATGGCAGCGTGGAGGATCTGCGCCAGCGGGCCGACCGTGGTCGGACGCTCGAAGGCGCTCTGGAACGGAATCACGTCGTCGGCGGCGACGTAGACGTCTTCGAACACCACCGAACCGCTGCCGGTGGTGCGCTGGCCGAAACCGCTCCAGTCGTCGATCACCGTCAGGCCTTGGCTGTCACGCGGGACGAAGGCCAGTTGCTGCACGCCATTTTCATCAACCACCGACGTCGGGATGCGCTGCGCGTAGATCGCGCCGGTCGCATAAAACTTGCGCCCGTTGATGCGGTAGCCGTCGCCGTCACGCTTGAGGCGGGTGACGCGGTCGTGGGCGGTTTTGGTACCGAGTTCCGCCAAGGCGTTGCCGAAGCGCTGGCCGGCCAGCACCTCGGCGTACAGCCGTTGTTTCTGCTCGTGGCTGCCGTTAACGCGCAGCACTTCGAGGGCGTAGAAATGGTTCTGCGGAATCTGCCCCAGAGAGCCGTCAGCCTGAGCGATCAGGGCGATGACTTTGGCCAGGGTCACGTTGGACACGCCGGCACCGCCGTATTCCTTGGGCACGCTGATGCCCCACAGGCCGGAGCGGGAAAACACGTCGAGTTCCGGCAGTGGCAGGCGGCGTTCACGGTCGCGCACGGCACTGTCGCGTTTGAAATCTTCGGCCAGATCGCTGGCGACGATCAGGGCTTGCTCATCGCTGGTGATGACCGCGACGGGGTGGGAAAAAGTCATGGTTCTCTCCAATGCCTTTGAGAAAGTGTGCGGTCGTCAGATCCAGGAATGGCGGGCCGGCAAAGTACCGTTCAGGCGATAGGCGCCGACCGCGTGATATTTCCAGCGCACCGGGTCGTGCAGGGTGTGTACGCGGGCGTTGCGCCAGTGGCGGTCGAGGTTGAATTCGGCGAGGGTCGCGCGGCTGCCGGCCAGTTCGAAAAGCTTTTCGCTGGCCAGCAGTGAAATCTCGGTGGTCAGCACTTTGGCCTCGGCCACGGCAATCGAGGCGCGGGCGGCGGACTCGGCGGTGAGCGGTGCGGCGTGCACCTGATCCAGCACTTGCCCGGCCTTGCGCAGCAATGCCTCGGCGGCGTGCAGTTCGATTTTCAGTTTGCCGATGTCGGCGATCACGTAGAGGTCATCGCTGGCGCGTTCCACCTTGGCGTCGATCCACGGCCGTGCGCGGGTTTTGACGAATTCGATGGCGTCGTCGATGGCACCTCGGGCGATACCAGCGTCGATGGCCGCTTGAATCAGCTGCGACACGGCACCTTGGGTATTCGGCTTCTCGTTGATCTTCCAGTTGTCGACGACCAGGCTCGACTCGACGCGCACGTTGTTCAGCACAATCGTGCCGCTGGCGGTGGTGCGCTGCCCGAAGCCCGACCAGTCATCAACGATGCGCAGGCCCGGGGTGCCACGGCGGACGAAGGCCAGCACTTGCTTGCCGTCGTCATTGAGCGCCTTGACCGCCACCCAGTGCGCGAACAGCGCGCCGGTGGAATAAAACTTCTGGCCGTTGAGCACATAGTCATCGCCGTCGGCGGTGATGCGCGCTTTCAATTCCAGGGTATTTTTGGTGCCGCGTTCAGGGCCGGCATTGCCGATGCGCCAGCCTTCCAGAACACTCTGGAACAGCTGTTGTTTCTGCGCCTCGGTGGCGCTGCCGAGCACCAGATTGATGATGCCGAACTGGTTCTGCGGGATCTGTCCCAGCGCCGGGTCGGCCGCGGAAATGATCGCGAACACCTCGGCCAACGTGACAAACGAAACCTGTGGGCCGCCGTATTCACGGGGGATGGCAATGCTGCCCAGACCGCTGCGGGTGAACTGTTCGATTTCCGACCACGGCAGCTTGCGCTGGCGGTCGCGCCTGGCGGCCTGCACGCGGGCGACTTGCGCCAGCTCATGGGCGGCCTTGATGGCTTGGGTGTCGTTGCGCAAGACCTGCGCGGGCAACAACAACGGGGCGATGTCCAGATCCGACTGGACGTTTGCATCGGCCAGACTGGACATCAGTGCCGCTCCCTGGCTGCACGCAATGCCCTGGCGATCTGCACTGGGGTGATTGTGTTCCGGACCATACTACCTACCTCACATCTCATGAAAAACGCCGCAAAAGTGCGGCGAACGAAAGAATGTCCGGTGGTCCGGTTCATATACCCTAAGCGTGTATAAATATTAAATAAACTAACTTTTAGGAATATGTATAGAAGGGGCGGTGGTCGGGTTGGTTAACAGTCTCTCAGCCGTGGCAATACAACCTGTGGTGAGGGGATTTATCCCCGACCGGCCGCGCAGCGGCCCTTTCTGAATCATAAAAAACGGGATTGCTTCGCAGTCCATCGGGGCGGTACGACTTCCCTGGATCCCCTCACTACAAAGCCCCATGAGTACAGGAATGCGGCATCAATCCTTGGTCGATTCAGCGGCCTTCAGATCCTGGCGCAGCGGCACCTTCAGATAAGGATTCACGCAACCGATCTTCAGCGTCCGTGGCGGTGCCCAGCGTGAGTTGTTGCCGACCCAGTCGATGACGCAGTAGGTTACGTCGAGGCGCAGATCCTCACCGCCCTCGACAATCACTGCCGGTGGCACCCAGACCTGAATCGGCAGGCCGACATCGGCAGCGGTGATTCGGGCCAGGTCCATGCGCACATCGCCCCAGCGCAAGGTGATGGCGTCGTCCTCGGCCATGTTCCGGTAGGGTTCGATGGTCAGGGGCACACCGCGTTTGATCTGATTGGGGTTCACGCCCTGGCGGCGGATGGTGTCGGGTACCGTGACCGGCGCCAGTTGCTGATTCTCGTCACCGCACAACGCCGAAGGCTGGCCGCCTGGGCAGTCGAGCTTGACTTGAACCCGGGTTGCCGCCGACAGCGCCGGTCCCTGCCCGATTTGCATGACCCGATAGTGAATCCGTGCGGTACCGCTGGCGATGAAGCTCTCCGGCACTCGCAGACTGACCGATGTGCCGAGGTCTTCACTGGTCAGGACGCGTGAGGCGACGTAGCAGTTGTTCCAGAACAGTTCGATCAGATCGCCGGCGTCCATACCGGGGTACGGCAGAACATCGATCAGCAGATGCGCGGCCGCGGCCAGGTTGACGGCGTTTTTCTGCGCGGCTGCCAGGTGTGGGGCTGCCAGTTCGGGGGTATGCGAAGTGCGGATCATCGGGCTCTCTCCTTGAAATCTTGCGGCGAATTCCGTTTCTTGAAAAAACAAAAGGCGTGATGAATCGGTTATGCAGCCTGAACTTTTGTTCAGACTCAGTGCGAATTGATTCAACTAGTGGGTGCCGGTTGACGACTAGATAAGAGTGTGCGGGAAAGAGTGTCAATAGAGTGTCTTAGTTAATCCGTGAATTACCGATTAATCAGAAGATTCCTACGTTGTGCAGTCACGCTGCCTAGCCGCAATGGCGAATGGAACTACGGTTTTTTGGCAGTTTTTATTGTTTTAGTGCAGGCGAGTTTGGATCGTTTCGCAGGCAAAGAGATGCGCAACGGATTAAGCCCAACGGCTGCAGAACATGTATGTATTGTTTTGACAGGTTTTAGAATGGAGGGGCTTAGATGTTAGTGTAGGCGGGAAAAGTATAACTTCCATCCATGGAAGTTAATGACTCCAGACAATAAGCTTCTCAGGCGTGATTCAGAAACTTGCTGAGAAACTGTTTGGTGCGCTCTTCTTTCGGGTTGGCAAACAAGGCTTTGGCTTCGCCTTGCTCGACGATCACGCCCTTGTCAAAAAACACCACACGGTTGGCCACATCGCGGGCGAACCCCATTTCGTGAGTGACGATGACCATGGTGCGTTTTTCTTCAGCCAGACCACGAATGGTCGCCAACACTTCGCCGACCAGTTCCGGGTCGAGCGCCGAGGTCGGTTCGTCGAACAGGATCACTTCCGGTTCCATCGCCAGCGCCCGGGCAATCGCCACGCGCTGTTGCTGACCGCCGGAGAGACGACGCGGATACGCATCTTCCTTGCCGGCCAGACCGACCTTGGCCAACAGCTTCATGCCCAGGGTAACGGCTTGTTCGCGCGGCATCTTCTTGACCACGATCGGCCCTTCGATGACGTTTTCCAGGGCGGTGCGGTGCGGGAACAGGTTGAAGTTCTGGAATACGAAACCTACGTGCTGGCGCAGGTTGCGCACCAGGCTTTGTTGCTGGCTCAGAGGACGGCGGGTATCGATCTCGATATCGCCGACCTTGATCCGGCCGCTGGTGGGCTCTTCAAGGAAATTCAGGCAGCGCAGGAACGTGGTTTTACCCGAACCGCTGGGGCCGATGATGGCCACGACCTCGCCTTCCTTTACTTCAAGATCGATGCCTTTGAGCACCTCTTGACCCTTGAACTGCTTTGTCAGTTTTTCCACGACAATCATGGGTCAGGACTCCTGGTCGTGCCGATTGGCCCGCTCTTCCAACTTGTTCTGCAGATGCGAGAGCACCGTGGCCAGAATCCAGTAGATCAGCGCGGCGGCAAGATACATGGTGAAGACTTCGAAAGTCCGGGCGGTAATCAGCTGTGCCTGGCGGAACAGTTCCGGCACCTGAATGGTGGCGGCCAGTGCCGTGTCCTTGACCAGTGAAATGAAGCTGTTGCCCAACGGCGGCAGCGCCGTGCGCATGGCCTGCGGCAGGATGGCCCGGCGCAGGGTTTGCGCACGGGTCATGCCGATGCTCGCAGCGGCCTCCCATTGACCACGTTCGATCGAACCGATCGCCGCGCGGAGGATTTCACAGGCGTAGGCGGCCATGTTCAGCGAGAAGCCGATCAGCGCCGCCGGCAGCGGATCCAGTTCCAGACCCAGTTGCGGCAAGCCGTAATAGATCACGAACAGTTGCACCAGCAACGGCGTGCCGCGGAAGAACGACACGTAGATGCGGGCAATCCAGCTCACCAGTTTGAAGCGCGACAGGCGCATCAAGGCCAGGCCGAAGCCCAGCAGCAAGCCGAAGAACATGCCGCCCAGGCTGAGGATAACCGTGTAGTACGCGCCCTTGAGCAGAAAGGGCGCGGAGTCCAGTGCGAGTTGGAAAGCTTCTTCCATTATTTGGTGACGTCAGCGTTGAAGTATTTCTTCGACAGCTTCTCAAGGGTACCGTCGGCACGCAGCTCGTCGAGGGCTTTGTTCACCGCAGCCAGCAGCTCAGGCTCGCCTTTGCGCAGGGCGATACCGGATTCCTGACGGGAGAACGCTTCACCGGCAGCCACGGTTTTCGGGGCTTTCTTGGCGTATTCCAGTGCGGCCAGACGGTCGATCAAAATGGCGTCGGTGCGGCCGTTGTTCAGGTCGGCGAACTTGGTCGGATCATCGTCGTAGGTGCGCACGTCAGCGCCCGGCACGTTGGCGCGAACCCATTGTTCGTAGTTGGTGCCCAGGCCGACACCGACTTTCTTGCCAGACAGGTCGGCAGCGGTCTTGATGTTCAACTTGGCTTCCTTGTCCTTCAGCACCAGCGCCTGGATCCCGGAAACGGTGTACGGCTCGGAGAAGTCATATTTCTTCTTGCGCTCGTCGGAGATGGTCACTTGGTTGACCACGACGTCCAGACGCTTGGATTCCAGCGCGGCGAGGATACCGTCCCACTTGGTCGGCTGAATCTTGGCTTTCACGCCGAGTTTCTGCGCCAGGGCTTCGGAGAGCTCGACTTCGAAACCGGACAGTTTGCCGTCGGCGTCAACGAAGCTGAACGGTGGGTAAGTGCCTTCCAGGCCGACGTTGATGACGCCTTTGTCCTTGATCTGTTGCAGCTGCTCACCGGCGGTTGCCTGGCCGATCAGGCCGGCGCTCAGTGCAAGGCCCAGCGAACCTACCAGCAGAGTGCGACGTAGTGCGGAAAAATTCATGACAAGCCCCTGTGTTTTCTTATGGAAGACGCTTAAGGAAAGTTGGCGAATCCGGGAGTTCAACGACTGCGTTATCGTGCCCTAAAGCAGCTTATGCGTCTTGCCCGAAATTCGCCTGCGGCGAGACTATAAGATGTCTGTTTTAGACTTGAAAATACTTAATGATCTTTCTGTTATTCCAATTTCGAATATATATGATCAATTGTGGCGAGGGGATTTATCCCCAATGGGGCGCGAAGCGGCCCTCTCTTCTGACTTGAAGAGCAGGGGACTGCTGCGCAGTCCAACGGGGATAAATCCCCTCACCACAGAAATTCTTGCAGCAGTGAGGATCAGCTTGTCAGCGAATCCCTGTAGGCAAACAACGCCGGCGCTCCACCGGTATGCAGGAAGATGATCGGGCCCTCGTCGAAACGCTGGCGGCCGATCCCGTCGAGCAGACCAGCCATGGCCTTGCCGGTATACACCGGGTCGAGCAACACCGCGTCCTGACTGGCCAACAGTTTCACCGCCGCCAGTGTCCCGGCATTCGGCTCGCCGTAACGCGGACCGAAGTATTCGTCCCACAACTCGACTTTGAAGTTCACTGGCAATTTCACGCCCAGCAGGTCCGCCGTACGTTCGGCCAGACCTTGCACTTTCGGGCGCTGATCTTCTTCGCTGCGCGATACCGTCACGCCGATCACCGGCAATTGCGGCAGCGCTTCGCTCAACGCCAGCGCCAGACCACTGTGGGTCCCGGCGCTGCCCGAGGCCAGCACCACGGCGGCGAATTCCAGGCCGGTGTCCTTGATCTGCTCGGCCAGTTCCAGACCGGCACGCACGTAGCCCAATGCACCGAGAGCATTGGAGCCACCGATCGGCACCAGATACGGTTTCTTGCCATTGCTGCGCAGGCGCACGGCGAGTGCGGCGAGTTGTTCGTCGGCGTTGTCGAGGTTGTCCACCAACTCGACCTTGGTGTCGAACAGATCGAGCAGCAGACGGTTGCCGTTGCCGGTGTAATTGCTGTCATCGGTGCCCAGCGGATTTTCCAGCAGCGCCACGCAACCCAGGCCGAGTCTGGCCGCCAGCGCGGCGGTCTGGCGTACGTGGTTCGATTGCAAGGCACCGGCGGTGATCAGCGTGTCGGCGCCTTGGGCGAGGGCGTCGGCGGCGAGGTATTCGAGTTTGCGCAGTTTGTTGCCGCCCATGGCCAGCGGCGTCAGGTCATCGCGTTTGATGTACACATCGCGGCCCAGCCAGGCGGACAGGCGTTCGAGTTTTTCCAGAGGCGTCGGTTGGCCGAGCAGGTCGAAACGGTTAAAGCGATCCAGCTGTTGTTTGATCATGAGCCCGTACTGGCGGAGGAAGATGACAGGACTATAGGCAGGCCGTTTTAACGGGGCAACCGTGAATTACTTATAGCCAAATGTGCTTAGGCCAGCACTATCGGTTCTTAATTCGTCCTTGTGGGCATGTCGTAAAGTAGTCGCCGTTGACGCGGCCAGACCGGCCGCCTGTGAGGAGTCTTTACCGTGAGTGAGCGTTCCAGCCATTGGCAATTGCAGACCATCGTCAGCCAACTGCGTACCGCGCGGGATCAGTGGCGTACCCAGAATGGCCGGGCCAGTGGCGAGCAGGGTGGTCGCGAGTTGCCGTCCCGCGCGGCGATGGCCGAGATTCTCGAGGCGCTGTGTGGTGCGTTGTTCCCGATGCGGCTGGGACCGGTGGATCTGCGTGAGGAAAGCGAAGACTTCTATGTCGGCCACACCCTCGATACCGCGTTGAATGCCTTGCTGGCGCAGGCGCGGCTGGAATTGCGGTATGTCGCCCGGCACAGCGCGCAAGGCGATGCTGATGTCGAAGCGCAGGCGATCCGCATCATTCAGGACTTCGCCCTGGCCTTGCCGGGCCTGCGCAGCCTGCTCGATACCGACGTGCTGGCGGCCTATCACGGTGACCCGGCGGCACGCAGCGTCGATGAGGTGCTGTTGTGCTATCCGGGGATTCTGGCGGTGATTCACCATCGTCTGGCGCACCATCTGTATCGCGCCGGGTTGCCGTTGCTGGCGCGGATCAGCGCGGAAATTGCGCACTCGGCCACCGGCATCGATATCCACCCGGGCGCGCAGATCGGCCGCAGTTTCTTCATCGACCACGGCACCGGTGTGGTGATCGGCGAGACCGCGATCATTGGCGAGCGGGTGCGGATTTATCAGGCCGTGACCTTGGGCGCCAAGCGCTTCCCGGCCGATGAAGACGGGCAGTTGCAGAAGGGGCATCCACGCCATCCGATTGTCGAGGATGACGTGGTGATTTATGCCGGAGCGACGATTCTGGGACGGATCACTATCGGCCAGGGGTCGACCATCGGCGGTAATGTGTGGCTGACGCGCAGCGTGCCGGCAGGGAGCAACCTGACTCAGGCCAATCTGCAGCATGATGACGGGACGCAGAAGTAAGTTCCTGAATCTGCGTTGCCGCGTCAGGCCTCTTCGCGAGCAGGCTCGCTCCCACACTGGAATGCGTGTCAAATGTGGGAGCGAGCCTGCTCGCGAATGGTTTTTTTGGTCAGACCGAGATAATGGCATTCAGCCAATTCTCCATTGAACGAATCCCCTCAAACCCGCGTCATACCCCTCCTTGGGCTACTGTAGGAAAACTACCGCCTGGCCCTGCGATTAGTCCTTACCACCCTATCCATGTTTAACTTGAACGTTCATTCAAGTTAAACCGGTGGTTCGCTGCCCGCTCACAACAGGAGGCTTGCCTTTGCTGAGTCCGATCATTTCAGCCACGTTTCAACCCCTCGAGGTGCACGTTTCATGAGTGCATCGTCTACCCCCGCCAGCGGTCTGGTGCGCATGAATCCGCCGGTGTTCTACTTCGCCGCGACGGTGATTCTGCTGTTTGGTCTGGTTGTCATCGCCATGCCGGAGCAGGCCGGCGCCTGGTTGCTGGCTGCGCAAAACTGGGCGGCCAATACGGTCGGCTGGTACTACATGCTTGCGATGACGCTGTATCTGGTCTTCGTGGTGGTCACCGCGTTATCGGGCTACGGCAAGATCAAACTCGGTGCCGACCACGACGAACCCGAGTTCAGTTACCTGTCCTGGGCCGGCATGCTGTTCGCCGCCGGGATCAGCATCACGCTGTTCTTCTTCTGCGTGTCCGAACCGCTGACCCACATGCTGCAACCGCCGCAAGGCGAGGCCGGCACTGCCGATGCAGCGCGGCAGGCGATGCAGATTCTGTTTCTGCATTGGGGCCTGCACGGCTGGGGCGTGTTCGCCTTCGTCGGCATGGCGCTGGCCTATTTCGCCTACCGGCATAACCTGCCGCTGGCCTTGCGTTCGGCGCTGTACCCGCTGATCGGCAAGCGCATCAACGGCCCCATCGGTTACGCGGTAGACGGCTTCGGCATTATCGCTACGGTGTTCGGCCTGGGTGCCGACATGGGTTTTGGTGTGCTGCACCTCAACTCGGGTCTGGACTACCTGTTCGGCATCGCCCACACCCAATGGATTCAGGTCGGCCTGATCACGCTGATGATGGGCGCGGCGATCATCGTCGCCGTCTCCGGTGTGGACAAGGGCGTGCGAGTGATGTCCGACATCAACATGTTGCTGGCCTGTGCGCTGCTGCTGTTCGTGTTGTTCGCCGGTCCCACCCAGCATCTGCTCAACACCCTGATCCAGAACCTCGGCGACTACCTCGGCGCGTTGCCGATGAAGAGTTTCGACCTCTACGCCTACGACAAACCAAGCGACTGGCTCGGCGGCTGGACCGTGTTCTACTGGGCCTGGTGGATCGCATGGTCGCCGTTCGTGGGCCTGTTCATCGCGCGGATTTCCCGTGGCCGCACCATCCGCGAATTCGTCTTCGGCGTGCTGCTGATTCCGCTCGGTTTCACCCTGGCGTGGATGTCGATCTTCGGCAACAGCGCCATCGATCAGGTGCTCAACCACGGTATGTCGGCGCTGGGCATGTCGGCCCTCGACAACCCGTCGATGAGTCTTTATCTGCTGCTGGAAACCTACCCGTGGAGCAAAACCGTCATCGCGGTGACGGTGTTCATCAGCTTCGTGTTCTTCGTCACTTCTGCCGACTCCGGCACCGTTGTGCTCTCGACGCTGTCGGCCAAGGGCGGCAACCCGGACGAAGACGGGCCGAAATGGCTGCGGGTGTTCTGGGGCGCGATGACCGCGTTGATCACCAGCGCGCTGCTGTTCTCCGGCAGCATCGATGCGCTGAAATCGGCGGTGGTGCTGACCTCGCTGCCGTTCTCGATGATTTTGCTGCTGATGATGTGGGGGCTGCACAAGGCGTTCTATCTGGAATCGCAGAAGCAGATCGCGCAATTGCATTCGCTGGCACCGGTCTCCGGTTCGCGGCGAGGCACGGGCGGCTGGCGCCAGCGTCTGAGTCAGGCGGTGCACTTCCCGTCGCGCGACGAGGTGTACCGCTTCATGGACACCACGGTGCGTCCGGCGATTGAGGAAGTGACGGCGGTCTTCGTCGAGAAGGGCTTGAACGTGGTCACCCAGCCGGATCCGGCGCACGACAACATCAGCCTGGAAATCGGCCACGGCGAGCAGCATCCGTTCATCTATCAGGTGCAGATGCGCGGCTATTTCACGCCGTCGTTTGCTCGGGGTGGCATGGGTTCCAAGCAGCTCAACAACCGCCGCTACTACCGCGCTGAAGTGCATTTGAGCGAGGGCAGTCAGGACTACGATCTGGTCGGCTACACCAAGGAACAGATCATCAACGACATCCTCGACCAGTACGAACGCCACATGCAGTTCCTGCATCTGGTGCGTTGATCGGCAACTGAGCGCCGGGACGTTTCACGGCTCGGCGCTCAGTACCATGAACAACACCATCGCCGCCATCGGCACTCCGAACACTGCGCTGCCCACCGCGATCTCCGAACCCAGCGGCTGCCCGGCATGCACCACCCCCACCGCACCATTGATCACCGTCAACGCCAGCCACAGCGCGGCGAAGCTGTAGGCCAGAGTCTGCCGGCTGAAGCCAATGCGCTCGCCTATGTAGAGCATCAGGGCGAGCAGGACCAGGCCGAAGAAGATGATGATGGCGGTGTGCATGGGTGTGCCTGCGGGTTATGCGGTGCTTGATCGGACGCCTTCGCGGGCAAGCCCGCTCCCACAGTGATCTCGGTCATTCAGAGATTTGTGTACAACCAAAATCCTGTGGGAGCGGGCTTGCCCGCGAAGGAGCCACCTCGGTGTCATTAAGAGCATAGCCAAGTCAGCCCGCATCAATACAAGCCAACCATTCTCGATCAGACACATTTCGCGACGCATTCAAATGTATCTGGACGGCAAGGCCCTTTCTCGCTGGCTCGCGCCTGCCGTTGGTCGAACCAACTACCGAGCGTTTGTTCACCCAGCTAATATTTCTCAGAGTGTGTATCGTGTGTATAAATCGGTTGCTTACGCCCTAAAGTGACCCGCTCTTGCTGTCGAACAGGGCGAAGGAAATGCGTAGTCGGGAAATGATCAGGATGATCGAGGAGGATGGTTGGTATCTGGTTGCAGTGAAGGGTAGTCACCATCAGGACACGTCAGACGAAGGATTCACGTTTATGAAATTCCCGGTCGTTTTGCACAAGGATGCCGACTCGGACTACGGAGTGATTGTCCCGGATGTACCGGGGTGCTTCTCCGCGGGGAGCACGGTAGCCGAAGCTTTTGAAAATACTCAGGAGGCTCTGGCCCTGCACTATGAGGGGCTGGTGGCTGATGGTGCACCGTTGCCTCGAGTTCGGGACATTGATGCACATCTCGACAACCCGGATTATGCGGGTGGAATCTGGGGTGTCGTCGACTTTGATATCACACCCTATTTCGGCAAGTCGGTACGCTTCAACGCCACGCTGCCCGAGCAACTGCTGGAGCGTATAGATCAAACAGTCCGACGTGATCAGCGCTACAGTTCCCGCTCCGGATTTCTGGCCGCCGCTGCGTTACGCGAATTGTCGGCATAACCTTTAGGAGCTGCCGCAGGCTGCGATCTTTCGCTTTTAAAAGCCAGAATCAAAAGATCGCAGCCTGCGGCCGCTCCTACAGAAGCATGTTCGTCAGGTGCTTTCGCGCTCGATCACATTGCACTGCAACAGGTTCAACCGCTGCACATCATCGCTCGGCAATACCCCAAGGCTTTCCAATACCCGCGTTGCCGCCAGCACGCCGATCTCCAGTGCCGGTGGCTTGATCGTGCTCAGGCTCGGCAACAGCATCTCGGCGAACGGGTAATCGCCGAAGCCGAGCACGGCGCAGTCTTCGGGAATTCTGAGGCCTGCGCGTTGCCCGGCGAGCAGGCCGCCGGCGGCGAGGTTGTCGTTGGCGAAGATGATCGCGTCGGGGCGGGGAGCGGCGTTCATCAGCGTTTCCATCGCTTGCTTGCCGGCTTCGAACGGCGCGCGGTCGGCGTCGGGTGCGAATACCCAAGGCTCAAGGCCGAACTCGCGCACGGTGGCGGCATAACCGTCGCGACGTTCGAGGGCACTGAGGTCACCGAGTGCGCTGTTCTGCACGAAAGCGATGCGGCGATAGCCTTTGTCATGCAGATAACGCGCAGCGCTCACGCCGACTTCATAGTGCGAAAAGCCAATCTGCATCGGCTCGCGATCCGGCTGGTAATCCCAGGTTTCGATCACCGGAATATCCGCCTCGGCGATCATCTTTTCCGTGCCCGAACTATGGAAATGACTGGTCAGCACCAACGCGGCCGGCGACCAGCCAAGAAATGCGCGCACGGCGTTTTCTTCCTGTTCGGTACTGAAGTAACTCGACGCCAGCAGCAGCTGATAACCGTGGCGGCTGAGGGTGTCGCTGAAGCCCTGAATGGTGTTGGCAAAAATCGGTCCGGAGATATTCGGAATCACCATGCCGACGATTTTCCCCCGCGCCGAGGCCAGGCCGCCGGCCACCAGATTCGGCACGTAACCCAGCTTGGCGACCACCGCCGCGATCCGCTCGCGGCGTTCCGGCGAGACGGTTTCCGGCTGATTGAAATAGCGCGACACGGTAATCGCCGAGACGCCAGCCTCGCGCGCCACTGCATTCAGGGTCACGCGTCCGGCGCCACGGCGTTTGCGGGGCTTTTCCTGGCTCAAGGCTCGATCCTTCTTAAAAACCAAAACGCATATAAAAGTAATTTTTTAGTATTGGACGCTCTATGCCGAGCTTGCCAATACTGGCGATGTTAGCGCTAACAAAGCGCATTGTCTGCTACTCGCTCGAGCGAATGCCCAAGACACCGATTCAGGCGCTGTCGTCGCAGAACGGCAGCGGTTCAGGGCCAATTTCGAGCGGGCAACCATGCACAACACTCCTGGGGCGACACACAAACTGGCGCAATCGATTCGCGCCGCTGGCTGGATCTTTACCGGGCTGGCGGCGTTGCCGCTGCCCACGGCTTTCGCCGCCGACAGCAGCGAACAAGAGCCGACCCTCAAGTCCGTCACGGTGACCGCTACCCGCCGCGAAGAGTCGCTGCAAAAAGTGCCGGTGGCAGTGTCGGTGATCGACGGCGAACAACTGGAGCGCGACAACCGTAACGGCGTGGCAAGCATCGTCCAGCAAGTGCCGTCGCTGAATTTCCGCACTGGGGCGTCGAACAAGGACACCTCGTTGTTTGTGCGGGGCGTCGGCACGATTTCCACCTCGCCCGGCGTCGAGCCAACGGTGGCCACGGTGATCGATGGCGTGGTCTATGCGCGTCCCGGTCAATCGACGCTCGACCTGCTGGATCTGGAGCGCGTCGAAGTGCTGCGTGGCCCGCAAGGCACGCTGTTCGGCAAGAACGCCTCGGCCGGTGTGCTCAACATCACCAGCAAGGCGCCGACCGACGAGACCCACGGTTACATCGATCAGTCGTACTACAGCGGCAACGAAAGCCGCACCCGTTTCGGCATTGGCGGCAGCCTGATTCCGGACACGCTCAAGGGGTCGATCAGCACCCTGTTCGGCACGTACGACGGCAACGTCGATAACCAGCACAACGGCCAGGAAGTCAACGGCTACAACCATCGCGGGGTGCGCGGCAAACTCGAATTCACCCCGAACGACGACGTCACCTTCACCTTGATTGCCGACTACATGCAGTCCCACGACGACGGCCCCAACGGCGTGGTCAGCAAGTCGCTGACCCCGGCCTTCGCCAACGCGCTGGGCCCGGTCTACGCCAGCAGCCACAACCGCGACATCAACACCGATACCCGCAGCCATGTCGAGGACACCAACAAGGGCCTGTCCGGCCAGCTCGACTGGCAACTGGGCGATTACACCCTGACGTCGATTACCGCGTGGCGTGGCTGGGACAATACGCAGTATCAGGACGGCGACCGTCTCGGTACGGTGACGGCGGCGTTCCCCGGCACGGCGGACAAGGGCGATCTGGCCTTCGATCAATATTCGCAAGAGCTGCGTTTGGCCTCGCCGAAGGGTGAATTCCTCGAGTACGTCGGCGGCCTGTTCTACATGCACGGCAAGGACGACGAGACCTATCAGCGCACGCTGACTACCACCACGCGTACCGACCGTGGCGTCGCCAATTACAGCACCACCAGCGACAGCTATGCGGTGTTCGGTGAGAGCACGCTGAACTTCACGTCCGACTTTCGCGGCATCGCCGGCCTGCGCTACACCCACGATGATCTGGAATACGAACACCGCCGCGTCTCGACCTCGGCGACCACGGTCAGCGGCATTCAACCGGCCACCAGCAGTTCCGGTTCGGTGGACGAGGACGGCTGGTCCGGTCGGCTCGGCGTGCAGTACGACCTCAGCGATGCAGTCACCACGTACCTGACCTATTCGCGCGGCTACAAAGGCCCGGCCTACAACGTGTTCTTCAACATGCAGCCGCGTGACACCGAAGCGCTGAAACCGGAGACCTCGAACACTTGGGAGGCGGGTATCAAGGCCACCGGCTGGAACAACCGGCTGACCACCAACCTCGCGGTGTTCCACAGCGATTACGACAACTACCAGGCGAATTTTTTCGACACGGTCGCCGGGCAAGTGGTGACGCGCCTGATCAACGCCGGCAGCGTCAGCACCGAAGGCGTCGAACTCGATTACGCCTTGCAGGCGACCCAGCAACTCAAGTTCTCCGGGGCGCTGGCTTACACCCGTGCGCGCATCGACCAGTTCAGCTGCCCGGTGGGCGCGGCGGCGTCGTGCAACGTCAATGGCAAACCGCTGCCGTTCAGTCCGGACTGGAAAAGCTACGTGCGCGCCGACTACAGCATCCCGCTGGACAACGGCCTCGATATCGAACTCGGCACCGACTACAGCTGGCAGAGCGAAGTGCAGTACGACATCAGCCAGAACGCCGACACCAAACAAGGCGCTTACGGCATCTGGAACGCCAGCGTCGCGCTCGCCGATTACAGCAACGGCTGGCGTGTGGCGCTGCTGGGCAAGAACCTCGCCGACAAGTCCTACTCACCGTTGCTGGCCAGCGGCGGCAGCTACATCTACCGCGCTGTGCCTCGGGATGACGAGCGTTACTTCGGCGTGCAACTGCGCAAGGATTTCTGAGATGAGCAGACAGCTGAAACTTGGCGCCTTTCTCATGGCCACCGGGCACCACGTCGCCGCGTGGCGTCACCCGCAGGTACCGGCCAATGCCGGCCTGGATTTCGCCCACTACAAGCGTCTGGCGCAGATTGCCGAGGCGGCGAAGTTCGACACGCTGTTCGTCGCCGACAGTGTGGCCGCGCCGACGCAGGACATCGCCAGCCACATGGCGCGCTCGGATCACTTCGAACCGCTGACCTTGCTCTCGGCCCTGAGCGCGGTGACCGATCGCATCGGCCTGATCGCCACGGCGACCACCAGCTACAACGAGCCGTACCACGTGGCGCGCAAATTCGCCTCGCTCGATCATCTGTCGGGCGGCCGCGCCGGGTGGAATCTGGTGACCTCGGACAACGCTGCCGAGGCACTGAACTTTGGTCGCGATGAGCACATCGGCCACGCCGAGCGCTACAGCCGCGCCCGGGAGTTTCATCAGGTGGTCAGCGGGCTGTGGGACAGTTGGGAGGATGATGCGTTTGTCCGCGACAAGGCCAGTGGCGCCTATTACGACCCGTCGAAGCTTCACGTGCTGGATCACGTCGGTGAACACTTTCGGGTGAAAGGCCCGCTGAACGTCGCACGCTCGCCACAGGGACAACCGGTGATCGTGCAGGCCGGCTCGTCCGAAACCGGGCGTGAGCTGGCGGCACAAACTGCTGAAGTGGTGTTCACCGCGCAGACTTCACTGGCTGGCGCGCAGGCGTTCTACGCCGACCTCAAGGGACGTCTGGCCAAGTACGGACGCAGTGCCGATTCGCTGAAAATCATGCCGGGGGTGTTTGTCGTCGTCGGCCAGACAGAAGCCGAAGCGCAGGAAAAATGTGAAACGTTTCAGCAATTGGTCGAACCGGAGGTTGGCGTCGCCTTGCTTGGGCGTATGCTGGGCAACTTCGACTTGTCGAAGTACCCGCTGGACGCACCGCTACCGGATTTTCCACTGACCGACAGCGGCCAGCAGAGCCGGCAGAAACTGCTCACTGAGCTGGCGGGGCGGGAGCATCTGACCCTCGCCGAATTGGGCCGCAGGATTGCCGGTGGACGTGGGCATTACAGCCTGGTGGGCACGCCGACGCAGATCGCCGACCGCTTGCAGGCGTGGTTCGAACAGGGCGCGGCGGATGGCTTCAACGTGCTGGTGCCGCATCTGCCGGGCGGATTGGAAGACTTCGCCCATGGCGTGGTGCCGGAACTGCAGCGGCGCGGGCTGTTCAGAACCGAGTACGAGGGCCGGACGTTGCGCGAGAATCTGGGGCTTGCCCGACCGCAAAACATATTTGTGTAAACACCCTGTGGTGAGGGGATTTATCCCCGATGGGTGGCGAAAGCCACCCCCAAATCTGTATTCAAATTCGCGATTTTTTTTGGGACGGCTACGCCGTCCATCGGGGATAAATCCCCTCACCACAAAGTTGAAATTCACCCTCAATTTGCTGTTAATCAAACAAGAGAGGATTCGATGACTTACACCGCTGCCGAAAACCGCTACGACTCCATCCCTTACCGCCGCGTCGGCCGCAGCGGTCTGGTGCTGCCGGCGCTGTCGCTGGGCCTGTGGCACAACTTCGGCGACAGCACGCCGATCGACACCCAGCGCGCCCTGCTGCGTACGGCGTTCGACCTGGGGATCAACCACTTCGACCTGGCCAACAACTACGGCCCGCCATACGGCAGCGCCGAGATCAACTTCGGTCGCCTGCTGCGCGAAGACTTCAAGCCGTACCGCGATGAGCTGATCATCTCCAGCAAGGCCGGTTGGGACATGTGGCCCGGCCCGTACGGTCAGGGCGGCGGCTCGCGCAAATACGTGCTGGCCAGCCTCGACCAGAGCCTGCAGCGCCTCGGTCTGGACTACGTGGATATCTTCTATTCGCACCGCTTCGACCCGGACACTCCGCTGGAAGAAACCGCCAGCGCTCTCGCCACCGCCGTGCAGCAGGGCAAGGCGTTGTACGTCGGCATCTCGTCGTACTCCGGGGTGAAAACCCGCGAGATCGCCGCGCTGCTCAAGGAATGGAAAGTGCCGCTGCTGATTCATCAGCCGGCGTACAACCTGCTCAATCGCTGGGTGGAAAAAGACCTGCTCGACACCACCGAAGAACTCGGCACTGGTGTGATCGCGTTCACGCCGTTGGCCCAAGGTCTGCTGACCGACAAATACCTCAATGGCGTGCCGGTGGATGCGCGGGTCAATCGTCCGGGCGGTGGTTCGCTGCAGGCTTCGCACCTGTCCGAGGCGAACATTGCGCACGTGCGTGCGTTGAACGAGATCGCCAAACGTCGTGGCCAGAGCCTGGCTCAGCTGGCATTGGCCTGGACCCTGCGTGATCCACGGGTGACCTCGGCGCTGATCGGTGCGAGCCGGCCGGAGCAGATCATCGAGAACGTCGGGGCGTTGAAGAATCTGAGCTTCAGTGCTGAGGAATTGGCGGAGATCGACCGGTTTGCCCAAGAGGGCGGGATCAATCTGTGGGAGAAGCCGTCGACCGCGGAGTAATGGGCAAAGCAAAAGATCGCAGCCTACGGCAACTCCTACAGGGAAATGCGAATCCCAATGTAGGAGCTGCCGCAGGCTGCGATCTTTTGATCTTAAAAGTAAGGCACATCCCCCAACACCGTCGCCCGCTGCATCACCCGTCGTGCCGGGCGGTAATCATCCACCGCGTAATGCTGGGTCACGCGGTTATCCCAGAATGCGATGTCGTCCTTCTGCCAGCGCCAGCGAATGGTGAATTCAGGCCGCGTTGCGTGGGCGAACAGGAATTTCAGAATCGCTTCGCTCTCGGTGTCCGACAGCTCGTTGATCTTCGAGGTAAAGCCTTCGTTGACGAACAACGAACGGCGTCCGCTCACTGGGTGAGTGCGGATCACCGGGTGTGACAACGGTGGATTCTTGCGTCGTGCCTCTTCCCACTGTGCCAGCGCTTCGGGCGTGTTGCCGTAGCGCTCCAGCGGAAACGAGCGGGTGAAATCGTGAGTTGCAGTCAACCCTTCGAGCAAGGTTTTCATCGGCGCCGACAGCGCTTCATAGGCGGCAATCCCGCTGGCCCACAACGTATCGCCGCCGAACTCCGGCAGCAGCTTGGCGCTGAGCACCGCGCCCATCGCCGGCGTTGGCAGGAAGGTCACGTCGGTGTGCCAGATCGCGTTGTCGCGCACGTCGGTGACCGCGGTGTCGAGGATCAACACTTCCGGCTGCTCCGGCACGTTCGGGTAGATCGGATGGATGTGCAGGTCGCCAAAGTACGCCGCGAAACGCGCCTGTTGTGGAGGCTCGATCGGCTGGTTGCGGAAGAACAGCACCTGATACTTGAGCAGCGCCTGCTCGATGGCATTGCGCTGTTCCAGGTTCAAAGGCTGGCTGACGTCGACGCCGCTGATCTGCGCGCCGAGGGCCGAGCTTAAGGGGGTGATGGTCAGGCTGCTCATGATGGTTCTCTTCAATTCCGGGTAACCGCGCCCCTGTAGGAGCTGCCGCAGGCTGCGATCTTTTGATTTGTTTTTTAAAAGCAGATCAAAAGATCGCAGCCTGCGGCAGCTCCTACGCGGGAGGATTCACAAATGCTTTAGTGGGTTTGGCCGTGCCACGGCACCAGTTTGCGCTGCAGGGCACGCAGGCCCATTTCCATGGCGAAGGCAATCAGGGCGATCACCAGAATCCCCAGCAGCACCACATCGGTGACCAGAAATTGCGCAGCCGATTGCACCATGAAGCCCAGACCGCTGGTGGCGGCGATCAGTTCGGCGGCGACCAGGGTCGACCAGCCAACGCCCAGACCAATGCGCACACCGGTGAGAATGTCCGGCAGGGCGCTGGGCAAAATCACGTGGCGAATCAACTGTGCGCGAGTGGCACCGAGCGACTGCGCAGCGCGCAATTTCGCCGGGTCAACAGTGCGCACGCCGGTCGCGGTGGCAATGGCGATCGGCGCGAAAATCGCCAGGTAGATCAGCAATACTTTCGACAACTCGCCGATACCGCACCAGATCACGATCAGCGGCAGATACGCCAGCGGCGGAATCGGCCGGTAGAACTCGATCAGCGGGTCAAGCACACCACGGGCAATACGGTTGGCGCCGATGGCGATGCCCACCGGCACTGCGGTCAGAATCGCGAAGCCGAGGCCCAGACCGATACGGCTCAGGCTCGCGCCCAGGTGCTGCCACAGAGTCGAATCCATATAACCGGTGGTCGCCAGCAACCAGCCCTTTTGCAGCACGGCGGACGGTGGTGGCAGGAACAGCGGTTCGATCAAACCGCTGGCGGTCACGGCCCACCAGATCACCAGCAAGGACAACAGGGTCAGCAGGCTGATCCACCGCGTACTGAGGTTGCGGCGCTGCGGAATCGCCACCGATGGGGTTTTCACTGCGGGGGCGGAAACGTCGTAACTGCTCATGCGCGCTCCTGCCGTTGCACGGCGCTGCGTTGCGAGAACACTCTGCTCAACACGTGCTCGCGGGTTTCGATAAAACGCGGGTCGGATTTGATCGCTCGCGCCGACTCACCGGCGGCGTAGCGCTGGCCGAAATCCAGATGCAGACGCTCGACGATCTGCCCCGGATTCGGCGCCAGCAGAATCAGGTCAGTGGCGAGGAATACCGCTTCTTCGATGTCGTGGGTAATCAGGAACACCGGTTTGGCGGTGCGCTGCCAGACTTGCAGCAACAGCTCCTGCATCTGCTCGCGGGTGAACGCATCGAGGGCGCCGAAGGGCTCGTCCATCAGCAGCACACGCGGGTCGGCGGCGAGGGCGCGGGCCAGGCCGACGCGCTGTTTCTGGCCGCCCGAGAGCTGCCAGATACGGCGGTGTTCAAAACCTGTGAGGTCGACCAGTGCAAGCATTTCCCGGGCGATTGTTTCGCGCTTGTCCTTGGCGACGCCGGCCAGCTCCAGACCGAACGCGACGTTGGCCAACACATCCTGCCAGGGCAGCAGGGCGTCATCCTGGAACACCACGCCGCGTTCGGCGCTCGGGCCTTTGACCGGCACGCCGTCGAGGGTGATACGCCCGGCGCTGGGTTCGACGAAGCCGGCAATCAGGTTCAACAGCGAGGTCTTGCCACTGCCGGACGGGCCGAGGGCGACCAGCAATTGCTGAGGCCCGAGGGTCAGGGAAATGTCCGCCAGCACCGGTTCCGGGCTGCCCGGGTACTGTGCGCTGATGCGCTCCAGCTGTAGCAAGGCCATCGCGGTCAACTCCCGATCAGTTAGTGATGTATTTGGCGCTGACGTACGGCGCGTAGTCCGGCAGTACGGCTTCGACTTTGCCTTGTTCCTTGAGGAACGCGGCGGTGTCGGTAATGGCTTTGGTGGTCGGCGCGCCGAGGCTGATCACCTGATCAGCTGCCAGCGGGTAGACGTTGCCTTGCAGCAGCAATGGAATGTCGCTGGCCTTGGCGCCGGAGAGCTTCACCAGTTTGTCGACGTGGGACTGGTCGGCGAGCCAGGCTTTGGGATCCTTGCGGTAATCGGCGTAGGCGTCGAGGGTGACCTTGGCGAATGCTGTGACGATTTCCGGGTGCTTCTCGGCGAAGTCCTTGCGCACGATCCAGGCATCGAAGGTCGGCGCGCCGAACTTGGCCAGTTCGCCGGAGGTGATCAGCACTTTGCCGTTTTCCTTGGCCACACCGAGGGCCGGATCCCACACGTAAGTGGCGTCGATATCACCGCGTTTCCACGCGGCGATGATCGCTGGCGGGGCGAGGTTGAGCACGGTGACTTTCGACGGATCGATGTTCCAGTGCTTCAGCGCGGCGAGCAGGCTGTAGTGACCGGTGGACACGAACGGCACGGCGATTTTCTTGCCGACCAGATCCTGCGGGGTCTTGATCCCGGAACCGTCGCGGGCGACCAGTGCTTCGGCGGCGCCGATCTGGGTGGCGATGAGGAAAGTTTCCACCGGGACTTTGCGGGTGATCGCAGCGGTCAACGGGCTGGAACCGAGGTAGCCGATCTGCACATCACCCGAAGCAATGGCGGCGATGATGTCGGCGCCGTTGTCGAACTTGCGCCAGCTGATGTCGGCTTTGGTGGCTTTTTCATAAGCACCATCAGCCTGGGCGACTTTCGCCGGGTCGACGGTGGTCTGGTAAGCGACGGTGAGGTCGGCGGCCTGCGCCAGAAAGCTTGCAGCAGCCAGGGAGGCTACGGCCAGCAGGCGAAGCGGGAAATTCAGTTTCATGGGGAGTGCTCCAAATCAGGCGACCGACGATCGGCGTGAAAGGAGACTAAATGATCTAAGAAACTAAAAATAAATAACTTTTTAGACTTAGCTTATGAGCGGAAAAATCTAAAGATCAAAAGATCGCAGCCTGCGGCAGCTCCTACATGGGATAGGCGTACACCCTGTAGGAGCTGCCGCAGGCTGCGATCTTTTCAAAGGCGGCGCTTAGTTGCTGATCGCCAGAATGCTTGCCTGATACGACCCGACAAACACATCGAAATCACCGACCTCGTTCTGCTCCAGCTCCGCCTGTTGCGCCAGCGACGAGCGCGCCAGTTCCTCGAACTTCGCCTGCTCATCCGCCGTCAACGGCTCGCGGCGGAAGAACTCGGCATGCGCCTGGCTCTGACGCAGGGAGAATTGCGCAAAGCTTTCCTTGTGCTCGGCCATCGCGGCCAGCACCTGCGCCGACGGGGTCAGGGACGGGTCGCTGACTTTGGCCAGTTGCGCATCCAGCGCCTTGCTATGCGTGTCGCCGCCGTGGCTTTGATCAAGCAACGCCGCCAGCGGAGCGATTTTTTCCAGCAGCTCGGCTGCCCAGACCTTCAGCTCGACCGCTTCACCGTCACGCTGCAATTGCAGGCCCGGACGCCGGCCCTCCTTGACCACGCTGAGGAAGTTCGAAGTGGCATTGCCGCACGAAGTGTTGGTCAGCAGCGGACTGTCGTTCAGCGCGCAGTACAGCAGGAACGCGTCGAGGAAGCGCGATTCGGTGACGTCGATGCCCATCGGCAGGAACGGGTTGATGTCCAGGCAGCGCACTTCGACGTACTGAATGCCACGGGCCATCAGCGCCTGGATCGGCCGCTCGCCGGTGTAGGTCACGCGTTTCGGGCGGATGTTGGAGTAGTACTCGTTTTCGATCTGCAGGATGTTGGTGTTCAACTGAACCCACTCGCCATCCTGGTGTGTGCCGACCTCCACATACGGCGGATACGGCGTGGCCACGGCTTTGCGCAGGCTGTCGGTGTAGCTCGCCAGATCGTTGTAGCACGGCGTCAGGCCGGCCTGGGCGTTGCTCTGGTAACCGAGGTCGCTCATGCGCAGGCTGGTGGCGTACGGCAGATACAGGGTGTCCGGGTCCAGCTGTTCCAACTGATGCGAACGGCCGCGCAGGAAGCCTGCGTCCAGCGCTGGCGAAGCACCGAACAGGTACATCAGCAACCAGCTGTAGCGGCGGAAGTTGCGGATCAGCGCGATGTAGGACGACGACTGGAAATCGCGGTCGGTGCCGACGAAACCTTCGGCTTCGCGTAGCAGCGGCCAGAGCTTTTCCGGCAGGGAAAAGTTGTAGTGGATCCCGGCGATGCACTGCATGGTCTTGCCGTAACGCAGGGCCAGGCCCTTGCGGTAGACGTATTTGAGCTGACCGATGTTGGAGGTGCCGTAATAGGCGATCGGGATGTCTTCCTCGGCCGGCAACGGGCACGGCATCGACGGACTCCACAGGTACTCGTTGCCGAGCTTGCTGTAGGCAAAGCGATGAATCTTGTCCAGGCTCGCCAGCGTATCGGCCGGATCGGGCAGGGCGGGGGTGATAAATTCCAACAGCGACTCGGAATAATCGGTGGTGATCTGTTCATTGGTCAGCGCGGAACCCAAGGCTTCCGGGTGCGGCGTTTGCGCCAGACGACCTTCACTGGTCACGCGCAGGCATTCACGTTCGATACCGTGGAGGCACTGTTCGAGCAGAGAGAGGTTGGCGCGCTCGCCGAGCAGAGCCAGGCGGCGGTTGAGAAGTTCGCTCAATTTGGATTCCTTCACGCGTCAGTCGCCCCAATATGGGGGTGGGCAGGACGGTCTACAAGGGTGAAGTTGAAACTGGCGTTTTCGCCTGGTTTTCTAGCCGGTCAGCCACACACATAAACTGTAGGAGCTGCCGCAGGATTCGTTGCGCCGAAATTAACTCAAAATGATGAACAACATCTACAGGACTGCGAACGTGCCTTGCGCTTTTGCGACCAGTTTGTTGCCCTGCATCACGTCGGCCTCGACCACCAGCGTGCGGCGGCCCGGGTGGATCACCCGCGCCGTGCACAGCACCTCGCCGTCGGATACGGCGCGGATATAGTTGATCTTGCACTCGATGGTCGCGCTCTGCTGGTCGAAGCCGTGGGTGCTGGAACAGGCCAGCCCCATGGCGATATCGACCAGACTGAACAGCGCGCCACCGTGCAGTTTGCCGCCGCGATTGCGCAGTTGCGGTTCCAGCACCAGGGCGACTTGCGCCACCCCGGTTTCCAGGCTGTGCAGGCGGCAGCCCAACAGCTGGAAAAACGCGCTCTCGACGAGCCCGGCCGGAATCTCCATCAGCGTTTCTTCAACTGCTTGGCGTTGGCGAACAGCGAAGCCATGGCGTTGTTCACCGGAGCGGCTGTGGCCGTTTCCTTGCGCGGCGCGTTGTTCGACGACTGGCGCGGTGCCGAGCCTGGACGCGAACCACGGGCACCGTCGATCTTCTCGCCCGGGGTGTCACTCATGCGCATCGACAGGCCGACGCGTTTGCGCGGGATGTCGACTTCCATGACCTTCACTTTCACCACGTCACCGGCCTTCACCGCTTCGCGTGGATCCTTGATGAACTTCTCCGACAGCGCCGAGATGTGCACCAGACCGTCCTGATGCACGCCGATGTCGACGAACGCGCCGAACGCGGTCACGTTGGTGACGACGCCTTCGAGGATCATCCCCAGTTGCAGGTCTTTCAGGTCTTCGACGCCTTCCTGGAACTCGGCAGTCTTGAACTCCGGACGCGGGTCGCGGCCCGGTTTTTCCAGTTCTTGCAGAATGTCGGTGACGGTGGGCAGACCGAAGGTTTCGTCGGTGAATTTCTTCGGATCCAGACGCTTGAGGAATGCGGCGTCGCCGATCAGCGAGCGAATGTCACGGTCGGTTTCAGCGGCAATGCGCTGCACCAGCGGATAGGCTTCCGGGTGCACAGCGGAAGAATCCAGCGGGTTGTCGCCGTTCATCACGCGCAGGAAGCCTGCGGCCTGTTCGAAGGTTTTCTCGCCCAGACGCGCGACTTTTTTCAGCGCAGCGCGGGTTTTGAAGGCGCCGTGTTCATCGCGGTGGGCAACGATGTTCTGCGCCAACGTCGCGTTGAGGCCGGAGATCCGCGCCAGCAAGGCCACCGAGGCGGTGTTCACATCGACACCGACGGCGTTCACGCAATCCTCGACCACCGCATCCAGACCGCGCGCCAGTTTCAGCTGCGACACGTCGTGCTGGTACTGGCCGACACCGATGGATTTCGGATCGATTTTCACCAGTTCAGCCAGTGGATCCTGCAGACGACGGGCGATGGACACCGCGCCACGGATCGACACGTCCAGATCCGGGAATTCCTTGGCTGCCAGTTCCGACGCCGAGTACACCGAGGCGCCGGCCTCGGACACCATGACCTTGGTCATTTTCATCGCCGGGTATTTTTTGATCAGCTCGATCGCCAGTTTGTCGGTTTCGCGGCTGGCGGTGCCGTTGCCGATGGCGATCAGATCAACCGAGTGCTTGGCGCATAGGGCCGCCAGGATCGCGATGGTCTGATCCCACTTGTTGTGCGGCACGTGCGGGTACACCGTGGCGTGATCGAGCAGCTTGCCGGTGGAGTCGACCACCGCGACCTTGCAGCCGGTACGCAGGCCCGGGTCAAGGCCCAGGGTCGCACGCGGGCCGGCCGGCGCGGCCAGCAGCAGGTCATGCAGGTTGTGGGCGAAGACGTTGATCGCCTCGGTTTCGGCGCCGTCGCGCAGTTCGCCGAGCAGGTCGGTTTCGAGGTGGGTGTAGAGCTTGACCTTCCAGGTCCAGCGCACCACTTCACCGAGCCATTTGTCGGCCGGGCGGTTCTGGTTCTGGATGCCGAATTGCTGGCCGATCATGCCTTCGCACGGGTGCATGGTGCCCGGCAGTTCGTCGCCGACTTTCAGTGCGGAGCTGAGGATGCCTTCGTTGCGGCCACGGAAAATCGCGAGTGCGCGGTGCGACGGCATGCTTTTCAGCGGCTCGTCGTGTTCGAAGTAGTCGCGGAACTTGGCGCCTTCTTCTTCCTTGCCAGCGATCACGCGGGCGCTGATGGTCGCTTCCTGCTTGAGGAAGTTGCGCAGCTTCTCCAGCAGGCTGGCGTCTTCGGCGAAGCGCTCCATCAGGATGTACTTGGCGCCTTCCAGCGCAGCCTTGACGTCGGCTACGCCTTTTTCGGCGTCGACGAAGCGTGCGGCTTCGGTTTCTGGCGTCAGGTTCGGGTCGTTGAACAGGCCGTCGGCCAGCTCGCCGAGGCCGGCTTCCAGGGCAATCTGGCCCTTGGTGCGGCGCTTCTGCTTGTACGGCAGGTACAAGTCTTCGAGGCGGGTCTTGGTGTCGGCGAGTTTGATATCGCGCTCGAGGGCGGGGGTGAGTTTGCCCTGCTCCTGGATGCTGGCGAGGATGCTGATGCGCCGTTCGTCGAGTTCTCGCAGGTAGCGCAGACGCTCTTCCAGATGACGCAGTTGGGTGTCATCGAGGCTGCCGGTGACTTCTTTCCGGTAACGGGCGATGAAGGGAACGGTAGAGCCTTCATCGAGTAGCGCGACGGCCGCTTCGACCTGTTGCGGGCGTACGCCGAGTTCCTCGGCGATGCGGCTGTTGATGCTGTCCATAAAACCACCTGACATAGTGTGAAAGCAGGCTCGCAGGCACGGAAATAAAGGCCCGGAGTCTGGTTGAGCGGCTAGAAAATTGCCGCTGCCTGGGTCAAAAGGCTCCCCATTGACCCGTGAAATCGAACAATTACTGCGGCCACCGGGAAAAAAGCCCGGCCACCTGCGGTAACGATTCAGACGTTGCCTGGCACAAAACGCCGCGCATTATAACCAGCGTTCTGTCATTCGGGGGTGTAGCAGTCTGTAGGCATAAACCCCGGTTTTCTGGCAGTGAAGGAAAAATCTGCTAACAATGCACACGGTGCGTATAACGGCAGCTACGCCATAATGCGCGCCGAGCTAAAAGGAGCATCCAATGAGCAGCACTGCAAACAATGCTGAAGGCGAAAAAATTCTTATTGTTGACGACGATCCGGGGCTGAGCAGCCTGCTGGAACGCTTTTTCGTCAGCAAGGGCTACCGCGCCCGTGCCGTACCGAACACCGAGCAAATGGACCGCCTGCTGTCGCGTGAAGTGTTCAACCTGGTGGTCCTCGACCTGATGCTGCCAGGCGAAGACGGCCTCACCGCATGCCGTCGCCTGCGGGCCGCGAACAATCAGATTCCGATCATCATGCTCACCGCCAAGGGCGATGAGATGAGCCGCATCAAGGGCCTGGAACTGGGCGCTGATGACTACCTGGCCAAGCCGTTCAACCCGGACGAGCTGATGGCTCGGGTCAAGGCTGTTCTGCGTCGTCAGGCCGCACCGGTGCCAGGTGCACCGGGCAGTGAAGACGAAAATGTCACCTTCGGTGATTACGTGCTGTCGCTGGCGACCCGCGAACTGAAACGTGGGGAAGAAGTGCACATGCTCACCACCGGTGAGTTTGCGGTGCTCAAGGCGCTGGTGATGAACGCGCGTCAGCCGCTGACCCGCGACAAGCTGATGAACCTGGCCCGTGGTCGCGAGTGGGATGCCCTTGAGCGTTCCATCGATGTGCAGATCTCCCGTCTGCGCCGGATGATCGAACCGGATCCGTCGAAACCGCGCTACATCCAGACGGTCTGGGGCGTGGGCTACGTGTTCGTACCGGATGGCGCCGCCACCAAGTGATCGGCGATTTGTAGGAGCGGGTCTGCGCAGATCGGGTTGATCGACCCTCTGCGCAGACTCGCAATCCGCAATATGCGAGCATGGCTCGCTCCTGCAAGTGTGTAACGGTTATCGATGAAAACCCCCGTCTGGTTCCCCCAAAGTTTTTTCTCCCGCACCCTTTGGCTGGTGCTCATCGTCGTGCTGTTTTCCAAGGCGCTGACCCTGGTTTATCTGTTGATGAACGAGGACGTGCTGGTGGATCGCCAATACAGCCACGGCGTCGCCCTGACGCTGCGTGCCTATTGGGCGGCCGATGAAGAAAACCGCGCGAAGATCGCCGATGCCGCGACGCTGATCCGGGTGGTCGGCGCCGGTGTGCCCGAGGGCGAACAGCACTGGCCGTACAGTGAAATTTATCAGCGGCAGATGCAGGCGGAGCTGGGCGCCGATACCGAAGTGCGTTTGCGCATGCACTCGCCGCCGGCGCTGTGGGTGCGTGCACCGAGCCTCGGCGATGGCTGGCTGAAAGTGCCGCTGTACCCGCATCCATTACGCGGCCAGAAAATCTGGAACGTGCTCGGCTGGTTCCTCGCCATCGGTTTGTTATCGACCGCGTCGGCATGGATTTTCGTCAGTCAGCTCAACCAGCCGTTGAAACGCCTGGTGTATGCCGCCCGACAACTCGGTCAGGGCCGCAGCGTGCGTCTGCCGATCAGCGATACACCGAGCGAGATGACCGAGGTGTATCGCGCCTTCAACCAGATGGCCGAAGACGTCGAACAGGCCGGGCGCGAGCGCGAGCTGATGCTGGCCGGGGTGTCCCATGACTTGCGTACGCCGTTGACCCGTTTGCGGCTGTCGCTGGAGCTGATGGGTGATCGCAATGACCTGACTGACGACATGGTGCGCGACATCGAAGATATGGACGCGATTCTCGACCAGTTCCTCGCGTTCATTCGTGACGGTCGTGACGAGTCGGTGGAAGAAGTGGACCTGAGCGATCTGGTGCGTGAGGTGGCCGCACCCTACAACCAGAGCGAAGAAAAAGTGCGCTTGCGACTGGAACCGATCCAGCCGTTTCCACTGCGCCGGGTGTCGATGAAACGCCTGCTGAACAACCTGATCGGCAACGCCCTGAACCATGCCGGCAGTGGCGTCGAGGTCGCGGCTTATGTGTCTGGCGATACCAGCGCGCCGTACGTGGTGTTGAGCGTGATGGACCGTGGCGCGGGGATTGATCCGTCAGAGCTTGAGGCGATCTTCAACCCGTTCACCCGTGGCGACCGTGCCCGGGGTGGCAAAGGCACCGGGTTGGGGTTGGCGATTGTGAAGCGGATTGCTTCGATGCATGGCGGCAATGTCGAGCTGCGCAACCGCTCCGGGGGCGGGCTGGAAGCGCGGGTAAGGTTACCGTTGGGGTTGATGTTGCCGCGGGATGCGGTCTAACAGTTGAAAAAGATCGCAGCCTTCGGCAGCTCCTACAGGGTACGGATTCCCATGTAGAAGTTGCCGAAGGCTGCGATCTTTTGCTGTTAACCCTTGCCCTTTGTCCGGGTCATGTTCGGCCCGCCATTCTTCTCAAGGTGTTCGATGATGATACCCGCCACGTTCTTGCCGGTGGTGGTCTCGATCCCTTCCAGGCCCGGCGACGAGTTCACTTCCATCACCAATGGCCCGTGGTTCGAACGCAAGATATCCACACCCGCCACCGCCAGGCCCATGACCTTGGCCGCACGCAACGCGGTCATGCGTTCTTCCGGGGTGATCTTGATCAGGCTGGCGCTGCCGCCACGGTGCAGGTTGGAGCGGAACTCGCCCGGTTTGGCCTGACGCTTCATGGCTGCGATCACCTTGTCGCCGACCACGAAACAGCGGATATCCGCACCGCCGGCTTCCTTGATGTATTCCTGAACCATGATGTTCTGCTTCAGGCCCATGAACGCCTCGATCACCGATTCGGCTGCGGTTGCGGTTTCGCACAGCACCACACCGATGCCTTGAGTGCCTTCCAGCACCTTGATCACCAGCGGCGCGCCGTTGACCATGTCGATCAGGTCGGGAATGTCGTCCGGCGAGTGAGCGAAGCCGGTGACCGGCAGGCCGATGCCGCGACGCGACAGCAGTTGCAGCGAACGCAATTTGTCCCGGGAGCGGGCAATGGCCACCGACTCGTTGAGCGGAAACACCCCCATCATTTCGAACTGGCGCAACACCGCGCAGCCATAAAACGTCACCGATGCACCGATTCGCGGTATCACCGCGTCGAAGCCTTCCAGCGGTTTACCGCGGTAGTGGATTTGCGGCTTGTGGCTGGCAATGTTCATGTAGGCGCGCAAGGTGTCGATCACGACCATTTCATGCCCGCGCTCGGTGCCGGCTTCGACCAGGCGACGGGTGGAATACAGACGCGGATTCCGCGACAGCACAGCGATCTTCATGCAACACCTGTGGAGGAGGTAGATACCGGGAACACCGGCTTGTCTTGTACATATTTGATGCCCGGATTGACCACCAGCTGGCCGTCGATCAAGGCTTTGGACCCGAGCAACAGGCGATAGCGCATGGACTTGCGGCAGGCGAGGGTGAACTCGACCTGCCAGACCCGATCACCGAGGGCCAGGGTAGTGCTGATCACGTAGCGCACCTGCGCCTGGCCGTTGGAGCTTTTGATGGTTTTGCGCGTCACCAGCGGCGCTTCGCAACGCCGATGACGCAACTGCACCACCGTGCCCAGGTGCGCGGTAAAACGCACCCACTTCTCGCCATCGCGTTCGAACGGTTCGATGTCGGTGGCGTGCAGGCTGGAGGTGCTGGCGCCGGTGTCGATTTTCGCCCGCAGGCCCGCGACTCCCAGATCCGGGAGCGCCACCCACTCGCGCAGACCGACAACGGTCAAATGGTCAAATGTCTTCAAAAAAATGCTCAACCGTGGCAACCGCTCAGCCCGCAAGGGCCGGATTCGCGGTATTCACGCAGAATAAGGGTTAAAAGGCGACAGATTTCTACGGCCCGGATCGCCGACGCCTCAAGCGGGTGTCGGCTGGTGCGCATTGTAATCCGCGGCGGCGTCATTCATGGCACGACAGAAACGGTAGTACAGTTCATCAATATTTCAGAATGAGGAAATTCCATGGCACAAAAAAGCGAAGAGGACGACAAGGTCCGTCTCGACAAGTGGTTGTGGGCGGCGCGCTTTTATAAAACCCGGGCCCTGGCCAAAGCAGCCATCGAAAGTGGCAAGGTGCACTGCCGAGGGGAGCGCTGCAAGCCTGGCAAAGAGCCACGCATTGGCGATGAATTCGAGATTCGTACCGGTTTTGAAGAGCGCACGGTGAGGGTCGACGCCTTGTCGATCGTACGTCGTGGCGCACCCGAGGCGCAGACGCTGTATACCGAGACCGAGGCGAGTATTGCCAAGCGTGAAGCGGCAGCGGCGATGCGCAAGGCCGGGGCGCTGGGCGTGAGCACCGACGGCAAGCCGAGCAAGAAGCAGCGGCGGGATCTGTTCAAATTTCGTGGGAACAGCAACAGCGATTGACAGACACAGCACACCATTGTGGCGAGGGAGCTTGCTCCCGCTGGAGGCCGAAGGACTCCCTATCCAGTCGATCATGTATTTCAAAGTAAAACCGGGTCGACTGGTTCTGTGACTGCTTACGCAGCCAAGCGGGAGCAAGCTCCCTCGCCACAGGTGTGTGCAAACTGTCAGTTCGCGGCAGACACCACACTCATCCGCGAAACCACCGGCAGCTTGCCCAGTAAAGCGAAAACCGGCGCAGTCACCTTCAGCCAGAAGTTGGCGGCGTGATAAGCGAACGGTGTGTAGTAACCCCAGCCCAACGCCCACACCGCCAGCAGCATGCCGCCGATGTAATCATCCTGGCCCCAGTGCGCGCCGGCCACCAGACGCGGCAGCATGAACAGCAGCGCCAGGCCCCAGACCGTGAGGAACTGGCCGATCGAGCGGCTGAATACGCCCATGAACAGTGCCCAGATCAGCAACACCGAAGCGTGGTCACCGGGGAAGCTCTGACTTGAGCGATCCTTAAGTTCCCAGGCTTTTTCCAGGTGCGGGAAGTAATCACTCAGGTGCACCGCGCCTTCCAGCACCATCGATGGACTGCTGTGCTGCCAGTCCATGTAGTCGGCGAATTTGGAAAACAGCGCGCGAATCACCACCATCAACAGCAGAATCGAGAAAAAACCGAAAAAGGCGCGACGTACGTCAATCGCCTTGAACACCCAGTCACCCTTGATCAGCAGCGTCAGCAGAATCAGACCTACAACGATGTCGAACGGGCGCAGACTTGCAATTGCCCAGATGTGGAGCCATATGGGGTTGCTGGCCAGTGGTGCATTGAGTGAGCGGAACAGCCACTCGTCGAAAATCACACACAGCATCTGGCCCGTAGGCCATAACCAGAAAGCCAGTAGCGCCAAAGGCACCACGTTACACAGAACCAGCCGGCCGAGGTTCCACCTTGATTGGAACAAACCCGGATTGTTCATAAAATGCCTCCCGTGGCTGAACATTCGCACCAAATGGGTGCGGAGAAGCGCGGGATTTTCATCTTTTGTAACCATTTTGTCATCAATTCAGATACCCAGACCTATGACTGATCTCCCGGATACCGATTACACCCAACGCTTCATCTTCGATGACAGCGACACTCGCGGCGAGCTGGTTGCGCTGGAACGCAGCTACGCCGAAGTCCTCGCCAAGCACCCGTACCCGGAGCCGGTCGCGCAATTGCTGGGCGAATTGATGGCGGCCGCTTCGTTGCTGGTGGGCACCCTGAAATTCGACGGCTTGCTGATTCTGCAGGCGCGCTCCGAAGGCCCGATTCCGCTGCTGATGATCGAATGCTCCAGCGAGCGCGAGATCCGTGGTCTGGCGCGTTATAACGCCGAGCAGATCGCCCCGGATGCGACCCTTGCCGACCTGATGCCGGGCGGTGACCTGACCCTGACCGTCGACCCGACGATCGGCCAGCGTTACCAGGGTATCGTCGACCTTGACGGTGAAACCCTGTCGGAATGCTTCACCAATTATTTCGTTATGTCTCAGCAGGTTGGCACCCGCTTCAAGCTCTTCGCCGACGGCCGTCGTGCCCGCGGCATGCTGCTGCAGCAACTGCCGGCCGACCGCCTGAAAGACGAAGAAGAGCGCGCCGCCAGCTGGCAGCACATCACCGCGCTGGCCAGCACTCTGAGCGCCGATGAATTGCTCAGCCTGGACAACGAAACCGTCCTGCATCGCCTCTACCACGAAGAGCAGGTGCGCCTGTTCGATGTGCAGAACCTGCGCTTCCGTTGCAGCTGCTCGCGGGAACGCTCGGGTAATGCGCTGGTCAGCCTGGGTCTGGAAGATGCGCAGGCACTGGTGGCTGAACGCGGTGGCGAAGTCGAGATCGATTGCCAGTTCTGCAACCAGCGTTACCTGTTCGATGCGGCCGATATTGCTCAATTGTTCGCTGGCGCAGGCGTGGACACGCCGTCAGATACCCGGCACTAAAACGGTTCAGCGCAGGTAAATTCACTGCGTAACGACGGAATTTCGCCGTTACGACGGGAGGACCCTACTCTTTTTGGGCTTTTCTGGCATAATCCGGCCCACTTTTTTCGCGGTAGTAGTGCACGACTTTCTACTACAAAACGTTTGGAGCACACTCGGCCACTGGCCGACGGGGAACCTCATGACGCAAGCCAATAACGCCGTGTACACCGATCTGAGTGTTGATGATCTGGTAAAAGAAGCCCTGCAACGCGGTGAGGGCGAGCTTGCCGATACCGGCGCTCTGGTTGTTCGCACCGGTCACCGCACCGGCCGTTCGCCAGTCGATCGTTTCATCGTTGAAGAGCCTTCCACCCAGGCCGCTATCGCCTGGGGCCCGATCAACCGCAAGTTCCCGGCCGACAAGTTCGACGCGCTGTGGGCTCGTGTCGAGGCGTTCAACAACGCGCAAGAGCACTTTGTTTCCCACGTACATGTAGGCGCGGCTGAAGATCACTACCTGGCCGTGAAAATGACCACCCAGACTGCCTGGCAGAACCTGTTCGGTCGTTGCCTGTTCATCAACCCGGCCCAGTACAACCCGGCCGGTCGTGAAGAGTGGCAAGTGCTCAACGTGGCCAACTTCGAGTGCGTGCCTGAGCGTGACGGCACCAACTCCGACGGTTGCGTGATCATCAACTTCGCGCAGAAGAAAGTGCTGATCGCCGGTATGCGTTACGCCGGTGAAATGAAGAAAGCCATGTTCTCCGTGCAGAACTTCCTGCTGCCGGCCGCTGACGTGCTGCCAATGCACTGCGCTGCCAACATCGGCGAAGAAGGCGATGTGACCCTGTTCTTCGGTCTGTCGGGCACCGGTAAAACCACCCTGTCGGCCGATGAAAGCCGTTACCTGATCGGTGACGACGAACACGGCTGGGGCGAAGGCGTTGTCTTCAATATCGAAGGCGGCTGCTATGCCAAGTGCATTGACCTGTCCGAGAAGAACGAACCGGTCATCTGGAAAGCCATCAAGCACGGCGCAGTCCTGGAAAACGTGGTCATCGACGATGCCAAGCACGCCGACTACGCCGATGTCAGCCTGACCCAGAACAGCCGCGCGGCCTACCCGCTGGAGCACGTTGCCAAGCGTTCCGCGAAGAACCTGGGCGGCGAGCCAAACGCGGTGATCTTCCTGACCTGCGACCTGACCGGCGTCCTGCCGCCAGTGTCGATCCTCAACGAAGAACAAGCGGCCTACCACTTCCTGTCCGGCTACACCGCGTTGGTGGGCTCGACTGAAATGGGTTCGGGCAGCGGCATCAAGTCGACCTTCTCCACCTGCTTCGGCGCACCGTTCTTCCCGCGTCCGGCTGGTGAATACGCAGAACTGTTGATCAAGCGCATCCGCGGCTTCGGTTCCAAGGTCTACCTGGTCAACACCGGCTGGACCGGCGGTGGCTACGGCGTCGGCAAACGCTTCAACATCCCGACCACCCGTGCCGTGATCGCCGCGATCCAGAGCGGCGCACTGATCGGTGCCGCCACCGAGCACCTGGACACCATCAACCTCGACGTGCCATTGGCCGTACCGGGCGTTGAAACCAACCTGCTCAACCCACGCAACACTTGGGCTGACAAAGCTGCCTACGACGAAGCGGCCAAGGCCCTGGCCGGTCTGTTCATTGAGAACTTCAAAAAGTTCGAAGTGAGCGACGCGATCAAGGCTGCCGGGCCAAAGTTGTAAGACTTAGTTCTGGTGAATGAAAAAGCCGCCTCTTGAGGGCGGCTTTTTTTCTTATATAAACCCTCATTTATTCTTCCTGTGTTTTTTCTTGCAGGCAAGAACAGCATCTACCTCGATTCTTGCAAGATTGACCTCAAAGTCTAAAGCCCTTAATGTTCTGAAAGCATTTTTCAACGTTACTTTTGAAAAAAAAAGGTAGCTTTTTCGGTATCTCTCGGTTTACGGCAATGGCATATACAACGCAGAATTTTTTTGATTCTGGCCGAATGTCTAAATCAGCTAACTTCATTTCTTCAGGTAGTTTTTTGTTTAGTCTTTTTCGGAACTCCTTGTCACTAACAAATGCTTCGGCAGCGACGCAGCCTTGAGAGAATAAGTGGCTTAGGGTGCTCGAGCTTCTATAGTATTTGACGTGAATTAAGTCTCGAGAGTTTCTTAAAATATCGCAAAACTCGATTTTGTCATTTTTTCCGCCAAGTCCAATAGTTTTTTTGTCAAACAGTACATAATTAGGGTCGTTTGCAACGACATAGTTGTTGTATTCGTCTTCCCTTTCATGGTTGTAAGTTGGAAGGGTGTATTGATACTGAGTTAATTCACTGAGGTAGTTGTCTATGCGTTTCACGAAGTCTTGATTTACTCTGTACCATATCCCGTTTCTAAGGATATATTGTTCACTGCCATATGTTATTTCGGCGTAAAGACAGCGATATGCAGACCATGACTTATTGCTATGATGTTCCTCGTGAACTATAAAAATTTGTTGTTTCTTCAAGGCTTTTGTACATATTTTCTCTTGACTGTTGGTCTGTAAATGTCTTGCGAGTTCTTTAATTTCTAATGTCGGATGTATTGCCGCCTTGTAATGCTGGTCAAATGAGTAGCCCGATTGATACTCCCAATCTACGATTTCTGGCTCACCTAGCCAAAAATGATCAAGATATTGATCGACGGATAATCTCTCATCCAGCTCCATGTCGAGTAATAATGCAACGTCTGGGTCTTTTATTTTACTTATGTTGTCCACCCATTCGAAGTTTTCTGGAAGCTTCATTTTGAAGCGTTCTAGCGCTTCAAATAGGATGTCTGATAATGTATCAAGAGTCACTTCTGGGCATATGACAAGAGCATCTCTGCCAGTTATTTGAGTCCCGAATATGCTGACCATGGACTCTCCAGTTATCGCGTAAAGCATATCCGTCTCCGAGTCTATTTCAAGCTCAAAGATTCCTACGCTTTTAGGGCTCTGATTTCTCGAGTTCAGTGGATTGTCTTCATAGTTTGACTTGTCCAGGCTTCTGAGCTTTTCAGGACTTACAGAGTTTAAAGTTACGCGAAGACCAAAGTCGCGTTCAATGCTGTCGGATATTATCAAGTGATAGCCTGAGCCAAAAGCTAGAGCGAATATTTTCCCATGAACTCGAATTACTAATAGCGCGCCGACGGTATTTCCCTGTCCAAAAATTTCTGGTGAGAATTCTTGATCCTTGCAAAGGAAACTTGCCCATTTGGGGGGGTGAGGATCGACTTCCTTTTTTATATAAAGCGTTGCGGATCCCGTAGGAAGCTTTACTGTTTTTGGGGCGATTGAGTTTTCAACTTTTACAAACTCTATGTCGGATGCATGGTCGTTTTTTGCCAAGTAGATTGAAAGTTTTTCTTTGTTCTTTTTAGCTCTTGGCATTTTTTACTCCCTGTCTACCGGTTGCCGATTGTTCAAGGTCCCAAAAACGTTTTCCACCAAGTATCTATTACTCATTCCTCTGTATTGGATTTTATCGCTTTAGAGGAAGATTAGATCATAGCCATCAGATGGCCAGTGTGCCAACCAATTAGTTCACTAGGTTGATGAGGTGGCTTTTTTCGAAGTGTTAAAAAGCCATCTGAGCTGCAAGTTACTTGCTTGGCCATGAGTGTTACTGTCGGCCAGAATCCCGAAACGCCGGCTCCATGCTGTCCTGCTCACGCTTAGACAGGCGCAGAACCCCAGCGATGGTTTGCCACTGACTAACAACGGCCCGAAACCGTTCGATGATATTTTCTGTATTTTCCCGGCTGACTCGAAAAAACTCTGCCACTTCTCTAGCCAATTCCAGATCCAAGGCGTTATCAAAGTCCGTGATGTTCAGTTTCAACCCATCCGCATTCGCCACGGGATTAATGTCGTAAGCCTCGGACAACCGCCACCCGCGACCAGGGTCGAGAAGGAATCCGTGGTTACGCAGATGGTCGTCGGTGTTTGAAACGAGAATATTGAAGACAATTCGCGACCATAGCTCGCGCAGGTCGGTGTCGACTTCAGAGCCGTGTTCAATGATTACTCGAGCCAGTTCGATGTAGCTGGCGCCATTCGAGGCATCGTCACCGTCGACGCGGTCGGTCATGGTCATGGCGGAGGCGAAGTGGAAGCGGCCGCCGGATTTGCTTCGGTCAAAGCGTTTAACCATGAAGCAGTGATGCTGGCTCGCGTAACGTTGAGCGGTGCCAGTCGCTACTCTTAAGCCGCAGTTCTTGGCGAGAGCATTCACCACCATTTCCCAGGCACCGACGTCGTAGTCATCTCGAATGCTAGGAAACTTGGCGATCCACAGATGACCGTGCCGATCTGCGACGCTGGCCTTGGGTCTGGCGCCACCCAGCGAGCCGCCGGGTGCGATCAGCATTTTCAGCCACTCGCGTCCTTCAAGTGCTGTGTTATCCGGATCGTTTTCCAGTGCGCGGCTCGCTTGCTCCAGTGCGCGCAACTCCAGAAACGGCGGGGCTGCTATGCCGTCGCGGTCATCAAGAAAGTTGCCTTCATCGTTAAGCTTGTAGCGCAGGCCTCCAACGCGAAAGAGGTCATGTACACCCAGTAGGCAGTCGGATTCGTAAAGCTTGCTGCCGCTTGGCAACAGCCCGTCTCGAATGTCTCGCTCCAGACGCCGTTTCATCAATAAACGTCCCCAACGATCGGGGCTTGAGTCTGCAAACGCGCCGAACTGGGTTTGGTGCCCGCCGGGGAACTGGTGTCCTTCGAAAAAGTTGATACGGGGATCGAGCTTCATGAAGTTCAGTTCAGGATCGGCCAGTGCGGCTGGATCGTACTCAAACTCGAACACTTCGTTAGCACGGGCCTTTCTGACATGCAGGAATCCGAGGCGTCTTGCGCCATTTAAGGATTCCCAATCTGCATAAACCGCAATTCGCGTCATTCTTCACCTGTTTTGGAGCCGCTTTTTTTCTTGTTCAACAGTTCTGAAAGCGAGTGGGTGTTGAGGGGAAAATCTTCCGTCAGGCTGGCGATGTAGGCGCTGTCTTCCTCCACTCTTGTGCTCTTTTCGCCGACCAGAGGCGACCTCTTGATCCTGGATGTTCCGCGTACTCGTTGGGGGTTTGATCCAGGCAGCAATTGCGCGTCCTGCAATCGGCGCCCCATCTCATCGGCCTCGGCCAGTTTATTCAGATCCTTTTCCAGCCCGAGTACCTGCATGACTGATAGATAGGCACCGATGGTTACTCCCGAGCCACCAGACTCCAGTGAGCGCAGGGTTGTCAGCGACATGCCTGATCGTTCTGCGACTTGTTTGGCCGTCAGTTTACGGCGCAGGCGGGCCAGCTTCAGGCGCTCGCCAAACTCGGAAAGCAGTCTGGAAGTCGCGGGCAAGAGCGGTGCTGTCTTATTAGCCATGTGCCAATATTCCTTCATTTTTAAGCCTTAACTACCAGAATAGTAGCACTTAAGACTAAGAAGAATGTTCGGCAAGACAAGTGGAGGCAGAAACAGCTAACTGGAAGTATTCCACCTGTTTTTATGGCTAATAAGCATAATTTTGGTACTTATTTGTCTTCGTCATTGTCAGGAAACGGTGTGCTTTGAAGGTGCTCTTCAATTTTCCAGCGGCATCTTTGGAGCAGTTGGCGAGTCGAGGTCTCCGTGCTCGCGGCGAAAGATTTCATCTGCCTGTTTGACGCTTTCCATCAGCTCATCAAAAAATTTGCTCACGAGAATCTCCATCATTTGATTGCGTTTTTTCCATCGCTCTCAGGTATTGCCTGAGAGCGATTCGCTCACTCAGCTTCAGGCCGGGGCTTTCCAGCTGAGCATTTTCTGCTGGGCGACTTGCAGCAGGTCGCTGCCGTCTTTGGTCAGCAGGTAGAGGGCATGGGTGATGTGCGGGATGTCTTCGACGTCGGCGTGTTTGAAGCAGATGCAGTAGAGCGTTTGCAGCAGGTCACTGGACGCACGCAGGCGCTGGACGGCGCATTCGAGGATGTCTTGCGGGTTGGCATCGGTGTCGATGACCAGGGGCTTGGTGTCAGTGAGGTTGGAGTCGACGGGGCGGTAGCGATCGGAGTGGAGCTCGTTCCATGATTTCATTTTTAGATCCTCAATTGCTTCGAATGAAGCCACCACATCGTGACCAAGCGACTGGAGGCGACTGTGTTCGGGTTGGTCAACCGGTGAGGATCATGCACATACCCGGCACGCTCGAAAGCGTCCCAAACACAGCCACCATAACGCTGCTGGCAATTGAGTGCCGGCAGCATACAGCGGACGCGAATGCATGATCCAATCGGGTGACCAAGCCCGAGCCGCTGAATTGGCAGCGACAGTCACAACTATAGGTTTCGGCCTATCGGCGCCGATAGAAGACAAGGCGCCGCTGCGTGTAGGAACGGGATGCAGATTCGAGCAGGCCGTTCCTACAGATCTATCACGGTTTTCAACGAATCGCCCGATACCCCTCGACATCCAGCACACTCGTCGTCAGTCCGGTCGCCGGCGCGTAGATCCCGCCCTTCACCGACGAGAAAGGCAAACCTCTGCTGCCCAGCGACACGTAGCGTTCGCCTTGGTCCAGTTCGGTGAACCAGGTGTAGGAGTACTTTTCCATGGCCTTGTATTTCGCGGCGTCCCTGACCATCGCATCGCCGCATTGCTTCAGGGCGGCGTCGCTCAGGTTCAGGGAGTTGGTCAGCGGGGTGCCCCAACGCTTGAGGCAGGTCTCGGCGAAGTGGCGCACGAATTGGCCGGGTTCGGCGAGGACCTTCGGGCCGGCGTTGCCGTCAGCGGCAGCGTTGCCGACCAGGGTGGCGTGGCGGCCGGGGATCGGGAAGATATGCGTGCGCGTACCGGTAGCCGTTTGCGGGATAACGCAGCTGAAACCTTTCGAACGCTCGTCGCGGGCATAGAAGCCAACGTACTCTTTGACGTTGCTGTTGAGTTTGACCCGATGTTCCTGGAAGTTGCCGATACCGGGCACCGGATCAATGGCGAGGATCTTCACCGGAATGCTTTTCAAAGCACTGTCATTGAACATGGCGTTGGCCAGCATATGGCAACTTATACCGCCTCGACTCCAGCCGACCAGGTTGACCTGAGTGGGAATAATGCCATCCTTGCGGAACGTTTTAATGATTTGCTCCTGCAACTTCTGCTGGGTCACGCTGCGTTCTCCGTAGTTGTATTTACGCCAAAACCAGGAGCCTTCGATTTTTACATCTTCAATGGGAATACCGGCCGCTTTGAGACGGTTGTATTCCGCTTCGGTCAGTTGTTGGCGTTGCCAGTCGCACTTGCCTTTGATGATGTTCATTGCGTGCAGCACGTTTTCCTCCCAGCCCTTGCCGAACAACGTGCCGCTGAGACCGTAGTCGGCAGATTTGGTGAACAGCTCATCGGCCTGCAGGTTACTGGAGCCGGGGCCGTCGACGACAATCCATTCGGCGAACTCGCGGCCCGCGTGGTGCGAAGCGAGAGTGGACACCAACTCGCCGTTCCAATAGTTGTTGTTGCTGGTGTCGAACTTGGTGGAACCCGTGCCGCAAAAGAAAATAGTCAATGTGCTCATCATGTTGCTCTTGAATGAATTAAGAGCAAGCAGGCTAGTTTTTTATATTGCGGATATGAAGTGGTTAGTTGTTGCGTTGTTTGTGCGCGTGATTTTATAAAGCGTTTGCAAGTTGAAGTTTTGCTACTTCCAGAAGTTCGCAGCCGTCTTGGGTCAATAAATACAGGGCGTTGACGATGTTCGGGATGTCTTTGACATCGGCCTGTTTGAAACACAAACAGTAAAGAGTCTCCAGCAAATCGCTGGCGGCACGCAGGCGTTGATGCGCAGCGTCGAGCAGTTCGCCGTGGCTGGCTTGGGTATCTATGGTCAGCACCGGATGATCGCCGTCGGTGCTTTTGAGCGGGCGATAACGATTGGCCAGCGGGTTATGCATGTTCATGTTCAGACGTGTCCTGTACGAAGTCGCTCCAGTGGTTGCAGCCGCGCCGGCCACTATAGAAGTGCGTGGCAAGGGGTCACAAGACCGCCGTGATGGACGGAGTTCGTAGGGGTTTTTCCGAGACTCGGGCAATTGCCCTACAAGGTTTTGCAGCTTTTTCGAGGTAAAACCCTTAGCGCAGAAATTTCCCACGGGATTCACAGGCGTTTCTTGAGAATCCTCTGTATGGTGCGCGCCAGAAACTGTAGGACGTTTCCAAACGTCCGATGCGCGCTTAAAGGGAATTGAGTATGCGGTGGCTACGAATAGCCTCGATTTTATTGCTGGGGACCATGGGTTGTCGCTTGGCCGTAGCTGCTGATGCCGGCAACGGCTGGGTGTTTGTCGATCTGCAACGCACCGGCTGGCCCGACGCGCTGTCCAGCCAGGCCCGCATCGATACTGCTTCACGTGCCGAAGTGTTGATGTTCGCCAAAGTCCTGTTGGCGAGTGAAACGCTGGATGCTGGCGCACTGCAACGGCAACTGGATGTGCCGCATGTGCGGCTCAAACCGATCCGACAGGTGCGCGAGGGACTGTGGGAGCGTTTGCTGGGCATTTATCGCAACGCCAGTCAGGACTGTGGCGAACAGCTGTTCTGTGCACGAGTGCGCAGTGTGGCGGACCTGCGACAACTGGCGGCGGCGTTTACCGGCGATATCAGTCCGGCCCATGCACAGTGGGCGAGCAAGAGCCAGGGTGTGCATGAACAGGAACTGAATGCGCAACTTCGGGTGGCCGTGCTGCGTCCCTAGCCTGTCGTTGCGACGAGACCTAGGTGACTACGTGATCTGCAGTGGCGCGCATGGCGAGGGGCGGAATGTCATCGGGGAGTTGCATGCATCCGCCCAGCAACAGCGATGCGAGCGTCAGGGTGAGGAGCAGTTTCAGTCTGTCGGACATGTTTATTCCTTGAGTTGACCCACGGGTGTCGGCCGTCCTGGCACGACGCTCGTTTCGTGGATGCGGCGCACGTTACCTGCCTTGCGGTCAGGCCGGCGAGAGGCAAATTGTTTCCTTTGTTTGATCCGGTGGGATCCGCCCCGGCGCTGTATCATCCCGTATCGAATTGACCCCCGACCTTTTCTCGACTCGCTGTGATCGCCCGCTAGGCTGTTGGCATCACAGCGGTCAACGGAGTGACAGCGCATGCACCACACCCTGGAACAGGTTTTCGGTTATCCACAGTTTCGACCCGGGCAGGAAGCGGCAATCAGCGCTGTATTGGCCGGGCGCTCGGCGGCGGCGATTTTCCCCACCGGGTCCGGCAAGTCACTGTGCTATCAAGTGCCGGCGCTGTTGCTGCCGCATCTGACCCTGGTGGTGTCGCCGCTGTTGGCGTTGATGCAGGATCAACTGGCATTCCTCAAACGTCACGGTATCAGTGCCGGCAGCATCGATTCGGCGCAAAGTCGCGATGATGCCAATGACGTGATGGCCCGCGCCCGTTCGGGTGAATTGAAGATTCTGATGATTTCGGTGGAGCGCCTGAAGAACGAGCGTTTCCGCAACTTTTTGCAGCAGGTGCCGATCTCGTTGCTGGTGATTGATGAAGCGCACTGTATTTCGGAATGGGGCCACAACTTCCGCCCCGACTATCTGAAGCTGCCGGACTATCAGCGCCAGTTCAACATCCCGCAAACCCTGCTGCTGACGGCCACGGCGACGCCGAAAGTTGTCGCCGACATGCAGGCCAGATTCGCCATCGCCGCTGCTGATGTGGTGACCACCGGTTTCTATCGACCCAACCTCAATCTGCTGGTGGAACCGGTACGCGGCGAGGACAAACGCCGGCGCCTGGTGGAGTGGATGAGCGAGCGTCCAGGCCAGCCGAGCATTGTCTACGTGACGCTGCAGAAAACTGCCGAACACATCGCCGAGCATCTGGGGCGCAACGGCATACAGGCCCAGGCCTATCACGCCGGTTTGCCCAATGATCAGCGCGAGGCGATTCAGAAGGAATTCATGGCCGGGCAGTCCAATTGCATCGTCGCAACCATTGCCTTCGGTATGGGGATCGACAAGAGCGACATCCGCAACGTGGTGCATTTCGACTTGCCGAAATCCATCGAAAACTACAGTCAGGAAATCGGTCGCGCCGGACGCGACGGGCAGCCGTCGGATTGCCTGGTGCTGGCCAACCGCGACAGCCTCAACGTGCTGGAAAACTTCGTCTACGGCGATACCCCGGAGCGTGAGGGGATTCGTTGTGTGCTGGAAGAAATGCAGGCTGCCGCAGCCGAAGGGCAGTGGGAGTTTCTGCTCGGGCCGCTGGCCGACCAGAGCAACATTCGCGCGTTGCCGCTGAAAACTTTACTGGTGCAAATGGAGCTGTGCGGTTTGATCGCGCCGCGCTATGCCTATTACGCCGAATACCGTTTCAAATACCTGCTGGAGCCGGAAGCCTTGCTTGAGCGTTTCGACGGTGAGCGCAGGGATTTCGTCGCGGCCATCATCCACACCTCCAGTCGCGCACGCACCTGGGCCACGGTGAATTTCGAAGCGATGTACACGCAGTATTCGGCTGAGCGCAACCGGGTGGTGAAGGCGCTGGATTACTTTCAGGAGAAGGGCTGGGTCGAGCTTGAGAGCAAGCAGATGACCGAGGTCTACAACGTGCTGCACAGTGATTTCGACAGCGCTGTTTTGAGCGCCGAATTGCATGCGTATTTCACCCGGCATGAACAGACTGAAATAGCACGGATTCACGCCATGCTCGATCTGTTCGGCACTGAGCGTTGCCTGGGTCATCGCCTGGCCGAGCACTTCGGCGATCACAACGCCCCCGAGCGATGCGGGCACTGTTCGGTGTGCCACGGTGATGTCGCACGCCTTCCGGCGCCTCCCGAGTTGCCAGCGCTTGTGGATAAAAACTTCGCGGCGCTGTGCGGTGATTTTATCCACAGGCACGAACAGCACACTGGCAGTGTGCCGACGGCGGAGCGGCTGACGCGGTTTCTGTGCGGGATCAGTGTGCCGTTGTTCACCAGGTTAAAGGCACGGACGATTTCGGGGTATGCGGCGCTGGAGGAGTATCCGTACGCCGAGGTTCGCAGTTGGGCTCAAGAACATCTCTGATAGGTCGGCGGTTCCTGCAGTGTGCGATTTCAGGGCGATTGGGGTTTATCCATGCGCTGAATGTCGCTCATCACGGTAATAAACTTCAAAAACGTCCGGTGCCTGACTATGGTGAAGGCTGTCTTTGGATCGCCAACAAGAGAACAACATGAGCCAGACATCCTTCGATATTCAGCAAGCTGCCGTGATCGGCGCGGGCACCATGGGCCGCGGCATTGTCATGTGCCTGGCCAATGCTGGCATCGCCGTGCAGTGGGTCGATAACAATCCACAGATGCTTGAGCAGGCACTGGCGACGGTGGCCGACACCTATGCACACAATGTGCGTCAGGGCCGGATCGATCAGGTCGAAGCCGACGCACGCCTTGCCCGGATCAGCGCGGCGGCGGATTACCCGGCGATTCGCAATGTCGATCTGGTGATCGAAGCGGTATACGAAAACCTTGAGCTCAAGCAGAAGATCTTTCGCGAGCTGGATGGCCTGCTCAAGCCTGAGGCGTTGTTGGCGAGTAACACTTCGGCGCTGGATATCGACGCGATTGCTGCTGCGACTCGACGTCCGTCGCAAGTGCTCGGCCTGCATTTCTTCAGCCCCGCGCACATCATGAAACTGCTGGAAATCGTCCGTGGGGCACAGACTTCGCCGCCTGCACTGGAAGCGGCGCTGGCGCTGGGCAAGCGCATGGGCAAGGTCAGTGTGGTGTCGGGCAACTGCCACGGCTTTATCGGCAATCGTATGCTGCATCCGTACGTGCTGGAGGCGCGCAAGATGCTGCTCGAGGGCGCTTATCCACAACAGGTGGATGCGGCGCTGCAGGGGTTCGGTTTCGCCATGGGGCCGTTCCGCATGTATGACGTCGTCGGTATTGATCTGGAATGGCGCGCACGCGAGCTGGCCGGCAAGGGGCAGGATGCGCCGGAGGTTCAGGTGGACAACCGTTTGTGCGAGATGGGCCGCTTCGGGCAGAAATCCGGCAATGGTTATTATCACTATGAGCCGGGCAGTCGACAGGCCGAGCCTGATCCCGAAGTCGATGCACTGGTGCTGCGGGTCAGCGAAGAGCTGGGCTTCCAGCGCCGCGCGATCGGTCCGGAGGAGATTCTGGAGCGTTGCCTGCTGGCGCTGGTCAACGAGGGCGCAAAGATTCTTCAGGAAGGCATTGCCGGGTCGGCCCATGACATTGATCTGGTGTACCTGAACGGCTACGGATTCCCGGCCGACAAGGGCGGTCCGATGGCCTGGGCGGATCAGCAGGGGCTGGCGGACATTCATCAGCGCTTGCTGGCACTGCAAACGCGGCAGGGTGATCAGTGGCAACCGGCGCGCTTGATTGGCGAGCTGGCGGCTCAGGGCAAGGGGTTTGCCGAACGCTGATTGCTAGAGCCACCAAGGTTTCGCCTTTAGACTGCTCGCAAAACTTCCTGGATCAATGCTGATGTCCAACCCGATGCCACAACGCTCCGATTACCCGCATTTCCAGCCGGTCACCACGCGCTGGCACGACAACGACGTCTACGGGCATGTGAATAATGTCACCTATTACAGCTTCTTCGACACTGCAGTGAATACCTACCTGATCCAGGTCGGCGGCCTGGATATTCATGACGGCGAGGTGGTGGGGTTTGTGGTCAGTTCGGCCTGTGACTACTTTGCCTCGATCGCTTTTCCGGACTTGATCGAGATCGGTCTGCGGGTCGGCAAGCTGGGCAACAGTTCGGTGCAATACGAATTGGCGTTGTTCAAGGTCGGTGAAACTGAGGCCTGTGCGGCGGGGCGTTTCGTCCATGTATTCGTGGAACGAACGAGCAATCAGCCGGTGTCGATTCCAGGCAGATTGCGTGAAGCGCTGGAGCGTCTGGTGGTTTGAACCAGAGCAAAAAAAATCGCAGCCCAAGGGCTGCGATTTTTGCTTTCCCGCTTAACGCAACGGATTAGTCGCGATAGTAGCGGTGATGTTTGCGGTGACCATAAGCGTGGCCACGGCCAGGATGACGGTCGCGGTAGTAGCGACGGTCGTCGCGGCCGCGATCGTAATGACGATCATCGTCACGGCTTTCGTTACCCATGTAGTTGCCCAGCGCGCCACCGGCGCCGCCACCTGCTGCGGCGCCGATCAGGCTGCCGGTGGTGCCGCCCATGCTGCGGCCGACCACGTTACCGCCGGCTGCGCCCAGCGCACCACCAATGGCTGCTTCGCCACGGCTGTGCTTGTTGGCGCCGACCGCGCTACCACCCGCGCCGCCCAGGGCTGCGCCAATGGTTGAACCTGTATTGCCGCCTAAAGACTGACCGACGACCGAGCCAAGAACCCCGCCCAATGCGCCGCCCACACCTGCTTCGGTGGTGCCTCCGGCAGAAGCGAAGCCACTGACCGGCCAAGGGACAACAAGAGAATCGAGGAGAACTTCATAGAGGAGCCTCAAAGGGATGACGGCGCGATCCTGAGGCTCTGTACCAAGACTGACAATCGAAATCCGACGAATAACACGACCTGTATACAATTCTGCAAGTTGCTGTTTTGTATGCGGAACTTAAGCGATTTTCGCCGGTCTTTAGCTACTTCGGACAGGCCGTTTTTGAGAAAAAACGGCCTTTTTTGTGGGCGTTCGAAAGCTTCAGGAAACTGAGACTCAACACAGATTCTTTGGCGAGGGAGCTTACTCCCGCCGGGCCGCGAAGCGGCCCCAAAAAATGCAAAACGGAGGCAGTCCTGCGGCCTCCAGCGGGAGCAAGCTCCCTCGCCACAGGGCCGCGAGTTTAAGCGGACTTGGCCATGATCAACCCGGTCTCACTGGCCGCCTCAAGGCGGATCGCAATGAACTTCGATGTCGGCGTATGGCTGCCATCTCCGGTGCTTTCCAGCGGCACCAGCGGATTTACTTCCGGGTAGTAAGCCGCCGCCTGACCGGCAGGAATATCAAACGCCAGCAAGGTAAAGCCTTTCACCCGACGCTCACGGCCATCGTCCCAGATCGACACGATGTCAGCCTTCTGCCCCGGGCGGAAGCCCAGGCGAATGATGTCGGCCTCGTTGGCGAACAGCACATCGCGCTGGCCCTTGACCCCACGATAACGGTCGTCGAGGCCATAGATGGTGGTGTTGTACTGATCGTGGGAGCGCATCGATTGCAGGATCAGGTCCGGCAGTTGCCCGGTGGCGCGGGTACGTTCGTGCACCAGATCCTTGGGCAGCCGGTTGGCGCGGAAATTGGCCCGGCCCGACGGGGTGTTCCACTTGCGTGCGCCAGCACTGTTGCCGAGGTAGAACCCACCTGGATTCTTGACCTTCTCGTTGAAGTCCTTGAAGCCCGGAATGGTATCGGCGATCAGGTCGCGGATGCGCCCGTAATCGGCCACCAGCCAGTTCCAGTCCACCGGTTTGCTGCCCAGCGTGGCGGCGGCGATCCCGGCAATGATCGCCGGTTCCGAGCGCATCTGGTTCGACAGCGGCTGCAACTGACCATTGGAGGCGTGAACCATGCTGAACGAGTCTTCCACGGTGACTGCCTGCGGGCCTTCGGTCTGGATGTCGATGTCGGTGCGGCCGAGGCAAGGCAGGATCAGCGCGTCCTTGCCGTGGGCCAGGTGGCTGCGGTTGAGCTTGGTGCTGATCTGCACCGTGAGGTCGCAGTTGCTCAGCGCCGCGAAGGTGCGCGGGCTGTCCGGCGTGGCCTGGGCGAAGTTGCCGCCCAGACCGATGAAGACCTTGGCGCGGCCCTCGGCCATGGCGTGGATCGCCTCGACCACGTTGTGCCCGTTGTCACGCGGCACCTTGAACTGGAAACGCCGCTCAAGAGCGTCAAGGAACGCTACCGGTGGGCGCTCGTTGATGCCCATGGTGCGGTCGCCCTGCACGTTACTGTGACCGCGCACCGGGCACAGGCCGGCCCCGGGTTTGCCGACGTTGCCGCGCAGCAGCATCAGGTTGGCGATTTCCTGGATGGTCGGCACCGAGTGGCGATGCTGGGTGATACCCATCGCCCAGCACATGATCACGTTCTTGCCTTTGGCGTACATGCGCGCCGCTTGTTCGATTTCCAACAGGGTCAGGCCGGACTGCGCGACGATCTGCTCCCATGGCGTGTCATCCACCACGCCGAGATACTCCAGCACGTTGGTGCTGTGGGCATTGAGGAAGTCGTGATCGAACACTGCAGGTTCACCGGCCTTCTGCGCATCGCGCTCCCACTGCAGGAGGAACTTGGCCATGCCGCGCAGTACCGCCATGTCGCCGCCCAGTGCCGGACGGAAGTACGCGGTGTTGGTCGGTTTGTCGCCATTGGTGAGCATTTCCAGCGGGTGCTGTGGATGCTGAAAACGTTCCAGACCGCGCTCTTTCAGCGGGTTGATGCACACCACTTGTGCGCCGCGCTTCACGGCTTCGCGCAGCGGCTCGAGCATCCGTGGATGGTTGGTGCCGGGGTTCTGGCCCCAGACGAAAATCGCATCGGCGTGTTCGAAGTCGTCGAAGGTGACCGTGCCTTTGCCGACGCCAACGCTCTGCGCCAACGCCACACCGCTGGCCTCGTGGCACATGTTCGAGCAGTCGGGGAAGTTGTTGGTGCCGTAGGCACGCACGAACAGTTGATACAGGTACGCCGCTTCGTTGCTGGCGCGGCCCGAGGTGTAGAACTCGGCTTGATCCGGGCTCGACAACGCTTGCAGGTGCTTGCCGATCAGGGCAAAGGCGTCGTCCCAGGCGATCGGCTTGTAGCGGTCGGTCTGCGCATCGTAGACCATCGGCTCGGTCAGGCGGCCCTGGTATTCAAGCCAATAGTCGCTCTGCTCCAGCAACGACGTGACGCTGTGTTTGGCGAAGAACTTGCCGTCCACTCGACGCTTGGTCGCTTCCCAGTTCACCGCTTTGGCGCCGTTCTCGCAGAACTTGACCATGCCGCTTTCCGGCGAATCGCCCCAGGCGCAGCCCGGGCAGTCGAAGCCGCCGTTCTGGTTGGTCTTGAGCATCATGCGCAAGTTTTTCAGCGCGTTGTCGCTGGTCAACCAGGCCTGAGCCACACTGATCAGTGCACCCCAACCGCCGGCAGGGCCCTTGTAAGGCTTGTAGCGCGGGACAGGTTTCTGGTCGGCTTGATGATGTTGGCTCACGCTTGGTTCTCCATCGCTGGGCTATAGACCCGCGGCGCATTCTTCTGCGGCAGGTGGATGAGATTGAGGTTGTGGCGACGGGCCCATTGCACGGCAAGGCCCGTGGGCGCGGACAGGCTGACCAGCGTCTGGATCCCGGCGCGCAACACTTTCTGGATCAATTCGAGACTGCAACGGCTGGTGACAATCGCCAGGCCGCCGTCGGTTGAAATCTTCTGGCGGATCAGCCCGCCAATCAGCTTGTCGAGGGCGTTGTGCCGACCGATGTCTTCACGGCCCAGCAGCAATTCACCGCTGGCGTTCATGAACACCGCGGCGTGTACCGCACCGCAGTGCTGGCCGAGGGGCTGGAACGCACCGATGCGCTGGCGCAGACCGTCGAGCCATGCGGCGGGCGGCAGCGGTGCGCCGGGCAGGACTTGCAGATCGGGCAGGGCCTGCTCGACAGCTTCAACGCCGCACAGACCGCAGCCGCTGGTGCCGGCCAGCTGTCGGCGCTGTTGTTTGAGGTTCCAGAACGCGCGGTTGGCGATCGTCACTTGCGCGTATTGCGCCGAGCCGGCGCCGGTCAGTTGCAGGTCATAAATGTCGCTGGCGTCTGCGATGATGCCGCTGCCGAGGCTGAAACCGACGATGAAATCTTCCAGATCCGTCGGCGTCACCAGCATCACCGCCTGACTGATGCCGTTGTAGGCGATCGCCAGCGCGACTTCCTCGGCGAGCGCGGTGCTGGCCGATTCCACAAGGGGCAGATCGCTGTAACTGTAGGTCTGGCTGGCGGCGGGCGCGGGCGTTTGAAGTGCAGGCGCCGCGCAAGTGGGGCGCTTGGCGTTCATGGCATCACCGACGGATTGATCAACGCTAAGACTAGGCGCGGCAACTTGTCGCGTCTAATCGCTACTGTCGATCTATTGATAGACGCCGTCGATCAAGCAAGGGGCCGCGATCTGCGGGACGCGCGCCAGACGCTTGAGCCAGCGGCGGAGCCGGGTCATTGGTCGGGCTGGAACCGGGTTCGGCAAACGTGGTCTAGGCTTGGACGTCTGGAATCCAAATCAAGGAGTGTGCGCCATGAGTCTGTTGAGCTTTGTGAAAGAGGCCGGTGAGAAACTGATCGATCTGCTGACCCCTGGTAATGCCAATGCCAGCGAGCAGTTGAAGGAACACATCAGCAAGGTCGGGCTGGGCAATCCGAATGTTCAGGCAACCGTGGATGGCGACAAGGTCACAGTGACCGGTGAGGTAGCAAGCCAGGAGGAGAAGGAAAAAATCCTGCTGGCGGTGGGTAACATCGAAGGCGTGGGCAGTGTTGATGATCAGATCACAGTGACCGGGCCGGTTGTGGCTGCGGCACGTTTTGTCGTAGTGAAGAAGGGCGACACCCTCAGCGCGATTTCCCTGGCGGTGTATGGCAATGCCAACCAATACAACAAGATTTTCGAAGCCAACAAACCGATGCTCAAGGACGTGAACAAAATCTATCCGGGCCAGACCCTGCGTATCCCCGAGTAATACAACATCCTGTAGGAGCTGCCGAAGGCTGCGATCTTTTGATCTTGTTTTTTAAACAATCAAAGTCAAAAGATCGCAGCCTTCGGCAGCTCCTACAGGAAATCAGAGTCCCTGGATCAAATCGCGGTAATCTTCAACCGCCGCAAACTCGGCCGTGTCCTTCGGCCCCTTGCGACTGTCCGGTTCTTTCACCGCCAACAAATGCGTCACACCAAATTCCCGTGCACTGCGCAGAATCGGCAACGTATCGTCAATGAACAGACTGCGCGCCGGATCAAAATCGATATCCGCCTGCAAGGCATCCCAGAACTGCGGGTTCTCTTTGGGATAACCGTAATCGTGTGAGCTGATCAGCCGTTCGAAATACGGCGCCAGTTCGACCCGCTCCAGTTTCAGCGACAGTGAATCGCGATGCGCGTTGGTGATCATGATCACCTGTTTGCCGGCCTCTTTGATCGCCTGCAGGAAGGTATCGGCATCCGGACGCAGCGCGATCAGGTGCGCGGTCTCCAGTTTCAGTTCACGTACCGAGAGCTTCAGTTCGGCACTCCAGAAATCCAGGCAGTACCACTGCAGCTGTCCGGCATGGCGCTCGAACAGCGGCTGCAGTTCCATGTCGGCCATGGCCCGGCTCACTCCGTGCAGATCGGCGTAGCGTTGTGGCAGGTGTTCCAGCCAGAAGTGGTTGTCGAAGTGCAGGTCCAACAACGTACCGTCCATGTCCAGCAGGACGGTATCGATGTCAGACCACGGTAAAGAAGGCATGGCAACGTCTCGAGCGGTAGAAAGATATCCGACACAAACAATCGGGAAAGCCGCGTTATAGTAGCGCGTTCACGCCAAGGAGCTTTGCATGCGCCAGAAACCCACTGTACTCGCCCGCGAGATTGTTGCCACCAGTCGTCTGTTTTGCGTCGAAGAACTGAAGCTGCGTTTTTCCAATGGCGTGGAACGCACTTACGAGCGTCTGGTCGGCAAAGGCGCGGGTTATGGCGCGGTGATGATTGTGGCGATGCTCGACAGCGAGCACGCGGTGCTGGTCGAGGAATACTGCGGCGGCACCGACGAATACGAACTGTCCTTGCCCAAAGGCCTGATCGAGCCGGGTGAAGATGTGCTGGCAGCGGCCGAGCGCGAGCTCAAGGAAGAGGCCGGTTTCGGCGCGCGCCAGCTGGAGCATCTGACCGAGTTGTCGCTGTCGCCCGGTTACATGAGCCAGAAGATTCAGGTGGTGCTGGCCACCGATCTGTACGAGGAGCGTCTGGAGGGCGACGAGCCCGAGCCGATGCGGGTCGACAAGGTCAACCTGCGTGAACTGGCGGCGCTGGCGCAAAACCCGCAATTTACCGAAGGCCGTGCCCTGGCGGCGCTGTATCTGGCGCGTGATCTGCTGACGCAGCGCGGGTTCTTTCAGTCATGAGTGAGATGTCGATGAATTTTTCCCATCCTTTGATGGCGCCAGTGGTTGAGCTGGCATTGCAGGCTGGCGAGGCGATTCTGCCGTTCTGGCGCTCTGGCGTGGAGGTCACCGCCAAGTCCGATGATTCACCGGTGACCGCAGCGGACATGGCCGCGCACCACGTGATCGTCGCCGGGCTGACCGCACTGGACTCCAGTATTCCGATTCTGTCCGAGGAGGACGCCAGCATTCCGCAGAGCGTGCGCGCCGGGTGGCAGCGCTGGTGGTTGGTGGACCCGCTGGATGGCACCAAGGAGTTCATCAGCGGCAGCGAAGAATTCACCGTCAACATCGCCCTGATCGAAAACGGGCGGGTGGTGTTTGGCGTGGTGTCGATGCCGACCAATGGCCGGTTCTATGTTGGCGGTGCCGGTCTCGGCGCGTGGCGTGGGGACAAGGGTGGTTCGCCGGTGGCGATTCAGGTGCGTGATGCGCTCGCGCCCGGTGAAGCGTTTACCGTGGTGGCGAGCCGTCGCCACTCCAGTGCGGAGCAGGAACGTCTGCTCGCCGGTTTGAGCGCCAGCCTGGGCGAGTTGCAACTGGCAAACATCGGCAGTTCGCTGAAGTTTTGTCTGTTGGCTGAAGGGGCGGCGGATTGTTATCCGCGATTGGCGCCGACGTCGCAATGGGACACCGCGGCGGCGCAGGGCGTGCTCGAAGGTGCCGGCGGCGAAGTGATGGATCTGCAGGGCGACGCGTTCTGTTACCCGGCGCGGGAATCGCTGCTCAATGAGTTCTTTCTGGCGTTGCCGGCGAAGGCGGCGTGGCGTTCAAGACTGTTGGAGCTGGCTCGCTCCTGAGATCAAAAGATCGCAGCCTGCGGCAGCTCCTACAGAGGATTTCGCATCCCCCTGTAGGAGCTGCCGAAGGCTGCGATCTTTTGCTTCAGCGGTGCAGAACGTATTGCCCGCTGAACGTCACAGCATCTTCATCACTCCCGGCGTTGACGATCCGCGTGTTGAGCGTCAATCGTGCCCGCCCATAACGCTGATACATCGCCAGAAACTTCTTCCAGACCGCCGCTTCCGGTGCCGGGCAAATCGCTTTGGCATCACCGGTCACAGGCAGCGGATAGCTGATCTGGCCTTCCTGAATCACGATGTGCCCGTCTTCGATGCCTTCTTCTTTCAGGCGCAGATGCAGCCAGCCCCAACCCGCCAGCACCGCGCCGCAGTAGAGACTGCCGCCGAACATGGTGCTCTTGTGATTGACGTTCGGCTCCAGCGGCAAGTGCAAACTCAACTGCTGCTCCTGCCAGGCGAGGACCTTCAGACCCATCTCGCGGGTCAGGGGAATGTCGTGATGCAGCACCGATTCCAGATAGCGACTGTCGCGGCTCATTCGGCTTCGTCTCCATGGGCGTTACTGTCGGCGAAATTCAAGCCGTGCTTGCGCAGTTTGTCGTGCAGGGTCTTGCGCGGAATGCCCAGGGCTTCGGCGAGGCTGCGCACCGAACTGTGGGAGCGCGCCAGTTCGGCGGCAATCAACGATTTCTCGAAGTTTTCCACTTGCTCACTCAGGCCGCCACTGATGACTTCCACGGCGGTGCCGCCGCCTTCACTTCCACTGTTGTCCAGTGCCAGTTCCAGACCGAGGGCGAAACGCTCGGCGGCGTTCTGCAGTTCGCGCACATTGCCGGGCCAGGTGTGGCGCAACAGCAAGGCGCGTTGCGCCGGTTGCAGTTCGTGCGGCGGCAGACCATGGCGGGCGCTGGCTTCGTCGGCATAATGCTGGAACAGCACCAGCGCATCTTCGCCGCGTTCGCGCAGTGGCGGAATGCGCAGCGGCGCCACGTTCAGACGGTAATACAAGTCGGCGCGGAAGCGTCCTTGATCGGCGGCTTGCCGCAGGTCTTCCTTGGTCGCGGCGATGACGCGGATGTCCAGCGGGATCAACTGATTGCCACCCAGACGTTCGACCACACGCTCTTGCAGCATGCGCAGCAGTTTCACCTGCACGTCCATGCTCATGCTTTCGATTTCATCGAGGAACAGCGTGCCGCCGTTGGCGAATTCGAACTTGCCGATCCGGCGTTTCTGCGCGCCGGTGAAGGCGCCCGGTTCATGCCCGAACAGCTCGCTTTCGACCACCGATTCAGCCAGGGCGCCGGCGTTGATCGCCACGAACGGCCCGTTACGCCGGCTCGACAGGTCGTGCAGCGCACGGGCCACGACCTCTTTGCCGGCGCCGGTTTCACCGAGAATCAGCACGTCGGCCTTGGTCGCCGCCAGTGCGCCGATCTGCTCGCGCAGGCGCAGCATCGGCGCCGAATGGCCGACCAGTCGCGCGCTCAATTCGTTACGGTCGCTGAGGGCCAGACGCAGGCTGCGGTTGTCCAGCACCAGCCGGCGCAGGGCGAGGGCGCGGCGCACGCTGTCGAGCAGGGCATCGCTGGCGAACGGTTTTTCCAGAAAGTCATAGGCGCCGGCCCGCATCGCCTGCACTGCCAGCGGCACGTCGCCGTGGCCGGTGATCAGCAACACCGGCAGCTCCGGATCCTGAGCGTGCAATTCGCTCAACAGTTCCAGGCCGTCCATGCCTGGCATGCGGATGTCGCTGACCACCACCCCGGGCCAGTCACGCTCCAGTTGCGCGGCGAGACCTTTGGCTTCGGACAGCGGAAGGATTTTCAGCCCGGCCAGGTCCAGGGTCTGGCCGAGGGCCTGACGCAGGTGCGGATCGTCGTCGATCAACACCACCTGAATGCGATTGTCGATGGTCATGCACTTCGATCCTCGGACGGTTGCAGGCTGACCCCGGGTGCGCCGGCGCGCAGCCGCAGGGTGATCAAGGCGCCACCTTGCTTGTGGTTGGCGAACGACAGTTCGCCGCCGAAGGCGCGCATCAGGGTTTCACAGATCGCCAGCCCCAGACCAAGGCCCTGAGTGCGGGTCTTGGTGGTGTAGAAGGGCTCGCTGGCGCGGCCGAGGGCTTCCATGCAAAAGCCCGGGCCGTTGTCGCGAATGTACAGATTGACGCCCTCGGCGGTGGATTCGGCACTCAGCCACAGTTTGCGCGGCGGGCCTTTTTCGGTCAGCGCATCGAGGGCGTTGGCCAGCAGATTGCCGAGCACCTGGCGCAGTCGGGTTTCCCCGGCCTCGACCCACAGGGTGGCGGCGGGCAGGTCGCGGATCAGCTCGACTTCCATGCTGCGGCGCCGTTTGGCCAGCAATGCCAGCGCATCATCCAGCGCCGGTTGCAGGGCCACGCTTTCCGGAGCATGGCGGTCGCGGCGGGCGAAGGCACGCAGGTGGGCGATGATCGAGGCCATGCGCCCGGTCAGTTCGCTGATCAGTTTGAGGTTGCCACGGGCGTCTTCGGTGCGTTGGTGATCAAGCAGCACTTCGGCGTTTTCCGCGTAGCTGCGGATCGCCGCCAGCGGTTGGTTGAGCTCGTGGCTGATGCTCGCCGACATCGTGCCCAGTGCCGAGAGTTTGCCGGCCTGGACCAGGTCGTCCTGGGCACGCACCAGCTCCTGCTGAGCCTGTTCGCGCTCCAGCACTTCCTGCTTGAGGCGCCGGTTGAGGCCTTCCAGATCGCTGGTCCGCTCGGCCACCCGGCCTTCGAGTTCACGGCGGGCCTTGGCTTCGAAGGCAATACGTTCCAGGTAATGTCGACGGCGCTGCATCATCAAACCGAGCAGGAGCATCACCACCAACAGCGTGGCGCCACCGATCGCGACAACGGTACGCACCGGGCGATCGATCAGCGTGCGCGGGGCAAGGATGCTGACGCTCCAGCCGGTTTCGGCGATGTTCACGGTCTGCGTCAGCCAGGCGTTTTCGCTGAGGTTCAGCGGACGCGGCTCGCGGGTCGGATAGGGCAGGATCGCGGTGATCGCCGAGCGCTCGGTGTCGCTCAACGTCCGGGTTGATCGGAAACGCCACTCCGGGCGCGAGGTGAGGATGACCACGCCGTTATGGTCGGTCACCAACAGTTGTTCCGGGGTTTTGCCCCACAGACTTTCGGTGTGATCGAGGTCGACCTTGATCACCAGCACGCCGATGATTTTTTCGCCATTGCGCACGGCGGCGGCGAAGAAATAACCGCGTTTGGCCGACGTAGTGCCGAGGCCGAAGAAGCGTCCCAGACGCCCAGCCATGGCTTCGCTGAAATACGGACGGAAAGCGAAATTGCGCCCCACGAAGCTGTCATGTTTGTCCCAGTTCGACGCCGCCAGGGTCTGGCCGCTGGTGTCCATCAGGTACATGACTTCTGCGCCAGTCTGTGCGGCGATGTTTTTCAGCAGGCGATTGGCGTTGCCCTGGGTGACGCCGTCGTCCGGTGCGCCGAGTACGGCGCGCAGGGCCGGCAGGTCGCCGAGGATCTGCGGCAACACTTCATAGCGGTGCAGGGTGCCCAGCAGGTTGGCGACGTAGAGGTCAAGGGTCTGGCGGTTTTGCCCGGCCAGTTCACTGCGGTAATAGCGCTCGGCCAGATGCTCAAGCGGCCACAGCAGCGGCGCCAGACACAGGGCCAGCAGGGCGAGGCTGCGCCAGCGGGGTCTGCGGGGAAGGGTAGGTTTCATGAGCCGAATGCGCCTGTAGTGACAGGCGCATTATGCCTAGGCTCAGGCGAAGACGTCAGCGTCCTTGAGCAGCGCGCCGACCTGATCCTTGGCCGACAGCTTCGGCGCTTCGTCCAGTTGCCAGTCGATGCCCAGTGCGGGGTCGTTCCAACGAATGCTGCGCTCGGATGATGGATCGTAGTAGTTGGTGGTCTTGTAGAGGAATTCGGCGAACTCGCTCAGTACCACGAAACCATGGGCGAAGCCTTCCGGCACCCACAGTTGGCGGTGGTTCTCGGCCGACAGGCGTACGGCAACCCATTTGCCGAAGTGCGGCGAGCTGCGGCGAATGTCCACCGCCACATCAAGCACTTCGCCGGCGGTCACCCGAACCAGTTTGCCCTGGGTATTTTGCAACTGGTAATGCAGACCGCGCAGCACGCCTTTCTGCGAGCGTGAGTGGTTGTCTTGAACGAACTGGGTGTCCAGCCCTGTTGCATCCTGGAACGCCTTGGCGTTGAAACTCTCGTAGAAGAAGCCGCGCTCGTCACCAAATACCTTGGGTTCGATGATCAGAACACCGGGCAGATCGGTGGTGATTACATTCATGAGGTTTGTCCCGGATAGATGTGAATGGCCGACATTCTTGCGCAAAGCGCCGACGGATGCGAGCGCTGGAATTACCGTGATCGGGGGTTGCGCATCTACTGCAGCAATGGCGATATAGGCGCCTAATAAAATTTCAGGGGTCGTCCCATGCCGCTCGCCACGTTGATTCATCGCGCCAGTTTGCCCAGCCCACAGGTCTCTGAGGCGCAGGCCCGGCATTGGTTGGCGGAGCATTACGGGCTCAGCGGCACGTTACAGGCGCTGGGCAGTCAGCAGGATCTGAACTATCGGGTCGACAGTGAGCGTGGGCGCTTTGTCCTGAAAATCTGCCGCGGCGACTATGCACTGGTCGAGTTGCAGGCTCAGCATGCAGGCCTCAAGTACCTTGCCGAACACTCGTCAGTGCACGTACCCCGGGTGATCCCGGCCGGCAATGGCGCGGATCTGCTGTCGCTGGACTCCGATGGCGAGCCGGTGCACGTGCGATTGCTGGACTACATCGAAGGTCAGCCGCTGACGCATCTTGATCACTTGGGCCACGACGTGGTGGCCGGTTTCGGTCGGCTGTGTGGCGAGATGGATCTGGCCCTGGCCGGCTTCGATCACCCGGGCCTGCAGCGCACGCTGCAATGGGACGCGCGCCATGCCAGTGCGCTGATCAGCCACCTGCTGCCGGTGATCAAGGATGAACGCCAGCGCGCACTGATCGCGGGCGCCGCCGAGCAGGCCGAACGTCGCTTGCAGCCGCTGCAGGACAAGCTGCCGGTGCAGGCGATCCACATGGACATCACCGACGATAATGCCGTCTGGCAACGCGATGCCAAGCGTCATTGGCAATTGCAGGGCGTGATCGACTTCGGTGATCTGGTGCGCACCTGGCGCATCACTGACCTGTCGGTGACGTGCGCGGCGCTGCTGCACCATGCCGGCGGCGATCCGTTTGTGATTCTGCCAGCGGTGCAGGCTTATCACGCGGTCAATCCGCTGCAACATGAAGAATTGCTGGCGTTGTGGCCGTTGATCGTGGCGCGGGCGGCGGTGCTGGTGCTCAGTGGTGAGCAACAGGTCAGCATCGATCCGGGCAACACCTACAGCCGCGACAACCTTGAACATGAGTGGGAAATCTTCCACGTAGCGACTTCGGTGCCGCTGGCGCTGATGGAGGCGGCGATTCTCACGGCGGTCGGCCAGCCGCTGCCGGCCATTGGCGGTGAAGGTTTCGCGCCGCTGCTGCCGGAACTGGTCGGGCGGGAGTTTGCGCTGATCGATCTTGGCGTCCTGAGTCCGCACTTCGAAGCGGGCAACTGGGAGCAACCGGGCATCGATCAACGGTTGCTGACCGAAGCCGCTGCCGCGCATGGTCTGGCGGCGAGCCGTTACGGACAATATCGCCTGTCGCAGACGCGACCGGACAGTGCGGTCGAGCCCCAGACGTTCCCGCTGCACGTTGAGTTGCGCGTGCCGCAGGGTTCGGCGGTGGAAGCGCCGTTTGCCGGTGTGCTGCATCACGCGGCGGACGGTGTGCTGCAACTCGACGGACCCCAGCTCAGCGTGCGCCTGTGGGGTGTTAGCGCCTCGCTGCACAGTGGCGCGGCGCTGGTCAAAGGTCAGGTGCTGGGGTCGGTCGATGGCCCGTTGAAGGTGCAGTTGAGCCGCGTTGCGTCGCTGGATGCGCCGTTGTTCTGCAGCCCTTCGCGCGCGGTCGCATGGCAGGCGTTGTGTCCTTCGCCAGCCACGCTGCTGGGGCTGGCCTGCGATGCCGAACCGGAGCTGGACGCCAAAACCCTGCTCGAACGACGTGACGCCAGTTTCGCCCGCACGCAAAAACATTATTACGTCGACCCGCCGCGCATCGAGCGTGGCTGGCGCAATCACCTGATCGACATGCAGGGTCGCTCCTACCTCGACATGCTCAACAACGTCGCGGTGCTCGGTCATGGTCATCCGCGCATGGCGCAGGTGGCGGCGCGGCAGTGGTCGCTGCTCAACACCAACTCGCGTTTCAACTATGCGGCGGTGGCGGAGTTTTCCGAACGCTTGCTGAAACTGGCGCCGGAAGGCATGGACCGGGTGTTTCTGGTCAACAGCGGCAGTGAGGCCAACGACTTGGCGATCCGGCTGGCGTGGGCCTACAGCGGCGGCCGCGACATGCTCAGCGTGCTGGAGGCCTATCACGGCTGGACGGTCGGCGCCGATGCGGTGTCGACGTCGGTTGCCGACAACCCGCGAGCGCTGGAAAGCCGTCCGGACTGGGTACATCCGGTGACTGCGCCGAACCTCTATCGTGGCGAATTCCGTGGCCTGGATTCTGCGCCGGATTATGTACACAGCGTCGAAACGCAACTGGCGCATATCGCCGCGCAGGAGCGCCAATTGGCCGGTTTCATCTGTGAACCGGTGTACGGCAACGCCGGCGGGATTTCCCTGCCGCCCGGTTATCTGAAACAGGTCTATGCGCTGGTGCGGGCCCAGGGCGGGGTGTGCATCGCCGATGAAGTTCAGGTCGGTTACGGGCGCATGGGCCACTTCTTCTGGGGCTTCGAAGAGCAAGGCGTGGTGCCGGACATCATCTGCATGGCCAAGGGCATGGGCAACGGTCAGCCGCTGGGCGCGGTGATCACGCGTCGGGAAATCGCCGAGGCACTGGAAGCTGAAGGTTATTTCTTCTCGTCGGCCGGCGGCAGTCCGGTGAGCTGCCAGATCGGCATGGCGGTGCTGGATGTGATGGAAGAAGAAAAGCTCTGGGAAAACGCCCGGGTGGTGGGCGGGCATTTCAAGGCGCGCCTGGAAGCCTTGATCGATAAACATCCGCTGGTGGGCGCGGTGCATGGTTCCGGGTTCTATCTGGGGGTGGAGCTGATCCGCAACCGCGAGACGCTGGAGCCGGCCACCGAGGAGACCACGCTGTTGTGCGATCGCCTGCGCGAGCTGGGGATCTTCATGCAGCCGACCGGGGATGACCTGAACATTCTCAAGATCAAACCGCCGATGGTCACCTCGCAGCGCAGTGTGGATTTCTTTGTCGACATGCTGGATCGGGTACTTGAGGAAGGCCTCTAAATCAGACCCCTGCAGGAGCTGCTGCAGGCTGCGATCTTTTGATCTGGCTCTTCAAAATCAAAAGATCGCAGCCTGCGGCAGCTCCTACAGAGATTCAGATTTATATCGATAATAGTTGTTTTATTTTAGATCTCTGGATGTTTGTTGGCTTTTAATGCCGATATTTATCGGTTATAAAGTCGCCATTGCTTCGCAACCCCCTCGACGGTTCCCTGGAGTCCTGATCCGATGACCACCTTGAAAAGTACCCCGCGTGACGATGGCTTCTACATGCCGGCCGAGTGGGCGCCGCAGACCCAGACCTGGATGATCTGGCCCGAGCGTCCGGACAACTGGCGCCTGGGTGGCAAGCCGGCGCAAGCCGCGCATGCGGCCGTGGCCAAAGCCATCGCGCGGTTCGAGCCGGTGACGGTTGCCGTGTCGGCCGGTCAGTACGAGAACGCTCGTGCACGCCTCGATGTACCGAATATTCGGGTGGTCGAGATGTCCAGCGATGACGCCTGGGTGCGCGACAGCGGCCCGACTTTCGTCATCAACAACAGCGGCGAAGTGCGCGGTGTGAACTGGGATTTCAATGCCTGGGGCGGGTTTGAAGGCGGTCTGTATTCGCCGTGGAACCGTGATTCGCAGGTCGGTGGCAAGATCCTCGAAATCGAGCGCAGCCCACGTTATCGCACCGAAGGTTTTGTGCTGGAAGGCGGTTCGATTCACGTCGACGGTGAAGGCACGCTGATCACCACCGAAGAGTGCCTGCTCAACCACAACCGCAATCCGCATCTGGGTCGCGAAGAGATCGAAGCGGTGCTGCGTGACAATCTGTCGGTGGATAAGATCATCTGGTTGCCGGATGGCCTGTTCAACGACGAAACCGACGGCCATGTGGATAACTTCTGCTGCTACGTGCGCCCGGGCGAAGTATTGCTGGCGTGGACCGACGATCCGCAGGATCCGAATTACCCGCGCTGCCAGGCCGCAATGAACGTGCTGCAAAGCAGCACCGACGCCAAGGGCCGCCCATTCACGGTGCACAAGATGCCAATTCCAGGGCCGCTGTACGCGACCGAAGAAGAGTGCGCCGGTGTCGATCCGATGGACGGTACCCAGGAACGCAACCCTTCCGTGCGCCTGGCTGGTTCCTACGTGAACTTTCTGATCGTCAACGGTGGCATCATCGCGCCGAGCTTCGACGATCCGATGGACGCGCCTGCGCGGGAAATCCTGCAGAAGCTGTTCCCGCAGCACGAAGTGGTGATGGTGCCGGGCCGCGAATTGTTACTGGGCGGCGGCAATATCCACTGCCTTACCCAACAGCAGCCAGCCCCGCACAAAGAGTGAGTTGAGACGTAACAGCCTGAGTTGATTAATAAATCACCCGGGCTGCAAGTTTTTTGCGATGGGTGCGAAGAAGCCCGCGGTCCTGCTGGACCGCGGGCTTCTTTGTATCCGCCTGTCGACAAATCGGAAACCTTGGCATAGCTCTTGTATCGGATACCGCGCACTAGGGAGGGGGGGAACTTCAACAGTTCTGTCATATACCTTGGATAACTTAGCCGCTCACGAACGGGGAGAGAGCGCTGAAATGAACGCCGAAGTGAACGTAATCAGCGAGCGGAATTTGCATCCCATGGCCGTAAACGGCGAATCGCTCCAGATTGTCGCGCACTTTTTGAAGTCCAATGGAACGCGTCAGATCAGGGAACCTGATCCGCGCCGGATGATGATTGAGCGCTATCCCGCTGACCTGTTCAGCGAGGCCGAACTGGAAGCGTTGTGGGCTGTGATGCAAGGATAAGAAAAACAACAAGGATTGGTAAAAGCGCTGCCGGGATGGCGGCGCTTTTTTATGCGCGATGGAAAACCATGGCGAACATTGAACCTGTGGGAGGGGGCTTGAAGCGGTAGCCGAACAAGGCAACCCATTCGACCGATTCGCGAAACAGTCTGAGAGCCATTCCGGCGTTTTTCCCCAATGCCCGCAGGGATAATCTGCCGCCATCGATTTTCCCCGTTTGGTTGCCGGAGTTCTCTCATGATCCTTCACTACATTTACGATCCGTTGTGCGGCTGGTGCTACGGCGCCAAACCGCTGGTGCAAGCGGCGCAGCAAGTGCTGCCGGTCGTTGCCCATGCGGGCGGAATGATGAGCGGCGCGAATCGCCAGCGTGTTTCGCCGCAACTGCGCGATTACGTCATGCCCCACGACCGGCGCATTGCCGAATACACCGGTCAGCCGTTTGGCGAAGCGTATTTCGAAGGTCTGTTGCGTGATCACTCGGCGGTGTTCGATTCAACGCCACCCATCGCTGCGGTAATGGCGGCAGAGTCCATCGACGGTCGCGGTTTGCAGATGCTCGGGTGTTTGCAGACCGCTCATTACGTGGAGGGGCGGCGGATTGCCGATGAGTCTGTACTGTTCGATGTCGCGGCGCAGATGGGTTACGTACAGACAACTTTCGTGACGGTGTTTAAGTCCGTTGATCCCCAGGCGCAGGTAAAAGCCAGTCGCGCGTTGCTGGCCCGACTCGGCGGCCAGGGCTTTCCGACATTGGCGCTGGAGCAGGACGGGCAATTCACCTTGATCGACATCAGCCCGTGGTTAGGTAAACCGCAGGCGTTTGCTGATTGGTTGGGGCAAGCGGTTGTGGCCGATGAGCCGGCTCAATCCCCTGCGCTATGCGATCTCGATGGCTGCGCGTAATCGCGCCGGATTCACTGGTTAAGCGCATTTCCGAGCAATGCGCTATCGCAAAATTTACGATTCTTAGACGATTTTTACCTATTTAAAGACGATTCTTGAAATTGACACATTATTGAGGGCGCGGCTACGATTCGGCCCAACGCCTGTGGCCAACCGCCATGACTCAAAAATAATAAAAGGGCCCGACACGGTTTTACCGTGGGCGGGTCTTTTTGTTTCGGGGTGAAAAAAGAGTGCAATAGCGCCGTTTCAGCCGTTCGACACAGCGCGTTTCAACCCGTAATAAGGAAAACAAAATGTTGAACAAGCGAATCAGTCTGATCGCACTGGGGATGTTGAGTGCCACACAGGCCATGGCTGACGGCCAGGCCGAGTCCAAGGGTTTTGTAGAAGACAGCAGCCTCAAAGTGCTGCTGCGCAATGCCTACATCAACCGTGATTACAAAGACGGCAACGCGGACAAATCCGAGTGGGGCCAAGCGGCTATCGGTACGTTCTCGTCCGGCTTCACCCAAGGCACCATCGGCGTGGGTGTCGATGCTTTCGGCCTGTACGCCCTGAACCTGGAACGCAGCGAAGATCGCAGCGGTGCCGGCGGTATCGACTTCTTCAAACGTGGCGACAGCGGCAAGCCTGCCAATGACTTGTCCAAGGGCGGCGCTGCGGTCAAATTCCGTCTGTCCAACACTGTGCTGACCTACGGTGACCAGATGCCAGCCCTGCCGGTGCTGAACTATGACAATTCGCGTCTGCTGCCGGAAAGCTACACCGGTACCTTGATCACTTCCAAAGAGATCAAAGGCCTGCAACTGGACGCCGGTCGTTTCACTGCCGAGTCGCGCAAAAGCGCTGAAGGCCGTGACAGCGGTGGTCTGAAGGCGATCAACGTGTTGGGCGGCAGCTATCAGTTCACCGAACAATTCAAGGCGGCGCTGTACGCTTCCGACGTCGAAGACGTGCTGAAGAAGCAATACGTGAACGCCAACTACGTGTTCCCGATCGACAAGGATCAGTCCCTGACCCTGGACTTCAACGGCTATCGCACCAAGCTGGACGACTCTTACGTCCGCGAAAGTGGCGCTACCGGTGATGACAACAAGATCTGGAGCCTGGCAGCAACGTTCGCCACCGGCCCGCACTCGTTCACCGTGGCGCATCAGCGCTCCACCGGCGACAGCAACCTGGGCTACGCCTACGGCGGCTATCAGAAAGAGCAAGGTCGTGTCGGTGACGGTGGCAACACCATCTACCTGGCCAACTCCTACTGGTCGGACTTCAACGCTGAAGACGAGCGCAGCTGGCAGTTGGGTTACGGCCTGGACTTCGGCGCATTCGGCGTACCGGGTCTGAGTTATAACTTCGCTTATGTGCGTGGCGACAACATCACCACCTCCACCAGCGAAGGCGGCACCGAGCGCGAGATTTTCAACCAGGTCAAATACGTCGTACAAAGTGGTCCGGCGAAAGACTTGAGCGTGAAATTGCGCAGCTCGATCCTGCGCGTGTCGCAGAAATCCAGCGAGTACAACGTCAGCGGCAACGAGCTGCGTGTATTCGTGGACTACCCGATCAACATCTTCTGATGAACGATCCGGTGTAAGAAACATGAGAAAACCCCGACTGGCTCGGGGTTTTTTTTCGAAGACTTTTCTGCGAAAACTGGAAAAAACCCGTGTTTTTGTCACCTGAAAGTGGTTTTCAAGCGCCTTCAAGTACTGTTTCAAACGGGGCTTTAAATGCCTGAAATTCTTTCTCATGGACGCAAATTCTCCACCTAATAGATTAGGCCGCTCAACGCAGCGGAGAATTTGGTAATGATCGTTTTGAACAGAGAAGTGGGCGAATCGCTACGGCGCGACAAATATGTCAACGTCCAGGGTGGTGACTTCAATCTCTACGGTCATTTTGCCGACTTCGTCAGACTGACCAAAAGTTGGGAAAACATGGAGCCAGACAGTTATTACGGTCAGGCCGAAGCCGGCATGCGTTACCGTCGTTACAGCGACTTTGAATACAACCCGAAAACACGTGAGCTCAAGCAACTCGAGCATCGCGCCTACGTGCAGTCGAAGGAGAACAACGCCTACGTGGGCGGTGTTGTGCGGCATTTTCAGGACTTCTCCGATGAAGTGATCACTTCGCCGGTGATGCGCAGCCTGATCGACACCGATTTTGAAGTGTACAAAAGCGTGCTGCCGGAAGAACTGCACGATGAAATCTGGCAGTGCCAGATCCATCAGATCCGCATCGAGATCAAACCCGGCAAGCAACTGGAAATCACCCCGGAAGGGATTCACTGCGACGGTTATCCGTTCAGCGGCGTGCACTTTTGGGGGCGCAACAATGTCGAGGGCGCGGAAAGTCGTCTTTACGATATCCACGAGCATCAATTGGCGTCGACCACCTACCAGGAAATTCTCGACACCACCTACTTCCTTGACCGCGACATGCGCCACTACGTGACCCCCGCGCGCAACACCCACACGCATGCCATGGCGTACCGGCAGATTCTGGCGATTTCCTTCTCGCGGCCCGGGACCGCTTTCGACATTGTTCGCTAATCAGATCACCCCAATCGACGGCGTCGAGTGCTCGACGCCGGTGGTGCTGCGACGTGCCACCGCCAAAGACGCGCAGCGCATGGAGCGCTTCTTCCGCCAGTTCGACGAAGTGTCCTTCTGTGAGTGGCAAGATGCCAAATGCCTGCGCGGTGTGTTGATCCAGAAGACCACCACCGCCTATCTGGCCTTCGACGTCGCGGGCGAAATCGTCGGTGCGGTGCTCGGCGGCATGCTCGGCAGTCGCGGCACCATCAACCACTTGGCGGTCAGCCCACGCTATCGCAGCCAGGGCGTCGGCCAGCGGCTGGTGGAAGCGGCGTCGTCCGACATGAAACGGGTCGGTGTATTACGGATGTTTCTGTTCGTCGACGATGCTAACCTCGCGGGCAAGCGATTCTGGACTGCCCAGGGTTTTTGCGAACCCCACGGCGAGCGGACATTTGAGAGGGATCTATGAATGAAACGTCCGGCAGTGCGCCGCTGATGGCTGCCCATCAGCCATCGCGCACGTTTGCCGAAGCCAGCCCGGTGGTGGCCGGTTACTTCACGGTGTCGTTCGTGTTCGGGCTGATGGCGGTCAATGCCGGGCTGCCGATGTGGCTGCCGGTGGCGATGTGCTTGTTCGTCTACGCCGGCGCTTCGCAATTCGCCGCACTGGCGCTGATCTCCAGTGGTGCGTCGCTGACCACCATCGTGCTGACTACCTTCCTGATCAATGCGCGGCACATGCTGATGTCGGTGTACATGGCCAAGGCCCTGCGCGCATTGGGCCTGAGCCGCATGGAACGCTGGGCCTACGCCGGTGGACTGACCGACGAATCCTTCGCGTTTCACAGCGTCAAACTGGGCACCGGCGCGCCGGTCAACATCCGTTACCTGATCGGCTTCAACCTGTTCTGCCACACCTCATGGGTGCTGGGCGGATTGTTGGGCGCCGTCTGCGCGCAATATGCGTCGCACCTGATCAAATATCAGCTCGATTACGCACTGACCGCGATGATGCTCTACGTGCTCGTGTCGCTGTGCAACACCCGCAACAAACTCATCGCCGCCGCGGCTGCCGTCGTTTGCATGGGCGCGCTGAGCCTGGTCGGCACTTCGCCATTCAACGTATTCATCGCCACGTTTGTGGGCTGCGGAGTGGGTGTATGCCTGACCAAACGTTCCTGATCCTGGTGGTCGCGCTGATGATGGCCGTGACCTTCCTGCCACGCGCGCTGCCGCTGCAAGTCAACACCGAGCACTGGCCGCCATTCGTTGCGCGGGCGCTGGAATACCTGCCGGTGGCGATCGTCGCTGCGATCAGCCTGACACCCTTGTTGATCAAGGATCAGCACCTACAGCTCGATCGCCCGGAATTTTATGCAGCCATTCCGACGTTGTTATGTGCGTATTTCAGCAAAAACCTCTTTCTCAGTGTGGCGGTTGGGACGGCTGCGTACATTGCGCTCGGCTCGTTCATGTAGCGGCAGATCGACCACGTCGTTCAGGGCCTGCCCTGACAGGTTAGGGTTGTTCACCGCCAGACGCACTTCGAGAAAATCCTCGAAACCGGGGAAGATCGTCAGGCCGTTCTTTTGCGCGGCCTCACGCGACACCATGCCGACTGCGTCCATCTGCGTGATCAACGACAGCGTCAGGGTCTCGCTGCAGGAATAAACCATGCGCTGACCGTTCTCGTGATTGCCCAGTCCGGCGTCGAGAAAACGCAGGAAGCTGTGGGAATACGGACAATCTTCCGCAGGACGCACCTGAAACTTGTTGCCCAGCAACGTCAGTGGATCGTTTTCCTGCCCGCAATGGGCACCGACCACCTGCACCTGCACATCCGGCAAAACAATGCTCGGCAAACCCGGCCGCTGCGGGCCGATCAGCACCGCGAGGTCAAAGTCCTCATTCTTCAGCTTGCTGAGGTTTTCCATCGACTCGGCGTAGCTGAATTCCATCTGGTAATCGGGAAACACCTCAATCAGGCGTCCGATCATTCGCCGGTTGAAGTCAGACGACAACGTGTTGTTCAACGCAACCTTCAATGTGCGCTGGCCGGGTACCTTGAGCGCCTCGACCTTTTCTTCCATCTGTCGCGTGGCAATCAGCACTTTGTCCATGTAGGGCGTCAGCTCCGTGCCTTGCGGCGTCAGCGTCAGCCCTTTGTTGGAACGTCGAAACAAGCGGAAACCGAACTGCTCTTCGACCTTGTTCAACTGCGCGGCCAGGGCCTGCACAGTCAGGCACGAATGCTCGGCTGCGGCCGACAACGAGCCGGTCTGCACGATGCGCATGAGGTTGCGTAAGGTTCTGCTATCCATGGGTAATGCCCTCTGAAGTGGGCTGGGTATTGTTGTTTACGAGACTGCCGGTCCGGCGTCATATGCCGGCTATATTCCAGCACCTGAGCATAGTTGTCGCGGGTTTAGTAGCGAATTGATGTCCCTGCCGATGGCTGGAAGCTGACACAGGATCGGGATTTTTGATGACGTGAGGGTGATTGGGGTCAAGAAAAGTGCGTGGTTTTGGTGCGCTGGGAGGGTTTTTCGAGGAGAAACGGCTTATGGCTCCTGTAATTTCCCCGGCGAGATATGCGCATATTTTTCAGCTTTGAGCGCGAGTGCCCTTAGCATCAGGGATGCTTTCCAATTTCGTCTTCACCAGTTTGTTGCGACTCTAGAGCCGCCATTCACGGGGCGCTGAAGAGCGTCCGCATGTGAATGCACATAGGCAAAATTCGCCAGCACTTCGACTAGGCAAGCGAAATGCTCAAATAAACCAGGCAATAAAAAACCGACATTGCTGTCGGCTTTTTGCTCCCTTGAACAAGGGTAGAGGTCTCACCCGAGCGCTGATCTTCAGGTCATCAACGGGGTTCCTAACGCCGACTATCGCCACCTGATGGCACTCGGTTTCGCGCTCTTGAGGCAGATCCTCTGCCACGGAACATTAACGTGTCAACTTGGAAATTCTTAGGCGTTTATTCGTATACGAATAATTTCATGTAAAAAATTCATATGTGTACTACGCTCATCTTGCGGACCCGCTTAGAAGGACGACCATGCCTACCTCATCCCCAGCCCTCACCCCGCGTGAACAACTCGACGTCCCCGAAGCCGGGCGCGTCGCGCTGAAGTTTTTCTTCAATCTCATGGAGCGCTGGGGTTGCAACGCCGAACAGCAGCGCACTTTGCTGGGCGGCGTCGGCAACACCACGTTCTACAAGTACAAACACCTGCCGCCGAACATTCGCCTGCCGCACGACACGCTGGAGCGCATCTCGTATCTGATGGGCATTCACAAGGCCTTGAGCATCATCTTCAGCAACAGTCGCGAGCGTGCTTATACGTGGGTCAGCAGCCCCAACACGGCTGCGCCATTCAATGGCCGGACCGCGCTGGATTACATGCTGGCGGGGAGGGTGGTCGACATCGCCGACGTGCGCCGCTACCTCGACGGGGTGCGCGGTTGAAGGCCCCGCCGCTGGCTGAGCCGCAATGGCCCAAGGCCTACCGGATCGTCAACAGCAGCTTCCCGCCGATTGCGTTGTTCGAAGACGTGCTCGACCCCGAAGACCTGGAAGTCGCCTACGCGCTGGAAGCACTGACCAATGATCGCCTGATCGAGCAGGCCGGCGTCCTCGCCCGTGTGCGCCCCGAAGACCGGCTCTCCGGCCCCGGTTCAACCCCGGTGATGGCGGCGTTTACCCACATCGGCAAAAGCAGCCGCTTCACCGATGGCACCTTCGGCGTCTACTACGCCGCCAGCAGCCAGGCCGCGGCCATCGCCGAAACCTGCTATCACCAGGAGCGTTTCCTCGCAGCCACCCACGAAGCGGACCTTGAGTTGACCATGCGGACTTACGTCAATCGGGTGGTTAAGCCGCTGCACGATGTCCGTGATGGTTTTGCACATTTGCATCAACCCGATCCGGAAGCCTATGGTCCGTCACAGGCGTTTGCCCGACAACTGCGCGAGTCTGAATCGTGGGGAATGCTCTACAACAGCGTGCGTTTGCCGGGCCACGAATGTGTCGCTGCGTTCCGGCCGCCAGCGGTGTCGATTCCGAAGCAGGGCAAACATCTGCGTTATGTGTGGAGTGCGAGTCAACGCAGGATTTCGTTTGTGTTTGAAATCAGTCAGGTTTGAAGCGCGATCTTATTCGGCAGCCTGCTCGTAGCCGACCTGAGCAACCGAATGAGAAAACTCATTAATGCTCAAAGAATTGGAACAATTCCGGAAGGACTTGCTGGAATCTGTACGTCAGATGAAGGCCGGTAAAGCTGTATGTGTAAACGAGGTGCTGCGACCCGCACTGGCAGAAGCACGTCCCTCGGTGACGAGTCGTCCGGATTAATGACGATTTGGGACTTCACAGCCTTGAGGCAGTGTGGACGTAATGTGGACGTTCCTGAAACAACAAAGCCCCTGCATTTCTGCAGGGGCTTTGTTTTGTATGGTGCGGCACCAGGAGTCGAAAATTCTCACAACTAATTGATTTTTAAGTATTTTACTTCTATAGGCGCGTACTTCTATCTCTAAAACTATCCTCAGGCGCCCCCTCTGATGATTAACGAGTCAAGGAAAGCTAAAACAAGAACTTAGGGAATTACACTGCCTCGAGGTTTCGATATCGCAGACCCTCATAGTCGGATGATGGAGGGCACGACCCTACCGCTTAGGGTAAGCGACAGCACATGACCTCGTGTAAAAGGCAAAGCTCGATACTCTTTCAATTTGAGCTGACTGCTATAAATGCGTGGGAAGCGGCCATGGCGGAAAATGGCCGGAAGCTGAAAACAGTGCTAAAGAAATTTTAGCAAAAAAGCCCGGCAAGCGATTGAGCTTACCGGGCTTTCTATCTACATCAGTGAGGCTTGGATGGTGCGCTGTCGTCCGTCAGGTCGAGCGTACCTTGCTCACCGGCTCCTTCTGGTTGCTTCGCCTTCCGAACTTCATCTACCTCAAAGCAGAACGCGGTTTTACCAACCTCGTGTGCGAAAAGGCGTTTGCCGTTGCGGAGGGTAATGAAGGGTCTGCAAATCAAAGTCATACGGATTCTCCAAGAGAACCCGGAAGTACTTGCGACACTGCAAATGCCGCTAGTCAAGCAGGTGTTGTAAAGAGATCGATATGTACGTAGAATCTCTTCCCGAGTATGGAAACCTGACCTCCGGGTTTGTTTTCTAATTGTGCTTTGGAGTTCTGCAAAAACATCCATTGCACGGTTCAAATCGCCTGCCAATGCTGCAAACATTGGTGGGCTTTTTTGTCGATAAAAAAGCTATCGGCAATTATAATTATCCTGTCATATCATCTTGCCGTCAACCCTTCTCCTCTAATTTTCCCTTCGTTTTCAGGCCGTTGGCTCAGAAGTTGAGATTTTTTCACTCAGACGTCAAAAATTGGCTGCGCTGGGTCGCTTCGCAAGCTCACATAGTCAGCCTGCCATCTGATCAGGTTTAGCGACTGACCATAGGTCAGCGCCTCATCGGATATCACGTTGATTTCTGTCAGCTCGATCCATTCCCAAGCCTGATTCGCGCCTGTTCTGCAGCGGCTCAGAAAAAGTTCGTCGATGGCCTTTGCTGCAGCCAAGGCTGCTTCTTCCGCAGTCTCAGGATCTTCGTCGGTTTTGTAGAGAACCAAGATCGCGAGCTCGTAAAGATCGTCCGATCCTTCTCGGGTTCTCTCCGTCCCCTGATCAACGTCAAAGAACACTGCTGGAATGTGGTTCCCGGACTCTTTAAAAAGCCTGGCAAGTCGATCGGCAACCTTTGTATCTCGCAGCCTGCGGTCAAACTCGTCCGGGAACGATGATCGGCGATATCTTGCTGCTAGCCAGCGCTGGAAGATGCTTCGTTCCTGGCCGTTCATCAAGGCAGCCCGAGTCGGCTCGTAGGACACAAATGCCTTGGACGGATCCTTATGCTCCTTCTGAACCCTAACCCGCTTGCTTGCATCGAATTCGCAAAGTAAGTGCTCGTCCGTGCCAGTCAGTTCGATATGTAGGCGCCTCGCGGTTTTGCAGTGCGTATAGTTCCCATCAAGTTTGTCCGTCAGGACCTTCCCTAAAATGAGCTCCACCTCCGGTTCGCCGTATGCTAGCTGCGCAAGGTCGCAATCATGCGTGGCGACGGCTGCGATGATTTTTTCCTGGTCATCGCCGTCGATGGTGATGCCGAGCTGGGCGAGTGTTTCGCTATCGACAATATAACCTTGTCGCCACGGTGTTGATCGACTCCAGCTCACCATCAACTGCTACCTCATGCTCTGTCTTGCAAATGGGGTGAGCCGATCGACGCGAGATCTACGGCGGCCCGATTTCGAGTTTTCAGTCTCGAGTCCATTGCTGCACGTTGTGCGCCTTCCTTTTGAGCCATAGCGATGAGTTTCCCAGCTGCCTCTACACCCGACATGCCTCCGGCAACAGCTTCAAATAGAGATTTGCCGCCTGGGAGCTTCCGCTTGGCGTTCACTTGTCCTGCTAGCGGATGGGCCACGATACGATCGGCCGCTGCGGCCAGTTCGTAGAGCAGGGCTTGGTTGCCCTCTGAGATGTGCTCACCGGCTTGCCAGTTATAAATCGCCTGCCTCGAAACTCCGAAGATCAATGCCAATTCGGTCACCGCTGGTTTCAAGGTGTTGCGTACGTAAGACATAGCTTCTGCGGTTGTCCGTGGGGCAGTTGTTTGCTCATGCTTGGCGATGCCTTGAGCCGATTCTTTGTATTCCTTGCTAGCCCGGTTCTCGCGAGGTTGGGGTTGTGGTGACAAGGTTCCAAGGCATAGTGCAAAGGCAACAGTCAGGCCGTAGCCCCAAGCCAGTGCTGCGCTGCCTGCCGTGCGCTTGACCTTCTCTCGTTCGGATTCGAGATGCCGGCTTGCTGCATTAAATGATCGGTTTGCCATTCCCGGGTTTGGAGATGGCGCGTACATTGTGCTCATAGGTTAACTCCATGCTTTCCGTGCGTAGTCCGTCACAGTCGCGTTGAAGAACAGCTCAACGAGGTCGTGAAGGTGTTGAAACCTATCTTTGATTTCGGTCGAGTCGTACTTTCGGCGCTCGGAAAAACTGGCGTCGACGTCAACGGTTGCGTGCTGACCATTGAGTCCTCTGAAGCGCTCGCCAACTTTGAGCGGATCTGGCAGCAGGTCTGGTGGAAAGCGCAGTTCGCTGTTCTGGGCAACCACCCGCGAGACCACCTGCCCTATGCTTGGGATGGTGGCCGACGACTCGGCAAAAGAATGATTGTAAGTCAGTGGTTGCCCTTCGAACTGGTACATCTGGTTGAGATCGAGCGAGGCTGGTGTTCCCCACACCTCTCGAGCAAGGTACTGCTGTAAGGTTTCCCCTTCAGCAGGTACTACAGCATCGAGGTACCTCAGGCCTAAGCGCTCAAAATAAGCGAGACCGTCGACCGCTTCCTCCAGAATGCTCAAACCCCGTTCCAATTCAGCATAGAACTTCGGAAAGGTCTCGTATTCAGTGCAGCGAAACGAAAGCGCACTCGGCTCCATCAGAAAGCCTTGAGTACCTTCGAGGTTGGAGAACGTATAGCTTTCGATCTGCTGTACGCCCGGCTGGAAAGGCTGCGTGTCATCCCCGCCTGTAATAGCACCAAAAGAGAATTGCATCTGCTGAGCGCTTTTGAAATCAGGGTAACCAGCCTTGCGCATCCGCTCCTGAATAGCCGGAAGGTAAGCCTTCAGTGACAGCAGTGTGTTGTGACGCACCTGGCCGATGGTGAAGTAGACTGGGGCGTTTGCGTATTTCTTTCCCATTTCGATTACTCAGCTTGACACTTTGATTGACAGTTTACAGCTAGGTTTACACTCTAGCAAGCGGATGAGTGTCCGCTGTGTCTAGAGCTCGACATCAGCGCTCATCAAGGGGAGCTGACTGATGCCTACGCAAAAAGCCACTAGTCAAGGTCAGTTGCTTTTGGGTTGATTGCTATCGGTATCAGGTGCCACTTAGAGATTGAAAGTCCATGACGTCTGTAGGCGCTGAGCGAGCAGTCGGACGGTAAGCAGGTAATAGTAACGAGTCGCTTCACTACGCCCAGCTAGCCGATGGTCCATAAACCAAATTAGGTGTTTTCTCTGCCAGCTCCATGGCGTCTCTCGCCGCCATCGCGCTGCGATCTCGGCGCTAATAATCCTGGCTTGCCGCAAATGCCGCTGCTGCGTTGCATGCGATCCAGTCAGCACGCCACCTAGGAACATCTCCATATCAAACGCCTTACTCATGTCCGTCCTCCAATATAGGCAGCGGCAACGTCGATCCGACTGTGCCCCAGTTCTTTGCTGATCTGCATGCGAGCCTCACAGTCAAGACGCCGATCCACGGCATAGCACTGACCACCATTAACCGGCGCTTGGTGCTGGGTAATTTGCTCATAGCGCTCACAAGCAAACGCCGCCCGTAGCTCGTGAAAGCCTTTGAGGTTGTGCTTATGGAGAAGGTCCCGCGCGGGACGGACGATTTCCCGTTGGAAATCGAGGTATCTTTCATTCGGCGCAAGCAGGTTGTGGCTGCCGCGGGGTGAGACCTGTTCGGCGAATCTCAAAGCTTCGTGAATATGATCATCCACTCTGATCCAGCGAGGTGCCGAGGCACCTGAGCGCCCCCCTTTGGTGCCATCCTGGATGTTGATCTTGCCGTAGTGTTCGGCCTCACGTTTTAAGCGCGGTAAGTCGGCCAAAATGGCCTCGCGCAGGCGCATTCCGGTGGCCCGCGCTAACTGAGCGATGGCCGCGGCACGAGAGTGCTGTTCGCTGAGCGTCTCGACGATTCGCATCAGGTGTTCGCGATCCTGGCCTTGTGGAGCTGTCGTGCGGATGGTGGTGCGCTGCATTCCCAGCGCTTTGCTCGGACTCGGCACTTTCACGTACTGATCACCGCGAAGCGCCGCCATGGTTCGGTTGACGCTGGACAATCGATTTTGTGCGGTGGCGATGGAGAGGTCGCCGCGATCGACCAAGTGACGCAGATGCGCCACGTAATCCGCCAAGATCTGACGATCTACCTGTCGTGCATCGTTGAGTCCTGGTCCATCGTCTGAGCGGCACCAGCGCACGAATGCCTGCCAACGATCACAGTGCGCTTTAACGGTCCCGTAGTGCCCGCCACCGAACATGTCTCTCAGCGCTTGCGGCCCGGCATAGCTCAGTTGCCGGCCATAGCCAAAATTGCGCCCATCTCGTCTGCCCACCAGCGCCATGATCAAACTCCTCTCGAAGCCAAAACTTTTAAAACTTTCCCCACGTCATCCCGCCAAGAATGTTGAGTGTTATCAGGGATCAAGGCCCCTGCGACCTGTGAGGGTTGTCCATTAACGCGGGACTGGCGGCTCCTTACGACCGGGAGCGTGGGCATCTCATGATCTGGCCTCCTGAACACTTCCGAAGAAGTGGGCGGGTGGAGGCTGTGCTGGCTGACGAAACCAACGCCGCGAGATCCTGAGTCGAGTGAAGGCAGTGATGTGATGACCGGGGCATGCCTGACTGTCAGTCAGGTTCAGTCCATTCCCTGGGCTGCGACACCATCATCTGCATCGCTGTTGCTGGTGACTTCGGTGTTTGTCACGCCGATTGTCACGAGGGGGAATGCCGCAAAGCCTTGTACGAGTTGGGCTGCAGCAGCGGTAGGAGCGCCCGTCTCTTTCCGGGAGAAAGAGACGGGCGCAGGTTGGCGCAAGGAAATGGCCAAGCGGATAGGTTGCTGCAGGGCAGCTATGAAAGGGGTGAGTTGCCGCAGTGGGCACTCTGATAGAAGTAGGCATCCATCACATCGCTGTGACTGTGCGAGCCACCGGACGCTAATCGCACTTTGGGAGAACCACCACCGTGTGGCGTAGCCTTGAAGGTTCTGGCTACCTGGGTTGCTGTCGACGACAGCGCTTTGCTCGATCTTTTCTACGCCTGTGGATAATTTGGGTCAAGGCCCCAATTTTCGGGAGTTCTGCGGCTGTGGATGAAATTATCCACCGGTGGAAATCCGTGGTTTTCCACAGACAGTTGCGTGGGCTTTAGATTTTTTAAGTGAGGTCCATCCAAACAGGGCGGCTTTGCAGCCCTGTTTGGATGGACCCGCGTGGCAGAGCAGATTGCGAGAGCCTTACGGATGTACGCTTACTTTACTGCGGCACTTTAAAAGCCAAAGTAGTGTTAGCACCGTCGGCCAAAATAACGTGTTGAGAACGTCGTGAGCGCTTGCCTGCCAGCGCCAGTACCCGAAGCTTCCAATATCGTCTCGCCGATCTACCCACTCGCCTGCACACGCAATGATGAAAACAACCAGCCAGCCAAGGTATGGCCTGAATCGTCGGGTGCCAACGATCAACGTCAAATAGACCGCCATGCCCAAATAGATATGCAGCGCGTCTTTTGACAGTCCGGTTGCCGACACAATGGCGAGCTTGATGCTTTGTGCGGTTGAGATATCCATATCAACTCCTCCTCTCTGCGCCAATGCCAGGCTTCGCCTTTATGCGAGTAACGTTATCTCCAATCTGGTTGGCGAATTCGTGTGGAGTGACATGCTCCTGTCGGTTGGCCTCCAGGTACCGACTCCACCAGTTCATGATCAGCCTGCGTTCCTCAATGAATTCGGCCTTGTGGATGTAAGCGGCGCGGACATTGTTGCGTTCCTTGTGGCTCATCTGCCGTTCAATGGCTGTCTCGGACCACAATCCTGACTCGATCAGTGCGCTGCAGGCCATCGAACGAAACCCATGTCCGCAGATATCGGTTTTGGTGTCGTATCCCATCGTCCGTAGCGCGTTGTTCACGGTGTTTTCAGACATGGGTTTCCAGGGCTTGGCATCGCCTGCAAACACCAGGTCGAATTTACCGGTGAGTGCGTGGATCTGTTCAAGCAAGGCCACTGCTTGCGGCGATAAGGGTACTAAATGGATATCCCCTGCCATCTTCGTACCCCTTGTGGAAAAGGCTACTCCCTCCAACGCGGGTCGAGTGTCCGGGATTTCCCAGACGCCGCGCTTAAGGTCGAACTCGCTCCATCGGGCGAAGCGCAGCTCGCTGGACCGTACAAACACATGGAGCGACAGCATCACCGTCAGACGGGTAAGTGCCCGGCCTTTATAGGTGTCGATCCGCTCTTGCAGTTCCGGCAGTCGCGATAAGGGTAGAGCGGGGCGATGGATCACCCGCGGGGCTTTGATCAAGCCTTCGAGGTCGTAAGCAGGGTTTGCGGTGATAAGCCGGAGTCGCTTTGCCTCGCGCATGATGCTCTGCAGGTAGTTTTGTACCCTTAAAGCAACGTCTATCGTTCCGCGCTTCTTGATCGCTTCCAAGGGCTGCATAAGGTCATGGGTGTCGAGATCAACAATGGCGCGTGCGCCGATCAGCGGGAATACGTGGGTTTTTAGGCGGCTCATCACTGTCTTGGAATGGCCTGGTGCCCACTTGGCCGACATTTCTGTGTGCCAGTCCAGCGCAACGCTTTCAAAGGTTCTGCCTTTGATCACGGCTTCCGCCTTGGCTTGGTGCTTGGTCTCTATGGGATCAATGCCATCCGCCAGCATTCGCTTGATCTCCAAGCGCTTGCGGCGCGCATCGGCGAGGCCAATGACGGGGTAGTTGCCGAACGAGGTCAGTCCTTCCCGTCCGTCAGGTTTGACGTAACGGAGCCGCCAGCCTTTGCGGCCATTGGGTTGGACTAGGAGGTAGAGGCCGTCGCCGTCGAAAAGCTTGTAGGCGCGGTCGGTGGGCTTGGCTGAGCGGCAAGCCGAATCAGAGAGTGGAGCAGTGGTGCGCGACATAAGGGTACTCCCTTTTATCGAAGTGACCTGTATCCCAAACTCTACCCTTAAAACGGTTGGAATCCACCAGTTTCTGACGGAAACCGATGGAACGCCAAAACGAAAAAACCCGCCAGAAGGCGGGTTTTTCGGGGGTTCTAGAGATTTTGAAAGCCTTCTCTGGAACCTTGTATGGTGCCGGCACCAGGAGTCGAACCCGGGACCTACTGATTACAAGTCAGTTGCTCTACCAACTGAGCTATACCGGCGTGTGGGCGACGATTATAGCGATTGGATTGGTTCTGTAAACCCCTGAATTCAGACTATTTTTACGTAGGCGCTGGATCAGGCTTGGCGTGAGCGGTGTCTCCGGGTTTTTAGCCGCAAGACTGGGGTTCCACGAGATCAAGCCAGACTGAGCGTAAGGGCAGAATTTCCGCACCGTTCAAGCACCCATTTCCCCCGTTTATGTCCTTTTGATTGGAAGCTTATGCACAACGGATCGGCGCGACCTTGGCGTTGCGGGGAATTTTGTGGACACGTTCTCATTTTGTGCGCAAATCCCTGTTTTACAGGTTTTTTATCAATATGAACAAAAAATGACCAATGCTGTTTTTGTCACGCAATGGCCGTGGATATTGGATCCACGGGGAAACCATCAACAGAGTTATCCACAGGCTGTAAAGATTTCAAGCGCGCTCGGCCAGCAGCAGAAAATTACGCGGCGTCAGAGGTGCGTTGCAGAAGGTGCCGAGGCGTACGACGTATCCCTGTTCGGCGAGGAAAATGGCTCGATCAAGAATCAGCCAAAGCTCCAGCGGTCGTCGGAACAGTCCGCGCAGTAGTTCCAGGTTGCGAACTTCGGCCAATCGTTGCCAACCGGCGGCTTCCAGTGCCTGCCAATCTGGCGTGCCGACTGTGGATAACTCTTTCAGTGCTGCCAGATCGCGGCAGTAATCGGCGAACGGTTTGTCCAGCCAGGCGCTCGGTAGGGACGGGGTTGGCAGGTATTCATCGACGCAGCGCACTTGCCGTTGCAGCAGATCAAAGGCCAAACGCCGGGCCATGGAGGTGTCGCGCTGACGTCGGACTCTTGCACCGGCGGTGACGGTTTCGCTCATGGGCAGCGCCAGATCTTCGAGCGAGAGCTGTAGGGCGGATCGCAAACCCGCTGAGGACAATGCGTGGTACTCGCTGCGTTTGATCCGGTTGTAGCAGCACGGGGCGATAGCCATCCGCTGACATCCGGCCGCGCTCGCCAGTTGCATCAGGCGCACATGCAGGTCGCCGCAGGCGTGCAGGGCGACGGGGGTGTGATGAGCGCTCAACACGTTCGCCGCGTCTGCGGCCAGCACATCCTGCTCGACATGCAGGGCATGCAAATGATGACGCTGACTCAGGGCCTGACCACTGGCGACCAACGCCGGATCGTATTCGACACAGGTCAGCTGTTGCCCGACGCTTAACAGGCGCCGGCCCAAATGCCCTTTGCCGGAACACCAGTCCAGCCAATGCGTTGGCGGCGAGGCGAAAGACAAACGGCTGCCGAACGCTTCAATCTGCTGCCACTTGCGTCCCGGCACGTCGACATTCAATCGATGGCCTGCAGTTTCCAGCGCATGTCCCGGCAACTCACCCACTGCGCTCAGCTCAGCCGACAACGCCGCCAAAGAGGCGAACGGCTCCGGGGCATCGACGAGATCGGCAGGATGGTTGTGCGCCCGCTCTGCATCTTCCAGTGACCGTCTGCGTAGCCAGGAAGACAATTGCGGGTAGGCGGTTTCCCACGGGAGCGAAAGATGAGTGAACGGACGAGGTTTCCACAGCGCCTGATGCGCCGTAAGAAAATCATCCAGCGCGGTGAAGCGGGCGAGTAACTCCTCGCCCGTCAGCACGTGGGAAGTTTCAACGCCCTTGGCAGGCATCGACGCGCAACCAGCGCTCCAGCAGCTTGAAGCCGCGCACCAGCACGTAGGACATCAGCAGATAGAACACGCCGGCGGCGAAGAAGATTTCCACCGGCAGGTAGGTGCGGGCGATGATCGTGCGGGCCATGCCGGTCAGTTCCAGCAGGGTCACGGTGCTCGCCAGTGCGCTGGCCTTGAGCATCAGGATCACTTCGTTGCTGTAGGCCGGCAAACCGATGCGCGCCGCACGCGGCAGCATGATGTAGAACATCGCCTTGGGCTTGGACATGCCCAGTGCTCGCGCTGCTTCGATTTCGCCCGGCGGAATCGCCTGGATCGCGCCGCGCAGGATCTCCGCGATGTACGCCGCCGTGTGCAGGGTCATGGTCGCGGTGGTACACCAGAACGGATCGCGCAGGTACGGCCACAGCGCGCTGCTGCGCACCGCATCGAACTGCGCCAGGCCGTAATAGACGAGGAACAGTTGCACCAGCAGCGGCGTGCCACGGAAAAAGAAGATGTAGGCGTAGGGCAAGGCGCGCACGTACCACAGCTTCGACGAGCGGGCGATGCCCAGCGGAATCGCCAGCAGCAGGCCGGCAATCACGGCAATCGCCACCAGTTCGAGGGTCAGGGTCGCGCCCTGCGCCAGTTTCGGCAGCCACTTGATGATCACTTCCCAGTTCATGAAGCGCTCCTCGCAAAGCCGCGAGCGGCGCGTTTTTCCAGGAAGTGCATGCCGGTCATCGCCAGCACTGTCAGGCCGAGGTACATGACTGCGGCTACCAGATAGAAGGTGAACGGTTGTTTCGACACGGTCACGCCGATCTGCGCGTGACGCATGATTTCTTCCAGACCGATGACTGACACCAGCGCGGTGTCTTTCATCAGGATCATGAACAGGTTGCCCAGGCCCGGCAGGGCGATGCGCCACATCTGCGGCATGATCAGTTTGGTGAAGATCCGCCATTTCGACAGGCCCAGCGCCACACCGGCTTCACGGTGGCCTTTGGGAATGGCGAGGATCGCGCCGCGGAACACTTCCGTGGCGTAGGCGCCGAAGCACAGGCCCAGCGCAATCACGCCAGCGGCGAAGGCGCTGAGTTGCAGGTCGGGGTTACCGAAAAACTCACCGAGGCTGCGCATCAGGTTGACCGTACCGAAGTAGATCAACAGCACCCAGAGCAATTCCGGGACGCCACGTACCAGGGTCGAATAAGTGCCGCCAAGCCACTGCAGCGGCTTGTACGGGGAAGTCTTGGCCAAGGCGCCGAGCAGACCGAGCACCAGTCCCAGGCACAGGGCTGTCAGCGCCAGTTTGACGGTCATCAGCGCACCGGCAGCGAGGGCCGGGCCGAATCCGTAGAGGTCGATAATCATGGATTTCTTTTCAAATCGCGGCAGGCAAGGCCGGGAGCCGGCGCCGTCGGTGGATGGCGCCGGTCCCGCAGGTCAGATCAATAGATGCTGAACGGGAAGTACTTGTCGTTGATCTTCTTGTAGGTACCGTCAGCGACGATTTCCTTCAGTGCGGCGTTCAGCTTCTCGCGCAGCGGGTCTCCTTTGCGCACGGCGATGCCGATTTTGTCGCTTTCCACGACCGGGTCGCCTTTGAACTCGTAGGCCTTGCCTGCATCGGTTTTCAGCCAGTCGTAGTTGGCGTACTTGTCGGCGAGGATGGCGTCGACACGACCGGAGGTCAGGTCCAGGTAGGCGTTTTCCTGGGTGTCGTAGAGTTTGACTTCGATATCGCTGCCGTAAGTGTCCTCAAGCCAGGTGCCCGCGAGGGTGGCGCGCTGGGTACCGATGATCTTGCCTTTGAGCGAATCCTTATCGGTTTTGAACTCTTTATCTTTCGGCGCGATGAACTGCAGCTTGTTCGAGTAGTACGGGTCGGTGAAGTCCACCGCGCCCTTGCGCTCTTCGGTGATCGACAGCGAGGACACCAGGAAGTCGAACTTCTTGGCGTTCAGCGCAGGGATGATGCCGTCCCAGTCAGAGGTGACAACCGAGCACTCGACTTTCATCTTGGCGCACAGGGCGTCACCGATGTCTTTGTCGAATCCGACCACATTGCCGCTGGCGTCTTTGTTGTTGAACGGCGGGTAAGCCGCTTCGATGCCCATCTTCAGGGTCTCGGCCATGGCCCCGGCGCTGAATGCGAGGGTGACGGCGGCGGCCAGGAAGACCTTTTTAAAATTCTGCATGCATGTTGCTCCGTTAGCGGTTGCTGGACATGAATTGTTTGCAGCGCGCCGAAAGCGGGTTTTCGAACACCTGCTGAGGCGATCCTTGCTCTTCCACCAGCCCCTGGTGGAGGAACACCACTTCGCTGGAGACCTGACGGGCAAAGCCCATTTCGTGGGTCACCAACAGCATGGTGCGGCCTTCTTCGGCCAGTGCGCGGATGACACTAAGTACTTCCTGAACCATTTCCGGGTCAAGGGCGGAGGTGGGCTCGTCAAACAGAATCACCTTCGGCTGCATCGCCAGCGTGCGGGCAATCGCGGCGCGTTGTTGCTGACCACCGGACAATTGCGACGGGTAGGCGTGGCGCTTGTCGGCGATGCCGACCTTGGCCAGCAGCGCTTCGGCGACCTCGATCGCCTCGGCCTTGCTCTGGCCGAGCACGCGGCGCGGGGCTTCGATGATGTTGTCGAGCACGCTCATGTGCGGCCACAGATTAAAGTTTTGAAATACAAAACCAATCTCGGAACGCAGGCGGTTGATCTGTTTGCCATCCGCAGCAACCAGTTCGCCATTCTTGGCGGGCTTGAGCTTGAGTTCTTCACCGGCCACCAGAATCTGACCCTGGTGCGGGTTTTCCAACAGGTTGATGCAACGCAGGAACGTGGACTTGCCGGAACCGGAGGAACCGAGGATCGAGATCACATCGCCGTCGCGGGCGGTCAGCGAGATGCCTTTGAGCACCTCAAGCTGTCCGTAGCGTTTGTGCAAGTTGCGGATTTCAAGCGCGGGCGTGGCCTCAGCCATGTGCGTTCCTCATATATGTTGCGCTCCTGCTGTTGGCGGGCCTTCCTGGCGAGGCGGCCAAGCTAGCATAGCGTTTCAATGGCAGCCAACAGCGCTACGGGCGGTAAGCGGATGGCGTGTGGCGGGTTGTCGCATCGGCACAGCAGACTGTCGCCCCATCAACAACCGAACGGGTGTTTGAACGTGCAGGCCCGTGGGTGTTGCGTAAAAAAAGGCGCGATGTTGCCAGCTTTGGCGGGGTGTTGGAAGCGCTATCCGGCCGAACGTTCCTGATTCGCCCTTTTATTGTGCATCCCACACTTTTTCAGTGTGTTTCTGGTGCGCCTGTTCGCTTGAAAAGTGAGTCGCAGGGTAACGCTCTGGCGAATTGCCATTAATTTTAAGGACTTGCGATGACTGTCCGGTCGCGTTCAAAGCCGCGGGCCAGAAGAGTTTGAAACATTTTGGCGCATTTATTGCGTGCAGAATCTGGAACGCCCTGTTGGTTTCTTTTTACGAGAAGGAAAATCAGGCAGGTCGGACGCAATCGCTTTCCTCGCAAAGGTAGTTTCGATGAGCAGTACCCCAAGCTCCAATGGCCTCGAACAGGGGCTCAAACCGCGTCATGTGACCATGTTGTCGATCGCCGGTGTGATCGGCGCCGGTCTGTTCGTTGGCTCCGGCCACGCCATCGCTGCCGCCGGCCCTGCCGTGCTGCTGGCTTACGCCGCCGCCGGTACCCTGGTGGTGCTGGTGATGCGCATGCTCGGTGAAATGGCTGTCGCTTCGCCCGACACCGGCTCTTTCTCGACGTACGCCGACCGTGCCATCGGGCACTGGGCCGGCTTCACCATCGGCTGGTTGTACTGGTGGTTCTGGGTATTGGTGATTCCACTGGAAGCCAACGCCGCCGCAACCATCCTGCATGCCTGGTTTCCGAGCGTGGAGATCTGGGCCTTTGCCTTGGTCATCACCATGTTGCTCACGGTGACCAACCTGTTCAGCGTGAAAAACTACGGTGAGTTCGAATTCTGGTTTGCCCTGATCAAAGTCCTGGCGATCATCGGCTTCATCATCCTCGGCCTCGCGGCGATCTTCGGCTTCCTGCCGAACAGTCAGGTCAGCGGCGTTTCGCACTTGTTCGACTCCGGCGGCTTCCTGCCAAACGGCATGGGTGCGGTACTGGGTGCGATCCTGACCACCATGTTCTCGTTCATGGGAACCGAAATCGTGACCATCGCGGCTGCGGAATCGAAGAACCCGGGCAAGCAGATTTCCAAGGCCACCAACTCGGTGATCTGGCGGATCGGCCTGTTCTACCTCGTCTCGATCTTCATCGTTGTGGCCCTGGTGCCGTGGAACGATCCGACGCTGGCCAACCTCGGTTCCTACCAGACCGTGCTTGAGCGCATGGGCATTCCGAACGCGAAAATGATCGTCGACATCGTGGTTCTGGTCGCGGTCACCAGCTGCCTGAACTCGGCGCTGTATACCTCGTCGCGCATGCTGTTCTCCCTCGGCAAGCGCGGCGATGCACCGGCGATGTCGACTCGGGTCAACAAAAGCGGCACGCCATACTGGGCGGTGATGCTGTCGACCGGCGCGGCGTTCCTCTGCACCTTCGCCAACTACGTGGCCCCGGCTGCCGTGTTCGAATTCCTGCTGGCCAGCTCCGGCGCCATCGCATTGCTGGTCTACCTGGTGATCGCGTTCTCGCAACTGCGCATGCGTAAACAACGCATGGCCCGCGGCGAGAAAATCGTCTTCAGCATGTGGCTGTTCCCGGGTCTGACCTACGCGGTGATCATCTTCATCGTCGCGGCTCTGACCATCATGCTGTTCCAGGAAGCCCACCGCGTGGAGATCCTCGCAACCGGCCTGCTGAGCCTCATGGTAGTCGCCGCCGGCCTGCTGGTGGCACGCCGCCGCAAGCTGGAAAAGCGTGGTGCGGTGGTGTTGAACTGATCCGCAACGCGTAATGCAAAACGGCCGCTGTCAGTGATGACGAGCGGCCGTTTTTGATTGGGAGCGGTGCATTAGCCTGGGTGCACCCAATCTTCAATGCGTAATCCGGAAACACGTTCGAATTCCCGTACATTGTTCGTCACCACGATAAGGCCTTGTGAGCGTGCATGACCGGCGATCATTTGGTCGTAGGGGCCAATAGGTGTTCCTGCTCTAGCCAGTTCAGATCGAATCATTCCGGCCTGTGCTGCTGCGTCATTGTCAAAAGCCAAGACTTCCAGTCGAGCAACGAATCCCTCGACAACCGAAAGATTCTTTTCAGGGGCTGCCGATTTTTCAGCGCCGTAGATAAGCTCCATGAGCGTGATAGCGCTGATGCACAACTGTCCGGAATGTCGGTTGAAAGATTCTCGGACAATTTGTGGTTTGTTCTTGATGGTGAAAATGCAGATGTTGGTATCCAGCATGTACTTGATCATCAGAACGACTCACGCTCCTGATCGTCTGGTTGCTCTCGTTCAGCCATGAAATCAGCTGAAACGTTTTCTCCATCGAACCAACTATCCCAGCTTTCTCCGGCAGGTGTGATGACGCGTGTTCTGCCGATGGCGATCACTTCAACTCGTTTGACATCGCCGGGCATTGCGACTGCCTTTGGCAGTCGAACAGCCTGGCTTCTATTGCTCATGAAAATTGTCGTTTGTTCCATATTCGGCCTCCAAAGTCTGCGCCTGCAATGAAGCAAGAATAGGTTGCGAATGGGATATGTCAACGGGATATACATCATTCTCGGATGGAGGGCTTTCGAATCGCCCAAACAAAAACGGCCGCTGTCAGTGATGACGAGCGGCCGTTTTTGTTTGGGAGCGGGGTCTTATTCGCTCTTTTCTTCCCGAACATCCTGCGACTTGCCGTAAGTATCCAGCGCAATCCCGAAATCGGTGATGAACTGTGGCTCGGTCAGCCAGGCCTGGGCGGTTTCGATGTCCATGCCGTCGGCCCACATGCGGTAGTCGATCAGCATGTCGGCGGCCAGGTGAGTGGCGGCCATGCCTTCGTTCTCGGCGTTTTCCATGTCCAGCAGCTCTGGATGGTCAACGATGATGAACGCCAGTTCGCGCAGCAGGGTCAGCAGCATTTCGTTGCGACTGACGGCTTCGGCGTCGCGCATTTTGCTGAACATCGCCAGGGTGTATTCCGGGATCGGCTCGTCCAGATGCCCGAGATTGTCGTCCTGGTCCAGCGGCTTACGGCCGACCATGCGGATGTGCTTGGCTTTGGCCTTGGCGCGCTTGGCGCGTTTCAGTTGCTTGTTCAGGGATGCCATGGGAGCTCAGTTCTTCTGTTGGGTTTGTGCGGCAATCGCGTCGGACGCCGCCACATAGTCGGCCTGGAAGGCCGGGGATTCGATCCACGCCAGGGCGCCGGCTTCGTCGGTTTCCTGCGACCACTGGCGATACTCGATCAGCGCGGCGAGGATGAAATCCATCGCGCCTTCTTCGCCTTCCTGCTCGTAAACCAGCTCCAGCAGCGGGTCTTCGAGGAATGCGCTGCACATGGCTTGCTGGCTGATCTTCTCGGCGTCGATCATTTTCTTGAACAGCTCGGTCAGGTCCACCGACTCGAAGTCGATACGGTCATCGTTCGGGTCCAGCTCAAGCGGCGCCTCGGCGCGTTTGGTGCGGTTCTGCTTGGCCTTGGTCTTGGCCCGGGCGGCGCGTTTTTGCTGCTTGTTGGCGGAGGCCATGGTGTGTTCCGTCGTGCGTGGGAAGGGCTCAGCTGCGCGGCACTGTCCGCCCGGGTGTGTCGGGGGGCAGTTCGCCGGTTTGCAGCCAGGTCAGAGCGATGGGCCATAGTGTGGCTTGGTATTCGCTACGAAAAAAGGCGAAATGTCCGACTTGTTGTTCGCCGATGTCCTGCGGCGCGATGCGCAGGTGGGTTTTATGCGCATGACTGAAGTAGCCGAGCAGACGTTCGATGGCCGGGATCGTGCCGTACGGGTCGTCGCTGATGCTGATCGCCAGGATGTGCGCGCGGACGTTGGCGAAGGGCAGGCGGCCGCTTGTCTTCAGTAGTCGGCGGCCACTCGGACGCTGCTCGTAGCGCGCGGCAGGCGTGCTCCAGTCGCGTACGACGCCTGTTGGCGTGTCCTCCAGCCAACCGAGGCGTTTGCCCGGAAAATAGCAGCAGAGCCGCGTCAGCAGCGGCATCAGCAAATGCCATTTACCAAACATGCGCCAGCGCTGTGCCGGCGCGTAGTCGCGCCAGTAAGCGAACTGCGCGCCGACCGTCACCAGCCGACGAATGACCTGCCCGGATTCGCCAAGTCCCGCCGCACAACCGCCGAAACTGTGGCCGACCACATCGATTGGCTGGCCGGGAAACTCCCGTTGCGCGCGCTTGAGCATCGCTTCGAAATCCAGCGCGCCCCAATCGGTCCATGAAGCCTCAAGGCCTCTCAGCGTCGCCGGACGCGATTCGCCGATGCCTCGGTAGTCGTAGGTGATCACGTCGAAGCCGTTGGCGAACAGGTAATCGGCGAAGCGCGAGTAATGTCGGCAGCGTACCGAGGTGGCGGCGTTGATGATGACTACTGGGCGTTGCGCATCGGGCAGGGCGTGACGCCAGGTGAAGCCGCCGAGCATAAAGCCATCTGCGGCAGCTTCTTTGAAAGGTTCGCTCACGGTTGCTGTGTCGGGCGTAAATGCGGGACTGCGTGAATTCATATGGACCTGGCCTTGGCGAAGACGGATCGAGAATGAGCTTCAACGCCGGCCTGCGCAATCACTCGGAACGCAGTGCGTTCCGGATTGAAGGTTAGCGACTCTGTACATTCGAGCCGCAGTGCGTCTCGAATTAGTCCCTTTCGCACCCTGGCCAAGTGCCAATCATTCTAAAACACGTGCTTCCCTGGCCGGATCAAATAAGGAGTAACGGTAGGGCTCTATAAGAGCCCGGGAGTTGTCATCATGAAACGCGTTCTTTCATTCCTGCTGCCCATCGCGGCGATGGCTGCATTGGCTTTTCCGGCGATGTTGCAGGCGGCCAATCTCGACCCGATCGACAGTGCCGGTGTGCAAGTCCAGCAGCAACAGCAAAACGGCATCAATTACCTGTCCGGCGGGATCGGCCTGGACGAGTCAAAAGCCATTCAGCAAACCCCCGGCTACAACCTCCATATGACCTGCTCGGTCGGCATGCAAAACGAGTACGCCGCCAACGTCGACGTGACAATTGAAAAAGCCTCGGGACAAACCGTGCTGACCCTCAATCAGGCAGGGCCGTTGGTGTATGTGCAGTTGCCGCCAGGCAAATACATTGTGCGGGCCACGCTCAATGGCCAGGAGCGGCGCGACGTGACTGACGTTGGCAGCGGCACGGCGCGCAATCTGGTGTTTCACTGGAGTTGAGGTGGTCAATGGATGATGCACTGGCAACGCATCAGGCGCGGTACAGTCCCGCGCCTGATGTGTTGGACCGCTCCGGCATTTTCTGAAAGTGTCACTGCCGCTTGCGCTTGGCCTTCTGCTTGTCACCGGGCTCGTGCGCCATTCGGTGAATCCACAATCCAATCCAGCCGACGGCTATCAGGAACAGAGTGCCGACGCACTGCGACACGATCTCGAACCAGAACATTCGGGGTTGCTGCGCCAGGGTGTAGGTATGGCGTGGGCCGGATCGGTTCCAGGTGGTGATGGAGCCGCTGAGCAAGCTGTGGATGATCAGATAAGTCGACGCGGCGATGAGGAAGGCGATCAGTATGCCGACCAGTATCATCAGCCAGAATGCAATCCGGCTCTGGCGATAGGGTGGCGGATGGGGCAGGGGCACGCGGGTTCTTTTCTGGTTCATCGAGCGGATGACCCTGTTCCATAAGGTGCGGCCAAAGTAGCGCGGATCGCCTTTGTGCGGAACCCGTCACGTATTTGTGCAATAAAAACCTGCGATGCCTAAAAAGGACTCGCGGGGTTTTTCTGGACTGCGCAGAGGGTTGGATTGTGCCGTGATCATATCGCAGGCATAAAAAACCCTGAATCTTGCGATTCAGGGTTTTTGGTATTTCATACTCAATCTTGCTTGTCACGCGCCTGCCAGGGATGGCGTAAAGCGGAGTAATCCGGTTAGCGAATGATCATCCCTGTGCAGCAAAACCCTGAAAAGGCGGGTCGCCATCAGGCGACTTGATGGGCGCTAGGATGCCAGTTAATGAAGGGTGCGGCACCACCTCATGGCGTCTGTGGAGTGCTTGGGTCAGATGTTGGCAGTGAAGAAGGCAGGGGTTTAGGCTTGGGTAAAGCTTTCGGCACAAAGATCCTGGTAGAAAGGATTGAGCTGCTGGGGATTTTTACCTTTAATTCCTGACTCGCAAACTGCCACGTCATCACAGTGGTACTGCCCATCGACCAGATCACGTGCACGTCATTCAATGCGCAATTGCTCTTGATGCCATAACCCTCAATGGCTTTGTATTTTTCGCAGAGATCGCTGTTGAGAATTACTTGTTCGGCTTGATAGTTGCCCAGCCCAAGCAGTTTGACGATTTTGCCCGGAAGATCTACCCAGGTATTGGTCCACAGCATCAGCACGACAGCAAACAACGGGCTGACGATCAGCACAAAGCGCGGATTACCTCTGATTATTGCCGTGACGATGGTAAACGCCACCAGTGAAGCGAAGAAGCAGGCCGCCATGAACGGATACTCTCCGACGGCTTTGACGGCCTCAGGGACGCCTCTGGCAACCTCCAGAGTGGACAACAATGCAACGATGTTTGCGATGAAAAACACGAGAAATGCTGTGACAGTGAACTTGGCCCAGCTAAAGGGAGGGAGTTCGTAATTTCTCTGCAAAATCGAACCGAAAAGTAGACCGCTAAGAAATGGTCCTGCTACAAGGCCGATGGTGTAGGCGGTATCCCCTTCAAAAAAATATAGAGCCATCCATAGGATGCTCATGCATATGAAGCCTGGAACGAAAAAGTAGCGGTTGATCAGGCGATGATCGAGGCGCTCCTTGGGCATATTTCCATTGATTCGATACTCCAGCTCTTCGCGCACCGGCTTGTCGCTAAAGAAAGCCTCTGACCAAGTCCAACCGGGTGCGCAAAAGCCAAAGGCAATCACCAGAACCATCAGGCCACCGATGAGCGCGGCAGTTGCCAGCAACGAAAGAAAGCTGAAGAGATCGAAGTCGGGATAGAAGTGGTTTTGGCAGAAGTAGATAAGAAATATCAAAAAGCCAAAACCAAGTGATGCGATTCGGAAGAGTTTCCAATTGTGCTTTTCGATGAACTCAAAAACCGTGTCCAGAGATTGAGGTTGCGGCTTCTCGGTCTTGGCTTCGTGTTGGTTGGTCGGCTTGCTTGAGGTTTGCATGTCCATTGGCTTGATTCATCCTTGCAAGAAACAGGGGCTGCTCTTATGCGGCGTGGGTGTTTCACTTTTCTTCAGGCATAAAAAAACCCTGAATCTTGCGATTCAGGGTTTTCGGTATTTGGTGCCCAGAGACGGAATCGAACCGCCGACACGGGGATTTTCAATCCCCTGCTCTACCGACTGAGCTATCTGGGCAACGGGGCGCATTAAAAGGGTTTTTCGGATTTACGTCAACGACTTTTTTAAAATTTCTTAAATTAATTCCGTCGCTTACGATCCGCCCCCCGATTTTGCGGGTTTACTCCGCAGGCGGAACGTAGCCTTCGGCCTTGGCGTATTCCTCGCCGGAGAAGTACTTGTCCATTTCGCCCTGAAGGTATTTGCGGTCTTCGGCATTCATCATGTTCAGGCGCTTTTCGTTGATCAGCAGGGTCTGGTGTTTCTGCCAGTCAGCCCAGGCCTTGGCCGAGACGTGGTCAAAAATGTCCTGACCTTTGGCGCCCGGGAAAGGAGCGCGTTCCAGCGCGGGCAATTCTTCTTTGTACTTGCGGCACATGATGGTGCGGGTCATGACGACTCTCCTGCGTTCAATACGGCGGCCGCGCGCTCGAGCAAGGTTTTGACCGGGGCAGCAAGGCCCAGGCGCGGCGGGGTGGCGAGGTTATACCAGAGCCAGTCGGCCTCGGCCACGTGATGGGTGGCCTCCTGTACCTGAACCAGCCAGGGTTCGATGGACAGCTGGAAATGACTGAAGGTGTGAACGAGGCTTGGCAGTGCCTGCTGCTCGCCCATGGTCAGCGAATGCTGATCGGCCAGATGTTGCAGGTCGTCGAGATCTTCGAGTTCCGGCAGGCTCCACAAACCGCCCCACAGACCGCTGGAGGGACGGCGATAAAGCAGAATCGCGCCGTCGCCATTGGCGAGCATCGGCATCAGTGTGCGTTTTTGCGGGATCGCTTTGCGCGGTTTGGGGATCGGGTAGCGCGTTTCCAGGCCGAGCATGTGCGCCTCGCAGCCCTTTTCCAGCGGACACAGCAGGCAGCTGGGTTTGCTGCGCGTGCACAGCGTGGCGCCGAGATCCATCATCGCCTGGGTGTAGGCGTTGACTCGATCATGTGGCGTGAAACGCTCTGCGTTGGCCCACAGCTGTTTGGCGACCTTCGGTTCACCCGGGTAACCCTCTTGCGCAGTAAAACGCGCCAGCACGCGTTTGACGTTGCCATCGAGGATCGGCGCGCGCAGGCCCATGCTGATGCTGGCAATGGCCCCGGCGGTGGACAGGCCGATCCCCGGCAGTTCCGTGAGCTTTTCAACGTCCCGCGGAAACTCGCCGCCGTACTGGCTGACGACGATCTTCGCGGTCTTCTGCAAATTGCGCGCACGGGTGTAGTAACCCAGCCCTGTCCACAGGTGCAGCACTTCGTCCTCCGGCGCCTCGGCCAGCGCTTGCACCGTTGGCAGCGCGGTCATGAAACGGTCGAAGTAATTGAGCACGGTGCTGACCTGGGTCTGCTGCAACATGATCTCCGACACCCACACCCGATACGGATTGATGTCTTGCTGCCAAGGCAAATCGTGGCGGCCGTGGCGGTCGAACCATTCCAGTACCGCCGTGGAAAACTGCTCCGCTCTCATCGCTTGAACAGCCCCTTCAATGCGTTTTTCAATTCCGGGCTGACCTTGTCGCCGAGTTTTTCATCGATCTTCTCGCTGAGTTTGTCGCCGGCCATTTTGGTCGCGACCTGGCCGAGACGTTCGTTGTCCACACGGCAGGCCTTGGCGCCCAGCTCCAGCGGGCCACGGCAACGCAGCGGCCACTCGATGCCGACGAACTTCTCGCCGACCTGACAGGCCGGGTCCGGCATCGCGCTGGTGTCGCCTTCGACGATGATGCCGACGCGGTAATCCATACCCAGCACGCGCAGGTCGATGTCGCCGTCGCCGTTGACGGTCATGCCGGGGATGCGCACCTTCAGGTCCGGGTTGCTGGCCACGCCGTTGCGCAAGGTCAGGTTGCCCTTGAGTTCCTGGAACGGCGTGTCCTTGCCCCGCGGCTCGCCGCTGAGGGTTTTGCGGTTAAGCGTGGCGATGCCTTTGCACAGTTGCTGTTCAAGGTTGGCGTTGAGCAGCACGCCGTTGTTGATCACGAAACTGGCGTTGCCATTGAGGGTTTCGATCAGCGCCTGCTGGCTGTTGCCGCTGCCGGTGAGACTGCTGGTCAGTGTGACCAGGCCTTTGACTGGCGGGTTCTTGCCCTGGCTTTCGAGGATTTTCTCCACCGGCACGCGGTTGATCCGGGTTTGCAGATTCAACACTGGCGCGCTCGGGCGCACATCGAGGGTGCCCTTGGCTTCGAAGTCGCCGTTGTACAGCCCGCCGCGCAGGTTTTCCAGAGTCAGCAGGCCGCCCTGGCCGGTGGCTTTGAGCGCGGCGTTCTGGATCGGCAGTTTATCGAGGGTCAGTTGGCCGAAGCTCAGATCGGCATCAACGTCGAGTTTGGCCAGGCGCTCGACCGGCAACAGGCGCTCAGTGCTCCAGGCGCTTTTACTCGGCTTGTCCGGCAGCGGTGTGCTGCCGGCACCGGCCATGGCATCGGCTTCGGTACTGGCGACTTCGGCCTGACGCACTTGCGTGGCGTTTTTGGCTTTTTCCGATTTCGGCGGCAGGTAGCGGTCGACGTCGAACGTGTCAGCCTTGAGGATCGCCCGCAGCGACTGCTTGGCGAAGTCCTCAACGGCAATGCGCCCGCTGAAGCTGCTGTCGTCGAGTTTCAGGTTGATGTTGTCGAAGGCGACGCTGGTTGGCGTGGCGGCTACGCGGCTGACCAGCTCGACCTTGCTCAGGCTGCCGGGCGCCATCGCTGGCAGTGTCTGGCCGATGCTGTCGACGAATTTCGCCAGATCGAACTGGGCGATGGAGATACCGCCAGTGATCTGCGGGGTCTTGTCGAGGTCGTTGGCTTTCAGCTCACCCAAGGCGCGCAACTGGTTGGCAGATATCTTGATCCCGGTCCATTCAGCGACGTTCGCTGCCTTGTCCAGCAAGATCTGCCCTTGGGCGGAGAAGGTCATGGCCTTGCCCTGCAGTGGATCGCCAGTCAGCTCGCCGGACAACTTCATGTCTTCGAACTTGTAGCGTTGCAATGCACGCTCGATGCGCAGCTCGCCATTGAGTTCGGTACGCACGCGCAGCACAGGCTGATTGGTGCTGAGAAACGCCGTGGCTTTCAGCGGAATGTTGGTCGAGTCGTGTACCGCACCGGTGCTCAGCTGGATGCTTTCGGCGCTGTACTGTTTGCCGGTCTGCTCATCGTTGTATTCAACCCGGGCGTTGTTGACGGTCAGGCTGTCGATGTCTAGGCGGATCGGCTGCGGCGGTTTTTCCGGCTGGGCGGTGGCCTCTGCGACAGGCGGGCTGGCTGGCGCAGGGCTGCCGGCAGGCACGGCAGGAGGCGGCAGCTTGCCGATGTCTTCCCAGTTGCCGTGGCCGTTCTTGTCGCGTTTCAGGCGCAGGTTCAGGCCTTCGACGCGCACATCGCTCATCTGCACTTCGCGGCGCAACAGCGGCAGCACGCGCACGGACAGGCCGAGCATCTGCAGATCGGCGTACGGCTCGGTCGGATTGATCAGGGTGGCGATGCTGGCTTCATGCAGTTCCAGGCCAAGCCACGGGAACAGGCTCCAACCGATATCGCCATTGAGCGTCAGCTCGATGTGGGCCTTGTCGCGGGCTATCTGGCGAATCTCGTCTTTGTAGTCGTTGGGATCAAACAGGTGGGTCAGGGCGAAGCCCGCCGCCACAATGATCAGCAACAGCCCGAGAAGTACCAGACCCAGGATTTTGCCGAACGCTTTCATGGGCGAGTCCTTGTAGTTAGTCGAATTCGTAATTTAGCCGGGGAGTATAGCGCTGCATCCGCCCGGTTCGGGGCGCTGTCATGTCGCGATGACGTCCAGCGGCACTTGCCATTTGGTGGCCAGCGCCTGGGTTTCAAGGTGTCCGGCCGGTGCCAGCAGGCGCAGTTGCGCACCCGCTTGCGACGCCATTTTCTGCGCTTGGTTCACCAGCCGCTCGGCTACTCCACGGCGCCGAGTGACTTTTCGTACACATAAATGTGAGAGATACCAGACGCTGTCGTGCCTTGTCAGGCGCGCCGCGCCGAGCAATCGATCATTGAAACGTCCTGTAATCAAAGCGCCGTCAGCCAGGCTGCGTTCAATCAACTGGGTGTCCCCGGAGTACGGCTCGAACAGCCATGGCGGGGCGTCACGATAGATCTTCTGCAGATCCTGTTGATCCTGGTAATTGGCGTCTTCAAGCATTTGAACGATGACAGGCATGATTTTCCCGTTTATGAGGCTCTATGTAGGAGCTGCCGCAGGCTGCGATCTTTTGATGTTGGCGATTTCAAAACAGATCAAAAGATCGCAGCGTTCCGCAGCTCCTGCAGGGGACGAGATCAGATGACATGAAAAAGGTGATATCAGTTTGGTTTTTCTGTCACGTGCAAATGGTAACCTTCGCCGGTTCGTCCGTCCTTCTGCGACTTAACGTCGCGCCTTCAAGGAGCTTCACCCGAAAAAACGGTCATGCCTGCGTGCATAAAGGCCGAGGGTGAGCAGTGGCTGGCGAACCATACTAATAATTGGGGGATACACAATGAGCACGAGCATCACGGCGGACGGCCTTCGCGCCGACCAGCCTGCGTTCCTGTCCAAGGAACGCATTATCGCCAAGCCCGGTTTCAACCGTTGGCTGGTTCCACCGGCCGCTCTGGCCATCCACCTGTGCATCGGCATGGCCTACGGTTTCTCGGTGTTCTGGCTGCCGCTGTCCAAGGCATTGGGCGTCACCGCGCCCGTGGCTTGCGCGCCGGACATGAGCTTCATGGCTCAGGTCTTCTCTTCGCAATGCGACTGGCCGATCTCCATGCTCGGCTGGATCTACACTCTGTTCTTCATCTTCCTCGGCTGCTCGGCCGCGATCTGGGGTGGCTGGCTGGAACACGCCGGGCCACGCAAGGCTGGCGTTGTGTCGGCATTGTGCTGGTGCGGCGGTCTGCTGATCTCGGCACTGGGGATTTATACCCACCAGATCTGGCTGATGTGGATCGGCTCCGGCGTGATCGGCGGTATCGGTCTGGGCCTGGGCTATATCTCCCCGGTCTCGACCCTGATCAAGTGGTTCCCGGACAAGCGCGGCATGGCGACCGGCATGGCGATCATGGGCTTCGGTGGCGGCGCGATGGTCGGTGCACCGTTGGCGACTGCGCTGATGAGCCACTTCGCTTCGCCTGCCGGTGTCGGCGTCTGGCAGAGCTTCGTGGCCATGGCCGCGATCTACTTCGTGTTCATGATCGGTGGCGCCCTGGCTTACCGCGTGCCGCCAACCGGGTGGAAGCCTGAAGGCTGGACCGCTCCGGCGAAGAAAGCCTCGAACTCGATGATCACTCACCGTCACGTCCACGTGAATGTGGCGTGGAAAACCCCGCAGTTCCGTCTGGTGTGGCTGGTGCTGTGCCTGAACGTATCGGCCGGTATCGGCATCCTCGGCATGGCCTCGCCACTGCTGCAGGAAGTGTTCGGCGGCAAGCTGCTGGGCGTTGACGTGCCGTTCGGTCAACTGGACGCCGGGCAACTGGCCTCGATCGCCGCGATTGCCGCCGGTTTCACCGGTCTGCTGAGCCTGTTCAACATCGGTGGCCGTTTCTTCTGGGCCTCGTTCTCGGACTACCTGGGTCGCAAAAACACTTACTTCGTGTTCTTCGCCCTCGGTTTTGCCCTGTACGCGTTGATCCCGAACATGGGCCATCTGGGCAACGTTGCGCTGTTCGTGGCGGCGTTCTGCATCATCCTGTCGATGTACGGCGGTGGTTTTGCGACCGTTCCGGCGTATCTGGCCGACCTGTTCGGTACGCAAATGGTCGGCGCGATCCACGGTCGCCTGCTGACTGCCTGGGCCGCCGCCGGCGTGCTCGGTCCGGTGTTGGTGAACTACCTGCGTGAGTATCAGTTGAGCATCGGCGTTGAACGCGCTGCTGCTTACGACATCACCCTGTACATCCTCGCCGGCCTGCTGGTGCTGGGCTTCCTCTGCAACCTGCTGGTGCGTCCGGTGGCCGACAAGTACTTCATGACCGACGCCGAACTGGCCGCCGAACAGGCGCTGGGCCACGACAAAGGTGCTGATGCAAGCACTGTGCTGGAGTGGAAAGCCGCGCCGGGCAGCAAGCCGCTGGCAATTGCCGCGTGGCTGGTGGTGGGCATTCCGTTGGCGTGGGGTGTGTGGGTAACCCTGCAGAAGACGGCGGTACTGTTTCACTAAGTAATGGGTAAAACGCAGTACCCCTGTGGGAGCGAGCCTGCTCGCGAAGACGGATTGTCAGTTGCCATAAGTGTTGGCTGACTCACCGCATTCGCGAGCAGGCTCGCTCCCACATTTGTTTCGGGGTGCCTGTAATGGCTTGTATGGACATGTCTACCCGCGACAGCCGGGGCTTCTGTCCGTCAGGCATATCACGTCGCGTGTTTCTGTTTCGGCCCCGCGTGCCTATAATGGCTGCCTTTTTCGCCCAATGATTTTGCGGAGCTGGTGATGGCCGAACGTAAGGCGTCTGTCGAGCGCGACACTCTGGAAACCCAGATCAAAGCCTCGATCAACCTTGATGGCACCGGAAAGGCCCGATTCGATATCGGTGTTCCTTTTCTTGAGCACATGCTGGATCAGATCGCCCGTCACGGGTTGATCGACCTGGATATTGAATGCAAGGGCGATCTGCATATCGACGACCACCATACCGTGGAAGACGTCGGTATCACCCTCGGCCAGGCCTTCGCCAAAGCCATCGGCGACAAGAAAGGCATCCGTCGCTACGGTCACGCCTACGTGCCGCTCGATGAAGCGCTGTCACGCGTGGTGATCGACTTCTCCGGCCGCCCAGGCCTGCAGATGCACGTGCCGTACACCCGCGCCACCGTGGGCGGCTTCGACGTCGATCTGTTCCAGGAATTCTTCCAGGGCTTCGTCAACCACGCACTGGTCAGCCTGCACATCGACAACCTGCGCGGCACCAACACCCACCACCAGATCGAAACCGTGTTCAAGGCATTCGGTCGCGCGCTGCGCATGGCCGTCGAGCTGGATGAGCGCATGGCCGGGCAAATGCCATCGACCAAAGGCGTTCTGTAATGCAGACGGTTGCAGTTATCGACTACGGCATGGGCAATCTGCACTCGGTGGCCAAGGCCCTCGAGCACGTGGGCGCTGGCAAGGTGCTGATCACCAGCGATGCGGACGTGATCCGTGAAGCGGACCGCGTGGTATTCCCGGGCGTCGGCGCGATTCGCGACTGCATGGCGGAAATCCGTCGTCTCGGTTTCGATTCGCTGGTACGTGAAGTCAGCCAGGATCGTCCGTTCCTCGGCATCTGTGTCGGCATGCAAGCCCTGCTCGACAGCAGCGAAGAGAACGACGGCGTCGACTGCATCGGCCTGTTCCCGGGCGCGGTGAAGTTCTTCGGCAAAGACCTGCATGAAGACGGCGAGCACCTGAAAGTCCCGCACATGGGCTGGAACGAGGTGCAGCAGAAGGTCAGTCACCCGCTGTGGCACGACATTCCGGACATGGCGCGTTTCTACTTCGTGCACAGCTACTACATCGCCGCCGCCAACGCGCGGCAGGTAGTCGGCAGCGGTCATTACGGTCTCGATTTCGCTGCCGCGCTGGCCGAGGGCTCGCGTTTCGCCGTGCAATTCCACCCGGAGAAGAGCCACACCCATGGCCTGCAATTGCTGCAGAACTTCGCCGCGTGGGACGGTCGCTGGTAAATGGCTGCCAGGAAATCCAAACCGCCGATCCTGACCCTCACTCCCGAACAGGAGAACGAGGCCAACCGCAAGATCCAGCGGTTCATGGAGGATCGGTTCGAACTCGACCTGGGTTCGTTCGAAGCGGCGGAAATTCTTGAGCTGTTTACCCGCGAAATTGCTCCGCACTATTACAACAGGGCGATTTTCGATGTGCAGACCCACCTCAAGGAGCGGTTTGAAAGCATCGAAAGCGACCTGTGGGCGCTCGAGAAAAACTGATTTCCGAGCCAAGCTGAACATTCAAATTTGAAGGTTTGCCAGATGCTGATTATTCCCGCTATCGATCTTAAAGACGGTGCCTGCGTACGTCTGCGCCAAGGCCGCATGGAAGATTCCACAGTGTTTTCCGATGACCCGGTGAGCATGGCTGCCAAGTGGGTGGAGGGCGGTTGCCGTCGTCTGCATCTGGTCGATCTGAACGGCGCGTTCGAAGGTCAGCCGGTCAACGGCGAAGTGGTGACCGCGATTGCCAAACGCTACCCGAACCTGCCGATCCAGATCGGCGGCGGCATTCGCTCGCTGGAAACCATCGAGCACTACGTCAAGGCGGGCGTGAGCTATGTGATCATCGGCACCAAAGCGGTGAAGGATCCGGCGTTCGTCGCTGAAGCCTGCCGCGCGTTCCCGGGCAAGATCATCGTCGGTCTGGATGCCAAGGACGGTTTTGTCGCTACTGATGGCTGGGCTGAAATCAGCACCGTGCAAGTCATCGATCTGGCCAAGCAGTTTGAAGCCGACGGTGTGTCCTCGATCGTTTATACCGACATCGCCAAAGACGGCATGATGCAGGGCTGCAACGTACCGTTCACCGCTGCACTGGCTGCAGCGACGAAGATCCCGGTGATCGCGTCCGGCGGTATCCACAATCTGGGTGACATCAAGTCGCTGCTCGACGCCAAGGCGCCGGGCATCATCGGTGCAATCACTGGCCGGGCGATCTACGAAGGCACCCTCGACGTCGCCGAAGCGCAAGCTTTCTGCGATGCGTACCAAGGCTGAGGACTGACCATGGCGCTGGCCAAACGCATCATCCCTTGCCTGGACGTTGACAACGGCCGGGTCGTCAAAGGTGTGAAGTTCGAGAACATCCGCGATGCCGGCGACCCGGTGGAAATCGCCCGTCGTTATGACGAGCAGGGTGCCGACGAGATTACCTTTCTCGACATCACCGCCAGCGTCGATGGCCGCGACACCACGCTGCATACCGTCGAGCGCATGGCCAGCCAGGTGTTCATTCCGCTGACCGTCGGCGGCGGCGTGCGCACCGTGCAGGACATCCGCAACCTGCTCAATGCCGGTGCGGACAAGGTCTCGATCAACACCGCGGCGGTGTTCAACCCGGAGTTCGTCGGCGAAGCGGCGCAGCATTTCGGCTCGCAATGCATCGTCGTCGCCATCGACGCGAAGAAAGTCTCCGGCCCGGGAGAAACCCCGCGCTGGGAAATCTTCACCCACGGCGGGCGCAAGCCGACCGGTCTCGATGCAGTCGAGTGGGCGAAGAAGATGGAAGGCCTGGGTGCCGGCGAGATCCTGCTGACCAGCATGGATCAGGACGGCATGAAAAACGGCTTCGACCTCGGCGTGACTCGCGCGATCAGCGATGCGCTGGGCATTCCGGTGATCGCTTCCGGCGGCGTCGGCAATCTGCAGCATCTGGCCGACGGCATCCTCGAAGGCCACGCCAGCGCGGTGCTGGCGGCGAGTATTTTCCACTTCGGCGAATACACCGTGCAGGAAGCGAAAGCGTACATGGCCAAACGCGGCATTGTGATGCGCTAAACCGTACAGGCCAGTGGACAGCATGGCGTACCCAAGGCACTCTTGGGCACGCCATGGATTCCGGTAGCCCGACATGATCAAACGCCTGCTTCTTGTTCTCGCCAGTGCTTCTGTGTTGTTGCTCAACACGGCGCGGGCCGAAAACAGTCCCGACACCGATCTGGTGCTCCTCACCGAAAACTTTCCGCCCTACAACATGGCGAAAGACGGCAAGAATTTCGCCAAGGGCGAGAACATCAACGGCATTGCCGCCGACATCGTGCGTGAAATGTTCAAGCGTGCCGGGCTCACCTACAGCCTGACGCTGCGCTTTCCGTGGGAGCGGGTCTACAAACTGGCATTGGAAAATCCCGGTTACGGTGCTTTCGTGATGGCGCGCCTGCCGGATCGCGAAAACCTGTTCAAATGGGTCGGCCCGATCGGTCCGGACGACTGGATCATGTTGGCCCGGGCCGACAGCAAGATCACCCTCGAAACCCTCAACGATGCGCGCAAATACAAGATCGGTGCCTACAAGGGCGACGCAATTGCCGAGACCCTGGCCAAGCAGGGCTTGAAGCCAATGGTGGTGTTGCGCGATCAGGACAACGCGAAAAAACTGGTCAACGGCCAGATCGACCTGTGGGCCACCGGTGATCCTGCCGGACGTTATCTGGCGCGGCAGGACGGGGTCACCGGTCTCAAGACCGTATTGCGCTTCAACAGCGCCGAGTTGTACCTGGCGCTGAACAAGGACGTGTCGGATGCAACGGTCGCCAGGCTGCAGGCGGCGCTGGATCAGATGCGCAAGGACGGGGTTGTCGACGAAATCATGGGGCGCTATCTGTAGTTGTCGGCAATGCCTTGTCCGCGGCTTCATGGATGCATTCGTGCGGCGGATACTGCAGCAGTTCCAGGCTCTCGTACTGGGTGTAGCCGAGGTTGATGCCGGCTTGCGAGCCGTCTGCACGGAGCAACTCGTAGAAACTCTCCTGCTGATAAGCCGCGACGAATTTGCCTTTGCCGGCCATGGCGAGGACGTTGCTGATGAACGGTGTCAGCCAGCCGCTGGTTGAGGTTTCGCAGTGCGTGAACTGGCTGTCGAGTCTCGCCGAGAATGGCAGTGACGGATGGACGTCGCTCTTCATTGCCCAGGCGCTCACAAAACTGATGGCGGTAACCTGGGTGAACAGGCGCAGCACCTTCGGATTCTGCAACCGTTGCGCAGTCCACTTGAATGCCCGCGCCTTGTCGCCCGTGTTGTGTCCGCTCCCGACCAGATAATACTGGTCGGTTCTTTCCAGGCGATAAAAGGGCGTGGTGCGTAATTGTTCGAGCGGTGACAGGTCATCCTTGACCACGAACCACGGAAGTTCCACCACTTGAGCGAGGGTGGCCGCTCCGTTGGTTTGCGGAGCGTCCGCTGCGTGGAGCGTCGGCAACACTGGCGATGATTTGATCAGTGGCGCGATCTGCATCCGCAAGGCAAAGACACTGACGTCGGCCTGTGGTCGGTTGAAGCTGCCTGCCGCAACGAAGGTGCCCGGCGCGAAGTGAATGTCTCCCGGCGGTGCGCTGGGCGGGGTGACGCTCCAGGCACTGAAACTCTGCCGTGCACCGCTGCCCTTGTCGCTCCAGAGCATATTGCCGACCGTTGAAGCGATCACCAGGTCGGCCCGGACGCAGCGCACACTACTGAGCAGTGGCTTGTCGTCGCCGCTGGAGCAAACCTGGCCCAAGGCAACGTAGCCGGCCGGGGGCAGCGGTCGCCAGACCGTGCAGTTGGTTTTGGCGCCCGAGCCGGTATCTTTCCAGACTTGTTCAAAGTCGAGGGGCGCGCTGAGGGCTTTGGCTTTTGTCGGGTCGGTCTCGCGCTCGCTGACAACGGCCACGACGTGTTTTGCGTTGATGTTGTCGTGGCTGCCCACCACGACATCGCCTAAAGGAAAATAGCCCGGCAGCATCTCGGGAGAGGGCGTCGGGCGCCAAAAGCTCCCGGGTGCCGCTTTCGATCCGCTGCTGTCCCAGATTCGCTGGAAATCAGTCGTGAAGTTGATCAGCAGATTGTCCAGCGTGATCGGTTTTGCCTGTTGCGGGACGCCTGCGTCCTTGTCTTCGGTATTCATAATCAGCCCTGATAGTGAAAGACGACTCGGGAAGAGTCGTCACAGTTGCAGGGCTCACTATCCGGCCATGGGCGGGCCGTTTGGCGGTAATTATGTATAGCGGGCGAGGCTGTTCAACGGTAGACGCCGTCCTTGCCATGGGCGGCGGTGGCGCGATTGCTGCGCACGCTGATCATCTGCTTGATGTCGATCCACTCGATGCCTTGTGCCTTGAGCTTCGGCAATTCACGTTCCAGGACTGCCAGGGTCTGCGGATACGGGTGACCGATCATCACCGCTGACCCCTGCTTGCGCGCCAGGCTGATGGCGGTCTGCAGTTGGGTGAAGATGGCGGCTTCGGTGCGCTCGTCATCGAGGAACACATCCCGCGAGACACTCGCCAGATCGATCTTCTGTGCCTGCTGCGCTGCGACGGTCTGGGCGCTGGTGCGGCTGTCGACGAAGAATTTGTGCCGGCGCTGCAACTCACCCATCAGCCACGCCATTGCCACCGGCTGGGCGGTCATGCGACTGCCCATGTGGTTGTTAATGCCCGCCGTGTAGGGGACCATTTTGAAGGCGGCGTCGAGGCGCTTTTGCAGTTCCTCGAGCGGCAGTTCAGGATGCCAGGCGTACGGTCCGGTGGCCGGGTCCATGGGCATGTGCAGAATCACGATCTTGCCGGCGCGATGGGCTTCGCGGGCGAATTCGGTAGCGTGCGGCGTGTCGGGCATGATCGCTGTGGTCACCGGGCCGGGCAGGGCCAGCACGCGGCGATCCCGGGGCAGGTTCTGCCCCAGGTCGTCGATGATCAGCGTCAGGTAGGCTTTTGGCGGGGTGGTTCTGGCAGGCTCTGCGTGAGCAGCACCCGCCAGACAGCACAGCAGGACGAAGAAGAAACGCAACGACATCCTCAACGGCCGGACGTGATGCTCAGCCCTTTGAGCAGGCTCAGCGCCTGGGCCAGTTGGTAATCGTCATCCTGCGGCATGGCCTTGGCCTTCGCGCCGGAACCGGTCGGCTTGTCCGCGCCGCCGTTGCCGTTGCCCAGGTGACCTTGCAGGTCGGCTTCCTTGAAGTAGTCGCCGTCGGCTTCGTTGGTGATCTTGGCCTTGCGCACTTCGATGTCCGGGACGATGCCCTGGGCCTGGATCGAGCGACCGTTCGGCGTGAAGTACAGCGCCGTGGTGATCTTCAGTGCGCGGTCGTTGTTCAGCGGCAGCACGGTCTGCACCGAGCCTTTGCCGAAACTGGTGGTGCCCATGACCACGGCGCGTTTCTGATCCTGCAGGGCGCCGGCGACAATTTCCGAGGCCGAGGCGCTGCCACCGTTGATCAACACGACCATTGGCACCGCTTCGCTTTCATCCTTGCCGGTGGCGGAGAAGCGCAGTTCGGAGTTGGCGATCCGGCCTTTGGTGTAGACGATCAGGCCTTTCTTGATGAAATGGTCGACCACTTCCACGGCGGCCTGCAGTACACCGCCCGGGTTGTTGCGCAGGTCGAGGATGATGCCGTTGAGCTTCTTGCCGTTGTCCTTGCGCAGCTTGGCCAGGGCCTTGGAGACCTCTTCGCCGGTCTTGACCTGGAACTGAGTGATGCGGATGTAGCCGTAGCCCGACTCCAGCAGTTGCGCCTTGACGCTCTTCACTTGAATCACGGCGCGGGCCAGAGTCACGTCGAACGGCGTACCGCCATCGCGCACCAGGGTCAGGGTGATTTTCTGGCCGATCTTGCCGCGCATCTTGTCCACGGCTTCGGTCATGGTCTGGCCGCGGGTCGGCTGGCCGTTGATCTTGACGATGAAGTCCCCGGCCTGAATGCCGGCCTTCGATGCCGGGGTGTCGTCGATCGGCGAGACGACCTTGATGAAACCGTCTTCGGAGCCGACTTCGATGCCCAGGCCGCCGAATTCGCCGCTGGTGCTCTCCTGCAATTCGGTGAAGTCTTCAGGGCCGAGATAGGCGGAATGCGGATCGAGGTTGCTGAGCATGCCCTTGATCGCGTTTTCCAGCAGGGTCTTGTCGTCCACCGGCTCGACATAGGCGGCCTTGATCCGGTCCATTACCTCGGCAAAGGTGCGCAACTCTTCCAGCGGCAACGGTGCCTTGGCGGTCGCGGCAGTGCCTGCCGGAGCGACGGCCGGGGCCGGTTGAGCGGCGAACGCCAGAGGCGCGCCGATCACCAGAGCGATCGTCAGGGCCAGCGAGGTAAGGCGGGACAAATGCAGCATGTCGAACGAACTCCTGAATTAGGCGACGCGCTTATCCTTGCGCGTGACACCATTGCGCCGGATCACTCGGGTGACCCTGCTGACGAATTGCGAAATACAGCGCTGGTGTGTCCTGACCGCCACTGTTACCCACAGTGGAGATCGACTCACCGGCTTTTACCACGTCACCGGCCGACTTGAGCAGCGTCTGGTTGTGACCGTAAAGACTCAGATAACCATTGCCGTGATCGAGGATCACCAGCAGCCCGGCACCGCGCAACCAGTCGGCGAACACCACGCGTCCGCCGTGCACGGCATGCACCTGGCTGCCGGCGGCGGCGCTGATCATCACGCCATCCCACTTGGTACGGGCATCGTCGCCACGGCTTTCGCCGAAGCGTGCCAGCAATCGACCATCAACCGGCCACGGAAGTTTTCCCCGGGTTGCAGCAAAAGGGCCACCGAAGGTCTCGCCGCTGCTGGACACCAGTGCGCCGGGGGTTGATCTGGCGGGTTTTCGTGGGGCGTCGCTGGTGTCAGCCTGCGCCTCACGCAAACGCTTTTTTTCCGCTTCCTGCTGGGCGATCAGCGCTTTCTGCCGCGCTTCTTCTGCCTCACGGGCCTGACGGGCCAGGGTTTCTTCAATGGTTTTAAGGACTTTAGACAGGTCTGCCTGATCCTGCTCGCGGGCGGCCAGTTTCTGGTCGCGGGCTTTCACGTCATCGTTGAGCTTGGCGAGGACTTGCTGGCGCTCCTTGCGGACTTTTTCCAGCTCGTCGCGCTGGCTGTCGAGGCTGCTTTTCTGCACCAGCAATTGCGCCTGCTGCGTGGCGATGTCTTTTTCGACATTGGCCAGTTGGCGCAGGGTTTCGTTGAAGTTCTTCAACTGCTCCAGGCGGGCCTGGCTCAGGTAATCGTAATAGGTGAGGGTGCGGGCGAATTTCTCGGGATTCTGCTGGTTGAGCAGCAGCTTGAGGTATTCCTGACGGCCGTTCTGATAGGCCGCGCGGGCCTGGATGGCGATCAGTCGCTGCTGTTCAGTGCGCGCGCTCTGGAGTTTTTTTTTCTCCGCATCGAGCCGCTGCAGCTCGGATTCGCTCTTCTTCAGCTCTTTCTGCAGGGCATCGACCTGCTTCTCGAGCTTGCCCATCTCGGTTTCAGTGCCCTTGAGCTCTTTCTGCACACCGGATTTTTCTTCCTGCAGCTTGCCCAGCAGCTTTTTCAGCTCGGCAATGTCCTGACGCGTGGCATCCAACTGCTGTTGGGTTTGCGCGCGCTCGTCAGCGAAGGCCGGTTGGAGCAGGCAGGTCAGAGCGAGGGCGATCAGGACGCGGAGCATAGAGGCGGGCGGCACCAGGGTAATGGACGGCCTAGTATGCCCGCCCGGGGCTGCAAAAAAAACGCCCAATTGGGCTTGTGTGATAACTGGAGCGGCGCAGAGGCCCATTTCCATTTCGAAAACCCCATAAACCACTGTGGGAGCTGGCTTGCCAGCGATGGCGTCTGCACCTTCAACATAGCTGTTGGCTGTCAGATTGCTATCGCTGGCAAGCCAGCGCCCACAGGGTTTGGCGGTGTTTGATCGGGCGAATTACACCAGAATCGAGGTACCCGTCATCTCCGCCGGTTTTTCCAGGCCCAGCAGCATCAGCATGGTTGGAGCCACGTCCGCCAGTACGCCGCCGTCACGGACCTTGAGGTCACGCTTGCCGACATAAATGAACGGCACAGGCTCGGTGGTGTGCGCGGTGTGCGCCTGGTGGGTTTCTTCATCGGCCATTTTTTCGACGTTGCCGTGGTCAGCGGTGATCAGCGCTTCGCCACCGACTTTTTCCAACGCCTCGACGATGCGCCCGACGCAGGTGTCCAGGCATTCCACGGCTTTCACCGCAGCGTCGAACACACCGCTGTGGCCGACCATGTCGCCGTTGGCGTAGTTGACCACGATCACGTCGTAACGCTGGTGTTCGATCGCATCGACGATACGGTCGGTGACTTCCGGTGCACTCATTTCCGGCTGCAGGTCGTAGGTGGCGACTTTCGGCGACGGGATCAGAATGCGCTCTTCGCCCGGGAACGGTTCTTCACGGCCACCGGAAAAGAAGAAAGTGACGTGTGCGTATTTTTCGGTTTCGGCGATACGCAGCTGGGTCTTGCCGTTTTTTGCCAGGTAGTCGCCAAGTACATTTTCCAGGCTGCCCGGAGCGAAGGCGGCCGGGGCCGGGATGCTGGCCGCGTATTGGGTCAAGCCGACGTACTGCACTTTTGGCTGGCGCGCGCGCTCGAATTCCTTGAAATCGTCTTCGACGAACACGCGGCTCAGCTCGCGGGCGCGGTCGGCGCGGAAGTTCATGAACACCACCGCGTCGCCGTCTTCAACCTTGACCGGCTCGCCGATGGTGGTGGCTTTGACGAATTCGTCGCTTTCGCCACGGGCGTAGGCAGCGTCGAGGCCTTCCTGAGCAGTGGCGGCGTTGAATTCGGCGTTACCGTCGACGATCAGGTTGTAGGCCTGGGAGACACGGTCCCAACGGTTGTCACGGTCCATCGCGTAATAGCGACCGATGAGGCTGGCGATGCGGCCCTTGCCGAGCGCCTGGAACGTCGCATCGAGCAGTTCGATCGACGAAGCGGCGCTCTTTGGCGGCGTGTCACGGCCATCAAGAAAGGCGTGCAGGTAGATTTTTTCGGCGCCGCGCTTGAACGCCAGTTCGGCCATGGCGATCAAGTGATCCTGGTGGCTGTGCACGCCGCCATCGGACAGCAGGCCCATGAAATGCACGGCTTTGCCGGCGGCCACGGCTTTATCCACCGCGGCGCAGATGGTCGGGTTCTCGAAAAACTCACCGTCGCGGATCGCTTTGGTCACGCGCGTGAAGTCCTGATACACCACGCGCCCGGCGCCGAGGTTCATGTGGCCGACTTCAGAGTTGCCCATCTGGCCGTCCGGCAGACCAACGTCCATGCCGCTGCCCGAGATCAGGCCGTTCGGCACCGTGGCCCACAGGCGATCGAGCACTGGCTTCTTCGCCGCATACACGGCATTGGATTCGTGGCTGTCACTGTGACCGAAGCCGTCGAGAATCATCAGGACCAAAGGTTTAGGCGTGGTAGTCATGGAATCCACTCGTGGCTAATAAAGAAGAGGGCGATGGAAAAGGGAGTGGCAGTTTAAAGCGAAGTTCCTGCGGCGTCACCGCCGGACGGGGTTTGGCCCACCATAGTGGCTGTGTATACTGGCCGACATTTTAACGCCCTGGAACCTCCTTCGATGGTTGCTCACCTGATTGAATTTGCCACTAACCACTACATTCTTGTCGGTATCTTCGTCGTACTGCTGGCTCTGCTGCTGGCGCACACGATGCAGGGCGGCGGTAAAAGCCTGAGCACTGGCGAGCTGACCGCACTGGTCAACAAGGACGCAGGCGTGGTGGTGGACATCCGTCCGGCGAAAGATTACGCCGCCGGTCATATCGTTGGCGCGATCAACATTCCTCAAGACAAGCTGGCTGCGCGTGCCGGTGAGCTGGAAAAGCACAAGGCCAAGACCATCATTCTGGTGGACGCCCTGGGCCAGACCGCTGGTACCCACGCTCGCGAGCTGATGAAATCCGGCTTCACCGCCGCCAAGCTGTCCGGCGGGATCTCCAGCTGGAAAGGCGACAACCTGCCGCTGGTGAAGTGATATGAGCGAAGTCATCGTCTACTCCAGCGACTACTGCCCTTACTGCATGCGAGCCAAGCAATTGCTCGCGAACAAAGGTGTGGCCTTCGAAGAGATCAAGGTCGATGGCAAGCCGCAGATTCGTGCTGCCATGAGCCAGAAGGCCGGACGCACGTCCGTGCCGCAGATCTGGATCGGCGACAAGCACATCGGCGGTTGTGATGATTTGTATGCCCTGGAGCGCGCCGGCAAGCTCGACGCGCTGCTCAAGGCCTGAACGGCTGCACCCACGTACAGCAATCCCTAAAAGACCCAAGATCAGAAAGGATCTGAGATGACTGACCAACAGAACACTGCAGCCAGCGAAGAAGAAACCGCACCGCAATTCTCCTTGCAGCGCATCTACGTACGCGATCTGTCCTTCGAAGCCCCGAAAAGCCCGGCGATCTTCCGCCAGCAGTGGGACCCTACCGTCGGTCTGGACCTGAATACCCGTCAGAAAGAACTGGAAGGCGATTTCTACGAAGTCGTGCTGACCCTGTCCGTGACCGTGAAAAACGGCGACGAAGTGGCCTTCATCGCTGAAGTGCAGCAGGCCGGTATCTTCCTGATCAAGAACCTGGACGCGGCTTCGATGAGCCACACCCTGGGTGCGTTCTGCCCGAACATCCTGTTCCCGTATGCTCGCGAAACCCTGGACAGCCTGGTGACCCGCGGTTCGTTCCCGGCCCTGATGCTGGCGCCGGTGAACTTCGACGCCCTGTACGCGCAAGAGCTGCAGCGCATGCAGGCTGCGGGCGAGACGCCGACCGTTCAATAAGCGGTTTGAGCGACAACGAAAAAAGCGCCGTAACGGGCGCTTTTTTCTTGGGTTGGAATAGAGACTTCATGACTTCATGACTTCATGTAGGAGCTGCCGAAGGCTGCGATCTTTTGATCTTGTTGTTAAAAATCGAGATCAAAAGATCGCAGCCTTCGGCAGCTCCTACAGGATCGGGTGGTTATTTGAAGTCGTTCTGCCGCCACGCTTCGTACACGGCCACCGCCACGGTGTTGGACAGGTTCAGGCTACGGCAGCCTTCACGCATCGGCAGGCGCAGGCGCTGTTCGGCGGGCAGGGCGTCCAGCACTTCCGGCGGCAGGCCACGGCTTTCCGGGCCGAAGATGAACGCATCGCCCGGGACGAACGCGGCATCGTGAAACGGCCGCGAGCCCTTGGTGGTGAACGCGAACAACCGTGGGTGGCCGAGGCTCTCCAGGCAACTGGCGAGGTCGGCGTGGCGCTGCAGCGTGGCATATTCGTGGTAGTCGAGACCGGCCCGGCGCAAGCGCTTGTCGTCCATCTCGAAACCCAACGGTTCGATCAAATGCAGGTGGCAGCCACTGTTGGCGCACAGCCTGATAACGTTGCCGGTGTTCGGCGGAATTTCTGGTTGAAAAAGGATGACGTGAAACATGCACGGCTCCGAAGGTAAAGATGACGCGCATTCTACGCCGCCAGCCGACCCGCGTTCGAAACTATTCCCGCGGGTGATCGGTTCGCTGGCGATTTTCGGCTTGATGGTCGGTTTGATGATCGGCCGCCTGACCACGCCGGACCCCAGCGTGCTGCAGCAGGTCGACGTGACCGCTGACGGCCTGGTGGTGTGGTTCAACAATGAGCCGAAGCTGCACGGCGAGATCATCGACGGTACTGTGGCTTTGTTGTTTCAGGCTGAAGGCCGCGCGCAGAAGGGCCAGCTCAAGCTCAATGGCAAGGATGTGAACTGGCGTACGCGAGTGAGTGACGGTGGGCTGTTGTTGACAGTGCTGGCGGCGCGGCCGCTGCAAGGGGAATGGGCCGGGAGCAAGGTCGATGACCGCTGGCGGCTGGAGATCCATCTCCGGGAGCAATAAAAGCGGGAATCCCCGGCCTGCCTGTACCAGGGTTCCCAAAACGGGGTGGACTTCGCTGAGAGCGTCGGTCCGGTGTAAAGAGGGAACCCCCGGCCTGCCTGTACCAAGGATCCCAAAAGGGTGGGTTCGCCGCGTTGCGGTTTGAACCCAGTGTAAAGAGGGGAATCCCCGGCCTGCCTGTACCAAGGCCCCCGAAACGGGTGGTGAATCGAATCACCTGTGAGGGATATTGCAGGCGGCGTGCCAGTTTTAGTATTTCGAAACAGAAAAAAGCTTCAGATGCGCGAAAGCCCCGTAAATCTGGGCTTTGATGCTTCTGCGTGGCTGGAGCTTTGAACCTGGTTGGTGTTTTTTTGATCAGTGAGTTATGCCCAATTGCGGTTCGCCGTGCCTTGTGGCGGTGCACACAAAAAAAGATCGCAGCCTTCGGCAGCTCCTACAGGGATATGCGTTCTCTGCAGGAGTTGCCGAAGGCTGCGATCTTTTCGCGGACGATTAGAGGAGGGGCTTAACCCTCATCCCCCTCATCATCATCCCCACCGTCCACTTTCATCCCCAATTCCTTGATCTTGCGGGTCAGGGTATTACGCCCCCAACCGAGCAATACCGCCGCATCACGCCGGCGTCCGGCCGTGTGCTTCAGCGCGGTCTCGATCATGATCCGCTCGAACGCCGGCACTGCGCTGTCGAGCAGGCTCGACTGGCCACGGGCCAAGGCTTGATCGGCCCACTGACGCAGCGCCTGCTCCCAGTTGGTCACCGGTGCCGAATCCTGCGGCAGGCTCAGCAGTTCCGGTGGCAGGTCACTGATGTGCACTTCGCGACCGGAGGCCATCACGGTGATCCAGCGGCAGGTGTTCTCCAGCTGCCGCACGTTGCCCGGCCATGGCAGGTTCTTCAGGTACTCCTCGGTCTCGCTTTTCAGCAGCTTCGGTTCCACCGCCAGTTCTTGCGCGGCGCGGCTGAGGAAGTGTTTGGCCAGGGTCGGGATGTCTTCGCGACGGTCCGACAGGCGCGGAATGTGGATGCGGATCACGTTGAGGCGGTGGAACAAGTCCTCACGGAATTTGCCGGCGTGCACCAGGGTTTCCAGGTTCTGGTGGGTCGCGGCAATGATCCGCACATCGACCTTGACCGGCACATGCCCGCCAACGCGATAGAACTCACCGTCGGCCAGCACCCGCAGCAAACGGGTCTGGGTATCGGCCGGCATGTCGCCGATTTCGTCGAGGAACAGCGTGCCGCCGTCAGCTTGCTCGAAGCGCCCGCGACGCAGGTTGGCCGCGCCGGTGAACGCGCCTTTCTCGTGGCCGAACAGCTCGGATTCCATCAGGTCCTTGGGGATCGCCGCCATGTTCAGCGCGATGAACGGCGAGGCCGCGCGCGGGCTGTGGCGGTGCAGGGCGTGGGCCACCAGTTCTTTACCGGTACCGGATTCGCCGTTGATCAACACGGTGATGTTGGAGTGGCTCAAGCGGCCGATGGCGCGAAACACCTCCTGCATCGCCGGTGCTTCACCGATGATTTCCGGGGTGCGGGTCAGCGCCGGCACCACTTCCAGGCCTTGCTGTTCCTGCGCATGCTGATTGGCGCGCTTGACCAGCGACACCGCCTCGTCAACGTCGAACGGCTTGGGCAGGTACTCGAACGCGCCGCCCTGATAGGAGGCGACGGCGCTGTCCAGATCGGAGTGAGCGGTCATGATGATGACCGGCAACCGTGGGTGCTGTTCGCGGATGCGCGCCAGCAGATCGAGGCCACTGGCGCCCGGCATGCGGATGTCGGAAATGATCACATCAGGCTGCTGACGGGCCAGACGACTCATCACGCCATCGGCGCTGTCGAAGCTCTGCGTGGTCATGCCTTCCTGCTGCAAGGCTTTTTCCAGAACCCAACGGATAGAACGGTCGTCATCGACGATCCACACGGTTTCACTACGGCTCATGTCGATGTGGCTCCTTGTTCCAGTGGCAGAAAGATCGAGAACGTGGTGTGGCCGGGGTGGCTGTCACACTCGATCAGGCCCTGGTGCTGGCTGATGATGTTCTGGGTGATGGCCAGGCCCAGCCCGGTACCGTCCGGGCGGCCGCTGACCATGGGAAAGAAGATGGTTTCCTGGAGTTCCGCCGGGATCCCCGGGCCGTTGTCGATGATCTCGATCTTGGTCACCAGGCGATGGCGGACGTGGCCGATGGTGAACTGGCGCATGGTCCGGGTGCGCAGGCTGATGCGCCCCAGACGCAGCTCGTTCTGGCTGCTGATCGCCTGCATCGCGTTGCGCACGATGTTCAGCACGGCCTGAATCATTTGTTCGCGGTCGATCAATACGTCGGGAATGCTCGGGTCGTAGTCGCGCACCAAGGTGATGCAGCCCTGGCTTTCCGCCTCGACCAGTTGGCAGACGCGCTCCAGCACTTCGTGGACGTTGCACAGCGCCAGCGATGGCAGCTTGTTCGAGCCGAGCATGCGGTCGACCAGATTACGCAGGCGGTCGGCCTCTTCAATGATCACGTTGGTGTAGTCGCGCAGGCTGTCTTCCGGCAGTTCGCGGGCCAGCAATTGCGCGGCGCCACGGATGCCGCCGAGCGGATTCTTGATCTCATGGGCTAGGCCGCGCACCAGCATTTTGCTGGTTTCCTGTTTGGACAACTGCGCCTCTTCCTTGGTGATCCGCAGCAGGCGGTCACGCGGGTGCACTTCCAGCAGGAGCATGGTTGCGCCGTTGCTGAGGATCGGCGTCACCGCGTAGTCCACGGTCAGGGTCTGGCCGGTGAGGGCGGTGAGCATCGCTTCGCGCTTGGTGAACGGGTGTGCCTGTTCGACCGCCTGACGCAGCGAGTTGAGCGCTTCGGTGGACTCGGTGAACAACTCGCTGATGAACTGCCCATGGCTGCGCTGGCCGCTGATGGCCAGCAGCATCTCGGCCGCCGGGTTCATGTACTCAAGGCGCAATTCCGCGTCGAGCAGGATGGTAGCGGTGGTCAGGTTGTCGAGCAGCAAACGGTGGATTGCGTCGCTAATAGTCATCGGAGCCTCTTTTGGGGGCGGAGCGTGCGCAAGAAGCAGGCGTCGTAAAACGGAAAATGCAAAAACCAAACCAAGGCTCCGAAAAGAAGCGTTCAACCCCTGAAACAGGCGTTTGACGCTCGTTTGCGTGGCGCTCAATGCACGCGAGCGGGAAGTTTCGAACCAAAATGGGATGGAATATGGGTACGGTGCAGCCTCATGCACCAATATAGTGCGCAAAGCTGAACGGCGTTAGAAGAAACGCAGGAAGGGGTTTTTTTCTTCGACCGGTTTGTCTTTCAGCGGGCATTCCGGGCGTACGCCGTAGTCTTCGCTGACGCAGGGTTTGACCTGGCGTTTCTGTGCCAGCGAGATGCGCAGCATGTGGAACGGCTGGTTGGCGGTGCGTTCGACGGTGCGGCCCTGCTCATCGAGGATTTCCACTGACAGGTTATGGCTGCCGCGATCAATGTTGCTCAGCGGGAAAACAGGACTCAGGCCCGGCTCGCCAGTGGCTTGTCCGTCCAGCAGCAGGCGATAGCGGTGACCCTGCTGCAGGCCCGGTTCGCTGGTGACGCTGACGATCACCTCGCCGGCGCTGCTGCGAAGGGTCGCGTCCGGCTCGGGGATCAGGATGCGCAGCATGTCGTAGTGGAACAGCGGTTGTTCCGCGACCTTTTTCGCAGTGCTGATCGGAACTGCAGCCGTGGGGTTGGCCGACATGCGATTACTGGTCGCGACAGGTACGCGCTTGGCGTTGCCGCGTGGCTGGTCGGTGTAGACGCGATTGCCCTGCGCGTCGATATAGGTGAAGACCTCGGCGTGCACGGACTGGGCGCACAGGCATAGGATCAGCCAGAAAATCCTCATGGCTTGTGCACCCGCTGCACGGTGAACACCACCGCCGGGCTCTGCTGGATGATCGCTTCGCCGTCGATCACCTGCACCGCGAGATGATGCTCGCCACGATCAACATTCACCAGTTGCAGGATGGGCACGTTGCTCGGCTGGCCGTAAGGCGCGTCGTCCAGCACCAGCCTTAATTGGTGCGGCGCCTGCAGGCGCGGCTTGATCAGCACATTGACAGTGAAGGTGCCGTTGTTGGCGCGCAGCGCTTCTTCGCTGGGCAGGCCGGTCAGCTCCAGCACCTCGTAGGTACTGCGTGCCGCGGGACGTGTGTCGGTGCTTGAAGGTGCTGGCGCGCTCGGTGCCTGTGGCTCGACGCGGTTGAGTGGCGGCAACTCGACCGGCTGCGCCTGAACACCGTCCGGCGAGTGATCGCTGTAAACCGTGTTGCCATTGGCATCGGTGTACTTGTAGATCTGCGCGGCGGCGGGCAGGGCGATCAGCAGCAATAGGAATTGAAAACCACGACCCATGGACTCGACCGATCAACAATGAGATTGGCATGCAGCATAGGCCACGGGCGACGGTAAGCCCAATCGGGACAACATCCGCTCACACAACCCGCCCGAGGACTTTATTGTGAAGCGCCCGAGTCCAGCGCGCTTTCGCGAAAACCGGACAGGACGCCAGCCTTGTAATGCTCGATGTAGGTCAAATTGCCGTTGGCATCGGTTTCGCGCAACTCACCGTCCTTTTTGCCTGCGACGAAGTTCACGGTCTGGGTGTGGCCGTTGTCGGCCTTGAGTGTCCATGGGCCGCTTTGCAAGTTATCCGTGTAGTTGCCGTTTCCTGCCTTGGTTTCCCATGGACCCTGGCGCAGGTCGTCGACATAACGGCCGCGCTCGGTGACGCCGGCAGTGGTCAGTTCGCTCGGGCCGTTGAGTTGGCCGTGGGCATAGGTCTGGAATCCGCTGGCGACCCATTCCATCTCGTCGTAGTTGGAAAGTTGCCAGCGGCCCTCGCGCAAATCATTGTGGTACTCGCCGTCCAGCGTTTGCCCGTCCTGATAAATGGTCCATTGCCCCTCCCGTTTACCCTCTGCGAAAGGACCTGACTCCGAATATTTCTCGTCTTTGGAAAAGGACCACGCACCGATACGCACGCCCTGCTTGTAAGCACCTTGGGCTGAGATAGATCCGGAGTCATAGGACACCGACTGGCCATCCTCACTGCCGGTGAATTTCGCCGGGTCGGTTTCCCAGGCGATACGTCTGACCCGATAGTTGTAAAGCGTGCGGTTACCCTCGATGAGCGTAGCGTCGAGCCAGCGCCAGAAGGTCACAGTAAGAAAGCGTCCGTCTTTTTCCTGATAGGTCTTCTTGAAAAAGTACGGTTCGGCATCTGGCGTCGGATCCGGCAGTGGGTCGTAGTACTGGCCGTAATAGCCCACCAGTTTCCCTTGGCTGAAATCGATCTGGTCGAACTCCGGCACGCCGGACGCCTCATAGTCGAGGCGGTAGTTGAGCGGGGTAATTCGGCTCAAGGCCTTTTTGATGGTCAGGGCATCGAGGTGTTTCTGGCCTTGGGTGATGCGATCCAGCGCCGATTGCAGGCGCGTGGTACGGCTGTAGAGGTGATCGTTGGCATCGTATTTGTAGGCGTAGATCTTGTAGCGATCGTTCTGTCGGAACAGCACGAAGCGCGTCGGATCCTCGCTGTCGAGTGACATGAGAAAAACCGATTCGATGGTCGCCTGACCGTAGTCATCCAGTAATTGCGGGCTCGCCTCAGGCGCGTCGCACACGCAGTAATAACCTTTGACACCGCCAGCTTCTTTGATAAACGCCAGTGTCGCCGAGCTTTCCTGCAAACTCTGGATCAGCGGATGAGCCAGCGTTTTGTTTTCATAAAACTCGGCTGCGTTAACAGCCTGGCTGGTAAGGCCGGCCATCAGGGCCAGAGCCCATAACCACTTCATGCGAATCCCTTCGTCGAGACGCCAGTTGTGGCGCAGAAGCGGCGGATTATCCATGGATGAGCGCGCACAAAAAAGGCCTCCCGAAGGAGGCCTCTTTCTGTCACGCCGCGCAGCGCGGCGCTACCGGATCAGCAGCTGTAGTACAGCTCATATTCCAGTGGGTGTACGAAGGTACGGACCTTGATTTCTTCTTCGGATTTCAGCGCGATGTAAGCGTCGATGAAGTCGTCGGAGAATACGCCGCCCTTGGTCAGGAACGCACGGCCCTTGTCCAGCTCTTCCAGGGCTTCTTTCAGGCTGCCGCAAACTTGTGGGATCTCTTTCGCCTCTTCAGGCGGCAGGTCATACAGGTTTTTGTCAGCGGCATCGCCTGGGTGGATCTTGTTCTGGATGCCGTCCAGGCCGGCCATCAGCAGTGCTGCGAAAGCCAGGTACGGGTTGGCAGCCGGATCCGGGAAGCGAGCTTCGATACGACGGCCGCGTGGGCTGTTGACGTAAGGAATACGGATCGAGGCGGAACGGTTGCGAGCCGAGTAGGCCAGCATTACTGGCGCTTCGAAACCTGGCACCAGACGCTTGTAGGAGTTGGTGGCCGGGTTGGTGAAGCCGTTCAGGGCCTTACCGTGTTTGATGATACCGCCGATGAAGTACAGGGCGGTTTCGGACAGGCCGGCATAACCTTCGCCAGCGAAGGTGTTCTTGCCGTCTTTGGCGATGGACATGTGTACGTGCATGCCCGAGCCGTTGTCGCCGTACAGTGGCTTCGGCATGAAGGTCGCAGTGCGGCCGTAAGCGTCGGCAACGTTGTGGACAACGTATTTCAGGGTCTGAACTTCGTCAGCTTTTTTCACCAGGGTGTTGAACTTGACACCGATTTCGTTCTGACCGGCAGTCGCCACTTCGTGGTGGTGAACTTCAACGGTCTGGCCCATCTCTTCCAGTGCGTTGCACATGGCAGTGCGGATTTCGTGGTCGTGGTCGAACGGCGGAACCGGGAAATAGCCGCCTTTGATACCAGGACGGTGGCCTTTGTTGCCGCCTTCGATGTCCTGGTCGGACATCCACGAACCTTGCTCGGAGTAGATTTTGAACATCGAGCCGGAGATGTCGGACTTGAACTTCACTTCGTCGAAGATGAAGAATTCTGGTTCTGGACCGGCGAAGACGGTGTCACCGATACCGGTGGTCTTCAGGTATTCCTCGGCGCGGTGCGCGATGGCGCGCGGGTCGCGATCGTAACCTTGCATGGTCGAAGGTTCGATGATGTCGCAAACCAGGATCAGGGTCGCGTCTTCGGTGAACGGGTCGAGTACGGCAGTATCGTCGTCCGGCAGCAGGATCATGTCGGAGGCTTCGATGCCTTTCCAGCCAGCGATGGAGGAACCGTCGAACATCTTGCCGACTTCGAAGAAGTCGTCTTCCAGCGCATCGCGAGCCGGCATGGTCACGTGGTGCTGAGTGCCTTTGGTGTCCGTGAAGCGCAGATCAATCCACTTGACGTCATGATCTTTGATGAGTTGAACCGACTTCGACATAGTGTCCTCCGGGTGGCTTAGGGCTTGGTAGTGGATGCCCTTAATTTGGGTGATGCCGGCGCAGATACTCTGCCAAGGCAACCTGCCTCACAAGGGAGCAAATTGCATGCCAGTGCCCCAGCATGGGTTTTTTGCCCCAATTTCACGCTTTCAAAGCAAGAAAGCGCCATAAAGGCGAAATTATCGCCCCTTAATGTAGCGCTTCAAATCAGAAATGACCCGTTTTGGTGCAAGTGAAACCTTCTGCATATTAACTGGTTAAACCTTGAGCAATTTCCGCTATAATCCGCGCCCCCCTTTTTCGGCTGGCCCTGCGCGCGCTGTTTTCATGAAACTAATCGTAAAAGTCTTCCCCGAGATCACCATCAAAAGCCGCCCTGTCCGGATGCGTTTCATCCGCCAGCTGGCCAAGAACATCCGCGCCGTGCTCCGCGATCTGGACCCGGCCGTGGTGGTGAACGGTGTGTGGGACAATCTCGAGCTGGAAACCCGCGTTACTGACCCCAAAGCCTTGAAAGAGATGGGCGAGCGCCTCACTTGTACTCCCGGTGTCGCGCACTTTCTGCAGATCGACGAATACCCGCTGGGCGACTTCGACGACATCACCGAGAAGTGCAAACAACACTACGGCGATGTGCTGGCCGGGAAGATTTTCTCGGTGCGCTGCAAACGTGCAGGCAAGCATCCGTTCAGCTCGATGGACGTCGAAAAATACGTCGGCAGCAAGCTGCGTCGTGAGTGCGGTGCCGCCGGAATCGACCTCAAAGACCCGGAAATCGAAGTTCGCATCGAAGTTCGCGACCAACGGTTGTTTGTCATCCACAGCCAGCACAACGGCATCGGCGGTTACCCGCTCGGCGCCCTGGAGCAGACGCTGGTACTGATGTCCGGCGGCTTTGACTCGACGGTTGCCGCGTACCAGATCATGCGCCGCGGCCTGATGGCGCATTTCTGCTTCTTCAATCTGGGCGGACGTGCCCACGAATTGGGCGTGATGGAAGTCGCGCATTTCATCTGGAAGAAGTACGGCAGCTCGCAACGCGTGCTATTTGTCAGTGTTCCGTTCGAAGAAGTGTTGGGCGAAATTCTCGGCAAAGTCGATAACAGTCATATGGGCGTCGTATTGAAGCGTATGATGTTGCGCGCATCGTCGGCCATTGCCGACCGGCTGCACATCGACGCGCTGGTCACCGGCGAAGCGATTTCCCAGGTATCGAGCCAGACGCTGCCGAACCTGTCGGTGATCGACTGCGTGACCGACAAACTGGTCCTGCGCCCGCTGATCGTCGCGCACAAGCAGGACATCATCGACACGGCCAACGAGATCGGCACCGCCGATTTCGCCCGGCACATGCCGGAGTACTGCGGGGTCATCTCGGTCAATCCGAAGACCGCCGCCAAGCGCCACCGTGTTGAGCACGAAGAGAAAGAATTCGACATGGCGGTCCTCGAGCGTGCGCTCGAAAACGCCAAACTGGTGCCGATCGATCGAGTGATCGACGAATTGGGCCAGGACTTGCAGATCGAAGAAGTCGGCGAAGCGCTGGCCGGTCAGATCGTCATCGACATCCGTCACCCGGATGCGGCCGAGGATGACCCACTGGAACTCGCCGGCATAGAAGTACAGACGATGCCGTTCTATGCAGTGAACGCTCGTTTCAAGGAGCTGGATCCGACTCGCCAGTACCTGCTGTATTGCGACAAAGGCGTGATGAGTCGCCTGCATGCTCACCATTTGCTCAGTGAGGGGCATGCCAATGTGCGCGTTTATCGACCGAGCTAAGTGCCCGGGGCTGTTTGCCTGTGGCCTGCGTCACCGGCCCCCCGACACCGCCGTCAAGCTGTAACGGCCATGCCGGACACTACTGTTAATCGCTGCCAAGACTTGTCAGCAAACCGAATCCTCTGATCGAGATACACAAGTGATCGAAAATCTACGTAACATCGCCATCATTGCCCACGTTGACCATGGTAAGACCACCCTGGTAGACAAACTCCTGCGTCAATCCGGCACTCTGGAGCGCAACGAGCTCAACGACGAGCGCGTGATGGACTCCAACGACCAGGAAAAAGAGCGCGGTATTACCATTCTGGCGAAAAACACCGCCATCAACTGGAACGGCTACCACATCAACATCGTGGACACCCCGGGCCACGCCGACTTCGGCGGCGAAGTAGAACGCGTAATGTCGATGGTTGACTCCGTTCTGCTGCTGGTTGACGCTCAAGACGGCCCTATGCCGCAAACCCGTTTCGTGACCAAGAAGGCGTTCGAAGCCGGCCTGCGTCCAATCGTGGTTATCAACAAGGTTGACCGTCCTGGCGCGCGTCCGGACTGGGTTCTGGATCAGATCTTCGACCTGTTCGACAACCTCGGTGCTACCGAAGAACAACTGGACTTCCAGGTTGTTTACGCTTCGGCCCTGAACGGCATCGCCGGTCTGGATCACACCGCCATGGGCGAAGACATGACTGCGCTGTACCAGGCAGTGGTCGACCACGTTCCGCCTCCGGCCGTTGACCGTGATGGTCCGTTCCAGATGCAGATCTCCGCTCTGGACTACAACAGCTTCCTGGGTGTTATCGGTGTTGGCCGTATCGCTCGTGGTCGCGTCAAGCCGAACACTCCGGTTGTCGCAATCAGCGCCGACGGCAAGCGCCGCAACGGTCGTATCCTGAAGCTGATGGGTCACCACGGTCTGCACCGCATTGACGTTGAAGAAGCAGCAGCCGGCGACATCGTCTGCATCAGCGGCTTCGACGAGCTGTTCATCTCCGACACCCTGTGCGACATCAACACCGTCGAGGCGATGAAGCCGCTGACCGTTGACGAGCCAACCGTTTCCATGACCTTCCAGGTAAACGACTCGCCATTCTGCGGTAAAGAAGGCAAGTTCGTGACTTCCCGTAACATCAAGGATCGTCTGGACAAAGAGCTGCTGTACAACGTTGCACTGCGCGTTGAAGAAGGCGACTCGGCTGACAAGTTCAAGGTTTCCGGCCGTGGTGAGCTGCACCTCTCGGTACTGATCGAAACCATGCGTCGCGAAGGCTTCGAGCTGGCCCTGGGCCGTCCTGAAGTGATCATCCGTGAAGTTGACGGCGTGAAGCAGGAACCGTTCGAAAACGTCACCATCGACATCCCTGAAGAATCGCAGGGCAAGGTCATGGAAGAGATGGGTCTGCGTAAAGGCGACCTGAGCAACATGGTGCCGGATGGCAAGGGCCGTGTTCGTCTGGAATACAACATCCCTGCTCGCGGTCTGATCGGTTTCCGTAACCAGTTCCTGACCCTGACCAACGGTGCTGGCATCCTGACCTCGATCTTCGACCGTTACGCGCCAGTGAAGTCGGGCCACATGTCCGGCCGTCAGAACGGCGTACTGGTTTCGGTTGAAACCGGCAAGGCACTGACCTACTCGCTGGAAACCCTGCAGGCACGTGGCAAGCTGTTCGTAGAGCACGGCCAGGAGATCTACAACGGTCAAATCGTTGGTCAGAACAGCCGCGACAACGACCTGGGTGTGAACCCTACCAAAGGCAAGAAGCTCGACAACATGCGCGCTTCGGGTAAAGACGAAACCATCGCTCTGGTACCACCTGTTCGCTTCACTCTGGAACAGGCTCTGGAATACATCCAGGAAGACGAGCTGTGCGAAGTCACTCCTAAGTCCATCCGTCTTCGCAAGAAGATCCTGGACGAAAGCGAGCGTACCCGCGCTGCCAAGAAAGCCAAGGCATAAGATTTAGCCCAAGCTGAAAAAAACGCCCCCGGTCGCGAGACTGGGGGCGTTTTTGTTTGTCCGGGATTTGTGCGGTGTTTGTGCTGGCCTCATCGCTGGCAAGCCAGCTCCCACAGGGTTTTGCGTCGCACATGAATCTTGTGTACGACAACAATCAATGTGGGAGCTGGCTTGCCAGCGATGGCCGCCGGACAGGCGCCGAAAATTTCAGGAAAGGTCAGAACTTCTCGATCGACCGCGAATTCTGCACCCGCTCGACTTCCTTCGGCTTGTACGCGCAATACCCTGGCCGCGGGCCGATTTTCGGGTGGTTGCGGCAAGTGTCCGGGCGCTTGTCATAAATGGTGCACAGGCGGCTTTTACGATCCAGGTAGTAGCAATCGTTGTTGCTCATGCGCTGCAGGGTGAAGATCCCCGATTTCTGGTTGAAGCGCTCGACCAGCCCTTCCTTTTGCAGGCGCTTGGCGATGTTCTTCGGCGGATCGCCCAGCTCGAACTCGTCGACCACGCCGATGCGTACCAGGTCCTTGATCTTGACCTCGACCGGCAGGGTGCAGCAGCTGGAGACACAAGAGCCGCACATCGGGGCCGAATATTTGGCCCACGTATCGAGACGGTCGATCTCGGCGGCGGCAATCAGGTTGGGCTTCATCATCGGGGGTTACCAGGCGTGTGTGCATCAGGGCGCGCGATCATACCGGGACTGGTGGATTTTTGAACAACCTTTCGCCAGATTTTTGCAAACGCCGTGTAAATGCCATTCAGTCCGGCACGGCCCCTGCATTCATTAGCCCACTCGCCAAGGTAATGCCGGGCTATCTCACCGTCTTCGGAAAAACTGCCGAACCTGCGCCTCTACCGTCGGTCAGACCGTCTAGGCTCAGACAATTCCCCGCTCGCTCGAGGTCCTATCGATGACTCAAGAACCACTAGTTCGCGAAGCAGAGGTGGCCGCATTCCGCGATGCCGTCCTGACCAAGCTCACCTATGCGGTGGGCAAAGACCCGGATCACGCCTTTGACCATGACTGGTTCGAAGCCATTGCCCTGGCGGCACGCGACCACATGGTCGAACACTGGATGGACCACACCCGGCAGATCTACCGCAAAGGCCAGAAGCGGGTGTATTACCTCTCGCTGGAATTTCTCATCGGCCGTTTGCTCTACGACAGCCTGAGCAACCTCGGCCTGCTCGACGTCGCCCGTGAAGCGCTGACCGAACTGGGTGTCGATCTGGAACGCATTCGCCTGCTGGAACCCGATGCGGCGCTCGGCAATGGCGGCCTCGGACGTCTGGCGGCGTGCTTCATGGAAAGCATGTCGACCCTCGGCATTGCCGGGCACGGTTACGGCATTCGTTATGAACACGGGTTGTTCCGCCAGGCCATCGTCGATGGCTGGCAGCAGGAACAGACCGAACACTGGCTGGATTTCGGCAACCCGTGGGAATTCGAGCGTCCGGAAGTGGTGTACACCATCGGCTTCGGCGGCAGCGTCGAAACCGTCACCGATGCCAGTGGCAAGACCAAACAGGTCTGGTCGCCGGCAGAAACCGTACGGGCGATTGCCTACGACACGCCGGTGGTCGGCTGGCGTGGGGCGAGCGTCAACACCTTGCGCCTGTGGCGTGCCCGAGCCATGGAAGACTTGCACCTTGAGCGCTTCAACGCCGGTGACCACCTGGGCGCGGTGGCTGAGGTAGCCCGCGCCGAAAGTATTTCCCGGGTGCTTTACCCGGCGGACAGCACCGAAGCGGGGCAGGAACTGCGCCTGCGTCAGGAATATTTCTTCGTCGCGGCTTCGCTGCAGGATTTGCTGCGTCGCCATCGCAACATGCACACCTCGGTGCTGACCCTGGGCGACCACGCAGCGATTCAGCTCAACGACACCCACCCCTCGATTGCCGTCGCTGAACTGATGCGGCAACTGGTCGACGTCTACGACGTGGCTTGGGATGCGGCGTGGCAGGTCACCGTCGATACCTTGTCGTACACCAACCACACGCTGTTGCCCGAGGCGCTGGAGACCTGGCCGGTCGGCCTGATGGAGCGCATGCTGCCGCGGCACATGCAGATCATTTACCTGATCAACGCGCAGCACATCGACTCGCTGCGCGCCAAGGGCATTCATGATTTCGACGTGCTGCGCGCGGTGTCGCTGATCGAAGAAGACAACGGTCGTCGGGTGCGCATGGGCAACCTCGCGTTCCTCGGTTCGCACAGCGTCAACGGCGTTTCCGGTCTGCACACGCAATTGATGCGCAAGACCGTGTTCGCCGAACTGCACAAGCTCTACCCGGAGCGGATCAACAACAAAACCAACGGCATCACTTTCCGCCGCTGGTTGTTCCAGGCCAACTCCGAACTGACCTCGATGCTGGTCGATGCACTCGGCCCGCAGGTGCTGGATAACCCGGAAGAGCGCTTGCTCGACCTCGAACCGTTCGCCGAGCAACCCGCCTTCCGCAAAGCCTTCGCCGAACAGCGCCTGCACAGCAAGAAAGCGTTGGCCTATCTGATTCACGAGCGGTTGGGGATCGCGGTCAATCCGGCGGCGATGTTCGACGTGCAGGTCAAACGGATCCACGAGTACAAGCGCCAGTTGCTCAACCTGATGCACACCGTGGCGCTGTATCAGGCGATTCGTGCCGAGCCTGAAGTCGACTGGGTACCTCGGGTGAAAATCTTCGCCGGTAAAGCGGCGGCGAGTTATCACCAGGCCAAACTGATCATCAAACTGACCAACGACATCGCCCGTGTAGTGAACAACGACCCGACCGTGCGTGGTTTGCTGAAGGTGGTGTTCCTGCCCAACTACAACGTCAGCCTCGCCGAGAGCATCATTCCGGCGGCGGATTTGTCCGAGCAGATTTCCACGGCCGGGTTCGAAGCGTCGGGCACCAGTAACATGAAGTTCGGTCTCAACGGCGCACTGACCATCGGCACGCTCGACGGTGCCAACGTGGAAATGTGCGAGCGCATCGGCGCCGAGCACATGTTCATCTTCGGCCTCAGTGCGCAGCAGGTTGAAGCGCGCAAACAGAACCACGAGTTCAGCGCCGCGCCGGACATCGCCGCGTCGCATCGTTTGAGCGACGTGCTGCAAGCGATCCGCAGTGGCGTGTTCTCGCCGGATGACACGTCGCGCTATACCGGGCTGATTGATTCGCTGGTGGACTACGATCGCTTCCTAGTCTGCGCCGACTTCGATTCCTACTGGGAAGCGCAGAAACGCGTCGATGCGCACTGGCACGACGCCAACAACTGGTGGCGTTCGGCAGTGCTCAACACGGCGCGGATGGGCTGGTTTTCCTCTGACCGGACGATTCGTGAGTACGCCACGGATATCTGGAAGGCACTGGAGTAACTTTTCGCTGGGCTCGATATAATCGGCGCGCCGGAAAAGATCGCAGCCTTCGGCAGCTCCTACACAGGTGTTCACATAACCCTGTAGGAGCTGCCGAAGGCTGCGATCTTTTTGGATCAGGCTGCGCTAATCTTCCCGGATTGGCCTTTGCGCTTAGGGATATCGACCATGCAATGGATGTTCATGTTGATCGGGCTGCTGCTCGGCTGGCTGCTCGATGAGTCGTTCAGTGCCGCGCTATTGGGGGCGCTGCTCGGGCTGGCGATCGGGCAAACGCTGCGCCTTGCCCGGCTTGGCTCGCAGGCCACCGAACAACAGCGTCAACTGGAGGAGGCCAAAGTCGCTTTGCAGGCTGTCGAGCAGCGACTGTTTCTGCTTGAAGGTGCTGGCGTGCGCACTACGCCGCCGAGCATGGCGCCGACTCCGGACGCTGCCGTCGACCCCGTCATCGTTGCCGAACAAGCATCCGCCGCCACCCCTGAGCTGGTCTGGGAACTACCGCCCGAACTCGAACCGATCTCTGCCGTTGCCAGCGAAACCAGCCAGCCGCTGCCGGCCGATGTCTGGCGTCTGGACGCCGTCATCGACGAGCCTGCAGTCCCCACACAACCGGCCGAACCCCGTGGCCCGAACCTGATCGAGCGCGGCATCAGCGCTGCGCGCAACTGGCTGTTCGGCGGCAACACGGTGTTGCGGGTCGGCGTGGTGCTGTTGTTTTTCGGTCTGGCGTTCCTGCTGCGCTATGCCACCGAAGGCATGGTGGTGCCGATCGAATTGCGTTATGCCGGCGTTGCGGCGGCGGCGTTGGCCCTGCTGGCGCTGGGCTGGTGGTTGCGTCGGCGCAACAACAGCTATGCGCTGATTCTGCAGGGCACCGGGATCGCAGTGCTGTACCTGACGGTGTTTGCGGCGATGCGTCTGCATCCGCTGCTCGATCCGTCCGCCGCGCTGGGGTTGCTGGTGGCGGTCACAGTATTTTCGGCCATTCTCGCCATCACCCAGGATGCGCTGGGATTGGCGGCGGCTGCAGCATTGGGCGGGTTCGCCGCGCCGATCCTGACCTCGACCGGGGAGGGCAATCACGTCGCGCTGTTCAGCTATTTCGCACTGCTCAATGCCGGCATTCTCGCCATCGCCTGGTTCAAGGCCTGGCGCCTGCTGAACCTGATCGGATTCGTTGGCACGTTCGGCATCGGTTTCGCCTGGGGGCAGCGTTCGTATGCGCCCGAGTTGCTGTGGAGCACCGAACCGTTCCTGATTCTGTTCTTCCTGATGTACCTGGCCATCGGCCTGTTGTTTGCCCGGCGCAAGTTGCTCGACATGCCCGATGCGCCGGCAGACGGCGATCGCGAAGCACTGCTGCACTGGTCGGCGCGCAAGGGCGACTACGTTGACGGCACGATGCTGTTCGGGCCGCCGCTCGTGGGCTTCGGTTTGCAGTTTGCGCTGGTGCAGCACCTGGAGTTCGCCGCTGCGTTCAGTGCACTCGCACTGGGCGTGATCTACATGGGCCTGGCCCGGTTACTGATGGGTGGTCGCGCTTTGTTGCTGGGTGAAACCTGTCTGGCGCTGGGGGTGATTTTCGCCAGTCTGGCGATCCCGCTAGGCCTCGATGCACGCTGGACCTCAGCAGCGTGGGCAGTGGAGGGCGCGGGGATTTTCTGGCTCGGCCTGCGTCAGCAGCGGCCGTTCGCCCGAGCGTTTGCCCTGTTGCTGCAACTGGGTTCGGCGCTGGCGTTCCTCAGTCAGCTGCGGGTCGGCGAAAGCAGCCTGCTCGACGGCGCACCGTTGGGCGCGTTGATGCTCGGCCTCGCGCTGCTGTTCAGTTTCTATCAATTGCGCAAAGCCTCGGCGGAACAGGCTTCGCCGTGGGAGCGCCAGGGTTTGCCGGTGCTGGCGGCGCTGGGCCTGACCTTCCTGTATTTGCTGGCGCCGCTGTTTTTCTTTGTTCAGGCGACAGCGATCAGTTGGGCTTTGGCCGGATTGGTGACCTTGTTTGTCGGCCTGCGCCTGCAATCGCGTACGTTCCTGTTCACCGCGTTCGCCGTGCAGTTGCTGGGTGGTGCGTTGTTCCTGCTTCGGCTGCAAAGCGCGGGCGAGGATTCGGCGGCGGTGTTCAGCGCCGGTTGGAGCGGGTTGCTCAGCGCATCGCTGATCGGTCTGGCGTTGATCGCCGGGATGTTACTGGCGGCACGGGACGAGATGGTGCGCGGCGATGTGCGGCTGCTGCGCGGGTTGTCGGTGGTGTTGCTGGCGGGGTTGGTGCTGATCAATCTGGCGGTGCTGTTCGTGCTGCCGTGGCAAACCGCGAGTGCGGTATGGGCGGCGAGCGGCTTGCTGATCATCTGGCTGAGCCTGTACCTCAAGCAGCGCGTGAGTTTTGTTTTCGGCCTGTTGTTGCAGTTGATCGGTGGCGCGGCGTTCTTGTTGGCCGGCCCCGAGTTGTTCGGGCCGCTGTCCAGCGAAGGCCTGCGGCCGCTGGCTCATGGCAGCTTCTGGACGCCGTTGGTGCTGGGGTTGGCCGCGCTGGTCGGTGCCTGGCGTCTGCAACTGGGCAATCATGCCTCGGCGTTCGATGCGCTGAGTTTGCAACGCCTGTCCGAAGTGCTGCTGGTGTGGGGCGCCGGTTGGTGGGCGTTGGCGTGGGTCAGTGAGGTGCTGCGTTTTGCACCGTTGAATGTGCAGGCGCCGCTGTTGCTGCTGGTCGCCGCGCTAAGCGTGGCGTTGTGGACGCTGTTGGCGCTGCGCCTGAAATGGCCGGCGCTGGGCCTGCTCTGCACCTTGCTGATCCCGGCGGCGGGGCTGGTGCTGCTGGCGGCGTGGCATTCGCGTTATCACCCGGCGGCGAATGTCGGCTGGCTGGCGTGGGTGCTGGTGTTCGTCGTGCACTTCTTCAGCTTGCGGCGTCTGGCGCCGATGTTGCCGGCACGGGCCTTGAGCACGGCGCATGTGCTGGGTTGCTGGCTGCTGATCGGCGTACTGGCGCTGGAATTGCGCTACGGTTTGCTGCTGTTGTCCGAGCAATACAACGCCTGGCGCTGGCTCGGCTGGGCGATCCTGCCGAGCCTGTATCTGTTGCTGGCGGCAGCTCCACGCAACTGGCCTTGGCCGGTGGCCGCGTTCCCGCGCGAATATCGTTTGTATGCCGCTGCGCCGTTGGCAGTGCTGATGCTGGCGTGGTTCTGGCTGGCCAACGGCTTCAGCGACGGCAATGCCGAACCGCTGCCGTACGTACCGCTGGTCAACCCGCTGGAATTGGGCCTGCTGTTTGCCCTGTTCGGGGTGTACGTGTGGTCGCGTCATGCGGTGACGCAGTTTGCCCTGCGCAAGGATTACGCCGAGTACGCCACGCAACTGGTCGCCGGGGTTTCGCTGTTCGCCTTTTGTACCGCGCTGGTGACCCGCGCCGCGCACCATTGGGCGGGGATCCCGTTCGAGCTGGATCTTTTGCTTGAGTCGATGCTGGTGCAGGCCGGGTTGTCCATCGTCTGGACCCTGATGGCGCTGGGTCTGATGATCGGCGGACATCTGCGGCATCGTCGCGAAGTGTGGCTGATCGGCGCGGCGCTGATTGCGCTGGTGGTGGCCAAACTGATTTTTGTCGAATTGAGCAACCGTGGCGGATTGGCCCGGATCGTCTCGTTTATCGGCGTCGGCGTGTTGCTGCTGGTGGTGGGCTACTTTGCACCGCTGCCACCGAAACGCGTCGAAGCTGAGCCGGCGGCGGGCAAACCCGTGCCGGATACCGAAGGAGTTTCATCTTGAGTCGCATGCTGAATCTGGGGTGGTTGGCGTTGGGCGTGGTGATGGCTGCCGGCGCGCAGGAAAAACCGGCGGACTTCGCCACGCAGGTGCCGCTGACGGTGAGCGGCAACGGCCCTTGGTATCGCCTCGATCTGCCGCTGAGCGCGCAATTGCAGGCACGCCAGACCGATCTCAGCGACCTGCGCGTATTCAACGCTGCTGGCGAGCCGCAGGCCTACGCCCTGGCCCGGGAATCGGCGCAGACCCGCGACGACGGGCAGTTGCATGAGGTGAAGTGGTTCCCGCTGTACAACGCCGCCGACGCCAGCGAGCGGGCGCCGAACGTACGCGTGCAATCGACCACCACCGGCACACTGGTGGAAGTGCAGCCGTCGACGCAACTGGAGGCCGGCGAAGAGGTGCTGCGCGGCTGGCTGCTCGATGCCAGCGCGATCAAGGCGCCGCTGCAGCAACTGATCCTCGACTGGACCAGCGAACGCGACGGTTTCCAGCGCTTCAGCATCGAGGCCAGTGATGACTTGCAGCATTGGCAGGCGTGGGGCGAAGGGCAGGTGGCGCGCCTGACGTTTTCCGACGAGCGCATCGAACAGCATGAGGTGACGCTGCCGGGGCAATCGGCGCGCTATCTGCGTCTGCTGTGGGAGGCGTCCACCTCGGCACCCATCCTCACTGCAGTGCAATTGAAAAGCAGCGATCCACGCAACGTGCCGCTGCCGTTGGTCTGGTCGCAGGCGTTGGCCGGCAGTAGCACCCAATCCGGCGAGTACACCTGGCAGTTGCCGATGGGGCTGAATGTCGAGCGGGTGCAGGTCGAGTTGAAACAACCGAACAGTCTGGCGCCGGTCACCCTCGCGGGCCGCCGCGAAAGCAGCCTGCCGTGGCAGCCCCTGAGCAACGGTTTGCTGTATCGCCTGACCCAGAACGGTCAGGACGTGGTGCAGAACGAATTGCAGTTGTACGGGCAAACCGTGCAGCAATTGAAACTGAGCGTGGATGAGCGCGGCGGAGGTCTGGGTGAGCAGGCACCGAGCCTGAAATACGCGGTGCGGGCGACGCAGGTGATTTTCCTCGCGCGCGGTGACGGACCGTACAGCCTGGCGCTGGGCAATCCGACGGTGAAAACCGCGAATCTGCCGCTGAGCACGCTGATTCCGGATTTCAAACCGCAGAAGCTCGCGACGCTGGGCAAGGCGACGGTGCAGGGCGACGTGGTCACCACGCCGACCGCCCCGGCCACTACAGCGGCGGTGGCCGAAACCAACTGGAAGAAAATCGGCTTGTGGGCGGTGTTGCTGGTGAGTGTGGTGTTCCTCGGGGTGATGGCGGCGAGTCTGTTGCGCAAGCCACCGACCCGTTCCTGAGAATGGCTGGCGCTGTGCGCCATTCGCTGGCAAGCCAGCTCCCACAGGTTATTGGGTGTACACAAAACAGGTGAACGGCCGAAGTCCTTGTGGGAGCTGGCTTGCCAGCGATGACGGCCGATCAATCAACAAAAATCCTCAAACTGTCGCTATCAACCCAGCCACCACCCGTCCCGAACCGGACTACGCTCAATCCGATGCCTGAACTCTCTCGACCCGATCACGTCTGATACAAGCAATTGCGCCACAATGCACGTTACCGGGCGTCATCGCTCGCTAGGTTTTCAGACTCCCTGTAAACTGCGCGGGTTTTTAGCCCCCCATTCCACCGGAGCCGTCCATGTCCCGCGTTACCCTGAGTCGCTATTTGATTGAGCAGACCCGCAGCAATAACACTCCTGCCGATCTGCGCTTCCTGATCGAAGTGGTGGCGCGTGCCTGCAAAGAGATCAGCCACGCCGTGTCCAAAGGCGCCCTGGGCGGTGTTCTGGGCAGCATGGGCACTGAAAACGTCCAAGGCGAAGTGCAGAAGAAGCTCGACGTGCTGTCGAACGAGATCCTGCTCGAAGCCAACGAATGGGGCGGTCACCTGGCCGGCATGGCGTCCGAAGAAATGGACAATGCCTACCAGATCCCCGGCAAATACCCGAAAGGCGCTTACCTGCTGGTATTCGACCCACTGGACGGCTCGTCGAACATCGACATCAACGCCCCGGTCGGCACCATCTTCTCGGTACTGCGCTGCCCGAACGAATACCTGAGCCAGAACGAGCCGCTGAACGAAAAAGCCTTCCTGCAGCCAGGCACCCAGCAGGTTGCTGCCGGTTACGCGATCTACGGCCCGCAGACCATGCTGGTACTGACCCTGGGCGACGGCGTCAAAGGCTTCACCCTGGACCGCGAAATGGGCAGCTTCGTGCTGACCCACGAAGACATCACCATTCCTGAAACCACCCAGGAATTCGCGATCAACATGTCCAATCAGCGCCACTGGGAAGCCCCGGTACAACGCTACGTCAGCGAACTGCTGGCCGGCGAAGAAGGCCCGCTGAAGAAGAACTACAACATGCGCTGGGTCGCGGCGATGGTGGCTGACGTGCACCGCATCCTGACCCGTGGTGGTCTGTTCATGTACCCACGCGACAGCCGTGAGCCATCCAAGCCGGGCAAACTGCGTCTGATGTACGAAGCCAACCCGATGTCGTTCCTGGTGGAACAGGCCGGCGGCGCGTCCACCGACGGTCACCAGCGCATCCTCGACATTCAGCCCGAAGGCCTGCACCAGCGCGTAGCGGTGTTCCTCGGCTCGAAAGAAGAAGTCGCCCGCGCCACGGCTTACCACAAGGAATAAGCCATGACCGCGCCCTGGCAGCCGTTGCTCGATTGGTGGTTCGGACATGTCGAATCACCGGACGAGATTGCGGCTGACAAGGGCAAGTTGTGGTTCGGCAAGAAAGACAGTCAAGACCTCGAAGCGCGTGAGCGTTTCGGGGTCTTTGTCGATCAGGCCCTCGCTGGCGAATTGGCCGAGTGGACGCAACGTCCCGAAGGTTGGCTGGCGCTGGTGCTGCTGCTTGATCAACTGCCGCGCATGATCTTTCGCGACACGCCCAAAGCATTCTCGGGTGATCTGCGTGCGCAGAAACTTGTCGCGCAGGGCATTGCGGCGGACTTCGACCGGCAACTGAAGCCGATTCAGCGGGTATTCATTTATCTGGTGTTCGAACACTGCGAAAACCTCGCGGTGCAGAACGAAGCCGTTTCGCGTTTTATCGATCTGGTAGCTGAACAGCCGGAAGCCGAGCGGGCGGTGTTTGCCGATAACCTGGACTATGCCGAGCGGCATCAGAAGGTGATTGCACGGTTTGGCCGGTTTCCGCATCGCAATGCGGTGTTGGGGCGGGAGTCGACGGCTGAGGAGTTGGCGTTTCTCAGTCAGCCTGGGTCACGTTTTTAGCTTAGCCGAGTTATCGGTTGAACTGAGTCCATTTCATCCAGTTCAAGAAACACGCTTTGAGCGTCTCTGAATTTTCTTTGATCAATTTCCTCATTACCTATTGCGAGGATTGCCAACAAAGTTGTTTTGTCTGGATGATCGCAATCGAGTTCCGTGTTCATCAGTCAAGTATCCTGGCCAATTACAAATTACCGAGAAGGCATTCTGCATTGTGGAAGCCGTCTTCGCGAACAAGCCCGCTCCCACACTGGTTTTGTGAACATCACCGATCCAATGTGGGAGCTGGCTTGCCAGCGATGGGGCCAGTCGCAGCGCCTCAGATCCTGAAACTGCCCACCAACTGCTTCAACCGCGCCGCCTGCTGCTCCAGATCCGAACAAGCCCGCAAGGTTGCCTGCAGGTTCTCCACACCTTCCTGGTTCAGCGTGTTGATCTCGTTGATGTCGACGTTGATCGACTCGACCACAGCGGTTTGCTCCTCTGTTGCGGTAGCCACCGACTGGTTCATGCCGTCGATCTCGCCGATGCGCTGGGTCACGCTGCCCAGGCGTTCGCCGGCCTGATTGGCGATGCCGACGCTGCTTTCGCTCTCGCGCTGGCTCTCGGTCATGATGCTCACCGCCTGACGCGCGCCGACTTGCAGCTCTTCGATCATCTTCTGCACTTGCTGCGCCGAATCCTGAGTGCGGTGGGCGAGGTTGCGCACTTCGTCAGCGACCACGGCGAAACCTCGGCCTGCCTCACCGGCGCGGGCCGCTTCGATCGCGGCGTTGAGCGCCAGCAGGTTGGTCTGCTGCGAGATGCTGGTGATCACTTCCAGAATCTGGCCGATGTTCACCGTGTTGCTATTGAGGGTTTCGATGTTGCCGCAGGAGTCGCTGATTTTTGCCGACAACTGCTGCATCGCGTGAATGGTTTTATCCACAACCTGCTGACCGTCGACCGCCAGGCTGCGCGCATCGCTGGAGTGCTGCGAGGCGAGAGCGGCGTTCTGGGCGATTTCCTGGGCGGCAGCGCCGAGCTGGTTGATCGCCGCGGCCACGCTGTTGGTGCGGCTGGCTTGCTGGTCGGAGTTGTACATCGACGAGTTCGAGGCCGCGACCACACGCAAGGCGACTTCGTTGACTTGCCCGGTGGCCGACGACACTTCGCGGATCGAGGTATGAATACGCTCGACGAAGCGGTTGAACGACAGACCCAGTGCGCCAAATTCGTCGTGGCCGTGGATCACTAGGCGTTTGGTCAGGTCGCCTTCACCTTCGGCGATGTCGTGCATGGCGCGGCCCATGGTCAGCAGCGGTTGCATCAGCACGCGGATCAGCATGCCGAGCAGGGCGATGATGATCACCACGGCAATGACCATGGCGATCAGCGCCGAGGTGCGGAATTCGCTGAGCATCGAGAACGCGGTGTCCTTGTCCAGCACCAGCGCCACGTACCAGTCAGCCGATGGCACGCCGTTGACGCGGGTGAACGAGATCAGTTGAGTCTTGCCGTCGAATTCGACTTCTTTCAGGCCCGGGCTGACTTTCGGCGCACCGTTCGGATAAGCCTCGGCAAGGGTTTTCAGCACCAGTTTGCTGTCCGGATGAATCAGGATCTTGCCATCGGCGCTGACGATGAACGCATGGCCATGGCCACCGAAGTTGAGCGAGTTGATGATCGCGCTGACGCTGGTCAGGTCGATATCCGCGCCGGCCACACCGATCATCTGGCCCTGACGTTGCACCGGGGTGGCGACGGTGATTACCAGTTTGCCCGACGATGCGGCGATGTAGGGTTCGGTGACGATGGTCTGCTGCGCACTGTTGGCGGCCTTGTACCAGCCACGGGCGCGCGGGTCGTAATCCGGTGCACGGTTACCGGCGGGTACCGAGAACATTACGCCGTCAGCGCCGCCGAAATAGCTGAGCTGGAAATTGCCGGTGTAGGCGGGCAGGTCGATGATGCGCTTGAGGCTGGCCGGCGCGCTGCCGTCGGCGGCGACCTGCTGCGACAGCGATTGCAGCAACTGGATGCGGCTTTCCAGCCAGGTCTGGATGTTGCTGGTCGTCAGACTCCCCAGCTCCTGCATCGAGGCTTCGGTGCTGCTGCCTAGGGCTTCGCGTTGTCGATAGTCGTTGAACAAAATGAAACAGGCGAACGCAACGGCCACCACGAGGGCGGCAGCCAACAAGATCTTGTGGCTGAATTTCATGTTTCTGGTCATCGAATGAACTACCGCGAAGGGGCTGGTCGAGAAAGGGCGGCAATTTGCCACACTCGGGGGCTTTGCGCTGCTCTTATTTCGACCGCTGTGCGCCAAAGATTAGGCGTCTTTGGTGAAATGCGACGAAATGCTCAATAGCCGCAGAAAGTGTCTGATTTGCCGACAAATGCCAGACGAGCGGAGCGATAAATAGCCATTTCTGAAGGGAACCAGATGAGGGTTTTCTCTTCTAAGCTTCTGGTTGGCACCATGCCATCCCCCTTCCGCTCCAGGAGTTACTTCATGTCGCTGCGATCTATCGCCCTTCTGACTTTTTGCGTGCTGTTGGCCGCGTGCAGCAAGGTCAATCAGGAAAACTATTCCAAGCTTTCGGCCGGCATGGCCAAGGCCGAGGTTGAGACGCTGCTCGGCAAACCCACCGACTGTTCGGGTGCGCTCGGCATGTCCAGTTGCACCTGGGGCGACAAAAACAGCTTTATCAGCGTGCAGTACGCCGGTGACAAAGTGCTGATGTTTTCTGGCCAAGGCCTGAAGTAAACCGGGGCCAAGCGCCCACGGGAGAAAAATAATGAAGCGGTTATTGTTCGTCCTTTTTGCCGGCCTGGTACTGGCCGGCTGCGCCACTCACGGTGAAGATCCGCTGGCGCCCAAGACGGCTCACAGTGTCAACCTCAAGCGTTATCAGGGCACCTGGTATGAACTGGCGCGCCTGCCGATGTACTTCCAGCGCAACTGCGCGCAATCCGAAGCCCATTATTCGCTAAGGCCGGACGGCAACGTCGACGTGCTCAATCGTTGCTTGACCGCCGACTGGCAATGGGAAGAAGCCAAAGGCAAGGCTTATCCACAGGTGCCAGGCAAGACCGACAAGCTGTGGGTCGAATTCGATACCTGGTTCTCGCGCTTGATTCCCGGAGTGGCGAAAGGCGAATACTGGGTGTTGTACGTCAGCGACGACTATAAGACCGCCATCGTCGGCGACCCGAGCCGCAAGTACATGTGGTTGCTGTCCCGCACGCCGACCGTCAACGGTGTGGTGCGTGAGGAGTTGCTGAGCAAAGCGCGTCAGCAGGGTTACGACACCACGCGACTGATCTGGCGAGCGTCGGATCGGCAGATGGCGAAGACTTCGAATTAAAGACCACCACCAATCAAATGTGGGAGCGAGCCTGCTCGCGAAGAGGGTGTGTCAGTTAACGAAAATGTTGCTGATACACCGCTTTCGCGAGCAGGCTCGCTCCCACATTTTTGTTTTGTGTCAGCCTAAGGAAACTCTGAAAAAGACTTTCTGATTTGGCAAAATACCGCGACCCCACCCACCGAGTTTCCCGATGAAGCAGATGACCTTCGCCGACGCCGAGTACGCTGGCAAGCGCAAGCAAACCCGCAAGGAGTTGTTCCTGATCGAGATGGATCGGGTGGTGCCGTGGAAGGGCTTGATTGCTTTGATCGAGCCACATTATCCGAAAGGTGAAGGTGGCCGTCCGGCCTACCCGTTGATGGCGATGCTGCGTGTGCATCTGCTGCAGAACTGGTTCGGCTACAGCGATCCAGCGATGGAGGAAGCGCTGTACGAAACCACGATCCTGCGCCAGTTTGCCGGGCTGAACCTGGAGCGCATCCCCGACGAAACCACCATTCTCAACTTCCGCCGCTTGCTGGAGAAACACGAGCTGGCGGCCGGCATCCTCGCTGTCATCAATGGCTATCTGGGCGACCGCGGCCTGTCGCTGCGCCAGGGCACCATCGTCGATGCAACGCTGATCAATGCGCCCAGTTCGACCAAGAACAAGGACGGCAAGCGCGACCCGGAAATGCACCAGACCAAGAAGGGAAACCAGTATTATTTTGGCATGAAGGCCCACATCGGCGCCGATGACGAATCGGGTCTGGTGCACAGCGTAGTGGGCACGGCGGCCAATGTGGCGGATGTCACCCAGGTGGACAAATTGCTGCATGGCGACGAAAACGTGGTCTGCGCCGATGCAGGCTACACCGGTGTCGAAAAGCGGCCCGAGCATGAAGGACGTGAAGTTATCTGGCAGGTGGCGGCACGCCGCAGCACCTACAAAAAACTCGATAAGCGCAGCGTGCTGTACAAAGCCAAGCGCAAGATTGAAAAGGCCAAGGCTCAGGTGCGCGCCAAGGTCGAGCATCCGTTCCGGGTAATCAAGCGCCAGTTCGGTTACACCAAGGTGCGCTTTCGCGGCTTGGCCAAAAACACGGCGCAACTGGTGACACTGTTCGCTCTGTCGAACCTGTGGATGGCGCGCCGACATTTACTGACGAATGCAGGAGAGGTGCGCCTGTAATGCGGGAAATGGCCACCGGAGTGGGGTCCGGGTGGCGAAAACGTAAGAAATACTCGTCGAATTGATTGTTTTTTGATCATTTGGCGAGTTTAAAAGTTGCGCTAGGTGGTATGCCGGGGAAATACATGGCTACTTCAGACCATCCCTAAAAGTTCGCGCAGAACCTGGGTGAAGGCGCGTGCGCTTTCCTCTTCGCCTGCATGCCGGCCATCGCGCACCACCCACTGGCCATTGACCAATACATCGCGCACCTGTCGGTCAGCGCCAGCGAACAACCAGCGATTCAAAATCCCGTCACCACTGGCCGTGGCCAGATACGGATCATTGCCGTCGAGCACGATCCAGTCGGCACGCTTGCCGACTTCCAGCGCGCCAATCGGCTGCCCCAACGCCTGCGTCCCGCCGTCCAGCGCCGCGTCATACAGCGTGCGCCCGACCATCGGCTGATCCGCCCCATACAAACGGTTGCGCCGCTGGTCGCGCAGACGCTGGCCGTATTCCAGCCAACGCAATTCCTCGACCACGCTGAGCGACACATGGCTGTCGGAACCGATGCCCATGCGTCCGCCCTGGGCGAGGAAATCCACCGCTGGGAAAATCCCGTCGCCCAGATTCGCTTCAGTGGTCAGGCACAGGCCGGCGATGGCGCGACTTTTGGCCATCAGCGTGACTTCCTCGGGATTGGCGTGGGTGGCGTGAACCAGGCACCAGCGCTGATCGACTTCGGTGTTTTCATAGAGCCATTGCAGCGGCCGACGACCGCTCCAGCTCAGGCAGTCATCGACTTCCTTCTGCTGTTCGGCGATGTGGATGTGCACCGGGCACTGCTTGTCGCTCGCCGCCAGCACTTCGCTGATCTGTTGCGGGGTGACCGCGCGCAATGAGTGGAAGCACAGCCCCAGCGATTGCGCTTTTTGCTGAGCCAGCAGCGGCTGCAGGCGCGCTTGCAAATTCAGGTAGTTTTCGGTGCTGTTGATAAAGCGGCGCTGCCCGTCATTGGGCGTTTGGCCGCCGAATCCGGAATGGCTGTAAAGCACCGGCAACAGGGTCAGACCGATGCCGCTGTCGCTCGCTGCCTGGCTGATACGCAGTGCCAGTTCGGCCGGATCGGCATACGGCTGACCGTTGTTGTCGTGGTGCACATAGTGGAATTCAGCAACCGAGGTGTAACCGGCCTTGAGCATTTCGATGTACAGCTGACGGGCAATCACGCCGAGCTGCTCCGGGCTGATTTTTCCGACCAACCGATACATCAGATCACGCCAGGTCCAGAAGCTGTCGTTGGGATTGCCAGCCACTTCGGCCAGTCCCGCCATCGCGCGTTGGAAGGCATGGGAATGCAGATTGGGCATGCCCGGCAGCAGCGGACCGCTCAGCCGCTCGGCGCCATCTGCGGTGGAATCGGCCTGGATTCGGGTCAGCATGCCATCGGCACTGACTTCGAGACGTACATGGTTGGCCCATCCGTTAGGCAGCAGCGCGCGTTCGGCAAAGAAGGCGGACATGGTTCAGCACCCCATCGTGTGTTATTTGTATATACATATACAGACGTTTGCCTGCCCGGTAAACTCCGGCAAGCTAGCAACCTTCATCCAATGAACAGGGATCCACCGTGCCGACTCCGCCTCCAGTCTCCCCGTTGGCCGCGAACCTGGGCGACAGTCCGGCGCCCTTGTACGCCCGCGTCAAACAGATGATCACCCAGCAGATCGACAGCGGTAACTGGCCACCGCACTACCGCGTGCCATCGGAAAGCGAACTGGTCAGCCAGCTCGGTTTCAGCCGCATGACCATCAACCGCGCGCTGCGCGAAATGACCGCCGACGGCCTGCTGGTGCGCATGCAAGGTGTCGGCACGTTTGTCGCCGAACCGAAGAGCCAGTCTGCGCTGTTCGAAGTGCACAACATCGCCGACGAAATCGCCTCCCGTGGCCATCGCCACACCTGTCAGGTGATCACCCTCGAAGAAGAGGCCGCCGGCTCCGAGCGCGCGTTGGCGCTGGACATGCGCGAAGGGCAGAAGGTCTTCCATTCGCTGATCGTGCATTACGAAAACGACATTCCGGTGCAAATCGAAGACCGTTTCGTCAACGCGCTGGTCGCTCCGGAATACCTCAAGCAGGATTTCACCCTGCAAACCCCTTACGCCTATCTCAACCAGGTCGCGCCGTTGACTGAAGGCGAGCACGTGGTCGAAGCGATCCTCGCCGAGCCGTCCGAGTGCAAGTTGCTGCAGATCGAGAAAGGCGAGCCGTGCCTGTTGATCCGTCGTCGTACGTGGTCGGGCCGTCAGCCGGTGACGGCGGCGCGCCTGATTCATCCCGGTTCTCGTCATCGTCTGGAAGGACGCTTTCATAAATGAGCAGTGAAGTGAAAGTTTTACGCGCCGAAGGTTACCCGCGCATGCCGTGGAAAAACGGCGGCGGCAGCACCGAAGAGATCACCCGTGACGCCGGTGCTGGCCTGGATGGTTTTGGCTGGCGTCTGTCGATTGCCGACATTGCCGAGTCGGGCGGTTTCTCGACCTTTGCCGGTTACCAGCGAGTGATCACCGTGTTGCAGGGTGACGGCATGACCTTGTGCGTCGATGGTGATGACACGCGTCCATTGTTACCGCTGGACCCGTTTGCATTCAGCGGCGAAAGCCAAGTGTCCTGCACCTTGCTCGGCGGTGCGATACGCGACTTCAACCTGATTTACGCACCGCAGCGTTACCACGCGCGGTTGCAGTGGCTGGACGGTGAACAGCGGTTTTTCAGCTCGGCCTCGACGGTGCTGGTGTTCAGTGTCAGCGAGCTGCTGCAAGTGCGGGTCGGTGACAGCACTGCGCAACTGGCCCGACATGATTGCCTGCAACTGCACGGTAACATCGGTCTGGTTGAAGTCGCGGTCAATGCCGCGTGCTGCGTGATCGAGCTGACGGCACGCTGATCCAACTCTGGTAACACTCCTGTGGTGAGGGGATTTATCCCCGATGGCGGTGCAGCAGACCTTTTGGGACCGCTACGCGCTCCATCGGGGATAAATCCCCTCACCACAATTGCATTTCAATTCCTGTTTCCCTCAGCGCACCAACTTGTTACCGAACGCCCCAGCGTGGCGCAAAGCCACGGGTTCGTAACGATCTTCCGCGACCTCAATTCTCCCCCCGCAAAAAATTTCATCCGCGCCACAACCCTTGTTTCCAGCGCTCTGTAGCCCTGTTCGCGATTTTTCTTGAACGGCTCTTCAGTGAGTTGGCCGCTTGATTGCATATGCTTGTATGTACAAGTAAAGACGTATGCGTATGAGTCCGCAGCGTCCACTGATTCGCTTGTCGCGCATTGAGGCGCGCAGGCTGCTTGCCCACTGCCAGGGTTGGTTTGAATTGATCGCTGAGGAGTCTTTTTCGTGACTGACACAAAACCTACTAAGTACCGTGACGTCGAGATCCGCGCTGCACGCGGCAACAAGCTGACCGCCAAGAGCTGGCTGACCGAAGCGCCGCTGCGCATGCTGATGAACAACCTCGATCCGGAAGTGGCCGAGAACCCGAAAGAGCTGGTGGTTTACGGTGGTATCGGTCGCGCCGCGCGTAACTGGGAGTGCTACGACAAGATCGTCGAAAGCCTGACCAATCTGAACGACGACGAAACCCTGCTGGTGCAATCCGGCAAACCGGTCGGCGTGTTCAAGACTCACAGCAACGCCCCGCGCGTACTGATCGCCAACTCCAACCTGGTGCCGCACTGGGCGAGCTGGGAACACTTCAACGAACTCGACGCCAAAGGCCTGGCCATGTACGGCCAGATGACCGCCGGCAGCTGGATCTACATCGGCAGCCAGGGCATCGTTCAGGGCACCTACGAAACCTTCGTCGAAGCCGGTCGTCAGCACTACAACGACAACCTCAAAGGCAAGTGGGTCCTGACCGCCGGTCTGGGCGGCATGGGCGGTGCTCAGCCGCTGGCTGCAACTCTGGCTGGCGCCTGCTCGCTGAACATCGAATGCCAGCAGGTGAGCATCGATTTCCGCCTGAAAAGCCGTTATGTCGACGAGCAAGCCAAAGACCTCGACGACGCCTTGGCGCGCATCGCCAAATACACCGCCGAAGGCAAAGCGATCTCCATCGCCCTGCTGGGTAACGCCGCAGAAATCCTTCCGGAACTGGTCAAGCGCGGCGTGCGTCCGGACATGGTCACCGACCAGACCAGTGCCCACGACCCACTGAACGGCTACCTGCCGGCGGGCTGGACCTGGGAAGAGTACCGCGCCCGCGCCAAGACCGAGCCGGCTGCCGTGATCAAAGCCGCCAAGCAATCGATGGCGGTCCACGTCAAAGCGATGCTGGCGTTCCAGAAGCAAGGCATCCCGACCTTCGACTACGGCAACAACATCCGTCAGATGGCGCAGGAAGAAGGCGTGGAAAACGCGTTCGACTTCCCGGGCTTCGTCCCGGCCTACATTCGCCCACTGTTCTGCCGTGGCATCGGCCCGTTCCGTTGGGCGGCGCTGTCGGGTGATCCGCAGGACATCTTCAAGACCGACGCCAAAGTCAAAGAGCTGATCCCGGACGACGCCCACCTGCACAACTGGCTGGACATGGCCCGCGAGCGCATCAGCTTCCAGGGTCTGCCGGCACGTATCTGCTGGGTCGGCCTGGGCCTGCGTGCCAAGCTCGGTCTGGCGTTCAACGAAATGGTGCGCAGCGGTGAGCTGTCGGCACCGATCGTGATCGGTCGCGACCACCTCGACTCCGGCTCGGTCGCCAGCCCGAACCGCGAAACCGAATCGATGCAGGACGGTTCCGACGCCGTGTCCGACTGGCCACTGCTCAATGCGCTGCTGAACACCGCGAGCGGCGCGACCTGGGTCTCACTGCACCACGGTGGTGGCGTGGGCATGGGCTTCTCGCAGCACTCGGGCATGGTGATCGTCTGCGACGGTACTGACGAAGCGGCCGAGCGTATTGCGCGCGTGCTGCACAACGACCCGGCCACTGGCGTCATGCGTCACGCCGATGCCGGTTACCAGATCGCTATCGACTGCGCGAAGGAGCAGGGGCTGAACCTGCCGATGATTACCGGTAAATAAACCGATAGCCCTGTAGGAGCTGCCGAAGGCTGCGATCTTTTGATGTTGATTTTTTAAGGTCAAGAGATCGCAGCCTCGTTTCACTCGACAGCTCCTACAGGTGTAGGAACCAACCCAGAATAACAATCCACAGAGGTTGAATCATGGCTGTAACCCCCGATCGTGCAGGTAACAAACCGTTGATCGAAAGGCGTTCGATCGACTACATCCCGGAAGCGGAAAGACACGGTCGTCTGTTGAGCCAGTTCACTCTGTGGATGGGTGCGAATCTGCAAATCACTGCGATTGTCACCGGGGCCCTGGCCGTGGTGCTGGGCGGTGATGTGTTCTGGTCGTTGATCGGTCTGTTGATCGGTCAACTGCTCGGCGGCGGCGTGATGGCGCTGCACGCGGCGCAAGGGCCGAAGCTGGGTCTGCCGCAGATGATTTCCAGCCGCGTGCAATTCGGCGTCTACGGCGCGGCGATCCCGATCGTGCTGGTGTGCCTGATGTACCTGGGCTTTACCGCCACCGGCACCGTGCTGTCCGGTCAGGCGCTGGGGCAGTTGTTCGGGGTCAGCGACACCGTCGGCATCCTGCTGTTCGCCAGTGTCATCGTGGTGGTCACCGTGCTCGGTTATCGGGTTATCCACTGGATCGGGCGGGTCGCCAGTGTCATCGGCGTGATTGCCTTCGTGTATCTGTTCAGCCGTCTGCTGAGCCAGGTGGATGTGGGCGCCCTGTTGCAGATCCGTCACTTCAGCTGGAGCAGCTTCCTGCTGGCGGTGTCGCTCGCGGCGTCCTGGCAGATCGCCTTCGGCCCGTATGTGGCGGACTATTCGCGTTACTTGCCGAGCAAGGTTTCCTCGGTGAAAACCTTCTTTGCCGCTGGCGCCGGTTCGGTCATCGGCGCGCAGGTGGCGATGGTCCTCGGCGTGTTCGCCGCGGCGTCGGCCAACGGCCAGTTCGCCGGGCATGAAGTGGCCTACATCGTCGGGCTGGGCGGCACCGGTGCCACGGCGGCGCTGCTGTACTTCAGCATCGCCTTCGGCAAGGTCACCATCTCGACGTTGAACTCGTACGGCAGCTTCATGTGCATCGCCACGATCATCAGCGGCTTCCGTGGGCACCTGACGGTCTCGCGCCTGCAGCGTCTGGTGTTCGTGCTGGTGATTGTCGGTGCGGCGACCCTGATCGCACTGCTTGGCCAGCACTCGTTCCTCGGTGCGTTCAAGTCGTTCATCCTGTTTCTGCTGGCGTTCTTCACGCCATGGAGCGCGATCAACCTGGTCGACTACTACTGCATCACTCGTGAACGCTATGACGTACCGGCGCTGGCCGATCCAAATGGTCGCTACGGCCGCTGGAACCTGCTCGGGATCAGCGTCTATGTGTTCGGTGTGCTGGTGCAGCTGCCGTTCATCTCCACCAAGTTCTACACCGGCCCGCTGGTGGCTGCCCTCGGTGACGTGGATATTTCCTGGATCATCGGCCTGGTGCTGCCTGCCGCGCTGTATTACCTGTGCGCGAAAAAATGGCACGGCTCGGTGCCTGATCAGCTGATTTTGCCGCTCGAGCAGAACAGTGTTGTACAACCTGAAAAAAGTGGGGCCGGGCGCGCTGCGGCGCAGGCCTGATTGGACGTGGACAGGGCTGGATGCCTCTTGACTGCCGTAAGCCAATTCATGATTAGGAGCGTCGCAATAATGAAATCGAACAAGACCCTGCTCACCACACTGCTGTCCATGGGCCTGCTGGCCAGTGCCGGCGCCACCCAGGCTGCCGGCTGGTGCGAATCCGGCAAACCGGTGAAATTCGCCGGCCTGAACTGGGAAAGCGGCATGCTGCTGACCGACGTGCTGCAAGTGGTGCTGGAGAAAGGTTACGACTGCAAGACCGACAGTCTGCCGGGCAACTCCATCACCATGGAGAACGCCTTGAGCAGCAACGACATTCAAGTGTTCGCCGAAGAGTGGGTCGGCCGCAGCGAAGTCTGGAACAAGGCTGAGAAGGCCGGCAAAGTCGTCGGTGTCGGCGCCCCGATCGTCGGCGCTATCGAAGGCTGGTACGTGCCGCGCTACGTGATCGAAGGCGATGCCAAACGCAAGATCGAGGCAAAAGCCCCGGACCTGAAAAACATTGCCGATCTGGGCAAATACGCGACGATTTTCAAGGACGCCGAAGAGCCGTCCAAGGGCCGTTTCTACAACTGCCCGGCGGGCTGGACCTGTGAGCTGGACAACAGCGAAATGCTCAAGAGCTACGGCCTGGAAAACAGCTACACCAACTTCCGTCCGGGCACCGGCCCGGCGCTGGATGCGGCGGTGCTGTCGAGCTACAAGCGTGGCGAGCCGATCCTGTTCTACTACTGGTCGCCAACCCCGCTGATGGGCCAGATCGACGCGGTCAAACTTGAAGAAAAACCGGGCGTCGACAAGAGCGTGAGCATCAAGGTCGGTCTGTCGAAAACCTTCCACGAACAGGCGCCTGAACTGGTGGCCGTGCTGGAGAAGGTCAATCTGCCGATCGATCTGCTGAACCAGAACCTGGGCCGCATGGCGAAGGAACGTATCGAGTCGCCAAAACTGGCGAAAATCTTCCTCAAGGAACATCCTGAGGTCTGGCACGCGTGGGTCAGTGACGACGCAGCCAAGAAAATCGACGCGGCGCTGTAGGTCGATACCTCCCGGTCAACCGTGAGGCTGGCCGGGAGATATGCCGTCATCGCTTGATTGAGATTTCTGATTGAGAGCCGCTTATGTTTCCCGAAAGCTTTACCTTTTCCATCGCCGACTGGGTCAACGGTTGGGTCGATTCGCTGGTCACCAATTATGGTGATGTGTTCCGCCATATCTCCGACACGCTGCTGTGGGCCATCGTCAACCTCGAAGGCCTGCTGCGTGCCGCGCCGTGGTGGTTGATGCTGGCGATCGTTGGCGTGGTCGCCTGGCACGCCACGCGTAAAGTCGTGACCACCGCCGTCATCGTCGGTCTGCTGTTCCTGGTGGGCGCTGTCGGCCTGTGGGACAAACTCATGCAGACGCTGGCGTTGATGATGGTCGCGACGATCATTTCGGTGCTGATCGGCATTCCGCTGGGGATTCTCTCGGCGCGTAGCAATCGCCTGCGTTCGGTGCTGATGCCGCTGCTCGACATCATGCAGACCATGCCCAGCTTCGTGTACCTGATTCCGGTGCTGATGCTGTTCGGCCTGGGCAAGGTCCCGGCGATTTTCGCCACGGTGATCTACGCCGCGCCGCCGCTGATTCGCCTGACCGATCTGGGCATTCGCCAGGTCGACGGTGAAGTGATGGAGGCGATCAACGCCTTCGGTGCCAACCGCTGGCAGCAACTGTTCGGTGTGCAACTGCCGCTGGCTCTGCCGAGCATCATGGCCGGGATCAACCAAACCACGATGATGGCCCTGTCGATGGTGGTGATCGCCTCGATGATCGGCGCCCGAGGTCTGGGTGAAGACGTACTGGTGGGGATTCAGACCCTCAACGTCGGACGCGGCCTCGAAGCCGGTCTGGCGATCGTGATTCTCGCAGTGGTCATCGACCGCATTACTCAGGCGTACGGTCGGCCACGGCATGAGGTGAGCAAATGAACAACGCAACCGTGAGCAAGATCGAAGTCAAAAACGTCTTCAAGATATTCGGCAACCGCGCCAAGGACGCCTTGGCGATGGTCGGCCAGGGCAAGACCAAGGATCAGGTGCTGAACGAAACCGGTTGTGTGGTCGGGGTCAACGACCTGTCGCTGAGCATCGGCACTGGCGAGATCTTCGTGATCATGGGCCTGTCCGGTTCCGGCAAATCGACGCTGGTGCGCCACTTCAATCGCCTGATCGACCCCACCAGCGGCGCGATCCTGGTCGACGGCGTGGACATCCTGCAATACGACATGGAAGCGCTGCGCGAATTTCGCCGGCACAAGATCAGCATGGTGTTCCAGAGCTTCGGCCTACTGCCGCACAAGACCGTGATCGAGAACGTCGCCTACGGCCTGAAAGTGCGCGGCGAGAGCAAGCAACTGTGCGCCGAACGTGCGCTGCAATGGATCAACACCGTGGGCCTCAAAGGCTACGAAAACAAATACCCGCATCAGCTCTCCGGCGGCATGCGTCAGCGTGTCGGCCTGGCCCGCGCGCTGGCGGCGGACACCGACATTATCCTGATGGACGAAGCGTTCAGTGCGCTCGATCCGCTGATCCGCGCCGAGATGCAGGACCAGTTGCTGGAGCTGCAAAAGACCCTGCACAAGACCATCGTCTTCATTACCCACGACCTCGACGAAGCCGTGCGCATCGGCAACCGCATCGCGATCCTCAAGGACGGCCGCCTGATTCAGGTCGGCACCCCGAGAGAGATCCTGCATTCGCCGGCGGATGAGTATGTTGACCGGTTCGTGCAGCGGCGGGCGGCAGTAGTCTGAAATGGATTGCCTTTGTGGCGAGGGGATTTATCCCCGATGGGTGGCGAAGCCGCCCCCAAACATTGCATGCGGTGCACCTGAAACATCCTGGCTGCAGGTTTTGGGGCTGCTGCGCAGCCCATCGGGGATAAATCCCCTCGCCACAGGGTGTATAAACAGAATAGGCATGAGGTTTTAGATGTCCCAGGCTGAAAAAATCATCATCACCGGCAGCCCCCTGCACTGGCAGGACGTGGTCGCCGTCGCCCGTCATGGCGCGCAACTGGAACTGTCGAGCGAAACCTGGGCACGCATCGAAAACGCTCAGGGCATCGTCCAGCGCATCGTCGAAAGCGGCGAGCGTGCTTATGGCGTCAATACCGGCCTGGGTGGTTTGTCCAATGTCTCGCTGAAGGACGAACAACTCAGCCAGCTCTCGCGCAACACCTTGCTCAGTCACGCCTGTGGTGTCGGCCCGGTGCTGCCCGATGAGCAGACCCGCGCGATCATCTGCGCGGCGATTCACAACTACAGCCACGGCAAATCCGGTATTCATCGCCGCGTGGTCGAAGCGTTGCTGGCGCTGCTCAATCGGGGCATCACCCCGCAGGTGCCGTCGCAAGGTTCGGTGGGTTACCTGACGCACATGGCGCACATCGGCATCGCGCTGCTGGGCGTGGGCAATGTCAGCTATCGCGGGCAAATCATCTCGGCGCAGCAGGCGTTGGCCGAAGAAGGCCTGCAACCGGTGCAGCTCGGCGCAAAGGACGGTTTGTGCCTGGTCAACGGCACGCCGTGCATGACCGGCCTCAGCTGCCTGGCGATTGCCGATGCGACGCGACTGGTGCAATGGGCCGACGTGATCGGCGCCATGAGCTTCGAAGCCCAGCGCGGCCAGATCGCCGCGTTCGACGCCGAGATCATCGCGCTCAAACCGCACCCGGGCATGCAGCAGGTCGGGAGCAATCTGCGTGCGTTACTCGATGGCAGTGAAGTGATCGCGACCAGCAAAGGCATTCGCACTCAGGATGCGCTGAGCATCCGCTCGATCCCGCAGGTGCACGGCGCAGCGCGCGATCAACTGGAACATGCGATCAGGCAGGTGGAAGCCGAACTCAATGGCTGCACCGATAACCCGTTGCTGCTGGGCACGCCGGACAACTTCCGGGTGATGTCGCAGGCTAACCCGCACGGCCAGTCAGTGGCGATGGCAGCGGATCTGCTGGCGATTGCCATGGCCGAAATCGGCTCGATTGCCGAGCGTCGTCTCGATCGCCTGGTCAACCCGCATGTCAGCGGTCTGCCGGCGTTTCTGGTGGCCAATCCGGGGGTGAACTCCGGGATGATGATCGTGCAATACGTCGCCGCCTCGCTGTGTGCCGAGAACCGCCAACTGGCGCAACCGGCGGTGCTCGACAACTACGTCACCTCGGGCCTGCAGGAAGACCACTTGAGCATGGGCACCAGCGCTGCGCTGAAGCTGCACCGCGCCCTGGAAAACTGCACGCAGATCCTCGCCATCGAGTACCTGCTGGCGGCGCAGGCCTTTGAATTTCTCAAGGCGCAGCGCTTTGGCGCGGGCACCGACCGGGCGTGGCGCCTGCTGCGTGAAACCGTCCCGGCCTACGATCAGGATCGCTGGCTTGCGCCGGACATCGCTGCCGCCGCAAGCGTTCTGAAGCACCCGGATTCGCTGCACAACGTATTACCGAATCTGCACTGACAATACCCATACCAGCGTGCCAAGGCGTGGATCGTCCACAAGACGAGAAACGACGGATAACGGAATGCTCCGGAGCGACTGGTAGTTAATAACAATGCCTAAACAGGAGCATTTAAATGACTGCGCTGAACCTGATTCCCGGCCAATTGAGCCTGGCCCAACTGCGTGACGTTTATCAGCAACCGGTCAAGCTGACCCTCGACCACAGCGCCTCCGCGCAGATCGAGGCCAGCGTTGCGTGTGTCGAGCAGATCCTCGCCGAGAATCGCACCGCCTACGGCATCAACACCGGTTTCGGCCTGCTGGCCTCGACCCGCATCGCCAGCGAAGACCTGGAAAACCTCCAGCGTTCGCTGGTGCTGTCGCATGCGGCCGGCGTCGGCCAGCCGATCAGCGATGAGCTGGTGCGGCTGATCATGGTGCTCAAGGTCAACAGCCTCAGCCGTGGTTTCTCCGGGATCCGCCGCGTGGTGATCGACGCGCTGATCGCGCTGATCAACGCCGAGGTGTACCCGCACATTCCGCTCAAAGGTTCGGTCGGCGCATCCGGTGACCTCGCGCCGCTGGCGCACATGTCGCTGGTGCTGCTGGGCGAAGGCAAGGCGCGTTACAAGGGCGAGTGGATGGAAGCGACTGAGGCGCTGAAAGTCGCCGGTCTGACCCCGCTGACGCTGGCGGCGAAAGAAGGTCTGGCGCTGCTCAACGGCACTCAGGTGTCCACCGCATTTGCCCTGCGTGGTCTGTTTGAAGGTGAGGACCTGTTTGCCGGTGCGCTGGCAATCGGCGGTCTGACGGTGGAAGCGGTGCTCGGTTCTCGCTCGCCGTTCGATGCACGTATTCACGCCGCTCGCGGTCAGAAAGGCCAGATCGATGCCGCTGCCGCTTACCGTGATCTGCTCGGCGAGCGCAGCGAAGTCTCCGATTCGCACCAGAACTGCGAGAAGGTGCAGGACCCGTACTCGCTGCGTTGCCAGCCACAGGTCATGGGCGCCTGCCTGACCCAGTTCCGTCAGGCCGCCGATGTGCTGGTGGTCGAAGCCAACGCCGTCTCCGACAACCCGTTGGTGTTCGCCGCTGAAGGCGATGTGATTTCCGGCGGTAACTTCCACGCCGAGCCGGTGGCCATGGCCGCCGACAACATGGCCCTGGCCATTGCTGAAATCGGCTCGCTGAGCGAACGCCGTATCTCGCTGATGATGGACAAGCACATGTCGCAACTGCCGCCGTTTCTGGTGGCCAATGGCGGCGTCAACTCGGGCTTCATGATCGCTCAGGTGACCGCCGCGGCACTGGCCAGCGAGAACAAGGCGCTGGCCCATCCGCATTCGGTCGACAGCCTGCCGACCTCGGCCAACCAGGAAGACCACGTGTCGATGGCTCCGGCCGCCGGCAAGCGCCTGTGGGAAATGGCCGAGAACACCCGCGGGATTCTCGCGGTGGAATGGCTGGCGGCGGTGCAGGGGCTGGACCTGCGCAATGGTCTGAAGACCTCGGCCAAGCTGGAACAGGCGCGGGCGATTCTGCGCCGCGAAGTGCCGTTCTATGAGAAGGATCGCTTCTTTGCGCCGGACATCAATGCGGCGACCGAGTTGTTGGCTTCGCGGTGCTTGAGCGAATGGGTTCCGGCGAAATTACTGCCTAGCCTGTAATGGCCTCTTCGCGAGCAGGCTCGCTCCCACAGGGGAATGCATTTCAACTGTGGGAGCGAGCCTGCTCGCGAAATCGATTTTGAATACTGTGGAGACTAAGGGATGAAAACCCTCTGGCAACACTGCCACGTCGCAACCATGGCGCAAGGCGTCTACTCGATCATCGAGGATGCGGCCATTGTGACGTCCGGTGCGCACATCGAGTGGATCGGCCCGCGCAATCAATTGCCCTCTGGCGAATACCCGGCGGTCAACGACCTGCAAGGCGCGTGGGTCACCCCCGGCCTGATCGACTGCCACACCCACACGGTGTTCGGCGGCAACCGCAGCGGCGAATTCGAAAAGCGTCTGCAAGGCGTCAGCTATGCCGAGATCGCGGCGCAGGGCGGCGGTATCGCCAGCACTGTGCGCGCCACCCGTGAAGCGAGCGAAGACGAGCTGTTCGCCAGCGCCGCCAAGCGTTTGAAAAGCCTGATGCGCGACGGCGTGACCACGGTCGAGATGAAGTCCGGCTACGGTCTGGATCTGGCCAGCGAACGCAAGATCCTGCGGGTCATTCGCCGGCTCGCCGCGCAACTGCCGATCAGCGTGCGCAGCACCTGTCTGGCCGCCCACGCCTTGCCGCCGGAGTACAAGGATCGCGCTGACGACTACATCGAGCACATCTGCGCCGAGATGCTCCCGGCATTGGCCGCCGAAGGTCTGGTCGACGCCGTGGATGCGTTCTGCGAGTACCTGGCGTTCTCGCCGGAGCAGGTCGAGCGGGTATTCATCACCGCGCAAAAGCTTGGTCTGCCGGTAAAGCTGCATGCCGAACAATTGTCGTCACTGCATGGCTCCAGCCTGGCTGCGCGCTATAAGGCGTTGTCCGCCGATCACCTGGAGTTCATGGATGAAGACGACGCCATCGCCATGGCCAAAGCCGACACCGTCGCCGTGCTGTTGCCGGGCGCGTTCTATTTCCTTCGCGAAACCCAGTTGCCACCGATGGACGCCCTGCGCAAGCACAAGGTGAAAATCGCCATCGCCAGCGACCTCAACCCCGGCACCTCGCCGGCGCTGTCGTTGCGCCTGATGCTGAACATGGCCTGCACCTGTTTCCGCATGACCCCGGAAGAAGCCCTGGCGGGCGCGACCCTCCACGCGGCGCAAGCGCTGGGCATGGCTGACACCCACGGTTCGCTGGAAGTCGGCAAGGTCGCGGACTTTGTCGCCTGGCAGATCGACCGCCCGGCAGACCTGGCCTATTGGCTCGGGGGCGATCTGGACAAACGCGTCGTGCGTCACGGCGTTGAATCAAGTCTGTAGGAGAGCGGTTGTGGATAAGGTTCTGAACTTCAAACAAGGTCGCGTGCCGCTGCTGATCAGCATGCCTCACGCTGGCGTACGTCTGACCCCGGCGGTCGAGGCCGGATTGATCCCGGACGCGAAAAGCCTGCCGGACACCGACTGGCACATTCCGCAGCTTTACGATTTTGCCGAGGCGTTGGGCGCCAGCACGTTGGCCGCCGAGTACTCGCGGTTTGTCATCGACCTGAACCGCCCGTCCGACGACAAACCGCTGTACGCCGGCGCCACCACCGGGCTGTACCCGGCGACGCTGTTTGACGGTATCCCGTTGTTCAAGGAAGGCCTGGAGCCTTCGAAAGAGGAGCGCGCGACCTATCTGGAACAGATCTGGACGCCCTATCACCGCACCCTGCAGCAAGAGCTGGCGCGGCTGAAGGCTGAGTTCGGCTATGCGCTGCTGTTCGACGCGCACTCGATCCGCTCGGTCATCCCGCACCTGTTCGACGGCAAACTGCCGGATTTCAACCTCGGCACCTTCAACGGCGCCAGTTGCGATCCACAACTGGCGACGCAACTGGAAGCCATCTGCGCCCGTCACGACCCTTACAGCCACGTGCTCAACGGGCGCTTCAAGGGCGGCCACATTACCCGCCATTACGGCAACCCGGCCGAGCACATCCACGCCGTGCAACTGGAGCTGTGCCAGAGCACCTACATGGAAGAGTTCGAACCTTTCCGCTACCGCGCCGATCTGGCGGAGCCGACGCGGGTGGTGCTCAAGGCGTTGCTGCAGGGTTTGCTCGCCTGGGGCGAGAGCCACTACCCATCCTGAACACAGACCCACACCCCCTGTGAGAGCGAGCTTGCTCGCGAAAGCATCGTGTCAGTCGATTATGAGGTGACTGATTCACCGCATTCACGAGCAAGCTCGCTCCCACGAGGGGGCGGTGGTCCGTCCGGGTCGCCGCTGTGCAAAACACAGTCGCCACCGTTCATCTTTCCCTCTCGTCGCCTGCGTAATGTTGCGGCCACGGTGCACCAGACACCGACCTGACAATAATCCGCTGCCGCACGAGAACCCCCGAATGAAAAAGCTCTTCACTCGTTGTGCGTTAATCCTCACCGGTAGCGCGCTGTTCAGCGCTGGCGTCATGGCCAATGACGACGCCTCCTGCAAAACCGTGCGCATGGGCGTGGTCAACTGGACCGACGTGATCGCCACCAGCGGCATGGCCGATGTGTTGCTCAATGGTCTCGGCTACGACAGCAAGCAGACCAGCGCGGTGCAGCAGATCATCTTTGCCGGCATTCGCGACAAGCGTCTGGACATCTTCCTCGGCTACTGGAGACCGGCGATGGACAACAACATTGCACCCTTCCTCGCTGCCAACCAGGTCAAAGTCCTGGACAAGCCGAGTCTGGCAGATGCTCAGGCGACGCTGGCGGTGCCGGATTACGTGGCGGCGGCCGGGTTGAAAACCTTCGCCGACATCGCGAAGTTCAAGGATCAGTTGGGCGGCAAGATCTACGGCATCGAGCCGGGCAGTGGGGCCAACACCACCATCAAGAGCATGATCGAGACCAACCACTTCGGTCTGAAGGATTTCAAGATCATCGAGTCCGGTGAGGCAGGCATGCTCGCCGCTGTGCAACGCGCGGTGAATCGCAAGGAGTTTGTGGTGTTCGTCGGCTGGACCCCGCACCCGATGAACATCAACATGAAGATCACCTACCTGACCGGCAGCGAAGACGTCTACGGCCCCAACGAAGGCGCCGCCACCGTGTCCACCGTGACCGCGCCGGATTACGCCGAACGCTGCCCGAACGTCCATCGCCTGCTGCAAAACCTGACATTCACTGCCGCCCAGGAAAGCCAGCTGATGGTACCGATCATGGCGCGCAAGACGCCGCAGGAAGTGGCGAAGAACTGGCTGCGTGAACACCCCGAGGATCTGCAGCGCTGGCTGGCCGGGGTCAGCAGTTTCGATGGCAAGGATGGCGTGGGCGCGGTTCAGGCCAGTCTGAAAAACTGATGAGCCATTATCCGCTGACGCCGGCCATGGCGGCCTTCGTTACCCGAACTGAAAGTTTCGTCAGTGATGACAGCAGTCTCGCAGGACTGCGCCAGGCCTATGACGCCATGTGTCGGGTCTTCACCCCTGAACGGCCCGCAGGGCTGGAGGTCGTCGACTTCCAGTTGAGCGGCGTACCGGTGCGTTCCTACCGGCCGCCGCTCAAGCCACCGGCCAGCGGCTGGCCTTGCGTGTTGTACTTGCATGGCGGTGGTTGGGTCGTCGGTGGGCTCGACTCTCACGACTTCATCTGTTTCGAGCTAGCCATGGCGCTGGGTGCGATGGTGGTGGCGGTGGATTATCGGCTGGCGCCAGAACATCCATACCCGGCGGGGTTCGAAGATTGCCTGAGTGTCTGGCGCGCGTTGCGCAGCGGGCCGTTCTGGTTTGACCCGCAGAAACTGCTGGTAGCCGGCGACAGCGCCGGTGGCAATCTCGCCGCCGCGTTGTGCCTGGCGTTGCGCGATGCCGGCGAGGCAATGCCGGCGGCTCAAGTGCTGATCTATCCCGGCCTTGGCGGTGACGACCGGTTGCCGTCACGCAGCGAATGCGCCGATGCACCGTTGCTCGGCAGCCATGATGTGCACAGCTATCACGCGTTATACCTGCGCGGCAGCCCTCGGCCGGATGCTTATGCCATGCCGCTGCTCGCTGACGATTTCAGTGGTTTGCCGCCAGCCTGGATCGCCGTGGCGCAATTCGATCCGCTGCGCGACGACGGCGTGCGCTACGCCGAACGACTGGCCAGCGCCGGCACAGACGCTTCGCTCTATTACGGCGAAGGGTTGGTGCACGGTTGTTTGCGTGCGCGAGGTCAGGTCGCCGAGGTCGACCGGCTCTACGAAAACCTGTTGAGGTTCATGGCTGACAAATTGTGACTGCGTGCGGGCATGCTCATTGATGTAAATCGGGTTTATGATGCCGGACGGCAGAATAATAGAAGTCCCCCCAGGGATGACCTCGACCCCTTACGGAGCACGCAATGCAGACATTGTTTCCGCAGATCAAACCCCATGCCCGGCACGATCTGGCTGTCGATGACACCCACACGCTGTACGTCGACGAAAGCGGTTCGCCGGAAGGCTTGCCGGTGGTGTTCATCCACGGTGGCCCCGGCGCCGGTTGCGACGCGCAGAGCCGTCGCTATTTCGACCCGAATCTGTATCGCATTGTCACCTTCGACCAGCGCGGCTGCGGACGCTCCACCCCCCACGCCAGCCTGGAAAACAACACCACCTGGGATCTGGTCGCCGACCTCGAGCGTATCCGCAAGCACCTGGGCATCGACAAATGGGTGCTGTTCGGCGGTTCGTGGGGCTCGACCCTGGCGCTGGCCTACGCACAAACCCATCCGGAGCGTGTTCACGGTCTGATCCTGCGTGGGATCTTTCTCTGCCGTCCGCAGGAAATCGAGTGGTTCTATCAGGCCGGTGCCAGCCGTCTGTTTCCTGATTACTGGCAGGACTACATCGCGCCGATCCCGCTGGACGAGCGCGACGATCTGCTCAGCGCTTTCCACAAGCGCCTGGTCGGTAATGATCAGATCGCCCAGATGCACGCGGCCAAGGCCTGGTCGACGTGGGAAGGGCGCACCGCGACCCTGCGGCCGAACCCGCTGGTGGTCGACCGTTTCTCCGAGCCGCAGCGCGCCCTGTCGATCGCGCGGATCGAATGCCACTACTTCACCAACAATGCGTTCCTCGAGCCGAACCAGCTGATCCGCGACATGGGCAAGATCGCTCATCTGCCGGGGGTGATCATTCACGGTCGCTACGACGTGATCTGCCCGCTGGACAACGCCTGGGAATTGCATCAGGCCTGGCCGAACAGCGAGCTGCAGGTGATTCGCGATGCTGGCCACGCCGCCTCCGAGCCAGGCATTACCGACGCGCTGGTGCGTGCCGCGAGCAACATGGCCCGCCGCCTGCTCGACCTGCCGCCTGAAGAAGCATGAAGGGGCTGCTACAGCGCGTGCGCGGTGCGCGGGTCGAAGTCGCGGGAGAAATAGTCGGCGCGGTGGATCAGGGTTTGCTGGTGCTGGTGGCGGTCGAACCCGACGACACCCGTGCCAGTGCCGACAAACTTCTGCATAAGCTGCTTAACTATCGGGTATTCAGTGACGCCGAGGGCAAGATGAATCTGTCCCTGGCGGATGTGGGCGGCGGGTTGCTGCTGGTCTCTCAGTTCACCCTGGCTGCCGACACCAAGAGCGGGTTGCGTCCGAGTTTCTCGACCGCAGCCCCTCCGGCATTGGGCGAGGAATTGTTCGACTATCTATTCAGCAAAGCGAAACAGATGCATGGCACTGTGGCATCAGGTAGATTCGGCGCGGATATGCAGGTGCACCTGGTCAACGATGGCCCGGTAACCTTCCTGTTACAGACATGAAAGCGCTTGAAACATCTTTTCAAAGGCTTTTCGACTGAAAACAGGCGTTTTTCGCGATAAATACTTTGTTACCCCTGATGCGTTGTCACGCGGGCTACTAGATAATCGCGCGCTATGGGGATCAGCGTTCGCTGGTCCATTTTTGACTTAGGTAGAGACTTGTCTGGATCCGATTGGGGAATCATTTTGCCCCAGTGGAGTCGGAACAATGCTCGCCAACCTGGCATATAGATAGCTGGCCGTTGGTTTTTTGATCTGTTTTCGGCGAGGGTTGCTCGTGATTGTTAGTCCCTGTAATGCAGCAAAAATGTCTGCCAAACGCATGCGAAGTGCCCTGGTAGCGGGTTCGGCGCTCCTGTGCCTGCTCAGCGCCGGCCAGCTTTGGGCGTTCAATCTTGACGATGTATCAGCCAAGGCTAAAGAGCTCGCCGGGCAGAAATTCGAAGCCCCGCGCAGCAACCTGCCGAACGAATTCCGCGACATGAAATTCGCGGACTATCAGAAAATCCGCTTCCTCACCGAAAAGGCTGAGTGGGCCGATCAGAAGACCCCGTTCAAGCTGTCCTTCTATCACCAGGGCATGCACTTCGATACGCCGGTGAAAATCAACGAAATCACGGCGAACACCGTCGAAGAGATCAAATACGATCCGACCCGCTTCGATTTTGGCGACCTCAAGTTCGATCCGAAGGCCACCGAGCAGCTGGGCTACGCCGGTTTCCGTGTGCTGTACCCGATCAACAAGGCCGACAAGCAAGACGAAATCATGACCATGCTTGGCGCGAGCTACTTCCGCGTCGTCGGCAAGGGTCACACCTACGGTCTGTCGGCCCGTGGTCTGGCGATCGACACCGCGCTGCCGTCGGGCGAAGAGTTTCCGCGTTTCCGCGAGTTCTGGATTCAGCAGCCGAAGCCGGGCGACAAGCACCTGGTGATCTTCGCCCTGCTCGATTCGCCGCGCGCCACCGGTGCCTACCGTCTGATCCTGCGTCCGGGCAGCGACACCATTGTCGACGTCAAGGCGCAGATGTTCCTGCGTGACAAGGTCGGCAAACTGGGCATCGCGCCGTTGACCAGCATGTTCCTGTTCGGCGCCAACCAGCCGTCGAAAGTCCTCAACTACCGTCGTGAACTGCACGACTCCAGCGGTCTGTCGATCCATGCCGGCAACGGCGAGTGGATCTGGCGTCCGCTGAACAACCCGAAACACCTGGCCGTGAGCAACTTCAGCGTCGAGAACCCGCGTGGTTTCGGTCTGCTGCAGCGTGGCCGCGACTTCAGCCACTACGAAGACCTCGACGACCGCTACGACAAGCGCCCAAGCGCCTGGATCGAGCCGAAGGGCGAGTGGGGCAAGGGCACCGTTGATCTGGTAGAGATTCCGACCGCCGACGAAACCAACGACAACATCGTTGCGTTCTGGAGCCCGGAAACCATGCCGGAGCCAGGCAAGCCGCTGGACTTCGCCTACCGTTTGCACTGGACCATGGACGAAGCGGCGATTCACGCCCCCGACAGCGCCTGGGTCAAGCAGACCCTGCGTTCGACCGGTGACGTCAAGCAGTCGAACCTGATCCGTCAGCCGGACGGCAGCGTCGCCTACCTGGTCGACTTCGAAGGTCCATCGCTGGCAGCCCTGGCGCCGGATGCCGACGTGCGCAGTCAGGTCAGCGTTGGCGATAACGCCGAGCTGGTCGAGAACAGCGTGCGCTACAACCCGGAAACCAAGGGCTGGCGCCTGACCCTGCGGATGAAGATCAAGGACGCGAGCAAGTCCACCGAGATGCGTGCTGCCCTGGTCCAGCCAGTGGTCACCGCTGATCTGGCCAAATCTTCGGTACCGGCGTCGAATTCGTCGGTGGCCAAGGCTGACAAGATCGCCGCCAAGCAACAAGAGAAGGAAGACAAGGAAGCCAAGGCCGCTGAAGCCAAACAGGCCGACGCCAAGCCCGCCGCAGATGCCAAGGACAAGGCCAACAAAGACGCCAAGCAGCCAGCGGCTGCGAACGCGGCCCCAGCCACACCGGAATCGGCACCGACTGAAGAAGTCCTGACCGAGACCTGGAGCTATCAGTTGCCTGCCGATGAGTAACTCTCAAGTACAGCCAGAAACTCTGTCGGAGTATCTGGCGCATCTGCCGATGACCGACGAGCAGCGCGCGGAACTCGCGGGCTGCCAGTCTTTCAGCGAACTGCACCAGCGCCTGTCGTCGCCAATGTTCGACGCCTCTGCCGAAGCCGCCCAGGCTTCGGTGGGCAAGCGCCTGACCCTGAGCACCGCCGAGGAACTGGAAGAGGCGGAAATGCTGGTGCTCGACGCCAGCGGCCGGGTCGCCATGAAGGCGACGCCGCCCATCCACCGGACCAAAGTCGTGCCAGAACCCTGGCGCACCAATATTCTGGTGCGTGGCTGGCGCCGTCTGACCGGTCGCACCAACCCGCCGCAGCCGCCAAAAGATGCGAATGTGTTGCCGGCCGCGCGCTGGCGCACCGTCGGTTCGATCCGTCGCTACATTCTGTTGCTGCTGATGCTCGGCCAGACCATCGTCGCCGGCTGGTACATGAAAGGCATCATGCCGTACCAGGGCTGGTCGTTCGTCGATCTTGAAGAGGTTCTGCACCAGCCGCTGCTGCAAACCGCCACGCAAGTGCTGCCGTATGCGCTGCAAACCAGCATCCTGATTCTGTTCGGGATTCTGTTCTGCTGGGTGTCGGCCGGCTTCTGGACGGCGCTGATGGGCTTCCTCGAGTTGCTCACCGGTCACGACAAATACCGTATCTCCGGCAAAAGCGCTGGCAACGAGCCGATTCCGAAGGACGCCCGTACTGCGCTGGTGATGCCGATCTGCAACGAAGACGTGCCCCGGGTATTCGCCGGTCTGCGCGCCACCTTCGAATCGGTCGCGGCCACCGGTGATCTGGATCGCTTCGACTTCTTCGTCCTCAGCGACAGTAACGACACCGATATCTGCGTCGCCGAGCAACAGGCCTGGTTGGACGTCTGCCGCGAAGCCAAAGGCTTCGGCAAGATCTTCTATCGCCGCCGTCGCCGTCGTGTGAAACGCAAGAGCGGCAACCTCGACGACTTCTGCCGTCGTTGGGGCGGTGACTACAAGTACATGGTCGTGCTCGACGCCGACTCGGTGATGAGCGGCGAGTGCCTGACCAGTCTGGTACGCCTGATGGAAGCCACGCCGGACGCCGGGATCATCCAGACCGCGCCACGTGCGTCGGGCATGGACACGCTGTATGCGCGCATGCAGCAGTTCGCCACCCGCGTTTACGGTCCGCTGTTTACCGCCGGTCTGCACTTCTGGCAGTTGGGTGAATCCCACTACTGGGGTCACAACGCGATCATCCGCATGAAGCCGTTCATCGACCACTGCGCCCTGGCGCCGTTGCCGGGCAAAGGTGCGTTCTCCGGGGCGATCCTGTCTCACGACTTCGTTGAAGCCGCGCTGATGCGTCGTGCCGGTTGGGGCGTGTGGATTGCCTACGATCTGCCGGGCAGCTACGAAGAACTGCCGCCAAACCTGCTCGACGAACTCAAGCGTGACCGTCGCTGGTGCCACGGCAACCTGATGAACTTCCGCCTGTTCCTGGTCAAGGGCATGCACCCGGTGCACCGTGCGGTGTTCCTGACTGGCGTGATGTCGTACCTGTCGGCGCCGTTGTGGTTCTTCTTCCTGGTGCTGTCGACCGCGCTGCTGGCGGTGAACACGCTGATGGAGCCACAGTACTTCCTGGAACCACGTCAGCTTTATCCGCTGTGGCCGCAATGGCACCCGGACAAGGCGATCGCGCTGTTCTCGACGACCATTGTGCTGCTGTTCCTGCCGAAACTGCTGAGCATCATCCTGATCTGGGCCAAGGGCGCGAAAGAGTTCGGTGGCAAGTTCAAGGTGACCCTGTCGATGCTGCTGGAGATGCTGTTCTCCATGCTGCTGGCACCGGTGCGGATGATTTTCCACACCCGTTTCGTCCTGGCCGCGTTCCTCGGCTGGGCCGCGACCTGGAACTCGCCGCAGCGTGACGACGACTCCACGCCATGGAGCGAGGCGGTCAAGCGCCACGGTCCGCAGACCTTGCTGGGTTTCTGCTGGGCGCTGCTGGTGATCTGGCTGAACCCGAGCTTTCTGTGGTGGCTGGTGCCGATCGTCGGTTCGCTGATGCTGTCGATTCCGGTGTCGGTGATTTCCAGTCGTGTCGGTCTGGGCCTCAAGTCCCGTGACGAGAGCCTGTTCCTCATCCCCGAGGAATACAATCCGCCACAGGCGCTGCTGGCGACCGATCAGTACACCCACGAAAACCGTTGGCACGCGCTGAACGACGGCTTCATCCGAGCCGTAGTTGATCCGCAGCAGAATGCCCTGGCGTGTTCGCTGGCGACGTCCCGTCACGGTCAGGCCGAGCCGATCGAGTGGCTGCGTCAGGAGCGTGTGCGTCACGCGATCAAGGTCGGTCCGGCCGGGCTGAACAACCATGATCGCCTGCAACTGCTGAGCGATCCGGTGGCCCTGGCCCGTCTGCACGAGCAGGTATGGGCCGAAGGTCACGCCGAGTGGCTGGATGCCTGGCGCGCTTCGGTGAAAGCCGATCCCCACGCGCCGCTGCTGCCGCTCAAGCCTGTGAGCTTGCAGGCGCAACCGGCTTAAGAAAAAGCCCCGCCAATGCGGGGCTTTTTTTTAAAAGATCGCAGCCTTCGACAGCTCCTACAGGTGTGCACATAACCCTGTAGGAGTTGCCGAAGGCTGCGATCTTTTGCTTTTAAAACCCTCCCCGCAACAACAAATCGCCGCAAAAAACCTTGTGCAAACGGACGAGTGCGTTAGCATCCGTCCCCGAATTGGCGCACCCGGGCATTTTTGCCCATCACGGCTGTTTTTCGCGCCGCACATGCAATGGTTTTGGGGACTTGAAGATGAAGAAGTATCTGTCGATGCTGCTGGTCGGCGTCACGGCACTGGTTGCAGTCAATGCGGCGCACGCCGGTGCAATCGATGACGCGGTCAAGCGCGGCACATTGAAAGTCGGTATGGATCCGACCTACATGCCGTTCGAAATGACCAACAAGCGCGGCGAGATCATCGGCTTCGAAGTCGACATCCTCAAAGCCATGTCCAAGGCCATGGGGGTCAAGCTGGAGCTGGTGTCTACCGGTTACGACGGGATCATTCCGGCCCTGATGACCGACAAGTTCGACATGATCGGCAGCGGCATGACCCTGACTCAGGAACGCAACCTGCGCCTGAACTTCAGCGAACCGTTCATTGTGGTCGGCCAGACCCTGCTGATCCGCAAGGAGCTGGAAGGCACCATCAAGTCCTATAAAGACCTGAACACCGCCGACTACCGCATCACCTCCAAGCTCGGCACCACCGGTGAGATGGTCGCCAAGAAGCTGATCGCCAAAGCCAAGTACCACGGCTACGACAACGAGCAGGAAGCCGTGCTCGACGTGGTCAACGGCAAGGCCGACGCGTTCATCTACGACGCACCGTACAACGTGGTCGCGGTGAACAAGGTCGGCGCCGGCAAACTGGTGTTCCTCGACAAGCCCTTCACCTACGAGCCACTGGCCTTCGGTCTGAAGAAGGGTGATTACGACAGCCTCAACTTCATCAATAACTTCCTGCACCAGATCCACGAAGACGGCACTTACGATCGCATCCATGACAAGTGGTTCAAGAGCACCGAGTGGCTCAAGGACATGGAATAAGCCCGGTCGCATAGACCGAGTTGCCCCATTCGCGAGCAGGCTCGCTCCCACATTGGAATGCATTCCGCTGTGGGAGCGAGCCTGCTCGCGAAGAGGTCCCCCAGAGCAACAAAAATTCCGGAACCTGCAATGAAACAGAAACAAGCCCAATGGCCCTGGCACGTCCTGACCGTGCTGGTGCTGGTCGGCCTGGCGGGCGCGTTGTATTACGCCACGTCGCTGATGTCCTACGAATGGCGCTGGAACCGCGTGCCGCAGTACTTCGCCTATCAGGCCGAAGAGTCCCAGCGCGCCAGCGACATCTCCACCGTCACCGAACTGGTGCGCAAGGGCGGCAGCGCGCAGGTCACCCTGCGCAACGACGCCGGTGACGAGCAGCACCTGACCGTCGACGAAAACAGCCTGCAATTCGCTCAGGGCGACGATGTGGCCGAAGGTGACGTCGTAGGCGTGACCCGGCATTGGGCGGCAGGGCCGCTGCTGTGGGGCCTTTGGACCACGCTGTGGCTGTCGGTAGTGTCCGGCGTACTCGGTCTGCTGATCGGTCTGGTCACCGGGCTGTGCCGCTTGTCGAGCAACCCGACCCTGCGCGACCTGTCGAGCATCTACGTCGAACTGGTGCGCGGCACGCCGCTGCTGGTGCAGATCTTCATTTTCTACTTCTTCATAGGCACGGTGATGAACCTGTCCCGGGAGTTCGCCGGGATCGCCGCGTTGTCGCTGTTCACCGGTGCCTACGTGGCCGAGATCATCCGCTCCGGTGTGCAGTCGATTGCCCGTGGCCAGAACGAAGCGGCCCGCTCGCTGGGTCTGAGCGCCGGCCAGTCGATGCGCCATGTGGTGCTGCCGCAAGCGTTCAAACGCGTGCTGCCACCGCTGGCCGGACAGTTCATCAGCCTGGTCAAGGACACCTCGCTGGTGTCGGTGATCGCGATTACCGAGCTGCTGAAAAGCGGCCGTGAAGTTATCACCACCTCGTTCTCGCCGTTCGAAATCCTGTTCTGCGTTGCTGGCCTGTATCTGTTGATCAACCTGCCGCTGTCGAAAATCGCCAGCCGGCTTGAGCGGAGGCTCGCGCAAAGTGATTGAAGTCCGCGATCTGGTAAAAGTCTTCGACACCCGTGGTCAGGTAGTGCGGGCGGTGGATAACGTCACCACCACGGTGGCCAAGGGCGAAGTGCTGGTGGTGATCGGCCCGTCCGGCTCCGGCAAATCGACCTTCCTGCGCTGCCTCAATGGCCTGGAAGCGTTCGACTCGGGTTCGGTGAGCATCGACGGCCTGCAACTGGCCGACCCGAAAACCGACGTCAACGCCTACCGCCGCGAAGTCGGCATGGTCTTCCAGCACTTCAACCTGTTCCCGCACATGACCGTGCTGGAAAACCTCTGCCTGGCGCAGAAGGTCGTGCGCAAGCGCGGGCAGAAGGAAAGTGAGGCCAAGGCCTTGGCGTTGCTGGAGAAGGTCGGTATTGCGCAAAAAGCTCGCGAATACCCGTCACGTCTGTCCGGCGGTCAGCAGCAGCGCGTAGCGATTGCCCGGGCGCTGGCGATGGACCCGAAAGTGATGCTGTTCGACGAGCCGACATCGGCCCTCGACCCGGAAATGGTCGGTGAAGTGCTGGATGTGATGAAGAACCTGGCCGTGGAAGGCATGACCATGGTCTGCGTCACGCACGAAATGGGCTTCGCCCGGGAAGTGGCGGATCGGGTGCTGTTCTTCGATCACGGCAAATTGCTGGAAGATGCGTCCCCGGCGGAGTTCTTCGATGCGCCGAAGGATCCGCGGGCGCAGGCTTTCCTGCGTCAGGTCCTGTAAAGCAAAAAAGATCGCAGCCTTCGGCAGCTCCTACAGAGTCATGTGTACACCTGTAGGAGCTGCCGAAGGCTGCGATCTTTTGCTGTGACGGTTAGACCTTGAACCGCCCTACCAGCATCTGCAGATGAGTCCCCAAGCGCGCCAGCTCAACGCTGGAAGCCGCCGTCTCTTCACTCGCCGCCGACGTCTGATCCGACACATCCCGCACATTCAGCACGCTGCGGTTGATCTCTTCAGCCACGGCACTCTGCTGCTCGGCTGCCGCTGCAATCTGCTGGTTCATCGCCTGAATCGCCGAGACGGTGCGGGTGATGCTTTCCAGCGAGCCACCGGCGCGGCGGGTCAGTTCGACGCTGCTGTCGGTCAGGCTGCGGCTGTTGTCCATGATTGTCGCCACTTGCTGGGTGCCGGTCTGCAGGCCGACGATCAGCTCTTCGATCTCTTCGGTGGACTTCTGTGTGCGCTGGGCGAGGCTGCGCACTTCATCGGCGACCACCGCAAAGCCACGCCCGGCTTCACCGGCACGCGCCGCCTCGATGGCGGCGTTGAGCGCCAGCAGGTTGGTTTGCTGGGCCACCGACTTGATCACGTCGAGCACGCTGCCGATCTTGTCGCTCTCGCGCTTGAGTTCGCCCATGGCCTCGGTGGAGTGGCCAACCTCGGCCGCGAGGCGCTCGATCTGCGCGATGGCTTCACCCACCACCTTGTCGCCTTCGCGGGCCTGCTGGTCAGCAGCGACGGCCGCTTCCGAAGCTTCCTCGGCGTTGCGCGCGACTTCCTGCACCGTGGCAGCCATTTCGTTCATGGCGGTGGCGACCTGGTCGGTTTCGACTTTCTGATTGTTGACCCCGGCGCTGGTCTGCTCGGTGACGGCAGACAATTCTTCGGCGGCACTGGCGATCTGCGTGACGCCGTCGCTGATGCCACCGATCAACTCGCGCAGGCCTTGGGTCATGCTCTGCATCGAACGTTGCAACTGGCCGAGTTCGTCGCGACGCTGCGACACCAGGTTGTGGGTCAAGTCACCGGCAGCCACACGTTCGGCGACTTTCAGGGTCTGGTTCAGTGGAATGATGATCTGCCGGGTGATCGCCCACGCAGCCAGCAAACCGAAGGCCACGGCCAGCAGGGTGGCGATGATCAGCATGTTCTTGGCGTGCGCGGCATCGGTATCGCGCACTACGGTTTGCGATTCGGTGAGTTTCTTGCTGACGTCGAGGAGGATGTCGCCCTGAGCCGTCATGGTTGCCCCGGCCTTGGCATTGCTCACCTGCGAGTCGCGGAACTGGGCGACCGCCGCGCGATAAGCCTTGATCGAGTCGGTGGCCTGTTGCAGGTTGGCGATGTGCTGTTCGGGCAGTTTCGCCGGCAGGCTGTCGAGGTTTTTCAGTGCATTGTCGATGGCGTCCAGCGCTGGCTGCTCCGCCTCGGCCTTGCCGCTGTAGGTGTAGCCGCGCACCTGATAGCGCGCTTGCTGCAACAGTCTGCTCAGTTCGATCACGCTGTTGAATTGCGCGACGCTGTCACCCTGCAGCATGGATTTCTCGACTTCCGAGACTTTGGCCACGGCATTGTCGGCACTGGCGCCAAGCTTGCTGCGCGCGTCCTCACGCTGCACGGTGGCCTGTGTCATGTCGGCGAAGGCGCGTTTGTACTCGGCGACAGCGGCCAGTTGCTGATCGACCATGGCCGCATCTGAGGGCTGCTCGATCAGGCCGCGCGCGGTTTGCAAGCCGCTGGCGAGTTTGGCCAGCAACTCGTTGACCGCGCCCGGGCCTTGTTCGCCACGACGCGCTTCATAGTCCAGACGCGCCAGGCGCAGGTCCTTGGTCAGTTCATTTAGGCTGGAGATGAAGCCGAGCTTGTCGCCACGGCTGATAATGCCGCTCATGCCGGTCCAGCCGGTAAAGGTGATCAACAGGGTGAGCAACAGCACCAGGCCGAAACCGATACCCAGCTTGCGTTTGACGCTGACGTTTCCAAGATTCTCGGCTAACCAACGGTACATGCGACGACTCCCCTCGGACCACTAATTGGACTTATGGGCACTGTATCGGCGGGGTGATGGCAATCTGTAACCCGAATTGAATGCCAACCCGGTTTCTGTAGGAGCTGACGAGTGCAACGAGGCTACGATCTTTTGATCTTGCCGTTAAAAAACAAGATCAAAAGATCGCAGCCTGCGGCAGCTCCTACAGGGAGAGGTGTGTCAGAACAGGCGGGCGAGGAGGGCGGTGACGGCGGTTTCGACGCGCAGGATGCGCTCGCCCAGTTGCACCGGTTGCAGGCCGGACTTGGCAAGCAGGTCGATCTCGTAAGGAATCCAGCCACCTTCGGGGCCGATCGCCAGCGTTACCGGTTCGCTCAATGCGCGCGGGCACGGCGGAAAATCGCCGGGATGGCCGACCAGGCCGAGGGTGCCTTCGGTTATCGCAGGCAGTCGATCTTCTACAAATGGCTTGAAGCGCTTCTCGATGAGGATCTCCGGCAGCACGGTATCGCGGGCCTGTTCGAGGCCGAGGATCAGATTCTCGCGAATCGCTTCCGGCTCCAGAAACGGCGTCTGCCAGAAGCTCTTCTCGACGCGGTAGCTGTTGACCAGAATCACCTTCGACACGCCCATGGTCGCCACGGTCTGGAACACCCGGCGCAGCATTTTCGGCCTTGGCAGGGCCAGTACCAGCGTCAGCGGCAGCTTGGCCGGTGGCGGTTGATCGAGGCTGACGCGCAACTCGGCTTCGCCAGCCTCAAGGCGCAACAGTTCAGCCGAACCCATCAGCCCATTGATGCGCCCGACACGCAGGCTGTCGCCGACTTCGGATCGATGCACTTCCTGCATATGCGTCAGGCGCCGGTCGCGCAGCACGACGCGGTCGGCCGCGATGAAGTCGGCCTCTTCGAGCAACAGCAGGTTCATGCCTGGGTCGCTGGCGGCTGGTCGTTGTGATCGTCAGCCGGCGTTTCGTCCGGGCGTTCGCGTTTGCTGACCAGGTTGCCAAACAGAATGCCGATTTCAAACAGCATCCACATCGGCACGGCCAGCAGGGTCTGCGAGAAGATGTCCGGCGGCGTGAGGATCATGCCGACCACGAAGCAGCCGATGATCACGTACGGACGGATCTTCTTCAGGTATTTGACGTCGACCACGCCGATCCACACCAGCAGCACCACGGCCACCGGGATTTCGAACGCGACGCCAAAGGCGAAGAACAGCGTCATCACGAAGTCGAGGTAGCTGGTGATGTCGGTCATCATTTCCACGCCGGCCGGGGTGGCCGCGGCGAAGAACTTGAAGATCAGCGGGAACACGAAGTAATAGGCGAACGCCATGCCGGTGTAGAACAGCAGGATGCTCGACACCAGCAGCGGCACGGCGACGCGCTTCTCATGCTTGTACAGGCCCGGCGCGATGAAACCCCAGATCTGGTGCAGGATCACCGGAATCGCGAGGAACAGCGAGACCATCATCGTCAGCTTCAGCGGCGTGAGGAACGGTGACGACACATCCGTGGCGATCATCGTCGCACCGGCCGGCAGGTACTGGCGCAGCGGCGTCGAGACGAAGGTGTAGATCTGCTGGGTGAAGGCGAACAACCCGGCGAAGATGATGAACACCGCCGCCACACAACGCAGCAGGCGGGTGCGCAACTCGGTGAGGTGCGATACCAGCGGCATGTGCTGGTCGTTTTCGGGGAGATCGCTCATGGGGCTCGCGGCGGCAAAGTGGTGTCGTGAGGCGCAGGTGTGATCGGCGCGGCGGTTGGAGATACGTGTTCAACCGAAGTTTCTGTAGCAGTCGACACGGGGGCTGGCGGCGCTACAGCGGCGGCAGGTGCAGGTATCGGAGCTGTTACGGCTGGCGCGGCTGGCGCATGAATCGTCTGCTCACCCACATGCTCAACCGGCGTCGGCTCCTGCTGAACCGGCGTGAAAATCTTCCGCGCCTCCTGCTCCAGCGACAGAATGTGCTCGTTGTGCAGTTGCCGACGGATCTCGTCGGCACCGATTTCACGTTCAACTTCCTGTTTGATCGCGTTGAAGCTGCGCTTCAGCCGCCCGACCCACAGGCCGGCGGTGCGCGCAGCGCCCGGCAGACGCTCGGGGCCCAGCACCAGCAGGGCAACGAGGCCGACGAGCAGCAGTTCAGAGAAGCTGATACCAAACATTTGTCAGTCTCACACGTCTTTGCGGATCGGCTCTTCGACTTTCTGCGCCTGCACGTCGATGGTGTGCGGCGGGTTGGCCTGAGCAGTGGCTTGCGGCTGCACCGGTGGTACCGGCTGCGCAGGCGTTACGGTCGGATCGGCGGCCGGTTTTTCGTCATCGTTCATGGCTTTACGGAAGCCCTTGATCGACTCGCCGACGTCGGTGCCGAGGTTTTTCAGTTTCTTGGTGCCGAACACCAGCACCACGACTACCAGAATGACGATCCAGTGTTTCCAGTCAAAAATGCCCATGTTGCTGTTCCTCTCTAAAAATTGTTCAGGCGGACGGACGCGAGGCTTTCTCGACGTGTCCGGACAGACCGAAGCGACGATCCAGTTCATCCAGCACGGCCTGCGGATGCTGCCCCAGTTGGGCGAGCATGACCATGCTGTGGAACCACAGGTCGGCAGTCTCGTAGATCACATCGCTGCAGTCACCGCTGATGGCGGCGTCCTTGGCGGCAATAATGGTTTCGACCGACTCTTCGCCGACTTTCTCCAGAATCTTGTTCAGGCCCTTGTGATACAGACTAGCTACATATGAGCTGTCGGCAGCGGCGCCCTTGCGCTCTTCAAGTACCTGAGCGAGGCGGGTCAGGGTGTCACTCATGTTTGTGTCCTGCGGAATAGATTGCGTGCGGGTCTTTCAAGACAGGGTCGACCGTTTTCCAGTCGCCGTTTTCGAAGACGCGGTAAAAGCAGCTTTGACGGCCGGTATGGCAAGCGATGTCGCCAATCTGTTCGACCATCAGGATGATCACGTCGGCGTCACAGTCCAGACGCATTTCATGCAGGGTCTGTACGTGGCCGGACTCTTCGCCCTTGCGCCACAGCTTGCCACGGGAACGTGACCAGTAGATTGCACGGTTTTCCGCAGCGGTCAGTTCCAGCGCTTCACGGTTCATCCAGGCCATCATCAGCACGCGTCCGGTCTTGTGATCCTGGGCAATCGCTGGCACCAGGCCATCGGCGTCCCACTTGATCTCGTCCAGCCAGTTTTTCATCTTCGACTCCGACAGCGAACCCGCACTTCAATAGTCGGGTTCAGGCGTTGAAACAGTGTGCCAGCCGATCAGCGAACTGGCTATCGGCGAACGACCAGATACAAGCCGACGGCCACCATGATGCCCGCCGGCCAATGCCCCAGTTCGTGCAGCGGGCCGCCGGCGGCGAGGATGGTACCGCCCGCCAGGTGCGCACTGCCGAGCAGGCGCAGGAACCAGTCGTCCTTGCGTTTGTGCCACGGTGGCGGCGGGTCGTAGGCGTGCGGTTGGGACATGCGTTCGAGCAGATCACGGGCCATGTTGGCCAAGTGCGGCAGCTGTTCGAACTGGCTCTGCACGTTGCCGATCAAGGCTTTCGGGCTGACGCGCTCGCGCATCCAGCGTTCGAGAAACGGTTGTGCGGTGTTCCACAGATCCAGATCCGGGTACAACTGACGGCCGAGGCCCTCGATGTTCAGCAAGGTCTTTTGCAGCAGCACCAGCTGCGGCTGCACTTCCATGTTGAAGCGTCGCGCGGTCTGGAACAGGCGCATCAGCACCTGGCCAAATGAAATATCTTTTAACGGTTTTTCGAAGATCGGCTCGCACACGGTACGGATCGCCGCTTCGAATTCGTTGAGTTTGGTTTCCGCCGGCACCCAGCCCGAATCGATGTGCAATTGCGCGACGCGGCGGTAGTCGCGCTTGAAGAAGGCGAACAGGTTGCGCGCCAGGTAGTCCTGGTCTTCCGGGGTCAGGCTGCCGACGATGCCGCAGTCGATCGCGATGTACTGCGGGCTCCACGGGTTGACGGTGCTGACGAAGATGTTGCCCGGGTGCATGTCGGCGTGGAAGAAACTGTCGCGGAACACCTGGGTGAAGAAGATCTCCACGCCGCGCTCGGCGAGCATTTTCATGTCGGTGCGCTGGTCGGCGAGGGTCGCCAGATCCGTTACCTGAATCCCGTAGATGCGCTCCATCACCAGCACTTTCGGCCGGCACCAGTCCCAATAGACTTGCGGCACGTAAAGCAGCGGCGAGCCTTCGAAGTTGCGCTTGAGCTGGCTGGCATTCGCCGCCTCACGCAACAGGTCGAGTTCGTCGTAGATGGTTTTTTCGTAGTCCTGCACCACGTCCACCGGGTGCAGCAGGCGGGCGTCGGCGGAGATCTTTTCGGCGGCGCGGGCGAGGATGAACAGCCACGCCAGGTCTTGGGCAATCACCGGTTTCAGGCCTGGGCGGATCACCTTGACCACCACTTCTTCGCCGGTCTTCAGTTGCGCAGCGTGCACCTGCGCCACCGAGGCCGAGGCCAGCGGCTCGACGTCAAAGCGGCTGAACACTTCGCTGATTTTCTTGCCCAGCTGTTCTTCGATCAGCTTGATCGACAGCTGCGAATCGAACGGCGGCACGCGGTCCTGCAGCAGCATCAGTTCATCGGCGATGTCTTCCGGCAGCAGGTCGCGGCGGGTCGAAAGAATCTGCCCGAACTTGATGAAGATCGGCCCCAGATCCTGCAGCGCCAGTCGCAGGCGCGCGCCACGGTTCAGCTCCAGCGGTTTGCGCGGGAACCAGCGCCACGGCAGCACGTAGCGCAGCGCCAGGAGAAACCAGGGCAACGGCAGCTCGAACAGCAGGTCATCGAGGCGGTAGCGGATCACGACGCGCTGGATGCGCAACAGACGGCGGACGGCAAGCAGCTTCATGCGTTATCGCTTGGGTCGAGGGATCGGGAAAGGCGCTCGAAACGCGCCTCGAGACGTTCCAGATCAAGTTTGATCCGGTCCAGCTCGCTGAACCGCGCTTCGGCTTCGCGCTGGCCGACGAGGGTGCGCGATTCTTCGGCGAGGTATTCGGCGAGGTTCTGGTTGAGGCTGGCAAATCCTTGTTGATACCAGCGCGCGCGGCTGCGCAGATGACCTCCGACCAATTGCGTGGCGACCGGGCCGAGCCAGCGCGAGAGTTCGTACTCCCAGTCCAGCTCGAGGTCCTGCAACACGCCGGCCAGTTCCAGCAACACACCGCTGTCACCGTCGAGCTCGACTTCCGGGGCGTGCAGCACCGCGGTCTTGTCTTTGCTCACGGCCAGTTTCACCAGGCTGGAAGCGGGTGCGCGCAGGGTGCAATCGACGCCGGTTTCCCAGTGCGAAGCGAGCATCAGGCCCTCATCGCTGGGCAGGATGAACAGTTGCAGCGCCGGGCAGCGGCAATCCACGGCAATCACTTTGCCGGTCAGATGCGCCAGCCGCGGCAGCGCCGTGCTGTCGAGACGCAGCACCCGGTTGAGGCCGAGTTCGACGCTGGCGAGCAGCCCGGTGAGCAACATCAGGGCTTGATGCCGCGGTGCAGGGCGACGATGCCTGCAGTCATGTTGTGATAGGTCACGCGGTCGAAACCGGCGTCGACCATCATCGACTTCAGGGTTTCCTGATTCGGGTGCATGCGGATCGATTCGGCCAGGTAGCGATAGCTTTCCGAGTCGTTGGTGATCAGCTTGCCCATCAGTGGCATGAAGGCGAACGAGTAGGCGTCGTAGGCTTTCGACATCAGCGCGTTGGTCGGCTTGGAGAACTCCAGCACCAGCAGGCGGCCACCGGGCTTGAGCACGCGCAGCATCGAACGCAGGGCGTCTTCTTTGTGCGTCACGTTGCGCAGGCCGAAGGCGATGGTCACGCAGTCGAAGTGGTTGTCCGGGAATGGCAGCTTTTCCGCATCGGCCTGGACGAATTCGACGTTGCCCGACACACCCAGATCCAGCAGGCGGTCACGACCGACCTTGAGCATGGATTCGTTGATGTCGGCCAATACCACCTGACCGGTCGGGCCAACCAGGTGCGAGAATTTCTTGGTCAGGTCACCGGTGCCGCCGGCGATATCGAGCACGCGGTTGCCTGCACGCACACCGGACAGTTCGATCGCGAAACGCTTCCACAGACGGTGCATGCCGCCCGACAGAAGGTCGTTCATCAGGTCGTATTTCGCGGCTACCGAGTGGAAAACCTCAGCGACTTTTTCCGCTTTCTGGCTTTCCGGAACGTTTTTGAAGCCGAAGTGAGTGGTGGGTTCGGCATCGCTGCCTTTGCGCTGATCAGTCATATCGCTGTCACCAAAAGAGAATGCGCGACATTCTAATCCCCAAGCCATGCTTTGTCTTGGAATGGCTAAAGGTAAGATGGGCGACCTTCGGGACGATTTGCCGCAGACGCGGTCAAGATTTACCGACACCCATTCATCAAGCAGGAGTCATTCAATGGCCAAAATCAGTGTTGAGCGTGCCCACAGCCTGGGCAAGGAAGCCGCCCGCGAGAAGGCCGACAAGCTGGCGCAGAAACTCTCCGATCAATATGGCCTGGAGCCGCAGTGGTCGGGCGACACCCTGAACCTCAAGCGCTCGGGCGTGAAAGGCGCAGTGCATGTGGCCGACGATTCGATCCGTGTCGACGTGGAACTGGGCATCATGATGTCGGCCATGAGCGGCATGATCAAAGCCGAGATCGAGAAGGCGCTGGATAAAGCGCTGGTCTGAACATCAAAAGATCGCAGCCTTCGGCAGCTCCTACAGGGGAATGTGTACCTCTGTAGGAGCTGCCGAAGGCTGCGATCTTTTCATTCAGGCACCCCTTATTTATGTCAGTTGTTAGGGTGCCGTTTCTAATTTTTCTCCCTACTTTGTGCCTGAGCCCGACACCTTTGCGGGCAGTTCCTCAAACCTTCTGCGCGTGAGGTGCACCATGGCCAAAGTCATTCTGAAGAAAAAAATCGACGCTTCGACTTCTGCTCTGAGCGACGTCAAATCCTATGCCCGCAAGATCTGGCTGGCAGGCCTGGGTGCCTACGCCAAGGTCGGCCAAGAGGGCAGCGACTACTTTCAGGAGTTGATCAAGGCTGGTCAAACTGTTGAAAAGAAAGGCAAAAAAGCCGTCACCGAAAAACTTGAAGCCGCCAACGCCGAGATCGATGAAGCCAAGGGTGAAGTCAGCTCGTTCAAAGGTCGTGTCGAAGTTCAGCTCGACAAGGTCGAGAAGGCGTTCGACTCCCGTGTGGCAAGCGCCTTGAATCGTATCGGCATTCCGTCTAAACATGACGTTGAGACACTCTCTGCTAAGCTCGATGAGCTGACGGCATTGCTCGAACGCGTCGCGCGTAAATCTTAAGGAGAACGGGATGGCTGGTAAAAAGAACACCGATAAAGAAGGCAGCTCGTGGATTGGGAAAGTCGAAGACTACTCCCGCAAAATCTGGCTGGCTGGTTTAGGCGTGTACTCGAAGATCGACACTGACGGCAGCAAGCTCTTCGAGTCACTGGTCAAAGACGGCGAGAAAGCCGAGAAGCTCACCAAGTCTGCAGTCGGCAAGAAAGTCGATGCCGCCAAGGACTCCGCTTCGTCGGCCAAGTCGCGCATCAGCGGCGTGAAAGATCGTGCACTGGGCAAGTGGGACGAGCTGGAAGGGGCTTTCGACAAGCGCCTGAACAGCGCGATTTCGCGCCTGGGTGTACCAAGCCGCAATGAAGTCAAAGCGCTGCACAGCAAGGTCGAAACCCTGACCAAGCAGATCGAGAAACTCACCGGTCTGAAAACCCAACCGGTCGCGGCGAAAACTGCAGCGGCCAAACCGGCAGCCAAATCGACCGCCAAGCCACTTGCTAAAGCGGCTGCGAAACCAGCTGCCAAAGCTGCAGCCAAGCCAGCGGCAAAAACCGCTGCCGCCAAGCCTGCTGCTAAAACGGCCGCTGCCAAACCAGCCGCCAAGGCTGCCGCGAAACCGGTTGCTGCCAAAGCGGCTGCGAAACCTGCGGCCAAGTCCGCGGCCAAACCAGCCGCCAAGCCAGCAGCGAAAACCGCTGCCGCGAAACCGGCTGCCAAACCTGCGGCCAAACCGGCTGCGGCGAAAAAACCGGCAGTGAAAAAACCGGCCGCGCCGAAGGCCGCTGCTCCGAAGCCAGCTGCACCCGCAGCAGCCAAGCCAGCCACCCCGGCAACCCCGGCCAGCGCGTCGAACTCCGCCGCTGCACCGACTCCGGCAGCCACCCCGACTGCTGCATCGACCCCGTCGACGCCAACCAGTCAGTCCTGATTTTTCAGGGCAAAACAAAACGCCCGGCCTGTGAAGGTCGGGCGTTTTTTTGAAGATCAAAAGATCGCAGCCTGCGGCAGCTCCTACAGAATCGTTGCCAAAGCGAAAAATGGGTGGCGAACATGGTCAATGTAGGAGCTGCCGCAGGCTGCGATCTTTTGACGTTAATGATCTTCGAGATACTGCAGGGCCATCCGTTCAGTAGCGACTTTCACCGGCGGCAGCAGATGCGGCGCCACCAGCATCATGATCTGATACACGACCAGCCTGACCTCGCCCGCGCGATCGAGTATCCGTTGATAGTCCAGCGAGAACAGCAGGGTCATGGTGATCTGCTCCACCAGTTGCCCCAATGCCTGAGTATCACTGACCAACTGCCCTGCCGCCTTCAACCGCGCCAGCAATGACGCCAGGGTGCGCTTGAGCGCATTGAGCAGATGACGAATGCCTTTGGCCAGTTTCGGTAGTCGCCCGGCAAGGTTCGACAGGTCCTGGAACAGAAACCGGTATTGCGCCAGGCGCTCGACGATCAAGTGCAGAAACAGCCAGTAATCCTCCGGCGCCAGCTCGACGTCCGACGGTGGGTCGAGCAGTGGCGTCAGTTCATTCTGGAAACGCTCGAACAGGCCGAGAATCAGCGGCTCCTTGCCGTGGAAGTGGTAGTAGAGGTTGCCGGGGCTGATCCCCATTTCGTTGGCCACTTCCATGGTGGAGACGTTGGGCTCACCCTTTTCGTTGAACAGTTGCAGGGCACATTCGAGAATCCGGTCGCGGGTTTTCATCCAGTCTTCTTAGAAAAGTTCGGTTAAGCGTCAGCGCACATGCACGTAGGTGCCGGGTGCTGCCTCCATCGGTGGATAGTTCGGGTTGCCGAGGGTAAACGTGGTTTCGCGCTGGGCGCCGGAGCGTTGCTGAATCCACTCCAGCCACTGTGGCCACCAGCTGCCGTCGACGCGTTTGGCGTCGTAGTACCAGGCGCGTGGATCGCTGCTGAGCTTGCCGTTCTCGACGTAGTTGGCTTTCGGGTTGCTCGGCGGGTTGAGGATGCTTTGCACGTGGCCACTGTTGGACAGCACGAAGCGCCGCTCCCCGCCAAGCAACAGGGTCGAGCGGTACACCGCGTCCCACGGCGTGATGTGGTCATTCATGCCGGCCACGCTGAAGCTGTCGACGGTGACTTTCTGCAGGTCGATCGGCGTGCCACAGACTTCCAGCCCACCCGGATGGGTCAGCGGGTTGTGCTTGAAGAAGTCCAGCAGGTCGCCGTGAAACGCGGCGGGCAGGCGGGTGTTGTCGTTGTTCCAGTAGAGGATGTCGAACGCGGGCGGCTCTTTGCCCAACAGGTAATTGTTGACGAAGTAGCTCCAGATCAGATCGTTGGGGCGCATCCAGGCGAAGACCTTGGCCATGTCGCGCCCGTCGAGCACGCCTTTCTGATAGGAGCGGCGCTTGGCGGCTTCGAGGGTTTGTTCGTCGGCGAACAGCGTGGCCGGGGTTTCAATCTGACTGTCGAGCAGGCTGACCAGGTAGGTCGCGCTGGAGACACGTCGCAGCTGCCGATTGGCCTGCAAATGCCCCTGCAGGGCGGCAATGGTCAGGCCACCGGCGCAGGCGCCCATCAGGTTGACGTCGCGGGCGCCGGTGATCGCCCGGCAGATGTTCATCGCTTCTTCCACCGCTTCGACGTAGGTCGACAGGCCCCATTCGCGATGGCGTACGTCTGGATTGCGCCAACTGATCATGAACGTCTGCAGGCCATTTTTCAGCGCGTACTGGACGAAGCTGTTCTGCGGGCTGAGGTCGAAAATGTAGTACTTGTTGATTTGCGGCGGCACCACCAGCAGCGGCTTGGCGTATTGCTTTTCGCTCATCGACTTGTACTGGATCAGTTCAAGCATCTCGTTGCGAAACACCACGGCGCCAGAGGTGGTGGCGACGGTCTTGCCGACCTCGAATGCCTGTTTGGTGACCTGGCGCGGCAGGCCGTCGTTGTGCAGCAGGTCATCGAACAGATGACTCAGACCGCGCACCAGACTTTGCCCGCCGGAGTTGAACAGCTCCTTGACTGCCAGCGGGTTGAGCAGCGTATTCGACGGTGCCACCGCGTCGTTGAGCAAGGTGAAGGCGAAGTGCGCGCGGGCGCGATCGTCATCGCTCATGTTGCTTTCATCAATCCAGCTCTTGACCTGTTTTTGCCAGGCCAGATAGGCCTGCAGGCTGCGCCGGTAGAACGGATTGAGGCTCCATGCCGGATCAGCGAAGCGGCTGTCGTTCGGGTTGGTCGGGTGCAGGGTTTCACCGAGCAACACGCGACCGAGTTGGCCACCGAGTTTCAAGGCGTGCTTCGCGCTGTGAATCGGGTTGCGTAGACCGTGGGCGGCGACGCTGCGCAAGGTCGAGATCAGGTCCCGGCCGCGCAGGCCGGTGATCGCACTTTGTGCGTTGATGAACACGGCGGGGCTGGGCACAACGCCCGTCGCTGGTTTGTCGCGCATGACTCAACACTCCTTCGTCTTCAGGTCAAAAACAAACTCACCGAACCAGAACACCATAGTCGCTGTTACGGGTTGCTGCCCGCGCGGCGTCCTGCCGCGCACTTTGTTCAAAACCCTGCATAAAGCCTGCCGCCGTGATTCAGCCGCCCAGTGGGGTCGGATGCGGATGCATCACGGCGCGCTGGCGTTCCTCCTCAAGGAATTTCATGATGATCGGCGCCACGGCTTCGGCGCGGGTGATCAGGAACAGATGGCCGTCGTCGATGATGTGCAGCTGGGCGTTGGGAATCCGCCAGGCAAGCATGCGCATGTTGATCAGCGGGATCAGCGGATCGTCGTCGCCGGCCAGTACCAGCGTCGGCTGATGGATCTTGTGCAGCCAGTGAATGCTGGTCCAGCCCAGGCCGGCGAACAGCTGCCAGTAGTAGCCGAGCTTGCCCGCCGAACGCACCTTGGCGGCATGGCTGGCGGCCAGCGTCGGGTCGCGGCGGAACGAGCCGCCGTAGATCAGCGGGGCGATACGGATCACGTGCGATGGCTGAATGTAGCGCCGCGGACTGGCCATCATCCACAGCACTTTCGGTTTACCCGGCACCATCACCGCACCGGCGGCGGTCGCTGCCAGCACCAGTTTTTTGCAGCGCTCGGGGTAGTCGTGAGCAAACTGCTGCGCCAGCGCGCCGCCCCAGGACACGCCGATGACGTTGACCTGGCCGTAATCGAGGTAGTCGAGCATCCGCGCGGTCAGCTTCGCCAGCCCGGGAAAGCGATACGGCCGGTTGGGCGTCGACGAGCCGCCGACACCGGGCACGTCGAAGGCGATCACTTCCAGATCCGGGTCCAGCGCCGCGACAAATGGAAACACCAGCTCCAGGTTGGCGCCGATGCCGTTGAAAATCAGCAAGGGCGTCAAATGAGGCTTGCCGGGGCGTACCGCCGTGCGGAGGGTCTGACCATCCAGGTCGACGGTACGGAAAATGAACGGTTGCGGCATGCTTCAGGCCCTGTGGATTAATTCATCCCTGCTCCCTCTGTAGGAGCTGCCGAAGGCTGCGATCTTTTGACTTTGATTCTGAAAACAAGATCAAAGGATCGCAGCCTTCGGCAGCTCCTACAGGGAGGGCGAGGTGTCAGTTACCGCTCATGTACGTAAGTGCCCGGCGATGCTTCGCCTGCCGGATAAGCCTTGTTGCCCAGTTTCAGTGGCGCCTTCTTCAGATCGCCCGAGCGCTCGGCCTGCCATGCCTGCCAGTACAGCCACCAGGAATCGGTGTGCTTGGTCGAGTTCTCTTGCCAGTCATCGGCATTGGCGGCCATGCCTTCGCTGGTCATGTAACGCGATTTCGGGTTGCCCGGCGGGTTCAGGATGCTCTGGATATGCCCGCTGCTCGACAGCACGAACTCGACCTTGCCGCCAAACAGCTGCGCCGACTTGTAGCAGGACTTCCACGGGGTGATGTGGTCGTTGGTGCCGGCCAGCGAGAAAATGTCGGCAGTGACCTGCTTGAGGTCGATCGGCGTGCCGCACACTTCCAGTGCATTGGGCCGAATCAGTGGGTTGTTTTTGAACATCTCGATCAGGTCGCCGTGGAACGCGGCCGGCAACCGGGTGGTGTCGTTGTTCCAGAACAGGATGTCGAACACTGGCGGCTCGTTGCCGAGCAGGTAGTTGTTGACCCAGTAGTTCCAGATCAGGTCGTTGGGGCGCATCCACGCGAAGACCTTGGCCATGTCTTTGCCTTCGAGCACACCGGCCTGATAGGAGTGGCGCTTGGCGGTCTCCAGGGTCTGCTCGTCGACGAACAGGGCGACGTCGCTGTCCAGCGTGGTGTCGAGCACGCTGACCAGCAGCGTGAGGGCGTTGACCTTGTTCTCGCCGATCGCGGCGTAGTGGCCGAGCAGGGCGGTGCAGGTAATGCCGCCGGAGCAGGCGCCGAGCATGTTTACGTCTTTGCTGCCGGTGATGGCCGTGACCACGTCGACGGCTTCCTTGAGCGCATCGATGTAAGTCGAAAGGCCCCACTCGCGCTGGGCCTTGGTCGGGTTGCGCCAGCTGACGATGAAGGTCTGCACGTTATTGCGCAGGCAGAAGCGCGCCAGACTTTTGTCCGGGCTCAGGTCGAATACGTAGAACTTGTTGATCTGGGGTGGCACCACGAGCAGCGGGCGCTCGTGGACTTGCTCGGTGATCGGCTTGTACTGGATCAGCTCCAGCACGTCGTTGCGAAACACCACCGCGCCTTCGGTCACGCCCAGGCTCTTGCCGACCTCGAACGCGCCCATGTTGACCTGGCTCGGCATGCCGCCGTTGTGCACCAGATCCTTGGCCAGGTGCGAGAGGCCATCGAGCAGGCTTTTGCCGCCGGTCTCGAAGAAGCGTTTGACCGCCGCCGGGTTGGCGGCGGTATTGGTCGGGGCCATGGCTTCGGTCATCAGGTTGATCACGAAGTGGCCGCGCGCGATGTCTTTGGGCGACAGGCTGCTGTCGTCGATCCAGGAATGGAGCTCCTTGCGCCACGCCAGGTAAGTTTGCAGATAACGTTTGTAGAGCGGGTTCTGACTCCACGCCGGATCAACGAAGCGACGGTCATCGCTGGCCGGTTGCAGTTCGGATTTGCCGAACAGCACGTTCTTCAGTTCGAGGCCGAAATGGGTGACGTGCTTGACACTATGGATAGGTTGTTTGATGGCCTGGGTCAGCACCATTCGAGCAGAGGCCAGCAGATCCTTTCCGCGTAGCCCAACGACGGGATTAAGCCCCAGGGTGTTTTCCGAGGCTTGGTACTTCAGGTCATCGTTATTCTTGTTACTCATCTACGACGCTCCATTGTCCTGAGACGAGTACCCGGTTTCGGCTGTGCAGTTCCACAGCCAATGCCAGGTACTACTGCTCGGGTGACCGTTAATTCTGCATAGCTGCTTTACAGTTCATAGAGCACTGCAGGGAACTTGCCAGCTCCATTGGTTACCCGAGTTTAATTTTTTTCGCAAGCAGCCGATCCTCGACCGCCAGGCGCAGCATTCAAACAGATGAATTTAGAAAATGCCCTCTAAAGAGCAAGAGTCTCGGACTAGAGCATCAGCTTGACAATCGACTGGTCCGGATCGCGGGTTTTTCCGGCGGCTTTGAGCTCGGCCAGATAATCGGCCCAGAGTGCGTCATAACGTCGCCCCAGCTCGTAGAGGTAATCCCAGGTGAACAAGCCGCTGTCGTGACCGTCGTCGAAGGTCAGTTTCAGTGCGTAGTGACCGGCCGGTTCCAGGCCGCTGAGGCCGACATTGAGCTTGCCGAATTGCAGGATCGGTTTGCCGTGGCCCTGGACCTCGGCGGAAGGGGAGTGCACGCGCAGAAATTCCGCGGGCAGGGTGTACTCCTCGCCGGACGCGTACTTGAGCGTCAGGGTTTTCGAGGCTTTGTGCAGTTTGATGTCGGTGGGGATCGTGGTCATTGCAGGTCATCCGACTGTGATGAACCCCTGTAGGAGCTGCCGCAGGCTGCGATCTTTTGATTTTGCTTTTCAAGATCAAAAGATCGCAGCCTGCGGCAGCTCCTACAGGGAAGAGTGACCTACAGGATATAACGGGACAGGTCTTCGTTCTGCGCCAATTCGCCCAGATGGCTGTTGACGTACGCAGCGTCGATCAGGATCGGCTTGTCGTCATGCGCGCTGGCCAGGTCGCCGGCACTGAACGACACCTCTTCCAGCAGACGCTCGAGCAGCGTGTGCAGGCGACGGGCACCGATGTTCTCGGTCTTCTCGTTGACTTGCCAGGCGATCTCCGCCAGACGCTTGATGCCTTCCGGCTGGAACTGAATGTTCAGGCCTTCGGTTTTCAGCAGCGCGCAATATTGCTCGGTGAGCGATGCGTGCGGCTCGCTGAGGATGCGCTCGAAGTCTTCCGGGCTCAGCGCCTTGAGTTCGACACGGATCGGCAGACGGCCTTGCAGCTCAGGCACCAGATCGCTCGGCTTGCTCAGGTGGAACGCACCGGAGGCGATGAACAGGATGTGGTCGGTCTTGACCATGCCCAGCTTGGTGTTGACGGTGCAGCCTTCGATCAGCGGCAGCAGGTCGCGCTGTACGCCTTCACGGGAGACATCGGCGCCGCCGACATTGCCGCGTTTGGCGACCTTGTCGATTTCGTCGATGAACACGATGCCGTGTTGCTCGACCGCTTCCAGCGCCTTGGCCTTCAGCTCTTCTTCGTTGACCAGACGCCCGGCCTCTTCGTCGCGCACCAGTTTCAGCGCTTCTTTGACCTTGAGCTTGCGGGCTTTCTTCTTGCCCTTGCCCATGTTGGCGAACAGGTTCTGCAACTGGCTGGTCATCTCTTCCATGCCAGGTGGCGTAGCGATCTCGATGCCGGCCACTTCGGCGACTTCGATCTCGATTTCCTTGTCGTCCAGCTGACCTTCACGCAGGCGCTTGCGGAACAGCTGACGGGTGTTGGAATCGCTGCTCGGGGTTTCTTCGTTACTGAAACCCATGCGTGCCGGTGGCAGCAGTGCGTCGAGGATACGATCCTCGGCAGCGTCTTCGGCACGGTGACGCACGCGGGTCATTTCCTGCTCGCGGAGCATCTTGATTGCGGCATCGGCCAGATCACGGATGATCGATTCGACGTCACGGCCAACGTAGCCGACTTCGGTGAATTTGGTCGCTTCGACCTTGATGAACGGCGCGTTGGCGAGCTTCGCCAGACGACGGGCGATTTCGGTTTTACCGACACCGGTCGGACCGATCATCAGAATGTTTTTCGGGGTCACTTCAACGCGCAGCTCTTCAGGCAGCTGCATGCGGCGCCAGCGGTTGCGCAGGGCAATCGCGACGGCGCGCTTGGCATCGTCCTGGCCGATGATATGGCGGTTGAGTTCGTGGACGATTTCGCGGGGAGTCATGGACATAGTAATTGACGGTCCTCAAGCAGAAAAAAGCCGTGGCATTTAGGCCGCGTCAGGCTTATTCAGCGAGATCCTGCTCCTCAATGGTCTGAGTGTGGTTGGTGAATACACAGATGTCGCCGGCGATACCGAGGGCGGTTTCGACGATCTCACGGGCCGACAGGTCGGTCTTTTTCAGCAGCGCGCTGGCCGCAGCTTGTGCGTAGGCGCCGCCGGAACCCATGGCGATCAGGCCGTCTTCGGGTTCGACCACGTCACCGTTGCCGGTGATGATCAGCGAGGCGTCCTTGTTGGCGACCGCGAGCATGGCCTCGAGGCGGCTCAGGGAGCGGTCGGTGCGCCATTCTTTGGCGAGTTCGACAGCGGCGCGGATCAGGTGGCCCTGGTGTTTCTCGAGCTGGCCTTCGAAGCGTTCGAACAGGGTAAAGGCGTCGGCGGTGGCACCGGCGAAACCGGCGATGACCTGGCCGTGGTACAGGCGACGAACTTTCTTCGCGTTGCCTTTCATCACGGTATTGCCGAGAGAAACCTGGCCGTCGCCGCCCATGACGACTTTGCCGTGGCGGCGGACTGAAACGATGGTGGTCAAGGGAAGAGTCTCCACGCAGCGGGGCGAAAATGCCTTATGCCCATTCATATGGGGGTGCTGGAGAGGATTTCAACCACAGCGCGGGAGAAGGGACGAGCGGTGATGGAGGGGGATGCAAATCCCTGTGGCGAGGGAGCTTGCTCCCGCTCGGCTGCGCAGCAGTCGTAAAACCTGCAACCCCGGTCTGTCTGATGCACCGGATTCACAGGGTTTGGGGGCGCTTCGCACCCCAGCGGGAGCAAGCTCCCTCGCCACAAAGTCCGCCGAACGATTACGTTCGGCGAGAGGTCAGCGGCTCTGGCGTTGTTGTAACAACAGGTTGCTGAAACCGCTGCCGGCCAGTTGTTTCTGTGCGGTGGTCAGTTGCTCGCGATTGCTGAACGGGCCGACCAATACGCGGTACCAGGTTTCATCCTTCACCGTGCCCGACTCAACCGAAACAGCCTGGCCCAGCAGAATGATCTGCGCCCGCACCTTGTCCGCGTCCGCCTCTTTGCGGAACGAGCCGGCCTGGAGGAAGAACTTGGTCACCGGCGCCGCTTTCGCCACCGGCGGCGCTGGCGGCGGGGTAATACCTGACAGCGCAGCCTGCGCCCGCGCGGTGTCGATCTTCGCCGCTTCCGCCGGGGTGACCGGCGTGGTCGGCACTTGTGGCGTCGGCAAGGTTTTCTCCGGCACGGCATCCGGCGGCACGATCACTTCCGATTCCGGCAGCAGGGTGTAGAAGTCGTACTTCGGCTTCACCGGTTGCGTCGGGCTCGGCGGGGTCTTGTTGGCCTCGGCGATCTTCGACGCTTTCTGCTGCTGCGCCTGCTCGACTTTCTCGCGCTTGACCGTGTCGCTGCCCTTGCCCGGCTCCAGTTTCATCAGGAATACGATGAACGCACCGACCGTCAGGCCGATGGCCATCCACAGCCAGCCCGGAATCGGTTGCTTTGCAGGAGCTTGGTAACGGCTGGCGCCACGCTTGGGTGCAGGTTTTTTCTTGGCAGCCAACTTACATGCGCTCCAGAGTTTCCAGGCCCAGCAGTTCCAGGCCTTGCTTGAGAGTACGACCGGTCAGCGCGGCCAGGCGCAGACGGCTCTGCATCTGGGCCGGCGTCTCGGCGGCGAGGATCGGGCAGTTCTCGTAGAAGCTGGAGAACAGACCGGCGACGTCATACAGATAAGTGCAGAGGATGTGCGGCGTGCCTTTTTCCGCGACGTTGTTCAGCACTTCGCCGAACTGCGCCAGTTTCGCCGCCAGCTCGTGTTCGTGCTCGGCTTCGAGAACGATCTGGCCGTCGACTTCGCTGAAATCCTTGCCCAGTTTGCGGAACACGCCGGCCACGCGAGTGTAGGCGTACAGCAGATACGGTGCGGTGTTGCCTTCGAAATTCAGCATCAGGTCGAAGTTGAAGCTGTAGTCGCTGGTGCGGTGCTTGGACAGGTCGGCGTATTTCACCGCACCGATGCCGACGACCTTGGCGATGTTGCGCAGTTCGTCTTCGGCCAGCTCCGGGTTTTTCTCTTTGACCAGGTTGTAGGCACGTTCCTGGGCTTCGGTCAGCAAATCGATCAGCTTCACGGTGCCGCCATCACGGGTCTTGAACGGACGGCCATCGGCGCCATTCATGGTGCCGAAGCCCATGTGCTCCATTTCCATCGGATGGGTCACGAAACCGGCCTTGCGCGCCACGGCGAACACTTGCTGGAAGTGCAGGGCCTGACGCTGGTCGACGAAGTACAGCGCGCGGTCGGCTTTCAGTTTGCCAGAACGGTAGCGCACGGCTGCCAGGTCAGTGGTGGCGTACAGGTAACCGCCATCGGCCTTGACGATGATTACCGGCAGCGGATCGCCGTCGGCGTTCTTGAACTCGTCGAGGAACACGCACTGGGCGCCGTTGCTCTCGACCAGCATGCCCGCGGCTTTCAGGTCGTTGACCACGTTGATCAGGTCGTCGTTGTAGGCGCTTTCGCCCATCACGTCGGCCATGGTCAGTTTGACGTTGAGCAGTTCGTAGATCTTCTGGCAGTGCGACAGCGAGATGTCCTTGAACTTGGTCCACAGCGCCAGGCACTCGGCATCGCCGGCCTGCAGCTTGACCACCAGGCCACGGGCGCGGTCGGCGAACTCTTCGGACTCGTCGAAACGCTGTTTGGCGGCGCGGTAGAAGTTTTCCAGATCGGACAGCTCGTCGCTGGTGATCGGGTTTTCCTGCAAGTAAGCCATCAACATGCCGAACTGGGTGCCCCAGTCGCCCACGTGGTTCTGGCGGATCACCTCGTCGCCGAGGAACTCGAGAACACGGGCCACGCCGTCGCCGATGATCGTCGAGCGCAGGTGGCCGACGTGCATCTCTTTGGCCAGGTTCGGTGCCGACAGGTCGACCACAGTGCGCTGCACCGGGCCGGCCTTGCGCACGCCAACGTGAGCATCGGCCAGCGCAGCGTCGAGGCGCGAGGCGAGGGCCTGGGTGTTCTGGAAGAAGTTGATGAAGCCGGGGCCGGCGATTTCGGCCTTGGTGACGTTGTCGTCGGCCGGCAGCGCAGCGATGATTTTCTCCGCCAGATCGCGCGGCTTCATGCCCGCAGGCTTTGCCAGCATCATGGCGATGTTGCTGGCAAAGTCGCCGTGGGTCTTGTCACGGGCGTTCTCCACCTGAATCGCCGGCGACAGGCCTTCAGGCAACACACCTTCGTTGACGAGTTGGGTGAGGGCTTGTTGGATCAGCTGGCGAATGGTGTCTTTCATGGTCTTCTCTTTCGACCGCAAGCGCGGCGGCGCATCGATGCGCGGGTGGAAAAACTGGGCATTATCCGTTGCGAAGACGGGCTTGCCAACCTTAGCAGGCAGGATGTGGATATGTGGTGACATTAAAAGCAAAAGATCGCAGCCTGCGGCAGCTCCTACAGGGGAACACGCTCGATTCTGTAGGAGCTGCCGCAGGCTGCGATCTTTTGATCTGCTAGTACAAATCCACCGGATCGACATCCAGCGACCAGCGCACGGCCCGCCCGCTCGGCATCTGCTCCAGCTCCAGCAACCAGCTGGCGAGCAACCGATGCAGCGGTGCCCGCGCTGCCGCCTGCACCAACAGCTGCGCCCGATAGCGACCGGCTCGGCGCTCCATCGGCGCCGGCACCGGCCCGAGCAGTTCGATCCCGCCCAGCTTCTGCTCGGCCAGCAAGCGCTCGGCGGCGCTGCACGCCTCATCGAGGAAACTTTCGGCCTGCCCCGGTTTGTGCGCTTCGGCACGCAACAGGGCCAAGTGTGAAAACGGCGGCAGTCCCGCAGCGCGGCGCTCGCTCAGCGCCTGTTCGGCAAAGGCGAAGTAGCCCTGCTCGGTCAATTGCACCAATAAAGGATGGTCGGCCAGGTGGGTCTGGATGATCACCTTGCCCGGCTCTTCCGCCCGTCCGGCGCGCCCGGCCACCTGCACGATCAACTGCGCCATACGCTCGCTGGCGCGGAAGTCGCCGGAGAACAGCCCGCCGTCGGCATCCAGAATCGATACCAGCGTGACCCGGGGGAAGTGATGCCCCTTGGCCAACATTTGCGTGCCGACCAGAATGCACGGCTGACCCTTCTGAATCGTCGCGAACAACTGATTCATCGCGTCCTTGCGCGAGGTGCTGTCGCGGTCGACGCGCAGCACCGGGTAATCCGGGAACAGAATCGCCAGGCGTTCTTCGGCGCGTTCGGTACCGGCGCCCACCGGGCGCAGATCAACTTTATTGCACTTGGGGCATTGGCGCGGCGTGCGCTCGACGTTGCCACAGTGGTGGCACCGCAGTTCGCCGTAGCGTTGGTGCACGGTCATTCGCGCGTCGCAGCGCGAACACTCGGACATCCAGCCGCAATCGTGGCACAGCAGCGTCGGCGCAAAGCCGCGCCGGTTGAGGAACACCAGCACCTGCTGGCCGGCCGCGAGGGTCTGGCCAATGGCTTGTTGCATCGGCCCGGAAATGCCGCTGTCCAGCGGACGGCTTTTCACGTCCAGCCGCAGGAAACGTGGTTGCCTGGCGCCGCCGGCCCGCTCGTTGAGGCGCAGCAGGCCATAACGACCGGTGTAGGCGTTGTGCAGGCTTTCCAGCGAAGGCGTGGCGGAGCCGAGGACGATCGGGATGTTTTCCTGTCGCGCGCGCACCAGTGCCAGATCCCGGGCGTGATAGCGCAGGCCTTCCTGCTGTTTATAGGAGCCGTCGTGTTCTTCGTCGATGATGATCAGCCCCGGGTTCTTCATCGGGGTGAACAGCGCCGAGCGGGTGCCGATAATAATGTCGGCCTCGCCGTCGCGGGCAGCGAGCCAGGCGTCGAGGCGCTCGCGGTCGTTGACCGCCGAATGCAGCAGGGCGATGCGTGCGTTGAAGCGCTGCTCGAAACGCGCCAGGGTCTGCGGGCCGAGATTGATTTCGGGAATCAGCACTAGCGCCTGCTTGCCGGCTTCGAGGGTTTCGCGGATCAGTTGCAAATAGACTTCGGTCTTGCCGCTGCCGGTGACGCCCGCCAGCAGAAACGCGTGATAACTGTCGAACCCGGCGCGGATCGCCTCGTAAGCGGCGCGTTGTTCGGTGTTGAGTGGCAACTCCGACTGGGCCAGCCAGTGCTCATGGCGCACGCCGGGCGCATGCCGGCGGATTTCAACCTGCACCAGACCCTTGGCCAGCAGCAGGTCGAGGCTGTCTTTGCTCAGCATCAGCTTGCTCAATAACTGATGAGCCACACCGTGCGGGTGCTGTGCCAGCGTCGCCAGCGCTTCCCGTTGCCGTGGCGCACGGGCGATGCGCGGATCATCAAGGCTGGCGCCGGGCGCGACAGACCAGAAGCGCTCCTGACGGGCCTCCGCCAGTTCGCCCTGACGCAGCAGCACCGGCAGTGCCCAGCTCAAGGTGTCGCCGAGGCTGTGCTGGTAATACTGCGACGTCCACAGGCACAGCTTGAACAGTGCGGGCGGCAGCGGCGGCTCTGCATCGAGCAGGGCCAACGCCGGCTTGAGTTTCTCCAGCGGCACGTCGCTGGTATCGGTGATCTCGACCAGAATCCCGATCATCTCCCGCCGCCCGAACGGCACCCGCAGGCGCATGCCCGGCTGCAACTGGGCGCGCAGCACCCCGGCCGGGGCCCGATAGTCGAACAGGCGGCGCAGGGGCGAAGGCAGGGCGAGGCGCAGAATGGCGTCGGGCACGCGGGGGGATCTCGATCAGCAGGCGATTAAAAGGACTGTGTACATAACCTGTGGGAGCGAGCCTGCTCGCGAAAGCGGTGTGTCAGGCGGCTGATAGGCTGGCTGATAGATCGTCTTCGCGAGCAGGCTCGCTCCCACAGGGACAGCGCAATGGGCCGGGAGCCTAGCAGACGGTCGGTCTCAGGGACAGCTTGCGCGATTGACATTGTCTGGTAGAATCCGCGGCCTAATTACGTGCGGTATTCAACAATAGTGTTGGGTGGCGGCACGCTAGCCTGAGGAATACACCATGAAAGCTGATATCCACCCGGATTACCCAGTAGTTGCTGTTACCTGCAGCTGCGGCAACAAGTTCGAAACCCGTTCGACCTTCGGCAAAGCCCTGGCGATCGACGTTTGCAACGAGTGCCACCCGTTCTACACCGGTAAGCAGAAGACTCTGGACACCGGTGGTCGCGTTCAGAAGTTCGCCGACCGTTTCGGTGCCTTCGGCGCCAAGAAGTAAGATTGGTCATCCTGGAAAGCCTCTACGGTTTTTCAAGGCTGATGAAAAAGGCGTCCCTTGTGGGCGCCTTTTTTGTGTCCGCGATTTGGCTGTCCGGCGCCCAGGCGTTTTGCCCGGCGCCGGGCGGCCTGAGCAGCGTTGCGGTACAGCGCGTGGTCGACGGCGACACCCTGCGCCTGAGCGATGGACGCAGCGTGCGGATGATCGGTCTCAACACCCCGGAGCTGGGCAAGCAGGGCCGCAGTGATGAGCCCTTCGCCGTGGCCGCGCGCAAGCGCCTTGAAGCTTTGGTGGCGGACAGCGGCGGTCGGGTCGGTTTGCTGCCGGGCAAACAGGCCCAAGACCATTACGGTCGCACCCTCGCGCATATCTACAGTTCAAGCGGCGCCAATCTTGAAGCGCAAATGCTTGCCGACGGCCTGGGTTTTCAAGTGGCGGTGGCACCGAATGTCGATCTGGTTGCCTGTCAGCAAGCCGCCGAACAGCGTGCACGACTCGCTGGGCGCGGGGTCTGGCGCCAGTCGCCTGTACTGAAAGCGGAGCAGATCCGCGCTTCGGGGTTCGCCGTGGTCAGTGGGCGTGTGAGCAAGGTTCAGCGCAATCGTGGCGGAATCTGGATCGAGTTGCAGGGCTCGGTTGTACTGCGCGTTGCGCCCAATCTGCTCGGACAATTCGACAATTCCCGGTTGCAGTCGCTCAAAGGCAGGCAGGTCGAGGCTCGCGGCTGGGTCGTTGACCGTTCGCGGCGTGGTGGGTTGAAACCGGGTCAGCCGCGTTGGCTACTGCCATTGACCGATCCGTCGATGCTGCAAAGTACGCGCTGAAGAAAAATTGTAGACATTTTTTCTATCGATTGTGAACAGTCCAGCCCTTGTGCACCGTGGCTCTTGGCCCAAAGTCGTAGGACAGGGCGCTTGACAGGGGTGACCGCTCAGTCTTGTGGGGACTTTGCGAGGCGCGTATCCTCGCTGACCAGTCTGTCCAACAGTAAAAAGCGGAATGCCAAAATGTCTGATCTGAAAACTGCCGCTCTCGAATATCATGCCAATCCTCGTCCAGGGAAGCTGAGTGTCGAGCTCACCAAGGCCACTGTTACCGCCCGCGACCTGTCGCTGGCCTACAGCCCCGGCGTAGCTGAACCAGTGCGTGAGATCGCCAGCAATCCTGAACTGGCCTACAAATACACCGGCAAGGGCAACCTGGTTGCAGTCATTTCCGATGGCACCGCGATTCTGGGGCTGGGTAACCTCGGCCCACTGGCTTCCAAGCCGGTAATGGAAGGTAAAGGCGTACTGTTCAAGCGCTTCGCCGGCATCGACGTGTTCGACATCGAAGTCGACTCCGAAAGCCCGCAGGCCTTCATCGACACCGTAAAACGCATCTCCATCACCTTCGGTGGCATCAACCTGGAAGACATCAAGGCGCCTGAGTGCTTTGAGATCGAACGTGCTCTGATCGAGCAGTGCGACATTCCGGTATTCCACGATGACCAGCACGGCACCGCGATCGTGACCGCAGCCGGCATGATCAACGCCCTGGAAATCGCCGGCAAAACCCTGCCGGAAGCCAAGATCGTCTGCCTCGGCGCCGGCGCTGCGGCCATCTCCTGCATGAAGTTGCTGGTGAGCATGGGCGCAAAAATCGAAAACATCTTCATGGTTGACCGTACCGGTGTGATCCACTCCGGCCGTGACGACCTGAACCAGTACAAAGCGGTATTCGCTCACGCCACCGACAAGCGCAGCCTGGCTGACGCTCTGCAAGGCGCTGACGTGTTCGTCGGTCTGTCCGGCCCGAACCTGCTGAGCGCTGAAGGCCTGCTGTCGATGGCGGCCAACCCGATTGTCTTCGCCTGCTCGAACCCTGATCCGGAAATCTCCCCGGAACTGGCGCACGCCACCCGCAGCGACGTGATCATGGCCACCGGTCGTTCCGACTACCCGAACCAGGTCAACAACGTACTGGGCTTCCCGTTCATCTTCCGTGGTGCCCTGGACGTTCGCGCCAAGCGCATCAACGAAGAAATGAAAGTGGCTGCGGCCAACGCCCTGCGCGAACTGGCCAAACTGCCAGTGCCACAGGACGTGTGCGACGCCTACGGTGGTGCGCCGCTGGAATTCGGCCGTGAGTACATCATTCCGAAGCCAATGGACAAGCGCCTGATCACCCTGATCTCCGACGCTGTGGCGAAAGCTGCGATCGAGACCGGTGTGGCGACCCTGCCGTATCCGAAGAACTACCCGCTGAAAAGCGTGGATGACGTGTTCAACGGCTAAGCCGTTGTAGCGCTCCAACGAAAGCCCCGGCTTGTGAGAGTCGGGGCTTTTTGTTTGGCAGATCAAAAGATCGCAGCCCGCGGCAGCTCCTACAGTTGGCCTTGGTGGCCGCCGATTTCGCGGATCGGCGCCGATTCTGTAGGAGCTGCCGCAGGCTGCGATCTTTTGATCTTGCTTTGAAGCACAAAAAAGCCCCGCGCTTCTCACGAAGGCGGGGCTTTTTGCTTGGGCTGGATCAGAACAGATCGATCGGCGCCTGCTCATCCGCTGGCAGCGGGCTGCCCGGTACGGCACCGTTGCCCAGCTCATTCACCGAGGGCGGCGTGTCTTCGGACTTGAACAGCTCGAAGTAGGCGCCCGGCGTGCTTGGCGTTGCCGCACGACCGCTGACCGGATCCACCCGCAGGCTGAGAATGCCTTCCGGCTCAGGCTGTACGTGCGGCGGCTTGTCCTTGAGCGCGGCAGACATATAGTTCATCCAGATCGGCAGCGCCACGGTGCCGCCGAACTCGCGGCGGCCGAGGCTTTCCGGCTGGTCGAAGCCGGTCCACACGGTGGTCACGTAATCGGCGTTGTAACCGGAGAACCACGCATCCTTCGATTCGTTGGTGGTACCGGTCTTGCCGGCGATGTCGCTGCGGCCCATGGCCAGCGCGCGGCGACCGGTGCCGAGCTTGATCACGTCCTGCAGCATGCTGTTGAGGATGTACGTGGTGCGGCCATCGACGATTCGCTCAGCCACCGCAGGCACTTGTGGCGCAGCCGCAGCGCCCGGGGCTTCGCCCGGAACCGGTGCGGCGTTGACGGTGATCGGCTGAGACTCCGGCGCTGCGATGCCATCGGTCGCCGAGCCGCCCTGTGGCACGGTCGGCGGGTTGGCGACGAACAGCGTGTCGCCGTTGCGGCTTTCGATCTTGTCGATGATGTACGGGGTGATCTTGTAGCCGCCGTTGGCGAAGGTGCTCCAGCCGGTAGCGATCTCCATCGGGGTCAGGGTCGCGGTACCCAGCGCCAGCGACAGGTTCGGCGGCAGGTCCTGCTTGTTGAAACCGAAGCGGGTGATGTAGTCGATGGTCTTGCCGACACCCATCGCCTGCAACAGGCGGATCGACACCAGGTTACGCGACTTGTACAGCGCTTCGCGCAGACGGATCGGGCCAAGGAAGGTGTTGGTGTCATTCTTCGGCCGCCAGACTTTGTCCAGGTACTCGTCGACGAACACGATCGGGGCGTCGTTGACCAGGGTCGCGGCGGTGTAACCGCTGTCCAGCGCAGCGCTGTAGACGAACGGCTTGAAGCTCGAACCCGGCTGACGCTTGGCCTGCAGGGCGCGGTTGTAGTTGCTCTGTTCGAAGGCGAAACCACCGACCAGCGAGCGAATCGCGCCGTTCTGTGGATCCAGCGACACCAGCGCGCCTTGCGCCTGCGGGATCTGGCTGAACTTCAGCGAGTTGTTCGGCTGGCGCTGCACGCGAATCAGGTCGCCGACCTGCGCCACGTCCGACGGCTGGCGCGGTGCGGCGCCCATGCTGTTGGTATTGAGGAACGGGCGTGCCCATTTCATGGTGTCCCAGGCGACGTGCTCTTCGCCGGTACGGGTCAGCACCTGCAAGCCATTCTTGTCGACCTGGGTGACGATGGCCGGCTCCAGGCTGCTGATGGTGCGCTGCTTGGTCAGTTCGGTGGCCCACGCTTCGTGGGTCTTGCCCGGCAGGCGCGACTCGGGGCCACGGTAACCGTGACGCTGGTCGTAGGTCATCAGGCCTTCGTGCAACGCGGTGTTGGCCATTTCCTGCAGGTTGCTCGGCACGGTGGTGGTGACGCGGAAACCTTCTGTGTAGGCGTCGCTGCCATAGCGGCCGACCATTTCCGCACGGGCCATTTCGGCGATGTACGGTGCGTTCACTTCCGGGGTCGGTACGTGATAGCTGGCGTTCAGCGGCTCGTTGATCGCGGCGGTGTAGTCGGCCTCGGAAATTTTTCCAAGCTTGTACATGCGGCCGAGGATCCAGTCGCGGCGTTCTTTGCTGCGCGCCGGGTTGGCCAGCGGGTTGAAGCGCGACGGGGCTTTTGGCAGGCCGGCGATCATCGCCATCTGCGCCAGGCTGACGTCGCGGATCGACTTGCCGTAATACACCTGCGCCGCCGCCTCGATGCCATAGGCGCGGTTACCCAGATAAATCTTGTTCACGTACAGCTCAAGGATCTCGTCCTTGGTCAGCTGTCGCTCGATTTGCAGGGCCAGAAGAATCTCGGTGGTTTTGCGCGAGAAGCTGCGTTCGCTGGTCAGGAAGAAGTTCTTCGCCACCTGCATGGTGATGGTGCTGCCGCCGGACTGAATGTGCCCGCTTTTCACCAGTTGGGTCGCGGCGCGCATCAGGCTGCTCGGATCGACGCCATAGTGGTTGGCGAAATTGTCGTCTTCAGCACTTAGTAACGCATTAATGAAATTGGGTGGAATGTCGGCGAAACGGATCGGAGTACGGCGCATTTCGCCAAATTCTGCGATCAACTTGTTGTCGCTGCTGTAGACCCGCAGCGGAATCTGCAACTGAATGCTTCTCAGCGCCTCCACAGACGGCAAACCCGGACTAAGGTAAAGAAACGCGCCGCTGAGACCTAAAAGCAGTCCGCAGAAAACGGCGACGATGGACCAACCGAAAAATTTCAGCAGACGAATCAAGGCTTTTAAGCATCCAGGGCAAAGAATGAAGGTGGCGACAGGGTTCCGGTAACACACAGAACGGCCCGGGCCGGCAGTAAAAAGCGGAAAAAAACGCTGGGCATTATAAGCACTTTTCTGCTGGGGGCGTCATTTGCGCTTCTGTCAAGGCGTGATGAAGGAACGCAAGACGTATTACAGAGTCCGTAACTCACGGAAAGTCATAGGGAATTGGTAGTGCTGGGACTCTTCAATAAAAAGACCGATACGTTACTGGGGATCGACATCAGCTCCACTTCGGTGAAGCTGCTGGAACTCAGCCGTCAGGGCGACCGCTACCGTGTCGAGGCCTACGCGGTGGAGCCTCTGCCGCCCAACGCGGTGGTCGAAAAGAACATCGCCGAGCTTGAAGGCGTGGGCAATGCCTTGTCCCGTGTACTGGTCAAGGCGCGCACCGGGCTCAAAAGCGTGGCGGTGGCGGTGGCCGGTTCAGCGGTGATTACCAAGATCATCGAGATGGATGCCGGGCTGACCGATGACGAACTGGAAAACCAGCTCAAGATCGAGGCCGATCAATACATCCCCTATCCGCTGGACGAGGTCGCCATCGATTTTGAGGTCCAGGGTGTGTCGCCACGCAACCCGGAGCGGGTCAACGTGCTGCTGGCCGCCTGTCGCAAGGAGAATGTCGAAGTTCGCGAGGCAGCGCTGGCGCTGGCCGGGCTGACTGCGCGCGTGGTCGATGTCGAGGCCTACGCGCTGGAGCGCTCGTTCGGCCTGCTCGCCACTCAATTGGCCGCTTCGCAGGAGCGCCTGACTGTCGCCGTGGTGGACATCGGCGCCACCATGACCACCCTCAGCGTCCTGCACAACGGTCGCATCATCTATACCCGCGAGCAACTGTTCGGTGGCCGGCAACTGACCGAGGAAATCCAGCGCCGCTACGGTCTGACCGTCGAGCAGGCCGGGCTGGCGAAAAAGCAGGGCGGTCTGCCGGATGACTATGTCAGCGAGGTGTTGCAGCCATTCCGTGACGCCCTGGTGCAGCAGGTCTCGCGCTCATTGCAGTTCTTTTTCGCCTCCGGGCAGTACCATTCGGTCGATCACATTCTGCTGGCCGGCGGCACAGCCTCGGTACCGGGGCTGGATCGCCTGATCGAGCAGCGTCTGGGCACCCCGACCCAGGTCGCCAACCCGTTTTCCGACATGGCCTTGAGCAGCAAGGTCAATGCCGGGGCCCTGGCCAGTGACGCGCCGGCCCTGATGATCGCCTGCGGGCTCGCGCTCAGGAGTTTCGACTGATGGCGCGGATCAACCTTCTCCCCTGGCGTGAAGAACGCCGCGAAGAGCGGCGCAGGCGCTTCCTGCTGATCCTCATCGGGGTTTTCGTCGGCTCGGTGGGCGCGGTATTTATCGCCGATCAGATCTTCAGTACCGCCATCGAGCGGCAGGCCGAGCGCAATGCCTACATCGGCAAACAGATTGCCGTGGTCGACGAACGAATCAAGCAAATCAGCGAACTCAAGGCGCGGCGCCAGCAACTGGTCGAGCGCATGCGCATCATCCAGGACTTGCAGGGCAACCGGCAGATCAGCGGGCGGATCTTCGACCAACTGGCGCGCACGCTGCCGGACGGGGTGTATTTCACCAGCGTGAAACTGGCCGGCAAGACGCTGTCGATCAGCGGCGCGGCGGAGTCGAACAATCGCGTTTCGGAGCTGATGCGCAATCTGGACGCCTCAGACTGGTTCGACGCGCCGAGTCTCAATGAAGTGAAAGCGACGACTGCCGGTCAGGTGGACCAGGCCAACGTCTTTCAACTGACCGTTCGTCAGACCCAGCCGGCTGTGACGGAGGGCGACAAATGAAACCGTCCGAATGGCTGCAAAGTCTGCGCAATATCGACTTCAACGATCTGGACACCAGCAATATCGGCTCCTGGCCGGCCGCGGTGAAAAGCATCGCGGGAGTGTTCCTGGCGGTGCTGGTGCTGGCGCTTGGCTACAACTTTTTCATCAGCGACATGGAAAACCAGCTGGAAGCCAGGCGTCAGGAAGAAGACACCTTGAAAGAGCAATTCGCCAGCAAGGCGCGCATGGCCGCCAACCTGGAGTTGTATACCCAGCAGATGAAGGAGATGGAAAACACTTTTGGCGTGCTCCTGCGGCAGTTGCCCAGCGACACCGAAGTCCCGGGATTGCTCGAAGACATCACCCGCACCGGGCTGGGCAGCGGCCTCGAATTCGAAGAGATCAAACTGCTGCCGGAAGTGACTCAGCCGTTCTACATCGAGTTGCCGATCCAGATCACCGTCACCGGGGCTTACCACGACCTTGCGACGTTCGTCAGTGGGGTTGCCGGGTTGCCACGGATCGTCACCTTGCACGATTTCGAACTGGCACCTGCCAGCCCCGATGGCGGGACGAAGCTGCGCATGAACATCCTCGCCAAGACTTACCGCTACAACGACAAGGGGTTGGACAAATGACCCCGTTTCGTTTTTTCGCCCTGTCAGTGCTCTTGTTCGGCCTCAGTGGTTGCGGCGGCAGTGACGAGTTCAGTGACCTCGACGCATACATGAACGAAGTACGTCTGCGGCCGGCCGGCCGTATCGAGCCGACGCCGACGTTTCATTCCTATCCCACGTTCACCTACAGCGCGGCCAACCTGCGCAGCCCGTTCTCGCGTCAGGTGCGAGTCGATCTGGCCGGGCACCAGCGCGGCTCGCGCAACGTCAAACCCGACCCCAACCGGGTCAAGCAATACCTCGAAGGTTTCAACATCGAGCAGTTTGAAATGGTCGGCACGATCTCCAATGCCTCCGGCTCCTTTGCGCTGCTGCGCGGAGCGGGCGGGGTGCATCGGTTGAAAGTCGGCGACTACCTGGGGCGCAACGATGGGCGCATCGTCGCTATCAGCGCCACTCAGGTCGATGTGGTCGAGATCGTGCCCGACGGCGAAGGCGCCTGGCTGGAACGCCCGCGCACCATTCCTTTGAAAGAGCACTCATAGTGGAAGTCGAACAATGAACAGGATTTTCTCCACCCTCGGTTTTTCGCTATGGATAGCGCTGCTTTCACCGATGGTTCAGGCGGCCAGTCTCAAGGCGCTGGATGTCGCGGCGTTACCGGGTGACCGTGTCGAGTTGAAGCTGGCCTTTGATAGCCCGCCACCGCAACCCAAGGGCTACACCACCGAATCGCCGGCGCGGATCGCCCTGGACCTGCCGGGTGTCGCCAGCCAACTGACGAACAAGACCCGCGATCTGGGCAGCGGCAACGCCCGCAGTGCGACAGTGGTCGAAGCCAGCGACCGCACGCGTCTGATCATCAACCTGACGCAACTGACGCCGTATACCTCACGGGTCGAGGGCAACAATCTGTTCGTGGTGGTCGGGCAGGGCTCCAAGCCTGCTGCGCCAAAGCCTGCCGCTGCTGCGCCGCGACCGGTTGCGGCTCCGGCGAAGGCTTACACCCCTGTCGCCAAAACCATTCGTGGCGTCGATTTCCAGCGCGGTACTGCAGGGGAGGGGAACGTGGTCATCGACCTTTCCGACCCGACCATCGCCCCGGACATCCAGGAGCATGACGGAAAGATCATTCTCAGCTTTGCCCGCACCCAGTTGCCCGACAGGCTGCGGGTACGCCTCGACGTCAAGGATTTCGCCACCCCGGTGCAGTTTGTCAATGCCGCCGCCACTGGCGATCGCGCGGTCATCACCGTCGAGCCCAGCGGCACGTTCGACTATTCCACCTACCAGACCGACAACAAGCTGACCGTCAGCATCCGCCCGATGACCGTCGATGATCTGCAAAAGCGCAATGCCGACCGCAACAGCTACAGCGGCGAAAAGCTTTCGCTGAATTTCCAGGACATCGACGTGCGCTCGGTGCTGCAACTGATCGCCGATTTCACCAACCTCAATCTGGTGGCCAGCGATACGGTGCAGGGCGGGATCACCTTGCGTCTGCAAAACGTGCCATGGGATCAGGCGCTGGATCTGGTGCTGAAGACCAAAGGTCTGGACAAGCGCAAGATCGGCAACGTGTTGCTGGTGGCGCCGGCCGACGAAATTGCCGCCCGCGAGCGCCAGGAGCTGGAGTCGCAAAAACAGATCGCCGAACTGGCGCCGCTGCGTCGCGAGCTGCTGCAAGTGAACTACGCCAAAGCGGCGGACATTGCCAAGCTGTTCCAGTCGGTGACCAGCGCCGAAGCGAAAATCGATGAGCGCGGCTCGATCACGGTCGATGAACGGACCAACAACATCATTGCCTACCAGACCCAGGATCGCCTCGACGAACTGCGGCGGATCGTGGCGCAGCTGGATATCCCGGTGCGTCAGGTGATGATCGAAGCGCGGATCGTCGAAGCCAACGTCGATTACGACAAGAGCCTGGGCGTACGCTGGGGCGGTTCGATCCAGAACAAGGGTAACTGGAACACCTCCGGCGTCAGTAACGGCACCTCGACCACCATCGGTACACCGGGCAGTACCAGCACCAACTCGCCGTTCGTCGACATGGGCACGGTCGGTAACACATCCGGGATCGGCATCGCCTTCATCACCGACAATGTGCTGCTCGATCTTGAGCTGACCGCCATGGAAAAGACCGGCAATGGTGAAATCGTCTCCCAGCCGAAAGTGGTTACCTCCGACAAGGAGACCGCGAAGATCCTCAAAGGCACCGAAATTCCGTACCAGGAAGCCAGCTCCAGCGGGGCGACGTCAGTGTCGTTCAAGGAGGCTTCGCTGTCGCTGGAAGTGACGCCGCAGATCACCCCCGATAACCGCATCATCATGGAGGTCAAGGTTACCAAGGACGAGCCGGACTACCTGAACAAGGTGCAGGATGTGCCGCCGATCAAGAAGAACGAAGTCAACGCCAAAGTGCTGGTAAACGACGGCGAGACCATCGTGATTGGGGGCGTTTTCTCAAATACTCAAAGCAAGGTCGTAGATAAGGTGCCATTTCTTGGCGATGTGCCGTATCTTGGCCGCCTTTTCCGGCGTGATGTGGTTTCGGAGAAAAAATCCGAGCTGCTGGTATTTCTCACTCCGCGTATCATGAATAACCAGGCGATTGCTGTGAGTCGTTGATTCTGTGCGAAATTTGATTCTTGTAGGACCGATGGGCGCTGGAAAAAGCACCATCGGCCGGTTGCTGGCCAAAGAGCTGCGCCTGCCGTTCAAAGATTCCGACAAGGAAATTGAACTGCGCACGGGCGCCAATATCCCGTGGATCTTCGACAAGGAAGGCGAGCCCGGCTTTCGTGACCGTGAGCAGGCGATGATCGCCGAGCTGTGCGCGTTCGACGGTGTGGTGCTGGCGACCGGCGGCGGCGCGGTGATGCGCGATGCCAACCGCAAGGCCCTGCACGCGGGCGGGCGGGTGGTGTATCTGCACGCCTCCGTCGAGCAGCAGGTCGGGCGTACCTCGCGCGATCGCAATCGTCCTTTGCTGCGCACCGCCGATCCGGCGAAAACCCTGCGTGACTTGCTGGAGCTCCGCGATCCGCTCTATCGAGAGATCGCCGATCTGGTGGTGGAAACCGACGAACGGCCACCGCGCATGGTGGTGCTCGACATTCTCGACCGTCTGGCACAGTTGCCACCCCGTTAAAGCGCCGCCGGAAATGCGCTATCCTCGGCGTCCTGTCACCGCCGTCGAGGTTGTGGCGGATGGCGTGCGAGCGGCGTCACATCAGCTAAAGGTCGCGGACAACCAATAATTCAAGGCAGGACGCCTGCTTCCATCTTCACTGTGGGGACACATGCAGACACTCAAGGTCGATCTAGGCGAGCGCAGCTACCCGATTCATATTGGCGAAGGTTTGTTGGATCAGCCCGAGTTGCTGGCGCCGCATATCCACGGGCGGCAGGTGGCAATCATCTCCAACGAGACCGTTGCGCCGCTCTATCTCGAACGTCTGACCCGCAGTCTTGCGCCGTTCTCGGTGATTTCCGTGGTGTTGCCGGACGGCGAAGCCTTCAAGAACTGGGAAACCCTGCAACTGATCTTCGACGGCCTGCTGACCGCCCGTCACGACCGTCGCACCACGATCATCGCCCTCGGCGGCGGGGTCATCGGTGACATGGCCGGTTTTGCTGCCGCCTGCTATCAGCGCGGCGTCGATTTCATCCAGATTCCTACCACGCTGTTGTCCCAGGTCGATTCGTCGGTGGGCGGCAAGACCGGTATCAACCATCCTTTGGGCAAGAACATGGTTGGCGCGTTCTATCAGCCGAACGTCGTGCTGATCGATACCGCATCGCTGAAAACCCTGCCAGCGCGTGAGTTGTCGGCCGGTCTGGCCGAAGTCATCAAATACGGGCTGATCTGCGACGAGCCGTTCCTGAGCTGGCTTGAAGAAAACATCGACGCCCTGCGCGCACTGGATCAGAAGGCCCTGACCTACGCCATCGAGCGTTCCTGCGCGGCCAAGGCTGCGGTGGTCGGTGCCGATGAGAAGGAAACCGGCGTGCGTGCCACGCTCAACCTCGGCCACACCTTCGGCCACGCCATCGAGACCCACATGGGCTATGGTGTCTGGTTGCATGGTGAGGCGGTCGCCGCTGGCACCGTGATGGCGCTGGACATGTCCGCGCGCCTGGGCTGGATCAGCGAGCAGGAACGTGACCGCGGCATTCGTCTGTTCCAGCGTGCCGGTCTGCCGGTGATCCCGCCGGAAGAAATGACCGAAGCCGATTTTCTCGAACACATGGCAATTGATAAAAAAGTGATCGACGGTCGTCTGCGCCTGGTGCTGCTGCGCCGGATGGGCGAAGCGGTGGTGACCGCCGATTATCCGAAAGAGGTTCTACAGGCCACGCTGGGAGCGGATTACCGCGCTCTGGCTCAGCTTAAAGGTTAATAAGATTCCGATGACTAGTTTGCATGCCGACGAGGCGTTCCTCGGCCATTTCCAGTTAAGTCACGACCCTTTCGCGCCGCGGGTGCCGGGCTTCAAATTCTTCCCGGCCCAGCGCAAGCCGGTGCTGGGGCAATTGCACCACCTGGCGCGTTACAGCCAGTTGCTGCTGGTGGTCACTGGCCCGCAAGGCAGCGGCAAGACCCTGCTGCGCCAGGCGCTGGTAGCCAGCACCAACAAGCAATCGGTGCAAAGCGTTGTGGTATCGGCCCGTGGGGCGGGCGATGCCGCCGGCGTGCTGCGTCAGGTTGCTCAGGCGCTGGACGTTGGGCAGGCCGAGGTCGGCGCGATTCTGGCGCAAGTGGTGCAGTTGGCGCTGACCGGGCAGGAAGTCTATCTGTTGGTGGATGACGCCGAGCAGCTCGACGAATCCGCGCTCGAAGCGCTGATGGCGCTGGGTGCCGGTGCACCGGAAGGGCGCCCGCACGTGTTCCTGTTCGGTGAGTCGTCGCTGATCGCGCAGCTCGAGGCCTTGCACCTTGAGGAAGAGCGCTTCCACGTCATCGAATTGCAGCCGTACACCGAAGAAGAGACCCGCGAATATCTCGACCAACGGCTCGAAGGTGCGGGCCGGGGTGTCGAACTTTTTACCGCGGATCAGATCTCTGAGATTCACGAAAGCTCGGAGGGTTGGCCTGGCAACATCAACCAGGTCGCTCGCGATGCACTGATCGAAGTCATGATTGCCAGCCGCTCTGCGGTCAAGCGTCCAAGTATGGGGTTCAACATGCCGAAGAAACACGTATTGGCGATTTCCGCCGTCGTTGTGGTCGCGGTCGCCGCCGCCTGGCTGATGCCGGGTCGCAACAAGGCACCAACCACCGGCGCACCTGCCAACGAACAGGCACAACTGCCGTTGGGCCAAGGCGCCAAGGGTGGCGCGCCGAACGTCGAGTTCGCCGGCAATACCCAGCCGATGCCGCTGCCGCTGGTCGGCAATTCGCAGCCGGTAATGCGCGGCCCGTTGGCTGAGGCCGCAGGCGGCATCACCGAAGGTGACGACGGCGTGCCGGTCGAAGGTTCCAGCGCGACGCCGCCAACCGTAACGACTTCCGCACCACCGACAGGTGTTCCGGCCGGTCCAGCGCCGACGCCAGTGCCTGTTCCGGCGGCCAAGCCGACCCCGGCACCGACTCAGGTCGCCACCGCCAAGCCTGCTCCGGCAGCGCCAGCGGCCAAACCGGCCCCGGCGCCGGCCAAGCCTGTTGCTGCCGCCAAACCGGCCGAGAAGCCGGTTACCGTGGCCAAGGCTGCCGGTGGCAACTGGTACGCCGGTCAGCCGACCAGCAACTATGTGGTGCAGATCTTGGGCACCAGCTCCGAAGCGACCGCGCAAAACTTCGTCAAGGAGCAGGGCGGCGAGTACCGTTATTTCAAGAAAGTCCTCAACGGCAAGCCTCTCTACGTGATCACCTACGGCAACTTCGCCAATCGTGATGCAGCCGTTTCTGCCATCAAGGCCTTGCCAGCGAAGGTTCAGGCTGGTAAACCTTGGCCTCGCACTGTCGCCAGCGTCCAACAGGAACTGGCAACAACTCGCTGAAGATTCGGCGGCCTTACCCAGGCCGCCTCTCCAAGCACCTCAAAATTTCTACAAGTGCGCGCCGTCTCTACAGACCGCGTGCCTTGTGGTGTCTGCGTCACAGTAGTCTTTGAGTCGTTGCAGTCAGAATTAAAAAAGTTTTGACTAGCACAGCAGATCGCTTTAAACCTTTCACAAATGCGACATGAATTTGCGACATTTCGTCGTCAAATTTGTGAGCGTCTGTGTCGCTGTGTACAATGACCACCCTTTTGCCCCCGCAAAGCCGGCGTACGTTCGGCGCGGCAAGCAAGTGGTTGAATTGAAAAGAAATTTGCCTCGTAAAGAGGCAGCCTGGTGAGAAAGTGTCTATGAAAGCAGGTCTGTACCAACCAGATGAATTCAAGGATAACTGCGGTTTCGGCCTGATAGCCCATATGCAGGGCGAGCCCAGTCATACCCTTTTGCAAACGGCCATCGAGGCCCTGACCTGCATGACCCACCGCGGTGGGATTAATGCCGACGGCAAGACCGGTGACGGTTGCGGTCTGCTGATTCAAAAGCCCGATGCCTTCCTGCGGGCGATGGCCCAGGAAAACTTCAGCGTCGAGCTGCCCAAGCAATATGCCGTGGGCATGGTCTTCTTCAACCAGGATCCGGCCAAGGCCGAAGCCGCTCGCGAGAACATGAACCGCGAGATCCTCGCTGAAGGCCTGCAACTGATCGGCTGGCGCAAAGTGCCGATCGACACCAGCGTCCTCGGCCGTCTGGCCCTTGAGCGTCTGCCGCAAATCGAGCAGGTGTACATCGGCGGTGAAGGCCTGAGCGATCAGGACATGGCGGTCAAGCTGTTCAGCGCCCGTCGTCGCTCGTCGGTGGCCAACGCCGCCGACACCGACCACTACATCTGCAGCTTTTCGCACAAGACCATCATCTATAAAGGCCTGATGATGCCGGCTGACCTGGCCGCGTTCTATCCGGACCTCGGCGATCAGCGCCTGCAAACCGCGATCTGCGTGTTCCACCAGCGCTTCTCCACCAACACCCTGCCGAAATGGCCGCTGGCCCAGCCATTCCGCTTCCTCGCGCACAACGGCGAGATCAACACCATTACCGGTAACCGTAACTGGGCACAGGCCCGTCGGACCAAGTTCACCAACGATCTGATGGATCTGGAAGAACTCGGCCCGCTGGTCAACCGTGTCGGTTCCGACTCCTCGAGCATGGACAACATGCTCGAACTGATGGTTACCGGTGGCATCGACCTGTTCCGTGGCGTGCGGATGATCATTCCGCCTGCGTGGCAGAACGTTGAAACCATGGACCCGGATCTGCGTGCGTTCTACGAGTACAACTCGATGCACATGGAACCGTGGGACGGCCCGGCCGGCGTGGTGATGACCGATGGTCGTTACGCGGTGTGCCTGCTCGACCGTAACGGTCTGCGTCCGGCGCGCTGGGTCACCACCACCAACGGTTTCATCACCGTTGCGTCGGAAATCGGCGTCTGGAACTACCAGCCAGAAGACGTGATCGCCAAGGGCCGTGTCGGTCCGGGCCAGATCCTCGCCGTGGACACCGAAACCGGGCAGATCCTCGACACCGACGCGATCGACAACCGTCTGAAGTCACGTCATCCGTACAAGCAATGGCTGCGCAAGAACGCCCTGCGCATCCAGGCGACCATGGAAGACAACGACCACGGTTCGGCGTTCTACGACGTCGATCAGCTCAAGCAATACATGAAGATGTATCAGGTCACGTTCGAAGAGCGTGATCAGGTGCTGCGTCCGCTCGGCGAACAGGGCTACGAAGCCGTGGGTTCGATGGGCGACGACACGCCGATGGCCGTGCTGTCGCAGCGCGTGCGCACGCCATACGACTATTTCCGCCAGCAGTTCGCGCAGGTGACCAACCCGCCGATCGACCCGCTGCGTGAAGCGATCGTGATGTCGCTGGAAATCTGCCTCGGTGCCGAGCGCAACATCTTCCAGGAATCGCCGGAGCACGCCTCGCGCGTGATCCTCAGCTCGCCAGTGATCTCGCCGGCCAAGTGGCGCTCGCTGATGAACCTCGACCGCCCGGGTTTTGAGCGGCAGATCATCGACCTCAACTACGACGAAAGCGTCGGTCTGGAAGCGGCGATCCGCAACGTTGCCGATCAGGCTGAAGAAGCCGTGCGTGCCGGGCGTACCCAGATCGTCCTGAGTGACCGCCATATCGCCCCGGGCAAGCTGCCGATCCACGCTTCGCTGGCCACCGGCGCGGTGCACCACCGCCTGACCGAAAAAGGCCTGCGCTGCGATTCCAACATCCTCGTGGAAACCGCGACCGCCCGCGATCCGCACCACTTCGCGGTGCTGATCGGTTTCGGCGCCTCGGCGGTGTATCCGTTCCTGGCCTACGAAGTGCTGGGCGACCTGATCCGTACCGGTGAAGTGCTGGGCGACCTCTACGAGGTGTTCAAGAACTACCGCAAGGGCATCACCAAAGGCCTGCTGAAGATCCTGTCGAAGATGGGCATCTCGACCATCGCGTCCTATCGCGGTGCACAGCTGTTCGAAGCCATCGGTCTGTCCGAAGAAGTGTGCGAGCTGAGCTTCCGTGGCGTGCCGAGCCGCATCAAGGGTGCGCGTTTCGTCGACATCGAAGCCGAGCAGAAAGCCCTCGCTACCGAAGCCTGGAGTCCGCGCAAGCCGATCCAGCAGGGCGGTCTGCTGAAGTTCGTCCACGGTGGCGAATACCACGCGTACAACCCGGACGTGGTCAACACTTTGCAAGCCGCCGTGCAGCAGGGCGACTATGCCAAGTTCAAGGAATACACCTCGCTGGTGGACAACCGTCCGGTGTCGATGATCCGTGACCTGTTCAAGGTCAAGACCCTCGACAAACCGCTGGACATCAGTGAAGTCGAGCCGCTGGAATCGGTGCTCAAGCGCTTCGACTCCGCCGGTATCTCGCTGGGCGCCCTGTCGCCGGAAGCTCACGAAGCCCTGGCCGAAGCCATGAACCGCCTCGGTGCGCGTTCCAACTCCGGCGAAGGCGGTGAGGACCCAGCACGTTACGGCACCATCAAGAGTTCGAAAATCAAGCAGGTCGCGACCGGCCGTTTCGGGGTGACCCCGGAATACCTGGTCAACGCCGAAGTGCTGCAGATCAAGGTCGCTCAGGGCGCCAAACCGGGCGAGGGCGGGCAACTGCCGGGCGGTAAGGTCAACGGGCTGATCGCCAAGCTGCGTTATGCAGTGCCGGGCGTGACCCTGATTTCGCCACCGCCGCACCACGACATCTACTCGATCGAAGACTTGTCGCAACTGATCTTTGACCTGAAACAGGTCAACCCGAAGGCGCTGGTCTCGGTGAAACTGGTAGCGGAAGCAGGCGTCGGCACCATCGCCGCCGGTGTGGCCAAGGCCTACGCGGACTTGATCACCATCTCCGGCTACGACGGTGGTACCGGTGCTTCGCCGCTGACCTCGATCAAATACGCGGGCGCTCCGTGGGAACTCGGCCTGGCCGAAACCCACCAGACCCTGCGCGGCAACGACCTGCGCGGCAAAGTCCGGGTGCAGACCGACGGTGGCCTGAAAACCGGCCTCGACGTGATCAAGGCCGCGATCCTCGGCGCCGAAAGCTTCGGCTTCGGTACTGCGCCGATGATCGCGCTGGGCTGCAAATACCTGCGTATCTGCCACCTGAACAACTGCGCCACCGGCGTCGCGACCCAGAACGAGAAGCTGCGCAAGGATCACTACATCGGCACCGTCGACATGGTGGTGAACTTCTTCACCTACGTCGCCGAAGAAACCCGTGAGTGGCTGGCCAAACTGGGTGTGCGTTCCCTCGAGGAGCTGATCGGCCGCACCGATCTGCTGGAAGTCCTCGAAGGCCAGACCGCCAAGCAGCATCACCTGGACCTGACCCCCCTGCTGGGCAGCGATCACATCCCGGCGGACAAACCGCAATTCTGCGGCGTTGAGCGCAACCCGCCGTTCGACCAGGGCCTGCTGGCCGAGAAAATGGTCGACATGGCGACTTCGGCGATCAATGACCTCAGCGGCGCCGAGTTCGATCTGGATATCTGCAACTGCGACCGTTCGATCGGTGCGCGGATCTCCGGCGAAATCGCGCGCAAGCACGGCAATCAGGGCATGGCCAATGCGCCGATCACCTTCCGCTTCAAAGGCACGGCCGGTCAGAGCTTCGGCGTGTGGAACGCCGGCGGTCTGAACATGTATCTGGAAGGCGACGCCAACGACTACGTCGGCAAAGGCATGACCGGCGGCAAACTGGTCATCGTGCCGCCGAAGGGCAGCGTCTATCAGACTCAGAACAGCGCCATCATCGGCAACACCTGCCTGTACGGCGCCACCGGCGGCAAGCTGTTCGCCGCTGGTACTGCGGGCGAGCGTTTCGCTGTGCGTAACTCCGGTGCCCACACCGTTGTGGAAGGCACTGGCGATCACTGCTGCGAGTACATGACCGGTGGTTTCGTCTGCGTCCTGGGCAAGACCGGTTACAACTTCGGCTCTGGCATGACCGGTGGTTTCGCCTACGTGCTCGACCAGGACAACACCTTCGTTGACCGGGTCAATCACGAACTGGTGGAAATCCAGCGGATCAGCGGCGAGGCGATGGAAGCCTACCGCAGCCACCTGCAGAACGTGCTGAACGAGTACGTCAAGGAAACCGAGAGCGAGTGGGGTCGTGAACTCGCCGAGAACCTTGATGACTACCTGCGTCGTTTCTGGCTGGTGAAGCCTAAGGCTGCCAACCTGAAATCGTTGCTTTCCAGCACTCGTGCCAACCCGCAGTGATATGCGCCTGAAGAGTTTGATGAGGTTTTAACAATGGCTGAACGTCTGAATAACGACTTCCAGTTCATCGATGTCGGGCGCAAGGATCCGAAGAAGAAACTGTTGCGTCAGCGCAAGAAAGAGTTCGTCGAGATCTACGAACCGTTCAAACCCCAGCAGTCGGCCGACCAGGCCCACCGCTGCCTGGGTTGCGGCAACCCGTATTGCGAATGGAAGTGCCCGGTGCACAACTTCATTCCCAACTGGCTGAAGCTGGTGGCCGAGGGCAACATCCTCCAGGCCGCCGAGCTGTCGCACCAGACCAACACCCTGCCGGAAGTCTGCGGCCGGGTGTGCCCGCAGGATCGTCTGTGCGAGGGTGCTTGTACCCTCAACGACGGTTTCGGTGCGGTGACCATCGGTTCGGTCGAGAAGTACATCACCGACACCGCATTCGCCATGGGCTGGCGCCCGGACATGTCCAAGGTCAAGCCGACCGGCAAGCGTGTCGCGATCATCGGTGCCGGCCCGGCGGGTCTGGGTTGTGCCGACGTGCTGGTGCGTGGCGGCGTGACCCCGGTGGTGTTCGACAAGAACCCGGAAATTGGCGGTCTGCTGACCTTCGGCATTCCCGAGTTCAAGCTTGAGAAGACCGTGCTGAGCAATCGTCGCGAAGTCTTCACCGGGATGGGCATCGAATTCCGCCTCAACACCGAGGTCGGTAAGGACGTGACCATGGAGCAACTGCTTGCCGAATACGATGCGGTGTTCATGGGCATGGGCACCTACACCTACATGAAGGGCGGTTTTGCCGGTGAGGATCTGCCGGGCGTCTACGACGCGCTGGATTTCCTGATTGCCAACGTCAACCGCAATCTGGGCTTTGAAAAGTCGCCGGAAGATTTCGTCGACATGAAAGGCAAGAAGGTTGTGGTGCTCGGTGGTGGCGACACGGCGATGGACTGCAACCGCACCTCGATCCGCCAGGGCGCCAAGTCGGTGACCTGCGCTTATCGTCGTGACGAAGCGAACATGCCCGGCTCGCGCAAAGAGGTGAAGAACGCCAAGGAAGAAGGCGTGAAATTCCTCTACAACCGCCAGCCGATCGCGATCGTAGGCGAAGACAAGGTCGAAGGCGTGAAAGTGGTCGAGACCCGTCTCGGTGAGCCGGACGCCCGTGGCCGTCGCAGCCCCGAGCCGATCCCGGGCTCCGAAGAGATCATCCCGGCCGACGCCGTGGTCATCGCGTTCGGTTTCCGTCCGAGCCCGGCACCGTGGTTTGAACAGTTCGAAATCCAGACCGACAGCCAGGGCCGCGTCGTCGCGCCTGAGCAAGGTCAGTACAAGCACCAGACCAGCAACCCGAAAATCTTCGCCGGTGGCGACATGGTGCGCGGTTCCGACCTGGTGGTGACGGCGATCTTCGAAGGCCGCAATGCGGCTGAAGGGATCCTCGATTACCTGGGCGTCTAACCTCGGATCCTGAACCAAACGCAATAACCCTGTGGGAGCGAGCCTGCTCGCGAAAGCGGTCTGTCAGCCAACTTCACTGTTGGATGTACCGGCCTATTCGCGAGCAGGCTCGCTCCCACAGTTGTTTCTCGGTGTTGCTGATAACGCCTTTCCAACGCAATAAATTGACCCGATAGACAAAAGGCTGACCTGCATCCGTGCCTTTTGCGTCGCGCTCTGAGAAAATGCCCGCACTTTTTTTCCGGATGCCGACATGACTGCCCTGAAGAACGACCGTTTCCTCCGCGCCCTGCTCAAGCAACCCGTTGACGTCACCCCGGTGTGGATGATGCGCCAGGCCGGCCGCTACCTGCCTGAATACCGCGCCAGCCGTGCCCAGGCCGGTGATTTCATGAGCCTGTGCATGAATCCGGAATTCGCTTGCGAAGTCACGTTGCAACCGCTCGACCGCTATCCGCAACTGGACGCGGCGATCCTGTTTTCCGACATCCTCACCATTCCCGATGCCATGGGCCAGGGCCTGTACTTCGAGACCGGTGAAGGTCCGCGCTTCAAGAAAGTCGTCAGCACCCTGGCGGACATCGAAGCGCTGCCGATCCCGGATCCACACAAGGATCTCGGCTACGTGATGGACGCGGTCAGCACCATCCGCCGCGAGCTGAACGGCCGTGTGCCGCTGATCGGCTTCTCCGGCAGCCCGTGGACCTTGGCGACCTACATGGTCGAAGGCGGTTCGTCGAAAGACTTCCGCAAGACCAAGGCGATGCTCTACGACAACCCGCAAGCCATGCACCTGCTGCTGGACAAGCTGGCGCAGTCGGTGACCTCGTACCTCAACGGCCAGATCCAGGCCGGCGCGCAAGCGGTGCAGATCTTCGATACCTGGGGCGGCAACCTGTCGGCGGCGGCTTATCAGGAATTCTCCCTGGCCTACATGAAGAAAATCGTCAGCGGCCTGATTCGCGAACACGACGGGCGCAAGGTGCCGGTTATCCTCTTCACCAAGAACGGCGGCCTGTGGCTGGAAAGCATCGCCGAGGCCGGCGCCGACGCACTGGGTCTGGACTGGACCTGCGACATCGGCAACGCCCGCGCCCGTGTTGGCGACAAGGTCGCGCTGCAAGGCAACATGGACCCGACCGTGCTCTACGCCAAACCGGAAGCGATCCGCACCGAAGTCGGGCGCATTCTGGCCAGCTACGGCAAGGGCAGCGGCCATGTGTTCAACCTCGGCCACGGCATCACCCCTGAGGTCGATCCGGAGCATGCGGGCGCGTTCCTGCGTGCGGTGCACGAGTTGTCAGCGCAGTATCACGAGTGATCGACGCCCAATAAAAAACGCCCGGCCAATGCCGGGCGTTTTTGTACAAGATCAAAAGATCGCAGCCTGCGGCAGCTCCTACATTGGGATTCGCGTTTCCCTGTAGGAGCTGCCGCAGGCTGCGATCTTTTGCTTTTAAGCTTTCACACCACCAAGTGGCGGCAACTTCGCCAGTTTCAACGCCACCAGCAGCGCCACCAGCAACAGCGCACCAATGAACAGGCCGATGCCATTCCAGCCGCCCAGATGCCAGAACACCCCACCCGCCGTACCGGCAATGCTGGAGCCGGCGTAATAACTGAACAGGTACAACGACGACGCCTGACCCTTGGCCTTGGTCGCGCGCCGGCCGATCCAGCTGCTCGCCACCGAGTGCGCGCCGAAGAAGCCGAACGTGAAGATCAGCATGCCGACGATCACCAGCAACAGCGGTGTGAACATCGTGAGCGCAAGGCCGGCGAACATCAGCGCGATGGTCGCCCACAGCACTTTGCGCCGTCCCAGTTTGTCCGCCAGGGAACCGATTTTGGCCGAACTGTAGATGCCCGACAGGTACACCACCGACAGCAAGCCAACGAACACCTGATCGAGGTTGTACGGTGCCGCCAGCAGGCGATAGCCGATGTAGTTGAACAGAGTGACGAACGCGCCCATCAGCACAAAGGCTTCAAGAAACAGCAGCGGCAGGCCGGCGTCGCGAAAGTGCATGGTGAAGCCGTCGAGCAGGCTGCGCGGATGCAGCGAGCGTGAGCGGAAGTTGCGCGATTCGGGGAGGATCTTCCAGAACACCACCGCCGCGACCAGCGCCAGGCCACCGATCACCAACATCGCCGTGTGCCAACTGACGAAGTCGATCAGCACCCCGGTGATCAAGCGGCCGCTCATCCCGCCAATCGCGTTGCCGCCGATGTACAGGCCCATCGCCAGACCGATGTGCTGCGGATGGATTTCCTCGCTCAAATACGTCATCGCCACCGCCGCCAGACCACTCAACGACAGCCCGATCAGCGCGCGCATGATCAGCACGCCGTGCCAGCTCGGCATCATCGAACTGGCGATCGTGCACAACGCGGCGGCGAACAGTGCCGCGACCATCACCGGTTTGCGCCCGATGCGGTCAGAGATCGGCCCTGTGATCAGCAGACCGAAGGCCAGCATGCCGGTCGCCACCGACAGAATCAGGCTGCTCTGCGCCGCGTTGATTCCATACTCGTGGGACAGCAGCGGCATCATCGGCTGCACGCAATACAGCAAAGCGAAGGTCGCGAAGCCGCCGCTGAACAGCGCCAGCACCGTGCGCATGAACATCGGCGTGCCTTTTTCGATGTAGATCTCCTGCAGCTCGGCGATGACATCGTCCGCCGCGGCAGGCGGAACTTCATGGGCAAGAGGGGCGGCGGCGGTTTTCACATCAGACCTCGGAGGGCACGGCCAGGCAGGCAATGAAAAAATCATATAGCTGGCTAATGTTTCTATCCAATATATTGTTCGACCTGTTTGATAGCTTTAACGACCTAATGGGGTTTCCATGGAATTGCGTCATCTGCGCTACTTCATCGCCGTCGCCGAAGAATTGCATTTCGGCCGCGCCGCACAGGTGCTGGGGATCTCTCAACCACCGCTGAGTCAGCAGATTCAGGCGCTGGAGCAAGAGGTCGGCGCGCGGTTGTTCGAGCGCACCAATCGTCGGGTCGAGCTGAGCGAGGCCGGCCGATTGTTTCTGCAGGAGGCGCGGCTGGTGCTGGCTCAAGTCGACAAAGCGGCGGATGTTGCACGGCGGGCGCAACTCGGAGAGTTGGGGGAACTGAAGATCGGCTTCACCTCGTCGGCGCCGTTCAACTCAACCATTCCACAGGCGATTTTTTCGTTTCGCCAGCGCTTCCCGGCGGTGCACCTGAACCTGCGGGAAATGAGCAGCACCATGGTCGCGGACGCGCTGGTGGATGAGTCGATCGAAGTCGGCATCATGCGTCCGCTGGGTTTGCCGGATTCGCTGAGCGTGGTTGAGCTGATGCGTGAGCCGCTGGTGGCGGTGCTCGGCTCCAAGCATCCGCTGGTGAACGGCAGCGAAGAAGGCCTGTTCCTGGCAGCCCTGGCCCTCGAACCGTTCGTGTTTTTCCCACGCAGTTACGGCAGTGGTCTGTATGCGCAGTTACTCAGCCTGGCGCGGGACGCCGGCTTCAGCCCGCATTTCGCCCAGGAGGCGGGCGAGGCGATGACCATCATCGGGCTGGTGGCGGCGGGCTTGGGGGTGTCGGTGTTGCCAGCGTCTTATCAGCGGATGCGCATCGATGGTGTGGTGTATCGGCCTTTGCTCGATCCGCAAGCGGTGTCGGCGGTGTGGCTGGTGCAGCGCAAGGATCAGAAATCGCCAATGGCCAAGGCGTTCGTCGAACTGCTGACGCGTAAAGTCGAACCTTCAAACGCTTGATTGCTGCGCAATCAAATCGCGAGCAGGCTCGCTCCCACAGGGCAACGCATTTCAAGGTGGGAGCGAGCCTGCTCGCGAAGACGCTCGCCCGAACACTGCATATTTCAGGGCAACCGCACCAGATCCCCCTTCAACGCCACTCGCGTGACAAAAATCCCTGCCCGACACTCATAGGTATTCAAATCCTTGCGCACATGCTGGTCGTAATAACTGACGATATTGACCACCGCATTCGCCCCGACCCGCTTGGCGTCGGCCTGCAACTTGATCAGGTTCGACTGCAGCACCCACTCGCAGGAATCGTGATCGCTCTTGTTGAAACCGTTGGTCTTCAAGTCGCTGACCACACCGCGCTGCAACAACCGCTGAGTTCCCTGAGGCCCGTTGCCGACCAGATAAAACTTCACACTGCCATCCAGCCGCCCGGCGCGAATCGCATCCGAGAGCACAGTTTCGAACGGCATGTACATCAGATTGGTGGCGTGGCTGGCGCTGGGCAATAACCCGAGGAGTGCGGCGGCGATCAGGGCTTTCACTTGCATGGTCATCTCCTTGACTTTGCGAGTCAGCATTCAACGATTTATGGAGTGTAGACACCGTACGTCGGTGCAGAAAAAACCGTCTGGTACATGTGTAGCTCAAGGGCTACACTCTCGGTCATGCCTGAGATCATTCGAAGTTCAACATTCTCCAGCTGGCTTTTGAAGCTGGCTGACAGCCGCGCCAGGATGCGTATTCAGGTGCGCATTGATCGTATGGCCGATGGGAATTTTGGTGATGTCAAAGCCGTCGGTGAGGGGCTCAGCGAAGTCAGAATTGACTATGGCCCCGGATATCGAGTCTATTTCATGCAACAAGGTCGGCAAGTGGTCATCCTCCTTTGTGGTGGAGACAAGAGCAGCCAACCCCGAGATATCAAGCAAGCCAGGCTCATCGCGGAGTCTTGGCAGGAGCAAAACCCATGACCGAACAATTCACTCGTTGGGACTCAGCCGAGTACCTCAAGACAGAAGAGGACATGGCCAATTATCTGGATGCCTGCATGGAGGAGGCTGGAGATGATCCTGCCTTTATCGCCAAGGCACTGGGCACCATTGCGAGAGCGCGAGGCATGACCCAAGTCGCACGTGACGCCGGGCTGTCTCGAGAAAGTCTCTACCGTGCACTGTCAGGTGAAGGAAATCCTGAGTTTGGAACGATTCTGAAAGTGGTGAAGGCGTTGGGCTTGAAGTTACATGCCAGCACTTGAGCTGAACTGAATAGCAAAGGGCGCCGCAAGGCGCCCTTTGTCGTTTCTACTGTCAATCAATCAACGTGTGCCAAATCCCCACGCAACGCCACGCTCGACACCACCAGGCCGGCGCGGCACTGGAATTTCTCGGTGTCCTTGTACAGGTCGCGCTGGTCGACGCTGGCGATGTTGATCACCGCGTTGGCGTCGGCTTTTTTCGCGGCGTTCTGCAGGGTGGCGAGGGCTGATTGCAGCGCCCAGAAGCAGGCGTCGGTGTCGGATTTGTTCGAGCCGTTGGTTTTGCGGCTGCTGCTCACGGTGTCGAGTTTGCGCACTTGCTTGGGCAGGGTTTCGCCCGCCAGGTAGAACTTCACGCTGCCGTCCAGCAGACCGGCGTCGGTGGCGCGTTTGACGCCCTCGCGAAAGCTCAGGTAGGTCGGCTCGTCGGCGCCTTGCTTGACGATGCCCAGGTCGTTGACGAACTCGATGTCCGGGTTGATCGACAACTCCTTGAGCACGTTGTCGCGCAGGCGGTTGACCCAGCGGTTGTAGTTGCCGTGGATCTTGCCGTCCTTGGCGTCGAGGCCGTAGCTGCTGCGGTAGTCGATTTCAAACGAGGTCGGGCTGAACGGGATGTCGACCTCGGCGTGGTGGCGTCCGCGTACCGTGATCGCCGCTTTGATCATGCCCGGGCGAACCGACTGCACCACCCACTGGCGGTCGTTGAGCGCGGTGACGATGGCGCGGCTCATCTGCGCCTGGGTGAAACCGAGGTTGGGCGAAAATTCTTCCTTGGCGTTGTAAACCGGTTTGCTGGTGCAACCGCCGAGCACCAAGGCCAAGGCCAGGGCCAGCAGGGCGGCGATGCGGTGAAACTGAGTCATTCCCTTCACTCCAAACGTGTTGCGGTCAGTGCCAGCGGCGGAAAATCAACGAGGTGTTGACGCCACCAAAAGCGAAATTGTTGTTCATCACGTAGTCGTGATGCATCTGGCGGAATTCGCCGCGCAGGTAATCGAGCTTGCCGCAGTGCGGATCGACTTCGTCGAGGTTGAGCGTGTGCACATACAGGTCGCGATTGAGCATTTCGATGCTGAACCACGACTCCAGCGCGCCGCAGGCCCCCAGCGTGTGGCCGAGGAAACTCTTCTGCGAGCTGATCGGCATGTGTTCGCCGAACAGACTGCTGGTTGCCAGTGTTTCGGCAATGTCGCCCTGTTCTGTAGCCGTGCCGTGTCCATTGACGTAACCGATGGCATCCGGCGTCAGCCCGGCGTCTTCCAGCGCCAGTTCCATGGCCCGGCGCATGGTGATCTGCTCGGGGCGAGTGGTGTGCTGGCCGTCGGCGTTGCTGCCGAAACCGACGATCTCGGCGTGGATCCGCGCACCGCGAGCCAGCGCATGCTCCAGCTCTTCGAGCACCAGCATGCCGCCGCCTTCGCCGATCATCAGACCGTCGCGGCCCTTGTCGTATGGACGTGGGCTGGTCTGTGGCGCGTCGTTTTTCAGGCTGGTGGCGTACAGCGCGTCGAAGACCATGGCTTCGGTCGGGCACAGCTCTTCGGCACCGCCGGCGAGCATCAGCGGCAGCCGTCCGAACTTGATCGCTTCATACGCGTAGCCAATGCCCTGACTGCCGCTGGTGCAGGCGCTGGACGTCGGGATCAGGCGTCCGGTGAGGCCGAAGAAAATGCTGATATTGGCCGCGGTGGTGTGCGGCATCATCCGCACGTAGGAGTTGGCGTTGAGCCCCTCGGCGACCGAGTTCAGCAGCATGTTGCCGAAGGCCTTGATCTCGTCGGTGCTGCCGGTGGACGAACCACACGCCACACCCATGCGCCCGTCCTTGATCGATTCGTCACCGAGCAGGCCGGCGTCAGCCAGCGCCTGCTCCGCCGCACCCACCGCCAGCCGTGACACCCGGCCCATGCTGCGCAGTTGCTTGCGGGTCCAGTGCGCCGGGACGAGAAAATCATCGATCGGCCCGGCCAGACGGGTGTTGAGTTCGCTGAAGCGGTCCCACTCGTGCATGCGGCGAATGCCGCTGCGGTTGGCCGCGAAGTTGCCGGAGATGGTCTGCCAGTCGCTGCCCAGCGAGGTGATGCCGGCCATGCCGGTGACGACGACGCGCTTCATCAGCACAAGCCTCCGTTGACCGCCAGGACCTGGCGGGTGATGTACGAAGCTTCCGCCGACATCAGGAAATTCACCGCAGCAGCGACCTCTTCCGGGGTGCCCATGCGTTGTGCGGGGATCATTTTCATCAGCTCTTCCACCGGCACGTTTTCATCCAGCATCGCTGTGTCGATCAGGCCCGGTGCGACGCAGTTAACGGTGATTTTGCGCTTGCCCAGTTCGATCGCCAACGCCTTCGCAGCGCCGATCACCCCGGCCTTGGAGGCGCTGTAGTTGACCTGGCCCCGGTTGCCGATCAAACCCGACACGGAGGTGATGCAGACGATCCGACCGGCGGCGCGACGACGGATCATCGGCATCATCACCGGGTGCAGGACGTTGTAGAAACCGTCGAGGTTGGTGCGCAGCACCACGTCCCAATCGTCATCGCTCAACGCCGGAAAAGCGCCATCGCGGGTCAGGCCGGCGTTAAGCACCACGCCGTAATAAGCACCGTGGGTTTCGACGTCAGCTTCAAGGATGGTTTTGCAGGCTTCGCGGTCGGCGACGTCGAATTGCAGGATGCGCGCGTGACGGCCCAGCGCTTCGATCTCGGCCTGTACCGCTTGCGCTTCGGCAACGCCGCTGCGGCAATGCAGGACGATGTCGTGCCCGGCCTGTGCCAGACGCAAGGCAATGGCGCGGCCGATACCACGGCTGGAGCCGGTGACCAGTACGGATTCAGTCATCGTTCGACTCCCTGGTTTGTTCAAGATATTGGCTGGGCTGCGGCGGGCGGAACACGTTCAAACGTGCGCTGGCCTCAATGCCGGGGGCGTTGATATGGCATTCGAAAACACCCATGCCGTTGTCGTCTTCCAGCGAACGAATGCCGTGGATGGTCAGTTCGCTGCCGGCCGGAAACGCCTCGACGTTGCACTCGAATTTACGTGTCCCGAGGAGGAAACCCAGCGCGACCGGGTTGCCCTTCTGCCGTGCGTGGCAACCGGCGAAGGCGGCTACGCTTTGCGCCATCAACTCGATGCCGACCCACGCCGGCAGGCTGCCGTCTGGCAGGTTGAACAAACCGTCGGGCTTGACGGTGAGGCGGGTGTGGATCTGCTCTTCGTCGAAGCTGAGGATGCGGTCGATCAGGATCATGTCGCCAGCGTGGGGCAGCAGTTCGGCGAGCGGCCAGTCATTCATGGAGCGTCTCCGATAATCAGGCTGACGTTGTTGCCGCCGAAGGCAAACGAATTGCTCATCAGGTAGCGGGGTGCAATGGACGACAGGCGTTCGCTCGCGGTCACCCACTTCAGCGCCGGCAAGTCGGGGTCGGGCTGGGCGTCCCAGACGTGGGGCGGCAAGGCTTGTTGCGGGTTGTCGGCGCTCAGGCTCAGCCAGCAGAACGCTGCTTCCAGCGCACCGGCCGCGCCGAGGGTGTGACCGGTCATCGGCTTGGTCGACGAGCAGGCCACGCCGTCGGGAAACAGCGTGGCGACTGCCAGACTTTCCATCGCATCGTTGTGCTGGGTCGCGGTGCCATGCAGGTTCAGGTAGCTGATGTGCGCCGCTTGCAACTGTGCGCGGCTCAAGGCTTTCTGCATGGCTTGCAGGGCGCCGCGACCGCTCGGTTCCGGCGCGGAAATATGGTGCGCGTCGGAGCTGGCGCCGCTGCCGAGCAGGGCAATGGCCGGGCCGTCGCTGCGCTGCTGGCTCATCAGAAACAGCACCGCCGCTTCGCCGATGTTGATGCCGTTACGGTTGGCCGAGAACGGATTGCAGCGCTGGTCGGACACCGCTTCCAGTGCGCTGAAACCGTTGAGCGTCAGTTTGCACAGGCTGTCGACCCCGCCGCACAGCACCGCGTCGCACAGGCCCAGATCAAGCAGGCGCTGTGCGCTCATCAACGCCCGCGCACTGGACGTGCAGGCGGTGGAAATCACGTAGGCCGGGCCGCTGAGCTGCAGCCAATCGGCGAGAAAGTTCGCCGGCGCGCCGAGTTCCTGTTGCCGATAGTCGTACTCGGTAGGGAACTGCTGCTCGCGAAGGTAGTGCGCCAGCCCGCGGCTGGCCTCGTCGATCCCCGAGGTGCTGGTGCCGAGCACCACGCCGATGCGCTCGCGACCATACGTCTGGATGGCCCGGTCGATGTCCTCGCGAATCTGCAGCGCGGCTTCCAGCAGCAGTTGATTGTTGCGGCTGCGCTGGTCGGTCAGTTCGGCCGGAACAGGCGCCAGCTCACCATGCACCGCCGCCACGGGCAATTCACGCTCGGCAACCCAGCCGGACTCGCGGCGCATGCCCGAGCAGTCACCGGCAAACAGGTTCTGCGCGACCTGTTGCTTGTCGCGGCCCAGCGCGCAGATCACGCCGAGGGCATTGAGGTAGGCAGTCATGGCGTCGGCTCACCGAGAGGAGAAACCCGATAGTGCGGGCCTTGGGGCAGATTCAATTGGAAACTCAACGGTTGTGCATAACGGATCGTCCAGCGCGGCGCCAGCGTGCGTTGCTCGCCCTGCTGCTGCGCGGTGGGGTAAGTGCGCGCCAGTTCGCCGGACGGGGTCAGGGCGAACAGCAGCGCGGCAAACAGCTCCCGGGCTTCGGGATTGGGCGGCAGCAGCCCGTCGGCCTGCCAGCGCCCGTCGATCAGTTGCTGACGGGCCTGGGGAATGCCCAGCGGATCCATCATCGACCAGCGGATGCCGGGGCCTTCGCGCTGGATCACCAACAGCCAGTCCTGACGCTGATCGGCCTGTTGGCGCTCGATGTGCAGTTGCAGCGGTAACGGCAGCGTCGGGTCGCTCGCGGGCAGCGGGGCCTGGCTGGCGCAACCACTCAGCAAAGCAAATGCCACCAAAATCAGCCATACCGCAAACCTTGTGGGAGCTGGCTTGCCAGCGATGGCGGCGGCACATCCAGCATTTTGGTTAACTGACACACCGCTATCGCTGGCAAGCCAGCTCCCACAGGGGTTTAGCTGTGCTGATCGAAAGTGGTACATCAGATGGATTCCTGCAATGGCTTGCGGGCGACAACGTTCACCAACGTTTCCTCACGCTCGCCAAACGGCTTCGGCCGGCGCAATCCGAACCGTTCCAGCAGTCCGAAATCCTTCGACCGGCTCCACCACAAATACGGGTACGAAACATTGCGCTCGCCAAACTCGAAACCCTGCTGGCGAATCATCTCCAGGTACTGCGCCGCGCTCTTTTGCACCTGCATCGGATGGCGGAACAGCCAGCGGATCACCCAAGTATCAATGTATGCCTCGGTGGACTCGGCGAACAGCAGATAACCACCCGGTTTGAGCACGCGGTAGAACTCGGCGAGGGCTTTTTCCTGCTCGACCAGATGATGAAAGGTCTGGTGGCAGAACAGCAGGTCAACACTGGCATCGGCCACATTGAGCGTCGCGCAGTCGCTGCCGATCAGCTCGACGTCGAAGCCCTGCCGCGCCGCTTCTTCGGCGCTCAATTGCAGGCTGTGCGGGTCGGCGTCGACGCCGATCAGATGCTGTGGGGCGAAGGTCTGGTGCAGGTGGCGGAACGATTTGCCCTGACCGCAACCAGCGTCCAGCAGCACCGGATTGGCCGGCAGCGAATCGCTGAACAATCCGCGTAAATCGTTGATCGCCACGCGCAGCACATGGTGCTGCCAGGTGTGGCTGCGCAGGAACCAGAAACCGAAGCGGGTTTCCTCGACGTAGCTGTCGCTCAAGTAATTCATGGGGCGTCCTTTGCACAGAGTTCGGAAATCATCTTCAGTCGGCGGCGTGCTTCGCTGACGAACGGATTGCGTTCATCCCAGGCGTAGCCGGCGAGGATCGAGCAGATCATTCGGCGAATGTCCGCCTGACTGTCTTGATAAAAAATCACGTCCTGAAAGGTGCCGGCATACCAGCCCTCGACGTAGCAGCGGAAGGTGTCGACGCCACGTTTGAGCGGCTCGGCGAACTCGCGCTGCCAATCGACGATTTCCCCCTGCAACTGCCGGTGCAGGACAGCGGCGGCCATGCTCGCCGAACGCATGGCGATGGTCACGCCGGAGGAGAACACCGGGTCGAGAAATTCCGCCGCGTTGCCAAGCAGGGCGAAGCCCGGACCGTGCAGGGTTTTCACATTGGCCGCATAACCGCCGAGGGTACGCGCCGGGGTGTCCCACACCGCGTTGTTCAATACAGCGGCGAGGCTCGGCGTTTCGCCGATGAAACCGCGCAGGCAGGCATCCAGATCGCTGTCGCGCCCCTTGAAGTGCTCGGCAGCAGCCACCACGCCCACCGAGCAGCGCCCGTTGCTGAACGGGATCGTCCAGAACCAGATGTCGCGGTGCTCGGGGTGGGTGGTGACGAGGATCTTCTCGCGGTCGAAGGCCGGGTTATCGATGTGATCTTCAACGTGGGTGAATACTGCCTGGCGCACCGGGAAATTCGACGGCGCTTCCAGATCAAGCAAACGCGACAGCACGCGCCCGTAACCGCTGGCGTCGAGCACAAAGTCCGCTTCGATGCGGTACTCGCTGCCGTCTTCGCGCAGCACGTCAAGCTGCGGTTTGGCCCGGTCGAAATCGACGCGGACGATGGCATCGCCGTAACGGAATTCGGCACCCTGCAATTCAGCCTGATCAGCCAGCAGCTTGTCGAAATCGGCGCGCTGCACCTGGAACGTGGTCGGCTTGCCTGCGGTGAAGGTGTCGCTGAAATCGAAGGCGCTGTAGCGCTCGCCCCAGGCGAAGGCGGCACCGGTCTTGCGCTGGAAACCGGCGGCATTGACTGTATCGAGCATGCCGGCCTCTTCGACGAAATCCAGGCAATGGCTGAGCAGGCTTTCGCCGATGGAAAACCTCGGGAAATGCTGGCGCTCGATCACCAGCACATCGTGGCCCTGGCGCTTGAGCAACGCGGCGGCGATGGCCCCGGAGGGGCCCGCGCCAATGATCACGACCTGACGGGATTCCATTTCAACGATTGGCACGTGAGCTCCCGGGCGCAGTGGCGCTGGTTTTCGTAGGCGCGCGGTGCAGGCCGATCAGGGCCGGCAACAGCGTCGCGATCAGGCCCATCAGCATCAGCGCGAAGTACAGCGCCGGACTGATGAGCTGTTGTTGCAGCAGCAGGTTGAGAAAGACGATTTCGCTCAGGCCGCGAATATTCAGCAACACGCTTTCACGCCAGCGGCTGGCGCCTTCGAACGATGCACCGGCCCAGCCCAGCCCGAGCCAGTTGCCGAGCAGTTTACTGGCAATCGGCAACAGCAGCAGCGCCGCCCATTGCACCGCGCCAAGGCTGGCCAGGGCGCTGTGCACGTCGATCTGCACGATGCCGAAGGTGAGGATCAGCGGGATCGCGATCCACGTCTGCAAGCGGCTCATCCACCGCGCCGGCAATGGCAGCACCAACGGCACTTTCAGCAAGGCCATGCACAGCAGATAACCGATGCCGAAAATCAGCGCGTTGAGTTTGTAGTGCTCGGCCAACACCAGCAGCGCAAAGAAGCCGAGGCTGTAGGTCAGCGGTCGGCGCACGCGCAACAGATGCAACAGCAGCGGCACGCAGGCCAGTCCCAGCGGCAGCAACAGACTGCTCAGATGCAGGCTGCCTTGAGCGAGGCCGAACAGCGTCCAGCAGGTCAGGTCGATGAGGATTGCGGTCTGCACCAGACGCCGGGTGGCGGCGGGCGGGTAGTCGATGTGGCGCAGGTACAGGTACAGCACCGGGATCGCCGTGATCGCGAACACCAGACCGATCGCCAGCGAGTTCAGCCACGGTTGCGCTGGCAGCAACCAAGCGGCGGCCGCCAGACCGGAGGCAAATGGCACGGCAAAACTCGGCACGGCGATTTTCACGCTCTGGCGATCCAGACGCAGGTCGATCACATCACTGAGAATGTGCCCGAGCAGCAGAGCGAAACTCAGGCTGTAGAGGTCTTTCAGCCACCCTGGTGCAATCAGTTCGGCGCCGTTGAGTTGCCAGGTCGGCTCAATCCAGAAGTACATCAACAGCGGCAAACCGAAGCTGGCCAGCAGCAACTGGCTGACGATCGGAATCAGGCCGAAGTGCCGACCGATACGGGTCGCCACGGCGAACAGCGCCAGGGCCATGAACCAGAAGCCGACGACCATCACGCTGCCGGCTCCGCGACGCTGGTGCTGTGGGCGTGACGTCCGGCCCATGGCGCGAGAATGAAGCTGAAGGCCAGCCCGAGGCTTACCGCCAGGCCGAAGTTGCTCACCGCCGGCGTGCTCGACACTGCCAGCAAACCGAACGACAACCAGGTCGTCAGCGCCGCCAGCAGGGTGCCCAGCAGACTCACCGCCGCACCGCCAACCTGTTCACGCATCAGGATCGCGTAATCGACGCTGATCGCCGTCACCAGCAGCAGGCCGAACAGGCTGAACAGGGTCAGCGGCTGGCCGAGCCATCCGAGGCTGGCCAGGCTGCACAGCGCCGCCAGCAGCGGCAGGGCGACGATGCGCAACGCGCCGCCGAAGCCGAACGGCACGATCAGCACCAGCACAATCAATACGCAGGAGGCGAGCTTCAGTTCGGCGGCGCTGATCTGGGTCGCGGCAAACACGTTGTTCAATTCACCGAGCCGATCGACCAGCATCACCCCCGGCAAGTCCAGCGCCTGCACCCGCAGCAGGGACGGATTGTTCAGGCCCTGCAGGCTGGTCATCGCCGCTACGCCGTCAGCGGTCGGGCCGAGCCACAGCGTGCGGTAGGGTTCGCCCAACGGCCCGGCCAGTGCCGCGTCGATGTCTTCGGCAGGCAGACTCTGCAACTGCTGCAACTCGGTTTGCAACGCCGCGAGCGGCACGCCGAGGTCGAGCAATGGCTGCCAGTGTTGCGGCAGTTTGCTCAGCGCTTCGCGAACCTGCTGTTGCTGGCTCGGCGGACTGAGCAACTGATCGAGGGCCAGATAGCCTTGCAGTTTGTCGAGGTTGACCAGTTGCTGCAGGCGTTCGCTCAGCGCGGCCTGACGCTCCAGCAACTCCTGCTGATTGGCCCCGCGCACCAGAAAGAACTGGCTGGTCGGCTGATAGCCGGTGATGCGTGCGATGGTCTGCGCCTCATCGGTCAGGCGTTGTGGCGCGCCGACCCATTGGCGAATGTCGTTTTTGCTTTGCAGCTGCACCAGACCGCCAGCGCAGAAGGCGATCAGCAGCGCCAGCAGCACCGGGGTGCGTACGTGTTCGAGCAGGTTTTCGCGCAGTTGCACCAAGCGCTCGGCCAGGCGCAGCGGCCATTGCGCCGGTTGCAGCTCAACGTTTTTCAGCAGGGCCGGCAGCAGGCACACCGCCGACAGATACGCGCCGAGCAAGCCGGCAGCGGAGAACACCGCGATTTGCGTCAACGCCGGAAAGGGCGTCCAGGCCAGCGCCAGATAACCGATGGCGCTGGTGATCAGGCTCAGCGTCAGCCCGGACAGGGTCAGGCGCAGCGCCGGCCAACTGCGCCACGGCTTGAGGCTCCAGCTTTTCGACAGATAGTGCAGCGGGTAATCCACCGCCACGCCGATCAGGCTGGAGCCGAGCACCAGCGTCATCACATGCATGTGGCCGAACACCGCGACGCAGGCCACCGCGCCGAACAGCATGCCCACCAGCACCGGCACGAACGCCATCAGCACCCGCCAGCGACGAAACGCCAACAGCAGCAACAGCAGAATACCGAGGGTGGCGCCGCCGCCGACCCAGGTCATTTCGCGGGTGGCTTGCTGCTGACCGTTGGCGGCGTACAGCAGACCGCTGGCGGCCAACAGTTGTACATCGGATTTCGCCGCTTGCTCGCGACTGTGCTGCAACAGATCGGCGACTTTCAGCGGCAGGTTCATGTCGAAGGCATTGCCGGTGGTGCGCGCGCGCAGCAGCACCCAGCTTTTTCCGTCCGCATCGGCGACCAGTGCGCCGCTGCCGATGTCCAGTTGCACCGCACCGTGTTTCGGCTGGCTGTTCTGGATGCGCCCGGTCAGGCCCAGCCAGTCGTCCTGGCTCGGTACCAAGGTGAAACCGTTGAACGGGTCGAACAGCGCCTGCACCCGTTGCTGAATGAACGCATCGGGATGCTCGGTCAGCAGTTGCCGGTCATCCGCCGAGAGCATCGCCAGCCGCCCTTGCAGCAGTTGCGTGCGCAGCGCCGGGAGGTCTGCCTGCAGATTCCACTGGACCTTTTCGAACAGACCGCTGGCTTGCCATTGCTCGCCGAGGGTTTGCGCCATGGCCAGCGCTTGCTGGCGATCGGCGTGCCCGACCAGCACCAGCATTTCCCGATTGAGCGGCTCCTGCATGCGCTGTTCGGCGCGCAGTTCGAGGGCGTCAGGGTTGGTCCCGGGCACCAGTTCCATGAGGTTGGCCGACAGCGGCGCACCGTCGCGCCACTGCCACCCGGCCAGCGCGACAACCGCCAGCAGCAGGATCAGGAACAGCCACGGCAGCCTGCGTTCACTCGGCAAAGTCATGTTGCTCCGCTTCGCTCAACGGCTGGTTTGCAATGCTGTCCTGCATGCGCAGCACGGTGCTGTCGCCCTGGGTTTCCAGCAGTTCGATGGTCTGTACCAGCTCACCACCGTTGATATTGATCTGATTGAACACTTGCTTGAGCAGCACCGAACGCGGGGTCAGGGTGAGTTTCCACTGCTGTGCGTCGCCGCTCAGGGCCAGTTCGAAATCCCGCTGCAAGCCGCTGCTGTCACCTTGCAGCACGGCGAGGAACAAACGGTTCTGTTCGGCCCCGGCGCTCTTGTTCGGCAGCAACTGCCAAGCGTTGCCGTCACGACGGGCGATGCCGTTGGCGGTGATGCGGTAATCCTGTTGCAGCGGGGTCTTGAGCAGCCAGAGCAGACCGTGGTTTTTCGCCAGCACGAAGCTGCCCTTGCTGAGCAACGGCTGAGGCAGGGCGCGCAGGTGTTTTTCCTGAATGAACTGGCCGTGGATAACGTCCGGTTTCGCCAGTTGTTCGCTCAGCTGTTGCAGGTCGAAGGCGTTTGCCAGCATCGACACGGCGAGCAGCGCCAGCGCGCCAAGGCCTTTGCAGAACAGGTTCATCGCAGCATCCTTTGCACCGCATCGGTGAACACTTTGGGGGAAGCCAGTTGCATTTCGCGGCTGCTTATTTCGACCGCCACCTGCACCGAGCTGGCGCGGGTCAGGCGTTCGCCGGTCTGCAAGTCGGTGATCAGATAATTGATCTTCAAGCGGTTCTCCCACTCCACCAGACTGGCGCGCACGTTCAGGCGCTGGCCGAACACCGCGCCGCGCACATAACGCATTTGCAGGTCGATGATCGGCCACGCGTAACCGGACTCGGACATCTGCGTGTAGTTGTGGCCGATCTGGTCGAGCAGCGCGCAGCGCGCCACTTCCAGGTATTTGACGTAATGCCCGTGCCAGACCACGTGCATAGTGTCGACGTCAAAAAACGGCACGAGGATTTCCGTGTCGGCGTGCAGCACTCCGGCGCTACGCATGCAGCCTCCAGTGTTGCTCGGCGATGCGTTGCAGGCACAGGCGCAGTTCGCCTTCGAGTGCACGGTCTTCGATCACCGGCGGGAAGTCCTTGGCCAGCTCTTCGTGCATGGCGGCCAGCGAAGGTGGCAGCGCACGCGCGTCTTCATCACGACCGCGCAACCACACGCCTTGATTGGCCGCGAGCAACGTGGCGGCGGCGACCTGTTCGGTCAGCTCCAGCACGCGGATCGCGTCACGGGCGGCGATGGTGCCCATGCTCACCTTGTCCTGGTTGTGGCACTCGGTGGAGCGCGAGAACACGCTGGCCGGCATGGTGTTTTTCAGCGCTTCGGCGGTCCAGGCACTGGTGCCGATCTGCACGGCCTTGAAGCCGTGGTTGATCATGGCGCGCTCCGCCGGGGCGCCGGACAGGTTGCTCGGCAAACCGTGGTTGTAGCGCTCGTCGACCAGCAGCGCGAGTTGCCGGTCGAGCAGGTCGGCGACGTTGGCCACCAGATTTTTCAGGCTGTCCATGGCGAACGCGATGTGCCCGCCGTAGAAGTGCCCGCCGTGCAGCACGCGTTCGGCTTCGGCGTCGATGATCGGGTTGTCGTTGGCGCTGTTGAGTTCGGTCTCGATGAACGAGCGCAGCCAGTTCAGGCTGTCGGCCAGCACCCCGAGCACGTGCGGGGCGCAGCGCAGCGAGTAGCGATCCTGCAGGCGATGCAGCGGCGCGGTCGGCGCGTCGATCGCCAGATCCTTGCGCAGCCACGCGGCGACCTGCATCTGCCCCGGATGCGGCTTGGCGGCGAACAGACGCTCGTCGAAGTGTTCCGGATTGCCTTGCAGCGCGACCACGTTGAGCGCGGTGATGCGCGTGGCCAGTTGCAGCAGATAGTCGGCGCGGGCGTAGGCCAGGCAGGCCAGTCCGGTCATCACCGCAGTGCCGTTCATCAACGCCAGCGCTTCTTTCGGGCGCAGCACCAGCGGCGTCCAGCCGAGTTCACGATGCACGTCGGCAGCCTGGCGACGCTCGCCACGGAACCACACTTCGCGCTCGCCGGACAGGGTCGCGGCGACGTAGGACAGCGGTGTCAGATCACCGCTGGCACCCACCGAACCTTCTTCGGGGATCAGCGGCAGGATGTCGTGCTCAAGGAAGGCGTGCAGGCGCTCCAGCAGTTCGATGCGCACGCCGGACACGCCGTGGCACAGCGACTGCAAGCGCGCCGCCAGCACGGCGCGGGTGGCTTGCGGGTCGAGCAGTTTGCCGAGGCCGCAACCGTGGAAGGTGTAGAGATGACGCGGCAGTGCCTCGACGTGATGCAGCGGCACCGCGACCACGCAGGAATCGCCGTAACCGGTGGTCACGCCGTAGATCACGCCTTCCTTGTCCAGCAGCGAATCGAGAAACCGCGCGCCTTTGGCGATGCGCTCACGGTAAGCGGCGTCGCTCTGCAACTGCACGGGCGCCTGACGGTTGGCCAGGGCCAGCACGTCTTCGATGCGCAAAGGGCGTTCGCCGAAGGTTACCGGCTCATGGGTTGGCGTCGTCATCGGTCTTCCAGAAAGGGTAAAAGTTGAACCATTGGTGCGGGGCTTGGAGGCAATAGTGACTCAGGCGCTGCGCGTAGCGGGTGGCCCACTGATGAATGACCTGCTCGCGCTCGCGGCGCGTCCACACCACGCTGTCGGCAAACGGTTCGAGGGTCAGGCGATAGTGACCGTCCGGTTGTTTCAGGCACATCAGCAGGTTGACCGGGCATTTGAGCAAACCGGCCAGCAACCACGGGCCTTGCGGAAACGCTGCCGGGTGGCCGAGAAAATCCACGCTGACGCTGCGCCCGCCGTGCAACGGCACGCGGTCGCCGGCAATCGCCAGCCATTCACCGCGCTCCAGGCGTTCGTGCAGTTGCAGCATGATCACCGGGTCCAGTTCGCTGACCTGAATCAGGCGCAGATTGGTCGCGCCGGCCTCGCCCAGCAAGCGGTTGAACTGTTCGGCGTGCTTGGTGTGTACCAACACGTTCATGGTGACCTTTTCGCCAATCTCGGCCAGTGCGCGGCACACTTCGAGGTTGCCCAGATGCGCGCCGACCAGCAGTTGCCCGCGACTGCCGCGCAGCTGATTGCGCAGCAGTGCCGGGTCGATGATTTCGATTTGCTCGATGCGCAGCTTGCCGTTCCACACGTCGAGCTTGTCGAGCAGCGAATCGGCGAACGCCATGAACTGGCGGAACACGCGCCAGTAACTCGGGCGCAATTCGGCGCGGTTGCTCCAGTCGGCCAGCCGTTGCTGGTATTGCCAGGCACTGTTGCGCGCGGTACGGCCGAACAGGAAGAAGTACAGGACGATGCCGTACAGCAGCGGACTGAGCAGGCGTCGGCCAAGCACTTTAGCGGCGACTGCGGTGAATTTCATCAGCAGGAAGCTGCCGCGCTCTTCTCGGTCGGCCCAGTGCTTCTTGTCGGTTTCGACGCTCATGTGCGCCACCGTCGCCAGAGGATGACGGGCAGGCGCAGCAGCATGCCGAAGAACAACCGGGTATGCATGCTGGAAATCAGCGCGTTGTCGAGGAACAGGCGGAAGTGCGAGACGCCGTCCAGCGGGTAATGCACGCTGGTCTGTAGCCAGCGCATCGGCTGGTTGCGCCACGCCAGGCGCACGAGGATGTCGGAGTCGAAATCCATGCGCTTGCCGACCCGCGCCGAGTCGATCAGCGCCAGCGTCGGAGTCAGCGGGTAGACGCGAAAGCCGCACATCGAATCGCGGATCTGCAGCGACAGCGTGTTGATCCAGACCATCACATGAGTCAGATAACGCGCGTACAAGCGGCCCTTGGGCACGCTCTCGTCGAACAGCGGATAACCGCAGATCATCGCGTCCGGGTGGGCGCGGGATTCCGCGACGAAACGCGCGACGTCGTGCAGGTCGTGCTGGCCATCGGCGTCCACTTGCAGGGCATGGGTGAAGCCCAGACGCGCCGCTTCGCGCAGGCCGGTCATCACCGCGCCGCCCTTGCCCTGATTGAGGGTCAGGCGCACCAGATGCACCTGATCACGCTCGGCCAGCGCATCCAGCACGCGCGCGCACGACGGGGTGCTCGCGTCGTCCACCAGAATGCACGGCAGGTCCTGGGCGAGCAGGGCGTCGACCACGGTGCCGATCGCGGTTTCATGGTTGTAGACCGGAATTACGGCGCAAGGGTTATGCATCGGCGGCTCCTAGCAGGATGCGTCCGCTGGAGCAGGTCGCGGTGTCATTGCGGTAGGCGAAATACAGCTTGCCGCGCTCGGGATCGAAACGCAGATGCAGCTGGACTTCATCGCCCGGGCGCACCAGTTGCTGGAATTTCAGCACTTCCATGCCGGCAAATTTGCCGGGCAGGTTCAGCAGTTGTCGGCCGAGGTTCAGTGCCCATTCGACCTGCACCACGCCGGGCAGCACCGGGGCTTTGGGGAAGTGGCCGCTGAAGTAGGCCAGATCCGGTGGAACACTCAATTGCAGGCTCCACTCGCTGTCGGTTTCGACTTGCTCCAGCACTTCTGGCGCTTTCGGCCGTGGCGCCAGCAACAGTGCTTCGATGTCGGCCTGGGGCAGTTTGCCCTGGCTGTTCAGCGGCAGTTGCCGCACCAGACGCCAGCGCCGGGGCAAGGCCAGCGCTTCGCAATGCTGGCTCAGGTGCTTGCGCAGGGCTTCGGTCAGGCTGCGGCGGCCGTGTTCACGCAAGGCAAACAGGCCGGCGTCGCTGAGCACCAGCAAGGCGCCGAGTACTGCGCGGTTTTCCTGAACCACGCCCAGCCGTGCTTCGGCGACCCAGTCATGGGCGCCCAGTGCCTGTTCCAGCATCGGCAGGGAAATGCGCTTCTCTTCGAGTTTGACGATACGGTCCAGCCGCCCGAGCAGTTCGAAACGCCCGTCGGCAGCGATGCACGCAGCGTCGGCGGTGTGTTCGACATGCCCCGCCGGCAAATAGGGGGAAGCGATCAGCAGGGCGCCGTCGCTGTCCTGGCTCAGTTCAACCCCGGCGAAGGGCTGCCACAGGCTGGCGCCTTGGCGCCAGGCGATGCCGCCGGTTTCCGAGCTGCCGAGGATTTCGGTCGGCCACTGTTGCAAGCGTTGCTGCAGGCTTTGCGCCGCGTCTGCGGGTAATGCGCCGCCGGAAGAAAACACCCGGCGCACGGCACTCAGTGCCGGCCAGTCGAGGTTGTCGCCCATGCGCTTGAGCAGCGCCGGGCTGCCGACCCAGGCGAAGGCCGGATGCTCGCGGCTGGCGCGTTGCAGATCTTCCGGGAACGCCAGTTGCCTGCGCACGAACGGCCGTCCCGCGCACAGCGGCCACAGCACGCGGAACAACAAGCCGTAGATGTGCTGAGTGGCGACACTGCCGATGATCCAGGCTTCACCCAGATCCGCCCCCCACAGCTGCTCCAGGGCTTCGACCTCGTTGGCCAGTTGGCGCAGGGTCTTGTCGATGCGCTTGGGCTCACCGCTGGAGCCGGAGGTGCACAGGCTCAGGCGGCACTGGTCGAGATCCAGTTCGGCGCCGGGCAGGGCAGGCTGCAACAGATCGCTCAGGTGTGAATCATCGGAGTGATCGCTTAGCCACAGATCGACTTCGCTCGACCAGCGCTGGCGGGTCTGCGCTTGCAGGTCCGCGGGCAACAGGACGCTGACGCCGGCGCGCCAGGCCCCGAGCAGGGCGATGGCGAGGTCGGCGGCATCCTCCAGATGCACCGCCATGTGCTGCACGCCGCGTGCCTGCAGGCCGGCGGCAACGCGCAGCGCCTGCTCGCGCAGTTGCGCATGGTCGAGGGCCGGGGTGTCGGTGATCGCTCGTCCCGGCAGGGCCTTGAGCAACAGTTGCTCAAGTTTTATCCAGTTCATTTACGGCCTCTTACCCGTTGTCGTATCAGCCATTCAATGGCAAACATCAGGCCGATCAATCCGTAGGAGATCAGGCCGGTGTACAACATCCACCAATGCAGCGGTGCCCACAGGGTCAGGAGCGCGGCGCACAAACCGTTGCAGAAGAAAAACACGCTCCAGGCCACGGTGACCTGACGGGTGTAGCGGATCGCCTCGGGCGGCAGTTGCGGCTCGCGCAGTCGCGCCAGGCGCTCGACCATCGGCGGGCCCCATTTCAGACTCAGGCTGAACAGCACCAGCATGAAGCCGCTGATCAGCACCGGGTACCAGCGCAGCAACAGCGGACTGTCAAACAGCGCCAGCAGCAGGCAGAACACGATCGCCACGCAGGCCATCCACAGACTGCCTGGCTTGCGCTCGCCAGTCAGGGCGCGCGCCAGCCACAGGCTACCCAGCAGCAGCCCGAACTGCCACGGGGCGAAGTGCTCCATGCCGAAATACACCGCAAAGGGGTACAGCAGCCCCGCCAGCAGCAGGCCGAGGCCGATCAATCGGCTCATGCGGCCGGTTGAACCAGACGGTAGACCGCCTCGACCACGTCGCCGACGGTGCGCACCGACTTGAATTCTTCGGCGGCGATTTTCTTGCCGGTCTGGCGTTTGATGTGATCGATCAGATCGACCGCGTCGATGCTGTCGATCTCCAGATCCTGATACAGGTTGGACTCCAGGCTGATGCGCCCCGGATCCAGTTCGAACAGCTCGACCAAGGCATCGCGCAGGGTGTTGAAAATGTCGTCACGAGTTTGCATGGTCCGGTCTCAAGCTGCCTGTTTTGCCGTGACGAATGCCGCAAGGCTCGCCACGTTGGTGAAGTGGTTACGGGTGTCTTTGGCGTCGGCGTCGATCTTGATGCCGTATTTTTTCTGGATCGCCAGACCCAGTTCCAGCGCGTCGACCGAATCCAGGCCCAGCCCTTCGCCGAACAGCGTCTGTTCGTCACCGATATCGTCGACGCTGATGTCTTCGAGGCCCAGGGCATCGATGATCAGCCGTTTGATGTCGCGCACCAGGCTAGGGTTATTCAGATCGCTCATCTTCGGCGAGCTCCTTAATAAAGTAAGAGTGCAAATAATCGTTGAGCTTGCGCGAGGCCTGCGGTGCGGGGCCTTGCGTGGCGAAAGTCTGTGGGTCTATATCGGCCCCGACACGAAAACTGAAGTGCACGCGGCGGTGGGGGATCCGATACCAGGGTTCGGCCTTGGTCAAGGTGGTCGGATTGACCTTGATGACCACTGGCGTAAGGATTTTCGCACCGCGCAGGGCAATCGCCGCCGCCCCCCGATGAAAGGCTGGCGCCTGACCGGGCTGAGTGCGCGTGCCTTCGGGGAAAATGATCAGGGTCTGGCCGTTTTGCAGGGACTCGGCGGCGGCGTCGAGCATGTCCATGCTGCCGTCATTGCTGATGTATTCGGTGCGGCGCAGCGGGCCACGGGTGAACGGGTTTTCCCAGAGGCTTTTCTTCACCACGCAATTGGCTTGACGCACGAGGCCGATCAGGAACACCACGTCGATCAGCGACGGGTGGTTGGCGATGATCATTTGCCCCGGGCGACCGAGACGTTCCGCCCCTTGAATGTCATACGTCAGCACGCCGGTGCGGGCCATGAAACGGACGAAAAACCAGAACAGCCGACTGACGGTCTGCCGTGCGCGCTGACGATGTTTCAAGGCATCGCCGGGCAGGCAACCGAGCAGCGGAAACACCAGCAGGCGCAAGCACAACCCGCCCAGCCCGAACAGCGCGAAACTTGCGGCGGTGGCCAGGAGGCGCCAGTAGTAGGCGTCGCGGTTTTTCTCGGTCACGGGTTGCGTTGCCAGGTCCATACACGATTTTTCCAGGCATGTTGGCAATGGGTTTGCTGACCGAGCAGGGTTCGCAACAGGTTCAGTGCGTGTGGCCAGTGCGCTTTGGACACTGCTTCCTGGCCGCTGTTCAAGGTCAGCCGCCAGTCGGTACCGGGGGTGAGCAGCAAACCGACCGCGTAAGGGAACGGCACGTCGTCGATCCACTGCGAATAGGCTTGGGGCGGCTGTTCTTCGGTGATGATCAGCAGCACCGCCGGAGCGCCTTCATCGAGCAGGGCGGCCGCTTCGAGAATGCCATGTTCCAGGCCATCGCCCGCTGCCGCAAGGGCCGTCATTTCGCTGGTTTCGCCGCGCATGATCGACCACAGACCGATGATCGCGTTGTGCACCGACAGGCTGAACTGCGTCGGCGACAACGGCTCGTCCTTGGCCAGGTCACTGAGGATCTCGAAGGTGCGCGGGGTTTCGCCGTGTCGTGAAACAAACACCAGCGGCAGGTTTTCCCGTCCGTCGGCCAGTGGCCAGCCGACACTGAACGCCATGCGCGCCAGACGGCTGAGGCGCCGGCGCTGCATGGCGGGCAGAAACGACACATCGGGCGCGGCATCGCTGTCCGGGAGTACGACCGGTTGTCGGCTCCAGGCCTGCCACGCGTCCACGCTGTCGAGCCCCGGGGCCCATGCGCGCCATTGGGCGATGTTGAAGTTGATCACGGATGTTCATCCTGCCCCTGCGGGCTTTTTATGACGCTTTGAGTCGCCAAAGCCGCGGCTGACCTGATGTGGCGCTTGGCGCCGGGTGGCGCGCATTATCCCGGTGCGACGAGTGTGTAGCAAATGTTGGTTACGTTTTGCGCAGCAAAATGTACCGAGTGGTCCGCAGAAAAACTGTCACTTGGCCATTATCCGGATCGTGCCGGATTTGTCTGTCGGGCCTGTCAGCGCACACGGCAGGTTTTTGCCCTCTGTGCCCGCTGATTTCTGCACCTGACTCTGTAGTCCGCGTCGTTGAAGGTAGCGAAGCGTACGCACAGGCAACTACACTCGGTCATTCTTTGATACACGGAGGTTTTGTCATGCGGCGCGTGGTGTTCAATCAGAAAGGTGGTGTGGGCAAATCCAGCATTGCCTGCAATCTGGCGGCAGTGAGTGCCAGCGAGGGCTATCGCACGCTGTTGGTCGACCTCGATGCCCAGGCCAACTCCACTCAGTATCTGACCGGGCTCACTGGCGATGACATACCGATGGGCATTGCCGACTTCTTCAAACAGACCCTGTCTTCCGGGCCGTTTTCGAAGAAAAACCAGGCCGACATCTACGAAACCCCGTTCGACAACCTGCACATCATCACCGCCACGGCTGAACTGGCCGATCTGCAGCCCAAGCTTGAGGCCAAGCACAAGATCAACAAGCTGCGCAAATTACTCGATGAGCTGGACGGCGAATACGATCGGATTTATCTCGATACGCCGCCAGCGCTGAACTTCTATGCGGTGTCGGCGCTGATCGCTGCCGATCGGGTATTGATTCCCTTCGATTGCGACAGCTTCTCGCGTCAGGCGCTGTACGGGCTGCTGGCGGAGATCGAAGAGTTGAAGGAGGACCACAACGACGGCCTGGAAGTCGAAGGCATCGTGGTCAACCAGTTCCAGGCCCGGGCCAGTCTGCCGCAGCAGATTCTCGATGAGTTGATTGCCGAGGGCTTGCCGGTGCTGCCGGTGTATCTGAACAGCTCGGTGCGCATGCGCGAGTCGCACCAGGCCAGCACCCCGCTGATCCACCTCGACCCACGGCACAAACTGACGCAGCAGTTCGTTGAACTGCACAACCTGCTCGAAGATCACTGATTTCCGGATTGCACGCCACCCTCCTGTGGGAGCGAGCCTGCTCGCGAAGCGGCCAGCACGTTCAACATCTCTGTTGACTGAACGGGCGCCTTCGCGAGCGGGCTCGCTCCCACATGGGGTCCTGTGGAGGGTCAGATGCCCTGGCTACGCAGCCACGCCAGCAACTGCGGCAACGGAAACGCCCCGCTCTGACGCGCCACTTCCCGGCCGTTCTTGAACAGAATCAAACTCGGAATCGAACGAATCCCCAACTGCGCCGACAACTGCTGATTGGCTTCGCTGTCGAGCTTGGCCAACCGGCACTTGCCCGCCAACTGCGCCGCCGCCTGCTCGAATACCGGCGCGAACGATTTGCACGGCCCGCACCAGTCCGCCCACACATCCACTAACAACGGCAGATCACCCTTGATCTGGCTGGCGTAGTCACCTTGCTTGAGTTCGAACGGCTTGCTCAGTAGCACCTCGGACTTGCAGCGCCCGCATTTTGGCTGGTCGGCGAGACGTTCGGCGGGGATGCGGTTGAGGCCGTTGCAGGCGGGGCAGGGGATCAGCAATGGGGTGGTCATGAACGAGGTCCAGTGAAGGGCGATAAACCCTAGTTGGAGACGTTTGCTCATATTTTCAATCATGCGGATTTCAATGTTGGATCTAGGCTGAGTCGTACCGAGGCAGACCGTTGGTCTGCCTGGATGTATCGCAAGTTGAGATAATTTTGTTTTGTGATTAACTCCCCATAGCAGAATGCGATAAGGATGTTGCATGCATGTGTTCAGTGAAAAACCCATTCGAGAGGCCAAGGAGCAGTGGCCACAGGCAGCAAGTGCGCTAGCGCAATGGTTTCGTCTGGCAAGCAGGAGTTATCCAAAGGACTTCGCGGCAATGAAGTCGATATTTCCTGCCACTGACAAGGTGGGTGATCTCCACGTTTTCGACATTGGTGGCAACAAACTGAGGCTAATTGCTTTTGTCAGTTATCGGTCACAAAGGCTCTACATCAAGCATGTGCTCGACCACCGCGAATACGATCGGGGCAAATGGAAGGAGGGAAAGGTATGAGTAGTTTGATCAAGACAGTTGCCGAGCACTGGGAGTTTGTCTCTCCGTTGCTGCGCAAACCGAAAAATGAAGAGGATTACGACGCCTTGGTTCAGGCCGTTGACGAGATCCTTGAGATAACCGGTGATGATGGCTCGCACCCACTCGCGAGTCTGGTGGACATCATCAGTGACTGGATTGGGGAGTGGGATCGCACACACCATCCGATGGCCGAGGCGAGCGGCGAAGAGGTCCTCGGCTACCTGATGCGCGAACATGGACTGACTCAGAGCGACCTGCCGGGTGTGGGTACTCAATCCGTTGTTTCGGAAATTCTGAACGGCAAGCGCAAGTTGAACTTGCGGCAAGTTCGCTGGCTGGCCGACTACTTCAAGGTGCCTGTAGACGTATTCATCTAGGCTGCCTCAAGACGAACAACTGATCTCCAGATGCTTGCCCCACTCCGGCGGCCGTTCGGCATAACCTTCCATTCCCGGCTGTTCGTCGAACGGTTTGCTCAACACCGCATGCAGCCGGCGCACCTCGGAGTAGTCGCCTTGTTCGGCGGCATCGATGGCCTTTTGCGCCAGGTAGTTGCGCAGGATGTACAGCGGATTGACCGCGTGCATCCGCGTACGGCGTTGTGCCTGATCGCTGTCACCATCGCGGGCAACCCGCGCCACGTAACGCTCGCCCCAGGCGTCGAAGCCTTTGATGTCGACGAAGTCATCGCGCAATTGGGCGACAGCCTGTTCTGCTGAATCTTCGCCGAGGCGGCGGAAAAACAAGGTGTAGTCGACGCCGCTGTTCTGCATCAGTTGCAGCAGGTCTTCGAGCAGTTTCTGGTCGTCATCTTCGGCGCTGGTGAAGCCGAGGCGGCGGCGCATCAGGTCGAGGTAGTGCGCCTGGAACAGCGGCAGGTACAGGCCGAGGGTTTCGCGCAGGGCCTCGACGCTGATGAACGGCGTCAGCGCCTGGGCCAGGGCGCTGAGGTTCCACTGGCCGATCGGCACTTGATTGCTGAACGAGTAGCGACCCTGATCATCGGAATGGTTGCAGATGAAGTGGGCGTCGAAATCGTCGAGGAAGGCGAACGGGCCGAAGTCGAAGGTGATGCCGAGGATCGACATGTTGTCGGTGTTCATCACCCCGTGGCAGAAGCCGTAGGCCTGCCACTTGGCGATCAGTTCGGCATTGCGCTCGACAATTTCGCGGAACATCGCCAGATATGGCTCCGGCTGCTCCAGGCATTCGGGATAGTGCATCGCCAATACATGCTCGCCGAGCTGCTTCTGCTGCTCGGGACGCTTGGTGTAATAGAAATATTCGAAGTGGCCGAAGCGGATGTGGCTCGGCGCCAGACGCAGCACCATCGCCGCGCGTTCCTGTTTTTCGCGCCACACCGGGGTGTCGGAGCCAATCACGCAGGCTGCACGTGAAGACGGAATGTTCAGCGCGTGCAGCGCTTCGGAAGCGAGAAATTCACGGATCGATGAACGCAGCACCGCCCGGCCATCGCCCATGCGCGAAAACGGCGTCTGCCCGGCGCCCTTCAGATGCAGATCCCAATGTTCGCCGGCCTGGTTATACACCTCGCCGAGCAACAGCCCGCGACCATCGCCCAGTTGTGGCGTGTAGCCGCCAAACTGGTGCCCGGAATAGACCATCGCCCGTGGCTCGGCATCGGCCCACAACTTGTGGCCGCCGAACAGTTCGGCGAATTCCTGAGTGTCGGCCGTCGTCGGGTCGAGATCGAGCAAGGCCAGGGCCGCAGGACTGGCGACGACCAGACGCGGGTTGTCGATCGGCTCGGGCAGCACATGGGCGGAGAACGCGTCGCCGAGGCGGGCGAAGCGATTGTCGAAGGTCAGTTCGTCGAGGGCTTTCAAGGGCCGGCTCCAGCAGAATGTCCGAGCATTCTGCTGGGATCAGACCGGTTAGTCGAGTTTGGCCGGCGGCGGCTCTTGCAGCGGCTTTTGCTCCGCGCCGATCGGGACGATGGTTTTGTTCTCGTCTTCGATGGGTACCAGCTTGTATTCCTGACCATGAAGGTTTTTCAGGTACACCTCCATCTGGCGGAACGAGATGTTGATGTGCTGCTTCTTGAATTCGCGGTTGATGAAGCGGTTCACTTCATCGATCACCGGGTTGCGGTCACCGAGGTCACGCACGTGCATGCGCAGTTCGTGATCGAGGGTGCTTTCGCCGAAGTTGAGGAAGTACACATGCGGCTCGGGTTCCTTGAGGACGCGCGGGTTTTCCCGGGCGGCCTTGAGCAGCAGTTCCTTGACCAGATCCAGGTCGGAGCCGTAATCCACACCGAGTTTCAGTGTGACGCGGGTAATGGTGTCGGTCAGCGACCAGTTGATCAGTTGCCCGGTAATGAACGTCTTGTTCGGGACAATGATGTCCTTGCGGTCGAAATCGGTGATGGTGGTGGCGCGGATGCGGATCTTGCTCACGGTGCCCGACAGGTTGCCGATGGTGATGGTGTCACCGATCCGCACCGGGCGTTCGAACAGGATCATGATGCCGGAGATGAAGTTGGCGAAGATCTCCTGCATACCGAAACCGAGGCCGACCGACAGCGCCGCCACCAGCCACTGCAACTTGTCCCAGCTGACGCCGAGGGTCGACAGCGTGGAAACGAAACCGACGCCGGCGATCACGTAGGACAGCAGCGTCGTGGTCGCATAGGCGCTGCCCTGCGCCAGATTGAGTTTCGACAGCACGAACACTTCGAGCAGACCCGGCAGGTTGCGCGCCAGGGCGAAGGTGATGCCGATGATGATCAGCGCGCCGAGCATGTCGCCGATGCTGATCGGCACCATGCTCATGTTGGCGCCGGTGCCGCTGGTGTATTCGTAAAGGGTGATGTTGTCGAGATACGAGAACACCGAGATCAGGTCAGCCCAGACCCAGTACAGCGCGGCGATGAAGCCACCGAGCAGCGCCAGACGGATCAGGCGCAGGGACTGTTCGTTGACCTTCTCGATGTCCAGGGTCGGCTCTTCGATCACCGCTTCGCCGTCGCCGGCCTCCTTGGCCGCCTGACGTTTGGCCAGGGCGCGCTGATAGGCCAGGCGGCGTGCAGCGACCGCCAGACCGCGCACGAACGTGGCTTCGATCACCAGCCAGAACATCAGCAGGTACAGGGTGTTGATCAACCGGTCGCTGAGTTTCAGCGCGGTGTAGTAGTAGCCGAAGCACACCGCGACGAACAGGGCGATTGGCAACAGAGTGAACATCACGCCCACGGCCTTGCGGAACAGCGAGGTGTTTTCGTGGGCCGGGCTGCTGATCAACAGGCGGCTGAGCAGCCACGCCATCAGCGCGTAGCAGGTCAGCACCACCGGCATGCCGATGACGTCGTCGGCCAGCGCCGCCGGTTGCAGCTCGGCCACCGCCACCACGGTCACCAGCGCCATCACCACCAGCCCGAGGCGGCGGATCCAGCCCTGCAGGAACTCGACCTGCGGCTTGTCCCAGCGGAAATGCAACTCGGCCACACCGCCTGGCGAGAGAATTCGGTAAGCGGTGTAGAACACCAGCCACGCCTGACCCATTTGCAGCAGCGCCGCGCCCATGTTGGCGTTCTGCCCGCGGGCGTCGATCTGCAGGGCCAGCCCGCACAGCGCCAGGCCAAGGGCCACCGGCATCGCCAGCAGAATGTTGATCAGGATCGCCTGCGGGGTATGCCACTGGCTGTCACGCTTGAAGTGACCGATGTCCTGGTGAACCTTGTTCAGCCGCGCATACAGCGCCTTGCGCCGCCACAGCAGAGCGCCGATCAGCAGGGCCAGCGGCAGAAACAGCAGCGGACGCTGGGTCAGACCGTCGGTCAGCTCGCTCAGGCTCGAGGCCAGCGGCAGGGTGTCGATCTGCCGCTTGAGCCGCTCCGGCACACCGCGTAGCCATTCCGTGTCCAGTGGCTTGTTGCTGGGGATCCAGAACATCTGCTCGTCGAGGGTCGCACGCAGGCTCTGCGCGGTGCTCAGCAGTTGTTTCTGGTTGAGTTGCAGGGTGATCGATTCGTTGAGCACCGCGCTCAACTCGCGGTTCAGACGCTCCAGCAGGTCGGCGCGGGTGTTGGCCAGTTCCATCAGGCTCTTGCGCAGTTGCGGGGTGACTTGTTCCGGTGGCTGGGTGGAAAGCAGGTTGTCGACGTAGGTCGCCGGGTTGCTCAGCAGTTCGCGCTGCTGACTGACTTCGAACTGATACAGGCGAATGTCGGCGATCTGGTCCGCCAGATCGCGGTCGACCTTGAGCCGCGGCAACGCCTGCTTCTGCTTATAGAGAATCTTCGACAGCAGCAGGCTTCCCTTGAGCACGTTGATCTGCTCGTCGAGGGCGGAGTCGCTCTGGGTCAGGCTGTCGAGTTGCTGTTTGGTCTGCAGGTTCTGTTGGGTGACTTCGTTGAGGCGGTCGGTGCTTTTGAGCAAGTAGTCAGAGAGCTTGAGGTTGGCGGCGCTTTCAGTGGCGAGCAGGCTGCTGCCGCCGGCCTTCTGTGCCTCGATCGACTGTTGGGTGACGGTTTCCTGCGACTGTGCCAGGCGCTTTTGGTTGATCAGCGTCTGCAGTTCCTGGATCTCGCGATCGAGTCGGTCGGACTTTTCCGTGAGCAGGTCGTGCTGGCTGTTGCCCAGATCCTGCAACTGGCTGTTGCCGGCCAGTTCCTGGCGGCGCAGCGGGATCAGTGCGTTCAACGCGGCGAGCTCGGCGTTCAATTGATCGCGTTGTTCGGCACTGACGGTCTTGCCGCTGTCCTTGCCGGACTTGAGGATGTTGTTGATCTGCTGGATGCGCGTCTGGCTGGCAGAGATTTCTGCCTGCGCACGCTCTGGGCGAGTCTGGGCGGTGATGATCAGGCTGTTGGCATCGGCCAGGGCTTTTTGCAGGTCACTTTGCTGGGTCGAGCGATCGGTGAGGATCTGCTCCAGCTGCTGGATCGACTCTTTGCTGAAACGCTGCGCCACCGGCACCACTGCCGTGGCCTTGAGGCGCGTGAGTTCACGGGTGTTCTCGATGGTCTGCCGCGGGGCGGAGGCCAGTTGCTGCTTGAGGTCGATCAGCTTCTGCTCGTAATCACGCCGGCTGTTGAGCTGGTTGAGCGTGGTTTGCAGGACCGTTTGCAGGGTCTTTTTGTCGGCATCCGGCAGTTTGCTGTCGGCCAGTTTGTCCAGGCTGGCCTGCACGGCTTCGCTGGACGGCGGTTCAGCGGCATACAGCGGGCCGACGGAAAGACTCAGGCCCAGCAGGGCCGCGAAAAAGAAAGAGCGCAGGGTAGGCATAGAGACCGGTCAAGCAAGTGAGAGTGGACGCAGTTTAGAGGAAGAGACCGGGACCCGGGCGACTTCCTTCCGGGAATCTGACGCCCACTTTGCCGATCTTGTTCCCGTCCATGACCGCGACCGTCCAGTGGGTGTTGTTCCACTCCACCTGGTCGCCAACGATCGGCGCACCGCCAACTTTTTGGGCAATGAACGCGCCCAGGGTCATGTCCGGATCAATGCCCTCGGCCGGCAACCCGTACAGCGCCGCAACCGCTTTAAGCTGGGCGTCTCCTTCGAGGACGAAGTCACCGAAGAAGCGCAGGTCGAGGCCGCGTTGCGGCGCCTGGCTGAACAGTTTGCCGAGGGCCGGAAGGTTATGTTCATGGCCGATAACACACAGCAAATCATCGACTTCCAGCACCGTACTACCCGACGGATGGAGCAGTTGCTGGCCACGAAACAGCGCGGCGATACGTGTCCCTTCGGGCATTTTCAGCTCACGCAGCGGTGAACCAATGCACCATTTCTCGGCGCCGAGCTTGTAAACGAACAGTTCCCACTCGCTGGTGATGTGCACTTCCAGCGCCGATCGCGAGATCGGCGCCGGCTCCGGCGGCACTGTCACCTTGAGCAGTCTGGCGACCCACGGCAGGCTCGTGCCCTGCACCAGCAGCGACACCAGCACGATGAAGAACGCGAGGTTGAAGTACAGCTGCGCATTCGGCAGCCCGGCCATCAACGGGAACACTGCGAGAATGATCGGTACCGCGCCGCGCAGACCGACCCAGGAAATAAACGCTTTCTCGCGACCATGGAACGCCTTGAACGGCAGCAGTCCGACGATCACCGACAGCGGCCGGGCGAACAGAATCATCCACAGCGCCAGACCGAGGGCGGGCAGGGCGATCGGCAGCAAATCATGCGGAGTGACCAGCAGCCCCAGCACGAGGAACATGCCGATCTGCGCCAGCCAGGCCATGCCGTCGAGCATATGCAGGATGCCGTGACGGCTGCGCACCGGGCGGTTGCCGATCACCAGACCGCACAGGTACACCGCGAGGAAGCCGCTGCCGTGCAGGGCGTTGGTCAGGGCGAACACCACCAGACCGCCGGCGATCACCAGAATCGGGTACAGGCCGGTGGCGAGGTTGATCCGGTTAACCAGTTGCAGCATCAGCCAGCCACCGCCGAGGCCGATCACGCCGCCGATGCCGAATTCGCGGATCAGGTGCGTCAGCAGGCTCCAGTGCAGGCCGGTCTGGCCGCTGGCGAGCATGTCGATCAGGGTCACGGTGAGGAACACCGCCATCGGGTCGTTGCTGCCGGATTCGATTTCCAGGCTGGCGGTCACCCGTTCGTTGAGGCCCTTGCCGCCGAGCAGCGAGAACACCGCAGCGGCGTCAGTCGAACCGACGATGGCACCGATCAGCAGGCCCTGAATCAGGTTCAGGTCGAACAGCCACGCGGCGGCCATGCCGGTCAGACCGGTGGTAATCAAGACCCCGACCGTCGCCAGTGACAGCGCCGGCCACAAGGCCACGCGGAAACTCGAAACCCGGGTGCGCAAGCCACCGTCGAGGAGGATCACCGCCAGTGCGAGGTTGCCGACCAGATAAGCCGTCGGGTAGTTATCGAAAATGATCCCGCCGCCATCGACCCCGGCGGTCATGCCGACCGCGAGGATGATCACCAGAATGGGGATGCCGAGACGGGAGGACAGTGAGCTGACAAGAATGCTCGCACCTACCAGCAACGCGCCGATCAAGAACAGGCTGTTGATGGTCGTCGCATTCAAAGGCAGTACTCCAGAAGCGTAAAGACGGGCACAAACTGACCATGCAGTCTGCGTGCCAGCGATTCTAACCTGTTGAAATGTGATGCTGTCAAAAAGGTTTTTACGCTGGCATCACATTGAATGTGCACCGAATGAAAACTGTGGTGAGGGGATTTATCCCCGATCGGCTGCGAAGCAGTCGTAAACCGGCTGATGGAGCAAACCTGATCCACCTTGTTAGCCGGGTTTGGGGCGGCTTCGCCACCCATCGGGGATGAATCCCCTCGCCACAATGGAGTGCTCCCGATATGGCGAAGTGGGCCTTACAGGCTGAACCGCCCGACCATATTGTTCAGGTCCAGCGCCAGGCGCGAGAGCTCGTTACTCGCCGCACTGGTCTGATTCGCGCCGGTGGCCGACTGCACCGACAGGTCGCGGATGTTCACCAGGTTGCGATCCACTTCGCGGGCCACTTGCGCCTGCTCCTCGGCGGCGCTGGCGATCACCAGATTGCGCTCGTTGATCTCGACGATCGCGCTGTTGATGGTGTCCAGCGACATCCCGGCGCCACGCGCAATGTTCAGCGTCGATTCGGCACGCTCGGTGCTGTTGCGCATCGAATCCACGGCGTGTTCGGTGCCGCTCTGGATGCTGCCGATCATGCGTTCGATTTCGCTGGTCGACTGTTGGGTGCGATGCGCCAGGGCACGCACCTCATCGGCGACTACGGCGAAACCACGTCCGGCTTCACCGGCACGGGCCGCTTCAATCGCCGCGTTCAGGGCCAGCAGGTTGGTCTGATCCGCCAGACCACGAATCACGTCCAGCACCTTGCCGATGTCACGGGATTCATTCGCCAGATCGCCGATCAGGGTCGCAGTGCTCTGTACATCGGCGCTCATGCGTTCGATGGCGCTGACGGTTTCCTGTACCAGATCACGGCCGTCGCCCGCCGAAGTGGTGGCGTTCTTCGAGGCTTCCGAAGTGCTTACCGCATTGCGCGCGACTTCTTCCACGGCGCTGGTCATCTCGTTGACCGCGGTGGCGGCCTGCTCGATTTCGTTGTTCTGCTGGGTCAGGCCACGGGCGCTTTCGTCGGTGACGCTGTTCAGCTCTTCGGCAGCGGAAGCCAGCTGGGTGGCCGAGCCGGAGATGCGCTGCAAGGTGTCGCGCAGCTTCGATTGCATCTTGGCCATGGCCGCGAGCAGACGCCCGGCTTCGTCGGTGCCGTCGACGTGGATCGGCTGGGTCAGGTTGCCTTCGGCGATGGTTTCCGCCGCGTCCAGCGCTTTGGAAATCGGCTTGGTGATGCTGATGGTCAGCAGCCAGGCGAACAGGAAGGTCAGGCCGGTCGCCACCACCAGCAGGGTGACCACCAGATTGAACGCCGAGGAATACTGGTCGACCGCCTCTTGATTGGTCTGGCTGATCTGCTCGCCGTTGATCTGCATCAGGCGGTTGAGCACGGTGTTCATCGCTTCGGAGTTGTTCAGCAACTCGGTGTTGAGCAGGTTGCGCAGCTCGTCCACCTGATTGTTGCGCGACAGGCTCTTCATCCGGTCTTCGATCTGGCGGTACTGGCCCAGCAACTGCACATATTGATCGTAGGCCGCGCGTTCCTGCGGGCCGCTGATCAACGGCTCATAGGCCGATTGGGCGGCGCGGATCTGCTGGTTGCGGGTGTCCAGCAGTTCCATGGTCTTCTGCTGCACGTCCGGCTCGCGGTTGACCAGCAAGCGATACGACAGCACCCGCAGGCGCAAGGTCAGCTGCGTGAACTCGTCGAGGTTCTTGATACTCGGCACGCTGCTGTTGGTGATGTCCTCGGCAGCGCCGCGGATTTTGCTCATCTGGTTCAGGGCGAACACGCCGAGAATCAGCATCAGGCCGCCGATCAGGGCGAAACCGGTAAACGCCCGGGGGGCGATATTCATATTGCGAAGGGACATGGCGCGGATACCAGAAAGGGCCGCATCCATGCGGGCTGAGACTGCTGTATGGATGACTTATCGGTCATACGACTAAAGTCTTGAGGCACTGTGCGTATTTGTCGCATAGGGGTCTGAGCGACGAAGTGCAGGAACCAGATCGGCAGATCACAGTCTTTTAAACTCGCGAGAACGGTCGGCCGCCAGGAAAATCAAGGCCTTGCGCCGGTATAACCCTGGCATCCGCAGTGACTTTTCTTTATCGTACGCGCCCTTTGAAAAACGCCTGGAAGATCAAAATGTTGGAAGCATCCCTCAGCCAATTGGAACAGCTCGTCAGCGACCTGGTGCAACAGAACCAGACCCTCGCGCAAACCAACCAGACCCTGTCCACGGAACTGGCCCAGGCCAAGGATGAAAACGAAAGCCTGCAACTGAGCCTGATGGAACAGGAAGAGAAGCATGGCGCCACCGCAGCGCGCATCCAGGCCCTGGTTGATCGCGTCAACGCAGGCCCTGTCAGCGCATGAACCACGGCACCGCAGGGGTAAAAGTCATCTCCATTCTCGGGGAGGACTATTCGATCAAGGCACCGGCCGGGGAAGAACAGACCCTGCTGGACGCCGCACTGATGCTCAAGGCCGCACTGGCCGACACCAAACGCAAATACCCGACGCTGATCGGTGACCGCTTGCTGGTGCTGGCAGCGATGAACCTGTGCTCGCAGCAGATCGAAATGAAGAAGCAGCACCAGCAGGAACTCGACCGTTACCAAGAGCAAGTCAGCGCCACGGTCGACACCATCGCCAAGACCATCAATCAGGGCTGATGGGGTTGCGCACAACCAAAGAATAGATTGTCGATCAGGTTGTATACAATCGGCACGGCTGTTGCATTGTTTCGGCCACTTATTCTTTGGGGGTGCTCCATGCAGTTGTGGCGACGCAGTATTCAATGGCAGCTGATTCTCAGCATGGGCACCGCCCTGCTGGTCAGCATCCTGATCGTGGTTGGCATTTATACCCTGGTGGTCAACCGCCTCGCCCAGAGCTATCTGGTCGAACAAGCGCTGCCGTCGAGCATCGAAGCGACGCGCAACGACATCGAACGCATCCTCGTCCAGCCGCTGACCGCCGCCAAAGACATCGCCAGCAACAGCATGGTGCGCGACTGGCTGGCCTCGGGTGAAGACAGCAGCAAAACAGCGGCCTTCGCGCAGTATCTGGAAGGCATCCGCGCCGAACATAAAGCCTTCACTGCGTTGATCATCGGCAGTGACTCCAATCACTACATCACCGAAAAAGGCCTGGATCGCACGCTCAGCCGGACCAAACCAGCCGATGCCTGGTTCTATTCCTTCCTCGACAGCAACCAGCCGCGCACCCTGAACATCGACAACGATGGCGCCACTGGAGAATTGGCGCTGTTCATCGACTTGAAGGTCGAGCAGGCCGGCAAAGTGGTCGGTGTCGCCGGGCTGGGCTTGAGCATGAAAGAGCTGTCGGAGCTGATCCACAACTTCAGCTTTGGCGAACGCGGCAAGGTCTATCTCGTGCGTTCCGACGGTTTGATCCAGGTCCATCCCGAGGCGCAGTTCAGCGGCAAGCGCACCCTCACGGAGCAAATCGGTGCGTCGGCGGCGCAAGCGGTCATGGGTCAAAAAGTCGCCACCAACAGCTCGTTCCAGCGCGATGGCGAAGACTTCCTCGCCTTCAGCCTGCCGCTGCGCGATCTGGGCTGGACGCTGGTGGCCGAAGTGCCGCAAGCGCAGATCTACGCCGAAGCCCGCAAGGCGATGTGGATGAGCGGCGGTATCGGCTTGGCGGTGGCGCTGGTGTGCCTGGCGCTGGTGGTGTGGCTGGCCCAGGGGCTGGTGCGACCGATTCGTCAGGTAACAGCCGCGCTGGTAGCGATCGGTAGCGGCGGTGGAGATTTGACCCATCGGTTAGATTCCAGTCGCGCCGATGAGCTGGGCGATCTGGCCCGAGGCTTCAACCGTTTCCTCGACAGCCAGCGCGGGCTGATCGGCGAAGTGCTGACCACCAGCGAGCGCCTGCGCACAGCCGTCGGCCAAGTGGCGAAAGTGGTGGAAAACACCGCTGAACGCTCCGGACGTCAGCAGGAAATGACCGACATGGTCGCCACCGCGGTGCATGAGATGGGCCTGACCGTGCAGGAAATCGCGCAGAACGCCGGCAACGCCGCTCTCGCCTCGCAAACCGCCCGGGATGAAGCGTTGCAGGCGCGGGAAGTGGTTGGCGGTTCGATTCGTCATATCGAAAGCATGTCCGATGATATTGGCGTGGCGGCGGGCGCGGTGGGTGAGCTGGCGCATCAGGTGGCGTCGATCGATTCGGTGCTGGCAGTGATTCGCGGGGTGTCCGAGCAGACCAATCTGCTGGCGCTCAACGCTGCCATCGAAGCCGCGCGGGCCGGGGACATGGGCCGTGGGTTTGCCGTGGTGGCCGATGAAGTGCGCACCTTGGCGCGCAGGACTCAGGCGTCTACTGACGAGATCCAGCAGATGATCGGCAGCCTCAAGCAAGGCGCGGAGAATGCGGTGTCATCGATGCGTACCGGGCAGGCGGCGACCGGCACCGGGGTTGAGTCGAGCCAGCGTACCGGCGCCTCCCTGACCGCGATTACCGGGCAGGTCGAGCGCATCAGTGACATGAACCATCAAGTGGCAACCGCGACAGAAGAACAGTCGGCGGTGACTGAAGAGATCAACCGCAACGTGCAGGGGATTTCCGATCTGGCCCGGGCCACGGCGGGAGAGGTGCGGGCGTGTCGTGAGGATTGTCAGATGTTGCAGCGGTTGGCGGATGATCTGGCGCGGCAGATGGGTGGGTTCAAGTTGAGCTAAAGGAGCAAGATCAAAAGATCGCAGCCTTCGGCAGCTCCTACATGGGAATGTGGTCCCTGTAGGAGCTGCCGAAGGCTGCGATCTTTTGCTTTTAGAACCACCCATCCTGCATCGCCAGACACGTATCATCCCGCGCCTCCAGCAACGTCAGCTCATGGTGACAGCCCGGCACTTCCCACGTCAGGAAAAAGCGCGCCGCCTGCAGCTTGCCCTGATAGAAGTCAGCATCTGCCGCATTGCCTTTGGCCAGACCTTCCTCGGCGCGGATCGCCTGTTCCAGCCAGCGCCAGCCAATCACCGTGTGCCCGAATACCTTCAAGTACAGCGCCGAATTCGCCAGGCTGCTGTTGACCTTGCCCTGCGCCAGATCGGTCAGCAGGCCGATGGTGACTGTTTGCAGGCGCGCCACCAGTTGCTCCAGTGGCTCACGCAGTGCGGTCAACGATTCATACGCGGTCGCGCGCTCGGCGGTGTTGGCGATCAGGCGGATCAGTTGCTTCAATCCGGCGCCGCCGTTCTGCGCCAGTTTGCGCCCGAGCAAGTCCAGCGACTGGATGCCGTGGGTGCCTTCGTGGATCGGGTTCAGGCGGTTGTCGCGGTAATACTGCTCAACCGGGTATTCGCGGGTGTAACCGTGGCCGCCGAGAATCTGGATCGCCAATTCGTTGGCCTTCAGGCAGAACTCCGACGGCCAGGATTTGACGATCGGCGTCAGCAGATCCAGCAGCTCATGGGCCTGTTTACGCTCGGCTTCGGTCTCCAGCGTCGTGGTGTCATCGAACAGTCGCGCCGCGTACAAACCGAGGTCAAACGCCCCTTCGACGTAGGACTTTTGCGTCAACAGCATGCGTCTGACATCGGCGTGCTGAATGATCGCCACTGGCGCGGTGGTTGGATCCTTGCTGTCCGGCACCCGCCCTTGCGGGCGTTCGCGGGCGTATTCCAGCGAGTACAGGTAACCGGCGTAACCGAGCATCACTGCGCCCATGCCGACGCCGATCCGCGCCTCATTCATCATCTGGAACATGTAGCTCAAACCATGGTGCGGCTTGCCCACCAGATAGCCGACGCACTCGCCATTATCGCCGAAGTTCAGCGCGGTGGAAGTGGTGCCGCGCCAGCCCATCTTGTGGAACAGCCCGGCCAGCAGCACATCGTTGCGCTGGCCGAGGCTGCCGTCAGCATTGACCAGAAACTTCGGCACGATGAACAGCGAAATACCTTTCACGCCTGGCGGCGCGTCGGGCAGTTTGGCCAGCACCATGTGCACGATGTTTTCCGACAGCGGATGATCGCCGCCGGAAATGAAGATCTTGTTGCCCTTCAGGCGATAGGTGCCGTCAGACGCCGGCTCGGCGCGGGTGCGAATATCCGACAGCGACGAGCCGGCGTGCGGTTCGGTCAGGGCCATGGTGCCGAAGAAGCGCCCGTCGATCATCGGTTGCAGGAAGCGCTGTTTCTGCTCGTCGCTGCCGAAGCTTTCGATCAGGTTGGCCGCGCCCATGGTCAGGAACGGGTAGGACGTGGTTGCCGCGTTCGCCGCTTGAAAGTGCGCAAAGCACGCTTGCGACAGCAGCGTCGGCAATTGCATGCCGCCCGCTTCGAAACTGCGCGCGGCATTCAGGAAGCCGGCCTCGAGGAATGCGTCCACCGCCGGTTTCACTTCCGGGATCAGAACCGCCTGACCATTTTCGTAGCGCGGCTCGTTCTCGTCGCCCTTGCGGTTGTGCGGCGCGAAGTATTTCTCGGCGATGCTGCGCGCGGTGCCGATCGCCGCATCGAAGGTTTCACGGTTGTGCTCGGCAAAAAGCTCACGCCGGGTCAGGCCCTCGGCATCGAGGACTTCGTACAGCTCGAAAGCCAGATTGCGGGAACTGAGCAGCGTCTCGGACATGGCGGCCTACCTGAAAATTGGGGTTGGGCCGAGTCTAGGCTCGCTGATAAAGGCTGAACAGGATGATTGATGGGCGTGATGTTGGAGCCCCGCAACAACTTTGCAAACACCCCAAAACAACTGTGGGAGCTGGCTTGCCAGCGATGGCGGCGGAGCAATCACCATTAATGGTGGCTGACACATCGCTATCGCTGGCAAGCCAGCTCCCACAGTTTTTTCTGCTGAACCGGGCACCTGTGCAGTACCCGGCTTAACGGTTTTTAACCGATAGTCATCAGGCTCGCATTACCACCCGCCGCCGCCGTGTTGAGGCTCAGTGCGCGCTCGATCACCAGGCGCTCCAGCGCGATGTTGGTCTCGCCCTGGGACAGGCCCTGAACGCCCACGATCGCACCGGCCCGCTTGGCGATCTGCTGGCAGACGCCACGCAACTGGTCGGAATGACCATGATGCAGCACGGCATCAAACACCACTTCATCCTTGTGCCAGTCGGCAACCCGTTTGATCCGCGCCTGAACGTCCTTCGGCAGGCGTGCGAACAAGGCCTTGCTGATGTCGGATTCCGGCCATACCGCCGAACCGCCGACCGCCAATACCGCCGCCAGTTGGGTCAGCAGATCACCTTCGACGTCCGCCAGGCACAGCACGTGTTCACGCGGCAGGATCGCGTAGCTGTTTTTCTCGCCGGTCGGGCCGGCCAGCACGCGGGTGATACCGCTTTGCGACTGCGCAGCGTATTGCGCGCACAGGGTGCTCAGTTCGGCGTATTTGTTGCTCTCGGCCCAGGCCTTGAAAGCGTTCAGCGGTTTGCTCATGGCCTCACGCAGACGCACGTCCGGGGCGACGAGCGCATCACCGCGAGCGAAGGATTGTTCGATGGCGTCCGTAGGACGCGTCGACAGCAGACGGTAGAGGTACAGCGGACCACCGGCTTTCGGGCCAGTCCCCGACAGGCCTTCGCCGCCGAATGGCTGCACGCCGACCACGGCACCGACGATGTTGCGGTTGACGTAGACGTTACCGGCGTTGACGTTGTCGATCACCTTGGCGATGGTCTCGTCGATGCGGGTGTGTACGCCGAGGGTCAGGCCATAACCGGAGGCATTGATCTGGCCGATCAACTGGTCGATGTCCTTGCGCTTGTAGCGCACCACGTGCAGCACCGGGCCGAAGATCTCGCGTTGCAGCTCGTCGAAGCTTTCCAGTTCGATCAGGGTCGGCATGACGAAGGTGCCGCGTTTGACTTCTTCACTGTCGGCGATAGCCACCTGGTACACGCTGCGACCTTTATCGCGCATGGCCTGGATGTGCTTGTCGATGCCGGCCTTGGCTTCGGCGTCAATCACCGGGCCAATGTCCACGGACAGGCGCTCAGGGTTGCCGAGACGGCTTTCAGCCATCGCGCCTTTGAGCATTTCGATGACGCGGTCGGCGGAATCTTCCTGCAGGCACAGCACGCGCAGGGCCGAGCAACGCTGACCAGCGCTGTCGAAGGCCGAGGACACCACGTCGATCACCACTTGTTCGGTCAGTGCCGAAGAATCGACGATCATCGCGTTCTGCCCGCCGGTTTCAGCGATCAGCGGAATCGGGCGGCCCTGGTTGTCGAGGCGACCGGCGATATTGCGCTGCAGCAGACGCGCGACTTCGGTGGAGCCGGTGAACATCACGCCTTTGACGCGCTCATCACCGACCAGACCGGCACCAACGGTTTCACCGCGACCCGGCAGCAGTTGCAGCACGCCTTCGGGAATCCCGGCTTCCAGCAGCAAACGCACGGCTTGCGCGGCAACCAGCGGAGTCTGCTCGGCCGGTTTGGCCAGTACCGGGTTACCGGCGGCCAGTGCGGCAGCGACCTGACCGCTGAAGATGGCCAGCGGGAAGTTCCACGGGCTGATGCACACCACCGGGCCCAGTGGGCGGTGGGCGTCATTGCTGAAATCGTTGCGCGCCTGCACCGCGTAATAACGCAGGAAGTCGACCGCTTCACGCACTTCGGCGATGGCGTTGGCGAAGGTCTTGCCGGCTTCACGGGCCAACAGGCCCATCAGTGGCTGGATCTCGCCTTCCATCAGGTCGGCGGCACGCTCCAGAATCGCCGCGCGCTCGGCTGGCGGGGTGGCCTGCCAGATGGGCGCAGCATTCAGCGCGCACTGGATCGCGTTGTCGACGTCTTCGACGGTAGCTTCTTGCACGTGACCGACCACATCACGGTGATCCGCCGGGTTCAGCACTGGCGCCGGGGCTTCGTTGCTGGAAGTGCAACCGAGCATTGGCGCGGCTTTCCAGTTGTTGTGCGCAGTGGCGAGCAGGGCGCAGGACAGCGAGGCCAGACGATGTTCGTTGGCCATGTCGATGCCGGCGGAGTTGGCGCGCTCGGCGCCGTACAGGTCACGCGGCAGCGGAATGCGCGGGTGCGGCAGGCCGAAACCACCTTCCACGGTCGCCATCTGCTCGATCTGCGCCACCGGATCGGCCACCAGTTCCTGAATCGAAATCGACTGGTCGGCGATGCGATTGACGAACGAGGTGTTGGCGCCGTTTTCCAGCAGACGACGCACCAGGTACGCCAGCAGGGTTTCGTGAGTACCAACCGGTGCGTACACGCGGCACGGACGGTTCAGCTTGCCTTCGGAAACTTTGCCGACAACCTGCTCGTAGAGCGGTTCGCCCATGCCGTGCAGGCACTGGAATTCGTACTGGCCCGGGTAATAGTTCTGACCGGCAATGTGATAAATGGCCGACAGGGTGTGGGCGTTGTGCGTGGCGAACTGCGGGTAGATGACTTCCGGCACCGACAGCAGTTTGCGCGCGCAGGCGATGTAGGAAACGTCGGTGTACACCTTGCGGGTGTAGACCGGATAGCCTTCCAGGCCTTCGACCTGGGCGCGCTTGATTTCGCTGTCCCAGTACGCGCCTTTCACCAGACGGATCATCAGGCGATGACGGCTGCGACGGGCCAGATCGATTACGTAGTCGATCACGTACGGGCAACGCTTCTGATAAGCCTGAATCACGAAACCGATGCCGTTCCAGCCGGTCAGTTGCGGTTCGAAGCACAGGCGCTCGAGCAGATCCAGCGACAGCTCCAAGCGGTCGGCTTCTTCGGCGTCGATGTTCAGGCCGATGTCGTATTGCTTGGCCAGCAGGGTCAGCGACAGCAGGCGCGGGTACAACTCGTCCATCACGCGCTCGTACTGCGCACGGCTGTAGCGCGGGTGCAGGGCCGAGAGCTTGATGGAAATGCCCGGGCCTTCATAAATCCCACGACCGTGGGAGGCTTTGCCGATCGAGTGGATGGCTTGTTCGTACGACGCCAGGTACTTCTGCGCGTCGTGTTCGGTCAGCGCCGCTTCACCGAGCATGTCGTAGGAATAACGGAAGCCCTTGGCTTCGAACTTGCTCGCGTTAGCCAGTGCTTCGGCGATGGTTTCGCCGGTGACGAACTGCTCGCCCATCAGGCGCATCGCCATGTCGACGCCCTTGCGGATCATCGGCTCGCCGCTCTTGCCGATGATCCGGCTCAGTGACGAAGTCAGGCCGGCTTCGTTGTGGGTCGACACCAGTTTACCGGTCAGCAGCAGACCCCAGGTCGCCGCATTGACGAACAGCGACGGGCTGTTGCCCAGGTGCGGCTGCCAGTTGCCGGTGCTGATCTTGTCGCGAATCAGTGCATCGCGAGTGCCCTTGTCCGGGATGCGCAGCAGCGCTTCGGCCAGGCACATCAGGGCCACGCCTTCTTGGGACGACAGGGAAAATTCCTGCAGCAGGCCCTGAACAATGCCTGCACGACCGCCGGCACTTTTCTGGTTACGCAGTTTTTCCGCGATGGTCGCGGCGAGTTTGTTGGTGGCTTCGGCCATCGGAGCCGGCAGGCGCGCCTGCTCGATCAGCATCGGCACCACTTCCGGCTCAGGGCGACGGTAAGCAGCGGTGATCGAGGCGCGCAGTACCGATTGCGGCAGGATGCTTTCAGCGAATTCGAGGAAGCACTGGTGCGCGTGATCGGTGTGGACTTCACCGGCGTCGTCGCTGTCCTTGGCGGTCAAACCGTTCAGCTCGGTCAGGGTTGCACCACCCTCGAGTTTTTCCAGGTAATTGAAAATTGCCTGCTTGATCAGCCAGTGCGGTGTGCGATCAATCGAGGTCGCGGCAGCCTTCAGGCGCTCGCGGGTCGGGTCATCGAGTTTGACCCCAAGGGTGGTGGTAGCCATATTTTTATCCTCATGGTTGCCACAGTTGCGTGGCATCAGCTGGCGGCAAGATTAGCCGTGCGCCGAAAGAGGTGCAACCGGGTGCAACCCTTTTTTGTCGGAAAAATAAACGCTTCGTCAGGAATTATTTTCTGGTACTGAAGTGCCGCTCCTGCTTGGTGCTTTTACTTCTAGCGGAGCGCCGTGACTGCGCTAAAAAGGAGCAAAAACGGCGTATTTATCGGTATATCCGACTAGGTGCAACTTAATCGCCAGAAACTGGTTGCACCTTTTTTACTTTGTTGCATAGCATTCGCGCCCAAGGTGCAACCGGGAATACCCGGTGCATCGGCTGGTGGCTTTCCTGGGGAAACATCAGTCCTAAATGCGCGGGATCCCGTTTCGTCTGCCAAACATCGTCGTTTGTGTGCGATTGATCACCGCTGCTACATAAAAACAAAGCCAGGGCGTAACTTAATGAGCGTAAGCAATCCAACACTGATCACGTTCGTGATCTACATCGCAGCAATGGTGCTGATCGGCTTCATGGCCTATCGCTCCACCAACAACCTTTCCGACTACATTCTTGGCGGCCGCAGCCTCGGCAGCGTGGTAACGGCTTTGTCCGCCGGTGCTTCCGACATGAGCGGCTGGTTGCTGATGGGCCTGCCGGGCGCCATCTACATGTCCGGTCTGTCCGAAAGCTGGATCGCCATCGGCCTGATCGTCGGTGCCTACCTGAACTGGCTGTTCGTCGCTGGCCGTCTGCGCGTGCAGACCGAGCACAACGGCGATGCCCTGACCCTGCCGGACTACTTCTCCAGCCGTTTCGAAGACAAAAGCGGCCTGCTGCGCATCATCTCGGCGGTGGTGATTCTGGTGTTCTTCACCATTTACTGCGCTTCCGGCATCGTGGCCGGCGCCCGTCTGTTCGAAAGCACCTTCGGCATGTCCTACGAGACGGCGCTGTGGGCCGGTGCTGCGGCGACAATTGCCTACACCTTCGTCGGCGGTTTCCTCGCGGTGAGCTGGACTGACACCGTGCAAGCCACGCTGATGATCTTCGCTTTGCTGCTGACGCCGATCATCGTATTGCTGGCCACTGGTGGCGTCGATACCACGTTCCTCGCCATCGAAGCCCAGGATCCAAGCAACTTCGACATGCTCAAGGGCACCACCTTCATCGGCATCATCTCGCTGATGGGCTGGGGTCTGGGTTACTTCGGTCAGCCGCACATCCTCGCGCGTTTCATGGCCGCTGACTCGGTGAAGTCGATTGCCAACGCCCGTCGCATCTCCATGACCTGGATGATCCTGTGCCTGGGCGGCACCGTCGCCGTGGGCTTCTTCGGTATCGCCTACTTCTCGGCGCACCCGGAAGTGGCCGGCCCAGTCACCGAGAACCACGAACGGGTGTTCATCGAACTGGCGAAAATCCTCTTCAATCCGTGGGTGGCTGGTGTCCTGCTGTCGGCGATTCTCGCCGCGGTCATGAGCACCCTGAGCTGCCAGTTGCTGGTGTGCTCGAGCGCCCTGACCGAAGACTTCTACAAAACCTTCCTGCGCAAATCTGCTTCCCAGGTTGAGCTGGTGTGGGTCGGTCGCGCGATGGTGTTGCTGGTGGCGCTGATCGCTATCGCCATGGCCGCCAACCCGGAAAACCGCGTGCTGGGCCTGGTGTCCTACGCCTGGGCCGGTTTCGGTGCCGCGTTCGGTCCAGTAGTGCTGATCTCGGTGATCTGGAAAGACATGACCCGCAACGGCGCACTGGCCGGCATCCTGGTCGGCGCCATCACCGTGGTGGTGTGGAAGCATTTCGAGGTGATGGGTCTGTACGAAATCATCCCGGGCTTCATCTTCGCCAGTCTGGCGATTTACATCGTCAGCAAAATTGGCGAGCCAACCAAAGGCATGGTGCAGCGCTTCGAAGCGGCGGAAAAAGATTTCCACCTGAACAAGTGATGCACTGAGCTTCGGCTCACAGAAAAACGGCCCGTTTCCTACAGGAGGCGGGCTGTTTTTTTATGCCCGTGATTTCTCGAATCCTGTGGAGACCCAATGTGGGAGCGAGCCTGCTCGCGAATGCGATTGATCATTCAATGAATGTGTCGACTGACATGCCGCATTCGCGAGCAGGCTCGCTCCCACAGTTGTTCGGTGGTGATTTTGAGAGAGTTGTCTGTAGTCGATTGCGCCAATATCCGAAGGCTTTTTCGCCAGAAAAAGTAGGGCAAATCTGATTTTCCCGTCACCCGTCCAACACCCGTTGCCCCTCATGCAGAATCGCCCGCCCTCAATCTGCAGAGACACATCGGATGTTCGCGCCTGCCAATCAACCGCGTTTCACGTTGACCCTTGAAGGCGCCCAATTTGATCTCAAAGTCCTTGAGTTCACGGGCAAGGAAGCCATCAGCCAACCCTTTCGCTTCGACCTGGAACTGGTCAGTGAACGGCCCGATCTGGACCTCGAGAGCCTGCTGCACCGTCAGGCGTTTCTGGGCTTCGATGCGGAAGGTTCCGGTGTCCATGGTCAGATTTATCGAGTCGGGCAGGGTGATTCCGGGAAACGTCTGACGCGCTATCACCTGAGCCTGGTACCGCGTCTGACGTACCTCGGGCATCGCATCAACCAGCGGATTTTTCAGCATCAGACGGTGCCGCAAATCGTCGCGCAGGTGCTCAAGGATCATTCGATTCTGCGCGATGCTTTTGAATTTCGCCTGGGCAGCGAGTACCCGGAGCGCGAGTACTGCGTGCAATACGCCGAAAGTGACCTCGCGTTTATCCAGCGCCTGTGCGCCGAAGTCGGCATTCATTATCACTTTCAGCACAGTCCGGAAGGTCACCTATTGGTGTTCGGTGATGATCAGACGGTGTTCCCGAAACTGGCTCAACCGACGCTTTATCTGCCCGGCAGCGGCATGGCCGGTGGCGCGCCGGCGATCAATCGTTTCAATGTTCGCGTGGAAACCCGTACCAGCGTAGTGACCCGGCGCGATTACAACTTCATCAAGCCGCGCCTGCAGCTGCAAAGTCGGGTCGACGGTGAGCAGCGCCCGGTGCTAGAGGATTATCACTTCCCCGGCCAATTCAACGATCGTGAAACCGGCAGGCACCTGGCCCAAAGAGCGCTTGAGCGACATGTCGCCGATTACCGTCAGGCCGAAGGCATCAGCGACGTATCTGCACTGGTGTGCGGACATTTCCTGCAACTGACCGAACACCCGCGCCGGGACTGGAATGACCTGTGGCTGCTCACCGCCATCGAACACCGTGGGCGGCAGCCGCAAGTGCTGGAGGAATCGGTCACCAGCGATGGGGAAACATTCCAGGGTTACCGTAATACCTTTCTTGCTACGCCGTGGGAGGTGTTCTTCCGCCCAGCCCTCGGCCCGGAAAAGCCACGGATGCTTGGCTATCAACCTGCCGTCGTCACCGGGCCGCACGACGCGGAAATCCACTGCGACGAGTACGGTCGGGTCAAGGTGCAACTGGCCTGGGATCGCGACGGCGAGCTCAACGAGCATTCCAGTTGCTGGTTGCGTGTGGCAACCGGTTGGGCACATGACCATTACGGCAGCGTGCTGATCCCGCGAGTCGGCATGGAAGTGCTGGTCGGTTTCATCGACGCCGATGCCGACAAGCCGTTGGTGATGGGGTGCCTGCCGAATGCCGCGACCCCGGTACCGCTGGACCTCCCGGCGGACAAGACCCGCAGCATCTTCCGCAGCCACAGCAGCCCCGGTGGCGGTGGTTACAACGAGCTGCGCATCGAGGACAAAAAGGGCGCTGAAGAAATCTACCTGCGCGCCCAGCGCAACTGGACCCAGCATGTACTGCACGACCAGCAGGTGCAGGTCGACAACCAGCGCAGCATCGTCGTCACGGGCACCGCCAAACATGAGTTGAAGGCCGACGAACAGCGCATCACCCACGGCCAGCGCCAGATCGAAGTCAAACAGGACGATCACCTGACGGTAGTCGGCGATCGGCATATTCGGGTGAGCAACCAGGCCACCAGCGCCAGCGCACAAATCCACGTCAGTGCCGGGCAGCAAGTGGTGATCGACGGCGGCGCGAGCGCCACGATTCAGGCCGGCGGGCAGTGGATCAACATCGGGCCTGGCGGGATCTTCAGTAGCGTGCCGATTCAGGTCGGTGGCGCGCCGATGGCGGCGATGAGCGCGGCACCCGGTGTGCCGGGACTGCCAGCGAAACTTGCAGCGGCACCGGCGGCCATGCTCACCGCCGCACAAATCATGAGCTTTAAAGGTGATGCGCCATTCTGCGAAGAGTGCGAGCGCTGCAAGGACGGTGTTTGTGCAGCCTGAGTGCCTGACGCCTTCAGCGTGGCTGGCGCGTGAGCCGCTAAAACCTGCGGAGCAACTGTTCGTGATTTTCAGTAATGCCAGCGACGCCAGGCCTCCGCTGGTCGGACCCAACCCGATCTGGGCGGACACGATCTACGCCGAGTGGGACGTGGTAATGCCCTTTGTGGGAATTGTCGCGCCGGACAGTGCGTTTCTCGATTGGGTGGCCTCTACCGAGTCTCGCGACTGGGGGTGGTTGGCGGTGTCCTCGGCGAGCCTGGAGGGGGTAGTTGAGCACTTTCGCAGCCTGACTCAAGTGCTGATGCCGGACGGCGCAGCGGTGTTTTTTCGCTTCTGGGATGGGCGTTTTGTGTTGCCGATCCTGCAGTCCGACGAAGTGCAATCTGCGCAGTTGATGCCGGTGATTTCGCGCGGCTTGATCAATGGACAGGCCGTGGAGATCGGGGGCAGGGCGCAGGTTTCGGGGCGAGTGTTTCCTTGGTGGAAAGTACCGGGGTCGGTCTTGGCCGCAACAGCTGATGACATTCGCATCGGCAATGCTGTGCAGTGGCTGAGCGAGGAGCATCCTGCCTTGTTCGAGGCCTTTCCCGAGCCGGTTTTACGTTGCAAGGTCAGGCGGTTTTTTCAGGTTTCAGCGTCGGAAGAAACGTCGCAATCGGCGTTATTGGACCATTTGCAGGACGAAGCAGAATGAAACTTCCGGGCGAAGTCCAAGGATCAGCGATGTTCGCGTCCTGGGCTTTGATAAAGCTTTCGATGGGTTGTTGAGGCAACTGAACTGTGGCGAGGGGATGAATCCCCTCGCCACAGGTATTGGACCGGATCTTAAGGTGTAAGAGGGCCGCTCAGCCTCCAACCCCTGACTTGCCGCCCGGTAAAAGGTAAACTTCACGGCCCTCGCAGGAGCAGCCATGAATTATCGTCACGCCTTCCATGCCGGCAATCACGCCGATGTGTTCAAACACCTGACCTTGACCCGCCTCATCGCCCTGATGTCGCGCAAGGAACAGCCGTTTGCCTATCTCGATACGCACGCCGGTATCGGTCTGTATGACTTGCAGGGCGATCAGGCCAACCGTACCGGCGAGTACCTGGAAGGCATCGCACGTTTGTGGGATCAGCCGGATCTGCCGGCGCTGACCGCCGACTACATGAAGGTGCTGCACGAGATGAACCCGGATGGCCAGTTGCGCTACTACCCGGGCTCACCGGAGCTGGCGCGGCGTCTGACCCGGCCGCAGGATCGGGTGATGCTCAATGAGAAACACCCGGAAGACGGCGTGCAGCTCAAGGAGAACATGGCCGGTGATCGTCGGGTCAAGGTGCATCTGGGCGAGGGCTGGCATGTGGCGCGGGCGATGCTGCCGGTGCAGGAGAAGCGTGCGGTGATGTTGATCGATCCGCCGTTCGAGCAGCTCGACGAGATGCAAAAGTGTGCGGCGTCGCTGAAAGAAGCAATTGGCCGCATGCGCCAGACCGTTGCGGCGATCTGGTATCCGGTGAAGGATCAGCGTGCACTGCGTCGTTTCTATCAGGATCTGGCCGGTACCGGTGCGCCGAAGTTGCTGCGCGTGGAACTGTTGGTGCATCCGCTGGATACGCCGAACAGCCTGAACGGCTCCGGCATGGCGATTGCCAATCCGCCGTGGGGGCTGGAGGAAGAATTGCGCGAGTTGCTGCCGTGGTTGTCGAAGAAGCTTGGGCAGACTCAGGGTGGATGGCAGATGGATTGGTTGATTGCTGAAAGCTGATCAACTGTTTTAGCGGTGTCTGAACGGACGCCTTCGCGGGCAAGCCCGCTCCCACAAAGTACTGCGCCATTTTGAAGTCGGCGCTAAACCTGTGGGAGCGGGCTTGCCCGCGATGCTTTGGGGTTTAGTTACCCGCCAGGCTCGGTGGCATGCACACGCCGGTGCCGCCGATCCCGCAATAACCTTCAGGGTTTTTCGCCAGGTATTGCTGGTGATAGGCCTCGGCGAAATACACGGTCGGCGCCTGTTCGATTTCGGTGCTGATTTCGCCCAGGCCTGCCTTCGACAGTTCAGCCTGATACACCGCTTTGCTCTTCAGCGCCGCGTCCAGTTGCTCTGGCGAGGTCGCGTAGATCACCGAGCGGTATTGAGTGCCGATGTCATTGCCCTGACGCATGCCCTGAGTCGGGTTGTGCAGTTCCCAGAACATCGCCAGCAGCTCTTCGTAGCTGACCTTGGCTTTGTCATACACCACCAGCACCACTTCGGCGTGGCCGGTCAGGCCCGAGCAGACTTCTTCGTAAGTCGGGTTCGGCGTGTAGCCACCGGCGTAACCGACCACGGTGCTGACCACGCCTTCGCGCTGCCAGAAACGGCGCTCCGCGCCCCAAAAGCAACCCAGACCGAAGATCGCGAAGTCGACGTCCTGGAAAAACGGGCCGAGCAACGGGGTTTCTTCGAAGACGAAATGCTTTTCAGGCAGGGTCATCGCGGTTTCGCGGCCGGGTAGAGCTTGGTCTTTGGTCGGTAGCACGTTTTTGTTCACCAGAATTTCCGAGCGCAGAACCATGATCGTTCCTCTCAGTCAGGATGGGATGTAAAAAATCAGACCGCCAGTGTGCCGAATGATGCCGGATTTCGCACTATTCAATGTAGGAGCAGCCTGCGGCAGCTCCTACATGAAAGGGCGGCGAGGGCTACAGGCAGAGCGGGCCGCGCGGGTAGCGCTTGAGCGCCTGGATCAGCTCGCCGCCGGGGATCGGCCGGTCGAACAGGTAGCCCTGGCCGACGTCGCAACGGTGGCGACGCAGGAACGCCAGTTGCTCGGCGGTCTCGATGCCTTCGGCCACGACCTTGAGCTTCAGGTTGTGCGCCATGGCGATCACCGCGGAGGTGATTTCCATGTCGTCCTGGTTGTCGGGGATTTCGTGGATGAAGCTGCGATCGATCTTGATGATGTCGATCGGGAATTTCTTCAGGTAACTGAGCGACGAGTAACCGGTGCCGAAGTCGTCCATGGCCAGGGTCAGGCCCAGACGCTTGAGCTGATCGAGCTGCAAGTGCGTATCTTCGGTGGCTTCCAGCAGCAAACCTTCGGTCAGCTCCAGTTCGAGCAGGCTGGCCGGCAGCGCTTCTTCCTTGAGGATGTTGGCGATGGACGCGACCAGATCCGGGTCGGAGAACTGCTTGGGTGACAGGTTGATCGCCACTTGCAGGTTGCCCATGCCCGCGGCGGTCAGCGCTTTGCTCATGCGGCAGGCCTGGCGGGCAATCCACTTGCCGATCGGAATGATCAGGCCGGTTTCTTCGGCAACGCTGATGAACTGGTCCGGGCGGATCATCCCGCGCTCCGGGTGGTTCCAGCGCAGCAGCGCCTCCATGCCCAGCAGGCGACCGCTGCGCAGGCACAGCTTGGGCTGATAGAACACGTCCAGCTCATTCTGGGTCAGGGCGCGGCGCAGGTTGTTCTCGACGAACAGCTTGTAGCTGGCCTCGGCATTCAGCGCTTCGGTGAAGACTTGCACCTGATGCTTGCCGTTGGCCTTGGCCTTGTGCAGGGCCAGACCGGCGTTGCGCATCAGGGTTTGCGGATCGCGGCCGTGCAGCGGCGCGCAGGCCAGGCCCACGGAGCCGGTGACGCTGATCAACTGGTTGTCGACGAACATCGGTTTGTCGAGGGTCGCCAGCAACTGGTTGGCGATCTGCTGGCCGGTGGCGAGATCCGTGTCGTCGAGCAGTACGGCGAACTCGTTACTGGCGAACCGCGCGAGGCTGCCGCTCGGGCTGAGGCTGTTGCGCAGGCGCCGGGCGAGGCTGATCAACAGTTTGTCGCCGGTCTGGTGACCGAGGCTGTCGTTGATCCGCTTGAAGTTGTCGATGTCCACCAGCAGCAGGCTGATCGGTGTATCGCTATCGCGGGCGAAGCGCTCGTCCAGATTGCGGATAAACGCCGGGCGGTTGCCGAGGTTGGTCAGATTGTCGGTGTACGCCAGACGCTCGATGCGCTGTTGCGCCAGTTTGGTCTGAGTGATGTCTTCGTAGATGCCGATGTAGTGCGTCAGCTCGCGGTTATCGCCATACACCTTGGAGATCGACAACTGGCCCCAATACGGTTCGAGGTTCTTGCGCCGGCTTTTGAATTCGCCCTGCCAGCTGTTGCTCTTGGCCAGCGCCGACGGCGCGTCAAACAGCAGCTCGCTGAGGTTTTCCAGGGCCGGCAGTTCCGACAGGCGCTGGCCGTGGACTTCCTCGGTGGTGTACTGGGTGATCGCGGTGAAACTCGGGTTGACGTACTCGACCACGCCGTCGCAATTGACCAGCAAAAAGGCGTTGGCGCTTTGCTCGACCGCGCGCTGGAACAGGTGCAGGGCGCTGGTGGCGGTGCGGCGGTTGTGGTTGTTGATGACCTGGGCGAACTGATCCGCCAGTTCACCGGCAAAGGCGATTTCATCGGACTGCCAGGCGCGGGTCACGCCGGTCTGCTCCAGACAGAGCACGCCGACCACCTGGCCATCGACGCGGATGCTGGCGTCGAGCATCGCGTTGACGTCGCGCGGGCGCAGGGCCTCAGCCATCTCGCGGGTGCGCGGGTCGCGCATCGCATTATGCGCGTCGATGGCGCGGCTGCCGTGCAGCGCTTCCATGTAGTCGGGGAAGCCGCTGATGTCGATCACCTCCGGCAGGAGGTATTCCTGCGTTGCGCGGTGATACGCGGAAATCGGCACCAGCAGATTGCCTTCGAGGTTCCACAGGCTGGCGCAGTCGATTTCATAGATGTCGCAGGCGCAGCGGGTGATCAGTTCGGCGGCTTCCTGCAGCGAGTTGTGGCTGCTGTAGCGCTGGCGGGCAAGCAGCAGAATCAGATCCTGCTGGGCGCGCACCCGATCAAGGTGCTGCAGTTGTTCCTGCTGGGCGCGCTGGTTGAGTTCGAGGGCAATCTGCAGGCGCGAGTTCTGGGTTTCGAGGTCGACCGAGGGCAACGCAGGCGCTTCGTCGAAGACATCATCGACCGCCAGCAAATAACCGCGCAGCAAGTGTCGATTGTGCTGCTTATAAGCTTCGCCGAGTTCGAGGATGCTCAGCACGCCAGCGGCGGTGTGCAGGGTGTAGCGCACCAGATAATGCGGGCTGTCGCGCAGTTGCTGCTGGATCGCGTCGTGCAACTGATAGCGCGCTTCCGGCTCCATCAGACTGGCATACGGTGAACCGACCAGTGCACAGAGCTCGACGGCCGGCTGGCCGAACTGGCGTTCGCAGTTGGGATCGAGAAACAGCATCGCCCAACTGGCTTCATTCAAGCGCTCGAAACGCAGCATGCCGAGCCGCGAGGGCACAGGCAACTGCGTCACTACCTCGGCCGCCATACGGCTGGCGGCATCGGGTTGGCTCTTCATGAAGGAACTCGCTTGGAAATATGCTGAACGCGCGGGCTCTCGCCCTCTTTACTGTTGCCTGCGGCAAGGTTGCATCATTGCGGCACCGACTGACAAGAGAGATGAAGGCCAAGTGCTATAAGAATGTGTCGGCCGCTCGGGGCATTTCTCCAGTGTGTGGTTGAAAAGAGCAAAAGATCGCAGCCTGCGGCAGCTCCTACAGGGGATGCATGCCAATGTAGGAGCTGCCGAAGGCTGCGATCTTTCAAGATCTCAGCGTAATTTCAGGCTGATCGATTGCAGCTTGTTGCCATCACGATCATGGTAATTGACCAGAATTTGATCAGTCTCGACGACTACATGGGCGAAGTTGTCTTCGCTGACGACCGGGCTGGTCAACTCATGCTGATAATCACCCGTCGCCGTGCGCGCCAGCGGTCGATCGAGGATGAACGTCGACGCCTTGGCATAGGGCAACAGCTTGCTGTTGCACAGCGGCGAGGAAACGATGGTGTGGACTTCGAAATCCGGGTCTTCACTATGCGTCAGGCGCGAGGTCAGCGAGCCATGCACATCGCCCGAGACAAACACGACATTCCTGATGCGTCGGGTGCGGATGGTTTCCAGCAGGTGCAGGCGCTGCTCCGGGAAGGCTTTCCAGGCATCGTCGCCGTGCAATTTGCGATCCGGGTAGAACATCACGCTGGTCACGATGAATTTCACCCGCGCCGGGCTGTTGGTCAGCCACTTGAGCAGCGCCTGTTCCTGCGCCTCATCGAGTATGCGGCGATCATCGGCTGACAAGTTGCGGCGGGTGCGGCTGTCGGTCACAAACCATTCGATATCACCGTCACTGAATTGATACCAGTAGTGCTCGAGTTTTGCCCGATTCACCTTTTTGTTAGTTGTAAGTTCATGCGCCGGGCTGTGGCTGACTTGATAGATTTCATAGGCGGCCATGGCGTTGCGATATAACACGTGATCTGATTGTTTGGCATTCGCCGGCCAATTGTCTTCAATTTCGTGATCATCCAGAATCATATAAGTCGAAGTGCCGGACATCAAACGCTGAATATTCGGCTGAGAGAAGGCCGCACGGTACTTGCTGAGGATGTCCTTATATTCACGATCAGGTGCAAACAGATTAAGGTCGTCGAGATAAACCTGATCACCCGTCATCAGGGTTGCACTGATCGGCGGCTGGGCACCTTCGATCAATTGGTTGATGGAGGCAAAGATCCGGTCACCCAGATGGGGCAGCACCGGCACCCCCGCCGTCATGCGCAAATAGCGGCAAGAGCCGACGATATAGGCCTTTGCCTGCAGGGCATTGCTTGAGCGGGTGCGCAATCGATAGATTTCCCGCGGCCACTGCAGCGGCAGTTCGGCGACACTGTCCACGGTATGGACCGGATTCATCGGGCTGAACCAGCCGGTCTGGTATTCATATTCGGTGTCACTGCTCAAGTTGTTGAGGGTGAACACTTCGGTCATGTCGCGCAGCGCACTGGGTTCGGCGAAAGTACTAGCTGACCACTGTTGTGTTCCAGACTTCCGATAGCGTATGGCGGCAAATACCGGTGCGTTGCCTTGCTTGTCGGCGCGCATGAGTATACGCGCGTGATGAGTTGTCGTGTGGCCGATAATCGGGCCAATAGTTGGCTTGAACATATTCGAGTCCGTTCGAGTAAGTTTCGTTTTTTATAAATAACGCAGGAAAATCGTTATTTAATCCGAGGGCAGAGATTAGTTGCCTGTCGATGAAAAATATCGAGACGAATTCGACTGCAGTCGTAGTTCAAGTAAACCCAACTTGTAGGAAGAGCCGCTGCACTTTTTTCAGGGCAAAAAAAGCCCCGTCAAACTGACGGGGTTGAGGTGCGAGCGTGTGGCGCTCGAAAACGTGGAACGCAGTCGGCCCTCCGTTGCCGGAGGGCCGAACGCTTTACAGCAGGATGGTGCGGATGTCGCCCAGCAGGCTGCCCAGACGCTGGGTGAAGCGTGCAGCAGCGGCGCCGTTGATCACACGGTGATCGTAGGACAGCGACAGTGGCAGCATCAGTTTCGGCTGGAAGGCTTTGCCGTCCCAGACTGGCTGAATGATTGCCTTGGAAACACCGAGGATCGCCACTTCCGGCGCGTTGACGATCGGCGTGAAGCCGGTGCCGCCAATGTGGCCGAGGCTGGAAATGGTGAAGCAGGCGCCCTGCATCTCGTCCGAAGAGAGCTTTTTGGTGCGGGCTTTTTCAGCCAGCGAAGCAGCTTCTGCGGCCAGTTGCAGCAGGCTCTTCTGGTCGACGTTCTTGATGACCGGTACCAGCAGGCCATCCGGGGTGTCGACCGCGAAACCGATGTTGACGTACTTCTTGCGAATGATCGCCTTGCCGCTTGGTGCCAGCGAACTGTTGAAGTCCGGCAGTTCCTTGAGCAGGTGCGCGCAGGTCTTGAGCAGCAGCGGCAGGATGGTCAGCTTGACGCCGGCCTTCTCCGCGACGGCTTTCTGCGCAACACGGAAGGCTTCCAGCTCGGTGATGTCCGCCGAGTCGAATTGCGTCACGTGCGGCACGTTCAGCCAGCTGCGGTGCAGGTTGGCCGCGCCGACCTGCATCAGACGGGTCATCGGCACTTCTTCGATTTCGCCGAAGCGGCTGAAGTCCACGACCGGAATCGGCGGGATGCCCGCGCCACCGGTTGCGCCGCCAGCAGCTGGCGCTTCCTTGGCCTTCTGCATCATCGCCTTGACGTAAACCTGCACGTCTTCCTTGAGGATGCGACCGTGCGGACCGCTGGCGCCAACAGCGCTCAGCTCGACGCCGAACTCACGGGCCAGTTGACGCACGGCCGGGCCGGCGTGAACTTTGGCACCAGGCTTGGCCGGAGCAGCAACCGGAGCGGCAGCAGCAGGTGCAGCGGCAGCCGGAGCAGCAGCGGCCGGTGCCGGAGCGCTTGGCGCAGCGGCGGCAGCTGGAGCCGGGGCAGCAGCAGGGGCTGCGCCTTTGACTTTCAGCTTGAGGATCAGGTCGCCGGTGCCGACTTCGTCGTCCAGCTTGATGGAAATGCTTTCCACCACGCCAGCGGCAGGCGATGGGATTTCCATGCTTGCCTTGTCGGATTCGAGGGTGATCAGCGACTGGTCGGCTTCAACGCTGTCACCAGCCTTGACCAGGACTTCGATGATCTTGGCCTTGCCGGCCGAACCAATGTCCGGAACGTGGATGTCCTGAACGCTGTCAGCCACTGGAGCAGCCGGGGCTGCCGCAGGAGCAGGCGCAGCAGCGGCCGGCGCAGCAGCCTGAGCCGGAGCGGCCGCAGCCGGGGCCGCAGCACCCGCCACTTCCAGATCCAGAATCAGGTCGCCCGTGCCGACTTCGTCGTTGAGCTTGACGCTGATGGCCTTGACCACGCCCGCGGCAGGCGACGGGATTTCCATGCTCGCCTTGTCGGATTCCAGGGTGATCAACGATTGATCAGCCTCGACCTTGTCGCCAACCTTGACCTGGATCTCGATGATCTGCGCCTTGCCCGAGGAACCGATGTCCGGCACGTGCACTTGCTGCACCGAAGCGGCAGCAGGGGCAGCGGCTGGCGCGGCAGCAGCAGGAGCGGCAGCCGGTTTGGCTTCAGCTTTTGCAGCCGGTGCAGCCGCAGGCGCAGGAGCCGCTTGCGCGGCGCCCTCGACTTCCAGCTCAAGCAGTTCGTCGCCTTCTTTCAGACGGTCGCCCAGCTTCACTTTCAGGCTCTTGATGACGCCGGCTTTCGGGGCCGGCACTTCCATGCTGGCCTTGTCCGATTCCAGGGTCAGAATGCTCTGGTCGGCTTCGATGCGGTCGCCGACCTTCACAAACAGTTCAATTACTTCACCTTCACCGCTGCCGATGTCAGGTACGCGAATGAGTTCGCTCACAAAATGTCTCCTCAGCAGTCCAGTGGGTTGCGTTTTTCCGGGTCGATGCCGAACTTGACGATGGCCTCGGCCACCACTTTAGGTTCGATATCACCACGGTCAGCCAGTGCTTCCAGGGCTGCCAACACCACGAAATGACGGTCGACTTCGAAGAAATGACGCAGTTTCTTGCGGCTGTCGCTGCGGCCGAAACCGTCGGTGCCCAGGACTTTGAATTCCTTGGACGGTACCCACTGACGGATCTGCTCGGCGAACAGCTTCATGTAGTCGGTAGAGGCAATCACCGGACCCTTACGGCCGCTCAGGCACTCTTCAACGTAGCTCTGCTTGGGCTTCTGGCCAGGCTTGAGACGGTTGCTGCGCTCTACGGCCAGGCCGTCGCGACGCAGTTCGTTGAAGCTGGTGACGCTCCATACGTCAGCGCCGATGTTGAATTCTTCACGCAGGATCTTCGCCGCTTCACGCACTTCACGCAGGATGGTGCCGGAGCCCATCAGCTGTACGTGATGCGCCGCATCGCGGGTGTCTTCTTCGAGCAGGTACATGCCTTTCTTGATGCCTTCTTCGGCACCGGCCGGCATGGCTGGCTGCTGGTACGACTCGTTCATCACGGTGATGTAGTAGAAGATGTCCTGTTGTTCTTCGGTCATCTTCTTCATGCCGTCCTGAATGATCACCGCCAGCTCGTAGCCGTAGGTTGGATCGTAGGTGCGGCAGTTCGGGATGGTCGCGGCCAGCAGGTGGCTGTGACCGTCTTCGTGCTGCAGGCCTTCACCGTTCAGGGTGGTACGGCCGGCGGTGCCGCCGATCAGGAAGCCACGGGTACGGCTGTCGCCAGCGGCCCAGGCCAGGTCACCGATACGCTGGAAGCCGAACATCGAGTAGAAGATGTAGAACGGCAGCATCGGCTGGTTGTGGCTGGAGTACGAAGTACCGGCAGCGATGAACGAGCTCATGGCGCCTGCTTCGTTGATGCCTTCTTCAAGGATCTGACCTTTCTGGTCTTCCTTGTAGAACATCACCTGGTCTTTATCGACTGGCTCGTAGAGCTGGCCGACGGAGGAGTAGATGCCCAACTGACGGAACATGCCTTCCATACCGAAGGTACGGGCTTCGTCCGGGATGATCGGCACGATGCGCGGGCCGATTTCCTTGTCCTTGACCAGTTGCGCGAGGATGCGCACGAAGGCCATGGTGGTGGAAATTTCACGGTCGCCCGAACCATCGAGGATGGCTTTCAGGGTGTCCAGATCCGGGGTCGGTACGCTGAAGCTCTGCGCGCGGCGCTGCGGTACGAAACCGCCCAGTGCGGCACGGCGCTCGCTCAGGTAGCGGGCTTCGGCGCTGTTCGGCTCTGGCTTGAAGAACGGCAGGTTCTCCAGCTCTTCGTCCTTGACCGGGATGTCGAAGCGGTCGCGGAACAACTTCAGGCTGTCGACGTCGACTTTCTTGGTGTTGTGCGCAGTGTTTTTCGCTTCGCCGGCACCGGTGCCATAACCCTTGATGGTCTTGGCCAGGATGACGGTTGGTTGTTCTTTGTGGTTGACCGCTTCGTGGTACGCCGCATAGACCTTGTACGGGTCGTGGCCGCCACGGTTGAGTTTCCAGATCTCGTCGTCGGACAGATCGGCAACCATCGCCTTGAGTTCAGGCGTGTTGAAGAAGTGCTCGCGAACGAACGCGCCGTCTTTGGCTTTGTAGTTCTGGTACTCGCCGTCGATGACTTCGTCCATGCGACGTTGCAGGATGCCGTCGACGTCCTTGGCCAGCAGTGGGTCCCAGAAACGGCCCCAGATGACTTTGGTCACGTTCCACTGTGCACCGCGGAACACGCCTTCGAGTTCCTGGATGATCTTGCCGTTGCCGCGAACCGGGCCGTCGAGGCGCTGCAGGTTGCAGTTGATGACGAAGATCAGGTTGTCCAGCTTCTCGCGGCCGGCCAGGGAGATGGCGCCCAGGGATTCCGGCTCGTCGCACTCGCCGTCGCCCAGGAAACACCAGACTTTCTGTTTGCCCGGCTGGATGAAACCGCGGTGTTCCAGGTACTTCATGAAGCGTGCCTGGTAGATCGCCTGGATCGGACCCAGACCCATGGATACGGTCGGGAACTGCCAGAAGTCAGGCATCAGCCAAGGGTGCGGATAGGACGAGAGGCCCTGACCGTCGACTTCCTGGCGGAAGTTGTTCATCTGGTCTTCGGTAATGCGGCCTTCCATGAACGCACGGGCGTAAACGCCTGGCGAGGTGTGGCCCTGGAAGTAGATCAGGTCGCCGCCGTGTTCGTCGGTCGGGGCCTGGAAGAAGTAGTTGAAGCCGATGTCATACAGGGTCGCGCTGGAAGCGAAGCTGGAGATGTGACCACCCAGGTCAGAATCTTTCAGGTTCGTACGCATTACCATGGCCATCGCGTTCCAGCGCACCAGCGAGCGAATGCGGCGTTCCATGAACAGGTCGCCAGGCATGCGTGCTTCGTGGGTTACCGGGATGGTGTTGCGGTAAGGCGTGGTGATGGCGTAAGGGAGCTGCGAACCGCTGCGGGTCGCCAGTTCACCCATACGGGTCATCAGATAGTGAGCACGGTCTTCGCCTTCTTTGTCGAGAACCGATTCCAGGGCGTCCAGCCATTCCTGGGTTTCGACGGGATCGAGGTCTTGCATGGCTTGCTCCAGGGCGGAAAGGCTTCCAGAATCGGTTGCCTGAGTTTGCGACTGGCCTTGTGGGCAGACGATTTAAAATTCTTGGATTGCCGACAGGTTGTTCCGGCGGCGTGTAGTTTTACTACAAATCTTTGAGCATTTCAGCCTTTCGCCTGTATAGACGAGTAGTAAAACTACAGAGGAAAGGCTTGTGGCCTCCGACTGCGTTGTGAGAATAATCGTTAAGGTTGGTCGATTACCATCCGAAAAAGGTGAAAGTTTGATGCTGGATGCCAAAGAAGAAGAAATTTCAGCTATTTCTAACTTTTGTTCGACAGTCCTTCGCGTAGCGGGTTTTCATCAAACACTACAAGCGGCCATTTACACGCCGATCAAGGATAGACCATGACCCTGCCCGTGCTTGCCGAACTCCCCGCCATTCTCTTGCCGTTGGTCACTCGATCCGAGCAGTCGTTCCGTACGGCCGTCGCCGCGCTGGAAGACGATCACGGCTTCTCCAGCTGGACCCCGGAACGCTGGGCGCAATTCGCCCGCGTCGGCGCCGCCAGCGATTTCGTCATTGAACAGAGCGTTCGTGACCCTTTGATGTTGCTGACGCTGGTGCAGTCCGGCGAACTCGACCGGCCGTACGCGCCGGGTGAACTCTGCGCGCAGATTGCCGCCGGCGTGAACACCGCGCAAAGCGAAGATGAGCTCGGTCGTGTCCTGCGTCGCCAGCGCGCTCGCCATCAGGTACGAATCATCTGGCGCGACCTGAACCGCCAGGCCGACCTGGTGCAGACCTGCCGCGATCTTTCAGACATGGCCGACGCCACCATCGATCAGGCTTATCAATGGCTGTACAGCCGCCATTGCCAGCAGTTCGGCACGCCGACCGGTCGGCGCAGCGGTCTGCCGCAACAGATGGTCATTCTCGGCATGGGCAAGCTCGGCGCGGTGGAGTTGAACCTGTCGTCGGACATCGACCTGATCTTTGCCTACCCCGAGGGCGGCGAAACCGTCGGCGTGAAACGCGCGCTGGATAATCAGGAATTCTTCATTCGTCTCGGTCAGCGCCTGATCAAGGCCCTCGACCCGATGACCGTCGACGGCTTTGTATTCCGCGTCGACATGCGCCTGCGCCCGTACGGTTCATCCGGCGCGCTGGTGCTGAGCTTCAATGCACTGGAGCAGTATTACCAGGATCAGGGCCGCGACTGGGAACGCTATGCGATGATCAAGGCGCGGGTGGTGGCCGGCGATCAGACTGCCGGCGCGCAGTTGCTCGACATGCTGCGCCCCTTCGTCTATCGGCGTTATCTGGATTTCTCGGCGATCGAAGCGCTGCGCACCATGAAGCAGTTGATCCAGCAAGAAGTGCGGCGCAAGGGCATGGCCGACAACATCAAACTCGGCTCCGGCGGTATCCGCGAGGTCGAGTTCATTGCCCAGGCTTTTCAGTTGATTCACGGCGGGCGCGACCTCAGCCTGCAACAGCGTCCTCTATTAAAGGTGCTGAGCACGCTGGAAGGGCAAGGCTATCTGCCGCCGGCAGTGATCAGTGAATTGCGCGAAGGCTATGAATTTTTGCGTTACACCGAGCATGCGATCCAGGCGATTGCCGACCGCCAGACCCAGATGTTGCCGGACGGCACTCAGGATCAGGCGCGGATCGCGTTCATGCTTGGTTTCGCCGATTGGCAGGCCTTCCACGAAAAACTGATGTTCTGGCGCGGGCGCGTGGCCTGGCACTTCGCGCAGGTGATCGCCGATCCCGATGAAGAAGAGGGCGCCGACTGCGAAGTGGTGGTCGGTGGTGAGTGGTTGCCGCTGTGGGAAGAGGCGCAGGATGAGGAGGCCGCTTGCCGACAATTGGAAGAAGGCGGCTTCAAGGACGCGAGCAAAGCGCTGAAAGCGCTGGCCAGTTTGCGTGGCAGCCCGCAATTGCGTGCGATGCAGCGCCTGGGTCGCGAACGTCTCGATGCGTTTATTCCGCGTCTGCTGGCTCAGGCGGTGGAACATGACAACCCGGATCTGGTGCTGGAGCGGGTGCTGCCACTGGTCGAAGCGGTGGCCCGGCGTTCGGCTTATTTAGTCCTGCTGACGGAAAACCCCGGCGCCTTGCGGCGTTTGCTGACGCTGTGCGCGGCCAGTCCGTGGATTGCTGAGCAGATCACCCGTTTTCCATTGCTGCTTGACGAGTTGCTCAATGAAGGCCGGCTGTTCAAGCCGCCACTGGCGCCGGAACTCGCCGCCGAGCTGCGCGAGCGGCTGACGCGGATCCCCGAAGACGACCTCGAACAGCAGATGGAGGCGCTGCGTCACTTCAAACTCGCGCACCGTTTGCGGGTTGCAGCGTCGGAAATCGCCGGCAGCCTGCCGTTGATGAAAGTCAGCGATTACCTGACCTGGCTGGCTGAAGCGATTCTCGAGCAAGTACTGGCCCTGGCCTGGCGCCAGACCGTGGCCAAGTACGGCACGCCGCTGCGCACTGACGGCAGTTTGTGCGATCCCGGCTTCATCATTGTCGGTTATGGCAAAGTCGGCGGGCTGGAACTGGGGCATGGTTCGGACCTGGATCTGGTGTTCATCCATGACGGCGATCCGCAGGCGGAAACCGACGGGCCGAAACCGATCGATGGCGCGCAGTTCTTCACCCGGCTGGGGCAGCGGATCATTCACTTGCTGACGGCGCAGACCAACTCTGGTCAGCTGTACGAAGTGGACATGCGTTTGCGCCCGTCCGGCGCGTCGGGGCTGTTGGTCAGTTCACTCGGTGCCTTCGAGCGCTATCAGGAAAATGAAGCCTGGACGTGGGAGCATCAGGCGCTGGTGCGGGCGCGGGTGTTGGTGGGCAGTCAGGATGTCGGCCAGGCCTTCGAGAAAGTCCGCGCGCAGGTTTTGGGCAAAGCGCGGGATCTGGCGAAATTGCAACAGGAAGTCAGCGAGATGCGCGCCAAGATGCGCGACAACCTCGGCACCAAGGGCACCGCAGCCGGTACGGCGGCTAATGCCTTCGAGGCCACGGCGCCGTTCGACCTCAAGCAGGACGCCGGAGGTATCGTCGATATTGAATTTATGGTGCAATACGCGGCCCTGGCGTGGTCGCACAGCCACCCGCCATTGCTGCGCTGGACCGATAACATCCGCATTCTGGAAGAGCTGGAACACGAAGGGCTGATGCCCGCCGAAGACGCCAGCCTGTTGCGCGAAGTCTATAAGGCTTACCGCTCCGCCGCCCACCGGCAGGCCTTGCAGAAGGACGCCGGGGTGATTGCAGGCGACCAGTTTGTCGAGGAACGCCGGCAGGTATTGCGGATCTGGAAAGAGCTGGGGCTAAGCTGAAACGCGCCAGTGAAGGCAATGAGATTCAAAAGGTGGGAGCGAGCCTGCTCGCGAATGCGGAGTGTCAGTCAATATCAATGCTGAATGATTCGGCCCCTTCGCGAGCAGGCTCGCTCCCACAGTAATCTGCGGTGAGTCGCAGGTATGTGAACAGATGCAAAACCATGTAGGAGCGAGCCTGCTCGCGATAGCGGAGTGACAGTCGACAGTCATGTTGAAGGTAATGACCCATCGCAAGCAGCGCCGCTCCCTCAGTGATTCTCGAGGCGGGGAGGCGTAAATGCCTCCCCGGTTCGTTTATGGAAACCACATGAATATTCTGATCGTTGGGCCCAGTTGGGTCGGTGACATGGTGATGGCGCAGACACTGTTTCAGTGTCTCAAACAGCGCCACCCGCAATGCGAAATCGACGTGCTGGCCCCCGAGTGGAGCCGGCCGATCCTTGAACGCATGCCCGAAGTGCGCAAGGCCTTGAGCTTTCCGCTCGGCCATGGCGCGCTGGAGCTGGCGACGCGTCGGCGAATCGGCAAATCCCTGGCCGGCCAGTACGATCAGGCGATCCTGCTGCCGAATTCGCTGAAGTCGGCGCTGGTGCCTTTTTTTGCTGGCATCAAGCAACGCACCGGCTGGCGCGGCGAATTCCGCTACGGTCTGCTCAATGACGTGCGCACGCTGGATAAAGAACGTTATCCGCTGATGATCGAGCGCTTCATGGCCCTGGCTTACGAGCCGAACGCCGAACTGCCGAAACCGTATCCACGTCCGAGCCTGCAAATCGATCCAGTGACCCGCGAAGCGGCACTGGCCAAGTTCGGTTTGACTCTCGACCGTCCGGTGTTGGCGCTGTGCCCCGGTGCCGAATTCGGCGAGTCCAAGCGCTGGCCGTCCGAGCATTACGCCAAGGTCGCCGAAGCGCGGATTCGCGAAGGCTGGCAGGTGTGGTTGTTCGGTTCGAAAAACGACCACGCGGTGGGCGAAGACATCCGTGCGCGGCTGATTCCCGGCTTGCGTGAAGAGTCGGTCAACCTCAGCGGCGGCACCTCGCTGGCTGAGGCCATCGACCTGCTGTCCTGTGCCGATTCGGTGGTGTCCAACGACTCTGGCCTGATGCACGTGGCTGCGGCGTTGAACCGTCCGTTGGTGGCGGTCTACGGCTCGACGTCGCCGGGTTTCACCCCGCCGCTGGCCGAGCACGTGGAAATCGTTCGACTGGGTCTGGATTGCAGCCCGTGCTTCGACCGTACCTGCCGGTTCGGCCATTACAACTGCCTGCGCCAGCTGATGCCGGACGCGGTCAACGACGCCTTGCAGAAACTGCAGGGCTCCGTGGTCGAGGTTCATTAAGTTGCGGGTATTGCTGATCAAGACTTCATCGCTGGGCGACGTGATTCACGCGTTGCCGGCGCTGACCGACGCGGCCCGGGCCATCCCCGGGATCAAGTTCGACTGGGTGGTGGAAGAAGGCTTCGCCGAGATCCCGACGTGGCACCCGGCCGTCGGCAAGGTGATCCCGGTGGCGATCCGTCGCTGGCGCAAGAACCTCTGGCAGACCCTCAAGAGCGGCGAGTGGAAGCGCTTCAAGCAAAGTGTGCGTGCCAGCCAATACGATCTGGTGATCGACGCTCAGGGTCTGTTGAAAAGTGCCTGGCTGACGCGCTACGTCAAAGCCCCGGTGGCCGGCCTCGACAAAGGCTCGGCGCGCGAGCCGATCGCTGCACGTTTCTATGACCGCAAACTGGCGGTGGCCCGTGGGCAGCATGCGGTCGAACGGGTGCGTCAGCTGTTCGCCATCGCCCTCGGCTATGACCTGCCCAAAGGGTTGGGCGACTACGGCCTCAACGTCGAGCGTCTGGTGGAATTGCCGCGCAAGAGTGCGTTCGTGGTGTTCCTGCACGGCACCACGTGGGACACCAAGCACTGGCCGGAAGCCTACTGGCGCGAGCTGACCGAACGCGTCGGCTATCTGGGCGTCGGGGTCAAACTGCCGTGGGGCAACCCGCTGGAGAAGGCCCGCGCCGAACGGATTGCCGCCGGTTTCAAACACGCCGAAGTGCTGCCGAAGCTGAATCTGGCCGGGGTCGGCAAAGTGCTGGCCGGCGCCCAGGCTTGTGTGGCGGTAGACACCGGTCTCGGTCATTTGGCCGCCGCGCTGGATGTGCCGACGATTTCGCTGTTCGGCCCGACCAACCCGGGCCTGACCGGCGCCTACGGCAAGGTGCAGATTCACATGGCCAGTGATTTCCCTTGCGCTCCGTGCCTGCAAAAGAAATGTACCTACCAACCGACTGCGCAGGATGCCCGTCAGTTTGACCTCAAGCGCGAGCAGCCTCTGTGCTTTACGCGTGTAAATCCCGAGCGTGTCGCCAGCCGTCTGAGCACGTTGTTAATGGCTGAGGAGCTGCGCTGATGCAATTGGCTTTTGTCCTGTACAAATATTTCCCGTTCGGTGGCTTGCAGCGCGACTTCATGCGCATCGCCCTCGAATGCCAGAAGCGCGGTCACCAGATCCGCGTCTACACGCTGATCTGGGAAGGCGACGTGCCTCCCGGTTTCGAAGTGCTGGTGGCGCCGGTCAAGGCGTTCTTCAACCACCGTCGCAACGAGAAACTCACGGCGTGGATGGAAGCGGATCTGGCCAAGCGTCCGGTGGACCGCTTGATCGGCTTCAACAAGATGCCGGGTCTGGACGTCTATTACGCCGCCGACGGCTGCTTCGAAGACAAGGCGCAGAACCTGCGCCATTCGCTGTATCGCCGTTGGGGCCGCTATCGCCACTTCGCCGAGTACGAGCGCGCGGTGTTCGCCAAAGACGCGAAAACCGAAGTGCTGATGATTTCCGAAGTGCAGCAGCCGCTGTTCATCAAGCATTACGACACGCCGCTTGAGCGCTTCCATCTGCTGCCGCCGGGTATCGCCCAGGATCGTCGGCGGCCGGCGGATGCCGACCAGATTCGCGCCGGTTTCCGCGCCGAATTCAACCTCAAGGACGACGAACTGCTGCTGGTGCAGATCGGTTCCGGGTTCAAGACCAAGGGCGTCGATCGCAGCCTCAAGGCGCTGGCGGCACTGCCTGCCGAGCTGAAGAAACGCACCCGGCTGTTTGTAATCGGCCAGGATGACCCCAAATTGTTCCAGATGCAGAGTGCCACTTTGGGCCTGGGCGACAACGTGACGTTCCTCAAGGGCCGCAGCGATATCCCGCGATTCCTGCTCGGCGCCGACTTGTTGATCCACCCGGCGTACAACGAAAACACCGGTACCGTGCTGCTCGAAGCGCTGGTGGCCGGTTTGCCGGTGCTGGTCAGCGCGGTCTGCGGTTACGCCCATTACATCGCCGAGGCGGATGCCGGGCGCGTGCTGGACGAACCGTTCGAGCAGGCGCAACTGACGCAGTACCTGACTGACATGTTGAGTGACGACGCTGCACGCGTGGCCTGGAGCCGCAATGGTCTGGCCTTCGCCGAGACGGCCGACCTCTACAGCATGCCGCAGCACGCGGCCGATGTGATTCTGGCGGAGCACGCTTAAATGAAGTTGATGCTGGCTGAACCGTTCAAGAGCCTGTGGGCCGGGCGCGACCCGTTCGCCGAAGTCGAAGGCTTGCAGGGCGAGGTCTATCGCGAGCTGGAAGCTCGACGCACGCTGCGCACGGAAGTCGACGGCAACGGATTTTTCGTCAAGATCCACCGGGGCATCGGCTGGGGCGAGATCTTCAAGAACCTGCTGACCGCCAAGCTGCCGGTGCTCGGCGCGGGTCAGGAATGGCAGGCAATCCAGCGTTTGCAGGCAGTCGGCGTGCCGACCATGACCGCCGTGGCTTACGGCGAGAAGGGCAGCAACCCGGCGGATCAGCATTCGTTCATCGTCACCGAAGAGCTGGCGCCGACCGTCAGCCTCGAAGATTTCAGTATCGATTGGGTCAAGAACCCGCCGCGGCCGAAACTCAAGCGCGCGCTGATCGCTGAAGTGGCACGCATGACCGGCATGATGCACCGCGCCGGGGTCAACCACCGCGACTGCTACATCTGCCATTTCCTGCTGCACACCGACAAGCCGGTCACGCCGGACGATTTCAAGCTCTCGGTAATCGACCTGCACCGCGCGCAGACCCGTGCAAAGATTACTCAACGCTGGCGCAACAAGGATCTGGCCGCGCTGTATTTTTCGGCGCTGGACATCGGTCTGACCCGTCGCGACAAGCTGCGTTTCCTCAAAGGCTACTTCCAGCAACCGCTGCGGCAAGTTCTGGCGGAAGAAGCGCCGCTGTTGAGCTGGCTCGAAGGCAAGGCCAACAAGCTTTATGCGCGCAAACAGCGTTACGGGGATGCGCTCTGATGGCGGGTTGGACTCTTGAGCCGCAATACAGCGAACTGAGCGAAGATTTCGGCAGCCTCGAAGCGGTGTTTGCTCTGCAGGGCGAGCGCCTGACCCGTGATCCGCTGTCCGAAGTCATCCGCGTGCAGCGCAACGGCGTCAATTACTACGTCAAACGCTACGTCGGCGCTGGCAAAGGCTTGCGCCGCTACCTGGGCAAGCCACGGGTGAAGATGGAGTGGCAGAACCTCAAGCGCTTCGCCAAGTGGGGCATTCCCACCGCCGAAGTGGTGGCCTGGGGTCTGGAGCGACGTGGCGCGGCTTATGCCCGTGGCGCGATGATCACCCGCGAGCTGCCGCGCACCGAAGACCTGTCGGCGCTGGCCGAACGCAACGATCCGAAACTCAAGGATCGCCTGTGGGTTGATGGCATCAGCCGGCAACTGGCCGGCTACACGCGAACCATGCACGACCACCGCTTTACCCATAACGATCTGAAGTGGCGCAACCTGCTGATCGACGATCAGGCGCAGCTGTTTTTGATCGACTGCCCGAACGGCGATTTCTGGCGCGGCTTTTGGCTCAAATACCGGATCACCAAGGATCTGGCCTGTCTCGACAAGGTGGCCAAATATCACCTGTCGAACACCCAGCGCCTGCGCTTTTACCTGCAATACCGCGGACGTGATCGGCTGAATGCCGCCGACAAGAAACGGATTCGCCACGTGGTGAGATTTTTCGAGGGACGCGAATGACTGATTTCCTGGCTGCTGAAGACCGGGCGCTGCTTGAGCGTCATGGCCTCGGCACTTTCGACGCGCTCTGGGCCAAGCAGCTCGAAGCCGTGGACGAACCGAACACCGATGGCGGTGGCTGGAGCAGCGTGTTTCGCCTGGAGCTGGAAGGTCAGGCCTACTACCTCAAACGGCAGAGCAATTACCTGACCCGCACCCTGCATGCGCCGTTCGGCGAACCGAGTTTTGCCCGCGAGTTTCGCAATATCAGCCGCTACAACAAGCTGGGAATTCCTGCGCTGCAAGCGGCGTTTTTCGGCGAGCGCAAGGTCAAGGGCGATGTTCAGGCGATCCTGCTGACCCGTGCCCTCGACGGCTGGGACGACCTTGATTCGCTGTTGCAACGCTGGTCCGAGCTGAGCGCCGCGCAGCAATCGGCCATTCTCAAGGCCTGTGGACAGCTGGCGCGCCAGCTGCACGGCGTGCGTCAGGTGCACGGCTGCTTTTATCCGAAACACATCTTTTTGCAGGCTGATGGCGACGCGTATAAGGCGCAGTTGATCGACCTGGAAAAGACCCGGCCCCTGCTGTTCGGCATGCGCGACCGGGTCAAGGATCTGGAGCCGCTGCTGCGTCGCGCCCCGGAATGGAGCGAGGCGCAATTGCGCGAGTTGCTCGCGGCCTATCTCGATCAGCCAGTCGACAGCTCACTGGTCGACAGTTGGGTGACGCGCCTGACCGCACGGCGCAGTCGCAAGGAGACCCGTTGATGCGCTTGTCCGAACTGAAAAACGCCGGGCGTGCGCCGAGTCTGCCGCTGACGATCAGCCTCGCTGATGCGGCCGGTCCTGCGGATCTGCAGTTGCTCAGTCTGCTGCGGGTGTTGCCGGGGCAGCGCTATGTCGGTGCCGGGGTCTGGCGCGGCCGGCCGGTGCTGGCCAAATTGCTGGTAGGCAGCAAGGCTGCACGGCATTTTCAGCGTGAGCTGGCGGGCGTCAAGCTGCTCGCCGAACAAGGCCTGACCACGCCACTGTTGCTGGCTGATGGCTTGCAGGACGGCGAGGGTGGCTGGCTGTTGTTCGAATTTCTCGAAGGTGCCGAAAGCCTCGGTGAGGCCTGGCAGAAAGTCGAATCACTGCCAGTGCTGGCGGACGAGCAATCGGCGGTGCTCGCCGAGGCACTGGGTGCTATCGGTCAACTGCATGGCAAAGGCTTGTGGCAGGAAGATCTGCACCTCGACAACCTGCTGCGCCAGGGCGGTCAGTTGTACTTGATCGACGGTGCCGGGATCTGTGCCGAAACTGCTGGCCAGCCGTTGTCGCGGCAGAAGGTGCTGGAAAACCTCGGGGTGTTTTTCGCCCAGTTGCCCAAGTCTCTGGAGCCGTTCACCGAAGAATTGCTGGTGTATTACCTGCTGAGCAACAGCGAGCATGCGCTGCCGCTGGAAGCGTTGCAGAAGCAGATCGCCAAGGTGCGCGCCTGGCGACTGAAGGATTACCTGATCAAGGTGGGTCGCGAGTGCACGTTGTTCAGTGTGCAGCGCGGTGCATTTGGCTTGCGCGCAATCCGCCGCGAGGAAGAAGCCGCGATGCTGCCGGTGCTGGGTCAGGCCGATGCACTGCTCGATCAGGGCCATCTGTACAAGACCGGCGGCGCGGCGAGCGTTGGCAAAGTCGAGGTGGCCGGGCGCACACTGGTGATCAAGCGCTACAACATCAAAGGCGTTGCGCACTGGCTCAAGCGCTTCTGGCGTCCGAGCCGCGCGTGGCATTCGTGGCGTGAAGGCAATCGCCTGGCGTTCCTCGGCATCGCCACGCCGAAACCACTGGCAGTGCTGGAAAAGCGCTTTCTGTGGCTGCGCAGTCGCGCCTATCTGGTGACCGAGTTCCTGCCGGGGCCGGACATCATCGAGCGCTTTGCGCCGTATGTTGAAAGCGGTGCAGCGCCGGAATCCGAGTTGCAGGCGCTGGATCAACTGTTCGCCCGATTGATTGCCGAGCGCATCAGTCATGGCGACTTCAAGGGGCATAACCTGTTCTGGCAGGAGGATCGCTGGGCGCTGATCGACCTGGATTCGATGTGTCAGCACGGTTCTTCCGGCAGCTTTGCCCCCGCCTATGCCAGGGATCGCGCGCGGTTTATGCGCAATTGGCCTGAAGGAAGCGCGCTTTATCAAGTCATTGACCAACGTCTTCCCAAGGACAGCTCTAGCGCTGGCTGAATCTGGGCTATCGGTCCTGTTGTGTGCAAGCCCGCTTCCACAGTCGTTCTGGTCGTTCAGAACTCCCTGTGGGAGCGGGCTTGCTCGCGATGGCGGCGGTGCGGCTTGCGCCTCTCTTGAAAGGCGACGCCTGCGCTGTTTTTTACGTGTTCAGATAGCGCACCATCCCTATAAAGCTGGTTGTCAGGTATTCAGTCACATCCCCTGTTACTAGAAGTTTGCCGTCGTTTTGTATATGGATGCGGTTGGCCAGATCAATCCCCCCAAGATTCGTCATGATTCTCCCGTCGGTGCCAAAAGTGGGGTCTACTTTTCCGTTTTCGAGATAGCGCATCAGCATAAAATCGGCTCTTTCGGCATTGCCGAACGACGCTCCGGCAGCTACAGCTTTGTTGTCGGACTGAATGGTTATTGTCGAGTGTATGGCGCCGCCGTCATACGCTTCAATGTTAGGTGTCCCCCCGTAAAATGAATCGTCCAGCTTTCCATCTGAATGGATGCGAGTGACCAGAGGCTGTTCCTTGCCCTCAAAGCGGGCATGACCCGAAGCGACAAATTTTCCATCCGATTGTTGTGCAATTCCTGTGATCTGCGCTGCCAGACTGCTCTTTACAGGAATGATGGCAAATCCATCGTCGCCAAAGGAAGTATCAAGCTCGCCATTTTCCAAGTAGCGGGTAAACATCAGCTTGCCATTTCTGGATCCTGCAAAGAGCAATTTTCCAGACTTCAATGTGAGTATTGACGAGATGTAAATTTTGCCGGCATACACTTCGCCATTCGACCCGAAGCTGCTATCTGGCTTACCGTTATCGAGAATGCGTCGGATAATGACTTTGTCGTCCTCAACGCCGGAAACCTCTGTGCTCACGAACACAATTTCCCCGTCGTCCTGTATTGCAATGCAATTACATTTTTGCTTTCCAGAAGATTCATTAAAGATGAGTCGACCACCCTCACCAAATGAGAGGTCGAGATCACCTTCGGGCAGAACCCTGATAAGAAACACATTATGCACGAGCTTATCTAAACGGCCGAAAGAGCCAAATATAACGGCCTTGCCATCGGATTGCAGGGTAATCCATGCTTTTGTGATGGGCTGACGAGGGACAAGGTCGATGTACTTTATGCCCTGATCGCCAAAAAGGCTGTCTACAACGCCGGTATTCAGATGTCGTACGAGCGCCAGACGATCTCCGACTGCAATAACGCTGAGGATTTTCCCATCGGTTTGTAATACGGAAGAGCCAGGATTTGATATGCCTGGTAGATTGAACAGTACCTTGCCTTCAACGCCAAAAGTCGGGTCAGGGGCGTTGTTGTTTTTAGAGTTGGTTAGTGTGTTCATTGTCTGCTTTCCTATGCGAAATTAATAACAAATGCGCGAGTGGTAATACCTGCTGTCTAGATATATAAGCGTAATGATTTGTTGTGGGCTACTGTCAGAAATGACAGTCGCGACCAGCGGTGTTTAAACAATATTTGTTATCGCTACTGCGCCAGGGACACTCTTCGGAAAGTGTGCGAAGGGACGGCGCTGAGCGTGGGCATGCCAGCCTGTCGCTCAGGCAAGGCGAAAGCGTTCTCCCCGTGTCAATTAACCTCTGGGTCATTCCCGCCATCTTTACGCTATAATCCCGCCCTTTAGCTGTCTCTCGCCCGGTGCGAGGGCACATCAATTTTCAAGGCGCATCGCGCCTGAATGCAGACTAAAGAGGCTAGACCCTGTGGCATTGACGATTCTTGGCCTGTCCGGCGCCCTTAGCCATGACCCTTCAGCCGCCTTGTACATCGACGGCAAGCTGGTGGCGGCGGCTGAAGAAGAGCGCTTCGTCCGCGATAAGCATGCAAAGAACCGCATGCCCTACGAATCGGCGAAGTTCTGCCTGGAACAGGCCGGTATCAAGCCGTCCGACGTTGACGTGGTGGCGATTCCGTTCGCCCCGATCAGCCTGTTCGGCAAGGCGCGCTGGCACTACGCCAAGCGTTACTGGTACGCGCCGGATCGCGCCCTCGACGCGATCCTGATGGGCAACCGTCGCTACAAGCGCTATCGCAACAAGATCGTCTGGTGCCTGGAGCAACTGGGTTTTGATCCGAAGAAGATCAAGATCGAACCAGTCGAGCACCATCTGGCTCACGCCTCCAGCGCTTACCACTGCTCGGGTTTCAAAGAGAAAACCGCGATCCTCGGGATCGACGGCAAGGGCGAGTACGCCACGACCTTCTTCGGTTACGGCGAAAACGGCAAGATCCACAAGATCAAGGAATTCTTCGATCCGGACTCCCTCGGCGGCCTGTATGGCGCGATCACCGAGTTCCTCGGTTTCGAGATGCTCGACGGTGAGTTCAAGGTCATGGGCATGGCGCCGTACGGCGACGCCAGCAAATACGATTTCTCGCGTCTGGCCTCGTTCGAGAACGGCGAGCTGGTGATCAACACCGACTACGCCAACGTGATCGGCCTGCGTCGCTACAAAGAGAAGGGCAAAGGCTTCTACTTCTCGCCGAAGCTGATCGAGTGGCTGGGTCCGAAGCGTGAAGGCGATATCGCCGACGAACCTTACATCCACTACGCCGCGAGCATGCAAGCGCTGTTCGAGAAACTGGCGTTGCAGATGATCGACTACTACCTGGGCGATGTGCTCAAGGAAACCGGCAAGCTGGCCTTCGCTGGCGGCTGTGCATTGAACGTCAAGCTGAACCAGAAAATCATTGCCCGCGATGACATCAAGGAGCTGTTCGTCCAGCCTGCGTCCGGCGATGCCGGCACCGCGGTTGGCGCAGCGGCCTATGTGTCCCACGCCCGTGGCGTGCCGGTCGAGAAGATGGAACACGTCTATCTCGGCCCGTCGTACAGCAACGAAGACGTGATCGCCGCGTGCGCCCGTCACGAGAACAAGCCGACCTGGCGCAAGCTCGACAACATGCCGGAGCAGATCGCCAAAATCATGGTCGATGGCAACCCGGTGGCTTGGTTCCAGGGCCGCATGGAGTTCGGCCCGCGTGCGCTCGGTGGTCGTTCGATCATCGGTTGCCCGAGCGTGGCCGGTGTGGCTGACCGCATCAACCACCAGATCAAGTTCCGCGAACGCTGGAGGCCTTTCTGCCCGTCGATGCTCGACACCGTGGCACCGCAGATGATCAAGATCGATCACCCGGCGCCGTTCATGACCTTCACTTTCGAAGTGGCTGAAGAGTGGAAGACCCGCGTGCCGGAGGTCGTTCACGAAGACGGCACTTCCCGTGCCCAGGTCCTGAAGCGCGAATACAACCCGCGTTACTACGACATGATGAAGGCGCTGGAAAACCTCACCGGCAACGGCGTGTCGTTGAACACCTCGTTGAACCGTCGTGGTGAACCGATGATCTGCTCGCCGACCGACGCGCTGAACATGTTCTTCGGCTCCGATCTGCAGTACCTGATCATGGAAGACATTCTGGTGGTCAAAGAGGGCGCAAACGCTTATGACTCGCTCGGCTGAACGCCATGTGCTGCAGTTCTGTCACGGCTATGACGGGCCGTTCCTCGACTGCGCACGGCAGTACGCCAGCCTGTTCGCGGGCACCGGTTATCGGGTGACCACGGTCTTTCTGACCGGGGCCGCCGACAGCGAGGTGGCCGCGGCGTGTGCTTCCGATGAAGTGTTGTTCATGGAATACAGCTCCAAGGCCATTCGTGGCCTGAAGCTGGGCGCCATCGGTGATCTGCGCAAGATCGCCGCTTCACGCAATTTCAGTTTCTGCATCGCCCATCGCTTCAAGCCGATCTACATCGCTTTGCTCGGCACGTCGCTGCCGGTGATTGGCGTGCACCACGCGTTTGACGATTACAAACGCGGCACGCGCAAGCTGTTCGCGCACATTTTCCGCAAGCGTCTGAGCCTGCTCGGCGTCTCCGACGCAGTACGCGACGACATGCGGCGCTGCCTGCCGAAATGGCCGTCGACCCGCATCCAGACCTTGTACAACCGCATTGATGTGCCGGCCTTGCAGGCCAGTCAGGTGTCAGCCCGCGAGGCTCGCGAGACCCTCGGTCTGGCGGCGGATGCGTTCATTGTCGGCAACGTTGGACGGCTGCACCCGGACAAGGATCAGGCCACATTGCTGCACGGTTTTGCTGCAGCGTTGCCGGGTTTGCCGGGCAACAGTCAGCTGGTGATTCTCGGCAAGGGCCGTCTGGAGCAGGACCTCAAGGAGCTGGCGCGCGAACTGGGCATCGGTGACCGGGTGCTGTTTCTCGGTCAGGTACCGGACGCGCGCAATTACTTCCGCGCCTTCGATGTGTTTGCCCTGAGCTCCGATCACGAACCGTTCGGCATGGTGTTGCTTGAAGCCATGGCCGCCGGCGTGCCGTTACTCGCCACTGCCTGTGGCGGGGCCAAGGAAGTGGTCGAAGGCGTGGGCATTCTGTTTCCGCTGGGCGATGCCGAACACCTTGCACAAGGCCTGCAACATTTGGCCGGTATGGATGATCAGCAACGCCGGCAGTGCGCCGAGCTGATGCTCGATCGTCTGCGTGAGCGTTTCTCCGACCGTGCGGTGCGCGACACCTTCTGGCGTCTGCCGCAAGTTACCGATCTGGCACCGAGGGGCTGATGCTCAACCGATTTCAAGGCTGGCGCGAACGTGGCTGGTCGCCCGTTGACGCCTCCACCTATGCCACCGCCTGGCAGCGTTTTGGCGGCAGTGTCGCGACCCATCCTTTGGTCGTCGAGCGTCTGGCTGATCTGGCCGGCATCCCGGTGCGTTATCTGGCCTGGGAGCAGGACGGCGAAGTCAAAGCGGCAATCCCGACCTGGGGCCGTGATTTGGCGCTGTCCAAAGATGTGCTCAAGCGCAACGGCAAGAAAGGCCTGTTCGACCTCGGCAATGCCGAGTTGATCCTGCCGGCCGCCGCCGATGCCCAGGCGCCGCTGCGCCATCGCGCACGCTATCTGTCGACGCTCAACGAAAACCGCTTCAGCGGCCTCAAGTTGCAGACCGAACAACTGGCCATGGCCCGCACCCCCGAAGAATTGTCGAAGAAGTTTCGCTACAACCAGCGCCGCGAACTGCGCCTGCTGGAAGAGGCGGGTGGACTGGTGCGTCCGGTCAGTGAGTTTTCCAGTGCCGAACTGGCGGCGATCTACTGTGATCTGTTCCAGCGCCGCTGGGGCTTTCCGGCCACCGGCGCGGCGCGTATGGGCGAAGTCATCGAGCTGCTGCGCGAACTGTTGATCGGCTCGGTGATTTTCCTCAATGATGCGCCGATCGCCATTCAACTGGTGTACCGCGTCGAAGCGCCGGAGTGGATCAGCGTCGAGTACATCAACGGCGGCGTCGACCCCGAAACCCGCGAATTCAGCCCCGGCAGCGTGTTGAGCTTCCTCAATACGCAAAGCGCCTGGGAACAGGCGCGAGCACTGAACAAGCCGCTGCGGTTTTCCTTCGGTCGCGCCGACCGTGAATACAAGGATCGCTGGTGCAATCCCGTGCCGGTGTTCACCGTATGAGTCAGCCCATGAGCCGCAAACAGCAACTGCTCAAGCGTCATCGCCGCAACAAGCGCGTCACCTTGCTGATCGCCCTGATCGTGTTGATCGCGCTCGGTGTGCTGGTCGCGTGGTGGTTGCCGCTGGTGCTCGCGGTGGTCGGCTGGATCGCCCATGAAGCGTGGTTTGCCGATCACCTGTTCTATTCGCCGAAAGACGATTACCAGTACAGCTTCCCGCCGTTTACACCGCAGCCGAAGGTGCATCTGAACGGCGAACAATTGCGTCTGGATGAAGGTGTGATGCTGGTCGACGAAGCGACGTTGATCCTCGCGGTAAAGGTTAAAAGCACTTGGCTGGGACGTTTCCTCGATCCGCGCGTCGAACTGCTCGGCGGGGCGAATCCGGATGCGCAAACCTTCGAACGCGGGGTCAATGGCCTGCGTTACCTGAACCTCAGTGGTCAGGCACAAACCCTGTCGCAAGGTCAGTTGCGTTTGCGCGGGCGCTTCTGCCGGGTCTCTGGCGAGCCTGTTTTGTGGGCGCTGGAGCAACGGGACTACCGCCGTCAACGGGTGATGGTGATTGCACCACACGCCGACGACGCCGAGCTGGCGGCCTACGGTTTGTACAGTCAGGCCGATGAAGCCTGGATTGTCACCCTGACCGCAGGCGAGATCGAAGCCGAGCACTATCAGCAGATGGGCCTGAACAAGGTCGAAGCGGCGCGACTCAAGGGTCGCCTGCGGGCCTGGGACAGCCTCGCCGTGCCACGTTGGGCCGGCGTACCTCAGGAACACTGCGTGCAGCTCGGTTACTTCTGCCTGCAACTGGCCGCGATGCAAGCTGCGCCGAATCAGGCGGTAGGTTCGCGCGAAGCGGACTTGAATGACACGCGCCTGTTTCGCCAGTTGAATCCGTTCACTCTGCCGGGCGATGCCGATGGTGCGCCGACCTGGAACAACCTGCTGGCCGACCTGCGTGAAGTGCTGCTGCGCGCCCGTCCGGACGTGATTGTGTTGCCGCACCCGACCCTTGATCCGCATCCCGATCATATCTGCGCCCAGCAAGCGGTTTTGCAAGCGCTCCAAAGTCTCGACTGGCAGCCGACGTTGCTCGGTTACGCCAACCATTTGCACGACAACGACCGCTGGCCGATGGGCAACACCGGGCAGGGCATTGCCTTGCCGCCGGCCTTCGATGCGGCGGCGCCGATGCAGCCGCTGTGCCTGTCGCTGTCCCTTGAACAACAGCGGGACAAGGCCATGGCGCTGGGCATGATGCATGACCTGCAACCACCGGCGCCATTCAAGCGCCGCCTGCGCCGCGTGATTCAGCGCCTGCTCGCCGGGCGGACACCCTCGGTATACGGGGAAAACGAGTTTTTTCGAAAAGCGGTCAGACGCCAGGAATTGTTCTGGTTATTGAAGCACGGTGAACCGGGCGATCAGCGGGGAGAGTCATGAGTCAACGGTCCAAGGTGTTGCAGCTGCAACCCGACTACAACGTCAAAGCCCATGATTTCGCCGACCTGGCCGAGCAGATCGTCAAGGCGTTACCGGCTGATCGCTATGAAGTCACGGCGGCGTTCCTGCGCGGCAAACCGGGGCCGGGCGAGCCGGTGAGCCGGGCTGACCGTTCGGTGTACTTCGAGTTTTCCGACAAGTCGCTCAAAGGCATGCGCCTGCGGGCGATGTGGCAGCTGTACAAGTTCTGCCGTCGGGAAAAGTTCGATGTGGTGATCTGCAACCGCTTCAAGCCGGTGAATATGATGCTGGCGCTCAACCGCTGGTTGAAGGTGCCGCTGTGCATTGGCATCTCCCACGGTTTCGGCGAATACGACCGCTTTTACCGACGTCGTCAGACCCAGCGTCTGATCGATCGGCACTGGCGCTTCGTCGGCGTGTCACCGGCGGTCAAGCAGTACCTGCTCGATTGCGACTGCGGCTTCACCGACCAGAACACCTACGCCATCACCAATGCCATCGACATCGAGCAGGCCGAGGGCTTGCAGCACAGCCGCGAAAAAGCTCGCGAACTGTTGGGCCTCGACCCGAATGTGCGTTTGATTGGCGCGCTGGGGCGGTTGGTGTCGGTCAAGGGGCACACTTATCTGCTGCAGGCGTTCGCTGCACTGAAAGACAAATACCCGAACACTCAATTGGCGATCATCGGAGCAGGGCGCCTGCAGGCGCCGCTGGCGGCCGAGATCGAACAACTGGGCCTGAGCGGGCGTGCGCACTTGCTGGGCTTCAAGGAAAACGCCCTGCAATACGTGCGTGCGTTCGACATCTGGACCATGCCGTCGCTGGCCGAAGGCCTGGGCCTGGCGTTGCTCGAAGGCATGAGCGGACACCTGCCGGTGATCGCCTCGAATGTGCCGGCCATGTTGCCGCTGATCGAAGGCGCCGGTGGCTTGGCGATTACACCCAAGGATGTACCGAGTCTGGTCGCCGCGCTGGACAACTATCTCGCGCTATCGGATGAAGAACTCAAGGCCAAGGGCGAGCAGGCTTATCGCTACCTGCAGGAACAACACGACATCGAGGTGTTCCGTCAGCAATACCTGGACTTGATCGATTCTGGCCTGGAACAGGCCCGCAAGGAGCAGCCGTGAGCGAAGAGCAAGTCATGAGTGAAGCCAACGCCCTCGTCACGGTGATCATCGCCTCGTACAACCACGGCCCGTATATCGAGGAAAGCATCCTCAGCGTCCTCAATCAGACCTACAAGAACATCGAGCTGCTGGTGGTCGATGATGGCTCGAAGGACGACAGTGTCGAACGCATCAGCGCGTTGCAGGCGCAGTACGGTTTCGATTTTCGTGTGCAGCAGAATCAGGGTCTGACCAATACCCTCAATGGCGCTATCGCCCGTTCGAAGGGCAGCCTGATCGTGCCGTTCGGCTCCGACGACATCATGTACCCGGAGAGAATCGCCACCCAGGTGGCGTACATGGACGGCAAGCCCGAAGTCGGGATCTGCGCCGGCAACATCGAATTGATGCACGCCGATGGCAGCCTTTACCCGGAGAAGCGTCAGCGCCGTGACGTGCCGTTCCGCCGTCTGGATTTCGACGATATGTTCCTTGAGCGCAAGCCGTATCCACCGGCGCCAACACTGATGATCCGACGTGAGGCGCTGGACAAGGTGGGTGGGTTCGATCCGACGATTCGCCTTGAGGATCTGTACATCGAGCTGAAGGTGACCCGCGCCGGTTACTTCATCGACGGTTTGAACGTGGTGATGGCGCGTTACCGCAAGCACGCCACCAACTCGTACAAGAACCATCGCTTCATGATCGAGAACATTCTGCGCACCTATGCGCTGTTCAGCGATCATCCGCTGTATGACGAAGTACGCTTCAAGGCGCTGAACTCGATGTTCCTCAAGACCGCCAACCGCAATCGCAAGCTGGCCCGCGAACTGCTGGCACAGATCCCGTTCAAGGCCTGGAACAAGAAAACCTGGCGCGGCTTGGGGCGTTTGCTCTTTTCTCCGCTGGAAAAGGACTGAGGTCATGGTCGCTCGCACTCAGCGAGCGACTTTCTCCGGCAGGCGCTTTTCGCCCTTCTGGCGCTGGCGCAACCAATGCACAACCTTCTTGCCGGCAGCCATGCCCGGTTGCTCGATATAGAGGAAGGTCACGCTGCTGATCAGAATCAGCAGGCACGTGCAGATCGCCACCAGGGGCAGGTACACCGAAGTTTCCCGCGCATCGATATCCAGCAGCAGCGGCAGCCGTTGCACCATCAGCCACAGGACGAAACCGTGCAGCAGGTAAGTGCTGTAGCTGATTTCGCCGAGCCAGCGAATGCTGCGTGGTTTCAGCGCGCCGAACAGGCTGTTGCCTGACGCCACGATCACGAAAAACAGCGTCAGCAAAAACAGCGGCGCAGTCTTGAACGCCCGACTGAACGCGGTGAACGCAATCACCAGCGCGAGCACGGCGATGATGCTCGCCAGGCGTGACTGGCTCCATGCCACAAGCGCCGGGCGGCGAATCCAGTACGCGGCGGCGATACCGCCGAGGAAGCTCGCCAGAAAGTGTTTCTTCAGCGAATGCTCCCAACCGATGATCTGGTACAGCGCGTAGATGCCGATCAGGCACAGCACCACTTGCAACCAACTGCCGCGGTAGATGAACACCAGTCCGGCCAATGGCAGTGCCAGGTAGAAAAACACTTCATAGGCCAGCGTCCAGGTGACGTTGGATATCAGCATGCCGGAGTGTCGGTACTGGTTGATGTCCGGGCGGTCGAACGTCAGCCAGGCGAGAACCTGCTTGAGCACTTCCAGCCCCGGCTCTTTCAGCTGCCAGCTCTGCAAGTGGAAGATCGAGACGAACACCAGCAGCATCAATGGCAGGTACAGCGGGTACAGACGAAATACCCGTGAGACGCCGAACGCCAGCCAGTCATGGTTGCGGCCTTGCGCGAGCAAGCGGCTCCAGAACAGGAACCCGGTGATCATGAAGAACAGCGCGACGCTGCCCTGGCCCAGCATCGAATAGAAGTTGCTCGGAGGGAAGTCGATCACGCCGGTGCGCAAGAAGATCCAGGTAATGATCGAATGGTGCACGAACACACCAAACGCCAGATAGCCGCGCAGACCGTCGATGCTCGCATAGCGGCTTTCGCCGGAATGCTGCAGGTGCCGAGCAATTTTCGGCACCGCGCGCAACAGGAGCGCGGAGGTGACGATGGCCAGCAGGTAGGCTGCCAGCGCAATAAGAGGATTGGTTTCGATCATCACTGAACTCGGGCCGGGGCGTTGCCGGCCAGCACTTGCCTGTGCAGGTTTTCAACTGCGGATTTGGACGCCGTCACAGCGTATCCCTGGAGCAGGGCATCGAGGTGATCCTCGAACAGCCAGCGTTTGTCGACAGTGTAACGTTGCATATGACGCAAATTGCGTTGACGCATCGAAAGGCTGAGCGGGGTCGGGTAGATGCGCAGGTCGGCCAAATCAATCAAGCCGAACTCGCCATCTTCCAGTACCAGTACGTTGCCCAGGTGCAGCGAGCGGAAGTACACGCCTTTCTCATGCAATTGCGCCATGAATTTGCCGAAGCGTTCGATCAACGCCTGACGCACCGCCGGGGCGGTAATGCTCTGCAGTACCTGACGCAGGGTGTGGCCAGGCAACGGTGCGTAATGCACGGCACTGCTGCCATCATCGAGACGGTAAACGTTCAATACTTGCGGGGTGGGAATTCCCATCTGGCGCAGTTGTTCGCTGTTGACTGCGAACCGCTCGGAGTAGGGGTTGAAACTGCCGGAGGTGTACCAGCGGCGACGACGGAACAGTTTGAGGAAGCTGCCATCGCTCAGGCACAGGACTTTCGGGCCCAGGCCGTCTTCTTCGATGATCCGGGCTTCGCGGCTCAATTGCTCAAGGCCTGTCACCGACAGCTTTTGGACGGGCAGGGTCAACAGCCGACGCGCGCGTTGATTGATGCTCAGCGCCGCGATCAGTGCCAGCGGGATCCACAGCAGGAACCAGTGCTCCTTGGGCCGCGAAATGATCCCGCCACCTTCTGTCAGGCCTGCGCCGATACCGAATATCAGCCAGGTCGAAGCAATGATCAGCATGGGCTGTACACGCTGACGCCAACTGCTCAGCAGGCCCCATAGCAGGAAAAACAGCCATGGCAGCAGGCCGATGATGCCGACGTAATACAGGACCCCCAGGACAAAACTGTGCGGCTCCTGAAAACTGACACCGTTGCCGGGGTCGACGGAAAGGCTGGCGCTGTAGCCATGGCCGATCCAGGGGTGATCAGCAATCATGTGCAGCACTTTCTGCCAGATTTCCAGGCGGTAGGAATCGCCTCGTTCAATGATCATCTGCGCAAACAGGGTCAGAACGGTCGCGCCGCTCAGGGCCAGCGCGATCAATAACCCTACCGAACGTCGGTTCCAGCAAATGAAACACAGCCACAACGCGGCCATGGTCAGTGCTACCAGCGGCGTTCTGGAGCCGGTGCCGATCACCGCCATGAACATGACGGCCATCGCCGGTACGCTGAGCCACATCATCTGGCGGCGCTTGCAGGTCATGGTCACGCTCAGCCAGTAGGCGCTGAAGAACCCGAACAGGTGAGAGCTGAGCAGCGGATTATCGAAGGCGCCGCCGCCAATCAGGCGCATCCCCGGTTCATAGATCCGGGCGAACATGAACAGGAAAATGGTGGTTGCAATCAGGGCGACCAGCGCTGCGCCGAACAGCAAGGGTTGCAGGATGTCGGCGCGGTAGCGCACCAGCAGGTAGCTGCCGGCAAACAGCAGCAAGGTATGCAGTGGCGGCTTGAACATTCCGCCGAGCGGCTCGCCGCCTGGCCCCCAGGCGAGGCTGAGCAACGCCCACGCAGCGAACAGCAGGGCCGCGATGAAAATCGGCTCGCGCAGCAGCTCCTTGAGCTCACGCGGGCGCAGGCACAGTGCGATCAGTGTCGGGATGCTGAACAGCCCGTAGAACAACTTGTGATGAAGGCTTCGGCCCGGCAAAAAGAACAGCGCGCACAGGAGCAGGAAATAACCGGTGGGGAGTATCCACAGGCTAATGAAATCGAAAACTCGATTGGACGTACCGCTGAAGCCGCGAAGTTGCATGCTGTGAGATTCATTCCTGAGGTTGATCGACCATTCGAGTGATGGCTATTTGATGCAGAAAAGGTGCATAACAATAACAGCCTTTCGCCGATTGCCAGAACCCTGAAGAAGCTGTGCTAAAGTCAGCGTCCTTTTTATCGACTTTCGCGTGATATGACCGACTCCAGTCCCGCCGCAAGCCCTTCGAGCTTGAAAATCTACTTCCGCCTGCTCGGCTACGTCCGGCCGTACATCAGTCTGTTCCTGATCAGCATCGTCGGCTTTCTGATTTTCGCCTCGACGCAGCCGATGCTCGGCTACATCCTCAAGTACTTTGTCGATGGCCTGTCCAATCCTGAAGCGGTGCTGTTTCCCTCCGTGCCCTACCTGCGTGACCTGCAACTGCTGCAGGCCGTCCCGCTGCTGATCATCCTGATCGCCGCGTGGCAGGGGCTGGGTTCGTATCTTGGCAACTACTTCCTGGCCAAGGTTTCCCTGGGGCTGGTGCATGACTTGCGTGTGCAGCTGTTCAACAACCTGTTGGTGCTGCCCAACCGCTATTTCGACAAGCATAACTCCGGTCATCTGATTTCGCGTATCACCTTCAACGTGACCATGGTCACGGGGGCGGCAACAGATGCGATCAAGGTCGTAATCCGTGAAGGCATGACGGTGATCTTCCTGTTTGCCTCGCTGCTGTTCATGAACTGGAAGCTGACTCTGGTGATGGTCGCGATCCTGCCGCTCATCGCCGTAATGGTGCGCACCGCCAGCAAGAAATTCCGCAAGCAGAGCAAGAAGATCCAGCTGGCGATGGGCGATGTCACGCATGTGGCCTCGGAAACCATCCAGGGTTATCGCGTGGTGCGCAGCTTCGGCGGCGAGGCTTACGAAGAGCAACGTTTCCTCAACGCCAGCCAGAGCAACACCGACAAGCAACTGCGCATGACCCGTACCGGCGCAATCTACACGCCGATGCTGCAACTGGTGATCTACACCGCCATGGCGGTGCTGATGTTCCTCGTGCTGTTCCTGCGCGGTGACGCCTCGGCCGGTGACATGGTCGCCTACATCACCCTGGCAGGTCTGCTGCCCAAGCCGATCCGTCAATTGTCCGAGGTCAGCTCGACCATCCAGAAAGGCGTGGCCGGTGCCGAAAGCATCTTCGAGCAACTGGACGTCGAGCCGGAAGTCGATACGGGCACCGTCGAGCGCGATTCGGTGAGCGGTCGCCTGGACGTGCGCAACCTGAGCTTCACCTACCCGGGCACCGAGCGTCAGGTGCTGGACGACATCAGCTTCTCGGTCCAGCCGGGGCAGATGGTCGCACTGGTAGGGCGGTCGGGCAGCGGCAAGTCAACGCTGGCCAACCTGATTCCACGTTTCTATCACCACGACAAGGGTGAAATCCTTATCGACGATGTGGAAATCGAGCAGTACAAGCTGCTCAACCTGCGCCGTCATATCGCCCAGGTGACCCAGCACGTCACCCTGTTCAGCGACACCGTGGCCAATAACATCGCTTATGGCGATCTGGCCGGTGCGCCACGCGAAGACATCGAGAAAGCCGCGCGTGATGCCTACGCGATGGACTTCATTTCGCAACTGCCGCAAGGCCTGGACACCCAGGTCGGCGAGAACGGCGTCTTGCTTTCCGGTGGCCAGCGCCAGCGTCTGGCAATTGCCCGCGCGCTGCTCAAGAACGCGCCGCTGCTGATTCTCGACGAGGCTACTTCCGCGCTCGACACCGAATCCGAACGGCATATTCAGGCCGCGCTGGATCAGGTGATGAAGGGTCGCACCACACTGGTGATCGCCCACCGTCTGTCGACCATCGAGAAGGCCGATCTGATTCTGGTCATGGATCAGGGGCGGATTGTCGAGCGTGGTACCCATGATCAGTTGCTGGCGCAAAATGGTTACTACGCGCGCCTCAACGCCATGGGCCTGGATGCGCCGGCCGAAGATATCGCCTGATTCCAGGCCCTGCCCTGTGGGAGCGAGCCTGCTCGCGAAAGCACTGCAACAGACGACGTCCGTGTCGTATGTTCACCCGCTATCGCGAGCAGGCTCGCTCCCACAGTCGTTTGTATCCAGACCTTTACCCTTCTTGACCAAACCGGAATAAATCCGGACACCGCGCTTGTTAAGGTTCCTCACTGAACTCTGACTTTTATCGAGGGGGCCATCCCCGTCGCGCGGGTGCTTTCATGTTGCAACGCTATCTCTGGAAACTGCTGCCCAAGCCGCAGCGAGCCTTTCTGCTCGGGCGCCTGTCGGTGGTCGATCGGCAGGTGGTGAACAAGTCGATGTCGGCCAACCTGACGTTTCCCCAGCCCTTCCAGCAGCGCTCCTGCCTGTTCATCCATGTCCCGAAATGTGCCGGCAGCAGCGTTTGCACGGCGTTGTTCGACGGCTGGCGTCCCGGGCACTTGCCGTTGTACTGGTACGAAGAGCAATTCCCCGAGCAGTTCGCCAACGCCTTCAAGTTCGCCTTTGTCCGCGACCCGCTGGAGCGCGCCTATTCGGCCTACGCCTTTTTGCGTGGCAACGAGTTGAGCGCGCGTGACCATTCGGCGCAGCAGTTGGTGCGGCAGTACCGGGATTTCGACGATTTTGTCGCACGCTGGTTGCATCCGGAAACGATTGCCCGGCAATTGCACTTTGCGGCACAGACCGACTTTCTTACCGATTCGCTGGGGCATCTGGCGCTGGACTTCATCGGTTATCAGGAGCACCTGGCGCGGGATTTTCGTCTGGTTTGCGAACAGTTGGGGCTGACTGGCGAGTTGCCTCACGTTAACGGCTCGCGGGAAAGGCAAACGATGCCGGCGCGGGAGTTCTGTACGGTGCGCACCCGGCGACTGGTGCGTCGGGTTTATCAGCGTGATTACGAGTTGCTCGGTTATGAATGAGTACCTGTCAATGCCGATGCAAGCTCCGGCCATTCGGCCTTACGGTCTGGCGTTGTCACATCAGGCCCGCGCAGCGCTCAAGGCGCAACGCCCACGCTGCCTGTGGCTGACCGGATTTTCCGGCGCCGGTAAGTCAACCTTGGCCAATGCCCTCGAACTGCACCTGCATGCGTCGGGTCTGCACACCTTTCTGCTCGATGGCGACAATGTGCGCAATGGCCTGTGCCGCGACCTGGGCATGAGCGACCTCTGCCGCCGGGAAAACATCCGGCGTATGGCCGAGGTGGCGCGGTTGATGGTCGACGCCGGGCTGATTGTGATCGTTGCGGCCATTTCGCCGTTCCGCACCGAGCGCGACGCTGCGCGCAGGTTGTTTGCCCAAGGTGATTTCATCGAAGTGCACGTCAGCACTTCGCTGGAAGTCTGCGCCCGTCGCGATCCGAAAGGGTTGTATCAGGCCGTGCGGGAAGGAAGGGTCAAGCACTTTACGGGCGTGGACAGTCCTTACGAAGCGCCATTGGCAGCCGAGTGGCAGATCGACACCGAGGCGCTGGAGTTGTCCGAATCCTGTGAGCAACTGGCGGCGCTGGTGCTCAAAAAATGAGCAAAGTAACGGACTGTTTCATCCTGTTGCAGGCTGCACTCAAGCCTGCGCCATCCCTGTGTTAATATCGCGCCCCTGTTCATTTTGTATGTGGGTTGCTCCATGAAGTTGTCCATGCCGCGATTCGATCAAGCGCCAGTCTTGGTGGTCGGCGATGTCATGCTCGACCGTTACTGGCATGGTGGAACCTCACGGATTTCCCCTGAGGCACCGGTTCCGGTCGTAAAAGTCGAGCAAATCGAAGACCGTCCGGGCGGTGCTGCCAACGTTGCCTTGAACATTGCCGCGCTGGGTGCGCCGGCGTCGCTGGTCGGAGTGACCGGTGATGACGAAGCCGCCGACAGCCTGAGCAACAGTCTCAAGGGCGCGGGCGTGCGTGCCCTGTTCCAGCGCATCGCGCATCAGCCGACCATCGTCAAACTGCGGGTCATGAGCCGGCACCAGCAATTGCTGCGTATCGACTTCGAAGAACCGTTTGCCACCGATGCGCTGGCCCTGGCCTCGCAGGTCGATGATCTGCTTGAGGGCATCAAAGTGCTGGTGCTGTCGGACTACGGCAAAGGCGCGCTGAAGAACCATCAGGCCCTGATTCAGGCGGCCCGGGCCAAAGGCATTCCGGTGCTGGCCGATCCCAAGGGCAAGGATTTTTCGATTTACCGTGGCGCCAGCCTGATCACGCCGAACCTCAGCGAATTCGAAGCCATCGTCGGTGGTTGCGCCGATGAGCACGAGCTGGTGAGCAAGGGCGCCGCCCTGATGCACGATCTCGAACTCGGCGCGCTGCTGGTCACCCGTGGCGAACACGGCATGACCCTGCTGCGTCCGGAGCATCCGGCGTTGCACCTGCCGGCCCGTGCCCGTGAAGTGTTCGATGTGACCGGTGCCGGTGACACGGTGATTTCCACCCTCGCGGCGGCAATTGCTGCCGGTGAAGAACTGCCGCACGCGGTGGCGCTGGCCAACCTGGCCGCCGGTATTGTGGTCGGCAAGCTCGGTACTGCAGCGATCAGCGCTCCGGAACTGCGTCGCGCGATCCAGCGTGAAGAAGGTTCGGAACGCGGTGTGCTGGGGCTGGAGCAACTGGTACTGGCAGTGGCCGATGCTCGCGCGCATAACGAGCGCATCGTCTTCACTAATGGCTGCTTTGACATTCTGCACGCCGGGCACGTGACCTACCTCGAGCAGGCGCGCGCCCAGGGCGACCGTCTGATCGTGGCGATCAACGATGACGCCTCGGTCAGCCGCCTGAAAGGGCCGGGGCGTCCGATCAACAGTGTCGACCGCCGCATGGCGGTCCTCGCCGGCCTCGGCGCGGTGGACTGGGTGATCAGCTTCCCGGAAGGCACCCCGGAAAACCTGCTGCGCGAAGTCAAACCGGATGTGTTGGTCAAGGGTGGTGATTACGGTATCGACCAGGTGGTCGGCGCCGACATCGTCAAGGCTTACGGCGGCACGGTGAAAGTGCTGGGGCTGGTGGAAAACAGCTCGACCACGGCGATCGTGGAGAAAATTCGCGGTCACTGATTCAAGTAAAAAGATCGCCGCCTGCGGCAGCTCCTGCATTGGAATGCGCTTCCCTGCAGGAGCTGCCGCAAGCGGCGATCTTTTGCGTTTCAGGAACTGACTTTCTTGCGCGGTACGATCTTCTTCAGCAGTTGCTTCGCCTTGCCGCGCAACCGCGCCAGGCCCGTGGGTTTCTCCGGCGGCGTCAGGCCTTGCTGGCGCAGCCAGTCCTTCCAGCGAATCCGCTCCTCGCGCACCAGCCAGCCATCCTGTCTGGCAAAACTTTCGGCCAGATACAGACCGCGCGTGCCGGCCGGAGACAGCTGACCTTTCTTCAAGGTGTACAGCTCAGCCAGCGGCTCACCATCCTGCAACGGCATCAGGTACAGATCCGGACGCTTGCGGTCCAGGCGCGCCACCAGTTGATCACCTTCCAGCCGCTCATCGACATGAAACAGGCTCAGCGATTTGGCTTCTTTTGGTACTTCCAGGCGCAGGTCGTAGATCAGTTGCAGCGACGCGGTGGGCAAATGCACATAGGCCCGGGGCCGTTCGAGCAATTGCAGATTGGCGCAGCGCACCGGCCGCGCCGAGCCGGACAACGGCGTCAGGCGAAACGGCAGCGCTTCGCGATAATGCAGGGCGGACGAGTAGGGCGCGGGCAGCCACGTGTCGTTGAATCGCCCGCCGAGCCAGCCCTCCGGGGTTTCCAGCAGGCACTCTTCGGCAATCTCTTGAATCGCGGTGTGCAGCGGGATGTTCAGCTCATGGGCTGGCACGTAACCGGAAATCAGCTTGAGCACCACGTCGCCGCGATCCTGCCGACGCTGGCGCACCAGCACCCAGTAGTCGCGATTCTGCCAATGCAGGGTCAGGCGCACCGAGACCCCGAGGTTGGCCAGTTCCACCGCGAAGCGCTCGGCATCCGCCACGCTCACCGGTTTGCGCCGCTGCAAGGTCTGGGCGAAATTCAGCGGCATGCCGACGCTCTGATAGCTCAGACCCTCGGGCGTGGCCTCGACGAACAGCGGCAGTGTCTTGAAGTTGCTCGGGTTCTTTCTGATGAGCGTACGCGGCATGTCGGCTCCTGCTTAAGGCCGCGGGGCGGCGTCAGTGACCACGAAGGACCTGGGCAACGGTCGCAACGTTATGGGCGAGGTGCAGCGGATTGATCGTCCCGACAATAGCACTGGCCACGCCGGGCTGCTGGAACAACAGCTCGAAGCTGGCGCGTACCGGATCCACGCCGGGGCTCAGGCACACATGGCCGCTGGCCAGGGCCTTCTTCACCAGAATGGCTTTGCCGTGGGCAGCAGCATAGTCAATGACTGCCTTCTCGTGCTGTTCGTTCAGATTGTAGGTGACCATCGCGCAGTCCCCTTGCTCCAGCGCCTTGAGCCCGCCCTCGACGGTTTTGCCGGACAAACCGAACCCGCGAATCTTGCCCTCGGCCTTGAGTGCGGCAAGGGTGGCGTAGACCTCTTCGTGCTCGAGGATCGCCAGATCGTTGCCGTCGGAGTGCACCAGCACCAGGTCGATAAAATCGGTTTCAAGACGTTGCAGGCTGCGCTCGACCGACATCCGCGTATGCGCCGCACTGAAGTCATGGCGCGACAGGCCGTCGGCAAACTCTTCACCGACCTTGCTGACGATCACCCAGTCCTGTCGCTGGCCGCGCAGCAAAGGGCCGAGGCGTTCTTCGCTGCGGCCATAAGCCGGAGCGGTGTCGATCAGGTTGATGCCCAAACCTTTGGCCTGATTGAGCAGCAAGCGTGCCGCGTCATCGTCGGGGATCTGGAAACCATTGGGGTATTTCACACCCTGGTCGCGGCCCAGTTTGACTGTGCCCAGGCCCAGCGGGGACACCAGCAGGCCGGTGCTGCCCAGCGGGCGATGCAGTTCGTGCAGGGTCGCTACGCTCATGGCAACAATTGCTCCCAGGCCGGTACGCCCATCGGTGGTTTTGGCAGCGCCGGCAATGCTTCGGCAGCTTGCGGCTGAATGCCGTCGCGCTCCAGTGAGGCGATGACCCGGTCGGCAAAGTCCGGTGCCAGCGCCAGTTTGGTCGGCCAGCCCACCAGCAGGCGACCCTGCTCGGCAAGGAAAGCGTTGTCCGGGCGGGTCAGACCGGTTTGCAGCGGTTCGGCGCGATCCACCCGCAAGGTCGCCCATTGCACCTGGCTCAGGTCGATCCACGGCAGCAATTGGCCGAGTTCTTTCTGCGCGGTGGCGATCTGTTCGGCAGGCTCGCGGGCCACACCATCGCTCTCGGCAATGTCGCCGCCCAGGTACCAGACCCAGTTGCCATCAGCGGCCGGGTGAGTCGTGACGGTGATGCGCGGCTTGGTGCCGCCACCCAGGCAATGGGCGTACAACGGCTTCAGGCTCGGGCCTTTGGCGATGATCATGTGCAGCGGTCGGCGTTGCATCGCCGGTTGGGTCAGGCCCAGGTCTTCCAGCAACTGCGCGGTGCCGGCCCCTGCGCTGAGGACGATGCGCTGGGCACGAATCTCGCGGCCGTCGACTTTCAGGCCGACCAGCACACCGGCTTCCAGCAGCGGCTCGATGTTTTGCCCGGCGAGCAGACCGTCGCCGGCCAGATCGGCCAGACGCTGGATCAGGCTCGGCACGTCGACCACCAACTCGGCGAGGCGATAGACCTTGCCCTTGAAGCGCTTGTCTTGCAGCGCCGGCGGCAGTTGATCGCCCTTGACCTGATCGACGCGGCCACGCACGGCTTTACTGGCGAAGAAACTGGTGAGGTTGCCGGCGAGGGTGCCGGGCGACCACAGGTAATGCGCTTCGGACAGCACGCGCACGCCGGACAGGTCCAGCTCGCCGTTGCCGGCCAGCGCCTCACGCCAGCGGCGCGGCATGTCGGCGATGGCTTCCGAGGCGCCGGTCAGTGCACCGTGCAGCGCGTATTTGGCGCCACCGTGGATGATGCCCTGGGACTTCACACTCTGCCCGCCGCCGAGGCTGGCGCTTTCCACCAGCACGGTCGAAAAACCCTGGCGGCGCAGACGCGCGTTCAGCCAGAGGCCGGCGACACCAGCGCCGACAATCAGAACGTCGGTGGAAATAACGGATGGCATGCAACGACCTCAGTGTTCAAGACGAGGGCGCAGTATACAGACTCGGGGATCGGAGCTCAGAGGCGAAAAAAGATCGCAGCCTTCGGCAGCACCTACATTGGAATGCATATCCCTGTAGGAGCTGCCGAAGGCTGCGATCTTTTTCTTCAATGCCCTGCGGTCTTGGAGAACAACTGGATGACCACCACGCCGAGCACGATCAGCGCCATCCCGAGCATCGCTGGCACGTCCAGTTTCTGCCCATAAATGAACAGCGCCGCGACGCTGACCATGACGATGCCCATGCCCGCCCACACGGCGTAGGCGACACCCACCGGCACAGTGCGCACCACCAGCGTCAGCATCCAGAAAGCAATCCCGTAGCCGACGATCACCAGGATCAGCGGCAGCGGGGTGCTCAAGCCTTTGACCGCTTTCATCGAAACGGTGGCGATCACTTCGGCGCAGATGGCGATAGCCAGGAAGGCGTAGGCGTTCATGTGTAGATCCTCATGTAAAACGTTGCTTGCTGAGGCGGCATTCTAGTGATTCTCCAGATGCGGTAAAGTCATTACCTATCTGTTTTGAAGATGGGTCGATCGATGAATACCCAGTGGAATCTGGAACAATTGCGCGCCTTCGTCAGCGTCGCCGAACAGCGCTCGTTCTCCGCCGTAGCACGCCAGCAGCGCAAGGCGCAGTCAGCGATCAGCAGCGCGATTGCCCTGCTGGAAGATGATCTGGGCGTCAGCCTGTTCGAGCGTAGCAGTGGTCGCCAGCCCCGGCTCACCGAAGCCGGCGAGGCGCTGCTCGAAGAGGCGCGAGAAGTGTTGCGACAATGTGAGCGTCTGAACGGTCGGGCGATGGCGATGATGCGCGGTCAGGAAGCGCAGTTGCGCGTGGCCCAGGACGAGGCCATGCCTTATCAGGCACTGGTGGAAAGCTTCGATGCGCTGGCCGGGCAATTTCCCAGCCTCGAAGTGCAACTGACCAGCGCCGCTCAGGGCGAAGTGGCGCGCAAACTGGTCGAACGCCGTGCCGATCTGGGCCTGCTGTTCTATCACGATGAAATCCCCGAAGCGCTGGAACGTCGGGTCTTGGGGCGGGTGGAAATGGTCACCGTCTGCGGTATCAATCATCCGTTGGCGGCGCAGTCCTACGTCACCTGCCAGCAGCTGGCGCAGCATCGGCAATTGCTGATGTCGACGCAAACCAGCGTCTATCCCGGCAACGAGCCAGCCAGCCCGCAGGTATGGCGTGCCGACAGTTTCTATGTGATGGCCGAATGGCTGGTGCGGGATCTCGGCTGGGCGTGGCTGCCCCGGCATGTGGTGCAGTATTCGGCCTATCAGGGCCTGATGGTTGAGCTGGACAGTGAATGGACGCCGCCGGCGCTGGTGGTGGAACTGGTCTGGCGCCGCGACGAACCTCTCGGCCCTGCGGCAAGGTGGCTGGCGGAACGTTTTGCCGTGCACTTGCGGGCGATCGGCGACAAAAGTCGATAAACTCCGCCGCCATGAATAGAACTCTCTACACCGCGCTGTTTTACCTGGGGCTGCCATTGGTGGCAATTCGGCTGTGGCTGCGCTCGCGCAAGGCTCCGGCGTATGCCAAACGGATTGGCGAGCGCTTCTCTTATGGCATGCCGTCACTGCGACCCGGAGGCATCTGGGTGCATGCGGTATCGGTGGGAGAGAGCATCGCTGCTGCACCGATGATTCGCGCCTTGCTGCAACGTTATCCACAGCTGCCGATCACCGTGACCTGCATGACCCCGACCGGATCGGAGCGGATTCAGGCGCTGTTCGCCAGCGAGCCGCGCATCCAGCATTGCTATCTGCCATACGACTTGCCGTGCGCAGCGGCGCGTTTTCTTGATCACGCCAAACCGAAACTCGCGGTGATCATGGAAACCGAACTGTGGCCCAACCACATTCATCAGTGCGCCAAACGCGGGATACCGGTGGCGCTGGCTAACGGTCGTTTGTCCGAGCGTTCGGCGCGGGGCTATGGGCGCTTCAGCAAGCTGACCGCGCCGATGCTCGCTGAAATGAGTTTTTTCGCGGTGCAGACCGAGGCTGAAGCCCAGCGCTTCCGAGATCTCGGCGCGCGACCGCAGACGGTCGAGGTCACCGGTTCGATCAAGTTCGACCTGACCATCGATCCGCAACTGCTGCAGCGCGCCCATGAGTTGCGCGGCCAATGGCAGGCGCTGGAGCGCCCGGTGTGGATCGCCGCCAGCACCCACGAAGGCGAAGACGAAGTGGTGCTCGACGCCCATCGTCGCCTGCTGGCGAATTACCCGAATGCGCTGCTGATTCTGGTGCCGCGTCATCCCGAGCGTTTCAATTCGGTGTTCGAGTTATGCCAGCGAGAAGGCTTTGCCACGGTGCGTCGTTCCACCGGTGCCAATGTCGAGGCAAACACCGCGGTGCTGCTCGGCGACACCATGGGCGAATTACTGTTTCTTTACGCGTTGGCGGACAGCGCCTTCGTTGGCGGCAGTCTGGTGCCGAACGGTGGACACAATCTGCTGGAGCCAGCAGCGTTGGCAAAACCAGTGCTCAGCGGCCCGCACCTGTTCAACTTCCTCGACATCGCCGCGCAATTGCGTGAAGCCGGGGCATTGGCTGAAGTGGATGATGCCGAAGGGCTGGCGGTGGAAGTGCAGCGCCTGTTCGAATTGCCGCGCGATGCCCAGCGCATGGCCGAGGCGGGACTGGCGGTGATGCGCCGTAATCAGGGAGCGTTGCAGCGGCTGCTGGATGGGCTGGGCCGGTTGATCAAATAGTCGCTTGGAACATTGTGGCGAGGGGATTTATCCCCGATGGGTTGCGCAGCAGCCCCCAAACCATTCACCTCGGTGATTCAGTCAGATCGGGTAAGCCGGGTTTACGACTGCTGCGCAGTCGAATCGGGGATAAATCCCCTCGCCACAGGGGATTTATTCAGATTGTTTACGGCCGTGCCTTGAGCTGTGCTTCGGCGGCTTTGGCCAGATCCGGCGGGAGGAAATCCTTGTCCGGGTTGTAGTCGGCCTTCAAATAACGTCGCAGGTCTTCCAGATCACCCGGATTCAACGTCCCCGCCGCCTGCTTCAAGCGCAGGTTGTCGAGGATGTAGTCGTAACGGGTGTTGTTGTAGTTGCGCACCGAGGTGTACAGCTGGCGCTGAGCATCGAGCACGTCGACGATGTTGCGCGTCCCCACCTGATAACCGATTTCCGTGGCCTCCACCGCGCTCTGGTTGGAAATGATCGACTGGCGCCGCGCCTGTACCTGCTCGACATCGGTGTTCACCGCGCGGTGCAGGTTGCGGGTGTTTTCGACGATCTGCCGGCGCAGGGCTTCGCGCTGCTGTTCGCTCTGATCCAGTTGCGCATAGGACTGGCGCACTTGCGAACTGGTCAGCCCGCCGCTGTAGATCGGAATGTTCAGTTGCAACGCCAGCGTGCGTTGATCGACGTTGCCACCGTACGGCGTGCCGAAGGCGTTAGGGTTGGCGAAGCCGAGGGCGTCGTTGTCACCCTTTTCGTATTTGGCCACGGCGTCGAGGGTCGGCAAGTGGCCGGCCTTGCGCTGCTTGAGGGTCTGTTCGGCGGAGCTGACCGCAAAGTTGCTCGCCAGCAGATTGAGGTTCTGTTTGGCGGCGGTGTCGACCCAGGCCTTGGCGTCGTTGGGTGTCGGCGGCAGGATCGGCAACGTATGGACGATGCCCTGAATCGAGTTGTACTGACGGTTAGTCAGGGTGATCAGCGCTTCGAAGGCATCGTCGACCTGACGCTGGGCAACGATCCGGTTGGCACGCGCGGTGTCGTAGCTGGCTTGTGATTGCAGGACGTCGGTCTTGTCTGACAGGCCGACATCGAAGCGCTCGTTGGACTGGTCGAGCTGACGCTTGAACGCGGCTTCTTCTGCCTTGGTCGAAGCCAGGTTGTCCTGACTGCGCAGCACGTTGAAGTAGCTTTCGGCTGATTGCAGGATCAGGTTCTGTTCGCTGGCCGAGAGTTGCAGGGCGGCCTGTTCGTTGACGTCCTTGGCGGCCTGGTACTGGAACCAGCGGTCGGCACGGAACAAGGGTTGGGCCAGGGTCGCCTGATAGGAGTGCGCGCTGCGATTGGCAATGGCTGAAGGCTGGTCGATCGAGGTGCGCACATCCGCCACTTCGGCGCCGCCGGACAGGTTCGGCAGCAAGCCGGCACGGGCCTGTGGCACCACTTCTTTCTGCGCGCCGTACTGGGCGCGCGCGGCGGCCAGATCGGCGTTGTTGTCGACGGCTTCCTGATAGACGCTGACCAGATCGGTCTTGGTCGACAAGGGCGCTTCTGCTGCCCAGGCCATTGCGTTGGACGCACAAGACACGGCAAGAGCCAGTGAAAGTTTGCGCAGCATGAGGCGATCCCTAGCAAAAATATTACGAAAATAATGTGCGCGCCAAGGCTACGGCGCGGCCCCGACAGCGTCAAGGTGCGCAGGGCACAGCGAGTGTAGTTGTGCAAACGTGCGGCAACAATCCTGCAAGTCCCGGTAATTGCGCCATTCATCATGGTGTTTGCCGCGGTGTTGGCGTTCTTTGCCGGTTGTGTCTAGACTGGCCGGGTTCTTGTCGGGGTGCCTTGCTATGAGGCTGAGATCGAATAATTTCGGATCCCGTTGAACCTGATCAGGTTAGCGCCTGCGTAGGGAACAAGATTTCTCGTCACCCGGCGAGTCCTCTTGTGCTTCGTCCGGGAAATTGTTCGACAATCGAACGCTCGACGACGATGCACAGCACCTTTCCTGGTGCGTCCGTGCCTTTCAGGTTCTGCTCCGACAATCCACTGCCTGGATGCTGTCTGGAGAGCCCGTGATGACTACAAAATCTAAAAACGCGATCAACCTGAGTGACTCGGCCAAGGTCGATGAGCAGTCGGTTCAGCCGTTCACCCGTTCGCAAAAAGTCTACGTTCAGGGCTCGCGCCCGGACATCCGCGTGCCGATGCGCGAAATCACCCTCGATGTGACGCCGACCGATTTCGGTGGCGAAATCAACGCGCCGGTCACCGTCTACGACACCTCCGGCCCGTACACCGATCCGAACGTGGTGATCGACGTGCGCAAAGGTCTGGGCGACGTGCGTTCGGCGTGGATCGATGACCGTGGCGACACCGAGCGTCTGCCAGGCCTGAGCTCCAACTTCGGTCAGGAGCGCCTGGCCGACCCGGAGCTGACCAAACTGCGTTTTGCCCACGTCAACAACCCGCGCCGCGCCAAGGCCGGGGCCAACGTCAGCCAGATGCACTACGCGCGCAAAGGCATCATCACCGCCGAGATGGAATACGTCGCCATCCGCGAAAACATGAAGCTGCAAGAGGCCCGCGCCGCCGGCCTGTTGACTCAGCAACACGCCGGCCACAGCTTCGGCGCGAGCATCCCGAAAGAAATCACCCCTGAGTTCGTCCGCGAAGAGATCGCCCGTGGTCGCGCGATCATTCCGGCCAACATCAACCACGTCGAACTGGAACCGATGATCATCGGCCGCAACTTCCTGGTGAAGATCAACGGCAACATCGGCAACAGCGCCCTGGGTTCGTCCATCGAAGAAGAAGTGGCGAAACTGACCTGGGGCATTCGCTGGGGCTCGGACACCGTGATGGACCTGTCCACCGGCAAACACATTCACGAAACCCGCGAGTGGATCATCCGCAACTCGCCGGTGCCGATCGGTACCGTGCCGATCTATCAGGCGCTGGAGAAGGTCAACGGCGTCGCTGAAGACCTGACCTGGGAGCTGTTCCGCGACACGCTGATCGAGCAGGCCGAGCAGGGCGTCGACTACTTCACCATCCACGCCGGCGTGCTGTTGCGCTACGTGCCGCTGACCGCCAAACGCGTGACCGGCATCGTGTCCCGTGGTGGTTCGATCATGGCCAAGTGGTGCCTGGCGCACCACAAAGAGAACTTCCTCTACACCCACTTCGACGAAATCTGCGAAATCATGAAGGCCTACGACGTCAGCTTCTCGCTGGGCGATGGCCTGCGTCCGGGCTCGATTGCCGACGCCAACGACGAAGCGCAATTCGGCGAACTGGAAACCCTCGGCGAGTTGACCAAGATCGCCTGGAAACATGACGTGCAGTGCATGATCGAAGGCCCGGGCCACGTGCCGATGCAGTTGATCAAAGAAAACATGGACAAGCAGCTGGAGTGCTGCGACGAGGCGCCGTTCTACACCCTCGGCCCGCTGACCACCGACATCGCCCCGGGTTACGACCACATCACCTCGGGTATCGGTGCGGCAATGATCGGCTGGTTCGGTTGCGCGATGCTCTGCTACGTGACACCGAAGGAGCACTTGGGCCTGCCGAACAAGGATGACGTGAAGACCGGGATCATCACCTACAAGATCGCCGCCCACGCAGCGGACTTGGCCAAAGGACACCCGGGCGCGCAGATTCGTGACAACGCCTTGAGCAAGGCGCGTTTCGAATTCCGTTGGGAAGACCAGTTCAACCTCGGTCTGGACCCGGACACCGCGCGTTCGTATCACGACGAAACCCTGCCGAAGGACTCGGCCAAGGTCGCGCATTTCTGTTCGATGTGCGGGCCGAAGTTCTGCTCGATGAAGATCACTCAGGAAGTCCGCGAATACGCAGCCAACCAGCGGATCGACGCGGTCGACGTGGACGTCGCCCAGGGCCTGGCGGAACAGGCCGAGCGGTTCAAGAAGGAAGGCAGTCAGCTGTATAAAAAAGTCTGATCCCTGACTGATCTTTTGTGGTGAGGGGATTTATCCCCGATCGACTGCGCAGCAGTCGCAATTTTGAGAACCGGGTCCTTCAGATGTACCGCATTCTCAGGTTTTGGGGCTGCTTCGCAGCCCATCGGGGATGAATCCCCTCGCCACAAGTGGGCCAGCTTGATCACACACAACAACAAATGTCCCTCTGAGATAACACCCTTGAGCATTCAACCCGGCACTTATTCCCCCGACCTCGCCGTATCCGCCGACAAGCGAGTATTTGGCGGTCGCGATCTGTTTTCCCTGTGGTTCTCCCTCGGCATCGGCCTGATGGTGTTGCAGACCGGCGCGTTGCTCGCGCCCGGTCTGGGCCTCTCCGGCTCGCTGCTGGCGATCTTCCTCGGCACCCTGGTTGGCGTGTTGCTGCTGGCCGCCGTCGGCGTGATCGGCAGCGACACCGGTCTGTCGTCGATGGCCGCGCTGAAACTGAGCCTCGGCAGCAAAGGCGCGAGCCTGCCGGCACTGCTCAATCTGCTGCAACTGATCGGTTGGGGTTCGTTCGAAATCATCGTCATGCGCGATGCCGCCAGCCTGCTCGGCACTCGCGCGTTCAGCGAAGGTTCGCTGTGGGCCAGCCCGATGCTCTGGACGTTGTGCTTCGGTGCGCTGGCGACCTTGCTCGCAGTCAGCGGGCCGCTGACGTTCGTGCGCAAGATCCTGCGCAAATGGGGTATCTGGCTGATCCTGGCGGCGTGCATCTGGCTGACCTGGAATCTGTTCGCCAAGGCGGATCTGGCGGCACTCTGGGCGCGTGCCGGGGACGGTTCGATGCCGTTTGCCGTGGGCTTCGATATTGCCATCGCGATGCCGCTGTCGTGGCTGCCGCTGATCGCCGATTACTCGCGTTTCGGCAAGCGCGCGAAAAACGTATTCGGCGGCACGGCGATCGGTTTCTTCGTCGGCAACTTCTGGTTGATGAGCCTCGGCGTGGCCTACACCCTGGCGTTTGCGCCAAGCGGTGAGGTCAATGCGTTGCTGCTGGCACTGGCCGGGGCCGGTCTGGGCATTCCGCTGTTGCTGATTCTGCTGGATGAGTCGGAAAACGCTTTCGCCGACATTCATTCGGCAGCGGTTTCCAGCGGGATTCTGTTGCGTTTGAAGGTCGAGCATCTGGCCTTGGCCATCGGCGTGATCTGCACTCTGATTGCACTGCTGGCGCCCTTGGCGCAGTACCAGAACTTCCTGTTGCTGATCGGCTCGGTGTTCGCGCCGCTGTTCGGCGTAGTGCTGGTGGATCACTTCATCCTGCGTAAGCGCAGCGCCCACGTGGCGTCAGCCGCATTGCGCTGGCCGGCGCTGTTGGCGTGGCTGGGCGGGATCAGCACCTACCACTTGCTGGCGAATCTGTATCCGGATGTCGGCGCGACCCTGCCGGCACTGGTGCTGGCAGGGCTGTTGCAACTGGTGCTGGGCCGGGCTTTCAGTTACGGCCGGGAAACAGCTCGGGTTTGAGGATGCCGTTCAGACGCGGGTAAGGAATCTTCAGTTCGACGTGGCCCAGTGCGTAAGGCGCGATGGTGCTCACGTCGTACTTGAGGATCACGCCACCGTAGGTCAGCGCCACGTTCGGGGTTTTCACGAACGGCCAGCTCTTCACGAAATCCGCTTCCTGATCGAGCTTGGTGCTGATCAGCCAGCTGTTGTGCGCCACCTGCGCAGCCTTCCAGAACGCGTCTTCCTGACCCGGCAGCAACATGTCCGACAGGTTCAGCACCTTGTGCTGCTGACGCGAGTAGTTGATGAAGCCGCGCCCCGGGGTGCCATGGGCGCCGCCGGTGTCGAGGTAGCTCGACAGTTCGATGATCACCAAGCCGTCATGCTGCTCGCGTACCTTGGCCTGCAGATAGCTGCTGTTGCGCGGGCCGGCGGTGCGCAGGAATTGATCACGATAGGCCGCCAGGGTTGGCGCGACCGCTGCGTTCTGCTCGGTGCGGGTCATTTGCAGCAGGCGCTTTTCGATAATGCCGTCCAGTGCAGGCTCGGCCGCGAAGTGCACGGTATCGATATTCACCAGCGGACAATCGGGGTTGGAACAGCCGGGTTTCAGGGTTTCCGAGGCGTCGCGGGTGGTTTCCAGCGGCGTGCGGTAGTTGGGCTGGAACAGGTTGGCGCAGGCACCCAGGGTCAGGGCGATGGCGGCCACGGAGGCAATTTTGAAAAGCGACATGGGCGTCCTTTCTGAAACAGGGGAAGGCAAAAAGTTATCCGCTTCGACTCTCGCCGAGGCAGTCAGTTCGCCACTAAGCTAATTAGAGTGGGTTTCGCCGCCACCGTCCATCCCGCTGACGGTAAAGGGGCTGCATCAATCATCACCGGCGCGTTAGGATGGCGCGAAGTCGAGGTTGCCGGTCACCACAAGGCACCTCGTATCGGGATTTGCAGTAAGAGAGGATGCTCATGACAGATTTTGCCAACGCCACTCCGGCCAACGTCGACGTCGTAAAGCGCGAGCGCTGCTACGAGGGCTTCTACAAGCTCGACCGTTTGCACCTGCGCCATGAGCTGTTCGCCGGCGGCATGAGCCGCGAGATCAACCGCGAAGTCTTCGTGCGCCACGATGCCGTGTGCCTGCTGCCGTACGATCCGCAGCGTGACGAAGTGGTGCTGCTCGAGCAGTTTCGCGTCGGGGCCATGGGCAAGACCGACAACCCGTGGCTGGTTGAGCTGGTCGCCGGTCTGATCGACAAAGTTGAAGTGCCGGAAGAAGTTGCTCACCGCGAGGCACAGGAGGAAGCTGGACTGGACATCAAGGCCCTGTGGCCGATGACCAAATATTTTCCGTCGCCGGGCGGCAGCAACGAATTCGTGCATTTGTACCTGGGGCACTGCAGCACCGACGGCGTAGGCGGCCTGCACGGGCTGGAGGAAGAAGCAGAAGATATCCGCGTTACGGTCTGGGCCTTTGAAGATGCCTTGCAGGCCGTCCGTGACGGACGCATTGCCAATGCGGCGAGCATCATCGCCTTGCAATGGCTGGCGCTGAACCGCGCCGAAGTGAGGGGGTTATGGTCGTAAACAAGCTGCGCGATCGTTATCGAGTTGACCTTGCGGGGCTGCAAGCCGCCTGCGAGGCCAACTACGCGCGCCTGATGCGACTGGTGCCGGACATGCGCAACGACCCCGAAGCGCGGCGCATCGCCGTGACTCAGGGCGAGCAGATGCTCGGCGTGCTGGCCCTCGAAGTGCTGCAGACCTGCCCGTACACCACCACTTTGCAGGTGCGCCAGGAGCACAGTCTGCCGTGGTTGCCGGTGCCGCAACTGGAGGTGCAGGTCTATCACGATGCGCGCATGGCCGAGGTGATCAGCGCCGAACATGCACGACGCTTTCGTGGCATCTATCCTTACCCGAACGCCGCGATGCATCAGCCGGATGAAAAGGCCCAGCTCAATCTGTTCCTGGGGGAATGGCTGAGCCATTGCCTGGCCCTGGGGCACGAGTACGAAGTCGTACGCTAGTTGTGAACTGCGTCCGGTTCGCCGGTTTCCCCTTTGCGCCATCCCCCAGCATAATTGCGGCACTCAACCGATTCCGTGCTCTTGCCCTGGGAGAACGCCTTGCCGAGCGTATCCACATTGACCACCGCCGATCCGGCGTTGCTGGTGCAGTTATCCGACAGTCACCTGTTCGCCGAGGCGGACGGCACGCTGCTGGGCATGAACACCCGCGAGAGTCTGCAAAAGGTCATTGAACTGGTGCTCAGGCAGCAGCCGCGGATTGACCTGATGCTGGCCACGGGTGATTTGTCACAGGACGGAACACTTGAGTCGTATCAACTGTTTCGCCAGATGACCGCGCAGATCGATGCGCCGGCGCGCTGGATTCCCGGCAATCACGATGAACCGCAAATCATGGCTCAGGCCGCGGTGCAAAGTGCGTTGCTGGAATCGGTGGTCGATGTCGGTAACTGGCGCGTGACCTTGCTCGATTCGGCGGTGCCGGGCTCGGTGCCGGGTTATCTGCAGGATGATCAGTTGCAGTTGCTGGCCCGTTCGTTGAGCGAAGCGCCGGAGCGCCATCATCTGGTGTGTTTCCATCATCATCCGGTGCCGGTGGGTTGTGCCTGGGCGGACCCGATCGGTTTGCGCAATCCCGAAGCATTCTTCGACGTGCTCGATCGTTTTCCACAGGCGCGCGCGGTGCTGTGGGGGCATGTACATCAGGAAATCGACCGCGAACGCAACGGCGTGCGGCTGATGGCCTCACCGTCGACCTGCATCCAGTTCGAACCGGGCAGTCACGACTTCAAGGTCGGCGAACAGGCCCCGGGGTATCGCTGGTTGCGGCTGTTGCCGGACGGGCGGCTGGAAACCGGTGTCGAGCGCGTGACTGACTTCGAATTCACCGTCGATTACGGTTCCAACGGTTACTGAAGACCACGGCGCGGCTTTCGCGAGCAGGCTCGCTCCCACATGGGATTTACGCGCAACACAGATCCAATGTGGGAGCGAGCCTGCTCGCGAAGGTGTCCTTACAAACACCCACGACTTCCCTGACTCCCTGTAAACTCCGCTATCTTTCGCCGACACTCAGGGAGCTCAAATGTCCGGTTCGATCCTCTATATCCACGGTTTCAACAGCGCGCCGGCCTCGAAAAAGGCCTGTCAGCTGGTCGAGGTGATGGAACGGCTGGGTTTGAGCGAGCAATTGCGTGTCCCGGCGCTGCATCACCACCCGCGTGAAGCCATCGGTCAGTTGCAGCAGGCGATTGCCGAGCTGGGCCGGCCGTTGCTGGTGGGAAGCTCACTCGGCGGCTACTATGCGACTCACTTGGCTGAGCGCCACGGCTTGAAAGCCCTGCTGGTCAACCCGGCGGTCAGCCCGCACCGGATGTTCGATGGCTACCTGGGCACGCAGAAAAACCTGTATACCGATGAGACCTGGGAACTGACCCATGACCATGTGACGGCCCTGGCCGAGCTGGAAGTGCCGGCACCCGTGGATGCGCAGCGCTATCAGGTGTGGTTGCAGACCGGCGATGAAACACTGGATTATCGCCTCGCCCAGCAGTATTACCGGGCCTGCGCCTTGCGCATTCAGGCCGGCGGCGACCATGGTTTCCAAGGGTTTGCCGGACAATTGCCGGCGTTGCTGAGTTTTGCCGGCATTGGCGCCGATTTGTACCAGGCAATTGATTTCACCGCACTGTGACGTCTTGCCCCTTTTTCATTGAATCACTGACGACGAGACCCTATGGCCACTCCCAGCGCTAGCTCTTATAACGCCGACGCCATCGAAGTCCTCTCGGGCCTCGACCCGGTGCGCAAACGCCCCGGCATGTACACCGACACCAGTCGGCCGAACCACCTCGCCCAGGAAGTCATCGACAACAGTGTCGACGAAGCCCTGGCCGGCCACGCCAAATCGGTGCAGGTGATTCTGCACGCCGACCACTCGCTGGAAGTCAGTGACGACGGACGCGGCATGCCGGTCGACATTCACCCGGAAGAGGGTGTGTCGGGTGTCGAGCTGATCCTCACCGAGCTGCATGCGGGCGGCAAGTTTTCCAACAAGAACTACCAGTTCTCCGGCGGTCTGCACGGGGTGGGTATTTCCGTGGTCAACGCCTTGTCGTCCGAAGTCCGGGTACGGGTGAAGCGTGACGGCAACGAATACCAGATGACTTTCAAGGATGGCTTCAAGGCCACCGAACTGGAAATCGTCGGTACCGTCGGCAAACGCAACACCGGCACCAGCGTGTACTTCGCGCCGGATCCGAAATATTTCGATTCACCGAAATTCTCCATCAGCCGCCTCAAGCACGTGCTCAAGGCCAAGGCTGTGCTTTGCCCGGGGCTGCTGGTCAGCTTCGAAGACAAAGGCACCGGCGAGAAAGTCGAGTGGCATTACGAAGACGGCCTGCGCTCCTATCTGGTGGACGCGGTCAGCGAATTCGAACGCCTGCCGGACGAGCCGTTCTGCGGCAGCCTGGCCGGTAATAAAGAAGCGGTGGACTGGGCGCTGCTGTGGCTGCCGGAAGGTGGCGACGCGGTGCAGGAAAGCTACGTCAACCTGATCCCGACGGCGCAGGGCGGCACTCACGTCAACGGTTTGCGTCAGGGCCTGCTCGACGCGATGCGCGAGTTCTGCGAATTCCGCAGCCTGCTGCCACGCGGCGTGAAGCTGGCGCCGGAAGACGTCTGGGAACGCATCGCTTTCGTGCTGTCGATGAAGATGCAGGAACCGCAATTCTCCGGCCAGACCAAAGAGCGTCTGTCGTCCCGTGAAGCGGCGGCGTTCGTTTCCGGCGTGGTCAAGGACGCTTTCAGCCTGTGGCTCAACGCCAATCCGGAAACCGGTCTGGCGCTGGCCGAACTGGCGATCAACAACGCCGGTCGCCGCCTCAAGGCGAGCAAGAAAGTCGAGCGCAAGCGCGTCACCCAGGGCCCTGCGCTGCCGGGCAAACTGGCTGACTGTGCCGGGCAGGATCCGATGCGCTCCGAGCTGTTCCTGGTCGAAGGTGATTCCGCCGGTGGTTCCGCCAAGCAAGCGCGGGACAAGGAGTTCCAGGCGATCCTGCCGTTGCGCGGCAAGATCCTCAACACCTGGGAAGTCGACGGCAGCGAAGTGCTGGCGAGCCAGGAAGTGCACAACATTGCCGTGGCCATCGGTGTCGATCCGGGCGCCACGGACATGAGCCAGCTGCGCTACGGCAAGATCTGCATCCTCGCCGACGCCGACTCCGACGGTCTGCACATCGCCACGCTGCTGTGTGCGCTGTTTGTCCAGCATTTCCGCCCGCTGGTGGATGCCGGGCACGTCTACGTGGCGATGCCGCCGCTGTACCGCATCGACCTCGGCAAAGAGATCTACTACGCCCTCGACGAAGCCGAGCGCGACGGGATTCTCGACCGTCTGGTGGCCGAGAAGAAACGCGGCAAGCCACAGGTCACCCGATTCAAAGGCCTGGGTGAAATGAACCCGCCGCAGCTGCGCGAAACCACCATGGACCCGAACACCCGGCGTCTGGTGCAGCTGACACTGGGCGACGATTTTGCCCAAACCTCGGAAATGATGGACATGCTGCTGGCGAAGAAACGCGCCGGTGACCGCAAGACCTGGCTCGAGTCCAAGGGCAACCTCGCCGAGGTGCTGGCCTGATGCGGTTTGGCTGGGCCTTGGCGGGTGCCGTGCTGCTGAGTGCGACGAGCGTGTCGGCCGAACCGCTGCAGGAGCTGCGCGTGCTCTCCGAACACCCGGTCGACGGCATGCGCGGCGGCAACCTGTCGGGGCTGGCCATGTGTGGCAGCGAGTTGTGGGCGGTGTCGGACCGTGATGACGATCAGATCTATCGACTCAATGCCGCCGATCAGGCCTGGCAGGCCGAAGCCTTGCACATCGACGTGCCGCCGGTGCCGGAGACCGGTTTGCCGTGGGGGTTGCGCTCGCGCAATTGGGCCGCGTCGTTCGTGCGCGGTGGCGACCTGGATTTCGAAGGCATCAGTTGCGACAGCACTGGCAATCGCTACATTGTCAGCGAGGGGCACGCGGCGGTCCTGCAAGTGCCCGTCAGCGGCCCGGTCAACTGGCTGAAGATTTCGCCGATGATGGTTCGCGAAGCGCGGGCCAGTGGCATGCTCCTGCATTTCAATGCGATCTTCGAAGGTCTGGCGATCAACCCGGCGGGCGATCAGATGTGGCTGGCCGGGGAACGGCAAAACCGTGGCTTGCTGTTGATCAAGCGTCAGCAGACCGTGTGGGATTGCGACGGTCGTTGCGTGCTGCTCAGCGAGGGCGGCAAGGAGATGCAGCCGCCGCAGTTCCCGCACGCCAAAGCGGTCGACCGCGACTTTTCCGACCTTTCGTTGTTCAACGGCAAATTGTTTACCCTTGAACGCAACGCCTTCCAGATTTGTCGGCGTGATGCGCAGACCGCCAAGGTCGAGCGTTGCTGGTCGTACGCTGCTGAACTGTTGCAGGCCAACCGCCGTTATTCGCAGAACTTCGGGTTGGAAGAGGCGCTGATCGTTGATGCGGAGGGGGCGTGGGTCGGCGTCGACAATAATTTCGGCCCGCGGGCTGACGGTGAGGTTCGGCCGATCGTCTGGCGCTTCGCCGCGCCTGAAGGTGGCTGGAGCGCCAAACCGTGAGTCAGCAACCGCCGGGCAAACGCGCCGGCCGGGTGTTGATGATTCTGGCCTGGTGCGCGGGACTGTTTCTGGCCACACGGTTTTTCGGCCAGTGGGAAGAACGTCAGCAGAATCCGAACGTGGTGGTCACGTCCGAGCAGCATGACGGCGTGGTCGAAGTAAAACTGGCGGGCAATGCCCAAGGGCATTTCGTCGCCAGTGGCCAGATCAACGGTGAGCCGGTGGAGTTCATGCTCGACACCGGCGCGACCGATGTGGCGATCCCGGCGGATCTGGCCAAACGCTTGAAACTGGAAGAAGGTTTCGGTGTGACCCTGAGCACGGCCAACGGCCTGAGCCAGGGCTACCGGACAAAGATCGAGCGCCTGCAACTGGGCGACATCGTGCTGCGGGACGTCCGCGCACTGGTGGCGCCGGGGCTGCATGGCGATCAGGTGCTGCTCGGCATGAGCGCTCTGAACAAACTTGAATTCACCCAGCGCGGTGGCACCATGCTGCTGCGCCAGACAACGAACCGATGAGGCCCGCATGAGCGACTCCCTTGATCTCAGCCTGGACGGTGTAGAACGCCGCTCGCTGGCTGACTTCACCGAAAATGCCTACCTCAACTACTCCATGTACGTGATCATGGACCGTGCCCTGCCGCATATCGGCGACGGTCTGAAACCGGTACAGCGGCGTATCGTCTACGCCATGAGCGAGCTGGGGCTGGACGCCGATTCCAAGCACAAGAAATCGGCGCGTACCGTCGGTGACGTGCTCGGCAAGTTCCACCCGCACGGCGACTCGGCGTGCTACGAAGCGATGGTGCTGATGGCTCAGCCGTTCAGCTATCGCTACACGCTGGTTGACGGTCAGGGTAACTGGGGTGCGCCGGACGATCCGAAGTCCTTCGCCGCCATGCGTTATACCGAAGCGCGCCTGTCGCGCTATTCCGAAGTGCTGCTCAGCGAGTTGGGCCAGGGCACGGCCGACTGGGGGCCGAACTTCGACGGCACCTTGCAGGAACCCTTGGTTCTGCCGGCACGTTTGCCGAACATCCTGCTCAACGGCACCACCGGCATTGCTGTCGGCATGGCCACCGACGTACCGCCGCACAACCTGCGCGAAGTCGCTACCGCTTGCGTGCGCCTGCTCGATGAGCCGAAAGCCACGGTCGAACAGCTCTGCGAACACATTCAAGGCCCGGACTATCCGACCGAAGCGGAAATCATCACCCCGCGTGCCGACCTGCTGAAAATGTACGAAACCGGCAAGGGCTCGGTGCGCATGCGCGCCGTGTACCACGTCGAGGACGGCGACATCATCGTCACCGCGCTGCCGCATCAGGTCTCCGGGGCCAAGGTGCTGGAACAGATCGCCGCGCTGATGCAGGCCAAGCCATCGAAAGCGCCACAGATCGCCGACCTGCGTGACGAATCCGACCACGAAAATCCGTGCCGCATCGTGATCATTCCGGTCAACAGCCGCGTCGATCACGAAGCGCTGATGCAGCACCTGTTCGCCAGTACCGAGCTGGAATCGACCTACCGGGTCAACGTCAACATCATCGGTCTGGATGGCAAGCCGCAGCTGAAGAACCTGCGGGCATTGCTGGTCGAATGGCTGGAATTCCGCGTACTGACCGTGCGTCGTCGCCTGCAATTCCGCCTCGACAAGGTCGAGCGCCGCCTGCACCTGTTGGACGGTTTGTTGATCGCTTACCTCAATCTGGACGAAGTGATCCACATCATCCGCACCGAGGAGCATCCGAAAGCCAAGCTGATCGAGCGCTTCGCCCTCAGCGAAATCCAGGCCGACTACATCCTCGACACCCGGTTGCGGCAGTTGGCGCGCCTGGAAGAGATGAAGCTGCGCGACGAGCAGGACGAACTGCTCAAGGAGCAGGCCAAGCTGCAAGCCTTGCTGGGCAGCGAAGCCAAGCTGAAGAAGCTGGTGCGTACCGAGCTGCTGAAAGACGCTGAAACCTACGGTGATGATCGTCGTTCGCCGATCGTCGAGCGTGCCGAAGCCAAGGCGCTGACCGAGCACGATCTGCTGCCGAACGAGAAGGTCACCGTCGTGCTGTCCGAGAAGGGCTGGATCCGCTCGGCCAAGGGCCACGATATCGACGCCACCGGCCTGTCGTACAAGGCTGGCGATGGTTTCAAGACCTCGGCGGCGGGGCGCTCCAACCAGTTTGCGGTGTTTATCGATTCTACCGGTCGCAGTTATTCGGTGGCCGCGCACACCTTGCCGTCGGCTCGAGGCCAGGGGGAGCCGTTGACCGGTCGTCTGACTCCGCCGCCCGGCGCCACGTTCGAATGCGTGCTGATGCCCGAAGACGATGCGTTGTACGTGATCGCCTCCGATGCCGGTTACGGTTTCGTGGTCAAGGGTGAAGACCTGCAAGCCAAAAACAAGGCCGGTAAAGCCCTGTTGAGCCTGCCGAACAACGCCAAAGTCATCGCGCCGCGCCCAGTGGCCGATCGTGAGCAGAACTGGCTGGCCTCGGTCACGACCGAAGGTCGCCTGCTGATCTTCAAAATCAGCGATCTGCCACAATTAGGGAAGGGCAAAGGCAACAAGATCATCGGTATTTCCGGTGAGCGTGTGGCCAGTCGCGAAGAATACGTCACGGACATCGCCGTACTTCCGGAAGGCGCTACCTTGGTGCTGCAGGCCGGAAAACGGACCCTGTCGCTGAAGGCCGACGATCTCGAACACTATAAAGGTGAGCGTGGACGTCGCGGGAATAAACTCCCGAGGGGCTTTCAGCGGGTGGATGCGCTGCTCGTCGAAAACCTCAATTAGGCGAAAACGCCCCTCTAGAGGCGTCGAACTACGATTTAACGCGTAGATCGACGCTTTGGCGCTGGAGTCGGAACGCATATTCACGGATGATATGGCCTTTCCAAGCGCCGGCGTGGCCGAGCGTTCTTCATATTTATTGAGTATTTTCACTGTGGTCAGCCTTGTGGCGGCCACCTGGACGGGATGATGACTGCTCTGCGCCCTCTTATTTTCCTGCTCGCTGGCGTTTTGGGCCTGGCGGGCTGCAGCGTTCACCAGCCGGTGTCGCTGTATCAACTGGACAGCGGAAGTCCGGTTCAGCCTGCGCAAAGCGCTGGCATGGCGGTTTTGTTGGGCCCGATCGTCGTGGCCGATTACCTGCAACGAGAAACCCTGCTGCAGCGTCAGCCCGACGGCAGCCTGCAAGCCTCGACCGATGGTCGCTGGGCGGGCAGCCTTTCGTCGGATATCGATCAATTGCTGATGCGACAGGTGGCGGGTCATCTGGACAGTCAGCGTGTGGTGCTGGCACCAGCGACGTTGGGCTTCACGCCGGATGTGCAGGTATTGCTGACCATCACGCGACTGGATTCCGGTCAGAAACAACCGGCGATCCTCGATGCGCAATGGCGTCTGATCGACCGTCGTGGGCAGGTACGCGATAACCGCATCGTTCATCTGCAAGAGTTGCATGCCGGGACCACGGCTTCGCAGGTGCAAGCACAGGGGATTCTGCTGCAGCGTCTGGCCGAGCAGTTGTCGCTGGCGCTCAAGCCATTGGCCAACCAGCCGCCGGTGGCCGAAGCACCGCGCAAAGCGGCGCCAAAACCGGCCGCGCCGGCAGCGGATGCCGAGAAACAGCCAAAGATCCCGATGGCCTCGCCGATTCGTACCGATATGGAAGTGTTCCGCTTCTAAGTCTGCATCAGCGTCAAACCAGAGCCCGCCTTGTGCGGGCTTTGTTGTGTCTGGGGGCTGGAGATCTTTGCCGTCAGTGCGGGCCTCTTCGCGAGCAAGCTCGCTCCCACAGGTCTTGAAGGTGTCTGTGGCAGCCACCGTCCACTGTGGGAGCGAGCTTGCTCGCGAAAGGGCCGGTACAGGCAACAAAAAAGCCCGCAGACAATCACTTGTCTGCGGGCTTCTGTGCATCAGGCCTGAAGCTTACGCCCGGCGCTCATGCATCCGCGCCAGTTGCCGCTCGAGCATCGACGGATAAGGCTCCATCAAGCGCTCCACACAGCAAGCCCCCTCAGGGCTGGCGATCGGACGGATCCGCGCACGCTGGCGAATCAGCCCGTCGTCACCGATCTTGCGCTCGACCAGCAGCAGGTTGCGGCTGTGCTGCGACAAGGCCAGGGCATCCTGGGCCGAGTCGGTCAGCAGCAAGTCGATCTGGCTCAGACCGAACAGGTCTTCACCCAGGGTCAGGCCCAGCTGCAATTGCAAGGTGATGCCGCTGTCGGCGACTTCGATCTGCAATTGATGGCCCAGCGCCCGCAGCAATTCACCGCAGCAGATCGCATTGGTCAGGTAGTCGTCACCGCTGTCTTCGGTGTGGAACAGCATCAGCGTGCTGCCGTCGTTCAGGGTTTCGATCTCGCCCTGATACAGCGAAGCGGCCTGATCGAGGCAATCGCGATAGCGCTCCAGCAACTCTTCCAGACGGGCACGCGGCAGGCGCCGCAGTTGTTCCTGCGAGCCCAGTTGCACGGCCAGTACCGCGCTGTGCTGGGGCACGCTAGGCGTGGCCTTGCGCGTGATCGGTTGCGGCGCTGCATCCAGCGATTCGTCGCGCAGGTCAGCAAAAGCGTCGTCGTCTTCATCGTCTTCAACGGTGCTGACCACGTGGCGCGGTGCAGGTTTTTGCGCAGCCATCGGGCGGGTTTCGTCAAAGCTCGGGTCACGCAGGTTGCGCACTTCGAACTCTGGCTCATCCTCTTCTTCGAACTCGGGTTCCGGCTCGGGCTCGGGTTTGGGCGCAGGCTCTGGGGCGAAGTTGGCGTGCAGCTGACGCGCCAGATCGCCGATCTCGTCCTGACGGTCGGTGCCCGGGGTGTATTCGTCGATGTTGCGCAGCCAGACGCGCAATTGCAGCAGCGGCGTCGACAGATAGCGGCCCATGCGCAGACTCAGGGCCAGCGACAGCGCCAACAGGATCGCACTGAGAATGCCCATGCTCTGCAGACTGATGGTCATCGGCTGCTGGAACTGATCCATGTCCAGGCTGATGCGCAGTTGCCCGGCGGTCACGTCCTGGAAGGTGATCTTGCTCTCGTACATGCCTTCGGCTTCGCCCAACAGGCTGTGCTTGGGGCGCTGACCGGATTCGGCGAGGATGCGGTTGTCCACGCTATAGATGGCCGCGTGGGCCACCAGCTTGTTCTTGGTCAGGTTGTTGAGCAGCACGTTGAGGCTGAGGATGTCGTTGGACACCAACAGTTCAGTGGCGGAGGTGGCGGTCTGCGTAGTCAGGCTTTCGCCCAGCGCGTCGGCCTGCTCGTGCATGGCCTGCTTGAACTGCAAGCCCATCACCCCGGCATAGATCACCAGGGCCAGAGCGACCAGGATCACGTTATGGCTGGCAATGCGCAATGCAATCGGCACACGGCGATGACGCAGTGCACGGAAGATCAGCAGGAAGAAGTTATCGGTTTTAACTGGCGTGGGCCGGTTCACTGAGCTCGGCTCTTTTGTCCGTGAAGTTGACGCGCAGTATAGCGACAGGCCCTAGACCGGCAAAGCGCTCGCGGTGCCCGATGGTCACTGAAAGTGGGTAGAATGCGGTTTTTTTCCAGTTGCGGGGGTGCGCGTTGCGCGAAATCGTCCTGATTAACATCACGGGAGTCGACCGTCCGGGTCTGACTGCGGCCATTACTGGCGTTCTGGCACAAGGTGGTGTGAACATTCTCGACATCGGTCAGGCGGTGATCCACGACACCCTGTCGTTCGGCATCCTGGTCGAGATTCCCGACTCCGAGCAAGGCAAAGCCGTGCTCAAGGACATCCTGTTCAAGGGCTACGAGCTCGACCAGCAGGTGCGTTTCACCCCGGTGTCCGAAGAGGATTACCAGCAATGGGTGGGCAATCAGGGCAAGAAACGCCACATCGTCACCCTGTTGACCCGCAAAGTGACCGCCGGCCAATTGCAGGCGGTCAGCTCGATCACCGCCAAATATGGCTTGAATATCGACCATATCGACCGTCTGTCGGGTCGCATGCCGCTGGACACGCCGGCGGACAAGGGCAAGGGCTGCATCGAGTTCTCTGTGCGTGGCGAAGCGGCTGATCCGCAGGCGCTGCGTGCCGAATTCCTCAGCGTCGCGCAGGAGCTGAACGTCGACATCGCCTTTCAGGAAGACTCGCTGTTCCGGCGCAACCGGCGTCTGGCGGTGTTCGACATGGACTCGACCCTGATCGAAGCCGAAGTCATCGACGAACTGGCCAAGGCCGCCGGTGTCGGCGAGCAAGTCTCGGCCATTACCGAGCGGGCGATGGCGGGCGAACTGGACTTCCGCGCCAGCTTCAAGGAGCGCCTGGCGTTGCTCAAAGGCCTGGATGTCAGCGTACTGGATTCGATCGGCGCCTCGCTGCGCCTGACTGAAGGTGCCGAAACCCTGTTCGCCGAACTCAAGCGTCTGGGCTACAAGACCGCGATCCTGTCCGGCGGCTTCACGTACTTCGCCAAACAGTTGCAGGCCAAACTTGGCATCGACTACGTGTTCGCCAACGAACTGGAAGTGGTCGACGGCAAGTGCACCGGCGTGGCGATCGAACCGATTGTCGATGCCCAGCGCAAGGCGGATCTGCTGAAGGAACTGGCGCACAAGGAAGGCTTGCGTCTGGAGCAGACCATCGCCGTCGGCGACGGTGCGAATGACCTGCCGATGCTGGCGATTGCCGGTCTGGGTGTGGCATTCCGCGCCAAGCCGCTGGTCAAGCAGTCGGCGAAGCAGGCGATTTCCACGCTGGGGCTGGATGGTGTGCTGTATCTGCTGGGCTTTCGCGATCGCGACGGGCAGTTGTAATTAAAGATCAAAAGATCGCAGCCTTCGGCAGCTCCTACACTGGAATACGCGTTTTCCTGTAGGAGTTGCCGCAGGCTGCGATCTTTTGCTTTCAAAGCGATTTCCACAACGAGTCGAAATCCTCCTCGCCCCCGCCATTGCGTGCGGCTTCCAGCGAGCGATAGGCAAACTGATTGAAACTGTGTGTGCTCGCCACCCGTCGATCCAGCCCGGCGCGGTGTTCTTCGCCATGGGTGTTGATCAGTACTTTATTGCCTTCCTGAAACGGCAGGCGCGGGGCCAGCAAGGTCGCGGGCAAGTCGATGGCACTGATCTCGGGCAGCAGCAGGCCTCGCAAGTAGTGGCTGTGATCGTCCCGCGAACGCACCAGTTGCAAACCGCAGGGCTCGGCGTGCGGCGCCACCAGCTCAAGGCCCATTTGCGGTCCGCCACCGCGTACCTGACGAATCCAGCGCACCACCGCAATGCTCCAGCCTTGATTCGAACTGTCCTGAATCCCGACCATCTCCCCGGCCTGCAACTCGGCGGGCACTTCGTTCGGCCAGCCCAGGCAATAACCTCCGGGGCTATGGTTGATCACCGGCAAGGTGTAAGTCGGGTAGTGCGGAGTGTGGTCGGCTGTGCTGTCGTCTTCGCCGATATGGTCGTACTGAATCTCTTCGTACGGCAGAAATTCCTCAGCGCTGTTTTGCGGGGCGGCGTCGAACGCCTGGCTCCAACTGTCTTTTTCGCCCTTGGCCACCGCGCGGCTGAAGTTCGCCGCGCGGGCGCCGGGATGCTTGAGCAACTCACTGAAAGTGCGTTCGCCTCCCAGGTAGAAGTGCAGGGCGCTCATGCCGACGCACACGGTCAGGTTGCCCTGGCCGGGGGTGCGCTGAAAACTGCGCTCGGCGGTCTGGCCCCAACTGGCGTGCAGATGCTGCAGGGTGTCGAGGCTCAGTCCCGACGGGACGGGCAGTGGCGTCGATGTTTCCTGATGCAGTAAATGCGCTTCGATGACATTCACCAGCGGCTGCGGATTGACGCCGAGCAGGGTGCCCTGTTGTTCTTGGCGAAACATGCTGCGGTAGCGCGGGCCGGTGTCCAGATCGGCGCTGATGGCGAACAGCCCGTCGTCCGGGCTGCCGGGATGCAGTCTGAGCAGGGCGCTCCACGGCTCCAGCACCTCAGCCAGTCGGGCGATCTGGTTCTGCCGCAGTTGGTTGCAACGAGCGCTGCCCAACAGCAGCGCGGCGATGTAGGTCTGCTCCAGGCTCAGCTCGGTGGTCAGGCTCGCCAGGTCGTCGTGCACCCGACGCTGTTGCAGTTGCAAGCCGCAGGCGCAGCGATACAACTGATGCAGCTCGAACCACAGTTGCTCCGGCGCCGGGCTATACAGCTGCGCGGCGCGCAGCAGTTGTCCCTTGAGCGCATGCGCAGCGCGTTGCAGGGCCTGACTGACCAGCGCCGCACGATCCTTGTGGTATTTGGGCACGATGCGCAGCGCGATCTGTTTGTAACCGATGGCCAACTGACTTTGCAGTGCCTGACACAGGTTGCTGATCTTGCGCGAACGGTCATCGAGCATGATCGCCTGATGCAGGAAGTGCCGTTCCAGATGCTGACAGACGAAATACACCTCAGGACGCAGCAGCTCCAGCAGTTGCAAGCGATTGTCACTAGGGGTCAGCAATTGATTGAGTTCGCCCAGGCCTTGGTACAACTGGCGGGCGGTTTCGCCGATGTTCGCCTTGGGCAGGCCGGCGATCCAGCGCTTGAGGTCGCGCGGGGTGGCTTCGCAGAACGACAGGCGCGACTGCGTGGGAATCGGAGCGCTCAGCAGCGGGGGGGAAATGGTCTGGCTCATGCCAAAAACCATAGCAGCAAATGAGCATGTCGGCCTTCAACCGGTAGGAGCTGCCGCAGGCTGCGATCTTTTGATCCTGGTTTTTAAAAACAAAGTCAAAAGATCGCAGCCTGCGGCAGCTCCTACACGGGGGCGCCGATGTATCAGGCGTTTGGCAGTGCCAGAGCCTGGCCCATTTGTACTGGCGAACCGGCGACCAACTCTTCAGCCCATTTCACCTGATCCGGGCCAAACAGCACGATCGCGGTCGAACCCAGCTTGAAGCGTCCCAGTTCAGCACCTTTTTCCAGATGAATCGGCGCACGGGCAGCTTCGTCGTAGCGGAAGGTTTTCAGCTCGCGCTTCGGCGGGGTCACCAGACCGGCCCATACGGTTTCAATCGAAGCGACGATCATCGCGCCCACCAGCACCACAGCCATCGGTCCGCGCTCGGTGTCGAAAATGCACGCCACACGTTCGTTGCGGGCGAACAGTTCCGGCACGTTTTCCGCAGTGGTCTGGTTGACCGAGAAAATCCGGCCCGGGATGTAGACCATTTCGCGCAGGGTGCCGGCCAGCGGCATGTGCACGCGGTGGTAATCCTTCGGCGACAGGTAAATGGTGGCGAAGTCGCCGCCCATGAACGGTGCGGCATTCGCCGCATCACCGCCGAGCAGTTCCAGCACGCTGAAACTGTGGCCCTTGGCCTGGAACACGCGACCGTGTTCGATCGGGCCGAGCTGGCTGACCGCACCGTCGGCCGGGCTGAGGATCGCGCCCGGGGTCTGGTCCAGTGGACGCGCGCCGTCTTTCAGGGCACGGGTGAAGAACGCGTTGAAGTGCTCGTAGGCGGTCAGGTCTTCGACCAGCGCTTGCGACATGTCCACCTGATAACGCTTGGCGAACCACTGGGTGAAGGCATTCTTGAACCAGCGCACGCGGCACTCGGCAATGCAGCCGGCCAGACGCGACAGCAGGTGATGAGGCAGCAGGTACTGGCTGAGGATAAACAGACGCTCTTTCATTAGTTGTCCTTAGAACCTTGAATCTCGACAGGCGTATCAGGGTGGTTGCCCCATTCGCCCCAGGAACCGGCGTAGCCCTTGACCCGCGGATAACCGAGGGACTTGGCCACCAGATAAGTGAAGCCCGACCGGTGATGGGTCTGGCAGTGGGTAATGATTTCTTTGTCCTTGGTGATCCCGAGGTCTTCGAGGATCTGCGGCATGTCCGTGCGGATCCGCAGCTGACGCGCCTTGTCCATGCCGGCGGTCCACTCGAAGTTCACCGCGCCGGGGATGTGTCCGCCTTTGGCGGCCAGCACCTTCTCGCCGGAATATTCCAGTGGCCCACGGGCATCCCAGATCGCCAGATCGGCGGCGCCGAGACGGCTTTGCAGGTATTCGCGAGTGGCGGTCGGCCCTTCGTGCAGGGTCAGCGCCACCGGGCCGCCCACCGCAGGCGGCACCTGGATCGACATCGGCATGCCCGCTTCCAGCCACGCCGGCAGACCGCCGTCGACATAGTGGTATTTGTCGTGACCGATCACATCCAGGAGCCAGATGAAACGTCCGGCCCAACCGCCGCCCTCGTCGTCGTAGACCACGTAGACCGCATCCTGGCGATGCCCCAGCTCACCGAACAACGCCTCCAGATCGGCTTTGGCCGGCAGCAGTCCCGGCGCCGGCGGCTGGCCGAGCTGGGTGCGTTTCGGGTCGACAAAGCGTGCGCCGGGAAGATGACCTTCGGCATAGCGGGCAGGGCTGGTCAGATCCACCAGAATCAGTTCAGGGGAATCGAGACGCGGGAGCAGGTCGCTCGGCTCGATGACGAGCGGCAAGCCAGAGAAGTCAGACATGTGAGGTCTCCAGAGCACAAAGGGGGGGATTGTAGCGCAGCCTCATCGGCCACGGCTGCTAAAGCTGTGCAGGGCTTTCTCGATGCATTGTGCAGTTTTGCCGAATGCCTGAACGGTGATGTCGGCGAACGGCCCGCCGCCCTGATCGGCCACGACGATCATGATCACCCGGCCGTTATTGACCAGTGAGCGCAGGAACAGGTGCTCGCCACGGAACAGCGAACGCAGGCCCGGCGGCAACAATGCGGAAAACTGTGCGTTGTTCTCGGGGTTGATCCGTACTTGTGCCTGCTGCGCGAGTAACCGTTGCAGGACTTTGCTCTGACTGACGACAAAATTCAGCGCGGCGGCTTCCTTCGGCAAACCGAAGGTCTGGTGTACGCGCAGATTGGACTGCGTGCGGTCGGCCATCAGAATCATCACCCGACGCATGCCGCTGGCGACCAGCGCATCGCGCGCGGCGACGGTCAGGCTCATGGCATTGGTGAAGCGGCTCGGCTCGGCCAGCAGTTCGGCGCATTGCCGGCGCCATTGCGTCAGGTCCTCGGCACTCGGCGCGGCCGCTGGCAGCATCCCGGCCGGCAAACGATGGGTACCCCACGGCCACAATAATGAAACGGCCGGGTGCCACAGATCGGGCATGGCATGCTGGCGCGCACTGTTGGCGGCTTGCTGGTGCAACTGCTGCTGCACTTCATCCATCGAGATTTGCAGATAAAGGCTGGTCAGGTACTGCCAGCGCTCGCTGTGCGGACTGTCCCAGGCCTGTTGCGCCGACAGCGCCAGACCGTTGGCCAGCAATACGGTGTTGGCCGGTTGATTGAGCCAGCGGCGCAAAGTCGGATCGTCATCGAGGCGATTCTGCTGGCGCAGCGGATGCTCGCTGTCGCGGGCGATACGCAGCACTTTCACCAGTTCGCGCTGTTCGCTGAGCAGCAGTTTATAGCCTTGCTGCACCCAGATCGGCAGGTGCCAGACCTGTACCAGTGACTCGGCGATCTTCAGCAGGCGTACGCCAAACAGTTGCTTCTCGACCACCAGCGCCGATTCGCCCTTGTGGATCACCCGCAGCTCCCACTCTTCGAGCAACTCGGGAAACGTCAGCGCCAGCGGCCATAATGGCGACAGAAACAACAGGCTGCCCCAATGAATGTCCTGCCACAGGCGCGCGAGGCGACTGGCAAAAAAACCGTTGGCCTGTTGTGTGGCGTGCTGGCTGATCATTTGCAGTTGGCGCAGGGCTTTGGGGATTTGCATCTGCGGTTCGACCGGCAGGCGCGCGAGCAATTCTTCGGTACGCGCCAGGCCCAGGCGGTTGATCGCCACCTCGAGATTTTCCGCCGCAGCGGCCAGGGTGCCGTGGGTGTGACGATTCGCCTCACGGATGATGCTCAAGGCCAGTGCCGGGCTGTCCTGCATCAGGTCGGCGATGTCGCGCAGCGAACTGCGGTTGTCACGGATCGCGCGGCACACCTTGTCGTGAGCCTCTTGCGGCACGGGCAGCCGGACGCTGTCGAGCAGCTTGACCCAGCCTTCGAGGGTGGTCGGTTTTACGTGTGGGACGTTCGTTTCATTAGCCATGTCTGGACGGGATCTTCACTGACTGTAGACGCGCCCGGCATGGGCTAAATTGGCTTTTCGCCTGAACTGGCTATAGTCTGGCGCAGTTTTGCCGATAAGTAGAAGAAGAGATTTTTTAACTTCCGAATATGACCTTGAACCCGACTTAAGTAAGTACTTTCTACCTATGGCTAAAATTATCGGCATCATCGTCGTATTCGCGAGCGTGCTCGGCGGATACGTGCTCTCCCACGGCAAAATTGCCGCCCTGATCCAGCCCTTCGAGGTGATGATCATCGGTGGTGCGGCCCTCGGTGCATTCCTCCAGGCCAACCCCGGTTACATGACGATGCACGTGCTCAAGAAATCCCTGAGCATGTTCAGTTCGCGCTTCAGCCACACGTTCTATCTGGAAGTGCTGGGCCTGATCTACGAGATCCTCAACAAGAGCCGCCGCGAAGGCATGATGGCCATCGAAGGCGACATCGAAGACGCCGCTGCGAGCCCGATCTTCGCCAAGTACCCGGCCGTGCTCAAAGACGAGCGCATGACCGCGTTCATCTGCGATTACCTGCGCATCATGTCCTCCGGCAACATGGCTCCGCATGAGCTGGAAGGCCTGTTCGACATGGAGCTCTACAGCCTCAAGGAAGACCTTGAGCACCCGTCCCATGCGGTGAACGGCATCGCCGACGCCATGCCCGGTTTCGGTATCGTCGCGGCGGTACTGGGTATCGTGGTGACCATGGCGTCCCTGGGCGAAGGCGATCAGAAATCCATCGGTCTGCACGTGGGTGCGGCGCTGGTCGGTACCTTCTTCGGTATTCTCGCGGCCTACGGCTTCTTCGGCCCGTTGGCGCATTCCCTGGCGCACGATGCCAAGGAAGAGCTGAACGTCTATGAAGCCATCAAGGCTTCGCTGGTGGCGTCGGCTTCCGGCATGCCGCCATCGCTGGCGGTGGAGTTCGGGCGCAAGGTTCTGTACCCGGCGCACCGTCCAAGCTTCGCCGAGCTGGAACAAGCCGTTCGCGGTCGCTAAGCCATGGAAAATAATCAGCCGATAATCATCAAGCGCGTCAAGCGCATAGCCGGTGGGCACCACGGCGGGGCGTGGAAAATCGCCTTCGCCGACTTCGCCACGGCGATGATGGCGTTCTTCCTGGTGTTGTGGCTGCTGTCCACCGCAACCCCGGAGCAAAAGATCGCCATCGCCGGTTACTTCAAGGATCCGGTCGGCTTCTCCGAAAGCGGCACGCCGTACATCATCGATCTGGGCGGCACACCGACCCTGGCGCCGGAAAACACTCTCAACCCTGAAGTGAAATCGCAGCCGCAACCGGACAAGGTCACGGTCGACACCGAGCAGGTCGAAGGCATGGCCGAGCAGGTCGAGAAAGAACGCCTGGAACTGTTGCTGCAGGAACTGCAGAACAAGGTCGACGAGAACCCGCAGCTGCAGAAGTTCAAGGATCAGATCCTGTTCGAGATCACCCCGAACGGCCTGCGCATCCAGATCATGGACGCCGAAAACCGGCCGATGTTCGACTCGGGTTCGGCACGTCTGAAGCCGTACTTCGAAGACATCCTGCTGGCCATGGCCGACACCATCAAAGCGGTGCCGAACAAGATCAGCATCAGCGGTCACACCGATGCCAAGCCGTACACCGGCACCGGTGATTTCGGTAACTGGGAGCTCTCGGCCAACCGTGCCAACGCCGCGCGGCGTGCGCTGGTGGCCGGCAGCTATCCGGATTCGCAGGTGGCGCGGGTCGTCGGTTATGCCTCCTCGGCGCTGTTCGACAAGGAGAACCCGTTCAACCCGGTCAACCGCCGCATCGACATCGTGGTCCTGACCAAAAAAGCGCAAGCGGCCATCGAAGGCTCGCAAGGTGCCGACGCAGCCAAGCCTGCGGCCGAAGGTCAGAACGGCGCCGCTCCGGCGACGCCGGTCGATCCGAACGCGTTGCCGGCAGACCAGCAACCGGTGCCGGCCCACGAGTTGCGCGAACGCTTGAACCTGTTCGACGACGCCGCACCGAAACCGGCCGCACCGGGGGCTGCAGCGCCAGCGCCAACAGCTCCGCCAGCCGCTGCACCGGCTCCTGCGCCGAAGCAGTGACCGACAAAAAAGCCGACAGTGATGTCGGCTTTTTTGTGGCTGTTGATCGGCTTCAGAAACCGCGCCGAATCCGGTTTTTCAGTTGTTCATGGAACAGATCGGCGTTGCGCTTATAGGTGCCGCTGAAGGACTCGTTGCTCGAATCCAGCGTCATCGAGCGCTTGCTCGACACTTCTTCACGATAGGCATCGATGAAGAAATTCAGATCACTGGCTGTGCTCAGCTTCGGCCACTTGTCCAGATACTCCGGCAACCGCGCGGGCCCGGTGCGGAACGAGCAGATCCGTCGGTTGCTGATGGTCGCTTCGCCGATTTCGAACGGCACCCACCACGACAGTGCGGTTTTCTCCGAAACCACCGCCAGCAGGTGTGTGCATTCGGTGATGTTGCGGGTGATCACCCCGGTGATGTCGTCGGTGGTCTGCGATTCCGGGTCGAGTACGTCGAGGTAGGTCTTGATGTTGGCCTGCATCAATTGGGCATTGATCGCCATGGCTTGCGGACGATCGATGTGGCGGTAGCTGATGAATACGGGCATCAGAAGTGTCCTTTTATGGCGAGTTCGCGGTAATAGGCGCCGAGCGCCGTGAGGCGGCAGCCGGTGGAGTGAAGCGCGGCGTAGTACATGTGTTCGGCATCCACCGGTTCGATCAGGCTGTGGCGGTTGCACATTTGCAGTTGCTTGAAGATGTCGCCGTGCTCGGGGTCGAACAGCGCTTCGGTGGGCTCGTAGCTGGGATCGAGCCGGAAGACGAAACTTGGCTCGGGGAACCAGTCCTTGAGTTTGCGCAGGGTTTCCTCGGCAATCAGCGGCGCGACTTCGCGCAGCGGCACGAACTGCGAGACATTGGTCTTGAACACCGGACGCTGTTCCCAGGCGCCCAGCGCATTGTCGACAAACGAATAAACGCTACCGGGGGTGACTTTGCCGAGTACGTTGGCAGCGCCACCGTGCAGCGCTTGCAGCAACAGATCCGTGAAGACGCCATGACCGCGACTCTCCACAGCGTACTGTTCTTTTTTGCAGGCCGTGAGAATGGTCACGCCTTCGCCGATCACACTGCTGCCGCCACGCAGATTACGCACGGCGCCTGCTGCGCCGGCCTGGCAGCAATCGAGAATGATGATTTTGTTCTTGATGTGCGGGGCCTTGTCCGCCCACTCCAGAATGTCACTGATGCGGATCCCGTCTCCGCCAGGCTGATAGTCCTGGGGAATCAGGAGTCCTTCGTCGATGCTGGTGTCGAACTGACCATGGCCGGCGAAGTACAGCAGTGCCACGTCACAGTCGCCTGAGAACAGGCTCTGGATCTGCTGTTTCATGTGGTTGAGCGTGAGTTTTTCTTCGGCTGAAGTCAGCACTTTGCTGCTGAAGTTCGGTCGCCCGTTGGCGTGACGCTCCAGCACCGACGCCATGGCCATGGCGTCGTTGCTACAGCCGCTCAAGGGCGAGACGTGGTCGTAGTGGTTGATGCCGATAAACAGTCCTTTGCGCATGGTTACACCGCCGTGTGCAGACGAATCGCACTGACGATGCTGTTGGTGTTCCACGCGCACTCGGCGTGAGCCGCCTCACGCACGACAGTGGAAATGCGCTCGGCGCCGAACGGCTTGATCGCGATGATCACTTTGCCCATGCGTTTGGCGATCTCGATTTCCTTGTTGATCCACTTGCTGTAAGTCGAATACATCCCGGCCATGATCAGCACCGCCGAGCACGGACGAATCTTGTTTTCGATGGCTTCTTCAAGCTGCTTGTCGGTCTGCGCGCCCATGATCGGGTTGTGCGGCGGCACGGAAAAATTCTTGAAACTGAAATCCGGTCTGGCGCCGAGCAGGCGTACCAGATTGTCGTGGGCGTGGGCGTAGTTCCACGAATGGCTGATGAACAAATGGTAGGTCTGCATGGGGTTCCTCGAAGGTGCGAAGGAGGACCCCAATCTAGGCATCTGACGCGGGCCTACAAGGGCTGGGCGGTGAAAGAGAAATGTCCTGCAAACAGGTGCGGGCGGGTCCGTCAGAAGAGTCTGACGTTTAACGGAATCGGGGATTTGTCAGGCGTGGTCCGACATCCGGCAGCCCTCGGGCGAGAGGCTGCCGGTGCAGATGTTTAGTAGCCGTTTTCCGGCAGGCTGGCGATGATCGAGCGGTAGCTGTTCATCCGCTGCTGCTGCACGCGGCCGTCTTCCAGGGCCTTGAGCAGTGCGCAACCGGGTTCGCGATCGTGTTTGCAGTCGCGGAAGCGGCAGGTGCCGAGCAGGTCGTTGAACTCGATGAAACCGGCTTCGACGTCGGCGCGGCTGACGTGGCCCAGGCCGAATTCACGGATACCCGGGGAGTCGATCAGCTCGCCGCCGCCCGGGAAGTGGAACAGGCGTGCGGTGGTCGTGGTGTGCGTGCCCTGACCGGACAGCTCCGACAACGGGCCGACACGGGTTTCGACTTCCGGCAGCAGGCTGTTGACCAGCGACGACTTGCCGACGCCGGACTGGCCGACGAACACGCTGATGCGCCCGTCGAGCTGCTTCTGCAACTGTTCCATGCCATTGCCGTGATGCGCCGAGACTTCCAGCACCGGATAACCCAGCGTGCGGTACACCGCCAGCAGGGCATTGAGCGCCGGGGCGTTTTGCTCGTCGATCAGGTCGAATTTGTTCAGCAGCAGCAACGGGCGGATGCCGGCGTGTTCAGCGGCCACCAGGTAGCGGTCGATCAGGTTGGCATGCGGCTCGGGCAGTGGCGCGAAGACAATGACGATCATGTCGACGTTGGCAGCGACCGGCTTGAGCTGGCCACGACTGTCCGGGCGGCAGAGTTCGGTGGTGCGCGGCAGTTGTGCGACGATCACGCCGATGCCCTGGTTGCCGGCGCGCCAGACCACCCGATCACCGGTCACCAGCGCCGGCAGGTTGGCGCGCAGGTGGCAACGGAATACCTGACCGGCCAGATCGCCGTCCACAGCCTCGACCTCGACCTGCACCCCGAAGTGGGCGATCACCAGACCGTGTTGCTCAGGCCCCAGATCGCCGCCCTCGAGGGCTTCGACCGCCGAGGACTCGCGTTTGGCGGCGCGGGCGGCGCGCTCGCCCTGAATCTTTTCGATGCGCCAGTTTTGACGACGATTGAGTTGGCGTTTGGCCATGGGTGTTCCGTCTGAAGAATGCAGCGATTAGGTAAAACGGCCGCGAGTTTAGCACGCCCGGGCACCGGCCTAGGCTAAACTGCGCAGCATTGCCTAGGAGCCCGAATATGCAAAACCCGCAGAACCTGATCTGGATCGACCTGGAAATGACCGGTCTGGATCCGGAAAACGACGTCATCATCGAAATGGCCACCATCGTCACCGACAGTGACCTGAACACCCTGGCCGAAGGCCCGGTGATCGCCATTCACCACAGTGACGAAGTGCTCGCCCGCATGGACGAGTGGAACACCCGCACCCACGGCAACTCGGGCCTGACCCAGCGCGTACGCGACAGCCGCATCAGCATGGCCGAAGCCGAGGCCGAGACCATCGCCTTCCTGGAAAAGTGGGTGCCAAAAGGCAAGTCGCCGATCTGCGGCAACAGCATCTGCCAGGATCGGCGCTTCCTTTATACCCACATGAAGGCGCTGGAAAGCTACTTCCACTACCGCAACCTCGATGTGTCGACGCTCAAAGAGCTGGCCGCACGCTGGGCACCGGACGTGCGCGACAGCTTCAAGAAGGGCAGCACGCACCTGGCACTGGACGACATCCGCGAATCGATCGCCGAGCTGCAGCACTACCGCAAGCATTTCATCAAGTTCTGATGTCGTCCCTGTAGGAGCAGCCTGCGGCAGCTCCTACAGAGGATTGTCGTGATCGCGCCCCCTTCTGGTGCGGCCCCGAAATGGCTAGACTGCGCGCCTTCCTGCCAGGACCGCCACCATGTTGCTGATGCTCTATCTGATCGCCATTACCGCCGAAGCCATGACCGGCGCGCTGTCTGCCGGGCGGCGCGGCATGGACTGGTTCGGGGTGGTGCTGATCGCCTGCGTCACGGCGCTGGGTGGCGGTTCGGTGCGTGATGTGTTGCTCGGGCACTATCCGCTGACGTGGGTCAAGCATCCGGAATACTTGGTGCTGACTTCGGCCGCTGCAATGCTCACCGTATTCACCGCCCGTTGGATGCGTCACCTGCGCTCACTGTTTCTGGTGCTCGACGCGGTCGGCCTGGTGGCGTTCACCCTGATTGGCTGCATGACTGCGCTGGAAATGGGCCACGGCATGCTGGTGGCCTCGGTCAGCGGCGTGATCACCGGCGTCTTCGGCGGCATCCTGCGCGACATTTTCTGCAACGACATCCCGCTGATCTTCCGCCGCGAACTGTACGCCAGCGTCTCGTTCGCCGCCGCGTGGTGCTACATGCTCTGCCTGTACCTGAATGTACCAAGCGAGCAGGCGATCCTGATCACGTTGTTCGGCGGTTTTCTGCTGCGGTTGCTGGCCATCCGTTTCCACTGGGAAATGCCCAAGTTCGTCTATAACGACGAGCATTAATGCATTCCCCTGTAGGAGCTGCCGCAGGCTGCGATCTTTTGATCTTGTCTTTTAAATATCAAAGTCAAAAGATCGCAGCCTGCGGCAGCTCCTACAATTGACCGTGTTGTTTCAGCGCCCACTCAACATGCTCACGCACCAGCTCTGATGGGTAGTCACGGCGCGCCTTCAAGGCTTCCAGTACCGGAATGCTCGATGGCGCGTTGCCCAGGCCGACCGCCAGATTGCGCAGCCAGCGCTCGTAACCGGCGCGGCGCAGCGGTGAGCCTTCGGTGCTGCTGAGAAATTTGTCCTCGTCCCACATGAACAGCTCCGCCAGTTCGGCGTTGTCCAGGTTGTGCCGTGGCTTGAAATCGCTTTCCCCGGATGGGCGGGCGAAGCGGTTCCACGGGCAGACGATCTGGCAGTCGTCGCAGCCGAACACCCGATTGCCGATCAGCGGGCGCAGGTCTTCGGGGATGGCGTTTTTCAGTTCGATGGTCAGGTACGAGATGCAGCGCCGGGCGTCCAGCACATAGGGGCCGACGAAAGCATTGGTCGGGCAGATGTCCAGGCACGCGGTACAGCGCCCGCAATGTTCGCTGCTGTGCGGTTCGTCCACGGGCAGCGGCAGATCGACAAACAGTTCACTCAAGAAGAAATAGCTGCCGGCCTTGCGGTTCAGCACGAGCGTATTTTTACCGATCCAGCCCAGCCCGGCCTGCTCGGCGATGGCTTTTTCCAGCACCGGGGCGCTGTCGACGAAGGCACGGAAACCGAACGGGCCGATCTGCGACTGAATCTTGTCGGCCAATTGCTGCACACGTTTACGGATCAATTTGTGGTAATCGCGGCCCAAGGCATAACGCGAAACGTAAGCTTTCTCCGGTTGCGCCAGCATTTGTGCCATTTGCGTGTCGCCGGGCAGGTAGTCCATGCGCAGCGAAACTATACGCAACGTGCCGGGAACCAGTTCCTCCGGATGCGAGCGTTTGCTGCCGTGGGCGCCCATGTAATCCATTTCGCCGTGGTAGCCGGCGGCGAGCCAGCGCTGCAGATGCTGCTCATGCTCGGCCAGGTCCAGACCGCTGATGCCGACTTGCTGGAAGCCCAGCTCGCGGCCCCAATCCTTGATCGATTGGGCGAGGGCGGGCAGATCTGTGGTGATGGCGGACATGAGGCGAGAGAAACCGGAGCTGAGGTGCGTATAATTCTGCCAGACATCGGAGCCCGAAGACGCATGCCGCACACGAAAGATGAATTACCCGACGCGCTGTATGGCGCCGCGCAGGTGCGAGCACTCGATGCGCGGCTGATCGCTGCGGGTACGCCGGGCTTCGAATTGATGCAGCGCGCCGCTCATGCGACCTGGCGCGCATTGGTGCGACAGTGGCCTGCGGCGAATCAAATGACTGTGCTTGCCGGGCATGGCAACAACGCCGGTGATGGTTTTCTGATCGCCGCGCTGGCGCACCGTGCCGGGTGGGCGGTGCGGGTGCTGGCCGTCGGTGATCCGCAACGCTTGCAGGGCGACGCGGCGCAGGCTTATGCGCAGGCCATCAACGATGGTGTCGCCGTGCAGGGCTGGACTGCGCACAGCGAGCTGCTTGGGGTGATTGTCGATGCCTTGCTCGGCACCGGGCTGACCGGCGATGTGCGCGAGCCGTATGTCGCCGCGATCAAGGCAATCAATGCCAGTGGCCTGCCGGTGGTGGCGGTGGATATTCCTTCCGGACTGTCTGCCGATACCGGGCATGTTCTCGGCGTTGCGGTTCGCGCCGACCTTACCGTGACCTTTATCGGCTTGAAGCTCGGCCTGTTCACCGGTGATGCGGCGGATCAGGTCGGGGCGTTGGTGTTTAACGATCTGCAAGCTGCTGCCGACGTCTACCGTGACGTTCCTGCCAGCGCTGTGCGTCTCGTGACGGCTAATCTTCCGCGACTGGCTGCGCGTGCGCCCGCTGCGCATAAAGGGCGCTTCGGGCATTTGCTGTTGATCGGCGGCGATCAGGGGTTTGGCGGGGCGATTCTGCTCAGCTCCGAAACAGCCCTGCGCAGCGGCGCCGGGATGGTGTCGCTGGCAACCCGACCGGAACATGTCCCGGCAGCGCTGACGCGGATGCCGGAAGTCATGGCGCTCGGCACGTCGTCGGCCAATCAGTTGATGGGTCTACTGGAGAAGGTTTCGGTGCTGGTGGTAGGCCCGGGTCTCGGCCAAGCGAGCTGGGGCCGGGCGCTGTTGTCCGCCGCCGCCAATGCGCAGTTGCCGCAGGTATGGGACGCCGACGCGTTGAATCTGCTGGCAAGCGGTTTTGTCAGCCTGCCCAATAATTGCGTGATCACTCCGCATCCCGGCGAGGCGGCGCGCCTGCTGGGAATCGATACCGCCCAGGTGCAGGCAGACCGCCCGGCCGCCGCGCGGGCGTTGAGCAAAAAATATTCGGCCGTCGTCGTGCTCAAAGGCGCCGGCAGCCTCATCGCCCATCCCGATGGGCGTCTGGCGCTGTGTCATCAAGGCCATCCGGCCATGGCCACCGCTGGTCTGGGCGATGTACTCGCCGGGTTGATCGGGGCGCTGCTGGCGCAGGGCATGGACGGCTACGATGCCGCGTGCCTCGCAGTCTGGCTGCACGCCAATGCCGGCGCGCAGCAAGGTAAATTCGGCCGTGGGCTGGCGGCCAGTGATCTGATTCCAGTCATTCGTCAGTTGTTGGAGGAGCATGCACCGTGTCTGAAGTAACCCTGTACCTGGCCGATGAACAGGCCATGAGCGACTTTGGCGCACGGATCGCCCGCGTTACCCGGGGCCACGGCCTGATTTTTCTCGAAGGCAACCTGGGCATGGGCAAAACCACGCTGTCGCGGGGCATCATTCGCGGGCTGGGGCATGTCGGCGCGGTGAAAAGTCCGACCTTTACCCTGGTCGAGCCCTACGAGATCGGCGATGTGCGCGCCTTCCACTTCGACCTGTATCGTTTGGTCGATCCAGAGGAGCTGGAGTTTCTCGGCATCCGCGACTATTTCGAAGACGACGCCCTGTGCCTGATCGAGTGGCCCGATAAAGGTGCAGGCTTTTTGCCAAAGCCTGACCTGACCATTACCATTAGCCCGCAAGACAGCGGGCGTTCGCTGAAAATGTTATCCCAGGGCTCGCGTGGCGAGGCCTGGTGTGCCGCTTTGGCATTGGAATCCAATTAAATGATGGGGTTAGGTATGCGCTTTCGCGCGTTGGTGGCTGCCGTTGGACTGATGTTGATGGCAGTGACCGTCAACGCTGTGGCCGAGACAAAGGTCAACAGCGTGCGCCTGTGGCGGGCGCCGGACAACACGCGACTGGTCTTCGACCTGAGCGGCCCGGTGCAGCACAGCGTCTTCACCCTGACCGCACCGGATCGGCTGGTGATCGACATCAACGGCGCTACCCTGGGTGCGCCGCTGAAAGTCTCGACCGCCAACACGCCAATCACCGCGATGCGTTCGGCCCAGCGTACGCCGACCGACCTGCGGGTGGTCATCGACCTGAAAAAAGCCGTCACCCCGAAAAGCTTCTCGCTGGCGCCGAACGCGCAATACGGTAACCGTCTGGTGGTCGACCTGTTCGACAACCCGGCCGATGCGGCGCCGCCGCCAGCTCCGACGCCATCGGTCGCCACCGTGCCGGCAGTGCCGGTGACACCGTCGGAACCGGCGATCAAACTGCCACCGGCCCCGGCCGGCAAGCGCGACATCATTGTGGTGATCGACGCCGGCCACGGCGGCGAAGACCCGGGTGCGTCCGGCTCGCGCGGCCAGCGTGAGAAAGACGTGGTGCTGCAGATCGCCCGCGAACTGCAGCGTCAGGTCAACGGCATGAAAGGCTTCCGCGCCGAACTGACCCGGACCGGCGACTACTTCATCCCGTTGCGCGGCCGTACCGAAATCGCCCGCAAGAAGGGTGCCGATCTGTTTGTTTCGATCCATGCTGACGCCGCGCCATCTGCAGCAGCCTTCGGTGCCTCGGTGTTTGCCCTGTCCGATCGCGGCGCGACATCGGAGACTGCCCGTTGGCTGGCCGACAGCGAAAACCGTTCCGACCTGATCGGCGGTGCCGGCAACGTCAGCCTCGACGACAAGGACCGCATGCTCGCCGGTGTGTTGCTCGACCTGTCGATGACCGCGTCGCTGACGTCCAGCCTCAACGTCGGTCAGAAAGTCCTGACCAACATTGGCCGCGTGACCCCGCTGCACAAGCAGCGCGTGGAGCAGGCCGGCTTCATGGTGCTGAAGTCGCCGGACATCCCGTCGATCCTCGTCGAAACCGGATTCATCTCCAACGCCAACGAAGCGAACAAACTCTCGGCATCGAGCCACCAGCAGGCGCTGGCGCGCTCGATCAGCAGCGGCGTGCGCCAGTTCTTCCAGCAGAACCCGCCACCGGGCACCTACATTGCCTGGCTGCGTGACTCCGGCAAGATCGCCCAAGGCCCGCGTGATCACCGCGTAAGCCCGGGCGAAACGCTGGCGATGATTGCGGTGCGTTATCAGGTATCCCCCGCGACGCTGCGTAGCGCCAACAACCTCAGCAGCGATGAGCTGAAGGTCGGTCAGCACCTGACCATCCCTGGCACCGAACTGGCGTCCAAAGAATGAACCAGGTGTTGAACGCCGCACGCATCGAACTGCTCAGCCCGCGGCTGGCGAACCAGATCGCCGCCGGTGAGGTGGTCGAGCGCCCGGCTTCGGTGATCAAGGAATTGCTGGAAAACAGTCTCGACTCCGGTGCCAAGCGCATCGACGTCGATGTCGAGCAGGGCGGCGTCAAGTTGCTGCGGGTGCGTGACGACGGCAGCGGCATTTCCGCCGACGACCTGCCGCTGGCGCTGGCCCGTCACGCCACCAGCAAGATTCGCAACCTCGAAGATCTGGAGCAGGTGATGAGCCTGGGCTTCCGTGGTGAGGCACTGGCGTCGATCAGCTCCGTGGCGCGCCTGACCCTGACCTCGCGCACCCGCGATGCCGATCAGGCCTGGCAGGTTGAAACCGAAGGTCGCGACATGGCGCCTCGGGTGCAGCCGGCGGCGCATCCGGTCGGTACCTCGGTGGAAGTGCGCGACCTGTTCTTCAACACGCCGGCGCGGCGCAAGTTTCTCAAGACCGAAAAAACCGAATTCGATCACCTGCAAGAAGTGATCAAACGTCTGGCGCTGGCGCGTTTCGACGTCGCCTTCCATCTGCGCCACAACGGCAAGACCATCCTCAGCCTGCACGAGGCCCACGATGATGCGGCCCGCGCCCGGCGGGTGGCGGCGATTTGTGGTTCGGGCTTTTTGGAGCAGGCGCTGCCGATCGAGATCGAGCGCAACGGCTTGCACCTGTGGGGCTGGGTCGGGTTGCCGACCTTCAACCGCAGCCAGGCGGACTTGCAGTATTTCTTTGTGAATGGCCGTGCGGTGCGCGACAAACTGGTGGCCCACGCGGTGCGTCAGGCTTATCGCGATGTGCTGTTCAACGGTCGTCATCCGACGTTTGCGCTGTTTTTCGAGGTTGATCCGGCGGCGGTGGACGTCAACGTGCACCCGACCAAACACGAAGTGCGCTTCCGTGACGGGCGCATGGTGCATGACTTCCTTTACGGCACGCTGCACCGTGCGCTGGGCGATGTGCGTCCCGAGGATCAATTGGCCGGCTCCGTGACGACCGCTGTCGTTCGGCCAACGGGCATCGAGGCCGGCGAGTTCGGCCCGCAGGGCGAAATGCGTCTGGCAGCCAATGCGCTGCTCGAGCAACCGCAGGCGCAACCGGCGTTCAACACGTCTTCGGGTGCCAGCGCTGGCGGCGCTTATCAGTATCAGTACACGCCACGTCCGCAGTCGGCGATGCCGCCGGCCGCCGAGGCTCAAGCCGCTTACCGCGAGTTCTTCGCACCGTTGCCGGAAGCGAATGCCAACGCACTGCCGGCCGGTCAGGAAGATATTCCGCCGCTCGGTTACGCACTGGCGCAGCTCAAGGGCATCTACATCCTGTCCGAGAACGCCCAGGGTCTGGTGTTGGTGGATATGCATGCCGCGCACGAACGGATCATGTACGAACGCCTGAAGATCGCCATGGCCAGCGAAGGTCTCAGCGGTCAGCCGCTGCTGGTGCCGGAGTCGCTGGCGGTCAGTCAGCGTGAAGCCGATTGTGCTGAAGAACACGCTGCATGGTTCCAGAAGCTGGGCTTCGAGCTGCAGCGTCTGGGCCCGGAAACGTTGGCGATCCGCCAGATTCCGGCGCTGCTCAAGCAGGCCGAGGCTAACCGGCTGGTGGGCGATGTACTGTCGGACCTGATGGAATACGGCACCAGCGACCGGATTCAGGCACACCTGAACGAACTGCTCGGCACCATGGCCTGCCACGGTGCGATCCGCGCCAACCGGCGCCTGGCCCTGCCAGAAATGAACGGCCTGCTGCGCGACATGGAAAACACCGAGCGCAGCGGTCAATGCAACCATGGCCGACCGACCTGGACCCAACTGGGCCTGGACGATCTGGACAAACTGTTCCTGCGCGGTCGTTGATGAGCCAGCTTCCTCCAGCGATTTTCCTGATGGGCCCGACCGCTGCGGGCAAGACCGACCTGGCCATCGAGCTGACCAAGGTCCTGCCGTGCGAGCTGATCAGCGTCGACTCGGCGCTGGTCTATCGCGGCATGGACATCGGCACCGCCAAGCCTTCCAAAGAATTGCTGGCCGAGTTTCCGCACCGGCTGATCGACATTCTCGACCCGGCTGAAGCCTATTCGGCTGCGGATTTCCGTCGCGATGCCCTGCAAGCCATGGCCGAGATCACCGCGCGCGGGAAAATTCCGCTGCTGGTCGGCGGCACCATGCTCTATTACAAGGCGTTGGTTGAAGGCCTGGCGGACATGCCGGCGGCGGATCCCGAAGTCCGCGCACAGATCGAAGAAGAGGCTGCGCGCCTTGGCTGGCAAGCCCTGCACGAGCAACTGGCGATCATCGATCCGGTGTCGGCGGCACGCATTCACCCGAACGATCCGCAGCGCCTGAGTCGGGCGCTGGAGGTTTATCGGGTCAGTGGCCAGAGCATGACCGCCCTGCGTCAGCAACAATCTGCGCAAAGTACTGAAGCAGCCGCTTCGGGACGGCAACAATTGCCCTATACTGTCGCGAACTTGGCGATTGCTCCGGCAAATCGCCAGGTACTGCACGAACGCATTAAACAAAGATTCACAAATATGCTGGAACAGGGATTCATCGACGAGGTCGTAGCCCTGCGTAAAAGAAGTGACCTGCATGCCGGGTTGCCGTCTATACGTGCGGTAGGCTACCGCCAAGTCTGGGACTACCTGGATGGCAAGCTGTCGTTAGCTGATATGCAGGAACGCGGCATCATTGCCACGCGTCAATTGGCCAAGCGCCAGTTCACCTGGCTGCGCAGCTGGGAAGAACTGCACTGGCTGGACAGTCTTGATTGCGACAATCTGCCACGCGCCTTGAAATACCTTGGGACCATCTCCATATTGAGCTGAGTCCTTGCAATTGCCGTCTATCCTTGGGGGTGTGGCGGCCAAAGCCATCTGAATTACCTATTTTTATTATTGAATCCTTAAAGGAGTGCGGCACATGTCAAAAGGGCATTCGCTACAAGACCCTTACTTGAATACTTTACGTAAAGAGAAAGTTGGGGTTTCCATCTACCTGGTCAACGGTATCAAACTGCAAGGCACGATCGAGTCCTTCGACCAGTTCGTTATCCTGCTGAAAAACACCGTCAGCCAGATGGTTTACAAACACGCTATCTCGACAGTCGTGCCAGTACGTCCAATTCGTCTGCCTAGCGCAACCGAATCCGATGCAGGTGACGCTGAGCCAGGTAACGCCTGATAGGAGTCTCCTTTGTTCTTTGAGCGCCACGGTGGTGGTGAGCGAGTCATCCTCGTTCACTTGGAAGGTCAGGACCCTGAGGCGCGCGAAGATCCGCAGGAGTTTCAGGAATTGGCTAATTCGGCGGGCGCCGAGACCGTTGCGTTTTTTAACGTACCGCGTCATCGGCCAACCGCCAAATTCCTGATTGGCAGCGGCAAGGTCGAAGAATTACGCGACCTGGTCCATGCCGAGAAGGCCGATCTGGTGATTTTCAATCACATTCTCACGCCCAGTCAGGAACGTAACCTCGAACGTGTTTTCGAGTGTCGCGTGATCGACCGTACCGGCCTGATTCTCGATATCTTTGCCCAGCGCGCGCGTACCCATGAAGGCAAGCTCCAGGTCGAACTGGCCCAGCTTGATCACATGAGCACCCGTCTGGTTCGCGGCTGGACTCACCTTGAGCGTCAGGGTGGCGGTATCGGCATGCGCGGCCCGGGTGAAACCCAGCTCGAAACCGACCGGCGTCTGCTGCGGGTACGTCTGCGTCAGATCAAGGGTCGTCTGGAAAAAGTGCGCAGCCAGCGCGAGCAATCGCGACGTGGCCGCTCCCGTGCGGATATCCCTACCGTGTCTCTGGTGGGCTATACCAACGCCGGCAAATCCACGCTGTTCAATAACGTGACCAAATCCGAGGTGTACGCGGCCGACCAGTTGTTCGCCACGTTGGACCCGACCCTGCGCCGTCTGGAACTGGACGACCTGGGGCCGATTGTTCTCGCGGACACGGTAGGGTTCATTCGGCACTTGCCGCACAAGCTGGTCGAGGCATTTCGGTCTACGCTCGAAGAGTCGAGCAACTCCGACCTACTGTTGCACGTGATCGACGCGGCCGAGCCGGATCGCATGTTGCAGATCGAGCAGGTGATGGTGGTGCTGGGCGAGATCGGGGCGCAGGACTTGCCGATCCTCGAGGTATACAACAAACTCGATTTGCTTGAAGGCGTTGAGCCACAGATCCAGCGCGATGCCGATGGCAAGCCACAGCGGGTCTGGCTGTCGGCGCGTGATGGCACGGGTCTGGAATTGCTTGAGCAAGCCATTGCCGAGTTGCTGGGCAGTGATTTGTTTGTGGGGACATTGCGCTTGCCGCAACGGTTCGCTCGACTGCGTGCGCAGTTCTTCGAACTCGGCGCGGTACAGAAAGAAGAACACGACGAAGAAGGCATCTGCCTGCTGGCCGTTCGTTTGCCCCGGGTCGAGTTGAATCGACTGGTAAGCCGCGAAGGATTGCAGCCGATGGAATTCATCGAGCAACACACTTTGCAATAAAAGCCTGGCAAAGCGGTTGTGCCGCAACGGCAGGCATTCTGTAGCATTGGTCGGCGCGCCGTGGGTGCGTCTTTGCTTTATCAGATGGAGAGCGCTATGGCTTGGAATGAGCCGGGTGGCAACTCGAATAATCAGGATCCTTGGGGTGGCAAGCGCCGCAATAACGGCGACCGCAAGGGGCCACCGGATCTCGACGAGGCCTTCCGAAAGCTGCAGGAAAGCCTGAACGGGTTGTTCGGTGGTGGTAAGAAACGCGGTGGTGACGACGGCGGTGGTTCGGGCAGGAGTGGTGGCGGCTTCGGCGGTCTGCTCGGCATCGGCCTCGTCGTGCTGGCGGCTGTCTGGCTGTACAGCGCGGTCTATGTGGTCGACGAGCAGGAGCAAGCCGTGGTGCTGCGCTTCGGCAAGTACTACGAGACTGTCGGCCCCGGCCTGAACATCTACTTCCCGCCGATCGACAAGAAGTACATGGAGAACGTCACGCGTGAGCGTGCCTACACCAAGCAGGGCCAGATGCTGACCGAAGACGAAAACATCGTCGAAGTGCCGCTGACCGTGCAGTACAAGATCAGCAACCTGCAGGATTTCGTGCTGAACGTCGATCAGCCGGAAATCAGCCTGCAGCATGCGACCGACAGTGCTCTGCGCCACGTGGTGGGTTCGACCGCCATGGACCAGGTGCTGACCGAAGGTCGTGAACTGATGGCCAGCGAAATCAAGGAGCGTCTGCAACGTTTCCTCGATACCTATCGCACCGGTATCACCGTCACTCAGGTCAACGTACAGAGCGCAGCGGCACCGCGCGAAGTGCAGGAAGCCTTTGACGACGTGATCCGCGCCCGGGAAGACGAGCAGCGTTCGCGCAACCAGGCGGAAACCTACGCCAACGGCGTCGTGCCGGAAGCCCGTGGTCAGGCCCAGCGTATCCTCGAGGATGCCAACGGTTACCGTGACGAAACGGTCTCGCGCGCCAAGGGTGAGGCAGACCGCTTTACCAAACTGGTCGCGGAATATCGCAAGGCCCCTGAAGTCACCCGCCAGCGTCTGTACCTGGACACCATGCAGGAAGTCTTCAGCAACACCAGCAAGGTACTCGTGACCGGCAACAAGAACGGCCAGAGCAACCTGCTTTACCTGCCGTTGGACAAGATGATCCAGAACAGTTCGGGCAGCAATGCACCGGTGACCGGTTCGGCCGCCGCCAGCAACAACACGGACGTCGCGCCGCATGTCACTGACCTGCCGCAGACACGTACAAGGGAGAGCCGCTGATGAGCAATAAATCGCTGATCGCCCTGATCGTTGGCGTTGTCGTGGTGCTGGTGGGCTGGAACTGCTTCTACATCGTCGCTCAGACCGAGCGTGCGGTGCTGCTGCAATTCGGTCGTGTGGTTCAGGCTGATGTTCAGCCGGGCCTGCATGTGAAAGTGCCTTACGTTAACCAGGTGCGTAAATTCGACGCACGTCTGATGACGCTGGATGCACCGACACAGCGCTTCCTGACCCTGGAAAAGAAAGCCGTGATGGTCGATGCCTACGCCAAGTGGCGCGTGAAAGATGCCGAGCGCTTCTACACCGCGACTTCCGGCCTCAAGCAAATCGCCGACGAGCGTCTGTCCCGTCGTCTGGAATCCGGTCTGCGTGACCAGTTCGGCAAACGCACCCTGCACGAAGTGGTGTCGGGTGAGCGTGATGCGCTGATGGCTGACATCACCGCGTCGCTGAACAAGATGGCGGAAAAAGAGCTGGGTATCGAAGTCGTCGATGTCCGGGTCAAGGCCATCGATCTGCCGAAAGAAGTGAACCGCAGCGTGTTCGAGCGCATGAGCACCGAGCGTGAGCGTGAAGCTCGCGAGCACCGCGCCAAGGGTAACGAGCTGGCCGAAGGCATCCGTGCCGACGCCGATCGTCAACGCCGCGTGCTGTTGGCTGAGGCCTATCGTGAATCCGAAGAGATTCGCGGTGACGGCGATGCCCAGGCTGCTGCGATCTACTCCAAGGCCTACGGTCAGGATCAGGAGTTCTACGGTTTCTACCGTAGCCTGCGTGCCTACCGTGACAGCTTCGCGAACAAATCCGACGTCATGGTTCTCGACCCAAGCAGCGACTTCTTCCGTTACCTGGAAAAGTCCAAGCCTTGATACGACGTTGACCTGAATCATTCCGCCCGGCGGCTAAAACCTCGGGCGGGGTGATCCTTTGGGAAAACGTGTGTATGATGCGGCAGCCGGGAAATTCCCGGCTTTTTTGCGTCTGCACGTTTGATTGCTGTTTTTTGTTGCAGGCATCGGGTTGAATGGCCCGAGCGTTTTTCGAGGAAAGTGATGGGCGAAGCCGGTAACAGGCCTTTCGCCGCGTCGTTCATGCGCGTGCGTTTTGAACGGTTTGGTCATTTTCTGCTTCACTCAAGGCTCGCCCGCAGGCTGGCCGCCCGGATCAAAGGGGAATGGCGTAATGGCAACGGTAGACCGCTGGCTGCTGCCAGATGGCATCGAAGAAGTACTGCCACCGGAAGCGGCGCGCATTGAAGTCGCGCGTCGTCAGGTGTTGGATCTGTTCCAGAGCTGGGGTTACGAGTTTGTCGTGACTCCCCATATCGAGTACCTGGAATCCCTGCTGACCGGTGCGGGCCAGGACCTGGATCTGCGTACCTTCAAGGTCATCGACCCGCAGTCGGGTCGGCAGATGGGATTCCGTGCCGACATCACGCCGCAAGTGGCGCGTATCGATGCGCACACCCTGCGTCGCGAAGGCCCGAGCCGTCTGTGCTACGCCGGCAGCGTGCTGCATGCCCAGCCGCGTGCACTGTCGTCCTCGCGCAGCCCGATCCAGTTGGGTGCCGAGTTGTACGGCGATGCCAGCCCGAGCAGCGACGTGGAAGTCATCAGCCTGATGCTGGCCATGCTGCAACTGGCCGATGTGCCGGATGTGCACATGGACCTTGGCCATGTCGGCATCTACCGTGGTCTGGCGCGTGCCGCCGGTCTGTCCGGTGAGGTTGAGCAGCAGTTGTTCGATGCGTTGCAACGCAAGGCCATCGACGAGGTCATTAGCTTGACCGAAGGCCTGCCGGCCGATCTGTCCGGCATGCTGCGGGCACTGGTCGATCTGTGTGGTGGCCGTGAAGTATTGAGCGCTGCCCGTGAGCGTCTGGCCAATGCGCCAGCGCCAGTGCTGGCGGCGCTGGAAGATTTGCTGGAGATCGCCGAGCGTCTGGCGACGCGTTTCCCGGATCTGCCGCTGTACTTCGATCTGGGCGAGCTGCGTGGCTACCACTACCACACCGGTGTGGTGTTCGCGGTGTTTGTCCCGGGCGTGGGTCAGTCCATCGCTCAGGGCGGTCGTTACGACGACATCGGCGCCGACTTCGGTCGTGCCCGTCCGGCGACCGGCTTCTCTACCGATTTGAAAACCCTGGTGACCCTGGGGCGTGCTGAGATCGAGCTACCGTCTGGCGGTATCTGGATGCCTGACAGTACGGATGCGGCACTCTGGCAGCAGGTTTGCCAGTTGCGCAGTGAGGGTCAGCGTGTCGTTCAGGCGTTGCCTGGACAACCTTTGGCCGCCGCCCGTGATGCGGACTGCGACCGGCAATTGATTCAGCAGAACGGGCTTTGGCAAGTATCGCCACTGGCTTCTTGAGTTTTCCTGCCGGCCATCGCCGGCACCAAGTTTGCGCGAATGAGGACAAGTGTTATGGGTAAGAATGTCGTAGTCCTGGGCACCCAATGGGGTGATGAGGGCAAAGGCAAGATCGTTGATCTGCTGACCGAACATGCTGCCGCCGTAGTGCGCTACCAAGGTGGCCACAACGCTGGCCACACCCTGGTGATCGACGGCGAAAAAACCGTCTTGCACCTGATCCCGTCGGGCGTGCTGCGCGAAGGCGTGCAGTGCCTGATCGGCAACGGCGTGGTGGTTGCACCTGACGCCCTGCTGCGTGAGATCACCAAGCTGGAAGAGAAAGGCGTACCGGTGCGCGAGCGTCTGCGTATCAGCCCGTCCTGCCCGCTGATCCTGTCCTTCCACGTGGCGCTGGACCAGGCCCGTGAAAAAGCCCGTGGCGAGCTGAAGATCGGTACCACCGGTCGCGGCATCGGCCCGGCTTACGAAGACAAGGTTGCACGCCGTGGCCTGCGCGTCGGCGACCTGCTGAACATGCCGCGTTTCGAAGACAAGCTGCGTGAACTGGTGGATTACCACAACTTCATGCTGGTGGGTTACTACAAAGAGCCGGCCATCGAATTCGAAAAGACCCTGGCCGAGTGCAAGGAATACGCCGAGCTGCTCAAGCCGCTGATGCTCGACGTGACTGCCGAGCTGCACGACCTGCGTCGCGCCGGCAAAGACATCATGTTCGAAGGTGCTCAGGGTTCGCTGCTCGACATCGACCACGGTACCTACCCGTACGTGACCAGTTCCAACACCACCGCCGGTGGCGTGGCGACCGGTTCGGGCGTTGGCCCGATGTTCCTCGACTACATCCTGGGCATTACCAAGGCTTACACCACTCGCGTCGGTTCGGGTCCATTCCCGACTGAGCTGTTCGACGAAGTGGGCGCGCACCTGGCCAAGCAAGGTCACGAGTTCGGTGCGACCACCGGCCGTGCTCGTCGTTGCGGCTGGTTCGACGCCGTTATCCTGCGTCGCGCCATCGATGTGAACAGCATCTCGGGCATCTGCCTGACCAAGCTGGACGTCCTCGATGGTCTGGAAACCATCAACATCTGCACCGGCTACAAGGACGCGCAAGGCAATGCCGTGGCGCCGACCGACGCTGACAGCTACGTGGGCCTGCAGCCTGTGTACGAAGAAGTGCCGGGCTGGACCGAATCGACCGTGGGTGCCAAAACCCTGGAAGAGCTGCCAGCTAACGCTCGTGCCTACATCAAACGCGTTGAAGAGTTGATCGGCGCGCCGATCGACATTATTTCGACGGGCCCGGATCGCAACGAAACCATCGTTCTGCGTCATCCGTTCGCTTGATAAGTCGTTGATGTAAAAAACAAAGGCCCCTTAATCGGGGCCTTTGTCGTTTATGCCTGTTGGACGGCATGACCTTTGCTGTAAATCTTCCTACAAGAGTGCCATCAAATTAATGGCGTCAGACGTAGAGGGATTCACAGTGTCGGCCGTTCTCTCACTGTTACAAAGCCGTTTGTTGCGGCCCGTGTTCGTTACCCTTGGTATCGCCCTTTTGGTGCAAGTGCTGGTGGCAGTCGCCCTGACACGAAGCACGGTCACGGCGCTGGAGGCTGATCTCGGCACTCGTCTGGGCGCTGACAGCCAAAAGCTCTCCGGCGAGCTGGAGCAGGCCGGGCGCGAAGTCACCTCAAGCCTCGATAACCTTTCCTCAAGTACCCGGCAACGTCTGACCGCTGGTCTGTCCGCGCGTCTGAAGGATGAGCAGGCACAACTGCGTGCGACGCTGGAAAAAGACCTGAAGGATTCGGCCAATGACATGGCCCAATTGCTCGCCTCGGTGGCGCCGCGCGCCATGTGGGACAGCGACGTGCCAACCCTGTCGGAATTTGCCCGTCGCGCCCAGCGTAACCCCAACGTGTTGTTCGTGGTTTACGATGACGCCACCGGACAACACCTGACGCGTTATCTCAATCGCGAAAACCCGATCAACAAGGCCTTGCTGGAAAAGGGCCAGGGCGAACGCGCGCTGGATAAAGTGCTGGACGCGGCGAAAAACGATCCGTCGGTCTACTACCTCGAGGCCTCGATCAATCCCAACGGCGTGGAAATCGGCAAGGTGCTGATGGGGGTGTCCACAGCCTCGGTGGAAACCGATCTGGCGGCACTGGACAAGCGCTTCTCGGCGCTGATCGCCAGCAGCGATCAACTGGTGGGCGATAGCCTCAAGGGCGCCGCCGCCGACAGCGCGACAGCAATGCAGGCGCGCCTGCAGTCGGCGCAATCCACCGCGACCGAGATGAAAGCAAATACCAGCAGCACCGTGCAGGAAGCCGCCGCGACCTTGCGCTGGCGTATCGGCATGGGCCTGGCACTCGTCGGTTGCGGCGTGCTGCTGTTGCTGGCGGTGGTGCTGGGGCACCGGGTGGTCAATCGCTTGAAGATGCTTAACGCGGCGATGGACGATCTGGCGGCGGGCGAGGGCGACCTGACCAAGCGCGTGCAGATCAACAGCAAGGACGAAATCGGCGACATGGCCTCGGCAGTCAATCGCTTTGTGGATAAGTTACAGCCGATCGTGCGCGAGGCGGGCGATGTGGCCCAGCGTACCGGCGTGGAAATCGGCGCCATGACCCTGCGCAATGCCGGTGCCGACGCCGCGGCCGGGATGCAGCGTGATGAAGTGGCGGAGAGCCTGCGCGCGCTGTCGCAAATGGCAGACGAGGCGCAATCGGAAAGCCATGCCATGCAGGCGGCGTTGAAGCAGGTGGTGGATATTCGCCAGGCCACCGATGAAAATACTCGCACCTCGGCGAAGGTCGGCAGTTTGATCGAGGCGCTGGCCGGGCAGGTCGATACCGGGGCGAAAGTCATCGAGCGACTGGCGCAGCAGAGCGAACAGATTGAAGTGGTGTTGACGGTGATTCACGGCATCGCCGAGCAGACCAACCTGTTGGCCTTGAACGCGGCGATCGAAGCGGCGCGGGCCGGTGAGACCGGGCGCGGTTTTGCGGTGGTCGCCGATGAAGTGCGCGCCCTGGCGAGCAAGACGCAAAGCTCGACGGGCGATATCCAGGCGCACATCGTCGCGTTGCAGCAAGGTGCGCGTGAGGCGGTCGAGGCGATTGGTCAGGCCGGGCGGCAGGCCAGCGAAGGATTGCTGGTGTTGCGCGACAGTGCGCGGTTGCAGCAGTCGGTGCAGGCTTCGGTCGAGCAGGTGCACGCGGCGATCGGTCTGGCGACGCAGGCAGCGGCGCATCAGGCGCAGGGTGCGCAGGCAGTGCGCGGGCGGGTCGAGACGATCCATGCTCAGGCCGAGAAAGCGGCGCAAGCGGTGGTGGAAACCACGGCCAGTGGCAAGGTGCTGGATGGGTTGGCGGCGCAGTTGAAGGCCAGCCTGGGACAGTTCAGGGCCTGAGGTTGCCCCCTTCGCGAGCAGGCTCGCTTCCACATTCGATCGCATCCCTTTGGCGGGACTCGGTCAAAATGTGGGAGCGAGCCTGCTCGCGAAAGCGGTGTCAGCGGCTCAGATACATCCGCGTCGTCAGCAGATACACCGGCAACCCCGACACCACAATCAACAGCGCCGCATAAGGCGCCGCCGCCGCAAATTCGACATTCGCGGTATGCGCCCAGACCTCGGTTGCCAACGTGTTAAGCCCGGTAGGGCTCAGCAGCAGCGTCGCCGTCAGTTCCTTCATCGCATCCAGAAACACCAGCGCAAACGCCGCGCCCAGTGCCGGGAAAATGATCGGCAGGGTCACCCGGCAAAACGCGGTGAACGACGAGGCCCCCAGCGTGCGTGCCGCTTCTTCCAACTGCGGCGCGGCCTTGTTCAGTGCCGTGCGAATCGGCGCCTGTGCCAATGGCAGGAACAGCAGCGCATAAGCGATCAGCAGCAATGCCGAGGTCTGGTACAGCGCCGGCACGTAGTGCAGGGCGAAATACACCAGCGTCAGCGCGATTACCAGGCCCGGCAAGGCGTGGAGCAGATACGGCAAGCGTTCGGCCCAGATCGCCAGTTGGCCCTTGTAACGCACCACCAGCAGCCCGACCGGCACCGCCAGCAGCAGGCACAGCGCCGCGCCACCGAGCGACAAGGCCAGCGAAGACAGCAGCGCCTCTGTGATCGCTGCGACCGGGAAGGCTGCCGATGAGCCAACCGCCAGCCAGTACGCGAGCATGGCCAGCGGAATTCCGCTGCCGACAATCGCCAGCAACAGGCAATACAACTGACCGACAATAGCCCACGGCCCCAATCGCACTTGCTCGGCCTGACGTGCCGCGCCCTGGCCTGTGCGCACATGGCGACCCTTGCCGCGGACACGCAACTCCAGCCACAGCAGCATCAGACAAAGCGCGAGCAGCACCGCCGAAAGCATCGCCGCGTTGGCGTTGCTGAATTCCAGTTCGAATTGCTGATAGATCGCGGTGGTGAAGGTTTGCAGGCCGATGATCGACAGCGCGCCGAACTCGACCAGCATGTGCAGGGCAATCAGCAGCGAACCGGCCAGCAGCGATGGCCAGAGCAACGGCAGGGTGACGCGGAAAAACACGCCCCAGCGGTTCTGTCCCAAGGTGCGAGCCGATTCTTCAAGGGACGGATCAAGGTTGCGCAGAGTTGCCGCGACCGGCAGAAAGATCAACGGATACTTCGACAGGCTCATCACCAGAATCGCCCCGCCGAGGCCTTCGAACTGCGCGCTCAACGACACCCAGGTAAAGCTGCTGACGAACGCCGGCACCGCGAACGGCAGGCACAGAATCACGCCCCATAGGCGTCGTCCCGGCAAATTGCTGCGCTCCAGCAGCCACGCCAGTGACAGGCCGATCACGCCGCACGTCAGCGTCACGCCAACCATCAACGCCAGCGTGTTGCGCAGCAGGCCAAACACATAGGGGCGCCACAGCAAGTGCAGCGCCTCGGCCCAGCCGGCCTGCCAGGCTTTCAGCCCGACGTAGGCCAGCGGCAACAGGCTCAGCACCACCAGTAATAAAACCGGCAGCACCAGCCAGATCGATGGCCGTTTGCGTCGTGGCACGTAACCCCCGCGCGCGGCGGGGGCGGATAACGATGCGGCCATCAGTTCAGGCCAACTTCACGTTCCAGCTCCAGGGCTTCCTCGGCGTTGCCCAAATCGGCCGGGGTCACGTTCGGCGCTTGCAGTTCGCTGAATGGCTTGAGGCCGCGATCCGATTCCATGCCCTTGTGCAGCGGGTATTCGGCGGTGGTCTGGGTGATCACGCGCTGACCTTCTTCGCTGGCCATGTAGGCAAGGAATTGCTGAGCTTCTTTTGGGTGTTTGCTGGATTTCAGTACGGCAGCACTGGACACGGTGATCAGTCCGCCGACATCGCCGCCGGTGAAGTAATGCAGTTTCGAGTCGAGTTTGCCTTTCTCACGCTGCAGGGCGAACCAGTAGTAGTTGTTCACCAATACGGTGGCGACCTCACCATTTTCCACGGCTTTGAGGGCGACCATGTTGTTGCTGTAGGTCTTGCCGAAAGCGCGCAGGCCGGTCAGCCATTCCTCGGCGGCGTCGCGACCGTGCAGCTTGATGATCGCCACGGCTTGTTCCTGGAATGCGCCGCTGGTCGGGACGAATCCGACTTTGCCTTGCCACTTCGGATCGGAGAACTCCATCACCGACTTCGGCAGGTCTTTCTCATCGACCAGTTTCGGGTTGTAGGCCACTACGCGAACCCGCGCGGTGACACCGATCCAGGTGCCGTTGCCGGCAACGTATTGTTTCGGTAGCACGGCCAGCGTGGCGTCATCGGTCCTGGCTAGCAGGCCTTGTTCGCCAAGGTTGTTCAGTGGTGGGGATTCTTCGGTGTAGATCACGTCGGCGGGGGAGCGGTCGCCTTCTTCGATGACCTGGCTGGCGAGCTGGTTGCTGCTGCCTTTGCGTACATTGACGTGAATGCCGGTCTTGGCTTCGAAAGCCTTGGCGATCGCATCGCCGACTTCCTTGTGTTGACCGTTGTAGAGCGTCAGGGAAACCGCATCGGCTGCCTGGGTGAGGGGAGTGGCGAGTGCCAGGCCGAGCAGGGTGAAGGTCAAGCCGCGGCGCAGGGTATTTCGAAACATCATTCGCAGGGTTCCTCACTGTCGCATTGCAAAAACTTGCAACAATGATAAACGATATTGTTTCTCAAGTGCGCCTTGCGGTCTGTCGCCAGCTCTGGTACGGCGCATTCGCAGAAATGTAGGAGCTGCCGAAGGCTGCGATCTTTTGATCTTTTTTTAAAAGCAAAGATCGCAGCCTTCGGCAGCTCCTACAGGGGCGGGGCGCAAGTTTTCAAACGCCAGAAACGCGAAAACCCGCTTTCGCGGGTTTTCGGGAAACTCAACGTCGTAACCTTGAGTTTGAATTGGTGCCCAGAAGAAGACTCGAACTTCCACGACCGTAAGGTCACCAGCACCTGAAGCTGGCGTGTCTACCAATTTCACCATCTGGGCATTCATCGCGAGCGTTGCCGCTGTTGATGTGGCGCACTATACGGAGCGCTTTTTGATCTGTAAACCCCTGATTTAATTTTAATTAATCGGGTTTGACAAAACCGTTCCCCGGAATGCAAAAAACCCGCTTTCGCGGGTTTTTGTGTGAGTCTTGAAACTGTTCTAGTCTCAATCTCGAAATTGGTGCCCAGGAGAAGACTCGAACTTCCACGACCGTAAGGTCACCAGCACCTGAAGCTGGCGTGTCTACCAATTTCACCACCTGGGCATCTCGTCAACGTGTGTACGTCGTCGATGGCGCGCACTATACGGAGCGCCTTTTTAACTGTAAACCCCCGGCAGCAAAAAAAATGATTTTTTTTACCGGCGGTGTTCAAAAGGGCTTTCAGGCGTCGATACAAGGCTTCAGAAGGGCCTTATAGAGTCGGAAATTTCCCGTTTGATGACGCCTATGCCAAACTAACCCGCATATAGACAAGGTGAAAACTCTCTAATGGCCGATTGGCAGTCCCTCGATCCCGAGGCCGCTCGTGAAGCGGAAAAATATGAAAACCCTATTCCCAGCCGCGAACTGATCCTTCAGCACCTTGCTGATCGGGGTTCGCCTGCTGCCCGCGAGCAACTGGTCGAAGAGTTTGGTCTGACCACAGAAGACCAGATCGAAGCCCTGCGCCGCCGCCTGCGCGCCATGGAGCGCGACGCTCAACTGATCTACACCCGCCGTGGCACCTATGCACCGGTAGACAAACTCGATCTGATCCTCGGTCGCATCAGCGGTCACCGCGACGGCTTTGGCTTCCTGGTGCCGGACGACGGCAGCGACGATTTGTTCATGAGCCCGGCGCAAATGCGTCTGGTGTTCGACGGTGACCGTGCCCTGGCTCGGGTTTCCGGTCTCGACCGTCGCGGTCGCCGGGAAGGCGTGATCGTCGAAGTGGTGTCCCGTGCCCACGAGAGTATCGTTGGTCGCTACTTCGAAGAAGGCGGCATCGGTTTCGTCGTGGCCGACAATCCGAAGATTCAGCAGGAAGTGCTGGTGACTCCGGGTCGCAACGCCAACGCGCAAATCGGTCAGTTCGTCGAGGTGAAAATCACCCACTGGCCGACGCCGCGCTTCCAGCCGCAAGGCGATGTGATCGAAGTGGTCGGCAACTACATGGCGCCGGGCATGGAAATCGATGTCGCGCTGCGTACCTACGACATTCCGCACGTCTGGCCTGAAGCGGTGCTGAAAGAAGCCGCCAAGCTCAAGCCTGAAGTCGAAGAAAAAGACAAAGAGAAGCGTGTCGATCTGCGCCATCTGCCGTTCGTCACCATCGACGGCGAAGATGCACGCGACTTCGACGACGCGGTCTACTGCGAAGCCAAGCCGGGCAAACTGCGTCTGTTCTCCGGCGGCTGGAAGTTGTACGTGGCAATTGCCGACGTTTCCAGCTACGTGAAGATCGGTTCGGCGCTGGACAACGAAGCCCAGGTGCGCGGCAACTCGGTGTACTTCCCCGAGCGCGTGGTGCCGATGCTGCCTGAGCAGCTGTCCAACGGCCTGTGCTCGCTGAACCCGCATGTCGACCGTCTGGCCATGGTTTGCGAGATGACCATCTCCAAGTCCGGCGAAATGACCGACTACTGCTTCTACGAAGCGGTGATCCATTCCCACGCCCGTCTGACCTACAACAAGGTCAGCGCGATGCTGGAAACCCCGAAAGCCACCGAAGCGCGCAAGCTTCGCGGCGAATACACCGACGTGGTGCCGCACCTCAAGCAGCTCTATGCGCTGTACAAAGTGTTGCTGGCTGCCCGTCACGTGCGTGGCGCGATCGATTTCGAAACCCAGGAAACCCGGATCATCTTCGGTTCCGAGCGCAAGATTGCCGAAATCCGTCCAACCACCCGCAACGATGCGCACAAGCTGATCGAGGAATGCATGCTGGCGGCCAACGTGGCCACCGCCGAATTCCTCAAGAAGCACGAAATTCCTGCGCTGTACCGTGTCCACGACGGCCCGCCACCGGAGCGTCTGGAAAAACTGCGCGCCTTCCTCGGCGAGCTCGGCCTGTCCCTGCACAAAGGCAAGGAAGGACCGTCGCCGAAGGACTATCAGGCCCTGTTGGCGAGTATCAAGGACCGTCCGGACTTCCATCTGATCCAGACCGTGATGCTGCGCTCCCTGAGTCAGGCGGTGTACAGCGCCCAGAACGAAGGTCACTTCGGTCTGAACTACGAGGCCTATACCCACTTCACCTCGCCGATCCGTCGCTATCCGGACCTGCTCACGCACCGCGCGATCCGCAGCGTGATCCATTCGAAGCAGGACACGCCGCACGTTCGCCGTGCCGGGGCGATGACCATTCCGAAGGCGCGCATCTATCCGTACGACGAGGCGGCGCTGGAGCAACTCGGCGAGCAGTGCTCGATGAGCGAGCGCCGTGCCGACGAGGCCACCCGCGACGTGGTGAACTGGCTCAAGTGCGAGTTCATGAAGGATCGCGTCGGCGAATCGTTCCCGGGCGTGATCACGGCGGTGACCGGTTTTGGTCTGTTCGTCGAGCTGACCGACATCTATGTCGAAGGCTTGGTGCACGTCACCGCGCTGCCGGGCGATTACTACCACTTTGATCCTGTGCATCACCGCCTGGCGGGCGAGCGCACCGGTCGCAGCTTCCGTCTCGGCGATACCGTTGAAGTGCGCGTGATGCGCGTCGACCTCGACGAGCGCAAGATCGACTTCGAGATGGCCGAAAAAACCATCAGCGCGCCGATTGGTCGTAAGAAGCGCGGCAGCGAAAGCACCGCTCCGGCTGCGACCAAGGCTGTGGAAGACAAGGCTCCGGCGAAAACCGCCAGCCGTCGTCCAGCCAAAGAGAAAGCCGTCGAGGCCTATCGCCCGAGCGATGCCGTGGCGAAAAACGCCGAGCTGCGCAAAAGCCGTGAATTGAAGAAGGCCTTGCTGGCCGAAGCCAAAAGCGGTGGTAAAGCGGCGTCTGGGGGAAAGACCGGACGGTCGGCGCCTGACAAGGCCGTCGGCGGCAAACCAGCCAAACCGAGCAAACACCGTAAAGGCCCGCCGAAAGCGGGTTCGGCTCCAGCCAAAAGTGGCGGGTCGCGTAAACCGAAGGCGAAGTCATGAGTCAGTTGGAAAAGATCTACGGCGTTCACGCGGTAGAAGCGTTGCTGCGTCACCACCCGAAACGCGTCAAGCAGATCTGGCTGGCCGAAAGCCGCAATGATCCGCGCGTGCAGACCCTGATCGAACTGGCCAACGAAAATCGTGTGCAGATCGGCCAGGCCGAGCGCCGCGAAATGGACGCCTGGGTTGAAGGCGTACACCAGGGCGTGGTCGCGGAGGTCAGTCCGAGCCAGGTCTGGGGCGAGGCGATGCTCGACGAGCTGCTCGACCGCACCGAAGGCGCACCGTTGTTGCTGGTGCTCGACGGCGTGACCGACCCGCACAACCTCGGCGCCTGCCTGCGTTCGGCGGATGCTGCCGGCGCGCTGGCGGTGATCGTGCCCAAGGACAAGTCGGCAACCCTGACGCCCGTGGTGCGCAAAGTGGCCTGCGGCGCGGCGGAAGTCATTCCGCTGGTGGCGGTGACCAACCTGGCACGCACTCTGGAAAAGCTCCAGCAGCGCGGTCTGTGGGTCGTCGGCACCGCGGGTGAGGCCGAGGTCAGCATTTATGACCAGGACTTGACCGGCCCGACCATCCTGATCATGGGCGCCGAAGGCAAAGGCATGCGTCGCCTGACCCGTGAGCACTGTGACTATCTGGTGAACCTGCCGATGGCTGGCAGCGTCAGCAGCCTTAACGTGTCCGTGGCCACCGGTGTGTGCCTGTTCGAAGCGCAGCGTCAACGCGGCGCCAAGGCCAAAGGTGCCGCGAAGAAGTAGTCTTGAGCTGAAATCGGTTCAAATGTGGGAGCGAGCCTGCTCGCGAAAGGGGTGTGTCAGGCGACAATAATGTTGCCTGATAGATCGCATTCGCGAGCGGGCTCGCTCCCACAGTGTTTTGTTTCAGGTCGAAGATCGGTGATTGTTCAAATAATCACCAATTGCCTTGCACCTCTGCAGTCCCTTCTCTACAATTGCGCCCCTTGCTGTGACGGCAGGCACGCATGTGCCCCGCGCCAGCAAGTCCATAAGTGTCATTCACTCCTTGTCTGACCGTTTTTGAGCGGCAGGCTACAACCCGTAAGGAGCATTCATGCGTCATTACGAAATCATCTTTCTGGTCCATCCTGACCAGAGCGAGCAAGTCGGCGGCATGGTTGAGCGTTACACCAAGCTGATCGAAGAAGACGGCGGCAAAATCCACCGTCTGGAAGACTGGGGCCGTCGTCAACTGGCCTACGCAATCAACAATGTTCACAAGGCTCACTACGTGATGCTGAACGTTGAGTGCACTGGCAAGGCCCTGGCCGAGCTGGAAGACAACTTCCGCTACAACGATGCTGTGATCCGTAACCTGGTCATCCGTCGCGACGAAGCCGTTACCGGCCAGTCCGAGATGCTCAAGGCTGAAGAAAACCGCAGTGAGCGCCGTGAGCGTCGCGACCGTCCTGAGCACTCCGACGCTGATGGCGTTGAGGGTGATGACAGCGACAACAGCGATAACGCTGACGAGTAATCCACGGACCTTTTAAGGAGCCTATCAAATGGCACGTTTCTTCCGTCGTCGTAAATTCTGCCGCTTCACCGCTGAAGACGTGAAAGAGATCGATTACAAAGATCTCAACACTCTGAAAGCCTACGTATCCGAGACCGGCAAAATCGTTCCAAGCCGTATCACCGGTACCAAAGCTCGTTATCAGCGTCAGCTGGCCACCGCTATCAAGCGCGCCCGCTTCCTGGCCCTGCTGGCCTACACCGACAGCCACGGCCGCTGAGACCGGGCAGTCGACAAGTAGCAAAGGATTGAATGCATGCGTGCCTTAGCTGAGTTCATCATGCGCGGCCGTATGCAGGCCACTCTCGTAGTGGCCGGGTGTGCAACATTGCCGTTGTTGTATTGGTTGGGTGCTGCCGCCGGGAGCCTGGTGCTTCTGCGGCGCGGACTGACGGACGCCATTGGCGTCCTGTCCCTGGGGCTGCTGCCGGCATTGATCTGGTGGCTGTATGCCGATGATCCGCGGGCACTTCTGGTGCTGCTGGGGTCTTCGGGGCTTGCGTTGGTGTTGCGCGCAAGCGAATCCTGGGTCCGCACGCTGCTGGTCAGCGTAGTGATGGGAGTGGTGTTTTCTGTGGTGCTCGGGGCAGCGTTTGCGGCCCAGATCGAGATGCTCGCGCAGGCCTTGATAAAGGTCATGCCGGCGCTTCTTGGTGAAACCTACAAGCAATTGTCGGTCGATGAGCAAGCGCGTTTCGCGTCCCTGATTGCACCGGTCCTGACCGGACTGATTGCGGCCTTGTTGCAGATCGTCAGCGTGCTGAGCCTGATTATCGGGCGTCATTGGCAGGCGTTGTTGTACAACCCGGGTGGTTTTGGTCGCGAGTTTCGCGCCATCCGGATCCCGCTGGGGCCGGCGATGTTGCTGCTGGCGTTGATGCTTCTGGGCCCGAATCTCGGTGCACAGATGGCCATGTTGACGCCGTTGTGCAGTGTACCGCTGGTGTTCGCCGGACTGGCCCTGATTCACGGGCTGGTCGGGCAGAAGCGACTGGCCGGTTTCTGGCTGGTGGGGTTGTACGTCACGCTGCTGTTGTTCATGCAGCTGCTCTATCCGTTGCTCGTGGTTCTGGCCATTGTCGACAGCCTGATTGATTTTCGCGGTCGTCACGTGTCGAAAGGCACCGATAACGCGAACGGTGAAGGTTAAAAGTTAAGAGGATTTCCACATGCAACTGATCCTTCTGGAAAAAATCGCCAACCTGGGCAACCTGGGCGACAAAGTAAACGTTAAGGCCGGTTACGGCCGTAACTACCTGCTGCCTTTCGGCAAAGCTACCGCTGCGACCGCTGCCAACCTGGCTGCGTTCGAAGAGCGTCGCGCTGAGCTGGAAAAAGCCGCCGCAGACCGTAAAGCATCGGCTGAAAGCCGTGCTGCCCAACTGGCCGAGCTGGAAGTGACCATCACTGCCACCGCTGGCGACGAAGGCAAGCTGTTCGGTTCGATCGGTACTCACGACATCGCTGACGCACTGACCGCCTCCGGCGTTGAAGTTGCGAAAAGCGAAGTTCGTCTGCCGAACGGCACCATCCGCAACGTGGGTGAATTCGACGTGGCTGTGCACCTGCACGCCGAAGTTGAAGCCACCGTACGCGTTGTCGTGGTAGCAGCTTAAGCAATACTTGTCGGCTGGCACCCTCGGGTGCTAGCCGGTAACATCGGGCACGATCCTGTTTACAGGTCGTGCCCTTTGTCTTTCTGGTACTCCCGTTTTCAACCCTGACTCCAAGTGGCCATGAACGAAATCACCGCTCCCGAGCAATACGATCTGCAAACCGCCGCGCTGAAAGTGCCGCCGCATTCCATCGAGGCCGAACAGGCTGTACTCGGTGGTCTGATGCTGGACAACAACGCCTGGGAACGCGTGCTCGATCAAGTCTCCGACGGCGATTTCTACCGGCATGACCACCGCCTGATCTTCCGTGCGATCGCCAAACTGGCCGATCAGAACATGCCGATCGACGTCGTGACCCTTGCCGAGCAACTGGACAAGGAAGGTCAGACGTCTCAGGTCGGCGGCCTCGGTTACCTCGGCGAGCTGGCGAAAAACACGCCGTCCGTCGCCAACATCAAGGCCTATGCGCAGATCGTTCGCCAGCGGGCGACGTTGCGTCAGTTGATCGGCATCAGCACCGAAATTGCCGATGCCGCGTTCAACCCGGAAGGTCGTACCGCCGAAGAGATCCTCGATGAGGCCGAACGGCAGATCTTCCAGATCGCCGAGGCGCGCCCCAAGACCGGCGGGCCGGTGGGCGTCAACGAACTGTTGACCAAGGCCATCGATCGCATCGACACCCTGTTCAACACCGCCGACTCGATCACCGGTCTATCCACCGGTTATACCGACCTTGACGAGAAGACCAGCGGCCTGCAACCGGCCGACCTGATCATCGTCGCCGGCCGTCCGTCGATGGGTAAGACCACCTTCGCCATGAACCTGGTGGAAAACGCCGTACTGCGCAGCGACAAGGCGGTGCTGGTGTACTCCCTCGAGATGCCAGGCGAATCGCTGATCATGCGTATGCTTTCGTCCCTGGGGCGTATCGATCAGACCAAGGTGCGTTCCGGCCAGCTGGAAGACGACGACTGGCCGCGCCTGACCTCGGCGGTCAATCTGCTCAACGACCGCAAGCTGTTCATCGACGATACCGCCGGCATCAGCCCGTCGGAAATGCGTGCGCGAACCCGGCGCCTGGTTCGCGAACATGGCGATATCGGTCTGATCATGATCGACTACCTGCAACTGATGCAGATTCCCGGCTCCAGTGGCGACAACCGGACCAACGAGATTTCCGAGATCTCGCGATCCCTGAAAGCCCTGGCCAAGGAATTCAACTGCCCGGTGGTGGCGCTGTCGCAGCTCAACCGCTCCCTGGAACAACGTCCCAACAAGCGTCCGGTGAACTCCGACTTGCGGGAATCCGGAGCGATCGAGCAGGACGCCGACGTCATCATGTTCGTGTACCGGGACGAGGTGTATCACCCGGAAACCGAGCACAAGGGCATCGCCGAAATCATCATCGGCAAGCAGCGGAACGGCCCGATCGGCTTTATTCGCCTGGCGTTTATCGGTAAGTACACCCGCTTCGAAAACCTCGCGCCGGGCAGTTACAACTTCGACGACGACGAGTAACGTCGAGCACTTGTGGCGAGGGAGCTTGCTCCCGATCGGCTGCGCAGCAGTCGAATTCTAGGGGCTGCTTCGCAACCCGGCGGGAGCAAGCTCCCTCGCCACAGGTAAAGCACAATTTCCGACCATAGCCGTCGGAATTGGTCAAAATTTGTGCTATATTCCGCGCCCGCGAAATTCAATGAAAGCCAACACCGGTTATCGACATGCAAGCAGCCAAGCCGTTATTTGACTATCCAAAGTACTGGGCCGAATGTTTCGGGCCAGCGCCATTCCTGCCGATGAGCAGGGAGGAGATGGATCAGCTTGGCTGGGATTCCTGCGACATCATCATCGTCACCGGTGATGCCTACGTCGATCACCCGTCGTTCGGCATGGCGATTATCGGCCGGCTGCTGGAGTCCCAGGGCTTCCGCGTCGGGATCATCGCCCAGCCGAACTGGCAGTCCAAAGACGATTTCATGAAGCTCGGCGAGCCGAACCTGTTCTTCGGCGTCGCGGCCGGCAACATGGACTCGATGATCAACCGTTACACCGCGGACAAGAAAATCCGTTCCGACGACGCCTACACGCCGGGTGGCATGGCGGGCAAACGTCCGGACCGCGCGAGCCTGGTCTACAGCCAGCGTTGCAAAGAGGCGTACAAGCATGTGCCGATCGTTCTCGGCGGCATCGAGGCGTCCCTGCGTCGCATCGCCCACTACGACTATTGGCAGGATCGCGTGCGCAACTCGATCCTGATCGACGCCAGCGCTGACATTCTGCTGTACGGCAACGCCGAGCGGGCCATTGTCGAAGTGGCCCAGCGCCTGTCCTACGGGCACAAGATCGAAGACATCACCGACGTGCGCGGCACCGCATTCATCCGCCGTGATACGCCGCAAGGCTGGTACGAAGTCGACTCCACGCGCATCGACCGTCCGGGCAAGATCGACAAGATCATCAACCCGTACGTGAACACCCAGGACACCCAGGCCTGCGCCATCGAGCAAGAAAAAGGCCCGGTGGACGATCCCGAGGAAGCCAAGGTCGTACAGATTCTGGCCAGCCCGAAGATGACCCGCGACAAGACCGTGATCCGCCTGCCGTCGATGGAAAAGGTGCGTAACGACCCGGTCCTGTACGCCCACGCCAACCGCGTGCTGCACCTGGAAACCAATCCGGGCAACGCCCGCGCGCTGGTGCAGAAGCATGGCGAGATCGACGTCTGGTTCAACCCGCCGCCGATTCCGATGACAACTGAAGAAATGGACTACGTGTTCGGCATGCCTTACGCACGGGTTCCGCACCCGGCGTACGGCAAGGAAAAGATCCCGGCCTACGACATGATCCGTTTCTCGGTGAACATCATGCGTGGCTGCTTTGGCGGCTGCACGTTCTGCTCGATCACCGAGCACGAAGGCCGGATCATCCAGAACCGTTCCGAAGAGTCGATCATTCGCGAAATCGAAGAGATCCGCGACAAGGTTCCTGGCTTCACCGGCGTGATCTCCGACCTTGGCGGCCCGACCGCGAACATGTACCGCATCGCCTGCAAGAGCCCGGAAATCGAATCCGCGTGCCGCAAGCCGTCCTGCGTGTTCCCCGGCATCTGCCCGAACCTGAATACCGACCACTCGTCGCTGATTCAGCTGTACCGCAGCGCCCGCGCCTTGCCGGGTGTGAAGAAGATCCTGATCGCCTCCGGCCTGCGTTACGACCTCGCGGTCGAGTCGCCGGAGTACGTCAAAGAGCTGGTGACCCACCACGTTGGTGGTTACCTGAAGATCGCCCCGGAACACACCGAGGAAGGTCCGCTCAACCAGATGATGAAACCGGGGATCGGTACTTACGACCGCTTCAAGCGCATGTTCGAGAAGTACACCAAGGAAGCCGGTAAAGAGCAGTACCTGATCCCGTACTTCATCGCTGCGCACCCGGGCACCACCGATGAAGACATGATGAACCTGGCGCTGTGGCTCAAGAGCAACGGGTTCCGTGCCGACCAGGTGCAGGCGTTCTATCCGTCGCCGATGGCCACCGCCACCGCGATGTACCACTCGGGCAAGAACCCGCTGCGCAAGGTCACCTACAAGAGCGACGGTGTGACTATCGTCAAGAGCGAGGAGCAGCGTCGTCTGCACAAGGCGTTCTTGCGTTATCACGACCCGAAAGGCTGGCCGATGCTGCGCGAAGCGCTGACCCGCATGGGCCGCGCCGACCTGATCGGGCCGGGCAAGAACCAGTTGATCCCGCTGCATCAGCCGGCCACCGACAGCTACCAGAGCGCCCGTCGCAAGAACTCGACGCCGGCTGGCAGTCACAAGGTCGCGAAAGAGAAGACCACCAAGATTCTCACCCAGCACACCGGCCTGCCGCCGCGTGCCAGTGACGGTGGCAACCCTTGGGACAAGCGTGAACAAGCCAAGGCTGCGGCGTTTGCCCGCAACCAGCAGGCGGCCAAGGAGCGCAAGGAAGCGGCCAAGGGCAAGGGGCCGAAACCGGCACGCAAGCCCGTCGTTCCGCGCTAAACCAAAAAACGCCAACCTTCGGGTTGGCGTTTTTTTTTAAGATCAAAAGATCGCAGCCTGCGGCAGCTCCTACAGAGGTTCGTGCGTTTCCCTGTAGGAGCTGCCGAAGGCTGCGATCTTTTGATCTTCGCCACATTTAGGCGCAACTTCCTCAATCCATTTCCCCGCATCGCCCGATTTTGGTGCTGTACTGCCTTGAGCATTCCGGGAAAGCGCCCAAGCCTCTGCATGGCATAAGTCTTGCGCGCTTTCGAATACGCTTAGGCTCGCAGGAGGCACGCCGTGTCGATTCATGTCGCATTGCATCACGTCACGCATTACCGCTACGACCGCGCTGTCGAACTCGGCCCGCAGATCGTACGCCTGCGTCCGGCCGCCCACAGCCGCACGCGGATCTTGTCGTATGCGCTGAAGGTCTCGCCCGAGCAGCACTTCATCAACTGGCAGCAGGATCCTCAGGGCAATTACCTCGCGCGTCTGGTGTTCCCCGAGAAAACCAACGAATTGCGCATCGAGGTCGATCTGCTGGCCGAGATGGCGGTGTTCAATCCGTTCGACTTCTTCCTCGAACCCTATGCCGAGAAAATCCCCTTCAGTTACGCCGCAGATGAGCGCAAGGAATTGGCGCCGTACCTCGAAACCCTGCCGCTGACCCCAGCCTTCAAAGCCTATCTGGATAGCATTGATCGCACGCCGCTGCCGGCGGTGGATTTCCTGGTGATGCTCAACCAGCGTCTCAGCGAAGACATTCGCTACCTGATCCGCATGGAACCGGGCGTGCAAACCCCGGAACACACCCTCGAACAGGCGTCCGGCTCCTGCCGCGACTCAGCGTGGCTGCTGGTGCAGTTGCTGCGCAACCTCGGGCTGGCCGCGCGGTTTGTCTCCGGCTACCTGATTCAACTGACCGCCGACGTGAAAAGCCTCGACGGCCCGTCCGGCACCGATGTCGATTTCACCGACCTGCACGCGTGGTGCGAGGTTTACCTGCCGGGCGCTGGCTGGATCGGTCTGGATGCCACGTCCGGGCTGTTCGCCGGTGAAGGGCATATCCCGCTGGCCTGCAGTCCCGATCCTTCCTCTGCTGCGCCGATCAGTGGTCTGGTCGAGCCGTGCGAATGCCAGTTCAGCCACGAAATGTCGGTCGAGCGGATCTGGGAAGCGCCACGGGTGACCAAGCCCTACACCGATGAGCAGTGGCTGGCGATTCAGGCGCTGGGGCGGCAGATTGATGCCGACCTGCTGGAAGGCGATGTGCGCCTGACCATGGGCGGCGAGCCGACCTTCGTTTCCATCGACGACCCGGACGGCGCCGAATGGAACACTGCAGCGTTGGGCCCGGATAAGCGTCGCCTCTCCGCCGAATTGTTCCAGCGCATGCGCCAGCACTATGCGCCGAAAGGTCTGGTGCATTTCGGTCAGGGCAAGTGGTACCCGGGCGAGCAATTGCCGCGCTGGTCGCTCAATTGTTATTGGCGCCGTGACGGCGTGCCGATCTGGCACAACAGCGCGCTGATCGCCGATGAACAGCAGGACTACGGCGCCGATGGCGAACTGGCGGGACGCTTTCTCGCGAGTGTTGCCGAACGCTTGAAACTGCCTGCACGTTTCGTGTTTCCGGCCTACGAGGACAATTTCTATTACCTCTGGCGCGAAGGCGCATTGCCGAGCAACGTCAGCGCTGAAGATTCGCGTCTTGAAGAACCGCTGGAGCGTGCACGCCTGCGCAAGGTCTTCGCTCAGGGCCTGGATAAAGTGATCGGCCAGGTGCTGCCGCTGGCGCGCACCGCCAAGGGTGATCAATGGCAGAGCGGGCGCTGGTATCTGCGCGACGAGCATTGCCGATTGGTACCGGGGGACTCGCCGCTGGGTTACCGTCTGCCGCTCGGTTCGCAGCCGTGGGTGAAGGCCGCCGAGTATCCGTTCATTCATCCCAACGATCCGAATCAGGACTTCCCCGAGCTGCCGGACACCACTCGGCTCAACAGTCATGCCGAACCCGCCACGGCCGACGAACGTGCGCCGACAATCGACGAGTCCGCCGACTGGCTGACCCGCACCGCGTTCTGCGCCGAGGCGCGCGAAGGGCGCCTGTATCTGTTCATGCCGCCACTGGAGCGGCTCGAGGATTATCTGGAGCTGGTGGCGGCCATCGAGGCTACCGCCGAAGAGCTGCATTGCCCGGTGCTGCTGGAAGGTTACGAGCCGCCCAGTGACCCGCGCCTGAGCAACTTCCGTATCACCCCGGATCCGGGGGTGATCGAGGTCAACGTGCAGCCGTCCGCGACGTGGGACGAACTGGTCGAACGCACCGAGTTCCTCTATGAACAGGCGCGGCAAACCCGCCTGACCACCGAAAAATTCATGATCGACGGGCGCCATACCGGCACCGGCGGCGGCAACCATTTCGTCCTCGGTGGCGCGACGCCCGCCGACTCGCCATTCCTGCGCCGCCCGGATCTGCTGCGCAGTCTGATCAGCTACTGGCACAACCACCCGTCGCTGTCCTACCTGTTTTCCGGGTTGTTCATCGGCCCGACTTCGCAAGCGCCGCGTGTTGATGAGGCCCGCAATGACGCCTTGTACGAACTGGAAATCGCCTTCGCGCAGATGCCTGAACCGGGCGAAGCGTGCGCGCCGTGGCTGGTGGATCGCCTGCTGCGCAACCTGCTGATCGACGTCACCGGCAACACTCACCGCGCCGAGTTCTGCATCGACAAACTGTATTCGCCGGATGGCGCTACCGGGCGTCTGGGCCTGCTGGAGCTGCGCGCGTTCGAGATGCCGCCCCACGCGCGCATGAGCCTGGCCCAGCAGTTGTTGCTGCGCGCGCTGGTCGCACGCTTCTGGCGCGAGCCGTATGCGCCGCCAAAACTGGCGCGCTGGGGCACCGAGCTGCACGACCGTTTCATGCTGCCGCACTTTATCGAGCAGGACTTCGCCGACGTCATCGTCGAACTGAACAATGCCGGTTACCCACTGCGCGCCGAATGGTTCGCCGCGCACCTGGAATTCCGTTTTCCCAAGGTCGGCGATTACGCCGTCAACGGCATCGAACTGGAGCTGCGTCAGGCGCTGGAGCCTTGGCATGTGCTGGGCGAGGAAGGTACGGGGGGCGGCACGGTGCGCTATGTCGACTCGTCGCTGGAGCGTTTGCAGATCAAACTCAACGGCCTGCCGCCGCAGCGTTATCTGCTGACCTGCAACGGCGTCCCGGTGCCGCTGCAACCGACCGGGCGCATCGGCGAGTTCGTCGCCGGTGTGCGCTTTCGGGCCTGGCAACCGGCCAACTGTCTGCAACCGACCATCCCGGTGCACGCGCCGCTGGTATTCGATCTGCTCGACACCTGGATGCAGCGTTCGCTGGGGGGCTGTCAGTACCACGTGGCGCACCCGGGCGGGCGCAATTACGAAACGTTGCCGGTCAACGCCAACGAGGCGGAGAGCCGGCGCATGGCGCGGTTTTTCCGTATCGGACACACGCCGGGAAAACTTCCGATACCCAACCTGACAATCTCCGACGAGTTGCCGATGACGCTCGATTTACGACGTTTCTAAGTCCTGCACGACATGCGGATTTTTCGTATATCCGCACGTCATGTGCCTGCGTTAGTCTGACCGTTCCCTGCTGTCTGCCGAGCTTTCCATGCCTGACCTGCTAGACCGCTACCCGCGCACTGCGGGCACTTATCACGAACTGCTGGATGACAGCGGGGAAGTGCGCCCGCACTGGCGGCGGCTGTTCGATCAATTGCAGCGCAGCACCCCGGTGCAACTCGTGCAGCGGCAGGCGTTGCTCGCCCGACAGATTCAGGAAAACGGGGTCACTTATAACGTCTACGCCGATCCGAAGGGCGCAGACCGCCCGTGGGAGCTGGACCTGCTGCCGCATGTGATCGCTGCTGATGAATGGCAGCACCTGTCGGCAGGGATTGCCCAGCGTGCGCGTTTGCTCAACGCGGTACTGGCGGATCTGTACGGGCCGCAGCGGCTGATCCGCGAAGGGCTGTTGCCGGCGGAGCTGGTGTTCGGCCACAACAATTTTCTCTGGCCCTGTCAGGGCATCGCGCCACCGGAAGAGGCGTTTCTGCATCTGTATGCCGTGGACCTGGCGCGCACGCCGGACGGGCGCTGGTGGGTTACGGCGGATCGTACCCAGGCGCCGTCGGGCGCCGGTTATGCGCTGGAAAACCGCACCATCGTTTCACGGGCGTTTCCCGAGTTGTACCGCGATCTGAAGGTGCAGCACCTGGCCGGGTTCTTCCGCACCCTGCAGGAAACCCTCGCGCGTCAGGCGCCATGTGCTGACGACGCGCCGCTGGTGGTGTTGCTCACGCCGGGACGCTTCAACGAAAGCTATTTCGAACACCTTTACCTGGCACGCCAGCTCGGTTATCCGCTGGTGGAGGGCGGCGACCTCACCGTGCGCGATGCCACGGTGTACCTGAAAACCCTCAGCGGTCTGCGCCGGGTGCACGCGATCATGCGCCGGCTCGACGATGATTTCTGCGACCCGCTGGAGCTGCGCACCGACTCGGCACTCGGGGTGCCCGGCTTGCTGGAGGCGGTGCGTCAGGGCCGGGTGCTGGTGGCCAATGCGTTGGGCAGCGGCGTGCTGGAGTCACCAGGATTGCTCGGATTTTTGCCGAAGATCAATCAGTACCTGTTCGGCGAAGAACTGCTGCTGCCGTCCATCGCCACCTGGTGGTGCGGCGAGGCGCCGGTGCTGGCGCAGGCGCTGGAAAAACTGCCGGAGCTGCTGATCAAACCGGCATTTCCTTCACAAAGCTTCGCGCCGGTATTCGGCCGCGATCTGAGTGAACAACAGCGTCAGGCGCTCGCCGAGCGCATGCAGGCCCGGCCATACGCTTATGTCGCGCAAGAGCTGGCGCAGTTGTCGCAGGCGCCGATCTGGCAAGCCGAAGACGGCCAGTTGCAACCGCGAGCCATCGGCATGCGCATGTACGCCGTGGCCAGTCGCGATGGCTATCGCGTGCTGCCCGGTGGCCTGACCCGGGTGGCCGCCGAGGCCGATGCCGAAGTGGTGTCGATGCAGCGCGGTGGCGCGAGCAAGGACACTTGGGTGCTGGGCGAGCGTGCGCCGAGTGGCGAACAATGGAAAACCCAGCGTAACGTCGGCGTACACGATCTGGTGCGCCGCGATCCGTACCTGCCCTCGCGGGTGGTGGAGAACCTGTTCTGGTTCGGCCGTTACTGCGAGCGTTGTGACGACAGTGCGCGACTGCTGCGGATCATGCTCGCGCGTTATGTCGATGGTGATGATCCGCAAGCCTTGCAGGCAGCGGTGGCGCTGGGCGAGCGTCTTATGTTGTTGCCGGAGGAGGGCGAGTTGCCGGAGCGCTTGCTGGCGGCGCTGCTCGGCGAGGACTGGTCGTTCAGCCTGCGCTCCAACCTGCAGCGCTTGCAGTGGGCGGCCTCGCAGGTGCGCGGCAAGCTTTCGCGGGAGAACTGGCAGGCGTTGGTCGAGTTGCAGCGCGAGGCGCTGGAACTGGACACCGAGGAGCCGGATTTCGGCGAGTTGCTGGATTTCCTCAACCGGCTGGTGATGTCACTGGCGGCGTTGTCCGGGTTTGCCCTCGACGACATGACCCGCGACGAAGGCTGGCGCTTTCTGATGATCGGCCGACGCATCGAACGTTTGCAATTTCTCAGCAGCAGTCTGGCGGCGTTTCTGCGTGGTGCCGGGGCGTTCGATCAGGCCGGGCTGGAATGGCTGCTGGAACTGGGCAACAGCAGTATCACCTACCGTTCGCGGTACCTGGCGGTGGCGCAGTTGATTCCGGTGCTCGACCTGTTGCTGCTCGATGAGCAGAACCCGCATGCGGTGCTGTTCCAGTTGAAACTGGTAACCCGCACGTTAAAACGCTTGAACGATGATTTCGGCGTGCCTCGCGAGGCCGGGCTGGCGCAATTGGTCGAGCGTCTGGCGCGGTTCGATCTGGGCTGTCTGGAGAACCCGCTGTTCGGGGAGAACAGCGTGCGTGCGGCGCTCGATGGTCTGGCGGATCTGCTGCAAGCGATTGCCGAGGCCAGCGCTCAGGTGTCCGATCGTCTGGCGCTGCGCCACTTTGCCCATGTCGATGATGTCAGCCAGCGCACGGTGTCCGTCTGATGAGCGCCCTTTACCAGATCCTCCACGACACCTGTTACCACTACGACAGTCCGGTGTCGCTGGCGCAGCAATTGGCGCACCTGTGGCCGCGTGAGTGCGCATGGCAACGCTGCACCGAGCAGCAATTGCTGATCAGCCCGGAGCCGACCACGCGGCGCGATGAGCTGGATGTGTTCGGCAATCCGCTGACCCGGCTGGCCTTCGAGCGCCCGCACGACGAGTTGCAGGTCAACGCCCGGCTCACGGTTGAAGTGCTGGCGCGACCGCTGGCGGACTTCAATCTGTCCCCGGCGTGGGAGCAGACGCGCAACGCGCTGACCTACAGCAGCCAGCCGTTGTCCGCCGAAATGCTGGAGGCTTGTCGCTATCGCTTTCAGTCACCCTACGTGCATTTGAAGCGCAGCTTCGTCGAATTCTCCGAAAGCTGTTTTCCTCCGGGCAAGCCCCTGTTGCTGGGCGTGCAGGATTTGATGCAGAAGATTTTCAGCGAATTCACTTTCGACGCCGAGGCGACGCAAGTGGCGACGCCGCTGGTCGAGGTGCTGGAGCGCCGGCGTGGCGTGTGTCAGGACTTCGCGCATCTGATGCTCGCTTGCGTGCGCTCGCGAGGGCTGGCAGCGCGTTACATCAGCGGCTATCTGCTGACCCAGCCGCCGCCGGGCCAGCCACGGCTGATCGGTGCTGATGCTTCGCATGCGTGGGTGTCGGTGTTCTGTCCGGTATCGGGCTGGGTGGATTTCGATCCGACCAACAACGTGCAGCCGGCGCTGGAGCATATCACCCTGGCGTGGGGCCGGGATTTTTCCGATGTGTCGCCGTTGCGCGGGGTGATTCTGGGGGGCGGTTCGCATGATCCGGAAGTGCGGGTCACGGTGATGCCATTGGAGTAAGGAATTTCACTGGCGGGAGCCAATGTGGCGAGGGAGCTTGCTCCCGCTCGACTGCGAAGCAGTCGCAAAACAATTTGGGGTCGCTGCGCAACCCAGCGGGAGCAAGCTCCCTCACCACAGATCGCTCCCTCTGGGAGCGAGTCAGCAATCAGCTCAGGCGTCAGGCGCCTGGTCTTTCGGTGCATCAACATCAACTTCATCATCGAGGTCAGTCGCCACTTCACCGTCAGGGTTCAGTGCCGCTTCTTCAGCCATTTGTTTCTTGCGCTGAAGCTTTTCCTCTTTCTTCTGCTCCTTTGCCAGGTCTCGTTGACGTTTGGCGAAGGAGTAATTGGGTTTGGCCATGGGCGATCCTCTGGGGTCGAAGGTGAGGTTGAGCGGCGCGTATTCTGCCCTGTATCGGTGCCTGGCGGTTAGCCGGGTTTTTGGTCGACCCACTTGGGCGTGACGGTCGGCTTCCACTGATCGAGGGCGTCGAGCAGGGTTTGGGGCGATTCGCTCACTTGCAGCATGTCACGGTGTGGCGCGCGAACGAAGCCTTCGCCGACGATATGGTCGAGAAAAGCCGTGAGTTTGCTGTAAAAACCGTTCACTTCCAGCAGCCCCAGCGGTTTGCCGTGGTAGCCGAGCTGGCCCCAGGTCCAGACTTCGAACAGCTCTTCCAGCGTGCCGAGGCCGCCGGGCAATGCGATGAATGCATCGCTCAGTTCGGCCATGCGCGCCTTGCGCGCGTGCATGCCATCGACCACTTCGAGACGGGTCAGGCTTTTGTGGCCGATCTCCTTGTCCATCAGGCTTTGCGGAATGATCCCGATCACTTCGCCGCCAGCGGCCAGCGCGGCGTCCGCCACCAGGCCCATCAGGCCCACGGCGCCACCGCCGTAAACCAGCGTCAGCTGACGCTCGGCCAGCGCGCGGCCAAGGGCCTTGGCGGCTTCGGTGTAAGCCGGATCAGTGCCAGCGTTGGCACCGCAAAAAACACAAACGGATGTGAGAGACATGCCTTCCTCCTGGGTCAATCCGTCACAGGGTAATGGCTGGCACGCCTTGATCCAAGGACTAAACTTCGCGTTCCGGCGATTCAAAGGTACCGCTGGCGCCACAGGCGTAGGCGGCGAGCAAACTGCACAACAGACCGTTAAAGAACATGACCGGCACTCCGTTTCAGTAGATGCGCCGATCATAGGCCCGGCCGGGAAATCTGGCCGGTAGATTGTTTCGATGAGTGTCATAGCCTGAAAGTTGTATACAATTTTTGACTCAAGTCATAGGAACTTGCGAAGATTTCAGGCAGTCTTTCCATCATTCGTGTTTTTGTTAACCCTGCCTTGGAGATTCACCATGTTTTCCAAAGTTGTTGCGGTATCCCTGCTGGCGCTGGCCAGCAGCCAATTGATGGCTGCCGAGTGCAAAACCACCGTTGATTCCACCGATCAGATGTCCTTCAACACCCAGTCGATCGTGATCGACAAGAGCTGCAAGACCTTCACCGTCGAATTGACTCACTCTGGCAGCCTGCCGAAGAACGTCATGGGCCATAACCTGGTGGTCAGCAAAACCGCTGACATGCAGCCGATCGCTACCGACGGCCTGGCCGCTGGCATCGACAAGAACTACCTGAAAGACGGCGACGAGCGCGTTATCGCTCACACCAAGATCATCGGTGCCGGCGAGAAAGACTCGCTGACCATCGACGTATCGAAGCTGACCGCTGGCACTGACTACGGCTTCTTCTGCTCGTTCCCGGGCCACATCTCGATGATGAAAGGCACGATCACTGTTAAGTAATCAACGCCACCGCGTCATCGTTCTTCGCGAGCAGGCTCGCTCCCACAGGGTTTGTGTCGGTCACACATTTTGTGAACAACCGGGACACTGTGGGAGCGGGCTTGCCCGCGAAGAGGCCATCAGCATCGACAGGTGAACTGGCCAAAGAAAAGCCCGCCGAGGATCGCTCCTCAGCGGGCTTTTTCATTCGGTCGCTGATCAAGGCGCAAACGGCATCACACGCTTGTGATGAGTCTTATTGTACGTATTGACGATGATGTCGAACGCTTCCTGACGCACCGGCTCGCCGTGCAGGAAGGCGTCGATCTCGGCGTAGGTCACGCCGTGGGACGCTTCGTCCGGTTTGCCCGGCGACAGGTCTTCCAGATCCGCTGTCGGTACCTTTTCCACCAGCGATTCCGGCGCGCCGAAGCTGCGGGCAATCGCCCGGACCTGGTTTTTCACCAGACCGCTGAGCGGGGCCAGGTCGCAGGCGCCGTCGCCGAACTTGGTGAAGAAGCCCATCACCGCTTCCGCCGCGTGGTCGGTACCGATCACCAGCCCGTGGGCCGCGCCGGCGATGGTGTACTGGGCGACCATGCGCATCCGCGCCTTGGTGTTGCCGAGCACGAAATCCACCGACACCGCGTGTTTGCCTTCGAACGCCGCCACTTCACTGGCCAGCGACTTCACCGCCGGGCCAATGTTGACCGTGTGGCGCTCGTCCGGGGCGATGAAGTCCACCGACGCCTGGGCGTCGTGTTCATCGAACTGGGTTTCGTACGGCAGGCGCACGGCAATGAACTTGTAGGCGTGGTCGCCAGTGCGCTCGCGCAGCTCACGCATGGCGCGTTGGGCCAAGAGACCGGCGGTCAGCGAGTCGACGCCGCCGCTGACGCCCAGCACCAGGGTCTTGAGGCCGGAATTGACCAGGCAATCCTGGATAAAGGTGATGCGTCGGGCGACTTCCGCTTCGAGGGCCTGATGCCCGGCGAATGGCGGTTGCACCTTGAGCTGTTCAGCAATCTCACGCTGTACGGCTTGCATGAATTCACTCCTTGCTAGATAGGCTGGAAACGGCAGGAACCTGGAACACATGTCGCAAATAGGCGACGAAATTCGGGTCTTTACAGTGAGTCTTGCCGGGCTCGTCGGAGATCTTCGCCACCGGCTGGCCGTTGCAGGCGGTCATTTTAAGCACGATGCTCATCGGTTCGACACCCGGAATGTCACAGGTCAGGTTGGTACCGATGCCAAAGCTGACGTTGATCCGCCCGTGCAGCGCGCGGAAGATCTCCAGCGACTTGGGCAGGGTCAGGCTGTCGGAGAACACCAGAGTCTTGCTCATCGGGTCGATGCCGAGCTTGTGGTAGTGGGCGATGCATTTTTCGCCCCACTGCACCGGATCCCCGGAGTCGTGGCGCAAACCATCGAAGAGCTTGGCAAAGAACAGGTCGAAGTCGCCGAGGAAGGCGTCGGTGGTGATGCAATCGGTGAGCGCAATCCCGAGCAAACCACGGTACTCGCGCACCCAGCAGTCGAGCGCGGCGATCTGGCTGTCGATCAAGCGTGGGCCGAGTTGCTGGTGGGCCATGATCCATTCATGGGCCATGGTGCCCAGCGGTTTCATGTCCAGTTCGCGGGACAAGTGCACGTTGCTGGTGCCGACGAAGCGCCCGGGGAAATCGTGCTTGAGCACATTCACCACTTCTTCCTGCACGCGATACGAAAAACGCCGACGGGTGCCGAAATCGGCGACCTGCAATTGCGCCAGTTCGTCGGCCGAGGCGTTGGCGCTGAGCCAGTCGAACTTGCGATACAGCTGCTCACGCGCCTGCACCAGTTCGATTTCGCGGTAGCGATAGCGGTTGCGCACTTCGCTGACGATCGCCAGCAGCGGCACTTCGTAAAGGATCACATGCAGCCACGGGCCGCGCAGACGAATGAACAACTCGCCGTTCTCGATGCCGGTGTGGAGGTAGCGCAGGTTGAAGCGGAACAGTCCGAGAAAGCGCAGGAAATCCGGCTTGAGGAAGGTGATGCGCTCGAGAAAACTCAACTGGTCGGCGCTCAGGCTCAGCTCGGCCAAACGCTCGATCTGGTAGCGAATCTCGGCCAGATACGGCCGCAGATCCTCGCTGTTACGGCAACGAAACTCCCATTCGACTTCGACGTTGGGGTAGTTGTGCAGCACCGCCTGCATCATCGTCAGTTTGTAGAAGTCGGTGTCGAGCAGGTTCTGCACGATGCGATCGGCAAACACACTCTCGCTCATAAACGGGGTCTCCAGGTGCACCACGCAATGCGTGGGATCAATCAATGACGCTAGTGGCGCATATCAGCGGTGGGGATTGCCAGCAATTTTTGGCCTGTAGCGGATTTTGCTTAATGTAGGAGCTGCCGAAGGCTGCGATCTTTTGATCCTGAAAAACAAGATCAAAAGATCGCAGCCTTCGGCAGCACCTACAGGAGAATCAGTGGTCGTCGGGGCTATCGATCTGCTCCAGCATCCACTTCACAAAATCGCGCACCTTCGGCACTTCCGCCGCATGTTCCGGGTAGGCCAGGTAATAGGCGTCGGAGCTGGGCATTGCATGCTGCCAGGGAATGACCAGTTTGCCGTCGGCCAATTCCTCTTCCACCAGAAACCGTGGCAGCAGCGCTACGCCGCAGCCGACCTGGGCGGCGCGGATGCACATATAAAAGGTTTCGAAACGCGGCCCGTGGTAGCTGTGTTCGGTGTGGTAACCCTGACTGTCGAACCAGTCGTGCCAGGCCTGTGGACGCGAGGCGTTTTGCAGCAGCACCAGATCGGTCAGTTGCGTCGGATCGGTGAATGGCTGATCCGGCAGGCTGCCGGGCGCGCAGACCGGCACCAGCTCTTCGCCGAACAGCTTCAGGCATTCGGTGCCGGGGCGCGAACCCTGGCCGAAATAGAACGCCAGATCGCTGCGCCCCTGCAGCAGATCATCCGCCTCCTGCTCGTTGCACAGGTCGAGATGGATCGACGGGTGGCGCAGACGCCAGCCTTTCAGACGCGGAACCAGCCAGCGCGCGCCGAAGGTCGAGGGTGTGGAGACGCGCAGGACTTCGGTCTCGCCGCCGTAGGAACGCAGGTAATGCGTGGACATTTCCACCTGAGTGAGGATTTTTCGGACTTCCACCAGGTACAAATCCCCGGCCGGAGTCATCTGCAAACGCCGACGCACTCGGCGGAACAACAAGTGCTGCAACAATTCCTCAAGCTGCGCGACCTGTTTGCTGACGGCGCTCTGGGTCAGGTTCAGTTCTTCGGCGGCCCGGGTGAAGCTCAGGTGCCGGGTCACGGCCTCGAAGCACTGCAGCGCGGTGATCGACGGCAGGTGGCGTTTGTTCAGCATGGGTGGTCCTTTTTCTTGTCTTTCTATGCGCAGCATGAATAAACGGAATGATATCTCGCGTAAAGGTCGTTTGTTGCCTTGCCTTCGGGAAGCTACAACTAAAGGCCTGCCCGGTCGTGAACATTCGGCCGCACATATTCAGTTTTTCGCTTGAGGAGTGACCCATGGTTGCCGCATTGCTTGATCGTCTTGGTGTGAACCCGGCCCTGTACCAGAACGGCAAAGTGCCGGTGCATTCGCCCATCGACGGCAGCCGCATCGCCGCCGTGAACTGGGAAGGCCCGGCCGAAGTCGAGCAGCACATCAGTCGCGCAGATCATGCGTTCGAGCAGTGGCGCAAGGTGCCGGCCCCGCGTCGCGGCGAGCTGGTGCGTCAGTTCGGCGAGGTGCTGCGCGAATACAAGGCTGACCTCGGCGAACTGGTGTCGTGGGAAGCGGGCAAGATCACCCAGGAAGGCCTCGGTGAAGTGCAGGAGATGATCGACATCTGCGACTTCGCCGTCGGCCTGTCGCGTCAACTGTACGGCTTGACCATCGCCTCCGAGCGCCCGGGCCACCACATGCGTGAAACCTGGCATCCGCTGGGCGTGGTCGGCGTGATCAGTGCGTTCAACTTCCCCGTCGCGGTGTGGGCGTGGAACACCACGCTGGCGCTGGTCTGCGGCAACCCGGTGGTGTGGAAACCGTCGGAGAAAACCCCGCTGACCGCACTGGCCTGCCAGGCATTGTTCGACCGTGTGGTGAAGAACTTCACCGATGCGCCGGCGCACTTGTGCCAGGTGATCATCGGTGGCCGTGACGCTGGCGAAGCACTGGTGGATGATCCGCGCGTGGCGCTGATCAGCGCCACCGGCAGCACCCGCATGGGCCGCGAAGTGGCGCCGAAAGTCGCCGCGCGTTTCGCTCGCAGCATTCTTGAACTGGGCGGCAACAACGCGATGATCCTCGGTCCGAGCGCCGATCTGGACATGGCTGTACGCGCCATTCTGTTCAGTGCGGTCGGCACCGCCGGTCAGCGTTGCACCACCCTGCGTCGCTTGATTGCCCATGAGTCGGTGAAGGAAGAAATCGTCACCCGCCTCAAAGCCGCGTACGCCAAAGTGCGCATCGGCCATCCGCTGGAAGGCAATCTGGTCGGCCCGCTGATCGACAAACACAGCTTCGAAAACATGCAGGACGCGCTGGAGCAGGCACTGAGCGAGGGCGGGCGGGTATTCGGCGGCAAGCGTCAGCTCGAAGAACAGTTCCCCAACGCCTACTACGTGTCGCCGGCCATCGTGGAAATGCCGGAGCAGAGTGACGTGGTCTGCAGCGAAACCTTCGCCCCGATCCTCTACGTGGTCGGCTACCGCGACTTCCAGGAAGCGCTACGCCTGAACAACGCGGTGCCGCAAGGCCTGTCGTCGTGCATCTTCACCACCGACGTGCGCGAGGCCGAGCAGTTCATGTCGGCAGTCGGCAGTGACTGCGGCATCGCCAACGTCAACATCGGCCCGAGCGGCGCGGAAATCGGCGGCGCATTCGGTGGCGAGAAAGAGACCGGTGGTGGTCGTGAGTCGGGTTCCGACGCCTGGCGCGCGTACATGCGTCGGCAGACCAATACCGTGAACTACTCGCTGGAGTTGCCGCTGGCGCAGGGCATTACCTTCGACTGAGTTTGGAATGACGCAGATCCTGGGAGCGGGCTTTTGTGGAGAGGGGATTTATCCCCGATGGGCTGCGCAGCGGCCCCAAAACATGCAATCGCGGAGTTTCAGATACACCGCATGCACTGGTTTTACGGTTGCTATGCAACCGATCGGGGATAAATCCCCTCGCCACAGGGCTTTATCCCACAGGATCAGCAGTGTGTTTGGCAGGTTTCTGTTGGAGTCTGGCAATGCCGTTACGCGAAGAATGTCTGTGGGAAAAACTCACGCCGCAGCGCCCGGATAACACCGCGCTGCGGGGCGAGGTCAAAGTCGATGTCTGCGTGATCGGCGCCGGGTTTACCGGGTTGTCGGCGGCGCTGCATCTGTTGGAAAAAGGCAAAAGCGTCTGCGTGTTGGAAGCGCATCGCGCAGGTCACGGCGGCTCCGGGCGCAACGTCGGGCTGGTCAACGCCGGCATGTGGATCCCGCCGGACGAGATCGAGGCCGGGTTCGGCGAAGCGGTCGGCAGTCAGCTCAACCGCATGCTCGGGGCGGCACCGGCGCTGGTGTTCAGCCTTGTGGATAAATACCACATCGATTGCCAGTTGCGCCGCGAAGGCACCCTGCACATGGCGCACAACGCCAAGGGCGAGGCGGATCTGCGCAGTCGCGAGCAACAATGGAAGCGTCGCGGGGCGCCCGTCGAGTTGCTCACCGGCAAGGCCTGCGAGCAAGCCACCGGCACGCAAAAGATCGCTGCCGCGCTGCTCGACCGCCGCGCCGGCACGCTCAACCCGATGGCCTATGTCACCGGACTGGCCAACGCGGTGAAAGGGCTGGGCGGGCAGATGTTCGATCACTCGCCAGTGACCCGTCTCGAGCGCGTGGGCCAGCAATGGTCAGTGCAGACCGAGCACGGTTCGGTACTCGCCGAGCAAGTGGTGATCGCCTCCAACGCCTACACCGAGGGCGACTGGACCGAACTCAAGCGCAACTTTTTCCCCGGTTACTACTATCAGGTCGCCTCAGTACCGCTGACCGAAGACGCCGCCCATGACATTCTCCCCGGCGGGCAGGGCTCGTGGGACACGCGGCAGGTGCTGAGCAGTATCCGTCGCGACAAGGACGGCCGGTTGTTGCTCGGCAGTCTGGGCAACGGCAACCAGAAACCGACGTGGTTCCTCAAGGCCTGGGCCGACCGGGTGCAGCAGCATTACTTCCCCAACCTGAAACCGGTGGAGTGGGAGTGCACCTGGACCGGGCGCATTGCCTTTACCCCCGATCACCTGATGCGGCTGTTCGAGCCGGCGCCGGGACTGGTGGCCGTCACCGGTTACAACGGTCGTGGCGTAACCACTGGCACTGTGGTCGGCAAAGCCTTCGCCGACTATCTGTGTAACGGAAATCCTCAAGCCTTGCCGATCCCCTTCGCACCGATGCAGCCCCTGGCCGGTGTCGGCCTGCGCAGTTGCCTGTACGAGGCCGGGTTCTCGCTGTATCACGCGGGCCAGTGCCTGCGCATCGTCATCTGAGTGTTGAAATATGTTGCGTAACACGGCGCTTTTCGGCGTAGCGACTAGCCTGTAATGGTGCGGGTTGTAGCAGTCCCGCACCAGCAGTGTGCAGTTCGGTGACGCGAGCTGTTACAGGCTGGTTGCACGTCGTTTGGTGCCGCGGTTGCAATGATGGCGCAAGCGGGTTGCGCCTGAGATTTAAAAAGGTTTCACCTTCCGCGGTTTAGACGGTTGCACGCCCAATGAAAATGGGAACGAAACAGTCGAAATAACAAGAAAGCAGCGACTTTTTGAAGAATAAAAAACCGATGGCACGGCGCTTGCTCAGAGCATTCAGTGAAGTGAAGTCGCAGTGCCAACTAAAAAAAACCTTGGAGCACCACCTCATGTCCCAGACGTTTTACAAGAAAGGCTTTCTGGCCCTCGCAGTGGCTACTGCGTTGGGTGTTTCTGCGTTTGCTCAAGCTGATGTGAAAATCGGTGTAGCGGGTCCAATGACTGGCGCCAACGCGGCATTTGGTGAGCAGTACATGAAGGGTGCACAGGCGGCGGCGGACGCGGTCAACGCGGCGGGTGGCGTCAACGGCGAGAAAATCGTACTGGTCAAGGGCGATGACGCCTGCGAGCCGAAACAGGCAGTGACAGTCGCCAAGGATCTGGTCAACCAGAAGGTAGCCGGCGTGGTCGGTCACTTCTGCTCCTCTTCCACCATTCCCGCCTCGGAAATCTACGACGAAGCCGGCGTTATCGCGATCACCCCGGGTTCCACCAACCCGCAAGTGACCGAGCGCGGCCTGAGCGCCATGTTCCGTATGTGCGGGCGTGATGACCAGCAAGGCATCGTCGCGGGCGATTACATTGTCGATGTGCTCAAGGGCAAGAAAGTCGCCGTGCTGCACGACAAGGACACCTACGGTCAGGGCCTGGCCGATGCGACCAAGGCTCAACTGGAAAAGCGTGGCGTGAAGCCGGTGCTGTATGAAGGCCTGACTCGTGGCGAGAAAGACTTCAGCGCCGTGGTCACCAAGATCCGTGCGGCCGGTGCCGACGTGGTCTACTTCGGCGGCCTGCACCCGGAAGCCGGGCCGCTGGTCAAGCAACTGCGCACCGAAGGCCTGAAAGACGTGAAGTTCATGTCTGATGACGGCATCGTCACCGACGAACTGGTGACCACCGCCGGTGGCCCGCAATACGTTGACGGCGTGCTGATGACCTTCGGCGCCGACCCACGTCTGCTGCCAGACAGCAAGACCGTGGTCGATGCGTTCCGCAAGGCTGGCACCGAACCCGAAGGCTACACCCTGTACGCGTACGCGTCGGTTCAGACCCTGGCGGCCGCCTTCAACGGCGCCAAATCCAACAGTGGCGAAAAAGCCGCCGAATGGCTCAAGGCCAACCCGGTGAAAACCGTGATGGGTGAGAAAGCCTGGGACAAGAAAGGCGACCTTAAAGTGTCCGACTACGTGGTTTACCAGTGGGACGCGAGTGGCAAATACCATCAGCTGGAAAAACAGAAGTAAGGGCTGACGCGATCAGCTTGATCCCCACCAATACCTGTGGGAGCGGGCTTGCCCGCGATGGCGTCAGGTCAGTCGACACACAGGTTGGCTGATCCGCCGCTATCGCTGGCAAGCCAGCTCCCACAGAAGATCGGTGGGTCTGGGCTCATCGCGCTCTGACATTGCTCCGACGTAAATCTGTATTTTTCCTAGAAGAACCGCCCGCCCCGGCGGGCAGGTTCTCATTGCGTGAGATTGCGTTATGGATGGTATTTTCCTGCAGCAACTGGTCAACGGCCTGACCCTCGGGTCGGTCTATGGCCTGATCGCCATCGGCTACACAATGGTCTACGGCATCATCGGCATGATCAACTTCGCCCACGGCGAGGTTTACATGATTTCCGCTTACCTGGCGGCAATCAGTCTGGCTCTGCTGGCTTACTTCGGTATCGAATCCTTCCCGCTGTTGATGCTCGGCACGCTGGTGTTCACCATCGTCGTCACTGGCGTCTATGGCTGGGTAATCGAACGCGTCGCCTACAAACCTCTGCGCAACTCCACCCGACTGGCACCGCTGATCAGCGCCATCGGCATCTCCCTGATCCTGCAGAACTATGCCCAGATCAGCCAGGGCGCCCGCCAACAGGGTGTTCCAACGCTGCTCACCGGTGCCTGGCGCATTGACGTCGGCAGCGGTTTCGTCCAGCTGACCTACACCAAGATTTTCATTCTGGTGGCCGCGTTCGTCGGCATGGGCCTGCTGACCTACGTGATCAAGTACACCAAGCTCGGCCGCATGTGCCGCGCCACCCAGCAAGACCGCAAGATGGCCTCGATCCTGGGGATCAACACCGACCGGGTGATTTCCTACGTGTTCATCATCGGTGCAGCGATGGCAGCTCTGGCCGGCGTGCTGATCACCATGAACTACGGCACGTTCGACTTCTACGCAGGCTTCGTCATCGGCATCAAGGCGTTCACCGCCGCCGTGCTCGGCGGGATCGGCTCACTGCCCGGCGCGATGCTCGGCGGGATCATTCTCGGGATCTCCGAGTCGCTGTTCTCGGGCCTGGTCAACTCCGACTACAAAGACGTGTTCAGCTTCTCGCTGCTCGTACTTGTTCTGGTCTTCCGGCCTCAGGGCCTGTTGGGCCGTCCTCTTGTGTCGAAGGTGTAAGCGATGTCTTCAACCACTCAAAAAAACATCGATATCAAAAAAAGCCTGGTTGAGGCGATTCTGGCCGGCCTTATTGCCTTGATCGTGTTCGGCCCGATTGTCGGTGTCGTGCTCGACGGCTACAGCTTCAACCTCGAACCAACCCGCGTGGCGTGGATCATCGGCATTGTCATGATCGGCCGCTTTGCCTTGAGCCTGTTTCTGCAGACGCCCAAGGGCCTGAAGATCCTCGACGGATTCGAGAGCACCGGTTCCGGTGTACATGTGCTGCCTGCCGATCACAAATCACGCCTGCGCTGGATCATTCCACTGCTGATTGTGCTGGCGGTGATTGTGCCGTTTGTCTCCAACTCGTACCTGCTGGGCGTGGTCATCCTCGGGCTGATCTACGTGCTGCTGGGGCTGGGGCTGAACATCGTGGTTGGCCTCGCCGGTCTGCTCGACCTCGGTTACGTGGCGTTCTACGCCATCGGTGCCTACGGTCTGGCGCTCGGTTATCAATACCTCGGGCTGGGCTTCTGGACTGTGCTGCCGCTGGCGGCGATCACCGCGGGTCTGGCCGGCTGCATCCTCGGTTTTCCGGTGCTGCGTCTGCACGGTGACTATCTGGCCATCGTGACCCTGGGCTTCGGTGAAATCATCCGCCTGATCCTCAACAACTGGCTGTCGCTGACCGGCGGGCCGAACGGCATGCCGGCGCCCTTGCCGACGTTCTTCGGCCTGGAATTCGGCAAGCGGGCCAAGGATGGCGGGGTACCGTTCCATGAGTTTTTCGGCATCGCCTACAACCCGGACGTGAAGTATTACTTCATCTATACGGTGTTGTTCCTGGTGGTGCTGGCCGTGCTGTACATCAAGCATCGTCTGGTGAAAATGCCGGTGGGCCGCGCCTGGGAAGCCTTGCGCGAAGATGAAATCGCCTGCCGCTCGATGGGCCTGAACCACGTACTGGTCAAGCTCTCGGCGTTCACCATCGGTGCGTCGACCGCAGGTCTGGCCGGGGTGTTCTTCGCCACCTATCAAGGCTTCGTCAACCCGACCTCGTTCACCTTCTTCGAATCGGCGCTGATCCTCGCCATCGTCGTGCTCGGCGGCATGGGCTCGACCATCGGCGTAGTGATCGCAGCGTTCGTGCTGACGGTTGCTCCGGAACTGCTGCGCGGCTTCGCGGAATATCGCGTGCTGCTGTTCGGCATCCTGATGGTGTTGATGATGATCTGGCGACCTCGAGGGCTGATCCGCATCAGCCGTACCGGGGTCACTCCACGCAAAGGTGCCATTCACTATGAGAGGACTGCGCCATGAGTGAAGTCGTACTCTCTGTGGAAAAACTGATGATGCACTTCGGTGGCATCAAGGCCTTGAGCGATGTCAGCCTCAAGGTCAAACGCAACTCGATTTTTGCCCTGATCGGGCCGAACGGTGCCGGCAAGACCACGGTATTCAACTGCCTGACCGGGTTCTACAAGGCCTCCGGCGGCAAGATCGAACTCAACGTGCGCGGCAAGCAGACCAACGTCATCCAATTGCTGGGCGAGTCGTTCAAACCGACCGACTTCGTCTCGCCGAAAAGCTTCCTCAGTCGCCTGTATTACAAGATGTTTGGTGGCACGCATCTGGTGAACCGCGCCGGTCTGGCCCGGACCTTCCAGAACATTCGCCTGTTCAAGGAAATGTCGGTGCTGGAAAACCTGCTGGTGGCGCAGCACATGTGGGTCAACCGCAACATGCTCGCCGGCATCCTCAACACCAAGGGCTACCGCAAAGCGGAAAGCGATGCGCTGGACTGCGCGTTCTACTGGCTCGAAGTGGTCGATCTGGTGGACTGCGCCAACCGCCTGGCCGGTGAGCTGTCCTACGGTCAGCAACGTCGTCTGGAGATCGCCCGGGCCATGTGCACGCGGCCGCAGATCATCTGCCTCGACGAACCGGCCGCCGGCCTCAACCCTCAGGAAACCGAAGCGCTGAGCGCGATGATCCGGCTGCTGCGCGACGAGCATGATCTGACCGTGGTGCTGATCGAACACGACATGGGCATGGTCATGAGCATTTCCGACCACATCGTGGTGCTGGATCACGGCGTGGTCATCGCCGAGGGTGGACCCGATGCGATTCGCAACGATCCAAAAGTGATTGCCGCCTACCTGGGCGCCGACGAAGAGGAACTGGTATGAGCAAACCGATCCTCGAACTCAAAGGCCTGGACGTGTTCTATGGCCCGATCCAGGCCCTCAAAGGCGTGTCGCTTGAGATCAACGAAGGCGAGACGGTCAGCCTGATCGGCTCCAACGGCGCGGGCAAATCGACGCTGCTGATGTCGATCTTCGGCCAGCCACGGGCGGCGGGCGGACAGATCCTCTATCAAGGCATCGACATCACCCACAAGTCCTCGCACTACATCGCCTCCAACGGCATCGCGCAGTCGCCGGAAGGGCGGCGGGTGTTCCCCGACATGACCGTCGAGGAAAACCTGCTGATGGGCACCATCCCGATTGGCGACAAGTACGCCAAAGAGGACATGCAGCGCATGTTCGAGCTGTTCCCGCGGCTCGAAGAGCGCCGCACTCAGCGGGCGATGACCATGTCCGGCGGCGAACAGCAAATGCTCGCCATTGCCCGCGCCTTGATGAGTCGGCCGAAGCTGTTGTTGCTTGATGAACCGAGCCTGGGCCTGGCGCCGATCGTGGTGAAACAGATCTTCGCCACCCTGCGTGAACTGGCGAAAACCGGCATGACCATTTTCCTCGTCGAGCAGAACGCCAACCATGCGTTGAAGCTGTCGGACCGGGCGTATGTGATGGTCAATGGCGAGATTCGCCTGACCGGTACCGGTAAAGAGCTGCTGGTGAACGAGGAGGTGCGTAACGCTTATCTGGGCGGGCACTGACCCAACCGTTGTCATGCACAGCCCCGGCGACGCGAGTCCCGGGGCTTTTACATCTCAAACCACCACAACCCCTGTAGGAGCTGCCGAAGGCTGCGATCTTTTGATCTTCAAAACAACATCAAAAGATCGCAGCCTTCGGCAGCTCCTACATGGAATCAAGCCAGGACATCAAGCACATTCTGAAATTGTGGAAAACAAATTCCCATCGCTGTCAAAGCGCGACATATAGACGCTGCAAATGGCTGTTTTTCCACAGTTTTGACTTGTCCCCGTTTGCTGTGGAGCTGGCTGTGAATAACGTGGGAGTAGCTGGCTGAAGCCCTTGTGTGACGTGGCTTGCAGGCGGGTGATCGCTTTTTGATCAGGCGTTTTTGCGGGAGCCGAAGACGCTGTTGTCAACCTTTTTCTGGGCCGCGCAGTAGAGGCAATTCCATGTGAACAAGCCTGTGGATAAGTCTGTGACTAAACTCTGGAAAGACCGCGCTGAGGGCCGTAATTACTGGCCTCGCGCAATCACCGCACTGACCGGCCGGTCGTGCAAAATGCCATCTCCGGCACAACCGCGGCTTCAGGGTCAAGCAAAAAACTTTCTATTTTCCGCGCAAAGCCTTGTGTGGCGCGGCTTTGCGCGTTTCTACTTGCCCCCGGAAACTGTGGAAGGGACTGTGGATAACGTGCGTGCACATGGCTACAGGCCACGGCAGGTATGGCGTAGCGACGGTTGATCAAAATTTGATCGGAATATGTCCCGGTGCGGGTGTTGCTCGTAAATGCCGGGCCGGGCATGCTGGCTGCTGATTTTCTATTCCAATGGCTGCGCTGGCGGCCGACGCAAGGAGAACACGATGTCCAACACCCTGTTTATTACCGGCGCAACCTCCGGTTTTGGTGAAGCCTGTGCCCGTCGATTTGCCGAGGCTGGCTGGAAACTGGTGTTGACCGGTCGTCGTGCAGAGCGTCTGAATGCCCTGTGCGCCGAACTGTCGGAGCAGACTGAAGTGCATGGCCTGGTACTTGATGTACGTGACCGCAAGGCGATGGAAGAGGCAATTGCCAATCTGCCGCCGTCGTTCGCCAAGCTGCGTGGCCTGATCAACAACGCCGGGCTGGCGCTGGGCGTCGATCCGGCACCCAAATGCGACCTCGACGACTGGGACACCATGGTCGACACCAACGTCAAAGGCCTGATGTACAGCACTCGCCTGCTGTTGCCACGGTTGATCGCTCACGGCCGTGGCGCCGGCATCGTCAACCTCGGCTCCATCGCCGGTAACTATCCGTACCCGGGCAGCCACGTGTATGGCGCGACCAAGGCGTTCGTCAAGCAATTCTCGCTGAACCTGCGCTGCGACCTGCAGGGCACCGGCGTGCGCGTCAGCAACATCGAGCCGGGCCTGTGCGAAAGCGAGTTCTCGCTGGTGCGTTTTGCCGGTGACCAGGAACGCTACAACGCCACCTACGCCGGGGCCGAGCCGATCCAGCCGCAGGACATCGCCGAAACGATTTTCTGGGTGCTCAACGCGCCAGCACACATCAACATCAACAGCCTGGAGCTGATGCCGGTGAGCCAGACCTGGGCCGGGTTCGCCATCGAGCGTAACAAGGCGTAAGACCGCATAATGGCCATCGCTGGCTTGCCAGCGATGAGGCCGTAACAGGCAAAACATGGCGGTAAGGTAAACTCATCTCCGACAAACCCCACCGCACCCCGCGGTTCAAAGGTTTTTAGAGGAGGCTACGTGAGTAACCGAGGTGAGCAGTCGTTGCTCAAACAATCGACCATCCTGATGTTCGCGGTGTCGATTGCCGGGATCGTCACCGGTTTTGTTTCAGGTTCGCAATCCATCCTTTTCGATGGTTTTTTCTCGCTGATCGCAACGTTCATCAAAGTACTGATGTTGATCACCGCCAGGTTGATCGCCAAAGAAAGCAATCATCGCTTCCAGTTCGGTTTCTGGCATCTGGAGCCGATGGTGCTGCTGATCGAAGGCAGTTTCCTGCTGTTGATCGCTATCTATGCGTTTCTCAACGGTGTGTTCGGCATCATCAACGGCGGCCGCGACATCGAGCTGGGCTTGGTGATCATTTATGCGGCGGTGTTCACCGTCGTCGAGTTCGCCTACTTCTTCTACGTGCGTCGGCGCAATCGCAAACTCAAGTCCAGCCTGATCCAGTTCGACAACATCAGCTGGCTGGTGGACGCGATGCTCTCGGTCGGCCTGTTGATCAGTTTTCTCGTGGCGCTGCTGCTCAAGGCCCAGGGCTTTGAGGCGTGGGCGAAATTTGTCGACCCGCTGATCCTGATCGTGCTGGCGCTGACCATGTTGCCGCCGGCGTTCAAGATCCTCGGCCCGGCGCTGCGCGATGTGCTGGGTATTGCCCCGGATACGCTGGATGATCAGGTGCGTCAGGTCATGGAGGCGGCGAAGGTCGAACACGGTTTCGACGATTACGTGACCTACGTGCAGAAGCACGGACGGGCGCGGTTCATCGAGATTCATGTGGTGTTGCCGGCGAATTACCGGTTGCACAGCGTTGGGCAACTGGATGCGTTGCGGGAGGAGATTTCGGCGCAGTTGGGCGAGCCGGATGCGGCGCGCTGGTTGACCATCAGCTTCACGGGCGACAAGAAGTGGATTGCGTGATGTAACCCCCCATTTAGGCTGACAACACATTTGTGGCGAGGGGATTTAGCGAAACGTCGCACCGCCCCGATGGGCTGCGCAGCGGCCCTGCTGTTTTAGGGGCGCTTCGCGCCGTCGGGGATAAATCCCCTCACCACAGTAATCCCTTTGCAACAGCAATCCCATTTTTCATGAGATCAGCGCAGGTATTCAGCCAATCCGCTATAGCACGTCGCCAAGTGATAAGGCGTGGTCGATGGCATGTCCTTGCGGCTGACCTCACCCAGTTCATCCCGGCACTCATGCCACCCGCCCGCATGCAGAAACCGTTGCTGCAGCGCCTGCAACTGGCGCAGTACCGCGGCTTCGCTGTCCGGACGCAAGGTCAGGGCGCGCAAATATTCTGCCTGTGCCCAGATGCGTTGGGTCGAATCTTTCGGGCGACCATCCCGTTGCAGATCGAGCATTGCCCGCACTGCGCCTGAAGTTTGTTCAACGCCGAATTGTTCGGTGAAAGCGAATGCCCGGTCCAGCGCCGCGTGCAGTTTCGAGCCGCGCAGCAGTGATGACGACTCCAGCAGGAAATACCATTCGAACTGATGCCCCGGCTCGTACCAGTTATCCACAGCGCCCAGCGGTTTCTCCATCAGCACGCCGTGCTGCGGATCGACGAAGTGTTGCTGCATGCCTGTGCATAATTCGACGAGCGCGTGCTGCGTTGCCGCATCCTCGCGCACGGCGAGGGTGGCGAGGAACGCTTCGGCCAGGTGCATCAGCGGGTTTTGCAGCGGACCGCTTTGCAGGTTGCTCCAGTCGCGGTCCAGGCACGCTTCGTACAAGCCATCGCCAGTGGCGAAGCGCTGGGCGATCACTTCCAGTGCAGCGTTGAGCGTGGATTCCACCAACGGCTCGCGGGACTTGGCCCAGTAATGGGCGCAGGCGAACAGGATGAAGGCGTGGGTGTAGAGGTCTTTGCGCTGATCCAGCGGCTGGCCTTGCGCGTCGATGCTGTAGAACCAGCCGCCGTGCTCGGCATCATGGAAGTGCCGTTGCAGCGAGCGGAACAGCGCGGCGGCGCGCACCTCGGCGTTATCCACAACCCCGATCCGGCTGGAAAACAGGTACAGCTGCCGTGCGCAGGCCATCGCCCGGTAGCGTTGCGGTGGCAAGGGTTGGTGCGCCGCGTCGAGTGCCTCGTAAGGCAGCGCCATGTCGGCGTTCCAGCCCGGGCCTTGCCAGAGCGGCACGATCACGTTCAGAAAGTGCTGTTGCACGTCGCTGAACAGGGCGGTCAATTCGGGCAGGGAGGTGGAGCGGCAAGCATGGGGCATTGGCGGACGTCGTCACGGCTGGGGCGATTGCGCGACATGGTAGCAGAGCGGCGGGCCTTAGAGACGCGGAGTCTGTCAGTCCGCCTTCGCGAGCAAGCCCGCTCCCATAATTGAATCGGATTCGCAGCTTGATTCTGTAGGAGCTGCCGCAGGCTGCGATCTTTTGATCTGGCTTTTAACAATCAAAGTCAAAAGATCGCAGCCTGCGGCAGCTCCTACAGGAGAGTGCAGTCCAATTGTGGGGGCGATAAAGATCAGCCGGCCAGCAACCAGGCGCCAGTCACCGCCGAAGCAGCACCTGCCACTCGCACCAACGGCGCAGCAGCCTGCGGCAGAACACGAACCACGGCATAACCCGCCGCATGCAGCGCCGCCGTCGCCGCGACAAAACCGGCGGCATACGCCCAAGGACTGCTCATGTCCGGCAGTTCCAGGCCATGCGCCACACCGTGGAACAGCGCAAACAGCGCCGTTGCCGCCACCGCCATCACCAGCGGTGGACGCACCGCCAGTGCCACTGCCAGACCCAGCGCCAGCACCGAAGCGGCGATCCCGCTTTCCAGCGCCGGCAACTCCAGCCCTTCAAAACCGAGCATGCCGCCGATCAGCATGGTGCCGACAAACGTGCACGGTAGCGCCCAGCGCGCCGCGCCTTGTTGCTGCGCCGCCCACAGGCCGACCGCAATCATCGCCAGCAAGTGGTCGAGGCCGCCGATCGGGTGGCTGATACCGGCGACCAGCCCACTGTCGCCGTGGCCCGGGTGGGCGAAGGCGAGGGCCGGGGTCAGCAGCAGCGCCACGGCGCCGAGAATGCGTTTGAGTGTCATGGAGAAGCTTCCTTGTTGGTCAATGAATCAGGCGGCGTTCAGCAGGCCTTGGCGTTCGATGAAGGCAATGATGTCTTCCAGGCCCTGGCCGGTTTTCTGGTTGCTGAAGACGAACGGCTTGCCGTTACGCATGCGCTGGGTGTCGCTGTTCATCATTTCCAGCGACGCGCCGACCAGCGGCGCCAGATCGATCTTGTTGATCACCAGCAGATCGGACTTGCAGATCCCCGGCCCGCCCTTGCGCGGCAGCTTGTCGCCGGCAGAGACGTCGATCACGTAAATGGTCAGGTCTGACAGCTCCGGGCTGAAGGTTGCCGACAGGTTGTCACCACCGGATTCGACCAGAATCAGGTCCAGCCCCGGAAAGCGTCGGTTCAGTTGATCGACGGCTTCGAGGTTGATCGAGGCGTCCTCGCGGATTGCCGTGTGCGGGCAGCCGCCGGTTTCCACGCCGATGATGCGTTCCGGTGCCAGTGCTTCGTTGCGCACCAGAAAGTCGGCGTCTTCGCGGGTGTAGATGTCGTTGGTGACGACGGCCAGGTTGTAGCGATCACGCAGCGCCAGACACAGGGCCAGGGTCAATGCGGTTTTGCCGGAACCGACCGGGCCGCCGATGCCGACGCGCAGGGGTTGTGTGTTCATGGTTTGTTCTCCTAAGAGCGAAACAGTCGGCTGTACTGGCGCTCATGCGCCATGCACGCCAGGGACAGGCCGAACGCGGCGCTGCCGATGTGTTCGGGATTAATGCGGGTGGCGTCCTGCTGCGCTTGTTGCAGCAGCGGCAGCAGTTCGCTGGTCAGGCGCTGGGCGGCTTGCTGGCCCAGCGGCAGGGTTTTCATCAATACCGCGAGCTGGTTTTCCAGCCAGCTCCATAGCCACGCGGCGAGCGCATCCTGTGGGCTGATTTGCCAGGCACGGGCGGCGAGTGCCCAGCCGAGGGCCAGATGCGGTTCCGCGCATTGCTCAAGAAAGCGGCGGGCCGGCGCGTCGAGTTCCGGCAGACCGTTGAGCAACTGCTGCAGCGAGTAACCCATCTGCCGACTCTCCAGATGCAACTCGCGGGTCTCGCGGCTGGCGCGGTGGGTTTCGCAGAGATGCAGCAACTCGGGCCAGTTTTCCTCGGCCGCAGCCTGACAATGGGCGAGCAGCAGCGGCGCTTCGAAACGGGCGAGGTTGAGCAGCAGTTGATCGCTGATCCAGCGCCGGGCGCTGTCCGGGTTGTTCACGCGGCCGTTATCCACCGCCATTTCCAGGCCTTGCGAATAGCTGTAGCCGCCAATCGGCAGTTGCGGACTGGCCAGGCGCAGCAGCGCCCAGGCCGGATTCACAGGCGAACGCCGAACTGATGGAGTTTGGGCGCGTAATTGAAATCTTCGTCGCCATGCCGCGAATGGTGATGGCCGCCGCCGTAGGCACCGTGCTCCGGCTGGAACGGCGCTTCAATCGCTTCGACCTGCGCGCCGAGCTGTTCGAGCATGGCCTTGAGCACGTAATCATCGAGCAGACGCAGCCAGCCATCGCCGACTTGCAGAGCGACGTGGCGGTTGCCCAGGTGATAGGCGGCGCGGGTCAGTTCAAAGGCATTGGCGCAGGTGACGTGCAGCAGTTGCTCGGGGCGGGCGCAGACGCGAACGATGCGGCCGTCTTCGGCCTGCAGGCATTCGCCGTCGTATAACGGCGCCTGACCACGCTCCAGAAACAGCCCGACGTCTTCGCCATCGGCACTGAAACAGCGCAGACGGCTTTTGCTCCGCGCTTCGAAGGTCAGGTGCAACTCGGCGGACCAGACAGGTTGAGGGTCGATTCTGCGATGAATCACCAGCATCGGAAAGCTTCCAGCAGTGGACTGTAGAGAGGGCTAGAGCAAGGGGCTTGCCAACCGTGCGAGATGTAGGAAATCCCTGTCGGAGCGTAGAGGATGTTTCAAGATGTTGCAGAATTTTGGAAGATTTTGGTGCGTGAAGATTTTTACATGCACCAATTTGTGGCCAATAAAAAAGATCGCAGCCTTCGGCAGCTCCTACAGGGGGTTGGTGTAGGAGCTGCCGAAGGCTGCGATCTTTTGATCTTTACTCGGTGCTGCCCAGCCCTTGCCAGTGCTTGAGGCCGATAAAGATGAAGCGCAATTGCTGGGTGATCTTCGCCTGGGGTGTCAAATGTTCCGGCAGGGCCTCGGCAGGCGGGTCGATGATGTCCGGCAGGGTGGCGAACACCGATTTGACGATCAGGTCGGCTATCACGCTCAGGCCGGCTGCATCCAGATGTTGCAACTTGGGCATCAGCGTCAGGTCGGCGGCGAGGTCGGCGCTGATGTTCTCGCGCAGACGACCGATCGCCTGACGCACCGGCAGCGAGCCGCCGTACTGTTCGCGGGCGAGAAACAGAAATTGCGAGCGGTTGGCGCTGACCACGTCGAGGAAGATCCGCACCGACGCATCGATAATGCCGCCCATGACGAATTCGTTGTGGCGCACCAGGCGGATGGTCTCGCGGAAGGTCTGGCCGACTTCACTGACCAGCACCAGCCCCAGCTCGTCCATGTCGGCAAAATGCCGATAGAAACCGGTGGGCACGATGCCGGCGGTCTTGGTTACTTCGCGCAGGCTCAGGCTGCCGAATCCTCGGCCGCTTTCCATCAAATGGCGGGCAGCGTCCATCAGGGCATTGCGGGTCTGTTGTTTCTGTTCGGCGCGGGGCAGCATCGCAAAGGCGTTTTCTTGAGCGGGACAAGCGCCGCACTCTAGCAAATCGGCTTTGCTGGCGTCGAACGGCAGGGGGAATGTCAGCGGTAAAAAAGGGTTTTGCAGATTGCCAGTGCTGAAAAAGTCAAAAGCCCAATCCGGTGATTGGGCTTTTTTTCCAGGCCGCCATGGGCTTAGCTCAAAGCGCTGTTGCGTTCGATCACACGGTCACCACCACCTTCGGCAACGGCTTGGCCCAGTGGGGTTTTGTCGAAACCGTCTTCGGCAAGGGTCTGGCCCTGTGGGGTGCGGTCACCACCACCTTCAGCGAGGGTCTGGCCTTGTGGAGTGCGGTCGCTGCCATCGGAAGCCAGGGTCTGACCTTGTGGAGTCTTGTCATAGCCGTCTTGCACCAGACCTTTCTCTTCCAGACGATCACGGCCACCTTCTGCTACAGCTTGGCCTTGTGGCGTCTTGTCGTAGCCATCTTGTACCAGGCCTTTTTCTTCCAGACGATTACGGCCGTTTTCAGCCAGGGTCTGGCCTTGTGGTGTGCGGTCGCCGCCATCAGCAGCCACAGTCTGGCTGAACACCGAGTGGCTGGATTTCACTTGTGGGGTAGCCTGATCGGCAGCGGGCAGGGCGAAAGCAGTGCTGGCTAGCATCGACAGGGTAAGGCTGAGCAGTAATTGGCGTTTCATGATGGGTTGCTCCTTGGGAGGGCGATAAAGTGGGTACGAAGCCAATGCTACTCTCGATAAGTCGATATAAAAGTTCATAAACGCAATGGTAATAATCAACAGAATTGATTGTTCTGCCGAGGCGCTCTAGCTCGGGCGTTTGCGGGCGGCGGTTTTGCACCGCAGTGGGTATTTTCGACTCACTCGCGCCTCGCAAATGTGCGGGTGGCGGTAACGCTGTTCGACCAATCGGTCAGCATTCGGGCGATTTTTTGCCACGGAATCTATATTCCGATTAAACCTGCGCACTGTTTGCCAGTCGTAGAATTCATGAGGGCCGCTTTGGCCCGCCGTTTCAGCTGTGCGTCGCGAAGTCGGCGTGCGGTCGTCATCAGGAGTTTTGTGCATGACGCGCACCGGGAAAATCTTCAGTTGGACCTTCGCCATCCTCGTACTGCTGCTGGCGGTACTCGTTCTGATCATCGTGTTCTTCGATTGGAACCGGATCAAACCGCCGCTCAACGCCAAAGTTTCGGAAGAACTGCATCGACCGTTTGCCATCAATGGCAACCTCGCGGTGATCTGGCAGCGTGAGCCGGACGAGGGCGGCTGGCGGGCCTGGGTGCCGTGGCCGCACGTGGTGGCTGAAGACCTGACGCTGGGTAATCCGGACTGGTCGAAGCAGCCGCAGATGGTCACGCTCAAACGCGTGGAGCTGCGCATCTCGCCGCTGGCCCTGCTGGCGCAACGGGTGACGATCCCGCGGATCGACCTGACCGAACCCAATGCGCAACTGCAACGCTTGGCCGATGGGCGCGCCAACTGGACCTTCAAGTTCGACCCGAAAGACCCGAACGCCGAACCGTCGAACTGGGTGGTGGACATCGGCGCCATCGGTTTCGACAAGGGCCATGTCACGCTGGACGACCAGACGCTGAAGACCAATCTCGACGTGGTGATCGACCCGCTGGGCAAACCGATTCCGTTCAGCGAAATCGTCGGTGACAAAGCCGCGAAAACGGCCCAGGACAAAGGCACCGCGCCGCAGGACTATGCGTTCGCGCTGAAGGTCAAAGGCCAGTACCACGGCCAGAATCTCACCGGCCAGGGCAAAATCGGCGGGTTGCTGGCGTTGCAGGACGCGAACAAACCGTTCCCGCTGCAGGCCCAGGCGAAGATCGGCGCCACCAGCCTCGAACTCGCCGGCACGTTGACCGACCCGCTCAACCTCGGTGCTCTCGATCTGCGGCTGAAACTGGCCGGTGCCAGCCTCGGCAACCTCTATCCGCTAACCGGCGTGACCCTGCCGGACACGCCGCCGTACTCCACCGACGGCCATCTGATTGCCAAATTGCATGACGCCGCCGGGGCGAAATTCACCTACGAGCAATTCAACGGCAAGATCGGCGGCAGTGACATTCATGGCGATCTGACCTACGTCGCCAGTCAGCCTCGGCCAAAACTCAGTGGCGCGCTGCTGTCCAATCAACTGCTGTTCGCCGACCTCGCGCCGCTGATCGGCGCCGACTCGAATGACAAGCAAAAGGCCCGCGGCGGCGAGAGCAAGCAGCCGACCGACAAAGTGCTGCCGGTTGAAGAGTTCAAGACCGACCGCTGGCGCGCGATGGATGCCGACGTCGAGTTCACCGGCAAACGCATCGTGCACAGCGAAAAACTGCCCTTCACCGACCTTTATACCCACCTGAAACTCAACGACGGCGAGCTCAGCCTGGAACCGCTGCGCTTCGGCGTGGCCGGCGGCAATCTGGACGCGCAGATCCGCCTCAACGGTCGCGCCGAACCGCTGGAAGGGCGGGCCAAACTGACCGCGCGCGGGTTCAAACTCAAGCAGTTGTTCCCGACCTTCGAACCGATGAAAACCAGTTTCGGTGAGCTCAATGGCGACGCCGATATCAGCGGCCGCGGCAATTCGGTGGCCAAGCTGCTCGGCGGCGCCAATGGCCAGTTGAAGATGCTGATCAACGACGGCGCGATCAGCCGTGAGCTGATGGAATTGGCAGGGCTCAACGTCGGCAACTACGTGGTCGGCAAGATCTTTGGCGACAAGGAAGTGAAGATCAACTGCGCGGCGGCGGACTTCGACATCAAGACGGGTCTGGCGACCACTCGGCTGTTTGTGTTCGATACCGAGAACGCGATCATCTACATCGACGGCACGGCGAACATGGCCACCGAGCAACTGGACCTGACCGTGACCCCGGAATCCAAGGGCTGGCGTCTGATTTCGCTGCGTTCACCGCTGTACGTGCGCGGCAAGTTCATCAAGCCGGACGCCGGGGTCAAGGCTGTACCGTTGATGCTGCGCGGGGCGGGAATGGTTGCACTGGGCGTGATCGCTGCACCAGCGGCGGGGCTGCTGGCGCTGGTGGCGCCGAGTGGCGGGGAGCCGAATCAGTGTGCGCCTCTGCTTGAGCAGATGAAGGCGGGCAAGGCGCCCGTGACCGTCAAGCCAACCAAGTAAGGCAAGAGCAAAAGATCGCAGCCTGCGGCAGCTCCTACAGTGGAATGTAGGAGCTGCCGCAGTCTGCGATCTTTTTGTTTCTGTAGCGTCCCCTTCGCGAGCAGGCTCGCTCCCACATTTGAAATGGATTCCAGTGTGGGAGCGAGCTTGCTCGCGAAGGTGGTTTTGAAAGGCTTACAGGTCTTTCAGAATGTCGGCCATGTCATCGGCGTGCTCTTCTTCCTGCGCGAGGATGTCTTCGAAGATGCGCCGAGTCGTCGGGTCTTTTTCGCCGATGTACTGAATGATCTCGCGGTAGCTGTCGATGGCGATCCGCTCGGCCACCAGGTCCTCATAGACCATTTCCTTCAAGGTGTTCCCGGCCACGTATTGGGCGTGGGACATTTTCGACAGCAGGTCCGGATTGAACTCCGGCTCGCCGCCCAGTTGCACGATGCGCTCGGCCAGACGGTCGGCGTGTTGTGCTTCCTGGGTGGCGTGTTCGAGAAATTCGTCAGCGGCCACATTGGCTTTCAGACCGTTGGCCATGAAGTAGTGGCGCTTGTAGCGCAGCACGCAGACCAGTTCGGTGGCCAGCGATTCGTTGAGCAGGCGCAGCACCTCTTCACGGTTGGCACTGTAGCTTTCGGTTACCGCGCCGTTCTCGACGTGTTGCCGCGCACGTTCGCGCAGGGTTTTGACATCCGACAAGTGCAGGTCATCGCTCATTTCGATCTCCAGGAGGCTAATCCAATGGGCGCCACGCTCTACAGGCGTGATCGCTTACCCTGGTTGTGAGTCCTGCGCGATGCAAAAAGTTTTACGAGATTTGCGCCGTCCCCCCTGTAGGCGCTGCCGAAGGCTGCGATCTTGGCGTCAGTCCGGACAACGCGGCCTCCTCCTGCAACCAGGCAAAAAACGCCCGCACCGGCGGATGGCGCTCCCGTCCCGGCACACACAGCGCGCTGTAGCCGGCACCCTCAACCTGCACCTGCCCCTTGTACGGCACCAGTAAACCGCTGGCGACGCTCTGCGAGACCAGAATATTGCTCGCAAGGACCAAGCCTTGCCCGGCAATTGCCGCTTGCAAGGCGTAGTGCTCTTCGTCGTATTCGCGCATTGCGGGATGCTGGTTCAGCCAGTTCTCACCTGCGCGGGCGCACCACGCTTCCCAGCCGTGGGCATACAGCTTCGAGTTGTGCCAGCGCACGCTGATCAGCGCCGGCGTGCGCCGGGCGGCCAGCGCCACCTGCTCCGGTGAGCCGTACACGCCGAACGCCTCATCGAACAGGCACAAGCCGTAAAGATTGGGGTAGTCGTCAAGGCTGTAGCGCAGCACCAGATCGACGCTGGCGTCCTGATGCAAGTCGATGACTTCGCAGTGGGTATCGAGGCGCACGTTGATGTTCGGGTGCTGCGCATAAAAGCGCCCGAGGCGCGGTACCAGCCATAGCGCGGCGAAGGCGGCCGTGGTCGACAGCGTCAGGCTGCTGCCGCTGCGTTGCGGGCGCAGGGTATCGACGCTTTGCGCCACTTCCAGCAGCGCGCCGTGCAGGCTGCGAAACAGCCGCTCGCCACCTTCGGTCAGGCGCACCTGACGCGGCAAACGTTCGAACAGGGCGACGCCGAGCCAGTCTTCCAGCGTACGGATCTGATGAGAGATTGCCGTGGGCGTGACCGACAGCTCTTCGGCGGCGGCCTTGAAACTCAGCAGGCGCGAAGCGGATTCGAAGGCGCGCAGAGCGGTCAGCGGCAACGAGGCGAACATTGAAAACTCCATGGATGAAATGAATTCATCCCGACTGATTTTTGCTCATTTGAACGGACGCGGTCACGCCCTTCAAGCTGCAAGCCACAAGCCGTTTGATTCTAGTCCGGAGCAAATACAGATGAGCAAAATTCTTGCAATACATGCCAGCCCACGGGGTGACCGTTCGCATTCACGGCGCCTCGCGGAAAGCTTTCTCAGCGCCTGGCGATTGCGCCATCCGCAGGCGCAGATCACCCGCCGTGAAGTCGGGCGCGCGCTGATCCCGCCAGTCAACGAAGCGTTTGTCGCTGCCGCGTTTCATCCTGAGCCCGAGGCGCGTCCACTGTCGATGCAGGCCGATCTGGCGCTCAGCGATCAATTGGTCAGCGAGTTGTTCGAGCATGACCTGCTGCTGATTTCCACGCCGATGTACAACTTCAGCGTGCCCAGCGGCCTCAAGGCCTGGGTCGATCAGATCGTGCGCCTGGGCCTGACGTTCGACCACACCCTCGACAACGGCGTGGCCCAGTACACCCCGCTGCTGCTGGGCAAGAAAGCGTTGATTGTCACCAGTCGCGGCGGATTCGGTTTCGGCCCCGGCGGTGAACTGGAAGCACTGAACCACGCCGATCCGTGGTTGCGCACCGCGCTGGGCTTTATCGGTATCAACGACGTCACGGTGGTCGCGGCCGAGGGCGAGGAGTCGGCCGAGCGCACCTTCGCCGTGTCAGTGGCCGAGGCCGAGCAGCGTTTGCTCGACCTCGCCCGGACGTTCTAAGTGGCCTGGCTGTTCCTGCTGATCGCCGCCGGGTTCGAAGTCACGTTTGCCATGGGCATGAAGTACGCCGAAGGCTTCACCCGGTTGTGGCCGTCGCTGATCACGGTGCTCGCGGCGATTGGCGGGGTTTACTTCCTGACGCTGGCCCTGCGCGAGTTGCCGGTGAGCATTGCCTACCCGATCTGGACGGCGATCGGCTCGCTGGGCACGGTGTTTCTCGGCTTTGCCCTGCTCGGCGAGAGCCTGACTCTGGTCAAACTGCTGTCGGTGGGGCTGATTGTGGCGGGGGTGGTGGGCCTGAAGTAGGCTGAGGGTGCCGTTGTCATCATCAAGGAGGAGGCTTGGCGGATGTTTTGCACGTCAGGCCTCCACTCACGACCACAAGGATGTTTGCCCATGTCACAAAGTACGGCGACACGTTATCCACTGGTGCTGGTGCCGGGCATGCTCGGGTTTATCCGGCTGCTGCTGTATCCGTACTGGTACGGGATCATCAAGGCGTTGCGCCGTGGCGGGGCGACGGTGATTGCGGTACAGGTGTCGCCGCTCAACTCCACCGAGGTGCGCGGCGAGCAACTGCTGGCGCGGATTGACGAGATTCTGCGCGAGACCGGCGCCGCCAGGGTCAATCTGTTCGGTCACAGCCAGGGTTCGTTGACCGCCCGTTATGCCGCCGCCAAACGGCCGGATCTGGTCGCCTCGGTAACGTCGGTGGCCGGGCCCAATCACGGTTCGGAACTGGCCGACTATCTGCAGCAACACTACCCGGCGAACACCGCCAAGGGCCGTCTGCTCGAAGCGCTGCTGCGTGTTGTCGGCTGGCTGATGGCATTGCTGGAAACCGGTTATCACGGGCCGAAACTGCCGGTGGATATCCACGCCTCGCACCAATCGCTGACCCGCGAGGGCGTGGCGCTGTTCAATCAGCGTTATCCACAGGGCCTGCCCGAGACCTGGGGCGGTCACGGGCCGGAAGAGGTCAACGGCGTGCGCTATTACTCGTGGTCGGGCACATTGCAGCCGGGCAAGACTGACCGCGGTGGCAACCTGTTCGACGGCACCAACCGCAGCTGCCGGTTGTTCGCGAAAACCTTCGTGCGTGAGCCGGGGCAGTGTGACGGGATGGTCGGGCGCTACAGCTCGCACCTCGGCACGGTGATTGGCGACGACTATCCGCTGGATCACTTCGATATCGTCAACCAGTCGCTGGGGCTGGTGGGCAAGGGCGCAGATCCGGTGCGGTTGTTTGTCGAGCATGCGGCGCGGTTGAAGGCTGCCGGCTTGTAAAAGCCAAGACAAGATCAAAAGATCGCAGCCTGCGGCAGCTCCTACAAGGTTTCAGCGTTCATCCACGCGATCACCTGTAGGAGCTGCCGCAGGCTGCGATCTTTTCCATCAGGCAACGCTGAGTTTGCGGCCTAGAACGGTGGTCCAGCGCTCCGACAGAATCACCCCACCCAACGTCAACACCCCACCCACCAGGTGATACATCGCCAACTGCTCCTTCAACACCACCGCCGCAATCAGCGCGGTAATCAACGGCAACAAGTTAAAGAACAAGGTCGTGCGGCTCGGCCCAAGACGCTGCACCGCCTGCATCCACGCCAGCGGCGCGAGCATCGAGGCCAGCAGGCACGCGTACAGCACCAGCGGAATGTTCTGCGCGGTGAAGCCGGTTTTCGGCGAGGCGGCGTACAGCGGAAACAGCACCACAATCGCCACCAGAACCTGCAGGTACAGCAATACCAGCGGCGGCAGGCGCAGCTGCCATTTTTTTAGCAGGGTGCTGTAGATCGCGTAGGCCAGGGTGGCGATCAGCATCATCGCGTCACCCAGGTTCACTCCATGTTGCAGCAGCGCGCCGAGGCTGCCGGACGATACCACCACCAGCACGCCGGCGAACGACAGCACCGCGCCGAACAATGCCCCAGCGGTCAGGCGCTGGCCGAGGCTGATGATGGCCATGGCCAGCGACATCAGCGGCATCAGCGACAAAATGATGCCCATGTTGGTCGCCGTGGTCAGGGTCGCGGCGAAGTAGGCCAGGCTTTGATAGACCGCCATCCCGAGCACGCCGAGGATGAAGATCTTGCCCAGATTCGGGCGGATCTGCGGCCAGTGTGCGATCACCGCTTTGAGCATGAACGGGGTGAACAGCAGGCCGGCGAGCAGCCAGCGGTAGAAACCGATCTCGGCGGGGAAGATCGCCCCGACCGCCAGTTTGTTGATCACGGTATTGCCGGCCCAGATGAAAATCGCCAGCAGGGGAAACGCGTATTGCATGAGTTAAAACCAGAACGTTGATGAACCGTGATTATCCCCTGTCTGGATGCAGCCCTATACTGCGAACCGGACAACCTGCCTCTGCAACCGGACAGCATGAACAGTAAACACATCGATCTGCTGGATTTCAGCGAACTGCCGTCAGCGGTGTACTTCCGCTACGCCGACTTCAACACCCATGAATACGCCGCGCCGCACCGCCATCCGTGGGGCACGCTGGAGTACGCGGCCCACGGCGTGCTGCACATGGACGTCGACGGCAGCCGCTTCATGTCGCCGCCGCAGTACGCGGTGTGGGTGCCGCCGCAGGTCGAGCACAGTTTTTACAGCCATCAACCGGTCAACTACCGCGCGGTGTGCCTCGATCCGAAGGTTTGCGCCGATCTGCCGCCGCGCGCCTGCACGCTGGCAATCAGCGACATCCTCAAGGCGATTCTCAAGGACTTCGCCGCCCGCGACGTGAAGATCCCCGAACTCGACGCCGACCAGCGTCTGGCCCAGGTGCTGGTCGATCAACTGCAACAGGCGCCGGTACATGAGTGCTATCTGCCGTACGCGAGCCATCCCGGGTTGCTGGCGATTCTCGATGCATTACAGGCCGATCCCGGCAATAACCAGCCGCTGGCGCACTGGGCGGCGCAGGTACACGTCAGCGAGCGCACGTTGGCCCGGCAGTTCGTGCGCGAGTTGGGCATGAGTTTCGGCGAATGGCGTCAGCGCCTGCGTTACCTGGCTGCCATCGAGGCACTGGAAAGCACGAAGAGCGTGCAGGAGATCGCCTTCGATCTGGGTTACAGCAGTGGCTCGGCCTTCATCGCCATGTTTGCCCGTCAGGCCGGCTGTACCCCGGAACAGTATCGGCGCAGCCACCTGGAAGGCAGGAAGGTGTAACAAGATTTGGCTACACTTCAGCGGAGGCCGCATCCATCGATGCGGCGACAAGGAGAAAACTCCATGAAGATGTTGCGTGTGCCTTTGTTGATGATCGGTCTGCTCCTGTGTTCCCAGGGTTTCGCCGCCACGGCGCAACAGAACAAAATGACCACCTGCAATGCCGACGCTACCGCCAAGAGCCTCAAGGGCGACGAGCGCAAGACTTTCATGAGCACCTGCCTCAAGGCTGCACCGGCCGCCAATGACGCCAAAGTGCTGACCCCGCAGCAGGAAAAAATGAAGACCTGCAACGCCGACGCGAAAACCAAGGCCCTGACCGGTGATGCGCGCAAGACCTTCATGAGTGATTGCCTGAAGAAAAAATAAGATCAAAAGATCGCAGCCTGCGGCAGCTCCTACATGAGACCGCGATCCTGTAGGAGCTGCCGCAGGCTGCGATCTTTTCGGCGCGACCAGGATGCGGGGCATCTACTCGCTTCGGCGCCGGATCGCTGGCAGACTGCCAATCCTTTTACGCCGTTCGTTTTGAGGCTGTATGCCAACGTTTTCTGAGCGTCATGTTGTGTTTTGGGTCAGTTGCATCATTATTTTTGGCGGTTTGCTGCTGGCATTGCCGCTGCGCTTGTTGCCCAGCCTGCTGGCCGGTTTGCTGGTGTTCGAGCTGGTCAACATGCTCACCCCGCAACTGCAACGATTGATCGAAGGCCGGCGCGCGCGCTGGCTGGCGGTGGCGCTGCTGGGCACCCTGGTGGTCAGCGTGCTGGCGCTGATCTTTGCCGGTGCTATCAGTTTCCTGCTGCACGAAGCGGAAAACCCGGGCGCCTCGCTCGACAAATTCATGGGCGTGGTTGATCGCGCGCGCGGGCAACTGCCGCCGTTTCTCGATGCCTATCTGCCGGCCAGTGCTGCGGAGTTCCGCGTGGCGATTGGTGAGTGGGCGAGCAAACACCTGGCTGACCTGCAACTGGTGGGCAAGGACGCGGCGCACATGTTTGTCACCCTGTTGATCGGCATGGTCCTCGGCGCAATCATTGCCCTGCAGCGGATACCGGATGTGACCAAGCGCAAGCCGCTGGCCGCCGCCCTGTTTGATCGCCTGCACCTGCTGGTGCAAGCCTTCCGCAACATTGTCTTCGCGCAGATCAAGATTTCCCTGCTGAACACCTTCTTCACCGCGATCTTCCTCGCGGTGATCCTGCCGCTGTTCGGCATCAAGCTGCCACTGACCAAGACCCTGATCGTCCTGACCTTCCTGCTCGGCCTGCTGCCGGTGATCGGCAACCTGATGTCGAACACGCTGATCACCATCGTCGGCCTGTCGCTGTCGATCTGGGTGGCGGTGGCGGCGCTGGGTTACCTGATTTTTATCCACAAGCTCGAATACTTCCTCAACGCGCGCATTGTCGGCGGGCAGATCAGTGCCAAGTCGTGGGAGTTGCTGCTGGCGATGCTGGTGTTCGAAGCCGCGTTCGGCCTGCCGGGGGTGGTGGCGGGTCCGATTTATTACGCGTATCTGAAGAGTGAGTTGAAGCTGGGCGGGATGGTTTGATTCAGAATTTGTAGTGTTTGAGCTGGCCTCTTCGCGAGCAGGCTCGCTCCCACATTTTGAGCGCATTCCTTCAGTTGAAATGCGATCCACTGTGGGAGCGAGCCTGCTCGCGAATGGCGCACTGCCGATTCCGGATCAGGCCGTCGCGCCGTAACGCTTCATCGCCTCGATCGCCAGACCGCTGCCAATGCTGCCAAAGATATTGCCTTCCACATGTCGCGCATTCGGCAGCATCGCCGAGACGCTGTTGCGCAGCGCCGGAATGCCGCTGGAGCCGCCAGTGAAGAACACCGTATCGACCTGACCCACCGAGACGTTGGCATCGTTCAACAGCTGCGTGACGCTGCCGCGCACGCGCTCAAGCAGCGCGTCGATCGACGATTCGAACAGAGCGCGGCTCAGTTCCACGCTCAGGCCCGGCTCGATGCGGTCCAGCGGCACGTGGCGGCTGTCGGCGTGGGTCAGCTGGATCTTGGTTTCTTCGACTTCCATCGCCAGCCAGTGCCCGGCGCGCTGTTCGATCAGCTTGAACAGGCGATCAATGCCGCCAGTGTCCTCGATGTCGTAGCGCATGCTGCCCAGCGCCAGGGTGGACTTTTGCGAGTACACCGAGTTGATGGTGTGCCAGGTCGCCAGGTTCATGTGGTGGCTGGTCGGCATGTAGGCGCCGCTCTTCATCCGGCTGCCGTAGCCGAACAGCGGCATCAGGCCTTGCAGGCTCAGTTGTTTGTCGAAATCGGTCCCGCCGATGTGCACGCCGCCGGTGGCGAGGATGTCGTCGTGACGGTTGTCCATGCCACGACGCTCGGGCGACAGGCGCACCAGCGAGAAGTCGGAGGTACCCCCGCCGATGTCGACGATCAGCACCAGCTCTTCTTTTTCGATGGTCGACTCGTAGTCGAAGGCGGCGGCAATCGGTTCGTACTGGAACGACACGTCCTTGAAACCAAGCTTGCGTGCCACTTCGACCAGGGTGTCTTCGGCTTCCTGGTCAGCCAGCGGGTCGTCATCGACGAAAAACACCGGGCGGCCCAGCACCACTTGTTCGAACTCGCGACCGGCGGCCGTTTCGGCACGGCTCTTGAGCTGGCCGATGAACAGCCCCAGCAGATCCTTGAACGGCATCGCCGTGCCGAGCACGCTGGTGTCGTGCTTGATCAGCTTGGAACCCAGCAGGCTCTTGAGCGAGCGCATCAGCCGGCCTTCGTAGCCTTCCAGGTATTCGTGCAGGGCCAGGCGACCGTACACCGGGCGGCGCTCTTCGATGTTGAAGAAGACCACCGACGGCAGGGTGATCTTGTCGTCTTCCAGCGCGATCATCGTTTCCATGCCGGGGCGCAGCCAGCCGACGGTGGAGTTGGAGGTGCCGAAGTCGATACCGCAGGCACGGGCTGGAGAGGCGTTGTTCATGTCTTTCGGGTTCCGGTCAAAAAACGGCCGCGCAGTGTATGTCAGTGCGCGGCAGATTCGAAGGCCGGTCATCTGCTATTTCACGACTAAGCTTCTTGAAAGTCGCAGCTTCGCCCCAAACTTGCTGGCATGGGCCGGCAGACATACCGGCGGTCGCAAGAACCGTCGTCCACTGCCGATAAACTTCTGCTGCGCCACCCGGTCACAAAGTTGAGATCGGTCAACCCGGCACGTGCGAATGAGCGCATGCTGGTCTCGGCGCGAAATCGATAACGGATGGTGATTCCTTCGATGGACTTCAAAGACTATTACAAGATACTCGGCGTGGAGCCGACAGCGGACGACAAGGCAATCAAGGCTGCCTATCGCAAGCTGGCGCGCAAATACCACCCCGATGTCAGCAAGGAAAAAGACGCCGAGGCCAAGTTCAAGGACGCCTCGGAAGCCTATGAAGCGCTGAAGAGCGCCGACAAGCGCGCCGAGTACGACGACCTGCGCCGTTATGGCCAGCATGGTCAGCCGTTCCAGGGCCCGCCGGGCTGGCAGAGCCGTGGTGGCTTTGGCGGCGGTGGTGGCGACACCGGCGACTTCTCGGACTTCTTCAGTTCGATCTTCGGCAATCGCGGCGCCGGTTTCGGTGGCGGCGAAGGTCGGCAACAACGCAGTGCAGGACGGCGGGGACAAGACGTGGAAATGGAACTGCCGATCTTCCTTGAGGAGACGCTGTCGAACGAATCGAAGAAGGTCAGCTTTCAGGTCCCGCAATACAACGCCAACGGTCAGCACGTCAGCAACACCAGCAAAAGCCTGAACGTGAAGATCCCGGCGGGCGTCACCGACGGCGAGCGCATCCGCCTCAAGGGGCAGGGCGCGCCGGGCATCGGTGGCGGGGCCAATGGCGACCTGTATCTGACCATTCGCTTTGCGCCGCATCCGAAATTCGATGTCGAAGGCGAAAACCTGATCATCACCTTGCCATTGGCACCGTGGGAGCTGGCGCTGGGCACCGAGGTGGCCGTGCCGACCCTGACCGGCAAGATCAACCTCAAGGTTCCGGCCGGCAGCCAGAACGGCCAGCGCATGCGCGCCAAGGGCCATGGTCTGAAAAACAAGGCCGGTGAGCGCGGTTACCTGTTCGTGCAGCTCAAGGCTGTGATGCCGAAAACCTCGGACGACGAGGTCAAGGCGCTGTGGCAGGAACTGGCGAAGAAAGCCGCGTTCAACCCACGCGAGAACTTCTGAATCCGACGACGGAGTAGCCCATCATGAGCAGCCCCCTGATCGTTCAACTGGACATGGCAGAATTCTGTGAGGCGGCCGATCTGTCGGACGTCTACGTGATCGAAATCGTCGAACACGGCATCCTCGAACCTCAGGGCGCGCAGCCCCGGGAATGGCGGTTCACCGACTACGAGCTGAGCCTGGCCAAACGCGCCGCGAAGTTGCGGCGCGAGCTGGAGCTGGAGTGGGAGGGCGTCGCCCTGGCCCTGAATCTGCTGGAGGAGGTGCATGAGTTGCGGGCGGAGAACCGGATGCTCAGGCAGCGCTTGGGGCGGCTGGTGGTCGAATAGGTTTTCGGTAGTATTGGCCGGCCTCATCGCTGGCAAGCCAGCTCCCACAAGGAACTATGTCGTACACAAAGTTTGTATTCGACGCCGGATCTGTGGGAGCTGGCTTGCCAGCGATGAATTCACCGCAGATTTCCCTGCTTAAACCTTTCTTGGCAACACCACACTGAACAGCGTCCCGTCAGCCTCGCTCGAGCTGACGTCGATTGTCCCGCCATGGGCGCTCACCACTTCCTTGACGATGAACAAGCCCAACCCGAGGCTGGTCGACGGCTGCCCGAGTTCTTCGTCGGCGCTGCGCACCAGCGGGTCGAAAATCGTGCCGATCGCCTCTTCGGAAATCGGTGTGCCGTAGTTGTGCACCGTCAGGCACACGTTGTCGTCCTCGCCACGCAGATCAAGGGTCACGTCGCGTTGGCTGGTGCCGTGCTGCAAGGCGTTGCCGATCAGGTTTTGCAGGAGCTGGTCGATTCGCCCGGCGTCCCACACCCCACGGGTGTCGCCGTGCACCGTGAGCTTCGGATCGGATAGCGGATTACCGGCGCAGGCTTCGGCAATCGCCGCCCGCGCCGCAACGGCCAGGTCCATCGCTGCCGGCTCGATCGGCAGGCTACGGCCGAGGCGACTGCGCACCAGCTCCAGCAGGTCGCTGACCATCGTCGCCATGTGCCGCGCGCCACGCTTGATGTGCTGGGCGCAGGCCAGGGCATCGCCTTCAAGGCTGGATTTGCGCAGCAGCAGTTCGGTGGACATGCTCACCGCCTGCAGCGGCGCGCGCAGGTCATGGCCGAGAATGGCGAGGAAAATGTCGCGCGAACGGTTGACCTGCTCGGCGTAGGCTGCGGTGGATTCGGCGAGGGCTTCGTCGATGGCTTCGTTGAAGCGGATCATGTCCTGGAAGTAGGTCACGTCCGGCGACTCAAGGCTGTTGACCCACAGGCGGATCACACAGGCGCGCAAATGGCGGAATTCGCTGGTCATCTGCACCAGATCGAAACCGACGGTGTGGCGCAGTTCGCCATGGCTGGCGCCGGCCTCGTCCAGACTCGGGGTTTTTTCCGGGCCCTCGCCCTTGGCTTTGGCAGCCTGTTCGGCGGGGCTTTGTGGCTTGCTCATGTCACGGGCGGCGGCCCGCAGAATCTCGCTGGCGTGATCGCGCAGCGCAGTGGAATCCAGATGGTCGGCCGCCGGCGTGATGGTCGCGGCGAACTGTTCCCATTCATCGACGATAGGCTCGATGTTGGCCAAGATGAACTCGGAAAGACGCATGGGCAGTTCCTGAAAATAGGCGGAGCGAATCGAATATTAGCCCCTTTGGCGGGAAATACACGACCGTTTGCGCATCGGTTTTCCTGCCCCATGAAAAAGGCCCCCGGCCCGTGCGCAAGACGCGGGTCGGGGGCCTTTTGCCGTGTGTCAGAACAGGAAGTAACGCTGAGCCATCGGCAAGGTTTCCGCCGGTTCACACCACAGCAGCACACCGTCGGCCTTGACCTGATAGGTCTGCGGATCGACGTCGATGTTCGGCAGGTAATCGTTGTGGATCAGGTCGGTTTTCTGCACATCGCGGCAGCCTTTGACCACGGCGATTTTCTTCTTCAGTCCCAGTGCCTCGGGCAGCCCTGCCTCCTGTGCGGCCTGGCTGATGAACGTCAGGCTGGTGGCGTGCAGCGAGCCGCCGTAGCTGGCGAACATCGGGCGGTAGTGCACCGGTTGCGGGGTTGGGATCGACGCATTGGCGTCGCCCATCAGGCTGGCAGCGATGGCGCCGCCCTTGAGGATCAGCGTCGGTTTTACGCCGAAGAACGCCGGGCGCCAGAGCACCAGGTCGGCCCATTTGCCGACCTCCACCGAGCCCACCTCATGGCTGATGCCGTGGGTGATCGCCGGGTTGATCGTGTATTTGGCGATGTAGCGCTTGGCGCGGAAGTTGTCGTTGCCTTCGCCGTCCTGGGGCAGCGGGCCGCGCTGCTTTTTCATCTTGTCGGCGGTCTGCCATGTACGCGTGATGACTTCGCCGACACGGCCCATGGCCTGGCTGTCGGAGCTGATCATCGAGAACGCGCCGAGGTCGTGGAGGATGTCTTCGGCGGCAATCGTCTCGCGGCGGATACGGCTTTCGGCGAACGCCACGTCTTCGGCGATGCTCGGGTCGAGGTGGTGGCAGACCATCAACATGTCGAGGTGTTCGTCGATGGTATTGCGGGTGAACGGCCGGGTCGGGTTGGTCGAACTCGGTAGCACGTTAGGGAAACCGCAGGCCTTGATGATGTCCGGCGCGTGACCGCCACCGGCACCTTCGGTGTGATAGGTGTGGATGGTGCGGCCCTTGAACGCGCCCAAGGTGGTTTCGACGAAGCCGGACTCGTTGAGGGTGTCGGTGTGGATCGCCACTTGTACGTCGTACTGGTCGGCGACGCTCAGGCAATTGTCGATGCTCGCCGGGGTGGTGCCCCAGTCTTCGTGCAGTTTGAGGCCGATGGCCCCGGCCTTGACCTGCTCGATCAACGGCTCCGGCAGGCTGGCGTTGCCCTTGCCGGTGAGGCCGATGTTCAACGGGAACGCGTCGGCGGCCTGCAGCATGCGCGCCAGGTGCCACGGCCCGGAGGTGCAGGTGGTGGCGTTGGTGCCGGTGGCAGGTCCGGTGCCGCCACCGATCATGGTGGTGACGCCGCTCATCAGCGCTTCTTCGATCTGCTGCGGGCAGATGAAGTGGATGTGCGTGTCGATGCCGCCGGCAGTGAGGATCATGCCTTCACCGGCGATCACCTCGGTGCTGGCGCCGATGGCGATGGTCACGTTCGGTTGTACGTCCGGGTTACCGGCCTTGCCGATAGCAGCGATGCGCCCGTCCTTGAGACCGACGTCGGCTTTGACGATGCCCCAGTGGTCGATGATCAACGCATTGGTGATCAGCGTGTCGACCACTTCGGCGGCGAGCAACTGGCTCTGGCCCTGGCCGTCACGGATGACTTTGCCGCCGCCGAACTTCACTTCTTCGCCGTAGGTGGTGAAGTCTTTTTCGACTTCGATCCACAACTCGGTGTCCGCCAGGCGCACCTTGTCGCCGACGGTGGGGCCGAACATGTCGGCGTAGGCTTGCCGGGAAATCTTCATTTCAATTCCTTGCAAAAATTTATTGTGGCGAGGGGATTCATCCCCGATCGGGTGCGAAGCACCCGCCATTCAGCAAAAGTGATTTTGTGGTGGGGCAGGTGGCGGTTGGCGACCGCTGCGCGGTCGATCGGGGATGAATCCCCTCACCACAGATAAACCCCTCACCACAGGTGAATCTGCTTCAGTCGAGATCACCCATGACCCGCCCGGCAAAGCCGAACACCCGCCGATGCCCGGCGTACTCCACCAACTCGACCTCGCGGCTCTGCCCCGGCTCGAAGCGCACGGCGGTGCCGGCCGGAATGTTCAGGCGCATGCCACGGCTGGCGGCGCGGTCGAAGGTCAGCGCGTCATTGGTTTCGAAAAAGTGATAGTGCGAACCGACCTGAATCGGCCGGTCACCGCTGTTGGCGACTTTCAGGCTGAGGGTGCGGCGGCCGACATTCAGTTCGATGTCGCCGGGCTGGATCTGGTACTGGCCGGGAATCATGGCCGGGCTCCTTGCAGAATCTTGTAGTAGAGGGCGGTCGGACGGTACGTGCCGTGCGGGTCGCAGGCGTAATCGGGAATTTCACCGGCGCGGGTGTAACCCAGGGCCTTGTAGAACTCTTCGGCGGGCGAGCCGGCCTCGGTGTCGAGGTAGAGCATGCCGCGCTTGTGCTTGGCCGCTTCGAGTTCCAGCGCGTTCATCAATTGCTGACCGAGGCCTCGCCGCCGCGCCTGTTCGCGCACCAGCAGTTTTTGCACTTCAGCGCGATTGAGGCCGTTGGCTTTCTGGCACAGGCCCAACTGCACGCTGGCCTGCACCTCTTCATCCTTGACCACCACCCAGAGCAACACGCTGCCCTTGTTCACGTGTTGCTGCACTTCATCGAAGTAGGCGCGAGCCTGCGCGGCATCAAGGTCGGCCATGAAGCCGACGCTGGCGCCATAACCCACGGCGTCGAGCAGCAGATCAATCAGGCCCTGACGATAGTGCGCAAAACTTTCCGCATTGACGCGTCGCAGTTGGGCGGGGTTCATCGCGTGTCACTCCTTGTTGGCGAGCGGCGGCTGCGCGCCAGGGTTGAGGATCAGTTGCATGAAGGTCAGGTCGAGCCAGCGGCCGAACTTGGTGCCGACTTGCGGCATCTGTCCGGTGATGCTGAAACCGGCGCGTTCATGCAGACGAATGGAAGCGGCATTGCCACTTTCGATGGCGGCGACCATCACATGCTTGTCGCAGGCTTTGGCCCGCTCGATCAGCACGCTCATCAATTGCGGGCCAAGGCCATTGCCGCGCTGGTCGCTGCGCACGTAGACCGAGTGCTCGACGGTGTGACGGAAACCGTCGAACGGCCGCCAGTCGCCAAAGGAAGCGTAGCCGAGCACCACGTTGTCGGCGTCGACGATCACCAGAATCGGATAGGCCTGGGCCTGACGGGCGCTGAACCACGCCTGGCGGTTGCCGAGGTCGACCGCCGATTCGTTCCAGATCGCCGTGGTGTTGAGCACCGCGTCGTTGTAGATGTCACGGATCGCCGGCAGGTCGGCGTGCAGGGCATCGCGAATGGTGTAGGTCATGGCGAGTCCTCAAACGATCGGTTGGTGGACGGTGACCAGTTTGGTGCCGTCGGGGAACGTCGCTTCGACCTGGATCTCCGGGATCATTTCCGGAATGCCTTCCATCACTTGCTCGCGGCTCAACAGGGTGGTGCCGTAGTGCATCAGCTCGGCCACGGTCTGGCCGTCACGGGCGCCTTCGAGCAGCGCGGCGGAGATGTAGGCCATGGCTTCCGGGTAGTTGAGCTTCACGCCACGGGCCAGTCGGCGCTCGGCGACGAGGCCGGCGGTGAAGATCAGCAACTTGTCTTTTTCGCGTGGGGTCAGGTCCATTTGTTTTTCAAATCTCGGCAGAAGAAAGTTAAGTCGTACGCTCTGTAGGAGCTGCCGAAGGCTGCGATCTTTTGATCTTGATTTTTTACAGCAAGATCAAAAGATCGCAGCCTTCGGCAGCTCCTACAGAGGAATACGGGGAGTGCATTTCAGGTATTCCAGATTCGTGGTGGCTGGGCCTCGCGGCCGAGCAGGGCCGGGCGCAGCAGGCGCCACAGGTCGATCAGCCAGGCGCGGGCCAGCAGTGCCTCGCTCGCCAGGCAGCGGGCAACCAACAGCCCCGGCAACTGGGTCAAATCCCCGCGCACGGCATGCGTCAGCGAACGACAGCGCTCCAGCAGCTCGGCGTCGATTTCACCGGTGACCAACAGCGTGGCGAACACCGGATCGCCATTCAGACCGATGGGCGAATCCAGCAAACCGTCACCGCCAGTAATCCTCTGACGTTCGTGCCAGAGCAATCGCCCGTCACGACGGATATCCAGATGCGCTTGAAAGTGTCCGAGGTCGAAGCGCTCGCGACTGGCCGGTCGGCCCAGCGCCACCACGTCCCAGTAGAACAGCCGCGCATCGCCTTCAAGTTCGATCGAGGTGGTGAGTTCGGCCTGGGCGGCGCTGTAGACGATGGTTTCCTGCGGCAGCCACTCCAGCGTCGCACCTGCGGCCACTTTCAAATCGAGTTGCTGATAGGCCGGCCCCGCCGCGCGATACCACTTGGCCGCGCCGGGGCTGGTGATCTGCGCCCAGGCGTCTGCTTCGACGCGGGCGCTGATGTTTAGCCGGTCACCGCCGGCGATCCCGCCCGGCGGGTGGACGATGATGTGCTGGCAGACCTCAGGGCCTTCGGCGTACAGGTGCTTTTGCACGCGCAGCGGGCCGAGATGCCGGCGCTGAACCGGGCGCGTGCAGTCGCCGAAGCGGGCGTAGGCCAGTTCCAGCTCGGCGTGCCAGCTCGGGGTAAACAGGGCAGTGGGAAGCGGTAAGTTCATGGTTTGTGATTATCGTTAGGAAGCTACAGATTAAATTGTTACCAGACCTCGTACACCCTCGGCCTCCATATTTTCGCCGCGACCCTGTTGCACGATCTCGCCCCGGGACATCACCAGATATTGATCGGCCAGCTCCGCAGCGAAATCGTAGAACTGCTCCACCAGCAAAATGGCCATGTCGCCCCGCGCCGCGAGCTTTTTGATCACCGCGCCGATCTCCTTGATCACCGAGGGCTGGATGCCTTCGGTGGGTTCGTCGAGGATCAGCAAACGCGGACGACTGGCCAGGGCGCGACCGATAGCGAGCTGCTGTTGCTGGCCGCCGGACAGGTCGCCGCCGCGGCGCTGCTTCATTTGTAGCAGCACCGGGAACAATTCGTAGATGAAACTTGGGACTTCCTTCGCTTCACTGCCGGGAAACCGCGACAAACCCATCAGCAGATTCTCTTCCACCGTGAGCCGGCCGAAGATTTCCCGGCCCTGTGGCACATAGGCGATACCGGCGTGTACCCGCTGGTGCGGCTTGAGCGTGGTGATCGCTTTGCCTTCCCAATTCACCACGCCTTCCTTGGCCGGCAACAGGCCCATCAGGCATTTGAGCAGGGTGGTCTTGCCCACGCCGTTGCGCCCGAGCAGGCAGGTGACTTCGCCGACTTTTACGTCGAATGAGAGGCCACGGAGGATGTGGCTACCGCCGTAGTACTGGTGCAGCTTGTCGACTTGCAGCATTCTCAAAATCTCCTCAAATCCCTGTGTAGGAGCTGCCGAAGGCTGCGATCTTTTGATCTTGTTTTTAAGATCAAGATCAAAAGATCGCAGCCTTCGGCAGCTCCTACAGGGGATGGATCATCAGCGGCCGAGGTAGACCTCGATCACCCGCTCGTTTTCCTGCACCTGTTCCAGCGACCCTTCCGCCAGCACGCTGCCCTGATGCAGCACCGTCACATGGTCGGCAATCGAGCCGACGAAGCCCATGTCGTGCTCCACCACCATCAGCGAATGCTTGCCGGCCAGCGACTTGAACAGCTCGGCGGTGAATTCGGTTTCGGCATCGGTCATGCCCGCCACCGGTTCGTCGAGCAGCAGCAGTTGCGGGTCCTGCATCAGCAACATGCCGATCTCCAGAAACTGCTTCTGCCCGTGTGACAGCAGGCCCGCCGGGCGATTGACCGAGGTGGTCAGGCGAATGGTGTCGAGCACTTCGCTGATCCGGTCTTTCTGCTCGCCGCTCAACTTCGCCCGCAAACTGGCCCACACCGACTTGTCGGTTTTCTGCGCCAGTTCCAGGTTCTCGAACACGCTCAGCGCTTCGAACACTGTGGGTTTCTGGAACTTGCGACCGATCCCGGCCTGGGCAATCTGCACTTCGCTCATCTGCGTCAGGTCGAGGGTTTCGCCGAACCAGGCCTTGCCGTGACTGGGGCGGGTCTTGCCGGTGATCACGTCCATCAGCGTGGTCTTGCCCGCGCCGTTGGGGCCGATGATGCAGCGCAACTCGCCGACGCCGATGTACAGGTTCAGATTGTTCAGGGCGCGAAAACCGTCGAAGCTGACGCTGATGTCTTCCAGGGTCAGGATCGTGCCGTGGCGGGTATCGAGGCCCGGGCCGACGCGCTGGCCGAGGCCGATCGAGTCGCGGCTGGTGCCCTCATCCTTGTTCGGTTCCACGGGGAAAAACGCCGGTTCGAGCATGAATTCAGCACTCGCAGTGACTCTCATTGTTCACCTCGTTTCTTCAGCAGGCCGATCACGCCTTTGGGCAAATACAACGTCACGACGATGAACAGCGCGCCGAGGAAGAACAGCCAGTATTCAGGGAAAGCCACGGTGAACCAACTCTTCATGCCGTTGACCACCCCGGCGCCGAGCAGCGGTCCGATCAAGGTTCCGCGTCCGCCAAGGGCGACCCACACCGCCGCTTCGATCGAATTGGTCGGCGACATTTCGCTGGGGTTGATGATCCCCACTTGCGGTACGTACAACGCCCCGGCCAGACCGCACAGCACCGCGCTCAAGACCCAGACAAACAGCTTGAAACCGCGCGGGTCGTAGCCGCAGAACATCAGGCGGTTTTCCGCATCGCGCAGCGCGGTCAGCACCCGGCCGAACTTGCTCTGCGCCAGACGCCAGCCGATGAACAGACTCGCCACCAGCAACAGCACGGTGGCCAGAAACAGCACCGCGCGGGTGCCCGGTTCAGTGATGCCGAAGCCGAGAATCGTGCGGAAGTTGGTGAAGCCGTTGTTACCGCCGAAGCCGGTCTCGTTGCGGAAAAACAGGAGCATGCCGGCGAAGGTCAGGGCCTGGGTCATGATCGAGAAATACACGCCCTTGATCCGCGAGCGGAAGGCAAAGAAACCGAACACCAGCGCCAGCAGACCTGGCGCCAGCACCACCAGACACATCGACCAGATAAAACTGCTGGTGCCGCTCCAGTACCACGGTAATTCGGTCCACGACAGAAAGGTCATGAACGCCGGTAAGCCGTCACCGGCGGCCTGGCGCATCAGGTACATGCCCATCGCATAACCGCCGAGGGCGAAGAACAGCCCGTGGCCCAGCGACAGCAGCCCGGCGTAACCCCAGACCAGATCCAGCGCCAGAGCAACGATGGCGTAGCAGAGGATTTTGCCGACCAGCGTCAGGGTGTAGGCCGAGACGTGCAGCGCGCTGTCCGCCGGCAACAGCGAGAGCAACGGCAGGGCGATCAACAGCGCGAGGATCACCGCGCCGATGGCAAGCGTGAGTTTCGGGCCGGCCTTTTGCGTGGCCGTGACAAGTAGAGGCTGGTTCATCAGTCGATCACCCGTCCTTTCAGTGCGAAGAGGCCTTGCGGACGTTTCTGGATGAACAGAATGATCAGCGCGAGGATCAGGATCTTGCCGAGCACCGCACCGATCTGCGGTTCGAGAATCTTGTTGGCGATGCCCAGGCCGAACGCCGCCAGTACGCTGCCGGCGAGTTGGCCGACACCGCCCAGCACCACCACCAGGAACGAGTCGATGATGTAGCTCTGGCCGAGGTCCGGGCCGACGTTGCCGATCTGGCTCAGCGCCACGCCACCGAGGCCGGCGATGCCCGAACCGAGGCCGAAGGCGAGCATGTCGACGCGCCCGGTGGGCACGCCGCAGCAGGCGGCCATGTTGCGGTTCTGCGTGACCGCGCGGACATTGAGGCCGAGGCGGGTCTTGTTCAGCAGCAGCCAGGTCAGCGCCACCACGAACAAGGCGAAGGCGATGATCACGATGCGGTTGTACGGCAGGACAAGATTCGGCAGCACCTGAATCCCGCCGGACAGCCACGCCGGATTCGCCACCTCAACGTTCTGTGCACCGAACAGCAGGCGCACCAACTGGATCAGCATCAGGCTGATGCCCCAAGTGGCGAGCAGGGTTTCCAGCGGTCGGCCATAGAGGTGTCGAATCACCGTGCGCTCCAGCGCCATGCCGATTGCTGCGGTGACGAAGAACGCCACCGGCAACGCAATCAGCGGATAGAACTCGATCGCCTGTGGCGCGTAGCGCTGGAACAGCAACTGCACCACGTAGGTCGAGTAGGCGCCGAGCATCAGCATCTCGCCGTGGGCCATGTTGATCACCCCGAGCAGGCCGAAGGTGATCGCGAGGCCGAGGGCCGCGAGCAGCAGAATCGAGCCGAGGGACATGCCGCTGAACGCCTGACCCAATACTTCACCGATCAGCAGTTTGCGCTTGACCTGCGCCAGGCTGGTTTCGGCGGCGGTACGCACACCGGCATCGCTTTCGACGCCAGGTTCGAGCAGTCCTTCGAGGCGGGTGCGGGCCAGCGGATCGCCGGTTTCGCCGAGCAGGCGTACGGCGGCCAGACGCACCGCCGGGTCGCTGTCCACCAGTTGCAGGTTGGCCAGCGCCAGGCTCAGGGCGGCGTGGACGTTCTCGTCTTTTTCGCCAGCCAGTTGCTGGTCGAGGAATTTCAGCTGCGCGGGTTTCGCGCTTTTCTGCAATTGCTGCGCGGCAGTCAGACGGGTTTTGGCGTCGGCGGCGAGCAATTGGTGGCTGGCCAGAGCGGTGTCGATCAGACCCCGCAGGCGGTTGTTCAGGCGCAGGGTTTTGGTTTGGCCCTCGAGGGTCAATTCGCCTTGCTGCAGGGCGTTGATCAGTTCGACACGCGCCGGCTCGGGCTGCGCAGCCCAGGCTTCCAGCAGTTTGGCTTGCTGCACGGGATTGGCGGCGACGAAGTCTTCGGCGTCGCTGGCGTGGCCGGCCATCGGCACCAACAGTGCGAGGGCGAGGATGAAGCGGTAAAGGGTAGTCGGCATAAAGAGTCGCCTTGCGCGGACTAATGGTGGGCGCAGTCTTTGTGGCGAGGGGATTCATCCCCGATGGGTTGCGAAGCAGCCCCAAATCCAGCGGTCGCGGTGTATCAGATTGATCGCGTCGACTGATTTCGCGACTGCTTCGCGACTGCTTCGCAGCCGGTCGGGGATGAATCCCCTCACCACAAAATATTGTTCCCACAGAGGGATTGTGTCGGGCCGAAAATGCTCATCAGCCCGACACCCAATGGCTCAGTTGCTCTTCACCGCATAATCCGGTTTCTTGTCGTTGCCATCGATAAACGGACTCCACGGCTGCGCACGGATCGGGCCTTCGGTCTGCCACACGACGTTGAACTGACCATCGTTCTGGATCTCGCCGATCATCACTGGTTTGTGCAGGTGGTGATTGGTCTTGTCCATGGTCAAGGTGTAACCCGAGGGTGCGGCGAAGGTCTGGCCGGCCAGCGCTTCGCGGACTTTGTCGACGTCGGTGGACTTGGCTTTCTCCGCCGCCTGCGCCCACATGTGGATGCCGACGTAGGTGGCTTCCATCGGGTCGTTGGTCACCGCTTTGTCGGCGCCCGGCAGGTTGTGTTTCTTCGCGTAAGCCTTCCAGTCAGCGACGAACTTTTTGTTCACCGGGTTCTCCACGGACTCGAAGTAGTTCCACGCCGCAAGGTTGCCCACCAGCGGTTTGGTGTCGATGCCGCGCAGTTCTTCTTCACCCACGGAGAACGCCACCACCGGTACATCGGTCGCCTTCAGCCCCTGGTTGGCCAGCTCTTTGTAGAACGGCACGTTGGAGTCGCCGTTGACCGTCGAGATCACAGCGGTCTTGCCGCCGGCGGAGAATTTCTTGATGTTGGCGACGATGGTTTGATAGTCGCTGTGACCGAACGGGGTGTAGACCTCTTCGATGTCCTTGTCGGCCACGCCTTTGGAGTGCAGGAACGAGCGCAGGATCTTGTTGGTGGTGCGCGGGTAGACGTAGTCGGTGCCGAGCAGGAAGAAACGCTTGGCGCTGCCACCTTCTTCGCTCATCAGGTATTCAACGGCCGGGATCGCTTGCTGGTTCGGCGCGGCGCCGGTGTAAAACACGTTCGGCGACATCTCTTCGCCTTCGTATTGCACCGGGTAGAACAGCAGGCCGTTGAGTTCTTCGAACACCGGCAGCACCGATTTGCGCGACACCGAGGTCCAGCAGCCGAACACCACCGCGACCTTGTCCTGAGTCAGCAACTGCCGGCCTTTCTCGGCGAACAGCGGCCAGTTCGACGCCGGGTCGACCACCACCGGTTCGAGCATCTTGCCATTCACCCCGCCCTTGGCGTTGATCTCCTCGATGGTCATCAGCGCCATGTCCTTGAGCGACGTTTCGGAAATCGCCATGGTCCCGGACAACGAATGCAGAATCCCCACCTTGATGGTCTCGGCGGCCTGGACAGTCCAGGTCATGCCCATCGCGGCAATGGATGCCGTGAGTGTGAAAGCCTTGATCAAACTGCGACGCTTCATTGTGCGATCTCCATGAACGTTAAAGTTTTTTATGGTTGGCAGATGCGGACGACTGAAGGGTGTTTTGCAAGGGCTGTGCCCGGTCGGGATCGGGCAGGAAAATGTCGGTTTAGAGCGGTCGCGCGTGGGTGGGGTGCACCATGAAGGGACGCGGAGAGAGCGTTGGTGCAGGCGGCCGCGCCAGATTGGGGCGCCCACAATTCCTGTAGGAGCTGCCGCAGGCTGCGATCTTTTGACCTTGATTTCTAATGATCAAAAGCAAGATCAAGAGATCGCAGCCTGCGGCAGCTCCTGCAGGGGGATTGTGTTGTGTCAGCGGCGGCGCATCAGGCCGATGAAGAACAGGCCGCCGATGGCCGCGGTGGCAACGCCGATGGGCAGGTCTTCCGGCGCGATCAGGGTTCGCGCGGCCACATCGACCCACACCAGAAACAGGCTGCCGAGCAGTACGCAGGCCGGCAGCAGACGGCGATGTTCGGCACCCACCAGACGCCGGGCAATGTGCGGCACCATCAGCCCGACAAAGCCGATCGAGCCACTGATCGACACCAGCACTCCGGTCATCAACGAGGCGATCACAAACACCCGCAAACGCACCGCCCGGGCATTCAGGCCGAGGGTCACGGCGGTCTGCTCGCCAGCCATCAGTGCATTCAACGGGCGGGCCATGCCCAGCAGCAGACCGAGGCCGAGCAACACGCTCAGCGCGGGTATCGCCAGCAGCTCCCAACGCGCTAGGCCAAGGCCGCCGAGCATCCAGAACATCACCGCCGAGCTGGCGCGATGGTCGCCCATGAACAACAGCAGGTTGGCGATCGCCATCATCACGAACGACACCGCCACGCCGCACAGCAGCAAGCGGTCGCTGTCGAGTCGACCCTGCCGATTGGCGATGCCCAATACCAGAAACATGCTCAGCAATGCACCCATGAAGGCGGCAATCGGCAAGGTCAGCAGGCCAACGATTTCACCAATGTGCAGCACCACGATCACTGCGCCGAGGGTCGCGCCAGAGGTGACGCCGAGCAGGTGCGGATCGGCCAGTGGATTACGCGTCACCGCCTGCAGCACCGCGCCGATCAACGCGAGCCCGGCACCGACCAACGCCCCGAGCAGCATGCGCGGCACGCGGATCAGCCAGACGATGTGCTCCTGCCCGGCGCTCCAGCTCATCTCGCCGAAACCGAAGGCCTTGTGCAGCAGAATCCGCCACACCACCTCCACCGGCACCCGCGCCGGGCCAAAGCCGAGCGAGACCACGCACGACACCAGCAACACGGCGCCGAGGGCGATCAGCAACAAGGCGTAGCGACGGTCGATCATTCGCCGTGGAACCCTTTGGCCAGGGTTTCCACCGCCAGCACGTTATCGATCCCCGGCGTGGCCTGCACGTAAGGGATGACAATGAAGCGCTGGTTCTTGATCGCATCGACCGATTGCAGCGCCGGGTTCTTCAGCAGAAATTCGATCTTCTGCTCGGCAGTGATTTCGCTGTAGTCGACGATCACGATCACCTGCGGATTGCGTTCGACCACGGTCTCCCAGTTGACCCGGGTCCAGCTCGCGTCGACGTCATCGAGAATGTTGCGCCCACCCGCCGCATCGATCAGCGCCTGCGGCATGCCGAGTCGGCCGGAGGTCATGGCGCGGTCTTCGCCACTGTCGTAGAGGAACACACGCGGCTTGTCGGCGGGCAGGTCTTTACGGATCTCGGCGACCTGATTCTGCATGTCGGCGATCAGTGCGTTGGCGCGATCCTGTACGTCGAAAATCTTCCCGAGGTTGCGCAGGTCGTTGTAGGTGTCATCCAGCGTCGCCGCCGGACGCTTCATCACGAAGGCGCAGGACTCGGTCAGCTCATACACGTTGATGCCCAGTGGTTGCAGGGTCTGCGGGGTGAGATCGCCGCCGACGCGCATGCCGTAATCCCAGCCGGCGAAAAAGAAATCGACGTTGGCGTTGAGCAGGGTTTCCACCGACGGATATTTCGCGGCCAGCTCCGGCAAGCCGTCGAGCAGCGACTGCATCTGGGGCGTCACCGACTTCCAGCCGCTGACGCCGCTGTAGCCGGCCATGCGCGGTTTGAGGCCGAGGGCGAGCATCATCTGAGTCATGTTGATGTCGTGGCTGACCGCGTGCTTCGGCGCCTCGTTGAAGGTCACTTCGCGGTTGCAGCTATGGACGGTCAGCGGGTATTTGGTGGCTTCGGCCAAGGCCTGGGCACTGCACAATAGAAGAGCGACGCAAAGCAGGGAACGCACAGTCATGGTCGGGTTATCCAGGTGATTCGCGGGTAGCCGTGGAGGGGGTGGGAGTCGATCAACGCCTCGACGCCGAACACGTCGCGCAGCAACTCGGTGGTCAGTACTTCTGGCGGCGTGCCGCTGGCGACGATCCGGCCGTGATTGATCACGTACAGCCGGTCGCAGAACGCGGCGGCCAGGTTCAGGTCGTGGATGCTGGCGAGGGTGCCGATCTGCAGACGTTTGACCAGTTGCAGCAGTTCGAGCTGATAACGCGGGTCGAGGTGGTTGGTCGGCTCGTCGAGGATCAACAGTTGCGGTTGCTGGGTCAGGGCGCGGGCAAGGATCACCCGCTGCTTCTCACCGCCGGACAGGGTGGCGAACGCGTGGTCTTCGAAGCCGTCGAGGCCGACGGATTTGAGCGCTTGCGTCGCCAGATTGCGATCTTCCAGCGTGTCGCCATCGAACAGGCCTTTGTGCGGCGTGCGACCCATGGCGACCACTTCTTCGACGGTCAGGCCAAAGGCATCGGGGAATTCCTGCAGAACCACGGCGATGCGTTGTGCGCACCAGCGCGAGGATTGCTTCCACACGTTGTGGTGATCGAGTCTGACCTCGCCGCTTTCCGGCTGACTGAAGCGATAGGCGCAGCGCAGCAGGCTGGTCTTGCCGCTGCCGTTGGGGCCGATCAGCCCGACAAACTCACCGGCGGCCACCTGCAACGAGGCATCACGCAGCTGGAACTGGTGATGGCAGTGGCCGTGGCCCAGGGGTGTCCAGGCAAGGTTGGCGAGATTTAGCGAGGTCATCAAATTCCTGAATTCATTACATCATTTGTGGTGAGGGGATTTATCCCCGATGGACCGCGCAGCGGTCCCAAAACCTGTAATCACGATTTGTCAGAAGACTGTATTCATCGGATTGCGACGGCTTCGCCGCCGATCGGGGATAAATCCCCTCACCACAGGAATGTTTGAGCTTTTAAAAGGTGTAATCAGCGGTGACGAAGAACGACCTCGGCTCGCCGAGGATCCATTGCTGGCCGTCATTGTATTGGCTTTGTGCGTACCGGCGGTCAAACAGATTGTTCAGCTGCAGGCCCAGCGTGGTGTTGCGCAAGGCTTGCCACGACAGCGTCGCATCGACCACGGTGTAACTGGGCAGCTCGTTGCGGTTGGCCATGTCGGCGTAGCGCGCGTCGACATAACGCACGCCGGCGCCAGCCTTCAGATCATCGCTGAGGTTTTTATTGAGCCACAGATTGGCAGTTTGACGCGGTACATCCACCGGACGATTGCCGTTGTACGACAGCGTCTGTCCGTTGACCACTTCGGAGAAGTCATCGTACTTGGCCTTGACGATGGCGGCGTTGGCCTGCAGTTGCCAGGCGTGCGGCAGTTGCAGGTCGAGGCTGGCTTCAAGACCGTTGGACGATTGCTGACCGACTTGCTGCTTGAGCGTCGGGTTACCCGGATCGTCGGTCAGCAGCTTCTTTTTGACGATGCGATAGGCCGCCAGGGTGAACTCGCCGCGTTGATCCCAGAACAACTGCTTCATGCCGACCTCGGTCTGGCGTGCCGTGGACAGGTCGTATTGCTGCTGACTCGGGCTCAGGGATATCAGGCCACCAATGCCGTCGGTGCTGGTCGCGACCTGAGCGTAAAACGAAGTCTCGGGCGTCAGGGCAAACACCAGTCCAGCCTTCCAGTTATTGCCGGTCAGGGTCTTGTCGCTCTGGCTGTCGTCGACCAGGTTGTTGCGATCCACCTGTACATAGTCACGGCGCACGCCGGTCACCAGCGACCAGCGCTCGCTGAGTTGTGTGCGGTTTTCGCCGAACACTGACATCTGTCTGGTGGTGCTGTCGAACTGGTCGCGGTACGGGTTGGCGCTTTCGAAATAGCCCGGTTGCGGGTGATACAGATCCAAGGGCTGACCGTTGGGCAACACATCGTTGAACGGCGAGTTGCTGTTGAGCTGGAAACGGATGCGGTTGTAATCGACGCCAGTCACGGTCTGGCTGTCGAGGCCGAACAGCGAGTGCTTGAAGGTGAAGGTCTGGCGGTCACCGACCTGTTCCTGTTGGTGGCCGATGCCGAAGTAGCCGCTGCGGCTGAGCTGTTGCGTGGCGGTGTCGAAGTTGTAGTTCTCGGCGTTCTGCCAGCGGCGCCGGGCCTTGAGGTAATACAGCTCGTTGCTGGCACTGACGGCATCGTTGATCTGCCAATCCGTGGTCAGGCGCGTCCACTGATCGTTGTAGTGCTGCTGGTCGTCGCGCACGTTGTAGTTCTTGTTGCGCAGGCTGTCTTTCAATTGGCCGTTGATCAACGGCGTGCCGAAGTCGTTCTGCGGGCGCTGATCGCCGTAATCGTGGGCGAGGGTGAAGGCCAGGTCTTCGGTGGCCTGCCAGCGCAGCGCGGCGCTGATGAAATCGCTTGATGAATCACCGCGATCAATCCAGCCGTTGCTGCGCAGGCGATTGAGATTGAGCCGATAGCTCAGGGTGTCGCTCAGCGAACCGCCGCTGTCGAATGCCTGCTGCTGACGGTCGTAGGAGCCGTAGCCGAGGCGCAAGTGGTTTTCGATGTCGCCCTCGAACGGTTGCTTCGCAATCACGTTGACCACCGCACCGGTCGCGCCTTCGCCGTACAGCACCGAGGCCGGGCCACGCAGCACGTCGACGCGCTGCACCGACCAGGTGTCGACCGGAAAGGTCACGGTGCCCATGCCGGTGTACATGCGGTTGCCGTCATACAACTGCATCACTGAACTCTGCCCGGTAAAACCGCGCGCCTGCAACGAGGTGCCGCCATCGCCCGGGGTGCCGGTGCGGCTGATGCCGGTGCTGCGCGACACCGCGTCCTGCACGCTGCGATCGCCACGGGCGCGAACCTGCTCGCCGCTGAGGCTTTCGACGCTGGCCGGGGTTTCCAGGGCCGTCAGGTTCAGGCGCGAACCGGCGGAGGTCGGCGTGGTCAGGCTGACATTTTCTTCGTCAAGCGCAGGCGCGGTGATGGTGCCCGCGGGCAGCGTCAACGGCTGGCTGTCGGCGTTGGCGTTGTTCAGGGCGAACAGGCAGAGGCTGGACAAGAGGTACTTGTTCATCGGGGCGGTGAATCACTTCTTCAAAAGAAAGCCCGCAACTTTTGATCGCGGGCAGAGCGGCACACTTGCGTTATACAGTAACACTAAAATCTGCCGGAGTTTAAACCCCGGCAGTTTAAAGATCTGTCTGAAACGCGCATCTCGCCTGCTTCACGTTGAAGTTGAGGCAGATTCAGCTTGGCGGCCCAGACGCGACAACAGCAGGCGATCCAGCAGCCAGACCAGCACCAGCGAAGCGCCCACCAGCGGAAAGATCACGGCCAGAGCGAGCATGATCGCCACGCCGGTTTTCCATTTCGGCAGGTCATGGCGCAGCGGCGGCACGCCGAACTTGCCCTGCGGACGGCGCTTCCACCAGATCACCACACCGCTGACGGCGCTGAGCAGAATCATCAGGCAGATCAGCAGCACGACGATCTGGTTGAAGGTGCCGAACATCTTGCCCTCATGCAGCATCACACCGATTTCCGTGGCCCGTGCCACCGCGCCGTACTGCTCGAAACGCACATCGGCGAGGACCTTGCCGGTGTACTGATCGACATGCAGGGTCGCATCGTTACGCGGGTCGTCGGCGAACACGGCAATGGTGAATACCCCGGTCGCGGTGGTCGGCAGAGTGATGCTGTAGCCGGGTTCGACCTTGCGCTCAATGGCGATGTTCTGCACGTCTTGCAGGGTGATCGCGGGTGCGGCGGGACCGTGTTGCATGCCGCCGTGGGCCATGTGCTCGGCATGGTCACCGGACATCGGCATCGGCGTGTTTTCCATTGCCCATGGCACGGTCTGGCGCGCGGCGTTGTTGAGGCTGCCGGCCTCGACATCGGAGGTCGGCACGTTGTTCCACATCGCGGCCGGGAACACGTTCCAGACTTGGGCGTATTGCTTGCCCCAGAAGCCGGTCCAGGTCATGCCGCTGAGCAGCATCACCAGCAACAGTGCGGCGCCCCAGAATCCGGTGACGGCGTGCAGATCACGCCACAACACCCGACCGCGACTGTTCAGGCGTGGCCACAGAATTCCGGCGGCCTGCCCGCGCGGCCACCACAGGAACACTCCGGACACCACCAACACCACACCCCAACCGGCGGCGAGTTCGATCAAGCGGTCACCGAGCGTGCCGATCATCAATTCGCCGTGAATGGCGCGGGCGACGGCTTGCAGATTTTTCTTTGCATCCTGCTCGCCGAGGATGTCGCCGTGATACGGATCGATGAATACGTTGAGTTCATGACCTTCGTTCTTCACGACAAATTGCGCACTGCGTTCGGCGTTGGCCGGCGGTAGATATTGGGTGATTTGGCCCTGTGGATAAGCGCTCTTGACCCGTTGCAGCAGGTCATCGGCCGGCACCGTGTGATGCCCGGCCGGAACCTTGAGCAGGCTGCTGTACATCAGTGAGTCGAGTTGCGGTTTGAACAGGTAAACGATGCCCGTCAGGGCCAGCATCACCATGAACGGCGCGACGAATAATCCGGCATAGAAATGCCAGCGCCAGGCCAGGTTGTAGAAATTCGGTTTGGGCTTTTGCATCACGTTTGCTCCGCTTGGCGAATCGTTTTTAGATCAAAAGATCGCAGCCTTCGGCAGCTCCTACAGGATCTACGCGCTCCCATGCAGGAGGCTGCGATCTTTTGATTTTTTCTTGTCAGAAACTCATGTCGACCTTGGTCCAGAGCGTGCGCCCCGGCTCGTTAATCGCTTGCGGGTCGTTGGCCGGGTAGCCGAAACCGGCGTTGCCCGCCAGGTTCAGGTGCTCGGCGTAAGCCTTGCCGAACAGGTTGTCGACGCCGGTGCTGACCTTCCAGTTCTTGTTGATCCGGTAGGCGCCGTTGAGCGAGAACACGCCAAAGCCGCCGCTCTTGTCGTAGTCCTTGCCGACCACGTTGCCTTTGTTCTGGTCGATGCGGTTTTGCGCCGCGACCACGCGCCACAGCGCCCCGGCGCTCCAGTGGTCTTCGCTGTAGGTCAGGCCGAAGCGGGCATCCAGTGGCGGCATTTGCGGCAGGGCCTTGCCATCGCTGCTGTTCTTGCCCCAGGCGTACGCCAGGGTCGCGTCGGCTTTCCAGTTATCGGTGAGTTTGTAGGCGGCGCCGAGTTCGCCACCTATGATCCGTGCGTCGATGTTTTCCGCGCGCGAAGTGCTCATGCCCATCATCGTTGGCGTGTAGTCGAACAAGATGTAGTCGCGCACCACACCGACGTAGCCCGAGGCCCAGGCTTCGAGTTCGGCGGTCTTGTAGTTCACGCCAAAGTCGAACTGGGTGGTCTTCTCCGGCTTGATCGAGTCGAACGCATTCAGCGAACCGGCCGGGCCGGACTTCGGTGAAAACAGCTCCCAGTAATCCGGAAAGCGCTGCGCGTGACCGAGGCCGGCGTACAGCGTGGCCGGTGTGTCGGCCAGGTCATGCTCGTAGCGCACGAAACCGCTGGGCAGGGTGTCGGCGCGGGTCTCGTCGGCGGTCGGGTTTGGCCGGCTCATCATTCCCGAACCAATGCGCTGCCGGTAATCCTTGGCCGAAGCACGGTCAACCCGGGCGCCGGTAATCAGCCGATCGCGGTCGGCGGCGTACCAGGTCATTTCGCTGAACACGCCGTAGTTATGGAAATCGGCGTCCTTGGTGTAGGGCTGATCCTTGTAGGTGTCGATGCCCATGCCGCTGCGCTGGCGGTGTTCGTTGGTCTGCGCATCGAGGCCGGTGATCAGCTGGATGTCGGCCCAGCGCCAGGTCGCCTTGATCCGCGCGCCGAGGGTCCGACGGTCGACGTTGGAGGCCATGGGCCCGGCCATCATCCCGGTGCCGGACGGTGTGCGCAGGGTGTAGTTGTCCATCACGTGGTCGGCGTAGTTGTAGTAGACCTGTGCTTCGAGTTTCTCCAGCACGTCGGTGATGTTGGATTTTTCGAAGCGCAGGCCGAGGCTTTCGCGCAGGAACTGCGAACCGTCCATGCCGCGTCCGGCGTAGCGCGCTTCGCCATCGCCCTTGCCGGCGGTCAGCTCGATCAGGGTGTCGGCGTCCGGGGTCCAGCCGACGGCGATGTCACCGTTCCACTTGTCGTAGCGCGAGGCAACGATGTCGTTGTTGCCGTCGCGGTAGTCGTCGGAGTGCGCGGTGTTGCCGATCACCCGCACGTAGCCCAATGGCCCGCCGGCAGCAGCATCGACGACCTTGTCGAAGCGTCCGTTGGAGCCGGCCAGCACGCTGGCATTCACCCGCGTGCCGAGTTCGCCGAAGCTCTCCGGCTCACGGTCGAAGAGGATCGTGCCCGCCGATGCGCCCGGGCCCCAGAGTACGGTTTGCGGGCCTTTGATCACCGTGAGCTTGTCGTAGGTTTCCGGCGAGATGTAGGAGGTCGGTGCGTCCATGCGCCCCGGGCAGGCGCCGAGCAGCATGCTGCCGTTGGTGAGAATGTTCAGCCGCGAACCGAACATGCCGCGCAGCACCGGGTCGCCATTGGTGCCGCCGTTGCGCACCAGGGCGAAGCCGGGAATGGTCTTCAGGTAATCGCCGCCGTCGCTGGCCGGCACCGGTTGGCGCGGGTCCTTGGGGTTGGTGACGATGGTCAGCGGCGAGTTCGGGGCGATGGCCGTGATCACCGTCGGGCTCAATTCTTCGTTGTGCCCGGCGTGGTCATCGGCCAGCACCAGCGGCGACAGCAGGACGCCGCAAAGGACGGCGGTAGCGTGCGAGAAACGAATCCGCGATTCGTTCAAGGCGAAAGACGCTTGAGCAGTGCTCAAACGTGGAACAGCAGAAAACCTGGACATGACAATTTCCATCAAACAGTCGTAAACGACACGGCCGGCAGCCTGAAGCTGTCTTCTCAACCGTGTGCAATCAAAGGTGCGGTGTTTACGCTGTGACGGGCGGGGCGCGGGTGCGGGCGCCAGGGAAGAAGGTCTGCCGGGCATGGCCCAGACGCGGGGAGGATGGGACGAAGGTGTTGACGTGGGCGATGCTGAACGTGGCGAACGTGCCGCCACCGGTCAGCGCCGGGCAATTGAACAGCAGGCTGCAATAACCACACTTTTCCCACAGGGCGTGGTGCGAGGATTGCGGCGGACAGTGTTCGGCAGCCGGTTGTGCGCCGTGCGCGGCGTGATCCATACCCGGCATGGCCATGTCCATGCTCATCGGCATGGAACTCGAGGCGTGCTGATCCATCGGCATCGACTGAGAAATCAGCGGGCCGATGAAGATCATCAACATGGCGAACAGGGCGATCCAGCTACCGCGGGTCAGAGCCTGACTCTGGCGATGCTTGCTGGACGCCCCGGCGCGTTGCGGGCGCACGGGCGTGGTCAGCCGGATCGGTTACTGGGCGTGATCGTGTGCCTTGGTTTCCGGTGGTTTCTTCTGCACCGCGACTTCGACGGTCACGTTGCCGGCCTTCTCGAAATGCAGGGTCAGCGGGAAGCGTTTGCCGTCGCTGAGCAGGCTGCGGTCTTTCGGGTTGAGCAGCATCACGTGATAGGCCATCGGCGCGAACGTCACTTTGCCGCCGGCCGGGATCACCACGTTGGGCACTTGCTGCATTTTCATCAGATCGCCCTGCATCACGTGCTCGTGCAACTGAGCCTCGTCAGTGATCGGCGAGTCGACGCTGAGCAGACGGTCGTCGGTCTTGCCGGGATTACTGATCACAAAATAAGCGGCGACGGTTGGCGCGTTGGGCGGCAACTCCTGCGACCACGGGTGAGCGATTTCCAGCTCGCCGGCCTTGTATTCGTGGGCATGGGCGAAGCACGCCGGCAGCAACAGCGCAGCGATGACGAAGAGTTTGTTCAACATGGCAGTTCTCCAGAACGATTTGATACGCAGGTCAATTGCGAGAACAAATCAAACCAGAGGCGAGGCGCGGGGATTAAGGCTCGGCCATTGCTGGCGCGGTGTCGGTGTTTGCAACGAGGGCGGCGCCACGCTGCGATTGCTTTCGAAGCGGGCAAAATACAGCTGCGGCGCATGCCCCGGCAACGCCACCAGCGGCGCTGAACCCGAGCAGCACCAGCAATGCTGCATGTTGGAATGGCTGTCGTTGGACGGGGCTTTCTGCTCTGGGGCGCCGATGTTGATCGCCACCATCTTCGTCCCGCTGCCGGTGCAGAAACTGCTCCACAGCAATTGTTCGGCCGGTGAATTGGCCGCCTGCGCCAGCGCCCCGGTCATCGGCATGGCGAGCATGTTGAACAGCACTGCAAAGCAGGCGATCCAGGCAAATGCGAGCCGGTGTCGGTTCATGGGACAGATCCGTTGGGTGGGCGATCAGGCGCGGGCTATTTAGCCTGATCAGGGCCGATAAGTAAAAAAGCGTCGTGCGGTTTGGTGTCGCAGATCAATGGAAATGAGTGTAGCGGTGGAAATGTGCAACGCCAGACTCATCCGCCGATCCTGTAGGAGCTGACGAGTGGAACGAGGCTGCGAACTTTTGATCTGCTTTTTAACGTTCAGGATACGAGCTGTCAGGTCGCACGCCTTCGCGAGCAAGCCCGCGAAGGCGTATTCGGGATCTGCAACTGGCTAAAGCCGGGTGAAGGCGGCAAGGGCAGCGAGGACTTCTTCCGTCGTCAGAAACTCCCGATCAACCCCCGGCAACATCGGCCGCTTCAACACCAGCACCGGCACGCGCAACTCCCGCGCCACTTCCAGTTTCGGCTCGGTCGCGGTGCTGCCGCTGTTCTTGCTGATCAGGACATCGATCTGCCGGCGTTCGAACAGTGCGCGTTCTTCCTCAAGCAAAAACGGCCCACGGGCGCCGATCACTTCGCAGCGTTCGTTGCCGGGGTAGACGTCGAGGGCGCGCAGGGTCCAGAACTGGTTGGAGGGGATTTCATCGAGGTGTTGCAGCGGTTCGCGGCCGAGGGTGAACAGCGGGCGGCGGAATGGTTTGAGGGCTGCGGTCAGTTCGGCCCAGTCGCTGACTTCGCGCCAGTCATCGCCCGGTTGCGGCTGCCATGCGGGGCGGCGCAAGGCCCAGCAAGGGATGCCGGTCAGTTGCGCGGCGCGCGCGGCGTTGTGGCTGATTTGCGCGGCGTAGGGGTGGGTCGCGTCGAGCAGCAGGTCGATGCCTTCGTCGCGAATGAACTGCGCGAGCCCTTCGGCCCCGCCGTAGCCGCCGACACGTACCTGGCAGGTCAGGTCGGTCGGTACCCGGCCGACGCCGGCCAGGCTGTAGATGTGTTCTGGCCCCAACGTACGGGCGATGGCCAGGGCTTCGGTGACGCCGCCCAGCAACAGAATGCGCTTCATGCAAAACCTCCGGCGTGGCCGACAATGCCGCCCTGGCGATCAATCGCAAACACTTCGACCTGAACCTGCGCCGGCACCACGCTGCGGGCGAAAGTCAGCGCGTGGCGACAGACTTCATCGCCAAGGGCCACGCCTGCCGCACTGGCCATCGCCAAGGCCTGCTGACTGGTGTTCGCTTCACGAATACTTTGCTGCAACGCCTGATCGGCGCCAATCGCCGCCGCCCATTCGGCCAGTTGCGGCAGGTCGATGCTGGAATGGCGCGAGTGCAGATCCATGTGCCCGGCCGCCAGTTTGCTGATCTTGCCGAAGCCGCCGCACAGGCTGAGTTTATCCACAGGCACTTTGCGCAGATGCTTGAGCACCGCGCCGACAAAGTCGCCCATTTCGATCAAGGCGATTTCGGGCAGGTCGTAGACCCGGCGCATGGTGTCTTCGCTGGCGTTGCCGGTGCACGCAGCGATGTGCAGGTAACCATTGGTTTTGGCGACGTCGATGCCCTGATGGATCGAGGCAATGTACGCCGCACAGGAAAACGGCCGAACGATACCGCTGGTGCCGAGAATCGACAGCCCGCCGAGAATGCCCAGCCGTGGATTCATGGTTTTCAGCGCCAGCGCTTCGCCGCCCTCGACATTGACCGTGACCTCGAAGCCGCCGCCATAACCGCTTTCGGCGGCGAGCAGGCTCAAGTGATCGCTGATCATCTTGCGCGGCACCGGGTTGATTGCCGGCTCACCGACGCCGAGCACCAGCCCCGGCCGGGTCACGGTGCCGACACCTGCGCCCGCGACGAAGCGAATTCCCGGGTCGGCCAGCAGCCGCACGTGCGAATAGAGCAGCGCACCGTGGGTCACGTCGGGGTCGTCGCCGGCGTCCTTGATCGTTCCGGCCTCGGCGCCGTCGGCGGTCAAGCGGCAAAACTCCAGGCGCATCTGCACCTGCTTGCCCTTGGGCAGGACGATCTGCACCGCGTCCGCCGAGGTACCGTCGAGCAGCAGGCGCGCGGCGGCAAGGCTGGTGGCGGTGGCGCAGCTGCCAGTGGTCAGGCCGCTACGCAGCGGCGCGGGTTGTTCGGCGGTTTCGTCACGCATCGAGAGGTTTGACCAGATCGAGCAAGGTGATCGGCAGCGCCTGCCGCCACGTGTCGAACTCACCGAGCGGTTGCGCCTGGGCAACGTGGATTCGGGTCAGTTCGCCGCCATGGCGTTCGCGCCAGTTCATCAAGGTGACTTCGCTTTGCAGGGTCACGGCGTTGGCCACCAGTCGACCACCGGGTTTGAGTTGATCCCAGCAGGTTGCAAACACGCCCTCACGGGTCACGCCGCCGCCGATGAAGATCGCGTCGGGGCGCTCCAGCCCGGCGAGCGCCTGCGGTGCGCGGCCCCGCACCAATTGCAGACCGGGTACGCCCAACGCGTCGCGGTTGTGTTCGATCAAGGCCTGTCGGCCTTCGTCCGCCTCGATGGCAATGGCACGGCAGCTGGGGTGCGCGCGCATCCATTCGATGCCGATCGAGCCGCAACCGCCGCCAACATCCCACAGCAGTTCGCCGGGGATCGGCGCAAGGCGGGCGAGGGTGATGGCGCGGACATCGCGCTTGGTCAGTTGCCCATCGTGCTGGAATGCCGAGTCGGGCAGTCCGGCCAGACGCGACAGGCGCGGTGCGTGCGCATCGGCCAGGCATTCGATGGCGATCACATTCAGATCGGCAATCGCCGGGGCGCTCCAGTCATTGGCAGTGCTGTCGATGCGCCGCTCGGCGTCGCCGCCCAGGTGCTCGAGAACACTCAGGCGACTGCCGCCAAATCCGCGCTCGCGCAGCAGCGCCGCGACCGCCGTCGGACTTTGCCGGTCATTGCTCAGCAGCAACAGGCGTACGCCGCTGAACAGCTGTGCATTGAGTGCCGCCAAAGGTCGCGCGACCAGCGACAGTGTCACTACATCCTGCAACGGCCAGCCGAGCCGGGCGGCGGCCAGCGAACAGGAAGAGGGTGCCGGCAGGATCAGCATCTCGGCACTCGGCACCTGCCGCGCAAGACTGGCGCCGACGCCATAGAACATCGGATCACCGCTGGCCAGCACGCACACCGCTTCGCCGCGCTGCTCCAGTACCGGCGCGAGGGAAAACGGGCTTGGCCACAACGCGCGTTCACCGCGTATGCATACCGGCAGCAAGTCCAGTTGCCGCTGGCCGCCGATGATCCGCGAGGCGCCCATCAGGGCCCGCCGGGCATTTTTGCCCAGGCCCTTGAAGCCGTCTTCACCGATTCCCACAACCGTCAGCCAGGGTGTCATGCCGTTCCTTAAATCCAGGGTAGATCTTCAAGGGCGGCATGATAACGCGGCGGCCGGCATCTGACGCGGGTCTGTCGTCGCGGGGGCCGAAAGCCGCGCGGAAACGTGTTGTTGAGCAATATTGGTTTTTTCAACTGCTGTTTTTGTTAGTTTGCTTCAAGTCGGTTTTTTATAAGCCTGACGCAATAGATCAATAAATTAATCAATGCCAAGTTGGCAGGAGATGATATGGATATCAGTTCCAATACACGTTTAAGTCAGAATAACGCAGTGGCCGTTAACAATATGTTGTTCACCGGCCTGGAAGGTCGGGCCGAGGCCGATAACAACTTTGTGAAGCACTGCGTTTATCTCGCGCAGATCAAGGCGGACGGCGTTTATAACAGCAATACTCAGCCTGCGCAGTGGTTCGATCATTTTGCCGGCATCCTCTGGTCGTTTGGCTGGAGTCTTGAGGAACAGCCAGTGGTGCTGGTCCAGACGGCGTTTTCCGGGAGTGTGCAGGAGGCATGGCGGCGATTGACTGCGCCGTTGCTCGCGCGTTCGCAACTGACCCAGGTTGAAGCGGGACTTGCAGCGCTGGAAAAAGATGCGGCATTGTTGAAGCAGTTTTCCGCGCTCAGTGGCAAAACCTTCAACTCGCACATTTTGCCGGTCAGTCAGAACACCCGTGACGAGATGGTGGTGGTCATCAGCCATATCCGCTTTATCAAGTTGGTACTCAATACCAACTATCTGTTCTGGCAGGTTCATCAACCCATGTCACAACTGGACATTCGCGCCAGGAAGCTGCTGATCAAGCGCCGGGCCATGGAAGCCAACCGGGCAAGTGTGGAGCAAGCCATTCGCGAGAATGCGTCCAGGTTTGAGGAATACCAACTCTGAAGCAGCGCCTGACAGCGGGAATTGCAGCCTGGGTGCAATTTCCGACCGGCAGGCATTTTCATGCGCTCGGGCAAAGCAGGCATAATGGCGACCTTTCGCCCACCACAGCGCTGCCAGCCAGCCGGTCATCCCTTGAACGAACGCCCTCTGTCCACCGCTCTGCGCCCCTCGGCTTGTCCGGGGTTGCTGCGTATCGTCCAGGCGCTGGACGGCGGCATCTGCCGGATCAAGCTCAATGGCGGCTCGATCACTGCCGATCAGGCCGACGCGGTGGCCAATGCCGCCGAGTGTTTCGCCCGTGGGGAAATCGAGGCGACCAACCGCGCCAATCTGCAGATTCGCGGCATCGGTGAGCAGTCAGCGGTATTGATCGACAGCTTGCTGGCCGCCGGCCTCGGGCCGCAAACCGCAGCGGGTGACGATGTACGCAACCTGATGCTCAGCCCGAGCGCCGGTATCGATCGGCGGTTGCTATTCGATACCCGGCCTCTGGCCGAACAGATTCTGCTGACATTGCAGACGCATCCGCGCTTTCCCGAGTTGAGCGCCAAGTTTGCCGTGCAACTGGACGGCGGTGAGGCGCTGGCGATGCTCGAACATCCGCATGATCTGTGGTTGTCGGCGTTTGAGTGTGACGGTGAAGTCTTGTTGGCGTTCGGTCTGGCTGGCTGCCCGACCGATCGGGCGGCCGGTGCCGTGACCGTGGAAAATGGCCATGCGCTGGTGGTCGCGGTGCTGGAGTTGTTCCTCGAGCGGGCTCGGCCGGAGCAGACGCGCATGCGCCATTTGCTTGATGAATGGCCGATGCAGGCCTTCCTCGAACAGTTGCGCGAGCGCGTGGCGATCAAAGCCGTCGTTGCCCGACAGCGCACGCCGCTGGCGGAGGCTCTGCACATCGGTGTTCACCCGCAAAACGTTGCCGGCCGGGTGTATGTCGGCGCGGTGCCGGCGCTCGGTCGTCTCGACCCGGTCATGCTGCGTGGCGCCGCCCGGCTGGCCCGCGATTACGGTGATGGCAGCCTGCGTTTCACCCCGTGGCAAAGCCTGTTGCTGCCGAACGTGAAGCCCTCCGACGCGGCGCAAGTCTTGCAAAAATTGACGCAATTGCACTGGCTGTCCGATGCCAGTGAGCCGCTGTCCAGGCTGATTGCCTGCACCGGTTCCAGCGGTTGCGGCAAAGGCCTGGCCGATACCAAACACGACGCCCGATGGCTGGCGACGCTGTTGCCTCAGGCGCAGAACGTGCACCTGTCCGGCTGCCCGCGCTCTTGCGCGGCGGCCCACCGCGCACCCGCCACATTGCTGGCGATCAGCCCCGGTCATTACGACCTCTATTTTCGCGATGCAGCGCTGCCGGGTTTCGGCACGCTGCACGCACGCAACCTTACTATTGAAGCGGCCGCGATCCTGCTCGACGCCCGCTCACGGAGCCCCCTTGATGCTTGATTACATCCGCGACGGTCAGGAGATCTATCGCAACTCCTTCGCGATCATTCGCAGCGAGGCCAATCTGGCACGCATCCCGGCCGATCTGGAAAAACTCGCGGTGCGGGTGATCCACGCCTGCGGCATGGTCGAGGCCATCGACGGTCTGCAATTCTCCGAGGGCGCCGGCAAGGCCGGGCGCGATGCGTTGGCGGCCGGTGCGCCGATCCTGTGCGATGCGCGGATGGTTTCCGAAGGCGTGACCCGTGCGCGTTTGCCGGCGAACAACCCAGTGATCTGCACCTTGCGCGACGACAGCGTGCCCGACCTGGCCCGCGAGCTGGGCAACACCCGTTCGGCGGCGGCGCTGGAGTTGTGGCGACCGCATCTCGAAGGCAGCGTGGTGGTGATCGGCAACGCGCCGACCGCACTGTTTTATCTGCTGGAAATGCTCGACGCCGGCGCACCGAAACCGGCGCTGATCCTCGGCTTCCCGGTGGGCTTCGTCGGCGCCGCCGAATCGAAAGCGGCGCTGGCGGCTGACAGTCGCGGTGTACCGTTCGTGATCATGCAAGGCCGGCTCGGCGGCAGCGCCATGGCCGCCGCCGCAGTCAATGCCCTCGCCACGGAGGTCGAATGATGCAGGCAACAGGACGTCTGATCGGCCTCGGCGTGGGCCCCGGTGATCCGGAACTGATTACCGTGAAAGCCCTGCGTCTGCTGCGCGAGTCACCAGTGGTGGCGTACTTCGTCGCCAAGGGCAAGAAAGGCAATGCGTTCGGCATCATCGAAGCGCACCTGCAGGACGCGCAGAATCTGCTGCCGCTGGTGTACCCGGTGACCACCGAAGTGCTGCCGGCGCCGCTGTCCTACGAGCAAGTGATCAGTGATTTCTACGACGCTGCCGCCGAAGAAGTCGCGGCGCATCTGGACGCCGGGCGCGACGTTGCAGTGATCTGCGAAGGCGATCCGTTCTTCTACGGCTCCTACATGTATCTGCATGACCGGTTGTCCACCCGCTATGAAGCCGAAGTGGTGCCGGGCGTGTGCTCGATGCTTGGCGGCGCCTCGGTACTCGGCGCGCCGCTGGTGTATCGCAACCAGAGCCTGTCGGTGCTCTCCGGTGTACTGCCGCACGAGGATCTGAAGCGCCGTCTGGCCGACGCCGATGCGGCGGTGATCATGAAACTGGGGCGCAACTTTCCCAAAGTTCGTGCGGTACTCGAAGAACTCGGTCTGGCCGAGCGGGCGCTGTATGTGGAGCGCGCAACCATGGCCAATCAGAAGATCGTGCCGCTGGATCAGGTCGAGCCGATGTCCTCGCCGTACTTCTCGCTGATCATCGTACCGGGTGAACGGTGGCAAGGTTGATGACACTGTCCACTCCGGCCATTGTCATCCTCGGACAGAGCGCGCTGGCCACCGCGCGACGTATCCAGCAGGTGTATCCGACGGCGCAGATCCACGGCCTCGCCGGACGCGTCGAAGGCGCCGACCGCCGCTATCAGGAATTCGGCGCAACCCTGCGTGAGCTGTACCAGCAAGACACGCCGATCATTGCCCTGTGCGCGGCCGGCATTGTCATTCGCACCCTGGCGCCGTTGTTGCTGGAAAAAGGTGCTGAACCGGCGGTACTCGCCGTTGCCGAAGACGGCAGCGCCGTGGTGCCGCTGCTCGGTGGCCTCGGCGGGGTGAATGTCATGGCCCGGGAAATCGCTGGCGCATTGCAGGTCGCAGCGGCGATCACCACCAGTGGCGAATTGCGCTTCGGCACTTGCCTGCTCAATCCACCCAGCGGCTATGTGCTGGCGGATCTGGAACTGGGCAAGCGTTTCGTTTCCGACCTGCTGGCCGGGCACAGCGTGCGCATCGAAGGTGCGGCGCCGTGGCTGGATCAGGCGCAGTTGCCGCAAGACCCGCAGGCGCAGCGCTCGATTCATGTCGACAGTGCCGAGCGTGTCGCGAGCGCCAACGAGTTGCTGATCTATCCGCGCAGCGTCGCGGTGGCGGTGAGTGCGCAGCTGGAGAACCTGCCGAACGCTGTGCGCGCCGCGTTGCAGCAGGCCGGGGTTGCGCAGCAGGCGCTGGCCTGTCTGCTGGCGGCTGACACTGAAATGGCGTCGGCCAGACTGCGTGAAGCCGCCCTCGAACTGGGGGTGCCGCTGCGCTTTGTCGCGGCGCACAACGACCTCGACGTGTTGGCGCGTCAGGCACTGCCGCAGGCCACGATCAGCCGTGCCAACGGCTTGGCGATTGCGCGCGCCGAACAGCCGCTGGACGTCGCGCAGATCGGTCGTCAGCGTGGGCGCCTGGCGGTGATCGGCCTCGGCCCCGGCGCTGCCGAGCTGATGGTGCCAGCGGTCAAGGCGGAACTGGCGCGGGCCACCGATGTGCTCGGTTACGAAACCTATGTGCGCATGGCCGGCCCGTTTCGCGCTGATCAGGTGCAGCACTGCACCGACAATCGCGAAGAAATGCAGCGCGCCCGCCACGCCTTTCGGCTGGCGGCCGAGGGCCGTTCGGTGATCGTCGTTTCGTCCGGCGACCCCGGCGTGTTCGCCATGGCCGCGGCGGTGCTTGAAGCATTGCACGAGTCGACCGATCCGGCCTGGCACAGCGTCGAGCTGGAAATCCTGCCGGGAGTGTCCGCCTCGCTCGCCACGGCTGCGCAAGCGGGTGCGCCGCTGGGTCATGATTTCTGCGTGATGTCGCTGTCGGACAACCTCAAGCCGTGGTCGATCATAGAGAAGCGTCTGGATCTGGCGGCCGCCGCCGATCTGGCCCTGGCCTTCTACAATCCGATCTCCCGGGCGCGTCCGTGGCAACTGGGCCGTGCACTGGAAATCGTTGCGCAACATCGGACTGCGGCGACGCCGGTGGTGTTGGGGCGCGACATCGGTCGGCCGGGGCAGTCGCTGCGGGTCACCACACTGGGGCAACTGACCCCGGATCAGGTGGACATGCGCACCATGGTGCTGATTGGTTCTTCGACCACGTGCACCTTCCCCAAGGCCGAAGGTGGCGAGTGGGTCTACACGCCGCGCTGGTACGGCGAAAAGCCGCAGTCATGAGCGCAGGCGAGGGGGCATGCTCCCTCGCCGTGCCGGACATGGCGGGTAGATTGTTTCCGGATTTGCCGATGTCATATCTTTCAGCAGGGCGTGTGTGATTTGCTCCACTGCCGCGTGGGCTCTTTCTTATGACTTACATTTTGTCGGACTTATCCTGAATCTTGATTGGCCGCAGTAAAAGTCGATGCGCAGTTTTGCCGCCGATTTTCGCAGTTCTTTTAATTTATTGATCAGGCTTGTCGCAATAACTTGTTGCGGTTACATGCGTTATCAGTTGTTTTTCAGTCGCCTGTTTTGACATGTATTGAAAGTTCTGAAGTTTGAGTGTGAATTTGCCATTCGTTAACTTCGCTGCCATTCAAGTGCCTGGGTGCACTCATGATGTCGGTCAGAATAACGGAGGAACTTTCATGCGCAATCAAAGATTTAAAGATGCCAGTGGTTATGTCAGTTTTATCAATCTGTTCAAACAGGCTGATCTCGAGCAGGCCCTGTTGGTACACCGGGACAGTGACGTTTATCCGTCAGTGTGGCGCTATTACTTTGCATGTATCGGTTTGCTCAATTCCCCGCGACTGATTGAACCCCTGACATTGCTCAAACATTCCCTGGCACAGTTGATCGGCGTGCCGCGTGTGCGCCGTGACACTCTTGGCCAGTCTGAGCCGCCGAAAAACTCTTTATCGGGTATTTACAACAATATCCAGGCGTTTGAGACCCGTCTGCGAAACAGCGAGATTTACGCGAAGACCGCCGCCACTCCGGTTGTAAAAAATCTGCATTTTGTCTGGCTGGGCGGTGGTCTTGGCGCGATCCAGCGAGACTACCTCGACCTGTGGAAGCAGGTATTGAGCGGGCAGGGGTACAGCCTCCATCTCTGGTATGACAGTGACGCGCTACTGGCCTGGCAAACCAATCAGTTGATCGTCGAGGCCGCCAAGGCTGACGCCATGCAACATGGCGGTAGCGAGAGTATTACCGACAGCAGACTGGGGACGCTGTACGAAGAACGGGTCATCGTCCTCAAGCAGCAGATGTTCATGCACATCAACGAGGCGCTGGAACGAGGGGAATCGGCGGATGACGCACGGGTCGATTTGTTGTCCCGCGCTTACGGCCATGATGCGGAACAACTTGAAGCCTTGATCGAGCAGAACCGGCGCAGTCTGCTCGATCTGGCAGGCGATGATTTGCAGTTGCGTGACTTGCGTGACCTCGAAGCACCGCTGCGACTGCAAGCCATCTATGAGCGCGAGACCCGGTTGCGCGGTAATCTGGCCGCCGCCTCCGACGTGGTGCGGGCCGAGGTCTTGTACGAGGAGGGCGGTCGCTACGTCGATGTCGATAATCTGCCGCCCCTGGTCAAAACCATGGGCGGGGTCGACATCAGTGCGTTCGGCGGCGACGCGCGCCTTGGCGTTCTGCAACTGCTGCTCGATCACAATCCGCACTGGATGCCGGGACGCCAGGCATTGCGCGACCGGTACACCGATTATCTGGGCCGGATTCCCGACGAACACCGCGCCGCGCTGGAGGCTTTTGCCCGGCAGCAACCGGCACTGCACGAGGTGTTCCAGGCGCCGGCCGAGCTGCTTGTGCGCCCGCAGGACCTGCGCGCTGTTGCCGTGCAAAACACGTTGAGCAACTCGTTTCTGATGGCTCATGCGCAATCGCCGATGCTCAACAGCGTGATCGAGCGGTTCCGGTTCAACTATCAGGCCATTGACCAGACGGCCCGCCTCGCCGCCAAGCGAGGCGTCGCATTGAGCGATTTTGACGGCATGACAGAGCTGGCACGGGAAGTACTCGAGCAGGCATTTGGCCCTCTGGCCGAACTGTCGATGACCGAGGACGTGGCGGCCAACTTTTTGATGCTGGCCATCGCGGGCTACTTCAGTGACGGCATTCGCCCGCAGAGCGAGGGGACGATTTATCTGACCGGACCCGCCGCGATGCGCGATGGCATGGCCGATTACGCACGGCGCAATTTCGTCCCGCGCGAGGAGGAAACCTTGCGTGTGGAAGCGGCTATCGAGCCATTGTGGATGGTCAACGACAAGACCGAGGAAGAGCAGGACCACTCCTGGAAAGACAACGCCGTTGATGTCGAGCAGTGGGTGCTCGACGAGCAGCAGCGCTGGCACGAAGGACAGTACAGCGCGCGCTACCGCGGCGATGTAAAAGCATTGCTGACCCAGCAGAGCATAGCGTTCGAGGAGGGCTGGCCGGTTATCGAGGGCCGGCCAGTGCTGTTGACGCAGGTGCTGCAACGGATGATCGACAGACTCGGTGAACCGTTCGTGGTCGCGATGCGCGACGGACATAACGGCCCATTATGGTTTCCCGACGGACCGGGGCTCAGCTTCGCTGATCGCCAGGCCATCAAAGCCCAGCCCGTCACTTTGCAGGCTCCGGCGTCGCTCAGCGATGCGCGGATTAAGGGGCTGGCGCTGGATGAGCTGCTAAGCGGCATTGCCGAGGGTTCGCTGCCGTTCTTTCAGATCAGTCCGTTGCAACGGGTGGTGTTGGGACAGATGCTCGGCGCACGCTCACTGGATAACTCAAGTCTCACGCAACTTGCCTCCGAGCTGGATAATCTGGCCAACAGCGTTGCCGAGGTAGGGGCGTCGGTGCGTTATGCGGCCATTGAACGCCATCTGTATCAGCAGCGAGCCCCGCAATTCATGGCCGGTCTCGCCAGTCATGTCGAGCAGCCGATGATGTCGTCAGACAGTGCGTTGACGCTGAAGCGAGCCGCGCTGTCGCAGGCGCACACGCTGTTTCAATGGGGGCGTCATGTTGCCCATATTCAGACCGTCGCCACCCGCGAGCATCGCGAGCAGGTGATCCTGCGGCTGGGTCAGGTGCTGGGGCAAATCGAGGCCAGTGACGTCAAACTGGTGCCGCAGGATCTGTTGCTCGAAGGGCCGGGCGATCCCGGTGGCCGCTGTTACCCGCTGGCGCTGATCATGAGTGCTGCTCTGGAGCAGGGCGTTGTCGCGTCGCGACGATTGCGCGAGCGGTTCTTTCTGGCCACTGCCGAGCCGCAGCAGCATGATTCAATGGTGTTTCTGGAGGCGCTCGAAGAGTTGCGCGGCGTGCAATTGCACGACATCGGCAAGCCGTTGGGGCGGGTCGATCTGCAACAGCTCGGCACCACGCTGCAAGCGTTCGCCAGCCCGCGCACGCTGATGCTCAACTCGGACAACCACGCCATGCTGGTGGCGAAAACCTTCAAGGGTGGGCACGCCACCTATCACTTTTATGATCCCAATTTCGGCGTGTTCGAGTTCAGCCAGCCGGATCAGTTGCAGCTGGCACTGACTGACCTTTTCCAGAAACAGGGCATGGCGAAATACTATGCGGCCTATGGCGACAACGCGCGTCCGACCTTTGATCTGATCGAGCTGCAGGGGCAAAAGATATCGGCCCTGAATCTGTCCGGCGGATTTAGCGTCGGGCAATTGCTGGAGTCCGACAATGTGCTGCCGGAGCAGGCACAGCGGCCAATCCGCCGGCGCCTGAACAGTGCCCGCGGCCATTCGCTGGTCAGCAATCCGCACCTGGGGCGCAGCCTGCGCGAACTGGACAGTCACTGGTGGGGACAGCAGATTGCCCAGGCGACCGACGCTTTACAGGACTTGCACGCTTCAGCAAAACCGTTGGTGCCGTTGTTCGAAACCCTGGAGATGACGCCCGCCGGCGAGTACCGGATCAACCTGATCGATCCCGCGCAATCCGAGCATGTGGTGCAGGTCGTCAGCAGCGATCATCGCCTGCTGCGCATCAGAAATTATCTGTCGGAGCAGTTTTCGGCACTGGGCACCCGAGCCACGCCGCAGATGGTTGAGGTCGGTGCCGTTCACACCCTCAATACCGGCTTCACGATCCAGGCACTGATGAACGTCTTGCGTGGACGAGAGGGGGATGGCCGCACCTTGACCACCGCCGTCAGGTTGCATGCTTACGTCAATTACGCGCAATTGCTGCACGGCAATGTCACCGACGTCGCCGGTCTGATCAGTCTGATCAAGACCGCACTCAATGAGGAGAAAGTCATTGCCCGTACCTGTGCGCCAGTGGTGGGCGAGGCGCTGGGACATGTCGCCAACGATGGCGTGGGCGCGGTGCTGGGGCTGGCCAATGTCGGTTTCGACATCTATCAATTGGCGACGGCAGACAACGAGATCGAGCGCGCGCAGTTCGGCACTCAGTTGGCCTTCGACGCCACCAGTCTGGCGTTGACCGCTGGTGGTCTGGGAGCCGCCACGGCGGGTGCGGCGACTGCTGCCGCTGTGCTCGGCGGCGCCGGGGTGGTGCTGGGCGGATTAGCTGTGGGTGTGGCGGCACTGGCTCAGGGGTTCGCCAGGATCGCCGGGCAGGCGCAGGAGGTGGGGCTGTTTTTCGATGCTCTGGAGCGGGCCTGTCGCGGTGTCGGTTATCGTTATGACGACGGGCTTGGGGCGTGGGTCGCTCACCCCTCGCTGGTGGTCCAGAGCCTGGACTTCAATCGCGCGATGATGGTGCTCGACAGCCCGAAGGTGTATCGGCTGCGCGACCATTTCGGGGTGCCGGGTATCAATCCGGATGATCAGCAAGCACTCGATCTGCGGCGTGAGCTGGGGCTGCCAGGCTACATCCGCTTCGATCCGCCGAGCACGCAACTGGTCGTCCTGCCATGCACGCCGACCACCTACTACGGTTACGAATACAAGGCGCTGCCGTTCTCGACGCTGCGTCACGACACCGGTTTCGATACGGCCCGCAAGCTGGAGAAAAAGGATGCGGCAGGCCAGTGGCAGTTCCTGTTTTCGTTCTACTCTTTTCCCACGCACTACATCATCAACCGTCTGATACCGTCGTATCGCTCAACCGTGATCGAGGTGCGGCTGGATGCCCGCGAACGTGCGCTGGCAGTCCCCATGACGCCGCCGGTCTGGCACGACAAGTTGTCGTATCGCATCGAAGGAGCGGGCGGCGCCTGTTCACTGATTCTCAATCGTGGGGTCGATGTCCAGTTGCAGTCTCCCAGCCTGCAGCTGTGTCGCTGGAAGCTGGTCGCCACCTGGGCCAGCGAAAGGGATGTGCGGATTGACGCCGCCGGGATTCTTGCTGTGGGCGGTGTGAAGGTGACGTTCACCGGCAGAGGACGGCATGACGTCACGCTGCAACTGACCGGGCGACAAACGTTCAAGGTCAACCGCGGTGACGCACGACTGGACATTCTCGAGCAGGACGCGCCAGCCGGGGAGCATGAGCAGTCGCTGCTTACGCATTACCAGAGGCTGGCCCGGGAGCATCGGCTGGTGATGCCTTACACGCCGGTTCATCACTTTCCGATTCCTTTCGAGCCCGAGGGACAACCGCGCTATACCACGGCCTGGTACGACGCTGCCAAGGATCGTTTTCTGTACATTCGCAGTGAAGAGGTACTGGCGGCCGATGAAATGCTGCTGGGCTCCGTGGTCGACGATTCTGCGTTTTTCTATGAGACGCACAACTACGATATCTGGCAGGTCGATGCCGTCAGCGGTTTACTCAAATGCCGCTACCGCCTGCTGGTGATGAAGGGGCAGAGCAGCGTGCGGCGTATCGATGTCGATGCCCAAGGGGTGATTCACATCGAGCAACAATGTCAGGGGGCCGATCAGCAATTCACGCAGTTCAATTACCTGATCCGTGAGGGCCAGCTGCAGCTGGTTGCGGTGACCCGAGAGATGGACCGTGACCTGGGCCAGCGAGTGTTCGCCAATCCGACCCTGACACATTGGTCGGCGGTGCTGGGTCACTATTTCCCGTTATCGCCGGTGCCCGAACGCGCAGGCGTCACCACCGTCGACTGGCAACCGGCCGCCTACGTGTCGGTGTGCTGGAAGTTCAATCCGGACAAGCGCGATCTGGCCTGGATTCGCAGCCGTGACCTGTTGTGCATTCATCCGTTTGCCTCTGGGCGTCACCGCGGTTGGGCCGATTCGATCAAGCATCTAGATGATCTGGTGCTGCTGCCGGTCAACGACGAGCACACGCTGTTTTTCATCTACGACCGGCTGGCACAAAAACTGTGCAGGGTGCAACGCAGCGCGCCCGCAGGCAGCGAGCGCTGGCCAGCGCAATGGACGCATCAATGGCTTCAGCCTGACGGACTGAATGACGTGGTGCCGGTACAGGACGGGTATCTGGCCCTGACCGATGACGGCTTGTTCTTCAATCTGACCGCCGAGGGTGAAGTTCAGCTGGGTGGCTTGAGTGAGCGCTGGCTCAAAGGACGGGCCCAGTGGTGGCAAGCATTGGAAGCGCTGGCAGCAAAGTACCCGGTCGACAGTTTTGCCATTCTGGGTGTGCGCAACGCCAGCGGTGATCGCAACCTGTGTGCCTGGTACGTGGATAACCGCGTGCTGCTGTGCGACCCGGGGCACGACCGGGAAGTGCGCCTGCTCGGCGTGACCCCGGACAATCGGGCGGTCTGGCTGTTCGACGTCGGCAGCGGTGAGATCTTGAGTCAGCAGTTCTTTGACAGTCGACAGCTCGCAGCAGCATTCGGCGTTGGCGCGCAGTTACTGGCGGGCGAGCTGTTGCCGGCACCGCAGGCCGAGTGGGACGACTGGCGGTTCAGCACCGTGAGCAATGATGGCTCCGGTCTGCGCGGGACGTCAGCCGATGGCGTGTCTCTCGAGCTGCGATATCAGGAACCTGAACGAATCATTGGCGTCGATCATCAGTGGGCAAGCGAACACGCAGAGCATTTGTCAGAGGCTCTGCAGGCATTGCTGGAGACTGCCGAGCATGCTCCCTACATCGCCGTGAAGTCCGACGCGGGCAAACTGCAATGGTTCGACGTGGCGAATGCCCGATTGATCCGGATCGCGGGCCAGAACCTGCCGCACGATTGCGAATTGCTCGGTACGCGCCATCGGCATGTGCTGTTGCACGAGCGCGCGGCACATTGCGTGTTCGTCTACCCCGATCACCAGAGCATTGGCCCTTTCGAATATATGCGGCGCGAGGCCGAGGTGTTGGTGGTCGAGGGCCAGAAACAGGTCGACGACCTCTTGCCACTGATCGCTGATGACGTGAGTTGTCTGGTATTGCGCGTGGGGCAGGGCGGTGTGACGTATCACCTGTCGAGGGCCAGCTGGTTGCGGCTGGAATCGGTCATCGTCGATTGTCGACCGCCACTGGGCGAGGCTCCGGTGATTCCCGGCAAGCTGGTCTGGGCGCTGGAAGCTCCGCAAAAGCTGCAACTGTCGTTTGTCGACGATCACTTGCTGATCGTCGACCCGGATCGCCAGCACAGCCTGATCCTGAGGGATGTGTGCTCGACGGATCCGGCGATGCGCGGCGATGTCTTCCTCGGCTTCGAGGGCAAGCGTTCCTATGCGGTATCGAGTCTGGTGCAGAGGTTGCGTGAAGTCACTGAGGCCGATGATGCCGACGGCAGTGCAACGCTTGCGCAGTTGCTGGGAGCCGTGCCGGCCTGACGTGGAGGGGAAACTGACCAGGCCTGCGCAGATTACTGCGCGGGCCTTTTTACTGATTCTGTCTCGTCCTGAATAAGGTTTACACCGGCTGACTTCACCTCAGGAAACCAGATAGCCCTTCACCCCGGTAAAGATGATCTGCGCCGCCAGCGCGCAAACAAACAGGCCCATTAACCGACTGACGATCTGCAAGCCTTGGTCGCCGAGAATCCGCTCGATGTGATTGGACAGGTACAGCACCACGCCGACGGTGAAGCTGGCAAGGGTGATACTCATGATTGCGGTCAGTTTGTCGTCCCAGTGCGGTTGGCTCACGCCCATCACCAGCAGGGCGCCGATGGTGCCCGGGCCGACGGTCAGCGGGATGGTCAGCGGAACGATCGTCACGTCCTGCTGCACGTTGTCACTCTGCACGACCGGCTTGCCCTGGGCCATGCCCAACGCCGAGATGAACAACACGCTGCCGGCACCGATGCGGAATGCGTCCGCCGTGATCCCGAACACATCGAAAATCACCCGCCCGAACAGGTACAGCAAGACGCTAGACACCAGCGTGGCAATCGCCACTTTCCAGGCCAGGCGCCGCTGCTCCTTGCGCGAGTAGCCACGGGTGAGGCTGATGAAGCAGGACAACACGAAGAATGGGCTGTAGAGCACCAGCATCTTCAGGTAAACGCTGAATAACACGTGGAGCATGGTATTGGCTCGCGGCGGCAGATGGACAGAGCGGAGTCTATCAGCCGGTTTAATTTTTGGGGGGGTGGCGTAAACAAATATCCCCGGAGTAACTAAATAAGTTGTAGTTTTTAAGTGTGTGTTTTTTTTTGGTCTTATTATTAGCAAGTTACATGTTCTGGTTTGTGGTTTTTTATTGTTCTGTTTATTGTTCTATCGCGGGTTCAAGGGGAGCTCGTTTTTATTAATAGGGATTTGATAATGAATATTCATGATGTTGAAGATTGCGCCGTTGCTGAGTGTGTCCACCGCTTGCAGAGTTATGAACTGGACGGCGCAGCTATTCGTCCTCGCGGTCTTTCGCTGCCGGCAATCGAAGAGCCGGGCAAGGGTTCCATCGTCGGTGAAGGCATTCTGTCCTTTACCGGAAACTTGAGTGAACAGAATCGCGAAGATGTGCAACACGCGTTCCTGTTCGCCACGCTGGTCGCCAACAAGAAGTATCCGTACGAATATCAGGGCAAGGAATGGTACTACCTGTTTCTGCAAGTGATGACCGATGCCGGCTGGCTGCCAACGAGCAAGTACTACAACGACATGAACATCGGCGGTAATACCGTACGGATGGATCAACTGGTGCTGGAGATCCTCGGCAGCGTCGTGGCCGGGCTTGCTGTACCGGGCTCGGCTTCGGTGTTGATGCTGAAAGTCGCAGGCGACGCCATCACCGCCCTGAAAAAGCGTGAAACCGCGCTGACGCTGTACGAGCGCAACATGCTTGAACATGGTGTCGGCGGTATGGCGGCGGGCACGTGTACCGAAATCAATGGCGAAGTCACCATGGCCCTGGGGACTGTGCGTTTCATCCGCAAAAACACGGCCAAACAAGTGTTGTTCATGGATTGGGATTCGCGTGAAGTGAAACTCTATCGGGGCGATTCGGTATTCCGCAAAGTGCCTTCGATCGTCGAACAGACCCGCGATACCATCCGCGTCAGACTGGGTTTGAACGCAAAAACCAAGATCGAAGATTACGAGATCTGACTGAGTGTTATTGATAGGGCGGCCGTTATCGGTCCGCCCTTTTTCCATTGAGGGTTGATAATAACTCGGTTGTATAAGTTGTTGGCAGTGGGGCATGCTGTTCTGGCGTTGCCGGAATCCGGGCACAGCACGGATTATGATGATCTCGTCCAATCAAGTCTGTTGGCGCAACTGGTCGCCAATAAAAAAATCGAAGACGCGAAAGTTGAAAGTTGGTACGACGCTTACATCGCTGTGCTGGATGACTTCTGGGTGCGAAGCGTGAAGTTGCGCGAGGATTTCTCTGTCGCTCAGGCAGGTACGGGTTCGGCGCTGGAGTGGGCCACGACAGTGCTGACCAATAACGCTGGCAACGATCCGGCACTTGGCGGGCTGATGGCATATGCGGCGCGAATCACTGACGGTGTTTCGGCAGGGCAGACGTTGCCCGAGCCGCCTGGCGAAGCGCTCATGCAGACGCCGAGGCCTGCGCTTCAGGTGGTGCGCCTGCTGACCATTGCAGCGCAGAGTCCGACATCGATCAGCAGCCTTTATCTTGAGTTCAAGACGCGACAGACGCTGGCTGCCAATCCGTGGTCGCAGCGTTTCGCGAGCGCTGAAGTCGAAGGTCCGGTGTGTGTGCGTTATGCGCGAGCGACGCTGTCACAAACGCTCTACGCACTATCGCGTCAGGCCGTGGCGCGAAAGCTTGGAGATCGACTGGCGCAGAACGTGGCGCCATTGGCTGAGGCAATCGATCTCGGTGTCTGAGGCGGATTGCCCGGGGGCTGCAAGCGCTTTCGGGCGATGAACGGCAATCGTCAGAAAGTCGAGGCCGTACGGTTCTGCTGATCACGCTGGGCCACCCAGTGTTCGATCAGCTCGCGCAGTTGCGACAACTCCACCGGTTTGGCCATGTGCCCGTCCATCCCGGCCTGGCGCGCGCGTTCCTTGTGCTCGGCGAGGATGTGCGCGGTCAGCGCGACAATCGGTGTGCGGGTACGCTGATTGCTGACTTCCCACGCGCGCAATTGCTGGGTCGCCGAGAAACCGTCGAGGATCGGCATTTCGCAGTCCATCAGCACCAGGTCGTAACGCTGAGCCTTCATCGCCTGCAGGGCTTCTTCGCCGTTGCTGGCAGTGTCAGGTTGCAGGTTGAGTTTGCCGAGCATGCCGCGAATCACTTTGGTCGAAATCGTGTTGTCTTCGGCGACGAGAATGCGGAAATCGCTCGGCACCTTGGCGGCGGTCGCGGGGGTGACCACTTGCGGCTGGAACACCACCTGCCCCTTGTTGCGCTGGTTCAATTCGTCGGCCAGCGTGGTCTTGAGCGTGTAGCCGGCCACCGGTTTGGCGAGGATGCGTTTGATCCCGGAGTTGCGCGCGATGATCTTGCTCGGCGCGTTACTGATGCCGGTGAGCATGATCAGCAGAATATCGTGGTTCAGACTCGGGTCTTCCTTGATCTTGGCCGCCAGTTGCATGCCGGTCATGCCGGGCATGTTCTGGTCCAGCAGCACCACATCAAAGTAGTCACGCAGATGCGCCTTGGTGCGCAGCAGCGCCAAGGCTTCCTTGCCCGAGGGCACCGCGCTGACGTTCAGGCCCCAGGCGCTGCATTGCTGCACCAGCACCTTGCGGCAGGTGTCGTTGTCGTCCACCACCAGTACGCGCGCACCTTGCAGCGGGCCGTCGAGGTCGGAGGTCGGGTGTTCGAGACGGTCAGGGTCCAGTGGCAGGGTCAGCCACAAGGTACTGCCCTGATTGGCGCCGCTCTTGATCCCGAACTCACCGTGCATCAGGCGGATCAGTTGCCGGGCGATCACCAGCCCAAGGTTGCCACCCAAACGATTGGCCGAGAGGAAGTGTTTGCTGTGCAGCTCGGCATGCAGCAGCGCCTCACGCTCTTCTGCCTCCATCGGCTGGCCACTGTCCTGCACGGCGATGCGCAGGCGCGGCTTGACGCTGCGCTCGTCGAGGGCGACGACGATCAGCACTTCGCCTTCGTCGGTTTTTTTCAGGGCGTTTTCCAGCAGGCTCAGCAGGGTCTGGCGCAAGCGGGTCGGGTCGCCGCTGATCACGCGCGGTACCTGTGGCTGGATGAAACTGATCAGCTCGACGTTCTGCTGTTCGGCCTTGGCCCGATAGATGCTCAGGCAGTCGTCGATCAAAGCATTGAGGTCGAACTGCACATCGTCCAGTTCGATCTGCCCGGATTCGAGCTTGGAGATGTCGAGGATCTCGTTGATCAATGTCAGCAGTTCGTTGCCGGCACTGTGGATGGTTTGCACGTAATCGCGTTGCTTGACCGACAGTGGCGTACCCAGCAGCAGTTCGGTCATGCCCAGCACGCCGTTCATCGGGGTGCGGATTTCGTGGCTGATCTTGGCGAGGAACTCGGCCTTGGCGTTGATCTCGGCGTTGCTGGCGGCGAGGTCGCGGCTGATGCTGAAACGGCTTTCGGTGATGCTGCGCTGGCGTTCACCCAAGGCGATGCTCATCAGCAGGCCACTGATGCAGATGAAGCCCATCAGGGTCATGATCAGGCCCTGCGGCGCTACCAGGGTCAGCCCCAGCAGTGCCGGGAGGATGATCAGCGTGCCGATGTTGAACACCACCATCCCGGCCACGAACAGCCGCGCCGGACGGTAGCCCTTCTGCCAGTGATAGAAACCGACCAGCAACATGCTCAGGCCGGCCAGCGCCACCAGCGCGTAGGTGATGATGTTCAGCGGCAGGGTGTTGACGAATAACAGCAGCAGGCTGCAGATCACGATGAACAGAATGTCGCCCAGCAACAGCTTGTTCAGCGGGTGCGGTCCCAGCGGGGCGAAGAAGCGCAGGGCAAACATCAACCCGGCGGGGGCGGTCAGCAGCAGCGCCAGATAAGCGCCCGGCGTCTGGATCGCGTGCCAGTTCGGCAGCCACGGGCCGGCGAGGTTGAGCAGCAGCAACAGACTCAGGCCCAGCAGGCCTTCGCAGATCGCCAGCCACAGGCTGCTGCGCGAGCGCGAGTAGGCATAGCGCACGAGGTTGTGCAGCAGCAACATGCCGAGGCAACCGAACAGCAAGCCGAAAATCAGCGTCTGGTTCTGATTGGCGGCACTCATCACCGCCGATTGCAGGGTGATGTGCGGGCGCAGCTGATGGTCGGAGACCATGCGCAGATAGATGTCGAGTGGCTTGTCGCTTTGCGGCAGCGGTAGCAGGAAGTCGCTGCTGGGCAGTGGTCGCTCGGCCTGCGGCTGGTGGGTGCCGGAGAGGCGTTGCTCGATCAGCTTATCGCCGTCCAGCACGTACAGACTGAGACTGGACAGGTCGGGCGCAAAGATACGCAGCACTTGCTCGTGCTTGCCCGGCGCCAGTTTGAAGCGCAGCCAGAGTGCGCCATCGGGCTCGGCCGCCGTGAGGCGATCAAGTTCGATGGGACTGAATTGATTGGTGTAGCGAGCCGAGCGGATATCGCTCAGTTGCAGATTGCCCTGATCGTCAAGCAATACCGACCAGCCACTGCCTTGCGCGGCCAGCGCCGGAAGCATGCAGAGCAAGGTCAGCAGCGTGACGGTGAAGCTTATGGCAATCCTGAGCCAGCGCACGGCGAAATCCCTTCGTAGGTTGATGCCAGAATATAACGATGCGCAGCGGCGGAACAGCCCGGCGAGGGACTGCATCCCGCGCCGGACCTGAAGGACAGCTTATTCCTGGGTTTCGCCACGTTCACGGGCAATGGCGCGGTAGCCAATGTCCTTGCGGTAGAAGCAACCTTCCCAGTCGATGGCGGCGGCCAGCTTGTAGGCTTGCTGCTGCGCTTCGCTGACGCTGGCGCCCATGGCGGTGGCGCAGAGTACGCGACCACCGGCCGTCACCACGTTGCCATCCTTGAGCGCCGTACCGGCGTGGAAGACTTTGCCTTCCAGGCTTGCGGCTGCGTCCAGACCGTTGATTGCTGCACCCTTGGCGTATTCGCCCGGGTAACCGCCGGCGGCCAGCACGATGCCGACGCTTGGACGTGGATCCCACTGCGCTTCAACCTTGTCCAGTGCCTGCGCCAGCGCGGCTTCGACCAGCAGCACCAGGCTCGACTGCAGGCGCAGCATCACCGGTTGGGTCTCCGGGTCACCGAAGCGGCAGTTGAACTCGATGACTTTCGGGTTGCCGGCCTTGTCGATCATCAGACCGGCGTACAGGAAACCGGTGTAGACGTTGCCTTCTTCGGCCATGCCGCGCACGGTCGGCCAGATCACCTGGTCCATCACGCGCTGGTGCACATCGGCGGTGACCACCGGGGCCGGGGAGTAGGCACCCATGCCGCCAGTATTCGGGCCGCTGTCGCCGTCGCCAACACGTTTGTGATCCTGGCTGGTGGCCATCGGCAGGACATTCTTGCCGTCGACCATGACGATGAACGAGGCTTCTTCGCCGTCGAGGAATTCTTCGATCACCACGCGCGAACCGGCGTCGCCGAACGCATTGCCGGCGAGCATGTCGCGCACGGCGTCTTCGGCTTCGGCCAGGGTCATGGCCACGATCACGCCTTTACCGGCGGCCAGGCCATCGGCCTTGATCACGATCGGTGCGCCTTTTTCCCGCAGATAAGCCAGGGCTGGATCGATCTCGGTGAAATTCTGGTAGTCGGCGGTCGGAATCTTGTGCCGGGCCAGGAAATCCTTGGTGAAGGCTTTCGAGCCTTCCAGCTGCGCAGCACCGGCGGTTGGACCGAAGCAGTCCAGGCCACGGGAGCGGAACAGATCGACCACGCCTGCCACCAGCGGCACTTCCGGGCCGACGATGGTCAGGGAAACGTTTTTCTCGGCGAAGTCGGCCAGTTGCTCAAGGGCCAGCACATCGATGGCGACGTTCTCGCACTTGGCTTCAATCGCGGTACCGGCGTTGCCCGGCGCGACGAAAACCTTCTGTACGCGCGGATCCTGAGCCACTTTCCAGGCCAGGGCGTGTTCACGGCCACCGCTGCCAATGATCAAAACATTCATTTCAAAAACCTCAAATTCTGTGGGGCGCTACCAAACCTCTGTGGACTGAACCTGTAGGAGCTGCCGAAGGCTGCGATCTTTTGCTCTTGGCCTTCAACATCAAGATCAAAAGATCGCAGCCTGCGGCAGCTCCTACACAGAGGGAGCGGTGTATCAGTGACGGAAGTGGCGCATGCCCGTAAAGACCATGGCGATGCCAGCTTCATCAGCAGCAGCAATCACCTCAGCATCACGCATCGAGCCGCCAGGCTGGATCACTGCCGTGATGCCCACCTTGGCCGCGTTGTCCAGACCGTCGCGGAACGGGAAGAACGCATCCGAGGCCATCACCGAACCCGCCACTTGCAGACCGGCGTGCTCAGCCTTGATCGCGGCGATACGCGCGGAGTTTACGCGGCTCATCTGGCCAGCGCCGACACCGATGGTCTGACGGTTCTTGGCGTAGACGATGGCGTTGGACTTGACGTACTTGGCGACTTTCCAGGCGAAGATCAGGTCGTGGATTTCCTGTTCGGTCGGGGCGCGCTTGGTTACCACTTTCAGGTCGTCGGCGCCGATCATGCCGATGTCGCGGCTCTGCACCAGCAGGCCACCGTTGACGCGCTTGTAGTCCCAGGCCGGAGCGCGATCCGCCGACCACTCGCCGCAGGCCAGCAGACGCACGTTGGCTTTGGCGGCGACGATGGCGCGGGCTTCTGCGCTGACGCTTGGAGCAATGATCACTTCCACGAACTGACGCTCGACGATCGCCTTGGCGGTCTCGGCATCCAACTCACGGTTGAAGGCGATGATGCCGCCGAAGGCCGACTCGGTGTCGGTGGCGTAGGCCAGTTCGTAGGCCTGACGGATACCGCCCTCGGCGTCCGGGCTCACGGCCACGCCGCACGGGTTGGCGTGCTTGACGATCACGCAGGCCGGCTTGACGAAGCTCTTCACGCATTCCAGCGCGGCGTCGGTGTCGGCCACGTTGTTGTACGACAGCTCTTTGCCTTGCAGTTGGGTCGCGGTGGCGATACCGACTTCGGCAGGCTTGGCTTCCACGTAGAACGCCGCGCTCTGGTGCGGGTTCTCGCCGTAGCGCATTTCCTGGGCCTTGATGAACTGGCTGTTGAAGGTGCGCGGGAACTCGCTGCGGCCTTCGGTGCTCAGGGTTTCGGCAGCCTGATTCACGGTGCCCATGTAGTTGGCGATCATGCCGTCGTAGGCGGCGGTGTGTTCAAAGGCCTTGAGCATCAGGTCGAAACGCTGAGCGTAGGTCAGGCCGCCGGCCTTGAGGTTATGCAAGACGTTGGCGTAATCGCTGGCATTCACCACGATCGCCACGTCTTTATGGTTTTTCGCCGCCGAACGGACCATGGTCGGGCCGCCGATGTCGATGTTCTCGATAGCGGTCGGCAGGTCGCAGCCTGGCTTGTTGATGGTGGCTTCGAACGGGTACAGGTTGACCGCAACCAGGTCGATCGGCTTGATGCCGTGCTCGCTCATGATCGCGTCGTCGATACCGCGACGACCGAGGATACCGCCGTGGATTTTCGGGTGCAGGGTTTTCACCCGACCGTCCATCATTTCCGCGAAACCGGTGTAATCCGCGACTTCCACTGCAGCAACACCGTTGTCGCGCAGCAGCTTGAACGTCCCGCCGGTGGAGAGGATCTCGACGCCGAGGGCTTCAAGCTCCCTGGCGAATTCGAGGATCCCGGTCTTGTCGGAAACGCTGATCAAGGCGCGGCGGATCGGCAGGCGGGTAGTCTGGTCGGTCATCTCAATTTCCATCAAAAGCAAAGGAAGTCAGCAAAAAAGGCGACCGGTTTTACGCGGGCGCCTTTCTGGTTTGATTGAATGCTTACAGCAGATCGTACTGCTTGAGTTTCTTGCGCAGTGTGCCGCGGTTGAGTCCCAGCAGCTCACTGGCCTTGGTCTGGTTGCCCTTGACGTAGTTCATCACGCTTTCGAGCAGGGGAGCCTCGACTTCGGAGAGCACCAGGTTGTACACATCCGTGACGGACGCGCCCTCAAGGTGGGCGAAATAATTGTGCAGCGCCTTCTCGACACTCCCGCGAAGGGTCTGACCTTCTTCGCTTGGGGTATTGAGGTGCTGTTTCAAATTCACGTTGTCGCTCACGGGTGCTGTTCCACTCACTAAAGTCTCGGTCATCATCGTCATGCGGCCACCCCTTCTTCGTCCCCTGTCAGGCTCTTGTAACGCTCGGCGAAGAACTCCCGAACGTTGGCGCATTGTGTTTCCGTACCATCCAAACGATTGAAGTGGGCGCGAAACTCCCTGGCGCCCGGCAAGGTTGCGAGATACCAGCCCACATGCTTGCGGGCAATGCGCACGCCCATCACATCCCCATAGAAGGCGTGAAGGGCGGCCAGATGCTCCAGCAGGATGCGTTCCACTTCGCTCAACTCCGGCGCCGGCAATTTCTCGCCGGTACGCAGGAAGTGTTCGATCTCGCGAAAAATCCATGGCCGCCCCTGGGCAGCCCGGCCTATCAGCAGGCCATCGGCACCGGTCGCGTCAAGCACGTAGCGGGCCTTTTCCGGCGAATCGATATCGCCATTGGCAAACACCGGGATCGACACCGCCTGCTTGATCGCGGCAATCGTGTCGTACTCGGCTTCGCCGGTGTACAGATCGGCGCGCGTGCGGCCATGCACGGCCAGCGCGGTGATCCCGGCCTGCTCGGCGATCTTCGCCACGGTCAGGCCGTTCTTGTTGTCGCGATCCCATCCGGTGCGGATCTTCAGGGTCACCGGCACATCCACTGCAGCGACGACGGCCTGCAGGATCTCGGTAACCAGTGCTTCATCCTTCAATAACGCGGAGCCGGCGGCCTTGTTGCAGACCTTCTTTGCCGGGCAACCCATGTTGATATCAATAATCTGTGCGCCCAGTTCGACGTTGGCCCTGGCCGCATCCGCGAGCATCTGCGCGTCGCCACCGGCAATCTGTACCGAGCGTGGCTCGGGATCGCCTTCGTGGATCATGCGCATGCGCGACTTGCGGGTGTTCCACAGGCTCATGTCACTGGTGACCATTTCCGAGACTACAAGCCCTGCGCCCAAACGCTTGCACAGCTGACGAAAGGGCTGGTCGGTGACGCCCGCCATCGGGGCGAGAATCAAACCGTTCTGCAATGTATATGGGCCGATGCGTACCGCCGACATAGGACTTCCCTGAAGTGGGGCCGGATCATGAGAGTTCGAAAAAGGGTTGGCATGATACCCGCTCTCGATGACTGGATAAAGGCTGAATTGAACAAAATCTGAACAGTTATTCTGTTATTACCAGCGGTTTGGTGGCCGCGGAGGGAGTCAGAAAACTGCCGTCAAACCTGAAGCGATAAAGCGATTCACTCGGGGGAGTGGAAACTCAGGCTGTAATTCACCGCTTTGGGGCCTGGATCGAGGATATCCAGTGCGATGTGGATCGGCGTCTGTGGCGGCATTTCCGCCATGCCCTCAAGGTCGCCGTTGAGGTATTCGCCGGGTTTGAAGCGACGACTGGCAATCAGGTGACCGTTGAGATCGGCGAAGCGCAACTCCAGCAGCGGGAACGGCTGGGAGAATGTTGCGCGGTTATAAATGATCGCGTCGACCACCAGCGCTCCACTGAATTCCGGATGGCTGCGCACCACCAGGTTGCTGCTTTTGATTTTGCCGATGTCGACCTTGGACGGCACCGTGCAACCGATCTGCGGACAGAACTGCTGGAACCACGGGCGGTACTGATCCTGGCGCGCCAGTTCGTCGAAATGATAGGCGATGTACTGACCCGCCAGACCGGCGGCGGCGAGCAGCACCAGCAAACTCCAGAGCAGGCGCCGGCCCCAAGGCGAACGGCGCTTCTGCCAGTCCAGTTGCAGCGGGTCGTCGGTCAGATCCTGCAGCACTTCGGCGCGTACGCCGGGTTCGGCACGTTCACGTTTTTTGCGCAGCGGTTCGACCGATGGCAACTCGTCATCGTCCGGCTCGACGCTGGCCGACAGGCGTTCGCGGCGGGCATTCGGATCGATCGGATCGTGCAGGCGCAGTTGCGGGATCGGCGGCTCGTCATCCAGATCCACCGGCTCCAGCGACAACGAAGGCTCGGTGCGCGCGGTTTTCAGCGGTTCGGCTTCGACGATCTCGGGCTCGGCTTGATCGTCGGGCTCGGACAGGCGTTCATCGTCGCGTGCGCTGAACAAGCTGTCGCGCCAAACCGTTTCATCGGCTTCAGGGCTGTCGCGGCGCGCGCTCAGGGACTCCTCGCGCTGACGACCGAATTCGGTGGTCGGCTGGATTTCCCGTTGTTCGAGGCGGGCCAGTTCTTCGTCCAGATCGAGGCTGTCCAGATCCAGCTCGCTGGCGCTCCATTGCTTTTGGCTGATGGCGCGCGGCACGGGCGGTTCGTCGTTGACGGGCGCTTCGACCACTGGCGGCGGTTCGCTGACCACAGGTTGAGACGGTGCTGGCTGGACAATGGACGGCGCCACCGGCGTAACCGCTTCCTTGCCGGCGTGTTGTTCCAGCAGCTGTTTGGCGGCATTGAACACTTGCAGGCAGGAGCCACAGCGAACCACCCCGCGGGCCACGCTCAACTGAGCATGGCTGACGCGGAAGCTGGTTTGGCAATGCGGGCACTGGGTGACGAAGCTGTCGGTCATGCGGCGATCCGGTTTATGCAGGCGGCCATTCTAGCGCCGACGGCCGGTGATGCGCACCCAGCCATCACGATTGGCGATCGGGTCCAGATCGAAGTCCTGCGCATAGGCTGCAGCGACCTCTTCGCCTTGTTCAGCGAGGATCCCGGACAACGCCAGACGCCCGCCGGACTTGACCAGGCCGGACAGCTGTGGCGCCAGGGAAACCAGCGGGCCGGCCAGAATGTTGGCCACCAGCACGTCGGCTTTGACCTGCGGCAGATCTTCCGGCAGGTACAGCGGGAACAGCTCGTCGGCAATATTGTTGCGCCCGGCGTTGTCGCGCGAGGCTTCCAGCGCCTGCACGTCGATGTCGGTGCCGACCGCTTCTTTGGCGCCGAGCAGCAGGGCGGCGATCGCCAGAATCCCCGAGCCGCAGCCGAAGTCCAGCACGTTGCAGTCTTTCAGGTCCTGACCGTCGAGCCATTCCAGGCACAGGGCGGTGGTCGGGTGGGTGCCGGTGCCGAATGCCAGGCCCGGATCCAGCAGCAGGTTGACCGCGTCAGGCTCAGGCGCGGCGTGCCAGCTCGGCACGATCCACAGGCGCTGACCGAAACGCATTGGCTGGAAACCGTCCATCCAGCTGCGTTCCCAATCCTGGTCTTCGATGACTTCGCTGTGATGCTCGGGCAGCGGGCTGCCGGTCAGCAGTTCCAGATGGGCCAGCACCGGCGCAGGCTCGGTGCCGCCCTCGAACAGGGCCAGCAGATGTGTGTGCGCCCACAGCGGGGTGGTGTTGAGTTCCGGCTCGAAGATCGGCTGATCTTCGGCGTCCATGAAGGTCACCGAAACGGCGCCGACTTCAAGGAAAGCGTCTTCGTAGGTTTCGGCTTGTTCCGGGCTGATGGCGAGACGTACTTGCAGCCAAGGCATGGCGGGCACCTTTGAAAAAATATGATTGCAGCCTAGCGGCCAGCGAGAAGCGCGCAAGTTTACGCGAGCGCGCCAAAGAAGACGAACTTGGTTGAAAAGCAAAAGATCGCAGCCTTCGGCAGCTCCTACATTTCGAATGCATTCTCCTGTAGGAGCTGCCGAAGGCTGCGATCTTTTGACTTTGCTCCAGAAACAACAAAGCCGCCCGAAGGCGGCCTTGTCTGGTGCGGGCTGAAGCTTAGTGCTTGTCGCCAGCCAGCTTGTGCTCGAGGTAGTGAATGTTCACGCCCCCTTTGCAGAAGCCTTCGTCGCGGGTCAGATCACGGTGCAGCGGGATGTTGGTCTTGATCCCGTCCACCACGATTTCGTCCAGGGCATTGCGCATGCGCGCCATGGCTTCGTCGCGGGTGGCGCCGTAAGTGATCAGCTTGCCGATCAGCGAGTCGTAGTTCGGCGGAACCGCATAACCGCTGTACAGGTGCGAATCGACGCGAACGCCGTTGCCGCCTGGCGCGTGGAAATGCTTGACCGTGCCCGGGCTCGGCATGAAGGTTTTCGGGTCTTCAGCGTTGATCCGGCACTCCAGCGAGTGACCGCGGATCACCACGTCATCCTGAGTGAACGACAGCTTGTTGCCAGCGGCGATGCTGAGCATCTCCTTGACGATGTCGATACCGGTGACCATTTCCGAAACCGGGTGCTCCACCTGAACACGGGTGTTCATTTCGATGAAGTAGAAACGACCGTTCTCGTACAGGAACTCGAACGTGCCGGCGCCGCGGTAGCCGATGTCGATGCACGCCTTGACGCAGCGAGCCAGAACTTCCTGACGCGCCTGCTCGTCGATGCCCGGTGCCGGCGCTTCTTCAAGCACCTTCTGGTGACGACGTTGCAGCGAGCAATCGCGGTCGCCCAGATGGATGGCGTGACCCTGGCCGTCGGACAGCACCTGAACTTCGACGTGACGCGGGTTGGTCAGGAATTTTTCCAGATAGACCATCGGGTTGCCGAACGCTGCGCCAGCTTCGGAGCGGGTCAGTTTGGCCGAGGCGATCAGGTCTTCTTCCTTGTGCACCACACGCATGCCGCGACCACCACCGCCGCCAGCGGCCTTGATGATCACCGGATAGCCGACTTCGCGACCGATGCGGAGCGCCGTTTCTTCGTCTTCCGGCAGCGGGCCGTCGGAACCTGGAACGGTCGGCACGCCGGCTTCGATCATCGCGTGCTTGGCCGACACCTTGTCGCCCATCAGACGAATGGTTTCGGCTTTCGGGCCGATGAAGGCGAAGCCGGAGTTCTCGACCTGCTCGGCGAAATCGGCGTTTTCCGCGAGGAAACCGTAGCCTGGGTGAATGGCGGTGGCGCCAGTCACTTCAGCGGCAGCGATGATGGCCGGGATGTGCAGGTAGGACTGAGCGGCAGAAGCCGGGCCGATGCAGACGGATTCGTCTGCCAGACCCAGGTGCATCAGCTCTTTGTCGGCCTTGGAGTAAACGGCGACGGTCTTGATGCCCATCTCTTTGCAGGCACGCAGAATCCGCAGGGCGATCTCACCGCGGTTAGCGATCAGAACTTTTTCCAACTTCGCAGTCATCAAAGGCTCTCCGCAGTTCAAACGATGGTGAACAGCGGTTGGTCGTACTCAACCGGCTGGCCGTCTTCGACGAGGATGGATTCGATCACACCGCTGGTTTCAGCTTCGATGTGGTTCATCATCTTCATGGCTTCGACGATGCACAGGGTGTCGCCTTTCTTCACGGTCTGGCCGACTTCAACGAAGGCTGGCGAGGTTGGCGAAGATTTGCGGTAGAAGGTGCCTACCATTGGCGAGCGGGCCACGGTGCCGTTCAGTGCAGGAGCAGCAGCGGCGGCCGGAGCGGCAGCAGCCACTGGAGCAGCAGCGGCGGCAGGTGCAGCGGCCGGAGCCTGCATCGGCGCCGGAGCGTAGTACTGCTGAGCCGGGGTCTTGCTGTGACGGCTGATGCGTACGGACTCTTCGCCTTCCTTGATCTCGAGCTCGTCGATGCCGGACTCTTCCAGCAATTCGATCAGTTTCTTAACTTTACGGATATCCATGAATCATCAACTCCCAAGGGTCGGTCAGGGGCGTTTAACGCTTGTGGTTCAAGTCGTTGCCTGTGTTTCAAGCTGCTCTAGTGCGGCCTCCAGGGCCAGTCGGTAACCGCTGGCGCCAAGGCCGCAGATCACTCCCACCGCTACATCGGAGAAGTAAGAGTGATGGCGGAAAGGTTCGCGCTTGTGCACGTTGGACAAATGCACTTCGATGAATGGGATGCTCACTCCCAGCAGCGCGTCACGTAATGCGACACTTGTGTGCGTAAAAGCTGCTGGATTGATCAGTATGAAATCCACACCTTCACTGCGTGCGGCGTGGATGCGATCGATCAATTCGTACTCGGCGTTGCTTTGCAGATACAGCAGATGATGGCCGGCTTCACGGGCGCGGCGCTCCAGATCCTGATTGATCTGCGCCAGGGTCGTTGAACCGTAAGTGCCGGGTTCGCGGGTGCCGAGCAGGTTCAGGTTGGGGCCGTGCAGCACCAGTAGCGTTGCCATCTGCGTGTTCCTTGTTATGAATGAGCAGTCGTCAAAACCCGGCGACTATGCCGCAAAGGCTTTGTGACTGTCCAGTTCTCTGCAATAGCCAGCACGATGACCGATGTTTACGCGAAATTTGTGACTGAGTCATTTGATCCGGTCACTACGGTCAAACCGTGTAGGAGCTGCCGCAGGCTGCGATCTTTTGATCTTGGTTTTTAAAAGCAAGATCAAAAGATCGCAGCCTCGTTTCACTCGACAGCTCCTACAGGGAGCGTGATCAGACGCGGAAGGCCTGTACGGCGGTATGCAGTTGCCCGCCCAATACCAGCAGGTTCTCGCCCTGTTCGCGGCCTTCGCCGATGCGCAGCAGGTTATCCCCACCCAATTGATGGATCCGCTCGCTGTGATCACGGATTTCGCTGACCGCGCCACTCTGCTGGGCGGTGATCTCGGCGATGCGGATCGCCGTGTCGGAAATGGTCTGGATCGCGCCGACGATTTTATCCAGCGCCCCGTCCGCCGCTTGTGCCTGGTCGGCCGTGGCTTCGGCGTGTTCGACCTGCGCGCGCATGCCTTCGACCGATTGTCGGGCGGCGGCTTGCAGGCCGGCGATCAGCGTCTGGATTTCCGCCGTCGCGCCGGCCGTGCGTTGTGCCAGTGAGCGCACTTCCTCGGCCACCACTGCAAAGCCACGGCCCATTTCCCCGGCCCGCGCCGCTTCGATGGCCGCGTTCAGGGCCAGCAGGTTGGTCTGGTCGGCGATCGAGCGGATCACCGTCAGCACGCCACCAATGGTCGCCGACTCTTCGGCCAGGTGCTCGATCATCTGTGCATTGCCCTGCACCTCGCCGACCAGCGCGTGCAGGCCGGTGAGGCTTTGGCCGATCACGGTTTGCCCGTGCTCCACGGCCAGTCCGGCATGGCGACTGGCATCGGCAGCCTGCCGTGCATCGCCGGCGACCTGCTGAATCGTCGCTTCCAGCTCACCCAGTGAATCGCGGATCAGCGCGGTGTCGCCGGCCTGATGCTCGGCACCGGCGTGCAGGTTGTTGCTCAGTTCGGCCAGGGTGCGGCTGCTGTCGGCGACCTGTTCGGCGTTGCCGCGAATCGTCCCGACCAGATCCACCAGATACGCGCGCAAGCGGTTGAGCGAAGCCTCGATGTCATGCAGTTCGCGGTTGGTGTTGCCCAAGTGAATGTCGTTGCTGAAGTCGCCTTCGGCCCAGGTCGACAGCGCCGGAGCAAGGTTGGTCAGGGTGCGCGCCAGGCGCCGCTGCAAAGTGTCGATCAGCAGCGCGATCAGCAGAATCAGGCCGATCATCACGCCCTGCATCAGGCGCACTTCGCCCTGAATCTGTCCGTGCTGGGCGCGCACCACCGGCTCAAGTCCAGCGATCGCCTGTTGCACGGCGGCGATTTTCAGGTGAGTCGCGGTGCTCAGTTCGGTGCGTTTCTGGATCTGCTCGCGGGTGCGTGCCAGTTCCGCCGGGTAGCGGCCGAGCAGGCTGTTCAATTCACGCTTGAGGCCGATGCCGGCGTCTTCGGCGGCGGATTTTTCGGTGCTTTCGATGCCCATCATCGCGGCGAAATCATCACTGCCGGATTCATTTCTGGCGACCACGCCGAGCAGGGGCAGGGCGTCAATGGCCTGAGCCTGGGCGCGGATGTTGTCGACTTCGCGCTCGACGTCGGCCGCCAGTTCACTGCGGCCGCTGCTGACCAGTTTGTCGCGGGCCAGCGACAGCTTGCCCAAGTGCTGCGAAGCGACAAGCAGCGGTGTCAGATACGTAGCGTTGCCATTGGCGTAGGTGCTGAGTTGATCGAGACTGGCGCTCAGTTCGCGTTCGGCCTGCAACAACAACGCCTGCGGATCACCGGCCAGTTTGCCGGCGGCGAGCAGGTCGGTTTTGCTGAATGCTTCCAGGCTCGACAGGCTCGGGCGCAGGGTCTCGGCCAGCGCCGGCGGCAGTTCACCGAGCTCTTTCTGCAAACCGTCGATGGCCTGGCTGGCGCTGCTCAGTCGCAGGGCGTCGCCGCTGGCGAGGTAGTCCTCGACATTGCGCGCCACGTCATTCTGAAATTGCTGCGACAGGCCGAGGTAGCGCTCCATCAACAGATACGGACGCTCCAGGGCTTTTTGCGACCACCACAGCGTCGCGCCGAGGGCCACGCAGACGGCGACCAGCAGCAGGGTGTTGAGATTGGTGAGCAACTTCAGGCGCATGACGGCTACCAACGGCAGAAATGGTAAGTGCCTGAATTTATTGCGGTTCTGTTACAGGGTTATGACCGAATCGGTGGATTCCGATGAAAAGGTGGCACTTTGATTTGAGTCGCGCGCAGTCTGCACCCGATTGCGTCCGGCACCCTTGGCGCGGTACAGCGCTTCGTCGGCCTGGCTGGCCATCATCAGGCTGTCGGAGTCTTCGTGCATTTCCACCACGCCGGCGCTGAAGGTGCACCACAAATCCTGCGGCTGCGCCGGATAGTGGATTTCGGCAAAGCGCTGGCGGATCTCGTCGAGCACTTTGTGCGCGGCTTCTATATCAGTGTCGGGCATGACAATCGCGAATTCTTCGCCGCCGTAACGGCCGATGAAGTCGGTCTTGCGCAAGCGTTGCTTGAGGAACAGCGCCAGGCTCTTGATCACTCGGTCGCCCATCGGGTGACCGTGGCTGTCGTTGACCCGTTTGAAGTGGTCGATGTCGAGCATGGCAAAGCTCAGCGGCTTGTTCTCGCGCCGGGCGCGGAACGAGCAGTCTTCGAGCAATTGCAGGATGTGCGTGTGGTTGTACAGGCCGGTGAGGCTGTCGCGGACCATGCGTGCCTTGAGATTGCGCGCACGGGCGGCGCGGTTGCGCACCGTCGTAATCAGATGTCGCGGCTTGATCGGCTTGGTCAGGAAGTCGTCGCCGCCCTCGCTCATCGCGTCGAGCTGCTTGTCCAGATCGTCCTCGGCGGACAAATAGATGATCGGCACGCTGACGTAACGGTCGTTGTGACGAATCACCTTGGCCAGTTCAGTGCCGGTGCAGGCCGGCATGTACATGTCGAGGATGATCAGGTCAGGCTGGAAATCCGCCAGTTCGGCCATCGCCTGGATCGGTTCGATCAGAGTACGCGTGACAATTCCGGCGCTGTTGAGCAGGCGCTCGGTGTGCAAGGCCTGGGCGCGGGAGTCGTCGATGATCAGCACTTTATAAGGTTCGTACTGGGCGACGCAGGTCAGGACTTCGATCTTTTCCAGCAGGCTCGACGCTTCGAGGGTGCCGGTGAGAAATTCCTGGCCGCCGGCGCGGACGGCAGCGAGGCGGGTCGGGGTGTCGGTTTCATGCAGGCTGAAGAACAGCAGCGGCAGTGGTTCTTCCAGACCTGTCTGGGCTTCGGCGGCCAGTTGCAGGCCGACACCGGCGCCGCTGAAGTCCACGTCCATGACGATTGCCGCCGGCAAGCGCTCGACCATCGAGGAGCGAAATGCGGCGACACTGTCCAGCGCCTGTGCGGTCAGTCCGAAGAATTCCAGCTGCTTGGCCAGGCGTTCGGCGCGGTCGTGATCCTGCAGCATCACGTAGATCGGCTTGCGCAGTGGCGGCAGGAAGGTCTGGTCGAGTTGATCGCCATGGCGCAGACCGGTGCGGGACAGGCGCTGCATCAAGCGATTGAGGTCGGTGATCAAGCCACTGCTCAGGCGGCCGCGATTGGCATCCACGGCCTCCAGCGACTGGCTGATGTGATGAGCCAGTTGCGTGTGCTCGGGCTGCTCGAAGCGCTCGGCAAAACGCAGCAGGCGCAAGTTCGCTTCGCTCAGTTCGGCGAGGTCGGCAGTGGACCACTCACTGCGTTGCAGGCGCTGCCATATCTCAAGAATCTGACGTGCCTGATGAATTACCCGCTGGGCAAAGTGGTGCTTGAGGCGCTCACGGCTGGGGTCTTCTGGCTCGGTCATATCCTGACTACTAGTTAGGGCGCATGCTGAGATCGACTGGTGGCTCTATGCTAGCACCTCTTTTCCCTTATATGAGTGTCGTGCGTCAATAATCTGCGGTGCTGCACAATTCAGTTTCTGACCGAGCGGTTTTCTTTTTGACTTGCTCGTCGGTCAAGCCCCCGTATTACGGGCTCTTTGGGATTTTTCCTGTCGTTCGCGAAGGAGTGTCCCACCGCTTTGAAATCATTGTCTTTCAGAGTCTTCTGATTTTTCTTCGACCCCTTTCACAGGGATTACGGACGGGTAGGGTTAAGGGATTCCCTTAGATGCCTTCGCCACCATGACCCAATGTTTCAACCCGCATCCCAGCGATGGATTACGCCTGAACCACACCACCGCGCCCGTCGCCGAGTGTGAGTGCAAGGAAGAGTGGCTGTACGGCGAAAAGATGCTGGTTACCGAGGTTCCGGTACTGACGTGTCAGTGCCTCTGGCGCGCCTGTCAGCAGGAGGCCGAGAAAGTTGTCGCGCCTGAGGGCGTTCTGATCGCCGACCCCGTTGCACGCAACCGGGCGATCAACGCCGCCTATGCCCGCTTGTGGCAACACGATCCGCGGTTCCAGTGGGCGGGTCTGGCGGCCTTCGCTTCCAAGCAGGTGGGTTGTGGGCTGCTCCATGCCGCGGACAGTATCGAACGTATTCGTGAAGAACATGAGGCGCGGCAGCGGGTGCGGGATGCTCGCCGCGAGTCCGGATTGCTGACTCCTGCAAAAATACCTGAGCAAGCCGATGCGTTGCGCGAGTACGACGAAGCCCGGGCGCGCAATCCTGTGTCGTCGCTGGATTTCCATGGCCCCGGTGAAGCGTTGTCAGTGGCGCAGCAACAGTTCCAGCATGTGTACGACATGATGGCGATGGGCAATACCACGCTGTTTCTGGATGTACATCCGTTGCACCGGTTTTATGCGGTGCGTGGGTTGGCGGAGTTGAAGAAGTGTCTTGGTGAGCGGAAAAAAATATATGGGCACCCCACGTTTCCGGTGCTTTGGCCGGTGGGGCAGGAAACACTTGAGTTTGGAAAGCGCTCTACAGAAATTCTGGATGCTTTTGAAGCGATCGAGGCAGGGAATATTGCCGAAAGTGTGGAGCATCTGGCTTGGCATGAGCAACGAAACATTCTTCAGCCAACCATCTACGAAAACCTTCATCTGGTGGCGCTGCTGCGTGGCAATCATTTTTCTTACGTAACGGATTTTCCCTCAGGCGTTGCCCAAGCCATCGAGTTGACCCTCACCAGTCAATGCCAGCGTGTCGATGATGGCCGCACCATCGGTTTCGATACTAATCCTCTAGCGGATTTATCCGATATCGATCAACGAATGGCGTTCGTGCTTCGGGCGGCGGCTCGTTTTGACCAGATGCTCAATAACGACGATAGACATGCGCTAGCACAATCCATCCATGAAATTGCCACCATGGAGGGGAGTTAACTTGCACTTCTTTCTGTTCAGCAGGCGCTGTTGGGGGGCGTTGGTGCTTTGTACTGTTCTAGCGATAGCCGCCGCACGTCTACTGACGCAGCCATTGTGGGATGACCCCGTGATTACCGTGAAAATGGGGGGAACATATGAATACATGGAAGCGCACTCGACAGCCGGATTCAAGGCGTGGGGTCGCGGCCGAGGCGGCGTTTCAGGTGGGATCCCGAAGACTGACGCCCGCCTTCGCTTTATTGATCCGCAGTATGGATTCGAAACACCTCTTGCGCGTTTTTTTACGCTGACTTTCGTTGGCAACCTGGTCATCGACATCCGCATGTCCCCGCAAATCGAGCCTTTACTCATCGACGATGCGATGAAAGTTGTAGTCGATCTGCAGGCACAGTGGTGTGCAAAGGGCTGGAAACCGATGGGTACGCGGCGCGATCCGACTATGGCGGATACCCCGCAGTGGCGTGCATACGTCCGACAAGGCGTGCTCTCGGGCACGTCCTATTGGCAGGCTGGCGACAAGTACCAGGCAATGCTGTCACTGGCACGATTTCGAGACTCCAGGCATCCGGATCAGGAGCGCTACCTCATCACCCTTGAGGTCGCCGAACCCTGGATACCTTTCGAAGAAATCGAAAAGCTCCCCGACGAACCCGACCATTTCCCCCCGCCCCAACCACAAAAAGGAGCAACCCCATGCCCAGCCCAGCCTTCATGACCATTCATGGCAGCCGTCAGGGGCTGATCAGTGCCGGGGCCTTCACCGAGGAGTCGGTGGGCAACATCTATCAGAAGGGGCGTGAGGACAAAATCATGGTTCAGGCCCTGAGCCACGGCATTTTCCTTCCCAAGGGGCAGGGCGCGGGGCGGCGGATGCACAAGCCGCTGATCATCACCAAGGCACTCGACAAGGCATCGCCCCTGATCGAGGTGGCGATGTGTTCCGGTGAGCTGCTCAGCCAGTGTCGCGTGGAGTTCTATCGCACCTCCGCCCAAGGCGTGCAGGAGCACTTCTACCCTATCGAACTGGAGGATGCGCTGATCGTCGGTGCCGAGGTGCTGATGCCGCATTGTCTGGATTCGGCGGTGTCGCACTTCACTCAACTGGAAAAAGTCCATTTCAGCTACCAGCGCATTTACTGGCGACACGAGGTGAGCCGCACGATGGGCTCCGACGAGTGGCAAGGCGCGGCGCAGGGGTGAGGCTGGTTCATCATGCTCAATTGACCAGCGCCGAGCGTCAGCATGTTTACCCGGTGGATCAGGCGCTGGAGCGCGTCTGTCAGGTATTGCTGGAGCGCCGCCGGCTTGAAGGGCTCGATGAGCTGCGGGCCAGCTTGCTGATCAATCTGGACAGCGAAGTGCTGGGGCAGATCGAGTGTGGCGACTGGTTGTTGCTCAAGTCACAAGCCGAATTCGGCCAGTGGCCGGTTGCTTCGTCGGTCTTCGATCAGACTGTGCTCGAGATGATGAACAATCCCCCCGCGCAGCCCGTCCGAACCCCGCGAATTTTTCGTCTTGTCGACAGCATGACCGGTGAGCCGCTGGCGCAGCAGCCTTGCCTCGTAACGGTTGACGGCGTTGTCAGCCAGCGCAAGACCGACGCTGAGGGCATCGCCCATCTGTTCGCAGCTGACGCCGTCCGGCCGATTTCAATGAAAATTTTCAGCGTCTGAAGGGCGCGTCTATCCTTTCGCTCACCGACCGCGCGCGGTTTTTTGTTCCATGACCCGATCACGGGTGCCCGGCCTTGGCACGTTGTTGTATGGTTGTGGTCGAACCGTTGAACCCAAGTGATTGAAAGGATATCGCCATGCTGGACTGGAAGAACCGCGCGGGCAGCGCGCCTGAACGTGCCGCTGAACCGAAGTCGGCCACCCGCAGCTACGTGGGCGGGCTGCTGTTCAGCCGCGCGCTGGCCACGCTGATCGGCATTTATCTGCTGGTCACCATTGGCCTGGGCTGGTACTGGAGCCAGGAGCCCGCGCTGTTCCCGGTGGCACAAAATGCCCAGGCGGCTGCCGAGAAAGAAGGCAAGCAAATGGTGGTCGGCTACACCACGGTCGAAACCCTCAAGACCGTTGCCGGCACTCTGCTGAACAAGCCGGGTGGCTACATATCCAACGACCGCTTCCCGCCAGGCCTGTGGATGGACAACACGCCGAGCTGGGAATACGGCGTGCTGGTGCAGGTGCGTGACCTGACCCGGGCCCTGCGTAAAGACTTCGCCCGTTCGCAGTCGCAGTCGGCCGAAGATGCCGACCTGGCAAAAGCCGAACCGCGTTTCAACTTCGACAACAAGAGCTGGATCCTGCCGTCGAGCGAGTCGGAGTATCAGGAAGGCATCAACTCCCTGAGCCGTTATCAGGCGCGTCTGTCTGATCCAACGCAGAAAAACGCCTTGTTCTACGCCCGCGCCGATAACCTGAACAACTGGCTGGGCGATGTCGGCACTCGCCTGGGTTCGCTGTCGCAACGTCTGTCGGCCAGTGTTGGCCGGGTGAAGCTCAACACCGCACTGAAAACCGAAGTACCGGCGGTGGGCGAAGTGCCGCAGGTTGACGAGGAAGTGGTCGAGACTCCGTGGATGCAGATCGACAACGTGTTCTATGAAGCACGCGGTCAGGCCTGGGCGCTGTCGCACCTGCTGCGCGCCATCGAAGTGGACTTCGCCGATGTGCTGGCGAAGAAGAACGCCACGGTCAGCGTGCGCCAGATCATTCGTGAGCTGGAAGCCTCGCAGGAGCCGGTCTGGAGCCCGATGATTCTCAACGGCAGCGGCTTCGGCGTGCTGGCCAACCACTCGCTGGTCATGGCCAACTACATCTCCCGGGCCAACGCCGCCGTGATCGATCTGCGTCAACTGCTCAATCAGGGCTGAGTCATGGACGAGAGCGCCAAAGAGGCGGCCCATCGCGCCGCCTCCGATGCTGAACAGATCGCCTGGGTCGACGAGCAGGACAACCTGATCGGCGCCCTGGTGCGGGCCGATCTGCGTGAGCGTGGGCTGATCGGTCGCGGCACTTACATCATGCTGTTCAACAGTGCCGGTGAGCTCTGCGTGCATCGGCGCACCTTGAGCAAGGCGATCTATCCCGGTTACTGGGACGTGGCGGCCGGCGGCATGGTGCAGGCCGATGAGACCTACGCCGAATCGGCGGCCCGCGAGCTGGAAGAGGAATTGGGGGTGAGCGGGGTGGAATTGACTGCCCACGATCATTTCTTCTTCGAGGACACCGGCAATCGCCTGTGGTGCTCGGCGTTTTCCGCGGTGTGGGACGGCCCGCTGAAACTGCAGCCGGAAGAAGTGCTGGAAGCACGCTTCCTTCCGGTCGAACAGGTGCTGCTGGAAATCGAGCAAAAGCCTTACTGCCCGGACTCTCTGGCCGCGTTGAAGCGCTATCTGAAGGCGCAGCAAAGCGACGTCGCAAAGAACACATAAATTGGCGCCGATTGGCTCTTAGCAATTGCGCTTTTTGCCGTTACACTGCGCGACCTTTTCAAGCTGCACCGAATGGTTTGATGTGGGCCTGAACGATGACAGGCCTGTAGGCGCTGCCGAAGGCTGCGACCTTTTGATTTTTGAAGACCAGGATCAAAAGATCGCAGCCTCGTTGCACTCGACAGCTCCTACAGGTCGAAGTCGAGCGGTTCAATTGTTTCGGTGCAGTAGCGCTGCCCCTGCCTGAGTGGGGCTTCGCGGTCGATGACCTTGCCCAAGGTCGCGATCAGTCTTTGTCCTCCCAAGAGGATTGCCGGTGGCCAAAAAAGCCGCATCCTTCGCCGCCCTTGGTGGTCTGGTATTTTCCACCGACGCAGGTCGTCATTGCCCGGAATGCAGCAAACCGGTGGACGCCTGTATCTGCAAACAAACCGTAATCCCGGCCGGGGACGGCATTGCCCGCGTGCGTCGCGAGAGCAAGGGCCGTGGCGGCAAGACGGTGACCACCATCACCGGCGTGCCACTGGCCGAAGACGCCCTCAAGGAGCTGGCGACAACGTTGAAGAAACGTTGCGGCACCGGTGGGGCGTTGAAGGACGGGGTCATCGAAATCCAGGGCGATCATGTCGAGCTACTCTTGGCAGAGCTGATCAAGCACGGTTTCAAAGCGAAGAAGTCCGGCGGCTAGCAGCCTCTGTGAAATCCATCTGCGGCTTGATCCGGCACTGAAGCAGTTCAGATCCGGCGTCGTCTCCATGGTTTTCACAGAGCCTGTTCATGACCGGTTTCTAAACTACACGCGGTCAGCGCGGTCTACCGCCGCGCTGACGAACCGTCATTTTCATTCTTTAGACTGCGCCGGCCTGCGATCAGGCGACGCACTATGACTTCTTTATAGGGGACTTCGATGTCCGTACGACGCACACGCAAAGACGATGGCAGCCAATGGACAGTTGCGGACAGCCGCAGTGTTTACGGGATTCGCCATTGGGGGGCCGGGTATTTCGCGATCAATGACGCCGGTCGCGTCGAAGTTCGTCCGAACGGCCCGAGCAGTTCGCCTATCGACCTGTTCGAACAAGTCGACCAACTGCGCAAGAGCGGCTTGTCCCTGCCGTTGCTGGTACGTTTCCCCGACATCCTGCAAGACCGCGTCCGTCAGCTGACCGGTGCTTTCGACTCGAACATCGAGCGCCTGGAATACCAGAGCAAGTACACCGCGCTGTACCCGATCAAGGTCAACCAGCAGGAAGCGGTGATCGAGAACATCATCGCCACCCAGAACGTTTCCATCGGTCTGGAAGCCGGCTCCAAGCCTGAGCTGCTGGCGGTGCTGGCGCTGGCGCCGAAGGGCGGCACCATCGTCTGCAACGGTTACAAGGACCGCGAGTTCATCCGTCTTGCGCTGATGGGCCAGAAGCTCGGCCACAACGTGTTCATCGTGATCGAGAAAGAATCCGAAGTCGGCCTGGTGATCGAAGAAGCGGCCTCGCTCAAGGTCAAGCCACAGGTCGGCCTGCGCGTGCGCCTGTCGTCGCTGGCGTCCTCGAAGTGGGCGGACACCGGTGGCGAGAAATCCAAGTTCGGTCTGTCGGCGGCGCAACTGCTGTCGGTGGTCGAGCGTTTCCGCGCCGCGGGCCTGGATCAGGGCATTCGCCTGCTGCACTTCCACATGGGTTCGCAGATCGCCAACCTGGCTGACTACCAGCACGGTTTCAAGGAAGCGATCCGTTACTACGGCGAGCTGCGCAACCTGGGCCTGCCGGTCGATCATATCGATGTCGGCGGCGGTCTGGGTGTCGACTACGACGGTACCCACTCGCGCAATGCCAGTTCGATCAACTACGACATGGACGACTACGCCGGTGTCGTGGTCGGCATGCTCAAGGAATTCTGCGACGCGCAGAGCCTGCCGCATCCGCACATCTTCTCCGAAAGCGGCCGCTCGCTGACCGCACACCACGCGATGCTGGTGGTGCAAGTGACTGACGTCGAGAAGCACAACGACGACGTGCCACAGATCGAAAACAAGGACGCGCTGCCGGAAACCGTGCAGTGGCTGGTTGACCTGCTCGGCCCGACCGACATCGAAATGGTCACCGAGACCTACTGGCGCGCGACGCACTACATGAGCGACGTGGCCTCGCAGTACGCCGACGGCAAACTGACCCTGGCTGAAAAAGCCCTGGCCGAGCAATGCTACTTCGCGGTGTGCCGTCGCCTGCACAACTCGTTGAAAGCCCGTCAGCGTTCGCACCGTCAGGTGCTTGATGAACTCAACGACAAGCTGGCCGACAAGTACATCTGCAACTTCTCGGTGTTCCAGAGCCTGCCGGACACCTGGGCGATTGATCAGGTGCTGCCGATCATCCCGCTGCATCGTCTGGACGAAGAGCCGCTGCGTCGTGCCGTGCTGCAAGACCTGACGTGCGACTCCGACGGCAAGATCAACCAGTACGTCGACGAGCAGAGCATCGAGACCAGCCTGCCCGTGCACGGTCTGAACGAAGGTGAAGACTATCTGCTGGGGGTGTTCCTGGTCGGCGCCTATCAGGAAATCCTCGGCGACATGCACAACCTGTTCGGCGACACCGACTCGGTGAACATCTATCAGAACGCCGATGGCAGCGTGTACCACGCCGGTATCGAGACCCACGACACCATCGAAGACATGCTGCGCTACGTGCACTTGTCGCCGGAAGAACTGATGACCCACTACCGTGACAAGTGCGCCAGTGCCCGCATCAGTGCCAGCGAACGCACGCAGTTCCTCGATGCCTTGCGTCTGGGTCTGACCCGCTCCTCCTACCTGTCTTCCTGAGACAAGTGCTGTTGCACCGGGTTGTCTGAAATTTCCACGAAAGCGGTGGAAAATTCGGATGACCCGGTGGGATATCTCCCAAATTTCCCGCGAAATAACTGCCTGCCACAGCCGGTGAAGTGATCCCGTCTGCTTTTCGCGTAGGTCATTTCCTAAGTTGTACTTCAGCTCTCTACTCGGCCATGTCTCTCGGCGAGAATCCCCGGCCGCCCCTCCTGTAGAGATCCGCCCATGTTCGAATCAGTCAACGAGCCGTCGTTTCGTCTCGATGTAACGGGGCTGCCCGACCCCTTCGAGGTGCTGGCCTTTACCGGCAGTGAGGGCATCAGCGAACCTTTTGCGTTTGACATCGACCTGTTGATCGATGACCCGCAACTGGACCTGGCCGGTCTGCTGTACCGCTCGGCATTCCTGCATTTCGGCCCCAGGCACAATGGCCTGAGCGGGCAATTGCAGAGCGTCGTGCAGCATGAGCACGAGGCGGGGGTGCGGTTGTGCCGAGTGACGCTGGGACCGAAGTTGAGTTGTCTGGCGCTGCGTTTCAGTCAGCGCATTTTCAGCAGCCAGTGTGTGCCGCAGATCCTCGCACAGGTCCTCAAGGAGCACGGTATCGCTGGCGCGCAACGGCGTTTTGATTTGCACGGCGAATACCCGGTACGCACGTTTTGCACCCAATACCGCGAGTCGGACCTGCAGTTCGTGCAGCGGCTGTGCGCGCAGGCGCGAATTGACTACTACTTCGAGCATCGGCCTGACGGGCACTGCCTGGTCTTCGTTGATGATCCCGCAAGGTTTCCGCTGGCTGGCGGGGCATCTGTGGATGATGACGCGAACTTGCCGAGCGTCCGGCGCTGGCAGATGCAAGTGGATGCCAGCGATGTGCAGGAGCGTTTGGCTCGGCCCGGTAAAGCCCACGGCCACAGCGATCTGCCAGCCTTGCGCAGTGCGCGGTGGCTGGCACTGAGCGAACATCCGTTTGCCGAGTGCAACCGCCGCTGGCTGCTGAACCGGATCGAGCATCGTGCTGATCCGGCCAGCGAACCGCCGTACAGCAACCGGATTCTTGCCTCGGCCGAGGCGCCTCTTGCCCCGCCGACGAGCCTTGCTACACCACCGCGCATGCACAGTCTGCAACGGGCCTGGGTGGTGACCGTCGCTGAGCCCCAGCCTGACGAATGGCGGTCAGTAGCGGTGCAGTTTGACTGGCTCTATCAGGGTGAAGGCGCTGCTGCCAGTCACTGCTGGCTGCCCCTTTCTGCGGCGTTGAGCGAGACGGCGCCGGCAGCGTTGGACGAGGGCGTCGAGGTGGTGGTGAGTTTTCTTGAGGGCGATCCGGATCAGCCGGTGATCAGTGGTGTGTTGCAGGAACCGGCCCTGATCGAAGACTGCCAAGAGCCTCCGGTACTGCCGGACGTTCTGCCGAGCGCAGGTCTGGCGCGGTGGCTGATGTCCGCCGAACCGCTGTTGCTGTTGTGTCTGGTGCCCGGCGGTGGCAGTTATAACCACTGCACGGCGGCAATCTGCAGTTGCCGGCTGGTCGCGTCGCTGGGACAGGGCGGCGCCACTTGAGCGGCGCGCCATTCACCCCGCAGACACAGTGGCTGCTGCTCGATGGCGCCGATGCGCGGCAGGCGCTGACGACGTTGCGTCAGGGGTTCGCCGCAGTCGATTGCACGCGGCTGTTCGAGGGCACCGAATTTCAGGCGGTAAGCGAGCTCGGGCCGCTGCTGGTCGACCTGCACGAGTGCCCGGCACTGGCGGCGCTGTGTCACCGTGATCCGCAGACCTGGCGCGGTCTGCTGATCGCAAGCGATGCCTCGTTGCAGGTTCTTCTGAGTCATTTGCGACGAATGCTGACCGTCTCGTTCGGGCTCAATCATCGCGCCTTGCTCGGTTACTACAACCGGCAGACAGCCAGTTACTTCTTCGATGCCTGTGATGCCGCCGACCTGAGCCGCTGGCTCGGGCCGATCCAACTGCTGCGCTGGTTCGGTGGTACCTGGGCAGACCTCGCCATTGGCAGTGAGGGCTGGCAGCAACTGCGCAATCCGCAATGGGTGGTCGAGCCGCTGAGCGTCGACGAAAGCCTGACCCGGCGCCAGCGCGAACGCTTGCAAAACTGTCTGCTGGAACAACACATCTGGCGCTGGTGCCAATCCATGGGAACCGACTATGCGCGGATGGCCTCCCATGTGCAGGAGGGCCTGAGCCTGGGTTTCAGCGACCGCACGGTGCTGGATGGCTGGTTATGGCTACGCTTGCAGCATCCCCGGGCGCAACTGCCGGACGTGCCGGACGGGCTGAGCCAGCAGGCACGGCTCGACCATGTGCGGCGGCACTGGCAGAACGATCAATCTTGAGGTGTGGCACCCATGACAAACCCGCTGTGGCAACGGTTTGGTTCAATCCTCGGCGGGTGCCTGCTGCTGATGCTGTCGGGGTGTTCGCCGGTCAAGGTGCTCAATGCGCTGACACCCGATGACACGTTCCAGCGAACGGCGGGCATTGCCTACGGCGAAGATCCACGGCAGAAGCTCGACGTCTACGTGCCTCGCCAGCCACTGGAGGGCGCACCGGTGGTGGTGTTTTTTTACGGCGGCAGCTGGAACAGCGGTGATCGTGGCGATTACGCCTTTGTCGGCGAGGCGCTGGCGTCGCGAGGGATCGTCGCGGTGCTGGCGGACTATCGGCTGTACCCGCAAGTGCGCTATCCGCTGTTTCTTGAAGACTCGGCGCGGGCAGTGGCCTGGACCCGGGCGCATATCCGCGAGTTCTCCGGCAACCCGCAACGCCTGTTCCTGATGGGCCACAGTTCCGGGGCCTACAATGCGGCGATGCTGGCGCTCGACCCTGCGCTGCTCGGTGCGGTGGGCATGTCGTCGAGAGACCTCAGCGGCTGGATTGGCCTGGCCGGGCCGTACGATTTTCTGCCGATCAAGAATGCCGCTGTGCGCCCGGTATTCTTCTGGCCTGACTCACCGCCGCAATCGCAGCCGATCAACCATGTCCGGCAGGGCGAGCCTCCAGCGCTGCTGATCGCTGCGACCAAAGATAATCTGGTCAACCCGACGCGCAACACCGCCGGTCTCGCGCGCAAACTGCGCGAGGCCGGTGTGCCGGTGCAGGATCTGTACTATTCGCGCCCCAGTCATGTGACGCTGGTGGCGAGCCTGTCGCGGCCGCTTCGGCGCTTGGCGCCGGTGCTTGAGCAGGTCGTCGCGTTCGTCAAACACACGCCGGTTCAGTGAGTGGCGCCGCTGAACCAGCCGTCGTCGCGGCGCAGCCACAGGGCAAATACGCCGAGCGTCAGGCTGCGCAAGACCATGAACAGCAGGAACGTTATCCACAGCCCGTGATTGCCCAACCCTTGTAGCGCCCAGGCAAACGGCAGCAGCAGGGCGACGGTCAGCAGCATGCCATTGCGCATTTCCCGGGCGCGGGTGGCGCCGATGAACAGGCCGTCAAGCAAATAGCTCCAGACCGCAATCAGCGGCAACACCGCCAGATACGGCAGATAGATGAACGCGGTGTCGCGCACGCTCTGGATATCGGTCTGCATTTCGATGAACAAATGCCCGGCCAGCAGAAACAGCGCGGCAAATCCGAGGCTGGCCAACAACGACCAGCCGCCGGCCACCACCAATGAGCGGCGCAGGGCGAGGCGATCGCGGGCGCCGATCGCGTGCCCGCACAAGGCTTCGACCGCATGCGCCAGACCGTCCAGCGCATGAGCGGTCAGCAGCAGGCCGTTGAGCAGCAGGGCATTGGCCGCCACCGTGGCATCGCCCAAACGCGCGCCTTGCACGGTGATCAGGAAGAACACCGATTGCAGCGCCAGGCTGCGGATGAAAATGTCGCGGTTGACCGCCAGCAACGGGCGCCAGCTCTGCCACACCTTCAGCGCTGCCCAGGCGATTTGCCCGGGATAGGCGCGCAAGGCGCCACGGGTCAGCCACAGGCCAAGCAGGGCACCGCTCCACTCGGCAATCACCGAAGCCCGGGCCGAGCCGACCACCCCCCATTCCAGGCCAATCACGAACCACAGGTTCAAAGCGATGTTGATCAGGTTGGTGCTCAGCAGAATCGCCAGCGGCGCCCGGGCGTTCTGAGTGCCGAGGAACCAGCCGACCAGAGCGTAACTGGCCAGCGCAGCCGGCAGCCCGAATAACCGGGTGTGGAAGAATTCGCGGGTCAATTGATCAAGCTCCGCCGACGGCTGCATGAAGTGCAGGGCCACACCGCTCAACGGCACGCCGAGCGTGCCGAGCACGATTGCCAGTCCCAGCGCCAGCAGCAAACCCTGCAACAGAATCTGCCGCAACGCCGCGCCATCGCTGCGCCCGGCGGCCTGGGCGGCAAACCCGGTGGTGCCCATGCGCAGAAAACCCATGGCCCAGGCGAGAAAGGTATAGAGGCTGGCGCCGACCGCCACCGCGCCCAACTGATGGGCGTGGGGCAGGTGGCCGATGACGGTGCTGTCGACCAGCGCCACCAGCGGTACGGAAATATTGGAAAGAATCATCGGCGCGGCGAGCGCCCAGACCTTGCGGTGAGTCGGACGGTCGCGCCAGTCGGCAATCAGGTTGGACATGCGGGCTCCTTGGGGGAGCGGGGATTGTAGCGATTCATGCGGCTTGCGATACAAACCAATGTGGGAGCGAGCCTGCTCGCGAAAACGGTGTGTCATTCAGAGCCGTTTTGGCTGATCTGACGCCTTCGCGAGCAGGCTCGCTCCCACGAGGGTTAATGGATGATCCAGCTCAACAGCCACAACCCCAACAGCAACCAGATGATCCCGGCAATGATCGACGCATTCATGAACGCGCGAATCGCCGACCACAGCAGCATCAGGCCGACAATCAGCGCGAGGATGCTGATGATCGAGGTGTCCATGCCCAGTGTCTTGGCCAGGCCATCGACAAAATTGCCGCCAGCGTTGCTCAGTATGTTGAACAGGCCGCTGAGCCCATCGACGATGAAGCGGATGATCGAACCGAGTGCCTGGCCGAGCCATTCGAAAAAGCTTTCTACCTGCATGTGTGCATCCTGATGAAAGAGCTGAGCCTTGGGCCACAACGCGGGTGGCCGAGTTCCCTGACAGGAGTATGGCCCAATGCTGCGCCGAACGGAAAATCTGTAGGAGCTGCCGCAGGCTGCGATCTTTGGCTGTTGATTTTCAGGGGCAAGATCAAAAGATCGCAGCCTGCGGCAGCTCCTACGTGGGCCTTGCCTTCAACGCGTATCCCCCCGAAGCTATACGCCTTCAGGAGAACCCGATGAACCTTGTTGAACTGACCGAACGCCTGCACGCCATCCGCGACCGTAATGACTGGCGACAATTTCACAGCCCGAAAAACCTCGCCATGGCCGCCTGCGTGGAAATGTCCGAGCTGGTGGAGATTTTCCAGTGGCTGACCGAAGACCAGTCACGCCAGTTGCCGGCGGACAAACTGGCGCATGCCGGGCAGGAAGTCGGCGACATCGTCCTGTATCTGTTGCTGCTGTGCAGCGAGTTGGGGCTGGATATGAATGAAGTGGTGCGCAGCAAGCTCGCCGACAGCGAACGGCGGTTCAGCTGATGAGCGACCGGCATTTCGATCAGTTGGCGACCCGTTTCGCCGAAAAAATCTACGGTGGTGCCAAAGGCGCGATTCGCCTGGCGGTGTTGCAGGCCGACCTGGCCGAAGCGTTGCCGGACCGGCCGTTGCGCGTGCTGGACGTCGGTGGCGGTCTGGGCCACATGTCGCTGTGGCTGGCCGAGCGCGGCCATGACGTAACCTTCACCGAGCCGGCCGAACCGATGCTCGAAGGTGCCCGCCAGCGCTTCGCCGAGGCAGGGCAGAGCGCGACGTTCATTCAGGCGCCGTGGCAGGAGCTGCTCGGTCAGCTCACCGAACCGTACGATCTGGTGATCTGCCACGCCGTACTCGAATGGCTGGCCGAACCCCATGCGATCCTGCCGGTGCTGCATCAGCTGACCAGCCCCGGCGGCTGGCTGTCGCTGGCGTTCTACAACCGGGATGCGCTGATTTATCGCAACCTGCTCAAAGGCCATTTCAAGAAAATGCGCAAAAACACCATGGCCGGTGAAAAGCAGAGCCTGACCCCGCAGCAGCCGCTTGATCCGCGGGAGCTGGCAACGCAACTCGAAGGGTTGTGGCAGGTCGAAACCCAGAGCGGGATCCGGGTTTTTCACGACTACATGCCCGTGGAATTCCAGGCCCGCGCCGAACTCGTGGATTTGCTGGAGATGGAGCTCGCTCACCGTCGCCACCCAAGCTTCGCCGGGCTTGGGCGTTACTTGCACTGGATCTGCCGGCCGATCTGATCGGAGCACCGCATGAAAGCTCAATCCGGTTTATTGCTGATCTGTCTGGGGCTGGCCGCTTGCCAGGGCAGCAACCCGTACGTCGCGCAGTCACGGCCGTTGCCGCCGGCACCGCCGCAAGCGGCCAACACCTTCGATCGCAGTGCTTATCCGGCACCGCCACGCGATTACGGGCGCTATCGCAGTTGGGCCTGGCTCAACGGCCAGTTGCCGCCGGGCACGGCGTGGGCCGACTCGGCGCAAGTGGCCGAAGCGGTGAGCAATGCGCTGGATCAGCGCGGATTGCGGCCGTTGCACGACAACCGGCCGGCCGACCTGCTGGTCAGCGCCAACCTGCGTCTGGAAACCCGCTTGCGTCAGGTGCAGGACGACTACGGCTATTACGGCGGATACGGTGGCTATGATCGCTACGGACACGGTTACGGCATGTACAACACTGTGCCGATTGTTCGCACCTATCAGGAGCAGGTCGTGGTAGTGCAGGTCGATCTGTTCGACGCCGGCACCGGGCAACCGGTGTGGAGCGCCAGCGCCGAGACGGCCAACCAGGGCAGCCAACTGGTGCGCACCGATGCCATTCGCGAGGCGCTGGAAAAAGCCCTGTCGGCCTATCCGCCGAGCTAGACTTCATATGAGAACGCTTCGCAGGTTCAGGCCTTCAACCGGAGAAAAATCATGTTCCGCCGTCTCGCTTTATTGGCCATGGCCGCGCTGCTCAGTGCCTGCGCCGCCAATCAGGTCAACCATGACTTCGATGCCAGCCGCGACTTCGCCGCCTATCGCAGTTGGAGCTGGAAAGAACCCGCGCTGCAATATCGCCCGGATGACCCACGGATCAAAAGCGACCTGACCGAGCAACGCATCCGCCAGGCCGTCAGTGATCAGCTCGACCAGCGCGGTTTGCGTCCCGCCGCAGCGGGGGCCAAGGGTGACCTGAGTGTGCAGACCTACCTGATTGTCGAAGACCGTCAGCAGCAAGTGACCACCAACTACGGCGGCGGTTGGGGTGGCCCGTGGAACGGGTATTGGGGCGCGCCGATGTACAACGAAACCCGCAACATCACCTACAAGGTGGCGACCATCCAGATCGATTTGCTCGATGGCAAGGACGGCAAACTGGTGTGGCGCGGCAGCGATGAACAGATGCTCAGCAGCACGCCCAATCCGCAGGATCGCAGCAACGCGGTGCGCGAAACCGTCAGCCGGATATTGGCCAACTATCCACCGCGCTAGTGCGCTGTAAAAAAAACGGGAGCCCAGGAGGCTCCCGTTTTTTTGCCCCGCCACAAATCCCCTGTGGGAGCGAGCTTGCTCGCGAAGACGGCGTGTCAGCCACATCCATGTTGAATGACACCGCGCATTCGCGAGCAGGCGAGGTCTGCAGGGTTTTGTGCGGCACCAAATGGCGCGTTGCCACTAGCGCCGTCTACACTCAAACCCACCATCGGAGGTAGCGCTCGGCAACGCGCCAGCAAAGGAGTGCGCCATGTCGCCTCGTACGCAGTTCAATGGCAAGGCCCGGCAACGCGGGGCGATCGGCTTGATGGCGGCTGCGACCCTCAGTCTGGCGCTGGTGTTGATGCTGTTGGTGGTCGACACCGGTCGGCTGTACATGGAGCAGCGCAAGTTGCAGCGGGTGGTCGACAGTGCCGCGCTGGAAGCCGTCAGTCGCGGCGGCAATTGCCAGTCCGGTCTCAGCGCTGCTACTTATGCCGGGCAAAGCGCGGTGCGTAATGGCTACACCGTCGATGGCAACAACACGCTGGTGACCACTTGCGGCAGCGTACAGACCGCCGCCACCGGACTGCGCGCGTTCACTGCCGATGCGACGCAGTCGACGGCGGTGAAAGTCGCTGCCAGTCGCACGGTGACCACCAGTTTTGCCGGTGGGGTACAAGCGCTGTTCACGGGCTCGGCGGTCAGTCTGAACACCACGCTGAATGCTTCGGCTGTCGCCGCCCAGCCGACGCCGACGGTCGCGCAACTGAACATCCGCAGCAACCTTGCGAGCATCAACACTGCACAATCGAACATCCTCAATCCGCTGTTCTCCGGGCTGCTCGGCGGCAACGTCAACCTCACGGCTCTGGGCTGGGATGGCCTGCTCAATACCGACATCAACCTGCTCAGCTACCTCAACCAACTGGCAATCAACCTCAACGTCGCGGCCGGTAACTACACGCAACTGCTCAATACCCAGGCCACGGTCACCCAACTGATTCAGGCGGCCGCGACGGTGGTGCAGCTCAATGGCGCGACCGCCACGGTGATCACTGCGCTGGGTCAGTTGCAGGTTGCGGCGATCAATGCGGCGCCGGTCAAGCTCGGCGACATCCTGCAGTTACAGACCGGTACCACGGCAGCCGGGCTGGATGCCAACCTGCAACTGCTGCAATTGATTCAGGGCGTGGTGCAACTGGCCAACAGCAAAAGCGCGGTGGCTGCGACCTTGCCGATCAGCGTGCTGGGGCTAGCGAATGTCACGGTGCGGGTCAAGGTCATCGAGCCGCCGCAGTTCTCGGCCATTGGTGATCCGGCGCGGGCCAAGGCCAATCCGTTGGGGCCGGACCGGATTTATGTGCGCACGGCGCAGATTCGCACGCTGCTCTCGGTGAATCTGCCGGTGCTGACCGGGGTGACCGGGTTGACCAATGCCGTATTGGGGCTGGTCGGAACATTGACCCCGACTCTCAATGCGCTGTTGAGTCTGAATCTGGTGGCGACCCTCAACTCGGTCGGTTGTCTGCTGGGTGCCGGTTGCGAACAGCTTGATCCGCTGCTGTTGCCATCGCCGCAAATCGACATCGCCCTGGATGCCGGTGGGGCGGTCAGCTACGTCACCGATTACAGCTGCCCGGCAGGCCAGGGCACTACGGGCACGAAAAGCCTGACCGCCCACACGATCACCTCGATCGCTGACCTCAAGGTCGGCAAGATCGACCCGACCAATGCTTTTTCCTCGCTCGCCGAACCGACGGTTACACCGTTGCCACTGGTCGATCTCGGCACCGTGACCTGCCACAAGATTCTCGGCATCGGCAGTTGCGACGAGAGCACCCACGTGCAGTACGGGGCGGGCGGGATCGCGATCATGGTCAACACCAGTGTCGCGCAAAACGCTCAGGATCTGCTGTATTCCAGCAGCACGCCGTTCGCCACGCCGGCCAACCTCAAACTGCCGCCAAGCGTGATTTCGGCGGCGCCGTCGAGCAATATCGTCAACAGCCTGGCGAACACGTTGGCGGGGATCAATCTGATCGTTTACAAACCACAGGGCAGCAATCCACTGGGCGCCATCGTCACTGGCGTGGCCAGCCTGATCAGTGATGTCACGGCGATTTTGCAGCCACTGATTACCAACCTCGTCAGCCCGTTGCTCGACCCCTTGCTCAACAACCTGCTGAAAAGCCTGGGCATCAACCTGATGGACGTCGACGTCGGCGCCAACATGACCTGCGGCCAGACCGGCAAGGCTTATCTGGTGATCTAGACGCCCGGCGCTATCGGCAACTCGATGCAGAAACGTGCGCCCTCCAGCGAGTTGCGCACGCTCAAATGGCCGCCCATGTTTTCAATGATGCCGTAGCTCACCGACAGCCCCAGACCGGTGCCGACGCCCACCGGTTTGGTGGTGAAGAACGGTTCGAATATGCGCTCCAGCAAACGCGGGTCGATGCCGCCACCGTTGTCCTCAACCCACAGCCGCACCTTGCTTTCATCGCGCTCGGCGTAAATCGAAATCCAGGGTTTGAATGACGCGTCCTTCTCGCGTTTGCCGAGCAGCGCATCGCGGGCATTGACCATCAGATTGATCAGCACCTGTTCCAGTTGATCGACATAACCGCGCACCTGCACGCTAAAACCGGTTTCGCTGATCCGCAGGTCGACACCTTTGCCGCGCATGCCTTCGGCGAGCAACGACAGCGTCCCTTCGATGGCCGAGGCCGGGTTGAACAGTTGCTGCTCGACCTCCGAGCGGCGGCCGAACACGCGCATGTGATCGACCACTTTCGCCGCGCGCTGCACCTGGGCGTCGATGCGATTGAGTTTGTCGGTCAGGTAGTCGATCTGCACATCGCCGTTGCCCAGACGCTTGAGCACGTTGACGATGGCCATGCGCATCACGTTCAGCGGCTGGTTGATTTCGTGGGCCAGGCCGGTGGCCATTTCGCCGAGGGTGGCCATTTTCGCGCTTTGTGTGAGTTGCTGTTGCGAGCGGCGCACCTCGGTGTTGTCGCGGCCCACGGCCTGCACTTCGAGCAGGCGCCCGTGTTCATCGAACACCCCGCGATCGGACCACACCCACCAGGCATGCTCGCGTCCGGGCAGTTGCAGGCTGATTTCGGCGGTGCTCACCGGCAGCTCAGGAGTCAGCAGCGCCAGGCGTTGCACGAAGGCGGCGCGTTGTTCGTCGGACATCCAGCTGCCCAGATCGACCCCCGGCAATTGCTCCGGCGAGCATTCCAGATAAGTCGCCAGCGGCCGGTTGCCGAAGGTCAGGGTCAGGTCCGGACGATAACGGCAAATCATCGCCGGCGAGTCTTCCACCAGAATCCGGTAGCGCTCTTCGCTCTGTTTGACCTGTTCGGCGGCGAGGGTCGCTTCGGTGACGTCCAGCCACAGGCCGACGGCTTCGACCGGCAGGCCCAGGTCATTGCGCAGCAGCTTGGCTTCATCGAGCAGCCAGTGGTATTCGCCGCGCGCGTCGCGTAAACGAAAGCGCCCGCGCACCGAGCCTTCGCGCAGCAGTTGGCGGGTACGGGCGAAATACAGATCGCGGTCTTCAGGATGAATCAATTGCACCCAGTCAGTGCCAATGCCCTCGTCCGGCGTCCAGCCCAGCAGCGGCTGCAAACTGGCGCTGAAGAAATCGGGACGTAGCGCGCCCTCGACGTAACGCTGCACATAAATCACCGCTGGCGAACTGGCGATCAGGTTGTCCAGTCGCGCGTGCGCAGCTTCGGCTCGCTGCTGCTGGTTCCGGATGTCGCTGATGTCGAGCATGAACCCCACCAGTCGCCGCTGTTCACCACTGCCGGCGACCTGACCTTGCACGCGATACCACTGCGGTGTTTGTCCTGATTCGCTGCGGTGCAGACGAACGCTCAGGCTCAGGGCTTCGCCGTGCAGTTGCAGGGCGTGCAGACGGCTGCGCAGTTCTTCGCGGTCGGCCGGATGAATCAGCGCCAGCCAGTCTTGCAGCGAGATTCGCGCGCTGTCCGCCGGCAGCGCAGCGAGCAGCGACGGCGCCAGCAACACGTCGTCCCCGAGCATTTCCCACCAGCCGGTACCCAGCAGGGTTTGCAGCGACTCGAGGCGCTCGGTGTAGTGATGATGTTGCTGATCCCGCAGACGGCTGAGCAGCGGGCCGGCGAGCGCGCCGGTCAGTGACATCCAGTCGCGGTCGCTCAGGTGTGGCGCGACAACGTCCACGGTGTAGAAACCACAGAGCAGCCATGCCGCCACCCCGCGATCATCGCTGTAGGGCACGGCGAAACCATCGGCGTTGCCGAAGATCGCTGCAACGCGCGAGTGTTCGAACAAACCGTGATGCGCGCCGAGACGCTGCGGTGCACTGCCGTTGAGGCTGTCGAGCGGCGTGCCCAGACGCTGGCCGTCCTGCCACAGCGTGGGGGCATCGTGGGCGCGATAGTGTTGAAAAATCTGCCAGCCCTGTGCCTGTTCGTCGAGCAGGGCGATGGCCAGGCACGGGATTCGCCAGCGCTGGGCGATGGCCTGCAACTGCTCGCTGAGCACCACCGGCAGGCGCATCAGGCTGCAGGTGCGCAGGTGGTCGCTGATCTGCCCGGCAAGGGCCTGACAGGATTCGCGGTGGCGCGATTGCTGGCGCTCCAGCAGCAGGTCGCCGATGTCCATCAGTTGCAATACCCAGCCCGCCGCCGAAGGCTGCACCCAGCCGCGCAAATGCAGGGTCTGGTCACTGAGCCCGGGGAAATCCAGGTCGAGCATTTGCCCTTGCCAGTCCTGCGGCCGGCCTTCGATCGCCAGCGTACTGTGTGCGAGTAAATACGCCGCCAACGGTAGCGGCGAATCGTGGGGCGGCTGTTGCGCCAACAGATGACGCAACGGCCCGGCCATCTGCAGTACGCCGCCGTCGTGATCCAGGTGCAGGTGCAAACCCTGCGGCGGTGAGCCGAGGTGGTCGGGCAGTTCACTGGCGGGCGCCGGCGCGCGTTTGAGCAGGCGTCCGAACAGATGGTCGCCGGAGGTCAAAATTTCAGGCTCGACGCGGCGGAGAGGGTGGCGGGCAGGCTCGGCACGGCACCCACGCCCGGCAGCACCAGAAACGGAATGACCTGATTGAGCTTGCTGGTGGGGTAATCGACTCTGACCGTCAGCGTACCTTGAGTGGCGTCATACACCGCTGAGGTGTCGACGCCGACCACCAGGTTCAGCGCGGGTGGCACCCACTGCAACTGCTGGGTCAACGCGGTGTTGGCAGTGCTCACCACCACGGAGGCATAACCAGGCGTGTTGGGGTCGACTCCGACGCTGCGGCGCACCGCTTCGGATGTCGCCTCGTTGAAGGTCTGCATCAATACAAACGGCAGGCTGTAACTGACCAGCGCGTAAAACACGGCGAAAAAAATCACGAATACCAGGGCGAATTCGATCGCCACTGCGCCTGCCTGTGATTTTGCGAAGCCGGTTTTCATGACTGCGTCTACCCTGACGTTCACTGCGTAGTATCAGCATAGAATCAATCAGCAAAATCGGACGGGATTTAACCGGATGCAGAGTTTCGTTCTCCTGATCTGGCTGGCGGTTTGCGCCGCCCAGGATGCCCGACACCGGCGTATCGCCAATGCACTGACATTCGGCGCGGGAGCTCTGGCGCTGATCTATCTGCTGGTGACTGGCACGACCTGGCTCGGTGCCGAAGCGCAGCAGGGACTGTGGGCGGGCGTGATCGCTCTGGTGTTGACCCTGCCGGGTTATTTCATGGGGCGCATGGGTGCCGGCGATGTGAAACTAATGACAGCCATGGGCCTTGCGACGAACGGTTTATTCATTCTTTGTGCGTTTATCGGCGCCGGCGTCGCCAGTCTGCTCTGGCTGCTTGTTGCGCCAAGAGTCTGGCTTCATATGAGTCAACGACTTAGAGAACATCTTCGATATATGGAGCCTGGAGTGTCAAAGAAGCTGCCATTTGCACCGTTCGTGCTGCTGGGCGTACTGGCTTCGATTCATTGGATCCATTAGTCGCCAGGTGCCACTAGTTCTATGTACATAGTCGGAAAGTGCGTCTACTTTCAAATGAAGTCGTTACATTGCCAAAGTGCAGAAAAAGTCAGCTTTGGCCCGAGCAATGGAGTGGTTCGTGAACAAGCTTACGTCGGCGGTAAAAGTGCTCGTGGTCGATGATCAGCCGTTGATCGTCGAAGAGTTGTGCGAGTTTCTCGAAAGCAGCGGGTACCGCTGTGTGCCGTGTGAATCCAGTGCGCAGGCGATCGAGCGTTTCAGCGAAGACGTGGAAATCGGCCTGGTGCTGAGCGATCTGCACATGCCGAACATGGACGGCATTCAGCTGGTGCAGGAACTGCAACGAATCTGCGGCAAACACCGGGTGTTCGAAGCGATCATGCTCACCGGCCGCGCCGATAAACAGGACGTGATCAAGGCCCTGCGCGCGGGGATCGCCGATTACTATCAGAAGCCGATCGAGCTGGATGAACTGCTTGAAGGCGTGAAGCGTCAGGAAGCGGCTCTGCAGGAGCGGCACAAGAATGTGCAGTTGGGCCACCTGAACCAGAAGCTGCAGTTTCTTTCCGAATCCATCGACGATCTTTACCAGGACCTGGACAAGGTCCGGCGTAACCCGGCGGCGGTGGTCAAAGACATGCTCGGTGGCGACAGCGCCGAAGCCGAGCAGGAGATTCCGGCGATCTTCAATCAGTTGTCGCCACGGCAACTGGATGTGGCGCGGCTGGTGGGTAAAGGGCAGACCAACTATCAGATTGCCTGCGAGTTGGGCATCACTGAAAACACCGTGAAACTGTACGTTTCCCAGGTGTTGCGCCTGACCCACATGCACAACCGCACGCAGTTGGCATTGGCCCTTTCACCCAGTGCTTCGGCCGCCCGTCAGCGTGTAACCGCACACTGATTCTGTTTGCCTGCCCCTTCCCGGGCAGGCAGTCAATTCTGCCAAAAAACCTTCGCCTGTATTACCCGGCCTGTGTCTTGGGTTTGGGGAACAGATTGTCCAGGGTTTCCAGCAGCCGCACGTGGTAGATCGGCTTGCGAAACAGGTCCAGAACCTGCAGGCGCAGCATGTCGCTGACGTCCTCCATATCGGCATGTCCGGAGGTCACGATCACCGGCAGATGCTGGCGCGACGTGTGCTCGCGCAGGCGCTTGATCAGCGACATGCCGGACTCCTCCGGCATACGCAGATCGGTGATGACCAAGGCAATATCCGGATGGCGGGTGAGGTGATGCAGGGCGAGTTTCACCGACGTGGCGGTGTGGCAGACAAAGCCCTCGCCCTCCAGTAGCTCGGCCAGCTCAAGCAACGCGTCCTCTTCGTCGTCAACCAGAAGCAACTGTTGGCGGGGGAGTGAGGAAGCAGTCATGGGCAGTCCCTGAAAAGCTGAAAGTGCAATCGAGTGTAGCGCGACATTCGCCAGACGCGACTCACATCAGGGGGTTTGCACCGGAGCGGTCTGCGCGGTGCCGCCGAGGGATACCAGGACGCTGTTGAAAATCGCAAAGATTTTCGCGCCCAGTGGTGTGATGAACACCACCACAACGACCGCTACCATTGCCACCACGATGGCGTACTCGATGGCGGATGCAGCCTCTGTACTTGCCAGAAACGACCTCAGGCGCAATATCAGATATTCGAGGATCATTGACATTCTCCTTCGTAACGGCGGGTGATCGGACTTGTGAAATCCGAAGATTTGCCAGTGTCTGAGCGATGCTGCTGGTCAGCATGGGCCTGGACACTGGACGACGGGAGGGATGTTGATCAAGGCGTCGTTCTGACCTGTGCCGTGCCACCGAGCTTGGTCAGCACCACGTTGAAAATGGCCAGCACCTTGTCGCCGATGGGCGACACAAACACCACGACCACCACCGCCACCATTGCCACCACGATCGCGTATTCGATGGCCGACGCACCTTCTTCACTTCTGCACAGCAGCCTGGCCCTGGCCAGTAGATAGTCGATGATCATCCGAAACATACGTCCACTCCTTCGCGCCTCTGGCGCCGATCCAACGCTACAGCGGCATGCTTTCACCGTGCTATCAGAGCATTGTCAACAAACCCCCGGTCAACAACTGTAAGAACGGATTAATCACAAAGGATTAACCGGATTGTTAATTGAGCCAATCCCTACAGTTAATTGGCCACGACTCATACTTTAGTGAGTTATTTTCCTGTCACTAATGGCGTTTTGGCTCGTATCAGCTAGCTTGGAAATAGCGAAATCGTTGCATGTTCATAGCTGCCTGATCGCGAAAAATTCTCTCGGCAGGAAGTACAGGCTGTCGGTGCAGCAGGAAAGGGAGAGCCGTCATGAACAGTCGCGTCACCATGGGCCTTGCAGCTGTGCTGCTGCTGGGGGCAATCATCGTCGGTTACTGGGGGCTGGTGCTCAGTCGGCAACCGGCCCCGGTTGCTCAGGTGCCTGCCGCTGCGCCCGTCGTGGTGGAAAAAACCGTCGCCGCCGAAGATCAGACCCGTCAGCCCGTGGTCGTGTTGTTGCACGATGTTCCGCCGTTCACTCCGCTGACCGCTGCCGATGTGACTGTGGAAAAATTGCGCAATGCGCCGGCCGGCAGCCTTGCCAGTGTTGATCAGGCAGTGGGTCGTACCCCGTGGCGGCATTTGAGCGCCGGCACCTGGCTCAACGATGAAAGCTTCGAGGCGGGTGGCTCACTGGCGCGGATGATCCACAGCGACGAGCGCGCTCTGACGGTGGCCGTGGATGAAGTGATCGGCGCTGCCGGGCAACTGCTCCCCGGCGACTATGTCGATGTGCTGCTCTACCTGCGCCAGGATGCGAGCAATCTGCAGCAGTCGGCGCAAATCGTCGTGCCGGCCATGCGTGTGCTTGGCGTGGGTGAACAATACGGCCTGACCAACGACGGCCAGCCCGCCAATCCGGCCCTCAGCGCCGACGACAAACTCAAACAGGATCAACGCCGGATCGCTGCGCGCACCGTGGTTCTGGCCGTACCTGAACAATTGCTCAGCCGGATGATGCTCGCCACCCAGGTCGGCACCTTGCGTCTGGCCGTGCGCAGCAGCGAAGAGCAGCGGCTGGCGAAATACTGGGCCGGTGAACAGCAGGCGCCGGCGCACCTGGATAACGCCAACAGCCAACTCTTCCAGTTCACGCAACTGGCCTTGGGCGCGGCGCCGAAAGCGCCGTCCTCAGGTGGTCATGAACGCAAGCCGATGGAAGTGATCCGCGGCAATCAGCTTTCCCAACAAGCCCCATGACTGAGCAAGGATCCACGTGCATGCAGAGTCGATTCAGGCCGTTATTAAAACCGGTAGTCCCGGCCTTGATACTGATGGGACTGACGATGAACGCGGCCATCGCGGCCACCGGCAATTGCTCGGCGCTCGGTCGCCTGCCAGCGGTGATCGAGATCGGCGAAGGGTTCCAGCAGGACATCCAGTCGCCCGTGGCAATCACCCGGGTGGCCATCGGTGATCCGAAGATCGCCGATGTGCATGACACCGGCAGCGCTTCTTTTTTGCTCACTGGCGTGGCCCCCGGCGCGACCAGCCTGATGGTCTGGACCTCGTGCTCCAGTGAGCCGCGTCAGAGCATGGTGTTCGTGCAAGGCAGCGCCACAGCGGCGTTGACCAGCACCAGCAGACTGCCTTCCGATGACCCGACGCTGCCTTCGCAAGTGCAGACCGACATTCGCTTCGTCGAAGTCAGCCGCACCAAACTCAAGGAAGCCACGGCCTCTTTGATCGGCGTGCGCGGCAATTTTCTGTTTGGCTCGCCCGGCACGCTGCCCGATGTCGGTGGTGTGCCGACACCGAAGTTGCCGGTGAATAACGGCCAGTTCAATTTTTCCTGGATCGGCGGCAAGACCATGGCGATCATCAACGCGCTGGAAGGCAGCGGCTTTGCCTACACCCTCGCGCGGCCGAGTCTGGTCGCGCTGAGCGGGCAGAGCGCAAGCTTTCTGGCCGGTGGCGAAATCCCGATTCCGGTGCCCAGTTCCGGCAGCGATACGGTGACCATCGAGTACAAGGAGTTTGGCATCCGCCTGACCCTGACGCCGACCGTGATCGACCGCAATCGCGTGGCGCTGAAGGTCGCGCCGGAAGTCAGCGAACTGGATTACGCCAACGCCATCAATATCGCCGGCACCCCGGTGCCCGCCCTGACCGTACGCCGTACCGATACCAGCGTATCGCTGGCCGACGGCGAAAGTTTCGTCATCAGTGGCTTGATCAGCACCAGCAACACCTCGCAAGTGAACAAGTTTCCGGGGCTGGGTGATATCCCGGTGCTCGGCGCGTTTTTCCGTGATTCGCAGATCAAGCGCGAGGAGCGCGAACTGCTGATGATCGTCACCCCGCACCTGGTGCAGCCATTGGCGGCCGATGCGCAGCTGCCGTCGCTGCCGGGCGAAAAATTGCGCAACTACGACCCGAATTTCTACCGCATGTTCTTCCTCGAAAACGGCAACTTCGACAAGCGCAGTGGGTTGTCCCAATGAACCAGAACCTGAGCCAGACCTTTCTTGCGATCACCCGTAACAGCACCGATCTGGAGTGGCTGCAAGGCGCTCTCGCGCCGCTGGGCCAGGTGGTCAGCGCCGGGGCCGGGAGCCTGGACGAGTTGCTGGCGCTGGTCGATGTCACCTTCGCCAGCCTGGTGTTCGTCGGCCTCGACCGTGACCACGTGGTGGCGCAGAGTGCGTTGATCGAAGGTGCGCTGGAAGCCAAACCCATGCTCGCCATCGTTGCTCTGGGTGATGGCATGGACAACCAACTGGTGCTCAATGCGATGCGTGCCGGCGCCCGGGATTTCGTCGCGTACGGTTCGCGGGCCAGTGAGGTCGCCGGGCTGGTGCGGCGCCTGAACAAACGTTTGCCACCGGTGACCACCAACACCCAACTGGGTGGCCTCACCGTGTTGTACGGCACCCAGAGCAATTCCGACGGTGCGCTGCTGGCCAATCACATGGCGCTGGTGGTGCAAAAGAGCGGTCAGCAAACCTTGCTGCTGGATCTGGGCCTGCCCCGGGGCGACAGTCTGGCGCTGCTCGGGCTCGAGAGTTCGTTTCACTTCGGCGATGCCCTGCGCCACTTGCGCAGGCTCGATGCGACGTTGATCGACAGTGCCTTCACCAGCACGGAAGCCGGCCTGCGGATTCTGGCGTACGCCAGCAGCGACGAGCCGCTGGACAGTACCAGTGCCGCCGAGCTGTACATGTTGCTCAGCGCCTTGCGTCAACACTTCCAGCACATCGTCGTGAACCTCACCGGGCAGTCCGACAGTGAAGCCTTGCGCACGTTTGTCAGCCATTGCGACAAGCTGATCTGGTACACCGATCAGAACGTGCTCAACTGCCGTCGCAACCTTGCCGTGCTCAACCAGTGGCGCGAGAAAGGCATGAAACTCGACCACGCACGCTTGCTGGTGGACGGTTACTTGAGCAGCGTCGCCCCGGACGCCGAAACCCTTGGCAAGACCTTCAACCTGGAAGTGATCGCGGTGTTGGCAGCCAACGCTGAAGTGCGTTTGAACGCCAAGAACCAGGGCGTCAGCCTGTTCGAACTGGCCCCGCGGGAAAAACTCACACAAAGCCTGCGCACCCTCGGCGAACGCCTGGCCAAGCGCTCCGAGGGCCTGGCCAAACCGAAGGTCACCTGGTTCGACCGCTTGCGAGGCACCTCATGAGCGCGGAAAAACTGTTCGGCGCGGTACAGCACGGCGCGACCGGCAACACCGATCACGAAGGCCTGAAGCTGGTCCTGCATCGCTACATCATTGACGCCATCGAAGAGTCGGGGAAAAACCTGCTGGAAGGTTCGCGCCAGTTGCTGGCGCAATTTGTCACCGACAAGGTCGCCGAATACATCGCCCGTCTGCACCTGGCGATTTCCCGCTACGAGATGGAGCGCCTGGCCGAAGAAATCGTCGACGAACTCACCGGTTTCGGCCCGCTGGAGGTGCTGCTGCGCGATCCGTCGGTGACCGAGATTCTGGTCAACGGCCCGCACCGGGTGTTCATCGAGCGCGACGGCGTGCTGCATCAAAGTGACCTGCGCTTTATCGATGCGCATCACGTCGAGCGGGTCATGCAACGGATTCTCGCGCCGCTCGGGCGACGCCTCGACGAGTCCTCGCCGATGGTCGATGCACGCCTGCCGGATGGCAGTCGGGTCAACGCGATCATCCCGCCGATCGCTCTCGATGGCCCGTGCCTGTCGATTCGCAAGTTTCGCAAGGACATGCTCAAAAGCAGTGACCTGATGGCGATGCAGACCATCGATCTGGCGATTTTCGAGTTTCTTCAAGAGGCGGTGGGCAAGCGCTGCAACGTGCTCATCAGCGGCGGTACCGGCACCGGCAAGACCACGCTGCTGAACATCCTCAGCCAATTGATCAACCCCCACGAACGGCTGGTGACCATCGAAGACGTCGCCGAATTGCAGCTTGGCCACCCGCACGTCGTGCGCCTGGAAACCCGCCCGCCAAATGCCGAGGGTCACGGCGAAGTCAAGGCCAGCGACCTGATCCGCAACGCCCTGCGCATGCGTCCCGACCGGATCATCCTCGGCGAGATTCGTGGGGTCGAAGTGGTCGATGTACTGACCGCGATGAACACCGGCCACGACGGCTCGATGAGCACCGTGCACGCCAACAATGCGCAGGATGCGCTGCTGCGCCTGGAGACGCTGGTGGGGCTGACCGGACGCTCGATCGCCGAGCGCACACTGCGTCAGATGATCTGCGCCGCCCTCGACGTGATCATCCAGCTGACCCGCATGCCGGACGGCCGCCGCTGTGTCAGCGAGGTGGTGGAAGTGGTCGGCATCCGCGAAGACGTCTACGTCACCAACACCTTGTTTCGCCTTGATCGGCGTACCGGTTTCGGCTTCCTGCGCGAAGCGGTCAATCCGGCGGGCGACAAGTTGCGCCACGAGATGAACCTGAGCTGAGAGCATTGGACGCACATCATGATCGGACCGGCCATTCTCATCCTGCTTTGTCTGATTCTGCTCGGGCTGTCGATCTGGCTGTTCGTGCACGGCATCCACAAGAGCGGCAACGAACGGGTGCTCAATCGCCTTGCGGCAGGGCAGCCACAACTCGTTGCCCAGAAACCGGCGTGGGTCGGGTTCGAACGCATGTTCCTGCGAGCGGGGCTGGGCCGTCCCAACGAACGATTCGGCCTGTGGCTGACCTTGTGGGGCGTGGCCATTGCCCTCGGGTATCTGCTGGCGAGCTGGATCGGTCTGCTGACGATGCTGTTGGCACCGCCGCTGATTCTGCGTCTGTACATGTCCTGGCGGTACCACCGGCGGATCAAACGCATGATCGAGCAGTTACCGCAGTTGCTCGACTACACCGTGCGCAGTCTCAAGTCCGGCCGCACCCTGAGTGACGCGGTCATGGGCGGCATCGAGTCGAGTGACGATCCGCTGAAAGAAGCCATGGGCCGGGTGCAGCGCAACGTGCAACTGGGCGTCAATCTGCCGGATGCGGTCAGTGACTTTGCCGAGCTTTATGAACAGGACGAATTGCGCATGTTCGCCCTCGGCCTGAAGGTCAATCATCGCTATGGCGGCAATGCCAGCGAGTTGCTGGAGAACCTGATCAAGTTGATCCGCGAGCGTGACCAGGGTGCCCGGCAACTGCGCGCGCTCACCGGCGAAACGCGTATGACGGCCTGGGTGCTGGGTTCGCTGCCGGTGATCCTGGTGGGCTACTTCATGCTGACCAATCCCGGTTACATGCTTGGCATGTGGCACGACGGCGGTGGGCGGACCATGTTGATCATCGCCGTGGTGTTGCAAGTGACCGGCTGCCTGGCGCTGTGGCGCATGTTGCGGAGTGTTTGACATGGTCTATCTCGCCGCTCTGATGCTGCTGCTCGGCGCGCTGTTGCTGGTGGTCAATCACCTGCTGACGGAGCGGCGTCGGGTGCGCCAGGTCAACCAGCGGTTGCAGGGGCATCTGGTGCGCGAGAACCGTTTCGGCAACTGGCTGCGAGCGCTGGGCAACAGCAAGTTCGGCCAGCGTTCGGTGAGCATCGACAGTGAAACCCAGACCCTGCTCAGCCGGCTCGGCTGGCGCCGCGCCAGTGAGCGTTCGCTGTACGCCGCGTGCCAGATCGGCACACCGCTGTTGGCGCTGGGGCTGGCGCTGTTTCTGCAGGAAGTGTTTTTTCCGCACGCGGCCAACGGCTGGCTGGTGCCCATGCTGGCCACCGGTGCCGGCTATTTGCTGCCCAAGCGAGTGCTGGCGTACGCCGCCGGGCGTCGACAGAAAGCCATCGCCGTGGAAATCTCCACGTTCATCCCGTTGCTGCGCATCCTGTTCGAGTCGGGCATGGCGGTCGAACAAGCCCTGCGCGTGCTCAGCAGCGAAGGACAGAAACTGCTGCCGGAACTGACCCGCGAACTGCGCCTGATTCTGGCCAGGGTCGATTCGGGACTGGAGTTGGGGCAGGAACTGAACAAGGCCTCGGTGATGCTCGCCGTCGATGAATTCACCGACACCTGCGTGATCTTGCAACAGCTGATTCAGCAGGGCGGCGGGGCGATGAAATCGTTGCTGGCGCTCAAACAATTGCTCGACGACCGGCGCCTGACCCGACTGCAGGAATACATCTCGAAAATGTCGGCGAAGATGTCGGTGGTGATGATGCTGTTTCTGTTTCCTGCCTTGCTGATCGTACTGGCCGGCCCGGGGTTCACCGCGATTACCCGGGCGTTTGCAAACTGACGTGGGCTCATGGAGAGCGTTTGATGAAAGCACTGATTGTCGTGGCAAGTCTGTTGATGCTCGGTGGCTGTGCCACTGACGGCCAGGCACCGTGGTCGGCAATGCTGGCGCCGAGCAGTTGCAGCAAGCTCGACTCCGAACAGGAACTGGCCCTGAACCTGGCGGATGATCTGGCCAACGACGGCAAGCTGCACGCCAGCCTGGCCAACCTGCAAAGCCTGCCCGACAACCTGGTCGAGGTGCGCTTGCGCAAGGCCAGGGTTTACCGCTTGCTCGGGCGCAACGAGGCCGAGCCGCTGTATCGCGGCCTGCTCGGCACGTGCCTGACGGCGGACGCCGAACATGGCCTGGGGCAAATCTATGCCGCCCGTGGCGATAACGGTCAGGCCCAGGCGCACCTGCAGCGCGCGGTGCGTCTGGCGCCAACCAATGACAAGATCCGCAACGACCTCGGCGTGGTCTACCTCAACCAGTTGCGTCTTGAGGACGCGCGCTTCGAATTCCTTACCGCTATTGAACTCAAGCAGAACGATCAACTGGCTCCGCTGAATCTGGTGACCTTGCTGCTCTACCAGAACAACTGGCAGCAAGCCGCCGAAGTCGTCAGCCGCGCGCACCTGACGCCGGAGCAATTCTCCGAAGCCCAGGCCCGTGCGGAAAAACTCAAGGTGCCGGCCAAGGCCCCGACCGCGGCCGGTAATCAAGTGGCGGTGGTGGCTGACCCACAACCGTCGACGCTCAAGTGACATTCCGGGAGATCACCATGAACACCGTGCACCGCCTAAGCTGCCTGATACTGCTGAGCCTGCCGCTAGCAGCCCAGGCCATCGACGCCGGCCCGGCCTCGGCGCAGCAACAGGAAACCGAAGGCTGGCTGGTGCTGCAAAGCCGTAACCAGGCGGCCTCGACGAAACCGCAAACCGCTACGGCGGCCGAGCGGGAACAGGCGATGCAGCGCTGGCTGAAGAAGTACAAGTACGAGATCCCGGACTTCTACGACCCGGACGCGGGCGGCAAGATCGAGACCAAGAACTAGGTTGCTGGCGAGGCTCAATCCATTGCGCCATCGCCGCTAAAGCGGCGTTGACGCAATGGCTGTGGTCTACAACTGATAGCTGAAACTGATGCTGTAGCGCGCCCGACGATTGAACGTATCCAGCGCCTCATCGGACATCGGCTTGGCGGCCTCCAATGCAATGTTGTAGTACTTGGCATCGCCAAAGCGCAGCCCCACTGCCGCCGATGACAGATCGTTGCTCTGTACCGCGAGCTTGTTGAACCAGGTTTTCGAACGGTCCAGCACCACATATGGCTGCAGGATGCGCACCCAGTTGCCGTCGCGGTTGAAGCTGTAGTTGACCTCGTAGGCCGCGCCCCAGCCTTTATCCCCCGACGCCTGATCGTCCGGGTAACCACGGCCGAAATTCTGCCCGCCGAACACGGCGCGTTCGCTGTCGGGCAAGGTGTCATCGCTCCAGTACAACGCGGCCGACAACACGCCTTGCCAGTTGTCGAAGAACTTGTCGCTCTGCACGCCGGAGAGGCGCAGGCGCAGGAAGTTCAGGTCCAGTGCCGGGTTGTTGGAATGTGCGCCCATGCTGTCCAGCCCCTGATACAAGCCGCCACTGACAATCCGCAGTTGCCGGGCGTCGCTCTTGCGCCAGTCGCTTTCGAACGCGAGGGCGCGTACGTCAGTGCGTTCCTCGATGCTCAACGGGTAGCCAACCACCTTGTAGCGGTTGGTGCTATCGACCGCATACAGCCGCGCGCCGGCATTGAGCAGTTCGTTGGCCGCAGCGATGAACGGGTGACTGACACCGATTGAGTAACGGTCGTCTTCCTTGTGCGGCTTGAGTTCGAAGCCATCGCTGGTGAGCACATTGGTGCCCGGATCGGCCCGGTAGCGGGAGGCAAACAGGCTCAGTTGCGTGCCTTCGCTGTTGAGGAACTGGTTGTAGTCCAGTCGGTAGTAATACTCGTGGTCATCCCCCGGCGGAAACAGCCCGCTGAGGGTCAATTGCTCGCCCATGGCGGTCTGCGAGTTGCTGCTGACCCCGAGCAACGCCTGGGTGCCATTGCGGTTGTCTTCGGTGGTGCTCAGGGTGCTGGTGATCGGTTTGCGGCTGGCCTGGGCCACCAGCGTCGTGGCGCCGTCGGTGGTGCCGGGCGGCGGCACTTGCGCCTGGATGGTCACGCCGGGGATGCGGGTTATCAAGGTGGTGTAGCGTTCGAAGGTCTTGCGGGTCAGCGGACGTTCGGCCTGGATTTTGGCTGCCAGTTCGTCGAGCAGGCCTTTGACCCGGCCGACATCGCCTTGTACCTGCACATCGCGCACATAACCCTCCACTAGCACGACCCGCGCCACGCCATCGTCGAAACGCTGTTGCGGCAGGAACGCATAGGACAGCAAGTAGCCGTCCTGCTGATAGCGGCGAGTGATGTTGCGTGTGGCTTCGATCAGATCGGCGAGGCTGGTCTGGTGGCCGATCAGGGGTTTGTAGACTTCGGCCAGTTCGTTGAGCGGGTAGATCGTGCCACCCTCGATTTGCACGGTTTTCAGATTGATCCTGGTCTCCATCAACAACGGTTGCGCAGCCGCGGCGCCCGGGTCGGGTACTTGCAGGGGCGTGGCGGCGGGGCGATAGGCATCGGCCGGCAGGTTGGGCACGGGCAGGTTACGCGTGGTTTCGTTGCTGTTGAGAAAACTGGGCAGGGTGTCGGCGAGGGCGGCGGAACTGAGACTGAGGAACAGCAGGGATGCCATTACGCGCATAGGACACTCCATGGTCAGATCACAGCGCTGGGCTGAATTTTTCCTAAGAAAAAAGCGGAAGACTCGTGGGAATCTTCCGCCCTCAACCAAGCGTAGGCGCTGTAGGTGAGGCCGTCGAATCGGCCAGGTGCAATTTAGCGTTTGGTGCCTCCAAGGGTGCCGGTCAGGCCACCGAGTACACCGCCCAGGCCACCGGTTGCGGTGCCGCCAGTGGCGGTAGTGGCGGTAGTGGCGGTAGTGGCAGTGCCGCCATTGAGCAGGCCGCCAACTGTGGATACGACGCCGCCGACTCCACCGGTAGTGCCGCTGGTACCTCCGTTAAGCAGGCCGCCGACCGAGGCGACAGTGGCGCCAACATTGTTGACCACGCCGCCGACGGCGGTTGTAACCGGGTTATTGGTGGCTGCAATGGTGGTGCCGATGCTGCTGACAGCGCCGCCGACCTGGCCGGTGAGGCCTGCGACCGGTGCGCCCAGACCTGTCGTGGCTCCGACTTGTTGGGTCACGCTGGTCACGGCGCTCGTGACCGGATTCAGCCCTGCACCCACAGTGGCTCCCACTGTCGCGAGCGGCGAGGTGGTGGCGGTGATCGGCGTGCCCGATCCGCCGAGAACAGTGTTGACCGAGGCGATGGTGTTGCCCAGGGACGCGGTGGTGACGCCCGCGGCGCTGACCGCGCCGTTGGTGTTGCCGGCGTTCAAACCAGAACCGACGTTAACCACGGCACCGCCTACGGTTTGCAGCAGGCCGGTCCCGCCGAGGCCGCCGCCCAATCCACCACCAGAGCCGGTGCCGTTGTCCACCAGCCCGCCGGCCTTGGCGACTGTGGTGCCGACGTTGCTCAGCGCGCCGCCGACCGTGCTGGTCAGTGCGTTACCGTTACCGGCCCCGGTGACTTGACCGCCCAACCCTTTCACTGCACCACCCACTTGGCCGATGACACCGTTGAGCGGAGCACCGAGTCCGGTCGCGCTGCCCACTTTGTCGGTGGTGCTTTCAACCATCGCGATGACCGGGACAAGGCTGTTACCGACATTTTTGGTCACCGAACCTAGCGGTCCGGTGGTAGTAGCCAGGCTCAGGGTGTCGCCGAGCATGGTGACTTTCTCACCGACACCGTCGAGTACCGGTGCAACTTTGGTGACCACGCCGCCGACTACCGGGACACTGCCGGTAGCGGTCGACAGCTTGCCGCTCAGGTCCGAGACGCCGTCGCCGACATCGGCGACCACTCCGCCGACCGATGACGCGGTAACGCCCAGACCATTGTCGACCTTGCCCAATTTGCCAATGCCGTTGGTCACGCCATCACCCAGGGTGCTGACTACATTGCCGGCGGTATTCGCTGCGCTTTGCACGACGCCACCGACCACCGGAACAGTGCTCAGCGAGTCACCAACCGTACCGACGCCATCGCCAACGCCGCTGACCGTTTTACCGACATCCTGTAACAGGGTGGTGGTCACCAGCGGGTTAGTCGTCGGGTTGGTCGGGCCGGTCGGGTCAGTTCCACCTGTTCCGCCGGTGCCGCCAGTGCCGCCGGTACCCCCGGTTCCTCCAGTGCCACCGGTGCCACCGGTGCCGGTGCCGCCAGTTCCACCGGTACCGCCTGTACCACCAGTGCCGGCGGTATCAGTCCCACCGGTTCCTCCCGTTCCGCCGGTGCCTGCGGTTCCACCGGTCCCACCGGTCCCGGTATCCGAACCACCGGTACCTCCCGTACCGCTCGTGCCCCCACTGCCACCCGCGCCTGCTGCCGCGCTGTCTGGGGACGAACTGCCGGAACTGCTGTGATGGCCGCCACCGCCGCTGCTGCAGCCCGCGAGGCCAAGGGAGAGGATCAATGCCAGAGCTGTTGCCGATTTGCACCACACTTGAGTTTTCATGATTGAGATTCCTTGCACCTGTAACAACATTCGTCGTTTTCGATGGCTCACCCGTCTGTCGCCGGTGATGCCTCGTCCGTGGTGTCAATCTCGATCGCGTCGCGGCTTGCCGCCATTCTCAAGTTGGTATTAACGCCTTTATATATAAGGCGCCGCGCAGTGCCTAAGGACTAATACCCAGGATATAAACGCGCAAAAAAAAGCCTTGAAAATCAAGGCTGGGAGTTTTCCAGGGGGCCGCGTGAAGGGCGGAAAAACTTAAGTGATATATACACAATTTACAGGCTTGCCCGGGGTGGAATCAGGCAACCGGTTGCCACTGACCAACCATATGCTCCAGATCGCCAGCACCGATCAGGCGTAATTCGCCACTCGACCCTGCCGCACTCGCCAGCAACGAAACCTCGCTGGGCAAACGCACCGGTTTGCGAAAGTGCACGACGATTTCCAGGTTGGCTTTTGGCAAGTGATCGGCCAGTGCCGCAAGGGTTCGTGCCTTGTTCCACAAGCCGTGAGCAATCGCCGTGGGAAAACCGAACAGCCTGGCACTGGCGGCGCTCAGGTGAATCGGGTTGTAGTCGCCCGAGACCTTGGCGTACTGCCGACCGATATCGGCCGGCGCTTTCCACTGCGCCACCTGGGTCAGGGCCTGCGCAGGTTCCCACTGTTGTTCGACCGGTTCGCCGTCGAGTTTCACGCCACGACAAAGCATCTGGCTTTCGGCTTCCCACAGCGGCCCGAGTTGATCATCGAGGGTGGTCAACACATCGAAGGTTGCCCCTTTGGGATGTGGCTGCAGGTTGTGCACGCGGACGCTGACTTGTGCGCGACTGATTCCGCCCATCGGCCGCCATACACGGATGCGGTTGCTCAGATGAATCAACCCCAGCAGCGGGAACGGAAAATCCTTCTGCGTGAGCAATTGCATTTGCAGGGCGAACGCGAGGATGTGTGGATAAGTCGGCGGCAGCAGGCCGTCATCGGCAAAGCCGCAAACCTTGCGATAGGCCGCCAGCTTCTGGCCGTCGACATCGATCCAGCAGCGCAAGCCGCTGTCGGGCAGTCGGGTGCCGGTGATCTTGCGCCTTGTCGCGGCCCGCGCATACAGGCCGGGCAGGCTCGGTTCGCGGTCGAGGGTGTGCCATTCAATGCTCATGTCTACGCCCCCAGAACACTTTGTCCACAGACCCGCAGCGCCTGGCCAGTGAACGCGCCAGTGCCCGGTTGGGCCAGCCAAGCCACGGCTTCGGCGACGTCTTGCGGCAAACCGCCCTGGCCCAACGAACTCATGCGTCGCCCGGCCTCACGCAGGCCGAACGGAATGTGCGCGGTCATCTGGGTTTCGATGAAACCCGGCGCCACGGCGTTGATGCTGATGCCGCGTTCGTGCAGCGTCGGCGCCCAGGCCTGAGCCAGGCCGATCAGCCCGGCCTTGCTCGCGGCGTAGTTGGTCTGTCCGCGATTGCCGGCGATGCCGCTGATCGAGGCCAGTAGAATGACCCGCGCGTTGTCGTGCAAGGTGCCGCTGTCGAGCAGGGCCTTGGTCAGCACCTGCGGCGCATGGAGGTTGACCGCCAGCACCGCATCCCAGAATTCCGGGGTCATGTTGGCCAGGGTCTTGTCGCGGGTGATCCCGGCGTTGTGCACCAGAATGTCGAGACCGTCCGGCAGTTGTTCGATCAATTGCGCAGCGGCGTCTTCAGCGCAAATGTCGAGGGTGATAGCGCGGCCGCCTAGCCGTGCGGCGAGGGCTTCCAGATCGGTCCTGGCCGGCGGCACGTCGAGCAGAATCACCTCGGCGCCATCGCGGGCCAGGGTTTCGGCGATGGATGCGCCGATCCCGCGAGCTGCCCCGGTGACCAACGCTTTGCGTCCGGCCAATGGCCGGGTCCAGTCGGTGACTGGCGTGGCGCACGCGGTCAGGCGAATCACCTGCCCGGAGATGAAGGCACTTTTCGGCGAGAGGAAAAACCGCAGCGGGCCTTCCAGTTGCTCTTCGGCGCCCTCACCGACATAAATCAGTTGCAGCGTACCGCCGCTGCGCAGCTCCTTGGCCAGCGAGCGCGAGAAACCTTCCAGTGCCCGTTGTGCGCTGGAGGCAAAGGGATCGCGCAGGGTTTCCGGAGCGCGGCCGAGAATCACCAGGTGCGCACTGTGGTCGAGGTTTTTCATCAGCGGCTGGAAGAATTCGCGCAGCTGTTTGAGCTGGTCGGTGTGCTGCAGGTCGCTGGCGTCGAACACCACGGCCTTGAGTTTCGGCCCGTGCCCGGGAATCCACGCGGTGGCCAGCGACGGTTCGGTGCCGTAGCTGTAGATCGCATCGGTCAGGCGGTTGGCGAATGCAATGACCCGCTCGGCCAGCGGCCCGCCGCCGATCAACAGCGCACCGTCTACCGGCCGCAGGCGCCCGGCCTGCCAGCGTTCCAGCCGCACCGGCGACGGCAGGCCCAACGCCCCGACCAGACGATGGCCGATGGATGAGTTGGCGAAGTCGATATAGCGGTCAGACATGGAACGCTCTCCAAAAGTTGGGGTTCAAAGTGTGGACTACCAACGGCAATCAATCGTTCGATCCACGCAATAAGGCCTACGCTTGAACAGCAGAGTAGACCACCGTCCCTGTGGGAGCTGGCTTGCCAGCGATGGCGCGTGTCAGCCACTGGAAATGCTGGATGTGCCGGCCCTATCGCTGGCAAGCCAGCTCCCACAGGGATTTCCATGAATTCGGATCAACAAGGAGCTTTTCATGAGTCAGCTGCGCCGCGTCGCCATCATCGGTGGTAACCGTATTCCTTTCGCCCGCTCCAACGGGCCGTACGCCACCGCCAGCAATCAGGTGATGCTCACTGCTGCCCTGGAAGGCCTGATCGAACGCTACAACCTGCACGGCCAGCGCATTGGCGAAGTGGTTGCCGGTGCGGTGCTTAAATTGTCACGGGATATGAATCTGACCCGAGAATGTGTGCTCGGCTCGCGGCTGTCACCGGCCACCCCGGCCTATGACATTCAGCAAGCCTGCGGCACCGGGCTGGAAGCGGCGCTGCTGGTGGCGAACAAAATCGCCCTCGGCCAGATCGATTGCGGCATCGCTGGCGGCGTTGATACCACGTCGGACGCGCCGATCAGCATCAGCGAAGGCTTGCGCAAAATCCTTCTGCAGGCCAACCGCGCCAAGACCACCGGCGACAAGCTGAAAACCTTTCTGCAACTGCGCCCAAGGCACCTGATCCCGGAATTTCCGCGTAATGGCGAGCCACGCACCGGCCTGTCGATGGGCCAGCACTGCGAATTGATGGCGCAGACCTGGAACATTCCTCGTGAAGAGCAGGATCAACTGGCCCTCGAAAGCCATCACAAACTCGCCGCGTCCTACAGCGAAGGCTGGCACAACGACCTGATGACGCCGTTTCTCGGCCTGACCCGCGACAACAACCTGCGCCCGGACCTGACCCTGGAAAAACTCGCCACGCTCAAACCTGCCTTCGAAAAAAGCCCGAAGGGGACGCTGACGGCGGGCAACTCCACGCCGCTCACCGACGGTGCCTCGGTGGTGCTGCTGGGCAGTGAAGAATGGGCGAAAGAGCGTGGTTTGCCGATCCTTGCCTATCTGCGTGACGGCGAAGCGGCGGCCGTGGATTTCGTCAACGGCGCCGAAGGGCTGTTGATGGCACCGGTGTATGCGGTGCCGCGTCTGCTGGCGCGCAATGGCCTGACCTTGCAGGACTTCGACTACTACGAGATTCACGAAGCGTTCGCCGCGCAGGTGCTGTGCACGCTCAAGGCCTGGGAAGACCCCGAATACTGCAAGACCCGTCTTGGACTGGATGCGCCGCTCGGTTCAATCGATCGCAGCCGCTTGAATGTCAAAGGCAGCTCGCTGGCGGCGGGGCATCCGTTTGCTGCGACGGGCGGGCGGATTGTCGCCAATCTGGCGAAATTGCTGGATGCGGCGGGCAAAGGCAGAGGACTGATCTCGATCTGCGCTGCCGGCGGCCAGGGTGTCACCGCAATCATCGAACGCTGAGCGCAATTCCCCCGGGGAAATGCAGGCGATGTCAGATTCTGTCGCAAATGCCCTCGACGCCCGATCACTACAAGTCCGGTGGGCTCGGCTATGATCGGCAGCGGTCGATTATTTCGGCACAGTGTGTGCATCCACAGGGTTCACAGGTCGGCAACCCCTCCCCGTAGCGCGAGGATTGCCGTATAACGAGTGACATTCGCGTGTTTGGTAATAAAGGACCCACAATAAAAGCTGATGAAGACTCCAAAACGCATTGAACCCCTGATCGAAGACGGTCTGGTCGACGAAGTGCTGCGCCCACTCATGAGTGGTAAAGAAGCAGCTGTTTATGTGGTGCGCTGCGGTAACCAGTTACGTTGCGCGAAGGTCTACAAGGAGGCGAACAAACGCAGTTTCCGCCAGGCAGCCGAGTATCAGGAAGGGCGCAAGGTGCGTAACAGCCGGCAGGCGCGGGCGATGGCCAAGGGTTCGAAATTCGGTCGCAAGGAGACCGAGGACGCCTGGCAGAACGCCGAAGTCGCGGCGCTGTTCCGCTTGGCAGGAGCTGGCGTGCGAGTGCCCAAGCCGTATGATTTTCTCGATGGCGTGCTGCTGATGGAGCTGGTGGCCGACGAATACGGTGATGCCGCGCCGCGTCTGAACGACGTGGTGCTGGAGCCGGATCAGGCCCGCGAATATCACGCGTTCCTGATCTCGCAGATCGTGTTGATGTTGTGTACCGGTCTGGTGCACGGTGACCTCTCGGAGTTCAACGTGCTGCTGACCCCGACAGGTCCTGTGATCATCGACCTGCCGCAGGCAGTGGATGCCGCCGGTAACAACCACGCGTTCAGCATGCTGGAGCGTGATGTGGGCAACATGGCTTCGTACTTCGGGCGCTTTGCCCCGGAGCTGAAGAAAACCCGTTACGCGAAAGAAATGTGGGCGCTGTACGAAGCCGGCACCTTGCACCCGAACAGTGTGCTGACCGGCGAGTTCGACGATCCTGAGGACCTGGCCGACGTTGGCGGAGTGTTGCGCGAGATCGAAGCGGCGCGTCTGGATGAAGAGCGCAAGCAGGCGATCCGTGCCGCCGACGATGCGCCCAAAGGCAAGTCCGACGAACCACCGCCGCCACCGTGGATGCAGTAAGCGCTTGAACAGAAACCCGGCTTCGGCCGGGTTTTTTTGTGCCCGCATGTTCCTTCACCACACCTCACTGTGGGAGCTGGCTTGCCAGCGATAGTGGAGGTTCAGCTGAAAAATTTTATCGGATGTACCGGCCTCTTCGCTGGCAAGCCAGCTCCCACAGGGGCCGGTGGTGTCTATGGACTTTATGTGGGAATCTTGTCAGCCCTCGCACACTCAAGGACTGAATGTGAACGCCCGCCTCATCATCAGCGCCCGGCTGATCTCCGACTTCGGCGCTTTCCTCAACATGGTCGCGCTGGCGACTTACGTTTACCTGCTGAGCAACAGCGCCATGAGCGTCGGGGTGTTTCTCGCCAGTCGTGTCGGCGGGGGGATTTTTGCCAGCCTGATTGGCACTCGCTTTTACCGGCGCTGGAGCGGCCGGATGCCGTTGATTGCCTTCGATCTGCTGCGCGCGGTGTTGCTGGGTCTGCTGTTGATCCTGCCGGGGAGCCAGCAGGCGTTGCTGTTGCCGGTGATTGCCTTCGGTTTGGGCTTTGGCAACTCGATGTTCGCCATCGGCCTCAACAGTCAATTGCCGAGGCTGATCGAAGCCGCGCAGCTACTGAAAACCAATGCCTGGATCACCTCGGCTTCATCGGCGGCAATGGTCGGTGGCAGCCTGGTGTCCGGCTTGCTGGTGGCGGCATTCGGTTTCGAAACGGTGTTTGCGCTAAACGCATTGACCTATGTGCTGGCGGCGCTGTTGATTGCGCCGTTGCGCTTCGCCGCTGCAGACGTCTGCGAACAATCGACCAACGAACGCAGCGAATGGTCAGCCCTGAAACAAGGCCTGCGCAGCGCTCCGGTGATTGCGGCGATGCTCGCCGTGACCATGGCCGACACCTTGGGCAGCGCCGCGCACAATGTCGGCTTTCCGATCATCTCCAAACTGCTGACGCCCGATTCGGCCAGCACCACTCTGGGCCTGATGCTGGCGGTGTGGGCCAGCGGCAAACTGCTGGGTGCGCGGATTGCCAGTCGCCTCAAAGGTTCTGATAACCGTGAGCTGGAGCGACGGTATTTCTTCGGCGTGGCGTTGATGTCCTGCGGTTTTATCCTGATGTTCCAGCAGCACAGCCTTCTCGGTCTGCTGCTGTTTTCCCTGCCGGCGGGGTTGGGGGACGGCATTTCCGAGGTCGGCCTGATGTCGCGCCTGCAACGCGAACCGGAGCATTTGCGCTTGCCGGTTTTCAGCTTCCTGACCTTGCTGCAAATGACCGGGTTCGGTGTCGGCATGTTGATCGCCGCGCCGTTCTACGGCTGGTGGACGCCGGGTGCCGTGGTGCTGCTGTTCCACGGCATCCCGCTCGGTACGTTGTTGACCGTTAAGCTGTTGGCGCTCAGGCGCGGGCGGGTTGCGCGCAGCAGCCCGACGCCAGTTCCTTGAGGATCGGGCAGTCGGGGCGATGGTCGCCATTACAGTGCTCGACCAGGTCCTGCAGGGTGTCGCGCAGCTCGCCGAGTTCGCGGATCTTCTGGTTCAGCTCGTCAATATGCTGCCGTGCCAGGGCTTTCACATCGGCGCTGGCGCGCTGGCGATCCTGCCACAGGGTCAGCAGCTTGCCGACTTCTTCCAGAGAAAATCCCAGGTCCCGCGAACGCTTGATGAACGCCAGCGTGTGCAGGTCATCATCGCTGTAGACACGGTAGCCGCTGTCGGTGCGATGGGCAGCCTTGAGCAGGCCGATCGACTCGTAATAGCGGATCATCTTTGCGCTCAGGCCACTGTGCCGGGCCGCTTGGCCGATGTTCATCGGTGCTCCTCCAGATCCTTCGGTTTCCAGGTTTTCAACAGTAGCGCATTGCTCACCACGCTGACGCTCGACAGTGCCATTGCCGCGCCGGCCAGCACCGGGTTGAGAAAACCGAACGCCGCCAGCGGAATGCCGATCAGGTTGTAGACGAAGGCCCAGAACAGATTCTGGCGGATCTTCGCGTAGGTCTTGCGGCTGATCTCCAGCGCGGCGGGCACCAGTCGTGGATCGCCGCGCATCAAGGTAATGCCGGCCGCGTGCATGGCCACATCGGTGCCGCCGCCCATGGCGATACCGATATCCGCTGCGGCCAATGCCGGGGCGTCGTTGATGCCATCACCGACCATCGCCACCACCCCGGCTTTTTTCAGCTCGGCGACGGTGGCGGCCTTGTCGGCGGGCAGCACTTCGGCGTGAACGTTTTCAATGCCCAGCGCCTCGGCCACCACGCGCGCACTGCCACGGTTGTCGCCGGTCAGCAAATGGCTGTGGATACCTCCGGCGGCCAGTTGCTGCACGGCTTGCAGTGCGCCGGGCTTGAGCGTGTCGCCGAAGGCGAACAAGCCGAGTACACGCGGTTTCGGGCTTTGCTCGATCAGCCACGACAGGGTTCGGCCTTGGCTTTCCCAAGCCTTGGCGGACTCGGCGAGATTGCCCGCGCTCAGGCCACTTTCTTCCAGCAAGCGCCGATTGCCCAGCGCCAGGCGCCGACCATCAAGCGTGCCAGCGATACCGCGTCCGGTCAGGGACTGACTGTCGCTGACGTCCGGCACCGGCAGCTCGCGCTCGGCAGCAGCGTCCAGCACAGCTTTGGCCAGCGGATGCTCGCTGCCGCGCTGCAGGGCGCCGGCCAGTGTCAGCAGGGTATTTTCATCGCCATCCAGCGCACTGAAATGGGCGATGCGCGGCGTGCCGGAAGTCAGTGTGCCGGTCTTGTCGAAGACCACGTTGTCGACCTCATGGGCTCGCTCCAGCGCTTCGGCGTCCTTGATCAGAATGCCGTGACGCGCAGCCACACCGGTGCCGGCCATGATCGCTGTCGGCGTGGCGAGGCCGAGGGCACACGGACAAGCGATCACCAGCACCGCGACGGCGTTGATCAACGCGGTTTCCATAGGCGCGCCGTACAGCCACCAGCCAATCAACGTGACGAGGGCAATCAGCAACACGGTGGGCACGAACACCTGGCTGACTTTATCCACCAGTTTCTGGATCGGCGCTTTCGCTGCCTGGGCGTCTTCCACCAGCCGAATGATCCGCGCCAGCACGCTTTCCGCGCCGAGGGCGGTGGTGCGCACCAGCAGGCGACCTTCGCCGTTGATCGCACCGCCGGTGACCTGGTCGCCCGGCTGTTTTGGCACTGGCAGGCTCTCGCCGCTGATCAGCGCTTCGTCAGCGTGGCTCTGGCCTTCCAGCACTTCACCGTCCACCGGGAAGCGTTCGCCGGGTTTGACCAGAACAAGATCGTTGAGGCGCAGGGCGCTGATCGCGACGTCTTGCTCGCGACCGTCGATGACTTGAATCGCCCGTTCCGGGCGCAAGGCTTCGAGGGCACGGATGGCGCTGGCGGTCTGGCGCTTGGCGCGGCTTTCCAGATATTTGCCGAGCAGCACCAGGGCGATCACCACGGCTGAGGCTTCGAAATACAGATGCGGCATGCGCCCGGCGGCGGTGGCCCATTCGTACAGGCTCAGGCCATAACCGGCGCTGGTGCCGAGGGCGACCAGCAAGTCCATGTTGCCGGCGCCGGCGCGCACGGCTTTCCACGCGGCCACATAAAATCGCGCGCCGAAAATGAATTGCACCGGCGTGGCAAGGGCAAATTGCGCCCAGGCCGGGAGCATCCAGTGAATGCCGAATGGTTGCAGCAGCATCGGCAGCACCAGCGGCAAGGCCAGAACGATGGCGCAGATCAGCGCCCAGCGTTCATGTTGCAGGCGCTGTTGCTGGTTATCAGTTGCAGGATGTTCGGCTTGCCAGACGCTGGCCGAGTAACCGGCCTTGCTCACGGCGTCGAGCAGCAATTGCGGATCGGTCTGACCGAGCAATTCGAGGTGGGCGCGTTCGTTGGCGAGGTTGACGCTGACGCTCCTCACCCCGGGGACTTTGTTCAGGGCGCGCTCGACGCGACCGACGCACGAGGCGCAGGTCATGCCGTCGATGCTCAGTTCCACGGTTTGTTGTGGGACGCTGTAACCGGCGCGTTCAACCGCCTCCATCAACGCCGGCAAGCGGTCACCGGGTGCCTGGACGCGGGCCTGTTCGGTGGCGAGATTGACGCTGACGCCACTGGCGCCGCTGACGTTGCGCAACGCCCGCTCGACACGCCCGGCGCAACTGGCGCAGGTCATGCCGGCAATCGGCAGATCGAAAGTGATGGAATCGGACATCGGTCTTACTCCCTGTAGAAGATGTCTACAAGGATCAACCTTGCCATGCGGGCAAGGTCAAGCGCCAATCTGAAAAGCAAAAGATCGCAGCCTTCGGCAGCTCCTACAGGTGGATTGCATTCCAATGCAGGAGCTGCCGAAGGCTGCGATCTTTTTCGTTGACTCAATATTCGAGGGCGGCAGGTCGCAGGTACAGCCCTTTGGCGTTGGCCGCGATCCGGTACTTGAGCACATCGCCGGCCTTGAGCGAGATCTGCTGCGCGGGCGGCGCGAGCATGCCTGCCTGGCAACCCGGCACCTGGCCAGGCAATTGTTTCAGACGAATGGACAGCGTGCCGTGGGGCAGGTTAAAGGAAGTCGTCTGTTCCTGCAGCAGACGCCCAGCGAGTTGATCATTGACGTACACGCCAATCTCGCAGGAAGTCGGCACTTCCAGGCGCTCGCGCGAGATGATCAGAACCGCATAGTCCTCGCCGGTCGCATTGGCCTGAGGCAGGGCGGCAAAGAGGCTGAGCAAGCCAAACAGGCTGAAAGCTGACCAGCGCATGGCTGAATCTCCTGAATTTGAGTCATTGATGCACGCAGCTTGGCTGAGCGCAGCGCCGATTGCCAGCCCGGCAGTTTTACGCAGAACTTGACCTTGCCATGGTGGCAAGCTCGACACTGCCGGCAACCTCACTCAAAGGAGTCCCTCCATGCAAGTGTTCAGCGTTCAAGGCATGTCCTGCGGCCACTGTGTCAAAGCCATCACCAACGCCGTGCAGGCGAAAGATCCGGCGGCCAGCGTGCGGGTCGATCTGGCAGCCAAAGAAGTCGGCGTCGAAAGCTCGCTCAGCCCTGAGCAGGTGATCGAGGTCATCAGCGAAGAGGGCTACCCGGTAAAACTCGCCGGATGATCAAAAGCCAAAAGATCGCAGCCTTCGGCAGCTCCTACAGGAAACGCATTCCAATGTAGGAGCTGCCGCAGGCTGCGATCTTTTGATTTTTGCAGGAAAACTCCACAGGGCAGTTCGTCTGACTTTTTAATAGTTAGCGAGCTATCGGAATGTTCAAGGTGTCTTTGCGCGGCTAGACTGTCGGGCTGCCGACTCCAATCCAACCTGGATGCCTGATGAACTTCCGTACCATTCTGATTCTCGGTGCCTTGAGCGCCTTCGGTCCGCTGGCGATCGACTTCTATCTGCCGGCGTTCCCGTCAATGGCGCTGGCCTTTGGCACCGATGAAAAGCACGTCCAGCTGACACTGGCAGCGTATTTCGCCGGTCTGTCGATCGGGCAGTTGTTGTATGGCCCGGTGGCCGACCGGTTTGGTCGGCGCCTGCCGCTGCTGGTCGGTGTCGGCCTGTTCACGCTGGCCTCGTTGGCCTGCGCCTATGCGCCGAATCTGCAATGGCTGATCGGGGCCCGCTTCGTCCAGGCCTTGGGCGGCTGCGCGGGGATGGTGATTTCCCGGGCGGTGGTCAGCGACAAATGCGATGCCGTCGGATCGGCGAAAGTCTTCTCGCAGTTGATGCTGGTGATGGGTTTGGCGCCAATCCTCGCACCATTGCTCGGCGGTCTGCTGGTCAACACCACGGGTTGGCAGTCGATCTTCCTTGTGCTGACCGGCTTTAGTGCACTGGCCGGCCTCGCTGTGGCGCTGGGGTTACCGGAAAGCCTGCCGGCCTACGTGCCGCGCCAGCCGCTGTCCGGTGCGTTGCGTCAATACGGCCGGTTGTTCGGCGACCGGGTGTTTCTCGGCCACGCACTGACCGGCGGTATCGCGGTCGCCGGGATGTTTTCCTATATCGCCGGCTCACCATTTGTCTTCATCAAACTGTACGGCGTACCCGCCGAGCATTTCGGCTGGCTGTTCGGCACCAATGCAGCGGGTTTCATTCTGGTGGCTCAGGTCAACGCGCGGCTGTTGGCCAAGCGCGGTCCGTCCTTCCTGCTGGCGCGAGCGGTGTGGGTATACCTGTTGGCCGGCGTTTCGCTGCTCGCGGTCAGCGCGATGCACACCGAAGCATTGTGGCCGCTGTTGATTCCGTTGTTCGTGTGCATTGCCAGCCTCGGCTGCATCCTGCCCAATGCTGCGGCATGCGCGATGAACGGCCAGGGCGCGCGTGCCGGGAGTGCCTCGGCGCTGATGGGCTGCCTGCAATTCAGCGTGGCCTCCGGCGCGGCCTCGCTGGTGGGTGTCCTGCACGACGGCAGCGCCATGCCGATGGCCATGGTCATCAGCCTGTGCGGACTGCTGGTGGTGAGCATTGCGATGTACACCCGGCGTTTGCAGAATGCCCGGGCACTGGCGCAAGCACAGGCCGAAGCCTGAACTTCAGCCGACGGCGCGTTGTTGTCCGGGCTGGGGAATCTGATGGGGCGCGTGCAGGCGCGCTTCGAGGGTGCGGGTGAAGGCGAGCGCCTCGGCTTCACTGCGAAAGGTCACGGCGTGCTGGTCCAGACGAACTTGCCATTGAGACTTTGCCACTTCTTTTATCAGGATCTTCATTGCTGACCTCCCTTGTGTAAAAGATGCATCGCAGAGGTTTCGATTGTAGACCTGAATACGATCGCATTTGTGACAACGGAGAAGCATCTGACTGACGGCAAAAAACAGCGCCAGCCCTTGACGGGTCTGGCGCTGATTGCGGCCGTCGGATTCTCAGAAACTTTCTAAAACAATTTTGCCCTTGGCTTTGCCGCTTTCCAGCAACTCGTGCGCGCGTCGCAGGTTCGCCGCATTGATCGTGCCGAAATGCTCGCCCACCGTAGTTTTCAAAGTCCCCGCATCAATCAGCTCGGCCACGCGGTTGAGCAGTTTGTGCTGCTCGATCATGTCCGGGGTTTCGAACAGCGAGCGGGTGTACATGAATTCCCAGTGCAGCGACAGGCTCTTGCGCTTGAGTTTGCTCACGTCCAGTGACTTAGGATCGTCGATCAGCGCCAGTTTGCCTTGCGGCGCCAAGGCCTCGACCAGTTGATCGAGGTGCAGATCGGTCTGGGTCAGGCTGGCGACGTGGGTCACGTGATCGATGCCGGCGCGCTTTAGCTCTTCGCTCAACGGCTGGCTGTGATCGATCACCAGATCGGCGCCCAACTCAGTCACCCAGTCGCGAGTCTGTGCACGGGACGCAGTGCCGATCACCTTCAGGCCGGTCAACTGGCGGGCCAGTTGGGTGAGGATCGAACCGACACCGCCAGCGGCGCCGACGATTAGCAGGCTTTGACCTTCATCGGTCTTGCCCTCACGGATCTGCAGGCGTTCGAACAGCAATTCCCACGCGGTGATCGCGGTCAGCGGCAGGGCAGCGGCTTCGGCGAAACCCAGGGACTTGGGCATGTGGCCGACAATCCGCTCATCCACCACGTGCAGTTCGCTGTTGCCACCGGCACGGGCGATGGAGCCGGCGTAGAACACCTTGTCGCCGGCCTTGAACAGCGTCACTTCACTGCCGACGGCTTTGACCACGCCGGCGACGTCCCAGCCCAGCACTTTTGCCGCGCCGTTTTCCGGCGCCACGTTCTGCCGCACCTTGGTGTCGACCGGGTTGACCGAGATGGCTTTGACTTCCACCAACAGGTCGCGCGGGCCGGCGACCGGCTCCGGCAGTTCGATGTCTTGCAGGGATTTTTCGTCGCTGATCGGCAGGGAAGCGTAATAGGCGATGGCTTTCATGACTTGCTCCGTAGCGGTAATAGAAGAAGGGCTCAGGCGATGCTGCCCAGGCGTTTCAATTGGAAGTGTTCGATACAGTGGCCGGCTGTGGTCTGGAAATTCTGGAAGTGCGCGCTGGCGTTGTGCGCCTGGAGGATTTCTTCGCTGGCCCAGTGTTCGATCACATAGAAAGTCAGCGGGTCGGCGAGGTCGCGGTGCAGGTCGTACTGGCCGCAGCCTTCCTCGGCGCGGCTCGGCTCAACCAGTGCGCGCAGGGCGTTTTCGAGGGTGTCCTGCTGACCGGGTTTAGCGATCAGGGTGGCGATGGCGGTGAATGCTTGGGACATGTTTGGCTCCAGTCGCGGGATAAATGGGCTTGGGCCAATCATTGGCTATTTCTCGGCGCGATAAAACCGGCTAAAAGAGCAGTCTCTTTCAATTTTATTTTGATAATCGAGGCTGAGAATGCTGCGTTTCGACGATTTACAGTTGTTCGTTCGCGCTGCGGACCTGGGCAGTCTGTCGGCAGCCGCGCGGGTGATGGACATGTCTGCCGCGGTGGCCAGCGCCGCGCTCAAGCGTATCGAACAGCAACTGGGCGTGCGCTTGCTGGCGCGTTCGACCCGCAGCCTGCGCCTGACCGCCGAGGGCGAAGGCTTTCTCGAATATGCCCGGGCCGCGCTCGGTTCGCTGGACGAGGGCCGGCGCTTTCTCTCCAGCGCGCAGGATCAGGTCAGCGGCATCCTGCAGTTATCGGCGCCTTCGGATTTCGGGCGTAACCTGCTGTTGCCGTGGCTCGACGAGTTTCAGCGCGAGCACCCGAAGCTGACCGTGCGCCTGTTGCTCGGTGACCGTATCGCCGACCTGTTCCGCCAGCCAGTGGACATCGCCCTGCGCTATGGCGAACCGGAAGATTCGAGCCTGGTGGCCCTGCCCATCGCCCCGGACAATCGCCGCGTGCTCTGCGCCTCGCCGGCCTACCTGGCGCGCCACGGCGAGCCGCGTCAGCTCGAACAATTGGCGCAGCACAATTGCCTGCTGTACATGCTCGGCAGCCGCGTGCATGACCATTGGAGTTTTCATGACGGCAAGCGCGAAGTCGGTCTGACGGTCAGTGGTGATCGCTTCAGTGATGACGCCGACGTCGTACGGTTGTGGGCGGTGGCGGGGGCGGGCATTGCTTATAAATCGTGGCTCGATGTCGGCACCGATGTCCTCGCCGGACGCCTCAAAGTGTTGCTGCCGGAGCTTCTCTGCGAGCGTGCTCCGCTGAATCTGTTGTGCGCCCATCGCGCGCAATTGAGTAAGCCGGTAAACCTTTTAAGGGAAATGCTCGCCAGCCGATGCGTCGAATTGAGTAGTCAATTTCCCAATTTCCCGAAACTTGATCATTAGTCGCAGGCAATTAGCGAAATTTCACTCAGGAACTATCACCATTCGCGTCAGCCACGGCGCAGGAAGCAGCGTGCATCCCGCTTATACTAGCGACCGCCTCAAACCTGCACCGACAACTGGCCAGGGCAGAATCAGGCCGGTTTTTCCAGGGCCGTGCCTGCGCCATACAAACGCTGTGAACACGCCATCGACGGGTGTGGCAGTGCTGACCTGGCTTGCACCGGCTCATGGCGTTTTACCCGTCTTGGCCGACGACACATTACTGGTCAAGATGTCTTCGAGCAGTAGACGATACGATTCAACAGGGAGTGAATACATGGAACATGCACCTTGCATCAGCCAGATCGCCACGCTGCTGGCCGACCCCAAGCGCAGCGCGATGATGTGGGCGTTGATGGATGGCTCGGCCCGCCAGACCGAGGAGCTGGCGCTGCTGGCAGGGCTGTCGCCGTCGTCGGCCAGTGCGCATCTGGGGCGTTTGTCCGCGGGTGGCCTGTTGAAAGTCGAGGTCCGTGGACGCAAGCGTTTCTTCCGTCTGGCGGCTCCGGAAATCGCAGCCGCCATTGAAGCCCTGGCCAGTGCCACGATTGCCAGTGCGCCGCGGGACGTCCCTCACGTATTCAAACGCTCGACGCCGATCAACAATCCACGAACCGCACCGTCCTCGCTGCTGCGTGCGCGCTTTTGCGATGATCATTTGGGCGGCACGCTGGCCGCCGATCTGTACCAGCGTTTGCTTGATGCCGGTTGGATCGAACAGATCGAGCAGCGGGTCGTGGTGACGCTCAAAGGCTCGACGCAGTTGGCGAATCGCGGGGTGTTCATTCAGGCCCTGGCTCATCGCAAGGCCCAGGTGGCGTGTGCCTGTCCGGACTGGAGCGAACGCCGTCCGCATCTGGGCGGTTCACTGGGCGCCGCGTTGCTGCAATTGTTCATGCAGTCCGGCTGGCTGGTGCTGCCCAAGGATTCTCGCGCATTGCAAGTCACGCCGGCCGGACAGCGGGAAATCCACTGTTTCGCCAAGGAAGTCGAGCTGGAACTGGCGTAATAGAGCATTCGCCGGTCAACACTTCGGGGCTTGCGTCGTCTGTGACTGCGAACAGGTCGTATCCAGAAAAAGCGTTGAGGCGTTATCGCGCACACTCGGTCCGCACACTTCGTGGATGGGGGATGAGGTATGGATACGCGAAACTTCAGCGCGGCAGAACGCCTGGAACGGCTGCCGCTCAGCGGTTATCACCGGGTCATTTTCATCATCATCGCCTTGGCGTTCTTTTTCGATTCCATGGATCTGGCCATGATGACGTTCCTGCTCGGCTCGATCAAAAGCGAGTTTGGCCTGAGCAGTGCACAAGCCGGCCTGCTCGCCAGTTCGAGTTTTTTTGGGATGGTGCTGGGGGCATCGCTGTCGGGCATGCTCGCCGACCGCTTCGGACGCAAACCGGTGTTTCAGTGGAGCATCGTGTTGTGGGGCGTGGCCAGTTACCTGTGTTCGACCGCGCAAACGGTCGAGAGCCTGACGCTGTTCCGGATCCTGCTGGGGATCGGCATGGGCATGGAGTTTCCCATTGCGCAGTCGATGCTCTCGGAGCTGATCCCGGCGCAACGGCGCGGTCGCTACATCGCGTTGATGGACGGTTTCTGGCCATTGGGTTTTGTCGCTGCCGGCGTACTGTCTTACTTCCTGCTGCCATTGATTGGCTGGCGCGACATCTTCCTGGTGTTGGCGGTACCGGCGGTGTTTGTGCTGGCGATCCGTTTCTTTATCCCCGAATCACCGCGCTGGCTGGAGCAAGCCGGACGCCATGAGGCGGCGGACAAGGTTCTGAGCGCAATAGAGACGCGCGTGCGCACGTCGCTCGGGGGGGCGACGCTGCCGGAGCCGGTGCGCCTGCCAAGGACAGTGACGCCGCCGGGCAACTTCTTCTCGGCTCTGCAGCAGATCTGGTCGCCGCAATACCGCCAGCGCACGACGATGATCTGGAGCCTGTGGTTTTTCGCCTTGCTCGGTTTTTACGGGCTGACGTCGTGGCTCAGTGCCTTGTTGCAGCAGTCGGGTTTCGCCGTGACCCAGTCGGTGTATTACACCGTGCTGATTTCTCTGGGCGGGATTCCCGGGTTTCTGATGGCGGCGTGGCTGGTGGAACGCTGGGGGCGTAAACCGGTGTGTATCGTCACGCTGCTGGGCGGCGGGGTGATGGCGTTCATCTACGGCCAGAGTGCGGTGTTTGGGGGCAATGTCGCGCTGCTGATCGGCTCGGGATTGTTGATGCAGTTTTTCCTGTTCGGCATGTGGGCGGTGCTTTACACCTATACGCCGGAGTTGTACCCGACTTCGGCGCGCGCCACAGGTTCGGGCTTTGCCTCGGCGATTGGGCGTGTCGGTTCGCTGCTCGGGCCGTTGGTGACCGGATTGGTGTTCCCGATTACCGGGCAGGGCGGAGTGTTTGCACTGGGGGCGCTGTGCTTTGCGATTGCGGCGGGGGTGGTGTGGCTGTTCGGAATGGAGACGCGGGGCAAGACGCTGGAAGAGCTTACAGAGTCGACACCGGTGTAAATGTGGGAGCGAGCCTGCTCGCGAAAGGCGTGTGTCAGACAACTCAAACTGTGACTGACACGAAGCCTTCGCGAGCAGGCTCGCTCCCACATTGGAACTTCAGCGTTTTTACGGTTTTACCAGACGCGCATCCAGGCTGTTCTGCGCCAGGCGCTTGGCCTGATCCTGGGTCATGCCCAGGTGTTCGTGCAGCGCGTGGAAGTTCTCGGTGACGTAGCCGCCGAAATACGCCGGGTCATCGGAGTTGACGGTGACCTTCACCCCACGCTCGAGCATGTCGAGGATGTTGTGCTGCGACATGTGATCGAACACGCAGAGCTTGGTGTTCGACAGCGGGCACACAGTCAACGGGATCTGCTCGTCGATGATCCGCTGCATCAGGCGCTCGTCTTCGATGGCGCGTACGCCATGGTCGATGCGCTGGATCTTCAGCAGGTCGATGGCTTCCCAGATGTACTCCGGCGGGCCTTCTTCACCGGCGTGGGCGACTGTCAGGAAACCCTCGTGGCGGGCGCGGTCGAACACACGCTGGAACTTGCTTGGCGGGTGACCCATCTCGGAGCTGTCGAGGCCGACGGCGACAAACGCATCACGGAACGGCAGCGCCTGATCGAGGGTTTTCTGTGCTTCGTCTTCGCTCAGGTGGCGCAGGAAGCTCAGGATCAAACCGCTGGTGATGCCCAGTTGCTGCTCGCCATCCTTGAGTGCCGCGGCGATGCCGTTGAGCACCACTTCGAACGGGATGCCACGGTCGGTGTGGGTCTGCGGGTCGAAGAATGGTTCGGTGTGAATCACGTTCTGCGCTTTGCAGCGCAGCAGGTAGGCCCAGGTCAGGTCGTAGAAGTCCTGCGAGGTGCGCAGCACATCGGCGCCCTGGTAATACAGGTCGAGGAATTCCTGCAGGTTGTTGAAGGCGTAGGCCTTGCGCAGGGTTTCGACATCGCTCCACGGCAGGGCGATCTTGTTGCGTTCGGCCAGGGCGAACAGCAACTCAGGCTCCAGCGAGCCTTCCAGATGCAGGTGCAGTTCGGCCTTGGGCAGGGCGTTGAGCCAATCGTACATATTCTTTTCTCATCAGGTGCAGATGGCGGCCATTCTACAGATGCGCGCCGAAACAATTGGCAAAACCTGACCAAGCGATCCATCACACCGCTTGCGGCTCGCGCCGATAGGCGTAGGTATCGGCGAAGCGCGACAGCAGGAATTCGGCGCAGGTGGTGGTCGGATATTTCGCCGGATGCTGTGCGTCCTGGCAACCGGGCAGGCATTCGATACGTGTGTCCGGGTGCGGCTCGGCGAAGAACGGCATCGAATAGCGATCCACTCCCAGCGGACTGATGACCCGGTGCGGCGTCGAGCGATAACGGTCGTTGCTCCAGCGTGCCATCATGTCGCCGAGGTTGACCACGAAGGTGCCGTCAATCGGTGGCGCGTCGATCCATTCACCGTTGATGTTCTTCACTTGCAGGCCGCCGGCGCTGTCCTGGTAGAGCAGGGTGATGCAGCCGTAATCGGTGTGCGCTCCGGCGCCTTGCTGTGCGGCGCTGCTGGCGGTGTGGCGTGGTGGGTAGTGGATCATCCGCAGTACGCTGACCGGCTCAACGAAGCGCGAATCGAAGAAGTCGCGTTCGATCCCCAGCGCAATCGTCATCGCCCGCAGCAGGGTTTGCGCGAGCGCCTGCATGTCGAGGTAGTGCTGCTCCATCAGCGGTTCCCAACCGGCGATCGGTGGATGGCGATTCGGCCCGCGCAAGGGTTTATTCGCGAGCACCTCGGGATGATCCGCCGGCAGGTGCAGGCCCATGTCGAAGGTTTCCTTGAGGTCGCTGGGTTTGTCCGGGTCGAGCTGTTCGGTGGCGATGGCGCCGTAGCCGCGATGGTGGCGGGTCCGGGTGATGTCGATCCGCAGTTTTTCTTCTGCCGGTTGCGCAAAAAAACGCTGGGCGTGGTCGAGCAGCGAGTCGATGCGCTGCGCGGAAATCGGGTGGCCCTTGATGTAGAAAAAGCCCCATTCGCGGCAGGCCTGGTCGATCTGCGCGGCGACGGCGGGCCAGGCGTTTTGGTCGGTGGAATAGAGCGGGCTGATGTCGATGACCGGAAGCTGATCCATACACAATCCTTGAATACGCTGTGTTTCCAATGTGGGAGCGAGCCTGCTCGCGAAGAGGGGGTGCCAGACAACATTTTTGTTTAATGACACACCGCTTTCGCGAGCAGGCTCGCTCCCACCGGGTTTTGTGTGGTGAATCGAAGGTTTACTTCGGCATCTCGGCCTTCATCCCTTCCACGTAATAGTTCATCGACGCCAATTCGGCATTGGTTGCGCTCACCCCAGCAGGGATTTTCTCCACGCCGGCCTGATCCTTGATCGGCCCGGTGAACGGTTGCAACTTACCGCTCTTGATGTCGGCAATGATCTGCTCGGCCTCGGCTTTCACCGGTGCCGGCACCAGGTCGCTGATCGGCAGTTCAACCGTACCTTCTTTCAAACCACCCCAGTAGTCCTGGGATTTCCAGCTGTGGTCGATCACGCTTTGCGTGGCCTGAATGTAGTGCGGTGCCCAGTCGTTGACGATCGAAGTCAGCACCGCTTTCGGGCCGAAGTGCGCCATGTCCGAGGCGTAACCCACGGCGTACACGCCACGGCGTTCGGCGGCCTGGATCGGCGCCGGGCTGTCGGTGTGCTGGAACACCACGTCCACGCCCTGATCGATCAGCGCGTTGGCGGCGTCGGCTTCCTTGCCCGGGTCGAACCACGAGTTGACCCACACCACTTTGATCTCGGTGCCGGGGTTGTATTTGTTCAGCGCCAGCTGGATGGCGTTGATGTCGCGGATCACTTCCGGAATCGGGAACGAGGCGACGTAGCCGATCTTCTTGGTCTTGGTCATCTTCGCTGCGAGGAAGCCGCCGACATAACGACCCTCGTAGGTGCGCGCGAGATAGGTGCCGAGGTTCTTGTCCTGCTTGTAGCCGGTGGCGTGTTCGAAGGTCACCTTGGGAAACTGTTTGGCGACTTTCAGCGTCGGGTTCATGTAGCCGAAGGAGGTGGTGAAGATCAGGTCGTAGTTGTCCTTGGCCATGTTGCGGATCACCCGCTCGGCGTCGGCGCCCTCGGCCACGTTCTCGACGTAATTGGTGCTGATCTGCGGGCCGAATTTCTCTGCCAGCGCCTTGCGCCCCTGTTCATGCTGATACGTCCAGCCGTGGTCGCCGATCGGGCCGATGTAGACGAAACCGACCTTCAGCGGATCGGCAGCGCTGGCGCTCAGGCTGATCCCCAGACCGATGGCGGCGCACAGCAGTTTGTGCAGCGGACGTATTTGCATGAATTGGAGCTCCATTTTGTTGTGTGTGGTCAGGGGCAATGCAAATTGCTGACCAACAGGACAACAAACAAAAAGATCGCAGCCTTCGGCAGCTCCTACAGGGGAATGCGCAACCTGTAGGAGCTGCCGCAGGCTGCGATCTTTTCAGCGCCGGAACCAACGCAGTGCAAGTCAGTGGATTCACGCTGTCGGCTGGTGCGCTAAGGTGTAACGAAACGTTAGCGCCGCGCCGCAGTCAGTAGCTCATTCGAACCTCTCGGCAAAAAGGCCCGTCATGCTCACGATCCTCAAGCAAGAAAGCTTTCTGCTGCTGGCGGTGATCGCCGCGTGCATCGCCTACCCGCTGGAACACTGGATGCTCCACAGCGGGCAGGTCGTCGCGCTGATCTGCGGTCTGGTGCTGATCGGCTTCATCGTCGCCGCCTCGATGCGCGTCGCCCATCAGGCCGAACTGCTCGCAGAAAAAGTCGGCGATCCTTACGGCACGATGATCCTGACCCTCGCTGCGGTGCTGGTGGAAGTGGTGATCCTGGCAATCATGATGAGCAACGAAGCCTCGGCCACACTGGTGCGGGACACGATCTATTCGGCGGTGATGCTCGACATCAACGGCATCCTCGGCCTCGCCGCGTTGATGGGCGGGCTCAAGCACGGCGAGCAGTCGTACAACGATGATTCGGCACGCAGCTACAGCGTGATGATCCTCACCGCCATGGGCGTATCGATGGTGGTGCCGGAGTTTATTCCGGCGGCCAACTGGAAGGTTTATTCAGCGTTCACCATCGGTGCGATGGTGGTGCTTTACGCATTGTTCCTGCGCATGCAGGTCGGGCCGCACAGTTACTTTTTCAGCTACAGCTACCCGGATAAACGCCGCAAGAAAGAACCGGTGGAAAATGAACCGAAACCGCTGAGCCTGGCGTGGTCGATCGGCATTCTGGTGTTTGGGGTGGTGGTGATCGGCGCACTGGCCGAAGTGATGTCCAAGACCCTCGATCTGGGCCTGGAAGGCACGGGCGCGCCGCCGGTGATCACGGCGATTCTGGTGGCGGCGATTTCCGCGGCGCCGGAGATTCTGACAGCGTTGCGTGCCGCGTTGGCCAACCGCATGCAATCGGTGGTGAACATTGCGATGGGCGCGTCACTGTCGACGGTGATTCTGACCGTGCCGGTGATGGAAGCGATGGCGCTGTACACCGGTCAGCCGTTTCAGATGGCGATGACCCCGGTGCAGACAGTGATGATCTTCATCACGCTGATCGTCAGTGCGATCAACCTGAATGACGGCGAGACCAATGCGATTGAGGGTATGACGCACTTTGTGCTGTTTGCGACGTTTATCATGCTGTCGCTGTTGGGTCTCTAAGCCCACCACAAATCCGGTGTAGGAGCTGCCGCAGGCTGCGATCTTTTGACTTGTTTTCAAAATCAAAAGATCGCAGCCTGCGGCAGCTCCTACAGGGTTCTTTATTGGATCAGGTACCGGCGATCAACTGCCGAGCCGCCTGGCTGTGATCGGCGATCAGGCCTTTCAGATCCAGTCCTTCAACCTGGCCATCAATCACCCGCCACTGGCCACCAATCATCACCCGATCGGCACGATCGGCACCGCACAACAACAGCGCCGAAATCGGATCATGGCTGCCCGAGAAGCGCAGCTCATCGAGCTTGAACAGCGCCAGGTCCGCCTGCTTGCCCACCGCCAGCTCACCAATGTCGGTACGCCCCAACAGGCTCGCCGAGCCTTTGGTTGCCCAGCCGAGCACGCGTTCCGGGGTGATCTTCTCCGCGCCGTAACGCAGACGCTGGATGTACAACGCCTGCCGCGCTTCGAGGATCATGTTCGACGCGTCGTTCGAGGCCGAACCATCCACGCCGAGACCGAACAGCGCGCCGGCATCGGTCAGATCGATGCTCGGGCAGATGCCGGAGGCCAGACGCATGTTCGAACTCGGGCAATGGCAGATACCGGTGCCGGCCTGGCCGAGGCGAGCGATTTCATCCGGGTTGAAGTGGATGCCATGGGCCAGCCAGGTGCGCGGGCCGAGCCAGCCGACGCTGTCCAGATAATCCACGGTGCGCAGGCCGAAACGCTGCAGGCAGAAATCCTCTTCGTCGAGGGTTTCCGCCAAGTGCGTGTGCAGACGCACGTCGAGTTTATTCGCCAGTTCGGCGCTGGCCGACATGATTTCCGGGGTCACCGAAAAGGGCGAGCAAGGCGCCAGAGCGATCTGGATTTGTGCACCGTCGCCGCGCTCGTGGTACTCGTGAATCAGACGCTGACTGTCGTCGAGAATCACCTGACCTTCCTGCACGGTCTGCTGCGGTGGCAGGCCGCCGTCCTTCTCGCCGAGGCTCATCGAACCGCGCGTGAGCATGGCGCGCATGCCCAGTTCACGCACGGTGTCGACTTGCACGTCGATGGCGTTTTCCAGGCCGTCCGGGAACAGGTAATGATGATCGGCGGCGGTGGTGCAACCCGACAGCAGCAATTCAGCCAAAGCCACTTTCGTCGCGAGGGCGAGTTTTTCCGGAGTCAGCCGCGCCCACACCGGATACAGGGTTTTCAACCACGGGAACAACGGCTGATTGACCACCGGCGCCCAGGCGCGAGTCAGGGTTTGATAGAAATGGTGATGGGTGTTGATCAGGCCCGGCAGGATCACGTGCTCGCGGGCATCGAACACTTCATTGCACGGCGCGGACGGTTGCTGACCGGCCGCCAGCACTTCGACGATCACGCCGTCTTGCAGCACCAGACCGCCACGGGCATCAAGCGCATTGGCCGTGAAAATGGCGAGGGGATTTTTTAACCAGGTACGGGTCGCAGGCATTGTGGCCGGCTCCTCTGAAAGTTGGGTTCAGGGTTGCCAGCTCAGTGTTGCCCTGTCTGCTGATCCAGGGTCGCCGCGTTGGACGAGCTGCGCAGTTTCAAACAAATCGCGACAGCGGGCAAGCCCAACCCGACAAGCCAACACATCACCCTCTGTAGGCGCTGCCGAAGGCTGCGATCTTTTGATCTTGTTTTTTACAATCAAAAGATCGCAGCCTGCGGCAGCTCCTACAGGTGGTTTTCAGTGTTTACCAGGGAATGGTTTCACCCTTGTAGTTGATGAAATGATGCCCACCCTTGCCGGTATACGCATTCACCTGATCAATCAGCCCACGGGTGCTGGTCTCGACATCCAGGTCAGCACCTTCACCGCCCATGTCCGTCTTCACCCAGCCCGGGTGCAGCGACAGCACGGTCAGTTTCTGTTCGCCCAGTTGCGTGACGAAACTGTTGGTCATGGAGTTCAGCGCGGCCTTGCTGGCCTTGTACAGCGCCAGCTCCGGCGCGTCCGGTACGGTCACGCCGCCAAGACCGGAACTCATGAACGCCAGCACGCCGCTGCCGTCGCGGATCTGCCCGACGAAGCGCTGCGCCAGGTTGATCGGCGCCACGGCGTTGGTGAAGAACAACTGGCCGACTTCGGCCAGGGTCGCGCCGCCCGGGGTTTGCACCTCCGGACCTTTGACCCCGGCGTTGACGAACAGCAGGTCGAAAGTCTCGCCCTTGAGCTGTTGGCTCAGGGCGATCACCGCTTGTTGATCGTCCATGTCGAGTTTTTCGATCCGCACCTTGCCCAGCGCTTGCAGCGCCTCGGCCTTTTGCGGATTGCGCACGGTAGCGGTCACTTGCCAGCCGTCGGCCAGCAGGGTTTTCACCAGCCCGAGGCCCAAGCCGCGGGAGGCGCCGATGATCAGTGCGTTTTTTGCCTGGGACATGACGGGGTTCCTTGAATATTACGGTTCACGGATTCAATGGACACGCCTGACCGAGTCGTTGTTGCAACGCTCGTCGCAGCACATCGAACCGGCTCTCAAAAGAGCTGTTGACCCCGGAGCATACTCCAGGCTTTAGCATGCTTGCTTCTCAAATTCGCAGGCCGCTCAGCGATGTTCGCACATCATGTCTACAACACCGCCACTGTGGGAGCTGGCTTGCCAGCGATGAGGCCAGTGACATCACCGCTTTAATGCCCGGCCTGCCACGGCTGCCCCAACGACACCGGCGCATACAACCGAGTCCGCACCGCATCGCGCGACAACAGCACCAACACCACAATCGTCGCCACATACGGCAGCATCGCCAGCAGACTCGACGGAATCGCCAGCCCCAACCCCTGCGCCACCAGGTGCAGGATGCTGGCGAGTCCGAACAGGTAAGCCCCGAGCAACAGCCGCCACACCCGCCAACTGGCAAACACCACCAGCGCCAAGGCGATCCAGCCGCGTCCGGCGGTCATGTTCTCGGCCCACATCGGCGTGTAAGCCAGCGACAGATACGCCCCGGCCAGACCGGCCATCGCCCCGCCGAACAGCACCGCCAGGGTGCGCACGGTCAGCACCGGCAGGCCCATTGCACTGGCCGCGTCCGGGTTCTCGCCGACTGCCTGAATGATCAAGCCGACACGGCTTTTGATGATCACCCACGCCACCAGCGCAAACAGCGCGAATGACAGATACACCAGCAGATCCTGGGCAAACAGCATGCGGCCGATCAGCGGAATCTCACTCAAGTACGGAATCGCCAACGGTTCGAATCCCGCCAGTGGCTTGCCGACCCATGCTGCGCCAACGAAGGTCGACAGGCCCACGCCGAAGATCGTCAGTGCCAGCCCGGTCGCCACCTGATTGGCATTGAACACCAGCGCCACCAAGGCAAACAGTGACGACAGCAGCATCCCCGCAAGCATCGCCAACAACACGCCGAGCCACAGGTTGCCGCTGTTGAGGGCGACGATAAAACCGATCACCGCGCCAAACAGCATCATTCCTTCCTGGCCGAGATTGAGCACGCCGCTCTTCTCGCAGATCAACTCACCCAGTGCCACCAACAGCAGTGGCGTGCCGCAGCGCACCATGGCGTAGAAAATATTGCTCAGCAGATCGATATCCATCACAGCGCTCCGGCGGTTACGGCGGTGGTCGAGGTGCGCCGTGCCCAGCGCAGTTTCAGGCGTGGCCGATAGAGAATCAGCACGTCGCAGGCCAGCAGGAAAAACAGCATCATTCCCTGAAACAATTGGGTGATGGCTTGCGGCAGGTTGAGGGTCATCTGCGCGCTTTCGCCGCCGATGTACAGCAGCGCCATCAGCAGGCTTGAGAACAGAATCCCGATCGGATTCAGCCGGCCGAGAAACGCCACGGTGATTGCTGCATATCCATAGCCGGGCGAGACTTGCGGCACCAATTGCCCAATCGGCCCGGTCACTTCGCAGACCCCGGCCAGCCCGGCCAAACCGCCGCTGATCAACAGCGCGAGCCAGATCAGGCGTTTCTCGCGAAAACCGACAAACCCCGCCGCACGTTTATCCAGACCGAGCACTTTGATCTGAAAACCGACGAAACTTTTCTGCAACAACACCCACACCGCGACCAGCGCGAGCAAGGCGAAATACACCCCGGCATGCACCCGACCATCCTCCATCAGCAGCGGCAGGCGACTGGCGTCGCCGAACATCGCCGACTCGGGAAAGTTGTAGCCGGCCGGATCCTTCAGCGGCCCGTGCACGCAGAACAGCAACAGGTTCAGTGCGATGTAGTTGAGCATGATGCTGGTGAGGATTTCGTTGGCGTTGAAGCGCGTGCGCAACCACGCCGTCAACCCGGCCCAGGCGGCACCGGCGAAAGTGCCGGTGAGCAGGATCAGCACCAGTGCCCAATGGCTTTGCATATCGATGATGTTCACCGCCAGCGCACTGCCGGCGAGCGCGCCGAACAGCAACTGACCTTCAGCGCCGATGTTCCAGATTCGCGCTTGATACGCCACGGCCAGACCGAGTGCGCAAAGCAGAATCGGCAGCGCCTTGACCAACCATTCGGAGACGCCATACAGGTCGCTGATCGGCGCGATCAACAGCGTGTGCAGGGTTTGCAGCGGGTCATGGCCGAGAGCGATGAACAGCAGCGAGCCGCAACCCAATGTCAGCAGCGCCGCCAGCAACGGCGAGCACCACAGCATCAGGCGCGATTGCTGGCCACGGGGTTCGAGGGAAAGCAACATAGGGGGAAACTCCGTCAAAGCGTGGCCGATGAAGGCGCGTCGTTGAATTGCCCGGCCATCCAGCCGCCGACGTCACTCAGCAGGGTGTCGGTGGTGTTTCGCAGCGGTGACAGACGCCCCGCGCACAGGGCGCCGAGGCGGTCGCTGATCTGGAACAGTTCGTCGAGGTCTTCGGAAATCACCAGGATCGCCGCGCCGGCATCGCGCAGGGCAATCAGCGCGCGGTGAATGGTCGCCGCTGCGCCAACGTCCACGCCCCAGGTCGGGTGCGCGGCGATCAGCAGTTTCGGTTGCTGGAGGATTTCCCGGCCGAGGATAAATTTCTGCAGATTGCCGCCGGACAGGCTGCGCGCGGCCGCGTGAGTGCCCGGGGTTTTCACCCCGAAGCGCTGAATGATCTGTTGGGCGAGGGCTTCGACTTTACTGCGCTCGATCAAACCGTTGCTCACCAGCCCCTGTTGAAAGGCCGTGAGCAAGGTGTTGTCGGCCAGGCTCAATTCCGGCACCGCGCCATGGCCCAGGCGTTCTGCCGGGACGAACGCCAGTCCGAGTTGGCGCCGCGCATCCGGGCGCAAAGCGGCGACCGCTTGCCCGGCAAAACAGATCGATGTCGCGCTGTCGCGGGACAGGGTTTGCTCACCGCTGAGCAGCGCCAGCAATTCATCCTGGCCATTGCCCGCGACCCCGGCGATACCGACGATTTCGCCGCTGCGTACTTGCAGGCTGATGTCGCTCAACGAGCAGCCGAACGGATCGGGGTTGTGCCAGCTCAAGCCGTTGACCTGCAAGTACGCCGCGCCACCGCTGACCTTCGGATATTCGCCGATCAGTGCCGCCGCTTCGCCGACCATCATTTGCGCCAACTGCTGATCCGAGCATTCGGCCGGCTCGCAATGCCCGGCGACCCGCCCGCCGCGCAAAACCGTGGCGCTATGGCACAGCGCGCGCACTTCCGCGAGTTTGTGGCTGATAAACAGTATGCTGCAGCCCTCGGCGGCGAGACGGCGCAGGGTGATGAACAATTCCTCGGCCTCTTGCGGCGTCAGCACCGACGTCGGCTCGTCGAGAATCAGCAAGCGAATGTCCTGCATCAGGCAACGAATGATCTCCACCCGTTGCCGCTCGCCGATCGACAGGCTGTGGACAAGTCGCTCCGGCTCCAGCGCCATGCCGTAGCGGCGCGACACTTCGGCAATTGTCGGCTCCAGTTGTTTCGGCGTGCCGGCCCTGGCGCCCATCGCCAAGGCAATGTTCTGCGCGACGCTGAGGGTTTCGAACAGCGAGAAATGCTGGAACACCATGCCGATCCCCAACTGCCGGGCCTGCGCCGGATTACGAATATTCACCCGCTGACCTTGCCAGAGCATTTCGCCGGCATCGGCCTGGGTCACGCCGTAAATGATCTTCATCAGCGTGCTTTTGCCCGCGCCGTTCTCACCGAGCAGGGCGTGGATTTCTCCGGGCGCGATGCTCAGGTCGATGGCGTCATTGGCCAGACAACCGGGGTAGCGTTTGCTGATCTGGCGCAGTTGCAGGCGCGGTGTTGAATCTGGGCTTGGCATGACAGGCTCGACTGGCTTGGAGTTATGCCTGTGGATAAAGCAATTTCCTGGCCATTGAGTCAGGAACCTTGGCGGCTCTCGTACGGCAACGGCTGCCGTAGAGCGTCGAAGGGCAAATGTTCGGGAGGTGCGGCACCAATTGAGAGCAAAGCCGTTGATCAGGCTCCAGTTTTGCCCGTAGGCAACTGATCAAAAAACGAGCAAATGCGTGGGGCCTATGCAGACCCTGCGACTGCGCCAGCCATGAACGGGTTATCCACAGGTTGCTCCACAGTATTTGTGTGCAATTGGGAATCCTTGGCATAAGCGCAGCGGTGCTATCTTCCATTGGTGATAAACAGCGCTAACTATTTGTTTTTACGCGGGATTAATCTTTTTTCAGGTGGAGTGGACGAAAAGTGAGCAAATCGCGCAAAGCCACGTGACAGAAGGGTTACAGCCAGATGTGCTCAGGTTATCCACAGTCGGGTGCACAGCAGATGTGGGCAAGTTGCTGGAATAAAGAAATCCGTCGATGCCCTAAAAGATCGCAGCCTTCGGCAGCTCCCACAGGGGAAACGCAAAGTCCTGTGCAGGAGCTGCCGAAGGCTGCGATCTTTTGCTCATCTAACGCTGCAGCACAATCCGCCCACGGCTCAAATCCGCCAATTGCGTTTGCAGCAAATCGATCTGCGCCTCACCCACCGCCAACTGCAATTCAACACCATTGGCGGTGAAGTTTTCTTCGACGACCAACCCACCCAGGTCCGCCACCCGCAGCTTCACCAGCGCCAGCTCGGCAAAGCCGCAGGCACAGCGCAGCGGCACACGGCTGATCAACTCGATTTTTTCCGCGTTCTGCAGGCACTTGTTGGCGCCGCCGCCATAGGCCCGGGCCAAACCGCCGGTGCCCAGTTGAATGCCGCCGTACCAGCGGATCACCAGCACCGCGACCTGATCGCAATCCTGCGCCTCGATGGCTGCCAGAATCGGCCGTCCGGCAGTGCCGCCGGGTTCGCCATCGTCGTTGCTGCGGTATTGCGCCCCGAGTTTCCACGCCCAGCAGTTATGCGAGGCATTCAGGTCGCTGTGCTGTTCGAAGAACGCCTGCGCGTCGGCGGGGCTGGCGATCGGCGCGGCGAAGGTGATGAAGCGGCTTTTGCGAATCTCTTCGCGGTACTCGCAAAAACCGCTGAGGGTGAAAGGCATAAACGTCTTAAATAGTCGGGGTGAGGCCGCAGCCTTTGAGAATGATGCGGATCAGGTTGTTGCCGGCGTCTTCCATGTCCTGCTTGGTCAGTTTGCTGCGACCGCTGACGCGGCAGATCTGCGTGGCGAAGTCGGCGTAATGCTGGGTGCTGCCCCACAGCAGGAAAATCAGGTGCACCGGGTCCACCGGGTCCATCTTTCCGGCATCGATCCACGCCTGAAACACGGCCGCGCGACCCTGGAACCAGGCGCGGTAATCCTGGTTGAAATACTCGGTCAGGCACTCGCCGCCGCTGATCACTTCCATCGCAAAGATGCGCGAGGCCTGCGGCTGACGGCGGGAGAATTCCATCTTGGCGCGAATGTAGCGGGTCAGCGCTTCGGCGGGATCGTCCTCGGCGGTCAGGGTATTGAAGGTGCTGTCCCACAGCTCGATGATGTTGCTCAGCACCGCCACGTACAACCCAAGCTTGTTGGTGAAGTAGTAATGCAGGTTTGCCTTGGGCAGCCCGGCATTCTGCGCAATGGTGTTCATGCTGGTGCCTTTGTACCCGTGACGGGCGAACTCGTCTTCGGCGGCTTTGAGGATGGTCTCTTCGTTCTTCTGACGAATGCGGCTGGCGGGTTTGCCGCCATGGGCTGGGACTTCAAAGGTCATAGGCACTTCCGGTTTGTCTGTGGGTGCAACCAGTTGCGTTGATAACGCACCCACAGGCATCCGACAAGTCCTGATGCAATAAAACCGTTACGCCTGTTCGATCTTGTTCAACGATGCGCCGGATTCGACGGTCGAGGTTTTCGCCTCCGGCAGCAACAGGCAGAGGATGATCGCGGTCAGGCCACCGCTGGTAATTGCCGAGTCGAACAGGTTCTGCACCAGTTTCGGCAACAGGTGCAGCAGGTTCGGTTGCGCGGCAATGCCCAGGCCGACGCCGAGCGAGGTGGCGATGATCAGCATGCTGCGGCGGTCCAGCGGCGACTGCGCGAGAATCCGCACCCCGGCTGCGGCGACGCTGCCGAACATCACCAGGGTGGCGCCACCGAGCACCGGTTTCGGGATCTGCTGCAGCACCGCGCCGATCATGGGGAACAGGCCGAGACAAAACAGGATCGCACCTATGTATAAACCGACGTAGCGGCTGGCGACGCCGGTCAACTGGATCACGCCGTTGTTCTGCGCAAACGTGGTGTTGGGGAAGGCGCTGAAGGTGGCGGCGATCATGCAGCTGACGCCGTCACCGAGTACGCCGCCGCGCAAACGGCTTATATAAGAAGGGCCGCTGATCGCCTGACGGGCGAGCATGCAATTGGCCGTGAGGTCTCCGACGGTTTCGATGGTGCTGATCAGATAAATCAGCGCGACCGGCAGGAACGCCGTCCAGTCGAAGCTGAATCCGAACTTGAACGGTGCAGGAAGACTCACCAGCGGCAAGTCAGGCAATGCCTGCGGGACCAGTTTCCCGCTGAACCACGCGGCCAGACTGCCCAGCAGCAGTCCGATGATGATTGCCGACAGCCGCACCCACGGCGTGTTCGAGCGGTTGAGCAGGATGATCGTCAGCAACACGAACACCCCCAGCGCGAGATTGCCCGGTGCACCGAAGTCCGGCGCATTGAAACCACCGCCCAGATCGGTAATGCCGACCTTGATCAGGCTGATGCCGATCAGAGTAATGACGATCCCGGTCACCAGCGGCGTGACGACCCGGCGCAATTGACCGATGAAACGGCTGAGGACGATCTGCACCACGGCGCCGAAAAAGCACACGCCGAAGATCATCGCCAGAATGTCCTCCGGGCTGCCGCCACGCTGCTTGACCAGAAACCCGGCCGACAGCACCGCGCCGAGAAAGGCAAAACTGGTGCCCTGCAAACAGATCATCCCGGCGCCGATGCCGAACGGCCGCCGCGCTTGAATAAAGGTGCCGACCCCGGAAACCATCAACGCCATACTGATGAGATACGGCAAGTGCGCGGTCAAGCCGAGAGCCGAGCCGATCACCAGCGGCGGGGTGATGATGCCGACGAAACTGGCGAGCACGTGTTGCAGGGCGGCGAGGATAGCTGCCGGTGGTTTTGGGCGGTCATCGAGGCCGTAGATCAGTTCGCTGGACGGTTCAGAATCTGGCTGCATGGGTTTGGCTTCTTGTTCAGGGATCGAGTTCACCCTTCACTGCAAAAACCTGTCCACTTGCTCAGCTTTCAGGGATTGCGATTGCCAAATGTAGGAGTTGCCGGAGGCTGCGATCTGTTGATCTTGCTTTCAACGCGTCGCCGCCAGGCTCTCCAGAAAGCTCTCGAGCACCAAATGAGGGCGCCGCCCCTTGCGCGTGACCGATGCGAGGCTCAAGTCATAAAAACGCGTCGTCGATTTCAGCGGACGCAAGCGCCCTTGCTGCACCCACAGACTGGCGTAGTGATCCGGCAGATAACCGATATAACGCCCGGTCAGAATCAGAAACGCCATGCCCTCACGGTCGGAAGCGCTGGCGGTGCAGTTGAGTGCCTGGTAATGCGCCTGAATTTCCGCCGGCAAACGGAACGTCGGCGCAATCGCGTCCTGACTGTTCAGGCGTTCGTCATCCAGTTGCTTGTCATCGACATAAAACAGCGGATGACCCACTGCGCAATAAAGCAGCGAGCGCTCGCTGTACAACGGCTGATATTCCAGCCCCGACAGTGCACTGGCCTGCGGCACCACGCCGACATGCAGGCGGCCGTCGAGCACGCCTTGTTCGACTTCATTGGGCGCGATCATGCGGATCTGGATCTGCACGTCCGGCCCACGTTCCTTCAACTGGGCGAGGGCATGGGTGATGCGCATGTGGGGCAGGGTGACGAGGTTGTCGGTGAGGCCGATGATCAGTTCGCCGCGCAGGTGCTGGTGCAATCCGTTGACCTCGGTGCGGAAACTTTCCAGCGCACTTAATAGTTGCAGCGCCGATTGATAAACCTCGCGGCCTTCTTCGGTCAACGAGAATCCGGCGCGGCCACGCTGACACAAGCGCAGGCCGAGGCGCTGTTCCAGATCGCTCATCTGCTGGCTGATCGCCGAGCGCCCGATGCCGAGCACTGTTTCCGCCGCCGAGAAGCCGCCGCACTCCACCACACTGCGGAAAATCCGCAGCAGGCGAATATCAAAATCACTGACCTGGGCCAGCGGATCGGGGCGACGACTGCTCATGCTGTTGTTCTCATTGTTTAGCAGGCTTCTAACTGAAGGTTAGAAAAGTTGGATTTCACCGACTTTATCGCCGTGGCAATTTAGCTGCAACAACGCTTTTTATCTCCCTGATGCTTGTGCCCTGCGAGGTTTTGCCCGATGAACATGCCTGAAAACGCGCCGTCGCCACTGGCCAGCCAACTGAAGCTGGACGCGCACTGGATGCCGTACACCGCCAACCGCAACTTCCAGCGCGATCCGCGTCTGATCGTTGGTGCCGAGGGCAGCTGGCTGTTCGATGACAAGGGCCGCAAGATCTACGATTCGCTGTCCGGTCTGTGGACCTGCGGCGCCGGGCACACCCGCAAGGAAATTCAGGAAGCGGTCGCCAAGCAACTGGGCACCCTCGATTACTCGCCGGGCTTCCAGTACGGCCATCCGCTGTCATTCCAACTGGCGGAAAAAATCACTGATCTGACCCCGGGCAATCTGAACCACGTGTTCTTCACCGACTCCGGCTCCGAGTGTGCCGACACCGCGGTGAAAATGGTCCGTGCCTACTGGCGTCTGAAAGGTCAGTCGACCAAGACCAAAATGATCGGCCGTGCCCGCGGTTATCACGGCGTGAACATCGCCGGCACCAGCCTCGGCGGCGTCAACGGCAACCGCAAACTGTTCGGCCAGGCGATGATGGACGTCGATCACCTGCCGCACACGTTGCTGGCCAGCAACGCATTCTCCCGTGGCATGCCGGAGCAGGGCGGCATCGCTCTGGCCGATGAGCTGCTGAAGTTGATCGAACTGCACGACGCTTCGAACATCGCGGCGGTCTTCGTTGAGCCAATGGCCGGTTCCGCTGGCGTACTGGTTCCACCGCAGGGTTACCTGAAGCGTCTGCGCGAGATCTGCGATCAACACAACATCCTGCTGGTGTTCGACGAAGTGATCACCGGTTTCGGCCGCACCGGATCGATGTTTGGCGCCGAGAGCTTTGGCGTGACCCCGGACCTGATGTGTATCGCCAAGCAAGTCACCAACGGCGCGATCCCGATGGGCGCGGTGATTGCCAGCTCCGAGATCTACCAGACCTTCATGAATCAGCCGACGCCGGAATATGCGGTGGAATTCCCCCACGGCTACACCTACTCGGCGCATCCGGTGGCGTGCGCCGCTGGCCTGGCGGCACTCGATCTGCTGCAAAAGGAAAACCTGGTGCAGAGCGTGGCCGAAGTCGCGCCGCATTTCGAAAATGCCTTGCACGGCCTGAAAGGTTCGAAGAACGTCATCGATATCCGTAACTACGGCCTGGCCGGTGCGATCCAGATTGCCGCCCGCGACGGCGACGCCATTGTGCGTCCGTTCGAAGCCGGCATGGCCCTGTGGAAAGCCGGGTTCTACGTGCGCTTCGGCGGCGACACCCTGCAGTTCGGCCCAACCTTCAACAGCAAGCCGCAAGACCTCGATCGTCTGTTCGATGCGGTTGGCGAAGTGCTGAACAAGCTCGACTGATTTTTCCCTCTATATATACCTGCGAATAACAGGCGCCCCATGCGGGCGTCTGTACACAAGAGTTCAGGAGTTTTCGATGAGCGTTATCCCGCATTTGATCAATGGCGAACTGGTGACCGAGAACGGTCGCGCGGTTGATGTGTTCAACCCGTCCACCGGTCAGGCAATCCACAAGCTGCCGCTGGCCACCCGCGAAACCATTCAACACGCGATCGACGCCGCCAAGGCCGCGTTCCCGGCATGGCGCAACACCCCGCCGGCCAAACGTGCCCAGGTGATGTTCCGCTTCAAGCAATTGCTGGAGCAGAACGAAGCGCGCATCTCGCAATTGATCAGCGAAGAACACGGCAAGACCCTCGAAGACGCCGCCGGTGAACTGAAGCGTGGTATCGAGAACGTCGAGTTCGCCTGCGCCGCGCCGGAAATCCTCAAGGGCGAGTACAGCCGCAACGTCGGCCCGAACATCGACGCCTGGTCGGACTTCCAGCCACTGGGTGTGGTGGCCGGTATCACGCCGTTCAACTTCCCGGCGATGGTGCCGCTGTGGATGTACCCGTTGGCGATCGTCTGCGGTAACTGCTTCATTCTCAAACCATCCGAGCGTGACCCGAGCTCGACGCTGCTGATCGCCCAACTGCTGCTGGAAGCCGGTTTGCCGAAAGGCGTGCTGAGCGTGGTGCATGGCGACAAGACTGCAGTGGACGCGCTGATTGAAGCGCCGGAAGTCAAAGCGCTGAGCTTTGTTGGCTCGACGCCAATTGCCGAATACATCTACGCCGAAGGTACCAAGCGCGGCAAACGCGTTCAGGCACTGGGCGGGGCGAAGAACCATGCGGTGTTGATGCCGGATGCGGACCTGGACAATGCAGTCAGCGCATTGATGGGCGCGGCTTACGGTTCGTGCGGTGAGCGCTGCATGGCGATTTCGGTCGCGGTGTGTGTCGGCGATCAGGTGGCGGATGCACTGGTTGCGAAACTGGTTCCACAGATCAAGGCGCTGAAAATCGGTGCCGGCACTTCGTGTGGGCTGGACATGGGACCACTGGTAACCGGTCAGGCGCGGGACAAGGTCAGCGGTTATGTCGATGACGGCGTAGCAGCGGGCGCGACCCTGGTGGTCGATGGTCGCGGCTTGAGCATTCCAGGTAACGAAGAGGGCTTCTTCCTCGGCGGCTGCCTGTTCGACAACGTCACCCCTGAAATGCGCATCTATAAGGAGGAGATCTTCGGGCCGGTGTTGTGCGTGGTTCGCGTGAACAGCCTGGAAGAGGCGATGAAGCTGATCAACGATCACGAATACGGTAATGGCACCTGCATCTTCACCCGTGACGGTGAAGCGGCGCGTCTGTTCTGTGACGAGATTGAAGTCGGCATGGTCGGCGTCAACGTACCACTGCCGGTACCGGTGGCTTACCACAGCTTCGGTGGCTGGAAGCGTTCGCTGTTCGGCGACCTGCATGCCTATGGCCCGGATGGTGTGCGCTTCTATACCCGTCGCAAGGCCATCACCCAGCGCTGGCCGCAGCGTGCGAGCCATGAGGCTTCGCAATTCGCTTTCCCTAGCTTGTAAGTAGAAGGCATGACGAAGGCCGACCTCTAGAGGTCGGCCTTCGTGTTTTCGAGGCTTTTTGACCGATATGACAGAAATGTGAAAAAAGCTGTTGACGGCAGATTCTGGAGGTCTATAATTCGCCCCACTTCCGGCGCAGTCGAAACGGAAAACTCCTTGAGATTCAATGAGTTACGCGGTTTTCGACAGTGGGCGGCTTCAGTTCATCGAGGCCTGGAAGGAGTTGAAAAGAGCGGTGATGTTTGGCTCTTTTGACGGTTCGATCTTCTCGGTCGAAAGCGGTGAAAGAGAGGTGTTGACAGCAGCGTGTAACGCTGTAGAATTCGCCTCCCGCTAACGAGAGATCGGAAGCGCAAGTGGTTGAAGTTGTTGAAGAATTCTTCGAAAACTTCTGAAAATAATCACTTGACAGCAAATGAGGCTGCTGTAGAATGCGCGCCTCGGTTGAGACGAAAGATCTTAACCAACCGCTCTTTAACAACTGAATCAAGCAATTCGTGTGGGTGCTTGTGGAGTCAGACTGATAGTCAACAAGATTATCAGCATCACAAGTTACTCCGCGAGAAATCAAAGATGTAACCAACGATTGCTGAGCCAAGTTTAGGGTTTCTTAAAAACCCAAAGATGTTTGAACTGAAGAGTTTGATCATGGCTCAGATTGAACGCTGGCGGCAGGCCTAACACATGCAAGTCGAGCGGATGAAAGGAGCTTGCTCCTGGATTCAGCGGCGGACGGGTGAGTAATGCCTAGGAATCTGCCTGGTAGTGGGGGACAACGTTTCGAAAGGAACGCTAATACCGCATACGTCCTACGGGAGAAAGCAGGGGACCTTCGGGCCTTGCGCTATCAGATGAGCCTAGGTCGGATTAGCTAGTTGGTGAGGTAATGGCTCACCAAGGCGACGATCCGTAACTGGTCTGAGAGGATGATCAGTCACACTGGAACTGAGACACGGTCCAGACTCCTACGGGAGGCAGCAGTGGGGAATATTGGACAATGGGCGAAAGCCTGATCCAGCCATGCCGCGTGTGTGAAGAAGGTCTTCGGATTGTAAAGCACTTTAAGTTGGGAGGAAGGGTTGTAGATTAATACTCTGCAATTTTGACGTTACCGACAGAATAAGCACCGGCTAACTCTGTGCCAGCAGCCGCGGTAATACAGAGGGTGCAAGCGTTAATCGGAATTACTGGGCGTAAAGCGCGCGTAGGTGGTTTGTTAAGTTGGATGTGAAATCCCCGGGCTCAACCTGGGAACTGCATCCAAAACTGGCAAGCTAGAGTATGGTAGAGGGTGGTGGAATTTCCTGTGTAGCGGTGAAATGCGTAGATATAGGAAGGAACACCAGTGGCGAAGGCGACCACCTGGACTAATACTGACACTGAGGTGCGAAAGCGTGGGGAGCAAACAGGATTAGATACCCTGGTAGTCCACGCCGTAAACGATGTCAACTAGCCGTTGGGAGCCTTGAGCTCTTAGTGGCGCAGCTAACGCATTAAGTTGACCGCCTGGGGAGTACGGCCGCAAGGTTAAAACTCAAATGAATTGACGGGGGCCCGCACAAGCGGTGGAGCATGTGGTTTAATTCGAAGCAACGCGAAGAACCTTACCAGGCCTTGACATCCAATGAACTTTCCAGAGATGGATTGGTGCCTTCGGGAACATTGAGACAGGTGCTGCATGGCTGTCGTCAGCTCGTGTCGTGAGATGTTGGGTTAAGTCCCGTAACGAGCGCAACCCTTGTCCTTAGTTACCAGCACGTTATGGTGGGCACTCTAAGGAGACTGCCGGTGACAAACCGGAGGAAGGTGGGGATGACGTCAAGTCATCATGGCCCTTACGGCCTGGGCTACACACGTGCTACAATGGTCGGTACAGAGGGTTGCCAAGCCGCGAGGTGGAGCTAATCCCACAAAACCGATCGTAGTCCGGATCGCAGTCTGCAACTCGACTGCGTGAAGTCGGAATCGCTAGTAATCGCGAATCAGAATGTCGCGGTGAATACGTTCCCGGGCCTTGTACACACCGCCCGTCACACCATGGGAGTGGGTTGCACCAGAAGTAGCTAGTCTAACCTTCGGGAGGACGGTTACCACGGTGTGATTCATGACTGGGGTGAAGTCGTAACAAGGTAGCCGTAGGGGAACCTGCGGCTGGATCACCTCCTTAATCGACGACATCAGCTGCTCCATAAGTTCCCACACGAATTGCTTGATTCATTGAAGAAGACGATAGAAGCAGCCCGAAATTGGGTCTGTAGCTCAGTTGGTTAGAGCGCACCCCTGATAAGGGTGAGGTCGGCAGTTCGAATCTGCCCAGACCCACCAATTTTGTGTGGGAAACCTGTAGAAATACGGGGCCATAGCTCAGCTGGGAGAGCGCCTGCCTTGCACGCAGGAGGTCAGCGGTTCGATCCCGCTTGGCTCCACCACCACTGCTTCTGAAGTTTGAAAGCTTAGAAATGAGCATTCCATCGCTGTGATGGTGAATGCTGATTTCTAGTCTTTTGATTAGATCGTTCTTTAAAAATTTGGGTATGTGATAGAAAGATAGACTGAACGTTACTTTCACTGGTAACGGATCAGGCTAAGGTAAAATTTGTGAGTGACTCTTAAGAGTTTTGCGAATTTTCGGCGAATGTCGTCTTCACAGTATAACCAGATTGCTTGGGGTTATATGGTCAAGTGAAGAAGCGCATACGGTGGATGCCTTGGCAGTCAGAGGCGATGAAAGACGTGGTAGCCTGCGAAAAGCTTCGGGGAGTCGGCAAACAGACTTTGATCCGGAGATGTCTGAATGGGGGAACCCAGCCATCATAAGATGGTTATCTTGTACTGAATACATAGGTGCAAGAGGCGAACCAGGGGAACTGAAACATCTAAGTACCCTGAGGAAAAGAAATCAACCGAGATTCCCTTAGTAGTGGCGAGCGAACGGGGACTAGCCCTTAAGTGGCTTTGAGATTAGCGGAACGCTCTGGAAAGTGCGGCCATAGTGGGTGATAGCCCTGTACGCGAAAGTCTCTTAGTCATGAAATCGAGTAGGACGGAGCACGAGAAACTTTGTCTGAATATGGGGGGACCATCCTCCAAGGCTAAATACTACTGACTGACCGATAGTGAACTAGTACCGTGAGGGAAAGGCGAAAAGAACCCCGGAGAGGGGAGTGAAATAGATCCTGAAACCGTATGCGTACAAGCAGTGGGAGCAGACTTTGTTCTGTGACTGCGTACCTTTTGTATAATGGGTCAGCGACTTATTTTCAGTGGCGAGCTTAACCGAATAGGGGAGGCGTAGCGAAAGCGAGTCTTAATAGGGCGTCTAGTCGCTGGGAATAGACCCGAAACCGGGCGATCTATCCATGGGCAGGTTGAAGGTTAGGTAACACTGACTGGAGGACCGAACCGACTACCGTTGAAAAGTTAGCGGATGACCTGTGGATCGGAGTGAAAGGCTAATCAAGCTCGGAGATAGCTGGTTCTCCTCGAAAGCTATTTAGGTAGCGCCTCATGTATCACTGTAGGGGGTAGAGCACTGTTTCGGCTAGGGGGTCATCCCGACTTACCAAACCGATGCAAACTCCGAATACCTACAAGTGCCGAGCATGGGAGACACACGGCGGGTGCTAACGTCCGTCGTGAAAAGGGAAACAACCCAGACCGTCAGCTAAGGTCCCAAAGTTATGGTTAAGTGGGAAACGATGTGGGAAGGCTTAGACAGCTAGGAGGTTGGCTTAGAAGCAGCCACCCTTTAAAGAAAGCGTAATAGCTCACTAGTCGAGTCGGCCTGCGCGGAAGATGTAACGGGGCTCAAACCATACACCGAAGCTACGGGTATCACGCAAGTGATGCGGTAGAGGAGCGTTCTGTAAGCCTGTGAAGGTGAGTTGAGAAGCTTGCTGGAGGTATCAGAAGTGCGAATGCTGACATGAGTAACGACAATGGGTGTGAAAAACACCCACGCCGAAAGACCAAGGTTTCCTGCGCAACGTTAATCGACGCAGGGTTAGTCGGTCCCTAAGGCGAGGCTGAAAAGCGTAGTCGATGGAAAACAGGTTAATATTCCTGTACTTCTGGTTATTGCGATGGAGGGACGGAGAAGGCTAGGCCAGCTTGGCGTTGGTTGTCCAAGTTTAAGGTGGTAGGCTGAGATCTTAGGTAAATCCGGGATCTTAAGGCCGAGAGCTGATGACGAGTTACCTTTCAGGTGACGAAGTGGTTGATGCCATGCTTCCAAGAAAAGCTTCTAAGCTTCAGATAACCAGGAACCGTACCCCAAACCGACACAGGTGGTTGGGTAGAGAATACCAAGGCGCTTGAGAGAACTCGGGTGAAGGAACTAGGCAAAATGGCACCGTAACTTCGGGAGAAGGTGCGCCGGTGAGGGTGAAGGACTTGCTCCGTAAGCTCATGCCGGTCGAAGATACCAGGCCGCTGCGACTGTTTATTAAAAACACAGCACTCTGCAAACACGAAAGTGGACGTATAGGGTGTGACGCCTGCCCGGTGCCGGAAGGTTAATTGATGGGGTTAGCTAACGCGAAGCTCTTGATCGAAGCCCCGGTAAACGGCGGCCGTAACTATAACGGTCCTAAGGTAGCGAAATTCCTTGTCGGGTAAGTTCCGACCTGCACGAATGGCGTAACGATGGCGGCGCTGTCTCCACCCGAGACTCAGTGAAATTGAAATCGCTGTGAAGATGCAGTGTATCCGCGGCTAGACGGAAAGACCCCGTGAACCTTTACTATAGCTTTGCACTGGACTTTGAATTTGCTTGTGTAGGATAGGTGGGAGGCTTTGAAGCGTGGACGCCAGTTCGCGTGGAGCCATCCTTGAAATACCACCCTGGCAACTTTGAGGTTCTAACTCAGGTCCGTTATCCGGATCGAGGACAGTGTATGGTGGGTAGTTTGACTGGGGCGGTCTCCTCCTAAAGAGTAACGGAGGAGTACGAAGGTGCGCTCAGACCGGTCGGAAATCGGTCGTAGAGTATAAAGGCAAAAGCGCGCTTGACTGCGAGACAGACACGTCGAGCAGGTACGAAAGTAGGTCTTAGTGATCCGGTGGTTCTGTATGGAAGGGCCATCGCTCAACGGATAAAAGGTACTCCGGGGATAACAGGCTGATACCGCCCAAGAGTTCATATCGACGGCGGTGTTTGGCACCTCGATGTCGGCTCATCACATCCTGGGGCTGAAGCCGGTCCCAAGGGTATGGCTGTTCGCCATTTAAAGTGGTACGCGAGCTGGGTTTAGAACGTCGTGAGACAGTTCGGTCCCTATCTGCCGTGGACGTTTGAGATTTGAGAGGGGCTGCTCCTAGTACGAGAGGACCGGAGTGGACGAACCTCTGGTGTTCCGGTTGTCACGCCAGTGGCATTGCCGGGTAGCTATGTTCGGGAAAGATAACCGCTGAAAGCATCTAAGCGGGAAACTTGCCTCAAGATGAGATCTCACTGGAACCTTGAGTTCCCTGAAGGGCCGTCGAAGACTACGACGTTGATAGGTTGGGTGTGTAAGCGCTGTGAGGCGTTGAGCTAACCAATACTAATTGCCCGTGAGGCTTGACCATATAACACCCAAGCAATCTGAATGCTCGAAAGAGACCAGATTGCGGTGTGTGAAGACGCAATGAACCGAAAGTTCGCGCAGCTCACAAAGCACCTGTATCACATACCCGATTTGCTGAAGCGAGGCCAGTTGGTCACGAGTCAGTACCCGAATTTCTTGACGACCATAGAGCGTTGGAACCACCTGATCCCATCCCGAACTCAGAAGTGAAACGATGCATCGCCGATGGTAGTGTGGGGTTTCCCCATGTGAGAGTAGGTCATCGTCAAGATTAAATTCCGAAACCCCAATTGCGAAAGCAGTTGGGGTTTTGTTTTGTCCGCAGGAAAGTTCCTACGGAACGCGGTATGCCCTTCCGGCTGTCACAGCCTGCCGACAGTGCTAAGGTTCTGCCCTGGCTTTGTACTTTTCCAAGGAAGCTTTTATGCCGGACGCCCAGTCCCTCAATGCTGCATTCATGGTGGTCCAGAGCAATAGCCTGGACGAACTGCGCAGCCTGGTGGTTAGCGTCATGCGGCGCTATCCATTGGCACCCTTGGAGAACGAAATCGCTCTGGTGCAGAGCAACGGTATCGCCCAATGGCTCAAACTGGCTTTGGCGGAAGACCCTGAGGACGACGACCTCGGGGGATGCGGAATAGCTGCGGCCATAGATGTGCAATTGCCTGGCAGTTTCATGTGGCAGCTTTACCGTATGGTGTTGGGCCGAGACGAAATTCCCGTCAACTCCCTGCTCGACAAAGCCCCATTGACCTGGCGACTGATGCGCTTGCTGCCGCAGGTTATTGATCGCCCCCATTTTGAGCCACTACAAAGGTTCCTCACGCACGACACGGATTTACGCAAGCGCTACCAACTGTCAGAGCGTCTGGCAGATCTCTTTGACCAGTACCAAGTGTATCGGGCTGATTGGCTCGAGGACTGGGCCGAAGGCCGGCACCAGATGCGCAATGTTCGAGGTGAAGTGAAGCCACTGCCCCCGGTCAGTTGCTGGCAGGCTGAATTGTGGCGTGCTCTGCTGGAAGATGTCGGTGAGCAGGGCATGGCGCAGAGCCGGGCAGGTGTTCATCAGCGCTTTGTCGAGCGCATAAATGCCCTTGAAAACGCACCTGCGGGGCTACCCTCGCGGGTGATCGTGTTTGGCATATCTTCGTTGCCGGCCCAGGTGCTCGAAGCATTGGCCGGACTTGCACGTTTCAGTCAGGTGCTGCTGTGTGTGCACAACCCTTGCCGACACCACTGGGCCGATATCGTTGCCGACAAGGATCTGCTGCGCCATCAATACAAGCGACAAAGCCGCAAGACCGGCATGCCGGTCGTGCTCGATCCGGAAGCGCTGCACCAACACGCGCATCCGTTGCTCGCAGCCTGGGGCAAGCAGGGGCGCGACTACATCAACTTGCTGGACAGCTACGATGACCCCAATAGCTATCGCGCGGCATTCCGTGACGGGCGCATCGACCTGTTCAGCGAGACGCAGCCACAGAACCTGCTCAATCAACTTCAGGACGACATCCTCGAATTGCGGCCGCTCAATGAAACGCGTGAGCACTGGCCTGCCGTCGATCTGACGCAGGATGAGTCGATCCGCTTTCATATAGCCCACAGTGCTCAGCGTGAGGTGGAAATCCTTCACGACCAGTTACTCGCCCGCTTCAGTGCCAATCCCCATCTACGCCCGCGCGATGTAATCGTGATGGTTCCGGACATCGATAGCTATGCGCCCCATATTCGGGCGGTGTTCGGGCAACTGGATCGGCATGATCCACGCTTCATTCCATTTACCTTGGCCGACCAGGGCCAACGCGGTCGCGATCCGTTGCTGATCGCCGTCGAGCACCTGCTCAAGCTGCCGGACAGTCGTTTCCCGGTAAGCGAGATCCTCGACCTGCTCGACGTTCCTGCATTGCGCGCCCGCTTTGGCGTTCAGGAACGCGACTTACCTACGCTGCATCGCTGGATCGAAGGCGCAGGTGTGCGCTGGGGAATGAACGCTGAACAACGTGCCGGACTGGGCTTGCCAGATGAGCTTGAGCAAAACAGCTGGCATTTCGGCCTGCGACGGATGTTGCTTGGATACGCCGTAGGCAGCTCCAACGCCTGTGCAGGTATCGAGCCTTACGATGAAATCGGCGGTCTGGATGCTGCGTTGATCGGGCCGCTGGTTGCCCTGCTCGATGCCTTGGAGCTGGCCCATCACGAGCTCAATGAGGCCGCTCAGCCCAAGGTGTGGGGCCTGCGGCTGCAGATTCTGATGCAACTATTCTTCAAGGCCAGTAATGAGCACGACGATTATCTGCTCACGCAACTTGAGGAGCTGCGCGAGACCTGGCTGCAGACCTGCGAATCGGTGGGGTTGGTAGATGAGTTGCCGCTGACGGTGGTTCGGGAAGCCTGGCTCGCGGGGCTGGATCAAGGGCGTCTGTCCCAGCGCTTTTTGGCCGGTGCAGTAAATTTTTGCACACTGATGCCCATGCGTGCGATCCCGTTCAAGCTCGTCTGTTTGCTGGGGATGAACGATGGCGATTATCCCCGGGCGCAACCTCCACTTGATTTTGACCTCATGGGCAGCGATTACCGGCCTGGGGACCGTTCCCGACGTGAGGATGATCGCTATCTGTTGCTCGAGGCGCTGCTGTCTGCGCGAAATCAGCTGTACATCAGTTGGGTCGGACGCAGTATTCGAGACAATAGTGAACGGCCTGCTTCCGTGCTGATCGGCCAGTTGCGCGATCATCTTGCCAGTGGCTGGCGGTCGCTCGATGAGCACCAGGAATTGTTGCACGCCATGACCGAGGAGCATCCCCTGCAACCGTTCAGCTCGCGCTATTTCCATGAAGGCGACCAACTATTCAGTTATGCCCGTGAATGGCAGGTTTTGCACCAGATGCATGAGCCACACCGCGAGGCGGAACTACTCGCGCCCCATGTTCAGGAGGAGCCGCTGAGTCTGGCCCTTCTGCAGGATTTCCTGCGCAATCCGGTCCGGCACTTTTTCACGCAGCGACTCAAAGTGTACTTTGAAGCCGCCGAGGCGCCCCTGGCTGACGAAGAACCGTTCGTGCTGGACGCATTGCAACGTTACACACTGAGCGAGAGCCTGCTCGAGGCCGCGCTCCGGCAGCCCGATAATGTCGATCATGCGCTCGAAGATCAGGCGCGTCGTTTGCAAAACAGCGGGTTGCTGCCCATGGCCGGTTTCGGCGAATGCCTGCAACGAGAGTTGATCGAGCCGTTACCGGACCTGCTGCAGCGTTACCAACAACTTCTGGCGTTATGGCCGACTCCGTTGACCAGTGCGCTGCCGGTCAATCTCGAGTTGCAGGGTGTGCGTATTGAAGGCTGGCTCGCCGGTTTGCATCAGCGTGCTGACGGTGGCGTGTTGTCCGTCACGGCCATTCCCAACAGCATCGGTTCGATCAAAAGTCGGAAATGGCATCGCTTGATCAAGCCCTGGGTCAACCACCTGGTGGCCTGCGCCAGCGGACTCATGATGAGCACGGCGTTGGTGGCGAGTGACGATACGCTGTTGCTCGAGCCGATGGAGAAGGATCGTGCCGCTCGGTTCCTTGGCGATCTTCTGCTCGCCTGGCAGGCCGGCATGCGCCAGCCACTGCCGATCGCGGTCAAGACAGCCTTCGCCTGGCTTGCGCAGACTGATCCGCTCAAAGCCGAGGCAGCTGCCCGCAAGGCCTATGAAGGTGACGGCCAGACCACTGAAGGCGAGCGCCGAGAGAACCCTGCGTTGTCCCGTCAATTCGCAGATTTTGATGCATTGCTAGCGGATGAAACATTCTCCGGTTGGTGCGACGCGTTGTATCGCCCTCTGTATGAAGCGCCTTGGCGTTCACTGATCAGCGAAGGGGCGCGCGCATGAGTACCAAGACGCCTTTGGCACTGGCCTTCCCGCTGCACGGCAGTCAACTTATCGAGGCCAGTGCCGGCACCGGCAAGACCTTTACTATCTCGGCGCTTTATCTGCGGCTGATCCTTGGGCACGGCGGCGAAGCGAGCGGTTTCGGCCGTGAGCTGCTGCCCCCGCAGATTCTTGTGGTGACGTTCACTGATGCCGCCACCAAGGAACTGCGTGAAAGAATTCGTACACGTCTGGCCGAGGCCGCGCGGTTTTTCCGTGAAGAAACCCCTGCGCCGGATGCCCTGATTGCCGAATTGCGTGAGCAATTTGACCCGGCGCAATGGCCCGGATGCGCCAATCGTCTGGACATCGCCGCGCAATGGATGGACGAAGCGGCCGTCTCCACCATCCACAGTTGGTGCCAGCGCATGTTGCGCGAACATGCATTCGACAGCGGCAGCTTGTTTACGCAATCCCTGGAGACCGATCACAGCGACCTGCTCGGCGAAGTGCTGCGCGATTACTGGCGACTGTTCTGTTATCCGATGCAGGGCGATGCGCTGAACTGGGTTCGTACCCACTGGGGTGGTCCGGCCGCGTTGTTGCCAAGGGTGCGCGGTCTGTTTGGCAGTGAGCGTGAAAGTGATGACGGAAAGGCTCCCGCAGAGCTGATCGACGAGTGCCTGCAGGAGCGACGTGCCGCGTTGCTCGAGCTGAAGATGCCATGGCGTCAGTGGGCGGATGAGCTGCTGCTGATCTGTCACGAGGGCGTCGCGAGCAAAGCCGTTGACGGACGCAAGATGCAGGCTCGTTACTTCGAGCCCTGGTTTGAGAAACTCAAGGCCTGGGCGCAAGACGAGTCGATGGAGCAACTGGACATCGGCACCGGTTTCACCCGACTGACCCCTGACGGAATGGCTGAAGCCTGGAAGGGGCAGGCACCGAGTCATCCGGGGCTCGACGCGATGCCGGGGCTCAAGGCGAGCCTCGACGCGCTGCCCACCCCGGATGCCGCTGTCTTGCAGCACGCGGCGAGATGGGTGGGCGCGCGTTTTGAAGAAGAGAAGCGTCGTCGTGCGGAAATGGGCTTCGATGACATGCTGTTGCGCCTGGATTCGGCGTTGCAATCCGACAGCGGCGAGCGCCTTGCTGCGGTAATCCGCGAGCAGTTTCCGGTGGCACTGATCGATGAGTTTCAGGACACCGATCCGGTGCAATACCGGATCTTCGAAAGCATCTATCGCATCGAAGATAACAGTCCGGACACCGGCCTGTTCCTGATCGGCGACCCCAAGCAGGCGATCTACGCGTTCCGTGGCGCCGATATCTATACCTACCTGCGCGCGCGTCAGGCCACCACCGGCCGTCTGCATACGCTGGGCACCAACTTCCGCTCCAGCCATGGCATGGTCAATGCGGTCAATCATGTATTCGAACGCGCCGAGTCCCGTGAGCAGGGACGCGGCGCGTTTTTATTTCGGGAAAAAACCGGGGAAAACCCGGTGCCGTTCCAGCCCGTTGATTCGCAAGGACGCAAAGAGCGGCTGCAGATTGCCGGCGAGGATGTCACGGCACTGAATGTCTGGCACCTGTCGACGGACCAGCCGCTGTCAGGGGCGGTCTATCGCCAGCGGTTGGCGGCGGCCTGTGCCAGCGAAATCACCGCATTGCTCAACGGCGGGCAAGCCGGCGCGGCGGGATTTGTCCGGGACGCAGAAGCCTTCCGCGGTTTGCGGCCCTCCGATATCGCGATTCTGGTACGTGACGGCAAAGAGGCCCAAGCCGTACGCACAGAACTCGCGGCCCGTGGCGTGCGTAGCGTTTACCTTTCTGACAAGGACTCGGTGTTTGCCGCCCAGGAAGCGCACGACCTGCTGTCCTGGCTCAAGGCCTGCGCCGAGCCGGATGTCGAGCGCTCACTGAAGGCCGCGCTGGCCTGCATCACCCTCAATCTGCCGCTGGCTGAACTTGAGCGCTTGAATCAAGACGAGTTGATCTGGGAAGCCCGAGTCATGCAGTTTCGTGGTTATCGCGAACTGTGGCGCAAGCAGGGTGTGCTGCCGATGTTGCGACGCTTGCTGCACGACTTCCATTTACCGCAGACCCTGATCGCTCGCAGTGACGGCGAACGAGTGCTGACCAACCTTCTGCACCTGTCGGAACTGATGCAGCAGGCCGCGGCGGAACTCGATGGCGAGCAAGCGCTGATTCGTCATCTGGCCGAGTTGCTGGCACTGTCCGGTCAGGCCGGTGAAGAACAGATATTACGTCTGGAGAGCGACGAGCAACTGGTCAAGGTGGTGACCATCCACAAGTCGAAGGGACTTGAGTATCCGTTGGTGTTCCTGCCTTTCATCTGTTCGGCAAAACCGGTGGATGGCAGTCGCCTGCCGCTGCATTACCACGATGCCTCCGGCAAAGCCCAGGTGACACTGAAGCCTACCGCCGAATTGGTCGCCCTGGCGGATGACGAGCGTCTGGCCGAGGACCTGCGTCTGCTCTACGTCGCGCTGACTCGTGCGCAACATGCATGCTGGCTGGGTGTAACGGACCTCAAACGCGGTAATAACAACAGTTCAGTGCTTCATCTTTCGGCGCTTGGCTATCTGCTGGGTGGCGGCGCCAGGCTGGATGAGTCAACCGGCCTGAGTCGTTGGCTGCAGGATCTGCAACAGAACTGCGCGGCTATCAGTCTGAGTGAGTTGCCTCAAGCGACGCAGGAGATCTACCAGCCCGAGCGCAATGAAGCGATCCTCAGCGCCACATTGGTGCCAAAGCGCAAGGCCAGCGAGAACTGGTGGATCGCCTCCTATAGTGCGTTGCGTATCAGTGACGTGTTGAGTGTCGGCAGCGATGAGGCGCCGGACAGTCCGCAAGCGCAAAAGCTGTTTGACGATGAGCGCCTCGACCCGGATGCGCCGCGAGAGCTTGTGGTTGGTGGCGCCGATATCCATCGTTTTCCCCGCGGTCCGAACCCGGGAACCTTCCTCCATGGTTTGCTGGAGTGGGCTGGCGATGAAGGCTTTGCCGTTTCCAGTGAGTCGATCAAGGACGCAATTGGCCGGCGCTGCAATCTGCGCGGCTGGCAGGGCTGGATTGTCACCTTGAGTGACTGGCTGCAGCACTTGCTCAAGTCCCCGCTGCCAGCAGGTGGCGGACAGCCTCCGGTCGTGCTCGAGCAACTGAAGCAGTACCGCGTTGAAATGGAGTTCTGGTTTGCCAGTCACAAGGTTGATGTCCTCAAACTTGATGATTGGGTGCGCCAGTACACCCACAACGGTGTGGCGCGAGTAGCCGCCGAGCCAGTACAGCTCAACGGCATGTTCAAGGGCTTTATCGACCTGACCTTCGAGCACGCGGGCCGTTACTACGTCGCCGACTACAAATCCAACTGGTTGGGTGTCGACGATACGGCCTATACCGAGCAAGCCATGGAGCGCTCGATCCTCGACAACCGTTACGACCTGCAGTACGTGCTGTATCTGCTGGCCTTGCATCGGCAATTGAAGGCGCGCCTGCCCGACTACGATTACGACCGGCATGTCGGTGGTGCGTTGTATGTATTCCTGCGGGGAACCCGGGCAGACAGTCGCGGCGTGTACTTTGCGCGGCCGCCACGGGACTTGATCGAACGCCTGGATCGCCTGTTCCAGGGTAAGCCGGAACCCAAGGCCGAACCCGCATGGGAACAGGGAGTCCTGTTATGAACCGTACCTTCGCCGATCTGTCATCGGCTATCGACAACCCGTCGAGCCTGGCGCCACTGACCAGTGCCGCAGATCTGCTGATCTTGCTTGAGCGCTGGGTCGAGCGAGGCTGGCTTCGTTCGCTGGACAAGGCCTTTGTCGGTTTCCTGCACGAACTCGCGCCTGCGTCCGATCCTCTGGTGTTGCTCGCTGCCGCACTGACCAGCCATCAACTGGGTCACGGACATGTCTGTCTCGACGTGTTCGAAACCCTCAAGGCCCCGGATTTCGCCCTCTCTCTGCCTCCGGAAGGCGATGTACAGGGTGGCGCCTTGCTGTTGCCGTCGCAGTTGCTTGAAACGCTGGATGGCGCCCATTGGTGCAAGGCGCTGGCGAGCAGTGCGCTGGTTGCACTGGCAGCGGACACCAGCGACCCGGCGCAGCAGCGGCCGTTGGTGCTGTCCGGCAAGCGTCTTTATCTGCGGCGCTACTGGGCTTACGAGCGGCGTATCGATGCAGCGTTACGGACACGTCTGGCTCAGCCTGAAACGCCGCCGGATGACCTGCCCCAACGCCTCGATGAGTTGTTCGGCCCTGCAACACCGGGGGCCGTGATCGACTGGCAAAAACTCGCCTGTGCCCTTGCCACTCGCGGTGCGTTCAGCATCATCACCGGCGGCCCGGGAACCGGTAAAACCACGACCGTGGTGCGTTTGCTCGCGCTGCTCCAGGCGCCGGCGGTCGAGGCCGGTCAACCGTTGCGTATTCGTCTCGCAGCGCCCACCGGCAAGGCCGCTGCGCGGTTGACCGAGTCCATCAGCCAGCAAGTGCAATCGCTGACGGTCACCGAAGACGTGCGCGAGAAGATCCCTTGTGACGTGACGACTGTCCATCGTTTGTTGGGCAGTCGGCCCGGCACCCGACATTTCCGCCACCATGCCGGCAACCGCTTGCCGCTGGATGTGCTGGTGGTCGATGAAGCTTCCATGATCGACCTGGAAATGATGGCTAACCTGCTCGATGCATTGCCGAAGCATGCGCGTCTGGTGTTGCTCGGCGACAAGGATCAACTCGCTTCGGTGGAGGCCGGGGCGGTACTCGGCGATCTTTGCCGTGATGCCGAGGCAGGCTGGTATAACCCGCACACCCGGCAGTGGCTGGAGTCGGTCAGCGGAGAGTCATTGCACGGCAGTGACCTGCACGTAGACCTCGATGGCTCTCATCCGCTGGCCCAACAACTGGTGATGCTGCGTCATTCCCGGCGTTTCGGTGAAGGTAGCGGCATTGGTCAACTGGCGCTGCGGGTCAATCAGCAGTTGCCGGATGAGGCGCGCCAGTTGCTGGCGGCCGGTCACTACGACGATGTGTTTTCACTGCCGCTCAAGGGAGAACACGATCACAAACTGGAGCGCCTGTTGCTCGACGGTCATGGCGACGGTCCACAGGGTTATCGCCACTATCTGAACATCCTGCGCGAACAGCGCCCGCCAGCAGGCAGACCGCTGGAACATCCAGACTGGACCAACTGGGCGCGGGCGGTGCTGCAGGCGTTTGACACCTTCCAGTTGTTATGTGCCGTGCGCAAGGGACCTTGGGGCGTTGAAGGGTTGAATCTGCGGATCACCGAAACCCTGCTCAAGGCACGCCTGATCGAGCATGACCAACAATGGTACGAAGGTCGGCCGGTGCTGATGACCCGCAATGATTACGGTCTGGGACTGATGAACGGCGATATCGGCATCGCCCTCAAGTTGCCCGAGCGCGAGGGCCCCGAAGCTGGCAGACCGGTACTGCGCGTGGCCTTCCCGCGAAACGACGGGCAGGGCGGGGTACGGTTCGTGCTGCCGAGTCGGCTCAACGACGTTGAAACGGTGTACGCCATGACCGTGCACAAATCTCAAGGCTCGGAGTTCGCCCACACCGCGCTGATCCTGCCGGATGCCTTGAATCCGGTGCTGACCAAAGAATTGATCTACACCGGGATTACACGGGCCAAGCACTGGTTCACCTTGATCGAACCCCGGCCTGGAGTGTTCGAAGAGGCCGTGCAGCGCAAGGTCAAGCGCCTGAGCGGATTGATGCTGGAACTGGAGGAAGGCGCAGAGGCTCGGGAATGAAATAACCTGAAGTCTGATACCGATTACTGACCGGCTGGTCAGAAGACGCTGTCTCGCTGGTGTTACTTCGCTGTGCTATCGTTGCGGCATCATTTCGGTACGATCCAAGAGAATCCCTGCATGAAGGTGGCTGTCTGGGCGACAGAGCGCGTGGTTCGCTGCAAGCACGCATTGCTTGTCGGTCTGCTCTGTTTGCTGGCGGGCGCTGCCATCGCGCAGCCACAAACGTCGGCGGGCATGGCCGAGCAACGCGCCCAAGCGGTGACGCAGGTCGTGCTCGGCATTCTCAGCTATGCACGCTGGCCGGTTGAACCTGCGCAATTGCGCCTGTGCATCGTCGGCCCCACTGAATACACCGACGACCTGGTCAAAGGCACCACGCAGGCCACTGGTCGGCCGGTCGTCGTACGCCGACTGCTGGCCGACAACCCGGCGATCGTCAGCGAATGCGATGCGGTGTATATCGGCAAACTCACGGCGGATGAGCGCAGTCGGCTGTTTGCTTCATTGATCGGTCACCCGGTGTTGAGCATCAGCGAAGGGGGCGATCAGTGCACGGTCGGCAGCCTGTTCTGCCTGCGCGTCGGCGATGAACAGGTGTCCTTCGAGGTCAACCTAGACTCTGTCGCGCGCAGCGGTGTACGCATCCACCCGAGCGTACTGCAATTGTCGCGTCGCAAACCGGCGGCGCCATGAAACTGTTCCGTTCTGGAAGCCGCCCGACGCTGGGATCGGTCATTGGCCGTGGCCATTTGATTGTGGCGCTGGTAGCCGTGACGATGGCCAGCGTATCGCTGACCCTGCTGGGCGTTCTCGCGCTGCGGGTGTACGCCGATCACAACTTGCAGCTCATTGCGCGCTCGATCAGCTACACCGTGGAAGCGGCGGTAGTGTTCAACGACAAGGCCGCCGCGACTGAAGCGCTGGCCTTGATTGCGTCCACCGAAGAGGTGGCGGACGCGCAGGTGTTCGATGCGCAAGGTCAGGTGCTGGCGCGTTGGCAGCGGCCGGAGAACGGCTTGTTCACCGAATTGGAAATGCAGATCACGCGTGCCGTTCTGGAAAAGCCGGTCAGGCTGCCGATTGTGCATCAGGAGCGCGAAATCGGTCACATTCTGCTGGTCGGTCATGGCGGCAGTCTCATGCGCTTTTTGCTGAGCGGTCTGGCAGGGATCATCCTGTGTACCGCCATCAGTGCCTGGGTCGCGCTCTATCTCGCGCGTCGACAATTACGCGGTATTACCGGACCACTGCGTAGCCTCGCCGCGGTGGCCCACGCCGCGCGCAGCGAGCGCGCGCTGGATCGGCGGGTACCGCCGGCGCAGATTGCCGAACTGGATAATCTGGGCAACGACTTCAATGCTTTGCTCGACGAACTCGAATCCTGGCAAACCCACCTGCAGAGCGAGAACGAGACCCTCGCCCACCAGGCCAGCCACGACAGCCTCACCGGCTTGCCGAACCGGGCGTTTTTCGAGGGCCGATTGATTCGTGCCCTGCGTAATGCCGGCAAACTCAACGAACGGGTAGCGGTGTTGTTTCTCGACAGTGACCGTTTCAAAGGCATCAACGACAACTTCGGCCACGCCGCCGGCGATGCCGTGCTGGTGGCGGTCGCCAATCGGGTCCGTGCGCAGCTGCGTGAAGAGGATCTGGTGGCGCGGCTCGGCGGCGATGAGTTTGCCGTGCTGCTTGCGCCGCTGCACAAGGTCGAAGATGCCGAGCGTATTGCCGACAAGATTCTCGACAGCATGGACATGCCCATCGCGCTGCCGGGCGATACCAGTGTGGTGACGTCGCTCAGTATCGGCATTGCGGTTTTCCCTGATCATGGTGCCACGCCAGGTGCCTTGCTCAACGCCGCCGACGCGGCGATGTACCAGGCCAAACGCCTGTCGCGTGGTGCTCAATTCACTGCCGGGTCGGAGAGCCCGGTTGTCAATCTGCAAACCAGGAGCTGATTCCCGTGTTCACACTTCCCGCTCGATTGTTTTCCGCCTTGCTGATGATCGCCGTACTGGCGCTGACCGGCTGCCAGACCGCACCACAAAAAGGCCTGACCCCGGCGCAGATCGCCGTCCTCAAACAACAAGGCTTCGAGGCAACCGACGAAGGCTGGGAGTTTGGCCTGTCAGGCAAAGTGCTGTTTGGCAGCGATATCGAAAGCCTGAACGCGCAAAGCACCGAAATCGTCGAACGCATCGGCAAGGCGCTGGTGGGAGTCGGCATTGAGCGCGTACGGGTCGACGGTCATACCGACGCCTCGGGCAAAGAGACCTATAACCAGCAATTGTCGCTGCGCCGGGCCAAGAGTGTGGCCAAAGTGCTGACCACCGTCGGCATGAAGGAAGAGAACATTCAATTGCGCGGACTGGGCAGCAGCGAGCCGGTGGCGTCCAACAGTACTGCCGCCGGACGCACCGAGAATCGCCGGGTGTCGATTGTGGTCAGCGCCGATTAATCGGCGAACTGCATCTCGCGAGTCTGCCCCATCAGCAGACCCTGATTGCGCTCGGTCACCTCACGGATGTAATCCCACAGAAGGGTGATCCGCTTTAACTTCCTCAGATCTTCCCGGCAGTACATCCAGAACTGCCGGGTGATGTCGATTTCTTCGGGCAGCACCGGCAGCAGTCGCGGATCCTGGGCCGCGAGGAAGCACGGCAGAATGGCCAGTGAACGCCCTTGCTGCGCTGCGACGAACTGCGCGATCACGCTGGTGCTGCGCAGGTTCGCGCTGGCGCCGGGCAGCACGTTCGCCAGGTACAGCAGCTCCGAGCTGAACGCCAGGTCATCCACATAACTGATGAATTGATGCTTGCCCAAATCGGCCGGGCGGCGGATCGGTGGGTGTTGGTCGAGGTAGTCCTGGGTCGCGTACAGCTGCAAGCGGTAATCGCAGAGTTTGCAGCACACGTAGGGGCCGTGCTCCGGGCGCTCCAGTGCGATGACGATATCGGCTTCGCGTTTGGACAGGCTGATGAAGTGCGGCAGCGGCAGGATGTCTACCGAGATTGCCGGGTAAGCGTCGACGAAATGGCTCAGCTGTGGGGTGATGAAAAAGCTGCCGAAACCTTCGGTGCAGCCCATGCGCACATGGCCCGACAGTGCCACACCGGAGCCGGAGACCTGCTCGCAGGCCATATGCAAGGTGCTTTCAATCGACTCGGCATAGCCCAGCAAACGCTGGCCTTCAGTGGTCAGGACAAAACCGCTGGTGCGCGATTTTTCGAACAGCAACGTACCCAATGCCGCTTCCAGCGAACTGATGCGCCGCGACACGGTGGTGTAGTCGACGGCGAGCCGTTTGGCCGCGGTGCTGGCCTTGCGGGTACGGGCGACTTCGAGGAAAAACTTCAGGTCGTCCCAGTTCAGCGACCCCAGGGAGGTGATGTTTTTTTGCATGATGGACGGGCTTATATGTGCGTTCTTATTAGAAGTTTGCACATCTATACTCCAAAAACAGTCCGACAACCAATTCGTGACACACGCCTCATCTCAAGGCGAACCCTTCGCCTTGGCTCCTACGATAAAAACAAGTTTCGGAGACCAGCATGAACGCATCGCTTACGCCCAACGAAACCACGGTCCAGAAGGTCAAGCTGCTGATCGACGGCGAGTGGGTCGAATCGCAGACCACCGAGTGGCACGACATCGTCAACCCGGCGACCCAGCAAGTGCTGGCCAAAGTGCCGTTTGCCACCGCCGCTGAAGTCGATGCCGCCATCAGTGCCGCGCACCGCGCGTTCCAGACCTGGAAACTGACCCCGATCGGCGCGCGCATGCGCATCATGCTCAAGCTGCAGGCACTGATCCGCGAGCACTCCAAACGCATTGCCGTGGTGCTGAGCGCCGAGCAGGGCAAGACCATTGCCGACGCCGAGGGCGATATTTTCCGTGGCCTGGAAGTGGTCGAACACGCCTGTTCCATCGGCACCCTGCAAATGGGCGAGTTCGCCGAAAACGTGGCGGGCGGCGTCGATACCTACACCCTGCGCCAGCCGATCGGCGTGTGCGCCGGCATCACCCCGTTCAACTTCCCGGCGATGATTCCGCTGTGGATGTTCCCGATGGCCATCGCCTGCGGCAACACCTTCGTCTTGAAACCTTCGGAGCAGGATCCGCTGTCGACCATGCTGCTGGTGGAGCTGGCGATTGAAGCCGGCGTTCCGGCGGGTGTGCTCAACGTGGTACACGGCGGCAAGGATGTGGTTGATGGCCTGTGCACCCACAAGGACATCAAAGCGGTGTCGTTCGTTGGTTCGACGGCGGTCGGTACTCACGTTTATGACCTGGCTGGCAAGCACGGCAAACGCGTGCAATCGATGATGGGTGCGAAGAACCACGCCGTGGTGCTGCCGGACGCCAATCGCGAGCAGGCGCTGAATGCCTTGGTCGGCGCCGGTTTCGGTGCCGCCGGGCAGCGTTGCATGGCCACTTCGGTGGTGGTACTGGTCGGTGCCGCGAAACAATGGCTGCCGGACCTGAAAGCACTGGCGCAGAAACTCAAGGTCAACGCCGGCAGCGAGGCGGGTACCGATGTGGGTCCGGTGATCTCGAAGAAGGCCAAGGCGCGGATTCTTGAGCTGATCGAGAGCGGCATCAAGGAAGGCGCCAAGCTTGAGCTCGATGGTCGCGACATCAAGGTGCCCGGCTACGAGCAAGGCAACTTTGTCGGCCCGACCCTGTTCTCGGGTGTGACCACCGACATGCAGATCTACACCCAGGAAATCTTCGGCCCGGTGCTGGTGGTGCTGGAAGTCGACACCCTTGATCAGGCCATTGCGCTGGTCAACGCCAACCCGTTCGGCAACGGCACGGGTCTGTTCACCCAGAGCGGTGGGGCGGCGCGCAAATTCCAGACGGAAATCGACGTCGGCCAGGTCGGCATCAACATCCCGATTCCGGTGCCGGTGCCGTTCTTCAGCTTCACCGGTTCCCGTGGCTCGAAACTCGGCGACCTCGGCCCGTACGGCAAGCAAGTGGTGCAGTTCTACACCCAGACCAAAACGGTCACGGCGCGCTGGTTCGATGACGACAGCGTCAACGACGGCGTGAACACCACCATCAACCTGCGCTGAGGACTGGTCATGAAAATCGCATTTATCGGTCTGGGCAACATGGGCGCGCCGATGGCGCGCAACCTGATCAAGGCCGGCCATTCGCTGAACCTGGTGGACCTGAACAAGGCTGTGCTGGCGGAGCTGGAGCAACTGGGCGGCACCATCCGCGCCTCGGCCCGTGAAGCGGCGCAAGACGCCGAGCTGGTGATCACCATGCTCCCGGCCGCGGTGCATGTGCGCAGCGTCTGGCTCGGTGAGGACGGTGTGCTGGCCGGTATCGGCAAAGGTGTGCCGGCGGTGGATTGCAGCACCATTGATCCGCAGACCGCCCGCGATGTGGCCGCCGCTGCCGCCAAACAAGGCGTGGCCATGGCCGATGCACCGGTCTCCGGCGGCACTGGCGGCGCGACCGCTGGCACGCTGACCTTCATGGTCGGCGCCACCCCGGAACTGTTTGCCACCCTGCAGCCGGTGCTGGCGCAGATGGGCCGCAACATCGTGCATTGCGGCGAAGTCGGCACCGGGCAAATCGCCAAGATCTGCAACAACCTGCTGCTGGCGATTTCGATGGTCGGCGTCAGCGAAGCCATGGCGCTGGGCGATGCACTGGGGATCGACACCTCGGTGCTGGCCGGGATCATCAACAGCTCGACCGGGCGTTGCTGGAGTTCGGAAATGTACAACCCGTGGCCGGGCATCGTCGAAACGGCGCCGGCCTCGCGCGGTTACACCGGTGGCTTCGGCGCCGAGCTGATGCTCAAGGATCTGGGCCTGGCCACCGAAGCGGCGCGTCAAGCGCATCAACCGGTGGTACTCGGCGCGGTGGCGCAGCAGTTGTATCAGGCGATGAGCCAGCGCGGGGAAGGCGGCAAGGATTTCTCGGCGATCATCAACAGTTATCGCAAGCCGCAGTAACCACGCATCAAATGGTGGGGTGAGCTTCTGTGGCGAGGGAGCTTGCTCCCGCTGGTCTGCATCGCAGACCCAAACCCGGTCAATGCGGTTCTTCATAAAAACCGCATTGACTGAATTTACGACTGCTGCGCAGCCGAGCGGGAGCAAGCTCCCTCGCCACAGGCGGTTTCCCGGCTTTTTTGCATCAGGCGAAAACGAAATATTTGCGTACGGTCTCGACCACTTCCCAGGTGCCTTTCATCCCCGGCTCAACCACGAAGATGTCGCCGGCACGCAGGTGAATCGGCGCCATGCCGTCCGGGGTGATGATGCAATAGCCTTCCTGGAAGTGGCAGTACTCCCACTTCACGTAGTCGACCCGCCACTTGCCCGGGGTGCAGATCCAGGTGCCCATGATCTTGCTGCCGTCTTCGCTGGTGTAGGCGTTGAGGTTGACGGTGTGCGGGTCACCTTCGAGTTTTTCCCATTTGCAGGCATCGAGTACCGGCAGCGGGTGGGTGTCGCGCAGAACGGTGATGGGGGCGGTCGCGGTCATGGGAACTCCGGGCAGAGGGATTTGAAGTCGAACCCTATAGCGCCTGCTCGCCGTTCAGTTGTCTGTGCTCGACATCGAACTGCTCAGAAACGCGCGGATCAGTGAGCGCGTGTAACAACGCGCGGGCGTAATTCGGCAACGTAGCGAAGTCTCGGGCGCACAACATGAGCGTGCGGCGTGCCCACGCTTCATTGAGCGCAACCCATTTGAATGACCGCAATGCGGTTCGCTCGACAGCGGCCAGCGGCACAATTGCCAGCCCGGCACCTCGGGCGACCATGCGTAGCACCCCGTCGAATCCGTCGGCGCGGATGCGGATCTGCATCCGCGAGCCGCTGTGCAGCGCTTGTTCTTCCAGATACACCGCCAGCGCGCTGTCAGCGCGCAGTCCGACAAAGTCATGCTGCAGGGCGTCGCTGAAACGGACTGGCGCATCGTCAGACAATGGGTGGTCGAGGGGGAGAATCAGCACCAACGGATCGGCACGAAATGGCAGGGTCTGCAGGTCGGTGGTATCGACGGCGTCGGACACAATCCCGAGGTCCGCCGCGCCTTGGCGCAAGGCATGAGTGATGCGCGCGCTGGGCAATTCCTGCAGATCGATGTCGAGGTTGGGATGCTCGCACAAAAAGTCCGCCAGCACTTCCGGCAGGTATTCAGTGATCGCGGTGGTGTTGCACAGCAACCGTACCTGGCCTTTGACGCCTTGGGCGTAATCGGCCAGATCCTGCTGCATGCGTTCGGCCTGTTGCAGGAGGATGCGCGCGTGTTGCGCCAGCGCCTTGCCAGCGGGCGTCGGGCTCACGCCACGGCGGCCGCGCTGCAGGAACTCGGTGCCCAGCGAGGCTTCCATGGCGCGAATGCGCGCGCTGGCGGCGGCGAGCGAAAGATGACTGCGGGCAGCGCCGGCGGTGATGTTGCCGCTGTCGAGGATGTGCAGGTAGAGGCGCAGGTCGGTGAGGTCGAAGTGCATGGGGGCAGCCTCTGGTCTTCGTGGTTTCTGGGCGAGCCCTATCGCTGGCAAGCCAGCTCCCACAGGATGTGTGTTGTGCACAGAATCTGTGATCGACACTGAAACTTGTGGGAGCTGGCTTGCCAGCGATGAGGCCGGAAGTCTCCATCAAATCTTCAGCCTCTTGTATCGAAAGAGGCAGCCTCAGTATATGGCAGATTTTCAGCACACCCGCCAAGGCGCACAGTAGCGCCATGAACGCACTCGCAGACTTCTATCAAAACCTCGGCCTTGGCCTATCGCTGCTGGTCATCGCCACCTTTATCATGGCAGGTCTGGTCAAAGGGGTAATCGGTCTCGGCTTGCCCACTGTCGCAATGGGGCTGCTGGGTCTGGCTATGGCCCCAGCACAGGCAGCCGCGTTGCTGATCATTCCGGCGACACTGACCAACGTTTGGCAACTGGCCTTTGGCGGGCATCTGAAAGGGCTGATCAAACGCCTGTGGCCGCTGCTGCTGATGATCTTCCTCGGGACCGCCGTCGGCACGTTGTCGATCGGCATGGCGGGCGGGCATTGGGTGGTGCGCGGCTTGGGCGCGGCGTTGCTGCTGTATGCGTTGAGCGGGTTGCTGCTGCCGACCCTGCAGGTCAATCCCCGGCATGAGCCGTGGCTGGGTCCGCTGTGCGGGCTGATCACCGGGGTTATCACTTCGGCCACCGGTGTGTTCGTGATTCCGGCGGTGCCGTACCTGCAGGCGTTGGGTTTGCAGCGTGATGAACTGGTGCAGGCGCTGGGCCTGTCGTTCACCGTCTCGACCCTGGCGCTGGCCGGCGGCCTGTTCTGGCGCGATGCACTGGGCAGTGGCGAGTTGACTGCCTCGCTGCTGGTGCTGATCCCGGCGATGCTGGGCATGGGGTTTGGCCAATGGCTGCGGCAGCGCATCAGCGCCGTGCTGTTCAGGCGCGTGTTCTTTATCGGACTGGGCGCACTCGGCGCCCATTTGCTGATCAGCGGCTAGCCGACGAGGCGCTCAGCATGTCGATCCGCCGGATATCGAAATCGCGCTCCAGATACGTCATGCGGTTGTCGAAAAACTCGCGCATGTGCGGCAGGTTCGAGTGCACGTCCAGGTGCGCCTGGCTTTCCCAGATCTCGTAGAAGATGAACAGCGTCGGGTCTTCCTTATCGCGCAGCATGTGGTACTCAATGCAGCCTGGCTCGGCGCGGCTCGGCTCGACATAGGCGCGAAACAGCGCTTCGAAAGCCTCGGCTTTCTCGGGTCGGGTCTTGGCGTGCAGGATGAAACCGTGGCGTTCACTCATCAGAACAACTCCTCAAATGCAGATGGCTGCCAATGCTATTGCAACAATCTGCGTTCCATTCGTGCATTTTGATCAAATGTATTTTGCGCCGACGCGGCTTATTCCGCGCGAGATGGATGGTTAACCTGCCGCCATTCGTTTTCCCATCTTTCTCCAGCCCAATGGCTGCGCGAGGCGTTCTGATGAAAAAAGTGTTGTTGCTCAATGGCGGCAAGAAATTCGCCCATTCCGACGGTCGTTACAACGCCACCCTGCACGAAACCGCACTGAGCGTGCTGGATCGTGGTGGCCTGGATGTCAAAACCACGTTCATCGATGAGGGGTACGACGTCGCTGAAGAAGTGGCCAAATTCCTCTGGGCCGATGTGATCATTTATCAGATGCCGGGCTGGTGGATGGGCGCGCCGTGGACGGTGAAAAAGTACCTCGACGAAGTCTTCACCGAAGGTCATGGCAGCCTTTATGCCAGCGATGGCCGGACCCGTTCAGATGCGTCGCAGAAGTACGGCAGCGGCGGCCTGATTCAGGGCAAGCAATACATGCTGTCGCTGACCTGGAATGCACCGCAGCAAGCTTTCGACGACCCGAGCGATTTCTTCGAAGCCAAAGGTGTCGACGCGGTGTATTTCCCGTTCCACAAGGCCAACGAGTTTTTGGGCATGAGCGGATTGCCGACGTTTCTCTGTGTCGATGTGATGAAGCGGCCGAACATCGAGAATGATGTGGCGCGGTATGAGCAGCATCTGAAACAGGTGTTTGGTCTCAAGGCGTGAGGTGATTTCATGTGGTTACGGTTGTAACTGTGGTGAGGGTTTTAAATGTGGTGAGGGGATTCATCCCCGATGGGTCGCGCAGCGGCCCCCCGATCTTGATCTCAAAAAGCGGGGGCCTGCTGCGCAGTCCATCGGGGATAAATCCCCTCGCCACAGGGGTGTTCTCTCTCCACAATGGATTTGTGCAGTCGATCAATAAGGGACACCCGTGAAAGCCAGATCCGATGAGTTGCAGATTTTCGTCTGCGTGATCGAGTGCGGTTCGATTTCCGCCGCCGCCGAACAGGTCGGGCAGACGCCGTCGGCGGTCAGCCGCACACTGTCGCGGCTCGAAGCCAAGCTCGACACCACGCTGATCAACCGCACCACGCGGCGCATGGACCTGACCGAGGAGGGCAAGTATTTCTTCGAGCAGGCCAAGCTGATTCTCGATCAGATGGATGCGCTCGAAGAGCGTCTGTCCTCACGCCAGCAAACCCCGTCCGGACGTCTGCGGATCAACGCTGCGTCGCCGTTCATGCTGCACGCCATCGTGCCCTACATCGACGAGTTTCGAAGGTTGTACCCGGACATCCAGCTCGAACTCAACAGCAATGACCTGATCATTGACTTGCTGGAACAAAGCACCGACGTCGCCATCCGCATCGGCACCCTTGCCGATTCCACGTTGCATGCGCGTTCGCTCGGTTGCAGTCCGCTGCTGATCGTCGCCAGTCCGGCGTATCTGGAGCAGCACGGCGCGCCGCAGCAGGTCGCCGACTTGAGTGACCACGCCCTGCTCGGTTTCACCCACAACGAAGGCCTCAATCAGTGGCCGCTGCGTTACGTGCACGGTGACCGCTGGCCGATCACCCCGGCGATCAGCGCTTCCAGCGGCGAGACCGTGCGCCATCTCGCGCTGGAGGGGCAGGGCATTGCCTGCCTGTCGCACTTCATGACCATCGATGACATTCGCGCCGGACGCCTCAAGGTGTTGCTGGCGGAGTTCAACAGCGGTTATCGCCAGCCGATCAACGCGGTGTACTACCGGAACTCGCAACTGGCGCTGCGCATCCAGTGCTTCCTCGATTTCATCCAGAGCAAACTCGCGGCGTACGCCAGTGCTGATTTCAAGGGCTGATTCGTGACCCCTGCGCAACAGTGATTTGGGTGATCGCGGGTGTTTCCACTGGGACTGGCGGTCGATACTCGTTGCATCACTTATTCACGCAGGGAGTTTCTCCATGAACGTATTCATCACCGGTGCCGCCGGTTTTATCGGCGGCTCCATCGCCACCGGTCTGGTCCAGGCCGGGCACTCTGTCACCGGCCTGGTGCGCAGCGCCGAGCAGGCCGATGAGCTGAAAGCTTTGGGCATCACCCCGGTGATCGGCACCCTCGAAGACAGTACATTGCTGGCCGATCAGGCCCGCGCCGCCGATGCGGTGATCAATGCCGCCAGCAGTGACCATCGCGGCGCGGTCGAAGCCTTGCTCGATGCCCTGCGCGGTTCGCACAAAGTGTTCCTGCACACCAGTGGTTCGAGCATCGTCGGCGATGCCTCGGGCGGCAAATCCAGCGACGTCATCTACTACGAAGACAACCTGCCGGAGCCCACCGTCGACAAGGCGGCGCGCGTGGCGATCGACAACCTGATCCTCGCCGCCGCACAGGACGGCGTGAACTCGGCAGTGATCTGCAACACCCTGATCTACGGCCACAGCCTGGGCGTCAATCGCGACAGCGTGCAGTTGCCGCGTCTGCTCAAACAAGCACGTAAAAGTGGCGTGGTGCGGCATGTCGGTACAGGCAAGAACATCTGGTCCAACGTGCACATCGAAGACGTCGTCGCCCTTTACCGGCTGGCGCTGACCCGGAATGTGCCCGGCACCTTCTACTTCGTCGAAAGCGGTGAAGCCTCGTTCATCGACATGACCACTGCCATGGCGCAGGCGTTGAATCTGGGCCAGCCACAAGACTGGCCACTGCAAGATGCCGAAGCCGAATGGGGCTACGAAATGGCCAACTACGGGCTCGGCTCCAACAGCCGCGTACGCGGCAAACACGCTCGTGAACGGCTGGGCTGGGCGCCAAAGCGTACGTCGGTGGTGGAGTGGATTCGTAACGAGATGGTGTGAATCCCGTTGCACCGCATCAAGCCTTTCGCGAGCAGGCTCGCTCCCACAAATAGAACGGATTCTGACTGAAGGAATGCAATCAACTGTGGGAGCGAGCCTGCTCGCGAAAGCGCTGGATCAGTCGGCAGAGATGTTGAATGTGACGCCGCCTTCGCGAGCAAGCTCGCTCCCACATTGGTTTCTCGTTCACCGAAAAGCCATGTAAATCCCGCCCCGCTATTTTCATTAATTGCGACAAGACATATCCAGCAGCGACACGCCTTACCTCTCCACGAAAATTACTTTCATGGCGTTTGAAAACTCGATCTCGAAATGATTTATGAGTTTCACAACCCATTCGAACGTGACCCTTTCGAGGAGTACCGCATGACGCCTTCGTTCGGCTATTGGCTACTGATTTATGCCGCCGTAGCCATCATTGCCTTGATCGTGCTGATCGCCCGCTACCGGCTCAATCCGTTCATTGTCATCACGCTGATTTCCATCGGTCTGGCGCTGGTGGCGGGCATGCCGCCGTCGGGCGTGGTGGGGGCGTATGAGGCCGGGGTGGGCAAGACGCTGGGGCATATTGCGCTGGTGGTGGCGCTGGGGACGATGCTCGGCAAGATGATGGCCGAGTCCGGCGGTGCGGAGCAGATGGCCCGCACCCTGATTGAGAAGTTCGGCGAGAAGAACGCGCACTGGGCGATGGTTTGCATCGCGTTTCTGGTCGGCCTGCCGCTGTTCTTCGAGGTCGGTTTTGTGTTGCTGGTACCCATCGCCTTCACCGTGGCGCGGCGGGTGGGCGTATCGATTCTGTTGGTCGGCCTGCCGATGGTTGCCGGCCTGTCGGTGGTGCATGCGCTGGTGCCGCCGCACCCGGCGGCGATGCTCGCGGTGCAGGCGTATCAGGCCTCGGTCGGGCAGACCTTGCTGTATGCGATTGCCATCGGTATTCCCACCGCAATCATCGCTGGGCCGCTGTACGCCAAATTCATCGTGCCGCGCATTCAACTGCCGGCGGATAACCCGCTGGAAAAACAATTTCTCGACCGCGAGCCGCGCGACAAACTGCCGGGGTTCGGCATTACCATGGCGACCATTCTATTGCCGGTGGTGCTGATGCTGATCGGTGGCTGGGCCAACCTGATCTCCACGCCGGGCAGCGGTTTCAATCAGTTTCTGTTGTTCATCGGCAACTCGGTGATCGCACTGTTGCTGGCGACCTTGCTGAGTTTCTGGACGTTGGGCATCGCTCAGGGTTTCAACCGTGAATCGATCCTCAAATTCACCAACGAGTGCCTGGCACCGACCGCCAGCATCACCTTGCTGGTCGGCGCCGGCGGTGGTCTGAACCGGATTCTGGTGGACGCTGGGGTCACCGATCAGATTGTCGGGCTGGCCCACGAATTTCACCTGTCGCCGCTGATCATGGGCTGGCTGTTCGCCGCGTTGATGCGGGTGGCCACCGGCTCGGCCACCGTGGCGATGACCACCGCGTCCGGCGTGGTTGCGCCGGTGGCCATCGGTCTGGGTTATCCACACCCGGAATTGCTGGTGCTGGCGACCGGCGCCGGCTCGGTGATCTTTTCCCACGTCAACGACGGCGGCTTCTGGTTGATCAAGGAATACTTCAACATGACGGTCGTGCAGACGTTCAAGACCTGGACCGTGCTTGAGACCCTGATCTCGCTGGTCGCTTTCGCTTTGACCGTCGGCCTTTCTTACCTGCTGTAACCGGAGCCCGCCGCCATGGACATCCTTTATCAGATCCGCGCTCGTCAGGATTCCTTCAGCGCCGGCGAGGGCCGTATCGCCCGACTGATGCTCGACGATGTCGGTTTTGCCGCCTCCGCCAGCCTCGAAGAGCTGGCGCAACGGGCCGAAGTCAGTACCGCCACGTTGTCGCGTTTTGCCCGTACGGTGGGCTGCCGCGACCTGCGCGATCTGCGCCTGCAACTGGCCCAGGCCAGCGGCGTTGGCAGCCGTTTTCTTGACCCGGCGGGTACCCCTGAACAGTCGGCGTTCTACGGGCAGATTGTCGGCGATATCGAAACCACGCTGCGCCAGCATCTGGCCGGGTTTGACGAATCGCGCTTCGCCGACGCGGTGAAAATGCTCGGCCAGGCTCGGATGATTCACGCGTTCGGCATGGGCGGCTGCTCGACCCTGTGCAGCGATGAATTGCAGGTACGCCTGGTGCGCCTCGGCTACCCGATTGCGGTGTGCCACGACGCGGTGATGATGCGCGTCACCGCCGCCAGCCTCAATGCCGAGCACGTGCTGATGGTCTGCTCGCTGACCGGCATCACCCCGGAGCTTTTGGAAACTGTCGAGCTGGCGCGCAACTATGGCGCGCGCATTCTGGCCATCACCCGCGTCGACTCGCCGCTGGCCGAACTGGCCGACATCGTCCTGCCGCTGCAAGGCGCGGAAACCTCATTCATCTACAAACCGACGGCGGCGCGCTACGGCATGTTGCTCGCTATTGATGTGCTCGCCACCGAGCTGGCGCTGGCCAACCCTGAAGACAATCAAGAACGTCTGCGGCGGATCAAACTCGCCCTCGACGAATACCGTGGCGGCGACGATCACCTGCCGCTGGGAGACTGACATGCTGTACGACACGCTGATCCGCAACGCCACCGTTATCGATGGCAGCAACACGCCCGGCTACCGCGCCGATGTGGCGATTCTCAACGGCCGTATCGAACGTATCGGCGATTTGCACGATGCTCGCGCCACAGAAGAAATCGACGCCGCCGGCCGCGTGCTCGCCCCAGGCTTCATCGACGTGCACACCCACGACGACACGGTGGTCATCCGCCAGCCCGAGATGCTGCCCAAGCTCAGTCAGGGCGTGACCACGGTGATTGTCGGCAACTGCGGGATCAGTGCCTCGCCAGTCAGTTTGCAAGGCAATCCACCGGACCCGATGAACCTGCTCGGCACAGCCGCCGCATTCGTCTATCCACGTTTCAGCGATTACCGCGCCGCCGTCGAAGCGGCGAACACCACGCTGAACGTCGCCGCACTGGTCGGTCACACCGCGCTGCGCAGCAATCACCTCGACGACCTGTTGCGCACCGCCACGCCAGACGAAATCGCCGCCATGCGTGAGCAATTGCGTGAAAGCCTTGAGGCCGGCGCGCTCGGTTTATCCACAGGCCTGGCCTACGCCAGCGCCTTCAACGCTTCCACCGATGAAGTGAAGCAACTGACCGAAGAACTGACCGCGTTCGGCGCGGTGTACACCACCCATCTGCGCAGTGAATTCGAGCCGGTGCTGGAGGCGATGGACGAAGCGTTCAGCATTGGCCGTCACTCGCAATCGCCGGTGATCATTTCCCACCTCAAATGCGCCGGTGTGGGTAACTGGGGGCGCAGTCCGCAGCTGCTCGCGGCGCTGGAGGCCGCGGCGAAAACCCAGCATGTGGGCTGCGATTGCTATCCCTACGCGGCGAGCTCTTCGACGCTGGATCTGAAGCAAGTCACCGATGCCCATCGCATCACCATCACCTGGTCGACGCCGCACCCCGAGGTCAGCGGCCGCGACCTGATCGACATCGCTGCCGAATGGAGCGTGCCACTGCTCGACGCCGCCAAACGCCTGCAACCGGCGGGCGCGGTGTACTACGGCATGGACGAGGCGGATGTACGAAAAATCCTCGCGCATCCACTGTCGATGGTCGGCTCTGACGGACTGCCGGAGGACCCGTTCCCGCACCCACGCCTGTGGGGCGCTTTCCCACGAGTACTCGGACATTTCAGTCGTGATGTCGGGCTGTTTCCGCTGCACACCGCCGTGCACAAGATGACCGGTCTGTCGGCGGCGCGGTTTGGCTTGAAAGAGCGCGGCGAGATTCGTGAGGGCTATTGGGCGGATCTGGTGTTGTTCGATCCTTTGACGGTGCGCGATGTGGCAGATTTCACTGATCCGCAGCGGGCGGCACAGGGGATTGATGGGGTGTGGGTCAATGGTGTGTTGAGTTATCGCGATGGGCAGGCGAGTGGTCGCCGGGAAGGGCGGTTTCTGGCGCGGGACGGGGATTTGCGTGACAACTTTCGCTGACGATTCGCGGAGTACGTCACAGTGATGGCACATTGCAATTAAAGAAAGCCATCGCCAAGCCGAATTGCTGACATCCAGCCCCGCTAAACGCTTGGGCCAACCAGTCAGGGAGCACCCCATGAGCTTCGGCAAAACCACCCCGATCCTGCGGATCTTCGATGAAGCCAAGGCGTTGGAGTTCTACGTCGACTTCCTCGGCTTCAAGATCGACTGGCAGCACCGTTTCGAAGCGAATTTCCCGCTGTATCTGCAGGTGTCCCGTGGCGAATGCGTGCTGCACCTGTCCGAGCATCACGGCGACGCGACGCCGGGCTCGGCGTTGCGCATCGAGACCGACGAGCTGGAGGCGTTTCAGCAGCAGTTGCAGGCCAAGGATTACAAGTTCTCGCACCCACAGATTCAGGCGATGCCGTGGGGCAGTCAGGACATGACGATTGCTGATCCGTTTGGTAATCGGTTGGTGTTCACCAACGCGATCAGTGTCTGAGTCGAGCCATACAAAAAAAGCGCTGCCAAACCATTAAGGTGGCTACTGGCGCCATCGCTGGCAAGCCAGCTCCCACAGTGATCGCGTCGTACACAAAATTTGTGCTTTACCAAGAAACCTGTGGGAGCTGGCTTGCCAGCGATGAGGCCAGAACAATCACCCCCGATGCATCTGCCGAAACTCCCCCGGCGGCATCCCGCGCCGGCTCTTGAAGGTTCGGTGAAAAGAGCGCGGCTCGGTAAACCCCAGATACTGCGCAATGTCCTGAATCGGCAACGTACTGTTGAGCAAATAATGCTCCGCCAGCTCTTGGCGCAAATCGTCGAGAATCTGCTGATACGACGTCCCCGCCTGATGCAACTGCCGCTGCAACGTGCGCACCGACACCGCGAGCTGCTCGGCCACCTGTTCCTTGCGCGGCAAGCCTTCCTTGAGCAGCTGACGCAGGATGCTTTTGACCCGCTGCTCCAGCGACGCATCCTCCAGCGTCGCCATCAACCCCATCGCATGTTCTTCCAGGGTGCGCAGCAACTGCGCGTCGGCCTGGCGCAGCGGTAATTGCAGATACGCCAACGGCACGATCAGCGCCGAATACGCTTGCTCGAACAGCACCGGGCAATCGAAAAACGCTTCGTACTGCGCCTGACTGGCGTCTGCCGGGCACGGGTGTTCCAGCCACACGGCGGCGGGCGACATCTGCGTGTCGGCAATCCAGCGCGCATATTGCAGCCATGAACCAAGAACGTTTTCCACCAGATGCCGGCGAATCCGCGGACGCTCGTAGCGGCAAGTCCAGATCAGATGCACGTGACCGTCCTGCACGTCGGCGCGGCTGACGCCCATGTCGCCCACCAGCTTTTCGAACGGCATGATCCGGCTCATCGCATCGCCCAGGGTCGCGCAGTTCATCGTGATGTAACCGAGCACGCTCCAGGAATTGGGCAGGACGAAGTTTGCCGCGTTGAGACCAAACAGCGGATCGCCCGAGTGCTCGCAGAAATAATCGAGCAGGCGCTCATGGGTTTCGCCCGGCAGGCGCAGGCTGTTGTCGCTCAGTTGCTGCGCCTGCAAACCGGCAGCGGCCAACGCCGGCTCGATGGCCATGCCCAGTTGCTCGGCATGGCGCACGTATTTGAGCAGCGGCGGAACCGAGGTGAAGCCGAGCGATTGCATGATCCGAATCCCTTGATCAAGGCCTGCGTGAGCGAATGAATGCCTGAAAGGTAATTTGAAACCCCGACTAAAGTAAATGGCTGGCACTTGCGCGACGTTTGACTCAATTGGCTACTCGAACTGGCCGGATGCGACCGTGACACTTTTTGGCCGCTGACTAGTATGGAGGCCTGCAATATCACTGATCAGACTGCATAAGAAGGACAGACGTATGCGACGCTGGAACGGCTGGGGAGATGCAACCACGGTGGTCGAACTGCCGGCCCAGGGTGCGAGTTTTCTCCATGAACGGTTGGGGGCCGGGCGCGCGCTGCCCGATGCGACGCTGGAGGCAGCATTGGCGCGGGTGCCGGTCTCGCGGCTGGCGGCGCACGCCTTGTACAGCGTTGATGCCCATGATCGTCTGCTGCACGCTCGGGGCCAGAGTTTGCCGGACTGGCTGGCGCTGCGCGAAGGCGCGCTGGGCAACTATCCGGACGCGGTGGCGTTTCCGGAGACCGCCGTGCAGATCCGCCAATTGCTGGCGCTCGCCCATGAGCAGGACCTGTGCCTGATTCCCTACGGCGGCGGCACCTCGGTGGCCGGGCATATCAATCCGCCGGATTCGGCGCGACCTGTAGTGACCGTGTCGCTGGCGCGGATGAATCGTCTGATCGACCTCGACGAGCAGAGCCAACTGGCGACGTTTGGCCCCGGTGCCAGTGGCCCGCAGGTGGAAAGTCAGTTGCGCGCTCGCGGTTACACGCTGGGGCATTTCCCGCAGTCGTGGGAGTTGTCGACGCTGGGCGGTTGGGTCGCCAGTCGCTCCAGTGGTCAGCAGTCGTTGCGCTACGGGCGTATCGAGCAGTTGTTCGCCGGCGGCACCCTGGAAACTTTCGCCGGGCCCTTGGAAATTCCGACGTTCCCAGCTTCGGCGGCGGGGCCTGATCTGCGCGAAGTGGTGCTCGGTTGCGAGGGCCGTTTCGGGATCATTTCCGAGGTCAAAGTGCGGGTCAGTCCGCTACCCGCCGATGAGCGTTTTTACGGAGTGTTCCTGCCCAGTTGGAGCAAGGCGATGCAAGCGATCCGCCAATTGGCGCAGGCACGAGTGCCGCTGTCGATGCTGCGTTTGTCGAACGCGGTGGAGACCGAAACCCAACTGGCGCTGGCCGGGCATCCGCAGCAGATCGCCTGGCTGGAGAAGTACCTGAACCTGCGCGGCGCCGGTGAAAGCAAGTGCCTGCTGACTTTCGGCGTGACCGGCAACCGTCGGCAAAACGCGTTGTCGCTGAGTCAGGCGCGCCAGCATCTGAAAGCCTTCGGCGGCGTGTTTACCGGCACCTTGCTCGGCAAGAAGTGGGCGCAGAACCGCTTCCGTTTCCCCTACCTGCGCGAGAACCTGTGGAACGCCGGCTACGTCGTCGACACCCTGGAAACCGCCACCGACTGGAGCAACGTCGATAATCTGCTCAACCTGATCGAAAACAGCCTGCGCGATGCCTTGGCAGCGCAGGGCGAGCGGGTGCATGTGTTCACCCATCTGTCCCACGTTTACGGCGAAGGCTCGAGCATCTACACCACTTACGTGTTTCGCCCGGCTGCGGATTATCCGGCGACGCTGGCGCGCTGGCAGGCGCTCAAGCACGCGGCCAGCCAGACCATCGTCGACAACCACGGCACCATCAGCCACCAGCATGGGGTCGGCAAGGATCACGCGCCGTACCTGCCGCGCGAAAAAGGCGCGCTGGCGATGGATACCTTGCAGGCGCTGAGCAGGCACTTCGATCCGGCCGGGCGCCTCAACCCCGGCACGCTGATGCAGGAGTGACGATCATGCACCCGGACTGGAACGCCGCGTGGCGCCAGCAAACCTTGCCGACATTGGCCGACGCAAGCTGGGATCTGATCGTCATCGGCGGCGGCATCAGCGGTGCCGGCATTCTGCGCGAAGCGGCACGGCGTGGCTGGCGTTGTCTGCTGCTGGAGCAACGGGATTTCGCCTGGGGTACCTCCAGCCGGTCGTCGAAAATGGTTCACGGCGGATTGCGTTATATCGCCAAGGGCCAGTGGCGCCTGACCCGCGATTCGGTGCGCGAGCGCCAGCGCCTGCTCGACGAAGCGCCGGGGCTGGTGGAGCCGATGAGTTTCCTGATGCCGCACTATCGCGGCGGCTTTCCCGGGCCGCGTGTGCTCGGTGGCTTGTTGTCGGTGTATGACGCGTTGGCGGGACGGCGCAGCCATCGTTTTCATGACGCGCAGCAACTGCGTTTTCTCGCGCCGGGGGTGAAGGAAAACCACCTGCTCGGCGGCACCTGTTTTATCGATGCGCTGACCGATGACGCACGGCTGGTGATGCGCGTGTTGCGCGAAGCGCGGGCTGATGGCGCAGTGGTGCTCAACGGGGTGCGCGTCGAACATTTGCTGCGCGAAGACGGCCGGGTGTGTGGGGTGCAGATCGAGGACTGTGAGGCGGGTGGGTCGCGGCAATTGCGTTGCGGCGTGCTGGCGGTGGCGACCGGCGCGTGGGCTGAGCGCCTGCGTTTGCCCGAGGCTCCGCGACAACTGCGGCCATTGCGCGGTAGTCATCTGCTGCTGCCGGGCTGGCGTTTGCCAGTGGCGCAGGCCTTCACGTTTCTGCATGCGCGCGACCGGCGGCCGGTGTTTGTTTTTCCGTGGGAAGGGGCGACGGTGGTTGGCACTACGGATCTCGATCATCGTGAGGATCTGGATCAGAGCGCGAGCATCAGCGCTGAAGAGCTCGACTATCTGCTGGCGGCCTGCACGCAACAATTTCCGGGTGCCGAAGTGACGGCGAGCGATGTGCTGTCGACCTGGTCCGGCGTGCGTCCGGTGGTGGGCAGCGCGGCGGGTCAACAGCAAGGCAAGCCGTCGAATGAAACCCGTGAGCATGTGCTGTGGCAGGAGCCGGGTTGCGTCACGTTGGCCGGCGGCAAACTGACGACGTTTCGCCCGCAAGCCGTCGAAGTGCTCAAGGCCTGTGCCGACATGCTCGGTCGCTCTTTCGAAGATGATGGCGCCGCCGTTTTTGCCGCCGTAGCGCCACTGACCATTCCCGGACTCAGCCCGCAACAGTGGCGACGGCTGGCCGGCAGGCACGGTCGCGATCTGCCGCGACTGGCGCAGTTGATCGCCGAGTTGGGCCACGAAACGGTTGGCAACACTGACACCTTGTGGGCAGAACTGGCCTTCGCCTGTGAGGCGGAAATGGTGCTGCACCTCGATGATCTGTTGCTGCGCCGCACTCGTCTGGGCCTGTTGCTGGCGCGTGGTGGCGAGGCGCATTTCGCCGCCATCCGCCAACTCTGCCAGCCCCGCCTGGGCTGGGACGATGCACGCTGGCAGCAAGAGCTGCAGCGTTACCGGGCGTTGTGGCAACGTCACCACGGCCTGCCGGATGCCACGCCTTGAGGCCCCTTGAAGAGAGCGCCATGGATAACCACTCGAACAAGCGCTACCTGCTGGCGATCGACAACGGCACCCAGAGCGTGCGCGCATTGCTCTTCGATTTGCAGGGCAATCTGCTCGGTAAAGGCAAGGTCGAATTGCAGGCGTACTACTCGACGCAGCCGGGCTGGGCCGAGCAGGACCCGCAATATTACTGGGCGAAACTCGGCGAGGCCTGCCAGCAGCTGTGGGCGCAAACCGGGATTGATCGCTCGCAGATTGCCGGGGTGTCGCTGACCACCCAGCGCGGCACGGTGATCAACGTCGATGCCGAGGGCAAGCCGCTACGCCCGGCGATTCTGTGGCTCGATCAGCGCCAGAGCGACGTCGAGGGCGGGATCAAGGGACCGTGGGGCTGGCTGTTCAAACTGGTCGGCGCGCAGGCCACCGTGGATTATTTTCGCGCTCAGGCAGAGGCCAACTGGATCGCCAGACACCAGCCTGAAGTCTGGGCGGCGACCGACAAGTTTTTGCTGCTCTCGGGGTTTCTCACCCATCGCCTGTGCGGGCGCTTTGTCGACTCGGTCGGCTGTTGCGTCGGCTACCTGCCGTTCGACTTCAAACGCCTGAAATGGGCCGCACCCAGCGACTGGAAATGGCGGGCGCTGGCGGTGCGCCCGGAGCAATTGCCGACCTTGCACAAACCTGGCGAAACCCTCGGCTATATCACCGCCGAAGCCGCTCGCCATACCGGCATTCCCGAAGGTTTGCCGCTGATTGCTGCCGGCGCTGACAAGGCCTGCGAAGTGGTCGGTTCAGGCGTGGTCGATGCGAGCACCGTGTGCCTGTCCTACGGCACCACCGCGACCATCACCAGCACCCGCTCGCGCTATCTGGAAATCGTCCCGTTGATTCCGCCGTACCCCTCGGCGGTGCCCGACCAGTACAACTGCGAGGTGATGATTTATCGCGGTTACTGGATGGTCAGCTGGTTCAAGAATGAGTTCGGCCTGCGCGAAATGCAGCAGGCGCAAGAGCAGGGCATTGAACCCGAGCAACTGTTTGATGCGCTGGTCAACGCGGTGCCGCCGGGATCGATGGGGCTGATGCTGCAACCGTACTGGTCGCCGGGGATTCGTGAGCCGGGCGTCGAGGCCAAGGGCGCGATGATCGGCTTCGGCGACGTGCACACCCGCGCGCACATTTACCGGGCGATTCTGGAAGGGCTGGCGTATGCGTTGCGCCAGGGCCTGGAGAACATCGAGAAGCGCTCGAAGGTGTCGGTCAAGCGTCTGCGGGTGGCCGGTGGCGGTTCGCAGAGTGATGCGGCGATGCAGCTGACGGCGAATATTTTTGGTCTGCCGGCGGAGCGCCCGCATGTGTATGAAGCATCGGGGCTGGGCGCGGCGATCTGTTGTGCAGTGGGGTTGGGATTGTATGCGGATTTCCCCACGGCGATCGCTGCGATGACGCGAGTGGGCACGGTGTTCACGCCGCAGCCCGAGGCGCAGCAGGTCTATGAGCGTTTGTACAACGAGGTGTACCTGCGCATGTATCGCCAGCTCAAACCGCTCTATCAGAGCATCCGCAAAATCACCGGTTACCCCGCCTGAAAAAACACCACCAATCCCCTGTAGGAGCTGCCGAAGGCTGCGATCTTTTGACTTTGATTTTTTAAAAACAAGATCAAAAGATCGCAGCCTGCGGCAGCTCCTACAGGGGCGTGTTGGGTTTAAAGGAACATGCCGCCCGATGCTTCGACCCGCTGCCCGTTGATCCACTGCGCACCCGGCGCCAGTAGCATCGACAGTGCGCCACCGATGTCATCCGGTTGCCCGGCGCGTCCCAGTGCGGTGTTGCTGGCGACCATCGCGTTCAACGCTGCGTTGTCGCGCACCGCGCCGCCACCAAAATCAGTCTCGATAGCACCCGGCGCCAGAATATTCACGCCGATCTGCCGCGCCCCCAGCTCCTTGGCCTGATAGCGGGTCAGCACTTCCATCGCGCCTTTCATCGCCGCGTAGGCAGCGTAGCCCGGCAGGCTGAAGCGGGTCAGCCCACTGGAAATGTTGATGATACGCCCGCCGTCATTGATCAGCGGCAGCAGTTGCTGAGTCAGGAAGAACGGCCCTTTGAGCTGGATGTTCATCAGCAGGTCGAACTGTTCCGGAGTGGTTTCGGCGAACGCCGCATGCACGCCAATCCCGGCGTTGTTGATCAGGAAGTCGAAGCGCGGACGATCAAAGTGCTGCAACGCCTGCTCAACCCGCGTGGCGAAATCGGCAAAGCTGTCGCTGCGGCCCACATCCAGTTGCAGCATCACGGCTTTGGCGCCGCGTTGTTCCAGTTCAGCCACCAGCGCCTGGGCTTCATCGGCGCGGCTGTTGTAGGTGCCAATGATGTCCACGCCTTCGGCGGCGAGGTGCAGGGCGGCGTTCTTTCCCAGGCCACGACTGGCGCCGGTGATCAATGCGATTTTGCGGCTCATGTGAAATCCTCGATTGCGGTGAGTGGTGATGAGCAAAGTTTATTTATCCGCCGTGGGGTGATAAACAGGCTGAAACCGGAATCACTGATCGGCTTGGCCGAACAATCAACGGGTGTCCTCATGAACAAACTGGAATTGCTGCGCACCTTCGTCCGAGTCAGCGAACTGTCGAGTTTTACCCTGGCCGGCGAGAGTCTCGGGCTGCCGCGCTCGACGGTGTCCGAGCATGTGCAGGCTCTGGAAAGCCTGCTTGGCACGCGCCTGTTGCAACGCACCACGCGCAAAGTGCAGGCGACGCAGGACGGTCTTGTGTTGTACGAACGCAGCAAGGATCTGCTGTCGCACATGGACGAGATCGAGGGGCTGTTTCGCCAGGATCCAGCGTCGCTGAGCGGGCGGATTCGTGTCGACATGCCGAACATCCTCGCGCGGCGCCTGATCATGCCGCTGCTGCCGGAGTTCATGGCGCGCCATCCGAATCTGGAGCTGGAGATCAGCAGCACCGACCGCCGTGTCGATCTGCTCAGCGAGGGCTTCGATTGCGTGGTGCGCATCGGTGCGCAGCCGGATCAGTCGGTGGTGGCGCGGCACTTGGGCGACTTCCCGATGATCAACTGCGCCAGCCCCGCGTACCTTGAACGCTATGGTGTGCCGCAGACCCTGGAAGATCTGGCGCAGCATCGACTGGTGCATTACGTCGGCGTGCTCGGTTCGCGCTCGGAAGGGTTTGTGTATGAACAGGACGGTCAGGTGCGGCGCCTGCCGATGGCCGGCAGTGTCACGGTCAACAGCACCGATGCCTATGAGTCGGCCTGTCTGGGCGGGTTCGGCCTGATTCAGGTACCGCGCACCGGCATGCAGCCGCACCTGGACACCGGAGAGCTGGTGACGGTGCTGCCGCAGTTCACGGCACCGGCGATGGGCATTTCGATCCTGTACGCACGGCAACGGCATTTGCCGCTGCGGGTGCGGGTGCGGGTGTTCATGGAGTGGTTGGGGGAGGTCATCCGCTCGACGCTCTGACCGACTTCACCTGTAGGAGC
>NZ_JBVTKY010000002.1:0-3410 GCF_055760375.1 Pseudomonas sp. m6p
AGGCGTAATTCATTGATTTATAAGGACTTTTTTCAGGTTTACAGTAAAAAATAGAGAAATCCCCTCTAATATCTGTTTTTAACCCTTGAATTCTGTGCAAATTTTGAACAATCAAAAGCCGGTGATCAGATTGCTGATGTGGTGAGATTCTGGCCCGGTAGGGGATGGAGATAGTCCTAGAACGTCCTCCAGTGGGCCTAGAATCGACGATCATGATCAGGCAATCCCTTTGCCTAGGTGATTGCACTAACGCCTCACTGCGTTCGTTGTTGGGTCATCTGCTGCACTGGTGACGGTGAAGCGTGTCACCAGCACACCAGACGACCTCGATCAGATCGATCAGGCAACGCATAGGGATCAGGTGTGAAGGGGTGGGCCAGCCACCCCACACCTTGATCACTCGCTTTTGATCTTTGGTGACTGACAGCACACACGGAACAACCCAAGGGGGTTGGTTCTGTCGTGTGTTGGTGGCACCAGCGGGTGCCTGTTCTGGTGAGTGCTTCGCCCTCGTAGAGGCGAAAAACGAAACAGCAACAGCAACCGGATATCGGCTTTTGATCTTGATCTTGCTGTAGATCTTGATCTTGCTTCTGCCCACCGGCAGGTGCCTGCGGAGCACCCACACACTCGTAGAGTGTTTTAGTGGGCTAAAACGCCTTTGCTTTGCTCTGGCTTTGTTTTTGTCTTTTGACCTTATAAAAAGTGCTTTTAAAGCATATGAAGCTTTTAAAGCTCTTGATGTGTTTTTAAAGCACTTGATTTTTATTTGCGGCATGATATTTGTATAAGTATAAAAACATCTTTTTCAATTATGAGTAATTTTGTATCTTTTAACGCCAAGTATTACAAACATTCACAATCTTCTGGCGAGATTGGTCATGTAGAACGTCAATTTGCAGAGAATAAAAACCAAATCAAAGAGCTGGAAAAGAATAATTTCGATTGTGGTTATTCAATTATTGACGAATATAATAGGATTTATGCCCAAGTAGAGACAGATAAAGGTAAGAAGATACAAAAGAACGCAAACACCTTTATCGACGGTGTTTTGGCGTTCTCCCGTGAGCAATTCGAAGAATTTGCACAAGATCCACACTACAAAGCAATAATGAGCAAATACATCAAAAATTTCATGAATCAGGTTCAAGAAGAGACCGGCCTGACGCCAGTCGGCTGGGCTTTTCATGCTGATGAAGGTTATAAAAATCCGGAAACGGGTGAAATAGCGATGAATTATCACGCTCAACTGATTTTCTTCAATCATGATTTTAAGACTGGAAAAGCACCACTGAGAGACATGCAAAAGCGTGGATCTGAGTCTCCCTGGAGCAAATTGCAGAACCTAGCCGGTGACGTTTTCGCACCGCTGGGATTTGTGAGAGGTAAGCCGAAAGACGATCTACATGCTGATCATCTTGAAAAAGACGATTTTATTGCTAGGAAGCATGAAGATCTTGAAAGGATCATCCAAGAAAATGAAGAAATTGCAGAGAAAATGGCTATTTTAGCCTCTGGAATGAAGAATCAATGTGAAAGCCTCAAAGATGTTGTAACTGAGATAAATAGCAAGGCAAAAGCATATGAAGATATTAAAAACAACATCGGTAAAGCTACTGACTTTATTAAACAAGAGCTAGAAGATGATTCAAGTGTATATAGTAAATTTAAAAAAATAATTAAAAATAAATTTCCTAATACATATGAAAAATTATGGAATATTGGAAAAAAAATAATCCATTTTTTTGATGGTAAGATACCAACATTGGAAAATACAAAAGAGTTAATCAATGAAATTAACGTTAATTCTAGCGAAGTAGAGAAACTACTCGATGAGATGAAAAAGAACAGCGAAAAGCTACGAGAAACGCAGCAAAACAAGGCCAGCAAGCCCTCTGGGCCACGTCCAGCAGGTCCTAGACCTGGAGGCCCAAGATGATCAAGATTATCGCCGCTACGCTCTTGATTTTACTACCAGATGCTTTGGCTTTTGCTGCTGCAGGGCAGACGTTCGACTGGTCGAACCAGTCATGCCAAGATGCTCGGAACGAAAGGGTTTTCCAGTTGATGAAGGATAATGTGAGCTACGGCGTAGCTCAACAACGAACTGAGGGAGCCTTTAAAACTTGTCTATGTTCAAGAGGTGATGAGGCAAAAAATGCCATAGACATTTTGGTTGATAGTCATGAAATAGAGCTATTAATTCCTGATCCAGTACGAACAATAACAACATCAATTGAGTATGGTCGTGACTTTAATATTATGTTTAATGGTGGAAACAATAGATGCTATTTACATATAGATAAAACTGAGTTATGTAGTAACTCAGGGTTTATGAATGATGCAAAAAGTTACTTTGATGTGCCTTCGCACTATGATGCAAAACTAGATCTTTGTGTAATAGAACAGGATCATAATGTTTTTAAAGAAGAAAAAAAGCCCTGATGGGCTTATTGGTTTATTTCTTTTAAAATTCTTTCGATTTCATCATCAAAAAAATCCATTTTTTCTTTTAAATAACGATAATAATCCTTTGTTTCTTGTGGGATTGGCTTAGCCAACCCCTCAATTTGTTTTGCTTTTGCTTGTAATGCGTCTTTTCTATCATTCAAAAAGCAATAAATGATGTAATTATCATTAAAAACCATAGTTTTTAATGGTTCTTTCCATGCTGGTTCATTCATCTTCGTTCTCCTTATTATCTATTAGATTTAGTTGTTCTCCCGGATATATGATAGGGATTTGTTTAAGCTTCACATTGCTCCAATCTTCAAAATCATCATCTTGGTCAGCACCGCACGCAACAACTGTTGCTGTAAAAATCGCAAATTTTTCTTTGATTTGATTGTCGGTAGACCAAAACACATTGGAATTGACAACGTAGGCGTTGGCATTTCCGACTTTAATGATATTGATGAACTTAGCTTCTCGAAGGTCTTTAATAGCCTTAGAGCATGTATTGCGTTTCTTTTTAGTGATTTGTTCAAGTGTCTTATAAGACATAATTACAGCATTTTGCTTGTTCATCTTTTCAACAAAAACAAGCAAGATTTGTGCAGCCGTTGGGTTTAGCTTAACCAAGCCACGCAACTGTTTTAATTCTTTTTTATACAATTGAACGAAATCAATATTTTTCTTTTGAGATTTTTCTCTGTCACGCTCTTCGATCATACTTAATAATCTAGCGTTACTGTCTCTTAATCTTGCGATTTCCGCACTTATTTGTTCTTGGGTTTCCATCTTTAAACCTTTAATACTTGTTCATTAATAACAAAATAACATATTAGTTTCTTTTGTCAATGGGTTGTATCTTTTTCCGTGCGGTATGTCTCTTGGAGCTGTGCATCTATGTATCGTGTGACGATACATCGATGTATCGTGGGAGGATACATAGATCATTCAACCGTAAG